>NZ_CP022823.1 GCF_002269255.1 Klebsiella quasivariicola | reverse complement strand
GGCGGACTCCACTCGAACATAAAATCGATATCAAAGAAAAACTGAAACAATCGTGATTGTTGGCACACGTCGACAAGACCCTGCATTAGCCGAAAAAGCCCCTGCACAAAAGGGGTGACGTGCGAACCGCTATCTGCGGTTATAACCCGCTGCGGATCCGGGGATCGCGATCGGGACCGGGGATCATAGCCTAAACTGAGAAAGAGATCTTGTGTTTCTCAACAGATTCTTCCCGATTTATCCACAGGAAGGATCGAAACCGGGTAAGTGTAATCGATCCTGGAAGGAGTGAAGCACGATTTCCGCCGCATATTGGAAAAATTAATGAGCTATGCCGCTTTTGGGCGGAAACGATCTAATAAAGATCCTTGCGGATCCTTGCGCTTTACTGGCCAGGCCGTATAATCCCCCACCCGGCGCGTAATGCCCGTTTTCGTCACGCGTCTCAGCTTATTTTTTGTGCGACGAGGTGCGAGAAATAAGGAAAGAGAATTGACTCCGGAGTGTACAATTATTACAATCCGGCCTCTTTAATCACCCACGCTGAGGCGTAAGTCGTTCGAAGTTCGTTCGGGTCTACGCAAAAGTCAGTGAATTTATTCAAGTTTAGGTAGAAATCGCCATGAAACGCACTTTTCAACCGTCTGTACTGAAGCGCAACCGTTCTCACGGCTTCCGTGCTCGTATGGCTACTAAAAATGGTCGTCAGGTTCTGGCACGTCGTCGTGCTAAAGGCCGCGCTCGTCTGACCGTTTCCAAGTAATAAAGCTAACCCTGCGTGGTTAAGCTCGCATTTCCCAGGGAGTTACGCTTGTTAACTCCCAGTCATTTCACTTTCGTCTTCCAGCAGCCACAACGGGCTGGCACGCCGCAAATCACCATCCTCGGCCGCCTGAATTCGCTGGGGCATCCCCGCATCGGTCTCACCGTCGCCAAGAAAAACGTGAAACGCGCACATGAACGCAATCGGATTAAACGTCTGACGCGTGAAAGTTTTCGTTTGCGTCAGCATGAACTCCCGCCAATGGATTTCGTGGTGGTGGCGAAAAGAGGGGTTGCCGACCTCGATAACCGTGCTCTCTCGGAAGCGTTGGAAAAATTATGGCGCCGCCATTGTCGCCTGGCTCGCGGGTCCTGATCGGCCTGATTCGAGTTTATCAGCGCCTGATTAGTCCGCTACTCGGGCCGCACTGTCGTTTCACCCCAACCTGTTCTCAATACGGAATTGAGGCCTTACGCAGGTTTGGAGTGATAAAAGGCAGTTGGTTGACGATGAAACGCGTATTAAAATGCCACCCTTTACACCCTGGTGGTGACGATCCCGTCCCGCCTGGACCATTTGATACCAGAGAACACTAACGATGGATTCGCAACGCAATCTTCTTATCATCGCTTTGTTGTTCGTGTCTTTCATGATCTGGCAAGCCTGGGAGCAGGACAAAAATCCGCAGCCCCAGCAGCAGACCACGCAGACTACGACCACAGCAGCGGGTAGCGCCGCCGACCAGGGCGTACCGGCCAGTGGCCAGGGGAAACTGATTACGGTTAAAACCGACGTGCTTGAGCTGACTATCAACACCAACGGTGGCGATATTGAGCAGGCGCTGCTTCTGGCGTATCCAAAAACGCTGAAATCGACCGAACCGTTCCAGTTACTGGAAACCACACCGCAGTTTGTCTACCAGGCGCAGAGCGGCTTAACCGGCCGTGACGGTCCTGATAACCCGGCAAATGGCCCGCGTCCGCTGTACAACGTCGATAAAGAGGCGTTTGTGCTGGCCGATGGCCAGGATGAAATCGTCATTCCGCTGACCTACACCGACAAAGCCGGCAACGTCTTCACCAAAACCTTCACCCTAAAACGCGGTGGCTATGCGGTGAACGTGGGTTATAGCGTACAGAACGCCAGCGAGAAGCCTCTGGAAGTTTCGACCTTTGGTCAGCTGAAGCAGACCGCTGCGCTGCCGTCCAGTCGCGATACCCAGACCGGCGGCCTGTCCACGATGCATACTTTCCGTGGCGCCGCGTTCTCCACTGCGGATTCGAAATACGAAAAATACAAATTCGATACCATTCTGGACAACGAAAACCTGAACGTCAGCACCAAAAACGGTTGGGTTGCCATGCTGCAGCAGTATTTCACTACCGCATGGGTACCGCAGAATAACGGGACGAATAACTTCTACACCGCCAATCTCGGCAACGGCATTGTCGCTATCGGCTATAAATCTCAGCCGGTGCTGGTGCAGCCAGGCCAAACCGACAAACTGCAGAGCACGCTGTGGGTCGGCCCGGCGATTCAGGACAAAATGGCTGCCGTTGCGCCGCACCTGGATCTGACCGTCGACTACGGCTGGCTGTGGTTCATCTCCCAACCGCTGTTCAAGCTGCTGAAATTCATCCACAGCTTCCTCGGCAACTGGGGCTTCTCGATCATTGTTATCACCTTTATCGTTCGTGGCATCATGTACCCGCTGACCAAAGCGCAGTACACCTCCATGGCGAAGATGCGTATGCTGCAGCCGAAGATTCAGGCGATGCGTGAGCGTCTGGGCGATGATAAACAACGTCAAAGCCAGGAGATGATGGCGCTGTATAAAGCGGAAAAAGTGAACCCGTTGGGTGGCTGCTTCCCGCTGATTATTCAGATGCCGATCTTCCTTGCGCTGTACTACATGCTGAGCGCCTCGGTTGAACTGCGTCATGCGCCGTTTATCCTGTGGATCCACGACCTGTCCGCGCAAGACCCGTACTACATCCTGCCGATCATCATGGGCGCGACCATGTTCTTCATCCAGAAGATGTCGCCGACCACCGTGACCGACCCGATGCAGCAGAAGATCATGACCTTTATGCCGGTCATCTTCACGGTGTTCTTCCTGTGGTTCCCGTCTGGTCTGGTGGTGTACTACATCGTCAGCAACCTGGTAACCATTATTCAGCAGCAGCTGATTTACCGTGGTCTGGAGAAGCGTGGCCTGCATAGCCGCGAGAAGAAGAAATCCTGATACTCTTCATTCTTCAAGCCGCAGATGCGTTGGCTTCATTAGTTCGCCCCAGTCACTGACTACAGTAAGCTCCTGGGGCCTCACTAACTTGCCGCCTTTCTGCAACTTGAATTATTTCGAGTATCTACGGTAGCGTTAATGCCAGAGAAGGCGGTCAATGGACCGCCTTTTTTACATCTACATAGAGAGTCACCATGAGCCATAACGACACTATCGTCGCCCAGGCCACCCCTCCGGGACGCGGGGGTGTGGGTATCCTGCGTATCTCCGGCCTCAAAGCGCGCGACGTCGCGCAGGCGGTACTCGGCAAGCTGCCGAAGCCGCGCTATGCCGACTACCTGCCGTTCAATGACGTTGACGGTACCCCGCTGGATCAGGGGATTGCGCTGTGGTTCCCCGGGCCAAACTCCTTTACCGGGGAAGATGTCCTTGAACTGCAGGGCCACGGCGGTCCGGTCATTCTCGATCTGCTGCTCAAACGTATTCTGACCCTGCCGGGCCTGCGCATCGCCAGACCGGGTGAGTTCTCCGAGCGCGCGTTCCTCAACGACAAGCTCGACCTGGCGCAGGCCGAAGCCATCGCCGACCTTATCGACGCCAGCTCAGAGCAGGCGGCGCGCTCGGCGCTGAACTCGCTGCAGGGGGCGTTCTCCGCGCGGGTGAACCATCTTGTGGAAGCGCTCACTCACCTGCGCATCTACGTGGAAGCGGCCATTGACTTCCCGGATGAAGAAATTGATTTCCTCTCCGACGGCAAAATTGAAGCCCAGCTGAACGAGGTGATGGCCGATCTCGACGCCGTCCGCGCGGAAGCTCGTCAGGGCAGTCTGCTGCGCGAAGGGATGAAGGTGGTGATCGCCGGGCGGCCGAATGCCGGTAAATCGAGCCTGCTGAACGCCCTGGCGGGCCGCGAAGCGGCGATCGTTACCGATATCGCCGGCACCACCCGCGACGTGCTGCGCGAGCATATTCATATTGACGGTATGCCGCTGCATATCATCGATACCGCGGGCCTGCGCGATGCTAATGACGAAGTGGAGCGTATCGGCATTGAACGCGCCTGGCAGGAGATCGAGCAGGCTGACCGGGTGCTGTTTATGGTCGACGGCACCACCACCAGCGCCGTTGACCCGGCGGAGATCTGGCCGGACTTTATTGAGCGCCTGCCCGCTAAACTGCCGATTACCGTGGTGCGCAATAAAGCCGACGTCACTGGCGAAGCGCTGGGTATCAGCGAAGTCAATGGCCACTCACTGATCCGCCTGTCGGCACGTACCGGTGAAGGGGTCGAGGTGCTGCGTAACCATCTCAAGCAGAGCATGGGCTTCGATACCAATATGGAAGGCGGCTTCCTCGCCCGTCGTCGCCATCTGCAGGCGCTGGAAGAGGCGGCGAATCATCTGCAGCAGGGCAAAGCCCAGCTGCTGGGCGCCTGGGCCGGAGAGCTGCTGGCGGAAGAGCTGCGCCTTGCGCAGCAGGCGCTGAGCGAGATCACCGGAGAGTTCACCTCCGATGACCTGCTGGGCCGCATCTTCTCCAGCTTCTGTATCGGCAAGTAACCGTCAGTCCGTAAACGTTCACTCACCCGCATTAACGCCGCGTTAATGCGGGTTTTTTCTTGCCCTTTGCGGCGCAACGTTCTCTACTTTTATCTTCCCCCAGCCGCGAGACTAAAACATGACCGTTGAATATACCGTGATCGAGAAGGTGCCCTCCGCCGAAGCGTTTTGCCACCTGCGAGTGGCCGCCGGCATGTCATCGCGCCCTCTGGAAGGCGCCAGAGCCGGACTGCCGCACAGCTGTTACGGCGTACATATCCTCTGGCAGGAGACGCCGATCGCCATGGGGCGTATCGTCGGCGATGGCGCTATCAACTTCGACATTGTCGATGTCGCCGTCGATCCGGCTCACCAGGGAAAAGGCCTTGGCCGGCTGGTGATGGAGAAACTGATCGCCTGGCTGGACGCTAACGCCTTTGACGGGGCCTACGTCACACTGGTGGCGGATGTTCCCGAGCTATACGCGAAATTCGGCTTTGAAAGCGTTCGGCCGGAAAGCGAAGGGATGGCCCGCGTCTGGCGAACCCGGAGTCGTTAACTCGCGTTTCCTGCCAGGAAAAGAGCGTTGTCCAAATGGCAACTCGTCTTGCGGGGCGTTCCTCACTATGCTGAACGCCATTCACATCGCGAGGATCCCATGACACGCTTTCTTCTTTGCAGCTTTGCCCTGGTTCTGCTCTATCCCTCTGGCATCGATATGTATCTGGTCGGCCTGCCGCGTATTGCGCAGGACCTGGGAGCCAGCGAGGCGCAATTGCATATCGCCTTTTCGGTCTATCTGGCTGGCATGGCCTCCGCGATGCTGTTTGCTGGCCGCATCGCCGACCGCTCCGGACGCAAGCCTGTCGCCATTGTGGGCGCGGCGATCTTTATTATCGCCTCCCTGCTCTGCGCGCAGGCGCACACCAGCAGCCACTTCCTCACCGGACGCTTTATCCAGGGGATCGGCGCCGGCAGCTGCTACGTGGTGGCTTTCGCTATCCTGCGCGATACGCTGGACGATCGTCGCCGCGCCAAGGTGCTGTCGTTGCTCAACGGCATTACCTGCATTATCCCCGTCCTGGCGCCGGTGCTTGGTCACCTGATTATGCTGAAATATCCGTGGCAGAGTCTGTTCTACACCATGACCGGCATGGGCATCATGGTCGGTTTGCTGTCGGTCTTTATCCTGCGCGAGACGCGCCCGACGGCGCATCCGCAGACGGTCATGCAGCAGCATGGCGTCAGTGAGTCGCTGCTGAACCGCTTTTTTCTCAGCCGCATTCTTATCACCACCCTCAGCGTGACAGCGATCCTGACCTACGTGAACGTCTCTCCGGTACTGATGATGGAAGAGATGGGGTTCGACCGGGGAACTTACTCAATGGCGATGGCCCTGATGGCGATGATCAGCATGGCAGTCTCCTTCTCGACGCCGTTCGCCCTGTCGCTATTTAACCCCCGCACCTTAATGCTGACCTCGCAGGTGCTGTTCCTGGCGGCCGGCGTGACGCTGAGCCTCGCCACTCGCCAGGCTGTTACCCTGGCCGGGCTGGGAATGATTTGCGCCGGCTTTTCCGTCGGCTTCGGCGTCGCGATGAGCCAGGCACTGGGGCCCTTCACGCTGCGCGCGGGCGTCGCCAGCTCGGTTCTCGGCATCGCGCAGGTGTGCGGTTCATCGCTGTGGATTTGGCTCGCCGCCATCATCGGACTCAGCGCGATGAATATGCTGATCGGGATACTCATTGCCTGTAGCATAGTGAGCCTTGTTTTATTACTGGTCGTCACCCCGCCGCGGGTAGCGCAATACAATGAAGAAGCCGCTGTCGAGTCTTGATCTTAATTTACTCCTCTGCCTGCAACTCCTGACCCAGGAGCTCAGCGTTACCCGTACGGCGAAGCGGATGAACGTTTCGCCGTCAGCGGTGAGCAAGTCGCTGGCCAAACTGCGCGCCTGGTTCGACGATCCGCTGTTTGTGAAAACCCCGCGGGGTCTGGCGCCTACGCCGCTGGTCAGCAGCATGGAGCAGGATCTGGCGGACTGGATGCAGATGGGCAACCAGATCCTCGATAAACCACACCACACCATGCCCAGCGGCCTCAAATTCGAGCTGGCGGCGGAAACGCCGCTGCTGATGATCCTGTTTAACACCCTCTCCCAGCGCATCTATCAGCGTTATCCTCAGGCATTGATTCGTTTGCGCAACTGGGACTACGACTCCCTGGACGCCATCATTCGCGGCGAGGTGGATATCGGCTTCTGCGGGCGTGAAAGCCATCCGCAGTCGCGGGAGCTGCTGAGCCTGCTGCCGTGGTATATCGATTTTGATGTGCTGTTCACCGATCTGCCGCAGGTCTGGCTGCGCGCCGATCATCCGGCGCTCAAAGAGGAGTGGGATCTGGCGGCATTCTTACGCTATCCGCATATCACCATCTGCTGGGAACAGCGCGATACCTGGGCGCTGGACGATGTCCTGCAGGAGCTGGGGCATAAGCGTAACGTAGCGCTGACCGTGCCGGGGTTTGAGCAATCGCTCTTTATGGCCGCTCAGCCGCAACACACCATGCTGGCCACCGCGCCGCGCTACTGCCAGCACTATAATCAGCAGCACCAGCTGCCGCTGGTTTCCCGGCCGCTCCCCCTGGAGACGCAGCATCTGGAAAAGCTGCGCGTTCCCTTCACCCTGCTATGGCATAAGCGCAACAGCTACAACCCGAAACTCGTCTGGCTGAGAGATACGCTAAAAGTACTCTATTCCGGTACGCTGTAAGCCTTGATTTAGGCCGATTCCCCCCTATTGCGCAAGAATTTGTAAAATTCAAACAAATTCCCTTTTCAAGGGGGGATTTCGGCATTAAAACCTGTTAATACCAGGCGATAATAGCGCCCACTTTCTTTACCCATGTCCATTACTCACGGAGCGACGTATGGCAACGCATTTTGCAAGAGGGATTCTCAGTACCGGAGAGCCGCTATCGACACGTTTGTCAGCGGCCTGTCATCAATCCGCACGTCTTCTCCCGACATATCGCCAGGCTCGCTTTCGCGCTTCGCGCTCGCTGCTCGCCGAGCTGCTGTTTATGCTATATGGCATCAGTGAGCTGCCTGAAATCATCAGTGAAGCGAATGGCCGACCGGTTTTTAGCGATCGCCATCTTCCCCGCTTCTCTATCTCTTATACTGGTAATATCGTTGGCGTCGCGCTGACCACCGAGGGAGATTGCGGCCTCGACATGGAACTACAGCGCACTGTCCGCAGCCACGACGCCGACAGACAAAATTTCAGTAACAACGAGAATCTGTGGATTAACATTCAACACGATCCGGACGAAGCGCGCACCCAGCTGGTTGCGCTACGCCGCAGCGTGCTGAAACTGACAGGAGAAGCACCGGCGCAACTACAACTGCTGCCGGGCTCTGGCCGCCTGCGTACCGCCGGCAGCCAGCCGATAGAAGCCATCTGTGATGCTGAATCACTTCTCGTCTGGTCGATTGCCGCTACCCCGAATATTGGCCCGCTGAAGGTCTGGGAATATGACGGTAAGGGGGGCGACTGGTGCAGCCTGCCGGATGCCCAGCGGCGCGCGCGCGAGCCCTCGGCGCGCCTGATGCGCTTTACCAGTTTACCCACGGAAAAAACCCTATCCCTCAATTGACCGGTCTCACCGGCATATCATGATAAAAAGGAGCAATCATGTCAGATACTTTGAAAGTGGTTACGTTACTCGGCAGCCTGCGTAAAGGGTCGTTTAATGGAATGGTCGCGCGTACCCTGCCAGGCATCGCGCCTGCGGGTATGGAAATCGCGGCGCTGCCGTCGATCGGTGATATTCCGCTTTACGATGCCGATATGCAGGAGGAAGAAGGATTCCCACAGCGCGTACAGGAGATTGCGCAACAGATCCGTGAGGCGGATGGCGTGGTAATTGTGACTCCCGAATATAACTATTCCGTGCCTGGCGGCCTGAAAAACGCCATCGACTGGCTGTCACGCCTGCCCGAGCAGCCGCTGGCCGGCAAACCGGTTCTGATTCAAACCAGCTCAATGGGCGCCATTGGCGGCGCACGCTGCCAGTATCATCTGCGCCAGATCCTGGTGTTCATGGATGCGATGGTGATGAATAAACCGGAATTTATGGGCGGCGTGATCCAGAACAAAGTGGATCCGCAGTTGGGTGAAGTGGTCGATCAGAGTACTGTCGACCATCTGCGCGGCCAGCTGACCGCCTTTGGAGACTATATTCAGCGCGTGAAAGCGTAAAGATCAAAACTGTCTGGTTACCTCTCCCACAGGAAGAGGAAACCAGAACTAAAGCCCTTTTCTCAGAAAAGGGCCTGCTGCTTATTTCGCATCAATAAAGACAATTTTCAGCACAAACAGCAGCGAGACGATAATCACGCACGGACTGAGCTCGCGCAGACGGCCGGTGCCGATCTTCATCACGCAGTAGGAAATAAAGCCCAGGGCGATACCTTCGGTGATCGAGAAGCTAAACGGCATCATCACCGCGGTGATGAACGCTGGTACCGCCTCGGTCAGATCGTTCCACTTCACCCGCGCGAGGCTGGAAGTCATCAGCACGCCGACGTAAATCAGCGCACCCGCGGCGGCATAACCAGGAACCATCCCCGCCAGCGGCGACAGGAAGATTACCAGCAGGAACAGGATACCGACGACAACGGCAGTCAGGCCGGTACGCCCGCCCACGGAAACGCCGGAGGAGGATTCGATATAGGCCGTTACCGAAGAGGTACCAATAAAGGAACCAGCAACGGACGACACGCTATCGACGAACAGCGCCTGCTTCATGCGCGGGAACTTACCCTGCGCATCCGCCAGCCCGGCTTTATCTGTGACGCCAATCAGGGTGCCGGAAGAGTCAAACAGGTTAACCAGCATGAACGAGAAGATCACGCCCGCCAGGCCAAGATTCAGCGAACCGGCCAGATCGACCTGACCCACAACCGAGGTCACGCTCGGCGGCGCGGAGACGATGCCGGTGTAGTGCACATCGCCCAGCATCCAGCCCAGCAGGGTAGTCACTACGATAGAAACCAGGACCGCGGCGTGAATGTTACGCGATGCCAGAATCGCGATGATAAAGAAGCCCAGCACGCCCAGCAGTACGCTGTGGGAGGTTAAATGACCAATGCTGACCAGCGTTTCCGGATTAGCGACGATAACCCCGGCGTTTTTCAGGCCCATCATGCCGATAAACAGACCGATCCCACTGGTGATCCCGACGCGCAGGCTAAGCGGAATATTGGCGATCATCCAGTAACGTACGCGGAAGATGGTCAGCAGCAGCAGACCCACGGCGCCCCAGAAGATGGCGCCCATACCGACCTGCCATGGCAAACCCATCGCCTGCACCACTACAAAGGCGAAAAAGGCGTTCAGCCCCATCGCTGGCGCGAGGGCGACCGGCAGGTTCGCAAACAGCCCCATCAGGATACTGCCGAAAGCGGCAATCAGACAGGTGGTCACAAACACGGCGCTGGTATCCATACCCGCCACGCCAAGAATTTGTGGGTTCACGAAGACAATGTACACCATCGTCAGGAACGTGGTGAAACCGGCGATCGCTTCAGTGCGCACCGTGGTGCCATGCTCGCGCAGTTTAAATACGCGCTCCAGCAGACCCTGGCCAGAAGACTGGCTGGTTTGTTGTTGACTCATTATCGGTTTCCGAACGTAAGGAGGGAAAATTCGAGGCTATCCTATACCAAATTACAGCACCAGGCGCGGTTGTATGGTAATTTTTTTCATTTATTTTGCTTATACGGCAACGATTGCGTCGCGGCATTGGGCATTACGAAAACGTTAAACTTGTTAATATGGAAAGGCTATGACTCAACCAGAAGCAGTATTTTTTGACTGTGACGGCACGCTGGTCGACAGTGAGGTGATTTGCTCCCGCGCCTACGTTCACATGTTCCAGGAATTCGGCATTACGCTGGACCTGGCGGAGATTTTTAAGCGCTTCAAAGGGGTAAAACTGTACGAGATTATCGACACCATCAACGCTGAGCATGGGGTTAACCTGCAAAAGGCCACTCTTGAGCCGATTTATCGGGCGGAGGTGGCCCGTCTGTTCGATAGCGAGCTGGAGGTGATTGCCGGAGCCCAGGCGCTGCTGGATGCGGTAAGCGTCCCGATGTGCGTGGTTTCCAATGGTCCGGTCAGTAAGATGCAGCACTCGCTCGGTCGCACCGGCCTGCTGCATCATTTCGCTGACCGCTTGTACAGCGGCTACGATATTCAGCGCTGGAAACCCGATCCGGCGCTGATGTTCCATGCGGCAAACGCCATGCAGGTGAAAGCCGAAAACTGTATCCTGGTGGATGACTCCAGCGCCGGTGCTCAGTCGGGGATTGCCGCCGGCATGGAGGTGTTTTATTTCTGCGCCGATCCGCATAACCAGCCGATCAATCATCCCAAAGTGACGACCTTTACCGATCTGGCAGAGCTGCCGGCATTGTGGAGAGCGCGTGGCTGGGATATTACTCGTTAAGACCCGGCGTCGCTACGCTCGGCCGGGCTACGGTTGATCACAATGGTAGCCCCGCTGGCCAGCGGCTTTTTAGTGCTGCAATTCCGCCGCTGCCGCCTTATCGGCAATAATCACCAGCGAAGGGTGCAATTTGAGCACTGAAGCCGGCACCTGCTCGCTGACCGGGCCTTCCACCACCTGCTTTAACGCGTGCGCTTTTGCGGCACCGCTGACAATAAGCAATAGATTTTTCGCCGCCATCACGCTTCTCGGCCCCATGGTGACATAGCTGTCCGGTACTGCCGAGATATCCCCGCCCATCTCGCTGTTAGCGACGAGAGCAATCATATTCCCGCGAATCGGCACTTCGACCGTCTGATCCTGAAAGCGGGTGATATTCGGCAGGTTGCCGCAAAAATGGCCGTCGGCCCCCAGCCCCAACACCATCAGATCAAGGCCGCCTGCCTCTTCCAGCTGGCGATCGTGCTGCGCAGCGTTCTCCAGCGTCAGCTTGTGAATATTCTCTTCTTTGATCTGTGCCGGGGTAAAAAACAGCTGACGCAGGTTGGAAATGGTTACGCCTTCTCGCGACTGGCCGCGAAAGGGGATCTCATCGAAATTGTAATAGTGCACCCGATCATAGAAGGCTTTGCCTTTCACGGCGGCGGTTAGATGCGCATACATCCGCTTTGGTGTGCTGCCAGCCGTCATCGCCAGATTCACCCGCCGCGGCGCCGTGATATAGCCCAGAACATGATGGCTGGCGACCAGGCTCATCTCTTCATAATCTTCGGTCACAATCATTTTCATCTTGTCTTCCCTCACAAGCGGAAAAGGGGGCTCACCGCCCCCGCAAGGTTATTTAAACAGTTTTTGTACAAACTCGGCGTAGGCCGGGCGCCAGACGTCCATTTCATGGTTCAGGCCTGGATACGAGTGATAGTCGAAGTTAATCTTCTGTTTTTCCAGCTCGCTTTTCAGACCAGCAATGTCTTTGCCGGTAACGGAATCTTTTTCTCCGACGACCACGGTAAAGTTGCGCAGTTGCTTATTGATCGCGTCAGGCTGCTTCAGCTGCGCTTCCACGCCGGCATTCGGCACCGTGGTGGTCGTGACACCGCTAAAGGTCGCGAGCCAGCCAAAGCTCTCCAGATGATTCATTCCTGAAACCAGCGCCTGATAACCGCCCTGGGAGAGGCCCGCCAGCGCCCGGCCGTCGGCATCTTTACGCACATTAAACCGGGTATCGATCAGCGGAATAATATCCTGCATCAACTCGTTATCCGCCGCCTGCGCATTGAGGGGATAGAAGGTTTTGCGCCGCTCCTGCGGTGGGAAGTTTTCCGCTATCGCTTCCGGAGTATCGGTTTCGGTATCCGGGACCACCACCAGCATCGGCTTGATTTTGCCCTCCGCCAGCAGGTTATCCATGATTTGCGGGATCCGCCCTTGATCGATGGCCGACAGGCCGCTGTCGCCAAAGCCATGATAGAAATAGAGCACCGGCAGCGGGTCACCGCTTCCGCTATAACCCGGCGGCGTCCAGACATACAGACGACGTTCGGCGTTCAGTGCCTTCGAGTGATAGGTGAGGGTGCGCAGATCGCCGTGCGCGACCGCCCGATCGTCAAGAATACTGCCCGGCACCAGAATCAGACTGGTGTTCACCTGGCGCTGCGGCTTCTGATAGCGGCTGCCGGTATCTACCGAGCGGAAGCCATCCACATCGAAATAGTATTCATAGAGATTGGCTTTCATCGGCTCGCTTTTCCATGTCCAGACTCCGTCCGCTGCTTTGGTCATGTCGTGCGAGACAAAGGAGTCCGGCGTGGCGCCTGTCACTACCGAAACCCGCCGGGCATCAGGGGCAAACAGGCGGTAAGTGATACTCTTATCCGCGTTAACCTGGGTGATAAAGTGGCTCACCGGTTGGCCCGGGTCCGGCATTGCGGGTAATGGCGCCGCCTGCAGGGTAAACGCCGCGCCCGCCAGCGCCAGTGCGAAATAAATTGCATGTCGTTTCATCGTTATTCCTCTTCCGTTGTGTCCGTTCTGTTATCGTCTTACCACCAGATTTCCGCCTGCGCCCCCACGGCAAACTGATCGTTTTTACCGTCTTCAAAAATGCTGGTGGTATTATTCGCGGCCTTATCCAGGTCGATATCCTTCGCTTTAATATAGGTGGCATAGAAGCGAATTTCCGGGCGCGAGGTCAGCATACTGGTATTGACTTTGAAGGTATGGAACAGCGTGGTCTTGTAGCCGGACTCGTTATATTTCTTGCCGGTAACATCTTTGTTTTGCTGTTTGAAGTATCCCAGCTCGACGCCGGTCTGGTTGTATTTATCCCAGATATAAGCCGGTCGCAGGACCGTGCGAATGGATTCAAAATCGGAGTGGGCTCCGGTCTCGTAGCTATAGACGTCGTTGCCAAAGGAGTAGACGATGGCATTCGCCATAATAATGTCATCGCGTAAATAGGTTTCCCCCTGCGAGGTTAAGCGCACAGCGGTGCCATTGGTATGGTCGCCATAATAGCGGCCGTTAAAGGTGGTATAAGGGCTGGATCCGGCATAGCGCGAGAAGCTGCTGGCAATAGAGTTATTGGCCAGTAAGAAAGAGAATTCGTTAAAGCCGCCGTTAGCCCATTTCTGCGTTAACGAGGTACCCGCCATCCAGGTATCTTTCCATGGATAATAGCCTTCATTGCCCTCTTTATATTTCTCTGATGAACTTTCATTGGCGGCAACATAGCGTCCGCTAACCATCAGGCTGGCTTTATCCCACAGCGGGATCTCTTTGTAACGGATATCCAGAGTATTGGTGTTAATTTGCTGCTTATTGCTCAAAGAACGGTCGTAATCATCGACATCTTCGCGAATCAACGCGATATCGAATTTCCCGGCGCCTACCTGCCAGTTTTCCAGCCCCACGCCGGCCGCCGCATCGGTTCTCTGCGTTTTCCAGTCCAGCATCTGAATTTCGATTTTTGGCGCGCCGTGTTTACCGACCCAGAAATCAGCTTCCGGCGCAAACGGCAGGAACCCTTTGGTGTTAACGTACATATCCGAGAACTGAATGTAGTTTTCGCCGCCGGCGTTGTCCCCAAACCAGCCAGTGGAGTACTGCTGGCCAACGTTCCCGTCGAGCATCACGATGGCATCGACGCGTTTATCGCCTTCCTGAAATACCCGCTGCTTCAGCTGCAGATCGAACCAGCCGGAATATTCGTTGCCCAGACGGCCAAGCGAGCCAATCGCCCATGATTTTGGCGATCCGTGCGAAGCGGTGCCCCAGCCCGAACGAAAGTAGCCGTTATAGCTAAAGCCAATTTCATCTTTCACGAACTTGCTAAAATCTTTCAGCGTCATCGCGCTATAGGCTGGCGCGCCGTCGGTGGCAGGTTGTTGATTTTTAACCAGCACCGCATCCGGTTTAACCGCCGTTTTCAGCCCGGTGGCCGCCACCCCGGTCTTACGCTTCTGACCTTCCTCTGGCGGAGACCATGAGGCCCAGATCTGCTCTCTTTTTTTCTCCTGGTCCTGATATTTTTTGAGTTCCTTTTGCGTATCTTTGAGCGCTTTTTCCAGCAGTTCAAGCCGTTGTTCCACCGTCAACGGGCTTGCCAGCAGGTGGGTTGAATAACAAAGCGGTGCCAGCAATATCATCGCCGAAGCGATCCTGTTTTTTCTCATCATAATATTCCCTTATATAATCATTGGCGTAAATAAAACACGACAGCAACCCCTATTCCGCGCCAGTGCTAATAGCCGTATCCATACCGTTTGATGTCGCAATAGCTGTTATTTTTGCAGTTAGACAAAAGCAAAAAAAAACCTGAAGAAGACGATCTGCCTTAACAGATAATCCTCTTCAGGTTTTGCCCGCACATCGCGGTAGCAACCCTCATTCAGCCATTATTGGCCCGCATAAAACAAAAAAACCTGATACCGCCGCCGTGGGGGCAATATCAGGTTTTGCCTGCTGTCGCAGTCACAATCCGTTTAAACCATCCTGAGCGTTAGCGCTCAGTCAGTGGAAGCTGATTGTTACGCGATAAAATGAAGAACTCAAATGGCCAGCCTGTTAATTGTGACGATACTCTCAGCAATCTCGTGGCTTCTGGCTAAATCATATTTAATCCTGATAAATTTATTTACCAGGATTAAACAGAATGATTATTACTCTTTCGGATCTTTACCGGCAAGCAGTTTATCCAGCTCATCGCCGCCAACGTGACGGAAATCCTGACCTTTAACGAAGTAGAAAATATATTCGCAGATATTCTGGCAGCGATCGCCGATACGCTCGATAGAACGTGCGCAGAACAGCGCCGTCAGGACGCTGGGGATAGTGCGCGAGTCTTCCATCATGTAGGTCATCAGCTGACGCACGATGCCTTCATACTCCTGGTCGACTTTCTTATCTTCGCGGTAGATACGTACCGCTTCGTCGAGATCCATACGCGCAAACGCATCCAGCACGTCATGCAGCATCTGCACCGTGTGGCGGCCCAGCGATTCAAGGCTCACCAGCAGCGGCTGGTGCTGCTGGGAAAACTTCTCCAGCGCGGTGCGGCAGATTTTATCCGCCACGTCGCCAATGCGTTCCAGCTCAGCGATAGTCTTGATGATCGCCATCACCAGGCGCAGGTCGCTGGCGGTCGGCTGGCGCTTGGCGATGATGCGCACGCACGCTTCATCGATCGCCACTTCCATCATGTTGACCTGTTTGTCGCCGTCAATCACGCGTTTCGCCAGATCGCTGTCCTGGTTATGCATGGCGGTGATCGCATCAGAAAGCTGCTGCTCCACCAGCCCCCCCATGGTCATCACCTGGGTGCGGATATACTCCAGTTCAGCGTTGAACTGGCCGGAAATATGTTTGTTAAGATTTAGGTTGTCCATGGTGTCTCCTGATTGCCCAACTGGTGAGAGCCTGAAAGCACAAGGGCAAATCAACCGTAGCGGCCAGTAATATAATCTTCAGTTTGTTTCTTCGCGGGCTTGGTGAACAGGTCATCCGTGTTGCTGAACTCAATCAGCTCGCCAAGATACATAAATGCCGTATGGTCGGAACAACGCGCAGCCTGCTGCATGTTATGAGTTACGATAACGACGGTGTAATCCTGCTTCAGCTCGGTGATCAGCTCTTCGATACGCCCGGTGGAGATCGGGTCCAGCGCGGAGCACGGCTCATCAAGCAGCAAAACTTCCGGGCGGATCGCGATACCGCGGGCAATACACAGGCGCTGCTGCTGACCACCGGAGAGAGAATACCCGCTCTGGTGCAGTTTATCTTTGGTTTCGTTCCATAGTGCGGCTTTGGTCAGCGCCCACTGCACGCGCTCATCCATATCGGCACGGGACAGTTTTTCAAACAGGCGCACGCCGAAGGCGATATTGTCGTAAATAGACATCGGGAACGGCGTCGGCTTCTGGAATACCATGCCAACCTTAGCGCGCAACAGGGCGATATCCTGGGTGTTGGTCAGAATGTTATCGCCATCCAGCAGGATCTCACCTTCCGCGCGCTGCTCCGGATACAGTTCAAACATCTTGTTGAACGTGCGCAGCAGGGTGGATTTACCACAGCCTGACGGACCGATAAACGCCGTTACCTGGTTTTTAGTGATATCCAGGTTGATGTTCTTCAGGGCATGGAATTTGCCGTAGTAGAAGTTCAGGTTACGAACTGAAATCTTACCCGGAGCTGTATTCACCATACTCATCTCAATCTCTTCCTCATTCAGCGCAGCAGTTGCTGCGCCGCAAAAATTAACCGTGTTTCTTCTTGGCGAAGATAACGCGCGCCAGGATGTTCAGCAGCAAGACGCACAGGGTGATAATCAATACCCCGGCCCATGCCAGTTGCTGCCATTCCGCAAACGGACTCATGGCAAATTTGAAAATGGTCACCGGCAGGTTGGCAATCGGCTGCATCATGTCGGTGCTCCAGAACTGGTTGGACAGCGCGGTGAACAGCAGGGGTGCCGTTTCCCCGGCGATACGGGCGATAGCCAGCAGGATCCCGGTCATAATCCCCGAGACGGACGCTTTCAGGGTGATCGCCGAGATCATTTTCCACTTCGGCGTCCCCAGCGCATAGGCCGCTTCACGCAGGCTATCCGGCACCAGCTTCAGCATGTTTTCGGTGGTACGAATCACGATAGGTACCTGCAGCAGCGCCAGCGCGATAACGCCCGCCCAGCCCGAGAAGTGCTGCATCTGCGCCACCACGATGGTGTAGACGAACAGACCGACCACGATAGACGGCGCGGATAGCAGAATATCGTTAATAAAACGGATGATTTCCGCCAGTACCGACTTACGGCCGTACTCTGCCAGATAGATACCTGCCATGATCCCCAGCGGCGTACCAAAGACGGTTGCCCACAGGATCAGCAGGCCGCTGCCTGCGAGGGCGTTGGCCAAGCCACCGCCCGCCGTATTCGGCGGTGGCGTCATTTCGGTGAACAGCGCCAGACTCATGCCATCGAAACCGCGGGTTATCGTCGCCATCAGGATCCAGATAAGCCAGAACAAACCAAACGCCATAGTGGCTATCGAGAGCGCCAGAGCGATACGGTTTTTCATGCGGCGTTTGGCCTGCATCTTGCGGCGGGATTCCGCCAGCTCGGCGGTGGTTTGCAATTCAATGGTCGCCATTAGCGTGCCCCCTCATTCTTCGCGAGGCGCATAATCATAAACTTCGACGCCGCCAGAACGATAAAGGTGATAACGAACAGGATCAGACCCAGTTCCATGAGCGCCGCCACGTGCAGGCCGGTTTCCGCTTCGGCGAACTCATTAGCCAGCGCGGAGGTAATACTGTTCCCCGGCATATACAACGAGATGCTGTCGAGCTGGTAGGTGTTGCCGATGATAAAGGTGACCGCCATGGTTTCACCCAGCGCGCGGCCCAGACCGAGCATCACCCCGCCGATCACCCCGTTTTTAGTGAACGGTAAAACGATGCGCCAGATCACCTCCCAGGTGGTGCAGCCGATGCCATAGGCCGACTCTTTCATCATCACCGGGGTCTGCTCGAAAACATCGCGCATGACCGCGGCGATGTAAGGGATGATCATGATGGCCAGAATGACGCCAGCGGCGAGAATACCGATACCAAAAGCCGGGCCGGCAAACAGCGCGCCGACGAACGGGATGGTCGACAGGACGTTGCCGACCGGCTCCTGGAAGTAAGTCGCAAACAATGGGGCGAAAATAAACAGGCCCCACATGCCGTACACAATACTCGGGATCGCCGCCAGCAGCTCAATCGCAATCCCCAGCGGGCGCTTGAGCCAGGCGGGGGACAGTTCGGTCAAAAACAGCGCAATGCCGAAACTCACCGGAACGGCGATCAGCAGGGCGATAAAAGAGGTGACCAGGGTTCCGTAAATCGGGACCAGCGCGCCGAAGATCTCGTTAGGCGCATCCCACTCTTTGGTCCACAAAAAGGCAAAGCCAAACTTTTGAATGCTCGGCCAGGAAGAGATGATCAGGGAAACGATGATGCCGCCCAGCATCAATAGCACAATCAGCGCAGCCAGTTTTACCAGCGCACTGAATATCATGTCACCCTTTTTCCCCGGAGGGGTAAATGCAGGCTTGGTTGCAGCCATAGATTACTCTTTACGTATTAAAACTTGTTCGAATAAATGCCCGGTGGCGTTGGCTCCCGGGCCTACAGTCTGAACCGTAGGGCGGGCAGCGCCTGAACGCCCCCGCCATCTTCGTCAAAAATCTACTGTTAGTACAGCGCTTTACCGCTGCTGTCTTTGACGTTGGTTTTCCATGCCGCGCGAACCTGCTCTACCACGCTTTCCGGAAGTGTCGCGTAATCCAGCGCATTCGCTTCTTTCCCGCCGTTTTTATACGCCCAGTCGAAGAACTTCAGCACTTCAGCGGTCTGTTCCGGCTTGTTCGTCGCCTTATGTACCAGGATGAAGGTGGTTGAGGTGATCGGCCATGCATTTTCGCCTTTCTGGTTGGTCAGGTCCTGAGCGAAAGATTTGCTCCAGTCAACGCCTTTTGCGGCGTTAGCGAAGTTGTCTTCAGTCGGGCTAACCGGCTTGCCATCGGCAGAAACCAGCCTGGTGTAGGCCAGGTTGTTTTGCTTGGCGTAAGCGTATTCGACGTAACCAATCGAGCCCGGCAGACGCTGAACAAAGGCGGCGATACCGTCGTTGCCTTTACCGCCCAGACCGGTTGGCCAGTTAACGGTAGAGCCGGCGCCGATTTTCGATTTCCACTCTTCATTCACTTTGGACAGGTAGCTGGTGAAGACGAAGGAGGTACCGGAACCATCGGCGCGGCGGACCACAGCGATGTTCTGCGACGGCAGCTTCAGGCCCGGGTTGAGTTTAGCGATCGCTTCGTCATCCCATTTTTTAATTTTACCCAGGTAGATATCGCCCAGGGTTTTGCCATCCAGCACCAGTTCGCCGGATTTCACGCCAGGCAGGTTAACCGCCAGTACCACGCCGCCAATCACGGTCGGGAACTGGAACAGGCCTTCCTGGGTCAGTTTGTCATCAGCCAGCGGAGCATCAGAAGCACCGAAATCAACGGTGTTGGCAATAATCTGCTTAACGCCACCAGAGGAACCAATACCCTGGTAGTTCACTTTATTGCCCGTTTCTTTCTGATAGGTGTCAGCCCATTTGGCATACACCGGCGCAGGGAAAGTTGCGCCTGCGCCAGTCAGGCTTGCTGCTGCGAAGGCAGAGAAAGCGCTCATCGATAAGGTCGCGGCGACAACTGTTGCGACGGTGGTACGCATAACGTTCATAATGTCTCCTGCTGGGATTCGTAAATCATTGTTTCGAGGCTATGGTGAGCAAAATAGGTCAAAGAGGTGACAGTAAAATGTACGAATTATGACAGTTTTATGACAGGTCGAAAGAAGGGATTTTACAGCAAATAATACGCTTATAACTCAGAAGGTTATCAGCAAGCATGACCGTGCAATGACAGAATAATTTTCTTTTTATGACAGCAAAATCGAACCGCAAAACGATCGTTTGTCATCTACCGCCAGTCAAAATATTGCGCACAAAATCGATGACAAACAGCAGGTGAAAATAAAAAAGGGCCGCCGTCGGCAGCCCTTTGCAAGACAGGATGCTTTACTCAACCGTGACCGATTTCGCCAGGTTACGCGGCTGGTCAACGTCAGTGCCTTTGATCAGCGCGACGTGATAAGCCAACAGCTGCAGCGGTACCGTATAGAAGATTGGGGCAATCGTCTCTTCGACATGCGGCATCTCAATGATGTGCATATTGTCGCTACCGTTGAAGCCAGCCTCACCGTCGGCAAAGACATACAGCTCACCGCCGCGGGCACGAACCTCTTCGATGTTGGATTTCAGTTTTTCCAGCAGCTCGTTGTTCGGCGCCACCACGATCACCGGCATTTCCGCATCAATCAGCGCCAGCGGGCCATGTTTCAGCTCACCTGCCGCATAGGCTTCCGCGTGAATGTAAGAGATCTCTTTCAGCTTCAGCGCCCCTTCCATGGCGATCGGGTACTGATCGCCACGGCCGAGGAATAGAGCATGGTGCTTATCTGAGAAACGCTCTGCCAGCTGCTCAATACGCTTGTCCTGGGAGAGCATCTGCTCAATACGGTTCGGCAGGGCCTGCAGGCCGTGTACGATATCATGCTCGATAGACGCATCCTGACCTTTCAGTCGCGCCAGTTTCGCCACCAACATCAACAGCACGGTTAGCTGAGTGGTAAAGGCTTTGGTCGAGGCCACGCCGATTTCCGTTCCGGCTTTGGTCATCAGCGCCAGGTCAGACTCACGTACCAGCGACGAACCCGCCACGTTGCAGATGGCCAGTGAACCAAGATAGCCAAGCTCTTTAGAGAGGCGCAGCGCCGCCAGGGTATCGGCGGTTTCACCGGACTGGGAGAGGGTGATCATCAGGCTATTGCGACGCACCGCGGACTTGCGATAGCGGAACTCGGAGGCGATTTCCACATCGCACGGTACGCCGGCTAACGCTTCAAACCAGTAGCGGGAGACCATTCCGGAGTTATAGGAGGTCCCGCAGGCAACTATCTGAATATGTTCAACCTGAGCCAGCATTTCATTGGCGTTCGGCCCCAGCTCGCTGAGATCCACTTCGCCATGGCTGATGCGCCCGGTCAGGGTGTTCTTAATCGCATTCGGCTGCTCGAAAATCTCTTTCTGCATATAGTGACGGTAGATACCTTTATCGCCAGCGTCATACTGCAGATTGGATTCGATCTCCTGGCGCTTCACTTGTGCACCGGACTTATCAAAGATCACCACCGAACGACGAGTCACTTCGGCAATATCGCCTTCTTCCAGGAAGATGAAGCGGCGGGTAACCGGCAGCAATGCCAGCTGGTCGGAGGCGATAAAGTTTTCGCCCATGCCCAGGCCAATCACCAGCGGGCTACCGGAGCGGGCCGCCAGCAGGGTTCCCGGGTCACGGGTATCCATGATCACCGTACCGTAGGCGCCGCGCAGCTGCGGAATCGTGCGCAGGACAGCTTCTCGCAAGGTACCGCCTTGTTCCAGCTCCCAGTGCACCAGATGGGCGATAACTTCGGTATCGGTCTCGGTGACAAAGACATAGCCGCGAGACTGCAGCAGGGCGCGCAGCGGCTCGTGGTTTTCGATGATCCCGTTATGAACCACTACAATGTGTTCAGAAACATGCGGATGCGCATTGCCCTCAGACGGTTCGCCGTGCGTCGCCCAGCGAGTATGGGCGATCCCGGTACCACCGTGTAACGGTTGCTCTTCTACCGCCTGAGCCAGCATCTGGACTTTACCCAGGCGACGCACGCGGGTCATATGACCTTCGCTGTCGACCACCGCCAGACCGGCAGAGTCATAGCCACGGTATTCCAGACGACGTAAACCTTCGAGAAGGATTTCAGCAATATCACGCTGCGCGACTGCGCCAACAATTCCACACATAGTTAAATTTCCTGATAATGGCGATATGCCATGCGTTGTCGCTGACCTGTATTTGCCCGTTTTCCGGGCGCCCCGAGCCTTGTAGAGAGTGGGGTTATTGTTATGGTACTGCCTGCGGACGGGGATCTATGTTGACCCTCTCATCCTAGTTCGCCGGGTGTTGTTCACCCCCGGCGACAATCCTGCTTACTTCTTTTTCACCGGACGCTGCCAGCCCTGCTTATGGACCTGCGGCACGCGGCTTAATACCAGTTCGTTATCGGCAATGTTGCGGGTAACGGTGGTGCCGGCGGCGATAGTGACGCCATTGCCCACAGTGACCGGGGCCACCAGCTGGGTATCTGAGCCGACAAAAACATCATCGCCAATAATCGTTTTATGCTTGTTCGCACCATCGTAGTTGCAGGTGATGGTGCCCGCGCCGATATTGACGTTATCACCGATCTCCGCATCGCCCAGGTAGGTCAGATGACCCGCCTTGGAACCTTTGCCGAGACGCGCTTTTTTCATTTCCACGAAGTTGCCAACGTGAGCGCCTTCCAGCAGTTCGGCACCCGGACGCAGACGGGCAAATGGGCCGATGGTACAGGCAGCCTGCAGCTGGGCATCTTCCACCACGCTGTAGGGACTGATTTCGCAGTCATCGCCGATGGTGCTGTTTTTGATCACGCAGCCAGCGCCGATTTTCACACGGTCGCCCAGTACCACGTTGCCTTCCAGAATAACGTTAGTATCGATCTCCACATCGCGCCCGTGCTGCAGCGTACCGCGCAGATCGAAACGCGCCGGATCGCGCAACATTACGCCCGCCAGCAGCAGTTTTTCCGCCTGCTCAGCCTGGTAGACGCGCTCCAGACGCGCAAGCTGCAGGCGATTGTTGACGCCTTCGACCTCGCTCAGGCGCTGCGGATGCACCGCAACGATCTCATGGCCTTCCTGATGTGCCATGGCAATGATATCGGTGATGTAGTATTCGCCCTGGGCATTGTTATTGGTAAGCTTCGCCAGCCAGCGCTTCAGATCGGCTCCGCCGGCGATCAAGATGCCGGTGTTAATTTCCTGAATCTGGCGCTGCGCTTCGCTGGCATCTTTGTGCTCAACGATACCCGTCACCTGGCCATTTTCACGGGTAATGCGGCCGTAGCCCGTTGGGTCATCCAGCTTCACCGTTAGCAAACCAATCCCACCCTGTGGTTTCGCAGCGCGCAGGCGCTGTAGCGTCTCAACGGAGATCAGCGGCACGTCACCATAGAGCATCAGGATGTCTTCATCATCATTGAAGAACGGCGCCGCCTGCTGCATGGCGTGCCCGGTACCGAGCTGCTCGGCCTGCAGCACCCAGTTCAGGTTGTCTTCATGCAGCGTCTGACGCAGCAAATCGCCACCGTGGCCATACACCAGATGTACCGCACTGGCGCCTAAATCGTTAGCAGCATCAATGACATGCTGCACCATTGGCTTCCCGGCCAGGGTATGCAGCACCTTAGGAAGATCGGAATACATGCGGGTCCCTTTGCCTGCGGCAAGGATAACCACGCTCATCGCACTATTTGACATACTCATCCTGACGGTAGTTAGAACGAAAAGTAAAAGCCTTTCACGTTGAAATTTCTACATATTTTTCATCATAAAACGAGACGTGGAGAAAACGTCCAGGCTCACAGCTATCCACCATTTTATGACGCTAATTTTGACCACTGCAAATCAGTTTAACGCTGAAAAAGGAGGGTAGGGAGGGTAATCATTGACTATCTCACTGCTTTTGCTGTTTTTTCGCCACCTGAATAAAGCAGCGGCGGCAGGCAGGTTCAGGCATCCACAGCGGGAAGAACCATGATAAATAGTCGCCAGTCTCTGGCAGGGGAGGGCGGTAAAGTGATTGATGGTATCTATAAAAAACGAAAGGCCACCGTCAGGTGACCTTATTTTCCCGGTTGCACATTGCCTGTGTTGTCGTTTTGATGGGCGATACGTCGTGTAAGCGGGTGGAGATAGCGCGGAACTTAGAAGCTCAGTACGCTAAATTTGGCGATGATTTTATGAAACAGTTTCATGATGATTTCCTGACGCAGGTGCAGTTTAATAACGTTCTTTTTTTGTGATGTACATCACATAAAAAAGAGTCTACGCCTCCTCATTTAACTAATCAATAACAATTAAGCGGGAATTTTGTTTTCGCTTCATCCGCGGATCTGCGGCGGGCCATAAAAAAAGCCAGTCTGGAAAACCAGACTGGCTTTTTACGTTCAAGCCGGTGTTACATCGCTTTTTTGGTCAACTCGATAACGCGCAGTTTAGCGATCGCTTTGGCCAGTTCCGCAGACGCCTGAGCGTAATCCACATCGCCGTGAGAGCTCTTAATATGCTCTTCCGCTTTGCGTTTCGCTTCCAGCGCTCGCGCTTCGTCGAGGTCCTGACCGCGAATTGCGGTATCCGCCAGAACGGTCACGCTGCCAGGCTGCACTTCAAGAATGCCGCCGGACAGATAGATAAACTCTTCATGACCGTGCTGTTTAACGATGCGAATCATACCAGGCTTAATGGCGGTGAGCAGCGGTGCGTGGCCCGGGTAAATACCCAGTTCACCTTCGCTACCCGTTACCTGGATTTTTTCGACCAGACCAGAGAACATTTGTTGCTCTGCGCTGACGACGTCCAGGTGGTAAGTCATTGCCATATCACCCTCCGATTAAGGCGTTAAAGTTTTTTGGCTTTTTCCACGGCTTCGTCGATGGAACCGACCATGTAGAACGCCTGCTCTGGCAGGTGATCGTATTCGCCTTCCATGATGCCTTTAAAGCCACGGATGGTGTCTTTCAGCGCCACGTATTTGCCCGGAGAACCAGTAAAGACTTCTGCCACGAAGAACGGCTGGGACAGGAAGCGCTGGATCTTACGTGCGCGAGCTACCACCAGTTTGTCTTCTTCAGACAGTTCGTCCATACCGAGGATGGCGATGATGTCTTTCAGTTCCTGATAACGCTGCAGGATGGACTGAACGCCACGCGCGGTGTCGTAGTGTTCCTGACCAACAACCAGCGGATCCAGCTGACGGCTGGTGGAGTCCAGCGGGTCAACGGCCGGGTAGATACCCAGGGATGCGATCTGACGACTCAGTACTACGGTTGCATCTAAGTGAGCAAAGGTAGTTGCTGGGGATGGGTCAGTTAAGTCATCCGCCGGTACGTATACCGCCTGTACGGAGGTGATAGAACCGGTTTTGGTGGAGGTGATACGTTCCTGCAGAACACCCATCTCTTCCGCCAGGGTCGGCTGATAACCTACCGCTGAAGGCATACGACCCAGCAGCGCGGATACTTCAGTACCGGCCAGGGTGTAACGATAAATGTTATCGACGAACAGCAGTACGTCACGACCTTCGTCACGGAATTTCTCAGCCATGGTCAGGCCGGTCAGCGCAACGCGCAGACGGTTTCCCGGCGGCTCGTTCATCTGGCCGTACACCAGGGATACTTTATCGATAACGTTGGAGTCGGTCATTTCGTGGTAGAAGTCGTTACCCTCACGAGTACGTTCACCTACGCCCGCAAACACAGAGTAACCGGAGTGCTCGATCGCGATGTTACGGATCAGCTCCATCATGTTTACGGTTTTACCTACACCCGCACCACCGAACAGACCAACTTTACCGCCCTTCGCGAACGGACACATCAGGTCGATAACTTTGATGCCGGTTTCAAGCAGTTCCTGAGAGCTGGACAGCTCTTCATAGGACGGTGCTGCGCGGTGGATAGCCCAACGCTCTTCTTCGCCGATGTCGCCTTTCATGTCAACCGGTTGACCCAGTACGTTCATGATACGACCCAGCGTTGCTTTACCTACCGGGACTTCGATCGGGTGCTCGAGGTCTTTTACATCCAGACCGCGGCGCAGACCGTCGGAAGAACCCATGGCGATGGTACGTACGATACCGCCGCCCAGCTGCTGCTGAACTTCCAGCACCAGAACTTCATTACCATTCTGTACCTCAAGGGCTTCGTACACGCGTGGTACGGCATCCTGAGGGAACTCGACGTCGACCACGGCGCCGATTACCTGGACAATCTTTCCAGTAGCCATCTTAAATCCTCTACGAAATAACCTGGTTAAACCGCGGCGGCCCCCGAGACGATCTCGGTGAGTTCCTGAGTAATGCTGGCCTGACGAGCTTTGTTGTATACCAACTGCAGCTCTTTAATCAGGCTGCCGCCATTATCGGTCGCGGCTTTCATCGCCACCATACGGGCGGCCTGCTCGCTGGCCAGGTTTTCAACCACGCCCTGATAAACCTGAGACTCTACGTAGCGGCGCAGGAGGGTATCCAGCAGCGCTTTCGGATCGGGCTCATACAGGTAATCCCAGGATTTACGTTTCAGATCAGCGTCTTCTGATGCCGGTAACGGCAGCAGCTGAGTGATCGTCGGAACCTGAGACATGGTGTTAATAAATTTGTTGCTGACAACGTACAGCTTGTCCAGACGGCCTTCATCGTAGGCCTGCAACATCACTTTTACCGGGCCGATCAGTTCGGACAGGGATGGGTTATCCCCCATACCGGTCACCTGTGCAACCACGTTGCCGCCTACGGAGTTAAAGAAAGAGACGCCTTTAGAGCCGATCATTGCGAGGTCGCACTGAACGCCTTTATCGGACCATGCTTTCATTTCCGCCAGCAGTTTCTTGAACAGGTTAATGTTCAAGCCGCCGCACAGACCACGGTCGGTCGACACCACCAGGTAGCCCACGCGCTTAACGTCGCGTTCTTCCAGGTAAGGGTGCTTATATTCCAGATTACCGTTCGCAAGGTGACCAATCACTTTGCGCATAGTATCTGCGTAAGGACGGCTGGCCGCCATGCGCTCCTGCGATTTACGCATTTTGGAAGCGGCGACCATCTCCATCGCTTTAGTGATCTTTTGCGTGTTCTGGACGCTTGCGATCTTACTACGTATCTCTTTTGCGCCGGCCATGAGCTTCTCCTCAATGCCTTGCGGCCTGCCCTAAGACAGACCGCCAGACGTTACCAGGATTGGGTTGCTTTGAAGGAATCGAGGATGCCTTTCAGCTTGCCTTCGATTTCGTCGTTATAGCCACCGGACTGGTTAATCTCTTGCATCAGCGGAGCGTGATCACGGTCGACGTAAGCCAGCAGAGCGGCTTCGAAGCTACCGATTTTCGCCAGTTCTACATCAGCCAGGTAACCACGTTCTGCTGCGAACAGAACCAGCGACTGCTGCGCGACAGACATCGGCGCATACTGTTTCTGTTTCAGCAGCTCGGTCACTTTCTGACCGTGGTCCAGCTGTTTGCGGGTTGCATCGTCAAGGTCGGATGCAAACTGGGAGAACGCCGCCAGTTCACGATACTGCGCCAACGCGGTACGGATACCACCGGACAGTTTCTTCATGATCTTGGTCTGCGCTGCACCACCAACACGGGATACGGAGATACCCGGGTTAACCGCAGGACGAATACCGGCGTTAAACAGGTTGGTTTCCAGGAAGATCTGACCATCGGTAATGGAAATTACGTTGGTCGGAACGAACGCGGAAACGTCACCCGCCTGCGTTTCGATAATCGGCAGTGCGGTCAGAGAGCCAGTTTTCCCTTTCACTTCACCTTTGGTGAAGGCTTCAACGTATTCAGCGTTAACACGCGCAGCACGCTCCAGCAGACGAGAGTGGAGGTAGAATACGTCGCCCGGGAACGCTTCACGTCCTGGCGGACGACGGAGCAGCAGGGAAATCTGACGGTAAGCAACAGCCTGTTTAGACAGGTCATCGTAAACGATCAGCGCATCTTCACCGCGATCGCGGAAGTATTCGCCCATTGCGCAACCGGCATATGGCGCCAGGTATTGCAGAGCAGCAGATTCGGATGCCGTTGCTACCACTACGATGGTGTTAGCCAGCGCGCCATGCTCTTCCAGTTTGCGCACCACGTTAGAAATGGTGGATGCTTTCTGACCGATAGCGACATAGACGCATTTGATGCCGGAATCACGCTGGTTGATGATGGCATCGATAGCCAGCGCCGTTTTACCGGTCTGACGGTCGCCGATGATCAGCTCACGCTGACCACGACCGATTGGGATCATGGCGTCAACGGATTTATAACCGGTCTGTACCGGCTGATCGACGGACTGACGTTCGATGACGCCCGGCGCGATCGCTTCAACGGCGGAGAAACCGTCGTTTTCCAGCGGACCTTTACCATCAATTGGCGCGCCCAGGGTGTTAACCACGCGGCCCAGCAGGCCACGGCCAACCGGAACTTCCAGGATACGGCCAGTACATTTAACCTTCATGCCTTCGGCAAGGTCAGCGTACGGCCCCATAACGACCGCACCGACGGAGTCGCGCTCCAGGTTCAGTGCGATAGCGTAACGGTTACCCGGCAGGGAGATCATCTCGCCCTGCATACATTCGGCAAGGCCGTGGATGCGGATAACACCGTCACTTACAGAAACAATAGTACCTTCGTTATGAGCTTCGCTCACAACATTGAACTGAGCAATGCGCTGCTTGATCAGTTCGCTGATTTCGGTGGAATTCAGTTGCATGCTCCAGTCCCCTTAAGACTGCAAGACGTCTGCAAGGCGCTCAAGACGGCCGCGTACGCTGCCATCAATGACCATATCACCCGCACGGATGATAATACCTGCCATTACAGACTTATCGATTTTGCAATTCAGCTTAACTTTGCGAGACAGACGTTTTTCCATCGCGCTGACGATCCTGGCAAGCTGTTCATCACTCAGTTGGTTGGCAGATATTACGTCTACCTCTGCGATGGCCTCGCTGGCCGCGCGCAGGTGAATGAATTGCTCAAGAACGTCCGGGAGCACCTTCAGACGATTATTTTCCGCCATCACCTTAATCAGGTTCTGGCCGTTTTCGTCGAGCTGCTCGCCGCAGATAGCGATAAACGCTTCTGAGAGCGTTTCCGGCGCCAAAGCACCGGAGAGAAGTTCTGCCATTTGGTCGTTTTTGGTCACTTCGGCGGCAAACGCCAGCATATCCTGCCAGCGTTCAACACTGTTGTGTTCGACGGCAAAGTCAAAAGCTGCTTTGGCGTAGGGGCGAGCTACCGTTACAAATTCAGACATCAGCCCCTCCCTCCTTACAGTTCAGCGACAAGTTTATCCACGATGTCGCTGTTAGCAGCTTCATCCACGGAACGTTCGATGATCTTCTCGGCGCCAGCAACAGCCAGGATAGCGACCTGCTTACGCAGCTCCTCGCGAGCACGTTTACGCTCAGCATCAATTTCAGCCTGCGCTTGTGCAACGATTTTGGTGCGTTCCTGTTCTGCTTCAGCTTTAGCTTCGTCCAGGATCTGAGAGCGGCGCTTGTTCGCCTGCTCAATGATAACCTGGGCTTCCGCTTTCGCTTTTTTCAGCTGGTCGGTCGCGTTGGCCTGTGCAAGGTCCAAATCTTTCTTAGCGCGTTCTGCAGAAGCTAAACCGTCAGAAATCTCTTTCTGGCGTTTTTCGATGGCAGCCATTAAAGGCGGCCATACATACTTCATGCAGAACCATACGAAGATAACAAACGCGATGGCCTGGCCGAGGATTGTTGCGTTCATGTTCACAGCACAATACCTCTTTAATTAACTCTGTGGCTTAGGTTTCTAACAACTTACTACGCGACGGCGAACATCACGTACAGACCCAGACCTACAGCGATCATCGGGATAGCATCCACCAGACCCATAACGATAAAGAACTGAGTACGCAGCAGAGGAATCAGATCCGGCTGACGCGCTGCGCCTTCCAGGAATTTACCCCCGAGGATGCCGATACCGATCGCAGCACCGATTGCCGCCAGACCCATCATCACAGCGGCAGCCATGTACAGCAGATCCATATTCAGGTTTTCCATGACAGTCTCCAGTTTGTTTCAGTTAAAACGTAGTAGTGTTGGTAAAAATCAATGCTCTTCAGATGCCATCGACAGATAGACAATCGTCAGAACCATGAAGATGAAGGCTTGCAGCGTAATAATCAGGATGTGGAAAATGGCCCAAGGCACATTCAGAACCCACTGTGACCACCACGGCAACAGACCAGCAATCAGAATGAAAATCAGCTCACCGGCATACATGTTGCCGAACAGTCGCAGACCGAGAGAAACCGGTTTGGACAGCAGGCTTACCCCTTCAAGGATTAAGTTGACAGGAATGAACGCCCAGTGATTGAACGGCTGCATGGTCAGTTCTTTAACGAACCCACCTACGCCTTTCATTTTGATGCTGTAGAAAATAATCAGGATGAACACGCCAAGCGCCATCGACAGGGTGATGTTCACGTCAGCAGACGGAACCACGCGCAGTGCAGGCAGGCCGAAAATGTGTTCGCCGATGTAAGGAATCAGGTCGATTGGCAGCAGGTCCATCAGGTTCATCAGGAAGACCCAGACGAACACAGTAAGCGCCAGCGGCGCGATGACCTTGCTCTTGCCATGGTACATGTCTTTGACGCTGCCATGGACGAAGCCGATGATCATCTCAATGAAGGTTTGGAATTTCCCTGGTACACCGCTGGTTGCTTTTTTGGCAACGCTACGGAACATGGCCAGGAACAGCAGACCGAGAACCACCGAGAAAAACATGGAGTCAATGTTGAGCGTCCAGAAGGTGGCCGGGGGGTTGTGCGGATCCACCAGCGAGAAAGTACGCAGGTCAATCTGAAGGTTGTTCAGATGATGACCTATGTATTCCTGCGGCGTCATATTTTCTGAAGCCATGATGCCTTTTACCCTTTGTTGTTGATTACAGCTGGCGCCAGAACTTGTACCACCAGCACCAAAACCCACGTCACGATCAGCGGCAAAAATACCACTTTTAAAACGGCCAGCGCCATCGCCAGAAGGGCGAAGGTTAGCAACACCTTGAAGGCTTCACCGAAGGCGAAGGTCCAGGCCACACGGCCTTTTGCTGGTGTATGCGCCTGATGACGCCAGGCAAAAATCATAAACATCAGGTTTGGCAAAACCACTGCCAAACCGCCGCATATTGCGGAAATGCCCCAGAAGGGGTCTTTGAGGCTGAACAGCAGTCCACTTGCTATTACGGCCAGTAACTGAATAAACAGAAGCTTGCGAGCAACGTTTCGACTCAAGAGCGACACTGACATCACGTTTTTACTCCTGCTCCCTTTGAGGTATGTCGCGTGTCGTATAAAACGTCCTTTAAGACGAAGAGTCAAGCATCAAAAAGCGGACAAATTATACGGTGACGCCCCGTGATTTCAAACAATAAGTAGCAAAATAGTGAATAAATGTTTAATTATTTTCCAACGGCCAACTTTCCGCGCATTTCAGCGTTCTGTGAGCGGTCATACAAAACTGCAAATAACGTGGAAACACGGCAATTAAAGCGTGCATTAGATCACATAATAAACATTTCAAGCGCCCTTTAATGAATCAAGGACATAAAACACTATTTTTCATGTTTTTGATATTCAAGATAAAAAGTGAGGACATTATCTAAAACAACCCCACATACAATAAAAACCTTTTATTGACATTTATAATAATAATTTAACATCACTATGCTGCTCATCATTGTCGATTTTTAGCACCCTGATATTTTCAAAGTTGACTATTTTGTCAGTGAATCACTTAGCTAAAGTTAACCGCAAGAAAAGCCATAGTAAAAACAAGGTTAAATGCAGCCCGATAATATCAGGGAGTGACTTTTATTTTTGTAACATGCTTGGGCCACATTTTTTCCACATTTTTTGATAAAAATTAACGCGATTTTGGCGTAATCACCACCAGGTGTCGCTCCCCTTCCAGCTGAGGAACATGCAGCGCGATCACCTCGGCAATGGCATACCCTTCCGGCAGATTTTCCATCTCTTCTTTTTGCGCTAACCCTTTGAGCGCATAAAAATGACCGTTCTCTGCCGGCAGATGGTGGCACCAGCTCACCATATCATTGAGCGACGCGAAAGCGCGGCTTATCACACCGTCAAACGGCGGCTCGGCGGGGAAGGCTTCCACGCGGCTCTGCACCGGGGTGACGTTAGCCAGCTTAAGCTCATGCTGTACCTGGCGCAGGAAGCGCACACGCTTGCCGAGACTGTCCAGCAGGGTGAAATGCGACTCCGGGCGCACGATGGCCAGCGGAATGCCAGGAAGCCCCGGTCCGGTCCCAACATCGATAAAGCGCGAGCCCTGCAGGTAAGGCGCCACGATGATGCTGTCGAGGATGTGACGCACTAACATCTCATTCGGATCGCGAACGGAAGTCAGGTTATAGGCCTTGTTCCACTTATCGAGCAGCCCGACGTAAGCCACCAGCTGATTTTTCTGGTGATCGGTGAGCGAAATACCCGCTTCATCCAGCAGACGAGAAAGTTTGTTGAGCACGGTAAATCCCTTCAAAAAATAATGAGCCCGGAGGCGCTAACGCTTACCGGGCTATGAATGATAAAGGCGAACGCCGATTATGCAACTGGGAAATCAGCGCTGGCAGGCTACCGCAATCAGGCGCTGCGGCGCAGCATGCCCTGCTTTTTCAGCCAAACCAGCAAAATAGAGATCGCTGCCGGGGTGATCCCGGAAATACGTGACGCCTGCCCTATCGACGACGGTTTATGGTCGTTCAGTTTGGCGATCACCTCGTTTGACAACCCGGTAACCTGGCGATAGTCGAGCGTAGCCGGCAGTAAAGTGTTCTCGTTGCGCTGCTGTTTCTCGATCTCATCCTGCTGGCGCGCGATATAACCTTCATATTTCACCTGGATCTCAACCTGTTCAGCCGCCTGCTGATCCTGCAGACCCGGCGCGAACGGCGAAAGACGAACCAGCTGCTCATAGGTCATTTCCGGACGGCGCAGCAGATCTTCACCGCTGGCTTCACGCGACAACGGCGCGGTCAGGTGAACGTTCACTTCGGCGGCGCTTTCTGCCTGCGGGTTCACCCAGGTGGATTTCAGACGCTGACGTTCACGTTCAATGCTTTCCAGCTTCTCGTTATAGCGCGCCCAGCGTTCGTCATCCACCAGACCCAGCTCGCGACCTTTTTCGGTCAGACGCAGGTCGGCGTTGTCTTCACGCAACATCAGACGATATTCGGCACGCGAGGTGAACATGCGGTACGGTTCTTTGGTACCCAGAGTACACAGGTCGTCCACCAGCACGCCGAGGTAAGCCTGATCGCGACGCGGCGCCCAGCCCTCTTTTTCCGCAGAGAAGCGGGCGGCGTTAAGACCAGCCAGCAGACCCTGAGCAGCCGCTTCTTCATAACCGGTGGTACCGTTGATCTGTCCGGCAAAGAACAGACCCTGAATGAATTTACTCTCAAGCGTCGGCTTCAGATCGCGCGGGTCGAAGAAATCGTACTCAATGGCGTAGCCAGGACGGACGATCCGTGCGTTCTCCATCCCCTGCATCGAGCGGACGATTTGCATTTGCACATCAAACGGCAGGCTGGTGGAGATACCGTTCGGATAAATTTCGTTTGAAGTCAGGCCTTCCGGTTCAAGGAAGATTTGGTGCTGATTGCGATCGGCAAAGCGCATGACTTTGTCTTCGATCGACGGGCAGTAGCGTGGGCCGATCCCTTCGATCACCCCGGCGTACATGGGGCTGCGATCGAGGTTATTGCGGATCACATCATGGGTTTTCTCATTGGTGTGCGTGATGTAACACGGCACCTGGCGCGGGTGTTGATCCGCAGATCCCATAAACGAGAAGACCGGCATAGGATTATCGCCGTGCTGTTGCGCCAGTACGCTGAAATCAATGGTGCGCGCGTCAATACGCGGCGGCGTACCGGTTTTCAGGCGGCTTACGCGCAGCGGCAATTCACGCAGACGACGAGACAGCGGGATAGACGGCGGATCGCCAGCACGGCCGCCGCTGTAGTTATCCAGACCAATATGAATTTTACCATCAAGGAAGGTCCCGACGGTCAGTACCACTGCTTTTGCACGGAATTTGAGGCCCATCTGGGTGACGGCGCCCACAACACGATCGTTTTCGACAATCAGATCTTCCACCGCCTGCTGGAAGATCATCAGATTAGGCTGGTTCTCCAGTGCAGTACGCACTGCCTGGCGATATAGCACGCGGTCAGCCTGGGCGCGTGTGGCGCGCACTGCGGGCCCTTTGCTGGCGTTTAGTATCCTAAACTGAATACCCGCCTGATCGATCGCTTTGGCCATCAGACCGCCGAGCGCGTCCACTTCTTTTACCAGGTGTCCTTTCCCAATGCCGCCAATCGCCGGGTTGCAGCTCATCTGCCCCAGCGTGTCGATATTGTGTGTCAAAAGCAGGGTCTGTTGACCCATACGCGCTGCGGCCATTGCGGCCTCAGTGCCTGCATGACCCCCGCCAATGATAATGACGTCAAAAGGATCCTGATAAAACATGGTGGTCTGCCTCGCATAAAGCGGTATGAAAATGGATTGAAGCCCGGGCCGTGGATTCTACTCAACTTTAGGCTTTCGAGAAAGACTCCGGGATCCTGAGTATTAAAAAGAAGATCTTTATATAGAGATCTGTTCTATTGTGATCTCTTATTAGGATCGACTCTCTTTGTGGATAAGTCGGATCCGCGAAGTAAGATCAAAAGCTTAAGAAGGATCACTATCTGTGAATGATCGGTGATCCTGGTCCGTATAAGCTGGGATCAGAATGAAGGGTTATGCACAGCACAAAAACCATACTACGGTTATTCTTTGGATAACTACCGGTTGATCCAAGCTTTTAAGCATGGTTATCCACAGAAGATCGGACGATCTTTACAATTCTCAGAGCAAATTTTTCCAGGATCCCAGCCAGATTTCCGCCGGATCCTCCGGAATTTCGTGTTCCAGAACGTTGATCTTCAGCGTCTCACCGATCTGTTTTGCCCCGCAGTCCTTCAGCGCGGCTTCTAATTTATCGATCGCGCCGCAAAAGGTGTCGTATTCGCGGCTGCCGATGCCGATGGCGCCAAAGCGCACGGCGGAGAGATCGGCCTGCTTCTCCTGCAGCGCGTCGTAGAAGGGAACCAGGTTGTCGGGAATATCCCCGGCGCCATGGGTGGAAGAGATCACTAACCAGATCCCTTGCGCCTGCAGATCGTCCACCAGCGGACCGTGCTGGATGTCAGTGCTGTAGCCCGCTTCTTCCAGCTTTTCCGCCAGATGTTCTGCTACATATTCCGCACTGCCCAGGGTGCTGCCGCTGATAAGTGTAATGTCTGCCATAGATCGCTGATCGCCCGCTCAACTGTTCAGAGTGGCGTATTGTACGCTGTGAGCGAGCTGGGATCTACCTGTGGAAAAATGTGGGATTAAAAAAAGCGATCAGGGCTTGATGGTGCGCATGATCGGGTTCTGCAACACGATCAGGGTTTCGGTGGACTGAATTTCATCGATTGTTTGGATCTTGTTGATAAGTACCTGCTGCAGGGCATCGATGGATTTACACATTACCTTAATAAAGATGCTGTAATGGCCGGTGGTGTAGTAAGCCTCGGTCACCTCCTCCAGACTTTCCAGACGGGCAAGGGCAGAAGGATAGTCTTTGGCGCTCTTGAGGATAATGCCGATAAAACAGCCGACGTCATAGCCCAGCTGCTTGGGGCTGACGTCAATGCGCGCCCCCGTAATGATGCCCGCCTGCTTCATCTTTTCGACGCGTACGTGAATGGTGCCCGGGCTGACGCTGAACTGTTTGGCCAGTTCCGCATAGGCAGTACGGGCGTTGGCCATCAGCGCATCGAGAATGCCGCGGTCCAGATTGTCGATCTGATAATTTTCCATATCTTTTTCTTATGAAGTTTGAGGGTTCTTACTATTTTAGCGCCTTATTTTGATGAATTAAAAGTCGATGTGGCTTTTTATTGATTGATTATTGTATTGGTGGCCTGTTTTGTTGCTTAATCAATGGCAACAGGACGCAGGAGTCATAAAAATGAAAACCGCATATATCGCAAAACAACGCCAGATCAGTTTCGTTAAATCCCACTTTTCCCGTCAGCTGGAAGAGAAGCTTGGCCTGATTGAAGTCCAGGCGCCAATCTTAAGCCGCGTGGGGGACGGGACGCAGGATAACTTGTCCGGCAGCGAAAAAGCGGTTCAGGTAAAAGTGAAAACACTGCCCGACGCTCAGTTCGAAGTGGTTCATTCGCTGGCGAAGTGGAAGCGTCAAACCCTGGGACAACACGACTTCAGCGCGGGCGAAGGGCTGTACACGCACATGAAGGCCCTTCGCCCCGATGAAGACCGTCTGACGCCGATCCATTCCGTGTATGTTGACCAGTGGGACTGGGAGCGCGTGATGGGGGATGAAGAGCGCCACGTTGGCACCCTGAAGGCAACCGTCGAGGCGATCTACGCCGGGATCAAAGCCACCGAGCTGGCGGTCAGCCAGGAGTTTGGCCTGACGCCGTTCCTGCCGGAACAGATCCATTTTGTTCACAGCCAGGAGCTGCTGAGCCGCTATCCGGAGCTCGATGCTAAAGGCCGCGAGCGGGCGATTGCCAAAGAGCTGGGCGCCGTCTTCTTAATCGGTATCGGTGGAAAACTGTCTGATGGCAAGCGCCACGACGTCCGTGCGCCGGATTATGATGACTGGAGTACAGAGGTTGCTGAAGGTTTTGCCGGTCTGAACGGCGATATCCTGGTGTGGAACCCGGTGCTGGAGGATGCGTTTGAGATCTCTTCAATGGGGATCCGCGTTGACGCCGAAGCGCTGAAACGTCAGCTGGCGCTGACTGCTGATGAAGATCGCCTGAAACTGGAGTGGCACCAGGCGCTGTTGCGTGGTGAGATGCCGCAGACTATCGGCGGCGGCATTGGCCAGTCACGTTTGACGATGCTGCTGCTGCAGCTTGATCATATCGGCCAGGTGCAGTGTGGTGTCTGGCCGGCGCAGGTTCGCGAAAGCGTTTCCGCGCTGCTGTAACGATTAGCGCCGCCAGCGTCGCAGCAGGCGGCTACGCAACCCGGTATCAAAGCGCCAGATATGATCGAAGATACGCATGATACCGGGCTTGCCATGTACCGACATCGCCACCGCGTGAAAACGGTGCTGATGCTTGCGCTGTAGCTCTCCCACCTGAGTAATCACCTCATCCGGCAACCGCTGGGCAATAAAGTCAGAGATCACGACAGCATCGGCATCCACCCATTGCGGGTTTTGCAGACGTTCAATAATGGCGCGAAAACAGCTGGCCAGATCCGTGCCGCCGCGAAAGCGCTGGCTCAGGAAGCGGATCGCCTGTTCCAAACCGCTCTCGCTGGTCAGCTCGTAATGCACCACTTCGCTGGAGAACAGCATAATAAAGCAGCGGCGGTTATCGGCCAGCGCGACGCGCATCAGGGCCAGACAAAAAGCTTTGGCGCACTGTTCGTTAAAACCGCCCATCGATCCTGAGGTGTCGACGCAGACAATAAACGGCCCGCGCGGTTGTTCATCAAAATCCTGGCGCGTCACCGGGCGTTCGGTGATTTTCTCGCGCCAGGCGTCGCCGTGCAGGCGGTAAGTGAGCAGCTGCTTCTCCACCAGCTTGCGATAAAATTCAAACTCCAGCTCCGTGATGCCGAGCGTCGCCAGCTCCGGCGGCAGCAGGCGCAGAATATCATCGCTTTGCTGGAGTCCGTCGACCTGTTCCGGCACCGTCGCCGGCTCGCGTACCAGGCTGCGGAAGGTCTCCATCGGCGCGTCTTTTTTCGGGACGGATTTCGCTTCCCGTGAACGCCCCAGCTGTTCCGCCAGCTGCAGTAGCTCCGGTTGCTGGTTGAGAAAATCGCCATAGCGCACGATCAGCTGATAGTCGCCACGTTTGAGTTCACCAGCGCTCATGTCCCACAGGCGTCCGGCGGCGGTGTCATTGTCCGCCAGCACCGGATCGAGCTGGCCGCTGAGCGTCATGCGTTCCTGGACTTCACTGAGCAACTGGTCACGCTCCTCATCCAGCAGCTGCTGGTTAAGGCTGGTGGCTTGCACCACCAGGCTCAGGCGCCAGCGCTGTAAAAACAGCGTATGCAGCGCTGGGGTAAAGGTGGCATTGTCGTCCACCAGCTTCTGCGCCTGGGCGGCAAAAGGGGACTGGAGCTGGTGCAGTTTGCCGAGGATCTGCGGAAGCTGGACGATAAACTGCGAGGTAGAAAGCAGCTGAGCCTGCTGATAGGTCTGCACTTCGGCGTCCAGATCCGGCGGGATGTTAACCTCTTTTAAACGGGCGCGAACGGCTTCCCGCCAGCGCGGAATATCCGCCGCGATGATATTTTTCAGCCGGGGAAATTTTTCAAAGAAAATCGCCAGCTGAGGAGAGGCCAGCAGCGCCAGCAGCATCTCCTCGATCATTCCCTCTTCGCTGACTGCCAGCATGACATTCAGCATATCGAGCGTCATGGCTGCTTCGCCTGTTTAATCTGCGCCCCGACATCCTGCAGGCTGGCTTCAATTCTTCCCAGCCACTCGACCGGGATAAACAGACACTTTTGCTGCTCGCTGAAGCGGTTGTGTTGCTGGTGCCACTCATCATCGAGCGCCTCCAGCTGTTGGCGAATTTCCGCCGGCATGTTCTCCTGCGATGCGCTACCGGGCAGCGCGAGGCGTGAGCCCTGCAGGCTGACGTCGCGGACGACCAGGTGCTGGCTGGTGTCGACATCCATATTGAGCAGTTGGGCAAAGCCGATCCCGTTGAGCTTACCGCGGATCTCACCGCCCTTTTCCAGCCAGTTGGCTAACGCCTCGCGTTCAAAAGTAATGTGGATCACTTCCATATCGTGAAGTTTGAGCGGCTGCTGCAGCAGCAGCGTCAGGGTGGTCCCCTGGATCTCCGCCGGCAATTCATAATGCGGTTTGCGGCTAAACATCCCGCCAAGGCGGGTGACCTTCAGCGCCGTTTTGTCGCTTTGCTGCTGTTGGATCTGAATGCGTCGCTGGACAATGGCCCCCAGCCGCGTCAGCATCGCCTGCTGTTGCCAGGCGTGACAGGTCATTAGCGTTTCCAGCTGCTGCGACATCAGGTTCATGCTCTCGACGTTGTGCCACAGACAATCTTTCAGCAGGATCAGATCTATCGGCGCGATGCTGTCGCGCCCGCTGAAGAAGGCGCTGGCCTGCAGCAGGCGAATGGCCTTTTTCCAGCGGCGATCCGAGACGTACGGCGCATTTGGCAGGGCATCCAGCTGCTGGCGGAGCTGGAATATCAGCTCAAACACCGCGTCTGGCAGTTTGATATTGCCGATCTGCTGCTGCCATTGGGTAAACTCTTCGTCGCTAACCTGCAGCGCGCTGGGGACCGGATTGCTGTTTTCATCCTGCTGGCTGACCAGCATTGAACGGAAATTACCTTTATCCTGCACTTTATCAAGCCACAGACGGATCAGCATTCGGTCATACAGCGCTTCCAGACTGCTGTCGGCTTCGGGGAGTTCGTTCGACGCGGCCACCAGCAGGCGCATCGGGATTTTCTCTTCGTGCGCCCCATTGCGGAAGTGACGTTCGTTAATCGCCGTCAGCAGGGTGTTGAGGATCGCCGGACCCGCTTTCCATATTTCATCGAGAAAGACGATTTCGGCTTCCGGCAGGTAGCCGGCGGTTAAACGTTCGTAACGGCCTTCATCCTTCAGTGCCTGAATGGACAGTGGCCCAAAAACTTCTTCCGGGGTGGAGAAGCGGGTCATCAAGTATTCAAAAGCGCGCGCCTGCTGGAAGGCGAATTTGAGGCGGCGGGCAATCAGGCTTTTGGCGATCCCCGGTGGGCCGAGCAAAAAAACGCTCTCGCCGCTGAGCGCCGCCAGCAGGCAGAGGCGTATCGCATGACTGCGTTCAAAGAGTCCTTTTTCGAGTGCCGCGCTGAGCCGGGAAATTCTTTCAGCCAGTAAATGTGTTTGAGCCATAATTGAGTTGCGTGCTTTGTCATGTATCGTTATTGGGTCGAGTATAGATGTTAGAGCAGGGGCGGTAATAGCCTGAAGAATCGATTTATTTTTTTTGAGCCAGGTTAATATGGTGTCTGTTAGGGGTACGATTTCGCAAATAATCGTGCATACTGTGCGCTTTTTGTGGGCCAAGGGACTAGGCACACATTTGTTTTATAAACGAAAAGACTAGTCTATGAGCACTGATAATAAACAATCGTTGCCGGCGTTAACGCTGGCGGCCATCGGCGTGGTGTACGGCGATATCGGTACCAGTCCACTGTATACCTTGCGCGAATGCCTGTCAGGCCAGTTTGGCTTTGGCGTTGAGCGCGATGCCGTTTTCGGCTTTTTGTCGCTAATTTTCTGGCTGTTAATCTTTACCGTATCAATTAAATACATCACCTTCGTGATGCGGGCGGATAACGCCGGGGAAGGCGGGATCTTAACACTGATGTCGCTGGCCGGACGCAATACCTCGGCCAGAATGACCTCCGTGCTGGTGATCCTCGGCCTGATCGGCGGCAGTTTCTTCTATGGCGAAGTGGTGATTACGCCGGCAATTTCCGTTATGTCGGCGATAGAGGGGTTAGAAATTATCGCCCCACAGCTGGATACCTGGATTGTCCCTATTTCCATTATCGTGCTTACCCTGCTGTTTGTGATCCAAAAGCACGGCACCGGGATGGTCGGTAAGCTGTTTGCACCGATTATGCTGGTCTGGTTCCTGCTGCTGGCGGTGCTTGGCGCGCGCAGCATTTACGCTAACCCGGAAGTTCTGCAGGCGCTGAATCCCTACTGGGCAGTGCACTTCTTTCTGCAGTACAAGACCGTTTCCTTTATTGCGCTTGGCGCGGTGGTGCTGTCGATTACCGGGGTGGAAGCGCTGTACGCCGATATGGGTCACTTCGGCAAATTACCGATCCGCGTCGCCTGGTTCTCCGTGGTGCTGCCTTCGCTGGTGTTGAACTATTTTGGTCAGGGTGCGCTGCTGCTCAAGCACCCGGAAGCAATTAAAAACCCGTTCTTCCTGTTGGCGCCGGAATGGGCTCTGATCCCGATGCTGATTATCGCCACGCTGGCGACGGTTATCGCCTCGCAGGCGGTGATCTCCGGGGTCTTCTCTCTGACCCGTCAGGCAGTGCGTCTGGGCTATTTGTCGCCGATGCGCATCATCCACACCTCGGAAATGGAGTCCGGGCAGATCTATATTCCGTTCATTAACTGGCTGCTGTACGTGTCTGTAGTCATCGTTATCGTCAGTTTCGAGCACTCATCTAACCTGGCGGCGGCGTATGGTATCGCGGTAACGGGCACCATGGTGCTGACCTCCATTCTGTCGGCAACGGTGGCGCGCAAAAACTGGCACTGGAACAAGCTATTTGTTGGCCTGATGCTGGTGGCCTTCCTGTGCATTGATATTCCGCTGTTCTCGGCGAACCTCGATAAGATTGTCTCTGGCGGCTGGCTGCCGTTATCGCTGGGTATGGTGATGTTTACGGTGATGACGACCTGGAAAAGCGAGCGTTTCCGTCTGCTGCGCCGGATGCATGAGCATGGCAACTCGCTGGAAGCGATGATCTCTTCGCTGGAGAAGTCGCCGCCGGTGCGCGTGCCGGGTACCGCGGTCTATATGTCCCGCGCCCTGAACGTGATCCCGTTTGCTCTGCTGCATAACCTGAAACACAACAAGGTGCTGCATGAGCGAGTGATCCTCCTGACCCTGCGTACCGAAGATGCGCCTTATGTGCATAACGTTCGCCGCGTGCAGATTGAGCAACTGTCGCCGTCGTTCTGGCGGGTGGTGGCCAGCTACGGCTGGCGCGAAACGCCAAACGTCGAAGAGGTCTTCCACCGCTGCGGTCTGGAAGGATTGAGCTGTCGAATGATGGAAACCTCATTCTTTATGTCCCATGAGTCGCTGATTATCGGCAAACGTCCATGGTATCTGCGTCTGCGCGGCAAACTGTATTTGCTGCTGCAGCGCAACGCTCTGCGGGCGCCGGATCAGTTTGAAATCCCGCCAAACCGGGTTATCGAGCTGGGGACCCAGGTCGAAATCTGATGTCAAAAAAGCCCTCCCATTGCGAATAATGCCAGTCAGTTAAGCAACTGACTGGCCCTTTCTCAGGGCGGTGGTGTATTTCTGAGGCCTCTCTTTCACCACCCTTGGGAAGACCCTTTCCCTCCTTATCGGTAACTTGACTAACTGCCCCATACTTTCAAGATCACGCATCAACTCCGGGATACGACCCGGTGAAGCGCCCTGCAACGTCATTAGCATCCGCATCACCATCCCGCAGGACTCTGAGAAGCTCAGCTGATTTGGCCAGTATCCTTTCAGTTGCCCTGCCATTTTAATCATCTGATATCTCACCAGATTATAAGCCAGCAACACGCCCCACAACTCCTGCTCCACAAGCTCCGGCTTTTTACTTCTCAGTGTCAACCTGCTCAGTTGCATCGTCTGCTTTATCTCCCGGTAACCCAGCTCAATTTCCCAGCGATAGCTATACAGATCCGCCATTTCCCCGCCGGGGTAGCGCATGGCGTCCGTCATCGACGTCAGCAGATGGCAGACTTTTCCTTTGCGCGTGATGGTCAGCAGGCGGGCTGTCATCTCATTTCCCAGACCCGGCCACTTTTTTCGTGCCTGCGGGCTGGTTTTCAGCTTCACCAGGTGGTCGCCTTTACCCAGTTTTCTGACCTCTTCGTACTGCGCGCCTTTTTTCAGAGGGATCAGCCAGTGCCGGTGTTCTCCCGCCTGGTTCCATGCGTTCAGCAGACCCAGTGAGTAATAGCCTTTATCCATTAGCGTCAGGGTGTTATCGCCGGTTTGCTCTATAAGTTTCTCCGCGAGCGCATTTTCGCTGTCTTTCATCGTGCCGAAGGCTGCTGCCGTCAGCAGATGGCTGGTCAGCTCCATCTGGCAGACCATTTTAACCTGTGGGTAGAGTGCCGGGTTTCCGCCATGCGTCTGGCGGGGGAAGGCGATATCGTTCTCTGGTGTGTCCGGTGTGCGCCAGAACACACCATCAATGGCCAGCAGGGTCAGGCCGCACCAGTGTGGATGCGGCGTGGCGTTATGCCAGAGCTGTGCTGTCTGCGAGAATACGCGGCGGACGGCTTCGCTTCCCAGACGCTGACGGGCCTGGATCACCGCGCTGGGGGCGACGAAGGGACGACTGCCCGGCAGCATGATGTCCAGACGGTTGACGATCTGATGAAGGGGTTCTTTACGTTCAAGCGCCATGCCGACAATGCACCAGACCATCATTTCCAGCGGCAGGCGACGCTTGCGCAGGGTGACGGTACCGGCTTCGGCCAGACAGCGGGAAATGAGTTCCGGGTCCAGATAGTCGCCCAGAGAAGTCAGTGGGTTACGCAGAGAATCGTAACGGGATACCAGATCAAGAGCCTGTCCAATGTGCATAAAAAAATCCGGAAACGGGTGAGCATTTCCGGATTCTTACACAGCCACTGGATCGATCAACTGATCCTTAACTGATCGGCATTACTCCCATTGCGAAGGGCTTTTTGTTTCTCACTCTGGCTGTCACGTCCTGTCTCTGCCTCGCGAAACGTTTCGATGGCGATCACATTTCTCTCTTCTTGTGATGGTTTTCTGCTCACACATTGATAATAATTATTTTAGCGAAACGTTTCGCTAGTGGAGCAAAAGAGAAAATGAAAAAAGGCACCGTACTTAACGCTGATATTTCCGCGGTCATCTCCCGCCTGGGCCACACCGATACGCTGGTGGTCTGCGATGCCGGATTACCGGTTCCCCGCAGCAGCACGCGCATTGATATGGCGCTAACCCAGGGCGTACCTTCCTTTATGCAGGTACTGGAAGTGGTGACGACGGAAATGCAGGTTGAAGCGGCTGTTATCGCGGAAGAGATTAAAACCCATAATCCGCAGCTCCACGCGACGTTGCTCAACCACCTTGAGCAGCTGCAGCAGCACCAGGGAAATACCATTGAAATTCGTTACACCAGTCATGAGCAGTTCAAAAAACAAACCGCAGACAGTCAGGCGGTAATTCGCAGCGGGGAGTGTTCCCCGTTTGCGAATATCATTCTCTGTGCCGGCGTTACGTTCTGAGGTCGCCGTCATGGAAGCCTTATTGCAACTAAAAGGGATCGATAAAGCGTTCCCTGGCGTCAAGGCGCTCTCCGGTGCCTCACTGAATGTTTACCCCGGCCGGGTGATGGCGCTGGTGGGTGAGAATGGCGCTGGTAAATCCACCATGATGAAAGTGCTGACCGGGATCTATACCCGCGATGCAGGCGCTTTATTATGGTTGGGCAAAGAAACCACCTTTAATGGCCCAAAATCCTCCCAGGAAGCCGGGATCGGCATCATTCACCAGGAACTGAACCTGATCCCGCAGTTGACGATCGCCGAGAACATCTTCCTCGGTCGTGAGTTCGTGAACCGTTTTGGCAAAATCGACTGGAAGCAGATGTATGCCGAAGCCGACAAGCTGCTGGCGAAGCTGAATTTACGCTTTAACAGCCAGAAGCTGGTGGGCGATCTGTCGATTGGCGATCAGCAAATGGTGGAGATCGCCAAAGTGCTGAGCTTTGAATCGAAGGTCATCATTATGGATGAGCCGACCGATGCGCTGACCGATACCGAAACCGAATCGTTGTTCCGCGTCATCCGCGAACTGAAGTCGCAGGGGCGCGGCATCGTCTATATCTCCCACCGTATGAAAGAGATCTTTGAGATTTGCGACGACGTCACCGTGTTCCGCGACGGGCAGTTTATCGCCGAACGCGAAGTCTCCTCGCTGGATGAAGATCGACTGATCGAAATGATGGTTGGCCGTAAGCTGGAAGATCAATATCCGCATCTCGATAAGGCGCCGGGCGCGATACGCCTGAAGGTCGATAATCTCTGCGGCCCGGGTGTGGAAAACGTGACCTTTACTCTGCGCCAGGGGGAAATCCTTGGCGTTGCCGGGCTGATGGGCGCCGGGCGGACTGAACTGATGAAAGTGCTGTACGGCGCGCTGCCGCGCAGCAGCGGCGCCGTGACGCTGGATGGCCATGAAGTGGTTACCCGCTCGCCGCAGGATGGCCTGGCGAACGGTATTGTCTATATCTCCGAAGACCGTAAGCGCGATGGCCTGGTACTCGGGATGTCGGTCAAAGAAAACATGTCCCTGACCGCGCTGCGCTACTTCAGCCGGGCGGGCGGTAGTCTCAAGCATAAAGATGAGCAGCAGGCGGTGAGTGATTTCATCCGGCTGTTTAACGTGAAAACGCCGTCCATGGAGCAGGCGATCGGCCTGCTTTCCGGCGGCAACCAGCAAAAGGTCGCCATTGCCCGCGGGCTGATGACCCGACCAAAGGTGCTGATCCTCGATGAACCGACCCGCGGCGTCGACGTCGGGGCGAAGAAAGAGATCTACCAGCTCATCAATCAGTTCAAAGCCGATGGCCTGAGCATCATTCTGGTCTCCTCCGAGATGCCGGAGGTGATGGGCATGAGCGATCGCATCATAGTGATGCATGAAGGGCATCTCGGCGGTGAATTCACACGCGAGCAGGCCACCCAGGAAGTATTGATGGCTGCCGCTGTGGGCAAGCTTAACCGTGTGAATCAGGAGTAAAAAAGATGACTACCCAGGCTGTTACTGGTCGCCGTTATTTCACGAAAGCGTGGCTGATGGAGCAAAAATCGCTGATTGCCCTGCTGGTGCTGATCGCGGTGGTGTCGACCATGAGCCCCAACTTTTTTACCGTCAATAACCTGTTCAATATCCTGCAACAGACCTCCGTTAACGCCATCATGGCGGTAGGGATGACGCTGGTCATACTGACCTCGGGAATCGACCTGTCCGTCGGTTCCCTGCTGGCGCTCACCGGTGCAGTGGCGGCGTCGATCGTTGGCATTGAGGTGAATGCGCTGGTGGCGGTCGCTGCCGCCCTCGCATTGGGGGCGGCGATTGGCGCAGTCACCGGGGTGATTGTGGCGAAAGGCCGCGTGCAGGCTTTCATCGCCACTCTGGTGATGATGCTGCTGCTGCGCGGCGTAACCATGGTGTACACCAACGGCAGTCCGATCAACACCGGCTTTAGCGATAACGCCGATCTGTTTGGCTGGTTTGGTATCGGGCGCCCGCTGGGGATCCCGACGCCAGTATGGATCATGGCGATTGTCTTCCTGGCGGCCTGGTACATGCTGCACCATACTCGGCTGGGCCGATATATTTACGCCCTGGGTGGTAATGAAGCGGCGACGCGTCTGTCCGGGATCAGCGTCAATAAAGTCAAAATTATCGTCTACGCCTTGTGCGGTATGTTGGCGTCGCTGGCCGGGATCATCGAAGTGGCGCGCCTCTCCTCTGCGCAGCCGACGGCCGGGACAGGCTATGAGCTGGATGCCATTGCGGCGGTGGTGCTCGGCGGCACCAGCCTGGCGGGTGGCAAAGGGCGGATTGTCGGCACCCTGATAGGCGCGCTGATCCTCGGCTTCCTGAATAATGGTCTTAATCTTTTAGGCGTTTCTTCCTATTACCAGATGATCGTTAAAGCGGTGGTGATCTTGCTGGCGGTACTGGTAGATAACAAAAAGCAGTAACTGAGAACTCTACAGGACATCTTAACTATGAATATGAAAAAACTGGCGACCCTGGTCTCTGCTGTTGCGCTAAGTGCGACCGTTAGCGCGAACGCGATGGCCAAAGACACCATCGCTCTGGTTATCTCTACCCTCAACAACCCGTTCTTCGTGTCGCTGAAAGACGGCGCGCAAAAAGAAGCTGACAAGCTGGGCTACAACCTGGTGGTGCTGGATTCCCAGAACAACCCGGCGAAAGAGCTGGCGAACGTCCAGGATTTAACGGTGCGCGGCGCCAAGCTGCTGCTGATCAACCCAACCGACTCTGATGCTGTCGGCAACGCCGTGAAGATGGCAAACCAGGCGAAAATCCCGGTCATCACCCTTGACCGTCAGGCGACAAAAGGCGATGTCGTGAGCCACATTGCGTCTGACAACGTGCAGGGCGGAAAAATGGCTGGCGATTACATCGCGAAAAAAGTGGGTGAAAGTGCGAAAGTCATTGAGCTGCAGGGCATTGCCGGGACTTCTGCGGCGCGCGAGCGCGGCGAAGGCTTCAAACAGGCTGTGGCGGCGCACAAGTTCAACGTCCTGGCCAGCCAGCCGGCTGATTTCGACCGTACCAAGGGGTTGAACGTGATGCAGAACCTGCTGACCGCACATCCTGACGTTCAGGCAGTGTTCGCGCAAAATGATGAAATGGCGCTGGGCGCCCTGCGCGCGCTGCAGACCGCAGGCAAGTCCGATGTGATGGTGGTTGGATTTGACGGCACTCCAGATGGCGAAAAAGCAGTAAACAGTGGCAAACTGGCGGCGACCGTCGCACAGTTGCCGGAGCAGATCGGCGCGAAAGGCGTTGAGACTGCCGATAAGGTACTGAAGGGCGAAAAAGTGGAGGCTAACTACCCGGTTGAGCTGAAACTGGTCGTTAAGCAGTAATATGCGATTCGGACTGGCAACAGTCCGAGGGACAATATAAAAAAAGAAAAGCAGGGCATGCGCCACCGGATCCCGGTGGCGCGCTTTCCCGGGAACCGAAACGATGAAAACTGCAGGCAAACTTGTCGTCCTTGGCAGTATCAATGCCGATCACATTCTTAACCTTGACGCTTTCCCGACGCCGGGTGAGACCGTCACCGGCCACCATTATCAGGTGGCGTTCGGTGGTAAAGGGGCCAACCAGGCGGTGGCCGCCGGGCGCAGCGGAGCGGATATCGCGTTTATCGCCTGTACTGGCGATGACGATATTGGCGAGCGTATCCGTTGCCAGCTGGCGAGCGATAAAATCGACGTGGCGCCTGTGCGCGCGGTCGCCGGGGAAGCGACCGGCGTGGCGTTAATCTTCGTTAACGCCGAAGGTGAGAATGTCATCGGTATTCATGCCGGCGCCAATGCGGCGCTTTCCGTCGCTCAGGTGGAGGCGGAAAAAGAACGTATCGCCAGCGCTCAGGCATTGTTAATGCAGCTGGAGTCACCGCTGGAGAGCGTGCTGGCAGCGGCGAAAATCGCCCATCACCATCAGACCACCGTGGTGCTGAATCCCGCGCCTGCGCGTGAACTCTCAGACGAGTTACTGGCGCTGGTGGATATCATTACCCCTAACGAAACCGAAGCGGAAAAGCTGACCGGTATTCGCGTTGAAAGCGACGAGGATGCGGCAAAAGCCGCCGGGGTGTTGCATGCCAAGGGCATTGGCACCGTGATGATCACCCTTGGCAGCCGCGGCGTCTGGCTCAGTGCCGAAGGCGAAAGCCGGCGGATCCCGGGCTTTCGGGTGCAGGCCATTGATACTATCGCGGCCGGTGATACCTTTAACGGCGCGCTGGTGACCGCGTTGCTGGAAGGGACTTCCCTGCCAGACGCGATCCGCTTTGCCCATGCCGCGGCGGCGATTGCCGTGACCCGCAAAGGCGCGCAGCCGTCCGTGCCGTGGCGCACAGAGATTGATGAATTTTTAGCGCAACAGGGGTAATGCTTGGCTACGATGAAAGATGTGGCCCGCGTCGCGGGCGTTTCCACATCGACGGTGTCACACGTCATCAATAAGGACCGCTTTGTCAGCGAGGCAATTACCGCCAAAGTAGACGCCGCGATCAAAAGCCTCAACTACGCCCCCTCTGCGCTGGCGCGTAGCCTCAAGCTTAATCAAACCCGTACCATCGGCATGCTCATCACCGCCAGTACCAATCCGTTTTATTCGGAGCTGGTGCGGGGCGTGGAGCGCAGCTGTTTTGAGCGGGGTTATAGTCTTGTACTCTGTAATACGGAAGGTGATGAGCAGCGAATGAATCGCAATCTGGAGACGCTGATGCAAAAACGCGTCGATGGATTACTTCTGCTGTGCACAGAGACTCATCAGCCCTCTCCGGAAATCATGCAGCGTTATCCGTCGGTACCGACGGTCATGATGGACTGGGCCCCCTTTGATGGCGATAGCGATCTGATTCAGGATAACTCGCTGCTTGGCGGCGATATGGCGACCCAGTATCTGATTGACCAGGGGTATTCGCGCATTGCCTGTATTGCCGGCCCGCTGGATAAAACCCCGGCGCGTCTGCGCCTTGAAGGTTACCATGCTGCGATGGCGCGCTGCGGCCTGCCGGTTGCCGACGGATACGTGGTGACCAGTGATTTTGAGTTTGGCGGCGGGTTTAGCGCGATGCAGCAGCTGCTGGCTTTGCCGCAGCGGCCGCAGGCGGTGTTTGTCGGCAACGATGCCATGGCGGTTGGCGCTTATCAGGCGTTGTACCAGGCCGGTTTGCAGATCCCGCAGGACATGGCGCTGGTGGGCTACGATGATATTGAACTGGCACGCTATATGACGCCGCCGTTGACCACCATTCACCAGCCAAAAGATGAGCTGGGAGAACTGGCCATCGATGTGCTGATCCATCGAATGGCCGATCCGCAGCAAAAACAGCAGCGCGTTCAGTTAACGCCGGAGCTGGTGGTTCGCGGTTCCGCTTAGCGTTTGTGCCGCTCGCTAATCAGGTTGCGGCCATCTTTCGCTCTTAACAGCATAAACATTAGCGCCGATATGATGGTTATCACGCCCATGGTAATAAAGGTGTAGTGAAACTGCTGTACCGTGCTGGCGTTGTCAAAACCTTCATAGAAGCGCAGCACCGCTGCGCTGATGGCCACCCCGAGACTAATTGAAAGCTGCTGGGTTACCGCCAGCAGGCTGTTGCCGCTGCTGGCATTGTCATCCGTCAGATCGGCCAGCGTAATGGTATTCATCGAGGTAAACTGCGTGGACATCGCCATCCCCAGCACAAACAGTGGCAGAAGAAGCATCCACAGCGGCATCTCTGGTGACTGCAGTGAGAACTGAGCAATCATGAGGCCAATAAATACCGTGATCCCCACCAGGGTCTTACGATAGCCAAACCAGCGCAGCACCTGGGTAACGGTAGATTTCGCAATAATGGAGCCGATAGCGGTAGGGGCAATCATACAGCCGGCGATAATGGCCGGATAGCCGAAGCCAACCTGCAGCATCAGCGGCATCAGAAACGGTACACAGCCGGTACCCAACCGTGTGGCGAGGTTGCCGGCGATGCCGACCGAGAACGTATGTGTCTTAAATAAAGAGAGCGAGATCAGCGGCGCCGGATGGCGGCGCGCGTGGCGAACATACGCCAGGAGCAGTATCAGGCTGACGGCAATTACGGCCAGCGCCAACCATGTCGCCACGATTTTTTCCCCAAACAGTTCAATACCGCTGGAAAACAGTACCAGGCTTAAGCCAAATAACAGAAAACCGCTTACATCGAAGCGCCGGCGCGGCGTTGTGAAATTTGGCATGTATTTACGGGCGTACAGAATGCCAATCACGCCGATGGGAATGTTTATCAGGAAAATCCAATGCCAGCTGGCCCAGGTGACAAATACCCCGCCGAGTACCGGGCCCAGAATCGGTCCCACCAGTCCCGGCATGGTGACAAAGTTGAGGACCGGCAACAGTTCGCTGCGGGGATAGGCGCGCAGCAGCGCCAGCCTCGCCACCGGCATCATCATCGCTCCGCCGATCCCCTGAATCACCCGAAAAATGACCAGCTCCATTAATGAACTGGAGAGGGCGCAGGCGAGGGACCCCAAAGTGAACAAGCTAACAGCAATAATAAAGACCCGGCGCGTGCCGAAGCGATCGGCCAGCCAGCCGCTGACCGGGATCAGCATCGCCACCGTCAGCGTATAGCTGATAATGGCTGACTGCATTGCTAAGGGAGAACGGTTAAGACTATGGGCGATAGCCGGGAGGGCGGTGTTGAGAATGGTTGCATCCAGCGCCTGCATAAAGAAGGCCATCGCCGCGATCCACGGCAGGCCGGCCATGCTGCGCCCTTTTTTTCCGCTCATGCCAATTCCTTGTTATTGATTTACGGGGTGAGGGGCGTTCAACAATGCCTGGCAGGCGAGCATGGCGCCAGGCGCATCACTATTGAGAATGGCATCGACAATCGCCTGGTGGAGATCGAGTTTCACCACTTCATTTTGCGTAATTGATGTGAAGTAGGTGTGGTAGACCGAATGAAACAGAGAGGCGAATGAGCTGAGGAAAGGATTACCGCTCATTTCATAAATATGTTCATGCCAGGCCATATCGACTTCTATCCAGCGATCGCGCTGAAAATGACGTTTCAAGGCAATCATCTCTTCCATTAAGGTATTGAGCTGCGCTTTCTGTTCAGCGGTACCGTGAGCGGCGGCCAGAAAACAGGCCTGAGGCTCCAGGCTGCTGCGCATGACAAGAAAGTGGCTCACCACCTCTTCAAAGTTATCTTCTGTTAGCCACCAGGAGAGCAACTCTTTATCAAGGAAGTTCCAGCTACTGCGAGGCATCACCCGGGTGCCAATGCGAGGACGGGGCAACAACATGCCTTTCGCCGTGAGCGTCTTCACCGCTTCACGGACGGCAGTACGACTTACGCCAAACTGCTCCCCCAACTCCATTTCACCGGGAAGAATGCTTTCCGGCTGATATTCGCCAGTCAGGATTTTTTGGGCAAGCTTCTCGGCCAGTACCCAGGAGATGTTCTTTTGTGCCGCCAGCTGCTGTGCGCTTAAAGACATAAATGCCGTTCCTTTCTTTTCTCTACTCTAACAGTATGCCACCAGGTGCCTCGTTTCGTCGGTTAAAACGGCAAAACGGTGGTTTTTTGCGACTTTCCTCGCCGCGTTGTTGAAAAAAGAGACGGTTGGAAAGTTTTTTTGTATTTCCCCTTGTCACTTCAGAATTACTCCCTATAATGCGCCTCCACTGACACGGAACAACGGCAAGCAAGCCGCCGGGTCAGCGGGGTTCCGGTGAGAACCTCGCAGAGAAAAGCAAAAATAAATGCTTGACTCTGCAGCGGGAAAGTGTAATATGCACACCCCGCGCCGCAGCGAAAAACGAAGCGGCACTGCTCTTTAACAATTTATCAGACAATCTGTGTGGGCACTCAAAGTGACATGGATTCTTAACGTCCTCGGACGAAAAATGAATACCAAGTCTCTGAGTGAACATACGTAATTCATTACGAAGTTTAATTCACGAGCATCAAACTTAAATTGAAGAGTTTGATCATGGCTCAGATTGAACGCTGGCGGCAGGCCTAACACATGCAAGTCGAGCGGTAGCACAGAGAGCTTGCTCTCGGGTGACGAGCGGCGGACGGGTGAGTAATGTCTGGGAAACTGCCTGATGGAGGGGGATAACTACTGGAAACGGTAGCTAATACCGCATAACGTCGCAAGACCAAAGTGGGGGACCTTCGGGCCTCATGCCATCAGATGTGCCCAGATGGGATTAGCTAGTAGGTGGGGTAACGGCTCACCTAGGCGACGATCCCTAGCTGGTCTGAGAGGATGACCAGCCACACTGGAACTGAGACACGGTCCAGACTCCTACGGGAGGCAGCAGTGGGGAATATTGCACAATGGGCGCAAGCCTGATGCAGCCATGCCGCGTGTGTGAAGAAGGCCTTCGGGTTGTAAAGCACTTTCAGCGGGGAGGAAGGCGGTGAGGTTAATAACCTCATCGATTGACGTTACCCGCAGAAGAAGCACCGGCTAACTCCGTGCCAGCAGCCGCGGTAATACGGAGGGTGCAAGCGTTAATCGGAATTACTGGGCGTAAAGCGCACGCAGGCGGTCTGTCAAGTCGGATGTGAAATCCCCGGGCTCAACCTGGGAACTGCATTCGAAACTGGCAGGCTAGAGTCTTGTAGAGGGGGGTAGAATTCCAGGTGTAGCGGTGAAATGCGTAGAGATCTGGAGGAATACCGGTGGCGAAGGCGGCCCCCTGGACAAAGACTGACGCTCAGGTGCGAAAGCGTGGGGAGCAAACAGGATTAGATACCCTGGTAGTCCACGCCGTAAACGATGTCGATTTGGAGGTTGTGCCCTTGAGGCGTGGCTTCCGGAGCTAACGCGTTAAATCGACCGCCTGGGGAGTACGGCCGCAAGGTTAAAACTCAAATGAATTGACGGGGGCCCGCACAAGCGGTGGAGCATGTGGTTTAATTCGATGCAACGCGAAGAACCTTACCTGGTCTTGACATCCACAGAACTTTCCAGAGATGGATTGGTGCCTTCGGGAACTGTGAGACAGGTGCTGCATGGCTGTCGTCAGCTCGTGTTGTGAAATGTTGGGTTAAGTCCCGCAACGAGCGCAACCCTTATCCTTTGTTGCCAGCGGTTAGGCCGGGAACTCAAAGGAGACTGCCAGTGATAAACTGGAGGAAGGTGGGGATGACGTCAAGTCATCATGGCCCTTACGACCAGGGCTACACACGTGCTACAATGGCATATACAAAGAGAAGCGACCTCGCGAGAGCAAGCGGACCTCATAAAGTATGTCGTAGTCCGGATTGGAGTCTGCAACTCGACTCCATGAAGTCGGAATCGCTAGTAATCGTAGATCAGAATGCTACGGTGAATACGTTCCCGGGCCTTGTACACACCGCCCGTCACACCATGGGAGTGGGTTGCAAAAGAAGTAGGTAGCTTAACCTTCGGGAGGGCGCTTACCACTTTGTGATTCATGACTGGGGTGAAGTCGTAACAAGGTAACCGTAGGGGAACCTGCGGTTGGATCACCTCCTTACCTTAAAGAACCTGCCTTTGTAGTGCTCACACAGATTGTCTGATGAAAGTAGAGAAGCAAGGCGTCTTGCGATTGAGACTTCAGTGTCCCCTTCGTCTAGAGGCCCAGGACACCGCCCTTTCACGGCGGTAACAGGGGTTCGAATCCCCTAGGGGACGCCACTTGCTGGTTCGTGAGTGAAAGACGCGTGCCGACATATCTCAAAACTCATCTTCGGGTGACGTTTGAGATATTTGCTCTTTAAAAATCTGGATCAAGCTGAAAATTGAAACGACACACTGTTTAAGTGTGTTCGAGTCTCTCAAATTTTCGCAATCAGAAGTGAAACATCTTCGGGTTGTGAGGTTAAGCGACTAAGCGTACACGGTGGATGCCCTGGCAGTCAGAGGCGATGAAGGACGTGCTAATCTGCGAAAAGCGTCGGTAAGGTGATATGAACCGTTACAGCCGGCGATGTCCGAATGGGGAAACCCAGTGTGATTCGTCACACTATCGTTAACTGAATACATAGGTTAACGAGGCGAACCGGGGGAACTGAAACATCTAAGTACCCCGAGGAAAAGAAATCAACCGAGATTCCCCCAGTAGCGGCGAGCGAACGGGGAGCAGCCCAGAGTCTGAATCAGCTTGTGTGTTAGTGGAACGGTCTGGAAAGTCCGACGGTACAGGGTGATAGTCCCGTACACCAAAATGCACAGGCTGTGAACTCGAAGAGTAGGGCGGGACACGTGGTATCCTGTCTGAATATGGGGGGACCATCCTCCAAGGCTAAATACTCCTGACTGACCGATAGTGAACCAGTACCGTGAGGGAAAGGCGAAAAGAACCCCGGCGAGGGGAGTGAAAAAGAACCTGAAACCGTGTACGTACAAGCAGTGGGAGCACCTTCGGGTGTGACTGCGTACCTTTTGTATAATGGGTCAGCGACTTATATTCTGTAGCAAGGTTAACCGTATAGGGGAGCCGCAGGGAAACCGAGTCTTAACTGGGCGTTAAGTTGCAGGGTATAGACCCGAAACCCGGTGATCTAGCCATGGGCAGGTTGAAGGTTGGGTAACACTAACTGGAGGACCGAACCGACTAATGTTGAAAAATTAGCGGATGACTTGTGGCTGGGGGTGAAAGGCCAATCAAACCGGGAGATAGCTGGTTCTCCCCGAAAGCTATTTAGGTAGCGCCTCGTGAACTCATCTTCGGGGGTAGAGCACTGTTTCGGCTAGGGGGTCATCCCGACTTACCAACCCGATGCAAACTACGAATACCGAAGAATGTTATCACGGGAGACACACGGCGGGTGCTAACGTCCGTCGTGAAGAGGGAAACAACCCAGACCGCCAGCTAAGGTCCCAAAGTCATGGTTAAGTGGGAAACGATGTGGGAAGGCCCAGACAGCCAGGATGTTGGCTTAGAAGCAGCCATCATTTAAAGAAAGCGTAATAGCTCACTGGTCGAGTCGGCCTGCGCGGAAGATGTAACGGGGCTAAACCATGCACCGAAGCTGCGGCAGCGACACTATGTGTTGTTGGGTAGGGGAGCGTTCTGTAAGCCTGTGAAGGTGGCCTGTGAGGGCTGCTGGAGGTATCAGAAGTGCGAATGCTGACATAAGTAACGATAAAGCGGGTGAAAAGCCCGCTCGCCGGAAGACCAAGGGTTCCTGTCCAACGTTAATCGGGGCAGGGTGAGTCGACCCCTAAGGCGAGGCCGAAAGGCGTAGTCGATGGGAAACAGGTTAATATTCCTGTACTTGGTGTTACTGCGAAGGGGGGACGGAGAAGGCTATGTCATCCGGGCGACGGTTGTCCCGGTTTAAGCATGTAGGCTGGTTATCCAGGCAAATCCGGATAATCAAGGCTGAGGTGTGATGACGAGGTACCACGGTACTGAAGTGACAGATGCCCTGCTTCCAGGAAAAGCCTCTAAGCATCAGGTAACATCAAATCGTACCCCAAACCGACACAGGTGGTCAGGTAGAGAATACCAAGGCGCTTGAGAGAACTCGGGTGAAGGAACTAGGCAAAATGGTGCCGTAACTTCGGGAGAAGGCACGCTGGTGTGTAGGTGAAGTCCCTGCGGACGGAGCTGAGACCAGTCGAAGATACCAGCTGGCTGCAACTGTTTATTAAAAACACAGCACTGTGCAAACACGAAAGTGGACGTATACGGTGTGACGCCTGCCCGGTGCCGGAAGGTTAATTGATGGGGTTATCCGTAAGGAGAAGCTCTTGATCGAAGCCCCGGTAAACGGCGGCCGTAACTATAACGGTCCTAAGGTAGCGAAATTCCTTGTCGGGTAAGTTCCGACCTGCACGAATGGCGTAATGATGGCCAGGCTGTCTCCACCCGAGACTCAGTGAAATTGAACTCGCTGTGAAGATGCAGTGTACCCGCGGCAAGACGGAAAGACCCCGTGAACCTTTACTATAGCTTGACACTGAACATTGAGCCTTGATGTGTAGGATAGGTGGGAGGCTTTGAAGCGTGGACGCCAGTCTGCGTGGAGCCAACCTTGAAATACCACCCTTTAATGTTTGATGTTCTAACGTTGGCCCCTTATCGGGGTTGCGGACAGTGTCTGGTGGGTAGTTTGACTGGGGCGGTCTCCTCCCAAAGCGTAACGGAGGAGCACGAAGGTTAGCTAATCCTGGTCGGACATCAGGAGGTTAGTGCAATGGCATAAGCTAGCTTGACTGCGAGCGTGACGGCGCGAGCAGGTGCGAAAGCAGGTCATAGTGATCCGGTGGTTCTGAATGGAAGGGCCATCGCTCAACGGATAAAAGGTACTCCGGGGATAACAGGCTGATACCGCCCAAGAGTTCATATCGACGGCGGTGTTTGGCACCTCGATGTCGGCTCATCACATCCTGGGGCTGAAGTAGGTCCCAAGGGTATGGCTGTTCGCCATTTAAAGTGGTACGCGAGCTGGGTTTAGAACGTCGTGAGACAGTTCGGTCCCTATCTGCCGTGGGCGCTGGAGAATTGAGGGGGGCTGCTCCTAGTACGAGAGGACCGGAGTGGACGCATCACTGGTGTTCGGGTTGTCATGCCAATGGCACTGCCCGGTAGCTAAATGCGGAAGAGATAAGTGCTGAAAGCATCTAAGCACGAAACTTGCCCCGAGATGAGTTCTCCCTGAGACTATAAGTCTCCTGAAGGAACGTTGAAGACGACGACGTTGATAGGCCGGGTGTGTAAGCGCAGCGATGCGTTGAGCTAACCGGTACTAATGAACCGTGAGGCTTAACCTTACAACGCCGAAGATGTTTTGGCGGAATTGAGAGAATTTTCAGCTCTGATACAGATTAATCGATGCGTCCGTGAGACGTGTTGATAAAACAGAATTTGCCTGGCGGCACTAGCGCGGTGGTCCCACCTGACCCCATGCCGAACTCAGAAGTGAAACGCCGTAGCGCCGATGGTAGTGTGGGGTCTCCCCATGTGAGAGTAGGGAACTGCCAGGCATCAAATAAAGCAGAAAGCTCAGTCGGAAGACTGAGCTTTTTGTTTTTGCGTTTTAACAAGAACCCCGTCCCGAAAGGTGCGGGGTTTTTTGCGGTGTGGGGTATGTCCCCCCGGTGGCGCTGCGCTTACCGGGGCTACGGATCCGTAGCCCGGACAAGGTGCGCAGCACCGCCTCCGGGAAAAATATCGCCTGAATACCTGCTACTGCTTCGCTAACCAGCTGATAATAAATGTCGCGATCTGTGGAACATCATTTAAATCCAGCAGCGGAGGCGATGTCGCGATCGGCATATCGCTGGCCACGGCAAGGGTATGCTCATCAATCATCAGCTCTTCTACAGAATGGCCACTGTTTTGCCGAAAAAGCAGGATCTTAGGCACGGGTTCATGTTTGAACCCCTCCACTAAAACCAGGTCCAGTTTGCTGGCATCCATTCGACTGGCCAGCCACGAGAGATCTAATTCCGACTTCTCTGGCGTCTCGGTCATCAACGCCCAGCGCTGTTCGCTGGCGACAATGGTTTGCGCAGCGCCCGCCTTACGAAGTTCATAACTATCTTTGCCCGGCTTATCCACGTCCATGTCATGATGGGTGTGCTTTATCAGCCCCGGGCGCAATCCTTGAGCGCAGAGCTCAGGGATAAGACGCTTTAATAATGTTGTTTTTCCGGTACCGCTCCAGGCGGCTATCGCCAGTAATGGGATCATGACGGCTCCTGCATCTGCTGCAAATCCTCAAGCGTATTTACATTGATGAACGCTGATTTCACATCGCTGAAATTCACCGGGCTTCCACCCACCTGACGCATAAAGACCATTACCCGGCGTTCTCCACTGGTAAGGTAGGCCTCGAGGTCTGGTATGATTTGTCGATGCACGAGCGCAACGGCGGGATGATCCCGTTCGCCGTCATGGGCCCAAACCACTGGTGCAACACCTCTCTGCTGGATAAAGCGCTCAACTAGAAATGTTGGAATGAAGGGGGTGTCGCAGGGGCAAAAAACAAACCAGGGACTTGCGACCTGCTGCATCACGGCAAGCATGCCGGCCAGTGGCCCCGGATAACCCTCTTGTGTATCGCGAAAGATCGGATAGCCGCTGGCATGCCACTGCTCAAGATGACGGTTGGCGCTAATGACTAGCGCATCTACCTGCGGGGCTAATGTCTCCGCGACGTGACGCCAAAGAGGGCGGCCATTTAACAACTGTAATCCTTTATCAATACCGCCCATTCGCGTGGCTCTGCCGCCCGCCAGCACGACGCCGGTTATTGCCTCGCTTTGCATATGAATATCGCCTCTTTCATTGTGGGATTGACCCTGTTAACTTGTCCCTATCAAGAGTAAGGAGCATGACCATGAAATGTAAACGTCTGAATGAAGTAATTGAACTCCTCCAGCCAGCCTGGCAAAAAGAGCCTGAACTGAACCTGATGCAATTTTTGCAGAAGCTGGCGAAAGAGGCCGGCTATGATGGCGAACTGAGCGATCTTTCCGACGATATTCTGATCTATCACCTGAAGATGCGCGATTCTTCCAAAGATGCCGTCATTCCGGGTATTCAGAAGGATTATGAAGAGGACTTTAAAACCGCGCTGCTGCGCGCCCGCGGGGTAATAAAAGAGTAAAAGGTTGTAAGCGCTGCCGCGTAAAACGCAATGAGATGATATCCTGAACTATTCGTACGATTATCGGATGTCAGGATGCACGATAAGGCTTTTACTTTTCAGACGCTTCGCCCGGATACCATTATCGATGGGTTATTCGATCTGGGTATGCGGGTGGACTCCGGTCTCACCCCGCTGAATAGCTATGAGAACCGCGTATATCAGTTCCAGGACGAAGAGCGTCATCGCTATGTAGTGAAGTTCTATCGTCCTGAGCGCTGGTCCGCAGAACAGATCCTTGAAGAACACCAGTTTGCGCTTCAGCTTGTAGAAGATGAAGTGCCCGTTGCTGCGCCGCTCTTTTTTAATGACAGCACGCTTCATCAGCATCAGGGATTCTACTTTGCCGTTTTTCCAAGCCTTGGCGGCCGTCAGTTCGAAGCGGATAACCTTGATCAGATGGAGTGGGTTGGCCGCTATCTGGGGCGTTTGCACCAGACTGGCCGCAAACAGCGCTTTACTGCCCGCCCGGAGATTGGCGTGCAGGAGTACCTGCTGGAACCGCGCCAGGTGTTTGAACAGTCGACGCTTATCCCCTCAGGCCTGAAAGCCGATTTCCTGAAGGCGACCGATAAACTCATTGCTGCCGTCATAGCGCAATGGCACGGCTGCGGGAACACGTTGCGCCTGCATGGTGACTGCCATGCAGGCAATATCCTTTGGCGCGATGGACCGCTGTTTGTCGACTTAGACGATGCGCGCACTGGCCCGGCGATTCAGGACCTGTGGATGCTGCTCAACGGCGATAAGGCTGAACAGCGTATGCAGCTGGAGACCATCGTCGAGGCCTATGAGGAATTCAGCCCCTTTAACAGCGATGAAATCGCGCTTATTGAACCTTTACGCGCCATGCGACTGGTTTATTATCTGGCGTGGTTGCTCAGACGCTGGGACGATCCCGCTTTTCCGGTCAATTTCCCCTGGTTAACCGGGGAGGATTACTGGCGGGGACAGACGTCGACTTTTCTTGAGCAGGTGAAGGTTCTACAGGAACCCCCGCTTCAGTTAACGCCAATGTATTAATGTGATATATCCAGGAGAGAGTAAATCATGAAAAAAGTTTGGCTGGCGCTGGCTGGTATGATTCTGGCTTTTAGTGCATCCGCTGCCCAGATCACCGACGGCAAGCAGTACATCACCCTTGATAAGCCGGTTGCTGGCGAGCCGCAGGTGCTCGAGTTCTTTTCATTCTACTGCCCGCACTGCTACCAGTTTGAAGAAGTACTGCATGTCTCTGACAGTGTGCGGCAGAAACTGCCGGAAGGCACCAAAATGACCAAATACCACGTTGAGTTCCTGGGCCCTCTGGGCAAGGATCTGACGCAGGCATGGGCGGTGGCCGTCGCGCTGGGCGTTGAAGATAAAATTACTGCGCCGATGTTCGAAGCCGTGCAGAAAACCCAGACCGTGCAGAGCGTGGCCGACATTCGTAAAGTATTCGTTGATGCGGGTGTGAAAGGAGAAGACTACGATGCCGCATGGAACAGCTTCGTGGTGAAATCTCTGGTCGCTCAGCAAGAGAAAGCGGCAGCCGATCTGCAGTTGCAGGGGGTACCGGCTATGTATGTTAATGGTAAATACCAGCTGAACCCGCAGGGGATGGACACCAGCAATATGGATGTCTTCGTCGCTCAGTATGCGGATACCGTGAAGCAACTGGTTGAGAAGAAATAAAAAAAACGCCGGTCACTGACCGGCGTTACTTTACCTGCATTTGCAATGGCTACTTTCCTTTATCCCGCATAATCTCCGTCAACTGTCGGTCTTTCTCTTCCCAAAGCCCATTCAACCAGCGCTGAAAACTACGCTTAAAGTTCTTATCGTTAACGTAATCGCCGTGCAGCTCTTCACCAATAGGGATCAGATTGATACGTACTACAATGCGCGTCAGGCGGCCGCTTAACATATCGTAAAACGGTCTTGTATTATTCTCCGGGTAACACAGCGTGACGTTCAGCAGTTTATCGAACTGCGAACCGAGTACGTTGAGCGCCATGGCGATACCAGCGGCTTTCGGCGGTAAAAGATTGTGGTAAGGAGAGCGCGTTTCGCGCTTTTTTTCTTCGGTAAAACGCGAGCCTTCTACGAAATTGACGATAGTTGTTGGATGCGAACGGAATTTCTCACAGGAACGACGGGTGGTTTCGACATCTTTACCACGGCGCTCCGGATGACGAATCAGATAGCTGCGCGAATAGCGGCGCATAAAGGGCATATCCAGCGCCCAGCAGGCGAGCCCGATAAACGGTACCCACGCCAGCTGTTGTTTAAGGAAATACTTGTTCATCGGAATGTGTTTGCGAAAGAGCACACACAGCACCACGATATCTGCCCAACTGTGGTGGTTGCTGATCAGCAGATACCAGTTTTTTTTGTTCAAGCCTTCCAGCCCCTGGACGTCCCATTTAATCCAGGGATTGAGATGTAACAGCAGCGCCAGCCCTTCGCACCAGCAGTACATCATAAAATTGCAAAAAACGGATATAGAGCGCCATACCGCAGGAATAGGGACCAGCAGTTTAATCAGCCCGGCGACGATGATCGGTACAGAGCAGATAATGGTGACTAAGATGGTTAAGGCGATACTCAGCGGAAGTGTTATCGCAGCGAGTAATCTCGACATAGTTAATTTATTCAGAAAGTTAGGCTAACAAAGAGCGCCTTTAAGCCGCGCAAGAGGCTGATTTTACCAGAAAACGCGGCAAATGACGGGTCTTAACAGAACAGAAAAAAACAAGGATCTTCTATCCACATGGAGCATTGGGTCATCAAATGGATGCCAGGACCGTCGATCTGTTTTTAATTAACTGATATATAAAGATTAATAGTATTTATTCATTTATTTTCAGGGGCGGATAAGCTGACGCTGTAAAACTATACACAAAGTTATCCACAAGCAAAGTTGTCATGCGATCGCGACGATCATGGAATCTTTTCCGCGAATTGCGGGAAAAATTCAGGATTTTATGCCCGTCTGTGGCATCCTTTACCCATAATCTGATAAACAGGCACGGAAATTATGGTTCAGATCCCAGAAAACCCTCTCATCCTCGTTGACGGCTCCTCCTATCTTTATCGCGCATATCATGCGTTTCCGCCGCTAACTAACAGCGCAGGGGAGCCGACCGGGGCTATGTACGGCGTACTCAATATGCTGCGCAGTTTGATCCTGCAGTATCAACCAACCCACGCCGTCGTGGTCTTTGATGCGAAAGGGAAAACCTTCCGTGATGAATTGTTCGAACACTACAAATCTCACCGTCCGCCGATGCCGGACGATCTGCGTGCGCAGATCGAACCGTTGCATAAGATGGTGAAAGCGATGGGGTTACCGCTGATGGCGGTCCCGGGCGTTGAGGCTGACGATGTGATTGGCACCCTGGCGCGGGAAGCGGAAAGGGCGGGACGTCCGGTGCTGATCAGCACCGGTGATAAAGACATGGCCCAGCTGGTGACGCCGGGGATCACCCTGATCAATACCATGACCAACACCATCCTTGGACCTGATGAGGTGGTCACCAAATATGGCGTTCCGCCGGAGCTGATTATTGATTTCCTGGCGCTGATGGGTGACTCGTCAGATAACATTCCCGGCGTACCAGGCGTGGGCGAAAAGACTGCCCAGGCGCTGCTGCAAGGCCTTGGTGGCCTCGATACGCTGTATGCGGAACCGGAGAAAATTGCTGAACTGAGCTTCCGTGGCGCGAAAACGATGGCGGCGAAGCTGGAGCAGAACAAGGATGTGGCTTATCTCTCTTATCAGCTGGCGACCATTAAAACCGATGTCGAGCTGGAGCTCACGTGCGAAGAGCTGGAGGTGCAGCCGCCGGCGGCTGACGATTTGCTGGCGCTGTTCAGACAGTATGAGTTTAAGCGCTGGACAACCGACGTTGAGGCCGGGAAATGGCTACAGGCGAAGGGCGGCAAACCGGCTGCGAAACCTGCAGAGCCTGCAGCGGCACAAGCAGAAGACGTTGAACCGGCCACCGCCCTTTCAGCAGAGCATTATGTCACTATTCTTGATGAGGCCACGCTGCTCAGCTGGATCGATAAGCTCAAGCAGGCGCCGCTTTTTGCCTTTGATACGGAAACCGACAGCCTGGATAATATCTCCGCCAATATGGTCGGCCTTTCATTCGCGGTTGAGCCGGGTGTGGCCGCCTATGTTCCGGTGGCGCATGATTATCTTGATGCGCCGGATCAGATCCCTCGCGAGCGTGTGCTGGCGCTGCTTAAACCGCTGCTGGAGGATGAGAAGCTGCTCAAGGTCGGGCAAAATCTCAAATACGATCGCGGTATTTTGGCCAATTACGACATTGAGCTGCGCGGGATTGCATTCGATACCATGCTGGAGTCTTACATCCTCGACAGCGTGGCGGGCCGTCATGATATGGACAGCCTTTCCGATCGCTGGCTGAAGCATAAAACCATTACCTTTGAAGAAATTGCCGGCAAGGGTAAGAATCAGCTCACCTTTAACCAGATTGCGCTGGAAGAGGCTGGTCGCTACGCGGCGGAAGACGCCGACGTCACGCTCCAGCTGCATCTGAAGATGTGGCCGAAGCTGCAGCAGCATGAAGGTCCGCTGAATATCTTTAAGCATATCGAAATGCCGCTGGTGCCGGTGCTGTCTCGGGTTGAGCGCAACGGCGTGAAAATAGACCCTGCCGTGCTGCATGCGCATTCGCAGGAGATCGCTCAGCGTCTGGTAGAGCTGGAACAGCGCGCGCATGAGATTGCCGGGGAAGCGTTTAATCTCTCCTCCACCAAACAGCTGCAAACGATCTTGTTTGAAAAACAGGGCATCAAGCCGCTGAAGAAAACGCCGGGCGGCGCGCCGTCCACCTCTGAAGAGGTGCTGGAAGAGCTGGCGTTGGATTATCCGTTGCCGAAAGTGATTCTGGAGTACCGCGGGTTGGCGAAGCTGAAGTCCACCTATACCGATAAACTGCCGCTGATGATTAACCCTAAAACGGGCCGAGTGCATACCTCCTATCATCAGGCGGTTACCGCTACCGGCCGTTTGTCGTCTACCGATCCCAACCTGCAAAATATTCCGGTGCGTAACGAAGAAGGGCGACGTATTCGCCAGGCGTTTATCGCGCCGGAAGATTACGTCATTGTCTCAGCGGACTACTCGCAAATCGAACTGCGTATTATGGCGCACCTGTCACGAGATAAAGGCCTGCTGACCGCCTTTGCTGAAGGTAAGGATATTCACCGGGCGACGGCGGCTGAAGTGTTTGGCTTACCGCTGGACAGCGTCAGCAGCGAACAGCGCCGCAGTGCGAAAGCTATCAACTTCGGTCTGATCTATGGCATGAGCGCCTTCGGCCTGGCCCGCCAGCTGAACATTCCGCGTAAGGAAGCGCAGAAGTACATGGATCTTTATTTCGAGCGTTACCCGGGCGTCCTGGAGTATATGGAGCGCACCCGCGTTCAGGCGAAAGAGCAAGGGTATGTTGAAACGCTGGATGGCCGTCGACTCTATCTGCCGGATATTAAATCCAGCAATGGTGCCCGTCGCGCTGGAGCGGAACGTGCGGCGATCAACGCCCCAATGCAGGGGACGGCAGCGGACATTATCAAGCGGGCGATGATTGCTGTTGATGAATGGCTGCGGAAGGAGCAACCTCGCGTGCGGATGATCATGCAGGTTCACGATGAACTGGTCTTTGAAGTCCATAAGGATGAGCTTGATGCTGTATCGAAGAAGATCCATGAACTGATGGAGAACAGTACCACCCTGGCGGTACCGTTGCTGGTGGAAGTGGGCAGCGGCGAAAATTGGGATCAAGCGCACTAAGTATACAAAGTACAAAGCGATTTTCTGTAAGTAAGCAACATAACTTATAGAGTTTTGTGAGGATCATTTGAATTTGCTATGTAAATAGTGAAAAAAAACTACAAAAAATGCTTTATCCGTGAGCGAAAGAAGAGTAAAGTTATTCGCGTAGGGTACAGAGGTAAGATGTTCTATCTTTCAGACCTTTTACTTCACGTAATCGGATTTGGCTGAATATTTTAGCCGCCCCGGTCATTTATGACCGGGGCGTTTTTTATTGCGCGAAAGAAAAGTTTTACACAGTTAAAACTGCGTAGTATGAACGTCCGGATAGGGCGCTAAGCGCCGTTATCCGGAAAAAGCGGGGTTACTCTGCGTCTTCGACAGCTTCTTGCGGCGGGATTTCGTTAAACCAGCTATCCAGCTTCTGTCGCAGCTTATCCACGCCAGATTTTTTCAGCGAAGAGAAGGGTTCAACCTGGACATCGCCATTGAAGGCCAGTACCGCTTCTCGCACCATATTCACTTGCGCTTTACGCGCGCCACTGGCGAGCTTATCGGCTTTGGTCAGCAGCACCAGCACCTGAATATCGCTCTCTACCGCCCATTCGATCATCTGCTGATCGAGATCTTTAAGCGGATGGCGAATGTCCATCAGGACCACCAGGCCCTTCAGGCACAGACGTTTTTCCAGGTATTCCCCCAGCGCGCGCTGCCATTTAATCTTCATCTCTTCCGGGACTTGCGCATAACCATAGCCGGGCAGGTCGACCAGGCGTTTGCCTTCGGCGACTTCGAACAGGTTAATCAGCTGCGTACGTCCGGGGGTTTTGGAGGTGCGCGCCAGGTTTTTCTGGTTGGTCAGCGTATTCAGCGCGCTGGATTTTCCCGCATTGGAGCGGCCGGCGAACGCCACTTCAATACCAGTATCGGCAGGAAGATGGCGGATATCTGGCGCGCTAGTGACAAAGTGCGTCAGTTGATAATTCCAGTTGGTCAAGACGGTCGTCTCCGTTAAAACAGGCTATGGCAGGGATTATACCTGAACAGCAGAAAAAGGCTGTTTTTACCGCACGCTGGTTCTGTAAGTAAAAACCATACGCTTTGTGAGACATTGGCTATTCTTCGTATAGGACATACCTGAGAAAAATGAGACCAATTGCAATTAACCTACTGAAAATAAATACATTATAAAAATAGAGAAATCTGAAAATGGATTTTTAACGGCCAGACTGGTTGTCGATTTTTGTCAGCAAGGTAAAGTAATACACAACGGCGGGGATGCTGAAAGGATTAGGACTCAGGACGAGGAGTCAGGAAGCGCCAGGAGGCGAAGACCACAGGATTGTCAGGATGACGCGCGTCTTGGAGACGTTTCGAAGGGAAAAGGAAGTAACAAGGATAGTTGGACGCTAAGGGAAAGACAGGGTAAGTCGTTAGCGAACAGGGAAAGAAGAGCCCGTAAAGGGTGGTCAGTGAGGAAAAAGGCGACAGAGTAATCTGTCGCCTTTTTTCTTTGCTTGCTTTCTGCTAGATTCCGCCTCAATTCTATACTGAATAATACTGTCTGAAGATTACACACCATGAAAAAACCGACATCCGCCACCCGTGGCAAATCCGGCCGCAAGTCGCGTGAAGAGTTAAATCAGGAAGCTCGCGATCGCAAACGGCAGAAGAAACATCGTGGCCACGCGGCTGGAAGTCGCGCGAACGGCGGCGATGCGGCTTCAGCGGGTAAAAAACAGCGTCAGGCGCAAGATCCGCGCGTTGGCAGCAAAAAACCGATCCCGCTGGGCGTGAGCGAAAGCAGCACCCCAGCTCCCAAGCAGCATAAACCAAAGAGCGAGAAACCTATGCTTTCACCGCAGGCTGAGCTGGAGTTGCTGGAGAATGATGAGCGCCTGGACGCGCTACTGGAACGTCTGGAAGAGGGCGGCACCCTGAATGCTGAAGAGCAGAGCTGGGTGGATGCCAAACTGGATCGCATTGATGAGCTGATGCAACAGCTCGGCCTCTCTTACGATGACGAAGATGAAGAAGAGGAAGAGCGGCAGGAAGATATGATGCGTCTGCTGAAGGGTGGAAACTAACATTTGCATCCCATCGGATTCCCGGTACTGCTTATAACCCTTCTGGTTATATGTTATCTGCTGTGGTTATTCGTTAAACTACGACGGTTGTCGCGGCGTCAGAAATGGCTGCGCAACCGGCTCATGACCCGCGGTGCGGTAGGGCCGGGACGGCGTACCCGTCGGCGGCACCATCGGAAGGAGTGAGCATGTCTGAGCAGATAATCGACTGGGATCTGGCCCTGATCCAGAAATATAACTATTCCGGGCCGCGCTATACCTCGTATCCCACCGCGCTGGAGTTTTCACCGCAATTCGGCGCGGCGGAATTCGATGCCGCTGTGGCTCGATACCCACAGCGTCCCCTGTCGCTGTACGTGCATATCCCGTTTTGCCATAAGCTGTGTTATTTCTGCGGCTGCAATAAGATAGTCACCCGCCAGCAGCATAAGGCCGATCAGTATCTTGATGTCCTTGAACAGGAAATTATTCACCGCGCGCCACTGTTTGCTAACCGTCAGGTTAAGCAATTGCACTGGGGGGGTGGCACGCCAACCTATCTTAATAAGGCGCAAATCAGTCGTCTGATGGCCCTGTTGCGGAGCCACTTCCATTTCAGCGCGGAAGCTGAGATCTCCATTGAGGTCGATCCGCGTGAAATCGAACTGGATGTCCTCGATCATTTACGCACTGAAGGGTTCAACCGCCTGAGTATGGGCGTGCAGGACTTCAATAAAGAGGTTCAGCGTCTGGTTAACCGCGAGCAGGACGAAGCGTTCATCTTTGATTTGCTCAACCATGCGCGGGAGATTGGATTTACCTCGACCAATATCGACCTCATTTATGGCCTGCCGAAGCAAACGCCGGAGAGCTTTGCCTTTACCCTGCAAAAGGTTGCGGAACTTAACCCTGACCGCCTCAGCGTGTTCAACTATGCGCATCTGCCCACGCTCTTTGCCGCTCAGCGGAAGATTAAAGATGCCGATCTGCCCTCTGCTGAACAGAAACTGGAGATCCTGCAGGAGACCATCGGCTCGTTAACGGCGGCAGGTTATCAGTTTATCGGTATGGACCACTTCGCGCGTCCTGATGATGAATTAGCTGTCGCACAACGTCACGGCGTTCTACATCGCAATTTCCAGGGTTACACCACCCAGGGCGATACCGATCTGCTGGGGATGGGCGTTTCGGCGATCAGCATGATTGGCGACAGCTACGCCCAGAACCAAAAAGAGCTCAAGCAGTACTACCAGCAGGTGGCTGAGCAAGGAAACGCCCTGTGGCGCGGGATCGCGTTAACCCGCGATGACTGTCTGCGTCGCGACGTGATTAAGGCGTTGATCTGTAATTTCCGGCTGGATATCGCGGCGGTCGAGGCGCAGTGGGACGTGGATTTTGCGTCTTATTTTGCGGAAGACCTGAAGCTGCTGGCGCCGCTGGCGCATGACGGGCTGGTGGAGGTGGATAGTAAGGCAATTCAGGTAACGGCGAAAGGCCGCCTGCTGATCCGCAACATCTGTATGTGCTTTGATGCCTATCTACGGCAAAAGGCCCGGATGCAGCAGTTCTCACGGGTAATTTAAGGTTTTCCCCCTCTCCCGCAGGAGAGGGGGAACAATTAGCTGAACAGCCCGACCAGCGCAGCGCACAGCACGGCAGCGACTGCCGTTTGTGGCGTGTGACTCGCAGCGGCGCCGCTCGATATCATACTCACCAGTGATTCAAACATGATGCTCTCCCCTAATGCCGGGCACGATCATACTCAACTCATCGGAACAGTAAAGTACAAAATAGCAGCACTTTGCGCTGTTCGGCGATTTTTCATCACGCCGTTAATCACTACTCCATGCCCAGCTCTTTTAGCTTACGTGTCAGGGTATTACGCCCCCATCCCAGCAGGCGCGCAGCCTCCTGTTTGTGCCCCTGAGTATGGCGCAGGGCGGTCGTCAGCAGCGTGCGTTCCATTTCGGGTTGCGCTTCGGAGAGCAGGTTTTGATGACCGGAGCGCAGCGCCCGATCGGCCCACTGGCCCAGCAGCGTCGCCCAGCTGTCGGGCTGCATTTGCGTCGGGCTGTCCGGGACCGTGGTCTCAAACAGTTCGCTCGGTAGATCCTGCGTCAGCACCTCCTGGCCGGCGGCCATGACGGTGAGCCAGCGACAGGTATTTTCCAGCTGACGGACGTTGCCCGGCCACGCCAGGCGGGTCAGCGCCGTCTCCGTTTCCGGATGCAACTGCTTGGCTTCAACGCCCAGCTCGCGGGCGGCTATCTGCAGGAAATGGCGGGCCAGACGCGGAATATCTTCCCGGCGCTCGCGCAGCGGCGGCAAATGCACCCGGATGACGTTCAGGCGGTGGAATAAATCTTCCCGGAATTTCCCCTCCTGCACCCGCTGCTCCAGATTCTGGTGGGTGGCGGCGATGATCCGCACATCAACCTTCACCGGCGCGTAGCCGCCCACACGATAAAACTGGCCATCCGCCAGCACGCGCAGCAGACGAGTCTGGACATCAAGCGGCATATCGCCAATTTCATCCAGGAATAGCGTGCCGCCATCAGCCTGTTCGAAGCGTCCCTGGCGGACGGTATTGGCGCCGGTAAAGGCTCCTTTTTCATGCCCGAACAGTTCAGACTCGATCAGGTCCTTGGGGATCGCCGCCATATTAAGCGCGATAAACGGCGCTTTCGCGCGCGGGCTATGACGATGCAGGGCATGAGCGACCAGCTCTTTACCGGTACCGGATTCACCATTGATCAATACGCTGATGGATGAGCGCGACAAGCGGCCAATAATGCGAAAGACATCCTGCATAGCCGGCGCTTCGCCAATGATATCGGCGGTTGGGCTACTTATCGGCGCATTTCGCGGCTGCTGTTGCTCTTGATAGTGGCTAATCGCCCGGTCGACCAGGGCGACGGCTTCATCAATATCAAAAGGTTTGGGCAGATAATCAAACGCGCCTTGCTGATAAGCGCTGACCGCAGCGTCCAGATCGGAATGCGCGGTCATTATGATGACCGGAAGCATTGGATGACGCTGCTTAATTTGTTTGAGCAGCGCCAGACCATCCATTCCCGGCATACGGATATCTGACAGCAGGACATCCGGGGTTTTGGTGGTGAGGGCATCTAGCACCTCATTGCCGCTTTCGAACGTTGTGCAGCTCAAGCCGGCTCCGGTGAGCGCGCGTTCAAGCACCCAGCGGATGGAGCTATCGTCATCAACGATCCAGGCTATCCCTCGTTGCATAAACACCTCTACTTCCGAATAGGCAGGTATACCGAAAATTCGGTATGACCCGGCCAGCTGGTGAATTCAATTTTGCCGGAGTGCTGATCGATAAGGCTGCGGGCGATCGATAAACCCAGACCGGTACCGCCTTCGCGGCCGCTGACCATCGGATAAAACAGCGTATCCTGAAGATGGGGCGGAATACCCGGGCCATTATCTTCAACGTCAATACGGGCGGCGAGGCGATAACGCACCCCGTGCAGCGTCAGCTGGAAAGCAGTGCGGGTGCGGAGAACAATTTCGCCCCCTTCCGGCCCCAGCGCCTGCAGCGCATTACGGACGATGTTCAGCAACACCTGTTCAATTTGATCCGGGTCGTGGGGTAGCTCTGGTAGGCTGGGGTCGTAATCGCGGATCAACTTCACGTTGTCCGGTAACTCCATGGAGACCAGTTTCACTACCCGCTCGGCGACTTTGTGGATGCTTTCGGTAACGTGCATACCCGGATGCTGTGGCCCAAGCAGGCGGTCGACCAGATTTCTCAGCCGATCGGCTTGCTCAATGATCACTTTGGTATATTCCGTTAGCGCCGGGTCGGGCAGGGCTTTGCTGAGCAGCTGTGCCGCGCCGCGCAGGCCACCTAACGGGTTTTTTATCTCATGTGCCAGGCCGCGGACCAGATCGCGGGCGGCGACCTGCTGCGCGTGCTGCAGCTGCTCCTGGCTCAGGCGGCGCTGGTTATCCATCGGCGCCATTTCCAGCAGAATAAAGCCTTCCGGTAGCCGCTGGGCGGTCAGCGACAGGATGTGCGAGCGGCCATCGATAACCAGCGTGACTTCGTTATCGGTAAATCCCTGGCCCGCCTGCAGACTCTCCTGCATCAGCCCAATATTCAGTGAGAAATAGCTCAACAGCTCAGGTAACGGGGTGCCAAACAGCTTGCGCGAACTCTGCGCCAGCAGCTGCTGCGCCGCAGGGTTGGCAAAGTGCACCGCCAGGTCATCATCGACCAGTAAAATACTGTTGATAAGAGAGTTAAGGATCTGCCCAGCATCGGGCAGTGTGCCTGTTGCCATTCGACAGTCTCCTGAAAATGAGTGCACCAATTTAGTGCAGTATAGCTTTTTAGCGGTAAAAAGCTCGCGAGATCAGCGTGTTGGTGGAGAAAAAAGCCCATCCTGAGATGGGCTGAAAGTTTCCACGGCAACAAAATATCCCGGGCATCCCGCGCCACAACACGACATACCCTGGATTTACAGCAAAATTAGACGCTGTAGTACAGTTCGAACTCAACCGGATGCGGCGTCATGCGTACACGGTCGTTCTCTTCCAGACGCAGGGCGATGTAGGCATCGATAGCGTCATTGGTGAACACGCCGCCAGCGGTCAGGAACTCGCGGTCAGCATCCAGGGCCTGCAGGGCTTCTTCCAGAGAGCCTGCAACCTGCGGGATCTCTTTCGCTTCTTCCGGCGGCAGGTCATACAGGTTTTTGTCCATTGCTTCGCCCGGATGGATTTTGTTCTTGATACCATCAAGGCCAGCCATCAGCAGCGCCGCAAAGCACAGGTACGGGTTGGCAGCCGGGTCCGGGAAACGCACTTCGATACGACGCGCTTTCGGAGAGGTTACTACCGGAATACGGATAGAGGCAGAGCGGTTACGGGCAGAGTAAGCCAGCATAACCGGCGCTTCGTAACCCGGGACCAGACGCTTGTAGGAGTTGGTGGTCGGGTTCGCCAGGGCGTTGATGGCTTTAGCGTGTTTGATGACGCCGCCGATGTAGAACAGCGCCTGCTCAGACAGACCAGCGTATTTGTCGCCGGAGAACAGGTTAGTCCCGTTTTTCGCCAGAGACATATGGCAGTGCATGCCGGAGCCGTTATCGCCGAACATTGGTTTCGGCATAAAGGTCGCGGTTTTACCGAAGCGGTGAGCGACGTTGTGAACAACGTATTTGTAAATCTGAATTTCGTCCGCTTTTTTGGTCATGGTGTTGAAGCGGGTTGCCACTTCGTTCTGACCTGCGGTAGCCACTTCGTGGTGGTGAGCTTCAACAACCAGGCCCATCTCTTCCATGATCATACACATGGTGGAACGGATATCCTGAGAAGAGTCTACTGGCGGAACCGGGAAGTAACCCCCTTTCACGCCCGGACGGTGACCTTTGTTACCGCCTTCGTATTTGGTGGAGGAGTTCCACGCACCTTCGATGTCATCGATCGCGACATGGGAGCCGGAGATAGAGGCGCCAAAACGGATGTCGTCGAACAGGAAGAATTCTGGTTCTGGCCCGAACAGGACGGTGTCAGCGATGCCAGTGGCGCGCAGGTACTCTTCAGCGCGTTTCGCGATGGAGCGCGGGTCACGGTCATAGCCCTGCAGGGTGCCTGGCTCGAGGATATCGCAGCGGATGATCAGGGTCGGTTCTTCGTAGAACGGGTCAATGACCGCGGTGGACGCGTCCGGCATCAGGACCATGTCAGATTCGTTGATACCTTTCCAGCCACCAATCGAGGAGCCATCAAACATTTTGCCTTCTTCGAAGAATTCGGCATTTACCTGATGAGACGGAATCGTGACGTGCTGTTCTTTACCTTTGGTATCGGTGAAGCGCAGATCGACAAACTTCACTTCGTGCTCGTTCAGCATCGTCAAAACGTGTTCAGCGGACATACTTAAACTCTCCCGGATTGGTCATTGTCGTCGTGGTAACGAAAACTTCATACTGCTTAAAAGTGGCGTTGTTGCCTTAAAAAATATAAAGCGAAATCTGTGCCAACTTTTAAATGCCCCATAAAACGCTGTATCATGCGCACCATAGTGCAAAAGGACTGCACCATGATGGAGATAATGCACCAAAATAGTGCCTCAGTGTGAACATTGAGCACCATTTTGGTGCAATTTTTGTTACGGTGCCCTTTTATCGCTCCGTGAAAGCGGTCACAAAGAAACTCTGCAATACTTGTTTGCGGAGGATGTTTGTGATCCTGTTCAGTCCTTCGCTTAATACGTGTACAATAACGCGCTATTTCTAATGCCTGAGGCAAAGTTGTGATCGAAAATCTGCGTAATATCGCCATCATCGCGCACGTTGACCATGGTAAAACTACCCTGGTTGACAAGCTGCTACAGCAATCCGGTACGTTCGACGCACGTACTGAAGCACAAGAACGTGTGATGGACTCCAACGATTTGGAGAAAGAGCGTGGGATTACCATCCTCGCTAAAAACACCGCAATCAAATGGAATGATTACCGTATCAACATCGTTGATACCCCAGGGCACGCCGACTTCGGAGGTGAAGTTGAGCGTGTTATGTCCATGGTTGACTCTGTGCTGCTGGTGGTAGATGCCTTTGATGGCCCGATGCCGCAAACGCGCTTCGTGACCAAAAAAGCTTTTGCCCACGGTCTGAAGCCGATCGTGGTCATTAACAAAGTTGACCGCCCGGGCGCGCGTCCGGATTGGGTTGTCGATCAGGTGTTCGACCTGTTCGTTAACCTCGACGCGACCGACGAACAGCTGGACTTCCCGATCGTTTACGCGTCCGCGCTGAACGGTATCGCCGGTCTGGACCACGAAGACATGGCTGACGACATGACCCCGCTGTATCAGGCGATTGTCGATCGCGTGCCGGCGCCGGACGTTGACCTTGACGGCCCGCTGCAGATGCAGATCTCCCAGCTGGACTACAACAACTACGTTGGCGTCATCGGCATCGGCCGCATCAAACGCGGTAAAGTGAAGCCGAACCAGCAGGTCACTATCATCGATAGCGAAGGCAAAACCCGTAACGGTAAAGTTGGTAAAGTGCTGACTCACCTGGGTCTTGAGCGTATCGAGAGCGACGTAGCTGAAGCGGGCGACATCATCGCGATCACCGGTCTGGGTGAGCTGAACATCTCCGACACCATCTGCGACCCGCAGAATGTCGAAGCGCTGCCGGCCCTGTCCGTTGATGAGCCGACCGTTTCCATGTTCTTCAACGTCAACACCTCTCCGTTCTGCGGTAAAGAAGGTAAGTTCGTTACCTCTCGCCAGATCCTGGACCGTCTGAACAAAGAGCTGGTGCACAACGTGGCGCTGCGCGTTGAAGAAACCGAAGACGCTGACGCGTTCCGCGTTTCCGGCCGTGGTGAACTGCACCTGTCTGTTCTGATTGAAAACATGCGTCGTGAAGGTTTCGAGATGGCGGTTTCCCGTCCGAAAGTTATCTTCCGCGAAATCGATGGCCGTAAACAAGAGCCGTTCGAGAACGTGACGCTGGACGTCGAAGAGCAGCACCAGGGTTCTGTCATGCAGGCGCTGGGCGAGCGTAAAGGCGACCTGAAAAACATGAATCCGGACGGTAAAGGCCGCGTACGTCTCGACTACGTGATCCCAAGCCGCGGTCTGATCGGCTTCCGTTCAGAATTCATGACCATGACCTCCGGTACCGGTCTGCTGTACTCCACCTTCAGTCACTACGACGACGTTCGTCCGGGCGAAGTGGGCCAGCGTAACAACGGCGTGCTGATCTCCAACGGTCAGGGTAAAGCGGTAGCGTTCGCGCTGTTCGGTCTGCAGGATCGCGGTAAGCTGTTCCTCGGTCACGGTGCGGAAGTTTACGAAGGCCAGATCATCGGTATTCACAGCCGCTCTAACGACCTGACCGTAAACTGCCTGACCGGTAAGAAACTGACCAACATGCGTGCGTCCGGTACTGACGAAGCCACGGTTCTGGTTCCGCCGGTTAAGATGACCCTGGAACAGGCTCTGGAGTTCATCGATGACGACGAACTGGTAGAAGTCACTCCGACCTCTATCCGTATCCGTAAACGTCACCTGACCGAGAACGACCGTAAACGCGCGATGCGCGGTGCAAAAGAAGAGTAATTTTTCTTTTCTTTGTTCGCTAAACCCCGCCTCTCCGGCGGGGTTTTTTTATGGGCGGAATCTGCTTATCGTCGTACTGTCTCCGGGATCCCGAGAGAGCTCGGTCACATTTATATCTAAAGTTTGCGCGAGGAATTGCTTTCTTTTTTTACGGAAGAGTAAGATGAGTCATCTGGTTTAAACCAAATGGATTAAACAATGACTGAAAATCTCTCCACTGTCGAAAATGCGAAAGAGAAACTGGATCTGTGGCTTAAGCAAGGGCTGACGGTTGCGGGGGGGAAACTGCCGTCAGAAAGAGAGCTTGGTGAGTTACTGGGCATCAAACGGATGACGCTGCGTCAGGCGCTGCTCGGCCTGGAAGCGGAATCGAGGATTTTTCGTAAAGACCGTAAAGGATGGTTTGTCGCCCAGCCGCGTTTTAACTATAGCCCTGAGCTCTCCGCGAGCTTTCAGCGGGCCGCCATTGAGCAGGGCAGAGAACCCTCATGGGGCTTTTTTGAGAAACAGCGTACCCGAGAGTATCCCGACGTTGCTAAGCCCCTGCTCGCAGCAACCCCGGCTGATGATTTATATCTGGTGACCGGCTGGGGAGCGCTGGAAGGGCATAAAGTTTTCTACCACGAGACCTTTATCAATCCTAACGTCGCGCCAGGTTTTATTGACAGACTTAAGAACCAGTCTTTTTCCTCCGTTTGGGAGCGTGAATATCACAAACCTGTCGTCATTAAAAAGCTGGCCTTTCGACCCGTAAGAATGTCGGGAGAGGTGAGCAAATTTATCGGCGGCTCTGCGGGCCTGCCAGCCATCCTGATTGAAAAACACCGTGCCGATAGTGAAGGTAATATTGTGCAGATAGATCTCGAATACTGGCGATTTGAAGCTGTGGATCTCTTTATTAACTTGTAGGTATTTTATGGTCACTAAAGATAACGCCGGGAAGATCCTTTCCCGTATTGATAATATACCGCTCTACCTTCATGCCTATGCCTATCATTTGAATATGCGGCTTGAACGTATTTTACCGAATGATTTGCTGAACATCGCAGACAGCCTGCATTTAAAGGGGGTGAAAATACATGTTCTTGATGGCGAGCGTTACTCGCTGAGCAATATGAATGATATCCAGTTAGCCGAGTTTGGTGATAAAGCAAAATCGTTGCAGCTGGATATTCATATCGAGACCAGTGCCTCCGATAAACCGACTATCGATCAGGCCGTTACTATCGCCTTAAAAACAGGCGCATCCTCCGTTCGCTTTTATCCTCGTTATGAAGGGCATTTACACGACGTTATTGAAAAAATCGCCTTCGATATTCAATATATTAAAAAAGCATATAGCCATACCGGCCTGACGTTCACCCTTGAGCAACATGAAGATCTGAAAAGCGTTGAACTGGTGAATTTAATTAAACACAGCGAGATGCCATCTCTATCGCTCCTTTTTGACTTTGCCAATATGATCAACGCCAATGAACGACCGCTTGAGGCGTTAGCGTTGATGTCACCTTACATTACGCAGGTTCATATTAAAGATGCTTGTATTATTGCTGAGAACGGTGGGCTTGGGCATCGGGCCTGTAACTCAGGCCAGGGCGATATGCCATTTAAGGCGCTGCTGACGAAATTAATTTGCCTTGGCGATGACCAGCCGCAGGTCATCGCGTATGGCCTGGAAGAGGAGGTGGATTACTATGCTCCCCCGTTCCGGTTTGCCACGGAAGGTGACAACCCGTGGATCCCGTGGCGGCAGATGAGCGAAACCCCACTGCCTGACGCTGACCAGCTTGAAGAACGACTGCTGAAAGAAAAGCAGGATGCAATTGCGCAGTTGAAATATGTCGAAGATACTTTGCAAATAATAAAAGACGAAGCGCTTGCCGTACTGGCACACTAAATTTATCGATAATTCGTTATACCGGAACATCATTTTTAATAAATGATGATGGTTTGTTATATTCCTTAAACCAAATGATGTTAAATCATTAGGGGAACCTATGCTCACGAAAAAGAAATGGGCTATATTCAGTTTATTAACCCTGTGCGGCGGCACCATTTATAAACTGCCTTCACTGAAAGATGCCTTTTATATTCCCATGCAGGACTATTTTCATCTGACTAATGGCCAGATAGGTAATGCCATGTCGGTGAACTCCTTGGTGACCACGATTGGTTTTTTCTTGTCAATTTACTTTGCCGATAAGCTTCCTCGCCGTTACACCATGTCATTGTCACTGATTGCGACAGGTTTATTAGGAATTTACCTGACGACGATGCCTGGATATTGGGGGGTTCTCTTCGTTTGGGCCTTATTTGGTGTCACCTGCGATATGATGAACTGGCCGGTGTTATTAAAGTCGGTGAGTCGGCTGGGTAACAGCGAACAGCAGGGGCGATTATTTGGTTTCTTTGAAACCGGACGGGGGATTGTCGACACGATTATTGCTTTCTCTGCCCTGGCTATTTTCACCTGGTTTGGTAGCGGTTTGCTGGGTTTTAAAGCCGGGATCTGGTTCTACGCTCTCATCGTGATTGTTGTCGGGATCATGCTGTTTTTTATGCTGAAAGAAAAGGATGAGGATGCGCCTGAGAAAACTATCGCCGAGAGCGCGACAGAGAAAAGTAGCATCTCTTCGGTATTAAAAGATAGAACCATCTGGCTCATCGCGTTCAACGTCTTCTTCGTTTACGCCGTTTACTGTGGACTTACTTTCTTTATCCCCTTCCTGAAAAATATCTACCTGTTGCCGGTGGCGCTGGTGGGCGCCTACGGCATCATTAATCAGTATTGTTTAAAAATGGTTGGCGGACCGATTGGCGGCCTGATAGCCGATAAAATCCTTAAGTCGCCTAGCAAATATCTCTTCTATACCTTCTGTGTCAGTACCGTGGCCTTAGTCGCGTTAATATTGTTGCCCCATGAAAGTATGCCGGTCTATCTGGGCATGATCTGCACCCTCGGATTTGGCGCGATTGTGTTTACGCAGCGAGCGGTATTCTTTGCTCCGATCGGGGAAGCAAAAATCGCTGAAAACCGGACAGGCGCAGCCATGGCGCTGGGGAGCTTTATAGGCTATGCGCCGGCCATGTTCTGCTACAGCCTGTACGGCTACATTCTTGACCTCAACCCAGGTCTGGCAGGCTACAAGATAGTCTTTGGCATCATGGCGGGCTTTGCGCTCTGCGGCGCGTTCGTTTCGGTCATGTTAGTGAAACGAATTAGCGGTGGCAGGAAAACGCTGCGCGCTGCGACTGAATAACCCCCCACCTCATTTTGTTTATTCAAAGCCGCGCTATGCGGCTTTGTTCGTCAGGGGCTGGCGACCCACGCGGTTGTTTCAGGTTTATGCATAGTCAAACCTCATCTTTCCCGCTAAAGTTAATTTTCCACGGCGCGGAAGGAGACAAAAATGCTCTATATCTTTGATTTAGGTAATGTGATTGTCGACATTGACTTCAACCGGGTATTGGGAGCCTGGAGTGATTTAACCCGCATCCCGCTGGCGACGCTTAAGCAACATTTCACCATGGGAGAGGCTTTCCATCAGCATGAGCGCGGCGAGATCAGCGATGAAGACTTTGCCGCTGCCATGTGTCATGAAATGAATATGTCCCTCAGCTATGAGCAGTTTGCTCACGGTTGGCAGGCGGTATTCGTCGCGCTGCGCCCGGAGGTGATCACCATCATGCATAAACTTCGTGCCCAGGGGCATCGGGTAGTGGTGCTCTCCAATACCAACCGTCTGCACACCACGTTCTGGCCTGATGAATACCCGGAAGTGCGTGCTGCCGCCGATCGCATCTATCTCTCACAGGAGATGGGAATGCGTAAGCCTGAAGCGCAAATTTATCAGCGAGTACTGGAAGAAGAGAGCTTTTCCGCCGCAGATACGGTCTTTTTTGATGATAACGTCGATAATATAGCAGGGGCCAACCGGTTGGGGATCACCAGTATTCTGGTGACCGGGAAGAAGACCATCCCTGACTATTTCGCGAAACAGCTATGCTAAAAACCGTTCAGCAAAAATTACTCCACCATACCCGGCCGCTGCTAGCGTGGCTTAAGCTGCTGTGGCGGCGCATTGATGAAGACCATATGACCACCCTGGCGGGGAACCTCGCCTATGTGTCATTACTTTCCCTGGTGCCGCTGATAGCCGTCGTGTTCGCGCTGTTTGCGGCCTTTCCCATGTTTTCTGAAGTCAGCGTACAGATCCGCCACTTTATCTTCGCCAATTTTATTCCGGCGACCGGGGATGTTATTCAGGGCTATATTGAGCAGTTCGTGGCCAATTCCAGCCGTATGACCGCTGTGGGTGCGTTTGGCCTGATTGTCACCTCGCTGCTGCTGATGTACTCCATCGACAGTGCGCTAAACACCATCTGGCGCAGCACGCGCAGCCGTCCCAAAATTTACTCTTTTGCCGTCTACTGGATGATCCTGACCCTCGGCCCGCTGCTGGCGGGCGCGAGTTTGGCGATCAGTTCCTATCTGCTGTCGCTGCGCTGGGCGAGCGATCTGGACGGTGTGATTGATAATCTGCTCCGCCTCTTCCCGCTGATCCTTTCCTGGGCAGCGTTCTGGCTGCTCTACAGTATTGTGCCGACCACCCAGGTGCGTAACCGCGATGCGGTGATCGGGGCGCTGGTGGCGGCGTTGCTGTTTGAGGCAGGTAAAAAAGCATTTGCCCTCTATATCACTACCTTTCCGTCCTACCAGTTAATTTATGGCGTGATTTCGGTGGTACCGATTTTGTTCGTCTGGGTGTACTGGACCTGGTGTATCGTCTTGCTTGGCGCTGAAATTACTGTCACTCTCGGTGAATACCGCAAACTTAAAACAGAAGAAACAGAACAACCATGATTGCATTAATTCAACGCGTATCCCGTGCAAGCGTTACCGTGGCGGATGAAGTGACGGGCGAAATCGGCCCGGGGCTTCTGGTGCTGCTGGGCGTCGAGAAAGACGATGATGAACAAAAGGCGAATCGCCTCTGTGAACGAGTGCTGGGCTACCGCATCTTTAGCGATGCGGAGGGTAAAATGAACCTGAATGTCCAGCAGGCGGGCGGCAGCGTGCTGGTGGTTTCGCAATTTACGCTGGCGGCGGATACCGAGAGGGGGATGCGGCCGAGCTTTTCGAAAGGTGCAGCACCGGACCGCGCCGAGGCGCTATATGAGTATTTCGTCGCCCGCTGTCGCCAGCAGGAAATGAACACCCAGACCGGAAGATTCGCTGCGGATATGCAGGTTTCTTTGGTCAATGATGGTCCCGTGACCTTTTGGTTGCAGGTATGACCCAGCTTCCGGGCAGGCTGCGGGTAACAAAAGAGAGTACGACTATGTATCACCTTCGTGTACCGCAAACAGCAGAAGAGTTAGAGAGCTACTACCAGTTCCGCTGGGAGATGCTGCGTAAGCCGCTGCATCAGCCTAAAGGATCGGAACGCGACGCCTGGGATGCGATGGCGCATCATCAGATGGTGGTGGATGAAGAGGGCAATCTGGTTGCCGTCGGTCGGCTATATATCAATGCGGAGAATGAAGCGTCTATTCGCTTTATGGCCGTTCATCCCTCGGTGCAGGATAAAGGGCTCGGGACGCTGATGGCGATGACCCTCGAGTCCGTCGCGCGCCAGGAAGGGGTGAAGCGGGTTACCTGTAGCGCCCGCGAAGATGCAGTGGAGTTTTTCTCTAAGCTGGGCTTTGTCAATCAGGGGGAGATCACTACCCCAACCACCACGCCGATCCGCCATTTTCTGATGATTAAACCGGTCGCGTCGCTGGACGATATTTTGCATCGCGGCGACTGGTGCGCGCAGCTCCAGCAGGCGTGGTATCAGCACATTCCGCTGAGTGAAAAAATGGGTGTACGCATTCAGCAGTACACCGGGCAGAAATTTATTACCACCATGCCGGAAGCGGGGAACCAGAATCCGCACCATACGCTGTTTGCCGGCAGCCTGTTTTCGCTCGCCACCTTAACCGGCTGGGGACTTATCTGGCTGATGCTGCGCGAGCGGCACCTGGGGGGTACCATCATTCTGGCGGATGCGCATATCCGTTACAGTCAGCCCATTAGCGGCCGCCCCAGCGCCATCGCCGACCTGGGATCGCTGAGCGGCGACCTCGACCGCCTGGCGCGGGGGCGTAAAGCCCGCGTGCAAATGCAGGTGGAGCTTTTTGGCGACGATAAACAAGGCGCCGTTTTCGAGGGGATCTACATCGTGCTGCCGGCGAAGCCCTTTGGCTCGTACGAAGAGGGTGGCAACGAAGAAGAGTAAGCGCCTGCGGCAGTTATCGTCCTGACGATGCCACGCGCCAGGCGATATCCCGCATGGCATCACGCGCGGCGTTGCTGACGCCTCCCAGCTGAAAGAAGCCGTGGATCACCCCCAGATAGCGCTGGCAGGAACTCTCCACCCCTTGCTCCGTCAGCCTTCGGTACAGCGCTTCTCCCTCATCGCGCAAAGGGTCAAATTCGGCCGTCAGGATATGAACCGGTGGCAGACCGTGAAAATCGTCGCGCCACAGCGGACTGGCTTCCGGATGGGTAGCGGGTGTGGCCGCTAAATACATTTCGTAGCCGCTCAGCAGTGTGTCCCGGGTAATGATGTAATCCTCGCCGTTGCTGGCGTAGCTTTCCATGCTGGCGGTAGCGTCGAGCATCGGGTAAATCAGGATAAGCTGCGCAGGTTGCCATGCTCCCGCCGCTTTCAGGCGCAAAGCCGTGACCAGGGCAAGGTGGCCGCCGGCGCTGTCGCCGGCCAGCGTGATGCGCGCCGCGTCAACGCCAAGCTGCTGCGCATACCGATGGATAATGTTGGCGCCTCGTTCCGCATCATCGTGCGCCGCCGGAAAAGGGTACTCCGGGGCCAGGCGATACTGCATGGCGATCACCCGGCACCCACTGAACCAGGCAAGCTGGCGCAATTGATTGTCATGGGTGGCAAAGCCGCCACTCACAAAACAGCCGCCGTGGTAATACACCATGGTGGGTAGCAAGCCGTTGCTTCTTGGCGGCGAGACGACGCGCAAGGTCATGCCATCGAGCGTAATGTCTTCAACCTGTACCCGCGTTTCCATTGCCCCGGCGAGAACGGTGCTGGCGAGATAGCCGTTTCTCCGGTCATCAATACTCTGTTCTCGCGATGATGGCCGCCCCGCAGCAATAAACTCCTCAACCAGCGAAGCAATACCTTTTTCCAACGTCATGGTAAGTCCCTTTTACTGGATTAATATCCAGTGTTATAGCCTGGTTTATGCGAAAAAGATATACCGAATAAAGCCGCGATCGCATTCTGGAAAGCGGCTCGCAAAAGCGTATTTCTCAACAGAGATCTGCTTCTTCTTAGCTTTTATCGGGTGTAATTTGCTCGTTATCTGAACGCTGATGATATACTGGAGGTATATATGAGCATGCTGGCTGAAAGCGATATGGGCAGAATTCTTCTCGATTTACCAGACGATGTCATCAAACGGCTGGATGACCTCAAAGCGCAGCGTAATCTTCCGCGAGCGGAGCTGTTACGTGAAGCCGTTGAACAATATCTGGAGAAGCAGGATCGGGCTAAAGAGAGCATTTCAGGCGCCCTCGGCCTGTGGCAAGGCTGCGAAGAAGACGGCGTTGAATACCAACGTAAACTGCGCGAGGAGTGGTAATGGTTAAGGGCGTCGCGCTATTTGATACTAATATTCTCATTGATTTATTTAGCGGGCGGCGTGAAGCCAAGGAGGCGTTAGAGTCCTGGCCGTCGCAGAATGCAATTAGTTTAATTACCTGGATGGAGGTCATGGTTGGCGCCAAAAAGTATCACCAGGAGCAGCGTACGCGGATTGCCTTGAGCTCTTTTAACATCATTGATGTTTCGCATGAGATTGCTGAACGAAGCGTCGATCTGCGACATGAGTATCGCATGAAACTGCCGGACGCCATTATCCTGGCGACGGCGCGGGTTCATCGTCTTGAACTGATTACACGGAATACGAAGGATTTTGCAGGCATTCCCGGCGTGCTCACACCGTATGAATTATAACGGGCGACCTGAGCCGCCCGTTATAGTAGCGCAGAACTTACTCCCCTTCGCCAGGGAACATGAACGGGTTAATCGAGCTTCTGGCGAAGCCTTCCTGTTCCATGCGGGCGTCGAGCACCAGGGATGCCAAATCGTCGGCGACGACTTCGACTTTCGGATCCTTCTCCTGATACATAATCTTCAGGTAGGTTCCGCAGTCGCCACAGCTTTCGGCTTTCACCGCCGCCTGCTCGTTGTCCAGCGACCAGTAGTGCAGGTCGCGGCTCTGTTCACAGTTACTGCACTTGACGCGCACCACGTGCCACTCGGTTTCGCACAGGTTGCAGTGCAGATAGCGCAGCCCCTGAGTGGTGCCGATCTGCACGATACTGGAGACTGGCATCGAGCCGCACACCGGGCAAAACTGCCGTTGTTCTCCATATTCGGCGCGCGCTTTTCCTGGGATCAGACTGGCCATCTGCGCCCAGTAGAGCGACAGCGCGGCCCAGATAAACGGCGCTTTGTCGCTACTGACGGAGGCGAAATCGGAAACAAACAGCGCGCTGGCCATCTGCTCCAGCTCCTGCTCAGAGGCTTTTTCCAGATTCTCAATGACCGCCAGCGCCGGGCCGCTCATCTCCGGCTTCAGCTCGGCAATCAGCGAGTGCAGCAGCTTGTGCCAGTGCTTGTCGCGCGGCAGAACGTGGATATCCAGCGGCGGTTTACCCTGTTCGCTGGCCGCTTTAATGCGGGCAGTGAGATCCATCTGCAGCGGATGGTCGTACAGCACCACTTCCTGGGCATGGGCAATCAGTGCGGCAAAGCGCAGGTAATCGCCCAGCGGGTTATCGGCGGCCAGCTCGCGCAGGCGTTCAGCGCGGCGGTTGTACAGATTTTTCAGCCTGGGGAACAGTAACGGCGGAATTGCTTCCGCCGTGCGTTTCTCGCTCGAACCCAGCTCGTCTTGCGGGATTATGCGAATACTCATTCAGATGACTTTTCCTGTTTCTGGCGGACCTCTCGGTACCAGCGCGGGTGATGTTTCTTCGCCCACGTTTTGGTAACCCAGCCTTCCACCATCGCGGTAATGGTGCCTTTCACCCAGAGGGCGGCGTAGATATGCACCATGATAACCACAATTAACGCCACTGCGGCAAATGAATGCAGCATCAGCGCAAATCGGATCACCGGGATTGAGAAAGCCGGCGCAAAATACGGACGCCAGATGATCACACCGCTCACCAGCAGCAGTACCAGCAAAATAATCGCCGCCCAGAACACGCATTTCTGGCCGAAGTTATAGCGCCCGGTATCGCCTACCTCCTCGTTGACGACGATCTTACGAATATTCTTCGCCCAAAAGATATCATCCCGATTGATTAGGTTGTGGTGCCAGTAACGGAAAAACATGATGATAAACGACGCGAACATCACCACCCCGACGAACGGGTGGAGAATACGCGCCAGCTGCGGCGTGCCGAGAATATGCATCAGCCAGTTAAAGGACGGGAAGAAAAAGCCTAACCCGCTCACCGCCGCCAGGACGAAGCAGAAGGCGGTGACCCAGTGGTTGATGCGTTCCGGCGCCGTGTAGCGCACGATGGTGTCACGTCTTTTCATTTGCGCACCTCGTCTTTCTCTTCATGCAGATTGTCCTCTTCCTCTTCCGCGCGGTTCGGACCGACGCCGACGTAGTGGAAGATACTGGCTGCGAAGGTCGCGGCGAAGCCGACGGCCGCCAGCGGTTTCCAGATGCCTTTCCAGAACTTCACGGTCTGGCTGATCTCCGGATTCTCCGGCAGGCCATGGTACAGATTCGGTTTGTCGGCGTGGTGCAGCACGTACATGACGTGGGTGCCGCCGACGCCGGCCGGATCGTACAGGCCCGCATTGTCGTAACCGCGGGTTTTCAGCTCAGCCACGCGTTCGCCGGCCAGCGTTTTCATATCCTCTTTGGAGCCAAAGTGGATTGCGCCGGTCGGGCAGGTTTTCACGCAGGCTGGTTCCTGGCCGACGGTCACACGGTCTACGCACAGCGTACATTTGTAGACGCGGTTGTCTTCCGGGTTCAGACGCGGTACATCAAACGGGCAACCTGCGATGCAGTAGCCGCAGCCGATGCACTGCTCGGACTGAAAGTCGACGATACCGTTGGCGTACTGAATGATCGCGCCTTCTGACGGGCAGGCCTTCAGGCAGCCCGGGTCAGCGCAATGCATGCAGCCATCCTTGCGGATAAGCCATTCCAGCTTGTCGTTTTGCTCTACTTCCGAGAAGCGCATCACCGTCCATGACTTGGCGGTCAGGTCCGCCGGATTGTCATACACCCCGACGTTGTGACCGACTTCATCACGAATATCGTTCCATTCGGAGCAGGCCACCTGACAGGCTTTGCAGCCGATACAGGTGGTGACGTCGATAAGCTTCGCCACCTCCTGCTGGTGGTCCCGCGCCTGAGGCGCGGGGGTGAAACCGTTAGTCGCGGAACGACGAATAATATCTTGCGATTGATAAGCCATAAGTCGTCTCCGTTACACCTTTTCCACGTTCACGAGGAAAGCTTTGAACTCCGGCGTCTGCGTGTTCGCATCACCGACGAACGGCGTCAGCGTGTTGGCAATAAAGCCTTTTTTCGCCACACCTTCATAGCCCCAGTGAATAGGAATGCCGATGGTATCGATATCCTTACCGTCAACTTTCAGCGTGCGAATACGCTTGGTCACCACCGCCTTGGCTTTGATATAGCCGCGGTTGGAGGAAACTTTCACGGTATCGCCGTGACCGATGCCGAGCTTATTCGCCAGTTTTTCACCGATCTCCACAAACTGCTCCGGCTGTGCGATAGCGTTGAGCAGCGCATGCTTGGTCCAGTAGTGGAAGTGCTCGGTCAGACGGTATGTGGTGCCGACGTACGGGAACTTCTCGGCCTTACCCATCTGCTCGAGATCGCCTTTAAAGACGCGAGCGGCCGGGTTAGAGACCACGTTCGGGTGCAACGGGTTGGTTCCGAGCGGCGTTTCAAATGGCTCGTAGTGTTCCGGGAACGGTCCTTCCGCCATCTTATCGATAGCGAACAGACGGCCCATCCCTTCCGGCTGCATGATAAACGGACCGACATCGCTGCCAGGCGCGGCGGCGCTATAGTCCGGAATATCCACGCCGCCCCATTTGGCGCCGTCCCACTTCAGCAACTGCCGCTTCGCATCCCACGGTTTACCCTGCGGGTCCGCGGAGGCGCGGTTATACAGAATGCGGCGGTTCAGCGGCCATGCCCAGGCCCAGCCCAGCGTATTGCCGAGACCGGATGGATCGGCGTTATCGCGGCGCGCCATCTGGTTGCCTTCCGGCGTCCAGCTCCCGGCGAAGATCCAGCAGCCGCTGGAGGTGGTGCCGTCATCGCGCAACTGGGCAAAGGAGCTAAGCTGTTGGCCTTTCTTGACGATCACCGCCCCGGTTGCCGGGTCGATAATATCCGCCAGCGCTTTACCGTTGCTCTCCATCGCCACTTCTTCCGATGCCGGTTCGTGCGGTGTGGAGTAGTTCCACGTCATGTTGAGCACCGGCTCTGGCGCTGGGCCGCCTTCTTCGGCATACATCTTACGCAGGCGTGAGAATATACCGGCGAGTATTTCACCATCGGTGACGGCAATCCCCGGGGCATCAGCGCCTTTCCAGTGCCATTGCAGCCAGCGGCCGGAGTTGACGATAGACCCGTTCTCTTCGGCGAAGCAGGTACATGGCAGACGGAACACTTCGGTCTGGATTTTCGCCGGATCAACATCGTTGGACTCACCGTGGTTTTGCCAGAAGGTGGACGTTTCGGTGTTGAGCGGATCGATGGTCACCAGGAACTTCAGTTTCGACAGAGAAGCCACAACCTTGTTTTTGTTCGGGAATGACGCCACCGGGTTAAAGCCCTGGCAAATATAGCCATTCACTTTGCCCTGATTCATCATCTCGAAGTACTGCAGAACGTCGTAGCTCTTATCCCATTTCGGCAGCCAGTCATAACCCCAGCTGTTTTCTGCGGTGGCTTTGTCACCGAAGAAAGCTTTCATCATCGAGACGAAGAACTTCGGATAGTTGCCCCAGTAGTTGACCTGATCTTTCAGCAGCGGTTTCGGCGTGTTGGCCGCCAGGTAGGTCTGCAGATCGGCCTGCTTTTCGTTCGGCAGCGACATGTAGCCTGGCAGGCTGGTGGAGAGCAGGCCGAGGTCGGTCAGACCCTGGATATTGGAGTGACCGCGCAGGGCGTTGACGCCACCGCCTGCCATCCCCATGTTGCCGAGCAGCAGCTGGATCATCGCCATGGTGCGGATGTTCTGTGCGCCGATGGAGTGCTGGGTCCAGCCGAGAGCATACAGGAACGACGCGGTCTTATCCGGCGCGCTGGTTTCGGCAATGTATTCACAGACTTTGAGGAAGTCAGCCTTCGGCGTACCACAGATATTTTCGACCACATCCGGGGTATAACGGGAGACGTGCTGTTTCAGCAGGTTCCAGACGCAGCGCGGATGTTGCAGCGTAGTATCGCGTTTGGCGAAGCCGTTTTCGTCCAGCTCATAGTTCCAGCTGGTTTTGTCGTACTGGCGTTTTTCTGCGTTATAGCCGCTGAACAGCCCGTCGTCGAAGCTATAGTCCTCACGCACGATCAGGCTGGCGTTGGTGTAGGCTTCGGTGTATTCGCGGTTGAATTTTTCGTTATTCAGCAGATACAGGATCACGCCCGACAGGAAGGTAATGTCGGTACCGGAACGAATCGGGGTATAGAAATCAGCCACCGACGCCGTACGCGTAAAGCGCGGATCGATAACGATGAGCTTGGCGCCGTTATGAATTTTGGCTTCCATCGCCCAGCGGAACCCCACCGGATGCGCTTCTGCGGCGTTACCGCCCATCACTACGACCAGGTTGGCGTTTTTAATATCAACCCAGTGGTTGGTCATCGCACCGCGACCAAATGTTGGAGCAAGACTTGCTACCGTTGGTCCGTGTCAGACACGCGCCTGGTTATCCACCGCCAGCATCCCGAGGGCGCGGGTGAATTTTTGCGTTAAATAGCCGGTTTCGTTACTGGAGGCGGAGGCGCACAGCATCCCGGTAGTCAACCAGCGGTTGACGGTGGTGCCGGCGTCGTTTTGCGCGATAAAGTTGGCGTCGCGGTCCTCTTTCATCAGCTTGGCGATGCGATCGAACGCTTCGTCCCAACTGATTTGCTGCCATTTATCGGAGCCTGGCGCGCGATATTCCGGGAATTTCAGGCGGCTTTCAGAATGGATAAAGTCCACCAGACCAGCCCCTTTCGGACAGAGCGCACCACGGTTGACCGGATGATCCGGATCGCCTTCGATATGGAAAATGGATGCTTTGGCGTTTTTCGCGCCGTCGCCGAGGCTATACATCAACAGCCCACAGCCGACAGAACAGTATGTGCAGGTGTTACGGGTTTCGCGCGTGCGCAGCAATTTGTACTGCCGTGTCTCCGCGAGCGCAGTTGCCGGGGCAAAGCCCAGCGCTGCTGCCGTGGTTCCCGCCATACCGCCAGCGCAGATCTTAAAGAACTGCCTTCTGCTGACCTGCATGGTTCGCTCCTTGTTTCGACATTGTCACATGTAGTTATTTGCTTTGCGGTGAAGGCCGCAAAGGTTCAGAATTAGGGCAAATTTCCCTCATTCCTGAAGGGATAAAAACAGAATACCACATTGTGTGTATGCCTGTTCCAATACGGTTAAAGCAAAGTGAACAAGAAGCCTCTCGAACAAATCAAAAATGTGACGAATGTCACAGGATATCGCCAGGTCTCCCTCTGGAAACGCGAGGATCTGCAACACCCTCAGCCAGATGAGTTAGCGGAAGAGGTGCCCGTCGCGCTGGTCTACAACGGTATCTCCCACGTGGTGATGATGGCCTCCCCGAAAGATCTGGAGCAATTCGCCGTCGGCTTCTCCTTATCCGAAGGGATTATCGAGCACCGGCGGGAGATTTTCGGCATGGACGTGGTAGCGGTGTGCAACGGCCTTGAGGTGCAGATTGAGCTCTCCAGCCGGCGTTTTATGGGCCTCAAAGCCCGGCGTCGCGCGCTGGCCGGGCGCACCGGCTGCGGCGTATGCGGCGTCGAGCAGCTCAATGATATTGGTAAGCCGGTCCAGCCGCTGCCGTTCACTCAGTCGTTCGATTTAGCCAATCTCGATCAGGCCCTGGCGCATCTTAACGACTTTCAACCGGTTGGCCGGCTCACCGGCTGTACTCACGCGGCCGCGTGGGTCCGGTTGACGGGCGAACTGGCGGGGGGGTTTGAAGACGTTGGCCGGCATGTCGCCCTGGATAAATTGCTGGGCCGGCGGGCGGAAGTCGGCGAGGGGTGGCAGCATGGCGCCGCGCTGGTCTCCAGCCGCGCCAGCTATGAAATGGTGCAGAAGGCGGCGATGTGCGGCGTCGAGATCCTGTTCGCGGTCTCGGCGGCCACCACCTTAGCAGTGGAAGTTGCCGAGCGCTGCAATCTGACGCTGGTGGGCTTTTGCAAGCCGGGCAGGGCGACAGTTTACACCCATCCGCAGCGTTTAATTGCGGGTTAAATATTGGTCAATAAATTTGAACAATGACAGCAAATCCTTCCGCTTTTTGTTTAGCGATGTGCGGGATACTATTTAACACATCAAGGCACAGCGCCTTATCTAAACAACTAAATGAAAGGGTTTATATCATGAAAAGCATCAAAACTTTTGTCGCAGTAATCGCTATGGCCGCCTCTTTCGCTTCCTTCGCTGCTGAAACCGTGACCGCAACCGCCTCCACAATGGACGGCGCGGAAGCGAAAATCGCCGCACAGGCGCAGGCTGCCGGCGCTTCGTCTTACAAAATCACCGAAGCGTTTACCGGCAACCGCGTGCATATGACTGCCGAACTGAACAAATAAGCGTATAGCAACTGTCGAAAGAGCGCCTCAGGGCGCTTTTTTTGTTTTCGTTTTCCGCTTCCCGTCTCTGCGAAATTTGCCAATATTTTCCTCTGCTACGAAAAAAATGTGGCAGTAATCACGTTTCCGTTCTTTTCTTAAATCCTCCTTTTTATGGCAAAGGAAAGGTCAGCACGCCTGAATATCTCGATTTTTTAACGCCATGAAATTTAAAGATATTAAAAACAGAAAGCGATGGAGATCACTCTCTTTAAATGGGATATGTATCACAAAAATAGGCGTTTCGCCGTACCTGTCAACTATTCACTGCGGTAATTTAATACGCATTATGTGATCTTCATTGCAAATAGAAGGCTTGTACTCAGGGAAAAATGTTGTCAGGCAAATGAGCGAGGATGCGTCATGAAAATTGGTATCGTTATTAGCGGCGGGGATGTTTCTGGAATGAATAATTTTATATTCCAGATAGCCAGGCAGGCTAATGCCGATATCACGCTGTTTAATGGCGGTATTCCAGGGCTACTGGAGAAAAGTCATCAGGATATGGCGTGGCGCGATCTGGTTGATTATTCAATTACCGCGGTGCCGATCATTACCTCGGGGCGAACCAGTCGCAAACTGCAGCGCAGTGAATATGAAAGCATTGCTAAAAAACTTAAATCTCTGCGTATTGATGTGCTCATTATGGCCGGGGGGGATGGCAGCCTGCAGTTTCTGAATACCCTTAGTGAATTTGAGATTAATTGCTTTGGTGTGGGAATGACTATCGATAATGATGTGTATGGCAGTGATTATACGATTGGTTTTTCCACGGCCTGTGAGCAAATTATTAAAGAAGTCTCTCGTTTAAGAAATACCGGAAGAGCGCTGCCCGGTCGGGTTTTTATGGTTGAGATATTAGGAGGCTATTGTGGAGAACTAACGTTGCAGTCCGCCATTAAATGTAATGCGGATATTGCCCTGATCCCGGAGGCACAGATGCCGTTGGCCGTGCTCGCGGAACGGATTACCCGGAAGCTGAGTACGCAGAATAGCGTCGTTATCCTCTGCTCAGAAGGCTATACCAAAGAGTACTCTCCCGGCTTTCAGGGGGCGATTGATACCATGATTAAACAGCTGGAACCACAAATAGGTGTCCGTATCCGTAAAACGATCGTCGGCTATGGTTTACGCAGCGGTGATCCAACCTGCGAAGAGATTTATCAGGGCACTATTATGGCCAGTGAAGTGGTTCGCTGTATTCAGTCAGGTATGAAAAATAAAGCCATAATAATTAATTCCAGTAACAAACCTATTCCGATTGATTTAGTCAGTATGAAAAAACGTCTGGTCGATACTGAAGGACATCATTATAAACTTGCCAAGCAACTCAATATTATTTGAGGAGACCCTCCATGCTGAAAATTTTATGCGTATGTGGCTGCGGCCTCGGTTCAAGCTTTGCCATTGAAATGACGGCGAAGGCAGTTTTAAAGAAGCTGGAAATTCCCGCTCATATTGAACACACCACCGTTTCCGAAGCCGGAGCCTTTAAATCGGATATGATTTTGACGCAAAAAACCTTTGCCGACATCTTAACTGCCGATGCCAGTGAAGAAGAAATTAAGCGTGTCGTGGTATTGAATAAACTTACTGATAAAGAGGAGATTGAAACCAAGATCGTCGCATTCTTAAAAGAACGTCATCTGAAGGTGGCTGATTATGAATAGCTTCGTTGCGTTTATTGTTAAGGATTTACTCGGCCAGGCATCCATCCTTATTGCTTTTATTGCCATGCTTGGCCTGATCCTGCAAAAGAAATCGCCAGGCAAAACCGCGGAAGGGACGTTTAAAACGCTGCTCGGTTTCTTAATTATGATGGCCGGGATCAACATCATTGTCGCCACGCTGACCTTCCTGAACGATATCTTCACCCAGGGATTTGGCATGAAGGGCTACATTACCGATGTGGCCGCTATCGCCGGGTTAGCGAATCGGGAATTAGGGTCGGAAGTGGCGCTGACGCTGCTGGTGATCTTTGCCGTCAATATTATTATCGCTCGTCTGACGCCGCTGAAATATATTTTCCTGACCGGCCAGGCGCTGCTGTGGATGGCGACAATTGGGGCTGTCATTGGCTATAAGTCCGGGCTCACTGGCGTACCGCTGATTTTAACCGGGGGTATCTTCGGCGGGGTGATGGCGGTCTTAATGCCGGCCCTGGCGCAGCCGGTGGTCAGGCGCATTACCGGGTCTGACGATGTGGCCCTGGGGCACTTCTGTACCATCGGCTATCTGGTGCAGGCCGCCGTCGCTAAAGTTGTCGGAAAAGGCTCTCGCTCCACGGAAGATCTCGAGCTGCCTGATAACTTTAAGTTTCTGCAGGATACCTATCTGGCGATGGCGGTGGTGATGGTGCCGATGTATCTCATTCCGGCTGTCGCGGCGGGGCCGCAGTACATCGCCCAATTCTCCGGCGGCATTAACTACCTGATGTATGCCTTTATGCAATCCATTCAGTTCGTCGCCGGGGTTTTTGTTCTCTATAGCGGCGTGCGTTTATTGCTCAATGAGCTGGTGCCGGCTTTTCGCGGTATCGCGATGCGTATTGTCCCGGATGCAAAGCCCGCTCTCGATTGCCCGGTGCTGTTTCCCTATGCGCCGAATGCGGTGATTGTCGGATTTCTGGCGACCACGGTCGGCTCAATCATCGGCATGCTGGTCTTCCCGATGTTCGGCCTGGCGATGATCCTCCCCGGGCTGTTAACCAACTTTTTTGCCGGTGGCACAGCAGGGGTATTTGGCAATGCGCTGGGTGGACGCCGTGGGGCGATGATCGGCGGGGTTATCCATGGCCTGTTTATCACCTTTCTGCCAGCCATCCTGGTACCCATGCTGGAGAGCTACGGCTTTACAGGCGTCACCTTCAGCGATTCAGACGTTATCAGCTCCGGCCTGGTATTAGGTCACGCCTTCCAGAATAACTGGCTCTTTGTCGCCGTGCTTATTGTGTTTGTCGCCGCACTGGCATGGTTTGTAAACGGTAAATCCGCTAAGCCGAAAGGGGAAAATGTTCATGAGTCTGTATAATTTTAATGAGATTTTAAATATCGCTCAGGAGAGAAATTTCAAAGCGATTGGCTCGTTTAACTTACACTGTATTGAGATGTTGCCGGCATTTTTTAAAGCCGCGCAAAACAGTCATAGTCCGTTAATGATCCAAATTTCAACCGGTACCGCAGAGTATCTGGGGTATCGGTTACTGGTCGATGCCGTGTGTTCATTAGCTGACAGCGAAAATATCCCAACCTGCCTGCATCTTGATCACTGTTCCGATATTAAGGCCATCGAGACGGCAATGAATGCGGGCTTTTCTTCGGTGATGTACGACGGCTCTCATTTAAGCCTCGAGGAAAATATCGGTAATACGCGAATTGTGGTGGAGATGGCCCGCCCGCGGAATATTACGGTCGAAGGCGAACTGGGGGCAATCGGCGGATCAGAGGATGGAAAAGCGGTGGCGGCGGAAGATATTTGTTTTACTACCGTTGAAGACGCGAAACGTTTTGTGCAGGAGACGCAGGTCGATATGCTGGCCATCTCCGTGGGCACAGTGCATGGCCTGTACACCGGTAAAGCGCAGATACAGCATGCGCGGCTGAAGGCGATAAGCGAAGCGACCGGCGTGCCGCTGGTGCTGCATGGTGGCACCGGCGTCAGTGATGAGGATATGCGGCTGGCCGTCACCGAAGGGATTAATAAAGTGAACGTCGGCACGGAAATGAACGTGCAATGGGTCGACCGCTGTAAGACGACGTTTGAGAAAGGAAAAGTGAATGACAGTGTCCGGAAATTTTTAATTCCCGCCAACCAGGCGGTCACTGACGTCTTAATGGAAAAAATGGCGTTATTTAAATAACGTTTTCTCTATCACACTCTATTTCGTTGCCCTGTCTTCCGCCAGGGAGGGAGCTTGCTATGTTTGAATCATTGAAAACGTTGTGGAAAAAAGAGCAAAGCCCGCTGCAGGATTATGATCAACAGTCCCGTCAGCTGGCGGAAGAGATCGCCAGACTGGAAGGCGAATTACAGCGCAAGCCCGATAATAGCGACGTGCAAAAAACATTGATGTTGACTTACAACCGGGCACTATCGGTATATGCCAAAAGTAAGAGCCACCGGCAGGATATCGATGCGCTGTTTCTGCAGATTGATAATTTACGCAATATTATTCGCCGCAATATTTAGGAACAGAGAATGACCATAAAAGAACTGCTTATTGAGGCCGATGCAATACAGGTTGGCGTTGTGGAATCTGACTGGCAGCGGGTAATAAAGTTGGCTGCCCGCCCGCTGGAGGCGAAAGGCTTTATTTCGGCGGAATATAGCCAGGCGGTGATCGCCAATACTCTGAACCATGGCGCCTATTATGTTTTTGATGAAGGGATTGCCATCCCCCATGCCCGCCCCGAGTGCGGCGTCAGACGCAACTGCTTTAGCCTGGTGGTGCTGGAAAAGCCTATCCCATTTGCGGACAGTGAAAAGGCGGATATTGTCATTATGTTTGGCGCTCAGGACAGCAATGCGCACATCGAGGAGGGCATTCGTGCCATCGTCGCCTTGCTCGATAACAATGAAACGATGGCCAAACTGCGGACGGCCCGCAGTCGGGAGGAGGTCGTCGCATTATTATGAACAGACATCTGACGCCAGGCTGTAAAACGGCCATTTTAATCAACGGCATTCCGGCTTCCGGGAAGAGTACCATTACCCGTTTGCTGGCGGAGACCTTTAGCCTGCCGGTGTTGACGATCGACGGCATCAAAGAGCCGTTTATGGCGCGCCTGGCCCCTGTCGACCGGCCGATGAATCGCCAGCTGGGCTGCGCGGCGTATGAGGTGATTTGGTCGATTGTCGGCGCATCGCCTGCCAGCATGGTCTGGTTGATCGACGCCTGGTTCGGCTTTCAGCCACGGGAGACCTTGCAGAGACTGCTACAGCAGGCGGGCGTGGAGCAGGTGATTGAGGTCTGGAACCATATCTCTCCGGAGCTGGCCGTCGCGCGCTATGCCTCGCGGCTGGCGACGCGGCCGCCGGGCCACCCCGGAGAAGAGTATCTGCCGGAGCTGGCCCAGCTGGCCGGGCGGGCGCAGCCCATGTCGTTAGGACCTGTACTGACGATAGACCAGCGGCACCCGCTGCAGATCGAACCGGTTATTCAGTGGCTTGAAGGCACGATCGCCCGACAGCACAGCGGTTTTACAGATTACGCTTACTCGTCCTAGGGCATACCCGCCAGGCGCAGCAGCGCCGTCACTACCGCTGCGGCGATAATCACGCCGATCAGCGGGACTTTGCGCCAGGCGAGGAACACAGCGAAAGCAACGCCCAGGACGCGCGCCATGCCGGCGAAGTGTGCGCCTTCATAGAAGGTGGTAGCCAGGGCGACGGAAAAAAGCAGTACCGTCGCCGCATCGGAAAGCAGCGCCTGCGAGCGCTCGGAAAACGCCAGCCGATTGCCGAGCTTCGCGCCGCCGAGACGCATCAGATAGGTTCCCAGTGACAGGATGGCGATACCGGCGATAAACAGCGTCATATTGCCCATTATTTTTTCCTCGACAGTAAACCAAACAGTGAAAGCAGCACTGGCAGCCCGGTGGGCACAAACGGTACGGCGGCAAGCGCCAGCGCGGCGCCGCTGGCGGCGCGGATCAGCGTAGTGCGGTTTTTAAAGGCCGGGATCACCAGCGCCAGCAGGATCGCCGGGAAGACCGCATCAAGCCCGATGGTTTCCGGCGCCGGCAGCAGTTTGCCGACGGCTGCGCCGGTTAGGGTTCCGAGGGGCCAGATCAGCGCCACGCCGGCGCCGCACAGCCAGTAGGCCGCTTTGCGCTGCGCGGGGGTGGGCTGCGACAAACCAAAGACCACACTCTCGTCGTTCATAATGTGGCACCCGATAAAGCTTAAGGCGCGCTGACCAACCAGTTCGCGCACGGTCACCCCGAACGGGATATGGCGTGCATTGACCAGCAGGCCGGCGGCAGCGGCGGCTAGCGGGCTACCGCCGCTGGCAACAATGCCGATAAACATAAATTCAGAGGCGCCCGCCAGGACGGACACCGACAGCAAGAGCGGCACCCATAAGGGGAAGCCGTAAGCCACCGCCAGCGACCCATAGGACATGCCCACCACCCCGACGGCGAGGCAAACTAAAACAATCGCTTTTATCGTGTCTCCGCTGAGACTGGAGAGAGTTTGTTTCATATCACTTAGCCATATCGAACGAATTTCCATTATAATGAACGCAGAAAAATCGTTTTTCAAGACGAACGAATCGTTCGATATAAAAAACTAAGGGGCGGATATGACACAGCCAATTAGCGTTATTGCCAAGAGCCTGGTGCGGGAGCGGGCGCGGACCGGTCTTTCGCTGGCGGAAGTCGCGCGCCGGGCAGGTATCGCAAAATCCACGCTTTCACAACTGGAGTCCGGGAATGGCAATCCGAGTCTGGAAACATTGTGGTCGCTCTGCGTGGCGCTGGATATCCCGTTTGCCCGGCTGCTTGAGCCGCAGGTGAACAAAACGCAGGTGATCCGCCGCGGCGAGGGGACCAAAGTGGTGGCGGAGCAGGCGAACTATCAGGCTATTTTACTGGCCGCCTGTCCCCCCGGCGCGCGTCGGGATATTTATTTACTGTTAACCCAGCCCGGGGCGGACCGTATTTCACATCCCCATCCGTCAGGCTCGGTGGAACATATTATCGTCACCCAGGGGCGGGCGCGGGTCGGGCTGACGTCGGCGCCGGAAGAGCTGGGCGAGGGCGACTATATCTGTTACCCGGCGGATCAGGAGCATGTTTTTCAGGCGCTGGAGCCGGATACGCAGGCTCTGCTGATCGCTGAGCAAAACTGACACCGCACCGGCGGGGGACGCGCGCTCGCTGGACGCCATAGCCGTATTGCGGGAAACTAGCTTTTCCTATGCGAAAACAGGGAATTTTATGTCGCTGAAAGCCATTGCTAAACAACTTGGGATCTCCGTCACGACCGTCAGCCGGGCGTTGAACGGCTATGACGATGTGTCGCAGGAGACCCGCGCCCGGGTTGAGGCTGAAGCGCAGCGCCGGGGCTATCGCCCCAACACCTTTGCCCGCCGTCTGAAAATGGGCACCATTGATGCCGTTGGTCTCGTCTTTCCTGTCCGCCCCGCGCCGCTCAACAATAACGTTTTTCTCGAGATGGTCGGGGAGATCAGCCATGAGCTGGCGCGCCATGACATTGATTTGTTGCTGATCGCCGATGATGAACAGGCGGATAAACATGGCTATATGCGCATGGTGCAGGGCCGTCGCGTCGACGCATTAATCGTGGCTCATACCCTGGATGACGATCCGCGGCTGGCGCAGCTGCAGGCCTCTGGCTTTCCATTTCTGGCGCTCGGCCGTAGCCGCCTGACGCAGCCCTACGCCTGGTTTGATTTCGATAACTATGCCGGTACCTGTCGCGCCACCCGCCATCTGATTCAGCAGGGCCACCAGCGTATCGCTCTGCTGGGCGAGAACAATAATCAGGCGTTTATTTTGCAACGGCGTAACGGCTACCTCGATGCCCTGCGCGAGGCGGGTTTATCTGATGCATGGCTGCGCAGCGTGTCGCCGACGCGCCGCGGCGGCTATCAGGCCACGCTGGAGCTGCTGCGCCTGCCGGAGCCGCCCACCGCGATTATCACCGACTGCAACACCCATGGCGATGGCGCCGCAATGGCGCTCGCCCATCTGGGGCGTTTGACCGGTGACAACCGCGTCGCCTTAGTAGTGTATGACGGCTTGCCGCAGGACAGCATCATTGAGACCGACGTTGCCGCGGTGATCCAGTCCACGCGCCAGGGCGTGGGACGCCAGATTGCCGATATGGTGCGCCGCTTAATCGCCGGGGAGGATCTCGCCACGCTGCAGGTGCTGTGGCAGCCAGAATTTATCCCGGGTGAAACCGCCTGATCTGACGTTTTTTAAATCGTAATTCTGAAGCCGATCACGGATCCAAAACGTTTTGGTTGGCATCCGAAACGTTTCGGATCAACAGTAAGACATTCCTTGTTATGGAGATGTCTGATGTCTGATTCGCTGATTCACCTGCAAAGCGCGGGTGCCGATGTTGTGATTAAAACCCGTCCTTTCGCCGAAATTGTCTACTGGGGGCCGCATTTAAGCCATTTTTCACCGCAGGATGCCGACAGCCTGACGCGCCCGGTCGCCAACGGCAGACTGGATATCGATTCGCCAGTGACCTTAATGGCGGAGCTGGGCCATGGCCTGTTTGGCGCGCCGGGCATTGAAGGCCATCGTCAGGGGCTGGATGCCTCTCCGCTGTTCACCACTACCGAAGTGCGGCGCGAGGGCCAGGCGCTGATCCTGGTCAGTGAGGACCCGCATGCCGGCCTGCGTCTGCACAGTGAAATTGCGCTGGATGCCAGCGGCGTGCTGAGCGTGCGTCATGGCGTGACTAATCTGCGCGCCAGCCCATGGCAGGTCGATCGCCTGGCAGTCACGCTGCCGGTCGCTGAACGCGCTCGTGAGGTGATGGCTTTCCATGGCCGCTGGATCCGCGAGTTTCAGCCCCATCGTCTGGTCCTGGAACACGACAGCTTTGTGCTGGAGAACCGTCGCGGGCGCACCTCTCACGAACATTTCCCGGCCCTGATCACCGGCAGCCGCGCCTTTAGCGAGATGCAGGGTGAAGTCTGGGGCGTGCATCTGGGATGGAGCGGCAACCATCGCCTGCGGGCGGAGGTGAAAACCGACGGCCGCCGCTATCTGCAGGCCGAGGCGCTCTATCTGCCGGGCGAAATGGCGCTGGCGGAAGGGGAAACCTTGTGGACACCGTACCTGTATGCCAGCTACTCGGCGAATGGGCTGAACGGCATGAGCCAACAGTTCCATCGCTTCCTGCGACAACAGATTATCCGTTTCCCGGGCAACAAGCCGCGCCCGGTGCATCTCAACACCTGGGAGGGGATCTATTTCGATCACGACCCGGACTACATCATGCGTATGGCCGAAGAAGCGGCAGCGCTGGGCGTCGAGCGCTTTATTATCGATGATGGCTGGTTTAAAGGGCGCAACGACGACTGGGCGGCGCTTGGGGACTGGTATCTCGATGAGAAAAAATATCCCCACGGCCTGACGCCGGTTATCGATCATGTGAAATCGCTGGGGATGGAATTCGGTATCTGGGTGGAGCCGGAAATGATTAACCCGGATTCCGATCTGTACCGGGCACATCCGGACTGGGTGTTGGCGCTGCCGGGCTATACCCCGCTGACCGGCCGTCATCAGTTTGTCCTGAACCTCAATATTCCCGAAGCGTTTGATTATCTGCTGGAGCGGATGAGCTGGCTGCTGGGCGAGCATGCAGTGGACTATGTGAAGTGGGACATGAACCGCGAGCTGGTGCAGCCCGGGCATCAGGGACGCGCCGCTGCGGACGCGCAAACGCGCCAGTTCTACCGCCTGCTGGATACGCTGGTGGCCCGTTTCCCGCACATTGAATTTGAATCCTGCTCCTCCGGCGGCGGACGGATCGATTATGAAGTTCTCAAGCGCAGCCATCGCTTCTGGGCGTCTGACAACAATGACGCCCTTGAGCGCAACACCATCCAGCGGGGCATGAGCTACTTCTTCCCGCCGGAGGTGATGGGCGCGCACATCGGCAACCGCCACTGTCATGCCACCTTCCGCCAGCACAGTATCGCCTTCCGCGGCCTGACGGCGCTGTTCGGTCATATGGGGCTTGAGCTGGATCCGGTGAGCGCCGATGAAGAAGAGCGCGCCGGATACCGGAAATATGCGGCCCTGCATAAACAGTGGCGCGACGTGATCCATCACGGCGTGCAGTGGCGGATAGATATGCCGGACGCCACCACGCTTGCCCATGGCGTCGTCAGCCCGGATAAAGCGCAGGCGATTTTCCTCGTTAGCCAGCTGGCGATGCCGGACTACACCCTGATGGCGCCCCTGCGCCTGGCGGGGCTGGAGACGAGCGCCCGCTATCAGGTGACGCTCCTCGATCATCCGAATATTCAGATCACCGGCGAGGGCGGCCACACCATGCGCAAGCTGCCGGCATGGATGACGACGCCGCAAACGGTGAGCGGTGAGTGGCTACAGCAGGCGGGGCTGGCGCTGCCCATTCTTGATCCGGAAAGCGCCATTCTAATTGGCCTGCAACGCGTGTGATGGTATCGGGCCGCGTCGCGGCCCTTCTTGAGGAAAATATAATGAACCCGACCGTCTGTACCCACAAAAACAACCCCAACTTCTGGATTTTCGGGCTGTTCTTCTTTCTCTACTTCTTCATCATGGCCACCTGCTTTCCGTTTCTGCCGATCTGGCTGTCGGACGTCATTGGCCTGAATAAAACCGAAACCGGCCTCGTTTTCTCCAGCCTGTCGCTGTTCGCCATCTGTTTCCAGCCGGTTCTCGGGGTGATCTCTGACAAGCTGGGGCTGAAAAAACACCTGATGTGGATCGTGACCGTTCTGCTGGTGCTGATCGCTCCCTTCTTCCTCTATGTTTTTGCTCCGCTGCTGAAAGCCAACATCTGGCTCGGGGCGCTGAGCGGCGGCGCCTATATCGGCTTTGTTTTCTCTGCGGGTGCCGGCGCGATGGAGGCCTATATCGAACGGGTAAGCCGCAACAGCGGGTTTGAATACGGCAAGGCGCGCACCTTTGGCTGCCTGGGATGGGCGCTGTGCGCGACCACCGCCGGAATGCTGTTCAGCATTAATCCCGAATGGGTGTTCTGGATGGGGTCGGCCGCCGCGCTGCTGCTGGTGGTGCTGGTGGCCATCGCCAAACCGCAGACCAGTCAGGCCGCGCAGGTGATGGACTCGCTCGGCGCCAATCGCCCGGCCGTCGATTTAAAAACGGCGGTGCGCATGTTCCGCCAGCGGAAGATGTGGATGTTTATTCTGTATGTCATCGGCGTGGCCTGCGTGTATGACGTCTTCGATCAGCAGTTCGCCACCTTCTTCAAATCATTCTTCGCGACCCCGGAAGCGGGCACCCGCGCCTTTGGTTTCGCCACCACCGCGGGAGAAATATGTAACGCCATCATTATGTTCAGCTCACCGTGGATTATTAACCGCATCGGGGCGAAGAATACCCTGCTGATCGCCGGGATGGTGATGGCGGCACGGATGATTGGCTCTTCCTTCGCCACTACGGCCGCAGAAGTGGTGGCGCTGAAAATGCTTCATGCGCTGGAGGTGCCGTTCCTGCTGGTGGGCGCCTTTAAATATATTACCGGCGTGTTTGATGTCCGGCTGTCGGCGACCATTTACCTGGTGGGCTTCCAGTTCGCCAAGCAGGTGGCGGCGATCTTCCTCTCCGCCTTCGCCGGCAATATGTACGATCGGATCGGCTTTCAGGATACCTATATGATCCTCGGCGGTATTGCCCTGACCGTCACCTTAATCTCCGCGTTTACGTTAGCGGGTAAGGCGAAAACCGAGCCGCTGCGCGATAATGCGATGACCGTTTAATTATCAACATTCCGTGGCACAGGGTGGTGCCTGACAGAGAAGGAAGATGTCATGATGGATATGAAAAAACGTATGAACAGCGGCGAGCTTTACCTGGATGCAGGATATGGCTTGCCGGAGCAGCGACTGATGGGTAAAGCGCGGGCCTATGAATATAATCATTCGCATCCGTTTAATCAGGAATTGCGCAACGATATTATTCAGCGCATGTTCGCTAAAGTTGGCGAACAATGCTGGATAGAACCGCCGATCAATATTGCCTATGGGATCCATACGACGATTGGTGACAATTTTTACGCCAATTTTAACCTCACGTTGGTCGACGATGCGGACATTATCATCGGCAATAACGTCATGTTTGCACCAAATGTCACTATCTCCACCGCCGGACATCCCATCCACCCCGCGCTGCGCCATACGCATCAACAGTTTTCATTGCCGGTGGTGATTGAAGATGGGGTCTGGTTAGGCACGGGGGTGATTATTAATCCCGGGGTAACGATTGGGGAGAATTCGGTCATTGGCGCGGGCAGTGTGGTGAATCGTTCCATACCGGCGAATGTGGTTGCCGCAGGCGTACCTTGCCGGGTATTAAGAGAAATTACCGAGGCGGATAAAGACAAATACGCGCTTTTCCCCGGATGATGGGCGATAGAAACCGGGTGGCGTAAGGGATCATGTTATTTGTTTTGAACCGGCCTCCAGCCCGGATCGGGCGGAGGCCGGAGAAGAGACTGTCCGGCCTCGCGATTTTTTACGCCAGATAAAACACTTCTTTAAGTTCCGCGCTCAGCGGGCTGTTATCCGGGTTGCTGGGCATCACCTCGCGCATGTATTTCCACCAGCGCTGGCATACTTCCGTGCTGGCGACCGCCTCCCAGCGGGCTTCCGACTCAATCTCCACCGTCGCGAACAGCAGATGGCGTTCTTTATCGAGATAAATGGCGTAGTGGTGCGCGCCGTGTGCTTTCAGCGTCGCTTCCAGCTCTGGCCAGATGGGGTTATGGCGGCGCTGGTACTCTTCGTGCGCGTCGGGGTTCACCTGCATGACGAAGGCTTTACGGATCATAAGGCCTCCAGATAGAGCTCGCGAACCTCATCGCGGCTGGCGGTGCGCGGGTTACACGGCGCGCATGGGTCGGCCAGCGCCTTATCCAGCCAGCCTTCGATATCGGCTTTGCTGATGCCAAGCTGGCTGAAACCCTGGGGGATCCCGACGCGTTTGCTCAGCGCGCGGATGGCATTGATGGCCTCCATGCTGGCAGCCTCATCGCTCATGCCGCGAGTATCGACGCCCATCGCCTGCGCCACGCGGGCAAAGCGCGTCACCGCGTTCGGGCGGTTAAAGTTTTCGATGATCGGCAGCAGGATGGCGTTGCATACCCCGTGCGGCAGATTATGGGTGGCACCAGGCTGATGCGCCAGGGCGTGTACCAGCCCGAGACCGGCGCTGTTGAACGCCATGCCCGCCAGATACTGACCAAAGGCCATCTGCTCGCGGGCCTGCAGATCGTGTCCATCGTCTACCGCTTTCGGTAGCCACAGATTGATCAGGCGAATGGCCTCGAGGGCATTGGCATCGGTCAGCGGATGGGCGCCAACGGAGACAAAGGCCTCGACGGCGTGGGTCAGGGCGTCCATTCCGGTGGCGGCGGTAACGGCTGGCGGGATGTCGAGCATCACGCTGGCGTCGTCGACGGCGATATCCGGGATCAGGTTCGGGTCGATAATCACCTCTTTCACCTGCCGCTCGCTATCGATAATCACGGCATTACTGGTCATCTCCGCCGCTGTGCCGGCGGTGGTGTTGATGGCTACCAGCGGTACGCCAGCGTTTTTCACTTTGCCGACGCCGGAGTAGGCGGTTGATGGCCCCGGGTTGGCGGTGAGGATTTTTATCGCTTTGGCGGTATCAATCGGGCTGCCGCCGCCGAAGGCGATCAGGTAATCGCAGTGTGCCGCCTGGTATGCCGCATAGCCTTGCTGCACCAGCGCTTCGGTGGGGTTAGGGAACACCTCGTCAAATAGCTGATAAGCCATCTGTTGTTCATCCAGCGCGGCGAACAGGCTGTCCAGCAGGCCCAGCTTCACCAGCTGACCGTCGGTGACGATCAGCGCCTTGCCCCACTGCTTACCGGCCACCAGTTTAACCATATCACCGATAGCGCCTGCGCCGTGGAGGCTGATTTTTGGTAGTGCCAACATAAAGCTCATGATAATTCTCCTTAATGTTTATTTTGGGAAATCCGTTTCCCCTCACCCCGACCCTCTCCCGCAGGGAGAGGGGGAAAACCGGTCCCGGACTACAGGCTGCCTGCGTGCGCCGGGCAGTCCCCTCTCCCTTGGGGAGAGGGCCAGGGTGAGGGGGAAATTAACATCGTCTTCGCTGCATCATCCGCCGGGTAATAATCGGCAGGGAGATCACCACGATCAGCATGGCGCCGATAATCACCGACATCACGATGCCGGGGACGTTCAGCAGGCTCAGGCCGAAGGTCACCAGCCCCATCAGAAAGGCGGCAATGATCACCCCGGGCATGCTGCCGGAACCGCCGAGAATATTGACGCCGCCGAGCACCGCCATGGTGACAACCGCCAGCTCCCAGCCCATCGCCAGGGTAGGGCGGGTACTGCCGAGCCGTGAGGTCAGCAGGACCGCCGCCAGCCCGGCCATCAGCCCGACCAGCGCGAACAGCACCAGGTTATGACGCTTAACGTTGATCCCGGAGAACCAGGCGCCGGTCGGGTTATTGCCGATGGCGTAGGTCCGGCGGCCAAAGTTGGTTTTATGCAGCAGGAAGGTGAAGGCGGCGGCAAGGAGGATAAACAGCGCAAACTCAAAAGAGAGCGCCCCCCACACATACCCTTGGCCGAACCAGGCGAAGCTCTCCGGATAGTGGTTGAGCGCCTGATCGCCCAGCAGGATATAGGTGATGCCGCGATACAGGCTCATGGTGCCGATGGTGATCACAATGGACGACAGGTTAAAGCGGGTCACCAGCAAGCCGTTGAACAGACCGCACAGCAGACCTACGCCCAGGCCGATGACCACCAGCAGCGGAGTATCAACCCCCGCTGCCGCGCAGAAGCCCATCACCGTTGAGCTGAGGGCCATCGTCGAGGCTACCGACAGATCGATTTCCCGGGCGATAATTAGCATCGCCATCGGCAGGACGACGATCGCCTTCTCGGTAAAGGTAAAGGTCGCGTCCGACAGGTTCCAGATATTGAGAAAGTACGGGGAAGCCACCGCGTTGCCGATAAATACCGCCAGGGTGACCGCCAGTAAAAACCCTTCCCAGCACAGCAGGCGGCGCAGCGGCGACGGCGCGGCCGGGGCGTTTTTCATCTCTTCCGATACCATCATCTTGCTCATGATTTCACCGCCTGTTTCTGTCGGGCTAACGCCGCGTTGCGCAGGATTAACCGCCCATGACCGCGATTGCCGCGCTCGTTGAGCAGCACCGCCATGACGATCACCGCCCCGGAAATCGCCATTTGCCAGAAGGGCGAGATGCCGATCACCGGCAGGGCGTTATTGATGACGCCGAGGAACAGTGCGCCGCACAGGCAGCCCAGCACCCGTCCGCTTCCGCCCATGGTGCTGATGCCGCCGATCACGCAGGCGGCGACCACCTGGAGTTCAAAACCGTTGGCGACGTCGACATAGGCGACAGCGAAGCGCGAGATCCACAGATAGCCGCAGAAGCCGGCCAGCGCGCCGGAGAGGCAGAAGCTGACGAACTGCATTTTTCCGGCGTTAATGCCGGTGTAGTACGCCGCCGTCGCGTTGCCGCCCGCGGTGTATAAGGCCCGGCCGGTGCGGCTGTAGCGCAGGAAATACCCCACCAGCAGCAGCGCGGCGATGGCGCACCAGCTCAGCAGAGGCAGCCCCAGGAGCGTGCTGCGCGGCAGACTGAGAAAATCAGCGCTCATCTGATGTGAGTTAACCCAGCCGCCGTCAGTCAGCAGGAAGATAATGCCGCGATAAATGCTCATGGTGCCGAGGGTCACCACGATGGCGGGAATGCCGAGGCGCCAGACCAGCAGGCCGTTAATCATCCCCATCAGCAGGCCCAGCAGAGTCGCCAGCGCCAGCAGCACTACCACCGGAATACCCGGATAGTGGGCGTTAAGCAGGGCGACGATCATCCCGGTCAGCGCCAGGTTGGCGGCCATAGACAGATCGATGCCTTTGGTGAGCAACACCATCATCTGCCCGAGGGCGAGGATGATAAGGATGGCGGTATCGTTAAACATCTCCACCAGATTGCCCGGTGAAACGAACGAGGGCGCCCGGCTGCCAATAGCGCCGATCATCAAAATGATGACCACCGCCAGCAGCGCTTCACGATGTTTCAGCCATGCGTGTCCCATCATGCTGCCTCCTGGCCGATGCCGCTGGCGGCGCTGACGATGGTTTCCGCTGTCGCTTCACCGGCCTGGTACTCGGCGACCATCAGCCCTTCGTGCATCACGATAATCCGGTCGGCCATGCCCATCACTTCCGGCAGCTCTGACGACACCATAATCACCGCCAGCCCCTGGCTGACCAGCTCGGACATAAACTGATGCACGGCGGCTTTTGAGCCGATATCGATGCCTTTGGTCGGCTCATCGAGAATGATCACCTCGGGCTGGGTCGCCAGCCATTTGCCGATCACCACTTTCTGCTGGTTGCCGCCGGAGAGGGTCTCCACCGGCTGGCGCCAGCTGAAGGCTTTAACCTGCAGGCGCAAGGCGTACTCGTCCGCCAGCCGCCATTCCCGGGCGTCGTTCAGGACGCCGTTAGGATTGAGCTTGCTGAGCTGCGGTAGACTGATGTTCTGGGCGATAGGCAGGGCGATGATCGCTCCCTGTTTCTGTCGCTCTTCCGGCACGCAGACGATGCCCGCGCGGATGGCATCGGCAGGCTGGTCAAAGTGCATGGATCTGCCGTTCAGGCGGATCTCGCCGGAGGAGGGACGCGAGACACCGGAGAGCGCCTGCATCAGCTCGGTGCGTCCGGCGCCCACCAGGCCGTAAAAGCCGAGAATTTCTCCCTTGCGCAGGCGGAAGCTGATATGGGCAAACTCGGTAGGATGACAGAGATCGTTTACCTCCAGCACCGTTTCTCCGGGTGTGCAGTCGACTTTCGGGTAGGTTTGGCTGATCGCCCGGCCCACCATCATCGACACCATCCGCTCTTCGGTGATGTCACTCATTGCCCCGGAGCTGACGTACACCCCATCGCGCAGGATGGTGTAATAGTCGGCCAGCTCGAAAATTTCATCGAACTTATGTGAGATAAACAGGATCGCTTTGCCGTCCTGCTTCAGGCGCTCAACGATGTGATAGAACTCCAGAATTTCATGCTGGGAGAGCGCGGCGGTTGGCTCATCGAGGATCACCACCTGGGCGTCGAAAGCCAGCGCCCGGGCAATCGCCACCATGTGCCGCTGGGCGATGCTGAGCGTTTTCAGCGTGGCCCGCGGGTCGATCTGGACTTCCAGCCGGGCGAGGATTTCGCTGGCTCTGCGGTGCATCGCCGGCCAGTCGAGCGTTTTGAGCAGCCCTTTATACAGATACTGGCCGACGAAAATATTCTCACTGACCGAGAGTTCGTCAAACAGCACGGTTTCCTGGTGAATGGCGGTGATCCCCACCTTATGCGCCGACTCCGGCGTTGGCAGATGAATGGGGATCGCTTTATAGAGGATCTCGCCCTCTTCGGGCTGATAAATACCGGTCATCACTTTGACCAGCGTGGATTTCCCCGCGCCGTTTTCGCCGATTAAGGCGGTCACTTTGCCGGGCCAGAGATCGAGCTGTACGTTCTCAAGGGCGCGCACACCGGGAAAAATCTTGGTGATCCCCTTCAGCGACAGCAGTGGTGTTGATGCTGACATGATAGTTCTCCGTAAAATCCCCCTCACCCTAACCCTCTCCCCAAAGGGGCGAGGGGACCGTTTGGTGCGCCCTGACAGCATTGCGCAGAGGGCCAGCCCTTTTCCTCTTCCCCAAAGGGGCGAAGGAACGGTCCGGCGCCCGCTGGCCGCATCGCGCAGAGGGCTGGACTTTCCTCTTGCCAAAGGAGCAAGGGAGCTATTTAGTGCTCCCTGGCCGCATCGTGCAGAGGACCAGCCTTTCCCCCTCTCCCTTCGGGAGAGGGCCGGGGTGAGGGAACAAGGGTTAGAAAATTTTCGAGAACTTATCAATGTTGCTCGCATCGTAGACAAACGGCTCGGCCATCGCGCCATTCCCCTCGGCATCCAGCTTCACTTTGCCCAGCTTGCCCATACTGGCTTCGGTTTTGGTCGCCGTGCCTTTGACTAAATCGTCGGCCAGATAGGTGGCGGCGTAGCCCAGGTCAATCGGGTTCCAGATGGCGAAGCTTTTGCTGGCGCCGGACTTAATCGCGCCGGCCATTTCCGACGGCAGCCCCAGCCCGGTGACATACACTTTGCCGATTTTGCCCTGGTCCTTCACCGCCTGCGCGGCGGCAACAATCCCCACCGACGACGGCGAAACAATGACTTTCAGGTCCGGATATGATTTCAGCAGGCCCACCGCTTCGCGGTAGCTTTTATCCGACAGATCGTCCCCGTAGGCGACGGTGACCAGCTGTACGGACGGATACTGCGGCAGCACCTTTTTCATCTCCTCAATCCAGATGTTCTGGTTAGTGGAGGTTGGGGTGGCGCTTAACACGGCCACCTCGCCTTTCTCAACGTTCAGCGCCTTCAGCGCCTCGGCGGCGAGCTTGACGTTGGTTTCGCCAATTAAGGCGTTATTCGAGGGGTTAAGATGGATCTGGCGGCCTGCCGGCGCCACGCCGGAGTCCCACGAGACCACCTTGATGCCGCGCTGCATCGCTTTTTTCAGCACCGGCACCACCGCGTCCGGATCGTTGGCGGAAATGGCGATCGCATCCACCCCCTGGGCGATCAACCCGTTCAGCACATCGATCTGCGCTTCGGCGGTGGTAGTGGTCGGGCCGGTGTAGATCACTTTGACATCACCTAACTCTTTGGCTGCCTGTTGGGCGCCAGCGTTGGCGGCTTCGAAGAAGCCATTTCCCAGCGATTTCGCCACGAGGGCGATTTTAACTTCTGCTAAGGCGGAACCGGACAACGCCAGGGCGGCAACGGTGAGGATCAAGCTTGTCTTTGTTTTCATTGCTTTTACTCCACATGAGTTAGTTTTGTAGGGTTTGCAGGTGATGTTTCGCCCCGTCTCGGTGAGCGGGGCGCGATGTTGTTATGGATAAAGATCTAATGCGGACTGCAGCGGCTGCACGTTGAAGCGTTTGCCAAGGGCGATAAGCTCTTCGCGGGTGATGGTCTGCTTCATCCCGCCCATGGACAAGACTTTCACCAGCACTTCGGCGGACTTCTCGGCGGTATCGATCAGGCCGAAGGTCTCATCCAGCGTGGGGCCGCTGCCGAAGACGCCGTGGAACGGCCACAGCACCAGCGAGTGCTTTTGCATGGTTTCGGCGGTCGCCTGGCCTATTTCATCGGTGCCCGGCACCATCCACGGCAGAATGCCGACGCCGTCCGGGAAGACCACCAGACACTCGGTGCTACCTTCCCACAGCTTGCGGGTGAACAGATCGCTGTGGTTCTCCAGAACATAGGTCAGGGCGATCAGGTTGGTGGCATGGCAGTGCATGATCACCCGGTCTTTGCCGCCGGTCAGTTTGATGCGCTCGCTGTGCGACAGGAAGTGTGCCGGCAGCTCGGAGGTCGGTACGGCATCTTCGGTGAGGCCCCAGAGGATATGGTATCCCGCGCCGTCGCTGTCGACCTTCACCACCCCGAGGTTAGCGGCCGGGTCGAGCTGGACGTTACGGAAGAATTTGCCGGAGCCGGTGACGATAAACGGCTGGTTGGCCAGGGTTGGCATCGGCTGGCTGAGGGCGATATAGCGCGGTTTGGCGTGGAAATCCGCCGCGTAAGGTTCGATATCCGCTTCATCCAGACGCAGCGTCAGGTTGCCGCCGTTGCGCTCGTCCCAGCCCTTCAGCCAGGCGTCGGAGGTGGCTTTGATCATGCCCTGGACGAACCAGGCGTCGATAATGGTCTGCATAGTCTTGTCTTTCCTGTTGATTCGGTGGGGGTAGCCCCTCACCCTAACCCTCTCCCCACAGGGGAGAGGGAACTGTTCGGTGCGCTCTGGCAACATCGCGCAGTTCGTAGCCCGGGTAAGGCGTCAGCCGCGACCCGGGAAAGCCCGTGCATTACCCGCGCTGGCTCAGAACCGCATTCTCATAAGCCCGCACGTTATCCAGCCACTGGCTGCCTGCTGGCGTATCGTGACGCTGGCAGTACATCTCCCAGATGGCCTGCCACGGCAGACATTTCTGCTCTTCCAGCAGCGCCAGGCGGGCGGTGTAATCGCCATCCAGTTCCAGCTGGCGCAGCTGGGCGGTCGGCTCCAGCAGAGCGCGCAGCAGCGCTTTCTTCATATTGCGGGTACCAATCACCCAGGCCGCGATGCGGTTGATCGAGGCATCGAAGAAGTCGAGGCCGATATGCACGCGGTCGAACAGATCGTGGCGAATAATTTCGCTGGCGATGGCCTGGGTTTCGTCATCCAGCAGCACCACGTGGTCGCTGTCCCAGCGCACCGGGCGGCTGACGTGCAGCAGCAGGCGCGGGATATAGAGCATCGCGGCGGAGATTTTGTCGGAGATCACTTCCGTCGGGTGGAAGTGGCCGGCATCGAGGCACAGAGCGGTCTGGCGGCTGGTGGCGTAGCCCATATAGAACTCGTTGGAGCCGACGGTGTAGCTCTCTGCGCCAATCCCGAACAGCTTGCTCTCCACCGCGTCGATGTGATGCGCCGGGTCGAATTTTTCGCTGATCACTTCATCAAGCGCATTCAGCAGCCGCTGGCGCGGGGCGAAGCGGTCAACGGTGATATCTTTCATGCCGTCCGGGATCCAGATATTCATCACCGACGGCGTACCCAGCTGCTCGCCGAAATACGCGGAAACGCGACGGCTGGCCTTGCAGTGGTCGATCCAGAACTGGCGGATCTCATCGTTGGCATGCGACAGGGTAAAGCCGTCGGCGCTCAGCGGATGCGAGAAGCAGGAAGGGTTGAAATCCAGCCCCAGGTTGTTGGCTTTCGCCCACGTAACCCAGTTTTTAAAGTGCTCTGGCTTAATCTCATTGCGCGCTACCGGCGCGTCGGATTCCAGATAAATAGCGTGCAGGTTGAGACGCTTTGGTCCCGGGATCAGGCTCAGCGCCTGCTCAAGGTCGGCGCGTAGCTCTTGCGCATTGCGCGCTTTGCCCGGGTAGTTGCCGGTCGCCTGGATGCCGCCGGTCAGGCTTCCCGCCGGGTTTTCGAAACCGGCGACGTCGTCACCCTGCCAGCAGTGCATGGAGACGGGCAGACGGTCCAGCTGGCGCAGGGCCTCCTCGACATCCACGCCGACGGCGGCGTAGCGCTGCTTAGCAATTTCCCAGGCTTGTTCAAGTTGAGTGGTCATGCGCAAAGCTCCTTGGTCTGTTGTGGCTGAAACTGCGCCACGAAACGGGCAATTTCACTATCAGGATTGGGGGTAAAAGCGGTGAGCGCTGCGTTGCCGCGCACCACCTGACGAAACTCATCGACATTGGCCAGCTCGTCGAGGGTCATTAACTGGATGCCGATATTGCCGAGGGTGGAGGCCTCCACCGGGCCGGCCACGACGGCGATCCCGCAGGCGTCAGCGCACAGCTGGTTGAGCAGGGCGTTCTGACAGCCGCCGCCGACGATATGCAACTGGCTGAAGGGCTGGCCGCGCAGAGTCGCCAGCTCGTTAAGTACCCGGGCGTAAAGCAGCGCCAGGCTGTCGAAAATGCAGCGCGCCAGCTCGGCGTCGCTGTCAGGAACCGGTTGGCCCGCGTCGCGACAGGCGGCCTGGATCTCGGCGCTCATACTGGCCGGGTTGATAAAGCGATCATCGTTGCAGTCAATAATGAAGCGGCACGCCGGTAGCGCGGCGGTGCGGGCGATCAGCGCCTGCAGGTCGCTGACGTTTTGCTCTTTCAGCACCCGCTGCAGCAGCCACAGGCCCATGATATTTTTCAGCACCCGATAGCGGCCTTCGGCTCCGCCTTCGTTGGTGATATTGGCCTGCAGCGCCGCGTCACAGGTATATGGCGTCAGGCTTTCAAACCCCATCAGCGACCAGGTGCCGGAGGAGAGATAGGCGGCATGGCGGTCGGCCAGCGGGGAGGCGATCACCGCGCTGGCGGTGTCGTGGCTGGCGACAGCGACCACCGGAATACGGTTGCCCTGCGGGCAGATCCAGTGACCAATCACATTGCCGGGGTGGGTCGGCTTTCCGAACCACGCCAACGGCGCGCCGGTCCAGTTCAGCAGCGTCTCATCCCAGCTGTCGCTGTTAATGTTGACCAGCTGGGTGGTGGTGGCGTTGGTATACTCCCAGTTCAGATTGCCGGTCAGGCGGAAGCTGAAATAGTCGGGGATCAGCAGGGCGTGGGCGGCCTGACTGACCAGCTCCGGCTGCTGCTCCACCAGAGCGCGCAGCTGATAAAGGGTGTTAAACGGCAGAAACTGAATACCGCTGCGGCGATAGATTTCCGCCCGGCCCAGCTGCGCTTCAGCGTGACGCAGCAGGCCCTGGGTGCGGTCGTCACGATAGGAGATCGGCAGCCCGACGCGCTGACCCTGCTTATCCAGCAGGACATAATCCACTCCCCAGGTATCGATGCCGATACTGTCGATCAGAATGCCCTGCTCACACACTTTCTCCAGCCCGCGGCGGATCTCGCCTTCCAGGCTATCCACATCCCAGCAGTCGAAGCCGTCTACCTTCTGCAGGCTATTGGTGAAGCGGTGCATTTCGCGCAGCGTCAGGGCGCGCGGCCCGGACTGATAGCTGGCGAGCATTACCCGCCCGCTGGAGGCGCCTAAATCGACGGCGACACAATGACGAATACTCATGGAACGATCCTTCTTAAAATCATTGTTCGCAGTCTAAAAAAGGCCGCTTACTGACACCTTCTCATTACGGACAGTGCAAACTGGCCGCTGGCAAGAAAGCAAAGGTGACCGTGAGGGACATCACAGTTTGCAGTTTTAGGGGGTGGCGAGGGGGATGTGATGGCGTCCGCAGTTCCGCATCTTTCCGGCTGATTCTTGAAAAAGCGGCAGGATTTACGAATTTCGCGGTCAAAAATTGAAGGCCGGATAGCCAACCCTTCATTACTATCAGCCGGTGACTGATAATTTTTCTCATTACGAGGGTGGTATCATGACCATATTGCACAGTACGGATTTCTTTAAGGCCGGGATCTCGACGGTGGCTATTGAACCCCGCCTCCCTCAGTCGGCCTTTCCGGAACATCATCATGATTTCCATGAAATAGTTATCGTGGAACAGGGATCGGGTATTCACGTCTTCAATGGCCAGCCCTATACCATTGGCGGCGGTTCGGTCTGTTTTATCCGCGATCACGATCGCCATCTTTACGAGCACACGGACAATTTGTGTCTGACCAATGTGCTCTATCGCGCGCCGGATGCGTTTCGCTTTCTCGCCGGGGTCAGTCAACTCCTGCCCCAGGAGCAGGAAGGGAACTACCCGTCGCACTGGCGGGTGAATCAGACCGTCCTGCAACAGGTGCGGCATATCGTGGCGCAGATCGAGGCCGTGGGGAGCGACACGGATACCCATGCTGTCGCCAGCCGTGAGATCCTGTTTATGCAGCTGCTGGTGCTGTTACGTAAAAGCAGCCTTGCGGAAGAGGCCACCAACAACGATGCGCGCTTGAATCAACTGTTGGCCTGGCTGGAAGACCATTTTGCGCAGGAGATCTGCTGGGAGGAGGCGGCGGCGCAGTTTTCGCTGTCGCTGCGTACCCTGCACCGCCAGCTGAAGCAGCAGACCGGCCTGACGCCCCAGCGCTATCTTAATCGGGTGCGCCTGATGAAGGCCCGCCACCTGTTGCGCCATAGCGATGAAAGCGTGACTGATATCGCTTATCGCTGCGGCTTTGGCGACAGTAATCATTTTTCGACGCTTTTTCGCCGCGAGTTTGACTGGTCACCGCGCGATATCCGCCAGGGGCGCGACGCCATTCTTCAGTAACGCGAGAAGAGTCAACGTATTGCGGACTAAAAACGCGAATAATGTGCCGTTATCCGCGTTTGGAGTGTGAGCCGTGGCCGGTCTGATTCTACGTAAAGAGGAGTTTTTCCCTTCCGCCACGCAGGCGGTGGCGGTGGCCGACCGCTATCCGCAAAATGTCTTTGCCGAACATACCCATGAGTTCTGCGAGCTGGTGCTGGTGTGGCGGGGCAACGGGCTGCACGTCCTTAACGATCGCCCCTGGCGCATTACCCGCGGCGATCTGTTCTATATTCGCGCCGAAGATAAACACTCCTATGCTTCCGTTAACGATCTCGTTCTGCAGAACATCATCTATTGCCCGGAGCGGCTGCAGCTCAATTTCGACTGGGCCGGGGCGATCCCTGGCCTTTTCGGCACGCCGTGGAAGCCCCACTGGCGCATGGGCAGCACCGGTATGGCTCAGGCGCGCCAGGTGATTAGCCAGCTTGAGCATGAGTGCGCCCGGCGCGACGCGCAGGGAAATGCGATGGCTGAGCTGCTGTTTGCCCAGCTGGCGCTGACGCTGCAGCGCCATCGCTACGCGACGGATGATCCGGCGGCGACGCAGCGCGAAGCATTGCTCGACAAACTGCTGGCCGCGCTGGCGGCCAGCCTTAGCCGCCCCTTTGTTCTGGAGCGTTTCTGCGAGCAAGAGGGCGGCAGCGAGCGGGCGCTTCGTCAGCAGTTCCGCCAGCAAACCGGGATGACCATCAATCACTATTTACGCCAGCTGCGGATCTGCCACGCGCAGTACCTGCTGCAGCATACCGAGCGCTTAATCGGCGATATCGCCATGCAGTGCGGCTTTGAGGACAGTAACTACTTTTCGGTGGTTTTTAGCCGGGAAATCGGCATGTCGCCGGGGCAGTGGCGGCAGCGCAGTCGCGCCGCCGCCTGAAGGCCGTTATTGTCTGTCTGATGACCCGATGGTTAACTGGCCATTCCCAGACCGACGATATTGGCGGCGATGATAATCACCACGCAGCCGAGGCTCAGGACGCTCACCGGACGGCGGCCGGCATTGTTCCACTCCTTCAGTACCAGGCCCACCACTCCGCCGCACAGCACGTAGAAGCTCATGTGCAGCATCCAGCTCATATAGTCATACTGCGCCGGAATGCTGGCGTGGCCCCAGGCATAGAAGAAGAACTGGAGATACCACATCAGACCGCCGAGGGCGGAGAGCAGAAGGTTGCTGATGATAAGCGGTTTTGCCAGCGAGAAATCGGCTTTGACTGACAGGTTCTTCACTTTCGCCAGACGAATAAAGCAGAAGCCAAGATTGACCAGCGCCCCGCCGCCCATAATGACTACATAGCTTGGCAGCGCAGCGTACAGCGGGTCGACGCCGAGCGCTGCGGCGGCATCATGCATCGGTTTGGCGGCGTTCATCGCGAACGACATCCCTGCCGAGAAGATGCCGCACATCACCGCCAGCAGAAGCCCTTTCTTCAGATTGAACTCTTCGGCTTTAATGCCCATTTTACGCTCTTTCAACTGGCCCGCGCGGGTGACGATGCCGACGCCAATCACCGCCACCAGCACGCCGAGCAGCGTCATTTGACCGCCCTGGGTGTGCATCAGCACTGCAAACTGACCGTTAATAATGGGCGTCATCAGCGTGCCGACAATCAGCGTGATACCAATGGCGATGCCAATCCCCATCGACATGCCGAGATAGCGCATGGTCAGGCCATAGTTAATATTACCGATGCCCCACATGGCGCCGAACAGAAAGACCGGCAGCAGCGTGGAGGCGCTAAAAGAGCGGTAGTAGGCCCAGAAATCGGGTAACAGCGTGGCGCTGATGGCCCAGGGCAGGATCAGCCAGGAGACAATCCCACCAACCGACCACATGGTTTCCCACGACCAGTGTTTTACTTTCTTGAACGGGGCATAGAAACAGGCGGCACTGGCGGCTCCTATCAAATGCCAAAAAATACCCATCGTAATCGCGTGGTTCATTGATTTTATCCTCATCTTTTTTTATCGGAGACGGCGGCTTCCGATGTGATGAGTGTAAAAATTGGCCGCTTTGGCCGCCTTCAAGTCCTTGCCACAGGATGGCGAACCCTGGCAACTACTGACTTAATTAGTTGTTCTACATCACAAAACGGCGGGTATTTCTTCTGGTTATATCCATATGAAAAATACGGCATTGATAAGCATTTTCAATACCATTTAATTAACTATAATGGACAAACTGCTTACGCGGCGTTAACACTTGAGCCGCTCGACAATAATGGAGATGATTATGAGCTATACCCTGCCATCCCTGCCGTACGCTTACGATGCTCTGGAACCGCACTTCGACAAGCAGACGATGGAGATCCATCACACTAAACACCACCAGACCTATGTGAACAACGCCAACGCCGCGCTGGAAAGCCTGCCGGAGTTCGCTAACCTGTCCGCTGAAGAGCTGATCACCAAACTGGATCAGCTGCCGGCTGACAAAAAAACCGTACTGCGTAACAACGCGGGCGGCCACGCGAACCACAGCCTGTTCTGGAAAGGCCTGAAAACCGGCACTACCCTGCAGGGCGATCTGAAAGCGGCTATCGAGCGCGATTTCGGCTCCGTAGACAACTTCAAAGCGGAATTTGAAAAAGCCGCTGCGACCCGTTTCGGCTCTGGCTGGGCGTGGCTGGTACTGAAAGGTGACAAACTGGCCGTTGTCTCCACGGCTAACCAGGATTCCCCGCTGATGGGCGAAGCCATTTCCGGCGCTTCCGGCTACCCGATCCTGGGTCTGGACGTATGGGAACACGCTTACTACCTGAAATTCCAGAACCGTCGTCCGGACTACATCAAAGCCTTCTGGGACGTGGTGAACTGGGACGAAGCTGCAGCGCGTTTTGCCGCCAAAAAATAAGGTTGCATTGCGCTAAGAGAGAAGCGAGTCTGATGACTCGCTTTTTTTATATCTGTAGCAAGGAGAGCAGCCATGCATTATCCGGTGAATGTCTTTATCGGCAAAATCAGGGATTACGCGGGCAGTCGCCCCAGCGCGATCGGTAAAATCCAGGTTGATGGCGAACTGCTGCTTGGCGAACGCGGTCTCGAAGGGGACGAGCAGGCGGAGAAAAAAATCCACGGCGGTCCGGACCGCGCGCTGTGCCACTATCCGCGCGAACACTATGCCGACTGGATCCGTGACTTCCCCCAGCAGGCCGAGCGGTTCTGTGCGCCGGCGTTCGGCGAAAACCTCTCCACCACCGGGCTTACCGAGCAAAACGTCTATATCGGCGATATCTTTCGCTGGGGCGACGCGCTGATTCAGGTCACCCAGCCGCGATCGCCGTGCTTCAAGCTCAACTTTCATTTTGCGATCAATGATATGGCTCAGCTGATGCAAAACAGCGGAAAAACCGGCTGGCTGTACCGGGTGATTGCCGGAGGGCAAGTTTCCAGCGATGCGCCGCTCAAGCTGGTTTCCCGGCTGAGTGATGTCAGTGTTCATGAGGCCGGGGCGATTGCCTGGCAGATGCCGTTTGATGATGACCAGTATCATCGTTTATTGTCGGCAGCGGGCCTGTCGGTGAGCTGGAGCAGAACCATGCAGAAACGGCGTTTAAGCGGCAAGATCGAGGATAATTCGCGGAGATTATGGGGGAAATAATTCCCCCCTATTGCGTATTTCCGGGGAAGCTCCCGGCTTAGCGCAGCGTAAGCCGGGATAGCATCAGGTTCTTTTATACAACGGCAGCCAGATTGTTAAACGCAGACCACCCAGCGGGCTGTCGTCGGCCTTCACCCAGCCGCGGTGCTGCTGAATAGCGGTTTCGACAATTGCCAGCCCCAGGCCGGTACCGCCGGACTCGCGGTCGCGCGCCTCGTCGGTTCGGTAGAATGGCCGGAAAATCTGTTCGCGATCCTCCGGGCTGACGCCCGGGCCGTCGTCGTCCACGTTAACCGTAATTCCGTCTTTGTCCACCGAGAAGCTGACGGAAATCTTCGTGTGCGAGTAACGCAGGGCGTTGCGGACGATATTCTCCAGCGCGCTTTCCAGCGCATTAGGGTTACCGTACAGCGGCCATGGGCCCGGCGGATACTCAACGGTGAAAGATTTCCCCATCTGCTCGGCTTCAAACGCCGCATTGTCCAGCACTTCCCCCCATAGCTGATTGGCTTTCACCGTCTCGCTGACCAGGGCGTTTTTCGCCTGATTGCGCGACATCACCAGCAGGTCGTTGATCATGCTGTCCAGCCGGTGCGCTTCGGTTTCGATACGCTCCAGCTCTTTGCTCTCACCGCTGCGGCGGCGCAGCAGGGCGGTACCCAGCTGCAGGCGCGTAAGCGGCGTGCGCAGCTCGTGCGAGATATCGGACAGCAGCCGCTGCTGGCTGGTCATCATCCTTTCCAGGGCGGTGACCATCTGGTTAAAGCTGGCGCCAGCGGCTAAAAACTCCTGCGGCCCGGCTTCCAGCTCCGGATGCTGCCGCAGGTTACCCTGGGCAACTTCATCGGCGGCATTTTTCAGCTTACGCGCCGGTTTCGCCAGGCTCCACGCCAGCCACAGCAGCAGCGGGGCGCTGACCAGCATCGTGACGATAAGCAGCAGCAATGGTCGATCAAACAGCAGGTTGATAAAGTCGGATTGTGAGGTGCTGGCGGGACGAATCAGATAGAGCTGATAGTTATCCTCGCCGTCCCTGACGGAAAACGGGCCCACCATTTCCAGGCGGCCATAGCGTTTTTTCTGCGGATGATCGGCATTATCGGCCTGGCCGATAAAGTTACGAATGATCTGCATCTCGTTGCGTTCTGCGCCGATCACGCGGCCTTCGCTGGTCACCAGCAGCAGGCGTTGTCCCGGTGGCGCCCATTTATCGATGGCGCGAAACAGACGGCGCCACCACATCAGGTCGTTTGGCGGATCGGTCGCCAGCTCGGCCTCGACGTGCTGTTCGATCATAATGCCCTGACGCTGCTCGCTTTCCAGCAGCTCGGTCATCTGCCGGGAATCCAGTTTGGGCAACATCAGCACCAGCATCAACACCAGCGCCAGCGTGAGCCAGAAGATGGCGAAGATGCGTGCAGTCAAACTTCCAATCATGAAGCGGAAACCATCAGATACCCGCGACCACGCAGCGTTTTAAACCACGGATGACCATCTTTACGCTCCGGCAGCTTACGCCGCAGATTGGAAATATGCATATCGATAGCGCGGTCGAACGGCGTCAGGCGCTTGCCTAACACTTCCTGACTTAAATGCTCACGGGACACCACCTGGCCGAGATGCTGCGCTAACAGATAGAGCAGGGTGAACTCGGTACCGGTGAGCTCCAGCGTCTGACCGTCGAAATTGGCTTCCTGACGGCCCGGATTGAGACTTAAGGCATCCACTTCCAGCGTTGGCGATCCGGCTTCGGTCGTCTGCTGCTGCTCGCTCCAGTGGGAACGACGCAGAATCGCGCGTATACGGGCCACCAGCTCGCGATCGTTAAATGGTTTAGGCAAATAGTCATCCGCGCCCAGTTCGAGGCCGAGAACGCGATCCAGCTCGCTCCCGCGCGCTGTTAGCATGATAACCGGAGTCTGGTGTGTCTGACGCAGCTCTTTCAGCGCATCGATACCGTTTTTCTTCGGCATCATCACGTCGAGCAGCAATAAATCAACGCTGTCGTCCAGAAGGGCCAGCGCCTGTTCCCCATCATGGGCCACCAGCACGTTAAAACCTTCCATATCGAGCAGCTCTTTTAACAGGGAGGTGAGCTCCCGGTCATCATCAACTAACAGGATTTTATTCATCTTTTAAATACCTCCGAGGCAGAAATTACGTCATCAAGGCCCGCTAATCCATGACTTTACTTTGTTTTACACCCCCTGACGCATGTTTGCAGCCTGAATCGTAGACTGTCTCTCGTTGAATCGCGACACAAACGTTTTGGGAGTATGTGATGCGCAATGTTATCGCTGCCGTCATGGCCTCAACGCTGGCGCTAAGTGCATATAGCCAGGCCGCTGAAGTCGTTACCAGCGTTAACTGGCTCCCCGGAGACGACGGGGGACAGCGCGGTAGCCAAAGCCATATGTTTGACGGCATAAGTTTAACCGAGCAGCAACGTCAGCAGTTACGGGATCTTATGCAACGGGCACGCCACGACAGGCTCCCCGTTAATGTTAGCGAAATGGAGACAATGCATCGCCTTGTCACCGCAGAAAATTTTGATGAAAACGCTGTGCGCGCTCAGGCAGAAAAGATGGCGCAGGAACAGGTTGCCCGCCAGGTCGAAATGGCTAAGGTCCGCAACCAGATGTATCACCTGCTTACGCCAGAGCAGCAAGCGGTTTTAAATGCTAAGCACCAGCAGCGTATGGATCAGTTGCGTGAGGTTGCAAGGATGCAGAAAGGCTCAGCGATGATGCTTTCGAGTAGTAGCAACACCCTGCAACCCCAGTAACAAACCCTGTTTTCCTTGCCATAGACACCATCCCTGTCTTCCCCCACATGATGTGGGGGTTTTTTTTTGCCCTTTTTACGGTAAATCAACTCCTTCGCCTATCCCGTGAGCGTCACAAGTTCGGGTTATACTAAGCGCATTGCAGGAGAAGGAGCCTATATGAATCAATCTTATGGCCGGTTGGTCAGCCGCGCCGCTATCGCGGCGACAGCCATGGCCTCCGCGTTACTTTTGATCAAAATTTTTGCGTGGTGGTATACCGGTTCAGTCAGTATTCTGGCTGCGCTGGTGGATTCGCTGGTGGATATTGCCGCCTCGCTGACCAACCTGCTGGTGGTTCGTTATTCGCTGCAACCTGCTGATGAAGAACATACCTTTGGCCATGGCAAAGCGGAATCGCTGGCGGCGCTGGCGCAAAGCATGTTTATCTCCGGCTCGGCGCTGTTTCTGTTTCTCACCGGCATTCAGCACCTGGTGCGTCCGGAGCCGCTGCAGGCCGCTGGCGTTGGTGTCGTCGTCACGTTGATCGCCCTGTTCAGCACGCTGGCGCTGGTGACCTTCCAGCGCTGGGTGGTGCGAAAAACCCAGAGCCAGGCGGTGCGGGCGGATATGCTTCATTATCAGTCTGATGTTATGATGAACGGCGCCATTCTGGTGGCGCTGGGCCTCTCCTGGTATGGCTGGCATCGCGCCGATGCGTTGTTTGCCTTAGGAATTGGCATCTATATTTTATATAGCGCGCTGCGGATGGGCTATGAGGCGGTTCAGTCACTACTCGACCGCGCCTTGCCTGACGAGGAGCGTCAGGACATTATCACCATCGTGACCGCATGGCCCGGTATCCGCGGGGCGCACGATCTACGAACGCGGCAGTCAGGGCCGACCCGCTTTATTCAGATTCATTTGGAAATGGAAGATAACCTCCCGCTGGTGCAAGCCCACGTGATTGCAGACCAGGTGGAGCAGGCGATTCTGCGCCGTTTCCCGGGTTCTGATGTCATTATCCATCAGGATCCCAGTTCTGTGGTGCCAGCGGCGCAGCAGGGCTTTTTTGAGCGTTAGGTTATAGTCTGTAAACTCGATGTAAAAATGTGGGGCAGATCGGCATTTTTTGTATAAATTACCGCCGTTTGGTCTGACCTGAATCAATTCAGCTTGAGGCGTTTGATATACTATTGTCATTAGCGTCGTGCACTCCTGGTGAGGGAGCGCTTCAGGCAACAGAATTATTTTTTGCTTCCTAAGTTCAGAGGTAGTCATGATTAAGAAAATCGGTGTGTTGACAAGTGGCGGTGATGCGCCGGGCATGAACGCAGCAATTCGTGGCGTGGTGCGCGCGGCATTAACGGAAGGTCTGGAAGTTTTTGGAATCTATGACGGTTACCTCGGATTGTATGAAGACCGTATGGTTCAGCTCGACCGTTACAGCGTTTCCGACATGATCAACCGCGGCGGCACCTTCCTGGGCTCCGCTCGCTTCCCGGAATTCCGCGAAGAACACATTCGCGCTGTGGCTATCGAAAACATGAAGAAGCGCGGCCTGGACGCGCTGGTGGTTATCGGTGGTGACGGGTCCTATATGGGGGCGATGCGCCTGACCGAGATGGGCTTCCCGTGCATCGGTCTGCCAGGCACTATCGACAACGATATCAAAGGCACTGACTACACCATCGGCTTTTTCACCGCCCTGAGCACCGTGGTGGAAGCGATTGACCGTTTGCGCGACACCTCCTCTTCGCACCAGCGTATCTCCGTGGTGGAAGTGATGGGCCGTTACTGTGGCGACCTGACCCTGGCGGCGGCGATTGCCGGCGGCTGTGAGTTCATCATGGTGCCTGAAGTGGAATATACCCGTGACGATCTGGTGGCAGAAATCAAAGCCGGTATCGCGAAAGGGAAAAAACACGCTATCGTGGCCATCACCGAGCACATGTGCGACGTTGACGAGCTGGCAAGCTACATCGAGAAAGAGACTGGCCGTGAAACTCGCGCCACCGTCCTCGGCCACATTCAGCGCGGCGGTTCCCCGGTTCCTTACGACCGCATCCTGGCTTCCCGCATGGGCGCCTATGCGATTGAGCTGCTGCTGCAGGGCCATGGCGGCCGTTGCGTCGGCATCCAGAACGAGAAGCTGGTGCACCACGACATCATCGATGCCATCGAGAACATGAAGCGTCCGTTCAAGAACGACTGGCTGGATTGCGCGAAGAAACTGTACTAAGTTACGCGCCGGATAAACAAAAGGCCTTCTCATGGAGAAGGCCTTTTTTATGGCGGAAGGTTTATTCGATATCCAGCGGGTCTTCCGACAGGATCATCCCGGTGTTATCGGCATACAGATGGTCGCCGGAGAAGAAAGTCACCCCGCCGAAATTGACGCGCACGTCGCTTTCGCCGATGCCTTCGCCAGCCGCGCCGACCGGAATAGCCGCCAGCGCCTGAATACCAATGTCCAGTTCCTCAAGGTCGTCAACCTGGCGCACCGCGCCATAGACCACCAACCCTTCCCATTCATTCTGGACGGCCAGACGCGCCAGGTCAGCGTCAATTAACGCGCGTCGTACTGAGCCGCCGCCGTCGATCAGGAGAATATGACCACGGCCATTCTGCTCGAGCAGATCGTAGAGCAACCCGTTATCCTCGAAACATTTAACCGTAATGATCTGTCCACCAAACGACGACCGTCCTCCAAAGTTAGAGAACAGCGGTTCCACGACGTTGACATCTTCCTGGTAGATGTCACAAAGCTCGGAAGTATCGTATTTCATAGGCTTAACGTTCAGTTGCTGCGAGAGTTTTTAGTATATCCCGCGAATCGCATTGTTGGCAAAATCATCAATTGTTAATTGATATTTGTCAGTTAAGCCATCAGCTTACTGGCAATAATTCCGATAACAAACAGCAGGTTGGTCAGTAAGGCCCCTTTGACCGTCTTTTCGAGCATTGGCCGCATCGCCAGCGGATCGGATTCGCGCAGGACGTAGCGCGCCTGTTTCACCAGCAGCGGCGTGGCGAGAATAAACAGCCAGCCCCAGGCTGAATGCAGCGCCAGCAGGTTAAATAGCGCCAGACACAGCAGGGCGCCGAGCAGCAGGCAGGCATGATAGCGGCGGGCATTGACCGGGCCCAGGCGCACGGCGAGGGTGTTCTTCCCGTTCTGCCGGTCGCTGTCGATATCGCGCAGATTATTGATGTTTAGCACGGCGGTCGCCAGCAGACCGCAGGCTGTCGCCGGCAGAAAAATGGCCGCTTCCACATTATGGGCTTGCAGATACCAGCTGCCGAGGACGCTCAGCCAGCCGAAGAAAACGAGTACTGAGATATCACCCAGACCAATATATCCATACGGACGGGTGCCCACCGTGTAGGTGATGGCGGCCACGATAGACAGGCCTCCCAGGGCGAGGAAGCCGATGAAATCGCCGACGCTCTGCCAGGCGGCGCACAGCAGCGCCAGACCAAACAGGCAGATGAGTACGACGGTGACGATCAGGGCGCGCTTCATCTGCTGGGGGGTAATCACCCCTTTCTGCATCCCGCGCAGCGGCCCGATGCGATCCGGTTTATCGCTCCCCTTAACCGCGTCGCCGTAGTCATTGGCGAGGTTGGAAAGAATTTGCAGCAAGCCGGCGGTGATCAGCGCCAGCAGGGCAACCCAGGGATCAAAATGGCCCTGCTCCCAGGCAAGGACGGTGCCAACAATAATCGCGGCAAATGCCAGCGGTAACGTTTTAGGACGCAGGCTTTCCAGCCACGCCTGTGAACGGCTGATATCAGTCATAGTTATTTTAGCCAATAAAAATGGGGGCGATAGCCCCCATCAACAGTGATGAAAATGCATTGCACCGGATTATAGGATAAAACGGCTCAGATCTTCATCTGCCACCAGAACATCCAGGTGTTTACTCACATATTCGGCATCGATAGTGACGGTCTGGCCGTTCATCTCGCTGGCATCATAGGAGATATCTTCCACCAGACGCTCCAGCACGGTGTGCAGGCGACGCGCACCGATGTTCTCGGTGGTTTCGTTTACCTGCCACGCGGCCTGGGCGATACGCTTGATACCGTCTTCGGTGAATTCGATATTCACCCCTTCGGTCGCCATCAGCGCTTTGTACTGCACGGTGATGGAGGCATTCGGCTCGGTCAGGATGCGCTCGAAGTCATGGGTGGTCAGCGCTTTCAGCTCAACGCGGATCGGCAGACGCCCCTGCAGCTCAGGGATCAGATCGGACGGGCTGGCCACCTGGAACGCGCCGGAGGCGATAAACAGGATGTGGTCGGTTTTCACCATCCCGTGCTTGGTGGAGACGGTGCAGCCTTCCACCAGCGGCAGCAGGTCGCGCTGTACGCCTTCACGAGACACATCCGGGCCGGAAGTGTTGCCGCCGCGCTTACAGATTTTGTCGATTTCATCGATAAAGACGATACCGTGCTGCTCTACCGCGTCAATGGCTTCCTGCTTCAGCTCTTCCGGGTTGACCAGTTTGGCCGCTTCTTCTTCAATCAGCAGCTTCATCGCGTCTTTGATTTTCAGCTTACGCGGTTTCTGCTTCTGGCCGCCGAGGTTCTGGAACATGGACTGCAGCTGGCTGGTCATCTCTTCCATGCCCGGAGGGGACATGATTTCAACGCCCATCGGCGCCGCAGCGAGATCGATTTCAATCTCTTTATCGTCCAGCTGGCCTTCACGCAGTTTCTTGCGGAACGCCTGGCGCGCAGCAGAGGGTTCCTGCGGCTGTTCAGCCTGGCCCCAGTTGTTTTTCGCCGGAGGGATCAGCACGTCAAGCACGCGCTCTTCCGCCAGCTCTTCCGCGCGGTAACGGTTTTTATCGATGGACTGCATGCGCACCATTTTGATCGCTGCGTCGGTCAGATCGCGGATGATCGAGTCCACTTCTTTACCGACATAGCCCACTTCGGTGAACTTGGTCGCTTCAACTTTAATAAACGGCGCGTTGGCCAGTTTTGCCAGACGACGGGCAATCTCGGTTTTACCGACGCCGGTTGGGCCGATCATCAGAATGTTTTTCGGCGTGACTTCATGACGCAGCTCTTCGTTAAGCTGCATCCGGCGCCAGCGGTTACGCAGGGCGATAGCAACAGAACGCTTGGCGGCGTCCTGGCCGATAATGTGTTTGTCCAGTTCGCTGACAATTTCGCGTGGGGTCATTTCAGACATGGGAGATCCTTACGCTTTAGAAGGTAATTCTTCGATGGTGTGGAAATGGTTGGTATAGATGCAGATATCACCTGCAATATCCAACGCTTTCTCGGCGATGTCGCGCGCGCCCATATCGGTATTTTCCAGCAGCGCGCGGGCCGCGGCCTGGGCGTAAGGACCGCCGGAGCCGATAGCAATCAAATCGTTTTCTGGCTGTACCACGTCGCCGTTACCGGTGATGATGAGCGACGCGTTTTCGTCTGCGACGGCCAGCAGCGCTTCCAGCTTGCGCAACATCCGATCGGTTCGCCAGTCTTTGGCCAGCTCAACGGCGGCCTTCACCAGATGGCCCTGGTGCATTTCCAGTTTACGTTCAAACAGTTCGAACAGCGTGAAGGCATCAGCAGTGCCGCCAGCAAAACCGGCAATCACTTTATCGTTGTACAGACGACGCACTTTTTTCACGTTGCCCTTCATCACGGTGTTGCCCAGCGTGGCCTGGCCATCACCGGCAATAACAACATGGCCGTTACGGCGAACACTTACAATTGTAGTCACGAGCAGACCCCTTGGTTGCAAAAGCGGAACAGGGGCCCCGCGCTGTTCGCGGGGCCGAATGCAATTATAGATGGGGGGGATTTTGAGGGTTTCAACCCCTGGCGGCGAGACGAATGCAGTTCGCGTGTCCGGCCATCTTCAGGCGGGTGATCATCTCGTTGGCGCTTTCTTTGCCTTTCAGCGGGCCAATGACCACGCGGTTCCAGCCGTTGTTAGTGGTGATGTGCGAAGCAAACCCTTCAAAAGCCAGCTGAGCGCGGACGCTTTCGGCCTGCTCAGCGCCCTTAAAGGAGCCGCACTGGATCATCCAGCTACGATCGTCTTTCTTCTCGGCGGTCGTTTTCGGCGTTTCTTCCACGCGAGTCACTGGCGCCGCGGCCTGGGTACGCGGCTGCGTGGTATTGGTATGCGCCGGCGTCTGCAGCAGATCCTGATACGGCTGCTGGTTCGACGCGGTCTGCTTCGGCTGTTGCTGCTGAACCGGCTTCGGCTGCTGGACGCGCGGCTGCTGTTGAACGGCCTGCGGCTGAGTTTGCGTCCACTGCTGCTGTTGCGCCTGCTGTTGCTGCTGTGCTAAACGCTGACGCTGCAGCGTCTGCTGGCGCTGCGCCGGCGTTTGTTCGTTCCACGGCACTTCGGTCAACTGGGTTGGCTGCTGGCGCATATCGGCCTGCATCTGGGCGAGCAGCTGGCGCTGCTCGTCGGTCAGCTGTTCCGGTTTCATGACTTCGCCACCGGCGGTCGGTTCGGTTGGCGCGCGAACACCCGGCTGGCGGCTTTCCAGCTCTTTAATATAGCGCCAGCGCTCTTCCGGTTTGGGCGGCAAGCCGTTGCCGGCGGCCTGGCGATTTTGCATCGCTTCCGCTTCTTCTTTCTTATGGTGCGTAATGAAATAGAGGCCACCGATAAAGGCCACCAGCACAGCCGCCGCGATCGCCACCATCGCCGGTGAAATTGCCGGAAGGCTGCTTTGCTTATTCCTTGAGCTTCGGGTCGTGCTCTTTTTGCGCCGCGAAGAAGCCGGTTGGCTGCGGCGTACATAATCTCGTTGTGCCACTATCGTTTCGCTGTCTTATATTCGTTCGTCAGCCCGCCATGTTACTTAAGCGGCGGGCCTTTGACCAGAAGAGCAGGCCCGAAAGCCTGATGGTTATCGTCTGATTTTTTGCGTACTGCCGCGAACAATCAGTTCGCAATCGAGCAGACGCGAGCCGCTGTTCACGTTATGCCCCTGCATTTGCTCCAGTAATAGCAGCATTCCTTCACGGCCGATATCAAACCGTGGCTGTGAAACCGTGGTCAACGGCGGGTCGCAAAATTCAGACAACGCGATGTTATCGAAGCCGACAATTGACAGGTCGTCCGGCACCTTCAGGCCGCGGCGTTTCGCCAGCGATAAGGCGCCCAGCGCCATTACATCGCTATGGCAGAAGACGGCGGTAGGCGGTATCGGCTGCGACAGCAACTGCTCCAGCGCATTGGCGCCGGCTTCGAAGGTAAAGTTGCCGCGAGCGATATAGTGCGGATCGACGGTGATACCGCAGCGGCGCAGCGCCTGCACATAGCCCTGCAGGCGATAATGGCACAGCGGCATATCTTCCGGGCCGGCGATACAGCCGATACGCTGGTGTCCCAGCTCATGGAGATAATTCACCGCGTTAAAGGCTGCCGTCAGGTTATCGATGTGGACGGTGGGTAGCTCCAGCTCCGGCGCGAACTCGTTCGACATGACCATCGGCGGCAAATTGCGCTGCTCTTCCACGCTGGCGTCGAACGGCAGGCGCGAACTGAGCAGCACCATGCCGTCGATCTGCTTGGTGATGATAAGGTCGATAAAGGTTTTTTCTTTCTGATTCTGGTGGGCGCAATCGCCGATTAACACCAGATAGCCGTGCTCGGCGGCAGTGACTTCAATACCGCGGATCACTTCACTAAAGAAGGGATCGCAGATATCCGGGACGATCACGAGGATCGTCCGCGATTCGTTGCGCTTCATATTGCGTCCGAGCGACTGCGGTAAATAGCCGACTTCCAGCGCCGCCTGCTCGACCCGGTTACGGGTGGCTTGCGACACCTTATCAGGGTTCATCAACGCTCGGGACACGGTTGCCGTGGAAACGTTTGCCTTGAGGGCGACGTCTTTCATGGTGGCGGCAACCACTTGTTTTTTGGGCTTCACCTGGTTTCTCCTCGCTGAATGGCGCTGGCATTTCCCTTGGGCGCTAACTGCTGCATCATTTTTATCAGATAGTCGCAGCAGTGAGTTACAGAATTTTCATGAAAAACGTGATGCTTGCTGAATTTTTCGATCCGGCTCGCAAGAGAAGCCTTACCCTTCAATAGGATCGACATCCAGTACCCACTTCACTTTTCTCGCCTCCGGCAGCGTGTTAATCAGCGCCAGCGTACCGCTGACGATATGCTGCAGGCGCACCCGCGAAGGATGCTGCAGCAATATTTGCCACCGCCAGCGTCCACCGCGCTTCGGCGCCAGCGCCGGAACCGGACCGAGCACCCACAGTTTATCGTCGGCCAGCGGGCTGGCCTGCAGCAGATTGCGCAGTTGCTGTAAAAACAGCGGCGCCTGCTGGTTGTTATGGTCTTCCGCACGAATCAGCACATGGCTGGTCCACGGCGGCAGCTGCATCGTCCGCCGCTCTGCCAGCGCCTGTTCGGCAAAGGCGTCGTAGCCTTTATACAGCAGGGTCTGCAGTAGAGGGTGTTCCGGATGGTGGGTTTGAAGAATGACCTCGCCCTGTTTTCCTGCCCGGCCCGCTCGTCCGGAGACCTGGGTATAAAGCTGAGCGAAACGCTCTGCGGAGCGGAAATCAGCGGAAAACAGCGCCCCGTCGACATCCAGTAGGGAGACGAGAGTGACGTCCGGGAAGTGGTGCCCTTTGGCCAGCATTTGGGTGCCAATCAGAATACGCGCCCCGCCGCGATGGACGGCGGCGAGATGCTCCTCCAGCGCTCCTTTGCGGCTGGTGGTATCGCGGTCGATACGCGAGATAGGCACCTCAGGGAACAGCGGCGCCAGGGCCTGCTCCAGCTGCTCGGTGCCGATCCCTACCGGCACCAGATGCGTGGAGCCGCAGGAAGGACACTGGCGCGGGATCGGGCGCTGGCTGTCGCAATGGTGGCAGCGCAGATGGTGCTGCGCCTGGTGCAACGTATAGTAACTGTCGCAGCGCGGGCATTCCGCTATCCAGCCGCAATCGTGGCACAGCAGCGCTGGCGCAAAGCCGCGGCGGTTAAGAAACAGGATCACCTGGTTATCCGCTTGCAGGTGCTGGCGCATACGGCTAATCAGCGCGGGAGACAGGCCCGCCTGCAGCGGTTGCCCTTTGAGATCGAGCACGTGCTGCTGGGCCGGGCGCGCATTGCCCGCGCGTTTGCTTAAGGTTAACTGGCGGTATTTACCCTGGCGGACGTTATGCAGAGTCTCCAGCGCCGGCGTCGCCGAGCCGAGAATTATCGGGATCTGCTCGCTGTGGGCGCGCCATACCGCCAGGTCGCGGGCATGGTAGCGCCAGCCTTCCTGCTGCTTGTAGGAGCTGTCATGCTCTTCGTCGATGACGATGACGCCGAGATCTTTAAATGGGGTAAACAGCGAGGAGCGGGTGCCGATCACAATGGCCGCTTCGCCATTTTTCGCCTTCAGCCAGGCCGAGAGACGTTCGCTGTCATTGAGCCCGGAGTGCAGCACTTCCACCGGCGCGTTAAAGCGCTGGCGAAATCGGGCGATGGTTTGCGGCGTCAGGCCGATCTCCGGCACCATCACCAGCGCCTGGCGCCCCTGCGCCAGCACATTCTCCAGCACGCTCAAATAGACTTCCGTTTTCCCGGAGCCGGTAATACCCGCCAGCAGCCAGGCGGAGAAACGATCGGCGGCGCTGTGGATCGCCCCGACGGCGGTGGCCTGCTCGGTATTCAGGCGCAGGCGTTCGCCGGCAACCGAATACGCGCTGCGCCAGTCGGTGAGGGCGGGCGCTTCGCAGGCCAGCTCCGCCAGCCCTTTGCCGCGCAGCGCCTGCAGCGCCGCTTCATTGAATTCCAGTTCGCCAACCTGATGACGCCAGATTTTACCCTGGCGCAGCGCCGCCAGCGCCTGCTGCTGCTTCCGGGAGCGTTTCAGGCCGTTAAGGTCGACAACCTGCCCCTGCTCGGTGGCGAACCAGTACCACAGCGGCGTGGCGCTGGCGGGTTTGCCCTGGCGCAGCATAACGGGTAATGCATGGAACAGCACATCGCCGATCGGGTGATGGTAATACTCAGCCGCCCACATCAGCAGTCGCCAGACAGTCGTGGAGAAGACCGGCTCGTCGTCCAGCGCTTCGGCGACCGGTTTTAGCTCATCCAGCGGCAGTTCGCTGCGCTCGCTCACCGCCGCGACAATGCCGATCCGCTCCTGTTTGCCGAACGGCACCCGCACCCGACAGCCCGCTTTGACCGCCATGCCTTCAGGCAGCAGGTAGTCAAAAGTGCGCGGTAGCGGAACGGGTAGGGCAACGTGGGCGACGGACATGTCATCTTCCTGACTTGAAATCTGGCGGGATAGTATACACATTACGATAAGGCGGCGCGGATCAGTTTGCATATGCTGGTCAAATTCTGTATGATTCGCCGCCTTTGATGCGCTTTATATCGCATTGAAGATTGACCATTACCGCGTGCTTCACGCTGTCAGCAGCGTAGAAGGCGACGGGAAATTACTAATATCGCGTGGTGTCTGGCGTTAGGGCTGGAAGAGCGACGCGGCCTTAACTGAGGTTCTCCCATGAAAAAAGGTATTCACCCAAATTACGACGAAATTACTGCTACCTGTTCTTGCGGTAATGTCATGAAAATCCGCTCCACCGTTGGTCACGACCTGAACCTCGACGTGTGCGGCAAATGCCACCCGTTCTTCACCGGCAAACAGCGTGATGTTGCTACCGGTGGCCGTGTTGACCGCTTCAACAAGCGCTTCAGCATCCCGGGCAGCAAGTAAGTTGCCAGAAAAAGCCGCCTCAGGGCGGCTTTTTTGTCTCTCTCGCCTGCCTGGGCGGGAAAGAAAAAGGGCGGAAGATTGCTTCCGCCCTTTTTATCGTCTCAGTATTCCCACGTATCCGGGTCGATCCCCAGTTCACGCATAATCGCTTTTGCCGCTTCCGGGATCTCATCGCTGCGCTCTTTACGCAGGTCTTCATCGTTAGGCAACGGTTGTCCGGTAAAGGCATGCAGGAATGCTTCGCACAGCAGTTCGCTGTTGGTTGCATGACGCAGGTTATTCACCTGACGACGCGTGCGTTCATCGGTGAGGATTTTTAACACCTTCAGAGGAATGGAAACCGTAATTTTCTTTACTTGTTCACTCTTCTTACCGTGCTCAGCGTATGGGCTGATATATTCGCCGCTCCATTCAGCCATGAGATACCTTAATCCTCTGTTTATTAGTGAAGGGCCAGAATATTCCGCCCGGGCTATAATTGCGCGTAGTTTACCGTATGCGCGGGCTTTCTGACATGAGATAAGCCGCCGTCGGCGTGCGCTAATGCATATAATTTTAACGGCTATTTGCACTTTGCTCAATCTATACGCAAAGAAGTTTAGATGTCCAGATGTATTGACGTCTATTGTGACAATGATTACTCTGGAGCCTGACTTTTCACCGACTCAGCCCAGGAACTTCCCAACATGACGCGTAAACAGGCCACCATCGCAGTGCGTAGCGGTTTAAATGACGACGAGCAGTACGGTTGCGTTGTCCCGCCGATCCACCTTTCCAGCACCTATAATTTCACCGGCTTTAACGAACCTCGCGCCCACGATTATTCCCGTCGCGGCAACCCGACGCGCGATGTGGTGCAGCGCGCCTTAGCGGAGCTGGAGGGCGGCGCCGGCGCGGTGCTGACCAATACCGGAATGTCGGCGATCCTGCTGGTGACGACGGTGTTCCTTAAACCGGGCGATCTGCTGGTGGCGCCGCACGACTGCTACGGCGGCAGCTACCGTCTGTTCGACAGCCTGGCGAAGCGCGGCTGCTATCGCGTTCAGTTCGTCGATCAAAACGATGAGCAGGCGCTGCGGGCAGCGCTGGCGGAAAAACCGAAGCTGGTGCTGGTGGAAAGCCCAAGTAATCCATTGCTGCGGGTGGTGGATATTGCGAAAATCTGCGGCCTGGCGCGCGAGGCCGGGGCGATCAGCGTGGTCGATAACACCTTCCTGAGCCCGGCGCTGCAAAACCCGCTGGCGCTGGGTGCCGATCTGGTGTTGCATTCCTGTACTAAATACCTGAATGGCCACTCCGATGTGGTGGCCGGGGTGGTGATTGCCAAAGATCCGGCGACTGTCACCGAACTGGCATGGTGGGCGAATAATATTGGCGTCACCGGCAGCGCCTTCGATAGCTACCTGCTGCTGCGCGGTTTGCGGACGCTGTCTCCGCGTATGGAAGTGGCGCAGCGTAATGCCCTGGCGATCGTTGAGTATCTGAAAACCCAGCCGCTGGTGAAAAAGCTGTATCATCCGTCGCTGCCGGAAAACCAGGGGCATGAAATTGCGGCGCGTCAGCAAAAAGGTTTTGGCGCAATGTTAAGCTTCGAGCTGGACGGTGACGAGCAGACGCTGCGCCGTTTCCTGAGCGGGCTGTCGCTGTTTACACTGGCGGAATCGCTGGGGGGCGTTGAAAGCCTGATTTCCCATGCGGCAACCATGACGCATGCCGGCATGGCGCCTGAAGCGCGTGCCGCCGCCGGAATTTCAGAAACGCTCCTGCGTATTTCAACCGGTATTGAAGATGGTGAAGATTTAATTGCCGACCTGGAAAATGGCTTCCGGGCAGCAAACGAGGAATAAAGATGAGTGTGATTGCGCAGGCAGGGGCGAAGGGTCGTCAGCTGCACAAATTTGGTGGGAGTAGTTTAGCGGATGCGAAATGTTACCTGCGCGTCGCGGGGATCATGACAGAGTATTCGCAGGCGGGGGACATGATGGTCGTCTCTGCCGCTGGCAGCACCACCAACCAGCTGATCAGCTGGCTTAAACTTAGCCAGAGCGATCGCCTCGCTGCGCATCAGGTCCAGCAGTCGCTTCGCCGCTATCACACCGAGCTGATTGGCGGTTTACTGGAGCCAGCGGCGGCGGATACGTTGATCGCCGCTTTTATCCACGACCTTGAGCGTCTGGCAGGCCTGCTGGACGGCGGGGTTACCGAAGCCGTTTATGCGGAAGTGGTCGGCCATGGGGAAGTTTGGTCCGCACGCCTGATGGCGGCGGTCCTCAACCAGCTGGGTATGGAAGCCGCCTGGCTTGACGCCCGCGCTTTCCTGCGCGCGGAACGCGCCGCGCAGCCGCAGGTGGATGAGGGATTATCTTATCCACTGCTGCAGCAGCTGATGGCGCAGCATCCTAATAAACGTCTGGTGGTGACCGGCTTTATCTCCCGCAACCAGGCCGGAGAAACCGTCCTGCTGGGCCGTAACGGGTCTGACTACTCCGCCACGCAGATCGGTGCGCTGGCGGGCGCCTCTCGCGTCACCATCTGGAGCGACGTCGCCGGGGTGTACAGCGCGGATCCACGTAAGGTCAAAGACGCCTGTCTGCTGCCGCTGCTGCGTCTGGATGAAGCCAGCGAGCTGGCGCGCCTGGCCGCGCCGGTGCTCCATGCCCGCACGCTGCAGCCGGTCTCCGCCAGCGATATCGATCTGCAGTTACGCTGCAGCTATACGCCGGAACAGGGCTCCACGCGCATTGAGCGCGTGCTGGCCTCCGGTACCGGTGCGCGGATTGTCACCAGCCATGATGACGTCTGTCTGGTGGAATTCCAGGTGCCGGCCGGTCACGATTTCAAACTGGCGCATAAAGAGCTGGACGCTCTGCTCAAACGCGCCCAGCTGCGCCCGTTAGCCGTTGGCGTCCATGCCGACCGTAAGCTGCTGCAGTTCTGCTACACCTCCGAGGTGGCTGACAGCGCGCTGAAGCTGCTCGATGAAGCCGGTCTGCCGGGCGAGCTGCGTCTGCGTCAGAAGCTGGCACTGGTGGCGATGGTGGGCGCGGGTGTCACCCGTAACCCACTGCACTGCCACCGTTTCTGGCAGCAGCTTAAAGGGCAGCCGGTGGAGTTTACCTGGCAGTCTGAAGAGGGGATCAGCCTGGTGGCGGTGCTGCGCGCCGGGCCGACGGAAAGCTTGATCCAGGGGCTGCACCAGTCCTTGTTTCGCGCCGAAAAGCGTATCGGTCTGATGCTGTTCGGCAAAGGGAACATCGGTTCCCGCTGGCTGGAGCTGTTCGCCCGTGAACAAACCACGCTGTCAGCGCGCACCGGCTTTGAGTTTATTCTCGCCGGCGTAGTCGACAGTAAACGCAGCCTGCTGAACTACGACGGGCTGGATGCCAGCCGGGCGCTGGCTTTCTTCAACGATGAAGCGGTAGAGCAGGATGAAGAGTCGCTGTTCCTGTGGATGCGCGCGCACCCGTATGATGATTTAGTCGTGCTGGACGTCACCGCCAGCGAACAGCTGGCCGACCAGTATCTTGATTTCGCCAGCCATGGCTTCCACGTCATTAGCGCCAACAAGCTGGCGGGCGCCAGCAGCAGCGATAAATATCGCCAGATCCACGACGCGTTTGAGAAGACGGGTCGCCACTGGTTGTATAACGCTACCGTGGGCGCCGGGTTGCCGGTGAACCATACGGTGCGCGATCTGATCGATAGCGGCGATACCATCCTCGGCCTGAGCGGTATCTTCTCGGGAACGCTCTCCTGGCTGTTCCTGCAGTTTGATGGCACCGTGCCGTTCACCGACCTGGTGGATCAGGCGTGGCAGCAGGGGCTGACCGAGCCGGATCCGCGCGTCGATCTGTCTGGTAAAGATGTGATGCGCAAGCTGGTGATCCTCGCGCGGGAAGCGGGCTATGACATCGAACCGGATCAGGTACGTGTGGAATCGCTGGTCCCTGCCCACTGCGAAGAGGGTTCAGTTGATCACTTCTTTGAGAATGGCGAAGAGCTGAACGAGCAAATGCTGCAGCGTCTGGAGGCGGCTCGTGAAATGGGGCTGGTGCTCCGCTACGTGGCGCGCTTTGATGCCAACGGCAAAGCACGCGTCGGTGTGGAAGCGGTACGCGAAGAGCACCCGCTGGCGGCGCTGCTGCCGTGCGATAACGTGTTTGCCATCGAAAGCCGCTGGTATCGCGATAACCCGCTGGTGATCCGCGGGCCCGGCGCCGGGCGCGATGTGACTGCCGGGGCTATCCAGTCGGATATCAACCGTCTGGCGCAACTGCTGTAGTCGCGAGAAAAAGGCCAGGCAAAGCCTGGTCTTTTTGTTAATGCGCCGCAAAAACCGCTTTGGCGGCAAACAGACCGTTTAGCGCCGCCGGAAATCCGGCATAGACTGCCATCTGCATGATCGCTTCCGTAATCTCCTCCTGCGTCAGGCCGACATTTAATCCCGCGGCAATGTGTACTTTCAGCTGCGGCGCGGCGTTACCCAACGCGGTGAGCGCGGCGATGGTGGCGATTTCCCGGCTGCGTAAATCGAGCCCTGGCCTAGCGTAAATGTCGCCGAAGGGGAACTCGATCAGATAGCGGGCGAAATCGGGGGCGATATCCCGCAGGCTGTCGACGACGGCCTCCCCGCCACTGCCATCCACCCGCTGAAGCATTTCCTGACCGATGATATAACGTTCGCTGGACATCGTTTTTTCCTCTCTGTGATGGTGCGTTAAGAGGAAGGGTAGGGAAGTTTACCGGACTTGAGTAATACCCTTTTCGTGATACCTTTTCAGTATGACAACGTCGCGATTACATTCCCTGGATCTTCGCCTGCTGCGCGCTTTTGCCGTGGTGGCGGAGGAAAATAACATCAGCCGGGCGGCGCAGCGGTTATTTATCTCGCAGCCGCCGCTGACCCGCCATATTCGCCATCTGGAAACGCAGCTGGGGGTGACGTTGTTCCTGCGCCATAGCAAAGGCCTGATCCTGACCGATGCGGGAAGAGAGGTGCTGGAGATCATTCAGCCTATGCTGGCGCTCCAGGCGCGCACCCTGGCGGCATTGAGTGAGCTTGCCACCCGCTCGCCTCAGCCTCTGCATCTGGGCGTGACCACTGCCTTTGAACAAGGTATTTTCGCCGCCGTTGAGTCTGCTTTGAGTGAACATACCCGCGTGTTGTCTGTTACTCGCCACGCTTCACCGGTGTTGGCTCAACAGGTGCGCAAAGGCAAACTTGATGCGGCGCTGGTCGCGCTGCCGCTGAATACCGAAGGGCTGCTTCTGCATCCCTTGCCGTATCAGGAACCGCTGATTTCGGCATTACCGGCCTCATGGCCGGAAGCCGCCAGGCCAGGGCTGACGTTAAGCGCGCTCAATCATCGGCCGCTGTTCTGGTTTAAACGCGAGCGTAACCCTGATTTCTTTGACTACACGCGCCGCATTTTCGACCGGGCTGGCTATGCCCCGACTTATGTGGAAGAGCCGGCCGAGCATGATGTGCTGCTGGCGCGTATTGCGCGTGGGGAAGGGATGATCCTGCTGCCGGCCTCCTTTTCCGCGATTCAGCGTCAGGGGGTGGCGTTCTGCCCGGTGGCTGAGGGCGATACGATGCCGTTAAGCCTTGGCGTGGTCTATGCGCCTCACCAGGCGGAATCTGTGCAGCAATGGCTCCCTCTGCTTGATAAGCACCTGACGACTCGCTAGTTTCAGGCTGAACATCGTACTACCCCATATTGACTACAGAGCGAGCTCTTTCGGCTGGCAAAACGCCGGAAGATGAATTTTTTTCATTTTGGAGGCCTATTCCTCACTCTTTACGCAGATTTTTCTATTGACGCCCGCGCGCTTTTCCGTCATTTTTACATCTGGACGTCTAAACGTATAGAAGTTCGCAATATAACAGCCATTACAAGCGATTGATGAGGTAAGGTATGAGCTTTTTTCACGCCAATCAGCGGGAAGCCCTGAATCAGAGCCTGGCGGAAGTCCAGGGCCAGATTAATGTGTCCTTTGAGTTCTTTCCGCCGCGGACCAGTGAAATGGAGCAAACCCTGTGGAAATCCATCGATCGCCTGAGCAGTCTGAAACCAAAGTTTGTTTCGGTGACCTATGGCGCGAACTCCGGCGAGCGCGATCGCACGCACAGCATCATTAAGGGCATCAAAGAGCGAACCGGTCTGGAAGCAGCACCGCACCTGACCTGTATTGATGCCAGCCGTGATGAGCTGCGCACTATCGCCCAGGATTACTGGAATAACGGTATCCGCCATATCGTCGCCCTGCGCGGTGACCTGCCGCCGGGGAGCGGTAAACCGGATATGTACGCCGCCGATCTGGTGACGCTGCTGAAAGAGGTGGGCGATTTTGATATCTCTGTCGCCGCGTATCCTGAAGTGCATCCGGAAGCGAAAAGCGCACAGGCGGATTTGCTGAACCTGAAGCGTAAAGTCGAGGCGGGCGCCAACCGCGCGATCACTCAGTTCTTCTTCGATGTGGAAAGCTACCTGCGTTTTCGCGATCGCTGCGTTTCGGCGGGCATCGACGTGGAAATCATTCCGGGTATCCTGCCGGTCTCCAACTTTAAACAGGCGAAAAAGTTTGCGGATATGACCAACGTCCGTATCCCGGTGTGGATGTCGAAAATGTTTGAAGGGCTGGATAATGACGCCGAAACCCGTCAGCTGGTGGGGGCCAACATCGCCATGGATATGGTGAAGATCTTAAGCCGGGAAGGGGTCAAAGATTTCCACTTCTACACCCTGAACCGCGCTGAGATGAGCTACGCCATCTGCCATACACTGGGCGTACGCCCGGCCTGAGTTTTCATTACCGTCTAGTGCGATGGCGAAGCTGATTTCGCCATCGCTTTTTTTTGCCCAAAACGCTGATACAGGTCAGGGGAGAGCAGAAGATAAAGCGCGTATAGTGCCAGCCTGATAATTGACAGGGACGGGTTATGCAATGACAAGGAAGCGCGATCCGCTGGCGTTTGGTGGGCTGGCGTTATTAACGCTGATCTGGAGCTTTAGCTGGATCGCGATGAAGCAAGTGACGAGCTATATCGGCGCCTTTGACTTCACGGCGCTGCGCTGTATTTTTGGCGCCGTGGTGCTGTGGATAGTGATGTTGATCCGCGGTAAAGCGCTCAAGCCGACGCCTTTCGGCTATACCCTGGCGATCGCGTTATTGCAAACCTGTGGCATGGTTGGTCTGGCGCAGTGGGCGCTAATGAGCGGTGGCGCCGGTAAAGTGGCGATCCTGAGTTACACCATGCCATTCTGGGTGGTGGTGATGGCCGCGTTATTCTTAGGTGAGCGTATGCGGCGATGGCAATATATCGCCATCGGGGTGGCATGCGTGGGTCTGATACTCGTCCTGCAACCGTGGCAACTCGACTTTACTTCTCTGAAAAGCGCCTTGCTGGCAATCCTCTCCGGCGTGAGCTGGGGGGCAGGTGCGATCGTTGCGAAGCGCATGTATACCCGATATCCGCAGGTTGATTTGCTGGCGCTAACGACCTGGCAGATGCTGTATGCCGCCGTGGTAATGAGCGTAGTGGCCTGGCTCGTCCCGCAACGGGCGGTAGACTGGCAGCCCGGCGTTTTCTGGGCCCTGGCTTACAGCGCGATCCTGGCAACGGCGCTGGCCTGGAGTTTGTGGCTTTTTGTATTGCGTAATTTACCGGCGAGTATCGCTGGCCTGAGTACGCTGGCCGTACCGGTCTGTGGCGTGCTGTTTTCCTGGTGGCTGCTAGATGAAAATCCGGGGAAGGTGGAGGGCTGTGGCATTGCGTTGATAGTACTGGCGTTGGCGATGATCAGTATCAAGAGACGAGGGGCATAGCCTGTTCCGGCCCGCAGAGAAACATAAAAAAACACCCGGCTGACGCCGGGTGTTTTGCTCTGGTTTATTCCCATTCCTGCAGGAAGCGCTGGCCATACTGGTCGGCCACCAGCAGCGCGGCGTAGACCTGGTCGGAATCAACGCCGCCCGGCATATTGTGAATGGTTTCGCCTTCAGCGCAGGCGGCTTCCGCCACCAGGCGCATTTTGGTCGGGATATCACCTTTGATATCCAGCTGCGCCAGGGTGATCGGCAGCCCAACGCTGTGGCACAGCGCGGCGACGGTCTCGATCTCCTCCACCGGCGCGTTTTCCAGCACCAGCTGCGTCAGGGTACCGAACGCCACTTTTTCACCGTGATAGTAATGGTGGGCGTCAGGGATGGCTGTCATACCGTTATGGATGGCATGGGCCGCCGCCAGACCACCGCTTTCGAAACCAACGCCGCTCAGGTAGGTGTTGGCTTCCACTACCCGCTCCAGCGCCGGGGTAACCACGTGCTGTTCGGCGGCCAGCATCGCTTTTTCACCCTCTTCGACTAAGGTGTTGTAGCACAGTTCGGCCAGCGCCAGCGCTGCCTGGGTGCATTTCCCGCCCGCCATGGTGGTGGCGCCGCTACGGGAGCAGGCGCGGGCTTCGAACCAGGTGGCCAACGCATCGCCAATACCAGCGGCCAGCAGGCGGGCCGGCGCGCCGGCAACGATCTGCGTATCGACAATGACCATGTTAGGGTTATGCGGCAGCATCAGATAGCTGTCGAATTCACCTTCGTCGGTATAAATCACCGAGAGCGCGCTACACGGCGCATCGGTGGAGGCGATAGTCGGAGCGATCGCCACCGGCACATTCATAAAGTGGGCCAGCGCTTTCGCGGTATCCAGCGTTTTACCACCGCCGATCCCCAGCACGGCGGTACACTTCGCACTGCCGGCGATATCGCGCAGTCGATTGATTTCATTATGCGAACACTCACCGCCAAACGGCGCGATTTCCGCTGCCAGGCCAGCGTCAGCCAGGCTTTTGCGCAGCATCTCTTCCGCAAATCCCAGTACGAATTTATCGCCCACCACCAGCCAGCGTTCGGCCAGCGGTTTCAGGTAGTCGCCGAGGCGCTTGATGGCGCCTGCGCCCTGGATATATTTGCCTGGTGATTGAATAATGCGATCCATTTCGATTCCTCCTCGATGACCGTGGTGCCACCCGCAGGCGGCACGCGGGTCCGGTTACAGGTTCAGCGTGCCAAAGGCGTTATTCCAGTCCTGCTCAAACTTCTCTATCGCTGACTCTACCGCAGGGGTGCCGAGCATTTGTTGCGCTACATCTAGTGGAAGGGTGATTGCTTCGCAGCCAGCCAGCAGGCAGTCCAGCGCTTGACGGGGCGTCTTGAAGCTTGCCGCCAGCACTTTGCTTTCCGGCGCGTGCATTTCCAGCAGGGATTGCAGCTCCTGCACCATGCGGATGCCGTCCCCGCCCTGGGCGTCGACGCGGTTAACGTAAGGCGCGACGTATTTTGCCCCGGCCAGTGCGGCCAGCAGGCCTTGCGAGGCGCTATAGACGGCGGTGCCAAGCGTCGGGATGCCTTCTTTCTTCAGCAGTTTGATGGCGGCGAGGCCTTCGGCGGTGACCGGGATTTTGACCACGATGCCTGGTACGGCATTGCTCAGGCGTTTGGCTTCCTCCACCATGCCCTGTGCGTCGCGGCTCATGGTTTGTGCAAAGAGGATCCCTTCGGGTCCGACGGCTTTTTGCAGGCGAGGGAGCACGTCCCAGACCGGGGTTTTACCGGCGGCGATAATGCTCGGGTTGGTGGTGACCCCGGCCAGGGGGTAGATGCGGGCCAGGCGTTCCACTTCAGCGACGTTGGCGGTATCCAGATAGAGTTCCATAATGTTTTCCTCAATACTTAATTCGGTTCTGTCGTTGAGGTAAGCATACGGCTTTCGTTCGAAGGATCGCCAGATGACAAATTTGCCAAAAACTGGATAAATGTACGCATCACGAGTAAGGATGATTTAGATCACATTTATCCGGGATGGTGGGGTTGTACAGCAATAAAAACGCGCACAAAAGTCAGGTTTAACACACAAAAATCTAGTTTTTGGCCGGGGATAATTTTTCCGTCAACTGGCTGTGATATTGACGGCGATACTCAGATGGTGAGCGCTCTGTGGTTTTGCGAAACAGCCGGCAGAAGTAGTTACTGTCGGCGAAGCCGCAGGCGTGGGCGATATCTTTCACTTTCATATCGTGGCCCTTGAGTAACATACGGGCCTGTTCGAGACGAATATGGTTCAGATATTCATTGAAGCCCATTGGTCCACATTTCTGGAACAGATGGGAAAGATAGTTGGGAGAGAGATAGAACGCCTGGGCCACCGATTCCCGGCTCAGCGGCTCTGCGTAATGGACGTCGATGTACTGGCGGACCGCCTCGAACAGCGCCTGACTACGTGAGGAGGTTTGCGCCTGGCTACCGAGAAGATCATGGCAGTGGCTAAGCAGGCTGACGACGATGCTGCGGGCGGTTCGCTGTTCATGAGGCTGCATCCGGAGCTCATTGAGCGCCTGCAGCAGAAATGACCCGACGCGCGGCCCGCGGCGCAGCGCCTGCCGCTTGTCGACAACGGTTATCGCCTTGCCATTCCAGTGCTGCAGCGAGCACTCCAGCTGCTGCTTATCGAACAGGATGCTTAACAGCAGGCAGGGCGCTTGCCACTGCGGGCAGTTCCAGCTATCTCCGGGGATATAGAGCACGTCCCTGGCCCCGAGGGGCAGGGCGTTATCGCCGAGCGCCTGGTCGCGTAACTGCCCATTGAGGATGATGTTCAGACGGGGAAAATCAACCTGCACTACCGGTTCAGCAGGCGAGCGCACCTCGCCGGCAAAATGAACCCGGCCGATACTATTGTGCTTTTTTAGCAATGAATCAATAAGCTGATTGATATCGTTGTCCATCATTCTTCCGTTCAAAGCATCACCTCTTTCATCATACCGGACATTATTCCAGCGGTAAAAGCGCTTGCCTGTCGCTCTTGATTCTCATTTGAGATATGTTATATCGTAACAATTTGCCGCTATTGATATCACACTCAGGAGAGAGTAATGACCAGAAAGATCCCCCTGCTGGCCTTCGGATTCGGCATGGCGTTAGCCAGCGCTCAGGCGTTCGCCCACGGCAACCATAGCCATGGGCCGGCGCTAACCGAAGTGGAGCGTCAGGCCAGCGAAGGCATTTTTGCGGATAAAAATGTGCAGGACCGCTCGCTGAGCGACTGGGAGGGCGTCTGGCAGTCGGTGAATCCGTATCTGCTCAATGGCGACCTCGATCCGGTACTCGAGCAGAAGGCGAAAAAGCCCGGCGGCAAGAGTGTGGAGGAGTATCGCGCTTATTATAAAAAGGGCTACGCCACTGATGTAGAGCAGATTGGCATTGAAAATGATGTCATTGAGTTCCACGTTGGCGAGACCGTCAATAGCTGCAAATACCGCTATTCAGGCTACAAAATTCTGCATTACACCTCCGGCAAGAAGGGCGTGCGTTACTTGTTTGAGTGCCAGCAGGGCGATGCCAACGCGCCGAAGTTTGTCCAGTTCAGCGACCATATCATTGGCCCGCGTAAATCGCAGCATTTCCATATTTTCATGGGCAATGAATCACAGGAGGCGTTGCTGAAAGAGATGGATAACTGGCCGACCTATTATCCTTATGCGCTGCATAAAGAGCAGATCGTTGATGAAATGCTGCACCACTAGAACGAGTGAAAAATCCCCCGGCCGGACGGCCGGGGGGAGAGACATTGATTAGCCGGTGTTACGCATCCCGGCGGCAACGCCGGCGATGGTGACCATTAGCGCTTGTTCAACGCGCGGATCCGGATCCTTGCCCTCTTCTTCAGCCTGGCGTGAACGGTGCAGCAGTTCCGCCTGCAGGACGTTCAGTGGGTCAGTATAGATATTACGCAGCTGGATAGACTCGGCAATCCACGGCAGGTCGGCCATCAGATGGGAGTCGTTGGCGATGGCCAGCACGACGTTGATATCGGCAGCCAGCAGCTTACGCAGCTCGGTACCCAGCGCCCACAGCTCTGGTTTCACCAGGCGCTGATCGTAGTACTCCGCCAGCCACAGGTCGGCCTTCGAGTAAACCATCTCCAGCATACCGAGGCGGGTAGAGAAGAACGGCCAGTCGCGACACATGGCTTCCAGTTCGCTCTGCTTCCCGCCTTCGACCACCTTCTGCAGCGCGGCGCCGGCGCCCAGCCAGGCCGGCAGCATCAGGCGGTTCTGGGTCCAGGCAAAGATCCACGGAATGGCGCGCAGCGACTCGACGCCGCCGGTTGGGCGACGTTTTGCCGGACGTGAACCCAGCGGCAGTTTGCCCAGCTCCTGCTCCGGGGTCGCGGAACGGAAGTAAGGGACGAAATCTTTGTTTTCCCGCACGTAGCCGCGATACATCTTGCAGGAGACGTCGGACAGCTCGGCCATGATGTCACGCCATTCGGCTTTCGGCTCCGGCGGCGGCAGCAGGTTGGCTTCCAGAATGGCGCTGGTATACAGCGACAGACTGCTGATGGTCACTTCCGGCAGGCCGTACTTAAAGCGGATCATCTCGCCCTGCTCGGTGACGCGCAGGCCGCCTTTCAGGCTTCCCGGCGGCTGCGAGAGGAGTGCGGCATGGGCAGGCGCGCCGCCGCGGCCGATGGAGCCGCCACGACCGTGGAACAGGGTCAGTTCGATACCGGCTTTCTCACAGGTTTTGATCAGCGCGTCCTGCGCCTGGTACTGCGCCCAGGAGGCGGCCATCACGCCAGCGTCTTTAGCGGAGTCAGAGTAGCCGATCATGACCATCTGTTTGCCCTGGATAAAGCCGCGGTACCAGTCGATATTCAGCAGCTGGGTCATGACGTCGTTGGCGTTGTTGAGGTCGTCCAGCGTTTCGAACAGCGGGGCCACCGGCAGAGCAAAGCCAATCCCGGCCTCTTTCAGCAGGAGATGAACCGCCAGCACGTCGGACGGCGTTTTCGCCATCGAGATCACGTAGGCGGCGATCGATCCGCGCGGCGCCTCGGCGATCACTTTGCAGGTGTCGAGAACTTCGCGGGTTTCTTCGCTTGGCTCCCACTGGCGCGGCAGCAGCGGACGTTTGGAATTCAGTTCGCGGATCAGGAAAGCCTGTTTGTCGGCTTCTGACCAGCTTTCGTAGTCGCCGATCCCGAGGTAGCGAGTCATTTCACCCAGCGCTTCGGTATGGCGGGTGCTTTCCTGACGGATATCAATACGCACCAGCGGTACGCCGAAAGACTTCACGCGGCGCAGGGTGTCGAGCAGCTCGCCGTTGGCGATAATGCCCATGCCGCAGGCCTGCAGCGATTTATAGCAGGCGTACAGCGGCTCCCACAGCTGCTCGTTCTGCGTGATCAGTCCCGCCGGTTTCGGCAGTTTTTGCCCTTTCAGACGCGCTTCCAGCCAGGCCTGAGTTTCCATCAGCTGAGCGCGCAGTTTCTTCATCAGATAACGGTACGGTTCCTGAGCACCCTCCGCACCGGCCAGCGCGCGAAGTTCGTCGGTACACTCCACCATCGACAGCTCGGAGATCAGCACCTGCACGTCTTTGAGGAACAGGTCGGTCGCTTTCCAGCGGCTGAGTAGCAGCACATGGCGGGTGATATCAGCCGTTACGTTCGGGTTGCCGTCGCGGTCGCCGCCCATCCATGAGGTGAAACGCACCGGGACGAAGTCCACCGGCAGCTGATAGCCAAGGTTGGCTTCCAGCTGTTCGTTCAGCTCGCGCAGATAGTTAGGCACCCCTTCCCACAGGCTGTTCTCCACCACCGCGAAGCCCCATTTGGCTTCATCGACCGGGGACGGGCGGTGCTTACGAATTTCATCGGTATGCCAGGACTGGGCGATCAGCTGGCGCAGACGGCGCATCAGCTGATGGTGCTCGTAGTCGGCGATATCTTTGTTGTCCAACTGCTTAAGGCAGTTGTTCACTTCCACCATTTTATGGATCAGCGTCCGGCGGGTGATCTCGGTCGGGTGGGCGGTTAATACCAGCTCCAGAGACAGAGATTCCACCGCTTTTTTGATGGTGTCTTCGTTGAGATTGGGTTGGTCTTTGAGCTTTCTCAGGGTACGCGCAATGACTTCCGGATTGCTGGCCGCTTCGCCATTGGGCGAAATGCTGTGGTACTGCTCAGCGGTGTTCGCCAGATTCAGAAACTGGCTGAAGGCACGGGCCACCGGCAGCAGTTCGTCGTTAGACAAATTCTGCAGCGTGGTCAGCAGCTCCTGGCGGTTAGCTTCGTTGCCGGCGCGTGAAGATTTGGACAACTTACGGATAGTTTCGACACGATCAAGAATATTTTCTCCCAATGCATCCTTGATGGTATCGCCCAGCACCTTGCCGAGCATACTGACATTACTACGCAATGCGGAATATTGTTCGTTCATGTTACCCCAGACACCCCATCTCATTTTATTTTGTTATATCCGCTGCGCTGGAACGTGAGCAACGGATAAGCAACCCGTCTTTTATAAAGCCACGTAAATACCCCCACGTCAATTACTGCGAAATCGCTTCAGCAAACGAGTAAATCGCCGTAATTTGCGAAATTTAATTCAGGGGTCGCTGGATAAGCATCGCTTATGGAAATGTGACGATCGTCACCGTTCCGCCCCGGGAGAGCGGGGCGGAAAAAGAGGGCGATTTTAGTGCCAGCAGAAGTGGTGGACCACCTGGCTAATCAGCTCCCGGGTCGGCTTGATAAAGCGCGTCTCCAGATACTCGTCAGGCTGATGGGCCTGATTGATGGAGCCCGGGCCGAGCACCAGCGTCGGACAAAGCGTCTGGATAAACGGCGCTTCGGTGCAGTAGTTCACCACGTCGGTCTGCGCGCCGAGCAGTTTCTCAACCACCTGCACCAGCTTATGGTCCGGCGGGCATTCGTAGCCAGGGATCGGCGGATGTAGCTCCGAAACCGTCAGCCGGCCCGGCCAGCGTTCACTGACGGGGGCCAGCGCCTCGGCTAACAGACCATTAAGATCGTTAAGAGTCATCCCCGGCAGCGGGCGGATATCCATATGCAGTTCGCAGCAGGCACAGATACGGTTTGAGGCATCGCCGCCATGGATAGCGCCCAGGTTAAGGGTCGGGTAAGGGACCGTGAACGCCTCGAAGTGGTAGCGCTCTTTTAGCAGATCGCGCAGCTGCATAATGCGGCCGATGGCGTCGTGCATCAGCTCAATCGCGTTGACCCCGCGCGCCGGATCGCTGGAGTGGCCGGACTGGCCCTGAATACGGATCGCGTTGGACATATGGCCTTTATGGGCGCGGATCGGCTGCAGGGAAGTGGGCTCGCCGATGATGGCGCAGTCCGGGCGCAGTTGGGTGGTTTCGGCAAAATAGCGCGCGCCGGCCATGCTGGTCTCTTCGTCGGCGGTGGCCAGAATATACAGCGGTTTTTTCAGCGTGGTGACGTCGACATCGCGCAGGGCGTCGAGAATAAAAGCGAAGAAGCCTTTCATGTCGGCCGTGCCGAGGCCGTAGAGCTTGTTATCGTGTTCGGTGAGGGTGAACGGATCCCGCGTCCAGCGGCCATCATCGAATGGCACGGTATCGGTATGCCCGGCGAGCAGCAGGCCGCCGGCGCCGTGTCCGGTGCTGGCCAGCAGGTTAAATTTATGGCGCGTATCCGGCACCGGCTGTACTTCAACATTGAAGCCGAGATCGCGGAACCAGCCTGCCAGCAAATTGATTAAAGACTCATTGCTTTGATCGAGAGCCTCTTCGGTCGCGCTGATGGATGGTGTGGCGATCAACGCGCGGTAAATCTCGATAAAGGGCGGTAAATTGTTTTTCATTGTTGACACACCTTGGGTCGTGATAGTATCAATATTCATGCATTTATTGTGAATAAAAATACAATATCGTTGAGCGTAAGAAAACCCATCGAATGTAAGGAGATGCGCTTCCAATGTTAAATACGCTGATTGTGGGTGCCAGTGGTTATGCCGGCGCAGAGCTGGTGACCTATATCAATCGTCATCCGCATATGAACATAACCGCTTTGACGGTCTCCGCGCAAAGCAATGATGCGGGAAAATTAATTTCCGACCTGCATCCGCAGCTCAAGGGCATTGTCGATATGCCGCTGCAGCCGATGTCCGATATCAGCGAATTCAGCGCTGGCGTGGATGTGGTGTTTCTCGCTACCGCGCACGAAGTGAGTCACGACCTGGTGCCGCAGTTCCTTGCCGCCGGCTGCGTGGTGTTCGATCTCTCAGGCGCCTTCCGCGTTAACGATGGGGCGTTCTACGAAAAATACTACGGTTTCACTCATCAGCATCCCGACCTGCTCAAACAGGCGGTGTATGGTCTGGCGGAGTGGAGCGCGGATGCGCTTAAAGAAGCGCAGTTAATCGCGGTGCCTGGCTGCTACCCGACGGCGGCGCAGCTGTCGCTGAAGCCGCTGATTGATGCCAATCTGCTGGATCTCAATCAGTGGCCGGTGATCAACGCCACCAGCGGGGTGAGCGGCGCGGGTCGTAAAGCCGCGATCGGCAATAGCTTCTGTGAAGTTAGCCTGCAGCCGTACGGCATCTTTAACCATCGTCATCAGCCGGAGATTGCCAGCCACCTCGGGGCGAAGGTGATTTTTACTCCGCACCTGGGCAATTTTAAGCGCGGTATCCTGGAAACTATCACCTGCCGCCTGAAGCCGGGCGTCGGCCACGCGCAGATCGCGGCGGTTTACCAGCAGGCTTACGCCGATAAACCGCTGGTACGTTTATATGATAAAGGCGTGCCCGCCTTGAAAAGCGTCGAGGGTCTGCCATTCTGTGACATCGGTTTTGCCGTTCAGGACGATCATCTCATCGTCGTCGCGGCAGAAGATAACCTGCTGAAAGGCGCCGCAGCGCAGGCGGTGCAGTGCGCGAATATTCGTTTCGGCTTCGCTGAGACGCAGTCTCTTATTTAAGGTGTGATGATGAACCCATTAATTATCAAACTCGGCGGCGTATTACTCGATAGCGAAGAAGCGCTGGAGCGCCTGTTTACCGCGCTGGTTAACTACCGTGAAGCGCACCAGCGCCCGCTGATCATCGTCCATGGCGGTGGCTGCGTGGTGGATGAGCTGATGAAGCAGCTTAACCTGCCGGTGCAAAAGAAAAATGGTCTGCGTGTGACGCCTGCCGATCAGATTGACATCATTACCGGCGCGCTGGCGGGAACCGCCAACAAGACGCTGCTGGCGTGGGCGAAAAAGCATGGTCTGGCCTCTGTCGGCCTGTTCCTCGGCGATGGCGATAGCGTGAAGGTCACACAGCTGGATGCCGAGCTTGGCCATGTCGGGCTGGCGCAGCCGGGTTCCCCGGCGCTGATCAACACTCTGCTGGCGGGCGGTTACCTGCCGGTGGTGAGCTCTATCGGGGTGACCGATGAAGGCCAACTGATGAACGTCAATGCTGACCAGGCGGCGACGGCGCTGGCGGCCACTCTGGGGGCGGATCTGATCCTGCTGTCTGACGTCAGCGGTATCCTCGATGGTAAAGGGCAGCGCATTGCCGAGATGACCGCCGAGAAAGCAGAACAGTTGATCGAGCAGGGTATTATCACTGACGGCATGATTGTGAAAGTGAATGCGGCCCTCGACGCCGCGCGCGCTCTGGGCCGTCCGGTGGATATCGCCTCCTGGCGTCACGCCGAGCAGCTGCCCGCATTATTTAACGGCACGCCGATCGGCACACGTATTCTGGCTTAAGATTTCATGCCCGGCGGCGCGTCGTCTGCCGGGCTTACAGACTGTAGGCCGGGGAGGCACAATGCCACCGGCAGAACTAACGAATAAAGGAAGCATGTTATGGCACTTTGGGGCGGGCGTTTTACACAGGCAGCAGATCAACGGTTCAAACAGTTCAACGACTCGTTGCGCTTCGACTATCGTCTGGCGGAGCAGGATATCGTTGGCTCTGTCGCCTGGTCGAAAGCGCTGGTAACGGTCGGCGTTCTGAGTGCCACTGAACAGCAGCAGCTGGAAGAAGCGCTGACTGTGCTGCTGGAAGAGGTGCGCGCCAATCCGCAGCAAATCCTCGCCAGCGATGCCGAAGATATTCACAGCTGGGTGGAAGGCAAACTGATCGATAAAGTGGGCCAACTGGGCAAGAAACTGCATACCGGCCGCAGCCGTAACGACCAGGTCGCCACCGATCTTAAACTGTGGTGCAAAGATACCGTTGTCGAACTGCTGTCGGCGAACCGCCAGCTGCAGAGCGCGCTGGTGGAGACCGCGCAGCATAATCAGGATGCGGTGATGCCGGGATACACCCACCTGCAGCGCGCCCAGCCGGTGACGTTCGCGCACTGGTGTCTGGCCTACGTTGAAATGCTGGCGCGCGACGAAAGCCGCCTGCAGGACGCGCTGAAGCGCCTCGACGTTAGCCCGTTGGGCTGCGGCGCGCTGGCGGGTACAGCGTATGAAATCGACCGCGAGCAGCTGGCCGGCTGGTTGGGCTTTGCCTCTGCCACCCGCAACAGCCTCGACAGCGTTTCCGATCGCGATCATGTGCTGGAGCTGCTTTCCGATGCGTCTATCGGCATGGTGCATCTGTCGCGCTTTGCGGAAGATCTGATTTTCTTTAACTCCGGCGAGGCGAACTTCGTTGAGCTTTCCGATCGCGTGACTTCAGGTTCTTCGCTGATGCCGCAGAAGAAAAACCCGGACGCGCTGGAATTAATTCGTGGTAAATGCGGCCGCGTGCAGGGCGCGCTGACCGGCATGATGATGACCCTGAAAGGGCTGCCGCTGGCCTACAACAAAGACATGCAGGAAGATAAAGAGGGGCTTTTCGATGCCCTGGATACCTGGCTCGACTGCCTGCATATGGCGACTCTGGTGCTGGACGGTATCCAGGTGAAACGCCCGCGCTGTGCGGAAGCGGCGCAGCAGGGCTATGCCAACGCCACGGAGCTGGCGGATTATCTGGTGGCGAAAGGCGTACCGTTCCGCGAGGCGCACCATATTGTTGGTGAGGCGGTAGTGGAAGCCATTGCGCAAGGGAAACCGCTGGAGGCGCTGGCCCTGGTCGATCTGCAGAAATTCAGTCCGGTAATTGCGGACGATGTGTATCCGATTCTGTCCCTGCAGTCCTGCCTGGATAAACGCGCAGCGAAAGGCGGCGTTTCGCCGCAGCAGGTGGCGCAGGCTATCAGCGAGGCGAAGGCCCGCCTGAGCTAAGTCACAGGCATCCCCCTTCCCGAACCCGGCCGAGCCCAGCGACGCCGGGTTTTTTATGCAAAAAAAAGCGGACACAAGGTCCGCAAAAGTTCACGTTGGCTTTAGTTGTTCGGGTAGAGAAACAGTGTGACGGGTCGATGATTTTCACAGGTTCACCGTCTTTATGGGCGTATTATTGAACAGAAAACTTGATAGGGATAATCGTTCGTTGCTATGCTATCTATCGCCATGGACTATCGTGGCGATGGAGGATGAATAATGAATATTCGCGATCTTGAATACCTGGTAGCGCTCGCCGAACACCGCCACTTCCGGCGGGCGGCTGACTCATGCCACGTGAGCCAACCGACGCTCAGCGGACAGATCCGCAAGCTGGAGGATGAGCTTGGCGTCATGCTGCTGGAGCGCACCAGCCGTAAGGTTCTGTTTACCCAGGCGGGGCTGTTGCTGGTGGATCAGGCGCGTACCGTGTTACGCGAAGTAAAAGTGCTCAAGGAGATGGCAAGCCAACAAGGGGAAACCATGTCCGGGCCGCTGCATATCGGCCTGATCCCGACAATTGGCCCGTACCTGCTACCGCACATCATTCCGATGCTGCATCAAACCTTCCCGAAGCTGGAAATGTATCTGCACGAAGCGCAGACCCATCAGCTGCTGGCTCAGCTCGACAGCGGTAAGCTCGACTGCGCCATCCTGGCGCTGGTCAAAGAGAGCGAGGCCTTTATCGAGGTGCCGCTGTTCGATGAGCCGATGATGCTGGCTATCTATGAAGATCATCCGTGGGCGAACCGCGACCGGGTGCCGATGTCGGATCTGGCCGGTGAAAAGCTGCTGATGCTGGAGGATGGTCACTGCCTGCGCGATCAGGCGATGGGCTTCTGCTTTGAAGCGGGGGCGGACGAGGATACCCACTTCCGCGCGACCAGCCTGGAAACGCTACGCAATATGGTGGCGGCAGGCAGCGGCATTACTCTGCTGCCGGCGCTGGCGGTACCGCAGGAGAGAAAACGCGATGGCGTAGTCTACCTGCCGTGCATTAAGCCAGAGCCAAGACGCACCATCGGTCTGGTTTACCGTCCAGGCTCGCCGCTGCGCAGCCGCTATGAACATCTGGCGGAGGCCATCCGCGGTACGATGGATGGCCATTTCGACAAGGCGTTAAAACAGGCGGTTTAAGCCGTTCAGCGCGGCGACCCGGTACGCTTCCGCCATGGTCGGGTAGTTAAAGGTGGTGTTGACGAAGTACTCAATGGTGTTGCCACCACCTTTCTGCTCCATGATCGCCTGGCCGATATGAATAATTTCGGCCGCGCGCTCGCCAAAGCAGTGAATGCCAAGGATCTCCTTGGTTTCCCGATGGAACAGGATCTTCAGGGTTCCCACGCTCATGCCAACAATTTGCGCCCGCGCCAGGTGTTTAAACTGGGCGCGGCCCACCTCATACGGCACTTTCATCGCCGTCAGCTGCTGCTCGGTTTTCCCGACGGAGCTGATTTCCGGAATGGTATAGATCCCGGTCGGGATATCTTCAATCAGATGCGCTGAGGCTTCACCTTTCACCAGCGCCTGGGCGGCAATGCGCCCTTGATCGTAAGCGGCAGAAGCCAGACTCGGATAGCCGATGACATCGCCAACCGCATAAATGTGCGGAAGGGCGGTCTGGTACATGCTGTTAACCTTCAGCTGGCCGCGGCTGTCGGTCTGCAGACCGATATTTTCCAGCGCCAGGGTGTCGGTGTTGCCGGTGCGGCCGTTAGCGTACAGCAGACAATCGGCCTTCAGCTTTTTGCCGGACTTCAGGTGCATGATCACCCCGTCATCCACCCCCTCAATTTTCTCATACTCCTCGTTATGGCGAATGACCACGCCGCTGTTCCAGAAGTGATAAGAGAGCGAATCGGACATCTCCTGATCGAGGAAGGCCAGCAGACGATCGCGGGTGTTGATCAGATCGACTTTCACCTCCATGCCGCGGAAGATCGACGCATATTCACAACCGATCACCCCGGCGCCGTAAATGATCACATGGCGCGGCTCATGCTGCAGGCTGAGAATCGAATCGCTGTCATAGATGCGCGGGTGGTGGAAATCGACATCCGCCGGATGGTAGGGGCGAGATCCGCAGGCGATAACGAATTTCTCCGCAGTCACTGTCTCGACCGTGCCGTCATGACACTCCAGCGCCAGGGTATGTTCATCCACGAAATGGGCATTGCCCTGCAGAATTTCACAGTGGTTGCGCTCATAGAATCCCTGGCGCATGTGAGTCTGTTGGTTAATGACGCTGTCGGCATGGTTAAGGATGTCGGCGAAAGAAGAGCGAAGAAGGCGGGAGTGGTCGCTGTAGAGGGGGTTTTGGTTAAACTCGATAATACGGCTGACGGCATGGCGGAGGGCTTTCGACGGGATGGTGCCCCAGTGGGTGCAACCGCCGCCGACATTATGGTAGCGCTCGATGACGGCAACGCGTGCTCCCTGTTTCACCAGTCCCATAGCGGCGCCTTCCCCGCCAGGACCGGAACCAATCACTATTGCATCATAATCCCAAGAGTGTGACATGGCATTACTCACCTGTTTTATACATAAAATAAACACGATGATAACATTCGCTGCGCTTTAACCCAATTATCGTTGTGCTTTTTTGCAGCATAAAAGCAGAAACGGCTCGTAAACAATCATTCACAATCCAGTGCAAACCGATTAGTTTTAATCTCTGGTATAGTGCCAGCAGGGCTATTGGAAGGATTCATACATCGTGATGGGCGTAAGAGCACAACAAAAAGAAAAAACCCGCCGTTCGCTGGTGGAAGCGGCATTCAGCCAACTTAGCGCTGAGCGGAGTTTCGCCAGCCTGAGCTTGCGTGAAGTGGCCCGGGAAGCAGGGATCGCGCCGACGTCCTTTTATCGTCATTTTCGCGACGTCGATGAGCTGGGCCTGACGATGGTCGATGAGAGCGGACTGATGCTGCGCCAGCTGATGCGCCAGGCGCGCCAGCGGATTGCTAAAGGCGGCAGCGTGATCCGCACCTCGGTCTCCACCTTTATGGAATTTATCGGTAACAACCCGAACGCCTTCCGCCTGCTGCTGCGAGAACGTTCGGGAACTTCTGCGGCGTTTCGCGCCGCCGTCGCACGCGAGATCCAGCACTTTATTGCGGAACTTGCCGACTATTTAGAACTCGAAAACCATATGCCGCGCGCCTTTACCGAAGCGCAGGCTGAAGCTATGGTCACCATCGTTTTTAGCGCTGGCGCGGAAGCGCTGGATGTCGGCCCTGAACAGCGCCGACAGCTGGAAGAACGGTTGGTACTGCAGCTCAGAATGATCTCGAAAGGCGCGTATTACTGGTATCGCCGTGAACAAGAAAAAATGTCACATCATTCCGAATAACGTGAAGGACGAGCAATGAAACACTCAGTTCAAGATAAAGGTACGCTGCTGCTGGCGCTGATTGCCGGCTTATCCATCAATGGCGCCTTTGCGGCGCTATTCAGTTCGATAGTTCCGTTTTCCGTCTTCCCTATTTTGTCACTGCTGCTGACGGTCTACTGTTTGCATCAGCGCTATCAGAATCGCAGTATGCCCGTTGGGCTACCAGGTCTGGCTGCCGCCTTTTTTATTCTCGGGGTGCTGCTGTACAGCACCGTTGTGCGTGCGGAGTATCCTGATATCGGCTCCAACTTCTTCCCGGCCGTCCTGTCCGTTGCGATGGTCTTCTGGATCGGCTACAAAATGCGTAACCGCAAACATACAGCAGCTGAGTAAGCTGCCAACCATAAAAAAACCGGCAACAGAGCATTGCCGGTTTTTTTGGCCTATTTCCGGGTCAGCAGGACGCCGCACTCCATGTGATGGGTGTAGGGGAACTGATCGAACAGCGCCAGCCGGGTAACGTTGTGCGTCTGGCTTAGCGTCTCCAGATTGCGGCACAGTGTTTCCGGGTTGCATGAAATGTACAGAATGCGTGGATAGGCCTGCACCATTTTTTCCGTTTCGCTGTCCAGTCCGCTACGCGGCGGATCGACGAAAATGGTCTCGCACTGATAGCTTTGCAGATCGATCCCCTGCAGCCGGTTGAACTCACGTACGCCGTTCATCGCCTGAGTAAACTCTTCCGCCGCCATGCGGATAATCTGTACGTTGTCGATATGGTTAGCGGCGATGTTGTACTGCGCTGCAGCCACCGACGGTTTGGCGATTTCGGTAGCCAGCACGCGATCGAAATTACGCGCCAGCGCCAGCGAGAAGTTGCCGTTGCCGCAGTATAATTCCAGCAGGTCGCCGGTCGCCCCTTTGGTGACATCCAGTGCCCACTCCAGCATCTGAATATTCATGGCCGCGTTCGGCTGGGTAAAGCTGTTTTCCACCTGACGGTAGATCATCTCCCGCCCGCCAACCGGCAGGCGCTCATCTATATAGTCCTGATCAAGCTCGATTTTGGTCTTGGTCGCGCGTCCAATCAGATGCACATTGAGCCCCTGGGCGCGCAGGGCGTCACGCAGCGCCTCCGCTTGCTCACGCCAGGCATCGTCCAGCTTTTTATGGTACAGCAGCGAAACGACCGCCTGGTTGCTGAGGGTGGTCAGATAATCAATCTGGAACAGCTTATGGCGCAGCACGGGATTGTTGCGCACGCCCTCCAGCATGGCGGTCATCAGCTGATTGATGAGCGCGCTGGCGGCCGGAAAACTGTCCACGCGAATCCGCGACCGGGTCTGCTGATCGAAAATAATATGGTACAGATCGTCGCCATCATGCCACAGACGGAACTCGGCGCGCATGCGGTAGTGGCTGACCGGCGAACGAAACACTTCCGGAACCGGCGCGGCAAAAGGCGCCATCATGGTTTGCAAACGGACGACTTTTTCTGCCAGCTGCGCTTCGTATTGTTCGGTAGGAAGGTGTTCGGGGGTCATGATGCATCCTGAATAAAATAAGTACGCGGGGATTGTAGGGAAAGCGCCGGGGATGTCCAGCCTCGAATGTGGCGGGAAATATAATTAGCAGTCTGGACATCTATATGAGTCTAATTGTAGCATTCGCCTACCGGTCCTGTGAGTTAAAAGGGAACCCAGTGGAAATCTGGGGCTGACGCGCAGCGGTAAGGAAGGTGAGAAATGAGCGCACTCGGTGCAGACACTGCGGCTAGCCGTGGGAAGTCATTATTTCTTGAAACAGCCTCCAAGCCCGAAGACCTGCCGGAATACGTCGCACTGGGTTTTATCGTCGCGAGCAAATGATAAAACCTGCGGCATCCTTTTTCTGTTTCGGATGCTTTTACAATGATTAAAAAAGCTTCGCTGATGACGGCCTTATCCGTCACGGCATTTTCCGGCTGGGCGCAGGATAGCAATTCAGATACGTTAGTGGTGACAGCAAACCGTTTTCAACAACCGGTAAATACCGTGCTGGCGCCGACCGACATTGTGACGCGCGATGATATCGACCGCTGGCAGTCCAAAGATTTAAACGATGTGATGCGTCGTCTTCCCGGGGTTGATATTTCCCGCAACGGCGGCATGGGGCAGAGTGCTTCGCTGTATGTCCGGGGGACGGAGGCTCGCCACGTGCTGGTGCTGATCGACGGTGTGCCGATGGCGCGTCCGGGTATCTCCAACGGCGTAGATATTAGTCAGATCCCTATCTCACTGGTCCAGCGGGTGGAATATATCCGTGGCCCGCGCTCCGCGGTTTACGGCTCCGGAGCGATCGGCGGGGTGGTGAACATTATCACCATGACCGACGCTGAACGTTCGCAAATCAACGCCGGCGCGGGCACGAACGGCTATCAGTCCTATGACGGCGCTTTTAACAAGCGGTTTGGCAACACGCTGGTTACCGCTGCTGGCGCCTATCAGACCACCAAAGGGTTTAACGTCCAGCCGAATTCCTCTTATAGCGGCGACAGCGATCGCGACGGCTACCGCAATAAAATGCTGTGGGGCGGGGTACAGCATCAGTTCGATGACAACTTCTCGGGGTTCTTCCGCGGATACGGCTATTCCGCCAACGCTGACTATGACCAGGGTAACTGGGGCTACGCAGGCGGAAACGATGAAGACCAGTCCTACACCCAGTCCTGGGATACCGGTTTGCACTATCACTCCGGAATTTACTCCTCCCAGCTGATTGCGAACTATCAGCGTATTAAGGATTACAACTACAGCAGCGACGCTGGCCGCTATGCCGCGGGCACCACCCTGGATGATATGGAACAGCGCTATATCCAGTGGGGAAATAATGTTGTGGTGGGGCATGGCGCGGTGAGCGGCGGCGTAGACTGGAAACAAGAGAAGCTGAAATCCAGCGGAACGACCAGTACCGACGTGTATAAGCGTGACACCACCGGTCTTTATCTGACGGGCCAGCAGCAGATCGATAGCGTGACGCTGGAAGCTTCCGGCCGTGAGGATCATGACGAGCAGTTTGGCTGGCACGGTACGTGGCAGACGGCGGCAGGCTGGGAATTTATCGACGGTTATCGGACAACGCTCTCGTACGGTACAGGATTCCTCGCACCGTCCCTCGGGCAGCAGTACGGCGCAGAACGCTATGGCATTGCCTCCAACCCGAACCTGAAACCCGAGGAGTCGAAGCAGTGGGAAGCCGGGCTGGAAGGGTTAACGGGGCCACTCGACTGGCGTCTCTCCGCGTATCGCTATGAGATTCAGAACCTCATCGATTACAACAACAACGCCTATTACAACGTCAAGTCGGCGACGATTAAGGGGCTGGAATGGACGGGGAATGTCACCACCGGGCCGGTGGAGCATCATCTGACGCTGCAGTATGTTGACCCTCGCGACGATGAAACCAACAAGATCCTCTATCGCCGGGCGAAGCAGCAGGTGAAATACGAGCTGAACGGTCAGGTCTACGATCTGGGGTGGGATGTGACGTATCACTACATCGGCAAACGCTACGATTATGATTACGACAACTCGCGTACCGTCAATATGGGTGGGTTGAGCCTCTGGGATGTCGGTTTATCGTATCCCGTCACCTCACACCTGACAGTTCGTGGTAAAATAGCCAACCTGTTCGATAAAGATTACGAGACAGTTTATGGCTACCAATCTGCAGGACGGGAATACACCTTGTCTGGCAGCTACACCTTCTGATCCACGTCCCACCGTGCTGGTGTTTGATTCCGGCGTCGGTGGGTTGTCGGTTTATAATGAGATTCGGCAGCTGCTGCCGAATCTGCATTACATCTATGCTTTCGATAACGTTGCTTTCCCGTACGGTGAGAAGAGCGAAGAGTTTATCGTTGAGCGCGTGCTGGAAATTGTCACTGCCGTTCAGCAGCGCTACCCTCTGGCGCTGGCCGTGATCGCCTGTAATACCGCCAGTACCGTCTCCCTGCCTGCCCTGCGTGAAAAGTTTGCCTTTCCCGTCGTTGGCGTGGTGCCAGCGATTAAACCCGCCGCCCGCCTGACGGCGAACGGGATTGTCGGCCTGCTGGCGACCCGCGGTACCGTTAAGCGTCCTTATACCCGTGAGCTGATTGACCGCTTTGCCAATGAATGCCGGATTGAAATGCTGGGGTCAGCGGAGCTGGTGGAGCTGGCGGAAGCGAAACTGCACGGCGAGCCTGTGCCGTTAGAAGAACTGCGCCGCATCCTGCGCCCGTGGCTGCGGATGCAGGAGCCGCCGGATACGGTGGTGCTGGGCTGCACCCACTTTCCTCTTCTACAGGAGGAGCTGCAGCGCGTTCTGCCGGAGGGCACGCGGCTGATCGATTCTGGCGCGGCAATTGCCCGTCGCACCGCCTGGCTGTTAGAGCATGAAGCGCCGGACGCGAAGTCCAGTGACGAGAATAAAGCATTCTGCATGGCGCTGACGGCAGAAACAGAACAACTTTTACCCGTTTTGCATCGCTATGGCTTCTCAACGCTGGAAAAATTACCGCTTTAAAGGTGTTTTGCACAAAAAAGAGACGGTTGAATAATTTTTTGAAAACAGGGCTTGTCAACGTCTCAGAACTCCCTATAATGCGCCTCCACTGACACGGAACAACGGCAAGCAAGCCGCCGGGTCAGCGGGGTTTCAGCGGTGAAGTTCAACGCTGAAAACCAACAGAGAAAAGCAAAATAAGGGCTTGACTCTGAATGAGGAAAACGTATTATACGGGACCTCGCAACGGTGAGCTTAACGCCGCGTTGCACCGCTCTTTAACAATTTATCAGACAATCTGTGTGGGCACTCAAAGTGACATGGATTCTTAACGTCCTCGGACGAAAAATGAATACCAAGTCTCTGAGTGAACATACGTAATTCATTACGAAGTTTAATTCACGAGCATCAAACTTAAATTGAAGAGTTTGATCATGGCTCAGATTGAACGCTGGCGGCAGGCCTAACACATGCAAGTCGAGCGGTAGCACAGAGAGCTTGCTCTCGGGTGACGAGCGGCGGACGGGTGAGTAATGTCTGGGAAACTGCCTGATGGAGGGGGATAACTACTGGAAACGGTAGCTAATACCGCATAACGTCGCAAGACCAAAGTGGGGGACCTTCGGGCCTCATGCCATCAGATGTGCCCAGATGGGATTAGCTAGTAGGTGGGGTAACGGCTCACCTAGGCGACGATCCCTAGCTGGTCTGAGAGGATGACCAGCCACACTGGAACTGAGACACGGTCCAGACTCCTACGGGAGGCAGCAGTGGGGAATATTGCACAATGGGCGCAAGCCTGATGCAGCCATGCCGCGTGTGTGAAGAAGGCCTTCGGGTTGTAAAGCACTTTCAGCGGGGAGGAAGGCGGTGAGGTTAATAACCTTACCGATTGACGTTACCCGCAGAAGAAGCACCGGCTAACTCCGTGCCAGCAGCCGCGGTAATACGGAGGGTGCAAGCGTTAATCGGAATTACTGGGCGTAAAGCGCACGCAGGCGGTCTGTCAAGTCGGATGTGAAATCCCCGGGCTCAACCTGGGAACTGCATTCGAAACTGGCAGGCTAGAGTCTTGTAGAGGGGGGTAGAATTCCAGGTGTAGCGGTGAAATGCGTAGAGATCTGGAGGAATACCGGTGGCGAAGGCGGCCCCCTGGACAAAGACTGACGCTCAGGTGCGAAAGCGTGGGGAGCAAACAGGATTAGATACCCTGGTAGTCCACGCCGTAAACGATGTCGATTTGGAGGTTGTGCCCTTGAGGCGTGGCTTCCGGAGCTAACGCGTTAAATCGACCGCCTGGGGAGTACGGCCGCAAGGTTAAAACTCAAATGAATTGACGGGGGCCCGCACAAGCGGTGGAGCATGTGGTTTAATTCGATGCAACGCGAAGAACCTTACCTGGTCTTGACATCCACAGAACTTTCCAGAGATGGATTGGTGCCTTCGGGAACTGTGAGACAGGTGCTGCATGGCTGTCGTCAGCTCGTGTTGTGAAATGTTGGGTTAAGTCCCGCAACGAGCGCAACCCTTATCCTTTGTTGCCAGCGGTTAGGCCGGGAACTCAAAGGAGACTGCCAGTGATAAACTGGAGGAAGGTGGGGATGACGTCAAGTCATCATGGCCCTTACGACCAGGGCTACACACGTGCTACAATGGCATATACAAAGAGAAGCGACCTCGCGAGAGCAAGCGGACCTCATAAAGTATGTCGTAGTCCGGATTGGAGTCTGCAACTCGACTCCATGAAGTCGGAATCGCTAGTAATCGTAGATCAGAATGCTACGGTGAATACGTTCCCGGGCCTTGTACACACCGCCCGTCACACCATGGGAGTGGGTTGCAAAAGAAGTAGGTAGCTTAACCTTCGGGAGGGCGCTTACCACTTTGTGATTCATGACTGGGGTGAAGTCGTAACAAGGTAACCGTAGGGGAACCTGCGGTTGGATCACCTCCTTACCTTAAAGAACCTGCCTTTGTAGTGCTCACACAGATTGTCTGATGAAAATAGAGCAGTAAGTAATCTCTGCAGGCTTGTAGCTCAGGTGGTTAGAGCGCACCCCTGATAAGGGTGAGGTCGGTGGTTCAAGTCCACTCAGGCCTACCAAATTCGCTCTCGTGCTTTGTTGTGGCAAAGCTCGCATACTTCAGTATGCTTCGCTTCACCACGCCGCGCCCGAAAACGAATTAAGGTTAAAAGAGATTCATTCGATGGGGCTATAGCTCAGCTGGGAGAGCGCCTGCTTTGCACGCAGGAGGTCTGCGGTTCGATCCCGCATAGCTCCACCATCTTTACTGCAAAAACAAGAAAACTTCAGAGTGTACCTGAAAAGGTTCACTGCGAAGTTTTGCTCTTTAAAAATCTGGATCAAGCTGAAAATTGAAACGACACGCAGTTAATGTGTGTTCGAGTCTCTCAAATTTTCGCAATCAGAAGATGGCACTGTAAAAGGTGACGTGAGCAAAGTGAAGCCAAGGCGTACCGCACGCAGCAAGCGGAGTGGACTATATGTCCATGAGCATCGCGAGTACGGCACAACGCAGGATTCACGATGCGCAACGAACCGGACAGAACAAGACATCTTCGGGTTGTGAGGTTAAGCGACTAAGCGTACACGGTGGATGCCCTGGCAGTCAGAGGCGATGAAGGACGTGCTAATCTGCGAAAAGCGTCGGTAAGGTGATATGAACCGTTACAGCCGGCGATGTCCGAATGGGGAAACCCAGTGCAATTCGTTGCACTATCGTTAACTGAATACATAGGTTAACGAGGCGAACCGGGGGAACTGAAACATCTAAGTACCCCGAGGAAAAGAAATCAACCGAGATTCCCCCAGTAGCGGCGAGCGAACGGGGAGCAGCCCAGAGTCTGAATCAGCTTGTGTGTTAGTGGAACGGTCTGGAAAGTCCGACGGTACAGGGTGATAGTCCCGTACACCAAAATGCACAGGCTGTGAACTCGAAGAGTAGGGCGGGACACGTGGTATCCTGTCTGAATATGGGGGGACCATCCTCCAAGGCTAAATACTCCTGACTGACCGATAGTGAACCAGTACCGTGAGGGAAAGGCGAAAAGAACCCCGGCGAGGGGAGTGAAAAAGAACCTGAAACCGTGTACGTACAAGCAGTGGGAGCACCTTCGGGTGTGACTGCGTACCTTTTGTATAATGGGTCAGCGACTTATATTCTGTAGCAAGGTTAACCGTATAGGGGAGCCGCAGGGAAACCGAGTCTTAACTGGGCGTTAAGTTGCAGGGTATAGACCCGAAACCCGGTGATCTAGCCATGGGCAGGTTGAAGGTTGGGTAACACTAACTGGAGGACCGAACCGACTAATGTTGAAAAATTAGCGGATGACTTGTGGCTGGGGGTGAAAGGCCAATCAAACCGGGAGATAGCTGGTTCTCCCCGAAAGCTATTTAGGTAGCGCCTCGTGAACTCATCTTCGGGGGTAGAGCACTGTTTCGGCTAGGGGGTCATCCCGACTTACCAACCCGATGCAAACTACGAATACCGAAGAATGTTATCACGGGAGACACACGGCGGGTGCTAACGTCCGTCGTGAAGAGGGAAACAACCCAGACCGCCAGCTAAGGTCCCAAAGTCATGGTTAAGTGGGAAACGATGTGGGAAGGCCCAGACAGCCAGGATGTTGGCTTAGAAGCAGCCATCATTTAAAGAAAGCGTAATAGCTCACTGGTCGAGTCGGCCTGCGCGGAAGATGTAACGGGGCTAAACCATGCACCGAAGCTGCGGCAGCGACACTATGTGTTGTTGGGTAGGGGAGCGTTCTGTAAGCCTGTGAAGGTGGCCTGTGAGGGCTGCTGGAGGTATCAGAAGTGCGAATGCTGACATAAGTAACGATAAAGCGGGTGAAAAGCCCGCTCGCCGGAAGACCAAGGGTTCCTGTCCAACGTTAATCGGGGCAGGGTGAGTCGACCCCTAAGGCGAGGCCGAAAGGCGTAGTCGATGGGAAACAGGTTAATATTCCTGTACTTGGTGTTACTGCGAAGGGGGGACGGAGAAGGCTATGTCATCCGGGCGACGGTTGTCCCGGTTTAAGCATGTAGGCTGGTTATCCAGGCAAATCCGGATAATCAAGGCTGAGGTGTGATGACGAGGTACCACGGTACTGAAGTGACAGATGCCCTGCTTCCAGGAAAAGCCTCTAAGCATCAGGTAACATCAAATCGTACCCCAAACCGACACAGGTGGTCAGGTAGAGAATACCAAGGCGCTTGAGAGAACTCGGGTGAAGGAACTAGGCAAAATGGTGCCGTAACTTCGGGAGAAGGCACGCTGGTGTGTAGGTGAAGTCCCTGCGGACGGAGCTGAGACCAGTCGAAGATACCAGCTGGCTGCAACTGTTTATTAAAAACACAGCACTGTGCAAACACGAAAGTGGACGTATACGGTGTGACGCCTGCCCGGTGCCGGAAGGTTAATTGATGGGGTTATCCGTAAGGAGAAGCTCTTGATCGAAGCCCCGGTAAACGGCGGCCGTAACTATAACGGTCCTAAGGTAGCGAAATTCCTTGTCGGGTAAGTTCCGACCTGCACGAATGGCGTAATGATGGCCAGGCTGTCTCCACCCGAGACTCAGTGAAATTGAACTCGCTGTGAAGATGCAGTGTACCCGCGGCAAGACGGAAAGACCCCGTGAACCTTTACTATAGCTTGACACTGAACATTGAGCCTTGATGTGTAGGATAGGTGGGAGGCTTTGAAGCGTGGACGCCAGTCTGCGTGGAGCCAACCTTGAAATACCACCCTTTAATGTTTGATGTTCTAACGTTGGCCCCTTATCGGGGTTGCGGACAGTGTCTGGTGGGTAGTTTGACTGGGGCGGTCTCCTCCCAAAGCGTAACGGAGGAGCACGAAGGTTAGCTAATCCTGGTCGGACATCAGGAGGTTAGTGCAATGGCATAAGCTAGCTTGACTGCGAGCGTGACGGCGCGAGCAGGTGCGAAAGCAGGTCATAGTGATCCGGTGGTTCTGAATGGAAGGGCCATCGCTCAACGGATAAAAGGTACTCCGGGGATAACAGGCTGATACCGCCCAAGAGTTCATATCGACGGCGGTGTTTGGCACCTCGATGTCGGCTCATCACATCCTGGGGCTGAAGTAGGTCCCAAGGGTATGGCTGTTCGCCATTTAAAGTGGTACGCGAGCTGGGTTTAGAACGTCGTGAGACAGTTCGGTCCCTATCTGCCGTGGGCGCTGGAGAATTGAGGGGGGCTGCTCCTAGTACGAGAGGACCGGAGTGGACGCATCACTGGTGTTCGGGTTGTCATGCCAATGGCACTGCCCGGTAGCTAAATGCGGAAGAGATAAGTGCTGAAAGCATCTAAGCACGAAACTTGCCCCGAGATGAGTTCTCCCTGAGACTATAAGTCTCCTGAAGGAACGTTGAAGACGACGACGTTGATAGGCCGGGTGTGTAAGCGCAGCGATGCGTTGAGCTAACCGGTACTAATGAACCGTGAGGCTTAACCTTACAACGCCGAAGATGTTTTGGCGATTTGAGAGAATTTTCAGCTTAGATTCAGAGTTGAGTACGCCATATAAAGAATTGCGTACTGAGCACAAAGAATTTGCCTGGCGGCACTAGCGCGGTGGTCCCACCTGACCCCATGCCGAACTCAGAAGTGAAACGCCGTAGCGCCGATGGTAGTGTGGGGTCTCCCCATGTGAGAGTAGGGAACTGCCAGGCATCAAATTGCAGTAAGCCGGGGTGACAACCGGTGGTAATAAAGCGAAGAAATTCGGTGGAGCGGTAGTTCAGTCGGTTAGAATACCTGCCTGTCACGCAGGGGGTCGCGGGTTCGAGTCCCGTCCGTTCCGCCACTTATTTAACATTAAGCCTGCTCAGATAGCAGGCTTAGTGGTAAGAAAGTTTTAGGGGCGTAGTTCAATTGGTAGAGCACCGGTCTCCAAAACCGGGTGTTGGGAGTTCGAGTCTCTCCGCCCCTGCCATTTATAAGAATCCTTTGCTCAGGCAAAGGATTTTTTTTGTCTGTAGTATTCCTTTCAATAAGACCTTAATTATCTCCGTCCATGGAGAGTGCCACTTATTCCAGAATCGAGCTTTTCAGGATCTCGTGGATCTGCGCCTGCTTATCGCTATTTTGTAACCAAATCGCATAGAGTGGTCGGGATAGCGTGGCGCTGTCCATGACTGTGTGTAATCCATGCTTCTCCTTCGCCCAGCGCACAGGTAGCCAGCTGCAGCCGTTCAGGCGTGATAATTGCTGATAGATGAGTTCTGCTGAAGAAGTGGTAAGCAGCGGAACATCATCACTACCGATCAGCCCCACTTCGTTTTGCTGAAAATCAGGTCCCCATTCAAGGCGTAAGTAATTTAATTCATTTCTGTTTTTTGCTGGCGATGCACAATATAGAGCAAGCGTGAAATTACCCAATAACTGGCTGCTTAATTCATCCATCTTCGGTGATTCGGTGGTGATCAGCAGATCTAACTGACGTTCGTGAAGCTGCTTAACCAGCGACTGCCGCTGCGCGATACGTGCTTCAAACTGGAGATTGTAGGGGGCGTTATAAAGCGTGCCGAGCCAGCCGTTAAGCATGCATTCCCATAGGGAGGCGCTGGCACCGATGGAGAATTCGTTGTGTCGCGAAGAGTGAGCGACCTCTTTGCGCGCGGCCTGCCATGTGTTCATCAATGTTTCGGCGTAGGGCAGGAGCTTTTCTCCGGCGGTCGTCAGGCGAATATTATTACGATGACGGGTGAACAGGTTCACACCGAGTTGGTTTTCCAGCTGACGAATACGAAAGCTGACCGCTGACTGTGTCAGGTAAAGTGCCTCTGCTGCCCGCCCAAAGTGACGAGTTCTGCTCACTTCCAGGAAAGTCTTGAGCAATTCCGTATCCACACTGTTCTCCACAAAATTATTTGTCGTCATGATTTAAATGTTTTGTTTGACGCTCTGTCAAGCGTAACTAATACTCCGCGCCATAAATAGCTCGGCCAAAGAATCAGGAGCGTGTAGGATGGCGGAAAGCTTTACGACGACTAATCGTTTTTTCGACAATAAAAATTATCCACGCGGGTTCTCCCGTCACGGTGATTTCACCATCAAAGAGGCGCAACTGCTGGAACGCCATGGTTATGCCTTTAACGAACTGGAACTGGGTAAACGCGAACCTGTTACCGATGATGAAAAACAATTTGTCTCGGTGTGCCGTGGTGAACGTGAGCCGGTAACGGAAGCAGAACGCGTATGGATTAAGTATATGGCACGCATTAAGCGGCCGAAGCGTTTCCATACTCTGTCTGGCGGCAAACCGCAGATGGAAGGCGCTGACGATTACACCGAAAGCGATGACTAAGAAAAAGGGCGTAAGCCCTTTTTTTACGCCATCATTTTCTGCAGATGGTTGAGCATTCGGTCTATTGCCCGATAGCTGAGCGCCTCCTGCAAATGGCGACGCTCAATCTCTTCCGTCTCTGCCAGATCGGCAATGGTTCTCGCCACTTTTAACAGACGTTGCCAGGCACGTATAGAAAGCCCCAGCCGGGTTAGCGTCTGTTCCAGCCAGACGGCATCCTCGTGTCGTAAATGGCAGCAGCTCTTCATTTCATGATTCTCAAGGTGGGCATTGAGCTTATTTTGCCTGAGCATTTGCCGTTCACGCGCCGCCAGCACCCGCTGCCGGACCGTTGCGCTCGATTCTTCGCCCTGCATGCCCTGGCTCAGTATCCCTGGCGGCGGCAGCGGGATCTCTAAGGAGAGATCGAAGCGGTCGAGGAAGGGACCTGACAGGCGTCCAAGGTAGCGCAATGTCTGCTCAGGAGATGCGCGATTGTGTTTGCCCTGATAATGTCCTGTCGGGCTTGGGTTCATCGCCGCGATAAGCTGAAAGCGCGCCGGATAGTCAATCTTGGCGCGCGAGCGTGATATGTGGATCTTGCCTGACTCAATGGGTTCGCGCAGCGCGTCCAGCACTCGGCGCTCAAACTCCGGCAGTTCATCAAGAAATAGCACGCCATTATGAGCCAGTGAAATCTCACCGGGGACAGGTATCGAGCCTCCGCCCACCATGGCTGCCAGCGAGGCGCTATGGTGAGGTGCGCGAAACGGCCTCTGACGCCACCGTGTCTTCGCGGTGTGGAGATTGACCAGGCTCTGAATAGCCGTGCTCTCCAGCGCTTCCTGATTGCTTAATGGCGGCAGGAGACCGGGGAGCCGGCTGGCAAGCATGGTTTTCCCGGTACCAGGCGGGCCAATCAGGAGCAGATTGTGGCCACCAGCCGCCACAATCTCCAGCGCTCGCTTGCCTTGTTGCTGGCCGATAACATCGTGCAAATCTTCACTGCGTTCATCAAGAGAGGGTTCCTCAGCGATGGGCGGTGAAAGCGATGCCTGCCCTGCGAGAAACGCGCATACCTCTTGTAGATGATCAGCGATCAGGCAATCGCTGCCGCCGATCAGACCCACCTCAGCCGCATTGTCAGAGGAGACGACAATGCGCCGGCCGGCTTTGATGGCCTCCATTGCGCTGGGGATCGCCCCTGGAACGCCGCGTAACCCACCCGTAAGGGCGAGTTCGCCCACAAACTCATATTGATTCAATCGGGTCGTATTGAGCTGCTCTGAGGCGACGAGAAGCGCGAGAGCGATGGGCAGATCGTATCGCCCGCCCTCCTTGGGCAGGTCCGCGGGCGCCAGGTTAATGGTTATCTTCTTCGCTGGGAAAGCGTAGCCGCTGTTGATCAGGGCGCTCCGCACCCGGTCGCGGGCCTCTTTAACGGTGGTTTCCGGCAGTCCGACCATGGTCAGACCGGGCAGGCCGCTGCTGAGGTGAACCTCGATAGTAATCAATGGCGCTTCGATACCGAGCGCCGCGCGGGTATAAACGATGGCGAGCGACATAAAACCTCCTGAACAGAGAAGGATTATGGCGAACCTCCTGTGAAAAGGGAGCCGTAATAACGCGAATTTAGAAGCAGGAATGCATTATTTTCACGATAGATCGTTACATTTTACCAAAAATGGAAGTGTGGTCCCAAAACCCCGTGGGGGTGGAGAGAAATAGGGAGAGGAGTGTGCAAGCCGAGAGAAAACTGAATTTTTTTCATTTCTGACTTTTTTCATATAAAACAATTATTTTTACTGAAACTGTTAGGCTGCTCAGCAACGGCGATATAAAAAAATCTTGTGTTTTATGTGATGTCTGTGGTAACTCTTTAGGTATTCCTTCGAACAAGAAGCCAGAAAGTACAGAAAATGACAGCCCTTCTACGAGTGATTAGCCTGGTCGTGATTAGCGTGGTGGTGATTATTATCCCACCGTGCGGGGCTGCACTTGGACGAGGAAAGGCTTAGAAATCAAGCCTTAACGAACTAAGACCCCCGCACCGAAAGGTCCGGGGGTTTTTTTATAACTGAAATAACCTAAGCGAGGAGCAGATGATGACTTTTAGCATAAAATTCTGTTTCTCCCGATTTATGACGGGGAACTAACTATGAATGGCGCGCAGTGGGTGGTACATGCTTTGCGGACACAGGGAGTCGACACAGTTTTTGGCTATCCGGGTGGCGCAATTATGCCGGTTTACGATGCACTGTATGACGGCGGCGTGGAGCACCTGCTGTGCCGGCATGAGCAAGGGGCTGCTATGGCGGCCATTGGTTATGCGCGAGCAACCGGTAAAACCGGGGTGTGCATCGCGACCTCCGGCCCGGGTGCGACCAACCTGATCACTGGCCTGGCGGATGCTCTGCTTGACTCTATCCCCATTGTTGCCATCACCGGCCAGGTCGCCGCTCCCTTCATCGGTACGGATGCATTCCAGGAAGTAGACGTTCTCGGTTTGTCACTGGCCTGTACTAAGCACAGTTTCCTCGTACAGTCTCTGGACGAGCTGCCGCGGGTTATCGCTGAAGCTTTTCAGGTGGCAAACTCAGGCCGTCCAGGCCCGGTGCTGGTTGATATCCCCAAGGATATTCAGATGGCGCAGGGCGATCTCGATCCCCATTTCTCTACCGTCGCTGACGAGATGGCATTTCCGCAGGCGGAGGTTGCTCAGGCTCAGCAGATGCTGGCTCAGTCACAGAAACCGATGCTGTATGTTGGCGGTGGAGTGGGTATGGCGCAGGCGGTACCGGCCTTGCGCGAATTCCTGGCGGTGACCCGGATGCCAGCGACTTGCACTTTGAAAGGGCTGGGCGTCGTGGACGCCGATTATCCGTATTATCTCGGTATGCTGGGAATGCACGGCACTAAGGCGGCCAACCTGGCGGTACAGGAGTGCGATCTGCTGATCGCCGTCGGTGCGCGCTTTGACGATCGCGTGACCGGTAAGCTCAATACCTTCGCTCCACATGCCAAAGTGATCCACATGGATATCGATCCGGCGGAGTTGAACAAGCTGCGCCAGGCGCATATCGGCCTGACCGGCGATCTGAACCGCTTGCTGTCGGCGCTGCAGCAACCGTTAGCTATCGATGACTGGCGCGAGCGTAATGCCGCACTGCGTGCCGAGCATGCCTGGCGTTACGATCATCCCGGTGAGGCAATCTACGCGCCGCTGTTGCTGAAACAGCTTTCCGACCGCAAGCCGGCGGACAGCGTGGTGACAACCGACGTTGGCCAGCATCAGATGTGGTCGGCTCAGCATATGACCTATACCCGCCCGGAAAACTTCATCACCTCCAGCGGCTTAGGCACCATGGGCTTTGGCCTGCCGGCCGCCGTTGGCGCCCAGGTGGCGCGCCCGGACGATACGGTTATCTGTATCTCCGGTGACGGCTCCTTCATGATGAATGTGCAGGAGTTGGGCACCGTTAAACGTAAGCAGTTACCGCTGAAGATCGTATTGCTCGACAACCAGCGGTTAGGGATGGTTCGACAATGGCAGCAGCTGTTTTTCCAGGAACGTTATAGCGAAACCACTCTGACTGATAACCCTGATTTCCTCACGCTGGCCAGCGCCTTCGGTATTCCTGGCCAACATATCACCCGTAAAGACCAGGTTGAAGCGGCACTCGACACCATGCTTTCGAGCCAGGGGCCATACCTGCTTCATGTCTCAATCGACGAACTTGAGAATGTCTGGCCGTTGGTGCCGCCCGGCGCCAGTAACTCTGAAATGCTGGAGAAATTATCATGATGCAACATCAGGTCGCTTTACAGGCACGTTTCAACCCGGAAACCTTAGAGCGCGTGCTGCGCGTTGTCCGCCACCGGGGTTTTCAAATCTGCGCAATGAATATGGAAACCGCGGCAGATGCGCAAAATATAAATATCGAATTGACCGTTGCCAGCCCGCGGCCCGTCGAATTACTGTTTAGTCAATTAAGCAAACTGGTCGACGTTGCCTGCGTCGAGATCCAGCAACCCACATCACAACAAATCCGCGCCTGAGCGCAAAGGAAGAAAAATGACGACGAAAAAAGCTGATTACATTTGGTTCAATGGCGAGATGGTTCCGTGGGGCGAAGCGAAAGTTCATGTGATGTCCCACGCGTTGCACTACGGTACCTCGGTATTCGAAGGTATCCGTTGCTACGATTCGCACAAAGGCCCGGTGGTGTTCCGTCATCGTGAACATATGCAGCGTCTGCATGATTCAGCCAAAATTTATCGTTTCCCGGTCTCTCAGAGCATCGACGAACTGATGGAAGCCTGCCGTGAAGTCATTCGGACCAATAATCTGACCAGCGCTTATATCCGCCCTCTGGTATTTGTTGGCGATGTTGGCATGGGAGTAAACCCGCCTCCGGGTTACAACACTGACGTGATCATCGCGGCGTTCCCGTGGGGAGCCTACCTCGGCGCAGAAGCGCTTGAGCAGGGGATCGATGCAATGGTCTCTTCCTGGAACCGCGCGGCGCCGAACACCATCCCGACGGCGGCGAAAGCGGGCGGTAATTATCTGTCCTCGCTGCTGGTAGGTAGCGAAGCACGTCGCCACGGCTACCAGGAAGGCATTGCTTTGGATGTGAACGGTTATATCTCCGAAGGCGCAGGCGAAAACCTGTTTGAGGTAAAAGATGGCGTGCTGTTTACTCCGCCGTTCACCTCTTCCGCGCTGCCGGGCATTACCCGCGACGCCATCATCAAGCTGGCGAAAGATCTCGGCATCGAAGTGCGCGAGCAGGTACTGTCCCGTGAATCTCTGTACCTGGCGGATGAAGTCTTCATGTCCGGCACCGCGGCGGAAATCACCCCGGTACGCAGCGTGGATGGTATCCAGGTCGGCGCAGGCCGTCGTGGTCCGGTAACTAAACGCATTCAGGAAGCCTTCTTTGGCCTCTTCACCGGTGAAACAGAAGATAAATGGGGCTGGTTGGATCCGGTAAGTAAGTAATTAAAAATGGGACGGCACGCACCGTCCCATTTAATAAACACAGATGGGAGTAAAAAGAGCATGCCTAAGTACCGTTCCGCCACCACCACACATGGCCGCAATATGGCGGGCGCCCGCGCGTTGTGGCGCGCAACCGGGATGACCGATGCCGATTTCGGCAAACCGATTATCGCCGTCGTTAACTCCTTTACCCAGTTTGTTCCCGGGCACGTGCACCTGCGCGATCTCGGCAAACTGGTTGCCGAGCAGATTGAAGCGGCTGGCGGTGTCGCCAAAGAATTTAACACCATCGCGGTGGATGATGGGATCGCCATGGGCCACGGGGGTATGCTCTACTCACTGCCATCCCGCGAGCTGATCGCCGACTCGGTGGAGTACATGGTTAACGCCCACTGTGCGGATGCGATGGTCTGTATCTCCAACTGCGACAAAATCACCCCGGGGATGTTGATGGCCTCCCTGCGCCTAAACATTCCGGTGATCTTTGTGTCCGGCGGCCCGATGGAAGCCGGGAAGACCAAGCTGTCAGATAAAATCATCAAGCTTGACCTGGTGGATGCGATGATTCAGGGGGCGGATCCGAAAGTGTCCGACGAGCAGAGCAATCAGGTAGAGCGTTCCGCCTGCCCGACCTGCGGCTCCTGTTCCGGGATGTTCACGGCGAACTCCATGAACTGCCTGACCGAAGCGCTGGGCCTGTCGCAGCCGGGTAACGGCTCGCTGCTGGCGACCCACGCCGATCGTAAGGAGCTGTTCCTGAACGCCGGTAAACGTATCGTCGAGCTGACCAAACGCTATTACGAGCAGGATGACGCTTCCGCGCTGCCGCGCAATATCGCCAGCAAGGCGGCTTTTGAAAACGCCATGACGCTGGATATCGCCATGGGCGGTTCCACCAATACCGTCCTGCATCTGCTGGCGGCGGCGCAGGAAGCAGAAATCGACTTCACCATGAGTGATATCGATAAGCTCTCCCGCAAGGTGCCGCAGCTGTGTAAGGTGGCGCCGAGTACGCAGAAATACCATATGGAAGATGTGCATCGCGCTGGCGGCGTGCTGGGCATTTTGGGCGAGCTGGACCGTGCCGGGCTGTTGAACCGCGAGGTCAAAAACGTCCTTGGCCTGACGCTGCCGCAGACCCTGGAACAGTACGATGTGATGGTGACCCAGGACGACGCGGTGAAAAAAATGTTCCGCGCCGGCCCGGCGGGCATCCGTACCACCCAGGCGTTCTCGCAAGACTGCCGCTGGGATACCCTGGATGACGATCGCGCCGAAGGCTGTATCCGTTCTCTGGAACACGCTTACAGCAAAGACGGCGGTCTGGCGGTGCTGTACGGCAATTTCGCGGAAAACGGCTGTATCGTCAAAACCGCCGGCGTGGACGACAGCATCCTGAAATTTACCGGACCGGCGAAAGTATATGAGAGCCAGGACGATGCGGTAGAAGCTATCCTCGGCGGCAAAGTTGTTGAAGGCGACGTCGTAGTGATCCGCTACGAAGGTCCGAAAGGCGGGCCGGGGATGCAGGAGATGCTTTACCCTACCAGCTTCCTGAAGTCGATGGGGTTGGGCAAAGCCTGTGCCTTGATCACCGATGGTCGTTTCTCTGGCGGTACCTCAGGGCTCTCTATCGGTCACGTCTCTCCGGAAGCGGCGAGCGGCGGCAACATTGCGCTCATTGAAGATGGCGACATGATCGCGATTGATATTCCGAACCGCAGCATCCAGCTGCAGCTGAGCGATGCGGAAATTGCCGCGCGTCGTGAAGCCCAGGAAGCGCGTGGCGACCAGGCGTGGACGCCGAAGAATCGCCAGCGTCAGGTCTCCTTTGCCCTTCGCGCTTACGCCAGTCTGGCAACCAGCGCCGACAAAGGTGCGGTGCGTGATAAATCCAAACTGGGTGGTTAATCATGGCGGATTCACAACCCTTGTCCGGCGCTCCTGAGGGCGCCGAGTATCTGCGAGCAGTGCTGCGCGCGCCGGTTTATGAAGCAGTGCAGAAAACGCCGCTGCAAAAAATGGAAAAGCTCTCGTCGCGGCTGGATAACGTCATTCTGGTGAAGCGTGAAGATCGCCAGCCGGTACACAGCTTTAAGCTGCGCGGCGCCTACGCGATGATGTCCAGCCTGACCACGGAACAAAAATCTCATGGCGTGATCACCGCTTCGGCGGGCAACCATGCCCAGGGTGTGGCGTTTTCCGCATCGCGGCTGGGCGTTAAGGCGCTGATCGTGATGCCGGTAGCGACCGCCGATATCAAAGTCGATGCCGTTCGCGGCTTTGGTGGCGAAGTGCTGCTGCACGGCGCCAACTTTGATGAAGCGAAAGCCCGCGCGATTGAGCTGGCCCAGCAGCAGGGCTTTACCTGGGTGCCGCCGTTCGATCATCCGATGGTGATCGCCGGCCAGGGCACCCTGGCGCTGGAGCTGCTGCAGCAGGATGCCCACATTGACCGTGTGTTCGTCCCGGTAGGCGGCGGCGGTCTGGCGGCGGGCGTGGCGGTGCTGATCAAGCAGCTGATGCCGCAGATCAAAGTGATCGCCGTGGAGGCGGAAGATTCCGCCTGTCTGAAAGCGGCGCTGGATGCGGGTCATCCGGTGGATCTGCCGCGCGTCGGCTTGTTTGCCGAAGGCGTGGCGGTCAAACGCATTGGCGATGAAACCTTCCGTCTGTGCCAGGAGTATCTGGACGATATCATTACCGTCGATAGCGACGCTATCTGCGCGGCAATGAAAGATCTGTTTGAAGATGTGCGGGCGGTGGCGGAGCCTTCCGGCGCGCTGGCGCTGGCGGGGATGAAGAAATATGTCGCCCAGCACAATATTCGCGGCGAGCGACTGGCTCATATTCTGTCCGGGGCCAACGTTAACTTCCACGGCCTGCGCTACGTGTCTGAACGCTGCGAGCTCGGAGAACAGCGTGAAGCGCTGCTGGCGGTGACGATCCCGGAAGAGAAGGGCAGCTTCCTCAAGTTTTGCCAGCTGCTGGGCGGGCGCTCGGTGACGGAGTTCAACTACCGGTTTGCTGACGCCAAAGACGCCTGCATTTTTGTCGGGGTACGCCTGAGTCGCGGCCTGGAAGAGCGCAAAGAGATCCTCCAGTTACTGAACGACGGCGGCTACAGTGTGGTGGATCTCTCTGACGATGAGATGGCCAAGCTGCATGTGCGCTATATGGTCGGTGGCCGGCCGTCTAAAGCGTTGCAGGAGCGTCTGTTCAGCTTCGAGTTTCCGGAATCCCCAGGCGCGCTGCTGAAGTTCCTGCATACCCTTGGCACCCACTGGAATATTTCGCTGTTCCACTACCGCAGCCACGGCACCGACTATGGTCGGGTGTTAGCGGCTTTTGAGCTGGGCGAGCACGAGCCGGACTTTGAAACCCGTCTTAATGAGCTGGGCTATGAGTGCCACGACGAAACCCATAACCCGGCGTTCCGCTTTTTTCTCGCGGGCTAGTGGTTAGGCAGGATTTTCCAGAAAGCATCAATAAGCGGCTCATGCAGCCGCTTTTTTTGTGCGCAAACGCCCAGCTCAAATGGGGTTTGCTCATCGCTGCGCTCCAGAATCATCACCCGGTTGCGTACTGGTTCCGGGCTGTTTTCCAGTACCACCTCCGGTAGCAGCGCCACGCCGCAGCCGAGGGCGACCATCGACACCATCGCTTCGTGTCCGCCGACGGTAGCGTAGATCGACGGGTTGCTGATTTTATGGCGTCGAAACCACAGCTCGATGCGTCGGCGCACCGGTCCCTGATCGGCCATGATGAACGGCACCGTCGACCAGTCGGGGCGATCGACGGTTACCTGGTTACGTACCGGGCAGGGAAGGGCTGGGGCAATTAACACCACGGCGAGATTCTCCAGCATCGAAAACGCCACCGATCCCGGCAGGGTTTCCGGTTTACCGGCAATCGCCAGATCGGCTTCGCCGGTGACCACCTTCTCCATGGCGTCGGCGGCGTCCCCGGTCGAGAGCTTGATCTCCACCGAGGGATGCGCGGCGCGAAAGCGGTCGAGGATTGGCGGCAGATGGCTATAGGCGGCGGTGACAGAGCAGAAGATATGCAGCTCGCCGGAGAGCGAAGGGCCCTGCTGATCGATACTGTGGCGAAGCTGCTGGTACTGCAATAAAGTTTGCTGGGCAAAGGTGCGTAACTCCTCCCCGGCTTCGGTGAGGGTCACCGTGCGATTATCACGCACGAATAACGGCTGGCCGAGGTCCTCTTCCAGGCGCTGGATCTGGCGCGAAAGCGTCGATGGGCTGACATGCATGGCCCGCGCGCTGCGGCCAAAATGGCGGCTTTCCGCCAGATGCAGAAAGGTTTTCAGATCGCGTAAATCCACGGCACGTACTCCCCGGTTTGATATTTCATAAAATGCAACGTGACGTTGTGAATATATCAATTTCCGCAATAAAATTCCTGTCATATAGTAAGTTCATTCTCGCAAAAGCGAACCGAACAATAAGTACGACACAACATCACGGAGTTACAGACATGGCTAACTACTTTAATACACTGAACCTGCGCCAGCAGCTGGCACAGCTGGGCAAATGCCGCTTTATGGCGCGCGACGAATTCGCCGATGGCGCAAGCTACCTTCAGGGTAAAAAAGTGGTCATCGTCGGCTGCGGCGCACAGGGCCTGAACCAGGGTCTGAACATGCGTGATTCCGGCCTGGATATCTCCTATGCGCTGCGCAAGGAAGCGATCGCTGAGAAGCGCGCCTCCTGGCGTAAAGCGACGGAAAACGGCTTCAAAGTCGGAACCTATGAAGAGCTGATCCCGCAGGCGGACCTGGTGGTCAACCTGACGCCGGACAAACAGCATTCAGACGTTGTGCGTTCCGTACAGCCGCTGATGAAAGACGGTGCGGCGCTGGGTTATTCCCACGGCTTCAACATCGTGGAAGTGGGCGAGCAGATCCGTAAAGACATCACCGTGGTGATGGTCGCGCCGAAGTGCCCGGGCACCGAGGTTCGTGAAGAGTACAAACGCGGTTTCGGCGTACCGACGCTTATCGCTGTCCATCCGGAAAACGACCCGAAAGGCGAAGGCATGGCCATTGCCAAAGCATGGGCGGCGGCGACTGGCGGCCACCGTGCAGGCGTTCTGGAATCTTCCTTCGTGGCAGAAGTGAAATCTGACCTGATGGGCGAGCAGACTATTCTCTGCGGCATGCTGCAGGCGGGTTCTCTGCTGTGCTTCGACAAGCTGGTGGCGGAAGGTACCGATCCGGCGTATGCAGAAAAACTGATTCAGTTCGGCTGGGAAACCATCACCGAAGCGCTGAAGCAGGGCGGTATTACCCTGATGATGGATCGCCTCTCTAACCCGGCGAAACTGCGCGCTTATGCGCTGTCCGAGCAGCTGAAAGAGATCATGGCGCCGCTGTTCCAGAAACACATGGACGACATCATCTCCGGCGAATTCTCCTCCGGTATGATGGCAGACTGGGCGAACGATGATAAGAAACTGCTGACCTGGCGTGAAGAGACCGGCAAAACTGCTTTCGAAACCGCGCCGCAGTATGAAGGCAAAATCGGCGAGCAGGAGTACTTCGATAAAGGCGTTCTGATGATCGCGATGGTGAAAGCGGGCGTTGAGCTGGCCTTCGAAACCATGGTGGCCTCCGGTATTATCGAAGAGTCTGCTTATTACGAATCACTGCATGAGCTGCCGCTGATCGCCAACACCATCGCCCGTAAGCGTCTGTATGAGATGAACGTGGTTATCTCCGATACCGCTGAATACGGTAACTACCTGTTCTCTTACGCTTGCGTACCGCTGCTGAAAGAGTTCATGACTACCCTGCAGACGGGCGACCTGGGCACGGCGATTGCCGAAGGCGCAGTAGATAACGCCCAGCTGCGTGACGTGAACGAAGCGATTCGCAGCCACGCAATCGAAGAAGTGGGCAAAAAACTGCGCGGTTATATGACTGATATGAAGCGTATTGCGGTCGCCGGCTAATAGACCGTCATTACCATCCGGCCCAGTAAGCGCCTTGCTACTGGGCCTTTTTTATACGCAGAGACGATTGCTTAGAACTGCCCCCAGTAAGCGCCTTTGTCTGGCAGGATATGTTTTTGTAGCTCGTTTAACGCGTTCGCTGCATTGCCGTCCTGAATCGCCTGAATGATAGCAACATGTTGTTGATGGGAGCGGTGCATATGTTCGTTGTTGCTACCCAGGTAGTTACGTATTGTCGCCATTTGAGCAGAGATTAAGACGTATGATTGCTGTAAATAAGAGTTTCCGCAATAAGTGAACAACGCTTCATGAAACAGATTATCGAGGCGTATATATTCGTGCGTGGCACTGTTCTCGAGACAATAAGTCATGTGGTCAAGGTTGGAGGATAAGGCTTGTACCAACTGACGCGGATTATGTTGTAAAGAAAGCTCCAGGGCTTTGGCTTCGACAATGTAACGAAACTCTAGTAACGCGTTGAATTCAATGTCATTTAGATTAAATACAAATGTCCCGCTTTTCGGGCGAATATGAACTAACCCTTCGCTTTGCAAACGGCGAAGCGCATCGCGTACGGGGGCCTTGGTTGATGAGAGGCGTGTTGCGAGTGCGGATTCCGATATTTTCCCACCCATTGGTAACGTGCCGTTAATGATCATATCTCTGATACGACGATAAATAACGTCTTTTAGTAAGTCCGTTGTCATATTGATTGAAAATTCCGGCAGTTAACGATAGTGATGAACAGTTGCAGAGGTGACTGTATAACAAATTTGAGAGAATGGGGAAATGATATATGGCAACAAGTTGCCATAGCAGATGTAAGTGGTAAAGCGCCGCGCTGTCAGGCGCGGCATAAATTACTGTTGTTCGGTTTGCTGGAGAAATGCCTTTACTTGTTGTTGGCGAGGAATAGGCGCGACGGCGCCATAACCGGTTGTTGTCAGCGCGGCGGCGGCGTTGGCGTAGCACAGCGCATCTTCCGGCGAATCGCCTTTGATAATGCGATAAAGAAACGCGCCCGAGAAGCAGTCTCCGGCCCCGGTCGCGTCGACGGCGGCGACTTTATGGCCTGAGTAGATAACCCGCCGGTTCTCATTGGCGAACATCGCGCCTTCCGCGCCCATTTTTAACACCACATTCTTTGCCCCGAGCTGCAGATAGAAATCCGTAATTTCATCTGCGTGATGCTTGCCGGTTAGCAGACGAGCCTCGTCGAGGCTAGGCATGCAGTAATCTACGTGGCGTATGGTTTCATGAATGATGGCGCGAGCGCGGGCTAACGGCCACAGTTTGAGCCGCAGATTGGTGTCGAAGGAAATCAGCGTTTGGTGCTTTTGGCACAGTTCAATGGCGTGAAAAAGCGCATCGCTGACGTTATTGCCAATGGCGTGCGTGATGGCTGAACTGTGAAATAAGCGCGCGGCGGCAATGGCGGACTCATTGATATCATCGACAGTCATCGTTGAGGCCGCAGAGCCTTTACGATAAAAAGTAAAGTGGTGGCCTTGTTCATTGTGCGAAATAAAATAGATCCCCGTCGGGGCAGTTTTATGCGTGTAAACCCATTGATGATTGACCTTTTCTGCATCCCATAATGCGCGGAAATTCTGCCCAAATACGTCATCGCCGAGTTGGGTTAACATGGCAACTTTAGCGCCCTGTCGCGCCGCGCTAATGGCGAAATTCGATGTATCGCCGCCAAATCCGCTGAGGTAATGCTGCTCAGAATGCTCCGTGGGAAGTTGATTGAATTCGAAAAGGGGTTCACCAAATGAAAGAATATCGAACTGCTTCATTGCGTTCTCCATGTGATAGTGTCCAGGCTCGCCATCAGCCGGTTTGGCTGATGGCGTCTGGGATAATTAGATTCGGCCGTATTTCGCCAGGCCTTCACGCAGAGAACCGGACTGAATAATCAGTTTAGCCTGTTCCAGCTCGCGGATATCAATGGATTGCGCCAGCGCTAAGACTTCGGCAGCGACCGCCTGCGGTACGCACACCACGCCGTCGATATCCCCAACAATCAAATCCCCTGGATTCACCGTGACATCGCCGATGGTGACGGGCTGGTTGGCTGAAATGGTCTTGAAGCGACCAAGCGTAGTGCCTGGGGTTACGGTCTTGGCGTAAACCGGGAAATCGTAATCGCGACGGATCTCCGCCAGGTCACGGACGCCGCCGTTCAACACTGCGGCCTCATGTTTATTGACAACAGCCCCGGCGGTCATTAGCCCGCCCCAGACGGCAACGGTTTCCAGCGACGGGTTGCCGGTAATGACGATGACCGAACCGCTGGCGGATTCGTCAATGGCGTCCAGCGCATGCTGCGGTGGCAGTTTTTCGTCGGTGACGTCTTCATAAATAGTGACGGCCGGGCCAACGATTTTCTTGTCGTTGATGCGGTTTTTGATTTCAAAAGGCAGGAACATCGTTTTGCCCAGGATCTGATCGCAGGCGTCAGCGACGGAAGCGGTCGAGAAAATAGCGCGAAAACCGTCGATAATATCTTTGCTGTACATAACACTTCCTCTCTTTATAGCGAATGCGAATTTATGGATTAACCCAATTAAGCGGATGCTCGCCTTCAAATGCCCGACGCACTTCATGCGCGGCTTTACTTTGCAGCTCGACTACCGACTCTTCGGTAAACCAGGCGGTGTGGTCCGTGCATAAGGTGTTCTCCATTTGCAGTAATGGACTTTTTGCACTGAGGGGTTCGGATTCAAAAACGTCGAGTCCGGCAGCGAAAATACGTTGTTGTAGCAGGGCGTTGATCAGCGCTTGCTCATCGATAAGCCCGCCGCGCGAGGTATTGACCAGTACGGCGCTGGGCTTCATTTTGGCCAGTTCGGCTTCGCCGATAAGGTGATGGGTGTCCGGGGTTAACGGAGCGTGAAGGGAGATGAAGTCCGCTTCATGGCACAGCGTATCAAGGCTGACTCGCGTCACGCCGGCCTGTAAAGCCTGCTCATCGGTAAGCAGCGGATCGACTACCAGGATGCGCTTAAAACCGATCCCTGATGCTTTTTGCACAAAGCAGCGGGAGATTCGGCCAAAGCCGACGACGCCGAGAATTTTTCCTGCCAGGCGGAACATGGGTTCGCGCTGGCCAATGTCCCACTGACCATCGCGAACATCACGGTTGCGAGTGGCGATGCGGCGCGTTGCGGCCAGGAGCAGCGCCAGAGCGTGCTCAGCAACATCTTCCGAGCCGTAGTCCGGTACGTTAGCAACGTAAATGCCTTTTTCCCTGGCGGCCTGGCTATCGATATTGTCTACGCCGACGCCGTAGCGCACGATAACGCGGCATTGCTGCATCGCTTCAATCATAGGGCGACTGACGGTTGCTTCGCGGACCATGATGGCGTCAGCATTGCTTACCTGGCGCAGCTTCTCTTCCAGCGAGGCGTTTGCTGGAACAACAACAAACTGCGGATCCCAATTCTGTAAAATACTTTCTTCTGCAGAATAATTTAAATATCCGGGTTCAATAACAACTATCTTCTTCATAATATCTACCGCTCTTAATTATAAAATTAAGTGTTTTAATTTCTACGACTGTAGTTCGCCGCATCCTGAAGGCGGGATGTGAAATTAATGAGTATTTTGCTTAGGCTTTATATCATCACAGCGTAACGGGTTTGGCGTCCTTGATGGCAATATTCTTTAACCAGCGAATAATTAAGATTGTGACGATCCCGCCGATCAGCATAACCGCGCTTAAATATAGCATTGGTGCCGAGTCGCTTTTTTCTAAGTCACGTACCAGAGGAATAGTATTTTGCGCGAAAAATCCACCCAGATTTGCCAGTGAGTTAATAATAGCAATGCCTGCTGCCGCCGTTGCGCCTGAAAGGAATTTCGTCAGATTCCAGAAGCAGGGTTGAATTGCAAATACTGATAATACAACGCCGCAAATACAGATGAAGCTAATAACCGGCTGGGCGAATGTCCAGACCGAGAGCAGCAGACATATTGCGGCAGTGAACATAGGTAATGCGACATTAATATAAGGGTTCTCGGTACGTTCTGGTTTACTGGTTATCCAACGTAGCATGATGATAACCATCGCCCATGGGATCATATTGACCAGGCCATTCATCATATCCGAAGCACCGAAGGTTTTAACGATAGTCGGCATCCAGTAGCTGATACCGTAGGCGCCAAAGCAGATGAATCCGTATACCAGCGCGAGGGCCAGAACGCGCCAGTCGGTCAGCGACTTACCCAGGCTATTGACCGATTTGTCGGTGTTGGCATCCTGTTCGGCAGCCAGTTTTTTAATCAACCAGTTCTTTTCTTCTGCGTTCAAGAAGCGAGCCTGTTCCGGACCTTGCGGAAACCACAGCAGCACCGGGGCAATTAGCAGAAGCGCAAGCACTCCAGTCGCCAGGAATAGCCACTGCCATCCTTCCAGCCCCATAAAGCCGTGCATGCTAAGCAGCGAGCCGTTAATTGGGGCGCCAATCATATTTGCCACCATGCTGGCGGTGACTAAAAAACCAACAATGAGTGGACGGTATTTTAAGGGGAACCATTTGGTGGAATAGTAAATTAAACCAGGATAAAAACTAGCTTCGGCAATACCTAAAATAAACCGAAGGGCATAGAATGTGGACATTTTCTCTGTCCACGAAAGAGCCATGGTAATAATTCCCCATGATAATAAACTGATGGTAAACCAGCGTTTTGCTCCTACTTTAGATAAAATTAAATTACCGGGCACACTGAAAACTAAATAGCCAATGAAAAAAAGTGATGCACCGAGGCCAAATGCTGATTCACTCCAGCCCAGGCTATCTATCATTTGTAATTTAGCAAAACTAATATTTTGACGATCTATATATGCCACGATGTACATTAAGACCATCAGTGGAACAAGTTTCCTGGTCGTTTTTGTTACAATGATTTTTTCTAAATCATTTTTTGCATCCAGGGACTGTTGCTGTATTGATTGACTCATATACGTGCTTCCTGAATAAAGTCATGAGGTGCTGATACACGTCCTCCACACCATAGCATGGAGATAATGCGGGTTTAGTCAGTTGTGTAGCCTTTCTTAATCTGACATGTCACGTAGTTTACTTGTTGATTTCCGGATGGCGACAGTGAGTGCGTTAAAATGCAGCAATGATCACGAATATTGTTATCATGATGACGTTATTTAGTGATTTTAATCACAAAATAAGTGGTGTTTAGATTTTTTTTGACATGTCAGATAAAAGATTTTTACGCAATATGAAACCCTGCTTCTTTTAAAGTTGCAGGGTTGAAGTGGAAGAGGGTTTTTAATCTAACATGTTAGATTTGGAGGGTGCTAACTGGGTTACTTGCGGTACAGCACTTTGATGATGTGGTAGCCGAACTGGGTATGCAGCGGGCCGGTCGGCTCCAGCTCAGGGCAGGAGAAGACCACTTTATCGAAGGCCGGTACCATCTGGCCCTGGCGGAATTCACCCAGATCGCCGCCGCGTTTGCCTGACGGACAAATAGAGTGTTTCTTTGCCAGCTTGCCGAAATCGGCGCCGTTCTTAAGCTGCTCAAGCAGATCGAGCGCCAGTTTCTCTTCTTTTACCAGGATGTGCAGTGCTGCCGCGGTTTTAGCCATGATTGCGCCTTGAGTGAGTTGGGATAAATCAGGGCGCCATAGTAGCACGCGTTACCGACGATACAGCACCTTGATGATATGGTAGCCGAATTTGGTTTTCACCGGCCCATAGGGTTTGAGCAGCGGACAGCTGAAGACGGCTTGATCAAACGGGCCGACCATCGCGCCTTGCTGAAACTCGCCTAAGTCGCCGCCGTTGCGTCCCGACGGACATTTAGAATAGCGCTTTGCCAGATGATCGAAGCTGACGCCCCGCTCCAGTTTGGCGAGGATCTCTTGCGCCAGTTTCTCTTCTTTGACCAGGATATGCAGGGCTGCTGCGCTTTTTGCCATGACATCATTCTCAGGATGGTTTGCGTGGCTGACACTTTACCATCAGTCGGTAAATCTCGGCTCCGCTTTCTGCTACAATCCCCACCCCGTTCGAAGATTGAGCAAGACTCCCATGCGTTTAAACCCTGGCCAACAACAAGCCGTCGAATTCGTCACCGGACCGTGCCTGGTGCTGGCGGGCGCCGGTTCCGGTAAGACCCGCGTTATTACGAATAAAATTGCCCACTTGATCCGCGGCTGCGGCTATCAGGCGCGCCATATCGCGGCTGTGACCTTTACCAACAAAGCCGCGCGCGAGATGAAAGAGCGCGTTGGGCAAACGCTGGGGCGCAAAGAGGCGCGTGGGCTGATGATTTCCACCTTCCACACTCTGGGGCTGGATATCATTAAGCGCGAATACGCCGCGCTGGGCATGAAGTCTAACTTTTCCTTGTTCGACGATACTGACCAGGTGGCCTTGCTGAAAGAGCTAACCGAAGGGTTGATCGAAGATGACAAAGTGGTGCTCCAACAGCTGATCTCGACGATCTCCAACTGGAAAAACGATCTGAAAACGCCGGCGCAGGCGGCGGCTGGCGCGAAAGGCGAACGGGATCGTATTTTCGCCCACTGCTATGGGCTGTACGACGCGCATATGAAGGCCTGCAATGTCCTTGATTTCGACGATTTGATCCTGCTTCCGACGCTGCTGCTGCAGCGCAATGAAGAGGTGCGCGAGCGCTGGCAAAACAAGATCCGCTACCTGCTGGTGGATGAGTATCAGGATACCAACACCAGCCAGTATGAGCTGGTGAAGCTGCTGGTGGGGCAGCGCGCGCGCTTTACCGTGGTAGGGGACGATGACCAGTCGATCTACTCATGGCGCGGCGCGCGGCCGCAGAATCTGGTGCTGCTTAGCCAGGATTTTCCGGCGCTGCAGGTGATTAAGCTTGAGCAGAACTACCGCTCATCCGGGCGTATTCTGAAAGCCGCCAACATTTTGATCGCCAATAACCCGCACGTTTTTGAAAAGCGGCTGTTCTCCGAACTGGGATACGGTACCGAGCTGAAAGTGCTCTCCGCCAACAATGAAGATCATGAAGCAGAGCGCGTCGCTGGCGAACTGATAGCCCATCACTTTATTAATAAAACCAACTATAAAGATTACGCCATCCTTTATCGCGGCAACCATCAGTCGCGGGTTTTTGAAAAGATGCTGATGCAGAACCGTATCCCGTACAAAATCTCCGGCGGCACCTCGTTCTTCTCGCGCCCGGAAATTAAGGATTTGCTGGCCTATCTGCGGGTACTGACTAACCCGGATGATGACAGCGCCTTCCTGCGCATCGTCAATACGCCGAAGCGCGAGATCGGCCCGGCGACGCTGCAAAAACTCGGCGAATGGGCGATGGGCCGTAACAAAGGCTTATTCACCGCCAGCTTTGATATGGGCCTGAGTCAGACGCTGACCGGTCGTGGCTATGAATCCCTCACCCGTTTCACCCACTGGCTACGGGAGATCCAGCAGCTGGCCGAACGCGAGCCGGTCAACGCCGTGCGCGATTTGATTCGCGGGATCGACTACGAATCCTGGCTGTATGAAACCTCGCCCAGTCCGAAAGCCGCTGAAATGCGCATGAAAAACGTCAACCAGCTGTTTACCTGGATGACCGAGATGCTGGAAGGCAGCGAAATCGATGAGCCGATGACCTTAACGCAGGTGGTTACCCGCTTTACCCTGCGCGATATGATGGAACGGGGTGAATCTGATGAAGAGCTCGATCAGGTGCAGCTGATGACCCTCCATGCGTCAAAGGGGCTGGAGTTCCCGTACGTCTATCTGGTGGGAATGGAAGAGGGATTACTCCCGCATCAGAGCAGCATCGATGAAGATAACGTCGATGAAGAGCGCCGTCTGGCCTACGTCGGCATTACCCGCGCGCAGAAAGAACTAACCTTTACGCTCTGTAAGGAGCGTCGGCAGTATGGTGAGCTGGTGCGTCCGGAGCCGAGCCGTTTTCTGCTGGAACTACCTCAGGACGACCTGATCTGGGAGCAGGCACGCAAAACCATTACGCCTGAAGAGCGGATGCAAAAAGGTCAGGCCAACGTCGCCAATATTCGGGCGATGTTGGCAAAGGCGAAAAAAGGTTAACACCTCAGACAATAAACTGTTGCCAGGCGGCGGAGAAGGGCATCACCAGTATTAGCGAGGGCAGCATATTGGCGGTGGGAAAGGCGCGGATCCCGCACAGACGAAAACCGGTTGCCAGCATAATGATGCCGCCGCAGGCGGTGAAGTCAGCGATCATCGCCGGATTGATCAATGCCATGATAAAGGTTGCCGCGAAAAAAAGGATAATGAAGACAATCAGCTGGGGAATAAAAATCACGGTGATGATATACCCCAGCGTGGAGGCAAAAATCGCGGCAGTAAAAAAGTCGAGGATTGACTTGGTCAGCAGGATAGTCGGATCGCCAGTCATGCCCTCAGTCAACGCACCGAAGATCCCGGTGCCGCTGGCGCAGAACAGGATCAACACGGCAATAAACTGATTCATAAAGTCTTCCGCACTGACGCTGGCGCTGGACTGCGCCGGGAAAATACGTTCAATGGGGCTGCGCAGTTTTGTACCGGCTCGTTCAATCCATTTTTCGATATTCAGCAGGCCGCCAATAATCGTACCGACAATAATAGCCAGGGCAATAGGTGGCAGATTATGCAATTTATTGACAAAGAAGATGCCCATACTGATTGAGATCAGTCCAGCGATCAACGGTAAGGTTTTTTTGAAGTGTTCCGGAATAAAGCGATTCAGTGAGGCCCCAGCCAGCGCACCGACGAGAAGTGAACCGCTACAGACAAATATACCTATAGCCATAATTTATTGTCCCTAATAAAAAACTTCAGGGCCTGAATATACAGGCCCTGAAATATTTGGTTTGATTATTTAATATTAAAAACGCGGCTGGCATTACCCCAGGCGATTTTATCTTTCAGGCCTGCTTCAAGTTCTAAAGGATCAAACCAGTCACAAGCCTGATGAATATCTTCATACGGATAATCGACAGAGAACATCACGCGATCCGCACCCATGACTTCAATGGCATTATTCAGTGAATGCGTATTGAAATGGCCGCTGGTGGTGACGATGAAGTTATTCTGCAGATAATGCATTAACGGTTTTTCAGCTTTACCCAGACCGCAGCCGAAACGCTGGCGATAGAGACGATGCTGAGTACGCGGCAGCATATGAACCAGCCCTTCACCGAGGTGACCCAGGACCAGATTGAGGTTAGGATAACGATCGAACAGGCCGCTCATCATCAGACGAATAGCATGAACCGCTGTTTCCTGCGCGAAGCCCCAGGCGGAGCCGATCAGGCTTTCGTAACCGGTGTAAATGCCACGAGCCGGGCCTTCGAGGGGTTCACGAGGATGCAGGTAAACAGGCACGTTTAACTCGTTGACCTTATCCCAGAATACCAGCATTGATTCGTCATCAAGATACAGGCCATGCTCGCTATCTTTAACGTTGGTATAGCCGTTGATCAACGCGCCTTTCATACCCAATTTCTTCACGGCGCGTTCCAGTTCTTCTGCCGCGGCTTCTGGATTCTGCAATGCCAGGGTCGCAAAGGCGCTGAATTTATCCGGATTTGGCTTCACATAATTCTCAACGATAAAATCGTTAGTGTCGCGAGCAAAAGAGACCGCTTTGGCTTTATCTAAAATAGATTGAGCACCAGGTGAAGTCAGGGAAAGAATTACATGGTCAATATTACGTTGTGCCATTTCTTCCAGCTGAATACTGCGATCCAGCAGGCGACGCTCAACGTCTTTCATATATTCTGTGCCGTTACGGCCCGCTTCACCAGTTGAATCCCACAGACGGTTATTTTCAGGAGTGGAGACGTGTTCTTTTAAAGCGATTTTTCCGCGCATGATATATTCCTTACTATATTAGTCAGTGTGACGTGATGCGAGCAGAATAGAAGTTTTCACGTATTGACAGCAATAACCCAAACATAATACGGGTTATCAATAAAACCAATACAGCGGGATATTTTGCAGCTTAATTCTTAATAGAGTCACTCTGCTGAGCGGGATCGGCAAGCGTGGCGATCAGCGAGCGCAGCCAGATATGGCCCGGATCGCGGTGCAGTCGTGGATGCCAGACCTGACGGATAGCAATATTGGCGAGAGGAAAAGGCAGCGGCCAGCTGCGGCAGGGGTAGCGCCGGGTAATATGCCGCGCCACCTGTTCCGGGACGACGGCGATCATGTCGCTCTCAGCCACCAGCTCGCCAGTACCTAAAAAGCTCGGCAGCGTCAGTGCGATCCGCCGGGGCATACTGTGTTCATCCAGCAGTTTATCCATATCGCCATGGGCGGTACCCTCCACGCGGATCGCCAGATGTTTTTCCTGCCGCCAGTCTTCGGCGCGAAGCTGCGTTCGAATACGCGGGTGATTTTCCGCTGCCAGGCAGACATATGATTGATCGAAGAGATGTTGCTGATAGATGCTGTCCGGAAGCTGGGTCAGATAGCCGATCGCTAAATCGCATTTTCCGGATTCGAGGGCGCTGAGAGTCTGTTCATCAAGATTCTGCACCGTAAACGTTACTCCATCAGCCGCCTGCTGCTGGAGTGCGATTTGCAATAAAGGCAGCAGCGTCATTTGGCTGATATCGGTCATACCGATCGTAAAATTACGCTGACTCTGCTGAGGAAGGAACTCAGGTTTGATGGCCAAATCGTTATCGGCAAGCTGAAGAAGCGTAAAAATAGTGGGGGCGATTGCGTCGGCGCGCGGCGTCGGGATCATCCGCTGCCCGACCCGGACAAACAGCGGGTCAGCAAAATGATCCCGCAGTTTCTTTAGCAACAGGCTGCCGGTGGGCTGGCTGATATCGAGCGCGTCCGCCGCCGGGGAGACATTACCCAACCGGTAGAGCGCAGAGAAAAAGCGTAGCGATTTGAAATCCAGTTCTTCCCGCATCCGCCCTCCTGGCTGGATATTATCGCAGCGTATCGCCGCTGGTGACCCGTAGCGTCCAGTGGACGTAGCTTTGCCACTGACACTCCTGATCGATCATTTCCCGGCCCAGCGGATGTTCATCCAGCCAGTTTCCCGGCAATGTCAGCGTCAGCTGTTCGTCTTGAGCGGCCAACTGAATGGCGGGCAACAGATCGTCGCGCCGCCGGCTGGCAAACAGGATTGCCAGCCGCAGCAGACGACACAGATGCTCAGCCACCCGCGGCGGGACGGCATTCTGCTGATGAAGCGAAGACAGATCGATGGCGTTAGTCTGGTTAAGGAGCAGCGTGGCAATCAGCTTCTTCTGCGCCGGGGTAAAGCCCGGCAGGTCAAGGTTATTGACCAGATAGGCGGCGTGCTGCGGCGCGCGTTTGAAATCCACACTCAGCCCAATCTCATGCAGGGCACAGGCGCTGAGAAGCAAATCACGGCTCAGCGGATCCAGCTCCCAACTACCATCCAGCTGGCTTAGCAGATGGCTGGCGAGACCGGCCACTCGCTGGGCCTGTTCAGTGTCGATCATAAAACGACGCTGAATATTGCGCAGGGTGCGGCTGCGGATGTCCTGTTCAACAGAGAGATGGAGCATGCCGTACACCAGACCTTCGCGTAATGCGCCGCCCGCGAGAGTCATACACTGAATATTGAGTTCACTGAAGATAGCGATCAGGATCGCCAGCCCGCTGGGAAACACCAGCGCCCGCTCAAGGGTTAAGCCTTCGATCTCCAGCTCTTCCAGGCGGCCGCACTGGATGGCGCGCTGTTTAAGCTGCTGGAGTTTGGCCAGGGTGATGCGTTCATCCATCCCCTGCGCCATCATAATTTCCTGCAGAGCCTGAACGGTACCGGAGGCGCCGACGCACACTTTCCATCCGTGATAGCGCAGCACATCGGCGACAGGCAGTAACACCTCGCGTGCAGCCGCTTCGGCGAGATCGAAATTCTCTTTCGTCAGACTACGGTCGGCGAAATAGCGTTCAAGCCAGGTGACACAGCCCATCGACAAGCTGAACAGCGAGGTTGTTTGTGCGCCGGTCCCGGTCACCAGCTCGGTACTGGCGCCACCGATGTCGACCACCAGACGCTGATCGGCGCCGCCGGTAGTGTGGGCCACACCCTGATAAATCAGACGCGCTTCTTCTTCGCCGCTGATCACCTGCACTGGGGTGCCGAGGATCTCCTGCGCTTTCGCCAGAAAATCACCCGCATTGACGGCAAGACGCAGCGTGGCGGTGGCTACGACGCGGATTTGCGTCGGCGGAATATCCTGCAGGCGTTCGGCAAACAGGCGTAAGCACTGCCAGCCACGCTCCATCGCCTCAGCGGAGAGCGTATTGTCGCTATTCAGCCCGGCAGCGAGACGTACCTTGCGCTTAATTCGGCTCAGCGTTTGAATGCTGCCTGCCACCTCGCGTACCACCAACATATGAAAACTATTGGAACCCAAATCAATGGCGGCATACAGCGAGGTGGAGCTCATACTCTTCATCGTTCAGAATGCTCCCTGGTCGACGGGGCACTGGTGCCCAATCCATATAACTGAGCGGGATGCCGGACAAAGGCGCCCTGGCTGATTCTGAATGACTGAGCGTATGACATAGATTTCTTAACCTGAACGACGACGATTGCGCGGTGGGCCGCTGCGACGCGGGCCGTTGCCTGGGCGCGCACGGGTCAGGCGCAGTGGCTTAGGCAAATCGGTCATCAGCGCGTCCGGATTGTATTTACTGACCGGAATGGAATGACCAATATAGGTTTCGATTGCCGGCAGGTTCAGCGCATACTCTTCACAGGCGAGGCTGATAGAGTGACCGCTGGCGCCAGCGCGACCGGTACGGCCAATGCGGTGAACGTAATCTTCGCAATCGTCCGGCAGATCGTAGTTAAAGACGTGGGTCACGGCCGGAATGTGCAAGCCACGAGCGGCAACGTCAGTCGCGACCAGAATATCGAGGTCGCCACGAGTAAATTCGTCGAGAATACGCAGACGTTTTTTCTGCGCCACGTCGCCGGTCAGCAGACCTACGCGATGACCATCCGCGGCAAGATGGCCCCAGATATCTTCACAACGGTGCTTGGTGTTGGCAAAGACGATGGCGCGATCGGGCCACTCTTCTTCCAGCAGCGTCTGCAGCAGACGCATTTTTTCTTCGTTGGAAGGGTAGAAGAGCTCTTCTTTAATACGGTGGCCGGTTTTCTGCTCCGGTTCCACCTCGACGTACTCGGCGTTGTTCATCTGTTCGAACGCCAGTTCGCGGACGCGGTAGGAGAGGGTTGCAGAGAACAGCATGTTCAGACGCTGCGCGGCCGGCGGCATGCGACGGAACAGCCAACGGATATCTTTAATAAAGCCGAGATCGTACATGCGATCGGCTTCGTCCAGCACGACAACCTGAATCGCGCCGAGGTTAATGTGGTTCTGTTTCGCGTAATCGATCAGACGACCAGTGGTACCGATCAGAATATCGACACCGCTTTCCAGCACTTTCAGCTGCTTGTCGTAGCCGTCGCCGCCGTAAGCCAGACCCAGCTTCAGACCGGTGGCCTGCGCCAGCGGTTCAGCATCCGCGTGGATCTGTACCGCCAGTTCACGCGTTGGTGCCATAATTAGCGCGCGCGGTTGGTTAACCTGGCGATCGGCGATAGCCGGGTGAGAGAGAAGATAATGAAACGTTGACGTCAGGAACGCCATCGTTTTACCGGTACCGGTTTGCGCCTGCCCGGCGACATCGCGGCCTTCCAGCGTCAGCGGAAGGGCGAGGGCCTGAATGGGTGTGCAATTATGAAACCCTTTCTTTTCAAGGGCTTCAATGACTGCCGGGTGCAGGGCGAAGTCGGAAAACTTCTGTTCTGTTAAATGTGTTTTGCTCATAGTGTGGTAGAATATCAGCTAACTATTGCATTAAGAAAGCGTATCCGGTGAAATAACGTCAACCTTTCGTTGGCGGTGTACGAAATTATTCAAGGTACGTCTACGGTAACTGAACGAATCCAGGATAGCTTAGACTACTAAGCGAGTCGGGAGCGATAAATCTGCAGCATGCAGTTCGCGTTCGGGCACCCTGGCGTCAACAGGCGAGTCCATGATGGATTGCGCCAGTTGGCAGCCCAGAGAATTGAGGTATCCTGAAGAATAGCGTGCATAACGTAGCCGCAGCACGTCGTTGATGGCTACGACACCAACACACCAGGCTTATTCCTGTGGAGTTAAATATGAGCGATAAAATTATTCACCTGACTGACGACAGTTTTGACACGGACGTACTCAAGGCTGACGGGCTGACCCTCGTCGATTTCTGGGCAGAGTGGTGTGGTCCGTGCAAAATGATCGCCCCGATTCTGGATGAGATCGCTGAAGAGTATCAGGGCAAACTGACCGTAGCTAAGCTGAACATCGACCAGAACCCGGGCACCGCGCCGAAATACGGCATTCGCGGTATCCCAACCCTGCTGCTGTTCAAAAACGGCGAAGTGGCGGCCACTAAAGTTGGCGCACTGTCCAAGGGTCAGCTGAAAGAGTTCCTCGACGCCAACCTGGCGTAAGCGAATTGCTGGTCCGGCGTCCAGATTCCTATTTTTTGCGGAACTCTGGACGCCCGGCAGGAGTCGTGCTAAGTTAATCCACAGACTTCGTTTTAAACATACCTATTGTTTGAATCTTGTTTTACCCAAAGCGTCCCGCAGACGATGCGCGTGAGGCTAATAATTCCGGGCTTATCACTCATTCCGTCTTGTCGTTTCAGTTCTGCGTTTTTTCCTGTGACCAGGCAACGTACAGACACGAGATGAAGGCCGTTAACAGGCATGGAAGTTCCTGCCATACCATTCACAACATTAAGTTCGAGATTTACCCCGAGTTTAAGAACCCACACCATTATGAATCTTACCGAATTAAAGAATACGCCGGTTTCTGAGCTGATTACTCTCGGCGAAAATATGGGGCTGGAAAACCTGGCTCGTATGCGTAAGCAGGATATTATTTTTGCCATCCTCAAGCAGCATTCGAAGAGTGGCGAAGATATCTTTGGCGACGGCGTACTGGAGATACTGCAGGATGGATTTGGATTCCTCCGCTCCGCAGACAGCTCCTACCTCGCCGGCCCTGACGACATCTACGTATCCCCCAGCCAAATCCGCCGTTTCAACCTCCGCACTGGTGACACCATTTCCGGTAAGATTCGTCCTCCGAAAGAGGGTGAACGTTACTTTGCACTGCTGAAAGTTAACGAAGTTAACTACGACAAGCCGGAAAACGCGCGTAACAAGATTCTGTTCGAGAACTTAACGCCGCTGCACGCGAATTCTCGTCTGCGTATGGAGCGTGGTAACGGTTCTACCGAAGACTTAACCGCTCGCGTACTGGATCTGGCTTCCCCGATTGGCCGCGGCCAGCGTGGTCTGATCGTCGCGCCGCCGAAAGCCGGTAAAACCATGCTGCTGCAGAACATCGCGCAGAGCATCGCTTACAACCATCCGGACTGCGTGCTGATGGTGCTGCTGATCGACGAACGTCCGGAAGAAGTGACCGAGATGCAGCGTCTGGTGAAAGGTGAAGTGGTTGCTTCCACCTTTGACGAACCGGCATCCCGTCACGTGCAGGTTGCCGAGATGGTTATCGAGAAAGCAAAACGTCTGGTTGAACACAAGAAAGACGTTATCATCCTGCTCGACTCCATTACCCGTCTGGCGCGTGCCTACAACACCGTGGTTCCGGCTTCCGGTAAAGTGTTGACCGGTGGTGTGGACGCCAACGCCCTGCACCGTCCGAAGCGTTTCTTTGGTGCGGCACGTAACGTCGAAGAGGGCGGCAGCCTGACCATCATCGCCACGGCGCTGATCGACACCGGCTCCAAAATGGACGAAGTTATCTACGAAGAGTTTAAAGGCACCGGTAACATGGAGCTGCATCTCTCCCGTAAGATTGCTGAAAAACGCGTCTTCCCGGCTATCGATTACAACCGTTCCGGTACCCGTAAAGAAGAGCTGCTCACGACTCAGGAAGAGCTGCAGAAAATGTGGATCCTGCGCAAAATTATCCATCCGATGGGTGAGATTGATGCGATGGAATTCCTCATCAATAAGCTGGCAATGACCAAGACGAATGATGACTTCTTCGACATGATGAAGCGCTCGTAAGGTAAAAAAAGCCAAAAACGCCACGCCTCTGCGTGGCGTTTTCATTTTTGGGTTTGTATGATCCAGAGACAGAGAAAGCCGGACAAAAGTTGTCGTATAATGGCGCCGGATCGCAGGCGGAGACAGCTTTAACAGACTAAAATCTATACAATAAATTTGTAATGTTCTGCTTTTCCCCTTCTGGAGTTGGGGCATCATCGCTATACTTCCCGGATTAACTATGCTGAGAGCACATGCGTTGTGAATTTACTCACTGCTATTACTGAATTAATCAGTATTTTCTTATTCACGACCCTCTTTATTTTTGTCGCGCGGAAAGTGGCAAAAAAGATTGGGTTAGTGGATAAACCAAACTATCGCAAACGGCATCAGGGGTTGATTCCGTTGGTCGGTGGTATCTCAGTTTATGCAGGCATCTGTTTTACCTTCGCCATCGCCGATTATTATATTCCTCACGCCTCGCTATATCTGGCCTGTGCGGGGGTATTGGTGCTGGTTGGCGCCCTTGACGATCGCTTCGACATCAGCGTAAAAATCCGCGCGGTCATCCAGGCTGCTATCGCCGTGATTATGATGATGGCAGGGAATCTGCATCTGAGTAGTCTGGGCTTTATTTTTGGCTCGTGGGAGCTGGTGCTGGGGCCTTTTGGCTTCTTCCTGACCCTGTTTGCCGTGTGGGCCGCCATCAATGCGTTTAACATGGTCGACGGTATCGACGGCCTGCTTGGCGGTCTCTCTTCGGTCTCCTTTGCGGCCACCGGGATCATCCTCTGGTTTGATGGTCAGTACAGCCTGGCGATGTGGTGTTTCGCGATGATCGCCGCCATTTTGCCCTATATTCTTCTCAATCTTGGCGCCCTCGGCCGCCGCTATAAAGTCTTTATGGGTGATGCCGGTAGCACCATGATTGGCTTCACCATCATCTGGATCCTGCTGGAAACCACGCAAGGTAAAACGCACCCCATTAGCCCGGTCACTGCGCTGTGGATTATCGCTATCCCGTTGATGGACATGGTGGCGATTATGTATCGCCGTCTGCGCAAAGGCATGAGCCCATTCTCACCGGACCGTCAGCATATTCATCATTTGATCATGCGCGCCGGGTTTACTTCCCGCCAGGCGTTTGTCCTGATTACCCTGGCTGCCGCCCTGTTGGCGCTGGTTGGCGTCGCGGCGGAATATACCCGCATCGTGCCGGAATGGGTGATGTTAATTCTCTTTTTGGTAGCTTTCTTCCTTTATGGCTACTGTATTAAACGCGCCTGGAAAGTGGCGCGCCTGGTTAAGCGCATCAGACGCAGAATTCGGCGACACAGCGGCAATAATCCGAAACTAACCAAGTAAAGCTGGGGATGTGATGACTCAACCATTACCGGGAGCACAAGCAGTGAACGTTGAGAATGAACTGGATATTCGCGGGCTGTTTCGCGCTTTATGGGCAGGAAAAGGCTGGATAGTCGGCGGCGCCGTACTCTTCGCCGCTATCGTGCTGGTGTATACCTTCTTTGCTCGCCAGGAGTGGAGCGCCACGGCGATTACCGATCGGCCTACTGTCAACATGTTGGGAGGATATTATTCCCAGCAGCAATTCTTACGCAATCTGGACATTAAAGCCGATCTCGCCTCGGTCGATCAGCCTTCCGCCATGGATGAAGCATATAAAGAGTTCATCATGCAGCTGGCCTCCTGGGATACCCGGCGCGACTTCTGGCTGCAAACGGACTACTACAAGCAGCGTCAGTCGGGTAATGCCCGCGCTGATGCGGCGATGCTCGATGATCTGATTAACAATATCCAGTTTATGCCAGGCGATGCGGCCAAGAGCATTAACGACAGCGTTAAACTGACCGCTGAGACCGGGCAGGATGCCAATAATCTGCTGCGTCAGTACGTGGCTTTCGCCAGCCAGCGGGCGGCCGGTCATCTTAACGACGAGCTCAAAGGCGCCTGGGCGGCGCGGACCGTGCAGATGAAGGCACAGGTGAAGCGGCAGGAAGAGGTGGCTGAGGCCATCTTCAACCGCCGGACGCACAGCGTGGAACAGGCGCTGAAGGTGGCCCAGCAACACAATATCTCACGTAGCGAAACCGACGTTCCTGCCGATCAGTTGCCGGATTCAGAGCTATTTTTATTGGGCAGGCCGATGCTGCAGGCCAGGCTGGAAAACCTGCAGGCCGTCGGGCCGGAATATGACCTCGATTACGACCAGAACCGCGCCATGCTGAGCACGTTGAACGTCGGTCCAACGTTGGATCCGCGTTTTCAGACTTACCGGTATTTGCGTACGCCGGAAGAACCTGTAAAACGCGATAGCCCGCGCCGTGTATTTCTGATGGTGATGTGGGGGATTGTGGGTGCGCTCATCGGCGCAGGCGTGGCGTTATCGCGTCGTCGTGTCCTGTGATTGCGGCCTGTGGTGAAGGGCAGATGACCTTCATCGCCTAATCGAAGAGAATCGATGTGAAAGTACTAACTGTATTTGGCACGAGGCCGGAAGCCATCAAGATGGCTCCTCTGGTTCATGCGCTGGCAAAGGACCCTCATTTTGAGGCGAAAGTATGCGTAACCGCGCAGCATCGGGAGATGCTCGATCAGGTGTTGAAATTATTCTCAATCGCCCCCGACTACGATCTCAACATCATGAAGCCGGGCCAGGGGCTCACCGAGATCACCTGCCGCATCCTTGAAGGGCTGAAGCCAGTCCTGGAGTCGTTTAAACCCGATGTGGTGCTGGTGCATGGCGATACCACCACCACGATGGCGGCGAGCCTGGCGGCGTTTTACCAGCGGATACCGGTGGGCCACGTAGAAGCTGGCCTGCGCACCGGCGATTTAAGTTCGCCGTGGCCGGAAGAGGGCAACCGTACGTTGACCGGGCGTCTGGCGACGTACCATTTCGCGCCGACCGAAACTTCACGGCAGAATCTGCTGCGGGAAAATATTGCCGACAGCCGCATCACAGTGACCGGGAATACGGTCATTGACGCCCTGTTCTGGGTCCGCGACCAGGTGCTGGGTGACGAAACGCTACGGGAGACGCTGCTGCAGCGCTACCCTTTTATTAGCCACGGTAAAAAGATGATTCTGGTCACCGGCCACCGACGGGAAAGCTTCGGGCTCGGCTTTGAGCAGATCTGTCAGGCGCTGGCCGAGATAGCCCATACGCATCCAGAGGTGCAGATTGTCTATCCGGTTCACCTGAATCCTAACGTCAGCGAGCCGGTGAACCGCATTCTCGGCCATATCGACAATGTGATGTTGATTGAGCCGCAGGACTACCTGCCCTTCGTCTGGCTGATGGATCGTGCCTGGCTGATCCTGACCGACTCTGGCGGCATTCAGGAAGAGGCCCCTTCTCTCGGGAAACCGGTACTGGTCATGCGCGATATGACCGAACGTCCGGAAGCGGTGGCCGCTGGCACGGTGTGCCTGGTCGGCACCGACAGCCAGCGCATCGTGGCGGAAGTCACGCGACTGCTGCAGGATGATGCCGCATACCAGGCGATGAGCCGCGCGCACAATCCCTATGGCGATGGTGAAGCATGTCGTCGAATTTTGTCTGCACTTAAAAATAATCAGGTAACGTTATGAGTTTTTCTACCATTTCAGTGATTGGCCTTGGCTATATCGGGCTGCCAACCGCTGCCGCGTTCGCCTCCCGGCAGAAGCGGGTGGTCGGCGTTGATGTTAATCAACATGCCGTGGAGACCATTAACCGTGGAGAGATTCATATCGTGGAGCCGGATCTGGCGAGCGTGGTGAAGACCGCGGTCGAACAGGGGTATTTAAGCGCCACCACCACCCCGGTGGAGGCAGATGCCTATCTGATTGCCGTGCCGACGCCGTTTAAAGACCGCCACGAACCGGATATGGTGTTTGTTGAGTCGGCCGCCAAATCCATTGCGCCGACGTTAAAGAAAGGCTCGCTGGTGATCCTTGAGTCCACCTCGCCGGTGGGCTCGACCGAACAGATGGCCGAGTGGCTGGCGGAGATGCGCCCGGATCTCAGCTTCCCTCAGCAGGTGGGCGACGCCGCGGACGTGAATATCGCCTACTGCCCGGAGCGGGTATTGCCCGGTCAGGTGATGGTCGAGCTGATTAAAAACGACCGCGTTATCGGCGGCATGTCGCCGGTCTGCTCCGCTCGCGCCAGCGAGCTGTATAAAATTTTCCTCGAAGGCGAATGCGTGGTGACCAACTCGCGCACCGCCGAGATGTGCAAGCTGACGGAAAACAGCTTCCGCGACGTCAACATCGCCTTTGCTAACGAACTGTCACTGATTTGCGCCGACCAGGGGATTAACGTCTGGGAGCTGATCCGCCTGGCAAACCGCCATCCACGGGTCAATATCCTGCAGCCGGGGCCGGGCGTCGGCGGCCACTGCATTGCTGTCGATCCGTGGTTTATCGTGGCGCAAAACCCGCAGCAGGCGCGTCTGATCCGCACCGCTCGCGAGGTCAACGACCACAAGCCGGAATGGGTTATCGAACAGGTGAAAGCCCAGGTCGCGGACTGCCTGAATGCCACCAACAAACGGGCCAGCGAACTGACGATCGCCTGTTTTGGCCTCGCCTTTAAGCCGAATATTGACGACCTGCGCGAAAGCCCGGCGATGGAAATTGCCGCGCAGATTGCCCGCTGGCACAGCGGCACGACCCAGGTGGTTGAGCCCAATATTCATACGCTGCCGAAGAAACTCGACGGCCTGTGTACGCTGGCGACCCTCGATGCGGCGCTGGCCAGCGCCGATGTGCTGGTGATGCTGGTCGATCATAACCAATTTAAAGCCGTTAGCGGCGATAGCGTCACCCAGGCGTATATCATCGACACCAAAGGAGTGTGGCGGTGAGAACCATTCTGGTCACCGGCGGCGCGGGCTTCATTGGTTCGGCGGTAGCGCGGGAAATTATTCAGCGCACCGCCGATCGCGTGGTGGTGGTGGATAAACTGACCTACGCCGGCAATCTAATGTCGCTGGCGCCAGTGGCGCAGGATGCGCGTTTCGCCTTTGAACAGGTGGATATCTGCGACCGCCGCGAGCTGGACCGTATTTTCCGTCAGCATCAACCGGATACGGTGATGCACCTGGCGGCGGAAAGCCACGTCGATCGTTCGATTGACGGCCCGGCGGCGTTTATCGAAACCAATATCGTAGGCACCTATACGCTGCTTGAGGCGGCCCGCAGCTGGTGGAATACCCTGGCTACGGCGCAAAAATCGGCGTTCCGTTTTCACCATATCTCGACCGACGAAGTGTATGGCGATCTGCACGGCAGCGATGATTTCTTTACCGAGACCACGCCCTATGCGCCAAGCAGCCCCTATTCGGCCTCGAAAGCCAGCAGCGACCACCTGGTGCGCGCCTGGCTGCGGACCTATGGCCTGCCGACGCTTATCACCAACTGCTCCAATAACTACGGCCCGTATCACTTCCCCGAGAAGCTGATCCCGCTGACCATCCTCAACGCGCTGGCGGGCAAGCCGCTGCCGGTGTATGGCAATGGGCAGCAGATCCGCGACTGGCTATATGTGGAAGATCATGCCAGGGCGCTGTATCTGGTGGCGACCCGCGGCGAACCGGGTGAAACTTATAATATCGGCGGTCATAACGAACGTAAAAACATCGAGGTGGTGGAAACCATTTGTCAGCTGCTGGAAGAGCTGGCGCCGCATAAACCGCAGGGCGTGGCGCACTATCGCGATCTGATCACCTTCGTTACCGATCGTCCGGGCCACGATCTGCGCTATGCCATTGATGCCTCGAAGATTGCCCGCGAGCTGGGCTGGACGCCGGCAGAGACCTTTACCTCCGGTATGCGTAAGACCGTGGCGTGGTATCTGGCGAATGAGACATGGTGGCGTCAGGTTCAGGACGGAAGCTATCAGGGCGAGCGTCTTGGGCTGCAAGGCTAAACATCTCTGGGGGGAATGATGAAAGGTATTATTCTGGCGGGCGGTTCCGGAACGCGACTGCATCCCATCACCCGCGGCGTATCGAAGCAGCTGTTGCCGATCTACGATAAGCCGATGATCTACTACCCGCTGTCGGTCTTAATGCTGGCCGGGATCCGTGAGATCCTGATCATCACTACGCCGGACGATCTGCGCGATTTCCAGCGCCTGCTCGGCGATGGTTCAGAGTTTGGCATCGCGCTGCACTATGCCGTACAGCCGACGCCGGATGGTTTAGCTCAGGCGTTTATCATTGGTGAAGCCTTTCTTAACGGCGAACCGGCGTGCCTGGTATTAGGCGACAATATCTTCTTCGGCCAGAGTTTTAGCCCGAAGCTGCGCAGCGTGGCTGCTCGCACGGAAGGGGCGACGATTTTTGGCTATCAGGTGATGGATCCTGAGCGCTTTGGCGTAGTGGAGTTTGATGATAACTTCCGCGCGCTGTCGCTGGAAGAGAAGCCGAAGCAGCCGAAGTCGAACTGGGCGGTCACTGGCCTCTATTTCTACGATGGCAAGGTGACGGAGTACGCCAAACGGGTCAAGCCGTCCGAGCGCGGCGAGCTGGAAATCACCTCCATCAACCAGATGTATCTTGAAGATGGCGCATTGACCGTCGAACTGCTCGGGCGCGGTTTTGCGTGGCTGGACACCGGCACCCACGATAGCCTGATTGAGGCCAGCATGTTCGTGCAGACGGTAGAGAAGCGTCAGGGCTTTAAAATCGCCTGTCTGGAAGAGATCGGCTGGCGTAATGGCTGGCTGGACGACGATGGTGTCAAACGTGCGGCGAAGCGGCTGGAAAAAACCGGCTACGGCCAATATCTGCTGGATCTGCTCCGTGCCCGTCCGCGCCAGTATTGATCCCCTGGAGTGGGAGAACCGCTTCTTTGCCGTGAACAGCGCCATCGTGCGCTTTGACGAGCGCGCGCCGCGGCTGACGCCTGAGGCGCTGGCGGGATGGTCGCGAGTGCAGGCGAAAATCGCCGCCAGCGATACCGTCCGGCTGGACGCGCTCCAGCAGCTGGGTTTTCAGCTGGTGGAAGGCGAAGTCGATCTGGCGCTACCGGTGGGCAACCCTGCTGATGCCGGTGCCGACATCGCTGTGGAGGCGGATATTGCGCCGCTGCGCGAGCAGGCGGCGCAGGCCTTTGCCATGAGCCGCTTTCGCGCGCCCTGGTACGCCGCCGATGCCAGCGGCCGCTTCTATGCCCAGTGGATTGAAAATGCGGTGCGCGGCACCTTCGATCATCAGTGCCTGATTTACCGCCATCCTGAGGGTGATATTCGCGCCTTTGTCTCCCTGCGCCAGCTCAATGCCACCGAAGCGCGTATTGGCCTGCTGGCCGGGCGCGGCGCTGGGGCGCAGCTGATGCAGGCGGCGCGGCACTGGGCCGCTTCGCGCGGACTTTCTACACTGCGGGTGGCGACCCAGATGGGCAACACCGCCGCGCTTAAACGTTATATTCTCAGCGGTGCTAATGTGGAAAGCACCGCCTACTGGCTATACAGGTGACCCCATGATCCCATTTAACGCGCCGCCGGTGGTTGGAACCGAGCTTGATTACATGCAGTCTGCGATGAACACCGGCAAGCTGTGCGGCGACGGCGGCTTTACGCGCCGCTGCCAGCAGTGGATGGAGCAGCGATTTGGCACGGCAAAAGCCCTGCTGACCCCGTCCTGCACGGCTTCGCTGGAGATGGCGGCGCTGCTGCTGGATATCCAGCCGGGCGACGAAGTGATTATGCCCAGCTATACCTTTGTCTCCACTGCCAATGCCTTTGTATTGCGCGGGGCGAAAATCGTCTTCGTCGATATCCGCCGCGATACGATGAATATCGATGAAACGCTCATCGAAGCCGCCATCACCGATAAAACCCGGGCGATTGTCCCGGTGCACTATGCTGGCGTAGCCTGCGAGATGGACACCATCATGACCATCGCCGCCAAATACAACCTGTTCGTGGTGGAAGATGCCGCGCAGGGGGTAATGTCTACCTACAAGGGACGCGCGCTGGGCACCATCGGCCATATCGGCTGCTTTAGCTTCCATGAAACCAAAAACTACACTGCCGGCGGTGAGGGTGGGGCGACGCTGATCAACGATCGCACGCTGGTGGAGCGCGCGGAGATCATTCGCGAAAAAGGCACCAACCGCAGTCAGTTCTTTCGCGGCCTGGTGGATAAATATACCTGGCGGGATATTGGCTCCAGCTATCTGATGTCTGACCTGCAGGCTGCCTATCTGTGGGCGCAGCTGGAAGCAGCGGAGCGCATCAACCAACAGCGCCTGGCGCTGTGGCAGAACTACTATGATGCGCTGCTGCCGCTGGCGCGCGCGGGGCGTATCGAACTGCCGACGGTTCCGGCCGACTGCGGGCAAAACGCGCACATGTTCTACATTAAGCTGCGCGATATCGAGGATCGCAGCAAACTGATCGCCTGGCTGAAAGAGGCGGAGATCCTCGCGGTATTCCATTACATTCCGTTGCACAGCTGCCCGGCAGGCGAGCACTTCGGTGAGTTCCACGGTGAAAACTGCTACACCACCCAGGAAAGCGAGCGCCTGGTGCGCCTGCCGCTGTTTTACAATCTGTCTGTGGTGAACCAGCGGACGGTGATTAACTCGCTGCTGAGCTATTTCTCCTGATATGTCGTTAGCAAAAGCCTCATTGTGGACGGCGGCATCGACGCTGGTCAAAATCGGCGCTGGGCTGCTGGTCGTCAAGCTGCTGGCCGTCTCGTTTGGGCCGGCGGGCGTGGGCCAGGCCGGTAACTTCCGGCAACTGGTCACCGTGCTCGGCGTGCTGGCCGGGGCCGGGATATTTAACGGCGTCACGAAGCTGGTGGCCCAGTATCACGACGATACTCCGCGCCTGAAGCAGGTGGTGGGCACGTCGTCGGCGATGGTGCTTGGCTTTTCCACGCTGCTGGCGCTGGTGTTTTTACTGGCGGCGGCACCGATAAGCCAGGGGCTGTTCGGCCATACGCACTATCAAAATCTGGTACGGCTGGTGGCGCTGGTGCAGATGGGGATCGCCTGGGCGAACTTCCTGCTGGCGCTGATGAAAGGCTTTCGCGATGCGGCGGGTAACGCCTTCTCGCTGATTGCCGGGAGCCTGATTGGCGTGGCGGCTTACTATGCCTGTTACTACTTCGGTGGTTACCAGGGGGCGCTGCTGGGGCTGGCGTTAGTGCCGGCGCTGGTGGTGGTCCCGGCGGGCATCATGCTCTGGCGGCGGGGGAATATCCCGCTGAGCGCCCTGCGCCCGCGCTGGGATAACGGTCTGGCGGGACAGCTATCGAAATTTACCCTGATGGCGCTGATCACCTCAGTGACCCTGCCGGTGGCCTATGTGATGATGCGTAATCTGCTGGCGGCGCATTACGGCTGGGAGGCGGTCGGCATCTGGCAGGGAGTGAGCAGCATTTCCGATGCCTACCTGCAGTTTATTACCGCCTCGTTTAGCGTTTATCTGCTGCCGACGCTGTCGCGGCTGAGCGCCAAAACGGATATCACCCGCGAGATTGTCAAATCGCTGAAATTCGTTCTGCCCGCGGTGGCGGCAGCGAGCCTGACGGTCTGGCTGCTGCGCGATTTTGCCATCTGGCTGCTGTTTTCCGATCGCTTTACCGCGATGCGTGACCTGTTCGCCTGGCAGCTGGTGGGCGACGTCTTAAAAGTGGGCGCCTACGTCTACGGCTATCTGGTGATCGCCAAAGCGTCGCTGCGTTTTTATATTCTGACGGAAATCAGCCAGTTCACGCTGCTGACCGTATTTTCACACTGGCTTATTCCGGCGCATGGCGCAATTGGCGCGGCGCAGGCGTATATGGCCACGTATATTGTTTATTTCGCCCTCTGTAGTGGCGTGTTTTTACTCTGGCGTAAACGGGCATGACAGCACTGATACATGTACTGGGATCGGATATCCCGCACCACAACCAGACCGTACTGCGGTTTTTTAACGACGAGCTGGCCGTCGACCCGCAGGCGCGGAAATTTCTGATCGTCGGCGATGAGGCCAGCGTGCGTGATGGGTATCCGGCGCTGGACATCACCTGCTATCCGGGGAAGAAATCGCTGGCGCAGGCGGTGATTGCAAAAGCCAAAGCCAACCGCCAGCAGCGTTTTTTCTTCCACGGCCAGTTTAATACCGGTCTGTGGCTGGCGTTGTTGAGCGGCGGCATCCGCCCGTCGCAGTTTAACTGGCATATCTGGGGGGCGGATCTGTACGAAAACGCCACCAGCCTGAAGTTTCGCCTGTTCTATCCGCTGCGCCGCATGGCGCAAGGGCGGGTAGGGCGCGTTTTCGCCACCCGCGGCGATCTCAGCTGGTTCGCTAACCGCCATCCGCGTGTACCAGGCGAGCTGCTTTACTTCCCGACCCGTATGGATCCGGCGCTGAATACTCTGGCCGATAACGCGCCGCGCGGCGATACCCTGACCATTCTGGTTGGCAACTCCGGGGATCGCAGCAATGAGCATATTGCCGCGCTGAAGGCGATCCATCAGCAGTTTGGCGATACGGTAAACGTCATCGTACCGATGGGCTATCCGGCTAACAACGACGCCTATATCAACGAGGTTCGTGAGGCGGGCGCGGCGCTGTTTAGCGATGAGCATCTGCAGATCCTCAGTGAGAAGCTTGAGTTTAATGATTATCTGGCGCTGCTGCGCCACTGCGATCTAGGCTATTTCCTGTTTGCCCGCCAGCAGGGGATCGGCACGCTGTGCCTGCTGATTCAGGCGGGCATTCCCTGCGTGCTCAACCGGGAAAACCCGTTCTGGCAGGATATGACCGAGCAGCATGTGCCAGTGCTGTTCACCAGCGATGCGCTGGACGTCAGCGTGGTGCGCGAAGCGCAGCGCCAGCTGGCGAACGTGGATAAATCTGCTATCGCCTTCTTCCGGCCGAACTATCTGGCAGGCTGGCAGCGGGCGCTACGGTTAGCGGCGGAGGGGCAGGCATGACGTTAATGCAATTTAGCGGGCTGCTGGTGGTCTGGCTGCTGTCGACGCTGTTTATCGCCACCGCCACCTGGTTTGAGTTCCGTCGGGTACGCTTTAACTTCAACGTCTTTTTCTCGTTGCTGTTTCTGCTGACCTTTTTCTTCGGCTTCCCGCTGACCAGTATTCTGGTGTTCCGGTTTGACGTCAGCGTGGCGCCGCCGGAGATTTTGCTGCAGACGCTGCTGATCGCGGTGTGCTTCTACGCGATCTACTACGTGACCTATAAAACGCGGCTGCGCCCGGCCTCGCACGAGGTTGCGCGTCGGCCGCTGTTTACCATGAACCGGGTGGAAACCCATCTGGCGTGGGGCATTTTGATGGGGCTGGCGCTGCTATGCGTCGGCATCTTCTTCGCCCACAACGGTTTCTTGCTGTTTAAGCTCAACTCCTACAGCCAGATCTTCTCTGCCGAAGTCTCCGGCGTGGCGTTGAAGCGCTTCTTCTACTTCTTTATTCCGGCGATGCTGGTGGTCTATTTTCTGCGCCAGGATTATAAGGCGTGGATCTTCTTCCTCGTCAGCACCGTGGCCTTTGGCCTGCTGACCTACGCCATCGTCGGCGGGACCCGGGCCAACATTATCATCGCCTTCGCCATCTTCCTGTTTATCGGTATTATTCGCGGCTGGATCAGCCTGTGGATGCTGGCGGCAGCGGGCGTGCTGGGCATCGTCGGCATGTTCTGGCTGGCGCTGAAGCGCTACGGAATGAACGTCAGCGGTGACGAAGCGTTTTATACCTTCCTGTATCTCACGCGTGATACCTTCTCGCCGTGGGAAAACCTGGCGCTGCTGCTGCAGAACTACGACAAGATCGATTTCCAGGGGCTGGCGCCGATGATCCGCGACTTCTACGTCTTTATCCCCAGCTGGATGTGGCACGGTCGCCCGACAATGGTGCTCAATACCGCCAACTACTTCACCTGGGAAGTGTTAAACAACCATTCGGGGCTGGCGATTTCGCCGACGCTGATTGGCTCGCTGGTGGTGATGGGCGGCGTCTGGTTTGTGCCGCTGGGCGCTGTGGCGGTAGGGTTGATTATTAAATGGTTCGACTGGCTGTATGAGCTGGGCAATCGGGAGAGCAATCGCTATAAAGCGGCTATCCTGCACAGTTTCTGTTTCGGCGCTATCTTCAACATGATAGTGCTGGCGCGCGAGGGGCTGGATTCGTTCGGCTCACGCGTGGTGTTTTTCCTCGTGATCTTTGGTATCTGCTTGCTGGCGGCGAAACTGCTGTACTGGTTCCTGGATAGCGTGGGACTGATTCATAAGCGGGTGAAACCGCTTTCGCAACCGCAAGTCTGAGAAGGATGGACATGACTGGGACCATTTCCGCGCCGTTGTACCTGTTAAGAGGGCTGCAGCTCATAGGCTGGCGCGATATGCAGCACGCTCTGGATTATTTGTATGCCGACGGCGCTCTCCGGGAGGGAACGCTGGTGGCGATTAATGCCGAGAAAATGCTGGCCATAGAGGATAACCCGGAGGTGCGGGCGCTGATTGAGGCGGCAGAGTTTAAATATGCCGATGGCATCAGCGTGGTGCGTTCGCTGCGCAAAAAATACCCGCAGGCGCAGGTCTCCCGCGTCGCCGGGGCCGATCTTTGGGAAGCGCTCATGCAGCGCGCCGGCGCTGAAGGGACACCGGTGTTTTTAGTCGGTGGTAAACCGGAGGTCCTGGCGCAGACAGAATCCAGACTGCGACAGCGCTGGCAGGTGAATATCGTCGGCAGTCAGGACGGTTATTTCACGCCTGAGCAGCGCGAGGCATTGTTCGAACGCATTCGCGACAGCGGGGCGAAAATCGTCACCGTCGCGATGGGGTCGCCGCGCCAGGAGATCTTCATGCGCGACTGCCGACGCCTGTACCCGCACGCGCTGTATATGGGCGTCGGCGGCACTTATGACGTCTTTACCGGCCACGTACACCGGGCGCCAAAATTCTGGCAGAACCTGGGGCTGGAGTGGTTCTATCGCCTGCTCCTGCAGCCGAGCCGCATCAAAAGACAGTTCCGTCTGCTGCGCTATTTACGTTGGCATTATTCCGGCAAGCTCTGATATTCCACTGCAACCAGGCGAGTTTGCATACATATTCTGTGTAATCTCTTCACTCGCCTGATACTTTATTTGCCATTTCCGCAAAATTAATTAACCATTCGCAGGCTTTATACGCGCGGGGGAGACCTGCGCGTCGGCAAGGCTATGAGTTCAGTTAATAACAATAACCGGGAGTACCCGGAATACGGCAAACACAAGAGGATATATGACTGAGAAAAAAGCGGAGCTCCAGCGTGGACTGGAGGCCCGGCATATTGAACTGATCGCCCTTGGTGGGACGATTGGCGTGGGGTTGTTTATGGGGGCGGCCAGTACGCTGAAGTGGGCTGGACCTTCCGTGCTGCTGGCGTACATTATCGCTGGCCTGTTCGTCTTTTTCATTATGCGCTCGATGGGCGAAATGTTGTTCCTCGAACCGGTAACCGGCTCATTCGCCGTTTACGCACATCGCTACATGAGCCCGTTCTTCGGCTATCTCACGGCCTGGTCCTACTGGTTTATGTGGATGGCGGTGGGCATCTCGGAGATCACCGCCATCGGGGTATACGTGCAGTTCTGGTTCCCGGAGATGGCGCAGTGGATCCCGGCGTTGATTGCCGTGGGGCTGGTGGCGCTGGCTAACCTGGCTGCGGTCCGGCTGTACGGTGAAATCGAGTTCTGGTTCGCCATGATTAAAGTGACCACCATTATCGTGATGATCGTCGTGGGCCTGGGCGTTATTTTCTTCGGCTTTGGCAACGGCGGCCACTCCATCGGTTTTGGCAACCTGACCGAACATGGCGGTTTCTTTGCCGGCGGCTGGAAGGGCTTTCTGACGGCGCTGTGTATCGTGGTCGCATCCTATCAGGGCGTAGAGCTTATCGGTATTACCGCGGGTGAAGCGAAAAATCCGCAGGTGACGCTGCGCAGCGCGGTGGGCAAAGTGCTGTGGCGGATCCTGATTTTCTACGTCGGCGCGATTTTCGTTATTGTCACTATCTTCCCGTGGGATCAAATTGGCTCCAACGGCAGCCCGTTCGTACTGACGTTTGCCAAAATCGGGATTACCGCGGCGGCGGGAATTATCAACTTCGTGGTGCTGACGGCGGCGCTTTCCGGCTGCAACAGTGGGATGTACAGCTGTGGACGTATGCTGTACGCCCTGGCGAAGAACCGCCAGCTGCCGGCGGCGATCGGTAAGGTTTCGCGCAACGGCGTTCCGGCGGTCGGCGTGGCGCTGTCGATTCTGATCCTGCTGGTGGGCTCCTGCCTGAATTACATCATTCCTAATCCGCAGCGGGTGTTTGTTTATGTCTACAGCGCCAGCGTGTTGCCGGGGATGGTGCCATGGTTTGTGATCCTGATTAGCCAGCTGCGTTTTCGCCGCGTGCATCGGGCGGCGATAGCCAGCCATCCGTTCCGTTCGCTGCTGTTTCCGTGGGCCAACTATTTCACCATGGCCTTCCTGATCTGTGTGCTGGTGGGGATGGGGCTGAATGATGAAACCCGGATGTCGCTGTTTGTTGGCATTATTTTCCTGGCCGCCGTGACCCTGATTTATAAGGTGTTTGGTCTTGGTAGACAGGGGCAAGTTAATAATCCGGCTGAATAAGCGTCAAAACGAACAAAGCATGAGCAAACGATAATTTTCTTTAAAAAGGCACTAGACAGCGGGGTAGGAAGTCCGTATTATCCGACCCCGCAACGGCGCTAAGCGCCCGTAGCTCAGCTGGATAGAGCGCTGCCCTCCGGAGGCAGAGGTCTCAGGTTCGAATCCTGTCGGGCGCACCATTAACCCGGTGCTGGAGCTGCGGTGGTTTTAATACCGCGTAAAAGGTTTGCAGTGGTGGCTATAGCTCAGTTGGTAGAGCCCTGGATTGTGATTCCAGTTGTCGTGGGTTCGAATCCCATTAGCCACCCCATTATTTGATAGAGTTGTGAATTTGCGAAGGTGGCGGAATTGGTAGACGCGCTAGCTTCAGGTGTTAGTGTTCTTACGGACGTGGGGGTTCAAGTCCCCCCCCTCGCACCACGACTTTAACGAATTGAACTAAAAATTCAAAAAGCAGTATATCGGCGAGTAGCGCAGCTTGGTAGCGCAACTGGTTTGGGACCAGTGGGTCGGAGGTTCGAATCCTCTCTCGCCGACCAATTTTGAACCCCGCTTCGGCGGGGTTTTTTGTTTTCTGTCGCCGCACGCCATTATTTATTCCCCTGATCTTGCTAATAAAAAATTTTCGACGCGCATAAGAATACGGGTCAGGAAAACTCTCAATTCATCACTGTGGTAGATGCAATTTCCCCGGATCCTGTGCGATAATAATCGGGTAGATGCTCATTCCATCTCTTATGTTCGCCTTCGTGCCTCATAAACTCCGGAATGATGCAGAGCCGTTCTTACGGTGCTTATCGTCCACTGACAGATGTCGCATTTATGCCTCATCAAACACCATGGACATTACGTTGAGTGAAGCACCCAATTTGTTGTCAAACAGACCTGTTTTAACGCCTGCCCTGATTTCAGCGCAGGCGTTTTTTTCTTTCAGGGATCTGTCAAAGCGAAGGCGGGGGAGAAGGGCTATCGCCCCCCAAGAGGCGATAGCAAAGGCAGGTTATTGCAGAGGGTTCTTCTGCAGCGTCAGCAGCAGGCCATCGCGGCGCATCGTAGCGGCTTCCTCTGGCTGATGCAGGCGGTCCAGGGCATCGGCTAACCAGGCGTAATCAAAGGCATCCGGACGCTGCTTAAGCGCGGCGCGGAAAGCGATGCTGGCCTCCTGCCATTCGCCGTGTCGCATCAGCGACTGGCCCAGGGTGCTCCACAGCAGCGGGCGGTCGCCAACGGCTTTGATCTGCTGGCGCAGCACTTTCTCCAGCTGTTCCGGGTTATTAGTCTTCAGACGCGGGATCGGCATCACCAGACGGTCATCATACTGTTTCTTCAGACCATCAATGATAATTTGCTGCGCGGTATCGTGATCGTCGCTCTCGATGAGGCGCTCGGCCATCGCCACCTGCAGCGGCACCAGCGCCCGCGTTTTGCGGCTCTGGTTGCGCCACCATTCGCGCAGCCCCTCGCTGCCGCCGTCGGCCAGCGCTTTATCCATCAGGCCAACCCACGCCAGCTGTTCCAGCGCAGCGCGGTGCTCTTCATCGCCGACGTTCGCTTTCGCCATCGACGGAATGATGTCCAGCAGCGACTGCCAGGCGCCGGTGCGGGTATATGCCTGTTCGGCGAGGCGCAGCACTTCCGGATGACGCGGGGTAATTTCCAGCAGCTTATCGATGCCATGACGCGCGGCGTGATTTTCATTACGTGCCAGCTGCAGGCGAACGCGGGTGATTTCCACCGGGATCAGGTCATCGCCCGCCAGCTCGGTGGCGCGCTCCAGATGCTGGTTGGCCCGCGCTTCATCGCCGCGCTGCTGGGCCGCTTCCGCCGCCAGCAGATAGTTCACCACCGGTTGTTCGGCGTGATCGGCATTTTTCGCCATCAGCTTCTCAACCTGCTGGTAATCACCTTCCGCCAGCTTGAGCAGCGCCTGCTCGGTTTGCTTACGCGCGCGACGGCGTTTACGGCCGACAAACCAGCCACGGGTGTGCGCCCCGGTGCGGAAAATGCGGCGCAGCAGCCATTCAATGGCGAACAGCACTACCATGGCGAGGATCAGGATGATCACCAGCCCGGTCACGCTGGTTTCGATATTGTAATTATCGGTCTGGATCAGGACGTAGCCCTGATGCCCGGCGATCATCGGGCCGAGTACAATCCCGGCGATCAACAGTGCGAAGAGTAAGAGAATTTTCAGCATGCGTTACTCTCCTTGTGGCGCAGCAGGCGCAGGTGCAGACGGTGCCGGCGAGGGGGCGCTGCCCGCGGTAACGGCGGGCTGTGCCATCAGGTTACGCACCCGGGTCTGCATCAGTTTTTCCAGCAACGCCTGGCTCTGCAACGTCTCCGGTACCGTCATGGTAATGCTTTGCTGACTGAGCTTATCCACCTCGTCGAGGAAGGCTTTGGTGGTGGCATCATCGGTATCGTAATAGGCGCGTACCCAGGTCGAGACGTTATCCAGCGACTGTTTCCAGGTCTCTTCCTGATGGCGCGGCACTGCCTGCGCGGCGACCAGCAGGCGAGAGCGAATATTTTCCCGCAGATAGATATCCTGATTCGGCGCCAGCAGCGGGACCGCCGTTTCATCGCGGCGGCGCACGGTGATAAAGCTGTCCATGAAGTTCTGCCAGCTTTTCTGCAGATTGACGCGCCATTCGCTGATAGAGCTGGAGAGCTCATCGCTATCAGAGTCCATCGGCGAATCGTCATCGTTATTATCGGCCAGCCGCAGGTTGTCGATTTGGTTGGCCAGCTGATTCACCTTGAGGATAATGCCGTCGTAGTCCACCTGGCTTACCGCGGAAAGGGTGGCGATGTCGTCGGTGATCGCCCGGCGGGCGCCAATCAGGCTAGGGTCATTCATGTCGGCGAGGCTGGCATCGGCGCTCTTCAGCAGCGCGGCGGCGGTGGTGACATCCTGATCGCTCCACAGCTTACGTCCCGCCAGCTTGACGAGGAAATCGGCCTGGGCCAGCAGCCAGGTTTTGGCATCGCTGCCCGAAATCACGGCGACTTTCTGCTGCAACTCATCAAGCTGTTTGGTCAGGGTTTCCTGCTGGTGTTTGGCTTCGTTCAGCTGGTCGGCCTGCTGCTTGATAATGCCTTCCAGTTCGCTCTTTTGGCTCTCCTGCGCTTTTTGCAGCGCCGCGACCTGGCTTGATAATTCCGAAGTGGTTTCGTTTTGCCGCGTGGCCTGCTGTTTGTTCAGGCCATACAGGCCGATACCGGCGGCTATCGCAATGGCGATAGCGATCGCGCTGAGCGCCAGGCTGGTTTTATTGCCTGCCTTATTCTTCTCAGTGTTCTCTGGCTGTGGTGTGGTATCCACGGCCTCCCTGGTCTCTTCAACCACGGCGGATTGATTTTGTTGTTCCGTCATTATGGCTTCCAATGTTGAGAGTTATTGTAATGCGCGTAGCAGCGCATCGTTGTCGGCGCTATCGGCAACCTGAATCGCCTGCCAGCCCAGTTCCCGGGCCTGAAGGGCCAGACGTTCGCTGACAACGACAACGCGGCAGTGCAGGAGCCACTGTTCGCGATACCATTGCGGTATTAACGACCACAGCTGCTGCAGCATCTCGCCGCTGGTGACCACCAGCGTGGTGACCCCGCGAGACTGCCAGCGCATCGCTTCTTCTGCGCCATCGTAATGTTTTGCACTACGTTGATAACATTCACAAAATGTGACCCTGGCGCCGCGCTCGGTCAGCGTCGCGCCTAAGAGTTCCCGCCCACCATTGCCACGTAAGATCAGCGCATTTTTTCCGGCAATGTTTTGTAATTCAGGTAATTGTAGCAAGACTTCGCTAATTTCCCGATCTAACGGATAACGGATATGCTGCCCGCTGACCGTGTGCAGGGCCAGCGCCGTCGTGCGGCCAATGGCAAAATAGCGCGGAGAAGTGGGCCAGGGCAGGCCCTGCTGCTGCAGACGGGCATGGGCGAATTCCACCGCATGCTGGGATAGCGCAAACAGCAGATCGTCGGACCCCAGATGGGTAAGATGGCCGCCCAGTGCGGGGAGCTCCCACCCGGGCGTAAATTCTATTAGCGGAAAGCTCCAGGCCACGCGTCCCAGCGCGCGCAGGCGGCTGACTAACTCTTCACCTTGCGGTAGCGGACGGGTGACCAGGATGCTCATCGTGGGGCTTCTCCATCATAAACCGCCGCGAGAATGTCGCGGGCGCCGTTATCCAGTAGCTCTTCCGCCAGGGAGACGCCGAGCGCCTCTGCCTCTTCCGGCCGCCCGCGGCGTTCGCCGCGTACCAGCTGTGTACCATCCGGGGCGCCAACCAGCGCCCGCAGCCACAGTTCGCCATTGATGAGTTCCGCATAGCTGCCAATTGGCACCTGGCAACCGCCTTCGAGGCGGGTATTCATCGCCCGTTCGGCGCGCACACGTACCGCGGTTTCCGCATGGTTGAGAGGGGCTAACAGCGCCTGGGTCCATTCATCGTCGAGACGGCATTCGATGCCGACCGCGCCCTGGCCGACAGCTGGCAGGGATTGCTCCGGCGACAGCGGCTGGCGAATACGCGCTTCCAGTTTCAGGCGCTTCAACCCGGCGGCGGCGAGGATAATGGCGTCATACTCGCCGTTATCCAGCTTACTCAGCCGGGTACCAACGTTACCGCGCAGAGAGCGGATCACCAGATCCGGACGAGTAGCGGCGAGCTGGCACTGGCGGCGTAAACTTGACGTGCCAACGATGCTGCCGGCCGGGAGTTCATCAATTGAAGCATAGTGATTGGAGACAAACGCGTCGCGCGGATCGTCGCGCTCGCAGATGGTCACCAGCCCCAGGCCCTCCGGGAATTCCACCGGCACATCTTTCATCGAATGGACAGCGATATCCGCGCGCCCTTCGAGCATGGCGAGCTCTAACTCTTTTACAAACAAGCCCTTGCCCCCCACTTTTGCCAGGGGGGTATCAAGGATGACATCCCCGCGCGTGACCATCGGCACCAGCTCGACCTTCAGTCCGGGATGCGCTTGTTCGAGGCGCGCTTTAACATACTGCGCCTGCCATAGCGCAAGCGGGCTTTGCCGTGTGGCAATTTTCAAAACTTTGTCTAACATGCTTGTTACCGTCATTATCGACCACTATCCATCCTAACATTGTTGTCTTACGGATGTTAGTTTTCACGGTTTATGTGGGAGATGGCCCCGGCTCACTCTTTTTTTAACCTTTCATGCGCGTGGTGGTTGCCGGAGGCGTAGTGAGGAATTTACAGGTAATAAACGGTGCTACACTTGTATGTAGCGCATCTTTCTTTACGGTCAATGAGCAAGGTGTTAAATTGATCACGTTTTAAACCATTTGTCAGTCCGCTGCTCATCACAACCACACCGACGACGAATGGTGACGGTTTTTGTTGAAATACTGAAATCCTCCGTACTATTGTACCTCGGGTTTTTGAACATCAGGCGATATGTCTTGTACCTCTATATTGAGACACTGAAACAGAGACTGGATGCCATCAACCAATTGCGCGTGGATCGCGCCCTTGCTGCCATGGGACCCGCTTTCCAGCAGGTTTACAGTCTACTGCCAACGTTATTACATTATCATCACCCGCTGATGCCGGGTTACCTTGACGGTAACGTTCCCCGTGGCATTTGCCTCTACACGCCTGATGAAACCCAACGCCACTATCTTGAAGAACTGGAGCTGCATCGCGGTATGCAAACCCAGGAGCCGCCGAAGGGCGAGCTGCCGATCACCGGCGTCTACTCGATGGGCAGTACCTCCTCGGTTGGCCAGAGCTGTTCTTCCGATCTTGATATCTGGGTATGTCACCAGGCCTGGCTCGATAGCGAAGAGCGCCAGCTGCTGCAGCGTAAATGTAGCCTGCTTGAGAGCTGGGCGGCCTCGCTTGGCGTCGAAGTCAGTTTCTTCCTGATCGACGAAAACCGCTTCCGTCATAACGAAAGCGGCAGCCTTGGCGGCGAAGACTGCGGTTCGACCCAGCATATTTTATTGCTCGATGAATTCTACCGCACCGCCGTGCGTCTCGCCGGGAAACGTATTCTGTGGAATATGGTGCCGTGCGACGAAGAAGAGCATTACGACGATTACGTTATGGGGCTGTATGCCCAGGGCGTGCTGACGCCTAACGAATGGCTCGATCTTGGCGGCCTCAGTTCGCTGTCGGCGGAAGAGTACTTTGGCGCCAGCCTGTGGCAACTGTATAAGAGTATCGACTCCCCCTATAAAGCGGTGCTGAAAACGCTGCTGCTGGAAGCCTACTCCTGGGAATACCCCAACAACCGCCTGCTGGCGAAAGATATTAAACAGCGTCTGCACGACGGCGAGATTGTCTCATTCGGCCTCGATCCGTACTGCATGATGCTGGAGCGCGTCACCACCTACCTGCAGGCCATCGAAGATGAAACCCGCCTCGACCTGGTACGCCGCTGCTTCTACCTGAAAGTGTGTGAAAAACTCAGTCGCGAACGCGCCTGCGTCGGCTGGCGTCGCGAAGTTGTCAGCCAGCTGGTTAAGGCATGGGGCTGGGATGAAAAGCGTCTGATGATGCTCGACAACCGCGCCAACTGGAAAATCGATGAAGTGCGCAAAGCGCACAACGAACTGCTCGATGCGATGATGCAGAGCTACCGTAATCTGATCCGTTTCGCACGGCGCAATAACCTCAGCGTCTCCGCCAGCCCGCAGGATATCGGCGTGCTGACGCGTAAGCTGTATGCGGCCTTTGAAGCGCTGCCGGGCAAAGTGACGCTGGTGAACCCGCAAATTTCGCCGGATCTGTCGGAGCCGAATCTGACCTTTATCCACGTGCCGCCGGGCCGCGCCAACCGTACCGGTTGGTATCTGTATAACCGCGCGCCGGATATGGAATCGATCATCAGCCATCAGCCGCTGGAATATAACCGTTATCTTAATAAGCTGGTGGCCTGGGCCTGGTTTAACGGCCTGCTGACCTCACGCACCCGCCTGTTTATTAAGGGCAACGGCATCGTCGATCTGGCGAAACTGCAGGAGATGGTGGCTGACGTGTCGCACCACTTCCCGCTGCGCCTGCCGGCGCCGACGCCAAAAGCACTGTACAGCCCGTGCGAAATCCGCCACCTGGCGATTATCGTCAACCTCGAATATGACCCTACCGCGGCCTTCCGCAATCAGGTTGTGCACTTCGATTTCCGTAAGCTGGATGTCTTTAGCTTCGGTGAAGAGCAAAAATGCCTGATCGGCAGCGTCGACCTGCTGTATCGCAACTCGTGGAATGAAGTGCGTACGCTGCACTTTAACGGCGAGCAGGCGATGATCGAAGCGCTGAAAACGATCCTCGGCAAAATGCATCAGGACGCCGCGCCGCCGGACAGCGTGGAGGTGTTCTGCTATAGCCAGCACCTGCGCGGCCTGATCCGCACCCGCGTGCAGCAGATGATCTCCGAGTGCATCGAACTTCGTCTGTCCAGTACCCGCCAGGATACCGGGCGCTTTAAAGCGCTGCGCGTCTCCGGCCAGACCTGGGGGCTGTTCTTTGAGCGTCTCAATGTTTCGGTGCAGAAGCTGGAAAACGCCATTGAGTTCTACGGCGCTATCTCGCACAACAAGCTGCACGGGCTGTCGGTGCAGGTGGAAACCAATCACGTTAAGCTGCCGGCGGTGGTGGATGGCTTTGCCAGCGAAGGGATTATTCAGTTCTTCTTTGAAGACGCGGATAACAACGACAGCGGCTTTAACATCTATATTCTTGATGAGAGCAACCGCGCTGAGGTCTATCATCACTGCGAGGGCAGTAAAGAGGAGCTGGTGCGCGACGTCAGCCGCTTCTATTCGTCATCGCACGATCGTTTCACCTACGGTTCCAGCTTTATTAACTTCAACCTGCCGCAGTTCTATCAGATTGTCGAGGTAGACGGGCGTACGCAGGTGATCCCCTTCCGTACCCAGGCGATTGCCGCCGCGATACCTACCAGCCAGGACGTTACCGCCTCGCCGGTGCTGCAGCAGCGCTACTCGTAGATTTGGCCCGGATAAGGCGTGAGCCGCTATCCGGAGATATTCCCTGCTGGCGCTGCGCTTAGCAGGGCTACGGTTCTATGTCGTTGGGTAGCCCGGATAAAGCGCGATGCGCCGCTATCCGGGAAACACGTCATTAACGGAATTTCACCGTCTCACCGGCCTGCTGGCTCGCCGCCTGCTCCAGCAGATCCCAGAAGGTCTCGCCGCTGCGATCGCAGATCCACTCGTCGCCTTTGAGATCGAAATGGTAGCCGCCCTGTTTGGTGGCCAGCCACACCTGGTGCAGCGGCTCCTGACGGTTAATAATGATTTTGCTGCCGTTTTCAAAGCTGATGGTCAGCACGCCGCCGTTGATTTCGCAGTCGATGTCACTGTCGCCGTCCCAGTCGTCCAGACGTTCTTCGATGGTCATCCACAGGCTATCGGCCAGGCGATGGAATTCACTGTCGTTCATAATTTTATTCTGCTTTTTTGATTTTTGAAGATGGGTCGCAGTATAGCGCGAAACAAAAGCGCGCGCAGTCGGATGCTAAACGCTTGCTTTTACATCTTCTCCTGCGATGATAGAAAGCAGAAAGAATGAATCACGGGCAACTATCAATGAAAAACGTTTTTCCTACGCTTGCCGTTTTGTTTGCGATCTTCAGCCTGACTGGCTGTGGTCTGAAAGGGCCTCTTTATTTCCCGCCGGCGGACAAAACCGCGCCGCCGCCGACTAAACCGGTTAACCCAGGCATTCAGAGCTCAACGCCGGATCGTAACGATCGTGGCGATACCGGCGGTCCGAGCCAGGTCAATTACTAACGATAACGTTCTGTTCCGCGCAACTGGAGTAGATGATGCAGTTCTCTAAAATGCATGGCCTTGGCAACGATTTTATGGTCGTTGACGCGGTAACGCAGAATGTTTTTTTCTCGCCGGAGCTGATTCGCCGTCTGGCGGATCGCCACCTTGGCGTCGGGTTCGATCAGCTGTTGGTCGTCGAGCCGCCCTACGATCCCGATCTGGATTTCCATTACCGGATCTTTAACGCCGACGGTAGCGAAGTGTCGCAGTGCGGCAACGGCGCGCGCTGTTTTGCCCGCTTTGTCCGGCTGAAAGGCCTGACCAATAAACGTGATATCCGCGTGAGTACGGCCAACGGGCGTATGGTATTAAGCGTAACGGAAGACGATCTGGTGCGGGTGAACATGGGCGAGCCCAACTTCGAGCCGTCCCAGGTGCCGTTCCGCGCCAACAAAGCGGAAAAGACCTATATCATGCGTGCCGCCGAGCAGACAGTATTGTGCGGCGTGGTGTCCATGGGCAACCCGCACTGCGTCATCCAGGTGGATGATGTGGAGACGGCAGCGGTGGAAACCCTCGGCCCGGTGATGGAAAGCCATGAGCGTTTTCCGGAGCGCGCCAATATCGGCTTTATGCAGGTGGTCGGCCGGTCCCATATCCGTTTGCGCGTCTACGAACGCGGTGCGGGGGAAACCCAGGCCTGCGGCAGCGGCGCCTGCGCCGCGGTGGCGGTGGGGATCCAGCAGGGGCTGCTGGCGGAAACAGTACGCGTGGAATTACCCGGCGGTCGTCTTGATATCGCCTGGAAAGGCCCGGGCCAGCCGCTGTTTATGACCGGCCCGGCGGCCCATGTCTATGATGGATTTATTCATTTATGAAACCAATCGGGGAAGAACAGCAGGAGGTCGCCAGCGCGTTGAACGATCGCGCGGTGGTGGACTATCTGTTGCAACATCCTGAATTTTTTATTCGTAATGCCGCCCAGGTCGAACATCTCCGCGTCCCGCATCCGGTACGCGGTACGATTTCGCTGGTGGAGTGGCACATGATACGGGCGCGTAACCACATTCATGTGCTGGAAGAGAACATGTCGCTGCTAATGGAGCAGGCGGTCGCCAATGAAAGCCTGTTTCAGCGTCTGCTGCAGCTGCAAACGCGGCTGGCGGCCGCGGAGAGCCTCGACGATATGCTCAACCGCCTGCACCGCTGGGCACGCGAGCTGGGGTTGGCAGGCGCCACGGTGCGCCTGTTCCCTGACAGCTGGCGCCTCGGCGCGCCCTCGAAGTTTACCCACCTGGCGTTAAGCCGGCAGGCGTTTGAGCCGATCCGTATTCAACGTCTGGGCCAGGTGCGCCACTACCTTGGGCCGCTGAACGGTCCGGAGCTGCTGGTGGTGCTGCCGGAGGCGAAAGCCATTGGATCCGTGGCGATGTCGCTGCTGGGCGGCGATAATGCCCCCGGCGTGATGCTCTTTAGCAGCCTCGATGCGCAGCATTATCAGCCAGGGCAGGGGACCCAGCTGCTGCAGGAGATTGCGCAGATGCTGCCTGGCCTGCTGGAGCGCTGGATTGAACGCGCATGACCGATTCGCCTCTCTTCTCCGCCGTCGCTCGCTTTTTGCGTCACCTTGGCGTTGAACGCCAGCTCAGCCCGATCACATTACTGAATTACCAGCGGCAGCTGGACGCGCTGATCGCCCTGGCGGATGAGGCGGGCCTGAAAAGCTGGTCGCAGTGCGATGCCGCTCAGGTGCGAAGCTTCGCGGTGCGTAGTCGCCGCGCGGGGTTAGGCCCGGCGAGCCTGGCGCTTCGCCTGTCGGCGCTGCGCAGTTTCTTCGACTGGCTGGTCAGTCAGGGCGAGCTGGCCGCTAACCCGGCGAAGGGAATTGCGGCGCCGAAAATTCCCCGCCACTTGCCGAAAAATATCGATGTCGATGATGTAAATCGGCTGCTGGATATCGACCTCAACGATCCGCTCGCGGTGCGCGACCGGGCGATGCTGGAAGTGATGTACGGCGCGGGATTGCGTCTGTCTGAGCTGGTCAACCTTGATATTAAGCACCTCGACCTCGAAAGCGGTGAGGTTTGGGTGATGGGCAAAGGCAGCAAAGAACGCCGTTTGCCGATCGGTCGTAACGCGGTGGCGTGGATTGAGCACTGGCTGGATTTGCGCGGCCTGTTCGGCACTGACGACGACGCGCTGTTTTTGTCGAAGCTGGGTAAACGCATTTCGGCGCGCAACGTGCAGAAGCGATTTGCCGAGTGGGGGATTAAGCAGGGGCTGAACAGCCATGTGCACCCGCACAAGCTGCGCCACTCCTTTGCTACCCATATGCTGGAGTCGAGCGGCGATCTGCGCGGCGTGCAGGAGCTGTTGGGCCATGCTAACCTCTCCACCACTCAAATCTATACCCATCTTGACTTTCAACACCTTGCCTCGGTGTACGATGCCGCGCATCCGCGCGCTAAACGGGGGAAATAATGCGTTTTTACCGACCTCTGGGCCAGATTTCCGCACTGACGTTCGACCTGGACGACACCCTATATGATAACCGCCCGGTGATTGACCGGACGATGCACGAGTCGCTGGCCTTTGTGCGCAATTACCATCCGTCGCTCAGCCAGTTCGATGCCCATGAGCTTAACCAGCTGCGTCAGACGCTGCTGGCATCTGAGCCGGAGATCTACCACGACGTGACCGTCTGGCGCCATCGTGCGCTGGAGCTCGGCATGCGTAACGCTGGACTTTCCGCCGCCGAGGCGAAAGCCGGCGCCGATGCGGCGATGGAAAATTTCGCCCACTGGCGCAGCCGGGTCGATGTCCCGCAGGAGACCCACGATACGCTGGCGAAGCTGGCGGAAAAGTGGCCGCTGGTAGCGATTACCAACGGTAACGCCCGCCCCGAGCTGTTCGGCCTGAGCGACTATTTCCGCTTCGTGCTGCGCGCCGGTCCGGATGGTCGTTCCAAGCCGTTTGCCGATATGTACCACCTGGCGGCGGAGCGTCTGGATTTACCGCTCGGGCAGATTCTGCATGTCGGCGATGACCTGACGACCGACGTTGCCGGTTCGCTACGCTGCGGGATGCAGGCCTGCTGGATCAAACCGCAAGGCGCGGACCTGATGCACACCGCGGACAGCCGCCTGCTGCCGCATATTGAAATTTCACGGTTGGCATCTCTGACCTCGCTGATATAATCACCAGTCACTCTGTATATATTAACAGGGGTTCGTGGAACCCCTTCTCTTCCGGCGGTGCCAATGGACGTTTCTTACCTGCTCGACAGCCTTAATGACAAACAGCGTGAAGCCGTTGCGGCCTCGCGCACCAACATGCTGGTTCTGGCAGGGGCGGGCAGTGGTAAGACGCGCGTTCTGGTGCACCGTATCGCCTGGCTGCTGAGCGTGGAGAACTGCTCGCCGTATTCCATTATGGCGGTGACTTTTACCAACAAAGCGGCGGCGGAGATGCGCCATCGTATTGGTCAGCTGATGGGCACCACCCAGGGCGGCATGTGGGTCGGCACCTTCCACGGCCTGGCCCATCGCCTGCTACGCGCCCATCATCTGGATGCCAACCTGCCGCAAGATTTCCAAATCCTCGATAGCGAAGACCAGCTACGCCTGCTGAAGCGCCTGATTAAGGCGATGAACCTGGATGAGAAGCAATGGCCGCCGCGTCAGGCGATGTGGTACATCAACAGCCAAAAAGATGAAGGGCTGCGCCCGCACCATATTCAGAGCTACGGCAACCCGGTCGAACAGACCTGGCAGAAGGTCTATCAGGCCTATCAGGAAGCCTGCGATCGCGCCGGGCTGGTGGACTTCGCCGAGCTGCTGCTGCGCGCCCATGAGCTGTGGCTGAACAAACCGCATATCCTGCAGCACTACCGCGAGCGTTTCACCAATATCCTTGTTGACGAATTCCAGGACACCAACAACATCCAGTACGCCTGGATCCGCCTGCTGGCGGGCGATACCGGCAAGGTGATGATCGTCGGCGATGATGACCAGTCGATTTACGGCTGGCGCGGCGCCCAGGTTGAAAACATTCAGCGCTTCCTCAATGACTTCCCGGGCGCGGAAACTATTCGTCTGGAGCAGAACTATCGTTCAACCAGCAATATTCTCAGCGCCGCCAACGCCCTGATTGAAAACAACAACGGGCGCCTGGGCAAAAAACTGTGGACCGACGGCGCCGACGGCGAGCCGATCTCGCTGTACTGCGCCTTCAACGATCTCGACGAAGCACGCTTCGTGGTGAACCGAATTAAAACCTGGCAGGAGAACGGTGGCGCGCTGGAGCAGTGCGCTATCCTCTATCGCAGTAACGCCCAGTCGCGCGTGCTGGAAGAGGCGCTCCTGCAGGCCAGCATGCCGTACCGTATCTACGGCGGTATGCGCTTCTTCGAACGTCAGGAAATCAAAGATGCGCTCTCTTACCTGCGCCTGATTGCCAACCGTAACGACGATGCAGCGTTTGAGCGGGTGGTCAATACGCCGACTCGCGGCATCGGCGATCGTACGCTGGACGTGGTACGCCAGACCTCGCGCGATCGTCAGCTGACGCTGTGGCAGGCCTGTCGCGAGCTGCTGAAAGAGAAAGTGCTGGCCGGTCGCGCCGCCAGCGCCCTGCAGCGCTTTATGGAGCTGATTGACGCGCTGGCGCAGGAAACCGCCGATATGCCGCTGCACGTCCAGACCGATCGGGTGATTAAAGACTCCGGCCTGCGCGCGATGTACGAGCAGGAGAAAGGCGAGAAGGGCCAGACCCGTATTGAAAACTTAGAGGAACTGGTGACGGCGACGCGCCAGTTCAGCTACAACGAAGAAGATGAAGACCTGATGCCGCTGCAGGCGTTCCTCTCTCACGCCGCGCTGGAAGCGGGCGAGGGGCAGGCGGACACCTGGCAGGACGCGGTTCAGCTGATGACCCTGCACTCGGCGAAAGGGCTGGAGTTCCCGCAGGTGTTTATCGTCGGCGTCGAAGAGGGGATGTTCCCGAGCCAGATGGCGCTTGATGAGGGCGGCCGCCTCGAAGAAGAGCGTCGCCTGGCCTACGTTGGCGTAACGCGCGCCATGCAGAAGCTGACGCTGACTTACGCCGAAACCCGCCGTCTGTACGGGAAAGAGGTTTATCACCGCCCGTCGCGCTTTATCGGGGAGTTGCCGCAGGAGTGTGTAGAAGAAGTGCGTCTGCGGGCTACGGTGAGCCGCCCGGTGAACCATCAGCGACTGGGGGCGCCGATCGCCGAGAGCGATACCGGCTACAAGTTAGGCCAGCGCGTACGCCATCCAAAGTTTGGCGAAGGCACCATCGTCAACCTCGAAGGTAGCGGCGAGCACAGCCGGCTACAGGTGGCTTTTCAGGGGCAGGGAATCAAATGGCTGGTGGCGGCTTACGCTCGGCTTGAGGCAGTGTAACTTTAAGAAAAATATCACTATTTTGTAATATTCTGCTACCTTTATACGTTAAGGCGCCTGATTTGCGCTTTCGCGTTCCGATGCGTGTTGACGCCGATTTTGCGCTGGCGTAACATGCGCGCACGATTACGCTAAGAGGACATTCGCCTTGGACACACCCAGTAGATGCTGGCTCAACTTCCTGTCATTCAGGAACAACTCCTAAGGCTATCCTCTTATGCTGATAGCCTTAGCGGTTGTCAGCGACCTGTCCCATTCCCGTCGCGCTGAGTCAGGCTTAATGGTCTGAAACCCAATTTGTTTCTGTGTGCCCACCGAACTGTCCGATAATTTTTTTGCATTGGGAGTCCCGGTCATGCTGAGCGCATTTCAACTGGAAAACAATCGTTTAACGCGTCTGGAAGCCGATGAGATCAAGCACCTCGCCAGCTCGGTGTGGGTCGATCTGGTCGAGCCTGACGACGATGAGCGAAGCCGCGTGCAGACGGAACTGGGTCAAAACCTGGCGACGCGCCCGGAACTGGAAGATATCGAAGCCTCCGCGCGTTTCTTTGAAGATGAAGACGGGTTACACATCCACTCGTTCTTCTTTTTTGAAGATGCCGACGATCACGCCGGCAACTCTACCGTGGCGTTTACCATCCGCGAAGGCCGCCTGTTCACGCTGCGCGAGCGCGAACTGCCGGCTTTTCGCCTCTACCGTATGCGCGTGCGTAACCAGACGCTGGTCGACGGTAACGCCTACGAACTGCTGCTCGACCTGTTCGAGACCAAAATCGAGCAGCTGGCGGATGAAATTGAAAACATCTACAGCGACCTGGAAAAGCTGAGCCGCGTGATTATGGAAGGCCATCAGGGCGACGAGTACGATGAAGCGCTGTCGACGCTGGCAGAACTGGAAGATATCGGCTGGAAGGTGCGCCTCTGTCTGATGGATACCCAGCGCGCGCTGAACTTTCTCGTACGCAAGGCGCGCCTGCCGGCGGGCCAGCTGGAACAGGCGCGGGAGATCCTGCGCGATATCGAATCCCTGCTGCCGCATAACGAATCGCTGTTCCAGAAGGTGAACTTCCTGATGCAGGCGGCGATGGGCTTTATCAACATCGAACAGAACCGCATCATCAAGATCTTCTCGGTGGTCTCGGTGGTATTCCTGCCGCCAACTCTGGTGGCCTCCAGCTACGGAATGAACTTTGAATTTATGCCGGAGCTGCACTGGAGCTTCGGCTACCCGGGGGCGATCGTCTTTATGATGCTGGCCGGCCTGGCGCCGTATCTCTACTTTAAGCGTAAAAACTGGCTGTAAAAAAAGGGAGCGTCGGCTCCCTTTTTTATTGTCAGAGGCCGGCTTAGCCTCTGCGCAGCCGGCGCTGGGTATACAGCGCATCGACGATAAATACCGCCAGCGCGACCCAGATAAAGCCGAAGGTGACCATTTTATCCTTGCCCGGCACTTCGCCGTAGAACGTCACCGCCAGCAGGAACATCAGCGTCGGGCCGATGTACTGGAAAAAGCCCAGCGTGGAGAGCCGCAGCCGCGTTGCCGCCCCGGTGAAGCACAGCAGAGGGATGGTGGTCACCACGCCCGCCGCCATCAGCAGCAGATTGAGCGACCAGGGGTTGTCTCCCATATGGCTGGTTGGGCTATCGGTGATGCCGAACAGCCAGATTGCCGCCACCGGCAGTAGCCACAGCGTTTCCACCAGCATGCCGGTCTGCGCATCGACAGCGATTTTCTTCCGCACCAGGCCGTAAAAGGCAAAACTGAAGGCCAGCCCAAGGCCGATTATCGGCAGCGAACCAAAAGTCCACAGCTGGACCAGCACGCCGCAAAAGGCAAGAAGCACCGCCAGCCACTGCAGGCGACGGAAGCGTTCGCCGAGGAAAATCATCCCCAACAGAATATTCACCAGCGGGTTGATAAAGTAGCCGAGGCTGGCTTCCAGCATATGGTGGTTATTCACCGCCCAGATGAAGAGCAGCCAGTTGCCGCCCACCAGCACCGCCGAGAGCGCCAGCAGGAAGATCTTGCGCGGCGTCTTCAGCAGCTTTTTCACCTGCGGCCACTGGCGGCTGACGCTGATGAGCGCCACCATGAAGAAGAAAGACCAGATCACGCGATGCGTCAGAATTTCATCGGCGGGAACATAGTAGATAAGTTTGAAGTACGCCGGCGCGATACCCCAGATAAAGTAGGCGGCGAGGGCCAGAATGATCCCCAACCGCGTCTGTTTCGCATCCATCGGTAAAATCCATTGCCAAAGAGAGTGATGTTACTCGATTTTGGCCAATCAACCCACCATATAGGTGGCCGTTGCGCTGGCAATATAGACCTGCGCTTCGTTATGCAGTTCCACGCGGGCAACCGCCACTTTATTGCCGGCGCGCAGCAGGGTGCTGGTGGCGGTAAAACGTTCGCCGCGGCCCGGACGCAGGTAGTCCACGCGCAGGTCGATGGTTCCCATGCGGGAAAGCCGCTGGCGCAGCTCTTCTTCGTTGATGGTGTCATGGCGGGTAAGGGTGCTGCCGACGCAGACCAGGCCAGCGGCGACGTCCAGCGCGGAGGCGATCACCCCGCCATGCAGAATACTCTGCGCCCAGTTACCGACCATCATCGGCTGATTATTAAAGCTGAGCTGGGCAAACGCCTTTTCATAGCGTTCCAGTTCGAGACCGAGGGCGCGGTTAAACGGCATGTGATAGACGAAAATCTCCCCCACCAGTTTCAGGGCTGCTTCAGCAGTAAGTTCAGACATAACACCGGTTCCATTCGTTAACAAAATGTTGATTTTATGCTTCTAAAATATTGATTTCCACTTTCGGAACGGATTAGGGGGCAGGTGATTAATAAACAGGTAGAATGGCTTCAGGTTAAACAAAAATAAAAACTATTTATCAGGAGACCAGCATGCGTATCTCTTTGGCCTGCCTGGTGGCGCTGTGTGCGCTACCGGCTGGTGTTATGGCGCAGGACGCGTCGGTTCACGACAAACCTGCAGTGCGCGGCAGCATTATCGCCAACCTGCTACAGGACCATGATAATCCTTTCCTGCTCTACCCTTATGAGAGCAACTACCTGCTCTACACATGGACCAGCGACCTCAATAAAGAGGCGATCCGCAGCTATGACTGGGCCGAAAACGCCCGTAAAGATGAAGTGAAGTTCCAGCTGAGCCTGGCGTTCCCGCTGTGGCGCGGCATCCTGGGCGATAATTCGCTGCTTGGCGCGTCGTACACCCAGAAATCCTGGTGGCAGCTCTCCAACAGCAAAGAGTCGGCGCCGTTTCGCGAAACCAACTACGAACCCCAGCTGTTTCTTGGTTTTGCGACCGACTATCAGTTTGCCGGCTGGACGCTGCGCGACATTGAGATGGGATATAACCACGACTCGAATGGTCGTTCCGATCCCACCTCGCGCAGCTGGAATCGGCTTTATGCCCGCCTGATGGCGCAAAATGGCAACTGGCTGGTGGAAGTGAAGCCCTGGTACGTGGTGGGCAACACCGATGATAACCCGGACATTACTAAATACATGGGCTATTACCGACTGAAGGTAGGCTATCAGCTGGGGGAGGCGATCCTCAGCGCGCAGGGACAATATAACTGGAACACCGGCTACGGTGGGGCGGAGCTCGGGGTGAGCTATCCCATCACCAAACATGTTCGCGCCTATACGCAGATCTACAGCGGCTATGGTGAGTCGCTTATCGACTACAACTTTAATCAAACGCGCGTCGGCGTCGGGCTAATGCTCAACGATCTGTTTTAATCGTTGCACTCTGGCTCGCAGGCGCTGAAAATAGCGCCTGTTTTCTTTTCAGGCAAATGGGGTCAACGTGGCACAGGCGGAAGTATTAAATCAGGAATCGCTGGCTAAGCAGGTTTTACAAGAGACCTTCGGCTACCAGCAGTTCCGTCCTGGCCAGGAAACGATTATCGAGACGGTCCTTGAGGGCCGTGACTGCCTGGTGGTCATGCCGACCGGCGGCGGTAAGTCTCTGTGCTATCAGGTGCCGGCGCTGGTGATGGGCGGCCTGACGGTGGTGGTCTCACCGCTGATCTCGCTGATGAAGGACCAGGTCGATCAACTGCTGGCCAACGGCGTGGCGGCGGCTTGTCTGAACTCGACCCAGAGCCGCGAGCAGCAGCAGGAGGTGATGGCCGGCTGCCGCAGCAGGCAGGTTCGTTTGCTGTATATCGCGCCGGAACGGCTAATGCTCGACAACTTCCTTGAGCATCTGGCGAACTGGAACCTGGCGATGCTGGCGGTAGACGAAGCGCACTGTATCTCCCAGTGGGGCCATGACTTCCGCCCGGAATATGCCGCGCTGGGCCAGCTGCGCCAGCGGATGCCGCAGATCCCGTTTATGGCGTTGACCGCCACCGCCGATGACACCACCCGCCGCGATATCGTCCGCCTGCTGGGGTTGAACGATCCGCTGATTCAGGTCAGCAGCTTCGACCGGCCGAACATCCGCTATATGCTGATGGAGAAATTCAAACCGCTCGACCAGTTGATGCGCTACGTTCAGGATCAGCGCGGCAAATCGGGCATAATCTACTGCAACAGCCGTTCGAAAGTGGAAGATACCGCCGCCAGGCTGCAAAGCCGCGGCATCAGCGCGGCGGCCTACCATGCCGGTCTGGAAAACGATGTGCGCGCCGACGTGCAGGAGAAATTCCAGCGCGACGACCTGCAGATCGTGGTGGCGACGGTGGCCTTCGGTATGGGCATTAACAAGCCGAACGTCCGCTTTGTCGTGCATTTTGATATTCCACGTAATATTGAATCTTACTATCAGGAAACCGGCCGCGCCGGACGCGATGGTCTGCCGGCAGAAGCGATGCTGTTTTACGATCCGGCGGATATGGCGTGGCTGCGCCGCTGTCTGGAAGAAAAGCCCGCCGGACCGCTACAGGATATCGAACGGCATAAGCTGAATGCGATGGGGGCGTTTGCCGAAGCGCAAACCTGTCGTCGTCTGGTGCTGCTGAACTACTTTGGCGAAGGGCGCCAGGAGCCGTGCGGCAACTGTGATATCTGTCTTGACCCGCCAAAGCAGTACGATGGTTTAATGGACGCCCGCAAGGCGCTTTCAACGATTTACCGGGTGAATCAACGCTTCGGGATGGGTTACGTGGTGGAGGTTCTGCGCGGCGCCAACAATCAGCGTATCCGTGAGATGGGCCACGATAAGCTGCCGGTTTACGGTATCGGCCGGGAGCAAAGTCACGAGCACTGGGTGAGCGTGATCCGCCAACTGATCCACCTCGGGCTGGTGACGCAGAATATCGCCCAGCACTCCGCGCTGCAGCTGACCGAAGCCGCGCGACCGGTGCTGCGCGGCGAGGTGCCGCTGCAGCTCGCTGTGCCGCGTATCGTGGCGCTGAAGCCGAAGGCGATGCAGAAATCTTTCGGCGGTAATTACGACCGTAAACTGTTTGCCAAGCTGCGCAAATTGCGCAAAGCGATCGCCGACGAAGAGAATATCCCGCCATACGTGGTCTTCAACGACGCGACGCTTATCGAGATGGCGGAACAGTCGCCACTCACCGCCGGTGAAATGCTCAGCGTCAACGGCGTGGGGACGCGCAAGCTCGAGCGTTTCGGGAAGCCGTTTATGGCGCTGATCCGGGCGCATGTTGATGGCGACGATGAGTAGTCAGCTGGCTGAAAAAGTGCCAGAATAGTTACCCTCTTCATTATTTTCCTGCGAGTTAACTATGCTGATGCTTTTCCTCACCGTGGCGCTGGTGCATATCATTGCGCTGATGAGCCCGGGGCCGGACTTTTTCTTTGTCTCACAAACGGCCATCAGCCGCTCGCGCAGAGAGGCGATGATGGGTGTGCTGGGGATCACCTGCGGCGTAATGATCTGGGCGGGGGTTGCCCTGCTCGGCCTGAACCTGATCCTTGCGCAGATGGCGTGGCTGCATAACATCATTATGGTCGGTGGGGGCCTGTATCTGTGCTGGATGGGCTACCAGATGCTGCGCGGCGCGCTGAAAAAAGAGGCGGTGGCCGCGGCGGAGCCGCAGGTGGAGCTGGCCCGCAGTGGACGCAGCTTCGTGAAGGGACTGCTGACCAATCTGGCGAATCCGAAAGCAATCATCTACTTCGGCTCGGTGTTCTCGTTGTTCGTCGGTGATAGCGTCGGCGCCGGCGCGCGCTGGGGTATTTTCCTGCTAATTATCGTCGAGACGCTGGCCTGGTTTATGGTGGTTGCCAGCCTGTTCGCCCTGCCGGGGATGCGCCGCGGCTATCAGCGGATGGCGAAGTGGATCGATGGTATCGCCGGTACGCTGTTTGCGGGCTTTGGCATCCACCTGATTATCTCGCGTTAACCGGCATGCTGTGTCCCCACCCGGTTGTTTCCGGGTGGGGTTGATATTAGTGACGAAGACGCTGTAGCTCATCGCTGGTCAAACCGGTCATTTCCAGGATCGCATCGTCATCAATGCCGCGATTGAGCATCGCTGCGGCGACCTGTAAAAGGGCCTGTAGTTTTCCTTCTTTGATGCCTTCTTTGATGCCTTTCTCTCTGCCTTCTGCGAGCCACGTTTCTGCCAGAGTCATTAGCATTCCTCCATGCTGCGGCACACGCTGTGCCAGCCCATAAAATAGCGCCCGAATATCCTGTGCTTCTCCCGCCTGAGCCATATATTTTATCAGCACGGCGATTTGTTGTCCGCTCATCTGCTCCAACATTAAGAGGTGGGTCAACTTGTCCAGTAGTTGTGCCATATCGCGTTGGCGAATATGTTTTTGCACCAGCGTCAGGGCCGCCATGCTGCGGTGCTGCATGATGTCGTCGTCGGGGATCACCGTGATATCGACCAGCGGAAACGCCCCGCTATAGAGCTGGCGGGCGGTCTCAGGATCGGCAAAATTATCCAGCCAGCGCATCGACCAGGGATAGGGGCTGCGTCGTCCCTGATAAAAGAGAATAGGGATAACCAGAGGCAGCGTTTTATGGCCGCTCTCCAGGTGCCGTTGCATGGTGGCGACAGCATAGCGCATTAAGCGAAAGGCCATCAGCTTATCAGGTGCGCTCTGGTGCTCGATCAGAACATGGACATAGCCCGCACCGCGGGTGGTTTCCAGCGAATAAAGGATATCGCTGTAGTAAGGCCTGAGATCGTCTTCGAGAAAGCTGCCGGATTCCAGACGCAGGGTATCCAGTTTGCAGATCTGTATTAACGACGAAGGCAGGTGGAGCTCGATAAAATCGCGCGCCGTCTCTACTCGCGAGAGAAAACTTTTAAATACCGCATCATGAGGAGTCGCCGTTTCCGCCATTGCCGTTCATCCATGAATCACGTATCTGGCGGCATCCTGACACGGTGGGTTCAACGCCGATAGCGGGCAAAAAAATTAATTACCCGCTTTGCGTGCCGGCTCGTGCAGAGAGTGCGCGTTTTTTGCCCGGCAAACCTCTCTTTGCGAGCGAGATTCCATGATTCAGGCGTGACGGGCGGAGGCGAGCAGCGCCCCGACCAGCATAAACAGCGAACCAAACACTTTGTTCAACGCCTTCATCTGCTTTGGCCCTTTGATCCAGGCTGAAATGCGCTGCGCCAGGGTCGCATAGCCAATCATCACAATGATATCGACGACGATGGTGGTGACGCCCAGAATGAGATACTGCATCACCTGCGGCTGGTGGGGCAGAATAAACTGTGGAAACAGGGCGGCCAGAAAAACGATGCTTTTAGGATTGGTGAGGTTCACGAACACCGCGCGCTGGAAAAGTTTGCCGCGCGTCTGCGCTTTTGCCAGCGTATTCAGATCGATGGCTCCTGCCGCTCGCCACTGCTGGATCCCGAGCCAGATAAGATAGGCGGCGCCGGCCCATTTCAGCACCTCAAAGGCCAGTACCGAGCGGGAGAAGAGAGTGCCGAGACCAACGCCAACCAGCACGATATGAATGGCCAGCCCAGTCTGCAAACCGGCAATCGACGCCGCCGCGCCGCGATAACCGTGGTTAATGGAGGTGGTCATGGTATTAATCGCTCCGGAACCCGGCGACAGGCTGAGAATAATGGATGTCAGCAGGTAGGCGAACCACCACTCAATGGTCATGAGAAACTCCCTGATTGTCTGTTTTTATGCCACAATACGCTATTGTGTCAGCATTGTGTGATACACGGTAAAAAAACGATTTTCAGCGGTTAACAGGGGTGTAAACCCGATGTTTGGGCAGAAAAAGGACTGGGAAACACGAGAAAACGCGTTTGCGGCCTTTAGTATGGGGCCGCTGACGGATTTCTGGCGACAGCGCGAAGAAGCTGAATTTAAAGGCGTCGACGATGTACCGGTACGCTTTGTCCGCTTTTGCGCGCAACATAACGATCGTTTGGTGCTGATTTGCCCCGGGCGCATTGAAAGCTACGTGAAGTATGCTGAAGTGGCCTACGATCTCTTTCACAGCGGCTTTGACGTGATGATCATTGACCATCGCGGGCAGGGACGCTCGGGCCGCCTGCTCTCAGATACCCACCGCGGACACGTCGTTAACTTCAGCGACTATGTTGATGACCTGGCGGCGCTCTGGCAGCAGCAGGTGGTTCCCGGACACTGGCGAAAACGGTTTATCCTCGCTCACTCTATGGGCGGAGCGATTGCCACGCTTTTTCTGCAACGTTACCAGGCGCATTGCGATGCGATTGCGCTCTGCGCGCCGATGTTCGGAATTATTATTCGGCTGCCGGACTGGATGGTGCGCCATATTCTCGACTGGGCTGAGGGCCATCAGCGCATTCGCGAAGAGTATGCCATCGGCACCGGGCGCTGGCGGGCGCTGCCTTTTGCCGTTAACGTGCTGACACACAGTCGACAACGCTATCGTCGCAACCTGCGCTTCTATGCCGATGAGCCGCGGCTGCAGGTCGGCGGCCCGACCTGGCACTGGGTGCGTGAGGGCATGCTGGCTGGCGACGAAGTGCTGGCGAATGTGGAAAAAGATACCGCCCCGACGCTGCTTTTACAGGCGGAAGAGGAGCGGGTGGTCGATAATCTGATGCACGACCGCTATTGTGAATTACGGGCCGCTGCCGGCCATCCCTGCGAGGGCGGTAAACCGCTCGTCATTGAAGGGGCATATCATGAGATCCTTTTTGAAAAGGACGCTATGCGCTCAGTCGCGCTCAATGCCATCGTCGATTTTTTCAATCGACATACTTAATCCGACGATAACGCTCGTCGCCCTGCTTAGAGGTTAACTTTTTTATGTACCAGGTTGTTGCGTCTGATTTAGACGGCACGCTGCTTTCCCCCGATCATTTCCTGACCCCGTATGCCAAAGAGACGCTGAAGCTGCTCACCGCCCGTGGGATCAATTTCGTTTTCGCCACCGGCCGTCACTACATCGACGTCGGCCAGATCCGCGATAATCTCGGCATCCGGTCGTACATGATCACCTCTAACGGCGCCCGCGTTCACGATAGCGATGGCCAGCAAATCTTCGCCCATAACCTCGATCGCGATATTGCTGCCGACCTGTTTGAGATGGTGCGTAACGATCCGAAAATCGTCACTAACGTCTATCGGGAAGACGAATGGTACATGAATCGTCATCGTCCGGAAGAGATGCGTTTCTTCAAAGAGGCGGTGTTTAACTACAAGCTGTATGAGCCGGGCGAACTGGATCCGCAGGGGATCAGCAAGGTGTTCTTTACCTGCGAGGATCACGAGCACCTGCTGCCGCTGGAGCAGGCGATGAACGCCCGCTGGGGCGATCGGGTAAACGTCAGCTTCTCCACCTTAACCTGTCTTGAGGTCATGGCGGGTGGGGTATCGAAGGGGCATGCGCTGGAGGCGGTGGCGAAAATGCTTGGCTACCGTCTTTCCGATTGCATCGCCTTCGGCGACGGCATGAACGACGCCGAGATGCTGTCGATGGCCGGCAAAGGCTGCATTATGGCCAACGCCCATCAGCGGCTGAAGGATCTGCATCCGGAGCTGGAAGTGATCGGCAGCAACGCCGACGATGCCGTCCCGCACTACCTGCGTAAGCTATACCTCGATTAAAAAAGATTGACGACTGGCTAATAACTGTCCAGTCGTCAACCTGACTCTTCGCTACAATGCCTGTTCTTTACCCAACGAGACGACCATTGTGGCGCTGTTAATTATCACCACTATCCTGTGGGCCTTTTCTTTTAGCCTGATTGGCGAATACCTGGCCGGTAGCGTCGACAGCTATTTTTCGGTGCTGATGCGCGTGGGCCTGGCGGCGCTGGTGTTCCTGCCTTTCCTGCGCACGCGCGGCCAGTCTCCACGCACGATCGTGCTTTATATGCTGGTGGGCGCGATGCAGCTTGGCATTATGTATCTGCTGGCTTTCCGCGCCTATCTCTATCTGACGGTTTCGGAATTTCTGCTGTTTACCGTATTTACCCCGCTGTATATCACGCTGATCTATGACCTGCTCAGCGGACGTAAGCTGCGCTGGGGCTATCTGCTGAGTGCCGCGCTGGCAGTGCTGGGGGCGGCGATTATCCGTTATGACAAGGTCAGCGATCACTTCTGGACCGGGCTGTTACTGGTCCAACTCTCAAACCTCTGCTTCGCTATCGGTATGGTGGGGTATAAGCGCCTGATGGAGGTGCGTCCGATGCCGCAGCACAATGCCTTTGCCTGGTTCTATGTCGGGGCCTTTATCGTGGCGGTGGCAGCGTGGTTTATGCTGGGCAACCCCCAGAAGCTGCCGACCACCACGCTGCAGTGGAGCGTGCTGGTGTGGCTCGGCGTGGTGGCTTCCGGGCTGGGTTACTTTATGTGGAACTATGGCGCCACCCAGGTGGATGCCGGCACGCTGGGGATCATGAACAATGTCCATGTCCCCGCTGGTCTACTGGTTAACCTTGCCATCTGGCAGGAGCAGCCGCACTGGCCGAGCTTTATTAGCGGAGCGTTGGTGATCCTGGCCTCGCTGTGGGTCCATCGCCGCTGGGTCGCTCCGCACTCCGGACAAACGGCAGGTGATCGCAGGCGTGGTTCCGCGCAGAGCGAATAAACGCTTCGGTGACCGGTTGACGCTGTTCGCCATCGCGGACGGCCGCGTACAACCGGCTCCATAATCCCTCACCCAGGGTTTTGGTGACCACCAGGCCCTGGCGTTCAAAGCTTTCCACCACCCAGTGCGGCAGCGCGGCGATGCCCATCCGGGCAGCCACCATCTGGATCAGCAACAGCGTGTTATCGACGCTTTTCAGCTGCGGGCTGATGCCGGCCGGCTGCAGGAAGTGACGCCAGATATCGAGGCGCCCGCGCTGCACGGGATAAATCAACAGCGTTTCCGCGGCCAGATCCTCCGGGGTAACCAGCGTCTTCATAGCTAACGGATGCTCGGGCGCCAGCACCAGACGCACCTCAAAATCAAACATCGGCGAGTAGTGCAGGCCGCTGCGCGGCAGGATATCGGAGGTCATCACCAGATCCAGTTCGCCCTGCTGCAGCGCAGGCTGCGGGTCGAAGGTGACGCCGGAATGGAAGTCGACCTCCACATGTGGCCAGCGGGCGCGGAAATTCTCCAGCGCCGGCGTCAGCCACTGAATACAGCTGTGACATTCGATAGCCAGGCGCAGTTTGGTCTGCTGCGGTTCGTTACAGTCCTGCAGGGCGCGAGCGATCTGCGGCAGCACTTGGTTGGCCAGCTGTAAGAGGATCTCCCCCTGAGGGGTAAAACGCAGCGGTTGGCTCTTACGCACAAAGAGACGAAAGCCAAGGCGCTGTTCCAGATCGCTGAACTGGTGAGACAAAGCGGACTGGGTCTGGTGCAGGGCCGCTGCCGCACCCGCCAGTGAACCGCTGTTCCGCAACGCTTGCAGCGTTTTCAGATGTTTAATTTCGATCATGAAAGTCCTTCACTTCGCCATGAGCAATTTGCGCTTGAGGAATATACAGTAACTGTCAATTATGGATGTGTAAACATCTGGACGGCTAAATCCTTTATCTTTCGAATTTATGGTGCGTTGGCAGCACTTCCTCACCCCAGTCACTTACTTCAGTAAGCTCCTGGGGATGAGCAAGTTTGCCGCCTTCCCTAAATCCGAAATCTTTCGGATTGCAATTATGAGGCTCAAAAAATGACAATTATTAACCACACCCTTGGTTTTCCTCGCGTTGGCCTGCGCCGCGAGCTGAAAAAAGCGCAAGAGAGCTACTGGGCGGGCAACGCCACTCGCGAGGAACTGCTGGCGGTAGGCCGTGAGCTGCGCGCCCGTCACTGGGAGCAGCAGAAACAGGCGGGCGTTGATCTGCTGCCGGTGGGGGATTTCGCCTGGTACGACCATGTTCTGACTACCAGCCTGCTGCTTGGCAACGTGCCGGCTCGTCATCAGAACAAAGACGGATCCATCGACATCGATACCCTGTTCCGCATTGGCCGCGGCCGCGCGCCGACTGGCGAACCGGCCGCCGCTGCGGAAATGACCAAATGGTTCAACACCAACTATCACTATATGGTGCCGGAGTTCGTGAAGGGCCAGCGGTTCGCACTGACCTGGACCCAGCTGCTGGATGAAGTAGACGAAGCGCTGGCGCTGGGCCACAACGTGAAACCGGTGCTGCTGGGGCCGGTAACGTACCTGTGGCTGGGTAAAGTGAAAGGCGAACCGTTTGATCGTTTGAGCCTGCTGAATGCCATCCTGCCGGTTTACCAGCAGGTGTTGGCCGAACTGGCGAAGCGCGGCATCGAGTGGGTACAGATTGATGAACCGGCGCTGGTGCTGGAGCTGCCGCCTGCGTGGCGGGAGGCCTTTAAACCGGCTTATGACGCCCTGCAGGGCCAGGTGAAGCTGCTGCTGACCACCTATTTTGAAGGAATTAGCGACAATCTCGCGACCATTGCTGCGCTGCCGGTTCAGGGGCTGCATGTTGACCTGGTGCACGGCAAAGATGATGTTGCCGAACTGCACAACCGCCTGCCGGCCGACTGGCTGTTGTCCGCGGGCCTGATCAATGGGCGTAACGTCTGGCGCGCCGATCTCACTGAAAAGTATGCGCTAATTAAAGACCTCGTCGGTAAACGCGACCTCTGGGTCGCGTCATCCTGCTCTCTGCTGCATAGCCCGATCGATCTGAGCGTAGAGACGCGCCTTGATGCGGAAGTGAAGAGCTGGTTTGCCTTCGCTTTGCAGAAGTGTGGTGAGCTGGCGCTGCTGCGCGATGCGCTGAACAGCGGCGATACGGCGGCGATTACCGAGTGGAGCGCGCCAATCCAGGCCCGTCGCCATTCGACCCGCGTGCACAACGCGGAAGTGGAAAAACGGCTGGCGGCGATCACCGCTCAGGACAGCCAGCGTGCCAGCCCCTACGAGGTTCGCGCGCAGGCACAGCGCCAACGCTTTAAGCTGCCGGCGTGGCCGACCACCACCATCGGGTCATTCCCGCAGACGACCGAGATCCGCAGCCTGCGCCTGGACTTCAAAAAGGGCAACCTTGACGCCAGTCATTATCGGAAGGGGATTGCGGAACATATTAAGCAGGCGATCGTCGAACAGGAGCGGTTGGGTTTAGACGTACTGGTGCACGGGGAAGCCGAGCGCAATGATATGGTGGAATACTTCGGTGAACATCTGGACGGTTTTATCTTCACGCAAAACGGCTGGGTGCAGAGCTATGGTTCCCGCTGCGTGAAGCCGCCAGTAGTAATCGGCGACATCAGCCGTCCGCAGGCGATCACTGTCGAATGGGCGAAGTACGCACAGTCGCTGACCGACAAGCCGGTGAAAGGCATGCTGACCGGTCCGGTGACGATTCTGTGCTGGTCCTTCCCGCGGGAAGACGTCAGCCGTGAAACCATCGCGAAACAGATTGCGCTGGCGCTGCGTGATGAAGTGGCGGATCTGGAGGCGGCGGGGATCGGCATCATCCAGATTGATGAGCCGGCGCTGCGCGAAGGGTTACCGCTGAAGCGCAGTGACTGGGATGCTTATCTCCAGTGGGGAGTGGAAGCTTTCCGCATCAACGCCGCGGTTGCCAAAGACGACACGCAGATCCACACCCACATGTGCTACTGCGAGTTCAACGACATCATGGACTCCATTGCCGCGCTGGATGCCGACGTGATCACTATTGAAACCTCGCGGTCCGATATGGAGCTGCTGGAGTCGTTCGAAGCGTTCGAGTATCCCAATGAGATCGGGCCGGGAGTATATGATATTCACTCGCCGAACGTGCCGAGCGTGGAGTGGATCGAAGCGCTGCTGAAGAAAGCCGCGCAGCGTATTCCGGCGGAGCGGCTGTGGGTTAACCCGGACTGCGGCCTGAAAACTCGCGGCTGGCCGGAAACCCGCGCCGCGCTGGCGAATATGGTGCAAGCGGCGCACAACCTGCGCCAGGCATAAGCTAATAAAAACGCCAGCAGTGTCGCTGGCGTTTATTCGATTATTCCACAGAGTGCGGCATGTAGCAGGATCGGAAGACATGACGGCCCGCCAGGGAGTCAGTGGTGCGCAATGCCGCAATTTTGCCGGAAATTATAAAATATTGTTCACGCTTTTTATGATTAGCGCATTTTCATTTAAATTTGAAGAAATTACACAGATACTACTTATTTTTCAGCTAGTTGATATCTTTTCTCGCCGTGTGAAAGTTATTTTCTTATTCCCGCCTCGTTTTTCTCACTCTCAATAATATTTCCCCCTGATTAAAGACAGACATTAACGGTACCACCCGCACGTCTGGTGGGCAGGAGGCGACGGCTCTTGCTCAAATATTCATGGGGCACCTTTTTTCCAAAATCCAATACGCCTTCGCTATGTTTTTATTTTTGAGGTTACTCACAAAAAGTATAATATTATATTGTTATAACAAATGGAGATAACAAAGAAAAGGAACCTCTGTATGAACTACAACATGGTGGGGGACGCCATCGTTAAGCACTGTGGCGGGCTCGCTAATTTTATTCATGTCACCAACTGTATGACCCGGGTAAGAATGACCATCGCCGATACATCCCTGGTGGATATGACTGCCTTGAAAGCGATCGAGGGGGTATTAGGCGTTGTCGAAGACGATACCCTGCAGGTGATCGTTGGTCCGGGGAAATCGACAAAAGTGGCTGGGGTTATTAATGCTCGTTTAAAGGGTCAGCCAGACAGTGGAGAGGCATTAAGCGCCGTTGAGCAAAAAGCGAAAACAGCACGTGAAAAAGCCAAAAAACAGACCCGGACTAAAGTCATACTCAAACATATCGCCAATATTTTTGTTCCCATTCTGCCCGCGCTGATTGCAGCCGGGATTTTAATGGGACTGAACAATGTGATATTCAACTCGGCAGCGTCCTGGGCGTTAACCCATCATGTTGCTTCAGTGGGCGATCTTTCCCCGACTCAGGTGGTACTCGATCAGCGCCATCTTTTGGGTCTAAGCCAGTTTCTTGATGTGGTCTCGAAAGCGCTATTTGGCTTTTTAGCCATCTATGCGGGAGTAACGTCGGCACGAGAGTTTGAAGGTAACCTGATTCTGGGTGGCCTGCTGGGCGCCATTACCATCATGCCGCAGGTGACGACCCTCGGACTGATCCCCGGGCAGGGTGGCCTTATCGGCGTGATCTTTGCCGTCTGGCTTATGTGCCTGCTGGAGAAACAAGTACGTCGATTTGTTCCTGATATTGTCGATGTTGTCGTCACGCCAACGCTGGTGCTGTTGGTCATGGCGGCAGCGCTCCTTTTCATCATCATGCCCGCGGCCGGAATTGTGTCTAACGGGATACTCAGCGGTCTGAACGGCCTACTGGAGCATGGCGGTATTGTCGCTGGCTTTGTGCTTTCGGCGCTGTTCCCCTTCCTGATATCGCTAGGTTTGCATCATGGTCTGTTCCCGATCCACCTCGAGATGATTAACGCCACTGGCCATGCCCCCCTGTTTGCTATTCAAATCATGTCTAATGCTGGGATGGTCGGTGCGGCGACAGCGGTTCTCTTGCTGACGCGCGATCCGGTGATGAAGAAAATTGCCAGGGGGGCGATCCCAACCTCCATTCTGGCGGTGGGTGAACCGACAATATTTGGCGTCAATATCCCCGCAGGATTTGCGTTTATTACCGGCTCTATTGGCGCTGGTTTCGGTGGGGTCATGGTGGTACTGCTTGGCGTATCCACAAATGGGGTCGGCGCGGCGGGGCTGTCAGCACTCCCGCTGATTGCTGATGGGAAATATCTTCAGTACATCCTGGCATGGCTGGTTGGCTGTGCAGCGGCTTTTGCTTTGACTTACATCGTCGGCAAAGTTCGCGGTTACGATAAAGAAACGGTGTGAAAAAAGGACTCATGCATGAAAGCAATTATGTTGATGTTTGATTCGCTTAACAAACGTCTGTTGTCAGCTTATGGAAGCGATCGCGCTATCACGCCGAATTTCCAGCGCTTAAAAGAACGTACGGTACGCTTTGATAATTTTTATGTTGGCAGCATGCCCTGTATGCCTGCCCGCAGAGAGTTACATACCGGGCGCTACAACTTTCTCCATCGGGGCTGGTCGCCGCTGGAACCGTTTGATGATTCCGTGCCGGAAATACTGAAAAAAAACGGGATTCATACCCACCTGGTGACCGATCACAAGCACTACTGGCGGGATGGCGGGGCAACCTACCACTCTCGCTACAGCACCTATGAGTTTATTCGCGGGCAGGAAGGGGATGCCTGGAAAGGTGTCGTTGATAAACCTGAATATCGCTACGAGTCAGGGGAACCGGAGGAGATCAAGCAGCGCCGTATCACCAGCCGGGTCCAGCATCAGATAAACGTACAGTTTATGCAGAATGAGGAGGATCACCATCTGGCGCGGACAATCAATAAAGGTCTGGAGTTTATTGATACCAACCATGCCAGCGATAACTGGTTCCTGCAGGTAGAGTGTTTTGATCCGCACGAGCCCTTCTTCGTACCGGAAAAATATCTGCGGATGTACGGGATTGAGGATCCCTCGCAGTTCGATGGGTGGCCACCTTACTATTTCGTAACGGAAAGCCCGGAGCGGAAAAGCGTCATCCAGAAATATTATATGGCCCTGCTGACGATGGTGGACGTCTACGTGGGTAAAGTGCTGGACTATATGGATCGTTACGATCTGTGGCAGGACACGATGCTTATCGTCAATACGGATCATGGGTTCCTGCTTGGCGAGCATGAATGGTGGGGGAAAAACATCATGCCGCTGTATAACGAAGTGGCCAATATACCCTGCTTTATCTGGCATCCACAGTATGGCTGCGCGGGAGAGTCACGGCAGGCGCTGGCGCAGACGATTGATATTCCGGCGACGCTGCTTGATAGCTTTGGGCTGCCCAAACCAAAAGATATGCAAGGCGTGTCTTTACTACCGGTACTGCGTGATGACACACCGGTCCGAAATTACGCGCTGTTTGGCTATCATGGCTGCCACATCAATATTACCGATGGCCGCTACGTCTATATGCGCGCGCCAGTCACTCAAGGTGTGAGCGGTTTGTACGAATATACCTTGATGCCTACCCGTATTAATCGACGCTTTACGCCGAGCGAACTTCAGGGCATGACGCTGCATCCCCCATTCGGTTTTACCAAGGGATGCCAGGTACTGAAGATCCCTGCGGAGTCTGTAATGACGCGCGGGGCAGATCGATTTGGCCATCGTCTGTACGACTTGCACGACGATCCGCTGCAGAAAACGCAAAGCCGTGATACTGCCGCAGCAGAACGTCTCTGCACCAGCATGAAAGCGATGATGGCGCAGAGCGACGCGCCATCGGAGCTGTACCCACGCTATGACCTGGAGGATGCTGGAGGGCCATTGTTAGGGTTGGATCCGCATCTGTTGCCTGAACTGGCCGCCTTTGCGCCAGTTGTCCGTTACGGTCTCTTTGCGCTGTTGCAACATCTGGAGGGCAGTGGTCAGAACGAGCTGATGACGCGACTGCAGTCAATCAGTCAGCCTGGCTGGACGACAGAAAATTTGTGGGCCTTCGTCCAGAACGAGGTTCCGCAGGAGCAGCATCAAAGCGTGTACTATAAAATGGCGTTAGAAATGAGGCTTGATTAAGCAGGATCCCCGGCTCAGGCCGGGGAAAAGGAGTAGGGGAACAATGAAAGAAGAACTGGATTATTCGCCAGGAGCCAAACCGCTCTATGCTCAGTTGCACGATATTTTGCTGGGAAAACTGAAAGCCGGAGAATACAAAAAGAACGATGTGCTGCCCACAGAGGCTGAGTTTGAAGAGATCTTTGGCGTCAGCCGCATCACTGCCCGTCGCGCGCTCGCCGAGCTGGCCGCCAAAGGGTTGGTAAAACGACAGGCCGGCATTGGCACCATGGTGATCAGCACCTCAGAGAAGCAGGAGGTGAAGGCCCGGATACGGCTGGTTGATGGACAACAGCAGCATCCCATTGAACGTAACAATCTCAAGCTGGAACAACTTGTGCCGTCAGGGGGAGCTGCTCAGGCGTTTGAACTTAATGATGATAAGACACCGCTGTGGTTGTTAACCCGCACCATTTACCGACAAAACGAGCAGCCTGCGCAAGTGAACTACATCTGGCTAACGACGCGTCTGCACCACCTTACGCTTGATGCGCTGAAGAACGGCCTTTACAGCATGCTGGAAAATAATAATGAAAATATTGAAAGTTTCCAGGATGTTATTACCGCCGAAATGCCCACGGAAGACGATTGCCGCATCTTGCATATTGATTCTCATGAGCCGCTACTGGTGAAAACCCGTAAGGGCTATAACGATCGCGGAGAACTGGTGGAATTCAGCATCGCGAAACATATCGCGCATTGCTATCAATACGTTGTCGAGAATAGCCGATGAGCTGGCTGACACAGGGAAAGGATCCCGACTATCGTTTCTCTCTCGCGAATGAACGTACGTTTCTGGCATGGATCCGCACCGCGCTGGCCTTTATGGCTGCCGCGATAGGCATCGATCAGCTCGCGGAAAATCTGGCGCCCTCAATGGCTAAGGAATTACTGGTGTGCGCGTTGGGCATCACGGCAGCGATTCTCGCGTGGTACGCCTATCTGCGCTGGTCCGTGAATGAACGCGCAATGCGCGATGACGCGGCGCTGACCTACCCTCGTCTATTGATTTGGCTAAGTGCAGGTTTAGCGGCGGTGATGATGATGACATTGGGAGTGATGCTTCTGCTATGACGTTGTCTCTCCGCACACGTGATCCCGGCCTGCAACCGGAGCGTACCGCGCTTGCCTGGCAGCGGACTCTGTTTTCGGTTTTTGTTCTGGCATTAGCCTCGACGCGTATTGGTTTCGCCCGCGGCGACCTGGTTTCCGGGGGGATTGCCGGTATCGCTCTCGGGCTAACCGTTATACTGGCGATCGTCGTGCGAAATCAGCAGCGTCAGGTTGGCGGAAACACAGCATTAACGACGTTTGCTTCCGTCATGATAAAACGCTTGTTGAGTGTCGTACTCGGCTTAGAAGCTATTTCGTTGGTGCTATCCGCGGTATTGAGCCTGTTAAGGGAAGGAGTCGTTTAGATGGAATTAGCGGGTTGCCAGGTGATGGCGAAACCGACGGGGTCGGTGTGTAATATCGATTGTACCTACTGTTTTTATCTGGAAAAAGAAGCGCTGTATCCGGAACGAAACAAAAACTGGCGGATGTCGGATGAGACACTGGAGCGTTACATTCGCCAGCATATTGAGGCCCAGATGGGGGAGACGGTGACCTTCGCCTGGCAGGGGGGCGAACCGACTATGATGGGGTTGCCCTTTTTCCGCCGGGTGGTTGCACTAAGTAACCAATATGCCAGGGGCAAGAAGATAGAACACGCTCTGCAAACCAACGGCATGCTTATTGACGAAGAGTGGGCGCGTTTCTTTGCCGAGGCGAATTTTCTGGTTGGCATCTCTATTGATGGGCCAGCACATCTCCATAATCAGTATCGTGTTAATCGTGCCGGTAAAGGCACTCACGATAAAGTGATGGCGGCGATTGCGCTTCTCAAAAAGCATCGCGTTGAGTTCAATACGTTGACCGTAGTGGGTAAACACAATGTGGGGCACGCGCGTGAAGTTTATGATTTTCTGCTTGCCACGGGTTCACGTCATATTCAGTTTATCCCTCTGGTTGAGCGCGTCAGTAGCGACGAATCATCACTCCTGCAGCTGGTTATGCCGGGAGAAAGCGCCGCCAGGCTTGCTTCCTGGACCGTGCCATCATGGCAGTTTGGCGATTTCCTGAATCAGATATTCGATATCTGGATCCGGCGCGATGTCGAGCGCGTTATTGTGCAGATGTTTGAGGTCGCCCTGGCGGCGTGGATGGGCCAGCCCCCGGTTTTGTGCGTTCATTCGCCAACGTGCGGCCACGCTTTTGCCCTGGAGTCGAATGGCGATCTCTACAACTGCGACCACTATGTTTATCCCGAGCATAAGCTGGGTAACATTCATCATTCGGACATTAAGACGCTCAATAACAGCGCACAGGCGATAGCCTTTGGTCAGGCGAAAAGGGAGACGCTAACGGCGGAGTGCCGCAGCTGCGAGTTTCGCTTTGTTTGCCACGGCGGCTGTCCCAAACATCGTTTTGCGGTTTCGCCGAGCGGCCATCCAGGGCACAACTATCTGTGTGCCGGTTATAAGCACTTTTTCCAGCACATCACGCCGTATATGAATGTCTTTCAGCAGTTGCTGGAAACAGGGTATCCGCTGGCGGCAATAATGCCATGGCTTGCTGACGAGGAGCGTAAGCCGTCGAAGACGCCTTCTCGAAACGAACCATGCCCCTGCGGTAGCGGTAAAAAATATAAAAAGTGCTGTGGCGGTTAAGGAGAAAACGCCGTCGGTATGACGGCGTTTATGGATTACCCTTTTTTACCGCCATACTGAGCAAACCACGCGAGCATTCGCTGCCAGCCATCTTTGGCTGACTCTTCATGATAGCTGGCGCGATAGTCGGCGTTAAAGGCATGATCGGCTTCGGGATAGACCACGATTTCCGCTTTGGCGTTGGCCGCCCGCAGTGCCTGACGCATGGTCTCGATGGTGTCCTGTGGAATACTGGCGTCTTTAGCGCCGTACAGACCAAGCACCGGGGCGTTGAGATCGACAGCGATATCTACCGGATGCTTCGGTGAATTCAGCGATTTTTCTCCCACCAGCTTGCCGTACCAGGCCACGCCTGCCTTCAGCTGCGGGTTATGCGCGGCATACAGCCAGGTAATGCGTCCGCCCCAGCAGAAGCCGGTGATCAGCAGACGATGGGCATCGCCGCCGTGGCGTGCCGCCCAGCTGGCGACATGGTCGAGATCCGCCAACACCTGCGCGTCCGGCACCTTGGTAACCAGCTCTTTAAACAGGGTCGGGATATCGTGGTACTCATTCGGATCGCCCTGACGGAAGTACAATTCAGGCGCAATAGCCAGGTAGCCTTCCTGCGCCAGGCGGCGACAAAGATCGCGAATATGCTCATGCACGCCGAAAATTTCCTGCACCACAATGACGATCGGCAGTGGGCCATCGACGTTTTTCGGGCGGGCGTGGTAGGCCGGCATGTTTTCGCCCTGGGAGGGGATCGAAGTCTCTCCGGCAACAATATGATCTTCCGGCGTATGAACGGCGGTTGAAGCGTGTGGTGAAGCAGCAGGTGCGAATCCAGGTTGCTTGGTGGTGGTCATGGTATTCTCCGTACCCTTATTTATTAGCGCATCAGTAACTATAGACCCTTTACCTTTAGTTCGGGCGGTAATAAAGCACAGTGCCTGAAAGCGGCTATCTTTTGTTCTGTGACGATGAATATAACTTGTTAATGTGATGTGTATCACTATTTACTGAAAAACAACTGCAATCATTGTTGGTCTTGGTGACTATCATCACAAAATGTTGCCAGGGGCTTCTGTACAGTACCGTTTTGCTTCTGCTGATAATTCGACCCACAGAGGAGTTTTTTATGTCCAAGTCTGATGTTTTTCATCTCGGCCTCACCAAGAACGATTTACAAGGGGCTACGCTGGCTATCGTCCCTGGCGATCCGGAGCGTGTGGAAAAGATCGCCGCGCTGATGGATAAGCCGGTTAAGCTGGCATCCCACCGCGAATTTACCTCCTGGCGCGCGGAGCTGGACGGCAAACCGGTGATCGTCTGCTCTACCGGCATCGGCGGTCCGTCTACGTCTATCGCTGTGGAAGAGCTGGCGCAGTTGGGGGTACGTACCTTCCTGCGTATCGGCACCACCGGCGCGATTCAACCGCACATTAACGTTGGCGATGTGCTGGTCACTACCGCCTCTGTTCGTCTGGACGGCGCCAGCCTGCACTTCGCACCGATGGAGTTCCCGGCCGTCGCTGACTTCGCCTGCACCACCGCGCTGGTGGAAGCCGCGAAATCTATTGGCGCGACCACTCATATCGGCGTGACCGCTTCCTCTGATACCTTCTACCCGGGCCAGGAGCGTTACGACACCTTCTCCGGCCGCGTGGTAAGCCGCTTCAAGGGCTCAATGGAAGAGTGGCAGGCAATGGGCGTGATGAACTATGAAATGGAATCCGCCACGCTGCTGACCATGTGCGCCAGCCAGGGCCTGCGCGCCGGGATGGTAGCCGGGGTTATCGTTAACCGTACCCAGCAAGAGATCCCTAACGCAGAAACTATGAAGCAAACTGAAAGCCACGCGGTGAAAATCGTCGTGGAAGCGGCGCGCCGTCTGCTGTAATTCAACACTTTCCCTGTCAGGCCGGGTCCTCCGGCCTTTCTTTTTTGCGTTGCTCCTCGCAGGAAATTCCTTTTAAACTGGACGTTTGTACAGCACAATTCTATTTTGTGCCATCAGGTTATCGCAGGGGGCGTCGTGGATCTCTCAATCATTATCAGCGCGGTTATCGCACTGGCTGCCGGGTTAATTGTCGGCTGGCTGGCGACCAAAGCGCGTGCCGATCAAATTCGGGCCGATCTGATCGAGGAACGGCGAGAGCTGGATATTGAGCTGAGCGCCGCCCGCCAGCAGCTGGTGCAGGAGGCCCACTGGCGTGAGGAGTGCGAGCTGCTGAACAACGAGCTGCGCAGCCTGCGGGATATCAATACCTCGCTGGAAGCCGATCTGCGTGAGGTCACCACCCGGCTCGAATCCACCCAGCTGCATGCGGAAGATAAGATCCGCCAGATGGTCAACAGCGAGCAGCGCCTGAGCGAGCAATTTGAAAATCTGGCTAACCGCATTTTCGAACACAGTAACCGGCGCGTTGATGAACAAAATCGCCAGAGCCTGCATGGCCTGCTGACGCCGCTACGCGAACAGCTCGACGGTTTCCGTCGTCAGGTGCAGGAGAGCTTTGGCCAGGAGGCGCGGGAGAGGCATACTCTGGCGCATGAGATCCGCAATCTGCAGCAGCTGAACGCGCAGATGGCGCAGGAGGCGCTGAACCTGACCAAAGCGCTGAAGGGGGATAACAAAACCCAGGGCAACTGGGGGGAAGTGGTCTTAACCCGCGTGCTGGAAGCCTCCGGCCTGCGTGAAGGCTATGAGTACCAAACCCAGGTCAGTATTGAGACCGACAACCGCTCGCGGATGCAGCCGGACGTCATCGTGCGCCTGCCGCAGGGTAAGGACGTGGTGATCGACGCCAAAATGACCCTGGTCGCCTATGAGCGCTATTTTAACGCCGAAGATGACTACACTCGCGAAGTCGCGCTGCAGGAACACCTTGCCTCGGTGCGAAACCATATTCGCCTGCTGGGACGCAAGGATTATCAACAGCTGCCTGGCCTGCGCTCTCTCGACTATGTGCTGATGTTTATTCCCGTTGAGCCGGCGTTCCTGCTGGCCATCGATCGCCAGCCTGAGCTCATCAGCGAGGCGTTGCAAAATAATATTATGCTGGTCAGCCCGACGACGCTGCTGGTGGCTCTGCGCACTATCGCCAATCTGTGGCGCTATGAGCACCAGAGCCGTAATGCGCAAAAGATTGCCGAGCGGGCGGGGCGCCTTTACGACAAAATGCGCCTGTTTGTGGATGATATGTCCGCCATCGGCCAGAGCCTGGATAAGGCGCAGGAGAACTATCGCCAGGCGATGAAAAAGCTCGCTTCCGGGCGCGGTAATCTGCTGGCCCAGGCGGAGGCCTTTCGCGGCCTGGGCGTGGAGGTAAAGCGCGGGATTAATCCTGATTTAGTCGAGCAAGCCACGGCCCAGGACGAGCAATATCGTCTCGAAGACGAGGATAACCTCCCGGAAAATGACGAATTTTCCCCCGACTCTGCTGAGGCATTGCGCAATCGCGAAGCGGCTCCGCCACGCTGAAACGTATGGGAAATGCGCTGAGTCTGATACACTCAGTGAACATTTTCTTGAAAAGCAAGCAGGCATAGAGATGGTTGAGGATTCACAAGAAACGACGCACTTTGGCTTTCAGACGGTCGCTAAAGAGCAGAAAGCAGATATGGTGGCGCATGTATTCCATTCTGTCGCCGCAAAATATGATGTGATGAATGACTTGATGTCGTTTGGGATCCATCGTTTGTGGAAGCGTTTCACCATCGACTGCAGCGGCGTACGTCGCGGGCAGACCGTGCTGGATCTGGCTGGCGGTACCGGTGATTTGACCGCCAAGTTCTCCCGTCTGGTAGGGGAAACCGGCCGCGTCATGCTTGCTGATATCAACGATTCGATGCTCAAAATGGGCCGCGAAAAGCTGCGCAATATCGGTATCGTGGGTAACGTGGAGTATGTTCAGGCCAACGCGGAAGCCTTGCCGTTTGCTGATAACACCTTTGACTGCATCACCATCTCTTTCGGTCTGCGTAACGTGACCGACAAAGAGAAAGCGCTGCGTTCGATGTATCGTGTGCTGAAACCGGGCGGACGCCTGCTGGTGCTGGAGTTTTCTAAACCCATCATCGAACCGCTGAGCAAAGCCTACGACGCTTACTCCTTCCATATTCTGCCGAAGGTGGGCGAGCTGGTGGCAAAAGACGGCGACAGCTATCGCTACCTGGCGGAGTCTATCCGCATGCATCCCGACCAGGAAACGCTGAAAGGGATGATGCAGGATGCGGGTTTCGAAAACGTGGACTACTACAACCTGACGGCGGGTATCGTTGCTTTGCATCGCGGTTACAAGTTCTGACAGGAGGGACGCTATGCCTTTCACACCCCTGGTGACCGCTGGCATTGAAACGGCGCTAAATGCTTTCCTCTGGCGCGACAAAGCGCTCAAACCCGCTCGCCAGCGCCTGCTGGGCAAGGTGCTGCGGGTCCAGCTGCAGGATTTCGCCACGCCCGTGGTGCTGGTGTTCAGCGAACGCCAGGTCGATGTCCTGAGCGCCTGGGACGGAGAGGCCGACTGCACTGTGATTACCCGGCTCAGCGTGCTGCCAAAACTGCGCAATCGTCAGCAGCTCACGGCGCTTATTCGCAGCGGTGAGCTGGAAGTGCAGGGCGATCTGCAGGTGGTGCAAAACCTGGTCTCCCTGTGCGACCTGGCGGAGTTCGATCCTGCTGAACTGCTGGCGCCCTATACCGGCGATATCGTGGCCGAAGGCGTCGGCAAAGTTCTGCGCGGTGGCGCTCAGTTTCTGCTGAAGGGCGCGCAGCGCCAGCAGCGCTATGTCGCGGAAGCGATCACTGAAGAGTGGCGACTGGCTCCGGGGGCGCTGGAGCTAGCCTGGTTTGCTGAAGAGACAACGGCTATTGAACGCGCGCTGGCCGCACTGGAAAAACGGCTGGAAACGCTGGAGGGCAAATGACGCCAGGAGAATTACGGCGCCTGTATTTCATCATCCACACCTTTTTGAGCTACGGGCTCGATGAGCTCATCCCCAAAATGCGGATCACGCTACCGCTGCGTATCTGGCGGCGGATGCTGTTCTGGATGCCAAACCGTCATCAGGACCAACCCCTCGGTGCTCGTCTTCGTCTGGCGCTCCAGGAGCTGGGGCCGGTGTGGATTAAATTCGGCCAGATGCTATCCACCCGCCGGGATCTCTTTCCGCCACAAATTGCCGATCAGCTGGCGCTGTTGCAGGACCGCGTGGCGCCCTTTGAAGGAAAGCTCGCGCAGCAGCAGATAGAGAAAGCGATGGGGGGCCTGCCGGTGGAGGCCTGGTTTGATGATTTCTCCGTTGAGCCGTTAGCCTCGGCGTCTATTGCTCAGGTGCATACTGCGCGTCTGAAAGAGAATGGCAAAGAGGTGGTGATCAAGGTTATCCGCCCGGATATTTTGCCGATCATTAAAGCGGACATGAAGCTCATCTATCGCCTGGCGCGCTGGGTACCGCGTCTGTTGCCTGACGGCCGCCGTCTGCGCCCACAGGAGGTAGTTCGCGAATATGAAAAAACGCTGCTGGACGAGCTGAACCTGCTGCGGGAATCCGCCAACGCTATTCAGCTGCGGCGCAATTTCGAAGACAGCCCGATGCTGTACGTGCCGGAGGTGTACCCCGACTACTGCAGCGAAAGCATGATGGTGATGGAGCGCATTTACGGTATCCCGGTGTCTGACGTAGAGGCGCTGGAGGCCCAGGGGACCAACATGCAGCTGCTGGCGGAGCGGGGTGTGCAGGTCTTCTTCACCCAGGTGTTCCGCGACAGCTTCTTCCATGCCGATATGCACCCTGGCAATATATTTGTCAGCTACGAGCACCCGGAAGATCCGCAGTATATCGGTATCGACTGCGGTATTGTCGGCTCGCTGAACAAAGAAGATAAGCGCTATCTGGCGGAAAACTTTATCGCCTTCTTTAACCGCGATTATCGTAAGGTTGCCGAGCTGCACGTCGATTCCGGTTGGGTTCCGCCCGATACCAACGTCGAAGAGTTTGAGTTCGCGATCCGCACGGTCTGCGAGCCGATCTTTGAGAAGCCGCTGGCGGAGATCTCGTTCGGCCACGTGCTGCTTAATCTGTTCAACACCGCGCGGCGCTTCAATATGGAAGTCCAGCCGCAACTCGTTTTACTACAGAAGACATTACTTTACGTAGAAGGGGTAGGCCGGCAGCTCTATCCTCAGTTAGACTTGTGGAAAACGGCGAAGCCTTTCCTCGAGTCGTGGATCAAAGATCAGGTCGGCATTCCGGCGCTGGTGCGTGCGTTTAAAGATAAAGCGCCGTTCTGGATCGAAAGAATGCCGGAAATACCTGAGCTGGTGTATCAGAGCCTGCAGCAGAGCAAACAGCTGCAGACCAGCGTCGATACCATCGTGCGGGATATGCATGTGCGTCATGTCCGCCAGGGGCAGTCCCGTTACCTGTTTGGTATAGGCGCGGTTTTATTGCTCAGTGGTACGCTGCTCTTTATCCACCGCCCTGAGTGGGGAATGATGCCCGGCTGGCTGATGGCCGGCGGTATTGTGACCTGGCTGATTGGCTGGCGGAAAACCCGCTGATCGGTTCGCCTCTTCATGACGCAGGCTTATTTGCGCAAAATCATGCCGGTGGCCTGACGAAGAGGCGGCCCGCAGGATGGCGTGTATAATGCGTCCACACAATTCATCATCTGTCATAGGGGAACGTGTATGGGTGGTATCAGTATTTGGCAGTTATTAATTGTTGTCGTCATCGTAGTTCTGCTTTTTGGGACGAAGAAGCTGAGCTCGCTGGGGTCGGACTTAGGGGCATCGATCAAAGGCTTTAAAAAAGCCATGAGTGATGATGACAAACCTGAAAAGTCGGCGCCAGATGCAGATTTCACGGCGAAAACCATCGCCGATAAACAGGATGATGCAAAAAAAGACGAGACAAAACGCCACGACAAAGAGCAGGTGTAATTCGTGTTCGATATTGGTTTTAGTGAACTACTGCTGGTGTTTGTAATTGGCCTCATTGTTCTGGGGCCACAGCGGCTTCCCGTCGCGGTTAAAACGGTGGTTGGCTGGATCCGGACGTTACGCTCGCTGGCGACCACGGTACAGAATGAACTGGCCCAGGAGCTAAAACTGCAGGAGTTTCAGGAGAGCCTTAAGAAGGTGGAGAAGGCCAGTCTGAATAACCTGACGCCGGAGCTGAAAGCCTCCATGGATGAACTGCGCGAAGCCGCAGAGTCGATGAAGCGCTCCTATAGCGCCCACGATCCTGAAAAGGCCAGCGACGAAGCCAATACCATCCATAATCCGGTGGTCAAAGGCAGCGAAGCGCAACGCCAGGACGTCACGCCGGCGACGGCAGAACATCAGGTCAGCGCTCCGGCTCATGTGCCGGATCCGGTTGTCGATGAGCCACCCGCGTCACCGGCTGAACTTCCGGCAGAGAAAACATCCGCTACGGCGGCAGCCCCTCAATCTTCCCCCGCATCGAGTGATAAACCGTAAACATGGGCGTAGACGATACACAACCGCTAATTTCGCATCTGATTGAGCTGCGCAAGCGTCTGCTCAACAGCATCATTGCTATTCTGGTGATCTTCCTGGCGCTGGTCTATTTCGCCAATGATATCTATCAGCTGGTCTCGGCCCCGCTTATCAGCAAGATGCCGGTGGGCGCGACGATGATCGCCACTGATGTCGCTTCACCTTTCTTTACGCCGATAAAGCTGACCTTCATGGTGTCGGTGATCCTGTCGGTGCCGATTATTCTTTATCAGGTATGGGCCTTTGTCGCACCAGCGCTGTATAAGCACGAACGCCGGCTGGTGGTGCCTTTACTGGTATCCAGTACCCTGCTGTTCTATATCGGCATGGCTTTCGCCTATTTTGTTGTGTTTCCGCTGGCGTTCGGCTTCCTGACCCATGCGGCGCCGGAAGGGGTGCTGGTCTCGACCGATATCCGCAGCTATCTTGACTTCGTGATGGCGTTGTTTATGGCTTTCGGGGTCTCTTTTGAGGTGCCGGTCGCCATCGTGCTGCTCTGCTGGATGGGCGTTACCACGCCGGAAGACTTGCGTAAAAAAAGGCCGTATGTGCTGGTGGGCGCCTTCGTGGTGGGCATGCTGCTGACGCCGCCGGACGTATTCTCGCAGACGCTGCTGGCCATTCCGATGTACTGTCTGTTTGAAGTCGGGGTGTTCTTCGCCCGCTTCTACACCGGGAAGCGCCTGACGCGCGATGATGACGCCGCGGCCGAAGCTGAAGCCACAGAGCACAGAGAAGAGTAATACCGCCAACCGCCCGCCAGGGCGGTTGTCATATAGGAGTGTTCATGTTTGATATCGGCGTTAATCTGACCAGTTCGCAGTTTTCCCGCGACCATGATGAGGTGGTGGCGCGCGCCCGGGCGGCGGGGGTTCACGGCATGCTGCTGACCGGTACAAACTTGCCGGAGAGCCAACAGGCCCAGAGAATGGCGAGCCGCTATTCCGGCTGCTGGTCCACGGCGGGGGTTCATCCCCATGACGGTAGCAGCTGGACGCCAGCGGTCGCCGAGGCGATTTATACCCTCGCCCGCGAGCCGCAGGTAGTAGCGATAGGCGAGTGCGGTCTGGATTTTAACCGGAATTTTTCCACGCCGCAGGAGCAGGAGGCTGCGTTCAGCGCCCAGCTGGCGCTGGCGGCCGAGCTGTCGATGCCGGTGTTTTTACACTGCCGCGACGCCCACGACCGCTTTCTGACGCTGCTTAAACCCTGGCTCGAGAAGCTCCCGGGCGCGGTGCTGCACTGCTTTACCGGCAGCCGCAGCGAGGTGCAGGAATGCCTGGATCTGGGCCTGTTTATCGGTATTACCGGTTGGGTATGCGATGAGCGGCGGGGGCTCGAGCTGCGCGAGCTGCTGCCGGCGATCCCGGCAGATCGTCTGCTGCTGGAGACCGATGCGCCTTATCTACTGCCGCGCGACCTCAAGCCAAAGCCGGCCTCGCGGCGTAACGAGCCTGCGTATTTGCCGCATATCCTGGCAAGCGTCGCGACCTGGCGCGGCGAAGAGGCACAATGGCTGGAGGCGCAAACGGACGCAAACGTCAGGGCGCTGTTTGGCGTCGACGTTAACGGCGTTTAGATTTTCTGGAAGTCGGTATTTTTAACGCTCTGCAGGACTTGCTTATTCAGCAGGTTTAACAGCAACATAGAGCGTGCTTCGCCGTCCGGCTCGGTAAAGATAGCCTGCAGGCCTTCAAACGCGCCGTCGGTGATCAGCACGCTATCGCCCTCGTGCGGCGTTTCCGGGTCGGTGATACCTTCCGGTTTATAGATAGAGAGCTGATGAATAACCGCCGAGGGAACGACAGCGGGCAGCGCGCCAAAGCGCACGAAGTTGTTAACCCCGCGGGTGGCGCTGATGGTGGTGGTATGAATCACCTCTGGATCGAACTCAATAAACAGGTAGTTCGGGAACAGCGGTTCGCTGACCATGGTGCGTTTACCGCGAATGATTTTTTCCAGCGCAATCGTCGGCATCAGGCAGTTAAGGAAGGTGCGAACAAGTTCCTGATATGAGATCATCATATTCATCCGGAGCGCATCCCAGAGGGACATCATGAGCCATCAACTCACCTTCGCCGATAGTGAATTCAGCACTAAGCGCCGTCAGACCCGAAAAGAGATTTTCCTCTCCCGCATGGAGCAGATTCTGCCATGGCAGAATATGACCGCTGTCATCGAGCCGTTTTATCCCAAGGCGGGCAATGGCCGACGGCCCTATCCGCTGGAGACCATGCTGCGTATTCACTGCATGCAGCATTGGTACAACCTGAGCGACGGTGCCATGGAAGATGCCCTGTACGAAATCGCCTCCATGCGCCTGTTTGCCCGATTATCCCTGGATAGCGCCCTGCCGGATCGCACCACCATCATGAATTTCCGCCACCTGCTCGAGCAGCATCAACTGGCCCGTCAATTGTTCAAGACCATCAATCGCTGGCTGGCCGAAGCAGGCGTCATGATGACCCAAGGCACTTTGGTGGATGCCACCATCATTGAGGCACCCAGCTCTACCAAGAACAAAGAGCAGCAACGCGATCCGGAGATGCATCAGACCAAGAAAGGCAATCAGTGGCACTTTGGCATGAAGGCCCACATTGGTGTCGATGCCAAGAGTGGCCTGACCCACAGCCTGGTCACCACCGCGGCCAACGAGCATGACCTCAATCAGCTGGGTAATCTGCTTCATGGAGAGGAGCAATTTGTCTCAGCCGATGCCGGCTACCAAGGAGCGCCACAGCGCGAGGAGCTGGCCGAGGTGGATGTGGACTGGCTGATCGCCGAGCGTCCCGGCAAGGTAAAAACCTTGAAGCAGCATCCGCGCAAGAACAAAACGGCCATCAACATCGAATACATGAAAGCCAGCATCCGTGCCAGGGTGGAGCACCCGTTTCGCATCATCAAGCGGCAGTTCGGCTTCGTGAAAGCCAGATACAGGGGGCTGCTGAAAAACGATAACCAACTGGCGATGTTATTCACCCTGGCCAACCTGTTTCGGGTGGACCAAATGATACGTCAGTGGGAGAGATCTCAGTAAAAACCGGAAATAACGCCAGAAATGGTGGAAAAAATAGCCTAAATAGGCTGATTCGATGTGTTTGCGGGAAAAAAATCGGCCCAGATCCGCGAAATTTTAATCAGCGAGTCAGCTTGGGAAGAAATGACCTGCTTATTCGCACCTTCCTTAACTGACTGACGTTCCAGATGTTCCTGGGCTCGTTGTAGCTGCCCACGTTTGCAATACAGTAAGTACCAGGCTTGCATAATAACTCATTCCACTTCTAATAACGGCAAGCATAACAAATGGCTGGTGTAATCGCGAAAGCCATTATAATTGAAATCCAAATTTCAGCGTTCTTTCACGCTAATTTAACAAAATTACAGCATCGCGCCGTTGAACACCGTATAATTAGCCGCCTGTATAGAGGTCAATAACACTTTCATGAAATACCACGATCTTCGCGACTTTCTGACACTACTGGAACAACAGGGCGAACTGAAACGTATCACTCTGCCGGTCGATCCTCATCTGGAAATCACTGAAATTGCCGACCGGACCCTGCGCGCCGGTGGCCCGGCGCTGCTGTTTGAGAACCCAAAAGGCTATAGCATGCCGGTACTGTGCAATCTTTTCGGCACGCCGCGGCGCGTGGCGCTGGGGATGGGCCAGGAGGATGTCAGTTCGTTGCGCGAGGTGGGTAAGCTGTTAGCCTTCCTGAAAGAGCCTGAGCCACCCAAAGGTTTCCGCGATCTGTTTGATAAGCTGCCGCAGTTCAAGCAAGTGCTGAATATGCCGACCAAACGCCTGCGCGGCGCGCCCTGCCAGCAAAAAATCATCCAGGGCGATGACGTCGACCTGAATAAAATCCCGATAATGACCTGCTGGCCGGAAGATGCCGCGCCGCTGATCACCTGGGGGCTGACGGTGACCCGCGGGCCGCACAAAGAGCGGCAGAATCTGGGGATTTATCGCCAGCAGCTGATTGGTAAAAACAAACTGATTATGCGCTGGCTGTCTCATCGCGGCGGCGCACTGGATTTCCAGGAGTGGTGTGCGGCGCGTCCGGGCGAACGCTTCCCGGTTTCCGTGGCGCTCGGCGCCGATCCGGCAACCATTCTTGGCGCGGTGACCCCGGTGCCGGATACCCTGTCGGAATATGCTTTCGCAGGCCTGTTGCGCGGCACCAAGACCGAAGTGGTGAAGTGCGTTTCCAATGACCTTGAAGTCCCGGCCAGCGCGGAAATTGTGCTTGAAGGCTACATTGAGGCCGGTGAAATGGCGCCGGAAGGGCCGTATGGCGACCACACCGGTTACTACAACGAAGTGGACAGCTTCCCGGTATTTACGGTGACCCATATAACCCAGCGTGAAGACGCGATTTATCATTCGACCTATACCGGCCGACCGCCCGATGAACCTGCAGTACTGGGTGTGGCGCTGAACGAAGTCTTTGTGCCGATCCTGCAAAAGCAGTTTCCGGAAATCGTCGACTTTTATCTACCGCCGGAAGGGTGTTCCTATCGCCTGGCGGTAGTGACGATGAAAAAACAGTACGCAGGTCATGCCAAGCGCGTGATGATGGGCGTCTGGTCGTTCCTGCGGCAGTTCATGTATACCAAGTTCGTGATTGTCTGCGATGACGATGTCAATGCGCGCGACTGGAACGATGTGATTTGGGCGATCACTACCCGTATGGACCCGGCTCGTGATACGGTACTGGTAGAAAATACGCCAATTGATTATCTGGATTTTGCCTCGCCGGTTTCCGGCCTGGGTTCAAAAATGGGGCTGGATGCCACGAATAAATGGCCTGGCGAAACCCAGCGTGAATGGGGTCGTCCAATCAAAAAAGATCCTGCCGTCACGGCGCGGATTGACGCCATCTGGGATGAGCTGGCCATCTTTAAACAACCGTAAGCGGGGCTAACGCCGCTGTTTTGCTCTATTGACCCGACAGAGGGGACGCATGACAACCTTAAGCTGTAAAGTGACCTCGGTGGAGGCGATTACCGATACCGTATATCGTGTTCGATTAGTGCCGGAAGCGGCATTTTCCTTCCGTGCTGGCCAGTATCTGATGGTAGTAATGGATGAGCGCGACAAGCGCCCGTTCTCCATGGCTTCCACGCCGGCGGAACAGGAATTTATCGAGCTGCATATCGGCGCCTCTGAGCTCAATCTGTACGCGATGGCGGTCATGGATCGCATTCTGCAAGAGCGTGAAATTGAGGTTGATATCCCACACGGTGAAGCCTGGCTGCGTGAAGATGAAGACCGTCCGCTGATTTTAATTGCCGGCGGTACCGGCTTCTCTTATGTGCGTTCTATTTTGTTAACCGCGCTGGCGCGTAATCCGAACCGCGATATCGCCATCTACTGGGGCGGCCGCGAGGCCAAGCACCTGTACGATCTGGCCGAACTGGAAGCCCTGAGTATCAAGCATGCGAATCTGCGTATCGAACCCGTGGTTGAGCAGCCGGAAGAGGGATGGCGCGGGCGTTCCGGTACGGTACTGACCGCGGTGCTGCAGGATTACGGTACCCTGGCCGACCACGACATCTATATTGCCGGGCGCTTTGAGATGGCCAAGATCGCCCGCGATCTGTTCTGCAACGAACGCGGCGCGCGCGAAGAACGCCTGTTTGGCGACGCGTTTGCCTTTATCTGACAATAAAAAACCCGCCCCTGACAGGCGGGAAGAACGGCAACTAAACTGTCTCTCTTCGCCAATGACGCCATCACTGCGTTGGCTGCGCCCGCTCACCCGAATCACTTACTTGAGTAAGCTCATCGGGATTCGCTCGCTTGCCGCCTTGTTCTGACGTCATTGGCTTTGAGATACTTTTCCTGATTTACACTCTCTCAAATACAGTAGCGATCCCCTGACCTAAGCCGATACACATAGTCGCCAGACCAAACTGTGCGTCTTGACGCTCCATCTGGTTGATCAACGTAGTACTAATGCGCGCTCCGGAACAGCCGAGCGGGTGACCCAGAGCGATCGCCCCACCGTTGAGGTTGATCTTCTCGTCGATCTGCTCCATCAGGCCCAGATCTTTAATGCACGGCAGGATCTGCGCGGCAAAAGCCTCATTCATTTCAAAGACGTCGATATCGCTGGTGGATAAGCCCGCTTTTTTCAGCGCCAGCTTCGAGGCTGGAACCGGGCCATAACCCATAATGGACGGGTCGCAGCCGACCACCGCCATTGAACGGACGCGGGCGCGTGGCTTCAGCCCCAGCTCGCGGGCGCGGCTTTCGCTCATCAGCAGCATCGCCGCCGCGCCGTCGGAAAGGGCGGAAGAGGTACCTGCCGTTACCGTGCCGGTCACCGGGTCAAACGCCGGTCTCAACGTGGACAGCGTTTCGACGGTGGTTTCCGGGCGGATCACTTCGTCGTAATTGAAGGACTTCAGCACGCCATCGGCATCGTGGCCGCCGGTCGGGATGATCTCGGCTTTGAATGCGCCGGATTGCGTCGCTGCCCAGGCGCGAGCGTGAGAGCGTGCGGCGAACTGATCCTGCATTTCGCGGCTAATGCCGTGCAGACGTGCCAGCATTTCCGCAGTCAACCCCATCATACCGGCGGCTTTCGCCACGTTACGACTCAGTCCCGGGTGAAAATCAACGCCGTGGCTCATCGGCACATGGCCCATGTGCTCCACGCCGCCAATCAGGCAGACGTTGGCATCGCCGGTCATGATCATACGGGCGGCATCATGCAGCGCCTGCATAGAGGAACCGCACAGCCGGTTAACCGTGTTTGCCGGTACCGAGTGCGGGATCTCCGCCAGCAGCGCCGCGTTACGGGCGATGTTAAAGCCCTGCTCAAGGGTTTGCTGCACGCAGCCCCAGTAGATATCGTCTATTGCGCTTGCCTCAAGCGACGGGTTGCGCGACAGCAGGCTACGCATCAGGTGGGCGGAAAGATCTTCCGCGCGCACGTGGCGAAATGCGCCGCCCTTTGAACGGCCCATCGGGGTGCGAATAGCATCGACAATGACAACCTGTTCCATTGTGACTCCTTAAGCCGTTTTCAGAGCGCCAACCGGACGGGCTGGCTCTACCGGGGGATAATACGCTTCGTTATGGCGCGCTTTGTCACGCAGACCGGCTGGCACTTCATACAGCGGGCCAAGGTGCTGGTATTGCTGTGCCATATCGAGATACTTCGCGCTGCCAATGGTATCGAGCCAGCGGAATGCGCCGCCGTGGAACGGAGGGAAGCCCAGGCCGTATACCAGCGCCATATCCGCTTCCGCCGGGCTGGCGATAATACCTTCTTCCAGGCAGCGAACCACTTCGTTAACCATCGGGATCATCATGCGGGCGATAATCTCTTCATCGCTGAAATCGCGCTTCGGCTGGCTTACGTCGGCCAGCAGGCTGTCGACTGCGGCATCTTCTTCTTTCTTCGGCTTGCCTTTGCTGTCTTCTTTATAGCGCCAGAAGCCGAGGCCGTTCTTCTGGCCGAAACGGCTGGCGTCAAACAGGGCGTCGATAGCGTCGCGATAATCTTTCTGCATCCGCTGCGGGAAGCCCGCCGCCATGACCGCCTGAGCATGGTGCGCGGTATCGATGCCGACCACGTCCAGCAGATAAGCCGGGCCCATTGGCCAGCCAAACTGTTTCTCCATCACTTTGTCGACTTTGCGGAAGTCCGCCCCGTCGCGCAGCAGCTGGCTAAAGCCGGCGAAGTAAGGGAATAGCACGCGGTTGACGAAGAAGCCGGGGCAGTCGTTGACCACGATCGGCGTTTTGCCCATTTTGCTGGCCCAGGCCACGACTGTGGCAATGGTCTTATCCGAGGTTTTTTCGCCACGGATGACTTCAACCAGCGGCATGCGATGCACCGGGTTAAAGAAGTGCATACCGCAGAAGTTTTCCGGGCGCTGCAGAACGCTGGCCAGCTCGCTAATGGGAATCGTTGAGGTATTAGAGGCCAGCACGGTATCCGGACGTACTTTTGCCTCGGTTTCCGCCAGTACCGCTTTTTTCACTTTCGGGTTTTCGACCACCGCTTCAACAACCACGTCCACGCGATCAAAACCGCTGTATTCCAGGGTTGGCTGAATGGTGCTTATCACTCCTGCCAGCTTCAGACCGTCGATTTTGCCGCGTTCCAGCTGTTTATTCAGTAGTTTCGCCGCTTCGGTCATGCCCAGGGTCAGCGATTTGTCGTTAATGTCTTTCATCACCACCGGCACGCCCTTCCAGGCTGACTGGTAAGCAATGCCGCCACCCATAATGCCGGCGCCTAATACGGCAGCGTGCTTCGGCGTCTCGATATCTTTGGTCAGCTTTTTCGCTTTCGCTTTGACGTACTGGTCGTTCAGGAAGATACCAACCAGCGCGCGGGCCTCGTTGGTATGGGCCAGCGGGACAAAGCTTTTATTTTCCAGCACCAGGGCTTCTTCACGACCAAGACGTGCAGCGGCTTCAATAGTTTTCACCGCGGTGATCGGCGCCGGGTAATGCTTCCCGGCCGTTTGCGCGACCATGCCTTTGGCAATCGTAAAGCTCATGGCGGCTTCAATTTTGCTGAGCTTCAGCGGCTCCAGCTTCGGTTGACGTTTCGCTTTCCAGTCCAGGTCGCCATTCATGGCCTGACGCAGGATCGCCAGCGCGCCGTCGTGCAGTTTTTCCGCGGCGACCACGCCATCCACCAGGCCGATTTTCAAGGCTTGATCGGCGCTGACATCTTTCCCGGCAGCAATGATCTCCAGCGCGCTATCGGCGCCGAGCAGGCGTGGCAGACGGACTGAGCCGCCAAACCCGGGCATAATGCCGAGCTTGGTTTCCGGCAGCCCAATGCGCAGGTCCGGCGTCGCCAGGCGGTAATCGGTCGCCAGCACACATTCGCAACCGCCGCCCAGCGCGTAGCCATTGACGGCAGAGATAGTGGGGACGGGGAGATCTTCCAGACGATTGAAGACACTGTTAGCAAAATGCAGCCACTGGCTTAACTGCTCCTCAGGGACCAGGAACAGCGAGAGGAATTCGGTGATATCCGCGCCGACGATAAACGCCGCTTTTTCAGAGCGCAGCAGCAGACCTTTGAGATCGCTTTGTTTTTCCAGTACGTCCAGCGCATGACCGAGGCTGGCTACGGTTGCGGTATCAAGCTTGTTGACCGAACCTGGGGCATCGAACACCAGTTCGGCGATGCCATCTTCCAGCCAGTCGAGGTACAGGGTGTCGCCTTTGTAGAGCATGTCAGTCTCCTGAATCCAGCAATATGATCTGGTCATACCAGATGAAACGGAGTGTGGAATTTATGTTAAAGAATTGCAAATAACTCTTTAAATAATTGCTGGTCGGATCACATCCGGCGGAAATCACCCGCACGCAGGGCGATGTGCTAAGATGCGGTGTATCACGATCCCATAAAAGCAAAGGACAAAAGATGGAATCCCTGGCCGCGCTCTATAAAAATCATATTGTTACCCTACAAGAACGTACCCGCGACGTCCTGGCCCGTTTTCAGATGGATGCTCTGCTGATTCACTCCGGTGAATTGGTTAACGTCTTCCTCGATGACCATCCGTACCCGTTCAAGGTCAATCCGCAGTTTAAAGCCTGGGTGCCGGTGACCCAGGTGCCTAACTGCTGGCTGCTGGTGGATGGCGTCAACAAACCGAAGCTGTGGTTCTATCTGCCGGTCGATTACTGGCATAACGTCGAGCCGTTGCCAACCTCGTTCTGGACCGAAGAGATTGACGTCATTGCGCTGCCGAAGGCCGATGGTATCGGCAGCCAGTTACCTGCCGCTCGCGGTAATATCGGCTATATTGGGCCGGTAGCGGAGCGCGCGCTGGGCCTGGGTATCGCCGCGGATAAGATCAATCCGAAAGGGGTTATCGATTACCTGCATTACTACCGGGCTTACAAAACCGATTACGAGCTGGCCTGCATGCGTGAAGCGCAGAAGTCAGCGGTCAATGGCCATCGTGCGGCCTACGAAGCTTTCCAGTCCGGAATGAGCGAATTCGATATCAACCAGGCCTATCTTACCGCCACCGGCCATCGTGACACCGACGTGCCTTACAGCAACATTGTCGCGCTGAATGAGCATGCCTCCGTCCTGCACTACACCAAACTGGATCATCGCGCCCCGGCGGAGATGCGCAGCTTCCTGCTCGACGCTGGCGCAGAATATAACGGCTATGCCGCGGATCTGACCCGGACCTGGGCGGCACACGGCGACAACGACTTTGCCCATCTGATTAAAGACGTTAACGACGAGCAGCTGGCGCTGATTAGCACCATGAAAGCCGGGACGCGCTACGTTGATTATCATATTCAGTTCCATCAGCGCATTGCGAAGCTGTTACGTAAACACCAGTTAGTCACTGACATAAGCGAAGAGGCGATGGTGGAGAATGATCTGACCGGGCCATTTATGCCGCACGGGATTGGTCATCCGCTGGGTCTGCAGGTGCATGATGTTGCGGGCTTTATGCAGGACGATACCGGTACGCATCTGGCGGCGCCGTCGAAATATCCGTACCTGCGTTGCACCCGTATTATCGAGCCGCGTATGGTGCTGACCATTGAACCCGGCATCTACTTCATCGAGTCGTTACTGGCGCCGTGGCGTGAAGGCCCATTCAGCAAGCACTTCAACTGGCAAAAAATTGACGCCATGAAGCCGTTTGGCGGGATCCGTATCGAAGATAACGTGGTGGTTCACGAAAACAGCATCGAAAATATGACGCGCGATCTGAAGCTGGCCTGATGGAGAGCTGGTTAATCCCGGCGGCGCCGGTTACCGTCGTTGAGGAGATTAAAAAAAGCCGTTTTATCACGCTGTTGGCGCATACCGACGGCGTGGCGGCGGCAAAAGCTTTTGTCGAGTCCGTCAAAGCGGATCACCCTGATGCCCGCCACCATTGCGTGGCGTGGGTCGCCGGGCCGCCTGATGATTCGCAACAGCTGGGGTTTTCTGACGATGGCGAACCGGCGGGGACCGCAGGTAAACCGATGCTGGCGCAGCTGATGGGGTGCGGCGTCGGCGAGATAACCGCTGTCGTCGTGCGTTACTACGGTGGTATCCTGCTGGGCACCGGCGGGCTGGTGAAGGCGTATGGCGGCGGTGTTCATCAGGCGCTGGCGCAGTTGACGACGCTGCGCAAGACGCCGTTAACGGCATATACTTTGCAATGTGAGTATGGGCAACTGGCCGGTGTCGAAGCGCTGCTCGCCCAATTCTCCGGAAAGGTTGTTGAAAGCGAATATCTGGCGTCGGTTCGACTGCGCGTGGCGCTTCCCCAGGCCGAAGTGGCGGCTTTTTCAGCAAAACTGGCTGATTTTAGTCGCGGTTCATTGCAATTACTGAAGATTAACGAATAATCCCCTCTGTTTTTTGCCTATCAAAGGAAGCGCCAGAGATGCATTTTCGCGCCATAACCCGAATCGTTGGACTGCTGGTCATCTTGTTTTCGGGGACGATGATCGTCCCGGGATTAGTGGCCCTGATATATCGCGACGGTGCGGGACGGGCCTTCACTCAAACCTTCTTTGTCGCGCTGGCGATTGGCTCCATGCTGTGGTGGCCGAACCGTAAGCAAAAAGGCGAACTGAAATCCCGTGAAGGGTTTCTCATCGTGGTGCTGTTCTGGACCGTGCTGGGGAGCGTGGGGGCCTTGCCCTTTATTTTCGCCGAGCAGCCGAACCTGACGGTGACGGATGCTTTCTTCGAATCATTTTCTGGCCTGACGACGACCGGGGCGACCACCCTGGTGGGGCTGGACTCGTTACCGCATGCGATCCTCTTTTATCGGCAGATGCTGCAATGGTTCGGCGGTATGGGGATCATTGTGCTGGCGGTGGCGATTCTTCCTATCCTTGGCGTCGGGGGGATGCAGCTTTACCGCGCGGAAATGCCCGGCCCGCTGAAGGATAACAAGATGCGTCCGCGTATCGCCGAGACGGCGAAGACCCTCTGGCTTATCTATGTGTTATTGACGATAGCCTGCGCACTGGCGCTCTGGTTTGCCGGTATGCCGGCGTTCGATGCGATTGGGCACAGCTTCGCCACTATCGCCATCGGCGGTTTTTCGACTCACGATGCCAGCGTCGGCTATTTCAACAGTCCGATGATCAACTCCATCATTGCCATCTTCTTGCTGATCTCCGGCTGTAACTATGGTCTGCATTTTTCTTTGTTGAGCGGACGCAGCCTGAAGGTGTACTGGCGTGATCCTGAGTTTCGCATGTTCATTGGCGTCCAGTTGACGCTGGTCATCGTCTGTACGCTGGTGCTATGGCTTCATAACGTGTACGGCTCGGTGTTGACGACGCTGAACCAGGCGTTTTTCCAGGTGGTGTCGATGGCGACCACCGCCGGCTTTACCACCGATAGCATTGCGCGCTGGCCGCTGTTCCTGCCTGTGCTGCTGCTCTGCTCTGCATTCATCGGCGGCTGTGCTGGCTCCACGGGCGGCGGCTTAAAGGTGATCCGTATCCTGCTGCTGTTTAAGCAGGGCAACCGTGAGCTGAAGCGTCTGGTTCACCCGAATGCGGTGTATAGCATCAAATTAGGCAACCGCGCGCTGCCAGAGCGTATTCTGGAAGCGGTATGGGGATTTTTCTCCGCCTATGCGCTGGTCTTTATCATTAGCATGCTGGCTATTATCGCCACCGGGGTGGATGACTTTTCTGCTTTCGCCTCCGTGGTAGCGACATTGAACAACCTCGGGCCTGGGCTCGGCGTCGTCGCGGACAACTTTGCCACCATGAACCCGGTCGCGAAATGGATCCTGATTGCTAATATGCTGTTTGGTCGTCTGGAAGTGTTTACCTTACTGGTGCTCTTTACCCCCACTTTCTGGCGCGAATAACAGGAGTGCTCGTGAAAACTTTAATTCTTTTCTCCACCCGCGACGGGCAGACCCGTGAAATCGCTTCGTTTCTCGCCTCCGAGCTGAAAGAGCTGGGCATCGACGCGGATACCTTGAACCTGAACCGTACCGATGTCGTCGAATGGCATCACTACGATCGGGTGGTGATTGGCGCGTCGATTCGCTATGGGCACTTTCATCCGGCCGTAGATCGCTTTGTCAAAAAGCATCTCACATCATTGCAGGCGTTGCCGGGCGCATTCTTCTCGGTCAACCTGGTGGCGCGCAAACCTGAGAAGCGCACGCCACAGACCAACAGCTATACACGCAAGTTTCTCCTTAATTCGCCGTGGCAGCCGCAGAGCTGCGCGGTGTTTGCCGGCGCGCTGCGCTACCCACGTTACCGCTGGTACGATCGGCTTATGATCCGCCTGATTATGAAAATGACCGGGGGGGAAACGGATATCCGTAAAGAAGTGGTCTATACCGACTGGCAACAGGTATCCCGGTTTGCCCGCGAAATCGCGCAAATGATCCGCAAACAGGGCGTTTAAACAGCGCCTTGATGGAAAATCGAGCGAACGAAAAGTTTTTTTAAATTTCCCCTTGTCACTTCAGAATTACTCCCTATAATGCGCCTCCACTGACACGGAACAACGGCAAGCAAGCCGCCGGGTCAGCGGGGTTCCGGTGAGAACCTCGCAGAGAAAAGCAAAAATAAATGCTTGACTCTGCAGCGGGAAAGCGTAATATGCACACCCCGCGCCGCAGCGAAAAACGAAGCGGCACTGCTCTTTAACAATTTATCAGACAATCTGTGTGGGCACTCAAAGTGACATGGATTCTTAACGTCCTCGGACGAAAAATGAATACCAAGTCTCTGAGTGAACATACGTAATTCATTACGAAGTTTAATTCACGAGCATCAAACTTAAATTGAAGAGTTTGATCATGGCTCAGATTGAACGCTGGCGGCAGGCCTAACACATGCAAGTCGAGCGGTAGCACAGAGAGCTTGCTCTCGGGTGACGAGCGGCGGACGGGTGAGTAATGTCTGGGAAACTGCCTGATGGAGGGGGATAACTACTGGAAACGGTAGCTAATACCGCATAACGTCGCAAGACCAAAGTGGGGGACCTTCGGGCCTCATGCCATCAGATGTGCCCAGATGGGATTAGCTAGTAGGTGGGGTAACGGCTCACCTAGGCGACGATCCCTAGCTGGTCTGAGAGGATGACCAGCCACACTGGAACTGAGACACGGTCCAGACTCCTACGGGAGGCAGCAGTGGGGAATATTGCACAATGGGCGCAAGCCTGATGCAGCCATGCCGCGTGTGTGAAGAAGGCCTTCGGGTTGTAAAGCACTTTCAGCGGGGAGGAAGGCGGTGAGGTTAATAACCTCATCGATTGACGTTACCCGCAGAAGAAGCACCGGCTAACTCCGTGCCAGCAGCCGCGGTAATACGGAGGGTGCAAGCGTTAATCGGAATTACTGGGCGTAAAGCGCACGCAGGCGGTCTGTCAAGTCGGATGTGAAATCCCCGGGCTCAACCTGGGAACTGCATTCGAAACTGGCAGGCTAGAGTCTTGTAGAGGGGGGTAGAATTCCAGGTGTAGCGGTGAAATGCGTAGAGATCTGGAGGAATACCGGTGGCGAAGGCGGCCCCCTGGACAAAGACTGACGCTCAGGTGCGAAAGCGTGGGGAGCAAACAGGATTAGATACCCTGGTAGTCCACGCCGTAAACGATGTCGATTTGGAGGTTGTGCCCTTGAGGCGTGGCTTCCGGAGCTAACGCGTTAAATCGACCGCCTGGGGAGTACGGCCGCAAGGTTAAAACTCAAATGAATTGACGGGGGCCCGCACAAGCGGTGGAGCATGTGGTTTAATTCGATGCAACGCGAAGAACCTTACCTGGTCTTGACATCCACAGAACTTTCCAGAGATGGATTGGTGCCTTCGGGAACTGTGAGACAGGTGCTGCATGGCTGTCGTCAGCTCGTGTTGTGAAATGTTGGGTTAAGTCCCGCAACGAGCGCAACCCTTATCCTTTGTTGCCAGCGGTTAGGCCGGGAACTCAAAGGAGACTGCCAGTGATAAACTGGAGGAAGGTGGGGATGACGTCAAGTCATCATGGCCCTTACGACCAGGGCTACACACGTGCTACAATGGCATATACAAAGAGAAGCGACCTCGCGAGAGCAAGCGGACCTCATAAAGTATGTCGTAGTCCGGATTGGAGTCTGCAACTCGACTCCATGAAGTCGGAATCGCTAGTAATCGTAGATCAGAATGCTACGGTGAATACGTTCCCGGGCCTTGTACACACCGCCCGTCACACCATGGGAGTGGGTTGCAAAAGAAGTAGGTAGCTTAACCTTCGGGAGGGCGCTTACCACTTTGTGATTCATGACTGGGGTGAAGTCGTAACAAGGTAACCGTAGGGGAACCTGCGGTTGGATCACCTCCTTACCTTAAAGAACCTGCCTTTGTAGTGCTCACACAGATTGTCTGATGAAAATAGAGCAGTAAGTAATCTCTGCAGGCTTGTAGCTCAGGTGGTTAGAGCGCACCCCTGATAAGGGTGAGGTCGGTGGTTCAAGTCCACTCAGGCCTACCAAATTCTTCCTGATACCGCGTTGTGAAACGACTCGCATACCTGAGTATGCTTCGCCGTTCCACGCCTTGTCTCAGAAAGAATTAAGGTTGATGAGATACTACGATGGGGCTATAGCTCAGCTGGGAGAGCGCCTGCTTTGCACGCAGGAGGTCTGCGGTTCGATCCCGCATAGCTCCACCATCTTTACTGCAAAAACAAGAAAACTTCAGAGTGTACCTGAAAAGGTTCACTGCGAAGTTTTGCTCTTTAAAAATCTGGATCAAGTTGAAAATTGAAACGACACACTGTTTAAGTGTGTTCGAGTCTCTCAAATTTTCGCAATCAGAAGTGAAACATCTTCGGGTTGTGAGGTTAAGCGACTAAGCGTACACGGTGGATGCCCTGGCAGTCAGAGGCGATGAAGGACGTGCTAATCTGCGAAAAGCGTCGGTAAGGTGATATGAACCGTTACAGCCGGCGATGTCCGAATGGGGAAACCCAGTGTGATTCGTCACACTATCGTTAACTGAATACATAGGTTAACGAGGCGAACCGGGGGAACTGAAACATCTAAGTACCCCGAGGAAAAGAAATCAACCGAGATTCCCCCAGTAGCGGCGAGCGAACGGGGAGCAGCCCAGAGTCTGAATCAGCTTGTGTGTTAGTGGAACGGTCTGGAAAGTCCGACGGTACAGGGTGATAGTCCCGTACACCAAAATGCACAGGCTGTGAACTCGAAGAGTAGGGCGGGACACGTGGTATCCTGTCTGAATATGGGGGGACCATCCTCCAAGGCTAAATACTCCTGACTGACCGATAGTGAACCAGTACCGTGAGGGAAAGGCGAAAAGAACCCCGGCGAGGGGAGTGAAAAAGAACCTGAAACCGTGTACGTACAAGCAGTGGGAGCACCTTCGGGTGTGACTGCGTACCTTTTGTATAATGGGTCAGCGACTTATATTCTGTAGCAAGGTTAACCGTATAGGGGAGCCGCAGGGAAACCGAGTCTTAACTGGGCGTTAAGTTGCAGGGTATAGACCCGAAACCCGGTGATCTAGCCATGGGCAGGTTGAAGGTTGGGTAACACTAACTGGAGGACCGAACCGACTAATGTTGAAAAATTAGCGGATGACTTGTGGCTGGGGGTGAAAGGCCAATCAAACCGGGAGATAGCTGGTTCTCCCCGAAAGCTATTTAGGTAGCGCCTCGTGAACTCATCTTCGGGGGTAGAGCACTGTTTCGGCTAGGGGGTCATCCCGACTTACCAACCCGATGCAAACTACGAATACCGAAGAATGTTATCACGGGAGACACACGGCGGGTGCTAACGTCCGTCGTGAAGAGGGAAACAACCCAGACCGCCAGCTAAGGTCCCAAAGTCATGGTTAAGTGGGAAACGATGTGGGAAGGCCCAGACAGCCAGGATGTTGGCTTAGAAGCAGCCATCATTTAAAGAAAGCGTAATAGCTCACTGGTCGAGTCGGCCTGCGCGGAAGATGTAACGGGGCTAAACCATGCACCGAAGCTGCGGCAGCGACACTATGTGTTGTTGGGTAGGGGAGCGTTCTGTAAGCCTGTGAAGGTGGCCTGTGAGGGCTGCTGGAGGTATCAGAAGTGCGAATGCTGACATAAGTAACGATAAAGCGGGTGAAAAGCCCGCTCGCCGGAAGACCAAGGGTTCCTGTCCAACGTTAATCGGGGCAGGGTGAGTCGACCCCTAAGGCGAGGCCGAAAGGCGTAGTCGATGGGAAACAGGTTAATATTCCTGTACTTGGTGTTACTGCGAAGGGGGGACGGAGAAGGCTATGTCATCCGGGCGACGGTTGTCCCGGTTTAAGCATGTAGGCTGGTTATCCAGGCAAATCCGGATAATCAAGGCTGAGGTGTGATGACGAGGTACCACGGTACTGAAGTGACAGATGCCCTGCTTCCAGGAAAAGCCTCTAAGCATCAGGTAACATCAAATCGTACCCCAAACCGACACAGGTGGTCAGGTAGAGAATACCAAGGCGCTTGAGAGAACTCGGGTGAAGGAACTAGGCAAAATGGTGCCGTAACTTCGGGAGAAGGCACGCTGGTGTGTAGGTGAAGTCCCTGCGGACGGAGCTGAGACCAGTCGAAGATACCAGCTGGCTGCAACTGTTTATTAAAAACACAGCACTGTGCAAACACGAAAGTGGACGTATACGGTGTGACGCCTGCCCGGTGCCGGAAGGTTAATTGATGGGGTTATCCGTAAGGAGAAGCTCTTGATCGAAGCCCCGGTAAACGGCGGCCGTAACTATAACGGTCCTAAGGTAGCGAAATTCCTTGTCGGGTAAGTTCCGACCTGCACGAATGGCGTAATGATGGCCAGGCTGTCTCCACCCGAGACTCAGTGAAATTGAACTCGCTGTGAAGATGCAGTGTACCCGCGGCAAGACGGAAAGACCCCGTGAACCTTTACTATAGCTTGACACTGAACATTGAGCCTTGATGTGTAGGATAGGTGGGAGGCTTTGAAGCGTGGACGCCAGTCTGCGTGGAGCCAACCTTGAAATACCACCCTTTAATGTTTGATGTTCTAACGTTGGCCCCTTATCGGGGTTGCGGACAGTGTCTGGTGGGTAGTTTGACTGGGGCGGTCTCCTCCCAAAGCGTAACGGAGGAGCACGAAGGTTAGCTAATCCTGGTCGGACATCAGGAGGTTAGTGCAATGGCATAAGCTAGCTTGACTGCGAGCGTGACGGCGCGAGCAGGTGCGAAAGCAGGTCATAGTGATCCGGTGGTTCTGAATGGAAGGGCCATCGCTCAACGGATAAAAGGTACTCCGGGGATAACAGGCTGATACCGCCCAAGAGTTCATATCGACGGCGGTGTTTGGCACCTCGATGTCGGCTCATCACATCCTGGGGCTGAAGTAGGTCCCAAGGGTATGGCTGTTCGCCATTTAAAGTGGTACGCGAGCTGGGTTTAGAACGTCGTGAGACAGTTCGGTCCCTATCTGCCGTGGGCGCTGGAGAATTGAGGGGGGCTGCTCCTAGTACGAGAGGACCGGAGTGGACGCATCACTGGTGTTCGGGTTGTCATGCCAATGGCACTGCCCGGTAGCTAAATGCGGAAGAGATAAGTGCTGAAAGCATCTAAGCACGAAACTTGCCCCGAGATGAGTTCTCCCTGAGACTATAAGTCTCCTGAAGGAACGTTGAAGACGACGACGTTGATAGGCCGGGTGTGTAAGCGCAGCGATGCGTTGAGCTAACCGGTACTAATGAACCGTGAGGCTTAACCTTACAACGCCGAAGATGTTTTGGCGGAATTGAGAGAAGATTTTCAGCTCTGATTCAGATTAATCGATGCGTCCGTGAGACGTGTTGATAAAACAGAATTTGCCTGGCGGCACTAGCGCGGTGGTCCCACCTGACCCCATGCCGAACTCAGAAGTGAAACGCCGTAGCGCCGATGGTAGTGTGGGGTCTCCCCATGTGAGAGTAGGGAACTGCCAGGCATCAAACAAGTGAAGAGCCCATCCTGACGGATGGGCTTTTTGCGTTTTTGTGGTCCGGCCAGCGTGCCGGCATGCCTCCCCCGGTGGCGCTGCGCTTACCGGGGCTACGGATTCGTACCCGCCCTGCACAACCTGTAGCCTGGACCGGTACCTCGCATCACCACCGGTAACGCCCCGCAATGTTATTGCCCCTGCAATCAGGCAAGCCTTCCCCCGCCAGATACGGTAAACTAACGCCGATTTTGCATCAGGAAGCCACTATGAACCACTCCCTCAAACCCTGGAATACCTTTGGCATTGAACGCTCCGCCAGGACGATAGTTCGCGCCGAAACCGAGCAACAGTTGCTAAGCGCCTGGCAAACCGCTGTCGCGGTAGGCGAACCCACGCTGATCCTTGGGGAAGGCAGTAATGTCCTGTTTCTGAACGACTATGCCGGTACGGTGATCCTCAACCGGATTATGGGGATCGAGGTGAGCGAAACCCCTGAAGCCTGGCGTTTGCACGTTGGTGCCGGTGAAAACTGGCATAAACTGGTGCAGTTCACACTACAGCATGCGATGCCAGGTCTGGAAAATCTGGCATTAATCCCTGGATGCGCAGGATCATCGCCGATCCAGAATATTGGCGCTTACGGTGTTGAGCTACAGCGGGTTTGCGAATATGTTGACTGCGTTGAGCTGGAAACCGGGCGTAAGCAACGTCTTTCAGCAGCGGAATGCCGTTTTGGCTATCGCGATAGTATCTTCAAACATGAATACCAGGATCGCTACGCCATCGTCGCGATTGGCTTAACGTTAGCGAAAGCATGGCAGCCTGTACTGAGTTATGGTGATCTAACGCGTCTCGATCCGCAGACCGTCACCCCGCAGCAGGTGTTTGATGCCGTCTGTCATATGCGAATGACTAAGTTACCGGATCCCAAGATTAACGGTAATGCCGGAAGCTTCTTTAAGAATCCTATCGTTAGTGCTCAGGTTGCTGAAACACTGCTGGCGCAGTTTCCTCATGCACCGCACTATCCGCAGGCAAATGGTACCGTCAAGCTGGCCGCTGGCTGGCTAATCGATCAATGCCAGCTGAAAGGGCAACGCATCGGCGGCGCAGCCGTCCACCGACAGCAGGCGCTGGTACTGGTTAACGAAGATCGAGCGACCAGCGAAGATGTGGTAAAACTAGCCCACTACGTTCGCCAGCAGGTAGGGACGAAATTCGATGTATGGCTTCAGCCCGAGGTGCGCTTCATAGGAACACATGGGGAAGTCAACGCAGAGGAGAGCATTGCGTGAAAGACCATACTATCCCTTTAACGTTGATTTCTATCCTTGCTGATGGTGAATTCCACTCAGGCGAACAGCTTGGTGAGCAGTTAGGCATGAGCCGGGCGGCGATTAATAAGCATATCCAGACCTTGCGCGACTGGGGTGTCGATGTATTTACCGTGCCGGGCAAGGGTTACAGCCTGCCAGAGCCCATTCATCTGTTGGATGAGAAAAAGATCTCCCAACAGATAGAACATGGCCGAGTAACAGTTCTTCCCGTCATCGACTCCACTAACCAGTATTTGCTGGACAGGCTTGACGAGCTGACGTCCGGTGATGCCTGTGTGGCTGAATATCAGCAGGCAGGACGAGGCCGGCGAGGCAGAAAATGGTTTTCCCCCTTTGGCGCTAATCTCTATCTCTCGATGTACTGGCGACTGGAGCAGGGCCCGGCAGCGGCCATTGGACTCAGCCTGGTGATCGGTATCGTGATCGCTGAAGTTCTGCAGCAGCTCGGGGCTGAACAGGTTCGCGTGAAATGGCCAAACGATATTTACCTGCAGGATCGTAAGCTGTCCGGGATCCTCGTGGAACTGACGGGGAAGACGGGCGATGCTGCGCAAATCGTCAGTGGTGCAGGTATCAATCTTGTGATGCGTCGTGTGGAGTCTGATGTTGTCAATCAGGGGTGGATCAGCCTTCAGGAAGCAGGGGTTGTCATTGATCGCAACCTCCTCGCTGCGCGGCTGATAAAAGAGCTGCGTCTGGGTCTGGAGCTGTTCGAGCAGGAGGGGTTGGCGCCCTATCTGCCGCGCTGGGAAAAACTGGATAACTTTATTCATCGCCCGGTAAAACTGATTATCGGCGATAAAGAAATTTACGGCATTTCCCGTGGCATTGACGCCCAGGGCGCACTATTGCTGGAACAGGATGGTGTAATAAAAGCCTGGGTTGGTGGTGAAATATCATTGCGCAGTGCAGAATAAAAAAGGGAGCTTCGGCTCCCTTTTTCGTTATTTACGTAAGCGTACCTGATTCACTGAGTGATTGGCACTCTTGGTCATGATCAGGCTGGCTCGCTCGCGGGTTGGAAGAATGTTTTCTTTTAGATTCATTAAGTTAATCTCATTCCATAGCGAGGTGGCGATATCCACAGCTTCTTCCTTAGACAGCTTGGCGTAATTGTGAAAATAAGAGTCCGGATCGGTAAATGCTCCCTCCCGGAATTTAAGAAAGCGGTTGATATACCAGCTTTTTAATAATTCTTCCGGGGCGTCAACATAAATAGAAAAGTCGACAAAATCGGATACAAATACATGATGGGGATCGTGTGGATAATCCATTCCACTTTGCAGAACGTTCAATCCTTCAAGAATGAGAATATCCGGTTGCGCGACGGTTTTATCGCCGTCGGGAATAACATCATAAATCAAATGGGAATAAACAGGTGCAGTTGCCTGTGGTACCCCTGATTTGAGATCGGAGACAAACTTCACCAGCCGATGCATATCATAGGACTGCGGGAAGCCTTTCTTCTTCATTAACCCGCGTTCTTTTAAAACCGAGTTAGGGTGCAAGAATCCGTCAGTGGTAATGAGTTCGACATGACGGTGCTCCGGCCAGCGGCTCAGCAAGGCCTGAAGTACGCGAGCGGTGGTGCTTTTTCCTACCGCAACGCTGCCAGCGATACTAATAATATAGGGAATTCGTTGGCCGTTAGTGCCAAGAAATTGTTCAAGAACAGCCTGACGACGCAGGTTAGAACTGATATAGAAGTTGAGCAAACGCGACAGCGGCAAATAGATCTCGGCAACCTCTTCCAGAGAGAGATCTTCGTTGATGCCTTTTAACCGCGTGATTTCTTCCTCGGTCAATGTCATCGGGACAGAATCACGAAGTGCAGCCCATTGGTGGCGGTTAAATTGTAAGTACGGTGTCATTAACGTCTGCTCTTTTTGGCTCATAAGCATGTTCTTACCATCACCGTATACGTTGAAACGGCGATGCTTCACACGAGTTAATCAGGACAATGGGCAGGAGGGTAACACCAGATTGCCGGGAATAATAAGAAAAAAACTTATCGAATGCTGCTTTCTCGCGCCAGCATCACAAGAGCGGAATAAGTTTCTTATTCTTTGTAAAGAATATCCTTTGCCCGCTGGATACTGCTAACGACCCGTTACCTTTCTACCAGCACTCAGTCATGCCTCCAGGGCATCAGTGGATGATGGAAACCGCGCCTGATGGGCCGCTATGCTGGCGATTATTTGCACTCCATTGTTTGAAATTACACCGTTTTTTCGCGTAAGAGCACAAAATGTGAGCAAGAGAACGTTTTATGCAAATTTTTAGTTGCATGAACTCGCTCCTCTCCCTAGAATGCGCGCTACTTGATGCCGACTTAGCTCAGTAGGTAGAGCAACTGACTTGTAATCAGTAGGTCACCAGTTCGATTCCGGTAGTCGGCACCATAACAATTTGGGTGGGGTTCCCGAGCGGCCAAAGGGAGCAGACTGTAAATCTGCCGTCATCGACTTCGAAGGTTCGAATCCTTCCCCCACCACCACTTTCTGGCGACGCTTTGCGTAGCCGGAGTTGGTTGGGTAAACTAATCAGCTCAATACTAAAGAGAGCAGTCTCTTTAGTGTTACAGAAAGAACTGGGTAGCCGAGTTTCAGGATGCGGGCATCGTATAATGGCTATTACCTCAGCCTTCCAAGCTGATGATGCGGGTTCGATTCCCGCTGCCCGCTCCAGACGTGCTGATATGGCTCAGTTGGTAGAGCGCACCCTTGGTAAGGGTGAGGTCCCCAGTTCGACTCTGGGTATCAGCACCACTTCTTTTCTCTCCTTCCCTGTTTCTCTTCTGTTATTTTCATTCAACAAGTCGGGCATGTTGCCTGGTTGATGTGGTGATATCACCGATTTATCCGTGTCTTAGAGGGACAATCGATGTCTAAAGAAAAGTTTGAACGTACAAAACCGCACGTTAACGTCGGTACTATCGGCCACGTTGACCATGGTAAAACAACGCTGACCGCTGCCATCACTACCGTACTGGCTAAAACCTACGGTGGTTCCGCTCGCGCATTCGACCAGATCGATAACGCGCCGGAAGAAAAAGCTCGTGGTATCACCATCAACACCTCTCACGTTGAATATGACACCCCGACTCGCCACTACGCGCACGTAGACTGCCCGGGCCACGCCGACTATGTTAAAAACATGATCACCGGTGCTGCGCAGATGGACGGCGCGATCCTGGTTGTTGCTGCGACTGACGGCCCGATGCCGCAGACTCGTGAGCACATCCTGCTGGGTCGTCAGGTAGGCGTTCCGTACATCATCGTGTTCCTGAACAAATGCGACATGGTTGATGACGAAGAGCTGCTGGAACTGGTAGAGATGGAAGTTCGTGAACTGCTGTCTCAGTACGATTTCCCGGGCGACGACACCCCGATCGTTCGTGGTTCTGCTCTGAAAGCGCTGGAAGGCGACGCAGAGTGGGAAGCGAAAATCATCGAACTGGCTGGCCACCTGGATACCTATATCCCGGAACCAGAGCGTGCGATTGACAAGCCGTTCCTGCTGCCGATCGAAGACGTATTCTCCATCTCCGGTCGTGGTACCGTTGTTACCGGTCGTGTAGAGCGCGGTATCATCAAAGTAGGTGAAGAAGTTGAAATCGTTGGTATCAAAGAAACCGCGAAAACCACCTGTACTGGCGTTGAAATGTTCCGCAAACTGCTGGACGAAGGCCGTGCTGGTGAGAACGTAGGTGTTCTGCTGCGTGGTATCAAACGTGAAGAAATCGAACGTGGTCAGGTACTGGCTAAGCCGGGCACCATCAACCCGCACACCAAGTTCGAATCTGAAGTGTACATTCTGTCCAAAGACGAAGGCGGCCGTCATACTCCGTTCTTCAAAGGCTACCGTCCGCAGTTCTACTTCCGTACTACTGACGTGACTGGCACCATCGAACTGCCGGAAGGCGTAGAGATGGTAATGCCGGGCGACAACATCAAAATGGTTGTTACCCTGATCCACCCGATCGCGATGGACGATGGTCTGCGTTTCGCAATCCGTGAAGGCGGTCGTACCGTTGGCGCGGGCGTGGTTGCTAAAGTTCTCGGCTAATTGCTGATAACATTTGACGCAATGCGCAATAAAAGGGCATCATTTGATGCCCTTTTTGCACGCTTTCACACCAGAACCTGGCTCATCAGTGATTTTATTTGTCATAATCATTGCTGAGACAGGCTCTGAAGAGGGCGTTTATACACCAAACCATTCGAGCGTCAGGGCGACGGCCAATCAACTCCTTTTTTGCAACAGCAGGGCAGGGGTGACACGACCGTCAACATTGAAGCAATTTGAATAGTTAAGTGTATAATCCGAAACTTAATTTCGGTTTGGATCGCCTCGCCCCCGCGGGGTGAAATTGTTTGTAGAATACTTCTGACAGGTTGGTTTATGAGTGCGAATACCGAAGCTCAAGGGAGCGGGCGCGGCCTGGAAGCGATGAAGTGGATTATCGTTGCCGTGCTGCTGATCGTGGCGATCGTGGGCAACTTCCTTTATCGCGACATTATGCTGGCGGTGCGTGCGCTGGCCGTGGTTATTCTTATTGCTGCTGCCGGTGGCGTCGCGCTGTTGACGACGAAAGGTAAGGCGACCGTTGCTTTTGCTCGCGAAGCGAGAACCGAAGTTCGTAAAGTGATTTGGCCGACTCGCCAGGAAACGCTGCATACTACGCTGATTGTTGCTGCCGTGACTGCAGTAATGTCACTGATCCTGTGGGGACTGGATGGTATTCTGGTTCGCCTGGTCTCCTTTATCACTGGCCTGAGGTTCTGAGATGTCTGAAGCTCCTAAAAAGCGCTGGTACGTCGTTCAGGCGTTTTCCGGTTTTGAAGGTCGCGTAGCCACGTCGCTGCGTGAACATATCAAATTACACAACATGGAAGAGTTGTTTGGCGAAGTCATGGTTCCGACTGAAGAAGTGGTTGAGATCCGTGGCGGTCAGCGTCGCAAAAGCGAACGTAAATTCTTCCCGGGCTATGTCCTTGTTCAGATGGTCATGAACGACGCAAGCTGGCACCTGGTGCGCAGCGTACCGCGCGTGATGGGCTTCATCGGCGGCACCTCTGACCGTCCGGCGCCGATCAGCGACAAAGAAGTCGACGCTATCATGAACCGCCTGCAGCAGGTTGGCGATAAGCCGCGTCCGAAAACGCTGTTTGAACCGGGTGAAATGGTTCGTGTTAACGACGGTCCGTTCGCTGACTTTAACGGCGTGGTTGAAGAAGTGGACTACGAGAAGTCTCGCCTGAAAGTTTCCGTTTCTATCTTCGGTCGCGCGACCCCGGTAGAACTGGACTTCAGCCAGGTTGAGAAGGCGTAAGCCGGCGATCAAAAAAGCAGCGATTTAATCGTTGCATAGGGCGCGAAATTGGCATACAATTTCGCGCCTTTTGTTTTTATGGGCCCGGCCCGTAAAACGATGTTTAATCACGGGGAGCTTCTCTGAAGCGTTAATACCCAATTTGAGGATTTAAGAATGGCTAAGAAAGTCCAAGCCTACGTCAAGCTGCAGGTTGCAGCTGGTATGGCGAACCCGAGCCCGCCGGTCGGCCCAGCACTGGGTCAGCAGGGCGTGAACATCATGGAATTCTGCAAAGCGTTCAACGCCAAAACTGATTCCCTGGAGAAAGGTCTGCCGATCCCGGTTGTTATCACCGTTTACGCTGACCGTTCCTTTACCTTTGTTACCAAGACTCCGCCGGCTGCTGTTCTGCTGAAGAAAGCTGCAGGCATCAAGTCTGGTTCCGGTAAGCCGAACAAAGATAAAGTGGGTAAAATCTCCCGCGCTCAGCTGCAGGAAATCGCGCAGACCAAAGCTGCCGACATGACTGGTGCCGACATTGAAGCGATGACTCGCTCCATCGAAGGTACTGCACGTTCCATGGGCCTGGTAGTGGAGGACTAAGAAATGGCTAAACTGACCAAGCGCATGCGCGTGATCCGTGAGAAAGTTGATGCAACTAAACAGTACGACATCAACGAAGCCATCGCTCTGCTGAAAGAGCTGGCCACCGCTAAATTTACCGAAAGCGTAGACGTTGCCGTTAACCTCGGCATCGACGCGCGTAAATCTGACCAGAACGTCCGTGGCGCAACTGTACTGCCGCACGGTACTGGCCGTTCCGTTCGCGTAGCCGTATTTACCCAGGGCGCAAACGCTGAAGCTGCTAAAGCTGCAGGCGCTGAGCTGGTAGGTATGGAAGATCTGGCTGAGCAGATCAAAAAAGGCGAAATGAACTTTGACGTTGTTATTGCTTCCCCGGATGCAATGCGCGTTGTTGGCCAGCTGGGTCAGGTTCTGGGTCCGCGTGGCCTGATGCCGAACCCGAAAGTAGGTACCGTAACGCCGAACGTTGCTGAAGCGGTTAAAAACGCGAAAGCAGGTCAGGTTCGTTACCGTAACGACAAAAACGGCATCATCCACACCACCATCGGTAAAGTGGACTTTGACGCTGACAAACTGAAAGAAAACCTGGAAGCTCTGCTGGTTGCGCTGAAAAAAGCAAAACCGACTCAGGCGAAAGGCGTGTACATCAAGAAAGTTAGCATCTCCACCACCATGGGTGCAGGTGTTGCAGTAGATCAGGCTGGCCTGAACGCTTCTGCAAACTAATGCCTTTACGTGGGCGGTGATTTTGTCTACAATCTTACCCCCACGATTCTGTCAATAAGACAGACGCTATGCGAGTCATTTGAATTGCAGCAAGGCAGCAATCGGGTGAATCACCGGGAGTGTAGTTAACTACATGACCGGTGTGAACGAGAGCAGCTAACGCCGCTGCGGTTCGAAGAACGAAGGCATAGGAAGAATTTGTTCGTTGGAGCCTGGCCTATCCAGGCCTCCGTCGAAGACCGCAGGTGTTTCGCAAGAAACTTAATCCCCTGCGTAGACGGTGACAGAACGCTAAGATTATTTTTGGATATTCTGGCTTGTTTCTGCTCACCGTATTTAGACGCTCTTTTCGTTGAATTGAGTGAAGTGAGTTCCAGAGCATAGGCTCTGGCAAACATCCAGGAGCAAAGCTAATGGCTTTAAATCTTCAAGACAAACAAGCGATTGTTGCTGAAGTCAGCGAAGTAGCCAAAGGCGCGCTGTCTGCAGTAGTTGCGGATTCCCGTGGCGTAACTGTAGATAAAATGACTGAACTGCGTAAAGCAGGTCGTGAAGCTGGCGTATACATGCGTGTTGTTCGTAACACCCTGCTGCGCCGCGTCGTTGAAGGTACTCAGTTCGAGTGCCTGAAAGACACGTTTGTTGGTCCGACCCTGATTGCATACTCTATGGAACACCCGGGCGCTGCTGCTCGTCTGTTCAAAGAGTTCGCGAAAGCGAATGCAAAATTTGAGGTCAAAGCCGCTGCCTTTGAAGGTGAGCTGATCCCGGCGTCGCAGATCGACCGCCTGGCAACTCTGCCGACCTACGAAGAAGCAATTGCACGCCTGATGGCAACCATGAAAGAAGCTTCGGCTGGCAAACTGGTTCGTACTCTGGCTGCTGTACGCGATGCGAAAGAAGCTGCTTAATCGCAGTTATCTTTGTAAAGCATTCGCTTACGTATAAACTTATTCTGATATTCAGGAACAATTTAAATGTCTATCACTAAAGATCAAATCATTGAAGCAGTATCCGCTATGTCCGTAATGGACGTTGTTGAGCTGATCTCTGCAATGGAAGAAAAATTCGGTGTTTCCGCTGCTGCTGCTGTAGCTGTAGCTGCTGGCCCGGTTGAAGCTGCTGAAGAAAAAACTGAATTCGACGTAATTCTGAAAGCTGCTGGCGCTAACAAAGTTGCTGTTATCAAAGCAGTACGTGGCGCAACTGGCCTGGGTCTGAAAGAAGCTAAAGACCTGGTAGAATCTGCTCCGGCTGCACTGAAAGAAGGCATCAGCAAAGACGACGCTGAAGCTCTGAAAAAATCTCTGGAAGAAGCTGGCGCTGAAGTTGAAGTTAAATAAGCCAACCCTTCCGGTTGCAGCCTGAGAAATCAGGCTGAGGCTGGTGACTTTTTGGTCACCAGCCTTTTTGCGCTGTAAGGCGCCAGTAGCGTTTCACGCTGTTTGACTACTGGTTTGCCTCTCAATGCTTGTTTCTATCGACGACTTAATATACTGCGACAGGTTAGGGTTCCTGGGCTGTGTAAATCGCAATGAAATGGTTTAAGCGTGATAGCAACAGGCATTGCGGAAAGTGTTCCATTTTCCGGTCAACAAAATAGTGTTGCATAAAAAACTGCCCTCTGCGGGCAGATGGGTCGACTTGTCAGCGAGCTGAGGAACCCTATGGTTTACTCCTATACCGAGAAAAAACGTATTCGTAAGGATTTTGGTAAACGTCCACAAGTTCTGGATGTTCCATATCTCCTTTCTATCCAGCTTGACTCGTTCCAGAAGTTTATCGAGCAAGATCCTGAAGGGCAGTATGGTCTGGAAGCTGCTTTCCGTTCCGTATTCCCGATTCAGAGCTACAGCGGTAATTCCGAGCTGCAATACGTCAGCTACCGTCTGGGCGAACCGGTTTTTGATGTTAAAGAATGTCAGATCCGTGGCGTGACTTATTCTGCACCGCTGCGTGTAAAACTGCGTCTGGTGATCTACGAGCGTGAAGCGCCGGAAGGCACCGTCAAAGACATCAAAGAACAAGAAGTCTACATGGGCGAAATCCCGCTCATGACCGACAACGGTACCTTTGTCATCAACGGTACCGAGCGTGTTATCGTTTCTCAGCTGCACCGTAGCCCGGGCGTCTTCTTTGACAGTGACAAAGGTAAGACCCACTCTTCCGGTAAGGTCCTGTATAACGCACGTATCATTCCTTACCGCGGTTCCTGGCTGGACTTCGAATTCGACCCGAAAGACAACCTGTTCGTTCGTATCGACCGTCGTCGTAAGCTGCCGGCTACCATCATCCTGCGCGCGCTGAATTACACCACTGAGCAGATCCTTGACCTGTTCTTCGAAAAAGTGGTCTTTGAAATTCGCGACAACAAGCTGCAGATGGAGCTGATTCCGGAGCGTCTGCGCGGTGAAACCGCCTCCTTCGATATCGAAGCCAACGGTAAAGTGTACGTTGAGAAAGGTCGTCGCATCACGGCGCGTCACATCCGTCAGCTGGAAAAAGACGATATCAAGCATATCGAAGTGCCGGTTGAATACATCGCGGGCAAAGTGGCGGCTAAAGACTATATCGATGAAGCGACTGGCGAACTGATCTGCCCGGCGAACATGGAGCTGAGCCTGGATCTGCTGGCTAAGCTGAGCCAGTCTGGCCACAAGCGTATCGAAACGCTGTTCACCAACGATCTGGACCACGGCCCGTACATCTCTGAAACGGTACGCGTCGACCCGACTAACGATCGTCTGAGCGCGCTGGTAGAAATCTACCGTATGATGCGCCCTGGTGAGCCGCCGACTCGTGAAGCCGCTGAAAGTCTGTTCGAGAACCTGTTCTTCTCCGAAGACCGCTACGATCTGTCCGCGGTTGGTCGTATGAAGTTCAACCGTTCGCTGCTGCGTGACGAAATTGAAGGTTCCGGTATCCTGAGCAAAGACGACATCATCGAAGTGATGAAGAAGCTCATCGATATCCGTAACGGTAAAGGCGAAGTCGATGATATCGACCACCTCGGCAACCGTCGTATCCGTTCCGTTGGTGAAATGGCGGAAAACCAGTTCCGCGTTGGCCTGGTGCGTGTAGAGCGTGCGGTGAAAGAGCGTCTGTCTCTGGGCGATCTGGATACCCTGATGCCTCAGGATATGATCAACGCCAAGCCGATTTCCGCAGCAGTGAAAGAGTTCTTTGGTTCCAGCCAGCTGTCCCAGTTTATGGACCAGAACAACCCGCTGTCTGAGATTACGCACAAACGTCGTATCTCCGCACTCGGCCCAGGCGGTCTGACCCGTGAACGCGCAGGCTTCGAAGTTCGAGACGTACACCCGACTCACTATGGTCGCGTATGTCCAATCGAAACGCCTGAAGGTCCGAACATCGGTCTGATCAACTCCCTGTCCGTGTACGCACAGACTAACGAATACGGTTTCCTTGAGACCCCGTATCGTAAAGTGACCGACGGTGTTGTTACCGACGAAATTCATTACCTGTCTGCTATCGAAGAAGGTAACTACGTCATCGCTCAGGCGAACTCCAACCTGGATGACGAAGGCCACTTTGTTGAAGATCTGGTTACCTGCCGTAGTAAAGGCGAATCCAGCTTGTTCAGCCGCGACCAGGTTGACTACATGGACGTATCCACCCAGCAGGTGGTATCCGTCGGTGCGTCCCTGATCCCGTTCCTGGAACACGATGACGCCAACCGTGCATTGATGGGTGCGAACATGCAACGTCAGGCGGTTCCGACTCTGCGCGCTGATAAGCCGCTGGTTGGTACCGGTATGGAACGTGCTGTTGCCGTTGACTCCGGTGTTACTGCGGTGGCTAAACGTGGCGGTACCGTTCAGTACGTGGATGCTTCCCGTATCGTTATCAAAGTTAACGAAGACGAGATGTACCCGGGCGAAGCAGGTATCGACATCTATAACCTGACCAAGTACACCCGTTCTAACCAGAACACCTGCATCAACCAGATGCCTTGCGTGTCCCTGGGCGAACCCATTGAACGCGGCGACGTCCTGGCCGACGGCCCGTCCACCGACCTCGGTGAACTGGCGCTGGGTCAGAACATGCGCGTAGCGTTCATGCCGTGGAACGGCTACAACTTCGAAGACTCCATCCTCGTATCCGAGCGTGTGGTCCAGGAAGACCGTTTCACCACCATCCACATTCAGGAACTGGCATGCGTGTCCCGTGACACCAAGCTGGGGCCGGAAGAGATCACCGCTGATATCCCGAACGTGGGTGAAGCTGCGCTCTCCAAACTGGATGAATCCGGTATCGTTTATATCGGTGCGGAAGTGACCGGCGGCGACATTCTGGTTGGTAAGGTAACCCCGAAAGGCGAGACCCAGCTGACGCCGGAAGAGAAACTGCTGCGCGCGATCTTCGGTGAGAAAGCGTCTGACGTTAAAGACTCTTCTCTGCGCGTACCGAACGGTGTCTCTGGTACCGTTATCGACGTTCAGGTGTTTACCCGTGACGGCGTAGAAAAAGACAAGCGTGCTCTTGAGATCGAAGAGATGCAGCTGAAGCAGGCTAAAAAAGACCTGTCTGAAGAACTGCAGATCCTCGAAGCTGGTCTGTTCAGCCGTATCTATGCCGTGCTGGTTGCCGGTGGCGTTGAAGCTGAGAAGCTCGACAAACTGCCGCGCGATCGCTGGCTGGAACTGGGCCTGACCGACGAAGAGAAACAAAATCAGCTGGAACAGCTGGCTGAGCAGTACGACGAACTGAAACACGAGTTCGAGAAAAAACTCGAAGCGAAACGCCGTAAAATCACCCAAGGCGACGATCTGGCACCGGGCGTGCTGAAGATTGTTAAGGTATACCTGGCCGTTAAACGCCGTATCCAGCCTGGTGACAAGATGGCAGGTCGTCACGGTAACAAGGGTGTTATCTCTAAGATCAACCCGATCGAAGATATGCCGCACGATGCTAACGGTACGCCGGTAGATATCGTACTGAACCCGCTGGGCGTACCGTCTCGTATGAACATCGGTCAGATCCTGGAAACTCACCTGGGTATGGCTGCGAAAGGCATCGGCGATAAGATCAACGCCATGCTGAAACAGCAGCAGGAAGTCGCGAAACTGCGCGAGTTCATCCAGCGTGCCTACGATCTGGGTGCTGACGTTCGTCAGAAAGTTGACCTGAATACCTTCAGCGATGAAGAAGTTCTGCGTCTGGCTGAAAACCTGCGTAAAGGTATGCCGATCGCAACGCCGGTGTTCGACGGTGCGAAAGAAGCGGAAATTAAAGCGCTGCTGCAGCTGGGCGACCTGCCGACTTCCGGTCAGATCACCCTGTTTGACGGCCGCACCGGTGAGCAGTTCGAGCGTCCGGTAACCGTGGGTTACATGTACATGCTGAAACTGAACCACCTGGTCGACGACAAAATGCACGCGCGTTCCACCGGTTCTTACAGCCTGGTTACTCAGCAGCCGCTGGGTGGTAAGGCGCAGTTCGGTGGTCAGCGCTTCGGTGAGATGGAAGTGTGGGCGCTGGAAGCATACGGCGCGGCCTACACCCTGCAGGAAATGCTCACCGTTAAGTCTGATGACGTGAACGGTCGTACCAAGATGTATAAAAACATCGTGGACGGCAATCACCAGATGGAACCGGGCATGCCGGAATCCTTCAACGTACTGTTGAAAGAAATTCGCTCGCTGGGCATCAACATCGAACTGGAAGACGAGTAATTCTCGCTCAAACAGGTCACTGCTGCCGGGTTAACCCCCGGCAGCGGAATGTGCTAACTCCGACGGGAGCAAATCCGTGAAAGACTTATTAAAGTTTCTGAAAGCGCAAACTAAAACCGAAGAGTTTGATGCGATCAAAATTGCTCTGGCTTCGCCAGACATGATCCGTTCATGGTCTTTCGGTGAAGTTAAAAAGCCGGAAACCATTAACTACCGTACGTTCAAGCCTGAGCGTGACGGCCTTTTCTGCGCCCGTATCTTTGGGCCGGTAAAAGACTATGAGTGCCTGTGCGGTAAGTACAAGCGCCTGAAACACCGCGGTGTGATCTGTGAGAAGTGCGGCGTTGAAGTGACCCAGACCAAAGTGCGTCGTGAGCGCATGGGCCACATCGAGCTGGCATGTCCGACTGCGCACATCTGGTTCCTGAAATCCCTGCCGTCCCGTATCGGCCTGCTGCTGGATATGCCGCTGCGCGATATCGAACGTGTACTGTACTTTGAATCCTATGTGGTTATCGAAGGTGGCATGACCAACCTCGAACGCAACCAGATTCTGACGGAAGAACAGTACCTGGACGCGCTGGAAGAGTTCGGTGACGAATTCGACGCGAAGATGGGTGCGGAAGCGATCCAGGCGCTGCTGCGCAATATGGATCTGGAGCAGGAATGCGAGCAGCTGCGTGAAGAGCTGAACGAAACCAACTCCGAAACCAAGCGTAAAAAGCTGACCAAACGCATTAAGCTGCTGGAAGCCTTCGTACAGTCTGGCAACAAGCCGGAGTGGATGATCCTGACCGTTCTGCCGGTACTGCCGCCAGATCTGCGTCCGCTGGTTCCGCTGGATGGTGGTCGTTTCGCGACGTCTGACCTCAACGATCTGTATCGTCGCGTGATCAACCGTAACAACCGTCTGAAACGTCTGCTGGATCTGGCTGCGCCGGATATCATCGTACGCAACGAAAAACGTATGCTGCAGGAAGCGGTTGACGCCCTGCTGGATAACGGTCGTCGTGGTCGTGCGATCACCGGTTCTAACAAACGTCCTCTGAAATCTTTGGCCGATATGATCAAAGGTAAACAGGGTCGTTTCCGTCAGAACCTGCTCGGTAAGCGTGTTGACTACTCCGGTCGTTCTGTTATCACCGTAGGTCCATACCTGCGTCTGCATCAGTGCGGTCTGCCGAAGAAAATGGCGCTGGAGCTGTTCAAACCGTTCATCTACGGCAAGCTGGAACTGCGTGGCCTGGCCACCACCATCAAAGCCGCTAAGAAAATGGTTGAGCGCGAAGAAGCTGTCGTTTGGGATATCCTGGATGAAGTTATCCGCGAACACCCGGTACTGCTGAACCGTGCGCCGACCCTGCACCGTCTGGGTATCCAGGCGTTCGAACCGGTTCTGATCGAAGGTAAAGCCATCCAGCTGCACCCGCTGGTTTGTGCGGCCTATAACGCCGACTTCGATGGTGACCAGATGGCTGTTCACGTACCGCTGACGCTGGAAGCCCAGCTGGAAGCGCGTGCGCTGATGATGTCTACCAACAACATCCTGTCCCCGGCGAACGGCGAACCAATCATCGTTCCGTCTCAGGACGTTGTACTGGGTCTGTACTACATGACCCGTGACAGTGTTAACGCCAAAGGCGAAGGCATGGTGCTGACTGGCCCGAAAGAAGCTGAGCGTATTTATCGCGCTGGCCTGGCCTCTCTGCATGCGCGCGTTAAAGTGCGTATCACTGAATACGAAAAAGACGACAATGGTGAATTTGTCGCGAAAACCAGCCTGAAAGACACGACCGTTGGCCGTGCCATTCTGTGGATGATCGTACCGAAAGGTCTGCCGTTCTCTATCGTGAACCAGGCGCTCGGTAAGAAAGCGATCTCCAAGATGCTGAACACCTGTTACCGTATTCTGGGCCTGAAACCGACCGTTATTTTCGCGGACCAGACGATGTACACCGGCTTTGCTTATGCAGCGCGTTCAGGTGCGTCCGTTGGTATCGATGACATGGTCATCCCGGAGAAAAAATACGAAATCATCAGCGAAGCGGAAGCGGAAGTTGCTGAGATTCAGGAACAGTTCCAGTCTGGTCTGGTGACCGCGGGCGAACGCTACAACAAAGTTATCGATATCTGGGCTGCGGCGAACGATCGTGTATCCAAAGCGATGATGGATAACCTGCAAACCGAAACCGTGATTAACCGTGACGGTCAGGAAGAACAGCAGGTTTCCTTCAACAGCATTTACATGATGGCCGACTCCGGTGCGCGTGGTTCTGCGGCACAGATTCGTCAGCTGGCTGGTATGCGTGGTCTGATGGCGAAGCCGGATGGCTCCATCATCGAAACGCCGATCACCGCGAACTTCCGTGAAGGTCTGAACGTACTCCAGTACTTCATCTCGACCCACGGTGCGCGTAAAGGTCTGGCGGATACCGCACTGAAGACAGCGAACTCCGGTTACCTGACGCGTCGTCTGGTTGACGTTGCGCAGGACCTGGTTGTTACTGAAGACGACTGTGGCACCCTGGAAGGCATCACCATGACGCCGGTTATCGAAGGTGGCGACGTTAAAGAGCCGCTGCGCGATCGCGTACTGGGTCGTGTGACTGCTGAAGACGTTCTGAAGCCGGGTACCGCGGATATTCTGGTTCCACGCAACACGCTGCTGCACGAGCACTGGTGTGATCTGCTGGAAGCGAACTCCGTTGACTCCGTCAAAGTGCGTTCCGTTGTATCCTGTGACACCGACTTTGGTGTATGTGCGCACTGCTATGGTCGTGACCTGGCGCGTGGCCACATCATCAACAAAGGTGAGGCTATCGGCGTTATCGCGGCACAGTCCATCGGTGAGCCGGGTACACAGCTGACGATGCGTACGTTCCACATCGGTGGTGCGGCATCTCGTGCGGCTGCTGAATCCAGCATCCAGGTGAAAAACAAAGGTAGCATCAAGCTCAGCAACGCGAAGTCGGTTGTGAACTCCAGCGGTAAACTGGTCATCACTTCCCGTAACACCGAGCTGAAGCTGATCGACGAATTCGGTCGTACCAAAGAGAGCTATAAAGTGCCTTACGGTGCGGTTATGGCGAAAGGCGACGGCGAGCAGGTTGCCGGCGGTGAAACCGTCGCAAACTGGGATCCGCATACCATGCCGGTCATCACCGAAGTTAGCGGCTTCATCCGCTTCACTGACATGATCGACGGCCAGACCATTACTCGTCAGACCGACGAGCTGACCGGTCTGTCTTCGCTGGTGGTTCTGGACTCTGCAGAACGTACCGCAGGTGGTAAAGATCTGCGTCCGGCACTGAAAATTGTTGATGCTCAGGGCAATGACGTTCTGATCCCAGGCACCGATATGCCTGCTCAGTACTTCCTGCCGGGTAAAGCAATTGTTCAGCTGGAAGATGGCGTACAGATCAGCTCCGGTGACACCCTGGCGCGTATTCCGCAGGAATCCGGCGGTACCAAGGATATCACCGGTGGTCTGCCGCGCGTTGCGGACCTGTTCGAAGCACGTCGTCCGAAAGAGCCGGCGATCCTGGCTGAAATCAGCGGTATCATTTCCTTCGGTAAAGAAACCAAAGGGAAACGTCGTCTGGTTATCACCCCGGTAGACGGTAGCGAGCCGTACGAAGAGATGATCCCGAAATGGCGTCAGCTCAACGTGTTCGAAGGTGAACGTGTAGAACGTGGTGACGTGGTTTCCGACGGTCCGGAAGCACCGCACGACATTCTGCGTCTGCGTGGCGTACATGCTGTGACCCGTTACATTGTTAACGAAGTCCAGGACGTATACCGTCTGCAGGGCGTTAAGATTAACGATAAACACATCGAAGTTATCGTTCGTCAGATGCTGCGTAAAGCCACCATTGAAAGCGCAGGCAGCTCCGACTTCCTCGAAGGCGAGCAGGTTGAATACTCCCGCGTCAAGATCGCGAACCGCGAACTGGAAGCGAATGGCAAAGTGGGCGCAACGTTCTCCCGCGATCTGCTGGGTATCACCAAAGCGTCTCTGGCCACCGAGTCCTTCATCTCCGCGGCATCGTTCCAGGAGACCACTCGCGTGCTGACCGAAGCCGCCGTTGCGGGCAAACGCGACGAGCTGCGCGGTCTGAAAGAGAACGTCATCGTGGGTCGTCTGATCCCGGCGGGTACCGGTTATGCGTACCACCAGGATCGTATGCGCCGTCGTGCGGCTGGCGAATTGCCGGCAGCACCGCAGGTGAGCGTGGAAGAAGCGTCTGCCAACCTGGCAGAGCTGCTGAACGCAGGTCTGGGCGGTTCTGACAACGATTAATCGTTGATGCACTGCTAAAAAGCCGGTCAGGTTCCCTGACCGGCTTTTTTATTGTCTGTTCGCCGCCTTACTTGCCTCTAATTACATTTGCGCCATATTAAATCTGCATTTTCTTAGCAATTAATTAATACAAAATATCAATTAAAAGCCTATTCCTAAAACCTTTGTTTATATATGGGTAAAACTTCTACTCATATCAAAAAATAATCAATTCAAAGGGGATATATTCAAAATACCTAATGAATCATGGGATTACTTCTGCTGCTTTATCTTCGGAGCGACTGCTCTGGAGAGGGATCGCCGCATCTCATGCTTCTCCCGATAAGACGCAGAAATAATACCGGCAGGCAGGTGTTGGTCATTTCTTTTGGTCTGCGTGGACAGGCTCTGGGGGCTGCATGGAATTTGCGATACAACTCATTATTATCTTAATTTGTCTGTTTTATGGTGCCCGAAAAGGCGGTATTGCGCTGGGGCTGCTGGGCGGCATCGGTTTGGTTATCCTCGTCTTTGTGTTCCATCTTCAGCCGGGAAAACCGCCGGTTGATGTAATGCTGGTGATCATTGCCGTCGTGGCCGCCTCGGCGACGCTACAGGCGTCCGGCGGGCTGGATGTCATGTTACAGATTGCCGAGAAGCTGCTGCGGCGTAACCCGAAATATGTCTCTATTGTGGCGCCTTTTGTCACCTGTACGTTGACCATCCTCTGCGGTACCGGACACGTGGTTTACACGATCCTGCCAATTATCTACGATGTGGCGATTAAGAATAACATTCGTCCGGAGCGGCCGATGGCGGCCAGCTCCATAGGTGCCCAGATGGGGATCATCGCCAGCCCGGTTTCGGTGGCGGTGGTCTCGCTGGTGGCGATGCTGGGGAATTTTACCTTTAACGGGAAACACCTGGAGTTTCTCGATCTGCTGGCGATAACCATTCCGTCCACACTGCTGGGCATTTTAGCTATCGGCATCTTCAGCTGGTTCCGTGGCAAAGATCTGGATAAAGATGAAGCCTTCCAGGCGTTTATTGCGGTACCGGAGAACCGCCATTACGTCTATGGCGATACGGCGACGCTGCTGGATAAAAAGCTGCCCACCAGTAACTGGATTGCGATGTGGATTTTTCTGGCTTCCATTGCCGTGGTTGCTCTGCTCGGCGCCTTTTCCGAACTGCGCCCGGAATTTAACGGTAAGCCGCTGTCGATGGTGCTGGTGATCCAGATGTTCATGCTGCTTTCCGGAGCGCTGATCATTATCATCACCAAAACTAACCCGGCGTCGATTTCCAAAAATGAGGTCTTTCGTTCGGGAATGATCGCTATCGTCGCGGTGTACGGCATCGCGTGGATGGCGGAGACCATGTTCGGCGCGCACATGACCGAAATTAAAGGCGTACTCGGGGAGATGGTAAAAGAGTACCCGTGGGCTTATGCCATTGTGCTGCTACTGGTATCGAAGTTTGTGAACTCACAGGCGGCAGCGCTGGCGGCGATTGTGCCGGTGGCCCTGGCCATCGGCGTCGATCCGGCCTATATCGTGGCTTCTGCGCCGGCCTGCTATGGCTACTATATTCTGCCGACTTACCCAAGCGATCTGGCGGCGATCCAGTTTGACCGCTCAGGCACCACCCATATTGGCCGCTTTGTCATTAATCACAGCTTTATCCTGCCCGGGCTCATCGGCGTCGGCGTCTCCTGCGTGTTTGGCTGGGTATTCGCTGCGATGTACGGCTTTCTGTAAGAGAGGACGGGCGCCGGCAGCGACGCCCGTTAAATCCGCGAGATTATTGCGCGAGGGGCAGACGACGATAGAGCTCGATCATATCGGTCGCCAGATCCTGGATGACCATCGCGTTCATCAGGTGGTCCTGAGAATGCACGGTGATCAGGTTGACCGGTAACTTACCGCTGCCTTCATCCAGGCCGATAAGCTGGGTCTGGATTTTATGCGCATGTTTGACGAACTCATGCGACTCGGCCATGGCCTGTTCGGCTGCGGCAAAATCACCTTTGCGCGCCAGCTGGAGTGCGGTGAGCGCCGCGCTGCGTGCGGAACCGGCATTGACCAACAGCTCCATGATGATCGTTTCTAAATCTTCCATCGCTTACTCCAGCATCTTAAGGGCTTTATCCAGGACGGCATCACCTTTCATCATGCCGTAGTCCATCATATCGATTACCGCGACCTTCTTGCCGAACGGATCGGCCAGCGCCTGCAGCTTCGCCTGCTCATATTTCACCTGCGGGCCGAGCAGAATAATGTCGGCGGCGGCCAGATTATCTTTAAACTCGGCGACCGGTACGGCCTTGATTGAGACTTCAACACCTTTCTTCTGCGCGGCATCTTGCATACGCTGAACCAGCATGCTGGTAGACATACCGGCGGCACAGCACAAAACGATATTCTTCATAGTCAGTGGCCCTTGTGTTCCGTGATGTCTTATCTTTATCGCGGCCCTGGCGATGCGACAACCGCTTTACCATGATTGTGTGTAAGTCATCACACAAAAATTGAAACCGGTTTCATTTTTGCCGATAAAAATAAAAAAGCCCACCGAAGTGGGCGGCCGCGTCCTGTTGTCTCACGCGCGGAGGATGCGGTTTTTACCTTGTTGCTTGGCTTTGTAAAGTGCCTCATCGACGCTCACCACCAGTTTATCCAGCGGCTCCATATTCCATTCCCCCAGTCCGGCGCTAAAGGTGACCGTCAGGCCATCTTCGCGCCAGGTGCGCCGCTCGACGTTGACCCGCCACGTTTCCAGCAGCGTACGAGCGTTATCGATATGTTCGGCAGGAAAGACCACGGCGAACTCTTCACCGCCGTAGCGATAAAGGGATATTTCCAGCGGCTGGAGAACCTGCAGCCCTTCGCGGGCGACGTTGCGCAGGACGATATCGCCGTTCAGGTGCCCCCAGGTATCGTTGATCGATTTAAAGTTATCGATATCGACCAGCGCGAGAGCAAACGGCTGGTGATCGTTCATCAACGCCGCGATATCGCTGTCGAAGGCGCGGCGGTTTTTACAGCCGGTAAGGGCGTCGATAGTCGCCTGACGGACGTAGGTCAGTTCACGCTGTTTATTGGTTTCAATCGCTTTACTCAGCATCGCCTCAAGGCGCGGGGCGCGTTTGACATCGCCCGTTTTAATCGCATTGATGATATTCATCAGCACGGTACGGGAGGCATGACGCAGATAAAGGCCGAACAGGATGATGATGATCGCTGCGAGGGTGAAACCGCCGATCACTAAATTGGTCTCATGGCGCGTCAGATTGACCAGGGTTGTATTATCGACACGGAAAATCACGAACCAGTCGGGATTGGTAAAAGAGTAGTAGTAATACCAGGTGTCGCTTTTAGTATCGTAAAGCTGCCCCTCGCCGCTGGTCATTTTATCCATCAGCTCGTCGCTGACGAAGGGTTTAAACAGCGCCCCCGGGTCGGAGTGCAGGACCACTTTGCCATCCCGCTGCACCACAAAAAATTCCCCCTGCACGGGCGCCACCATCTGCCGTAGCGCGAAACCCATGGAGGTGAGATCGAGATGAAACGCCAGACTTCCCTTGAGTTTCCCCTCTGGGGTGATGACAGGTTTGAAAATGGTAATCGTCGGATGGTGGGTGAAATAGTCCATATACGGGCTGGTGTAATGGCTGAAGGTGCTGGCTTCCGCCTGTTTGATAAACCAGGGCCGCGTTTTGGGATCGAAAGCCCGGCTGTCTTCATTTTCCAGCACCTCCGGGGCGCGCAGATAGTGGCCCTCGGTATCCGCCAGTGAAATGGAAGAGACGCTTGGCATCATGTTCTGTAACTGCATCAGCGTGGTTAACCCTTTCTCCGGCTCCACGTTTACCGCGCGATTCAGTTCGTCATTGCGGGCAAAGAAGATGGCCGCGCGCCCGAGAATAAAATCGTTTTCCCGCAGCAGGGTTTCCGTATAGTTGATCGCCAGGTTATGGGTAAAGTTGCGGTTAATATCGTGATAATCTTCGAGAAAATCTTTCCGCTGCGCCAGGGTGACAAAAACAGCAATCATCATAAAACTGAGCAAAATTCCGGCAAACCCTACGACGATCGGTGTCGTAAAAGAGAGCTTTCTGTTGTGTAGCGCCATGAATCGTTAATCGTCCCGGATGTATAAACCAAGGGTCCGAACGCAGGTTGCGTCTGCGACGCCTGCCGATCGAATCAGTTAACTATCGCTTAATTATAACTCTGAGACTTTCATCTATCGTGATTTATATTTTTTGATGATGAATTGAGCCCGTGCAGCGCGGAGAGGCAGGGCGAAAATGAGGAAGAAAAGGTTCGCCCTGGTCAGCGTCCGCTGCTGACCCGGGCAGAATAGAAAAACGGCGCTGGGCGGACCAGCCTCGGTTTTTCATCTCTCGTGCAGGCACGCAAAATTATCAGGCGCTTACACTGTGCATCATGAGGTTTGCGAAGCGCGTCCCAGCCAGCTATCCCAGTCTTTCCATACCGGCTGCAGACCGCGAGCGGCCAGCGCGCTGGCGACCTCTTCAGGGCGGCGATCGTCGTGCGGGGCAAATTGCTCCAGCTCCGGATGATCGTCGGCGTAGCCGCCAGGCTGGGTTTTAGAGAAGGCGCTGACGTTGTTAATCGCTAGCGGGATAACCCGGTCGCGGAACCAGGGTGATTCGCGGGTCGAGAGCGACAGCTCAACCTCCGGCGCCAGCAGGCGGAAGGCGCAGATGGTCTGCACCAGCTGGCGCTCATCCATCAGCGAGGCCGGTTCAATGCCGCCAGCGCAGGGACGCAGGCGCGGGAAGGAGACCGAATAGCGGCTGCGCCAGTAGCGTTGCTGCAGCCACAGCAGGTGTTCAGCGACCATAAAGCAGTCCACCCGCCAGCTGTCGGAAAGGCCGATGAGCGCGCCAAGACCGATCTTATCGATCCCCGCCGCGCCTAAGCGATCCGGCGTATCCAGTCGCCAGAAGAAATCCTGCTTTTTCCCTTTCAGATGGTGCTGGGCGTACATGCTTTCATGATAGGTCTCCTGATAGACCATCACCCCGTCGAGCCCCAGGGTTTTCAGCTCGGCATACTCTTCGGTCGCCAGCGGCTGCACCTCCATATGCAGCGAGGCAAACTGGCGGCGGATAGCTGGCAGGTGCTGGCGGAAATAATCCATTCCCACCTTGCCCTGATGCTCGCCGGTCACCAGGAGCAGATGCTCAAAGCCGAGGTCGCGGATCGCGGCGCACTCGCGGGCAATCTCGGCGGCATCCAGCGTCTTGCGCTTAATGCGGTTGCTCATTGAGAAGCCGCAGTAGGTGCAATCATTGGCGCACAGGTTGGAGAGATACAGCGGCACGTAGAAGCTGACGGTATTGCCGAAGCGCTGGCGGGTAAGCCGCTGCGCGCGCTGGGCCAGCGGTTCAAGATAGTTAGCCGCCGCCGGCGAAAGCAGGGCCATCATGTCATCGCGGGTCAGCTGTTTTGCCGCCAGCGCCCGTTCGACATCGGCGGCGGTTTTGCTGTTGATGCGCAGGCGGATGTCGTCCCACTCCAGCTGCCGCCAGCGATCGCTAAAGGTTTTCATGCCAGCGCCTCCAGGAATCCGGTGAGCGGGCTGGTGGCCTGGGCCTGCGCGCTGCGCGCCCCCGGTCCGGCCTGATGGGCCAGCAAGCCTGCCTCGACCGCCATGCGGAAGGCGCGAGCCATGGCGACAGGATCGTCGGCGACGGCAATAGCGGTATTGACCAGTACCGCATCCGCGCCCATCTCCAGCGCCTGCGCCGCATGGCTCGGGACGCCGATCCCGGCGTCGACCACCACCGGGACCGTCGCCTGCTCGATAATGATCTCCAGCATGGCTTTGGTTTCCAGCCCCTGATTGGAGCCGATCGGCGCGCCCAGCGGCATCACCGCTGCGCAGCCCACCTCTTCCAGTCGTTTACACAGCACCGGGTCGGCACCGCAGTAGGGCAGCACCACGAACCCTTCGCGCACCAGCAGCTCCGCCGCCTTCAGGGTTTCAATCGGGTCGGGCAGCAGCCAGCGGGCGTCCGGGTGGATCTCCAGTTTCAGCCAGTGGGTGCCTAAGGCTTCCCGCGCCAGGCGGGCGGCAAACACCGCTTCTTCCGCCGTCTTGGCGCCTGAGGTATTCGGCAACAGGCTGACCCCCGCCGCCAGCAGCGGGGCGAGGATGGCGTCATTGTGCTGGCGTAAATCGACGCGCTTCATTGCCAGGGTTACCAGCTGGCTGCCCGAGGCACGAATCGCTTCGACCATCACCTCTGGGGCGGCGAATTTACCGGTACCGGTAAAAAGATGGGATTCAAATGTTTTGTCTGCAATACGTAACATGTCAGCCTCCAGCGATAACCTGAAAAAGCAGGACTCGATCGCCTTCCTGCAAGAGATGATCTTCCCACCGTTCGCGCGGCAGGATGTGTTGATTGAGCGCCAGCGCAACGCCCGGCTGCAGCTGTTCGAGCTGGGTCAGCAGGGCGCTGACGCTGAGGTTGTCCGCACATGCCAGCGGCTCGTCGTTAAACCAAATCTGCATGTTGCCCTCCGCATACCGGGCAGTTCTGCACTTTTTGCAGCGCAAGGTTGCGCCAGTTGCTGGTGCGGGCGTCAAACAGCCGTAGCGTGTTGCGCGGCGTCGCCATGCCGATAAGGAGCTTTATGGCCTCCAGCGCCTGCAACGTGCCCATCATGCCGACCACCGGACCGACGACCCCCGCGGTGCGGCAGTTACGCTGCGGTTCGTCGCTATCCGGCCACAGGCAGCGATAGCAGCCCTGCGTCCAGGGCGGGGTGAGCACCATCAGCTGACCGCCGAAGCCGACGGCGCTGGCGGTGACTAACGGGGTATCGAGGGCCACGCAGGCAGCGTTGATCGCCTGGCGGGTCACCATGTTATCGGTGCAGTCCAGCACCACGTCCGCTTTTGCCACCTCAGCGCGCAGCGCCTCACCGCTCAGACGCTGCTGCAGCGCAACCAGTTTGATCTGGGGGTTTAGCTGGCTAAGCCGGGTCTGTGCCGCCGCGGCTTTTGGCTGGTCGATATCCTCGCTGGTGAACAGGATTTGCCGCTGCAGGTTGCTGAGATGTACGGCGTCGTCATCGGCCAGGATCAGCGTCCCGACGCCAGCCCCGGCAAGATAGAGCGCCGCCGGAGATCCCAGCCCGCCAAGGCCGATAATCAGCGCCCGGCTGGCTAACAGTTTCTGCTGCCCCTCGATGGCGATATCTTCCAGCAGCAGCTGGCGGCTATAGCGCATAAAGTCATGATCATTCATCGCCCGCTCCCGCCAGTGCCAGCAGCTGGTCGGTCGCTGCCCGCCAGTCCGCCGCCTGGGTAATAGCGCTGACTACGGCGATGCTGCCGACGCCGGTCGCCAGTACGCCCGGCGCTTTTTCCAGACTGATGCCGCCTATCGCTACCGTCGGATAATCGGCCAGACGCTGAATATGCCCGGCAAGCTGTTCGAGGCCCTGCGGCGCCGAAGGCATCTGTTTAGTTTGCGTCGGGAAGACGTGACCCAGGGCGATGTAAGAGGGGCGTGCCGCCAGGGCGACATCAATCTCCATATCGTCGTGAGTAGAGACGCCAAGACGCAGCCCGGCCTGGCGGATGGCGCTCAGGTCGGTGGTTTCCAGATCTTCTTGTCCGAGATGCACGCCATAGGCCTGGTGCTTAATCGCCAGCTGCCAGTAATCGTTAATGAACAGTCGGGCGTGATAGCGGCGACCAAGGGCGATGGCGGCGATGACGTCATCCTCCACTTCGCTGTCGCGCCGGTCTTTGATGCGTAACTGAAGGGTACGTACCCCAGCTTCAAGCAGGCGTTCAATCCACGCCACGCTGTCCACCACCGGGTAGAGTCCGAGACGAAACGGGACGGGTGGAAAATCAGGTTGATACATCAGGCTTCCTCCTGTTTCAGGTAGATTTCGCCGCCGCGGGCGCGGAAGTTATTCGACATATCGGCCATGCCGGCTTCGATACTTTGCTTCGCGGCGTAGTCGCGGACCTCCTGAGTGATTTTCATCGAACAGAATTTCGGCCCGCACATGGAGCAGAAGTGGGCGACTTTGCCGGACTCCTGCGGCAGGGTTTCATCGTGATAGGCCCGCGCGGTGAAGGGGTCGAGCGCGAGGTTAAACTGGTCTTCCCAGCGGAATTCAAAACGCGCTTTTGACATCGCGTTGTCGCGGATCTGCGCCCCGGGGTGGCCTTTCGCGAGGTCGGCGGCGTGGGCGGCGATTTTGTAGGTAATCAGCCCCTGTTTGACATCCTCTTTGTTGGGCAGGCCGAGATGCTCTTTTGGCGTGACGTAGCACAGCATGGCGCAGCCAAACCAGCCAATCATTGCCGCGCCGATACCGGAGGTGAAATGGTCGTAGCCCGGCGCGATATCAGTAGTGAGCGGGCCTAAAGTGTAGAACGGCGCTTCGTGGCAGTGCTCCAGCTCTTCGGTCATATTGCGGCGGATCATCTGCATTGGCACGTGGCCGGGGCCTTCAATCATCACCTGCACGTCATATTCCCAGGCGATTTTCGTCAGTTCGCCGAGGGTATGCAGCTCGGCGAACTGCGCCTCGTCGTTGGCATCCTGAATCGAGCCGGGGCGCAGGCCATCGCCGAGGGACAGCGACACGTCATAGGCGGCGCAGATTTCACAGATTTCGCGGAAGTGCTGGTAGAGGAAGTTTTCCTGATGATGCGACAGGCACCACTTGGCCATGATGGAACCGCCGCGCGAGACGATCCCGGTCAGCCGCTTCGCGGTCATCGGCACGTAACGCAGCAGCACCCCGGCATGAATCGTGAAGTAGTCGACGCCCTGTTCGGCCTGTTCCAGCAGGGTATCGCGGAAGGCTTCCCAGGTCAGGTTCTCGGCAATGCCGTTGACCTTCTCCAGCGCCTGGTAAATCGGGACGGTACCAATCGGCACCGGGCTGTTGCGCAGGATCCATTCGCGGGTCTCGTGGATATAGCGGCCGGTGGAGAGGTCCATTACCGTGTCGGCGCCCCAGCGGGTTGACCAGACCAGCTTCTCGACCTCTTCTTCGATGGAAGAGGTCACCGCCGAGTTGCCGATATTGGCATTCACTTTCACCAGGAAGTTGCGACCGATAATCATCGGCTCGGATTCCGGGTGGTTGATATTGGCCGGGATGATGGCTCGCCCGGCAGCGACTTCATCGCGGACGAACTCGGCGGTAATGTTGTCCGGCAGGCGGGCGCCAAAGCTTTCTCCGGCATGCTGCTGGCGCAGCACCTCGCTGCGGATACGCTCGCGGCCCATGTTTTCGCGAATGGCGATGAATTCCATCTCCGGGGTGACGATCCCCTGGCGGGCATAGTGTAGTTGCGTCACGCATTTGCCAGCGACGGCGCGTTTAGGCGTCAGCAGGCCGCCGAAGCGCAGTTCATCAAGGCCATCGTCGGCCAGCCGCGCTTTGGTATAGGCCGAGCTGCGTTCGCTGAGCGGCGCGCAGTCGTTACGCGCGTCGATCCACGGTTGGCGTAGTTTTGCCAGTCCCTGGCGGACATCAATGTTGATCTCCGGGTCGCCATAAGGGCCGGAGGTGTCGTACACCGGTATCGGTTCATTGGCTTCGTACCGGGGATTATCTTTATCGCCGCCGATGAGCGTCGGGCTGAGCTGGATTTCACGCATCGGGACGCGGATATCAGCCTGTGAGCCTTGAATGTAGATGCGGCGCGAATTGGGAAAAGCGGTACCTGCCAGCGTATCAATGAATCGCTGCGCGTGCTCGCGTTGTTCCCGACGGGTGAGTTTGGTAGTAGACATAGCGCATTCCAGTTAAAAAAGGAGATGGCTTGTCAGACGACGGATGGAGTAACAGATGCGACCAGCCCGGAACGGGCAGGTGCGACCAGCAGTTTACTCTTGTTCCCTTCGCAGGTATTAGCCTGATCAGGTTCCGCGGATCCCGAATAAACGGTCTCAGCCTTTTCCACTTCAGCTTTCGTGTGGAAAATAGGCACTCCGACAAGATGAAATCCCTCCGCAGAGGGATAATGTACGTAAATTACTCGTTAACGGTTCACAACTCAAGCGGTCGGCGCAATATTATCGCGCACGTCATTGCTCAGATTATGGGCGACGGCGAGGGCGATGAGTTTATCTTCCAGCGCGAAACGCGCCTCCAGCGATTCGCCGATATCCGACAACGCCTGCTGAAATTCAAGGTAGTTATCGTGATCGATAGCGTTTTCGAGGCAGGTATCGTAGTAGTCCATCATCTGCTGGGTATTGGCTTCCAGCTGTGGGTAAAGCCGGTTGGCGGCTAAAAGTGGGGTATCGCCTTCCATTTCGCCAATAATGCGTTCATAAATACTAAAATGACCGGATGAGAGGTAATCCACCAAACTTTGGCAAAAGTCATCCAGCGCCTTTTCGTTTAGCCGCATAAATGACTCTTTGCCCGGTTTCAGGCCAACCAGATTGTAGTAAGCCACGAGCAGATGCTTACGCACTTGTAGCCAGCGATCGACCAGTTCATTACTACCGCCAACGCGCTCCGTCAGGTTTTCCAGCTGGTTTAGCATGATTGACTCCGCTAGTTTTGATTTAAAATCTGCTCACCAAAATGTAAATATAATGTTAACAACATGCCAGTGAAGCAAAGGTAGTGCAATAGATATGGATCGTATTATTGAAAAATTAGATCGCGGCTGGTGGGTTGTCAGTCACGAACAAAAATTATGGTTGCCTGGTGGAGAATTACCACATGGCGAAGCGGTTAATTTCGATCTTGTCGGCCAGCATGCGCTGCATATTGGCGAGTGGCAGGGCGAGTCCGTGTGGATGGTGCGTCAGGATCGCCGTCATGACATGGGATCGTTGCGCCAAGTGCTGGATCAGGATCCGGGCCTTTTCCAGCTGGCAGGTCGGGGGATCCAGCTCGCCGAATTTTATCGATCGCATAAATTTTGCGGCTACTGCGGCCATCCGATGCATGCCAGCAAAAGCGAATGGGCGATGCTGTGCAGCCACTGCCGTGAACGCTACTACCCGCAAATTGCCCCCTGCATTATCGTCGCTATCCGTCGCGACGATTCGATCCTGCTGGCGCAGCACACCCGACATCGCAACGGGATACACACCGTGCTGGCCGGGTTTGTTGAGGTTGGCGAAACTCTTGAGCAGGCGGTGGCCCGCGAGGTGATGGAGGAGAGCGGTATCCGGGTGAAAAACCTGCGCTACGTGACCTCGCAACCGTGGCCTTTCCCGCAGTCGCTGATGACCGCCTTTATGGCGGATTACGCAGATGGCGATATCGTGGTCGACAAAAAAGAGTTACTGACCGCGGACTGGTATCGCTATGACGATCTACCGCTTCTGCCACCGCCGGGGACGGTGGCGCGCCGGCTTATCGAAGATACCGTCGCGATGTGTCGGGCAGAGTTCGAGTGACATGTTACACTGGGCGTATCAACGCTAAAGGAATGTAAAAATGACCGAACTGAAGAACGATCGTTACCTGCGCGCGCTGCTGCGTCAGCCGGTTGATGTCACCCCGGTGTGGATGATGCGCCAGGCGGGCCGCTATTTACCGGAGTACAAAGCCACCCGTGCGCAAGCGGGCGACTTTATGTCGCTGTGTAAAAATGCCGAGCTGGCCTGCGAAGTGACGCTCCAGCCGCTGCACCGTTACCCGCTGGACGCGGCGATCCTCTTTTCGGACATCCTGACCATCCCGGACGCCATGGGCCTGGGGCTGTACTTTGAGGCAGGCGAAGGTCCGCGCTTCACCTCGCCGGTAAAAAGCAAAGCCGACGTCGACAAGCTGCCGATCCCGGATCCGGAGCAGGAACTGGGCTATGTCATGAACGCTGTGCGCACCATTCGCCGCGAACTGAAAGGCGAAGTGCCGCTGATTGGTTTTTCCGGCAGTCCGTGGACGCTGGCGACCTACATGGTGGAAGGCGGCAGCAGCAAAGCGTTCACCGTGATCAAAAAGATGATGTACGCCGAACCGCAGGCGCTGCATGCGCTGCTGGATAAGCTGGCGAAGAGCGTCACCCTGTATCTCAACGCGCAGATCAAAGCCGGTGCGCAGTCGGTGATGATTTTCGACACCTGGGGCGGGGTGCTGACCGGCCGCGATTACCAGCAGTTCTCCCTCTACTACATGCACAAAATCGTCGATGGCCTGCTGCGGGAGAACGAAGGCCGCCGCGTGCCGGTGACCCTGTTCACCAAAGGCGGCGGTCAGTGGCTGGAAGCGATGGCGGAGACCGGCTGCGATGCGCTGGGTCTCGACTGGACCACCGATATCGCCGACGCTCGCCGTCGCGTAGGTCACAAAGTGGCGCTCCAGGGCAATATGGACCCGTCGATGCTCTATGCGCCCGCTCCGCGTATTGAAGAGGAAGTGGCGACTATTCTCGCCGGATTTGGCCAGGGTGAAGGGCATGTCTTTAACCTTGGTCACGGTATTCATCAGGATGTTGACCCCGAACATGCGGGCGTCTTTGTTGAGGCGGTGCATCGTCTTTCCGCACCCTATCATCAGTAGGAGATAAGCCCTATGGATTTAGCCGCACTCCGTACCCAACAGCATCAGTTAGCCGCGTCGGTCGAGCGTGCGGATCGACTGGATCGCGACCCGCCGACGTTGATCGGCGGCGCGGATGTCGGATTTGAGCAGGAAGGGGAAGTCACCCGGGCCGCCATGGTAGTGCTGACCTGGCCTGAACTTGAGCTGGTGGAGTATCAGGTGGCGCGCGTCGCCACCTCCATGCCGTATATTCCCGGCTTTCTCTCGTTTCGTGAAACGCCTGCGCTGCTGGCGGCGTGGGAGCAGCTTTCGCAAAAGCCGGACCTGCTCTTCGTTGACGGCCACGGCATTTCCCACCCCCGGCGGCTCGGCGTCGCCAGCCATTTTGGTCTGATGATTGATGTGCCGACCATCGGGGTGGCGAAAAAACGCCTGTGCGGCAAAATCGGCGAACTGGGTGATGAGCCCGGCGCGCTGGCCCCGCTGATGGATAAAAATGAGCAACTGGCCTGGGTCTGGCGCAGTAAAGTGCGTTGCAACCCTTTGTTTATTAGCACTGGTCACCGGGTGGGTATGGATAGCGCGTTAATGTGGGTCGAGCGCTGTATGCGAGGCTACCGTCTGCCCGAGCCGACGCGCTGGGCCGATGCGGTGGCGTCCCGCCGTCCGTCGTTTGTGCGTTGGCAAGCAAATCACGGCTGATTCAGGTACACTGCGCCTCATTTCTGACTTCGAGAATTCATCATGTTACAAAATCCGATTCACCTGCGCCTGGAGAAGCTGGAAAGCTGGCAGCATGTCACCTTTATGGCCTGCCTGTGCGAGCGTATGTACCCCAACTACGCGATGTTCTGCAAGCAAACCGAGTTCGGCGACGGCCAGTTATACCGCCGTATCCTGGATCTGATCTGGGAAACGCTGACGGTCAAAGATGCAAAGGTGAATTTCGACAGTCAGCTGGAGAAGCTGGAAGAGGCGATCCCGGCGGCAGATGATTTCGACCTGTACGGTGTTTATCCGGCCATAGACGCCTGCGTGGCGTTGAGCGAACTGATCCATTCGCGTCTGAGTGGTGAAACGCTTGAGCACGCGATCGAAGTGAGCAAGACGTCCATCACCACCGTGGCGATGCTGGAAATGACCCAGGAAGGTCGCGAAATGACCGACGACGAGCTTAAAGCGAACCCGGCGGTAGAGCAGGAATGGGACATTCAGTGGGAAATTTTCCGCCTGCTGGCCGACTGCGAAGAGCGTGACCTTGAGCTGATAAAAGGCCTGCGCGCGGACCTGCGCGAGGCTGGTGAGAGCAATATTGGTATAAATTTTCAGCAGTGAGACCAGAAAACGTGATTTACCGCCTGAATTGTAGCGTCTGAAGGCTTCCATTCCGCCCCCCGTCTGGTCTACATTTGGAGGGCGAAAAAAAGTGGCTATCGGTGCGTGTATGCAGGAGGGTGCTTTTTTGGCATTTCCGTCGCACTCGATGCTTAGCAAGCGATAAACACATTGTAAGGATAACTTATGAACAAGACTCAACTGATTGATGTAATTGCGGACAAAGCTGACCTGTCCAAAGCACAGGCTAAAGCTGCCCTGGAATCTACCCTGGCTGCAATTACTGAGTCTCTGAAAGAAGGTGATGCTGTTCAACTGGTTGGTTTCGGTACCTTCAAAGTGAACCACCGCGCTGAGCGTACTGGCCGCAACCCGCAGACCGGTAAAGAGATCAAAATCGCTGCAGCTAACGTGCCGGCATTTGTTTCTGGCAAAGCACTGAAAGACGCAGTTAAGTAAGACCGCGTGGCAGTGAACAGTTTTATCGAAGGGGCTATTAAGCCCCTTTTGTCTGTCTGGCGCCGGCCTCTGGCGCTGGCGGGCATCCTGTTGCTCACTGCCTGTAGCCATAATGCGTCGCTACCACCGTTTACCGCCAGTGGTTATGCGGACAATCAGGGGGCGATGCGCATCTGGCGTAAAGATTCAGGCGATGAGGTCCATCTTCTCGCCGCCTTCAGCCCGTGGCGTCACGGGGATACCTCGACCAGCGAATATCGCTGGCAGGGCGATCAATTGACGCTCATCGAACTCAATGTCTACGGCAAACCGCCGGAACATATCCGCGCCCGCTTCGACGCGCAGGGCGATCTCAGCTTTATGCAGCGGGAAGTCGACGGGCAGAAGCAGCAGCTCTCCAGCGACCAGGTCGCGCTGTACCGTTATCGCGCCGAGCAGATCCGCCAGACCAGCGATGCTCTCCGGCAGGGACGCGTCGTCCTGCGCCAGGGGCGCTGGAATGCCGCCGCGCATACCGTGCTGACCTGTGAAGGGCAAACGGTAAAGCCTGACCTCGATAGCCGGGCCCTGGCGCATATTGAACGCCGCCAGAGCCATGCCTCCGCCGCGGTGAGCATTGCCTGGCTGGAGGCGCCGGAAGGCTCTCAACTGCTGCTGGTCGCCAATGAAAACTTCTGTACCTGGCAGCCGACGGAGAAAAGCTTCTAATACTTACCAGTGGTTCATGCCCATATGCCCACCGCCGTTACCGCGACAGCCGTTGTATCCCATGCCTGCGCCGCGGGGAACGCCTGCCTCAGCCAGGGCAACATCAAATTTTACCCGCTGTTGATCCAGCTTCTGACGTAAGCCTTCCATCTCCTGAGCGACAGCTTCAATCTTTCCACTGTCCGGCTTTTGCGCCGTGAGCAGCGCATTGTACTCATAGCGTTTGGACTGCAGCTGCTGGCGCAGAGCGCTGGTCTGCGCATAGTAATCGTTATGCAGTTTTTGCGCGGTAGTCTGCTGCTCCTGGGTCAGCTGGCTGTAACCCTGGTTACCCATCCCATTATTGTTGCCCCAGTGGTGGTTGGCCCAGGCCGCGTTGCTGGCGAAGGTCAGCGCGGCAAGGGTGACAAGGGTGAGAGGTAAGGTACGGTTCCGTTTCATGGCATTTTCTCCTGTGTGGTTTCTCTCTGTACTGCATCTTCCATGCCAGCCTGAAAAAGTCCGCCCGTACGGGGCTGCCGACGCCGTTGTAGAGAAGAGCGAGTAAAAATGACCCGTTTTGCCCGGAACAGGCGAGTCATTTTTACTCGCTAAACCGCGGGCGATATGTCTGAGAGCAGGATTAGCCGCGTGGAAACATGGCATGATTTCTGCTGAAGGATCCTGAAGATAAAAAGGATATAACAAGGACTGGCCGATGAAGATCAAACCTCTCTCCCGGGACGCCGCGGCTGGCGCCCTGAGCTGGCTGTTGACCGGCACGGTGGTGGTGCTGGTAATGCTGTTCTCCGCGATGATCGTCCGCGACTACGGTCGTGAGACGGCTGCCGCCCGGCAAACCATTGAGGAGAAGGGGGGCGTGCTTATTCGCGCGCTGGAGTCAGGTACGCGCGTCGGGATGGGAATGCGTATGCATCATGCGCAGCTGCAGGCGCTGCTGGAAGAGATGGCCTGGCAGCCGGGCGTCCTGTGGTTCGCGGTCACTGATGAAAATGGCCATATCATCGCCCATAGCGATCCGCAGCAGGTGGATAGGACGCTCTACAGCCCTGCGCAGATGCGTGCGCTGGCGGCTGACGAACAGGCCCGGTGGCGGCGGCTAAGTGAGCCGCAGCCGGCGTTGGAGATCTATCGCCAGTTCCGCCCGCTCAATCCTGCCCGCGGCCATCATAGGGGTATGATGAATCGCGGCAACAGCGCGCTGGCTCAGCCCACTGTCCCGCAGGTGATTTTTATCGCCTTTGATAGTCGCGAGCTGGATGCGGCGCAGGCCCGCGGCCAGCGTAACATGATGATCATGCTGGGCGCCGCGGCGCTGGTGACAGCGGCGACGATCCTCGCTCAGTTCTGGTTCCGCCGCTATCGTCGCTCGCGGAAACAGCTGCTGGAGGCGATGGCCCGCAAGGAAAAGCTGGTGGCGCTTGGCCATCTGGCGGCGGGGGTCGCGCATGAGATCCGCAATCCGCTCTCTTCAATTAAGGGGCTGGCGAAGTATTTTGCCGAGCGCACGCCGCCTGGCGGTGAGTCCCATCAGTTAGCGCAGGTGATGGCGCAAGAGGCCGACCGCCTGAACCGGGTCGTCAGCGAGCTACTGGAGCTGGTCCGCCCTGCCCATTTAAACTACCAGCCGGTGGATCTCAATGCGCTTATCCGCCACTCATTGCAGCTGGTAAGTCAGGATGCGCAGAGTCGCGGGATCGCGCTGCAGTTTACGCCGCGCCCGGCGTTAACCACGATCAGCGCCGACCCCGATCGCCTGAATCAGGTGCTGTTGAATCTGTACCTGAACGCGATGCAGGCGATTGGCCGTGATGGCGTCATTCGCGTATCAGCAAGCGAAGCCGATCGTCAGCGAGTGAAAATCGTCGTCACGGATAGCGGTAAGGGGATGAGCGATGAAGAGCTGCAGGCTATCTTCACGCCGTATTTCACCACCAAGGCGGACGGCACCGGGCTGGGGCTGGCGGTAGTGCAGAATATTATCGAACAACATGGCGGGACAATCCGCGCCGAAAGTCAGCCGGGGAATGGCGCGGTCTTTACGCTTTGGCTGCCGGTGAACGCTCAACGGAGGGAAGATGAGCTGCGATAAGGTACAGATTCTGGTTGTCGATGATGACATCAGCCACTGCACGATCCTGCAGGCGCTGCTGCGCGGCTGGGGCTATCAGGTGGCGTTGGCTCACAACGGCCTGCAGGCGCTGGAACAGGTCCATCGGCAGGTCTTCGACCTCGTGCTGTGCGATATCCGGATGGCGGAGATGGACGGTATCGCGACGTTAAAAGAGATTAAAGCCTATAACCCGGCGATCCCGGTGCTGATCATGACGGCGTTCTCCAGCGTCGATACGGCGGTGGAGGCCATTAAGTCCGGGGCGCTGGATTATCTGATTAAACCGCTCGATTTTGACACCCTGCAGCAGACGCTGGTTCAGGCATTGGCGCACACGCAGCAGAGCGAGGGCGACCTCCCCGCCGCGTCGGGTTCACACTGGGGCATGATTGGCGACAGTCCGGCGATGCAGGCGCTTATCAACAATATTACGCTGGTGGCTCCTTCGGACGCGACGGTACTGATCTGCGGCGAATCGGGAACCGGTAAGGAACTGGTGGCGCGCGCGATCCATACCTGCAGCGAGCGCCGTGAGAAGCCGCTGGTGACGCTAAACTGCGCGGCGCTGAATGAGTCGCTGCTGGAGTCCGAGCTGTTCGGCCATGAAAAAGGGGCCTTTACCGGCGCGGATCGGCGGCGGGAAGGGCGCTTTGTCGAAGCGGATGGCGGCACGCTGTTCCTTGATGAAATAGGCGATATCTCGCCGCTGATGCAGGTGCGTCTGCTGCGGGCGATTCAGGAACGCGAGGTGCAGCGGGTCGGCAGCAACCAGACGCTTGCCGTTGATGTGCGGCTTATCGCCGCCACCCATCGCAATCTGGCGGAGGAGGTGAGCGCCGGACGCTTTCGCCAGGATCTCTATTACCGCCTCAACGTCGTGACCATCGAGATGCCGCCGCTGCGCCAGCGACGGGAAGATATCCCGCAGCTGGCGCAGCACTTTCTCCAGCGCTATGCCGGACGCAATCGTAAGACGGTAAAGGGATTTACGCCGCAGGCGATGGACCGGCTGATCCACTATGCCTGGCCGGGCAATATTCGAGAGCTGGAAAACGCGGTGGAGCGGGCGGTGGTGCTACTGACCGGAGAATACATTTCTGAGCGAGAACTGCCACTGGCGATCGCTGGTACGCCGCTGCCGTCAGGCGGGAGCGAGGAGGGGGGGATCCAGCCGTTAGTGGAAGTGGAGAAAGAGGTGATTCTGGCGGCGCTGGAAAAAACGGGCGGCAACAAAACCGAAGCCGCCCGTCAGTTAGGCATTACGCGCAAAACGCTGCTGGCGAAACTTAGCCGTTAGCCTTTTCACGTTCGATGGCGCGCCAGCCGATATCGCTACGGCTAAAGCTGCCGTCCCAGCGAATGTCGGTCAGCAGTTGATAGGCGCGCTGCTGCGCCTGCGCCACGGAGTCGCCCAGCGCGGTCACGCACAGTACGCGCCCGCCGTTGGTGACGACGCGCTGGTCGTCTGCCAGTTTGGTGCCGGCGTGGAAGACTTTACCATCTGCGGCTTCCTGCTGCGGCAGGCCGAAGATCTCATCACCCGTGTTGTAATTGCCCGGATAGCCGCCGGCGGCAACCACCACGCCCAGCGACGCGCGGTCATCCCACTCGGAGGTTTTCTCGTCCAGCTTGCCCGCGCAGGCGGCGAGGCACAGCTCGACCAGGTCGGACTTCATGCGCAGCATGATCGGCTGGGTTTCCGGGTCGCCAAAGCGGCAGTTGAACTCAATCACCTTCGGGTTGCCCTGCTTGTCGATCATCAGACCGGCATACAGGAAACCGGTATAGGTGTTGCCTTCAGCGGCCATGCCTTTCACGGTTGGCCAGATGATCCGCTTCATGGTGCGCTGATGGACTTCATCAGTGACCACCGGCGCCGGGGAGTACGCGCCCATCCCGCCGGTGTTCGGGCCGGTATCGCCGTTGCCGACGCGCTTGTGATCCTGGCTGGTGGCCATTGGCAGGACGTGCTCGCCGTCAACCATCACAATAAAGCTGGCTTCTTCGCCATCGAGGAACTCTTCAATCACGATGCGGTGGCCTGCATCGCCAAAAGCGTTACCGGCCAGCATATCTTTGACCGCCGCTTCGGCTTCGTCAAGGGTCATCGCCACGATAACGCCTTTACCCGCCGCCAGACCGTCGGCTTTGATGACGATCGGCGCGCCTTTCTCGCGCAGGTAAGCCAGCGCAGGCTCCACTTCGGTGAAGTTCTGGTATTCCGCCGTCGGAATATGATGACGAGCGAGGAAATCTTTGGTGAAGGCTTTTGAACCTTCCAGCTGCGCGGCGCCTTCGGTTGGCCCGAAGATGGTCAGCCCTGCGGCACGAAACGCGTCGACTACGCCAATGACCAGCGGCGCTTCCGGGCCCACGATGGTCAGATCGATGTTCTCATCCTGGGCGAAGCGCAGCAGGGCCGGAATATCGGTAACGCCGATGGCGACGTTTTGCAGCGACGGCTCCAGGGCGGTACCGGCGTTGCCCGGCGCGACGTAGACGGTATCAACTAGCGGCGACTGGGCCGCTTTCCAGGCCAGGGCGTGCTCACGCCCGCCGTTGCCGATTACTAATACTTTCATCTGTAGCTCCGTGAATTAATGGCGGAAGTGGCGCATGTCGGTGAAGATCATGGCGATACCATGTTCGTCAGCGGCGGCAATCACTTCGTCGTCGCGGATAGAGCCGCCCGGCTGGATCACACAGGTGATGCCCACTGCGGCTGCGGCATCAATGCCGTCGCGGAACGGGAAGAAGGCGTCAGAAGCCATGGCGGAGCCTTTCACTTCCAGACCTTCGTCACCGGCTTTAATCCCGGCAATTTTCGCCGAGTAGACGCGGCTCATCTGACCGGCGCCTATCCCGATGGTCATGTTGTCTTTGGCATACACGATGGCGTTGGATTTGACGAATTTCGCCACTTTCCAGCAGAACAGCGCATCGCGTAGCTCTTGCTCGGTTGGCTGGCGTTTGCTGACCACTCGCAGTTCACCCGCGGTGACCATGCCGAGATCGCGGTCCTGAACCAGCAGGCCGCCATTAACACGTTTGAAATCGAGGCCGGCAACGCGAGCATCCCACTGACCGCAGGTCAGTACGCGGACGTTCTGCTTCGCGGCGGTGATCTTCAGCGCTTCTTCGCTGGCGGACGGCGCAATGATCACTTCGACGAACTGGCGAGAGATGATCGCCTGCGCGGTTTCCGCATCCAGCTCGCGGTTAAAGGCGATGATGCCGCCGAAGGCGGAGGTTGGGTCGGTTTTGTAAGCGCGATCGTAGGCGTCGAGGATTGAGTCGCTGACGGCAACGCCGCATGGGTTGGCGTGCTTAACGATCACGCAGGCCGGTTCATTGAACTCTTTCACGCACTCCAGCGCCGCATCGGTATCGGCAATGTTGTTATAGGAGAGCGCTTTGCCCTGCAGTTGGGTGGCGGTCGCTACGGAGGCTTCTTTTACATTCTCTTCTATATAGAAGGCAGCCTGCTGGTGGCTGTTTTCGCCATAGCGCATATCCTGTTTCTTAATAAAGTTCAGATTCAGGGTGCGCGGGAAGCGGCCTGCGGCTTCTTTGCTTTCGCCGTGATAGGCCGGAACCATGCTGCCGAAGTAGTTAGCGATCATGCTGTCGTAAGCGGCAGTATGTTCGAAGGCTTTAATTGCGAGGTCGAAGCGGGTGTCCAGCGTGAGGGAACCGTCGTTAGCGTCCATCTCATTAATGATGGCCTCGTAGTCGCTGCTCTTCACTACGATAGCGACATCTTTATGGTTCTTCGCCGCGGAGCGCACCATCGTCGGGCCGCCGATATCGATGTTTTCCACCGCGTCTTCCAGTGAGCATCCTTCACGAGCGACGGTCTGGGCGAACGGGTAGAGGTTAACGACAACCATATCGATAGGCGCGATACCGTGTTGCTGCATGATACCGTCATCCTGACCGCGACGACCGAGGATGCCGCCGTGTACTTTCGGATGCAGGGTCTTCACGCGTCCATCCATCATTTCCGGGAAACCGGTGTAGTCAGAGACTTCGGTAACCGGCAGGCCTTTATCTGCCAGCAGGCGAGCGGTGCCGCCGGTGGACAGCAGCTCGACACCACGAGCGGAAAGCGCCTGCGCGAATTCGACGATACCGGCCTTGTCAGAAACACTGAGCAGGGCGCGGCGGACTGGACGACGTTGTTGCATGGTATTAAATCCCCAGGATTTGAACATTACAGAGAGCGTTAGGTGAGTTTTTGCCTAAAAACTCACCTAACGCACCCAACCGGGCATCCGTGTCATAGCGCGGCATTGTAACGAAAACGTTTGCGCAACGCTCGCGAATTTTTATCTTTCTCTCCAGGCCGATGAATCTCCTTCTATATAGCTGGCGATCCGCGGGGCTTGCGGTCGTGTTTTGTCGCTCTCCTGTGGATAATTCTGTGTGTAAAGAGGTATAAAGCGGGGTTTTGCTGGGGAATGCAGCAGTCAGTCATTTTTCTGCCATTTTTCTGTTGCGGGCGCTCGAGAACTCCCTATAATGCGCCTCCATCGACACGGCGGATGTGAATCACTTCACACAAACAGCCGGTTCGGTTGAAGAGAAAAATCCTGAAATTCAGGGTTGACTCTGAAAGAGGAAAGCGTAATATACGCCACCTCGCGACAGAGCGCTAAAGCGCGTCGCAACTGCTCTTTAACAATTTATCAGACAATCTGTGTGGGCACTCAAAGTGACATGGATTCTTAACGTCCTCGGACGAAAAATGAATACCAAGTCTCTGAGTGAACATACGTAATTCATTACGAAGTTTAATTCACGAGCATCAAACTTAAATTGAAGAGTTTGATCATGGCTCAGATTGAACGCTGGCGGCAGGCCTAACACATGCAAGTCGAGCGGTAGCACAGAGAGCTTGCTCTCGGGTGACGAGCGGCGGACGGGTGAGTAATGTCTGGGAAACTGCCTGATGGAGGGGGATAACTACTGGAAACGGTAGCTAATACCGCATAACGTCGCAAGACCAAAGTGGGGGACCTTCGGGCCTCATGCCATCAGATGTGCCCAGATGGGATTAGCTAGTAGGTGGGGTAACGGCTCACCTAGGCGACGATCCCTAGCTGGTCTGAGAGGATGACCAGCCACACTGGAACTGAGACACGGTCCAGACTCCTACGGGAGGCAGCAGTGGGGAATATTGCACAATGGGCGCAAGCCTGATGCAGCCATGCCGCGTGTGTGAAGAAGGCCTTCGGGTTGTAAAGCACTTTCAGCGGGGAGGAAGGCGGTGAGGTTAATAACCTCACCGATTGACGTTACCCGCAGAAGAAGCACCGGCTAACTCCGTGCCAGCAGCCGCGGTAATACGGAGGGTGCAAGCGTTAATCGGAATTACTGGGCGTAAAGCGCACGCAGGCGGTCTGTCAAGTCGGATGTGAAATCCCCGGGCTCAACCTGGGAACTGCATTCGAAACTGGCAGGCTAGAGTCTTGTAGAGGGGGGTAGAATTCCAGGTGTAGCGGTGAAATGCGTAGAGATCTGGAGGAATACCGGTGGCGAAGGCGGCCCCCTGGACAAAGACTGACGCTCAGGTGCGAAAGCGTGGGGAGCAAACAGGATTAGATACCCTGGTAGTCCACGCCGTAAACGATGTCGATTTGGAGGTTGTGCCCTTGAGGCGTGGCTTCCGGAGCTAACGCGTTAAATCGACCGCCTGGGGAGTACGGCCGCAAGGTTAAAACTCAAATGAATTGACGGGGGCCCGCACAAGCGGTGGAGCATGTGGTTTAATTCGATGCAACGCGAAGAACCTTACCTGGTCTTGACATCCACAGAACTTTCCAGAGATGGATTGGTGCCTTCGGGAACTGTGAGACAGGTGCTGCATGGCTGTCGTCAGCTCGTGTTGTGAAATGTTGGGTTAAGTCCCGCAACGAGCGCAACCCTTATCCTTTGTTGCCAGCGGTTAGGCCGGGAACTCAAAGGAGACTGCCAGTGATAAACTGGAGGAAGGTGGGGATGACGTCAAGTCATCATGGCCCTTACGACCAGGGCTACACACGTGCTACAATGGCATATACAAAGAGAAGCGACCTCGCGAGAGCAAGCGGACCTCATAAAGTATGTCGTAGTCCGGATTGGAGTCTGCAACTCGACTCCATGAAGTCGGAATCGCTAGTAATCGTAGATCAGAATGCTACGGTGAATACGTTCCCGGGCCTTGTACACACCGCCCGTCACACCATGGGAGTGGGTTGCAAAAGAAGTAGGTAGCTTAACCTTCGGGAGGGCGCTTACCACTTTGTGATTCATGACTGGGGTGAAGTCGTAACAAGGTAACCGTAGGGGAACCTGCGGTTGGATCACCTCCTTACCTTAAAGAACCTGCCTTTGTAGTGCTCACACAGATTGTCTGATGAAAGTAGAGAAGCAAGGCGTCTTGCGATTGAGACTTCAGTGTCCCCTTCGTCTAGAGGCCCAGGACACCGCCCTTTCACGGCGGTAACAGGGGTTCGAATCCCCTAGGGGACGCCACTTGCTGGTTCGTGAGTGAAAGACGCGTGCCGACATATCTCAAAACTCATCTTCGGGTGACGTTTGAGATATTTGCTCTTTAAAAATCTGGATCAAGCTGAAAATTGAAACGACACACTGTTTAAGTGTGTTCGAGTCTCTCAAATTTTCGCAATCAGAAGTGAAACATCTTCGGGTTGTGAGGTTAAGCGACTAAGCGTACACGGTGGATGCCCTGGCAGTCAGAGGCGATGAAGGACGTGCTAATCTGCGAAAAGCGTCGGTAAGGTGATATGAACCGTTACAGCCGGCGATGTCCGAATGGGGAAACCCAGTGTGATTCGTCACACTATCGTTAACTGAATACATAGGTTAACGAGGCGAACCGGGGGAACTGAAACATCTAAGTACCCCGAGGAAAAGAAATCAACCGAGATTCCCCCAGTAGCGGCGAGCGAACGGGGAGCAGCCCAGAGTCTGAATCAGCTTGTGTGTTAGTGGAACGGTCTGGAAAGTCCGACGGTACAGGGTGATAGTCCCGTACACCAAAATGCACAGGCTGTGAACTCGAAGAGTAGGGCGGGACACGTGGTATCCTGTCTGAATATGGGGGGACCATCCTCCAAGGCTAAATACTCCTGACTGACCGATAGTGAACCAGTACCGTGAGGGAAAGGCGAAAAGAACCCCGGCGAGGGGAGTGAAAAAGAACCTGAAACCGTGTACGTACAAGCAGTGGGAGCACCTTCGGGTGTGACTGCGTACCTTTTGTATAATGGGTCAGCGACTTATATTCTGTAGCAAGGTTAACCGTATAGGGGAGCCGCAGGGAAACCGAGTCTTAACTGGGCGTTAAGTTGCAGGGTATAGACCCGAAACCCGGTGATCTAGCCATGGGCAGGTTGAAGGTTGGGTAACACTAACTGGAGGACCGAACCGACTAATGTTGAAAAATTAGCGGATGACTTGTGGCTGGGGGTGAAAGGCCAATCAAACCGGGAGATAGCTGGTTCTCCCCGAAAGCTATTTAGGTAGCGCCTCGTGAACTCATCTTCGGGGGTAGAGCACTGTTTCGGCTAGGGGGTCATCCCGACTTACCAACCCGATGCAAACTACGAATACCGAAGAATGTTATCACGGGAGACACACGGCGGGTGCTAACGTCCGTCGTGAAGAGGGAAACAACCCAGACCGCCAGCTAAGGTCCCAAAGTCATGGTTAAGTGGGAAACGATGTGGGAAGGCCCAGACAGCCAGGATGTTGGCTTAGAAGCAGCCATCATTTAAAGAAAGCGTAATAGCTCACTGGTCGAGTCGGCCTGCGCGGAAGATGTAACGGGGCTAAACCATGCACCGAAGCTGCGGCAGCGACACTATGTGTTGTTGGGTAGGGGAGCGTTCTGTAAGCCTGTGAAGGTGTGCTGTGAGGCATGCTGGAGGTATCAGAAGTGCGAATGCTGACATAAGTAACGATAAAGCGGGTGAAAAGCCCGCTCGCCGGAAGACCAAGGGTTCCTGTCCAACGTTAATCGGGGCAGGGTGAGTCGACCCCTAAGGCGAGGCCGAAAGGCGTAGTCGATGGGAAACAGGTTAATATTCCTGTACTTGGTGTTACTGCGAAGGGGGGACGGAGAAGGCTATGTCATCCGGGCGACGGTTGTCCCGGTTTAAGCATGTAGGCTGGTTATCCAGGCAAATCCGGATAATCAAGGCTGAGGTGTGATGACGAGGTACCACGGTACTGAAGTGACAGATGCCCTGCTTCCAGGAAAAGCCTCTAAGCATCAGGTAACATCAAATCGTACCCCAAACCGACACAGGTGGTCAGGTAGAGAATACCAAGGCGCTTGAGAGAACTCGGGTGAAGGAACTAGGCAAAATGGTGCCGTAACTTCGGGAGAAGGCACGCTGGTGTGTAGGTGAAGTCCCTGCGGACGGAGCTGAGACCAGTCGAAGATACCAGCTGGCTGCAACTGTTTATTAAAAACACAGCACTGTGCAAACACGAAAGTGGACGTATACGGTGTGACGCCTGCCCGGTGCCGGAAGGTTAATTGATGGGGTTATCCGTAAGGAGAAGCTCTTGATCGAAGCCCCGGTAAACGGCGGCCGTAACTATAACGGTCCTAAGGTAGCGAAATTCCTTGTCGGGTAAGTTCCGACCTGCACGAATGGCGTAATGATGGCCAGGCTGTCTCCACCCGAGACTCAGTGAAATTGAACTCGCTGTGAAGATGCAGTGTACCCGCGGCAAGACGGAAAGACCCCGTGAACCTTTACTATAGCTTGACACTGAACATTGAGCCTTGATGTGTAGGATAGGTGGGAGGCTTTGAAGCGTGGACGCCAGTCTGCGTGGAGCCAACCTTGAAATACCACCCTTTAATGTTTGATGTTCTAACGTTGGCCCCTTATCGGGGTTGCGGACAGTGTCTGGTGGGTAGTTTGACTGGGGCGGTCTCCTCCCAAAGCGTAACGGAGGAGCACGAAGGTTAGCTAATCCTGGTCGGACATCAGGAGGTTAGTGCAATGGCATAAGCTAGCTTGACTGCGAGCGTGACGGCGCGAGCAGGTGCGAAAGCAGGTCATAGTGATCCGGTGGTTCTGAATGGAAGGGCCATCGCTCAACGGATAAAAGGTACTCCGGGGATAACAGGCTGATACCGCCCAAGAGTTCATATCGACGGCGGTGTTTGGCACCTCGATGTCGGCTCATCACATCCTGGGGCTGAAGTAGGTCCCAAGGGTATGGCTGTTCGCCATTTAAAGTGGTACGCGAGCTGGGTTTAGAACGTCGTGAGACAGTTCGGTCCCTATCTGCCGTGGGCGCTGGAGAATTGAGGGGGGCTGCTCCTAGTACGAGAGGACCGGAGTGGACGCATCACTGGTGTTCGGGTTGTCATGCCAATGGCACTGCCCGGTAGCTAAATGCGGAAGAGATAAGTGCTGAAAGCATCTAAGCACGAAACTTGCCCCGAGATGAGTTCTCCCTGAGACTATAAGTCTCCTGAAGGAACGTTGAAGACGACGACGTTGATAGGCCGGGTGTGTAAGCGCAGCGATGCGTTGAGCTAACCGGTACTAATGAACCGTGAGGCTTAACCTTACAACGCCGAAGATGTTTTGGCGATTTGAGAGAAGATTTTCAGCTCAGATTCAGAGTCCGAAGGATTTTGCGCTGAGACAAGGCGGCAAACGACGCGATGGAAGGAGCATACTGAAGTATGTGACTGACATTCGCGAGAGCAGCCAACGCAGTATGAGCGCAAAAGACACAGGACGAGCACAAAGAATTTGCCTGGCGGCACTAGCGCGGTGGTCCCACCTGACCCCATGCCGAACTCAGAAGTGAAACGCCGTAGCGCCGATGGTAGTGTGGGGTCTCCCCATGTGAGAGTAGGGAACTGCCAGGCATCAAATAAAGCAGAAAGCTCAGTCGGAAGACTGAGCTTTTTGTTTTTGCGTTTTAACAAGAACCCCGTCCCGAAAGGTGCGGGGTTTTTTGCGGTGTGGGGTATATCTCCCCGGTGGCGCTGCGCTTACCGGGGCTACGGATCCGTAGCCCGGACAAGGTGCGTAGCACCGCCTCCGGGGAGGTCCCTGTCTATGGGTCAGCAGTTACCGACGTCAATCTTAGTCTGTTTCAGCCTGCTGCTCATGTATCAAATTCAATAACGGATACGGTTGCCCCAGATCGTCTGTTTCAGAGCGACCTGTCACTGTGAAACCCATCTTCTGATAAAACCCGACCGCTTGTTCATTCTGCTCATTTACGTTGGTCGTCAGCTTCGGCGTTAACGACAGCGCATGCTCAATCAGCAATTTCCCCACACCGCAGCCGCGGACATCCGGATCGACGAACAGCGCGTCCATATGCTCTCCGGTCAGCAGCATAAAGGCGATCGGCTGGTCCTCGGTGTTAACCGCCACCCACAGTGGAGCCTCCGGTAAAAATGCGCGTACCATCTCCTCCAGCTCCTTTCGATACGCTTTTGACAGAAAATCATGCGTGGCGTCGACCGACCGACACCAGATCGCAATCAGTTTGTTCCCTTCATCAGGCCGGGAACGGCGGATGCTAATAACCATATTTTCTCCTTTTCTTCGTTCTTATATTCTAACTCAACGCGCGCCGTGAAATTTTCTCACCGTGAACATGCAGACTCGACATTCACCCGATTCCTGGTTATCTTCAGCTATCTGGATGTCTAAACGTTTATACGTATGCTATGAGGTAATAGAGTTATGCCAATTCGGGTGCAGGACGAGCTACCAGCCGTCAATTTCTTGCGCAATGAAAACGTCTTTGTGATGACGACAACACGCGCAACGACTCAGGAAATTCGCCCCCTGAAGGTGTTAATCCTCAACCTGATGCCGAAGAAAATCGAGACGGAGAATCAGTTCCTGCGTCTGCTGTCGAACTCTCCGCTGCAGGTGGATATCCAGTTATTACGTATCGATGCGCGCGAGTCACGTAATACCCCAGCGGAGCATCTGAATAACTTTTACTGTAATTTCGATGAGATCTGCGATCAGAACTTTGACGGCCTGATCGTCACTGGCGCTCCCTTAGGTTTGGTTGAGTTTAACGATGTTGCTTACTGGCCGCAGATCAAACAGGTGCTGGAGTGGGCCAAGGATCACGTCACTTCGACGCTGTTCGTCTGTTGGGCGGTTCAGGCCGCGCTGAACATTCTGTACGGCATTCCCAAGCAGACCCGCGCCGAAAAGATTTCCGGCGTCTATGAACACCATATTCTTCATCCGCACGCCTTACTGACCCGTGGTTTCGACGACTCTTTCCTCGCCCCACACTCACGCTATGCTGATTTTCCGGCCGGACTTATCCGTGACTATACCGATCTTGAGATCCTCGCGGAGACGGAAGAGGGCGATGCGTATTTGTTTGCCAGTAAAGATAAGCGCATCGCCTTTGTCACCGGCCACCCGGAGTACGATGCCAATACCCTGGCAAGTGAATATTTCCGCGATGTGGAAGCCGGTTTGAACCCTGAGGTTCCTCACAACTATTTCCCACAAAACGATCCGCAGAACAAACCGCGCGCCACCTGGCGCAGCCACGGCAACCTGCTGTTCGCTAACTGGCTTAACTATTACGTCTACCAGATTACGCCATACGATCTGCGTCATATGAATCCGACGCTGGAATAATACTCTACGCGAGACGATCCTAAAGCGTTTCAGCATTTTGCCTCTGGCACCTTCGGGTGCCTTTTTTATTTCCGAAATTCACTTCACACACGATGATAACTTTAATTTCATTGTTATCAATATGTTAATGACAATTTAAAATTAAAATGGAAATTGTTTTTGATTTTAGAAATTAATTGAGTAGTCTTAATTGTGCTGAGCGAAAACTACACAACGATCTTTCGCTCGCTTCCAGCGGATCAACCACGAGGAGCAGCACAATGACGCAGCAGGCGACAATCACCGATGAACTGGCCTTTAATCAGCCCTATGGCGAGCAGGAGAAACAGATCTTAACGCCTGAGGCGGTAGAATTTCTGACCGAACTGGTGAGCCGCTTTGCGCCGGCGCGTAATAAGCTGCTGGCCGCGCGTCAGCAGCAGCAGCAGGCCATTGATGAAGGTGTACTTCCAGACTTTATTTCGGAAACTGCTTCCATTAGAAATGGCGACTGGACTATCCGCGGTATTCCTGCGGATTTGCAGGATCGCCGCGTTGAAATCACCGGCCCCGTCGAGCGCAAGATGGTCATTAACGCGCTGAATGCCAACGTCAAAGTCTTTATGGCTGACTTTGAGGATTCGCTGGCGCCTGACTGGCGCAAAGTCATTGATGGCCAAATCAACCTGCGCGATGCCGTGAACGGGACCATCAGCTACACCAACGAGGCCGGCAAAATCTACCAGCTGCAGCCTAATCCCGCCGTGCTGGTATGCCGAGTGCGTGGCCTGCACCTGCCGGAAAAGCATGTCACCTGGCGTAATGAGGCTATCCCCGGCAGCCTGTTCGATTTTGCGCTCTATTTCTTTCATAACTATCAGGCGTTGCTGGCGAAAGGGAGTGGTCCCTACTTCTATCTGCCTAAAACCCAGGCCTGGCAGGAAGCGGCATGGTGGAACGATGTCTTCAGCTTTACGGAAGATCGTTTTGACCTGCCGCGCGGCACCATCAAGGCCACGCTGCTGATTGAGACGCTGCCGGCGGTGTTCCAGATGGACGAAATCCTGCATGCGCTGCGCGACCACATCGTCGGCCTCAACTGCGGCCGCTGGGACTACATCTTCAGCTATATCAAGACGCTGAAAAACCATCCGGATCGCGTCCTGCCTGACCGTCAGGTGGTGACGATGGATAAACCGTTCCTCAGCGCCTACTCACGGTTATTGATTAAGACCTGCCACAAACGCGGAGCCTTTGCGATGGGCGGCATGGCGGCCTTTATCCCGAGCAAAGAGGCTGAACGTAACCGTCAGGTGCTGAATAAAGTCACCGCCGATAAAGAGCTGGAGGCGAACAACGGTCACGATGGCACCTGGATCGCCCATCCGGGGCTGGCAGATACCGCCATGGCGGTGTTTGACCGCGTGCTCGGCGATAAGCCGAATCAGCTCTCGGTCACCCGAAGCGAGGATGCGCCAATTACCGCTGAACAGCTGCTGGCTCCCTGCGAGGGCGAGCGCACGGAAGCCGGGATGCGCGCCAACATTCGCGTGGCGGTGCAGTACATCGAAGCCTGGATCTCCGGTAACGGCTGTGTGCCGATTTATGGCCTGATGGAAGACGCCGCGACGGCCGAGATCTCGCGCACCTCTATCTGGCAATGGATCCATCATCAGAAAACCCTGAACGACGGCACCCCGGTCACGAAGGCGCTGTTCCGCCAGTGGCTGGCGGAAGAGCTGATGGTGATTCAGGAGGAGCTGGGAGAGCACCGTTTCAGCCACGGCCGCTTTGACGATGCGGCGCGGCTGATGGAGCAGATCACCACCTCTGACGAACTGATTGATTTTCTGACATTACCGGGCTACCGCCTGCTGGCCTGATCGCCAGATGGTGTGGTTCGCCATTTAGTCCTTCACCAATGAGCCTGGGGAGCCAGGAAATTATATGGAGCATCTGCACATGAAAACCCGTACCCAACAAATCGAAGAATTAAACAAAGAGTGGACGAACCCGCGCTGGGAAGGTATTACCCGCCCGTACAGCGCGGAAGAGGTGGTGAAGTTACGCGGCTCGGTGAATCCGGAATGCACGCTGGCGCAGCTTGGCGCGGCGAAAATGTGGCGTCTGCTGCACGGTGAGGCGAAGAAAGGGTACATCAACAGTCTCGGCGCGCTGACCGGCGGCCAGGCCTTGCAGCAGGCGAAGGCCGGCATCGAAGCCATTTATCTCTCCGGCTGGCAGGTTGCCGCGGATGCTAACCTGGCGTCCAGCATGTATCCGGATCAATCGCTGTATCCGGCCAACTCGGTACCGGCGGTGGTGGATCGGATCAACAATACCTTCCGCCGCGCCGATCAGATCCAGTGGTCAGCCGGGATTGAGCCGAACGATCCGCGCTTTATCGACTACTTCCTGCCGATCGTGGCGGATGCGGAAGCCGGTTTTGGCGGCGTCCTTAATGCCTTTGAGCTGATGAAATCGATGATTGAAGCCGGTGCAGCGGCTGTTCACTTCGAAGATCAGCTGGCATCGGTGAAGAAGTGCGGCCATATGGGCGGTAAAGTGCTGGTCCCGACCCAGGAGGCGATTCAGAAGCTGGTGGCGGCGCGTCTGGCGGCCGACGTGATGGGGGTCCCGACGCTGGTGATCGCCCGTACCGATGCCGATGCGGCCGATTTAATTACCTCTGATTGCGATCCATACGATCGTGAGTTTATTACCGGGGATCGCACCAGCGAAGGGTTCTTCCGCACCCACGCCGGGATCGAGCAGGCGATCAGTCGCGGGCTGGCTTATGCGCCGTATGCCGATCTGGTGTGGTGCGAAACGTCGAAACCGGATCTTGAGCAGGCGCGCCGCTTTGCCGAGGCTATCCATGCACGTTTCCCGGGCAAACTGCTGGCCTATAACTGCTCCCCGTCGTTTAACTGGAAGAAAAATCTCGACGATAAAACCATCGCCAGCTTCCAGCAGCAGCTGTCGGACATGGGATACAAATACCAGTTTATTACCCTCGCCGGGATCCACAGCATGTGGTTTAACATGTTCGACCTCGCCCATGCCTACGCTCAGGGGGAAGGGATGCGCCACTATGTTGAGAAAGTGCAGCAGCCGGAATTCGCCGCCGGGCCGGAAGGCTACACCTTCGTCTCGCATCAGCAGGAGGTGGGTACCGGCTACTTCGATAAAGTCACCACGATTATCCAGGGCGGCGCCTCGTCGGTGACGGCGCTGACCGGCTCGACCGAAGAAGATCAGTTTTGAGCCATGCCCGGCGGCGCGACGCTGACCGGGCCTGTGAAGGGACGCAGGCCGGATAAGCGAGTGCGCCATCCGGCATGACGTGGTGCCGGATGGGGGAGAGCGATGACGCGTGGTCTGGAATTACTGATTGCCCAAACGATATTACAGGGATTCGACGCCCAGTACGGGCGTTTCCTCGAGGTGACCTCCGGCGCGCAGCAGCGCTTTGAACAGGCTGACTGGCACGCGGTGCAGCAGGCGATGAAGCAGCGCATCCATCTCTACGATCACCACGTTGGCCTGGTAGTAGAGCAGCTGCGCTGCATTACCGAAGGGAAAAGTACCGACGTCGATTTTCTTCTGCGGGTGAAACAGCAGTACACCCAACTTTTGCCGGATTACCCACGCTTTGAAATTGCCGAGAGCTTTTTCAATTCGGTCTACTGCCGCCTGTTTGACCACCGCTCGCTGACCCCCGAGCGGCTCTTTATTTTCAGTTCGCAGCCTGAGCGCCCCTTTCGCACTCTCCCGCGACCGCTGGCGAAAGATTTCTTTCCGGAACGCGGCTGGTCGCACCTGCTGGGCAAAGTGCTGTCCGATCTGCCGCTGCGGCTGCCGTGGCAGAATAAAGCGCGGGACATCGGCTATATCATTGCCAGTCTGCAGGAGGCGCTGGGGGAGGAACTGCTCGCCAGCTGTCATCTGCAGGTCGCCAATGAGCTGTTCTACCGGAATAAAGCCGCCTGGCTGGTGGGCAAACTGGTCATGCCGATGGCGACGCTGCCTTTTTTGCTGCCGATCCACCGCAGCGATGAGGGTGAGCTGTTTGTTGACACCTGCCTCACAACCCATGCCGAAGCGAGCATCGTTTTTGGCTTCGCGCGTTCCTATTTTATGGTTTATGCGCCACTGCCCGGCGCCCTGGTGGAATGGCTGCGCGAGATCCTGCCGGGTAAAACGACGGCCGAGCTGTATATGGCGATTGGCTGTCAGAAGCACGCCAAAACCGAAAGTTATCGCGAATATCTGCATTACATTACTCGCTGCGATGAGCAGTTTATTGAAGCGCCGGGCATTCGCGGGATGGTGATGCTGGTGTTTACCCTGCCGGGGTTTGACCGGGTGTTTAAGGTGATCAAAGACCGCTTCGCGCCGCAGAAAGAGATGACCGCCGCCCACGTGCGCGCCTGCTATCAGCTGGTAAAGGAGCATGACCGCGTCGGGCGGATGGCGGATACCCAGGAGTTTGAAAATTTCGTGCTGGATAAACGGCAAATCGCGCCAGCGCTGCTGGCGCTGCTGCAGGCGGAAGCGGGGAACAAACTCACCGATCTTGGCGACCGCATCGTCATCAGCCATCTGTATATTGAACGGCGAATGGTGCCGCTCAACCTGTGGCTGGAGCAGGTTAACGGTCAGGCATTACGTGATGCGGTAGAAGAGTATGGCAATGCTATCCGCCAGCTGGCCGCCGCCAATATCTTTCCTGGCGATATGTTGTTTAAAAACTTCGGCGTCACCCGCCATGGCCGGGTGGTGTTCTACGACTATGATGAAATCTGCTATATGACGGAAGTGAATTTCCGTCATATCCCGCCGCCGCGCTATCCGGAGGATGAGCTGGCCAGCGAGCCGTGGTATAGCGTCTCGCCGGGCGATGTTTTCCCGGAGGAGTTCCGCCACTGGCTGTGCGCTGACCCGCGCATTGGACCGCTGTTTGAGGAGATGCATGCCGACCTGCTGCGCGCCGACTACTGGCGTGAACTGCAGACGCGGATTAAAAACGGCCATGTGGAAGATGTCTACGCCTACCGGCGCAAGCAGCGGTTTAGCGTGCGCTATGGCGCCGACAGTAGGCCGGAGAAGGCGTTTACGCCGCCATCCGGCAAGGTGCGCCGATCTGCCTGATGGCGCTACGCTTATCAGGCCTACTTAAAATGCCCCTCTGGGGCATTTTCTTTATTTAACCCCGCCGTATGCCAGCGTGACCTCTTTCGCGGCCTTAATGACCAGCGCGCCCAGCTCAGTCACCCGATCATCGGTCATACGCGAGATGGGGCCTGAGATGGAGATTGCCGCGAACGGTTCGCGATGTTCATCGTAAATGCAGGCGGCGACACAGCGCAGGCCGAGCGCGTGTTCCTCATCATCGAAAGAGTAGCCCCGCTTGCGGGTCTGGGCTAAATCTTCCTTCAGATGCAGCGGGGAGACCAGCGTGGCATGCGTATAGGCATGAAGCCCTTTACGATGCAGCAAACTGGTGACCTGCTCTTCGCTCAGTTGCGCGAGAAACGCCTTCCCGGCGCCGGAAGCGTGCATCGGCAGTTTACCGCCGATTGGCGCCGACATCCGCATCAGCTGGGTGCATTGCACCTGGTCGATAATGATCGCCTGATGGTCGCTCTGGTCGAGCACCGCCAGATTCACCGTTTCACCGGAATCTTCCATCAGCTGGCGCAGGATCGGATGGACAATCGCCAGCAGATTGCGGCTTTGTAGAAAGCTGCTGCCGACCACGAAAGCATGCGCCCCGACGGCCCAGTGGCCCAGCTCGCCCACCTGGCGGACGAAGCCCAGCTGCTGCATGGTGGTCAGCAGACGGTGGGTGGTTGAATTGGGCAGACCCGCCTGCTGCGCCAGTTCGGTTAGCGCGACGCTGCTGTGGGACTCGGCAATCCATTCGAGCAATTTCAGGCCGCGGGTCAGCGACTGAACCTGACCGCCAGCCTGCTGGGCGGTGGCTGCCGCGGGTTTTCTGCCGCGTTTCGCGGGAACGGGGGTAATGGCCATCGCGGTCTCCTTTTTCTGTATCGTGGAAATAATTTTCGTTTTATTTGGCGAGAATGCAATCACAACCAGACTCATCGGAGGAGTGAAGCTGAACATGTCTCATATTGCCCGTTGTTGTCTTTTCCGCTCCGGTGGTTTGTGCCAGTATGGTTCGTTGGCTATTTGGCCTGAGTTGAGCGTTGTCGGGAGCAAGTGTGAGCAGCAAAGTTGAGCAACTGCATCAGCAGTTAAAAGAACGTATTCTGGTCCTGGATGGGGGCATGGGCACCATGATCCAGGGCTATCGTCTGAGTGAGCAGGACTTTCGCGGTGAGCGCTTTGCTGACTGGCCGTGCGACCTGAAAGGCAACAATGACCTGCTGGTGCTCAGCAAGCCTGAGGTGATCCGCGAGATCCACGACGCCTACTTCGAGGCCGGCGCGGATATCATCGAGACCAACACCTTTAACTCGACGACCATCGCGATGGCGGATTACCAGATGGAATCCCTGTCGGCCGAGATCAACTTTGCCGCGGCGAAGCTGGCCCGCGCCAGCGCCGACGCCTGGACGGCCCGCACGCCGGAAAAACCGCGCTACGTCGCGGGCGTGCTTGGCCCGACCAACCGTACCGCCTCTATCTCGCCTGATGTGAACGATCCGGCGTTCCGTAATATTACCTTTGACCAGCTGGTGGCCGCCTATCGCGAATCCACCCGGGCGCTGGTGGAAGGTGGTGTGGATCTGATCCTGATTGAAACGGTATTTGACACCCTGAACGCCAAAGCGGCCATCTATGCGGTGAAAGAGGAGCTGGAGGCGCTGGGCGTTGACCTGCCGCTAATGATCTCCGGCACCATTACCGACGCCTCCGGCCGCACGCTTTCCGGGCAGACCACCGAAGCTTTCTATAACTCGCTGCGCCACGCCGAAGCCTTATCGTTTGGTCTGAACTGCGCCCTCGGGCCGGACGAGCTGCGCCAGTATGTTCAGGAGCTGTCGCGCATCGCCGAATGCTATGTCACCGCGCATCCGAACGCCGGTCTGCCCAACGCTTTCGGCGAATACGATCTGGATGCCGACACCATGGCGGCGCAGATCCGCGAATGGGCGGAAGCCGGTTTCCTTAATATCGTTGGCGGCTGCTGCGGTACGACTCCGGAACATATCGCCGCCATGAGCCGGGCGGTAGCGGGCCTGCCGCCGCGTCAGTTGCCGGAAATTCCGGTGGCCTGCCGCCTCGCCGGTCTGGAGCCGCTAAACATCGGCGACGACAGCCTGTTCGTTAACGTCGGCGAACGTACCAACGTCACCGGCTCGGCGAAATTTAAGCGCCTGATTAAAGAAGAAAAGTACAGCGAAGCGCTGGACGTTGCCCGTCAGCAGGTGGAAAGCGGCGCGCAGATTATCGATATCAACATGGACGAGGGGATGCTCGACGCGGAAGCGGCGATGGTGCGCTTCCTCAACCTGATTGCCGGCGAGCCGGACATTGCCCGCGTACCGATCATGATCGACTCCTCCAAGTGGGAAGTCATTGAAAAGGGTTTGAAATGCATTCAGGGCAAAGGCATCGTTAACTCGATTTCGATGAAAGAGGGCGTCGAATCCTTTATCCACCATGCGAAGCTGGTGCGCCGCTACGGCGCCGCGGTGGTGGTGATGGCCTTTGACGAAGTGGGCCAGGCCGACACCCGCGAACGCAAAATTGAGATTTGCCGTCGCGCCTACAAAATTCTCACCGAAGAGGTCGGCTTCCCGCCGGAAGATATTATCTTTGACCCGAATATCTTCGCGGTGGCGACCGGTATTGAAGAGCACAATAACTATGCCCAGGACTTTATCGGCGCCTGCGAAGACATCAAACGCGAGCTGCCGCATGCGCTGATCTCCGGCGGGGTCTCCAACGTGTCGTTCTCGTTCCGCGGCAATGACCCGGTACGTGAGGCGATCCACGCCGTGTTCCTCTACTATGCGATCCGTAACGGCATGGATATGGGGATCGTCAACGCCGGCCAGCTGGCCATCTATGATGACCTCCCGGGCGAGCTGCGCGACGCGGTCGAAGACGTGATCCTGAATCGCCGTGATGACAGTACCGAACGGTTACTTGAGCTGGCGGAAAAATATCGCGGCAGCAAAGCGGACGACGGCGCGAATGCCCAGCAGGCGGAATGGCGCAGCTGGGAGGTGAAAAAGCGTCTCGAATATTCGCTGGTGAAGGGCATTACTGAATTTATCGAACAGGACACCGAAGAAGCGCGTCAGCAGGCCGAACGTCCTATCGAGGTGATTGAAGGGCCGCTGATGGACGGCATGAACGTGGTCGGCGATCTGTTCGGCGAAGGCAAAATGTTCCTGCCGCAGGTGGTGAAATCCGCCCGCGTGATGAAACAGGCGGTGGCCTACCTCGAACCTTATATCGAAGCCAGCAAAGAGCAGGGCTCCAGTAACGGTAAAATGGTGATTGCCACGGTAAAAGGCGACGTTCACGACATTGGCAAAAACATCGTCGGCGTGGTGCTGCAGTGCAATAACTACGAAATTATCGATCTTGGCGTGATGGTCCCGGCGGACAAAATTCTCAAAACCGCCAAAGAGGTGAATGCGGATCTGATCGGTCTCTCCGGGCTGATTACCCCGTCGCTGGACGAGATGGTCAACGTGGCGAAAGAGATGGAGCGCCAGGGCTTTACCATCCCGCTGCTGATAGGCGGCGCGACTACCTCGAAAGCGCATACGGCGGTGAAAATCGAGCAGAACTACAGCGGACCGACCGTTTACGTACAGAACGCCTCGCGCACCGTCGGGGTGGTGGCTGCGCTGCTCTCGGAGACGCAGCGCGATGATTTTGTCGCCCGCACGCGCAAAGAGTATGAGACCGTGCGTATCCAGCATGGGCGTAAAAAACCGCGCACCCCGCCGGTAACCCTGGCCGCGGCGCGGGAAAACGATCTGGCCTTCGACTGGGAGAGCTACACGCCGCCGGTGGCCCATCGCCTGGGGATACAGGAGGTGGAAGCGAGCATCGAGACGCTGCGTAACTACATCGACTGGACGCCGTTCTTCATGACCTGGTCGCTGGCGGGCAAATACCCGCGGATTCTGGAAGATGAAGTGGTCGGTGAAGAGGCACAGCGCTTGTTCAAAGACGCCAACGAGCTGCTGGATAAACTCAGCGCAGAGAAAACCCTGAACCCGCGTGGCGTGGTCGGGTTGTTCCCGGCCAACCGCGTCGGCGACGATATTGAAATTTATCGCGACGAAACCCGCACTCACGTGCTGACGGTGAGCCATCATCTGCGCCAGCAGACGGAGAAGGTCGGCTTCGCCAACTACTGCCTCGCCGACTTCGTCGCGCCGAAGCTGAGCGGCAAAGCGGACTATATCGGCGCCTTCGCCGTCACCGGCGGCCTGGAAGAGGACGCGCTGGCGGACGCCTATGAAGCGCAGCATGATGACTATAACAAGATCATGATCAAGGCCATCGCCGATCGTCTGGCGGAGGCCTTTGCCGAGTATCTGCATGAGAAAGTACGCAAGGTCTACTGGGGGTATGCGGCCAATGAGAACCTCAGCAATGAGGAGCTTATCCGTGAGAACTACCAGGGGATCCGCCCTGCGCCGGGGTATCCGGCCTGTCCGGAGCACACCGAAAAAGGCACCATCTGGCAACTGCTGGACGTGGAAGCCCATACCGGCATGAAGCTCACCGAATCGTTCGCCATGTGGCCGGGCGCATCGGTTTCCGGCTGGTATTTCAGCCATCCGGACAGCAAGTACTTCGCCGTGGCGCAGATCCAGCGCGACCAGGTCGAAGACTACGCGCTGCGTAAAGGGATGACCCCGGCGGAAGTCGAACGCTGGTTAGCGCCTAATCTGGGCTATGATGCCGACTAAATCGTCACCTTTCCTTACAACAAACAAGGCGCTCTGTGAGCGCCTTGTCTCTTTATTGAGGTTAACCCCTTATACTGAGAGAGGTTCCAGAACGTCGGAACACCTATAACGATAAGGAGAAGCTGATTCCGTGTTAACTCTGCTACACCTGTTGTCCGCGGTTGCTCTGCTGGTGTGGGGCACGCATATCGTGCGTACCGGGGTGATGCGCGTCTATGGCGCTCGCCTGCGTACCGTTCTCAGTAGCAGCGTAGAGAAAAAGCCGCTCGCCTTCTGCGCGGGTCTTGGCGTCACTGCGCTGGTGCAAAGCAGCAATGCCACCACCATGCTGGTGACCTCGTTTGTTGCCCAGGATTTAGTGGGCCTGACGCCGGCGCTGGTGATGGTGCTGGGGGCTGACGTCGGGACGGCGCTGATGGCGAGGGTGCTGACCTTCGACCTGTCGTGGCTGTCGCCGCTGCTGATATTTATCGGGGTGATCTTCTTCCTTGGCCGCAAGCAAACCCGTGCCGGGCAGCTGGGGCGGGTGGGGATCGGCCTGGGGCTGATCCTGCTGGCCCTGGAGCTGATTGTTCAGGCCGTCCACCCCATTACTCAGGCCAACGGCGTGCAGGTGATTTTTGCCTCGCTGACCGGCGATATCATGCTGGATGCCTTGATTGGCGCCGTATTCGCGATCATCAGCTACTCCAGTCTGGCGGCAGTGCTGTTGACCGCGACGCTGACCGCGGCGGGAGCGATCTCTTTCCCGGTGGCGCTGTGCCTGGTGATTGGCGCCAACCTGGGATCGGGGCTGTTGGCGATGCTCAACAACAGCGCGGCGAACGCGGCAGCGCGCCGCGTGGCGTTGGGTAGCCTGCTGTTTAAGCTGGTGGGGAGCCTGATTATTCTGCCGTTTGTCCATCCGCTGGCCGCGGTGATGCACAAGCTGCCGTTGGCGGAGTCTGAACTGGTCATCTACTTCCACGTCTTTTACAACCTGCTGCGCTGCATCGCGATGGTGCCCTTCGCCGGGCCGATGGCGAAGCTGTGCCAGCGTCTGATTCACGATGAGCCCGAGCTGGATAACCATCTCAAACCCAAGCATCTCGACCCGTCGGCGCTGGACACCCCGGCGCTGGCGCTGGCCAATGCCGCGCGTGAGACCCTGCGCATTGGTGATGCGATGGAGCAGATGCTGGAGAGCCTGCATAAGGTGATGCATGGCGAACCGCGTCAGGAGAAAGAGCTGCGCCGCATGGCGGACGATATCAACGTACTCTACACCGCCATTAAGCTCTATCTGGCGCGAATGCCAAAGGATGAGCTGGCGGAAGAGGAATCCCGGCGCTGGGCGGAAATCATTGAAATGTCGTTAAACCTCGAGCAGGCGTCCGATATCGTCGAGCGGATGGGCAGCGAGATCGCCGATAAATCACTGGCGGCACGACGCGCCTTCTCGGTGGAAGGGTTAAAGGAGCTGGATGCGCTGTACGATCTGCTGCTCAGCAATCTGCAGCTGGCGATGTCGGTCTTCTTCTCCAGCGATGTACCCAGCGCCCGCCGTCTGCGGCGCAGCAAACACCGGTTCCGCATTCTTAACCGCCGTTACTCGCATGCGCACGTTGACCGTCTGCATCAGCAGAACGTGCAGAGTATCGAAACCAGTACGTTGCACCTGGCGCTGCTGGGGGATATGAAGCGTCTGAACAGCCTGTTCTGCTCGGTGGCCTACAGCGTGATGGAGCAGCCGGATGAAGACGACGAACGAGATGACTACTGAGATTTCCGTTTATGTCGCTTCTTTTCTGGCGAGGTAGCCCTCCCGGGACGTGGCTGACGCCTTCCCGGGAGGGACATACTAGCTTCTGGCAAACGCCGAGGCCTCTGCCACCAGCGCGCTATCCGGCCGTACGCCGGTATAAAGGGCAAACTGCTCGACGGCTTGCAGGGCAATAACTTCCGCACCGCTGATGGTCTGCTTACCCCGTTGCTGCGCCAGGCGAATCAGCGGAGTTTCCGCCGGCAACGCGACCACGTCAAACACGACGCTGGCCTGGGCCACCATGGCCTCGCTGAACGCCAGCGTGTTGCTTTCCGCTCCCCCTGCCATGCCCAGCGGTGTAACATTGACCAGAATCTCAGCTGCGATCCCTTCCGGCAGGGGCTGCCACTGAAAGCCATACTGTTTTGCCAGCGCCAGGCCGCGCTGGCGATTGCGGGCCGCAATGATCACATCGCGAAAACCGGCATCACGGAAGGCGGCAATGACGGCTTTCCCCATGCCGCCGCTACCCTGAATCATCACTCTGGCGTTGGTATCGAGCCGATGGCTGGCGATCAGGCTTTTAACCGCGATGTAATCGGTGTTTAGCCCGGTTAACTTCCCGTCGTCATTGACGATGGTGTTGACGGAGTCGATGGCTTTTGCCGACGGGTCGATCGCGTCAAGAAACGGTATGCAGCTCTCTTTAAACGGCATGGAGACCGCACAGCCGCGGATACCCAATGCGCGAACCCCTTTTACCGCCGCCTCAATATCCGTTGTCGTAAAGGCTTTGTAGAGATAGTTCAACCCCAGCTTTTCATACAGATAGTTATGAAAGCGGGTGCCGAAGTTGCCGGGGCGACCCGCCAGAGAGATACACAGCAGCGTATCGCGGTTAATCATGCGTAATATCCTCCGCGTGGGCCAGCAGATACGCTTCAGCCTCCTGGGACCAGATCCCATGGTGACGTGCCACAATCGCTGCCAGTTCGGGATCGGCGATCTCGCCAAGCGGCGTGAGCGGGAAGGCTTTTCCGGTATATACCAGCTTTTTCCCCCCGCCGACGGCAGGCAGATCGAGGGTGGTTTCGCCCGCGGCGTTCAGGCCGAGAATATGGGTGACCACTTTCGCCGTCTGGACCTTTTTCGCCTGCATCAGCGCCACCGCGGCGCGCATATCGTCAGTATTGCCGCCGGAGGTGCCGACGTAGTGGGTAAAGGCGTAGTGCACGTCGTAGAAGTTGATCGGGGCGCTGAATTGCTTATCCTGGGGGCCAGCAAAGAAATTCAGGCAGCCGTCCGGGGCCAGCAACGAGGAGGCCAGAGTGATCAGCTGTTCGTTTGGCACAAACACGAAGATATCGTCGAAGCCATGGCCGCCGCTGAGCGCCAGCAGCGTATCGCGACTGGCCTCATGGCCGTCGAGATAGTGGATCAGCGTCTGCGGCTCAGAGGGGTAATGACGGCGGGCGTAGCTGAGCTTCGGCTTATTGGTATCGGTCACTACCAGTAGTGAAGGATTGATGGGGCCGTGTAGCGCATAGTCGATGGCCAGCAGCCCCATTGGCCCCGTCCCGCCCAGGATCAGGGTGCGCCCCTGCGGACGGATCCCCATCACGTGGTTGTAACTCCCCTCCTGCAGATGATAGTTGGCGTTGAAGGCGCCAATGACGCAGGAGAGCGGCTCGACCAGCGATCCTTCAAACCAGGTATCCCCCTCCCAGGTGAGCAGGCAATCCTGCGCCATCACCTCATTGGGGATCACCACATGGGTGGCTTCGCCACCGATCCATGGGAATGAGTAGCCGGGGCAGTCGGGCCGGTCGGGCAACTGCAGGTTGGCCTGGATCACGTAGCGCTGCCCAGGCTGAAACTTATGCTGCCACTTTTTACCGACGGCGAGGATTTCGCCGCAGAATTCATGGCCGATAATAATGGGCCTGGTGGCCACATCATCTGGCACCTTTTTATGAGCGGCACCCTGATTGGCCTCTTTCCATGAAGAAAGGCACAGGCTGTCAGTGACCACCCGGGCGAGGATCTCATCGTCCTGCATCGCCGGGAGGGTAAAGGTTTCCAGGCGCAGGTCACGTTTGCCATACAGGCGCAGGGCCGTTGTTGTTTGCATAAACCACCTCATCCCCTTCATCTTTCGGGGCTATGTTGTTGACGTCACCCCGGCATCGCCGGGGCGGAATAATCAGGACAGAAAGCCGAGAGCGTTGCCGATAATGCCTAAGCCGAACAGGGCGAAAATCAGCCAGACTGGATTCACTTTCTTATTCAGCAGACGCACCATCAGTAGCGTCAGGCCCAGCGCCAGCAGGCCGGGGCAGAGCTGATCGAGGATGTTCTGGACGGTCATGGTGACGGTGGCGCCGTCAGCACCGGGCGTTTGGGAGACCACCAGCGGCACATTGATGGTGGTCCATTTGGTCACCAGCACCCCCATGACAAACAGGCCGAGAATGGAGGCGCCTTCGGTCAGCTTCTGCAGCAGGTTACCGCCCATATCGCTGACGATATTGACCCCCTTACGGAAGCCCAGCTGCAGGCCGTACCACTTCATTGCCAATCGCACCGCGTTGAAAATAAAGAAAAATAACAAAGGCCCCAGAATATTGCCGGAGAGGGCCAGCGAGGCGCCGAGGGCCGCGGTAATCGGCCGCAGCGTGCCCCAGACCAGCGGGTCGCCGACGCCTGCCAGCGGGCCCATCAGACCCACCTTGATGCCGTTAATAGCGCCATCGTCAATGGCCGCGCCGTTGGCCCGAGCCTCCTCCATGGCGGCGGTGACGCCGATCACCGGGCCGCATACCGCCGGCGTGGTATTAAAGAACACCAGATGACGCTTCAGCGCCGCGACCTGATCGGCTTTGAGCGGATACAGGCGTTTGATCGCCGGGATCATGTCGTAGCAAAATCCCAGGCCATGAATACGTTCGAAGTTAAAGGAGGCCTGCTGGAGGTTGGAGCGGAGAAACATGCTCACCAGGTCGCCTTGCGTGATTTTTTTCTGTTCCATTTTCGGCTCCGTTAGTCGTCAAGCTGGTCAAGGGCGGGTGCAGAGGGGGCGGTGGAGGCGGCGGGTTCAGCCTTACGCCACTGCGGATTGAGCTGGAGGTAGATCAGCGCGATGATGACGCCCACGCCGCCGAAAGCCAGCAGGCTGAGGTCGAGATAACCACCAGCGAGAAAACCGAGGAAAAAGAAGGGCATCAGGTACTTCACGCCCATCATTCGCAGCACCATCGCGTAGCCCACGACGACAATAAAACCGCCGGCAATCTGCAGACCGCGGGTGACGAATTCCGGGATCGCGCTAAGCATACTGCTGACCATGTCCGCGCTAACGAACAGAGAGACCACCAGCGCCGGAATTGCCACGCGCAGCGCCTGCACCCCCAGCGCGGAGACATGCAGCAGGTCGATGGTGCGAAAGCGCGCCTCCTCGGCCGCTTTGTCCGCGGCGTGCTGGAACACCACGGTAATGGTGCGAGCGAAAACGGTCAGCACCTGCCCGGCGGCGGCCACCGGCAGGGCAATGGCGATGCCGGTGGCAATGCTCTGGTGGCCCACAATCACCAGAATGGCGGAGATAATGCTGGCCAGCGCCGAATCTGGTGACTGTGCAGCCCCCACGTTCATCCAGCCGAGGGCGATCAACTCCAGCGTGCCGCCGAGCATAACCCCGGTTTTTAAATCACCCAGGATGAGGCCAATTACGGTACAGGCGATAAGGGGTCGATGGGTCTGAAATTCGTCCAGCACGCTGCCCATTCCGGCAATACAGGAAAAAATAAATATGGCTATTATTTGTAGGGTACTAATTTCCATAATTTTGACCTTTAAGGTGTGAGTTATCCTGCCTGCTACGGCATATCACAACAGGCGCTATTTTTTATTCGCAGAAAGTCGTTTCGTTAATTTTGTCGAGAATATTAACTGACGGGTCTGATGCGACCACGCGTAAATCGAGTTTTACGCCCAGTTTATCGAGTTCACGGAATGCCTGAATATCCTGCGGATCCAAAGAAACGGCTTTGGTTAGCTGTTTTTTTCCGGGGCGCCAGGCCATACCACCAATATTTAACGTGGCGATCTGCACGCCCTGGCGCACCATCGTTAAAACATCGTGTGGATTGGTAAATAAATAAAAGACGGTCTCATCCTGATATTGCGGGTTATGATAGACCGCTACCGCCTTTTCCAGACTGACAACATTTACCTTCATGCCTGGCGGTGCCGCCTGGCGCAACAGGGTCCGGCGAACTTCATCGTTAAATACCTCGTCATTGCAGATAATTATCCGCTGGGCGTTAGCGACTTTTGACCAGACGGTGGTGACCTGCCCATGAATGAGTCGGTCATCAATACGGGCGAGCGTAATATGCATCAGAACTCCTCCTCAACGGTTTCTGGCTGCTGCCAGACCACACAGCACTGGCTGGCAATGGTTTGCAGATGCTGACATAAGTCATCGGCGCTCAGGGTATGCTGGTTATCCACCAGCTCAAGCGCCAGCGGCAGCGACAGGCCGCTAATCACCCGGATCTGCGGGTGACGCATTGCCAGACCGGCTGCGGCATTCCATGGGCTTCCGCACTGCAAATCTACCGCGATGACCCACTCCTCATCGATGTGTGCGCTTACTAACTTTTCCAGGTTAATGGCGATATCCGCCGCGTTTTCGCCGGGGACAAACGCGACGGCGCTGACGTTAACCTCGCCGTAGACCATGCGTACCGAATCAAGCATGGCCCCGGCCAGCTGGCCGTGGGCGCAGAAGATAGCGTGAACCATACTGCCTCCTTAACCGCGCGTTTTTCCGCCGGCAATGTTAGTGGTGACTCCGGTGATGTAGCTGGCGCGTGATGACAAGAGATAGCAAACAAAATCAGCGACTTCCGAGAGTTTTCCCGCCCGCCCGATGGGAATGGCGTTTTTGGTATATCCCTCGCGAAGTTGCTCGACGGTGATATTGCGCGTCCAGGCCAGCGCCTCTTCATATTCCGGCGTCCGCAGGCCGGTTTTTTCGAGGATCCCCGGCGCAACGCCGACCACACGGATCCCATATTTACCCAATTCTTTAGACCAGGAGCGGGTAAAGCTATTGAGCGCGGCCTTGGTGGCGGCGTAGCAGCTTTGACCTTCAGAGCCTTCCAGACCGCTCTCCGACGAAACATTGACAATCACCCCGGCGCGCTGTTTGACCATTTGACGTGCCACCGCCTGCGACATGAAAAACACCCCTTTCTGGTTGATATTGACCATTTTTTCAAAAGCGGCTTCGTTTAATTCATAGCGGCCGGCCGGTGCTTTTTCGTCGACTAATAAACGTGGGAAATTCACGCCGGCGTTATTGACCAGGCCATCAATACGCGACCAGCGCTGAATAATGGCATCGATAGTCTGCTGTACCTCTGTCGCGCTGGAAATATCCGTCGGCCAGAAATGATAATTATCGCCATTGTGATGGCGATCGCCGCCGTGAATATCAATCATCTGGACATGAGCGCCTTGGGATAATAATTCATCGACAATGGCCAGCCCAATTCCTGAGGCGCCACCGGTTACGATAATGACGTTATCTTTTAAATTTAACCAGGTATTCATTATGCTCTCCCATTTCTTTAGATAAAGGGATCCCCCGCAGCGCGTGCTGCGTGAAATCATATCCTGTGTGTTATTTCAGTAATAATTCAGCTGTTTCTCTGTTTGTCACCAGACAATTAATATAGCGTCCGTGCAATGCGCCAAGAATGCCCGAGTATTTCTCTTGCCCCATGGCGATGCCGATGGAATAACGCGCCTGGCGCAGCTTCGCCATTTCGATCGACAGCGTTTTTTCGCTCATATTGGTATCGACTAACCCGCCGTTAATATCGTAGAAACGCGAGCAGATATCCCCGGCGACGTGGCGGGCGTTGAGATCGTCGCTCTCTTCGCTGCCGTAGAAGGCGTGCCAGTTTGCGCCGTCGCGAATGGCCGGTGAACCAATACCCACCAGCGCGACATCCAGACTGTCCCAGTAGGATGAGATGGTTTTAAAGTGCTGGGACTGCATGATGCCGTTGCGGATCAGCGGGTTATCCAGCAGGGCTGGAAAATCGGCAAGGTGGGATTCCGCTTTCAGCCTGGCTGCCGCACCGTAGGTTAACGTGTTCACATGGTAGCGGCTCTCCAGTTTACCGGAAGGCCCGCCGATGATGGGGACGCAGATCACCTGGCGTGAGTGGCTGGCCTGCGGCAGGTTCTCCACCAGCGAACGCACGGCGCGGCCCCATGAAAAACCGATAATATCGCCGGGTTCCAGCAACCGATCGACAAGCAGGGCGCCATGCTGGCCCATCGCGCTCAGCTGTTCTTCTTCCAGCAGCCCATCGCTACTGGCAACCACCGCCTCTTTCAGACCAAATTTTTGCTTGAGCTGTTGTTCGAGCCACAGGTTCTCGTTGTAGTCATAGTTGATGGCAATGGTGACAATGCCCTGCTCGCGGCCGCGCTTCAGCAGGCGACTAATGGTGGTGCGATAGATCCCCAGCTCGCGAGCGATTTGCGCCTGGGTCATATCCTGCTCGTAATAGAGCTGGGCGATTTTGACAATCAACCGGATATCATCGCTATTTTCCATAGTCATCTGCTGGCTCCTGCACATTTGTGCAAATCGCGGGTTTGTGCTGTTGATCTGATATAACCCTATTAGAGCCGCCGTTTAAAGGGATTTTCTTTTATTTCATCACCCTAATCTGGCGAATAATCTTGCACATTTGCGTTATCAATAGTGGGTTGTTGGCACCTTTGTGCATTGCGCGCTAAGCCGCTGATTCTGTGATATTTCATTACGCAAAGTTGCCAGACGTTGAGCGGGACACTTTTGTGAAAAAAGGCGTAGTCGATCACACCTTGCGCCGGAGGGCGCAAAGGCACATCTTTTTTCTCGCCCACAAGGTAGGGTATATTTCGCTTTTACAGGAGAATCTATGCTGCCCGACTCATCAACCCGATTAAATAAATACATCAGTGAAAGCGGCATCTGCTCGCGTCGCGAAGCGGACCGCTTTATTGAACAAGGCAACGTCTTTATCAATGGCAAGCGCGCCACTATTGGCGATCAGGTGAAGCCTGGTGACCTGGTCAAAGTGAACGGACGGTTGATTGAGCCGCGTGAAGCGGATGATCTGGTGCTGATTGCGCTGAATAAGCCGGTCGGTATTGTGAGCACCACCGAAGATGGCGAGCGTGACAACATTGTCGACTTCGTCAACCACAGCAAGCGTATCTTCCCTATCGGCCGTCTGGATAAAGATTCTCAGGGGCTGATCTTCCTCACCAACCACGGCGATCTGGTGAACAAGATCCTGCGCGCCGGCAACGACCATGAAAAAGAGTATCTGGTGACGGTCGATAAGCCGGTGACTGATGAGTTTATTCGCGGCATGGGCGCAGGGGTGCCGATTCTCGGGACGGTGACGAAAAAATGTAAGGTGAAGAAAGAGGCGCCGTTCGTTTTCCGCATCACTCTGGTGCAGGGGCTGAATCGCCAGATCCGGCGTATGTGCGAGCACTTTGGCTATGAAGTGACGAAGCTTGAGCGTACGCGGATCATGAACGTGAGCCTGACGGGGATCCCCTTGGGTGAATGGCGTGATCTAACCGATGACGAGCTGATCGACCTGTTCAAGCTGATTGAAAATTCCTCTTCCGAAGCGAAGCCGAAAGCCAGGCCGAAGGCCAAAGCGGCGACTCCCGGGATCAAGCGCCCGGTGGTGAAGATGGAAAATAGCAACGATAAGGGTCGCCCGGCTGGTAACGGGAAACGTTTCACCCAGCCGGGACGTAAAAAGAAAGGGCGTTAACGCCTGCCGCGGGTCGGCGTATTCGCCGACCAGGAAAAGGTCGCTTCCTTGTCCGTTTTGTAAGCCTGCTGTTTTCTCACCTGGCGGGCTTTCTTCGCTTCCGCTTCACGCTGCGCCATCAGCTTATCGATATATTCCTTTTTCACGCTGTTCGTTTCCGCATTGCTCAGCGGGCGGCCATGCGCAATACGCGCGCGGTCAAGCAGCGTTTTCAATTCGCGCTGTTCGCGCTCGGTCATCTCTTTTTGTGTAATACGGGGGAGTGCCATGGTGGTGCCCTCAGTCAGACCAGAGCACCCAGTGTACGGCAATCAGCGCAAAATAGAACGCATCCGGAAAGCGCCTCGCAGAATATTTCCCTCGTTCGTGACCAGTGAACGGGTCTGGCTTAGGGTAATGGCACGTCTCCCGTCCAACGACGACAAATTTTGGGCGGGTGATGTATAAAATTTTATACAAGGATGTGGTATGCTCAATCAGCAACAGAGATTAAGGCGTATCGTCTGGATGGGCTCTTCCTTTGACGATCTGCGCCAGTTTCCTGAGGATGTCCGCAGAGATGCCGGATTCCAGCTTTATCGTTTACAGTCGGGTTTAGAGGCTGCGGACTGGAAAGCGATGCCTCAACTGGGGCGGGGCGTTGAAGAAATCCGCCTGCGCCACTTTTCCGGTGCATATCGGGTAATTTATCTGGCCCGTTTTGCAGAGGCGATATATGTCCTGCACTGTTTTAACAAAAAGACGCGGCGTACCGCCGAACACGAAAACAGATTGTCAGAAGCCGTTTGCAGGTTATACAGCAGGAACACAGGAGTCATAAATGAATCGTAAGAGTGTGGATGGTATCCGTCATGTGACCTCTGAAGAGAGCAATATATTCAGTGAACTGGGCTTTGATGATGCTGACGCAGAGCAGCTTCGGGGACAAGCGGAAAAAGAAGTTGAGCAGTTGATAGCGCTTAAACGACAGTTAATGCAGGAAATCGCTGAGTGGATAGATGAACATCAATTGAAGCAGGCCGATGCTGCCGCGAAGTTGAGCATTTCGCGCCCGCGTATTTCAGATGTGGTCAACCAGAAAACCAGTAAGTTTACCCTGGATGCGTTAGTCATGATGTTAATGAAGTTAGGTAAACCAGTACGTTTGCAGATTGGATAACGCACACGTCCGGGCCTGCGCCCGGACGTATCACGCTCAGCGCTTGTCGGCTTTTTTGGCGATGGGCTTTCCTGACCAGTACCCGGCCAGCAGCGAACCGGACAGGTTATGCCAGACGGAGAACAGCGCGCCCGGCAGCGCCGCCAGCGGGCCGAAGTAAATTTTACCCAGCGCGGCCGCCAGGCCGGAGTTCTGCATCCCCACCTCGATCGCCAGCGTACGGCAGGTGGATTCATCAAAACCAAACAGACGTCCGCCCCAGTACCCGCCAAGCAGACCAATAGTGTTATGCAGGATCACCGCGATAATCACCACCAGGCCGACGGAGGCAATATGGGCGGCGGAACCCGCCACCACCGCGCTGATGATCGCCAGAATGCACACCATCGAGAAGGCGGGCAGGAACGGCTCCACCGCTTTCACCACCTTCGGCAGCAGATGATGGACAATCAGTCCCAGCGCGATGGGGATGACCACAATCTGCAGAATGCTGAGCAACATGCCCATGACGTCGACCTGAATATGCGCGTCGACGTACAGACGGGTGAGCAGCGGTGTCGCGACCACGCCAACCAGCGTGGAAACTGAGGAGATGGTTACCGACAGCGCCACATCCCCTTTTGCCAGAAAGATCATGACGTTGGAGGCGGTTCCGCTGGCGACGCTGCCGACCAGCACCATCCCGGCGGAAAGCTCCGGCGGCATATGAAACAGCAGCGCCAGCAGCCAGGCGGCGAGCGGCATCACCAGATAATGGAGAAAGATCCCCGCAGCGACCGGCGCCGGGCGCGACAGGACGCGTTTGAAATCTTCCAGCTTCAGATGGACGCCCATACCGAACATGATCAGCATCAGCAGGGTGGTGACCCATGGGCCAATCGGGGTGAAGGTGGTGGGGGTGTAATAGGCCAGAACGGAGAGCAGCAGTGCCCATAACGGGAACAGCCGCGTCAAAGTTGCGAGCATGTTGTGTTCCTTGCGATACGCGAACCGGGCCGCGCCATCCCGATGGGGCGGCGAGCAGGTCAGCTGGTTGTGTTGATGTTGTTATAAAAAAGCCGGGTTCGAGCCCGGCTATAGGTATTGTTTATCGTGCTAATGAATTTTATTCAAACAAATTATGATGCAGCTTCTGCACAACTTTCTCCGCATCGGCGCCAGGCACCAGGAAGCAGAGGTTGTGGCTGGAGGCGCCATAGCAAATCATGCGGATGTTAAACGGCTCGAGGACGCCAAAGACCTCTTTGCCTACGCCGCAGGCTTTCGACAGCTCATTGCCAATCAGGGCCACCAGCGCCAGGTCTTCCTCCACTTCCACGCGACACAGCGAGGAGAGCTCGGTCAGCAGCGCCTGGGTCAGCAGGGTATCGCCCGCAGAGGTTGAGCCGGTGGTGTCCATGGTCAGGGCCACGCTCACTTCGGAGGTGGTGATCAAATCGACGGAGATGTTATGGCGCGCCAGAATACCGAACACTTCGGCGAGGAAGCCGCGGGAGTGCAGCATATTCAGGCTGTGCAGCGTCAGTAACGTCTGGCGGCGACGCAGCGCCAGCGCGCGGAACAGCGGCGGGTTCTCGGTGGTTTTACATACCAGCGTACCGCCCGCTTTAGGCTCTTTACTGGAGCCGACAAACACCGGGATATCGCTGCGCACGGCAGGCAGCAGGGTCGCCGGGTGCAGCACTTTGGCGCCAAAGGTGGCCATTTCCGCCGCCTCTTCAAAGGCGATGACGTCGATGCGTTTCGCCGCTGGCGCGACGCGCGGGTCGGTCGTATAGATCCCCGGGACATCGGTCCAGATATCGACACGGGTGGCATGCAGCGCTTCGCCGAGCAGAGCGGCGGTATAATCGCTGCCGCCGCGGCCGAGAGTGGTGGTGCGGCCTTTCGCTTCGCTGCCGATAAAGCCCTGGGTTACCACCAGGCCTTCCGCCAGGCGTGGCGCCAGCTGCTGCTGGGTCAGTTCGGCGACGGCGGCGATATCCGGTTCGGCGCGGCCAAAACGATCGTTGGTACGCAGCACCTTACGGGCGTCAAACCACTGCGCCTGGATACCGCGCTCACGCAGAATTTCCACAAACAGCAGGGTGGACATCAGTTCGCCATGGCTGACCAGTTCGTCGGTCAGGGCGGTGGAGGAGGCGAGCGCGGCGGCTTCTGCCAGCGTGGTGATATTTTCCAGCAGGCGCTCAATCTCTTCGCGGATCACGTTGGGATAGCGCAAACGCTCCAGAATATTGAACTGGATCTGGCGCAGGGCATCCAGCTGGGAAAAACGTTCGGTGGGTTCCAGCCCGCCCGCTAAGGCCACCAGAATGTTGGTCACGCCGGCAGAGGCGGAGAGCACAACAATACGGGTATTGGCATCGAGCAGCGCCACATCAATGCTGCGGTTCATCGCGTCAAAATCAGCAACGCTGGTGCCGCCAAATTTGGCGACGACTAGATCTGTCATAACAACCTCGTGTCAGGGGGCCTGACTTATTAAAACGATTCCTGACCACCGATCCTGGCAGGGGCTGGACGCCGCCGGATCGCAACAAAATGTCTTAATAAGCCAGGCCAAATTATTCAGCCATGGCACAAGGGAAGAGCGATAAACAGGGTGGCGCAGAGTGATAAACAACTACGATGTCACCCAGAAGTGCTCCACCTTGTAGACCCGACTCACCGCTCTGGGCGCTGAGGTGTTCGGGTATGAAACGCCCGACTGCGAACGTTTCTGGTGACAACCCAGGGGATTCAGCCCCTGTGGCCGGTGAGGAGCGCGACCAGACGCTCTTTCACCTCGGCGTTGCTCCCCCTCACGTATTTTCCCCGGACTGGTTCCTCCAATACGGTTACCTGGGCAACGCACCTCTTCTGGCAATTACCGACGTCTTTCACCTGGCCGGGGGAGCCGGGACATTATATCCCCCACGAATACCCTTTCGCTGTAGCGTGAAATGCGCGAGCAATAGATACCTACTAATACGTAGGCACTGCGGATATATAAAGGCTTAACACCAGCTATGTCAACGCTGCGGTTATGCGGATTTTTCATGCCCCTGCGGCTAACAGAAAAAAGCCTTATGATAGCTATACTAATGGGGCTTTTTACTCCGTTTTGACCCGATTCCTGACCCGCGTCAGGGACAAGTCACAAAAATCATCACAATTTTCCGTCACCGGCGCTACAATCGACCGAAGTCACAATCTCAAATCAGAAGAGTATTGCTAATGAAAAACATCAACCCAACGCAGACCTCTGCCTGGCAGGCATTACAGAAACACTTCGACGAAATGAAAGATGTCACTATCAGCGAGCTGTTCGCTAAAGATAGCGACCGTTTTTCCAAGTTTTCCGCGACGTTCGACGATCTGATGCTGGTGGATTTCTCCAAAAACCGCATCACCGAAGAGACGCTGGCTAAACTGCAGGACCTGGCGAAAGAGACTGACCTGGCAGGCGCCATTAAATCGATGTTCTCTGGCGAGAAGATCAACCGTACGGAAGACCGTGCGGTACTGCACGTCGCGCTGCGCAACCGCAGCAATACGCCGATTGTGGTTGATGGTAAAGATGTGATGCCGGAAGTGAACGCCGTGCTGGAGAAGATGAAAACCTTCTCCGAAGCGATTATCTCCGGTAGCTGGAAAGGCTATACCGGCAAACCGATCACCGACGTGGTGAATATCGGTATCGGCGGCTCCGATCTTGGTCCGTTTATGGTGACCGAAGCGCTGCGTCCGTACAAAAACCACCTCAACATGCACTTTGTCTCTAACGTCGATGGCACCCACATCGCCGAAGTGCTGAAGAACGTCAACCCGGAAACCACCCTGTTCCTGGTGGCGTCCAAGACTTTCACCACTCAGGAGACCATGACCAACGCCCACAGCGCGCGCGACTGGTTCCTGGCGACCGCGGGCGACGACAAGCACGTGGCAAAACACTTCGCCGCGCTCTCCACCAACGCGAAAGCGGTTGGCGAATTCGGTATCGACACCGCCAACATGTTCGAATTCTGGGACTGGGTGGGTGGCCGTTACTCCCTGTGGTCAGCGATTGGCCTGTCCATTATTCTCTCCGTGGGCTTCGACAACTTCGTTGAGCTGCTGTCCGGCGCGCATGCAATGGATAAGCACTTCTCCACCACCCCGGCGGAAAAAAACCTGCCGGTACTGCTGGCGCTGATCGGTATCTGGTACAACAACTTCTTCGGTGCAGAAACCGAAGCGATTCTGCCGTACGACCAGTACATGCACCGCTTTGCCGCTTACTTCCAGCAGGGCAACATGGAGTCCAACGGTAAGTATGTTGATCGTAACGGCCACGCGGTGGACTACCAGACTGGCCCGATCATCTGGGGCGAGCCGGGCACCAACGGCCAGCACGCGTTCTATCAGCTGATCCACCAGGGGACCAAAATGGTACCGTGCGATTTCATCGCTCCGGCTATCACCCACAACCCGCTGTCCGACCATCATCCGAAGCTACTGTCCAACTTCTTCGCCCAGACCGAGGCCCTGGCCTTCGGTAAATCCCGTGAAGTGGTCGAGCAGGAATATCGCGATCAGGGTAAAGATCCGGCGACTCTGGAGCACGTGGTGCCGTTCAAAGTGTTCGAAGGCAACCGCCCGACCAACTCCATCCTGCTGCGTGAGATCACCCCGTTCAGCCTCGGGGCGCTGATTGCCCTGTACGAGCACAAAATCTTCACCCAGGGCGCGATCCTCAACATCTTCACCTTTGACCAGTGGGGCGTTGAGCTCGGCAAACAGCTGGCTAACCGCATCCTGCCGGAGCTGAAAGACGGCAGCGAAGTTAGCAGCCACGACAGCTCTACTAACGGCCTGATTAACCGTTATAAAGCCTGGCGCGCATAACGCATGCGCAGCTAAGACGGAATGCCGACCCTTTGGTCGGCATTCTTATTTATAGCCGCCGCAACAGCCTTGCCGGATTCCCTGCCCACACCCCTTTCTCGGTAATGGACTTTGTGACCACACTGCCCGCGCCAATCACCACCCCATCGCAGATGCTGACGGCCAGAATCGTGGCGCCGCTGCCGATCGACACGTCATCGCCAATCTCGATCCGCCCCCAGCTGGCGCGGTCGGCGTTTGGTTTGCCATCGCGGAAAAGGTCGTTGGCAAACATCACGCCGTGACCGATAAAGCAGCGCTGGCCGATGGTGACGTACTCGCAGATAAAGGTGTGGGATTGAATTTTACTGTTTGCGCCGATGCGGGTATTGCCCTGGATCTCAACGAATGGCCCGACGAACACGTTATCGCCAAGGATACAGTCGTAGAGGTTGGCGGGCTGGTAGATCACCACGTTTTCGCCGCTGGTGACGTTGCGGATCGCCGTTTCCCGAAGGGTATGCATACTGCCTCTCAGATTGGTTTGGCCAGAATATGTAAGGTGCTTTGCTGGCTGGCGGAATGAAAGGTGACATCTTTCACGTGCTGCATCCCCTGGCGTTGGTAAAAACGGCGCGCGGCGGGATTATCAGCGAGTACCTCCAGCCACAGCCAGCTTTCACCGGCCGTTTTTGCTCGCGTCTCGACGGCGTGAAATATCTGCTCGCCGTAGCGGTGGCCGGTCTCACCCGGCAGCAGATAGAGCTTGTGCAGCAGCGTGCCGGACGGACCTTCGGCACTCAACGCCTGACAACAGGTGTACTTAGCAAAGCCGACAGGGTGGGGGGCTTCAGCAATCAACCAACAGCACTGCGAATCGGTCAGGCTACGTTGCAAAGAGGCCAGGGAATACTCTTGTTGCAGGTAATGCGCCAGCTCATCGGCGTTATGCCAGTGGTGAGCAAAGTGATGGCGATAGCTGGCATTACCCATTTCGTTGAGCAAAGCCGCATCCTCTGCCAGTGCGGTACGAATTTTTAGCATGGTTGTTTCCTTTTTACCCCGTCCGTCTGGCCTGTGATTGTTACATCCTGGCCGAGGGTGGCAAAAAGTTAGCGAATAATATCGATCTGGATCACATTTTTGCGTTATACAGGTCTCAAAGAATCATAATGATGAGGTGAATGTATGTCGTCGGTTTATCGCCCTCTGGTGAATTTTATCGCCACTGCGATGCAAACGGTTTTAAATCTTGGGCTGTTGTGTCTGGGGATTATTTTGATCGTCTTCCTCGGTAAAGAGACGCTGCATCTGGCCGATGTCCTCTTTACCCCGGAGCCAACCAGTAAATACCGGCTGGTGGAAGGTCTGGTGGTTTACTTCCTCTACTTCGAGTTTATCGCGCTGATCGTCAAGTATTTTCAGTCGGGGTTCCACTTTCCGCTGCGCTATTTCGTCTATATCGGTATCACCGCGATTGTGCGTCTGATCATCATCGATCATGAATCGCCGCTGGCGGTGCTCATTTACTCCGCGGCGATCCTGATCCTGGTGATTACGCTCTGGCTGTGTAACTCCAATCGCCTGAAACGCGAATAAAAAAAAGCGGCCTCCAGGGCCGCTGACCAACAGTCACAAATAGAATTTATGTAGGGTCCAGTTGAGGATAGCAGTGGCATTGACCTTACTTTTTCAGCTGAGGGCGACGGCAACAATACCCGGTTGGGGTCGTGTATTGCGGCTAGACCGTCGGCCCTCCTCTGAAATTTGGGGCCGGTGTTACAAAAAAACTTAACCTTTCACCCCGCCCGCCGTCAGGCCGTTAACCAGCCAGCGCTGCGCCAGCAGGAAGACCACCGTGATCGGGATGGCGGAGAGCACCGCCGCGGCGGCGAAGTCGCCCCACAGATAGTTCTGCGGGTTGAGATACTGTTGCATACCTACCGCCAGGGTATAGCTGTTCACATCGCGCAGCAGCAGCGAGGCGACGGGCACTTCGGTGATGGCTGCGATGAACGACAGAATAAACACCACCGCCAGAATCGGCACCGACAGCGGCAGCAGCACGAGGCGGAAGGCCTGCCATGGGGTCGCGCCATCCAGCGCCGCCGCTTCTTCCAGCGAACCATCGATGGTTTCGAAGTAGCCTTTAATCGTCCAGACGTGCAGCGCGATACCGCCCATATAAGCGAAGATCACGCCGCCGTGGGTGTTAAGGCCGACAAACGGGATGTACTGGCCCAGGCGGTCAAACAACGCGTACAGGGCTACCAGCGACAGCACTGCCGGGAACATCTGGAAAATCAGCATCCCTTTCAGCAGGGTCGCTTTCCCCGGGAAGCGCATACGGGCGAAAGCGTAAGCGCAGGTGGTGGAGAGGGCGACGATACCGATCGCGGTGATCCCGGCGACCTTAATCGAGTTCCACAGCCACAGTAGCACCGGGAACGGCGGCGGCGTGACGCGGCCATCCGCATGCTCCACGCTGAAGCCTAACGCCAGGCGCCAGTGTTCCCAGGAGATGGTCTCCGGGATCAGGCTGCCGGTGGCGAAGTTGCCTTCGCGCAGCGAGATAGCGATAACCATCAGCAGCGGAAACATAATCGCGGCGATGAAAATCAGTAACAGAAGATGCGTGGTAAAGAGACGCAGCTTTTGAGATTTGGGTTGGACCATAGCCATTGTAATTTTACTCCCCTTGACTTCGCTCCAGGCTATTTTGCTTGCCATTTTGAACTCGGGCAGTGCTCAGAATCCTCACGTACTACGTGTACGCTCCGGTTCTTCCGCGCTGGCCGAGTCCAAACTGTCCGCGCCAATAACGCCTGGTAATTCCAATTAATCAAACTTCATGCGCGTGGCTTTCAGATTCACAATCGCTAACGCGCCAACCAGCAGGAAGATAAGCGTTGCGATAGCCGCCGCCAGGCCGAAGTCCTGACCGCCGCCGCCTTCAAAGGCGATGCGATAGGTGTAGCTCACCAGCAGGTCGGTATAACCGGCCGGGGTGGTGGTGCCGAGACGGTCCGGACCACCGTTGGTCAACAACTGAATCAGGACGAAGTTGTTAAAGTTAAAGGCAAAGCTGGCGATCATCAGCGGCGTCAGCGGCTTAATCAGCAGCGGGAAGGTAATTTTAAAGAAGTTCTGGAACGGGCCGGCGCCATCCATTGCCGACGCTTCGTACAGATCGTCCGGAATCGCCTTCAGCAGCCCCATGCACAGGATCATCATGTACGGGTAGCCCAGCCAGGTGTTGACGATGATGATCATGGTGCGCGCGGTGGTCGGGTCGCTAAACCAGGCCGGCTTAATGCCGAACAGGGTGCTGAGCATCATGTTGATTTCACCAAAGCTCTGGTTGAACAGCCCTTTGAAAATCAGAATCGAAATAAACGACGGTACGGCGTACGGCAGAATCAGCAGGACGCGATAAATCGCTTTGCCTTTCAGCGCTTCCCATTGTACCAGGCAGGCGAGGATCATCCCCACTGCCACGGTCAGCACTACGGTCAGGACCGAGAACACCACCGTCCAGACGAAAATCGCGAAGAACGGTTTCTGAATGCCTTCATCGTGGAAGACGCGGGTAAAGTTGTCCCAGCCGATAGTCACAGTGTAGCCCGGACTCAGCTTCTCATTGCCCCAGCTACCGTCGGCGTTAATTGACTGGTAGAAGCCGACATCGTTGTTCGGACGGTATTTGACGTGGGTCTGATTGTTGGTCAGTACCCCATCTTCGCCCAGCGTATACAGCGGCTGGGTACCGGAGAACTGGCGCAGCGAACTCATGATGACTTTGCTGTCATCAGGCAACACCGCGGTCAGCTGGTTCAGCGCGGTGCGATTCTGGGTAATCACGCGCAGGTTGGCGCGCTCGCCTTCCGGCAGGGCGTCGGTTTCTTTTAACGTCAGCTTCTGCTCACCGCCGAATTTAAAGGCGTCAGAAAGGTAATTTTTACCGCTTTCGCCGTCGATCAGCGCCAGTTTCCAGTCGTCACCCGCCGGGATCAGCGTGAAATTATAGGCTTTGCCAGCCTGGAAGGAGCGATCTATCAGCACTTGCTGTGCGCGCTCAAAGGTCAGCTGGTTGGTGCTGCTGTAGTTGGTAAACGCGATAGCGATAGTACAAATCAGCGGAAACAGGACAAACAGGCCCATACCGGCGAGGCCGGGATAGACATAGCGCCAGGCATACGCCTTGCGATTAGCGAAAATATACAGGCCAACTGAGCTTAAAATCAGCGTCATGATGGCGAACAGGTACTCCCCCTGGGCGTACATCAAAACAACAAGGTAACCCACCAGCAGGCACAGTAAGCCAATCACAGACCATGTGAGTTGCGGACTTTGCCACCAGTGTCTCTTTTTAACGGCATCCATGGGGATCATCCTCTACAGCGGTGAAAACTTATTTGTCAGGTGGCGTTTTGCTTACCTGACCTACGGTCCGAGCCGTAGTGGTAGGGCGGGTAAGCGCAAGCGCCACCCGCCGTTTTCTTACTTAGTGATACGGCTCTGTGCATCTTTCAGTGCAGCATCGACAGTCTGACGACCGCTGGCGGCGTTGATAACCGCGGTACGAACGGCATACCAGAAGGCAGACATCTGCGGGATGTTAGGCATAATCTCGCCTTTCTGGGCGTTCGCCATGGTGGCAGCGATGCGCGGATCTTTTTCCAGTTTTTCCTGGAAGGATTTCAGCGCTACCGCACCCAACGGTTTGTCGTTGTTAACGGCTTCCAGACCCTGATCGGTCATCAGGTAGTTTTCGAGGAACTCTTTCGCCAGCTCTTTGTTCGGGCTGGCGGCGTTGATCCCCGCGCTCAGCACGCCAACGAACGGTTTAGATGGTTTGCCTTTAAAGGTTGGCAGCAGGGTTACACCGTAGTTAACCTTGCTCTTATCGATGTTAGACCACGCCCATGGACCGTTGATGGTCATCGCGGTTTCGCCTTTGTTGAAGGCCGCTTCGGCGATGGAGTAGTCGGTATCGGCATTCATGTGCTTGTTCTTGATCAGGTCAACCAGGAAGGTCAGGCCCGCTTTCGCGCCTGCGCTGTCCACGCCGACGTCTTTCACATCGTACTTGCCGTTTTCAAACTTGAACGCGTATCCACCGTCGGCAGCGATCAGCGGCCAGGTGAAGTACGGTTCCTGCAGGTTGAACATCAGCGCGCTCTTACCTTTCGCTTTCAGTTCTTTATCCAGAGCCGGGATCTCTTCCCAGGTCTTCGGTGGGTTCGGCACCAGATCTTTGTTGTAAATCAGGGACAGGGCTTCGACCGCGATCGGGTAGGCGATCAGTTTGCCGTTATAGCGAACCGCATCCCAGGTGAACGGGTAGAGTTTGTCCTGGAACGCTTTGTCCGGGGTGATTTCCGCCAGCAGGCCGGACTGCGCGTAGCCGCCAAAACGGTCATGTGCCCAGAAGATGATGTCCGGGCCGTCGCCGGTTGCCGCAACCTGCGGGAATTTTTCTTCCAGCTTGTCCGGGTGTTCTACGGAAACTTTAATGCCGGTGTCTTTTTCAAACTTTTTACCCACTTCAGCGAGGCCGTTGTAGCCTTTATCGCCGTTAATCCAGATAACCAGCTTACCTTCTTCAATTTTCGCGAGGGCAGAGGCGGAAAACATCATCGTGGTCAGTGCCGACAGCGCGAGGATGCGAGCGCCAGTTTTGATTTTCATATACCCGTCCTTTTTGGTGATGTACTCGTGGATACACTTCGGTGGCTTAACGATGATGAGTTTCCTTTTTTAACAACCCCTTTCCATCCTCCCCGGGTCTACGCCCCACCCGCTGGTTGTGTGATCTCCATTGCAAAAACGGCCGTATTGCGTCCTGGAGCACAGAAAAAAGTGCCCAATTTTGTTGCCTCCATCACGAAATCACCCGCCAGCCGCCATCCCCCGTGGCGAGAGCCAATCTCTCATCCTCCCATCTCCTCCCCCATAAAAAAGCCGGGGGGTGGAGGATTTGCCTGGTCAATGAATGCCGCATAGTCGACCCATCTTGAATGTGACTGTTAGTGACAGGTTGTAACGAAGGGAGAAGGGCATGGCGAGCGTACAGCTGCGAAATGTAACGAAAGCCTGGGGTGACGTGGTGGTATCGAAAGATATCAATCTCGATATCCACGAAGGGGAATTCGTCGTGTTTGTCGGGCCATCGGGCTGCGGCAAATCTACCCTGCTGCGTATGATTGCCGGGTTAGAAACTATTACCAGCGGGGACCTGTTTATCGGTGACACCCGCATGAATGAAATCCCACCGGCAGAACGCGGCGTTGGGATGGTATTCCAGTCTTATGCACTCTATCCCCACCTTTCCGTTGCGGAAAATATGTCGTTTGGCCTGAAGCTGGCCGGTGCGAAAAAAGATCTGATTAACCAGCGGGTGACCCAGGTTGCGGAAGTGCTGCAGCTGGCCCATCTGCTGGAGCGTAAACCGAAAGCCCTCTCCGGCGGTCAGCGCCAGCGTGTAGCGATTGGCCGTACGCTGGTGGCAGAGCCAAGCGTCTTCCTGCTGGATGAGCCGCTCTCCAACCTCGACGCCGCGCTGCGCGTCCAGATGCGTATTGAGATCTCGCGTCTGCATAAGCGACTGGGCCGCACCATGATTTATGTCACCCACGATCAGGTGGAGGCGATGACCCTCGCCGACAAGATCGTGGTTCTCGACGCCGGCCGGGTGGCGCAGGTTGGGAAACCGTTGGAGCTCTATCACTATCCGGCTGACCGCTTCGTTGCAGGCTTCATTGGCTCACCGAAGATGAATTTCCTGCCGGTCAAAGTTACCGCAACGGCTATCGATCAGGTGCAGGTTGAACTGCCGAACCGTCAGCAAATCTGGCTGCCGGTGGACAGCGCCAACGTGCAGGTGGGCGCCAACATGTCCTTAGGTATCCGCCCGGAGCATTTACTGCCCAGCGACATCGCCGATGTGACCCTCGAAGGTGAGGTCCAGGTCGTCGAACAGCTCGGTCACGAAACGCAAATTCATATCCAGATCCCCGCCATCCGTCAAAACCTGGTTTACCGCCAGAACGACGTGGTGTTGGTAGAAGAGGGAGCCACATTCGCCATCGGTTTGCCGCCAGAACGTTGCCACTTATTCCGTGAGGATGGCACCGCTTGTCGTCGGCTGCATAAAGAGCCGGGCGTGTAAGGCTTCCCATTAAAAAAAGGCGCGAACCCGGCTGGCGGTACACCGGCGAAGCGTGCAAAGAAAAGCAATGATCTCAGGAGATAGAATGATGATTACTCTGCGCAAACTTCCTCTGGCGGTCGCCGTCGCAGCAGGCGTGATGTCTGCTCAGGCGCTGGCTGTCGATTTCCATGGCTACGCACGTTCCGGCATTGGCTGGACCGGTAGCGGCGGCGAGCAACAGTGCTTCAAAGCGACCGGTGCTCAAAGTAAATACCGTCTTGGTAACGAATGTGAAACCTATGCGGAACTGAAGCTGGGCCAGGAGCTGTGGAAGGAAGGGGATAAGAGTTTTTATTTCGATACTAACGTTGCCTATTCCGTGAATCAGGAAGATGACTGGGAAAGCACCTCTCCGGCGTTCCGTGAAGCCAACATCCAGGGTAAAAACCTGATCGACTGGCTGCCGGGCTCTACGCTGTGGGCGGGTAAACGCTTCTATCAGCGTCATGACGTTCACATGATCGACTTCTACTACTGGGATATCTCCGGCCCGGGTGCTGGTCTGGAAAACGTTGACCTTGGCTTCGGTAAGCTCTCTCTGGCCGCTACCCGTAACTCAGAAAGCGGCGGTTCTTATACCTTCTCCAGTGATGACACCAAAAAATATGCCGCGAAAACTGCCAACGACGTCTTTGACATCCGTCTGGCGGGCCTGGAAACCAACCCGGGCGGCGTGCTGGAGTTAGGTGTCGATTACGGCCGTGCGAACCCGCAGGATGATTACCGTCTGGAAGACGGCGCGTCGAAAGACGGCTGGATGTGGACTGGTGAACATACTCAGTCTATCTGGGGCGGCTTCAACAAATTTGTCGTTCAGTACGCCACTGACGCTATGACCTCCTGGAACAGCGGTCACTCTCAGGGGACCAGCATTGATAACAACGGCAGCATGATCCGCGTTCTGGATCACGGCGCGATGGACTTCAACGATGACTGGGGCCTGATGTACGTGGCGATGTACCAGGACGTGGATCTGGACAGCAAGAACGGTTCTACCTGGTACACCGTGGGTGTCCGTCCGATGTACAAATGGACGCCGATCATGAGCACCCAGCTGGAAATCGGTTACGATAACGTCAAATCCCAGCGTACCAGCGAAAACAACAACCAGTACAAAATTACCCTGGCTCAGCAATGGCAGGCAGGTAACAGCGTCTGGTCCCGTCCGGCTATCCGTATCTTCGCAACCTACGCGAAGTGGGATGAAAACTGGGGTTACAGCAACACCTCCGGTCTGCAGACAAAAGACAGCAGCGGAAGCGGCGCTTTCACCTCCAGCCGTGGTGACGACAGCGAAGTTACCTTCGGTGCCCAGATGGAAGTGTGGTGGTAATACCGTCCGCAGGACGAGTGTAACCTGGGAGGGGCGTCAGCCCCTCCTGATTATTCAGGGTTAGCGCGCTATTGCCTGGCTACCGCTAAACCGATGCTATCCAAGGTGAGAAGAATGAAAATGAAGAAAACTCTCGTCGCTCTGTGTTTATCCGCAGGGATGTTGGCATGCGTGCCGGGGATGAGCCTTGCCGATGTTAACTTTGTACCGCAGAACACCAGCGCTGCGCCGTCTATTCCAGCCAGTGCGCTGCAGCAGCTGATCTGGACGCCTGCCGATCAATCAAAGACGCAGAGCGTTGATTTAACCACTGGCGGTCAACGCCTGGATGTCCCGGGGATCGTCGGGCCGGTCGCCGCCTGGAGCGTGCCGGCCAATATCGGTGAGCTGACTCTGACCCTCGACAGCGAACTGAACAAACACAAGCAGATTTTTGCGCCGAACGTGCTGATTCTCGATCAGAACATGACGCCCGCGGCGTTCTTCCCCAGCAACTACTTTACCTATCAGCAGCCGGGCGTGATGACCGCCGATCGCCTGGGCGGCGTGATGCGCCTGACCCCGGCGCTGGGCCAGCAGAAGCTCTACGTGCTGGTATTTACCACTGAAAAAGATCTCCAGCAGACCACGACCTTGCTGGATCCGGCGAAAGCCTATGCCAAAGGCGCAGGCAATGCGGCGCCGGATATCCCGGACCCGATCGCCAAACATACCACCGATGGTGTGCTGAAGCTGAAAGTGAAAACCAACAGTACCTCCAGCGTGCTGGTGGGCCCGCTGTTTGGTTCCTCCGGCCCGGGGCCGGTGACCGTCGGCAACACCGCGGCGCCGGTAGCCGCGCCAGCCGCTGCAGCCGCCGCTGCGGCGCCGGCAGCCAAAAGCGAACCGATGCTCAGCGACACCGAAACCTACTTCAACAATGGTATTAAGCAGGCGGTGAAACAAGGTGACATCGACAAAGCCCTGAAATTGATGAACGAAGCTGAGCGCCTCGGCTCGAAATCCGCTCGTTCCACCTTTATCAGCAGTGTAAAAGGCAAGGGGTAATCGTCTCCCCACAATGCTGATGTTTAGGCACAGCCTTTAGGTGCATCCCGCGGGATGCACCTTTTTTTGCACGCGCGGCAGCCTGTTGCATGGCTGTTGCGTGAATGATCGTATATTGACGTTTGCCCGCCACCAACCGCCTATTCTGCGATACAATGCTTTCACGTTATGTACCGGAGAATCAGGCATGTCCCATCCTGCGCTTACGCGACTGCGTGCGCTGCGCTATTTTGCCGTTATGCCCCCCCTGGCGCCGCCGCTGAGTGACTGGCTGCTGCTGGAGGACTCAATGACCCAGCGCTTTGAACAACAAGGAAAGCAGGTCACCGTGACCCTGGTTAACGAAGGGTATATCGGACGTGAGGCGCTGGCTGATGAAGCGGCGCTGCTGCCCGCCGAGCCGCGCTACTGGCTGCGGGAGATTATACTCAATGCCGATGGTGAGCCCTGGCTGGCCGGGCGCACGGTGGTGCCGGAGTCGACGCTGTGTGGTCCGGAGCTGGCGCTACAGCAGCTCGGGCAGACCCCGCTGGGCCGATACCTGTTCACGTCGTCGACGTTAACCCGCGATTTTATTGAAATTGGTCGCGATGCAGCGCTGTGGGGACGTCGTTCCCGCCTGCGGCTGAGCGGCAAACCCCTGTTGCTGACCGAGCTGTTTTTGCCTGCGTCGCCGTTGTACTGAGAGGAAGAAAAAAATGGAGTGGAGTCTGTCGCAGAATAAGCTGTTGGCGTTTCATCGCCTGATGCGCACTGACAAACCGATCGGCGCCTTGCTGCTGCTGTGGCCGACGCTGTGGGCGCTGTGGGTGGCCTCGCCGGGCGTCCCGCCGCTGTGGATCCTGGCGGTATTTATCGCTGGCGTCTGGCTGATGCGCGCTGCCGGCTGCGTGGTGAATGACTATGCCGATCGAAAATTTGATGGTCACGTGAAGCGTACCGCCCGTCGTCCGCTGCCGAGCGGCGATGTCACCGAGAAAGAGGCGCGAACGCTGTTTATCGTGCTGGTGCTGCTCTCCTTTCTGCTGGTACTCACCCTCAACACCATGACCATTCTGCTGTCAGTGGCGGCGCTGGCGCTGGCATGGGTCTACCCGTTTATGAAGCGCTACACCCATCTGCCGCAGGTGGTGCTGGGGGCCGCCTTTGGCTGGTCGATCCCGATGGCCTTCTCGGCCGTCAGTGAATCACTGCCGCTGAGCTGCTGGCTGATGTTCCTCGCCAACATTCTGTGGGCGGTAGCCTACGATACCCAGTATGCGATGGTGGATCGCGATGACGACCTCAAGATCGGCATTAAATCGACGGCGATCCTGTTCGGCGAAAACGATCGACTGATTATCGGTATTCTGCAGGTAGCCGTGCTGGCGCTGATGGGCGCGGTGGGTTGGCTGAATGGGCTGGGCTGGGAATATTACTGGTCGCTGTTCGTGGCGGCGGGCCTGTTTGGCTGGCAGCAGAAGCTTATCTTCAATCGCGACCGCGATAACTGCTTTAAAGCGTTTATGAACAATAACTACGTCGGGCTGGTGCTGTTCCTGGGCCTGGCGATGAGCTACCTGTAACTCCCTGTCTACTTCCCCCCGGCATCGCGGGGGGAAGTGAGGGCAGCAACCGCCGCGTTACGCGTCGTCCTGCGTGACGCTTTCAATGGTCAGACGCACATCCGATGTAATCAAATCCGCCAGCATCCGGTAGACCTTCAGGGTCTCTTCCGGCTCGGCGTCGCCAGTGTCGCTGATATAGCCTTCATCACGCAGGGTCAACACCAGGGTGCTGAACACCGCTTTGTCGAAGAACTCCGGCGCATTGATACCGTGCAGTACCGACAGACGCTGGGCCACGGTACGACTCTCTTTTTCCAGCGAACTGCGGTTGATCGACGGGTTGGCGCTCAGCAGCCAGAAGGTGATGGCATAGCGCTGCAGCGTCTCGCGCGCGCCGGCGGCCAGCAGCTGCAGGGAGCGCGAATGAGACGGGTTGAGGCTCATCACATCGCCATCGACGACGATCAGCTCCTGACGCAGCATCTCGGCAATCAGCGCATCCACCACTCCGGCCAGCTCCGCTTTTTCCCAGCGCAGGAACAGCTCGGCTTTGAGGAACGGATAGAGCGTTTCGACATGGCGCAGCACTTCGGCGCGGCTGAGGTGGCGATGCTGAGTTACCAGGGCGGCTAACAGCGACGGCATCACCAGCATATGGGCGATGTTGTTGCGATAGTAGGTCATCAGTACCGCCTGCTCGCGCGGCAGAATGATGATATCGCCGATGGTGTCCTTCTCGACCTCGAACTTGTTCATCTGCAGCGCGTGGTCGATGAGCTCACTGGCCGAAGCGGACGGCGCGGTGGCATCTGGCGCATAGGGCACATTGCGCAGCAGCGCGAGGTAGCACTCCAGCTGTTGGGTCAGTTGCTCCCGGGTCAGCGAACGCTGACGCGAGGCCAGCAGCGCCGTACAGCACAGGTTCATGGCGTTGGCCGCGCCAGCGTTGTTGATGCGCACCATCAGGTCAGCGGCAATGTTATTTACCGTCGGCGTCAGCCAGGAAGGGCGGACCGCTTCGATCGGGTCGATTGCTTCCCGCCACTCCGGCACATGGTGGTTCAGGTAGGTCATCAGCGGCAGCGGTTCGCCGAAGTTAACGTAACCCTGGCCAAGATTGCGCAGCTTACTTAAGCCACGCACCATCTGCGGCAGACTCTCTTTCTCTTTGGTGGCGCCGCGCAGCTCCTTGGCATAGGTTCCGACCTCCATCACGTGCTCATAGCCGATGTAAATCGGTACCAGAGTGATCGGTCGGGTGCCGCCGCGCAGCATCGCCTGGATGGTCATCGACAGCGTACCGGTCTTCGGATCGAGCAGCCGGCCAGTACGGGAGCGGCCGCCTTCCACAAAGTACTCCACCGAATAACCACGGCTGAACAGTTCGCCAAGGTATTCGCGGAACACGGTGGAATAGAGCTTGTTGCCCTTAAAGGTACGGCGAATAAAGAAGGCGCCGAGGCGACGGAAGATCGGCCCGGCTGGCCAGAAGTTGAGGTTGATGCCCGCCGCGATATGTGGGGGGACCAGTCCCTGATGGTACAGGACATAGGAGAGCAGCAGATAGTCCATGTGGCTGCGGTGGCAGGGGACATAGACAATTTCATGGCCGTCGTGCGCCAGCTGGCGTACGCGCTCGGCGTTATGCACGTTGATACCCTGGTACAGACGGTTCCAGGTGAAGCCGAGAATGCGATCGGTCAGGCGGATCATCTCGTATGAGAAGTTCGCCGCAATCTCTTCCATCAGCGCGATAGCGTTCTGCTGGGCCTTCTCGTGGGAAATCTTCTTACTGCGCGCTTCGTCTTCTACCGCGCGGGCGATCGCTTTCGAGGCCAGCAGTTTATTAAACAGATCCTGGCGGGCTGGCAGACGCGGGCCGACGGCGGCCAGGCGCTGGCGGGCAAAGTGCATGCGGGCGACGCGAGCCAGCTTCTGAGCGATGATCTTATCGGTACCATGCTCATCGGCCATGCGGCGCAGCGACACGGAAGGCGAGAAACGCACGAAGCTGTCGCGGCCGAGCCAGGAGACGGCGAAAAATTTCTGGATACCGTTGAGCATCCGCAGCGGCGGATTAACTTCCCCTTTCTCGCGACCCGGCGAGCGGCCAAACATCACCGAGACCGGCACCATTTGCACATCGAGATCCGGATGGTTGCGGTGCAGATCGAGGTAGTCGTGGAACAGCTTGATGGACTCTTCTTTTGGCGTGTAATAGGTAAACACGCGTGGCCCGCCGTGGATGAATACGTAACGCGGCAGCAGCGTGCCGTCGATCTCCAGCGGTTCAAACGGGTCAGGTAAATCATGCGCCAGGCATTGGGCGCGCAGCGTCAGCAGGTCCGCCTTCGAGTTATAGGGCAGGACGTACATGATCGGACGCGAGGTATCGAGTCCTAATTCCTGGGCGGGTTCTGCCGGAATAGACTTGCTTTTTACCAGCACCCGTAATGGTAAATTCAGTAATTTATAGTAAATTCGTTGCCAGCCGGACATAAACGATGTGAAGCCTCTGGTTAATCATGCAAATGCGCGGCAAGAATAACAGAAAGCGGGCAAAATTTCCGTTACCGCGCGGCAAACGCGTACACTCATCGACGTCATTTACATAAAAAAGGTTTTGTGATGGCCAATAATACCACCGGGTTAACCCGAATCATTAAAGCGGCAGGTTACTCCTGGAAAGGATTTCGCGCGGCGTGGGTCAACGAGGCCGCGTTTCGTCAGGAGGGCGTCGCCGCCATCGTGGCCGTCGCGATCGCCTGCTGGCTGGACGTCGACGCCATCACCCGCGTATTGCTGATTGGCTCGGTCCTGCTAGTGATGATAGTCGAAATTCTCAACAGCGCGATTGAGGCGGTTGTGGATCGTATCGGCTCGGATTTTCACGAGCTTTCAGGGCGCGCCAAAGATATGGGGTCGGCGGCGGTTCTGCTGGCGATTATCATCGCGCTGATCACCTGGGGGATGCTGCTGTGGAGCCATTATCACTAACGTTCTTCGCTAACCCTCGCAAAATCTAAACAATCTGCCGATTTTTGTGTGCCATGTGGTTCCAAAATCACCGTTAGCTGTATATACTCACAGCATAACTGTATATACACCCAGGGGGCGGAATGAAAGCGTTAACGACCAGGCAGCAAGAGGTGTTTGATCTCATTCGGGATCATATCAGCCAGACGGGCATGCCGCCGACGCGTGCGGAAATTGCTCAGCGCTTGGGGTTCCGTTCCCCAAACGCGGCGGAAGAACACCTGAAAGCGCTGGCGCGTAAAGGCGCGATCGAGATCGTCTCCGGTGCCTCTCGCGGTATTCGTCTGTTGACGGAAGAAGAGCACGGCCTGCCGCTGATCGGCCGCGTTGCCGCCGGTGAACCGCTGCTGGCGCAGCAGCATATTGAAGGCCACTATCAGGTCGACCCGTCGATGTTTAAACCCAACGCCGATTTCCTGCTGCGCGTCAGCGGGATGTCGATGAAAGACATCGGCATTCTGGATGGCGATCTGCTGGCAGTCCATAAAACCCAGGACGTGCGTAATGGCCAGGTCGTCGTCGCGCGCATTGACGAGGAAGTGACGGTGAAACGCCTGAAAAAACAGGGTAACGTCGTCGAACTGCTGCCGGAAAACAGCGAGTTTTCTCCGATCGTCGTCGATCTGCGCCAGCAGAGCTTCACCATTGAAGGCCTGGCCGTCGGCGTGATCCGTAACGGGGAGTGGCTGTAACTCCCGTCTTAACGCAGCGTCATCATGATGCATGACGCTGCGATGTTTCTCCTCTGTCTGGTCCCTCTTCATGCTGCTCAACGCCGCCGATAAAGCACTGTGGCGCCTCGCGCTACCCATGATTTTCTCCAATATCACCGTTCCGCTGCTGGGGTTGGTGGATACGGCCGTGATTGGCCACCTGGACAGCCCGGTATACCTCGGCGGCGTGGCGGTCGGGGCGACGGCCACCAGTTTCCTTTTCATGCTGCTGCTGTTTCTGCGTATGAGCACCACCGGGCTGACCGCGCAGGCCTGGGGCGCCAAAGATCCGCAGCGCCTGGCGCGGGCGCTGGTGCAGCCGCTGGCGCTGGCGCTGGGTGCCGGGGTGCTGATTATTGCGCTACGCCTGCCGCTGATTAACCTTGCCCTGCATATTGTCGGCGGCAGTGAGGCGGTGCTTGAGCAGGCGAGACGGTTTCTCGAAATCCGCTGGCTCAGCGCACCCGCCTCGCTGGCCAATCTGGTGCTGCTCGGCTGGCTGCTGGGCGTCCAGTACGCCCGGGCGCCGGTGATTCTGCTGGTGGTGGGTAATCTGCTCAATATTGTGCTCGACCTGTGGCTGGTGATGGGCCTGCGGATGAACGTCCAGGGGGCGGCGCTGGCCACGGTTACCGCCGAGTACGCAACCCTGATCATTGGCCTGGTGATGGCGAAGCGAGTGCTGACGCTGCGCGGCGTGTCGCTGCTGATGTTAAAAAATGCCTGGCGCGGGGATCTGCGCCGGCTGCTGGCGTTGAATCGGGATATCATGCTGCGCTCTCTGCTGCTGCAGCTCTGTTTTGGCGCACTGACCGTGTTCGGCGCCCGTCTGGGCAGCGACATTGTGGCGGTTAACGCGGTACTGATGACCATGCTGACCTTTACCGCCTATGCGCTGGATGGCTTTGCCTATGCCGTGGAGGCCCACTCCGGCCAGGCCTACGGCGCCCGCGACGGTAGCCAGCTGCTGGAAGTCTGGCGGGCGGCCTGCCGGCAGTCTGGCATGGTGGCGCTGGCGTTTGCCCTGATTTACAGCCTGGCGGGGGAGTACATCATCGCTCTGCTAACCTCGCTGCCTTCTCTGCAGCAGCTGGCCGATCGCTATCTGATCTGGCAGGCCATCCTGCCGGTGGTCGGCGTCTGGTGCTATCTGCTGGACGGCATGTTTATCGGCGCCACGCGCGGCGCAGAGATGCGTAACAGTATGGCGGTAGCCGCGGCGGGGTTTGCTGTAACGCTGCTTTCGGTCCCACTGCTCGGTAACCATGGTCTGTGGCTGGCGCTGGCGGTGTTCCTCGCCCTGCGCGGCCTGTCGCTGGCGCTGATCTGGCGTCGCCACTGGCGGCGCGGCACCTGGTTTAACTAATCATTTCCGTTCATCGCGGCTAGCCGTGAATTCCCGCGGTTGCGCGCCGCTTACCGGGGCAGCTCAGTGGCCCGGCTCAGGGTAGCGTAAGCCGGGAAAATCCCCTCAGCCTTATCAATCGGTAGGATGGTTAAAAATTCCGAATAACGAATCCACCCCAGCATTCTCATCTATAGTTAATACCATGTCCGGCACAAAACGGGCTGTAAACCCACCGAATGATGAGGACGTTATCATGAATAAAGACGAAATCGGCGGTAACTGGAAACAGTTGAAAGGTAAAGCCAAGGAACAGTGGGGCAAACTTACCGATGATGATATGACCGTAATCGAAGGGAAGCGCGACCAGCTGGTCGGCAAAATTCAGGAGCGTTACGGCTATGCGAAGGATCAGGCTGAGAAAGAAGTCTCAGACTGGGAGCATAAGAACGACTACCGCTGGTAGCGTTCCCTGACCCGAAGAGTGAAGCATTTGTGTTAGTGCCTGTCTGAATGGCGCAGGGACGCGCCGTTAACCCTTTTTCCCGCTGCGGCTCACGCTCAGCGGGCTTTCTTTTTGAGCTGGATGGTATGATCGTGCTGGCAGTGTCCCGGTGTGCTGCAGGCTTCCACTTCCACACAACCCGCACAGAGACCGTGGGCTTCAATCACGTTGTGGCGCAGGGCAAAACCCATGCGGGCCGCCAGCGTATGCATGATATCTTCCACCCCTTCCGCCGCTTCCTCTTTTACCACGCCACAGCGGTCGCAGATAAACATGGCCGAGCTGTGAGTCGGCTGGTCAAACAGATGGCACAGCACATAGCTGTTGGTCGATTCCACCTTGTGAACAAAGCCCTGTTCAAGTAAAAACTCCAGCGCACGGTAGACCGTTGGCGGCTTAGCCTGTGGCTCTTTCTCACGTAGCAGGTCCAGCAGATCGTAGGCGCTTATCGCCCCTTGCTGCAGGCTCATCAGGCGCAACACTTCCAGACGCTGTGGAGTCAGGCGTACGCCGCGCTGCGCACAAAGCTTTTCAGCATGCGCTAACATCTCTTGCGAAGGGGTCTTATCCATGAGCATCCTCAGGTTGCGTGAATTTGAATCTGTTACTTTATCACGTTCCGCGTAAAACACCGAGAGCCGGCGGGTGATACAGGTCATACTTCAGATTGTCGGAACGTGCGCCAGGCACGGGCGCTGGCCGCTTACACCCGCTCAGTACGCGCTTTAGCAGGCTGCCTAAAACCGCCATGCCGAACTTAAACGCAACACGTATAGCCCGGGGTATGCTATATCTGAAGTGTCTCATTTTCGGAAGAAAACGATGAAACGACCTGATTGCATTCGCCACTGGCGCGAACTGGAAGGGCCCGACGATGCCACTTATCCCGACAGCCCGGAGCGTTTTTCCATAGGCGCGCCGCTGGGGCGCGGTTTACGGCTCAACCGGCTGGGGATCCACCACGAGCGGCTGCCGCCGGGGCGGCGCACCTCTTATCCGCATGCGGAGAGCGATGAAGAAGAGTTCATCTATGTGCTGGAGGGTTATCCGGAAGTGTGGATAAACGGCTATCTCTGGAAGCTGGAGCCGGGCGACAGCGTTGGGTTTCCTGCCGGCACCGGCATCTGCCACACCTTTCTCAATAACACCGAGCAGGAAGTTCGCCTGCTGGTGGTGGGCGAAGCCAACAAGAAGTACAACCGCATTTATTACCCGCTCAATCCCGGCTATGCCGCGACGCGCCAGGATCGTTGGGTTGACCATCCGCCGCAGTTCTTCGGACCACACGACGGCAAGCCGCGGAAAAAGTAGTCGTTGCAGGTGAGGGGCGAAGCGCGGCGCAGTATGCGCCTGTGGTGTATCTTTATGCTATAGTAGCGCCCCTTTTTACCCGGATGCTTATTTATTCACCATGATGCCTGAATCAACCTCTTCCGTTTTCCCGGCTCACCGTTTCTCCATCGCGCCGATGCTCGACTGGACCGACAGACACTGCCGCTACTTCCTGCGGCTGCTGTCGCGGCATACGCTGCTGTATACCGAAATGGTGACCACTGGGGCGATTATTCACGGTAAAGGCGATTATCTGGCCTATAGCGAAGAAGAGCACCCGGTTGCTTTGCAGCTCGGCGGCAGCGATCCGCAGGCCCTGGCGCAGTGCGCGAAGCTGGCCGAAGCGCGCGGCTATGATGAGATCAATCTCAACGTTGGCTGCCCCTCCGACCGCGTGCAGAACGGTATGTTTGGTGCTTGCCTGATGGGCAATGCGCAGCTGGTGGCCGACTGTATCAAGGCGATGCGCGATGTGGTGTCGATTCCGGTCACGGTAAAAACCCGTATCGGTATCGACGACCAGGATAGCTATGAGTTTCTGTGCGATTTCATTGAGACGGTCTCCGGCAAGGGCGAGTGTGAGATGTTTATTATTCACGCCCGCAAAGCCTGGCTCTCCGGGCTGAGCCCGAAAGAGAACCGCGAGATCCCGCCGCTGGATTACCCCCGCGTCTGGCAGCTGAAGCGCGACTTTCCCCACCTGACGATGGCGATTAACGGCGGGATCAAATCGCTGGACGAAGCCAGACTGCAGCTTGAGCATATGGATGGGGTGATGGTCGGGCGCGAGGCCTATCAGAACCCGGGCATTCTGGCTTCGGTCGACCGAGAAATTTTCGGCGTCGCCGGTGCGGATGCCGATCCGGTGGCGGTGGTGCGGGCCATGTATCCTTATATTGAGCGTGAGCTCAGCAAGGGCACCTATCTGGGTCATATCACCCGCCATATGCTGGGGCTGTTTCAGGGGATCCCCGGCGCCCGCCAGTGGCGTCGTTACCTGAGCGAGAATGCGCATAAAGCTGGCGCCGATATTGCGGTGCTGGAGCATGCGCTTAAGCTGGTAGCCGATAAACGTTAATTTCTGACGAAAACCTGGTGAAATTGACCACGCCCCGCGCACCGTCGAGGGGCGTTTTCTTTTGTATTCAGTCTGTTAGAGTTGGCATGTTTTTTGTAATACCTGCAGTAGAGAAAGATTTATGACTGTGGGGAGAGAACCATGCTGGAACTATTATTTGTTATTGGATTTTTTGTCATGCTGTTGGTCACCGGCGTATCGCTGCTGGGGATTATCGCGGCTATCGTTGTGGCGACGGCGCTGATGTTCGTCGGCGGGTTGTTCGCCTTGATGATCAAATTACTGCCGTGGCTGCTGCTCGCCGTGGTGGTGGTGTGGATTATTCGGGCGCTGAAATCCCCGAACGGAAACGCTTTTCGCGACAATAACCGCTGGCGTTACTAAGGTATTGAGGGGTGTGTCACAACCTGAACAATTTTGCTGACAACCGCGTAGGCATTACTGAGCAAATCTGTCACTATTAGCGCGTTAACGAATTCATCGCGCTGTACCCTACATACAGCCGAACTAAAAAAAAGTAAGGGCTTCCCAGGTGGAAGCCCTAAACTTTTGTCCCTTTGTCCTCTTACGGCAGCAGCAGACTGGACCCCTGAGTCACCCGGCTTTCCAGAACTTCATGCGCCCGACGGGCCTCGCTCAACGGGTAGGTCTGATTCTCGGGGACGTCCACTTTGATCACCCCGCTGGCGATCAGCGAAAACAGTTCACTGCAGGCTTCCGCCAGCTCTTCCCGGTTGGTGATATAGCCCTGTAGCGATGGGCGGGTGACGTACAGGGAGCCTTTTTGATTCAGGATCCCCAGATTGACGCCGGTGACCGGGCCCGATGAATTGCCGAAGCTGACCATCAGCCCACGCCGCTGCAGGCAGTCCAGAGAGGCCTCCCAGGTATCTTTCCCCACCGAATCGTAAACCACGGCCACTTTGTTACCGTCGGTGAGCGCCTTGAGCCGCTCCACGATAGACTCCTCGCGATAGTTAATCACCTGCCAGGCGCCAGCTTCCTTGGCACGCTGCGCTTTCTGCGCGCTGCCGACGGTGCCGATAAGTTTAGCGCCCAGCGCTTTCGCCCACTGACAGGCAATCAGCCCTACGCCGCCAGCGGCTGCGTGAAACAGGAACACCTCATTAGGCTTAATTTCATAGGTTTTGCGCAGCAGATACCAGACCGTTAGCCCTTTAAGAAACGATGCCGCGGCCTGTTCGAAAGAGATAGCATCCGGCAGGACTGCGGCTTTGTCGGCCAGCACATTGTGCACCGTGCTGTAGGCGCCGAGCGCCGACTGGGCGTACACCACCCGATCGCCAACTTTAATGTGCGTCACCCCGTGGCCAATTTTACTGACAATGCCGGCCGCCTCGGTGCCCAGACCGCTCGGTAGCGACGGCGGCGGATAGAGGCCGCTGCGAACATAGGTGTCGATATAGTTGATGCCGATGGCTTTGTTTTCGACCTGAATTTCATGTTCCGCAGGATCGCGAGGGGTAAACTCGACCGCCTGAAGCACCTCAGGCCCCCCGTGTTTCGAAAATTCGATGCGTGTTGCCATGTTCGCTCCTGTGTTGTTCTGAGATTATCCAGTAAGCTTAACAGCCTGCGCCGGCGGTGACGGATTTTCTTACCTGCCTCAGGGCCAGATCGTATAGAAAGGAAAAAGGAGAGGGCCGCCGTAGGGCGGACAGGGAGAGTGGATGACGAATTTTCAGTATGATGGCCTGGTCATTCTGGCCATTGCGGTAGGCCTGGCACTGGCAGGCCTGATTTGTCTGTTATTTTTTTCGTTGAAAGCAGGGTCAGGCAGAAAATTTTTTATATTTATCTGCATGATAATGCTTATGTTCCTGGCGTTGGCCGTCATCGGTGGATGAGGCGAGATTGAACGTATTGCCCGGTCCGGTTCTTTAGCGGCAATGGGTTTCTCGCTATACTGTCACGCTCTTTTCCGTATCGGTGAAATGTTAGGCTATGGCAGGAAATAAACCCTTCAACAAACCACAGACAGAAACCCGCGAACGCGATCCGCAGCTCGCCGGGCTGAAAGTCCCGCCGCACTCGATTGAAGCGGAGCAGTCGGTGTTGGGCGGTTTAATGCTGGATAACGAGCGCTGGGACGATGTCGCCGAACGCGTCGTTGCCGACGACTTTTATACCCGTCCGCACCGTCATATTTTTACCGAGATGGCGCGCCTGCAGGAGTCCGGCAGCCCGATTGACCTGATTACGCTCGCCGAGTCGCTGGAGCGTCAGGGGCAACTGGATAGCGTCGGCGGCTTCGCCTACCTGGCCGAACTCTCCAAAAACACCCCCAGCGCGGCGAATATCAGCGCCTATGCCGACATCGTGCGCGAACGCGCGGTGGTGCGCGAGATGATTTCGGTGGCCAACGAGATCGCCGAAGCCGGTTTCGACCCGCAGGGGCGAACCAGCGAAGATCTGCTCGACCTCGCCGAGTCCCGGGTTTTCAAAATCGCTGAAAGCCGGGCCAATAAAGACGAAGGGCCGAAAAACATCGCCGATGTGCTCGACGCCACCGTCGCCCGTATCGAACAGCTGTTCCAGCAGCCGCATGACGGCGTCACCGGGGTGAATACCGGCTATGACGACCTCAATAAAAAGACCGCTGGCCTGCAGCCGTCGGATCTGATCATCGTCGCCGCCCGTCCGTCGATGGGTAAAACGACCTTCGCGATGAACCTCGTGGAAAACGCGGCGATGCTGCAGGATAAGCCGGTATTAATCTTCAGTCTCGAGATGCCCTCGGAACAGATCATGATGCGTTCTCTGGCCTCGCTGTCGCGCGTCGATCAGACCCGCATTCGTACCGGCCAGCTGGATGACGAAGACTGGGCGCGGATCTCCGGCACCATGGGGATCCTGCTGGAAAAACGCAATATCTATATCGATGACTCCTCCGGCCTGACGCCGACAGAGGTGCGCTCTCGGGCCCGGCGTATCGCCCGCGAACACGGCGGTATCGGGCTGATTATGATCGACTACCTGCAGCTGATGCGCGTGCCGTCGCTCTCCGACAACCGTACCCTTGAGATCGCCGAAATCTCCCGCTCGCTGAAGGCGCTGGCGAAAGAGCTGCAGGTGCCGGTGGTGGCGCTTTCGCAGCTGAACCGCTCCCTTGAGCAGCGTGCCGATAAGCGCCCGGTCAACTCCGACCTGCGTGAGTCCGGCTCTATCGAACAGGATGCCGACTTGATCATGTTCATTTACCGTGATGAGGTATATCACGAGAACAGCGATTTAAAAGGCATCGCGGAAATTATCATTGGTAAACAACGTAACGGCCCGATCGGCACCGTGCGACTGACCTTTAACGGCCAGTGGTCGCGTTTCGATAATTATGCCGGCCCTCAGTATGACGATGAGTAAACCTCTGTCAGTCTTTTTTTAAGGAATTCAAATGCAAGCGGCAACTGTAGTTATCAACCGCCGCGCTCTGCGACACAACCTGCAACGTCTGCGTGAACTGGCGCCTGCCAGCAAACTGGTTGCGGTGGTGAAAGCGAACGCCTACGGACACGGTCTTCTTGAGACCGCGCGAACGCTGACCGACGCCGACGCCTTTGGCGTCGCTCGCCTGGAAGAGGCGCTGCGCCTGCGAGCGGGCGGCATCGCCCAGCCTATTCTTCTGCTGGAAGGCTTTTTTGCGGCGGAAGACCTGGCAGTGATCGCTGCCCAGCGCCTGCATACGGCGGTGCATAGCCCCGAGCAGCTGGCGGCGCTGGAACAAGCCGACCTCCCCGAGCCGGTGACCGTGTGGATGAAGCTGGATACCGGCATGCATCGCTTAGGGGTGCGCCCGGAGGAAGCCGAGGCGTTTTATCAGCGTCTGAGCCAGTGTAAAAACGTCCGCCAGCCGGTGAACGTGGTGAGCCATTTCGCCCGCGCCGATGAGCCGACCTGCGGCGCCACCGAACGCCAGCTGGATATCTTCACCACCTTTACCGAAGGCAAGCCGGGGCTGCGCTCTATCGCCGCCTCGGGCGGCATTCTGCTGTGGCCGCAGTCGCATTACGACTGGGTGCGTCCGGGGATTATCCTGTACGGCGTGTCGCCGCTGGACGATCGTTCCACCGGGAAAGATTTTGGCTGCCAGCCGGTGATGACCCTGACGTCCAGCCTGATTGCGGTACGCGAGCATAAAGCAGGGGAACCGGTCGGCTACGGCGGCACCTGGATCAGCGAACGCGACACCCGTCTCGGCGTGGTGGCGATGGGCTATGGCGACGGTTATCCGCGCGCCGCGCCGTCGGGCACGCCGGTGCTAGTCAATGGCCGCGAAGTGCCGATTGTCGGTCGGGTGGCGATGGATATGATCTGCGTTGACCTCGGACCGCAGGCCCAGGATAAAGCCGGCGACGCTGTGGTGCTGTGGGGAGAGGAACTTCCGGTAGAGCGCATCGCCGAGATAACGAAAGTGAGTGCTTACGAACTTATTACGCGACTGACTTCCCGCGTCGCCATGAAATACCTCGACTAAGCACCAGCCGTCCCGGATAACCCTGATGGTTATCCGGGACGCCATCGGCACAGCCGCGAGCGAAAAAGCGGGTTATGCCACCTTGCGGTCATTTTCCCCTCAACATCCTCTCGACCTGCCGTCATATCCGGTTTATTGTGTAAGAACCTGCCCTATGTAAACCTGGAGATACATCGCGTGTTTCAAAAAGTTGACGCCTACGCCGGCGACCCTATTCTTTCTCTGATGGAACGCTTCAAAGAAGATCCGCGAAGCGACAAAGTCAACCTGAGTATCGGGCTGTACTACAACGATGACGGCATTATCCCGCAGCTGCAGGCGGTGGCGGAAGCGGAAGCACGCCTGAACGCCGGACCGCATGGCGCCTCGCTGTATCTGCCGATGGAAGGGTTGAGCGGCTACCGTCAGGCGATTGCGCCGCTGCTGTTTGGCGCAGAGCATTCCGCGCTTAAGCAAAATCGCATTGCCTCCATTCAGACGGTCGGCGGTTCGGGCGCGCTGAAGGTCGGGGCCGACTTCCTCAAACGCTACTTTCCGGAGTCTCATGTCTGGGTCAGCGATCCGACCTGGGAAAACCACATCGCCATCTTTGAAGGGGCTGGCTTCGAAGTAAGTACTTACCCCTGGTTTGATGAAGCGACCAACGGCGTGCGCTTTGCGGACCTGCTGGCGAGACTGCAAACGCTGCCGGCACGCGACATCGTGCTGCTGCACCCCTGCTGCCACAACCCGACCGGCGCCGACCTGACGCCGGAGCAATGGGACCAGGTGGTGGAGATCCTGCAAGCGCGTCAACTGATCCCGTTCCTCGATATCGCCTACCAGGGCTTTGGCGCCGGGCTGGAAGAGGATGCGTACGCCATTCGCGCCATCGCCAGCGCCGGGATGCCGATGCTGGTCAGCAACTCGTTCTCCAAAATTTTCTCCTTGTACGGGGAGCGCGTCGGCGGCCTGTCAGTGGTTTGTGAAGACAGCGAAACCGCAGGCCGCGTGCTGGGGCAGCTGAAGGCTACCGTGCGCCGTAACTACTCCAGCCCGCCGAGCTTTGGCGCGCAGGTGGTGGCGACGGTGCTGAACGATGCAGATCTGAAAGCCACCTGGCAGGCGGAAGTGGACGCCATGCGCGCGCATATTCTGACTATGCGTCAGGCGCTGGTCGACGCACTGCTGCAGGTAGCTCCCGGCAGCAAAGTCGATTATCTGCTTAAGCAGCGCGGGATGTTCAGCTATACCGGCTTCAGTGCGGCGCAGGTGGATCGTCTGCGCGACGAGTTTGGTGTCTACCTGATCGCCAGCGGTCGCATGTGCGTGGCGGGGTTAAACTCACGTAATGTTCAGCAAGTGGCGAAAGCCTTTGCTGCGGTGATGTAAGCCGCTCTCCAGTGGATTGTCGCTGCCGGTCAACTGGCAGCGGCAACCGCGTCCTCTGAGTGTGATCATCCTCTTTTTCTATGACATCTGCGCGAAAAAGGCTTTTCATCCATGCCACCTGCGGGTAAGGTCCGGGCGTTGCTAAGCATGCACATTATTAAAAATAATAATGATTGATAGATTTAGGGATAAATATGCGCAAACTTACTCTCGCCCTTGCGGCGGCTTCTCTCCTGTTCACGCTGAACAGCGCCGTTGTGGCGCGCGCCTCCACGCCTCAGCCACTGTGGGTGGGCACCAACGTGGCCCAGCTGGCCGAGCAGGCGCCGATCCACTGGGTTTCGGTGGCGCAAATCGAGAACAGCCTGCTGGGGCGGCCGCCGATGGCCGTCGGCTTTGATATCGATGACACCGTCCTCTTCTCCAGTCCGGGCTTCTGGCGCGGGCAAAAAACCTTCTCCCCCGGCAGTGAGGATTACCTGAAAAACCCGCAGTTCTGGGAAAAAATGAACAACGGCTGGGATGAATTCAGCATGCCGAAAGAGGTCGCGCGCCAGCTGATTGCAATGCATGTAAAACGTGGCGATAGCATTTGGTTCGTCACCGGCCGCAGCCAGACCCCAACAGAAACCGTTTCTAAGACTCTGCAGGATGATTTCCTCATTCCGGCCGCCAGCATGAATCCGGTGATTTTCGCCGGCGATAAGCCGGGCCAGAACACCAAGACCCAGTGGCTGCAGGCGAAGCAGATAAAGGTTTTCTACGGCGATTCGGATAACGACATCACCGCCGCCCGTGAGGCCGGCGCCCGCGGGATCCGCGTGCTGCGGGCCGCCAACTCCTCTTATAAGCCGCTGCCGATGGCCGGGGCGCTGGGTGAAGAAGTGATCGTCAATTCTGAATACTGACGATCGCCTGAACGGGATAAACGGCAGCGGCAGCGCTGCCGTTTTTTTATGCAAAATCAGGGGGGGAAGGTTTTACCTTTTCACGTATTGCTGCACACTTAGAGAGATTCATTCGCAAAAGGAGTCGATGATGTGGTATCAGCAAACCCTGACGCTTGGGCCCAAATCCCGTGGTTTTCATCTGGTCACCGACGAAATCCTCGGCCAGATCCGCGGGTTGGCCGGGGTGAAGGTCGGCCTGCTGCACCTCCTGCTCCAGCATACTTCTGCTTCTCTGACGCTCAACGAAAACTGCGATCCCACCGTTCGGTATGACATGGAGCAGTATTTTCTCAACGCCGTGCCGGATAACGCGCCGTACGAACATGATTATGAAGGCCCTGATGATATGCCTTCGCACATCAAATCATCGATGCTTGGCGCGTCGCTGATGCTGCCGGTCGAGGACGGGCGCGTCAAACTGGGGACCTGGCAGGGCATCTGGCTGGGGGAGCATCGGATACACGGCGGGTCGCGGCGCATCGTTGCGACGCTCATGGGGGAATAAAAGATGACAATTTCGGAGTTATTGCAGTACTGCATGGCGAAACCGGGAGCAGAGCAGAGCGTCCACAGCGACTGGAAAGCCACGCAGATTAAGGTCTCAGACGTGCTGTTTGCCATGGTGAAGGAGGTTGAGGACCAGCGGCCGGCGGTCGCGCTGAAGGCGAGCCCGGATCTGGCGGAGCTGCTGCGACAGCAGCACCGCGATGTCCGGCCCAGCCAGCATCTTAATAAAGCGCACTGGAGCACGGTCTATCTGGATGGCTCGTTGCCGGATTCGCAAATCTATTACCTGGTCGATGCGTCTTACCAGCAGGCGGTGAAAATGCTGCCGGAGCCGGTCCGGCAGCAGCTTACCCGCTAATTATTTCAGCATGGGCTTCAGGAAGCGCGCGGTGTGCGAGGCTTCGCACTCGGCGACGGTTTCCGGTGTACCGGAGACCAGTATTTCGCCGCCGCCGCTGCCGCCTTCCGGGCCGAGATCGACAATCCAGTCCGCGGTTTTAATCACATCAAGGTTGTGCTCAATCACCACGATGGTATTGCCCTGATCGCGCAGCTGGTGCAGCACCTCCAGCAACTGCTGGATATCGGCGAAGTGCAGACCGGTGGTCGGCTCATCGAGGATATACAGCGTCTGGCCGGTTCCGCGTTTGGAGAGTTCGCGCGCCAGCTTCACGCGCTGGGCTTCACCGCCGGAGAGCGTGGTTGCCGACTGGCCGAGACGAATATAGGTCAGGCCGACGTCCATCAGGGTTTGCAGCTTACGCGCCAGCGCCGGTACGGCATCAAAGAATTCACGCGCCTCTTCAATGGTCATATCCAGCACTTCGTGGATGGTCTTACCCTTGTACTTAATCTCCAGCGTTTCGCGGTTATAGCGTTTGCCTTTGCACTGGTCGCACGGCACGTAGATATCCGGCAGGAAGTGCATTTCAACCTTGATCACTCCGTCGCCCTGGCAGGCTTCGCAGCGTCCGCCGCGGACGTTAAAGCTAAAGCGCCCCGGCGTATAACCGCGGGAGCGGGACTCCGGCACGCCGGCGAACAGCTCGCGCACGGGGGTAAACACCCCGGTATAGGTTGCCGGGTTGGAGCGCGGCGTGCGGCCGATCGGGCTCTGGTCGATATCAATCACTTTATCGAAGTGTTCCAGCCCCTGGATGTCGCGATACGGCGCCGGTTCGGCGATGGTTGCGCCGTTGAGCTGGCGCTGGGCAATCGGGAACAGGGTGTCGTTGATCAGCGTCGATTTACCCGAGCCGGAGACGCCGGTGATGCAGGTAAACAGGCCGACAGGCAGGGTCAGCGTCACGTCTTTCAGGTTGTTGCCACGCGCGCCGGTCAGCTTGAGGACTTTCTCCGGGTTGGCGGGCACGCGCTGCTTCGGTACTTCAATTTTGCGTTTACCGCTCATGAACTGGCCGGTCAGGGATTCCGGGACCGCCATAATGGCCTCCAGCGGCCCTTCCGCTACCACCTGGCCGCCGTGGACCCCGGCGCCAGGGCCGATATCGATCACATGGTCGGCGGCGCGAATCGCGTCTTCGTCATGCTCAACGACGATCACGGTGTTGCCTAAATTACGCAGATGGATAAGGGTACCCAGCAGGCGTTCGTTATCGCGCTGGTGCAGGCCGATGGAGGGCTCATCCAGGACGTACATCACGCCAACCAGCCCGGCGCCAATCTGGCTCGCCAGACGGATACGCTGGGCTTCGCCGCCGGAAAGCGTTTCCGCTGAACGGGAGAGCGTCAGGTAGTTGAGGCCGACGTTAACGAGGAACTTCAGGCGATCGCCAATCTCTTTCAGCACTTTTTCGGCGATTTTCGCCCGCTGGCCGGAGAGCTTCAGATTGTTGAAGAAATCCATCGCGTGGCCGATGCTCATATCGGAAATGGTCGGCAGCGGCGTGTTTTCCACAAACACGTGGCGCGCTTCGCGACGCAGACGCGTGCCGTCGCAGCTGGCGCACGGACGGTTGCTGATGAACTTCGCCAGCTCTTCGCGCACCGCGCTGGATTCTGTCTCTTTGTAACGGCGTTCCATGTTATGCAGCACGCCTTCGAACGGATGGCGGCGTACCGAGGTGTCGCCGCGGTCGTTCATGTATTTGAATTCAATATTCTCTTTACCGGAACCGTACAGCACCACTTTCTGCACGCTGGCGCTGAGGGTGCCCCACGGCGCTTCGACGTCGAATTTATAGTGCTCCGCCAGCGACTTCAGCATCTGGAAGTAATAGAAGTTACGCCGATCCCAGCCGCGGATGGCGCCGCCCGCCAGCGACAGCTCCGGATTCTGCACCACGCGGTCGGGATCGAAATATTGCTGAACGCCGAGACCGTCGCAGGTCGGGCAGGCGCCCGCCGGGTTGTTGAAGGAGAAGAGACGCGGCTCCAGCTCGCGCATGCTGTAGCCGCAGATCGGGCAGGCGAAGTTAGCGGAAAACAGCAGTTCTTCCGCTTTTTCATCATCCATATTGGCCACGACGGCGGTCCCGCCGGAGAGTTCCAGCGCGGTTTCAAACGACTCCGCCAGGCGCTGCGCCAGATCGTCGCGCACCTTAAAGCGGTCAATCACCACCTCAATGGTGTGCTTCTTCTGCAACTCCAGCTTCGGCGGATCCGAAAGATCGCAGACTTCGCCGTCGATCCGCGCGCGGATGTAGCCCTGACTGGCGAGGTTTTCCAGGGTTTTGGTGTGCTCGCCCTTGCGCTCTTTAATAATAGGCGCCAGCAGCATCAGGCGCAGGCCTTCCGGCTGCGCGAGGACGTTATCGACCATCTGGCTGACGGTTTGCGCCGCCAGCGGCACATCGTGATCCGGACAGCGCGGCTCGCCGACGCGGGCGTACAGCAGACGCAGGTAGTCGTGAATTTCGGTAATGGTACCCACCGTCGAGCGGGGGTTGTGAGAGGTTGATTTCTGTTCGATGGAAATCGCCGGCGACAGCCCTTCGATATGGTCGACGTCCGGCTTCTCCATCAGCGACAGGAACTGTCGCGCATAGGCGGAGAGCGATTCGACGTAGCGACGCTGGCCTTCGGCATACAGGGTGTCGAAAGCGAGTGAAGATTTGCCAGACCCGGACAGCCCGGTGACGACAATGAGTTTGTCGCGCGGGATGACGAGGTTGATGTTTTTGAGATTATGGGTGCGGGCGCCCCGAACTTCGATCTTATCCATTCACCTTTCCCGGTAGGTAGATACACGGATTGCCTGGTTTGCTTGAAGGACAAACGGCAGAAACGGCTAATTATGACACAATTTAACCTGAATGAATATACAGTATCGGAATGCAAATTCAGGGGGAGTGTGCAACAATGTCTTATCGGGTGCTATCTCTGGAATCAGCCTCGCAGCTATCAAAATGCTACGTGGAAATGGTACACTCGCGCGTTTACACTATTAAGAAACGTATTCAGGAGACACGAACATGGCCAGCAGAGGCGTAAACAAGGTGATTCTCGTCGGTAATCTGGGGCAGGACCCGGAAGTACGCTACATGCCAAGTGGCGGCGCTGTCGCCAACTTCACGCTGGCAACTTCCGAATCCTGGCGTGACAAGCAGACCGGCGAAATGAAAGAGCAGACCGAGTGGCACCGCGTTGTGCTGTTCGGCAAACTGGCAGAAGTCGCTGGAGAGTATCTGCGCAAAGGCTCTCAGGTGTACATTGAAGGCCAGCTGCGTACCCGCAAGTGGACCGATCAATCCGGTCAGGACAAATACACCACCGAAGTCGTGGTGAACGTGGGCGGCACCATGCAGATGCTGGGCGGCCGTCAGGGCGGCGGCGCACCGGCAGGCGGCGGCCAGCAGCAGGGCGGTTGGGGTCAGCCTCAGCAGCCGCAGGGCGGCAGCCAGTTCAGCGGCGGCGCACAGTCTCGTCCGCAGCAGCAGGCGCCGGCAGCGCCTTCTAACGAACCGCCGATGGACTTCGACGACGACATTCCGTTCTAAGGCTTGCCTTAAGCGCATTGTCTGCGCAGCTAAAAACAGAAAGCCCCGGTTTCGCCGGGGCTTTTTCTTTCTCATTCCTGCACCGTCATTTCAGGGGGGGGGGGGGGGGTGACCAGCGGTGACGAGCGATTCAGATGACGGGCACCTTAGCGGTGGCGGGCGTCGCCACGCCGGGCTGTGGTTTGGCTGGCTGCGCCACCGGCTCCTGCCGCGGTACGGCCGTCGCTTGCTGTTTGCGGGCCATATCATCGACGATCAGCCGATAGGCGATGTAATACTTATAGATATTACTGACGTAGGTGACCGTCTCGGCGCCAATTTTTTCTGCCGCCAGATTTTCGACATTACCGAACCAGACGTTCGGGTCAAATCCTCGCTGTTTAGTCATGGTGCGCAGGCGGGCGATACGTGCCGGACCCGCGTTATAGGAGGCAAAGGCAAACAGCGCCTTATCGAGCCGGGTCATGGGCTCATCGGCATAGTAGCGATCTATCATCCAGCGCATGTATTTCACGCCAGCATGGATGTTGGGATCCAGCTGTTTAATATCGCCCACTTTCAGCTCTTTTCCGGTGCTGGGCATCACCTGCATCACCCCGACGGCCCCGACGTGGCTTCGCACCGACTGGTTCAGCCGCGACTCCTGGTATCCCTGGGCCGCCATCAGCAGCCAGTCGACATCGTAGCGATCGCCATATTTGCGGAAGACTTCCACCATGGCGAGGAACTTGCGCCGCTCCTTACTCGCCGCGGCATTTTTGACATAGCTGGCATTTTTCAGGTAACGCAGCAGGAGGGTATTGCCCAGCGTGGTGCCCTGACGATTCTTTTTGACGAAGTTGTTCAGCACCGCCAGCAGCTGCGGGCTGTCTTTGCGTACCGCCCACGCAATGTTACCGCCGTCGCGCAGCACCACGTTGTCATGGATCTGAATTTTTGGAAACACCTGTTTCCAGAACATCGCTTTATGCTGATCGACGACGATCAATGGCACCAGTCCGGCGTTGAGCATTTCCAGCAGATCTTCATCCTCCAGCGCTTCCGGCGCCGCCTCCAGTATCACCGGTGGGCGCGACTCACGGGCAAATCGGGCGTTCAGCGCCTGCAGGCTGTCATAATAGCTGGAGGAGCGGCGAACAAAGACGGTTTGGCCGGAGAGCAGCTCCAGGCTGTCGACCTTCGGCGATGCCGGCCCGGAGATCAGTAATTCTTTCACGTTGCTGTAGAGCGGCTGGGCGAAATCGACCACGGCTTCCCGCGAGGGCGTGATGGTCAGATTGGCAGCCGCAATATCGCCTTTACCTTCATTAAGCGCGATAAAGAGATTATCCCGGCTGACCGGCACAAAAACGATATGCAGCTTCAGGTGGCGCTGTTTGAGCTTTTTATCCTTCGCCAGCTGTTTATTCAGATCGTTTTCCAGCGCGATAAAGATGTCGTGCGTTGCTCCGCGCTGAGTGCCTTTATCAATAAAAAAGAAGGTTTTGCTGTAGGTGGTTAATACCCGAATGGTACGCCGCTCGGTCATGCCGGGCAGATCGCCTTTCCATGGCTGCAGCATATCGTCGATGTGAATCGACAGCGTATTGTCTTCGCTTGCTAACGGCGGCGTTTTTTCCGCCTCCGCCGCAAGCAGGAAAGGGGCGAATAACAGCGTCGCGAGGCAGATAAGCCTGGCGATAAACCGGCGTGATAGCAAGTTTGCGTTCATGGAGGAACACTCCGCAGGGGGATGTGATTATTTTAGCAGAACGGCCGCCGTTAGCCGGGCACGACAAGGGATGAAAAAACATAACGATACCGACAAATAGTTTTCTCCAATATTAGCGCTTACTATTAATGTGCTTTTATCTTTAATTTAACTATGGAGATAATATGGCGGAAATGTGGTTTTTTTATGATAAGTAGAAATGAATGATGATATTTTTACTTTCTTCTTCTCTATTTTCTTTTTGGTAACTTTATGATTGTTAAGGTGTGTTTTATTTTTCTGTGATATTGCTTATTATCATCTTGATAATGAATCTCATTTTTATTACCGTAACACGGCACATAACTCTTATTATTCGCTGTCTGGATTACGCTATCAAAGAATAGCGCGCAGCGCTTTTTCTCTAATGATGAAACAGGGCACTTAATTTTATTCTGCCTCACGCTGTTTTCTTATTCCCATTAATGCCGGGAAGGGGCTGACCTGCGCCAAAATCTGGCGCGGCGCTGAGGCGAGTGTTTTATCCCATTGTTTTTTCGATTGGGGAAGGCGTTATGCCCGACAGCATCAGAAAACAGGGCATATTCTATGAAATACACATCTCACTTCCCGCTGGGGATCGTCATTCCTTTGCTCGCCTGTAGCGTGCCGCTGCAGGCGGCGGAGAACGTGACCGAACAATCGACGCCTGACGAAAGCGCAAGCACTGCCGAAAACCACGAGGAGACGATGGTCATAACCGCCGCCAGGCAGAACCTGCAGGCACCGGGCGTGTCGACCATTACCGCAGAGGAGATCCGCAAACATCCCCCCGCCCGCGATGTGTCGGAGTTAATTCGCACACAGCCAGGGGTAAACCTGACCGGCAACTCCACCAGCGGTCAGCGCGGCAATAACCGGCAAATTGATATCCGTGGCATGGGGCCCGAGAATACGCTGGTGCTGGTCGATGGTAAACCGGTCACCAGCCGTAACTCGGTGCGGTATGGCTGGCGCGGCGATCGTGACTCCCGTGGCGATACCAGTTGGGTGCCAGCGGAGATGATCGATCATATCGATGTGATCCGCGGCCCGGCGGCGGCGCGCTATGGTAATGGCGCGATGGGCGGGGTTGTCAACATCGTGACCAGGCCGACCACGCCTGAATGGCACGGTTCGTGGAATACCTATATGAATGCGCCGCAGCACCGGAAAGAAGGGGCGACGAAACGTACCAACTTTAGCCTCAATGGTCCGCTGTCGGACAGTGTCAGCTTCAATCTTTGGGGGAATCTGAGTAAAACCCAGGCCGATGCTCAGGATATTAACGCCGGGCATGAAGCGGAACGTACCGGTTCCTACGCCGGTTCTTATCCCGCCGGACGTGAAGGGGTGGTGAACAAAGATATTCACAGTAAGCTGCGCTGGGCGTTCGCCCCGATGCAGGCCCTGGAGTTTGAGGCCGGTTACAGCCGCCAGGGTAATCTCTATGCCGGCGACACGCAAAACACCAATACCAGTACGCTGGTGAAGAGTATGTACGGGAAAGAGACCAACCGTCTCTACCGGCAAACTTACGGCGTAACATGGACCGGCGGCTGGGATAATGGCGTGACCAGCAACAGCTATGCCCAGTACGAACACACCCGTAACTCGCGAATGGATGAAGGGCTGGCGGGCGGTACGGAAGGGATCTTCTCCAGTAGCGAGTTTTCAGATATCGATCTGGCCGATGTCCTGCTACATAGCGAAGTGAATATTCCGTTTACGCTGGGGGTCGATCAGAATCTGACGCTGGGCACCGAATGGAATCAGCAGCGGATGAAAGATGGCGTATCGACAACCCAGGCGCTCTCTTACGGGACTATCGACGGTGTGTCGGCTACTGGTCGTAGCCCGTACTCCAGCGCCGAGATCTTCTCGCTGTTTACCGAAGATAACATGGCGCTAACGGACAGTACCATGCTGACCCCCGCGCTGCGCTTCGATCATCACAGCATCGTCGGCAATAACTGGAGCCCGTCACTGAACCTGTCCCAGGAACTGACGGACGACTGGACGCTGAAGCTGGGCATTGCCCGCGCTTACAAGGCACCCAACCTCTACCAGTTGAACCCGAACTATATTCTCTATAGCAACGGTCAGGGTTGTTACGCCAGTAGTTCCGCCTGCTATCTGATGGGGAATAGCGACCTGAAAGCGGAGACCAGCGTTAATAAAGAGATTGGTCTTGAATACAAGCATGATGGCTATCAGGCGGGGATCACCTGGTTCCGTAACGACTATCACAACAAGATTGAGTCAGGGTATGCGGCGGTGGGTACTGCCAGCAACGGTACCACCAATATCTATCAGTGGGAAAACGTACCAAAGGCGTTAGTGGAAGGCCTGGAAGGAACGCTGAATCTTCCGGTGGGGGAGACGGTTAACTGGAGCAATAACCTGACATGGATGCTGCAGAGCAAGAATAAGACGACCGGCGACCGACTGTCAGTGATCCCGCAATTTACCCTGAACTCGACGCTGAGCTGGCAGGTTCGTGAAGATCTCTCCCTGCAGAGCACCTTTACCTGGTATGGCCGACAGAAACCAAAACGCTTTAATTACAAAGGCGAGGCGGTTAGCGGCAGTGAACTAAACGAAGTCAGCCCATACAGCATTGTCGGTTTCAGTGCGACCTGGGACGTGAACAAAAATCTAAGCTTCACCAGCGGGATAGATAACCTGTTTGATATCCGCCACTACCGGGCAGGGAATGCGCAAACGACCGGCAACGCGACGACGGGAGCTTATCTGTATGGCGCGGGTGCGGAGACCTATAACGAATCGGGGCGGACCTTCTTTGTGAGCGTTAATACTCACTTCTGATGGGGCTGATGAGGAGTAAACCGGGTGCAGCGCGACCCGGTTTTTTTATTTCAGATGAAAGCGGAGGAGGCGGTTATAAATGGTGACAAAATCTTCACGCCCTCTACATTATTAGCTCAACATATCCTTTTATACTGATTTCCGTCGCGCAAGGTCGTTGATCCCGACCGGGTTCGATAATAGCGTCCTGCTATTTCCCTTCTGTAATATCCCCTGTCCCCCTTCCATTCCCAACCGCAGCAATGCGGAGGAGGGGGACCTTCCTTATTTTTGCCGCGTGACCTGATAGCGATACTGAGTGGGCGTGAGCGCATGATATTTTTTGAAGGTACGATTAAACGCACTGAGATCGTCATAACCGACCATCATACAAATATCGACAATCCGGTAACCGGGCGTCGTCAGCAATAAACGGCAACACAGCGACATGCGCTGCTGACGGATATATTCCATCGGCGAACGATCAAAATAATGACGGAAGAGCCGAAACAAATGCCAGGGAGAATAACCCGAGATATCGCTCAGATCGTCGACGGTCAGTTTCTTATCCAGATTATTATCGATCCACAGGAGCAGGTCGTTTAATACCGATTGCTGGAGCGTTTTGCTACGCATGAGTGAAGCTAATCCCATAATGAATGGCTCCTCAGCGAGGAGCCCTGGGGTTTATTGAACAGTGAGTTCGCCGTGGCGAACCTGATAATTTTTTTGGTTATCAGGGCCAATATAGTCGCTGGCGGGTTTTGCCAGCGGCAGATTATCAAACGTGGTTGATTGCTCTGCATGGTAATTTTCGCCGTCATTCACGTCGCCGCGCCCGTTATACCGGGCAATGGCCGGGAAGGGGTACACCGGGCGAGTCGCGATAACGGCCGGAGCGGCGTCAGCGTAAGGCTGACTGACTTTCTGCACGCCGTGAAACTGCGTCTGCGCATCGGTTTTTTCTGTCATCGGCGGCAGGTCGGCAGCGGCTGTTGCCCGTTTGCCGGCCATAATTTCCTGCGGCGCGATGCCTTCCTCGGTCCAGCGCATCAGCGGAGTCAGGAGATCAATTTGATCGTAACCTTCGCCATTACCGCAATGGGCCACCCCTGGCAGCAGAAACAGCCGCAGGAAGGTATCCGTTGCGGTATGGCCCATCTCTGCCTCTACGCCGCGGAAATAGGCGATTGAAAAGGCCGGACTAACGGAGTCATCGGCCAGGCCGTGCCACAGGATAAGCTTGCCGCCGCGCTGTTGATAGGCATGAAGATTGGTATTTGCCGCGTTATAGAGCGGTGCCAGTTGGGCGACGGCGTCAAAATTCTGCTGATTAAGCGGGAAATCCCGCATCGATTGGATCTTCTGTTTTCCTCCCGGCAGGAGCACGGATTGCAGAGCCGGCAGTACCATCATTTCCGACATCGAGTGGCCGTTCGGCGTCTCGGGCACCGGCCAGCGTAGCTCGGAGCCCATCGGCAGACCGCCAGCGACAAACTGGGCGCCGTGGCTGTCGTAAGCGCCGCGATAGAGCTTTTTCACCACCTCGATCTCTTCCTGCGTCAGGCAGGCAGAACGGTTCTGAGCATCGGCAGGACAGCGGGGGAGCCATGTCTCAGAGAACTGACACGCATAGGGATTTTGCAGGATGCCATCCTGCACGCCGGAAAGCGTTGGGCAGTGGGCCAGCACGGCCTGGTGAATCAGCGGCAGGCGATCTTTCAGCAGGATAGCGGTACCGTCCGGACGCTGATTGGCGGCCACATTCCAGCCGTGAAAGAAGGAGTTCTGAAACTGGAAAAAGGCCGCTGGCGCGCCAGCGCTGATACCGTCAAAATCCTGCGGAAAGCGCTGCGCTTCCATCAATGCTTCGCGACCGCCGTCTGAGCAGCCCATAAAGTACGCGTACTTTGGCGGCTGGCGATAAAGCGTCTGCATCACCGCTTTGGCCAGCACTGCGGTCAGGTGGTTGGCGCGCCAGGCAAAATCGATGCGCTTTTGCGGATCTTCGGCCCATGATGCATCCATCATACTGCCATGGTGCCCCATATCGGTTGCTGCCACCACGAATTCGCCGTTCATTGCCGGCAGGCAGCCGCTGGCATTCGACAGACTCAGGTTAATACTCCCGCACAGTCCGCCGCAGCCGACCTGCAAGAAACGTTGACTCCAGCGCTGGGTCGGCAGGGCAATCTGCACGCCAATCTGGGGGGCGATAGTGGCGCTCACCTTGCACCAGCTTCCCTGCGCGGAGGTCTGCATTTCAGTGTGGTCGATAGTGACCTTTGCGCCAACGGCGGCGCTGAAGTCGGTAGCGCTTAGCGCATCGCATGTTAGCGCGGGGAGAACAATCGGCAGACTGGCGGCAGCCTGCGCTGGAGAGGCGAACGATAACCCGAAGAGGGCGCAGAGGATGACGGGTAAGATTGTCTTGAGTAAGCGTGTCATACGCAGTTCCCTGTGGCTGATGATGGGAGGCGGCAGGATGGCGAAGCCTATGCCTCACCTTCCCTGGCGAGGCGCCACTGCTTGGCTATTGTAGATAACGATAGACTTTCCTTGATGCCTTGATAAGGCGACCCTACTGTATTCTGCTATTTTGAGGAAAATATGGAGATGGTCGTTAACGGCGTCTGGCGATGAATGCCTAATAAAATGTTGTGATGTCGATTGCATAATTTATTCAATTTCTCTTCATTAAATCTGCTGGGTTGCAGGTTATTTTTCTCCCTGTTCCTGGTGATCCCAGAGAGCATCATTCCTAACGAGATCCTTCCCCCTTTCCATTAATAAGAAAGGGGGCTTTTTATTAATAAAAACGTTCAGGTAAATCTAAATATAGTCCTGGTGTTGGCCATTAGAACCATGGGTTTCAGAAAAAGTTCCATCATTAAATATATTTTTAAAGATGCTTTAACATCCATTTTTTCTCCATTTTGTCGCCATAATTGCATGTAATTCTGCGCCTCGCTCAGGTTATTTTCTGTCGCATATTTTAGATATGCACCCTGAACAAATAAGCTCAACGCCAGCAGAACACTGCTATTGCTCATTCTCTCGTAGACGACACATTCATGTTAAAAAAGACCCATATCATCAACGGATTATTGATTGCCCCCTTAACGTTGTACGCCGCAACATCTTATCAAGTTGATGATATCCGCTTTGAAGGGCTGCAGCGCGTGACCGTCGGGGCGGCGCTATTAAGTATGCCGTTGCACGCGGGAGATGCGGTGACGCCAGAGGACGTCAGCGAGGCAGTGCGCGCGCTGTATGCGAGCGGCAATTTCGAGAACGTGCAGATCCTGCGCGATGGTAAAACGCTGGTGGTGCAGGTTAAGGAGAGGCCCACTATCGCCAGCGTCAGTTTTTCCGGAAATAAGTCGGTGAAGGATGATGCGCTAAAGGAAAATCTCGCCGCGACCGGTATTTCTGTCGGTAGCGCACTGGATAGAAATTCGCTTAGCGAAATAGAAACGGGTTTGGGTAATGACTCCAATTTACTGATAGTGTTTTATGTTCAGATAGTGCCCGATGACTTTGTCATGCAGCTCCACCGATTTTGAGAACGACAGGGACTTCCTGCCCAGCCTTGCCAGATGCTGTCTCAGATTCAGGTTGTGTCGCTCAATTCGCTGCGTGTAACGCTTACTGATGACGTGCAGTTTTCCCTTCAGACGTGACTCATACATCGGCCAGCCGTCCGTCATCCATACCACCACGTCAAAAACTGACAGCAGGCTCAGAAGACGCTCCAGTGTGGCCATAGTGCGTTCACCGAAAACGTGGGCTACCACCGCCCTGCGTATCCTGTCATACGCGTAAAACAGCCAGCGCTGACGTGATTTTGCACCGACGTAGCCCCATTGCTCGTCCATCTCCGCACAGACAATGACATCACTGCCCGGCTGTATCCGGGAGGTTACTGACTGCGGCCTGAGTTTTTTAAATGGCGCAAAATGGTGTTGAGGCCCACGCCCATTAGTCGTGCGGTGGCACGGCAACCGACGCCGTTCATAGCCATATCAATGATTTTCTGGTGTGTACCGGGCTGAGAAGCGGCATAAGTGAAGGTGAGCTGCCATGTTTTACGGCAGTGAGAGCAGAGATAACGTTGATGCCCGGCAGTACTTTTGCCATTACGCATCACGCCTTCAGTAGCGGAACAGGAGGGACAGCAGACGGAGACTGAAGCCACGGGAGCACCTTAAAAACACCATTATACACTAAATCAGCAAGTTGGTAGCATCACCCGGGTTTGCAGGATTTCTATTACAGCGCGGGGAAATACAGTGCGCAGGTTCACGCAGTAGTGACGCCGTTACCGCGTAATCGTGTTGACTTAACGTTCGTCTTTCAGGAAGGCGTATCGGCGAAAATCGCACAAATTAATATTATCGGCAACCAGGCGTTTCGGGAAGAGACGCTCGTGGACCAGCTACAGCTACGTGATAATGTGCCGTGGTGGAACGTGGTAGCGGATAAAAAATACCAGAAACAGAAGCTGGAAGCCGATCTGGAAACGCTGCGCAGTTTTTATCTCGATCGCGGTTATGCGCGCTTTGCTATTCAGTCCACGCAGGTCAGTATGACGCCCGATAAAAAATCCCTGTACATCACCATTACCCTCAATGAAGGCGAACGTTATCGGGTTGACCGAACTCAGGTGACAGGCGACCTGGCGCAGCATGGGCCGGAGATCGAGGCCCTTTCCCGGCCGCTGGCGGGGGCATGGTACAGCGGGGCGCAAATCACCACCGTAGAAAATGAGATCAAAAAACGTTTCGGTAAGTATGGTTATGCCTGGCCGCAGGTGACGACCACGCCGGAAATCGATGATGCGCATCACCGCGTGACGCTGCATATTCAGGTCAACGCCGGCCGCCGCTACTCGGTACGCCAGATCCGCTTTTCCGGTAACGACACCTCCCGGGACGCGGTGCTGCGTCGCGAAATGCGCCAAATGGAAGGGGCGTGGCTTAACAACGAAAAAGTCGAGCAAGGGAAAGTACGTCTTGATCGAACGGGTTTTTTTGAGAACGTTGAACAGCAGATCGTTCCGGTCAATGGGACGGCGGATCAGGTCGATGTGGTCTACAAGGTGAAGGAGCGCAACACCGGCTCATTCAACGTGGGCCTGGGATTTGGTACGGACAGCGGCGTGAGCTATCAGCTCGGCGTGACGCAGGATAACTGGCTGGGAACGGGCAATAGCGTCAGCTTCAACGGGACGCGCAACAGCTACCAGTCTTATCTTGAACTGGGGGCGACGAACCCGTGGTTTACCGTCGATGGCATCAGCCTGGGCGGAAAGATTTTTTATAACAGTTATGATGCTTCCGACGCGGATGCCGGGAGCTACAACCAGCAGAGCTATGGCTTAGGCAGTACGCTGGGGTTTCCCATTAGTGAAAATAACTCCCTGAACCTGGGACTGGATTATGTTCATAATCGCCTGACTAATATGGATCCGGAGCTGACGACCTGGCGCTACCTCAGCTCACGGGGAATCGAGCCCAGCGTGGTGACGAAAGATGGCGACAGCGGCGCAAAATATAGCGCCAACGATTATTTTGTGAGTCTTGGATGGGGCTACAACGATCTCGATCGCGGCTTCTTCCCGCGCGCGGGAAACAAGAGCAGCCTGAGCGGCAAAGTGACCCTCCCCGGTTCGGATAATAGCTACTACAAACTTTCCTTTGACACCGCCCAATATCTGCCGCTGAGCGAGAACAAGCGCTGGGTCTGGATGGAACGCCTGCGCGCAGGCTATGCCGGCGGGTTAGACGGTAAAAGTGTGCCGTTCTACGATAACTTTTACGCCGGCGGTTCGTCGTCGGTGCGCGGCTTCTCTTCTAACACCATTGGGCCTAAAGCGGCCTATTATCGCTGCAATGGTAGCGAAAGCAGCTATAGCGCCTGCCCGCTGGACGCCTCGTCTGATGCGGTCGGTGGGAATGCCATGGCGGTGCTGAACAGCGAATTTATTATTCCAACCCCCTTTGTGAATGACAAATATGCCGATAGTCTGCGAACCTCGCTGTTTGTTGATGCAGGAACGGTCTGGAGCACATCCTGGCAGAATACCGCGCAGACGCTGGCGGCAGGGATCCCTGATTACGGCGATCCGAGTCATATTCGTCTCTCCGCGGGGATTGCCGTGCAGTGGATGTCTCCCCTCGGTCCCCTGGTCTTCTCGTGGGCGGAGCCGTTTAAAAAGTACGATGGTGATAAAGCAGAACAGTTTCAGTTTAATATCGGCAAAACCTGGTAGGGCCCCAGCGCGGCCTGCTGGCCTCGTCGGTCTATTGATGTACGACGAGGCAACCGCGCAATAAATAGCTGGCTGCCGTCGTCCTCTCTGCCTGCGAAAGCTCGGGTCACGCTCAGTGCTACATCATCTGATACCAATGTCTGAGGTCTCATCCAGAGGGACTAAGACGTTTTGTCAATTATGTTTATATTATCTTATTTTTTATTATATTTTCTTTTCATGGGTTAATTTGTTTATTTTTTTATAGGTGCTAATCATTAATCTTCCGGGTAAGAAAAAAGGTTACCAATAATGGATTATCCTGTTAGGAATTGTCTTAAATCACATAATTATCAGGGAGGCTTGCGATTTATGATAATGAATGCTATCACTATATGCGATAATAATTCGTAGCCTCTGTTATAAGGAAGGAATATGAAATGGACGATACTTAATACTCTAATCTGTCCGCAATCCGGTATCGCCTTCTCGGCAATTTCCAGTCTGCGTTTCTTAAAATTTATCATGTGGTACGAGGCAGATGTGATCCTCCTGCCCGGTGAGTCGATAAGACTCTATTCCTCGAGAGTTTTAATTAATGACCGGTATCATTCATTAAAAATCTACAATATTACGGTGTACGACGAGGCGCAGTGGGAAAAATTACGCGAGCGGCCGTCGTGTCCGTATCATGCCGGCGGCGAGCGATCTGACTCCTGTTTTTACCAGTCCTTTTGCACGATTAAGCGTTGCCCGAATAATATTCCCCGCGGCGAGCCCTGGCGTTAGCCGATGAAAGCCGCCGGTCAGCCGCCGGCGGCGCGGCGTTATTTCGCCAGCAGGGCGGCCAGTCGCGGCTGAACACTTGTGCAGCCAGCCAGCACAAGGTTGCCTTGCCGCAGGCCCTCATCGGCGAGAAACGCATTGCATGTTCCGCCCGCCTCCTCAATCAACAACATACCCGCCAGCGCGTCCCAGCTGTTCATATGGGCTTCATAATAGGCATGGAGCTGACCGGCGGCGACATGCGCCAGCATCAGGGCGCCTGCGCCAAAACGGCGATACTCCAGGCCGGCGTCGAGCAGGGTGTCGATGGCCCGGGCGTAGTCGCTGGCCGGGGCCCGGCTGGAGCGCCCCATGCCGATCACCACCGCGTCGGGATCCGGCTCGCGTAGCGTCAGGCGCCGACCGTTGAGATACGCGCCTTCGCCGCGGGCGGCGAAGAAAAATTCATCGCGATCGGGGGCGTAGATGATGCCAAGCGTCAGTTCGCCCCGGCATACTCGCGCCAGCGAGATACACCAGTAATCCATGCCAAGGATAAAGTTGGTGGTGCCATCGACGGGATCCAGCACCCAGACGGTCTGGTCGTCACCTGCGAAACCGCTCTCTTCACCGAGGAAACCCTCCTGCGGAAAGTGCGCTTTCAGCCAGCCCTTAATCTCTTGTTCTACCGCGAGATCCGCTTGCGACACAAAGTCCTGGCGCGATTTTTTATCGACCTGCAATCCCGCATCGCGCAACGCCTGGGCGTGGGCGCCAGCCCGGCGAATCAAGGCGCATAATGACTCTCGTTGTGTTTCCGTCATGGTCCTGCTCTCAGATAACAAAGGGCGACGTGCGCCGGTGAATTAACGTCACCTCCACCCAGGTGGTGCGTGAAGGCTGTAAAGGATCGGCGGCGCGCTCCAGCAGTCGGGCGAGCGCCTGGCGAGAGATCGCCGCGACATCCTGATGTAGCGTGGTGAGCTGGTAGCTATATTGCGCGGTTGGCGGCGTGTTATCAAAACCAATCAGCTGGAAATCCTCAGGCGCCTCTCTGCCGCGCTGGCGCATCCCATCGAGAAAGCCGCAGGCAAGCTGGGCGTTGGCGCAGAAGATCCCCTCCAGCGCCTCGTCGGCGAGCGCCGCGGCCTGCAACCCGCCCGCGTAACCTTCTTCCGGGCAGGCGAGGATCGCCAGATCGCGTTCGACGTTCACTCCGCGCGCCTGCAGCGCCTGGCTGAACGCTTCCCCGCGCATGCGCCCGGCCCAGGTGGAAGGAGAGTGGTTGAGCCAGCCAAACCGCTGGCAGCCGCTGCGCAACAGCTGGTCGGCCGCCAGTTCGGCGCCGGCGGCGTTGTCAGAACAGACGTAGTCCACCCCGGGGCTTGTCGGCTGGCGATTAATGCCCACGACCGGAATATGCTGCTGGACGCACTCGTTCACCAGCGCTTCTGGCGGCTGGCCGGAGGTGACGATAACCCCGGAGACGCGAAACTGCGTGAAACGGCGCAGGGTGTGTGCCAGATCCTGCTCGCTACGGATCTCGCTCACCAGCGCCTGAAAGCCCTGGCGCTGGATCTCATTGAGCAGCGCATCAAGCAGAGCGCTGCGAAAAGGATCGCTGATACGCGAGACGATCACGCCGATTAAGTGGCTGCGCTGGCGATTAAGTCCCTGGGCAAGAAAGTTAACCTGGTAGCCCAGCTCCTCGGCGGCGCGTAGCACCCGCTCCCGGGCGTGGGAAGAGATGCTGCCGTTGTTGCTCAGCGCCCTGGACACCACCGCCCGGGAGACGCCCGCTCGCCGGGCAACGTCCTGAGCGGTAACGCTGGGTTTACGTGGGCTCATAGGATCTGCGCCTTGTCAGTGAGCGTGGGACGCGGCAGCGTAAAGTGGTCCTCATCCTGCGATACAAATAATCCCTGCCATGGCTGACAGGCCTGCTTCAGCGCCGCCAGAGAAGCATCCTCACAGTGATAGAGCCCCAGTGCCGGGAGCTGCAGCGTTCTGAACAGCATCAGACAGGAGGGAAAGTCGCCATGCGAGGCATCGTCGTCCAGGACTGTCACCGAGGCACACTCCTGAAAGGCCAGCCCGGCGCCGGCCATCAGCGCCATCGAGTCGGCGGTCGGCCGCCCGTCGCCGCTGTAAAACAGGGTCTGTCCGGCAATAGTGATGCGGATGGCGCGATTGCTCAGCTCGTGCTGCGTGGCAGCGGTGCGGATCTGCCAGTCCCGCCACGTCCAGGCGTCACGGCATGCCTGCCAGTCGATGGTGAATCCGAGGTCCGCCTGAGGCCAGTTCGCCAGCGCGGCCAGCTGCATGAGCACCGGCTGCTGCGCGGGCTGGCAGTAGATAATTAGCGGCTTCTGACGGGAGCCACTTTTCCAGTAATTCAGCAGCGCCGTCAGGCCGGTACAGTGATCCGGATGAACGTGGGTGAAGTAGATTGCATCGATATCATCGACTCCGCCGCCGCGCTGCCACAGCGCGCGGGGAACGGTGGGACCGCAGTCGATTAACCACTGTTTGTTGTCCGCGTCGATCACCCGCAGCGCGGAGGTATTTTGTGTGCAGGAAAAGGCGCTCCCGCAGCCAAGCACATCGATTTTCATTGACCCTCGCCAAAAATTTTTGCCGCTTAATTAAATTGTCATAAATACCCGACAAAGTAGGCTCACATCATGTCGAGTTAACGTTGCATTTTTTTTACCGCTAAATGAACACGTGTTCATCCTGATAAAAAATATCTGCAGCAGCGCTTCCAGGTAGCCAATATGAGTTATTTACAGATTTCCGGCCTTAAAATTAGTTATGGCGATAATGTAGTTTTACATAATATCGATCTGGCGGTTGAACAGGGGGAGATGATTGCCCTGCTGGGCCCGTCGGGATGCGGAAAAACCACCCTGCTGAACGCGCTCTGCGGCTTTATTCCAGTGCAAAGCGGCGAGATAGCGATTGCCAGTCGAACGATCACCCACCTTGCGCCAGAGCAGCGCAATATCACCATGGTGTTTCAAAGCTACGCCCTGTGGCCGCACCTGACGGTAGCGCGCAATATCGGCTATGGCCTGAAGCTGCGCAAATGGCGCGGGGCAGATATCGCGCGGCGAGTGGCGGAGCTGTTGCGAATAGTGAACCTTGAAGGGCTTGGCGAAGTGAAAGTCACCGAACTGTCGGGCGGCCAGCGGCAGCGGGTGGCACTGGCGAGAGCCCTGGCCATAGAGCCCCAGGTACTGGTGCTGGATGAGCCGTTATCTAATCTGGATGCCAAAGTGCGCCTGAATGTGCGCCATGAAATTAAATCCCTGCAAAAGAAACTGGGCTTTACGTCATTAATTGTTACCCACGATCAGCAGGAAGCCTTAGTGATGGCGGATCGTATTGCGGTATTAAATCAGGGGCGAATTGAGCAAACTGGCACCCCGGAACAAATATATCAGCGCCCCGCGACGCCCTTTGTCGCGGATTTTATGGGGGCCGATAATAAAATAACCTCCGGTGAATTATCCGTTGCCGCAATATCCGGTTTATCCGCCGCTCAGCAGGGTGAAAAAGTTATTTATTTTCGCAGCGCCGATGCCGCGCTCGTTGAATTAACGCAGCCCGCGCCGCAGGGAGGACTCGCTCTGGAGGGCGTGGTGGAGCAAAGCGCGTTTCTGGGCAATCTGTATCGCCACAGCGTGCGCTGCCATGACCGCCTGCTGCTGGCCGATGCCGGGCAGTGCTGGCCGACGAAAAGCCGCGTCCGACTCCACGTGCCAACGCCGGCTCTGCATATTTTTCCTTTACCACCATCACCGTGACATCAGTATGTTTATTCTGGGGACAGTCCATGTTTACTAAAACGAAAGCAGCAATCGTAACGACCCTCTTCCTGAGCGTTGGCGCACAGGCCGACACCATTCTCAACGTCGCCACCGCGGGCGATCAGAATATGGTGGATTATGTAAAAACCTGGCTGGGGCCAAAATTTGAAGCCGCTCATCCCGGCGTCAAGGTGCGGGTGATCGGTACCGGCCCCGGCGACGCCGGGTCGAATAAAATTAGCGAGAAGCTAACGGCCCAGCAGGAGAGCGGTGCGCAGCAGTGGGATATCGACGTCGCGGTAGTACACCAGAAGGCGGGCGGTGAGCAGGTGGAAAAGGGATTACTGCAAAAATACCGTCAGGATATTCAGACCGGCGGCATGGTGAGTTCGCCGAGCGCCACCCAGGCGCTGGGGGTTAACGTCGACGGGTACGTGATGCCGATGTTTTTAAGCCAGACCGCCATCGCCTGGAACAGCGATCTGGTCAGTACCCCGCCGGCGTCGTATGACGAGCTGGTGGCCTGGACGCAGAAACATCCGCAGGCTTTTGGCTATAACGGCATTAAGAACGGCATGTCCGGCGTCAGCTTTGTGGTGGGCTGGATCTACGCCTACGGGACCGACGCCCAGCGTCTCTCGGCCGCGCCTTATGATAAAAGCGTCGAAAAGAGCTGGCAGCAGGCCTATGAGAAGCTGAAGGTGTTCAATAAAAACGTCACCTTCACCCCGGGCAATGCCGGCACGCTCGACATGCTGAGCCGGGGCGAAATCGCCATGGGCCCGGTGTGGGTCGATATGTTCTATAGCTGGAAAGATCAGGGCAAGCTGCCGCCGTCGATCAAGCTTGCTTTACTGGCGCCGGGCATGCCGGGTCAGCCGATGTATTACGTCATCCCGGCGAAGGCGGCGAACCCGCAGCTGGCGCGCGACTTCATCGCGCTGGCCACCAGTCCGGAGGTGCAGGCGCAGGGGATCGTCAAGCAGTTTAACTGGTATCCGGGCATCGACGCCGGGCAGGTGAAGCCGAAGCTGGATGCGGCGACCTGGCAAAAGCTGTTTGCCGAAATCTCGCCGGAAGCGCTGGCGAAGTATGGCAAAAGCTTCCCGATCGCTCCCTATTTTGACGACATCAAAGAGGGTTACGAAAGCCAGGTGGCCAACTAACGCCTTCTCCCGCCCGGGTTGTCGGCCCGGGCGCTTTCTTGTACTGACGCCAGGTGCATTATGTCCAGTTCATTAAAATATCTGCTGCTGGTTGCTCCGGCGGCGCTGATGATCGCGATCCTGTTTTTGTATCCGCTGGGGTTCTCGCTGGTCTCAGCATTTACCGCGCCGGGACAGCCGTTCACGCTCGATCACTTCCGCAAGGTCTATGCGCTTTACGCCAGCGATGTGCTCTTTTCGCTGATTATCGTGCTGATCTCGGTGGCGCTGTTAGCGCTGATCGCCATTACCCTGTCGGCCGTTATTGCGCTCTCGCCTTGCCGGCCGGTTGTCCGCCTGCTGGGTTTTTTGTATCGCTTACCGCTGTTTATTCCCTTTATCGTTGTCGCCCAGATGATGCGCACTTTTCTCGCCAAAAATGGCCTGATGAACAATGCGCTGGTGGCGGCCGATCTGGTCGCGCCGCTGGAGACGCTCTCCTGGTTAGGATGGAAAGGAATAGTGATCACCTTTGTCTGGAAACAACTGGCCTTTGCCACGCTGCTGATCTGCGGGGCGATGGCGGCGCTGGAGTCGTCGCAGATCCTCGCCGCACGGAATCTTGGCGCCTCCCGGCCGCGGATCCTGTTCGATATCATGCTGCCGCAGGTTCTGCCGACCATCGGCGTGGCGCTGGTGCTGTCGACGGTGACCATGATGTCGGTGCTATCGGTACCGTTGATGATCGGCGTAGGCACCCCGACGATGCTAACCGTGGATATGGCGTTTCGCGTTAATTCCTACGGTGATTACGCGGTGGCGAATGCGCTTGGCGTGGTGTCGCTGGCGATCTGCGGTGCGCTGTCGTGGTTTTACCTGCGCCACAGCCTGCAGCAAAAAGGCGGTGAATCATGAAAGCGCTGAGCCTCGCCTTCTCCCCGACATGGTGGGTGAAAGGACGCCGTAAAGTGCGCGCCAGCCCGGTGCTGCAGACCCTGCTGCTGTTGTTTATGCTGCTGGCGATGTTTGGTCCGCTGCTGAACCTGTTGATCTGGACCGTAGCGGAAAGCTGGTATTTTCCCCATTCTCTGCCCAGCCAGTGGGGTCTGAAGTACTGGTATCAGGTCTTCAATCCGTACAGCGATGTCTCCAGCTCGCTGTTAACCAGCGTGCTGATCGCTCTGCTATCGGTGGGGGTCTGTTTGCTGATTTCCGTACCTGCCGGCTATGCGCTTTCCCGGCGGAAAATGCCGCTACGGGTGCTGTTTATGCTGTTGTTTCTCATCCCGCAGGCCTTTCCCAATCTGACGGTATACATGAACATTGCCCGTTTGTTTTATCAGTGGGGATTGAACGGCAGTATCGCGGGGGTGGTTTTGGTGCATAGCGTGCACGGCCTGATGTACTCGGTGTGGATTTGTGTAGCAGCCTTTTCGTCTATCGACCCGCTGTTGGCGCGGGCATCGCGTAACCTTGGCGCCGGGCCGGTGTATACCTTCTGGCACATTGTGCTGCCGCAGGCGGCGCCGGGGATCGTTGCCGCCAGCATCTTTGTTTTTCTGGAGTCGCTGGATGAGTTTACCGGCACCTTTTTCGTCGGCGCGCCGGATATCACTACGCTGCCGCTACTGCTCTATAACGCCAGCATGTCGGGTAACTATCAGGTATCGTCGATTACCGCGCTGATTTTGCTGGTGCCGTCGCTGCTCTTTATGGCGGTGATCCATAAATTTATGCGTCCGGAGATGATGGCAAAACTGGGGAAGTAGGGCGTATAAAAAACGAAAAAGCTTCCCGGTGGGAAGCTTTTTACGCTCAGGTCATCATCATTGGCCATTCTGGCGGCGTCTGACTCATGACTTCAATCATCACATCTTTGATATTGCCCCAGATTTTGGCAATATCGAGCAGGGTGATGCCCAGCAAACCGGTGGCGAACCAGCAGGCGGCGGCCAGGCCGAGGCAGCTACAGATCACCGCCAGACCGGCATAATCGCTTTTGCGAAGCTGAATATTCAGTGAGCTGGCGAGAAACATCAGTACTGCGCTCACCAGGGGCCAGCGCAATAAAACAACACTGGTAGTAATGGCCATTTACCTATCCTCAAAGAAAGTCGGGGAGCCATAGATGACCTGGCGCGACTGACGATGGCATAGCGCTCTGGTCTCAACTGGCAAACGAGAGAGTGATGAAACGTCATTTCTGTTTCATCAACTTGTGTGAACTATATCACACTTGTCGCTTTATTCACCAGCCAAAAAATGAGCTTTCGCTGCGCTTAATAAGCCTGTTATTTGTGTGGATATCGTTCCGTAAAGTCCGGATCCTTATTTTCTTCTCTTGCTAATGATTATTATTCTGCGGGTTTTATTACCAGTTCCTGTTTATTACACGGAGAAACCGAGTCAGATGCGCGTCTATTCTTAATCTGACGAGAATATCTTTCGAATACCTGATAAATAAGTATTATTCAACACCACCAGCTGAAAAGCTGACGCCCTGAAGGGCTGGCAGATATCTGCTGATGTCTATCGCAGTCGCGATTGCTAACGTGTTCGGGCTACCTTAATTAAGGCATATCGCATGGATGTAAGCGTAAATGGGTGACAGTGCGCCGCATAAGGCGCTAAGACTCGTCGGAATGGGGTTGGTTATTTTATTGCCGGTGGTGCTGGCACTGTGGTTTGCCCAGATCCGGGCGAAAGCCGAAACCATTGATCAATTACACTCATTTTCGCAACTGGCGCTGCAAAAAACGGAAATGGTCATCCGGGAAGCGGATCAGGCACGGGCAAAAGCCAGCGAGTATCGTGGTGAACTGTGTTCAGCGGATCACCAGCGTTATTTACTGCATATCGTGCGCGGTCTGCTGTATGTGGAAGATCTGATCTACGCCAATGGCCAGCGCTTTATCTGCTCGACGTCCGTTCATCCAGAGACCGGCTGGCGGATGCCGGCAGCGAATTACACCAAAAAGCCGGACGTGGCGATTTATTACTATCGGGATACGCCGTTTTACCCGGGCTTTGCCATGAACTATATGCAGAAGGGGCCCTATGTGGTGGTGGTCAACCCCTACTCGTATAGCTCAGTGATCGCCAGCGATCGCGATTTGGCCTATGGCGTTTTCGATACTAAAACTAACCTCTTTTTCTCGCTGAGTAATAATGTTGAGCCCGCGGAACTCCAGAGGCTAATTCGCGAAGGCGATACATTTTTTCATCAACATGGTCGGGTTTACACGATTGCCCGCTCCGCTATCCGGCCGATCGCGGTCATCATGTCTACCTCGCGGGCCAGCTACTACCACAACTTCTGTAACCAGGTCAGCCTGACGCTGCCGCTGGGGATCATTTGCAGTATTTTGCTGGTGTTGGTGTGGTCGCGTACCCGTCGGCAATATCATTCGCCGCGCAATATGCTGCAGCGGGCCCTGAGCTGCCGCCAGTTGCGCCTGCACTACCAGCCGATTATCGATATTAAAAATAACCGCTGCGTCGGCGCGGAAGCGCTGCTGCGCTGGCCGGGGTTTGACGGCCCGGTGATGAATCCGGCGGAGTTTATCCCGCTGGCGGAAAATGAAGGCATGATCGCCCAGATCACGGACTATGTGGTGGACGAACTGTTTTATGAAATGGGGGAGTTTCTGGCCAGCCATCCGCAGCTGTACGTGGCGATCAATCTCTCTGCTTCAGATTTCCATTCGGCGCGGCTCATTTCACAGATTAGTGAGAAAGCGCAAAGCTATGCGGTGTGCATTGGGCAGATCAAAATCGAAGTGACCGAGCGCGGGTTTATCGACGTGGCGAAAACCACGCCGGTGATCCAGGCGTTCCGCGAAGCTGGCTACGAAATTGCGATCGATGATTTCGGCACCGGCTACTCCAATCTGCATAATCTGCATGCCCTGAACGTCGATATCCTCAAAATCGATAAAACCTTCGTGGATACGCTGACCACCAACAACACCAGTCATCTGATCGCAGAACACATCATCGAGATGGCGCGCGGGCTGCGTTTAAAGACTATCGCGGAGGGGGTGGAGACGCCGGAACAGGTAAGCTGGCTCTCCAGGCGCGGCGTGCAGTTTTGCCAGGGCTGGCTGTTTGCGAAAGCGATGCCGGCGCGGGAGTTTATGCATTGGTTAGCCAATGCTCCCACGCCGATGAGCGTGCCTCAGCCGCCGCGTCACGCGGAGATCTGATGACGGTAGTCGCTGGGGGTACGGTCGAATTCCCGGCGGAACACCCGGGAGAAGGTTTGCTGCGAGACATAGCCCAGATCCATCGCGATATCAAAGATCGGCCGCTGGGTGGTGCGCAGCGCTTCCGCCGCCAGCAGCAGGCGGCGCTGACGAATGTAATCCCCCAGCGTCTGATGCATCACGGTGCGGAACATCCGCTGCAGATACCACTTCGAGTATCCTGACTTTCTGGCGACTATATCAATGTTAAGTGGTTGATCGATATGTTCATCAATCCATTCAATCAGTGTTTGAATAATATCCTGATGGGACATAAAGCGGCCTCTCTCAATTCTCGATTCGTCGTTTTGTCTGCGGGCGAGTATAATTCCTCAAGTTAACTTGAGGTAAAGCGCTTTATGGAAAAGAAATCACCCCGCATCAAAATGCTACTGACGCCCGGGGAAGTGGCAAAACGAACCGGCGTGGCGGTCTCGGCTCTCCATTTCTATGAGAGTAAAGGGCTGATCCACAGTCAGCGCAATGCCGGTAATCAGCGGCGCTACCGGCGCGATGTCCTGCGCGCGGTGGCGATTATCAAAATTGCGCAACGCATCGGCATCCCGCTGGCGACCATCGGCGACGCGTTTGGCGTACTGCCGGAAGGGCACAATCTCAGCGCAAAAGAGTGGAAGATGCTGTCATCGCAGTGGCGTGAGGAGCTGGACCGGCGGATTCACACCCTGACGGCGCTGCGCGATCAGCTTGACGGTTGCATCGGCTGCGGCTGTTTATCACGGCGCGACTGCCCGCTGCGCAACCCGGGCGATAAGCTGGGGGAAGAGGGGACCGGCGCCCGTCTGCTGGAAGAGGAGTAATAAAACTAAAGCGCCACAACTGGGCGCTTTAGTTGTTTTCCGGTCTTGGTCTTTCGCATTATCTCGCTGGTTCACGAGAGGGTTTCCCCCGACGTCGACGTCCCTCAGTATTGCGCAATCTGTTGATGGAGGTTCCGGTTTGCGTCGACACCTTAACTATGGCAGCTGCTGCCATTTTTTCCTCCCTGTTTTGCCGAAATTTTCCCGGCAATGAGCGCTTGTTCCTATAGTTAATTTGAACAAACCACGGGAGAGGCCCATGCTGACGGTACATCATCTTAATCAATCACGATCGCAACGCGTCCTGTGGGCACTGGAAGAGCTGCAGCTGCCTTATCAGATAGTCCGCTATCAGCGAGAAAAGTCGATGCTGGCGCCGGCGGCGCTGAAGAAAATCCATCCGTTGGGGAAATCGCCGGTGCTGGAAGACAACGGCTATGTGCTGGCGGAGTCCGGGGCCATACTCGAGTATTTGCAGGAGACCTGGGACAGCGGTGGGCTGCTCAAGCCGCAGGCGATAGAGGACAAACTGCAGTACCGCTTCTGGTTGCACTATGCCGAAGGCTCGCTGATGCCGCTGCTGTTAATGAAGCTGGTGTTCGCCAGTCTGGGTAAACCCCCTGTGCCCTTTGGCGTCCGCTCGCTAGGCTCGCTATTGGGCAAGGGCATTCAGAAAGCGTGGCTGGATCCCCAGCTGGCCACCCATGCGCGGTTTATTGACGACCATCTTGCCACGCGGCCATGGTTTGCCGGCGAGCGCCTGAGTATGGCCGATATTCAGATGAGCTTCCCGGTGATGGCGCTGTTAGCCCGCGGCGGTATGCATGATCTTGTGCATATCGAGGCCTGGCGACAGCGAGTGGAACAGCGACCTGCCTGGCAACGGGCCATCGAGCGTGGCGGCCCCTTTTCTTTACCCGGTGCCTGAGGTATTAGCGGATCCGATGACCCGGCTAAATGAAAGCAACTCACTAAAAAATTGTTAGCGGATTGCGCATAGACGATAACGTTTGCGCATCTGCTGGTTATTTTCTGTTCGTCATAAGCGAAATTTAGCGAAATACGATAAACATCGGTTGAAAAGGGTTATCTAAAGGCCGGATAATCGTTTGCCTTTCTGTTTTGCTCCCTCTTTTTTCTGCTATCCAGAGGGAGGAGATAAGGTTGACACACCGTAGTGTATGCGCGGAGTTAAACGTTTGCTTTTTTGCAGCCCCCCTGGCGCTGCGATTCGGTACAAGGAGATCGCGTTTAACTGGCAGTGGAGGGTCCACCACGCATACCCACGAACGATAAAAATTTTCAGGGGAAGTTTTCTATGTCTACGCCTTCAGCGCGTACCGGCGGTTCATTAGACGCCTGGTTTAAAATTTCTGCGCGCGGCAGCACCGTGCGTCAGGAGATTGTTGCAGGTCTTACTACCTTTCTGGCGATGGTGTATTCCGTCATCGTGGTGCCGGGAATGCTCGGTAAAGCGGGCTTTCCGCCGGCCGCGGTATTTGTTTCCACCTGTCTGGTGGCGGGCATTGGCTCGCTGGCGATGGGGCTGTGGGCGAATCTGCCGATGGCCATTGGCTGCGCTATCTCGTTGACCGCCTTTACCGCCTTCAGCCTGGTGCTGGGGCAGCACATCAGTATTCCGGTGGCCCTCGGCGCGGTATTCCTGATGGGTGTCCTGTTTACGGTGATCTCGGCAACCGGCATCCGCAGCTGGATCTTGCGCAATCTGCCGCAGGGCGTGGCCCACGGTACCGGGATCGGGATTGGCCTGTTTCTGCTGCTGATCGCCGCCAACGGCGTTGGCCTGGTGATCAAAAACCCGCTGGACGGTCTGCCGGTGGCGCTGGGCAAATTTGCCAGCTTCCCGGTGGTGATGACGCTGATTGGCCTCGCGGTGATCATCGGTCTGGAAAAAATGAAAGTACCAGGCGGTATTCTGCTGACCATTATCGGCGTGTCGATTGTCGGCCTGATTTTCGATCCCAACGTCCATTTCTCCGGTATTTTCGCCATGCCATCCCTGAGCGATGATAAAGGCAACTCGCTGATTGGCAGCCTCGATATCGTCGGCGCGCTGAATCCGGTTGTGCTGCCCAGCGTGCTGGCGCTGGTGATGACGGCGGTCTTTGACGCCACCGGTACCATCCGCGCGGTGGCCGGCCAGGCGAACCTGCTGGACAAAGACGGACAGATCATCAACGGCGGTAAAGCGTTGACCACCGACTCCCTGAGCAGCGTCTTCTCCGGTTTAGTTGGCGCGGCGCCAGCGGCGGTGTATATCGAATCGGCGGCGGGTACCGCGGCCGGCGGTAAAACCGGTCTGACCGCGGTGACGGTCGGTGTCCTGTTCCTGCTGATCCTGTTCCTCTCCCCGCTCTCTTATCTGGTACCGGCCTACGCGACCGCGCCGGCGCTGATGTACGTCGGCCTGCTGATGTTGAGCAACGTGGCAAAAATCGATTTCAACGACTTCGTTGACGCGATGGCTGGCCTGATCACCGCGGTGTTTATCGTGCTGACCTGTAACATCGTGACCGGCATCATGATCGGTTTCGCTACCCTGGTGATTGGCCGTCTGGTCTCCGGCGAGTGGCGCAAGCTGAACCTCGGTACGGTAATTATCGCCGTGGCGCTGGTGGCGTTTTACGCGGGCGGTTGGGCGATTTAAACCCTTCGTGCTCCTCACGGGCGGCTCAGGCCGCCCGTTTTATTTTTAAGCCACATCCTGTTTCCATTTGCGTTAATCTGGGTAGCGTATGATTCACAGGCACGACGCCTCACAGGTATAAAAGAAAACGCAGCAAACAGGGAACACATGGAAATATTCTTTACCATCCTCATCATGACCCTCGTGGTCTCACTGTCCGGGGTAGTGACACGTGTACTGCCCTTTCAGGTTCCACTCCCACTGATGCAAATCGCCATTGGCGCGCTTCTGGCATGGCCGACCTTCGGTTTGCACGTTGAATTTGATCCAGAGCTGTTTCTGGTCCTGTTTATCCCGCCGCTGCTGTTCGCCGACGGCTGGAAAACGCCGACCCGTGAATTTATTGAACACGGGCGGGAGATCCTTGGTCTGGCGCTGGCGCTGGTGGTCGTGACGGTGGTCGGCATCGGCTTTCTGATCTACTGGATTGTGCCTGGCATTCCGCTGATCCCGGCGTTCGCGCTGGCGGCCGTACTCTCGCCGACCGATGCCGTGGCGCTCTCCGGCATCGTCGGGGAAGGGCGGATACCGAAAAAAATCATGGGTATTCTGCAGGGCGAGGCGTTAATGAACGATGCCTCTGGCCTGGTCTCACTCAAGTTTGCCGTCGCGGTGGCGATGGGCACCATGGTCTTCACCGTTGGCGGCGCGACCGTAGAGTTTCTGAAGGTGGCGATCGGCGGCGTGCTGGCCGGGTTTGTGGTGAGCTGGTCGTATGGCCGCTCGATGCGTTTCCTCAGCCGCTGGGGTGGGGATGAACCGGCTACGCAGATCGTCCTGCTATTCCTGCTGCCGTTTGCCTCCTATCTGATTGCCGAACATATCGGCGTCTCCGGCATCCTGGCGGCGGTGGCGGCAGGGATGACCATCACCCGCTCCGGCGTAATGCGTACCGCGCCGCTGGCGATGCGCCTGCGTGCCAACAGCACCTGGGCGATGCTGGAGTTTGTCTTTAACGGCATGGTCTTCCTGCTGTTGGGCCTGCAGCTGCCGGATATCCTCTCCAGCTCGCTGGTGGCGGCGGAAGCCGACCCCAACGTCGAGACCTGGATGCTGTTTACCGACATTATCCTGATCTATGCCGCGCTGATGCTGGTGCGTTTTGGCTGGCTGTGGTCGATGCGTAAGCTCAGCCAGCGCTTCCTGAAGAAGAAGCCGATGGAGTTTGGCTCCTGGACTACCCGTGAGCTGTTGATCTCCTCTGTTGCCGGGGTGCGCGGGGCGATTACCCTCGCCGGTGTGCTCTCAATTCCGCTGCTGCTGCCGGACGGAAATGTCTTCCCGGCACGCTATGAGCTGATTTTCCTCGCCGCCGGCGTGATCCTCTTCTCGCTGTTCGTCGGGGTGATAGCGCTGCCGATCCTGCTGCGTCACATTGAGTCGAGCGACAATGTGCAGCAGCGGAAAGAGGAGCGGCTGGCGCGCGCGGCAACGGCAGACGTGGCGATTGTGGCGATCCAGAAGATGGAAGAGCGCCTGGCGGCGGATACCAAAGAGAATATCGATAATCAGCTGCTGACCGAAGTCAGTTCGCGGGTGATTGGTAACCTGCGCCGGCGCGCCGATGGCCGTAACGACGTGGAGACCTCTATGCTCGAAGAGAGCCTGGAGCGCCGCTTCCGTCTGGCGGCCCTGCGCTCTGAGCGCGGCGAGCTGTATCATCTGCGCGCCACCCGGCAGATCAGCAACGAGACGCTGCAGAAGCTGCTGCACGACCTCGACCTGCTGGAAGCGCTGTTAATCGAAGATCAATAACCTGTAATCCGGATAGCGCGACGCTTATTCGGACTACTGGCGAGACCGCAGTAAATGTGTAGCCCCGGTAAGCGTTAGCGCGACCGGGGAAAACCCGGGCAGCGGCGCAAGCGCCTGACCCGGGCTACCCATTCCTCTGCGGAACGCGTTGTCACCAGGGAATTATTCCAGCCAGAACGCTTTGCTGCATGCCAGCCAGGCCTCAGCGCTGCGCGACATATACACGCCTTCCCGCCAAATCATCCCCAGCTCCCAGCGCAGCTCGCTTTGCAACGGGATCCAGCAAAAATTCTGCGGGTCGAGACGCTGGCAAATCGGTTCCGGCAGGATTGCCACGCCAATACCGGCCTGCACCATCGCGGCGAGAAAATCCCACTGGCCGCTGCGCACGGCGATACGTGGCTTCACGTCATGCTCGGCAAACAGGCGCATCAACTGCTGGCTAAGAGCAAACTCTTCGTTATAGATAACCAGCGGATGCGCCGCCAGCGCAGCCGGTGAAAGCGAGGTTATTCCTTCCCATGACGCGGTCCTTGGCGTCAGGACGCACAGTGGGTGGTTGAATAACGGCAGTGTGGTGAGGTGGCTACCCTCTTCGATGGGCAGGGCGGTCATTGCCATATCCAGCTCGCCATTGCTGACCGCCTGCTGGACCGTCAGGCCGCCAAACTCGGCGATCTTCAGCTCGACGCCGGGGTAGCGCTGGCGGAAGCGGCTGATTGGCTCGGCCATCAGCGTCCCGACCATCGGCGGAATGCCAAGCCGCAGCACCCCTTTATGCAGATGGTTGATATCGCTCAGCTCTGACTCCAGTTGACTGAACTCATCCAGGATCGCCTGGCCACGTTCAAAGACCACGCGTCCAGTATCGGTGAGCAGCAGTTTACGGCCATCGCGGATCAGCAGCGTGCAGTTCAGCTCATCTTCGAGATTTTTGAGCATTTTGCTGATGGTGGGCTGCGTGACAAACAGCTTTTCCGCCGCGCGAGTAAAACTCTGCTGACGAACCACTTCAACAAAATAGCGCAGCGTTCGGATATCCATAATTATTCCCTGAGACTATACCTGCGATGATTTTAATTCATTTCTGTCCGCTTCGGCGGCTCTCTATACTGCACGCCTGACTTCTTTTTTCAGGATTATCGCTCATGGCCTTCGCGCCAGCTCGCGTTGCCCCCGCCGTGGCGCAACGTCTTCAGATCCCGCTGCAGGTGCTGCTTTACGTCGGGCTATTCATCTTCGCGCAATATCTGGTCAACAGGTGGCAGGTGCCGCTACCGGCTAACCTGGTGGGCATGGTGATGCTCTTGCTGCTGATCGTGTGTCGGGTGATCCCCCTGAACTGGGTGCGGGCCGGTGCCCGCTGGCTGCTGGCGGAGATGTTGCTGTTCTTCGTCCCGGCGGTGGTGGCGGTGGTCAATTATGCTCAGTTGTTGATGGTTGACGGCTGGCGTATTTTTCTGGTGATTGCCTTAAGCACGTTGATGGTGCTCGGCACCACGGCCTGGGTCGTTGACAAGGTCTATCGTTACGAAGTGAGCAGGATTAAAAAATGAGCGATGCCCTGCTGAGTATCCTGTGTCTGGTGGCGACGCTGGGCCTCTATTACGCAAATAAAAAGTTGTATCGCCGTTTTCATAAACTGCCGCTGATGCCGCTGGTGTTCACACCGATCCTGCTGGTGCTGATCCTGGTGCTGGGCCATATCTCTTATCAGAGCTATATGGGGGAGACCCACTGGCTGCTGTGGCTGTTGGGCCCGGCGACCATCGCCTTTGCTGTGCCGGTTTATGAGAATGTCGCGGTGATAAAACGCCACTGGATGTCGCTCAGCGCCGGGGTGGTGACGGCGGTGGTGGTGGCCGTCACCAGTTCTGTGTGGCTGGCGCGCGGATTGATGTTGTCCGATGAAATTCAGCGTAGCCTGGCGGTGCGCTCGGTGACCACGCCTTTTGCGCTGGCGGCGGCGAAACCGCTGGGAGGCCAGCCCGATCTGGTGGCGCTGTTTGTGGTGATCACCGGCGTGTTTGGCATGGCGGTGGGGGATATGCTGTTTTTACGTCTTGCTATCCGGGAAGGGATGGCGAAAGGAGCCGGTTTCGGCGCGGCTTCCCACGGCGCCGGGACGGCGCGCTCTTATGAGCTTGGTCAACAAGAGGGTGTGGTGGCCAGCCTGGTGATGATGCTGTCTGGCGTAGTGGTGGTGCTGGCCGCGCCGTTAGTGCGGTGGCTGATGTTTTAACATTATCGCCAGAGTGAATGTTAAGAAATATTGAGGAGGGGAATAGCTATCGGCTATTCCCTTTTTTTGTTATCGATTTGCTTAACGCATCATCATAAAGGATTAAGCCAATTCTTATATCCGCCTTGACTTTGTAACTAAATGTTTCTCGGTGAGGCCGCATTTAATTATGGGGTAAATACTATATAAATATCAAATTGCTCATACGAATTTTATAATTTGATATCACTATGATTTTTAGGAGTTTTTATATAAGCACGTGCACGTTGCGATGCTATGCCGTGAAAAATCAATTTTTACATTAATAATTGAGTTCTTACCTCATGCTAGTTATTATTTTCACGCGAGCTTGTATTATTGAATGGATTCAAATGCTGGTCGTTATTTATGAATAATATTAATTATCATAAACCATATGTCATGTAAATACATGCATGACGCCGCGCTGCTTGAATTTCATTCTCTAATATCGCTGCATAAAGCAATTGACGGACTGATTGTCGTTTATAATGGATATGGGAATAAATATGAAGATGAGTAAAAAATTTCTGGCGGGTGCCCTGATTTTCTCTGCCTGCAGCGTGCTGTCTACCGTTGCGCAGGCTGATAACACCATTACCTTTAATGGTATTGTTTCCGATACGACCTGTACGGCGACCATTGATGGCGGCGTAACGGCTATTGATATGGGCACCACCTCAGTGGCGGATCTGAAAGCGTATACCTTCGGCGCTGCCAAGAACTTCTCCTTTAGCTTAGCCGATTGCCCGACCGCGGAAGAAGGTGGTAACAGCATCGCCCGCGTCACTTTTGGCGGTGTTTCCGATACCGCGAACAGCGATTATTTTAAAAACCAGGCGACTGATGAGCCGGCAACCGGCGTTGCTGTAGCCCTTTTCGACGAAGCGGGCAATGTGATGAAGAATAACGAAGAAGGTTCTGATGTTGATATCTCTTCGGGTGCAGCAACCATTCCGTTCACCGTTAAAATGGTGAAATCGGGTGATGCCGATCCGACAAAAGGTGCCGTTCAGACAACCGTGACTTATAACGTGACCTATCATTAATTCGGCTTTTTGTTGAATGGAGAAAGGGGAGTCGCCTGCTATTCCCCTTTAATTAAACGTATGAGATATCCTTTCTTTGTGGTTGGTTTATTGCTGTCATCTTCTATCGCGCAGGCCAGTGTGGTCGTAGGCGGCACGCGTCTGGTGTTTGATGGTGCGAAAAATAACGCGGCAATAACGGTTGAAAATAAAGATCATAACAGCAATATCGTTCAGTCCTGGCTGTCGGTGGTCGATGCCGCCTCGCCAGCAAAAGACGCATTTATTATTACGCCGCCGCTGTTTCGTCTCAAAGCCGGGGAGAAAGGATTTGTCCGCGTGGTTCGATCAGGAAAGACATTACCCGACGATCGCGAGTCCATGTTTTGGCTCAATATTAAAGGGATCCCGGCCACGGAATATGTACCTGATAAAAATGTCGTACAGTTTGCAATTAACTCGAAGATAAAATTGATTTATCGGCCCGCTGCGTTAAAAGGTAATACACCGGATGCCTATGCCGACAAATTACAGTGGGGAAAAGACGGAACCTCCGTGACTGTAAAAAACAGCTCACCGCTGTATATGAATTTCTCACAGGTTAGCCTTAACGGTAAAAATATTTCTGGCGCATGGTTCGCGGCCCCATTTTCCACTTTAAAAATACCCGTGCAGAGTAACCTGTCCACGACAGGAAAAAAAGAAATCACATGGAGCGTGATTAATGATTATGGTATGTCAGGGAAGAAATATACCGCTATCATTCAGTAGCGTTGAGCTGCTTTTTTCAGCCAAAAGTATCTGCGTCGTTGTTGTTCTGTGCCTGAGTACCCTACCTCCCCACGCTGAGGCCGGCGAATATTTCAACCCGAATTTACTCGAAGTCGCTGAGGATACTGCGACTTCGGTTGATCTGTCCTATTTTTCGCAAGATGGCGTACCGCCTGGAACCTATCATCTTGATGTGTACATCAATGATAAATATGTCGGCTCAGAATCGCTGACGTTTGAGAAAAATGAAAAGGACGCCAGCGCGGTCGTTTCTCCCTGCCTTTCCGGGGAGCTGCTTAATTCATGGCTCATTAATACCACGGCCTATCCGAAACTGTTCGAGGCAGGAGAAACCTGCGCGCGATTGTCGGCGATTCCGGGCATGGTGTTTACGGTGGCGCTTGCCCAGCAGCGGATAGATTTCACCGTGCCGCAGGCTGCCATGCTAAACCGTCCGCGGGATTTTGTACCGGAGAGCCAGTGGCAGCAGGGGATCAACGCCGGTCTTCTCAACTATAGCGTCACCGGGCAGCGCAATGCGCCGCGACATAACGGCACCACTATCGACAGTCAGTTTGTCAGCCTGCAGCCTGGGGTGAATCTGGGACCATGGCGCCTGCGTAACTACAGCACCTATAGCCACAGCGACAACAACTCCCGCTGGGAGTCGGTTTACTCCTATCTTGCCCGCGATATTCATACCCTGCGCAGCCAGCTGGTGGTTGGTAATACCTATACCTCTTCCAGCATCTTCGATAGTTTAAGCTTTACCGGTTTACAGCTCAGTTCGGATAAAGAGATGCTGCCGGATAGTCTGCATGGCTTTGCTCCTACGATCAGAGGTATCGCGCGCACGACTGCCGAAGTCTCGGTTTATCAGAATGGTTACAGCATCTATAAAACCACTGTGGCTCCCGGCGCCTTTGAAATTAACGATCTGTACGCCACCGGCAGCGCCGGCGACCTGTACGTTAACATTAAGGAGTCTGACGGCAGCGAGCAAAACTTTGTGGTGCCTTTCGCGTCGCTGGCGATCCTCCAGCGCGAGGGCCAGCTGGACTACGCAGTGAGCAGCGGCAGGACGCGATCGGGCAGCTCCAACGATAAAGAATATAATTTCATTCAGTCTTCTCTGGCCTATGGGGCGACCAGTAACGTTACCTTTTACACCGGCTTTCAGCAGGCGGAAGATAAGTACACCAATTTGCTGTTAGGCGCCGGTTTTAACCTCGGAACCATCGGCGCGCTCTCGTTTGATGGTTCTCAGTCGTGGGCTGATGTCAAAGCGAGCGAAACGGCCTCCTCGACAAATAAAGAACAGGGGCAATCTTATCGCGTCCGTTTCAGTAAAAGCTTTCTGCAGACGGGCACCAACTTTTCCGTGGCCGGCTATCGTTACTCCACGGCGGGATACTATTCGTTCCAGGACTTTGTCGATAACTCTTCCACACAATATGGTTGCTGTACGCAGAGCGGCAGAACGAAAGGCCGTTTTGACGCCTCGGTGTCGCAGACGCTGTTCGGCTATGGTTCGCTCTCGCTTTCGCTGGTCAATGAAACCTACTGGGACAGTTCGCGCATGGAGTCGGTGGGCGTGGGCTATAGCGGGTCGATTGGCAGGGCCTCCTACTTTATTAACTATTCCTATAACCGTAATGTGCAAAGTACCGATGACAGCGATAATAAGCGGCCTGCCAGCGATACGATAATCTCCCTGACGGTAAGCATCCCGCTCGGCGAGACGCTCTCGGCGAATTACAGCATGAACCATGGCCGCCATAACGACACCACGCACAGCGTGGGGCTCAACGGCTCAGCGTTCGAGGATCGTTCCCTCAACTGGAGCCTCCAGGAGGGTTATAACACCCAGGATAAAAGCACCTCCGGTAACCTCAGCGTCAACTACCAGGGTTCGAAAGGGGATGTGGCCGGCGGCTATGGCTACGACCGCTACAGCAATCACTACAACTATTCGCTGCGCGGCGGCATGGTCGCTCATTCGGGGGGACTCACGCTGTCACGTTTTCTGGGCGAGAGTTCTGCGCTGGTTGAAACGCCCGGCGTCAGCGATGTGACGGTGCGTGGCCAGACCAACGTGACGACGGATGCCGCCGGCTATGCGGTGGTGCCTTACGTCCGTCCGTACCATCGTAACAGCCTGGCGCTGGATGAACAGGAAGTCCCTGGCGCTGAAGTGGATAACGTTGCCAGAACGGTGGTACCGACGCGTAACGCGATCGTCAAAGTGAAGTACGACACGCGAATTGGCTATAAGGCGATGCTCACCCTGCGTACCCGCAATGGCGTGGTGCCTTTCGGCGCGCTGGTGACCCTCGATAATGATCACGGCAGCGCGTCGCGCAGCAATATCGTTGGTGATGAGGGGCAGGTCTATCTGACGGGGCTGCAGAAAAAAGGCCAGCTGTTAGCGCGCTGGGGAGAAAAAAGCAGTGAGCAATGCACCGTTCATTATGATTTCTCCAGCACCACGTTGAGCGACGATATTCTGTTTTATCAGGCCGAATGCCGCTAAGGGAGGCACGATGTCAACATGGAAAGTAGAGGCTGATATGAACATGAAAGGGTGTGGAACAACAGGGGTTGCACTGGTTAGCCTTTTGCTGCTCTCCCTTCAGGCGCTGGCTTATGAGGGCAGCAGCACGGTTAATTTTAACGTCACGGGCACCATCGAGGCGCCCTCCTGCGAGGTGGCGGTGGAACCGTCGAACAGTATCGATTTAGGCACCGTTTCCTTGCAGACGTTCTCCGGGCATGCCGGGGCGAGCGGAGCCAGCGTACCGGTTAATCTGGTCTTTTCCAGCTGTTCCGCCGATGCGTCGGCGGTGACCATCGCATTTAGCGGTACCAGCTTCGATAGCACCCACGCTTCAATTTATAAAAACTTCCAGACAGGCAGCAATGGGGCCAGCGGCGTCGGTTTGCAGCTGCAGAGCATGGCCGACCAGCAGCCCCTTGGCCCCGGTGACCAGTATCTCTATACCTTTGGGGACGATGCAGATATCCATACGTTCAATATGGTGGCGCGCATGTATTCACCCTATGGCCAGGTGAGCCCCGGTATCGTCGGCTTTACCGCCACGTTTGATGTGGCTTACAAATAATGTTTCGACAGGGATGGGTATGAAAAAACTGATCTTCTTGTTCATGCTGGTAGTGTGTCCCGTCTATAGCTGGGCGGCCTGCACGGGAACCAACTATGGCGATGTCTCAATGACCAACCTGCCGGAAAAGATTCTGGTCAACGCCGGGAGCTACACCGCGGGTACCGTGCTGTATGACTCGGGGAAAATTACCCGCGCGCAAACGGAGCTGCTTAACTGCGAGGGAAGCACCTACGCGGTGTTTGCCTGGTCCTCGAACAATGCCGGGGCGCTGATAGGGGATAATATCTATGCCACCTCGGTGCAGGGGATCGGCCTCCGCGTCAAGGTGTGGCTCAATATCAGCGGTGAATATGACAACGATACAGATGATTTCAGCCCCGACTCGCAGGTACATTATATCGGCGATGTGAACTACTATCTCGGTAAGCCCACCGGCCTGTTTGATTATTATGCCTCGACCCATTACACCCCGGCATATCAGCTGCAGCTGGTGGCCACCGGCGGCGCTATCGCCAGCAACAGTCAATTATCGTTCAGCGATCCGGTGGCTACCGTATCGGCGAAGGATAGTAAGGGGACAATCTCCATTTCCCGGCTACATATCAGCGGCACCACCAGCATCCAGATGATCCCGATGGGATGCATCGTCAGTAGCAACAGTCTCAGTTTTGCCATGGGTAGCATCAATGCCAGCGAGTTTAACACCGCGACAAAGGTGGGGAGTGCGCAACAGCCCCTGACCCTCTCCTGCGAGCCTGGGACCAATGTTTTAATGCGGGTGGCGGCGACGCAAGCGAGCGGCAATAATCCTGGCAACACGGTGATGGCCTTAACGGCAGAGGAGAATGTTGCCACCGGGGTGGGGGTTCAGTTAAATATGGATGGCAAAGCGATGCCGTTGAATACTGACCTCAGTCTTTATTCCTCGGGCCGCACGACGGTGACCAACAGCGGCGCGGATGCCAGCTATAGCTATTTTACTAATCCCGACAATCCTGGTGGCGCGGCAGCCATGCAAACGCTCACCTTTACCACCAACTATTATAAAACAGGCAGCGCGGTGACCGCTGGTTCGGCAAACGCCACTGGGGTGATCACATTTACCTATAACTGAGTCGGCCAGAATACCCCCCTTCCCCGGATGATGTCGGGGAAGGGGAGGCGACGCTTAGTGCGCCTGGCCGCGTTCGATACCGATCCCGGTTTGTGAACGGATAAACTGGGCGCGGAACTGCTCGCGCTCGCGCAACCCTTCCGGTGAGTTATCGGTCGCGGAGAAGACCCAGATACCGATGAACGCGATGGCGATGGAGAACAGCGCCGGATATTCATACGGGAACAGCGCTTTCTCATGGCCGAGGATCTGCACCCAAATGGTGGGTCCGAGGATCATCAGGATCACTGCAGTCAACAGGCCCAGCCAGCCGCCGATCATCGCCCCGCGGGTGGTCAGCTTCGACCAGTACATCGACAGCAGAATAATCGGGAAGTTACAGCTGGCGGCGATGGAGAAGGCCAGGCCGACCATGAAAGCGATGTTCTGATTTTCAAACAGAATACCCAGCAGAATGGCCACCACCCCGAGGATCAGCACGGTGATCTTGGACACCTTCAGCTCCTGGCGCTCGGTCGCGCCCTTGCGGAAGACGTTGGCGTACAGGTCGTGCGACACCGCTGACGCGCCGGCGAGCGTCAGGCCAGCCACCACCGCCAGAATCGTGGCGAAAGCAACCGCCGAGATAAAGCCGAGGAACAGGTTACCGCCGACGGCATCCGCCAGATGCACCGCCGCCATATTATTGCCGCCGATAAGCTGCCCGGCTGCGTCTTTGAACACTGGGTTCGCGCCGACCAGCATGATGGCGCCAAAGCCGATGATAAAGGTCAGAATATAGAAGTAGCCCATAAAACCGGTGGCGTAGAACACGCTTTTACGCGCTTCTTTGGCGTCGCTCACGGTGAAGAAACGCATCAGGATATGAGGCAGGCCGGCGGTACCAAACATCAGGCCCAGACCCAGAGAGAGCGCCGATATCGGATCTTTCACCAGTCCGCCGGGACTCATAATCGCCGCCCCTTTCGGGTGGACGGCCATCGCCTCGGTAAACAGGTTATTGAAGCTGAAGCCGACGTGCTTCATCACCATAAAGGCCATAAAGCTGGCGCCGCACAGCAGCAGAACCGCTTTAATAATCTGCACCCAGGTGGTCGCCAGCATGCCGCCGAACAGGACATAGAGCACCATCAGCACGCCAACCAGCACCACCGCAACGTGGTAGTTGAGGCCGAACAGCAGCTGGATCAGCTTGCCGGCGCCCACCATCTGGGCAATCAGATACAGGGCCACCACCACCAGCGAACCGCAGGCGGAGAGGGTGCGGATCGGCCCCTGCTTCAGGCGGTACGAGGCGACGTCGGCAAAGGTATAGCGGCCAAGGTTACGCAGACGTTCGGCAATCAGAAACAGGATAATCGGCCAGCCGACGAGAAAGCCCAGCGAGTAGATCAGCCCGTCGTAGCCGGAGGTATACACCAGCGCGGAAATGCCGAGGAACGACGCCGCCGACATAAAGTCACCGGCAATCGCCAGCCCGTTCTGGAAGCCGGTAATATTGCCGCCGGCGGTATAATAATCGCTGCGCGAACGCACCCGTTTTGAGGCCCAGTAGGTGATGTACAGCGTCAGAGCGACGAAAATCAGGAACATGACTATCGCCTGCCAGTTGGTCGGCTGGCGCTGTACCGCGCCGGTTATCGCGTCTGCGGCGTGAGCGCCAAGGGGCAGTAGCGTGGCGGCGAGCGCCGTCAGGACTCTCTTGCTCATGCTTTTACCTCGTTCAGAACACTCTTGGTCAAACGATCGAATTCACCATTGGCCCGCCAGACATAAATACCGGTCAGGATAAACGAAATGACGATCACGCCAATGCCGATCGGGATCCCGCGGGTGACGCTGGTTCCGGCGTGCAGCGGGGTGCCGAGCCAGCCGGGTGCAAAGGCGATAAGCAAAATAAAGCCCACATAGATCACTAACATAATCACTGACAGAATGGCGGCAAACCGTTGCCGTGATGCAACTAACTCCCTGAAATGCGCACTATTTTCTATCCGCTGACAAAGTTGTTCATTCATCTTAGCGTCTCCAGAGGTCTCCCTTTCGTCACCCACACGGCGGACGCTGGCGGCAGCAACCCCTCCGGCGACGTAGCCGGGGCAGGGTTTGCTGACGGCGTTCCTGCGAGTGAAATCCTGGGGGAGGGACTTATTTTTATCCCCTCCCCGGAAGGGGGAGAGGGTGTAGGGAATCGGTCCTTACTTACGATGGCATGGTGATGGCCTGCTTCTCTTCGAGCAGTTTTTCCACGACGCCAGGATCGGCGAGGGTCGAAGTATCGCCGAGGTTGCTGGTGTCGCCCGCGGCAATCTTGCGCAGTATGCGGCGCATGATTTTGCCCGAGCGGGTTTTCGGTAGCGAATCGGTCCAGTGCAGCACATCCGGCGTCGCCAGCGGGCCGATCTCTTTGCGCACCCAGTTACGCACTTCGGCATACAGCTCCGGGGTAGGCTCTTCGCCGTGATTGAGCGTCACGTAAGCGTAGATGGCCTGGCCTTTGATGTTATGCGGGATCCCCACCACCGCCGCTTCGGCGATTTTCGGGTGCGAGACCAGCGCCGATTCGATCTCGGCGGTACCCAGGCGGTGGCCGGAGACGTTCAGGACGTCATCCACGCGGCCGGTGATCCAGTAGTAACCATCTTCATCACGGCGCGCGCCGTCGCCGCTAAAGTACATATTTTTGAAGGTGGAGAAGTAGGTTTGCTCAAAGCGTTCATGATCGCCGAACAGGGTACGCGCCTGGCCAGGCCAGGAGTCGGCGATGGCAAGATTGCCTTCGGTGGCGCCATCCAGCGGCAGGCCTTCGTTATCCACCAGCACCGGCTGGACGCCGAAGAACGGACGCGTCGCGGAGCCGGCCTTCAGTTCGATCGCGCCCGGCAGCGGGGTGATCATAAAGCCGCCGGTTTCGGTCTGCCACCAGGTGTCCATCACCGGGCACTTCTCGTTGCCGATCTTCTTCCAGTACCACTCCCAGGCTTCCGGGTTAATCGGTTCGCCGACCGAGCCGAGAATACGCAGGGAGGAGCGGTCTGTGCCTTCGATCGCTTTGTCGCCTTCCGCCATCAGGGCGCGGATAGCCGTCGGGGCGGTATAGAGAATGTTGACCTTATGCTTATCGACGACCTGACACATACGCGCCGGCGTTGGCCAGTTCGGCACCCCTTCGAACATCAGGGTAGTGGCGCCGCAGGCCAGCGGGCCGTACAGCAGATAGCTATGGCCGGTGACCCAGCCCACGTCGGCGGTGCACCAGTAAATATCGCCCGGATGGTAGTCGAAAACGTATTTAAAGGTGGTGGCCGCGTAGACCAGATAACCGCCGGTGGTGTGCAGCACCCCTTTCGGTTTTCCGGTGGAGCCGGAGGTATAGAGGATGAACAACGGATCTTCGGCGTTCATTTCGACGGGCCGGTGTTCGGCGCTGGCGTTCGCCATCAGATCGCTCCACCACAGGTCACGGCCTTCCTGCCAGTCGATGTTACCGCCGGTGCGTTTCAGGACCACCACGTGCTCAATGCTTTTGACGTTCGGGTTTTTCAGCGCGTCATCGACGTTTTTCTTCAGCGGGATGGCGCGACCGGCGCGTAGCCCTTCGTCAGCGGTGATCACCAGGCGCGAGCTGGAGTCGATAATGCGTCCGGCCACCGCCTCCGGCGAGAAGCCGCCGAAAATGACCGAGTGGATCGCCCCGATGCGGGCGCAGGCCAGCATCGCCACCGCGGCTTCCGGCACCATCGGCATATAGATGGCGACTACGTCGCCTTTTTTAATCCCAAGGTCGAGCAGGGCATTGGCGAAGCGGCACACGTCCGCATGCAGTTCACGGTAGGTGATATGCTTGCTCTGGCTGGCGTCGTCACCTTCCCAGATGATGGCGGTTTGATCGCCGCGCTCGGCGAGATGGCGATCGAGGCAGTTGGCGGCGAGGTTCAGGGTGCCGTCTTCATACCATTTGATGGAAATATTACCCGGTGCGAAGGAGGTGTTCTTCACGCGGGTATAGGGGCGTATCCAGTTGAGGATTTTGCCCTGCTCGCCCCAAAATGTATCAGGGTCGGTTATGGATTGTTGGTATTGCGCCTTGTACTGATCCGGGTTAATCAGGCAACGTTCCGCAATATTAGCGGGAATAGGGTGTTTGTGTATTTGGCTCATGGCTTTTTTTCTCCTTTGAACTTGTTAAATATATGTCAAACAAACGTTAATAGTAGGGGTTCTGACAGCTTTGTTTGTTAATTGGGGGGCAGATCACGCAATGATTAAACTGAGTGAAATTTCATCAAATGAAACTTTGAAGTGAAATAATTACGGAAATGAATTTATAGAAACTGATGGTGTGAAATATTTTTTATTACAAATACTTATGCAATGTAACTGGGGGAAATTCGCTGCTTTATGCATAAAAGCAGAGGAAAGCCCTGTTCTTAAAGGCTTGCACAGCATGCCGTGCAAATGATACTGATATTGCGCGTTAAATAACCCTACAAAGCAACGCAACACAATTCATACCCCCTGCAGTGGGTACCATGACGAAAAGGAATGGTGCCTTTCATTGAGGAAGTCAGTAGTGAAGAAAACAAAAAAAGTCAGTCTGGCCTGGCAAATTTTGCTAGCCCTGGTGCTGGGTATCCTTCTGGGCAGTTATCTGCATTACCACGCCGAAAGTCGCGATTGGTTAATTAGCAATTTGCTGACGCCGGCGGGCGATATCTTTATCCATCTGATTAAAATGATCGTGGTCCCGATTGTCATTTCGACCCTGGTGGTCGGGATTGCCGGCGTTGGCGATGCCAAACAGTTAGGCCGGATCGGTGCCAAAACCATTATCTATTTCGAAGTGATCACCACGGTGGCGATTGTGCTGGGTATTACCCTGGCCAACGTTTTCCAGCCGGGAACGGGCATTGATATGTCGCAGCTGGCGGCGGTCGATATTTCGAAATACCAAAGCACCACTGCCGAGGTGCAGAGCCATGCGCATGGCCTGATGGGCACTATCCTGTCGCTGGTGCCGACCAACATCGTGGCGTCGATGGCGAAAGGCGATATGCTGCCGATTATCTTCTTCTCGGTGCTGTTTGGTCTGGGGCTCTCCTCGCTGCCGGCGACCCACCGTGAGCCGCTGGTGACGGTCTTCCGCTCCATCTCCGAAACCATGTTTAAAGTCACCCACATGGTGATGCGCTATGCGCCGATCGGGGTGTTCGCTCTGATTTCGGTGACCGTCGCCACCTTTGGTTTCGCCTCGCTGTGGCCGTTGGCCAAGCTGGTGCTGCTGGTTTACTTCGCGATCCTGTTCTTCGCGCTGGTGGTGCTGGGGATTGTCGCGCGTCTGTGCGGTCTGAGCATCTGGATCCTGATCCGCATCCTGAAGGATGAGCTGATTCTGGCTTACTCCACCGCCAGTTCAGAGAGCGTGCTGCCGCGTATTATCGAGAAGATGGAAGCCTATGGCGCACCTGCGTCGATCACCAGCTTTGTGGTGCCGACCGGTTACTCCTTTAACCTCGATGGCTCAACGCTGTATCAGAGCATCGCGGCGATCTTTATCGCCCAGCTGTATGGTATCGACCTCTCCATCTGGCAGGAGATCACCCTGGTGCTGACCCTGATGGTGACCTCTAAAGGGATCGCCGGCGTGCCGGGCGTCTCCTTCGTGGTGCTGCTGGCCACCCTGGGTAGCGTCGGGATCCCGCTGGAAGGCCTCGCCTTTATTGCCGGCGTCGACCGTATTCTCGACATGGCGCGTACTGCGCTGAACGTGGTGGGTAATGCGCTGGCGGTGCTGGTTATCGCCAAGTGGGAGCATAAGTTCGACCGCAAAAAAGCGCTGGCGTATGAACGCGAAGTGCTGGGCAAGTTTGATAAAACCGCCCAATAAAACACAAAGCCCGGCGCTGGTACGCCGGGCTTTTTCTTATCCTTTACTGATCCGGTCAAACTCTTCGCAACCGGTATCAAACCCCTCCAGACAACTGACGTTGAGCCAGTGCAGCGCCTTCTGTTTATTCGGCTCGATAAAGCCTTTCTCTCCCTGCTGGAACATCATCCCGGCCCAGTATTCGGCATAGCCGGTCCGCGAGAGCGCCGAGCTGCCTTTGAAGTATTCGCTCGCTTTCACATCATCTTCCGGGCCGTGCACGCCGCTGGCGTAGATCAGCCCCAGCAGCATCTGGGCGTCGACCGCCGCATCGCTTTCGCTATCCCGGGCGGCATCCTGCAGCAGCGTGATGGCGTGCGCCACATCGGTGGGGCCAGCCTGACGGTTGACCAGCACCCGCGCGAGGACGATCTCCCCGGATTTACTGCCGGCTTCGACGGCTTTTTCCGCCAGCTGGCGGGCCTGCGGATAGTCCGCCTGCTGGGGGTTGCGAATTTTGAGCTGCGCCAGCAGCGCCAGCGCATCGCCATCGCCCTGGGCGGCCGCTTTCTGTGCCCAGTATTCGGCTTTCTGATAATCGCCGGAGCTGACCCAGGTATCGGCAAGATAATATTGTGCGCGTCGATCGCCGGCTTCCGCCTGCTGTTGATACTGACTGCCGGGTTCGGTGGCCACCGCTGCGCCGCTGGTGAAAACCAGTAAAAATAAAAAGAGGTATTTCATTTGTATTTATTATCAGTAAGGAACATAGCGCGCAGTATAAAGGGAGGCGAAAAAGAAGAAAATGGCAGGAATTAGCGGTGTGAATACCCGGAGAAGGCGCAACGCACCGCCTCCGGGGAAAATCCCCGGTAGCGCTACCGCTTACCGGGGCTACAGCGTTGTGCGATTTGGTAGCCCGGAGAAGGCGCAACGCACCGCCTCCCGGGAAAATCCCCGGTAGCGCTACCGCTTGCCGGGGCTACAGCGTTGTGTGATTTGGTAGCCCGGAGAAGGCGCAATGCGCCGCCTCCGGGGAAAATCCCCGGTAGCGCTACCGCTTACCGGGGCTACAGCGTTGTGTGATTTGGTAGCCCGGAGAAGGCGCAATGCGCCGCCTCCGGGGAAAATCCCCGGTAGCGCTACCGCTTACCGGGGCTACAGCGTTGTGTGATTTGGTAGCCCGGAGAAGGCGCAATGCGCCGCCTCCGGGGAAAATCCCCGGTACGCTATCGCTTACCGGGGCTACTCAATGGTACAAAGGTTCGAACCTTAACCCATTGCGCTTTCGCGCAGGCGGGCTTTCAGCTTGTTGTACTCATCGATCACGTACTGTTCTGCCGCGCGCTGATCGGCAATCCGCTCAACGTTGACCGCGCAGTACTTGTACTCCGGCGTTTTGGTTATCGGACTCAGGTTCTCCGACACCAGCTCGTTACAGGCACCAATCCACCACTGGTAGGTCATGTACACCGCGCCTTTATTCGGCCGGTCGCTGACCTGTGCGCGAGTGATGATGCGGCCCTTACGCGAATTCACCCACACCAGCGCTTCATCTTCGATGCCTAACCGTTCGGCATCGGCGGTGTTGATTTGCGCATAGCCAGGCTCATCCGCCAGCGCCGCCAGCGCCGCGCAGTTACCGGTCATTGAACGACACGAGTAGTGGCCGACTTCGCGCACCGTCGACAGCACCATTGGGTACTCGTCGGTAAGCTTATCGATCGGCGCGACCCAGTCGCAGGTGAAGAACTGCGCCAGCCCGTTCGGGGTATCGAATTTCTCTTTAAACAGATACGACGTCCCCTGGTCGGCGTCGGACTCATCGCGGCACGGCCACATGACATAGCCGAGCTCACCCATTTTCTCGTAGGTGGCGCCGTAGAAGTCCGGACACAGATGCCGCAACTCATCCCAAATCTCCTGGGTGTTGTTGTAGTGCATCGGATAGCCCATCCGGGTGGCGATTTCGCTGATGATCTGCCAGTCGGTTTTCAGGTCCCACTTCGGCTCCACCGCTTTAAAGAAGCGCTGGAAGCCGCGGTCCGCTGCGGTATAGACGCCTTCGTGCTCGCCCCACGAGGTGGACGGCAGGATGACGTCGGCCGCGGAGGCGGTTTTGGTCATGAAAATATCCTGGACGATAACCAGTTCCAGATCGTCGAATGCTTTGCGGACCGCCGAGAGTTCGGCATCGGTCTGCAGCGGATCTTCACCCATAATGTACGCCGCCCGCACTTCACCGTGCGCCGCGCGGTGCGGCAATTCGCTGATGCGATAGCCGGTATGCGCCGGCAGGCTTTCCACGCCCCAGGCTTTGGCGAATTTCTCGCGGTTCTCCGGGAACTTGACGTACTGGTAGCCCGGATAGGTGTCCGGCAGTGCGCCCATATCGCAGGCGCCCTGGACGTTGTTCTGACCGCGCACCGGGTTGACGCCGACGCTCGGCTTGCCGAGGTTGCCGGTGAGAATGGCCAGGCTGGTCAGCGACCGTACTGTCTCCACGCCCTGGTAGAACTGGGTGACGCCCATGCCCCACAGGATGGCGGCGGATTTGGCGCTGGCGTACATCCGGGCGCAGGCGCGGATCTCCTGGGCGCTGACCCCGGTGATCTCTTCTACCGACTCCGGCGTATAGCCTTCAACGATTTTTCGATACTCCTCGAAGCCTTCGGAACGGCTGGCGACGAAGGATTTATCGTACAGATCCTCTTCAATAATCACGTGGCCAATGGCGTTGAGCAGCGCGATATTCGAGCCGTTCTTCAGCGCAATGTGCATATCGGCGATGCGCGCAGTCTCAATTTTGCGCGGGTCGCAGACGATAATTTTCGCCCCGTTGCGTTTAGCGTTAATGACGTGATTCGCCACGATAGGGTGGGAATCCGCCGGGTTATAACCGAAGATAAACACCAGATCGGTGTTATCAATCTCCGTGATGGCATTACTCATGGCGCCGTTACCGACCGACTGGTGCAGACCTGCAACCGAAGGGCCGTGTCAGACGCGAGCGCAGCAGTCGACGTTATTGGTACCAATAACGGCGCGCGCGAATTTTTGCATCACATAGTTGGTTTCATTACCGGTGCCGCGGGAGGAGCCGGTGGTTTGGATTGCATCCGGGCCATATTTGGCTTTAATGGCGCTGAGACGGGTGGCGACGTAATCCAGCGCCTCGTCCCAGGAGACGGCTTCCAGCTTGCCGCCGCGTTCACGACGGATCATAGGGGTTTTCAGGCGCGGCGTCAGGATCTGGGTATCATTAATGAAGTCCCAGCCATAATAGCCCTTCAGGCACAGGGTTCCCTGGTTGGTTTTCCCCTGCGCCGCTTCAGCCCGAACGATTTTGCCGTTATCGACCACCAGGTTGATTTTGCAACCTGATGCGCAATACGGGCAAACCGTGACGACTTTTTTCATCGGTCTTGCTCCAGTTATTCAATGGGCGCGTTTGCGCTATCGCGCCGTCACTATGCATCTTCTATGCCATATTTTCACTGTGGGTATTCCTTGATAATACGTGGCTTTTTTGGGCGAAATGCTGACGAAAAACAGCCTGTCGACAGATTTGACGTGTCGATACGCTGGAGATGTGACGGCGCTTGAAAAAATGTCACCGGGAGAGGAATTTGTCGGCGCACCCTTGCAGAATCGATCAGACTGACACTATTTCCCGGCGGGCAGAGGCAAAAATGAAACCAGTCATTCTGGTGGTGGATGATGACAGGGCGATGGGCGAGCTGCTCAGCGATGTGCTTGGCGCGCACGCGTTTGAAGTATTGGTCTGCCAGACCGGCGGCGACGCGCTGGCGAGGGTGGCGCAGCGGGCAGACATCGCGCTGGTTTTGCTGGATATGATCCTGCCGGATACCCATGGTCTGCAGGTGCTTCAGCAGCTGCAGCGCACGCGGCCTGAGCTGCCGGTGGTGATGCTGTCTGGTCTGGGCAGTGAGTCTGATGTAGTGGTGGGCCTGGAGATGGGCGCCGATGATTACATCGCCAAACCTTTCAGCTCGCGGGTGGTGGTCGCCCGGGTGAAAGCGGTACTGCGACGCAGCGGGGCGCTGGCCGGCGAGACGTCGGGCGTCGGCAGCGGCCTGACGTTTAACGGCTGGCGGCTGGATACCACGCGCTGCGAACTGTATAACCCGCAGCAGCAGGCGATCCCGCTGACCCAGGGAGAATATGGCCTGCTGCTGGCGCTGGCGCAGAACGCGCGCCGGGTATTGAATCGCGAACAGCTGCTGGCGCTGACTCATAATGAAAGCACTGAGGTGTTCGACCGGACCATCGACGTGCTGATCATGCGCCTGCGCCGCAAAATCGAGTTAAACCCGCATCAGCCGACGTTGATTAAAACCCTGCGCGGTCTGGGCTATGTCTTTTCCGCCGACGTGACCCACAGCGAGAAGGCGGCGTAGGGCGGGGGCTGCCAACCCGCTCTTGACTTTATTTGGCGCAGCGAGTTTACTTTTTTTATTAAAGTGACACCCTGGGTTAATCTATGCCATCAAAATTAAACTGGCTGCTGCAAAACAGTGCTCCCGGAGATGTGATCCTTCAGTCTTGGTTAAGCCGGCATGCCATCTCTCCCTCTCTGGCCTTTAAATACACGCAAAGTGGCTGGTTAAAAAAACGAGGCAACGGCGTATACGCGCGTGCGGGACGTGAGCCAGAGTGGAACGATGCATTAGCATGTTTGCAAAATCAGCTAGCCGCTCCGGTGTATGTCGCGGGGCTCAGTAGCTTAGTCTGGCAGGGCCGTTCACACTATCTTCAGCTAAAACAAAACCAGTGCTGGCTGAGTATGGAAAATAAAGCGCTGCTGCCAAAATGGTTCAGGGAATTCCCGGGTGTGGAGTGGATAGTCATATCGGGGCAAAAACTACCGGTGCTGGATGATAAATACCGCGTAATGCTTGATGTAAAAGGGAAAAGACTCACCGGCAGTGCGCCGGAACTGGCTGCTTACGAGTTGTTGAGCGCGGTACCGGGGACCCTCTCATTTAACCACGCGGCAGAGCTTTTCCAGGGACTGGTTAATCTTAATCCTCGTAAAGTAGAGTATCTGCTTTCTGTCAGCCAGTCCGTGCAGACCAAGCGTTTGTATCTCTTTTTCGCCAGTTTTTACGAGCATGGTTGGCTCAGACGAATCGATAGCCAAAAAATCGATCTGGGAGCGGGTAAGCGGCAAATCGTGGTAAATGGCAAGTTCAATGCTCAATACCAAATCACTGTGCCTGAACGCTTTCAAAAGGAATAAAAAATAGGGATATACAGGCGCCCTATTATCGGCAGGTTGCTCTGTTAATGCAGGTTTTACCCTATGTTGCCGTCGAACGGGAATTTGCGCTGAAAGGTGGCACGGCAATCAATCTCTTTATCCGTGATTTCCCACGATTATCGGTGGATATCGACCTCGCCTGGGTGCCCCTGGAAAGCAGAGCGATCGCTTTACCTCATATACGGGATGCGCTTGCACGTATTGCCGCCAATCTGCAACAACAGGCAGGTATGAACGCTGTATTACAAGCTAATCGTTCCGATGAGATGCGTGTCATTGTTACTACCGATAGCGCACAAATAAAGATAGAGGTCTCACCGGTCGCACGGGGAACATTATATCCGCCACAGGAGCGAGAAGTGGTGGGGGCGGTAGAGGACGTTTTTGGCTATGCCAGCCTTCCGGTGGTTTCGTTGCCCGATCTCTACGGTGGAAAATTATGCGCGGCGCTGGATCGCCAGCATCCCAGAGATTTTTATGATGTGAAATTACTTCTTGATGCGCAGGAGCTTAACCGTCCCATTTTCAATGGGTTTATCGCGTATTTACTTAGCCATAATCGGCCTCTGGCTGAAGTGCTTAGTCCTCGCTGGAAAGATATTGCTGAACCCTTTTACCGTGAATTCAGCGGGATGACATTTGAGACGATAGCCCTGGAGGAACTGACAGCAGTCCCCTACAGGATGATTGATGCGTTAAAATCCTGTTTCACGCAACAGGATGTCGATTTTTTGCTGTCATTTAAACGAGGCGAACCAGACTGGCGTTTAGCGCCGGAAACGCGTATTCAGGATTTGCCTGCCGTGCAGTGGAAATTGCGCAATATTCATCAGATGCCAGCGATAAAACGCGCTGAGTCATTAGATAAACTGGAAAAGGTGTTGGCCGAGTGGCGCAGTTAGTTACCTGGCCCGCCCTTGTTGAACTCAGCGTAAAACAGGCGTGATTTGAAAAAACCGTATCCCTTTTCTCGCCATGATACGTCGTTCTCCTGTGGCATCGCCCTGATAGCGGGATCTACCCAGTCTAACCATTCTGCAACTGAATAAACGCCTGCAGCTCAGGGAGCGTTTTGGCGCCGTCGATCGCATTGGCGGCCTGCAGGCTGGCGCGGGCGCAGGCGTGGGCCAGCTGCAGACTGTCGGTTAACGGCCAGCGTTCGTGACTGCCATACAGCAGGCCCGCACAGAAGGCATCCCCCGCGCCGACGCTGCCGATAATCTCCTCCGGCGGCAGCCGCCATGACGGTACCCAGCGCCCGGCTTCCGTGCGGGATACACCCCATGCCCCCTCCGGACAATGGATCACCACCCGCTGGCGCACGCCGGCGTCAAGTAATGCGCTGGCGGCGCGGGCGATATTAGCGACGTGCGGCTCGCCGTTGGGCAGACGGATTTCCAGCCCGCTAAACTCACTGGCCTCCAGCTCATTGATGGTCAGGTAGTCGAGATGCGCCAGCGCCGGCAGGACCAGCGGCCGGTAGCGCGGATCGCCTTTGCGCGACACCAGGTCGAGGGACACTTCATAGCCTCGATCGCGCATCTGCGCCAGCAGTCGCGCACTGCGGGTGCCGAACGCCTCGTCGGGCCGATCAAGGCTTTCGAGCAGCAGCAGATAGCCGAGATGGAAAATCTTCAGCGGCGCATCCAGCGGCTCAAAGGCCGGGAGGTCAAGCAGGCGGTTGGCGCCGGGTGAGTGAAAGAAGGTGCGCTGGCCGTCGGCGTCGGTCATCACCTGGGTCATCGAGGTGGGGGCGGAGCTGGTGCGCTGCACGAGCTGGCGATTGATATGGTACTGATCGAGCATGGCGGTAATGTAGTCGCCGTCGTTATCCTCGCCAATCAGGCCAACCGCCTGCAGCGGCAGTCCGGCATGCATTTTAGCCAGGGTCAGCAGGACATTCAGCGGCGCGCCGCCGGTGGCGCGTTCGCTATGGACAATTTCCACCAGCCAGCCGCGCTCCGGCCACTGCCTGATCTGGTGGACATGATCGACCAGCATGTTGCCTGCGGCAATAATCCCTTTACGTTCCATGATCGCTACTCCGCGCCGTCATACTTGTTAAGCGTAGCGCACAATCGGCGGAACGATTGTGCGCCGGGTTGCGCTTATTTCACGGTCCAGCCTTTGTAAGAGCTGACGTTGTTTTTGTCGATCATCGTCACCGGGATTAGCACTGGCGCGGTCGGCGCCGGTTTGCCCTGCAGGATGTCGTAGCCAATCTCCACCGCCTTCGCCGCCATGACCTGCGGATCCTGCGCCGGCGTCGCGACGAACAGGGAGTTCTTACGCTTCAGCGCCTCTTCGCCGTCCGGGCTGCCGTCGACGCCCACAATGAAGAATTCGCTACGCTGCGCCTGTTTTGCCGCCAGATCGGCGCCAATCGCCGTCGGATCGTTGATCGCGAACACGCCGTCAATCTTCGGATTGGCCGCCAGCAGGGAGGTCATCACCTCCAGGCCGCCTTCCCGGCTGCCTTTGGCGTTCTGGTTGGCGGAGAGAATTTTTATATCCGGGTGTTTTTTGAACTCCGTTTCGCAGCCTTCGACGCGGTTTTGAACGGCGGAGACCGGCGGCCCGTTGATGATCACCACGTTGCCTTTGTTGTTCAGGCGGTCGCTAATGTATTTACAGGCCAGCTCGCCCGCCTGGGTGTTATCGGAGGTAATGGTGGCGTCGGCGCCTTCGGCGGCGACGTCAACCGCCACCACCACGATCCCGGCCTCTTTGGCTCGCTTCACCGCCGGGCCAATGCCCTTCGAATCGGCGGCGTTGAGGATGATCATATCGACTTTGGCGGCGATAAAGTTATCGATCTGCGCCACCTGCTGGCCCAAATCGTAGCCGCTGGAGACCAGCGTCACTTTGACGTTATCTCCCGCCAGCTTACGGGCCTCCAGCTCCGCCCCTTTGGTGATCTGCACAAAGAACGGGTTGGCAAGGTCGCCCACCGTCACGCCAATCGCTTTCAGCTCTTTGGCCGACGCAAAGGGGGAGGCGGCCAGCAGCGCGCCAGCACACAGCGCGGTCACTATCGGTTTTAAACGCATTCGCTTTTCCTCGCAGGTAAGATGTTGTTGTTATGCACTTTGATGGTGTCGGGTACGGTATTTGTCGATCAGCACCGCAATGATGATCACCGCCCCTTTGATCACCAGTTGCCAGAAGTAGGAGACCCCCATCAGGGTCATGCCGTTATTGAGGGTGGCGATAATCAGCGCCCCCACCAGCGTACCGGTGATGGTGCCGATACCGCCGACAAAGCTGGTGCCGCCGAGGATCACCGCGGCGATGGCATCCAGCTCGTAGCCGACGCCGAGGTTGCCGTTGGCGCTGTACAGCCGCGAGGCGCTCATCACCCCGCCAAGACCGGAGAGCAGGCCGCTCATGCCGTAGACAAACAGCAGCACCAGCCAGACTTTGATGCCGGTCAGCCGCGCCGCCTGCATGTTGCCGCCCACCGCGTAGATATGCACCCCAAGGGTAGTGCGGCGCAGGATAAACCAGCACACCGCGATAACCGCCAGGGCGATGACCACCAGCCACGGCACCGGGCCGAGATAGTCATTGCCGATCCACTCAAAGCTGATATCGGAGTTGATCACCGTGGTGCCGTCAGCCAGCAGATAGGCGGCGCCGCGCAGCGCCGTGTAGGTGCCGAGGGTGACGATAAACGGCGGTAGCCCGGCGAAGGCGACCAGCGCGCCGTTGAACAGCCCGAGCAGCAGGCCGAGCATCAGCGCCGCCGGAATCGACAGCAACGCAAACGCCGGGATCAGTGAGACCACCATTGCCGCCACCGCCGTGGTGCCGAGGATGGAGCCGACGGAGAGGTCAATGCCGCCGGTGAGGATGATGAAGGTCATTCCCGCCGCCAGTACAATGTTGATCGAGGCCTGGCGGGTGATATTCAGCAGATTGCTTTCCGTGAAGAAGTTGGGGGCGATAAAGCCGAACACGGCGACGATCAGGATGAGGATCGGCAGAATGCCGACGGTCTGCATCAGGTCGCCCATCAACATTTTTTTCGCCGAAGCGGATTTCGCGACCGGCGCGGAGGTCTCTTTCGGTATGCTCATAGTTGCCCTGCCTTTAGGTGAGAATCGTTCACGCCGGTGGCCAGCGTCATGATGCTTTCCTGGCTGATATCGCCGGCCTGCAGCTCGCCGGCGATAGCGCCCTCGCGCATCACATAGACCCGGTCGCTCATGCCCACCACTTCGGGCAGCTCGCTGGAGATCATCAGAATGGCGACGCCCTGGCGCGCCATGTCGTTCATGATGCGGTAAATCTCGCTTTTCGCGCCGACGTCGACGCCGCGGGTGGGTTCATCGAGGATCAGGATGCGCGGGCCAATCGCCACCCAGCGTGAAATCAATAATTTCTGCTGGTTGCCGCCGGACAGCCCGCCGGCGCGCACCTGGGCGTGCGGCACGCGGATGTTAAGCAACTGGATGGCGTCATCGGAGATGGTTTGCGCCTTCCGGCGGTTGAGCATCCCCCAGTTCGCGTCGCGCTCCAGCGTCGCCATGGTGATGTTTTCCTGGGCCGCCAGTTCGAGAAACAACCCCTGCTCTTTGCGGTTTTCGGTCAGAAAGCCGATCCCGAGGTCGATGGCTTCGCGGGGCGAGTGGATCACCACCGGCTCGCCGTCGATCTCAATCACCCCGCCGGTGGCTTTGCGCACCCCGAAGATCAGCTGCGCCAGTTCGGAACGTCCAGCGCCGACCAGTCCGGCGAGGCCGACGATTTCGCCAGCATGCACCACCAGGCTGCTGGGCTTCACCTTGCCGCCATCGGTCAGCGCCTCGACCCGCAGGCGCGGCTGGCCGCGGGGGATGTCACGTTCTTTATTGAACAGATCGCTGAGCGGGCGGCCGACCATCATGCGCACCAGCTCCGGCGCGTTGAGCTTGTCGCGTACCAGGCTGCCGACATACTGCCCGTCGCGCAGGACGCTGACGCGGTCGGAAAGTTCATACACTTCCGCCATGCGGTGGCTGATATAGATAATCGCCATCCCCTCATCGCGCAGGCGCAGGATGAGATCGAACAGGCGCTGGGTTTCCCGCGAGGAGAGGGCGGCGGTGGGTTCATCCATTACCAGAATGCGGCTTTGACGGTGCAGCGCGCGGGCGATCTCCACCTGCTGCTGTTCGGCGATGGTCAGGGTCATCACCCGGTCGCTGGCTTTGAACTGGGCGCCGAGACGGTCGATCACCGCCTGCGCCTGGCTGAGCATCGCTTTACGCTGCACCAGACCACCGCGCGCCAGCTCGCTGCCGAGGAAAATGTTTTCCGCGACGGTGAGGTTCGGCGCCAGCTGCATCTCCTGGTAGATCAGCGTGATCCCGGCGGCCAGCGCATCTTTTGGGCCGCGGATGGTTTGTGGTTTGCCGTCGATCAGGATCTCGCCGCTGGTGGCGGTATAGGCGCCAGCGAGGATCTTCATCAGTGTGCTTTTTCCGGCGCCGTTTTCGCCCATCAGGGCATGGATCTCGCCGGGCCAGACCGTCAGGTCGACGCCCTTCAGCGCGTAGAATTTGCCAAAAGCTTTGGCGATATGGCGCATTTCCAGTACCGGGGTGGCGGTCATCGCGGCGCTCCTGTCTGTGAGAACATAGCTGCAGTCCACCACCGGAAAATAAATGCAGGATGTCAGAATCCATTCATATTTGTCATAGTGATAAATAGTTAACCGCGATCACAGTTACGCGGCGTCATTTTCTGCACCGTCACGCCTATCTGCCGACCGATCCTTCACCGGAGTTGCTATGACCGCTCGCCGACACCCGTTTTTCACCAGCGCCCGTGGCCGCCTGCTCTCCTTTAATCTGCTGATGGGCGTGGTCACCCTGTTGGTCAGCGGCGTGGCGGTGTTTGGCTTTCACCATGCCAGCCAGCTGCAGGAACAGGTGCAGCGCCAGACTCTCAACGACATGCGCGGCAGTATGGATCTGGCGCGGGACACGGCGAATGTCGCCACGGCGGCGGTGCGCCTGTCGCAGGTGGTGGGGGCGCTGGAGTACAAAAGCGAAGCGGAACGGCTACTGGCGACGCAGCAGGCGCTGAAGCACTCGCTGGCCCAGCTGGCGGCGGCCCCGCTGGCGCAGCAGGAGCAGGCGCGGGTGGCCAATATTATTCGCCGCAGCAACGCGCTGCAGCAGAGCGTGGCGGAGATGCTGGAGCGCGGCCAGCGCCGCCATCTGCAGCGCAATGCGCTGCTGAGTTCGCTTTATCAGAATCAGAGCAACCTGCGCCATCTCGCCGATCTTAACGATCGCGGCGGGAATAAGGCGATCGATCCGCGCCGGCTGGCCGAGATGGACCGGCTGATCGTGGCGGCGATCCATACCGTCACGCCGCGGTCGATCGTCCTGCAGCTCGACCAGCTGCGCGGCGACCTGCCGGCCCATAGCGCCGATCCCGCGCTGGCGTTTTTCCTGCCCGACGTTACCCGGGAGCTGGCGACGCTGGCCCCGCTGTCGGCCCAGCTGGAGGAGAGCGACCTGACGATCAGCTGGTACATGTACCACATCAAAGCGCTGGTCGCGTTGCTTAACGAGGACATCAATCAGTACGTGACCCGCGTGGCGCAAGCCTCCGAGCAGCGGGCGGCGCAGAGCCATCGCGAGCTGCGCTCCATCAGCATGTTTATCCTGCTTTCCGCGCTGCTGGCGCTGGCGATCACCGGCTGCGCAGGATGGTATATCTACCGTAACCTCGGCTCGAACCTGACCGCCATCTCCCTGGCGATGTCGCGGCTGGCTCAGGGAGAGCCGAACGTCTCGGTGCCGGCCCTGCAGCGGCGCGACGAGCTGGGGGAGCTGGCGCGGGCCTTTAACGTTTTCGCCCGCAATATGGCGTCGCTGGAGCACACCACCCGGCTGCTGAAAGAGAAGACCAACCAGATGGAGATCGATCGGATTAAGCGCCAGGAGCTGGAGGAGGCGCTGCTGCATAGTCAGAAGATGAAGGCCGTCGGCCAGCTGACCGGAGGTCTGGCGCATGACTTTAACAACCTGCTGGCGGTGATTATCGGCAGTCTTGAGCTGGTGGAGCCGGATGCGCGCGATGCGCCGCGCCTCTCCAGGGCGCTGAAGGCGGCGGAGCGTGGGGCGCTTCTGACCCAGCGGCTGCTGGCCTTTTCGCGCAAGCAGGCGCTGCATCCCCAGGCGGTGGCGATGGCGCCGCTACTGGAGAACCTCAGCGAGCTGATGCGTCACTCCCTGCCGGCGACCTTAAGCCTGGAGATTGAGGCGCAGTCGCCGGCGTGGCCGGCATGGATAGACGTTGGCCAGCTGGAAAACGCCTTGATCAATCTGGTGATGAACGCCCGCGACGCCATGGCGGGGCGCGGCGGGGTCATCAAAATACGCACCTGGAATCAGCGGGTCACCCGCAGCAGCGGCCAGCGGCAGGATATGGTGGCCCTGGAGGTGATCGATCATGGCAGCGGGATGTCGCAGGCGGTGAAAGCCCGGGTGTTTGAACCTTTCTTCACCACCAAAGCCACCGGCAGCGGCAGTGGCCTGGGGCTGTCGATGGTGTATGGCTTTGTGCGCCAGTCTGGCGGCCGGGTGGCGCTGGAGAGCGCGCCGGGGCAGGGGACGACGGTGCGGCTGCAGCTGCCGCGAGCGTTGACCGAGGTTGAGAAGGAGGTGGCGCCAGCGGTGGACGAGCCGCCCCCGGCGGGCGAGCGGCTGGCGCTGGTGCTGGAAGATGAAGAGGATGTCCGCCAGACGCTATGTGAACAGCTGCATCAGCTGGGCTGGCTGACGCTGGAAACCGCCAGCGGTGAAGAGGCGTTGCAGCTGCTGGCGGCGTCGCCGGATATCGCCCTGTTGATTAGCGATCTGATGTTGCCCGGCGCCCTGAGCGGCGCCGACGTGATCCATACCGCCCGACGCCGCTTTCCGGCACTACCGGTGCTGCTGATCAGCGGCCAGGATTTGCGTCCGGCGCAGAACCCGGCCCTGCCGGAGGTAGAGTGGCTGCGTAAGCCGTTTACCCGCGCCCAGCTGGCGCAGGCGCTGAGCGCGGCGTACGCGAGGATTTGAGATTCCTCCGCTACTCGGGGGGTGTACGCTTGATTAAGGTAGCGGCAGGACTCTGACGAGATTGGCCCCGATGAAACGTTACGCAACCGCACTGTTCTTTTGCACCCTGTCGCTGACCAGCCTGGCCGCTCGCGCCGATATTATCGATGACGCGATCGGCAATATTCAGCAAGCCATTAACGACGCCTATAACCCGGGCAGCAGTCGCTCCGATGACGACGACAGATACGATGACGATGGCCGGTATGATGATGGCAGCTATCAGGGCAGCCGCCAGCAGCGTAGGGATAATCAGCAGCAATATAACGATCGCCAGCGCCAGCTTGACGACCGCCGCCGCCAGCTGGATGAACGCCAGCGTCAGCTCGATCAGGATCGTCGTCAGTTAGAAAGCGACCAGCGTCGTCTGGATGATAGCTACTGATCGCCCCGCAACGGACCAGCACTTAATCCAGCACGATTTCCATCCCGTCATAGCCCGCTTCGAAACCTGTCGGCAGCGGGTTATCCATCATCCAGACATCTAACTGGTGGCTGATATGGGTGAGGATCACCCGAGGACAGCCAATCACCTGGTTAAGGTGGCGGACGGTGTTTAGGTCGTTGTGGTTACGCGGGGTCTGCGCGCGCGGCTCATGACTGCAATCGATGATCATCGCCTGCGGGCGGTTGTTAAGTAAAAACTTCAGCGTCTTGTCCGGCAGCCCGGCGGTATCCGAGAGCCAGGCCACCCGGCTGTGGGCCGACTCCAGCAGATAACCGAAGGTGAGCTTCGAGTGGTTGAGCGGCAGGGGCGTTACCCGCAACCCCTGCAGGTCAAACACCACAAACGGCGTGACGGTATGGCTAAAATCGAGCAGGCCGGGGTGCTTGAGCAGATCGTCGCAGCCGGCGTCGTCCGGCGGGCCATAGACCGGGATCGACGCGCCGACTCCCCAGCGCAGCGGAAACAGCCCCTGCACATGATCCAGATGGTAGTGGGTCAGCAGCACCTGCTGAAAACTACCGGCAGGATGATGTTCCATCAGATCCGGTCGTCCGGCATCAAGCAGTGTCACGGCGCTGTTGAACGTGACCACGCCGCTACAGGGGCGGCGGCGGTGGCTCTCCTCGCGGCGGGCGCGGCGGCAGGCCGCGCAGTCGCAGCCGAAGACGGGCACCAGCTGGGCGCCGCCGGTGCCGGTTAAACGGATTGTCAGGCTCATCGTGTCACCTTTCACTCATACCGGCTGATCCTCTACGCGTGCCACGTGGCTGCGCAGCAGGCGGAAGAAATCGTCAACCGATTGTCGAAGACTCCCGTCATTATTCAACGTCAGGCAATTGTCCGGCTTATAGCGCGCGGCGCGATCCAGACGCTGGGCGATTTCCAGTGCGTTTTCCCGGCCGCGCTGCTCCAGCCGCTGGCGGAGCACCGGCGGCGAGACGGCGAGACAGATCGGCACCAGCACCTCGCCGTAGCGTTCCCGGGCCAGCGCCAGGTGGGCGCGGGAGCCGTTGACCACCACGTCAAAGCCAGCGTGTAGCCACAGGTCGATCTCCACGCCAATGCCATAGTAAGTATTGTTGGCGTGCCAGCTGAGAGCAAAAAGATGCTGCTCGGCGCGGGTAAAGAATTCATGTTCGCTGAGGGCGATATGATTCTCGCTGCCCGCGTTAAACGGGCGGGTAATGTAACGATGCGCCACCAGCAGTTGCGGGTGCTCGCGCTGGCGCAGCGCCGCCAGCAGGCTGTCTTTACCGGAGCCGGAAGGGCCCACCAGCCAAATCAGTTTTCCTGGCATTAAAAGACCCTCTTTCCCTGGCGCCAGACATGGTCGATGTGGATATGCTCGCCGCGACGGTGCGCCAGCACCAGGTCGGCGCGTTTCCCCTCGGCGATGACGCCGCGATCGTCAAGGCCCAGCGCCTGCGCCGGATGCTGACTGACCAGGCGGATCGCCTGCGCCAGGGTGAAGGCGTTATCCTCGGCGTCGGCGATGCGGAACGCCGCATCCAGCAGGCTGGCGGGGTAATAGTCAGAGGAGAGGATGTCCAGCAAACCGTGGCTCGCCAGCTGGTGGGCGGCGACGTTGCCGGAGTGGGAACCGCCGCGCACGATATTGGGCGCACCCATCAGGACGTGCATCCCATGCTGACGTGAAGCCTGCGCCGCGGCCAGCGTGGTGGGAAACTCGGCGATGACGCTCCCCAGCTGGTGGGATTCGGCCACATGGGCCTCGGTGGCGTCGTCGTGGCTGGCGAGGGCGATACGGCGGGCGCGGCACATGGCGGCGATGGTCTGGCGATTGGGCTGTGACCAGGTGGCGGCCAGGGCCATCTGCTCGGCTTCAAAACGGTCCATCTCGTCATTCGTCAGATGGTATTTTCCCTGATAGTAGTCGCGATACTTACTGCGATCGGCGTACTGACGCTGGCCCGGCGAGTGGTCCATCAGAGAGACCATGCTCACCGACTCACGCTCGATGAGCTTTTCGAACAGCGGCAGCGTGGTGTGATGCGGCAGTTCGCAGCGCAGGTGCAGGCGGTGCTCGGCGCGGTTAAGGCCGCGCTTTTGCGTCTCTTCCACCGCATTGACCATCTTCTCCAGATTCTCAAGACGATCGCCGCCATCGCGCACGTCGCCAATCGCCACGGCGTCGAGCACGGTGGTGATACCGCTGGCGACCATCATGGCGTCATGGCTGCTCATCGCCGAGTGGGCCGGCCAGTCCACCTTCGGTCGCGGGGTAAAGAACTTGTCGAGGTTATCGGTATGCAGTTCGATAAGGCCTGGCAGCAGCCAGCCGCCTTCCCCATCCAGCGCCTGCGGCAGCCGGCTCTGGCTTTCCGCGAAGGCGAGAATGCGACCGTGCTGGACTTCCAGTGAACCGTGGACCACGTCGTCGTCGAGAACCAGTTTTACGTTATTGATAATCATGCTGTCATTCCCATGGAGTGCAGTCGGTCGGCGACCTGACGGCGCACCCCTTCGTCATGGAAAATCCCCACGATGGCCGCGCCGCGCGCTTTGGCATCGTGGATCAGGTTGACCACGGCAGCACTGTTTTTGGCATCCAGCGAGGCGGTGGGTTCATCAAGGAGCAGGATCGGATAGTCGACCGCAAAACCGCGGGCGATGTTGACCCGCTGCTGTTCGCCGCCGGAAAAGGTCGACGGCGCAAGGTGCCACAGGCGTTCCGGAACGTTGAGGCGGGTCAGGAGCTGGGCGGCTTTTGCGGCGCTCGCTTCACGCGGCATCCCGAGGTCGAGCAGCGGCTGCATCACCACCTCCAGCGCCGAAATGCGCGGGATCACCCGCAGAAACTGGCTGACCCAGCCGATGGTGGTTTTACGCACTTCCAGCACCTTGCGCGGCGTGGCGGTGACCAGATCGACCCATTCGTCGCCGTGGCGGATATGGATATGGCCGCTGTCCGGCAGATAATTGGCGTACAGCGAACGCAGCAGCGTCGATTTTCCGCTGCCGGAATGGCCGTGGAGGACCACGCACTCCCCGGCGTTAACGGTCAGCGAGGCGTCGGCCAGCACCGGCAGACGCACGCCGTGCTGCTGGTGCAGAACAAAGGTTTTATGGATGTTTTCAACGCGTATCATGTTAGCTCTCGCGGGGTTGGGTTGCCGGGTGGCGCTTCGCTGACCCGGCCTACGAATAACGCACCTGTAGAATTTGTAGCCCGGCCAAGCGCAGCGCCGCCGGGAATGGCACCGAGGGTTAGTTCTGCAACACCGACGACACCAGCAGCTGGGTGTAAGGATGATGCGGATCGTCGAGCACCCGGTCGGTTAAGCCACTCTCCACCACCTGGCCCTGCTTCATCACCAGCAGACGGTTCGCCAGCAGGCGGGCGACGCCGAGATCGTGGGTAACAATCACTACCGCCAGATTCAGCTCCACCGCCAGGCCGCGCAGCAGGTCTAGCAGCCGCGCCTGCACGGACACATCCAGCCCGCCGGTGGGTTCATCCATAAACACCAGCTTCGGCTGGGTGACCAGATTGCGGGCGATCTGCAGACGCTGCTGCATGCCGCCGGAAAAGGTGGTCGGCAGGTCGTCGATGCGCGAGGGCGGGATCTCCACCTCCTGCAGCCACTTTTCGGCGGTGGCGCGAATGTTGCCGTAGTGGCGGGCGCCGGTAGCCATCAGCCGTTCGCCGATGTTGCCCCCGGCGGAGACCTGGCGACGCAGGCCGTCCATCGGGTGCTGATGCACCACGCCCCATTCGGTGCGCAGCAGGCGGCGGCGTTCGGCTTCGCTCATGGCGTACAGCGAGCGCTGCTGGTACAGCACCTCGCCCTGCTGCGGCGTCAGGCGGGCGGAGATCGCCTTCAGCAGGGTGGTTTTACCGGAGCCGGACTCACCGACGATGCCGAGCACTTCCCCCGGCCACAGTTCGAAGGAGACATTGCGAAAACCTTTGTCCGGGGCGTAGAGATGGGTGAGGTTATTCACCGCAAGTAATGGCTGGTTCATTTTTTCTGCCCCTCGCTCTGCTGGCGGCAATAGTCGGTATCGGAGCAGACAAACATCCGCTGGCCGCTGTCATCGAGCACCACTTCGTCGAGGTAGCTGTGGCGCGAGCCGCAGATGGCGCAGGGCTCATCCCACTCCTGCACGGTAAAGGGATGGTCGTCGAAATCGAGACTCTCCACCGGGGTATAGGGCGGCACCGCGTAGATCCGCTTTTCGCGCCCGGCGCCGAACAGCTGCAGCGCCGGCATCATGTGCATTTTCGGGTTATCGAATTTCGGGATCGGCGAAGGGTCCATCACGTAGCGGCCATTGACCTTCACCGGGTAGGCGTAGGTGGTGGCGATATGGCCGAAGCGGGCGATATCTTCATACAGTTTCACCTGCATGATGCCGTACTCTTCCAGGGCGTGCATGGTGCGGGTTTCCGTTTCGCGCGGCTCGATAAAGCGCAGCGGCTCCGGGATCGGCACCTGATAGATCAGGATCTGATCCTCCGCCAGCGGCGTCTCCGGGATGCGGTGGCGGGTCTGGATCAGGGTGGCGTCTTCGGTGCGTTCGGTGGTGGCGACGCCGGTGACGCGCTTAAAGAACTGACGAATCGACACCGCGTTGGTGGTGTCATCCGCGCCCTGGTCAATCACCTTTAGCACGTCGTTCTCGCCGATGACGCTGGCGGTCAACTGGATGCCGCCGGTGCCCCAGCCGTAGGGCATCGGCATTTCGCGGCCGCCAAACGGCACCTGATAGCCGGGAATCGCCACCGCTTTGAGGATCGCCCGGCGGATCATGCGCTTGGTTTGCTCGTCGAGATAAGCAAAGTTATAGCCAGTCAGTGGGTTAGCCACGTTCGTTCTCCCGTTGCAGGCGTTTCAGCAGCGCCAGTTCGGCCTGGAAATCGACATAGTGCGGTAGCTTCAGATGCGAGACGAAACCGGCGGCTTCAACGTTATCGGCGTGGGCCAGCACGAACTCTTCGTCCTGGGCCGGGCCGGCAATCTCTTCACCATAGTCCGGCGCCTGCAGGGCGCGGTCGATGAGAGCCATCGCCATCGCTTTGCGCTCGCTCATGCCGAAGGTCAGACCGTAACCGCGGGTGAAGTGCGGCGGCTCCGCCTGCGGGGCGACGAAGCCGTTGACCATCTCGCATTCGGTCAGCAGCAGCTCGCCAATATTGACGCTAAAGCCCAGCTCTTCCGGGACGATTTCCACCTGCACATAACCGCTGCGGATCTCGCCGGCAAACGGATGGTTGCGGCCATAGCCGCGCTGGGTCGAGTAGGCCAGCGCCAGCAGGTAGCCTTCATCGCCGCGCATCAGCTGCTGCAGACGCGAGGAGCGCGAGCAGGGGTAGACCGGCGGGGTGCGGGTGATATCGTCGGGCGGCGTGCCGTGGTCCTGCTCCGCTTTTGCCAGCCCCTGCTGCGCCAGCAGATGGAAGACGTGCGGCGAGGGCTGCGCTTCGCCATCGGCTTGCTGCACAGACGGCGCTTCGCCGTTGGCCAGCAGGGTAAAATCGAGCAGGCGATGGGTGTAGTCGTAGGTGGGGCCCAGCAGCTGGCCGCCGGGAATGTCTTTGTACACTGCGGAGATGCGGCGTTCGAGGCGCATCTCCGCAGTGTTTACCGGTTCGCTGACCGCCAGCCGCGCCAGAGTGGTACGGTAGGCGCGCAGCAGGAAGATCGCTTCGACGTTATCGCCGCTGGCCTGCTTGAGCGCCAGCGCCGCCAGTTCGCGGTCGGCGATACCGCCCTCGGTCATCACCCGGTCCACCGCCAGGCTGAGCTGGTCGCCTATCTGGTCAACGCTCAGTTCGGGAAGCCGTCCATCGCCCCGCCGCTTCTGTTCCTGTAAGGCGTGAGCGGCGAGGATCGCCTTCTCACCGCCCTTGACGGCTACGTACATTTAGCACACCTCCACGTGGGTGGTGCGCGGGATCGCCAGCAGGCGCTCGCCGCAGGTGAGGATCAGGTCGATGCCCAGCGGAAACGGGTGCGGGCGTTCGGTTAATTCGTCGATGATGCAGTCCGGCAGCTGCGGGGCGATCATTCGCTCTTCGACAATGCCTGCCCCGGTCAGGCGCAGCATGCGTCCGCCGCTGAGGCTGGCGAGCTGAACAATCAGCGTGACGCCGGTTTCCGGCGCGGTGACGGTGCCAGCGGAAAGGACGTTGAGCTGCTCGGCGCTGATGCCGTCATTGGCGACGGCAAAGACCGCCTGCTGCGGCTGGTCCACCAGCGGCGCACCGGTGTGAAAGCGCAGATTCTGCCCCACCAGATCGTTATGCAGGGCGCTGGCGAGCCAGACCGGCGTTTCGTGATCGGCAAGGGTCAACAGCAGGCTGGTGGACGCCACGTTCAATGGCTGCCAGCCGTGCTGAAGCTGCTGCAGGGAGACAATCACTCCCGGCTCGCTCATCGCTTTCAACAGGCGACGAAAACTGTGTTGGGCATCCTGCACAGCCAGGGGAAAAGCGGGTTGTAAGGTCATGCGTTATCTCCGCGAACCAGGGTAAAGAAGTCGACCCGGCTGGCGTTGACTTCGGCGCGTCGGGCTTCAATGCGCGCGCTGCGTAGCGCTTCCAGCGGGGTTATCAGGGTTTCCATTAAGGTGTGAAAATGGCGGGGCGACTGCAGCAGGGCGTCGATCGCCGCGCAGCGTTCAGCGTGCGGGCGGTCGCGGCCTAAAATCCAGCTGTAGCCGAGGGTGCCGTCGGCCAGACGTACCGCCGCGCGGGTAAGCGTGGCGTCGCCGGCAAAGAAACGGTCGCCGATGCCGCCCATACGCGCCTGGAGCTGTACCAGCCCGGTTTCCGGGGCGCGAATTAATTCATACTCCGGGGCCAGCCGCAGCGATTGCATGCGCGCCAGAAGATCTTGCGGTTCACTGTGGGCCAGCACGGACATCCAGCGCTGGCGGGTAGCGGTATCGAAGTGCATTCAGTGCTCCATGGTAAATTCAATCATGTCGGCGCGGGTCAGGCTGACGGAGTACTCCGTCGTGACCGACTCGCCCTCGCGGCTATTGAGCGTGCGTACGCAGAGCAGCGGCGCCATATTGGGGATCTCCAGCAGCTTGCTCTCTTTCGCCTGCGCGCGACGGGCGCTGATTTTGGTGCGCACCCGGGTCAGTTCGACGTCGAGCCGATCGCGCAGCAGGTCATGCAGCGAGCCGTGGCTGAAAGTCTGCAATACCGGCCAGAAGCGCAGGTCGGCGAAGTAGTGGTCAATCAGGCACAGGGCGACGCCGTTGACCCGGCGCAGGGTGCGCAGGTGGATGACGTTCTCACCCTCATTGATGCCAAAGGCCTCGGCCACATGGGCGCTGGCGGGACGCAGCACCGACAGCAGCTTTTCGCTGGTGGGATCGCTGCCCTGTTCCAGCAGGTTCTGGCTGAACCGCGCTTGAGCGTTGAGCGGGTAGTCGATGGGGCGCATTAAGACCAGCACGCCGACGCCCTGACGGCGCTGGACCCAGCCGCGTTCCACCAGCTGGTCGATGGCCCGGCGCAGGGTGTGGCGGTTAACGTCAAAGCGCGTCGCCAGCTGCTGTTCGGCGGGCAGATAGTCGCCGCAGCGATAGTGGTGGCGCAGCTCCTGCTCAAGCCGGGCGGCGATTTCCTGATAGCGCGTGGGATAACTGGTCGGATGTCTGGACAGGTGCATAGTCATCAAGCCTCACACAACATAGGCGAGGAGCTTCCTCGCGTTGTGGGCCGATCCTGACCGGTTTATGTTGCATTTCGGTTAAGTGATGATGACTAAAGGATGAAAAGTTGATGCCAGGCGGATGACAGGGCGGCCGGGCCGCCCTGGGGGCGTCAGCCTTGTTTGACCACGTTGATCATCCACGGGACGCCAAAGCGGTCGACGACTTTGCCGAAGCCGTGGGCCCAGAAGGTTTCCTGCCAGGCCATTTCAATGCGTCCGCCGACGGCCAGCGCGTCGAACCAGCGCTGGCCTTCATCGACATCGCCGGGGTCGAGCACGAGGGTAAAGCCGGCGTAGTGCACATCGGGCCCGAAGGCGCTGTCGCTCAGCATCAGCTCGCCATTATTGATGCGCAGGCTGGCGTGGGCGATGGCATCATCCGCCATCTTCTGCCCTGACGGGCAGCCGTCAGAGTCTTCCTGCGCCGAAGGTGGCATTTCGCCAAAGGTCATTTTAAACATCAGTTCCGCGCCCAGCGTCTGCTGATAGAAGGCGATCGCCTCGGCGCAGTTGCCCGCAAAGGCAAGGTAGGGACTTAAGGACATGGTGAATACCTCAGTGACCGTAACCCGTTAAGCGTAGTCGTGCGGAAGGCAATTGGGCCAGACGGCAGAGCGAAAAGGGGCGCTGGAATACCGTGGCAGAGAGCAGCGTAAATAGCGGCTGCTGGCGAGGGAAATAACAGGATGCGCAGGGGGACGAACGGCAACCAGGATATCGGGAGCGGCGACGGCGATGTGAGAAAATAATCGCGCCGCCACCCCGAAAATAAATCAGTTCTTTTTGACGAATTCCGATTTGAGTTTCATCGGGCCAAAACCGTCAATTTTGCAGTCAATATTGTGATCGCCTTCGACCAGACGGATATTCTTCACTTTGGTGCCGATTTTCAGCATCGAAGAGCTGCCTTTAACCTTGAGATCTTTCACGACGGTAACGCTGTCGCCATCGGCCAGTAAATTGCCATTGGCATCTTTAACGATCAGAACGTCGCTCTCTTCTGTCGCCTCGGCAGGGTTCCACTCATGGGCACATTCCGGGCAAATGTACATGCCGTTATCTTCATAAGTGTAAGTCGAATCGCATTTTGGGCAGTGTGGCAGTTGCATGACGTTCCTCGTGATGTCGTCGAAAAACAGGACGTTGGTCCTTTAAACATCGGCTGATAGCCGAAAGTGGTGGTGATTATAGCGCAATCACCCACTTTTGTCGGGTGTTTTTTTGCTGAAAATTACCCCTCTCGTTATTCCGTTGAAAACAGAATACCCGCGAAAATTAACCTGCCGTGGCGGATAAAAATCGACGGAATAATTTCCGCGAGACCGCCAGAGAATGAACTTATTTATTTTCTGGCACTCTGTCATTAGGCGGTAAATTTCTGTGAAGTTGATCGCAGATATAAACACTGTTAGGGTAAAAAAGGGGAGCAGGTCAATTTCATCAATTATCACGATGAGCCGCTCTATTTATTCACCAGTAGCCAGAGCAGGCGTCAACAGGTTCGGTTGTACATTCTGTCAGCAGACAGTGCAGGCAAACCTGCTACGCTTGAAATGAGGAGCACAGCAATTATCGCTCCTGACGCACGATGCGAATGGCCTTGCCATTCGGCGAAGAGGCGTGCACTCAAGGCGGAGTAGCAGAGGAAAATTATGCTTAAAAGGAAAAAAATAAAGCCCATCACCCTTAAGGATGTGACCATCATCGACGATGGTAAACTGAAAAAGGCGATCACCGCGGCCTCACTGGGTAACGCGATGGAGTGGTTCGATTTCGGCGTCTATGGCTTTGTGGCCTACGCCTTAGGTAAAGTCTTCTTCCCCGATGCCGACCCAAGCGTACAGATGATTGCTGCACTCGGTACCTTCTCTGTTCCCTTTTTAATTCGTCCGTTGGGCGGCCTGTTCTTCGGGATGCTGGGCGATAAATATGGTCGGCAGAAAATCCTCGCGATAACCATCGTGATCATGTCGATAAGTACTTTCTGTATCGGCCTTATTCCGTCGTATGCCACGATAGGTATTTGGGCACCGATCCTGCTGCTGCTGTGTAAAATGGCGCAAGGCTTTTCGGTCGGTGGTGAATATACCGGGGCGTCGATCTTCGTCGCGGAATACTCTCCTGACCGTAAACGCGGGTTTATGGGCAGCTGGCTGGACTTTGGCTCCATCGCCGGGTTTGTGATGGGGGCCGGCGTGGTGGTTCTCATCTCCAGCGTGGTGGGTGAACAGAACTTCCTCGACTGGGGTTGGCGTATCCCGTTCTTCCTGGCGCTGCCGTTAGGGATCATCGGTCTTTATCTGCGCCATGCCCTGGAGGAGACCCCGGCGTTCCAGCAGCATGTCGACACCATGGAGCAGGGCGACCGTGAAGGGCTGCAGGATGGGCCGAAGGTCTCTTTTAAAGAGATTGCCACCAAGCACTGGCGCAGCCTGCTGACCTGTATCGGTCTGGTGATTTCCACCAACGTAACCTACTACATGCTGCTGACCTACATGCCGAGCTACTTGTCGCATAACCTGCACTACTCGGAAGATCATGGGGTGCTGATCATCATCGCCATCATGGTCGGCATGCTGTTTGTCCAGCCGGTTATCGGTATGCTCAGCGACCGCTTCGGCCGTCGTCCGTTTATCCTGATTGGTAGCGTGGCGCTGTTTGCCCTGGCGATCCCGGCCTTCATTATGATTAACAGCAACGTGATTGGCCTGATTTTCGCCGGTCTGCTGCTGCTGGCGGTCGTGCTGAACTGCTTTATCGGCGTGATGGCCTCTTCGCTGCCGGCGATGTTCCCGACGCACATCCGCTTCAGCGCCCTGGCCAGCGCCTTTAACATCTCGGTGCTGGTTGCTGGTCTGACGCCAACCCTGGCGGCGTGGCTGGTGGAAACCACTCAGAACCTGATGATGCCAGCGTACTATCTGATGGTCATCGCGGTGGTGGGGATGGCGACGGGTCTGTCGATGAAAGAGACGGCTAACCGCCCGCTGAAAGGGGCGACCCCGGCGGCGTCGGATATCCAGGAAGCGAAAGAAATTCTTGGCGAGCACTACGATAACATCGAACAAAAAATCGAAGATATCGATCAGGAGATCGCCGACCTGCAGGCAAAACGCTCACGTCTGGTGCAGCAGCATCCACGCATCAACGACTAACGCTTTTCGCTGTTAAAAATGCCGCCGCGGGCTTCCCCGGCGGCATTTTTTATGTCTGCGCCAGGGCCAGCCCGTGACGTCGCTGCTGGCTGAGTTTACGGTACTGCTGCGGCGGCATACCCACGTAGCGGGTAAAGGTGCTGTAGAAGCGGCTGCTGGAGCGAAATCCGGCGGTGAGGGCGATATCCAGGATGGTCTTATCGGTATCGCTCAGCAGCGCCCGAACGTGATTGATCCGCATGGCGGTAATGTACTGCTTCATGGTCTGCTGCATCACCCGCTGAAAAATCCCCATCGCGTAGTTCGGGTTGAGCTTCACGTGTTCGGCGACGGCATTGACGGTCAGCGCCTGGTCGTAATGCGCGGCGATAAACTCCAGCATCTGGCTGACATAAAACTGCGCATGGCGCGAGACGCTGTTCTTGTGCGTGCGCGAGGTTTTATTGACCAGGATCGGCTGCCAGCCGGAGAGACTCAGCCGTTTGAGCATCAGGGCGATTTCATCGATCGCCAGCTGGCGAATCTGTTCGTTGTCGTGGTTCAGCTCCTGCTGCCAGCGGCGTACTTCAAAGGCGCTTAACTGCTGGGCGGCGAGTGATTTAATCACCATCCCATGGGTGACGTGGTTGATAAGCTCCCGATCCAGCGGCCATGAGAGAAACAGATGCATCGGCAGGTTGAATATCGCCATCTGCTGGCAGTCGCCGGGGCGGGTCAACTGGTGCGGCGTACAGGCCCAGAAGAGGGTGATATAGCCTTTCTCAATGCGCACCACTTCGTTATTAATCAAATACTCCACGTCGCCGTCGAACGGCACGTTGACCTCCACCTGGCCGTGCCAGTGGCTGGTGGGCATGGCGTGCGGTGGGCGCAGTTCGATATCCATACGCTGGTACTCGGAGTAGAGCGCCAGCGGGCTACGGCTCTGCTTTTCGTCGCTGCTGCACATAAAAGGGTCGGGAGGCAGGGAAGTGAAGCGATGTTCCATCGTTAGCGTATTCCTGGATTGTCAGAGTGGCTGTATTTTTCGCCAGAACTGACGACAGCTTAGCGGAATAATCGGCCCGTTTTCTCTCCTTTTTGCTCAATATGTTCCCGAAAACTCAGATTTTGTGGCGCTTAATGGCCGATCTGAGTTTCCGGGAATGCTCCGGCGGGAACGGGGCAGCGCAGCGGGGAGCGGCGTGCCACTCTGAAAGTGTTCAATGACCTGATGGAGAGAGCACGATGTCTGCCCCCAAAATTACCTTTATCGGCGCCGGTTCGACGGTGTTCGTCAAAAATATTCTCGGTGACGTTTTCCAGCGCCCGGCGCTGAAATCGGCGCATATCGCGCTGATGGATATCGATGAAACCCGGCTGGAAGAGTCGCATATCGTGGTGCGCAAGCTGATGGATTCGGTGGGCGCGAACGGCGAAATCAGCTGCCACCGCGATCGTAAAACCGCCCTGCAGGGCGCCGATTTTGTCGTCGTCGCTTTCCAGATTGGCGGCTATGAGCCCTGCACCGTGACCGATTTTGAAGTCTGCAAGCGCCACGGCCTGGAGCAAACCATCGCCGATACGCTGGGGCCGGGGGGTATTATGCGCGCCCTGCGGACCATCCCGCACCTGTGGGCTATCTGCGACGACATGACCGAGGTCTGCCCGGACGCCACCCTGCTTAACTACGTCAACCCGATGGCGATGAATACCTGGGCGATGTACGCCCGCTACCCGCATATCAAGCAGGTTGGCCTGTGCCATTCGGTGCAGGGAACAGCGGAAGAGCTGGCGCGCGATCTTGACCTCGACCCGGCGGATTTACGCTACCGCTGCGCGGGCATTAACCATATGGCGTTCTATCTGTCGCTGGAGAAAAAGCGCGCCGACGGCAGCTACGTCAGTCTCTATCCCGACCTGCTGCAGGCCTACGCCGAGGGCCGGGCGCCGAAGCCGAACCTGCACGGCAACCCGCGCTGCGAAAACATCGTCCGCTACGAGATGTTCAAAAAACTGGGCTACTTCGTCACTGAATCGTCGGAGCATTTCGCGGAATACACGCCATGGTTTATCAAGCCGGGGCGTGATGACCTTATTGCCCGCTATAAAGTGCCGCTGGATGAGTATCCTAAACGCTGCGTCGAGCAACTGGCCAACTGGCATCAGGAGCTGGAGAGCTATAAGCGCGGCGAGCGCATCGAGGTGAAACCATCCCGCGAATATGCCAGCACCATCATGAACGCCATCTGGACCGGCGAGCCGAGCGTGGTGTACGGCAACGTGCGCAACGATAATCTTATCGACAATCTGCCGCAGGGCTGCTGCGTGGAGGTGGCTTGCCTGGTGGACGCTAACGGCATTCAGCCAACCAAAGTGGGCGCGCTGCCGGCGCATCTGGCGGCGCTGATGCAGACCAATATCAACGTGCAGACGCTGCTCACAGAGGCGATCCTCACCGAAAATCGCGATTACGTCTATTACGCCACGATGATGGATCCGCACACCGCCGCGGTGCTGGGGATCGAAGAGATCTACGCGCTGGTGGACGATCTGATCGCCAGCCATGGCGACTGGCTGCCGGCCTGGCTACACCGTTAATCCTCTCATGCCGCCGGGGGCAATGAACCCGGCGGTGCCTGTCACGCTCTATCAAACACTGAAGGAGGCGCTGGCGACAGCGACCTGTACCCTATGAGTATTTCAATGACAACAAAGCTCAGCTACGGATTTGGTGCCTTTGGTAAAGATTTCGCTATCGGTATCGTCTACATGTACCTGATGTATTACTACACCGATATTGTCGGATTATCGGTTGGGGTGGTCGGCACCTTATTCCTCGTGGCAAGGATCCTCGATGCGATAGCCGATCCGATCATGGGATGGATCGTCAACTGCACGCGATCGCGATGGGGGAAGTTTAAACCGTGGATCCTGATCGGCACGATAACCAACTCGGTGGTGCTGTATATGCTGTTCAGCGCCCATCACTTCTCCGGCGGGGCGCTGCTGGCGTGGGTGTGGCTGACCTATCTGCTGTGGGGCTTCACCTACACCATCATGGATGTGCCGTTCTGGTCGCTGGTGCCGACCATTACCCTCGATAAACGCGAACGTGAACAACTGGTGCCTTACCCGCGCTTTTTCGCCAGCCTTGCCGGGTTTGTGACGGCCGGCGTCACGCTGCCGTTTGTCAGCGCCGTCGGCGGCGCCGACCGCGGTTTTGGTTTCCAGATGTTTACCCTGGTGCTGATCGCCTTCTTTGTGATTTCCACCCTGGTCACTCTGCGTAATGTCCATGAGGTTTACTCCTCGGATAGCGGCGTGAGCGAGGATGCCAGCCATCTTTCATTGCGCCAGATGGTGGCGCTCATCTATAAAAACGATCAGCTGGCCTGCCTGTTGGGCATGGCGCTGGCCTATAACACGGCGGCGAATATTATCGCCGGCTTCGCGATTTATTACTTTACCTACGTCATTGGCAGCGCGGAGATGTTCCCGTATTACATGTCCTACGCGGGGGCGGCGAATTTGCTGACGCTGATCCTGTTCCCACGACTGGTAAAAGGGCTGTCGCGGCGCATTCTGTGGGCAGGAGCATCGATTATGCCGGTGCTGGGCTGTGGCGTGCTGTTGCTGATGGCATTGAGCGGTGTTTACAACATCGCGCTGATCTCGCTGGCCGGGGTGCTGTTGAATATTGGCACCGCGCTGTTCTGGGTGCTGCAGGTCATTATGGTGGCCGATACCGTCGACTACGGCGAATATACGATGAATATCCGCTGCGAAAGCATCGCCTACTCGGTACAGACGCTGGTGGTGAAAGCGGGCTCGGCGTTTGCGGCCTGGTTTATCGCTATCGTGCTGGGTATCATCGGCTACGTGCCGAATGCGGTGCAATCACCACACACCCTGCTGGGAATGCAGGCGATAATGATTGCGCTGCCGACGCTCTTTTTTGCCCTGACGCTGTTTCTCTATTTCCGTTATTACAAACTGAATGGCGACATGCTGCGGCGTATTCAGATTCACCTGCTGGATAAATATCGTCGGGTACCGGAAAATGTCGTCGAGCCGGAACGGCCGATTGTGGTATCCAATCAGGTGTAAAAAGCGTGCAAAAACCGCTGGCGAAAGAGGGGAGGGATGCTCTCTTTTTGTACAAAAAACCGTGTTCAAAACAGACAGAAAGAGGAAACTGTATTTCTCTATATTGTCTCAATAATTTCTCTTTTCGGGCTCAGGGAGTTTTTTTTCTCCATTTGCTCTCAAATAAAACTCGGAATTGTCTCTTTTTCGATCTCTTGCGCGGCTTTTTAACTCTTGCTACTCTTTTTGGGTCTTACATTTTCTCTTATTTGTCTCAGTGATGGAGCAATGCAATGCGCATTTTTATCGATGATGGTTCAACCAATATCAAGATGCTGTGGGAGCAAGATGGCGAAACTTTCACCCATATCAGCCCCAACAGTTTCAAACGCGGCTGGTCTGCCACCTTCGGTTCCGGGAAGCCCTTTAACTACACCGTGGATGATGAAAAGTACTCATTCGACCTGATCACCCCCGATGCGCTCCCCACCAATAACATTGACTGGCAATACAGCCCGTTGAACTCCATCGCTGTCCATCACGCGCTGCTGACCAGCGGTCTTGAGCCGCAGGATGTCGAAATTGTCGTGACGTTGCCGCTGACTGAATTTTACGATGAAGATGCGCAATATCGCCTCGACAACATTGAGCGTAAGAAAAAGAGCCTGCTGCGGGAAGTTAAACTGAATAAAGGCGTGGTGTTCAATATCACTAAAGTTACCGTACGCCCGGAATCGATTCCGGCGGGCATTAGCCTGTGCGATGAACTGAAGCCTTCCCATTCGGTGCTGATTATCGACCTTGGCGGCACCACGCTGGATATTTCGATGGTGGCCGGGCAGATGACCTCGGTTTCGCGCATTTACGGCGACCCGAAGCTGGGGGTATCGCTGGTGACCGACGCCGTTAAGCTGGCGCTGGCGCGGGCAAATACCGACACCTCCAGCTATAACGTCGACCAGATTATTATCAACCGCCATGATGAGGAGTACCTCACCGACAACATCAACGATCCGGATGCGGTATCTGAGGTGAAGAAGGTGATCACGAACAGCATCGAACGTCTGACCACCCGTGTCCTGACGGCCATCGATAGCTTTAAAGGCTACTCGCATGCCATCGTGATTGGCGGCGGCGCGCCGCTGGTGGCCGATGCGATTCGTGAACGTATGGGCCTGCGTGAGGACCGTTTCGTGGTGGCCGATGAGCCGCAGTTCGCCCTCGTGCGTGGCCTGAAAATTATCGGTTAAGGAGCGTCTATGACTCTGGATCGCAGAAAAGTGCTGATTTACCTGCGCCCGGATATCAGCGCCAGCGAGCGCTTCGCGGACGCAAAAATTGAGGCCCATCACCGCGGCGACCGCGGCGATATGTCGCGTACGGCGCTGCTGGCAGGGCTGGCGTTAGGGGAAGTCGATAGCCGCCTGCCGTCGATGCTGGCGGCGCTGCTGGCGGAAGATACTAAACCGGAAACGCTGCGTAAGATGCTGGCCTCGTTCCTTGAGATCCAGCCAGCCTCTTCCACCCCGGTCTCCGCGCCAGCGGCTGCGCCGGTAAAGGCACCCGAGCCGCCCGCGCCGGTCAGCGAGAGTGTTTCGGCGCGTAACCTCGCCGGTTCGTTACCGGATTAAGCGCTGTTCCCGGTTTGCGCTATCCGGGAAACTCCCCGGCTTGCGCTGCGCTTAGCCGGGCTACTATTTGCATCGTCCGGTAGCCCGATGTGATGGACACCTCCCACCTTACGGCATCAAAGTGCCAGACTGAGGTGTTAACCCCAGATCCCCGGAGGAGGTGTCCATCATGAATATTAAACGTATTGGTCTCGACCTGGCTAAAAATATCTTCCAGATACATGCCGTGGATCACCATGAACATGTTGTCCTGCGTAAAACCCTGCGCCGGGACCGCATGACCGCCTTTTTCTCTCAACTCTCTCCCTGCCTTATCGGGATTGAAGCCTGCGGCGCCGCCCACTACTGGGCCCGCGAGCTGACCCGTATGGGGCATACCGTACGCATTATCCCGCCTCAGCGGGTCAAGTCCTATCTTAAAGGGCAGAAGAATGACGCCAACGACGCGGAAGCTATCTGCGAGGCTATCAGCCGTCCCGGAATGCGCTTTGTGGCCATGAAGACAGAGCGGCAGCAGACGCTGCAGGCAGAGCACCGCGTCCGGGCCCGGCTCGTCCGCGCCCGGACAGCCCTGAGTAATGAGATGCGGGGACTGCTGGGTGAGTTTGGTCTGGTACTGCCGGTGGGAATAAGGCAGCTACGTAAGGCATTGCCGGAGATACTGTCGCAACAAGAGCTGTGGGATGACCGCTTTATCCGCCTGCTGAGCGAACTGGCGGAAGAGCTGCAGATGCTGGATGAGCGGGTCGCCCGCCATGACAGGCGGCTTGAGCAGTCAGCACGGGATGATATCCGGATAAAAAGGCTGCTGGCGATAGAGGGTATGGGGCCGGTGGTGGCCAGTGCGCTGGTGGCGGCGGTCGGCGATGGCAGACAGTTCAAAAGTGGTCGGGAGATGGCGGCGTATCTGGGTCTGGTCCCGCGGCAGCACTCCAGTGGCGGGAAAGCGCGGCTGGGGTCTATCAGCAAACGGGGAGACAGTTACCTGCGGACGCTGATAATCCACGGTGCGCGTGCGGTGCTGAACGCGTGTCAGAATAAAACCGACAGACGCAGCCAGTGGCTGAAGGCGTTATCGGAAAGGCGAAACCGGAATATCGCGACGGTGGCGCTGGCGAACAAGAATGCGCGAATAGCATGGGCGATACTGAGCCGCGAAGAAGATTACCATGGGTTACAGGCCGCCGGTTAACCGGCGGCCTGTAACCCATGCAGTAAAAGAGCAATAACCTGCCGTGAGAGTGCAGTCAGCAAAGTGTGATGAGTAACAGGTAAGACCGGCATCTGTCATTCCGACTTATCCGAAGGCTCCCTGGAAAACAAAGCCGCTAGCCCGAATGGAAACAGATGCGCAGATAACATCATGGCCCGGATACGACGGTATCGTAAGAGAGGCCGGATATACGAACGCACCTTACCCCGTTACACAAAATGCAGAGATGACTTGCATAACGGGAGGTGTCCATATACGGGTAAGGCGGAACGCCGCGACCCGGGAAATTCCGCTTAGTTTGTAGGCCGGGTAAGGCGTAGCCGCCACCCGGCATACAGGCGGCTCCCTGGCTGTGGCCATGCCCGGCGGCGCTACGCTTGCGCGGGCCTACGGATCCAGTGCAATGGTGGGCCCAGTCCGGTAGCCCGGGTAAGGCGGAACGCCGCGACCCGGGAAATTCCCCGGCTTGCGCTGTGCTTAGTTTGTAGGCCGGATAAGGCGTAGCCGCCACCCGGCGCGAAGACGGAACGCCGCTATCCGGGATGTCGTCCCTATCCGTGGGCGAGGAAGCGGGCCAGGCGCTGCTGGAGCAGGCGATTTTCGCGTGTGAGACGTGCGTTCTCATCCAGCAGGGTCAGCGCTACCGCAATCCCTGGCCAGTCCAGCTCCAGCTCGTTACGCAGGCGCACCGCGCGATGGACAATCGTCACCGCGCTGTCGTCGAACAGCCAGGTTTCCGCCTGCGGCTGGTGCGGCTCAATCATCCCTAAGCCGACGATCTCCGTCAGCTCCTCTTCCGATACCCCGGTACGCAGGCACAATTCGGTAATGGTAAACGTCACTGTTACTGTAGCCATCAGGCTTTCCCCCATGTCTTACGCGGATCGAAGCTGGCTTCGGCGGCGGCCAATTGTTGCCAGAGCTCACGCGCTTTTTCATCTGGTTTTGGCGGCATGACAATCTTGATGACGGCGAACAAATCGCCGGTGTGGGTTTTGCTCACCAGCCCTTTGCCTTTGATGCGCAGGCGCTGCCCAGCCTGACTGCCCGGCGGCACCGTCAGCAGAATGCTCTCTTTCAGGGTGGGCACCGTGACTTTCGCGCCCAGCGCGGCTTCCCACGGCGCCAGCGGCAGGACGATCTCCAGGTTATGGCCGACGATGTCGAACAGCGGATGCGGCGCGATGTGGATCACCAGCCACAGATCGCCGTTCGGGCCGCCGTTTTCCCCCGGCGTCCCCTGGCCCTTCAGGCGGATACGCTGGCCATCGACGACCCCGGCCGGAATTTTCACATTCAGCGTTTTCGGCGTTTCACTTTCGATCATGCCAAACACGTTATAGACCGGCAGGTTATAGCTAATGGTGCGAGTCTGCTCGGCCAGCGTCTCTTCAAGGAACACCGCGACTTCGATCTCCAGATCGTGGCCGCGCGCGGCATGCTGACGGCGGCGCTGATGCGCTTGCTGGCCAAACATGGAGGAGAAGATGTCGTCGAAATCCTGCTGGCTGTAGCTCTGCTCGTGTGACTGCTGCTGGCGACCGAAGCCGGGATCGTTACGATGCTGCCAGAGCTGATCGTATTCGGCGCGCCGCTGCTCATCTTTCAGGACTTCCCAGGCTTCGGCGAGATCCTTGAATTTGGCTTCGGCATCGTTTTCTTTACTGACGTCGGGGTGGTACTTGCGCGCCAGGCGGCGGTAGGCGGTCTTGATGGTTTTCAGATCGTCCGTTGGTTGCACCCCGAGAATGGCATAATAATCCTTCAATTCCATGGTGTTATCTCATCTGTGCTCAGTGCAGTGGTTACATATTCCCTGGATCAGGCGTCTGTATACAGCGTAGGGCAAATGCGCCCTGAAGGGGAAGAAAAGTGGCGAAAACTTGACGCCGTCGGGGGGCGACAGCGTCGTGGGTAAGATTAGTCTTTCGTCTGCGGCCGTGGGCGGTGGCGCCATCCGGCGAACAAAACCAACAGCGCACCGACGGCGCCGGCCAGGCGCGCAATGCCGTCTCCGGCGCTGGGAAACAGCTGGCGAATGGTAGGGTCGCTGACCAGCATTGACCCGGCGATCCAGCCGATGAGCATCCCGCCCAGCAGCACCACGGCGGGAAAGCGGGTGAGCAGGGCCAGCACCAGCTTGCTGCCCGCGACAATAACCGGAATACTGATCGCCACGCCGAGAGCAACCAGCGTAATGTGTCCTTTCCCGGCGGCAGCCACCGCCAGTACGTTATCCAGCGACATGATCACATCGGCGACGGTGATGGTGATCGCGGTACGCCACAGGCTGACGGAACCGCCGACCTCGTTCTCTTCTTCCTCGTTATTGACCAGCTTTACGCCAATCCACAGCAGGAGCAGCGCGCCGACTATTTTCAACCACGGCAGCGACAGGAGATACAGGGCGATCGCCAGTAGCAGGACGCGCGCCAGGATCGCCCCCACCGTGCCAATGACGATCGCGGTGGTGCGCTTTTGTGGCGGCAGTTTGCGACAGGCCATGGCGATCACCACGGCATTGTCGCCGCCCAGCAGTAAATCGATGGCGACAATCTGCAGTACAATCACCGCCATGTCCCATTGTTGAAGAAATGCATACATATCGAGAGAAACCACCTGAAAAAAGAGCAAGAAAAACCGCTGCGCAGGGTACTCCGCCTGGGCCGCGTTGACCACTGGCGCAGGCCTGCGCTATAGCGTGGGAAAGAGAGAGCCTGAAAAATAAAGTTACGAATCAACGCGCCGTTGGGCAAGGCTTCGGCGAAAAAGGGTGATATTTTGTCATCCAGACTCACCTGCCGTTCACTTATCGCAAGGATCCCCACTATGTCTGGCCACAAGAAATACCTCTCTGTCGCCCTGTTGAGCGCAGTCTTACTGCCGGCGATGGCCGCTGCCGCTGACGCGCCGGCGACCTTTACCCCGGAACAGGAGGCGCAAATCGGCAAAATCGCTGCCGACTATCTGGTCGCCCATCCGGAAGTATTGCTGCAGGCGAGCCAGAAACTGCAGCAAATTCAGGCGGAGCAACAGGCCAGCGCGGCCACCCAGGCGGTGCTGAAAAACGCCGCCGTGCTGACCCAGGATAAAAATACCCCGACCTACGGCCCGGCCAATGGCAAAGTCACGGTGATCGAGTTCTTCGACTACCAGTGCGTGTACTGCAGCCGTCTGGCGCCGGTGATGGAGCAGGTGATTAAAGCGCACCCGCAGACCCGCTTCGCCTTTAAAGAGTGGCCGATTTTTGGCGGTCGCTGGGAAAGCTCGCTGGAGGCAGCGAAAACCGGCCTGCAGATCTATCAGCAGAAAGGGGCGGATGCCTATCTGGCTTACCATAACGGGATTTACGCGACCGGCCATAACGAAGGCAAGCTGACGACGGCGGATATCCAGCAGCAGGCGAAGAAAGCCGGCTTTGATGCGAAGAAGGCCGCCGACGTCGAACCGGTTCTGCAGAGCATTAACGACCTGGCGCAGGAGATTGGTCTCAGCGGTACGCCGGGCGTGATCGTGATGCCGACCACCGGCGCCACGGAAGCCAGCATTACCGTCTTCCCGGGCCTGGCAGATAAAGCCTCTCTGGAGGCCGCCATCAAAAAAGCCGGCGGCTGACCCCGGCGTAGTAACTGTTAAGGCCGCCGATGGCGGCCTTGCTCTCATGCGCGATCGCTCTCTTCCTGCGGCGGCGGTAACGCGTGGCTTTTCAAATCAATAATCTGCCCGATTTGATCGTGGTAAACGGTGAGCAAATTATAGCGGCTCATCTCCGAGATAATTTGCGGCGCGACGTTAAAGCTGCTCGCCAGCTCATCGTCGCGCAGAGCGAGCACTGCGGTATGACGTCGGGTACGGGCGCGGCGCCGGTTGTAGTGGTACCAGAGGATCAGCAGCCAGCCGTTCAGCGCGGCAATCAACAGATACACCAGCGCCGTATTCAGCGAGGCCATCAGCGACTCCCAGCGCGGTGAGGGCGGCGCGATGAACTGCATCAGCAAATTGGCGTACAGAAAGAACAGAAAACCGAGCCAGGCCAGCAGCGTTAAGCCAGCGTCCACCAGCCGGGGCAGCACACGGTGTTCGGTTAAGATGAGCGTATTTTCATTCATCACAGGCTTCCTTTTCCCCGGTCCGGACTCACCCAGCGCGCGCGGGAACGTTGACGTTTCAACATCACTTTCGGAAAAGCGACCAGCGTGGTCAGCAGGCCGATCATCCAGTAGACCATCGGGAACCAGATCACCCAGAACAGCGATTTGGCGACCTTCTTCTCATAGCGCCGCTCGATATACAGGCTGGCGACGAACTGCAGCAGGCACATCAGGCCGAGCAGCATGCCGGTGAATTCCGGCGGGAACAGGCTGTGCACCGTCAGATTGTCTGGCAGCGGCATCAGATGGCTGAGGATAAACAGCAGGATGGTGACCGCGTAGGCAAAGGCCCACAGCGTGGAGCAGGCATACTCCAGAAACAGCGGCCACATCCGATGATGCTGCCAGTGAAACAGGCGGCGCAGGTTGACCAGAAAGACTTCGGCGCCGCCTTGGGCCCAGCGCAGACGCTGTTTCCATAACCCCTTGAGGGTCTCCGGCATCAGGATCCAGCACAGCGCCCGCGGCTCGAAAAAGATGTCCCAGTGGCGGAGCTGAAGCTTCCAGCTGATATCAATATCTTCGGTGATCATATCCGGGCTCCAGTAGCCGACGTCCGCCAGCGCCTGCCGCCGGAAGGCGGCGATCACGCCGGAGACGGTAAAGACCCGGCCATAGATCCGCTGTGTCCGCTTGATAAGCCCTATGATCGACGAGAACTCCCCCACCTGAATACGGCCGATCAGCGTGGATCGGGTGCGGATCCGCGGATTACCGGTGACCGCCCCGACGTGCGGATAGTGGATCAACGGCGCGACCAGCCAGGCCGCGGTATCCCGGTCCAGCAGGGCGTCGCCATCGATGCAGACCAGCAGATCGCCGCGGGCGGCGGCGGCGCCTGCTTTGAGCGCCACCGCTTTTCCCTGATTGGCGGCCAGGTGGATCACCCGCAGCCTCGGCTCCTCCTGCGCCAGCTGCTGGAGCACCTGAGCGGTGTTGTCCGAAGATCCGTCGTTAATGGCGATCACTTCGAGATTGGCGTAACGCTGGGCCAATGCCGCGCTGATGGTCTCCCGGGCGTTTTTCTCCTCGTTGAAACAGGGGATCAGGATCGAGATCAGCGGATTACCCGGCAGCGTCGGCGGCGGGGTATCCTCCCCCCACGGCCAGTGGCGTTCCAGCTGAAACCAGAAGTAAAGGCCCCCGGTGATCCACAATACCGACATAAACAGCGGCCAGAAAAAGACAAAGTCGAGGATAAGCTCGCCGGTAAATACCGCCGCGACGCCTAACGGCAGCCCGAAAACGAGGCATAAAATACACAATGCGATGATGCGATCAGTCATGGTCAGGGTACCACCAGGAAGAAAATTGCGGCCTGATACGGGAGATATCAGGCTGGTTGTTAATAAAGTCGTCAGGGTAGTAGCCGTAGTTTTTGACGCCGTTCAGCCGCAGCAACTGCATCCAGTCCGCCAGCTGCTGGTCAGGAATGGCATTTTGCTGGCGCTGGTTCCAGTCTCTGGCCTGTAGCTCAAAGATGGTTTTATTCAGCGCGCCCGGGCGGCTGGCGACGGCCTGAACCAGCCGCGTCAGCCAGGCCTGGCTGGCGTCAATCGGCACGGACTCCATCAGCGGCATCGCCATCGGGACCGTCCAGTCATAGGCGGCCAGGAAATCATCCAGATTCTGCGCAAACCAGGCTTCGCTCTGCGGCTCCAGGATCGGCAGGGCGAAGAGATTACGCGCCGTTTTCACCTGCGGGCCGCGGATGGCCTGCACCGCCTGGCGTAGATCCCGAGTGAAACGGGTCAGGGTTTGGCTTTTGAAACGCATCCACGCCTCGCGCTCTTGCGGACGTTGGGGCACCGGCCCGGCGTCCTGCGCCAGGCCGGTCTGCCGCCAGGCAGCGATTGCCTCCGGGCTCACGTCTTCAAAATCGGTCAGCACGGCGTCGTCGTGAAACAAAATCCCGCTGAAGCTGGCGTGTCGGGCCAGATCTTCGTAGATGTCGGTGATCTGCTGGCGCACCCGGGGATCCCAGGGCGACAAGCGGACATAGGGCTGCCGGGCGAGCTGCGCCTGGCCGGTTTGTGGATCCCAGCGCTGAACGCGCGGCAAATCGGACGCGAGATCGAAGGCCAGCACCGGCATCCAGGCATAAACCTTGACCCCGCCGCGGGTCTGCAGCTGCCAGGAGACGAAGTTAAACAGGTCGGCGCGCATCGGCAGCCAGCGGTTGGGGAAATAGAGCGACTTGACCGTGCCATCGCCCTGCGGGTCGGAAAAGGCTTGCAGGAAAACATAGCTGATTTTCATGTCATAGACGCGCTGCACCAGCTTATCGATATTCTTCGCCTGCTGGACGGGATTGGGGTCATAGACATAGTCCAGATCCACATGCATCACCCGGACGGGGTCGGCTTCCTGAATCTGGGTCACGGCGTTGGCAAAGGCCTTGATCGACGGATTCCCGGCGATCAGCAGGCGCGGAATATTGTCCAGATCATGAACGTTGCCCAGCCCGTCGTTCAGCGTAAACGCCAGCTGATAGCCCTGTTGTTTGGCGATGGCCAGGGTCGTGCCGCTGGCGGCGCCGTAGGGCCACACCCAGGCGCGCGGCGCTTTCCCGGCGACCTCATGGATTTTCGTCGTCACTTTCTGCACATCATCGGCCATGCGCCGGGTAAACTGCGCGTCGCTTTCATAGCGGCCGGTGGTTTTATCCCAGCCGCGGTTGGCGGCGGCTGGCTCGCGGCTGCCCTGCGGATTGGCCGGCAGACCGTAGTGCGAGGCCCAGGTATGCGCGCCGATTTCCACCAGCGGCGAGCGGCTCAACTCCTGCACCATCTCCCAGGTGGCGAAGCGCTCGCGCGGCGTCATCAGGCCGCCAAAATTAACGGGCTGATTGGCGGGGGTATCCACCCAACTGCCCACCGGAGCCCACAGCGCCGGGACGTTCCAGGCTTTAAGCAGCGGCCAGACGCGGGTGTAAAAACTGCTATAACCATCGTCGAAGCTGAGAAGAAAAGCCTTAGGTGGCAGTGGCTTAAGCCCCTGGTTCGCATCCAGAATGTCCTGAACGCTCACCGCACGGTAGCCGTGATGAAGCAGCCAGGCGATCTGCTCATTGAGCGCGCTGGTGCGTACCGAGAGATAACGCTGGTCGGCGGCGTCATCTTCGACATCATGGTAGGCCAGCACCAGAAAGCGATCCGCCGGCCAGGGTTTATTAGCCTCCAGCTGGGGGCGCTGCTGCGGGGTGAGGAAGGGGACGTCCTCAGCACGCACGCTGAAGATAAGGCACAGCCAGACGAGAAGCATCAGGCCGTTGCGCAGGGTCGTGTTCAGCATGGTCATCCTTAAAACCGTATATTTGCATCAAGAGTGATAGCGAGGTTGTTTTCGCGTTTACCGTCATAGGGGCGTTTGTCCCAGTTCAGCATCACCCCGGTGTCGACGACGTTGTTCCAGCGCAGGCGCTGCCCGTAGCCCAGCACCGTGATCGCGCCGGCGGCGTGATTTTTTTGCCAGTAGCTGCCGCCGCCGGCGAGCAACTGCTGGCTCCAGACGGTGTCATAGCGCTGGTAAAGCCTGTGATCGACGGCCAGCGCCGCGGTGGCGGCGAGGTCACGCGCCGGGCTGTAGTAGGCGGTGTCGGTACGGCTATTGGCGCTGGCCGACAAACCGGGCTGCAGATCCAGCGTTAACCACGGCGTCTGCCAGAGGCGCTCTTTACCGGAGAGGGTGTACTCCTGGCGGCGGTTATGGTCGGTAAAGCGGCTGGCGGCCGCGCTGACGCGGTACTCCCGGCGTTCGTTTGGAGACCAGCGCAGCCAGCCTTCGCCGCGGTTGGCGCTGACGCCATTGCGTAACGCGCGCAGCGGCGTCTGCTGCGAAATCCGCTCCAGTTCGCCGCCCAGCTGCCAGCGATCGCTGAGGTCGTGGGTGGCGGAAAGGCGGACGCCGGGCTTGTTCTCGCCGTGAAAATTGACGCTGGAGAGCTCAAGCTCGCCCCAGTAGTCGCGCGGGCGCCATTCAACGCCGGCGAACAGCTGGCGACGGCTGCCTTTCCCCTCTTCAAAATTGCCTTTGGCAAAGCGGTGGCCGCCGAACAAGCGCCAGCTGTCGGCTAGCGGCGGGCTGTAAATTGCCGTCTCAAAACTGAGATCGTGTGTGCCGCTCACCGGGTTGTCAGAATGCAGCCCTTTGCCAACGCTCAGGCGAAGTTCGGAGAGATGATGGACCTCACGGGCTCTGGCTAAGCGTTGGGTATTCAGATCCCGGGGCGAGCGGGCGATGACGTCGTCAGTCAGCAGATCCATCTGCCGCCACTCCTGCAGATCGAGGGCGACCCAGGCCTGCTGGCGCTCCAGCTGCAGGCTGGCGGGCTCCAGAGATTCGGCTGCTTTTAGCCGACGTTCGGCAGCTCGCGGCTGTCCTCTCTCCTGCTGAAGGGCGGCATAATCTATCTGCAGGCCCTGGTTGCCAGGGGCCGTTGCCGCCAGGCGCTGCATCCGAGCTTCGGCCTGCGGCAGGGCGTTGGTGGCGGATAAATAGTGCACGTTAAGCGACTGCGCGGTGAGCCAGTCATCGTTCGGCTGCGGCGTTGGCGAGCCGTAGAGGCGACGGATGTAGGGCGCATTCCGGGTGAGGCGGGCGACATACCGTTGCGCCGCCGGGTACTGACCGGTATCCAGCAGGGCGTAGAAAAGCTCATGCTCTTCATTCTGTGGGCTTGTCAGCCACGAAGGATGCTGGTGGATAAGCGTCAGCGCAGGCTCAATCTGCTTAAGGGCGATATAAGAGGAGATGACCCAGCCGATGGCCCAGTCGGGAACCACCTGCTGCTGCGCGATCAGGCTGTGGTATTCGCGGATGACCTGCGCGTAGTCGGCGCTGGCGTACAGGGCGCCCAGGCGGTCAATGCGCGCCCGGATGATGTCGGGGCCGGCCTGCGGGTCGGGACGCCAGGCGGCGATCAGCGCGTCATACTGCGCCAGTGCCGTGCGGGCCAGCGCGTAGCGCGCATTTTCCTCCCGGGAAGGCGTATCGGCAAGGCGCACCAGTTCGGCGGCGGCGTTCAGCTGCAGGTTGCGCTTTTCCGCAGGCGACAGCGCGACGCTATCCGCCAGGCCGAGGGCGGGGGAATCGATCCGGTTTTGGCTGAGGGACGTCATCAGGCTGGCCAGCGCCGCTTTGTTTTGCGGCTCACGATCGAGGATCTGCGTGTCGACCAACAGTTGATCCCTGCTTTTACCCAGCCGCAGATAGACATAAGAGAGCGTCTGCAGGTGCGCAATGCTTGCCTGCTCGGCCACCAGGCGACGCGCTCCGCTGAGTGCCTCGCTGTCCTTATGGGCATCGGCCAGCGTTTTGATATAGCCGATACGATAGTCGTCGCTGTCGGGGGCCTGGCTGAGGGCTTGTTGCCACAGCGTGAGCGAGGCTTGCCACTGTTTCTGATTGCGTAGCGCCTGCGCGGCGGCGGCGGTACCGCGTGCGGGAAGCGGCATATAGACCTGGTAGCGTCGCCAGACTTTCACGACCTCATCGTCCTGACCCGCCCAGAGTGCGACCTGCAGCCAGTCCGCCACCTGAGAGGGGGTTAAAGCATGGCGCAGCTGGTACTGCTGAAGGTAAGAGAGAAAGGGGGTGTACTGGCCTTGACGTGCTTGCAGGATCTGCTGGTCATATACCGAGTCCGCTCCTTGCACCAACGAGGGAAAGAGCAAAAGCAAGCCGATTGACAGCGAGAGTTTCGTGTTGCGATTAAACAATAATGTATTTGAATAAGGTGATCTTTCCATTTCTATTTGCCATATGTTCATCAAGAATCCATTGCACAACACGACCGTCCTTTGACGGTGAGTTAAAGGATGAGGATGGTCCCATTTAGCTGACTGGCACTGCAGGTGAATGACTTATTGCAAGGTATTAAACATATCTCCGGTTGATAATTGAATGGATAATTTATACCCGATATGGCAGCGGATAAATATGGATTAATGGTGATCTGCGTTTTAAGATAAATCTGTAAAATCGGCTTAATTAGCATGGTGGCTCTTAACGGGTTTTTGTTAACTGACTGAAATAAATAAAAAATAACCTTGGGTGAAATTTTGTTTCAAAAGTAACCTGGGGCATATATAGGTGAAGTGGTAAGAGTTTTTTGTGGATATTTAAGATGATTTCTGACAAAAACTCTCAATAACAGAAAAAGCATCTTTTCTGTGGGATTTTTTTATTTATAATTAATCCGTTTATTTTCTATCAGTACATAAGGAGGTTTTTCTTAGCCTGATTCAGATGCCGCGCTAATGATAAATCACTGCTCTCGTTATTTTCACCGCCATGCGAAGCGTTCCATAGGGCGAAGGATACGTCTGGTTGACGAGAATTTGTTGATTAAATGTAAAAGGGACGATTTGTGGCAACTTCAATGATATTGATTACCGAGGATTACTATCTCTTTCAAGGTGTTAAGAATTTTTTTCCTGATATCATTCAGTTGGATTCTAGCGGAAAAACGATTTTAGATAATGAGGTTGATGACGTCTCTCTGCTGGTTGATAGCCGTTCGCCGCTTTGCCATTACGATTACCTGGTGATGGAGGCGGCACAATCCCGAAAACGAATATGTTGTATTGTCCTTGATATGCGCCATCGGGAAGAGCATTTACTCAGTCTGAAATCATTTTTAAACATGTCATTGTCACCCGCGGATATGGCGACATTATTTGGTCTTTTTCTGGAAATGAAGAGCAAACGACTGACCAAAGAGTGGTTTGACGATCTGCGTTTAAGTATGACCGAACAGTTGATGCTGCGTTTGCTTTGGACTGGAATGACAATGGAGGAAGTGGCGGTGAATCTGAATACGTCGGTAAAAAGCCTTTACCGCAAGCGCACCGCACTTTATGAACGCCTGGGATTAGATAATTTTAATGAAGCCTGCTTATTTATCTTTAGAAATAAACTGCTGGAGCAGGCCGGTGCATCCCCTTGAGGCTTTGCTGTACAGGTAACGGATGACATCGCAAGGTATTTGATGACGGAATTGTAATAAATTAAATGGCTATTGATAGGTATAACCGTCATGACTACCTGGTATCTCTGGTCGCGTCAGGCATATAATTTCGAAGCTCTTTGGAAGTAATTACCGCCAATGCGGTTTGCTATGCACAGCGATTATTATAATGAATATATTCCTTGCGCCGCACAGGAATAGTTTTGTCATAAATTAACTCTATCATGGTATTCCGGATCATGCGCCGGAATGCCATGAAATTTCGTGAAAGCATCAGAGGAGCGAGGTGGATGAGAATAAGGGACAGTATTGCTGAACGGTTAGAGGCGTGCGGACTCTACCGCCGGGCGGCATCAAGATGGATAGAGGTGATGCAGCGCTGTCTGGACGATGATGACAGAGAGTGGATCCGTCACCATCGCAACCAGTGTCTGAAAAAGGCGCAACGTCCGCCGGCGCCGAAAGAAGAGTTTGCCGATCTCCACCAGGCGGCCAAAGAGACGCAGTATCGCATGGGCATCGCAAAGCCCTATGGCGAAGCGTTCAGGCTGCCTGGTAAAGGGAAAACGGCCGCCGAGTAATACCTTTCTTCACGGGGTTTGCCTGACAGCTTCGCCTTATCCGGTCTACGTCTCAACAGGCGTTTCCTTACCTCCCTGGCTCGCACAAGCGCAGCGCCGCCGGGCGATTCACATTGATGTTGTAACCCGCTTTTGTGCCGGATGGCGGCATAAATGCCTTATCCGGCCTACGAGTCCTCTGCTGGTTCAAACAGCGTAGGACCGCGCAAGCGTACATCCGCCGGGCGATACACATCAGACGCTGTACCCACGGTTGTGCCGGATGGCGGCATAAATGCCTTATCCGGCCTACGGGTCTGGCGTTTCGTCGTCCCCCAGGCCCGCGTAAGCGTAGCGCCGCCGGGCAGCGGGTGATAGAACGGAGTTCGATGAAGCGTCCGGATGCAGAAAAGCAAAAAACCGCCTTTTGGGCGGGTTCTTTAAATAGTGGTGCCCGGACTCGGACTAACGCCGCAGGCGTTGAACAGCGCGCTTGCCGCGCTGGCCCCGAAGGGGTGAGCCGCTGTGCGGCGAATAATCGAACGGAGTTCGATGGAGAGTCCGATCGCAGAAAAGCAAAAACCCGCCTTTTGGGCGGGTTATCTAAATAAGTGGTGCCCGGACTCGGACTAACGCCGCAGGCGTTGAACAGCGCGCTTGCCGCGCTGGCCCCAAAGGGGTGAGCCGCTGTGCGGCGAATAATCGAACGGAGTTCGATGGAGAATCCGGATGCAGAAAAGTAAAAACCCGCCTTTTGGGCGGGTTCTCTAAATAAGTGGTGCCCGGACTCGGAATCGAACCAAGGACACGGGGATTTTCAATCCCCTGCTCTACCGACTGAGCTATCCGGGCAACGGGGCGCATTAAACCGTAATCCGCCCACCCCGTCAACCAAATTTCTTAAATTACTTGTCGATTGCTTATCTTTGCGGCAATTCCGCGTTCAACGGCGCGTTTTGGCTTAACTTCACTGCATGCCGTTATCGCCTTCGCGGGTTTTCCAGCCGCTGGTAATAGCGATAACGTGGCGCAGCCCGGAGATGAGGTAATCACCAATGACCTCCTCGTCCTCTCGCGGCGAGCTCAGCGTAATTTCCGCATCTACGCCGTGGCGATAGGCGCCATGGTGGCTGAAAATGGTGCCGATATAACATTTCCCATTCAGCCAGACTGGAATATAGGCCACCGTCTCATAGATATAGTTAACGGCGACGCCGCTGTAGTAGTTATCCGCCTCGTCAGCGGAGGTGCCCGGCGGGATGGGGCAGATCGGCGCGTCGTTGTCGCTGGCGGGTCTGTCTTTCAGCAGGCTGCCCTGCATCACTTCCAGCGATCGCAGCAGATCCGCTTTATCGGTATCGCTCAGGCTGGGGGTCAACGGTTGGTCTTTCTCCGGCGAACGGATGCTGTTCAGCGTATAGCGATAGCGAACCGTCACTGCGGGCGTCTGGCTGGTGGTGCTGAACGGACGCAGCAGGTAAAGGTTATCTTCGCCAAACTGGCCGTTGTACCACAGGGCATACACCTGACCGTTGATTTTGACCCAGTGGTTCCACTGGTTAGCCCCGCGGCCATTAATGGAAAAGAGGGCACCGGGCACTCCGGCATCGAAATCATCACCGTTATCACTGTCGCTGCCGTTGACGGCGGCAAAATCATCATCACCTCGCTTGAGCACACCGGTGTAGCTGAAGAGCCCGGTCCCGCCCACGTAGCTATCGATGATCAGATCGCGTTTACCGTCGCCATCGAGATCGATAAGCGTGAAGCTGACTTTGCCGTTTTCTGAATCCGCGCTGATCGCGGAGCGCAGAAATGCCTGCCACTCATCATCGCTGATGTCCGGGGACGGTTTGCTGGTCGAAACCAGCGTATCGTCGGCGTAAGTGAGCGTGAAGTCGGTAATATGGCCGGTTAACGGAAACTGCTCGGCGACCCGGTTCAGCGCCAGCTCTGGATCGCTTTTTTGCGCTTTTAACACTGCGTTATACAGCGTGCGCAGGGCGAGGTTATCCGCCTCTTTCTGCTGTTTGGGGATCACCTGGCTGACAAAGGTCGGCAGCATCCAGGTGCCGCCGGGGGTGATTTCCCGGCACATACCGGTGCTGTACTTCAGGCTGGGGGTAAAGGTTTTACCGTCCCAGACGCGGGTTTCGCCGGTGACGCAGTCGGCAATCCCCCGTTCTTTGTGCTGGAAGACGAGAGTACCGTTGGCGTAGCTGGAAGCCTCGGTGGTCAGTAGCCGCGGTTTGCTTAACTGGGCGTTATCAACCAGCCACAGGGCATAGCCGTCGTTATAGGGCGCTCGCCAGCAGAGCGCCTGCACCAGAGAATGGGTTTTATCCAGCGCGGTCAGCGTGATCTGGCGCTCTGCCGCCGGAATGGCCGGGTTCTGCCAGTCGTCGCAGCGCTGGTTTAGCAGCGGCGTCAGGGAGGGCAGCAGCTTCTGGCGCTGGAGCATACTTAGTGGCACCGGCTGCGCGTTATGGAGAACCGGGGCGGCGATAATTTCCGGGGCGGGCGTGGCTGGCAAAATGGCGTCGTCGCCCGCGTCGCCTTTATCCAGCAGCGCATCGGCGGTGCCGGTGCGTCGTTGAAACGCATCCATTTTACCCAGCACCTCGCGGCTGCCGGCGCTGGACAGCGGCAGGCGTTGACCGTTGAGGGTGAATTCGATTTTGCGCTGATTCGTTAACGCCTGCAGCAAGGCGGTCGTCTGGTCGCTGTCGAGGCGGAAGTGGCTGTCGTCCAGAGCGTCCAGCGCGCCGAGATCCCTGTCGTCGATCAGCAGGCTGGCGGTGGAGTCGGCGGGGATATCGTGTTCGATCTGCGCGAAGGTGGCCGTGGCGGTGAGGTGCTGTTCGCTGCCCGCGTTGCGGGTTAACAGTATGCTGACTTCGCCCATGCGGACACCGTAGCCCGCTGCCCGGCAGGTGCCGGTGTTATCGCAGGCGAGCTCCCAGTCATTTTGCGCAAAGGAAAAACCTTGCAGGGGAGCCGCCAGCAGGGGCGTGGAACAAAGCCCCAGCCAGGCAGCCCAGAAGAACGCGCGCATATCAATCCCTGTCAGCAATCAGTGAGGGGGAAATTATAGGCGCGACGTGGCGGTTAGGATATCAGAATCAGGTTAATGCCCCGCCCATGCGGCACTGGGCGAAGCGCAGAATATCTTCTGCCAGCCGCCGGGCGGTATCCACGTCCGTCTGGCTACGCTTGATCAGCAGACGGCTCAGGCAGCCCTCGACGATCAGCTCCATCTGCTTGGCGACCATTTCCGGGTCGTCCACTTCTAATTGCGTCAGCAGTTCATGGGTGTAGGCCAGCGAGGCTCGCTTCTGCTGTTCCGCCAGCTGATGAATCGGGTGCTGAGGATCCGGATAGAAGGTGCAGGCGGCGATAAACAGACAGCCCGGGTACCGCTGGTTGCTGACGCAGGTGGTGAGGGCGGCATAGCGTGCCAGCAGCTTTTGCTCCGCGCTTAAGGTCTCGTCCAGCAGGAGCTGTCGACGCCAGGCGTCCACCTGCTGGCTCAGATAGCGAAGCGCGTCGTACAGCAGCGCTTCGCGGTCAGGCCAGAAGCGTTTCAGGTCGCTCGTCGGGCAGGACAAACGCTCAGCGACCATCTCCAGCGACGTGTTGGCGATACCTTCAATTTCAAGAATTTTAATGGCTTCTGCCAGGACGTCTTCACGTTGCACGGTGTTCTCCTCCATCTTTCCTCCTAAAGTGTCGCTCACGCTTGCCAATCGCGCAAATGGGCGCTGAATGCCGCGGCATCCATAAAACCGGTGACTCGCCGCTCAGGCTGTTCCTGACCCTCAGCGTTGAAGAACAGGATCGTCGGCAGACCCAGCACCTGCAGGTGTTTCAGCAGCGCGACGTCTTGCGGGCTGTTCTTCGTCACATCAACCTGTAATAACACGGTGCCTTTCAGCGCCTGCTGCACGTCAGGTGAACTAAAGGTGTATTTTTCAAACTCTTTGCAGGCCACACACCAGTCGGCGTAGAGATCGAGCATTACCGGCTGGCCTTTTGCCTGCGCCAGCGCCCGGTCAAGTTCGGCTACCGAACTGACGCGGGTGAAAGCCAGATGCGCCTGCTGTTCGGCCGCCGGGGCACCAAACGCCCAGTCCTGCAGAGGACGGGCGCTGACCAACGCGGCGGCAAGCAGAACAATTTGTGCCAGCCGCATCCACGGCCGGGTAGCGCCCAGCGAGGTGATAAACGCCCAGCAGAAGAAGGCGACACCAAGCATTGACCACAGACGCAATCCCCACCGATCGCCGATAATGCGCTCCAGCAGGAAGACGGGCAGGGCAAGGATCACAAACCCGAAGGCGGTTTTCACATGGCTCATCCACGGGCCGCTCTTCGGCAGCAGGCGGTTGCCAAACACGGTCACGAGGATCAATGGTAGCCCCATGCCCAGCGCGTACAGGTACAGCGTGCCGCCGCCCAGCCACAGATTACCGCTCTGGGCGATATACAACAGAATGGCGCTCAGCGGCGCAGTGGTGCAGGGGGAGCAGATCAGCCCGGCAATGGCGCCCATCGCGAAAACGCCTCCGGGCGAGCCGCCCTGGCGTTTATTGCTGAGCAGCGCCAGCCGCGTCTGGAGCGACGACGGCAGCTGCAGCGTGAACAGGCCGAACATGGAGAGCGCCAGCAGTATAAACACCACCGACAGGCCCACCAGAACATACGGGTGCTGCAGGGCCGCCTGGAACTGCAGCCCGGCGGCGGCCACCACCAGCCCCAGCGCGGTGTAGGTTAAGGCCATCCCCTGAACATAGATAAAGGCCAGAAGCAGGGCCCGCGCGGTGGAAAGCCGTTGTTTCCCGCCCAGCACGATGCCGGAAATCAGCGGGTACATCGGTAGCACGCAGGGGGTGAAGGCAATGCCAATGCCGATCAGCAGCGCCCACAGGGCGGTAAACGGCAGGCGAGCGGGAGTATCCGCTGGCGGCGCAGAGGCAGGCGCTTGCGCCGCCGGGCGCGGCTCGACCGGCAGCGGCGGGTTGAAGGCTGGACGAGGGTTCGGCGACGACATGGGAGCGGCGACGGTTGACTGAGCGTCGCTTGAGACCGTCAGCACGGCGCTCAGCGGGACCACTCTGGTCTCCGGCGGATAACAGAATCCAGCATCGGCGCAGCCCTGCCAGGTGACGGTGAGGGTGGCGTCTTTATCCGCCTGCTTTACCGTCACTGGCACGGTCAGGCGCTGGCGAAAGATCTCGCTTTTGCCGTAAAACTCATCTTCATGCCACTCTCCCGCCGGCAGCGCCGGTTCGTCGATCGTTGCGCCAGCGACGCTGAAGGTAAACTGTTGACGATAAAGATAATAACCATCCTTGATTTGCCAGCTCAGGTTGATGTCGTGCTGTTGCTGCTGAAAGTCAAAGGCGAAAGCTTGATCAGCAGGCACGAAGTTCGAGCGCCCTGGCGCATCGAATAACCCGGCGGTAACTGACGTGCTGCACAGCAGCAGAATCAGCGTAATGATGCGGTAAGCCATGAGAGGTAATCGTTGTCTCCATACGTGACGGGCAGAACCAGCAGTTCAGGGGTTTGATACGGGTGATGAGCCTTCAGACAGTCCAGCAACGCCTGCTGATGGGCAAGGTCTGTTTTGAGCAGCATCTGAACTTCATACTCCTGCTCCAGCTTTCCTTCCCAGTAATACAGCGAAGTGGCGCCCGGCAGCAGCGTGGCGCAGGCGGCAAGCTTGTCCGCCAGGGCTTTTGCCGCCAGATCCTGGGCGGTCGCTTCGTCCGGCGCGGTACAGAGAACAACAACAGCATCAGGCGTAGTCATTATGAACCTCGTATCAGCGAAAGAGGCACTATAACACGCAAGATGCGGGGAGATCAGGGTAACGCGCGGGGAAAGGAGGCAAACGGGAAGCGGGCCCTCAGCAGACCCGCCGCCAGCGGTATTTACAGCATAATCCCGCCAAAGATAAAGCCGAGGATCACGCACAGCGTGATAGCGATAACGCCAGGGATCAGGAAGGCGTGGTTAAAGACATATTTGCCGATGCGCGTCGAGCCAGTGTCGTCCATTTCTACCGCCGCCAGCAGGGTTGGGTAGGTTGGCAGGACGAACAGCGCGGAGACGGCGGCAAACGAGGCAATCGCCGTTAACGGGCTGACGCCCAGCAGCAGCGCGGCGGGCATCAGGGCTTTGGTGGTGGCTGCCTGCGAGTAGAGCAGCGTGGCGGCGAAGAACAGCACCACCGCCAGCAGCCACGGATAGTTGTGCAGCAGGTCGCCAGCCACGGCCTGGATATCGCTGATATGCGCCTTAACGAAGGTGTCTCCCAGCCAGGCGACGCCGAGTACGCAGACGCAGGCACTCATCCCGGACTTAAAGGTACTGGCGTTGAGCACCTCGCCAGTGTCGATTTTGCAGGTGATGCTAATCAGGGTGGCGATGGTCAGCATAAACACCACGATCGCCTCGTTACGCGGCAGCACCGGGTTCTTGATCAGGCCGACGGTATCGCTGATGGCGGTGGCGTAGAACATCACCGCCACAATGCCGATCAAAAACAGCAGGACGGAACGTTTGGCGTGCGGCTTCAGCTCAAATACCTGGCTGCCGCGCAGTCTGACTTCCCCCTTGGCCAGCCGTTCCTGATAAACCGGGTCGTCTTTCAGCTCGCAGCCGAGAAAGTTGCAGACAATCGCAGTGAGCATCACCGCCAGCAGGGTGACGGGAATACAGATGGCCAGCAGCATCAGGTAGCTGACGCCCAGCGGCTCCAGGAGCCCGGCAAAGAACACCACCGCCGCGGAGATAGGCGAGGCGGTGATTGCTATCTGGGAGGCCACCACCGCAATCGATAGCGGGCGAGAGGGACGAATACCTTGCTCTTTGGCCACTTCGGTTATCACCGGCAGCGTGGAGAAGGCGGTATGGCCGGTGCCGGCGAGCACGGTCATAAACCAGGTCACCAGCGGGGCAAGGAAGGTAATGTACTTCGGGTGGCGACGCAGCATCCGTTCGGCGAGACTAACCAGATAATCCATCCCGCCGGCGACCTGCATGGCGGCGATAGCGGCAATCACCGCCATAATGATTTCAATAACGTCGAAGGGGATTGCGCCCGGTTTAATTTGAAAAATAAGCGTCAGGACAAGGACGCCAAGGCCACCGGCAAAGCCGATACCGATGCCGCCCAGCCTGGCGCCGAGATAAATCGCCAGCAGGACAATAACCAGTTCTGCACCAAACATATATGCCTTCCTTGTTTTTTAACAAGTTGATATTGGATTGTTGTATTTTAGTAAAACTTAAAAGCAAAAAAGGCATGTCATCGCTGACATGCCTTTCAATGACTAACCTGAAAGATTACTGTTCGCTTTCATCGGTATAACGCTTCGCTTTATAAGCGGGATGCATCAGGTTTTGCGCGGAGAAAATATCATCCAGCTCCGCCGCCGTCAGCAGTCCACGCTCCAGCACCACTTCCCGTACGCTCTTGCCGGTTTCGGCGCAGATCTTGCCGACGATATCGCCATTGTGGTGGCCGATAAACGGGTTGAGGTAGGTGACAATGCCGATGGAGTTGTAGACGTAGCCTTCACACACCGCTTTATTGGCGGTGATGCCGTTAACGCATTTCTCCAGCAGGTTGTAGCAGGCGTTGGTCAGGATATGAATGGACTCGAACATCGCCTGGCCGATCACCGGCTCCATCACGTTCAGCTGCAGCTGGCCGGCTTCGGAGGCCATGGTCACGGTGGTATCGTTGCCGATGACTTTAAAGCAGACCTGGTTGACCACCTCCGGCACTACCGGGTTAACCTTCGCCGGCATAATAGAAGAGCCAGCCTGCAGCTCCGGCAGGTTGATTTCGTTGAGGCCGGCGCGCGGTCCGGAAGAGAGCAGACGCAGGTCGTTACAGATCTTGGACAGTTTCACCGCCAGGCGTTTCAGCGAGCTGTGAACCATGACGTATGCCCCGCAGTCCGAGGTGGCTTCAATCAGGTCTTCCGCCGGGACGACCGGTAAGTTGCTCACTTCCGCCAGCTTCTGCACCGCCAGCTGCTGATAGCCGTCCGGAGTGTTGAGGCGTGTACCGATCGCGGTGGCGCCGAGGTTCACCTCCAGCAGCAGCTCCGCAGTGCGCAGAATGCTTTTGGTCTCTTCATTAAGCAGCACATTGAAGGCATGGAACTCCTGGCCGAGGGTCATCGGCACGGCATCCTGCAGTTGGGTGCGGCCCATTTTGAGAATGTCCTCGAACTCCACGGCTTTCGCCTGGAAGCCTTCGCCCAGCTGTTTAATCGCATCGATTAACTTCAGAATGGAAGCATACACCGCGATGCGGAACCCGGTAGGGTAGGCATCGTTAGTAGACTGGCATTTGTTGACGTGATCGTTTGGGTTCAGGTACTGGTATTCGCCTTTCTGGTGGCCCATCAGCTCAAGGCCGATGTTTGCCAAAACTTCGTTGGTGTTCATGTTTACGGAGGTGCCGGCCCCGCCCTGGAAGACATCGACCGGGAACTGGTCCATGCATTTGCCGTTATTCAGGACCTCGTCACAGGCGGCGATAATTGCATTTGCCGCGCTTTTGGGAATGGTCTGCAGCTCCTTGTTCGCCAGCGCCGCGGCTTTCTTCACCATCACCATGCCGCGCACGAATTCTGGTATGTCGCTGATTTTGCTGTTGCTAATGTAGAAGTTTTCAATCGCTCGCAGAGTATGAACGCCGTAGTAAGCGTCTGCGGGAACTTCCCTGGTGCCCAACAGATCTTCTTCGATACGAATGTTGTTTAACATGTGAACCTTCTTTTCAAGCTGCCAATGAATTCACCAAATACACAGAATATCCAGGATTCAGTATATTTTCTGGCCGACGATTATTTCCTTAACCGGCCCGGTGCCCAAGATCATATGCTGATGATAGCGAATATCAGTAAGCTTGATCACTTATTACATCGCGGGTATGTGAAGATTTATTAATCTGTGAAATGAATCACCGCTTTTCTATTCCTGAGAAAAATAAGCATTTCCGCTGATTGAAAATTCGCGCATTACCCCCATCTTAGTGGGATGCGATCAGCAAATTGATGATTACGGGCGCTGAACGCAGCGCCCGTCGATGAAGGAGACGCCAGTGCGTTGGATTCCGTTTATTGCCTTTTTTCTTTACGTTTACATTGAGATATCGATCTTTATTCAGGTCGCGCACGTGCTGGGCGTCTTTATGACTCTGATTCTGGTGATCTTTAGCTCGGTGGTGGGGATGTCGCTGGTGCGTAACCAGGGCTTCAAAAACTTCCTGCTGATGCAGCAGAAGATGGCCGCGGGCGAGAGTCCGGCGGCGGAGATGATCAAAAGCGTATCGCTGATTATCGCCGGTCTGCTGCTGTTGCTCCCGGGATTCTTTACCGACTTCCTCGGCCTGCTGCTGCTTCTGCCGCCGGTGCAAAAGCACCTGACGATGAAGCTGATGCCGCATCTGCGTTTCAGCCGGATGCCGGGCGGCGGCTTTAGCGCCGGAACTGGCGGCGGGGAGACCTTCGAAGGGGAATTCCAGCGCAAGGATGAGCAACACGACCGTCTGGACCATAAGGACGATCGCCGCGAATAACATACAGCGGCCCGGTCAGCAGAGGCGTCCGGGCCGCTTTCTTTCCAGATCTATACGCTTCCCGTCGCCAGCCTGCGCTTTGGTAAAAACAGCCACAGCACCGCGAGCATCACCAGCGCGTACAGACTCTTCCAGCCGACCATCGTTAACAGCAGCAAACAGAGAATGCTGCCCACCACCGCCAATAGCCGATAGCGTCCGCGCAGCAAACGACAGCCCGCCAGCATGCACAGCAGATAGATCATGATGAAGATGCCGTTGGCATAGACGATCAGCGCGTCCAGATTGATATCGAGCAAATAAATACACAAGGTACTGATCACGCAGGAGCCCAGCACGGCGTTAAGGGCGTTGCGCGGGATCTGCCGCGGCGACAGGCGGGCGAGGTAGCTTTCGGGCTTATGCTGCGCCTGCGACCAGACCAGGCGGGCGAAGCTTTGAATATAGATGTTGAGGCTGGCGAAACAGGCGAGATAGCCGATGACGCAGGCCACCCACAGCGCTTCGACACCGAACAGACGGACCACGATGTTCGGTAATGACGCCGCCGCCGCCATCTCCTCGCCAAAGGCGTGGAAGTGCAGCACCAGCACGGTACAGGCCCAGTAGACCGAACCGGCAAGCAGCAGGCCTATCATCAGCGCCCTGGGGAAGTCACGCTCGGGATGTTTAAACTCCGAGGCAAGGTGAGCAAAGGCTTCCAGACCAACAAAGCACCAGAACATCACCGACAGCGCCGAAAAGAGCTGCCCGCGGTCAATTTCCGCCGGGGCCGGGAAGGGGATCAGCGCCGGGCTTATTCCACCGCGCCACCAGACGGCGACGATCAGCGCCACAATCAGTACGGCAACCAGCGTCTGCAGGTTGGCGCTGGAGCTGGCGCCACGCGAACCGACCCACCAGACGACGGCCAGGGTACCCAGCTCCGCCAGCAGCAACTGTGTATCGTGCCAGCCGAACAGCGCCTGGCCAAAGCCGGTGGCGATGTGCAGGGCGGCGGGGAGCCCGACCGGGATAACCGATAAAAACAGCCAGCCGGTGACGCTGGCCAGACGTGGGCCAAAGGCCATATCGACAAAGTGAGCTACACCGCCCGCGCTGGGAAAATGGCGGCCCAGCAGGGCGAACACGATGGCGACCGGGAAAACGAGGAGAATGAGCAGCGGCCATGCCCACAGGCTGTTATCGCCAGCGACCAGCGCCGCCAGCGCCGGGACAGCGAAGACGCCAGTACCCAGCAATGAGGTGGAAAGCAACCCGACTCCCTGTCCCAGCCCTAACTCCTGTTTTAAACCACTCATGATTCAATCCTGCGCCAGTGAAAAAAAAGAGAGTATCACAATCGCTTTTCCTTATGACCGATTGCCTGGCATGGCCGCTTTTTGTGCGCCAGCGCAAAGGTAAAAATTTTTTTTAATTTTGCCCTTGAAGCCGGAAATGGCCATCCCCATCTCTCTCTGCACTAGCCGGTAAACCGCGTTCGGCCCGGCGTCACCCATAACTGATAATGACTTTCTCGAAGGAGAGCTATCAATGAGTATTCGTCCGTTACATGATCGTGTGATCGTCAAACGTAAAGAAGTTGAAACCAAATCTGCGGGCGGCATCGTTCTGACCGGTTCTGCAGCAGCTAAGTCAACGCGTGGCGAAATCATCGCTGTCGGTAAAGGCCGCATCCTGGAAAACGGGACTGTGCAGCCGCTGGACGTTAAAGTTGGTGACATCGTGATTTTCAACGATGGCTACGGCGTGAAGACTGAAAAGATCGACAACGAAGAAGTACTGATCATGTCCGAAAGCGACATCCTGGCAATTGTTGAAGCGTAATTCGCACGACCCTGAACGAATTTGAGGAATAAAAGAAATGGCAGCAAAAGACGTAAAATTCGGTAACGACGCTCGTGTAAAAATGCTGCGCGGCGTAAACGTACTGGCAGATGCAGTTAAAGTAACCCTGGGTCCGAAAGGCCGTAACGTGGTTCTGGATAAGTCCTTCGGCGCGCCGACCATCACCAAAGATGGTGTTTCCGTTGCACGTGAAATCGAACTGGAAGACAAGTTCGAAAACATGGGCGCGCAGATGGTGAAAGAAGTTGCCTCTAAAGCGAACGACGCGGCAGGCGACGGTACCACCACCGCAACCGTACTGGCTCAGGCTATCGTGAACGAAGGCCTGAAAGCTGTTGCTGCGGGCATGAACCCGATGGATCTGAAACGTGGTATCGACAAAGCTGTCGTTGCTGCTGTTGAAGAACTGAAAGCGCTGTCCGTACCGTGCTCCGACTCTAAAGCGATTGCTCAGGTTGGTACTATCTCCGCTAACTCCGACGAAACCGTAGGTAAACTGATCGCGGAAGCGATGGATAAAGTTGGTAAAGAAGGCGTGATCACCGTTGAAGACGGTACTGGTCTGGAAGACGAACTGGACGTAGTTGAAGGTATGCAGTTCGACCGCGGCTACCTGTCTCCGTACTTCATCAACAAGCCGGACACCGGTGCCGTTGAGCTGGAAAGCCCGTTCATCCTGCTGGCTGACAAAAAAATCTCCAACATCCGCGAAATGCTGCCGGTTCTGGAAGCCGTAGCGAAAGCGGGCAAACCGCTGGTTATCATCGCTGAAGACGTTGAAGGCGAAGCGCTGGCGACCCTGGTGGTTAACACCATGCGCGGCATCGTTAAAGTGGCTGCGGTGAAAGCACCGGGCTTCGGCGACCGTCGTAAAGCTATGCTGCAGGATATCGCCACTCTGACTGGCGGTACCGTTATCTCTGAAGAGATCGGTATGGAGCTGGAAAAAGCGACTCTGGAAGACCTGGGCCAGGCGAAACGCGTGGTTATCAACAAAGACACCACCACCATCATTGATGGCGTTGGCGAAGAATCCGCAATCCAGGGCCGTGTTGCTCAGATCCGTAAGCAGATCGAAGAAGCGACCTCCGACTACGACCGTGAAAAACTGCAGGAACGTGTCGCTAAACTGGCTGGCGGCGTAGCAGTAATCAAAGTCGGTGCGGCTACCGAAGTTGAAATGAAAGAGAAAAAAGCACGCGTCGACGACGCCCTGCACGCAACCCGTGCTGCGGTTGAAGAAGGCGTGGTGGCTGGCGGCGGCGTAGCGCTGGTTCGCGTTGCAGCGAAACTCACTGGCCTGACCGGTCAGAATGAAGATCAGAACGTCGGTATCAAAGTTGCGCTGCGTGCAATGGAAGCACCGCTGCGTCAGATCGTGTCCAACGCCGGTGAAGAGCCGTCTGTTGTGGCAAACAACGTGAAAGCAGGCGACGGTAACTACGGTTACAACGCGGCAACTGAAGAATACGGCAACATGATCGACTTCGGTATCCTGGACCCAACCAAAGTAACCCGTTCAGCTCTGCAGTACGCGGCTTCCGTGGCTGGTCTGATGATCACCACCGAGTGCATGGTGACCGACCTGCCGAAAGGTGATGCGCCTGATTTAGGTGCTGCCGGCGGCATGGGTGGCATGGGCGGTATGGGCGGCATGATGTAATCGTGCGCTCTACGGCTTAAAAAAGCAGAAACCCCTGGCCAGCAATGGCTGGGGGTTTTTTATTGTTATTTTTAATCATCCTCTTCGTAACCCTGGTACAAAATCAGTGCTGTGCTAAATCAGTGATCTTCGTCTTTTCGGAGACTTCGGATAAATTCATCCGGATCATGTCATTTACTGATTAATACTTTCTCTCATTGATTGTATTCCTGCGCCAGTTCTCGAGATCGTCCTGCGCCTCTTCTAGTGACAGAAGCCAGTGAATGTTCAGGCTGTTATTAAGTGATTGAATTAACGGGTTATCCGTTGATTTTCCTGTTTAGTCTGGTACTGTGTTAAGGGAGGAGAATAATCAGTTTAAAATTACATAAGCTTAATTAATAATTATAAATGGAAATTGATGTGTGAAAAGATTTGCTACTGGAACGGGGTATTAAAAGTATAAAAAAATGTAATAAGTTTCTTATATTCTATTGATGTGTTGATCAATTCTAATCACTAAATTGGTTTATTGTAATAAACCTATAGATGAAATTTATAATAATGATGTTTTATTTTTTAGAATGATTTGCTAATAAAAAAGAAGTGATAAATTTTTCAAATAAAAAATTGAAATGGGAAAAAACATAAAAGGTACAACGTCGTACCTTTTTATGTTGAAAAATAAATCGAGATTAATAAATGCCCGGAGTACCGTTAAAGATACCTTCTAAACTATCAATCGCGATCTGTTTTGACTGATCCCAGCCCAGGAAGAAACCTGCTGCGGCACCGTTAATTGCGCCAACGATAATGCCATAGAGCCCACCGATCATCATACCGATGGTACCAACGCCAAAGATACCGCCGTTATCGCTGCCGTGGGAGCCACCAACGATGCTACCACCACCTGCGGTAATTGCACCTAACAGCAAAGCAGAAGCGACTGCTTCAACGCCGTTTGATGCAATAGATGAAATCGCCGATCCCAGGGATGAGAAGTCCCAGCTATAAGCACCAGAGATTGATTCCATTTCAATTACAGATAATTCTTTCATTTTATGTCCTTATTTTAATCAGTGGTGAAATTAGAAAATGCCGGTTGTTCCATCAATCAAACCTTTATAACCGTCCATGGTCAGTTGCATAGAATCATCCCAACCAAGTAAGGCACCGGTAATAGCACCGATAATACCGCCAGCGATCAGCCCCCATAAGCCACCAACGGCCATACCAATGGTACCAACGCCGAAGATCCCGCCGTTATCGCTGCCATGAGTTCCACCAATAGAACTGCCGTAGCTAGCAAGAATCGATCCCAGAGTGACCGCGGATGCTACCGCTTCAACGCCGTTTGATACGATAGAAGTCAGTGCTGAACCCAGGGAGGAAAAATCCCAGCTGTATGCACCAGCAATGGATTCCATTTCAATTACTGATAACTCTTTCATTAATGCTCCTTGAAAAAAGAATAAAACTTACAATTGTATATTAGATCGAACCAATATTTTCTTCCTTATTAATCAATATACATTGGTCAATAATATAACGTGAATGCCAAGAAGCATTCCTGTTACTGGAAGCCGTTACAGAATAAATATCCAATTCTGTTTTTCAACTCATCTTTACATGAATTATTGCTGCTTAATGAACTGTGAGGTTAGGTTCACATCACAGTTCATTTTAAGTTTTATTAATATTGATTTATCGTGAAGGTCATTGCAGCATTAGCAGTCCCTGATTTAACCGTCCCGATACGTTTATAGTGAGCAACAAGTGGGATCTCTACTGAGCTCTCCATATTGGTATGATATTTGGTTTCACTAGAGAAAACTAAAGGAGAACGATCGTTAGCATTAAGTATCTCAATTGCTATACCTGTGGCGGCATCTGAATTACTGGTGTCAACATTAAGTATACCTTTTCCAGTACTACCGGTCGTTGGGTCAAAAGAAACGTAGACAGCATTAGCATCCTTTTGACAATTAAGCTTAACGGAGAACTTGGTATCCGTAGACGTGCTTCCAACAGACGTAAATGAAGAAGCAAGGTGATTACCAAGCTGAATATTTTGAATTCGTGAACTAGGGTCGGTTACGCAGCTTTTAGTAATCCAGGAAATTTTTGCTTTAATAGATATTTTTGCTACAACCCAGTCATCAACATTAAACTGGGCCGCGAGACCATAATTCGTCGTTCCTTGACCGACAGTGCCTGTTTTAATGAAGCTAATGACCGTTTTTTTATCGGTAGACCAATATAATAAGTCGCCAGAAGTCATAGACGCTGAATAAGGGACGGCTTTTGAAGATTGTACAAGATCTCGTATTTGAATACCGATACCATCAATACCTGAGGCATAAATATTACCATAAACATTCGAGCTCACTAATGTCTGGAAAGAGCCAAGCATTTTAGAGGTATATTTACCTCTTCCTGAGTTTAAAGGACAGGTTATCTTTGGGCCTTCTGTATCGAGGCGAGCTGTATAGAGAGTTGCGCCAACCTCGGCATCTGGATCGATAGCTATTGAAGACAAATTTAAAGTATACGTCTTGCCGTCCAACACAACACAGCCAGTCGCAGCAGCTAAGCACTGCGAACTATAGATACCGATAAAGGTGGTGATAATAGCCACCATAATTTTATACATAGTCAGGTCCTTCTTTCGTTAGTAGTGGCACACAAGTTGACTTTGTTGAATACCGCTTGTTTTTTCAGCATCCGAAAATTGATAATTTGCACGACACTGCTGAGAAGCCTTTTTACCCCACTGAACTGATAGTGCCCCTTCCAAAGGCAAACCAGCCATATAAACCTGACCATTATCACTGACGATACCATTACGAACTTCTTGTGACGTCTCTGCAACGCTGTTTACCATAGCACCAAATGGGACTGGCTTATTATTGGTATCAATTAGACGAAACATAGCCCTGATCCCTTTTTTACCTGTGTATTGAGCTAATACTATAGCTCCACGTGTTGGTACCACTGTAGCAGTCGTTGTATCTAAATCAACGTCTTCAGGCATTGTTTCTGTATCAAGAACAACATCATTTCTGCGATACATCGTAATATTTGGAACTATCGCATAGCCACGGTAGTCTGTTTTTACACCGGTATTTCCAATAACACGAGTACCGGTCACTCCGGGCGCTTTTACAAGAGCACTTGTATCACTAAAAGATTGTCCAGCTGTAATACCATTGCGATGCACAATTACACCACCGTTAATACCATAATTAAGGCGTTGCCACTCATGATCATAGTTGTAGCTACCGTAAATTTCACCATAGCTACCCTTATAGTCGACGCCAGCATTACCACTGCTGAAGTCTCGATTATCGTATTGCTGTTGTAAGTTCCAGCTCAGATTATTATCTGCCAACGCAAGCCCGGATAAACCGACACTATTACTGGTTGAACCAGGATCGCTATTATTCAAGCCATAGGTTACCCAAGTATTCGGCATCCAAATATCGAGAGGAATATTGACGTTGAATGAAAATATATTATCAGTGGAATAATTCCTTCCGTAGCCCTCATAGTCAGTTGAGGAGCGAGAATGGGAGTAGTTTAAATTATACGTAATACCGCTCCAGCTATTGCTGTAACCTACGTTAAATGAGTTATTCCTGCGACGCTGATTCCAGTAATCCTCCATTACACCACCGATGTTAAAATAGCCTAACTTATCACCGAGGCTTTGGCTTACGGTAATTTCAGTTCTATTTTTAACGCGATCGTTGTAATAGTATTTATAGTCATCACGATATGTTTCAAGAACATCTGAAAGGGTATTAAAGCCGCTCGTTGAGTAACGATAGCCTGCAATCGCTATATTTGTGCCTATATCGTTCAGGTTTTTGCTGTAGCGTATACGCACAGATTGGCCCGATATCTTATCTTGATCTTGCTTCGTCGACCAGGCCTGTGTTACGTCTAAAGAAACAGCACCAAGTACACCCAGGTTGTTACCGACGCCAATGGCCACTGATTGATATTTTGAAGCAGCTTGGAATCCCCCGTATAGGGTGGTGTTGTATGGTAAACCGTAGCTGGCCGTTGCTTGTGAAAACGGAGTATAGTCAACGCTACCGTCAGAGGAGCGGTATTGTCCTGATGTAATGCTGTATTTTAAACTACCTTCACGACGCAATACGGGAAGTGAAGCATAAGCTACAACAAAATTCTGTTGAGTTCCGTCCGCTTCTTCGATAGTGACATTGAGGTCTCCATTGCCACCTGTTGAATACAGATCGGTGATCTCAAAGGCTCCTGGAGGAACGAAAGATTGGTAAATAATATATCCACTTTGTTTAATAATAACTTTTGCGTTACTTTTCGCAATCCCTCGTACTACAGGTGCATATCCCTGGATACTTTCCGCATCCATGTAATCGTCTGAGTTTAATTGCGCACCACGATATGGCACACTATCAAAAATATCAGCATCTGAAGTGCTTTCACCTAATGTTAATACGCTTTTAAGTGAAATAATATTTCGTTCAGCATAGGTATAAATAGTATCCCATTTGCCATTGCTATCATCATCATAACTATCTTTATTCCACGTAGTATAGTTTTTAATACGCCATGGTCCGATATTTAAGCCTGGTAGTAAGTTGACACTATGGTTCTCTTGATCTGATAATCCGTTATCCCGTGCATAGCTACTGGTTCCATTATATCTATAATTTAAATAGAACGCGTTAATACCATTGTCAAATTCATCAGGTGAAACATACCCACGAACCGTTGAGGATACTGCGGCCTGCGGAACACTTAACTCAAGCTTCTGTAAGTTAAAGTTAAAATCAACAGAGGCTTCTGGAATGGAACTGATAATGACGCAACCATTAGCGTTTGTTTTTAATGAAGAGATTGCTTTTACCTTAATACCATAACCACTTAATTCCTCTGTTGATAAGCATGGGTATAGTTTAAGCTCTTCTCCCGCCTCGTTAAGATAGCTTGCTTTTTGTTCTGCCGTAGAAAAGAAATCAACATCTTTGGTATCGACGACGGTACCATTGATGATAATGTCAACCCGGTATTTCCCAGGGGCCTGAGAATTTGCCACTTCAAAAGCCGAAAGGTCCGGACTCACGTCTGAACCGTTTAGATCGGTAAGAAATGCTGGGTTAAAAAATTCTCTTGCATGTAGCTCAGAAGATATGGCTAACACGCCGATACTTATAAGAGCTAAACAGCATGGAGATAATTTGAATTTTTTAATCATTACCTCGTCCTTGGGTTTTATATAATTATATTTTATGCATCAAGCTCAACTAGAAACTGCTTTGATAAAGGTCGCTTTGGCCACCCATGTCATTGATGATTTTCCATTCTACTTTCCCACCGCTACCTGCAGGCAATGAGTAACTTGCTGAGGAGAATGGTGCAACGAAGTTTTTATCTTTCATGACTATTGATTGACCATTCACCTTGATAAACATGAAATTAATGTAAAAAGCTGACGGGTTTTTGACGATAATCTGATTGCCATTTTTTGACCATGATAATTCTTTAGCATGGTTTACTGGCACGTCATCGCTTAGTCCTTTCGGGCGGAAAATGAGCTTAAGTCTGGTACGAACTGCAATTTGCAACGTATTACGATCGGCATCTGTCGTACTGGCTGGGATTGACGTCGTATTAAAAAAGAAAAGTGACTCACGATCGGCAGGCAAAACGCCATCAAGCTTAAAGATCCTGACAACATTTTTTTGTTTACCTTCCAGACGGAAGAGTGGGGGAGTAACTAAAAAGTGAGTCCCAGCATTATTATTATTTTCAATCCACGACTTAATTAGATAAGGAGTACTGTCCAGGTTATCAAGGGATACGCTCGCCTCCTTTTTACCTTCTGCATAAATTATACGAGTCGTTCCGACCTGTACTCCTGCGTAGCAGGCGAGAGAGGTAGAAAAAAGGAGTATAATGGATAGCAATGAATTTAAGATTCGCATAATGCACCATATATAAAAATGCCTCTCATATAAATGAGAGGCATTGATAATTAGTAAGTTACCAGCAGGGTCGCAACGCCATTTGCAGTACCAGCGTCAACGGTGCTTTCAACTTGTGCATAAGTTGCTTTAAATGCAACATCTGCGGCGCCAGCTGTCAGCGGAATTGCAGCAGATTTCTCACCCAGTTTCAGGTGATTGTTGTTGGAATCCATCAGCTGGATGGCAACACCTTTTGCAACACCAGTGTTACCATAACCGGTCAGTTTCAGGTAGTCATTCAGCCCATTGTAATAGTCGCCGTCAAAAGTCACATAAGCGTCGGTTTTGGTAGTCGGGCAACCTGACAGGGAGATAGTGATCGCAGCCAGACCAGAACCGTTACCTGCAGTGGAACCGACGCCAGAGAATGCAGATTTTGGTACAGAGCCGAGAGTAACCTGACCGGTAGAAGAACCAGTATTTTGTACATCGACAGTACATGCGCCATCAGTAATGTCACCGATAAAGTTAATGGTGCCATCGTTAGCGCTAGCATTGAATGCTACAAGGCCGCTTGCGGCGATCAGTGCTGCGATAATACGTTTATTCATTTGAAAATTCCTTATTTCATTTCTAGATGATAGTTTTAAAAACCAGTTAACTTCTAAAAGCGCAGGAGTTTTAAGCATACTGATACAACACACACTTATTTCCCTTTGCCTGCAGTGGACCTTCGCGTTGGCGAGTGTTCCACAGCGCAACGAAAGTAATGCACAATGGGTGAGGTCACGTAATGAATTTGATGTGACTTTTACTACGTGAGAGTGTGAAATTTATCGAATTTATTTGTTCATAGAATACAATGCTTTGATTTATTATTGATGAGGTGGTTTTATTTTGTTTGTATCATTTTATTGATGTATCTTTATTCGCTCAAGAAAGAATAAAATATTTTTGTCATGAACATTAAAAAACAAAGATTATGTGAGTTCTTAATATTTGGTGTTTTGGAAAAAATTCAAAATGCCAGTTTTTAGAGAAATAATATGTTTTACAGTGGGTTATAGCACGAAAAGTATGCCAGGTATCAAGCGATATCGCCTATCTTTATGCTCAGATGGCTGCCATACACTGCGACAGGTGTCCGGAAGGCACACACCGCTCTTTACGATAGATTAATAATTTCAATTTGATCATCTTTTTAGTATAAGTTGTAGATGTGAGGCTAGTGTGCCCAACTAAATGATTATGGGGAGCAACATGCAGGTGAAATATTTTGCAGTGATAATTGGGGCTTCGCTACTGCTGGCAGGATGCAGTTCGAGCAGTGATTTGACCGCAGGAGGGGAGGCGGTACGCTTCGTGCAGGAGAAACCAGGTACTGAATGCCAGTTGTTAGGTACCGCGACGGGGAAACAAAGCAACTGGCTCTCTGGGCAAAACGGTGATGAGGGTGGCTCGATGCGGGGGGCTGCAAATGCCCTGCGAAATCACGCTGCCGCGATGGGGGGGAACGTGATTTATGGGGTGAGCAGCCCAACTCAAGGGCTACTTTCCAGTTTCGTACCTACGGATAGTGAGATGAATGGTCAGGTTTATAAGTGCCCAGACTAATCGTTTCGATTTGGCTCTCCTTCTTCGAAGGAGAGCTTTTCCCTTAAATCTCAAGTTTTGCCTGTTGCTCAATAAAAAATGTCTTTAATGGATGCAGACAGGCTTCCAAACTATCCATGTTGCCAACAGTCGGAATAACTTTACTGAATATCTCGCACAAGGAATACTTTTCATTTACTACCCTTAATTTTGGACACTGTTCATTGATGCGTATAGTGATACTATTTTCTGCTTCAGAAGGATGAACTGCATTCGTTTTAATTACGGCTCCGGAGAGAATTTTTTTACCATTTTCGGTTTCATAACAATAAAGTACCGCGAGATGGTGAGAAAATAGATTCTGTTTCCATAATTCGTGTTCAAAATATTCATAGTTAAAACGAGTATCTTCCATAATTTGCACTGCATACAGCATCACAAAATCTGTAGTGGAATCTATAAGGTTGAGAAAATCTTCGGCATCAGCGTGTAAAAATGCCTGGCGTATTGCAAGTAGAAGTACCTCCGCTTGCGTGTCATCAATTGTGATAATTTCAATTTGCTCTGATTGAAGCATGGCGATCAGCGTTGAGTCCGATTTTCCTGGTTTGAGCGTTAATGACGCGATTCTTCTCTCAGGTTCAGGCATCTGTACTTCGTTAGTATCTATTTCTGGAATGTTTTTTATACAAATCTCTGCCTGCTCATGCAGCTGATCCCGATAGGTTTCACCATGTTCTAACAATCGATGAGCTACCCTGTGTAATTGATTTCTTAAAATAATTAACAAATCAGCTAATGTCGTATATTGTAAATAATATGTTCGACATGTGTTGTCTTCTTTTTTGATTTTCAGCGCCAGAGCAAGAAAATTATCATTTTGCTTTATGATTGCGGTGTTAAAACCTAGCACAGTACTTATCATATGGTTATCCTTTTCCATTATTAAGTTTATGATGCTTGCTTTCCATACTGAGAAAGATCAATTATCCGGTCTGCAGACGCTATCGTTGAAGGACGATGCGCGACAATGACTCGGGTTATGCTTAGACTAGCAATAGATTGGTTTATGGCAGCTTCATTCTTCAAATCAAGATGACTAGTTGCTTCATCCATAAACAAAATACTCGGTTTGCGGTAAAGCGCTCTGGCAATCAAGAGTCTTTGTTTTTGGCCGCCTGAAATCCCCAGTCCTAACTCACCTATCATTGTTTCATAACCCATTGGCATTTTCATGATTTCATCATGAATATTACTGCGTCGGGCACACTCAACAATTAACTCTTCATCCGCATTATCTTCAAATCCGCTGATGTTATCGCTAATTGACCCTGAAAAAAGACGATCTTCTTGTAGGACGCATGCAGTCCCCAAACGGTAGTTATTAAGCCCTATTTTATAAATGTCAAGATTATCGGCAATTACTTCACCTGACGTTGGAGATAACAAACCACACATCACTTTCAGTAAAGTCGTTTTACCGACACCTGAAGGTCCAACAAGCGCAATAGATTCTCCTGGCTCAACCTGCAGGTTAAAGTTAGAAAAAATAGGTTGCGAGAACGGGTCATATTGATAACTGAGATTTTTGATCTCCAGCTTCACTCCACTATTCTCATCGAAAACTCGACGTGCTGGGAGCTCTTTCTCGGGTTCGCTGAAAACAATCTCAGATAGTCTCTCGTTATGTAATGATAACATTCGCAGTTGCATAAAGAGATCTATCAAGTTAGATGCTCTTTGAGAAAACTGCCCACGATAAGAGTTAAACGCCATAAACATACCTAACGTCATGTTGTTATCAATCACCATAATGGCGCCTAACCATAGGATAGCAACTTGATCTATAGATGATATGAAGGTGTTTATGCCACTGAACATCATATCAAAGCGAGTTTGTTTAATTCCTGCATTACATGCATCAATGTTAATATTAAGCCAATGCTGCGAACGGCGCTCTTTTAAATTAAGAGCTTTAATCGTTGATATTCCATAAAGTGACTCCATGAAATGAGAGCTCGAGCGGGCTCCTTTAATGACTTGCTCTTCTGCTACCCGACGGTAAAAACGGTATGTCGCCAGGCGCATAATGGCGTAGCAAAGCGTAAATCCGACAACCACCCATACTAGCCAGCCGCCGTAAAGAGTTAACATAATTAACAGACCAATTGTCATGATCGAGTCAATGATGCCACTGACAATACTGTTAGTGAACGTTGATCGGATAGTATCCAATGAAGTAAAACGTGACTGGATATCACCAAGATGCCGTTTTTCAAAAAAGGATAACGGCAAACTTGTCAAGTGATCAAACAATGTCGTTTTCCATTGAATATTGGTCAGAGTATTGAGAGTCAGTGAGGTCCATGCCCTTAGCATACTGACAAAGGTACGGAAGAGAGTGAAAAAGACCAGTCCTATACAAATGACGGATAACAGACTCTGGTCATGGGCCATGATGACATGGTCTGTGACAAGTTGGGTACCAATAGGGAGTAAAAGGCCAATGGCTTCGATTACGACAGAGAATGCGAAGATTTTAATTAATGCAGATTTTAATCCGACAATGTTTCGCATCAGGTCTAATAAACGTAAGCGTGCTTTTGCCTTTTCTTGTTGAAAGTTCTGATCGGGCCAAAGTTCCAGAGCCACGCCGGTGAAATTATTAGACATCTCCTGCAAACCAATTATACGTTTACCCAAAGCAGGATCATGCACAACATAGCTAGATTTTCGTACTTTCGTTAGAACGACATAATGATTCATTCCCCAATGGAGAATACAAGGGAGCTTTAGCTGCTTTATTTCATCTAAATCTAATGAAAGCGCGCGATTTTTAAGGCCTGCACGCTCGGCCGTTTTGCTTAAATGCAGCAGTGAAGCGCCTTGCGATGGGCTGCCGAAGCGTTGGCGGAAATTAAATAAATCTATATCTAATCCATAGTGCCCGCAGATCATTGCCAGGCTAGCAATACCACATTCCGCTGATTCTGATTGTAAAATTACCGGTGTTTTCTTAATCAGAGAAAAATTTAACTTTGCAATAATCGTTTCAAAGAGTTTTTTATTCATTAATTGGGCCGCTCACACTTTGAGAAATTTTATAAAACGGAGTAAACATCCACATATATAACGGACGTTCTTCAAGAAAAACAACAGCTTCAGCTTTTAATCCATTAGATAAGTACAATGTTTTTCCATTGTAACTAAAGGATTTTTGCTTGATTTTTACAATCGTTTTATATAGTGCGAGCTCTTGTTGATTAGTGCCATTATTGACGTTAGTATATTCTGACATTTCCTGTCGTGAAGCAGGCATAGATGATATCGATATTACCTCTCCTGGAAATTGACCAAATTTATCTGCAGGAAAGGCATCGTAACGGATGTTGATAGTATCCCCAGGTTTTACGTAAGGAATACTATTATTTGGCAACCATAAAATGAGATAGTACTCCACATTACCTGTAGGCTTTATTTGTGCCAAACTACTTCCATTATCAACCATTTGCCCTTTGGTTACGGCTAGCGATTCGATTCTTCCATCCGTTGTAGCCTTGATGATGACATTGCCTTTTGCATCGGATTCAACAAGTTGATTTTTATAATCATTAATTTGATTTTGTTGGTTTGATATTTGATTATCAAAATCTGCCGCCTTGGTGACTTTATCACTAGTGAACTGGGTTATCTGAGATTCCAGTTGCATCTTTTGGCTTACCAGAGATTGATACGCACTTTGCTGTTGAAAATAAAGTGAGTGCTGATAGTTGTACTGATCTTTTGTAATTAGACCTTCTTTCAGATATTTATCATAACTTGAAAGATTCTGATGAATTTTATTCAACCCTGCCTGCGTGTTGGCAAGCATTGAGGTTGTTTCGCTAAGAGACTTTTTAATCGTATTTAGTTGTGTGTCTAATGCATTCAATGTTTCATCTTTGTTGCGAATTAGTTTTGTAATAATGCTCTCTGCATTAGTGATCTTTTCATTTATGACGGCTGTCTGAGCAAGACTCACATTACCGTTAGTGGTGTTACGGGAAATATCTATTTCATATAATTTTTGACCTTTTTTGACTATATCGCCGACCTTAACATATTGATTTAAGACAAAGCCTTGCTGCGGTGCAAAGACATTAACGGAATGCGGTAGTGTAATGACTTCCCCTCGCACATCTATACGTTGGGTGAATGTACATAGGATAAGGGTCGAGATGAGTGCGATAAGAAAACAACTTGACAGAATTACGATAAGCCACACAGGCATACCTGCCAGTAATAATGCTTTTCCTTTCCAGTGTAATTTCTTATATTCAATCGCTTCCTTGCGATAGAGCTTTCGTGCCATGAGCTTCCACTTTTGTTATTGATTCGAAGATAATTTTCTGACAGCAAGAGAAAATTATATGATGTTTGTAACATGTCCGCCGGACTTTACATCTTGGCGGACGTTGTATTAATTTACTGTTTTTAACTATGAAGTGCATATGAATTATGCATAAATTTACATTTCTTTTGTATTGAATGAGATTAGATCGTAAAATGACGTGAGCTTGTGAAGCTCTTATCATGGGCGTATATATTTTTCAGATTTATATTTTTAATGGGTAACATTGGGATTCTGAAGAAGATTAGTTTTTTATATGGATTGGCGCATCTGTTTTTTTCTGTGAATTATACGAGAATAATTGGTTTCTCCGATAAATAAAGAATATGGAAATGCTTTATGACATTTAATTCATACATCATTAATGATGAGGTTATTTTTAATATGGACGTGAATGAGCTTCAGCCAGTAGCGGGGAAAGACCATGAAGCCATTACGTTAAATACCCCCACAGCCCGATGTTTACAACTACTTTTAGAAAGTAATGGAAACATTATTTCCCGAGATGAATTTTTATCCGCTGTGTGGAAAGAGCGTGGTGTCGTTGTTTCGCAAAATACTTTTTATCAAAATATCTCCTTACTAAGGAAATCGTTGCTCAGAGCGGGACTGACTCAGGATGTTGTTGTTACGGTGAGACAACGTGGCTTCGTCATTGCTACCGGAACCGTAATCCGACAAGTTACACTGCAGAACGAGTTCAATAGTGCTCAACCGTTAAGTACCGACGCAAGCATGCGAATAATAAATGATAAATATATAGCCAAAATCGATGATGCTGAAGTACAAAATAGCGTAAAGAAAACTTTCAGGATCAATGGATTAACATCACTACAACTATCATTGTGGACCTTTGTTATTGTAGCCGTAATGGCTATAATCAATATAGTTTTTTTATGTGTTAGGTATATTTGATTTTTATTGAAGTATAGCTAAATTATGTTGGATAAATGAATGCTCCTTATCATTTATCGTCATGTGTATCTTTTTATATCCAGCCTCCAGTATTCTTGGAGGCTGGGTATGTTGTTCGGTTTTAGAAGAAGGCTACTGCTGTATACTGATTCGGAAGCATTAACGCTGCTTCAGGCCCAAATCCAGCGGTGTCTTGCTGGGTTCGCCGCCGATCTCTCGCGCCAGCTTCGGCACCATATAGCCGGAGATAAGGGTCAATAGCTCACGCATGATTTCACGTGCTTCATCATCGCTGACCATAAAGTGTGCCGCCCCCTGTACCCGGTCCAGCACGTGCAGGTAGTAGGGCATCACGCCGGCGTCGAACAGCGCATTGCTGAGGTCGGCCAGCGCTTGCGCGTTGTCGTTCACCCCGCGCAGCAGCACGCTCTGGTTGAGCAACGTGACGCCCGCCTGACGCAGCATGGCCATCGACGCGCGAAACTCATCGTCAATTTCATTCGCGTGATTGACGTGGTTAACCAGAATTACCTGCAGCGACGAACGCTGGAAGCGGCTGGCCAGCGTCTCGGTGATGCGTGCCGGGATCACAATCGGCAAGCGGCTGTGAATACGCAGGCGCTTAACGTGCGGAATGGCTTCCAACTGGGTCATTAGCCAGTCGAGTTCATGATCCTTCGCCATCAGCGGATCGCCGCCAGAGAAGATGATTTCATCGAGTTGTGGATGCGCCGCAATGTAATTCATCGCCGTTTGCCAGTTGCGCCTGGTGCCCTGATTTTCGGCATACGGGAAGTGGCGGCGGAAACAATAACGGCAATTGACTGCACAACCGCCTTTCACCAGCAACAGGGCCCGGTTGCGATATTTGTGCAACAGACCGGGCACCACGCTGTGTTGTTCTTCCAGCGGATCGGTGGAGTAACCGGGGGCAACGATAAACTCTTCCTCGGCGGTAAGTACCTGACGAAGCAGCGGATCGTTAGGGTTACCTTTCTCCATGCGGGCGATAAACGCGCGCGGGACACGCAGCGGGAACAGGCGTCTGGCCTCGCGTCCGGCCAGTAGTTTTTCATCAGCGTCTACATTTAAAAGACGCAGCAGTTCATCAGGACTGGTCACAACATTGGCAAGTTGCGTTATCCAATCTTCTCTGGATGGGGTATTTAGGGTTACAATATGCGCCATTTTGTGGCTTAGCTACCAGTTAAACAATTTCAGAGGGCCTTATGGCGACTTACTATAGCAACGATTTTCGTGCTGGTCTTAAAATCATGTTAGATGGCGAACCTTATGCGGTAGAAGCCAGCGAATTCGTTAAACCAGGTAAAGGCCAGGCGTTTGCACGCGTTAAGCTGCGCCGCCTGCTGACCGGTACCCGTGTTGAGAAAACCTTCAAATCTACCGATTCCGCAGAAGGCGCGGACGTTGTCGATATGAACCTGACTTATCTGTACAACGACGGTGAGTTCTGGCACTTCATGAACAACGAAACTTTCGAGCAGCTGTCTGCTGACGCGAAAGCAATCGGTGACAACGCTAAGTGGCTGCTGGATCAGGCTGAGTGCATCGTGACCCTGTGGAACGGCCAGCCGATCGCGGTCACCCCGCCGAACTTCGTTGAGCTGGAAATCGTGGAAACCGATCCAGGTCTGAAAGGCGACACCGCGGGTACCGGCGGTAAACCAGCGACCCTGTCCACCGGCGCGGTGGTTAAGGTTCCGCTGTTCGTTCAGATTGGCGAAGTGATCAAAGTGGATACTCGCTCTGGCGAATACGTATCCCGCGTGAAGTAATTTCGCGTCATGATGACCGGCGCAGCCTCCGTGCTGCGCCGCTCTCTCCTTACAGGCACGACGAGCACGACACATGAAGCGCAGCGTTAAACTCCTGGTGTTACTCTTTCTGAGCAGCGTCCTGCTGGCTGGCTGCAATACCGCCCGCGGTGTGGGTGAAGATATTCAGGGGCTGGGCCACGCTATCTCTCACGCTGTGAGCTAAATTTCCCTGCCGTTTCGTTAATGACGCTTGCCTACCGATATGTCAGGCTCCTCCATAGATACTCCTTTTCTCTTAAAAAACGCAAAGATCCCTTCATCTTTGGACGGTTTGTCTATGCTTATAGAGCATGAAAACAAAACTGACACTAAGGATGACATTATGGTGAAAAAAACGATTGCAGCGTTCTTTACGGTTTTGGTCCTCTCTTCGGCACTGACCGCTTGTAACACCACACGTGGCGTTGGTGAGGATATTTCAGACGGCGGCAACGCAATCTCTGGCGCGGCAACCAAAGCTCAGCAATAAACGCCGTCGACGGTACGGTTATACGCCGTACCGTTCTTCACTTCCCCCATTCTGTTGGCTATACTCATCACGACTTTTCATACACCTTGCGGGACGACCCGTAAGCGTTTCTCATCCGGGGACGGCCCCAGCAAAGGAGCCTTATGTCCTGGATAGTCTTGTTTATCGCTGGCCTGCTGGAAGTGGTCTGGGCCGTCGGCCTGAAATATACCCATGGCTTTAGCCGCCTGGTTCCCAGCGTTATCACCATCGTGGCGATGGTGGCCAGCATGGCGCTGCTCTCATGGGCGATGAAAACCCTGCCGGTTGGTACCGCCTACGCGGTCTGGACCGGGATCGGCGCCGTGGGCGCCGCCGTGACCGGTATCGTCCTGTTAGGGGAATCGGCCAGCGCCATGCGTATTGCGAGCCTCGCCTGCATCGTGGTTGGCATTATTGGCCTGAAGCTCAGTGCCCACTAGTTGTAGCGCTGATTGACCCAGACCAGTTTGCTGACATCAAAGCCCTGTCGGGTGGCAATATCCAGCATTTGCTGCCTGACCTCGGGGGCGATGGTCGGCGCCCGGGCCAGCAGCCAGAGATAATCGCGATCGGGGCCGCAGACCAGCGCGTAACGATACTCCTTATCCAGCGCAATGACGTTATAGCTGCCGTAGAAAGGGCCGAAGAAGGAAATCTTCAGCGCGGCGCGGCTGGGCTCCCCGGTAAAGTAGGCCACCCCGTCCGTTTTCTGCCACATGCCGCGGTCGGGGTTATAGCCTTTATTGGTCACGTCCAGACCGCCGTCATCACGGGGGTGCCAGGCGATCGTGACCTTTTCCAGCCCACTCTCAAAAGGGTGGTCAAAGCGGGCGATTTCATACCAGGTACCCAGATAGCGCTGAACATCGAAGGGGCTGACTACGGTGACGCCCGGCGGCGGGGTGGGAGAGCTGCAGGCGACAGACAGGAACGAGACGGCAATCGCGGTCATTATCGGCAGGATACGCATGGCATGCTCCTTGCTGGCTTTTAAGCTAAGTGTAGAGTCCGGCAGGGAAAAGGCGGCAAGATTTTTCTATGAAGCGAGCCCGGTAGCAGAAATGCAGCCGGGCTCTTGCAGGATCAGATAAACAGTACGCCAACGAGAGTGATAACGCTGAGGATTGCGGCCAGGCCGTAGAAGACCCACTTACCGTTTGGTACATGGATTTTCAGGTCGTGCATGGCGTGATGAATACGATGCAGCCCACACCACAGCGGCAGCACTATCATCAGAAAGATGAATGCGCGGCCGATGAAGCTTTGGGCAAAGGCCAGTACGCGCTCATAGCTGAAGGCGTCGGCCGGGGCGAGCCCGAGTGGCAACAGGATGCCCACCAGCAGCACCATCACCGGCGCGACAATCGCGCCCCACATGCCGCCTGCGCCAAACAGCCCCCAGAATACGGGTTCATCGGAACGTTTCGGGTTGGGATTAATCATCTGAGTCTCCTTACCAGAACAGGGCAACAAACAGGATCACCACCGTGACCACCGCCGTTACCACCCAGAGCCCTTTAATGACCGGCTCTGGCCCCATTTTTTCGCCTTTGATAATGACGTTGGCGGCTTTCGGCGCCAGCTCAAACCAGGTTTTGGTGTGCAGCAGCGCCGCCGCCAGGGTGATCAGGTTGAGGATCACCACTACCGGGTTTTGCAGGAATCCGATATATCCCGCCCAGCTTTCGGCGCCGTGCTTGAGGGCAAACAGCCCGTAAATCAGCACAATGCTAAACCATACCGTCGGTACCGCCGTGCCTTCCCGCACCATGTAGAAGCGATAAAACGGCAGCTTTTTCCACCAGGTGGAGGTCATCGGCCGCACGTAGGCTTTGCGTTTCGTCGTCATAATGCACTCCTTAGCGTGGTTTCAGGGTGGCGATAAGAAAGTCTTTCGAGCTTTCCACCTTGCCCTGCTGGATCGCGGCCGCCGGATCGACGTGCTTCGGACACACTTCCGAGCAGTAGCCCACGAAAGTACAGGTCCAGACGCCGTTCTGGCCGTTAAGCTGCGCCATACGTTCCTTTTTACCGTGGTCGCGGCTGTCTTCGTTATAGCGGTGGGCGAGGGTGATCGCCGCCGGGCCGATAAATTCCGGATTCAGGCCGAACTGCGGACAGGCGGCATAGCACAGCCCGCAGTTGATGCAGCCGGAGAACTGATGGTATTTCGCCATCTGGGCCGGCGTCTGTTTGTTAGGCCCCTGGTCCGGTGTGCGGTTGTTGCCGATGATATAGGGCTTAATGGCCTCCAGACTTTCGATAAAGTGGGTCATATCCACCACCAGATCGCGCTCGATAGGGAAGTTGGCCAGCGCCTCAACTTTGATGCCTTTGGTGTAATCGCGCAGAAACGTTTTACAGGCCAGCTTTGGCACCTTGTTGACCATCATGCCGCAGGAGCCGCAAATTGCCATTCGGCAGGACCAACGGTAGCTCAGGTCTGGCGCCAGGTTGTCTTTAATGTAGCCCAGCGCGTCCAGCAGCGAGGTCTGCTCATCATAGGGCACGTCATAAAACGCGCTATGCGGTGCGGTGTCGACCTCCGGGTTGTAGCGCACCACTTCGACTTTCAGGTTTTTCATCTCAGCCATGGGTGGTCTCCTTCTTCTCAGCCGCTTCCGCCTCTGCGCCATAGACTCGTTTTGCCGGCGGCAGCGTGGTGATCTTCACATCGCCATATTCCAGACGGGTCGTGCCATCGGCCTCGCGGAAGGCGAGGGTGTGCTTGAGGAAGTTGACGTCGTCACGCTCGGTACAGCCTTCATCCAGACGCTGGTGCGCACCGCGCGATTCTTTACGAGCGATGGCCGAGTGCGCCATACATTCAGCAACGTTTAAACCATGTCCCAGTTCAATGGTGTAAAGCAGATCGGTATTGAATACGCTGGAGTTGTCGGTAATGCGCACGCGCTTAAAGCGCTCCTGCAATTCGGCCAGCTTGTCGATGGTTTTCTGCATTAACTCCGGCGTGCGGTAGATGCCGCAACCTTCCTCCATCGACAGCCCCATTTCGTCGCGGATTTTCGCCCAGTTTTCATTACCTTCCCGGTTGACGAGATCTTTCAGGCGTTGCTCCACATCGGCAGCCTGCGCATCGAGCGCGGAGCCGTTTGCTTCGCCCGCCTGAGCGGCGCGTTGCATGGCCTGCTCCCCGGCCAGGCGGCCGAAGACCACCAGTTCGGCCAGCGAGTTGGAGCCCAGGCGGTTGGCGCCGTGCAGACCGACGGACGAACACTCGCCCACGGCAAACAGGCCTTTGATCCGGGTTTCGCACTGCTGGTCGGTTTCAATACCGCCCATGGTGTAGTGCGCGGTCGGACGCACCGGAATCGGCTCTTTCACTGGATCGACGCCGACGTAGGCTTTCGCTAGTTCACAGATAAACGGCAGACGCTCCAGCAGTTTTTTCTCGCCGAGGTGGCGCAGATCGAGGTAGACCACATCGCCGCGCGGCGTCGGGATGGTGTTCCCTTTCCGCCACTCGTGCCAGAAAGCCTGGGACACTTTGTCGCGTGGACCCAGCTCCATATATTTGTTCTTCGGCTCACCGAGCGGGGTTTCCGGGCCCATGCCGTAATCCTGCAGATAGCGGTAGCCGTTTTTGTTGACCAGAATCCCGCCTTCACCGCGGCAGCCCTCGGTCATGAGGATCCCGGAGCCCGGCAGGCCGGTCGGGTGATACTGAACGAATTCCATGTCGCGCAGCGGCACGCCGTGACCCAGCGCCATACCCATTCCGTCACCGGTGACGATCCCGCCGTTGGTGTTGTAGCGATAGACGCGTCCGGCGCCGCCAGTGGCCAGCACCACCGCGTTGGCACGGATCTGCACCAGGGTGCCTTCCATCATATTCATCGCCACCAGGCCGCGGGCCTGCCCGTCATCGACCAGCAGATCGAGGACGAAATGTTCATCAAAGCGCTGAATTTGGGGAAACTGAAGGGAGGTCTGGAAGAGGGTATGCAGCATGTGGAAGCCGGTTTTATCGGCGGCAAACCAGGTGCGCTCGATTTTCATGCCTCCGAAGCGCCTGACGTTGACGCTGCCGTCGGGGCGGCGGCTCCATGGGCATCCCCACTGTTCCAGCTGGGTCATTTCCGTTGGGCAGTGGTGCACGAAGTAATCGACGACATCCTGTTCGCACAGCCAGTCGCCACCGGCGACGGTGTCGTGAAAATGGTACTCAAAGCTATCGTGATCCTGGGCAACGGCTGCGGACCCCCCTTCTGCAGCGACCGTATGGCTGCGCATCGGATAGACTTTAGAAATCAGGGCGATTTTAGCGTTGGGGTTGGCCTGAGCGGCGGCGATAGCGGCACGAAGGCCTGCCCCGCCGGCGCCAATTACGGCGAGATCGGCTTGAAAAGTTTGCACGACATTCCTCCAGTTTTAGTGTATTTCGCCGCCGGGCTGGCGAAAAAGTATCACTGCTCCTTTATAGGTACAGAAGTATAGCCGTAGGGTCAGTATGGAAAATTGACGTGTTCGATTTTTTTATCGATATGTGCGGTTATTTATCAGTGATGTTTATACCTTTAGGTTAACGATAGATTAATGGCATGTAATCCGCCGATGATTGCACAAAATTTGTTTCACTCGCCGGTTGCGAGTAGACTTCGTGCCCTTAATTTGCAATCGGAGAAAGTACCATGAGCGAGACGGCAACCTGGCAGCCGAGCGCACCCATTCCCAATCTGTTGAAACGCGCGGCGGTGATGGCGGAAATCCGCCGTTTCTTTACCGATCGCGGCGTGCTGGAGGTGGAGACGCCTTGCATGAGTCAGGCGACGGTAACGGATATTCATTTGTTCCCGTTCGAAACCCGTTTCGTCGGCCCGGGCCATTCCCAGGGACTTAATCTGTACCTGATGACCAGTCCGGAATACCACATGAAGCGCCTGCTGGCGGCGGGCTGCGGCCCGGTCTTCCAGCTGTGCCGCAGCTTTCGCAATGAAGAGATGGGGAGGCATCACAACCCGGAATTCACCATGCTGGAGTGGTATCGTCCGTGCTATGACATGTATCGCCTGATCAACGAGGTGGACGATCTGCTACAGCAGGTGCTGGAGTGCCAGCCGGCGGAAAGCCTCTCCTATCAGCAAGCGTTCCAGCGCCATCTGGATATTGATCCGCTCTCTGCCGATAAGGCGCAGCTACGTGAAGTTGCGGCGAAACTGGATCTGAGCAATATCGCCGATACAGAAGAAGATCGCGACACGCTGCTGCAGCTGTTGTTTACCATGGGCGTGGAGCCGCACATCGGTAAAGATCGCCCGACGTTTATCTATCATTTCCCGGCCACCCAGGCCTCGTTAGCGCAGATCAGCCCGGAAGATCATCGGGTCGCTGAGCGCTTCGAGGTTTACTACAAAGGTATTGAGCTAGCGAACGGTTTCCACGAGCTGACCGACGCCCGTGAGCAGCGCCTGCGCTTTGAGCAGGACAACCGTAAACGCGCCGCGCGCGGCCTTCCGCAGCAGCCCATCGATAACAACCTGCTGGCGGCGCTGGAGGCGGGTCTGCCGGATTGCTCCGGCGTGGCGCTGGGCGTTGACCGTGTGGTCATGCTGGCGCTGGGCGCCGAAAGCATCGGCGAAGTGATCGCCTTTACGGTGGACCGCGCCTGATCGTTTTTTCACCTCCTTCTGCCTCGGTGTGGGGGGAGGTGACCGACCCGCCCTGAACCTGACCACATCGTCCCGGTTTTAGCCCGAATACCCACAATCTCCCTCTGTGCTTTTGCTACTATCCGCGCTCTTTTTATGAGGCCAGGCGTTGCTCGTCGGGCGATGCCCACGTTTGGATAGATTTATGCATCAACAACTCAAGAAGATGAGCCTGATTGGGCTGATTCTGATGATCTTCACTTCGGTTTTTGGCTTCGCCAACAGCCCGTCGGCGTTTTATCTGATGGGCTACAGCGCGATGCCGTTTTATCTTTTTTCCGCTCTCTTTTTCTTTATTCCGTTCGCGCTGATGATGGCGGAGATGGGCTCGGCCTACCGTCGGGAAGAGGGCGGGATCTATTCCTGGATGAACCACAGCGTCGGGCCGCGTTTTGCGTTCATCGGCACCTTTATGTGGTTTGCCTCGTACGTGGTGTGGATGGTGAGTACGGCGGCTAAAATCTGGGTGCCGTTATCCACCTTTTTGTTTGGCGCGGACAAAACGCAGACCTGGGCGCTGGGTGGCCTGACGCCGACGCAGACGGTCGGTATTCTGGCGGCCTGCTGGATGGCCGTGGTGACCTTTATTGCCGTCAAAGGGATTAATAAAATCGCCAAAATTACCGCCGTCGGCGGTATCGCGGTGATGGGGTTGAACCTGGTGCTGCTGCTGGTGAGCGGGGCGATCCTGCTGCTCAACGGCGGCCATTTCGCCCAGCCGCTAAACTTTACTCTTTCGCCTAATCCCGGGTATCAGTCGGGCATGGCGATGCTGTCGTTTGTCGTGTTTGCCATTTTCGCCTATGGCGGAATTGAGGCGGTTGGCGGCCTGGTGGATAAGACCGATAAACCGGAAAAGAACTTTGCCAAAGGGATTATCATCGCGGCGATCGTTATCTCGATCGGTTACTCGCTGGCGATCGTGCTGTGGGGCGTGAGCGCCAACTGGCAGCAAGTGCTTGGCGCGCGTTCGACCAACCTTGGCAACATCACCTATGTGCTGATGACCAGCCTCGGGACGACGCTGGGCCAGGCCCTGCACCTGACGCCAGCGGCGTCAGCCCTGACCGGGGTCTGGTTCGCCCGTATCACCGGGCTGTCGATGTTTCTCGCCTATACCGGCGCGTTCTTCACCCTCAGCTATTCACCCCTGAAAGCGATTATCCAGGGTACGCCAAAAGCGCTCTGGCCGTCGGTGATGACCCGTCTTAACGTCAACGGCATGCCCGCCGTGGCGATGTGGCTGCAGTGCCTGCTGGTCGGGGTGTTTATCGTACTGGTATCGTTCGGTGGGGATAGCGCTTCCGCGTTTTATAACAAGCTGACGCTGATGGCCAATGTCTCGATGACCTTGCCCTATCTGTTCCTGACCATCGCCTTCCCGTTCTTCAAGGCGAAAGCGCATCTCGACCGGCCGTTCGTGATCTTCAAAAACCGCCAGTCGACGCTGCTGGCGACCGGCGTGGTGCTGCTGGTGGTGACCTTCGCCAATATCTTCACCATCATTCAACCGGTGATTGACGGTGGTGACTGGAACAGCACGCTGTGGATGGTCGGCGGGCCGATCTTTTTCTCACTGCTGGCGTTGGGGATCTACGAACGCTACCGTCGGCGCATGGCGTCCGGCGCGCTGGTAATGGAGAGTTAAAGAGCTTGCCCGGCGGTGTCGCCGGGCAGAGCATCACTTACAGGCTACCAGCCGTACGGCGGCTGGTTTTTCCTGCCGAGGTCATGGTCTTACTGCTTTGCCTGCCGTCGATACTTTCCAGACGCATCTGGAACGGAGGGAACGGCATATCAATGCCATGCTCGCGGAAGCCGGCGAGGATCAGCTGATGCATCTCATGGCGCAGCGGCATGCGGTGCCCCATCTCCGCGGCAAAAATACGCAGCTCGAAAATCTGGATCCCCTGCTGCAGGTCGACAAGAAACGCCTCCGGCGCCGGGGTATCGATGACCAGCGAGCAGCGATGCGCGGCGGCGATGAGAATTTTCGTGACCTCGTCGGTATCGGCGTCCACGGGCGCCGGCACCGTCAGCACCACGCGGGTGACCGAGTCCGATAGCGACCAGTTGATAAACTGTTCGGTAATGAACGCCTTGTTCGGCACGATAATCTCTTTCCGGTCCCAGTCGCTGATGGTAGTGGCGCGGGTATTGATGCGGGTGACGCTGCCCGTCAGGTCGCGAATGGTGACCGTATCGCCGATGCGGATCGGCTTCTCAAACAGGATAATCAGGCCGGAGATAAAGTTGGCGAAGATCTCCTGCAGGCCAAATCCGAGACCCACACCCAGCGCGGCGACCAGCCACTGCAGCTTCGACCACTCAATGCCGATCATCGAGAAGCCCACCAGACCGCCGACCAGCATCAGCAGATACTTGGTGATAGTGGTGATGGCGTAACCGGTGCCGGGCGTTAAATCAAGATGCTGGAGGATCGCCAGCTCCAGCAGCGCGGGCAGGTTGCGTACCAGCTGAGTGGTGATGATCAGCACCAGAATGGCAATCAACACCGCGCCAAGCGTGATGGGCTCAAGGCTTTCCACTCCTTGTACCGTCGAGGTCACGTCCCACAGCGAGATATTCTCAAGGAAGCCAAACGCCGAGTGTATTTCCGACCACAGGACGATAACCGACAGCAGCGCGATCAGCATCAGCAGAGAGCGTACAAGCCGCAGCGACTGGGTACTGATGGCATCGAGGTCGACCTCGCTGACCTCTGTCTCCACCGACCCTTCCGGGCTGCTGACGTGCATAGGTTCATCTTCGCCGCGGGCGCGCTGAGCGAGAATTTCCGCACGACGATGGCGGGCCCGGTCGAAGGCCAGCCGGCGGCGCTGGATCAGCATCCAGCGGCGGATGATGTGATAGACCACCAGCAGCAGGAACCAGATGGCGACCGAGGTTTCCAGACGCGCAAGCAGCGCCTGAGCGGTGGCGAGGTAGCCGACGGCGGCCGCCAGCATCGCCACCAGCGGGGCGCCAAGCATCAGGTTCCACAGCAGGCGGTTCACCATATTGTCGCCATTACCCTCTTTATCCAGGTAGAGCGGAATACCGGCGTGCTTAAGGCTCAGGGTAACTACCGCCAGCGCGCCGCAGATCAGCAGGAAGCACAGGCGGCCCAGCGAGGCGGAGAACTCGCGGTCGTTAAGATTATCAAACATGATCAGCGCCATAATCAGCGGCACAATCAGCCCGATGCTCATCAGGTAGTAGCGCATCGCCTTCGCCACGCGGCTACGCGGCCAGCCGAAGTGGGCGATAAACAGCCCGTTTGGCCGGGCGAAGGTGGCGCAGATCATCACCACCCACAGCAAAGGCACGGTCGCCGTGACCCCATCGCCTATCGCCACCGCCAGCGGGAAGGGCCAGGCGGACTGCAGGCCATAGCCGAGCGTCATCCACAGCACCGGCAGCGGCGAGGCCACCAGTATCGACCAGAAGACCGTGCGCAGCGTCAGCCAGAAGTGATCCTGGGTGACTTTCCCCACCCGGGCGCTGGAGCGCTCAAGGAAGCGGGTGAAATGGCGCCGCGAGCTGATGCTGAAGCCGACCAGCAGCAGGGCGGCAAACAGCGGCAACAAGGTCTCTTTGCTGGTGAGCATCATCGCGCTGGCTTTGCCCAGCTCGCTGATGGTATCCAGGGAGATCAGGCGCCGCAGATCCTGGACAATCTCCAGCGGCCAGGAGAAGCCGATAGGGCTAACGTCCGAAGTCCAGAACAGATAGCGGTGAGTCGCTTCGTTGATCTCTTTCAGCGCGTCTTCCAACTGGCCGTTGGCGACCTTCAGCTTGGTGAGCTCCAGCATCAGGGTATCACCGCCGCGCAGCAGCGAGTTCAATAGCTCGTTCTGCGTGCGCAGCTGCGCCTGCAGGATCTTGTTCTGCTCGCTGGTCAGCGGTTGGCCGTCGGCCTGACGGATCTGCCGCAGCTGTGGTTGCTTACTGAGTAAATCTTCAAAGCGCAGACGCTGCACGCGCAACTGTGCCATTTCCGTATCCAGCTGCTGTGGGCGAGGGCGTTCCGGCAGTCGCGCCACCTGGGCGCGTAAGGCTTCACCCAGCAGGTTGGAAGAGCCCAGCCACTGCGATTGCTCGCGCAGGGTGTTTAACGCCTGGCGCACCTGCAGCGTTTGATTCGTCGCCTGCCGCTGCTGGGAGGCCACCAGATCCATGCGCTGCGCCTGCTGGTTCAGCGCCTGGGAGAGCTCCCGGTTGACCTTGAACTGCGCGGTGATGTCCGGCGGCAGGTTTTCACTGTTCTCCGCCAGCAGTTCGGTGCTCTCCAGCGCCTTTTCCGCCTCCCGCTGGCGCTGGCTGTTCTGTAAATTGCGCAGCGCCTGCAGATAGGCATCCAGTTGTTCGCTCTGCTTTTGCGCCAGCTCGGAACGGGCGCGCGACAGCTCCTGGCGGTTGTTGGCGGAAAGCTGGGCGAGGTCGAGTTCATCCACCAGCGCCTTCAGGCGCGCCGATTCCGCCTGCAGGGCAAGATTTTGCGCCTGGGCGAGAGCATTGTTGCCGGTTTGCGTGCCGATGCGGCGCTCAACCTCATTGAGCTGACGACGGGCATCGGTTTGCTGCTGCGGCAGCTGGTTCAGGGAGTCGGCGATTTCACGCGCGCGATCCTGCTCCTGCTGCGCCTGGCGGCTCGATTCCAGCAGCTGGCTGCTGACCTGCAGGATCTCCTGGTTCAGCGCATCGGCGGTCAGGCCGGTTGGCACCTGGCGCGGTTCTTCGCTCAGATTGTTGAGCTGGGAGCGCAGGCTTTGAAACAGTTTGGGGAAATTATCGATAACGTCCTGATACTGACGGGCGCGCTCGAGGGACGATTTTTGCTCCTCAAGCGCGTTCAGCGCGGACTGCAGAACTTCAACGGTTTCAGGCTGGGCGGGCTTTGCCGCCTTCGCCTGTTCCAGTTCCTGGGTTATCTGTTTAGCATCCGGGGCTGTCGCAGCGTACGCCCCGAAACTGAGGCTCAAGGCCAACAGGAAAGTGTATATCAGGCGCACGGCATAACCCTTTTTGCTGAAGAATTAACCTTGGTCTTGTGTATCGTCAACCAGCGGGCTGGCGCGGTGTTCGGCGCGGATCTCTTCTTCCGGTAACGGCGCGGGTTCAGCAGCGGTGCTGGCTTCCACGGCGGTCGCCAGCGGTTGGCCGATTTTAGTCACGGACAGGCTTTGCAGCGAGTCGACCAGCTTCACCTGGCCCGGGGCAAACAGGTTGATCACGGTGGAACCCAGTTTGAAGCGGCCCATCTCCTGGCCTTTCAGCAGGGCGACGGAGCCTTCGCTGTCGCCAGCGGGCCAGGTCCAGCGTTTAATAATGCCTTCGCGCGGTGGGGTCACGGTGCCGGACCACACGGTCTCGATGCTGCCGACGATAGTCGCGCCCACCAGAATTTGCGCCATCGGGCCAAACTCAGTATCAAACAGGCAGATGACGCGCTCGTTACGGGCGAACAGGTTAGGCACATTCTGCGCCGTCAGATGGTTAACCGAGAACAGGTCGCCAGGGACGTAGATCATTTCGCGCAGGATGCCGTTGCACGGCATGTGCACGCGGTGATAGTCGCGCGGCGACAGATAGGTGGTGGCGAAGCTGCCGTTACGGAACAGGTCGGCCATTTGATAGTTGCCGGCCAGCAGGGCTTCCAGGCTGTAGTCATGACCTTTGGCCTGCAGGATTTTATCGTCTTCAATGGCGCCAAGCTGGCTGATCACGCCGTCTGCCGGCATCACCAGCACGTTGGGATCGGTATTCAGCGGGCGAACGTCGTCGCGCAGCGGACGCACAAAGAAATCGTTGAAGGTGCGATAAGCCGCGGTATCCGGCTTCTGCGCCTCTTTCATATCGACCTTGTAGTATTTCACGAACAGATCGATGACCAGTTTCGTCAACCAACCTGCGCGTTTGCTCGCACCCCAGCCTGCGAGGCGGGTGAGCCACAGTTTAGGCAGAATGTATTGCAGTGAAAGTTTAAGATCGTTTAACAAAGTAGCCTCCAGGCCATGATATGTCGTTCCTGACCCCGCCCGCGGGCGGGGTCCTGAAAAAAGGGGACGATTCTATACGTAAAACTCGCTAAATGGCAGCCGCGTTAGTCGCACTTTGACCGCGTCCTGGCAGAGCCTGATGTGATGCCCAGCTTAATGATCAGTCATCGGACGAGGAAAAGTTTTTACGCGTTTTTACCTGTACCTGCGCCATGCTTTCCAGGATGCGATGGTAGTTCTCAAAACGGCTTTCGGCGATCTTGCCGTTCTCTACCGCTTCGCGCAGCGCACAGCCAGGATCGGTATCGTGTTTACAGTCGCGATACTTGCAACGGCCTAAATAATCATGGAATTCGACAAAGCCATTGGTGATTTGTTCCGCTTCCAGATGCCACAGGCCGAATTCACGAACGCCCGGCGAATCAATCACATCGCCGCCGTGCGGGAAGTGGTAGAGGCGCGCTGCGGTGGTGGTGTGCTGGCCTAAGCCGGAAACGTCCGAAACATCATTGGTGAGGATCTGATCCTCGTTCAACCCGAGCAGGGCGTTCAGCAGGCTCGATTTACCGACCCCGGACTGCCCGGCGAAGATGCTGATACGGTCGGTCAGGGCCGCTTCCAGCGGCTTAAGGCCGTCCTGAGTACGACTGGAAACCAGCAGCACGCGGTAACCGATATTGCGGTAGATGTCCATTTGCTCATTGACGAAGCGCAGGCCATCGTCATCCAGCAGATCGATTTTATTCAGGACGATCAACGGCTCGATATCCTGCGCTTCGCAGGCCACCAGATAACGATCGATAATATTCAGCGACAACTCTGGCAGGATCGCGGAAACCACCACGATCTGATCGATATTGGCGGCGATAGGCTTCACGCCGTCGTAAAAATCCGGACGCGTCAGGACGGAGGCGCGATCGTGAACCGCCTCGACGATCCCTTTAACGTTTACGCCATCGGCGGCGTCTTTACCCGGCCGCCAGACCACGCGGTCGCCGGTCACCAGCGAGCGGATCGTCCGGCGGATATTGCAGCGATGCACGCTGCCGTCAGCGGATTCGACGTCGGCATGCATGCCAAAGCGACTGATGACAATACCTTCGGACGTTTCGCCAAACAGGTTGTCATCGTAGTCGGCCTTCTCCGCAGTGGTTTTCAGACGGCGCTGGTGGTTGGCTTTGACGCGGCGCTGCTGGCCTTTGGAGAGTTTATTTTTACTCAATCGAACTGGCTCCTGGTCGCCCTGATGGGGCAAAACCTCTATGATACACGCTATTTTAGATGAATATAGTCACGCAAGAAGGGTGGAAAATAGCATGAGTGCAAATGAAAACAACCTCATTTGGATCGATCTTGAGATGACAGGGCTGGATCCGGAGCGCGATCGCATTATCGAAATCGCCACCCTGGTGACCGATGCCAACCTGAACATTTTGGCTGAGGGGCCGACCATCGCGGTACATCAGTCGGACGCTCAACTGGCATTAATGGACGAGTGGAATGTACGGACGCATACCGGCAGCGGGCTGGTGGATCGCGTAAAGGCCAGCACCGTCAGCGAGCACGATGCCGAACTGGCGACTATTGAGTTTCTTAAGCAGTGGGTGCCGGCAGGCAAATCGCCGATCTGCGGCAACAGCATCGGCCAGGATCGTCGCTTCCTGTTTAAGTACATGCCGCAACTGGAAGCCTATTTTCACTACCGCTACCTGGACGTCAGCACCCTGAAAGAGCTGGCGCGCCGCTGGAAGCCGGAAATTCTCGACGGCTTTAAAAAACAGGGTACCCATCAGGCGATGGACGATATCCGTGAGTCGGTCGCCGAGCTGGCTTACTATCGCGAGCATTTTATTAAGCTGTAAACCGCAACCGGGCCCGGTGTGCGGCCCGGTTTGCTTTCCCGCGCTATTTAAACCACTTTTGCTGCATCTGCTGGAAGTCAGGCGTCGCCATGACCGCGGTCAGGGCATCGTTGATGGCATTCAGCAGCTCCGGGTCGTCTTTGCGCACTGCAATTGCATACTGTTTCCCATAATAAGCCGGGTCAGTGGCCCGCTCATCCATGATGGCGTAGTCAGGGTTCTCTTGTTGCCAGGCGTCGAGCGTGGCGAAGTCGCCCATGACGCCGGTTATTTCGCCAGCTTTCAGCGCGGCTAAAGCGCTGGCGACGTCGTCGTAAGGGATCGCCTGCACGGCCTTCTGCTTATCGCGCAGATAGTGCTGATGCAGCGTGCCTTTCACCACGCCGATTTTTTTGGCTTTCAGATCGGCAAAGGTATGGGCGACATCTTTATTGACGATCACCACCCCGGAGAGCGCCTGACGATAGGGGCGGCTAAAGGCGACCTGCTTCTCGCGCATCGGGATCACTTCCATGCCGGCAATCACCGCATCAAACTTCTTAAAGCGTAAAGCAGGGATCAGAGTATCGAAACGCTGCGCTGTGAACTGGCACTGCGCCTGCATCTGCTGGCACAGGGCGTGCGCGAGATCGATATCGAAGCCGACGGGCTGATTTTTGCCGTTGGTGGTGACAAACGGTGGATTGGCCGTGGTGGTGCCAAAATGGAGCGTCTCGGCTGACGCGGTTCCGATGGCCAGCGTGCCCAGCAGCAGGACGGTGAGGACTTTTCTCATGCTAATTCCCTTTTTGGCGTCGTGGTGGCCTCGTTATACGTCGCGCCACCGCAATATGATGCGAGCGATTTTGCGTCATTCAGCCGGGCGGAAAAAGCGATTTTGCCCGTTGTGACGCTTATTTATACAATTCAGCGGCGTAGGTGGCGAGAAAATGTCCACTTAAACAAAAAACGCAAAAAAGTGATGAACAGGGGGTTGCAGGGGCATCGAATTCTCGTATAATGCGCCTCCCGTAACGACGCAGAAATGCAAATTACGACGCCATCAAAATATGGCAAAAAATGCAGTAACGCGGGAATAGCTCAGTTGGTAGAGCACGACCTTGCCAAGGTCGGGGTCGCGAGTTCGAGTCTCGTTTCCCGCTCCAAAATTTGAAAGCACCATCCTTATCGAAGGATTTCAACTCGCAGATGCGAGACGAAAGCCGAAGATTAAGCGGGAATAGCTCAGTTGGTAGAGCACGACCTTGCCAAGGTCGGGGTCGCGAGTTCGAGTCTCGTTTCCCGCTCCAAAATTTGAAAGACACACCACACCAGTCGCAGTATTCAGGTTGCTACAGGGTAGCTTGAATGACGATGATTAAGCGGGAATAGCTCAGTTGGTAGAGCACGACCTTGCCAAGGTCGGGGTCGCGAGTTCGAGTCTCGTTTCCCGCTCCAAATTTTCTTCCATCTCTTATTTATCCACAGTGCAATCCAGCGCCGGGGATGATTTTCGTTTGGTCTGCAGAAATACTGTGAACAGAGTTATCCACAGGTTGTCGTTTCGTCTCTGATGACGTAAATGCTTCGCTTTGTAAATAGTATCTTGTTATCTAATTGAAATTTAACAATTAAATTTCATTTCAAAATGTTAATCCGATCACTTGACCTCGGTCTGCGCCTTGAAACGCAATGTGTTTTAGATTTTATTCACAGCCTGTGAATGAATCAGGCGTCCCGCGGCAAGCCTTTCTCTACCACCCTGACCAGACGTAATTTTTTTGGTAGCTGTACTTCGACGGCGTCGGCGCTCCGCTTTTTCATTTGCTGGGCAATCGCCCATTCAATGTGCTCGTCGAGAAGCGGGTGCTCACCCCGGCGACTCTCCAGCGCGCGAAGATGGGCTTCATCCCAGGGCGCATTGCCCAGCGCGACGGCGATATTGCGCAGCCAGCGCAGGTGGCCAATGCGACGAATGGCCGACCCTTCGGTTACCTTCAGAAACCACGCTTCGCTCCAGGCGAACAGCTCCACCAGCGGCGGGGCATGCAGCGCTTTGCGTGGGCTGAAATCCTCTTCATCGGTGAGCTGTGAGAAACGGTTCCACGGGCAGATGAGCTGGCAGTCGTCGCAGCCATAGATGCGGTTGCCGATAAGCGGACGGAACTCCTCGGGGATCGCGCCTTCCAGTTCGATGGTGAGATAAGAGATGCAGCGCCGGGCGTCGACGGTGTAGGGCTCAACGATGGCGCCGGTAGGACAGATGGTCATGCAGGCGACGCAGCGTCCGCACTCTTCCGCAACCGGGCTGTCGACCGGCAGGGGCAGGTCAATCAGCAGTTCGCCGAGGAAAAAGAACGATCCGGCGTCGCGACTTAAGATAAGTGAGTGCTTACCTGTCCAGCCAAGGCCCGCTTTTTCTGCGATTGGCCGTTCCAGGATAGGCGCGGAGTCGACAAAAGGTCTAAAATTGAGCGAAGCACACTGTTCCTGAATCTTCTCCCCCAGTTTTTTCAGGCGATTACGTAGCAGCTTATGATAATCACGCCCGAGGGCATAACGGCTGACGTAACCCAGCGCGGGATCTTTCAGGGTGCGGGCAAAGGCGGCGTTGGCGGGCAGATAGTTCATCCGCACGCTGATGACGCGTAACGTACCGGGCAGCAGCTCGTGGGGACGGGCGCGCATCATACCGTGACGCGCCATCCATTCCATTTCGCCGTGGTATTGTTTATCCAGCCATGCCTGCAGTTTGGGTTCACTGGCGCTGAGATCGGTATCGGCGATCCCCACCTGCTGGAACCCAAGCTCTGTGCCCCATTGTTTGATTTGTTGCGCTAACTGAACGAGATCGAGGGGCTGTGACATGATGGACCATACAATGACGAAAAACCCTGACAGTATACCATACAACATTTGGCCTGCGGAGGCGCTGCGCCTGGCCGAACGAGAGGCGGCGGACAGCCTGGGGCTGACGCTGTTCGAACTCATGCAGCGCGCGGGCGAGGCGGCCTTTCAGCTGGCCAGCCGCGCTTATCCCGCCAGCGCGCACTGGCTGATCCTCTGCGGACATGGCAATAACGGCGGCGACGGGTACGTCGTGGCGCGTCTGGCGCTGGCCGCGGGGCGGCGGGTAACATTGCTGGCGGTGGAGAGCGAGAGTCCGCTGCCGGAAGAGGCGCAGGCGGCGCGGGAGGCGTGGCTTAACGCCGGCGGTGTGATCCATGCGGCGACCATCCCATGGCCCGACGATATCTCCCTGATTATTGATGGCCTGCTCGGCACCGGCCTGCGCAGCGCGCCGCGCGATCCCGTCGCAGCGCTCATTCGCCAGGCGAACCACCATCCGGCACCGGTGGTGGCCCTGGATATCCCTTCCGGCCTGAACGCGCAGACCGGGGCGACACCAGGGGCGGTCATGCAGGCCGACCATACGCTGACCTTTATCGCCCTCAAGCCGGGGCTGCTGACCGGCAAGGCGCGGGATGTCGTCGGGCATCTCCATCATCATGCCCTCGGGCTTGAGCGCTGGCTTGCCGGGCAAAGTACTCCTCTGACGCGGTTTTGCGCCGCTCACCTTGCCGACTGGCTGCCGCCGCGGCGGGCCACCTCCCATAAGGGCGATCACGGCAAGCTCGTGATTATCGGTGGCGATCGCGGCACGGCAGGCGCTATTCGTATGTGCGGTGAAGCGGCCTTACGCACCGGTGCGGGGCTGGTGCGAGTACTCACTCACCGGGAGAACGTGGCGCCGATTGTCACCGCCCGGCCGGAATTAATGGTGGATGAGCTGACGCCGCAGACCCTGAAAGCCGCACTGGAGTGGGCGGATGTGGTGGCGATTGGCCCGGGCCTGGGGCAGAACGAGTGGGGGCGCAGCGCCCTGCGCACGGCGGAAAGTTTCAACAAACCAATGGTCTGGGACGCCGACGCGCTGAACCTGCTGGCATTCAATCCCGATAAACGTCACAATCGCGTGTTAACCCCGCATCCCGGCGAAGCGGCCCGTCTGCTGAACGTCAGCGTGGCAGAAATTGAAAGCGATCGCTTACATTCTGCGCAGCGTCTGGTAAAACGGTATGGTGGTGTGGTCGTGCTGAAAGGCGCGGGCACGGTAGTGGCCAGTGAAAGCGGGGCGATGGGCATTATCGACGCCGGCAACGCTGGGATGGCCAGCGGCGGGATGGGGGATGTGCTCACTGGCATCATCGCCGCATTGTTAGGACAGCACCTGACGCCGTATGATGCTGCCTGTGCCGGGTGCGTCGCCCATGGCGATGCCGCCGACCGGCTGGCCGCCCGCGTGGGTACCCGCGGCATGCTGGCAACCGATCTCTTTTCCACGCTCAGGCGTGTTGTTAACCCGGATGTGATTGACGTAGACCATGATTAACCGAGTGATTCCTTTACCCGATGAGCAGGCCACGCTGGCCCTTGGCGACCGCATCGCGCAGGCCTGTACCGGCGCCACCGTGATTTATCTGTATGGTGATTTAGGCGCGGGGAAAACCACCTTCAGCCGCGGCTTTTTACAGGCGCTCGGTCACCGCGGCAATGTCAAAAGCCCAACCTATACCCTGGTGGAGCCGTATACCCTCGACAAGCTGATGGTGTATCACTTCGATCTCTACCGACTGGCGGATCCTGAGGAGCTCGAATTTATGGGGATCCGTGATTATTTTGCCGACGATGCCATCTGCCTGGTGGAGTGGCCGCAGCAAGGCGCAGGTGTCCTGCCTGACCCGGACGTTGAAATTCACCTCGATTACCAGGCACAAGGGCGTGAGGCGCGCATTACCGCGGTCTCCTCACGGGGTGAGTCTTTACTGGCGCGTTTAGCCATTTAGCCTGAAGGATGACGGGATGAAGTATCGCATAACCACCTGGCTTGCCGCTGCGCTGATGCTGTCGAGTCTTCACGCCACTGCGGCGAGTTTATCCGATATCCAGGTCTCCAACGGTGACCAGCAGGCCCGTATTACTCTTAGCTTTGTCGGTGAACCGGAGTACTCCTTTACCCCGCAGGGCAAACGACTGGTGGCGCTGGATATCAAACAGACCGGCGTATTGCAGGGACTACCGCTGCAGTTTAGCGGCAGCAACCTGGTGAAGAGCATTCGCGCCGGCACGCCGCAGGATACGCAGACGCTGCGTTTGCTGGTGGATCTGACGGAAGATGGCAAAACGCGGGCGGTGAAGCAGCAGAACGGGGCGAATTACACGGTGGTCTTTACCATCAATGCCGACGCGCCGCCGCCGCCACCGCCGCCTCCCGTGGTGGTGAAACGGGCCGATCCGCCGCCGGTGATGTCTTCCCGTACGACGACGCCAGGGCGGAACCCGTTCAGTTCGTCGGCTCCTGAACGGCAGACGGTGATGACCACCTCTCAGCCGGCGATGACCAACAATCAGACCGTGGCTCGCCCGGCGGCCCGCACGGTGTCGGCGGATGATAAGGTCATTATCGCCATCGATGCCGGACACGGCGGCCAGGATCCGGGGGCGATTGGCCCGAACGGCACCAAAGAGAAAAACGTGACTATCGCCATCGCGCGCAAGCTGCGGGCGCTGCTGAGCGCCGACCCGCAGTTTAAGCCAGTGCTGACCCGCGACGGAGATTACTTTATTTCGGTGATGGGCCGCTCTGATGTGGCGCGTAAGCAAAACGCCAACTTCCTCGTTTCTATCCACGCCGACGCCGCGCCAAACCGCGATGCGACCGGCGCCTCGGTGTGGGTGCTCTCGAACCGTCGCGCCAACAGCGAAATGGCCGGCTGGCTCGAGCAGCATGAGAAACAGTCTGAACTGCTCGGCGGAGCGGGCGACGTGCTGGCGAACAGCCAGGCCGATCCCTACCTGAGCCAGGCGGTGCTGGATCTGCAGTTCGGTCATTCCCAGCGCGTCGGCTACGATGTAGCGACAAACGTGCTGAGTCAGCTGCAGCGCATTGGTAACCTGCATAAACGCCGTCCGGAGCATGCCAGCCTTGGCGTGCTGCGTTCGCCGGATATCCCGTCGATCCTCGTGGAAACGGGCTTTATCAGTAACAACGGCGAAGAGCGGCTGCTGGGGAGCGATGATTACCAGGAGCAGATCGCACAGGCGATTTACAACGGCCTGCGTAACTACTTTATGCAGCATCCGCTGCAGTCGGCGCCTCGTGGGGAGGCGGCGCAAACCGCCAGCGCTGCGGCGCCGGGCGGGATGTTGATTAACTAAGGAGCAGGGGATGCCGATTCAGGTTCTACCGCCGCAGCTCGCCAACCAGATTGCCGCCGGCGAAGTGGTGGAACGACCCGCGTCGGTGGTGAAAGAGCTGGTTGAAAACAGCCTTGATGCCGGCGCCACGCGGATTGATATTGATATCGAACGCGGCGGCGCGAAGCTCATTCGCATCCGCGATAACGGCTGCGGCATCAAAAAAGACGAGCTGGCGCTGGCCCTGGCTCGCCATGCGACCAGTAAGATCGCCTCGCTTGACGATCTGGAGGCGATTATCAGCCTCGGCTTTCGCGGCGAAGCGCTGGCCAGTATCAGTTCGGTGGCGCGCTTAACGCTGACTTCGCGGACGGCGGAACAGCAGGAAGCCTGGCAGGCGTATGCCGAAGGCCGCGATCAGGCGGTGACGGTAAAGCCGGCGGCACACCCGGTCGGCACCACCCTGGAAGTCCTCGATCTGTTCTACAACACGCCAGCACGGCGCAAATTCATGCGCACCGAAAAAACCGAGTTCGGCCACATTGACGAGGTGGTGCGCCGCATTGCGCTGGCGCGTTTCGACGTCACCATTAACCTCAGTCATAACGGCAAGGTGATGCGCCAGTACCGGGCAGTGGCGCAGGATGGCCAGCGGGAGCGGCGGCTGGGAACCATTTGCGGCGCCGCTTTTCTCGAACACGCGCTGGCGATCGAGTGGCAGCATGGCGATTTGACCTTGCGTGGCTGGGTTGCCGATCCGCTCCATACCACTTCGGCGCTGGCGGAAATTCAGTATTGCTACGTTAACGGGCGGATGATGCGCGACCGGCTGATCAACCATGCTATCCGCCAGGCCTGTGAAGACAAGCTGGGAGCCGATCAGCAGCCGGCGTTTGTGCTGTATCTGGAGATCGATCCCCATCAGGTAGATGTGAACGTCCATCCGGCCAAGCACGAGGTGCGATTCCATCAGTCGCGCCTGGTGCACGACTTTATCTACCAGGGCGTACTAAGCGTACTGCAGCAGCAGCTTGACGCGCCGCTGGCGGAAAAAGACGACCCGCCGGCGCCACGCCAGATGCCGGAGAATCGTATCGCCGCAGGAGGCAATCATTTTGCGCGTCCGTCGGAAGCGCGTGAACCGGCCACCCGATTCAGCAATACATCGTCGCGTGAGCCTGCCGCCTCCAGCGGCAAACCGGGCGGTGCGAGCTGGCCGCACGCGCAGCCGGGTTACCAGAAGCAGCAAGGCGCGCTTTATCGTCAGTTGCTCGACACGCCCGCCGCGCCGCAGCCAGTGGTACAGACGCCGACCACGACAGAGCTGGCCGGCCACAGCCAGAGCTTTGGCAGAGTGCTGACGATTGTCGGCGGCGATTGTGCGCTGCTGGAGCGCGAGGGCGGTCTGGCGCTATTGTCATTGGCTGTAGCCGAGCGCTGGCTACGCCAGGCGCAGTTAACGCCGGGGGTGGAAGCGGTATGTGCCCAGCCGCTGCTGATCCCGCTGCGGTTAAAAGTCACGGAAGGGGAAAAACAGGCGCTGGCCGCCGCGCAGCCGGCGCTAACGCAGCTGGGGATCGAGCTCCATGCCGATGCTCTGCACGTGACGGTGCGCGCGGTCCCTTTACCCTTAAGACAACAAAATTTACAAATCTTGATTCCTGAACTGATAGGCTACCTGGCGCAGCAAAACGCATTCGACGTCGGCAACATCGCACACTGGATGGCGCGTAATCTGACGAGCGAACAGGCGTCATGGAATATGGCGCAGGCGATTGCGCTGCTGGCGGACGTCGAACGTCTTTGCCCGCAGCTGGTGAAAACGCCGCCGGGTGGCCTGTTACAACCTGTAGATCTCCATTCGGCGATGAATGCCCTGAAAGATGAATGATGTAACCGAGGCGAGCCTGCCCAAGGCAATTTTTTTAATGGGCCCGACGGCCTCCGGCAAAACCGCGCTGGCGATAGCCTTACGTAAAGTTTTGCCAGTAGAGTTGATTAGTGTTGATTCCGCCCTCATTTATCGGGGAATGGATATTGGCACTGCCAAACCGGATGCCGCGGAGCTTAGCGCTGCGCCGCACCGGCTGCTGGATATTTTGGATCCTGCAGAAGCCTATTCCGCGGCTGATTTTCGCCGCGATGCGCTGGCGGCGATGGCGGACATTGTCGCCGCCGGGCGAATTCCGCTGTTGGTCGGCGGAACAATGTTGTATTTCAAAGCGTTGCTGGAAGGATTGTCGCCCTTACCGTCGGCTGACCCAGAGGTCAGAGCGCGGATTGAGCAGCAGGCCGCAGAGCAGGGGTGGAACGCGTTACATCAGCAATTACAGGAGATCGATCCCGTGGCTGCTGCGCGTATTCATCCAAATGATCCGCAAAGGCTTTCCCGGGCACTGGAAGTTTTTTTCATTTCGGGTAAAACTTTAACGGAACTGACGCAAACGTCAGGAGACGCTCTGCCATATCAGGTGCATCAGTTCGCCATCGCCCCGGCGAGCCGTGAACTGCTCCATCAACGCATAGAACAGCGTTTTCATCAGATGTTAGCTTCAGGTTTTGAAGCAGAAGTACGGGCGCTTTTTGCCCGCGGAGATTTGCATACGGATATGCCTTCCATCCGTTGTGTCGGATACCGCCAGATGTGGTCATATCTCAATGGCGAGATCCCGTATGATGAGATGGTTTATCGAGGTGTTTGCGCCACGAGACAGTTAGCCAAACGTCAGGTCACCTGGCTGCGCGGTTGGGAAGGTGTGCACTGGTTAGACAGTGAACAACCTGAACAAGCGCTCAACAAAGTATTACAGGTTGTTGGTGCGAGCCAGAACTGAACGTGTACAATTAAACGGTATCGTGCGTAATTTTTTTTGAGAATCGAAAGGTTCTGAGTACAAAACAAGCATACATATAAGGAAAAGAGAGAATGGCTAAGGGGCAATCTTTACAAGATCCGTTCCTGAACGCTTTGCGTCGGGAACGCGTTCCGGTTTCTATTTATTTGGTGAATGGTATCAAGCTGCAAGGGCAAATTGAGTCTTTCGATCAGTTCGTGATCCTGTTGAAGAACACGGTCAGCCAGATGGTCTATAAGCACGCAATTTCTACTGTTGTCCCGTCTCGCCCGGTGTCTCACCACAGCAATAATGCTGGCGGCGGTTCCAGTAACTATCACCACGGTGGTAGCGCGCAGGGCTCTTCTGCGCCGCAACAAGACAGCGACGACGCCGAATAAGGCCAGTGCTGTTTTTCCACGCCGGGGAGCCAGGTTTTCTGTGTTCCCCGCTGGTATTTTATAAGGGGTTTACGCTTGTTTGACCGTTATGACGCCGGTGAGCAGGCGGTACTGGTACACATCTATTTTTCGCAAGACAAAGATATGGAAGATCTCCAGGAGTTTGAAACTCTGGCCTCTTCCGCCGGTGTCGAAGCAATGCAGGTGATTACCGGTAGCCGTAAAGCACCGCACCCGAAGTATTTTGTTGGTGAAGGTAAGGCAGTCGAAATTGCGGAAGCCGTTAAAGCGACCGGCGCCTCGGTCGTGCTCTTCGATCATGCCCTGAGTCCGGCACAAGAACGCAACCTGGAGCGCCTGTGCGAATGCCGGGTTATCGATCGCACCGGTCTTATTTTAGATATTTTCGCCCAGCGCGCGCGCACCCATGAAGGGAAACTGCAGGTCGAGCTGGCGCAGCTGCGCCATATGGCGACCCGCCTTGTCCGCGGCTGGACCCACCTTGAAAGACAAAAGGGCGGTATTGGTTTGCGTGGCCCGGGTGAAACTCAGCTCGAAACCGACCGTCGTTTATTGCGTAACCGCATCATGCAGATCCTGTCGCGGCTGGAAAAAGTCGAGAAACAGCGTGAGCAGGGGCGGCGGTCGCGCGCGAAAGCCGATATTCCAACCGTGTCGCTGGTGGGCTACACCAACGCCGGAAAATCAACGCTCTTTAACCAGATCACCGCCGCTGAGGTCTATGCCGCGAACCAGTTGTTCGCCACCCTCGACCCGACGCTGCGCCGCATTGACGTCCCTGACGTCGGCGAAACGGTGCTGGCCGATACCGTCGGTTTTATTCGCCATCTGCCGCACGATCTGGTGGCCGCGTTTAAAGCGACGTTGCAGGAGACGCGTCAGGCGACGCTGCTGCTGCATGTGATTGACGCGGCGGATGTTCGCGTGCAGGAAAATATTGATGCGGTAAATACGGTTCTCGCTGAGATTGAGGCCGATGAGATCCCAGCGCTGCTGGTGATGAACAAAATCGACATGCTTGACGATTTTGAACCGCGCATCGATCGTGACGATGAAAATAAACCCATTCGGGTCTGGCTTTCAGCCCAGACCGGGGTGGGCGTACCACTGCTTTTTCAGGCGTTAACAGAGCGTCTTTCCGGTGAAGTGGCCCAGCATACGCTGCGCTTACCGCCGAAAGAAGGGCGACTGAGAAGCCGCTTCTATCAGCTTCAGGCGATAGAAAAAGAGTGGATGGAGGATGACGGCAGCGTGAGTCTGCAGGTGCGCATGCCGATCGTTGACTGGCGGCGCCTCTGTAAGCAAGAGCCAACGCTTGTTGACTATGTGGTTTGATCTTGCAACTTGCCTGAAGATATTGACCCCTGTGGGGATATCAAAAACAAATATGGAGCATATACATGGCGTGGAATCAGCCCGGTAATAACGGACAGGACCGCGACCCGTGGGGGAGCAGCAAACCTGGCGGCAACTCTGAGGGAAATGGCAACAAAGGTGGTCGCGAGCAGGGGCCACCGGATCTGGATGATATCTTCCGCAAGTTAAGTAAAAAACTTGGCGGGCTCGGCGGCGGCAAGGGCGGACTGGGCGGTGGTAATAGCGCACAGGGACCTCGTGGACCGATGGGCGGGCGTATTGTCGGCATCGTTGCCGCGGCAGCAGTAATTATCTGGGCGGCCAGCGGTTTCTATACCATTAAAGAAGCCGAACGCGGCGTGGTCACTCGTTTTGGCAAGTTTAGCCATCTGGTTGAACCGGGCCTGAACTGGAAGCCGACTTTTATCGATAACGTTCAGGCGGTGAACGTGGAGTCGGTACGCGAACTGGCGGCTTCCGGCGTTATGCTGACCTCTGACGAAAACGTGGTGCGCGTTGAGATGAACGTGCAGTACCGCGTCACCGATCCGGAGCGCTATCTGTTTAGCGTCACCAGCGCGGATGACAGCCTGCGTCAGGCCACCGACAGCGCGTTGCGCGGCGTGATCGGCAAATACACCATGGATCGCATCCTGACCGAAGGTCGTACCGTGATCCGTAGCGATACCCAGCGCGAGCTGGAAGAGACGATTCGCCCGTACAACATGGGTATCACTCTGCTGGACGTCAACTTCCAGACGGCGCGTCCGCCGGAAGAGGTGAAGGCCGCGTTTGACGATGCTATTGCCGCGCGTGAGAACGAACAGCAGTACATCCGTGAAGCGGAAGCGTATACCAACGAAGTTCAGCCGCGGGCGAATGGTCAGGCGCAGCGTATCCTCGAAGAGGCACGCGCCTATAAGACCCAGACCGTTCTGGAAGCCCAGGGTGAAGTGGCTCGCTTTGCGAAGATCCTGCCGGAATACAAAGCCGCGCCGGAAATTACCCGCGAGCGTCTGTACATCGAAACCATGGAAAAAGTGCTGAGCCACACCCGTAAAGTGCTGGTCAATGACAGCAAAAACGGCAATCTGATGGTTCTGCCGCTGGACCAGATGCTGAAAGGCGCCGCTGCGCCGGCAGCAAAGAGCGATAGCAGTGACGCCAGCGATCTGCTGCGCCTGCCGCCAGCATCCAGCTCAAGCAGCGCCAGCAACTCATCAACCTCGAGCTCAACCGGGGGTAGCATTATGGACCAACGCCGCGCTAACGCGCAGCGTAACGACTACCAGCGTCAGGGGGAATAACGATGCGTAAATCTGTTATCGCGATCATTGTCATCGTGCTGGTAGTGCTCTACATGTCAGTCTTTGTCGTAAAAGAAGGCGAGCGCGGTATTACGCTGCGTTTTGGTAAAGTCCTGCGCGACGACGAGAACAAGCCGCTGGTGTATGCGCCGGGCCTGCACTTCAAGATCCCGTTTATCGAATCGGTGAAGATGCTGGATGCGCGCATTCAGACCATGGATAACCAGGCCGATCGTTTCGTCACTAAAGAGAAGAAAGACCTGATCGTCGACTCCTACATTAAATGGCGTATCAGCGACTTCAGCCGTTACTACCTGGCTACCGGCGGCGGCGACGTCTCTCAGGCCGAGGTGCTGCTGAAGCGTAAATTCTCGGACCGTCTGCGTTCTGAAATTGGTCGCCTGGATGTGAAAGACATCGTGACAGACTCCCGTGGTCGCCTGACCCTGGAAGTACGCGATGCGCTGAACTCAGGCTCGGCGGGTACGGATGACGAGGTTAGCACCCCGGCAGCTGACGACGCGATTGCCAAAGCGGCAGAGCGTGTAGAAGCCGAAACCAACGGTAAAGTGCAGGTAATCAACCCGAACAGTATGGCGGCGCTTGGTATCGAAGTTGTCGACGTACGTATCAAACAGATCAACCTGCCGGCGGAAGTGTCGGAAGCGATCTACAACCGTATGCGCGCGGAGCGTGAAGCGGTTGCTCGTCGCCACCGTTCACAGGGCCAGGAAGAGGCTGAGAAACTGCGCGCGACCGCGGACTATGAAGTCACCAAGACGCTGGCGGAAGCTGAGCGCCAGGGCCGTATCCTACGCGGTGAAGGTGATGCGGAATCGGCGAAGCTGTTTGCCGACGCGTTCAGCCAGGATCCAGGCTTCTATTCCTTTATCCGTAGCCTGCGTGCTTATGAGAAGAGCTTCCAGAGTAATCAGGACGTGATGGTCCTGAGTCCGGACAGCGACTTCTTCCGCTATATGCGTTCACCGGATTCGGCACGCAAATAAGCCGAGAAGGTGTAAATCTGAAGTACTAACGCGAAAAGGCGCCTGAAACAGGCGCCTTTTTTCATACTGCGGAGGCGTGAATTAGTTGCCCAGCAGTTTATTCAGCAGGCCACCGACTACCGGCAGGCTCGCCAGCGCACTTTCGATGGTGCCGCCGATGGTAGACCCGACGCTTTCGCCCAGGGTTTTGCCCAGGTCTGGCGCCAGGTCGGCCAGATTGATGGTGCCAATCAGCGGCAGGCTGATGCTCAGGGCATCGGTACCCATCGTCCATACGGAGGCGCCGACCTTGCTGCCTAAGGAAGCCAGGCCATCCTGTAACCAGCCTGCGCCGCTCACATTTTCGATTTCAAATGCGGTTAATTCTCTCATGATAATCTTCCTGATTATGTAGACGTACCGGGTTGTAGTACGCGATGGCATAGTTACAATTTAAAAAATATCCAGCAATACAATTAGTTGTGAATTTTGTTTCACCTTATCGTTTCATAATGAAGATGAAATACGGGACAATGTGAAATGAGGGAATGAATTCACCATGCTGGCTACCGACGCCCGCGAGAGCGGCAAGAATACTTTTCAATTAAGGTTGACGATGAACTCCACCATTTGGCTGGCGCTGGCGCTGGTTTTAGTACTCGAAGGGCTCGGCCCGCTACTCTATCCTCGCGCCTGGCGCAAAATGGTCGCCAGCCTGAGCCAGCTACCGGATAATTTATTGCGCCGTTTTGGCGGCGGACTTGTGGTTGCCGGGATTGTGATCTACTACATGTTGAGGAAATCGATTGGCTGATCAAAAAGTGGTCGGATTTGCCTTATTTTGGATGCAAAAAGTGCTGTAACTCTGAAAAAGCGATGGTAGAATCCATTTTTAAGCAAACGGTGATTTTGAAAAATGGGTAACAACGTCGTCGTACTGGGCACCCAATGGGGTGACGAAGGTAAAGGGAAGATCGTCGATCTCCTGACAGAACGGGCTAAATATGTTGTGCGCTACCAGGGTGGTCACAACGCCGGCCATACTCTCGTAATCAACGGTGAAAAAACCGTTCTCCATCTTATTCCATCAGGCATTCTGCGTGAAAACGTCACCAGCATTATCGGTAACGGCGTCGTGCTGTCTCCGGCTGCGCTGATGAAAGAGATGAAGGGCCTGGAAGACCGTGGTATCCCGGTTCGCGAGCGTCTGCTGCTCTCTGAAGCCTGCCCGCTTATCCTTGACTATCACGTGGCGCTGGACGTGGCACGTGAAAAAGCGCGCGGCGCGAAGGCGATCGGCACCACCGGTCGCGGCATCGGCCCGGCTTACGAAGATAAAGTCGCTCGTCGTGGTCTGCGCGTTGGCGATCTGTTCGATAAAGCGACTTTCGCCGATAAACTGAAAGAAGTGATGGAGTATCACAACTTCCAGCTGGTGAACTTCTATAAAGCAGAAGCGGTTGACTACCAGAAAGTGCTGGACGATGTGATGGCGATTGCCGACATCCTGACCGGCATGGTGGTTGACGTATCCGACCTGCTGGATCAGGCGCGTCAGCGTGGCGACTTCGTCATGTTCGAAGGCGCGCAGGGTACGCTGCTGGATATCGACCACGGTACCTATCCGTACGTGACCTCCTCTAACACCACCGCAGGTGGCGTGGCGACCGGCTCCGGCCTGGGTCCGCGTTATGTGGATTACGTCCTGGGTATCATTAAAGCGTATTCGACTCGCGTCGGTGCAGGTCCGTTCCCGACCGAGCTGTTTGATGAAACCGGCGAGTTCCTCTGCAAGCAGGGTAACGAGTTCGGCGCGACCACCGGCCGTCGTCGTCGTACCGGCTGGCTGGACGCGGTCGCAGTTCGTCGCGCAGTGCAGATTAACTCCCTGTCCGGCTTCTGCCTGACTAAACTGGACGTCCTCGACGGCCTGAAAGAAGTGAAAATCTGCGTCGGCTACCGTATGCCGGACGGCCGTGAAGTGACCACCACTCCGCTGGCTGCCGACAACTGGGAAGGTATCGAGCCTATCTACGAAACAATGCCGGGCTGGTCCGAAACCACCTTCGGCGTGAAAGAGCGCAGCGGCCTGCCGCAGGCAGCCCTGAACTACATCCAGCGTATTGAAGAGCTGACTGGCGTCCCGGTGGATATTATTTCTACCGGTCCAGACCGTACCGAGACCATGATTCTGCGCGACCCGTTCGACGCGTAATCACTCGCAAGGGGCGCCGTTCGGGCGCCCTTGTTTTTGCTGTTCGCCCGCCCCATTTCAAATAAATTAGCGGCCTGAGCGCTGGCTGGTTTATCATCAATAATAATGATGTCGCTCGACATACCCTGTTTTCTTTTCCCTGAGGTTTATGTGCAGTTAACGAGTTTCACCGATTACGGATTACGCGCGCTGATTTATATGGCGTCGCTGCCGGAAGGACGGATGACCAGCATCTCGGAAGTAACCGAGGTCTATGGCGTCTCCCGTAATCATATGGTTAAAATAATCAATCAGTTAAGCCGTGTGGGCTACGTGACTGCCGTGCGGGGGAAGAACGGGGGCATTCGCCTCGGCAAACCAGCAGGGCAGATCCGCGTCGGCGACGTGGTGCGCGACCTGGAACCTTTATCGCTGGTCAACTGCAGCAGCGAATTTTGCCACATTACACCAGCCTGTCGTCTGAAACAGGCGCTAGCTGAAGCCGCGCAGAGTTTTCTCAAGGAGCTGGATAACTATACGCTGGCTGATTTGGTTGAGAAGAATCAACCGCTTTATAAATTATTGCTGGTGGAGTGACGCCACTCTGCCGGAGATGACAACGGAGGAACCGATATGTCACAAGATCCATTCCAGGAACGCGAAGCTGAGAAGTACGCGAATCCTATCCCGAGCCGGGAATTTATCCTCGAACATTTAACCAAACGGGAAAAGCCTGCCAGCCGCGATGAGCTGGCCATCGAGTTAAATATCGAGGGTGAAGAGCAAACTGAAGCGCTACGTCGCCGCTTGCGCGCGATGGAGCGCGACGGTCAGCTGGTTTTCACCCGTCGCCAGTGCTATGCGCTGCCTGAGCGCCTTGATCTCCTTAAAGGAACCGTTATTGGCCACCGTGATGGCTATGGTTTTCTGCGCGTTGAAGGGCGCAAGGACGATCTGTATCTGTCGTCAGAACAGATGAAAACCTGTATTCACGGCGACCAGGTGCTGGCTCAGCCGCTGGGCGCGGACCGTAAGGGCCGCCGCGAAGCGCGCATCGTCCGCGTCCTGGTGCCGAAGACCAGCCAGATTGTTGGCCGCTACTTCACCGATGCCGGCGTCGGCTTCGTCGTCCCGGACGACAGCCGCCTGAGCTTCGATATCCTGATCCCGCCTGAAGACATAATGGGCGCGCGGATGGGCTACGTAGTAGTGGTCGAACTGACCCAGCGCCCGACCCGCCGCACCAAAGCGGTGGGGAAAATCGTCGAAGTGCTGGGCGACAACATGGGCACCGGCATGGCCGTCGATATGGCGCTGCGTACCCATGAAATTCCTTACGTCTGGCCGCCTGCGGTGGAAAAACAGGTTTCCGGTCTCAAAGAGCAGGTGCCGGAAGAAGCAAAGGTCGGGCGCGTCGATCTGCGTTCCCTGCCGTTGGTCACTATTGATGGCGAAGATGCCCGCGACTTCGATGACGCGGTGTACTGCGAGAAGAAACGCGGCGGCGGCTGGCGCCTGTGGGTAGCCATTGCCGACGTCAGCTACTATGTGCGCCCGGGGACGCCGCTGGATGCTGAAGCACGCAGCCGTGGTACCTCGGTCTACTTCCCGTCGCAGGTGGTACCGATGCTGCCGGAAGTGCTGTCTAACGGTCTATGCTCGCTGAACCCGCAGGTCGATCGCCTGTGCATGGTGTGCGAAATGACGATTTCGTCAAAAGGCCGTCTGACCGGCTATAAATTCTATGAAGCGGTGATGAGTTCACATGCTCGCCTGACCTACACCAAGGTCTGGCATATGCTGCAGGGTGACCAGGAGCTGCGTGAACACTACGCGCCGCTGGTGAAGCACATTGAAGAGCTGCATAACCTCTACAAGGTACTGGAGAGCGCCCGCGAAGAGCGCGGCGGTATCTCATTTGAAAGTGAAGAAGCTAAATTCATCTTTAATGCCGAACGCCGTATTGAGCGTATCGAACAGACTCAGCGTAACGATGCGCATAAGCTGATTGAAGAGTGCATGATCCTGGCGAACATCTCCGCCGCGCGCTTCGTTGAGAAGGCGCAGGAGCCGGCGCTGTTCCGTATCCATGATAAGCCAACCACTGAAGCGATTACCTCCTTCCGTACTGTGCTGGCTGAGCTGGGACTGGAGCTGCCTGGCGGCAACAAACCGGAGCCGCGTGATTATGCCGAATTGCTGACCTCCATCGCCGATCGCCCGGATGCGGAAATGCTGCAGACGATGCTCCTGCGCTCCATGAAGCAGGCGGTCTACGATCCGGAAAACCGCGGTCACTTTGGCCTGGCGCTGCAGTCCTACGCCCACTTCACCTCGCCGATTCGCCGCTACCCGGATCTGTCGCTGCACCGCGCCATTAAATATCTGCTGGCTAAAGAACAGGGCCACAAAGGAAATAGCACCGAGACCGGCGGCTGGCACTACAGCATGGAAGAGATGCTGCAGCTGGGCCAGCACTGTTCGATGACCGAGCGCCGCGCCGACGAAGCGACGCGCGAAGTGTCCGACTGGCTGAAATGCGACTTTATGCAGGATCAGGTAGGGAACACCTTCTCCGGTGTCATCGCCAGCGTGACCGGTTTTGGCTTCTTCGTCCGCCTGAACGATCTGTTTATCGACGGTCTGGTGCATGTTTCCAGCCTGGATAATGACTATTATCGTTTCGACCAGGTGGGCCAGCGTCTGATTGGCGAGTCCGGCGGTCAAACCTATCGCCTGGGCGACCGCGTGGAAGTTCGTGTGGAAGCCGTCAACATGGACGAGCGGAAAATCGACTTTACGCTGATCTCCAGCGAGCGTGCGCCGCGTAATGTCGGCAAAACGGCCCGTGAGAAAGCGAAAAAGAGCAGCTCAGGCAAACCGGGTGGTCGCCGCCGCCAGGTCGGAAAACAGGTAAACTTCGAGCCGGACAGTGCCTTCCGAAAAGAGAAGGACACGGCAAAGCCGAAGAAAGAGAAAAAAGCGAAAAAACCGTCCGCTAAAACGCAGAAAATCGCCGCCGCCACCAAAGCCAAGCGTGCGGCAAAGAAGAAGATCGCTGAGTGATTGACCTCCCTTCACCCTGAAATCTGCTGGCGCAGGATGGGGTGAAGGGGCGGATAACAGAACCTAAAACGAGTACATCAATGAGTGAAATGATTTACGGCATCCATGCGGTGCAGGCACTGCTGGAGCGCGCACCTGAGCGTTTTCAGGAAGTTTATATTCTGAAAGGCCGTGAGGATAAGCGCCTGCTGCCGCTGATCCATGCCCTGGAAGCGCAGGGCGTGGTGATTCAGCTGGCCAACCGTCAGTTTCTTGATGAGAAGAGCGAAGGCGCAGTGCACCAGGGGATCATTGCCCGCGTGAAGCCGGGGCGTCAGTACCAGGAGAACGATCTGCCGGATCTGCTGGCGCAACTCGATCAACCCTTCCTGCTGATCCTCGACGGTGTGACCGATCCGCACAATCTCGGCGCCTGTCTGCGCAGCGCCGACGCTGCCGGGGTGCACGCGGTAATTGTGCCGAAAGATCGTTCCGCGCAGCTGAATGCGACGGCGAAGAAAGTCGCCTGTGGCGCAGCGGAGAACGTTCCGCTGATCCGCGTCACCAACCTGGCGCGCACTATGCGCCTGCTGCAGGAAGAAAACGTCTGGATCGTCGGAACCGCTGGCGAAGCCGACCATACGCTATTCCAGAGCAAAATGACCGGGCCGATGGCGCTGGTGATGGGGGCGGAAGGTGAAGGTATGCGCCGCCTGACCCGCGAGCACTGCGATGAGCTGATCAGCATCCCGATGGCGGGCAGCGTCTCCTCGCTGAACGTCTCGGTCGCTACCGGCATCTGTTTGTTTGAAGCAGTACGCCAGCGCAGCTAAGGTATTTTTTTCAGAAAAAGCCATCTTAATTAAGATGGCTTTTTTTTTACGTCTATTGCTAAAATAAACGGCAATATTGATATAAGTTGTATTTATTATTTAATGCTTAATATATGGAATAATATATGGGATGGACTCCTCGAGCGCTCGCGAGTGCGCTCCAGCAGGCAGCTGAGTTAAATGTAAACATCGATGATAGCGAGCATTCATTTATCATTATAATGAATGATTACGGCGATCTACGACTTAATGTATTATTTACCTCCCGACAAATAATTATTGAAACTATTATTTGTCCGCTGAGCACTATTCAGCGGCAGGACTTGTTTAACGCCTTCATTTTACGCCATCAAAAATTACTCCCTCTCTCCTCGGTCGCGATATCCCGTCTTAAGAATGATGAATATTATGTCGCGTTTGGCGCCCTGTCGCTCAATTCCTCGCTGGAAGATGTGGTGCTGGAGATCGCGACGCTGGCCGCTAATGCATTAGATCTTGCTGAGTTGATAGAACAATATACGAACGAATAACAAGGAACGCTATTGATGGGAATATTAAAGAGCCTGTTTACGCTGGGTAAATCCATGGTCTCGCAGGCCGGAGAGACCATTGAGGAAGCGCAGGGCGTCAGGATCCTCGAACAACATATTCGCGATGCAAAAAGCGCACTGGATAAAGCAGGCCAATCGCGTGTCGACCTGCTCGCACGGGTAAAACTAAGCAACGATAAACTGCAAGATCTGCGTGCGCGTAAAGACATGCTGGAAGCACGTGCCCTGGAGGCGCTGAATAAAAATGTCGCTGCGGATTTGATTAACGAAGTCGCTACAGAGATTGCCCGCCTGGAAAACGAGATTGCTGTAGAAAAGCGCGTGCTCGCTAACCTTGAATCCTCGCGCGATGGCGTTGAGCAGGCCGTTCATGCGACGGCTCAACGTATCGCCCAGTTTGAACAGCAGCTGGAAGTCGTTAAGGCGACGGAAGCCATGCAGCGGGCGCAGCAGGCGGTCACAACATCCACCCTCGGGGCGTCTTCTCGGGTCTCCACCGCGGCGGAGTCACTCCGGCGTTTGCAAACCCGTCAGGCGGAACGCCAGGCCAGACTGGATGCTGCTGCGCAACTGGAAAAGGTGGCGGATGGAAGCGATCTCGTTGAGAAGCTCGCGCAAGCCGGCATTGGTACAACCGACAAAAGCGCGGCTGAGGATGTACTGGCGCGTCTGCGTCGACAACAGAGCAAATGATTGCGGCTCCACGGTCAGTTTTGTCCTGATGGGCGAGTCTTTAAGGAGTGGTCATGGCCCATTTTTTTCAGCGTCTTTTTGCTAAAAAGAGTACGCCGGCTCCCGTATGCGGTCCGCTGGGGTTACATCTTAAAGCGGGTTTTACGCTGGAGACCCTGGCGTTTCGCCTGCTGGAGGATAACCTTCTGGTTGAGCTGCCGGGCGAGGCATATACCATTGCCGCGACCGGTCAAATTGATTTGGGGGGCGGTAGCCGGATTTATCGTTACTACACCAGCGGCGATGAGTTTCTGCAAATTAATACTACTGGCGGGGCGGATGTCGATGATATCGATGATATTAAGCTCTTTGTCTATGTCCAAAGCGATGGTATCAGCCAGGAAAAACACTGGCGTTCGGCAATCAGCCCAGCGAGTATTGGTACCCCGACATTTAGCTGGCGCCAGCAGCGTTGGCAGCGTTTTTTTAACGGCGGCGAGCCAGGGAACATTGCGCCAGTTTATATGCTGGAGAAAGTCGAAAATCAGCAGCATGCCGTATGGGAGGTTCATAATTTTACGATGGGCTATCAGCGGCAGGTAGCGGAAGAGATGTGGGAGTACCTGCTGCTAAACGGAGAAGAGTCGTTTAATGACCGGGGAGAATCTGAATGGCTCTTCTCATACGCGTTGGGAGTGGATATTCCACTCACCTCACTGGATATTATTGGGTAATTTCACGGAAGAAAAATATGCACGTTCTGAACTCATTACTGGCTTTTTGTACCTATTTTTTTATCGGTGCAGCGATGGTGATCTTGTTTCTTTTTATCTATTCAAAAATCACCCCACATAATGAATGGCAGCTGATAAAAAATAACAATATGTCGGCCTCGCTGGCGTTTAGCGGAACGCTGTTGGGATATGCTATTCCATTATCCAGCGCGGCGATAAACGCCGTCAGTATTGCTGATTATTTAGCCTGGGGTGTCATTGCCCTGGTAGTACAGCTGATTATCTATGGTGGAGTACGGCTATATATGCCGGCGCTAAGCGAAAAAATTATTAATCACAATATTGCTGCAGGCTTGTTTATGGGCTCTGCTGCGCTGGCCGGCGGGATTTTTAACGCCGCCTGCATGACATGGTAATGGACGATCATGGCTAAAAAACGTAAATCCAGATCCCGTAATACGGCACAAAATAACGCCCAGGCCACTCACGCTTCCCTCGCGCGGGTTAATCGCCAGGCGAGCGCGGTGCAGGCAAAGCGAAGCCGCTACAGCGGCAAATACCTGACGCTGGCTATTATGGGCGGCGCGGCGTTCTTTGCGCTTAAGGCCTGTAGCGATGATACGAATGCGGATAATGGCGGTGACGGCGTATTTTACTCTTCCGTCAATGATTGTGTTGATGGCGGTAACAGCGCCAGCGTCTGCGCTCACGGCTGGAACAATGCGAAGTCGAACTTTTATGCCCATGTCCCTAAGCAAATGAGCCAGGAAGGCTGTGAGTCGCAGTATGTCGACTGCTATTTTGACAGCATCGATCGGAGCTGGACGCCGATGATGAGCGGTTTTCTACTCAGCCGGGCAGTGCGTAAAGATCGCGATGAAGAATATGCCTATTACAATGGCGGCGCGTCCTATTCTTCCCGGGCTGTATGGCGAACATCGTCGGGCGCGTATGCCTGGCGTAGTGGTAAAAACGATATTGCCACCAGCCATACGCTGGCTGCGAAAAAAACGGCGACTGTTTCCCGCGGCGGCTACGGACGATCGTCCAGCGCGCGCGGCCATTGGGGAGGTTGAACGATGTTGCGACACGCTATTCCTGTTCGCAGGGATCTGGATCGGATTGCCGACGAACACGGTTTCGATTTTCATGTCATTGACAACGAGATCTACTGGGACGAGAGTCGAGCCTACCGCTTCACATTACGCCAGATAGAAGAGCAGATTGAAAAACCGACCGCCGAATTGCATCAAATGTGTCTCGAGGTCGTTGAGCGGGCGGTGAAGGACGAGCAGCTGTTGCAGCAGCTGGCGATCCCGCCGCTATACTGGGATGCGATTGCGGAAAGCTGGCGTCAGGGGGATCCTTCTCTCTATGGCCGTATGGATTTTGTATGGTGCGGTGCCGACGCTCCGCTTAAGTTGCTGGAATATAATGCGGATACGCCAACGTCACTGTACGAAGCTGCCTGGTTTCAATGGTTTTGGCTGACAGACGCCCGACACAGCGGGGCGATCCCGCGTGACGCCGACCAGTACAATGCCATTCAGGAACGGCTGATTGCCCGCTTTAGTGAACTTTACAGCCCGGAGCCGCTCTACTTTTGCTGTTGTGAAGGGAGTGATGAAGATCGCACGACGGTGCTTTATCTCCAGGACTGTGCGCAGCAGGCGGGTCAGGAAACGCGTTTTCTCTATGTTGAAGAGCTGGGACTCGGCGTCGGCGGTATGCTGACCGATTTGGATGACAACGTTATCCGTCGGGCGTTTAAGCTCTATCCCCTGGAATGGATGATGCGAGATGATAATGGCCCGCTGTTGTGTAAGCGGCGAGAGCGGTGGATCGAACCGTTATGGAAGAGTGTACTCAGCAACAAAGGGTTGATGCCGCTGCTATGGCGGTTCTTTCCCCGTCATCCTAATCTGCTACCCGCCTGGTTTGCCAATGAATCGCCACAGATCGCGCCGGGCGAGAGCTATGTGCGTAAACCGATCTTTTCACGTGAAGGCGGCAACGTCACCATCTTTAATGGCCAGCAGCAGATTATCGAACATGCTGATGGAGACTACGCGGAAGAGCCGATGATCTTTCAGGCCTTCCAGCCCTTGCCGCGCTTTGGTGACAGCTACACGCTGATTGGCAGCTGGATCGTGGATGATGAGGCTTGCGGGATGGGGATCCGGGAGGATAATACATTGATTACTAAAGATACTTCTCGTTTTATTCCTCACTATATAACCGGCTAAAGCTGCTTTTGTGATCTCCCTCCGTCGCCAGAGGCCGGGTTCTGGCCATACTTATGGCTATCGCCATTGATGGAGGGAGACACGATGCACTGGCAAACGCATACTGTTTTTAATCAACCCACCCCGCTGAATAACAGCAATCTGTTCCTGTCTGATACCGCCCTGCGTGAAGCGGTGGCTCGCGAAGGCGCTGGCTGGGATGGCGATTTGCTCGCCAGCATAGGCCAGCAGCTGGGGACCGCCGAATCGCTGGAGCTGGGACGCCTGGCCAACAGTAACCCGCCGGAGCTGCTGCGCTATGACGCCACCGGCGCCCGGCTGGACGACGTGCGCTTCCATCCCGCCTGGCACCTGCTGATGCAGGGGCTGTGCGCGAACCGGGTGCATAACCTCGCCTGGCAGGAAGGGGCCCGCGAAGGCGCTTTTGTCGCCCGCGCCGCCCGCTTTCTGCTCCATGCCCAGGTGGAGGCCGGGACGTTGTGCCCGATTACCATGACCTTCGCCGCAACGCCCCTGCTGCAGCAGGCTTTGCCCGCGCCTTTTCGTGACTGGCTGTCGCCGCTGCTTAGCGATCGTTACGATCCCCATCTTGCGCCGGGCGGCCAGAAGCGCGGCCTGCTGATTGGTATGGGGATGACCGAGAAGCAAGGGGGCTCCGATGTGCTGAGCAATACCACCCGCGCGGAGAAAACGGCGGAAGGATTTTACCGGCTGGTGGGACACAAGTGGTTCTTCTCGGTGCCGCAGAGCGACGCCCATCTGGTGCTGGCCCAGTCTCCGGCGGGGCTCTCATGCTTCTTTGTGCCGCGTCTGTTACCCGACGGGCAGCGCAACGGCGTGCGTCTTGAACGTTTAAAAGAGAAGCTCGGCAATCGCTCCAACGCCAGCAGCGAAGTGGAATTTTATGAGGCCTGTGGCTGGCTGGTGGGCGAAGAGGGCGACGGCGTGCGGCAGATCCTCAGGATGGGCGGCCTGACCCGCTTTGACTGCGCGCTGGGCAGCCATGCCCTGATGCGTCGCGCCTTCTCGGTGGCGCTGTATCACGCGCTACAGCGTCAGGCGTTTGGCAAAAACCTGGTCGATCAGCCGATGATGCGCCAGTTGCTGGGGCAAATGGCGCTGCGTCTGGAGGGGCAAACCGCGTTTCTGTTTCGCCTGGCACGGGCCTGGGACCGTCGGGAGGATGTCCGGGAAAGCGCCTGGGCGCGCCTGTTTACGCCGGCGGCCAAGTTTGCCATCTGTAAGGCCGGCATCCCGTTTGTCGCTGAGGCGATGGAAGTGCTCGGCGGCATCGGCTATTGCGAGGAGAGCGAACTCCCGCGTCTTTACCGTGAGATGCCGGTCAACAGCATCTGGGAAGGCTCCGGCAACATTATGTGCCTCGATGTGATGCGGGTGCTCAGCAAGCAGCCGGCGGCGATGGAGCTGCTGGCGGCAGAGTGTGCCGAGGTGAAAGGACAGAACCGCCATCTGGACCGCGCATGGCGCCAGCTGCAGCAGCTGCTGAGACGGCCCGCCGAAGAGCAGGGCAGAGAGATCGCCCGGCTGGTCTATCGTCTCGGTGCGGGGGCGCAGATGCTGCGCCACGCTTCGCCGCCGCTGGCTGAGGCCTGGTGCCGGATGATGCTCGACACCCGCGGCGGTATGCGTCTTGATGCCCCGACCCTCGATGACCTGCTGCTGCGGGCTATGGGGCGTGGGCGCCAGGCGCCTCAGGCATAGAGAATGGCCTGTACGCGCCAGCTGTCCGGCTGTTGTTCTTCATACATCTGAATAATGCGATACCAGGAGGCGCCTTGCTCGTCCGCTTTGCGGGCAATGGCGTGCTCCACATCCTGTTGGCTGCCGGAAAGATTAGTGACGGAGATCAGACCGATTTCATTCAAGCCAGTGACGCAATCCGCGCTGGCGAATTCGGCTGACTGCGCGGACGTATTGGCCGTCGCAGCGGTAAACAGCAGGCTGGGTAGGGTAAAAGATCGTTTCATCGTCAGCTCCATTTCACGTAGTCCCAAGGGCAGTCCGTTGCTAACGTCCTGCCAGGTGGCTGGCCGAACGTTATTATGCACAGGAGAACGTGAATGGACGCAAAGCTGTGTAAAGCAGATTTAAAGGCGCCGTCTCGTCATCGACGATAAAGGATCGCCTGCGAATACCACTGGCCGGGTACCATGGTGTCATCGATCATGATGATGACGTAGTAATCGGCTTTGGCCGCTTCTGCTTTGGCCTTCAACGCCGCTTCGACATCCATCGGCGAACCGTACATCAGCACACTCACCGTGGCCATTTTCTGCAGGCCAGCCGTCTGGTTGCGCTGGATCTCCTGCGGATGGTCGGTGGCGGGCGGCGGGGCTTCCGGCGTTCCCTGCAGGACACTACACCCGCTGAGGACAATAGCCAGTAACCACGGTGAAAACCTGCGCATAACCATATCTCGTTTCCTGATAGTGATAGTGTAGTGGTAGCCTTAACAGGATTTCCGGGGAATGTTCCCGAACTGTTATCTCTGACGCGATTTTCGAATGAAAATGTTGTGAAAGCGTAACCAGGTTCTCAACATTATGAATCGTAGCAAACTGGGTTGCCTGGTGAATAAGTTTTCCCATGACGCCTAACCACGATAGAGAAGGGAGACGATAAATGATTGCACTAGAAATGCGCAACCTTGACGGCAGTGAAATTTTGCATGCCTGCCCGCAGGAGAGTCTGAATAAACCCTTGCCCTGTATCGTTTTTTATCATGGCTTCACCTCGTCGAAGCTGGTCTACAGCTACTTTGCGGTGGCGCTGGCCGAGGCGGGGTTCCGGGTGATCATGCCGGACGCGCCGGAGCATGGGGCGCGCTATCAGGGCGATGAGGCCGGGCGGATGCTGCGCTTCTGGCCGATCCTGCAGCAGAATTTCAGGGAGTTCCCTGCGCTGCGCGAGGCCATTATGGCTGAAGGATGGCTGGAGGGGGAGCGGTTGGCGGTGGCGGGCGCGTCGATGGGAGGAATGACGGCGCTGGGCATCATGACGCATCATCCCGAGTTGAACAGCGTCGCCTGTCTGATGGGGTCAGGCTATTTTCGTTCGCTGTCGCAAACCCTGTTCCCCTCGCCTGATTTTGATATCGATAGTCTCAACGAATGGGATGTCAGCCATCAGTTGTCGTCACTCGCCCGGCGGCCGCTGTTGCTCTGGCATGGTGACGCCGACGATGTCGTGCCGCCAGAAGAGACCTTCCGTCTTGAGCAGGCGCTCCGGCAAGGCGACCTTGCCGCCAGGTTGACCTGTGTCTGGCAAAAGGGCGTCCGCCATCGCATTACGCCAGAGGCGTTGGCCACGACGGTCGCCTTTTTTCAGCAGCACCTTTAAACGCGGATCACGCTGACGCCCTGATCCTCAAGCTGTTTGAGGATCGCGGCATCGGCCTGTTTGCCGGTGATCACTACATCAATTTGCCCGGCCTGGCTGAATAACATCCCGGCGCGTTCGCCGATCTTGCTGCTGTCGACCAGCACCGCCAGTTTGCCGACCACGTTGAGCATTTTCTGCTCGGCCATGGCGGTCAACATATCGGTTTTGTAGAGCCCTTCCGCGGTTAACCCTTTGCCGCTGGTGAACATCCAGTGTCCGGCATACAGGCTGTTTTCGCTACCGTGTGGACTGAGCGTGATGGCATGGCTGCGGTTGTACTGCCCGCCCATGATAATGACGCTGTCGTGCTCCTGGTCTATCAGATAGTTGGCCAGCGGCAGATAGTTGGTAATGATCTGCACCGGTTTGCCGCACAGCTCTCGCCCCAGCAGAAAAGCGGTGGATCCGCAGTTGATGACGATACTTTCCCCGGGCGCGATCAGCTGTGAAGCGGCGCGTGCAATACGCACTTTTTCATCCAGGTTTTGCGCCTGATGGATGTTCATCGGCGTCCAGCGGGGGCGCTGCTCGCTGATGGCTTCCGCACCATTGCGAACCTTTTTCAGTTTGCCGCTTTCGTCCAGTTTGTTGATATCACGTCGGGCGGTCGCAGGTGAAATCCCGAGCCGCGACATCACCTGCTCCACGGTAACAAACCCCGTTTGGGCGAGTAGATCCAACAAAATTTGGTGCCTTTGCGCTTCCGTCATGAGCAAATCCGATTAAAAGTGAACGGCAAAGATGATATTTGAAATCATGTGAAAATACTAACCCTGAAACGGGGTATTTCCGGCAGGCAGAGCCTGCCGGAGGTGGCTTACAGGAAGGATTTGAATGGCAGATCCGGCTCGATGGTAAAGCAGTCGTCAAAGCCGCGCGGGTAGTGATATTCGAAATTGTCTTTATCCAGCGGCCAGGTAAATTTACCGCCAACCTGCCAGATAAACGGCTTGAAGCCGTACTTCAGCCGATCTTTTTTCATCTCCCACAGGACGCGGATCTCTTGCGGATCGGCCTGAAAGTTTGACCAGATATCATGGTGGAACGGAATAACGACTTTCGCGTTAAGCGATTCCGCCATGCGCAGGATATCGGCGCTGGTCATTTTATCGGTGATCCCGCGTGGGTTCTCGCCATACGAGCCGAGGGCGACGTCAATGTGATGTTCGTTGCCGTGCTTCGCATAGTAGTTGGAGTAGTGGGAGTCGCCACTGTGGTAGAGATTGCCGCCTGGGGTTTTAAACAGATAGTTGACCGCGCGCTGGTCCATGCCATCCGGCAGTACGCCAGCGGCTTTTTGGTCCGCCGGAAGGGTGATCAGCGCGGTGCGATCGAACGCGTCGAGCGCATGGATCTCAATGTCTTTGATCTTCACCACATCGCCGGGCTTCATGACGATACAGCGCTCTTTCGGCACGCCCCAACCGATCCACAGATCGACGCAGGTTTTTGGCCCAATAAAGGGCACATCGGCCGGGCAGTTCTGCATGACGGCGGCAGCGACGTTAACGTCAATATGATCGTTGTGATCGTGGGTCGCCAGTACGGCGTCGATCTGGCGTATAGCGAACGGATCCAGCACGAACGGGGTGGTACGCAGGTTAGGCTGTAATTTTTTCACCCCTGCCATCCGCTGCATCTGGTGGCCGGTTTTCATTAGAGGATTACCGTGGCTTTGTTTGCCGGTGCCGCACCAGAAATCGACGCAGACGTTGGCTCCGCCTTCTGATTTTAACCAGATGCCGGTACAGCCCAGCCACCACATGGCGAAGGTGCCAGGCGCAACTTGCTCCTGCTCAATCTCCTCATTCAGCCAGCTGCCCCATTCCGGAAAGGTGTTCAGGATCCATGATTCACGGGTGATGGTCTGTACTTTACTCATCGTGGTCTTCCTCATGCATTTTCAAAAGTAATCAGTATTTGATTGGTTTTGATTTATGTTGTCACTGTGTTTTCAAAAATGCAATCCTGTTTTCCCGTGTTTGTGTGAAGCGTTACGCATAAACAGGCCTACCAGAGCCTGGCGTATATACAGGTTTTTTAATTTTATCTAACTGATTTAAAAATGTTTATTTATGTTTCTCTGTAAATGATTAGTTATAACCATGATGAAATAAGGATTATTGCGGCGTGCGTCACATTTAATCAAATTCAATCTTGTTGTGATTACTTTTGATTATTAGAGTGGGCAACGAGAAATGCTGAGCGTACAGCGCGTTCAGCGCCTTCACCATCGGGAGTGTGTTATGGCAATCCTCTACAACATCTTTACCGTTTTCTTTAATCAGGTGATGACCAATGCCCCGCTGCTGCTGGGTATCGTGACCTGCCTGGGCTATATCCTGCTGCGTAAAAGCGTTAGCGTGATTATCAAAGGCACCATCAAAACCATCATTGGTTTCATGCTGTTACAAGCCGGCTCCGGCATTCTCACCAGTACTTTTAAGCCGGTGGTGGCGAAAATGTCAGAGGTGTACGGCATCAATGGCGCGATTTCCGACACTTACGCCTCAATGATGGCGACCATTGACCGTATGGGTGAGGCGTACAGCTGGGTGGGATACGCGGTGCTCCTGGCGCTGGCGCTCAACATCTGTTACGTCCTGCTGCGCCGTATTACCGGTATCCGCACCATCATGCTCACCGGGCATATCATGTTTCAGCAGGCGGGGCTGATCGCGGTCTCATTCTTTATCTTTGGTTACGGGATGTGGACGACCATTATCTGCACCGCGGTGCTGGTCTCTCTGTACTGGGGAATCACCTCCAACATGATGTATAAGCCGACTCAGCTGGTCACCGACGGCTGCGGCTTCTCCATCGGTCACCAGCAGCAGTTTGCCTCGTGGATAGCCTACAAAGTGGCGCCTTATCTGGGCAAAAAAGAGGAGAGCGTCGAAGACCTTAAGCTCCCCGGCTGGCTGAATATCTTCCACGACAACATCGTCTCCACCGCGATTGTGATGACCATTTTCTTCGGCGCCATCCTGCTCTCCTTTGGCCTCGATGTCGTACAGGCGATGGCGGGGAAAACCCACTGGACGGTCTATATCCTGCAGACCGGTTTCTCCTTCGCGGTGGCCATTTTCATTATTACCCAAGGGGTGCGGATGTTCGTCGCCGAGCTGTCCGAAGCCTTCAACGGTATCTCGCAGCGCCTGATCCCCGGCGCGGTGCTGGCGATTGACTGTGCCGCAATCTATAGCTTTGCGCCGAACGCGGTGGTGTGGGGCTTTATGTGGGGCACCATCGGCCAGTTGATTGCCGTCGGCATTCTGGTTGGCGTCGGCTCATCCATTCTGATTATTCCGGGCTTTATCCCAATGTTCTTCTCCAACGCCACGATTGGCGTCTTTGCCAACCACTTCGGCGGCTGGCGCGCGGCGCTCAAGATCTGTCTGGTGATGGGCATGGTTGAAATCTTCGGCTGCGTCTGGGCGGTGAAGCTCACCGGTATGAGCGCCTGGATGGGGATGGCGGACTGGTCGATTCTCGCACCGCCGATGATGCAGGGCTTCGCCTCCATCGGACTGGCGTTTATGGCCGTCATCATCTTGATTGCACTCGCTTATATGTTCTTCGCCGGCCGCACGCTGCGTGCCGAGGAGGATGCGGAAAAACAACTGGCAGAGGCCTCTGCCCAATAAGGAGTTCTGATTATGACCGTACGTATTCTGGCTGTGTGTGGTAACGGGCAAGGAAGTTCCATGATCATGAAAATGAAGGTGGACCAGTTCCTGACGCAATCCAATATCGACCACACGGTAAATAGCTGCGCGGTAGGGGAATACAAAAGCGAACTGAACGGCGCGGATATCATCATCGCTTCAACTCATATCGCGGGTGAAATTACCGTCACTGGCAATAAATATGTGGTGGGCGTGCGCAATATGCTTTCGCCGGCGGATTTTGGCCCAAAACTGCTAGAGGTGATTAAAGCCCACTTCCCGCAGGATGTGAAATAAGGAGCGGTCATGAAACTCCATGATTCCCTGGCGCAGAACCACTCCATTCGCCTGCAGGCGGAAGCGGAGACCTGGCAGGAGGCGGTGAAAATCGGTGTCGATTTGCTGGTGGCCGCTGATGTGGTTGAACCCCGCTACTACCAGGCCATTCTCGACGGCGTCGCGCAGCACGGGCCCTATTTTGTTATCGCGCCGGGCCTGGCGATGCCTCATGGCCGGCCGGAAGAGGGCGTCAAGAAAACCGGCTTTGCGCTGGTAACGCTAAAAAAACCGCTGATTTTCAATCATGAAGATAACGATCCTGTCGACATTCTGATCACCATGGCGGCGGTTGACGCCACCACCCACCAGGAGGTGGGCATCATGCAGATCGTTAACCTGTTTGATGACGAAGCTAATTTCGACCGTTTACGCGCCTGCCGTAGCGAGCAGGAAGTGCTGGATTTAATCAAAAACGCCACCGCGGCGGCTGTTTAAAAGGAACATTATCATGTCATTACCTATGTTACAGGTCGCTCTGGACAATCAAACGCTGGCCAGCGCCTATGAAACGACCCGTCTGATTGCCGAAGAGGTGGATATCATTGAAGTGGGCACCATCCTCTGCGTCGGCGAAGGTGTACGCGCGGTGCGCGACCTGAAAGCGCTGTACCCGCATAAAATTGTGCTGGCGGACGCCAAAATCGCCGATGCCGGCAAAATCCTGTCGCGGATGTGCTTTGAAGCTAACGCCGACTGGGTGACCGTGATCTGCTGCGCCGATATCAATACTGCCAAAGGTGCGCTGGATGTCGCCAAAGAGTTTAACGGCGATGTACAAATTGAGCTGACCGGTTTCTGGACCTGGGAGCAGGCGCAGGCGTGGCGTGAAGCAGGCATTCAGCAAGTGGTCTATCACCGCAGCCGCGACGCGCAGGCGGCAGGCGTAGCGTGGAGTGAGGCGGATATCAGCGCGATTAAACGTCTGTCCGATATGGGCTTCAAAGTGACCGTCACCGGCGGTCTGGCGCTGGAAGACCTGCCGCTGTTCGCCGGGATCCCTATCCACGTCTTTATTGCCGGGCGCAGCATCCGCGATGCCGCCTCACCGGTGGAAGCGGCGCGTCAGTTTAAACGCTCTATTGCCCAGCTATGGGGTTAAGGAGCGGCTATGTTAGCGAAATCCATTCCGCTCGGCATTTATGAAAAAGCGCTCCCCGCCGGGGAGTGCTGGCTGGAGCGGCTGCAGCTGGCGAAAGCGCTGGGCTTCGATTTCGTTGAGATGTCTCTCGATGAAACGGACGCTCGTCTTGCGCGGCTGGACTGGAGCCCGGAGCAGCGTCTGGCGCTGGTTAAGGCGGTGGCTGAAACCGGCGTTCGGGTGCCATCGATGTGCCTTAGCGCTCATCGCCGTTTTCCGTTGGGTAGTGAAGATGACGCGGTACGTCATCAGGGACTGGAGATCATGCGTAAAGCCATCCGCCTGGCGCAGGATGTGGGGATCCGGGTGATCCAGCTGGCAGGCTACGACGTCTACTATCAGCAGGCGAACGATGAGACGCGCCGCCGCTTTCGTGATGGCCTGAAAGAGAGCGTCGAGATGGCCAGCCGCGCCCAGGTGACGCTGGCGATGGAGATCATGGATTACCCGCTGATGAACTCGATCAGTAAGGCCTTAGGCTACGCCCATTACCTGAATAATCCGTGGTTCCAGCTTTATCCTGACCTGGGCAATCTGTCGGCGTGGGATAACGACGTCCAGATGGAACTGAAGGCCGGGACAGGGCACATCGTGGCGGTACACGTCAAAGACACGAAGCCCGGCGTCTTTAAAAATGTGCCGTTCGGTGAAGGCGTGGTCGATTTCGAACGCTGCTTTACCACGCTCAAGCAGACCGGCTATTGCGGTCCCTATCTGATTGAGATGTGGAGTGAAACCAGCGCTGACCCGCTCGCAGAAGTGGCGAAAGCGCGGGACTGGGTGAAGGCGCGGATGGTCCGCGCGGGCCTGATGGAGGCGGCGTAATGCAACAACTGAAACAGCAGGTGTTCGAGGCCAATATGGATCTGCCGCGCTATGGTCTGGTGACGTTTACCTGGGGTAACGTCAGCGCCATTGACCGGCAGCGGGGCCTGGTGGTGATCAAGCCCAGCGGCGTCGCCTACGAATCAATGACCGTCGAGGATATGACGGTAGTCGATCTTGAGGGCAACGTGGTGGAAGGGCAGTATCGCCCCTCTTCCGATACCGCCACGCACCTGGCGCTTTATCGCCGCTATCCGAGCCTCGGCGGCGTGGTGCATACCCATTCGACCCACGCGACGGCCTGGGCGCAGGCGGGGCTGGCAATCCCGGCGCTCGGCACCACTCACGCGGACTACTTCTTCGGCGATATTCCCTGCACTCGGGCGCTAAGCGCGCAGGAAGTGGATGAAGCCTACGAGCTGAATACAGGGCAGGTGATTATTGAAACGCTGGGCGAGGCCAATCCGCTGCATACCCCGGGGATCGTCGTCTATCAGCACGGACCGTTTGCCTGGGGCAAAGACGCCCACGAGGCGGTACACAACGCGGTGGTGATGGAAGAGGTGGCGCGCATGGCGTGGATTGCCCGCGGCATTAATCCGCAGCTGCAGCCCATCGACAGCTGGCTGATGAAAAAACATTTTCTGCGTAAACACGGGCCAAACGCCTACTACGGGCAGAAGTAAGTTACGCGCTCCGGGGCTTTCACCTCAGGGTGAAGCAACTGGTCTGGCCCCGGAGCCGTTTTTAATCCTGACGATAGGCCGACGGCATTACGCGCATGCCGATGAGCGTGACCACGCAAATCATCGCGCCGGCGTAAAACGTTGCCCCGCGAGCGGAGGGCGGCTTTCATCTTTGCCAGCATTTCAGTTAGGATTCCCAAGGACGATCTCTTCGTCCGGACAGGGAAACAGGAGCAACGGAATGCTGATGAAAAAATGGTATGTTTGGCTGGCGCTTATTTTTCTGCCATTGCTGGCCTGGGTTCTGGTTGACGAAGGGACAGCAACCGCCTCACATCCACGGGATTGCCGGTTATCAACTTACGTTGATTATGATCCAGCGCCGGTTTTTACTCGCTGGCAGTGGATACCAAGCAAAGAGTGGGACCCGGCCAATACCGCCAGTGATGGTAATATTCTGCTCTGGTCAGATGGCAAGAAACGTGTGGCGGCGAATGAAGCGACGCTGCTGATTGACGGCAACTGGCAAACGCTGGCACCGGTATTATCTGGCTTACTTGAAAAGGAAAATTTTAAACTCCGGACAACATCAATGCCGATCATTCGTCTGGAAAAAGATTGGGGACAGGTGCTCTTGTCACGCCGCCCGGAGATAGCCGTGCGTCTGGCGCAACAATTTATCGCGCCCACACTACAACGGGCGGCGCAAGAGGGAGACATCACGCCAGCCGAAGGCGAACAAAAAATCGAATGGGCAATATCGCAACACCTGCTATGGGGTGTCTGGAAAGATCCGAAGCAGTTGCAACCAGAATTACAGCAGGACATCCCTTTTATTATCGCCAGCAAAACGTACAACGCAGGAGTCAGTAAACGCACAACCTACATGCAAATAATGGATGTCGGTTTAGTCTTTGGCCAACCCAAAGTCGCATTAACATTAACAACCTGCGACATAACGCCAAACCCGGAATATTCCATCAAAAAAGCCGCCGAAAATGGCAAGGCACGGCTCGCTGACTCTTCACTTTTCGGCACGAATATTCAGCGACTGCAACGCTATTTAACCGACCGATTTGTGCCTGCTGAAAGTATTAAACCCGTTCTGGCCCAGCTGAAAGAAAATAATATTACCAGCGAGTTGGCTTCAACGGCTTTGGCCTGGGTGAAAACAACGCCGGCAGAGGATAAAACGCCTGAACGTCAACCTCAGGAAGCGGCGCAATCCGGAACGATTAGCGTAGAAACCATCGCACTTAACGATATCTTCCCCGATACTGACGATTCACGAACGATTGAGAGCTATCAGGAACTTCCGCAAGGAAATGCCTTATTCGCGACAACACGCTACGACCGAGAACAGCAAAGTAAAGTGGCGGAACTATATATCACGAAACCAGCAGATCCACGGCAGGTCACCCAACTCTGGCAAGGAAAAAGGTTGTCCAGGTTAATCTTGGTGCATCAGGGAGCAAAGGCCTGGTTCGAAGCGTTCCCGCGACAATGGTTCTCACTGGATATCTCAAACCATAAAATCACGGCAATGACCGCAGCGCAGACAGAATCTGACGCTTATTCATTAGCATCATGGTTCAACGATATGCACGATGAGCCCGTTGCTTACTATACTGATCACAGTGACGAAGGAAAAGGGTGTCTGGTTTTTCGGCGTATGGATCCCCGCCTTCCGGCGACGGAAAATGTCATCTTCAGAACATGCCGTAATTATTACGCCATCGGTAACTCCGTTCAGGCGGTACGTATTTCAACGCCAGGCTATTTCTGGCTGGAAGACAGCAATGGATTAGTCAAACTTAACGCTAAGACTGGTAGAGCGGAATCATCGTATTCGGTTCCCTTCCGTACGGAAGGGGATCCCAGAACGCTCGTCATGAAGTTATCGAACGATGATATTGCCCGAAATTCGCCGCTACCGCTGGGTTCTCGTGAAGCACACTGGATAGCGTTACATTATGCATATTTGTTCCCTCCGCTGAATAATCTGAATAAAAGAAGTATTGGGACATATTTTATTGATAGCCTTAGCGGCAAATGGCGCTTTAGCGCAGAACTGAAAAATTCTGACAGCATTGATGCAACCGCACGCTCCGCCCATGGCCGTTTTTATGCTCAGGCTGGTTGTGAAAAGCCATCCGGGTCGGGAACAAGAATTGATATCTGGGAGGTGGCAACCGCGACGAGAATTGTGTCATTACAGCGCCCGAAATATTGTGGGTTGCAAGGAATGGCTTTTAACTGGCAGGGAAATACGCTGATTCTGGTTTATCGCGACGAATGGCTACGGGTAAGGATGCCGGACGGAATGCAGGATGCCGCAAGTGTAGACGCCATTCCTGAGCAGGGATAACTGATGATTAATTAACGAGAAGAGCGGTATGCGGTAATTTTTTGAATAACTGCATCCGAAATGGTCGCTATCCACTTTGCAGGTAACGATGAAAATTAAATCAGTGGTTATCCATCAGCAGGCTGACGCCGCCGAGTACCCAAACGCCTTTGGGAATACGGCCTAAGGTGGCGAAACGCGGAACCATCAATCACTCCTGATTATCAAATGGCGAGTGGCTGATTAAATCAGGTTGCGATGACGCTGATAAGTCGCTTTGTAAAATAATTCTCAATTGCGTTTAGGCGAGAGCCTCTCTTCGCTCCTCGCGAAGAGAGGCGAAGAATGGGGCAGGCGTTAGCGGTAAATCACCGCGCTGGCGCGAAGCGGGCCATTGGTTTCTGGTTCGTGCATCAGGATGGGCTGAAAGTATTTTGCCCCCTGCGCATCGCTCATCTGGCTAAGGGCCTGTTCGGCCTCGTGCTCAGTGGCCATGTTATGATTGATATAGATAACGCCGAGGCTCTGCACGTCGTCCATATTGCGGGCCTGACGTTCGGTGATTTGGATAGCTGCCAGCGCGTTGGCGCTGAAGAAAAGCGCAGCCATCATGGCGATGATTTTCAGTTTCATATACTACGCTCCTGACTGACAGTCCTGATACTGACTCGGGGCTCTCCTGTGGTCGTTGGGCTTTGATATAAGTGTAATCGCTGCGCGTTCATCGCATGGCGACCTTTTTTGATGCAGTTGTTCAAAAAAAAGCCGCTTCCTTTATTGGTTAATTTTAAATCACCCACTTAGCGCAGCTTGGCGCTTAGTGCGAATTATTTGTGCAAATCCGCTTGTGTTCCTGGGGGGCCGCCATTAGAATGACGCGTCAATTTTTCAGCCGCCCTTTAACACGTTCCTTGCCTCCATGGGCCGCGGCTGACCCAGACAGGAGGCTGAATAATCCGTAAGGAGCAATTCGATGCGTCATTACGAAATCGTTTTTATGGTCCATCCTGACCAGAGCGAACAGGTTCCGGGCATGATCGAACGTTACACTGGTGCAATTACTGCAGCAGCAGGTACGATCCACCGTCTGGAAGACTGGGGCCGCCGTCAGCTGGCTTATCCGATCAACAAACTGCACAAAGCTCACTACGTTCTGCTGAACGTTGAAGCGCCGCAGGAAGCGATCGATGAGCTGGAAACTAACTTCCGCTTCAACGACGCCGTTATCCGCAGCATGGTAATGCGTACTAAGCACGCTGTTACCGAAGCATCTCCGATGGTTAAAGCGAAAGACGAGCGCCGTGAGCGTCGCGAAGATTTCGCCAACGAAACCGCAGATGATTCTGAAGCTGGGGATTCTGAAGAGTAATCCTGATGACCAACCGTCTGGAGCTGTCCGGCATTATTTGCAGGACTCCACTTCGTAAGGTCAGCCCGTCAGGAATTCCTCACTGCCAGTTCGTGCTTGAGCATCGTTCAGTGCAGGAGGAAGCCGGTTTTCACCGGCAGGCATGGTGTCAAATGCCCGTTATTATTAGCGGTCACGAAAACCAGGCCATTACTCACAGTATAACGGTCGGTAGCGCAGTAACCGTTCGAGGGTTCATCTCTTGTCATAAGGCAAAGAACGGCTTGAGCAAAATGGTTCTGCATGCCGAGCAGATTGAATTGATAGATTCTGGAGACTAGCCATATGGCACGTTATTTCCGTCGTCGCAAGTTCTGCCGTTTCACCGCGGAAGGCGTTCAAGAGATCGACTATAAAGATATCGCTACGCTGAAAAACTACATCACCGAAAGCGGTAAGATTGTCCCGAGCCGTATCACCGGTACCCGTGCAAAATACCAGCGTCAGCTGGCTCGCGCTATCAAACGCGCTCGCTACCTGTCCCTGCTGCCGTACACTGATCGTCATCAGTAATCGGTCACGGTCCATTAATACGACTTTGAGAGGATAAGGTAATGCAAGTTATTCTGCTTGATAAAGTAGCAAACCTGGGTAGCCTGGGTGATCAGGTTAACGTTAAAGCGGGCTATGCTCGTAACTTCCTGGTCCCGCAGGGTAAAGCTGTTCCTGCTACCAAGAAAAACGTTGAATTCTTCGAAGCACGTCGCGCTGAACTGGAAGCCAAACTGGCTGACGTTCTGTCAGCTGCTGAAGCTCGTGCTGCGCAGATCAACGCCCTGGAATCCGTAACCATCGCGTCCAAAGCTGGCGACGAAGGTAAACTGTTCGGTTCCATCGGTACTCGCGACATCGCTGACGCTGTTACTGCAGCAGGCGTTAAAGTTGCTAAGAGCGAAGTTCGCCTGCCGAACGGCGTTCTGCGTAACGTTGGCGAGCACGAAGTGGACTTCCAGGTTCACAGCGAAGTATTCGCTAAAGTTATCATCAACGTGGTTGCTGAGTAATCGGCCTCTGACGTTCTGGTAACAACAAATCGCCGGCCTTGTGCCGGCGTTTTGCTTTTTAGCGCCTTTCATTTTGCGGCGGCGTAACGCTTGCTGTCGTCTTCTCCGCTATCGCGCACGGACGAAGCTGCCGTTCGACTGGCGGGTAAACAGCACCTGCTGGCCGTTGCCGGTGTCAATAGTGAGTCCGGTGACCACGCCGTTGGCGTTCTGCCGAATTTGCACCGTCTGTCCACTCTGCAAAGTGCTTAGTGGTTTGCCAGCGCCTTCAACCTGCGCCATGGCGTAAACGTCAGTGGCCGGCAGCCCATGATCGCGAAACAGCTGGGCCAGGGTTTTGCCTGACTCGATGCGATAGGTCCGCCACTGCTGCTCAATGCCCGGGGCGGACTGCTGCTGCGAGGATTGATACGGTTGGGAAGCAGGCTGCTGCGTCTGCGCCTGATCTGGCTGCTCGTCCTGAATCGGCTCCGGGGCGACGGGCGCCATCTGATCGGCATCGCTTACGGTCGGGGTATTGGTGATCGGCGGCAGGGGAACGGCCTGATTGCCGCCAGCTTGCGGCTGGGACTGTGACTGCAGGTTCAGATTCGCTTCACGGCTGGTGGAGGCCGGGCTTTGGTTATCGTCGGCGGGGAGCAGAATACCGATAATGACTAACAGGAAGCCAGCGATGATACCCCGGCGGTGCATCGGAGGCAGCGGGTCCAGGAGGCGAAAATCATCCGGAGCGTGCCAGATTTTCGCCAGAATAGATGTCAGTTCAACGCGCCCGGGCATGGCTTTCCTCCTGCTCCGCATATTTTTATCCTGCATATGAGTATAGATGGCTAACGTCCTGATGACCGGAACAAAGTAAAGTTAACCTGCTGCCACCTATTGTTTCTGTTTCGCTGAGATTTGTCATCATCCGCCGACAAAGTTTTACCCATTTCGCTATGGCTGTTATGCTTTCGCACGCTTTTCTCTTGATGTTTATCACCCAAAAAGGAACAACGATGGCAACCCCAACTTTTGACACTATCGAAGCGCAGGCAAGTTACGGTATCGGCTTGCAGGTTGGACAACAGCTGAGCGAATCCGGCCTGCAGGGGCTGCTGCCGGAAGCGCTGGTGGCGGGTATCGCCGATGCGCTGGAAGGTAACCAGCCGCAGGTGCCGGTGGAAGCCGTCCACCGTGCGCTGCGTGAAATCCACGAGCGCGCTGACGCCGTACGTCGCGAGCGTTTCCAGGCCATGGCCGCTGACGGTCAGAAATACCTTGATGAAAACCGCGAGAAAGAGGGCGTGAACAGCACCGAATCCGGCCTGCAGTTCCGCGTGCTGACCCAGGGTGAAGGGCCGATCCCGGCGCGTACCGACCGTGTTCGCGTGCACTACACCGGTAAACTGATCGACGGTACTGTGTTCGACAGCTCCGTCGCTCGCGGTGAACCGGCGGAATTCCCGGTAACCGGCGTGATCGGCGGCTGGATTGAAGCTCTGACCCTGATGCCGGTAGGTTCCAAATGGGAACTGACAATCCCGCACAACCTCGCCTACGGTGAGCGCGGCGCTGGCGCATCGATTCCTCCGTTCAGTACCCTGATCTTCGAAGTTGAACTGCTGGATATTATCTAAACAGCAGCGGCTTCCTCTTCCCCCGCGGCAGGGGAAGCCATGAAAATAGCGTAAAATCCTTAAGTTAAAAATTAATTGGAATTATGTTTTGCATTCATCACGCATGGGTGTATTTTTGTGAGCTATTTCGCGTTAGATGAGTGATATAACACTCACTTTAAACATAAAATTAACATTATATCTAAATCATAGTATTCATCCCTCCGATTCTTACCTAATATCGACTAGCCCTTGCTGGGGTTAATGACAGACGACAGGCCATCAGAGCCTGAACAACACAGACAGGTACAACAGGAAGAAATCACATGGTAGATCAGGTTAAAGTCGCTGCTGTCGAGCAGGAGCCGACTGAACAATCGCTACGGCGAAATCTCACAAACCGACATATTCAGCTGATCGCGATTGGCGGAGCGATCGGCACCGGGTTATTTATGGGTTCTGGCAAAACCATCAGCCTTGCCGGGCCATCCATTATTTTTGTTTATATGATTATCGGTTTTATGCTGTTTTTCGTGATGCGTGCGATGGGCGAATTACTGCTGTCAAACCTCGAATATAAATCCTTTAGCGATTTTGCGGCCGATCTGCTGGGACCGTGGGCGGGCTACTTTACCGGCTGGACCTACTGGTTCTGCTGGGTAGTGACGGGGATGGCGGACGTTGTCGCCATCACCGCCTACGCGCAGTTCTGGTTCCCCGGACTTTCTGACTGGGTTGCGTCGCTGGCGGTGATCCTGCTGCTGCTGGGCCTGAACCTGGCCACCGTCAAGATGTTTGGCGAAATGGAATTCTGGTTCGCAATGATCAAAATCGTCGCCATCGTGGCGCTGATCGTGGTCGGCCTGGTGATGGTGATGATGCATTTTAAATCGCCGACCGGCGTCGAAGCCTCTTTCGCCCATCTGTGGAATGACGGCGGCTGGTTCCCGAAAGGCCTCAGCGGTTTCTTTGCCGGCTTCCAGATAGCGGTGTTTGCCTTCGTAGGGATTGAGCTGGTGGGGACCACCGCCGCAGAAACCAAGGACCCGGAAAAATCGCTGCCGCGGGCGATCAACTCCATCCCGCTGCGTATCATTATGTTCTACGTCTTCGCGCTGATTGTGATTATGTCGGTGACGCCGTGGAGCTCCGTGGTGCCGAGCAAGAGTCCGTTCGTTGAGCTGTTCGTGCTGGTCGGCCTGCCGGCGGCGGCGAGCCTGATTAACTTCGTGGTGCTGACTTCCGCCGCCTCCTCGGCCAACAGCGGCGTATTCTCCACCAGCCGTATGCTGTTCGGTCTGGCGCAGGATGGTCAGGCGCCGAAGATGTTTGCCAAGCTGTCGAAGCGTGCGGTACCGGCGAAGGGCTTAACCTTCTCCTGCATGTGCCTGCTGGGCGGCGTGGTGATGCTGATGGTCAACCCGAGCGTGATTGCCGCGTTCACTATGATCACCACGGTGTCGGCAATCCTGTTTATGTTCGTCTGGACCATCATTCTCTGCTCTTACCTGGCGTATCGTAAAAATCGTCCTCAGTTGCATGAGAAGTCGAGCTACAAGATGCCGCTGGGTAAAGTGATGTGCTGGGTGTGCATGGCCTTCTTCGTCTTTGTGCTGGTGCTGTTGACCCTGGAAGACGATACCCGTGAAGCGCTGATGGTCACCCCGCTGTGGTTTGTGCTGCTCGGCGCGGGCTGGCTGTTTGCCGGCAAAAAACGTCTGGCGAAATAAAAAAAGGCCACCCGGAGTGGCCAAATAAGACGGACAATGTCGAGGGCGCCTGCGGGCGCCTTTTTTTACTTCCCGCCGAGGGCGCGCGGAAACAGTACGTTATTTTCCAGACTGATGTGCTCCATCAGATCGTCAATCATCTCGTTGATACCGTTATACATCGCCTTCCAGGTGGTGCAGGCTTCCGGCGGCGGCGTCACGTTATGGGTGATGTGTTTAATGACTTCCAGCAGTTCACCCGCTTCGTCATGCTCGCTTTCCATTACGCTGATCGGGCCCCCGGCCTGGGCGCCCATTCCCTGTTTGATCATCGGGAACAGGATCTGCTCCTCTTTCATCATGTGGCTGGAAAGCTCCTGATGCAGCATGGTCAGGTATTTGGTCAGCCCTTTCGGCACGTTCGGTTTATCGGCATGGACGCGTTCAACCTTGGTAGCCTGCAGGATCAGCTCCGGCAGCTGTTCACGGTGCCGGTCGTGATAGCGGACGATGATATGGTCGATAATCTCCGGGAGGGGCGCCGCGCGCCAGTCGCGGGAGAGAGGCTGCTCGGCCAGTTTCGCCAGCTCGGCTTCAATCACCGCGACATCCAGCGCTTTCCGCGATGCGGCGCGCGCCAGGGTCTGTTTGCCGCCGCAGCAGTAATCCATGTCGTATTGACGGAACAGGGCGGAGGCGCGCGGGATGGTCAGCGCCAGCTCGCCTAAAGGTTGGTCACGGAAAGCCATAGCTGTTACCTCGTCATCAGGAATATAAAATGTATTTTAAATGCATCTTTAAGGCAAGGGAATACCCCTTAAGAGGGTCTGGCTACTTTTTTTCGTTCGTCAGCGGTTGCAACGTCGGTTTTTCCGGTCTGGCGCGTACGGCGGAGACTACGCCGAGCACCAGCAGCAGGATCCCGCTCAGGGTCAGTAACGGCGGTAAACTTTGCCGCAGCAGGAAGGTATACAGCAGCCCGGCCAGGGTTTCGAAGACGATCAGCGGCCCGAGGATCACCGTCGGCAGCCGCTGGCTGGCGATATTCCAGCACAGCGCGCCGACCCATGAGCAGAGCACTGCGATAGCCAGCATCAGCGTAATAAACACCGCCGGGCGCGGGCCGAAGGGCAGGGGGAACCCGGCCTGCTGACCGTGCAGCCAGACGCAGGCGGCGAGGTAACCGGCCAGCGAAACCGGAAGCGTCACCAGCGCCTGGGCGGTAGCCCACATCATCGGCGGCTGATGCGGATTTTCCCGCAACCAGCGGGCGTTGCGCAGGGCATACCAGGCCCAGCAGGCCACCGATCCCAACGCCAGTGCGATGCCGGAGCCGTAGCGCCACAGGCTAAAGTCAGGCAGCCCCTGGCGCAGTTCCGCGACATTCACGCAGATCAGGCCGAGGGCAATGCAGACCAGCGCCGGAAACAGGCGCCGCCACGGCAGCTTCCCGTCGCGCTGGCTGTAGAGCAGATTGGCGAAGACCGGCAATACCACCGGCAACGTGCCGATAATCATGGTGGAGACCGGCGCGCCGGTGCGCTGAATGGCGCTGGCCAGGCAGGCGTAATAGATAAGATTCCCCATCATTGTCAGGCCCAGCGCGGTCCACCAGTCCTGCCGGCTCAGCTGGCGCAGGCGCCCGCGCCCGAGCCACGCCAGCGGCAGGGCGATCAGGCCCAGCGCCAGATAGCGTCCCATCGACTGCAGCATCGCCGGATACTCTGGTACCAGCAAAGGCCCGACAAAAATTAACCCCCACATCAGCCCCGCCAGCAGGGCGTACAGCACACCACTAATCATCATTGCATCCGTTGTCATTACCGTTGTCTGCAGTGTAGAAGGGGGGCGGGCAGGAATATTGTATGAGATTGCGCATTAGCGCCTGGCGACCTGCTTCTGATAGCGCACCGGCGTAATACCGTAACGCAGGGTGAAGGCGCGGGTCAGGTGGGACTGGTCGGTGAGGCCGACGGCAATCGCTACTTCGGCGGCGGGCATGCCGTGGGTGAGAAACGCCTTGGCGCGCCACAGACGGATAGCCATCAGCATCTGATGGGGCGTCACGTGATAGTGGGCTTTAAACTGGCGCTGAAAGTGGTACGGGCTCAGCGCCGCCACCTGCGCCATCTCGTCGAGGGTGATGGGGCGCATATAGTTATCGTGCAGGTAGTCGCGCACGCGGTCGAAGCGATGCCCGGCTTCACCCTGCGCCGAGGCATAGTGGGCCAGAGGGCGGAAGGTGTCGATGAGGTCGAGCAGCATTCCCTGCTGGGCCAGCGGATCGTCGCTATGCCACAGGCCATAAATCAGCTGACCAATCTGTCGGGAACGCAGGGGATCCTCGCGAACCACCTCGCTGAACCACCAGTCGCGCACCCCGGTGATGGCTTCCAGACGGTCCGGCTCCAGATAAATCATCCGGTAGCGCCAGCCGTCGGCGGTTGCCGCTTCGCCGGTGTGCAGCTCGTCGGGATTCATGGTGACAATAGCGTTTGCGGCGGCGATGTGCTGGCTGCCGCGGTAGCGAAAGCGCTCCGCGCCTTGCTCGATCACGCCGATGCCGAAGGCTTCGTGGGTATGGGGTTCAAAGGCGTAACGGGAGATATGGGCGTGGTAAAGCTCTACCCCGGGCAGCTGTTCGAGATGGCGAAAGCGCGCGCGGTCTTTTTCATCACTAAATTGGGGTGGTACGCCCTGCATGCCTGCCTCCCGACGGTTACCCCTTCAATATGGGAGAGGAACCGCCGGGACGCAACCGCAAAAGCTGAGAGGGGCGGTTACAGAATGCCTTTCACGCTTTCAACAAGGGAGGTGGTCGGACGGCCGATCAGCGTACTCAGGGTGCGGCTGTCGTCAAACAGCCCGCCTTTCGACGCGCCGGTATCGGAATCCGCCAGCATATCGGCAAGCCCGGCTGGCAGACCAACGCTTTTCAGCGCGGCGGCGAAATCAGCTTCGCTGAGGTTTTGATAAACCACGTTTTTCCCGCTTTGCTTGCTCAGCTCGGCAGCCAGCTCGCTCAACGTCCAGGCGTTATCACCCGCCAGTTCGTAAATTTTCCCTTCATGGCCTTCACCGGCGATAACGCGGGCGGCAGCGGCGGCATAATCCGCGCGGGTGGCGGAGGCAATTTTACCCTCGCCAGCGGCACCGATAAACACGCCATGCTCCAGCGCCGGCGGTGCGCTGGCCAGATAGTTTTCGGTATACCAGCCATTGCGCAGCAGGGCGTAAGCGATACCAGAGTCGGACAGCATCTGCTCGGTTTCAATATGCTCTGCGGCCAGGCCCAGCGGCGAGGTGTCGGCGTGCAGCAGGCTGGTGTAGGCGATGAATTTTACCCCGGCGGCTTTAGCGGCGTTGATGACGTTGCGGTGCTGAACGGCGCGCTGACCGACTTCGCTGGAGGAGATTAACAGCAGTTTATCCACGCCCTGCAGCGCGGCGGTCAGCGCCGCTTCGTCGCTATAGTCGGCCTGACGGACAACGACGCCCTGCTGGCTGAGCGCCTGGGCTTTGGCCGGGTTGCGGACAATCGCCACAATCTGGCTGGCAGGAACGGTTTTAAGCAGGTTTTGCAGAACGTAGTGGCCAAGCTGGCCGGTGGCACCGGTAAGGGCGATCATGGGACTTCTCCTTCGTGTTTATTGGCAGTTGTGGTAAGCTACCACCTTAACTAACTTTTAGTAAGTACGTACAAAAAGGTAAGTGTGAAATGACCGAATCGACGCTGAGCGAGAAACTGCGCACCGGCAACCTGTTCGCGGAACAGTGCCCGTCGCGCGATGTGCTTAAACATGTCACCAGCCGCTGGGGCGTGTTGATTCTGGTGGCGCTGCGCGAGGGGACCCATCGCTTCAGCGATCTGCGGCGCAAAATGGGTGGGGTCAGCGAAAAGATGCTGGCGCAGTCGCTGCAGGCCCTGGAGCAGGATGGTTTTATCGACCGTATCTCTTATCCGGTGGTACCGCCACACGTTGAATATAGCCTGACGCCGCTCGGCCTGCAGGTGAGCGAGAAGGTGGCCGCCCTGGCGGACTGGATCGAGATCAATCTGCCTGCGGTGCTGGCTAACCACGGGGAGTAAAAATGTATCACTCCCTGTCGCCCCGCCACCGGGGAGATGTTCCCGGATAGCGGCGGGCGTCTTATCCGGGCTACCCGTCAGCTCCGGTTTGTAGCCCCGGTAAGCGCAGCGCCACCGGGGAGATGTTCCCGGATAGCGGCAGGTGCCTTATCCGGGCTACCCGTCAGCCCCGGTTTGTAGCCCCGGTAAGCGCAGCGCCACCGGGGAGATATTCCCGGATAGCGGCTGGCGCCTTATCCGTATATGGACACCTCCCGTTATGCAAGTCATCTCTGCATTTTGTGTAACGGGGTAAGGTGCGTTCGTATATCCGGCCTCTCTTACGATACCGTCGTATCCGGGCCATGATGTTATCTGCGCATCTGTTTCCATTCGGGCTAGCGGCTTTGTTTTCCAGGGAGCCTTCGGATAAGTCGGAATGACAGATGCCGGTCTTACCTGTTACTCATCACACTTTGCTGACTGCACTCTCACGGCAGGTTATTGCTCTTTTACTGCATGGGTTACAGGCCGCCGGTTAACCGGCGGCCTGTAACCCATGGTAATCTTCTTCGCGGCTCAGTATCGCCCATGCTATTCGCGCATTCTTGTTCGCCAGCGCCACCGTCGCGATATTCCGGTTTCGCCTTTCCGATAACGCCTTCAGCCACTGGCTGCGTCTGTCGGTTTTATTCTGACACGCGTTCAGCACCGCACGCGCACCGTGGATTATCAGCGTCCGCAGGTAACTGTCTCCCCGTTTGCTGATAGACCCCAGCCGCGCTTTCCCGCCACTGGAGTGCTGCCGCGGGACCAGACCCAGATACGCCGCCATCTCCCGACCACTTTTGAACTGTCTGCCATCGCCGACCGCCGCCACCAGCGCACTGGCCACCACCGGCCCCATACCCTCTATCGCCAGCAGCCTTTTTATCCGGATATCATCCCGTGCTGACTGCTCAAGCCGCCTGTCATGGCGGGCGACCCGCTCATCCAGCATCTGCAGCTCTTCCGCCAGTTCGCTCAGCAGGCGGATAAAGCGGTCATCCCACAGCTCTTGTTGCGACAGTATCTCCGGCAATGCCTTACGTAGCTGCCTTATTCCCACCGGCAGTACCAGACCAAACTCACCCAGCAGTCCCCGCATCTCATTACTCAGGGCTGTCCGGGCGCGGACGAGCCGGGCCCGGACGCGGTGCTCTGCCTGCAGCGTCTGCTGCCGCTCTGTCTTCATGGCCACAAAGCGCATTCCGGGACGGCTGATAGCCTCGCAGATAGCTTCCGCGTCGTTGGCGTCATTCTTCTGCCCTTTAAGATAGGACTTGACCCGCTGAGGCGGGATAATGCGTACGGTATGCCCCATACGGGTCAGCTCGCGGGCCCAGTAGTGGGCGGCGCCGCAGGCTTCAATCCCGATAAGGCAGGGAGAGAGTTGAGAGAAAAAGGCGGTCATGCGGTCCCGGCGCAGGGTTTTACGCAGGACAACATGTTCATGGTGATCCACGGCATGTATCTGGAAGATATTTTTAGCCAGGTCGAGACCAATACGTTTAATATTCATGATGGACACCTCCTCCGGGGATCTGGGGTTAACACCTCAGTCTGGCACTTTGATGCCGTAAGGTGGGAGGTGTCCATCACATCGGGCTACCCGTCAGCCCCGGTTTGTAGCCCCGGTAAGCGCAGCGCCACCGGGGAGATATTCCCGGATAGCGGCTGGCGCCTTATCCGGGCTACCCGTCAGCTCCGGTTTGTAGCCCCGGTAAGCGCAGCGCCGCCGGGGAACAGGCATTACTTGCTCAAATCCAGCTGATAAATAGCGAAGCCGATATCATCGGTGGCCACCTGGCGCATTGGATACTGCGCGTTCTCTTTGATAAACGCCGCGGCTTTGTCGCCTGGTGAGGTCTCAAAACGAATATCCAGCGGTGTGTTGCTGGGGATCGGCGCCAGACGCCAGTTGTTATCCGCCGCCGGATGGATCGCGCCATCCTTCTTCGATTGCGCGCCTATCCACGCCGCCAGCACCGAACGGTTTTCATCCGGTGAGGCAAAGGCGATATGGCTCTCACCGGTGCCGGCAAATTTGCCGCCGTAAGCGCGATAGTTATTGGTGGCGACCAGGAAAGTGGCCTGCGGATCGACAGGTTTACCGTTGAAGGTCAGGTGCGTAATACGCTCTGCCTGCGGATGGATCAGCTGGCACTCGCTGTCGTAGCGGGCCGGCTGAGTGACGTCAATCTGGTAGTTCACCCCGTCAATCACGTCGAAGTTATAGGTGCGGAAGCCGTCCCAGTTGATCAGCGACTGCGGCTTGCTGCTGGTGGGATCGATCTGGTTAAACTGTCCGGCAGAGCATTCCAGCCACTCCTTAACCTCTTTCCCGCTGACCTTCATCACCACCAGGGTGTTGGGGTAGAGATAGAGGTCGGCGGCGTTACGGAAGGTGAGCTGACCTTTCTCCACTTCGACAAAGCTCGCCGGATCGTTTTTACGCCCGCCGACTTTAAACGGTGCGGCGGCGGAGAGCACCGGCAGCTTCGCCAGGTCCGGATCGCCCTGAATATAGTGTTCGACGTAGGCCTTTTGCGCCATGTTGACCACCTGCACCGTCGGGTCGTCCTGCACCAGCGCCAGATAGCTGTACATATTGTCGGCGGACTTACCGATCGGCTTACTGACGAATTCGCGAGTGGCGTCGTGGTCGGCTTTCAGCACCGCCACCATCTTACTATCTTCCGCCGCCAGCGATTTCTTCGCCACCGCGTCATAAATAGGCCGCGCTTCGGCTTTACTCTGCGTCACCTGCCATTTACCGCTGTCGTTATTTAGCACCAGATCGACCACCCCGAGATGATCGCCCCACATTCCCGGCATCACCGCCGGTACGCCGTTTAGCGTCCCTTTGGCGATATCCGCGCCTTTGATGCTGGCGAAGTCTTTACCCGGGAACACCGCGTGGGCGTGGCCGAACATGATGGCGTCAACGCCCGGTACCTGGCTTAAGTAGTAGACCGAGTTTTCTGCCATCGCCTGATACGGATCGGCGGAAAGGCCGGAGTGCGCGACCACCACTACCACATCAGCCCCTTTCGCGCGCATCTCCGGGATGTATTTACGCGCGGTTTCGGTAATGTCGTTGACCGTCACTTTACCGCTGAGATTGGCTTTATCCCAGGTCATGATCTGCGGCGGCACAAAACCGATATAGCCGATGCGCAGAGTATGGGGTTGACCATCGCTGTCCACGACCCGGGTATCCTGGATCAGGTACGGCGTAAACATCGGTTTGCCAGTTTTGGCATCGATGATATTGGCGTTCACGTAGGGGAATTTCGCCCCGGCCAGCGCCTTATGCAGGAAGTCGAGGCCATAATTGAATTCATGGTTGCCCAGGTTGCCGACGGCGTAATTCAGGGTATTCATCGCCTTATACACCGGATGCACATCGCCTTCTTTCAACCCTTTCGCGGCCATGTAGTCGCCTAACGGGCTCCCCTGGATAACATCCCCGTTATCCACCAGCACGCTGTTTTTCGCTTCTGCCCGCGCCTGTTCGATCAGGGTGGCGGTACGGACCAGGCCGAATTTCTCCGTGGCGGCATCTTTGTAATAGTCAAAGTCCATCATATTGCTGTGCAGATCGGTGGTTTCCATGATCCGCAGGTCGACCGTCGCGGCGTTGACGCTGGCGGCGATCAGCGTGGCCAGGAGCGTTGCGCTAAACTTAATCATCAGAGGCGTCCTTTTTTTATGAGCGATAGCACAGTAGAAAATGTATTTATATTCTGTTGCTTACAGAAATGTGAATCTTGCCAGAAAAGCGGGCAGAGAAACCGCCATCGTTATCACAGATAGCGGAACTCGCGGTGATGCGATATAAATAAAACAACGAGTTAACGCCACTGTAACCAGACGAGGTGGAGAATGTTAGAACAAGTATGTCAGCTTGCACGGAACGCGGGCGATGCCATCATGGAAGTCTACGATGGAAACCAGCCGATCAACGTCGCCAGCAAGAAAGATGATTCTCCGGTCACGGCGGCGGATATCGCAGCGCACAACGTCATCATCAGCGGTCTGAAAGCGCTGGATCCTGACACCCCGGTTCTTTCCGAGGAGGACCCGCCGGCCTGGGAGGTACGTCAGCACTGGCAGCGCTACTGGCTGGTCGACCCGCTGGACGGCACCAAAGAGTTTATTAAGCGTAACGGCGAATTCACCGTCAATATCGCGCTGATCGAAAACGGCAAGCCGACGCTGGGCGTCGTCTATGCGCCGGTGATGAAGGTGATGTACAGCGCGGAAAAAGGTAAAGCCTGGAAAGAAGAGTGCGGCGTGCGCAAGCAGATCCAGGTTCGCGATGCCCGTCCGCCGCTGGTGGTGATCAGCCGCTCCCACGGTAACGATCCAGAGCTGCAGGAGTATCTTGAGCAACTGGGCGAGCACCAGACCACCTCTATTGGCTCTTCGCTGAAGTTTTGCCTGGTGGCGGAAGGTCAGGCCCAGCTCTATCCGCGCTTCGGGCCGACCAGCACCTGGGACACCGCCGCCGGCCATGCGGTCGCGGTCGCCGCCGGGGCGCATGTTCACGACTGGCAGGGGAAAACCCTCGACTACACGCCGCGTGAATCCTTCTTAAACCCTGGTTTCCGGGTCTCTATTTATTAAGCAGCTTATGCAGCAGGTCGATTACCTGCTGCACCTCTTGCTGGGTGAGGGCACCGTCTTTGGCCCACTGCACGCGCCCGTTCTTATCCAGCACCACGATCGCCGAGCTCTTCTCGTCCAGCTGCCAGGCTTTTCGCACCAGGCCGTTGCTGTCGACGATAAATTGCGACCACGGGAAGAGCTTTTTATTACTCTCAATGCTGTTGCGTACGAACATGCCGGTGCCAGGAATGGCGTCGTCGGTGTTAACGATGGTGGTGGTCTGATAGCGATCGTGCGGGAAACCTGCCGCTTTAATCGCTTCGATCAGGTTGGCATTTTTCTCTTTTGCTGACGAGCGGCCGGCAATGTGCTGGACCACCCGCACTTTTCCTGCTAGTTGCGCGCTATTCCAGTTTTTATAGCTAAAATTATCCTTATCCAGAATAAGTTCTCCCCGATCCGCGACGCCGACCGGCGCCACGCGCTGGCCGTCGACAAAGTTATGCGCTGAGGCCAGCAGCGGGAAGAGGAGTAACGAGGCGGCCAGTATGCTACGTAGAGTCATGCGGAATCCTTAATCATTATTGTGCAGGTGATCCGACCACTTGGTCTCGTTTAATCATAAGTGCGATTGGCGACGATTACCCGCAATGAGGATGCCAGTTTGCGTGCTGACGCACAAATCCGTACAAAAACGGCGACTTATACTTACTTCATCGTATGTCTGAAACGAAAATTCTGAATTATTGTCATCAAAGGGTAAATAAACTTATACATACTGGGTCCCTCTGAGATTCTGGACTATAGTTTTAGGGCATTAAAATTTGCGCTCCCGAGACGTGGGCTAACTGTGGCACCACAAGAGCGTAACCCTGGCAGGAGAGAAGAATGAAAATTTTCCAACGCTACAATCCGCTGCAAGTGGCGAAGTACGTGAAGATCCTGTTTCGTGGACGGTTGTACATCAAGGACGTTGGCGCATTTGAATTTGATAAGGGCAAAATCCTTATCCCGAAGGTCAAGGACAAGCTGCATCTGTCAGTGATGTCCGAAGTCAATCGTCAGGTGTTGCGTCTGCAAACTGAGATGGCATAACCTGAAACGTAGCAGTACGTAGTAGGTAAAAGACGGCTCCCGATGGGAGCCGTTGATGTTTTTAGCCCTTCATTTCCGCATAGCGTTTGCGATATTCGCCCGGTGGGATGCCGTTATGTTTACGAAACAAGCGGGTGAAATAGACCGGATCGCTGTAGCCCACCGATAAAGCAATTTTGTTAAGCGGGAGCGAGGTGCTTTGAATAAGCCACCTGGCGCGGTTGATGCGCTGCGTTTCCCGCCACGCATAGACCGTTTGCCCCAGTTCATTTTTGAAAAGGTGCGCCAGACGTGAAGGAGAGATAAACACCATCGCCGCCAGGGTCTCGATTTTTACCTCCTGCGCAATATGGGCGTTAAGATAGTCGCAGATGGCGTTAATCCGTGGATCGTGGGCATGGCGATTGCTGATGGGCTGCTGCTGAAAACAGCGGAGAATTAATCTTTCCAGCGCGTTCATGGCCAGCGCTTCTGACAGCGGTACGGACGCAGAGTGATGGCGTATCACTTCGTAGAACAGATCGCGCAGATGCTGGAGCTGGTCGGGATCGTTAATGGTTGTTTTGCCGATACCGTGGGTGGTTTGGTCCCACTTCAGCCAGTCTATCCAGTAGGGGCGGGGGATAAAGTAGATCCACAGATGGTCCCAATACTCGCTGTGTTCGTCCCTGCCGTAATGATGGGGAACGCCAGGAGGAAACAGCAGCAGATCGTTTTCCCGGCACAGCAGGAAGCCATCGCCCGCTTTCGCCCGCGCCTGGCCGCGCAGGGTCAGGTTAATGATGTAACCTTTCATCCCCTGCGGGCGGTTAATGTAGTAGTCCAGTGTGGAACCGCGGGTAATCGGCGTGAAGCCCGCGACGACCCAGGCATTGAAGGTAAAGGTTTTCATCAATGGCGAGAAATTGAGTAGCTCATTGATATCCAGTTCCATTCTCTCTCCCACCTGAGCCTCGTCGCGTCGTTAGCTTTCGATGATAGTAAATTCCCAGGCCTCGAGGCGCAACGGCTGGCCGACGTCTACTGCCTCCCCGCTCAACAGCGCGGTACCCGCGGTCTCGCTGATAACCTCCTGCGCCTTGCCGGAGTAATTAAACAGGAAGTGGATAGTCTTTCCGGCGCGGTTACGCATCTTTTTAACCACTAACGGATAGCGATAGGCGGAAGTTCGCGAGTTCAGCGTGAGGTCCGCCGTCAGGACATCAAACAGCTGGCTAATCAGGCCCTTCTGCGGCAGAAAGCCAACGTACAGGGCGCGACCCTGACCATAATCCGCCGTCGTTGCGGCGGCGTATTCGCCCCATGCCGGATGCTGATAGCGCAGCAGGGTGCGGGTCCCGTCGTCGGGCGTCAGTAATTCCATCCACAGCTCAGCCTGATTGTCATTGCGGCAATCAATCTCTGCGCAGCAAGAGCTTACCGTCGTCGCTTCCGGCAGGGTGAACTGGCTGTAGCTGACGCCGCAGCTCTGGCGCAAAATCCCCGGCTGCGCGCTGCTGCGCACCTTGACGTTTTCATCGCTAAAGCCTGATTTAAAGCCGATCAGCGCTCTGCCGCCCCGGGCGATATAGTCGTTAATCCGCGTTAGCAGGCCATCATCGGCGGCGTACAGACCAGGAACGATCAGCACCCGGTAGCGCGAGGTTTCCTCGTTCACATCGTGGATGATGTCGAGGCTGATATTGTGGTCATACAGCGCATCGTGGAAGCGGCGGAAGATATCGTTATAAATGTTGCCCTCAGCATCGCCGGGACGGAAGTGATTGAGGGCGTCCATCGCCTCATTGCTTATGAGCAACGCGACGTCATTTTCGGCCTTCAGCTCCGCCAGCTGCGGCGACAGGCGAGCGAAATCGGCACCGATAGTGGTGGCTTCCTGCCAGGTTGGGTTGCGCGAGAAGTCGTGGCTGAGCAGCCCTTTCCAGTAGGTTTCGAAAGCGTTATGAATCGAGTGCCAGTGCCAGTAGGAGACCATGGCGGCGCCGGAAGCGATATGGCTGAATGCCTGCAGACGAAGCTGGCCCGGGAACGGGGTCCACTGGGCGAAGCCCTGTGCCTGGGTTTCCAGCACGAAGTAGTTCTGGCCCGGCTTAAGCGAGCGGGTGATGGCGCCGCCAAAGGCGATTTCCCGTCCGGTCAGGTGCGCCTGACTCGGGTGATAGATATCGACGCCGGCGATATCCAGCGCCTGCGCCGCCGCAAAATGGTCGACCCGCGGCTGCACGCCGTAAGAGTAACCGCGCCATTCAAAATCGAAGTTGTGGGTGACGAACTGGTGCGGCTGGGCGTATTCCCGAACGATGGCCGCCTGCCAGGCCAGATACTCGGTGACCTGCTGGCGCTGATAGCGGGAAAAGGCGCAGGCGAGGCTGGCGTTGATGGTGTTCTCCACCGGCGGAAAATCCTGCCAGCGGTCAATACGGTTGCTCCAGTAATCCAGGCCGAAATCGCGATTCAGCTGCCGGAGGTCAGGATATTTCTCCTGCAGGCTGCGCACGAAGCCCTCCTGCATATAGCGGCCAATATTGTCGTAATGCTTGGTTTCGTTATCCAGTTGCCAGCCGATAATCGCCGGATGGTGCTGCACATGGGCCATCAGCGTGCGGATAATTTTTTCGGCATAGCGGCGAAAGGTCGGATTGACGATATCCATGATCTGCCGCGGACCATATTTTTGCTGCCCCACGACGGTGGTGACCAGAATATCGGGATGTTTCGCCGCCAGCCAGGCCGGTACCGCGTAGGTGGGCGTCCCGACGATGACCGCAATGCCGGCCTCATGCATCGCCTCGAGCACCCGGTCGATATGGTAGAAATTGTACTGGCCCTCTTCAGGTTCCAGCGTACTCCAGGTGGACTCGGCAATACGCACCACGTTAATGCCGGTTTCGCGCATTAAGGCGATATCCTTAGCCAGCCGATCTTCCGGCATATATTCATCGTAATACGCCACGCCATAAAATAAATGAGACATACACACTACCTCCTGACATTAATTCGCGGGCACTGGTTGTGAAGAGAAGACACGCGCTTTATCCAGCGTAATAAAAGAAATAAGCGTGAAGCACAGCGCGATACCGCCGAGTACGATATAGCTACTGGTAAAGCCCATGCTCTGGTACATATGGCCGATGCCGGTCGAGAGAAAAATAGAGCTAAAGCTTTTCGAAAACTGGAAGCCAATTAAGTAAACGGTCGCTGACAGCAGAGGGTTAAAGTTAGCGGTAATATATTTTAGCGCCGCGACGAGGAGCACCGAGCTTTCAAAACCGTGGAGGAGTTTAATAAGGCTAATGGAGACCGGGCCAATAGCCCATGCGGAGCCGATAATGCGCAAGCTCATAATCAGCCCGCAGTATAACAGCGCATTTTTCGGACCGATTTTATTCACGAACCATGGCGCAAAGAACATCACGATGGCATCAAGGAAAATCTGACCCGTGGTTAAATAACCGAAGACTTCTGCGCCCCGGGCTTTACTCTCAAAGAAATGGCTGTAGTAGATAGCGAACTGCTGGTCATAGGTTTCATAGACCGCCCCGACGCCAATGACATAGAGGGCGAAGAACCAGAATTTTTTAATTTTCAACAGCGAGACGGCATCGTGGAGGGTAACCGGCGAGGCTTTGCCGGACAGCAACCCCTGCTGCGGGTGGGCGTTGATCTGCATTTTCCAGACAATGATCAGCAGGCAGACGCCTGCGCCGCTGGCCAACCAGAAAATCATGTTCTGATCGATGCCGTAGAGTTTTCCTGCCGCAAAGGTGCCGATCGCGGCGCCGATGCCGCCAAACATCCGCGCCCGGCCAAATTCGAAGCCGGAGGCGCGGCTGACTTTATCAATGTAGGCTTCGCAAATCCCGCAGCCTGCGCCGTAGGCCATGCCAATATAAAGGCCGCCAGCCAGCGCGCCGAGGAACACATTTATTTTTAACAGGGGAGCAAAGACATAAATCCAGTAAGGGGCGAATAACGTGATAATAATCGCCAGCATCCACATCAGATTCTTACGATATACCAGTTTATCGGAGATGAAGCCGAATAATGGCTGAACGCAGACGGCGACAATGGCGGTGAAAGAATAGACCAGGCCGACGTCGGTGTAGTTAATACCGATGGTTTCCGTCAACCACAGTGATAAATAGGGGTAGCAGCATCCCCAGCCTATAAAGAAGAACAGGAAAAACAGACAGCTGATAAAGTAATTTTTATTTGACGTTATCATGGTAACCCTCGCTTCCTTTATTCAGGAATATGATCGTGTAGACGCGAGCAACGTTACCTTTTTGCGCGTTGGGGAGTCATGAACGTTTCGCTATCGAGCAGGAGTAATCTGCTATCGGCAGAGGGGCGTGAGCCGCTTCACATTCGGGCCATAAAAAAAGGGCGGATGGTCATCCGCCCTTGAGAGAGAAAAGGTGAGGCTCAGGCGTTCTGGCTTTCCGCCGTTTCCGCCTGCTTGGGCACCAGCACCGTTGGCTTGTTATCGATGCGGGTCACCAGCAGCTGGTCGATACGGTAGTTATCGATGTCCACAACCTCAAACTTATAGCCGGAGAACTTCACCGCGTCGGTGCGTTTGGGGATTTTACGCAGCATAAACATCATAAAGCCGCCGATGGTCTCGTAGTTCCCGGACTGCGGGAACTCGTCGATATCCAGCACGCGCATCACGTCATCAATCGGCGTACCGCCATCGATTAGCCACGAGTTTTCATCGCGGGCGACGATCTGCTCTTCCAGCCCCTGGCCGACAAGGTCGCCCATCAGGGTGGTCATCACATCGTTAAGGGTGATGATCCCGACCACCAGCGCGTATTCATTCATGATCACCGCGAAGTCTTCCCCGGCGGTTTTGAAGCTTTCCAGCGCTTCCGACAGGGTCAGGGTGTCCGGCACGATCAACGTGTTGCGGATCTGTACGCCGCCGGTCAGCACCAGGCTCTGGTTCGCCAGCACGCGGTTCAGCAGATCTTTGGAATCGACGTAACCGATAATGTGGTCGATATCTTCATTACAGACGAGGAATTTTGAGTGCGGGTGCTCGGCCACTTTATTTTTCAGGCTCTGCTCGTCTTCATGTAAATCAAACCAAATGACGCTTTCACGCGGGGTCATGGAGGAAGGAACGGTACGGGACTCCAGCTCGAAGACGTTCTCAATCAGCTCGTGCTCCTGCTTGCGCAGTACCCCGGCCAGCGCGCCAGCCTCGACCACGGCATAGATATCGTCGGAAGTGATATCGTCTTTCCGCACCATCGGCAGTTTAAAGATGCGGAAGATCATATTCGCCATGCCGTTAAACAACCACACCAGCGGGCGGAAGACTAACAGGCAGAAGCGCATCGGGTTGATGATGCGCAGGGCCACAGTTTCGGGCGCAATCATACCGATGCGTTTCGGAGTCAGGTCAGCAAACAGGATGAACAAGCTGGTGACCAGGGTAAAAGAGATGATGAAGCTCAGCTGCTCGGAGAGCTCCGGTGACATATACCCGCTGAGCAGGCTATGAAACGCCGGTGAGAAAGCCGCGTCGCCCACAATACCGCCAAGAATGGCGACGGCGTTGAGGCCAATCTGCACGACGGTAAAGAAGGTGCCCGGGTTCTCCTGCATCTTCAGCACCCGCTGTGCGTTGACGTTGCCTTCATCGGCCAGCAGTTTCAGTTTGATTTTACGTGAGGCGGCCAGTGAGATTTCCGATATCGAAAAAAAAGCACTGACGGCTATCAGACAGAGTATTACTAAAATACTGTTTAACATATCTTTTCTGACCGTTGAGGCCAGATCCTCGGAAGGGAAGTTGATCGAACTATAAGGAAGCTACTTGAACACCCGCTCACAGACGCAGGCGGGCAATTTCAGAGGCTAGTATAGCGTAACAGTCAGCAAAATCGCCAGAGCATTGATTAATCATTGTTAATTACGCGGTTATCTCACCACGAGAGGTCGTAGTAAAAGCGTACTTATGCGTACAGGGCGCAACGGGTTATTTTCACCGGAAAAGGCGGTGCGGCCAGAGGAAAGTGCCGCCCGGCCGCGGTAATAACGGGCGCGGAGTGGATCACAAAAATGCATACGCCAGGATAAAAACCGGGGGAAATGTGTGATGAGAATAGCATTGGTATTTTTAGCGGCTTGACCACCTCACTTCAGTAATAGAATGATAATCACGTTTGAAAACGATACCGCAAACGATTTCACATTCATTTTAACATATTTAAATACCGTCATATTATTTTCCGTTTCATTTAAAAATGATTAATTTTAGGGATAAAATATGCATAAGAAAATAGCTTTGATCGTATGTGTCGCCCTGGGGTTACCTGCCGCCGGCCACGCGCTGACTTTCGATGTCAGAGGCGGATATCGGGCGGGAAGTCACTCTTATGAATCCCGCTATAAAGTGAGTCAGGGGTGGCAGAATGGCTGGTGGGCGAGTATGGAAATGGATAATAAAAACAACAAAAATAACCATCAGGGAAAAAATGGCACTGATAAAACGGATGCGTCCCACTCCTTTGGCGACAGTACCGTCGATTACAATGAAATAGAGGTTAACTATAGCTGGCCATTCGCTGAAAAATGGGCCTTGCAGCCAGGCGGTATCTATCACTGGAGCAGTAAAGGCACCCAGCTACGTCCTTATTTTCGCATTAACTATAAAGCGACTCCCGATCTCACCTTTGGACTCCGTTATCGCTATGACTACAACACTTACGAAACGGTTAATAGCGTCGGTGAGTCACATCAGGACAGCGTCAACCGCCTGGATTTATATGTTAATTATAAATTTAATGCCCAATGGAGTGCCCTGTATCAAGGCACGGTCTATCGACATGTCAACGATGACTATAAATATAATAATGATAAATCTTCGGCGACAGAAAATGCCGTAACGCTACGCTATAAATGGAATGAGTGGTTTAGTCCCTATATCGAATATGATTATCTTGATAAACAGGGTTACCATGATGGCAAAAATAAAATTTCAGAATCACGATATCGTATCGGCATGACGTTTACGCTATAAAATCTCGCCCTGACGAGCGGGAAACAATATCTACTGACATTTTCCGGAATTATATTGAATACGTTCCCGGCCCTGGCACGCCTTCGGGTCGGGAACGTGCGCCGCTTAGCGATAAGGCCGCGTGGAAGCGCGCGGAATCAGGGTGGGTAACGAGTAGCGCTGGGGGTTTTCCACATGATGACTTAGCAGTAATTCAACGGCATGGCTGGCAAGCTGATCGAGCGGTGTCTTCACGGAGGTCAAAGGGATCGGCAGGCGACTAACTAACGGAATGTCGTTATAACCTACCAGCGAAACGTCGCGGCCTATCTCCAGCCCGAGTCGATGTGCCGCCGCCATCACGCCGATCGCCAGGTCATCATTGACGGCGAAAATGGCGCTGGGGCGCGCCGGACTATTCAGGATTTCATAACCGGCGTTTTCACCGGCCACAATGGTAAAGTCGGAATCTCGCCACCATTGCGGATTCACCTCGGCCTGCGCTTCCTGCATGGCTCGCAAAAATCCTTTTTGCCGGTTTAAGGTGCTCGATGAAAAATTGGGCCCGGCAATAATGCCGATTTCCCGATGGCCGAGATCCAGTAAGTGGCGGGTCGCCAGATAGCCTCCCAGTTCGTCATCCCCAATAGCGGATGGGCTGATACCGTCGGTACGCAGCGCCAGAACATGGTTGATCTGTTTCTCCCGCAATTGCTGAGGCAGGCGGTCATCCAGGCGACAGGTGGAGAGGATCAGGCCATCGACCCGGCGATCCAGTAAAGATTGTGTGGCGCGCTCTTCCGTGTCTGGATCGTTGCCGCAGGTTGCCACCACCGTGAAATAGCCCTGACGCGCGGCGGCCTGAGAGACTGCTTCATAGAACATCGCCGTGACGGTATCGGTCAATCGCGGGACCAGTACGCCTATCGTGCCCGTATCGCCACGGCGCAAACTGGACGCCACGTAGTCACGTCGATAGCCCAACTGCTTCGCCGCTTCCCGTATTTTTTCAGCCGAAGGGCTGCGGGACGGGGGGAGACGTTCATCCAGCACGCGCGAAACAGTTGAAACACTCACGCCGGCGGCGCGAGCCACATCCTGCATCGTAATGGTTCTTCCATTGTGCTCTGGAGATGATTGATTTCCCATGACCGATTTCCTGTTTAAATTCAGTTGCGATTGTATTCGTAGTTATTTCTTCCACGCAACTTAAATGGCGTGGAGGAGCGCCAGACGCAATGTGGGAAATAGATCACGTAATGTAACTTGATAAACTTTTAACCCGCCCATTTTTGTGATTCCAATTGCATTTATTCGCTGAGTCCCCTTGATCTTGTGGAGTAAAGGGAAGACATTTCAATTCACTTGCAATCGTTCCTGCAATCGATTTCAAGAAAGAGAGTTTATCATCTTTATCTGTTGAAATTTGTAAGGAGTTAACATGAAAGCACTTGATTTGCGTGGAATTGTTCCAGCACCGGTTACCCCTTTCACCCGCGATGGCCGCATCGATCATAAAGCCATCAAACGTTTAGGTTCCTGGCTGGGTAGCGTAAAAGGCGTGAAAGGCCTGGTGGTTCTGGGACACGCCGGGGAGGGCACCTTCCTGACTCAGCAGGAACAGGCTGACGTTATCCGTAGTTTTGTTGACTCGACCGACGGCCGTGTACCGGTCATCGCCGGGATTACTGGCGAAGGGACGGAAGTGGCGGCGCTGGAAGCGCAGCGTGCCGTGGAAGCCGGGGCCTCCGCAGGTCTGCTGTATCCTTCACACGGTTGGCTGCGTTTTGGCTACCAAAAAGGGGCGCCGCAGGATCGTTATCGCGTGGTATATGAAGAGAGTGGATTGCCTCTTATTCTTTTCCAGTATCCGGATGTCACTAAAGCCACTTATAACCTCGAAACGATGCTGGATATTTCCGCGCAACCGGGGGTCTTTGCGATGAAAAATGGGGTGCGTAATATGCGCCGCTGGGATACGGAAATTCCGGTTATTCGTCGCGAACGCCCTGATTTACAGATCCTCAGCTGTCATGATGAATACCTGCTGCATACTGCCTTCGATATTGATGGTTTCCTGGTGGGATATGGCAATATTGCCCCTGAACTCCTGCTGGAACTGCTGGAGGCCGGTAAAGCGCAGGATTATGTGAAGGCCAAAGCGGTTCACGACCGTCTGCTGCCGGTTACCAAGGCCGTTTATCACCGCGGCTCGCATATGGAAGGTACCGTGGCGTTGAAACATGCTCTGGTTGAACGTGGCATTCTGGAACACGCTACTGTTCGGTCACCTCTGTTGCCGCTGGAACCGGGCGCAGAAGAAGAGATCAAAGCGGCTATCCATGCCGCAGGCATTAAAAAAGCGGTTATTTAATTTATTATTTGAATACCAAGCCCGTATTCATTATGAATACGGGTTGATTTTAATAAGGATAATCAGGTTTTATTCAGTATATCAGTGTGGCCGTATAATATTTTATAAAGATACTATAATGAGGCTGTCATGAGTAATTTAGAAAAAACATCTACCGCTGTACCCGCACAAATAGAAAGACTTCCCTTCTCTCAATTAATTCGCCGCATCGGTCCGGGAATTGTGCTTACCGGAGTCGTGATTGGCCCCGGCGCGATTACCACTGCGTCGATGTTAGGGGCGGACTATGGCTATTCTCTGCTATGGCTGCTGATCCCCATTGCTTTTATGGGGATCACGTTTATGTTGACGACCTATCGTATCTCCATGCTCACCGGGATGCCGTCAATAGAGGCGATACGACACTATTACGGTAAAGTCGCTTCGGGGTTTGTAGGCGTGGCCACTTTTTTAGCCTGTCTTTTTTTTACCATGGGGAATATCTCAGGGACCGGGGCCGGAATGAATCTTGTTTTCGGCATTGACTGGAAGCTCGGTGCGTTAATTATGATTGCGGTGATGATCTATTGCTATTTCTCTAAAGGCGTTTATTCCAAAGTCGAAAAAGGGATCACTATTTGTATTGTGGCAATGATTATCGCCTTTTATATCACGCTGGTGGGAACGGGGGGACCAGACTGGAAAGCCAGCGGGGAAGGATTAACGCATTGGATCTTTCCTGCGGGGAGTTTAGTCACCGCGCTGGGCTTTATCAGTACCAATGCCTCCCTGACGACCGGGATCTACGGCACTTACCTTGGCAAAGAGAAAAAATGGAAAAAAGATGACCTTTTTAATGGCGTGATGGTGGCGGATACCGTAGCCCATATTATCGGTGTGCTGCTGATCAGTGGGGCCATTATTCTGGTGGGGGCGATTGTGCTTTTTCCTCAAGGGATATCAATCAATACGCCGACGCAGTTGGCTGATTTATTAACGCCAAGCATGGGGCGCGCGGCAAAATACATCATGGGTATCGCCTTATTGGGCGCGGGGTTTTCATCTTTACTGGGTAATACTCAGCGTGGGGTTGTCCTGCTCAACTCGGGGTTCAATAAATCCACTGCGCTGGAGAGTAAAGCGGTCCAGTGGGGATCCATGGTGGTGCTGGTGGTCGCGGGGTTAATCTGCTTTAGCTTCGGCGGATCGCCGGTGCAGTTAATTTACTTAGCGAATGTCGCAACGGCGGTGTCGACACCTGTCGCGGGTCTGTTTATCTGCCTGCTGCTGTGGCGAAAGGATATTAATAAAGGATATAAGACGCCAAGGTTATTACAAATATGTATGGCGATCAGTTATCTCTTTTGTTTGTTACTCACTCTCGTCGCCCTGATTAACACCTTACCTAAATTTATGTCCTCTCTTTCTGCCATGTTTTGAGGTGGGGTATGAATGATGCCGTCCTGTTAGGCGAAGGCTTCACCCTGATGTGTCTCGGCATGGGCTTTGTGCTGGTTTTCCTGCTGCTGCTCATCTTTGCCATCCGGGGAATGTCTCTCGCCGTCAACCGCCTGTTTCCTGAGCCGTCCGCCGCCCCCAGCGCGGCGCCGGCCGCCGTCGCGCCCGCCGACGACTTCGCCCGCCTGAAGCCGGCGATTGTCGCCGCCATTCACCACCATCGCCGTCTTCACCCTTAATTCACGGAGGAATTCATGACTGTTGCCATTACCGATGTCGTCCTGCGCGACGCCCACCAGTCCCTGTTCGCCACCCGTCTGCGTCTCGACGATATGCTGCCCGTCGCCGCTGCGCTCGACGACGTTGGCTACCGCTCGCTGGAGTGCTGGGGCGGCGCCACCTTTGACGCCTGCATCCGCTTTCTCGGCGAGGACCCGTGGGTCCGCCTGCGCGAGCTCAAAAAGGCGATGCCGAAAACCCCGCTGCAGATGCTGCTCCGCGGCCAGAACCTGCTCGGCTACCGCCACTACGCCGACGATGTGGTGGAGCGCTTTGTCGAACGCGCCGTTAAAAACGGCATGGACGTCTTCCGCGTCTTCGATGCCATGAACGACCCGCGCAATATGAAAGCCGCCCTGCAGGCGGTCCGCCGCCACGGCGCCCACGCCCAGGGCACGCTCTCCTACACCACCAGCCCGGTCCACACCCTGCAGACCTGGCTCGACCTCACCGAACAGCTGCTGGAGACCGGCGTCGACTCCGTCGCCATCAAGGACATGTCCGGTATCCTGACGCCGGGGGCGGCGTATGAGCTGGTCAGCGAAATCAAGAAGCGCTACGACGTCACCCTGCACCTGCACTGTCACGCCACCACCGGCATGGCGGAGATGGCCCTGCTGAAGGCCATTGAAGCCGGGGTCGACGGCGTGGATACGGCGATTTCGTCCATGAGCGCCACCTACGGCCACCCGGCCACCGAGGCGCTGGTGGCCACGCTCACCGGAACGAAACACGACACCGGGCTGGATATCCACAAACTGGAGAGCATCGCCGCCTACTTCCGCGAGGTGCGCAAAAAGTACCACGCCTTCGAAGGCCAGCTGAAAGGTACCGACAGCCGTATCCTCGTCGCCCAGGTCCCGGGCGGGATGCTCACCAACCTCGAAAGCCAGCTGAAGCAGCAGAACGCCGCGGACAAACTCGACCAGGTGCTGGCGGAAATTCCCCGCGTGCGCGAGGACCTTGGCTTCATCCCGCTGGTGACCCCGACCTCGCAGATTGTCGGCACCCAGGCGGTGCTCAACGTCCTGACCGGCGAGCGCTACAAAACCATCGCGAAGGAAACCGCCGGGATACTGAAGGGCGAATACGGCCATACGCCGGTACCGGTTAACGCGGCACTGCAGGCCCGCGTGCTGGAAGGGGCTGCCCCGGTGACCTGCCGCCCGGCGGACCTGCTGAAACCGGAGCTGGCGGAGCTTGAAGCCGACGTGAAGCGCCAGGCGCAGGAGAAGGGCATCACCCTCGCGCAGAACGCCATCGACGACGTGCTCACCGTGGCGCTGTTCCCGCAGCCCGGCCTGAAGTTCCTTGAGAACCGCCACAACCCGGCGGCCTTTGAGCCGGTGCCGCAGGTGGAAGAAGCAAAATCTGCCGCGCCGGTAAAAGCCGCCACCTCCGGTATCTACACCGTGGAAGTGGAAGGAAAGGCCTTCGTGGTCAAAGTCAGCGACGGCGGCGATATCAGCCAGCTGACGGCGGCCACCCCGTCTTCCGCACCGGTTCAGGCCGCCGCCCCGGCCGGCGCCGGCACCCCGGTGACCGCCCCGCTGGCGGGCACCATCTGGAAAGTCATCGTCAGTGAAGGCCAGACGGTGGCCGCAGGCGACGTGCTGCTGATTCTGGAAGCCATGAAGATGGAAACCGAAATCCGCGCCGCGCAGGCCGGCACCGTCCGCGGTATCGCGGTGAAAGCCGGCGACGCGGTGGCGGTCGGCGACACCCTGCTGACCCTGGCGTAAGGACGAGGAGCGCAAATGGAAAGTCTGAACGCCCTGATTCAGGGCATGGGGCTGATGCACCTCGGTGCCGGCCAGGCCATCATGCTGCTGGTCAGCCTGCTGCTGCTGTGGCTGGCCATCGCGAAAAAGTTCGAGCCGTTACTGCTGCTGCCGATTGGCTTCGGCGGCCTGCTGTCGAACATCCCGGAGGCCGGACTGGCGCTCACCGCCCTGGAGAGCCTGCTGGCCCACCACGACCCGGCGCAGCTGGCGGTGATTGCCGCGAAGCTCCACTGCGCGCCGGACGTCCACGCCATTAAGGACGCGCTGGCCCTGGCCCTGCCGTCGGTGCAGGGGCAGATGGAGACGCTGGCGGTGGACATGGGCTACTCCGCCGGGGTGCTGGCCATCTTCTATAAGGTGGCGATCGGCTCGGGCATCGCCCCGCTGGTCATCTTTATGGGCGTCGGGGCGATGACCGACTTCGGCCCGCTGCTGGCCAACCCGCGCACCCTGCTGCTGGGGGCGGCGGCGCAGTTCGGGATCTTCGCCACCGTGCTCGGGGCGCTGACGCTGAACTACTTCGGCATCATCAGCTTCACCCTGCCGCAGGCGGCGGCCATCGGCATTATCGGCGGCGCCGACGGCCCGACGGCCATCTACCTGTCGGGCAAGCTGGCGCCGGAATTACTCGGGGCCATCGCGGTGGCGGCCTACTCGTACATGGCGCTGGTGCCGCTGATCCAGCCGCCGATCATGAAGGCGCTGACCACGGATAAGGAGCGGAAGATCCGCATGGTACAGCTGCGCACGGTGAGCCGGCGGGAGAAGATCCTGTTCCCGGCGGTGCTGTTGCTGCTGGTGGCGCTGCTGCTGCCGGACGCCGCGCCGCTGCTGGGGATGTTCTGCTTCGGCAACCTGATGCGCGAGAGCGGGGTGGTGGAGCGGCTGAGCGACACGGTGCAGAACGCGCTGATCAACATCGTGACCATCTTCCTCGGGCTGTCGGTGGGGGCCAAGCTGGTGGCGGACAAGTTCCTGCAGCCGCAGACGCTGGGGATCCTGGTGCTGGGGGTGATCGCCTTCTGCGTGGGGACCGCCGCCGGGGTGCTGATGGCGAAGCTGATGAACGTGTTCAGTAAACACAAAATCAACCCGCTGATTGGTTCCGCCGGGGTGTCGGCGGTGCCGATGGCGGCCAGGGTGTCGAACAAGGTGGGTCTGGACGCGGACGGGCAGAACTTCCTGCTGATGCACGCGATGGGCCCGAACGTGGCGGGGGTGATCGGCTCGGCGATCGCCGCCGGGGTGATGCTCAAGTACGTACTGGCAATGTAACAGAGGAATAAGGCAATGGAAGAAACCGTGTTACTGGATATCCAAAGAATACAGACCTCCGAACAGAGCAGTATTATCCTCAGGTCGATACGGGCGATTGATTTAGTGAATCACCTGACCCCGGCGCTAGGCATCATTGAGAGCCTCAGCGAACAATACAATGTGCAGAAAATACTGGTGACTTGTCTTTATGCCGGACAGCAGCTTGCCATGGAACGGCGGATCGTGTTGCCGCTATTACCCGAGTCGCTCTATTTGTTGGGTGGGGTGGTGATGGCCGCCGGAAAGGCAGTGGAAAAAAGAGAGACTCTCACTCACAACCGCCTGTGCGAAGAGGCGGGAAAGCTGCTTAAAGACGATGCGGCCTGGGAGAGCTTTGATGTGATAAGAAGCATTGCTCTGCCGGTTTACCGCCGGCTGGTTAAAGAGCAGCGTACCCACGTCGCCTCTTTATTACAGGCTCTGCTGCATATCCTTGCCTGGCGTAGTGAAAGCGCATGGGCGCGGGACCAGGCGCAAAGAATGCTCTGGGCAGGGGGCGTGTTCGGGCGGGGAGGGATAGATTCGCTGATCGCCTTTGACCACGCGTTGGCAGAAAAAGAGATAACGTTCCCGTCTCTGCGCGAGTTGTTAACCGTGACGGCATTTCTGGCCCACTTCCCTGCGGGCCCGGTCTTTTCTGATTAACACGCGCTGGCGGCCAGGCGCTGCGCGCTTACTGCGGCGGCAGGCAAACGCCGATGCCGCCGATGCCGCAATAGCCGTGCGGGTTTTTATACAGATACTGCTGGTGATCGTCCTCGGCATAGTAGAACGGTTTGGCGGTGGCGATCTCGGTGGTGATGTGACGGGTATCGTGCGCGTCGTTCATCGCCGCCTGGAAGCGCGCGAGGCTGGCCTTTGCCGCCTCCGTCTGCTCCGGCGTCAACGGGTAGATCGCCGAGCGGTACTGGGTGCCGTGGTCGTTCCCCTGTCGCATACCCTGTGCCGGATCGTGGTTTTCCCAGAACACCTGCAATAACTGCTCATAGCTAATCACCTGCGGATCGTAAACCACGCGTACCGCTTCCGCGTGACCGGTCTGGCCGCTGCACACTTCGCGATAGGTCGGATTCGGCGTATAGCCGCCGGTGTAGCCTGCAGCGGTGCTGTAAACCCCCGGCAATTGCCAGAACAGGCGCTCAACTCCCCAGAAGCAGCCCATGGCGAACAGCGCCACTTCCATCCCCGCCGGGACGTTGGTCATCGAGTGGCCGTTAACTGCGTGGAGCGTCGCCACTGGCATAGGGGTATTGCGTCCAGGCAGCGCATCCGCCTGGGCGACAAGATGCGTTTTATCAAATAGACTCACGGTGGGCCTCTCAATACAGAATTCGTCGTTAAGGTTGTAACGAAGCGTGTCTTTTAACACAATAAATACGCGTAATACGTCTAGATTAATACATAAGAATTATTTGGGTTATTGCCACTTTTTCAACCCTAAGTTGTTAGGGTTTTGTTAAGCCGTGGAGCGGCACCAGTGTTTCCTGTCGGGGGAAACAGGGATATTCAGGAGAAAATGTGCTAAAAATCCGCCAGTTATGTGTCACCAGCCTTTTGCTGGTCAGCGGGATCGCCAGCGCAGCGAATGTGCGTTTGCAGGTTGAGGGGTTATCCGGGGAGCTGGAGAAAAACGTTCGCGCCCAGCTTTCCACCATCCAGAGCGATGAAGTCACGCCGGATCGCCGCTTTCGCGCGCGCGTGGATGACGCCATTCGCGAAGGTTTGAAAGCGTTGGGTTATTACGAGCCGACGATTGAATTTGATTTGCGTCCGCCGCCGAAAAGGGGACGTCAGGTGCTGATCGCTAAAGTGACCCCGGGTGAACCGGTGCGCATTGGCGGAACTGAAGTAATTCTGCGCGGCGGCGCCCGCACCGACAGCGACTATCTGGCGCTGCTGAAAACGCGCCCGGCCATCGGGACGGTGCTGAACCACGGTGATTACGACGGTTTCAAGAGCTCGCTGACCCGCGTCGCCCTGCGCAAAGGCTACTTTGACAGTGAGTTCAACAAAAGCCAGCTTGGGGTCTCCCTGGATCGTCATCAGGCATTCTGGGATATCGATTACAACAGCGGCGAGCGCTATCGCTTTGGCCACGTCACCTTCTCTGGATCGCAAATTCGCGATGAATATTTGCAAAACCTCGTGCCGTTTAAAGAGGGCGATTACTACACCTCCCAGGATCTGGCTGAGCTAAACCGCCGCCTGGCGGCAACCGGCTGGTTCAGTTCGGTGGTGGTGGCGCCGGATTTCGCTAAGTCACGGAAAACCAAGGTGCTGCCTCTGCAGGGCGTTGTCTCGCCACGCAAAGAGAACACCGTGGAAACCGGGGTAGGGTATTCAACCGATGTCGGGCCGCGGGTGAAAGCCACGTGGAAAAAACCGTGGATAAACTCCTATGGCCACAGTCTGACCTCCAGCGTCAGCCTCTCCGCCCCGGAGCAGCAGTTCGACTTCACCTATAAAGTCCCGCTGCTGAAGAGCCCTCTGGAGCAATATTATCTGATGCAGGGCGGCTTTAAGCGCACTGACCTTAATGACACCCAGGCCGACTCTACCACCCTGGGTGTCTCGCGTTTCTGGGAGATGTCGAGCGGCTGGCAGCGAGCGATCAACCTGCGCTGGAGCCTGGACCACTTTACCCAGGCGAACGTCACCAACACCACCATGCTGATTTACCCCGGGGTTTCGGTGAACCGTACCCGTTCCCGCGGCGGCCTGATGCCAACCTGGGGCGATTCCCAGCGCTACTCCGTGGACTACTCCAACACCATGTGGGGCTCGGACATCAACTTCATCGTGATGCAGGCCCAGGACGTCTGGATCCGTACCCTCTATGACCGCCACCGCTTTGTGGTGCGCGGCAACCTGGGCTGGATCGAAGCGGACAACTTTGACAAGGTGCCGCCGGATCTGCGTTTTTTCGCCGGGGGCGACCGCAGTATTCGCGGCTATAAATACAAATCCATCTCGCCGAAGGACGATGACGGCAAGCTGATCGGGGCCTCAAAGCTGGCCACCGGATCGCTGGAGTATCAGTACAACGTCAGTGGTAAATGGTGGGGGGCCGTGTTTGTCGATAGCGGCGAAGCGGTCAGCGATATTCGCGAGAGTGATTTCAAAACCGGCGCCGGGGTGGGCGTGCGCTGGCAGTCGCCGGTGGGGCCGATCAAGCTGGATATCGCCCGGCCGATCGGCGACAAAGACGAACATGGTTTACAGTTTTACATCGGTCTGGGGCCTGAATTATGAGTTTATGGAAGAAGATAAGCCTCGGCGTCTTAATCGTGTTGGTGCTCCTGCTGGGCACCGTCGGCTTCCTGGTGGGGACCACCACCGGCTTGCATCTGGTGTTCAAAGCGGCGGATCGCTGGGTGCCGGGGCTGGAAATCGGCAAAGTCACCGGCGGCTGGCGTGATTTAACCCTCGATAATGTCCGCTACGAGCAGCCCGGCGTGGCGGTCACCGCCGGTCAGTTTCACCTCAGCGTCCGGTTGCGCTGCCTGTGGGACAGCAGCCTGTGCGTAAACGACATCGCGCTGCGCGATATTTACGTTGCTGTCGATACGAAGAAGATGCCGCCCGCCGCGCCGGTCGAGGAAGAGGACAGCGGGCCGCTGAATCTCTCCACCCCTTATCCGATCGCCCTCAGTCGCGTCGCGCTGCATAACGTCAATGTCAAAATCGACGATACCGCAGTGTCTGTACGCGATTTTTCCACCGGCCTGAACTGGCAGGAGAAAAACCTGACCCTGACGCCGACCTCGCTGCAGGGGCTGCTGATCGCCCTGCCGAAGGTGGCGAAAGTGGCGCAGGAGCAGGTGGTTGAGCCGAAAATCGACAACCCGCAGCCGCAGGAAAAACCGCTCGGCGAGACGATGACCGACCTCTTCTCGCAGCCGGTACTGCCGGCAATGACCGATGTGCACCTGCCGCTGAACCTCAACATTCAGTCGTTCCGCGGCGAGCAACTGCGCCTCACCGGCGATACCGACATCACCGTGTATAACCTGCTGCTGAAAGTCAGCAGTATCGACGGTCAGATGAAGCTCGACGCCCTCGATATCGACGCCGATCAGGGTAAGGTCACCGCCTCGGGCAGCGCGCAGCTGCAGGATAACTGGCCGGTGGACATTACCCTCGCCGGAACCCTGAACGTCGACCCGATGAAAGGGGAGAAGGTGCAGCTGAAGGTGGGCGGCGAAGTGCGTAAAACGCTCAAGGTCGGGGTGGACTTAAGCGGGCCGGTGGCGGCCACGCTGCGTGCGGATGCGCAGCTGGCGGAAGCCGGGCTGCCGCTCAATATGGAGCTGAAGAGCAAGCAGCTCGCCTGGCCGTTCAGCGGCGAGAAGCAGTTCCAGGCTGACGATGTTCAGCTGAAATTCAGCGGCAAAATGACCGACTACGCGCTGGCCTTTTCCACCGCGGTGAAAGGTCAGTCACTGCCGCCGGCGAAAATCGCCCTCAACGCCAAAGGTAATGAGCGACAGATTAACCTCGACAAGCTGACGGTCAACGCCCTGGAAGGAAAAACCGAGCTGAAGGCGCTGCTCGACTGGCAGCAGGCGATCAGCTGGCGCGGCGAGCTGACCCTCGACGGGATCAACACCGCCAAAGAGGTGCCGGACTGGCCGTCGAAGCTCAACGGCATGATCAAGACCCAGGGCAGCCTGTACGGCGGCAGCTGGCAGATGTCGGTGCCGGAGCTGAAAATTACCGGCAACGTGAAACAGAACAAAGTGGACGTATCAGGCTCGCTGCAGGGGAACAGCTATCTGCAGTGGAAAATCCCGGGACTGCACCTGGCATTAGGCCCGAACAGCGCCGATATCAAAGGCGAACTGGGGGTGAAGGATCTTAATCTCGACGCCACCATCGATGCCCCGCACCTGGATAATGCGCTGCCGGGGCTCGGCGGAACGGCGAAGGGGCTGGTGAAAGTGCGCGGCACCGTCGATGCGCCGCAGCTGCTGGCCGACATCACCGCCCGGGCGTTACGCTGGCAGGAGCTGACTATCGCTCAGGTCAACGTCAAAGGGGATGTGAAATCCACCGACCAGATTGGCGGCAACCTGGACGTGCGGGTTGATCGCATCAGCCAGCCGGGGGTCAATATCAGCCTGGTGCAGCTCAATGCCAAAGGCACCGAAAAGCAGCATGAGCTGCGGCTGCGGGTGCAGGGCGATCCGGTGTCCGGCCAGCTGACGCTGGCGGGTAGCTTCGATCGTCAGGCCGAACGCTGGCGAGGCTCGCTAAGCGATACCCGCTTCCAGACGCCGGTGGGGCCGGTGGCGCTGACGCGCAGTATTGCGCTGGACTACCGCAACCTGGAGCAGAAAATCAGCATCGGGCCACACTGCTGGACCAACCCGAACGCCGAGCTCTGCGTGCCTGAAACCATTGACGCGGGCGCCAGCGGACGGGCGCGGGTGAATCTCAACCGCTTCGATCTGGCGATGCTTAAGCCGTTTATGCCAGAGGAGACCCAGGCGAGCGGCGTGTTTACCGGTAATGCCGATGTAAGCTGGGACACCACCAAAGAGGGGCTGCCGCAGGGCAAAGTGACCCTCAGCGGGCGCAACGTCAAGGTGACCCAGGTGGTCAACGACGCGCCGCTGCCGGTAGCGTTCGATACGCTGAACCTCAGCGCCGACCTGCATAACAATCGCGCCGAGCTGGGCTGGCTTATCCGCCTGACCAACAACGGTCAGCTGGATGGGCAGGTACAGGTCACCGATCCGCAGGGGCGGCGTAACCTCGGCGGCAACGTCAATATCAGCAACTTCTCGCTGGCGATGATCAACCCGATTTTCGCCCGTGGTGAAAAAGCCGAGGGGAGGCTCAACGCCCGCCTGCGTCTGGGCGGCAACGTGAAAAGCCCGCAGCTGTTTGGCCAGATGCAGCTGAGCGGGGTGGATATCGATGGCAACTTTATGCCGTTTGATATGCAGCCGAGCCAGCTGTCGATGAACTTCAACGGCACGCGCTCGACCCTGCAGGGGACGGTGAACACCCGCCAGGGGCAGATTGCGCTGAGCGGTAACGCGGACTGGACGCAGATCGATAACTGGCGGGCGCAAATTGCGGCGAAAGGCAGCCGAGTGCGGATCACCGTGCCGCCGATGGTGCGTCTCGATGTGTCGCCGGACGTGGTGTTTACCGCCACGCCAAGCCTGTTCAACCTCGACGGTAAAGTGGATGTGCCCTGGGCGCGGATCGTGGTTAACGAGGTACCGGAGAGCGCGGTTGGCGTCTCCTCTGATGAAGTGATGCTGGATAAAAACCTCAAGCCGATTAATCAGCAGAGCGCCGGTATCCCGATCAACAGCAACCTGACGATTCACGTCGGCAACAACGTGCGTCTGGAAGCCTTTGGTCTGAAAGCGCGTCTGACCGGTGATTTGAAAGTGGCGCAGGACAAGCAAGGCTTGGGCCTCAACGGGCAGATCAATATTCCGGACGGCCGCTTCCACGCCTATGGTCAGGATCTGATTGTTCGCAAAGGGGAGCTGCTGTTCTCCGGTCCGCCGGATCAGCCGCTGCTGAATATCGAAGCGATTCGTAACCCGGATGCTACCGAAGACGATGTGATCGCCGGCGTTCGCGTCACCGGCTCCGCCGATCAGCCGAAAGCGGAGATCTTCTCTGACCCGGTGATGTCCCAGCAGGAAGCGCTGTCTTATCTGCTGCGCGGCCAGGGTTTGAGCAGCGGACAGAGCGATAGCGCCGCGATGACCTCAATGCTTATTGGAATGGGGGTTGCACAAAGTGGTCAGGTTGTGGGTAAAATCGGCGAGACGTTTGGCGTAAGCAATTTGGCGTTGGACACCGAAGGGGTAGGCGACTCTTCCCAGGTGGTGGTCAGCGGCTATGTACTGCCGGGTCTGCAGGTAAAATATGGGGTCGGTATTTTCGACTCCCTGGCGACGCTGACTTTACGTTATCGCCTGATGCCTAGGCTATATGTGGAAGCGGTGTCTGGCATTGACCAGGCGCTCGATTTGCTCTATCAGTTTGAGTTTTAGCAATGCGAATATTTGTTTACGGCAGTTTACGACGCAAACAAGGCAACAGCCACTGGATGACCAACGCCCAGTGGCTGGGCGCTCATAGTGTCAACGATTATCAGCTGTACAGCCTGGGCCACTATCCAGGCGCGGTGCCCGGCGAAGGCACAGTACATGGTGAAGTTTATCGTATTGATGCATCGACGCTGGCCGAACTGGATGCGCTACGCACGAAGGGGGGCGAGTATGCGCGCCACCTCATTCAGACGCCTTACGGCAGCGCATGGATGTATGTGTATCAACGTTCCGTTGAGGGATGTACGTTGATAGCGAACGGCAACTGGTTGGATCGCGACCAGTACTAACCACGACAGCGCCACCTTCGGGTGGCGTTGTTTTTTCTGCTCCATGCCTTACCAGAGTGGCAGACGATCCTTCGCCAGCCACATCGCGGAAGCCAGCGTCGTCAGCGCGAGAAATAATAATCGTCGTGTGGGGGTGCTGAACATTACATGATCTCCTCGAGCGCGGTATGGCGGGCCACTCCCTGCAGGTAGCGCCGCATCGCCGAGCGCATCTTCCGCCAGTCAGCCACCCGGTGTGACAATAACCAGGCCGTTGGGCCAATCAGCTCCAGTACCGCCAGGATCCCGCCGAAACTGAGTAATAATAGGGACAGCATGTCCAGTGAATCCTGAACCTGCCACCAGACGCTCCGACCTGACTGAAGGGCACTGATGAGTTCAACAGCGAGAAATAGCAGATACATCACCAGCGCGAGGCCGTAAAACAGGTAATAGAGCAGCGCCAGTTGTCGGCGACCTGGATAGAGTGGATGGTTTTTTATATAAGCCGCGCCGTCGCTGGCATTGTATAGCGCGTGGATCGCACGGCTGTCGCGCTCGTACACGGCGACGAGGCGATCGCCAATGGCGATAAACGGTGGCTGACGACGATAGAGAACGGGATGCAGCGCGAAATTGGCGCAGCCTGTCTGCCACCAGAAGGCCAGCGGCGCCGTGTCGCATTGTATCCCAACGCCATGGTATTCCCGCGTTGGGTTCCCCGCGAACCACTTCTTAAAAATGATATTGCTAATTTTTCCCGTCCGGACGGCATAGCGTTCCGGCAGGGCTTGCGTAAAAGGCATTGCCGTCTGGCGGAGGGCTTTCGCCGTTGCGGGTAGTGGCTGGCAAAAGGAAAAGTCGCGGCGGCGGGCCATTGCCATCTTCGCCAGCAGATCGCGCATGGCGGGGTGCCGTTTTAGCGCCGGGTGGAACAGTCGCTCATAGAGCCCTGTTAACAGTCCGATGAAGGCCAGTATCGCGATAATGCCGCAGCCGAACCTTCCCCATTCTGAGGTGCTCATCACGAGCGGGATAAGAGCGACGATGAGCGTCAGCAGGCTGATAATCAGCAGCGGACGGGCCCAGCGCGTTACCCGTTGACTGGGTTCAAGGAGCGTTTCGCCATCGCTGAGCCAGTGGATCCAGTAACAGCCGTTGTCCAGGCGGCGGACGCCAAGGTGCAAAGGCTGATTGATCGTCAGGCGGTCAAAAAGCGCGGGGTCTTTAAAATAGCGTTTATCGGTATAAAAGACATGCTCGCCGGCGATAAGGCGCAGATATCCCTGTTTTTCACAGGCGGCGGTGGTGAAACCGGTATAGTTCAGAGTGAAATAGCGAACGCTTTTCACGGGACACCCTCCATGGTGTTATCGCGGCTATCCGTGCCGCAATCAGGCAGGGGATGACCTTGCCTGAGACAGAATTACTTCTGCTTTGCGCGCTCGAAAGAGGCAACGATTTCGGCTTTCGCCGCTTCCGCGTTGTCCCAACCGTCGACTTTAACCCACTTGCCTTTTTCCAGATCTTTGTAGTGCTCAAAGAAATGAGTGATCTGGGCTTTCAGCAGTTCCGGCAGGTCGTTCACATCGTTGATGTGATCGTATTCTTTGCTCAGCTTGGTGTGCGGTACGGCAACCAGTTTCGCATCTTCACCGGATTCGTCGGTCATCTTCAGAACGCCAACCGGACGGCAGCGGATCACGGAGCCCGGCTGCAGCGGGTACGGCGTCGGGACCAGCACGTCAACCGGGTCACCGTCCAGGGACAGGGTGTGGTTGATGTAACCGTAGTTGCACGGATAGAACATTGCTGTGGACATGAAACGGTCAACGAACAGTGCACCGCTCTCTTTGTCGACTTCATATTTGATAGGATCTGCGTTCGCCGGGATTTCGATCACGACGTAGATGTCTTCCGGCAGATCTTTGCCCGCAGGTACGTTGAGTAAGCTCATGTCTGTTTCCTTTAAAATGTATGGCAAACAAGTGCTCGGTATTATAGCCAACTCACATCGAAAGTCTTCGCTTCTTTTTCCCGATATCGCCGCGGAGTGCTCCGAATTTTTCGCGTAATAATGACATGAAAATCCATAAACATAGCCACATCATGAATAAATTTATGTAACCGTTTTCATTGCATGTGATTGATTTATCAAACTGCTTAAAAAAACGTCATAAACCGCAACAGCCGCGCTCCCTGCGAAGCCTTATCGGCTCTCCGCTGGGCAGCGGGGCCATCATTAACATCTCATTTACTTTTTTGAAGTGTGATGTAACGCATTCAGTTACATCACCGATTGTCTATAGTTTGTCCGCAGGTGAGACTTTAACCAACAATAACCCTACGAGGATACCCTTATGTGGAAGCGCTTACTTCTTGTCACAGCAGTTTCCGCAGCTATGTCGTCTATGGCGATAGCTGCCCCGCTAACCGTAGGTTTTTCGCAGGTCGGTTCTGAATCCGGCTGGCGTGCGGCGGAAACCAGCGTCGCGAAAGAGGAGGCCGCCAAGCGCGGTATCACCCTGAAGATCGCTGATGGTCAGCAAAAACAGGAAAACCAGATCAAAGCAGTGCGTTCCTTTATCGCTCAAGGGGTCGACGCGATCTTCATTGCACCGGTGGTGGCCACCGGCTGGGAACCGGTGCTGAAAGAGGCGAAAGAGGCCAAGATCCCGGTCTTCCTCCTCGACCGTTCCATTGATGTTAAAGATAAAGATCTCTACATGACCACCGTGACCGCCAACAACGTGCTGGAAGGCCAGCTGATTGGCGACTGGCTGGTGAAAACCGTCGACGGTAAGCCGTGTAACGTCGTTGAACTGCAGGGCACCGTTGGGGCCAGCGTGGCCATCGATCGTAAGAAAGGGTTCGCCGACGCGATTGCCAAAGCGTCGAATATCAAAATTATCCGCTCTCAGTCCGGCGACTTCACCCGCAGCAAAGGGAAAGAGGTCATGGAGAGCTTTATCAAAGCTGAGAATAACGGCAAAAACATCTGCATGGTCTTCGCCCATAACGATGACATGGTAATCGGCGCCATCCAGGCCATTAAAGAGGCGGGTCTGAAGCCGGGCAAAGATATCCTCACGGGCTCCATCGACGGCGTGCCGGATATCTATAAAGCCATGATCGCTGGTGAAGCCAACGCCAGCGTCGAACTGACGCCAAATATGGCCGGTCCGGCGTTTGATGCGCTGGAGAAATACAAAAAAGACGGCACCCTGCCTGAGAAGCTGACCATTACCAAATCGACGCTGTATCTGCCGGATACGGCGAAAGAAGAGTTAGAGAAGAAGAAAAATATGGGTTACTGAGTGGGGATCCCCTCATTCCAACCCTCTCCCCGGTGGGAGAAGGTAAAAAGCAGCGTTCCAGTAACCCCGGGAAGCCCAGCGCGACCCGGGGTAACCTGACATCATTTAAAGGTGACATCGATTATGAGCGCCGAGGCACACCAGGAGATCCTTCGCACCGAAGGACTCAGTAAATTCTTCCCCGGCGTTAAGGCGCTGGATAACGTCAACTTTAGCCTGCGGCGCGGCGAAATCATGGCCCTGTTGGGCGAAAACGGCGCCGGAAAATCGACGCTGATCAAAGCGCTTACCGGCGTTTATCATGCCGATCGCGGCACCATCTGGCTGGAAGGCCAGGCTATTTCGCCCAAAAATACCGCCCATGCCCAGCAGCTGGGGATTGGCACCGTCTACCAGGAAGTGAACCTGCTACCCAATATGTCGGTGGCGGATAACCTGTTCATCGGCCGTGAGCCGCGGCGGTTTGGCCTGCTGCGACGCAAAGAGATGGAGGCGCGGGCGACGGCGCTGATGGCCTCCTACGGCTTTTCTCTCGACGTGCGCGAACCGCTGAACCGCTTTTCGGTGGCGATGCAGCAGATCGTCGCTATCTGTCGGGCCATCGACCTGTCGGCCAAAGTGCTGATCCTCGACGAGCCCACCGCCAGCCTCGATACCCAGGAGGTGGAGATGCTGTTCACCCTGATGCGCCAGCTCAGGGATAACGGCGTCAGCCTAATCTTCGTCACCCATTTTCTCGACCAGGTCTATGCGGTCAGCGATCGCATCACCGTGCTGCGCAACGGCAGTTTCGTCGGCTGCCGCGAGACTCGCGAGCTACCGCAGATTGAGCTGGTGAAAATGATGCTGGGTCGCGAACTGGACCACAATGCCCTGCAGCGGGCGGGCCGTACCCTGCTGAGCGATAAGCCGGTGGCGGCGTTTGAAGGCTACGGTAAAAAAGGCACTATCGCGCCGTTCGACCTGCAGGTCCGTCCGGGCGAAATTGTGGGCCTCGCCGGCCTGCTGGGTTCCGGACGCACGGAAACCGCCGAGGTGATCTTCGGTATTAAAACGGCGGATAGCGGGAAGGCGTGGATCAAAGGCAAACCGCAGACCCTGCGCTCCCCGCATCAGGCTTCCTGCCTCGGGATCGGCTTCTGTCCTGAAGATCGCAAAACCGACGCCATTATCGCCGCCGCTTCGGTGCGGGAAAATATCGTCCTGGCCCTGCAGGCGCAGCGCGGCTGGCTGCGGCCGATCCCCCGGCGTGAACAGAACGAGATCGCCGAGCGCTTTATTCGCCAGCTGGGGATCCGTACCCCGAGCGCGGAGCAGCCGATCGAGTTTCTCTCCGGCGGCAATCAGCAGAAGGTACTGCTCTCCCGCTGGTTGCTGACCAAACCGCAGTTCCTGATCCTCGATGAGCCGACCCGCGGCATCGACGTCGGCGCCCATGCGGAAATTATTCGCCTGATTGAAACCCTCTGCGCCGATGGTCTGGCGCTGCTGGTTATCTCCTCTGAACTGGAGGAGCTGGTGGGTTACGCCGATCGGGTCATTATCATGCGCGATCGCCGACAGGTGGCGGAGATCCCGCTCGCCGAGCTCTCTGTACCGGCGATCATGAACGCTATTGCGGCATAAGGAGTAACTCATGATGCCTCGATCTCTTTCGCAAACCGGCCCGGAGAAGCGACGCTTCAGCTGGCCGAAGGGTACCCCGCAGATTATTGCCCTGCTGCTGGTGTTGCTGGTCGACAGCCTGGTGGCGCCCCATTTTTATCAGGTGGTGCTCCAGGATGGCCGCCTGTTTGGCAGCCCGATCGATATTCTTAACCGCGCCGCGCCGGTGGCGCTGCTGGCCATCGGCATGACGCTGGTGATCGCCACCGGCGGCATCGACCTGTCAGTGGGGGCGGTGATGGCGATTGCCGGCGCAACGGCCGCCTCGATGACCGTCGCCGGGCACAGCCTGGCGGTGGTGGTGCTGGCCTCGCTGGGGGCCGGTGCGCTGGCCGGGCTGTGGAACGGCATCCTCGTGGCGGTCCTTAAGATCCAGCCCTTTGTGGCGACGCTGATCCTGATGGTGGCCGGGCGCGGGGTGGCGCAGTTGATCACCGCCGGGCAGATCGTCACCTTTGATTCCCCGGCCCTGGCGTGGCTCGGCAGCGGATCGTTTCTGCTGTTTCCGACGCCGGTGATCGTCGCCGCAGCTACGCTGCTGCTGTTCTGGCTGTTTACCCGTAAAACGGCGCTGGGCATGTTTATTGAGGCGGTAGGGATCAACATCCGCGCGGCGAAAAACGCCGGCGTCAATACCCGCATCGTGGTGATGCTGGCCTATGTCCTGAGCGGCGTCTGCGCGGCGATCGCCGGGATCATCGTGGCGGCGGACATCCGCGGCGCGGATGCCAATAACGCCGGGCTATGGCTTGAGCTGGACGCCATTCTGGCGGTGGTCATCGGCGGCGCCTCGCTGATGGGCGGGCGCTTTAACCTGCTGCTCTCGGTGGTGGGGGCGCTGATTATCCAGGGAATGAACACCGGGATTTTGCTCTCCGGCTTCCCGCCGGAGCTCAACCAGGTGGTGAAAGCGGTGGTGGTGCTGTGCGTACTGATTGTCCAGTCGCCGCGCTTTATCGGTTTACTGAAAGGGGTACGCGGCCATGATAAAACGTAATTTACCATTGATGATCACCCTTGCGGTGTTTGTGCTGGGCTACCTCTACTGCCTGACCCAGTTCCCCGGTTTTGCCTCAACGCGGGTGATCTGCAATATCCTGACGGATAACGCCTTCCTCGGGATCATCGCCGTGGGCATGACCTTTGTGATCCTCTCCGGCGGGATCGATCTGTCGGTGGGGTCGGTGATCGCCTTTACCGGCGTCTTCCTCGCCAAAGCGATTGGCTTTTGGGGAATTTCGCCGCTGGTGGCCTTTCCGCTGGTGCTGGTGATGGGCTGCGCCTTCGGCGCGTTTATGGGGCTGCTGATTGACGCCCTGAAGATCCCGGCCTTTATCATCACCCTCGCCGGCATGTTCTTCCTGCGCGGCGTGAGCTATCTGGTGTCAGAGGAGTCGATCCCGATTAACCATCCGGTGTACGACACCTTGTCCGGGCTGGCATGGACCATTCCCGGCGGCGGTCGTCTCAGCGCCATGGGGCTGCTGATGCTGCTGGTGGTGGTAGCCGGTATTTTTGTCGCCCATCGCACCCGTTTTGGCAACCAGGTGTATGCCATCGGCGGCAACGCGACGTCGGCGAATTTAATGGGGATTTCCACCCGTAGCGCCACGATCCGTATCTATATGCTCTCCACCGGGCTGGCGACGCTGGCCGGGATCGTCTTTTCCATTTATACCCAGGCGGGCTATGCGCTGGCGGGCGTCGGCGTGGAGCTGGACGCGATTGCCTCGGTGGTGATCGGCGGTACGCTGCTCAGCGGCGGCGTTGGGACTGTGCTGGGGACGCTGTTCGGGGTGGCGATTCAGGGGCTGATTCAGACCTACATTAACTTCGATGGCACCCTCAGTTCATGGTGGACGAAAATCGCCATCGGTATTTTGCTGTTTATCTTTATCGCGCTACAGCGTGGACTGACGGTGCTGTGGGAAAATCGGCAGAATGCAACGGTGACGCGGGTGAGCGGAGCGGGGACTCAATGAGAAATGCTCCTCCCGCAGGCGCGGGAGGAGCGGGCAGGGCGCTTAGGCGTCCGGGAACGCTTTAATAAAGTTCTCGACGTCTTCCACCATGTGGTTGTTGCCGACGAAGAACGAGCGGCGCTGGTGCAGGCTTTCCGGAATAATATCCAGAATACGCTCTTTACCGTCGCTGGCCTTACCGCCCGCCTGTTCGGCGAGGAAGGCCATCGGGTTGCATTCATACAGCAGGCGCAGTTTACCGTCCGGGTGGCTGGCGGTGCTCGGATAGAGATAGATGCCGCCCTTCAGCAGGTTGCGGTGGAAGTCCGCCACCAGCGAGCCGATATAGCGTGAGGTATAAGGACGCTGAGTCGCTTTGTCCTCTTCCTGGCAGTACTTAATGTACTTCTTCACGCCCTGCGGGAATTTGATGTAGTTGCCTTCGTTGATGGAGTAGGTATTGCCCTTCTCCGGGAAGCGCATGCGCTCCTGACACAGACAGAAGACGCCGAGGGACGGGTCGTAGGTGAAGGCATGGACGCCGCAGCCGGTGGTATACACCAGCATCGTCGAAGAGCCGTAGACCACATAGCCCGCGGCCACCTGCCTGTTACCCGGCTGCAGGAAGTCTTCTTCTGTCACCGGCGTGCCGACAGGCGTGACGCGGCGGTAGATGGAGAAAATCGTGCCGACAGAGACGTTAACGTCGATGTTAGAGGAGCCATCCAGAGGGTCCATCAGCACCACGTATTTGGCGTGTTCACACCCTTCGAAGACGACAATTTCATCTTCTTCTTCGGAGGCGATCCCGGCAACAATATCGCGTGCTCGCAGTGCGGCTTTTAATTTTTCATTAGCGAACAGATCGAGTTTTTGCTGAACCTCGCCCTGAACGTTTTCAGCACCGCTGGCACCCAGGATATCGACCAGACCGGCCTTGTTGATATCGCGGTGGATGATCTTGGCGCCCAACTTTATTGCTGACAACAAAGCAGTCAGCTCACCGGTGGCGTGGGAGAACTCGTGCTGCTTTTCAACAATAAACTCACCTAACGTTTTCATAACTCGTTCCCTGCATTTTTATGTTGAGTAAAACGAACGCAACAATCTTAACAAAGAATCAAAAAAGTGCGCACTGGTGAATCGCGCCAGCAAAATACAGATTCGCCTGAAATGCATTTCGCCAGGGCCCGGGATATGGGTAAAATGTGCCCCGGATAAGAGAAGGAAATGACGAATGCGCATTCATATTTTAGGAATCTGTGGCACGTTTATGGGGGGCCTGGCCATGCTGGCGCGCTCCCTCGGTCATGAGGTAACGGGGTCGGATGCTAACGTCTATCCGCCGATGAGCACCCTGCTGGAAAACCAGGGGATTGATTTAATTCAGGGTTATGACCCCAGCCAGCTGGAGCCCCGGCCGGATCTGGTGATCATCGGTAACGCCATGACCCGCGGCAACCCGTGCGTTGAAGCGGTGCTGGAAAACAATATTCCGTATATGTCCGGCCCGCAGTGGCTGCACGACTTCGTGCTGCGCGATCGCTGGGTGCTGGCCGTCGCCGGGACCCACGGCAAAACCACCACCGCCGGCATGGCGACCTGGATCCTTGAAGCCTGCGGCTATAAACCGGGCTTCGTGATTGGCGGCGTTCCGGGCAATTTCGACGTCTCCGCGCGCCTGGGCGACAGCCCGTTCTTCGTCATTGAAGCAGATGAATACGACTGCGCCTTCTTCGACAAGCGCTCCAAGTTTGTTCACTACTGCCCGCGGACGCTGATCCTCAACAACCTTGAGTTCGACCACGCGGATATCTTTGACGACCTGAAGGCGATTCAGAAACAGTTCCACCATCTGGTGCGCATCGTGCCGGGCAAAGGCAAAATTATCCTGCCGGAGAACGACATCAATCTGAAGCAGGTGATGGCGATGGGCTGCTGGAGCGAACAGGAGCTGGTGGGCGAGCAGGGCCACTGGCTGGCGAAAAAACTGAATACCGACGCCTCACAGTGGGAAGTCCTGCTCGATGGCGAAAAGGTTGGCGAGGTGAAGTGGACGCTGGTCGGTGAGCATAATATGCATAACGGCCTGATGGCGATTGCCGCGGCGCGTCACGTCGGCGTGCTGCCGGCAGATGCCGCGAATGCGCTGGGCAGCTTTATCAACGCCCGCCGTCGCCTGGAGCTGCGCGGGGAAGCCAACGGCGTCACCGTGTATGACGATTTCGCCCATCATCCGACGGCGATCCTCGCCACGCTGCAGGCGCTGCGCGGCAAAGTGGGCGGCACCGCGCGTATTCTGGCCGTGCTGGAGCCGCGCTCCAACACCATGAAAATGGGCATCTGCAAAGACGACCTGGCGCCGTCTCTCGGCCGCGCCGATGAAGTGTTCCTCCTGCAGCCGCAGCATATTCCGTGGCAGGTGGCGGAAGTGGCGGAAGCCTGCGTCCAGCCGGCGCACTGGAGCGCCGACGTCGATACCCTGGCGGAGATGGTGGTCAAAACCGCCCACCCGGGCGACCATATCCTGGTGATGAGCAACGGCGGCTTCGGCGGCATTCATCAGAAACTGCTGGATAAGCTGGCGCAAAAAGCGGCGGCGGCAGAGTAAGCGCGAACGCCTCCGGTTACTGCCCTCCGCGTGAGGGCAGTTTTATTTTCACCACCAGGGATTGTGTGATGCTGACCTGCGAAAGATTACGTTCTACCGACTCGCCCCATTTCGCCACGCTGGATGCGCTCTACGCCCGGGCCTTTCCGTGGCACGAGCAGCGCGAAAGCGACGCCAAACTTCAGGCGCTGAGCCACCCGCACTACGCGCTGGAAGCGTGGTTTGATGAAGGCGTCTTTGTCGGCCTCAGCGGCTGCTGGCAGTTTGCCGGCTACTGCTATATCGAACATCTGGCGATCGATGATACGTTGCGCTCCCGCGGCTATGGTAAACAGCTGCTGGCGCAGATCCTGACGCGTGCGCCGCTGACTATTCTGGAAATCGATCCGCTGACCACGGCAATCGCCCACAAGCGGCTGCGCTTTTATCAGTCGATGGGATTTCACGCTAACCCTTGGGCGCATCGTCATCCCACCTATCATCAGGGCATCGCGGATCATGAGCTGCTGGTGCTGAGCTACCCGCAGCCGATCGATGAGCGACAGTACCAGCAGTTTGCCCGGGAGCTCGGGCGCGAGGTGATGGGGCGGGAGTAGCCCGGAACGGTGCGTTGCCCCGCTCCGGGAATTCACTGGTTACCACCTTACTCTTTGGCGATCGGCGTCTCGTTCTCTGCGACGTTATTGTCGCCCTGAATCTGCGCGATTTTCTGCTCAACGGCGGCCACCTGAGCGCTGTCGTGCAGCAGGGTGTAGGTCAGATCAAACTGCGCGCTGGCGCCCGGCTGCAGCTGTTTCACGCGTTTTTGTTCCCGTTCAATGGTGACCGGATAGGCGTAGCTGGTGCCCGGTTCAATACCGGTGACGTAGCCCTGTTTGATGGTGTCGGTATTTTTCCATAGCGTCAGGACCGGCAGCTGACGGGTGTCGAACTGAATGGAGGCCCCTTTATCGCCCGCTTTGTTAACCACCGCGGCCAGGGTCTGGTGATTTTCATCAGCCAGCGGCTGAATATTAAACACCATCTCGTCAAAGTCTTTGGTCGGCCCCTGATAGGTTTGCCAGGTTTTTAACCCGCTCTTCGCGTAATCATTGAACGGGCTGATGCTGGACATCGGGGCGAGGAAACGCGCGCCTTCTTCCAGAATTGGGGTGCCGAAGTTGCTGTGGTAGATGATCTGATAATCATGCGGATAGTCGGCATGGTTGGTTAAGACATCGTGCAGGCTGAAGCTGTTGCTGCCCGGCACGTAACGCAGTTCGGTCAGGGTCTGCAGATCGGCTTTTTTGAAGGTGCTCTCTTTCACCAGCCCGCGGATGCGGATTTCATACGGCGCGCTGTCGGCCACCTCGACTTCTACCCGCGAGGCCGGGGTGTTGCCGGCCTTGCCATGCAGGGTATAAATCTGCCCGTCCGCGGTCACCGGATGGCCGGTCCATTCATAGCCGCAGCGGACCATCATCTCGTTGAACCCTTCCAGCCAGCCCAGCCCGTTGCGGCTTTCCAGGTTGATAAACGCCGGGTTGACGACCTCTTTAACCGGTGAATCCCAGCCCATCCGGCTGCCGAAACCCTCAATACGCAGTAAGTTCATGCCGCGGGTTGGGCTGAGAGTGATGGTCAGGCCGTCTTTACTGTGAATGGTGAGGATTTTGCTGCCTTCCTGCTTGCCGCCGTGCAGGACTTTTTGCTCAATGCTGAACGCATGATCTTTCACCTTCAGCTGATCGCTGCTGATCTGCCAGTTTCCTTTATCCATCCCCTCGTCAGCATTCGTCAGCACCCATGTTTTTGCCGCGGCCGAGCCGGAAACCAGCAGGGCGATAGTCGTCAGAACCAATGTCTTTTTCATTTTTATTCCCTTTTTGCTGAATCGATTGTGTCGTTGACGTGTGAAATCTACCGGGATGGGGGTGATGAAAATGTGAAGCGCCTCACCTGGTGAGAAAGTGGCCGATTTGATGATGTTAAATGCGATTAATGTCGTATTACTGTGATAAATATTGCCTAATTATCACTATAAAATGTGATCTACATTGTTTTTAGCTTTAACGATTCAGCTAGGCAGCAAGGCAAAAACAAACGTATCGTCGTGTGGATGTGGGATCCAGGCTATGCGAAGGGTACATCCCTGCTGGCGCAAGCCTTAGAACTGGGGTGAAGGTAGGCCGGATAAGGCGTTAGCCGCCATCCGGCACAACGACGGGAACGGAGTCTGGTACAGATTGCCCGGCGGCGCTGCGCTTGCGCGGGCCTACGAAACAGAGTAACCGTTTGATATATAGGGATCTGTAGCCCGGATAAGGCGCTGCGCGCCGCCATCCGGGAGACTATTGCGGGCAAAAACGGCGAGAATTAGCCCTCGTTTTCCGCCAGTTCGCGCAGGTACTGGAAGATCAGGCGCGCGGATTTCGGCGGCTTGTTGCCTTCTTTCTCTTTCTTCGCATTGCGGATCAGCGAACGTAGCTGCTGACGGTCAGCATCTGGCCACAGGTTCAGCACTTCAGCAACGGCGTCATCCCCGTCATCAATCAGGCGATCGCGGATCTGCTCCAGCTTGTGGAACAGCGCAACCTGCTGGTTGTGGCGGTTTTTCAGCTTATCCAGCGCCTGACGAATCGGATCGACATCGCGGTTGCGCAGCATCTTACCGATAAGCTGCAGCTGGCGGCGGCGACCCTCTTTTTTGATTCGCTGGGCGAGTTCGATGGCGTCGCGCAGGTCGGTATCCAGCGGAATTTTATCCAGCGCGTTTTTTCCCAGGTCAACGAGTTCCGCGCCAAGACGCTTCAGTTCTTCCGCGTCGCGCTTAATTTCACTCTTACTGACCCAGATAATTTCATCGTCTTCATCCTCGATATCATCACCGGGAACGTCGTCGAGCCAGTCTTCGGGCTGCTTTGTCATCTCAGGCTCCTTAAAAAAAGAGGCTAATGTTACCAGTTAAGGCGCGCACTGAAAAACGGTTCTCTGTTAGACTTCAGTTAACTCCTTCTTACATTATGGCATTAGCAATGAAAGTGATCTCTCAAGTTGCCCAGCAACGTAAGACGCTGGAAGAGGCCGTGACCACGGCGCTGGAACTGGCGGCAGGTAAATCCGATGGCGCGGAAGTCTCCGTCAGCAAAACGACGGGCATCGGCGTCAGCACCCGCTATGGCGAAGTGGAGAATGTAGAATTCAATAGCGATGGGGCGTTAGGCATCACGGTTTACCATCAGAACCGCAAGGGCAGCGCCTCCTCCACCGATCTCAGCCCGGACGCCATCGCCCGCACCGTACAGGCGGCGCTGGATATTGCGCGCTACACCTCGCCGGACCCGTTTGCCGGTGTGGCCGATAAAGAGCTGCTGGCCTTTGACGCCCCGGATCTGGACCTGTTCCACCCGGCGGAAGTCTCCCCGGACGAGGCCATTGAACTGGCCGCCCGCGCGGAGCAAGCGGCCCTGAAGGCGGATAAACGCATCACCAACACCGAAGGCGGCAGCTTTAACAGCCACTACGGCATCAAAGTGTTCGGCAACAGTCACGGCATGCTGCAAAGCTATTGCTCGACCCGCCATTCGCTCTCCAGCTGCGTCATTGCGGAAGATGACGGCGACATGGAGCGCGACTACGCCTACACCATTGGCCGGGCGATCGAGGATCTGCAGTCCCCGGAATGGGTCGGGGAAGAGTGCGCCCGCCGCACCCTGTCGCGTCTGGCGCCGCGTAAGCTGTCGACCATGAAGGCACCGGTCATTTTCGCCAACGAAGTGGCGACCGGGCTGTTTGGCCACCTGGTCGGGGCGATTGCCGGTGGTTCGGTATACCGCAAATCCACGTTCCTGCTCGACTCGCTGGGCAAACAAATTTTGCCGGAGTGGCTGACCATCGAAGAGCATCCGCATCTGCTGAAGGGGCTGGCGTCTACGCCGTTCGACAGCGAAGGCGTGCGCACCGAACGTCGCGATATCGTCAAAGACGGGGTGCTGACCCAGTGGCTGCTGACCAACTACTCCGCGCGTAAGCTGGGAATGAAAAGCACCGGTCACGCCGGGGGCATCCACAACTGGCGCATCAACGGCCGCGGCCTGAGTTTTGCAAAGATGCTTAAAGAGATGGGCACCGGTCTTGTGGTTACCGAACTGATGGGGCAGGGTGTCAGTGGCGTCACCGGCGACTACTCACGCGGCGCATCCGGCTTCTGGGTAGAAAACGGCGAAATTCAATATCCTGTCAGTGAGATTACCATTGCAGGAAATCTGAAAGAAATGTGGCGTAATATCGTGACCATCGGCGACGATATCGAAACGCGCAGCAACATTCAGTGTGGTTCTGTGCTGCTGCCGGAGATGAAAATCGCCGGGCAATAACACCTGTTTGCTTAAATAATAAAAAAGGAAGTGAGCAATGCGTAAAAAACTGTTAGCGATGCTGGCTGTCTCTGCTTTTGCGCTCGGTTCAGCATCGGCCTTCGCCGATCTGGGCGAAGACATGGACACTCTGGCAGAAAACCTGCAAGTGGTACAAAAAACCTCCGACGCCGGCGAGCTGAAAGCGGCGCTGAATAAGATGCGTACCGCCGCGGTTGATGCCCAGAAAGAGACGCCGCCGAAGCTGGAAGGCAAAGCCGCCGACAGCGACGAAATGAAAGATTACCGTCACGGTCTGGATATCCTGATTGGTCAAATTGACGGCGCGCTGAAGCTGGCGAATGAAGGCAAGGTGAAAGAGGCGCAGGCCGCCGCGGAAGAGTTTAAAACCACCCGCAACACCTACCACAAGAAGTATCGCTAACGGCAGTTTTTGGGAGGTATCAGCCGATGCCTCCCGCCTGAAAGTCTACCGACATCACAGTTTCCCGCTCTCTTTTTCCGGTCTTTGCGCTGCGGCGGCCTGCTCATTCACGCCCATTGTTGTGATACATCTCACGCCATAGTCGTCATTTTTGCATTTTCCCTGTGAATATGTGGACTCGATCACGCCTGCCGTCTCCCTTTCCACTTCGAAGTGGAAAACAACTCGCTACAAACTCCCTCCCCCCGGCGCTACTTTGATTCCCAGAGACATCAGCGGGGTATCAGAAGTGAATAACGGAGCGGTAATACACGACGAAGGGGAGCAGGCGGCGCAGACCGAACGCCTGGCCGACAAGATGCTGCAGCAGGTTTTCGCCCTGTTAAGCCGTCACGGCATTGTCCCTAACGACGTTCAGGAGCAAATGCTGACTTCCCACGTGCGGGCCATGGCCCACCGGTCAATCAGCGGTGAACCGCTACCGGAGGTGGATGCCAGCCTGTTCGAAGAGATTTCAGAAGATTCAATGATGTTGGCCCGCGAAGTGGTCGCACAGTTCGGCAACCTGCCTGATGAAGAGGCCTGGCTGCTCTCCGTCCACTTCGAAGTCGCAAAAGATAACCTGTAAGGAGCAAAACATGGAACAAATCACCGTAGTCATTGGCGACCGTCTGGGCAAAGGACAAAAAGTCGCGGCAGGGGCAGAAAAAGCGGGCGCACGTGCTGTGGTCGTCCCGGGCGTGGCGGCTGACATGAAGCTTGGCGACATGATGAAAGCAGAAAACGCCACCTTCGGCATCTCCTTCTGCGGCAGCGGCGGCGCCGGCGCCATCACCGCGCAGACCAAGTACGGCTACAAAGCAAAATACGGCATGCGTTCCGTGGAAGAGGGCGTCACCGCCATCAACGAAGGCTGCAACGTGCTGGGCTTCGGCTTTATGGATAAAGAAGAGCTGGGCGAACGCCTGGTAGAAGCCTGGAAAAAGAAATACGGCGCATAAGTATGAAAGAGCAATTCACCACCACGGTGAGGGTTGCCGGCAAAGGCGAAAGCAAATCACGGGCCTTCGCCGATGCCCTGAACCATGTGCAGGCTGCGGTGATGAAAACCTCATCGCACATTCTGCTGCGTATTGAGCCACAGGACGTGACGGTTGTTCATGCGCGCGAAGCGGTACGAAAAGAGGCCTTCCTGTTCTTCTTTTTGCGCCGTGAACGACGGACCTACAGCGTGGAGCTGGACGTCACCGTCAACGTGACCGCCATCGATCTCGATAAAGTGGATTTCGTCACGCAAACCTGATTGTTAGCAAAGGGTCTGACTATGTTCCTGATAATTTTAATAAAATCGCTCATCATCGGCGGCCTGGTCGGCGTCGGCGTGGGCGCCGGAGCGGCACGCATGTTTCACGCCCCTACCACCCAGGGGATGGGGGCGTTTCGAACCCTGGGCGAGCTGAATTCCTGCGAAGGCGATCCGGCTTCCCACTTCTCCTTTGGCCTCGGTTTCTTCTTTAACGCCTGGGCCTCTTCCGTGGCAGCAGGCTCCTTCACCCAGGATGTTGACCACCGCATTATCCCCAACTGGGGCGCGGCGGCGCTGATGCTGAAAAATCGTAACGTCGGCGAAACGCTGCACGATCCGAAAAAAATGGCCATCTCCTGCGGCATCATCGGCATGATCGTCGTCGCCTTCCTCAACCTCACCGCCTCGTCCGTACCGGAAGCGCTGCAGGTGACCGCGGTTAAGGTCCTGGTGCCGGCGGCAAACCTGCTGGTGAACACCGTGATGCCGGTGATCTTCTGGCTGGCGGCTATCGATGCCGGTAAGAAATCAGGCTTCTGGGCGACGATTTTCGGCGGCGCCGCGCAGTTGATTATGGGTAACGCCGTACCGGGTCTGGTGCTGGGGATCCTGATCGGTAAAGGCGTCGAAGAGAGCGGCTGGAACCGGGTGACTAAAGTGATGATGGTGGCCATCGTCGCGCTGTTTGTCCTCAGCGGCTTCTTCCGCGGCTTCGACATGAAGATGATCGAATCCTTCCATCTGACCGTGCCGAACTGGCTGGACATGATCCACAACTCACTCAGCGGCAAGTAACGGGAGCCTGATAATGGAACAGAATAAAGGTTTTTGGTATGCCGACTGGTCGTTCCCGATCTTTGTTGGCCTGCTCTCCTCCGGCGTCTTCGCCGGGACGCACATGTACTACCTGTACGGCATCGGCGCCTTTAACGAAGTGGCCTTCGTGGCCATGCTGAAGTCGGGGATTGATACCGGCGTTTACGGCGCGGTGGCGGCGTTTGGCGCCAGCTTCCTGTTCGCCCGCATCATCGAAGGGTCGCTGGTGGGGATCCTCGATATCGGCGGAGCGATACAGACCGGTATCGGTCTTGGCGTACCGGCGCTGCTGCTCGGCGCGGGCTTTGTCTTCCCGGTGGCGAACTTCGCCGCCTCGCTGGTCACCGGCCTGGTCCTTGGTCTGGCAGTGGGTTACATCATCATTCTGGCGCGTAAGTTCACCATTAACCAGAGCGATTCCACTTACGGCGCCGACGTGATGATGGGGGCCGGTAATGCCTCCGGCCGCTTCCTCGGTCCCTTGATTATCCTCAGCGCGATGACCGCCTCGATTCCTATCGGGATTGGCTCGCTGGTTGGCGCACTGCTGTTCTACATCTGGCAGAAACCGATCACCGGCGGCGCCATCCTCGGCGCGATGATCCTCGGCTCCATCTTCCCGGTGGCGATTAGCTAATCGCCCGATGGCGCTGCGCTTATCGGGCCTACACGTCAGCGCGATTGGTAGGCCGGATAAGGCGGTACGCCGCCATCCGGCACCAGATTCACCCTTTTCATCAGGAGATAGCTATGTTTGATTTACTCCTGCGCCGTGCGCGCCTCGTCGACGATACCCTGACTGATATCGCCATCCAGGACGGGAAAATCGCGGCGCTGGGCGAGATTAGCGCGCCCTCCCGCAACACCCTCGATCTGCACGGCAACAGCTACGTCAGCGCCGGCTGGATTGACTCCCACGTTCACTGCTACCCGAATTCGCCGATTTATCACGATGAGCCGGACAGCGTCGGCATCGCCACCGGCGTCACCACCGTGATTGATGCCGGCAGCACCGGCGCCGACGACGTCGATGACTTCTATCAACTGACCCGTAACGCGGCGACGGAAGTTTATGCGTTGCTCAATATCTCCCGCGTCGGGCTGATTGCGCAGAATGAACTGGCGAATATGGCCAATATCGACGCCGCTGCGGTGAAGCAGGCGGTGCAGCGTCATCCTGATTTTATCGTCGGCCTGAAGGCGCGGATGAGCAGCAGCGTCGTCGGCGAAAACGGCATTACGCCGCTGGCGCGCGCCAAGGCCATTCAGCAGGAAAACGGCGATCTGCCGCTGATGGTGCACATCGGCAATAACCCGCCGAACCTCGATGAAATCGCCGATCTGCTGGGCCGCGGCGACATCATTACCCACTGCTATAACGGCAAGCCGAACCGCATTCTGAATCCCGCCGGCGAACTGCGTAGCTCGATTACTCGCGCTCTGCAGCGCGGCGTGCGCCTCGACGTTGGGCACGGCACCGCCAGCTTCAGCTTTGAGGTGGCGCGGCGGGCGATTGCGCTGGGCATTCTGCCGCACACCATCAGCTCCGATATTTACTGCCGTAACCGTATCGATGGCCCGGTGCGCTCGCTGGCGCTGGTGATGTCGAAATTCCTCGCCATCGGCATGACCCTGCCGCAGGTCATTGCCTGCGTGACCGTCAGCGCCGCCGAGGGGCTGCGCCTGTCGCGTAAAGGGCGGCTGGAAGTGGGCTTCGACGCCGATTTAACGCTATTTCGCCTGGAGCACCGGCCCACGCTGCTGGTGGATGCCGAAAAAGAGAGCCTCCAGGCTGACAACATTCTGGTGCCGCTGGCCGCGATCCGCGCGGGCAAAGGCTATCTGACCGAACAAGGGAGCGCGGAACATGCCTTCGATTTTTGAGAAATACCATTTAAAACAGGTGATTAATACTTCGGGCCGCATGACGGCGCTGGGCGTTTCCACGCCGCGCCCGGAAGTGGTGGAAGCCGCGATGGCCGGTATGAACCAGTACTTTGAAATGAAAGACCTGGTGAATAAAACCGGCGAGTACATCGCCAGGTTGCTGGATGTGGAAGGGGCGACCGTTGTCTCCTGCGCGTCGGCGGGGATTGCCCAGTCGGTGGCGGCGGTGCTGGTGAAAGACAGCGACTGGCTGCTGGAGAACCTGCACGTTACGCCGATTGAGAATAACGAAATCGTGTTGCCGAAGGGCCACAACGTCAACTTCGGCGCGCCGGTTGGCACCATGGTGGCGCTGGGCGGCGGTAAGTTGGTGGAAGCGGGCTACGCCAACGAATGTTCCGCCCAACAGCTGGCGGCGGCAATCACCCCGCGCACCGCGGCGATCCTGTACATCAAATCCCACCACTGCGTACAGAAAAGCATGCTCAACGTCGCGCAGGCTGCGGAAGTGGCGCGCCAGCATGGCTTGCCGCTGATTGTCGATGCGGCGGCGGAAGAAGATCTGCAGTGCTACTACCGCATGGGCGCCGACCTGGTGATCTACAGCGGCGCGAAAGCGATTGAAGGGCCGACCAGCGGGCTGGTCATCGGCAAAACGCAGTACGTTGAGTGGGTTAAGCGCCAGTCGATGGGGATTGGCCGGGCGATGAAAGTGGGTAAAGAGGGCATCCTCGGCCTGACCTGCGCCATTGAACACTACCTGACGGCGACCAAAGAGAGCGGCGAGCAGATGGTGGCCAAAATGACGCCGTTTATCGAACAGCTCAACACCCTCAACGGCGTCACTGCCCGGGTGGTGTGGGATAGCGCGGGCCGCGATATCGCCCGCGCCGAAATTAAATTTGATGAAGCGACCACCGGCGTGAAGACCGGCGATCTGGTTAACGCGCTAAAGCAGGGCGAATACGCCATCTACTTCCGCGGCTATAAAGCGAATGAAGGCATTATTGAAGCCGATGTCCGCAGCGTGAACGCGCAGCAGCTGGCGGTGGTCGCCCGCCGCATCGCGGAAGTGCTGAATAAGGAGAAACAAGCATGAAACTGACCCCAAACTTTTACCGTGACCGCGTGTGCCTGAATGTCCTGGCGGGCAGCAAAGATAACGCCCGTGAAATTTACGACGCGGCGGAAGGTCACGTCCTGGTCGGCGTGCTCTCCAAAAACTATCCGGACGTCGCCAGCGCGGTGGCCGATATGCGTGACTACGCGAAGCTGATCGATAACGCGCTCTCCGTCGGGCTGGGCGCAGGCGATCCAAACCAGTCGGCGATGGTGAGCGAGATTTCTCGCCAGGTGCAGCCGCAGCACGTCAACCAGGTCTTCACCGGCGTGGCCACCAGCCGCGCGCTGCTCGGGCAGAACGAGACGGTGGTAAATGGTCTGGTCTCGCCGACCGGTACGCCGGGAATGGTGAAGATCTCCACCGGGCCGCTGAGCAGTGGCGCAGCGGATGGCATTGTGCCGCTGGAAACCGCCATCGCGCTGTTAAAAGATATGGGCGGCAGCTCGATCAAATACTTCCCGATGGGCGGCCTGAAGCACCGCGCCGAGTTCGAAGCCGTCGCCAAAGCCTGCGCTGAGCATGATTTCTGGCTGGAGCCGACCGGCGGTATCGATCTGGAAAATTACAGCGAGATCCTGAAAATCGCGCTGGATGCCGGCGTGAGCAAAATCATTCCGCATATCTACAGCTCGATTATCGATAAAGCCAGCGGCAACACCCGCCCGGCCGATGTTCGCCAGCTGCTGGAGATGACCAAACAGTTAGTGAAGTAGTGCCATTGTCCCTCACCCTAACCCTCTCCCAAGGGGAGAGGGGACCGTCTGGTTTTCTCCCTCAGGGCGAGGGAACCGTCCGGTCTTCTCCCTCTCCCTTTGGGAGAGGGCCGGGGTGAGGGGAAACTTATCCCACCGAACCATCAAGGAGTTGCTATGCCTGTCGCTCGTCATCTGCTTGTCGCTTCACTGTCCCTGTTTGCCGTCGCCGCGAGCGCCGCGCAAACCCACTACGCCTGGGTAGGTACCTACAATCCCAATGGCGAAGGTCTGTACCGCTTTACCGTCGATGGTAAAACTGGCGCGCTGCATGACAGGGCGCTGGTGAGCGCGTTGCCGAACGTCGCGCAGCTCACCGTCTCGCGCGATGGCAAAACGCTGTATGCCGCCAGCGAGGTGGAGAAAGGCGTGGTGCAGGCATGGCACATTGAGAAAAATGGCGAGCTGACCGCGCTCAACCAGGTTGCCTCCGGCGGCGCCGGACCGGTCTACCTTTCGCTGACGCCAAACGGCAAACAGCTGCTGGTGGCCAACTATGTCAGCGGCAGTATCGCCGTGCTTCCGCTGAAAGAAGATGGTAGCCTGGGCGAGGCGGTGGATGTGCATCAGGATGAAGGTCCGGCCGGCGCCGAACGCCCGGCGGCGGCCGTTGAGGGCAGCTTTGCCATTAGCGATCACAATGGCCCGCACGCCCATATGATCGCCGCCGATCCCAGCGGGAAATATGTTTACTCCACCGATCTGGGGCTGGATCGGATCTACCAGTGCCGGCTGGATAGCGCCAGCGGCAAGCTGACGCCGAACGATCCGCCGTTTATCGCCGCTTCGTCGCCGGGAGCCGGTCCGCGCCACTTCGTCTTTACGCCAAAGGGCGACGGCCTGTGGTTAATTAATGAAGAAGCGTCGACGCTGACTTTCTATCATCTGGATAAACAAAGCGGCCTGTTGCGCGAAGGCAAAACCGTCTCCGCGCTGCCGAAAGAGTATAAGGGCACCAGCTTTGCCGCCGGTCTGGCGCTGAGCAACGATGGCAAACAGCTGTACGTCGCCAACCGTCTGCATAACAGCATCGCCCACTTTACGGTGCAGGCTGACGGCAGCCTGAGCCATCAGGAAGATATCTGGACGCGTGGCGATTACCCCCGCACCCTGACGCTGGATAATCAGGGGCAGTGGCTGTACGTCATGAACCAGCGTAGCGATAATATTACCCGCTTCAGCGTGGCGCCGAAGGATGGCAAATTAACCTTTGCCTCAGACTACACGCCGGTCGGTAGCCCGTCGCAGATGGTGATATCCGCCCAACCCTGAGCCGTAACCACAAGGAACCGACATGCGATTTCCCAACCAGCGCCTGGCACAACTCTTCACCCTGCTGCGAAATGAAACGCTGCCGCAGGATGAGCTGGCGCAGCGCCTGTCGGTTTCTACCCGTACCGTGCGCGCCGATATTACCGCGCTGAACGCGCTACTGGCGCAGTATGGCGCGCAGTTTATCCTCAACCGCGGCAGTGGTTATCAGCTGAAGATAGACAACCCGGCGAGCTTCCAGGCGCTGGAGGAGAGTGCGCCGAAGGCGCAGCACGTGCCGCGTACCGCCCAGGATCGCATCACGTTTCTGCTGGTGCGGTTCCTGACGTCGGCGTTCTCGCTCAAGCTGGAAGATCTGGCCGATGAGTGGTTCGTCAGCCGCGCCACGCTGCAAAATGATATGGTCGAAGTGCGTGAGCGCTTCCAGCGCTATCAGCTGACCCTCGAAACCCGCCCGCGCCACGGCATGAAGCTGTTCGGCAGCGAGGTATCGATTCGCGCCTGCCTGACCGATCTGCTGTGGGAGCTGAACCAGCAGGGCGGTATTCATCCGTTGATTAGCGCCGAGGCGCTGGAAGTGGATGTCCCTGCACAGCTGGAGCCGGTACTGCAGGAGACACTCACCCGGCACCATATTCGCCTCACCGATGTCGGCGAGCGTTTTATCTGCCTGTACGGCGCAGTGGTGGTACGTCGCGTTAGCGAAGGCTATCCGCTGGCCGATTTTAGCGCCGAAGATGTGGCGCAAAACGTCCGCGACGCCGCGCGCGATTTGGCGGGAGAACTACAGCGGCTGGCCGGAAAACCCTTTTCGCCCGCCGAAGAAGAGTGGCTGTGCGTGCATCTCGCCGCCCGCCAGGTACAGGATGTCGATCCGGAAACCATCAGCGCCGACGATGACGAAGCGCTGGTAAATTACATTCTGCGTTACATCAACAGCCAGTATAACTACAACCTGCTGGAAGACGCCCAGCTGCACGCCGATCTGCTGACCCACATAAAGACCATGATCACCCGCGTGCGCTATCAGATAATGATCCCCAATCCGCTGCTGGATAACATCAAGCAGCACTACCCGATGGCCTGGGACATGACCCTCGCCGCGGTCTCCAGCTGGGGGAAATACACGCCTTATACCATTAGCGAAAACGAAATCGGCTTCCTGGTGCTGCATATCGGCGTTGGGCTGGAGCGCCACTACAACATCGGCTACCAGCGCCAGCCGCAGGTGCTGCTGGTGTGCGATACCAGTAATGCGATGGTGCGGATGATCGAGGCGATCCTGCAGCGTAAATACCCGCAGCTGGAGATCGCCGCTACTATTTCCCAGCGCGAGTACGAACAGCGAGAAGCGATCGATGAGGATTTTGTTATCTCAACGGTGCGGATCGGCGAAAAAGACAAACCGGTGGTGACCATCGCGCCGTTCCCCACCGATTACCAGTTGGATCAGATAGGCAAGCTGGTGCTGGTGGATCGCACCCGTCCGTGGATGTTGAATAAGTACTTCGATGCCGCCCACTTCCGGGTGATCGATAAGCCGATAGATCAGCAAACGCTGTTCGCCGAGCTGTGTCAGCAGCTGCTGGAGGAGGGTTTTGTTGACGCCGAGTTTCATGCGTCGGTGGTGGAGCGTGAGGCGATCGTCAGTACCATGCTCGGCGATGGCATTGCGCTGCCGCATTCCCTGGGACTGCTGGCCAAAAAGACGGTGGTGTATACGGTTATCGCCCCTCAGGGCATCGCCTGGGGCGACGAAACCGCCCATATTATCTTCCTGCTCGCTATCAGTAAGCGCGAGTATGAAGAGGCGATGGCGATCTACGATATTTTCGTGACGTTCCTGCGCGAGCGCGCCATGAGCCGCCTCGCCGCGACCCGCAGCTTCGATGAGTTTAAAACGGTGGCGATGGAGTGCGTCAGCCGTTTTTGAGAGGCGTTTTCCAGATTCGAGTGTAATTCAAATGTAATGCTATAATGCATTACAAAATATCCCTTTCTGGAGGCATAATGGCCACGCTCAACGTTCGACTGGATGATAAACTCAAAAAAGAGGCTTATGCCGTGCTGGAGAAACTCGATATGACGCCAACGGAGGCGGTACGTCTGCTGTTTCAATACATTGCGGAAAATGGCCGCATGCCGGTGAAAAGTATGACCATCAGCGATGGCGAAGCGGCGTTGTTACGCACCGTTCGCGAGCGGCTGGAAAACCCACGGCCGGGGGTTAAGGTGAGTCTGGATGACCTATGAACTGGAGTTTGATCCACGAGCCTGGCGCGAATGGCAGAAGCTTGGCGAGACGGTCAAAAAACAGTTCAAAAATAAGCTCCAGCAGATTGTGCAGAATCCGCGAATGGAGTCGGCCAGGCTGAGCGATTTACCGGATTGCTACAAAATCAAGCTTAAGGCGTCAGGTTATCGGTTGGTGTATCAAGTACGAGATAGTGTGGTGGTGGTTTACGTTATTGCCATTGGCAAAAGAGAGAAAGCGGCCGTTTATCATCAGGCGAATAAACGGCTCTAAACGCTATCGCAAATGATGTACGACCTGGTTGCTGCTGCCGCGCCAGATAAGCGCCGGGTCTTTTAAATCCTGCACAAACTTACCGTCGACCAGCACGTTAATCAGGTTCACGACTTCCATCTGCTCGGCGTTCAGTTCGTCAATCTTATAGCCGGTCCAGACCCAGATATCTTTACCGGGGCATTCGGCGCGTACGCGCTGCACCAGATTGAGGATCTCCGCGACGTTTTGCGGATGCAGCGGATCGCCGCCGGAGAGTGAAAGCCCCTGGCGCTTGATACGCGTATCGTTGAGGTCGGCAATGATGCGGTCGGCCATCTCGGTGGTAAACGGCATACCGGAGTTCACCCGCCAGGTGCTTTTGTTGTAGCAGCCAGGGCACTCGTGGACGCAGCCGGAGACAAACAGGGTGCAGCGGGTGCCGGGGCCGTTGACGATATCTACCGGGTAGTACTGATGGTAATTCATTTTTCGCTTCTCAATTAACGCCATAGCCGCGTTGGCTGCGCTCGCTCACCCCAGTCACGTACTGAATGTACGCTCCCGGGGATTCCCTCGTTTGCCGCCTTGCTCTGACGCTAATTGCTTTGCGAAAACGGAGGAATGCGGCCATTTCCCGGGTCGCGGCGTTCCGCCTTACCCGGGCTACCGGACGGTGCAAAACAGTAGCCCGGATAAGGCGCTGCGCGCCGCTATCCGGGAAAAGCGCATTGGTCTTTAACCGATTTGCCCATTGCCCAGGTGCTTAACGCGGCGCTTCACCTCTTCCTGCTTGCCGGCGTTGAACGGGCGCGCGTCCGGGCTGCCGAGATAACCGCACACCCGGCGGGTCACCGATACGCGTGAGGCATCGTGGTTACCGCATTTCGGGCAGGTAAAGCCCTTGCTGGTGCACTCGAACTCGCCGGTAAAACCGCACTCGTAGCATTCATCGATCGGCGTATTGGTCCCGTAGTACGGCACGTGCTGATAGCTGTAATCCCACACGTCTTCCAGCGCTTTCAGATTGTGCTGGATGTTCGGATATTCGCCGTAGCAAATGAAGCCGCCGTTGGCCAGCGGTGGGTACGGCGCTTCGAAATCGATCTTGTCGTACGGATTGACCTTCTTCTCCACGTCGAGGTGGAAGCTGTTGGTGTAGTAACCTTTGTCAGTCACTCCCTCCACCACGCCAAACTCGGCGGTGTCGAGGCGGCAGAAACGGTCGCACAGGTTTTCGCTCGGTGTGCTGTACAGACTAAAGCCGTAGCCTGTCTCTTCCTTCCACAAATCGACGGCGTCGCGCAGGCGCTGAACGATGGCCACGCCCTTCTCACGCAGCGCCTCGCTGTCGTACATATGCTGGTTGCCGTACAGCGCATTGATGGTCTCATGGATGCCGATATAGCCCAGCGAAATCGACGCGCGGCCGTTTTTGAAGATCTCGGAGACGTCGTCGTCGGCTTTCAGCCGCACGCCGCAGGCACCTTCCATATACAGAATCGGCGCCACACGGGCTTTCACCCCTTCCAGGCGGGCGATGCGGGTCATCAGCGCCTTGCGCGCCAGCTGCAGACGCTCATCCAGCAGCGCCCAGAAGGCGGTTTCATCGCCTTTCGCTTCCAGCGCAATGCGCGGCAGGTTCAGGCTGATAACGCCGAGGTTATTACGCCCATCATGTACCTGCTCGCCGTTCTCGTTCTCCCATACCCCGAGGAAGCTGCGGCAGCCCATCGGCGTTTTAAACGATCCGGTCACTTTCACCACCTGATCGTAGTTGAGGATATCCGGGTACATGCGCTTGCTGGCGCACTCCAGCGCCAGCTGTTTAATGTCGTAGTTCGGGTCGCCGAACTTATGGTTCAGGCCGTCGCGGATCGCGAAGACCAGTTTCGGGAACACTGCGGTTTTGCGGTTTTTCCCGAGGCCAGCAATGCGGTTGCGCAGAATCGACTGCTGAATCAGCCGGGATTCCCAGCTGGTGCCGAGACCGAAACCAAAGGTGACAAACGGCGTCTGACCGTTGGCGGTATGCAGCGTATTAACCTCATACTCCAGCGACTGGAACGCGTCGTAGCACTCTTTTTCGGTTCGCGTACGGGCATAGCCTTCGGCATCCGGGATCTGCCACTCTTCGGCAATTTTACGATGCTTTTTGAAGCTCTCGGTGACGAACGGCGCCAGCACTTCATCGATACGGTTGATGGTGGTGCCGCCGTAAATATGGCTGGCGACCTGGGCGATAATCTGCGCCGTCACCGCGGTGGCAGTCGAGATAGACTTCGGCGGCTCGATCTCCGCGTTGCCCATTTTAAAACCCTGGGTCAGCATGCCTTTCAGGTCGATCAGCATGCAGTTGAACATCGGGAAGAAGGGCGAGTAATCGAGGTCATGATAGTGGATCATGCCGCGTTCATGGGCCATCACCACATCGTGGGGCAGCAGGTGCTGCCGGGCGTAGTGTTTGGCGACGATACCGGCCAGCAGGTCGCGCTGGGTCGGAATGACTTTACTGTCCTTGTTGGCATTTTCGTTGAGCAGCGCGGAGTTAGTCTGCTCGACGAGGCCGCGGATCTCCTGATTGAGACGGCCGCGCTTTTCGCGCTGGCTATCGCGGTCATGGCGATACTCAATGTAGGCGCGCGCCAGCTGCTTATAGGGACCGGACATCAGCTGGTTTTCCACCGCGGTCTGGATCTCGTTGATGTCGACCTGCGCGCGGCTCTGCATTTGTTGGCTAACGACTTCTGCGACGGTGGCGCAATAGTCTGCGTCATCGACTCCCGCTGCTTTAGCTGCACGCAGAATTGCTTCCTGAATGCGCTCTGACTTGAACGGCACTTTACAGCCATCACGTTTCATCACATGCGGTGTCATGATCACTCCATATATAGAACAGGTTATCCACAGAGGCGGAAGTTATCCCGAAGACGCTGCACGCTACGGTTCGTGCTGTTTGCCTTCAGATCCGGCCCATTTTATCCACATCTCATCACCGCCAGACATCGACAAGATATGGTGACATAATAGACGATTAATACAATATGTAGGGCCGGGACGCATTTTAAGTTCTATATGTAGTGATTTGCATCAAAGATGTTTGCGATTTTATTGACCCAGAACAAGGTAAAAAGGTGAGAGTACGGATGATGGGCGCTGGCGATAAATGTAAATTTAGGTGTTTAAAATATAAGCAAAAATTGGGCCCATTCAATAATGGAACGGGCAGAACATTCAGGCAATCAATGTATCGTTAAGCAGATCGACCAGCAGTAGCAGGGCATAGCGGGCCAGCTGGGGGTCAGCGGGCAACGGAAGGATGGCGCTGGCCATATCGCCAAGCGCATGCTGTTCCGGTGTCAGAGCAATAATGGTCACGCCCTGCGTACGCGCCTGCAGGGTGGCGCTTTGCAACACGGTGTTGGCCTCGGCGGTGGCCAGCACCAGCAGCAGATGATCGTCGTTGAGGGTACTGGCGGTCAGCCTCATCAGCGCCGCATCCTGGCAGAGATTAATCGCGATGCCGGACGGCAGCAGCTGATGCTGGAGCAGGGCCGCCAGCGCCACGTCCTGCGCGCCAAGGGCGAAGCAGTGTACCGCTCGGGCGCTCAGCAGGCGCGATTTACACTTTTCCACCGCCGCTTCCGCAGTATGGCCGAGCTGACGGGTTAGGCTAACGCCGAGGCTGCTAAGTTTGTCGCGCCAGGCGACGGGCAGGGCGGCGCTATCCGGCGTAAGCCAGCTGGCGCGCCGTTCGCTGGCCTGCGCCAGCTGTTTACGTAAATCGCGAATATCATCGCAGCCTACCGAGCGGGCGAAGCGGGTGATGGTCGCCGGACTAACGCCAGCGCTGGCGGCCAGCTCGTCAATGGAGGCGCTGGCGGTAAAGCTTAGATTTTGCAGAATAAAGGTGGCGACGCGCGACTCCTGGGCGCTGAAGCGGCGCATTCCTTCCTGCAGCTGACCTACGATATCCATCCTCATGTTCCCTTTGGCAGAATCCGGCTTTGAAAATATTTTTCACTTATCGATTATCTCTCTTTATAGCACTCATGCCCGTTATTTCCTATGGTCAGCGCGGTGACGGATAGCACCCTGGCGGTAAAAATGCGCAAAAATTGAGCCTCGATCACATCGGTGAAAATTATTTTCATATAGCCTTCACTATCACACAATATTAACAATATAGTCGTCCAGGCCCTGAGGGCTGAAGCGATAACACATAAAGGGGAAGCGCAATGCCACGAATCGTACTCTGTTGTGCCGCAGGCATGTCGACCAGCATGCTGGTGAATAAAATGAAAGCAGAAGCCCAGCAGCGCGCGCTGGCGCTGGAAATCTATGCGGTCGCGGTGGCGGAATTTGAACGCGAATTGCCAAACGCCGACGTCATCCTCCTCGGGCCGCAGGTCAAATACGAAGCCGGGCGCCTGACCGCGCTGGCGGCGCCGCAGGGCAAAGCGGTAGCGGTGATCGATATGGCCGACTACGGCATGATGCGCGGCGCCGCGGTGCTGGATAAAGCGCTGGCCCTTCTCGAACGCTAATTTTCTAATCCCGTTTTTTATCACCCTCACGTGCGGTCCTGGCGATCGCGCGCGGCGATCTGCATGCCGAAAAATGCGAACAGAGGTCACTATGCAAGCACTGAAAATCGCCGTGATCGGCGGCGGCAGCAGCTATACGCCGGAGCTTATTGAAGGGATTATCGTTCGTTATGAACAGCTTCCAGTCACCGAACTGGCGCTGGTGGATGTCGAATCCGGCCGGGAAAAGGTGGAGATCATTGCCGCGTTTACCCGGCGGATGTTGAAACATAAAGGGCTGGAGCAGGTGGCGGTCAGCGTCCACTTTACGCTCGACGAGGCGATCCGCGGCGCCAGCTTTGTGCTGACGCAGCTACGCGTCGGGCAACTGGCGGCGCGCGCCGCCGATGAGCGGCTGGGGCTCAAGTATCACCTGCTGGGCCAGGAGACCACCGGCGTCGGCGGGTTCGCCAAGGCGCTGCGGACGATCCCGGTGATCCTCGATGTTGCGCGCAAAGTGGAACAACTGGCGCCGGAAGCGTTCATTCTCAACTTTACCAATCCGGCGGGGATCGTCACCGAGGCGGTCAGCCGCTACAGCAAGGCGAAGATCATCGGCCTGTGCAACGTGCCGATCAACATGCAGCACATGATCGTCGGCATGCTGGGCGCGCAGGAGTCTGAAGTGAAACTGCGCTTTGCCGGGCTCAACCATATGGTCTGGGTGCATAAGGTGCTGCTGGGGCGCGAGGATGTCACCGGCAAAGTGATCGATATGCTCTGCGACGGTAAGGTGCTGTCGATGAACAACATTAAGGAACTGCCGTGGCCGGCGGAATTCCTCCGCGCGCTGAAGGCGATTCCGTGCCCTTATCATCGTTATTTCTGGCTGACGCCGGCGATGCTGGCGGAAGAGATTGCCGCAGCGAAAACCAAAGGCACCCGCGCCGAGCAGGTGATGAAAGTCGAGCAGGAGCTGTTTGCGCTGTACGCCGATCCTGGGCTGGAAGAAAAACCAGAGCAGCTGAGCTTTCGCGGCGGCGCCTACTACTCGGAGGTGGCCGTTGAACTGATCAACGCGATCCACAACAACCTGGGCACGGAGATGGTGGTAAACACCCGCAACAATGGCGCAATCCACGGCCTGGATGATGATGCGGTGGTGGAAACCAACAGCATTATCGATGCGCAAGGGGCGCGGCCGCTGGCGTTCGGCCCGCTGCCGCCGGCGATGAACGGCCTGACCCAGCAGGTGAAAGCTTTTGAACGGCTGACAATCGAAGCCGCGGTACACGGCTGCCGCGAGAGCGCGCTGCTGGCGCTGGTGACCAACCCGCTGGTGGGTAACGTCACCGATGCCCAGGCGCTGCTGGATGAAGTGTTAACGATCAACCGTCAATGGCTGACGCAATTTAACTGACTGCTATTTCCCCTCGGGAGCACACCATGTCGAATACAAGCTGGATTGAACGTTACGTCATGCCGGCAGCGCTGAAAATCGCCGGGCAAAAGCACGTCCTGTCGGTGCGCGACGGCATCATTCTGAATATGCCGTTTATGCTGATTGGTTCGTTTTTTTTGATTTTCGCCTACCTGCCGATCCCCGGCTATGCCGATATGATGAGCAGCCTGTTTGGTGAGGTCTGGCGCGATAAAATGCTGTACCCGGTGAAAGCGACCTACGACATCATGGCGCTGATTTCCAGCTTCGGCATCGCCTACCGGCTGGCGGAGAAGTATCGCACCCTCGACCCGCTGAGCGCCGGGGCGATGTCGCTGGTGGCCTTCATGATGACGATCCCGCAGAACACCCTGTTTACGCCGGTACACGGCGCGGCGGAGGTAATTAAAGGGGTCATTCCGGTGAGCATGGTCGGCAGCCAGGGGCTGTTCGTCGCCATTGTCATTTCGCTGCTGTCGACGGAGATTTACCGTTTTGTCGCCAGCCGTAATCTTGTGATTCGTATGCCGGACGGCGTGCCGCCAGCGGTGGCCAAATCATTCCTCGCCCTGATCCCCGGTTTTTGCGTGCTGGCGGTGGTGCTGGCGCTGCGTCTGGCGGTTGAGGCCTCGCCGTTCGGCGACATCAACAGCATGATCGCTACCTTAATTGGCATTCCGATGCACCACGTCGGCGGTACGCTGCCGGGGATGATTATTTCGGTCATTGTGATTGGTATTTTGTGGACCCTGGGCCTGCATGGCGACGCGATTGTACTGGTGTTTATCCAGCCGGTGTGGCTGTCGAATATGTCCGAGAACCTGACGGCCTTCCAGAATGGCCAGCCGATCCCGCACATCATTACCCAGCAGTTTTACGATCTGTGGATTGCCCCTGGCGGTACCGGCGCGCTGCTGGGGCTGGTGATTTTTATGCTGCTGCGTAGCCGTAGCCAGCAGATGAAGCAGCTGGGGAAAATTGCCGCGCCCGGAGCGTTGTTTAACATCAGCGAGCCGATGGTGTTCGGCATCCCGCTGGTGATGAACCCGTACTTTTTCCTGCCGTTTATTTTAACCCCGGTGCTGCTGGTGATCGTGTCCTATACCGCGATGGCGATCGGGCTGGTAGCGCCGCCGGCGGGGATTGCGCTGCCGTTCACTACGCCGATTTTCATCAGCGGCTATCTGGCGACCGGCGGCCATATTTCCGGTACGGTGCTGCAGGTGGTGAATTTAACCATTTCGCTGGTGGTCTATTATCCGTTCTTCCGCGCCTGGGACCGGCTGAAGGCAAAAGAAGAGCACGCCTCAGCCCAGCCGCAGGAGAGCGTTATCCTTCCTGACGCCGACCGCGCGTAATCTCGAGCCCCACGAACCGGTAGCCCCGGTGAGCGTCGCGCCACCGGGGAAAAACGTTACTCCTGCACCCACCATACCGCTTCGAACGGCCGCAGCGTCATTGCCGCCGGGCGGTTGGACGTTTCCGCATAGTTGCCAATCAGCGCCCGCCAGTCGCCGGACATCTCCGGCGGCTGCCACGGCTGGAACTCGCGGCTCAGGTTAGCGGCGACCACCAGCGTTTGCCCCTGCCACTGACGGCGATAGCACCACAGCGACGGATGCTCTGGCAGCAGATCCTGGTAATCACCCCAGGTCAGCACCGGCAGGGTTTTACGCAGCGCGATCAGTTGCTGATAGGTGTAAAACACCGAATCGGGGTCCGCCAGCGCCGCCTCGACGTTGATCTCCTGGTAGTTATCGCCAAGGCCGATCCACGGCTCACCGTCACTGAAGCCGCCGTTCTTGCCGGCGTGCCATGGCATCGGCGTGCGGCTGTTGTCGCGCGACTTGCTGGCGAGGATCGCCAGCAGCTCGTCCGGGCTTTGCCCCTGCGCCGCACGCTCGATAAACATATTGTGACTTTCGACGTCACGGTAATCGTTAATGCTGCTGAAGTGCGGATTGGTCATGCCGATCTCTTCGCCCTGGTAGATATAGGGCGTGCCCTGCATGCCGTGCAGTACCATCGCCAGCATCTTTGCCGCCGGCACCCGGTACTCGCCCTCATCGCCGAAGCGCGAGACGATGCGCGGCTGGTCGTGGTTACACCAGAACAGCGCATTCCACGCCCGGTTGTGCATCCCCTGCTGCCAGTGGCGGAACAGCGCCTTCAGCGCCACATAGTCCGGACGGGCGAGGGTCCACTTCTCGCCGCCGGGGTAATCGACCTTTAAATGGTGGAAGTTAAAGGTCATCGACAGCTCGCGGCTGTCCAGCGCGGCGTACTGCTGGCAGTGCTCCAGCGAGGTGGAGGACATCTCGCCGACGGTCATCAGGTTACGCGGGGTAAAGACATCGCGGCTCATCTCCTGCAGGAACTCATGCACCCGCGGGCCGTCGGTATAGAAGCGGCGACCATCCCCGTCCAGATCGCAGGGAAAGGTCTGGTCTTTTGAGATCAGGTTGACCACGTCGAGGCGCAGGCCATCGACGCCGCGGTCGGCCCAGAATTCGCAGACCTTTTTCAGCTCGGCGCGTACCGCCGGGTTCTCCCAGTTGAGATCCGCCTGTTCAATGGCGAACAGGTGCAGATAATACTGCCCGCTGTCGGCGTGCCACTGCCAGGCGTTGCCGCCAAACTTGGAGCGCCAGTTATTCGGCAGGGCATCCGGTTCGCCGTCGCGCCAGATGTAGAACTGGCGATAGGGGCTCTCTTTATTCAGCGACTGACGGAACCATGCGTGTTCGGTCGAGGTGTGGTTCAGCACCATATCCAGCACGATGCGGATGCCGCGGGCCTTCGCCTCCGCCACCAGCGCGTCAAAGTCGGCCATTGTGCCGTAGGAGGGATCGATGGCGGTGTAGTTCGCCACATCGTAGCCGTTATCCACCTGCGGTGAGACGTAGAACGGCGTCAGCCAGATGGCGTCGACCCCAAGCTTTTGCAGATAGTCGAGACGGGAGGTGACACCGCGCAGATCGCCGGTACCGCTGCCGGTGGTATCCTGAAAACTCTTCGGATAGATTTGATAAATAACGCCGTTTTGCCACCAGTGGGGGAGATGATTCATAGTGCTTTCCTGCTGCAACGAGGGGCGCCAAACGCGCCCCGAAAGAAGAAGTTAAACAATCTGCAAGGTGCCCTGACGGTACTTGCGCTGATACACCACGGTGGTGAGGATAATCGGCACTACCACCGCGATGGCCATCGCCATGGCGTACACCTGCCAGTAGGTTGGCTGGATGGAGAGGATCCCCGGCAGGCCGCCGACGCCGATGCCGTTCGCCAGCACACCGTTCAGGCCGCACAGCAGACCGGCGAGGCCGGAGCCAATCATCGCGCACAGCATCGGGAAGCGGTATTTCAGGTTGATGCCGTACATCGCCGGCTCGGTGACCCCGAGGTAAGCCGAGATTGCCGCCGGCACCGAGATTTCACGTTCATTCTGCTTGCGGCTGGCGATGATGATGCCGACCACCGCCGACGCCTGGGCAATGTTCGACAGCGCGATCAGCGGCCATACTGGCGTACCGCCCATGCTCTGGATCATCTGCATATCAATGGCGAGAGTGGTCTGGTGAACACCGGTAATCACCAGCGGCGCATAGAGGAAACCGAACAGTGCGGCGCCGATTGGCGCGAAGCTGCCGGTTAACAGATGGCGCACCGCGAAGGCCACGCCGTCGCCGATCAGGCGGCCAAACGGACCGATAATGGCGTGCGCGAGGAACACCGCGAGGATCAGCGAGCAGACCGGGACAATCACCAGGTAGAGGTAGTCAGGCACGATGCGTTTCAGGCGCGTCTCGATAAAGCCTAAGGTCAGGCCTGCCAGCAGCGCCGGGATCACCTGCGCCTGGTAGCCGACTTTGGCAATGGTAAACAGGCCGAAGTTCCACACCTCCGGCACCTGCTGGCCGAGGAGATAGGCGTTCATCAGCTGCGGGGAGACGAGGGTGACGCCAAGGACGATCCCGAGGATCGGCGTGCCGCCCATCTTCTTCACCGCTGACCAGCAGATCCCCACCGGCAGATAGAAGAAGATCGCTTCGCCAATCAGCCACAGGAAGTCATAGATGGTTTTCAGCGACGGGTGCATCTGAGCCAGCGTCTGGCCGTTGCTCATGGGTAGGTCGCCGATGACGTTACGGAAACCGAGGATCAAACCGCCGCTGATTAGCGCCGGCAGCAGCGGGAAGAAGATCTCGGCGAAGTGCGAGATCAGCTGTTCATGCCACTTCATATTTTGCCGCGCGGCCTGCTTGACCTGCTCTTTATCGGCGGAGGTCTGGCCGGTGGTCGCCAGCAGGGCCTTGTAGTAATCGCCGACGTCGGTGCCGATGACCACCTGGAACTGGCCGGCGTTAGTGAAGCATCCCTTCACCATGCGCAGCTGCTCAATCTCTTTTGGTCTGGCGATGGCCGGGTCGTTCAGCACAAAGCGCAAACGGGTAATACAGTGGCTGACGGTGGCGATGTTGCCGCGCCCGCCCACCAGTTCGATCAGTTTATCGATGTCCTGCTGGTTTACTTTGCTCATGATGAAGCCTCAAAAACAGAGGGGAGAGATGCCGTTTTTACCTTGGGGGCATCCTAACCGTTCCGCTTGATTTGCAAAATGGGAACGTTCCCGAAACCCGGCGACGATCACATAAATCGCCCAAATGAGATTAATTGAGGGCGGCGGGAATCACGATCTGGCGGGGATCGACGCTGCCGGCGATCTGCTCGATCAGCTGCCGGGCGGCCCGGCGTCCGGACTCGGCATAGCCCGGATCGACGGTCAAGATTTCCGGGTGGAGAAACTTCATCAGCGGCGTGCTGCCGACGCTGGCGAGCTGCAGCGCATCGTGGCCCTGCTGCTGGAGATACTTGCTGGCGCCGAGGGCGAGGGTATCCGTCGCGCAGACCAGGGCGCTGGTCTCTGCCGTCAGCACGCTGGCGACGGTATCATACCCCTGCTTCATGCCCAGTCCCGGCAGGGCGGCGGTGGGGGTCAGGCGATGCTTTTTACAGAAGGCGAGGTAGGCGAGATGGCGGCGTTCACCGGTGGTGACGTCGCTGTGCGGTACGCCAAGAAAACTAATATGGCGATGCCCGCGATCGTAGAGCCGCTGCATCAGCAGCGTGATGGCCCCCTCGTCGTCATAGCACACCGAGGCGAAGCCGGGGGCATCGCGGGCCATCAGCACCAGGGTGTCGCGCCAGGGGGCGAGCATCGCTTCGTCGATGCCGGTAAAACCGAACAGCACCACGCCGTCAATATTGCGCCGGGCGAGCATACCGAGATGCTCTTCCACCAGCGCCGGGGAGAACTGGCTCTCCATCATAATCGGATCGTAACCCTGTTCATAAAAGGCGGGCAGCATGGTCTGCACGGCAAGATTTTCCGACAGTGAATCCAGACGGGTGACGATAATCGCCACCACTTTATCGCTCTGGCCGCGCATGGCGCGGGCCGAACGGGATGGGGAAAAACCGTGCTGCTGCATTACCGCTTCGACACGCTCGCGGGTCCGTTCACTGACCCCGCTCTCGTTGTTGAGGACGCGGGATACCGTCGATTTCCCTACGCCGCTTAAGCGCGCGATATCTTTGATGGTCAGCCGGTTCTGCATGCGGAATTCTCGTCAGGATTCGTAGAAGTGAGCCTAATGCTACTCAACCAAACCGCAATGAGCAAAGTCTGGTTTACGTTCGGTTTAGTTGCGCGGGTTTATCATCGCCATTATTGCCACACAATCCTCAGCGAAGGCGCTATAATTCGCGCCGTTTATATTCACTTACCGGAGATATTTATGGACCCCGATCCCACTCCTCATCCTCGATGGAGCAACCTTTCTTTCCGGTAAGCCTGTTTAACACTGCTTTACCGGAAAGCGTAAAGCAGTGACGTCCTTGATGTCCCTGCCATAAAAATAACATGCCTGACAGGTAGGCTTTTTCACGCCTGTTGGCCACGCTGCGTTCGCTTCGGCGAGCGCGGAGGGACTGTTTATGCTGAAAAATTATACCCGGCAGCTGTTCGCGCAGCTTAGCCGCCATCTGCCACGCCGTTTAGTCCAGCGCGATCCGCTGCCGGACGCCCGCCATCTGGCGAGTGGCCCCATTCCTGAATCGCTGGGCCAGCAGTGCCTGGACGTGGCGGCGATGGACGAACAGGAGATCTGGCGCGCCTTCGATAGCCACCCTGAAGGGCTCAATGAAGGCGAAGTGGCGGCGAAAATCCTCAAACATGGTGACAACCAGATCCCGGCGCAGAAGCCCTCCCCGTGGTGGGTACATCTGTGGACCTGCTACCGTAACCCGTTCAACCTGCTGCTGACGGTGCTTGGCATCGTCTCCTATTCGACTGAAGATCTGTTCGCCGCCGGGGTGATTGCCCTGATGGTGGGGATCTCGACGTTGCTCAACTTTATCCAGGAGGCGCGTTCGACCAAAGCGGCGGATGCGCTGAAGGCGATGGTCAGCAACACCGCCACCGTGCTGCGGGTGGTGAACGAGCAGGGGGAGAGCCGCTGGCTGGAACTGCCTATCGACCAGCTGGTGCCGGGCGACATCATCCGGCTGTCGGCGGGAGACATGATCCCGGCCGACCTGCGCATCCTGCAGGCGCGGGATCTGTTCGTCGCCCAGGCCTCGCTGACCGGCGAATCGCTGCCGGTGGAGAAAGTGGCCCGCAGCCGCGATCCGCTGCAGCAGAACCCGCTGGAGTGCGACACCCTGTGCTTTATGGGCACCAACGTGGTGAGCGGATCGGCGCAGGCGATCGTCTTCGCCACCGGCGGCCGTACCTGGTTTGGTCAGCTGGCCGGTCGCGTCAGCGAGCAGGAGAGCGAGCCGAATGCTTTCCAGAAAGGCATCAGCCGCGTCAGTATGCTGCTGATCCGCTTTATGCTGGTGATGGCCCCGGTGGTGCTGCTGATTAATGGCTACACCAAAGGCGACTGGTGGGAGGCGGCGCTGTTTGCGCTGTCGGTCGCGGTTGGCCTGACGCCGGAGATGCTGCCGATGATTGTCACTTCGACGCTGGCGCGTGGCGCAGTGAAGCTGTCGAAGCAGAAAGTTATCGTTAAGCACCTCGACGCCATTCAGAACTTTGGCGCGATGGATATTCTCTGCACCGATAAAACCGGCACTCTGACCCAGGATAAGATTGTGCTGGAGAACCACACCGACGTCTCCGGCAAGGTCAGCGAGCGGGTGCTGCATGCTGCCTGCCTGAACAGCCACTACCAGACCGGGCTGAAAAATTTGCTCGATACCGCGGTGCTGGACGGCGTTGAGCTGGAAGCCGCCCGCGGCCTGGCGGAGCGCTGGCAGAAGGTGGATGAGATCCCCTTCGATTTCGAACGCCGCCGCATGTCGGTGGTGGTGAAGGAGGAGGACGCCGCGCATCAGCTGATCTGCAAAGGGGCGCTGCAGGAGATCCTCAACGTCTCGACCCAGGTGCGCTACAACGGCGATATTGTGCCGCTGGATGACACCATGCTGCGCCGCATCCGCCGGGTCACCGATACCCTCAACCGTCAGGGACTGCGGGTGGTAGCGGTCGCCACTAAATATCTGCCGGCGCGGGAAGGCGACTATCAGCGTGCGGATGAATCCGACCTGATCCTCGAAGGCTACATCGCCTTCCTCGATCCGCCGAAAGAGACCACCGCCCCGGCGCTGAAGGCGCTGAAGGCCAGCGGTATTACGGTGAAAATTCTCACCGGCGACAGCGAGCTGGTGGCGGCGAAGGTGTGCCATGAAGTAGGGCTGGATGCGGGCGAGGTGGTGATTGGCAGTCAGATTGAAGCCATGAGCGACGACGAGCTGGCGGCGCTGGCGAAACGCACCACGCTGTTCGCGCGTCTGGCGCCGCTGCATAAAGAGCGCATCGTGACGCTGCTCAAGCGCGAAGGCCACGTGGTGGGCTTTATGGGGGACGGCATCAACGACGCCCCGGCGTTACGCGCGGCGGACATCGGTATCTCGGTTGACGGCGCGGTGGATATTGCCCGCGAGGCGGCGGATATCATTCTGCTGGAAAAGAGCCTGATGGTGCTGGAAGAGGGGGTTATCGAGGGCCGTCGCACCTTCGCCAACATGCTCAAGTACATCAAAATGACCGCCAGCTCCAACTTCGGCAACGTCTTCAGCGTGCTGGTGGCCAGCGCCTTCCTGCCGTTCCTGCCGATGCTGCCGCTGCACCTGTTGATTCAGAACCTGCTGTACGATGTCTCCCAGGTGGCGATCCCGTTTGATAACGTCGATGATGAGCAGATCCGTAAACCGCAGCGCTGGAACCCGGCCGATCTCGGGCGCTTTATGGTCTTCTTTGGACCGATCAGCTCGATTTTCGATATCCTCACCTTCGGCCTGATGTGGTGGGTGTTCCACGCCAATACCGTGGAGATGCAGACCCTGTTCCAGTCCGGCTGGTTTATTGAAGGGCTGCTCTCGCAGACGCTGATTGTGCATATGATCCGTACCCGCCGCATTCCGTTCGTTCAGAGCCGCGCCGCCTGGCCGCTGTTCGCCATGACCCTGGTGGTGATGGCGGTGGGTATTGCGCTGCCGTTCTCGCCGCTGGCGGGCTATCTGCAGCTGCAGGCCCTGCCGCTGAGCTACTTCCCGTGGCTGGTGGCGATCCTGGCGGGCTATATGGTGCTGACCCAGACCGTGAAGGGCTTCTACAGCCGCCGCTACGGCTGGCAGTAAATGATGTCGCCCCTCTTCCGTTCGGAAGGGGGGCTTACCGGTATTTCTCTTAAATCTCATCAAGTTGTGACGCCCGTCATCGTTCCGTATTGACGCCATTTTGCGCACATGTTAACCCAATGTTTTGCTTTTTTTGGCCCGTCATAAAAAGGAACATTGATGATTAACACCGTGCGTTGCACTCTGCTGACCAGCGGAATACTTCTGAGCAGCATGGCGCTTGCCGCTCCGGCAGGCGATCTGCCGTTGATGCCGTGGCCCGCCCATGTGGAGCGCCCGCAGGCGCAGGGGGCGCTGGCGCTGAACAATCAGCTGACGCTCAACGTCAGCGGCGACGATCTTGGCGAGGCGGCAAACCGCTGGCGCGACCGCCTGGCGCGGCAAACCGGCTGGACGCTGCAGCCGCAGACAGCGCCAGCAAAAAGCCCAACCATTAACGTGATCGTCAGTAAAAAAGTGCCTTTCCTGCCGCAGCCGGATAGCGATGAAAGCTATCAGCTTACCGTTAACGCAGACGGCGCAACCCTGAAAGCCAATACGCGTTTTGGCGCGCTGCGCGGCATGGAAACGCTGCTGCAGCTGGTACAAAACGGCCCTGACGGCACCACCATTCCTTATGTCGCCATTAACGATGCGCCGCGCTTCCCGTGGCGCGGGCTGCTGCTGGATTCCGCCCGCCACTTTATGCCGCTGTCGGCGATCAAACGGCAGATTGACGGTATGGCGGCGGCGAAGCTTAACGTACTGCACTGGCATCTGACCGACGATCAGGGCTGGCGCTTTGCCTCCAGCCGCTATCCGAAGCTGCAGCAGGCCAGCGACGGCCTGTTTTATACCCAGGCGCAGATGAAAGACATTGTGCGCTACGCCGCCGAACGTGGCATTCGCGTGGTGCCGGAAATCGATATGCCGGGCCACGCCTCGGCGATCGCCGTGGCTTATCCGGAACTGATGAGCGCGCCAGGGCCCTATACGATGGAGCGTCACTGGGGCGTGCTGAAACCGGTACTCGACCCAACGAAAGAGGCCACCTACGCGTTTGCCGAGGCGATGGTCAGCGAACTGGCGGCTATCTTCCCCGATCCGTATCTGCATATCGGCGGTGATGAAGTCGATGACAGCCAGTGGCGGGCCAATCCGGCCATTCAGAAATTCCTCAAAGAGAAGGGGCTGGCGGACAGCCACGCGCTGCAGGCGTACTTTAACCGGCGGCTGGAGACTCTGCTCGAAAAGCATCACCGGCAGATGGTTGGCTGGGATGAGATCTACCACCCAGATTTGCCGAAGAGCATTCTGATCCAGTCCTGGCAGGGTCAGGATGCCTTAGGCGACGTCGCCAAACACGGCTATCGCGGTATTCTCTCCACCGGTTTTTACCTCGACCAGCCGCAATACACCGCCTATCACTATCGCAATGAAATTATCCCGCAGGGACTCGACGGCGTGGATACGATCACCGATAGCGACAGCGCCCAGAGCTGGCAGTTTTCGATGCCGCGGCTGAAGGGCAGTGCGGTGGAGGGCAGCTTCACGCTGGTGAAAGGCGATAGCGGCTGGCGTGGATTCATTGATTTCAAAGGGAAATCTCGCCGTGCTGTGCAGGAAATTGAATGGCTTGACGATAATCAGGTCACGTTCCGCGTCGATACCTGGATGGGCGAAACCCGCCCGGTGCTGACCATCAACAACGACACGCTCAGTGGCTACTTCCTGCTGGGCAATACTCGCTATCCGGTTGACGGCAAGCGGCTGGACGCTGTGCCGCAGGGTATTCAGCCGACGCTACCCGACGCGCAGCAGCAGAAGAATCTGCTCGGCGGCGAAGCGGCGCTGTGGGCGGAAAACGTCGCCGCGCCGGTGATCGACATCAAGCTGTGGCCGCGGGCTTTTGCGGTGGCGGAGCGGTTATGGTCGGCTGAAGATGTCAAAGACAGCGACAATATGTATCAGCGCCTGCAGGCGATGGACAGCTGGTCAACGGTCTCCGTCGGCCTGCAGCAACATGCCCAGCAGCTGGAGCAGTTTACCCGGCTGGCGAACAGCAGCCATACGCTGGCGTTGCAGATCCTCGCCGAGGCGCTGGAGCCGGCGCATTACTATACCCGCCAGCATCTCAAGTTCCAGGCGAACAATTATCATCAGTTTGAACCGCTTAACCGGCTTGCCGATGCGCTGCCGGCGGAGAGCGACACCGTGCGCAGCCTGAATCAGTGGGCGGAGCGGTTGATCAGCGATGCCGAAGACGCCGAGAGCGCCGACGGGCTACGCCACGTCTTTACCCGCTGGCAGAACAACAGCGGCGATGCGCTGGCGCTGACCGACAATAACTATCAGCTGGCGGCAATCAAGCCGGTGGTGCAGCAGGTTGATAAGCTGGCAAGCCTCGGACTGCGCTTGACCGACCTGGTGGCGCGCCAGGGGACGCTGGACGATAAAGAGTACGCCTCAATCCTGGCGCAACTGGATACGGCGGCGAAAACCCAGGATGAACTGGTGATTGCGGCGGTCTATCCGCTGGAAAAACTGCTGCGGGCAACGAAGATAAAATAGGGCATCTCCCTCACCCCGCGGAGGCCATAAGCGCCCGGGGTGAGGGCAGAGAAGCAATCAGCGACGAATTGCGATAGCTTCGATCTCAATCTTCACGTCTTTCGGCAGACGTGCGACTTCAACGCAGGAACGCGCCGGGAAGGTAGCGTTGTGCTCGGTGAAGAACGCTTCATACGCGGCATTCACGGTGGCGAAATCATTCAGATCTTTCACGAAAACGGTGGTTTTCACGATATCGCCCACTTTCAGGCCAGCGGCTTCAACGATAGCTTTTACGTTGTCCAGGGACTGACGCGCCTGCGCGGCGACATCTTCCGGCACGCTGCCGGTTTTCGGGTCGACCGGGATCTGACCGGAAGTGATGATCATGCTACCCAGATCAACACCTTGTACATACGGGCCAATAGCGGCTGGTGCATTTTCCGTCGCAATAGTTTTGCTCATAATATCTCCAGATGAACTGCAGTAATTAGGTCGTAGCCATTATAGGGAGGGCCAGTATTAATACCAACCGCATTTAGTTGGCCAGCACCACATAATGAGAAAACTCTTTTTCACAGTATTTACATTTGAGAGCGATATCATCGGCACGTTTTTTCACTGCAAAACTGGAAGAAACGGGTTCAGCATGGCTGATACAGTTGCTGTTCGGGCAGACCAGCACGCTGTTAATCCGATCCGGCAGGCTCGGGCGGGATTTGCCCACCACTTCGTAATCATCAATGCGGTTTACCGTCGCCTGCGGGGCGTACAGCGCCAGCTGGTTAACCTGCTCGTCGGTCAGGAAGGTATTCTCGATTTTAATCAAATCTTTGCGGCCCATCTCGCCGGAAGGCAGGTTCAGGCCGATGGTGATGCGCTGGTCGGTTTCGGTCAGTTTGAACAGGGTTAACAGCTTAAAGCCGACCTGCGCCGGGATATGGTCGATCACGGTGCCGCGTTTGATCGCTTCTACCTGCAGTTTATTGTCGTGTGTCATCTCTCATTTCCCCCTTACAGTGCCAGCTCGCTATTCAGTACCAGTGCCAGTAACGCCTGGCGGGCGAAGATGCCGTTACCGGCCTGCTGGAAGTACCAGGCGTGCGGCGTTTTATCGACATCGGTGGTAATTTCGTCAATGCGCGGCAGCGGGTGCAGCACCTTCATGTTGGCGCGTGCTCCTTCGAGGTCGGCGGCGCGCAGGACGAACTGCGCTTTGACGTTGGCGTATTCCGACGGATCCAGACGCTCTTTCTGCACGCGGGTCATGTACAGAATATCCACTTCCGCCATCACGTCGTCGATCGCGCTATGCAGGCTCCAGGCGATGCCTTTTTCATCGAGCATATCAAGGATGTACTGCGGCATGGCCAGCGCGTCCGGGGCGATGAAGTAGAAGCGGTTGCCGTTGAATTTCGCCAGCGCCTGGGTCAGCGAGTGCACGGTACGGCCATACTTCAGATCGCCGACCATCGCCACGTTAAGGTTCTCGAGGCGGCCCTGAGTCTCCTGAATGGTGAACAGGTCGAGCAGGGTCTGGGTCGGATGCTGGTTGGCGCCGTCGCCGGCGTTCAGCACCGGCACGCCGCCGGAAAATTCGGTCGCCAGACGCGCGGCGCCCTCCTGCGGATGACGCATCACGATGGCGTCAACGTAGGTGCTGATGACGGAGATAGTATCCGCCAGGGTTTCCCCTTTTTTGCCCAGTGAGGTGTTGGCGCTGTCGGAAAAGCCGACCACGCTGGCGCCCAGGCGGTGCATCGAGGTTTCAAAAGAGAGGCGGGTGCGGGTCGAGGCTTCAAAGAAACAGCTGGCGATAACCTTATGCTTCAGCAGCTCGGGTTGCGGATTGGCTTTCAGCTTTGCCGCCGTCGCCAGCACCAGTTCGAGGTCTTCGCGGCTGAGATCGTTTATGGAAATGATATGTTTTTGATATAGCGGGTTAGCCATGCTTATCTCCTGACGCCTGGGCAAAAAAAAAGCCCCTTAAATAAGGGGCTTCGGGAATCCAATGAGCAACGGAAAGAAAAACGCCAGGCCAGCGTCTGCGTTCAGACGCGCTAAGACAGAATGTCGTACGCAATTGGCCATGCTTCCTCCCGGCAAAACGACTGGCATTATACGCAGACCGTTATGACGATCAAGCGATTCATTCACAAACAGGTAATCGTTTGCCTGCAGAAAAGTGCGCCAGCGCAAAGAACCGTGAAACGGTACTGGTATGGCAGCGGCGATGGGGGTATAACACGATAAAATGAAATGCTGTTTTATATTTGAGGTGAGTAATGATTATTGGCAATATCCACCATCTGCAGCCGTGGCTGCCTGCCGCGCTGCGCGAGGCGATTAAGCACGTTATCGCCCATGTCAGCGAGACGACGCCGCTGGGTAAACACGATATCGATGGTGATAAGCTGTTTTATCTGATTTCCGAAGACACCACCGAGCCGCAGGCCGCGCGTCGCGCGGAATACCATGCCCGCTATCTCGATATCCAGATTGTGCTCCGCGGCATTGAGGGGATGACCTTCAGCACCTTGCCGCCAGGAGAGCCACAGACCGACTGGCTGGCAGAGAAAGACATCGCTTTTCTTGCCGAAGGCCAGCAGGAGAAAACGGTGATCCTCAACGAAGGGGATTTTGTGGTGTTTTATCCCGGCGAAGTGCATAAACCGCTGTGCGCCGTTGGCGCCCCGGCGAAGGTGCGCAAAGCGGTAGTGAAGATGTTGATGGCGTAAAATGGTGAGCCGAATCCCGGATAAGCGCCGTGCTATCCGGGATGTGGCCACAAGCAAAGGACTACTTGCTCAGCGTCGCCACCATCACCGCTTTGATGGTGTGCATCCGGTTTTCCGCCTGGTCAAACACCACGCTCGCCGCCGACTCAAACACCTCGTCAGTCACTTCCATGCCGCCGTGCAGGCCGTAATCGGCAGCCATCTGTTTGCCCAGCGTGGTCTGGTCGTCGTGGAATGCCGGCAGGCAGTGGAGGAACTTGACCTGCGGATTGCCGGTTAGCGCCAGCATCGCGCTGTTAACCTGATAGTCGCGCAGCAGGGCGATACGTTCGGCCCATTTTTCCTTCGCCTCGCCCATCGATACCCAGACGTCGGTATAGATAAAATCGGCGCCTTTCACCCCCGCGGCGATATCTTCCGTTAGCGTGATGTTGCCGCCCTGCTGTTTGGCCAGCGCGGTGCAGGTTTCCACCAGCGCGGCCTCCGGCCAGCAGGCCGATGGCGCTACCAGGCGCAGATCCAGACCGGTCAGCGCGGCGGCTTCCAGCATCGAATTGCCCATGTTGTTGCGCGCATCGCCGGCGTAGACCAGCGTCATCTGGTTAAAGGCTTTGCCCGGCAGGTGCTCTTTCATGGTCAGCAGATCCGCTAACAGCTGGGTCGGGTGGAACTCGTTGGTGAGACCATTCCACACCGGCACGCCGGCGTATTGCGCCAGCGTCTCCACCACCTCCTGGCCGTGGCCGCGATACTGAATGCCATCGTACATCCGCCCGAGCACGCGGGCGGTATCCTTGATCGACTCTTTATGGCCAATCTGGCTGCCGCTTGGCCCCAGATAGGTCACGCGGGCGCCCTGGTCGTATGCGGCAACTTCGAAAGAGCATCGTGTACGGGTTGAGTCTTTTTCGAAGATGAGCGCGATGTTTTTCCCTGCCAGTTTCTGGACTTCGATACCGTTTTTCTTATCGGCTTTCAGCTTTGCCGCCAGCTCGAGCAGGGCGGTGATTTCTGCAGGGGTAAAATCGAGTAACTTTAAAAAATGCTTCTGGTAAAACGCAGACATGGTTCCCTCACCTGGCATAGGCCACTAATTGAATTAAAATTCAATTTATATGTATGAATATTCATTTGCAAGTCTGTGATAGAAATCTTTCACTGAGAAGTGGAGGCAATGACGGCGGTATGTGACAATAGGGATAACTGCCGCACATTATGAGGAACGAGCCATGGCAAACCCGGAACACTTGGAAGAACAGCGTGAAGAGACGCGTCTGATTATCGAAGAGCTGCTGGAAGATGGCAGCGATCCGGACGCACTGTACACGATTGAGCATCACCTCTCTGCAGACGATTTCGAAACCCTGGAGAAAGTGGCGGTGGAAGCGTTCAAGCTGGGCTATGAAGTGACCGAGCCCGAAGAGCTGGAAGTGGAAGAGGGTGACATGGTCATCTGCTGCGATATTCTGAGCGAATGCGCGCTGAACGCAGACCTGATCGATGCCCAGGTGGAACAGCTGATGACGCTGGCAGAAAAATATGACGTCGAGTACGACGGTTGGGGTACCTACTATGAGGACCCGAACGGTGAAGACGGCGACGACGATGACGAAGAGTATGTCGATGAAGACGACGATGGTGTTCGCCACTAAGTCGCAGATGTCGTAGATGGATACGGCGGCGCCTGCCGCCGTATAGCAAGGAACTTCCATGGATTACCCGCAGATTCTCTCCCCGATTATCAACTTCCTGCACTGTCCAACGCCGCAGGCGTGGATTGAGGAAGCCCGCAAGCCGGAAAACCTGCCGCTGCTGCTGACCGACCATATGGTGTGCGAGCTGAAAGCGGCGCAGAACGCCATGCTGCTGGTGCGTCGCTACGTCGCGGATAAAGCCGACGCCGACGAGCTACTGGCCTGCCTGAAGCCGTACGAAGACTTCACCTACCGCTGGGGGCCGGAGCCGGATTTTGTCGCCCTGCATAAGCGGATCAACAAAAGCGCCATGCCGCAGACCGACGACCCGTGGGGACGCCAGCTGCTGGACAGCATGATTTTGCTGATTAAAGAGGAGCTACATCACTTCTGGCAGGTGCGGGAGATGATGGTGGCGCGCGATATTCCCTACGTCAAAATTACCGCCAGCAACTATGCCCGTGGCTTGCGGCGCGAAGTGCGCTCGCACGAGCCGGTGATGCTGATTGATAAGCTGATCTGCGGCGCCTATATCGAGGCCCGCTCCTGCGAACGCTTTGCCGCGCTGGCGCCGTGGCTGGATGACGATCTGCAGAAGTTTTATCTGTCGCTGCTGCGCTCCGAGGCGCGTCATTATCAGGACTATCTGGATCTGGCGCAGAAGATCGCCGGGGAAGATATCAGCGAGCGGGTGCGTCAGCTTGGTGAGGCGGAAGCGGCGCTGATCCTCAGACCGGAGGCCGAGTTCCGCTTCCACAGCGGTGTGCCAGTAGCGGCGTAACCCTCGTTATACGGGCCCTGTAGCCCCGGTAGCCACTAACACCGGCAGTTTCAGTCATGGGGAGAGCTTCAGCTCGCAATGGTACGGGCCGTAGATACTGTTATGCCATGCAAGCATTTTCCGTATGCTGCGTGGCATCGAACGGGCGTCCCGATTTCAGGACCCCGTACGCCACCTGTGCCAGCTTCCGCATCATTGCACCGATGATCAGCTTTGCATTTTTTCCGCTCTTCTCCAGTCGTTCCCTGAATATCCGACCCCATTCTGTCTTGTACAGCGTCACCATTGCCGGCATGTACAGCGCACGGCGCAGCGACATATGACCCATTTTACTCATCCGACTCACCCGCCGGATGCTGCTGCCTGATTCATGCTGCTTTGGTGTCAGACCCGCGAACGCCGCGAACTGCCTCGCTTCCAGGAATCTGTTTTTCAGCCCCACGTAAGCCAGCAACACCGCCGATGTTTTCGCTCCGATCCCCGGGATACTGTCCAGCAGTTTGCGACGGTGCTTCATATCCGGATCATCATCCGTCAGGTCTTTTATCTGCTTTTCGATACGCTTCAGTTCCGTCTCCAGCCACAGCAGGTGCATGTCGATACTCGGCAACTGAACTTCACGGGCACTTTCCCGCCGGTTCTGCTCCTGAACATGCATTTCCGTCAGTGCCTGATGCCGCAGCACCAGCGCCCGCAGGGCCCGCTCAACCGGATGGGGGGCTTCCCATATCACCGGGCGTTTCTCCCGGCAAAAATACGCCAGCTGGCGGGCATCCACCGTATCGGTTTTGCTGCGTATTCCCTGGCTCTGGACGAACGCTTTGCTGAGCAACGGATTGATAACGGAGACCAGATACCCCGCGTCAGAGAGATGAGCGGCGACATCTTCCATATACGTCCCGGTCGCTTCCATGCAGACGTGGGCATTGCTGACCTGATGGCCGCACAACCAGCTGACGAGCTCGTTATGGCCTTTTGGGGTGTTGGCAAATTTCTTGCTGCGGTGACGGCCATCAGGGCGCAGCATATCGACATCGAGTTTAGCTTTGGCAACATCAATGCCGATAAAGTGGAGTTTGTTTTCCATGGTGTAACCATCCTTGCAAATGCGGGGTACCGGGTGTTCCGGTCCATGATACTGTTCGGTTTATCACTTGTGGAGGAGCGCAGTCCGGTGCGAATTATCTACGACACAGATTTGAGGATCTAAGGTCGGGTGCGGCATCCGGACTGCATGGCAGAAAGAACTGGCCGGTTCTCTCTGCACGAAAGGAATAATACAAGACCCGACAAAAAAACGGCACCGCGAGCACGGGTAAGGTGCCAGCGGTGCCATTCGGGACATACCCCGGCTCGCGCTACGCTTAGCCGGGCTACCGAACTGTAGCCCCGGTAAGCGTAGCGCTACCGGGGACGCCTGCGATATCGAGGCGCTACAGCGTTTTCAGCATTCGCACTTCACAGTCAACGTGGCCGGTACAGCCCAGCGGCCCGTCAATGTGCTCGAAGCCGAGATGTTCATATAAGCCGATCGCCTCCGTCAGGAAGGCGGTGGTTTCCAGATAGCAGCGTTTAAACCCTTGCTCGCGGGCGTAATCCAGCGCCAGTAGCGCCAGTTTCTTCGCCAGCCCCTGGCCGCGGGCGCGGGTCATGAAATACATTTTCTGCAGCTCGCAGATATCCGGCTCGCTACAGGAGAGCGGTGCGACACCCCCGCCGCCGACCACTTCCCCCTCTTTCTCCACCACCCAATAGGCAGAGCCCGGCTGGCTGTATAGCTCATACAGCTCATCAAGATTGGGGTCGGCAACGGTATAGCCTTTATCAGCGGTCAGGCCATATTCTGCGGATACCTGCCGAATGACGGCCGCTATCGCAGCGTTATCCTGCGCCGCGATACGGCGTATAGTAAAGGTTTGTGGCGCGGCAAGATTCATAGAATCACTCAATTTTAGCTTAAATAACCATACATTTCTTTAATACCATTATTCGTTTACAGGCGCAAGTTGTGCGTGAAATGTATTGCCGCGAAATTTCAAAATAATATATTCTGCTCGCTTAATGCCGATACGCATTATTTATTATTTATATATATGGTTTAAGTACAAGGACGACTTTTATATGAGTATGATTTCAGGACAATCGCAGAGTTCTGGCCATCCTTTTGTGTTTCATGGGCAGGCTGGGCGCTATTTTGTTATTTGTCTGGTTAATGTTATTTTGTCTGTAATTACTTTGGGGATCTTTATTCCATGGGCCTGGGTGCGCAATCATCGTTATCTTTGCGAGAATATGGAAGTTAATGGTGTCCGTTTTGCCTATCACGGGCGTGGTATCACCATTTTCCTGAGCTGGTTGCTGATATTCATTGTGCTGCTTATAGTGAGTTTAGCGCTCGCCATATTCGCCCCCGGTTGCGAAGGGCTGGAAACGTTGGTCTTTGTTATCCTGCTGCCGGTCATGTTTATAAGGGGATTAAACTACCATGCGAACATGACCTCTTTCGCGACTATTCGCTTTGGAGTTCAGTGCAATCTGCTGCGCGGATGGTGGATTATGCTTGGCTTACCCTTGCTGATATACGTGATAACGGCGGTGGTGTTCTCGGTGTTGGGAAGTCGTCTCTGGTTCGGCTATGGCATAAATGGCATGTTAGTGGGGCTCGTTATTCTGTTTTTGCTGACATTGTGTATTATGGCGGTAACCAGCGGTGTGGTTTACAGTCACTGGTATGATCTGATCGGCAAAGGCGCAACCTTAGGAAAAAATAAATTTAATATTTATGTGAGTACTAAGCGTTGTGTGGTGATTTTTTTATTGGCAACGGCGATTTTGTTGCCGTTTATAATCATTTTTGTTGGCTTTTTATTTTCCGCAGTCGCCCAACTGCTGACGGGCTGTATGTTTGGTTTGTGCCGTGAGGGTTCGGCACTGTTTATGGCATTGCGGCATCTTGGGGCGATATTAGGGGGATATTTATTTCTCACTATCGGTATTGTGTTATCCATAGCATACCTTCGTGTCGCTTTACGTAATCACGTAATAAATAATCTGGTGCTGGGAGACCACGTTCATTTCCGTTCCACCCTGACGTTTTGCGGTCTTGCTCCGCGTATACTGGCGCTGACGTTTCTCTCGCTGCTGACGTTGGGCCTGGCCTATCCCTGGTTTAAGATTGTTTTGCTGCGCTATCTCGCGGAAAACACGACGATGGTCGGTGAGCTCGATTCGCTCGATCTGCAGCCGGCGGCGCCACCGCAGCCGACACGATCTGACAAACTGTGCGGCGGTTTTTTCCCCACGCTGCCATTCCTGTAATAAAAAAGGCCGGAGCATGCTCCGGCCTTTTTTTCTCATGCAACCAATTACAGCGCGGCAATCACCGCCTGCTGTTCAATCAGCTTCGCTTTCGCTTCCGCGTAGCCTTCCAGCTTCTCGCGCTCTTTAGCGATTACTGCTTCCGGCGCGCGGGCGACAAAGCCTTCGTTGGACAGCTTGCTTTCGATGCGGCCAATTTCACCTTCGATTTTAGCCACTTCTTTCGCCAGACGCGCCAGCTCATCTTCTTTGTTGATGAGGCCCGCCATCGGGATCAGCAGTTCGGCGCCATCGACAATCTTGGTCACGGAGACCGGACCTTTATCATCGGCAGGCAGCACGGTAATGCTTTCCAGACGCGCCAGGTTCAGCAGGAAGCTGCGGTTGTCGTTCACACGACGCTCGGCCTCTTTGCTGCAGCCGCGCAGCAGCAGTTCCAGCGGTTTGCCCGGAGCGATGTTCATTTCCGCTCGGATGTTACGCACGGCGACGATCGCCTGCTTCAGCCATTCGGTGTCGGCCAGCGCCGCGTCATCCACCTGAGAGGCATCGTACTGCGGGAACGGCTGCAGCATGATGGTGTCGGCGGTGATACCGCAGATCGCTTTCACGCGCTGCCAGATGGTCTCGGTGATGAAAGGAATGATCGGATGCGCCAAGCGCAGCAGACCTTCCAGCACGGTCACCAGCGTATGGCGAGTGCCGCGCAGTTCCGCTTCGCTGCCACCGTTCATCACCGGCTTGGTCAGTTCGAGGTACCAGTCGCAGAACTGGTTCCAGGTGAACTCATACAGGATGCCGGCGGCGATATCGAAGCGGAAGTTATCCAGCGCTTCGCGGTACGCTTTCACGGTGTGGTTGAATTCCGCGAGGATCCAGCGGTCGGCCAGGGAGAGCACCCTCTCGCCGCCGTTGAAACCGCAATCCTGATCTTCGGTGTTCATCAGCACGAAGCGGCTGGCGTTCCACAGCTTGTTACAGAAGTTACGGTAACCTTCCAGACGCTTCATATCCCAGTTGATGTCGCGGCCGGTAGAGGCCAGCGCCGCCAGGGTGAAGCGCAGGGCGTCGGTGCCGTGCGGCTCGATGCCGTTCGGGAACTGTTTCTCGGTACGCTTGCGGATTTTTTCCGCCAGCTGCGGCTGCATCATGTTGCCGGTACGTTTCTCCAGCAGTTCCGGCAGGGTGATGCCGTCAACCATATCCAGCGGGTCGATAACGTTACCCTTGGATTTGGACATCTTCTGGCCTTCGTCATCGCGGATCAGACCGGTCATGTAGACGGTCTTAAACGGTACCTGCGGCTTGCCGTTTTCATCTTTGATGAAGTGCATGGTCATCATGATCATGCGGGCGATCCAGAAGAAGATGATATCGAAGCCGGACACCATCACGCTGGTTGGGTGGAACTGACGCAGGGCGTCGGTGTTTTCCGGCCAGCCGAGAGTGGAGAAGGTCCACAGCGCGGAGGAGAACCAGGTATCCAGAACGTCTTCGTCCTGACGCAGGGCAACGTCGGCGCTCAGGTTGTTTTCCTGACGCACTTCGTCTTCGCTACGGCCGACGTAGACGTTGCCGTCGTTGTCATACCATGCCGGGATGCGGTGACCCCACCACAGCTGACGGGAGATACACCAGTCCTGAATATCGCGCATCCAGGAGAAGTACATGTTTTCATACTGCTTCGGTACGAACTGGATGTCGCCATTCTCAACGGCTTCCACTGCCGGCTTGGCCAGCACGTCCGCTCGCACGTACCACTGGTCGGTCAGCATCGGTTCGATAACCACGCCGCCGCGGTCGCCGTAAGGGACGGTCAGGTCGTGCGGTTTGATCTCTTCCAGCAGGCCGAGGGCGTCAACCGCCGCAACGACGGCTTTACGCGCCGCGAAGCGCTCCAGTTTCTGGAACTCCGCCGGGATCTCGCTGGAGTAGACGTCGGATTCATTGCCCTTGGTGTCGTACACTTCCGCGCTTTCGCGAATGTCGCCGTCAAAGGTGAGGATGTTGATCATCGGCAGCTGATGACGACGGCCCACTTCGTAGTCGTTAAAGTCGTGCGCCGGGGTGATCTTCACGCAGCCGGTGCCTTTTTCCATGTCGGCGTGCTCGTCGCCCACGATCGGGATGCGGCGATTAACCAGCGGCAGCACCACGAATTTGCCGATCAGATCTTTGTAGCGCGGATCTTCCGGGTTGACGGCCACGCCGGTATCGCCCAGCAGCGTTTCCGGACGAGTGGTGGCGACCACCAGGTAATCTTTACCGTCAGCGGTTTTCGCGCCATCGGCCAGCGGGTAGCGGATGTGCCACATAGAACCTTTCGATTCGCGGTTTTCCACTTCGAGGTCGGAAATGGCGGTGCGCAGTTTCGGGTCCCAGTTAACCAGGCGTTTGCCGCGGTAGATCAGGTCTTCTTTGTACAGGCGAACAAAGACTTCTTTCACGGCATTGGAAAGCCCCTCGTCCATGGTGAAGCGCTCGCGCTCCCAGTCCACGGAGTTACCGAGACGGCGCATCTGACGGGTAATGGTGCCGCCAGATTCCGCTTTCCACTGCCAGATTTTGTCGATAAAGGCGTCGCGGCCGTAGTCGTGGCGGGTTTTACCTTCTTCAGCGGCAATCTTACGCTCAACCACCATCTGGGTGGCGATACCCGCGTGGTCGGTACCGGCCTGCCACAGGGTGTTTTTGCCCTGCATGCGCTGGTAGCGAATCATGGTATCCATGATGGTTTGCTGGAAGGCATGACCCATATGCAAACTGCCGGTGACGTTCGGCGGCGGGATCATGATGCAGAAGCTCTCCTGGCTTTCATCACCATTCGGTTTGAAATAGCCCTGCTTTTCCCAGTGCTCGTAAAGCGGCTGTTCGATATCTTGTGGGTTGTATGTCTTTTCCATTATTTCCAGGTTGCCGTGTTCAGGTTGAAACCAGCCATGCGGTACGCCTTATAGCGTTCGCGCGCCAGTTGTTTCAGATTGTCTTCGTAAGGGACAAAGTCTATCACTTCTGTGAAAGCGGTGGCAAAATCTGCAAAGTTTAGCCGCAGGCTGATAAGAATATCCCGCGGGCTGCTGTTGCGCTTTTGCGGCCAGGCAATCTCCACCGGCGCACCGCCTCTTGGGCCTTCGCCCGCCAGATTATGCGGCACAAAGCTCTCCGGCGGTCTTGCCCATAATGCTTCATCCAGACGGATAGCCTGCTGTTCATCTTCGCAGGCGATCAGGACGCGCTTGCCGTTGCGCCAACGTTCTGCGGCAATGTCACACACCAGTTGCTCGACGGCGCTCAGCTCGTCGACGGTGTCTTCGTTGTCCAGAAGGTAGAACGTTGCGTTTTTCATATATGGGGCTTCTTGTTGTGGATTTAAATGCAAAGCCGGGTGGCGCTACGCTTACCCGGCCTACAAACGGCATCTTTCCGTAGGCCCGGTAAGCGTAGCGCCACCGGGCATCAGACGGCAATCACTCTTCGCCGTTAAAACCCGCACGATTGAGCAGGAACTGCGACAGCAGCGCCACCGGACGGCCGGTCGCGCCTTTGGCCTTACCGGAACGCCAGGCGGTACCGGCGATGTCGAGGTGCGCCCAGTTGTACTTGCGGGTAAAGCGCGACAGGAAGCAGCCAGCGGTGATTGCGCCGCCAGGACGGCCGCCGATGTTCGCCATATCGGCAAAGTTCGACTCCAGCTGATCCTGGAACTCGTCGGCCAGCGGCAGACGCCAAGCGCGGTCGCCGGCCAGTTCGGAGGCGCCGATCAGCTCATGAGCCAGCGGGTTATGGTTCGACATCAGGCCGGTGATGTGATGGCCGAGGGCAATCACGCAGGCGCCGGTCAGCGTCGCCACATCGATAACCGCTTCCGGCTCGAAGCGCTCGACGTAGGTCAGGACGTCGCACAGCACCAGACGGCCTTCGGCGTCGGTGTTCAGGACTTCCACCGTCTGGCCGGACATGGTGGTCAGGACGTCACCCGGACGATAGGCGCGACCGCCAGGCATGTTTTCACAGCCCGCCAGCACGCCGATGACGTTCAGCGGCAGCTGCAGTTCGGCGACCATCCGCATCACGCCGTACACCGCCGCCGCGCCGCACATGTCGTACTTCATCTCGTCCATGCCTTCGGCCGGCTTAATGGAGATGCCGCCGGAGTCGAAGGTCAGGCCTTTACCGACCAGCACGATAGGGCGCGCGTCTTCAGCCGGGTTACCTTTATATTCGATGACCGACATCAGCGACTCGTTCTGCGAACCGTTGCCGACGGCGAGATAGGCGTTCATTCCCAGCTCGCGCATCTGCTGTTCGCCGATCACCCGGGTGATGACGTTTTTGCTATAGGTGTCGGCCAGCTGGCGCGCCTGAGAGGCCAGATAGGCGGCGTTACAGATATTCGGCGGCATATTGCCGAGATCCTTCGCCGCTTTGATGCCGGCGGCAATCGCCAGGCCATGCTGAATGGCGCGTTCGCCGCTGGTGAGTTCACGACGGGTCGGGACGTTGAAGACCATTTTACGCAGCGGGCGACGCGGCTCGCTTTTGTTGGTCTTCAGCTGGTCGAAGCTGTACAGCGTCTCTTTGGCGGTTTCAACGGCCTGGCGAACTTTCCAGTAGTTGTTACGGCCTTTGACGTGCAGCTCGGTCAGGAAGCAGACCGCCTCCATTGAGCCGGTATCATTCAGGGTATTGATGGTTTTCTGGATGACCTGCTTATACTGGCGCTCATCCAGCTCGCGCTCTTTGCCGCAGCCAATCAGCAGAATGCGCTCAGACAGAATGTTTGGCACATGGTGCAGCAATAACGTCTGGCCAGGTTTGCCTTCCAGCTCGCCGCGACGCAGCAGGGCGCTGATGTAGCCGTCGCTGATTTTATCGAGTTGTTCGGCGATGGGGGAGAGGCGACGTGGTTCAAAGACGCCGACCACGATACAGGCGCTCCGCTGCTTCTCCGGGCTACCGCTTTTTACACTGAACTCCATGCACTATGCTCCTGAATCTTAAAGACAACAGTGGTGGCTACGGCTATACTCGTCGCCTTTCAAGTTGCAGATGCGCCGGCTGCGCCTGCTTACCCTGACGTGGCACATTGTGCGCGTCTGGGGCCACAGCCCTGCTGCCTTCTTACAACTCGAAATCCATTGAGTATATAATTGCAAGCTTTCGTAACTCATATCCGCTGTTGCGGTGACTTCGTGTTAATCTTAACGTTATTAAGGCCTGGGTTCGTCAGAAAAGATCCTGACATGCAGAACCGATGAGTCATTTAATCTTAGCGACGTTTTCGACGACCAAAGAGAATAAATGACGTTTAAGCCATGAAACAAGCAATTTTCCTGCACTAAAACGGGTTTTTACGGGCGTATTTATAGTGATAATCATAAGATATCTGGTTCGTGAGACGCTGAAAAGCCAGTTGGCGATCCTATTCATCCTGTTACTGATTTTCTTTTGTCAGAAATTAGTCAGGATCCTCGGCGCTGCGGTGGATGGCGATATCCCAACCAATCTGGTGCTCTCGCTGTTGGGGCTCGGCATCCCGGAGATGGCGCAGCTTATCCTGCCGTTAAGTCTGTTCCTTGGCCTGCTGATGACCCTGGGCAAGTTGTACACCGAAAGCGAAATTACGGTGATGCACGCCTGCGGCCTGAGTAAAGCCGTGCTGATCAAGGCGGCGATGATCCTCGCGCTATTCACCGGCGCGGTGGCGGCGGTCAACGTCATGTGGGCGGGGCCGTGGTCGTCTCGCCATCAGGATGAAGTGCTGGCGGAAGCCAAGGCCAACCCCGGCATGGCGGCGCTGGCTCAGGGCCAGTTCCAGCAGGCCAGCGATGGAAACGCGGTGATGTTTATTGAGAACGTCAACGGCAGTCGCTTCCATGACGTTTTCCTTGCCCAGCTGCGTCCGAAAGGCAATGCACGCCCCTCCGTGGTGGTGGCGGATTCCGGCGAGCTGTCGCAGCAGAAAGACGGTTCGCAGGTGGTGACCCTCAACAAGGGCACCCGCTTTGAAGGCACTGCGATGCTGCGCGACTTCCGCATTACCGATTTCAATAACTATCAGGCTATTATCGGCCACCAGGCGGTGAGCGCCGATCCGGACGACACCGAACAGATGGATATGCGCACCTTGTGGCAAACCCACACCGACCGCGCGCGCGCCGAACTGCACTGGCGCTTCACGCTGGTGGCGACCGTCTTCATTATGGCGCTGATGGTGGTGCCGCTCAGCGTGGTGAACCCGCGTCAGGGGCGCGTACTGTCGATGCTGCCGGCGATGCTGCTCTACCTGGTGTTCTTCCTGTTGCAGACGTCGATTAAGTCGAACGGCGGCAAAGGCAAAATGGACCCGGCTATCTGGATGTGGGCGATTAACCTGCTCTATTTTGCGCTGGCGGTGCTGTTAAACCTGTGGGATACGGTGCCGATGCGCCGCTTCCGCGCCCGTTTTAATAAAGGAGCGGCCTGATGCAGGCGTTTGGCGTACTTGACCGTTATATCGGTAAGACGATTTTCAACACCATCATGATGACGCTGTTCATGCTGGTGTCGCTCTCCGGCATTATCAAGTTTGTCGATCAGCTGAAAAAGTCCGGGCAGGGGAGCTACGATGCGCTGGGCGCAGGTCTCTACACCATCCTTAGCGTGCCGAAAGACATCCAGATCTTCTTCCCGATGGCGGCGCTGCTTGGCGCGCTGCTGGGGCTGGGGATGCTGGCCCAGCGCAGCGAACTGGTGGTGATGCAGGCGTCCGGTTTCACCCGGATGCAGGTGGCGCTGGCGGTGATGAAAACCGCGATCCCGCTGGTGCTGTTGACCATGGCGATCGGTGAGTGGGTGGCGCCGCAGGGCGAACAGATGGCGCGTAACTACCGTGCCCAGCAGATGTACGGCGGTTCGCTGCTCTCAACCCAACAGGGGCTGTGGGCGAAAGATGGCCATAACTTTGTCTATATCGAACGGGTGAAAGGGAACGATGAGCTGGGCGGCGTCAGCATCTATGCCTTCAACCCGGAGCGTCGTTTACAGTCGGTGCGCTATGCCGCCTCGGCGAAGTTCGATAGCGAAAATAAAGTCTGGCGCCTGTCGCAGGTGGATGAATCCGACCTGACCGATCCAAAGCAGGTGACCGGGTCGCAGATGGTGAGCGGCACCTGGAAAACCAACCTGACGCCGGATAAGCTCGGCGTGGTTGCCCTGGATCCGGATGCGCTGTCGATCAGCGGCCTGCACAACTATGTGAAATACCTGAAGTCCAGCGGCCAGGATCCGGGACGCTACCAGCTCAATATGTGGAGCAAAATCTTCCAGCCGCTGTCGGTGGCGGTGATGATGCTGATGGCGCTGTCGTTTATCTTTGGCCCGCTGCGTAGCGTGCCGATGGGCGTGCGGGTGGTGACGGGGATTAGCTTCGGCTTTATCTTCTACGTACTGGACCAGATTTTCGGCCCGCTGACCCTGGTCTACGGCATCCCGCCGATCATCGGCGCGCTGTTGCCGAGCGCCAGCTTCTTCCTGATAAGCCTCTGGCTGATGATGCGCAAGGCCTAGCGGGTAAGCCTGAAACGTAAGCCCCCTCAGCGATGAGGGGGCTTTTTTTTAGCGCTTGCGGCCGCCCAGCAGGCTGCCCAGCATGCCGCGGACGATCTGATTGGTGACCTGGCGAACCGCGCTTTTCGCTGCGGTCTGCACGATACCGTCGCGTTTACCGCCGCGCGGGCCGGTGCTGCCGAACAGGATATCTTTCAGGCCGCCGAGCAGCCCGTCGTCATCGCCGCTCTGCTGGCCCTTCGCCGGCGGGGCCGACTGCTGCCCGGTGGCGACCTGCACCCCTTGCTGCAGCATCTCGAAGGCCGACTCGCGGTTCACCTCCTCCTCATACTTGCCGTACAGCGGCGAGTGGTTCAGCAGGCCATTGCGTTCGTCATCGCTGACCGGTCCCATCCGCGAGCAGGGAGCGATCACCATCGCCCGCTCGACCACCGACGGGCTGCCTTTCTCATCGAGGAAGGAGATCAGCGCCTCGCCGGTGCCCAGCTCCTGAATCGCCTGCTCGGTACTGAAGGCCGGATTGGCGCGCATGGTCTGGGCGGCGGTTTTCACCGCCTTCTGGTCCTTTGGCGTAAAGGCGCGCAGGGCATGCTGTACGCGGTTGCCCAGCTGGCCGAGCACCGCGTCGGGAATATCCGCCGGGTTCTGCGAGACAAAGTAGACGCCGACGCCCTTGGAGCGGATAAGGCGGATCACCTGCTCGATTTTATCCAGCAGCACCTGCGGCGCGTCGTTGAACAGCAGATGTGCCTCATCGAAGAAAAACACCAGTTTGGGCTTGTCGAGATCGCCCGCCTCCGGCAGACGCTCGTAAAGCTCGGAAAGCATCCACAGCAGGCTGGCGGCGTAGAGCTTCGGCATCTGGTAGAGCTTTTCGGCGCTGAGGATATTGATCACCCCTTTACCGCTGGCATCGACGCGCATCCAGTCGGCGATATCCAGCATCGGCTCGCCGAAGAAGTGCTCGGCGCCCTGTTGCTCCAGGGTCAACAGCCCGCGCTGGATGGCGCCGATCGAGGCGCTGCTGATATTGCCGTACTGGTTCTGGAACGATTTAGCGTTGTCGCCAATAAACTGGGTGATGGCGCGGAGGTCTTTGAAGTCGAGCAGCAGCAGGCCGCGGTCGTCCGCGATGCGAAAAATAATGTTCAGCACGCCGCTCTGCACCTCGTTGAGATTGAGCAGGCGCGCCAGCAGCAGGGGGCCGAGATCGGAGACCGTCGCCCGAACCGGGTGACCCTTCTCGCCAAAGATATCCCAGAGCACCACCGGGTTGGCGTGCGGCTCCCAGTCGCTGACGCCGATCTTCTCCAGCCGCGCCTGCAGTTTCTCTGAGCTCTGCCCCGCGGCGGCAATGCCGGTCAGGTCGCCCTTGACGTCGGCCATAAATACCGGCACGCCAATCTCCGAGAACGACTCAGCCAGCTTCTGCAGGGTGACAGTTTTACCGGTGCCGGTCGCACCGGTGATCAGCCCATGGCGGTTGGCCATTGCGGGCAGCAAATACAGCGCGTTATCCAGCGTGCGCGCAATCAACAGGGGTGAGCTCATGATCGATTCCTCCATTTATCCTGCGACGATTATAGGCAACCTCGTCGGCCGGCGTTGGGGAAATCGTCACGCGCCGCGCACGCTGTCCAGAGCAGGCCTCAGGCGCAGTGGCGTTGAATAAGCGCGATGCTCTGCTCAATTTCTCGCTCGATATCCGCTTCGCTCCACTGCGCCAGCTCGGGCGCGAAGGGCTCAAAAGCGTACACCCCCTGATAGCCGCGGGCTTCCAGCGCTTTAACCTGCTCGCAGGTGCCGAGACGATCCTGTGGGGTCAGCATGATGCGCTCGGCATCGGTGAGCTGCTCGCGCGGACGGGGATCGTCCACCCCGGAGAGGTGGACCAGACCGATGTCCGCTATCTCCACCTGGCTGAACTCCTCCTCCGCCTGCGGGTAGAGATGGTGATGGAAGGTGTCGATCAGCAGCTTAAACGGCACGCGGGCATCGTGAATTAGCGTCTGCGCCTGGTGTGCAGAACGCAGCGAGCTTTGCGGGAAGCCCAGCGGCTCCACCAGGCCGTGGATGCCGTAGAAGGCGAACAGCGGCGCCAGGTCGCGCAGGGCGCCCAGGGTGTCGCTGGCCGGCACCTCGCTGCCGTCGTTGAGCGGACAGAGCACCAGCGATTTGGCGCCGATGGCCTGGGCCTCTTTCAGCAGCGATTCGGTCAGCTGCCGTACCTCTTCGCTACGACGGTTAAAGGGGTAGACCGCGTTAATCGTCAGGATCTCGATGTGGTAGCGCGCCGCCAGCTCGCGCACCTGCTGATGGCTCAGATCGTCGGTCACTTTTCCGCTGGGTAAATCGTTGCGCAGCTCGACCTTATTCAGGCCCAGACGGTTCACCAGACGGAAAAACGCTTCAATGCTGAGCGCTGGCGCGATTTTGCGGTTAATACAAAAACGTTGCATTGCGATGGCCATAAGACACTCCTGACGGAAGAGGGGGGAGGTTCGTTCAATTGGCTAACAGTCAAAACGTTTATTTCAAAATTAGCAAGAATGGAAATGATGAATGTTTGAGCTGTCTCGCAAAATATCACTGGTCCCGACTGCGGAAGCGACAGCGGCGGGAAGCCTGGCGCCATGAGACGACAAGGCGCGATGCGGGAAACGCACAGGCGATCGGTCAGCGCAAAATGCGACTGTTATCACCAAAATGGAATTTCATTTCACAACAATGTTGAAATATAAATTTCATTTTACTACGGTTATAGCACAGCAGAATCAGCGACGGGCCGGTGTGTGTTGGCCCCCTTCACTATGAGGCGAGAACATGACGATCACAGGAAACTTTATTGGCGGGAAAACCGTTATCAGCAGCAGCAACGAAACGATGCCGGTGTATGACCCGGCGACGGGCAAAGCGGTGCGCGAAGTCACGGTGTCGACCGCGCAGGAAGTCTCCGAGGCGATTCAGGTTGCTCGCGATGCGTTTGACAGCTGGTCCCGTACCACGCCGCTGCGCCGCGCCCGCGTGCTGTTCAACTTCAAAATGTTGCTGGAACAGCACGTGGAAGAGCTGGCCGGGATCATCGTCAGCGAGCACGGCAAGGTGTGGTCGGATGCGCTGGGCGAGCTGACCCGCGGCATGGAGGTAGTCGAATTCGCCTGCGGGATCCCGCACCTGATTAAAGGCGAATACTCCTCTGACGTCGGCACCGGCGTCGACAGCTATTCGCTGATGCAGCCCCTGGGCGTGGTGGCCGGGATCACCCCGTTCAACTTCCCGGCGATGGTGCCGATGTGGATGTTCCCGCTGGCGCTGGCCTGCGGCAACAGCTTCGTCCTCAAGCCGCCCGCGCTGGCGCCGACGGCCGCCGTGCGCCTGGCAGAGCTGCTGAAAGAGGCCGGTCTGCCGGACGGCGTGTTTAACGTCGTGCACTGCAGCAATGAAGATGCCGAGCAGCTGTATACCGATCCGCGCATTGCGGCAGTAAGCTTCGTTGGCTCCTCCGGCGTGGCGGAGTATATCTACAAGACCGCCAGCGCCCACGGCAAGCGCGTGCAGGCGTTTGGCGCCGCCAAGAACCACGCGATTGTGATGCCGGATGCCGATCTCGACGCCACCGTTAACGCCATTATGGGCGGCGCCTTCGGCTCCGCTGGCGAGCGCTGCATGGCGCTGCCGGTGGTGGTGGCGGTGGGAGATGAAACTGCCGACAAACTGATCGCCCGCCTGAAGCCGCTGGTGGAAGCGCTGAAAGTGGGCCCGGGCTGCATGCGCGGCCAGGAAGAGAACGAGATGGGGCCGGTGGTGTCTGATACTCACCAGAAAAAAGTGCTCGGCTATATTGATAAAGGCGAAAGCGAAGGGGCAAAACTGGTGGTCGATGGCCGCAAACTGCGCGTGCCGGGTTATGAGGCAGGCTATTATGTCGGTGGCACCCTGTTCGATCACGTCACTCCGGAGATGACCATCTGGCGCGAAGAGATCTTTGGCCCGGTGCTGGGAATTGTGCGCGCAGCGGACTATGACAGCGCCCTGGAGCTGGTCAACAGCCACGAATTTGGCAACGGCAGCGCCGTTTTCACCAGCAACGGTCATACCGCGCGTGAATTCGTCCACGACGTGCAGGCGGGGATGGTTGGAGTGAACGTGCCGGTCCCGGTGCCGATGGCGTTCCACAGCTTCGGCGGCTGGAAGCGCTCGGTGTTTGGCGCGTTGAACGTCCACGGGCCGGACGGCGTGCGCTTCTACACACGTATGAAGACCGCCACCGTACGCTGGCCGGCAGGGCAGCAAACCGTATCTGAATTCAGCATGCCGACATTAGGTTAATCGGCGAAGGAGAGCGCCATGTCGTTACTGGCTAAATCGCGAAAAGAGGGACAGATCCAGCATATTACGCCGCAAAGCGCCGGTTGGCGCTATATCGGCTTTGATGTCTGGATGTTGAAAAAAGGGCAGACCGTGACGCTGGAGAGCGGCGATCGCGAGCTGTGCCTGGTGCTGGTCGCCGGGCTGGCGTCGGTGAAAACGCAGCACGCCGATTTCCCGAATCTCGGTAAACGGATGTCGCCGTTTGAACGTATCCCGCCGTGGTCGGTCTACGTGCCGCCGCAGGATAAAGTCGAGGTAACCGCCGATTCCGATCTGGAGCTGGCGGTATGCAGCGCGCCGGGTAAAGGCAGCTTCCCGGCACGCCTCATTCGGCCGGAAGACGTCGGCGTAGAGCACCGCGGGAAAGGGCGCAACCAGCGCCGGGTGCATAATATTCTGCCGGACAGCGCCGAGGCGGACTGCCTGCTGGTGGTGGAGGTGTACACCGACGAGGGGGCCACCAGTTCGTGGCCGTCGCATAAGCATGATACCGCCCAGCCGGGCAAAGAGACGCAGCTGGAAGAGACTTACTATCACCGCTTCGATCCCCCGCAGGGCTTTGCCTTCCAGCGGGTCTACACCGACGACCGCAGCCTGGACGCCTGCATGGCGCCCTACAACCACGATGTGGTGATGGTGCCGCGCGGTTACCACCCGGTGGCGGCGATTGCCGGTTACGACAGCTACTATCTGAACGTGATGGCCGGGCCGGATCGGAAATGGTTGTTTACCTGGGAAGATGACCACGCCTGGATCAACACGCCGGAGTACCCGCGCCATGACTGATACGTTGCGCGGAAGCGGATAAAAAAGGCCGGTTAGCGATGCTAACCGGCCTTCTTATTTGAGGGTGGCGGGTGTTTTTAGCGAAACGCTCCGCAGAATCCCACTCCCACTCCCACTCCCACGCCCGGCAAGCTCCGGCGCCATACCCGTCTTGTGCCGGGCGGCGGCTCACGCCTTGCCCGGCCTACGGTTCGTGCGACCTGCCTAATTTATTCACCATTGTTGCTGAAACTGCCGGTGCTGACGGCCTCAACATCGCTGAGACGTTCCCGGAAGGCCGGGGCAGCCCGCATGGATGCGGGCTGAGGGCCGTGTTTTGCACGGACGCTGCCTCGGCCCGACCCGAAGCCTGCAGGGATAAGTCGAAGGAACCGCGTAGCGGCGATGTTGCTGGCCGGAGCCCGGGGGTACAGGGGGCGGCGGCGACTGGCCGCCCCCTGTGCGCTCCCTGCGCCATGAGTGACATAACGCAGACGATTAACCGGGAGCGCAATGTGCGCTGAAATCACATGCGACAAACGCTTTCCCCGGATTAATAAAGTTGCATACCAATAACAGTATCTCCGGCACCCCACAGGCGCATATACCCCAGGCCCGGCAAGCGCAGCGCCGCCGGGCAGGACACCTCCGGCGCCATACCCGTCTTGTGCCGGATGGCGCTATGCTTATCCGGCCTACGATTCGTGCGACCTGCCTAATTTATTCACCATTCTTGCTGAAACTGCCGGTGCTGACGGCCTCAACATCGCTGAGACGTTCCCGGAAGGCCGGGGCAGCCCGCATGGATGCGGGCTGAGGGCCGTGTTTTGCACGGACGCTGCCTCGGCCCGACCCGAAGCCTGCAGGGATAAGTCGAAGGGACCGCGTAGCGGCGATGTTGCTGGCCGGAGCCCGGGGGTACAGGGGGCGGCGGCGACTGGCCGCCCCCTGTGCGCTCCCTGCGCCGTAAGAGACATAACGCAGAAGACTAACCGGGAGCGCAATGTGTGCTGAAATCACATGCGACAAACGCAGCGCCGCCGGGCGATGACAGCGGGCACGCAGCCATTTTTGTGCCGGATGGCGGCATAAATGCCTTATCCGGCCTACGGGATCCTCCCGCAGGCTTATACAGCGCCGCCAGGCAGCCTATCTCACGCCTTCTGCTTGGCCTCGGACTCCTGGCTGCTGTTCAGCGCCAGCGAAACCGCCAGCGTCTGGGCCAGACACAGGGAAGCAACCTGCGAGCGGAAACCATCTACCTGCGCTTCACGCACCACAAAGCAGACATCGCTGAAGGCCGCCAGCGGGCTGACCTGGCTGTCGGTAATGGCGATCTGCCGCGCTTTGCGCTGCGCGCCCAGCTCCACCAGCTCGACCACTTCCCGCGCGTACGGCGAGAAGCTCACCGCCACCACCACGTCTTTCGGGCCGACCAGACTCAGCTGCTCGGTGAACATGCCGCCGAGGCCGTCGATCAGAAAGGCTTTGCGATCGAGGTGGCGCAGCGCATAGGTCAGATAGGAGGCGACGCTGAACGACCGGCGCAGGCCAATGACGTAAATATTTTCCGCCTCGCCCAGCAGGGCCACCGCGCGCTCAAGCTCATCGCTGGAGGTCTGCATCGCCAGCTGCTGCAGCGCCTGGTTGTTCACCATCGTGAACATATTGAGGATTTCCGTCGGCGTTTCCGGCGGGCTGGATTCATCGCTGGTGGTCTGGCGGAACAGACGGGCGCGCTCGGTATAGTTGGCGGTCTCTTCCATCAAATGTTGCTTGAACATCTGTTTCATTTCGTTAAAGCCGCTGAAGCCGAAGGCGTTGGCAAAACGAATCAATGTGGAAGGGGGAACATCCGCCTGTTGCGCTATGGAGGCCACGGTATCGAAAGCCACGCTATTGCTGTTATCAAGGATATAGCGGGCGACCTGTTTCAGGCGTTTGCTTAACGTATCGTAGCGACGCCTGATTTCATCCTGCAGGATGGTCAGCTGTGTTGGGTTATTGGCCATAGAGTGCGCTCTGAGAAAATGGAAGGAATATGGCTTCCAGTGTACCAAATGAAGCGAATTTTTCATTTATTGCGACGAAATACGCGATTCATTTCACGAAGAAACAGAAAAACGCCCGCTCCGCAAGGTGACAGAGACGGGCGTTGGGGGATCAGCGGCGGGCTTCGCGCCAGTAGCCAATAAGCGTCAGATAGTTGCGTTTCACTTCCTCTATCAGGGCCTCATCGCTGAGCTCACCCTGCATCCAGCGCCGCGACGGCTGGCCAAAGATGGTACGCCCGACGGCGAAACCTTTGATCATCGGGTGTGCGGCCGCCTCGGCGAAACCGGCGCGCAGTTTGTCGGAAGGCGCGTCGAGGCCGAGGATCAGGATCCCGCGGCTCCACGGATCTTCGCGCTCGATAAGGGCGGTGATCTGCTGCCAGCTGGCGCTGGAGAGCGGCGGCAGCTTCCACCAGTCCGGCTTGATCCCCAGCTGATAGAAGTGCTCCAGCATGGTGTGGTAATGGCGCTCGTCTTTGTCCGGGCCATTTTCCGGCAGGATCACCTCCAGCAGCAGTTCATGGCCTGACTTGTTACAGGCCTGCCACACCTCGAGCAGCAGGGCGTCCTGCTCTTCACGCAGCGCCGCCGGGTCGGCAGGGTGATAGAAGACCAGGCATTTGACGACATGCTCCAGCGGCCAGTCGATCAGCTGCGAGCCGATGTTGCCATGCTCCAGACGCAGCGGTCGCGAGCTGGGCAGTTCGATGGGGCGCCCGATCCACCAGCCCTTGCCGGTAATGGCGTTCAGCGCACGTTGGCCGTAGGTGCCGTCGGCCAGAATGCCGCTGCGCTGATCGAGACCCGCCTCCTGCGCCGCCGCTTCGGCCGCGGCTAACAACAACAGCTTGAGCTGCGGAATGCAGGCTTCATCGCGCCCGGTCTCCCGCGCCAGGTCGGCCAGCTGTTTGCGATGGTCGAAGGCGAAAATGCACAGCTCCGGCCACTGCTGACGGCGGCTGGTGACCCGGTGCAGGTGGTTGAGGCGCTCGTCGACGTCCGGGCGCGGCACCGATTCGGCGCGCAGCAGGTAGTCATCGAGTTCGACTTTGGTGGGCATCGCCGGCGCGCAGCCGTGGCGGGAGACCACCAGCGCCCCGCAGGCGTTGGCGTAACGGCAAGCCTGCTCCCAGCCTTCGTCGTTGAGCCAGCCGCGCAGAAGGCCCGACATAAAGGCATCCCCGGCGCCCAGCACGTTGAGGACTTCCACGCGCACGCCCTGCTGCAGCGGCACCTGGTCCCAGCTGTCCGGGATATCGCCTTCCAGCACCACGCAGCCCATCGGCCCGCGCTTGCACACGAGGGTGGCTTTGGTGGCATTACGCACATTTTTCAGCGCGGTCAGGGTATCGGTGCTGCCCCCGGCAATATGAAACTCTTCTTCGGTTCCCACCACCAAATCGAACAGATGCAGCACTTCCTGCAGCTGGCTGGTGACCGGCCCGGACTCAATGAAGCGCGTTTCGCCATCCCCGAGCGAGGTGAGCCCCCACAGCACCGGACGGTAATCGATATCCAGCGCGGTACGCAGGCCGTGACGGCGAGCGTATTCCAGCGCCTTCAGCACCGCGGCGCGGGTGTTGGCGTGCGACAGATGGGTGCCGGTCACCGCCAGCGCCCGGGAGGAGGCAATATACTCCTCGCTGATGTCGTCAGGCGTTAAGGCCATATCGGCGCAGTTATCGCGGTAGAAAATCAGGGGGAAGGTCTCCTGATCCTTAATCCCCAGCATCACCAGCGCGGTCAGGCGGGATTTGTCGGTAATCAGATACTCGGTATCCACCCCGGCGCGGTTGAGCGTTTCGCGCAGGAAACGGCCGTTGTGTTCATCGCCAACGCGCGCCAGCATGGCCGATTTCAGCCCCTGAATCGCGGTGCCAAAGGCCACGTTGCCGGAGGAGCCGCCCAGATATTTCGCGAAACTGGCAACGTCTTCTAGCCGCGAACCGATCTGCTGGGCATAGAGGTCGACGGCCACCCGACCTATACAGATGACGTCGAGCCGCTTTACTGCTGCATTCATAGCTAGGATTTCCTTTTTGGTGTCTGCTGCCTGGAAGGGTCGGGATACCGACGTCGACTCCGTGAACAGCCTGAGGGTTATTGGTTACCCTTAGTTTGAGAAATAAATATTTCATTTGCAAACTCGTTCGAAATTAAAAAACCAAAAGTGTGAGGGATCTACCACTCTGCCGCACTGAGCCTCGCGTGAGCGTGGATCGTCCCCTCTGTCGCCCCAGGGGAAAATGAAACGCCGGAAGCGGTTTCTTTACCTATGATTTTTAAGGGGATATGGCCGTGTGGCGCGGCAAAAAAGGGTCCGAAAACGTGTCTGGAATGTAAGTGAAACGTATGAAATGGGTAGAGAGTTTGATCCCTCTCGCAAAATGAAATATTTCTTCTGTATTTGTATTTAATGAAAAAAATGTTTGCCTATAATCCACAGGTATTCCAGTGACGTGAACGACGGCCCCGGCGGCATCGGCGCGACGCCACACACAAATACTGAACAATAAGGATTGTGCATCATGGGCAAACTGAGACTGACAACGGCGCAGGCGCTGGTGAAGTTCCTCGATAACCAGTACCTGGAAGTGGATGGCGTAGAGCTGAAATTCGTGAAAGGCATTTTCGCGATTTTCGGCCATGGCAACGTCCTGGGGCTGGGGCAGGCGCTGGAGCAGGACAGCGGCGATATGCGCGTCTATCAGGGGCGTAACGAGCAGGGGATGGCCCACGCGGCCACCGGTTTTGCCCGCCAGGCCCTGCGCCGGCAGATTATCGCCTGCACCTCCTCCATCGGCCCAGGAGCGGCCAACATGATCACCGCCGCCGGCACCGCCAGCGCCAACCGCATTCCGCTGCTGCTGCTGCCGGGTGATGTCTTCGCCACCCGCCAGCCGGACCCGGTGCTCCAGCAGATTGAACAGAGCTACGATCTCAGCATCAGCACCAATGACGCCTTCCGCGCAGTCAGCAAATACTGGGACCGCATTACCCGCCCGGAACAGCTGATGAGCGCCTGCATCAACGCCATGCGCGTCCTGACTGACCCGGCGGAAACCGGCGCGGTGACGCTGTGCCTGCCGCAGGATGTGCAGGGCGAAGCCTGGGACTACCCGGAATCCTTCTTTACGCGCCGCGTGCACCGTCTCGACCGCCGCCCGGCCAGCGCCGCGCAGCTGGCGGACGCCGTCGCGGCCATCAAAGCCAGCCGTAAACCGCTGATCGTCTGCGGCGGCGGGGTGAAATACTCCGGCGCGGGCGAAGCGCTGTCCCGTTTCGCCGAGCGCTACGGGGTGCCCTTTGCCGAAACCCAGGCCGGGAAGGGGACGGTGGTCTCTTCTCATCCCCTGAACGTCGGCGGCGTCGGCGAGACGGGCTGCCTGGCGGCGAACCTGCTGGCGAAAGAGGCCGACCTGGTGATCGGCGTCGGCACCCGTTTCAGCGATTTTACCACCGCCTCGAAATGGATTTTCCAGCACCCGGAGGTGCGTTTCCTGAATATTAACGTCAGCAACTTCGACGCCTGGAAGCTGGACGGCATTGCCATGCTGGCGGACGCCCGGGAAGCGATGAGCGCCCTCGACGCGGCGCTGGCGGATACCGGCTGGCAGGCCGGCTGGGGCGCGCAGATCGAGAGCGTGCAGAGCCGACAGTTAAAAGAGACCCAGCGCGTCTACCAGGCGGTGTGGCAGGAAAAATCCTTTGTGCCGGAGATCGACGATCATCTCGATCGCGAATCGGTGTATCGCGAGTTCCGCCAGATCACCGACTCCACCCTGACCCAGAGCAGCGTCCTTGGGGTACTGAATGAAACGCTACCGGCCGAGGCGGTGATCGTCGCGGCGGCGGGCAGCCTGCCCGGCGATCTGCAGCGCGTCTGGCGCAACCGTGCGGAAAACACCTACCACGTGGAGTACGGCTACTCCTGCATGGGATACGAAGTCAACGCCGCGCTGGGCGTGAAGCTGGCGCAGCCGCAGAGCGAAGTCTACTCCCTGGTCGGCGATGGCTCATTCATGATGCTGCACTCTGAGCTGGTCACCTCCCTGCAGGAGCGGGCGAAGATCAACGTCGTGCTGTTCGACAACATGGCCAACGGCTGCATCAACAACCTGCAGATGGAGCACGGGATGGACAGCTTCGGCACCGAGTTCCGCTACCGCCAGCCGGAAACCGGCCAGTTGCAGGGCGGCCTGGTGCCGGTGGACTTCGCCACCATCGCCGCCGGCTACGGCTGCAAAACCTGGCGCGTCACCACCCTGGACGAACTGCGCCACGCACTGGACGCCGCCCGTCGCGAAACGGTCAGCACCCTGATTGATATTAAAGTGCTGCCGAAGACCATGGTGCACAAATACGGCAGCTGGTGGAACGTCGGGGTCGCCCAGACGGCGCTCTCTGAGCGGATCCGCAAGGTGGCGCAAATGATTAATGAAAAGCGCGCCCAGGCGCGTGATTACTAAAACGAACCTCTACCCTGAATCCTACAGACTTACGGAGAAAACCATTATGTCGCTCAAATTAGGTGTCATCGGCGCTGGCGCTATCGGTAAAGAACACATCCGTCGCTGCACCCAGGTTCTGCAGGGCGTCACCGTTGTGGCGGTGTCTGATATCAATGCCGACAACGCCCGTGCGGCGGTCGCGCTGCCGGGCGTGCAGGCGGAAGTCTACGCCGACGGCCACGACGTGATTAACGCCAGCGATGTCGATGCCATCCTGGTCACCTCCTGGGACCCGACCCACGAAGAGTACACCCTGGCCGCCATCGCCGCTGGTAAGCCGGTGTTCTGCGAAAAACCGCTGGCGATGTCTGCGGAAGGCTGCCGTCGCATCGTCGATGCCGAAATGAAGGCCGGCCGTCGTCTGGTGCAGGTTGGCTTTATGCGCCCCTACGACGAAGGCTATCTGGCGCTGAAAAAAGTGATCGACGATGGCGATATCGGCGCGCCGCTGATGCTGCGTTGCGCCCACCGCAACCAGTCGGTCGGCGAGAACTACACCACCGATATGGCGATCACCAACACCCTGATCCATGAGCTGGACGTACTGCGCTGGCTGCTGAACGATGACTACCGTTCCGTACAGGTGCGCTTCCCGCGCTCCACCTCGCACACCCATGCGCGCCTGAAAGATCCGCAGATCGTCTCCTTTGAAACCAAAAAAGGCACCCTGATCGACGTCGAAGTGTTCGTGAACTGCCAGTACGGGTATGACATCCAGTGCGAAGTGGTCGGCGAAACCGGGATTGCCCGTCTGCCGGAGCCGTCTGCTGTCCAGATGCGCAAGTCCGCCAGCCTGTCGACCGCCATTCTGACCGACTGGAAAGACCGCTTTATCAAAGCCTACGACGTCGAGCTGCAGGCCTTTATCAACGACGTTAAAGCCGGCCAGCTGCACGGCCCGTCGGCCTGGGACGGCTACGCGGCGTCGGTGGCGGCGGATGCCTGCATTAAAGCGCAGGGAACCAGCGAGCCGGTTGAGGTGACGCTGCCTGAGTGCCCGGCATTCTACAAACGTTAAGCACGTTTTGCTGACGGATCTTCTTTGCACAGGTAACGACGATGAAAATTGCCTTTGATGTGGATGTGATTAAGGACCTCGGGATCACCCGCATGGTCCATCAGGTAGCGGAGTGGGGCTACAAGTACATTGAACAGTCGCCGCACCCGCAGATTAACCCGTTCTACAAGCACCCGCGCGCCAGCCGGGAGATCATGGCGGAGTACAAGCAGGCGCTGCGCGATACCGGCCATGAGCTGTCGTCGTTTATCTGCGTCTACCGCTGGTCCGGCCCGGACGAACTGCGCCGTCAGGCGGCGGTGAAAAACTGGAAACGGCTGGTGGAAATTGCGGTGGAGATGGGCGTTCAGGTGATTAACACCGAGTTCTCCGGCGATCCGAATCAGCCTGAGATCTGCGATGAAATGTTCTATCGCTCAATGGAAGAGCTGTTGCCGATTTTTGAGCGGGAAGGCATCCGCGTCGAGATCCAGGCGCATCCCTGGGATTTCTGCGAAGAGAACAATGAAACCGTCGATATCGTGAAGTCGTTCCGCAGCGATAACGTGAAGTACGTCTACAGCGTGCCGCACACCTTTTTCTACGACAAAGGCGTCGGTGACGTAGCGAGCATGCTGCGCTACGCCGGGAGCGATCTCTCCCATGTCCTGATTGCGGATACCCGTAATCATACGAAACATTGCCGCTATATCGTTAACCCGCCGGGCGTGGATGCCGTGGTGCACCAGCACGTAGGCGTCGGGGAAGGGGATGTGGATTTCGACGCGCTGTTCCGCACCCTGCGCGAAATGAAATTCGCCGAGCAGACCTTCAAGGTCGGCGGGGAGCCGATTGTCGCCACCTCGCTGTTTGGCTACCCGGAAAAAATGAAATACCAGGCAGTGGAAACCCGTGAACTCATTGAACGTGAATTGCTGCGCCGGTAAGGCGCAGCGGCAGGAGCCCTACTATGAACAAAGATAACGTCAAACTGGCTATCGCCCCGATCGGCTGGACTAACGATGATATGCCGGAGCTCGGCAGCGAAAACACCTTCCAGCAGATCGTCAGCGAAATGGCGCTGGCCGGCTTTACCGGCAGCGAAGTCGGCAGCAAATATCCGCGCGACCCGGCGGTCCTCAAGCCGATGCTGGACATCCGCGGCATTCAGATCTGCAACGCCTGGTTCAGCACCTTTTTCGCCAACGGCCAGCGGGAAAAAACCATTGATGAATTCGTCAATCACATGAACTTCCTTCATGCGATGGGGGCGAAAGTGATTGGCTGTTCCGAGCAGAGCGGCAGCATCCAGGGGCTGGATAAACCGATCCTCGGCGATGCGAAGCCGTGCTTCAGCGAAGAAGAGTGGCAGCGGGTGGCGGAAGGCTACAACACCCTCGGCCGCCTGGCGGCGGAGAAGGGAATGCAGGTCTGTCTGCACCACCACATGGGCACCGGCATCCAGACCACTGCGGAAATCGACAAGTTTATGTCGCTGGTGGACGAGCGCGTCTTCCTGCTGTTCGATACCGGCCATGCCTGGTACTCCGAAGGCGGCGAAGCGCCGATGCTGGCGATCCTCAAAAAGTATCTGCCGCGCATCAACCACGTTCACCTGAAAGACGTCCGTCCGCCGGTGATTGACCAGGTGCGCCGCGAGGGCCTGTCGTTCCTCGACGGCGTGAAAAAAGGCACCTTCACCGTCCCGGGCGACGGGGTGATCGATTTCCGTCCAGTGTTCAAACTGCTGGACGACGCTGGCTATAAAGGCTGGATGGTGGTGGAAGCCGAGCAGGATCCTGCCCTGGCTAATCCTTTCGAATACGCCGTCAAAGCGCGCAAATATATCCGCGAAACGGCAGGGATCTAATCGTTGTGACATTTTCAGGCCATACCGGGTATGGCCTGCTTTTTTTCCTTCCTCAACCGGACTCAGGGCTCAACCACAGCGCCGGACAGCCCCCTCTCCCGGACTCAGGGCTCAACCACGGCGCCGGACAGTCCCCTCTCCCTCAGGGAGAGGGCCAGGGTGAGGGTGACGATGACGGGTAAAGCGTCACTTCACTTCCGCCAGCGCGGTCTTATCCACATAAGGTTTCATCAGCGCGTCGGCTTCCTTCTGCGCCGCCTGCACCGCCGCTTCCGGCGTCACTTTGGCATCATTGACCACCGCCGCCAGCTGGTTCTCCATCGCCTTACGCACCGCCACGGTCTCCCAGGTGGAGTACCATGGATGGGCGTACTTCAGCTGCTCAAGCGCGATCGCCGCCCGCGGATCCTGCTGCAGATAGGCCTTCATCTCCGGCGTATCGTATGACGCCTTGCGCGGCGAGAAGTAGCCGGTGAAGCGGCTCCACGCCCCGTTCACGTTGGGGCTCACCAGATAGGTTAGGAACTGATACGCCGCTTTCTTCTGCGCCTCGTTGATGCCTTTAAAGCTCACCAGGCTGGCGCCGCCGATCGGCACCGCGCGCTGCTCTTTGGCTGGCAGCATCGCCACCCCAAGCTCAAAGTCTTTGCTGTTCTCACGCATAAAGCCCAGCGCGCCGGTGCTGAGCATCGCCATCCCGAGCTTACCGGAGAAGAATGAAGCGCTGATCTGCTTTGAGTTCAGCACCCCGGACGGCATCACCTTGTCCTTGTAAATCAGATCCTGCCAGAAGCGCAGAGCGCCGATGGCGGTCGGCGAGTTGTAATAGACCTCGCCCGGATAGTCTTCGTTAAAGTATTTCCCGCCGTTGGCGCGCACCAGCGCCGAGAAGATCCAGCCGCCGTAGTCGTCGTTGGTCGACGGCAGCATGATCCCCCACTGGCCTTTACTCTCGTCGGTCAGCTTTTTGGCATCGGCCAGCAGCTCGGCCCAGGTCTGCGGCGGCTGTTTGATCCCGGCCTGGTCGAACATTGTCTTGTTGTAGTAGAGGATCGGCGTCGAGTTATGGAACGGGATCGCATAGGTGGTGCCCATCACCTGGGCGTTCTTATGCATCGCGGGCCAGAATTCCTTTTGCAGAAAATCGCCGGCCTTTTGATCGCCATATTTAAACAGCTCATCCATCGGCAGGATCTCATCCTTCAGCGCCAGATCGGTGGTGAAGTTGGCGGACATGATCACCAGTGCCGGCGGCTGGCCGGCCTTCTGCGCCGATTCGGCTTTGATCTTGGTGGTGTCGTAGTTGCCGGTGAAGATCCCGCGCACTTCGACATCCTGCTGCGAGTCGTTGAATTGCTTAATGACGCGGGTCATCTCCATGGTCAGCTTGCCGTCCACCGGCGCCGGGAACATGAAGTCTATTTTCTCTTTCGCCAGCGCCGCGCCGCTCAGAGCGAGGCTGAGCCCAACCGTCAGGGCGGTTAAGGGTTTAAACATGATTACACTCCATCAGTAAATTATGCTGGGTCTCAGCATGAAAAAGATGCACATCGGCAGGCGAAAAGCCGATCGTTAGCGATTCGCCTTTTTCCGGCACCGTGCCACGGTGGCGGCGGCTAAAGCGCAGGGTGCCGATTGGGGTGCTGACGTGGAGTAGATAATCGGCTCCCATCAGTTCTCGTTGCAGGACGGTGCCCGGCAGGCGCAGATGGCCCTCCTCCACGCGGTCGGTAATATGTTCCGGGCGAACGCCCAGCCAGACGCGGGTCTGATCCCGGTGGCGCGGCGGCAGCGGATAGCGCTGTTCTCCCAACAGTACTGCACCGTTGGCGCAGGGCAGCGACAGCAGGTTCATCGCCGGCGAACCGATAAATCCGGCCACGAACAGGTTGGCCGGGTTGGCATACAGATACTCCGGGCGCCCGACCTGTTGCACGTGGCCGCCGTTCATCACCACGATGCGGTCAGCCATCGACATGGCCTCGGTCTGGTCGTGGGTCACATAGATGGTGCTGGTTTTCAACTGCTGATGGAGGGCCATAATGCTGTCACGCACTTCGCTGCGCAGGCGGGCGTCGAGGTTGGAGAGCGGCTCGTCCATCAGGAACAGCCGCGGATTGCGCACGATCGCCCGGGCCATCGCCACCCGCTGGCGCTGGCCGCCGGAGAGCTTCGCCGGTTTGCGGTCGAGCAGTGCCTCCAGCTGCAGCATCTGCGCCACTTTGTCCACCCGCGGCTGCCAGCTGTTTTTCTCTTCCTTGCGCACCTTCATGCCGAAGGTGATGTTGTCGCGCACCGACAGATGCGGAAACAGGGCATAGTTCTGGAAGATCATCGCGAAGTTGCGCTCGCGCGGCGTGGTGGCGGTGATGTTCTCATCATGCAGCCAGATTTGGCCTTCGCTGACCGGCTCCAGCCCGGCGAGCAGGCGCAGCAGGGTGCTTTTCCCGCAGCCCGACGGGCCGACCAGCACCACGAATTCGCCTTCGTGAATATCCAGCGACAGGGCGCTGAGCGCCGGTTTGCTGTCGAAACGTTTACTGATGTTTTGCAGACTGAGCATGGCGGTTAGCGCTCTTCCGTTGGGCAACTGATGTTTTCGTCGTACAGCCACGGCCCGGCGTAGTGGGCCAGCGAGTGCTGGTAGCTCACCCACTGATCGCCGACCTGACGGTGCATCAGGCACGAGGCCGGGGAGAGGTCGTAATAGGGCCGGGTGTCTTCGTGGCAGTACGGCACCTGATGGACGGTGCCGGGAATGGTGGAGATCAGCGCCTGGCGATACTGGGTCATGGTCAGGCTGTGGTTATGGCCGCAGAAGATGCGCGTCAGCGACGGGAAACGCTCCACCAGCGCCAGCAGTCGGTGGCCGTTTTCGCAGGCGATCGGGTCCATCTGCGCATTGCCCAGCGGCAGAGGCGGGTGGTGCATAAACACCGTTGCCGGTTTGTCGCCGCCGTTGAACAGCTGCGCTTCCAGCCAGCCGATGGTCTCGTCGGTCAGCCAGCCTTTTGAGGTGCCGGCATGACTGGAGTCGATAAACAGCAGGCGGGTGGCGAAGTCATCCACCGCATAGCGCATATTTTGCGGATCGTTACCCAGCTGCGGGCACAGCGGGTGAAGATGCTCCAGAAAATGGGCTTTGTCGTCGTGGTTGCCGGGGATCAGATACAGCGGATAGTTCAGGCTGCCGAGGATCTGGCGGGCGACCTGATACTCCTCCGGACGGCCGCAGTTGACGATATCCCCGCTCACCACCACCGCGTCCGGGCGCTCGCGCAGCGCGTTAAGCTGGGAGACCACGTCGGCGTTGGCGGCATTGACGTCGATAAAGCCGTACAGCTTCTCGCCGCGGCTGCGGAAATGGGTATCGGAAATGTGCGCTAACAGCATGAATCACTCCTTATTTGATCCCGGAGAAGCCGAAGCTTCGCAGGAACTGTTTCTGGAAAAGGATGAACGCCAGCATCAGCGGCAGGCAGACCATCAGCGTCCCGGCGCCGATGGTGCCCCACTGGCCGCCGGATTCGGCGCCCATGGCGAAGGAGACCAGCCCGACGGTCAGCACCTGCTTATCGGGATCGTTGAGCATCATCAGCGGCCACAGGTACTCGTTCCAGTGGTAGGTAATGCTAACGGTGGCGAAGGCCAGCACCGACGGCCAGGACATCGGCAGCAGTACGCGGAACAGCACCTGCCACCAGCGGCAGCCCTCCATCAGCGCCGCCTCCTCCAGCTCTTTCGGGATGGCGAGGAACGCCTGGCGCATCAGAAACACGCCAAACGCCGAGGTGAAGTAGGGCATCATCACGCCGGTCAGGGTGTTGAGCAGGCCGAAGGTTTTCAGGGTCAGCATGTTCGGCACCATCATCACTACCGGCATGATCATCAGCTGCACCAGGAACAGAAGAAACAGCGTCTGCTTGCCGCGAAATTCGTGGCAGGCGAAGACGTACCCGGCGGTGGTGATGGTCAACAGCTGCACGAAGAAGGTGCCGAAGGTGAAGATAAGGGTGTTGGCGTACAGGCTCAGCCAGTCGGCGCTGTTCCAGGCGTCGCGGAAGTTATCGAGGGTCAGCGGCAGGCGCGGCAGCAGCGACGCCATATCGTCGCCGAAGGTAGTGGCGCTGAACGAGGTGGCCAGCATCCAGATAAACGGGCTCACCCATAGCAGCGCCAGGCAGCACATGATTACCGTCAGGGTAAAGGGCTGCGAGCGACGCAGGCGCAACCACAGCGGACGCGTAGCGGCGGGCGTGCGGACCATCAGCGGCGAGATGTCAGCGCTCATAGTGGGCTCCTTTTTCCAGCAATTTCAGGTTAATCAGCGAGAAGGCGAACAGCCCGGTCAGGGTCAGGAAGGTGGCGGCGGAGGCTTTGCCGAGGTCGTGTGTATCCCAGGCGAGATTCTGGATGTAATAGAGCAGCACGGTGGTGGCGTTGTCCGGCCCGCCGCGGGTCATCACCGCCACGTGGTCGATCTGGGTGATGGAGTAGATCAGCGCGGTGGTGATCACAAAGCTCAGGGTCGGGCGCAGCAGCGGTAGCGTGACCTTAAAAAAGACCTGCGTGCGGGTAGCCCCCTCCATCAGCGCCGCTTCCCGCGTCGAGGCCGGAATGCTCTGCAGCCCGGCGAGGAAAAACAGCATGTAGTAGCCGGCGAACTTCCATACGCCGATCAGCGCCAGGGCCAGCAGCGCGCTGTTGCTGCGCCCCAGCCAGTTGTTGTTCATCGGCCCGAACAGCTTCGCCAGATAGTGGTCGAGCAGGCCGAGGCCGGGCATAAAGATAAACAGCCACAGCGCGGCGGCGCTGACCATCGGGATAATCATCGGGAAGAAGAAGGCGGTGCGCAGCCAGCGGTTGACGCGATGGTTCTCGCTCAGGGCGACCGCCAGCAGCAGGGCGAGCGTCACCCCAGGCACCACCGTCAGCAGGATATAGAGCAGGTTATTGCCCAACGACTGCCAGAAGACGTTATCGGCAAACAGGCGGACGAAGTTATCCAGGCCGACGTACTGCGCGCCGTCGCTGGCCATGCGGGTATCAAACAGGCTGTCATACACCGAACGCCCCAGCGGGAACCAGGTAAACAGCAGTAAAAACAGCAGGGAAGGCGACAGGATCAGCCAGGGAAGCCAGGTCTTTCTCATGGTGACGCGCATCTCGTTCAGCCATTTATCGAAGCCCGGATTGTGGGAAGCAATGACTACAGAGGCATGGCGGGGAGATGACGGTTTGATGAAGCGACGGGGAAAACGCCGGGCGAGCGGGCCGCCCGGCGGGAGAGAATCATCAGAAGTCGGCTTTCAGCACCGCGCGGTAGCGGGCTTTGCCTTCGCGAACGTGCTTCAGCGCTTCGTTAATTTGCGACATCGGGAACAGCTCGGTGGTCGGAGCCACTTTGCTGCGCCCGGCAAACTTCATCAGCGTGCGCAGTTCGGACGGATTACCGGTCGCCGAGCCGGAGATGCTGCGGTCGCCGCCGATCAGGGTAAAGGCCGGCACCGGGAACGGCTTCATCACCGCGCCGACGGTATGGAAGTTGCCGCCGTAAGCCAGGGCTTCGAAGTACGGCTGCCAGTCGAGGTCCACCGCCACGGTGTTGATGATCAGGTCGAACTGACCGGCCAGCGCTTTTAAGGCTTCAGGATCGCGGCTGTTCACCACGCGATCGGCGCCCATCGCCAGCACTTCCTGCTCTTTGGCCGGGTTGGAGCTGAAGGCGGTCACTTCCGCGCCCATCGCCCGCAGCAGCTTAATGGCGATATGGCCGAGGCCGCCGATGCCGATCACCCCGACGCGGCTGGTGGCGGTGACGTGGTGGGTCAGCAGCGGTTTAAAGACGGTGATGCCGCCGCACAGCATCGGGCCGGCGGACGCCAGATCGATGCTCTCCGGCAGGGGGATCACCCACTGCCAGTCGGCGCGCAGCTTATTGGCGAAGCCGCCGCGGTTGAGAATGGTCGGCACCGAGCCTTCCAGACAGTTGATCTGGTTGCCGCTGATGCAGGCGTCGCAATGGCCGCAGCTGCGCGCCGTCCAGCCGATGCCGACCTTCTGGCCAATCTTCAGCCCTTTATCCTGCGCCGCGCTGCCCAGCGCCGCCACCCGGCCAATCACCTCGTGACCGGCCACCAGCGGGTAGCTCGACATCCCCCATTCGTTGTCGATCATCGACAGGTCCGAATGGCAGATCCCGCAGTATTCCACTTCAACTTCGACATCTTCCGGCTGCAGCTCGCCGGCATCGTATTCCCACAGCGACAGATCGGCGCCCGCTTCTTTGGCGGCGTAGCTTTTAATGATGCTCATGTTCATTTCCTTGGGGTTGGCGTGATAACCCAGAAAGTGTAGAGCATGGTATTCCCCGGCGCTTGGCAATCGGAGGGGTCGCGCAGCGGGCGGACCAGCCGCCCGTTAAGGTCAGCGGCTGGCCAGCGGCCACTGATTAAGCTGGATGCCGCGCTGCGGGGCGTTCTCGGCAAAATCATCCAGCACCGCCTGCACGTCCGGGTCGAGGTAGCCGACGCTGTCGTGCTCGACGATCACCACGCTCTTTTCCGGAATTTTCGCCAGCAGGGCCAGCAGATGCGGATTGTGCATAAAGGTCAGATTCTGCTGGATGCGCAGCACGTAGTGGTCATCGTAGCGCGCCAGCTGCAGCGAGTGGCGATGGCTGCGCCAGAGGCTGAATGCCATCTGGGTGGCAAGACCAATCCCGATCCCCGCCAGCATGCCGCAGGCGATAATCCCGCCGATGGTGGCGAGGAACGGGACGTACTGCGCCGCCCCCTGGCGGAACTGCTCGATGAACAGCCGCGGGGTCGCCAGCTTATAGCCGGTATACAGCAGCACGGCGGCGAGGCTGGCGAGCGGGATTAAGGTTAGCAGGCCGCTGAACCACAGGCCGCAGATCAGCAGCAGCACGCCGTGGATAAAGATCGACAGTTTACTTTGCGCGCCATTGCTGACGTTCACCGAGCTGCGGACGATCACCGCGGTGATCGGCATCGCCCCCAGCACGCCGGAGAGCAGGTTGCCGACGCCCTGGGCGACCATTTCGCGGTTCGGCGAAGGCGGCGGATTTTGCGGGCGCAGCTTTTTCAGCGCCTCCTGGCTGAGCAGGGTTTCGAGGCTGGCGACCAGCGCCAGGGTCAGCGCCACCACCCACACCGACGGATTGCGCCACGCGCTCCATGCGGGAGACTCCAGCTCGCCCAGCAGATCGCCGAGGCTGCCGAACGCCGGCAGGGTAATACGCGGCAGGGCGGCCAGCTGCTGCGGCGCAAAATGGGTCAGCAGCAGGGTGGTCACGCAGCCGAGCAGGACGGCGATCAGCGGGCCGGGGATCCAGCGCAGGCTCTTCACCCGGCGGATAAGCGGCGAGCCCCACAGCCAGAGCACCAGCAGGCCGCCCGCGGCGACGGCAATCGCAGTGACGGAGAAAGCGGCATTGCCCTGCACCACATCGGCAAGCCCGGTCTCTTCCGCCGTGCCAAGCGCGACGGGGATCTGCTGCATAATCAGCAGGATGCCGATCGCCGCCAGCATGCCTTTGATGACGCTGGCGGGAACCAGCGAGATAAAGCGCCCGGCCCGCAGAATGCCGAACAGCAGCTGCAGCACACCGGCCAGCACCAGCGCCATCAGGAAGAGGGAGAAGGAACCCAGGGATTCAATGGCGGCGACGACGATGGTGACCAGTCCGGCGGCGGGGCCGCTGACGGCGAAGCGGGAGGGGCTGAGGGCGGTGACGACCAGGCCGCCGATGATGCCGGTCAGCAGGCCGACGAAGGGCGGTAAGCCGCTGGCCTGGGCGATGCCGAGGCACAGCGGCAGGGCGACAAGGAAGACGACGATGCCAGCGAGAGAGTCCTGACGAAACGTATTCATGGGGCGTGCTCCTGCGGTGAGAGGTGTTCGACGAGGGTTGTTAAATGGCCGGAAGCCAGATCGTAGACGCAGCCGTGCAGGCTGAGCGGCCGCTGCCCGTCGACCCATTTTTCGAAATAGTCCGGGTCATACTGATACTTCTGCCGCACCCAGCAGCGATTGCGGGCCAGCAAGGTTTTAACGTCGTCACAAGTATTCTCCTGAGTTAATTCATTGAGTGAATATGTCCATCAAGACTCATACAGCGACTAGTAAAAATAGTGTTTACCGGAACTCTTCACGCCTGAGGAAAATCCTGGAATAAACGGCAAAAAGAAAACTTTTCATTAATGTAAAGTTATAAAAATATTGATGAAATTAATATTTGGCTGCGGAGCGAGTGAATAACAAAAAGGTATTGGCTAAAACTTTCTGGAATATATAGGAATGGTGATGGATGGGGTTGGGGAAAGTATTGGGGAGGGATATTGGGGATTGGTTTGGGGAGAAATGGATGGTGATAGGGATGCAGGTGAGAGTGAGGTGAGAACAATTTGAGATAAGTTTGAGTGGGGCTTGGGGCCACTGGTGGAGAAGGGGGGATGGCTGGCAGGTGGAGCCGGGTTCTCGGGGGAGTGAGGGGAGGGTTGCTGGTGGCAGTCGCGCTGTGGAATGGCAGCAAAAGGTGACGCCGCGCAGGATAGCGCTGTTTTTTTCAACACTTAGCGCAATGACGACACGCTGTCGCTTGCATGACCGGCGCCGACAGGTATAATCCAGAACGTTTTCCGTATCCCTTCAGTGCCGAAGTGGCGAAATCGGTAGACGCAGTTGATTCAAAATCAACCGTAGAAATACGTGCCGGTTCGAGTCCGGCCTTCGGCACCATCGGAACATCAATAGACGTCAACGGACGTCTTTTTTTGTGTCTGAAATCCAGTATCCGCAAGGCTTACCTCGCTTTTTCACTCAACCTAAGTCAACCTGATTCAATCTACATCAACTTACTGATGTGGGTATAACTGCGGGTATATCCCGGTTCGATAATGTTTGTACCCACACAGAACCCTTGAAAGGATACTCATCATGGCTCTGAGTGATGTGAAGGTTCGTTCGGCTAAGCCTGAAGCAAAAGCCTATAAACTGACTGACGGCGACGGTATGGTTTTGCTGGTTCACCCTAACGGCTCCAAATACTGGCGGCTACGTTATCGCTTTGGCGGTAAAGAGAAGATGCTGGCGTTGGGGAAATATCCTGAAGTGTCATTGGCGGATGCCCGGGCACGCCGGGATGAAGCCCGTAGGCTGTTAGCTAATGGCGTCGATCCCAGTGAGAACAAGAAAGCCGTTAAGGTAGAGCAGGAGCAAGAGGCGATAACGTTTGAAGTGGTCGCCAGAGACTGGCATGCCAGCAATCAAAAATGGTCTGAGTCTCATAGTGCTCGTGTATTGAAAAGCCTGAAAGATAACCTCTTTGCTGCTATCGGCAAGCGGAACATTGCTGAATTGAAGACGCGGGATCTACTTGTACCCATTAAAGCTGTGGAGTCATCCGGGCGTCTCGAAGTCGCTGCTCGTTTGCAGCAGCGTACTACCGAGGTGGGGTCAGTCCAACTATAGGGCAGGATCGTCTACCGGGGTGGGGTCAGTCCACACTACGGCTCGGAAGTGTCTAGATTATCCGTGGCGATTCAACTTGCGTGTTTAGGCTGGCCTCACTCTGTAGTCATTATGGACCATCCACTTAGTGGCGATTCGCAATGATTAGAACGTCTTTAATCGTTATAATGCGGGACTAATTATGGGCCTATGGCTATCCCAATATGCATTAAAACCGGAGTTTTACCATGACAAGCACCCAACAACGCGCCGCACTGCAACGCCAGATCTGGCAGATTGCCAACGATGTACGCGGTGCAGTGGATGGCTGGGATTTTAAGCAATACGTTTTAGGCGCTCTGTTTTACCGCTTCATCAGTGAGAATTTTGCCAATTACATTGAAGGCGGCGATGACAATGTCAAGTATGCAACACTCCCCCGGAGCGTCATCACCCCTGAAATCAAAGACGACGCTATTAAAACCAAAGGCTATTTCATTTACCCAGACGATTTGTTTGTTAACATCGCCGCAGGTGCTAGTACTAACGAAAAATTAAATACCGATTTGGCTGACATCTTCTCGGCTATTGAAATGTCAGCCAGCGGATACCCTTCAGAGAACGATATCAAGGGCTTATTTGCTGATTTTGACACCACCAGCAACCGGCTCGGCAATACGGTAAAAGACAAAAATACACGTCTGGCGGCAGTGCTCAAAGGGGTGGCAGAATTAGATTTTGGCGATTTTGAGGGGAGTCACATCGATCTTTTCGGTGATGCTTACGAGTTTCTTATCTCCAACTACGCCGCCAACGCTGGCAAATCCGGCGGTGAGTTTTTTACCCCGCAAAACGTGTCCAAACTTATTGCGCAACTGGCCATGCACAAGCAAACCAGCGTCAATAAGATTTATGACCCGGCGTGTGGTTCTGGCTCGCTGCTACTGCAAGCCAAAAAACACTTTGACGCCCACATTATTGAAGACGGTTTTTGGGGGCAGGAACTCAACCACACCACCTACAACCTGGCGCGAATGAACATGTTCTTGCACAACATCAACTACGACAAGTTCAATATCCAGTTGGGTGATACGCTGCGTAATCCACATTTTGGCGATGACAAACCTTTTGATGCCATCGTCTCCAACCCACCTTACTCGGTGAAATGGATAGGCTCAGACGATCCCACTCTGATCAACGATGACCGTTTTGCCCCAGCAGGTGTGTTAGCGCCCAAATCCAAAGCTGATTTTGCCTTTGTGCTGCATGCCCTCAGCTACCTTTCCAGCAAAGGCCGCGCAGCCATTGTTTGCTTTCCCGGTATTTTTTACCGAGGTGGCGCCGAGCAGAAAATTCGTCAATATCTGGTGGATAACAACTATGTCGAAACCGTGATTTCACTCGCGCCCAACCTGTTTTTTGGCACTACCATCGCCGTCAATATTCTGGTTCTGTCCAAACATAAAACCGACATGACCACCCAATTTATCGACGCCAGCGGGCTGTTTAAGAAGGAAGCCAATAATAACACGCTCACTGAGAAGCATATTGAGCAAATCATACAGGTGTTTGATAGCAAAGCAGACGTTGATCATTTTGCCAAATCGGTAAATTTTGAAGACATTAAGGTCAACGATTACAATCTGTCGGTAAGTAGCTATATCGAAGCCAAAGACAACCGCGAAGTAGTCGATATCACTACGCTCAATGCCGACCTGAAAATCACTGCCGCTAAAATCGACCAGTTACGAGCGGATATTGATGCCATTGTGGCGGAGATTGAAGGTAAGGAGCCGAAGGCATGAGCGAGATGAGCTTTATGGAAAGGCTGTTTAGTGGTATCGAAATAAAATGGAAACCATTGAAAAAAGTAGCTGAAATTCGTAGTGGTTGGGGATTCCCCAATATCTATCAAGGGCAATCTGAAGGTATTTATCCATTCTATAAAGTCAGCGACATGAATAGCGCTGGTAACGAAACGGTGATGGTTTCAGCCAATAATTATGTCGATGATGTGGTAGTTAAAAAACTTGGTATTAAGCTTGCTCCTGCAGGGAGTGTTATTTTTCCTAAAATTGGTGCAGCGGTTGCTACAAATAAGAAGCGTCTATTATCAGTACCATCCGCATATGATAACAATGTTATGGGACTAATTCCGGGAGAAGAAATTAGTCCTCGATTTCTTTTTTTCTGGATGCAAACAATCAATCTGAGTTCGCTAGCACACGATTCTGGAGCTGTTCCATCTATCCGTAAAAGCGAAATGGAAGTCCTGCCGATTCCCGTTCCCCCGCTTCAAATTCAAGCTGAAATCATCCGTGTTTTGGATACATTTACAGCACTTACAGCCGAGCTTACAGCCGAGCTTACAGCCCGTAAAAAACAATACAACTACTATCGCGACCAGTTGTTGGGTTTTGAGGAAGGAGACGTTGAGTGGAAAGCTTTGGGGGAGATTGGCGAGTTTATTCGAGGTAAGCGCTTTACTAAAGCTGATTATGTTGAAGATGGCATTGGTGCTATCCACTACGGTGAGATATACACTCGATACGGTGTCTTTACAACTCATGTAATTTCTCAGATCAGAAATGATATGGCCAAATCACTTCGTTATGCGGAACCAGGAGACGTAGTGATAACTGATGTCGGAGAAACCGTCGAGGATGTTGGTAAAGCCGTGGCCTGGCTTGGAGATGAAAAAGTGGCTATTCACGATCACTGTTATGCTTTCCGACATTCAATGAACCCGAAGTTTGTTTCCTATTGTATGCAAACGGCATCTTTCATTGCCGAGAAAGCAAAGTACGTGGCCAGAACCAAGGTCAATACATTATTGATCAATGGGTTTGCTAAAATCGCCATTCCTGTTCCGTATCCAAATGACCTTGAAAAATCGCTTGCAGAACAGGCCCGCATCGTTGCCATCCTGGACAAATTCGATACCCTAACCAATTCCATCAGCGAAGGCTTACCCCGCGAAATTGCATTGCGTCAAAAACAATATGAGTATTACCGCGATTTGCTGTTGAGCTTTCCCAAGCCTGAAGAGGTAGTGGCCTGATATGAGCAAGACGCTAGCAGAAATCGCCCAGCAGCTTAAAGAGGCCAATAAAAAAGTACAGCTGATCTATGCCTTTAATGGCACGGGGAAGACGCGCCTGTCGCGAGAATTTAAGAAACTGATCACGCCAAAAAACGATGAAATCGAAGGCGACGATGCAGCAAAACAACCAGAGATATCTCGCAACAAGATCCTGTATTACAACGCTTTTACCGAAGATTTGTTCTATTGGGACAACGATCTGGAGCAAGATGCCGATCCCAAGCTCAGAATCCAGCCCAATTCATTTACCGACTGGGTGTTGGAAGATCAAGGGCAAGATCGAAACATCATTACCAATTTTCAGCGTTACTCCAATGAGAAGCTAACACCAAAATTCAATGAAGAATATAAAGTCAAAGGCAAGGACGACAAAGAGATCACTGTAAAGGCTTTCTCAGAAGTGACTTTTTCCCTTGAGCGCGGTGATGATGAGCAATCCGGAAATCTGAAAATATCTAAGGGTGAGGAAAGCAATTTCATCTGGAGTATTTTCTATACGCTGATCGAGCTGGTGATTGACATTCTCAATGTTGCTGAACCCTCTGATCGTGAAACCAACGTTTTTGATCAGTTGGAATATGTATTTATTGATGACCCAGTAAGTTCACTGGATGAGAACCATTTGATTGAATTGGCCGTAGATTTGGCCCAACTGATCAAGTCAAACAATTCTGATGTTAAATTCATCATCACAACGCACAATCCGCTTTTTTATAACGTTCTGCATAATGAGCTCAACAGTGATGACGGTGGTTACAAGAAAAAATGGCTTGATAAGTATCGGATGGCCCGGCTTGAGGACGGCACATTTCAATTAGTCCAGCAATCCAATGATTCGCCATTCTCATATCATCTTTATTTGAAATCAGAACTCGAAAAAGCCATCGAGAGTGGTCAGTTGAGCAAGTATCACTTTAATTTTTTAAGAAACATTCTGGAAAAAACCTCCACGTTTCTTGGCTATAAGAAATGGGGCGATCTGTTGCCAAAAACTGATGACGGAACAACCAATCCGTATGAAGCCCGGATTATTAATATCTCCAGCCACTCGAAACATGCGGGCGAAGAAGTGGCCGATCTCACTGAAGACGACAAGCGTGTTTTGCGGTATCTGGTTAATGAAATCAATACGATGTATCGCTTTCAGCAGGCTGAAAACTAAAGAAAAAGATTTAGGGGTAAAGCATGTACGAATACAAGGCTGTTGCCGAATCAAATAGCTTTATCGTTCTCGATAGATACTCCAGGGCATGGCAGCTTAATGAAAGCTACCAGAGCGAAGGTGACCTGGAACGAGAGTTCATTCAGGATTTGCACAATCAGGGCTATGAGTATGAGCCTGGTTTAAATACGCCTGAGAAGCTGCTGGCCAACGTGCGCGAGCAGTTGCAGACCCTGAACAACATGCAGTTTGCTGACGGTGAGTGGATGCGGTTTGTGGAGACTTGGCTGGACAAGCCAAGCGATGGCATCGTCGATAAAACCCGCAAAATTCACACCGACTATATCCATGATTTTGTGTTTGACGATGGTCATATCCAGAACATCTACTTGGTAGACAAAAAAAACATTGCACGCAATAAGGTTCAGGTCATCAAGCAGTTTGAGCAACAGGGTAGTCATGTCAATCGTTATGATGTCACCATTCTGGTGAATGGCTTGCCGCTGGTGCAGGTGGAACTGAAAAAGCGCGGCGTGGCGATCCGCGAAGCCTTTAATCAGGTGCATCGCTACAGCAAAGAGAGTTTTAACAGTGAGCATTCTTTGTTCAAATATCTTCAACTATTTGTAATTTCCAACGGCACCGATAGCCGTTATTTTGCCAACACCACCCAGCGCAACAAGAACAGCTTCGACTTCACCATGAACTGGGCGAAAGCTGATAATAGCTTGTTGAAAGATCTCAAAGATTTTACCGCGACCTTTTTCCAGAAGAACACTTTGCTCAATGTACTGCTGCATTATTCAGTGTTTGATGTGAGCGATACGCTACTGGTGATGCGCCCTTATCAGATTGCCGCTACCGAGCGCATCTTGTGGAAAATCAACAGCGCCTATCAAGCCAAGAACTGGAGCAATACGGAAAGTGGCGGTTATATCTGGCACACCACTGGTTCCGGTAAAACCTTGACCAGCTTCAAGGCAGCGCGCTTAGCTACTGAACTGGAGTTCATTGACAAAGTTTTCTTCGTGGTGGATCGCAAAGATTTGGATTACCAGACAATGAAGGAGTACCAGCGTTTTTCGCCGGATAGTGTGAACGGCTCTGACAGCACCGCAGGACTCAAGCGCAATCTGGATAAAGATGACAATAAAATTATCGTCACCACCATCCAGAAGCTCAATAACCTGATGAAGAGTGAAAACGACCTGCCCATTTACAACAAACAGGTGGTGTTTATCTTTGATGAATGCCACCGGAGTCAGTTTGGTGAAGCCCAGAATAACTTAAAGAAAAAGTTTAAGAAGTTCTATCAGTTTGGCTTTACCGGCACACCGATTTTTCCGCAAAACGCACTGGGGGCCGACACCACGGCCAGCGTATTCGGCCGGGAGCTGCACTCTTATGTGATCACCGATGCGATACGAGATGAAAAGGTGCTCAAGTTCAAAGTGGACTACAACGATGTGCGCCCGCATTTCAAAGCCATTGAAAGCGAACAGGACGAGAAAAAGCTCAGCGCGGCGGAAAACAGGCAGGCCTTATTGCATCCCATCCGTATAAAAGAAATTTCGCAGTACATCCTGAATAACTTTCGGCAAAAAACGCATCGCCTGCATGCAGGAGCAAAAGGCTTTAATGCGATGTTTGCCGTGAGCAGCGTGGATGCCGCTAAACTGTATTACGAATCGCTCAAGGATTTGCAAAAAGACAGTAATAAGCCGCTAAAAATCGCCACCATATTCTCTTTTGTGGCCAATGAGGAACAGGATGCCGTAGGCGATATTCTGGATGAAAGTTTTGACGTATCGGCAATGAACAGCAGCGCCAAAGAGTTTTTAAGTGCCGCCATAGCTGACTACAACGCGCTATTCAAAACCAACTTCAGTGTGGAAAGCAAGGGTTTTCAAAACTATTACCGCGATCTGGCCAAGCAAGTTAAGGCTAAGGAGATCGACTTGCTGATTGTGGTCGGCATGTTCCTGACCGGGTTTGATGCGCCGACGCTGAACACCTTGTTTGTGGATAAAAATCTGCGCTACCACGGTTTAATGCAAGCCTATTCACGCACCAACCGTATTTTTGACGCCACCAAAACCTTCGGCAACATCGTTACCTTCCGTGACCTGGAGCAGGCGACAATTGACGCCATCACCTTATTTGGCGATAAAAACACCAAGAACGTGGTGCTCGAGAAAAGCTACAAGGAGTATATGGAAGGCTTTACCGACGTAGTAACCGGTGAGGCAAGGCGTGGCTTTGTGGATGTGGTGATGGAGCTGGAGCAACGCTTTCCCGATCCCTCTGCCATTGAGAAAGAGTCCGACAAAAAAGCCTTTGCGAAACTCTTTGGTGAGTATTTACGCGTTGAGAACGTGCTGCAGAACTACGACGAGTTTGCCAGCCTGAAGGCCTTGCAGAACATTAACACCAATGACCCTGAGGCGGTTGAGGAGTTCAAGGCCCTACATTATTTGAGCGATGAGGATCTGGCGACACTGCAAACGATTAAAATGCCGTCTGAACGGCAAATTCAGGACTACCGTTCAACTTATAACGATGTTCGCGACTGGCTGCGCCGAGAAAAATCTTCCGCTGAAAAAGAAAAATCGACTCTTGATTGGGATGACGTTGTCTTCGAGGTAGATTTACTGAAGTCGCAAGAAATTAATCTGGATTATATTCTCGAGCTGATTTTTGAACACAACCGTAAGAATAAAAGTAAAGCAGGCTTAATTGATGAAGTTCGTCGGTTAATACGTGCCAGCCTTGGGAGTCGGGCTAAAGAAAGCTTAGTTGTTGATTTCATTAATCAAACCAACCTGGACAAAATTAGTGACAAGGCCAGTATTATAGACGCTTTTTTTGCTTTTGCACAGGTAGAGCAACTGCGCGAAGCACAAGAGTTAATTGGATCAGAGAATCTGAATGAAGAGGCAGCTAAACGTTATATTAACACTTCTCTTAAACGAGAGTTTGCCAGCGACAATGGTACAGAACTCAATGCTGTTTTGCCCAAAATGAGCCCACTAAATCCCCAATACCTCACAAAAAAGCAAAGCGTTTTCCAAAAAATCGCAGCGTTTGTTGAAAAATTTAAGGGAGTGGGTGGGAAAATATAGATGCTTCAACTCATGATGCAAAGTTGTTAGTTGAACAGAATGGCAAGTTCTTTAAGGGACTTGCCATTCTTATATATTAGCTGTATTAGCTCAGACCTGAGCTGACAGTGGCTATTTATTCCATAGGGTTTTATGAATTTTCCCAGTCTGATGGTATTCCCCCACCAGTTCAATAAAATCTTTAAAATCCCGATTCTCTTCCACCAGACGGTTCACTGACTGCCAGTCCACGCTGGTACGTTCACGCGCTGGGATCAATGTCTGGCTATTAGATAAATCATGTGGATCCAGGAGGATCACTCCAATACCGTGCAGCGCACAGAGCATCTGAAGTTCACGCTCCACGCTACGCTGCTTATCTTCGTTAATTTCAGTCGCCACCAGATAGCCGAAATGCGCCCAACTGGAATTGCTGACTGCCTGGAAGAAACATTCACGCACATTGCTACGGTTTAGCTGTTTTTTCACCTCAAAAGACCATAGCCGTGTCAAACGCCCTACGCTATGTCGAACGCAGTTTTGAACCACATCATCCCACTCTTTATCAAGAGGCTCTAATGCGACAATATCAGGATAAAGCCAATGGTTGCCACCCAACCCTTTGTTGTTACTGGAACGCTTTTCGTCAATACGACGGCACAATAACCCCTCTTCCTGTGAAAGGTAATCAATCAGGAGCGGATACAACGAATGCTCGGTAAAGCTAACTGTTTCAACCGTTGGTTCGGGGGCTACATTAGGATCCGCCTGTTCAACCACAGATTCCCCCCAATAAAACAATCGTGGTCTTGGCTTATCACGCGTCATCACCTGCGGACACATAGCTTTCGCTTTAACTGTCCGACTGCCACCAACTTCAGCGGTAATTTGACTTAAAAAAGCCTCATCGCTAGCAAAACGTGGATTTTTACGTTTCTCAGCCAGTTCTGTACTGTAGTGATCGATGATTTTCTGCGCCAGTTGGCGGGCAGTGAACTGCTGGCCGGGATTCGCCTGTAACACGTTGATTATCATCTGGGGACGACTGGTCATATGCCTTCCTGCGTTTGTACGCACGGCCTTGTGTATCAGCTTTTAAGCGATGCGTGATTTACAATTCCTGTGAATGGGCCCAGTTTACCTTTCAGAGTTACAGACTTAAAGCATCGATTTCTCTCTCATCAACGTGACGAGCAACAATTGAATTTCACCGCTTTTGCGAGCATGATCGCAATAACATCAGCCTGTTACCTGGTTCATTCCTATGAGATCTCTCGAATCACTGCAATCGGCACGTCTCTGTGTGGCGTCAGGGTGACGTATGCGCGCCGCATAAGCCGTTGCTGCTGCTGGATGTGTTGTCGCAGTACAAAGCTGGCCACCCGCGCCTGTTTAACTACGGCCTTGAGATCCACGAACCGCTTACCCACCTGCTGAAAGAGTTTGGCCCCAAGCGACGCACTGACTATCCCAATATGCCTTTCTGACGGCTCAGAACTGACGGCTTCTGTGAAATCGCCAACGCCGAAGGTTGTAAACACCGTAAAGGCAACACCCAGCCGACAAAAAAAGAGCTGATTGATAACCAGGTAGCAGGCGGCTTTGATGAAGCGGCTTACCGGCAGCTGCTAGCGCCTTCGGAGATGATCGACTAACTGGCCCAGCAGATCCGGACCGATCGCTCCCCCGAAAGTATTCAGAGGATCCTCGCCAACAACGATTGCTTGGTACTTGTTTATTGCGAAAAAAACACCACCAAAAGAATTTAGTGAAATGCTTGTTCATTTATAAGATGATTGCCAATTATCTCTGATATAACAACAAACACAGCCACTACATACTACCTAATGCTTTAACCCAACCCCTAATAAAATTAATATTATCTGAAAATCATAGCCTAACTCTGGAACCTTTCTAAACCAACCACTACCATATCTAAAATAATTAAGGAACGATGGTATATCATGGCTCTACAGGGAAAATTGATATTAAATGGTGCTGATTATGCACCTTTCAATTTGTACGGTGTCGGTGTTTTTATGGCGCATTCAGGGCGAGGTGTATATCGCAATAAAGCTGCATGCAGCGCAGTAGTAAAAGATGGTCCGCTGCCCTTGGGAAAATACTGGATTGTTGACCGCAATGAAGGAAACTGGTTTTCTCAAAAGGGACGAGAAATTAAGGATACGGTCAATAAGATTATAGGTTATCGTGAATTTGGTAAAAGCGATTGGTTTGCATTATGGCGTGATGACCACGGAATCGACGATGAGACGTGGGTCGAAGGTGTGAAACGTGGTAACTTCCGTTTGCATCCGGGTACGGTTTCCGAGGGTTGTATTACTATCGCCCATAATTCTGATTTTTCCATGATCCGGAATGCGCTCATGAATACATCACTGGTTCAGGTTCCCTGCATGCGTTCCCTTATGGCTCGTGGTTGGGTGGAGGTTGTTGCCAGTGGCTCTAACATCTCTTGCCCGTAAAATAAGTAAGATTATTTATTTTATATTGCTGTTTTTGGTTCTGGGACGTGCACTTCCAAGGCCGGAAATCTATCTCGATTATGATATCGCAAGGGATGTTTGCCACTTCTTATTCGGGAGTGTGAATGCCGATACGATGTATGACACTTTCTTTTATATATCGCTGATAATAGTGATATTCCTTTCAACTGTACTTTACATTATGACATTGCAGTTCATTTCAACGATAAGGAGCAAATGAGATGCCAATTCCTCCGTATATGTGGCTTAAAGACGATGGTGGCGCAGATATTAAAGGGTCAGTTGATGTTCAGGATCGAGAGGGAAGTATCGAAATCATCGGATTGAGTCATGGTGTTAATCTGCCTGTGGACAGTGCTAATGGGAAAGTTACGGGCACGCGTCAGCATTCGTCAATGATGATTGAAAAAGAAGTGGATAGTTCGACCCCATACCTTTACAAGGCCGCCGCAACGGGGCAGGCGCTACAAAGTGCAGAAATCAAGTTTTACCATATCAACCACGCAGGGCAGGAAGTGGCCTATTATTCTGTACTTATGGAGCAGGTCAGAATAACCGGGGTTAACTGTGGTGTACCTAATTGCAAACTTTCCTCGAATGACAAAATTAACCATGTTGAAAGCGTTAGCCTGCAATATGAGAAAATCACCTGGAGGATCCACGACGGGAATATTCAGTTCAGTGATGCATGGAACGAGCGTCCTTCAGCCTAATTCTGCGGGGCGTTTGATCCCCTTTATGTTTCCCCGGCGTGTTTGATGCCTGTTTAGAAGGTTGACAACAGGCTGAGGGATGCAAAGCTAAGCAAACACTAATCCCGCTCATTGCCACACACCATCCCCCCCTCATCCCCTGAACACCTCACGCCGGTGCCACGCCACAAACCCTTCTTGCGGATAGCATTCCTTCCCCTGCGGCAAGGTAATCGGCTTACCATCAAAATCCCAGAACAGCCTGCCAACGATGCCCCCGCCGTTCACCGCTGGCGAAACCTGGATGCGCATATCCTCATCCAGACCAATGGAGCCTTTATCAAAAGCCTTATGGTGAATTGCGCAGAGCGCCAGGCCGTTAGGGAAGGTGCGAATAAGCAGGTCATTTCTTCCCAAGCTGACTCGCTGATTAAAATTTCGCGGATCTGGGCCGATTTTTTTCCCGCAAACACATCGAATCAGCCTATTTAGGCTATTTTTTCCACCATTTCTGGCGTTATTTCCGGTTTTTACTGAGATCTCTCCCACTGACGTATCATTTGGTCCACCCGAAACAGGTTGGCCAGGGTGAATAACATCGCCAGTTGGTTATCGTTTTTCAGCAGCCCCCTGTATCTGGCTTTCACGAAGCCGAACTGCCGCTTGATGATGCGAAACGGGTGCTCCACCCTGGCACGGATGCTGGCTTTCATGTATTCGATGTTGATGGCCGTTTTGTTCTTGCGCGGATGCTGCTTCAAGGTTTTTACCTTGCCGGGACGCTCGGCGATCAGCCAGTCCACATCCACCTCGGCCAGCTCCTCGCGCTGTGGCGCTCCTTGGTAGCCGGCATCGGCTGAGACAAATTGCTCCTCTCCATGAAGCAGATTACCCAGCTGATTGAGGTCATGCTCGTTGGCCGCGGTGGTGACCAGGCTGTGGGTCAGGCCACTCTTGGCATCGACACCAATGTGGGCCTTCATGCCAAAGTGCCACTGATTGCCTTTCTTGGTCTGATGCATCTCCGGATCGCGTTGCTGCTCTTTGTTCTTGGTAGAGCTGGGTGCCTCAATGATGGTGGCATCCACCAAAGTGCCTTGGGTCATCATGACGCCTGCTTCGGCCAGCCAGCGATTGATGGTCTTGAACAATTGACGGGCCAGTTGATGCTGCTCGAGCAGGTGGCGGAAATTCATGATGGTGGTGCGATCCGGCAGGGCGCTATCCAGGGATAATCGGGCAAACAGGCGCATGGAGGCGATTTCGTACAGGGCATCTTCCATGGCACCGTCGCTCAGGTTGTACCAATGCTGCATGCAGTGAATACGCAGCATGGTCTCCAGCGGATAGGGCCGTCGGCCATTGCCCGCCTTGGGATAAAACGGCTCGATGACAGCGGTCATATTCTGCCATGGCAGAATCTGCTCCATGCGGGAGAGGAAAATCTCTTTTCGGGTCTGACGGCGCTTAGTGCTGAATTCACTATCGGCGAAGGTGAGTTGATGGCTCATGATGTCCCTCTGGGATGCGCTCCGGATGAATATGATGATCTCATATCAGGAACTTGTTCGCACCTTCCTTAGGGATTTCGCAGGGGCCGCCGTGCTGCTTCCATTTGATATGAGCCGCTTCCAGGGCGACGGAGGTATTATCATGGCGCATATTGAAGCCGCAGATAGCGCACTCATAGTTATAGGCGCGCAGCACCTGCTGGCGAAAATGCGGGTCGCGCTCTTTACGGATCTGCTGCAGATCAAATCCCATCTCTTCAGCCAGTTCTTCCTGAATACTCTCCGGGAAATGCGCCTCGAGGATCTGATGGGCGAGGGTATTGATCAGCCTCTTATTTTTGTTGAGTAACGCAAAATGCGGCTCATCGAAGCCGCCGGCGACGTGGCAGAGCTCCAGCTCTTTGCCGGGCGGCTGTCTGCTGCCCTGGGTTGAACACTGGTCGCTGTTGTGCAGCTCCCAGAAGCCGTCGCCTTTCAGGCGCCAGAAGGGCATATCCGGCCGGTACTGGCGGCGCTGCGGGCCAAAGCGTTCCAGCAGGCTATGCAGCTCATCGCGTATCTCCGAGGCGTAGTCGAACATCCGCGCATGGCCGCGCTGGTACTGTGAGAGGACGTACAGCAGCAACAGTGGCTTATGCGGCGCACGCTGTTCGCCTTTGCGCCAGATAGTGATGTTCTCGATCGCGTGTTGCAGGGTCGTGCTGGAGGGCATAGCGTTACAGTGGCAGCTAAATAAATGCGATGATGCTCGCAAAATCCTTGCCGATCAACCCACCAGATGCGGCGATTCCAGGTGGATCGCTTTTTAAGTATTACGACGGATCTTGCTGTGGGAGTGGAGACCGCGTTCGCCGCCTGCGACGCAAGCCTGAAAAAATCGGGAGGACATAACCTTTGCGTTCCCGCATTCCACAAAACCCACGCTACCTTACCGGTAGCGTGGGCTCACACTCCCTTACTTATCCCGCGTCTCGCCAGCCTCCCAGCTGTAACTGCCATCGGCCGCTAACCTATCGCCCAGCTCCTGATACTTGAACTGATAAAACTCAGCCTGGGTGCCGTACCCGGCGTAGTCTACCGCCGCCAGGCCGACGAACGCCCCGGTAAAGAACCCGCCGTAGCTCTGCAACACATAGTCATCGGACAGTACCGCGGCATCGAGTTGAACCGGGATCTCGGTGAACGTCACGCCATCGAAGCTGTATTCATAGCTGTAGGTCTGCTTGCGGACTTTGGTCCGGAACCAGACGTATTCCACGCCGTCCGGCACCTTGATGGCGTTATCCTTCAGGTACGACGTGTATTTCCCGCGATTATTTTCGCCAACTTCGATGACCTTGCCGTTAATTTCATTCCAGGTCAGGAAGACGAAGCTCCAGTGGCGGTCGTTATAGTAATTCGTTAACCCGGCCATCTGTTGGTAGCTGAAGGGCTCGAATTTCACCTTCACCGCGGCATCAAAATAGAAGGCCTGCCAGCGGCGGGCAATCAGCGACAGGTCATGCGTATTGGCTAACGAACCCTGGCCGATTAAGGTTAATTTGCCGTCGCCGGTGGTGCCCATTTTGGCCGTAAACGGCACCCGCAGGGTATTCCAGTTCGGGTCGAGCGCTGGCGAGGTAAAGTCATCCTGCTGGCTGTTATCGCTGGCGCTTTCGGTGAAGATGGCGTCTTTCGGCCCTTCGACGAAGGTTTTCCCGCCGTGACCGCCTTCAATACGCGGCCAGCCTTCGTCGTCCCAGTATACTTTCTGGATCGCGGTTTCCCGGCCTAGGGTTGACCAGCCGCGGGGATCGTAGATGGATTCCCCCGGGCGATTCCACGGCCGGGCGCAGAGCGAGGCGTAATACCATTCGCCTTCCGGGGTGGAGACCAGTGCGCCATGACCCTGTTTCTGGATGTAGCTATCCGGGGTGTCGACGTTGGTTAAGAACACGTCGCCCGGCTCGGTTTCGAAGCTGTCGGCCTCGAGGGTTTTCGACCGCGCCACCACCTCCTGGTGGGTAAACACGGTGCCGCCCTGGGCGGCAAACAGATAGTAGTAGCCGTTCAGTTTATAGAGGTGCGGCCCCTCGACCAGCGCCACGGCGGTGCCGCGGTAGATGGTGCGCGCGGTTTCCGGCATTAACTTCAGTGTTTTGGTATCCAGCTCCGTTAAGGTAATGCCATCGAAGGGGTGATGGTACTCCCGGTGATCCCAGGTTTGCTGGACGATATATTTCCGGCCATCGTCGTCATGGAACAGCGAGGCGTCAAACCCGACGCCGTTCAGCTTGATCGGGTCGCTCCACGGGCCCCGAATATCCTTCGCCGTGGTCAGGTAGTTGGTCATGTCTTTAAAGGCGCCTTCGGTGACCTTCACATCGGTATACACCAACCAGAATTGTCCGTCGGCCCAGGAGAGCGCCGGCGCCCAAATGCCGCCGGAGGAGGGGTTGCCCTTCATGTCCAGCAGGGTGGTGGTGGAGAGCGGCGAAGGCAGCAGGTTCCAGTTTTTCAGGTCCTTCGACTCATGTAAACGCACGCCCGGAAACCACTCAAACGTCGAGTTGGCAATATAGTACGTATCCTCGACGCGAATAATACTGGGGTCGGCATTGAAGCCGCGTAATATCGGGTTTTGAATAAGTGACATTTCATTACACCTTTTAAAATGGAAAGTTAAGGATCGGTCTGATTTATAATTTTTTTAACTACACGCGGATCTCATCCAGCTGACGGTTGATGTCGGTAACATGTTTATCGGAGATGGGATAAACCTGAATAATCACCATCGAAATAGCGGCCAGCGCGATCGGGATCCACACGGCGGTCATAATGATCCCGTCGATGGCGCTGGCGCTCTGCACGGCGCCGCTTTCATTAAATCCATACACCGCCAGCAGCCACAGCGGGATCGCGCCGCCGATGGTGAAGCCGATCTTGAAGAAGAGTCCCATAATGGCATTGATAATGGCGGCATTGCGTTTGCCCGATTTTAATTCGCCGTACGCGATAACTTCCGGTACCAGCGCCCACATAAAACCGGTGGCAGAGGTTAAGCCCCACTGTTTAATAAAGGTGGCGATGTAGGCCAGCCACAGGGCATCGTGCATCCCTTCGCGGGACCAGACGTAGGTCAGCAGTTCGCCGACGATGAACATGGCGAGGAACAGATGGAAGAAGCCTTTTTTACCAAAGATTTTTTTCAGTTTCGGCCAGAACACCGGGAAGGCGATGCCGGGAATAGACGCGACGAGACCTACGGCGCCCATCCATTCGGAATGGCCGACGACGAACTGGTTGAAGAAGCCGTTAACGGTGTTCATGAAGAACATGAAGGTAAAGGCCAGCATGAAGAACATGCCGAGGATCACCAGCGGGCGGTTATGTCTGAGCTCGTGGAAAAGATCGGTGGTTTTGACGTTGGCGGTCTGCTCGGCGGTCGCGACAACGCGTTCTTTGGTGAATTTATAACAGATAAACAGGGCCACCGCGCCGATGATCATATAGATGGCGTACACGCCAAACCAGGCGTAGTTCGCCGACGGATCGGTATAGTTGCCCAGATTCAGCTTAAGGCCGAAAAAGCCGGTGTCCTTCAGGCTGCGATCTTTCGGCGCCGCCATCTGCACAAACATCGGGAACAGGGTATAGACCAGCAGGTTGGCGCTGTTGGCCAGCATCATGCGGGTACTGGTCAGTTTATCGATCGATTCCGGGTCGCGGGTCAGCGACGCATTCAGCGAGCCATAGGGAATATTGACTAAGGAATAAACCAGGTCCAGCGCCAGATAAATAATAAAGGCAAAAGCCACCGAACCTTTAACGCCAGGGATCGGCGCGAATAATAATGCCGACAGGATCACCAGCGGAACGCCGGCTCGTAACAGCCAGGGACGATATTTCCCTGCTTTTGAGGTTCGTTTATCCACATAGGTTCCGACCATCGGATCCCAAAACACGTTAATTATGCGGACAAAAAGAAAAATAAAGCCTGCCGTTGCCGTGCTGATGGAATTTACCGTCAGCATATGCAAAGCCAGAAAACCCCCAATTGTGCCGAAAACCAGGTTTTGCGCAAAGTCGCCCATGCCATAACCAATTCGTTCTCCGCGGGTTAATTTATGATATTCATCATGCCGACTGTGCATTATGTTTTTACTCATTCTAAGCAGACTCCGGTTTGTTTTGTGTAGGTGAAACACTTTCTGACACAGTTGACCAGGAAGAATCTATTACGTTTTTAAATTACGTAATTATGTTTTTTTACTTCTGTGATCCTCGAAGCAAAGGCCTGTATCACCTGCGTTTAACCGTTTTCCGCCGCTAATTTTCTGGCAGGCAGACAATGTGACAAAACCGGCATTTTAATTTGGTATGGATACCTGAATTCCCCAGGAAGTGTACTCTATACGCGCGCGAAGCGAGATATTTAAAATAGTTTTATTTGCGAGATGGCTCACATTTGAGCATTTTCTCAATCGCCGAGTGAAATAACGTAATTGAGCAACCGACGATGAGAATACACGATGTGTCACAGTTGTTAATTTTCCTGTTTCTCAATTTCGGAGTTCATCATGCAAACCTATTTCGACCAGGTTGATCGCGTTCGCTTTGCCGGACCCAAAACCGATAATCCGCTGGCGTTTCGCCACTATAATCCGGATGAAATCGTGTTGGGAAAACGCATGGCAGATCATCTGCGTTTTGCCGCCTGTTATTGGCATAATTTCTGCTGGAATGGCGCGGATATGTTTGGCGCCGGTTCGTTTGAGCGTCCCTGGCAGGCCGCGGGCGATGCGCTGGAAATGGCCAAACGCAAAGCGGACGTGGCGTTTGAATTTTTCTACAAGCTCAACGTGCCGTATTACTGCTTCCATGATGTCGACGTCTCGCCAGAAGGCGCGTCGCTGAAAGAGTATTTGCATAATTTCGCCATCATGGCCGAGGTGCTGGCGGAGAAACAGCAGCAAACCGGCGTGAAACTGCTGTGGGGCACTGCCAACTGCTTTACCCACCCGCGTTACGGCGCCGGGGCGGCGACCAACCCCGATCCGGAGGTGTTTGCCTGGGCGGCCACGCAGGTGGTGACAGCCATGAACGCTACCCACCAGCTCGGCGGTGAAAACTATGTGCTGTGGGGCGGCCGCGAAGGTTATGAGTCCCTGCTGAATACCGACCTGCGCCAGGAGCGTGAGCAGATTGGCCGCTTCCTGCAGATGGTGGTGGAGCACAAGCATAAGATTGGCTTTGGCGGCGCGCTGCTTATCGAGCCGAAACCGCAGGAACCCACTAAGCATCAGTACGATTACGATGTCGCGACGGTGTATGGCTTCCTGAAGCAGTTTGGTCTGGAAAATGAGATCAAGGTGAACATTGAAGCCAACCACGCCACCCTGGCGGGGCACTCTTTCCACCATGAAATCGCCAGCGCCATCGCGCTGGGGATCTTCGGCTCCGTAGATGCCAACCGCGGCGATGCGCAGCTCGGCTGGGATACCGATCAGTTCCCGAACAGCGTGGAAGAAAATACCCTGGTGATGTACGAGATCCTCAAAGCCGGGGGATTCACCACCGGCGGCCTGAACTTTGATGCCAAAGTCCGTCGGCAGAGCACCGATAAATACGACATGTTCTATGGCCATATTGGCGCCATGGACGTGATGGCGCTGTCCCTTAAGCTGGCGGCGCGCATGATTGAGGATGGCAAGCTCGAGCAGGGGCTGGCAAAACGCTATGCCGGCTGGCAGGGCGAGCTGGGGCAGAAAATTATGAGCGGGCAGATGTCGCTGGATAATATTTCCCGGTACGCTGAGCAGCATAATCTGAATCCGCAGCCTCACAGCGGGCGGCAGGAATTACTCGAGAATCTCGTCAATACCTATATCTTTGGTTAAATTTTGCTGACATGCCCCTGCGGGGGCATGTATTACGCCGTCTGTCCGCTGCCGGAAAATAGCATTTATTTGTTCGCGCTGTATTTTTTGTCAGTGCCTAAAGACCATCTGTTTAATATCAGTGAAGGAGGGAAAGTAGCGATAATTGTGTAATGCCTCTGTGATCGTGCAAAATAAAAAATAACTTGTTCTGATGATAGCGACATATTCTGTCAGCTCAGAATAGGCTGGTTATTGTCTGAATAAAATTAACCTATATTGAGAAACTCATGACAATGATAAAAAAGCTTCCATTAACTATGGCGGTTATCGCCGCGTTTTTTCCGCTTACCTCTGTAATGGCCCAAGAATTTACGCAGGAACAGATCGACGCCATCGTCGCCAAAGCCGTTGATAAAGCGCTGGCCGACCGCCAGGCGAAAATCGACGCCGCGGCCGACAAAAAGGTCGACGTGATCACCAACCCGCAGACCACCGCCGCCTCGCCGGATATGGCCATTCCGTTCGGCCTCAAGTTCAGCGGCTATGCCCGCTATGGCGCCCACTTCCAGACCGGCGACCAGAAATATGTCGGCGTCGACGGCTCCTATAACGGCGCCTCAGCGATCGGCCGTCTGGGCAACGAAAGCAACGGCGGTGAATTCCAGATCAGCAAGGCCTTCAAAAGCGCGCAGGGGGCTATCTGGGATCTCAACGTGATGTTCGACCACTGGAGCGATGAAGTTAACCTGAAGAAGGCCTACGTCGGCGTCACCAACGTGCTGGAATCCAACCCCAACGCCTATCTGTGGGCCGGTCGCGACTTCCACCAGCGTCCGCAACAGGGGATCAACGACTACTTCTGGATGAACCACGACGGCCAGGGCGCCGGGGTGAAGAACTTTGATATCGGCGGCGTGCAGTTTGACGTGGCGGCGGTGTCGCAGGTGAAATCCTGTAGCCCGGAAGTGATGGCCGACGAGACTAACCCGTCGCGCATCACCTGTACCGGCAGCTCCGACACCGGCGACAACGGCCACTACGCGCTGACCACCAAAACCCACAACATCAAAGCCGGGCCGATCGACGTCGAGGTGTACGCCAACTACGGCTTTGACTCGAAGGCGGTGGACAGCGACGCCCGCCTCGAAGCCTGGCAGGGCGGGCTGGTGCTGAGCCACACCAACGACAGCGGAGTGAACAAGGTGATCCTGCGCTACTCCGACAACTCGGATAACAGCGTCTACAACAAAACCGACGACCTGACCACGGTCTACGCCAGCTTCGAGGGCAGCCATAAGTTCACCCAGCAGGCGCAGATCGAATACCTGCTGGCCTTCCACGACTACGACAACGGCAAGGACAACACCGACAACCGTAAAAACTACGGCGCCATCGTCCGGCCGATGTACTTCTGGAACGACGTGCACTCCACCTGGCTGGAAGCGGGCTACCAGCGCGTGGATTACGACCAGGGCGGGGATAACCACGGCTGGAAGCTGACGCTGTCGCAGAACATCGCCATCGGCATGGGGCCAGAGTTCCGTCCGATGCTGCGTTTCTACGTGACCGGTGGTCAGGTGGACAACGAGCATACCGCGAAGGTCAACAACACCAAAGACCAGCAGCTGGATTCGCTGAACGTCGGCGGGATGTTTGAGGCGTGGTTCTGATGCGATAACGTTGTCGCAGGCGCGTTCCCGGCTGGCGCTACGCTTAGCCGGGCTACGACTGGTGCGCTCCATTTATGCCGGATGGCGGCTGACGCCTTATCCGGCCTACGTTCCTTCCCGCAGGCTCACACAACGTAGGCCCGCGCAAGCGCAGCGCCGCCGGGCGGTCAGGTGCCGTACCTGAGGTAGTGCCGGATGGCGGCATCAATGCCTTATCCGGCCTACGTTCCTTCCCGCAGGCTCACACACGTAGGCCCGCGCAAGCGCAGCGCCGCCGGGCAACTGGCCCAGGTTCCCTCAGTTCACCGTCAGGCGCAGGGCCAGATCCTGCGGGTAGGGGTCAAAATAGTTCTGCGCCTGCAGGTAGCGATCCGGATACTCGGCCAGATAGTGCTTAAGCAGCGTCAGCGGGGCGAGGATCGGCAGCAACCCGGCGCGATAGTTGAGGATCACCTCCCGCAGCTCGCCGCGCTGGCGGCTGTTGAGCTGGTCGCGGAAATAACCCTGAATATGCATCAGCACGTTGGTGTGGTTTTTCCGCGAGGCGGGCCGCTTGAGGATCGCCATCAGCTTCTCGCGGTAGACCTCGAAGAACGCCTCCAGATCCTCCCATTCATGCAGCGAGGCGACGAACGGGCCGATCTCCCGGTAGCCCGCCTGGTGGTGAGCCAGCAGCTGCAGCTTGTAGCGGCTGTGAAAGGCCAGCAGGCTGTGGCGCGTCAGGCCGCGGGCGCGCAGGGCGTTGAGTTCATGCAGGGCGAAAACGCGCTCAACAAAATTCTCCCGCAGCAGCGGATCGTGCAGCCGGCCATCCTCTTCCACCGGCAGCCACGGGTAGCGCGCCATCAGGGCGCCGGTAAACAGCCCCACGCCTTCCTTACGCCCGCGATTGCCTTTTTCATCGTACAACCGCACGCGCTCCATTCCGCAGCTCGGCGATTTGGCGCAGACGATAAAGCCCGACAGCTCGCCCAGGGTTGCGAGGTGGGCGCTGGCGAAATCAGCCATCTTCTCCGTCACATCCTCGTGCGGGGCGTGGCTGAAGCGCATGCGGATCTCCCCGACCGGGGTCTGCACCAGGCGGAGCGCCGGGCGGGGAACGGGCAGACCGATCGCCATCTCCGGGCAGACGGGTTTAAACGCCACCCACTGCGCGAGCTCATCCATCACAAAGCCCATACGCTTATGCCCGCCGTCGAATCGCACGGCTGAGCCGGTTAAACATCCGCTGATCCCAATGACAGGTTGCGTGTTCATGGCGCTGTCCTCTCTTCTGCTGTGGTTCGGGTAAAGAAAAGGGTCACGGTGGCGACCGTAATGCCGAATTTCTTCATCTCGGTTTTGTTAAACAAATGGCTGCCGTCCTGCAGGAACATCCAGTCGTCAAAGTGCAGCAGCCACCGGCTGCCGCTGGCTTCGACGTTCATGCTGTAGCGCCAGTGAAAGGCATTGCCTGCCGCCTGGCCGCTGGCCACGCCTTCGATGTCCCCGGCGGTGCCCTGATAACGGTTATCGCCGGTGCGGCGAATGCGCCATACCCGCTGCTGCTTCTCGCCGTCGTCATAGACAAAGCGCTCATGGAGGGTCAGGGTGTCGCCGACGACGTCGCCATCGATCTCAACATGGAAGCGGCGCAGCTGCTTGCCGCTGCGATCCTGCACCATCCCCCACGCCTCGGTTCGCCCCTGAAAATAGTGAAAGATGTCGAGGGCGGGCTGCTGCTGCCGGTACTCCGTGACCTCGGTGCTGCAGCCGGCGAGGATCAGCATCAGCAGCGCCAGGCCAAGGGTCAGAGTGCGTTTCATGGTGTACCTCCGATCAACTGCTGACGCAGTTCGGGATAAGTGGTGCGCGGATCGAGCCAGATGGCGAGAAAGCGGGTGCTGAACGCCGCCGACTGGCGAGGGCCGAGCGGGGTAAAGGCGGTCTGTGCGGCGCTGGCGCGGTACCAGAACTGTCCCTCGCTGCCGCTGACCACGAACGCCAGCTGAGTGCCCGGCGCGACGTCCGGCCAGATCCCCTGCAGCATGCGCAGCCAGGCTTCGCTGCGCGGCTCCTGCTGCAGAATGCCCTGCGCCTGCCACTGGTCGCGGGTGGCCTCCACCAGCGCGTCGCGATCGATGTCGCGCCGGTAGGTGATGATCAGCGCCCGATCCTGTTGCGGGCCGTCATACCGGCCATTGGGCGTGCGCAGCTGCGAGTGATAGACGGTGAATGGCCCCCAGGTGAGGGTCGCCTCGCCGACGCGACGCCACGTCAGCCAGTCGGCGGCGTGGGCCGCCGGGGCGAGGGCGGTCAGCCACAGCAGTAACAGCGCGAATCTCATTTTCGCCTCCCCATCCCCAGATGGAATAACAGCATGAGCACCAGCCAGCCGCAGGCCATGGCGGCCACGGCAAGCGCCATCGGCACCAGCAGGGTCATGGCTCCGAGGCGAGCGCCGATCAGGTAGGCCACCGGGCCGCCGACGGTGGCGGCCGTGGCCAGCACCCAGCCGGGAAGCGTCGTGGTGCGGGTCAGTCGGGTCCAGACGACGGCGAACATCAGCCACAGGGCCACCATCCACAGGGGCAGCAGGCTGTCGCCGCGAAAATCGATCAGCCCCGCCAGCGCCCAGCAGGCGTCCAGGCCGCAGCCCGCCGCGGCCAACAGCAGGGCGGGCGGACGACTGGCCGCCGGCAACCGCAACCAGGCGAAAATGGCCAGCGTCAGCCAGATCAGCAGGCCGCGCTCGCGCAACATCACCACCAGCGTCCAGTAAACATCGAACGCGAGGGCCATCAGCAGGTGCTGCGCCGGGCGTGTCATACCCGCTCCGCGGTGAGCTGCACCACGCTGATGGTGCGGGCGTTAAATCCGGCTTCGCAGTAGCCGAAGTAGTAGAGCCACATCCGGCGGAAGCGCTCATCAAAGCCGAGTTTTTCAATATCCTGCCAGGCGTGGGTAAAACGCTGCCGCCAGTGCGCCAGGGTGCGGGCGTAATCCGGGCCCATGTCGAACAGGTTGCGCACCACAAAATCGGTATGGCGGGTCATCAGCTCGCTCATTGCCGTGATGCTGGGCAAAAAGCCGCCGGGGAAGATGTAGCGCTGGATAAAATCGACGCTTTTGCTGTAGTCGCGATAGCGCTGATCCTGGATGGTGATCGCCTGCAGGGCCATTCTGCCGCCCGGGCGCAGGCGCGCCTGGCAGGTGCGGAAGAAGGCCGGGAGGTAGCGCTGGCCCACCGCCTCAATCATCTCCACCGACACCAGTTTGTCGTACTCGCCGCGCAGATCGCGGTAGTCGCAGAGCAGCACTTCGACGCGATCCTGCAGCCCGGCGCGGGCCATGCGCTCGGTAGCCCAGCGGTGCTGCTCCCGGGAAAGGGTGGTGGTGGTGACCCGGCAGCCGTAATGGCGGGCGGCGTACTCGGCCAGCGCCCCCCAGCCGGTGCCAATCTCCAGCAGATGATCGCCGGGAGTGAGCGCCAGCTGGTCGCACAGGCGCGCCATCTTGGCCCGCTGGGCCTGGGTCAGATCCTGCTGGTCGTCGGTAAACAGCGCGCTGGAGTAGAGCAGGTCGTCATCCAGAAAGTAGGCATAAAATTCGTTGCCGAGGTCGTAATGGGCGGCGATGTTCTCCCGCGCCTGGGCGCGGGTGTTGCGGCGGGTCCAGTGGCGCAGGCGGGCGACGGGCTTGCCCAGCAGACGAAAGCCGCGCTCCAGACGCCCCAGCACCTCACCGTTGCGCGCGAGGATCTGCAGCAGCGCCGTCAGCTGGTGGCTCTCCCAGTCGCCGTCCATCCAGGCCTCGGCCGCCGCCAGGCTGCCGCCGGTCAGCAGACGCCAGTACACCTCCGGCGTGCAGACCCGCGCCTCGGCGCGCAGCGCGGCGGCGGGGTCGCCAAAATGAAAAGTCTGCGCCCCTTCGCGCACGGTGAGCGAGCCTTCGCGGAGGCCGCTCAACAGACGAAAGAGCAGCCAGCGCGCGAGCCGCACGTTGCGCGGCACATCGGGTTCAAGCGCAAAGACGGGATCGGTCATGAGCGTTCACTCCTGCTGACAGGATGGTTGTACAGCGGCACGCGCTTCAGCCACAGCCGCAGCGCCTGCCAGTAGATGGCGAGGACGGTTTTCAGGGTCATCAGCGGCAGACGCAGCAGCAGCTCGCGCAGGTTGGCGCGGGTCAACGGCACGCGGCTCAGGGCCAGCGTGGCGTCGAACACCTTGCTGGCCTGATGGTTTTCAATATGCATGTGCAGCGTTTTGCCGGGCGCGTTGAAGCGCCAGTGATAGACCATGTCCATCGGGTTAAAGGGCGAAACGTGAAAGGCTTTCTCCAGCGGGCGCGCCTGCTGGCCGTCCACCGCGTAGTAATGACGCTCATTCCACGGCGTGTTGCGTACTTCGGCCAGCACCCAGCGCAGGGTGTCGGCTTCGTCATAGCAGTAGTAAAAGTTGACCGGATTAAAATGGAAGCCGAAGTAGCGCAGCTGGGTCAGGAGCATCACGCGTCCCGCCGGGCGGTAGCCGGTCAGGCTCTCCAGCCGGTTCAGCACCTGGGCCTTCAGCGGCGCGCCCAGCGGATAATCGGCGTCGTACCAGGCGGCGGCGGCCAGGCGGTTGCGACGGATACCCGCCTCAGGCAGCCTGTCCAGTTCGTCGAGGTCGAGCCAGGCCATAAACAGGCGGTAGACGAAGTGGTGCGCCTTCGGCTGCAGGCGACGGTGGCGCAGGACGCCCTGATAGAGGCAGCTGTTCATCTCACTTGCCCTCCGCCGCGGCGATGCCCTGCACCACGTCGAGCGCGCTGCGCACCCCGTCCTCATGAAAGCCGTTGTACCAGTAGGCCCCGCAGTACCAGCTCCGCTGCTGGCCGTTAATCTCTTCGCGCCGCAGCTGGGCCGACCAGCTTTGCGGATTAAACAGCGGATGTTCATAGACGAAGCGCTGCCAGACGTAGCGATCGTCCACCGGCGCGTCCGGGTTCAGGGTGACGCAGAACAGCGGCGCGCCTGCGGGCAGCCCCTGGAGAATATTCATGTTGTAGGTGACGCAGGCCCGGGCCCGATCCCCGTCGCTCAGGCGATAGTTCCAGCTGGCCCAGGCGCGCTGGCGCTCCGGCAGCCAGCGCGGATCGCTGTGCAGTACCACCTCGTTACGCTGCCAGCCGATGTCCCCGAGGATTTCACGTTCGGAGTCGGTGGGCGTCGCCAGCATCGCCAGGGCCTGTGCGGAGTGGCAGGCGAAAATCACCTGGTCAAAATGCGCCTCCCCGGACGCCAGCCGCAGGGTGATCCCCGTCGGGTGACGGTCCACCTGCTGTACCGGCGCGTTGAGGCGCAGATCCAGACGATCGCCGAGCCTGGCGAGCAGGGCGCGAACGTACTCCCGGGAACCGCCGGGCACCACATACCACTGCGGGCGATCGCGAATATCCAGCAGGCCGTGGTGTTCAAAGAAACGTAAAAACAGCGGCAGCGGGAAGCGGCGCATCTCCTGCAGCGACGACGACCAGATGGCTGCCCCCATCGGCAGGATATAGTGGCGGGCGAAGAAGGGGCTGAAGCGGTGGCGGACGAGGAAGCTCTCCAGCGTCGCCCCCGGATCCAGCGCCTCGGTCAGCGCCAGTTTCGCCAGCCGGTTAAAGCGGACGATCTCGCTCAGCAGCCCCCAGAAGGCCGGCTTCAGCAGATTGCGCCGCTGGGCGAAAAGCGAGGTCAGGCTGTGGCCGTTGTACTCCAGGCCGCTGGCCGGGTTGTGAACCGAGAAGCTCATCTGCGTTTTTTGCCCCTCGATCCCCAGCTCGCTGAGCAGGCCCATAAAGCGCGGATAGGTGCGATCGTTGTAGACGATAAATCCGGTATCGATGGCCCAGGTGCCCTGCGGCGTGGCGACATCCACGGTGGCGGTGTGGCCGCCCGGCGTGGCGCCCGCTTCGAACAGCGTCACCTGATGGTGTCCGGCCAGCCGCCAGGCGCAGGTCAGCCCGGCGATGCCGCTGCCGATGATGGCGATGTTCATGAGCGCACCATCCTGCGCAACAGCAGGCGCTGGATACCCGATGGCAGGCCGGCCAGCAGCTGCAGGGCCAGGCTGAAGCCGGTGGGGAAGGCAATGTGGTTTTTGCCCTTCGCCAGGCCGTGGCGGATCGCCGCCACCGCCCGATCCACGCTCACCCGGCCGGGCATGGCGAAGTCGTTTTTGCGCGTCAGCGGGGTGTCGACGAAGCCCGGAGAGACTACCGTGACGGCCACCCCTTTCGGCTCCCAGTCCAGACGCAGGCTGTTGGCAAACCAGGTCAGCGCCGCCTTGGAGGCGCCATAGGCTTCTGCGCGCGGGAAGGGCAGCCAGTGCGCCATGGAGCTGACCAGCACCACCCGATCGCCTGCCTCCAGCTGTGTCTGCAGCGCCGCCAGGCAGTTCACCGGCCCGAGGAAGTTGGTGGCCATCACCCGCTCCACGAGGGCAGCATCCACCTGCCCGTGGTCGAGGTATTCGCAGGTCCCGGCGCAGAGAATGATCAGATCGGCAAAACAGCCCGTCAGCGCCTGGCGACAGGCGTCCCTGTCTGTCATATCGAACAGGCGCCCGCTGATGTTGGGGCTGAACTGCTGGAGCGCCGACAGGCGCGACGCATCGCGCCCGCAGGCGATAACCCGATGGCCATCCGCTGCGAAGGATTTCGCCAGGCCGGCGCCGATCCCGGAGCTGGCGCCGGTGATGAGCACCGTCATCATGAGCGCACCCTCCGTTTCACACCGCGCACCGCCCAGCCCAGCAGGGGAAGATGCTCGTAGATCATCTCCCCGGCGTCGTAGTAGTCGCGCTGATGGAGAACCTGCTCCCCGGCGATGTCCACCACCGAGCAGCCCGGCAGGGCCAGCGTTTCTCCGCCGGCAATGCGCGGATGCGACCAGTGCATAGTCCAGGTCACGGCGAATCGTTGGCCGTCGCAGAGCGGCGTGTCGATGGTGAACCGGCACTGCTCCACGTTGGCCAGCAGATGGGTAAAGTAGCGCTGAATGGCGAACAGCCCCTGATGCTGACCAAAAGGATCGCTCAGCGTCGCGTCCGGATGGTACAGCGCGGCCAGCGCCGCGGGCGGCTGCGCATCCAGCCCGGCGTAGTACTCAACGAAACGACGAATCACGGACGGCGAGGTGCTCATGGATCACATCCTGGCTAGATACGGTGGTGTAATGGCATACTTAAAACTTACACAAATAAAATTATTTGTCCAAGTTTGTGGAAAAATATATTTTATTTGTGTTAAAGATCATGTGGTTATGATTGATGTTTTAAGGAGTGAAAATCGCGGGTGGTGCAAAGGGCAAGCGTGAGCCCGCCGCGCCACCGGGCGCTGGCGTCTCAGAGAGGGGATGTAAGTTAAAACAGGGGGTTAGAGCGGAATTACCTCGAGGGAGACGACCTGCTGCTGCCAGAGTTCCACCTGCCTCTGGCGGGCGGCGGAGAGTTTGCCGCTGGTGACCAGCAGCCAGTTGCGCTGGGGGAAAATCTCCGGCGCCAGGGCGGCGGGAGGCACCGGCAGAACGTCGATGCGATGACCCTGGCCGGTGCGTTTGAGCGCCTCAAGCCAGATTTCGCAGGCATCGGTCAGGTGCCAGCCGGTGATCAGAAAGTTGTCCCCGGGCGCCTTCTTGTCGCCTTCAAGGCAAAACGAGGTATAGGCGATGATGATGCCGTCGAGGATTTCGCGCAGCGTCATGATGGCCGGCACGTTGGCGGAGACCTGGCTGCGCAGCGGACGCAGCACCTCGGTCACCAGCTCCTGGCGCGGATATTCGCGCCCGGCGTCGTAGATAAGCTGGCGCAGGGACTCGATTTTTCCCTCTTTCAGCCGCTGCAGCATGGTCTCCTGCAACGTCAGCCAGTTGTTGGTGCGCCGCGCGCCGGGGCGCGACAGCAGGGGTTTCACCTGGCTGACCGGCACCCCTTTTTTCACCCAGTCGAGGATCTTCAGCGCCTGCTGGACGTCGTCATCGCTGTACAGACGGTGACCACCATCGGTGCGCAGCGGCTTGAGCAGGCCATAGCGGCGCTGCCAGGCGCGAAGCGTGGTCGCATTTATCCCGCATAGTCGGGCAAATTCGCCGATGGAGTAAGGCATGGAGGCCACCTGTTAACAAAGAATATTCTCAATATACTACGAATCACGTCGGCTGGCGTGAAGTGTAGTGGCTTTGCACTACACTTTCCCCAACCGCGTAAATGAAAGGAGTTCTCATGAAGCTATGGCCTGTTGTCACTGGCGTTGCTATCGCGTTAACCCTGGTGGCCTGCAAATCGCCCACCCCGCCGAAGGGCGTTCAGCCGATTAGCGGGTTTGATGCCAGCCGTTACCTCGGAAAATGGTATGAGGTCGCCCGCCTGGAGAATCGCTTCGAGCGAGGCCTGGAGCAGGTGACCGCCACCTACGGCACCCGCAGCGACGGGGGGATCAGCGTCGTCAATCGCGGTTATGACCCGGTCAAAAAACGCTGGAATGAGAGCGACGGAAAAGCCTACTTCACCGGCGCCCCTACCACCGCGGCGCTGAAGGTGTCGTTCTTCGGGCCATTCTACGGCGGCTATAACGTGATCCGCCTGGACGATGACTACCAGTACGCGCTGGTCAGCGGCCCCAACCGCGACTATCTGTGGATCCTGTCGCGCACCCCCACCATCCCGGCGGCGGTGAAGCAGGATTACCTGAATACCGCGCGCGAGCTGGGCTTTGACGTCGATCGCCTGGTGTGGATCCGCCAGACGCCGCGCTAGCCTCGCCCCTTAGCGGCTCAGCAGGTGGGTATAAACCACGTACAGCCCGGCCAGCGCCGCCACGTTCAGCGCCACGCTGACGAAAAACCACCGCCGGAAGGGCTGCTTTTGCGTTTTATGACGAAAGCACTGTTGGCCGAGGATGGCCCCCGGCCAGCCTCCCGCCAGGCCCAGCACCAGCAGCGTGGTCTCTGGCACCCGTCGCCAGGCTTTGCGCGCCGCCAGCTTGTCGGCGCCATAGATAAGCCATGTCAGAAGGCTGCTCAGTAAAAACCACATCGCCAGCGGGTAGGGCAGCAGGGCGCTGCCCACGGCGGTGAGCAGCAGCAGGGAATAACATACCAGGTTCAGATTCATAGGGACGTTCACGCCGGCCAGAAGAATAGCGCCACTATAGCCAATTTACCGGGCCGGCGTAAACGCGGCGGGCTATTGGCTACGCTTGCCCCGATGCCGATACAGCCACATCAGCTTATATGCCGCCGGAATGATAAATAGCGACAGCAGCGGGGCGGTGATCATCCCGCCAATCATCGGCGCGGCGATACGGCTCATCACTTCCGACCCGGCGCCGGTACCCCATAAGATCGGCAGCAGGCCGGCGATAATCACCGCCACGGTCATCGCCTTTGGCCGCACGCGCAGCACCGCGCCCTGGTACAGCGCCTCGTCGAGCTTATCGGCGCTGAAGGTCTGCGGGTTCTCCAGCGATGGCTCCGCCTCGATGGCGTGGCGCAGGTACATCAGCATCACCACGCCAAACTCCGCCGCCACCCCGGCGAGGGCGATAAAGCCGGTACCGGTGGCTACCGACAGATGGAATCCCATCCAGTAGAGGAACCAGATCCCGCCGACAAGGGCGAACGGCACGCTGGTGATAATCAACAGCGCCTCGCCGACGCGGCGGAACGCCAGATATAGCAGCACGAAGATAATCATTAGCGTCATCGGCACCATCAGCTTCAGCTTCTGATTGGCGCGTTCCAGCAGCTCAAACTGCCCGGAGTAGGAGATGCTGATGCCCGGCTTCAGCTTCACCTCTTTGCCGATGGCCTGCTGCAGATCGCGCACCACCGACACCATATCGCGGTCGCGGGCGTCGATGTAGATCCAACTGGTCGGGCGGGCGTTCTCGGTCTTCAGCATCGATGGTCCGGTGACCACCTTTACCTCAGCCACGTCGCCGAGGACGATCTGCTGCTTCAGCGGGGTGAGGATCGGCAGCTGGCGCAGGGTCTCCGGGCTGTCGCGATAGCTCTGCGGGTAGCGGATGTTGATCGGATAGCGCTCGACTCCTTCTACCGTTTCGCCGACCATCGCGCCGCCGATGGCGGACGAAACAAACAACTGCACGTCGCCGACGGTCATGCCGTAACGGGCCGCCTTCTCACGATGAATATCAATGTTGAGGTAGCGCCCGCCGACCAGCCGCTCGGCTAATGCCGAAGTGACTCCCGGCACGGTACGCGCCACCACTTCAATTTGTTCGGCGATGACGTCGATATCGGCCAGATTGGTGCCGGAAACTTTAATGCCAATCGGGCTCTTGATGCCGGTGGAGAGCATGTCGATGCGGTTGCGGATCGGCGGCACCCACAGGTTCGCCAGCCCCGGCAGGCGCACGGTTTTATCCAGCTCCTCGACGATCTTCTCCATGGTCATCCCCGGCCGCCACTGATCCTGTGGCTTGAGCTGAATCGTGGTCTCTACCATCTCCAGCGGCGCCGAGTCGGTGGCGGTTTCGGCCTTGCCGGTTTTGCCGAACACCCGGGCCACTTCCGGCACCGTCATAATTAGCTTATCGGTTTTCTGCAGCATATCTGCCGCCTGCGCAGCGGAGATCCCCGGCAGCGTGGACGGCATATACAGCAGATCGCCTTCGTTAATCTGCGGCAGAAACTCGCCGCCGACCCGGTTGAGCGGCCAGATAACTGTCAGGATCGACAGGAGCGCAATCAGCAGGGTGGTCTTCGGCCAGTGCAGCACCTTCAGCAGCAGCGGGTGATAAATGCGGATCAAAAAGCGGTTCAGCGGGTTGCTGTTCTCCGCTGGGATCTTGCCGCGGATCCAGAAGCCCATCAGGATCGGGATCACCACGATCGCCAGCAGCGCCGCCCCGGCCATCGACCACGTTTTGGTGAAGGCCAGCGGGCCGAACAGTTTGCCCTCCTGGCCTTCGAGGGTGAAAATCGGGATAAACGACAGAGTAATGATCAGCAGGCTGATAAACAGCGCGGGGCCGACCTCCACCGACGCCTCGGTAATGATTTTCCAGCGGATCTCGTTGCTAAGTTTCTCTCCCGGGTGCTGATGTTCCCACTCCTCCAGCCGCTTATGGGCGTTCTCAATCATCACGATGGCGGCATCGACCATCGCCCCCACCGCAATGGCGATCCCGCCCAGCGACATGATGTTGGCGTTAAGCCCCTGGAAATGCATCATGATAAAGGCGAAGCACAGGCCGAGCGGCAGCGAAATAATCGCCACCAGCGCCGAGCGCACGTGCCACAGGAACAGGGCACAGACCAGCGCGACAACGATAAACTCTTCCAGCAGCTTGTGGCTGAGGTTGTCGATGGCGCGGTCGATAAGCTGGCTGCGGTCGTAGGTGGTGACCACTTCAACCCCTTCCGGCAGGCTGCTTTGCAGCGATGCCAGCTTCGCTTTGACCGCCGAGATCACCTCGCGGGCGTTCTTGCCGGAGCGCAGGATCACCACGCCGCCGGCCACTTCGCCTTCGCCGTTAAGCTCGGCGATACCGCGGCGCATCTCCGGGCCTATCTGCACCCGCGCAACGTCGCCGAGATAGACCGGCACGCCGTTGTCACCGGTTTTCAGCACGATATTTTTGAAGTCGTCGAGCGTCTGCAGGTAGCCGCTGGCGCGCACCATATATTCCGCTTCCGCCAGTTCGACCGAAGAGCCGCCCGCCTCTTGGTTAGAGGCGTCCAGCGCCGATTTCACCTCGCCGAGGCTGATGCCGTACTGGGTCAGCCTCATTGGGTCGACGACAATCTGATACTCCTTGACCACGCCGCCTACCGACGCCACTTCCGAGACGTTAGGAATGGTTTTCAGCTCATATTTTAAGAACCAGTCTTGTAGCGAACGCAGTTCGGCAAGGTCGTGTTTACCGCTGCGGTCGACCAGCGCGTACTCGAAGACCCAGCCGACGCCGGTGGCGTCCGGGCCCATTTCGGCGCTCACCCCGGCGGGCAGTTTGCCCTGCACTTGATTGAGATACTCCAGCACCCGCGAGCGCGCCCAGTAAGGATCGGTGCCGTCTTCAAAAATCACGTATACGTAGGAGTCGCCAAACTGCGAGAAGCCGCGAACCGTTTTGGCACCAGGCACCGACAGCATGGTGGTGGTCAGCGGCCAGGTGACCTGGTTTTCGACGATCTGCGGCGCCTGTCCCGGGTAGCTGGTTTTGACGATCACCTGTACATCAGAGAGATCCGGCAGGGCATCCACCGGGGTGTGGACGATAGTCCAGGTCCCCCAGATGCTGAGAAACAGCGCGCCCATCATCACCAGGAAGCGGTTGGCCACCGAGCGGCGGATAATCCATTCAATCATTGTTCCGTTCCTCAGTGCGCGTGGGCGGCAGTGGCCGCTGTATCGGGAGTCTGCGCGCGCATGCGCTCCAGCGCGCCGGAGATATTGGCTTCCGAGTCGATCAGGAACAGGCCGCTGGCGACGACTTTTTCGCCCTCCTGCAAACCGCTGCGAATGGCCGTAACGCCGGCGGATTCATGGAATACCTGTACCAGCTTCGGCACGAAGCGACCTTCGTTATCCACGGTAATCACTCGCTGCTCGCTGCCGCTGTCGATCAGCGCTTTTGATGGGATCAGCAGCATCGGCGCGCTTTCGCTGGTCAGTTTCAGATAGGCGTTCATTCCCGGCTTCAGCGCTTCATCCGGGTTGTTGACCTGCAGGCGCAGCTGCAGGGTGCGGGTGGCGCTATCGACGCTGGGGAGAATCGTCCATTTGTTGATGCTGAAGGTTTTGCCCGGCCAGGCGGGAACCTGAATGGCGAACTGCGAGGCGTCTTTAATCAGCCAGGCGATGGATTCCGGAACCGCCACGCTGACCCACACCGGGTCCATGCCCTGAATTTTCGCCACCACATTATCTTTGGCGATGTTCATTCCGGCACGCAGATCGAAGGCGGTAATCACGCCGTCGATCGGTGCTTTGAGGGTAAAGCGGGTCTGGATTTTACGTGTGGTTTTCAGGCGGCGGATATCGTCATCCGGCATTCCGGCGAGGCGCAAACGCTCGAGGATCCCCTCGACCTGCGTGGCGGTGCCCCCGGTCTCCTGCAACAACAGATATTCGCTCTGCGCTTCCACCCAGTCCGGGATGGTCAGCTCGAGTAACGGCGTGCCTTGCTTGACTTTGTCGCCGACGGTCAGCGGATAGACTTTATTGATAAAGCCCGCCGCCCGCGCCTGCATAATCACGTACTGATACTCGTTATAGCTGATGTTGGCCGGGAAGGTCTGGGCGTAGCGCAGCGGCCCGCGGCTGACCGCGGCGGTTTTTACGCCGAGATTCTGGGTCTGCGTCGGGTCGATACGCACCCCCGGCGCACCGGCGGCGGCACTCTCCTCATCAGCGTATTTCGGCACCAGATCCATATCCATAAACGGCGATTTACCCGGTTTATCAAAGCGAGTATTCGGGTACATCGGGTCGTACCAGAACAGCACTTTACGCTGCTGCTCGGCCGCTGGAGCGGCAGCGTGGGTCGGCGTCAGTCGGGCGTACAGCGCCGCGGTAAGCGCGCCGCCAATCAGCATGCTGCCGAGGATCAGCGCCGTATTTTTCAGTGTCAGGGATGCCATGTGTCGTCCATTCAGTTGTTGAGGGGGCCTACCGTCGCCGAACGGTTATTGGGCGCGGATATCCTGTAACAGCGACAGGTTGCCCTGCTGAACGAAGGTGAAGTCCACGCTGTCGCCGACCTTCACATTGTTGAGCTGCGTCTGCGGGGTGATGGTGAAGCGCATGGTCATCGGCGGCCAGTTCACCGCCGGGATGGCCTCGTGGGCGATGGTGATTTTTTTGCTATCCATATCAATAGCTTTAATGACGCCTTTGCCAGTGATGCTTTGCGTCTGCGCGGCAGCGGGTTGCTCGTGCATTGCCATACCGGCGTGCGGGTCGGCAGCCTGGGCCGCGAACACCGCGCCAGAAAGCAGGGTGAACAGGGCGATTTTAGAGAGTGAATTCATGTTCGGGACTCCTTGGGTTATTCCATCCAGCCGCCGCCGAGGGCGGTGAACAGGGTGATTTCATTTGCCTGACGGGAATAGTTGAGTTCCAGCAGGGTTTGTCGGGTGGTGAAAATGTCGCGCTGGGCGCTCAGGACTTCGATGTAGCTGACCGCGCCGTGGCGATAGAGCGCAGTAGCGCGCTGCAGGGTGATATTTAGTGAAGTGAGATAACGCTCCTGGGCGGCAATTTGATCGGCCAGGCTCTGACGCAGGGCCAGCGCGTCGGCCACTTCCTTAAAAGCGGACTGTATTTTTTGCTCATAGTTGACCACCTGCTGCTGCTGGCGGATCTCCGCCAGATCGAGGTTGGCCTGATTACGCCCGGCGTTGAAAATCGGCAGCTCGATTTTGGGGATGAAGTTCCACATCGCGTTGCCGGCGTTAAACAGGCTGGAGAGCTCACTGCTGCTGCCGGAGAGCGAGCTGGTCAGGGTAATCGACGGGAAGAAGGCCGCCCGCGCGGCGCCGATATTGGCGTTAGCCGCCCGCAGGCTGTGTTCCGCTTCCAGAATATCCGGCCGCTGCAGCAGGATCGCTGAGGAGAGCGATGGCGGCAGAGTGACGCCTTGCAGATCGATGGCGCTGCTGGCGCTATCGTCCGGCAGCCGTTGATAGCTGCCGAGCAGCAGCTGCAGGGCGTTATTGGCCTGCGCCAGCTGGCCCTGACGTTTGGCGATATCGGCGCGGGTGCTTTCGATCATGCCGCGCGCCTGTTCCAGCGCCAGCACGGTGGTGGTGCCGGTCAGCAGCTGTTTTTCAACGAAAGCGTAAGACTGCTGATAGTTCTGTAAGGTGTCGTTCGCCACCTGCAGCTGCGCCGCCGCCAGCCGCTGGTTGAAGTAGCTTTGTGAAACGTTAGCAATCAACAGGATATGCACCGCGCGCCGCGCCTCTTCGCTGGCGAAGAAGTTCTGCCGGTCGGCCTCGCTGAGGTTTTTCAACCGGCCAAAGAAGTCGAGGTCGTAGCTGAGATTCAGGCCGGCGGCATAATCGCTGCTGGTGGTGGTGTCGCCTTTAAGCTTGCCGCCATAGGTGGTGCTGCCGTCGCCGTTAACCTGCGGGTAGCGGTCGGCGTCGGTGACCCGGTACTGGGCGCGGGCTTCCTGCACTTTCAGCGTCGCCATCCGTAAATCGCGGTTGTTGGTCAGCGCGGTGCTAATCAGGCTTTTCACCTGCGGGTCGACGAAAAAGGTGCGCCAGCCGGTCTTCTGGTAATCCGCCGTTGCGGCAACCAGTCTGTTCTGGCTGAGTGAGAACTGCTGCGGCACCGGCGCGGCGGGGCGCTGGTAGTCCGGAGCGAGCGAGACACAGCCGGTTAAGGCAAATATCACGCTGAGGGTAAGTAGCTGTATTGAACGCATGGCGGCAGACGTTTCGACGATTTATCCATGGCGGCTACTTTACGTAGCGGGCTCTGTTCAACGCGTGACAGGAAAATGACAAAACTGTCATTTTCCTGATATTTCATTGCTATCCGGAGGCGCTTCTCTAAAATTGAATACCCGCACGAAGCGCGCGTGAAGGAGCCTGCCGTGAAGATTTTGATTGTCGAAGATGAGAAGAAAACCGGAGAGTACCTGACCAAAGGGCTCACCGAGGCCGGCTTCGTCGTCGACCTGGCCGATAACGGCCTCAACGGCTATCACCTGGCGATGACCAGCGATTACGATCTGCTGATCCTCGACATCATGCTGCCGGATGTGAACGGCTGGGATATCGTCCGCATGCTGCGCGCCGCCAATAAAGGCATGCCGATCCTGCTGCTCACCGCGCTTGGCACTATTGAGCATCGGGTGAAGGGGCTGGAACTGGGCGCCGACGACTATCTGGTGAAGCCCTTTGCTTTTGCGGAACTGCTGGCGCGGGTGCGCACGCTATTGCGTCGCGGGGCGGCGGTCATCGTCGAAAGCCAGTTTCAGGCGGCCGATCTCAGTGTCGATCTGGTCAGCCGCAAGGTGATGCGCGGCGCGACTCGTATCTCACTGACTAGCAAGGAGTTTACCCTGCTGGAGTTCTTCCTGCGCCATCAGGGCGAGGTGCTTCCGCGGTCGTTAATTGCTTCGCAGGTCTGGGATATGAATTTCGACAGCGACACTAACGCTATCGACGTGGCGGTGAAGCGGCTGCGCGCCAAAATCGATAATGACTTCGAGCCGAAGCTAATCCAGACCGTGCGCGGCGTCGGCTATATGCTTGAGGTGCCGGATGGCCGCTAAGCGCCCCTTTTCCCTGGCCACCCGGCTGACCTTCTTTATTAGCCTAGCCACCATCATCGCCTTCTTTGCCTTCACCTGGATCATGATCCATTCGGTGAAGGCCCACTTTGAAGAACGCGACGTTCACGATCTCAAGCAGCTCAGCACCACGCTGGAGACGGTCCTCGACCACGCCGACTATCCGCAGGCGCGGCGGCTGGAGATCGTGAGGAATATCATTGCGGGTTACGCCAACGTTTTTATCTGTCTGGACGACGGCCAGGGCAATATTCTGTTTCAGTCACCCGACGGGCCGGATCTCAGCCATATGCTGAGTACGCCGGGGCTGGCGATGCAGCTCCGCGACGGGAATGTCATTTCATGGACTGACCCGCAGTCGCGGGCAATGGTGCATGATAATCATCCAATGGAAACCCGCGCCTGGCGGCTGATTATGCTGCCGCTGGGCAAGCAGGCGGACGGCAAACCGGCGTACCACCTGCTGATGGCCTTATCCATCGATTTTCACCTGCACTATATTAATGAGCTGAAAGCGAAGCTGATTTCCGCGGCGACGATAATCAGTTTGCTGATCATTGCCATCGTGCTGTTTGTGGTCTATCAGGGGCATAAGCCGATCCGCCAGATCAGCCGCCAGATCCAGAATATTACCTCCCGGGATCTCGATGTACGCCTTGATCCACAGGCGGTGCCCATCGAGCTGGAGCGGTTGGCGCTGTCGTTTAACCATATGCTGGAGCGGATAGAGGATGTCTTTACCCGCCAGTCCAACTTCTCCGCCGATATCGCCCATGAAATCCGTACGCCGATTACCAACCTGGTGACGCAAACCGAAATCGCCTTAAGCCAGAGCCGCAGCCAGCAGGAGCTGGAAGAGGTGTTGTATTCCAATCTTGAAGAGTTCTCGCGGATGTCGCGGATGGTCAGCGATATGTTGTTCCTCGCCCAGGCGGATAATAACCAGCTGATCCCCGAGCAACAGGCGCTGGATCTGGCCGATGAAGTGCATAAGGTGTTTGAATTCTTTGAAGCGTGGGCGGAAGAGAAAGAGGTGGCGCTGCGCTTTGTTGGTAGCCACTGCCGGGTGACTGGCGATCCGCTGATGCTTCGGCGAGCGATCAGCAACCTGCTGTCGAACGCGATCCGCTATACCCCTGCCGGCCAGGCGGTGACTATCCAGTTGAGCGAAAGCGCCGAGACGATCCGCCTGGTGGTGGAGAACCCCGGTACGCCGATTGCCGCCGAGCATCTGCCGCGCCTGTTTGACCGTTTCTATCGCGTCGACCCCTCCCGCCAGCGCAAAGGCGAGGGCAGCGGCATCGGCCTGGCGATTGTGAAATCTATCGTCAGCGCCCACCACGGCAGCGTGGCGGTGCAGTCCGATCAGCGCTCGACGCGGTTTATTGTGGTGTTGCCGAAATAGGCGCCATAACGACCTCATCTGACGGCTTCGTCATAATGCGGTCACGCTGGCGACAGAGCTATTATTTTATTCTCCCTGCTGAAAACATACTTTCATTAATCTGTAGGGAGAAAGAGAATGAACACAGTACGCACTATCGTGGCTATCAGCGTTATTTTTGCAGCAAGTGTGGCGAATGCTGCGGAAATGACCCATCACAACGCGGCGTTGGCGCATGAGATGATGAACAACGGGCAGTCGCCGGCCCATCAGCAGATGGCGCAGGGGCATCTTGCGCAGGTGGGCGACAATCTTGCCTCCCCGCAACAGCCGCGTTCTTTTTCACAAATGAATGAACATGAACAGGCTGCGGTATTTCATGAATCGCTGAATAATGGCCAGGCGTTTGCCCATCAGGCGGAAGCAAAAGCGCATCGCCAACAAATTCCAGCTCTCTAATCAGTGGTGGAGGTGATGGGGGCGAGTTGTCTGGATAATGTCTGAGAGATAGCGGGCAGCGCCAGGTGGCTGCCCGCAGTATTGCCGTTCTCTTACTCTTCGAAGTACCAGTAGCCCTGATTAATCAGGCGCGTCAGTTCGCTAACGAACGCCGGATTCTGCAGGCCGCTGCCGAGCTCTTCCTGGCCTAACGAGGTATAGCGGCACAATGCATCCAGCGCCTCGGCATCAGTGGTATCCAGCTGTTCGCTATGCACGAAGAAGCTGTCGCCGATATGCAGAACGCGCAGGCCGCTCAGGCGGGAAAGCTTTTCGCCACCCAGAAGCGCATCGACCACTTCTTCTTCTTCATACGGTGGTTCCGCCGGCGCAATATCCAGCTCGTGACGCGGGGTGGTGACGAAACTGCCGAACCACTGTTTAAAGTCTTCCGGCTGGCGAATCATGTCGATCATCATGGTGCGCAGACGTTCGAGCTCATACTCTTCAACCCGGCCCGGATGCTCGCGGCAGGTGAGGTCCGGATCGCTGTAGTGTTCGCCGCCAAGATCGTTCTCCAGCACATAGTCGGCGAAGCTGCTGATCAGGTCGCGGCCGTTTGGCCCGCGGAAGCCGACGGAGTAGTTCAGCGCCGTTTCGTGGGTCACGCCGTCGTGTGGGAATCCTGGTGGAATATAGAGGATGTCGCCCGGCTGCAGATCTTCATCAATGATCGGCGGGAACGGATCGACGTGCAGCAGTGCCGGATGCGGGCAGAACTGACGCATCGGCAGCTTATCGCCCACGCGCCAGCGACGGCTGCCCATGCCCTGAATAATAAAGACATCATACTGATCGATATGTGGGCCGACGCCGCCGCCCGGGACGGAGAAGGAGATCATCAGGTCGTCCAGGCGCCAGTCTGGCAGTACGCGGAACGGGCGCACCAGCTCGGCGGCGGGCATATGCCAGTGATTTACCGCCTGAGCCAGCAGGGACCAGCCGGTCTCGCCCAGCCCGTCGAAATGTTCAAAAGGCCCGTTGCTGGCCTGCCATTTGCCGTTTTTCAGGCTGACCAGCCGGCTGTCGACTTCCGGCTCCATGGCTAATCCGGCCAGCTCGTCCGGCGTAATCGGGTCGACGAAGTCCGGAAACGCGTTTTTTAATACCACCGGCTGCTTTTGCCAGTACTTCTCTAAAAACTCGGGCCAGTTAATGTTGAGTTGATAAGCCATCGATTATTACCAGTAAGAAGAAACGGGCCTGATTATAGAAATGGGGGCCGGGTGGGCGCTTTGTCGTGGGTCAAGAGTGGTGCTTAATTCACCATCGGCGCGATAATGGCGTTGGGTAAGAGAGAAAAATCACATTTTTGTCAAAAACCGATCCTGGCGTAAACTGCGCTGCAGGCCGCATGAACACTGGGATGGTGGCTTTAATGGTAAGAGGATGAATAAGCGAAAAGTTCAAATAGTGAGCGGTCGATAAGATTTTTCTATTTTAACGCTTGCTACTTCCGGCGAACTCCCTATAATGCGCTCCCACTGACACGGCGGATGTGAATCACTTCACACAAACAGCCGGTTCGGTTGAAGAGAAAAATCCTGAAATTCAGGGTTGACTCTGAAAGAGGAAAGCGTAATATACGCCACCTCGCGACAGAGCGCTAAAGCGCGTCGCAACTGCTCTTTAACAATTTATCAGACAATCTGTGTGGGCACTCAAAGTGACATGGATTCTTAACGTCCTCGGACGAAAAATGAATACCAAGTCTCTGAGTGAACATACGTAATTCATTACGAAGTTTAATTCACGAGCATCAAACTTAAATTGAAGAGTTTGATCATGGCTCAGATTGAACGCTGGCGGCAGGCCTAACACATGCAAGTCGAGCGGTAGCACAGAGAGCTTGCTCTCGGGTGACGAGCGGCGGACGGGTGAGTAATGTCTGGGAAACTGCCTGATGGAGGGGGATAACTACTGGAAACGGTAGCTAATACCGCATAACGTCGCAAGACCAAAGTGGGGGACCTTCGGGCCTCATGCCATCAGATGTGCCCAGATGGGATTAGCTAGTAGGTGGGGTAACGGCTCACCTAGGCGACGATCCCTAGCTGGTCTGAGAGGATGACCAGCCACACTGGAACTGAGACACGGTCCAGACTCCTACGGGAGGCAGCAGTGGGGAATATTGCACAATGGGCGCAAGCCTGATGCAGCCATGCCGCGTGTGTGAAGAAGGCCTTCGGGTTGTAAAGCACTTTCAGCGGGGAGGAAGGCGTTAAGGTTAATAACCTTGGCGATTGACGTTACCCGCAGAAGAAGCACCGGCTAACTCCGTGCCAGCAGCCGCGGTAATACGGAGGGTGCAAGCGTTAATCGGAATTACTGGGCGTAAAGCGCACGCAGGCGGTCTGTCAAGTCGGATGTGAAATCCCCGGGCTCAACCTGGGAACTGCATTCGAAACTGGCAGGCTAGAGTCTTGTAGAGGGGGGTAGAATTCCAGGTGTAGCGGTGAAATGCGTAGAGATCTGGAGGAATACCGGTGGCGAAGGCGGCCCCCTGGACAAAGACTGACGCTCAGGTGCGAAAGCGTGGGGAGCAAACAGGATTAGATACCCTGGTAGTCCACGCCGTAAACGATGTCGATTTGGAGGTTGTGCCCTTGAGGCGTGGCTTCCGGAGCTAACGCGTTAAATCGACCGCCTGGGGAGTACGGCCGCAAGGTTAAAACTCAAATGAATTGACGGGGGCCCGCACAAGCGGTGGAGCATGTGGTTTAATTCGATGCAACGCGAAGAACCTTACCTGGTCTTGACATCCACAGAACTTTCCAGAGATGGATTGGTGCCTTCGGGAACTGTGAGACAGGTGCTGCATGGCTGTCGTCAGCTCGTGTTGTGAAATGTTGGGTTAAGTCCCGCAACGAGCGCAACCCTTATCCTTTGTTGCCAGCGGTTAGGCCGGGAACTCAAAGGAGACTGCCAGTGATAAACTGGAGGAAGGTGGGGATGACGTCAAGTCATCATGGCCCTTACGACCAGGGCTACACACGTGCTACAATGGCATATACAAAGAGAAGCGACCTCGCGAGAGCAAGCGGACCTCATAAAGTATGTCGTAGTCCGGATTGGAGTCTGCAACTCGACTCCATGAAGTCGGAATCGCTAGTAATCGTAGATCAGAATGCTACGGTGAATACGTTCCCGGGCCTTGTACACACCGCCCGTCACACCATGGGAGTGGGTTGCAAAAGAAGTAGGTAGCTTAACCTTCGGGAGGGCGCTTACCACTTTGTGATTCATGACTGGGGTGAAGTCGTAACAAGGTAACCGTAGGGGAACCTGCGGTTGGATCACCTCCTTACCTTAAAGAACCTGCCTTTGTAGTGCTCACACAGATTGTCTGATGAAAGTAGAGAAGCAAGGCGTCTTGCGATTGAGACTTCAGTGTCCCCTTCGTCTAGAGGCCCAGGACACCGCCCTTTCACGGCGGTAACAGGGGTTCGAATCCCCTAGGGGACGCCACTTGCTGGTTCGTGAGTGAAAGACGCGTGCCGACATATCTCAAAACTCATCTTCGGGTGACGTTTGAGATATTTGCTCTTTAAAAATCTGGATCAAGCTGAAAATTGAAACGACACACTGTTTAAGTGTGTTCGAGTCTCTCAAATTTTCGCAATCAGAAGTGAAACATCTTCGGGTTGTGAGGTTAAGCGACTAAGCGTACACGGTGGATGCCCTGGCAGTCAGAGGCGATGAAGGACGTGCTAATCTGCGAAAAGCGTCGGTAAGGTGATATGAACCGTTACAGCCGGCGATGTCCGAATGGGGAAACCCAGTGTGATTCGTCACACTATCGTTAACTGAATACATAGGTTAACGAGGCGAACCGGGGGAACTGAAACATCTAAGTACCCCGAGGAAAAGAAATCAACCGAGATTCCCCCAGTAGCGGCGAGCGAACGGGGAGCAGCCCAGAGTCTGAATCAGCTTGTGTGTTAGTGGAACGGTCTGGAAAGTCCGACGGTACAGGGTGATAGTCCCGTACACCAAAATGCACAGGCTGTGAACTCGAAGAGTAGGGCGGGACACGTGGTATCCTGTCTGAATATGGGGGGACCATCCTCCAAGGCTAAATACTCCTGACTGACCGATAGTGAACCAGTACCGTGAGGGAAAGGCGAAAAGAACCCCGGCGAGGGGAGTGAAAAAGAACCTGAAACCGTGTACGTACAAGCAGTGGGAGCACCTTCGGGTGTGACTGCGTACCTTTTGTATAATGGGTCAGCGACTTATATTCTGTAGCAAGGTTAACCGTATAGGGGAGCCGCAGGGAAACCGAGTCTTAACTGGGCGTTAAGTTGCAGGGTATAGACCCGAAACCCGGTGATCTAGCCATGGGCAGGTTGAAGGTTGGGTAACACTAACTGGAGGACCGAACCGACTAATGTTGAAAAATTAGCGGATGACTTGTGGCTGGGGGTGAAAGGCCAATCAAACCGGGAGATAGCTGGTTCTCCCCGAAAGCTATTTAGGTAGCGCCTCGTGAACTCATCTTCGGGGGTAGAGCACTGTTTCGGCTAGGGGGTCATCCCGACTTACCAACCCGATGCAAACTACGAATACCGAAGAATGTTATCACGGGAGACACACGGCGGGTGCTAACGTCCGTCGTGAAGAGGGAAACAACCCAGACCGCCAGCTAAGGTCCCAAAGTCATGGTTAAGTGGGAAACGATGTGGGAAGGCCCAGACAGCCAGGATGTTGGCTTAGAAGCAGCCATCATTTAAAGAAAGCGTAATAGCTCACTGGTCGAGTCGGCCTGCGCGGAAGATGTAACGGGGCTAAACCATGCACCGAAGCTGCGGCAGCGACACTATGTGTTGTTGGGTAGGGGAGCGTTCTGTAAGCCTGTGAAGGTGGCCTGTGAGGGCTGCTGGAGGTATCAGAAGTGCGAATGCTGACATAAGTAACGATAAAGCGGGTGAAAAGCCCGCTCGCCGGAAGACCAAGGGTTCCTGTCCAACGTTAATCGGGGCAGGGTGAGTCGACCCCTAAGGCGAGGCCGAAAGGCGTAGTCGATGGGAAACAGGTTAATATTCCTGTACTTGGTGTTACTGCGAAGGGGGGACGGAGAAGGCTATGTCATCCGGGCGACGGTTGTCCCGGTTTAAGCATGTAGGCTGGTTATCCAGGCAAATCCGGATAATCAAGGCTGAGGTGTGATGACGAGGTACCACGGTACTGAAGTGACAGATGCCCTGCTTCCAGGAAAAGCCTCTAAGCATCAGGTAACATCAAATCGTACCCCAAACCGACACAGGTGGTCAGGTAGAGAATACCAAGGCGCTTGAGAGAACTCGGGTGAAGGAACTAGGCAAAATGGTGCCGTAACTTCGGGAGAAGGCACGCTGGTGTGTAGGTGAAGTCCCTGCGGACGGAGCTGAGACCAGTCGAAGATACCAGCTGGCTGCAACTGTTTATTAAAAACACAGCACTGTGCAAACACGAAAGTGGACGTATACGGTGTGACGCCTGCCCGGTGCCGGAAGGTTAATTGATGGGGTTATCCGTAAGGAGAAGCTCTTGATCGAAGCCCCGGTAAACGGCGGCCGTAACTATAACGGTCCTAAGGTAGCGAAATTCCTTGTCGGGTAAGTTCCGACCTGCACGAATGGCGTAATGATGGCCAGGCTGTCTCCACCCGAGACTCAGTGAAATTGAACTCGCTGTGAAGATGCAGTGTACCCGCGGCAAGACGGAAAGACCCCGTGAACCTTTACTATAGCTTGACACTGAACATTGAGCCTTGATGTGTAGGATAGGTGGGAGGCTTTGAAGCGTGGACGCCAGTCTGCGTGGAGCCAACCTTGAAATACCACCCTTTAATGTTTGATGTTCTAACGTTGGCCCCTTATCGGGGTTGCGGACAGTGTCTGGTGGGTAGTTTGACTGGGGCGGTCTCCTCCCAAAGCGTAACGGAGGAGCACGAAGGTTAGCTAATCCTGGTCGGACATCAGGAGGTTAGTGCAATGGCATAAGCTAGCTTGACTGCGAGCGTGACGGCGCGAGCAGGTGCGAAAGCAGGTCATAGTGATCCGGTGGTTCTGAATGGAAGGGCCATCGCTCAACGGATAAAAGGTACTCCGGGGATAACAGGCTGATACCGCCCAAGAGTTCATATCGACGGCGGTGTTTGGCACCTCGATGTCGGCTCATCACATCCTGGGGCTGAAGTAGGTCCCAAGGGTATGGCTGTTCGCCATTTAAAGTGGTACGCGAGCTGGGTTTAGAACGTCGTGAGACAGTTCGGTCCCTATCTGCCGTGGGCGCTGGAGAATTGAGGGGGGCTGCTCCTAGTACGAGAGGACCGGAGTGGACGCATCACTGGTGTTCGGGTTGTCATGCCAATGGCACTGCCCGGTAGCTAAATGCGGAAGAGATAAGTGCTGAAAGCATCTAAGCACGAAACTTGCCCCGAGATGAGTTCTCCCTGAGACTATAAGTCTCCTGAAGGAACGTTGAAGACGACGACGTTGATAGGCCGGGTGTGTAAGCGCAGCGATGCGTTGAGCTAACCGGTACTAATGAACCGTGAGGCTTAACCTTACAACGCCGAAGATGTTTTGGCGGATTGAGAGAATTTTCAGCTTAGATTCAGAGTTGAGTACGCAATAATTTGCGCAGCAGCAAGGCGGCAAGCGAAGGAAAGGAAGGAGCATACTGAAGTATGTGACTGACTTTACGAGCGAAGGCAACGCGGCTGATGCGATAAAGAATGGCGTACTGAGCACAAAGAATTTGCCTGGCGGCACTAGCGCGGTGGTCCCACCTGACCCCATGCCGAACTCAGAAGTGAAACGCCGTAGCGCCGATGGTAGTGTGGGGTCTCCCCATGTGAGAGTAGGGAACTGCCAGGCATCAAATAAAGCAGAAAGCTCAGTCGGAAGACTGAGCTTTTTGTTTTGTCTGTTGTCTGTCGGTGAGCGCTCTCCTGAGGAGGACAAATCCGCCGGGAGCGGATTTGAACGTTGCGCAGCAACGGCCCGGAGGGTGGCGGGCAGGACGCCCGCCATAAACTGCCAGGCATCAAACAAGTGAAGAGCCCATCCTGACGGATGGGCTTTTTGCGTTTGTGTCGTCCGGGAAACCGTGCCGGTATGTGTCCCCGGTGGCGCGGCGCTTACCGGGGCTACGGATCCTTAGCCGCTTTCTGATCGCGAAGTCATCAATGCAGCAGATTGCCGAGGTCAATAATGCTATCCGGGCGGGTTGTTTCAGATATCTGCAGCACCGATAGTGTCAATAAACAGCCTTAACAGCGCTGCGGAAAGAATAGCTATCTTATTGCTTCGCAAAATAACGTGACTAATACACATGGGTGGTGACCGGGTGGTGAATTTATCTAATGATACGAGTCGAAAAAATAATTATTAGCAGCTACGATTAAATTTCTATTTCTATTTCTATTTTCGCGCTATTATTTTGTTTTTCTGCAAAATAGTGGTGCAGCTTTCCCCGCCAGTAAAATAACGCGTTAGGTAACGTGAAAAATTACGCCTGCGCTGTATACTTCTCTCCCCATTTATTGCGACGATCGGTAAACATTCAGCCTATTTTTTGTCTTAATGAGCTATATCATTAACACTTTGTTAACTTGATCTGGTTTATAAGTCGGAAAATTTGTTATACAAAGAGGGACGATTGCCTGTATGGATGCTGCCCGAAATACCTTGCGAGACATATGCAGGTCATCGGCTGGCAATATGAGAATAGAAATGAAAATCCTGCTTAACTGGTCGCCATTGCGCCGGGTCTTTACTTACATCCAGGAGCGCTTTACCTTTTTGGTGCTGCTCTGCTGGCCAGCGATTATCTGGCTGTTCTGCCGGGTTGGCGTGTGGCTCACTGATAACCTGTATGATCTGTTGGGGAAATCACCCGCACACTCCTTCACCGTCTACCTGCAGCCTTTTATGACCCCCGGCACGCTGCTGCGCATCTCCATCAGCTGGGTGGTGTTGCTGTTCATTCTCTTCAGTATGGCGATGGCCTTCACCTGGGGTTTACGTCGCTTTATGAATCGTCACAAATAGCGCTTCGGGGGCCGCCGCTGATCGACGGCCCCGCGCAGACCTTTACGCCATCTCACCAATAGTCTTACGAAAACGCAGCAGTGCGATAGTAAAGAACACTCCGCCGATAGCCAGCAAGGTTAAGAACTGCGGCCAGACGATGGCGAAGCTGGCGCCGCGGTACAAAATCGCCTGCGCCAGGCTGACGAAGTGGGTGGTTGGCATGGTCAACATAATATCCTGTACCAGCTGCGGCATACTTTCCCGCGGCGTGGAACCGCCGGAGAGCATCTGTAGTGGCAGCAGCACCAGAATCATTAACAACCCCAGCTGCGGCATTGAGCGGGCGAGGGTACCCATAAAAATGCCAATGGAGGTGGTGGCGAACAGGCTGAGCGCCACTCCCAGCATAAACAGGGGGATCGAGCCTTCGATAGGTACCTGCAAAATCCCCTGCACCATCAGCACCAGCGACAGCCCGGACACCACCAGCACCACCAGCCCCATCGACCAGATCTTGGCCATCATGATTTCAAACGGCGTGACCGGCATTACCAACAGGTGCTCTATAGTGCCATGCTCCCGCTCGCGGATCAGCGCCGAACCGGTGAGAACAATGGCGAGCATGGTGATGTTGTTGATGATCGCCATCACTGCGCCAAAGCGCTCCTGTTCAAGGTTAGGGTTAAAGCGCATCCTTACCGCCAGCTCTACCGGTAGCACGCTGTTATCCCGATAGCGGGCGACAAAACTGTTCACTTCACCGGTGATAATATTCTGGATATAGCCGTTGCCGGTAAAGGCCTGGCTCATGCGCGTGGCGTCGACGTTAACCTGCACTTCCGGCTGGCGGCCAGCCAGCACATCGCGCTGGAAGTTAGGTGGAATATTGATGGCAAAGGTGTAGCGCCCGGCATCCAGCCCGGCGTCCATCTCATCGGCGCTGATCAACTCTGGTTCGAGAAACCAGGGACGATAGAAAGCGTTAATGATGCGTGAAGAGAGCTGCGATTTATCCATATCAGCAACCGCGATCGGCGCCAGGTGCAGCGAACCAGGCATCACCGTGGCCGAAGAGTATACCGATACGGTAAACGCAAACACGATCAGCGCCAGCATCGCTTTATCACCGAGCAGGCTGCGCAGCTCTTTGACGCCGAGGTTATAAATATTGCGTAATCCGCGCATCATCCCTCCTGCTTCTTCAGCAACAACACGCTCAACCCGAGCACCAGCGGCACTGCAATCAATAACGGGATAAAGGAAACCCACAAATCGCTGAGGTTAAGCGCTTTAGAGAAAGTGCCGCGGGCGATAGTCAGGAAGTGGCTGGTTGGGTAGATTTGCCCAATCCAGCGCCCGGGGCCTTCCAGTGACGCTACCGGATCGATCATCCCGGAGAACTGGGTTGCCGGGATCAGCGTAATAATCGCGGTACCGAAGATGGCGGCGATTTGGCTCTTCATAAAGGTTGAGATCAGCAACCCCAGACCGGTGGCGATGGTGACATACAGCAGCGCCGCCAGGGTCAGCGTCAGGAAGCTGCCCTTATGCGATACGCCAAAGACAAAGACCGACAGCGCGCACAGCAGAAAGAAGTTAAACATCCCCAGTACGATGTAAGGCACCTGCTTGCCGAGCAGAAATTCGCTGCGGGTGGTCGGCGTTACGTACAGGTTGATGATTGACCCGAGCTCTTTTTCACGCACTACGCTCAGCGCGCTGAGCATCGCCGGGATCATCATCAACAGCAGGGGGATAACCGCCGGAACGATGGCCGGCAGGCTCTTCACATCCGGGTTATAGCGATAGCGGGTTTCGATGGAGATGAGCGAGGTATCCCGCTGCGGGCTGCTCTGCCGGCCGGCCATCTCCTGCAGCCAGGCCAGATGCATCGCCTGCACGTAGCCGCGCACAGTTTCCGCGCGGTTTGGCATTGCGCCGTCCACCCACACGCCGATTTGCACCGGCGTGCCGCGGGCGATATCGCGACCAAAGTTCGGCGGGATCTCTATCGCCACCGCCAGCTCACCGTCGCGCATTCGTCGGTCGAGTTCATCATAGCTGTGCAGCGGCGCCTGTTCGATAAAGTAGCGTGAGCCAGCGAGATTCTGCGACCAGCCCTGGCTGCTGAGAGTTTGATCGCGGTCGAGGACGGCAAAGCGCAGATCCTCGACGTCCATGCTGATCCCATAGCCCATGATAAACATCAGGATCACCGTTCCCAGCAGCGCCAGCGTCGATCGCACCGGATCGCGGCGCAGCTCCAGCGCCTCACGGCGGCTGTAGCTAAACAGGCGCTGCAGACTGAAGGCCTGGCGTGGCGTCGTGCCTTCGGGATGAGATACGGCGGCAGGTGCGGGTTCCTCAGGCACCGCGGCAGTCGGCTGAGCCTCTTTGAGCCAGGCGATAAACGCCTCTTCCAGACTGGCGGCACCGCGCTGCTCGACCAGCGCCTGCGGTGTATCGCTGGCCAGCACCTTGCCGGCGTGCATCAGCGAGATGCGATCGCAGCGTTCCGCCTCATTCATAAAGTGGGTGGAGATAAATATAGTGACGCGATCCTGTCGCGCGAGGTCGACCATCAGCTGCCAGAACATATCGCGCGCCACCGGATCGACACCAGAGGTCGGCTCATCGAGGATTAGCATCTCCGGGCGATGGATGACCGCTACCGCTAACGACAGGCGCTGACGGATCCCCAGCGGTAGATCGGCGGGAAGCGCGTCTTCAACGTCGGTCAGCATAAAGCGCTCGCTCATTTCCGCCACCCGGCCGGGGATGTCGCCGTCCGGAATATGGAACAGGCGGGCGTGCAGTTCGAGGTTTTGCCGCACGCTCAGTTCGCTGTAAAGCGAGAAGGCCTGCGACATATAGCCCACCCGCTGGCGGGTGGCGATATCCTTCGGGTCGACCGGCTGGCCGAACAGCCAGGCTTCCCCTTCGCTGGCGGGCAACAGGCCGGTGAGCATCTTCATGGTGGTGGATTTGCCGCAGCCGTTAGAGCCGAGGAAGCCAAAGATTTCGCCGTGGGCGATGCGGAAATTAACGTGGTCGACGGCAACAAAGTTGCCGAAGCGCATGGTCAGGCCCCGGGCTTCGATGGCGATCTCTTCTTCGCGGCTGTCGCGCGGCGGGATGACTACAGCCTTATGCGCCTGGCGCTGCGCTTCCGGCAGCAGGGCGATAAACGCCTGCTCCAGGGTCTGGCTGCCGGTCTGGGCTTTGAGCTCCTCGGCGCTACCGGTTGCCAGCACCTCGCCGGCATTCATCGCCACCAGCCAGTCGAAGCGCTCGGCCTCTTCCATGTAGGCGGTGGCCACCAGCACGCTCATCTCCGGCTGGCGCTGACGAATATTGTCGATAAGCTCCCAGAACTGCGCCCGGGAGAGCGGGTCGACGCCGGTGGTGGGTTCATCGAGGATTAGCAACTGCGGGTCGTGGATCAGCGCGCAGCACAGGCCGAGCTTTTGCTTCATCCCACCGGAGAGCTTACCCGCCGGGCGATCGCGAAACGGCGCCAGCCCGGTACTCTGCAGCAGCTCGTTGATACGCAGGTCGCGCTCGGCTTTATCGTGGCCGAACAGGCGGGCGAAGAAGTCGACATTTTCATACACCGAGAGGGTGTGATAGAGGTTTTTCCCCAGCCCCTGCGGCATCCACGCGATTTTCGGGCACACCTCGCGGCGGTGATGCACATCGCGCATATCGCCGCCAAGCACCATCACGTTCCCCTGCTCGATGGCCCGCGCCCCGGCGATCAGCGAGAGCAGGCTCGATTTGCCGACGCCGTCCGGGCCAATCAGGCCAACCATACGCCGTGCCGGGATCACCAGACTGATATCGCGCAGTGCGATGGTGGCGCCAAACTGCTGACCAACGTGTTCCAGCAGGGCGACGGGGGGCGAGGTATCCTGCGGCGTCAGTTTCATTGCGGCAACCTCACCGCCAGGGCTTCAGGCCAGGGTTGTTGTTTATCCAGCCGTACGTAAGCCATACCGGGCAGGCCGGTTTTGACATACTCCAGGTGCTGCGCTAGCAGCTCCGGTGGGATACGCGCTTTGACGCGGAACATTAGCTTAAGGCGCTCGTCGCTGGTTTCTACCGTTTTCGGGGTGAACTGGGCGACGCTGGCGACAAAGCTGATATTGGCCGGGATCACCAGATCCGGCGCGGCATCAAGGATCAAGCGCGCTTCGCTGCCGATTGCCAGCAGACCTGCCTGTTCGGTGGGCAGAAAGAAGGTCATATAGACATCGGCGAGATCGACCATGTTCAGTACCCGACCACCGGCGGCCAGTACTTCGCCTGGCTCAGCGACACGATACTGAATGCGGCCATCGCGGGGGGCTTTCAGCTCGCTATCGTCAATATCGGCGAGGAACCGCCGTTCGGTCGCCTGGGCGGCTTCGACGCGGGTTTGCGCCTGAATAATGCTGGTGCGAGCGGCTTCGATGGCGGCGCGGGCGGCGGAGACCTGGGCTTTCGCCGATTCCAGCGCCGCGCGGGCGCTCTCTGCGGCCGCACGGTCGTCATCCAGCTGCTGGGCGGAGACGGCGCCGCGCTGGGAGAGTGTGTTTGAGCGGACATGGCGTTTCGCCGTGGAGTCCAGCTCCGCCTGACGTTGCTTCACTACCGCTTCGCTGGCACGCATTTCACTTTGTCGCTGATCGAGCAAAGCTCTGGCGGCTAAGACCGCGCTTTCCGCCTCCTTGATTTGTGCGGCGGCTTCCAGACGCTGCTCGTTCAGTACGCGAGTATCCATCCTTGCGAGGACTTCTCCCCGACGCACGAACTGGCCCTCTTTGACCAGAATCGTGTCGATACGCCCGGCGATTTTACTGGCAATATCGACTTCGGTGGCTTCGATTCGACCGTTGCTGCTGGCAAAACCCGCCGGAAGTCCCGGCGGGCGCAGCAGCCACCATGCGGCGGCGGCGAGCACCACCAGTAAGCCGACAAAATACCCTGCCCAACGTTTCTTTATTTTGTCCATACGCGACTCGCTTGATTCCCTGTGCTGAGTGATACGCGTGTCTCCTCCGGCGGGCGGAGCGTCCTTCTTGCGAAGGACGAAAAAGTGGAGGGAGGGCCGCTGACGCCGCGCTCTGCCGCGCCGATGCGCAGCCGAACGCTGGGCTACTTATGTGGTCATCATCAGCGATCCTGGCCTTAATGAAACACGCATAGTGAGAGCTACCGTTAACGCGATAGTAACAGCCGGGGTAATATTGTCCATACGAAAGGCGGGGTCTTGTCGGTGTGTTAACAAAAATACCCACACAGAGGATATTTCATCATCTCAGAACAGCACCGGCAGCCCCAGCCCGCGCTTCACCTCATGCAGCGTCTGCTGCGTGAGGTGGTGGGCGCGCTCGCTGCCCTGACGCAATAGTTCCAGCAGCATCCCTTTATCCTGAATAAAGGTGGCCCTGCGTTCGCGGATCGGCGCCAGTAGCGCCTGCAAGCAGGTCTCCAGCTCATTCTTACACTGTCGATCGCCCAGCCCGCCGCGCTGATAGTGGGCTTTCATCTCTGCCACCCGCGCTTTATCGTTATGGAAAGCATCAAGGTATGTGAACACCACGTTGCCCTCGACATGACCCGGATCGCTGACTCTCAGGTGCGTCGGGTCGGTATACATCGCGCTGACCGCGCGGTGGATCTCCTCTTCACTGGCCGACAAGGTCAGCGTATTGCCCAGCGATTTCGACATTTTGGCGTTACCGTCGATGCCCGGCAGGCGACTCACTTCGCTGAGTAGCGCCTTGCAGTGGCGCAGCACCGGTTCGCCGGTCAGGCTATTCATTTTGTGGACGATCTCATTGGTCTGCTCAATCATCGGCAGCTGATCGTCGCCTACCGGTACCAACTCGGCTTTGAAGGCGGTGATATCGGCGGCCTGGCTAATTGGATAGGCGAGAAAACCCACCGGCAGCGAGCGGGCGAATCCTTTCTGGGCAATCTCATTTTTGACCGTCGGGTTACGCTCCACGCGGGCGACGGTGACGATGTTCATATACAGCGCGCTGAGCTCCGCCAGCGCCGGCAGGGCGGACTGCAGGCAGATCGTCGTTAGCCCGGGGTCGATGCCGACCGCCAGATAATCGGCCATGACTTCGAGGATATGGTGGCTGATTTTTTGCGGGTTGCTGCCGTTGTCCGTTAGCCCTTGCAGGTCGGCGATCAGGATAAACTGCTGGTGGTTATGCTGCAGCGCGACGCGCTGACGTAGCGAGCCAACGTAGTGGCCCAGATGCAGCTGGCCGGTCGGGCGGTCACCGGTGAGAATGGTTTGCGGATGGTTCATCAGAGACTCCTTATCAGACTGTTCAGCCGAAAGACGTCCTGAAAACACCAAAGCCGCCTTCCGGCGGCTTTAAAATGGAAACGTGTATCGTGCCGCCTGTTATGCAGGCAGCCACCAACGGCGGGGACTGGTTACGATCGCGTTTCTGTTCATAGGGATTATCCTGCCACGGAAGGGGCTGGAGGCGCAATCAAAAATCACATACTTTTCCTGATGTTATTTATGGGATTGTTTTTCGGTAAATAACGAAGCGGGAAAAATATATTTTCTCTGCGACCCGATCATTATTCTGGAACAACAAACTATGTTGCATGTTTTTTGTGAAAAAGCTCACGTCACAGGATTATAGTATTATTATCCATATTTATAGCTGGATATTACCTGTCTGCTGTTACAGCTTGTGTTTATTCTCTTCTAAATTATTAACATTATTACAATTTATATCTCTTTTTCCGCTTTGCGTCATACCCCTGTCTGACTACAACGTATTGAGGCTAATTATTATGCATAAACGTCTGGTCGTTAATATTTTTTCATCCTTGCTGTTGGGGGCTGCGCTTATTTCCGCGCCGGTATATGCGGCGGAAAAAACCGTAGTCAATATTTCAAAAGTGGACGGCATGCCGTGGTTCAACCGGATGGGAGAAGGGGTTGTCCAGGCCGGGAAAGAGTTTAACCTCAACGCCTCCCAGGTTGGGCCGTCCAGCACCGATGCGCCGCAGCAGGTAAAAATTATTGAGGACCTGATTGCACGTAAAGTGGATGCCATCACTATCGTGCCTAACGATGCCAACGTGCTGGAGCCGGTATTCAAAAAAGCCCGTGACGCCGGCATCGTGGTGCTGACCAACGAATCGCCCGGGCAGCCGAGCGCCAACTGGGATGTGGAGATCATCGATAACGAGAAGTTCGCCGCTGAATACGTGGAGCATATGGCCAAGCGGATGGGTGGCAAAGGCGGCTACGTTATCTATGTCGGTAGCCTTACGGTACCGCAGCACAACCTGTGGGCTGACCTGCTGGTGAAATACCAAAAAGAACATTACCCGGACATGCATGAAGTCACCCGCCGAATGCCGGTGGCGGAAAGTGTCGATGATTCCCGCCGTACCACGCTCGATCTAATGAAAACTTACCCGGATCTGAAAGCGGTGGTCTCCTTTGGTTCGAATGGCCCGATTGGCGCGGGGCGCGCGGTGAAAGAGAAGCGTGCGAAAAACAAAGTTGCGGTCTACGGGATGATGATCCCCTCGCAGGCGGCCTCTCTCATTAAGAGCGGCGATATTACCGAAGGGATCACCTACGATCCGGCGACAGCCGGCTATGCCCTCGCGGCCGTCGCCAGCACCCTGCTGAACGGCAAAACTATTGAGCCGGGCTTCGAACTGAAAGAACTCGGTAAAGCGGAGGTCGATAGCGACAAGCATATTATCCGCTTCCATAAAGTGCTGCTGGTGAATAAAGACAATATTGATTCGCTCTACTAATCCATCTTCCGGGGCGCCTGGCGCCCCGGTTTAACCTGCCAGGGGATGCTATGGAACCTTTCCTTTCCCTTCGTCACGTCAGCAAAACCTTCCACGCCAACCGCGCGCTCAATGATATCAGCCTCGACTTTATGCCCGGGGAAGTGCACTGCCTGGCCGGGCAGAACGGTTGTGGGAAGTCGACGTTGATCAAAATTATCTCCGGCGTCTATCGCCCGGATGAGGGCGCGGCGATAACGCTGGGCGGCAAGACGTGGCCCAGGCTGACGCCGGCGGCTTCAGTCGCCCATGGGATCCAGGTGATTTATCAGGATCTGTCGCTGTTTCCCAATCTCAGCGTGTGGGAGAACATTGCTATTAACCACTATCATCGCGGCGTGCTGGTGAGGCGTAGCGAACTGCGGCGCAGTGCGGAGCAGGCGATGCGCAGTATTAACGTCTCGCTGCCGCTGGATGCCGCCGTGGAGTCGCTCTCCATTGCCCGCTGCCAGCTGGTGGCGATTTGTCGTGCACTGGCGCAGGATGCCCGGCTTATCATTATGGATGAACCCACGGCCTCATTGACGCATCAGGAAGTGGAAGGGCTACTGCATGTGGTACGCCAGCTGCGCGAGAGGGGGATCTGCGTCGTCTTCGTGAGCCACCGTCTGGAAGAGGTCATGGCCGTATCGGACCGCATCAGCGTGCTGAAGGATGGCGATCTGGTTGGTACCTTGCCGGCGGCTGAGGTGACCACCCGTCGGCTCGGTTTTCTGATGACGGGCCAGGAGTTTGACTATCAGGTGCGCGACCTGTGGCAGGGGAAGGGCAGCACGCCGGTGCTGGAGGTGCGCAATCTCAGCCGCAAGGGGGAATATCATAACGTCTCCCTGAAGGTCGAAGCCGGAGAAGTGGTGTCGATAGTCGGCCTGCTGGGCGCCGGGCGAACAGAGCTGTGCCTGAGCCTTTTCGGCATGACCCGGCCCGACAGCGGCGAGATCCTGGTTAACGGCCAACCGGTGCGGTTGCGCAGCAACCAGGACGCTATTCGTCACGGCATTGGCTATGTCTCTGAAGACCGTATGTCACGTGGCCTGGTGATGACTCAGTCGATTGAAAATAACATCATCAGCACCGTGTTCCATAAAGTGAAAGGCGCTTGTGGGCTATTGAGTGACAGTAAAGCTCAGCAACTGGTCGCGAGAATGGTCAACGCGTTGACCATTAAAGCGCCGGATACGCATCTGCCGGTAAATACCCTCTCCGGCGGCAATGCCCAGCGCGTCTCTATCGCCAAATGGCTGGCGATCTCTCCTAAACTGCTGATCCTCGATAGCCCAACGGTAGGAGTGGATATCGCAAACAAAGCCGGGATCTATCATATCATCAGCGATCTGGCGGCCCATGGCATCGCTGTGCTGATGATTTGCGACGAGATCGAAGAGGCGTGGTACCAGAGTCATCGCATCCTGGTGATGAAGCAGGGCGAGCTAACCCATAGCTTCCTGCCGGACAGCAGCAGCCAACAGCAGATAGCGGAGGTGGTTAATGGCTAATCTGTTGAAACAACATGAATTCTGGTTAGGCATGTTTATTATTGCGCTGTGCCTGCTGCTGGGCTGGCGCAGTGAGGAGTTTTTCACTTTCGGCAATCTTTACGACCTCGCCAATAACTACGCGATGCTGACCATTCTCGCCTGTGGCCTGTTCGTGGTGCTGATCGCCGGCGGGATTGATATCTCCTTCCCGGCCATGACCATCATCGCCCAGTACGGCATGGTGGTGATGCTGCAAAAAGTGGGCGGCAATTTCGCGGTGGCTTTTGTGCTTGCCGGCGGCATCGGCGTGCTGCTGGGGCTGGTGAACGCGCTGTTGGTTAATCGTCTGCGGGTCCCCTCGATCATTATCACCATTTCTACGCTCAACATTTTCTACGGTTTGCTGCTGTGGTTAAGCAAAGGTGTCTGGCTCTACGATTTCCCTCCGTGGTTTGAAAAGGGGGTCATGCTATTCAAATACACCGATGCCGATGGTTACGACTACGGTCTGGGGCTGCCGCTGCTGACGATGATCGCGGTGGTGCTGTTGACCGCGTTTATCATGAATTTCACCACCGTTGGCCGCAAGATCTACGCCATGGGGGGGAACCGGGAATCTGCCAGCCGCGTCGGCTTCAGCGTGCTCCGCCTGCAGCTGTTCGTATATGGCTATATGGGGCTGATGTCAGGTGCCGCGGGTGTTGTGCAGGCGTGGACGGTGATGACCGTCGCGCCGGATTCACTGCTGGGCTATGAGCTGACGGTGCTGGCGGCGGTGGTGTTGGGCGGCACCAGCCTGATTGGCGGGCGCGGAACCCTCACCGGTACGCTGCTGGGGGTGATTTTACTGGCGGTGATGCAGAACGGCCTGAATCTGCTAGGGGTTTCCTCCTACTGGCAGACCCTGATCACCGGGGCGATCATCGTCGTCAGCATCAGCGTAACGGCATGGAGCCAGCATCAGAACCGGAGCTTGTTATGAAAAAATCGTGGCGCAACAACGTTGAGTTTTACCTGATCGGCCTGCTGATGCTGACGGTAATCGCCTTTAGCATCGCCATGCCAAATATCTTCTGGTCTGTCAGCAATTTCCAGTCGATTGCCTCGCAAATGCCGGTGCTGGGGATCCTGGCGCTGGCAATGGCCATGACCATGCTTTGCGGCGGCATTAATTTGTCAATTATCGCGACGGCCAACGCCTGTTCGCTGGTGATGGCCTGGGTGGCGACGAGCTATCCGCCGGGGGGCGCCACCGCGCTGGCGACGCTGCTGGCCGGCGGAGGGGCGGCGATGATCATTGGTCTGTGCAACGGGATACTGATTGCCGGGATCCGCGTTTCGCCGATCCTGGCTACCCTTGGCATGATGACCCTGCTCAAGGGGATCAATATTCTGATCACCGGCGGCAGCGCTATCGCTAACTATCCGCAGTGGGTGCTGTGGCTGAATCACGCTCAGTGGTTCGGTATTCCGCTGCCAATGTGGCTTTTTGCGGCGGTGGCGGTTGGGCTGTGGGTGCTGCTGGAGAAGAGCCCGCTGGGTCGGGCGATCATGTTGATCGGATCCAACGAGCGGGCGACCCATTATTCCGGGATCAATACCCGACGGGTGTTAATTTGGGTCTATGTCATCTCGGCCCTGCTCTGCGCGGTGGCGGCGTTTCTGATGATGTCGAAGCTGAATTCAGCCAAAGCGTCTTATGGAGAATCGTATTTGCTGGTGTCGATCCTCGCGGCGGTGCTCGGTGGCGTGAATCCGGATGGCGGTAGCGGGCGCATCGTCGGGATGGTGCTCGCGCTGTTCCTGCTGCAGATCATCGAGAGTGGGTTCAATATCCTCGGCATCAGCCCCTATCTGACGATGGCGCTGTGGGGCGCGCTGCTGCTGTGCTTTATCCAGGCGCGAGGCATGCTGGGCCTGGAGAGAGCCGGGTAAATGACCCGTCCTCGGGGGCGAAGACGGGGTAGTCAGCTATTCGCTACGCAAATGCACCGCCAGGCCGCTTTGCCCCGGCGCCAGCTCCGGGCGCAGCGTCAGCGACGGGATCAGATAATCGCCATGATTCTGCCGGCGGAATGGAATGGGCTCGGTTTGCCACAGCCTGTCCAGCCGCTCGGCCAGGGCGGCGCATTGGTCGGCGAACTGCGTGGCGTCGGTTTTGTCCGTTCGGTAGAACACCAGCGGCGGGAGCACCTCGAAGCCGGGATAGAACAGCATGCCGTGCTGAATGGGGAACAGGATGTCGTCGATGGGGCCGTTGATCCCACGCGGTGAATAGTGTTCCGCCCAGCCGCCGGCGGTGACGATCAGCATCGCCCGTTTGCCGACGAAGGTGCCTTCCCCGTAGCGATCGCCCCAGTGGCGGTCGCTGTGCTCGCCGACGCCATAGGCAAAGCCCCAGGCGTACACCCGGTCAATCCAGCCCTTCATGATGGCGGGCATCGAGAACCACCACAGCGGAAACTGGAAAATCACCGTATCGGCCCACAGCAGCTTCGCCTGCTCGGCAGCGATATCCGCACTTTGGGTTCCTTGTTCAAAGGCCTGTTTTGAATCGAGGGTCGGACGCCAGAACTCGCCGACCGGTGGGGCGCCGCTGTCGTCGGCGTCATATCCGGCCTTCCAGCGCATGGCGTAGAGATCGGAGACCTGCACTTCATGGCCGGCCTGCTGCAGATGGCGGACGGCAAAATTTTTCAGCGCGCCATTGAGCGAGCGCGGTTCCGGATGGGCGTAAATCAGCAGTACTTTCATAACATCACCTCTGGCGTATGGAGAGCTGCAGAGTAAGTACGCTGGCGCTATAGTAGAAATGAATTACTTAAATCACAGGTATAGTCGTGATTAATTTACATCGTCTGGATCTCAATCTGTTGCGCACGCTGGATGTGCTGCTCAGTGAAAATAATGTCACCCGGGCGGCGCAGCGGCTGAATTTGTCGCAGCCCTCGGTGAGTATTCAGCTCGCCAGGCTGCGGGAGATTTTTGCCGACCCGCTGTTGATGCCGGGCCCGCGTGGCATGCAGCCCACCGCCCGCGCCGATGAAATACGCCAGCCGCTGCGCGCTGCGCTGACGGCTCTGGAGCAGGCGGTGGCACCGCAGGCACCCTTTGAGCCGGCAACGGCGGCGGAGACCTGGCGGGTGGCGGCGACGGACTATATGGCTTCGGCGATCTTTCTGCCGATGCTGAGCGGGTTACGCCAGGCCTCTCCCGGCAGTCGGCTGGCGGTATTCGAACTGCAGCCGGCGCGGCTGGAGCAGCAGGCGGCCAGCGATGAAGTGGATCTCTTCTTCCATACCCGCGAGGGGGCACCTCCTGGGCTGCATCAGCGCCTGCTGTTTCGCGAGCGCTATGTGCTGGCGGGCAGGGCGGGGCATCCGGCGCTGCGGCACGGCCTGAGTCTGAAGACGTTTTGTCAGCTGGAGCAAGTCGTTGTCTCCCCGGACGGGGGCGGATTCAGCGCGGCGACCGATAGCGCGCTGGCGACCCTCGGACTGACGCGGCGAGTTGTCCTTTCTGTGCCACATTTCCTGTTTATGCTGGAGACCCTGCGCAATAGCGATCTGGTGGCGGTGCTGCCGGAGCGGCTGGTGCGCGGGCAGAGCGGGCTGGTGGTGGTCGAGCCGCCGCTGGCGGTTGCCGGCTTTGAGATGCTGATGTTATGGCACGAGCGCTGGCACCGCGATCCGGCGCATCAGTGGCTGCGTCAGTTCATTGTGAATTCACTGGAGGAACAGACATGCTGAGTGGACTCAATCACCTGACCCTGGCTGTCAGCCAGCTGGCGCCGAGCGTGGCGTTTTATCAGCAGCTGCTGGGCATGACGCTGCACGCCCGCTGGGACAGCGGCGCCTATCTTTCCTGTGGCGATCTGTGGCTGTGCCTGTCGCTGGATCCGCAGCGGCGCGTTACCCCGCCGGAGGAGAGCGACTACACCCATTATGCGTTTAGCATCAGCGAGGCGGATTTCGCCCGCTTTGCCGCCCGCCTGGAGGTTGCCGGCGTGGCGGTATGGAAGCTGAACCGTAGCGAAGGCGCCTCGCACTACTTCCTCGACCCTGACGGCCACAAGCTGGAGCTGCACGTCGGTAGTCTCACCCAGCGGCTGGCCGCCTGCCGCGAACAGCCGTATAAGGGGATGGTGTTTTTTGATGAGTGACAGGGGGCTACTATGCATTGTTATAGATTTGATTATAAGTTGAGGTTAAATGTCTGCTGAGCACATTTTTTTGATGTAAAGTCACAAGCAAATTATTAGTTGCCCGAGTGAAACCAACATATAGTCGCTTGATCTCGTCGCTGAGATCATCGCTATTACCCATTATGTTTGAACTATCTATCACTGCGACTGAATGAAACTCGAGACCTTTGCTACTAGGCAAAGGTATAATAGACAAAAAATCGCTTTGTGGTGAGTAGCGTTTTTTATCTTCCGAGCTTGCTATAAAGTAGTGCGGTATTTTTGAATCCCTTAACTCTTTTACTAATATTGCAGAAAGATGTGCGGTCGAGGGACATAATATAGCCATGTCATTCCAGCTAACACCAGTATGATGTTGTTGCTTTAGCCATTTAATTATATGGATGATTTCTTGTTGGTGGTTATCAAAAACAAGCATGTTTGGATCCTGGCCTTGAAGTCCACCAGCATCAGGTTTATGATATTTAAAGTTATCCTCAATATGATCATTTAAATAATCAAATGCAATGCTGGTAGCAAAGTGGAGAATCTGCTGTGTATTTCGATAATTGATGTCAAGAATAGTTGTACGCCCTTGAGCTTTGATACCAACGCTGGAAAGCGTAAAATCAAGTGAGCTTTTTTTCTGATAAATTGATTGCGCATCGTCATATAGAAATAATAGATAGTTAGTTTCGCTATCAACCATTCCAGAAAGTATTTTTAGCCAATCCTGTTTAAAATCATGCCCCTCATCAATTAACACCGCACTATATTGTTCTGCTGCTATTGTTTTATTTTGAAAACCAGTAATAACAGCTTGCTCAAGGTTTTCTATAAAATTTTGCTTTGAGTTAGGGAGAATATTTTTAGTTTTTGCTTGCTTATAACACCATGCATGGAAGTTGGTAATTTCAACCGGAACCGTAAGTTGATGGCTTTTTATTAGAGATTTTAATTTTTGGGCCAGCATTATATTATAACACACGACAAGAATAGGTTTCTTTAAATTATTATCTTTCGCCAGGTGTAGGCAACGATAAAGAAGAATTAAGGTTTTACCTGAGCCGGCTACGCCGTGAATTATCCGATGCCCCTCACCAAGGCTTCTGGCGAGTAATTCTTGCTGAGTATCCATTATTTTTATAATATTCGGCGTTCGGAGTACAGATATTGGGTTGGCAGAACTCTCTGGTTTATCGAGAGCGTGGGTGATGCGAATTTCAGGGTATAAATGCCAACGTATACGATCTACTTGCTTATTACTTATCTCTTTAGAAAATGTATGTTTGACCAAAGAAAATAGGCGTAATGATATTTCTTCAGATGACATAAACTCGGTGATTTCATCTTTACAAATCACGATATCAGAAGGAAAAATATCACTATTGGAAAAGTATTTATCTAACTGCTTACGTGTAATATTACTGAGGTAGACTCCATGACCGTAGGGGGCACAAAATTGTCCTTTATATTTTTCGTTGTCCTGAAGAAGTTGTGGGTCTCGCTTTAGATAGTTAATTGCGCCGTAAGAATATTGTCTGACCTGTTCTATGGGATGGGGTAGAGAAATGTCACCATCTGATGTTTCATATATCACATGTGTTTTATTAGCGGATTTTATTTTTGAAATATACCAGTCCTTCACTTCAATAAAAAGCAGCCCTCGCTGAGGATCCAGAATGATGAAATCAGGATGTGTTTGTTTTTCGCCAGTAGGAATGTCATACCAACAAGTACAATCGCTACTCAGATTGCTTTCAAAAATTCTCGCAAGACGCTTTTCTCCGGCAGTAATCTTGTTACCGCAGCTTCCGATGGTTGGGATGATCGTTGCCATTTTGCTCTCAGCTAACTGTATGACTACGCTTATACTTTAAAAGTTAATAGTCATGCTTTTTAACGGCATTACTTAAAATGCCACCATGTATTTGTGAATGAGCCAATATATATTGGTATTTATGGTTTTGCACCACAAAAATTGTTATTCAATAATAATGAAATATTGTTTATATGAATTATTTTGTTTTTTTGTATTTGTAAGAGTGATTTTAGAATGTTTAAAGAGCGTATATCTTGCCCGGAGGCGGCGCTTACCGCGCCTTTTCCGGGTTACCGGCTCGCAGATTGTGGGAATGCCGCAGCTTCACTCCATCGCCACCTTCACCGCTTCTCCCAGCTTCACCATCACCGCTTTATGTTTTTCGGTTGGCGGCAAGGCGCAGTTGATTCTGACGCAGTTGCGATACTTGCCCGCTGCGGAAAATAGCGAGCCCGGCGCGACCTGGATCTTCAACCGGCACAACTGCTTGGCGACGCAGACCATATCTACCTGCTCCGGGAGTTCGACCCACAGCATGAAACCGCCCTTCGGCCGGGTGACGCAGATCCCGCACGGGAAAAATTCCCGCAGCCAGCAGGTGTAGATCTCGATATTGCGCTGATAGATCTGTCGCATTCGCCGCACGTGGCGGTGGTAGTGGCCTTCGCGAATAAAATTGCAGGCCGCCAGCTGGGTGGAGGGGACGTTGGTCCCGCTGGCGGCGTACTTCATTTGTAGCAGTTTGTCGTAGTAGCGCCCGGGGGCTATCCAGCCGATACGCAGTCCGGGGGCGATGGTTTTGGTAAAAGAGCTGCAGAGCATCACCCGGCCGTCGATATCCCAGGAGTGAATGGTGCGCGGGCGCGGGTACTCGGTAGCCAGCTCGCCGTAAATATCATCCTCGAAAATCACGATATCGTAGCGCTGGGCCAGGTTCAGCACCGCGCGCTTACGGGCGTCCGGCATGATAAAGCCCAGTGGGTTATTGCAGTTGGGTACCAGGATCACCCCTTTGATCGGCCACTGATCCAGCGCCAGCTCCAGGGCCTCAATGCTGATCCCGGTTTCCGGATCGGTGGGGATCTCAATGGTTTTTAATCCCAGCCCGCGCAGCATCTGCATGGTGCCGTAGTAGCAGGGGGATTCTACGGCGATGATGTCCCCTGGCTGGCACACCGACAGCAGGGCCAGCGACAGCGCGCTATGGCAGCCGCTGGTAAGCACCAGATCGTCGGCTGTTACCACCGAGCCACCGTCAAGCATCAGGCGGGCAATCTGTTCGCGCAGCTCGCGGCGCCCGGCCAGCTCGTCATAGTTCAGCACCTCGCTGAGGTTATGCTGGATAGCCCGGCTCAGTTCGCGCCAGATGGGCTTCAGGCTTGGCTGCGTCACGTCCGGTGAGCCGCCGCCGAAGGGGATGATCGTTTTATCGTAGCGGGCGTCGAGCATGGTCAGCACCTGGTCCCACTGGGTGATCTCCACCGGCCGCTGCACCGGGCGCGACATCGGCGGTACCGGCGGCTGGGCCTTGCGGGGGGCGACGAAATAGCCCGACCGAGGCTGGGGCACAATCAGCTGCTGCTGCTCAAGCAGCTGATAGGCCTGCTGGACCGTACTGATGCTGACGCCATGTTCCTGGCTCAGGCTGCGCACTGAGGGTAGTTTTTCGCCGTGGCGATACAGGCCCTGTTCAATACGTTCAGCCAGCAGGGTAGCGAGATGTTGGTAGCGGGTCATACTGTATCCTTAATTTCCGCCATACAGATGGAGTAACCAGTACAGATGGCCATGAAAAATGAGGTCTGGTGTACGTTTTAGCTAATCTGTATGTTAAAGAAAAGTATTTTTTGAATCTGTATTATTTACCCCTGGATCCGTGAAGATAAAGCCTCTGGCAAGGTGAGGAGGTAGAGGATGGAATTTCACGAGAACAGGGCAAAACAGCCGTTTATCGGTTTCGTACTGCTAGCGAGGTTTGTCAAAAAATGGTGGCTTCAGGAGCAAACGCGCAGAATTTTGCAGCGAATGAGTGACGATCAGCTGAAAGACATCGGTCTGCGTCGGGATCAGATCAATTAAAACGTGCGGTTTTCAAGACAACCTTTCTTCATTATCCCGGTGATCGCCAGGCGCCGCCGGGATACATTCACGAAATTTATCAATTGATGCGGCACGACCTTCCGTTTCTTGATACTTACCCTGATAAGTATTATTTTCTTCTCAACAATGAGAGGAAAAGCTGTGACTGAAGACGACCTGTTTGCCCGCCGCCCGTTGGGGATGAGAATGGCCATGGTGGTGCGCCAGTGGCGCGCCATTATTGACTCCGCTATCACCGATACCGGACTCACCCAGTCCAGCTGGACGGTGCTGATGCAACTGCATCAGCTGGGAGACAATGTCTCAGTCAGCGAACTGGCGGAGGTGCAGGGCATTGAACTGCCGCCGCTAATGCGCACCCTCTCATTACTGGAAAAGCAGGGCTATCTGTTGCGTTCCACATCGCCATATGACAAACGCATTCGCCTGCTGGCGCTGACCGCCGAGGGTCGGGCAATTCTGGAAAAACTGAGCTGCGTGATCGAGACCTATCAGGAGCGCGTCACTCAGACCATCCCGGAAGCCGACCTCGCCACCTTCAGCGCCACGTTAAATCAAATCGCCTGCCGTTTGCGGAATATCCGCGAAGAAGATAACAAGATCTAACACACTATGATGACGCCTGAACAAAAATTTGCCCGCTGGGTACGGGTGAGTATTGCCGCTTTTCTGGGAATATTCGCCTGGTTTATCGTTGCCGATATCTGGATCCCGCTGACGCCGGATTCCACCGTCATGCGCGTGGTCACACCGGTATCGTCACGGGTCTCCGGCTATGTCTCGCACGTTTACGTGCACAATAACAGCCAGGTGAAAAAGGGCGACCTGTTGTATGAGCTCGACCCAACGCCATTCATTAATAAAGTTGAAGCGGCGCAAATCGCTCTTGAGCAGGCGAAACTGAGCAACCAGCAACTTGACGCGCAAATCGCCGCCGCCCGCGCCAACCTGCGCACCGCACAGTACACCGCGCGTAACGATAAGGTCACGCTCGATCGCTACCAGCGCCTGAGTACCATGCAGAACGTCTCGCAGTCCGACCTCGATAAGGTGCGTACCACCTGGCAGACCAGCGAGCAGTCGGTCTCGGCGCTGAATGCGCAGATCCAGAACCTGCTGATCCAGCGCGGCGAGCGCGACGATAAGCGCAATGTCACCCTGCAGAAATACCGCAACGCGCTGGAGGAGGCGCAGCTAAACCTGGCCTGGACCCAGGTGCGTGCAGAAACTGACGGTATGGTCAGCAACCTGCAGCTGAACCCGGGGATCTACGCCACCGCGGCGACGGCTGTGCTGGCGCTGGTCAACAACAATACTGACATCGTCGCCGACTTCCGTGAAAAGAGTCTGCGCCACACCGCGGTGAATACCGATGCGGCGGTGGTCTTCGATGCCCTGCCGGGTCAAGTCTTCCCGGCGCACGTGACCAGCAGCGACGCCGGGATCCTGGCGGGGCAGGAGGCGGTGAACGGCCAGCTGTCGCAGCCGGAACAGTCCACCCGCTGGGTGCGCGACGCTCAGCGGATGCGCATTCACGTCGCGCTGGATCAGCCGCTGGAGAAACCACTGCCGACCGGCGCCCGCGCCACGGTGCAGTTGTACAATAGCGAAGGACCTTTCGCCCGTACCTTTGCCGGCCTGCAGATCCACCTGGTGAGCTGGTTGCACTATGTCTATTAATACCCTGGCGCATGTCTTTACGCCGCACGGCAATATCGTCTACACGGCGAATGATTTTCGCCAGACGGTGCGTGTCGCCGTGGCCGGAACTATTGCGCTCAGCATCTCCACTTTCTACGACGTCCAGTACGGTGTGTTTTTCGTGGTTTACCCGCTGATGCTGATGTCGCTAGTGCCGATGTTTAACCGCCACGTCGCCCGCCAGTTTGTGTTCAGCGCGGCGGTGAATTGCGTCGAAATGGTGCTGATTGTCGGCTATCTGTCGCAATGGCCGGTGATCATGACCCTGGTGGTGTTTGCCCTGTACGTGATGCGTTTCCGCTTTATGAGCCAGGGGCCGCTGTTCCTGCTGGGGTCGATGGGGGTAGTGTGCCAGAGCACGATGCTCAACTTTATGAGCTATCCCACCAGCAACTGGCACACCCTGATGTTCTCTAACATGGAAGCCTGCGTGCTGGCGGTAGCGCTGAGCGCGCTGCTCCACTATCTCATTCCGGACGTCGAGCCGCGCAAGCCGCCGCCACGGATTGAAAAAGATGCCGCCCGCATTCGCCACGAGTCGCTGCTTTCCGGCACGGTGGCGACGATGATTTTCGTGGTGTTTCAGGTCTGCGATCTTAGCGACTCGCTGTCGGCGCTGATGGCCGGGATCCTGATCCTGTTTCCGATGCATTATCGCGGGGCGGTGATCAGCTCGATCTGGCGCGTTGTAGGGGTGGTGCTGGCCTGTCTCTATATACTGGTGGTGCAGCTGATTATCTATGATTTCAGCAACCACATGATCCTGATGATGCCGCTGATTGGTCTCGGACTGGCCTTCAGCGCCCGCCTGCACGTGATGGAAAAAGTGGGCGCCGGGGTCGGCTTCGCCAGCATCACCACCATCGGCATTATGTTCGGCCAGAACCTGCATCCGTATCAGGATCTGGTATTCAGCGACCTGTACCGTATCACCTCGGTGACGGTCTCGCTGGTGGTGACGCTAACCCTGGTCTTTCTCATGCATCGTCTGCTGAACTGCTTTGCGGCGACGCGCTTTGTCATAACCGATTAATCCGCCTGCGGGAAGGTAGCCACACAGCGCCATGCTTCCTCGTCCTGCTGATACAGCGCCGCCGTCAGCTTCGGCAGGATCCAGCTTCGCGCTGCGTCTTCCGTCCCCTCCAGCAGAATGCACAGCCCGCAGCCGCTGCGCAGCTGGCGGGGAATATCCTTCACCTCGAAGGACATTCCCGCCGCCTGCAGGGCTTTGCGCATTCGCACCACCCCCACCGTGGAATGAAATAAAAACAGGAAGGTTGTCATTCGCGCCTCCGCTGGCGCTGGCCGATCAGCGCCGCGCCGATCGCCCCGGCGAACTGAGCGTCGGGATGGGTCGTCACCGCCATGCCGACATGGCTTTCCAGCATGCGGGCAAAGGTGGCGCAGTGGCTGACGCCGCCGGTAAACAGCAGCGGCCCCTGCGCCGCTAAGCGGCCAATAAAGTTCGCGCTGCGCCGGGCCATGGCGTTAATCACCCCCGCCAGAATCGCCTCCGGCACGACCCCCGCCGATCGCAGGCTGATGACCTCCGATTCGGCAAACACCGTGCACATGCTGGTAATCGCATGCGGCGCGACGCCGTCGGTGATGGCGTCCAGTTGTTCGACGCTGGCGCCGAGGGTTCGGGAAATCACCTCCAGAAAGCGCCCGGTGCCGGCGGCGCATTTGTCATTCATCAGAAAGTCGCTGAGGTTGCCCCCGGCGTCCAGCTGGATGACTTTGCTGTCCTGGCCGCCGATGTCAATCACCGTGCGGGTTTCCGGCGCCAGCAGGCGAGCGCCGAGGCCGTGGCAGGAAATCTCCGTCACCTGCTTATCGGCGAAATCCACCAGCTGGCGGCCATAGCCGGTGAGGGTTAAAAAGGGCGTCTCCGTGAGACCAGCGCGCAGTGTCTCCCAGGCCTCATGGATGGCGTCGGCGGGGCGAAAGGGGGTGGGGCAGAGGAAACGGCGGACGATGACGCTGTCCGCCAGCAGGATGCCTTTCGTGGCGGTAGAGCCAGAATCAATGCCAACCGTATAGTTCACGCGAGCTCCTTACAGCATTTCGATAAAGGCGGCGACGCGGGTGCTGAGCTGGCCGAGGTCTGCTGTCGAATAGTCAGTTTCAATCGCCATGTAAGGAAGATCGTGCTGCTGGCGCAGATGGCGTTTAATCGCCAGCGATTCCACGGCATAGGTATGACAGGCCTGCAGAATGACGTCGATCACGCCGTCGGCTTGATACTCCTCCACCATCTGGCTCAGCAACTGCAGACGCTGGTCGTTGGGGGAAATACAGGAGCAGCCGATGGCAAGATATTTATCGGTTAAGGCGTCGTAGACGTCGCCCTCTTCCGCCACGCAGCGCTCGGTCGCTTTCGCGCCGGTGCAGTTCTCATAGCCGACCACCCAGCCGCCATTTTCCTCAATGGCGCGAACCACTTTCTCCGCCGCACCGCCAATCGGGCAGCCGGTGATCAGGATCCGTGGACGTGATTCCAGCCGTTTACCCTGCTGCCACTCCTGATGGACGCGCTCCGCCATGGCATGAAGTTCATCAATCAGAGCGGTTTTGTCGAAACGGAAGGTGGCGCCATACACCACTTTCAGGATGTCGCTGCCGCTGAGCGCTGGCGGATTGAGCTGACCGAGACGATAGAAGTGGGCTAGCGCCCGGCGCTCGCGATTTTTCAGCACGATGGCTTCACGCAGCGCCGTCTCGCTAATCGGCGCGCCAAACCGGGCTTCAATTACCTGCTGCAGGCGCAGGATCTCCGCTTTCCACAGTGCGCGCGAGCCGGCATCGTGGGCGCTGTTCGGCAACTGCATGACGTGGACCGCCTTGAACTCGGCCATGTACTCGTACATCTTCTTTTTGCCGTCGCAGGTGGTTTCCCCGACCACCAGGTCAGAGAAATAAAAGTAGGGGCATTTATCGGTTTTGCCGAAGCCGTAGCTGCTTTTGATGAGCGGGCAAAGGTTGCGCGGGAGATCTTTTTCCGCTTCCTCAATGGTTTCATCGGAGGTGGAGCACAGCGAGACGACAACGGCGCCCGCCGCCATGGCGATCTCCTGGGGCATAAAGGTGCAGTAAGTGCCCACCAGCGGCACGTTCTGCTCTTTAAGATCCATGACGGTGAGAAAGCCCTTCTGGCGAGCTGCCGAGAACTGGTCGAAAATGGCGGGTAGATCGGTGATAAGCGACATGATTTTCCTTCCCCGTACACGGGAGATGCTGAAAGAGTCGCCATTATAGCCATGGTGTTTGCAGGGTTTTATTGATCTCCTGCGTCTGTGCGCGGTGTTAATAGACCTTTTTCAAATCCATCTCTTCCTGGATACGTTCGCTCCATGCCAGATGGGTGCGGATGGCCTCTTCGATACCGGCGTTGTAAAACAGTGGACCCAGCTCTTTGGCGATAAAGTCGACGAAAAATTCGGCGTCAAACTGCTCCAGCTCGAGGTTGAAGGTCTCTTCGCAGTACTTGCTGAGCTTGTCGCGCAGCAGGTCGCGCTGCGCCGGGCTGAGTTCAATATCGTTCATGATGGGGCTTTCTCCGTAAAAGGTCTCACGACTGCCGGGCTTCGATGACCCCTTGCCCACGCTGGCGCTGGTGGCGTAACAGCCCGGCCAGGCTGCAGGCGGCGATAATCCCGGCGGCTACCGCCAGCAGGTGGAAGGGGAGTCTGCCGCCATGGAACCACAGCCAGCGCGCGCCTTCAATCGATAAGGCGCTGACGCTGAGGATCACGATATTCAGCGATGCGGAGACTGTGCCTTTCGGCAGGTCGTTGGAAAAGAGGGTAAAGCGAAACAGCGTCGGGAAAATCAGCCCAATGCCGAAGGCGTAGAAGCAGGTGCCGAGCACCGACCACAACCAGACGTGCGGCCACACCAGATTGCCAACGATCAGGATGGCCAGGCCGAGCATCTGCACCGGGACCGCGCTGAGGACAAAGCGCGGACGGGTAGGGTCTTTTACCCAGCGCGCCACCGACAGGTTGGCGATGATGACGGCGCTGAAGACCGGCACCTGGCTCCAGGCGAACTCGCTGGTGGTCAGTCCGCCGGCGTCCATTAAAATCACCGGCGAGACCGCCACCCAGCTCATCAGCGGAATATAGCTCAGCGACAGCGTGGCGGCGCCGAGCAAAAAGATGCGGTTACGGAAGACGTTGCGAAAATCGCGTAGCACGCCGGGCGGGCTGAACGGTACATCGCCGCGGCGCACCGTCTCCGGCATGGTCAACAGCAGGCCAAGCCAGGCCACCAGCCCCATGGCGGCGATAATACCGAACAGCGCTTTCCAGTGGATGAAATGCATCAGCGCCGCGCCGGAGAGCGGGCCGACGATTGGCGCCACCAGCACGACGGAGGTGATCACCGCCATCAGCCTGATCGACCTTTTTTCCTCAAAGGCCTCCTGCACGGTGACGTAGCCGACGGTGGCGATAAAGCAGATGCTGGTGCCCTGCACGAAGCGGGCAATCAGAAACTGGGTCATGGAGGTGGTGAACAGGGTCGCCAGGCATGCGAGGGTGAAAATCAGCGCGCCGGTGAGCAGCACCGGACGCCGTCCTATCCGGTCAGAGAGCGGCCCCAGCAGCCACTGCAGCGCCATGCCGCCGGCCATATACAGGCTTACCGAGGCCGGAGCCAGCGCCACATCAGCATTGAAATCGCGCACCACGTGCAGGATCCCCGGCTGGATCAGGTCGGTGGTGAGATAGGCGGAAAAATCATACAGGATTAGCGCTGCCGGGAAGAACAGCGCGGCGGCGTGGCGGGTCAGCCAGTGGGAAATCCGGTGCATCATTTCGCCCTCCCTGTGGAATATTTATCAGCGCTATTGTTCGGATAGTATCATTGCTAACCAATATGCAGTTGCAGCAGCGAAGGGATCTGCGAGAACAGCCACAACAACAGGCCGATGGTTCCCCCTACCAGGGTGCCATTGATGCGAATAAACTGCAGATCTTTACCAATATTGAGTTCGATCTGCCGCGACATATCGCGGGCGTCCCAGCTCTTCACCGTGTCGCTGATATGGCGGGTGAGGAAGACGGCAAACTCCGGCGCTACCCGGTGCGCTGCCTGCTCCAGGTGTTCGTTGAGCGATTCGCGCAGGGCGTCGTCGCGGAGTAAGGTTTCGCCGAACCACTGCCCGGCCTCGGCGATGCGTTGCTTGATGCGCGAATCGTCGCTGCTGATATCGTTTTTTACCCAACTGCGCAGGTCGCCCCATACCTCGCCAAGGTAGTGGTTAAAGGTTTCATCGTTTTTCAACCAGGCTTTAATATTCTCGGCCTTCTGCGCCATCTCCGGGTCGGATTTCAGGTTATCGATAAGTTTTTGCGTCGCGCGGTCGAAGGCCTGACGAATCTGATGCGTGCGGTCGTGAGTCACCTCGTCCAGCAGGGTATTTACCGCGTCGGTGACCATCTCGGCGCTGTGCTCGCCGAGCCACTCGGTGGGTAGCAGTTTGGCCTTCAGCGGGTGTTCGGTCTCCAGCCAGTGCACGATGCCGCGGGCGATAAAGGCGCGGGAGTTGTCGCGCTGCAGTAGAGCGATCAGCTGGTTTATCAACGAATCCAGCAGCTTTTGATGGCGATTGTCGCGGGTCAGTCCCTCCAGCATCATGGCGCTGGTCTGCGTCAGGTCGACCTTATCGATTGCCTTATGCACCGCCCGACGCAGCAGACGTTGAATGCGCGCGTCATCGGTCAGTTCGAGAAAACCGCTCATCACCTGCAGCAGGTGCTGGCCAACACGCCGGGCGTTCTCCGGCTGGCTGAACCAGTTGCCGAGCATCAGCGCCGGTTGGTAGCGGCGGATCAGCGCGACCAGCGACGGGGTATCGAGGAATTTTTCCTGTACGAAATGACCGAGATTATCGGCAATACGATCCTTATTGCGCGGAATAATTGCCGTATGACGGGCGACAAACGGCAACGGAATACGACGAAACAGAGCCACTACCGCAAACCAGTCGGCCAGCGCCCCGACCATCGCCGCTTCGGAAATAGCTTTTAGCGCACCGACCCAGGGCGACGGTGGTAGCACGAGGGTAGTGATAAAAATGGCGGCTGCAATCAGCAGCAGCGACAGCGCCAGCAGTTTGGCGCGTTTCAGTTCAGCGAGTTTTTCCATAAGCTTAAGCATATAGCCTGACGGCGAGGTCGTGCAAAAATCGCCAGATAATCCACAGACCGAAGAGCATCAGGATCGCCCCTGCCGCCCGCTCGACCCGCCAGACGATGGCGCTCAGGCGGCGCTGTACCTGCGGCAGCGCAATTGCGCTGACCAGCAGGAAATCCCAGAGGAATACCACGCTGACCATCCACAGCCCGCTCACCGTTTGCTGAAGCAGCGTGACCGCCGGCCCGAGCAGGGAGGTCATCAGCGCCAGATAAAACAGCGCGTTCTTCGGGTTGAGCAGCGATGACCCCAGTCCAAGCAGCAGTTGCTTGCCGATCCCTGGTCGCGATGCGCGCACGCTTTCCACCGCCAGCGCCGCGGGGCGGCTGCGTATCAGCAGGCTGCCAATCCACAATAGATAGCCCGCCCCCAACAGTTCGATGAGTAAAAACAGCAGCGGTGCCTGCCGCAAAAGCCCCCAGCCGACGATGGCGAGCACAATGTACAGCGCATTGCCTGCGGCGATGCCGAGACACAGTCCGATGCTGCCGCGGATCCGGTAGCGCACGGCGTAGCCGACCAGCAGGAAAAAATCGGGGCCCGGGCTGAGCAGGGCGACAAAGTGGGACAGGGCTAACGCCGGGAAGGCAGAGGGAAAGAGCGTCGATAAGGTATGCATAGTGGCCTCGATAATGGTGCTGAGGCCACCTTACGCCTGGTGAAAAATTACTTATTGTCGGATATTGATCTGCGTTGCGCATACTGCCGCGGCGTGGCGGCGGTATAGCTGACAAAGGTTTTATGAAAATGGCTCTGGTCGGCAAATCCGGCCTGATAGCCGACGTCGGCAATAGGGTCCCCGGCGCGTAAGCGCGTTTTCGCATATTCGATGCGCGCCATGTTGATCAAACTGGCAGGCGTCAGGCCGGTATCCTGTTTTACGGCGCGGATAACGGTCTCTTTGCGAAGCGCGCTGTCGTAGGCCAGCTTATCCAGCGACGGCGGTGTCGGCAGCGTGTTTGCCAGGCGCTGAAACAGCAGGGCGCTGGCGGGATGGCGTGTTGGTGGTGCAGCGGCGTATAGCGGCAAAGATTGCAACAATTGCGCCACCAGAGCGGGGAGTTGCGCAATCTCGCCCTGTGCCATCAAGGCCACGATATGCTGATAGCGGGTAAAGAGTTCCTCATCTCGCTGCAGCGGCTGCGATGTCGCGAGAGTGGCGTTGTGGAGAATATCCGGGCGCTGGGCATGGCACCACGCCGTCTCCAGGTACAGCATATGATAGCTCCGCGGCCTGCCATGCAGCGGATTACAGCTATGGGGCGCCTGCGGCGGGATCACGATCAGATCCCCGGGCTGCAGGAGATATTCCTCACCATTGCACAGGCAGCGCGTTTCGCCGTCGACGATCGCCCCTACGGAAAGCTGGGGATGGCTGTGGCGCTTGTAGGCCTGGCGGCTGCGCCAGGTGCTGCGCAGCTCCAGCCACGGCAGACGATCGTCTCGCCAGAAGGTTTGGGGAATATCTCGTGTATGGTTCACTGCTTCGGCCTTTGCTGAAGGGATACGTCGTTTATAGCATGCTGCGCAGAGGCTGTCGCCCGCCTGGATTTGCGTATAGCCTCGAAAAAAGATAATGCGCTTGCAGTCCGGGTAAATCTATTTTCGCGGCGGCGCGTAAAGGTTGTATTGCCCGGGTGTCAGAGCCATTCTGAGGGCGTAGAGTCCCTGCAGGATAAGCAGGCAGGGACGAGCCGATGGCAAAGGGCACCACCTCGACGCCGCATGATGCGGTGTTTAAACAGTTTCTTACCCAGGCCGACACCGCGCGTGATTTCCTGGCGATCCATTTACCGCCTGCGCTGCGTCAGCGCTGCGACCTCGATACCTTACAGCTGGAATCGGCAAGCTTTATCGAGGAGAGCCTGCGCGCCTGGTACTCCGATGTGCTGTGGTCACTCAAAACCGCATCGGGCGAGGGCTACGTTTATGTGGTTATCGAACATCAAAGCTCGCCGGACGCGCAGATGGCCTTTCGCCTGATGCGTTACGCCATCGCCGCGATGCAGCGTCATCTGGATGGCGGTCATACAAAACTACCGCTGGTGGTGCCGATGCTGTTTTACCATGGAGCGACCACGCCCTATCCGTGGTCGCTCAACTGGCTGGACTGCTTTACCGATCCGCCGCTGGCGCGGGAGCTTTATGCATCGCCCTTTCCGCTGGTGGATATCACGGTGATCCCTGACGAGGAGATTGTTAGCCATCGGCGCGTGGCGTTACTTGAGCTGATACAGAAGCATATTCGCCAGCGCGATTTAATGAACATTGTTGAGCAACTGACGACGATTTTACTTAACGGGGACGCTAATGACAGACAGCTAAAAACGCTGTTTAATTATCTGCTGCAGACTGGCAACGCGCGCCGCTTTGGCCGGTTTATCCGCGAAGTGGCGCAGCGGGTTCCTCAGCACAGGGAGAGCTTAATGACCATCGCCGAAAGATTACAGGAAGTGGGCCGCAGAAAAGGCAAACGGGAAGGCCGGCAAGAAGGACAGCATGCCGAGGCGCTGCGTATTGCACAGAGGATGCTGGACGACGGTATCCCCCGCGAGACGGTAGCGAAAATCACCGGCCTGGCCGCCGATGAGATCGCCGCGCTGGCGCATTAATAACGCCGGGATGGCCTGACGGTAGTCCCGGTTAGCCTCTTTATGGAATATTCCGGATATACCTAACTTTACCCGCATCGCCAGCCATCTCGACTACCCTTAATATCCTTAGCGGCATTTTTGACTGCCTTAATAGCGATAACAAGGAGACATGCGATATGGCCTATCAGACGGTGAATCCTGCGAACAATCAGCTTATTAAAACGTACCCGGCGCACAGCGACGCGGACGTGGAGGCGGCGCTGCAGCAGGCGGATGCGCTCTATCATTCTGCCTGGGCAAAAGGCGATATTGAACCGCGGCTGGCGGTACTGCATAAGCTGGCTGATCTGATCGACAGCCGGGCGGAGGAGCTGGCAAAAATCGCCAGCCAGGAGATGGGGAAACTCATTAAGCAGAGCCGCGGCGAAGTGAAACTTTGCGCGCAGATCGCCCGCTATTACGCCGATAACGCCAAATCATTCCTGGCGCCGGTAAAATACCCCTCCGAACTGGGTGAAGCCTGGGTTGAGCACCATCCCATTGGCGTCTTACTGGCGGTGGAGCCGTGGAACTTCCCCTATTACCAGCTGATGCGCGTCCTGGCGCCAAACCTGGCGGCCGGTAACCCGGTTATCGCCAAACACGCCAGCATTGTGCCGCACTGCGCGGAAACCTTTGCCCATCTGGTGCGTGAGGCCGGCGCACCGGAAGGGGCGTGGACCAACCTGTTTATTTCTCAGGATCAGGTGGCGAACATTATCGCCGACGATCGCGTGCAGGGTGCGGCGCTAACCGGGTCGGAGAAAGCCGGCAGCGTAGTGGCGGCGCAGGCGGCGAAGCATATTAAGAAATCGACCCTGGAACTGGGTGGCAACGATGTGTTTGTGGTGCTGGACGATGCCGACCTGGAGCGCGCGGTGAAAATCGGCGTCCAGGCGCGGCTGAATAACGCCGGCCAGGTATGTACCGCCGCCAAGCGTTTTATCCTGCACGAAAATATCGCTGAGTCGTTCCTGGCGAAATTTAGCGAGGCGTTTCGCCAGGTGAAAATCGGCGATCCGCTGGATGAAAGCACCACGCTGGGGCCACTCTCTTCCAAAGATGCGCTGGACACCTTAAGCAAACAGGTGGACGAGGCGGTGAAAAATGGCGCTAAGCTGCATCTGGGCGGCAAAGCGGTGGCCCGGGACGGTAACTTCTTTGAACCCACCATCCTGACCGGTATTACCCGTGATAACCCGGCGTACTTTGAGGAGTTCTTTGGCCCGGTAGCGCAGATTTACGTGGTGAAAGACGATAATGAGGCAATCCAGCTGGCCAATGATTCCCACTATGGTCTGGGCGGCGCGGTGTTCAGTGAGGATATCGAACGCGCCAAACGGATGGCGTCGGCCATTGAAACCGGGATGGTCTATATCAACTGGCTTACCGATACCGCACCGGAACTGCCGTTTGGCGGTGTGAAGCGTTCCGGTTACGGCCGGGAGCTCTCCGACCTCGGCATCAAAGAGTTCGTGAACCAGAAGCTGGTGGTGGTGCGCCGCTAAGCCCCGGATTCGGCTATAAAAAAAACCTGCCATCGGCAGGTTTTTTTATGGCCAGGGCTCAGTACACTTTAATCTTATCGTCGGCGGGTGGGCCTCGATCAGAAGGTGACTCCGCCGCCCACGTAGGCGCCATCAATCAGGGTGTGGTTCGGGCGACCCTCTTTGCCATCAACGCTCACATGGCGGTAACCCACTTTTAACGTCAGTGGACCAACCGGGGACCAGCTTACGCCGCCGTTCGCTTCAACATAGTTTTTCACGCTGTTGTTCAGGCCATCCGGCGCGACATACCCTTCGCCAAACACGTGGATGCTGTCGGTCAGGGCCACGTTCACTCCGCCGCCGACCGGGAATGCAACGCCGTTATCACCTTTTTTCGGCCCCAGGTAGATGGCTTTCGCACCGGCATTGAGCATCACCGGGCCGACTTCCAGGTTGTAGCCTGCGCCAACGCCGCCGGTCTGGCTACCATCATCGGTATTCTTCAGCCAGTGGCTTTCGGCATACAGGCCGGATGAGGATTTACCCATTTCCATATTCAGGTTGGTGAAGTTTTTACCCTGTTCAACGGTAAAACCCACTGCCATGGCGGAACCAGAGACCGCGGTCAGGGCTGCAAGAATAAGGATATTACGCTTTTTCATGGTTTACTCCTCGTCAATAAGTTTGTATGAGGGCACCTTAACAAGCGATGTTTACCTCTGCAAATGTGACTCACGTCGATTTTATATGCTGTTTTTGTCGAGAAGGTGTTTTGAAAATGTTGTAAAGACGTTGGGTTACGGCGAGGTCAATCATCAACTTTGGCCTGTTTAGCCGAGGTTTAATGGGTGGGTTAAACAGAAACTGAACAGGGCGGGCATTAATTATTAAGGATCCTACTCATTTGGTTTCTTATTATTTCCAAAAGTATTTCGGCTGTTACTTATAAAAACGTTGATTTACATTTCTCGACGCGTTGCCGATGTTTTGTCCCCTGTCTTTGACGACGAGCAGGGGAGAGAACGGTGCCTGCGCTGTAGCGCGCAGGCGAACAGGCGAGCAGGTTAGCGTCGTAACCCGGCAAACGCCGCACGGATTTCTTCCTCAGGTAGCTGAATGCCGATAAACACCAGCGTGCTGTGCGGTGTTTCATCGCCCCACGGGCGGTCCCAGTCGGCGCTGTAGAGGCGCTGCACGCCCTGGAACAGCAGGCGATTCGGCTCGCCATCGATCCACAGCATGCCTTTATAGCGCATCAGTTGCTCGGCGAAGGAGAGCAGCAGGTTTTCCATCACCCGTGACACTTCACTGATATCCACCGGATAGTCGAGCTCGACCACAATCGACGAGACGTCGTTCTGCTTTTCTGCCACAAAATGAAAACGCGGTGTTGCGCTGACAACCTTCTCTTCCAGCATAAAACCGCTGGTATTAAAGAGCTGGCTTAAATCGATATCGCCGTGGATGACGGTATAAATTGGCGCTCGCGCGTTGATGCGCGCCAGCCGTTCGCGCAGCGTTTCGGTGTCGCCGGCAACATCGGTTTTGGTAAGCAGAATGCGGTCCGCATAGCCGACCTGCGACTGGGCGATGGTGAACTGATCCATCTGCTGGTCGGCATGGACGGCGTCGACCAGGGCGATCACGCCATCCAGCAGATAGCGTTCACAAAGCACCTCGTGGGAGAAAAAGGTTTGAATAATCGGCCCCGGGTCGGCCATGCCGGTGCATTCAATCACCAGCCGGTCAAACTCGATTTCGCCGCGATCGCGGCTATCGAGGAGATCGAGCAGGGCGTCTTCCAGTTCGTTGGAGCGCGTACAGCAGATGCAGCCGTTGGTCAGGGTTTTAATCTGCGTGGCGCGGTCGCCGATCAGCTGATCGTCAACGGACACTTCGCCAAATTCGTTTTCAATCACGGCAATTTTGAAACCGTGCTGCTCATTCAGGATATGGCGCAGCAGGGTGGTTTTTCCCGCGCCAAGAAAACCGGTGAGTAGGGTGACTGCAATCGGTGCCATTATTGCCTCCATTAACAGCAGCGTACGCCGCCTTTGCCGTCACCGCCGTAGCGGGCCTGCTGGCGTTCGCGGAAGAATTCTTCATAAGTCATGTACGGCTGATCCGGATGGTTGGTTTGCATATGGGTGACGTAGTTGTCGTAATCCGGAATGCCGATCAGCATTTTCGCCGCCTGACCGAGATATTTTTTTGCCTGACCTAAGTTACCAAACATTGTGAGTTCCAGATAACGAATAAAGCCGGATGGCGGCTAGCGCCATATCCGGCCTACGTTAATGCGCTTTTGGTAGGCCGGATAAGCGTAGCGCTATCCGGCATCAGGGTTAATGATGTGACGAGGTTTTCACGCCGCCTTCTGGTACCGGCACGTACGGAGTCTCTTTGTCGGTGCGCACCTTATTGTTGCGGACATTGAGCCAGGTTTTGATGCCGTAGAAGATGATGCTGTACACCACCACCAGGAACAGGATGCTCAGGCCGGCGTTGGTGTAGTTGTTAACCACGATATGGTTCATGTTGGCGACCTGCTGCGCGGTCAGCTCGCCGCCGGCGGCAATCTTCTCTTTATACTGCTGAGCCATAAAGAAGAAGCCTTCCATCTGCGGGTTGGTGCTGAACAGTTTCAGACCCAGCGCCCAGGTGGTGCACAGCAGCAGCCACGCAGCTGGAATAACGGTAACCCAGATATATTTGGTGCGCTGCATTTTGATCAGTACCACCGTGCCGAGCACCAGCGCCACCGCGGCCAGCATCTGGTTAGAAATACCGAACAGCGGCCACAGGCTCTTCACGCCGCCCAGCGGGTCGACCACGCCCTGATACAGCAGGTAGCCCCACAGGCCGACGCAGCCGGCGGTACCGATAATACCGGCGACCAGCGAGTCGGTTTTTTTGAGGAACGGCACGAAGTTACCCAACAGATCCTGCAGCATAAAGCGGCCTGCGCGGGTACCGGCATCCAGCGCGGTGAGGATAAACAGCGCTTCAAACAGGATACCGAAGTGGTACCAGAAGCCCATATCTGCCATCGGGATGATTTTGTGGAACACGTGAGCGATACCGACGGCCAGCGTCGGCGCGCCGCCGGCGCGGTTCAGTACGGAAGGTTCGCCGATATCTTTCGCCGTCTGCAGGATCTGCTCAGGTGAAATCACGAAGCCCCAGGAGCTGACGGTCGCCGCCGCGTGGACGGTCACTTCTTTCAGCTGCGCAGCGATCATCGCCGCGTTTTCACCGCCCATTTCGTGCAGGTTCGGCATGACGATGCCAAGGCCCGCCGGCGGGGTATTCATCGCGAAGTAGAGACCCGGTTCGATAATCGAGGCCGCGACCAGCGCCATGATGGCGACGAACGACTCCATCAGCATCGCGCCATAGCCGATAAAGCGGGCGTCGGTTTCGTTGGCCAGCAGCTTCGGCGTGGTGCCGGAGGCGATCAGCGCGTGGAAGCCGGAGACCGCGCCGCAGGCGATGGTGATAAACAGGAACGGGAACAGCGCGCCTTTCCACAGCGGGCCGGTACCATCAATGTACTGGGTCACTGCCGGCATTTTCAGGTCCGGGTTGAGGATAACGATCCCCAGCGCCAGGCCGACGATTACGCCGATTTTCAGGAAGGTGGCCAGATAGTCACGCGGCGCCAGAATCAGCCATACCGGCAGCAGCGCGGAGATAAACGCGTAGCCAATCAGGGTAAAGGTGATGGTGGTGTCTTTAAAGGTCAGCGCCGGGCCCCAGTACGGGTCATGGGCAATCACGCCGCCGAACCAGATAGAGGCCACCAGCAGCACGATACCGATAACCGACACTTCACCGACGCGGCCAGGGCGCAGGAAGCGCATATAAATACCCATAAACAGGGCGATAGGCACCGTCGAGCAGACGGTAAAGACGCCCCACGGGCTCTCCGCCAGCGCTTTCACCACGATAAGCGCCAGCACCGCGAGGATGATGATCATAATCAGGAAGCAGCCGAACAGGGCGATAGAGCCCGGAACCGGCCCCATTTCCTGTTTAATCATCTCGCCCAGCGAGGCGCCGTTGCGCCGCGAGGAGATAAACAGCACCATGAAGTCCTGTACCGCGCCCGCCAGCACCACGCCGGCCAGCAGCCACAGGGTACCCGGCAGATAGCCCATCTGCGCGGCCAGTACCGGGCCGACCAGCGGGCCGGCGCCGGCGATAGCGGCGAAGTGGTGGCCGAACAGCACATAGCGGTTGGTCGGCACGTAGTTCAGGCCATCGTTATTAATCACCGCCGGCGTGGAGCGCGTCGGGTCGAGCTTCATCACCTTCTGCGCGATGTACAGGCTGTAATAACGATAGGCGACAAGGTACACGGAAACTGACGCCACCACGATCCACAGGGCACTGACGTGCTCACCGCGGCGCAGGGCGACGACTGAGAGGCAAAATGCCCCGATGATTCCCAGAATCACCCAGGGTATGTGCTTGAATAGTTTTTTGGTATCCATAGTAAAACCTGGCGTTAATTAGATGAATAATTGGCCGAAGCCGTCTGGTTTTAAGTTAGGGTTGATGGAGGTATTGATTAGCTAGGCTGCCTTCGATCTTGCCAGAACAGCGCGCGCGTAAAGTTGGGTAAATGGGTGAGTGGTTGTATAGGGGGTTAAGCGGTTACTGGAAGGGGTAAGCGGTGGATGGTAAAGTGAGCAGCTCGAGATTATGTGATTGAGATCACAGGGTATTATGGCCGGGAAGAGGGTCATGAAAAATAAGGCTCCTCCCCGGGCGGAGAGGAGCAGGCGAGGCCATTACACCGCGACTTCCATTTCCATCATCACCGGGTGAAAACGGCGTTTAAAGTAAATCAGGCCGTGCCCTTGCGGGCTCAGGGTAATATTCCTGATCTCCACCAGATACACCAGGTGGGTGCCGATGGTTTGCACCTGGCTAATCTCGCCTTCGAGGCTGGCCAGCGAGCCTTTCAGCACCGGCTGCCCGAGCGCGCCCTGCTGCCAGCCGCTGAGGGCAAATCGCTCTTCCATCGTCACTCCGGTCATCCCGGCGAAGTGACGGGCCATGATTTCCTGTTCGTGGTTCAGCACGTTGATGCACAACTTGCCGTTGCCCTGAAACACCGGGTTCATCGCGCTGTTGGCGTTGATACAAACCATTACCGATGGCGGCGTATCCGTCACCGAGCACACCGCCGTGGCGGTAATGCCGCAGCGGCCGGCTTCGCCTGCGGTGGTGACAACGTTAACCGCCGCCGACAGGCTGGCCATGGCATCGCGAAAACGCAGGCGTTGTTCATCTAATTGCATTATGACCTCCCGCTGTGAATTACTTCAGCAGCTTATCCAACATGTTGATATCAGCGTTATTGTGCAGATGCGGCACCGTCCAGCCGTTCTGGTCGTACTCGGACAGGCAGCGGTCAACCATCGCCATCATTTTGTCCATATTGCCGGAGCTCTGCGCCTGGCGCAGACACTGCAGGCGAATTTCATCCTGGCTACCGGAGTAGTTGATTTCATACAGTTCATGACGGCCGCCGAATTCGCTGCCGATCGCGTCCCACATCAGTTTGAGGATCTTGATACGTTCAACGTGATCCATACCGTTGGAGCCGCGCACGTACTTCGCCAGATACTGGTCGATCTGCGGGTTGTTCAGATCGCGGGCGCTGGACGGCAGATAAATCAGGCCGCTGGTGACGTTACGCTCGATGATGTTCTTGATCTTGGCGTAGGCCATCGGCGCCATCACGCGATAGGTCTGCAGCGCGGCGTGATCCGGCAGCCATGCGCCGTTGACCCACGGCGTCGCTTCCGAGCACATAGAATCGCTTAACGCCCAGAACATGTTGCGCCACGCCACCACTTCGCCAAGGTCGGCCTGCACGCCGCGGAATTCGAGGGTGCCGGTACATTCCAGAGAGCGCTTCAGCAGGGCGGTGATAAAGTCCAGTTTGACCGCCAGGCGCACGCAGGCCTGCAGCGGGTACATGCGGGCGAAACCGCCTTCCATGGCCCAGCGGCGGCAGCGGTCAAAGTCGCGGTAAATCAGCACGTTCTCCCATGGGATCAGCACCTTATCCATCACCAGAATCGCGTCGTTCTCGTCGAAACGGCTGGAAAGCGGATAGTCGTACGGCGATCCGGTTGCGCCGGCGACCATCTCATAGGAGGCGCGGGAGATAAGCTTGACGCCTTCGGCATCCATCGGTGCGACGAACATCAGCGCGAAGTCCGGGTTCTCGCCCATCACCTGCGCGGAGCCGAAGCCGATCATGTTGTAGTGGGTCAGCGCCGAGTTGGTGGCGACCACTTTCGCGCCGCTAACGATGATCCCGGCATCGGTCTCTTTTTCCAGCTTGATGTAGACGTCCTTCACTTCATCGGCCGGCTTGTGGCGGTCGATCGGCGGGTTGACGATCGCGTGGTTAAAGTACAGGCCGGTTTCCTGAATGCGGGTGTACCAGTTGCGGGCGTTCTGCTCAAACTGGCCGTAAAACGCCGGGTTGGCGCCCAGCGCGCAGCCGAAGGCGGCTTTGTAGTCCGGGGTGCGGCCCATCCAGCCGTAGCTTAAGCGTGACCACTCGGCGATGGCGTCGCGCTGCTGGCGCAGATCGTCGGCGCTTTTCGCCACGCGGAAGAATTTATGGGTGTAGCCGCCGCTGCCGGTATCGGTGCCCCAGCACAGGGAATCCTGCATTTCCGGTTTGTGCAGCGCATCGTACAGCTGAGCGACAGAAGCCGCGGCATTACGGAAAGCCGGGTGGGTGGTGACATCCTTCACGCGCTCGCCGTAAATATAAATTTCGCGGCCATCCTGCAGGCTTTTTAAATACTCTTCACCGGTTAACGGGCGTTTCGCGTCGGCGCGGAAATCTTCAGGTTTCATAGGTGACCTCTTCAGTATTAATCGGAATGCTATGTTAAATTTATGTTTTGTTTTTGTTGTTCAATTGAAGCGGTTATTGCGCTTGCCGTGAAGGGACGTTTGCGACAACGACGGGTACTTTTCAGGCGGGCGTGAATTTTGTGATCTCGGCAGCGTTTGGCGGGCAACGCGGCGCTGAGCCGCCCTGTGGACCGCAGCCCCGTAAGCGCCGCGCCGCCGGGGGATTACGACACCGGTACTTTTTGCGCCCGGTAGCTGCTGGGCGAGCAGCCGACCTGGCGGCTAAAAAAGCGCGCGAAATAGGCGGGATCTTTAAACCCCAGTTGCCAGGCTATCTCATTGACCGCGCTATCGGAGAACAGCAGCAGCCGCTTTGCCTCGCGCAGCTGGCGGTCGAATATCAGCCGCTTCGGCGAACGGTTAGCGAAGCGGCGACAGATATCGGTCAACCGCGATTCGGTCAGATGCAGCTCCCTGGCGTAATCCGGTACCGTCCAGTGTTGATGAAAGTGGCTATCGATCATCTGGTTAAAGCGCTGGAATAATTTCAGCTCGCCGCGCATCCCGCTGGCGGCGTGATCGTCGAGCCTGGCATTACGCAGCAGCAGGGTAAAGACCGCCTGCGCCAGCAGCGCCAGGGTATGCTCCCGCCCCGGCAGCTGGGCGGTGGACTCCCGACGAATCAGCTGCCAGTAGTGCGCCAGCGCCGCCAGCTCGTCGGGTTTATCCGCCAGCGACAGGCAGATCCCCGGCAGGCCGAAGGTCTCCCGCGTGCCGGGATAAAGCACCTCCAGCAGCGGCCAGATAAGTTCTTCGTGCACCGTCAACACGTGACCATCGCTATCGGACTCTGTAATAAAGGCATGCGGCACCGAGGGCGGCGTTATCACAAACAGCGGCGCCTGCACCGAATAGCGATGATCATCGAGCTGCAGCTCAATCTGCCCGGTATCAAGGTAGTGCATCTGGAAATAGCGGTCGTGGCGATGCGCCTGCATGTCGCGGCCAAAAAAGGCCGCCATACGGGAGAACGACTGATAGTGCACCTCTTCGGTGCCCAGACTCTCGTCGTACTCTTTATTGATATCGATATTGGCGATTGGGCTTTGGCACATAGCGGCTCCTTACGGTGTCGCGCGAGGGCGCGAGCCCTTCATCGGAATCGCCCAGATGATCACCGCGCCAATCACCAGCAGTGCGGCGACGAACCACAGCCCGCTGCTGAAGCTGCCGGTAATATCCTTCAGCCAGCCGATCATAAAGGGACTGAGCGCCGATCCGATATTGCCGGTGGCGTTGATCACCGCGATACCGATCGCCCGGGCACGCAGGCTGATGGACTGATCCGGCGTGGTCCAGAAAATAGCCATAGCGCTAAACGATCCGGTGGAGGCCATTACGATCCCGAGCAACTGGATCAGGTTATGATCGGTAGCTGATGCCAGCAGCCAGCCCGCGGCGGCGAACAGGAACGGCAGGGCGGTATGATGCTTCCGCTCCTGGTGCTTATCGGAGTGGCGGCTCCAGTAGATCATCCCGAGAATGGTACAAATCTGCGGGATCGCCGCCAGCAGGCCGATGGTGATATTGCTGCTGCTTTCGTTAAAGCTTTTGAGGATCTGCGGCGTCCAGATGCTGATCGCGCTGAGCGTATTGGTCAGGCAGAAGTAGGCGAGGGTGTACATCAGCACGATCGGAGTAAAGACTTCGCGCCACAGGCTGCGCTGCTGCATGGCGTGATGGCTGATCGCCCCTTCCGGCTGCACCAGGGTCAGGCGATCGTTATCCATCATCTCCTGCAGACATTTTTTGTCCTCCGCCGTCAGCCACCTGGCCTTCGACGGCGAATCATCCAGCCAGAACCAGACCATAATGCCGAGCAGCACCGACGGGAAGCCTTCCAGCAGGAACAGCCACTGCCAGCCGTGCAGGTTCAGCAGACCATCGAGGGACAAGATATAGCCGGAGACGATCGATCCCAGCGCGGTGGTTACCGGCATCGCAATCATAAACAACGCGTTAGCGCGGGCGCGGAAAAAGGCCGGGAACCAGTAGGTCAGGTACAGCAGGATACCCGGCAGGAAACCGGCCTCGGTGATCCCCACCAGCATGCGCAGGACATAGAGACTTTTCGGCCCGGTGGCGAACATGGTGGCGGTAGAGGCGATGCCCCACAGCACCATGATGGTGGCGATCCAGCGTCGTGCGCCGACGATGCTGAGCATTACGTTGCTGGGAATGCCAAAAATGACGTAGGTGGCGTAAAACAGGGTGGTGGCCAGGCCAAACATGGTGGCGTTGAGGCCCAGATCCTGCCCCATGGTTAATCCGGCAAAGCCGATATTGATCCGGTCTAAAAACGAAAAGATAAACAGGACGAATAAAAATACGATCAGACGGCGGAAGAGCTTGTTGATAACCGACTGCTGCTGTGCCGTCAGCTGTTTGTGCTGGTTCGCCGGATCGAACTTTTCCGGGATGGCAGGTGATGTATCGCTCATTATTATTTTCCTCTAATGGGAATTTTGTCGGGTACTGCGGGTTGCCCGGTGGCGCTGCGTTTACCGGGTTTGCGATTCGTTGCTGCTCCAGGCCGGGTGAGCGTAGCATCACCCGGCGTTAGTAGACGCCTGACGAACCCAGGGCAGTTTTTTCCGCGCCAAACCGCGCCGCCAGCGCTTCTGCGCCGCGGGCCAGCAGAGTGGTATCGACGCCGACGGCGACGAACAGCGCGCCCAGTTCGAGATAGCGTTTCGCCAGCTGTTCATTGGCCATCAGGATCCCCGGCGCCTTGCCGGCCTGACGGATTTGCTGGATGGCATCTTCGATAGCGGCCTGCACTTCCGGGTGCTGTGGATTGCCGCCATGGCCCATATCGGCGCTGAGATCCGCCGGACCGATAAACACGCCGTCCACCCCGTCGACATCGAGGATCTGCGGCAGATTTTTCAGCGCTTCGCGGGTCTCAATCTGCACCAGGACGCACATAGCGTCGTTGGCCCGGTGGATATAATCCGGGACGCGATTCCAGCGCGAGGCGCGGGCCAGCGCGCTGCCGACGCCGCGGATGCCGGCAGGCGGGTAGCGAGTGGATCTGACCGCCAGCCGCGCTTCTTCGGCGTTCTGCACCATCGGCACCAGCAGGGTCTGTGCGCCGACGTCCAGCAGCTGTTTGATCTGTACCGGATCGTTCCACGACGGACGCACCACCGGCTGGCTGGGGTAGGGCGCAATGGCCTGAAGCTGGGTCAGCACCGTTTGTACATTATTGGGCGCGTGTTCGCCGTCGATCAGCAGCCAGTCGAAGCCCGCGCCGGCCAGCAGTTCGGCGCTGTAGCTGCTGCACAGCCCAAGCCACAGGCCGATTTGCGGACGCCCGGCCTTGAGCGCCTCTTTAAATGCGTTGTTCATCTTGCTCTCCTCAAACAAAGCGGCAGCTGATGGCGCCCATGTTGCCGTAGTCGACGTGGAAGGTATCGCCCTTGCGCGCCGGGACCGGGCGGGTGAACGAGCCGCCGAGGATAATCTGCCCGGCTTCGAGCTGGACATCGTACGGCGCCAGTTTGTTGGCCAGCCAGGCCACGCCGTTGGCCGGGTGGTTCAGCACGCCCGCGGCGACGCCGGTCTCTTCAATCACGCCGTTGCGATACAGCAGGGCGGAGATCCAGCGCAGGTCGAGCTCATCCGGTTTAATCGGCCGGCCGCCGAGGATCACCCCGGCGTTGGCGGCGTTATCGGAGATGGTGTCGAACACTTTGCGCGGACGCTGGGTTTCCGGGTCGATGTTGTGGCAGCGCGCGTCGATAAGCTCCAGCGCCGGGATAACGTAGTCGGTGGCGTTATAGACATCAAACAGCGTGCAGTTCGGGCCGCGCAGCGGTTTGGCCAGCACGAAGGCCAGCTCGACTTCGATCCGCGGCACGATAAAGCGGTCGGTGGGAATATCGCTGCCGTCGTGGAAGAACATATCGTCGAGCAGCGCGCCGTAGTCCGGCTCGCTGATCTGCGAACTGGCCTGCATCGCTTTAGAGGTCAGGCCAATCTTATGACCTTTGAGCACGCGGCCTTCGGCGATCTTCATTTCGACCCATTCGCGCTGGACGGCGTAGGCGTCCTCAATGGTGATCGACGGATAATCCAGCGAGATCGCGCGGATCTGTTCACGCTGTTTTTCGGCCTGGTTCAGCCGCTGGGCAATCAGGGTGCGGGTCTGTTTATCGAGCATAGTGATTCCTGTGGCATTGTATTGCCGGATGGCGCTTCGCTTATCCGGCCTACAAATTCATGGCCGTTGTAGGCCCGGTAAGCGCAGCGCCACCGGGCAATTTGCACATTATTTAAATAACGCGTGCACGTTGTTCTGTTTGTAGTTCAGCGTCGGGTCGAGCTCTTCCATGGCGAACGACAGCGCCAGATAGCGGCTCTCCATCAGAGCGGCAAAGTGGGCTTTGATCAGCGCGAACAACATATCGCCCACGTCCTGACGGCTCTCCAGGCTACGGCCGGCGCCGATCTTCAGGGTCATATGCACGAAGGCGTAATCCTGCTTGCCGTCGGCCATCTGCCAGGTATCCAGCCAGTGGGCGCGGCTGCGGATCCCACCGATCGGGAAGATGCCGGTGGCGGCCAGCGCCTCGTTGACTTTGGCGAACAGCCCTGGCAGATCGGCCTGTTCGCGGATGTTGTCGGTACATTCGGCGATAAAATGCGGCATACAGCCTCCTTACGCCTGCGCCGGCAGCGGGAACACGGCGTTAACCTGGCCGGTACCGGAGCTGGCGAACAGCTCGGTGATAAACTCCACCTTGCCGTCGTATTTATCCCAACCCAGCAGACCGAGCAGCATCACCGTGTCGTGCATGTTGCCTTCGCCGTAGCAGTAGTCGGCATACTCCGGCAGCATGGTGCAGAACTCTTTGAATTTGCCCTCGCGCCACAGCTTCACCACCCGCTCATCCATCTGATGGTCAAACTCGCGGGTATAGCTGTTCATCCCCTCTTCGGCGCGCTGGTCGTCGATAAAGCGGTGCGACAGCGAACCGCTGGCCAGCACTGCCACGGTGCCGTCGTATTTCTCAATGGCTTTGAGGATGGCTTCGCCCAGCTTGCGGCTGTCGGCAAAATCGTGAACGGTACAGAAGGCCGAAATGGACACCACTTTGAAATGCTTATCGCTATTCATGTAGCGCATCGGCACCAGGGTGCCGTACTCCAGCTTCAGGCTGGGGATATTGTGCGCTTTGGCGCGTACGCCAAGCTTCACCGCCTCGTCGGCGATAAGCTGGCCCAGCTCCGGGTTGCCGTCGTAGTCGTAGGTCATGTCGCGAATAAAATGCGGCAGTTCGTTACTGGTGTAGACGCCCTGGAAATGGTCGGCACAGTTGATGTGGTAGGCGCTGTTGACCAGCCAGTGGGTGTCGAACACGATAATGGTATCGACGCCCATTTCACGGCAGCGCTTGCCAATTTCTTTATGCCCGTCGATCGCGCCCTGACGGCAGCCGTGGTTTTTCCCCGGCAGCTCAGACAGATACATCGACGGCACGTGAGTGATTTTTGCTGCTAACGCTAACTTACCCATATCAGACTCCCCATTTCGGGATCGGATGGTCGCCCATCGAGATGCAGACGTTTTTCATTTCGGCGAACACTTCAAAGCTGTACTCGCCGCCTTCGCGGCCGGTGCCGGAGGCCTTCACGCCGCCGAACGGCTGACGCAGGTCGCGCACGTTCTGGGTGTTGACGAACACCATCCCGGCTTCAATACCGCGCGCCAGACGCAGCACTTTGCTGACGTCCTGGGTCCAGATGTACGACGCCAGGCCGTACTCCACATCGTTAGCCAGGCGCAGCCCTTCCGCTTCGTCTTTGAACGGCAGCAGGCAGGCAACCGGGCCAAAAATCTCTTCCTGGGCGACGCGCATGCGGTTGTCGACATCTGCCAGTACCGTCGGGCGCAGGAAGTTGCCGGCTTTCAGATGCGCCGGCAGGTCGGACGGTTTATCCGCGCCGCCGGCCAGCAGGGTGGCGCCCTCTTCGATACCGAGGCGAATGTAGCCGGACACTTTCTCCCAGTGCTGCTTGCTAATCAGCGCGCCGACCTGGGTATTCGGATCGGTCGGATCGCCTACGCGCAGGCGGTTGGCGCGCTCGGCGAAGCGCTTGACGAACTCCGGATAAATACTCTGCTGAATGAAAATGCGTGAACCGGCGGTGCAGCGTTCGCCGTTGATCGAGAAAATGGTGAACAGCGCGGCGTCGAGCGCCCGCTCAATATCGGCGTCTTCAAAAATCAGCACCGGCGATTTTCCGCCCAGCTCCATGGAGTACTTTTTCAGGCCGGCGTTTTTCATAATGTTGCGGCCGGTGGCGGTGCCGCCGGTGAAGGAGACGGCGCGCACATCATGATGGCGTACCAGCGCGTCGCCAGCGGTGGCGCCATAGCCCTGCACCACGTTGAGCACGCCAGCCGGGATCCCGGCTTCCAGCGCCAGTTCGCCCAGACGATCGGCGGTCAGCGGCGACAGCTCGGACATTTTCAGCACCGCGGTATTGCCCAGCGCCAGGCACGGCGCCACCTTCCAGGTGGCGGTCATAAACGGCACGTTCCACGGCGACACCAGCGCGCAGACGCCAACCGGCTGCACGAGGGTGTAGTTGAGCATCTTGTCGTCGACCGGATAGGTCTTGCCGTTCATCTGCTGGCATACTTCGGCGAAAAATTCGAAATTGTGTGAGGCGCGCGGGATCAGCACGTTTTTGGTCTGGTGGATAGGCAGGCCGGTATCGGCAGTTTCCATCGCCGCGATCTCCGGGACGTTCTGATCGATCAGATCGCCCAGGCGGCGCATCAGGCGCGCGCGCTCTTTCATCGGCAGGTTAGCCCACTTCGGGAAGGCCTCTTTCGCCGCCGCTACCGCCTGGTTGATTTCGGCTTCGCCGCCGGAGGCGACTTCAGCCAGTACCTCGCCGGTGGCCGGGTTGGTGGTATGAAAATAGTCTGCGCCGGCAACGTTTTTACCGTTGATCCAATGGTTAATCTTTTTCATGACAGTGTCTCCTCATACGCTTGCTGGCTGATGATATGGTTGACCAGGCGGCCCACGCCCTCGACTTCAACGATCACCTCATCGCCCGGCACCACATCGGATAGCCCTTTCGGCGTGCCGGTGGCGATCATGTCGCCCGGTTGCAGGGTCATAAATTCGCTTAAATAAGCGATGAGGAACGGGATGCTGAAGATCAGATCGGCGGTGGTGCCCTGCTGGCGCAGTTCGCCGTTGACCCAGGTACGCAGGGCCAGATTATGCGGATCCGGGATCGCCTCTTTGGCGACGATCCACGGGCCGATCGGCGTCAGGGTGTCGCGGCTTTTTACCCGCAGGTTCGGGCGGTAGTAGTTTTCCAGATAGTCGCGGATCGCGTAGTCGTTGCACAGGGTATAGCCAGCGACATAGTACATGGCCTCGGCTTCGCTGACGCGGCGCGCGGTTTTCCCGATCACCACCACCAGTTCGGCTTCGTAGTGCATGTATTCGACGTTATCCGGGCGTACCGACTGCTGCTGGTGGCCAATAAAGGTGTTCGGCGCTTTGATGAACACCAATGGCTCGGTTGGCGGTTTAAACTCCAGCTCGCTGGCGTGGTCGGCGTAGTTGAGCCCCAGCGCGAACAGCGTGCCGTCGGCGGGCGGCAGCCAGCGGAATTCACCTTCTTTCAATACCGTGCCATCGGGCAGGCGCACCTGGTCGCGTTCATCGACCAGCACGTCGCGTACCTGTCCTTGCCATTCAATGCGTGCCTGTTTCATGCCAGCTCTCCTTCTGCGACAACCGGGTTTTCGAGCGCCGGGAAACCGTCGGCGAGAATACGTACGCGGTCGCCGGGGCGCAGCGTGACGCGGGAGTGGGGCGTGCCGATAAGGATCGCGTCGCCGGGATTGAGGGTAGCGAACTCGCTTAAGGCGCTAAGCAGCTGCGCGGCGTTACGCTGCAGATCGCCGGTATGCCAGCTATCCGCCTCGCGGCCGTTGATTTCGGTGATGATGGTCAGGTTATCGACGTTGCGCACCGCCGACAGCGCGCCGATGGGGCAGAAGCCATCGCGGCATTTGGCCTTGATCGCCGGGCGATAAAAACTCTCTTCCGGCAGGCTAACGTCGTTAGCCAGCGCGTAGCCGGCGATATAGTTCGCCGCCTCTTCTGCCGCCACTTTACGCGCGGTTTTGCCGACAATCAGCGCCACCGTCGCGCCGCTTTGTACGGTCTCGCCCTGCGGATGGGGAATGGCTTCGCCGTCGCCAATCACGGTATTACGGGGTTTGATGAACCAGACCGCGGTTTTCGGCGGCGTCTTGTAGGGGGCCTGTTGAAACGCTTCGCGCCAGGCGTCGAGCTGGCTGCGATGATTGAGCGCAACGGCGAAGATGGTACCTTTCATTCACCACTCCTCTGGTACTGATTTCGGATTCGAAGGGATTTCATTAATATGTTAATGATCATCTTTTATGCTTTGCGTAGAGGTTTAGCAACTGGAAGTGAATGTTTTGTGATCGGATTAACACAATATTTACACATCAATAACTTATTGGTTGTTAATCAATGGATTAAGAAATTTTCATTAGAGGGCTGGTACTTTTCAGGTGCAGAAACCGGTTGTACATGGCAGGATTAACGCTAATTATTAAGTTGTTAATAAGTTTTTGATGAGGCCGTTGAGGGGATACTATGCATGATTCATTAACCATTGCCTTGTTGCAGGCGCGTGAGGCAGCGATGGCCTACTTTCGGCCGATCGTCAAACGGCACAATCTCACCGAGCAGCAGTGGCGGATCGTACGTATTCTTGCCGAACACCCGTCGATGGATTTTCACGATCTGGCCTTTCGCGCCTGTATCCTGCGCCCCAGCCTGACCGGGATTTTGACCCGCATGGAGCGGGATGGGCTGGTGCTGCGCTTAAAGCCGGTTAACGATCAGCGCAAACTGTACGTTTCGCTGACGCCTGCCGGTACCGCGCTGTACGAAAGCGCTCAGGCGGAGGTGGAAGAAACCTATCGCCTGCTGGAGGCCCAGTTCACCACGGAAAAGATGCGCCAGCTGACCACGCTGCTGGAGGAGTTTATTGCGCTTGGCGTCCCTGCCGCGCGCGGTGATGAAGAAGAGTAGCGGTTACGGCTCGGCGCTCGGCGGGGCGAGGGCAATAAGCGTTTCCGCGCGGGCGGGGGCCAGCGGTTCTCTCGGCTGCGGCAGCGGCCAGCCGTACAACCAGCGGGCGCTGGCGGCGCAGGTGCGCCCCTGACAGGCGCCCATTCCGCAGCGCTGGGTGAGTTTGGCCTGCGGCCAGCCCCCGGCGGCGTCAACGTCGCCGCAGCGCACATCTTCGCAGCGGCACAGCAGGCTCTCCGGCGTTGCGGCGTTTTTCAAGGACTCCCTCAGCCGGAAGGTACGGTTGATTGCTGCGGCGAAACGCTGCCAGCGGGCGCGACGGGCAAATAACGCCTGCGCTTGATGGCTGGCCCCGGCGGCGGCAAAACCGGCGATTTCGCCCTCCGCCAACGCCAGTTCGCTACCGCCGAAACCGGTGCACTCGCCGGCGGCGTAGATATCCGCGATGCTGGTCTGCTGCCAGCGGTTAACCTGTATCGCCTCCTGCGCCGTGGCGCAGCCGAACAGCAGCGCCGTCTCGATATTGGGTATCAGCCCGTAGCCGATAGCCAGCCGATCGCAGGCGATAGTCCGCTCGACGCCGCGCTGGCGAAGCGTAACGGCTTCCAGCCGCGTTGTACCGTGAGCGCGGATCGCCTGCGCGCCGCTCAGATAGCCTTTCGGGGCCAGCGTCGCTAACTGGCGCAGCTTCTGCGGCCAGCGCCACAGACCGCTGGCGAAGCGCAGCAGCGCCGGGAGCGGCGCTTGCTCAATGATATTCGTCACGTCGCCTCCGGCCTTGTTCACCGTCTCCGCCACCGCCAGCAGTAGCGGACCGCTGCCGGCAATCACCACCTTTTCACCTTTCAGCGTCAGGCCCTGTTTGATTTGCGCCTGCAGGCCGCCCGCGCCGGTCACGCCGGGTAAGGTCCAGCCGGGAAAGGGCAGCGACAGCTCGCGCGCGCCGCAGCAGAGGATCAGTTTCTGCCAGTAAACCACGCCGCCGCCGTCGGCGGTTTCAAACAGCACGCTGTGCGCGGAAGGGCGGGCAATCAGCCGCGCGCCGTTCACTACCCGGATGGCGGCAGACGCGGCGACGGCGTCGCGATAGCGCCGGGCCAGGGCGGGCAGCGTCGCCTGCGGACCCGCGCGCCAGATTTGTCCGCCAGGGGCGGGGTTATCGTCGAGGATGATGACCTGTTTATCGCAGGCGGCGGCGGAGAGTGCGGCCGCCATGCCGGCGGGGCCGGCGCCGAGGATTAAAATGTCACAGCGCAGCGTGTTCATCGCGGCTCCTTTCTATTTGCATACCGGCCCGGCACAGGGTCTGGCAGGCCAGCACCCGTAGGCCATCGACGGCGATCCGGCACTCCTGGCAGACGCCCATGCCGCAAAACGGCGCGCGGAGCTCGCCGTTAACCGCCTGGCGGGTGGTGGGGTCGCCGGTCAACGCCAGCGCCGCCGCCACGCTGATCCCTTCCGGCACCGTCAGAGGCTGGCCATCGACGGTGATGTTGAGAGTGGCCTTCATGCAATCGCCTCCTGTTGACACAAACGTACCGGGAGCCAGGCGTCGGGCGCCAGTGAGCTGCGTTCATCGAGGATCTGCGCCGCCAGCAGTTCGGCCGTGGCCGGCGCGGTGGTGACGCCCAGCCCTTCATGGCCCAGCGCTAACCATACGCCACGGCGAGCGGGGTGCGGGCCGATCAGCGGGTTGCCATCCTGCGAGGCGGCGCGCAGGCCGCTCCAGCAGCGGATGATATTCAACGTCGCCAGCGCCGGCACGAAATGGCGGGCGCGATCGAGCATCTGCGCCAGCAGGGGCAGATCCAACTCGCGCTCGCGGTTATCAAACTGACGCGAAGAGCCAATCAGCAGCTGGCCGGTGGGCCGCGGCTGAAGGTTAAACGCCACTGAGGTGCCGCCGCCGTGGGCGCTGGCGCCGTAGCCCAGTTCAACCAGCTGGTGCTGCACTAGCGGCCGATAGCGATCGGTAATCGCCAGTTGGCCTTTTTTCGGTCGCAGCCAGTTTTCCGCTAACAGCACATTGGCTTCAAGGCCGCAGGCCACCACGATCGCTCGCGCCTGTAGCCGTTGGCCGCTGGCGAGCAGCACCTGCGGCTCGTCAATCGTCTGTACGCTATCGCGCAGGCAGGTAAGATGGTCTCCGGCATCGGTAATCAACCAGCGGGCGACGTTCGGCGCGTAGACGATGCCATCGCCCGGCACCCACAGCCCGCCGGCCAGCCCGCCGCGCAGCAGCGGCTCGCGCCCGGCGATCTGCTGCGGAGTCTGGAGTTCGCTGTGCACCTGATGGCCGGCCATCCGCCGCTGTTTGTCGTCGGCGACGGTCATCTCTTCTTCGCTTTCCGCCAGCCACAGCGTGCCGCAGCCGCGCCAGGCGCAATTGTCGGGCATCCGCGGCGTGATAGCGCGCCAGCGTTCCAGCGACCACGCCGACAAGGCAAGCTCGGCGGGGTCATCATCCATGCACACCAGATGACCCATACCGGCCGCCGTGGCGCCGGGCTGACCGTTATCGATAAGCGTCACGCTTTGCCCCCGCTTCGCCAGCTGCCACGCGCAGGCGGCGCCGATGATCCCGGCGCCGATCACGATGACGTCGCACTGCTTCACGGCGCGATCCCCCAGCAGAAGGGATCGTCAGGGTTGAGGATCAATTGGTTATCGCCGCAGATCCAGGCTTCGCCGCGGATCGTGGGGATGATGCCTTCCGCGGTGCGCTGGTAGCTGGCGGTAAACTGGCTGCCGATGATGCTGGCCTGACGCCATATTTCCCCCGGCTGCAGCTTGCCATCCTGCGCCAGACAGGCCAGCTTGGCGCTGGTGCCGGTACCGCACGGCGAGCGATCCCAGGCCTTTCCCGGGCAGAGTACGAAGCTGCGGCTGTCGGCGGTATCGTCATCGGCGAAGAGTTCGATATGGTCGATAACGCCGCCGTCGTCGCCGCAGATCCCCGCGGCTTCCAGCCCCTCGCGCACTGCCCAGGCGTAGTCGGTGAGCTGTGGAATTTGTTCGGGGGTAATGGCGAACGGGTGGTCGTTAATCAGGAAAAACCAGTTACCGCCCCAGGCAATATCGCCGATGACGGGACCCAGCGCGGTTTCAACGCGGATCTGTTTTTTCCAGCGACGGGCCGGGACGTTTTGCACCGATACGCTGCCATCGTCGTGCAACGTGGCGCTTACGTCGCCGACCGGCGTTTCAATCAGATGTACGCCAGGCTTGATACGCCCAAGCCAGGCCAGCGAGGCGATAAGCCCGATGGTGCCGTGGCCGCACATATTCAGAAAACCGGCGTTGTTGAAGAAAATCACCCCAGCGGTAGCCGCCGCCGAGACCGGTTTGCACAGCAGCGCGCCGACCAGTACGTCATTGCCGCGCGGTTCAAGAATGGCCGCCTGACGCCAATGGTCGAAGTCGCGGGCGAAGCGGTCGCGGCGCTCCGCCATGCTGCCGTCGCCGAGGTCAGGGAAGCCGTCAACGATCAGGCGGGTCGGTTCGCCGCCGGTATGTGAATCGATAGCTCTCAGCGTAACAGGGGGGCGTGGCGCGGTCATCAGACTCTCCGGAAGTTAACAACATGTTTCATCATGCTGGCGCAACCTTTCCCGGCCTGCTTGAGCGCTTTCGTCAGAGAAAATGACGAAATCTGCATAGTACTGAGCGCAGTATATTTCTATTTCACATAGTTATTTCTTATTAATCATTTGCTTAATGCTGTGGTAAACCGAAAGTGACCATTGCGCCAGTGGCTAAATTAGGGGAAGGCGTAAAGCGGATCCAGGATCGCAAATCCAGCGCTTGCTGCTTGTGGTGTTAACGGAAAGTGAATAAATATCCTTCGGTCACTTACCATGAGGAGGCCTTATGATCGGTGTTTCTGATGCGGCGCCGCCGCGCGCGGTTAACCAACCTGAGCTGGCCGTCGATGAGCTGAGCCAGATCTGCGAAGGGCTGGCGCGCCAGCGGCCGGAAAATATGCCGGCGCTGCTGAATGCGCTGGCGCTGATTGCGCCCCTGCTCAATGCCATTCCTAATGTGGTCTTTTTTATCAAAGATCGCCAGGCGCGTTATTTGTTGGCGAACCTGACGCTGGCCCGCCGCTGTGGTTTTAAAAGCGTCTCCTCGCTGCTGGGCAAAACCTCCGCCGATGTCTTTCCTTCCGCGCTGGGCCAGGGTTACACCGAGCAGGATCTTCGGGTACTACGGGAAGGCGTGACCCTGCGCGATCAGCTGGAAATGCATCTCTACAACGGCCGCGAGCGCGGCTGGTGCCTGACGCAGAAACTGGCGCTACGCGATATCAGCGGCCAGGTGATCGGCATGGCCGGGATCTCGCACGATCTGCAGGAGGCCCACGCCCGCCATCCGGCATGGCAGCGGCTGGCGATCGTCGACGATCATATCCGCCGCCACTATCACCGGCCGATCGCCATGGAAGAGTTAACCGCCTTAAGCGGGATGTCGATTGCGCAGATCGAACGCTACTGCAAGCGGATCTTTCATCTCACCCCGCGGCAGATGATCCACAAAGTGCGGCTGGAAAAAGCCACCGAACTGCTGGCCGGCGATACGCCGATTACCGATATCGCCCTGCAGTGCGGCTATACCGATCACAGCGCTTTTAGCCGCCAGTTCAAGGCGATGACCGGCTCGACGCCGCGCGATTTTCGCCTCACGCTGCTCGGATAAACGCTGGCTCACACTTTTGCCGACTGTGCTAATTTCGTCATCGTATTGAGGGAAAACCGACAAGCCGCCGGTTCCGCGACACGTCAATCTGTCAGTGAATATTCACCATTCATTCACTTCGACTTAACAAAATGACGACAAGGAACCGAGCATGAGCAAAAAAGCGATTCACTGGAGCGGCGTATTCCCGGCGGTCAGCACGCAGTTTCGTAGCGATTACTCCCTCGATTTAGACGCCACTCACGCGGTGATGAAAAACCTGGTGAAAGATGGCGTTTCCGGGCTGGTGGTGTGCGGCAGCGTCGGTGAAAACACCTCGCTGAGCACCGATGAAAAACTGCAGATTATCGAGGTGGCGAAGGATGCCGCCGGCGGCAAAATTCCGGTTATCGCCGGGGTGGCCGAGTTCACCACCGCCTTTGCCCAGAAAATGGCGAAAGAGGCGGAGCGCGTCGGCGTCGACGGGATCATGGTGATGCCGGCGCTGGTCTACTCCTCAAAACCGCATGAAACCGCGGCCCACTTCCGCAGCGTGGCGAGCGCTACCGACCTGCCGATTATGGTCTACAACAACCCGCCGATTTACAAAAACGACGTGACGCCGGACATTCTCGCCACCCTGACCGACTGCGACAACATCGTCTGCTTTAAAGACTCCTCCGGCGATACCCGCCGCTTTATCGACCTGCGTAACACCGTTGGCGACCGCTTCGTGCTGTTTGCCGGGCTGGATGACGTGGTGGTGGAAAGCATCGCCGTCGGCGCGGAAGGCTGGATCTCCGGGATGTCCAACGCCTTCCCGCGCGAAGGGGAAACGTTATTCCGTCTCGCCCGTCAGCAGCGTTACGAAGAGGCGATGGCGCTGTACCGCTGGTTCATGCCGCTGCTGCATCTCGATGCGCGTCCGGATCTGGTGCAGTGCATCAAGCTGTGTGAAGAGTTGCTGGGCCGCGGTAGCGCCATTACCCGTCCGCCGCGTCTGGCGCTGGAAGGCGAAACGCGCCAGCAGGTGGTGGCGATCGTTGAACAGGCGCTGGCGACGCGTCCGACGCTGCCGGATGTCGGCCTCTGAGCACAGGAGTCAATATGAATGCATCTCAGACCACGGCGGGACGGCAGTTTATTGCCGGACGCCGCATTGCCAGCGGTGAGGCGACGCTATTGAGCCTACGGGCGGTGGACGGCGAAGCCACCGGCCACCGCTTTTATCCGGCTTCACGCGAGGAAGCCGCTCAGGCCGCAGAAGCCGCGCAGCAGGCCTTTGCCGTCTATTCACAAACCACGCCGCAGCAGCGGGCGCGCTTTCTCAACGCCATTGCAGATGAACTGGATACGCTGGGCGAGGCGTTTTTTGCACTCGCCGGACAGGAGACCGCGCTGCCGCTGGCGCGGCTGCAGGGTGAACGGGCGCGCACCAGCGGCCAGCTGAGAATGTTTGCTGGCGTGATTCAGCGCGGCGATACCTTCGCCGCCCGTATTGATACCGCCTTAGCCGACCGTCAGCCGCTGCCGCGCCCGGACCTGCGCCAGTATCAGCAGGCGTTAGGGCCGGTGGCGGTGTTTGGCGCCAGCAACTTTCCGTTGGCCTTTTCCACCGCCGGCGGCGATACCGCCTCGGCGCTGGCGGCTGGCTGCCCGGTAGTGGTGAAGGCCCATCCGGGCCATATGGCCACTGCCGAGCTGACCGCTGAAGCGATCGTCCGGGCGGTAGTGCGGTGCGGTTTACCCGGCGGCGTATTCAATATGATTTTCGGGACCGATATTGGCGCCGAATTGGTCCGCCATCCGGCGATTCAGGCCGTTGGCTTTACCGGTTCGCTGGCCGGTGGTAAGGCGCTGTATCAGCTGGCGCAGCAGCGCCCGCAGCCAATCCCGCTGTTTGCTGAAATGTCGGCGATTAACCCATTGATTATTCTGCCGCAGGCGCTGCAGACGCGGGCCGAGGCGCTGGCGAACGAGCTGGTGGCGTCATTCACCCTCGGCGGCGGCCAGTTCTGTACCCGTCCGGGGTTGATTCTGGCGCTGCGCGGCGCCGGGCTGGAACGCTTTAAGTCGGCGCTGTGCGCGACGGTAGCGGGCTCTTCGCCGCAGGTGTTGCTCAATGCGCCGACCCTTCAGCACTACCGCCAGGGCGTGGCGGCGCTGGCGGTGCACCCGCGTATCGAGAAGCTGGCGAGCGGCATCGCTGCCGGCGCCGGGCAGGCGCAGACCCTGCTGTGGCAGGCTCAGGCCGAGGATCTACTGGCGCAGGATACGCTGCTGCAGACTGAGGTTTTCGGCCCGTTATCGCTACTGGTGGAAGTGGACGACATGGCCCAGCTGCAGGCGGTGGTGAAAGCGCTGCAGGGGCAGCTCACCGCGACGCTGCATGCCGAGGCGGATGATGGCCCGCTGGCGGCGAGCCTGCTACCGCTGCTTTGCGAAAAAGCCGGACGGGTACTGTTTAACGGTTATCCCACCGGCGTGGAAGTGTGCGATGCGATGGTCCACGGCGGCCCGTGGCCGGCGACCACCGACGCGCGCGGGACCTCGGTTGGCAGCCGGGCGATTGAACGCTTTCTGCGCCCGGTCTGTCTGCAGAATGCGCCCGCCGCCCTGTTACCGCCGGCGCTGCAGGATGCGAACCCTTTGAACCTGCTGCGCCTGGTCAACGGCCAGTGGACCCGGGAAGCGATTTCTTCCTCTCATTGACGCAAGGGCATCACCATGACCATTCACACTACGCATAACAGTCAAACCCGCGTTGTTGAGTCGGGTAAGTTTAAAAAACAGCTGACCCTGACCGATCTCACGTTTATCGGCCTGGGCGCGATTTTCGGCTCCGGATGGTTATTCGCCGCCAGCCACGTGGCCTCTATCGCCGGTCCGGCCGGGATCGCGTCGTGGGTGATCGGCGGCTTTGCGGTATTGCTACTGGGGATTGTCTACTGCGAGCTGGGGGCGGCGCTGCCGCGCGCCGGCGGCATTATTCGCTACCCGGTCTTTTCCCACGGCGAGCTGATGGGCTATCTGCTGGGGTTCATCACCCTGATCGCGTTCTCCAGCCTGATCTCGATTGAAATCGTCGCCGCCCGGCAATATGCCGCGGCCTGGTTTCCGGCGTTGACCCAGCCGGGTTCCAGTTCACCGACGCTGCTGGGGTGGGTGGTGCAGTTCCTGCTGCTCTGTTTCTTCTTTGCGCTGAACTACTACAGCGTCAAGACCTTCGCCCGGTCGAACAACTTCATCAGCGTGCTCAAGTTTCTGGTGCCGCTGCTGGTGGTGGTGACGCTATTCGCCTTCTTTAAACCGGAGAACCTGCACGCTCAGGGTATTGCGCCATTCGGCATGTCCGGGGTGGAAGCGGCCATCAGCGCGGGGGGAATTATCTTCGCTTATCTGGGATTGACGCCGATTATCTCGGTAGCCAGCGAAGTGCAAAAGCCGCAGCGGACTATCCCTATTGCGTTGATTTTATCAGTGGTGCTGTCGACGATTATCTACGTGCTGCTGCAGCTGGCGTTCCTTGGCAGTATCCCTACCGAGATGCTGAGCGGCGGTTGGGCCGAGGTGAGCAAACAGTTCTCGCTGCCGTATCGCGATATCGCTATTACCCTCGGCATGGGCTGGCTGGCCTTTATGGTGATAAGCGATGCGATCATCTCCCCGAGCGGCACCGGCAATATCTATATGAACGCGACGCCGCGGGTGATCTACGGCTGGGCGAAGGCGGGTACCTTCTTTAAAGCCTTTACCCATATTGATAAAACGTCCGGTATTCCGCGCCCGGCGCTATGGCTGACTTTTGGACTGTCGATTTTCTGGACGCTGCCGTTCCCCTCCTGGGAACAGCTGATTAGCGTGGTGTCGGCTGCCCTGGTGCTGAGCTACGCCATCGCCCCGGTAACCGCCGCCGGGCTGCGCCGCAACGCGCCGGATCTGCCGCGGCCGTTCCGCGTGCGCGCCTTCGGCATCATCGGCCCGGTATCGTTTATGATCTCGGCGCTGATTGTCTACTGGTCCGGCTGGAATACGCTCTCGTGGCTGTTGGGGCTGCAAATCGTGATGTTTGTCGTCTATGTGATGTGCAAAGGTAAGGTGCCGGAACATACCGTGAGCCTGGCGCAGCAGGTGAAATCGTCGCTGTGGCTGATCGTTTTTTATGCGTTGATTATCCTCTTTTCCTGGCTGGGCAGCTTCGGCGGGCTTAATGTCATAGGTCACCCCTGGGATACGGTGCTGGTGGCGGCGATGTCGTTGGGGATTTACTACTGGGGCGCGCGCAGCTGCCTGCCGCAGGCTAACTTTAGCGGAGACGAAGAAGAGTAAAGGAGAACAGTATGGAGTCGGTAACTCTATCGTTACCTGAAGCTTATGACCTGGCGTTAGAGGTACTCAGCGCCAATGGATTTAGCGCCGACCACGCGGCGGCCATTGCACGTAATGTGGCCGCCGGGGAGCGCGACGGCTGCGCTTCCCACGGCCTGTGGCGGCTGTTGGGCATTGTCGATACCTTGCGTAAAGGCAAGGTATCGCCTGATGCCGAGCCGCAAATCCACGACCAGGCGCCGGCGATTGCGCGGGCGGACGCCGGCGGCGCTTTTTCGCTGCTGGCCTACGAGCGCGCGCTGCCGCTGTTGCTGGAGAAGGCGCGGCACAGCGGCATTGCGGCGTTGGCGATTAACCGCTGCGTCCATTTTTCCGCACTGTTTGCCGATATTGAGCCGTTGACCGAGGCAGGGCTGGTGGGGCTGGCCTGTACGCCAAGCCACGCCTGGGTCGCCCCAGCGGGCGGCACGCGTCCGCTGTTCGGCACCAACCCTATCGCTTTTGGCTGGCCGCGACGGGACAAACCGCCGTTTATTGTTGATATGGCGACCAGCGCCGCGGCGCGCGGCGAGATCCAGCTGCATCAGCGTGCCGGCAAAGCGCTACCGCAAGGATGGGGAATCGACAGTCAGGGACAGCCGACGACCGATGCCGCGGAGGTGCTAAATGGCGCAATGTTAACCTTTGGCGGCCATAAGGGCTCGGCGCTGGCGGCTATGGTTGAGCTGCTGGCCGGGCCGCTTATCGGCGATATGACCAGCGCCGAATCGCTGGCGTGGGATAACGGCGCGGGCGGTCTTCCCTACGGCGGGGAGCTGATCCTGGCGCTGGATCCGCAACGCTTTCTCGGCGCGCAGGCACCAGAGCAGCTGGCGCGCGCCGAAACGCTGTTCATGGGTATGCAGGAACAAGGGGCGCGGCTGCCGGGCGAGCGGCGTTTCGCCTGCCGTCAGCAGAGTGAGCGGCAGGGGGTCACCATCAGCCGTTCATTGCATGATGAGATTTGCGCCTTGCGCCAGGGCGAGTAAGGCGCGAAGCGCCGCTACCCGGGACATCCCCCGGCTTGCGCTACGCTTAGCCGGGCTACCGAACGTCGCGGGTTGTGTAGCCGGGGTAAGGCGCGAAGCGCCGCTACCCGGGACATACCCCGGCTTGCGCTACGCTTAACTGGGCTACCGAACGTCGCGGGTTGTGTAGCCCGGGCAAGGTGCGAAGCGCCGCCATCCAGGACATACCCGGCTTGCGCTACGCTTAGCCGGGCTACCGAACGTCGCGGGTTGTGTAGCCCGGGTAAGGCGCGGAGCGCCGCCACCCGGGACATTCCCCGGATTTAGCTACGCTTAGCCGGGCTACCGAACGTTGCAGGTTATGTAGCCCGGGTAAGGCGCGAAGCGCCGCCACCCGGGATATCTGTCAAAACAGCGTGTCGAGCTCGTCCAGCACGTTGTAGTCGTCATCGACCAGCAGCAACGTCTTCCACTTATCAAAGGTCAGACACGGGTGCGAGGTGCCGAACAGCAGAATATCGCCGACCTGCACATCGCTGCCCGGCGCCAGGCGCAGCATACAGTGCTGATCCATGATGCCGATACTGACGATCGACTCCGCGCGCAGCGCTAACTGCTGGCCGTTACGATAATGGGCGATCGGCTGCGGCAGCCCAGCGTCGAACGCACAGTCGCGCTTGCCGAAATTCACCACCGCGCGATCCGCCTCCGGCACCGATTGCACCATCGCCATCAGCTCCAGCGCTGAAGTGAGATCGCCGGCGAGATCGCAGGCAATCGGATCGCGGGCGATCAGCGCTTGTTGTGCGAGATCGTAGATCCCGCGATCGTGGGTGATATAACAGCCAGGGCGAATAACGATACGGCAGCGGCGCGGTTTTGCCGCCGCCAGCCAGATGTTGCACACCACGTCATACCAGACGGTGCCCGCGCCGGTGAGAATAAATTCGCCGTCAACCAGCGGCTCCATGCGGCAGGCAAGCGCCGCGGCCTGTTGTAATAACGCTTCCACCTGCGGTTGCGGATCGTCGCCGTGCAGCACCCCTTCATACAATTCCAGTCCGCGTAGCCGTAACCCCGGCAGGTCGCTTACCCGCTGCGCCAGCGCCAGCGCGTCATCGACGCTACGACAGCCGCATCGCCCGCCCGGCACGCCAAGTTCAATCAGCACATCCAGCGTTTGCCCCTGGGCGGCAAAGAACGCGGAGAGGGCGCGCACATTGGCCTCGCTATCGACGCAGCAGATAAAATCCACCGCCCGATAGTGGGCTTTTAGCTGCGCGACCACCTGCATATTGGCCTTGCCGACCAGCTGATTGACCATCAGGACGCGTTGAATGCCGCTGGCCATCGCCGCGCTGGCCTGCCAGGCGCTACCCACGCCGATCCCCCACGCTCCCGCTCGCTGCTGCGCCTGAAATATCCATGGCGTCATTGTCGTTTTACCATGCGGCGCCAGCGACACGCCGCGGGCGTCGGCATAGCGCTGCATCCATGAAATATTGTTTTCCAGTGCCGACTTTTTTAACAGCGCGGCGGGCAGACAGACCTCTTCCGCCAGCAGATTAGCCGGCGCGGACATGAGGGCGGATTTGTGCGGGATGAGCGGTGCTGAATGGTATTTCATAACACCATCCTTTCAGGGGTCATAATCGGTTAGTCTCTTGGTATCATTTATAACTATTTGATAAATATATTTTTAATATAAAAATGTTATTCGTTTTGAATAAAAGTATCACAAAATGATCTGGGTTTTGCGTAGTTTTCCACTGTTTTTTGCGCTTGTAAATGGTTAACTTATCGGCATGTCGAAAGGGAGTAATTGCTATGAAAGTTGACTGGCTTTTCAAAAACGTCACGGTGATCGACGGGAGCGGCGGGCCGCAATACCGTGCTGATGTGGCGGTGAAGGGCGACCGAATAATGGCTATCGCCCCGGCGCTGGATGTCGCGGCGGAGCAGGTGATTGATGGCCAGGGGCGGGTACTGGCGCCGGGCTTTATTGATGTGCATACCCATGATGATATCAACGTTATCCGTATGCCTGAGTACTTGCCGAAACTCAGCCAGGGGGTGACGACGGTGATCGTCGGCAACTGCGGGATTAGCGCGGCGACCGCCACTATGCGCGGCGAAGTGCCGGACCCGATGAATCTCCTCGGCGAGCAGCAGCACTTTATCTATCCCACCGTGGAGGCTTATGCCCATGCGGTGGAAGCGGCGCGGCCGTCGCTGAACGTCGGCACGTTAATCGGCCACACCGCGCTGCGTAATAACCATATGGACGATCTGTTTCGGCCGGCGAACGAGACGGAAATCGCCGGCATGCGCGTACAGCTACGCGATGCGCTGCGCCAGGGGGCATTAGGGCTCAGTACCGGGCTGGCCTATGCCAGCGCTTTCCAGTCGACCACCGAAGAGGTGATGGCGCTGGCGGAAGAGCTAGCCGCCGGGAAGGGGGTCTATACCACCCATTTACGCTCGGAGTTTGAGCCGATTCTCGAGGCGCTGGACGAAGCCTTCCGTATCGGCCGTCACGGCAACGTGCCGGTGGTGGTTTCGCACCACAAGTGCGCCGGGGCGAAAAACTGGGGGCGTACCAAAGAGACGCTGGCGTTTTTCGATGAGATGCGCCAGCAGCAGGATATCGCCTGCGACTGTTATCCCTACTCCGCCAGCTCGTCGACGCTGGATATGAAACAGGTGACCGATGAGTTTGATATCGTGATCACCTGGTCCGAAGCGCAGCCGGAGCAGGCGGGGAAAACGCTGCAGCAGATCGCCGATGAGTGGCAGGTGAGCCTGCACGACGCCGCGGCGCGGCTGATGCCGGCGGGCGCTATCTACTACAACATGGATGAACAGGACGTACGGCGGGTGATGCGCTATCCGGTCACCATGATTGGCTCTGACGGGCTGCCGAACGATCCGATGCCGCATCCGCGCCTGTGGGGCGCCTTCCCGCGGGTACTCGGCCACTATAGCCGCGACGAGCAGCTATTCCCGCTGACTACCGCGGTACACAAGATGACCGGGCTGTCGGCGGCGCGCTTCCAGTTGGCGGATCGCGGGCTGGTGAAAATTGGCTACTTCGCTGACCTGGTGCTGTTTGACCCGCAGACGGTGCGCGATGTCGCCAGTTTCTCCGATCCGAAACGACCGGCGGACGGCATTGAGGCGGTGATGGTCAACGGCGTGATGAGCTACGGCAGTGATAAGAAAATTACCGGGCGGGCAGGGCGTTTCCTGCGCCGTCGGATGGACTAAGGAGTTGAGTATGAGTATCAAACGTTATGGCGTAGAAGGCGGTACCGGCACCGGCGGTCAGCATCTGCCGTTTGCCCGCGCGGTGGAAGCCGGCGGCTGGCTATATGTCTCCGGGCAGACGCCGATGAAAAATGGCGAAGTCGTAGAAGGCGGCATCGTCGAACAATCGCGGCTGGCGATCCAGAACTGCGTCGACATCATGAGCGAAGCCGGTTACGGCCTGGCGGACGTGGTACACGTGAAAGTGATCCTCACCGACGCGCGCTATTTCCAGTCGTTCAATAAGGTATTTCGCGAGTTCTTTGGCGATAATCCGCCAGCGCGCATTTGCTGCGTGGCTGACCTGGTGGTGGATTGCAAAGTTGAAGTGGATGTGACCTGTTTTAACGCTGCGCGTCTGTAACGCCTGACGGCAAAAAAATAATTCCCTCCCTTTCCGGGAGGGATCATCAAAAAAGTGTGATATCGGCACCAGAGTGAATAAATAAATCGGTGCCACTGGGTTCGCTATGCCTTTTTTCAGGCATGGTTCCTGTTAACTCATAATATTCAGCGGCACGAATATTATTTATTACGTCTGGATGTGAGCCATGAATAATATGTCATTTATGATTTGGTTTTCCGTTTATGCCTGCGCGATGATTACCTTAGGCTGGTATGTTTCGCGCAAACAGAAAACCGGCGAAGACTTTTTACTTGGCGGCCGTTCGCTGCCGATGATCCTCACTCTCGGTTCGACGGTCGGCACCATGGTGGGGACCGGCTCCAGCGTCGGCGCCGTCGGCTTTGGCTACAGCAACGGCTGGGCCGGGATGCTTTACGGCCTCGGCGGCGCGGTGGGGATCCTGCTGGTGGCATGGTTATTCGCACCGGTACGTAAACTTCGCTTCATGACCATGAGTGAAGAAATGTCGTATTACACCGGCGGCAGTAAAATTATTAAAAACCTCGTTGCGATACTTATTTTTATTGCCTCTATCGGCTGGCTGGGGGCGCATATATTAGGTGGCGGATTATATCTGGCGTGGGCCAGCGGCATTGATATTAATGTCGCGAAAATTATTATCGCGCTGGCGTTTGTGGTTTATGTCGGTATCGGCGGCTATTCCGCGGTAGTGTGGATCGATACCATTCAATCGATCGTGCTGTTCGTCGGCTTTATTTTAATGGCGGTGCTGGCGGTTCATCACGTTGGCGGCTGGAGCCATATTCAGCAGGCCGTCGATCCGGCGGCGCAAAGCCTGTTCGCGGTCGATAAATTAGGCGTGTTGCCGGCGCTATCATTGGCGATGGTGATCGGCGTCGGCGTGCTGGCGACGCCTTCTTATCGCCAGCGTATTTACTCGGCGAAGACCGTCTCCTCGGTACGTCAGTCCTTCACGATTACCGGCCTGCTGTATCTGGGCTTCTCCTTCCTGCCGGCGATCATCGGTATGGCGGTATGGACCATGAACCCGCAGTTGGAGAACAGCGGCTTCGCCTTCTTGTTTGCCACCCAGGTGCTGCCGCCGGTGCTGGCGATGGCGATCCTGATTGCCGGGATGTCGGCCAATATGTCTTCCGGCAGCTCTGATGCCATCGCCGCGGTATCCATTATGCTGCGCGACCTCTACACCCTGGTGACCGGCCATATGCCCGCGCCGGAGAAAGCCATTCGCCTGTCGCGGATCTTCCTGGTTCTGGTGATTGCGCTGGCGCTGCTGTTCGCCCTGACCTCCAACGACATCATCAGCTACATCACCAAAATGATCTCGATGATTATGTCCGGCATGTTTATCTGCACCATGCTTGGCCGCTTCTGGACACGCTTTAACTGGCAGGGCGCGGTCGCCGCGCTGGCCGGCGGCGCCGGGGCATCGGTTGCGGTGCTGGTGGATAGCGACTGGCTGGCGTTCTGGGGCAACCCGTGTATTCCGGCGGTACTGACGAGCCTGGTGGCTTCGGTGGTGGTGACGTTACTGACCCCGGCCAGCAGCATGAGCCGCGAGCAGGCGCTGGAGATGATTACCCGCGAGCGTGAAAGCCGCCCAACGCCGCCGCCGCTGCCGATTGGCAAACGTCATACCTCACGCGGGTAAGGGGCCATCATGAACGAGTATATTGCCGTCGATTGGGGCTCTACGCAGCTGCGGGCATGGCGGATGCGTGATGGCGAATGCATCGACAAGCTGAAGCTGCCCTGCGGCGTCACGCGCCTGAACGGGCAGCGCGCCGAAGCGGTATTTCAGCAGCAGCTGGCGCCGTGGCGCGGCGACCCCGCGCTGCCGGTGGTGATGGCGGGCATGATCGGCAGCGATGCCGGCTGGCAACCGGTGCCTTATCTGGCCTGCCCGCTGGCGCTGGAGGCGCTCAACGGTCAGTTACATGAGGTGGCGGAAAACGTGTGGATCGTGCCGGGGCTGAAAGTAGCGCAGGCCGCAGAGTACGATGTGATGCGCGGTGAAGAAACGCAGCTGCTGGGCGCCTGGCAGCTGATGCCGGCGGAGTGTTACGTGATGCCCGGCACCCACTGCAAATGGGTGCAGGTGCAGAACGGCGTGGTGCGCCAGTTCGCCACGGCGATGACTGGCGAACTGCATCACCTGCTGCTTAACCATTCGCTGCTCGGCCAGCAACTGCCGGCACAACAACCTGATGACGCCGCTTTCGCCCTCGGTATGGAAAAAGGGCTAACTCAGCCGGCGATACTGGACGGGTTATTCAGCGCCCGCGCCGCGCGGGTGTTAGGGGCGCTGGCGGCGACTTCGGTGAGCGATTACCTCTCCGGGCTGTTGATTGGCGCGGAGGTGGCGACCTTTAGCGAACGCTACCGCGCCAGCCGCGTGGTGCTGTTTGGTGAGCACTCGCTCAGCGCCCGTTATCAGCAGGCGATGGCGGCGCGCGGATTGGCCGTTTCCTGTTGTTCCGGCGAGGCGGCGTTTCTTTCGGGTATGGCGAGGATGATTGATGGACAAGGTTAAACTGGTGGCGATTTTACGCGGTATTCAGCCCGATGAGGCGGCGGAGCATATCGCCGCGCTAATCGATGCGGGTTTTCGCTATATTGAAATTCCGCTTAATTCGCCGGACTGGCAGCAGAGTATTCCAGCGATGGTGCGCCAGTTTGGCGAGCGGGCGGTGATTGGCGCGGGGACGGTGCTGAAGGTTGAACAGGTTGATTTTCTGGCTGAAGCCGGGGCGAAGCTTATCGTGACGCCCAATACGGCCCCAGCGGTGATCCGCCGCGCGGTAGATAAGGGGATGCTGGTGTGCGCCGGCTGCGCGACGGCCTCCGAGGCGTTTAGCGCGCTGGATGCCGGGGCGCAATGGCTGAAAATCTTTCCGTCATCGGCATTCGGCCCGGACTATATCCGCGCGCTGAAAGCGGTGTTGCCGCCGGAGGTGCCAGTGCTGGCGGTCGGCGGCGTGACGCCGGAAAATCTGGCGACCTGGATACAGGCAGGGTGCGCCGGAGCCGGTCTGGGCAGCGATCTTTATCGTGCCGGACAGGCCGGGGAACGTACCCGCGAGCAGGCGGAGAGGTTTATCTCCGCCAGTAAAAGTTAATCCCCCAGCGGCTGCCGATCGACGCCGCCGCGGTGGCTATCGAGCGCCAGCTTAATACGGCGTAATTTGCCTTTTGCCTGGCTTTTGTTGGCCATCGCCAGTTCGGTGGCCAGCACATCGACCATCGCCAGCATCGCGTAACGGGAAGTGCTGGGCTTAAAGATATAGTCGTTTTCCCGCACCAGCAGCGGTAGCACCAGATCCGCCTGCTGAGCCAGCGGCGTTCCGGCGGGGGTAATCGCAATAACCTTCGCGCCATACTGGCTGGCAATCGCCGCGCTCTCAATGATTTCCCGGGTATAGCCGCCCAGAGACAGCACAATTACCACATCCTGCGGCGTCACTGCCGAGCTCATCATGCGTACCAGCAGACCATCGCTCTGGCTGACTACCGGCAGGCCGAGGCGAAACAGGCGATACTGAATTTCCTGAGCGCAGATGGTCGAACCGCCGCCCATCCCAAGGGCGAGGATTTGCCGCGCGTCGCTCAGCCAGCTCACCGCGCGGTTCAGCGCCTCGATATCCAGCGCCCGCCGGTTGGTCTCCAGTACGCTGATGATTGACTCATAGATCCCCTGTACGCCTTCGAGATCCGGAACATCAAGGATAAACCGCTGGCCGACCGCAAGAGATTGCGCAAGCTTCATCTTCAGTTCGCGGACGTCTTTACAGCCGAGCGCCCGGGCAAAACGGGTGACCGAAGCCTGGCTGGTTTGCGTCAGACGCGCTATCTCGGCGATGGGCAGCTCCGCCGCCGCCGCGACATCATCGAGAATAAACTGCGCGATGCGTTTTTCGGTCGCCGTGAGTTCCACAAAGCGATCGGTAATGCAGGAAATAATATCGATTGACCAGGACATATGGGTAACAACGGGTAAGTTATGAATGGTACTTTGTACCATATTGCGCCGCTGAAATCAGTGCTGGAGCCTACAACGTCAGGCGCATGGCGCAGCGCGACTCGGGCGGCAGGCCGTGCCGGGTCTCCTGTTCCCTTTTTGCCGTCAGCCCGACGGGCAGGGTCAGCTCATCGAGCATGGCGAATCCCAGACGGGTATAAAATGGCGCGTTCCACGGCACGTCGCGGAAGGTGGTGAGGGTTACCGCCGGGTAGCGCATCTGCTGTGCGCCCTCGATAACCTGCTCCAGCAGCATCCGGCCGATGCCCTGATGCTGCCAGTCCTGGTGGACGGCAACTTCGACAATAAATAACGCATCGTCCAGCGGTTCGGTCAGAATAAAGCCAACCGGCTGTCCGGCGGCTACCGCCAGCAGGCTATGCTCCGTTTCCAGATAATCATGATGGCGCGCAACGCTAATCACCTCGCTGTCCGCCAGCCAGGCGAGAGAGGGGATTTGGCGAAATGCCTGGGCGGCAGAACGCTCAATGGCGGGCAGAAGGGCGATATCGCTCTCCTGAGTCAGGCGTAATACGGCACCGGCAGTTATAGTGTTAGTTTTCATCACCTCAGCATAGCAGCCTTCGGGAGAAAAAGTATGGAGCTGACCGCCGTTCCCGCCACGCAGTTCAGCAGCGTGCAGTTAACGGATATTCTCAACGCCTGTTTTGAAGCCTATCTGGTGCCTGTTACTCAGTCGGTGGCGGGATTTGTACAGCGTTTTAGCGCCGAAGGAATGAGCCTGATCGATTCCCGCGTCTGGCTGGCCGGAGATGAACCGGCGGCGATCGCGATCGTCGCCCGCCGGGGGAGTGCTGCCCGCCTGGCGGCCTTTGCCCTGCGCCCGGCCTGGCGCGGCAAAGGCCTGGGCCGGAAACTGATGCAAGAGCTGCTAATGCGCCTGCAACAGCAGGGGATCGAGACGGTATCCCTGGAGGTGATCCGCGATAACCATGCGGCCGTCGCGCTATATCAGGCGCTGGGCTTTACGCGGCGCTATGGGCTCTGCGGCTACCTGAGCACAGCGCCTCTGGCTGCGACATCGAAGGTGTTACAGCTTTATCCCCCCCTGGCCCTGCTACGGCGCGCCATTGACGAGAGTAACAGTCAACTCCCCTGGCTGCTGGATCCGCTCACCTTCGCCACCCTGCCATGTCAGGTCGTGACGCTGGAACAGTGCGCCTTCGCGGTTCTAACGACGGTGGGCTCGCGGCCTGTACTGCAGTTTTTGTGGGTAGAGCCCGCCGCCCGCCGTCAGGGGCTGGCACGTGAGCTGCTGATGGCGCTGGCGCAGCAGTTCCCGGGTGTGGGTACCTCGGTGACGGTCCCGGAAACTTTTACGCCGCTGTTTGCCGCGGCCGGCTATGCCGCCTTGACACTACAACAGTATGAGATGAGCGCAACGATGAATGCCCTGCGGTTGGCAGGGCGTTAAGATTTAGTCGTTACGCGGGTCACTAATCGGCTGGCGAACCAGGAAAATGTAGGCCAGCGCGCCGAGAGCGGTCACACAGCCGCATATAACCAGTGCCAGCTGGAAGGAATGGGTGGTATCGACAATAAATCCGGTTACCACCGGTGCGAATGAAGCGCAGATAAAGCTGGCAAAATTCTGAATACTGCCGACGGAAGCCGTCATTCTTGACGCCACGGCGACGTGGATCAATCCCCAGCAGGACGTTCCGGCAAAGTGAATGCAGAACAACGCCATACCGATTAACAGCACCGCCGCGATTGAGGTGGTGGCATGCGGCACAATCAGCGTAAACGCTGCAGAGCAGAACATCCCGGCAATGATGCAGATCTTGCGGCTTTTGATCGGCGCCATGCCGCCTTTGACCAGCCAGTCGGTGACGTAGCCATTGATCAGCATACCGGCGGCACCAAACAGGAAAGGAATGGCGGCCATAAAACCGGTACTTTTCAGATCGAGATTATACGCCGTCTGCAGATAGCCCGGCAGCCAGGCCAGATACAGCCACGCGGTATAGTTGATGCCGCTAAAGCCGAGCATCATTCCCCACATCGTTTTGTTTTTAAACAGGCTGCGCCATTCAGCAAAGCTCAGTGGGTCGCGGCGAACGTTGACGCTTCCGGCGTTAAGGTACTCCTGTTCCTCTGCGGTCAGATTAATATGCTCGCGATTGCGATAGAGCATATACCAGCCGATCGCGATGAAGATCCCCAGTACGCCAATGGTGATGAACATCCAGCGCCAGCCCATCATCAGCATCATTGCGGCAAGGATCGGTGGGCTGACCGCGACACCGATCGTCGAGGCGGCGTTGAAGAAGCCCATTGGGCGACCGCGCTCTTTAATATTAAACCAGTCGTTGATCACCTTGACGCCGCAGGGGTTCATTGGCGCCTCGCCGATCCCCATGCCGATGCGCACCAGGACGAACTGGGTAAAGCTGTGAACCATCCCGGAGACGGCCTGAAATAGCGACCAGAAAAACATGCCCAGCCCCAGCATGATGCGCGGACCTTTGCGGTCCAGCAGCGGCCCGCAGGGCAGTTGCGCAATGCCATAGGCCAGAGAGAAAACCGATAATAGCGCCCCGATTTCAGTAGCGGTGAGCCCTAATTCCTGGCGAATCGTTAAGTTCGCGACGGACAATGAACTTCGGTCGAGGTAATTAATCACCGCCGCCAGAAATAACAGGATCATTGCCGTTGTTTGAATTTTTTTAATACGAGAGCTACGTTGTAGCGTATTTTCTAAGGGGGCTGAAATAGTCTCCGCTTTCCCCTTTTTAAAGTCGGTCTGCGGGTCTATGGTTATATTTTGTGGTTCCACGCCTGACTCCTGATTATTATGTTTGAACGCCAAGTGACAACGAATGGTTTAAACACCACCCACATATTTCACAGTTAACTAAGTCGACTTGTTTTCAGCATAAATAACCTTTTTGAGGGCGCTGGATTACGTTTTTAGATTTGTGCTGTTGCTAATCATTTTCTGTTTTTAATCGGTACTTAATGCGCCAGCGATTCACTTTGCTTGATCGAGTTAATCATGGATTGCTTCGCCGAGTTCAGGTGGTTACGTAGCGCCAGGTTGGCATCGAGATCGCTGCGACAGATAAGTGCGCTCAGGATAGTCATATGTTCATCAATGGCGATGATATTACGCTGTTTCAGGTCGCTTTCATCCCACTGATAGTGGAAGTGGAAGATCACGGAGATAATCTCAAGTGATTGATTAAAAAATATATTATCAGCGGCGGAAAGCAGCAGCGTGTGAAAATCACGATCGAGCTGGGAAAACATACGAAAGCTGTCGCCGATGCTGTCCCGCAGGGTGCGGTGGCGCTCAAGCAGGGTTTTGGCCTGCAGCCAGCGGGCGTCGCTGTCCGGTAGATTAAGAAAGTGTTGCAGTGCGTGGGTTTCCAGCATTTCCCGCAGTTCGAACAGCTGCTCGGCCCAGGATTGCTCAAACTTCTTCATGTTCCACTGGCCGCGCTTTTCGCTTTCAATCAGGTTGTAGCGGCTGAATTTTAGTAAAAATTCCCTGACCACGACCGGGCTGACGCCCGCAGCACGCGCCAGTTGCAGTTCGGAGAACCGTTCCCCGGCGCGTAGCTGACGCTGGTTAATCATGGTGAAAAACGCTTGTTCAAAAAGACGGTTCTGTTCGGCCAGCGAGGCACTGGAACCATCGAAGCCGTCCTGAACTTCCGGCTGGCGACGGATCTGGTAGTCGTGATTGACCTGGCGCAGGACGCCGCGCTCGCATAAGTGACAAAGGATATGGCGCACCGTGGTGCGGCTGATGTTATACATCTCCGCCAGGGCGCTTTGCGAGGGGAGCGGCGAGGGGATAAAGCCGCGCGCCATATCGTTGATGACCTGGTTGATGACATTGTGGCGTAGGTTTTGTGAGCGACTCATAACGTTTTCCTTTTTTATCCATTAAAGCCGGATTTAAAACAGTTTTGTGCGCGACGTTTCACAGATTTCGTAATGACTTTCACTCCGTTTCTGTTTTTCATCGATATCTAAGCCAACAAATACGGAGGAAATAATGATGACGTCGATGAATACTTTAGTGTGTCAGGAACCTAAAAAATTTCACTGGGAAAAACGCCAGATCCCCATTCCCGCGGATGATGAGGTCCTTATTAAAATAAAAGCAGTAGGGATTTGCGGGACAGATATTCATGCATGGGGCGGCAATCAGCCTTTTTTTAATTATCCGCGCGTTCTTGGTCATGAAATATGCGGTGAGATAATTGGGCTGGGCAAAAATATTCTTAATTTGAAAAGCGGCCAACAGGTCGCTGTGATTCCCTACGTCGCCTGCCGCCAGTGCCCGGCCTGTCTGAGCGGACGAACAAACTGCTGTGAGAACATTTCCGTGATCGGCGTGCATCGCGACGGCGGGTTTAGCGAATACCTCTGCGTTCCGGTAAACAATCTGCTGGTGGTGGATGACGTCGACCCTGAAGCCGTGGCGTTGATTGAGCCGTTCGCCATTAGCGCCCACGCGGTGCGTCGCGCAGCGATCCAGCCGGGAGATCAGGTGCTGGTGGTCGGCGCAGGGCCGATTGGGCTCGGGGCGGCGGCGATCGCGAAGGCTGACGGCGCGCAGGTGGTGGTGGCGGACACCAGCCCGGCGCGGCGCGATCATGTGGCACAACATCTCGGCCTGACCACCCTCGATCCCTCCGATCCGCTGTTTACCGGGCAGCTGTCGGCAACGTTTGGCGGTTCTCTGGCGCAGAAAGTGATTGACGCGACGGGAAATCAGCAGGCGATGAACAACACCGTTAATTTAATCCGTCACGGCGGCAGTATCATTTTTGTTGGTCTGTTTAAGGGGGAACTGCAGTTCTCTGACCCGGAATTTCATAAGAAAGAGACGACGATGATGGGCAGTCGTAATGCCACGGAAGAGGATTTTGCCAAAGTCGGCCGGCTGATGGCCGAAGGGAAAGTGACCGCCAGGATGATGCTGACCCACCGTTACGACTTCAAATCGCTGGCGGAAATTTACGAAAACGACGTGATTAACAATCGTCAGCTGATCAAAGGCGTCATTCATTTTTAGCAGGGAAGATCATGAAAACGTTAAACAGACAAAACTTTCCAGGACCTCAGTATCCGACCCGTGCGATTCAGTTCGGCGAGGGTAACTTCCTGCGGGCATTTATTGACTGGCAGCTGGATCTGCTGAATGAGCAAACCGATCTGGCGACGGGCGTAACCATTGTTCGCCCGATCAACACTGCGTTTCCGCCGTCGTTGAATACCCAGGACGGGCTGTACACCACGGTGATCCGCGGGTTGAATGAACGCGGCGAGGCGGTGAGCGAGGCGCGGATTATCCGCTCCGTAAATAATGAGATCAATCCCTGGCAGGATTTTACAGGTTACCTCGCGCTGGCCCGCGACCCGAACATTGCATTCGTGTTTTCAAACACCACCGAAGCGGGCATCAGCTATCATGCCGGGGACCGGCCTGACGATATGCCGCCGGTCAGCTTCCCGGCGAAGCTGGCCCAACTACTGCTTGAGCGGTTCCGCCATTTCAACGGCGCAGCGGATAAGGGCTGGACGATAATCCCTTGCGAACTGATTGACTATAACGGTGAGGCACTGAAGGCGTTGGTGCTGCGCTATGCAAAAGAATGGCAATTGCCTGCGGCATTCAGCGACTGGGTGGAAACGGCCAATACCTTTTGTTCTACGCTGGTTGACCGCATTGTGACCGGTTATCCCCGTGAAGAGGCCGAAAAGCTGGAGGCGGAGCTGGGCTACCATGATGCTTTCCTGGATACTGCCGAATACTTCTGGCTGTTCGTTATCCAGGGGCCGCAGGCGTTGGCGGAAACGCTGCGGCTGGATCGCTACCCGTGCAATATCCGTATCGTAGAGGATATCCGGCCCTATAAAGCGCGCAAAGTCGCTATTCTTAACGGTGCGCATACCGCGCTGGTGCCGGTAGCATGGCTGTGTGGGGTGGATACGGTTGGCGAAGCGATGCAGGACGAAGCCATTCGCCATTATGTCCAGCAGACGATTGATGAAGAGATTATCCCGGCACTCGATTTACCGGCCGGGGAGCTACGTCAATTTGCTGACGCTGTCACCGGGCGCTTTCTAAATCCCTATATTCGCCATCAATTGCTCTCCATCGCCCTGAATGGCATGACCAAGTTCCGCACCCGCATCCTGCCGCAGCTGCTGACGACTATCCGCCAGCACGGCGCGATCCCGCCGCGGCTAACGTTTGCCCTGGCAGCGCTTATCGCCTTCTATCGCGGCCAGCGTGACGGACAGGCGTATCCGCTACAGGATGATGACGCTTGGTTAACCCGCTTTGCCGAAGGATGGGCTCAGGTGGCGAACGGCAGCCCACTGCATGAACTGGTCGCGGACGTCCTGCAGGACGCCGCGCACTGGGGTGAGGATCTGACGGCCATTCCCGGCCTCGCCGACCAGGTCACGCGCTATCTGGAAATGATTTTGAGTGCGGGGATGCGGGAGGCCCTGGCGCGGCTGTAACGGGGCTGTTGATGGCGGCCAGTCGGGATGGCCGCCACGCTATTCTCCGAGGCGCTTTCCAGAAAATGATCGTCAAAACCCACCGGATAAAAACCGGTGGTAGAGCATCAGAGCTCGCCGGATAGCCATATGGCCTTTCGCCTGATGCGTTATGCGATTGCCGCGATACAGCGCCACCTTGATGCCGGGCACAAAACGCTGCCGCTGGTGGTGCCGATGCTTTTTTATCACGGTGTGACCAGTCCCTATCCTTTCTCTCTGAACTGGCTGGATGAATTTGCCGACCCGCAAATGGCGAAGAGGCTGTATGGCTGTCAGTTTCCGTTAATCGACGTTACGGTGATGCCGGACGATGAAATCGTGCAGCATCGGCGGGTCGCCCTGCTGGAACTGATGCAAAAGCATATTCGCCAGCGCGATCTCAGTGGCATAACGGAGTCGTTGGCGGCGGTTGTGATGCTGGGATACACTAACCGCCGGCAGTTGAGAATGCTGTTTCACTATATGCTGCAGTACGGTAATACGGCCGAACCGGGCGTGTTTCTCCGCCGGCTGGCCCGTCGTCTGCCACAGTATGAGGAGACATTGATGTCTATCGCGCAAAAGCTTAAGCAGGAAGGTCGGCAAGAAGGCCGGGAAGAAGGCCGGGAAGAAGGGCACCTGGAGGGCTTGCAGGAAGGCAGCCGGCGCGAGGCGCTGCGCATTGCCGACAGTATGTTACAGAATGGCCTCGACAAAGAGATGGTACAGAAGATCACCGGGCTTTCGGCTGATGAACTAAAGCCGCTGTATGGTTAACGTCCTGCCACGGCAAGCCTTGCCCGGCGCGAAAATCCGCCGGGCAGAATTGTTTTAGCCTTCGCTTTTCACCACTTTGATCTCCACCATGCCGATCCCCAGCTGACGCGGGGAGTGACCGAGGATATTGCCCTCGTTGGTGGACTGCGGATCCGGCGGCGTGATCGTCAGCGTATTGCTGCGCGTCGGGTTGTCGAAATGCAGCGTCGTGGTGGTGACATCATTGGCCAGCGTAAGCACTTGCTCGCTTTGACCAACCCGTACCGGGATCGGCTTGTTGGCATTGGGGCCATAGGCTTTGGCGGTGATCACCAGATCAAATTTCTCCGGCAGCGGTTCTTTGTATTCAATCTTTACGTCGCTACCCAACTGGGCATTGGACCACCGACCCCAGGACTCGGGGCGCGAAATGCCGCTGAACTGTTTAACCTCTTCCGGGGCGCCAGCGACGTTAAACACGAAGCTGTCGGCCTTGTAGCGAATATCGTTGTCGACGATCTTCAGTGTATCGACATTGCCTTTATAGCGCTCCATATCGATAAGGGTGTCTCTGAAGGCAGTTTTTCCTTGCCACTGTGGCTTATCGACGTGCTGGACCTTCTGTTCACCACCCAGCTGCCCTTGCGAGACGCACCAGTCGGTGGAGAGCGCCAGCTCAGGCGCCCACAGTTGCCCCATTTTATAGCAGCGATCGACCCACACGAAGTTATCCCGCGGCGCGAAATCGGCCAGCTGGAAGCGCAGCGGCGCGGAGTATTCGCTTTCCGGCAGCGGCTCCACGCGCTGATCCGACACCCGCAGCAGCAGTGGCAGACGGAAATGGCTGCCGGAAAAGGCAATCATGTTCTTCTGCGAGTCGACAGTGAAAGTTTTCATCTCTTTCGGGAAATTCCACAGGCGGATCACGTCCGGTTTCCAGGCGAGGATTTTCTCTTTCATGTTCATGAAAATACCGGAGAGCGACTGGCCGGAGAGGCTGCTGCGCCCGAGACCAATAAAGTTATCGCCACCGAGAATATCCAGCACTGTCGCACCGTTATCCATGGTGTTGCGTTTCACCGCCAGGGTCTCCTGCTGCGGTTGATCGCCGCGCAGGACAAAAAACAGATTGCTGCGATCGTGCTTGTTGAGGTAATCCCAGGCGCTGTTCTTCATGGCCAGGTGATCGGAAGAAACCACGATGACCGTGTTTTTAAAATAGGGTGAGGCTTTAATCTTCTCGATCAGCGCGGCGATATGTTCCTGGCTACAGCTAACGGCGCTGAAAGAGAGGTTTTTCTTACCGTCCACGTCATAGCGTTTACGCTCGCAGGTGCGCGAGATAAAGCCATCGGGGTGGTGGGTATCCACCGTCAGGGCGAACAGCGAGAAGCGTTTCCCGGAGCGCGACAGCTCTTCGAATTTTTTCCACGTCTCGTCGAGCACGGTGTCGTCATAGAAACCCCAGTCGTTGCGGTAGGTCGGATCCGCCACCGTGGTTTTTAGCTCTTCCGCCCCGTACAGATGATCGAATCCGTGGGATTTAAGAAACACGTCTTTGCCAGCAAAGCGCAGGTTGGCCCCTTGCACAAAATAGTTTTCGTAGCCGGAGTTCTTCAGAATATCGCCCAGGCAGATATTCTGCGGAAAGAAGCTGGAAACCGAGGCCGAGGCGTTGCCTTCAAACGGCGCGAAGAGCGGAATACCGCACTGCGAGGCGACCATGCCGGCGATGGTGTAATCGGTCCCCGGCAGCTGCATGGTATTGCTGAAATCGAGCCCCTGATCTTTTATTTTACCCAGTTCAGGGGTGAGGTTAGGGAAGGCATCGTTATCAAAATAGGTGCGCTCCAGGCTTTCGCCGTAGATATACACCAGATTCAGCTGCGGATTGTCGATACGCTTTGACGGCTCTTTATAATAGGCGGCAAAGTCCGGGTCGCCCTCACGCGACTGAGATTTCACCAGCTCGCTGATCTGATGGAACGCCGGGCTGGCATCGACGGAAGCCAGCGCCAGCAGCAGAGCCGCCAGGCTGTAACCAACGTGATGAGGAAGATGGCGGCGGCGGCGCAGGATCCAGCCGAGGGCGCCAAAAACGGCAACCAACGCAACGGCCACGCCGACACCCGGCAGAATGTATTTACCGATCCCGGCGCCGGTCAGGCTGTTGGTCAGGGTGTAGAGTACCGCGTCGTTGATGCCGTCGCCGGTAAAGTAGTCGCTGGCGTAGAGGGTGATATTCAGCACCACGAACAGGCCTAACACCGTGAGCGTGGCGGCAAACCACCAGGTGTTACGTCCCGCTTTCCAGGCATAAAGCACCACCGATGCTAAAAATAAGGCGATGGATAACAACTCTGACACAGCTCATCCTCATTAGCGCCAGTTGTTGGCTGGCAGAACAGATTACTTTTCACGCCACACTGTAATTGCAGCGCCATCTTGCTGCAATTCTAGCGTCATGAAACTGTGCAGTTATTCAGAATTGGTTTAGAAGTTGCCTTTTTTGATCGGCATCGCATCGGCTTTGACGGGGAAGCGGGGAGGGTAAATGGGTAAAAAAAACGTTTCAGACCGCGCTGCCGTCGCGAAGGCGACAAACGCGGCATTAGCCGTACGTATCAGGAGAGGAAGTTAACGCCCTGTTTCAGGACCAGATCGCAGGCTTTGGTTTTTACCTGTTTCGCCAGCGAGCTGTTGCCGAGGGTATTCAGGTCCAGCTGCTGGCCGTTTTTGCTGTTAAGCAGACCCTGCAGACCATCCAGATAGTTGGTGTCCTGTTTTTGTTTTTCCGGTGTACTGAGACCCAGTTTATCCAGTACCTGATTTTTGACATTATCGGCGCTGGTCACCGAGGCGAGCTTCTGTTTCGCGCAATAAGACATGATCCCGGCGGCGTTATTCATGCTGCTGGCGGTCAGAGACTGGCTGTTGCCGTTAAGCAGGCTGGTTAGCGAGGAGACGGACATGCCGCCGCTGTTCTGGGTGCTACTACCGCTGAGCTGGCTGGCGGCACTGTTAAGAGAATCCTGCCAGGAGGCGGCGTGGGCGCCGGCGACGGTAAAGGCCCCGGCGACAAGCGCGGCAATAAAGCCATGTTTTAACGATTTCATAATAGACGAACTCATAAGCGTGACTGAAGAATTCCTTTAGTATAACGCCGTCGCCGTGCGGAAATCTCTTAATACTCTTTGCCGGTGACGCGGTGGCGGTAACTTTTCCAGTTGAAGATCACCCACAGGCTGTTGCCGAGGCGCATACGATCCATTACCCGCTCACCAAGCAGTTTGTTCATCTCTTCCATATTGCTGTTGGTCAGCATCCCGGTAGGCCGTTTCGACGAGGAGCGGCGGTCAACTATCTGATTAATAATGACCTTCTCATAACGAGATTCCGTCTGCATACCAATTTCATCAATCACCAGCAGGTCGACTTTGCTGAGGTCGCTCAACAACTGCTCTTCGCTCGTTTCCCGGTTGCCGAAAGTATCTTTCATCGCCGACATAATATCGGCTACGGTGATGATTAAGACGGATTTCCCGCGCAGCAGCAGCTCGTTGCAGATGGCTGCCGCCAGGTGGTTTTTGCCGGTACCCGGTTTGCCGGAGAAGATAAAGCTGGCGATATTGCCGTCGAACTCTTCCACATACTGACGCGCCCGGGCAAGGGCATTCATCTGCCCCTCGCACTCGACACGATAGTTATCAAAAGAGCAGTTCTGATGCAGCGGGCGGATCCCCGAGCGGTTAAAGGTACGCTGCATTTTCATCGCACGATTTTCCCGCTCCAGCGCTTCAGAACGCAGCCGGCCTTGCTCTTTTTGCCAGGCCAGCAGCTCTTCGCCGGTTTTAAACGCCGGCTCGATATGAGCCGGCATCATTTTCTGCAGGCGTTTCATTAAGTCGCCAACGTTTTTCATGCTCATCCTCGGAAACCTCGCGGAATCTGGCTGTCCGGTTCGCTGACGCTGTTCACATCGCGCTTCGGCTGTCCGCCATTGCTGGCGCGGCTGATTTGCACGCTGCGAGCCAGTTTCTGCTGCCACTGCACGTGGTGAAACACTTTACCTTCCGCCTGCCAGTAAGCGACGAAGGCGGCCAGCTCTTCCGGGGTGACCGGCTGGCTCAGGGCAATGCCCCACAGCGCGGCCAGGCGCTGAAAGTCGGCGTCCGGCTGCCAGTCGGCGTACATAGCAAATTTGCCCATCGGCACCGCAACCGGCGCCGCGGCGGGCTCCTCGAAAAACTGCGGGTCAAGCGCGATGTCGCTGCCGGGGCGCGACAGCCTGGCTTCCAGTTCGAGCAACTGCGCCAGCCGGGCCGGCGTCAGCGCATAGAACGCCGGCGCATTATTGGCAAAAACGGCGACGGTGCCGTCAGTCGATTTCGCCAGCAGCGCCGCGTGCTGCTGGAGGAACTCTTCCAGGCCGCTAAAATGGGAGGTTAAAATTCGCGAAGACATAACTCTATCTCAACTCTGAACTGCAAAGAGTGGGGTGATCTGCACATAGTAGCACAGAGCCCATCGCGGAAGGAGCGTCGCGATTTTACCGCGACGCCAGGATTAGACGCGAGGACGCTTACGATACAGCCACAGACCGGGTATCGACAGGCCAATGGAGAGGGCGCCCACGATAGAAGACGCCTTTAAAAAATTGCTCAGCAGCAAAATCATCATCTCTTCCGAATAGCCAAAATGGCTGATCTTTACCGCGGAGATCATCGCGGTATAGGCCGAGATGCCGGGAAACATCGGGATCACGGCGGCGACGGTAAAAATCTTTGGATGCGCCAGATACCAGCGCGACCACTGGATGCCGATGCTGCCCACCAGCAGGGCAGCGAGAAAGGTGGCCCACTCAATATTAAAGCCCGCGCTCATCATGACCATACGCGAGCCGTGACCAATCGCCCCCAGCAGCGCACACCAGCGCAGGGCGCGCTGCGGGACATTAAAGACCATCGCAAAACCGACGGCCGGAATGGCTGCCAGCACCATATCTTCCGCCAGCGCGAAGATAAACGAGATTATGCCCATCCGCGCAGCCCCCATACCGTCATCGCCATCACCACGCCAATGCAGGTGGCGAGGGTTAACAAGCTGGCGATCGCCCAGCGGGCAAGCCCCGTATTAATATGTCCTTTAAACATATCGGCGACGGCGTTGATTAAAGGAAACCCTGGAACCAGCAGCAGGACGCTGGCAGCCATGGCAATGGTTGGGGTGCTGGCAAAGGCCGGCAGGCGCAACAGCAGCCCGGAGATGGTGGTGGCGACAAACGCGGTAATGCAGAAGTTGATCTGCGGATGCATGGACCGGTGGGTCAGCACCTGGCGAATGTACATGGCGACGGTACTGGCGCAAAAGCTGACCAGCGCCCCGTCCCAGCCGCCGTTATTCAGTTTGCAGAAACAGGCGCAGGAGAACCCCACCATCAGGACCAGCAACCAGCGCGGATAGCGCAGGGGAACGATCTGCGCAAAGCGTTTCTCAACGTCGCGATAGTCCAGCAGTTTATGCTCGGCGAGGATCACAATATGCTGCACTTCCGTCACCACATGCATATTGATGCCGCGGTCGACATTTTTACGCGTTGAGGTGAGGCATTCGCCATCTTTAATGGTGGTCAGCACGATGGCATTCGAGGAGATGGCGCTTTCCACGCTGTCCATTCCCAGCGCCCGTCCGAGGCGGGTAGAAAGCTCTTCCACCAGCGCGCTCTCGGCGCCATGTTGTAATAAAAAAAGACCACACTGGATACATAAACGTGTGATTGCCCGCTGCTGTGCCCGATCAACCTGCATAATTCCTCTGCTGTACGCGACGCCTGGTCTCTGCTGATACTTTAACCTGAAGCATCATGGTGGCTGAGGGGGGTGGGATCAAATAATGTGCAAAAATGTCTCGCCGACCGGGGGGGCATAATTTGAAGCGTTCCACACTTTTATCAGTTTGGTGAAAAGTGCAATTTTTATCGCCATTCATCCCTTCTTTTTCCCGTCTGACTTATCAAAAATGCAGGAAAGTACTTTTATTAAACAAAAAACATACAAATAATTAACCCTGCAAAAGTGAGACAACCCTATGAAAACACAGGTCGCGATTATTGGCGCTGGCCCTTCCGGGCTACTGCTGGGGCAGTTGCTGCATAACGCCGGGATCCATACCGTGATCCTTGAACGCCAGACACCGCAGTATGTGCTGGGGCGTATTCGCGCCGGAATTCTGGAAAGCGGCACCGTCGATCTGCTACGCGAAGCGGGTGTGGCACAGCGAATGGACGCTGAAGGCCTGGTGCATCATGGGGTGGAGTTTCTGTTTGATGGCCAGCGGGTGCCTGTCGCCCTGAGCGAGCTGACCGGCGGCAAAAGTGTGATGGTTTACGGTCAGACCGAAGTGACCCGCGATCTCATGGCGGCCCGGGCCGCCAGCGGCGCACCGATCGTCTACGGCGTGAGCGAGGTGGTTATTCATGACGCCAAAAGCGACCGGCCGACGATCACCTACCTCAGCGAAGGAGAAACCTGCCGCCTGGAGTGCGATTTCATCGCCGGTTGCGACGGGTTCCACGGCGTGTCGCGGCAAAGTATTCCCCGCGACATCCTCAAAACCTACGAAAGCATTTGGCCGTTTGGCTGGTTAGGACTGCTGGCGGATACGCCACCGGTCAATCCCGAGCTGATCTATGCGCATCATCAACGGGGGTTTGTATTATGTAGTCAGCGCTCACTAACCCGCAGCCGCTACTATCTGCAGGTTCCGCTGAGCGATAAGGTGGAAGCATGGTCGGACGAACGCTTCTGGCTGGAGCTGAAACGCAGGTTACCGGACGACCTGGCATCAAAGTTAGTGACTGGTCACTCACTTGAGAAAAGCATTGCCCCTCTGCGTAGCTTCGTGGTGGAGCCGATGCAGTATGGACGATTGTTCCTGGTGGGGGATGCCGCGCATATCGTGCCGCCAACCGGAGCTAAAGGGTTAAACCTGGCGGCATCGGATGTTAACTACCTGTGGCAGATCCTGCGCGAGTACTATCATCGTGGCCGGAGCGATCTGCTGGCGAGCTACTCGCGACTGGCGCTGGATCGGGTCTGGAAAGGGGAACGCTTTAGCTGGTTTATGACCCGCCTGCTGCACGATTTCCCGGACCAGAACGCGTTTGATGCCAAAATGCTGGCGGCGGACCGTCGCTACTATCTTGGCTCACGCGCCGGACTGACCACCATCGCGGAAAACTACGTGGGTTTGTCCATAGAACGCGTCACCTGACGAAAGAGGAGTGACTATGCCGCCCATGCAAGCTGTTCCCGTATTTAAGCTATATGGCGAAGAACGCGGTTGGCCGACACCGGATCTGCTGCACTGCGAGTCGATTTTGCAGCGCAGCAGCCTGTATGAGTGGCACATCCGTGTCCACCAGCATGCGGAAATGGTCCAGCTTCTCTATCTGCATCAGGGCCGGGCGGAGATAGAAATTGAAGGTAGCACCGCGGTGGTGACGGAATCCTGCATTCAGGTGGTTCCTGCGCTGTGTATTCATGGATTTCATTTTTCACCGGGAACGCAAGGATATGTACTTTCTCTGGCGTTGCCGCTGCTGAGCCGGTTCGAAAATCAGTTTGGACGACCGCTGGATGTACTTAGCGTACCGCAGTGTGTGCCGGTGGGACGATCCCGGGGGCGTCTGCATACGCTATTTTCGGCGCTTCGCGAGGAGTATTGCGAAGAACACGATGCCCGGGAGATGATGCTTTATTCGCTGCTGGGGACATTGTTGGTCTGGCTGAACCGGCAGTGTCGCCCTACGCCGCCCGCGGAAGATAAAGCTGAGCGAAAGCGCAGCATGATGCGCCACTTTTCCCGACTGATTGAGAGTCACTACCGGCAGCATCTTCCGCTGGCGGAGTACGCGAAACTGATTGGGCTGTCAGTGACGCACCTGAATTATTTATGCCGTGAGTTTCATGGCTGTAGCGCGCTCGGAGTATTGCATCAACGTTTGATGCTTGAAGCGCGGCGTAATCTGCAGTATACCCGAATGACGGTAACGCAACTCTCTGATTATTTAGGTTTTAGCGATGCAGCCTACTTCTCTCGTTTTTTCCGGCGCTACAGCGGTATGTCTCCAAAAGCATTTAGAGAAACAATTAAAGACAACGCTTAATAACTTTTGTGCCTGGAATTATTTTTTCTAAATAATGGTTTTATCTTTTCTAATTTATTAGCGCAGAGGTATCTGTGCTAATATTAATCGCAAGTATACACAGGAATAATATTTACACGGTATGACCACGGTTCGGTCGTAACGTATACCGTGTACGCAGGCCATGAATATAATTTTTATATTCATTCTGAGAATGATATGGCGATGAGGCTACGCGCCGATTGTTTGCCGGCATGCGAAGAAACTTTGACAGGAAGCGGAGGTGTTATGTTACCAGGGCAAGGTAAGTTTGGTGTTATTATTAGTAAAATTCCCGTCATGCAGTCAGGTTTGAAGGTTATTTTTAACGAAAATCTTCCTGATTACGAACTCAGCTTTTGCCGTTCCCATGATGAGCTCACTCTTTTGCAGCTGCGGCGGGCGGTTCTGGTTGTGGCCGATATCTCTGGCGAGATAGCGCACCCCCGGGCCGTTTGCGAGCGCTATTACTCTCTAATGACCCAGTATCGAGACATTCACTGGGTTTTTATGGTTAGCGACAGTCTCTATCCCTTAGCCGTTGAGCTATTAATTCGCCCTGAAAGTTCGTTGGTCTCCGAGAGCGAGCCCATCAATCGGCTGATAGAGGTGATTTGTGCCGGTAGTCGTGCTGCTGAGCAAATTAGCCGAACACTCTTTACCGTGGATGAGGACAATGATTTCGCAACCTACCACTCTGCGGCGATGTTAACCCTTTCAGAGCGCAAGGTTTTGCGTCTGCTGGCAAAGGGATGGGGAATTAACCAGATCGCCTCGCTGTTGAAAAAGAGTAATAAAACTATCAGCGCGCAGAAAAATAGCGCAATGCGTCGTTTATCACTGCGAAGCAATGCTGAAATGTACGCCTGGATCAACAGCGCGCAGGGAATGCAAGAGCTGAATATCAATTCAGCTTACGGGGAGCAAATGGAATGGAAAAAAATAGTACAACCCGCCATGTCGCCATAGTGGAAAAATGTGTGATGACGGAAATGGCATGGCGCTATATCTTTAGCCGTGAAGATAATCGCCACTATCATATTCATTTTTTCAAAAATGTCAGTCAGCTCAGGGAAGTGGAAAAATCATTTCCCTGGTCAGCTATTATTTTTTCACTGTCCGGAAGCCGTTCATCAAGAGCAGAGAGTTTGCTTTTTCTTCATGAAATGGCGCGACGTCGACCGGAGGTGCAAACGATTATTCTGGCAAATAGCGAAAGTGAAATGCACCTGATTGGCCACCTCATGCCAGCCTGCCTGCACGGTATATTGAATAAATGCGCGCCACGACGCGGGTTACAGGAGCGTTTGTTACAGTTGCTGGATAATCACCCTATCACCGGCCGTGAACAGTTTTGCGACAGAGAGGCGTGCAACGACCCGTTGAGCCCAACGGAGCACGCCATTCTTCGCTATATGTCCTGGGGATATTCGCTGTCCGAAATTGCGATACAGCTGAATCGGAACATAAAAACTATCCGCGCGCATAAGTTTAATGCTATGACCAAGCTCGGGGTTCGCTCAGACATTGGTTTATTAAACGCGGCGGATATCTTGCTGCATTTACCCGTTAGCGGCACGGCCTGCGCTGTTAAGCAGGTGGCGTAATACGGCTATAGGCAGACGTCTACCCACGTCGCATCAGTGAGCTGCGCCATTCGTTCTGGTTCGATACGAACGGCGCTGTGAATGGCTCCAGCCGCGGGTAGCACTTCCTGATAGCGTCTAAGAGAAACATCGCAATAGACGGACAGTGGGTTCTCCAGGCCAAATGGGCACACCCCGCCGACCGGATGACCGGTCCAGGTCACCACCTCATCGCTGCTCAACATGCGCGCTTTCGCACCAAAGGTCTCTTTCAGTTTTTTATTATCCAGTCGCGCATCGCCCCTGGCGACGATCAATACAATCTTATCCTTGATCTTCAGTGACAGCGTTTTGGCGATTTGTCCCGGCTCAACGTTATGCGCGGCAGCAGCCAGCTCAACGGTTGCGGTACTCTGATTTAACTCGATAATTTCGATATCGGGGGCGTGTTCGGCAAAAAACTGCCGTACAGACTGCAGACTCATTGGATTCTCCTGATTAAAGCCTGTTTAAATCTGTCACAAGCCTGGCGGAGTGTAAATATCGATGCCGACAATCCAGATTCTTTCTATTTTGTCGATCTCCTTCACATTCACCGTAACCGGTTACTGTAACCGGTTGCGGTTGGGCGTATTGCGATGAATACTGAAACCGTCACTTCTCCCTTTATTTATAACATAAGAGCCGTGTATGAATCGTTGGATCATGAGCAGTATAGCCGGTTACCTATACGACCAGCGGCCTGCTGACTCAAAAAGCGGTCATCGTAACGGCAGGGTAATCGTTGTTGGGCCAGTATCAATAGCCTGTCAGGAGGGCTACTATGTCTGCTAACCATGCTGCGTTTAATTTGATATTTCGCTTTGTAGAAAATTACATAAGCCCCATCGCAGGGCGGATCTCATCGCAGCGCCACGTCATGGCTATCCGTGACGGTTTTATCTCAGCGATGCCGTTTATGATCGTCGGATCGTTCCTGCTGGTGTTTGCTTATCCCCCTTTCTCACCGGACACCACCTGGGGTTTTGCCCGCGCCTGGCTGGATCTGGCAAAAGAGTTTGAAGGACGTATTCTGACCCCCTTTGATATGACGATGGGGATCATGTCGATCTACATCTGCGCGGCAATCTCCTATAACCTCGGTAAACACTACGAGAAATCCCATCAGCTTGATCCTTTCATGTGCGCGATGTTGTCGATCATGGCCTTTTTGTTGGTCGCCGCGCCGAAAACGCAGGGCACGCTGCCAGTGGATAGCCTCGGCGGTACGGGGATCTTTACCGCCATTCTGGTGGCGATCTATTGTGTGGAGCTGATGCGTTTTCTTAAGGCGCATAACATCGGTATCCGGCTGCCGGATCAGGTGCCACCGATGATCAAAAACTCCTTTGATCTGTTGATCCCGGTGCTGGTGGTCGTACTGACGCTGTATCCACTGAGCCTGTTTATTCAACACCATTTTGACATGCTGATCCCGCAGGCCATTATGGCTATTTTCAAACCACTGGTTTCGGCTGCCGATTCCCTGCCGGCGATCCTGCTGGCGGTGCTTATCGGCCATCTGTTGTGGTTTGCCGGGATCCATGGTGCGGCGATTGTGTCCGGGATGCTGCAGATGTTCTGGCTGACCAACCTCGGAATGAACCAGCAGGCATTGGCTCAGGGCGCGCCTTTACCGCATATCTTTATGGAGGCGTTCTGGACGTTCTTTATCGTCGTCGGCGGTTCTGGTGCCACCATGGGGCTGGTGTTTTGTTACCTGCGCAGCCGCTCAGCGCATTTGCGTTCCATTGGCCGTCTGAGCGTGGTGCCAAGTCTGTTTAACATTAATGAACCGGTTATCTTCGGCACGCCTATCGTTATGAACCCGGTATTCTTTATTCCGTTCCTGCTGGCGCCGATGGTGAACGCGGTGCTGGCCTGGGCGGCGATGAAACTGGATCTGATTGGTCGCGTTATCTCGGTAGTACCGTGGACGGCACCTGCGCCGATTGGCGGGGCCTGGGCGCTGGGCTGGGATTTCCGCGCGGCGATTCTGGTGATCGTGCTGGCCTGTGTGTCGGCGATTATCTACTTCCCGTTCTTTAAGGTCTATGAGAAACAACTCCTTGCCCAGGAAGCGGAAGAGGCTGAACGGGCGGAGCAGGAGAGTCAACAGACTGCATAAGTTGTGAGCGGGCGGCGGCGGTCGCCCGTTTTATGACGTACAGGGGGTTATTTTAGGGTGCAGTCGCCGCACTGTTGGACATCCGGCAGGCGATAGCGCTGACAGCAGGTGCGTCGGACTAACTGCCCTTCACGCAGCACCACCGTTCGCCACAGCGGGTTATCCTGGCCATCGGTGAGCTGTTTTTCAAAGAAGCAGTGCTGGCGTAGGGCGGCAAGCTGTTCATCACCCAGCAGCGCGCGCATTTCCCCAAGATACCAGTTAATCAAATAACCCGTATTGCTCCAGATAAGCTTGCCATTGATCTCACCCGTCGCTTCCAGCGCCTCAACAACCGGCTGCAGGGTACGCGTGACCAGAATATCCATCCGCGCCTGGGGGGAAAGCCTTTCAATTCCCGCATCGCTATGCACATCAATCCAGAAACAGGCGGCCCGGCCGCTTTCGTGAAATTCGACGTGGAAATGTTCTGGCGCCAGGCTGAGGCCCTGCGGCTCATTGAGCAGCGCCAGCATCAAGGGAGGGACCAGCAAACCGATATACCATTGCGCCCAGAGCGAGAGCAGGGGCTTCTGTTCCCGCGGTAGCGTCGGTTGATGACGGTAGATATGATCGGAATAAGTTGCCAGCAGGGAGCGTAACGCAGTGGGTTGCGACCACTCGGCAAGGGTTAACGCGTGCCGGGGGGCCGGTTCATCCAGGCGCAGAAAATCCAGCAGGTGAGGACGCAGGGTCGCGATTTTTTCCCGAATACTTTCCGCCAGGGCGCGCTCAGCCGTCGGGAGGGGAGCCCGCCAAATGAGTTCATCGCTGAGAGGAAGGGAACGCCAGGCCATGCGATTTCCAGATACAAATCTAAATGATAATGATTCCTGATATTAGTTGTTTGCAGGTAGCATGGCAAGGTTTTTGTCGGCGTCGCGGCGCCTGAAGGTTAGCTGGCAAGAATAATGTTACGGCCTTTATTTTTGGCCTCATAGAGTGCCCCATCGGCTCGCGCCAGCGCTTGCTCAATGTTGTCATCAATTAATGGCGTCAGGCCAATGCTGATGGTGACGTTGGTCGCGACGCTTTCATTAAACATATGGGGGATCTTCAAATCGTAGACTCGCTGACGAATGCGTTCGGCAGCCTGCCAGGCGGTTTCTTTACTGCTGTTGGTCAGTAACACCATAAACTCCTCTCCGCCAAAGCGAGCGACAATATCGCGTGAGCGCACGGCGTTGCGAATGGCGGCAGAGACGCGAATCAGTGCCTGGTCACCCATCATATGGCCATAGTGGTCGTTATAGGCTTTAAAGTGATCGATATCGAGAAGCAGCACATAGTGGTTATCGCCGTCCAGCGCCAGCAGCGTATCGAGGCGATTTTGCAGCCCGCGGCGATTATACAGACCGGTCAGGGGATCCAGCATACTGAGATCGTTGAGCGTATTGCGTTCCTGCATCAGTTTATCCATTAATCCCTGTGTAAAGGCATCGCTGCGCTTCTGGATAATATTTTGCAGGGTAATGCCGGCAATAGGCAGCATAAAACAGTAGGTCATGCGCAACCATTGTTCCCCTTCCGCCATTATCAGGCAGGCAAGGAAAGTCGGTAAAGAGTGAAGGGTAAAGGCAGTGATATTATTGGAAAAAGCGATGGTGCCGATAAACAAAATGCTTAATAGGGCGATCACCAGATAGTTAAAATGCGGCGGTGTCAATAGCATTGCTTTTGCCACCACATGCCATGCCCACAGCATGCCAAATAACAACGAGATAGCGGGAATATTTATTTTCGCTTGCGGCCATTTCCAGTGCCAAAGCAGCATCAGCCCGCTACAGGCCACGATCAGGGCGCAGGGCAGCGTAAAACGAACTACCGTAAATAGGGGGCTGACCAGCGACAGAGAGGAGGAAATGAAATTAAGCAGTAAAAAAAGCCGTAAAGAATATTGATATTTTTGTGCGTAGTGTGCTCGCCAGGTTTGTGCAGTCATATCGGAAGAATCATTATTAGTCGTTAAATTTCAAAATGATGAAAGCCAAAAATGAAGAGTCTGATAACAATGTGCAAAAAAAGGGTATTTGCAAAATAAGCAAAATATTTAATATATATCGTTAATTTCGCTTAATTTATCACCTTCATGAATGTATGTCATTACCGCGAACGTAAAGAAAAAGGGACGAAGCACATCGCAAATGACAAATGATAAAAATTATCATATGATATTGGTTATCATTATCATTATGAGAGGTGAAACCATGCTGCAGCGAGCATTAGGAAGCGGCTGGGGAGTGGTGATTCCCGGCGCGCTGATTGTCGCTCTCGGGTATGCCGGGGTGTCGGCTGACGTATGGCGGTTGCTGGTCGCGGTGGGCATGCTGATGTCTGCGGCAATGATATGGCATCGTCAACTGCGCCATTTTATTCTGCTACCATCGTGCGTCGCACTGATTAGTGGAATTATGCTGATGTTGCTGGATATTAAACTGAGGGGATGAGGCCGGGGAAGGAAGAATATTGGTGCGAGGGGGGGGACTTGAACCCCCACGTCCGTAAGGACACTAACACCTGAAGCTAGCGCGTCTACCAATTCCGCCACCTTCGCACAGTATTCTTTCTTTGGATATTGCCTCGTTGGTGCGAGGGGGGGGACTTGAACCCCCACGTCCGTAAGGACACTAACACCTGAAGCTAGCGCGTCTACCAATTCCGCCACCTTCGCACAGTATTCTTTCTTTGGATATTGCCTCGTTGGTGCGAGGGGGGGGACTTGAACCCCCACGTCCGTAAGGACACTAACACCTGAAGCTAGCGCGTCTACCAATTCCGCCACCTTCGCATACCATCGACACTATGAAAGTATCGTTACCACGGAGGCGCATTCTAGTGGTTTTCGGCGGCACGTCAATAGTTAATTATGCAGGTTGTATCGATTGCTGCAAAAATGGGCGGATTTGCCCGCGGGAAGCGCCAGCGGTACCGCGAACGGGCCGCCGGCGTGAGAGGGCGTTATTTTTTCGCCTGTCGGGTCATGATGGTGCGATAGACTTTAAAGCGTCCGGTCTGGGCGATCACCTCATGGAAGCCAAATGTCTCATCCAGCACCTGGGGATATGGCAGGAAGGCGTTGGCAACAATACGCAGCTCACCACCGCTGTTCAGATGGCGAACCGCGCCGCGGATCAACGCCTGGGCCGCCTCGAGGCTGGTCTGCAACCCGTCATGGAATGGCGGGTTAGAGATAATCATGTCGAAGCGACCATTGACCTCGGAGAAGACGTTGCTGGCAAACACATCGCCTGCAAAACCGTTGGCGGCAAGCGTCGCGCGGCTGGCTTCCACCGCCGGGGCGCTGACGTCGCACAGGGTCAGGCGCACCTTCGGTGAATGGCTGGCCAGCACCGCGGCCAGCACGCCCGCGCCGCAGCCGACGTCCAGCACTTTTCCTTTGGTATGTGGCTCGAGGGTGGAGAGCAGCAGCTGGCTGCCCACGTCCAGACCGTCGCGGCTAAAGACCCCTGGCAGGGTTTTGATGGTCAGATTATACAGCGCATATTCGCCCCAGAACGCGTCGGCGTTGAAGGATGGCTGTTTTTCCAGACGGCCATGGTATAGACCACAGCGACGCGCGCTGTCGACTTTATTCAGCGGCGCATATTCAGCCAGCATTTGTTCCGCGCTGCGGACGCCGCTGCGGTTTTCGCCGACGACGAAAATATCGCTTCCCACCGGCAGCAGAGAGAGCAGGTTCATCAGCTGGAACTGCGCTTCTGGTTTGTTCTTCGGCCAGTAGTAGATCAGGGTATCGCATTCGGCGACGTCAGCGGCCTCGGCCACTAAGCTAAAACGGACGTTGTCACCCATCTGGCGGTTGAGGACCTGCCAGTGGTGGAACTGCTGGGTGTGGGCGCGGCTGGCCGCGGTATCCAGACGAGCAGGCAGGTCATCCTGCAGGTCACCGGCAAACAGAACGCGGGCGGACTCGAAATCATCACTGTGGCGCAGCAAGACTTCACTTGCCGGGGTAAAAGCGGACATGAAACACTCCTTCATTAAGACTGGCGCCGATTATAGTAGTTTGTTGGCGCAGATACGACGGATTTGCTATATTGCGCGCTTGTTTAACAGGAGTGTTTCGCTATGACATCCCGACGAGACTGGCAACTACAGCAGCTGGGCATTACCCAGTGGTCGCTGCGCCGACCGGGGGCGTTACAGGGCGAAATCGCTATCTCGCTTCCTGAACATATTCGTCTGGTGATGGTGGCGGAAACCCCGCCGTCGCTGACAGAGCCGCTGATTGGCGACATATTACGCGCGCTGGCCGTAACGCCAGATCAGGTCCTGCAGCTTACCCCCGAGCGGGTGGCGATGCTGCCGCAGGAGAGCCGCTGTAATAGCTGGCGGTTGGGCACAGAGGCGTCGCTGCCGCTGGCGGGCGCTCAGGTGTCCAGCCCCGCTTTTGATGAACTCCAGAACAGCGCGTCGGCTCGTAAGGCGCTCTGGCAACAAATCTGCGCACATGAACACGATTTCTACCCTCAGCACGGCTGATTTAACTCGAGCCTGGCAAATCGAAAAACGCGCCCACGCTTTCCCGTGGAGCGAACAGACCCTGGCCAGTAACCAGGGGGAACGCTATCGTAATTATCAGCTGTCGGTGGATGGGGAAATGGCGGCTTTCGCCATTACTCAGATTGTCCTCGATGAAGCGACGCTTTTTAACATCGCCGTCGATCCCGCTTACCAGCGCCGCGGCCTGGGGCGAGCGCTGCTGGAACATGTCATCGATGAAGTCGAAAAACTCGGCGTCGTCACGCTGTGGCTGGAAGTGCGGGCATCCAACGTTGCCGCTATCGCCCTGTATGAAAGCGTAGGCTTTAACGAGGCGACCATCCGCCGCAACTACTATCCGACGGTCGACGGGCGCGAAGACGCCATTATTATGGCTCTGCCAATCAGTATGTAAGACAAGGTGATACGATGAAATGGGACTGGATTTTCTTTGATGCCGATGAAACGTTGTTTACGTTTGATTCTTTCAGCGGCTTACAGCGGATGTTTCTCGACTACAGCGTGACATTTACCGCCGAAGATTTTCAGGACTATCAGGCCGTAAATAAGCCGCTGTGGGTGGATTATCAAAACGGCGCCATTACCTCGCTACAGTTGCAGCACCAGCGTTTTGACAGCTGGGCGGAACGTTTAAACGTTAAGCCGGGTGAGCTCAACGACGCGTTTATGAATGCGATGGCGGAAATTTGTGCGCCGCTGCCGGGCGCGGTTTCGCTGCTCAATGCGCTGCAGGGGAAAGTCAAAATGGGCATTATCACTAACGGCTTTACTTCGCTGCAGCAGACGCGCCTGGAACGCACCGGTTTACGCGATCACTTTGATTTACTGATTATTTCTGAACAGGTGGGCGTCGCCAAGCCGGATGCGCGTATTTTCGATTATGCGCTGGCGCAGGCGGGTAATCCACCGCGCTCGCGAGTACTGATGGTCGGTGATACCGCCGAGTCGGATATTCGCGGCGGTGTGAACGCCGGGCTGGCGACCTGCTGGCTCAATGCACATCAGCGCGAGCTGCCGGCGGACCTCCAGCCGGACTGGACGGTGACCTCGTTACGCGAACTGGAGCAGCTCCTGTGTAAACACTGATTGCCTCCCCCCCGTTGATGGGTAAAATAGCCGCAATTTTTCGTATTCCACCTGCGCGGCCCGTTGCCGCGTTTACTTAGAAGATTAATTATGACGTTGTCTCCTTATCTGCAAGAGGTGGCCAAACGCCGCACTTTTGCCATTATTTCTCACCCGGATGCCGGTAAGACCACCATCACCGAAAAAGTGCTGCTGTTCGGACAGGCGATTCAGACCGCCGGTACTGTAAAAGGCCGTGGCTCCAGCCAGCACGCGAAATCCGACTGGATGGAGATGGAAAAACAGCGTGGGATCTCGATTACCACCTCGGTGATGCAGTTTCCGTATCACGACTGCCTGGTGAACCTGCTGGATACCCCGGGGCACGAAGACTTCTCCGAAGATACCTACCGTACCCTGACGGCGGTTGACTGCTGTCTGATGGTTATCGATGCGGCGAAAGGCGTCGAAGACCGGACCCGTAAGCTGATGGAAGTTACCCGTCTGCGCGATACGCCGATCCTCACCTTTATGAACAAACTCGACCGTGATATCCGCGATCCGATGGAGCTGCTGGATGAAGTTGAGAACGAGCTGAAAATCGGCTGCGCGCCGATTACCTGGCCTATCGGCTGCGGCAAGCTGTTCAAAGGCGTTTACCATCTCTACAAAGATGAAACCTACCTGTATCAGACCGGTAAAGGCCATACCATCCAGGAAGTGCGCATCGTCAAAGGGCTCAACAACCCGGATCTCGATGCGGCGGTGGGTGAAGACCTGGCGCAGCAACTGCGCGACGAGCTGGAGCTGGTGCAGGGTGCGTCGAACGAGTTCGACAAAGATCTGTTCCTGGCCGGCGAAATCACGCCGGTGTTCTTCGGGACCGCGTTAGGCAACTTCGGTGTTGACCATATGCTCGATGGCCTGGTGGAGTGGGCGCCAGCGCCGATGCCGCGTAACACCGACACCCGTGAAGTGACGGCCGCAGAAGAGAAATTCACCGGCTTCGTGTTTAAAATTCAGGCCAACATGGACCCGAAACACCGCGACCGCGTGGCCTTTATGCGTGTGGTATCCGGTAAATATGAGAAAGGCATGAAGCTGCGCCAGGTGCGTATCGGCAAGGACGTGGTGATTTCCGACGCCCTGACCTTTATGGCCGGCGACCGTTCTCACGTTGAGGAAGCGTATCCTGGCGATATTATCGGCCTGCATAACCACGGCACCATTCAGATTGGCGATACCTTCACTCAGGGTGAAATGATGAAGTTCACCGGTATTCCGAACTTCGCGCCGGAGCTGTTCCGCCGTATTCGCCTGAAGGATCCGCTGAAGCAGAAACAGCTGCTGAAAGGGCTGGTTCAGCTCTCTGAAGAGGGCGCGGTACAGGTCTTCCGTCCGATCGCCAATAACGATCTGATCGTCGGCGCCGTTGGTGTGCTGCAGTTCGACGTGGTCGTGGCGCGTCTGAAAAGCGAATATAACGTGGAAGCGATTTACGAATCGGTCAACGTGGCCACCGCGCGCTGGGTTGAATCCACGGACGTGAAGAAATTCGAAGAGTTCAAACGTAAAAACGAAGTTCAGCTGGCGCTCGATGGCGGCGATAATCTGACCTATATCGCCCCAACAATGGTCAACCTGAACCTGACGCAGGAGCGTTATCCTGACGTGGTGTTCCGTAAAACACGCGAGCACTAATCCCTGACGAAGCGCGGCATTGCCCGCGCTTTTTTCTTCTCGCGCCCGCGTTTCCCTCCTTCTGGAAAGTTCTTAAAACACCGCTAATTCGTCTGTTTTTTATCCATATCCTCCGCAACCCCTTCGTCTGTCTACTATATTTAATTCGTGATTTTAAAAATGCTGGCGTAATTCACTGCGATAAGACGCCAGCGCTGGTGAGAAAACGAGGACATCACGATGACCAGACTAAAGAATGCCAATATGTTGCTGGCGCTCTTCTTAGGCTTAGCCGCGTTGAACGCCTCGGCAGAGACGGAAAAAACAACGGTAGACAGTGCGAAGTCGGCTGCCAGCAATGCGGGAGAGGCAGTAGACAATTCGATTAATAAAGTCGGCGATTTTATGGATGACAGCACCATTACCGCTCGGGTAAAAGCGGCGCTGATCGACCATAAAGATATTAACTCCGGCGATATTTCGGTGAAAACGGAGAATAAAGTGGTCACCCTCAGCGGCGACGTCACCAGTACTGAACAGAAAAGTCAGGCACTGAGCGTGGCGAAAGGGGTCGAAGGCGTCTCGCACGTCAACGACAAGCTGACGGTTAAGCACAAATCATCGAGTGAGACGGCGACGCTGAAAGGCTATGCCGGGGATACCGCCATTACCAGCGAAGTGAAAGCCAAGCTGCTGGCCGATGACATTGTCCCTTCGCGCAATGTGAAAGTCGAAACCAACGCCGGCGCGGTACATCTGACCGGTACGGTGGCTTCCGCGGCGCAGGCGGAGCGTGCCGCAGAGATTGCGAAAGCGGTTTCTGGGGTTAAAAGCGTGCGCAACGATCTTAGCGTTAAGTAAATCGAGTTATTAACAAAAGTGTTGTCTGGCCAAGGTTGCCGAACGAATAGCAGCACCCACTGAGCGATGCGCTATACAGAAAGGGTGCGCAAACCGCTGTTCACCGTCCATTATGGTAAGGAGAAAAGTATGTTTCGATGGGGAATTATTTTTCTGGTCATCGCATTAATTGCTGCGGCCCTGGGCTTTGGTGGCCTGGCGGGTACAGCCGCTGGTGCCGCGAAAATCGTCTTTGTTGTCGGGATTATCCTGTTCCTGGTAAGCCTGTTTACAGGACGCAGACGTCCTTAGACGGTCATCAATCCGGGCGATACTGAAGCCTGAGCGTTTTTACTGACACGTCATCTTACACAAAGCCAGTCCTGCGGACTGGCTTTCGCGGTTTAAGCGGCGGGTAAATTGCGCTACCTTGTGAGGAGAAGACCAATCGAACAGGAAAGCAGGGTGGGGCAACGCATTCCCGTCACGCTGGGCAATATCGCCCCGCTGGCGGTTAAACCCTTTCGACCAGGCAAGCTGGCGCTGGTGTGCGAAGGCGGAGGACAACGAGGGATTTTCACCGCCGGGGTGCTGGACGAATTTATGCGCGCCGGATTTAACCCCTTTGACCTGATGCTGGGTACCTCCGCCGGCGCGCAAAACCTCTCCGCCTATATGTGTAATCAGCAAGGGTATGCGCGCAAAGTCATCACCCGCTACACCACTTCACGCCAGTTTTTTGATCCGATGCGTTTTGTGCGCGGCGGCAACCTTATCGATCTCGACTGGCTGGTCGAGGCTACTTCGCAGCAGATGCCGCTCGCCATGAACTATGCCGAAGCGCAGTTCGCACTGGGGAAAGAACTATGGATGTGCGCCTGCCGCGGCGACGATTACTCCGCCAGCTATTTTTCACCGACGCCGCAGACCTGGCTGGATCTGATCCGCGCCTCCAGCGCCATCCCCGGTTTTTATCGCAGCGGCGTGTTGCTTGACGGCGTTAGCTATCTTGATGGCGGCGTCAGCGATGCGATCCCGGTGCAGGAGGCGGCCCGCCGTGGCGCCCAGACCATCGTGGTGATCCGCACTGTCCCTTCGCAGATGTTTTATACCCCGCAGTGGTTCAAGCGGATGGAGCGCTGGCTGGGAGAGAGTAGCCTGCAGCCGCTGGTTAATCTGGTGCATCATCACGAAACCACCTACCGCGCCATCCAGCAGTTCATCGAGAAACCGCCCGGTAAGCTGCGGATTTTCGAAATTTATCCGCAGCGGCCATTGCGCAGTATGGCACTCGGCAGCCGGTTGCCGGCGCTGCTGGAGGACTACAAAACCGGACGCCAGTGTGGCCGTTATTTCCTGGCGACCGTGGGTAAACTGCTGGCTGACCGGCCGCCGCTGCTGCGCCATACGCCGCGTATTGCCCGCCCGACGCCGGTGGTGGTGCCGCCGGTACCGGTGGCCAATGAGGCGCCTCAGGCGACGATCATCGCCGCGCCGCAGGCGAATGACGCCAGCTTTGATCATGAGGATCTGGCATGAGCCACCGTTTTATCGATACCCACTGCCACTTCGATTTTCCCCCCTTCACAGCCGATGAAACTGCCAGTCTGGAACGTGCGGCGCAGGCCGGCGTCGAGCAGATCATTGTCCCGTCGATCTCCGCCGAGCGTTTCAATTCGGTACTGGCGTTGGCGGCGCGGCATGAGGCGCTGTATGCCGCACTGGGCATGCATCCGATCGTCATCGAAGAGCACACCGAGGAGGGGCTGGCGCAGCTGGACGCCTTGTTGGCGCAGCGCCCTCCTAAGCTGGTGGCGGTGGGAGAGATTGGCCTCGATCTTTATCGCGACGATCCGCGGTTTGATCGTCAACAGACGTTGCTGGAAGCGCAGCTGCGTCTGGCAAAGCGTTACGATCTGCCGGTGATCCTCCACTCCCGACGCACCCACGATAAGCTGGCGATGCTCCTGAAAAAGCATGCCCTGCCGCGCACCGGGGTCGTCCATGGCTTTGCCGGCAGCCTGCAGCAGGCCGAGCGCTTTGTTCAGCTTGGCTATAAGATCGGCGTTGGCGGCACTATTACCTATCCCCGCGCCAGTAAAACCCGCGAAGTGATGGCGCGTCTGCCGCTTTCCGCTCTGCTGCTGGAGACCGATGCGCCGGATATGCCGCTTAACGGTTTTCAGGGACAGCCCAATCGCCCGGAGCAGGTTGCGCGGGTCTTCGAGTCGCTCTGCGAGCTGCGCCCGGAGCCTCCGGAGACGATCGCCGAAGAGATTATGCACAACACGCGCGCGCTGTTCTCGCTTTCACCTGCCCAGGTATGGTGATCGGATTCTCACTATTATCCTTCCATCTCATTGATTTGCTTAAAATGTGTGAAGCCAGGCGGGCAGGATAGTTTCAGGCCGATATAATCACGCCGTTAGTACTGGACTATCGAAACACAGGGAATCTGTATGCAAATCCTCATGGGACTTATCGGCATGGTGGTGCTGTTGGCCATTGCTGTGCTGCTCTCCAATAACCGAAAAGCCATTAACCTGCGCACCGTGCTCGGCGCCTGGATAATCCAGGTGGGTATCGGCGCATTGATATTATATGTACCGGCCGGGCGCTCGGCGCTGCTAGCGATGTCGAATGGCGTCGCCAGCGTAATCGCCTATGGTAACGAAGGGATCAGCTTTATCTTCGGTGGGCTGGTCTCCGATAAAATGTTCGAGGTGTTTGGCGGCGGCGGCTTCGTCTTCGCCCTGCGCGTGCTGCCGGTGATCGTCTTCTTCTCGTCGCTGATTGCTGTGCTTTACTACCTGGGCATTATGCAACTGGTGATTCGTATTCTCGGCGGCGCGCTACGGGCAGTACTGAAGACCTCGCGTACTGAATCACTATCGGCTACAGCGAACATCTTCGTTGGTCAGACCGAAGCGCCGCTGGTGGTGCGTCCTTATATCGCCACCATGACCCGCTCGGAGCTGTTTGCGGTCATGTGCGGCGGCCTGGCCTCGGTGGCGGGCTCGGTACTGGCGGGCTACGCGCAGATGGGCGTTCCGCTGGAGTACCTCATTGCCGCGTCGTTTATGGCGGCGCCGGGAGGTCTGCTGTTTGCCAAAATCATCGTACCGGAAACGGAAAAACCCGACGATAACCCGGCCCATGACAGCCAAAGCGCTGACGCGGATAAACCGGCCAACGTGCTGGATGCCGCTGCCTCTGGCGCCGCGTCTGGTATGCAGCTGGCGCTTAACGTCGGTGCGATGCTGCTGGCGTTTATTGCGCTGATCGCCCTGCTGAACGGGATTCTTTCCGGCGTCGGCGGCTGGTTTAACCATCCGGATCTGTCGCTGCAAATGATCCTCGGCTGGGTCTTCTCACCGCTGGCGTGGGTAATTGGCGTACCGTGGCATGAAGCGACAGTGGCCGGGTCGTTTATCGGCCAGAAGCTGATCATTAACGAGTTCGTTGCTTATATGAACTTTGGCGAATATCTGCGGGCGGACGCGGAAGTGGCGGCGGCCGGGCTGCAGGTGATATCAGATCATACTAAAGCCATTATCTCTTTCGCACTGTGCGGCTTTGCCAACCTGTCATCGATCGCCATTTTAATCGGCGGACTTGGGGGGATGGCGCCCAACCGGCGTCAGGATATCGCTCAGCTTGGTCTGCGCGCGGTGGCGGCGGGAACGCTGTCTAATCTGATGAGCGCCACCATCGCCGGAGTTTTCCTCGCTCTGTAAGCCTCTCCTGAACCAGCGGCCAGCGTGCCGCTGGTTTTACTGAAATTGTGATAATTCCATCATTTTTGCCCTTCTAAAAAATAATTTATATTTCAATTGGTAATGGTTTTATTGTCTGGGAGGTGGGCAAAATGTGCGCCACGGTATCGAGCAGGACTGTTATTGTGTGTTAGAATTATAACATTCTCGTCGGCGGCGTGGTATCGATTATGCTTAAGAGGAGACTGACGATAATTGCCGCAGTATGAGGTTATGTTTTGTGATTTAAGTCACGTCATAGTAATGCAAATTAGTAATTAGTTTTCATTAACTGTGATGAATGTCGAAGTGTAACGGTGAGTGAATGTTACAATAGTAACAGACTCGCAAGGTGAACAAACTATTGAACCGGCACTGCGCCGGCGGAGTATGAAATGACTGATTTGAAAGCAAGCAGCCTGCGCGCGTTAAAACTGATGGATTTGACCACCCTGAATGATGACGACACCAATGAGAAGGTGATTGCCCTGTGTCATCAGGCGAAAACCCCGGTGGGTAACACCGCGGCGGTCTGCATCTACCCGCGCTTTATCCCCATTGCCCGTAAGACGCTGAACGAGCAGGGAACGCCGGATATCCGCATCGCCACGGTCACCAACTTCCCGCACGGTAATGACGATATCGACATCGCGCTGGCGGAAACCCGCGCGGCAATCGCTTATGGCGCTGATGAAGTGGACGTAGTCTTCCCGTACCGCGCGCTGATTGCCGGCAATGAGCAGGTCGGCTTCGAGCTGGTGAAAGCCTGCAAAGAGGCCTGTGCGGCGGCCAACGTGCTGCTGAAAGTGATCATCGAAACCGGTGAACTGAAAGAAGAAGCGCTGATTCGTAAAGCGTCAGAAATCTCTATCAAAGCCGGGGCCGATTTCATCAAAACCTCGACCGGTAAAGTGCCGGTGAATGCCACGCCGGAAAGCGCGCGCATCATGATGGAAGTGATCCGCGATATGGGCGTGGAGAAAACCGTTGGTTTCAAACCTGCCGGCGGCGTGCGCAGCGCGGAAGATGCGCAGCAGTTCCTGGCGATTGCCGATGAGCTGTTTGGTGCCGACTGGGCCGATGCCCGTCATTACCGCTTTGGTGCCTCCAGCCTGCTGGCCAGCCTGTTGAAAGCCTTGGGCCACGGCGACGGTAAGAGCGCCAGCAGCTACTAATCCCTTGATTTGCCGGATGGCGCTGCGCTTATCCGGCCTACGAATGGATGCCTGTAGGCCGGATAAGGCGCTCGCGCCACCATCCGGCAATTTATTCTCTTTGGGAGGTTACCGTGTTTCTCGCACAAGAAATTATTCGTAAAAAACGTGATGGTCATGCATTAAGCGATGAAGAGATCCGCTTTTTCATCAACGGCATCCGCGACAATACTATCTCAGAAGGACAGATCGCCGCGCTGGCGATGACCATTTTCTTCCACGATATGTCTATGCCGGAGCGCGTTTCGCTGACCATGGCGATGCGGGATTCCGGTACCGTTCTGGACTGGAAAAGCCTCAACCTTAACGGTCCGATCGTCGATAAACACTCTACCGGCGGCGTTGGGGATGTCACTTCACTGATGCTGGGGCCGATGGTGGCCGCCTGCGGTGGTTACGTACCGATGATCTCCGGCCGCGGCCTCGGCCATACCGGCGGTACACTGGACAAACTGGAAGCGATCCCGGGCTTCGATATCTTCCCGGACGACAACCGCTTCCGCGAGATTATTAAAGATGTCGGCGTGGCGATTATCGGGCAGACCAGCTCGCTTGCTCCGGCCGACAAACGTTTCTATGCCACCCGCGATATTACCGCGACGGTGGACTCCATCCCGCTGATTACCGCCTCGATTCTGGCCAAGAAACTGGCGGAAGGGCTGGACGCGCTGGTGATGGACGTCAAAGTCGGCAGCGGTGCCTTTATGCCGACTTATGAACTCTCTGCCGCGCTGGCCGAAGCGATCGTGGGTGTTGCCAACGGCGCCGGCGTGCGCACCACCGCGCTGCTGACCGATATGAATCAGGTGCTGGCCTCCAGCGCCGGCAACGCCGTTGAAGTTCGCGAAGCGGTGCAGTTCCTGACCGGCGAATATCGCAACCCACGCCTGTTTGACGTCACGATGGCGCTGTGTGTGGAAATGCTGATCTCCGGCAAGCTGGCGGCGGATGACGCCGAGGCGCGCGCGAAGCTGCAGGCGGTACTGGATAACGGTAAAGCCGCGGAAGTCTTTGGCCGCATGGTGGCGGCGCAGAAAGGGCCGACCGACTTTGTCGAGAATTATGATCATTATCTGCCGACAGCGATGCTGAGCAAAGCGGTCTATGCTGATACCGAAGGTTTTATCAGCGCGATGGATACTCGCGCGCTGGGAATGGCAGTGGTTTCTATGGGCGGCGGGCGCCGTCAGGCATCAGACACCATTGACTATAGCGTTGGCTTTACCGATATGGCCCGTCTGGGTGACCGCATGGACGGACAGCGTCCGCTGGCGGTGATCCATGCCAAAGACGAGAACAGCTGGCAGGAGGCCGCGAAAGCGGTCAAAGCGGCCATTAAACTGGACGATAAAGCCCCGGAAATTACACCGACGGTCTATCGCCGTATCACTGAATAGCGATATACTGATCTGATCGCTTTTTTGCAGCGCAAGATGTATGGAGAACAAGATGAAACGTGCATTTATCATGGTGCTGGACTCCTTTGGGATTGGTGCAACGGAAGACGCAGACCGCTTTGGCGACGTCGGCGCCGATACGCTGGGCCACATTGCAGAAGCCTGCGCCAAAGGCGAGGCTGACAATGGCCGCAAAGGCCCGCTGAATTTACCGAACCTGACCCGTCTGGGGCTGGTGAAAGCGCATGAAGGTTCTACCGGTAAAATTGCCGCCGGAATGGATGGCAATGCCGACGTGATTGGCGCCTATGCCTGGGCGCATGAACTCTCTTCCGGTAAAGATACGCCGTCCGGCCACTGGGAAATCGCTGGCGTGCCAGTGCTGTTTGACTGGGGCTACTTCAGCGATCATGAAAACAGCTTCCCGCAGGAGCTGCTGGATAAGCTGGTGAAGCGTGCCAACCTGCCGGGCTACCTCGGCAACTGCCACTCTTCCGGGACGGTGATCCTCGATCAGCTCGGCGAAGAGCACATGAAAACCGGGAAACCGATTTTCTATACCTCGGCGGACTCGGTGTTCCAGATCGCCTGCCATGAAGAGACTTTCGGCCTCGACAAGCTGTATGAGCTGTGCGAAATCGCCCGCGAAGAGCTGACCGAAGGTGGCTACAACATTGGCCGCGTTATTGCCCGTCCGTTCATCGGCGATAAAGCCGGTAACTTCCAGCGTACCGGCAACCGTCACGACCTGGCGGTCGAGCCGCCGGCGCCGACCGTGCTGCAGAAGCTGGTTGACGAGAAGAACGGCCACGTGGTGTCCGTGGGTAAAATCGCCGACATCTACGCCAACTGCGGCATCACTAAGAAAGTGAAAGCCACCGGGCTGGACGCGCTGTTCGACGCGACCATCAAAGAGATGAAAGAAGCGGGCGACGAGACCATCGTCTTTACTAACTTCGTCGACTTTGACTCCTCCTGGGGTCACCGTCGTGACGTTGCCGGCTATGCAGCAGGTCTGGAGCTGTTTGACCGCCGTCTGCCGGAGCTGATGGAGCTGGTTGGAGAAGATGACATTCTGATCCTCACCGCCGACCACGGCTGCGACCCGACCTGGACCGGTACTGACCACACCCGCGAGCATATCCCGGTGCTGGTGTACGGCCCGAAAGTGAAGCCAGGTTCGCTCGGTCACCGCGAAACCTTCGCCGATATCGGCCAGACTCTCGCGAAATACTTTGGTACGTCTGACATGGAATATGGCAAAGCCATGTTCTGAGGTCATTGCCCGGTGGCGCACAGCGATCCGGGCCTACGATTTGTAGGCCGGGTAAGGCGTAGCCGCCACCCGGCAAAAACAACAATGTAAAAGGAACTGAAGATGGCAACTCCACACATTAACGCAGAAATGGGCGATTTCGCTGACGTCGTGCTGATGCCGGGCGACCCGCTGCGCGCCAAGCACATTGCAGAAACCTTCCTTGAAGACGTGCGTGAAGTGAACAACGTGCGCGGCATGCTGGGCTTCACCGGCACCTATAAAGGCCGCAAAATCTCCGTGATGGGCCACGGGATGGGTATCCCGTCCTGCTCTATCTACACCAAAGAGCTGATCACCGATTTCGGCGTGAAGAAAATCATTCGCGTCGGCTCCTGCGGCGCGGTGCGTGAAGATGTCAAACTGCGTGACGTGGTGATCGGCATGGGCGCGTGCACCGACTCTAAAGTGAACCGTCTGCGTTTCAAAGACCATGATTTCGCGGCGATTGCTGATTTCGGCATGGTGCGTAACGCGGTAGACGCGGCGAAAGCGCTGGGCGTTGACGCGCGCGTCGGCAACATTTTCTCCGCTGACCTGTTCTATACGCCAGACCCGTCCATGTTTGACGTGATGGAAAAATACGGCATTCTGGGCGTGGAAATGGAAGCGGCGGGTATCTATGGCGTGGCGGCGGAGTTCGGCGCGAAAGCGCTGACCATCTGCACCGTCTCCGACCACATCCGTACCCACGAGCAGACCACTGCTGCGGAGCGTCAGACCACGTTCAACGACATGATCAAAATCGCGCTGGAATCCGTGCTGCTGGGCGATAAAGAGTAAGAGCTGTTGTGCCGGGTGGCGGCTTCGCCTGACCCGGCCTACGGTTTTCCAGGCCCGCTAAGCGCAGCGGGCTTTTTATCAGCGCACCGCGCCGGCCACCCACGCCGACAGTTGTTTCAGTTCCGCTTCCTGCTCCGGGAAATCCCCAATCAGCGCTTCACACTGCTGCTGCAAGACTTCTGCCCGATACTGACAGCCAACTAAACGAGCCGCCAGGGCCTCCAGCGGCGCCGGGTTCAGGCTATCGGTAAAGGCCTTAGCGCGGGTGATGTGGCCTTTTTCGACGTCAAAATGCAGCTCAACGCCGCCCCAGGGGAAGCGCTCGTCCAGCAGATGAGAGAAGGCCGGCGCCTGGCCGAAGTTCCACTCCCAACTACTCTGACGGGCAAAGGTCTCAGCAAAATTCGGCAGATCCGGCGTGTTGTCCGGGGAGATCACCTCGGCGTCCACCCGTTCGCCGTAATGGCTGAAGAACGCTTCCTGAATGGCCTCGCAAATCTGCTGATGAGTTATGCCCGGCAGCAGCTCAACCAGGTTCGCTACACGCCCGCGCACCGAGGTGATGCCTTTGGCCTGTAGCTTTTTCTGGTCCGGGTTAAGGTAGTTAGCGAGGCGGCTTAAATCAGCATTCAGCAGCAGGGTACCGTGATGAAAACCACGGTCCATGGTCTCACGATAGGCGGAACCAGACACCTTGCGATCGCCGTTATCAGTTTTGACCACCAGATCGTTGCGCCCGGAGGCTTCAGCGGTTACGCCGAGTGAATTGAGCGCCGCCAGCACGATAGCGGTGGAGACGGTTTTATCGTACTCCGGTTTGCCCGCCATAAAAGTAAAGCAGGTATTGCCGAGGTCGTGAAATACCGCGCCGCCGCCGCTGCTGCGACGGGCCAGCCGCACGTGGTCCTCTTCCATGCGTCGGGTATTACACTCCTTCCACGGGTTCTGTGCGCGGCCGATGACCACGGTATCGGCGTTACGCCAGAGGAACAGCACCCGCTGGGTGGCGGGCATCTGGCGGAAAATACACTCCTCGACCGCCAGGTTGAACCATGGGTCGTAAGAGTCAGAGAGCAGGAGGCGCAATGTGGACATTATAGATTTCCTTTCTTTTCATCGTCTTCATCCTCAACCGGCTTGTTGGCGGTGAGCAGGAAGGGCGATTGCTGCCAGCGGGTGCGTTTGCCCTGCAGCAGCGTGCGGGTCAGCACCACGCCGATCGCCAGGGACAGTAACAGCATCAGGCGTAAGATATTGGTGGTATTATCCACCTGCTGCGCCTCGGTCGCCAGGGTATGGGTATCGAGGGTCAGACGCAGATAGCCCAGCGGGCCATTTTTCCCCGGCACCGGTTCGACAATTTGCTGGTTGAAGTAGCCGCCGGCTTTTTTGCCATCCAGCGCCAGCCGGTCACGAACCTCGACGCTTTCGCCAGAACGAGCCACCAGGTCGCCCTGTTCATCATAAACGCCGGCGTCGAGAACGCGGCTGTTGTGGGTCAGCTGCGTCAACAGTTGATTAATGCGCTTCTCGTCCGGTGTTTCGCTGCGCATCAGCGGCACGAGATTCAGCACCACCTGCTGCGCCAGCGTGCGGGCCAGCTCTTCCAGCTGCGGATTGCGTTGTTTCTGACTGTTCTGGCTGAACCACGAGGCGCCCTGCATCAGTGCGACGAGCAGGGCCAGACAGATAAGAACAATGACCGCACGATGCAGCCGGAATTTCAGTTTTGCGCGAACCATATTCCACCTTTGAAAATTTGCAGCTTAATGTTGCCAGAAGCGCTGGTTACAAGGTAGCCTCATGCGTTATTTTCCTCGCCTGAATGAAGAGATGTGGAGCCGTAATGCCTAACAGTTTGACCTGGTGCGACCTGCCCGAAGACGTTTCCCTGTGGCCTGGGTTGCCGCTTTCCCTGAGCGGCGATGAGGTCATGCCGCTGGATTATCACGCCGGGCGCAGCGGCTGGCTGCTGTATGGTCGTGGGCTGGATAAACGTCGGCTGACGGCGTGGCAGCGTGAGCTGGGCGCCGCGTTAGTGATCGTCGCCTCCTGGGTAGTCGAGGATTACCAGGTGATCCGCCTGGCGGGGTCGCTTACCCCGCGTGCGACGCGACTGGCGCATGAGGCGGGGCTGGACGTCGCGCCATTGGGTAAAATCCCCCATCTGCGCACGCCGGGCCTGCTGGTGATGGACATGGACTCCACGGCGATCCAGATCGAATGCATTGATGAGATTGCGAAACTGGCCGGCACCGGCGAGCTGGTCTCGGAAGTGACCGAGCGGGCGATGCGCGGGGAGCTGGACTTCACCGCCAGCCTGCGCCAGCGCGTGGCGACGCTGAAAGACGCCGATGCCAGTATTTTGCTGCAGGTGCGCGACGCGCTGCCGCTGATGCCGGGCCTGGCACAGCTGGTGCTCAAGCTGGAAACGCAGGGCTGGAAAGTGGCCATCGCCTCCGGCGGCTTCACCTTCTTTGCAGAGTACCTGCGCGACAAGCTGCATCTTGACGCGGTGTTCGCCAATGAGCTGGAGATCCGCGACGGTAAACTTACCGGCAACGTACTCGGCGATATCGTCGATGCGAAATATAAAGCCAATACGTTGCGCAAGCTGGCGGAAAAGTATGAGATCCCAACGGCGCAAACCGTGGCTATCGGTGATGGCGCCAACGACCTGCCGATGATTAAGGCGGCAGGCCTCGGCATTGCCTATCACGCGAAGCCCAAAGTGAATGAACAGGCGGAAGTGACTATCCGCCACGCTGACCTGATGGGGGTATTCTGTATTCTCTCGGGCAGCATGAACCAAAAGTAAGAGGTAAACGTGGCGAAAGCTCCAAAACGCGCATTTGTCTGTAATGAATGTGGTGCGGATTATCCGCGCTGGCAGGGGCAGTGCAGCGCCTGCCATGCCTGGAACACCATCACCGAGATGCGCATCGCCGCGTCGCCGCAGGTGGCGAGAAACGAGCGTCTTTCAGGCTATGCCGGTAACGCCGGCGTGTCGAAGGTGCAGAAGCTGTCAGATATCAGCCTGGAGGCGCTGCCGCGCTTTTCCACCGGCTTTAAAGAGTTTGACCGCGTGCTGGGCGGCGGCGTAGTGCCGGGCAGCGCGATCCTGATTGGCGGCAACCCCGGCGCCGGGAAATCGACGCTGTTGCTGCAAACCCTCTGCAAACTGGCGGAGGGGATGAAAACGCTGTACGTCACCGGGGAGGAGTCCCTGCAGCAGGTGGCGATGCGCGCCCATCGTCTCGGGTTGCCGACGGCCAACCTGAATATGCTCTCAGAAACCAGCATTGAGCAGATCTGCCAGATCGCCGATGAAGAAAAGCCGCAGCTGATGGTCATCGACTCCATTCAGGTGATGCATATGGCCGACGTGCAGTCGTCGCCGGGCAGCGTCGCCCAGGTACGTGAAACTGCGGCCTATCTGACGCGCTTTGCCAAAACTCGCGGCGTGGCGATTGTGATGGTCGGCCACGTCACCAAAGACGGTTCGCTGGCCGGTCCGAAGGTGCTGGAGCACTGTATCGACTGCTCGGTGCTGCTGGACGGCGATGCCGATTCCCGTTTCCGCACGTTGCGCAGCCATAAAAACCGCTTTGGCGCGGTCAATGAACTCGGCGTTTTTGCCATGACCGAGCAGGGCCTGCGCGAAGTCAGCAACCCCTCCGCTATCTTCCTCAGCCGGGGAGATGAAATCACCTCCGGCAGTTCGGTGATGGTGGTCTGGGAAGGGACTCGTCCGCTGCTGGTGGAGATCCAGGCGCTGGTGGATCACTCGATGATGTCCAATCCGCGCCGCGTGGCGGTGGGGCTGGAACAGAACCGTCTGGCGATCCTGCTGGCGGTGCTGCATCGTCACGGCGGCCTGCAGATGGCCGATCAGGACGTCTTCGTCAACGTGGTCGGCGGGGTGAAGGTCACGGAAACCAGCGCCGATCTGGCGTTGCTGCTGGCGATGGTTTCCAGCCTGCGCGACCGTCCGCTGCCGCAGGATCTGGTGGTCTTTGGCGAAGTGGGGCTGGCGGGCGAAATTCGTCCGGTGCCGAGCGGCCAGGAACGTATCTCGGAAGCGGCGAAGCACGGTTTCCGCCGCGCCATCGTCCCGGCGGCCAATGTGCCGAAAAAAGTACCGGAAGGCATGCAAATCTTTGGTGTGAAAAAGCTTTCAGACGCGCTAAGCGTTTTTGACGACTTATAATAAGTTAAAAGGAGATTAGCGATGTCGTCATTTGACTATTTAAAAAGCGCCATTAAGCAGAAAGGCTGTACCCTGCAGCAGGTGGCGGAAGCCAGCGGAATGACCAAGGGGTATCTCAGCCAGCTGCTGAATGCCAAAATCAAAAGCCCGAGCGCGCAGAAGCTTGAAGCGCTGCATCGTTTTCTCGGGCTGGAGTTTCCCCGTCGGCAGAAAAGCGTCGGGGTGGTGTTTGGTAAGTTTTACCCGCTGCATACCGGGCATATCTATCTGATACAGCGCGCCTGTAGCCAGGTCGACGAGCTGCATATCATTATGGGCTATGACGATACCCGCGACCGCGAGCTGTTCGAAGAGAGCGCCATGTCGCAGCAGCCGACGGTGCCTGACCGCCTGCGCTGGCTGCTGCAGACCTTTAAATATCAGAAGAATATTCGCATCCACGCCTTCAATGAAGAGGGGATGGAGCCCTATCCGCACGGCTGGGACGTCTGGAGCCATGGGATCCGCGCGTTCATGAGTGAAAAAGGGATCGAGCCGAACCGGATCTATACCTCGGAAGAGGCCGATGCGCCGCAATACCTTGAGCATCTGGGGATCGAGACGGTGCTTATCGATCCTAAGCGGTCCTTTATGAATATTAGCGGCGGGCAGATCCGCGAGAACCCATTCCGCTACTGGGAATATATTCCGACGGAAGTGAAACCGTTCTTTGTGCGGACGGTGGCGATCCTCGGCGGCGAGTCGAGCGGTAAATCGACGCTGGTCAATAAGCTCGCCAATATCTTCAACACCACCAGCGCCTGGGAGTATGGCCGCGATTATGTCTTTTCGCATCTCGGCGGTGATGAGATGGCGCTCCAGTATTCGGATTACGATAAAATTGCCCTCGGGCATGCGCAGTATATTGATTTTGCAGTGAAATACGCCAACAAGGTGGCGTTTATCGATACCGACTTCGTCAGCACTCAGGCCTTCTGCCTGAAGTACGAGGGGCGTGAGCACCCGTTCGTGCAGGCGCTGATTGATGAATACCGTTTCGACCTGGTGATCCTGCTGGAGAACAATACCCCGTGGGTGGCCGATGGACTGCGCAGTCTTGGAAGTTCGGTGGATCGTAAAGAGTTTCAGTCGCTGCTGGTGTCGCTGCTGAAAGAGAACGAGATCGAATTTGTCCATGTTAAAGAGTCAGACTACGATTCGCGCTTCCTGCGCTGCGTTGAGCTGGTGAAGCAGCTGATGGGCGAGCAGGGGTAGGTCCTCTGCGGCCTGTAGCCCTCACCCCGACCCTCTCCCAATGGGAGAGGGAGCAAACATTAAAAAAGGCAACTTGTGTTGCCTTTTTGCATTTTATTTTGAGATACGTTTGTACTTGATTCGCTTCGGCTCCAGCGCGTCGGCGCCGAGGGTGCGTTTCTTGTACTCTTCGTACTCGGTAAAGTTACCTTCGAAGAACTCAACTTTACCTTCATCCTGGTAATCCAGAATGTGGGTGGCGATACGGTCAAGGAACCAGCGGTCGTGCGAGATAACCATCGCGCAGCCCGGGAACTCCAGCAGGGCGTTTTCCAGCGCGCGCAGGGTTTCGATATCCAGGTCGTTGGTTGGTTCATCGAGCAGCAGGACGTTACCGCCGACCTGCAGCAGTTTCGCCAGGTGCAGACGACCGCGTTCACCGCCGGACAGCTCGCCAACGCGTTTACCCTGGTCGACGCCTTTAAAGTTAAAGCGGCCCACGTAGGCGCGGCTCGGCATCTCGGTGTTGCCGATCTTCATGATATCCAGGCCGCCGGAGACCTCTTCCCACACGGTCTTGCTGTTGTCCATCGCGTCGCGGAACTGATCGACGGAGGCCAGCTTAACGGTATCACCCAGGGTGATGGTGCCGGAATCAGGCTGTTCCTGGCCAGACATCATGCGGAACAGGGTGGATTTACCCGCGCCGTTCGGACCGATGATGCCGACGATAGCGCCTTTCGGTACCGAGAAGCTCAGATCGTCGATCAGCACGCGGTCGCCGTAGGATTTGCGCAGGTGGCTGACTTCCAGAACCTTATCGCCCAGACGTGGGCCTGGCGGAATGAACAGTTCGTTGGTCTCGTTACGTTTCTGGTATTCGACGTTGTTAAGCTCTTCAAAGCGCGCCAGACGGGCTTTGCCCTTGGACTGACGGCCTTTTGCGCCCTGGCGAACCCACTCGAGCTCTTTCTCGATTGATTTGCGGCGTGCGGCTTCCTGAGAAGCTTCCTGCGCCAGACGCTGATCTTTCTGCTCCAGCCAGGAGGAGTAGTTGCCTTCCCACGGAATACCTTCGCCGCGGTCAAGTTCGAGGATCCAGCCGGCGACGTTATCGAGGAAGTAACGGTCGTGGGTAATCGCCACCACGGTGCCTTCGAAATCGTGCAGGAAGCGTTCCAGCCAGGCGACGGACTCGGCGTCCAGGTGGTTAGTCGGTTCATCGAGCAGCAGCATATCTGGTTTTTCCAGCAGCAGGCGGCACAGCGCGACGCGGCGGCGTTCACCACCGGAAAGATTCGCGATTTTCGCATCCCAGTCCGGCAGGCGCAGGGCATCGGCCGCGCGCTCCAGCTGGACGTTCAGGTTGTGGCCGTCGTGCGCCTGGATAATCTCTTCGAACTTGCCTTGCTGGGCGGCAAGCTTATCGAAGTCCGCATCCGGCTCGGCGTATTTGGCATACACTTCGTCCAGACCCTTCAGCGCGTTAACCACTTCGGCGACCGCTTCTTCAACGGACTCGCGCACGGTGTGCTCCGGGTTGAGCTGCGGCTCCTGCGGCAGGTAGCCGATTTTGATGCCAGGCTGCGGACGCGCTTCACCTTCGATCTCGGTGTCGATACCGGCCATGATGCGCAGCAGGGTAGACTTACCGGCGCCGTTCAGACCGAGCACACCGATTTTCGCGCCAGGGAAGAAGCTGAGGGAGATATTTTTCAAAATATGACGTTTCGGCGGAACCACTTTGCCGACACGATGCATGGTATAAACGAATTGAGCCACGTTGGACTTCGCCTCTTTCTATTTTGATAGATAGTTCAAAGCCGAAGTGTAGCCTTTTTCGCGCGCTAATCCCAGCGAGGCGACAGGATTCACAGAAGCGTAAAAAAATGTCCAGGACATGGCGCGTTTAGCGTTGTCTGATTAGCATAAGTAAAGCTGCCTGCCGAACCGGCGGGGGCTTTTAAGCGGCACGATGCTGCGAAAATGCACCGGAAAGAGGAAGAGCTTGTGGAAAAAGCCAAAAAAATGGCGTGGCGTCTTTTGGCTGCCAGCGTTGGTCTGTTGACGTTGAGTCAGCTGGCGCATGCGGATTCACTGGATGAACAGCGCAACCGCTACGCACAAATTAAGCAGGCGTGGGATAACCGGCAGATGGATGTAGTCGACCAGCTGATGCCCACGTTAAGCACCTATCCCCTGTACCCCTATTTGCAGTACCGGCAGATCACCGACGATCTGATGAACCAGCCGGCGCTGGTGGTGAAAAACTTTATTGACGCCAATCCGACGCTGCCCCCGGCGCGTTCCTTACGTTCGCGCTTCGTGAATGAGCTGGCCCGGCGCAGCGACTGGCGTGGCCTACTGGCGTTTAGTCCCGATAAGCCGACCAGCACCGAGGCACAGTGCAACTATTACTACGCCAAGCTGAGCGTGGGGCAGTCGCAGGAAGCCTGGAGCGGGGCGAAAGACCTGTGGCTGACGGGCAAGAACCAGCCTGGCGCCTGTGAGCCGCTGTTCAACGCCTGGCGCGACTCCGGACAGCAGGATCCGCTGGCCTATCTCGAACGGATCCGCCTGGCGATGAAGGCCGGCAATATCGGGCTGGTCAAATCGCTGGCTCAGCAAATGCCCGGCAACTATCAGAGCATCGCTTCCGCCGTCGTCGCCCTGGCTAACGATCCGAACAGCGTTCTGACTTTCGCCCGCACCACCGGGGCGACGGACTTTACCCGCCAGATGGCCGCCGTCGCCTTCGCCAGCGTCGCCCGTCAGGATGTGGAAAATGCTCGCCTGATGATCCCTTCGTTGGTGCAGGCTCAGCAGCTCAACGAGGATCAAACTCAGGAGCTACGTGATATTGTCGCCTGGCGCCTGATGGGTACCGATGTGACCGAAGAGCAGGCCATCTGGCGCGACGATGCGATCATGCGTTCGCAGTCCACGCCGCTGGTGGAGCGGCGCGTGCGGATGGCGCTGGGGACAGGCGATCGCCATGGCCTCAACACCTGGCTGGCGCGCCTGCCGATGGAGGCGAAAGAGAAAGACGAATGGCGTTACTGGCAGGCGGATCTGCTGCTTGAGCGCGGCAGGGATGAGGAAGCACAGGCGATCCTCCGGTCGTTGATGCAGCAGCGGGGGTTCTACCCGATGGTCGCCGCGCAGCGTCTTGGCGAGGAGTATACCTTCCGCATCGACAAAGCCTCAGGCACGATCGACCCGGCGCTGGCTTCCGGGCCGGAGATGGCGCGAGTGCGTGAGCTGATGTACTGGAATATGGATAACACCGCGCGCACCGAATGGGCGAACCTGGTCACCAGTCGCACCAAATCCCAGCAGGCGCAGCTGGCGCGCTATGCCTTTGATCAGCACTGGTGGGATCTGAGCGTGCAGGCGACGATCGCCGGTAAGCTGTGGGATCAGCTGGAAGAGCGTTTCCCTCTGGCCTATAACGATCTGTTTGCCCGCTACGTTAGCGGCAAAGATATTCCGCAGAGCTATGCGATGGCGATTGCGCGTCAGGAGAGCGCCTGGAACCCGAAAGTCCGCTCACCGGTCGGCGCCAGCGGGTTGATGCAGATTATGCCGGGCACCGCGACGCATACCGTCAGCATGTTCAGCATTCCCGGCTACAGCGGCCCGTCGCAGCTATTGGATCCGGAAACCAACATCAACATCGGCACCAGCTATCTGCAGTACGTCTATCAGCAGTTCGGCAATAACCGTATCTATGCGTCGGCGGCCTATAACGCCGGGCCGGGCAGGGTAAGGACCTGGCAGGGGAACAGCGCTGGTCGGATTGATGCGGTGGCGTTTGTCGAGAGTATTCCGTTCTCGGAAACCCGCGGCTACGTGAAGAATGTCCTCTCCTATGACGCCTACTATCGCTACTTTATGGGGCAGCAGGATAAGCTGTTCAGCGATGCGGAGTGGCGCCAGCGTTACTGATCGCCGGGAAGTATGTTATGCTTTGTACTCGTTGAAGAGTACATTCGACGGGCAGCGTAAGCTGCCCGTCTCAATATGGTGGCGCGATATGACCCAACAATCTCCCTATTCCGCGGCCGTTGCCGAACAACGTCATCAGGAGTGGCTGCGTTTTGTGGCGCTGTTGCAGCAGGCCTACGCCGAGGATCTGCATTTGCCGTTGCTGCAGCTGATGCTGACCCCCGACGAGCGCGAAGCGCTGGGCACCCGGGTGCGGATTATCGAAGAGCTGCTGCGTGGCGAGATGAGCCAGCGCGAGCTGAAAAATGAGCTCGGCGCCGGAATTGCGACCATTACCCGCGGGTCGAACAGCCTGAAATCGGCGCCGGTTGAACTGCGCCAGTGGCTGGAGCAGACGCTGCTGACTAGCGATAAATAGCGTTGTGGAACGGACTTAACGCCAGTACAACCGCCTGATGATACACGCTGCTGCGGGTCAATTTGCCGGCGGTGAAAACCCCAATCGCTCCCTCTTTACGACCAATCTGATCGATGCCGGTATACTGCGACATGACCGGCCCGAGGGCTTCGCCAGCGCTAACCTGCTTAAGAATGACCTCAGGCAAAGGCAGGGTGGCTGAGCGCGCTTCTCCGCGCCGATCTGCGCTTTCGATGACCACCCAGCTAAAGGTGCTGCCATCGTCGATGCCGGCTTCGATGGCCACCCAGAAATCGGCATGGGGCTGAGCGATACGCGCATTGGCGACGCGATTTCGTGCGCCAGCGCGCGTTTCCTCGCTGCCAAAGGGCTGTTCCGGCACGCCGCTCTCGACGGAGACGGACTCAATGTGGCAGGATCCTTCGCCGAAAATCTCGTCAAAAGCCTGCAGAATTGCCTGAATTTTGGCGGGATTAGTGGTCGCTGAGACAACATGGTGCATAATCAAAACAACTCAGAATAAACTAACGTCATCGCAGTATACTCTAAATCACCCTCAGGTCAGGCGGTAATGCCCAATCGCGGTTGATAGCGAGTCCAGAACGGAAAAAAAGCATGTTACAGGTATACCTTGTTCGCCACGGTGAAACGCAGTGGAACGCCGAGCGACGTATTCAGGGTCAGTCCGACAGCCCGCTGACCGCACATGGTGAGCGCCAGGCCTGGCAGGTTGGCGAGCGCGCCAGAACGCTGGGGATCACCCATATCATTACCAGCGATCTGGGACGAACCCGTCGTACCGCAGAGATTATCGCCGAAGCCTGCGGCTGCAGCGTGATCGCCGATGCGCGTCTGCGCGAGCTGGATATGGGAGTGCTGGAGAAGCGCCATATCGACTCGCTCAGCGAAGAAGAAGAAGGCTGGCGCCGCCAGCTGGTCAATGGTACGCCGGATGGTCGTATTCCGCAGGGTGAATCGATGCAGGAGCTTAGCGAACGTATGCATGCGGCGCTGGCATCCTGTCTGGATTTACCGGCCGGTAGCCGACCGTTACTGGTGAGTCATGGTATCGCGCTGGGCTGCCTGGTGAGCACGATTTTAGGACTGCCGGCATACGCCGAGCGTCGTCTGCGTTTGCGCAACTGCTCAATCTCGCGTGTCGACTATCAGCAAAGCCCGTGGCTGGCTTCCGGTTGGGTGGTGGAAACGGCGGGCGACGTCTCGCATCTGGACGCCCCCGCGATGGACGAGCTGCAGCGTTAACGACGGATCGGGATCAGATACTCGCAGCGCAACTGAATCGGCGTTGCCTGATCCCGGCTGTCATCTTCGGGGTAGAAGCGTTCAATATCCAGCCCTTTGCGACGCGTCAGGTTCAGCATCGGCATGCAGGTGCCGTAGACCGTCAGGATGAACTCCTGCAGGCCGGTGCCCAGTCCTTCATACGTAAACATGACGTACTCGCCACCCTCCAGGGTGACCGGGTGGGCGTTCTGCAAATGGCCGTTAGCCATCTCCGGCGTCAGCGCGGTGGTATAAAATACTTCCTGTTCGTCGTCTTTCTCCAGGCTCGGACGCGGTTCATGTAGCCCGTAGAGCACCGGGGGGATCGACGGCGAGTTGCCGAGGAAGTCACGCCAGAACTGGACCCGCATCTGATTACGGAAATCCGAGATCTCTTCGAGCTTACAGGTATAACTCTGGGTGACACCAAGCAAATGCGTGGCAGACAGCGTGACAAATTCATGTTTCGGTAGCGTGAACTCGCCAAGACGCAGCGGTGGACGCATACCGAATGAGCTCCAGTCCGGCGAGCGGCGGTAAAGCGCCGGCGTTAGCGAAAACTGTTTTTTAAACGCCCGGGTGAAGGTCTGCTGTGAGTCGAACCGGTACTGAAGCGCGATATCGAGGATTGGACGGGCAGTAAGACGTAATGCGACAGCAGATTTTGATAACCGGCGCGCGCGAATATAGGCACCGATGGCGTGGCCAGTGACATCCTTAAACATTCGCTGTAAGTGCCACTTGGAATAACCCGCCTTCGCCGCCACATTGTCCAGTGAAAGCGGCTGATCCAGGTGACCTTCCAGCCAGCTCAGGAGATCGCGAATAATCCCTGCTTGATCCATAAAATGTCCCCATCCTTAAACACAGGTGCCTGATATTAAAGTAGCGGATAATAGCATTTTTTGATGTTTTAGCATTCAGTGTTTTTTTTGCTTTTAAATGCGGTAGGTCAGTGGAACTGAACGATAATTTTGTAAAGCTGTGATCTATAAACCTTTTCCGCTAAGTGCGTGATAATCACTCAGCTATATTTTTTAATAATGGTAACAATATGAAATACAAGAAGTTTGCGATGGGGCTGCTGCTGCTGGCCGGCAGCCAGCTGGCTCAGGCAGAGCAGATTGGTTCTGTGGATACGGTGTTCAAATGGTTAGGGCCGGATCACAAAATTGTCGTCGAAGCCTTTGACGACCCGGATGTGCAGAACGTGACCTGCTATATCAGCCGGGCGAAAACCGGTGGCATCAAAGGCGGGCTGGGTCTGGCGGAAGATACCTCCGACGCGGCGATTTCCTGCCAGCAGGTTGGGCCGATTGAGCTGACGGACAAAATCAAAAACGGCAAAAGTCAGGGCGACGTCGTTTTCCAGAAGCGCACCTCGCTGGTGTTTAAAAAACTGCAGGTCGTGCGTTTCTATGATGCGAAGCGCAATGCGCTGGTCTACCTGACCTATTCAGATAAAGTGGTTGATGGTTCGCCGAAGAATGCCATCAGCGCCGTGCCGATCATGCCATGGAATAAATAAACGGGAGCGCGCATGCAGCAGCCACGGATTTGGTTAGTTGAGGATGAACAGAGTATCGCGGATACCCTGGTTTATATGCTGCAGCAGGAGGGCTTTGAGGTTACCGTTTTTGGCCGCGGATTGCCCGCGCTGGAGGCGGCGGTGCATCAGGCGCCCGATGTCGCCATCCTCGACGTCGGCTTGCCGGATATCAGCGGCTTTGAGCTCTGTCGGCGCCTGCTGACGCGTTATCCGGCGCTGCCGGTGCTGTTTTTGACGGCGCGTAGCGACGAGGTCGATAAGCTGCTGGGACTGGAAATCGGCGCTGACGATTACATCGCCAAGCCGTTTTCACCGCGCGAAGTCTGCGCGCGGGTGCGAAGCGTGCTGCGGCGGTTGCAGAAGTTTGCTGCGCCATCGCTGGTGGTACGCGTTGGCGAGTTTGTACTCGATGAGCAGGCGGCGACGATAAGCTGGTTTGGCCAGCCGCTGAACCTGACGCGCTACGAATTTCTGCTGTTGAAAACCCTGTTGCAGGCGCCCGGTCGCGTCTTCTCCCGTCAGCAGCTAATGGAGCTGGTGTGGAGCGATGCCTGGGAAAGCCTTGACCGCACCGTCGATACCCATATCAAAACCCTGCGCGCCAAGCTGCGGGCCGTGAACCCTGAGATCGCGCCAATCAATACCCATCGCGGCATGGGCTACAGTCTGGGGCGTGGCTGATGCGCATCGGTATGCGCCTGCTGCTGGGCTATTTTCTTATTGTCGCGATCGCCGCGTGGTTTGTGCTGTCGATCTTTGTTCAGGAAGTGAAACCGGGCGTGCGCCGGGCGACAGAGGGAACCCTCAACGATACCGCCACCTTGCTGGCAGCGCTGGCGCGTGACGATCTGCTGGCGGCAAACCCGCAGCAGGGCCGGCTGGCTGAGGCCTTTCACCAGCTTAACCAGCAGCCGCTCAACGCCAATATCGGCGGGATTAAAAAGGTGCGTAATGAGTACCGTGTCTATCTGACCGATGCTCAGGGCAAAGTGGTGTTTGACTCCAGCGGACAGGCAACAGGCCAGGACTATTCGCGCTGGAACGACGTCTGGCTCACCCTGCGCGGCCAGTACGGCGCACGCAGTACGCGCAGCGATCCGCATGACGAAACCAGCTCGGTGATGTATATCGCCGCGCCGGTGATGGATCAGGGGCGAATTATCGGCGTGCTGAGCGTTGGTAAACCCAACCTGGCGATGACGCCGGTCATTAAGCGCAGCGAGCGGCGTATCCTCTGGGCGGGTGGCGCACTGCTGGGCATTGCGCTGCTGATCGGCTGCGGCGTTGTCTGGTGGATTAATTTTTCTATTGGCAAGCTGGTGCGCTATGCGGACTCGGTGACCGCTGAGCGCCCGCTGCCGCTGCCGGAGGTGGGCAGCAGCGAACTGCGCAAGCTGGCGCAGGCCCTGGAGAGCATGCGGGTGAAGCTTGAGGGCAAAAATGCCATCGAAAACTATGTCTATGACCTGACTCACGAGCTGAAGAGCCCGCTGGCGGCCATCCGCGGCGCGGCGGAGATCCTGCGCGAAGGGCCGCCGCCTGAGGTGGCGGCGCGGTTTACCGCCACTATCCTCGCGCAGAACACCCGAATGCAACTGTTGGTGGAGCAGTTACTCCAGCAGGCGCGGCTGGAAAACCGACTGGAGATAAAGCAGCAGCCGGTGTCGATAGATGCGCTATACCAACGCCTGGCGGAAGAGCGCGACGTCCCCCTGACGACAAAAGCTATCACGCTACGCTGGCAGAGAAGCGGAATAACGGTGAATGGCGATGATGATCTGCTGGCCCAGGCGCTGGGCAATCTGCTCGATAACGCGATTGATTTTACCCCGCACGGCGGCGAGATCGCTCTGACGGCGGAGAAGCGAAATGAAGAAGTGCAACTGAGCGTCACGGATAATGGATGCGGTATTCCGGACTATGCCCTGGCGCGGATCTTTGATCGCTTCTATTCGTTGCCGCGTGAAGATGGCCACAAGAGCAGCGGCTTTGGGCTGGCATTTGTTCGTGAAGTGGCGCGTCTGCATCAGGGCGATATCCGTTTGCATAATCGCCCTGAAGGCGGCGTGGTCGCCACGCTACGACTTCACCGTCCCTTCACATAACTTCAAATTCTCCCCATATAGCCGCCCTATCGTAAGTCCATCATGATAGGGAGAAAGGCTATGTTGAAATCACCGTTATTTTGGAAAATCAGTACCTTATTAGGTTGCGTGCTGTTGTTGTCCTTGCCGTTAATGATGGTCAGGGAGCTTATAAATGAGCGGGCGGATTATCGCAGCGAAGTGGTGGAGGCCATCGAGCAGAGTACCAGCGGCTCGCAAAAACTTGCCGGGCCGCTGATCGCCATTCCGGTGACCGAGACGCTGTCCCGCATGGAGAACCAAAAAGAGGTCGACTATCAGCGGAGCTGGGTGTACTACTGGCTGCCGGAGTCGCTGGCGGTTAACGGCGAACAGACCGTGGAGTCGAGACGGGTAGGGATCTACAGCGGTCAGGTCTGGCATAACACCCTGCAGATTAAGGCTACGTTCGATCCGCTGCGTCTGGCGACGCTGAGAAAAAAGAATATCGTCTTAGGCGAGCCGCGGCTGGTGGTGAGCGTCGGTGATGCTCGTGGGATAGGCGCTATTCATGCCCCGGAAGTCAACGGCACCGTATTAAGCGTGGAGCCAGGGTTGGGGATAAGCGGCGATGGTGCGGGGATCCATATGCCGATGCCCGCGCTGGCGGAGGACAACAAGCCGCTTGAGATCGCTTTCTCCCTCGATTTGAACGGGACGGGAGAATTTTCGCTGGTGCCACTCGGGCGCAACAGCGAGCTGCAACTGAGCAGTAACTGGCCGCATCCCGGCTTTCTCGGCAGCTTCCTGCCAACGAAACGGGAAGTGAATGCTGCCGGCTATCGCGCCCACTGGCAAAGCAGCTGGTTTGCCAACGACATGGGCAGCTATTTCAAGGATGATATGGAGATCCCGTGGTTGCGGCTTCCGGCGTTCAGTGCTGATGTAATGTCGCTTGCCGACCAGTATCAGCTAACCGATCGGGCGACAAAATATGCCATTCTGTTGATCGGACTGACATTTATGGCTTTTTTCGTGTTCGAGAGCCTGACCCGTCGCCCCCTGCATCCGATGCAATATTTGCTGGTAGGATTATCGTTGGTACTGTTTTACCTGGTGCTGCTGGCGCTCTCAGAGCACGTGGGGTTTACCGCTGCCTGGCTGGCGGCCAGCTTGTCCGGCGCAGTGATGAACGGGGTCTACTTACAGGCGGTGCTCAGAGGATGGCGCAATAGTTTGCTGTTTGTCGCCGCGTTACTGTTGCTGGATGGGGTCATGTGGTTTTTGCTGCATTCTGAGGACAGCGCGCTGCTGCTGGGCACTGGCGTGCTGGCGCTGGCGCTGAGCGCCCTGATGTTTTTGACCCGCCGCGTGGACTGGTATGCACTATCGTTGCCGAAAGGCACTACGCCTCCGCCGCCCGCTACCGATGACGACAAGCTGCGTCTCTGGAAAGAGTGACGGTATAAAAAAACGGCGCCCTGAGGGCGCCGTTTTTACATCATGGCTGCGAAATAAAACGTATTATTCCTGCAGGTCGCCACAGAAACGGTAGCCTTCACCGTGGATGGTGGCGATGATTTCCGGAGTATCCGGAGTGGATTCGAAGTGTTTACGAATCCGACGAATGGTCACGTCAACGGTACGGTCATGCGGCTTCAGCTCGCGACCGGTCATTTTCTTCAGCAGCTCGGCACGAGACTGAATTTTGCCCGGATTTTCGCAGAAGTGCAGCATTGCGCGGAACTCACTGCGCGGCAGCTTGTACTGCTCGCCGTTCGGGCTCACCAGGGAACGGCTGTTGATATCGAGTTCCCAGCCATTGAACTTGTAGCTTTCCACGCTACGGCGCTCTTCGCTCACGGTACCGAGGTTCATGGTACGGGAGAGCAGGTTACGTGCGCGGATAGTCAGTTCACGCGGGTTAAACGGTTTAGTGATATAGTCGTCAGCGCCGATTTCGAGGCCAAGGATCTTATCCACTTCGTTGTCGCGGCCAGTTAAGAACATCAGCGCGACGTCAGCCTGCTCGCGCAGTTCGCGAGCCAGCAGAAGACCATTTTTACCCGGCAGGTTGATATCCATGATCACCAGGTTGATATCATTTTCAGAGAGGATCTGATGCATTTCCGCGCCATCGGTCGCTTCGAATACATCGTAACCTTCTGCTTCGAAAATACTTTTTAACGTGTTGCGTGTTACCAACTCGTCTTCAACGATAAGAATGTGCGGGGTCTGCATGTTTGCTACCTAAATTGCCAACTAAATCGAAACAGGAAGTACCAAAGTCCCTGACCTGCCTGCTGCATGTCGCAAATTAACATGCGCGGCGTAACATGACTAAAGTACGTAATTGCGTTCTTGATGCACTTTCCATCAACGTCAACAACATCATTAGCTTGGTCGTGGGTACTTTCCCTCTGGACCCGACGGTGTCAAAAACGGCTGACATCCTAACCATTTTAACAGCAACATAACAGGCTAAGAGAGGCCGAACACCCAATAAAACTACGCTTCGTTGACATATATCAAGTTCAATTGTAGCACGTTAACAGTCTTGTGAAATCATTGCATCGTCATGCTCTTTATAGTCACAATCCTTACCCAGCTCAACTAGTTGCGTGGATAAATTAATAAATACACTGAATCCAACGTGAGAAACGATGCATAAGATGAAATTTCATTGCCCATCATATGGATAAATGGGTTCTGTTAACATACTCCTTGTGCTGGCCTCTTGAGAACAGTTTAGATTTTTTTATGGATAAGAAAACGCAATTTTAGTGATTTTTGTTGCAAATTTGTAAATTTTCACCGCGTAAAATGGGGAGCATAGTGCCTCAATAACGCCTGAGAGAGAGAAAGAAACCGCAATGCGTTTAACGATCATTTTAGTCGGTCCCGCGCGGGCCGAGAACGTCGGCGCCGCTGCCAGGGCAATGAAAACCATGGGATTTCGCGATCTAAGGATTGTGGACAGTGAGGCCCATCTGGCGCCGGCGGCACGCTGGGTGGCGCACGGCTCAGGCGACATCCTCGATGGCATCACCACGTACCCTACCCTTGCCGAGGCGCTGCACGACGTCGATTTTACCGTCGCCACTACCGCCCGCAGCCGCGCACGTTTTCACTATTACGCCACGCCGCAGCAGCTGTTGCCGCTGCTGCAAGAGAAGGCGCAGTGGATGAACCATACTGCACTGGTGTTTGGCCGTGAAGACGCCGGATTGACCAACGAGGAGCTGGCGCTGGCTGATGTACTCACCGGCGTGCCGATGGTGGCAGATTATCCATCGCTGAATCTCGGCCAGTCGGTGATGGTCTACTGTTATCAATTAGCATCACTTATGCAACAATCGGCACCGTCCGCCAATGCGGCAGACCATCATCAACTGCAGGCGTTACGAACTCGTACCCTGGCATTACTTTCGCGTTTGGGCGTGGAGGATGATGCCAAACTGGCCGATTGGTTGTCGCAACGAATGGGACTTCTGCAGCAGCGCGACACGGCAATGTTGCATCGTTTGCTGCATGATATTGAAAAAAACCTCTCAGAATAAAGTTCTGTCATAATTTTTAATTATGGTTTTGTGTGCTGTTTGTTAAGGCGATATTCCGCCGATCTGGATGTTTTTTCTTGCCGCAGCGGGGCAATACGTAAGCCGGCTGAAATGGGGGTAATTGAGAAATTCATTGACTTAAGACGGCAGATACTTTAACCAATATAGGCAGGACACACAGACAGATAAAAATACAGAGTACACAACATCCATGAATCGCATCGGCATGATTACCACCATTATCACCACCACCATTACCACAGGTAACGGTGCGGGCTGACGCGTACAGGAAACACAGAAAAAAGCCCGCACCTGAACAGTGCGGGCTTTTTTTTTGACAAGAGATCAAGGGGTAAGAACCATGCGAGTGTTGAAGTTCGGCGGTACATCAGTGGCAAATGCGGAACGGTTTCTGCGGGTTGCCGATATTCTGGAGAGTAATGCCAGGCAGGGGCAGGTAGCGACCGTACTATCTGCCCCGGCGAAGATCACCAACCACCTGGTGGCGATGATTGAAAAAACTATCGGTGGCCAGGATGCCCTCCCGAATATTGCCGACGCTGAACGCATTTTTGCCGAACTTCTTCAGGGTCTTGCCGATGCCCAGCCCGCTTTCCCGCTTGCCCAACTGAAAGCCTTCGTTGAGCAGGAATTTGCTCAGATTAAGCATGTTCTGCACGGCATCAGCCTGCTGGGCCAGTGTCCGGATGGGGTTAATGCCGCGCTGATCTGCCGTGGCGAAAAGCTCTCCATCGCCATCATGGCAGGCCTGCTGGAAGCCCGTGGTCATAAAGTCAGTGTGATTAACCCGGTCGAAAAACTGCTCGCGGTGGGCCACTATCTGGAATCCACCGTCGATATCGCCGAATCCACCCGCCGGATTGCCGCCAGCCAGATCCCGGCAGACCATATGATCCTGATGGCCGGATTTACCGCCGGCAATGAGAAGGGCGAGCTGGTGGTACTGGGCCGCAACGGCTCCGACTATTCGGCTGCGGTACTGGCCGCCTGCCTGCGCGCCGACTGCTGTGAAATCTGGACCGATGTCGACGGGGTGTACACCTGTGACCCGCGCCAGGTACCGGATGCGCGCCTGCTGAAATCGATGTCTTATCAGGAGGCGATGGAGCTCTCTTACTTTGGCGCGAAAGTACTGCACCCGCGCACTATCGCCCCTATCGCCCAGTTTCAGATCCCATGCCTGATTAAAAATACCGGCAACCCGCAGGCCCCGGGAACGCTTATCGGCGCCAGCCGCGACGAAGATGACCTGCCGGTGAAAGGCATCTCAAATCTCAACAACATGGCGATGTTCAACGTCTCCGGACCGGGGATGAAGGGTATGGTCGGCATGGCGGCCCGCGTCTTCGCGACCATGTCCCGCGCCGGTATCTCAGTGGTGTTGATCACGCAATCCTCTTCCGAATACAGCATCAGTTTCTGCGTGCCGCAGAGCGACTGCGCGCGTGCTAAACGGGCGATGGAAGATGAGTTTTATCTAGAGCTGAAAGAGGGGTTGCTGGAGCCGCTGGCCATTATGGAACGTCTGGCGATCATCTCCGTGGTAGGCGATGGAATGCGTACCCTGCGCGGTATCTCGGCGAAATTTTTTGCCGCGCTGGCCCGCGCCAATATCAATATCGTGGCGATTGCCCAGGGCTCTTCCGAGCGCTCTATTTCGGTGGTGGTCAGCAATGATGACGCCACCACCGGCGTGCGCGTGACCCACCAGATGCTGTTCAACACCGACCAGGTGATCGAAGTGTTTGTCATCGGCGTCGGCGGCGTCGGCGGCGCGCTGCTGGAGCAGATTAAACGCCAGCAGGGCTGGCTGAAGAATAAACATATCGATCTGCGGGTCTGCGGTGTAGCCAATTCTCAGGCGCTGCTGACCAGTGTGCATGGCCTGAATCTGGAGAACTGGAGTGAAGCGCTGGCCGAGGCGAAAGAGCCGTTTAATCTTGGCCGCTTGATCCGCCTGGTGAAAGAGTACCATCTGCTGAACCCGGTGATCGTCGACTGTACCTCCAGTCAGGCGGTCGCCGATCAGTACGCCGACTTCCTGCGCGAAGGTTTCCATGTGGTGACGCCGAACAAAAAGGCCAACACCTCTTCGCTGGATTATTACCACCAGCTGCGTCATGCGGCCAGCAGCTCGCGGCGTAAGTTCCTTTATGACACTAACGTTGGCGCGGGCCTGCCGGTTATTGAGAACCTGCAGAACCTGCTTAACGCTGGCGATGAGCTGCGCCACTTTTCCGGGATCCTTTCGGGTTCCATGTCGTTTATTTTCGGCAAGCTGGACGAGGGTGTAAGTTTCTCTGCGGCGACGGCGCTGGCCCGTGAGATGGGGTATACCGAGCCGGATCCGCGTGACGATTTATCCGGGGTGGATGTCGCGCGTAAGCTGCTGATCCTGGCCCGTGAGACCGGGCGTGAACTGGAGCTGTCGGATATTATCGTTGAGTCGGTGTTGCCGCCGGACTTCGATGCCAGCGGCGATGTCGAAGCCTTTATGGCCCGGCTGCCGTCGCTGGACGATGGGTTCGCCTCGCGGGTTGCTAAGGCGCGGGATGAAGGTAAAGTCTTGCGCTACGTCGGTAACATCGAAGAGGATGGGACCTGCCGGGTAAAAATTGCCGCGGTTGACGGCAACGATCCGTTGTTCAAAGTCAAAAATGGTGAGAACGCGCTGGCCTTTTACAGCCACTATTATCAGCCATTGCCGCTGGTGCTGCGCGGCTATGGTGCCGGGAACGACGTCACGGCGGCCGGCGTATTCGCCGACCTGCTGCGCACCTTGTCCTGGAAGTTAGGAGTTTAAGATGGTCAAAGTATATGCCCCGGCTTCCAGTGCCAATATGAGCGTCGGGTTTGATGTGTTGGGCGCGGCGGTTACGCCGGTCGATGGCACGCTGTTGGGCGATAACGTCACCGTCGAAGCGGCGGAGCAATTTAGCCTGCAGAATCTGGGTCGTTTCGCCAGCAAACTGCCGACCGTGCCGCAGGAGAATATTGTTTACCAGTGCTGGGAAAGTTTTTGCCGGGAAATTGGTAAGACGGTACCGGTCGCGATGACGCTGGAAAAAAACATGCCGATCGGCTCCGGGCTGGGATCCAGCGCCTGCTCGGTGGTCGCTGCGCTGGTGGCCATGAACGAGTTCTGTGGTAAGCCGCTCAACGAGACGCGCATGCTGGCGCTGATGGGAGAGATGGAAGGGCGTATCTCCGGCAGCATTCACTACGACAACGTAGCGCCGTGCTATCTTGGCGGTATGCAGTTGATGATCGAAGAGAACGGGATTATTAGCCAGCAAGTGCCCGGGTTTGATGAGTGGTTGTGGGTGCTGGCTTACCCGGGGATTAAAGTCTCCACCGCCGAGGCGCGGGCGATTCTGCCGGCGCAGTACCGCCGCCAGGATTGTATCGCCCATGGCCGCCACCTCGCGGGCTTTATTCATGCCTGCTATACCCGCCAGCCGCAGCTGGCGGCAAAATTGATGAAAGATGTCATTGCCGAACCGTACCGAACCAAACTGCTGCCGGGTTTCAGCGAAGCGCGTCAGGCGGCAATGGAGATAGGTGCCCAGGCTTGCGGTATCTCCGGCTCTGGCCCGACGCTGTTCGCGTTGTGCGATAAACCGGAAACCGCGCAGCGCGTCGCCGACTGGCTTGGCGCGCACTATCTGCAGAATCAGGAAGGCTTTGTTCATATTTGCCGGCTGGACACGGCGGGCGCACGCGTAGTGGGATAACCAATGAAACTGTATAACTTAAAAGATCACAACGAGCAGGTCAGCTTTGCGCAGGCCGTCACCCAGGGACTTGGCAAGCATCAGGGTCTGTTCTTTCCGCACGATCTGCCGGAATTCAGCCTGACTGAAATCGACGACATGCTGGCGCAGGACTTTGTCACCCGCAGCGCCAAAATTTTATCGGCCTTTATCGGCGATGAGATCCCGCAGGACGTTCTGCAGCAGCGGGTGCGCGCGGCGTTTGCCTTTCCGGCGCCGGTAAGCAAGGTGCAGGACGATGTCGGCTGCCTGGAGCTGTTCCATGGCCCGACCCTGGCGTTCAAGGACTTCGGCGGCCGCTTTATGGCGCAGATGTTGACCCACATCGCGGGCGATAAGCCGGTCACCATCCTTACCGCGACCTCTGGCGATACCGGCGCGGCCGTGGCGCATGCTTTCTACGGTCTGCCGAACGTCAAAGTGGTTATCCTCTATCCGCGCGGCAAGATCAGTCCACTGCAGGAGAAGCTGTTCTGTACCCTCGGCGGCAACATTGAAACCGTGGCGATTGATGGCGACTTTGATGCCTGTCAGGCGCTGGTGAAGCAGGCGTTTGACGATGAGGAACTGAAGGTCGCGCTGGGGCTTAACTCGGCTAACTCCATCAACATCAGCCGCCTGCTGGCGCAGATCTGCTACTACTTCGAAGCGGTGGCGCAACTGCCGCAGGAAGCCCGCAATCAGCTGGTGATTTCCGTGCCAAGCGGTAACTTCGGCGATCTGACCGCCGGTCTGCTGGCGAAATCGCTGGGTCTGCCGATCAAGCGCTTTATCGCTGCCACCAATGCTAACGACACCGTTCCCCGCTATCTGCAGGGCGGCGAGTGGGCGCCAAAAGCCACTCAGGCGACGCTGTCCAACGCCATGGACGTCAGCCAGCCGAACAACTGGCCGCGCGTTGAAGAGCTGTTCCGCCGTAAAATCTGGCGCCTGAGCGAGCTGGGCCATGCCGCGGTCGATGATGAGACGACCAAAGCGGCAATGCGCGAGCTGAAGGACATTGGCTACATCTCTGAACCGCATGCGGCAATTGCCTGGCGCGCGCTGCGCGATCAGCTGCAGCCGGGAGAGTACGGCCTGTTCCTCGGCACCGCCCATCCGGCGAAATTCAAAGAGAGCGTGGAGGAGATCCTGCAGGAGACTCTGCCGCTGCCGAAAGAGCTGGCCGACCGCGCCGACCTGCCGCTGCTGTCTCACAACCTGTCGGCGGATTTCGCCGCGCTGCGCAAGCTGATGATGGGCTAAGTCTGGCGATATGATTGAGCAAACCGGGCGAACGTTGCCCGGTTTTTTATATTCACCATCCCTGTCGAAACAGGTTATTTCCTGCCGTAAAGTTGTCCGCAGTATTCGATTGTCAGCGCTTTACTTTTGTTGCAAACTATTTCCGGCGTTTTCACCATCTACGTGATAATTAAAGCTAAATTTATTGTTTTAATTTATTATTTCTGCCTGATTGTATTGATGCTGATTATTTAATTATTGCATCGCGATAAATTTAAAGATGGCAATTACACACGTTTATTTGACACGGTTTTCAAGGAGGAAACATGCGTATTTTATCTTTTATTCTTCTGTTCGCTTTGATCGGCTGCTCCGGGACAACGATTGGTGGTAATGAAGATAAATTAAGCCCGGCCTATCTGAAACAACATCTCATTGTCGGGAAAACCACTAAAGCGGAGGTTCGTCAGTATTTTGGTGCGCCCGATGCCGGTCATACGACGGTTACTGCTTCGGGTAAAGAGAGCTGGTATTATTCAGTAGATAAAGGGATCAACCTGGTCAGCCTCGCGGGCTCCATGATTCCGGTGACCGGGGCATCGCAAGCTGCCGATGCGGTCGATAAGTCCAGTCAAAAAGATTCGAACTCGCTGATGGTTTTCTTCGATGAAAAAGGCGTGGTGGAAAACTGGGTTCGTTAAAATAATTTATCATCTTGTTTATTTATATTGAAAAGGGGAATGATTCCCCTTTTTTATTTACCGCAACGTGTTACTGCTCGTGGCGTTTAAACACCAGCTCGCCTTTCTCCGAGGCATCTGCATCAAAGAAATAACCTTCGCTATTAAAGGCCTTGAGCTGCTCCGGCTGGGTTAAGCGGTTTTCAATAATGTACCGGCTCATCAGGCCGCGGGCTTTCTTGGCATAGAAGCTGATCACTTTGAATTTACCGTTTTTCTCATCAAGGAACACCGGCTTGATCAGCTGGCCCTGCAATTTTTGCGTTTTCACCGATTTAAAATACTCGTCGGAAGCCAGGTTGATAACGATATCGTCCCCCTGGGCCTGTAGCGCCTGATTCAAGGTATCAGTAATGGTATCGCCCCAGAACTGGTACAGATCTTTGCCGCGCGGATTTTCCAGGCGGATGCCCATCTCCAGGCGGTAGGGTTGCATCAGATCCAGTGGGCGCAGCACGCCATACAGACCGGAGAGCATGCGCAGATGCTGCTGGGCGAAGTCGAAGTCATCTTCGGTGAACGTTTCTGCCTGCAGACCGGTATAGACGTCGCCTTTAAACGCCAGGATCGCCTGACGGGCATTTTGCGGCGTAAAATCAGGATGCCAGTCGTGGAAACGGGTGGCGTTCAGATCCGCCAGCTTGTCGCTAATGCTCATCAGCTTGCCAATCTGCGGCGCGGAAAGCTGGCGGGCGACGTTAATCAACTGCTGAGACTCGCTCAGTAGCTCGGGTTGTGTGAAGCGAGTGGTCGCCAGGGGGCTTTGGTAATCAAGCGTTTTAGCAGGTGAAATCAGAATCAGCATATTCAGTCCTTGCAGGCAATTTTCGCTGACTGTAACAAAAAAAAGCCTGCAGGGGATCGATAGCTGTGATTGCCGCGTTATTCGCGCGGCAATTCATTCCAGGCGCCCGGGGCCAGCTGTTGGTCAATATCCGGGTAACGAGTGGCATCGAAAGTGGGCTGGATACCCAGCCGCCGCTGACGCAGATAATCGCTGGCGATAAGTCGCACCGTCGGGGAGAGCAGCAGGATGGCCGTCAGGTTGGTCATAGCCATCAGCGCCATGATGATATCCGCGCTCTGCCAGATGACCGGCAGGCTAATCATGGTTCCCAGCAGCACCATCAGGACGGTGATTATCCGTAGCGCCCAGATATAGCGCGGTGTGTCCAGGCGCAGGAAAACCAGATTATTTTCCGCATACACGTAGTTCGCCACGATAGAGCTAAAGGCGAACAGCAGCACGATGAAGGCGATAAAATCCGCCCCCCAGCCGCCCACCAGCACGCTCATTGCGTGTTGTAAATCCTGAATACCATTGAGCGTATATTCATTGTCGGGCCGCGGCGCCAGCATGACGATGACCGCGCTGGCGGTACAGATCACGATGGTATCGATGAACACGCCAATCATCTGCACGATCCCCTGCGCCGCCGGATGCGGCGGCCAGGAGGCGGCGGCGGCCGCGGCGTTAGGCGAAGAACCCATCCCAGCCTCATTGGAAAACATGCCGTGCTGAAAGCCGCTGGTCAGCGCCTGGCTGATGGTGTAGCCCACCGCGCCAGCGGCGGCCTCCTGCCAGCCGAAGGCGCAGCGAAAGATGGTGGCGAAAATTGTCGGCAGGGCGGTGACGTGCCACAAACCGATGAGCAAGCTGGTGGCAATCCACATGAGCGCCATGATGGGGACAATCCACTGCATCAGGCGCGCCACACCGCGTAAACCACGGAGGATCGCCAGTAACACGAGGATGGCCAGCACGCCGCCGCTGACCGCTGCCGGCAGATCGAACGCATAATGCAGGGCATGGGCTACGGAGTTGGCCTGCACGGTGTTGAAGATAAAGCCATAGGCCAGCAGAAGCAGGATCGAAAACAGGACGCCCATCCAGCGCATGCCGAGCCCGCGCGCCATATACCAGGCCGGGCCACCGCGAAACTGCCCGCGGCTATCGCGCTCTTTATACAGCTGAGCAAGGGAACATTCAGCAAAGCTGCTGGCCATGCCGAGCAGGGCGGAAACCCACATCCAGAATACGGCGCCGGGCCCGCCGGCGGCGATCGCCAGCGTCACCCCGGCCAGATTGCCGCTGCCCACCCGGGCGGCAAGACTGGTACAGAGCGCCTGAAAAGACGTTAAACCACCTGGCTGCGGGTGTAGGCTTTTTTTCAGACTGCGGCCAAACTTGCGGACGTAACGGAACTGAATACCCCGGGTTTGCCAGCTAAACCAGATGCCGGCGCCCAGTAACAGATAAATCATTACCGAGCCCCAGAGTATTTCATTGATAAATGAGAGAAAATCAGGCATTAAACGTCCTCTTGTCTATGCCGGCACGCCAGTGTAAGCGTTACCAATTAAGTGACAATCCTTTCGCTTTCAGCAAATTAATCTGCATAGTTTATCACACTCTGCGCTCTTCTCTCGTCGGCGGTTGCGCTGACCCGGCAGCGTGTTATCATCTGGGCAGACCGGTTACATCCCCTTAACTGCTGTTTAAGAGAAATATATCATGACGGATAAATTAACTTCTCTGCGTCAGTACACCACTGTCGTCGCTGACACCGGAGATATTGCGGCAATGAAGCTGTATCAGCCTCAGGATGCCACCACCAACCCTTCCCTGATTCTCGGCGCGGCTCAGATCCCTGAGTACCGTAAGCTGATTGACGACGCAGTGACCTGGGCTCGCAGCCAGAGCAGCGATCGCGCGCAGCAGATCCTCGATGCTTCCGACAAGCTGGCGGTGAACATTGGTCTCGAAATTCTGAAGCTGATCCCGGGCCGTATCTCCACCGAAGTGGATGCGCGTCTCTCCTATGATACCGAAGCGTCTATCGCGAAAGCCAAGCGCATTATCAAGCTGTACAACGACGCGGGCATCAGCAACGATCGCATTCTGATCAAACTGGCCTCCACCTGGCAGGGCATTCGCGCCGCTGAACAGCTGGAAAAAGAAGGCATCAACTGTAACCTGACGCTGCTGTTCTCCTTCGCGCAGGCTCGCGCTTGCGCCGAAGCGGGCGTCTTCCTGATTTCGCCGTTCGTTGGCCGTATCCTCGACTGGTACAAAGCCAACACCGACAAGAAAGAGTACGCACCGGCAGAAGATCCGGGCGTGGTTTCCGTCAGCGAAATCTACGAATACTACAAGCAGCACGGCTATGAAACCGTGGTGATGGGCGCAAGCTTCCGTAACGTTGGCGAAATTCTGGAACTGGCTGGCTGTGACCGCCTGACCATCGCGCCGGCGCTGCTGAAAGAGCTGTCCGAAAGCGAAGGCGCGGTTGAGCGTAAGCTGGTGTACACCGGTGAAGTGAAAGCCCGTCCGGAGCGCATTACCGAGTCTGAGTTCCTGTGGCAGCATAATCAGGATCCGATGGCGGTAGACAAACTGGCGGAAGGTATCCGTAAGTTTGCGATCGACCAGGAAAAACTGGAAAAAATGATCGGCGAACTGCTGTAATCCCGCAGGTGGCCGACGCCCGTCGGCCACATTACACTGTCTGTCCCGCCTCCGGCAGTGTATCATTTCGTTTAACGCCACAGTTTGAACGGAATAACCATGAATACCTTACGAATCGGCTTAGTTTCCATTTCCGATCGCGCCTCCAGCGGCGTCTATCAGGATAAAGGCATCCCGGCACTGGAAGAGTGGCTGGCGCGTGCCCTTACCACCCCCTTCGACCTGCAAACTCGCCTGATTCCGGACGAACAGGCCATCATTGAGCAAACGCTGTGCGAACTGGTTGACGAAATGGGGTGCCACCTGGTGCTGACCACCGGCGGAACGGGTCCTGCGCGTCGCGATGTGACGCCTGACGCAACGCTGGCGATTGCCGATCGGGTGATGCCGGGCTTCGGCGAGCAAATGCGCCAGGTTAGCCTACACTTTGTGCCGACGGCTATCCTTTCCCGGCAGGTCGGGGTGATCCGCAAGCAGGCGCTGATCCTCAACCTTCCCGGACAACCGAAAGCGATTCAGGAGACCCTGGAAGGGGTAAAAGATGCTGACGGCAAGGTACTGGTGCACGGTATTTTTGCAAGTGTACCATATTGTGTACAGTTGCTTGAGGGGCCTTATGTCGAAACGGATGGCCAGGTGGTAGAAGCATTCCGTCCCAAAAGTGCCAGACGCGAAACTTTATCCTGAATTTGATGCAATTGTGACATAACCTGCATCGCTGATGGTGTGCCGTTTTATTTACGATATAGTGCTGTTTACTTTACACACTATAAAATACGCAGCACACCTCAGGATGAAATCGCGTTATGTCATATGCAAACCGACCTCTTAACCGCCAGGATTATAAAACGCTGACGCTGGCCGCCCTTGGCGGCGCGCTGGAGTTTTATGACTTCATCATTTTTGTCTTCTTCGCCACCGTCGTCGGTGAGCTTTTCTTTCCCGCCGATATTCCGGAATGGCTGCGCCAGGTGCAGACTTTTGGCATTTTTGCCGCCGGTTACCTGGCGCGTCCGCTGGGAGGGATCATCATGGCCCACTTTGGCGATCTGGTGGGGCGCAAGAAAATGTTCACCCTCAGCATCCTGCTGATGGCGTTGCCGACCCTGGCGATTGGCCTGCTGCCGACCTATAGCTCGGTGGGTATCGTCGCGCCGCTGCTGTTACTGCTGATGCGTATTCTGCAGGGAGCGGCGATCGGCGGGGAGGTGCCAGGCGCCTGGGTGTTTGTCGCCGAGCATGTCCCGGAAAAACGTATTGGTATCGCCTGCGGTACGCTGACGGCCGGCCTGACGGTAGGCATCCTGCTGGGATCGGTAGTGGCGACGCTTATCAATACCAGCCTGACGCCGCAGGGTATCCACGACGGCGGCTGGCGGATCCCTTTCCTGCTGGGCGGCATATTTGGTCTGATCGCGATGTATCTGCGCCGCTGGCTGCAGGAGACGCCAATCTTCCTTGAGATGCAGCAGCGCAAAGCGCTGGCGCAGGAGCTACCGGTCAAAGCGGTGGCGCTCAAGCATCAGAAGGCGGTAGTGATCTCTATGTTGTTGACCTGGCTGCTGTCAGCAGGCGTGGTGGTGGTGATCCTGATGTCACCGGTCTGGCTGCAGAAGCACTATGGCTTTGCGCCGGCCATTACCCTGCAGGCCAACAGTATCGCCACCATTATGTTGTGTATCGGCTGTTTACTTGCCGGACTGGCGGCGGACCGCTTCGGCGCCAGCCGCACCTTTATCGTCGGCAGTCTGCTGCTGGCGGTTGCCAGCTGGGCATTTTACCATCTTGCCGGCGCCAGCCCGCAGCGCTTGTTTCTGCTCTATGGCACGGTGGGGCTGTGCGTCGGCGTCGTGGGGGCGGTGCCTTATGTGATGGTGCGGGCCTTCCCGGCGGAAGTACGCTTCACCGGCATCTCGTTTTCCTACAACCTGTCATACGCGATCTTTGGCGGCCTGACGCCGATTGCCGTCACCATGCTGATGGGCGTGTCGCCCATGGCGCCAGCCTGGTATGTACTGGCCCTGTCGCTGATGGGACTGGGATTAGGTATCTGGCTACGTCAGGGGCTGACGGCGCCAGCGGAGTTGCCGGAAGGGGAGCTACAGCGTTAAAGATGACTCGCCGATGATGACTGACATGCCGCCGCCCTGCGACAGGACGGCGGCAGACGATTAGCGTGGTTCGCCGATCGGCAGGACGGTACGGCCAAACTGTTCGTTCAGCACTTCACCCATTGCCAGGTAAATAGCGCTGGCGCCACAAACCAGGCCGACCCAGCCGGCCACCTTCACGATGCCTTCGTTATCGGCCAGATGGCCAATCGCCAGCAGCGCGAACAGTACGGTCAGGCTCAGGAAGACAAACTGCAGCATGCGGGCTGCCTTCAGGGTGCCAAAGAACATGAACAGGGTAAATACGCCCCACAGACCAAGGTACATACCGAGGAAGTGCGCGTTCGGAGCTTCCGCCAGGCCCATTTTAGGCATCAGAAGGATAGCAACCAGCGTCAGCCAGAAGCTGCCGTAGGAGGTAAAAGCGGTTAAGCCAAAGGTGTTACCTTTTTTATATTCCAGCAGACCGGCAAAAATTTGCGCAATACCGCCGTAAAAAATGCCCATCGCCAGGATAGCTACATCGAATGCGAACAGGCCGCTATTCGCCAGGTTAAGCAGAATAGTGGTCATGCCGAAGCCCATAAGGCCCAGCGGTGCCGGATTAGCCAACTTAGTGTTGCCCATAATTCCTCAAAATTATCATTAAAAGGGAAGCATTACCCCGTACCTTGGCGGCGGGGCGCGGCATAATAATGAGGCGCGAAAAGGCTGTCTATGATCTGGCGGGGTATTTTTCACCAATTTCTGTTGCCCCCGGCGGCGACTGGAGCATTTGCCGCAAACAGGCAATATGCAGGACCGCAGGAATGGTCACCCGGTAGGCGCTGCCGCTTACCGCTTTGACGCTATTCAGCGCGGCGCCAATCGGCCCGCCCAACCCGGCGCCGCGCACCAGCCCATGGCCGATAACGCTCACCGCGGCATGGGCGCGCAGGATGGCGGTTAAGCGTTCTTCCAGCAACAGGGTAACGCCTTCGCTCAGCTTGCGATGCTTTAGCAGATGGGGCAACAGGCTCTCCAGCTCGCTGCTCCGGCATTCCACCGCGGCGAGAAACTGCGCTTTTTGCTCTGCATCGAGCTTCTTCCAGCTATTTTGCAGAAAATGGGTCAGCAGCTGCTGCTCGATCTGCGGCGTCGTCATCTGTTTGTCGACCTTCGCCTTCAGCCGCTTGCAGACATCCAGCAGGATCGCGCGATAAAATTTGCCATGGCGACGTAGCGTATTGGCGATACTGTCGCCGCCAAAATGCTGCAGCTCGCCGGCAATCAGCTGCCAGTTGCGGCGATAGCGCTCCGGGTGGCCTTCCATTGCTAAAAAAGTCTCGTTGCGCAGAAGCGTGCTGGAGAGACGGGGTTTGCCGTTTTCGCCGTGGGTCAGAATCCGGGTAAAGGCTTCAAGATGCGCCTCGCTGCACTCAGACAGAAAGGCGAGATCGTCATCGGTCAGGTAGTTGATATGCATAAAGTCATCCCTCCTCAGGATAGCGGGCGTTAGTCGTCGCCGATAATTTTCAGTGAGGCCATATCAGAGGAGTTAACCGTGTGGCCGGAGAAGGCGATTTTTTTCACACAGCGTCGGGTGTCATTATCGCTGTTGATGGTGATCCAGCCCGTGGTGTTGCCCTCTTTGATCCCGGCCGGTACGTTCAGCGTATGGCTGGCACCGAAGCTGGCTTTAAAGTAGACCGTTGCCCCGGAGAGCTGTATATCGCCGCGATCGGCGCTGAGCTGAATGCGCTTGACTACCCGGCACACAGGAAGCGTAAGCGTGAGATCGTTGGTTTCATTGCGCGGCATGGCTATCACACCGAGGATTTTATGGTCGTTAGCGGCGGCTGAGGCGATCAGCGACAGGCTGAGAATCATCCCCGCGGAAAGCTGAATGAGTGATTTCATCAATTTGTTCCCTGAATAAGTGAAGTGCGACGGCGGGGGATATTATCACCAGGGAAACGGGGCTTTTAGCGCGCAAGTATTGCGGGTTATGTCAATGATATTATGAATATAATTAACTTTTTTATTCGTTATTTATATGTTCGCGTCCACGCCTTTTTTGACATCCTGCGACCTTTTCCAGGAAGTCGTTCGCAGCCGTGTGGAACCACGGTCGCCCGCCCGACGCAAAAAATTTTTATGCTTGCCCCTTGATGCCGGAGTGGGCGACCCCATCTTGTAGTCAACCGCAGTGAAGAACCTGAAAAAAAATGATGTCTGGGCAGTTGAAACCGCACGTTTCGCCCTTATTACAGGTTCACAACCACATGTTGATCGAATTTTTAGTGGAGACGTTTAGATGGGTAAAATTATTGGTATCGACCTGGGTACTACCAACTCTTGTGTAGCGATTATGGATGGCACTACTGCACGCGTGCTGGAGAACGCCGAAGGCGATCGCACCACGCCTTCTATCATTGCCTATACCCAGGATGGTGAAACTCTGGTTGGTCAGCCGGCTAAACGTCAGGCAGTGACAAACCCGCAAAACACCCTGTTTGCGATTAAACGCCTGATTGGCCGCCGCTTCCAGGACGAAGAAGTTCAGCGTGATGTTTCTATCATGCCATACAAAATTGTTGCCGCAGACAATGGCGACGCATGGCTGGATGTGAAAGGCACCAAAACTGCACCGCCGCAGATCTCTGCTGAAGTGCTGAAAAAAATGAAGAAAACGGCTGAAGATTACCTGGGTGAACCGGTAACTGAAGCGGTTATCACCGTACCGGCTTACTTCAACGATGCGCAGCGTCAGGCAACTAAAGATGCTGGCCGTATTGCTGGTCTGGAAGTCAAACGTATCATCAACGAACCGACCGCGGCTGCGCTGGCTTACGGTCTGGATAAAGAAGTTGGCAACCGTACTATCGCGGTATACGACCTCGGTGGTGGTACTTTCGATATCTCTATTATCGAAATTGACGAAGTTGATGGCGAAAAAACCTTTGAAGTACTGGCAACCAACGGTGACACCCACCTGGGCGGTGAAGACTTCGATACGCGTCTGATCAACTATCTCGTTGATGAGTTTAAGAAAGATCAGGGCATTGACCTGCGCAACGACCCGCTGGCGATGCAGCGTCTGAAAGAAGCCGCTGAGAAAGCGAAGATCGAACTGTCTTCTGCTCAGCAGACCGACGTTAACCTGCCGTATATCACTGCAGACGCGACCGGTCCGAAACACATGAACATCAAAGTGACTCGCGCGAAACTGGAAAGCCTGGTTGAAGACCTGGTTAACCGTTCCATCGAGCCGCTGAAAGTTGCTCTGCAGGATGCCGGTCTGTCCGTTTCTGATATCAACGACGTGATCCTCGTTGGTGGTCAGACACGTATGCCGATGGTGCAGAAGAAAGTGGCCGAGTTCTTTGGTAAAGAACCGCGTAAAGACGTTAACCCGGATGAAGCCGTGGCGATCGGTGCTGCCGTTCAGGGCGGTGTACTGACGGGTGATGTGAAAGACGTTCTGCTGCTCGACGTAACCCCGCTGTCACTGGGTATCGAAACCATGGGCGGCGTGATGACTGCGCTGATCAGCAAAAACACCACTATCCCGACCAAGCACAGCCAGGTGTTCTCTACCGCTGAAGACAACCAGTCTGCGGTAACCATCCATGTGCTGCAGGGTGAGCGTAAACGCGCGTCTGATAACAAATCTCTGGGTCAGTTCAACCTGGATGGTATTAACCCGGCGCCGCGCGGCATGCCGCAGATCGAAGTCACCTTCGACATCGATGCTGACGGTATCCTGCACGTTTCCGCGAAAGACAAAAACAGCGGTAAAGAGCAGAAGATCACCATCAAGGCGTCTTCCGGTCTGAATGAAGAAGAAATTCAGAAAATGGTTCGCGAAGCAGAAGCTAACGCCGAATCTGACCGTAAGTTCGAAGAGCTGGTACAGACTCGTAACCAGGGTGACCATCTGCTGCACAGCACTCGCAAGCAGGTTGAAGAAGCAGGCGATAAACTGCCGGCTGACGACAAAACTGCCATCGAGTCTGCACTGACCGCGCTGGAAACGTCGCTGAAAGGCGAAGACAAAGCGGATATCGAAGCGAAAATGCAGGCGCTGGCGCAGGCTTCGCAGAAGCTGATGGAAATTGCTCAGCAGCAGCACGCTCAGCAGCAGGCGGGTTCCGCTGACGCTCAGGCGAGCAACGCGAAAGACGACGATGTTGTCGACGCTGAGTTCGAAGAAGTGAAAGATAAAAAATAATCGCCCTTTGAACGGGTAAAACACTGGCACGGGCGAAGAGGTTTCCTCTCCGCCCGTGCACGCATGTTAAGGGGCTGAAAAACACCGATGGCAAAGCAAGATTACTACGAGATTTTAGGCGTTTCCAAAACAGCGGAAGAGCGTGAAATCAAAAAGGCTTATAAGCGCCTGGCCATGAAATATCACCCGGACCGCAACCAGGGAGATAAAGAGGCCGAAGCCAAATTTAAAGAAATCAAAGAAGCGTATGAAATCCTGACTGATGCCCAGAAGCGTGCGGCCTACGATCAGTACGGCCACGCGGCCTTTGAGCAGGGCGGAATGGGCGGCGGCGGCGGTTTTGGCGGCGGTGCGGACTTCAGCGATATCTTTGGCGATGTCTTCGGCGATATCTTTGGCGGCGGACGTGGTCGTCAGCGCGCGGCGCGCGGCGCCGATCTCCGTTACAACATGGAGCTGACGCTGGAAGAAGCGGTGCGTGGCGTCACCAAAGAGATCCGTATTCCGACGCTGGAAGAGTGCGACGTCTGTCACGGCAGCGGCGCCAAGGCCGGCAGCAAACCGCAGACCTGTCCAACCTGTCATGGCGCGGGCCAGGTGCAGATGCGCCAGGGCTTCTTTGCGGTACAGCAAACCTGTCCGCACTGTCAGGGGCGCGGTACGCTGATTAAAGATCCATGCAATAAATGTCATGGCCACGGCCGTGTCGAGAAGACCAAAACTCTGTCGGTTAAAATTCCGGCGGGTGTCGACACCGGCGACCGGATCCGTCTGGCGGGTGAAGGCGAGGCTGGCGAGCATGGCGCACCGGCAGGGGATCTGTACGTTCAGGTCCAGGTGAAGCAGCACGCTATCTTTGAGCGTGAAGGCAATAACCTGTACTGCGAAGTTCCGATTAACTTCACCATGGCAGCGCTGGGCGGTGAGATTGAGGTCCCGACGCTCGACGGTCGCGTCAACCTGAAAATTCCAGGTGAAACCCAGACCGGCAAGCTGTTCCGCATGCGTGGAAAGGGCGTGAAGTCCGTTCGCGGCGGGGCACAGGGCGATCTGCTGTGCCGCGTGGTGGTGGAGACGCCGGTGGGGCTTAACGAGAAACAGAAACAGCTGCTGAAAGAGCTGCAGGAGAGCTTCGGCGGTCCGACCGGGGAGAACAACAGCCCGCGTTCTAAAAGCTTCTTTGACGGCGTGAAGAAGTTCTTCGACGACCTGACCCGCTAATTCCGTTTTTGCTGGTATCCGGCCCGGGCCTTGCGTCCGGGCTTTTTTTCATCTTATGTCTGCTCTTTGGTTCGTAAAAAACGATCATTAAAGCAATTTAAATCTGATTTTTTCGAGTTATCAGTTTGTGTATTATGCTTTTATCGAGTTATTCACCAACAGGATGAAAGTAAAAGTGAAACATCTGCAACGATTCTTTAGTAGCGATGCTTCCGGCGGCATTGTCTTAATCATCGCTGCCGCGCTGGCGATGGTGATGGCCAATACCAGTGTGACCAGCGGTCTGTACCACTCCTTCCTTGAGACGCCAGTACAGCTGCGTGTGGGCGCGCTGGAGATCAACAAGAACATGCTGTTATGGATCAATGATGCCCTGATGGCGGTGTTCTTTTTGCTGATTGGCCTGGAGGTCAAACGCGAGTTAATTCAGGGCTCTCTGGCCAGTCGTCGTCAGGCGGTCTTCCCGGTAATCGCCGCACTGGGCGGGATGATTGTCCCGGCGCTGGTCTATCTGGCCTTTAACGCCCAGGATCCCATCGCCAGAGAAGGGTGGGCGATACCGGCGGCAACGGATATTGCCTTTGCCCTCGGCGTGCTGGCGCTGTTAGGCAGTCGCGTGCCGACGGCGCTGAAGATTTTCCTGATGGCGCTGGCGATTATTGACGACCTCGGGGCTATCGTGATTATCGCGCTGTTTTATACCCACGACCTGTCCATGCTCTCGCTGGGCGTGGCGGCTGCGGCGATTGCGGTGCTGGTGGCCCTGAATCTGAGCGGCGTGCGGCGTACCGGGATCTATATTCTGGTTGGCGCGGTGCTGTGGACGGCGGTGCTGAAGTCTGGCGTTCACGCGACCCTTGCCGGGGTGATTGTCGGCTTTATGATCCCGCTCGAGGAAAAGCATGGCAAGTCACCGGCTAAAGCGCTTGAGCATGTCCTGCACCCGTGGGTGGCGTTTATGATCCTGCCGCTGTTTGCCTTCGCTAACGCCGGGGTCTCACTGCAGGGGGTCACTCTTGCCGGGCTGACGTCGCTCCTGCCGCTGGGCATCATGGCTGGCTTGTTTATCGGTAAGCCGCTGGGGATTAGCCTGTTCTGCTGGCTGGCGCTGAAGCTGAAGTGGGCTTCGCTGCCTGCGGGGACCACCTGCAAGCAGATTATGGCGGTGGGTATCCTGTGCGGGATTGGCTTTACGATGTCGATTTTCATTGCCACTCTGGCCTTCGGCAACGTGGATCCTGCGTTGATCAACTGGGCTAAGCTGGGCATCTTAATTGGCTCAGTGTTATCGGCAGTCACCGGCTATCTCATACTGCGTCAGCGCGTGACGGAGACTCGCCTCGCGGTATAACCTTTCTGCAGGAGGGCCTGCCAGGCCCTCCTGGACATTATCAGGGAGAGAAGCATGTCACATATCAACTACAACCATCTGTACTACTTCTGGCACGTGTATAAAGAAGGGTCCGTCGTGGGCGCGGCGGAGGCGCTGTTTCTGACGCCGCAGACCATTACCGGGCAGATCAAAGCCCTGGAGGAGCGCCTGCAGGGGAAATTATTTAAGCGAAAGGGAAGGGGGCTTGAGCCGAGCGAGCTGGGGGAGCTGGTCTTCCGCTACGCCGACCGGATGTTTACCCTCAGCCAGGAGATGCTCGACATCGTCAACTATCGCAAAGAGTCGAACCTGCTGTTTGACGTCGGCGTGGCCGATGCGCTCTCGAAACGGCTGGTGAGCGGCGTGCTGGATGCCGCCGTCGTTGAGAGCGAGCAGATCCATCTGCGCTGTTTTGAATCCACCCATGAGCTACTGCTGGAGCAGCTGAGCCAGCATAAGCTCGACATGATTATCTCTGACTGCCCGATCGACTCGACACAGCAGGAAGGGCTGTTTTCGGTGAAGATTGGCGAGTGCAGCGTCAGCTTCTGGTGCATGAACCCGGCGCCGACAAAGCCGTTCCCCGCCTGTCTTGAAGAGCGGCGGCTGCTGATCCCCGGCCGGCGTTCGATGCTGGGGCGTAAACTGCTGAACTGGATTAACGTGCAGGGCCTGAAGGTGGAGATCCTCGGCGAATTTGACGATGCGGCGCTCATGAAAGCCTTCGGCGCCGCGCATAATGCGATATTTGTCGCGCCGACGCTCTATGCGCATGATTTCTACTATGATGAATCGATTGTCGAAATTGGTCGCATGGATAGCGTGATGGAGGAGTATCACGCCATTTTCGCTGAACGGATGATTCAGCACCCGGCGGTCCAGCGTATCTGTAATCGCGATTATTCGTCGCTCTTTACCGAACCAGAATAGAGTGCAGTGTGGGCTGGCGTGGCTTGGGTCGCGCCAGCCCACGCTGTTGAGGGAAGATAACAGGCATAAAAAAACCCGCTTTCGCGGGTTTCTTTAACAAAGTTCAGCAAGCAGGCGATTAAGCCAGTTTGTTGATCTGTGCAGTCAGGTTTGCTTTATGACGCGCAGCTTTGTTTTTGTGGATCAGACCTTTAGCAGCCTGACGGTCCACGATCGGTTGCATTTCGTTAAATGCTTTCTGTGCAGCAGCTTTGTCGCCAGCTTCGATAGCTGCGTATACTTTCTTGATGAAAGTACGCATCATAGAGCGACGGCTAGCGTTGTGCTTGCGAGCCTTTTCAGACTGAACGGCGCGCTTCTTAGCTGATTTGATATTAGCCAAGGTCCAACTCCCAAATGTGTTCTATATGGACAATTCAAAGGCCGAGGAATATGCCCGTTTAGCCTTCTTTTGTCAATGGATTTGTGCAAATAAGCGCCGTTTAACACCACAGCGCTTCATTACGTAGTGATGGCGCAAGATTCTACCAGCTTGTTGCAGGCGAATACAGCCTTTCCACCATAAAAATCGCCGGGCGCGGGCAGTTTTCCCGCTTTCTCGCGCTGAGTGAATGAATTCCTGAGAACTTTCGTTGCCGAGGTGCAATCGCTGGTTAACGTTGACAGTTGTACAAGGTATACTCGGACGATTTTCACTGTTTTGAGCCAGACATGAAGCTGATACGCGGCATACATAATCTCAGTCAGGCCCCGCACGGGTGCGTGCTGACCATTGGTAATTTCGACGGCGTGCATCGTGGGCATCAGGCGCTGCTGCAGCGGTTGCGCGAAGAGGGCCGCCAGCGCGGTTTACCGGTCGTGGTGATGATTTTTGAACCCCAGCCGCTTGAGCTATTTGCCGCCGATAAAGCCCCGGCGCGGCTGACCCGCCTGCGTGAAAAGCTGAACTATCTGGCTGAGAGCGGAGTCGACTATGTGCTGTGCATTCGTTTTGACCGCCGATTCGCTGCGCTGACCGCGCAGGATTTTATCAGTGAACTGCTGGTGCGCCGCCTGGGCGTGCAGTTCCTTGCCGTCGGTGACGATTTCCGCTTTGGCGCTGGTCGCCAGGGGGATTTCTTGTTATTACAAAAGGCGGGGGCGGAATACGGTTTTGACGTCACCAGCACCCAGACCTTCTGTGAAGGCGGGGTGCGGATCAGCAGCACGGCGGTGCGCCAGGCGCTGGCTGATGACGACCTCCAGCTGGCGGAGACGCTGCTGGGTCACCCGTTTAGCATCTCCGGACGCGTCGTCCATGGCGATGAACTGGGCCGTACCATAGGTTTTCCGACGGCGAACTTACCGCTGCGTCGTCAGGTTTCCCCGGTTAAAGGGGTCTATGCGGTAGAAGTGACAGGGCTGGGCGACAAACCGATTGCGGGCGTCGCCAATATTGGCACCCGTCCAACGGTCGCGGGCGTGCGTCAGCAGCTCGAAGTGCATCTGTTGGACGTTGTAATGGACCTCTACGGTCGCCATATCAATGTAGTACTGCGTAAAAAAATACGTAACGAGCAGCGGTTTGCGTCGCTGGACGAGCTGAAGGCGCAAATCGCACGTGATGAGTTAACGGCCCGCGAATTATTTGGGCTGACCAGCCAGGCCTGAGCCACTGGTGTTTATCAAACCGAAATACGGAACCGAGAATCTGATGAGTGACTATAAATCGACCCTGAATTTGCCGGAAACAGGGTTCCCTATGCGTGGCGACCTCGCCAAACGCGAACCGGGAATGCTGGCGCGTTGGACCGATGATGACCTGTACGGCATCATTCGTGCAGCCAAAAAGGGCAAAAAAACCTTCATTCTGCATGATGGCCCTCCTTATGCGAATGGCAGCATTCATATTGGTCACTCGGTTAACAAGATTCTGAAAGACATTATCGTTAAGTCCAAAGGACTGACGGGCTATGACTCGCCTTACGTTCCGGGCTGGGACTGCCACGGTCTGCCGATCGAGCTGAAAGTGGAGCAGGAATACGGCAAGCCGGGTGAGAAGTTTACCGCTGCCGAATTCCGCGCCAAGTGCCGCGAATATGCCGCCCTGCAGATCGACGGTCAGCGTAAAGACTTTATCCGTCTCGGCGTGCTGGGCGACTGGTCGCATCCGTATCTGACCATGGACTTCAAAACCGAAGCCAACATCATTCGCGCGCTGGGAAAAATCATCGGTAACGGCCATCTGCATAAAGGCGCTAAGCCGGTGCACTGGTGCGTAGACTGCCGTTCCGCGCTGGCGGAAGCGGAAGTGGAGTATTACGACAAGACCTCTCCGTCTATCGATGTGGCGTTCCACGCAGTGGACAAAGCCGCGGTGCTGGCGAAATTCGGCGTTGCCGACGTCAATGGCCCGGTGTCGCTGGTTATCTGGACCACCACCCCGTGGACGCTTCCGGCTAACCGCGCTATCTCCCTGTCGCCAGAGTTTGACTATGCGCTGGTACAGGTTGACGGCCAGGCGCTGATCCTGGCGAAAGACCTGGTTGAGAGCGTGATGAAGCGCGTTGGCGCAACGGATTACACTATCCTGGCGGCGGTACAAGGTTCCGAGCTTGAACTGATGCGCTTCAAGCACCCGTTCCTCGATTTCGACGTGCCGGCGATCCTCGGCGACCACGTGACGCTGGATGCCGGTACCGGTGCGGTGCATACCGCCGGCGGCCACGGTCCGGACGACTACACGATCAGCCAGAAATACGGTCTGGAAATCGCCAACCCGGTTGGCCCGGACGGGGCTTACCTGCCGGGGACCTATCCGTCTCTGGATGGTATCAACGTCTTTAAAGCCAACGACATCATCGTTGAGATGCTGCGTGACAGCGGCGCGCTGCTGCACGTGGAAAAAATGCAGCACAGCTATCCGTGCTGCTGGCGCCACAAATCGCCGATCATCTTCCGCGCTACTCCGCAGTGGTTCGTCAGCATGGATCAGAAAGGCCTGCGCGCGCAGTCGCTGAAAGAGATCAAAGGCGTGCAGTGGATCCCGGACTGGGGCCAGGCGCGTATCGAATCGATGGTGGCCAACCGTCCTGACTGGTGTATCTCCCGTCAGCGTACCTGGGGCGTGCCGATGTCGCTGTTCGTGCATAAAGAAACTCACGAGCTGCACCCGCGTACCCTCGAACTGATGGAAGAAGTGGCGAAACGCGTTGAAGTTGACGGCATCCAGGCGTGGTGGGATCTCGATTCCCGCGACATCCTGGGCGATGACGCCGACAGCTACGAAAAAGTGCCGGATACCCTCGACGTGTGGTTTGACTCCGGGTCTACCCACTCTTCGGTGGTTGATGTGCGTCCGGAATTCGCCGGTCACGCCGCGGACATGTATCTGGAAGGCTCTGACCAGCATCGCGGCTGGTTCATGTCCTCGCTGATGATCTCCACGGCGATGAAAGGCAAGGCGCCATATCGTCAGGTACTGACCCACGGCTTCACCGTCGATGGCCAGGGCCGCAAAATGTCCAAGTCTATCGGTAACACCGTTAGCCCGCAGGACGTGATGAACAAGCTGGGCGCCGATATCCTGCGCCTGTGGGTGGCTTCCACCGACTACACTGGCGAAATGGCGGTCTCCGATGAGATCCTCAAACGCGCCGCCGACAGCTATCGTCGTATCCGCAACACCGCGCGCTTCCTGCTGGCGAACCTGAACGGTTTCGATCCGGCAAAAGACATGGTTAAACCGGAAGAGATGGTCGTTCTGGATCGCTGGGCAGTTGGCTGTGCGCAGGCGGCTCAGGAAGATATCCTGAAAGCCTACGAATCCTACGACTTCCACGAAGTGGTGCAGCGCCTGATGCGCTTCTGCTCCATCGAGATGGGCTCGTTCTACCTCGACATCATCAAAGACCGTCAGTACACCGCGAAAGCGGACAGCGTGGCGCGTCGCAGCTGCCAGACCGCGCTGTTCCACATTGTGGAAGCGCTGGTGCGCTGGATGGCGCCGATCATGTCCTTCACCGCGGACGAAATCTGGGGCTACCTGCCGGGCGAGCGTGAGAAATACGTCTTCACCGGCGAGTGGTATGAAGGTCTGTTTGGCCTGGCCGACGACGAAGCGATGAACGACGGTTTCTGGGATGAATTGCTCAAGGTGCGCGGCGAAGTCAACAAGGTGATCGAGCAAGCGCGTGCGGATAAGAAAGTCGGTGGCTCTCTGGAAGCAGCGGTCACGCTGTATGCCGATGCCGACCTGGCGGCCAAGCTCAACGCGCTGGGCGATGAATTACGATTTGTCCTGTTGACCTCCGGCGCCAACGTTGCCGATTATGCGCAGGCGCCGGCTGATGCCTGGCAGAGCGATCTGCTGAAAGGGCTGAAAGTGGTCCTGAGCAAAGCCGAGGGCGAGAAGTGCCCACGCTGCTGGCATTACACCAGTGACGTCGGCAAGGTAGCGGAACACGCAGAAATCTGCGGTCGCTGTGTGAGCAACGTCGCCGGTAACGGCGAGCAACGTAAATTCGCCTGATGAGTAAATCGATCTGTTCAACGGGGCTACGCTGGCTGTGGGTGGTCGTAGCCGTGCTGATTATCGATCTGGGTAGCAAATTCCTGATCCTCCAGAACTTCGCTCTGGGGGAGACGGTTCCGCTGTTCCCGTCGCTTAATCTGCATTATGCCCGCAACTATGGCGCGGCGTTTAGTTTCCTCGCCGACAGCGGCGGCTGGCAGCGCTGGTTCTTTTCCGGGATCGCGATCGGCATTTGTGTGGTACTGGCGGTGCTGATGTACCGTTCGAAGGCGACGCAAAAGCTGAACAACATTGCCTATGCCCTGATTATCGGCGGCGCGCTGGGCAACTTGTTCGATCGCCTGTGGCACGGCTTTGTGGTCGATATGATCGACTTCTACGTCGGCGACTGGCATTTTGCTACCTTCAACCTCGCCGATAGCGCGATCTGCATCGGCGCAGCGCTAATTGTGCTGGAAGGTTTCTTGCCGAAACCGACCGCGAAAGCGCAGGCGTAAATCTCAATGCCGGGTGGCGCTACGCTTACCCGGCCTACAGAATTAGTGGCCTCCCTTAGGCCCGGTAAGCGTAGCGCCTCCGGGCACCAGGTGGCCTAAAACAAGCGAGCAATTTGCATGTCTAAATCCGTACAGAGCAACAGCGCGGTCCTCGTTCACTTCACCCTGAAGCTGGATGATGGCTCCACGGCTGAATCTACCCGCAATAACGGTAAACCGGCGCTGTTTCGCCTCGGCGACACCTCCTTGTCTGAAGGGCTGGAACAACAGCTTCTCGGTCTGAAAGAGGGGGAGAAAAAGGCCTTTTCGCTGGAGCCTGACGCCGCCTTTGGCGTACCCAGCCCGGACCTGATTCAGTATTTCTCTCGCCGTGAGTTTATTGACGCTGGCGAGCCGGAAATCGGCGCGATTATGCTCTTTACTGCAATGGATGGCAGCGAAATGCCTGGCGTGATCCGCGAAGTGAACGGTGACTCTATCACCGTTGACTTTAACCATCCGCTGGCCGGGCGCACCGTTCATTTTGATATTGAAGTGCTGGAGATCGATCCGGCGCTGGAGGAGTAACATGCAGATCCTGTTGGCTAACCCGCGCGGCTTTTGCGCTGGCGTTGACCGCGCTATCAGCATTGTAGAAAACGCGCTGACGCTGTATGGCGCGCCGATCTATGTTCGTCATGAAGTGGTGCACAACCGCTATGTGGTGGATAGCCTGCGCAAGCGTGGCGCTATTTTTATCGAACAGATCAGCGAAGTCCCGGACGGCGCGATCCTGATTTTCTCCGCCCACGGCGTGTCGCAGGCGGTACGTAATGAAGCGAAGAGCCGCGATTTGACGGTGTTCGACGCCACCTGTCCGCTGGTGACGAAAGTACATATGGAAGTTGCCCGCGCGAGCCGTCGTGGCGAAGAGTCGATTCTGATTGGCCACGCCGGCCACCCGGAAGTCGAAGGCACCATGGGGCAGTACAACAACCCGGAAGGGGGCATGTACCTGGTCGAGTCGCCGGAAGACGTGCTGAAGCTGGACGTGAAAAATGACGCCCGGCTGTCCTTTATGACCCAGACCACGCTCTCCGTCGACGATACGTCCGACGTTATTGACGCCCTGCGTGCGCGTTTCCCGAAAATCGTTGGTCCACGTAAAGATGACATTTGCTATGCCACTACCAACCGCCAGGAAGCCGTGCGCGCGCTGGCGGAGCAGGCTGACGTGGTGCTGGTGGTCGGGTCGAAAAACTCCTCCAACTCTAACCGCCTCGCCGAGCTGGCGCAGCGGATGGGTAAGGCGGCTTACCTGATTGACGATGCCTCTGATATTCAGGAAGCATGGGTCAAGAATGCGGCCTGCGTCGGCGTGACGGCGGGGGCTTCGGCACCGGACATTCTGGTACAGAATGTTATTACCCGTCTGCAGGAGCTGGGCGGCGGCGAAGCCGTGCCGCTGGAAGGCCGGGAAGAGAATATCGTCTTTGAAGTGCCGAAGGAGCTGCGTGTGGATGTCCGTGAAGTAGAGTAAGTTCTTTCCGCCTGCAATATGAGAAGATGCCAGACTTAACGTCTGGCATTTTTTTTAGGGAGAAACCATGCGCTTACCGATCATTCTTGATACCGATCCGGGCATCGACGATGCTGCCGCCATTGCCACGGCGCTCTTCGCGCCTGAGCTGGATCTGCAGCTGATGACCACCGTGGCGGGCAATGTCTCGGTGGAGAAGACGACCCGTAACGCGCTGCAGCTGCTGCACTTCTGGAATGCCGATGTGCCGCTGGCGCAGGGCGCTTCAATGCCGCTGGTGCGTCCGTTGCGCGACGCCGCCTCGGTGCATGGCGAATCTGGCATGGAAGGGTATGACTTTGTTGAGCATCAACGTCAACCGCTGGCGAAGCCGGCCTTCCAGGCGATCCGCGATGCGCTCATGCACGCTGCCGAGCCGATCACCCTGGTGGCGATTGGTCCGCTGACCAATATTGCGCTGCTGCTGACCCAGTATCCGGAATGTGTGTTCAACATTCGCCGACTGGTGATTATGGGCGGCTCGGCGGGGCGCGGCAACTTCACGCCAAATGCGGAATTCAATATTGCTATCGATCCGGAAGCCGCCGCAAAAGTGTTCCACAGTGGACTGGAGATTGTGATGTGCGGGCTGGACGTCACCAACCGGGCGCTGCTGACGGCAGATTATCTGGCGACCCTGCCGACGCTGAACCAGACCGGTAAAATGCTTCATGCCCTGTTTAGCCACTATCGCAGCGGCAGCATGAGCAGTGGTTTAAGAATGCACGATCTCTGCGCTATTGCGTGGCTGGCCCGCCCGGAACTGTTCATTCTCCAGCCGTGCTTTGTGGCGGTGGAGACGCAGGGGACCTGGACCGCTGGCACCACGGTGGTGGATATCGAAGGGCGACTGGGCCAGCCGGCGAACGCCCTGGTGGCGCTCGATATCGACGTAGAAGGGTTTCAGCGCTGGGCAGCGGAGGTGATTGCCCTGGCGCCGTGATATATCACTCGATTTTCAAGGAGAGAAGCAATGACCTATGGACAGGCGTATTTGAGCGGCTGGAAAGAGACCTTTAACTTTAGCGGACGCGCCAGCCGGCAGCAGTTCTGGACGTTTTTTCTTATCAATGTACTGATCGCCACCGCGCCACTGGTCGCCTGGGGTCTGGCCACCCACGTTGACCCTCACTATGGGATCCTCAGTTTTGTTGTCATACCCTTTGCGGCACTGTGGCTGCTGTTGATGGTGATCCCTTTGCTGGCTGTTGGCTGTCGGCGGATGCATGATATCGGCCGCTCCGGGATCTGGTTCATACTGGGGGTCATTATTCCCTGGTTTGGCGTTATTTCGCTGATAATGTGCTGTCTGCGTTCAGCGCCGGCACCGTCTCGCTGAGATAATCAATCATCGCCCGCATTCTGGCGGGCATATGCTTATTTCCCGCCCACAGCAGCCACAGATCGCCGGAGTAGCTGCTGATAAATTCCCACTCTGGCAGCACCTGCACGATATCGCCGTTCGCCAGCGCCTCACGGGCGGTGAACAGCGGCAGGCTGCCGATCCCCACATGCTGCCTGACCGCGTCGAGGCGTACGGCGGTATGGTTGGCGGCGTACCGCCCATACGTTTGCACCGTTTCGCTTTTCCCTTCGCGGCGAAACTTCCAGCGCGCGTCGGCAGGCGTTTCGCCAAGGCTGATGCAGCTATGTATGCGCAGATCCTGCGGCGTGTGCGGCGTACCGTGCTGCTGTAAATAGGCCTCAGTGGCACAGATAACATGCCTGATCGGCATCAGCGGTTTGCCATGCAGCCCGGGCGAGGGACTTTCTGTGATGCGTAGCGCCAAATCAATACCGTCGTCGATAAAATCCAGAGGACGATCTTCCAGGCGCAGGCAGACGTCAACCTGCTGATAACGCTGGAAAAACGCCATCATCAGCGGGTGGATCACAAAGCGACCGACGGCTTTCGGTACGCTGAGGGTCAGCTTCCCCTGGGCGACCGTTTGGTTGCTGCTGGCGGAATCCATCGCCTGCCGCGCCGCATCCAGCATCTCCTGCGCATGGTGATAGACCGTTTCTCCGGCATCGCTCAGGCGTAGCTTGCGGGTGGTACGCTGGAGAAGTTTACAGCCCATCTCCCGTTCCAGCCGCGATACGCTGCGGCTTACGGCAGAAGGGGTAATGCCATTCTGGCGGGCGACCGCGGAGAAGCTGCCCTGGTCGACGATCTGGACGAAGAGGGCGAGATCCGGCAGGAGGTTCAGATTCATTTGTGCTCCCGGCGCAAGAGTGCATTGGCGGATGATGGGATTATCGCTGTCGATATTAACAATATACTGAGCGGACAGAGAGGAGAATCATCATGACTGAACGGGTTTATTACACCAGCGACGCCACCGACGGGCGCGCCCAGATCATCGCCTGTACCGCTGAAGCGGATGGTCGCTACGCTATCGAACTGGATCACACGTTGTTTCATCCACAGGGAGGGGGACAGCCAGCGGATCGCGGCTGGATTGCCGGTCAGGAGGTGGTGACGGTTATTGTGCGCGGCGACAGCGTACTGCATATCGTGGCGCAGCCGCTTCCTGCTGGTGAAGTGGAGATGAAAATTGATGCACCGGCGAGACAGCTACATGCTCGTCTGCATTCCGCCGGTCACCTGCTTGGCCTGGCGGGGGAACAGCTTGGCTGGCAACCGGTGAAAGCGCACCACTGGCCTGGCGAAGGGCGGATAACCTTTACCAGCAGGAATAGCGCCGCGCTGCCGGACGCCAGCGCGCTGCTGACGCAGGTGAAGACCTGGCAAGCGCAGGACTTACCGCGTCAGGTGATGTTCGCTGATGGCTTACGCCAGGTGGGATTCGGCGGCCTGCCCGCTTATGCCTGCGGGGGGACCCATGTCGCCCGTCTGTCAGAACTGGGCGACATTGTTATCAGTCAGATAAAAATGAAGAAGGGGCAGCTGGTGGTCAGCTATACCCTGGCGTAAGCCTGTCAGGCTTGTCCGGGGTCGGTCTGTTTACCGTGATAAATGCGTTCTGGTCGACCGACCTTGCCGTAGCTGATTTCCGCTTCGAGGAAATCGTTCTTCACACCTTGTTCCAGATAGCGGCGAGCGGTGGTTTTGCTGCTGCCGAGGATGCGGGCCAACGAGTCGGCGGTATGCACTACCGTCGGGTCGGAGAAGAGCTGCAGCACGCGGTGAAAGGTGCTTTCATCGATCCCGCGCATCGGTGTGGTGGTGGGCTCCGTTTGCTCCCGGGCCTGAATATTAAACAGCGCGTCGACGTGAACCTGACTGGCCTGTTCGCTGGAGCGTAGCGAGCTACGGTAGCGGGCGAAACGCTCCAGGGTATGCTGCAGGCGCTGATAGTGCACCGGCTTAATCAGGTAATCAAATACCCCCAGACGCAGCGCTTCGCTGATGGTATCCATATGATTATCCGCAGTAATAAAGATGATCCGCCCCTTGTAATGGGTGCTGACCGCATGGCGGATCAGATCGATACCTTTACCGTCGGGTAAGAAATTGTCCAACAGGATCAGCTGTGGTTGATACAGTCTGAGCTGTTTTCTGGCGCTCTCGAGTTTATCCGCAATGCCAATGACGTCGAACTGGGGAAACTGTTTAATGTTATCCACCAGGATCTCCGCCAGCATAGGTTCGTCTTCAACGATAAGAGTGGTGATGCTATCCATGATGTTCATCTCGGGTCAGGGGGATATAAAGAGTAAAAATGGTGCCAAAAGGAATATTGTTTTCGACGACGATACTGCCGCCTGCTTGTTCCACGTAGCTGCGTACCAGCCAGAGCCCAATGCCATGATCTTTACTGGCGCTGCTGGTGACACCGCGCTCAAAGATCCGATCGCGAAGCGCCTCGTCAATGCCGCATCCCTGGTCGGCGATCTCAATGATCACTTCCTGGCCATCGCTGTTGATCAGACATTCGATCTGTTTTGAACCCTGCGGCTGACGCAGGCTGGCATTGTAGGCGTTATCAAGTAGATTCCCCACGATTGAGATCCATTCATTGTGCGAAAGGGCGGTAGGTAATCTATCAACGAAGCAGGCCGGATCGAAAACCAGCTCAAGTCCAAGCTCTTTGGCCCGGTAATATTTGCCGATCAACAGCCCGGCCAGGTGGTTGTCCTGGAAATTGCGCGCAATAAAATCGATCACCTTCTGGTGACTTTCCGACTGTTGTTGGATCAGATCCAGCGCATGATCATAGCGTTTGAGAAACAGCAGGCCGGCGATGGTGGAGATCAAATTGCGGTGTTCATGCTGCACGGCGCGCAGGTTATCAGCGTATTGTTGTACCTGGCTAAGCTGCAGGCTAAGGGTATTAATATCGTCTTTGCTGCGAAAGCTGATCACCCAGCCCTGCGGTTCATTGTTTAAGATCACCGCCATCCGGCTGGCGATCACTTTGATCTGATTGAAAATGACGATTTCATCTTTTTTATTGGTCTGTGGCGCATCGTAGAAGAAGGCCTCCTGCGAGATAACGTTGTTGATCCTTTTGCCGATAAGCGTGGTTTCCGGTTGGCTCAGATTGAGCAGGCGGCGGGCGGCCTGATTAATGGCGGTAATTTTAAAGTCGGAGTCGATGGCGATAAGCCCTTCGAACACCGATTCAAACAACACGCTTTGCTGGATCAGCAGCTGCGATAGCTGCTGGGGTTCCATATTGAGCATTTGCTTTTTGATATGCAGTGTAAAGCGCCGGGCGCAAAAGAGCAGGGCCAGCAGAACAAGCGCCATCTGGATCAGCAGCGAGCTTACCTGCAGGTTAAGCCAGTTTTCCAGCTGCTCAATGGTGTAGCCTACCGACACAATGCCAATCACTTTACCGGTCGCGTCCTGGATCGGCGATTTACCACGCAGTGACGATCCCAACGAACCTTTGCGCACCGAAACATAGCTTTTGGCGTTTATCAGCGCCTCATCGCTATCGCCGCCCTCCATCGATTTACCAATTTCATCAGGATTAACGTGATAGAGGCGTTGACCCTCCGCATCACCGACGGTGATATAGGTGGCATCGGAAAATGAGCGCATGGGGTCGATAAGGGCTTTTATTCTGGCGAGATCGCGTTTCTGGACCGCTTCCACTAGCTCTGGCATCGCGGAGATCTGCATCGCCTGAATCAGCGCCCGCTGGCCAACCTGATAATGAAGGCGCTCTTCGGCAATGTTGGTCAGATACCAGGACATGGCCAGCATAACGATAGTGGAGGTAAATAAGATCAGCAGGAAAATGCGATTCTGAAACGATCGCCTAGCAAACCACTGGGTAATTGTTCGGGTATACATAGGGTAGATAGACATTAAATTGTTATTTTCCCCTTTTGGCGGCCTGCGTACCTGCTGAAGACGCACATAATCAATAAATTCAGAAAAGCGCTCGATACAGACATGCCGTCCGACTCTTTATTTTGTTGCCCGGAGGCGGCATAACCGCCTCCGGGAAGGAGGCTGGCCTACATCGCCAGCACGTACTTGAGCATCACCCCGGCGGCGATCGCCGAGCCGATCACCCCCGCCACGTTCGGGCCCATCGCATGCATCAGCAGGAAGTTCTGCCCGTCCGCGTCCAGACCCACTTTGTTCGACACCCTGGCCGCCATCGGCACCGCCGACACCCCGGCGGAACCAATCAGCGGGTTGATTTTGTGTTTACTGAACACGTTCATCAGCTTCGCCATCAGCACCCCGGCGGCGGTCCCCACGCAGAAGGCGATCACCCCCAGCACCAGGATCCCCAGCGTCTGCGGCTGCAGGAACTTGTCCGCCACCAGCTTGGCCCCCACCGACAGCCCGAGGAAGATGGTCACGATGTTGATCAGCGCGTTCTGCACCGTTTCGCTCAGCCGGTCCACCACCCCGCTCTCGCGCATCAGGTTGCCGAAGCAGAACATCCCCAGCAGCGGCGCGGCGTCCGGCAGCAGGAGCGCCACCAGCAGCAACAGCACCGCCGGGAAGAGGATCTTCTCCCGCTTGCTCACCGTGCGCAGCTGCACCATGCGGATCTTCCGCTCCTTATCCGTGGTCAGCGCCTTCATGATCGGCGGCTGGATCAGCGGCACCAGCGCCATGTAGGAGTAGGCCGCCACCGCGATGGCCCCGAGTAATTCCGGCGCCAGCTTGCCCGACAGGTAAATCGCCGTCGGGCCGTCGGCGCCGCCGATGATGCCGATGGCCGCCGCCTGCGGCAGGGTGAAGCTGATGATGCCGAAGTAGTTCAGCGTCAGCGCTCCGAGGACGGTGGCGAAGATACCGAACTGCGCCGCCGCTCCCAGCAGCAGGGTGCGCGGGTTGGCCAGCAGCGGGCCGAAGTCGGTCATCGCCCCGACGCCCATAAAGATGACCAGCGGCGCGATGCCCGAGCCGATGGCCACCTTATAGAAGATGGCCAGCACCCCGGCGGAGTAGCCCATGTCCACCGCCAGCGTCTCCATCTGCCCCTGCACCGACGGCAGGGCCAGGGCCAGCGCGTCCTTAATGGCGTGGACGTCCGGCGCGCAGTGGAGCTTCGCGGCAATCACCGCCAGCTGCGCCGGGTCGTGGTGGGCCAGCAGGCTCTCCAGGGCGGTGAGCGCCAGTCCGGCCTCCGGGATGTTCGACAGCAGGCCGCCGAAGCCAATCGGCAGCAGCAGTAACGGCTCGAACTTTTTCGCGATGGCCAGCCACAGCAGCAGCAGGCTGACCAGCAGCATGATGGCCTGGCCGGCACCGAGGTGCATCAGCCCCATGCCCTGAATCAGGGCGTTCAGACTTTCCATTTGCGCTCCTCGTCCTTACGCCAGGGTCAGCAGGGTGTCGCCGACCGCCACCGCGTCGCCGGCTTTCACCGCGATACCGCGGACGGTGCCGGCCTGCGCGGCGCGGATTTCGGTTTCCATCTTCATGGCTTCCAGAATCAGCAGCACGTCGCCTGCGGCCACCGTCTGGCCTTCGCTGACGATGACTTTCCAGATGGTGCCCGCCAGCGGGGCGGTCACCGGGGTGCCGGCGCCGGCCGGGGCGGCGGCCTGAACCGGTGCGGAAGAGGCTGCGGTCAGCTGGCTGACGTCGCCGCCGTCGCTGACTTTGACCACGAAGGCTTTGCCTTCCACTTCCACGGTGTAGACGCCGGAGGCGGCAGGCTTCTCTGCTTTTGCCACCGGCTGCGCGGCTTCCACCTGCGGCACCGGCTCAAAGGCCGCCGGGTTGTGGCGGTTCTCAAGGAATTTCAGGCCGGGCTGCGGGAACAGCGCCACGGTGAGCACGTCGTCGATGGCGTTCTGCGCAAGCTGAATGCCCTTCTCCTGCGCCTGGCGTTTGACGTCGGCTTCCAGCGCGGCCAGCTCCGGCTTGAGTAAATCCGCCGGGCGGCAGGTGATGGCCTCAGCGCCGTCGAGCACCCGCGCCTGCAGGGCGGCGTTCACCGGTACCGGGGTGCGGCCGTATTCGCCTTTCAGTATCCCGGCGGTTTCCTTCGCGATGGTCTTGTAGCGCTCGCCGGTCAGGACGTTGAGCACCGCCTGGGTGCCGACAATCTGCGAGGTCGGGGTCACCAGCGGAATAAAGCCGAGGTCCTCGCGCACGCGGGGGATTTCCGCCAGCACCTGGTCGAGTTTGTCCGCCGCGTTCTGCTGCTTCAGCTGGCTTTCGAGATTGGTGAGCATCCCGCCCGGCACCTGGGCGACGAGGATACGGCTGTCGGTGCCCTTCAGCTGGCCTTCGAAGGCGTGGTACTTCTTACGCACCTCGCGGAAGTACGCGGCGATACTCTCCAGTTTGTGGATATCGAGGCCGGTGTCGTACGGCGTACCGGCGAGGGTGGCGACCAGCGCCTCGGTGGCCGGGTGGCCGTAGGTGGCGCTCATGGACGAAATCGCCGTATCCACGCCGTCGACCCCGGCTTCAATGGCCTTCAGCAGGGCCATCTCCGCCATGCCGGTGGTGGCATGACAGTGCAGGTGCAGGGTGACGTCGTAGCGTTTTTTGATTTCACTGACCAGCTCATACGCCGCCCCCGGCGTCAGGATACCGGACATGTCCTTGATGGCGACGGAGTCGACGCCGGTCTCCAGCAGCTGTTCGGTGAGGTCGAGCCAGGTCTGCAGGGTGTGCGCCGGGCTGGTGGTGTACGAAAGCGTGCCCTGGGCGTGGGCGCCGTGGCGGCGGACCGCCTGCAGGGCGGCTTTCATGTTGCGCGGGTCGTTCATGGCGTCGAAGACGCGGAAGACGTCCATGCCGTTTTTGACGGCGCGTTCGACAAAGCGCTCCACCACGTCGTCGGCGTAGTGGCGGTAGCCGAGCAGGTTCTGGCCGCGGAGCAGCATCTGCAGCGGGGTCTTCGGCATCGCCTTTTTGAGCTCGCGCAGGCGGACCCACGGGTCCTCGCCGAGAAAGCGGATGCAGGCGTCAAAGGTGGCGCCGCCCCAGCACTCCAGCGAGCGGTAGCCGACGTCGTCGAGCGCAGCGGCAACGGGCAGCATATCGTCGAGACGCAGGCGGGTGGCGAACAGGGACTGGTGGGCGTCGCGCAGGACGACATCGGTAATGGCAACGGTCATGAATTCCTCCGTGAATTAAGGGTGAAGACGGCGATGGTGGTGAATGGCGGCGACAATCGCCGGCTTCAGGCGGGCGAAGTCGTCGGCGGGCGCGACGGCGGCCGGCGCCGCGCTGGGGGCGGCAGGCGGCTCAGGAAACAGGCGGTTGACGGCGAGGGACATTCCCCGGATGGCAAAGATGAGCAGCAGCAGGAAAACCAGCACAAAGCCCATGCCGAGACACATCAGGGTGAAGCCTTCGCCTAACAGGACGGCATTGTCAGTCATTGGTACATCTCAATAGGGGCACGATGGCGCGCTGACTGGCGACGTTTCTGGCGTTTCCGGCTAAGGAGCAGGGTGGATTTCCCTCTGCCGCTCCCGGCATTGGACCCTGATAGCCATTTACGTCGTGAGTTCAACGGCGTCACCGTGCAAATGGGTTAAATCATCATGCCGAACACGATACTGGCGATGACCAGCACAATACCGCCGCCCAAACGGGAAGAGATTTGCGCATAGGAAATAAGGTTCATTCGGTTACAAGCGGAAAGGACTTCCAGGTCACCGGAGCCGCCGCGGTTGGCCATACACAGGCCCGCGGTGATCGCCGATTCAATCGGAAAGAAGCCCATCATCCAACCGCCGATCGCCGCGCCGAGCACTGCGCCGATAACGATTACGGCGGCGATAACGACGTTATAGACAGTAATGGCATTGATGATTTCCTGCAGGTCGGTGTAGCAAACGCCGACGCCGACCATCAGGACCCACAGCAGCTGTTTGGAGAAGAAATCAGACAGGCGCTTGGCACCGGCTTTGATTTCTGGTGAGCACAGGCCAGAGGCGTTCAGCGCTGCGACAATCAGCACCATCCACGCAAAATAGTGAATAGAAACGCCGCCAATGCTGGGCAGAATTTTCTTTGCTACGACATAAGCGAGCAGGAAGCAGGTGGTGGACAACACCAGGCCGACAGCGGTTTCGCGATGGGTGATTTCACCCGCTTTCTCGTCCTCTTCGACTTTGAACGAGGCTTTACGCACCAGCTCGCCTTCACCGCTTAGCCAGGTGTGTCTTTTACCGATGATATCGAGTACCGCGGCAAAAATGATGGCGAAGATGTTGGCGATGGTCAGGATGGCGATGGCGGTAGAGTAGTACTCTTCGCGAGAGCGGCCGGTGACGGAGTGGTAAATTTCCGACAGCGGTACCGCGCCCGCGCCGTTGCCGCCGCCCATGATCGGCAGGACGTAGAGCATCATGATGCGATCCACCGGAATACCGAACACCAGGCCGATAGCGATGCCGAAAATAGATGCGCCGATAATGCCCATCAGGATCGTCGGAATATAGCCAAGCAGCGATTTCAGCAGCAGACGGCGGTTCACGGAAAGGATCGCCCCGGTAATTAATACTGCGATGAATAAGTTAAGGAAGTTACTCTTATCCATCACGTTGCTGATGGCATCGATCTCTTTCTGCGTGAAAATACCGGCATAGACGAAATAAGCCGCCACCAGGAAAATCATCACCGGGGCTCCACCGATATATTTGTTGAATATTGGCAGACGTTTGCCAATTTCACCGAACAGGGCGCCAATAATAAACATTATGGCGAAGCCGCCGACAATGTCGGTGGGTAACGCGTTAAAGAAATGGGAAAGTAATAGCGTAATTAACGCAAACGCATAAAGGGGCAGCGGCATGCCGAAGATTTTGAATCCCAGCAGGTCGCTAACGCCCTTTTTCTCCGTTGCCGGAGCGTGGCTCATGTTAGTCATAAACGTTATCCTGTTTATTGATGGAGTATTAAGACCGGCGCATAGTAATAAATAGAATCACTGCCAAGGTGTGATTACCTTCACTGAATACTCGTGTTTTTTATTAATTTAATTGGTTTAATGATGCTGAATTAATTAACAACATAAAAACCATAAAGCCAATTAAGCCACGAGAAAAACTGTGATTTAAATACAAGAATCCATAGCCGAACGCTGGCGAAATACAGGTCGTTTTGGAATAACGAAGCGCTAAAAAATGACTCTGATATTAAAACGCGTTCAGCTACAAAAGGATAAACCGCGGCGAGAGGCGATCGACCGATTTCTGCGTCAACATCAGCTCTCATTAGAGGCTGATTGTGAAATGGCGATCGTCGCCGAGTATCAGCAGCGGCTGGTCGGTTGCGGCGCCATTGCCGGTAACGTGCTGAAGTGCATCGCGGTCGATCCCTCGCTGCAGGGAGAAGGGCTGAGCCTGAAATTACTGACGGAATTACTCACTCTGGCCTATGAGCTGGGGCGCAGTGAGCTGTTTCTCTTTACGAAACCTTCTAACGCCGCGCTGTTTTCGGGGGCTGGCTTCTGGCCAATAGCCCAGGCCGGCGATCGCGCTGTGTTACTGGAAAATAGCCGGGAACGCCTCACCCGCTACTGCCGCCAGCTGGCCATGTACCGCCAACCGGGACGCAAAATTGGCGCCATTGTGATGAACGCCAATCCTTTCACCCTCGGCCACCGCTGGCTGGTGGAGCAGGCGGCCCGACAGTGCGACTGGCTACATCTGTTCGTGGTTAAAGAAGATGCATCCTGTTTCTCCTATCAGGATCGCTTCACGCTCATTGAAAAGGGGATTGTCGGTATCGACAAGGTCACGTTACATCCCGGCTCGGCATATATCATCTCGCGGGCCACCTTTCCCGGCTATTTTCTCAAAGATCAGGGCGTGGTCGATGACAGCCACAGCCAGATTGACCTTCAGCTGTTCCGCGAGCGTTTAGCGCCAGCGCTGCAGATAACCCATCGTTTTGTCGGTACAGAACCACTGTGCTCGCTGACCCGCCATTACAACGAGCGCATGAAAGTGTTGCTGGAAGCACCTGGCGATACCCCGCCTGTAAAGGTAGTTGAACTGGCGCGAATCGAACAAAACGGCGCCCCGATCTCGGCTTCCCGCGTGCGCGAGCTTTACCGGCAGCGCAACTGGCAGGCCGTGGCGGCGCTGGTGCCGCCGGGTACGCTCACTTTTCTGATGCAACTGGCGGAAAATGAACATCAAACCGCCTGATTTATAGGCCATAACCAAGGATTTGCCTCTATGGAAATGAAAATTGACGCCCTGGCCGGCACGCTGGAGTCCAGCGATGTGATGGTCAGGATTGGGCCGACGGCGCAGCCGGGTATTCAGCTGGAGATCGACAGCATTGTGAAGCAGCAGTTTGGCGCTGCGATTGAACAGGTGGTCAGAGAAACGCTGGCGCAGCTTGGCGTCAGCCAGGCCAACGTGGTGGTCGATGATAAAGGTGCGCTGGAGTGCGTTCTGCGTGCTCGCGTTCAGGCTGCGGCGCTGCGCGCTGCACAACAGTCCCAAGTGCCATGGAGCCAGCTATGAAACCCCGTCGCAGTATGTTGTTTATCCCCGGCGCCAATGCCGCCATGTTAAGTACTTCCTTCGTTTACGGCGCCGATGCGGTGATGTTTGACCTTGAAGACGCCGTGTCGCTACGCGAAAAAGATACCGCTCGCCTGTTGGTGCATCAGGCGCTGCAGCATCCGCTGTATCAGGATATCGAAACTGTAGTGCGTATTAACCCATTGAATACGCCCTTCGGTCTTGCCGATCTTGAAGCGGTGGTGCGTGCAGGCGTGGATATGGTGCGTCTGCCGAAAACCGACAGCAAAGAAGATATCCATGAGCTGGAAGCTCACGTCGCGCGTATTGAACGTGAGTGCGGCCGGGACGTCGGCAGCACCAAACTCATGGCGGCTATCGAGTCGGCGCTGGGCGTGGTGAATGCGGTTGAGATCGCCCGTGCCAGCCCGCGGCTGGCGGCGATCGCGCTGGCGGCCTTCGACTACGTCATGGATATGGGCACCTCCCGCGGCGATGGTACCGAGCTGTTCTATGCCCGCTGTGCGGTGTTGCACGCCGCCCGCGTCGCCGGTATCGCCGCCTATGACGTGGTGTGGTCGGATATCAATAATGAAGAGGGATTCCTCGCGGAAGCGAACCTGGCGAAGAACCTCGGCTTTAACGGCAAATCGCTGGTTAACCCGCGACAAATTGAACTGTTGCACCAGGTCTATGCCCCGACGCGTAAAGAGGTCGACCATGCGCAGGAGGTGATAGCTGCTGCGGAAGAGGCAGAATCGCGCGGTCTTGGCGTGGTATCGCTGAACGGCAAGATGATCGATGGACCGATTATTGACCACGCTCGCAAAGTGGTGGCGCTCTCGGCTTCCGGTATTCGTGATTAAGGGGAACAAGATGAAAGAGACAGTAGCAATGCTTAATCAGCAGTACGTGATGCCGAATGGACTGACTCCTTATGCCGGCGTAACGGCGAAAAGCCCCTGGCTGGCGAGCGAGAGCGAAAAGCGCCAGCGCAAAATCTGCGATTCGCTGGAAACGGCGATTCGTCGCTCCGGCTTGCAAAACGGGATGACCATTTCATTCCACCACGCGTTTCGCGGCGGCGACAAAGTCGTCAATATGGTGGTGGCGAAGCTGGCGGAAATGGGCTTTCGCGATCTGACCCTGGCGTCCAGTTCGCTGATCGACGCCCACTGGCCGCTGATCGAGCATATTAAGAACGGCGTGATCCGCCAGATCTACACCTCCGGACTGCGCGGCAAGCTGGGCGAGGAGATCTCCGCCGGATTAATGGAAAACCCGGTGCAGATCCACTCCCATGGCGGTCGCGTACAGCTGATTCAAAGCGGCGAGCTGTCGATTGATGTGGCGTTTCTTGGCGTCCCCTGCTGCGACGAATTTGGCAACGCCAACGGTTTTAGCGGTAAGTCACGTTGCGGTTCGCTGGGCTACGCCCGCGTCGATGCCGAGCACGCTAAATGCGTGGTACTGCTGACTGAAGAGTGGGTGGATTATCCTAACTACCCGGCCAGTATTGCCCAGGATCAGGTCGATCTGATTGTCCAGGTAGACGAAGTCGGCGATCCGGAAAAGATTACCGCTGGCGCCATCCGTCTGACCAGCAACCCGCGCGAACTGCTGATTGCCCGCCAGGCGGCGAAGGTGGTCGAGCATTCCGGGTACTTTAAAGACGGCTTCTCGCTGCAGACTGGCACCGGCGGCGCCTCGCTGGCGGTGAGCCGCTTCCTCGAAGACAAAATGCGCCGTAACGGCATTACCGCCAGCTTCGGCCTCGGCGGCATCACCGGCACGATGGTCGATCTGCACGAAAAGGGGCTGATCAAAACGCTGCTCGATACCCAGTCGTTCGATGGCGACGCCGCGCGTTCGCTGGCGCAGAACCCGAACCACGTCGAGATCTCCACCAATCAGTATGCCAGCCCAGGCTCTAAAGGCGCCTCCTGCGAGCGCTTAAACGTGGTAATGCTCAGCGCGCTGGAAATCGATACCGACTTTAACGTCAACGTGATGACCGGTTCTAACGGTGTGCTGCGCGGGGCGTCCGGTGGCCACAGCGATACCGCCGCCGGTGCGGATTTGACCATTATTACCGCACCGTTAGTTCGCGGCCGTATTCCCTGCGTCGTGGAAAAGGTGCTGACCCGCGTCACGCCGGGGGCCAGCGTGGATGTGCTGGTCACTGACCACGGCATTGCGGTAAACCCGGCGCGTCAGGACCTGATCGACAATCTGCGCAACGCGGGTATCCCGCTGATGACCATTGAGGAACTGCAGCAGCGTGCAGAGCTGTTGACCGGCAAGCCGCAGCCGATCGAATTTACCGATCGGGTGGTCGCAGTCGTGCGCTATCGCGACGGCTCGGTCATCGATGTGATTCGTCAGGTTAAAAACAGCGACTAAGCGCAGAGGGGAAAAGGCGATGAACAACGTGTTAATCCATCCTCCGCGTTTGCAGCGCGTGACGGCAATGACTGCAGATGAGATCGTCAGCGCGGTGGAGCGCGCACTGTTAACCGAAGTTCGCCTGACCCCCAAGCCTGGGTTAGTGGATATTCGTAACGCTGGCGCGCACCACGATATGGATTTGGCCTCGTTTGAAGCCAGCACCGCCGTGGTGGCCCCGTGGATGGAAAAGTTTTATATCATGGGCCACGATACCGCGGCGGTCGCGCCGGAGCAGGTATTGATGATGCTGCGCCCGGTGGGAATGGCCTGCGAGAACGATATGCTGGAAGTGACCGGCGGAGTGAATACCCATCGGGGGGCGATCTTCGCTTTTGGTCTGCTGAGCGCGGCGGCAGGCAGGCTGGCGTCGAAGGGAGAGCCGATGGAACAACATCGGCTGTGCGATCAGGTGGCACGCTTCTGTCGCGGCATGGTTATGCAGGAATTATCCTCGGCTAACGGGGAGCGACTCAGTAAAGGCGAGGCTCATTTTCTGCGTTATGGCCTCGCCGGCGCGCGCGGCGAGGCAGAGAGTGGATTCCTGACGGTGCGCACCCAGGCGTTGCCGGTCTTTAACCGTGTGATGGCGGAAACCAGCGACAGCAACCTGGCGCTGCTGCAAACCCTGCTGCACCTGATGGCGTGGAATGATGATACTAATCTCGTCTCGCGCGGCGGGCTGGCCGGGCTGAACTATGTCCAGCAGGAAGCGCAGCGATTGCTGTGGCAGGGAGGCGTGCTGGCTGACGATGGACTGGAGGCGATGCGCCAGTTTGACGATGAGCTGATTGCCCGCCACCTCAGCCCCGGCGGCAGCGCTGATTTACTGGCGGTGACCTGGTTTTTATCCGCCTTTCCTGGCGGCGCGCTTTTCCCGCAGTAATTCCTTCCACCCCGTCTCCGCCCGCCTTGTGGGGGCGGAGCATCCTCATTTCTCTTGCTGGTTGTCACTGCGTAAACGTGGATTTGCGGCACAAACTTATAGTTTTTACTGATATCGTCCGCCGTTTGTCATAAATTTCTAATTATCGGCGTTTTTGAGTAGCGGCCCGCTGATGGGCTGGTTACTCTGAAAACAATTTACGTAATGTTAACAAAAGAGAATAGCTATGCATGATGCACAAATCCGCGTGGCCATCGCCGGCGCGGGCGGCCGGATGGGACGCCAGTTAATTCAGGCTGCGCTGCAGATGGAAGGCGTGGCGCTGGGCGCGGCGCTGGAGCGCGAAGGATCCAGTCTGGTGGGCAGCGATGCCGGCGAGCTGGCGGGCGCAGGAAAAGCGGGCGTTACGGTGCAAAGCAGCCTGTCGGCGGTTAAAGACGATTTCGACGTCCTGATCGATTTTACCCGCCCGGAAGGCACGCTGAACCACCTGGCCTTCTGCCGTGAACATGGTAAAGGGATGGTTATTGGCACCACCGGGTTTGACGACGCGGGCAAACTGGCGATTCGCGATGCTGCCGAGGAGATTGCCATTGTCTTCGCCGCTAACTTTAGCGTCGGCGTCAACGTCCTGTTAAAGCTGCTGGAGAAGGCGGCGAAGGTGATGGGCGACTATACCGACATCGAAATTATCGAAGCGCACCACCGGCATAAAGTGGATGCGCCGTCAGGCACCGCGCTGGCGATGGGCGAAGCGATCGCCGGCGCATTGAACAAAGATCTGAAGGACTGCGCCGTTTACAGTCGTGAAGGTCATACCGGCGAACGTGTCCCGGGCACTATCGGCTTTGCGACCGTCCGTGCAGGCGACATCGTCGGAGAGCATACCGCGATGTTTGCTGATATCGGCGAGCGTATTGAAATCACCCATAAAGCGTCCAGCCGAATGACGTTTGCTAATGGCGCCGTTCGTTCAGCTTTATGGCTGAAAGCTAAGAAAAATGGCCTATTTGATATGCGTGATGTGCTGGATCTGAATGCTTTATAACGATTATTACCCATCGTGATGTGGTTATTGCTATCAATAAGTTATTGATGCAAGGGGCAATATTTTGTTGCCCTTTTTTATTTTTGCGCATTACATGATTTGTTTTTGATGAAATGGCTAAAACATGCTTTCTTTGCCTGTTTTTTAGTGAATGGAATGTAAATTTTGACCATCTGGTCCACTTTTTTGCTGGTTAGCGCTCTGTTTTACACTCTTCCACGTCCGCAAGCGTTTTCTAAGGCAGGTTTGTTGATCTTTTTGGCGTAAAAATCACGTCTTATGCGCCAGTGGCGTAAAATGGCATTAAAAATCTCCGCTTTGAGTTGACTTTTATCCGACATCTCTCCAGAATGCCGCCGTTTGCCAAAAATCTGCGGGCAACAGATTTGCATTGATTCAGATCGTGTTTATGAATTAATATGCAAATAAAGTGAGTGGATATTCTCTGGAGGATGTTTTGATTAAGTCAGCGCTATTGGTTCTGGAAGACGGAACCCAGTTTCACGGTCGGGCCATCGGGGCAACCGGCACGGCGGTTGGGGAAGTCGTTTTCAATACTTCAATGACCGGTTATCAAGAAATCCTCACTGATCCTTCCTATTCCCGCCAAATCGTCACTCTTACTTATCCTCATATTGGTAATGTCGGCACCAACGCCGCCGATGAAGAATCTTCTCAGGTGCATGCGCAGGGTCTGGTTATTCGCGACCTGCCGCTGATTGCCAGCAACTTCCGCAGTACTGAAGACCTCTCTTCTTATCTGAAGCGCCATAACATCGTGGCGATTGCCGATATCGATACCCGCAAGCTGACGCGTCTGCTGCGTGAGAAAGGGGCGCAAAACGGCTGCATCATCGCGGGCGACAGCCCGGATGCCCAGCTGGCGCTGGAAAAAGCGAAAGCGTTCCCGGGCCTGAACGGCATGGATCTGGCGAAGGAAGTCACCACCGCAGAAACCTACAGCTGGACGCAAGGCAGCTGGACCCTGGCGGGCGATCTGCCGGAAGCGAAAGCGGAAAGCGAGCTGCCGTTCCACGTCGTGGCATATGACTTCGGTGCGAAACGCAACATCCTGCGCATGCTGGTTGACCGCGGCTGCCGCCTGACGGTGGTGCCGGCGAAGACCTCCGCCGCGGACGTACTGGCGCTGAATCCGGACGGTATCTTCCTCTCCAACGGCCCTGGCGACCCGGCGCCGTGCGATTACGCTATCGAGGCGATTGAAAAATTCCTCGAGACCGATATTCCGGTGTTCGGCATCTGCCTTGGCCATCAGCTGCTGGCGCTGGCGAGCGGTGCCAGGACCATTAAGATGAAGTTCGGTCACCACGGCGGCAACCATCCGGTTAAAGATATCGACAACAATGTGGTGATGATCACCGCCCAGAACCACGGTTTCGCGGTGGATGAAGCCACGCTGCCGGCTAACCTGCGCGTGACCCACAAGTCGCTGTTCGACGGCACCCTGCAGGGGATCCATCGTACCGATAAACCGGCGTTCAGCTTCCAGGGCCACCCGGAAGCGAGCCCGGGGCCGCACGATGCCGCACCGCTGTTCGACCACTTTATCGAGTTAATTGAGCTCTACCGTCAGTCCGCGAAATAATCAGAACCTGTTTATGTTCTGCTGTGCTCGGGAATACGGCGTTAAAAATTTGTTCAAAATGCTCATTTACGTTTTGTAAACTGCGCTTTCTCACAAATTTTTTCCTTGTCTACCCATCGCTCGCGACGACCATAAACAGGTTCTTCGGAGAAGAAAGCAATGCCAAAACGTACAGACATAAAAAGTATCCTGATTCTGGGCGCGGGCCCGATTGTTATCGGTCAGGCGTGTGAGTTTGACTACTCCGGAGCCCAGGCCTGTAAAGCCCTGCGTGAAGAAGGCTACCGCGTTATCCTGGTGAACTCTAACCCGGCGACCATCATGACCGACCCGGAAATGGCCGATGCCACCTATATCGAGCCGATTCACTGGGAAGTGGTGCGTAAAATCATCGAAAAAGAGCGCCCGGACGCGGTGCTGCCGACCATGGGCGGCCAGACGGCGCTGAACTGCGCGCTCGAGCTGGAGCGTCAGGGCGTTCTGGCTGAATTCGGTGTGACTATGATTGGCGCCACCGCCGATGCGATTGATAAAGCCGAAGACCGTCGCCGTTTCGATATCGCGATGAAAAAAATCGGTCTCGACACCGCGCGCTCTGGTATCGCCCACACGATGGAAGAAGCGCTGGCGGTTGCCGCCGACGTTGGTTTCCCGTGCATCATCCGTCCGTCCTTTACCATGGGCGGCACCGGCGGCGGTATCGCCTATAACCGCGAAGAGTTCGAAGAAATCTGCGAACGCGGCCTGGATCTCTCTCCGACCAACGAACTGCTGATTGATGAATCGCTGATCGGCTGGAAAGAGTACGAGATGGAAGTGGTGCGCGATAAGAACGATAACTGCATCATTGTCTGCTCGATTGAAAACTTTGACGCCATGGGTATCCACACCGGTGACTCCATCACCGTTGCGCCGGCGCAGACCCTGACTGATAAAGAGTACCAGATCATGCGTAACGCCTCGATGGCGGTGCTGCGTGAAATCGGTGTCGAAACCGGCGGCTCTAACGTACAGTTCGCGGTCAACCCGAAAAACGGTCGCCTGATCGTTATTGAAATGAACCCGCGCGTCTCCCGCTCCTCGGCGCTGGCCTCCAAAGCGACCGGCTTCCCGATTGCTAAAGTGGCAGCCAAGCTGGCGGTAGGTTATACCCTTGACGAGCTGATGAACGACATCACCGGTGGCCGCACGCCGGCTTCTTTTGAGCCGTCCATCGACTACGTAGTCACTAAAATTCCACGCTTTAACTTCGAAAAATTCGCCGGCGCCAACGATCGTCTGACAACCCAGATGAAGTCTGTCGGCGAAGTGATGGCGATTGGTCGCACCCAGCAGGAATCCTTGCAGAAAGCGCTGCGCGGTCTGGAAGTGGGCGCCACCGGCTTCGACCCGAAAGTGAGCCTCGACGATCCGGAAGCGCTGACCAAAATCCGCCGCGAGCTGAAAGACGCCGGCGCTGAGCGTATCTGGTATATCGCTGACGCGTTCCGCGCGGGCCTCTCCGTCGACGGCGTCTTCAACCTGACCAACATCGATCGCTGGTTCCTGGTGCAGATTGAAGAGCTGGTACGTCTGGAAGAGAAAGTGGCGGAAGTGGGTATCAACGGCCTCGACGTTGACTTCCTGCGCACCCTGAAGCGTAAAGGCTTTGCCGATGCGCGTCTGGCGAAGCTGGCGGGTGTGCGTGAAGCGGAAATCCGCAAGCTGCGCGACCAGTATGACCTGCATCCGGTCTACAAACGCGTGGATACCTGCGCGGCGGAATTTGCTACCGATACTGCCTACATGTACTCCACTTATGAAGAAGAGTGTGAGTCCAACCCGTCCGTTGACCGCGATAAGATCATGGTTCTCGGCGGCGGCCCGAACCGTATCGGTCAGGGTATCGAATTTGACTACTGCTGCGTACACGCCTCGCTGGCGCTGCGTGAAGACGGTTACGAGACCATCATGGTCAACTGTAACCCGGAAACCGTCTCCACCGACTACGACACCTCCGACCGTCTGTACTTCGAGCCGGTGACCCTGGAGGACGTGCTGGAAATCGTGCGCATCGAGAAGCCGAAGGGCGTTATCGTCCAGTACGGCGGCCAGACCCCGCTGAAGCTGGCGCGCGCGCTGGAAGCAGCCGGCGTGCCGGTTATCGGTACCAGCCCGGACGCCATCGACCGTGCGGAAGACCGTGAGCGCTTCCAGCATGCGGTTGACCGCCTGAAACTGAAGCAGCCGGCGAACGCCACCGTGACTGCGATTGAGCAAGCGGTTGAGAAGGCAAAAGAGATCGGCTATCCGTTGGTGGTGCGCCCGTCTTACGTGCTCGGCGGTCGGGCGATGGAGATTGTTTACGACGAGCAGGATCTGCGCCGCTACTTCCAGACTGCGGTCAGCGTCTCTAACGACGCGCCGGTACTGCTGGATCGCTTCCTCGACGACGCGATTGAAGTGGATGTCGATGCTATCTGCGATGGCGAAATGGTGTTGATTGGCGGCATCATGGAGCATATCGAGCAGGCAGGCGTTCACTCCGGCGACTCCGCCTGTTCCCTGCCAGCCTACACCCTGAGCAAAGAGATTCAGGATGTGATGCGCGAGCAGGTGCAGAAACTGGCCTTCGAGCTGCAGGTTCGTGGCCTGATGAACGTCCAGTTCGCGGTGAAAGATAACGAAGTTTATCTGATTGAAGTCAACCCGCGTGCTGCGCGTACCGTACCGTTTGTCTCCAAAGCCACCGGCGTACCGCTGGCGAAAGTGGCGGCGCGCGTGATGGCGGGTAAAACCCTGGCGCAGCAGGGCGTGACCAAAGAGATCATCCCGCCGTACTACTCGGTGAAAGAGGTGGTCCTGCCGTTCAACAAATTCCCGGGCGTTGACCCGCTGCTGGGGCCAGAAATGCGCTCTACCGGGGAAGTGATGGGCGTCGGCCGCACCTTCGCTGAAGCGTTCGCCAAAGCGCAGCTGGGCAGTAACTCGACCATGAAGAAACAGGGTCGCGCACTGCTCTCCGTCCGCGAAGGCGACAAAGAGCGCGTGGTCGACCTGGCGGCGAAGCTGCTGAAGTTCGGCTTCGAGCTGGATGCGACTCACGGCACGGCGATTGTGCTGGGCGAAGCGGGCATTAACCCGCGTCTGGTGAACAAGGTGCATGAAGGTCGTCCGCACATTCAGGACCGCATTAAGAATGGCGAATATACCTACATCATCAACACCACCGCAGGTCGCCAGGCGATTGAAGATTCCAAGCTGATCCGCCGCAGCGCGCTGCAGTACAAGGTGCACTATGACACCACCCTGAACGGCGGCTTTGCCACCGCGATGGCCCTGAACGCCGACGCCACCGATAAGGTGATTTCGGTTCAGGAAATGCACGCGCAAATCACCAAATAAGCGCACCGGCCTGGCCGGATAGCTACAAACGTGGGCTGACGACATCGTCAGCCCTTTTTTATGGGCTGCGGCCATCTTCGGAGAGTTCTGCTTTTAACCCCCTGTCGGGTCAGGCTAACTATAGTTAGCACCATAACGATACCTATTGATGAAAAGACAGGAGGATACAATGCGGAACAATATTCTGGTGGCATCCGCACTGGCAGCGACGGCAATCATGTTCGTGGCCGGCTGCTCATCGAATCAGTCGATCAAAACCACCGACGGCAAGACCATTGTCACCAGCGGCAAACCGCAGGTGGATGATGATACCGGCCTCGTTTCTTACAAAAATGCCGAAACCGGCCGCGTGGAGCAGATTAACCGCGACCAGGTAAAATCCATGGATGAGCTGGATAACTAAGTGGTTATCCCAGGCCCCGCGGGGAGCGTGCGGGGCCGAACGATCGCGTTACAGCAGCGCGCGATCGATTTTGACCACGATTTTGCGCAACGCTGCGCCTTGTTCGAGGCAGGCCATCGGGCGGTGTAATTCACCGGGGAAGAGGATCGCCAGCTCTTCCGGGTGGAGATGAATCAGCGTTTCGCTGTCGATAGCCTGGCAGAAACCGATATCCTGCGCCGTGTTGAAGGGGCCATCTTCAACGACCGGCAGCCCTTTATTCCCGGCACCGATGATCTCTTCGCCTTTCAGCACAATGTGAATATCGAGATATTGACGATGATATTCCGGACGTTGCTCGCCCAGCGGCCGGGTATGGCCTTCGACGACGGTAAAAAACACATTATCACTCTCGACGGTATATTTCCCCGGCGGCAGCGCGTGCGGTTGTTGCTGTAACACGGCCTGCAGCGCCTGGCGAATCACCGGCGGATAGAGCTCATTTTCGGCGGCGGCGGTTAAGGTATCGATAATCATGCCGGGATCCTCTGCGGTTGTTGCGGATGAAGTAACGTTAATGAGTGGGCGACAATACTGGCGACGTCGGGGGTAATATCGACGGCCAGAACATCGCTTTCACTGGCGTCTGGCGTCTCCAGGGCGGCGAACTGGCTACGCAGTAGCGCCTCTGGCATAAAGTGGCCTTTACGCTGGCGCATACGCTGCAAAATGCAGTCATAATCCCCGGTCAACCACAGGAAGCGTAGCTTCGCGTTCCCCTCACGCAGGCGGTCGCGATAGCGCTTTTTCAATGCGGAACAGACCAATACACCAGACTCGTTTTTCTGCTCAAGGCTGAAAATAACGTCGGCGATACGCGTCAGCCACGGTTGACGATCCTCATCATTCAGCGGCTGGCTGGTGGCCATTTTGACGATATTGCTGCGTGGATGAAGGTCGTCGCCGTCGATAAATTTCGCCCCCAGCGCGTGGGCCAATGCCTGACCGACGGTGGATTTGCCGGTCCCGGAGACGCCCATCAAAATAATGCATTGTCCTGCCATCATGCGCTCCCTCACTCAGACCGCGACCAGCATGCCGCCATCAACAAACAGCAGATGGCCGTTGACGAAATTCGACGCGTTTGACGATAAAAAGACGGCAGCGCCGACCAGCTCCTGCGGATCGCCCCAGCGGGCGGCAGGGGTGCGTTTGCATAACCAGTCGGTAAACGCCTTATCCTCAACCAGCGTCCGGGTCATCGCCGTATTAAAGTAGCCCGGGGCAATGCCGTTGACCTGAATGTTGTGCCGCGCCAGCTCAACGCACATCCCGCGGGTTAGCATCTTCACCGCGCCTTTGGCGGCGGCGTAGGGGGTGATGGTGTCGCGCCCCAGCTCGCTCTGCATGGAGCAGATATTGATGATTTTTCCCTGCTGGCGGTCAACCATGCGCTTCGCGACGGCCTGAGAGACGAGAAATACCGCCGTCTGGTTAACTGAAATCACGTCATTCCATTCCTGCACCGGGAATTCGGTAAACGGGTGGCGGCGCTGGATCCCGGCGTTATTGAATAACACGTCAATCGGGCCAAGATGCGCTTCGATATTGGCAATGGCTTCTTCAACGGCCTCGGCATCGGTCACGTTAAATACCGCAGCATGGGCGGTGGCGCCTTCGTCGCGGAGCTTCATCACCGCATCGTCCGCTCGCGGGGCAGAAAGGTCATTAATAATGATTTCTGCGCCATATTGCGCCAGACCCTGGGCCATGACAAAACCGATCCCCTGTCCTGCGCCCGTAATTAAAATGCGTTTACCTTGTAAGCTGAAAAGATCGTTCATCTCGATATCCTGATTAGCGGCTGAAGAAAACCTGTGCCCTATCTCACGGATTTTTACCGGGGGAAACTGTGATGAAGATCACTCGAAACCGTGTTACAAAAAGGGGTTACCTTAAACGTGACGCTGCCGGTAAATCTCGCTGACTCAACGGGTTAACGGCTACGGACTGGCATTCTCTTTTGCCACCCCGACAGGCATAATGGCCTGAAGCAGTCAGGTATTTGGCGGACACACAGATGAAAGCACAACGCATTACTCTCCATGATATTGCCGAGCTGGCTGGCGTAACCAAGATGACCGTTAGCCGCTATTTGCGCACCCCGGAAAAGGTGAAACCGGAGACGGCGGAGCGCATTGCCAGCGTGATAGCGGAGATCGGCTATCAGCCCGACCCGGATAATCCGGCGATGACCAGCGTCGCCGTGCCGCGGATTGGCGTACTCATTCCCTCCTTTCATAATCAAATTTTTGCCGATCTGCTGGCCGGCATCGAATCTGTCGCCGCCGGGCATGGCTACCAGACGCTGGTGGTGAATTACGACTACGATCGCCAGCGTGAAGAGGAGCAGATTGCCGCCGTGCTGGCGTTTAACGTGAAAGGACTGCTGCTGACCGAGTCGGTGCACTCCCTGCGGGCGGACAAGTATCTGAATGCCGCGAAGATCCCGATCGCCGAAGTGATGGGGCTGGCGGAGAATCCAGGACGCATTAACGTCGGATTCGATAACTTCCAGGCCGGCTTCGATATGACCACCATGCTGCTGGCCAGCGGTAAACGACGGATCATCTACTTCGGCTCGATGTCCGACGTCCGCGACGAGCAGCGTTATCTGGGCTACTGTCGGGCGATGGAGAATGCCGGGCTGGCGGTGGGGCGCATTGCGCCGAATAAAGTCTCGTCGGTTTCCATTGGCACCGGCATGATGACCCTGGCGCGGCAAATGTACGCCGATATGGACGGTATCCTGTGCACTAATGACGACCTGGCGGTGGGCGTGTTACAGGAGTGCCTGGCATCCGGTATCAGCGTGCCCCAGGAGCTGGCTATCGCGGGCTTTCATGGCCTGGAGATCGGCCAGATCGTCTCTCCCCGGCTGGCCAGCGTCCTGACGCCGCGCTTCGAGATGGGTAAGGTGGCGACAGAGATTTTAATAAAGAAAATCAAAGGACTGCCCACTATTGAAAAGGTGGATCTCCACTACCGCCTGTCGATGGGCGAAACGATTTAACGGCCACCAGCTAGCGCCTGTCGTGTGTTAGCGAAAGGTTAATGCGCGCGCGGTCCATCGCCTGTCTGGTCGCCGTTTTGTCTTCACGATCACGCGTCCGGTAACATGCATTTTTAACACGATTCAGCGTGATACAGATCGCAAAATCCCCCGATAAAAACCCGTTTGATAGTGGCTACCGTCGTAACCAAACGTCAAACAGGTGATCTGATGAAGAGTGTTATTCCCCGCGCTGTCCTTTTAGTGGCCCCCGTAATTGAAACCCTGCAGCTGCAGCTGGCGGAGCATTTCCCGCTGCTGCGTCTCTACGAGCAGGACGATCCGATCGCCTTTCTGCGTGAACAAGGAGAGAACATTGCCGTCGTGGTCACTCGCGGCGACGTCGGCGTAGCAAACAGCGTCCTTGAGTTGCTGCCTCAGGCTGGGCTGATTGCCATCTTCGGCGTCGGTACCGATGCGGTGGATCTGGCGTATGCCCGCTCGCGGCAAATTGCCGTCACCATCACCTCCGGGGTGTTGACGAATGATGTCGCTGACCTGGCGATGGGGCTGCTGCTGGCCGGTTCCCGTCAGCTCTGTCAGGGCGATCGCTTTGTCCGCGAGGGACGCTGGCTGAGCGGTGGTATGCCGTTGGCGACTCAGGTCAGCGGGAAGCGTATCGGCCTGCTGGGTATGGGGAATATTGGCCAGGCGATCGCCCGCCGGGCGCGGGGTTTTGATATGCAGGTGCTGTATACCGACCGTAAAAAGATAGCGGGCCTCGATTATCAGTGGTGTGCCGACCTGCATACCCTGGCACATGAGAGCGATTTTCTGGTGATTGCCGCATCCGGCGGCGAGGCGAACCGCGGCATCATCGACGCCTCGGTGTTTAACGTGATGCCGGCGCATGCCTGGCTTATCAATATTGCCCGCGGTTCGCTGGTGGATGAAAAGGCGTTGATCCACGCGTTACAAAACGGCGTTATCGCCGGGGCCGGGCTCGATGTTTTCGAACAGGAACCCCAGGTCCCGGCGGCGCTGATCGCCCTCGATAACGTGGTGCTGCAGCCGCATGTCGCCAGCGCCACGCAGGAAACACGACAGAAAATGAGCGAAGTGGTTTTTGCTAACGTCGCCGCCTGGTTTGCCGGCGCAGCGCTGCCAAACGCTATCGATTAATGAGCTTTTTATTTCTGTACCCGCGCGATCTCAATCAAAACAATAACCTCTGCATAGAGAGTGCAAATATATGAACGAGAAAATTCCCAGCACCCGTTGGCTGCGTATCATTGTGCCGGTGTTAATTGCCTGCATTATGTCATTTATGGACCGGGTTAATATTAGCTTTGCCCTGCCAGGCGGCATGGAGGCCGATTTAGGCATTACCAGCCAAATGGCCGGCGTGGCCAGCGGTATCTTTTTTATTGGTTATTTATTTTTGCAAATTCCCGGTGGGCGAATTGCGGTTAACGGCAGCGGTAAAAAATTTATTGCCTGGTCGCTGGTAGCCTGGGCTATCGTTTCCGTGGCGACAGGGTTTGTGACTCATCAATATCAACTGCTGGTGCTGCGATTTATTCTCGGGGTTTCTGAAGGGGGAATGCTGCCGGTAGTGCTGACCATGGTCAGCAATTGGTTTCCGGAAAAAGAGCTGGGTCGCGCGAACGCGTTTGTGATGATGTTTGCCCCGCTCGGCGGCATGCTCACCGCGCCGGTCTCCGGCGCCATTATTGCGGCGCTTGACTGGCGTTGGCTGTTTATCATCGAAGGGCTGTTGTCGCTGGTGGTGCTGGTCGTGTGGTGGTTTATGATCAGCGACCGTCCGCAAGAGGCCCACTGGTTGCCCGCCCGCGAGCGTGACTATCTGGTGACCACCCTGGCCGCCGAGCGTGCGGCGAAGCAGGCAGAAGCCCCTGTCAGCAAGGCGCCGGTGAAGGATGTGTTTGGTAATGCCGGACTGATGAAGCTGGTGATCCTCAATTTTTTCTACCAGACCGGGGATTATGGCTACACGCTGTGGCTGCCGACCATTCTGAAGGGGTTAACCGGCGGCAACATGGCCAGCGTTGGCTTCCTGGCGGTGCTGCCGTTTGTCGCCACGCTGGCCGGGATCTATGTGATTTCGTTGTTCAGCGACCACAGCGGTAAGCGTCGTCTGTGGGTTCGCTTCTCGCTCTACAGTTTTGCGGCAGCGCTGGTGGCGTCGGTAGTGCTCCGCGACCAGATGGTGGCGGCCTATATCGCACTGGTGATCTGCGGTTTCTTTCTCAAATCGGCTACCAGTCCGTTCTGGTCGATGCCGGGGCGTATCGCTTCGCCGGAGGTGGCGGGCAGCGCACGCGGAGTGATCAATGGCCTGGGCAATCTCGGCGGATTCTGTGGCCCCTATCTGGTGGGCGTGATGATGTATCTCTACGGCCAGAATGTGGCGGTCTGCGCCCTGGCCGGTTCGTTGATTATCGCCGGCACAATGACCTTTCTGCTACCGAAGCAATGCGATCTGGTCGACAACGATTCTGATGTGGCGATCAAGAATCAACCCCGAAATGCGTAACCCACTGCGACATAAATCACAGTTATCATTGTAAGCCGTTGGCTTAACTGTCTACACTCTTGCTGATTATGACAAGAGCAAACGCAGGCCAATCAATGATTCTGATAATTTATGCGCATCCTTATCCGCAGCATTCTCATGCGAATAAGCGAATGCTTGAACAGGCAGGGACGCTTGAAGGCGTAGAGATACGCTCCCTCTATCAACTCTATCCTGACTTTAATATCGATATCGCCGCCGAGCAGGCGGCGCTGGCCCGTGCCGATCTGGTTATCTGGCAGCATCCCATGCAGTGGTATAGCGTACCGCCGCTGCTGAAGCTGTGGATGGACAAAGTGCTGGCGCACGGCTGGGCCTATGGCCACAACGGTATTGCCCTGCGCGGTAAATCGCTGATGTGGGCGGTGACCACCGGCGGCGGTGAAAGCCACTTCGACATCGGTTCATTTCCCGGTTTTCCGGTGCTGGCGCAGCCGTTGCAGGCAACTGCGCTTTACTGCGGCATGAAATGGCTGCCGCCGTTTGCCATGCACTGCACCTTTATCTGCGATGACGAAACGCTGCAGGAGCAGGCCCGCCATTATCGTCAACGCTTAATTGACTGGCAGGAGGCACATCAGAATGGATAGCCATACGCTGATACAAGCGCTGATTTACCTGGGCGCCGCGGCGCTGATTGTGCCCATCGCCGTCCGCCTGGGGCTGGGGTCGGTGCTGGGCTATCTGATCGCCGGCTGTATTATCGGCCCGTGGGGGCTGCGGCTGGTGACCGACGCCGAGGCGATTCTGCACTTTGCCGAGATCGGCGTGGTGCTGATGCTGTTCGTCATTGGTCTGGAGCTGGATCCGCAGCGGCTGTGGAAGCTACGCGCCTCGGTGTTTGGCGGCGGCGCGCTGCAGATGGTGGCCTGCGGGGTGTTGATCGGCTTGTTCTGCATGCTGCTGGGCCTGCGCTGGCAGGTGGCCGAGCTGATCGGCATGACCCTGGCGCTCTCTTCCACAGCCATTGCGATGCAGGCGATGAATGAGCGTAATCTGACGGTGTCGCAGATGGGGCGCAGCGCCTTCGCGGTGCTGCTGTTTCAGGATATCGCGGCGATCCCGCTGGTGGCGATGATCCCGCTGCTGGCGGCCAGCGGTGGCGCCACCTCGCTGGTGGCGTTTGCTCTTTCCGCATTGAAGGTGGCCGCGGCGCTGGCGCTGGTGGTGGCCCTGGGGCGCTATCTGACCCGTCCGCTGCTGCGCTTTGTCGCCCGTTCCGGACTGCGCGAAGTGTTCAGCGCCGTGGCCCTGTTCCTGGTTTTCGGCTTTGGTTTATTGCTGGAAGAGGTCGGGCTGTCGATGGCGATGGGGGCGTTTCTCGCCGGGGTGCTGCTGGCCAGCTCCGAGTATCGTCATGCGCTGGAAAGCGATATTGAGCCGTTTAAAGGACTGCTGCTGGGGCTGTTCTTTATCGGCGTCGGCATGTCGATTGATTTCGGCACTCTCGTGACCCATCCGCTGCGTATTGTGATTTTGCTGGTCGGTTTCCTGGCGATAAAAATGCTGATGCTGTGGCTTATCGCCAGGCCGCTTGGCGTGCCGCGCGCCCAGCGCCGCTGGTTTGCGGTGCTGCTGGGGCAGGGAAGTGAGTTCGCGTTTGTGGTCTTTGGCGCCGCGCGGATGGCGGATGTACTGGACGGCGAATGGGCAAAGGCGTTGACCCTGGCGGTCGCCCTGTCGATGGCGGCAACCCCCATTCTGCTGGTGCTGCTGACCCGCATGGAGAAATCGTCCAGCGGCCAGGCGCGTGACGCTGACGAGATTGATGAAGAGCAGCCGCGGGTGATTGTCGCCGGCTTTGGCCGCTTCGGACAGATTGCCGGGCGACTGCTGCTCTCAAGCGGGGTGAAGATGGTGATCCTCGATCACGATCCGGACCATGTCGATACCCTGCGCAAATTTGATATGAAGGTCTTCTACGGCGATGCCACCCGGGTCGATCTGCTGGAGTCAGCCGGTGCGGAAAAGGCGGAAGTGCTGATCAATGCCATTGACGATCCGCACGTCAGCCTGGAGCTGGTGGCGAGGGTGAAAGAACATTTCCCGCATCTGCAGATTATCTCCCGCGCCCGCGATGTCGATCATTATATCCAGCTGCGTCAGGCTGGCGTTGACGCGCCGGAGCGTGAAACCTTCGAGGCCGCGCTGAAGTCCGGCCGAATGACGCTGGAGGCGCTGGGGCTTGGCGCCTATGAAGCGCGCGAGCGGGCCGATCTGTTCCGTCGTTTCAACCTGCAAATGGTCGAAGAGATGGTGGCGATGGCGGAAAACGACGCGGCGTCGCGGGTGGCGGTCTTCAAGCGGACCAGCGATATGCTCACCGGCATCATCAACGAAGATCGACATCATCTGTCGCTGGTGCAGCGCCATGGCTGGCAGGGAACGGAAGAGGGCAGGCATACCGGGGATATTGCCGATGAGCCGGAAAATAAGCCCTCTGCCTGACGCTAACCAGTAACATTTTGTTTTCTTTTAGATCCTCTTCTGGCGGCCCACGGTGTGAACGTGGGCTTGCCAGCAAATCAGAAAATTTTCTTATTCTTTACTCTCCGCCCAGTCGACGAAGTTGTACGCTTTCCGTATAGTGGCGACAATTTTTTGTACTCAGGAATGAATGAATGATCAGTCTGATTGCGGCGTTAGCGGTAGATCGCGTGATTGGTATGGAAAACGCCATGCCATGGAACCTGCCTGCCGATCTCGCCTGGTTCAAGCGCAACACGTTAAATAAGCCGGTAGTGATGGGGCGTCTGACCTGGGAATCCATTGGACGCCCGTTGCCGGGGCGTAAAAACATCGTGATCAGCAGCAAACCCGGCAGCGACGATCGCGTGCAGTGGGTCTCCTCCGTTGAGGAAGCGATTGCCGCCTGCGGCGATGTGGAAGAGATTATGGTGATTGGCGGTGGACGCGTGTATGAGCAGTTTCTGCCGAAAGCGCAGAAGCTGTATCTGACTCATATCGATGCGGAAGTGGAAGGCGATACTCATTTCCCGGATTACGATCCGGACGAGTGGGAATCGGTGTTCAGTGAGTTTCATGATGCCGATGCGCAGAACTCCCACAGCTACTGCTTTGAGATCCTCGAACGCCGTTAAGCGGGAAGGATTGCCATGAAAAAACCCCGGTCGCGTCTGACGTAACCGGGGTTTTCTTTTGCATGAATTCCGTGACGATGGCGCACGCAGTACCTCGTCATATTTCCCGTCGCGGGCTCCGTCTTCCGGGAGTGCTGCCCGTGGCTACAAATGGCACGGAAATGTAGATACTGTTATGCCATGCAAGCATTTTCCGTATGCTGCGTGGCATCGAACGGGCGTCCCGATTTCAGGACCCCGTACGCCACCTGTGCCAGCTTCCGCATCATTGCACCGATGATCAGCTTTGCATTTTTTCCGCTCTTCTCCAGTCGTTCCCTGAATATCCGACCCCATTCTGTCTTGTACAGCGTCACCATTGCCGGCATGTACAGCGCACGGCGCAGCGACATATGACCCATTTTACTCATCCGACTCACCCGCCGGATGCTGCTGCCTGATTCATGCTGCTTTGGTGTCAGACCCGCGAACGCCGCGAACTGCCTCGCTTCCAGGAATCTGTTTTTCAGCCCCACGTAAGCCAGCAACACCGCCGATGTTTTCGCTCCGATCCCCGGGATACTGTCCAGCAGTTTGCGACGGTGCTTCATATCCGGATCATCATCCGTCAGGTCTTTTATCTGCTTTTCGATACGCTTCAGTTCCGTCTCCAGCCACAGCAGGTGCATGTCGATACTCGGCAACTGAACTTCACGGGCACTTTCCCGCCGGTTCTGCTCCTGAACATGCATTTCCGTCAGTGCCTGATGCCGCAGCACCAGCGCCCGCAGGGCCCGCTCAACCGGATGGGGGGCTTCCCATATCACCGGGCGTTTCTCCCGGCAAAAATACGCCAGCTGGCGGGCATCCACCGTATCGGTTTTGCTGCGTATTCCCTGGCTCTGGACGAACGCTTTGCTGAGCAACGGATTGATAATGGAGACCAGATACCCCGCGTCAGAGAGATGAGCGGCGACATCTTCCATATACGTCCCGGTCGCTTCCATGCAGACGTGGGCATTGCTGACCTGATGACCGCACAACCAGCTGACGAGCTCGTTATGGCCTTTTGGGGTGTTGGCAAATTTCTTGCTGCGGTGACGGCCATCAGGGCGCAGCATATCGACATCGAGTTTAGCTTTGGCAACATCAATGCCGATAAAGTGGAGTTTGTTTTCCATGGTGTAACCATCCTTGCAAATGCGGGGTACCGGGTGTTCCGGTCCATGATACTGTTCGGTTTATCACTTGTGGAGGAGCGCAGTCCGGTGCGAATTATCTACGACACAGATTTGAGGATCTAAGGTCGGGTGCGGCATCCGGACTGCATGGCAGAAAGAACTGGCCGGTTCTCTCTGCACGAAAGGAATAATACAAGGTCGGGTAAGGCGTTAGCCGCCACCCGACAAAACGGCGCCGCAGGTTGCCCGGATAAGGCGCAACACGCCACCATCCGGGAAGACTCAGGACGCGACGGCTTCCCCTTCGTCGAGGCTTTTCTGGCGGTTCGACGGCTGGGTGAAGTACTGCTTATCTTCCCAGCGCAGGCAGGTGAGTTCCCCGCCCCAGCAGCAGCCGGTATCCAGGGCGTAAATCCCCTCCGGCGTGCCGCGTCCCTCCAGCGAAGCCCAATGCCCAAAGGCAATACTGTACGCACTGCTCACCGGGCCCGGAATGGCAAACCACGGCTTCAGCGGCGCCGGGGCGTCCTCGGGCGCTTCTTTCGAATACATATCCAGCTGGCCGTTCGGGAAGCAGTAGCGCATGCGGGTAAAGGCGTTAGAGATAAAGCGCAGGCGCGCCAGCCCGCTCAGCTCGTTGCTCCAGTGGTTCGGCATGTCGCCGTACATGGCATCCAAGAAGAAAGGATAGGAGTCGCTGGAGAGTACCGCTTCAACATCGCGTGCGCACTGCTGGGCGGTCTCCAGATCCCACTGCGGCGTGATGCCGGCATGGGCCATCACCAGCTTTTTCTCTTCATCCACCTGCAGCAGCGGCTGGCGACGCAGCCAGTTGAGCAGCTCATCGGCATCCGGCGCTTCCAGCAGTGGTTTCAGACGATCCTTTGGCTTGTTGCGGCTAATACCGGCAAAGACCGCCAGCAGGTGTAAGTCATGGTTGCCCAGCACCAGTCGCACGCTGGCGCCCAGAGATTTGACATAGCGCAGGACCTCCAGCGACCCCGGGCCACGGGCCACCAGATCGCCGGTGAGCCATAACATGTCGGTGCTCGGGTCGAATTTAACCTGCGCTAATAATGCGATCAGTTCATCGTAGCAACCGTGAACGTCGCCAATAAGGTATGTTGACATTGTTTTAATGAATGAGCGTTGGAACTGCGAGACGGAACACAGGGATCTCGATACGGAACGGCGCGCCGTCGATATCGATCATCTCATAATGACCCTGCATGGTTCCCAGCGGCGTTTCAATGACTGCGCCGCTGGTATATTGATATTCACCGCCGGCGGGAATATGCGGTTGCTCGCCGACCACCCCTTCACCCTGAACTTCAGTCTCACGACCGTGGCCGTTAGTGATGAGCCAGTAGCGGCCAAGCAGCTGAACCTGACTCCGCCCCAGGTTGCGAATGGTGACGGTGTAAGCGAAGACATAGCGCTCTTCTTCCGGGGAAGACTGCGATTCGATATAGACGCTCTGTACCTGGACACACACCCGGGGCGAATGAATCATGGTTAGCTCTCCTTCGATGGCAGATTGTCAGACAGCCAGTTGGCCATCTGGCAGTACTGCGCCACGGAAATATTTTCTGCGCGCATAGCCGGGTCAATGCCCAGCTCGGTCAGCACTTCCACGCTGAACAGATTGCCGAGACTGTTGCGGATGGTCTTGCGGCGCTGGTTGAACGCTTCGGTGGTGATGCGGCTCAGCACCCGGATCTCTTTGACCGGATACGGCATGGTGCTGTGCGGCACCAGGCGTACCACCGCGGAGTCGACCTTAGGCGGTGGGGTAAACGCGCTTGGCGGCACTTCGAGCACCGGGATCACCTGGCAATAATATTGCGCCATTACGCTTAATCGACCATACGCCTTACTGTTCGGTCCGGCAACCAGACGATTCACCACTTCCTTCTGCAGCATAAAGTGCATATCGGCAATGGCATCAGTATAGCTGAACAGATGGAACATCAGCGGGGTCGATATATTGTATGGCAGGTTGCCGAAGACGCGCAGCGGCTGGCCCATTTTCTCCGCCAGTTCGCCGAAGTTCATGGTCATCGCATCCTGCTGATAAATAGTCAGCTTCGGTCCGAGGAACGGATGCGTCTGCAGGCGGGCGGCCAGATCGCGGTCCAGCTCGATAACGGTCAGCTGATCCAGACGTTCGCCGACCGGCTCGGTGAGTGCTGCCAGACCGGGGCCGATTTCAACCATCGCCTGGCCTTTCTGCGGATTAATCGCCGAGACGATGCTGTCGATCACAAACTGATCGTTGAGGAAGTTCTGCCCGAAGCGTTTACGGGCTAAGTGGCCCTGATGGACTCGATTATTCATTGGGTATTAACAATCATTTTGATGGCGAGATTAAGCGCCGTGATAAAACTGCCGACGTCCGCTTTCCCCTGGCCGGCTAATTCCAGCGCGGTGCCGTGGTCAACGGAGGTACGAATAAAAGGTAAACCGAGCGTAATGTTCACGCCGCGGCCAAAGCCCTGGTATTTTAGCACGGGCAGGCCCTGATCGTGGTACATCGCGAGTACCGCATCGGCATGATCAAGATATTTCGGCTGGAAGAGGGTGTCTGCCGGCAGCGGACCGCTGAGGTGCATCCCCTTTGCGCGCATCTCTTCCAGTACCGGAATGATGGTCTCTATCTCTTCCGTTCCCATATGGCCGCCTTCGCCGGCGTGCGGGTTAAGCCCGCAAACCAGTACGTGCGGCTGGGCAATACCGAACTTTGTGCGCAGGTCGTGATCGAGAATGGTGATGATCTCGCGCAGCAGGTCGGGCGTAATCGCCTCGCTGATGGCTTTCAACGGCAGATGGGTGGTGACCAGCGCCACCCGCAGCTCTTCGGTCGCCAGCATCATTACCACTTTACTGGCCTGGGCACGTTCTTCAAAGAACTCGGTATGGCCGGTAAAGGCAATGCCGGCATCGTTGATATTGCCTTTGTGCACCGGGCCGGTCACTAACGCCGCAAACTCGCCGTTCAGACAGCCGTCGCAGGCGCGCGCCAGCGTCTCCACTACGTAGGCGCCGTTTTGGACATTCAGCACGCCGGGTTCCGCCGGAACGTTCAGCGGCACATTTAGCAGCGTCAGGGTACCGGCACGCTGCGGGACGGGCGGTTGCGCAGGATCGTATGGAAGGAGCGATAAAGGAAGACCGAGCCGCTGGGCTCGGTCAGTTAACAGGGCGCCGTCGGCGCAGATCACCAGCTCAACTGGCCAGTCGCGCTGGGCAAGCTGCACGACCAGGTCAGGGCCAATCCCGGCGGGTTCGCCGGGAGTGATAACAACTTTACGGGTTTCAGGCATCGATATTAGTTGCTCAGAATTTTAACGTACGCACTGGCGCGCTGTTCCTGCATCCAGGTTGCCGCTTCTTCAGAGAATTTGCGGTTCATCAGCATGCGGTAAGCACGATCTTTCTGCGCGGCATCCGTTCTGTCAACCTGACGGCTATCCAGCAGTTCGATCAGATGCCAGCCAAAGGAGGAGTGCACCGGTCCGCTGGTCTGCCCTTTGTTCAGACGCATCAGCGCATCGCGGAATGCCGGGTCGAAGATGTCTGGAGTGGCCCAGCCTAAATCACCGCCCTGGTTTGCCGAGCCCGGATCTTCAGAATAGGTTTTCGCCGCTTGAGCAAACGTGATTTTCCCGCTCTTAATCTCGGCGGCGATCTGTTCCAGCTTAGCCTGAGCCTGGGCATCGTTCATGATCGGTGACGGCTTAAGCAGAATATGACGGGCGTGAACTTCGGTGACGGAGATATTCTGGGTACCACCGCGCAAGTCGTTCACTTTCAGAATGTGGAAGCCAACGCCGGAACGAATCGGACCGACGATATCCCCTTTCTTCGCCGTGCTTAACGCCTGAGCGAAAATACCCGGCAGCTCCTGGATACGGCCCCAGCCCATCTGGCCGCCCTTCAGCGCCTGTTGGTCAGCGGAGTAGGTGATAGCCAGTTTGCCGAAGTTCGCACCGCTACGCGCCTGCTCAACGATGGAGTTTGCTTGCTCCTGGGCTGCGGCGACTTCGTCAGAGGTCGGGTTTTCCGGCAGCGGGATCAGGATGTGGCTCAGGTTGAGCTCGGTGCTGGCATCGTTCTGGTCGCCGATCTGTTTCGCCAGCGCTTCCACTTCCTGTGGCAGCACGGTGATGCGACGACGCACTTCATTGTTACGCACTTCCGAAATCAGCATCTCTTTACGGATCTGGTTACGGTAGGTGTTATAGTTGATGCCTTCATAGGCCAGACGGCTGCGCATCTGATCCATGGTCATATTGTTTTGTTTAGCGATGTTGGCGATAGCCTGGTCGAGCTGGTCGTCAGAGACCTTCACGCCCATCTTCTGCCCCATCTGTAATACGATCTGGTCCATGATCAGTCTTTCGAGGATTTGATGGCGCAGGGTGGCGTCATCCGGCAACTGTTGGCCAGCCTGGCCAGCGTTGAGCTTAACCGATTGCATCAAACCATCGACGTCGCTTTCCAGCACGACGCCATTATTGACGACGGCCGCTACTTTATCGACCACCTGGGGGGCAGCGAAACTGGTATTCGCGATCATGGCGATACCGAGAAGCAGCGTTTTCCAGTTCTTCATACTTTTTCCATTTCGATTAACCGCAAATGCGGATGATGTTGTAAACCAGCCGCATCACAGGGAGCTCTGGTACGGTAAAATGTTCGAACGCAGCATCTGCTGGGTGCCGAGGCCGTAGTTAGAGCTCAGACCGCGCAATTCGATATTGATTCCGAAGGTGTTATCGTATTTGCTCTCGCCGCCGTTGTTGTTGCTATCCCAGCCGTTGACTTTACGTTCGTAGCCAAGACGGATGGCGTAGCAGCAGGAGTTATACTGGACACCTAACATCTGGTTTGCTGCTTTCCGGGTATTGGTATCGTAGTAGTATGCCCCGACCACGGACCAGCGATCGACGATCGGCCAGCTGGCGGTCATCCCCACCTGCGAAATACCCTGTTTGTATTGTTCAGCCGTGGAATACGATGGCAGTGTGGCCTGAATATATTCCGGGCTGGCGTAACGATAGTTAAGCTGGACTAAGCGGTTCTCATCCCGACGGTATTCAATGGTGCCGTTACCGGTGGCGACGTTATCCAGACGCGTATCGTACTGGATCCCCCCGCGCAAGCCCCAGTCATCGGTAATGCGCCAGTAAGTATCGCCAGCCCAGACCAGTGAACCCGTGGTGTCGTTGTTCTCCCAGTTGATGTTGTCATCACCGGTGCGTGACTCGGTGAAATAGTAGATTTGACCAACGGAAATATTAAAACGTTCCACGGCGGCGGCATCATACACGCGGGAGGTGATCCCGGTGGAGAGCTGGTTGGCCGACGCAATGCGGTCCAGACCACTGTAGGTGCGGTCGCGGAACAGACCGCTATAGTCTGACTGTAACAGCGTAGAGTCGTAGCTGCCGATTTCACTCTGATCGCGGTACGGTACGTAGAGATACTGCATACGCGGTTCCAGCGTTTGGGTGAATCCCTCCTGCAGGTCGCGTTCAAAGACCATTTTACCGTCGACTTTAAACTGCGGCATCACGCGGCTGACGGACTCTTTATAGTCGGTGCCGTTGGCCGCATTGTACTTATCGAGGTTGCTCTGCTGGTAGTGGGTCGCCAGCAGCTTGGCTTCAGTATTCAGGCTACCCCAGCCGTTGGACAGCGGCAGGTTGATCGTCGGTTCGAAGTGAACGCGGGTGGCTTCTGGCATGTTGTTATTCGAGTTAACAAAATGGGCAACCTGACCGTACAGATGGGTATCGAACGGTCCGACATCATTCTGGTAATAGTTGACGTCCAGCTGCGGCTGAGCCGAGTAGGAGTTGCTCGATTCCCGGTCAAAGACCTGGAACTGCTTGGTTGAGACCGTGGCGTCAAAGTTCTGATTGACGTAACCGGCGCTGAACTTCTGTGTGGCGTAGCCGTCAGTACTGGAGCCATATTTCGAGCTGAAATCGCTGAAGTAGTCAGGATCGCTAACCTTGGTGTAGTCAGCGTTCAGACGCCAGACCTGATCGATAACCCCGGAGTGGTTCCAGTAGAACAACCAGCGGCGGCTGTTGCTGTCTTTGGAGTGGTCGTCTTCATAGACTTTATCCGACGGCAGGTAGTCGAATTCGGTTAAGCCGCTGCCGAGATGGGTCAGGTAGCGGAATTCGTTTTCCCACATCACACCGCCGCGTTTGTTCATATAGTGCGGGGTGATAGTGGCATCGAAGTTCGGCGCGATATTCCAGTAGTACGGCAGGGAGAATTCCACACCGTTTTTGGTGCTGTATTTGGCGTTCGGGATCAGGAAGCCAGAACGACGCTTATCGCCCACCGGCAGCTGCAGGTAGGGACTGTAGAAGATTGGCACGGAGCCAAGCTTAAAGCGGGCGTTCCAGATCTCGGCGACCTGTTCCTCACGGTCGTGGATGACTTCGCTGCCCACGACGCTCCAGGTGTCGGAGCCCGGCAGACAGGAGGTAAAGCTGCCGTTTTCCAGAATGGTATAGCGATTTTCGCCGCGCTGTTTCATCAGGTCCGCGGTACCGCGTCCCTGGCGGCCGACCATTTGATAATCACCCTGCCAGACGTTGGTGTCTTTGGTGTTCAGATTCGACCAGGCTTTTGGCCCTTTGAGGATCACCTGGTTATCGTCGTAATGGACGTTGCCCAACGCATCCACCGTTCGCACCGGTTGCGCCTGGCCTGCGGCCTGCTGCTGATGCAACTGAACTTCGTCGGCTCGTAGACGGCTATTCCCCTGGTTAATATCGACGTTGCCAGTGAAGACGGCATTATCCGGGTAGTTGCCCTTCGCATGATCGGCGTTAATCGTCACCGGCAGATCGCCAGGCCGCCCTTCCACGAGCGGACGATCAAAGCTTGGCACGCCAAGCATACATTGCGTTGCGAGATCGGCAGCGAGGCCTTGTTGGCTATACAAGGCGCTGGCAATCATCGTAGCCAGGAGGCTGGGAATACGTTTTTTCATACGTTGTATTTATTGTTCCATCATCTTGTGGCAGCGGCTTGCAAACGGTCAGAGCCTAACTTACTCAACTTTATCACGCTAGTGTTAATCCTGCCCGTTTCGGGCCCGAGCGTTAGGCACCCTGTTGAATGACGAGTATGATAAAGCAAATTATAGGCTATGTCCCACAATTGACCGAGGCGCGAGTGCCGGTTAACGTGCGGTCATATTCGAGCTTAACGGCGACAAACAGTTGGGGAGTCTATGCAGTATTTGGGTAAAGTGATTGGCGTGGCAGTGGCTTTGCTGATGGGCGGTGGGTTCTGGGGCGTGGTGCTCGGCTTCCTGGTCGGCCATATGTTTGACCGGGCGCGCAGCCGCCGGTTGAATCTCTTCGCCAATCAACAGGAGCGCCAGTCGCTCTTCTTTTCCACCACCTTTGAAGTGATGGGGCATCTGACCAAATCCAAGGGGCGCGTCACCGAAGCGGATATTCATGTCGCCAATGTGCTGATGGATCGGATGAACCTGCACGGCGCCTCGCGCACGGCGGCGCAGCAGGCGTTCCGCGATGGGAAGGCCGACAACTATCCGCTGCGCGAGAAGATGCGTCAGCTGCGCAGCGTCTGTTTTGGCCGCTTCGATTTGATTCGGATGTTTCTGGAAATTCAGCTGCAGGCGGCGTTCGCCGATGGCGAATTGCACCCTAACGAACGCGAAGTGCTGTTCGTCATCGCCGATGAGCTCGGCATCTCCCGCGCCCAGTTCGATCAGTTCCTGCGAATGATGCAGGGCGGCGCCCAGTTTGGCGGCGGTTCGCAGCAGCAATCGTATGGTCAGCGGGGCGGTAACGCCGGCTGGCAGCAGGCGCAGCGTGGGCCAACGCTGCAAGATGCTTGCAATGTGCTGGGGGTGAAACCGACCGATGACGCGGCGACGGTAAAGCGCGCCTATCGTAAGCTGATGAACGAGCACCATCCGGACAAGCTGGTGGCGAAAGGGTTGCCGCCGGAGATGATGGAGATGGCCAAACAGAAGGCTCAGGAGATCCAGAAGGCCTGGGAACTGATCAAAGAGCAGCGCGGCTTCTGAGTTTTCCCGCCCCTCCCGTTCGGCGAGGGGCCTCTAGCTTTTGGCCTGGGCGCGGCGGTACAGCCGCCGTGGATGGCCGATTTTACCGTACTGCATTTCCACCTCCAGAAAGCCGGTTTCAACGCCGTGTTCGAGATAGCGGCGGGCGGTGGTTTTGCTGAGTCCGGCGGCGCTGACCACTTCATCGACGGAAAAGCAGTGCGCTTCCCGACCGCGAAATAGCCCCTGCACCAGCGCCAGCGTCTTCTCTTCAATGCCCTTGCTGCCGTTGTCCACGCGATAGTTCTTCGCCTGCAGTTGATAGAGAGAATCGACGTTCTGCTGATCGACGATTTTCCATTCTCGCTGCTGATCGTAGAACTGGATAAAGCGCTCCAGTGACTGGCTCAGTCGCTTCCATGACACCGGCTTAAGGATATAGTCGAAGGCGCCGTTGCGGATCGCCAGGCTGCAGGTTTCCATATCGCTGGCGGCGGTGATAAAGATCACCGAGCAATGGCTGGTCGCCAGCGCCGGGTCGGTCATCAGCGTTACCCCTTTGCCGTCCGGCAAATAGTTATCCAGCAGCACCAGCTGGGGCGGCGTGGCGTGGAGCAACTTCCGCGCCTGGGCGAGGGAGGCCGCCATGCCTGCCAGCCGCAGACGCGGGTGTTTCTGCACAAGCTCGGCGTGCAGGCGCGCCAGCTCGCTCTCATCTTCAATGATTAGCACATCGACCAGGTCATGATGCATCGTGGGCCTCCGTTTGCGGACAGGCTGGGGCGTCGGCCGGGATAAACAGGGTGAAGATCGTTCCCCGCGGCGCGTTATCGGCGACTTCGATAGTGCCGCCCGCCTGAGTGACATAATGTTCAATAAGATACAAACCAATACCGTGATCGCCACGGGTCTTGGTGGTGACGCCGCGTTCAAAAATGCGGTCGCGAATATCGTGGCGAATACCGACGCCGCGGTCGGCCACTTCGATAATCAGTTCCCGGGCGTTGAGCTGAATCAGCACTTCCACCGGCTCGTGCGGAAGATCAGCGCGCTGCGTGGCTTCGATGGCGTTATCCAGCAGGTTGCCAATGATGGAGATCAGTTCAGATTCCATCAGCGACGGCAACGGACGGTCGATACGGCAGGCCGGGTCGAAGCTCAGCGCCACGCCTTTTTCGCGGGCGCGGGTGGCTTTGCCAAGCAGCAGGCCGCACAGCGTCGGCGACTGGAAGTGCGAGGAGATAAAGTCCAGCAGCTCCTGGGCATGCTCCGACTGGGCCTGAATATAGCGGATCGCTTCGTCGTAGTGGCCCATATGCAGCAGGCCGGAGAGGGTGGTCATCCGGTTGAGCTGCTCGTGGCGCATGATGCGCAAATTGTCGACATAGCGCTTCACCTGGCTGAGCTGGGCGGTGAGGGCATTGATTTCGTTGCGATCGCGGAAGGTGATCACCCAGCCCTGCAGCGTGTTCTCCAGCATAATGCGCACCCGGCTGGCGAGCACGGTCAACTGGTTGAAGCGGCACAGCTCGTCATGGGTATCGCGCTCGAGCATGTCGCCGCTGGCGAAAAACGGCTGTGGTGAAATAACGCTGTCGATCGACTGACCTCGCAGCTGGCGGGCGGGTTGGCTGAGCCCCAGCAGGCTGCGGGCGGCATGGTTAATCACCTCAATACGCCGCTGGCGATCGATGACGATCACCCCTTCAAAGATCGACTCCATCATCGCCTTTTGCTGGCGCACCAGCAGACCTATCTCCCGTGGCTCGAGCGAAAAAATCTGCTTCTTGATGCTGCGGGTAAAGTACCAGGAGAAGATAAACAGGGCGATGAGCAGCAGGACGGCAGCGATAAAAATATTGATCACTTTGGTCAGCGTGATGCTGTCAAGATAGCTGGTCAGGTAGCCCACGGAAACAATGCCGATCACCTGCCCCTCGTCATCGACGATGGGCGTTTTGCTGCGCAGCGAGACGCCAAGGCCGCCTTTGCGAATGGTGGTGATGGTGTGTCCCTCCAGTACCGCCTGGTTGTCGCCACCGACCAGCCGCGTGCCAACCCATTCCGGGTGGACGGAGTGAAACAGATGTACCCCCTGTCGGTCGCCGATAACGATGAAGCTGGCATCGCTATGGGCGGCGATTTGCTGCATAAACGCCCGAATCGCCTGCGGATCGTGCTGGCTGACCTGCTGGCGTAAATTCGGCATCAGGGCTATCTCTTCGGCCTGAATTTTGGCCCGGGCGCTCATTTCCTGATAAAGCTGGCGGCTGGCGTCAAAATAATAATAAATGCCGAGCGCGATAAAGAGGACCGAGAAAAAAGCGACCAGCGAAATAAACAGCTTATATTGAAAAGATAATTTCATAGGTCCCGAACAGCGTATTTACCATCCCGGCACTCTATCATTTTTCTGTCACGTAACGTAAATGTTAATGGAAAGTTGTGATCATCGGCGCAGGCGCTGGCAGGGCCGTAGTGGAAATCAGACGCGGCGGGAAATAAAAACCATAAAAACCACGATAATAAATCAGAGATATATCACTCCTTTGAGGTTCGGCGAATAGAAACCATAAAAACCATAGTGACCATTAAAACTTCTTTTTTAATCTGGGGAGCTTCACATTAACGACGCCGCTGTCCCTTTACGCTGAAAATGAATAATAACGACAGGGCTGAATTTATGAGCACCACAGACAATGCATTCTCTGCAACCCTTGAACCGATCAATACGCCGAAAACCACGCTGAAGCAGCGCTGGTGGCACATTATGGATAACTGGAAGGTCGGCATCGTCCCGCTGCCGCTGTTTCTGCTGGCCGGGGGGCTGATTGCCCTCGACTGCCTTGGCGGCAAACTGCCGAGCGATATCGTGGTGATGGTGGCCACTCTGGCTTTCTTTGGCTTCGCCTGCGGCGAGTTTGGTAAGCGCCTGCCGGTGCTGGGGAAACTTGGCGCGGCGGCGATCTGCGCCACCTTTATTCCTTCCGCGCTGGTCCACTACGGTCTGCTGCCGGACGTGGTGGTTGAATCCACCACCAAATTCTATCAATCCACCAACATCCTCTATCTCTACATCTGCTGCATCATCGTCGGCAGCATCATGAGCATGAACCGCACCACGCTGATTCAGGGTTTCCTGAAGATCTTTTTCCCGATGCTGTGTGGCGAAGTGGTTGGCATGCTGGTGGGCATCGGCGTCGGCACGCTGCTGGGTATGGAGCCGTTCCAGGTGTTCTTCTTTATCGTGCTGCCGATCATGGCTGGTGGCGTAGGCGAAGGGGCGATACCGCTGTCGATGGGTTACGCTGCGCTGATGCATATGGAGCAGGGCGTTGCCCTTGGCCGGGTGTTGCCGATGGTGATGCTTGGCAGCCTGACGGCGATAGTCATCTCTGGCTGCCTCAACCAGCTCGGCAAGCGCTTCCCGCATCTCACCGGGGAAGGGCAACTGATGCCGAACCGCAGCCATGAAACCCGCACGCTTGGTGAGAGTGAAGGCGTGAGCGGCAAAACCGACGTCGGCACCCTGGCCTCCGGCGCGCTGCTGGCGGTGCTGCTGTATATGATGGGGATGCTTGGCCACAAACTGATTGGCCTGCCGGCGCCGGTGGGGATGCTGTTTCTCGCGGTGCTGTTAAAGCTGGCTAACGTGGTTTCTCCACGTCTGCAGGAGGGATCGCAGATGGTGTATAAATTCTTCCGCACCGCGGTGACCTATCCGATCCTCTTTGCCGTCGGCGTGGCGATTACTCCGTGGCAGGAGCTGGTGAACGCCTTCACCTTCACCAACCTGCTGGTGATCGTCAGTACCGTCTCTGCGCTGGTGGCGACCGGCTTCTTTGTTGGTAAAAAGATAGGGATGCACCCGATCGATGTGGCGATTGTCTCCTGTTGCCAGAGCGGGCAGGGCGGCACCGGCGATGTGGCGATCCTCACCGCCGGTAACCGCATGAGCCTGATGCCGTTCGCGCAGATTGCCACCCGCATCGGCGGGGCGATAAATGTCTCGCTGGCGCTACTGTTCCTCAGCCACTATCTGGCGTGATTTAACGCTGCTCTCAGTGATAAACCTGCTATTTTCCGCTACAGAACGCCGAAAATATCTGCGTTCTGTATCCTAAATGCTCCGCATTTAGCGTTACAATCAGCGCGCGATCGGCTATCGCAACCATCATCATGACAGTCCAGGCGCTGTCGCATTTATCATATGTAGGAGAGGAATTAATGTCAGTGGATACTCCCGCCCAGGCGGGCGTCAGCATCGACGCATTGCTGGCGGCGAAAGAGCAGCGTGCGGCCCGTCAGGCCGACTGGCTGGCCCATTATCAGCAGCCTGTTATTTCCCTGACCCTGGTGACCCCGGGGGCGGTGAAGGACAGCATTCGCTATCGCAACATGATGGGCGTTGCCCTCCAGGCCTGCGACCAGCTGCTGTGGAAGCACCGCTGGCAAACGCTGGATCGTCAGGTGCTGTGGCTGCCGACCGGACCGGAAGCCCTGTGGTGCGTGGCGCATCCGGCCAGCGAAATCAAAGCGATGTGCAGTACGCTGGAGCAGAGCCATCCGCTGGGACGCCTGTGGGATATCGATGTGATCTGTCCGCAGAATGGGCTGGTGGGGCGTCAGTCGCTCGGTGAGTCGCAGCGCCGCTGCCTGCTGTGCGATGAGCCGGCGCACGCCTGCGCGCGCAGCCGTCGCCATGACACCGATCTCGTCGTGGCGCGCGTTGAGCAGATGATTGATGCGTGGTTCGCCCGCGATTAATCGGGATTGTTTTCTGTACCCTCACTAATCCGAGTTGCACGCAGCCAACCCGCATGCAACTCGAAGTATGAGCGTTAAAAGTCGATCGGCGCGCGGAAAGTCATCGCGTTGCCGTAGGCAGGGTGGGTGATGGTGAGCGTCTCGGCGTGCAGCAGCAGGCGCGGGGCCATCGCCAGCGCCTCCGGGGTGGCGTAAAAGCGGTCGCCAAGGATCGGATGCCCCAGCGCCAGCATATGTACCCGCAGCTGGTGCGAACGCCCGGTAATCGGCTTCAGGCGCACGCGGGCGGTGTTATCCTCAGCGTACTCCAGCACCTCATACTCGGTTTGCGCCGCTTTGCCGGTTTCATAACACACCTTCTGCTTTGGCCGGTTCGGCCAGTCGCAAATCAGCGGTAAATCCACCAGACCTTCCGCCGGCTGCGGATGGCCCCAGACGCGGGCGACGTACTGTTTCTTCGGCTCGCGCTCGCGGAACTGACGTTTCAGTTCGCGCTCCGCGGCCTTATTCAGCGCCACCACAATCACGCCGCTGGTGGCCATATCCAGGCGGTGCACCGATTCGGCCTGCGGGAAGTCGCGCTGAATGCGCGTCATCACGCTGTCTTTATGCTCATCAAGACGACCCGGCACGGACAACAAGCCGCTTGGCTTGTTGACCACCATGATGTGCTCATCCTGATACAAGATCACCAGCCAGGGATCCTGCGGCGGATTGTAGTTTTCCATCGCCATTTCGCGTTCCGTTACTGGTGGGTGACGACGATCAGACGCAGCGCGTCCAGACGCCATCCGGCCTGCGCCAGCGCATCCATCACCTGCTGACGGTTGCTTTCGATGGCCGCCAGTTCGTCGTCACGGATGTTCGGGTTCACCGCCTTCAGCGCTTCCAGACGCGACAGTTCCGCCGTCAGCTTGTCATCGGCTTCGTTACGCGCGGTGTCGATCAGCGCCTGCGCTGCTTTGGCAATCTGCGCTTCGCCCTGCTGCAGAATGGCGTGAACGTCCTGCTGCACCGCATTGACCAGCTTGCTGCCGGTGTGGCGGTTGACCGCGCTCAGCTGACGGTTGAAGCTTTCAAACTCTACCTGGCCGGCGAGGTTGTTGCCGTTTTTATCCAGCAGCAGACGAACCGGGGTCGCTGGCAGGAAGCGGTTAAGCTGCAGCTGTTTCGGCGCCTGCGCTTCGACGACGTAGATCAGCTCCAGCAGCAGGGTGCCGACCGGCAGCGCCTTGTTCTTCAGCAGGGAAATGGTGCTGCTGCCGGTATCGCCGGAGAGGATCAGATCCAGACCGTTGCGGATCAGGGGATGTTCCCAGGTGATGAACTGCGCGTCTTCACGCGACAGCGCCACATCTCGCTCGAAGGTAATGGTGCAACCGTCTTCCGGCAGGCCCGGGAAGTCCGGCACCAGCATATGGTCGGACGGGGTCAGGACGATCAGGTTTTCACCGCGGTCATCCTGGTTGATGCCAACGATATCGAACAGGTTCATCGAGAAGGCGATCAGGCTGGTGTCGTCATCCTGCTCTTCGATGCTCTCCGCCAGGGCCTGGGCTTTCTCGCCGCCGTTGGAGTGGATCTCCAGCAGACGGTCGCGGCCCTGCTCCAGCTGCGCTTTCAGGGCGTCATGCTGCTGACGGCAGGATTTGATCAGATCGTCAAAGCCGTCGGTGGATTCCGGTGCCGCCAGGTAGTTAATCAGTTCGTCATGGACGCTGTCGTAGACGGTCCGGCCGGTCGGGCAGGTATGTTCGAAGGCGTCGAGGCCTTCGTGATACCAGCGCACCAGCACCGACTGCGCGGTTTTTTCCAGGTACGGCACATGGATCTGGATATCGTGCGCCTGGCCGATACGGTCGAGACGGCCGATACGCTGCTCCAGCAGGTCCGGGTTAAACGGCAGATCGAACATCACCAGGTTGCTGGCGAACTGGAAGTTACGTCCTTCGGAGCCAATTTCGGAGCACAGCAGCACCTGGGCGCCGGTGTCTTCTTCGGCAAACCACGCCGCGGCGCGGTCGCGTTCGATAATCGACATCCCTTCATGGAACACCGCGGCGCGGATACCTTCGCGCTCGCGCAGCACCTGCTCCAGCTGCAGCGCGGTAGCGGCCTTGGCGCAGATTACCAGCACCTTCTGCGAACGATGGCTGGTCAGGTAGCCCATCAGCCATTCGACGCGCGGGTCGAAGTTCCACCAGGTGCCGGTATCGCCTTCAAATTCCTGATAAATCTGCTCAGGGTAGAGCATGTCGCGCGCACGCTCTTCCGCGGTTTTGCGCGCGCCCATGATGCCAGAGACTTTGATGGCCGTCTGGTACTGGGTCGGCAGCGGCAGGCGAATGGTGTGCAGCTCACGTTTCGGGAAGCCTTTGACGCCGTTACGGGTGTTACGGAACAGCACCCGGCTGGTGCCGTGGCGGTCCATCAGCATCGAAACCAGCTCCTGGCGCGCGGCCTGAGCATCTTCACGATCGCTGTTAGCGGCCTGCAGCAGCGGCTCGATATCCTGCTCGCCGATCAGGTCGCCCAGGGTGTTGAGTTCGTTATCGTTCAGTTTGTTGCCCGCCAGCAGCAGGGCGACGGCGTCGGCGACCGGGCGGTAATTCTGCTGTTCTTCAACAAACTGCGCGAAATCGTGGAAGCGGTTTGGATCCAGCAGACGCAGGCGCGCAAAGTGGCTCTCCATACCCAGCTGTTCCGGTGTCGCGGTCAGCAGCAGGATGCCCGGTACGCGTTCAGCCAGCTGTTCAATGGCCTGATATTCTCGGCTCGGGGCTTCTTCGCTCCACACCAGGTGATGCGCTTCGTCGACGACCATCAGGTCCCACTCGGCGTCGCACAGGTGCTCCAGGCGCTGCTTGCTGCGGCGCACGAAGTCTAAGGAGCAGATCACCAGCTGTTCGGTTTCGAACGGGTTGTAGGCGTCGTGCTGCGCTTCGGCGTAGCGTTCATCGTCGAACAGCGAGAAACGCAGGTTGAAACGGCGCAGCATCTCCACCAGCCACTGGTGCTGGAGGGTTTCCGGGACCACGATCAGCACGCGCTCTGCGGCGCCGGAGAGCAACTGCTGGTGCAGGATCATCCCGGCTTCAATGGTTTTACCTAAGCCCACTTCATCGGCCAGCAGGACGCGCGGCGCGTGACGACGGCCCACATCGTGGGCAATATGCAGCTGGTGCGGGATCAGGCTGGTGCGCTGGCCGCGCAGGCCGCTCCACGGCATGCGGTACTGTTCGCTCTGGAACTTGCGCGCGCGGTAGCGTAGGGCAAAGCGATCCATGCGGTCGATTTGGCCGGCGAACAGGCGGTCCTGCGGTTTGCTGAATACCAGTTTGCTGTCGAGCAGCACTTCACGCAGGGTGACGTTCGCTTCCTGGGTGTCCAGGCGGGTGCCAGTGTAGGACAGCAGCCCGTTCTCTTCATTCACTTTGTCAACGTGGAGCTGCCAGCCTTCATGGCTGGTGATGGTGTCGCCCGGGTTAAACATCACGCGGGTGATCGGGGAATCGTTGCGAGAGTACAGACGGTTTTCGCCGATGGCGGGAAAAAGGAGAGTGACCATGCGCGCATCCAGCGCTACCACCGTCCCTAATCCTAGTTCGCTCTCTGTGTCGCTAATCCAGCGTTGACCAAGTGTAAAAGGCATATATGTTCGGCTCTTTAGTTCTTTAATTGCAGGCAATAGTTGATCATCTCCATGAACAATCGGAGATGCGTCAAAATTGGGGCCAGGAATGGAAAGGGCGCTATATTACTGGATGGCAGAACGTTCGTCACGTCCTCCTCACGCTTCATTTTTAGGCTTTCGTGCCCGCGGAATGGGTGACAAAAAATCAAAATAGCCCCAGCTGTCCTGTCACTATTGTAGCAAAGTCATCGTTGACGAAGGGCAGGATCCCTTCCGCCACTGGCTGCAACTGCTTTGTTAAATAGTGATCGTAATCGAGCGGCGACTGCTGGTAATCCACCGGCTCCGGGCCGCTGGTGGTCCAGACGTATTTGATGGTGCCGCGCTGCTGATACTGTTGCGCCCGCCCACGCTTCAGATTTTGCTCATCGGCAAGCCGCGCGGCGCGCACGTGCGGCGGTACGTTACGTTGATACTCGGCCAGCGGGCGGCGCAGGCGTTTGCGGTAAACCAGCTGTTCGTCGAGCTCGCCGTTCATCAGCCGGGCGAGGGTGTCGCGAATATAATCCTGATACGGCTGGTTGCGGAAGATACGCAGGTACAGCGCCTGCTGAAACTGCTGGGCCAGCGGCGTCCAGTCGGTGCGTACCGTCTCCAGCCCCTTGAACACCATGCGCTGGGTATCGCCCTCCTGAATCATCCCGGCATAGCGTTTCTTGCTGCCGGTATCGGCGCCGCGGATCGTCGGCATTAAAAAGCGGCAGAAGTGGGTTTCATACTCCAGCTCCAGGGCGCTGGTGAGCTGGCTTTTGCCCAGCTCCTGCGCCCACCAGGCGTTGACGTCGTTCACCAGCGCCCGGCCGATCTCCGCCGCCTGCGCTTCGCTGTGCGGGCGCTTAAGCCAGACGAAGGTGGAGTCGGTATCGCCGTAGATAACGTCATAGCCCTGGGCTTCAATCAACGCTTTGGTCTGGCGCATAATTGCGTGGCCGCGCATGGTGATCGACGAGGCAAGACGTGGGTCGAAGAAGCGGCAGGCGCTGGTGCCCAGCACGCCGTAGAAAGCGTTCATGATGATCTTCAGCGCCTGGGAGAGCGGCTTATTGTGCTGGCGCTTGGCTTCATCCCGGCCGTGCCAGATCTGGCTGACAATGTCTGGCAGGCAATGTTTATCGCGCGAGAAGCGGGCGCCGAGGAAGCCTTCGATACTGTGCTGGTCATCGGGCTGCGCCAGGCCCTCCACCAGACCGACCGGATCGATTAAAAAGGTGCGAATGATCGACGGATACAGGCTCTTGTAGTCCAGCACCAGCACCGAGTCATACAGGCCGGGGCGGGAGTCCATCACATAGCCGCCAGGGCTGGCCTGCGGCGGTACGTCGCCGAGGTTTGGCGCCACGTAGCCCAGGCGGTGCATGCGCGGGAAGTAGAGATGGCTGAAGGCGGCGACCGAGCCGCCGTGGCGGTCGGCGGGCAGGCCGTTGACCGTCGCCCGCTCGAGCAAAAACGGCATAATCTCCGTTTTGTGGAAGATCCGCGTCACCAGCTCGCAGTCCTGCAGGTTATAGGTCGCCAGCGCCGGTTTGTCTTCATGGAAGCGGCGATCGATCTCGTCCATCCGATCCCACGGGTTGTCGATGGCTTTGCCTTCGCCCAGCAGCTCGCGGGCCACCGCCTCCAGAGAAAAGGAGGAGAAATTCCAGAACGCCGATTTCAGCGCGTCGATGCCGTCAATAATCAGCCGGCCGTTGGCCTGGGCGAAGAAGACACCGTTCTTAAAACCGTGCTCGCGCCACTCCAGCTCGCTGTTGCCGCGGCCGAGCCGCAGCGGGATACGATAGCGTTCGGCATGCTTTTGCAGGACCCGCAGATCGAACTGCACCACGTTCCAGCCGATCAGCACGTCGGGATCGTGTTCAGCAAACCAGGCGTTGAGCTTTTCCAGTAGCAGCGGGCGGCTGGCGACGTAGACCAGCTCGAAACCGACAGCCGGGGGAGATTCGGGCTCGGGCCCCAGCATGTAGACCACCCGCTGGCCGCAGCCTTCCAGGCCGATGCAGTACAGCTCGCCGTGACGGCTGGTTTCGATATCCAGCGAGACCCATTTCAGCGGCGGGCGATAGTCAGGATGCGGTTTCATGCGCGCGTTGACCAGCTGCGAGCCGCGCGTTTCGCCTTCCACCCACACCGGGGCGGTGATAAAGCGCTCCATCAGGTAGCGCTCCGGCGGGCGGATATCGCCTTCGTAGACGGTGACGCCGCTGTCGCGGAGCATCTTCTCCAGACGCATCAATTGACGATGGGCACGGCAGTAGAGGCCGACAACCGGCTGACGGTGGAAATCTTTCAGGGCCAGCGGGGCGAAGCGGAGCCCTTTCTCACCCTGCAGCAGTCGCTCAGCCTGCGCCCGCTGCGCTTCGGGGATAAAGGCGACGGACTCCTGCGGCGGGAGGGTGACCTGCAGCGGGCCATCGTCGGTGGCCAGCCAGAAGGACAGCTCGGTGCCCTGCGGGGTGTCCCGCCAGTGACGGGTGAGTAAAAAACCTGCTCGCGGCTGGGTCACGGGTGCTCTCAATGATAAAAAACCAGGCCTGATTATAGCCTGGTTTCATGATGGGTGCTGGGGTTTTATACAGGCATTCGGCGCTAAAGTTGACCCGGATTGCGGCTTGCGCCTTATCCGGGCTACCAGACGGTGCAGAGCCGAAGCCCTGCTAAGCGCAGCGCGAGCAGGGTGATTACTGGCCGTAGTAGGCTTTGGCCCCGTGCTTACGCAGATAGTGCTTATCGAGCAGCGTCTGCTGCATAGCCGGCAGCTGTGGCGCCAGCTGGCGGCAGAATATGCCCATATAGGCGATCTCTTCCAGCACGATGGCGTTATGTACCGCGTCTTCGGCGTTCTTGCCCCAGGCGAACGGGCCGTGGGAATGCACCAGCACGCCGGGCATTTGCGCCGGGTCTATGCCCTGCTGGCGGAAGGTTTCGACAATCACATTGCCGGTTTCCCACTCGTATTCGCCGTTGATCTCCGCATCGGTCATCAATCGGGTGCAGGGGACCGGACCATAAAAATAGTCGGCATGGGTGGTGCCGGTCGCCGGAATAGATTGCCCGGCCTGCGCCCAGATGGTGGCGTGGCGGGAGTGGGTATGCACAATGCCGCCCAGCGTCGGGAAGGCCTGATACAGCAGACGATGGGTTGGGGTATCCGACGAGGGCTTTTTATTGCCTTCCACCACCTCGCCGGTCTCCAGGCTGACCACCACCATATCGTCGGCGGTCATCACGCTGTAATCCATGCCGGAAGGCTTGATAATCAGCACGCCCTGATCGCTGTCGACGGCGCTGACGTTGCCCCAGGTCAAGGTCACCAGATTATGCTTTGGCAGGGCCAGGTTAGCTTCGAGGACCTGGCGTTTAAGATCTTCTAACATAGTGTGCTCCGAATAGCAGGCGAGTCGGGTATCCCTCACCCCGACCCTCTCCCAAAGGGAGAGGGAGAAAGTTGACACCGCGCCGGTCGGTTCCCCTCATCCCGACCCTCTTCCAAAGGGGGAGGGGAAAGATGACACCGCGCCGGGTCGGTTCCCCTCATCCCGACCCTCTCCCAAAGGGAGAGGGAGAAAGTTGACACCGCGCCGGTCGGTTCCCTCTCCCCTCTGGGGAGAGGGTTAGGGTGAGGGGCGGCCTCTTAGCGTTTTGAACCGTAATAGACTTCATTCCAGCGCAGCGCGTCTTTGAACGACGGCAGGCGGGTGTCGTTGTCGATAACGGTCAGCTCGATATTGTGCAGTTCGGCAAACTGGCGCATATCGTCGAGGTTCAGCGCATGGCTGAAGACGGTATGGTGCGCGCCACCGGCGATGATCCAGGCTTCCGAAGCGGTACGCAGATCCGGTTGCGCTTTCCACAGGGCGTTGGCCACTGGCAGCTTCGGCAGATCGTGCGGCGTCGGGACGGTTTCGATGGTGTTGACCAGCAGACGGAAGCGATCCCCCAGGTCAATCAGGCTGGCGACAATCGCCGGGCCGGTCTGGGTATTGAAGATCAGGCGCGCCGGATCCGCTTTACCGCCAATGCCCAACGGCTGGACGTCGAGGATCGGTTTCTCGGCGGTGGCGATCGTCGGGCACACTTCCAGCATGTGGGAGCCGAGCACCAGATCGTTGCCGTTGTCGAAGTGGTAGGTGTAATCCTCCATAAAGGAGGTGCCGCCCTGCAGACCAGTTGACATCACCTTCATGATGCGAAGCAGAGCGGCGGTTTTCCAGTCGCCTTCGCCGGCAAAGCCGTAGCCCTGCTGCATCAGGCGCTGCACGGCGAGACCCGGAAGCTGTTTCAGGCCGTGGAGATCTTCAAAGGTGGTGGTAAAGGCGTGGAAACCACCTTGTTCAAGGAAGCGTTTCATCCCCAGCTCAATGCGCGCGGCGTCCAGCACGTTCTGGCGCTTGTCGCCGTGAACCTGCGCCGCCGGGGTCAGACGGTAGCTGCTCTCATATTCATCGACCAGGGCGCTGATATCGCCGTCGCTGATGCTGTTGACCACCTGCACCAGATCGCCGACCGCCCAGGTGTTCACCGAGAAGCCAAATTTGATCTGCGCGGCGACTTTATCGCCGTCGGTCACCGCCACTTCGCGCATGTTATCGCCGAAACGGCACACTTTCAGCTGACGGGTATCCTGTTTGGAGACCGCCTGGCGCATCCAGCCGCCGATACGTTGGTGGGCTTCTTTATCCTGCCAGTGACCGGTCACCACGCTGTGCTGCTGGCGCATACGGGCGCCGATGAAGCCGAACTCGCGGCCGCCGTGCGCGGTCTGGTTCAGGTTCATAAAGTCCATATCGATGCTGTCCCACGGCAGTGCGGCGTTGTACTGGGTATGGAACTGCAGCAGCGGCTTATTGAGGATAGTCAGGCCGTTGATCCACATTTTTGCCGGCGAGAAGGTATGCAGCCAGACCACTAACCCGGCGCATTTGTCATCGTAGTTGGCGTCGCGGCAGATATGGGTGATTTCGTCCGGCGTGGTGCCCAGCGGTTTGAGAACCAGTTTGCACGGTAGTTTGGCTTCCGCATTCAGGCTGTTCACCACATGTTCGGCATGCTTCGTCACCTGGCGCAGGGCTTCCGGGCCGTACAGATGTTGGCTGCCAATAACGAACCATACTTCATAGTTATCAAAAATCGTCATTTTCGTATCCTTAATGGGTGAGCGCTGCCTGAGATTGCGGGGCTTTTTCCGCCTTTGCAGCCGAAGGGAGATAGTGTTGTTCCGCGCTGACCGACCACTGCTGGTAGCGCTGATACAGTTGTTCGAAACGTTGCGCCTGCTGCGCGCGCGGCTGCAGGGTGGTTTCCACCTGGCTTGCCATGTTGCGTTGCGCGGCAGGGATATCCGGATAGACGCCAGCGGCGACGGCGGCGAAGATGGCGGCGCCCAACGCGCAGCACTGATCGGAGGCGACAATTTGCAGCGGACGGTTCAGCACGTCGCAGCAGGCCTGCATGATGACCTGGTTTTTCCGCGCGATACCGCCGAGGGCCATCACGTTGTTAACCGGGATCCCCTGCTCGGTGAAGCACTCCATAATGGCGCGGGCGCCGAAGGCGGTGGCGGCGATCAGCCCGCCGAACAGCGCGGGGGCATCGGTGGCCAGGTTAAGGTCGGTGATCACCCCTTTCAGACGCTGATTGGCATTCGGCGTGCGGCGGCCGTTGAACCAGTCGAGTACCACCGGCAGATGTTCCAGCGACGGATTATTGGCCCAGGCTTCGGTGAGGGCCGGCAGAAGCTGCTGCTGGCTGACTTTGATCTGCTCGCTGAGTTCGGGATGCTGCCGGGCGAGCTGCGCCAGCGGCCAGCCGAGGATGCGGCCAAACCAGGCGTAAATATCGCCGAAGGCGGACTGGCCTGCCTCCATGCCGATAAAGTGTGGGACCACGCTGCCGTCGACCTGGCCGCAAATGCCTTTCACCGTGCGGTCGCCGACGCTCTCTTTATCGGCAATCAGGATGTCGCAGGTGGAGGTGCCGATGACTTTCACCAGCGCGTTAGGCTGTGCCCCGGCGCCAACGGCGCCCATATGACAGTCGAAGGCGCCGCCGGAGATGGTCACAGTCTGCGACAGACCCAGACGCTGGGCCCACTCTGCGCTCAGCGTGCCGACCGGCACATCGGCCGTCCAGGTATCGGTGAACAGCGGCCAGGCCAGATGCTGGTTAATGATGGGATCAAGCTCATCGAAGAAGCTGGCCGGCGGCAGACCGCCCCAGCTTTCGTGCCACAGCGATTTATGTCCGGCGCTGCAGCGGCCGCGGCGCAGATCCTGCGGACGGGTGGTGCCAGAGAGCAGGGCGGGCACCCAGTCGCAAAGCTCCACCCACGAGGCGGCTGCCTCGGCGACGGCGCTATCTTCGCGGGTGACGTGGAGAATTTTGGCCCAGAACCATTCGCTGGAGTAGATCCCGCCGATATAGCGGGAATAATCCTCTTTGCCCGGCTGGTGACACAGGCGGGTGATCGCCTCGGCTTCCTCGACCGCGGTGTGATCTTTCCACAGGACAAACATGGCGTTAGGGTTGTCAGCGAATTCTTCGCGCAGCGCCAGCACGTTGCCCTCGGCATCGACGGGAGCCGGGGTAGAGCCGGTGCTGTCGACGCCAATGCCCACGACGTCAGCGCGCTGTTCGGCGCTCAGGGAGGCCAGTACGCTTTTCAGCGCCGCTTCCATGGATTCGATGTAATCTCGCGGGTGGTGGCGGAACCGGTTGTTAGCGCCATCGCAATACTGTCCCTCCCGCCAGCGCGGATACCACTCCACGCTTGCCGCCAGCTCTGCGCCGGACGCACATTCCACCGCCAGGGCGCGGACTGAGTCACTACCAAAGTCGAGGCCAATCGCAATTGCCATCTTGTTACTCCATGCAAAAATCATTCATGCAGCAACAGTAGATACCCCCGGCAAAATCCGTCAGGCCGTATTCGCTAATCTTATGGATTATTTTGCTGTCACCTCGCAAAGTGTGACGCCGTGCAAATATTCGATGTGGACTTTCCTGCCGTATTTATAGACACTTTTGTTACCCGGCATGTCAGGGTGGAATGCACGCGGCTGGCGCTTTTTTCGCTTACTGTGCGGGTTTTTAGCGAAATTCCCACCGCCGTCGCAGTCGTGACAGGGCGGATAGCGATAAAATCATGAATATGGACAATTGGTGTCAATAATACCTTCGGGGAGAACGACGCGTATGGCCGAAACGCAAAACGATCCGCTGCTGCCAGGCTACTCTTTTAACGCCCATCTGGTCACCGGCCTTACGCCGATCGAGGCGCAGGGATACCTGGATTTCTTTATCGACCGCCCGCTGGGCATGAAAGGCTATATCCTCAATCTGACCATTCGCGGCGAGGGTGTTATCAATAACCACGGCGAGCAGTTCGTCTGCCGGCCAGGCGATATGCTGCTGTTCCCGCCGGGGGAGATCCACCACTATGGCCGCCATCCGGACGCCAGCGAGTGGTATCACCAGTGGGTCTACTTCCGGCCGCGCGCCTACTGGCACGAGTGGCTTAACTGGCCGACGATTTTTGCCCAGACCGGCTTTTTCCGCCCGGATGAACAGTGGCAGGCGCGCTTTGGCGAGCTGTTCGGCCAGATCGTCGATGCCGGGCAGGGGGCGGGGCGCTATTCCGAGCTGCTGGCGATTAATCTGCTGGAGCAGCTGCTGCTGCGGCGCATGGAGGCGATCAACGAATCGCTGCATCCGCCGCTGGATAACCGGGTACGCGACGCCTGCCAGTACATCAGCGACCATCTGGCGGACAGCCATTTTGATATTGCCAGCGTCGCCCAGCATGTCTGCCTGTCGCCTTCTCGTCTGTCGCACCTGTTCCGCCAGCAGCTGGGGATCAGCGTGCTCGGCTGGCGGGAAGACCAGCGTATCAGCCAGGCCAAACTGCTGTTGAGTACCACGCGGATGCCGATCGCCACCGTCGGACGCAACGTCGGCTTTGAAGATCAGCTCTATTTTTCGCGCGTATTCAAAAAATGCACCGGCGCCAGCCCGAGCGAATTCCGCGCAGGATGTGAATAAAAAGTAAAGAAAGTGAAATGATGACCCGCTTAAATGTCACAGCCAGTAAACTATTAAGACAATTGGTGGCTTGACGACGGCGCGATGGCTTCGGAGAATCCGGGCTTCGTTTTTTAACCGGGTACATTATGCAAGCATTGCTGGAACACTTTATCACCCAATCCACGGTCTACTCGCTGTTAGCCGTGATGCTGGTGGCCTTTCTCGAGTCGCTGGCGCTGGTGGGGCTTATCTTACCCGGAACGGTGATGATGGCCGGCCTGGGGGCGCTGATCGGCAGCGGTGAGGTTAACTTCTGGCAGGCGTGGCTGGCGGGGATCGTGGGCTGCCTGCTTGGCGACTGGATCTCATTCTGGCTCGGCTGGCGCTTTAAAAAGCCGTTGCACCGCTGGTCGTTTATGAAGAAAAACCGTGCGCTGCTGGAGAAGACCGAGCATGCGCTGCATCAGCACAGTATGATCACCATTCTGATCGGCCGCTTTGTCGGGCCGACGCGACCGCTGGTGCCGATGGTCGCCGGGATGCTCGATCTGCCGGTGGCCAAGTTTGTGCTACCGAATATTATCGGCTGCCTGCTCTGGCCACCGCTCTACTTCCTGCCCGGGATTCTTGCCGGGGCGGCGATTGATATTCCGGCTGATGAAAACAGCGCCAGCTTTAAGTGGCTGCTGTTGGGCGCGGCGCTGCTGGCCTGGCTGGCGGGATGGCTGTGCTGGCGGCTGTGGCGGAGCGCGAAAACCTCAGGCGATCGCCTGACCCGCTGGCTACCGCGCGGACGGCTGCTGTGGCTGACGCCGCTGATGGTCGTGCTGGCGGCGACGGCGTTAACGTTTGTCTTCCGCCATCCGCTGATGCCGGTTTATCTGGCGATCCTGCACAAGGTTATTGCGCGCTGATCCCCATCAGAAGCGAGGCGCTGCTGTGGCCGCTTAACAGCTCGGCGGTGGCGCCATCCCAGACAATCCGCCCTTCAGCGACCACTATCGCGCGCGGCGCGATGCGCGCGGCGTCCTCCACACTATGGGAGACCATCAGCAGAGTGAGCTGCTGCTGCTCGCAGACATCGGCGACCAGCGCCAGCATCTCCTGGCGCAGTGCCGGATCGAGCGCCGAGAAGGGTTCATCCAGCAGCAGTACCGGCTGCTGGCGTACCAGGCAGCGGGCCAGCGCCGCGCGCTGCCGCTGACCGCCGGAGAGCTCGCCGGGCAGACGTTCCAGCAGCGCATCCATTCCCATCTGTCCAGCTATCGCCGTGACCTGCGCCTGCTGCTCGCGGCTCAGTTTGAGGCCCGGGTGGATCCCAAGGCTGATATTCTGCCGAATAGTCAGATGGTTAAACAGGTTATTCTCCTGAAACAGCATCGAGACCGGACGCTGCGCCGGCGGCGTTGCGGTATGCGTCTCGCCGTTAATCAGCAGGCTGCCGCTGGCGGGCGGTAGAAAACCGGCGATCAGATTCAGCAACGTGCTCTTTCCGGCACCGCTGGGGCCGAGCACCGCAATGCGCTCGCCGCGCGCGACGTCGAGGGTAAAGCGCATCGGCAGATGCTGGTACAGCCAGGTCACATCATTGAGTTTTAGCATCACGTCCCGGAAGTTTTTCAATCAGCGTAAACAACAAGTAACAGAGCAGCAGCAGGAGCAGGGCCGTCACAGCGCCGTCCTGGCTGCGGTAGGCGCCTATCTGCTGATACAGATAGAAGGGCAGGGTGCGGAACGCCTCGTTGCCGAACAGCGCCACCACGCCGAAGTCACCAATCGACAGCACGCAGGCGAAGGCTAACGCCTGGGCGAGCGGGCGTCGGAGGGCGCGAAGCTCGACCACCCGCAGCCGGGTGAAGCCTTCGATACCCAGCGACTGGCACAGCATGCTATAGCGGGCGGCAATGTCGCGCATCGGGTTTTCCAGTACTTTCAGCGCATAGGGGATCGCCATCAGGGCATTAGTGAAGATGACGATACCGTCGGCGGACTCCGGCAGGCCGATAGTGTTATTGAGCAGCAGGAAGAAGCCGGTGGCCAGCACAATTCCCGGCATCGCAAGGATCAGCATGCCGCTCAGCTCCATCGCCTGCCCGGCCAACGGCCGCTGGCGAGCGCGCAGTTCCCGGCTGCTCCACAACAGCATCATCGTCAGGATCACGCTCAACAGCCCGGCGGCGATGGCGATGCGCAGAGAGGTACTTAATGCCTGCCAGAGCGCTGGCTGCGCCAGCACGTCCAGCATATTGCGGTTGATCCCGTCGACAATGACCGCCAGCAGCGGCGGGAGCAGCAGTAGCAGGGCAGCGCCGATCAACAACCCATCGCCCAGGCGGCTGTGCAGGCGATCGTCAGGGTCGCGCCAGCCGCGCACATGGCTGACGCCGATGGCGACGGCTTTACTGAGTCGCTGGCTGAGCAGCACCAGCCCGAGGCAGCAGAGCATCTGGATCAGCGCCAGCATCGCCGCTCGCGCCGGATCGTAGTCAAAGCTCAGCGCCTGGTAGATAGCCAGCTCGATCGTGGTGGCTTTCGGGCCGCCGCCCAGCGAGAGTACGGTGGCGAAGCTGGCAAAGCAGAGCATAAAGATCAGCGCGGCGATGGCGGGAATATGGCGGCGCATCCATGGCCATTCGACGAGGCGAAAGAAAGCGTAGCCGCGCATGCCAAGCTGGGCGGCAATTTGCCGTTGTTCGCCGGGGATATTTTCCAGCACCTGCAGCAGCAGGCGGGTGGCCATCGGCATATTGAAAAAGACGTGCGCCAGCAGGATGCCCTGCAGACCGTAGGGCGAGAACTCCCATTGCCAGCCGAGCGTGTGAAAAAGGGAGGCCAGCCAGCCCTGGCGGCCATAGACGCTGAGGATGCCGAATACCGCCACCAGCACCGGCAGGATCAGGGTCATCGCGCACAGGCGCAGCAGCAGCGTGCGGCCAGAGAAGCGACGCCGATAGAGGGCGCGGGCGAGAAAGATCGCCGGCCCCACCGAGAGCAGCGCTGACAGCGACGCCTGCCAGAAGGAGAAGCGCACCACGTGCCACAGGTAGCTATCGCTGAAGACCGTCCGCCAGCCCGCGTCGGGGGCGCTAAACCACAGCGCCAGAAACGCCGCCAGCGCGACGGCGCAGAGTAGCGTCGCGGCGAACAGGCCTGGCAGCAGACCGCCGAAGTTTAGCGGCTGACGGCGCGTTGCCATGCATTAATCCAGGTCTGACGTTCGCTGGCGACCTGCTGCGGGGTAAACGTCAGGGTGGTCTGCGGCTTCACCAGGGTATCAAACCCGGCCGGCAGCGCCACCTGGGTGACCGGATACATCCAGTTGCCGGTGGGAATGGCGTTCTGGAAGCCAGGAGACACCATAAATTTGAGGAATTTTTCCGCCAGTTCCGGCTGCTTGCTGGCGGCGGTACGCGCGGCAACTTCAACCTGCAGATAGTGGCCTTCGGTAAAGTCCGCCGCGGCATAATTATCTTTTTTCTCTTCGATGAGGTGATAAGCCGGCGAGGTGGTGTAGCTCAATACCAGGTCGCTTTCCCCTTTCAGGAACAGACCGTAGGCTTCGCTCCAGCCTTTCGTGACGGTGACGGTTTTCGCCGCCAGCTTCTGCCAGGCGTCCGGCGCCTTGTCGCCATACACCTTTTGCATCCATAGCAGCAGCCCCAGACCCGGGGTACTGGTGCGCGGATCTTCATAAATCACGCGCCATTTTTGCGGGCTCTCGACCAGCTCTTTCAGGCTCTTTGGCGGGTTAGCCAGTTTGTTTTTGTCATAGACGAAGGCGAAATAGCCGTAATCGTAGGGGACAAAGGTGTCATTCTCCCAGCCGCCCGGCACGCTGACCGCGCTGGCCGGCACGCCGCTTTTGGCAAACAGTTTACTCTGCGCCGCGGCTGCCAGCAGGTTGTTATCCAGACCCAGCACGACGTCGGCCTTGCTGTTCTTGCCTTCCATGCGCAGGCGATTGAGCAGCGAAACGCCATCTTCCAGCGCGACGAACTTCAGCTCGCAGCCGCAGTCTGCCTCAAACGCTTTTTTCACCGCCGGGCCGGGGCCCCAGTCGGCAGAGAAGGAGTCATAGGTATAGACAGTAAGGACAGGTTTAGCCAGAGCGGGCAGGGCGACCAGCGCCAGCAGCGGGAGTAATTTTTTCAACACTTTGCACCTCAGAAAAAAGGGGTGGCAAAGGATTTTGAGTGAGCCTCAAATCCCTTCGCCGGCGTTATCCGGATCAGGTTCGACGGGTATTTTCTCAGCCCATACGCTTCATCCTTCAAGCCGCATCTGCGTTAGCTTCACGCGTTCATCCCAGTCACATAGTTATCTATGCTCCAGGGGATTCACCCGCTTGCTGCCTTGATGCAACTTGAATGATATTGCGTATGTTTATTAGCACCCCGTTGAGAACGGCCTTAGTGTAATGATTTTGTCAGATGACGGAAAGCGCTTACGGCTCCGGCGGCGCAAACCACGCGGATTTAAAATCGAACCAGCCGAGGGTATTCATCCGCACGCCGCGCATACTGCGCTGACCCTGAATCATCAGCCAGTGATGGATCAGCGGCACGATATGCTGGCTGGCCAGCAACCGCTGGCTCCAGGTGGCAGGATTAAATTCCCCTGCGCGCCAGCGGCTGGCATCCTCTTGCCAGTCAATGGGGATGCAGCGCTGAATCAGCGGGACTTCGTACAGATAGGCGAACAGCGAGAAATCGATCGGCAAGGTGAAGTTTACGCTATTGAGCCAGATGTCGCTGACCACCTCACCGCGATGCCAGGCATCGTACTCCAGCTCCTGGATCTCCAGCTTTACCTGATGCGCGGCCAGCAGGTCGCGCATGATCCCGCCGATCATCCGGTGCTCGACGTGATCGCGGTAGTAGGTGAGGGTGACCGCTTCCAGTCCCGCCGGTTTTTCACAGGCATGGTTGCTGGCGTGATGCCAGCGCGGCAGCAGACCGTAGGCGGGAAACCAGTTCCCCTGGTAGTGTTCGCCCGCATGGTAGAGCAGATTCGCGGGCTGGAACAGATAGCTTAACCAGCGGCGCACCGCGTCGTTGGCGCCCAGTGAACTTCGCGAGTCGAACAGCAGGTAATAACACCCCTCTTCCAGACGACTCTCCACCGCTTTTTCACTTTCGGTATTGCCCTGCAGCGTCAGGCCGCCGTTGGGCTCTTCGCTAATCTCCGGCAGCACCCAGACGTTGACCTCATCGATCAGCGCCCGGTAGCCAAAATAGTCTTCAAAGGCGTGGATCTTGAGCTGGTTTTGATTGTTACGCACCACGGCATAAGGGCCGGTACCGACCGGCATCGACGAGAAGTGGGTCATGGTCTGCCACTCCTGCGGCAGCACCATCGCCGGCACCTGCCCCAGCAGCCAGGGCAGCCAGCGGTCGGGCTGACGCAGATGAATATCCAGCGTCCAGGCGGTGGGGGATTCGATGCGTTCAATATGCGAATAGAGTGGAAGGGCATTGCTGCGCTGCAGAGAGGCGATGACATCCGCCATCTCCAGCTCACGGCCGTGGTGAAAATGGATCCCCGGGCGGAGGAAAAAGCGCCAGTGGGTGGGGCTCAGCTGCTGCCAGTGGTGGGCAATATCGGCTTCCAGTTCCCCATTTTCCTCATTTACCCGCGTCAGGGCGCTGAATATTTGTCGGGCAATATGGGTTTCCGAACGCCGCAGCGCGCTGCCGGGCAGTAAATTTTTCATCGGACGGTAGTAGAGCACGCGCAGGATATGGCGTCCCTGGCGGAAGCTGCGGCCAAGATGCGAGATCAGCATCTGGCGAACCGCAGCCTTATCGCCGACCAGCTGCACCAGCTGATCGATGCGATCCTGCTCAAGAAGATCTTCGGCACGTTGCTGCTGCAGGGCGAGGCCGGTATAGAGAAAGGTTAGCCGCGAACGCTTGCCGCGGCCTGCTTCCGCCTCCCAGGCCAGCCAGCCGCGGGACTCCATCATATTGAGCAAGGTGCGCATATGGCGGCGCGAGCAGCTCAGCATTTCCGCCAGCTCGTTAAGAGTGGTCTCCTGCGACTTGCCGTCGCAGCACTGCCATAAGCGGATGAACTGTTGTTGCAGACGGCTGGAAGACATAAAAGGGGAACTCCTGCGCAAAACTCAGCAATTTATTACTCCCCATATTAAGCCAATAATGATTCCCGATGAAGCGAGGAGGTGAATATGATGAGGTCAACCGCAAAATCGTTCTACCAGCACTACTTTTCTGCGACGCAGGAAGCGTCCTGGCTGGCCCGCCTGATGGCAGGAAGACAGCAGGAAATTCTGGGAGAACTGATGCAGTGGGGAGTGACGTCAAAGACCTCGGATCATTGACTTGCAGACATCATGTGTGACTGAGTATTGGTGTTATACTCGTCGTCTTTCACGCTGCAGGTGGCCTGGTCGCCTCGCTGTCGATGCGCTCAGGGCCTAACGTTCTGGCCACGCTCATCCTTTCAGGGCCAGCGCAAGCGCTGTGCAAAACGGGTAACCGTTTTGTCCTGCAACATGAAACGCATAGAGTATAGAATCACCCGCCAGCAGAAAGCTTCTGCTGGCTTTTTTCGTTTACTTCGCGTGTGTTAAGGACATTCCATGCTGTGGTTGATGACGATGGGACGACGGCTAAACGGCGTGTATGCCGCCTTTATGCTGGTTGCATTTATGATGGGCGTGGCGGGCGCACTGCAGGCGCCGACGTTGAGTTTATTTCTCAGCCGCGAAGTTGGGGCGCAACCGTTCTGGGTGGGTCTGTTCTACACCGTGAATGCGATAGCCGGGATTCTGGTGAGTCTGGCGCTGGCCAAGCGCTCCGATAGCCGCGGCGATCGGCGGCGATTAATTATGTTCTGCTGCCTGATGGCGGTGGGTAATGCGCTGCTCTTTGCCTTCAACCGCCACTATCTGACGCTGATCACCTGCGGCGTGATGCTGGCGTCCATCGCTAACGCCGCCATGCCGCAGCTCTTTGCTCTGGCGCGAGAGTATGCTGACAGTTCAGCGCGGGAAGTGGTGATGTTCAGCTCGATCATGCGTGCCCAGCTCTCCCTGGCGTGGGTGATCGGTCCGCCGCTGGCCTTTATGCTGGCGCTCAACTACGGCTTCACCACCATGTTCTCTATCGCGGCGGGCATCTTTGTGATTAGCCTGGCGCTGATTGCCATTAAATTGCCCTCGGTTGCGCGGGTAGAACAGCCTTCGGAAGAGGCGCAGGCGCTGGCGCAGGCCGGCGGTTGGCATGACAAAAACGTACGCATGCTGTTTATCGCCTCCACGCTCATGTGGACCTGTAACACCATGTATATCATTGATATGCCGCTGTGGATCAGTAGCGATCTCGGGCTTCCGGACAGTCTGGCCGGGATCTTGATGGGAACTGCCGCCGGACTGGAGATACCGGCGATGATCCTCGCCGGCTACTACGTGAAGCGCTTTGGCAAACGTAAAATGATGGTCGCGGCGGTAGCCGCCGGCGTGCTGTTTTATCTGGGGCTGATACTGTTTCATGGCCGCACGGCGCTGCTGGCTCTGCAGCTGTTTAACGCTATTTTTATCGGCATTGTCGCCGGGATCGGCATGCTGTGGTTCCAGGATTTAATGCCGGGACGAGCGGGGGCGGCGACCACCCTGTTCACCAACAGTATCTCCACTGGGGTGATCCTCGCCGGAGTGATGCAGGGGGCATTGTCGCAAAGCTATGGCCATGCCAGCGTTTACTGGACGATCGCCGCGATTTCGCTGGTGACGCTGTTTTTGACCAGCAAGGTGAAGGATATCTGAGTGAAGGCCCCGGCGCGCCGCAGCGATGCCGGGGCAACCGGGACTACTTCAGGACGATACGCTTGATGTCGCCGATGATAAAAATGTAAGCAATCACCCCGATCAGCGCCGTCAGCCCGACGTAGATCAGCGCGTAAAAGAAATCACCCGTGGTAGAGATAATCACGCCAATTATCAGTGGCGCAATAATTGACGCCATATTGGCGCAGAAATTAAATATGCCGCCGGTGAGGCCAGCCATATTTTCCGGGGCAATATCAGAAATTAACGTCCAGCCGAGACCGACCATCCCCTGACCAAAAAACGCTATCGACATAATAATAATAACCGTGCTATTGGCGTTTACCCAGTTCGCTGCAATAATACAGCTGGAAAGTAGTAATCCGGAAATTATTGGTAATTTTCGACTGATGTTGACGGAACCGGTTCGCTTCAGTAAGCGGTCAGACAGCCAGCCGCCAAACAGGATGCCAATCGCGGCGGCGAGGAAGGGCCAGGTGGCGAAGAAACCGACATGAAGCCAGGGAAGATGGCGCTGATCTGCCAGGTAGCTGGGAAACCACGTCAGGAAAAACACCAATGTGGTGTTCCCGGCGAACTGACCCAGGCTGGCACCGACGATCTGACGACAGCCCAGCAGACGTCTGGCATCACGCCAGTTAAATGGAACGTTCTGGATTTTATTGTTAATACTGTTAACCCCGATATATTCCAGCTCTGCTTTATTAGCCGTGCGTGATTCATAGGGTTCGTGATAAAAACGCCACCATGCCAAAGTAAATAAAATACCTAACCCACCGGTAAGAAAAAATAGCGTTCTCCAGCCATGGTGTTCGAGGATTAAAAATAATAACGGTGAGAAGGCCGCCAGTCCTATATATTCACCAACCGTATATGTAGCTGTTGCACGGGCGCGCTCGTGCTGAGGGAACCAGGTACTGACGATGCGACTGTTCGCCGGAAAACAGGGCGCTTCACTGACGCCAAGCCCCAGGCGCAGGAGCAACAAAGATTTAAGGCCGAGGGTGAAACTCTGTAACAGAGTAAACAGTGACCAGAAGAAAATGGCCAGCGTGTAGGTCAACTTGTTACCAAACCGGTCTAAAAACACACCGCCGGGGATCTGCGCCAGAGCATAGGTCCAGGCAAAAGCGGAGAAGATGATCCCCATCATCGCCGGATCGATATGAATTTCTTTGGTTAATTGTGGGGCAACAATACCCAGAATAGTGCGGTCGAGATAATTGATCATCGTTCCGAGAGACAACAGCAGGAGAATAAATATCCGTACGCGGCTTCTTTTTTTTGTCCCCGATGAGGAAGTGAGGACTTCCTGAGAGTTTGACATACTCATAGTGAGTTCCTTTAAAGTTTAAAATATTTTTGCATATATTCGCACATGCAAAAACATCTCCCGGAACCATAGATGTTATCTATGAATGGCAATGCCTTGTTGCACATTCATACGCTTCTCAAAATAATATTTGATGTAACGCCGATATTTACCCGCTCATGCGCATTATTGGCGGCTTGCATGGTATATTAGCGTCAGTGCATTTATTCTTATATTATACGGGCAAAAATAATGAACCTAAAGCAACTTTATTATTTTAAGCGTTTGTCTGAAACCGAACATTACACCGAAGCGGCCTCCAGTCTGTGCATCACTCAGCCCTCGCTAAGCCATGCGATATCTGAGCTGGAGAAGGAGTTAGGGGTCGCGCTGTTCGCCAGACAGGGACGCAATGTCAAAATTACCCAAAACGGCAAACGTTTTCTGCCGTATGTGGATGACGCGCTGGCCTCGCTGGAAAATGGCCGAATGGTGTTGCAAAAAAATGGCGCTGAGAATAAAGAGAATATTCGCATCGCCTTTATTTACACGATGGGTGAATATGTTGTTCCGCAGTTAATTAATAAATATTCTCTTTCACCTGAATGTCACAATGTGACTTTTTCTTTTACGCAGGGGACGTCGCTGACGCTATTGCAGGAATTAAAAGCAGGAAAGGTCGACCTGGCGATCTGTTCCTATATTGCTGACGAACCAGATATTGATTTTATTCCTGTGATTCAGCAGGAGCTGGTGGTGGTTACGGCAAAAGATCATCCGCTGGCCAGGTTGTATGAACATGAAGTCGACCTGGTGGAGACGATTCATTATCCCTATATCTATTTTTCAGAAAATAGCGGCCTGCGTCCCTTTATCGATAATGTATTTATGCAGCAAAAGCTGCTGCCAGAGATCGCCTGCTATGTGGATGAAGATACCGCGATGGCTGGGCTGGTCAGTATCGACTATGGGATCGCGATCATGCCGCGGATCTCGGCGCTCTCCTATTACAACGTTCATATCCTGACGATTAAAAATACCATTCCCCCGCGCTATATCTATCTGGCGACCATGAAAGACAGGGTGCTTTCTCCGGCGCTGCAGTCTTTTAAAAATGTGGTTATCCACGACAGCCAGAATATCTGTTAGCGGATGGCCCGGAGATTGCCTCCGGGCCATGGGTTTATCAGGAAAGAATATCCATCACTTCACGCAGCTTGGCGATGGCGATCTGTCCCGGCGCAGAAGCCTGGCCCACGGTGCCAAAGGTCATGGCTGAGCCAAAAAGACGCCCGGTTACCCGGCTAACGCCGCCCGATTTCCCCATCGACATGGTGATCAGCGGGCGCGTGGCATACTTCTCTTTCATGGTCAGCGTGGCGGCGAGCAGGGTCAGCACATCCTGCGGCGACTGCGGCATCACCGCGATCTTCGGCAGGTCGGCACCCAGCTCCTGCATGCGGCGCAGGCGATAGATGATATCTTCCTGAGCAGGGGTCTTATGGAAATCATGGTTGCTCATGATGACCTTGACGCCCGCGGCATGCGCATCGTCAACCAGCGCGCGGATCTGCGTTTCATCATTGAACAGCTCGATATCGATAACATCAACCAGCCCGCTACGCGCGGCCTCGCGGTTGAGCGCAAAATACGCCTCGTCGCTGATCTCAGTCTCGCCACCTTCTTTCTTACTGCGGAAGGTGAAGAGCAGCGGAAGTGCTTTCAGCGCGTGACGGATTTCCGCCAGCGCAGCCATCACCTGAGCCACTTCTCTGACCTGGGTAAAATGGTCAACGCGCCATTCGATAATATCGGCGCCGGCATCAACCAGACCCTGGGCGTTACGCAGCAGTTCATCCTGCGTTTTGCCGATCAGCGGTACGCAAATTAAGGTTTCCCCTTCCTGGAAGGTGATGTTCTTTACGGTTACTGCATTTGTCATGTAGGTATCCATTATTTTTCGCGTTGAACTTCAGGCGGTGACTGCGGTGCGTGACACTTTTTGCGCCGCCCGAGCCTGCAGTTGACGATAGCCGATGTACAGGGCGATCACAAAGCCGATAACGGCGATCAGAAAATCAAACCACATAATGCTGGCGATACTGATCTGCGAAAGCTTTGCGGTGATCAACGGGATCGTGAAGCTGGCGATACTGCCGGCAGTGTAGAAGATACCGGTTGCTTTGCCTTTTCCGTTCGGGAAGCTCATCGCCATGATTGTCGCACCCAGCTGTAGCACTCCGCCAGCGGCGGCAAAGCCGATGACAAAAGCAAAGCCGGTCACCATCATTGGCGTCGGGAACAGGCACACCAGCAGCAGCGAAATCATCGACAGGCCAGTATAAATAATCATCGCAATGGCCGAGCTAAACACCTCTTTGACGAAGGCGGCAGTTACGAACACGCAAACCAGCGAGCCAACGGTGTAGATGCTAAGCAGTTTAATCGCCGAGGCATAGGGCAGGCCGACCACGAACTGGCCGTACTGCGCCAGCCATTGGCTGACCAGATAGAAGGTCGCCATGCCGATATAACCGTACAGGGTGAAGATCACCATATCTAGCTTATTGGCCTGTGGCCGGGTGGCTGTTTCCGCCTGTGGCTCCGGAGATTCCTCTTTCTTTGCTGCCTGGCTGTCAGGGAACGGCATTTTAAGCAGGTAAATCCCGCTCAGAACAAAGAGTGCCGCCGCAATCACGAACGACCAGCCGAACCACAGATTTGCCCATATCAGGAAGCTGATAATGAACGGCAAGAGGAACTGTCCTGCGGAGACAAAGGCTTTGATCAGCACGTTAGCCCGGCTGGCAGAATGCGGGAAAGATTCCATCAGCGCCGGATAGGTACCGGAATCGAGGAAGCTGTTCGCCAGGCCCGCCATAATGCCGAACACGTAAGCCAGATAGATATTTTTGGTCAGCAGGATGCCGACGAAAAAGATCAGATAGCTAAGGATCCCAAGATAGATAAAAGGCTTGCGACCAAAGCGATCCGACAGGAAGCCGGTCACGATGGTTGCCAGTTTGCCGATACCTAGCGAAGAGATCACCACCGATACGCCGGCCGCGTCCGTTCCCCACTGTTCCTGAAGATGGGCCATGTTGAGGGTGATTAACAGCACCCCCATCCCATGAATCAGGTAGTTGAGGTACAGCCCTGCCGCAGTAGGGATGTATTTATTTTTCATCGCTTGGCCCTTAGAACAGGATGCTTTTGATGTAATCAACCGGCATCTGTTTACCCGTCCAGATTTCGAACGCGCGCGCGCCTTGCCACAGCATCATGCCCAGACCGTTCAGCGTACGGCAGCCTTTTTTCTCTGCAACTTCCAGCAGGTGGGTTTTACGCGGGTTGTAGACGACATCGGAGACGATCAGGTCCGGGCGCAGGAAGCTGTCATCCGGCAGCAGCATTTGTCCTTCAAACGGCTTCATGCCTACACCGGTAGCATTGGTCAGGATCACACTGCTGTCGATTTCGGCACGCAGCTTGTCATGATCGTCCAGATCGAACAGATGGATCTCGCAGTTAGTGTTGTTGCGGATCTTGGCCACGGTTTCTTCAGCGTTGGCGAAGAATTTATCGCGACGGTTAAAGATAGAGATCGCCTTCACGCCATCCAGTGCCGCCTGGACGCAGAGCGCCGTTGCCGCGCCGCCGGCGCCGAGTACGGTCATCTTCTTGCCGATGATATCGATACCTGCTTCGCTAAGAGCGCGCATGTAGCCGGTGCCATCGGTGATATGCCCGGTCAGTACGCCGTCGTCGTTGACCACGGTATTAACCGCCCCGACCAGCTGCGCCGCCGGCGACAGCTTATCGAGATACTGGCAAATCTCGGTTTTGTTCGGCATAGAGACGTTGAAGCCGCGCAGCTTCATCGCCCGGAAGCCCTGCACCACGTCTTTCAGCTCCTGGTTACCCACTTCAAAAGCGAGGTAGACATAGTCCAGTCCGAGATGGGCAAAAGCCTCGTTGTGCATGGTGGGTGACATGCTGTGGCGAATCGGAGTCGCGATCAGGCCAATCAGTTCAGTGTGTCCAGTAATACGTTCTGCCATGACAAAAATCCTCAATAAGTTAGAAAGGGAATTCGTTGTGCTTCGCGGCTGCCGAGCGCACCCATGTCTTCCAGGGTGTCCAGCACATTGCGGCCTTCGCGGATGCCGTCGATAATGCGCCGTGCCATCAGGCTGTCGCCGATATTCATGATTTTGACGTTATTGGCATTGGCCCAGCGTTCGATCTCGTCGAGACCCGTCCGGTTGGCGCGCATTCCCAGGCAGACAAAGCCGTAGTCGAAGGGGATATCGAAGGTCTGTTGCGCATTTTTCACCTGGAAGTGATCGGCTGCGACCGCCATCAATTGGGTATTCATGTGCTGCTCGACCTGATACTCGTCAAGCATGGTCAACATGGCATTTTTGGTAATGATGTCGAGATCGCGACCTGCGGAATCTTGCATCTCGATTAGCACCGCCTGCGCGCCGCGAGCGGTAAAGTATTCGATAACGTCCAGGCCAACGGCACCTGCGCCGACCACGGCGATGCGTTTACCCTCGATATCGGTAAATTTCGCCAGGTTGTCGATCATGCCGGTAATGGAAAATATCTTGCCGTTCTCGACGTCAATGTTCTCCCGTAATCCTTCGATCGGCGGCAGCAGCGGAGTCGAGCCGGTGGCGTTGACAATCAGATGCGGGCGCAGGGCGGAAACTGAAGCCACGTCGGCCCGTTTGCCGACCTGAAGCATCAGGTTATCCAGCGAGGCGATACGATTTTTCATAAACTGCGGGAAATCAGCGATGCGTTTTTTCTCCGGCAGACGGGAGATTTCGCTGGCGAGGCCGCCGACGTGGTTTTTCGCTTCCAGCAGCCAGGTATGGCAACCGACTTCCGCTGCGGTGCAAGCGGCTACCATCCCGGCGGTACCGGCGCCGATGACCACCACGTTAGTCTCGCGATTGACGCGGCGCATTTTGTAGGCGTCGCCATGAATGATATCCGGATTAATCGAGCAGCGCAGCGGGCGGGAGCGAGCGATACGATGGTCGGCGCAGCCGATGTTGCAGGATATGCATTTACGCATCAGACGCTCATTACCGCTTTGTACTTTCTGTACCCATTCCGGTTCAGCAATCAGACCGCGGCCAATAGCGATAAGATCGGCATCTCCGCTAGCGAGAATATCCTCGGCCACCAGCGGTGAGCGGATATTGCCGGCGATGACCGTGGGCTTATGGAATTTGTCGCGTACCGCGCGGGAAAGATAGCGCTTCCAGCCATCCTCCAGCGACATCTGATCGATCTGCAGATTCAGGTTGTCGTTCTGTGCCGCAGAGACGTTGATGATATCGACCTTATCCTGACAGAGCTCAAGAATGCGCAGGGAATCTTCGAGGGTATTACCGCCCTTAAGGAAGTCATCGGCGCTGATGCGCAAGCTGACCGGGAAACGCGGCCCGACGCAGGCGCGAACTTTGTCGACAATCAGACTTAATATCCGGGTGCGGTTTTCGACGCTGCCGCCAAATTCATCGGTACGCTTATTAAATAACGGTGATAAAAACTGGCTAATTAAATAGGAGTGGCCGGCATGAATTTCGACGCTGTCGAAGCCCGCACGACGAACGCGTTCTGCGGCATCGCCAAATTTTTCTACCGCGTGATAAATTTCCTCATGGGTCATCGGGCGTGGAATATTACCGTGCTTCTTCGATGGCGTGGTGGAGGAAGAGAGCGGCGTCTGGCCTTCCAGTCGGTAGGCGTAAGCGGAAGCGCCCGCATGATTTAACTGAATGGATACGCAGGCCCCATGTTTATGCAGGGTCTCGGTTAATTTAAACAACCGCGGAATGTATTGATCGTTATCGATACGCAGCTGGGTGGTGCCGTTGGAGGCGAAAGGGAAATCAATACAGATGTTTTCGATGGTGATAAGCCCGGTACCGCCTTTGGCCCGAAGTTCATAGTACTCAAGCTGTTCCTGCGAGACTTCGCCGTTGAGCGTAGCCATATTAGTGCCCATCGGGGGCATAATAATGCGGTTTTTTAACGTCATACCGTTGATGGTCAACGGACTGAAAAGGTGCGGGTAGTGGCTCATCTCTTCTCTCCACAGGAGGCCGGGAGGCCGATATGCGGGGGCCCGGGCGTATCCTTAGTTAATATTTCTCTGTGGGAGAAGATAACGAGGAGAAAAATCGAAAAATAATGCTTTTTTTTGTCCTGAGCTATAGGGGTTCTCTATGGGATTAACGCTTCTTTCACATTGTTATATTTTTATCGTAAATACTCGTGCCTTATTTTTACTTGCAGTGAGGGGATAATACAAAAAACAGCCGGGAAGGAGAGGCAAAAAGCGAAATGATTCGTCTTTATGGCGTATACCAGGTCCGCATTTTGCTCGGGTGATGAAGAAAATAATATTGTTTTTGTGCGTGAGATCTCAGTTTTCTCAGCAATAAAATAAAAGCCCGGTCAAAAGACCGGGCCCGAAGGTTAGTGCATAAACGCCGGCAGTTTCCGCTCGTAGTCGGAGATCGCCGCTTCATGCTGCAGCGTCAGGCCGATGCTATCCAGACCATTGAGCATGCAGTGGCGGCGGAAGTCGTCGATCTTAAAGCTGTAGGTTTTATCCCCCGCTTTAACCACCTGCGCTTCCAGGTCCACTTCAAACTGAATGCCCGGGTTGCTTTGCACCAGCTTGAACAGTTCATCGACTTGCTCGTCGCTGAGGGTTACCGGCAGCAGCTGGTTGTTGAAACTGTTGCCATAAAAGATATCGGCAAAGCTCGGAGCAATAACGACTTTAAAACCATAATCGGTCAGCGCCCATGGTGCATGCTCGCGTGAGGAGCCGCAGCCGAAGTTTTCGCGCGCCAGCAGAATAGATGCGCCCTGGTACTCAGGGAAGTTCAGTACAAATTCCGGGTTTGGCTGTTGACCTTTATCGTCGAGGAAACGCCAGTCGTTAAACAGGTGCGCGCCAAAGCCTGTGCGGGTAACTTTCTGCAAAAACTGCTTAGGAATGATCGCATCGGTATCGACGTTTGCAGCATCCAGCGGAACCACCAGGCCGGTATGTTGGGTAAATTTCTCTGCCATGATGGTCTCCTTACTTCAGATTACGGATATCGGCGAAATGACCGGTAACGGCTGCCGCGGCGGCCATGGCCGGGCTTACCAGATGCGTGCGTCCGCCGCGACCCTGGCGGCCTTCAAAGTTACGGTTGCTGGTAGAGGCGCAACGCTCGCCGGGATTCAGGCGGTCGTTGTTCATCGCCAGGCACATAGAACAGCCCGGTAAACGCCACTCAAAGCCGGCTTCGATAAAGATCTTGTCCAGCCCTTCCGCTTCCGCCTGCGCTTTTACCGGACCGGAGCCCGGCACCACCAGTGCCTGAACACCCGGCGCCACTTTACGACCTTTGGCGATTTCTGCCGCGGCGCGTAAATCTTCGATGCGCGAGTTGGTACAGGAACCGATAAACACTTTATCAATAGCCACTTCCGTCAGCGGGATGCCGGATTTCAGGCCCATATAGGCCAGCGCTTTCTCGGCGCTGGCGCGCTCCACCGGATCGCTGAACGACGTCGGATCGGGGATAATATCGGTTACCGAAATCACCTGGCCCGGGTTGGTGCCCCAGGTCACCTGCGGGGCAATCTCTGCCGCCTGCAGCGTCACGACCGTATCAAAGGTCGCGCCGTCGTCGGTTTTCAGGGTTTTCCAGTATGCTACGGCATCGTCAAAATCTTTGCCTTTCGGCGCATGCAGACGACCCCGTACATAATTGAAGGTGGTTTCGTCCGGCGCGACCAGGCCCGCTTTCGCGCCCATCTCGATCGCCATGTTACAGAGGGTCATGCGGCCTTCCATGCTCAGATCGCGAATCGCTTCGCCGCAGAACTCAACCACGTGGCCGGTGCCGCCGGCGCTGCCGGTTTTCCCAATGATCGCCAGCACGATATCTTTGGCGGTAATGCCCGGCGCCGCTTTGCCTTGCACTTCGATTTTCATGGTTTTCGCCCGGCCCTGCTTCAGGGTCTGGGTTGCCAGTACATGCTCCACTTCGGAAGTACCGATGCCGAACGCCAGCGCACCGAATGCGCCGTGAGTAGCGGTATGGGAGTCGCCGCAGACGATGGTCATCCCCGGCAGGGTGACGCCTTGTTCCGGGCCCATAACGTGAACGATGCCCTGATATGGGTGGTTCAGATCGTACAGTTCAACGCCGAACTCTTTACAGTTCTTAATCAGCTCCTGCATCTGGATGCGGGCCATCTCACCGGACGCGTTAATATCTTTAGTCTGCGTCGAGACGTTGTGATCCATGGTGGCGAAGGTTTTACCCGGCTGGCGTACCTGGCGACCGTGCGCGCGCAGACCATCAAACGCCTGCGGCGAGGTCACTTCATGCACCAGGTGACGATCGATATACAGCAGCGGGGTTTCGTTTTGCGCCTCATATACCACGTGCGCATCAAACAATTTTTCGTATAACGTCTTCGCCATGATTACACCCCTTCTGCGACATAGCGGGCAATAATATCGCCCATTTCATCAGTGCTGACCGCCGCCGCGCCGCGCGCTAAGTCGCCGGTACGAACGCCTTCTTCTAAAGTGCGGTTAATCGCGTTTTCAATCGCGGTAGCGGCCTCGTTGGCATTCATGCTGTAGCGCAACAGCAGGGCCAGGGAGAGGATCTGCGCAATCGGGTTGGCGATATTTTTACCGGCGATATCCGGTGCGGAACCGCCCGCCGGCTCATACAGACCAAAACCTTCTTCGTTCAGGCTGGCGGACGGCAGCATTCCCATCGAGCCGGTGATCATCGCGCACTCGTCGGAGAGGATGTCGCCAAACAGGTTGGAGCACAGCAGCACGTCGAACTGGGACGGATCTTTAATCAACTGCATGGTGGCATTGTCGATATACATATGTGCCAGCTCAACGTCCGGATACTCTTTACCAATCTCGCTGACGATTTCGCGCCACAGAATGGACGACTGCAGGACGTTAGCTTTATCGATGGAAGTCACTTTGTGACGACGCTTACGGGCGGATTCAAAAGCGATGCGCGCGATACGTTCGATCTCAAAGCGGTGATACACCTCGGTATCAAAGGCTTTCTCATGTTGACCGCTGCCTTCGCGGCCTTTCGGCTGGCCGAAGTAAATGCCGCCGGTGAGTTCGCGAACGCAGAGAATGTCGAAGCCGTTGGCAGCAATATCGGCACGCAGCGGACAGAACGCTTCCAGCCCCTGATACAGTTTGGCCGGGCGCAGGTTGCTGAACAGTTTGAAGTGTTTACGCAGCGGCAGCAGCGCGCCACGCTCTGGCTGCTCGGCAGGCGGTAAATGTTCCCATTTCGGGCCGCCAACGGAGCCGAACAGGATCGCATCGGCTTGTTCGCATCCGGCGACGGTCGCCTGCGGCAGGGGGGTACCCTGGCGGTCGATGGCAATCCCGCCGACATCGTATTGGCTGGTAGTAATGTGCATGGCAAAACGTTGACGCACGGCTTCCAGTACTTTCATCGCCTGGTTCATCACTTCCGGGCCAATGCCATCACCCGGCAAAACGGCAATATGGTAATTCTTCGACATTACACGGTTTCCTTATTGTTCTCTTTATTCTGAGCTTTGCGTTGCAATTCTTTTTCGACTTCGGCGGCGCGCCAGATATTGTTCAGTACGTGTACCATGGCTTTTGCTGACGACTCAACGATATCCGTTGCCAGACCGACGCCATGGAAGCGGCGGCCGTTATAGTCAACCACGATATCCACCTGGCCCAGGGCGTCTTTGCCGTGACCTTTCGCGCTTAAGCCATACTTCACTAATTCAATGTTGTAATCGGTAACGCGGTTAATCGCCTGGTAGATAGCGTCAACCGGACCATTGCCGTTGGCGGCTTCAGTTTTGACTTCATCCCCGCAGACCAGCTTGATCGATGCGGTAGCGATATCGCTGGAGCCGGACTGGACGTTGAAGTAATCCAGACGGAAATGCTCCGGCTCTTCCTGTTGTTTGTTAATAAACGCCAGCGCTTCCAGATCGTAATCAAAGACCTGGCCCTTTTTGTCCGCCAGCTTCAGGAACGCGTCGTACAGATGATCCAAGTTGTAATCGCTCTCCTGGTAGCCCATCTCTTCCATCCGGTGTTTTACCGCCGCGCGGCCGGAGCGGGAGGTCAGGTTCAGCTGCACCTGGTTCAGGCCGATAGATTCCGGGGTCATGATCTCGTAGTTTTCGCGGTTCTTCAGCACGCCGTCCTGGTGGATGCCAGAGGAGTGGGCGAAGGCGCCGGTGCCGACGATAGCTTTGTTGGCCGGGATCGGCATATTGCAGATTTGGCTGACGGTCTGGCTGGTGCGCCAGATTTCATGATGATTAATGTTGGTGTGCACATTCATGATGTCTTTGCGCACTTTGATTGCCATGATCACTTCTTCCAGCGCGCAGTTTCCGGCGCGCTCGCCAATACCGTTCATCGCGCCTTCGACCTGGCGCGCCCCGGCGTGGACGGCGGCGAGGGCGTTACCGACGGCGATACCCAGGTCATCATGGGTGTGGACGGAAATAATCGCTTTGTCGATATTCGGTACGCGCTCATACAGGCCGCTGATGATGTTGGCGTATTCGAACGGCATGGTGTAGCCGACGGTATCCGGGATATTGATGGTGGTGGCGCCAGCGTTGATTGCCGCTTCCACGACGCGAGCCAGATCGGCAATCGGCGTACGGCCGGCGTCTTCACAGGAGAATTCAACGTCGTCAGTATAGTTGCGCGCCCGCTTCACCATATAGACCGCACGCTCAATGACTTCATCCAGGGTACTGCGCAGTTTGGTGGCGATGTGCATCGGCGAGGTGGCAATAAAGGTATGGATGCGGAAAGCTTCGGCTACCTTTAAGGATTCCGCCGCCACGTCGATGTCTTTCTCGACGCAGCGCGCCAGGGCGCAAACACGGCTGTTTTTAATGGTGCGCGCGATGGTTTGCACTGATTCAAAATCGCCCGGAGAGGAAACCGGGAAACCGACCTCCATTACATCGACACCCATCCGCTCAAGGGCCAGAGCGATCTGCAGTTTCTCTTTGACACTCAGGCTTGCCTGTAACGCTTGTTCGCCATCACGTAAGGTCGTATCGAAAATAATGACTTGCTGGCTCATGGTTTGGATCCTTAGTCTGTGTCCTGGCGCCTTGTTGACGAGCATAAAAAAACCCGCGCCAAGGCGCGGGTTTTATAGTCTTGCTGGAAGATGACTTAACGCTGAACGTCGCCCAACAGCCTACCGCGCAAATGGCATGCGTTTAGTAGTAGTAGGCTGGTGATACGAGTGGTGCGAATCATTGCGTCAAACTCCAGATGAAATCGTTATGCTTTTAGAGTTACTGGATAGCCGTTTTAAAGTCAACCCCTGACGCGGAAAAAGCGGTTTGCACTGACTGACGGAATTAGCAAAATGTGCTGATACAGTACCTGTTTTGCCGAAGATCCTTTTTTGGACTCGCGCGGCGAGGCCCGCATTTGTTTCATTTGAAAAAATGCTTTGCATTCAACATGTCGTCAATCGGGAGCGGTGCTCGAGACGGCAAGAAAGCGCTATCTGAATGAAAATATTAAATTTATTTTTCATGTGAATGTATTCGAGCGCTAACGGAATATTTTTCAATGATAATGGCTTGTTAATTTTATGGTATTAAAAATAAAATGCTTTATTAATGCTTAAATTACACTTAACTGTCGGTGCTGTTTTTATTTTTGTGGTTTATGGTTACACTCATCATCATTAAGTAATTGGTATGGTTTAAGTGGTTTATTTTTCCCGTAAGTACCTTTTTTCACTGCCACTCATAGCCTTGATATATTCCTAAAAATCTCCTTTGCTATTTTGCAAATGTCATTTACATGATAAATGATATTTTTGACGCTAATTATAGTGATTTAGTAAAGGGAATTCATCGTGACGGCGGAGTTAGATATGTTAATTGAAAGTCCAGAATATAAAACAGCCCCCGGACAGGAAGTCGTTAAACCTCAACTACGGATGGTTGATCTCAATCTGCTCACCGTTTTTGATGCGGTTATGCAAGAGCAGAATATTACCCGTGCGGCCCATGCACTCGGCATGTCGCAGCCCGCAGTGAGCAATGCCGTATCGCGCCTGAAGGTGATGTTTAATGACGAACTGTTTGTGCGCTATGGCCGCGGCATCCAGCCAACAGCGCGGGCCTATCAGCTGTTTGGTTCGGTTCGTCAGGCGCTGCAGCTGGTGCAAAACGAACTGCCGGGATCCGGTTTTGAACCGCTGAGCAGTGAGCGCGTTTTCCATCTATGCGTATGCAGTCCGCTGGATAACATCCTGACATCGGTCATTTTTAATAAAGTCGCTGAGATCGCACCCAATATTCATTTGGTCTTTAAATCCGCGCTGAATCAAAATACAGAACATCAGTTACGTTATCAGGAAACGGAATTTGTCATTAGCTATGAGGAGTTCCGACGCCCTGAGTTTGCCTGCGTGCCGTTATTCAAAGATGAAATGGTTTTGGTTGCCAGTCACCACCATCCTCGTATTTCCGGGCCGGTCATGGAGGCTGATATTTACCAGGAAGAGCATGCTGCTGTCGCTCTCGACCGGTATGCATCATTCAGCCAGCCGTGGTATGACACTGCCGACAAACAGGCGCGAATCGCCTATCAGGGAAATGCCATGGTCAGCGTATTAAACGTGGTATCACAAACGCAGATGGTTGCCATTGCACCGCGCTGGCTGGCTAATGAGTATGCCGACCAATTAGCACTGCAAATATTACCGTTGCCGTTGAAGGTTAACAGCCGGACCTGCTATCTCTCCTGGCATGAAGCCGCCGGTCGTGATAAAGGCCACCAATGGATGGAAGAGCTGCTGGTGGATATTTGTAAGCGCTAAGTCATGGCGCAGGGGTGAAAGGAGCTTCGGCTCCTTTTTTTTTATATGATTAAAATTCGATAATGCAGAATTTTATTCTGTTCACGTTGTCGGCATGGCTTGACGCGTGCATGAAAAATGGATCAATTCCTGTAAACGCGCCTTTTCCCCGAGTATTTACTATTCCCTTTTCTTATCTCTGAAGCATTCCACCATATTTTCATCTCTCCGCTTTCTTTTCTTCTTATTACGCAAGGAAAGCTAGCCTGGTGGCGAATTGCCTGCCCGCTGGCGAGCAGTTATGGTAGTGGCAGGCAGTCCATTCACCTCAGTGCGGAGGGTTTTCCTTCGCATCGTGCGAGCGCGCGGAAATTGAATTCCGCTGTCGTAAAACAATAAGCCTGGAGGCAAACCATGGAGATGTTGTCAGGAGCCGAGATGGTCGTCCAATCGCTTGTCGATCAGGGCGTCAAGCAAGTATTCGGCTATCCCGGAGGCGCGGTCCTCGATATCTATGATGCGTTACATACCCTTGGCGGTATCGATCATGTGCTGGTTCGTCATGAGCAGGCCGCAGTGCATATGGCGGATGGTCTGGCACGGGCGACTGGAGAGGTCGGCGTGGTGCTGGTCACCTCAGGCCCGGGGGCGACGAACGCGATCACTGGTATCGCGACGGCTTATATGGACTCCATCCCACTGGTGATCCTCTCCGGGCAGGTGGCGACATCGCTTATCGGCTACGATGCTTTCCAGGAGTGCGATATGGTCGGTATTTCCCGGCCGGTGGTAAAACACAGTTTTCTGGTGAAGCAGACTGAAGATATTCCGGGCGTACTGAAGAAAGCTTTCTGGCTGGCGGCCAGCGGTCGTCCCGGGCCGGTAGTGGTCGATCTGCCGAAAGATATTCTCAATCCGGCGAAAAAGTTGCCGTACGCCTGGCCAGATTCGGTCAGTATGCGTTCGTATAATCCGACGACCAGCGGTCATAAAGGACAGATTAAACGTGCCCTGCAGACCCTGGTGGCGGCGAAAAAACCGGTCGTTTATGTCGGCGGCGGGGCGATCAATGCGCATTGCGAACCTCAGCTGCGCGAGCTGGTGGAAAAGCTGAAGCTACCGGTAGCCTCGTCCCTGATGGGACTCGGCGCTTTCCCGGCGACGCATGCGCAAGCGCTGGGGATGTTGGGGATGCATGGTACCTATGAAGCCAACATGACGATGCACCATTCAGACGTCATTTTCGCCGTTGGTGTGCGTTTCGACGATAGGACAACCAATAATCTGGCCAAGTACTGTCCGAACGCGACGGTACTGCATATTGATATCGATCCGACCTCAATCTCGAAAACGGTACCGGCGGATGTGCCGATCGTCGGCGATGCACGCCTGGTGCTGGAGCAGATGCTGGAGCTGTTAGAGCAGGAAGAGGCGCAGCAGCCGCTGGATGACATTCGTGACTGGTGGCAGCAGATTGAGCAATGGCGCGCCCGCCATTGTCTGCGTTACGACGAGCAGAGCGATAAGATCAAGCCGCAGGCGGTCATTGAAACGATCTGGCGTCTGACGCATGGTGATGCCTACGTCACTTCCGATGTAGGTCAGCATCAGATGTTCGCTGCACTCTATTATCCTTTTGACAAACCGCGGCGCTGGATTAACTCCGGCGGTCTCGGCACCATGGGCTTCGGCTTACCGGCTGCGCTGGGGGTCAAAATGGCCCTGCCGGACGAAATGGTGGTCTGCGTCACCGGCGACGGCAGTATCCAGATGAACATTCAGGAACTCTCTACTGCGCTGCAGTACGAACTGCCGGTACTGGTGCTTAACCTCAACAACCGTTATCTCGGAATGGTGAAGCAGTGGCAGGATATGCTTTATTCCGGGCGTCACTCACAGTCCTATATGGAATCGCTACCGGACTTTGTCCGTCTGGCGGAAGCCTATGGTCACGTCGGGATCCGCATCAGCGAGCCGCAGGAGCTGGAGCCGAAGCTGGCTGAAGCGCTGGAGCAGGTGCGCCAGCGCCGGCTGGTGTTTGTCGATGTCACCGTCGACGGCAGTGAGCATGTGTACCCCATGCAGATCCGCGGCGGCAGCATGGATGAGATGTGGTTGAGCAAAACGGAGAGGACCTGATTATGCGCCGGATATTATCGGTATTACTGGAAAACGAATCGGGCGCTTTGTCCCGCGTTATCGGCCTCTTTTCCCAGCGCGGCTATAATATAGAAAGCCTGACTGTCGCGCCGACGGACGACCCCACTCTCTCCAGGATGACCATCCAGACTGTGGGCGATGAAAAAGCGATCGAGCAGATCGAAAAACAGCTGCACAAGCTGGTGGATGTCCTGCGGGTTAGTGAGCTGGGGCAGGGGGCTCATGTTGAGCGCGAAATCATGCTGGTGAAGGTTCAGGCCAGCGGCTATGGCCGAGAAGAAGTGAAGCGCAACACGGAAATCTTTCGTGGTCAGATTATTGACGTGACGCCTGCTATCTATACCGTGCAGCTCGCCGGTACCAGCGATAAGCTTGATGCTTTTCTCGCTTCGCTGCGCGATGTCGCTCGGATCGTGGAAGTGGCTCGCTCCGGCGTGGTTGGCCTGTCTCGCGGTGATAAAATCATGCGCTAATGAGCGGGAACTGATGTAAAAATAGCCCGACAGCGACTGTCGGGCTATTTTTTTTGCGAAATCAGTAGGAACTGTAAGCGAAAGCGGTTGCTGCACTAACTATTCTGCGTTTAGATGTTATAAAAAGGGTTCCTTACCTGAATAATGGTTATGTTTGGCACTTCTTACCCAAGGGGCAATTGTGAAACTGGATGAAATCGCCCGGCTGGCCGGTGTTTCAAGAACCACCGCGAGCTATGTGATTAATGGCAAAGCGAAGCAGTACCGTGTAAGCGACAAAACGGTCGAGAAGGTGATGGCTGTGGTGCGAGAGCACAACTATCATCCGAATGCGGTCGCTGCTGGCCTGCGTGCAGGACGCACACGCTCTATCGGCCTGGTGATTCCGGATCTGGAAAACACCAGCTATACCCGTATTGCAAATTATCTGGAACGTCAGGCACGCCAGCGCGGCTATCAGCTGCTGATAGCCTGTTCAGAGGATCAACCTGATAACGAAATGCGCTGCATTGAGCACCTGCTGCAGCGTCAGGTTGACGCGATTATCGTCTCCACCTCGCTGCCGCCGGAGCATCCTTTCTATCAGCGCTGGGCCAACGACCCATTTCCGATCGTCGCCCTCGACCGCGCCCTTGATCGCGAGCACTTCACCAGCGTGGTAGGCGCTGACCAGGATGACGCTGAGATGCTCGCTGCTGAGTTGCGGACTTTCCCGGGCGAAACGGTGCTTTATCTCGGGGCGTTGCCGGAGCTGTCGGTGAGCTTCCTGCGCGAACAGGGCTTCCGCAAAGCCTGGCAGGACGATCCGCGCGAGGTACACTATCTCTATGCCAACAGCTATGAGCGTGAAGCGGCGGCCCAGTTATTTGAGAAATGGCTGGAAACGCATCCGATGCCACAGGCGCTGTTTACCACCTCTTTCCCACTGCTGCAGGGCGTGATGGATGTGACCTTGCGCCGCGAGGGCAAGCTGCCTTCCGAGTTGGCAATCGCCACCTTTGGTGATAACGAACTCCTCGATTTCCTGCAGTGTCCGGTACTGGCCGTGGCGCAGCGTCACCGCGATGTGGCTGAACGAGTGCTGGAGATCGTCCTCGCCAGCCTTGATGAACCGCGCAAGCCGAAGCCGGGCCTCAGCCGTATTCGCCGTAATCTCTATCGCCGCGGCAGCCTGAATCGCCGTTAACGGCAAAAGATCGCCAGCGACCAGGATTATTCCTGGCAGGCCTGCCACAAGGCAGGCCTTTGGCGATAAATCAGGCAACGGATGTCAAAAAAGCAAAACTGAATATATTTCAGACAAATCCCTAAACTTTTTTACGCGTTATTTTGTTTATTCCTGAGCAAACGTTTTGTCAGGCAAAACAGCGCCTGGAAAATGTTTATCCGGCCTTTAATTGTATTATTTTGTTACATTCACCGGGTTAATTGCTGAATTAACACTCATTTTGTTCACGCCGGTTCCGCTCTCTCACCTTATCCCGCATCTGGTCGGCCCTTCAGCCAGCAACAGGTACTGTTAACGGCCGGCATAATGGCCTAAAATGCCGCTCGCGTCGCAAACTGACACTTTATATTTTCCCGCCGAAGATATTTTGCTGTTTATAACTGTTACGAGTTTGTTGGTTATTTTCTTACACGTATTCATAACGTTAATTTGCCTCGCCTGTTGATGATTTTTTCATCAGGGCTAATGTCGGCTGTAAATAATGGGTTTTTGAGCTCCGTTGGCATCCGTGCTGGCTTGACAAGCTTTTCCTCCGCTCCGTAAACTCCTTCTGGTGGGAATTTGTGGGGTAAAGTGGCGAAAAGGGGTGAGGCTGGCATGTTCCGTGGAGCAACGTTAGTCAATCTCGACAGCAAAGGCCGCCTGGCCGTGCCAACGCGCTATCGCGATGGGCTGATCGAGGACGCTGCCGGTCAATTGGTATGCACCATTGACATTCATCACCCGTGCCTGCTGCTTTATCCATTGCCTGAATGGGAAGTCATCGAGCAGAAATTGTCGCGTTTATCGAGCATGAATCCCGTTGAGCGGCGCGTGCAGCGTCTGCTTCTGGGTCATGCCAGCGAATGTCAGATGGATAATGCCGGTCGCTTATTGATTGCGCCGGTGTTACGGCAACATGCCGGGCTGACAAAAGAAGTGATGCTGGTCGGGCAGTTTAATAAATTTGAACTGTGGGACGAAACGACCTGGTATCAACGGGTCAAGGAAGATATCGACGCTGAGCAGTCCGCGACCGGTGAACTGTCGGAGCGCCTGCAGGATTTGTCCTTATAAAAATGATGGAAAATTTTAAACACACTACGGTACTTCTGGATGAAGCCGTGAATGGCCTCAATATTCGTCCAGACGGTATCTATATTGATGGTACTTTTGGTCGCGGTGGCCACTCGCGCCTGATCCTCTCCCAACTGGGGGCGGAAGGACGCCTGCTGGCAATTGATCGCGATCCGCAGGCCATTGCCGTCGCGCAAACCATCGATGATCCCCGCTTTTCCATCGTGCATGGTCCCTTTTCACAGCTCGCAGACTATGTCGCCGAGCGCAATCTTACCGGCAAAATCGACGGCATTTTGCTCGATCTCGGCGTCTCCTCCCCGCAGCTTGATGACGCGGAGCGCGGCTTTTCCTTTATGCGTGACGGGCCGCTGGATATGCGCATGGATCCAACGCGCGGTCAGTCCGCGGCCGAATGGCTGCAGACGGCTGAAGAAGCCGATATCGCCTGGGTAATCAAAACCTTTGGCGAAGAGCGTTTCGGTAAGCGTATCGCCCGGGCGATCGTTGAACGTAATCGGATTGAACCGATGACCCGTACCAAAGAGCTGGCGGAGGTCATCGCCGCTGCGATGCCGGTAAAAGATAAGCACAAACATCCCGCGACCCGTACCTTCCAGGCGGTGCGCATTTGGGTAAACAGTGAACTGGAGGAGATAGAGCAGGCGCTAAAAAGCTCGCTCAGCGTGCTGGCCCCGGGTGGGCGGCTGTCGATCATTAGTTTTCATTCGCTGGAAGATCGCATTGTGAAACGCTTTATGCGTGAGCAAAGTCGCGGTCCGCAGGTTCCGGCAGGAATACCGATGACCGAAGCGCAGCTCAAAAAACTGGGCGGCCGTGAGCTGCGAGCACTAGGCAAGTTGATGCCGGGCGAAGAAGAGGTGGCAGAGAATCCACGTGCCCGTAGTTCAGTGCTGCGTATTGCAGAGAGGACGAACGCATGATCGGCAGAGTGACAGAGGCCTTAAGCAAGGTTAAAGGGTCGATAGGAAGCAACGAGCGCCATGCTTTGCCTGGCGTGATCGGTGACGACCTCCTGCGGTTTGGGAAGCTGCCACTCTGCCTGTTCATTTGCATCATTATTACGGCGATTACTGTGGTCACCACCGCGCATCACACGCGCCTGTTGACCGCGCAGCGTGAACAGCTGGTTCTGGAACGCGATGCTTTGGACATTGAGTGGCGCAACCTGATCCTCGAAGAGAACGCGCTCGGCGATCACAGCCGGGTTGAGCGGATCGCGACCGAGAAGTTGCAGATGCAACATGTCGATCCATCACAAGAAAATATCGTTGTACAGAAATAAGGATTATTGCGACGGATGAAAGCAGCGCCAAAAACGCCAAAAGCAAAACGTCAGGAAGAACAGGCCAACTTTATCAGTTGGCGTTTTGCGTTGCTGTGCGGCTGCATTCTGCTGGCGCTGGCTTTTCTGCTCGGGCGCGTCGCCTGGTTGCAGGTGGTTAGCCCGGATATGCTGGTGCGTCAGGGCGATATGCGCTCGCTGCGCGTGCAGGAGGTATCGACCGCGCGCGGGATGATTACCGACCGTTCCGGACGGCCGCTGGCGGTCAGCGTGCCGGTGAAAGCTATCTGGGCCGATCCGAAGGAACTCCACGACGCCGGCGGCGTCACCCTGGATACGCGCTGGAAGGCGCTGGCGGATGCCCTCAATATGCCGCTGGATCAGCTGGCAACGCGCATCAATACCAATCCGCGGATGCGTTTTATCTATCTGGCACGTCAGGTTAACCCTGATATGGCCGACTACATCAAAAAACTGAAGCTGCCGGGGATTCATCTGCGCGAAGAGTCTCGCCGTTACTATCCTTCAGGCGAAGTAACCGCTCACCTCATTGGCTTCACCAACGTTGATAGCCAGGGGATTGAAGGGGTCGAAAAAAGCTTTGATAAATGGCTCACCGGTCAGCCGGGCGAACGTATCGTGCGTAAAGACCGCTATGGCCGGGTGATTGAAGACATCTCTTCTACCGACAGCCAGGCGGCGCACAATCTGGCGCTGAGTATCGACGAACGCCTGCAGGCGCTGGTCTATCGCGAGCTGAACAACGCCGTGGCCTTTAACAAAGCCGAGTCGGGCAGCGCCGTGTTAGTAGACGTTAACACCGGTGAAGTGCTGGCTATGGCCAATAGCCCATCTTATAACCCGAATAACTTTGCTGGTACGGCAAAAGACACCATGCGTAACCGCGCCATCACCGATGTGTTCGAACCGGGTTCAACGGTCAAACCGATGGTGGTGATGACCGCGCTGCAGCGCGGTATCGTCAATGAGAATACCGTACTCAACACAGTCCCTTATCGAATTAACGGCCACGAAATCAAAGACGTGGCACGCTATAGCGAATTGACCCTGACCGGGGTGCTGCAGAAGTCGAGTAACGTCGGTGTTTCTAAGCTGGCGTTAGCGATGCCGTCCTCAGCGTTAGTAGATACTTACTCACGTTTTGGGCTTGGAAAGGCGACCAATTTGGGGTTGGTCGGAGAACGCAGTGGCTTATATCCTCAAAAACAACGGTGGTCTGACATAGAGAGGGCCACCTTTTCTTTCGGCTACGGGCTAATGGTAACCCCGTTACAGTTAGCGCGAGTCTACGCAACGATTGGCAGTTACGGCATCTATCGTCCGCTGTCGATTACCAAGGTTGATCCACCGGTTCCGGGCGAGCGCGTCTTCCCGGAATCACTCGTTCGTACCGTCGTCCATATGATGGAAAGCGTGGCGCTGCCCGGCGGCGGCGGCGTGAAAGCGGCGATCAAAGGCTATCGCATCGCGATTAAAACCGGTACGGCGAAAAAAGTGGGGCCGGATGGCCGCTATATCAACAAATATATTGCTTACACCGCAGGCGTTGCGCCCGCCAGCCATCCGCGCTTCGCGCTGGTGGTGGTGATCAACGACCCGCAGGCAGGTAAATACTACGGTGGCGCCGTTTCCGCGCCGGTCTTCGGTGCCATCATGGGCGGCGTATTGCGCACCATGAACATCGAACCGGATGCGCTGGCAACGGGCGAAAAAAGTGAATTTGTAATTAATCAAGGCGAGGGAACAGGTGGCAGATCGTAATTTGCGCGACCTACTCGCTCCGTGGGTGCCAAACGCACCGGAGCGCATTCTGCGAGAGATGACGCTGGACAGCCGGGTGGCTGCTTCCGGCGATCTCTTTATCGCGGTACAGGGTCATCAGGCGGACGGGCGTCGTTATATCCCGCAGGCGATAGCGCAAGGTGTGGCTGCCATTATTGCTGAAGCACAGGGTGAGGCCGAAGACGGTGAAATCCGTGAAATGCACGGCGTACCGGTTATCTTCCTGAGCCAGCTTAACGAACGTTTGTCGGCCCTGGCCGGGCGTTTTTATCATCAGCCGTCGCAGCAGCTGCGTCTGGTTGGCGTAACCGGAACCAACGGGAAAACCACTACCACCCAACTGCTGGCGCAGTGGGCGAAGCTGCTGGGCGAAACCAGCGCGGTGATGGGGACCGTGGGCAACGGCCTGCTGGATAAAGTCGTGCCGACCGAAAACACCACCGGTTCTGCGGTAGACGTTCAGCATGTGCTCTCCAGTCTGGTCGAGCAAGGGGCTACCTTCGGCGCGATGGAAGTCTCATCCCACGGTCTGGTGCAGCACCGCGTGGCGGCACTGCAGTTTGCCGCCTCGGTGTTTACTAACCTGAGCCGGGATCACCTGGACTACCATGGCGACATGGAACACTACGAAGCGGCGAAATGGCTGCTGTACTCCACCCACCATAGCGGCCAGGCTATCGTCAACGCGGACGATGAAGTCGGCCGTCGCTGGCTGGCGAAGTTACCGGATGCGGTGGCGGTATCGATGGAAGATCACATCAATCCGAACTGCCACGGCCGCTGGCTGAAGACGACCGCGGTCAATTATCACGACAGCGGCGCCACTATCCAGTTTGACTCCAGCTGGGGTCAGGGTGAAATCGAAAGCCGTCTGATGGGTGCCTTTAACGTCAGCAACCTGCTGCTGGCGCTGGCCACGCTGCTGGCGCTGGGCTATCCGCTGGCGGATCTGCTGAAAACCGCCGCGCGTTTACAGCCGGTGTGCGGCCGTATGGAAGTGTTCAGTGCGCCGGGTAAACCGGCCGTGGTGGTGGATTATGCCCATACGCCTGATGCGCTGGAAAAAGCGCTGCAGGCTGCGCGTCTGCACTGCAGCGGCAAGCTGTGGTGCGTTTTCGGCTGCGGCGGCGACCGTGATAAAGGCAAGCGTCCGCTGATGGGGGCGATTGCGGAAGAGTTCGCCGATATCGTCGTGGTGACCGATGATAACCCGCGCACCGAAGAGCCGCGGGCGATTATCAACGATATTCTGGCCGGCATGCTCGATGCGGGTCATGCGAAGGTGATGGAAGGCCGCGCGGAAGCAGTGACTAATGCCGTCATGCAGGCGAAAGCGAACGACGTTGTGCTGGTAGCGGGTAAAGGCCATGAAGATTACCAGATCGTCGGTAACCGTCGTCTGGATTATTCCGACCGCGTGACCGTCGCGCGTCTGCTGGGAGCGGTAGCATGATTCGCTTTACGTTAAGCCAGCTCGCCGCTATCACCCATGGCGAACTGCAGGGTAGCGATATCGCTATCGACGAGGTGACCTCCGATACCCGTAAAGTGACGGCGGGCTGCCTGTTTGTGGCGCTGAAAGGCGAGCGTTTCGATGCCCATGATTTTGCCGAACAGGCGAAAGCCGCTGGCGCCGGCGCGCTGCTGGTTAGCCGCCCATTGGCCTGCGATCTCCCTCAGGTGATCGTGAAAGATACCCGGCAGGCTTTCGGTGAGTTAGCCGCCTGGGTGCGTCAGCAGGTACCGACCCGCGTCGTCGCCCTGACCGGCTCGTCGGGCAAAACCTCGGTCAAAGAGATGACCGCGGCGATCCTCAGCCAGTGCGGCAACACGCTGTATACCGCCGGCAACCTGAACAACGATATCGGCGTACCGATGACCCTGCTGCGTCTGACCAAAGAGCATCAGTACGCGGTGATTGAACTTGGCGCCAACCACCAGGGCGAAATCGCCTGGACCGTCAGTCTGACGCATCCGGAAGCGGCGCTGGTTAACAACCTTGCTGCCGCGCACCTCGAAGGCTTCGGCTCGCTGGCAGGCGTGGCGAAGGCCAAGGGCGAAATCTATACCGGTCTGCCGGAAAATGGCATCGCTATTCTCAATGCCGACAATAACGACTGGCTGAACTGGCAGGCGGTGATTGGCGATCGCAAAGTGTGGCGCTTCTCGCCGAACGCGGCCAACAGCGATTTCACGGCAACCAACGTGCAGATCACCAGCCGCGGCACCGAGTTTACGCTGCAGACGCCAACCGGCAACGTTGACGTGCTGCTGCCGCTACCGGGTCGTCACAACATCGCTAACGCGCTGGCGGCGACCTCGCTGGCGATGGCGGTAGGCGCCGATCTGGCGGCGGTAAAAGCCGGGCTGGCGCAGCTGCAGGCCGTTCCGGGACGTCTGTTTCCGATCCAGCTTAATGAGAGCCAGCTGCTGCTGGATGACTCCTATAACGCTAACGTCGGTTCGATGACCGCAGCGGTGCAGGTGCTGTCAGAGATGCCCGGCTTCCGGACGATGGTCGTCGGCGATATGGCGGAGCTTGGCGCGGAAAGCGCGGCCTGTCATCGCGAAGTCGGCGAAGCGGCGAAAGCCGCGGGTCTGGATTGTGTCCTCAGCGTCGGCACTTTGAGTGCGGATATCAGCCGCGCCAGCGGCGTGGGCGAACATTTTAACGATAAAGCCGCCGTGGTGGCTCGCCTGCGCGAGCTGCTGGCGGAGCATAAGATAATGACCATTTTAGTGAAGGGTTCACGTAGTGCCGCCATGGAAGAGGTAGTACGCGCATTACAGGAGACTGGGACATGTTAGTATGGCTGGCCGAACATTTGGTCAAATATTATTCCGGCTTTAACGTCTTTTCCTATCTGACGTTTCGCGCCATTGTCAGCCTGCTGACCGCGCTGTTCATCTCGTTGTGGATGGGCCCGCGCATGATCGCCCGTCTGCAAAAACTCTCCTTTGGTCAGGTCGTACGTAACGACGGTCCTGAGTCCCACTTCAGCAAACGCGGCACGCCGACCATGGGCGGGATCATGATCCTCACCGCGATCACCGTGTCCGTTCTGCTGTGGGCCTATCCGTCCAACCCCTACGTCTGGTGCGTACTAACGGTATTAATCGGCTACGGGATCATCGGCTTTGTTGACGATTACCGTAAAGTCGTGCGCAAAGATACCAAAGGCCTGATTGCCCGCTGGAAGTATTTCTGGATGTCGGTGATCGCCCTGGGCGTGGCCTTCGCGCTGTATCTGGCGGGGAAAGACACCCCAGCAACCGAGCTGGTGGTGCCGTTCTTTAAAGACGTGATGCCGCAGCTGGGCCTGTTCTATATCCTGCTGGCTTACTTCGTTATCGTCGGTACCGGCAATGCGGTCAACCTGACCGACGGCCTCGACGGCCTGGCGATTATGCCGACCGTTTTCGTTGCCGCGGGCTTTGCGCTGGTGGCATGGGCCACCGGCAACATGAACTTCGCCAACTATCTGCACATTCCATATCTGCGCCATGCCGGCGAGCTGGTGATCGTTTGTACGGCGATTGTCGGCGCGGGGCTGGGGTTCCTGTGGTTTAACACCTATCCGGCGCAGGTCTTTATGGGCGACGTCGGTTCGCTGGCGCTCGGCGGCGCGCTGGGCATTATTGCCGTGCTGCTGCGTCAGGAGTTCCTGCTGGTGATCATGGGCGGCGTTTTCGTCGTGGAAACCCTGTCGGTGATCCTGCAGGTCGGCTCATTCAAGCTGCGCGGCCAGCGCATCTTCCGTATGGCGCCGATTCACCACCACTATGAACTGAAAGGCTGGCCGGAACCGCGCGTTATCGTGCGCTTCTGGATTATTTCGCTGATGCTGGTGCTGATTGGCCTGGCGACGCTGAAGGTACGTTAATCATGGCAGATTATCAGGGTAAAAAAGTCGTCATTATTGGGCTGGGCATGACCGGCCTGTCTTGCGTGGACTTTTTCATGGCGCGCGGCGTTATCCCGCGCGTGATGGATACCCGCGTCGCGCCTCCGGGCCTGGATAAATTACCCGAATCGGTCGAGTGCCATGTCGGCGGACTCAATGATACCTGGCTGCTGGCGGCGGATCTGATTGTCGCCAGTCCGGGAATTGCGCTGGCCCATCCTTCGCTCAGCGCGGCGGCCGATGCAGGTGTAGAAATCGTTGGCGATATCGAACTGTTCTGCCGTGAAGCGCAGGCGCCGATTATCGCCATCACCGGTTCTAACGGTAAAAGCACCGTCACTACGCTGGTGGGCGAGATGGCGAAAGCGGCCGGGGTTAACGTCGGCGTGGGCGGCAATATCGGCCTGCCGGCGCTGATGCTGCTGGACACCGATCGCGAGCTTTACGTCCTGGAACTCTCCAGCTTTCAGCTGGAAACCACCTCCAGCCTGCGGGCGGTGGCAGCAACCATCCTCAACGTGACTGAGGACCATATGGACCGCTACCCGCTGGGTCTGCAGCAGTATCGTGCGGCGAAGCTGCGGATTTACGAGAATGCACAGACCTGCGTGGTGAATGCAGACGATGCGCTCACCATGCCGGTACGCGGGGCGGACGATCGCTGCATCAGTTTTGGTGTGGATGTTGGTGACTACCACCTTAACCGTCAGCAGGGCGAAACCTGGCTGCGCGTCAAAGGTGAGAAAGTCCTCAATGTGAAAGAGATGCCTCTCACCGGCCAGCATAATTACAGTAACGCCCTGGCGGCGCTGGCGCTGGCGGATGCCGCGGGTCTGCCGCGGGCCAGTAGCCTGAAGGCATTGACCACTTTTACCGGTCTGGCACATCGTTTCCAGCTGGTGCTGGATCACAACGGCGTACGCTGGATTAACGACTCCAAGGCAACCAACGTCGGTAGTACCGAGGCGGCGCTGAACGGACTGCAGCTTGATGGCACGTTGTATCTTCTGCTGGGCGGCGACGGCAAGTCCGCTGATTTCACCCCGCTGAAGCGCTATCTTGGCGGCGATCGTATCCGCCTGTACTGCTTTGGTCGCGACGGCGCCGAGCTTGCCGAACTGCGTCCTGAGGTGGCGGTACAAACCGAGACCATGGAACAGGCGATGCGCCAGATTGCGACTCTGGTGAAAGCTGGCGATATGGTTCTCCTGTCGCCGGCCTGTGCGAGTCTGGATCAGTTTAAAAACTTTGAACAACGGGGCGATATTTTTGCCCGTCTGGCGAAGGAGTTAGGTTGATGCGTTTTTCTCTCCCACGCCTGAGAATGCCGCAACTGAGCCTGCCTCGGTTGAGACTGCCGCGACTGCCGGGGATGTTTATCTTCGCCTGGCTGTTCGCCGCGCTGAAAGGCTGGGTGATGGGCTCGCGCCCGAAAGATAACGACAGTCTGGTGATGTATGACCGGATGCTGCTGTGGCTGACCTTTGGCCTGGCAGCGATCGGCTTTATCATGGTGACCTCGGCCTCGATGCCGGTTGGACAGCGTCTGGCGAACGATCCGTTCCTGTTTGCTAAGCGTGATGGCCTGTACATTGTGCTGGCCTTCGCGCTGGCGATGATTACGCTCCGTCTGCCGATGGAATTCTGGCAGCGCCACAGCACCGCGATGCTTATCGCCTCGATTGTAATGTTGCTGATCGTACTGGTGGTGGGGAGTTCGGTTAACGGTGCGTCGCGCTGGATAGCCCTTGGCCCGCTGCGTATTCAGCCGGCGGAGTTCACCAAGCTGTCGCTGTTCTGCTACATCGCCAACTATCTGGTGCGTAAAGCCGATGAAGTGCGTAACAACCTGCGCGGCTTCTTAAAACCGATGGGCGTGATTTTCGTGCTGGCGATCCTGCTGCTGGCGCAGCCTGACCTCGGTACGGTGGTGGTGCTGTTCGTCACCACGCTGGCGATGCTGTTTCTCGCCGGCGCGAAGCTGTGGCAATTCATCGCCATTATCGGCATGGGTATCTCGGCGGTGGTGCTGCTGATCCTCGCCGAACCCTACCGTATTCGCCGCGTCACCTCCTTCTGGAACCCGTGGGAAGACCCGTTCGGCAGCGGCTATCAGCTGACTCAGTCGCTGATGGCCTTCGGCCGCGGCGAGATGTGGGGGCAGGGCCTCGGCAACTCGGTGCAAAAACTGGAGTATTTACCGGAAGCGCACACTGACTTCATCTTCGCCATTATCGGCGAAGAACTCGGTTATATCGGTGTGGTACTGGCGCTTTTAATGGTATTCTTCGTCGCTTTCCGCGCCATGTCGATTGGCCGTAAAGCGCTGGAGATCGATCATCGCTTTTCCGGTTTTCTTGCCTGCGCGATTGGCATCTGGTTCAGCTTCCAGGCGTTAGTTAACGTCGGGGCGGCGGCGGGGATGCTGCCGACCAAAGGTCTGACGCTGCCGCTGATCAGTTATGGTGGCTCTAGTCTGCTGATTATGTCGACGGCAATCATGTTGTTGTTGCGAATTGATTATGAAACGCGTCTGGAAAAAGCCCAGGCGTTTACACGGGGTGTTCGATGAGCGGTCAGGAAAAGCGGTTGATGGTGATGGCGGGTGGTACCGGTGGGCATGTGTTCCCGGGACTAGCGGTCGCGCACCATTTAATGGACCAGGGCTGGCAGGTTCGCTGGCTGGGTACCGCCGATCGTATGGAAGCGGATTTAGTGCCGAAACACGGCATCGAGATTGATTTTATCCGTATCTCCGGCCTGCGTGGCAAAGGGATCAAAGCGCAGCTGTTAGCGCCAGTACGAATCTTCAACGCCTGGCGTCAGGCTCGGGCGATCATGAAGCGTTTCCAGCCGGACGTGGTGCTGGGCATGGGCGGCTATGTTTCCGGGCCTGGCGGTCTGGCGGCGTGGTCGCTGGGGATCCCGGTGGTCCTCCATGAACAAAACGGTATTGCCGGCCTGACTAACAAGTGGCTGGCGAAGATTGCGAAGAAAGTGATGCAGGCGTTTCCTGGCGCTTTCCCACATGCGGACGTCGTTGGGAACCCGGTACGTACCGACGTTCTGGCTCTGCCGCTGCCGGGTCAGCGTCTGGTTGGGCGTCAGGGGCCGATTCGCGTGCTGGTGGTGGGTGGCTCTCAGGGCGCGCGCGTCCTGAACCAGACCATGCCGCAGGTGGCGGCCAAGCTCGGCGATGCGGTAACCATCTGGCATCAGAGCGGCAAAGGCGGTCAGCAAACCGTGCAGCAGGCTTATGCCGCTGCGGGACAACCGCAGCATAAAGTGACGGAATTTATTGATGATATGGCGGCAGCCTATGCCTGGGCCGATGTCGTGGTTTGCCGTTCCGGTGCGCTGACGGTTAGCGAAATCGCTGCCGCCGGATTACCGGCGCTGTTTGTGCCGTTCCAGCATAAGGATCGCCAGCAGTACTGGAATGCGCTGCCGCTGGAGAAAGCCGGCGCGGCGAAAATTCTCGAACAGCCCGAGTTCACGGCAGAGGCGGTGGCTTCTACCCTGGCGAGCTGGGATCGGGAAACGCTGGTGAATATGGCGGAACGGGCGCGTGGCGCTTCTATTCCGGACGCCACCGAGCGAGTAGCAGAAGAGGTCAGCGCCGTAGCTTTGGCGCGCTAATTGCGGTGAGTTTCACCGCCCGAATAAAGAAGTTGATGGCGTAAAGAATGAATACACAAGATTTGGCAAAACTGCGTTCCATAGTGCCCGAGATGCGTCGCGTCCGGCACATTCACTTTGTCGGCATCGGTGGTGCCGGTATGGGCGGTATTGCCGAAGTGTTGGCGAATGAAGGTTATCAGATAAGCGGCTCCGACCTGGCGCCGAATCCGGTGACCCAGCAGCTGTCGCAGCTTGGCGCCACCATTTATTTCAACCATCGCCCGGAAAACGTGCGCGATGCCAGCGTTGTTGTCGTCTCCAGCGCGATCTCCGCGGATAACCCGGAAATCGTTGCCGCGCACGAGGCGCGCATCCCGGTGATCCGCCGTGCGGAAATGCTGGCGGAGCTGATGCGCTTCCGCCACGGGATTGCGATTGCCGGAACGCATGGCAAAACCACCACCACCGCGATGGTGTCGAGTATTTACGCCGAAGCCGGGCTTGACCCAACCTTCGTCAACGGTGGGTTGGTCAAAGCGGCGGGCGTCCATGCGCGTCTCGGCCACAGCCGTTACCTGATTGCGGAAGCCGATGAAAGCGACGCGTCGTTCCTGCATCTGCAGCCGATGGTCGCGATTGTGACCAACATCGAAGCCGACCATATGGATACTTACCATGGTGACTTTGAGAATCTGAAGCAGACCTTTATTAATTTTCTGCACAACCTGCCGTTCTACGGACGTGCGGTGATGTGCGTGGACGACCCGGTTATTCGTGAACTGCTGCCGCGCGTCGGCCGGCAGATCACGACCTACGGTTTTAGCGACGACGCCGACGTTCGCGTCGAGGACTACCGTCAGCTTGGGGCTCAAGGCCATTTTCGCCTGGTGCGTCAGGATAAAGAGATCCTGCAGGTCACGCTCAATGCCCCGGGACGCCATAACGCATTGAACGCGGCGGCTGCGGTTGCCGTGGCGACGGAAGAGGGGATTGATGACCAGGCGATCCTGCGCGCGCTGGAAAGTTTCCAGGGCACCGGCCGCCGCTTCGACTTCCTTGGCGAATATCCGCTGGCGGAAGTCAACGGCAAGAGCGGTAGCGCGATGCTGATCGACGATTACGGTCATCACCCGACGGAAGTGGACGCCACGATTAAAGCGGCACGTGCTGGTTGGCCGGATAAAAATCTGGTGATGGTTTTCCAGCCGCACCGTTACACCCGTACACGCGATCTGTATGACGATTTTGCCAACGTGCTGACTCAGGTCGATGCCCTGCTGATGCTGGACGTCTATCCGGCGGGCGAAGCGCCGATCCCTGGCGCCGACAGCCGTTCCCTGTGTCGCACCATTCGCGGCCGTGGAAAAGTGGACCCAATCCTGGTATCCGATCCGGCTCAGGCGGCGGAGATGCTGGCGTCGGTACTGACCGGTAACGATTTAGTGTTGGTGCAGGGCGCCGGAAACATCGGAAAAATTGCCCGTCACCTGGCTGAAATCAAACTGATTCCGCAAAAAACGGAGGAAGAGCGCCATGGCTGATAAAATCGCGGTGCTTTTCGGTGGAACCTCCGCTGAACGTGAAGTGTCGCTGAATTCAGGCGCCGCGGTGTTGGCCGGGCTGCGTGAAGGCGGGGTGGATGCCCATCCGGTTGACCCGCGCGATGTCGATATTACCCAGCTAAAAAATCTGGGCTTTAAGAAAGCGTTTATTGCCCTGCATGGTCGCGGCGGGGAAGATGGCACCCTGCAAGGGCTGCTGGATCTGATCCAACTGCCTTATACCGGCAGCGGCGTGATGGCTTCCGCGCTGTCGATGGATAAACTGCGCAGCAAATGGCTGTGGCAGGGGGCGGGATTGCCGGTCGCGCCGTGGGTGGCGCTGACCCGCGCCCAGTTCAACGCCGGGCTTTCTGCTGAAGATGAACAACAGATTGCGGCGCTGGGGCTGCCGGTCATCATCAAGCCCAGCCGTGAAGGCTCAAGCGTCGGGATGTCGAAAGTCAGTGAAAGCTGTGATTTACCGAGTGCATTGGCGCTGGCTTTTCAGCATGATGATGAAGTTTTGGTTGAAAAATGGCTCAGTGGGCCGGAATTTACCGTCGCCATCGTCGGTGAAGAAATTTTACCGTCAATACGTATCCAGGCCGCGGGAACCTTCTATGATTATGAGGCGAAGTATCTCTCTGATGAGACGCAATATTTCTGCCCAGGATTTGAAGATCCCGCGCGTGAGTCAGCCATCCAGAGCCTGGTGCTTAAAGCCTGGAATGTTCTGGGTTGCAAAGGCTGGGGCCGTATTGACGTGATGCTGGACAGCGATGGCCAGTTTTATCTGCTGGAAGCGAATACTTCCCCGGGCATGACCAGCCATAGCCTTGTACCGATGGCGGCGCGTCAGGCGGGGATGAGCTTCTCGCAGCTTGTTGTACGAATTCTGGACCTGGCGGGGTGATATGTCGCAGGCTGCGCTGAATACGCGGAACCAGGAAGAAGAGTCGATTGCTTCTTCGCGTCGGAATAATGGAACCCGGCTGGCAGGTATCGTTTTCCTGCTGGCGGTCTTGTGTACCGTGTTGGTCAGCGGGTGGATGGTTCTTGGCTGGATGGAAGATGCGCAGCGCTTACCGCTGTCGAAGATGGTCGTCACCGGCGAGCGCCACTATACGCGCAATGATGACATTCGCCAGGCGATCCTGGCGCTGGGTTCGCCGGGAACCTTTATGACTCAGGATGTGAATATCATTCAGAGTCAAATTGAACGCCTGCCGTGGATTAAGCAGGCGAGTGTCAGAAAGCAGTGGCCCGATGAATTGAAGATTCATCTGGTTGAATATGTGCCGATTGCGCGCTGGAATGATCAACATATGGTGGATGCAGAAGGAAATGCCTTCAGCGTGCCGGCGGATCGCACCAGCAAACAGAATTTACCGATGTTGTACGGCCCGGAAGGCAGCGAGAACGAAGTGCTGCAGGGGTATCGTGACATGGGGCAGGTGCTGGCAAAGGATAAATTCACGTTGAAAGTGGCGGCGATGACCGCCCGTCGCTCCTGGCAGTTGACGCTTAATAATGACATTAAGCTCAACCTTGGCCGTGGCGATACCATGAAACGGCTTCAGCGCTTTATGGAACTCTACCCGGTTCTTCAGCAACAGGCGCAGACCGACGGCAAACGGATTAGCTACGTTGATTTGCGTTATGACTCGGGTGCGGCAGTGGGCTGGGTACCTGCTCCCGCAGAGGAAACTAATCAACAACAGAATCAGGCACAGGCAGAACAACAATGATCAAGGCGACGGACAGAAAACTGGTAGTTGGACTGGAGATTGGCACCGCCAAGGTGGCCGCTTTAGTAGGGGAAGTTCTGCCCGACGGCATGATTAATATCATCGGCGTGGGCAGTTGCCCATCGCGGGGTATGGATAAAGGCGGTGTGAACGACCTTGAGTCGGTGGTGAAATGCGTACAGCGCGCCATCGATCAGGCCGAACTGATGGCGGATTGCCAGATTTCATCAGTTTATTTGGCACTTTCGGGTAAACATATAAGCTGTCAGAATGAAATCGGGATGGTACCGATTTCGGAAGAAGAAGTGACGCAGGACGACGTCGAGAACGTGGTCCATACCGCGAAGTCGGTTCGTGTACGCGATGAACATCGCGTCCTGCACGTCATCCCGCAGGAATACGCTATCGACTATCAGGAAGGGATTAAAAACCCGGTAGGACTGTCCGGCGTGCGTATGCAGGCGAAGGTACATTTGATTACCTGCCATAACGATATGGCGAAAAACATTGTTAAAGCGGTGGAACGTTGTGGTCTGAAAGTTGACCAACTGATTTTCGCCGGCTTAGCGGCCAGTTATTCCGTATTAACAGAAGACGAACGTGAGCTGGGCGTCTGCGTCGTAGACATCGGCGGTGGTACAATGGATATCGCGGTCTACACCGGTGGCGCGCTGCGTCACACCAAGGTGATCCCTTATGCAGGGAACGTGGTAACCAGCGATATCGCCTATGCCTTCGGTACACCGCCGAGCGATGCCGAAGCGATCAAGGTTCGTCACGGCTGTGCATTAGGTTCCATTGTCGGCAAAGACGAAAACGTCGAAGTGCCGAGCGTTGGCGGGCGTCCGCCGCGTAGCCTGCAGCGTCAGACGCTGGCAGAGGTCATTGAACCACGCTACACCGAGCTGCTTAATCTGGTCAATGAAGAGATCCTGCAGCTGCAGGAACAGCTCCGCCAGCAGGGTGTCAAACATCATCTGGCAGCGGGAATTGTTTTAACCGGCGGCGCGGCGCAAATTGAAGGGCTTGCCGCCTGTGCTCAGCGGGTGTTCCATACGCAAGTGCGTATTGGCGCGCCGCTGAATATCACCGGTTTAACGGATTATGCCCAAGAGCCGTATTATTCAACGGCAGTGGGTCTGCTGCACTACGGGAAAGAGTCACATCTCAGTGGTGAGGCAGAAGTGGAAAAACGTGTGACAGCCTCAGTAGGGTCGTGGATCAAACGACTGAACAGCTGGCTGCGAAAAGAGTTTTAATTTTTTAAGAGAACGCAGACAATTAGCGTTCTCAGGCGACAGGCACAAGACGGAGAGAAACTATGTTTGAACCTATGGAACTGACCAACGACGCGGTGATTAAAGTCATCGGCGTCGGTGGCGGCGGCGGTAATGCCGTTGAACACATGGTGCGCGAGCGCATTGAGGGTGTTGAATTCTTCGCGGTGAACACCGATGCGCAGGCGCTGCGTAAAACGGCTGTTGGCCAGACTATCCAGATCGGTAGTGGTATTACCAAAGGTCTGGGCGCAGGCGCGAACCCGGAAGTCGGCCGTAACGCGGCTGACGAAGACCGTGAAGCGCTGCGTGCGGCTCTTGATGGCGCAGACATGGTGTTCATCGCGGCAGGCATGGGCGGCGGTACCGGTACCGGTGCGGCACCTGTTGTTGCGGAAGTGGCGAAGGATCTGGGGATCCTGACCGTTGCGGTCGTCACTAAGCCGTTTAACTTTGAAGGCAAGAAGCGCATGGCGTTTGCTGAGCAGGGGATCACCGAGCTGTCCAAGCACGTTGACTCACTGATCACCATCCCGAACGACAAGCTGCTGAAAGTACTGGGTCGCGGTATCTCTCTGCTCGACGCTTTCGGCGCGGCGAACGACGTACTGAAAGGCGCGGTGCAGGGTATTGCTGAACTGATTACCCGTCCGGGTCTGATGAACGTCGACTTCGCGGACGTGCGTACCGTGATGTCGGAAATGGGCTACGCCATGATGGGCTCCGGCGTGGCGAGCGGTGAAGACCGTGCGGAAGAAGCGGCTGAAATGGCTATCTCTTCTCCGCTGCTGGAAGATATCGATCTGTCCGGTGCGCGCGGCGTACTGGTCAACATCACCGCCGGCTTTGACCTGCGTCTGGATGAGTTCGAGACCGTGGGTAACACTATCCGCGCCTTTGCTTCGGATAACGCGACCGTGGTTATCGGTACCTCTCTGGACCCGGATATGAACGACGAGCTGCGTGTCACCGTTGTTGCCACCGGTATCGGTATGGACAAGCGTCCGGAAATTACCCTGGTGACCAACAAACAGGTTCAGCAGCCGGTGATGGATCGCTACCAGCAGCACGGTATGTCGCCGCTGACGCAAGAGCAGAAGCCGGCAGCAAAAGTGGTGAACGACAACACGCCGCAAACCGCGAAAGAGCCAGATTATCTGGATATCCCAGCCTTCCTGCGTAAGCAAGCCGATTAAGAATCGACTGGAAGTTGGGCATCTGCGCTCTTTGTGCTAAACTGGCCTCCCGATAGTGGTGTACACTTCGGTTGGATAGGTAAATTGGCGAGATTATACGATGATCAAACAAAGGACTCTTAAACGTATCGTTCAGGCGACTGGTGTCGGTTTGCATACCGGCAAGAAAGTCACGCTGACGTTACGCCCTGCGCCGGCAAATACCGGGGTCATCTATCGTCGCACCGACTTGAATCCACCGGTTGATTTTCCGGCTGATGCCAAATCTGTGCGTGATACCATGCTCTGTACTTGCCTGGTTAATGAGCATGACGTGCGGATTTCTACGGTTGAACACCTGAACGCCGCATTGGCTGGCCTGGGTATCGACAACATCATTGTTGAAGTCGATGCGCCAGAAATCCCGATTATGGACGGTAGTGCGGCTCCGTTCGTTTATCTGTTGCTGGACGCCGGCATTGATGAACTGAACTGCGCCAAGAAATTTGTTCGTATCAAAGAGACGGTTCGCGTCGAAGATGGCGACAAATGGGCTGAATTCAAACCGTACAATGGTTTTTCGCTGGATTTCACCATCGATTTTAACCATCCGGCAATTGATGCCAGCACCCAGCGCTATACGCTGAACTTCTCGGCCGATGCGTTCATGCGCCAGATTAGCCGTGCGCGTACCTTCGGTTTTATGCGCGATATCGAATATCTGCAGTCCCGCGGCCTGTGCCTGGGCGGCAGCTTCGATTGTGCCATCGTTGTTGACGATTATCGCGTACTGAACGAAGACGGTCTGCGCTTTGAAGACGAATTTGTGCGTCACAAAATGCTGGATGCGATCGGTGACCTGTTTATGTGTGGTCACAACATTATCGGCGCATTCACGGCGTACAAATCGGGTCACGCGTTAAATAACAAACTGCTGCAGGCTGTTCTGGCAAAACAGGAAGCCTGGGAGTATGTGACCTTCGAAGACGACGCAAAACTGCCACTGGCGTTCCGCGCACCGTCGATGGTTCTGGCGTAAGCCTGACCATTCAGTAAATTCGACTGGTAACCTGGTACTCTCTCCGACCAGGGAGCCAGTCGTTTTTCTTTTATAACCACTTCCAGTTATTTTTCGTAGTGATTGCTGGGCAATAGTTAGCGCGCGTTCGCTGCTTTATTAAGCGTTTTCCCCCGGCAATGGCCTTCATTCCTGCTGCCTCTGCGCGGTATTAATGTTAGTATTTGAGCGCAAAATTATTTCTCCGGATTGCTTTACCCCGTAGACATCAGGTTGTCCTGCGAAAAACGTCAATAAAGAGACAGCCTGAACGATAACGGGTATACCAAAGAAAGGTAATGAACGTGAGTGGATTGCTGACGCGCTGGCGACAGTTTGGCAGACGGTATTTTTGGCCGCATCTCCTGTTGGGGATGGTCGCGGCCAGCCTCGGCCTGCCTGCGTTAAGCAACGGCCATGAGACCACGGCGCCGGCGAAAGCGACCGCCAGCAATCACAATCCGAGCAAAGTTAATTTCTCTCAGCTGGCGCTGCTGGAGACCAATCGTCGGCCCAACTTTACCGTCGATTACTGGCATCAGCACGCCATTCGCACCGTTATTCGCCATCTCTCCTTCGCCATGGCACCGCAGGCGTTGCCAGTGGCGGAAGAAGCGTCCCCATTGCAGGCGCAGCATCTGGCGCTGCTCGATACACTCAGCGCGCTGCTGACTCAGGACAGCACGCCGCCGGTGGTGATCCGCCAGGCGGCATATATCCCTTCCTCATATTCTGCGTTCCGCGTCAGCGCCTGGATAAGCCAGGTGACAGGGATCCGCGCAGGGCCTCAACGTCTCAGCTGAAAATAAACACGGACCATCTTATTTTTTTGTGACTCCGCACCGCGGGGCGTTTGAGATTTTATTATGCTTATTAAAATGTTAACTAAGGTTTTCGGTAGCCGTAACGACCGTACGCTGCGTCGTATGCGCAAAGTCGTCAATATCATCAATGGTATGGAACCGGCGATGGAAAAACTCTCTGATGACGAGCTTAAAGCGAAAACCGCGGAATTCCGCGCGCGTCTGGAAAAAGGCGAAGTGCTGGAGAATCTGATCCCGGAAGCCTTCGCCGTCGTTCGCGAAGCCAGTAAGCGCGTGTTCGGCATGCGGCACTTTGACGTCCAGCTGCTGGGCGGTATGGTGCTTAACGATCGCTGCATCGCCGAGATGCGTACCGGTGAAGGTAAAACTCTGACCGCAACCCTGCCGGCGTACCTCAACGCGCTGACCGGGAAAGGCGTTCACGTGGTGACCGTCAACGACTACCTGGCCCAGCGTGACGCCGAAAATAACCGCCCGCTGTTTGAATTCCTTGGCATGACGGTTGGCATCAACATGTCCGGCCTGCCAGCGCCAGCGAAGCGTGAAGCCTACGCTGCCGATATCACCTACGGCACCAACAACGAATACGGCTTCGACTATCTGCGCGACAACATGGCCTTCAGCCCGGAAGAGCGCGTTCAACGTAAACTGCACTATGCGCTGGTGGATGAGGTGGACTCCATCCTGATCGACGAAGCGCGTACCCCGCTGATCATTTCCGGCCCGGCGGAAGACAGCTCGGAAATGTACCGTAAGGTCAACAAGATCATTCCGCACCTGATCCGCCAGGAAAAAGAGGATTCGGATACCTTTACTGGTGAAGGCCACTTCTCCGTTGACGAGAAAGCGCGCCAGGTTAACCTGACCGAACGTGGTCTGGTGCTGATTGAAGAGCTGCTGGTACAGGAAGGCATTATGGATGAAGGCGAGTCACTGTACTCCCCGACCAACATTATGCTGATGCACCACGTGACCGCCGCGCTACGTGCCCACGCGCTGTTCACCCGCGACGTTGACTACATTGTTAAAGATGGTGAAGTCATTATCGTCGATGAGCACACTGGCCGTACGATGCAGGGGCGCCGCTGGTCCGATGGTCTGCACCAGGCCGTTGAGGCCAAAGAGGGCGTGGAGATCCAGAACGAGAACCAGACTCTGGCTTCAATCACCTTCCAGAACTATTTCCGTCTGTACGAGAAGCTGGCGGGGATGACCGGTACAGCGGATACCGAAGCCTTCGAATTCAGTTCGATCTATAAGCTGGATACCGTGGTTGTGCCGACCAACCGTCCGATGATCCGTAAAGACATGGCGGACCTGGTCTATATGACCGAAGCGGAAAAAATTCAGGCAATTATCGAAGATATTAAAGACCGTACCGCTGCCGGTCAGCCGGTGCTGGTCGGTACTATCTCGATCGAAAAATCTGAAGTGGTCTCTCGTGAGCTGACCAAAGCGGGCATTAAACACAACGTCCTGAACGCCAAATTCCACGCCAGCGAAGCGGATATCGTCGCCCAGGCGGGCTACCCTTCCGCGGTGACCATCGCCACCAACATGGCGGGTCGTGGTACCGATATTATGCTGGGCGGTAGCTGGCAGGCCGAAGTCGCCGCGCTGGAAAATCCAACGCCAGAGCAGATTGAAAAAATCAAAGCTGACTGGCAGGTGCGCCATGATGCAGTCCTGGCGGCAGGCGGTCTGCACATCATCGGCACCGAGCGTCATGAATCACGCCGTATCGATAACCAGCTGCGTGGCCGTGCCGGTCGTCAGGGGGATGCCGGTTCTTCCCGCTTCTATCTGTCGATGGAAGATGCCCTGATGCGTATCTTCGCCTCCGATCGTGTGTCCGGTATGATGCGCAAACTGGGGATGAAGCCGGGTGAAGCTATTGAGCACCCGTGGGTCACCAAGGCTATCGCCAACGCGCAGCGTAAAGTGGAAAGCCGTAACTTCGATATTCGTAAGCAGCTGCTGGAATATGATGATGTGGCCAACGACCAGCGCCGGGCGATCTACACCCAGCGTAACGAGCTGCTGGATGTGTCTGACGTCAGCGAAACCATTAACAGCATCCGCGAAGACGTCTTTAAAGCAACGATCGACGCCCATATTCCGCCGCAGTCGCTGGAGGAGATGTGGGATATCGAAGGTCTGCAGGAGCGCCTGAAAAACGATTTCGACCTCGACCTGCCAATTAAAGAGTGGCTGGATAAAGAGCCGGAGCTGCATGAAGAGACCCTGCGCGAACGTATTCTGCAGAGCGCGGTAGAAACCTACCAGCGTAAAGAAGAAGTGGTCGGTGCCGAGATGATGCGCCACTTCGAGAAAGGCGTGATGCTGCAGACCCTGGATTCGCTGTGGAAAGAGCACCTGGCGGCGATGGATTACCTGCGCCAGGGGATCCATCTGCGTGGCTATGCGCAGAAAGATCCGAAGCAGGAGTACAAGCGCGAATCGTTCTCTATGTTTGCGGCGATGCTGGAGTCACTGAAGTATGAAGTGATCAGCACCCTGAGCAAAGTCCAGGTGCGGATGCCGGAAGAAGTCGAGGCGATGGAACAGCAGCGTCGTGAAGAGGCCGAGCGCCTGGCGCAGATGCAGCAGCTTAGCCATCAGAGCGATGATGAAGCCGCAGCCCAGGATCTGGCGGCACAAACCGGCGAGCGTAAAGTGGGGCGTAACGATCCCTGTCCGTGCGGTTCCGGTAAAAAATACAAACAGTGCCACGGCCGTCTGAGCTAAGGGCTGATAAAAAAGGCGCAGAGTTCTGCGCCTTTTTTATGGAGCTGATTTAATGAAAACACTGCAAATTGCCGTCGGGATCATTCGCAATCCGCAAGGCGAAATCTTTATAACCCAGCGTTCTGCTGATGCCCACATGGCGAATAAGCTGGAGTTCCCGGGCGGGAAGATTGAATCTGATGAAACGCCGGAGCAGGCGCTAGTACGCGAGCTGCAGGAAGAGGTCGGGATTACGGTAACGACTGCAACGCTCTTCGATAAGCTGGATTATCAGTTCCCCGATCGTCACATTACACTGTGGTTTTTCCTCGTGGAGGACTGGGAAGGCGAGCCGTGGGGCAAAGAGGGACAGCCGGGATGCTGGATGGCTCGACTGGCGCTGGATCCGGCAGCGTTTCCTCCAGCGAATGAACCGGTTATCAGTAAACTCATTGCCCAGGGCTGAGCCCCAGGTTACGAGGCTAACCCGAAACCTGTCGGGTTAGCCTGCCCAGTGCCTCAGGGTTGCTGTTCGCTCCAGTCATCGCTGTCGGAGAGATCGCCCGCGCTGGGGATACGCTTCTCTTCTGCTGCCCATTCTCCCAGATCGATCAGCTGGCAACGCTTGCTACAGAACGGACGAAACGGGCTCTGCTCGCCCCACACCACGTTTTTGCCGCAGGTCGGGCAGTGGACGATAGTCTCTTCTGACATGATATCTCCTTAACAGCAGGCCAGTTCAAAATCAAAGCGTTCCGGCACGATCCCATATTCACTGTCCAGCGGCAGGAAACGGATGGCGAAACGGCTCTTATGGCCGGAAATTTGTGGATAGAGCTGATAGGCCAGATCGAGACGCAGTCGTAGCAGGTCGGCGTCTTCGCCATTATCCTGGTAAAAGCCATTGAGGCTGGTCTGTTTACGAAACTGAGCAGAGTTACGGATCAGATCGAGGATCAGGCTCAGGGACTGGACCAGCGGATCGAGGCTGGCAAGCCAGCTGGCTATTTGTTCATCACGATGTGACTGCGGCATATGGAGCCAGATATGCAGGGTCGGTAAATCGAAGCTACAGCAGCCGCCAGGAATACTCAGGCGCTGACGCACCAGCGCAATCAGGCGATCTTCACGCAGAAACTGACCAATGCGCGGCGCGGCCATCAGGGTGCTGGAGGACTGCTTCAGCTGCTGGCGCAGCTCGTTAATACGCTCCTGATCGACGCCCGGCACTTCTGCCCAGGACTGGAGCTTACGCTGCTGACGATCCAGCTCTTTGACCAGGTCGGTACGTACCTCGCCACGCTCCAGAACATCCAGCAGATCGCCGGCGTTACGGAAAAAATGGAGCGCATCGGCATGGCTGGCAATCAGGGGATGGAAAGCCATCTGCTGGATCAGAAATTCAATGCGCAGCCAGGTGCGCATTTTCTCATTAAGAGGATGTTCAAACAGAACGGGGGTATGCATTACGAGTTTTCCTGTGAGGCGGCCTGCGATGCCAGCGTTAAATACTTTTCGTGCAGGCGGGCAACATCCGATGCCACTGCATCCGGCGTGCCAGTGTTTTCAATAACATCGTCCGCGATGGCCAGGCGCTGCTCGCGCGAGACCTGGGCGGCAAGAATATGTTCAGCATGTTCGCGGCTGACCTTATCGCGCAGCATAGTGCGTTCGATTTGCGTCTCTTTTGGCACATCGACGACCAGTACGCGATCGGCCTGGCTGGACAGGCGGTTTTCGACCAGCAAAGGTACGACCCAGAGGAGATAAGGGGAGGTAGCGGCCTGCATCTGGCGGCGCGTTTCCTGCTGAATCAGCGGATGCAACAGCGCGTTGAGCCAGGCTTTTTCCTCCACATGAGCAAAAATTTTTTCCCGTAGCAGGCGACGGTTTAGCGTGCCGTCGGCGGCAATCATCTGTGGCCCGAAGTGGCCGGCAATGGCCTGGAGTGCCGGGGTACCGGGCTCGACGACCTGACGGGCGATGACATCGGCATCGATAACGTTAACCCCGAGCTGCGCGAAGGCGTCGGCGACCGTACTTTTACCGCTACCGATCCCGCCTGTTAACGCGACTGTGTACCCCATATCTTCTGACCCTGAAACGGATTGCTCGTATTTATTTGTATTCAGACAGCGATAACTGGCGGTACGCCGGGGAGGCAACAGTGATCATGTTGTGAGGTCCCGTGCCAACCGGGAACGCCGTCCGCTATTCTGTTTCTTTTAATCAAGCAAATCAAATGGTTAAAAATAATACACTGGCGGGTGAAGGCGTTAGCGCTTTTTTCACTATTCACCAGGTAAATTTATACGATTGTAGCGTAAAAAAAGTGAAAATCGCAGTCTTGCGCGGGCCTGATTCGTGCGTATGATAACGTCACTGGAGTTGTGCTCTCACATTAATGCCATTAACCCCAGGAATTCGCACATGCGTATTGAAGAAGATCTGAAGCTTGGTTTCAAAGACGTTCTTATCCGCCCGAAACGCTCTACCCTCAAAAGTCGTTCTGATGTTGAGCTGGAACGTGAATTCACCTTTAAACATTCAGGCCAGACCTGGTCCGGTGTGCCAATTATTGCGGCTAACATGGATACCGTCGGCACCTTCAGCATGGCGAAAGCACTGGCCACTTTTGGCATTCTGACCGCGGTACACAAGCATTACACTGCTGAAGAGTGGCAGGCGTTTGTGCAGGAAGCCTCCGCAGACACACTCAAGCATGTGATGGTTTCCACCGGTACTTCCGATGCGGATTTCGAAAAGACCCAACAGATCCTCTCTCAGAACCCACAACTGAGCTTCGTGTGCATTGATGTCGCCAACGGCTACTCTGAGCACTTCGTCCAGTTCGTGGCGAAAGCCCGCGAAGCCTGGCCGCAGAAAACCATTATCGCCGGGAACGTAGTTACCGGTGAAATGTGTGAAGAGCTGATCCTCTCCGGCGCCGATATTGTGAAAGTTGGGATTGGCCCGGGCTCTGTCTGTACTACCCGCGTCAAAACTGGCGTCGGCTATCCGCAGCTCTCCGCCGTGATTGAGTGCGCTGATGCGGCGCACGGCCTGGGCGGCCAGATCATCAGTGACGGCGGCTGCACAATGCCTGGCGATGTCGCGAAAGCCTTTGGCGGCGGCGCCGATTTCGTGATGCTTGGCGGCATGCTGGCAGGCCATGAAGAGAGCGGCGGCACCATCGTTGAAGAAAACGGCGAGAAATTCATGCTGTTCTACGGCATGAGCTCCGAGTCGGCGATGACGCGCCATGTGGGCGGTGTGGCGAAATACCGCGCGGCGGAAGGCAAAACCGTTAAGCTGCCGCTGCGTGGTCCGGTGGACAATACCGCACGCGACATTCTCGGCGGCCTGCGTTCTGCCTGCACCTATGTTGGCGCCTCGCGACTGAAAGAGCTGACCAAACGGACGACCTTTATCCGCGTTCAGGAACAAGAGAACCGGGTTTTCAACAGCCTGTAACCGGCTGCGCTGGCGCCAGTGCGGTGCCAGCATTTCTCATCCTCCCGCCCCGCCAATGGCATCGCCGAGGTGAAAAACGGGCAAATACATCGCCACCACCAGGATGCCGACCAGCGAGCCGGTTATCACCAGCATGAGAGGTTCCAGATGCGCAGCCAGACTGTCGGCGCGCTGATGGGTTTGCTCCCGATGATGGTGTGCCAGGTTTTCCAGCATCTGATCCAGGGCCCCCGCGCTTTCACCGGTGCGAATGAGCTGCAGACACAGCGGTGTAAAACCACCGCAGCGGCTTAACGCCTGCCAGATGGGTTCTCCTTGCGCTATCCGCTCACGTGCCTGTGCCAGGCGCTGACGCCACAGTGGACACGACAGGGTCTCTTCAACGCTTTGCAGCCCTTGCAGGAAGCTAATGCCAGCGCTTTGGGTTAATGCCAGGATGGTAAATATCAGACTCAGCTGTTGGCCGCCGATCAGGGGGCCGACGAGGGGGAGCGCGTTAAGCAAACGCTGGCGACGCAGCAGCCAGTCGCTACGCTGCCGGACCAGTTGGTTGAGCAGCAATGGGCTGAGCAGAATGGCCAACAGCAGTGCCCAACCACGACTCAGCATATCGCCTGCCGCAATGACGATCCGCGTCAACAGCGGCAGCGGCGTATTGAACGTTTGGTAGATGGCAGTAAACTCGGGCAGGACAAAATAGAGCATTCCCAGCACCACCACCAACGCCAGGGAGAGCACGATCAGCGGGTAGCGCAGCGCTTTTTTGACCTTACCGGCAAGCCGCTGCTGCTCCTGCTGCTGGTTGGCCAGCTGCAGGCAGCAGATGTCAAGCTTGCCCGTTAGTTCGCCGGTGCTAATCATCGCCAGATAAAGGGGCGGAAAGGCCTGCGGCCACTGCGCCAGCGCGGTAGAGAACGCTACGCCCTGAGCCAGCTCGCGGCCCAGTGCCTCAAGCAGCGCCTGCCACTGCGCATGCGGTTGCTGCTGCGCCAGCAGCGTTAACCCGTCCGCCAGCGGCAGCCCGGCCGCCAGAAGAGTGGCGAGCTGACGGATCGTTTCGCTACTGTAGCGCGGATGCCACAGGCTCTGCTTCACTGGACAGCGGCGCACGGCCAGCGGCATGATGCGCTGTTGCTGGAGGTGGTGCAGCGCCTCCAGACGACTGGCTTGCCATAACATCCCCTGACGAGGCGCGCCCTGCGCATCGACACCTCGCCAGCGCCAGAGACGCTTAGTCGCCATGAGGTATCCCCAGCACCCGCACCACCTCTTCAAGACTGGTCAATCCCTGCTCGATAGCCTGACAGCCGCTTTCAAAGAGCGTCATCATGCCCGCTGCTCGCGCCAGAGATTCAATTTCAATAGCGTTCAACCCCTGGACTATTCCCTGACGTAATGCTGGGGTGACAGGTAATACTTCGAACAGCGCCAGACGCCCATAATACCCGTGATAGCAGTGTTCGCAGCCCGTCGCCTGCCAGCGTGGCAGCGGGCGTGGCCACAGGCTGTGCGGCAGGTCGGCGGCGCTGCCGGCATTGCGCCGACAGTGGGGACACAGCTTGCGGACCAGACGCTGGGCGATAACCAGCGAGAGCGCAGAAGAGATCATCCAGCGAGCAATGCCCATTTGCTGCAAACGAGTCAGGGTTTCGCTGGTGGAGTTGGTGTGCAGAGTGGACAGTACCAGATGACCGGTCTGGGCGGCTTTGAGCGCGATTTCAGCGGTCTCGGCATCGCGGATTTCACCCACCATCACAATATCCGGGTCCTGGCGTAACAGGGCGCGCAGCACGCTGTGAAAGGTCAGTCCGGCGCGGGGGTTGATTTGCGTCTGATTCATTCCGGCGATAGGGATCTCCAGCGGATCCTCCACGCTACAGATGTTTACTTGCTCCCGGTTTCTGGCCTGCAGGGCGCTGTAGAGGGTCACCGTTTTACCACTGCCGGTTGGGCCGGTGACCAGCAGCAGCCCCTGTGGCTGGTTCAGCGCCTGGCGAAAGGCCGCCAGCTGGGAGGATGAGAGGCCGAGAGCCTCCAGATCCAGCGCTTGATCCACCTGATGTAGCAGGCGCAGAACAATTTTTTCGCCATAGCGGCAGGGCAGAGTGGCGATACGAAAGGAGAGTGACCGTCCGGCGAGGTTGAGGGCGAACTGGCCGTCCTGCGGCAAACGATGCTCGGCGATATCCAGACTGGCCATCACCTTGAGTCGCGCGATAACCGGTGCGGCCAGCTCGGGCGCCAGTAGCGGCAGGGCGTGAAGGACGCCGTCGACTCGCAGGCGGATGCGTAAGTGGGTTTCCGTAGGCTCAATATGGATATCGGATGCTCGTTGTCGCAGAGCCTGCTCGAGGATCTGGTTGACCCGCTCGGCGATATTTTCTGGTCCTGCGTTTTGCGCCAGTTGCGCCTGCTTTTCCTGGGCCTGCAGACGCTTGTCCATCTGTTCCTGGTTCCAGCATTCAATATCGATCCGTTTTTGTGTCGCGAAGCGCAGCGCCTCCATCAGCTCCGCCGGTGGGGTATCCACCACCGCAATAGAAATGGTCTGCTCATCGCTATGCAACAGCAGGGCGTGATAGCGACGACAAAGTGGGATCAGCTGTTCTGTTTTCATCTTTTCGCCCTCACTTCACCCGAAAGACGTCTTCGCAGGCCTGCTGAAGCGCGCTGTTGCCAGTGATGGTGCAGACCCGCTGCCAGCCGGTGATGCCCTCGGCGTTATCCCAGGTCGGGGTCAGGGTGACGCCCAGTCCATTCAGACTCTCCTGGCCGGTAAGGGTGACGACGCCTTTGGCCACGCTCATCGCGGAGAGGTAGCGCGTGGTGGTGGGCGAGGGGATGCCGTTGCTGCCGCCGTCGCATACCGTCAGGCCGCCATGATCGAGCGCGCAAAGTTCGATGGCCGTCCGGTAGGGGACAAAGGTCTGCAGCAGGTCGGTGAGGGCCGCTTTACGCAGATAGTTTTGATAGGCCGGGATGCCGATGGCGCTGAGAATGGCGATGATCCCAATAACCACCATCAGTTCAATCAGGGTAAAACCTCGTTGTTTATCCATAAGTCGCTCCTTGTTGTGAGAGGAGCACTGTGACGGGATCTCGCGAACCAGGCGAGGAGACGAAAACGATCCGGGAAACCGGGTTCCAGGGTTTTTACTCTGATTGCAGGGTGAGCATGGGGGGCTGCGAGACGGGTCGCAAATTTAGGCCTTCACGTAGCAGAACGTGAAGGCCTGAACCTTAGCGAAAGCGCATCGACAGGTCGAGCGCCTGCACATGTTTGGTCAGGGCGCCGACGGAGATGTAGTCGACGCCGGTGTCGGCAAATTCGCGGATGGTGTCAAAGGTGACGTTACCGGAAACCTCCAGCGCCGCCTGGCCCGCGGTGATTTTCACCGCCTCACGCATCAGGTCGGTGGTGAAGTTATCGAGCATAATAATATCAGCGCCGGCTTTTAACGCCTGCTCCAGCTCATCCAGGGTTTCCACTTCCACTTCCACCGGCACGTCAGGGTGCAGCCAGAACGCTTTTTCCACCGCCTGGCGGATCGAGCCGGAGGCAATGATATGGTTTTCTTTAATCAGGAAAGCGTCGAACAGACCCAGGCGGTGGTTGGCTCCGCCGCCGCAGAGTACGGCATATTTTAGCGCGGTACGCAGCCCTGGCAGGGTTTTACGCGTATCAAGCAGTTGAGTTTTAGTGCCCGCCAGCAGGTCGACATAGCGACGGACGACGCTGGCGACGCCGGAGAGGGTTTGCACAAAGTTCAGTGCTGTGCGTTCGCCGGTGAGCAGGATACGCGACGGGCCTTCCAGTTCGAACAGCGGCTGGTTGGCTTTGACGGCGTCGCCATCGGCCACATGCCAGGTGATGTTCACGTCATCGCCGGCGAGCTGAATAAAGACCTCTTCCACCCAGCGTTTCCCACAGAAGACACCATCTTCGCGGGTAATGACCACTGCATGAGAGCGTGCATCCTGTGGCAATAATTGTGCGCTAATATCGTTGTTGGCGTCGACTTCGCCGCCCAAATCTTCCCGCAGGGAGTGTGCGACAGCATCGGTAATATCGAGATTAATACGTTCCAGCAGCACGTCACGGCGGCGGTCGGGGTTATAACGACGAGGCGACATGATAAAGCTCCAGATAGATAAGATTCAGAAGTGGGAAACATGCTAACCTGAACGACGTTTCAGTACCATACACACTTCATCCTTTGGGCCGGCGTGTGGCCCGGAAGCATGAGTTCGCGAAAGGAGATCCCGCATGCAGTTGAACGAGGGATGGTTGGTCGGCGCGCGTCGGGTTCCCTCGCCGCACCATGACTGCCGTCCGGATGAAGAAACCCCTTCCTTACTGGTGGTGCATAACATTAGCTTGCCACCAGGCGAATTTGGTGGCCCGTGGATTGATGCGCTGTTCACCGGCACCCTGGATCCGCAGGCACATCCTTTCTTTGCGGAGATTGCTCATCTGCGTGTTTCCGCACATTGTCTGATTCGCCGTGATGGTGAAATCGTGCAGTATGTGCCTTTCGATAAGCGTGCGTGGCATGCGGGGGTCTCCTGTTATCAGGGACGCGAACGCTGCAATGATTTTTCCATCGGTATTGAGCTGGAAGGCACGGATACCCTGGCGTATACCGATGCGCAGTACCGACAGCTGGCGGCGATAACCGATCTCCTCATCACGCGTTATCCGGCCATCGCTAACAACATTGCAGGTCATAGCGATATTGCGCCCGTGCGCAAGACCGATCCGGGACCGGCCTTTAACTGGCAAAAATACCGGGCGCTACTTAGCGTACCGTCAGAAAAGGAGACCTCATGACGCTGTTTACGACGCTGCTGGTGCTTATCGCCGAACGGCTGTTTAAGCTGGGCGAACACTGGCAGCTTGATCATCGGCTGGAGGTGGTGTTCCGCCGGATAAAACATTTTTCTCTGTTGGGCACGCTACTGATGACGCTGGTGGCCGTTGTGGTCGTCTATATCATTCAGCGCCTGCTGCAGGGGCAGTTGTTTAACGTACCGCTGCTGGTGTTCTGGATCTTACTGGGCCTGCTGTGCATTGGGGCAGGCAAGGTTCGGCTGCATTATCATGCTTATCTGAAAGCAGCGTCGCGCAATGACAGTCGCGCCTGCGATGCCATGGCCAGCGAGTTGACGCTGATCCACGGCGTCCCTCCGGGCTGCGATGAGCGTGAATACCTGAGTGAGCTGCAAAATGCGCTGCTGTGGATTAACTATCGATACTATCTGGCGCCGCTGTTCTGGTTTGTGGTGGGTGGGGCGTGGGGCCCTCTGACGCTTATCGCTTACAGCGTACTGCGCGCCTGGCAGACATGGCTGGCTCGCTACCAGACGCCGCACCATCGGTTGCAGTCCGGGATCGATGGAATTCTGCATATTGTGGACTGGCTGCCGGTACGCCTGGTGGGGGTAGTCTATGCCCTGGTGGGGCATGGTGAGAAAGCGCTGCCGGCGTGGTTTGCCTCGTTAGGCGACCGCCATTCGTCGCAGTATCAGGTATTGACGCGCCTGGCGCAGTATTCCCTGGCCCGTGAACCGCACGTGGATAAAGTGGCGACGCCCAAAGCCGCCGTATCGATGGCCAAGAAAACGTCGCTGGTGGTAGTGGTGATCATGGCGCTGTTGACGATTTACGGTACCCTGGTTTAACGGCCTGAGCCCGCTTCTGCCAGCCACAGTACATGTACCAGCGGGACTTTGCTTGCCGGATAGCGCTGCGTTTATCCGGCCTGGGGCTCACACCACGCAGGCCCGGCAGGCAACAGCGCCGCCGGGCGAGATATCAGACGCCGTGCCCGTCATATTGCCGGGTGGCGGCTTCGCCTGACCCGGCCTGCAGAACCTGCGCTAGCGGGTCATATACCGAATCGCTACAGCGTATCCGCTGGTGGAATACCGAAGTCGGGCATCCCGTCTTCCCGCCAGTTGACCAGTTTTAACCGCGTGTGGCGATTGGGGTCATACAGCGGATCGCCTTCTATCTCGGTGTAATTCCGCGCGTGATACACCAGCACATCTTCTCCTTCCGGCGTTTGGGTAAAACTATTATGACCCGGGCCATACTGGCGGTTTTCATAGCTGGTACGAAAGACCGGCTGCGGGGCTTTATGCCAGTTCGTCGGCTGCAGCGGATCGGCCTGCAGATCGATCCAGAGTAACCCCATGCAGTAGTTTTCATCGGTAGCGCTGGCGGAATAGCTGATGAACAGCTTATCGCCATGCACCAGCACCGCGGGACCTTCGTTGACCTTAAATCCCTGGCACTCCCAGTCGAACTCCGGCTTGCTCAGCATGACCGGCTCGCCTTTTAGCGTCCACGGATTAGCCATTTCGGCGAGATACAGGTTTGAGTTGCCTTCGATATGCGGGGATTTTTGCGCCCACAGATACCAGCGTTTCCCCTGATGGGTAAAGGTGGTGGCATCGAGGGCGAAGGTATCGAAAGGCGTGACGACCTGGCCTTTTTCCTGCCAGCGGCCGGTTAGCGGATCGCTGTCAGCACACTCGAGAACGAACATGCGATGCTGGAACATCCCCAGCGCATCCAAATCGTGAGTATGGGTGGCGGCAAAATAGATATACCACTTACCGTCTATTTCGTGCAGCTCCGGCGCCCAAATCAGCTGGCTCATCGGCCCGCTTTGCGGCGCGTGCCAGACCACCACCGGCTCAGCATCGCGCAATCCTTCAAGGGTTGCCGCGCGCCGGATCTCCAGCCGGTCATATTCCGGGACCGAGGCAATAAAGTAGTAGTGATTAAGGTGGCGCAGAATAAAGGGGTCTGCGCGCTGTTCAATAAACGGGTTTGGCCAGTTGTTCATCAGGCTTTCCTTACGTGTTCACTGGTTTTCAGTTCCTGGTATTCGTTCAGCTCGCTGTAGTTGCTGCGGCGCTTCTCTAAATCACTTTGAATCTGGCGCATCAGGGTGCGGTCAACCTTGAGCAGGCGTACCACGCCGGCGGTGATCAGATAGCCGACGCCGGGGATGACCGAGAACAGCAGCACGATACCGTTCAGCGCGGAGGCGCTTTGTGCTTTCGCGCCAGCATCGTAGCCATACCATGACAGCAGGAAACCGACCATCGCTCCGGCGACCGCCAGGCCGACCTTGAGGAAGAACAGATTGCCGGAGAAGCTGATACCGGTGATGCGCTTACCGGTTTTCCACTCGCCATAGTCGTCAACGTCGGACATCAGCGACCAGTGCAGCGGGGAAGGGATCTGATGCAGGATATTGAGCAGGAAGTAGAGCACCATAATCAACGTGGTGGCGTGCGGATTGAAGAAATAGAAGGCGCAGGAGAAGATCGCCAGCACGATGTTGGTCCAGAAGAAGACCTGTAGCTTGCACCAGCGGTCGGTGAGGACTTTCGCCAGCATGCTGCCAATCATCATCCCGACCACGCCGAGGCTGATAAACAGGGTGGCAAAATGGGTGCTTTGTCCCATTACCCAGGTAATGTAGTACATCGTGGCGGCCATGCGGATAAAGCCCGGGCAAACGTTACACAGCGTGAGCAGCAGGATGCGCACCCACTGGTCATTTTTCCACACATCTTTGAGGTCTTTCTTCAGCTCGTCATTGGTTTGTACCGCCGGGTGTATGCGTTCACGCACGGTGGCGAAGCAGAATAAAAACATGCACATACCGATAAAGGCCAGTACGGTCATCGCCATCTGATAGCCCTTCGCTTTATCGGCACCGCCAAACCAGTCGGCCATGGGCAGCAGCGTCAATGACAGTAGCAGCGTGGCGATACCCACCATGACAAAACGATAGGACTGGCAGGCCACGCGCTCTTTCGGGTCTGCGGTCATCACCGTTCCCAGCGAGCAGTAAGGGATATTAATCGCGGTATAGGTCACCGACAGCAGAAAGTAGGTGACAAACGCATAGATAACTTTGCTGTTGTAGGTCCACTCAGGGGTGGTGAACATTAGCACGCTAAACAGGGCGTAGGGGAAGGCAATCCACAGCAGCCATGGACGAAAGCGGCCATATTTACTGCGGGTGCGATCGGCAAGGGCGCCCATAATCGGGTCGGTCACCGCGTCGATAACGCGCACTGACAGCAGTAATACGCCCACCAGCGCCGGCGCCAGGCCGAAAATATCGGTATAAAAATAGTTCACAAACAGCATGATGGCGCCAAAGATAATATTGCATCCGGCATCCCCCATCCCGTAACCAATCTTCTCTTTTATAGATAATTTGTTGTCTGCCATGTGCGGTCTCTCCGTTGCAGTATGGAGAGAATTATTGGCTGCTATGGAGGGAAATACGTTGCAGTAACTCGTTGACGATATGGATAAAACAGCTATGGAGAGGAAAGTGTGAAGCAGATAACAATGCTCTGCGCCCGTTATTCACAAGCAGACGCAGAGCAAAGAGCGCTATTGATGAGATGTATTATTGTGCTTTTATGGTGGCGGCGGCTTTCTGTTTAAACAAATAGCCCACGCCCAGCACCGCGATCCAGACCGGGATCAGCCAGACGGAAATCGCCATCCCCGGGGTCATCAGCATAATCACCAGCACCGCCGCCATAAACAGCAGGCACAGCCAGTTGCCCAGCGGGTAGAAGAGCGCCGGGAAGCGCGTGACGACGCCCTGCTGCTGCTTGGCGCGACGGAATTTGATATGCGCCAGGCTAATCATCGCCCAGTTGATCACCAGAGCGGAGACCACCAGCGCCATCAGCAGACCAAAAGCGGACTCCGGCGCCATATAGTTGATCAGCACGCACAGCGCGGTGACCAGGGCAGAGACGAGAATGGTATTCACCGGCACGCCGCGTTTGTCGACACTGAGCAGCGCTTTCGGCGCGTTACCCTGTTGGGCAAGGCCGAACAGCATCCGGCTGTTGCAGTAGACGCAGCTGTTGTAAACCGACAAAGCGGCCGTCAGCACCACTACGTTGAGGGCGTTAGCCACCAGCGTATCGCCAAGTTCATGGAAGATGAGGACGAACGGGCTGGTGTCTGCGGTCACGCGGGTCCACGGCAGCAGAGAGAGCAGCACCGCCAGTGAGCCAACGTAGAAGATCAGGATACGGTAGATAACCTGGTTGGTGGCTTTCGGAATGCTTTGCTCCGGGTTATCCGCTTCCGCGGCGGTGATGCCCACCAGCTCCAGACCGCCGAAGGAGAACATGATGATCGCCATCATCATCACCAGACCGGTAAAGCCGTGCGGCAGGAAGCCACCCTGGTCCCACAGGTTACGTACCGTCGCCTGCGGGCCGCCGTTGCCGCTGAACAGCAGCCAGCCACCGAACAGAATCATTGCCACCACGGCGACTACTTTGATAATCGCGAACCAGAACTCCATTTCACCGAACACTTTCACGTTGGTCAGGTTAATGGCGTTGATAGCGATGAAGAAGACCGCCGCCGAGGCCCAGGTCGGGATTTCGGGCCACCAGAACTGGATATATTTGCCCACAGCGGTCAGTTCCGCCATGGCCACCAGGACATACAGCACCCAGTAGTTCCAGCCGGAAGCGAAGCCGGCAAAGCCGCCCCAGTATTTATATGCGAAGTGGCTAAACGAGCCGGCTACCGGCTCCTCCACCACCATTTCACCCAGCTGACGCATGATCAGAAAAGCGATAAAGCCGGCGATAGCGTAACCAAGAATGATACCCGGGCCGGCGGACTGAATGACGGACGCGCTCCCCAGAAACAGGCCGGTGCCGATAGCCCCGCCCAGCGCGATGAGCTGAATGTGGCGGTTTTTCAGGCCGCGCTTCAGCCGATCGCCGTGCTGTTGACCTTCCATATGAAACCTCGTGTGTGGTTATTTTTTGTGTACGTCATCCGTCAGGTTGCTGCTTCACTGCTGTCCCTGCAGAAAGCATAGCCAGCGAAAATTTGGGCGCTGTGGCCCGCTTTTTACCCGAGTGATGTCGCGCACATATTGTTGTGTTTGTGTATTTTGCGACTTCCGTTTCTGTATTGTTTTGTTTACGGAAGGCTAGGCGTTAATTCAGAAAAAGGCCTTTCGTCTCAGGGAGAATAGTGGTAAGCGCGTTTGAATGCACCTGCTTTATGAAGGGATGATGACGAAGTGTCTAAAAAGACATCAATAGTCACAATTTGTCATATTCACATGCATGTCCTGTGCTGTCTATTTATTCATTTTGTTTGATTTTTTATTCGTATATTGCAGAGTTGAATCGGTTCAGAAAGCGTAATTTTTCGTTTCTATTAAGTTAACGCTACCTCTTTATGAGTAAACGTAACATTTGTGCAAGGTTACATTTCTGAAATGTTATTTCTGTAAGGTTGTTAAAATGTCCGTGGTTTACTGATTTCAATCAAAACCTGTATGGACAGAAGGTGAATACTTTGTTACTTTAGCGCTACGAACTTTAAATTGGTAAGACCAATTGACTCCGGGCTAATGGCAGAGACAGGGAATATGGCCTACAGCAAAATCCGCCAACCAAAATTATCCGATGTGATAGAGCAGCAGCTGGAGTTTCTGATCCTTGAGGGGACATTGCGCCCCGGTGAAAAACTCCCGCCTGAACGCGAACTGGCTAAACAGTTCGATGTTTCCCGCCCCTCGCTACGTGAGGCGATTCAACGCCTCGAAGCCAAGGGCTTGTTGCTTCGTCGTCAGGGAGGTGGAACGTTTGTTCAGAGCCGCCTATGGCAGAGCTTCAGCGATCCGCTGGTCGAGCTGCTGTCCGATCACCCTGAATCCCAATTCGATCTGCTTGAGACCCGTCACGCGCTGGAAGGCATTGCAGCCTATTACGCGGCGCTGCGTAGCAACGATGAAGACCGCGATCGTATCCGCGAGCTGCATCAGGCTATTGAACGGGCCCAACAGTCCGGCGACCTCGACGCCGAGTCCGGCGCCGTCGTCCAGTATCAAATCGCCGTCACCGAGGCGGCACACAATGTGGTGTTGCTCCATCTGCTAAGGTGTATGGAGCCGATGCTGGCACAGAACGTTCGTCAGAACTTTGAATTGCTGTATGCCCGCCGGGAAATGCTCCCGTTGGTCAGCAACCATCGTACTCGTATTTTCGAGGCGATAATGGCCGGGGAGCCGGAGCAGGCGCGTGAGGCGTCGCACCGTCACCTGGCGTTCATTGAGGAAATTTTGCTGGATCGTAGCCGTGAGCAGAGCCGTCGAGAGCGTTCACTGCGTCGTTTACAGCAACGAAAGGACGAGAACTCCGGTTCTTAAGCGCCATTTTTAGAGCGCGGCAACTAAACGCAGAACCTGTCTTATTGAATTTTGGGTTGTTCCAGCGTGAAGAACACAGAGTTCAATGGGACAGGTTCCAGATTAATCAACGATTAGATAGATAAGGAATACCCCCATGTCAGAACGTTTACACAATGACGTGGATCCGATCGAAACTCGCGACTGGCTACAGGCGATCGAATCGGTCATCCGTGAAGAAGGTGTTGAGCGCGCTCAGTATCTGATTGACCAACTCCTTTCTGAAGCCCGTAAAGGCGGAGTGAAGGTTGCGGCAGGCTCTTCCGCCGGCAACTACGTCAACACTATTGCCGTTGAAGATGAACCGGAATACCCGGGCAATCTGGATCTGGAACGTCGTATTCGTTCTGCGATTCGCTGGAACGCCATCATGACCGTTCTGCGCGCATCGAAAAAAGATCTTGAACTGGGCGGCCACATGGCGTCCTATCAGTCTTCTGCGACTTTCTACGAAGTCTGCTTCAACCACTTCTTCCGTGCGCGCACTGAAAAAGATGGCGGCGATCTGGTTTACTTCCAGGGCCACATCTCTCCGGGCGTATATGCACGTGCCTTCCTGGAAGGCCGTCTGACCGAAGAGCAGATGAACAACTTCCGTCAGGAAGTTCACGGTAATGGTCTGTCCTCTTATCCGCACCCGAAACTGATGCCGGAGTTCTGGCAGTTCCCGACCGTATCCATGGGTCTGGGGCCGTTGGGTGCGATTTATCAGGCTAAGTTCCTGAAATATCTGGAACACCGTGGTCTGAAAGACACCTCTGCGCAAACCGTTTACGCCTTCCTCGGCGACGGTGAGATGGATGAGCCGGAATCTAAAGGCGCTATCACCATCGCAACTCGTGAAAAACTGGATAACCTGGTCTTCGTCATCAACTGCAACCTGCAGCGTCTGGACGGCCCGGTAACGGGTAACGGTAAAATCATTAACGAACTGGAAGGCATCTTTGGCGGTGCGGGCTGGAACGTTATCAAGGTTATCTGGGGCGGTCGTTGGGATGAGCTGCTGCGTAAAGACACCAGCGGTAAGCTGATTCAGCTGATGAACGAAACCGTTGACGGCGACTACCAGACCTTCAAATCCAAAGACGGCGCTTACGTTCGTGAGCACTTCTTTGGCAAATATCCGGAAACCGCTGCCCTGGTTGCTGACTGGACTGATGAGCAGATCTGGGCCCTGAACCGCGGTGGTCACGATCCGAAGAAAGTCTACGCTGCACTGAAGAAAGCGCAGGAGACCAAAGGTCAGCCGACCGTGATCCTGGCGCATACCATCAAAGGTTATGGTATGGGCGATACCGCTGAAGGTAAGAACATCGCGCACCAGGTTAAGAAAATGAACATGGACGGCGTTCGCTATGTCCGCGATCGTTTCAATGTGCCGGTGGCTGATGCCGATCTCGAAAAACTGCCGTACGTGACCTTCCCGGAAGGTTCCGAAGAGCACACCTACCTGCATGCGCAACGTGAGAAGCTGAACGGCTACCTGCCGACTCGTCAGCCGAAGTTCACTGAGAAACTGGAGCTGCCGACCCTGGCTGACTTTAGCGCGCTGCTGGAAGAGCAAAACAAAGAAATTTCCACCACTATCGCTTTCGTTCGTGCCCTGAACGTGATGCTGAAGAACAAGTCGATCAAAGATCGTCTGGTGCCGATCATCGCTGACGAAGCGCGTACTTTCGGTATGGAAGGTCTGTTCCGTCAGATCGGTATTTACAGCCCGAACGGTCAGCAGTACACCCCGCAGGACCGTGAGCAGGTTGCTTACTACAAAGAAGACGAGAAAGGCCAGATTCTGCAGGAAGGGATCAACGAGCTGGGCGCAGGCGCATCCTGGCTGGCTGCAGCGACCTCTTACAGTACCAACAACCTGCCGATGATCCCGTTCTACATCTACTACTCGATGTTCGGCTTCCAGCGTATCGGCGATCTGTGCTGGGCGGCTGGCGATCAGCAGGCTCGCGGCTTCCTGATTGGCGGGACTTCCGGTCGTACTACCCTGAACGGCGAAGGTCTGCAGCACGAAGATGGTCACAGCCACATTCAGTCACTGACTATCCCGAACTGTATCTCTTACGACCCGGCGTACGCCTATGAAGTGGCTGTCATCATGCATGATGGTCTGGTCCGTATGTACGGCGAAGCGCAAGAGAACGTTTACTACTACATCACGACGCTGAACGAAAACTACCACATGCCGGCCATGCCGGAAGGCGCCGAGGAAGGTATCCGTAAAGGTATCTACAAACTCGAAACCCTCGAAGGTAGCAAAGGTAAAGTTCAGCTGCTGGGCTCCGGTTCTATCCTGCGTCACGTGCGTGAAGCAGCGCAGATCCTGGCGAAAGAGTACGGCGTGGGTTCTGACGTGTATAGCGTCACCTCCTTCACCGAACTGGCGCGTGATGGCCAGGATTGCGAACGCTGGAACATGCTGCACCCGCTGGAAACCCCGCGCGTGCCGTATATCGCTCAGGTGATGAACGACGCTCCGGCAGTGGCATCCACTGACTATATGAAACTGTTCGCCGAGCAGGTTCGTACTTACGTACCGGCTGATGATTACCGCGTACTGGGTACCGATGGCTTCGGTCGTTCCGACAGCCGTGAAAACCTGCGTCACCACTTCGAAGTTGATGCTTCCTACGTGGTCGTAGCAGCGCTGGGCGAACTGGCTAAACGTGGTGAAATCGATAAGAAAGTGGTGGCTGACGCTATCGCGAAATTCGACATCGATGCAGAAAAAGTTAACCCGCGTCTGGCGTAAGAGGTAAAAGAATAATGGCTATCGAAATCAAAGTACCGGACATCGGGGCTGATGAAGTTGAAATCACCGAGATCCTGGTCAAAGTTGGCGACAAAGTAGAAGCTGAACAGTCGCTGATCACCGTAGAAGGCGACAAAGCCTCTATGGAAGTGCCGTCTCCGCAGGCTGGCGTCGTGAAAGAGATTAAAGTCTCCGTCGGCGACAAAACCGAGACCGGTAAACTGATCATGATTTTCGATTCCGCCGACGGTGCAGCAGCTGCTGCACCTGCGCAGGAAGAGAAGAAAGAAGCCGCTCCGGCTGCTGCTGCTCCGGCAGCTGCCGCGGCAGCGAAAGAAGTGCACGTCCCGGATATCGGTGGCGATGAAGTTGAAGTCACCGAGATCATGGTGAAAGTAGGCGACACCATCGCCGCTGAGCAATCCCTGATCACCGTAGAAGGCGATAAAGCCTCTATGGAAGTCCCGGCGCCGTTCGCGGGTACCGTGAAAGAGATCAAAATCAACACCGGCGATAAAGTCTCCACCGGCTCCCTGATCATGATATTCGACGTGGCGGGCGAAGCGCCTGCGGCCGCTCCGGCACAGGCTGCTGCTCCGGCGGCTGCCGCGGCTCCGGCCGCTGCCGCTGGCGTGAAAGACGTTAACGTCCCGGATATCGGCGGCGACGAAGTTGAAGTCACCGAAGTGATGGTTAAAGTTGGCGATAAAGTCGCGGCGGAACAGTCCCTGATCACCGTCGAAGGCGACAAAGCGTCTATGGAAGTGCCGGCGCCGTTCGCGGGTACCGTTAAAGAGATCAAAATCAGCACCGGCGATAAAGTCAAAACCGGTTCCCTGATTATGGTCTTCGAAGTGGAAGGCGCTGCGCCTGCTCCGGCTCAGGCTGCGGCACCGGCACCGGCTGCTGCCCCGACTCAGGCCGCTAAGCCTGCCGCGGCACCGGCTGCGAAAGCAGAAGGTAAAACCGAATTCGCTGAAAACGACGCTTACGTTCACGCGACGCCGCTGATTCGCCGCCTGGCGCGCGAGTTCGGCGTAAACCTGGCGAAAGTGAAAGGGACCGGCCGTAAAGGTCGTATCCTGCGCGAAGACGTCCAGGCTTACGTGAAAGAAGCGGTTAAACGCGCTGAATCCGCACCGGCGGCTGCCGCAGGCGGCGGTATCCCGGGCATGCTGCCATGGCCGAAGGTTGACTTCAGCAAGTTTGGCGAAATCGAAGAAGTGGAACTGGGGCGTATCCAGAAAATCTCTGGCGCTAACCTGAGCCGTAACTGGGTGATGATCCCGCACGTTACCCACTTCGACAAAACCGATATCACCGATCTGGAAGCGTTCCGTAAGCAGCAGAATGCCGAAGCTGAGAAGCGTAAACTGGACGTGAAATTCACCCCAGTGGTCTTCATCATGAAAGCGGTTGCCGCTGCGCTTGAGCAGATGCCGCGCTTCAACAGCTCGCTGTCCGAAGATGGTCAGCGCCTGACGCTGAAGAAATACATCAACATCGGTGTGGCGGTTGATACTCCGAACGGTCTGGTGGTTCCGGTCTTTAAAGACGTGAACAAGAAGAGCATCACCGAGCTGTCTCGCGAGCTGACCACCATCTCCAAGAAAGCGCGCGATGGCAAGCTGACGGCTGGCGAAATGCAGGGCGGTTGCTTCACCATCTCCAGCATCGGCGGCCTGGGGACTACCCACTTCGCGCCGATTGTTAACGCGCCGGAAGTGGCCATCCTCGGCGTGTCTAAGTCCGCGATGGAGCCGGTATGGAATGGTAAAGAGTTCGTTCCGCGTCTGATGATGCCGATCTCTCTGTCCTTCGACCACCGCGTCATCGACGGTGCTGATGGTGCCCGCTTCATTACCATCATTAACAACACCCTGAGCGACATTCGCCGCCTGGTGATGTAAGCGAAAAAGCCGGCCTGACGGCCGGCTTTTTTCTGATAACCTCAGGCTGTTGGGGATTATCAGCAACAAAGGACAAAATCGTTTGCCGTTTGTTGTTTAAAAATTGTTAACAATTTTGTAAAATACACGCGGATAGAACGTCCCGGTGGACTTGGGCGTAAGAATAATAGCGTCAGACCCGCCGGATATAAATTACAGAGGTCATGATGAGTACTGAAATCAAAACTCAGGTCGTGGTACTTGGGGCAGGCCCCGCAGGTTACTCTGCAGCCTTCCGTTGCGCTGATTTAGGTCTGGAAACCGTCATCGTAGAACGTTACAGCACCCTCGGTGGTGTTTGTCTGAACGTGGGTTGTATCCCTTCTAAAGCGCTGCTGCACGTAGCAAAAGTTATCGAAGAAGCGAAAGCGCTGGCCGAACACGGCATCGTTTTCGGCGAGCCGAAAACTGACATTGACAAGATCCGCACCTGGAAAGAAAAAGTCATCACTCAGCTGACCGGTGGTCTGGCTGGCATGGCCAAAGGCCGTAAAGTGAAGGTGGTTAACGGTCTGGGTAAATTTACCGGCGCTAACACCCTGGAAGTGGAAGGCGAGAACGGCAAAACCGTCATCAACTTCGACAACGCGATCATCGCGGCGGGTTCCCGTCCGATTCAGCTGCCGTTTATCCCGCATGAAGATCCGCGCGTATGGGACTCCACCGACGCGCTGGAACTGAAGTCCGTACCGAAACGCATGCTGGTCATGGGCGGCGGTATCATCGGTCTGGAAATGGGTACCGTATACCATGCGCTGGGTTCAGAGATTGACGTGGTGGAAATGTTCGACCAGGTTATCCCGGCTGCCGATAAAGACGTCGTTAAAGTCTTCACCAAACGCATCAGCAAGAAATTCAACCTGATGCTGGAAACCAAAGTCACTGCCGTTGAAGCGAAAGAAGACGGTATTTACGTTTCCATGGAAGGCAAAAAAGCCCCTGCGGAAGCGCAGCGTTACGACGCGGTGCTGGTCGCTATCGGTCGAGTACCGAACGGCAAAAACCTCGATGCAGGCAAAGCCGGCGTGGAAGTGGACGATCGCGGCTTCATCCGCGTTGACAAACAAATGCGCACCAACGTGCCGCACATCTTTGCTATCGGCGATATCGTCGGTCAGCCGATGCTGGCACACAAAGGTGTCCATGAAGGTCACGTTGCCGCAGAAGTTATTTCCGGCCTGAAACACTACTTCGATCCGAAAGTGATCCCGTCCATCGCCTACACCGAGCCAGAAGTGGCATGGGTTGGCCTGACTGAGAAAGAAGCGAAAGAGAAAGGCATCAGCTATGAAACTGCCACCTTCCCGTGGGCGGCTTCCGGCCGTGCTATCGCTTCCGACTGCGCAGACGGTATGACCAAACTGATCTTCGACAAAGAGACCCACCGTGTGATCGGCGGCGCGATTGTCGGCACCAACGGCGGCGAGCTGCTGGGTGAAATCGGTCTGGCTATCGAAATGGGCTGCGACGCTGAAGACATCGCGCTGACTATCCACGCTCACCCGACTCTGCATGAGTCCGTTGGCCTGGCGGCAGAAGTCTTCGAAGGCAGCATCACCGACCTGCCAAACGCCAAAGCGAAGAAAAAGTAACTTTTTCTTTCAGGCAAAAAGCATAAGCGGCTCCCGGAGCCGCTTTTTTTATGTCCGATGTTTAGAACTATGTCGCTGTTCATAAACCGCTACACCTCATACATACTTTGAAAATAGTCACTCAGTAAACTTATAGGCAGTTAATGATATCGATGAGGTGTGAGATGAAACGCTTTTTAACCACAGCGCTGGTCGCTGCAACATTTTTTACCGGCGTGGCCTGCGCCGCTGACGCTAACATTCCCTGGGCCGACAACAGCGGCGGTACGGAAACGACCCATATTGCGGCCGTAGGTCAGGATCTGAATGCTCAGCATCAGCAGGTGACAAAAACGCATGAAGGGGTATGGGCGGCGAATTCCGGCAGTATCAGCGCTGACGAAGCGGCATTATCCAGCACTAAACCGGCGTTTGCCGGCGATCCTTCTCTGATGCCTCATCAGGGCTAAGCGAATATAAAACGCCCGGTTGCATGCAAGCAACCGGGCGTTTTTTTATGGTTTCACCACCTGCCAGCCGGCGTCAAGGGCAAAGTGCGTTATCGCCTGTGCTTTTACGGCACTCTCTTCACCGAGATTGGCCTGATAGACCGTATCGTGCTGATCGATCATAAAACTCATCACGCCAGTTTCTCCCCACTCCACTGGCCAGGCCAGCAGGGCGACGCTCTGATCATCGCGACCCGCAATCATCCGGAAGCGGTAGCCATGATAACCGCTGCCGGGCTCCGTCGGGCTGAAGGCCGGGCCAAGCGGACTTGGCGCTTCGCCAGGCGATGTCGGCCAGTACAAACCATCTTTTTTGCCTTCACTGCTGATGATTTTCTGTGCCCAGCGGTGATTCAGTTGATAGTAATCCTGCTGGGCATCAACGTAGGCGTGCATGGCGGCGATCGCTGACAGCTCATTGCGGCCGATTGCGCGGGTGAGGATCTCTTCTTCGCCAGCGGCCATATCAAAGCGCCAACCCTTCGGTGCTTTTACGATGGGCACGGGCAGTCGCCATGCCTCGCTGCCGACATCGAGCCAGGCTTTATCACCCTGCTGGACAATAACGTGTTTCACCTGCCAGTCGCGTTGAAAGCGGTCGACGGCCGTGGGGTCGATCCCATCGGTGGGTAAAAATTGCTGCCAGTTATCGCCGAGTACTTCGCTCAGCGCGTCTTCATTTGGCTGGCTGATCGCTTCGGCCAGCGCAGTTGCGGCCTGTTCCGGCGTGGCAAACTGCTGCTGAGCGAAGGCGGCAAGCGGCGACAGCAGTATTGTGAACAGGGTGATGGATAATGGATTTCTCATTCTGCTCATCCTTAGCGACGGCGCAGTTCATGGTGTTCGGAAAAACGCTCTCTGGCGCCGTCGCGTGACTCGCGGTTTACGCCGGAAAACTGGCGGCTTTGCAGTCCTCGTTCCTGTTGTGCTTGCCAGGAGGGAGCGCGGCTTTCGTTGCCGCTAAGGGCGTTGGCGCGCAGATGGCTGACCGTCTGCTGACGCTGGGCTGGCGTGGCGGACTGGAACTGCTGCCGGCGCTGCTGCTGCTGAGGTGTGCGGTTCTGCTCGTGGCTCCTGGCGGCTTCCCGACGCTGCTGTTGCTGCGGCGCGGTATTTTTCAGCTGCGTTTTTGCCGCCTCGCGACGCTGTTGCTGGGTCGGCGTACTGTCGTAACCGCGGTAATTACTGCGCTGGGTGGCTTGCTTCAGCTGCGCCGAAGCTGCCTGACGCTGGGCATCGCGTGAGGCGTTGTTTGCCGCCAGGTTGCCCGCTGTCGCCGCCGGTACGTTATGCTGCAGCTGGGTCATCGCTGCCTGGCGCTGCGCTTCGCGATCGACTGGCGCATGTTGGGTCGCGCTTAGTCCGCCGGAAACGTTGGTCTGATGGAAGCGTTGAGCAACCGTATTATCGGGATACGGTGTGTGACCGCGATAGGCAGGATTGTGCTGCCAGTTAACGTGGTTACCCGGCAGGTTTTCTCCCGTTATATGATTGAAATTATTTACATTAATATTGATGTTATCGCCATTATGCGAGTAATCGCCGTGGTGATAGTCGTCATCGTGATGGTGGTGGTCATCATCATCATCCCAGTCGATGCTGCTAAATAACGCCCAGGTAGTGGCCACGCCCAGGCTGTAACCGAAGCCTTTGACGAAGCTATCGGTAAACTGCTCCCCGGGAGGCGGCGGCAGGTAGACCGGAGGATAGGCGCTGTTCGGCCAGGTGCCATAGACGGTGGAGGGGTTATAGCTGGGAACATAGACCACCTGCGGATTGGTCGGTTCTATTTTAATGACCTGCGTGGGCGCAGGCGCCGCCGAGTGGGTGGTGGACGTTGCTGCCGTGCTGCTGCTGGCAGCAACCGGTGCGGCAGGAGTGACAATCACTTTCTGCTGCGGTGTGGATTTAAGCGTCCCGGTCTGTTGGGCAATGGCGCGCAGGCGCTGCACTGAATCCATCACATCATGCGGCTGGGCCAAAAACGCATTGCCGAGGTTCTCCACCCAGGGCGGATTTTCGCCCATCATCGCCAGCAGGGCAGGGAAAGCGACAAGGGATTTGACGCTGGGATCCCACGGCTGGCTGGCAACCGCCTGAACCGCCGCATCCCCTTTCATCGCGGGGTTATCCTGGGACCATTGTACCGCCTGCATGACGTTGTCGGGATAAGTGGAGGCCATCAACACCTGCGACAGCAGACTGTCCGGGTAGAGCGCGATAGGCGCGACCCACTGGTCAATTTGCGCCTGGGTGTAGGTGGTGGTCACCGGCTGCGTCGTCGACGCTGCGGGCGCTGGCTGGGCTTGGGCTGGCGGTTCAGCGATCGTCGCCGGGGTTCGGCTTTGCACATAGAGTGTTCCCGCCGCCGCGAGTAAGCCAGCGCTACAGAGCAGGGCGATAATATGGGGTTTAAACGGCAGTGACATGGAAGCTCCTGACCCAAAAGGTAACCCATCTCGCTTAAGTATCGGCGAAAACGGCTCGTCTGCTGAGTATAGGTATGCGGTACGGCTTTTTATTGATTATTGTTGGGATCGACCCGTAGCGTTGTATGCGGACAGGAATTTTTGTCGCGGGATTTGAACAGAAAGCCTGCAATATCCTGCCCTTAACGATTCAGCTAAATTTTAATGTTGCTTTTTTGTAAACAGATTAACACCTTTCAAAAATCCTGCTATGCTGCCGACGCGGTATCGGGCATTTACCCTACAAACTGCTGTCTCACAGGAGCGTGAAGAAAATCGCCCAGCCACTAAATCCTTCAAGATGCGTCACGCGGCAAACGAAGCCAATACCGAAGCAGATTGATAGAAGACGTGTAGGCCGCATTATGACAATGAGAAGCGAGGAGAACCGTCGTGCTAGAAGAATACCGTAAGCACGTAGCTGAGCGTGCCGCCATGGGGATTGTTGCCAAACCCTTAGATGCAACCCAAATGGCCGCGCTGGTAGAACTGCTGAAAAACCCGCCTGCGGGCGAAGAAGAATTCCTGTTAGACCTGCTGATTAACCGTGTACCGCCGGGCGTCGACGAAGCCGCCTATGTGAAAGCTGGATTCCTTGCCGCGATCGCCAAGGGCGAAGCGACCTCCCCCCTGGTAACCCCTGAAAAAGCCGTTGAACTGCTGGGCACCATGCAGGGTGGTTACAACATTCATCCGCTGATCGATGCGCTGGACGACGCGAAACTGGCGCCGATTGCCGCGAAAGCGCTGTCTCATACCCTGCTGATGTTTGATAACTTCTACGATGTAGAAGAGAAAGCCAAAGCAGGTAACGAGCACGCTAAACAGGTCATGCAATCCTGGGCTGACGCTGAGTGGTTCCTGAACCGTCCTCAGCTGGCAGAGAAAATCACGGTTACCGTCTTCAAGGTCACCGGCGAAACCAACACCGATGATCTCTCTCCGGCGCCGGATGCCTGGTCGCGTCCGGATATCCCGCTGCACGCGCTGGCGATGCTGAAAAACGCCCGTGAAGGTATTGATCCCGATCAGCCCGGCGTGGTTGGCCCGATCAAGCAGATCGAAGCCCTGCAGCAGAAAGGCTACCCGCTGGCCTACGTCGGCGACGTTGTCGGTACCGGTTCTTCGCGTAAATCCGCCACCAACTCTGTGCTGTGGTTTATGGGCGACGATATCCCGAACGTACCGAACAAGCGCGGCGGCGGCCTGTGCCTGGGCGGCAAAATCGCACCAATCTTCTTCAACACCATGGAAGATGCGGGCGCGCTGCCTATCGAAGTGGATGTGTCAAACCTGAACATGGGCGACGTGATCGACGTTTACCCGTTCAAAGGCGAAGTGCGTAACCACGAGACTAACGAACTGCTGGCCAGCTTCGAGCTGAAAACCGATGTGCTGATCGACGAAGTGCGCGCCGGCGGCCGTATTCCGCTGATCATCGGTCGCGGCCTGACCACCAAAGCGCGTGAAGCGCTGGGCCTGCCGCACAGCGATGTTTTCCGTCAGGCGAAAGACGTGGCGGAAAGCACCCGCGGTTTCTCTCTAGCGCAGAAAATGGTTGGCCGTGCCTGCGGCGTTGCCGGTATCCGTCCGGGCGCTTATTGCGAACCGAAAATGACCTCCGTCGGTTCTCAAGACACCACCGGTCCAATGACCCGTGATGAACTGAAAGACCTGGCGTGCCTGGGCTTTTCTGCGGACCTGGTGATGCAGTCCTTCTGCCACACCGCGGCCTATCCGAAGCCGGTTGACGTCACCACGCACCATACTCTGCCGGACTTCATCATGAACCGCGGCGGGGTTTCGCTGCGTCCGGGCGACGGCGTGATTCACTCCTGGCTGAACCGCATGCTGCTGCCGGATACCGTGGGTACAGGTGGTGACTCCCACACCCGCTTCCCGATTGGTATTTCCTTCCCGGCAGGCTCTGGTCTGGTGGCTTTCGCCGCTGCGACCGGCGTGATGCCGCTGGATATGCCGGAGTCGGTGCTGGTACGCTTCAAAGGCAAAATGCAGCCGGGTATCACCCTGCGTGATCTGGTCCACGCCATCCCGCTGTACGCCATCAAGCAAGGCCTGCTGACCGTTGAGAAGAAAGGTAAGAAAAACATCTTCTCTGGCCGCATCCTTGAGATCGAAGGCTTGCCGGATCTGAAAGTCGAGCAGGCATTCGAGCTGACCGATGCCTCGGCTGAGCGTTCTGCCGCCGGCTGCACCATCAAGCTGAACAAAGAGCCGATCGTTGAGTATCTGAACTCCAACATCGTCCTGCTGAAGTGGATGATTGCCGAAGGCTACGGCGACCGCCGTACCCTGGAGCGTCGTATCCAGGGCATGGAGAAATGGCTGGCGGATCCGCAGCTGCTGGAAGCCGATGCTGACGCGGAGTACGCGGCAGTGATCGACATCGATCTGGCGGATATCAAAGAGCCGATCCTGTGCGCGCCGAACGATCCTGACGATGCTCGTCTGCTGTCTGACGTGCAGGGCGAGAAGATCGACGAAGTGTTCATTGGCTCCTGCATGACCAACATCGGCCACTTCCGTGCCGCCGGTAAGCTGCTGGACAGCCACAAAGGCCAGCTGCCGACTCGTCTGTGGGTGGCGCCGCCAACCCGTATGGACGCCGCGCAGCTGACCGAAGAAGGCTACTACAGCGTGTTTGGTAAGAGCGGTGCGCGTATCGAAATCCCTGGCTGTTCCCTGTGTATGGGTAACCAGGCGCGCGTGGCAGACGGCGCGACGGTGGTTTCCACCTCCACCCGTAACTTCCCGAACCGTTTAGGTACTGGCGCTAACGTCTATCTGGCCTCTGCCGAACTGGCCGCGGTAGCCTCTCTGCTCGGCAAACTGCCGACGCCGGAAGAGTACCAGACCTTCGTGGCGCAGGTGGATAAGACCGCGGAAGATACCTACCGTTATCTGAACTTCAACCAGCTGGATCAGTACACTGAGAAAGCTGACGGCGTGATCTTCCAGACCGCCGTCTAAATCAAAACGGTCAGCCCGTCTGATCGTTTGGTTATAAACTCCCCAATGCCCGGTGAACATTGCGTCACCGGGCATTTTTATTTCCAAACCTCCTGCCCGCTACGCTTTTTTTCTTTCTGTCTGCTGCGATAATTACAGCATGGGTACAGTGCAGCGGTGACGCATTGCCCTTGCAGAGGAAAAGACTATGGACTACGAATTTCTGCGCGATATTACCGGAGTGGTAAAGGTGCGAATGTCGATGGATCATGAGGCGATCGGCCACTGGTTCAACGAAGAGGTGAAAGACAATCTTGCTCTGCTGGACGAAGTGGAGCAGGCTGCGCGCACCGTGAAGGGCAGTGAACGTTCCTGGCAGCGGGCCGGCCATGAATATACGCTGTGGCTGGATGGCGAAGAGGTAATGATCCGCGCCAATCAGCTGGAATTTTCTGGCGATGAAATCGAGGAGGGGATGAGCTACTACGACGAAGAGAGCCTCTCCCTGTGCGGCGTGGAGGATTTCCTGCAGGTGGTTGCCGCTTATCGTGAATTTATGCAGCAGCGTTAATGACGACGTTTATGCGGTGTGACGCAAGACCGTAGCCCGGCTAAGCGTAGCATAAGCAGGGTAAATCCCCGGCTGGCCGCTGGCACCTTGCTCGTGCTGCCAGGTGGCACAGAATCCCAGGCCCGGCAAGCAAAGGCGCCGCCGGGCATGTCAGGCATTACACGGCAGGGATATTGCGGCCGTAGTAAATCTCGCGCATCTCTTTCCACAGCAGGTCGGTAATGACCTTGCGCTCTTCGACGGTTAACTCTTCCGGTCGGGTATGGAACATATAGTGCTTAAGGTCGAATTCCTTGAGCAACATTTTGGTATGGAAGATATTTTCCTGATAAACGTTGACGTCGACCATGTCATACAGCGACTTCATGTCGTCAGACATAAAGTTCTGAATCGAATTAATTTCATGATCGATAAAATGCTTCATCCCGTTGATATCGCGGGTAAAGCCGCGCACGCGGTAGTCAATGGTCACAATGTCTGATTCCAGCTGGTGGATCAGATAGTTCAGCGCTTTGAGCGGTGAAATGACGCCGCAGGTTGACACTTCGATATCGGCGCGGAAAGTACACAGCCCGCCTTCCGGATGGCTCTCCGGGTAGGTATGCACGCAGATATGGCTCTTATCGAGATGGGCAACCACGGTTTCCGGTAGCGGGCCGGGGTGTTCGGTCTGGTCAATCAGCTTAGGATCGACAGGTTCTTCGCTGACCAGAATGGTCACGCTGGCGCCCTGGGGCTCATAATCCTGGCGGGCGATATTCAGGATATTGGCGCCAATAATAGAACAGGTTTCTGTCAGGATCTCCGTCAGGCGATTGGCATTATAGAGTTCGTCGATATAGGCGATGTAGCCGTCGCGCTCTTCGGCCGTTTTGGCGTAACAGATATCGTAGATACAAAAACTCAGGCTTTTGGTCAGGTTGTTAAAGCCGTGCAGCTTCAATTTTTTCAATTTAGTTCACCCCCTTACTTCGCGTCACGGTGCGGACAGAGCATCATGCAGATATTGTGGTAAGGCGAAGGCCGCCGTATGTATTGCCGGATTGTAATAACGGCAGGTCAGGTTGGCTTTGTGAAAACGCGCCTGAATGATTTCACTGGAGAGATGACGTAGCGCTTCGTTGTCGCTTGCCCAGGCAAAGGTCATGATCCCGCCGTAATAGGTTGGAATTGCCGCCTGGTAGAAGCTGACGTCGCGAAAATAGTGGCTCAGCTTGCGATGGCTACCTACCGCTTCATCCTGTTGCAGGAAGCAGACACCGTTCTGCGCAACGAAGATGCCTCCCGGGTTCAGGCAGCGTTTGCAGCCTTCATAAAAAGCTGAAGTGAAGAGACTTTCGCCCGGACCGATAGGGTCGGTGCAGTCAGAAATGATCACGTCAAACGTTTGCGTTGTCTGGTTAACAAAATTGACGCCATCATCAATCACCAGCGTAAAACGCGGATCATCATAGGCGCCGGCGCTATGGTTGGGCAGGTACTGGCGGCAGAATGAGACTACCCCAGCGTCAATTTCCACCATGGTGATGGTTTCGATGCTATGGTGACGAGAGACTTCGCGCAGCATCGCGCCGTCACCGCCGCCAATGATCAGCACATGCTTCGCGTTGCCGTGAGCCAGCAGCGGCACGTGGGTCATCATTTCGTGGTAGATGAACTCATCGCGTTCGGTGGTTTGTACGACGCCATCCAGCGCCATCACCCGGCCAAAAGCGCGGTTGTCAAAGATGATTAGATCCTGATGATCGGTTTTTTCGTGGTACAGCACGTTATCAACGCTAAAGTACTGACCAAAATGGTCATGCAGCGTTTCATGCCACTGTGGGTAATCGGCCACGATGAGGCTCCTCCTTCGTTAACATCTGTTACACCCGTAAAACGAGTGCAACATCATAGACAACTATAGATGAGGATGCACGGCGGTTATTGCAGCAATGCGGCAGGGATAACGCCACCGCCCGGAGAGGGCGGTGGGCGCGGAACTATTTCGCCGGTGCAGGTTGCGTATCCACTATTCGTACGGAATAGACCATCGTGGCGCCAGGCGGGATTTTCGGCGGTAGTCCTTTACTGCCATAGGCTTTGTCGGGCGGTACGACCAGCGTAATGGAACCGTGGTTCTGCAGACGTTGCAGCGGTCCGCGAAACACCGGCGGATAGGCATCCAGCTTCTGGGTGAGCGCCTGATCTTTCGCTTCCATATCGTTGATCACTGTCCCATCCGTCAGCATCTCTTTGATCACCACGGTGACTATGTCGTTGCCGCTTATTTTACCTTTACCCAGGTAATCGACACGACTGTAGACGCCCTCTTTGAAGACCACATCTTTTTTGCGCGCAAACGCCTGTTGATATTTTTTGCCCGCGCTGATGTTTTTCTGTTCGATTTTATTCAGGTTCTGGAACACCTGCTGCGAAATGTCAAACAGCGCTTTGTTCCGCTCCTGTTCTCCGAGGCGAAGCTGCCCGCTAAAGGCATCTTCGATACCCTGCAGCACCAGTCCGGCATCGACGATAATTCCCTGTGTGCGGCGGGTGGTGAGGACGTTAAGGGCCTCGGTGCCCATTGAGGCGCCGATGGCATAAGCCTGCTGCTCGCCCGAGGCGTTGAGTTTGGCGCTGGCAGTCTTGCTACCCGCGATTTTAGGCTGCACCGACAGCTGGGTTTTCAGCAACTGGATTTCGTCTTCTTTCATCCTTAGCTGGGCGTTGTCTTTGTCCGCCTGCAGGCGGTAGGCCGCAACAACCGCCGCCATCTCCGGAGGTTCGCTCTTTGTGGCCGCGGCGGTGGTATCGTGGCCAGGTGGCGTTTTTTCCGCAGCGGCGAGCCGGGTGGAGAGGGACTGCTTATCGGCCTTAAGTGCGGTGACCTGATCGAGGGCGTCCTGTTTGGCTTTTTCCGCAGCGGCCAGTTGGGCGGTGAGAGACTGCTTATCGGCATCAAGCGCTTTGACTTTATCGAGAGCCGCCTGCTGTGCTTTTTCCACTGAGGCCAGCTGGGTGGCCTGCGGCTGTTTGTCGGCCTGAAGCGCTTTGGCCTGCTCGAGAGCAGTCTGTTTGGCTTTTTCCGCGGCTGCCAACCGGCTGGCGAGCGACTGCTTGTCGGCATCAAGGGCTTTGGCATGCTCGAGCGCGGTCTGCTGCGCTTTTTCCGCGGCGGCCAGTTGAGTCATGAGCGACTGCTTGTCAGTATCGAGAGCTTTAGCCTGGTTAAGGGCTATCTGCTGGACTTTTTCCGCGGTGGCCAGCCGGGTGATAAGCGACTGCTTGTCAGTATCGAGGGCTTTGGCCTGGTTAAGGGCGGTCTGCTGTGCTTTTTCCGCGGCGGCCAGTCGGGTGGTCAGCGTTTGCTTATCCGTATTCAGCGTAGTGAGGCTCGCGCTGAGCCGCTGATTTTCAGTTTCGGCGTTTTGAAGCTGCGAGGTGAGTTGCTGAATCTGTTTAAGCGCGGCAGTCTGGCTTTGCTGCAGATTATTATTCTGGGCAACGCTCCCTTTTTTTATCAACGCCTCATTTTCCGCGGTCGCGGCGGCTAACGCTTTCTGCAATTGTTTTATTTTATTATTCAATTCCGCGTGGTCATTCGCGGTGGATGTTTCTGCTGACGGCGTGGCGGTAAGCTCTTTTTTTAATTGCTGAATAGTTTTATCTTTTTGCGCAATCGTTGCCTGCTGACTGATGATTTTTTTTTGCAACTGTGCGGTGTTGGTCGCATTTTTTTTATTATCCGCGTTAGGACGATCCCCTGCCGTTTGCTTTACGGTGTCAGTATCGTTTTTTTCTTGCGTCTGAGTTTGCTGCTGCGCGTAGTCGAGGAAGGCCGGCGCGGCGCCGGCGTAAAATGAGGGTAAAAGCGCCAGCGCCGCGGCGAGCATCAGCAGAGGTGCTTTTGGGGTCAGCGTGGCGGTTCTGTTCATGGTTGTTTGCTTTCACCACGCTGTACCAGGCTATCGATCAGCGTTTTTTGGATATCGGAGCACAGCTTGATAGATTTGAACTGATACATGGAGTCAATGCCCATCCGGGTTGGATCGGCCACTTTCTCGCGCACCTTGTTATATTGTGACGCCGCGCGCACCAGAGCATTGAACTCGTTGCTGAGTTTAGTTGCCTGCTGTGGGTTCACCTCTTTAAGCGAATCCAGCGCCTGACGGCAGGACTCAATACGCTCCTGTTCGCTGGCAGCGCGCTCCTGCTCAGCCTGTTGTTGCGACGTTAGCGGCGTGGTAATCGGCTTTACCTGCTGGCGAGATGAGGTATTGCTACAGCCCACTAATAAAAGTGCGGTAAGCGGGATAATACGAAGAGTCGGCGAGATATTCACAATTTCAGTCCATGAAGTAGGTATATTTTCACCGGATTCTAGAAGGGTGTTTTTTATTTTGCAATATATGAATAATGATATTTTATTAGTTTTTTAGTAATTCATTATTAGTAGGGGTTTAATTTATTTGGTGGATTGATATGTTTGAAGGGGAATAAGATTTATTTATATACAATAATAAATATAACTATTCGAGTGAGATAAAGGAAATGGTAAAGGCGCGGAGCGTCGCCGCCCGCGCAAGGCATTATTTAACGTAAGCCAACAGGCTGAGTGAATCGCGGGCCAGCGCTTTGCATTTTTTCGCCGTCGGAATGTTAATGCCGCTGAGATCGCGATAGCTGTCTTCGCCAAGCGCTTTCATGTTGTAGCTGTCATAGTTGCTGAGGTCCCACTGGTTCTGTTGAGCAAAGAACACCAGTGCGCGACGGATCTGCGTGTTGGGCAGGTTCTGGTAGCCACAGTCGTTTTTCAGAAACACAAAAACCGCGGTTAAATCAGCCATATCTTCCGCTTCTGATTCGCTGAGCGCGTAGCTGTTGGCGGAGAGAGCAAGCAGGCTGCCGAGTACCATTGTTCTGAAAAGCGTCTTCATTTTTTCTACCATTAGATCACCGACGCTTCAAATTAGCATACTTCTTTACACAGCGCCGATCTTTATTCTTACTCTTCTGCTTGACCTTCCCGTTACGGTAGGGTTTAAGCTCAAATATTCGCCCGCAGAATAAAAGGATGTGAATATGCAACGTCGAGACTTCCTCAAACTGACCGCCGCGGTCGGCATGGCCAGCGCATTGCCGTTATGGAGCCGGGCGGTCTTTGCCGCCAGTAGCCCGGCTCTGCCGATACCGTCGCTGTTAGCCGCCGATGCGCGCAACCGCATCGCGCTCAGGATCCAGGCGGGCAAAACGCGGTTTGGCGCCCTGAATGCCACTACCTGGGGCTACAACGGGTCGCTGCTGGGCCCTGCGCTGCAGTTGACGCAGGGGAAGACCGTCACGGTGGATATTACTAACCAGCTGGCGGAAGAGACCACGCTGCACTGGCATGGTCTGGAGGTACCGGGCGAGGTCGACGGGGGGCCACAGGGGGTTATCGCGCCGGGCGCCACCCGCACGGTAAGCTTCACGCCAACGCAGCGGGCGGCGACCTGCTGGTTTCATCCGCATCAGCATGGGAGCACCGGCCGGCAGGTGGCGATGGGGCTGGCCGGCCTGGTGCTGATCGAGGATGAAGAGAGCGGGCGCCTGCTGCTGCCTAAGCAGTGGGGGATCGATGATGTGCCGGTGATCGTCCAGGATAAGAAGTTCACCGCCGCCGGCGAGATCGACTATCAGCTGGATGTGATGAGCGCCGCCGTCGGCTGGTTTGGCGATACGCTACTGACCAATGGGGCCCTCTATCCCGAACATGCCGCGCCGCGCGGCTGGCTACGCCTGCGTTTGTTAAACGGCTGCAATGCCCGTTCCCTTAATTTTGCGACCAGCGATAAGCGGCCGCTGTACGTGGTGGCCAGCGACGGCGGTCTGTTGGCCGAGCCGGTGAAGGTCGATGAATTGCCGGTATTAATGGGGGAACGCTTTGAGGTGCTGGTGGACACCAGCGACGGAAAACCTTTTGATCTGGTGACCCTGCCGGTGAGCCAGATGGGCATGGCCATTGCGCCTTTTGATAAACCGCAGCCGGTGCTGCGCATCCAGCCGCTGGTCATTCCTGCCTCCGGCAAGCTGCTGGATACCCTGGCCGCTCTGCCGGCGTTACCGTCCCTGACGGGGCTGTCGCAGCGTCAACTCCAGCTGTCGATGGATCCGATGCTCGACAGAATGGGCATGCAGGCGCTGATGGAGAAGTATGGCGACCAGGCGATGGCGGGAATGGACCACGGCATGATGGGCCATGGCGGGACGGGCGGCATGGGGAATATGCACCACGGCGACATGAGTAACATGAACCACGGGGCCGGCATGGGGCATGGCATGTCATCAGGAAAGGGCTTTGATTTCCATAACGCCAACCGCATCAACGGCAAAGCCTTCGACATGAATGTGCCGATGTTTGCCGCCGCCAGAGGGCAGTATGAGCGCTGGGTGATTTCGGGTAAGGGCGACATGATGCTGCATCCGTTTCATATCCACGGCACCCAGTTCCGTATCCTCAGCGAGAACGGTAAGCCGCCTGCGGCGCATCGTAGCGGCTGGAAAGACACCGTCCGCGTGGAAGGTGAAATTAGTGAAGTGTTAGTGAAGTTTGATCATCCGGCACCGAAGGAGTTTGCCTATATGGCCCACTGCCATCTGCTGGAGCATGAAGACACTGGCATGATGTTGGGATTCACGGTTTAGGGCGGTACGGCGCGAAAGCGTGGGGAGCTGGGATAACCCAAAAAAACGGCAACTTTCGTTGCCGTTTTGCGTTTTATTTCGCGTCATCCGGTAGCGCATAGGCGACGATGTAATCGCCCATTTTAGTACCGAACGAACCGTGACCGCCGGCAGAGATGACAACATACTGTTTGCCATTCACTTCGTAAGTCATCGGCGTCGCCTGACCGCCAGCTGGCAGACGGGCTTCCCATAGTTTCTCACCATTGCTCATATTGTACGCGCGCAGGTAATTATCCGCGGTCGCGCCAATGAACAGAACGTTACCGGCCGTGGAGATCGGCCCGCCCAGCATTGGCATACCCATAGTGAACGGCAGCTTAACCGGCATCGGGAACGGCAGACTATCCTGCGGCGTACCGATACGTTTTTTCCATACCACTTCATTGGTTTTCAGATCCAGCGCGGAGATATAGCCCCATGCCGGCTGTTTGCACGGCAGGCCAAACGGCGACAGGAACGGGTTCAGGGTCACGCCGTACGGGACACCGTACTGCGGCTGCACGCCGGACTCGGTGCCAGAGCCTTTCGCATCTTTCGGTGGCTCCATCGGGTTACCCGGGCCGCGCGGGATCAGTTTAGAGACGAACGGCAGCGCCATCGGGTTGGCAATAGCCACCTGACGGTTCGGATCGACGGAAATACCGCCCCATTCAAACATCCCCAGGTTACCCGGGAAGACGAGGGTGCCCTGCTCGGACGGCGGGGTGAAGATACCTTCATAACGCAATTGATGGAAAATCACCCGGCACACCAGCTGGTCGAACATGGTGGCGCCCCACATGTCCGCCCCGGTGAGATCTTTCTTCGGACGGAAGCTCAGATCGGAGAAGGGCTGGGTTTTGGTGACGTAATCCCCTTTGGCAGCACCCTGCGGAACCGGTTTTTCCGGCGCCGGCACTACCAGCTCGCCGTTACGGCGATCCAGTACGAAGATGTTACCGGTTTTCGCCGGAGCATAAATGACCGGCACGGTTTTGCCGTTGACCTCAATGTCAGCCAGCGTCGGCTGGGAAGGCATGTCCATATCCCACAGATCGTGGTGGACGGTCTGGTAGCTCCAGGCCAGTTTACCGGTGGTGGCGTTCAGCGCCACAATCGAGCTGGCGTAGCGCTCTTGCTCCGGCGTGCGGTTGCCGCCCCAGATATCCGGGGTGGTCACGCCCATCGGCAGATAGACCAGATCCAGCTTCGCGTCGTAGGCGGCAGGCGCCCAGGAGTTCGGTGAGTTGAGCGTGAAGTGGTGCTCATCGCTCGGGATGGCGTTCGGGTCTTTCGCACCCGGATCGAAGGCCCACAAGAGTTTACCGGTATTCACATCAAAGCCGCGGATCACGCCTGACGGCTCACGGGTTGAGAAGTTATCGGTGACCGCGCCGGCAATCACGATGGTCTTATCGGTGATAATCGGTGGGGAAGTGGGTTCATACATGCCCGGCGTGGTGACCGGCATGTTGGTCTGCAGGTTGAGAATACCTTTGTTGGCAAAGGTTTCGCACAGCTTACCGTTGTCAGCATTCACCGCGAACAGGCGGCCATCGTTCACCGGCAGAATAATGCGGCGCGGACAGTCGGCCACGACGTCGGCAGGCGCGTTGTCCGCTTTCGCTTCGTGATAAGAGACCCCGCGGCAGGTAACGTGCTGGAACGACGGATCGGCGTTCAGCTGCGGGTCAAAATGCCACTTCTCTTTACCGGTCGCCGCGTCGAGGGCGAACAGACGCTGGTGGGCGGTACACAGGAAGAGCGTGTCGCCGACTTTAATCGGCGTCACTTCGTTAGTGATTTCACCCGGATCGTTTGGCAGCTTCAGGTCGCCGGTGCGGAACACCCAGGCTTCCTTCAGATTCTTCACGTTCTCAGCGTTAATCTGCTTCAGCGGGGAGAAGCGCTGGCCTTCCTGGTTACGTCCATAGGCCGGCCAGTCGCCGTCGGCGACGGTGGAGATGGGTGCAGCCGGGGTGGCGTCGGCGCTCAGGGTGCCGTTGACTTCCTGCGGGTCGTTAAAGCCGGCCCAGGTCAGCATGCCGCCGCTAATCAGCAGGGCGACGACCAGGGCACCTACGGCGCCAGCGGAAGGGATAGGCAGGCGGCGCCAGACAAAGGGCAGGATCAACCAGATACCAAAGAAGACGAGGATGTCGCTACGCGGCGTCAGCGCCCAGAAGTCGAAGCCGACTTCCCAGACGCCCCAGATCATCGTCGCCAGCAGCAGCGCGGCGTATAGCCACAGCGCAGCGCGTTTGCCGCGGAACAGCATTACGGTCACGCCCAGCATCACCAGACCAGCGATAGGGTAGTACCAGGAGCCGCCAAGCACGACCAGCCATGCTCCGCCGATTAAAAGATAGAGGCCGCAGAACGCTGCAAATAGCGCAGTCAGCGTCACCAGGAGCCTTGATTGTTGAGACTTTGTTTCAGCCATAGAAAGTTACTCATGTGTTTGTTAATTTTTTAACTGCAATTAATTATAGGTTTTAACAAGTGTGATCGGAATCACAAAATGGGCTTTATTAATCCCTGCACCGAAGATTTCTTTTTGCTGGTATACTGGATGGCTTGCCGGTCATCGTCGGGGCGAAAGCAGCGGCTTTGATGATTTATATTTAGAATCAAATGGTTAGTCTTATGAAACATACTGTAGAAGCATAAAACTTCATGTTTTCATGCTTTTAGATGATTTCGTGAATCATCAAATTTAATTTTTATTATCAGTAAGATACGGTGTTTTTTGTCCGTGTGTTTATGCACTCTTTTTGACTGTAGCAACGAACGGTGTATCACTCGGTGTATCACTCGCAACAGGTTCAGGATGGTTTATGGCTGGTACAAACAAACTGAGCGACAAAAAGCTAAAAGCGCTGCAGGGTTCTGAGCGTGAAGCACCGATCATGATTGCCGATGGTGAAGGACTGAGCATTAAGGTTTCGAAGCAAGGTAACGTTAGCTGGGTGTTCGCTTACCGATTGGGCGGAAGGGGTAGCAAACTCGAACGTTTAACGCTTGGCCGTTACCCGGATTTGTCGCTAAAAGCGGCGAGAGAAAAGCGGGAAAAGTGTCGCCAGTGGCTGGCTGGTGGTCTTGATCCAAAAACAGAGCTTGAACTGAGCACCGAAGAAACGCTTAAACCTGTGACAGTACAGGATGCTCTCGAATACTGGCTGGTGAACTACGCCAGGAGAAAGCGCAGCGATGAGGAGCTGGTAAGGGCACAGCTACGCAAGCATATTTACCCGCGCCTTGGTCGTTATCCCCTCACCAGATGTGAAACCCGTCATTGGGTGGCCTGTTTTGATGAAATAAATCTGACCAAACCCATGACCGCCGGCCGCATGTTCCAGATTTCTAAACAGGCGTTACGCTTCTGCAAGGTTCGCCGCTATGCCGCCAGTGATGCTCTAGCCTTTCTCACCATTCAGGATGTAGGCCAGCCATCCGGTCAACGTGACCGCGTATTGTCAGATAGCGAGCTGGCCGATGTATGGCGCTGCACAGACAGCGATGATCAGCAGCCGTATTATTCACGTCTTCTCAAAATGCTGGTGCTGTTTGGCGCTCGAACGATGGAAGTTCGCCTCTCTCGATGGTCGGAGTGGGATTTTACCTCGTGGATTTGGACAGTCCCGAAAGAGCACAGCAAAACCCGCGAGAAAATCGTGAGATCAATCCCTGAAGCTATACGCCCGTGGCTGGAAGAGTTAAAACGCGAGACGGGTAAAACAGGCCTGCTGCTGGGAGAAGAGCGCACCCGGCAAGCTGTATCTTTGAAAGGGCGACGGCTTTTTAAAGATTTCCATCATAACGAGCCGTGGACACTTCACGATCTGCGGCGCACGTTCTCCACGGGGTTAAACAATATGGGCATAGCACCGCATATTGTAGAGTTGCTGCTGGGTCATGCTCTACCGGGCGTCATGGCTATATATAACCGTAGCCTGTACTTGCCGGAGAAGCTGGATGCGCTGAACAAATGGCATGAACGTTTAGAACTTCTTGCGGGTAATCATAAAAATGTGGTTCTGTTACCTGTAGCGAATAGAGATTAAACTGATATTGCGGGTCTAGGTCGGCCAACCGAAAAGCGGGAAACCCTACCCGCCTGGCCCGCAAGTTATTTAGGGGCGTTGAGGGTGACGATATGGGAATGCCATTACGGGAATATTACTCAGTAGTTCGCGCTGCTGAGTTGCTCGGATGTAAAGTTGAAGATTTGCTTCATTGGGCTTCGATTGGAGCAATCAAGTTGTATGTTTCTTTTGAGGAAGGCCGCGGATATGTCCGTTTTATTGGTGATGGTGTAGAAAAAGAAGAAAGGAATTTAAAGAGATTCACAGAGGAACAATTTGAATCTGCTCAACGTCTCAGAGATGAACTTTTTAAAGAAAAATATACCATCGATAAATTTTCCAGAGTTGTCTCATTAATGAGATATGAAGATATAGATTTAGATAACCTCCCACGCGAAGAAAGGTTTTATCCCTGCTCATTTAGCGGATTATGGGCTTTACCGCAAAATGCATACGGAATGACCGCACTTTACAGTTTCCAACCAAGCTTGGATGATTTTTGGTTTTCGGCAGAAAGCAAGATGTTTGTTTCTTTTGAAACGGATGAATTTCTTAATTTCGAGGTTGAAGATCTCTATATTTCTAAATCTGATTTTGTTTCAATTAAAAAATGTAATGATGGTGATGAATTTCCAAGTTATATTAATGGTGAAAAAGAAAAGATAGAACCGTCAAAAAATCCCGATGAAGCTCACTCAGCAAAAACCATAAATAAACGTGCTCAGTTTATAAAGTCGCTTTTGCGCATTCATTATGGAAACGAGGTGGCAGAAAATCCGCGCCGATTTCTTGATAAAAATGACAGTGATATAAGCAAAGATTTTAAAAATCTTAACATCGTGGCACCCTCAGGAAGGGCTGTTCAGGGATGGGTTGATAATGTTGATATCCCTTTCTCTGTCGATGAGTAATCTGCGGAAATTCCGTTAATTTTCCGGAATATTTCAGACAAGTTCTTTTTGATTGATAACAATAACCTCCACAAACCTAGAAACAGTGGAGGCAGTATGAACAATATTATCTTTACCCCACCTAACCCCGAACAACGCCGTAACCTTCTTGAGGAGTACGGCTTCAAGTTTGATCGCCGGATTCGTGAAGATGAATGTGGCGAAATCACAAGCCTTTCCCGCTCCAGTCGTTGGAAGATGGAGCAAGAGGGCCGCTTTCCTCCGCGCTGCCACTTTGGCCGCAATAGCTGCGCCTGGCTTTTGTCCGATGTGCTCTGGTGGGTTCGTAATCCCCCTGCTGTACCTAACGTCAATAACCCATATAGCCGTAAATCGGCCTAACACAAGGCCAATGCAACCACACGCAACTTCGTCTGATCAGCGAAAAGAAAATTTGTTGCGTGGTGTTGCGTTAGAAATATTGCAGCATACCTAACGCTGTCGCGGCAGCTCTGAATAACAACTTTTGGAGCGATAGAAATGACTCAGAAAAAATTTACTGCCTTAACTGGCAGCGGCAAGACTCACCCTGAAGCCAGCAAAAAGGCTAATTTCACGGCAAGTGAAAATGATATTTCAGTAATTAAATTTGAAGGCCGCACGGTCAGGATCGTGAATGTTTTCGGTGAGCCGTGGTTCGTTGTATCTGATGTGTGCCAGGCGCTGGAAATCAGCAATCCAACCAGTGCCGTTGCCTCTCTGGATGGTGACGAGGTAATGACCCTAACTTTAACTGAGGGTCATTCGGGTAAGCGTGGTGGAGCACGTAGCTGGAATATGGCCGCAGAATCCGGCTTCTATAAACTGATTGCCCGCAGTCGCAAGGCATCCACTGCTGGGACGTTCGCCCACCGCTTCAGCAATTGGGTATTCCGCGAAGTTATCCCGTCCATACGTAAAACCGGTTCATACGGCGTCCCGTTCTCATTCCTGAATGACTTCAGCCGCCGCAAGGATCAGTACACAAAGAAAGCCAGTAAGTGCGGTAGTGACCTACAGGCGTGCAAAGGAGAGAAAGCCCGTCTTGAGATGGAAGAAATTGGATTATGGAGAAAGTATCAACCCGGATTGCTGGAGGGAATTGAAGATGATGCATAAAACAAAGGCAGCTTTGCAGAGCTGCCAATGTCACTACGGAATATCCAAGCAGAGCCAGCATACCAGGGTTAATGCTGGTGGTCAAAGAATGAGCCGGCTCAATATTGAGTACGCTGATTTTATTCAGCTTTTATGCCGAAACTCAAAAATAAGCATTGTGCCTAAGCCATTGATTATTGCAACAATCCTCACTTTGGGGAAAAAGGGCAGGATTCCGAATCCTACCCTCTGCTTTATGCTTTTCCAACTCAGTTACCTGATTAGCGACACGATAGCCTTAACTACCCAGTATGAGGAATACGCAGTTGCAACTAAAAAAACAACAGCGATTGCGTCTCGCCATTTACCCCGTGTTGAGTCAGGCATAACTCATTCCTCTGGCTCAGCCTTGGCTTTCTTGCGCTGCCGGCGTTTGATCTCGCCCTGCAATGAAGTGACGATAAATTGCGCAGTGCTTTCTCCTGGCTCCTTTAAGCTTTCTACACTACTGGCTATTTCGTGTGGAACGCGAGCGCTCATCTTTTGTGATTTATTGTTGACGTTATCTACTGCCATAACTGGACTCCTTACTTTGTTGTGGGTGCCAGTATACACAAAAAAAAGCAAACTAAAACACTTGATGTGGGTGCCAGTTGTTGATTATAGTGGGTGCCAGATGAGTGTTTTTGCATTCACAAAAAAACAACGCCCCACCAGCGTCGGAAGCGCGGGCGGGGCGTCTAACCACAAACCGTTAGTCGAGGTAACAGTTATGGCTGATCAACAGCATACCCAAACTCACCCCAAATTTACATGGCGTTTTCTCTCGATTTCTGAGCGTTCTCCTGTCGCCAGACCGTTGGTTATTTATGTCAACGCATCCAGCGAGCAGGAGGCCCGCGACACTATGCCGGGAGTAAGCCTCATTCTCGACTCCCGCCTCCCATACCATGCCTTTCAGGCTATGGAGGTGCGCCATGAGTGATCTAACCGTCCATCAGGCTGCTGAAAAAGCATTTCAGGCAGAAATTATTCTCGCTCTGATGAAAGAAAAGAAAGCTGAAAGCATGGAGGATTGCGAAATCAATGCACTGATCCAGGTGATAAAAAGTTTGATTGGCGATGTAGGTGGTTTTCTTGGTGAAGAAGCATTACGCGAGGAGGAGGAAAATGCGTAACCCTCAGCCTAAAAACTTTACCTGGTTGTTTCTGGCCACTTACGCCGATCCATGGGCGCTCCCTGTCGTTCTGCGCACTCAGGCTAATACCGAAGATGAAGCGCGTTCGCAGCTTGCTGGTGATTTTTCTCTGACATTCGCGGCTAAAATCCGTTCCGATTGTCCTCTCACCTGTCATTGGGTGGATCGGGATAGTTCTGTTTTGTGGTCTGTCATGGGCTGCGATGCTGACGCCTCACTTCAGCAAATGAAGGGGGCCGGCAATGTCTAAGCTCGAAATATTGACCCCGAAGAAGGCGAAATCGAGAACTTTACAGCTTTCAACGCTGCTTATGGTGATTTCACAGAACGCTATGCAGGAGCATGAAAGGCAATCTCTGGTCGAGCTTGCTTACGACATTTCGTGTGAGCTTGCTTCCTTCATGCTTGAACAAGAATTGCCGGAGGTAGGCCATGCATAACCCGGCTGAGTTAAACGAATCGCTTGAACGGCGTGTGGACCTGCTGACTGAAAAGGTGCTGTTCCTTGAGCTGCAGATCAAATCACTGACTGACAGCCAGGGGGGAGAAATACCCCCTGGTATGGCGCCGGTATCTACTCTGGCCGCTGAGTTCGGTATTTCCACCAAAAAGGCGGAAGAGCTGGCGAAAAATACTGGCGTGATGATGGTGAAGTTAAAAGCGGGTGGCTTTGTTGCGCCGGAAGAGAAATTCAGGGAAGTGGCCAGGCAGGTGTTACGTGGCGCTAAACGTAAATACGGATCGGCCTACTGGTATCACCCGTTGTTAGGTAAATTCCAGATGAGCGGAGGGATCCCTAAGTGAAAAATGCACCGAACCTTAAACATCTTCCCAGGGAAAAATTTACTGAGGCGATTATTTTTGCGGGAGCAGATGCATATGCGCATGCAAAAGGATGGGAGGAAGGCCTGGGTAAACAGGTTGCAGAGGATACAACCCCTCCTATCTACCTGGGACCAAAACAGCTGGCTGAGCTGGCAAACCTGAATATTGTCGATAAAGGGCGACGGAGTGCCCGCGTATATCTGGCCGGAGATATTGAACCGATACAGATTAACGCTATTGGTGAAAAGCTGGCGCAGGCAGGTGTCCAGGATGCCAAATTGTATAAAGGTATTCCCGATCGCCAGCCTGAGGACTGGCACGATTATCTGAGTCGACTGCGTGAACAAGCGGAACGGAGGGAAAGCACGGTGGTCGATCTGCCAGTGAAGAAACGGGAGTCTAAGCCAACCCCTAGCGATGAACTAAAGCCACGCGTCGATAGCCGCCACGATGGCCTGTACTGGATTACGCCAAAGGTGGACAAGGATAGCGGCGAGATCATCAATAATGAAACGTGGCTGTGCTCACCGCTTGAGGTGGTTGGTTCCGGCAGTGACGGGGCTGAACGCTATCTTGTTTTGCGCTGGCGCTCTCCGCGCGGTCACGAAGATATTACCAGAGCGATCCCTTGTGCTGATATCGGAGAGCGTGATGGCTGGCGCTCTCTCAAGGCTGGCGGAGTGAACGTGACGACGAAAAGCACATTCAGGGCGATTCTGGCAGACTGGCTGCAGCAGTGCGGAGCGGGTCATGAGTGGATTATCACCCATACCACTGGATGGCATCATGGTGCATATATCATGCCTGATGGTGAAGTAATTGGTGATCCAGAGACGCCCATTCTTTTTAACGGTCGCAGCGCGGCATCTTCCGGTTATGCCGTTGCTGGTACGGCTGCCAGCTGGCGGGATTCAGTCGCCCGTCTGGCCGGCGGTAACCCTTCCATGATGTTGGGCGTGGCCGCGGCGTTATCTGCACCGCTTATTGGGCTGGTGGGTGCTGATGGTTTCGGCGTCCATTTGTTCGAACAGTCGAGCGCCGGTAAGACCACCACCGCCAATATTGCGAGCAGCTTGTGGGGAGAGCCGGATGCGTTGCGGCTGACCTGGTACGGTACTGCGCTTGGCATCGCCAACGAGGCGGAGGCGCATAACGATAGCCTGTTACCGCTTGATGAGGTAGGGCAGGGCAGCAGCGCCAAAGATGTTGCCACGTCTGCTTACACCCTGTTTAACGGTGCGGGAAAGCTGCAGGGAGCCAAAGAGGGAGGCAACCGGGAGCTGAAACGCTGGCGCACCGTGGCGATCAGCACCGGGGAAATGGATATTGAAACCTTCCTGTCGGCCGGTGGGATAAGAGTTAAGGCGGGCCAGCTGGTGCGCCTGCTGAATATCCCGATGGAGAAATCGACGGTCTTTAATGGTCTGCTGAACGGTAAGGCCCACGCCGACGCGCTGAAAGAAGCCTGGACTGATAACCACGGCGCGGCGGGGCGTGAGTGGGTTAAATGGCTGGCAGGCCACCAGCAGGAGGCTAAACAGGCTGTGAGGGATGCGCAGGAACGCTGGCGCGGTCTTATTCCGGCTGATTATGGTGAGCAGGTACACCGCGTAGCCGAACGTTTCGCCATTCTTGAGGCGGCGCTTGTAACTGGGGCTCCAGTCACCGGATGGGGTGAGCAGGCCAGCCGTGATGCTATCCAGCACAGCTTTAACGCCTGGGTGAAAGAGTTCGGCACGGGGAACAAGGAGCACCAGCAGATCATTGATCAGTGCGAGGCATTTCTGAATGCCTATGGTCTTAGCCGGTTCGCTCCGTTGCCTTATGACCCGGCAAGCCTGCCAATCAGCAACCTTGCCGGATATCGCAAGCGTAAAAGCAGCCATGATGATGCGCCTCTGGTGTTTTACACGTTTCCCGCGACGTTTGAGAAGGAGATAGCGCAGGGTTTTAACGCGAGGCAGTTTGCCAGGGCGCTGGCCAGTGCTGGTGTGTTGTCAGCTTCCACTGATGGACAGCGTTTCCAGCAGAAATCACCGCGCATTGATGGGCGGCAGATTAACGTCTACGTCCTTCAGTATCAGGCAGAGGGTGTTAAGGAATAACTTACATGTATGAGCAATAATTTACGTGGTTCACGTGGTTCAGTCTGTAAGGTTAATTGTTATGTGTATGTTATTTAATAACTTTATACTAAATAAATGAACCACGACTGAACCACGAAACAGCAATTTTGAACCACGAATGTGCATGTTTGAACCACGAATTAAATCAGCGACTGAGTGAACCACGTAAAAAAAGCCCTTACGTGGTTCAAAACGGGGGTTACGTGGTTCACGTTTCTGTTATTTTTTCATATAAAACAACGGTCTTTACAAATTGAACCACGTAAACCACGTGAACCACGTTAGTTTTGTTTATATACGGTAAAAATGAGAGGTGTAAAAATGCTGGGAGCCGGAATGATTGAGAAGAAATCAGCAGGTAGCGCAGCCCTCTGGATGCGTGAGGCTGTAGAGGCAATAGATAAACAGTTTGGGGTTGGCTATGCCAGAGAACACCCTGAGCTGGTGGCGGGGTTCATGCAGGCAGCAGCCATTGATCAGGCTGGAATGTATATTCGGTCACTGGTGGAAACGCTGGATTTATGGCCCGGCTCTCTGGCTTGAAGCACATAGCAAACCCTTAACCGTCTGAATGCCTCCTTAAGCTGTGGAGGCTCCGAAAATGACAGCACAGATCTCAGCATATGGGCGGCTGGTGTCTGACCCACGAACCGGACTACTGGAAAAGGTACGAATATGGCTATTGGCCGCCTGAAACTGTAAAGGTAATCTTGATATATTGTTATGCAATATTCAGATCAATAAGTGGACGGGCCAAGATTGTACTGCTCAGCAGACCTACCGCCACAGATGATGGAGATTATACCGAGTTATGTTGGGGGATGTGGAGAAGACGGCAAATGTTTTTGTTAGAAATGAATTAATACCTTTGCAAAGATGATTAGAAGGGCTTAATTCGTGGTTAGAATAGAAAACCATATACTTTACCAGAGGTCTAGAATTATGGCCCTAGTACATTAGCATCTCCACTAGGGCCCGTTTTCCTAAATGCTGATTATTTTTTTATAATGTTCGAAAACTTCTTTAAAAGTATTGAATATTACTTCAAAACCACTAAAATCAACTTTGCGTTTCTTATCCCTCACTACTTTAACAGAGAAAATATGCTTCCCATATTCAGTTTTCGAGTCTCCATCGTTCTTTTTATTAAACTTTTTACCATCAAGGATGATAGATAAAGTATCATGAGTAAATAGATCCTCCATCGCGGTCTGCTCACCAGTGGCACTTAATGGTGTTAAAACGATGTATAAATTTTTGAAGACATGGATGAATTTCATTTTTCTCATTGTAGCGGTATCATCTGGACAACTTTTCACTTTATTTTTAAGGAAATTCAAAATCTCATCAGAACCAGAATCGTTGTCCAGCAACATAATAACCGGTTGCTTAGGTATGGAACCATAATACTTTGAATATTCATCCATATATCTCTCGATGAACTTCTTTAAATCCGCGCTCCCACCAGACATATTAATGAAATAACTTGATTTTTCATCGGATTTGAAAATATTCAAATCAATATCATTGCGTTTACCATCAGCGCTTTTCTTGAGCAATTCGGGGAATTTTGAAGAAAGTGAACGAATAGCTGACTTCAAATAAACCCGATCTGTTTTACCTTCTGTCAATATTGTTGGGGAAACGTGCCCATGAAAATATTTGAAGTATATGAATTTACTATAAGCCTTCTCACGTACATTCAGCTTTAATCTGTAATTTTTTAATGTGATTTGAACAGGTGCATGTTTGTCAGGCTGCTTGCTCAATTTATTTTGTATATTATTAAATTTATCGATCTGGTCAATAAACCCAAATCTCCCTTCAAGTATTTCGATGCTACTAACAACGAGATTACCATCCTCATCTGGTAGCTTATACTCGCCTTTGCTATAAAGCGAATGAGCTAGTGCTCTTGTCTTATTGGAGTAATTTCTGTCCACATTAACAAAGCGATTTATAGTAAGTCCCGTAACTTCTTGCCTACTGGATTTATATGAAAGCCTTGTCTTGGCATCATTAATATCAAAGCCTGCACGCTTAACTTCTCTAACTAGAACGCTCCCTAATACCACTCCCTCATGGTGAGATATTGCTAATTCGATTGGGAATTCTTTTTTATTTGTTGAAAAAGTGATGTCATCCGCATAACGGCTATAGGAACACCCTAAGCTCTTGGCTAGTTTAGCTAATCTCATATCCATGATACTACAAATGAAGTTTGTTATTACTGGAGAGCAAGGACTACCCTGAGGCAAACTACCCTTATAGCATGCAGCTTTTGCTAAGGTAGTAGCGACGATAGGATTTAATATGAAATCCCTATTGGATAGAAAGTATCCTCTTACACGTCCGAAATTAAAACTATTGAAAAAATCCTTGAGATCGATGTTAAGTATTATTCTTTTTCCGCGATGTCTAAAAGCATTTGAAATTATTGATTTATGTTTCTCAAACCCAAAAGAATAGTTGTTTTTGATTTTTTTGATTTTAAATATCTCATCTCTACACTCCATTAAAAGATCAGCTATTCGCTTTTGAAGGTCTTTCAGACTTTCATTTGGAGCGGATATCAATCTGGTTCCTCTACCTTTTTTGGGTACAGAGAAATCTTTATACTGATTATCTGTGCCAATTCTGTAAAGAACATTTGTCAAAAAAACCAACTTAACATCTAGCAATTTTGCCAAGTCAGCACGAGATGATGCGACTTTCAAAAGATGTAATTTAGAAGTTGCAACCATGATTATATTTCATCGTAAAGTTAATAAGGAAGGAAAAACGCATGTAGGCACTCCCTCGCACAGCACAATGGCCCTATAGCGACGAAACAAGGATGTCAGGGATGCGATTCCTCCTGCCATTAAAATCACTGGTTGTGATACACAACCAACAAATCTGCCTACATGCGCGAGAATGAAACTACCATTTCAACTTCTCCATTTCCAGTACTATATTTCAACACTTACACTGATGCGTGTATTCGTATTCCCGCCATGCCTGCCCGCTTTGTGTAGTGATTTCATGTCCCTGTATGATTTATGCAAAACCTACCAAAAATGGATGCAAAGGCAGATGATGGGCAGCGTTCAGCTCAATAGTAAGGCTGACATTACTTGATAGTTGCCCTCCCATAGAGTTGCTGGCTGGCCGGTTACGCTGACGTTCATTAGTCTCTAAACAGAGTTGGTACTCTATACGCAGCGCAGAAGACTGGGCGTTGTCTCCGTCGCTTTGTTTATGCTGGTGTCCCTTGCTGTGTGGCAGTTTGGGCGTTTCACGTAGAATCAAACCGCACCATGAAAATGCCCATATCTTATTTATAGGCAGAAGTGACGTGTTCTGGCTATGTATGGCAGGAATGATGTGTTCTGTCTATAAGGGCAGATTTATGATCCATCTGGCAAGGAAAGGACCCAGCCCGGCCTCATCTCCACGCATCTTTTCTTCAGCTCCCTTGAGGGCTACTTAACTTCCCCCTCCATTCGGTAACTCATCCAGTACCTCTCAAATAATCCGTAATTTTTATGATTAAAATATTTTATCTTGACGATTCATTTTATTGATCATAAGTTAACCCCATGCAGAAGAAGTCTGTATGTTTAACCAGTATCAGGAGGTCAGGAAATGGCAGTAACCAGCAAAAAGCCGATTCTTGTCGATCAGCCTATTCTCGAAGGGTTACAGCGCCTGCGGGATGATGAATGCCGGCGTTCTACCGTTGGCGCAGCCCCAAGCATTCAGGAGCTGGCGCGTCACCTTTTGCGCCAGGGCATCCACCGGCATGAGGCGGGCAAGAAGTAACGCTACCGCCCGAAAAGGAGAAACCAATGCCGTTAATGAAATTACCCACATGGGCGCTAACAGCGTTCGGTACGAAAGGTAAGAAAAAACAGCCCCAACTATCTGAGGAAAACCCATCCATGTTCGATTTCTCGCATCTGTCAGGAAAAACCAAAACGAAAGGCGAGTCCGATAACGGGAATGCGCCGCTGAAACTGGACAATGACGACACCCAGATCACCCGACCTAAGCAGCACAGTCGCGGCCACAATGTCGCGGTATCGACTGAAGCTAAAGATAACCCGGTTCTGGCGGTTCGTTTGCTGAAGGAGACCGAGCTTTCTTCGAAGAAAATTAAGCTGAAACTGGCATCGTCACCGGCGGCCCTTTCTGTCTTTACCATGAAATTTATGGAAGAGAACGATCCAACCTGGGAATTTCAGGACGATGAAGAAAAAGCCCGCACGGCGCTGATGTTTTCGACGCAGAATCGCGACGCAAATGGTTACTCTGCTGCCCAGAGTAGCGCTCTGAAGGCGCTGAAGAAGATGGAAGAGCCTCTGACAGAAGACGAGATTAAAGCATTAGCCAGCAAGGCATCTAAGATGCAAAACGACTATGACCCTATGTCACCTCAGAATGTGAATGCTCGCCGTAAGGCTGACGAAGAGTACCGAGAAGAGGTCGCGCAGGCTGCTGCACGCCGTAACGATCGTATCCGGGCATCTGGTGTGAGCCTGCCGGGGGATACACGTCGGGTGAATGGCAAGATTGAAGGGCCAGCGCGTGAAGCCGAGCTGCTTAAATCACAGGTTCCTCTCTGAGAGCTGCGGAGATGAGCGTTATGAACTTTCAGCACCTCAACAAGCCGCAATCTGATGCGCAGTCGTATGGCTTTTCCGGGCGCCGTATGCAGCGTATGCACCAGCTTCAGCAATCGGTTGAAGAAGAGGAACTCCCCGAATGCCCCCATTCTGATGCGCATCTGATAGCGGTGAGCAAAGAGGCAAAACAAAATCCGATACAGGCATTTCATCTTATCGCGGAAGGGATCCCACATCAGCAGGCTATTGCCAGACTAAAAGGCAGCGCTCGCCAGCTCAGTCGTTTTACCCGTCGGGCTATGGAGAAAGTTTATCCTGGCTGGGAGTTCCTTGATGCCGAAGACCAGAACATGGCGGCATTCCAGCACAGCATGATTAACGGTGACACAAACGGCTATCGTTCAGGTTTTAATGCTGCTCTGTCGGCGCTGGAGAAGTTTGTAGAGCCAGTTACGTTTGACGATATCGTGAATAGCGTTAATTCGCTGGTGGAGGAAGTATGAGTAATTCATTCGATTTTGAGCTGGTTGCTGATGACAGGGCCACGGCTGCCATTGACGAAATCAACGAGGCCATTAAAAACCTGCTCCCTCAACTGGATGAGACGCAGGAAAAGCTTAATCTGGGCGGTGATGGGACAGTTGATAACCTAGATGACGTTGGCGGGCGTCTGGATAAAATGTCTCGTAGTGCGCGGGATAACGTCCAGTTCATCGGGGATATTATCCCTCCACTAAAAATTGTAGGTGAACTGGCTGGCAAGGTGGCTGGCTTCGGTGCAGCTGGCGTCGTAGGGTTCGGCATTCAAAAGGTTGCTGACGGTTTTCGGGACGCGGCAAAAGAGGCTTACAACCTCGATACCCACGCGCAGAACACCGCTATGAGCGTCCGGGACTTTACGCAACTGGCAGGTGCGATGCGTATTCTTGGGGCGGACAGTGAAAGTGCAGCCTCATCAATTGAGGGTATTTTCAAAGCATTTAATGAGGCAGCCAGCGGTAAGAATGCAGGTGTTATGGCCGCTATGGCACAAATTGGTGCGCAGATCGAAAAGAACAGTGACGGCTCAGTAAATACCCTCAAAACACTGGAGTCGATTGCTAAAATTTTCCCGACCCTGCGGCCTGACCAGCAAAAATCCTTTGCTGATGCGGTTGGGCTTACTCCAGATCTGCTGACCTTGATGCGTGAGGGGGCCAAATATGCAACGCTCTTGTCGAAGGCGGAGAAGTTTGGTCTGACAGTGGATCCTGAGTTTAATAAGGAAATGTCAGAAGCTAATCGCCAGATGAATGAAATGGCGGCGATTTGGGGTGGTCTTAAAGTTCAGGCTACACAGCGGGTAGGTAAATTTATTGTATCTCCGGCCAATGATTCAAAAGATATAAATGGTAATCGCTGGCAGGACAGTTTGAATGATGGTCTGAAATATAATGGAACTCAGTTTTATCATGGCGATCGGGATAAAGATATTCGCTGGAAAGCATTAAGGGATGATGAGTTTAAAGCCAGCCTGTCAGCTTCTGAAAGGCTCAACTTTACACTTAACAGACCCGACCCCGAGGTGGAGAAAAAGCTTAATTCCCGATACGGCGCAATGTGGCAGGCATATCGGTTGCAGGATGATTTATCTGCCATTCCCAAAATATCCGGCAATGACAAAGTCCCTTATAACGATGGCCATAATGCCTCTAACACACTGGGATTTCGGAATCACAATCCTGGCAACTTGAGAGATGCCTCAAACACAACAGGGAAGAACGGCGGTTTCTCGTCGTTCGCCAGTGATCATGATGGGCTTGCCGCAATGGCGCGCCAGCTGATGTTATACGGTGACCGCGGAAATAATACCCCAAGGGGCTTTCTTCATACGTATGCCCCGAGCTCTGAAAACAATACACGGGCTTATATCGATGATGTGACTTCCAGAACTGGGTTTGGTGCTGTCCAGCGTCTTGACCTCCATAACCCTGAAGTCCTTAAGACGTTGATGGCCGCAATGATCAGGCATGAGCAGGGCTCTCAACCCTACACGGAAGAACAACTCAAAAACGCAATAAGAACGGCCGTCACGGATGAACGATGGTCAGGAAAGCGCAGCCCGGAGCTACTCTCTCAGCAGCGGAACAATATCAACTCGATGCCGACTGCTGGCTATCGCCCAGAATCAATACTGGCGCCAAAGAAAAGCAACAGTGACTCGAATGCCGTCACCGATAACCTGGCCCGTTCCCTCAAGGATGCTTTCACAGAACAACCGTTAAGACTGGAGATCGTTATGACTAACGATAAAGGCGAGAGGAAGACGTACAACGTTGAAAATAATGGGAAAATAATTACGCCCATGAACTATTGATGCGGCCTTCCGTCGTCGCCTTACAAAAATGGGTCCTTCCTGAGACTTTTGTAAGGCACGGGCATTGCGCGCCGCAGTGTTTTCCTTGCTACGGGTTTTCAATTTGATTGACACTTTACACTTGACACTTTTTTGTTGTCAGGTTGTTAAAGTCCGGAGGTGGCGCGTGATGCAGGGGAGTTCGTGAGAATTTTGATTGACACTTTCAGCCCGAAAAGTGTCAGGTTGACATAAAAATGTGTCAAGCGGTTGAACCCTTGACGTTTGATTGACAGTTTTCCGCTGGCGGGTTGACACTCTGGCCATCCGGCGACAATGAGGCAGGAGAAAAAGTTATGTCACTAATGAGCGTCAGCCAGTACGCAAAACATGCCGGAATGAGCCGGCAGGCACTGTATAACTGGGAGAGCCATGAAGGATTCCCGGCGCGGGTTGACGGGAAGATTGACCAGGAGGCCTGTGATACTTATCTGGCCCGATACCGCAGCGCCAGTGACCCGCGCACGAAGAATGCCAGGGGTAAAACCAGGCCTGCTCCAGCTGGTGAGGTGCAGGGGAATATGCTGGTGGAAATGAGCGTCGCGGAGATTAAGCGCATCATGGCGTCAGGCGCCAGCAAGGTGGCCGGAATGGATCCGGACGAACGAGCCCAGGTTGCTGCAAAGGCCGTAGAGCTGTTTGTAAGCGAAGGCCCCTATAACCCGCCTGTGACGTTCGGCGGCTACCGGCTGTCGATTGTTGAAACGCCAGACGATGAAATTGGGCAGATCATCGCTGGCGGCGCGTTTGGCCTGACTGCGTATGATGTGGTTTACGAGTGCCGGGATTACACCCTGACCCTCATGAGCGATGAAACCGAAGAAACAGCTATGCGGAGGGTTATTCCTTCGTTGCTGTATGCCCTGGCCGACGATACCGACTAAAGCAAAGTGTGCCAGTTGGCTCCTGTTATTCCAGCCCTTCGGGGCTGGTTTTTTCTTGCCTAAGTGGTAAAGTAGTCGCATGTCCACCAGCAATAGGAATAATTATATTATCGCTATAATCCTCGCTCAATGAAATGGCCTTAATGTGATTGAAGAATTGGCCTCCATGTATATTCTCTCCTAATACATCTCTTAGCGTAAGGTCACTAGAGAGATGAGGTAGATAGATATTGCTTTCACAGTTTTCACACTGCATCATATTAATGTAAGAAATCTCATTAGTGTTGGAGATGAAAACAACGTTTTCAATGTGTTGTACCGTAAAGTAATGTTCGTCATAAAAGAACAAACAATGTGCTGGGCTTACTGGCATAAAAAATGAAAGGACATTTTCAGGGAAGAGTGTGACTATATTTAAAACTGGATTATCGCTTGTGATAAATGGTATTTTTGATAAATTAAATAACAACACTCCTTTTAAGTTACTGTTCCTGTTATACTGTCTATATGCTTCGTTGAATATGTGTTCAAATAAATTGTTTTTCTCAATAGTACAAGAATCGATGAGGTTATTAATGTCGTCTCTTGTTAACCCCCAAGAATTAGACTCACTTTTTTTAATGAGATCGTTTAAAATATCTTCTTTTTTTTGTTTCTTAAATATATCAAAATGATTATCTAGCGCTCTGCTCACAAGATTCTTAGCTTTTTGCGTTCTAGTGTACTGAATGTAAATATAAGATAAGATCTCACGTCTTAGTTCCTTGCTATCAAGGTATACACAGCTAAGATTCATTAATGGGACTAAGCAACCACTTACCAATTTAGTAATTTCTAGATCTATAACGCCCTCAACCTTTGAAAGATTATTCTCTATTTTTTTGTCTTTGCCATAAAAATATCTTTTTTGGCACTGTGGTTCGTACGGTACAGGTTTTAATTCCAATGTTTTCCTTATGTTACAGAGGTTCACATGGATACCATCCCATGAATAGCGTTTTAAAAGCATCTTCGGAACAAAATGTTGCTTTGTTTTTTCAGCCATAATTATCAACCTGTTTACTGTGCAGTGCATTGAACCCAAATATTAAACAACCATTTCCAACTCATCAACGATCTAGACTGCTTCTGCAATAAAAATAACACTGTGCGAGCATAGCAGATCCTGCTATTGCTACATAACCATCGATCTGGTGAGGCATCGCTATGCACTATGAATACCTGATGAATTTTAACTAAGCCGCGTGCATTCACCTGCTATGGCGTTAACTGCACCTTCCGTATCACGTACCACTGAGATTGTACCCGGAAGGCCATAGCGGACAACTGTAGCCGTCGTCTCACCGCCCAGAATGATGTTCCTTGTCTCACGGCTCCGATACCTCTCAAGCAACCCGTCTTTCACAATTGCTTCCAGTGTGCGCATGGTAGATTCGAGCCAGTACTGGTTATTGTTAATACCAGTTCCATGCAGCAGGTATGCCACGCCGGATACATCAAGCGGAGGTGTGCCGATCTCATCCGTCACCAAGTCGCGTTTATCAGGTTCGAAGTAGCTCAATATTTCTTGTTTGCGGTTGATCAGTCTCATGGTGGGAGATTCCTTAATGTGGGATAGCGCTGTCATACATTGACAGGTATCCGTACTTAAGAAATTTTTGCGCAAAGTCAATCTATCTTATGCGTGCAATGGGAAAAGTCTGTTTTGTTGTTTATAAATGTATTGCAGGGTTTTCCTGTTCAAACTTCTGGTGATATATGACTGATAAATGGGCTGACTACCTCATTTCTAAGGTCCGGTACAATGATTCCCACACTCACATTACCCACGTGTATGTACACGTTGATAAGGGGGACTCTGTTGGAGGGGGGACATCAGAAACGCGACAATGGGTAGTAAATAAGATCGATAGTGGTTATACGTTTTACACCATCTTCAAAGACGATAATGGTAAATGGAGCAAGGGACAGAAAGTGATAAAAGACCCCGTAAACGGGACTAACTACATCACTACAAGGCCCAATGGAACCGCTAAGGACAACCTTGAGAATCTCCCGGAATACTGAGTTGAAGTAGTATCTAGAAAGCATCAGAGGAGCTCTGATGCTTTTTTTATTCTTCTTCCTAATAATGTATACTCGCCGCCTTTCTTCGGTACTCATGCTTTCGCATCATTTCGAGTTTGTGCGATAGGCCGTATATCAATCGGTGTATCAATACTTACTAGATTGCATGGCTTGAGATTGAATTTAACTGATTTAAATCAGTGAGATATATAGTTTATGAAACATATTGTAGAAGTGATGATCCCGGAATCCGAGATCAAAGCGCGTATCGCGGAACTGGGTCGTCAAATCAACGAACACTATCAGGACAGCGGCAGCGAAATGGTGCTGGTGGGGCTGCTGCGCGGCTCATTTATGTTCATGGCCGACCTGTGCCGTGAAGTGCAGGTGCCGCATGAAGTCGATTTTATGACCGCCTCCAGCTACGGCAGCGGCATGTCCACCACTCGTGATGTGAAAATCCTTAAAGATCTGGATGAAGACATCCGTGGTAAAGACGTTCTGATCGTGGAAGACATCATCGACTCCGGCAATACCCTGTCTAAAGTTCGCGAAATCCTCAGCCTGCGCGAGCCGAAATCGCTGGCTATTTGTACGCTGCTGGATAAACCGAGCCGCCGTGAAGTGAATGTCCCGGTTGAATTTGTCGGTTTCGCCATTCCGGATGAGTTCGTCGTGGGCTACGGTATCGACTACGCTCAGCGTTACCGCCATCTGCCGTATATCGGCAAAGTCACCCTGCTGGACGAGTAAGGGGAAATCCACCCTGGACAGCGCGCGCCGCGCTCTCCAGGGTGGATAAGCCTGAAGGCTATTTGTGGTTGATGTGCTTGATCTTGAGGTTGGAGATGCCGTGGCGATAGCGCTGTTCGAGGGTTTCCCGACTCACGGCGGTGACATCCAGATCGCGCAGCAGTCCGTCATGAATGCCGTAAGCCCAGCCGTGAATGGTGACCTTCTGTCCGCGCTTCCACGCCGATTGCATAATCGTCGAATGTCCCAGGTTGTACACCTGCTCCATCACGTTCAGTTCACACAGGGTATCCAGACGGCGCTCCTCCGGCATTTCACCCAGCAGCGAGCTGTGCTTAAACCAGATATCGCGGATGTGCAGGAGCCAGTTGTCGATGAGTCCCAGCTCCGGGTTCTCCACTGCCGCCTGCACGCCGCCGCAGCCGTAGTGGCCGCAGATAATAATGTGCTCGACTTCGAGGACATCGACGGCATACTGCACCACCGACAGACAGTTCAGGTCGGTGTGGATCACCAGATTCGCCACGTTACGATGGACAAACAGTTCGCCAGGCTCCAGGCCGGTGAGTCGCTCAGCCGGAACACGGCTGTCAGAACAGCCAATCCACAGAAAGCGTGGTTTCTGCGCCTGCGACAGTTTTTCGAAAAAGCCGGGGTCCTCTTCCACCAGCATTTTTGACCATAGTGCATTGTTGCTGATGAGTGTATCTATATCATTCATGGACGTTTACGGCCTGTAACCAAGTAAGTGCGTTGCGCTAATATAGGGTAAGCTCACCTTTTTTAAAACCATCTTAACCCGTGATACTTCAGGCTAGTGGTACGCTGGCCGCGCCAGCGCCCGTATAGCGCGAAACGTGCGTTAGACGGGTAAATACGTGTCACGACTCGAGAAGAGATATTTAATGACCATTGCTCTGGAATTAAAACAGCTCAAAAAAACCTACCCCGGCGGAGTTCAGGCGCTGCGGGGAATCGACCTGCAGGTCGAAGCGGGGGATTTTTATGCCCTGCTGGGCCCGAACGGGGCCGGAAAATCCACGACGATCGGCATCATCAGCTCGCTGGTGAACAAAACCTCTGGTCAGGTCAATGTCTTTGGCTACGATCTGGAGAAAGACGTCGTCAACGCCAAGCGTCAGCTTGGCCTGGTACCGCAGGAGTTTAACTTTAACCCCTTCGAGACTGTGCAGCAGATCGTTGTTAACCAGGCGGGCTACTACGGCGTTGAGCGTAAAGAAGCCATCGCTCGCAGCGAAAAATACTTAAAACAGCTCGATCTGTGGGAAAAACGCAACGAACGCGCGCGGATGCTCTCGGGCGGGATGAAGCGCCGGCTGATGATCGCCCGCGCGTTAATGCATGAGCCGAAGCTACTGATCCTCGATGAGCCTACCGCTGGCGTGGATATTGAACTGCGTCGCTCCATGTGGGGCTTTCTCAAGGATCTCAACGATCGCGGCACCACCATTATCCTGACCACCCACTATCTCGAAGAGGCGGAAATGCTGTGTCGCAACATCGGCATCATCCAGCATGGGACGCTGGTGGAAAACACGTCGATGAAAGCGCTGCTGTCAAAGCTGAAGTCTGAGACCTTTATTCTCGATCTCGCGCCAAAAAGCCCGGTACCGAAGCTCGAAGGCTACCAGTACCAGCTGGTCGATACGTCGACGCTGGAAGTGGAGGTCCTGCGCGAGCAGGGGATTAACAGCGTCTTTGCCCAACTGAGCGCTCAGGGGGTACAGGTATTGAGTATGCGTAACAAAGCCAACCGTCTGGAAGAGCTGTTTGTCACGCTGGTGCATGAGCGAAAAGGAGAGTCAGCATGATGCAGCTTTATTGGGTCGCGCTGAAAAGCATCTGGACCAAAGAGATCCACCGTTTTATGCGCATCTGGGTGCAGACGCTGGTGCCGCCGGTGATCACCATGACCCTGTACTTCGTCATTTTTGGCAACCTGATCGGCTCGCGTATCGGCGAAATGTATGGTTTTACCTATATGCAGTTTATCGTCCCGGGCCTGATCATGATGGCGGTGATCACTAACGCTTACGCCAACGTCGCCTCGTCGTTCTTCAGCGCCAAGTTTCAGCGCAATATTGAAGAGCTGCTGGTGGCGCCAGTGCCGACGCATGTGATTATCGCCGGCTACGTGGGCGGCGGGGTGGCGCGTGGGCTGTGCGTGGGTATCCTGGTGACCGCCGTCTCGCTGTTCTTCGTGCCGTTCCAGGTTCACTCATGGCTGTTTGTCGCCCTGACGCTGATCCTTACCGCGGTGCTGTTCTCGCTGGCCGGCCTGCTGAACGCCGTGTTTGCCAAGACCTTCGATGACATCAGCCTGATCCCGACCTTTGTGCTGACGCCGCTGACCTACCTCGGCGGGGTGTTCTACTCGCTGACGCTGCTGCCGCCCTTCTGGCAGGGGCTGTCGCATCTGAACCCCATCGTCTACATGATCAGCGGTTTCCGCTTCGGCTTCCTCGGGATTAACGATGTCCCGCTGGTGACGACCTTTGCGGTGCTGGTGGTCTTCATTGTCGCCTTCTATCTGCTCTGCTGGTCGTTAATTCAGCGCGGCCGCGGCCTGCGTAGCTGATACGGCTCACGGTTAGCGCTTCCCGAGGCAAACAGGTGGGGCGCTAACCGCTTATCTTTGACCGTCATCACCGATACGTCACCTTCCCCTTGCTACATTATTAGCTGGCTAAGGAGGGAAACATGCTCGGTTGGGTCATTACCTGTCACGATGAACTGGCGCAGGAGATGCTGGATCGTCTTGAACAAAAGTTTGGACCGCTGGCCCAGTGCCGGGCGGTCAATTACTGGCGCAATCTCAGCAGCAATATGTTGAGCCGGATGATGTGCGATGCGCTACATGCCACCGACTCCGGGGATGGGGTCATTTTCCTCACCGACAAAACCGGTGCGGCGCCTTATCGGGCCGCCGCGCTGATGAGTCACAAGCATACCCACTGTGAAGTCATCTCCGGCATCAGCTATTCATTACTTGAACGAATGTATCTGCTGCGAGGCACGTTAAGCAGCGACGCGTTTCGCCAGACTATCGTCAGCGCGGGTGGGCCGCTGGTGAGCAGCCTGTGGCATCAACAGCAGAAAAATCCCCCGTTCCGGCTGCGCCACGATACCTTCGGAAATTAAGCATCGGCATTGATGCCGCTTTTGTTACAATAGCGGCCGTTGATGGTTGACCGGTTCGATGCGCATGCTTGCCCGAATTTTTACTCTGCTTCTTTTACTGACCTCGCTCAGCGCCTCTGCCAGCCTGCTTAGCCAGCAGGGCAAGCCTGTACGCTATATGCAAACCACCGAAGATGCGGTTATCTGGGCGCAGGTGGGGAACCATGTCATAAGCGTCGGCAATGTGCGTGCCGGGCAGATCCTCGCGGTCGTCCCGACGGCGGCTGACTATTATGAATTTCGTTTCGGTTTCGGCACCGGATTTATTGATAAAGGCCATCTCGAGCCGGTACAGGGTAAGCAGCGGGTGGAGGACCGTTTAGGGGATCTCAATAAGCCGTTGAGTAACCAGAATTTACTCACCTGGAAAGACACTCCGCTCTATGACGCACCCTCGGTAAGCAGCGCGCCGTTCGGCACGCTGGCCACGAATCTGCGCTATCCGATCCTCAGCAAGCTGAAGGACCGGCTTAATCAGACCTGGTTTCAGATCCGCATTGGCGACCGGCTGGCGTGGGTCAGCAGTCTGGATGCGCAGGAAGATAATGGCATTCCCGTGCTGACCTATCACCATATTCTGCGCGACGAAGAGAACACCCGGTTTCGTCATACGTCGACCACCACCTCGGTACGCGCCTTCAATAACCAGATGACCTGGCTGCGCGATCAGGGCTACACCACGCTGACCCTGTACCAGCTCGAAGGCTATGTGCGCAATAAAATCAATCTCCCGGCGCGGGCGGTGGCGATCACTTTCGATGATGGTCTGAAATCGGTAAACCGCTACGCCTATCCGGTGCTGAAACAGTACGGCTTCCACGCCACCGCCTTTATTATCTCCTCGCGCATTAAGCGCTATCCGCAAAAATGGGATCCGAAATCGCTGCAGTTTATGAGCATTTCCGAGCTACGCCAGATTCAGGACGTCTTTGATATTCAGTCGCATACCCATTTTCTGCATCGGGTGGACGCCTACCGGCGACCGATCTTATTCAGCCGTAATTACCACAATATTCTGTTTGATTTTGCCCGCTCGCGTCGGGCGCTGGGCCAGTTTAATCCGCACGTTCTTTACCTTTCCTACCCCTTCGGCGGCTATAACGCCACCGCGGTACAGGCGGCGAATGACGCCGGGTTTCATATGGCGGTAACGACGGTGCGGGGGAAGGTGAAGCCGGGGGATAATCCGTTTCTGCTGAAGCGCTTATATATTTTACGCACGGATTCGCTGGAGACGATGTCGCGGCTGATCAGTAATCAGCCGCAGGGGTAATACCAGCGCTGTGCCTGAGCACAGCGCCGCGGCCATCAGGCGACCTGTACCGGAATGGCTTTCGCCTGGCGTTTCATTTCGTTATCGCCTTCGAAGTAGGCGATGTTAGGCTGCCAGTTACGCGCTTCTTCATCCGACATCGTAACGAAGCTGGCGATGATCAAAATATCGCCGACGCTGGCGCAGTGTGCGGCGGCACCGTTAACGGAGATGATCCGGGAGCCCCGCTCGGCGGCAATGGCGTAGGTGGAGAAACGGTTGCCGTTGGTGACGTTCCAGAGATGAATGGTTTCATTCTCCAGAATACCGGCCGCATCCAGGAAGTCCTGGTCAATGGCGCAAGAACCTTCATAGTGCAGGTCCGCCTGCGTGACTTTTACGCGGTGGAGCTTGCCCTGCAGCATATTACGCATCATAACTTCTACCCTTCAACCTTAATGTAGCAGTGCGGACACGGCGCCCGCCCTGAGAAAAGCCCGGGCAGTATTGCCCGATATTTACCCGCTGTCTACTGAGCGAGCGTGACGATCTGGTTGTCGATCAGGCGGGCCTGACCCAGCCAGGCGGCCATCAGGATCACCGCACGCTGGCTGGCATCGGTCAGCTCAAGCAGGGTGTCGGCATCGCGGATCTGAATGTCGTCGGCGCGGAAGCCTTTTTCATTCAGCTCTTGTTCAGCGATAGCGATAATCTCGTCGAGTTGGCGATCGCCGGCGGCCAGTTTTTCCGCCACCGCGCTTAGCACCTTATACAGACCCGGGGCGATTTTGCGCTGGTCAGCGGTCAGGTAGCCATTGCGCGAACTCAGCGCCAGGCCATCTTTCGCGCGGACGATCGGTACGCCGATGATCTCGATATCGTAGCCCATGTCGGCGACCATTTTGCGGATCAGCGCCAGCTGCTGGAAGTCTTTCTCGCCGAAGCAGGCAACGTCAGGCTGGACCAGGTTGAACAACTTACTGACGATGGTCGATACGCCGCGGAAATGGCCCGGGCGGCTGGCGCCTTCGAGCATGGTGGACAGTCCCGGAACGTCGACATAAGTCTGGCCCTCGGTGCCCTGAGGGTAAACTTCCGCCGGCGTCGGCGCGAAGACAAAATCGACATGACGCTTGTTCAGCTTTTCGCAATCATCCTGCAGGGTGCGCGGGTAGCGCGCCAGGTCATCGACGCGGTCAAACTGCATCGGATTGACGAAAATACTGACCACCACCACGTCCGCGCTGGCTTTGGCTTCATCAACCAGTTTCATATGACCATCATGCAGGTTGCCCATTGTCGGAACCAGCGCAATACGCTTACCTTCCTGACGCAAACGGCGGATATGCTGACGCAGCAGCAGCACGGATTCAATAATCAGCACAACAAGACTCCTTAATGGAAACTGTGTTCTTCGCCCGGATAGACCCCGGATTCGACTTCGGCAATATACTGCCGCACCGCGGCGCGGATGTCGCCCGCTTCGGCAAGGAAATTCTTGGCAAATTTCGGAATGTGGCCGCCGGTAATGCCGAAAGCATCATGCATTACGAGGATTTGCCCGTCGGTAACGTTGCCTGCGCCGATGCCGATCACCGGAATGGTCAGGGCTTCGGTGATGCGCTTCGCCAGTTCGACCGGCACGCACTCCAGCACCAGCAGCTGCGCCCCAGCCGCCTCCAGCGCTAACGCGTCTTCAAACAGAGTTTGCGCCGCATCGCCGCGGCCCTGCACTTTATACCCGCCGAATACGTTCACCGACTGCGGCGTCAGGCCAAGATGGCCGCAAACCGGTACCGCGCGTTCCGCCAGCATCTTCACGGTGTCGGCGAGCCAGGCGCCGCCCTCGAGTTTGACCATATTGGCGCCAGCGCGCATGACGATGGCGGCGTTTTCAAAGGTCTGCTCGGGGGTGGCGTAGGCCATGAACGGCAGGTCGGCAAGCAGCAGACTGTTCGGCGCGCCGCGGCGGACGGCGCGGGTGTGATAGGCGATATCTTCCACGGTAACCGGCAGGGTGGAGTCGTGACCCTGCACCGTCATTCCCAGCGAGTCGCCCACCAGCAGTACATTGATGCCTTCATCGGCGAACAGCTTCGCGAAGCTGTGGTCGTAGGCGGTAATGGTGGCAAAGCGCTTCTTTTCCTGTTTGCATTTCTGCAGCAGGGCAATGGTGGTCGGTTTCATAACATTTCCTGATGATGAAAGTCATATTAACCGGCATTCTAACAGCAGCATTCAGAGGGGCAATGATTTTGGGCAACCGATTACGACGATCGCCGCAAATGCTAAAAAAGGCGAGGGGATTACCAGCTGGCGGGCTTTTCCGCGCCGAGATTATCCAGCACGGCGCGCAGCGCCAGGCCGTCAGGAAAACGGAGGTCAGGAGCGATCTCAAACAGCGGCCAGAGCATAAAGCCGCGGTTTTTCATATCGTAGTGCGGAACGGTCAGGCGCTCGCTGTTGATGACCGCGTCGCCAAACAGCATGATGTCGAGGTCGAGCGTACGCGGCCCCCAGCGTTCGGCTTTACGCACTCGTCCCTGCTGCAGCTCGATGCGCTGAGTGTGATCGAGCAGCGCGTCAGGGGTCAGCGTAGTGTCCAGCGCAACGGCAGCGTTGAGATAGTCCGGCTGATCCTGCGGGCCCAGCGGCGGCGTGCGGTAGAACGAAGAGACGTTTACCACGCGGCTGTGCGGAATATCGCCAAGCGCGTGGATAGCCGCTTGTACCTGCTCCAGGGGAGAAGCAAGGTTACTGCCAAGGGCGATATAGACCAGGGTCATGCGTTACCCTGGCGCGGCGCGCGCTTGCGCGGACGACGGTGGCGACGGCGCGGCGCCGGATCGTCCCCGAGGTCGTTGAGCATATCTTTTTGCGCCGGCGGCGCGGCGACCTGGAATTCGCCCCACCATTTGGTCAGGCGCTGCAGTTCGTGGTTGTTCTCGGCGCCTGCGCGCAGCTCCAGCAGGTCATAGGCGGCGCGGAATTTCGGATGCTCCATCAGCTTCCAGGCGCGTTTGCCCTGGCGACGGGACATGCGCAGCTGCAGCTGCCAGATATCACGAATAAGGGTGGTGATGCGCTTAGGGATCGCCAGCGTGCGGCAGGCTTCATCCAGCACATCGTTCATCGCCAGGGCAAAGGCGTCGTAGTACGCCAGACCGCTCTCCTGGGCGATTTTCTGCGCCGTTTCCAGCAGCGGATACCAGAACATCACTGCGAAGAGGAAAGCCGGGTTGACGCGCATGTCGTTATGAATGCGGGTATCGGTATTCTTCAGCACCTGGCTGATGATCCGCTCCATCGGGCTGTCGCCGCGCTCGGTAAAGTAGCGGGTGATGGTTGGGAACAGCGGCTGGAACAGGTTGTATTCCCGCAGCAGCATGTAGGTCTGGTAGCCATACCCGGCCTGCAGCAGCTTGAGCACCTCCTCGAACAGACGTGCCGGTGGCACGTCGTGGAGCAGGGCGGCCAGGCGCGGCAGCGGTTCAGCCGTTTCCGGGCTGATGGTCATATTCAGCTTGGCGGCAAAGCGCACGGCGCGCAGCATCCGCACCGGATCCTCACGATAACGGGTTTCCGGATTGCCGATCAGGCGGATCACGCCATCCTGCAGGTCCTTCATACCGCCGACGTAGTCGCGGACGGTAAAGTCCGCCACGCTGTAATAGAGGCTGTTGATGGTGAAGTCGCGACGCTGGGCATCTTCCTCGATCGAGCCGAAGATGTTATCGCGCAGCAGCATGCCGTTCTGGCCCCGCTGGGAGGTGACGCGATCGGTGGTGTGCCCTTCGTGATGGCCACGGAAGGTGGCGACCTCAATAATTTCCGGCCCGAACATGACATGCGCCAGGCGGAAACGTCGCCCAACCAGACGGCAGTTGCGGAACAGCTTGCGTACCTGATCCGGCGTGGCGTTGGTGGTGACGTCAAAATCTTTTGGCTTTTTGCCAAGCAGCAGGTCGCGGACGCCGCCGCCGACCAGCCAGGATTCGTAGCCCGCCTTGTTGAGGCGGTACATGACCTTGAGGGCGTTTTCACTGATATCTTTGCGGGAAATAGCATGCTGCTCACGCGGGATCACCGTCATAGGCGTTGGTTCGACGGCGGCTTCTGCCTCGCGCTCCTCACGGCTTAGCACCTTACGGCAAAAATTAGCGACTCGGGTAAAAATGGTGCACCTCGTAGTGTCAGACGGACTTCAGATCAACTGTACAGTGTAAAAATAGCGGCTAATCATAGCTCAGCGGGAGCCATTTGAGAATGCTCGATTTTCGCCGGCTGCCAGTTGGCGACGGCCTGGGCGAGTAAATCGTCGATGCTCAGGGCCTGCCACTCCCCGGGGATTGCCTGATTCAGAAAGCGGAGCGCCCGGACGATTTCGGGGCGTGGATCGCCTTCCGGCAGCGCCGGCGCGTGGTTTTGTTTAGAGAGTTTATTCCCGTCAGCATTGAGAGCCAGCGGCAGATGGAGATAGTCCGGGGCCTGCCAGCCAAAATGCTGATACAGCGAAATCTGCCGCACCGTCGGCTCAATCAGATCGGCGCCGCGAACGATCTCGGTGATCCCCTGGAAGTGGTCATCGACCACCACCGCCAGATTATAGGCAAACAGCCCGTCGCGACGGTGGATAATAAAATCCTCCCGCGCCAGCGGCTCATTGGCGACGAGCGTGCCGCGCAGGCGGTCGCTAAACTGCAGCACCGGGCGAGTCTGGCGCAGGCGCAGCGCGGCGTTTTCCGCCCCCAGCCCAAGGTCGCGGCAGTGACCATCGTAAATCCCGCCGACGGCGTGGATCCGCGCACGGGTGCAGGTGCAGTAGTAGCTCAGCCCCTGCTCGCCCAGCCACGCCAGCGCCTCGCGGTAGGCCTCGTGCCGTTGCGACTGCCAGAGCACGTCGCCATCCCAGTGCAGGCCATAGTGGTCAAGTTGGCGCAGGATGGTATCGGCGGCCCCGGGGACTTCGCGCGGTGGATCGATATCTTCAATACGAACACGCCAGATACCCTGGTTCGCGCGGGCTTGCAGGTAGCTGCCGAGCGCGGCAATCAGAGAGCCGAAGTGGAGTTCACCGGAGGGGGAGGGAGCAAAGCGCCCTATATAGTGTGAGTCAGTCATGGTACGGACAACAGAACCAGGCGGGAGAGACTCCCGCCAGAGAGTGAGGCAGCAGGGGATTAGCCCGCCATCTGTTTTTCGCGAATTTCCGCCAGGGTTTTGCAGTCAATGCACAGATCCGCTGTCGGACGCGCTTCCAGACGGCGAATGCCGATCTCCACGCCGCAGGATTCGCAGTAGCCGAAGTCTTCGTCTTCAACTTTTTTCAGCGTTTTCTCGATCTTTTTGATCAGTTTACGTTCGCGGTCGCGGTTACGCAGTTCCAGGCTGAACTCTTCTTCCTGGGCGGCACGGTCTACCGGGTCCGGGAAGTTAGCTGCTTCATCCTGCATGTGCGATACGGTGCGATCCACTTCATCCCTGAGTTGATTACGCCATGCTTCAAGAATACGCTTGAAGTGCGCCAGCTGGGCTTCGTTCATATACTCTTCGCCCGGTTTCTCTTGGTACGGCTCCACCCCAGCGATGGCGAGAATACTCAGGGACGATGTTTTACGGTTTTGCCCTTCTTGCATGTTGCTTCTCCTTAACACGCACTATCGATCCCCATGTGGGGGAAAATCAGGCCGCTATAAATAGCAGATGCTTTTCCGGATAGCAATTATCTAAACGTTACACTTGACAACCCTGTGAAGAAAAGCGTATTCGCGCTTGCGACCCGAACACTATTTAGCCACTTATTTACCGGGGTTTAACACCACGGCGATCGGCTTATTCAGAGTCATCCTCGTCGTAGAAAGTTCCGCTTTCCAGGCGAGAATTTCCACCCCCTTGTCCTGGGCTTCTGTTAACAGCTGTGCGTATCTGGCATCAATATGATGCGCGGGAGAAAAACGGTCAATTGCCGAATGCAGGATGGCAAATAAAATCACCGCGCGGTCGCCATTCGCCGCGACGGCCATCAGCTCCCGCAGGTGCTTCTGGCCGCGCGTGGTCACTGCATCGGGGAAATAACCGTATTCTTTCTCCGCCAACGTAACCGATTTCACTTCAATATAGCAGTTTTGTCGGTCATCTGCCTGTAACATAATATCGATACGGCTATTTTCTTCGCCATATTTCACTTCGCTTTTCAGCTGGTTATAGCCTGAAAGTTCAGGAATTATCCCGGCAGAAATCGCCTCTTTCGCCAGCGAATTTGCGCGCAGCGTATTGACGCAAATAATCGCGCCTTGCTGCGTTTCAGTTAATTCCCAGGTGTGGGCATATTTGCGCTTCGCATTGGCCGAGGTGGAATACCAGACGGTGTCGCCCGGGGCGGCGCAACCGGTCATTGCCCCGGTATTCGGGCAGTGGAGCGTCAGCTCGCGACCATCGGGGGTGACCACGTCAGCAAGAAATCGTTTGTAACGTTTAAGCAAAATGGCGGGCTGCAACGGCGGATCAAACTGCATCAACTTTCCTTATCAAACGGATAACGTTCCAGCGCCGTGTAGCGCGTGCGCCCGCGGCTAAAGCTGGACTCAAACAGCACGAACTCGTTCACCGGAAACGTCCAGCGAAAGCCGGGAGCCGGGATCGGCACCGCCTGGCGGGCGTCGCGCCACAGGGTAATATGCGGGTGAAACGGCTGCGGGCTCTGGTAGCAGCCGCTGCGCGCCGCCTGAGCGCGCAGCATGCTGGCGAGCTGCAGCAGGCCGCGCGGCGGCTGACGGGTTCCGAGCCACACCACCCGCGAGCGCAGCCACTGTCCGGCATCGTCCAGCGTCAGGGTAAAGCCCGGCTGACGCAGGCGGCCGGCAAGGGCGGCCAGCGCCCGCTGTTTTTCCGCGCTCACCTCGCCGAGAAACGCCAGCGTCAGATGAAGATTATCCGCCGCGATGGGCCTGCCGGCATCTTCGGGGAAGTGCGTTGCCCGCCACTGGACAATCTGCTTCTGGACGACAGACGGCAGTTCAAGCGCAAAAAACAGCCTTTTCGGCTCAGACATGATAGAGACTCGGTAATGAATTAGGGGGATGCTACAATGCGAGCCCCTGAATGTTAACCCCCGGAGCCTTTTGTGTCCTCATTGCCGGTTGCCGCTGTCCTCCCAGAACTGTTATCCGCCCTGCAGCATGCGCCGCAGGTTTTGCTCAATGCGCCGACCGGCGCCGGGAAATCGACCTGGCTGCCGCTGCAGATCCTCGCCGAGGGCCACATCGCGGGACGCATTATCCTGCTGGAGCCGAGGCGCCTGGCGGCGCGTAATGTCGCGCAGCGGCTGGCTGAATTACTTGGCGAAAAGGCGGGGGAGACCGTGGGTTACCGCATGCGCGCCGAAACCTGCGTCGGGCCGCAGACCCGCCTGGAGGTGGTTACGGAGGGGATCCTGACGCGCATGATCCAGCGCGATCCAGAGCTGGCGGGCGTGGGGCTGGTGATCCTCGATGAGTTTCACGAGCGCAGCCTGCAGGCGGATCTGGCCCTGGCCCTGCTGCTCGACGTCCAGCAGGGGTTACGTGACGATCTCAAGCTGCTGATTATGTCGGCGACCCTCGATAACGATCGCCTGCAGCGTCTGCTGCCTGACGCGCCGGTGGTGGTCTCGGAGGGGCGCGCTTATCCGGTGGAGCGTCGCTTCAGCCCGCTCTCCGCGCACCAGCGTTTTGATGAGGCGGTGGCGGTCGCGGCGGCGGATCTCCTGCGGCAGGAACCGGGGTCGATGCTGCTGTTTCTGCCCGGCGTCGGCGAGATCCAGCGCGTTCAGGAACAGCTGACGGAGCGCGTGGCGGAGGATGTCATTCTCTGCCCGCTGTATGGCGCGTTGCCCTTAAGCGAGCAGCGCAAAGCGATCCTTCCGGCGCCAGCCGGAAAGCGCAAAGTGGTGCTGGCCACCAACATTGCCGAGACCAGTCTGACCATCGAGGGGATCCGCCTGGTGGTCGACAGCGCCCAGGAGCGGGTCGCCCGCTTCGACCCGCGCACCGGGCTGACCCGGCTGGTGACGCAGCGCATCAGCCAGGCATCAATGACGCAGCGCGCCGGGCGCGCCGGACGCCTCTCCCCGGGGATCTGCCTGCATTTGCTCGGCAAAGAACAGGCCGAACGGGCGGCGGCGCAGAGCGAACCGGAGATCCTGCACAGCGATCTGTCGGCGCTGCTGCTGGAGCTGCTGCAGTGGGGCTGCCACGATCCGGCCGCCCTGGCCTGGCTGGATCAACCGCCGGCGGTCAACCTGGCCGCTGCGCGCCGCCTGCTGGAGGCGCTGTCGGCGCTGGACGGCGAGCGGCTGTCGGCGTTTGGCCGCAAAATGGCGACCCTTGGCAACGAGCCGCGGCTGGCGGCGATGCTGGCCGCTGCGCAGACCGATGACGAGGCGGCGACAGCGGCCAGGCTGGCGGCGATCCTCGAGGAGCCGCCGCGCGGCGGGCTGGTGGATCTGGGCGCTGTCTTTTCCCGCCAGCAGGCCAACTGGCAGCAGCGGGCGCAGCAGCTGATGAAGCGTCTGGCCCGCCGCGGCGGCCAGCCCGATGCCGGAGAAATGGCGGCGCTGCTGGCGTCGGCCTTCGCCGATCGCATCGCTCGTCGCCGCGGCCAGGAGGGGCGCTACCAGCTGGCGAACGGCATGGGCGCGATGCTGGACGCCGACGACGCGCTCGGCCGCCACGAGTGGCTGATCGCTCCGCTGCTGCTGCAGGGCAGCGCCTCGCCGGATGCCCGCATGCTGCTGGCTCTGCCGGTGGATATCGGCGAGCTGATCGCCGCCCGTCCCGAGCTGGCGCAGCGTTCCGACACGGTGGAGTGGGATGAGGCCCAGGGTACCCTGAAAGCCTGGCGGCGGACGGTAATAGGCCAGCTGGTGATCAAGACCCAGCCGCTGGCGAAGCCCTCTGAGGCGGAGCTGCATCAGGCGATGCTCAACGGTATTCGTGAGAAAGGCCTCGGGGTGCTTAACTGGACGCCAGAGGCCGAGCAGCTGCGCCTGCGGCTGCACTGCGCGGCGCAGTGGCTGCCGGAAGAGGCATGGCCCGCGGTGGATGACGCTTCGCTACTGGCTTCGCTGGAGGCATGGCTGTTGCCGCAGATGAACGGCGTCCATTCCCTGCGGGCGCTGAAGGCGCTGGATCTGCGTCAGGCGCTCCAGGACTGGCTGCCGTGGCCGCTGCGCCAGAAGCTGGATCGCGAGCTGCCGACGCACTATACCGTGCCGACCGGCAGTCGTCTGGCGATCCGCTACCATGCGGAAAACCCGCCGGCGCTGGCGGTGCGTATGCAGGAGATGTTCGGCGAAGCCACGAACCCGGTGATCGCCGAGGGGCGAGTGCCGCTGGTGCTGGAGCTGCTGTCGCCCGCCCAGCGTCCACTGCAGATCACCCGCGACCTGAGCGCCTTCTGGCAGGGGAGCTACCGTGAGGTGCAGAAAGAGATGAAGGGACGCTACCCGAAACACGTCTGGCCGGACGATCCGGCCAACACCGCCCCGACCCGCCGTAGCAAAAAATATTCGTAGCCGCCGCTGCCGGGCGGTATCCTGCCCGGCCAGTCGGCTCGTAAACGCTAGACCATCTGCTGCCAGAGAAAAGTGCCCCCTCCCGCCAGCGCCAGCCAGGGGCCAAAGGCCAGCGGCTGCTGTAGCGACTGCCGGGTCCACAGGCGTTGCAGCAGGGTCCATACCAGCCCGCTGGCCGAAGCGAGCAACAGCACCTGCGGCAGAACCTGCCAGCCGCACCAGGCGCCCAGCGCCGCCAGCAGCTTAAAATCGCCATAGCCCAGCGCCTCTTTCCCGGTCAGCAGGCGGAACAGCCAGTACACCGACCACAGCGCCAGATAACCGGCCATCGCCCCGGCGACCGCCTCCGGCAGGGCAATGTACACCTCGTTAAGATTGAACAGCAGCCCGGCCCACAGCAGGGGCAGCGTCAGACGGTCGGGCAGCAGCTGGGTCCGGGCGTCAATCCGCGCCAGTATCAGCAGGAACGAGAGTAGCACCAGCCCGCCCGCCAGCGGCAGGCCCGGCGCGAGCAATGCCCCGGCGAGCATAAACAACAGGCCGGTGGCCAGCTCGGTCAGCGGATAGCTCCACGCGATGCTCGCCTGACAGCAGCGGGCGCGACGGCCCAGCCAGAAGAAGCTGAGCAGCGGGATATTGTCCCGCCAGGCGATCGGCTGGCGGCACTGCGGGCAGGATGATCCCGGGGTGCTGAGGGTTATCCGCTCATCGTCCGCGGTCTGGGTCAGCATGCGCGGCAGACGATAGATCACCACATTGTAAAAGCTGCCCAGCGCCAGACCGAACAGCAGCAGGAAGCCATACCAGACAAGGGGGAAGTGCAGCGATAATGCGGCTAATGTCGTCATTTTTGCTCCTGGTGTAACCATTTTCCCTGTAGCTGCCACGGCGTCGGGCCCGGGGCGTTATTCCCTGTCGGGCGCGTGACCAGCAGTGCCAGCAGCGGCGGCATCCCCTGCCGGGGCTGCAGCGTACCGCGAAACAGATAGCGGCCATCGGGCGACAGGGTTCCCTGGCCGCTGAGGCTCAGCTGATGAGAGTCCTGACGGAGGGTCAGCGCCACGGCGCCGTCTGCCGTGCAGCGGAAGGTGCCATTAACCTGAGCCAGCTCCAGGCTGCCGACCGGGGAGTGCAGTCGGGCCTGCCGCCACAGCGCGCCACCGGCGGTAATTTGCCGACAGCGCCCGTCACTGAACCGCCCTTCGGTGAGGGTGAAGGTGACTTCCCCATCCGCGCTGACCGGCATCGTTGGCATCAACCAGCGGCTGAGCAGGCTGGCGGGAGCGGTGAGCCGCCCCTCCTGCAGGCTCAGTTCGCGCAGGCCCCACAGCCGGGCCTGGCCTTCCACCCCGCGCGGATCGCTGAGCGCGATCTGCCAGCCAGCCAGGGTCAGCGACCACGCCAGTCGTTCAAGCCGTTCGCCATGCCAGTAGATCGGCTGCGCCTCGCCGCGCCAGACGCTGCCGCTGAGGTGGCCCACCTGAACGCCGGGCGGCAGCATGGGGGTCAGCAGGCGCGCCGGAGCCGTGGCGGCGAGCCACAACAGATAGAGCACCAGCAGCAGTCCACCGGCGATCGCTTTAGCTTTCATCGTCGCGCTCCAGCAGCAGATGGTTGACCGTGACCCAGCCGGGCCGCGACGGCTGCCCGGTCACGGACAGCGAAACCGCGTTGACGCCGCGCATCGCCGGGGCGTCCAGCCAGTCGATCAGCGCCTGGAAGGTACAGGGCTGGAGGGTGACCTGCAGACGTTTTCCCTGCGGCTGCAGGCGGACGACGGCCAGCCCGTGGCTCGCCGCCTCGCGCATCACCAGCGCGGTGAGGGCCTCTTTTGCCGCAGGCGTGGGCTGCTGGCTGAGCTGCTGCAGGCGCGGAGCCTGCTCCGTCATCCAGCGCAGGCTGGCCTGTTCTTTCACCAGGGTTTGCCGCCACTGCGCCTCGCGGGCTCGCCAGGGCTGCCACAGTCCATACCAGAGGGCGCAGACCACCAGCAGCCCCGCGAGGCACAGCAGCAGGCGCTGCTCGGACGGTGTGCGCTGCCGCCACCAGATAAGCAGATTAGCCATCGATTTCCTCCAGCGTCAGTTGTCCTTCAATGCCATCCGGTTTCGTGATCATGTCGCCCGGCCGGACGCGAAACCGCGGCTGCGCCCGCTGGGTAAACTGCTCCAGCGCCCGGGAAGAGACCGCGGCGATTTCCAGCTGCAGACGGTTGCCCGCGGCATCCCAGCTCAGCGCCCGCAGACGGATCCCTGGCGTGTCGCTGAGGATGTTTTGCAAGGCGCTGAGGCGATCGACAAGGGGGGCGTGATGCGCCTGACGGGCCAGAGCCTGCAGGTGCTGCTGCATCTGCAGTCGCGGATTAATTACCTTTTTCTCCGCCGGAAACCAGTGGCGATAGAAGGCCCGGCTGGCCTGCTGCGCCGCCTCGGCCTGGCGCGCCAGATCGAGATGGTCCAGCACGCTGTTTGTCCCCACCAGCAGCGCCAGAGCCAGCGCAGCATACCGCGCCGGACGCCAGCTCGCCTGCGCCAGCCGCCGCCGCCGGAGAGCGAACTCCCCCTGCAGCAGACTGAGCTTCAGCGCCGCCGGATGGCGTGCGGCAAGGGTCAGCAATGTCTGCGCAGGTTGCGCCCGCCAGACGCCCGGCGCTGCGGGCGGCGGTGAATAGCTGTCGATGACTGGTTCTTCCGCCTCGCTCTGCAGCAGCTCCGCCAGCCAGGGACTTTCCGCCGCCATGCCGCTCCATGGCTGGTGGCGGATCAGCCACTGCTCGTCCGCCTGCACCGCGCTCCACGCCGGCGGATGCCAGGGCAGGGCCAGCACGTCGGGCGTCAACGCCAGGAGCCTTAAGGAGAGCGACTCGCAGCGGGCCAGCCAGTCGTGCATTTTTTGCCGCTGTACGGCGACGATCTCACACTGGGCCTGCTGGCGGTGGAGCAGAGCAAAATGAGTGGCTTCGACATCGTCGGCCAGTTGCTCTTCCAGCAGAAACGGGGCGACCTGCAGCGGCGGTTTACGCAGGCCCGCTGGCAGGGTGAGCGAGTGAAACGCGCAGTCGCTGGCCGGGATCAGCACCCAGGCAGGGTAATGCGCCGCCAGCGCCGGGAAAGGGCTGGCGTCGTCAGCCGGCCACCGGCCGCTGGCCTCGTGGTGCGGCTCGCCGGGGGCAAAGAGTTGCCAGTGCAGCGGCGCCTGCGTAGCGGCGAGGCGCACGATCAGCATGGCCTGGGGAGAAGCGTTAATCTTATTCATCGACCACCATAGAGAGTCCATATCGCCGCTGGACGACGGTAAAGGTGCGCCCCGATTGTTGCAGGACGCTGTGCAGCTGAAAGCGGAGATTGCCGGTCACCACGGTAAAGGCGGCGATAAAGCGTGTGCTGTGCACCGTCAGCCAGGGACGGGCAAGCGTGGTATCGGTTTTCTGCAGCGTCGGCTGCGCGAGAAAGGCGGCGACGCTGCTCCACCCGGTTCGCGGGCGGTTGTGCAGCAGCTGTTGCGCCTCCTGCAGCGTCAGATCGCCGGGAAAGAGGGCCACCAGCAGGGCAGCCTGGGAGGGGCGCAGGGTGTTGATATTGACCTGCAGCGCGTCATCCGGCTGGACGCAGACGAAGGGGAGCAGGCGCTGGTAGAGCGCGGCGTCCATACCGGCCAGCAGGCGCAGCTCACTGACATCCTGCATCGGCTGGTTGGCGGCGAGATAGCCCGGGGTTTGCGCCATATAGACCTCGTCCTCCGCCCCGTTCAGCCGCGGCAGGCCGTCGCTGTCCGTCCAGTCACCGAGGGCGGCGGCGATCTGGCTGGCGCGCAGCGGCGGCTCGCCGAGCAGCGTCAGCAGCCGGACGAAGACGTCGGTCGGGTAGGGCGTTCCGTCGCCAGCCTCGTCCGCGCGATGGTCAATGGCATTGAGGTTGAAGCAGGCGTGCCCGTCGCGGATCGTCGCGCGGATTTCGCCATCGTCGAGGGTAAAACGGCGCCCCTCCTGCGCCCAGCTTTGCGCCAGGTTCGTTTGACTGGGTGAGTCCAGCGCATCGCGTTGCAGCAGCGCGGCGGCCATATTTTCCGCCGCCAGGGCGTACCATCTGGCCTGCAAATTATCGAGGGTCACGGCGGTATGCTGATACATGACCGCGGTGCGCTCGGTCATGGCGCTGGCGAGGATCATCATCAGGGCTAGGATGAACAGCACCATCAGGAGCGCGACGCCGCGTTGCCGATTTTTCACTGGCTGCCTCCCGGGGTGAGTAAAAACAGGCGGGTTATCTCCCCGCTTTTCGCCAGCGTCAGGGTGATCTCCAGCCCCTGGGGCAGCGTCTGCGAGCGGTCCCAGGTCTCCTGCCAGCGCCCGTCGGCGTAAAACCGCAGGCGAAACGCCGTCACCTCGCGCAGCAGCACCCGGACCGTCGGCTGGCTGCCGGTCAGCGGATCCTGTTGATCGAAGCTCAGCCGTTCAAGCTGCTGCTGGCGCAGACGGTAGCTGACGTTCTGGATCTCCGAGCGCGGCAGGATCCCCAGCGGGTTTGGCCAGCCGCTGCGGCTGAAGGCCAGCCCCCAGTCGTCGCTCTGCAACTGGAAACGTCCGGCGAAGAAAAGCGTGTCGCTGTTTCTGGCGCGACGGGGAATGATGTGCGTGACATCGTCGGCGATCTGGCGAAAGGCGCGCTGGAGGGCGGCGATCTGCTGGCTCTTCTCGCGGGTCAGGCCATCGGCGCGGATGACGTTCTGCAGCACCATCACGGCGGCGGCGCTAAGGACGGCGAGGATAGCCAGCGCCAGCAGCGTTTCAATCAGGGTGAAACCGCGCATTTTCGTTATCATGGCGGCGTCACCCAGGTGCGCAGGGTCGCCAGCGGCGCGGGATCGCTTTTTTGCCGTCGGACCTCCACGTCCAGCGCCCGCAATTGCGGCAGCGCGGTTTCCACCCCTTGCCAGCGAACGAACCAGCGCGTCCCGGCGGCCTCCACGGTGGTTTCGGACCAGCTAAGAGCAGGCCAGCGTTTCTCCAGCCGCAGCTGCACCAGCTGATTATCCGCCAGCCAGCTGGCGAGGATTTTTTCTTCCATACGCCCAAGCTGGCGCGTTTGCTGCAGGGTGGACTGCATCACTGCCAGGCCGGCGAGGGCGAAAATCACCAGCGCGACCATTACTTCGATAAGCGTCATCCCGGCCTCACGTTTCATGGCTGCTCCCGCGCCGCCAGCGGCTGGCTGTCGCCCTGGGCGTCGACGTTGATGCCCGTCGCGGCGTCAATCCGCAGCTGAAACGGCGTGACTTCGCCGCCGGGAAAGATGATCACGTCGGGCTGCTCGCCCGGATCCCACGCCTGGCCATCGGGAAAGCGCAGCGTCAGCCTGGCCCGCGGGAGGCTTTCCGCTGTGGCGACGCGCCCGGCCTGCAGCGGCAGCCACTGCGCGTTGCCCCAGCGGTCGTCGGCCGCCGCCGGAGCGCCTTCATCGGCAGGCTGCAGGCGCATAAACTGCCAGCGGTCAGGGTGGATGACGATCCCGAAAAGCTGGCCGGTTTGCTGCCCGCGCTCGCGGACAAAATCCAGCTGCGCCTGAAAGCGCGCCAGGATCTGCGTGGCCTCCTGGGTGCGGGCGGAGGGGAACGCCAGCAGCACCATGCTGGCGCTGACGCCGATCAGCAGCAGAACCAGCATCATCTCAAGGAGCGTGAAACCGCGCTGAGGCACTATTTCTTCCCGAGCGTCCAGTTGCCGATGTCGTCATTGGTGTCAGGCATCCCGTCAGGACCGACGCTGAAGACATCGATGGCGCCATGCTGACCGGGGCTTAACAGCTGATACTCATTTCCCCACGGGTCCTGCGGCAGACGTCGGATATAGCCGCCTTCCGGATAATTGCGCGCGTGCGGCTCGGCGGTCGGGGCGGTCACCAGCGCCTGCAGCCCCTGCTCGGTGTTCGGATAGCGGCTGTTGTCGAGTTTATACATGTCCAGCGCCCCCTCGAGCGCCACCAGATCGCTGACCACCTTCTGGCGATCTGCTTTCTCTTTGTTGCCCATCAGGTTAGGCACCACCAGGCTGGCGAGGATGCCGAGAATGACGATCCCCACCATAATTTCCAGTAACGTGAAACCGCGTTGCCGTTGCATAGTTTTCTCCATTAATACAATCACATACTCATAAGGGTGTTCAGTTGCAGGATCGGCTGCAGGATGGCCAGCACGATAAACAGCACCATGCCGGCCATGGTGACCACCAGCAGGGGTTCAAACAGACTGAGGGCCATCTGGATCTGCGCGCTCAGCTCCCGGTCCTGGTTCTCCGCTGCGCGCTCCAGCATCGCGGTCAGCTCACCGCTCTGCTCGCCGCTGGCGATCATGTAGCGCATCATCGGGGGAAACAGGGCGGTGGCCTCCAGCGCGCGATGCAGGCTGACGCCTTCGCGTACCGATTCGCTGGCCGTTTCCAGCTGGCTGCGCGCCCAGGCGTTGCTGAGGACGCCGGCGCTGATGCGCATTGACAGCAGCAGCGGCACCGCGCTGGCATTGAGAATGCTTAAGGTGCGGGCGTAGCGCGCACTGTTGACGCTGCGCGCCACGCGCCCGATGACCGGCAGGCGCAGCAGCGCCCGGTCCCAGGCGAGCCGCCGGGCGGGCTGGCGCAGCAGATAGCGTAACGTCAGCAGCGCCAGCAGCGACAGCAGCACCAGCCAGGGCCCCGCGCTGCGTACGATATCGCTCAGGCTCATCAGCAGCCGGGTGGAGAACGGCAGGGCCTGTTTCAGATGCACAAACTGCTCAACGACTTTCGGCACCACGGTGGAGAGCAGAATGGCGATCACGCTGATGGCGACCAGCGTCAGCACGATGGGGTAGATCATCGCCTGCAGCAGGCGGGCGCGAAGCTGCTGGCGCTGCTCGGTATAATCCGCCAGCCGGTTAAGCACGCCGTCGAGATGACCGGAGGTTTCGCCGGCCGCCACCATGGCGCAGAACAGGCCGTCGAAGCAGGTGGGATAGCCGCGCATCGCCTCCGCCAGCGAGTGGCCTTCGAGCACTTTGCCGCGCACCCCGGCCATTAACGTTCTCAACGCCGCCTTTTCACACTGTTGGGCGACGGCATCAAGCGCCTTTTCCAGCGGAATGCCGGCCGCCACCAGGGTGGCCAGCTGGCGGGTGAGCAGGGCTAAATCACCGGCGCTGGTGCGCCGGGTGAGCAACTCGCCGCGCCACAGTCGCCGCGCCGGATCGGCGGCCGTCAGCTCCAGCGCCAGCCAGCCCTTGTCGCGCAGCAGCTGGCGGGCGTGGCGGGCGGAGTCGGCCTGTTGAACGCCGCGGCGGGTTTTGCCTTGCGCGTCCAGCGCCTGATAACGAAACAGGGCCATCTCAGTCGTTTTCCGCCGTTTGCTGTTCGGTGACCCGCATCACCTCCTCCCAGCTGGTGATCCCCGCCAGCGCTTTGTCGCGCCCGGCATGGCGCAGGGTCTGCCAGGTTGGCCCCAGCTGCTGGATCAGGGTGATCTCGTTCTCGCCGCGGTGGATGGCGGCACGCACGCGATCGTCGATTAGCAGCAGCTCATGAATGCCGGTACGCCCGCGATAGCCGGTGAAATTACACTGGGCGCAGCCTGTTGGCTGCCACAGCGGCGTGCCGGTCGGGACCGCCATCTGCCGGGCGGTGTCGGCATCCGCCTGCCTGGGCTGACGACAGTGCGGGCACAGTTGGCGCACCAGCCGCTGCGACATTACCGCCAGCAGCGATGTGGAGAGTAAAAAAGGCTCCACGCCCATATCCTGCAGACGGGAAATAGCGCCCAGCGCGCTGTTGGTGTGCAGGGTCGACAGCACCAGGTGCCCGGTCAGTGAGGCCTGAACGGCAATCTGGGCGGTTTCGCCATCGCGGATTTCCCCTACCAGCACCACGTCGGGGTCCTGGCGCAGTATGGCGCGCAGACCGCGGGCGAAGGTCATCTCGACTTTGGCGTTGACCTGGGTCTGGCCGATGCCCTCCAGCTCATACTCCACCGGATCTTCAATGGTCATAATGTTGCGCTCCCGGGCGTCGAGGCGGCTGAGGGCGGCGTAGAGCGTCGTGCTTTTCCCGGATCCGGTCGGACCGGTGACCAGAATGATGCCGTGCGGACGGGCGATCAGCGTGTCGACCCGATCGAGCAGGGCGGGCGGCATACCCAGCGTCAGCAGATCCAGGTTGACGCTGTTTTTGTCCAGCAGGCGCAGCACCACGCGTTCGCCGTGGCTGGAGGGCAGGGTGGAGACGCGCACGTCGATCGCCCGGCCGCCGATGCGCAGCGCCATGCGACCATCCTGAGGGACCCGCTTTTCGGCGATATCCAGGCTGGCCATCACCTTGATGCGCGAAATTAACAGCGCGGCCAGCCGCCGCTGCGGGCGCAGAATTTCGCGCAGCACGCCGTCGACGCGAAAGCGGATCTGCAGATGGCGCTCGTAGGTTTCGATATGGATATCTGAGGCTTTCTCTTTGATGGCCTCGGTGAGCATGGCGTTGATCAGGCGGATGATCGGCGCATCGTCCTCGCTGTCGAGCAGATCGTCGGTGTCCGGCAGCTCTTCGGCGAGGGTATAGAGGTCGAGTTCATTGCCGATGTCAGCCATCATGCGGTGCGCTTCCGCCGAGTCGCGCTGATAGCTGAGCACCAGCACTTTCTCGAATGCCTCCGGCGCCAGACGGCTGACGTTCATTGGACCGTCCGCCAGGCGGCGCGCCTCCAGCAGCGCCCGGGCGGTGGTATCGGGGCGGCACAGCGCTTCGCAGCGTTCGCCGTCGCTGAGCAGCACAAGATGGTGCGCACGGGCCCAGGCAAAAGGCAGCAGCGGACGGCGTTCGGCGGCTGGCGTCATGGGCGGCCTCCGAGGTTAAAAGCGTCAATGGCGGCGCTGACCTGGCGGAAGGCCTGGGTCTCCTGTTGCGGATAGATATGCAGCAGGTCGTTGCTGAGCGACGCTTCGTTGCTGTCCTTACCCCGCTGTTTGGTTTGCGCATTGTTGAAGGCGGTGTACTGGCCGGAAGAGGCCTGGCGGTACTCATCGCGATCGCGAATGATCGTCGGGCGGATAAACAGCATCAGATTGCGTTTCGACACTTTCTTGCTCTCGGAGCGGAACAGGGCGCCGATCAGCGGGATGTCGCCGAGCAGCGGCACTTTGTCGGCGGTATCGGTGACGCTTTTATCCAGCAACCCGCCAACCACCACCGTTTCGCCGCTGCCGACCAGTACGGCGTTATTCACCGTCCGGGTATTGAAGGTCGCGCCAAGATCGCTGCTGGTGCTGGAGGCCGAGTCGGCGACGCTCGACACCTCCTGCTCAATCTCCAGCAGTACCGCATCGCCTTCGTTTATTTGCGGCTTCACTTTCAGCTTAATGCCGACGGTTTTACGTTCGACGGTATTGAAGATGTTGTCGCCGGAGGTGGTTTGCGAGCCGGTTAATACCGGAACTTCCTGGCCGACGTTAAACGTGGCTTGCATGTTGTCGAGGGTGACGATGCTGGGGGTGGCCAGAATATCGTTCTTGGTACTGCTGGAGAGGGCGGTCAGCAGCATCGCCCAGTTCCCCTGATAGAAGCCGGCGGCGATACCGTTAAACGAGCCGAGGGCGCTGGCCAGCGAGCTGCTGATGGTACCGTCTTTGTTGTACTGGTTGGCGCCGGCGATAGCCGTCGATATCGGCAAACCGCTGTTGGTGAACTGCGTCATGCCGGCGTTCTTATTGGCCCACTGAATACCGAGGTTAAGGCCGTCGGCATCCTGCACTTCGGCGATAATCGCCTCTACCAGTACCTGTGGGCGGCGGATATCCAGCTGGGCGATCACCCGCTCGAGATCGTTCATGACGTCCGGCGCCGCGGTGACGATCAGGGCGTTGGTCTGGCCGTGGGCTTTGATAATGATGTTTTTGTCGATTGCGGCTACCGGTTTGGCGCTTTGCTTATCGCTCTGCAGCGAGCTGCTGATCCCGGTCAGAACTTCCACCAGATCGGCGGCTTTGGCGTACTTCAGGTAGATCACTTTGGTGTTGCCCTGCACCGCCTGCTGGCGGTCGAGCTGTTTGATCATGGCGATGATGCGCTGGCGCGAGTTCGGTTCGCCGCTCACCAGTACCGCGTTGGTGCGCTCATCGGCCACCACGTTCGCCACCATCGAACCCGGCAGCGCCGACTTACTGGTGTCTTTATTGAGCTCGGTAACCAGTTTGACCACCTCCGCGGCGGAGGCCCAGGAGAGGGGAACGGTGACCACGCTGCGATCCCCGGCGTTGTCGACGCGCTCGACAATGGTCAGCAGGCGTTTGATCACCGCCGCGCGGCCGGTCATCAGCAGTACGTTGGAGGGCTCATAATGGACCACGCTGCCGGCGCCAGCGTTATCGTTCAGCTGGCGGAGCAGCGGCGCCAGATCGCGGGCGGCGACGTTAGTCAGAGGTACCACCCGGGTGACGACCTCATCGCCTTCGCCGGGTGCGGCCGCGCTGGCGACCGGAACGGCTGAGGTTTTAGCATCTTTGGCACGTACCACTTTTAGCACGCCGTTATTCATATTAATCACGGCGAAACCATATACATCCAGTACGCTGAGGAAGAATTGATAATATTGATCTTCATTAAGCATATCGTAACTGCGTACGGTGATGGTGCCGCGTACGCTGGGATCGATAATCACCGTTTTATTCAGGTTTTTGCTGACGGTATTGATAAATTCCTGAATATCGGTGCCTTTAAAACTGGCGGAAAATTCCTCTGCGACGACCGGGCTAAATATAAGTGGTGTTAATACCAGCAGCACAGGCAGCATTTTCCGCAGGCGTTTCATGGTTGGCAATTATTCATCCCCCAGCGCGAAAGCAATATCGTGTCGTTGGCCTTCTCGCTCAACGGTTAGCGTTATTTCGGTCAGTTCGGCCAGGTGTTGCATCGCCTGTTGCGCTTGTTCCTGGTCGCGTAAATCAATGCCATTTAAGGCAATGGCTAAATCATTTTCCTGCAGGCCGGCCTGGCGAAACAGTGAGGCATCTTTGCCTGGGTTTAGGCGATAGCCTTGCAGTTTGTCGCCACTGAGCACGGGCGAAATAGATAAATAAGTGAGGATATTTTGTGGCTGCTCGCGAAGTCGCTTCACGAGGGGAGGACTGGCCACCGCGGCGGCTGACGGCGGCGCCGCGCGGCTGTCGTTAAATAATAAAATGGCCTCCTGGCGCCCCTGATAGTTGACGATAATCCGGTCGGGCAGAATGGCGGCGATCCGCGCATCATATCCCGGGGTGGTATCGCCGACGCTAAGGCTAACTTGCTGTTTTCCTTTCTCAATAATGGCGATAGAACGTGCCGGATTGCTGCTGGCGAGCAGGCCGGTAAGGCGTAACTTCAGACTGGAAACCGGCACCTGATTGAGGTCGGTAGCCTCCGCTGGCGCCGGGATATTTTTTGCCGCCAGACCAAACAGGGTAAATACGGGGCGCACGCTTTTTAATTCCGCTTCTGCCCCTGGAGAAGCAGTTAGTGGCAGGGCGGAAATATCCTCAGGACTGACAGGGAATACCACGCGCCAGGTTAATTTGGCCAGCTGCGGAATGGTAGTTATTAATATGATGAGTGTCACAATTTGAGGTAATAATTTAATTATCCCCTTATTTATATTTGTTAACCTCATCACAGAAATTGGCATCTTTATTCCTTTGCAAATTTATTTTTCTGCACGCTGACGTCATACCCTACCGAAACAGGTAGGTGATTATTGGCTTTTGAATTATTTATTGCCGGAGAATGGCGATAAGCGTGGCGAATCATAATCAGTTTGCGGTTTCCGGTCGTCATTCCCTTTATTGATTTACTCCCCCGGCTTCCTACGCCCCCCTCTCATTTTCAGGGGATGATTGCACCTGCGAAAGCAAAAATATCTAATTAGCGCGCTGTAAAAATATTCATCCTTTCTTACCTTTTATAATTTAATAAGCATATTAGGGACTATCGAATGCTCAGATATACCTGTCATGCCCTATTTCTTGGATCGTTAGTATTATTGAGTGGCTGTGATAACAGCTCTTCCTCTTCCTCTTCCTCTGGCTCACCTGGCGATCCAGGTACTCCCGGCACGCCCGACCCGCAGGATGTCGTCGTCCGTTTACCGGATGTCGCTGTCCCTGGTGAAGCGGTACAAGCTTCCGCCAATCAGGCTGTCATTCATCTTGTCGATATCGCCGGTATTACCAGCAGTACGCCGGTCGACTATGCGACGAAAAACCTCTATTTATGGAACAACGAAACCTGTGATGCGCTGAGCGCACCGGTGGCGGACTGGAATGATGTCAGTACCACGCCAACCGGCAGCGACAAATATGGCCCTTACTGGGTGATCCCGCTGACCAAAGAGAGCGGATGTATCAACGTTATCGTTCGCGATGGCACCGATAAGCTTATCGACAGCGATCTGCGCGTCTCCTTCAGTGATTTTACCGATCGCACGGTATCGGTTATCGCCGGCAACAGCGCGGTCTATGACTCCCGCGCCGACGCCTTCCGCGCCGCCTTTGGCGTGGCGCTGGCCGAGGCGCACTGGGTTGATAAATCCACCCTGCTGTGGCCGGGCGGGGAAAATAAACCGATTGTGCGTCTCTATTACAGTCACAGCAGTAAAGTCGCTGCCGACAGTAACGGCGAATTTACCGATAAATATGTCAAGCTGACCCCCACCACCATCAGCCAGCAGGTAAGCATGCGCTTCCCGCATCTCGCCAGCTATCCAGCCTTTAAGCTGCCGGATGATGTCAACGTCGATGAATTGCTGCAGGGCGAGACGGTGGCGATAGCCGCGGAAAGCGATGGGATCCTGAGCTCCGCCACCCAGGTGCAGACCGCCGGCGTGCTGGACGATACCTATGCCGCCGCCGCCGAGGCGCTGAGCTACGGCGCCCAGCTAACCGATGGCGGCGTAACCTTCCGCGTCTGGGCACCCACAGCGCAGCAGGTTGAGCTGGTGCTCTACAGCGCCGACAAGAAAGTGGTAGCCAGCCATCCGATGACCCGCGACAGCGCCTCCGGCGCCTGGTCCTGGCAGGGGGGAAGCGACCTGAAAGGCGCCTTCTACCGCTACGCGATGACGGTCTACCACCCGCAGTCGCGCAAAGTTGAGCAGTACGAAGTAACCGATCCTTACGCCCACAGTCTGTCGACCAACTCAGAGTACAGCCAGGTGGTCGATCTGAACGACAGCGCGCTGAAGCCGGAAGGCTGGGATGGGCTGACGATGCCGCACGCGCAGAAAACCAAAGCCGATCTGGCGAAAATGACGATTCATGAATCGCATATTCGCGATCTGTCTGCCTGGGATCAAACCGTACCTGCCGAACTGCGCGGTAAGTATCTGGCGCTCACCGCCCAGGAGAGCAATATGGTCCAGCATCTGAAAAAGCTGTCGGATTCAGGGGTGACCCATATTGAACTGCTGCCGGTCTTCGATCTGGCGACGGTCAATGAGTTCAGCGACAAAGTCGCCGATATTCAGCAGCCGTTCAGCCGCCTCTGTGAGGTCAACAGCGCGGTGAAGAGCAGCGAGTTCGCGGGCTATTGCGACAGCGGTTCGACGGTCGAAGAGGTGCTGACTCAGCTGAAGCAGAACGACAGCAAGGATAACCCGCAGGTGCAGGCGTTGAATACGCTGGTGGCGCAGACCGACTCCTATAACTGGGGCTACGATCCGTTCCACTACACGGTGCCGGAAGGTTCGTATGCCACCGACCCGGAAGGCACGGCGCGCATTAAAGAGTTCCGCACCATGATTCAGGCGATCAAGCAGGATCTGGGGATGAACGTTATTATGGACGTGGTGTATAACCACACCAACGCCGCCGGCCCGACTGACCGCACCTCGGTGCTGGATAAGATCGTCCCCTGGTACTATCAGCGCCTGAATGAAACCACCGGCAGCGTGGAATCGGCCACCTGTTGCTCCGACTCGGCGCCAGAGCACCGGATGTTCGCCAAGCTGATCGCTGATTCACTGGCGGTATGGACCACCGATTATAAGATCGATGGCTTCCGCTTCGATCTGATGGGCTACCACCCGAAAGCGCAGATCCTCTCGGCCTGGGAGCGCATTAAAGCGCTGAACCCGGACATTTACTTCTTTGGTGAAGGCTGGGATTCCAACCAGAGCGATCGTTTTGAAATTGCCTCGCAAATCAATCTGAAAGGCACCGGGATCGGCACGTTCTCCGATCGTCTGCGCGACGCTGTGCGCGGCGGCGGGCCGTTCGATTCCGGCGATGCATTGCGCCAGAATCAGGGGGTGGGCAGCGGCGCCGGCGTCCTGCCGAATGAGCTGACCAGCATGACCGACGATCAGGCGCGCCACCTCGCCGATCTGACCCGTCTGGGCATGGCCGGTAACCTTGCGGACTTTGTGCTGATCGACAAAGACGGCGCGGTGAAGAAAGGCAGCGAGATTGACTATAACGGCGCGCCTGGCGGCTATGCGGCTGACCCGACGGAAGTCGTGAACTATGTGTCAAAACACGACAACCAAACGCTGTGGGACATGATCAGCTATAAAGCTGCTCAGGAGGCGGATCTCGATACCCGCGTCCGGATGCAGGCGGTGTCGCTGGCGACGGTGATGCTCGGCCAGGGGATCGCCTTTGACCAGCAGGGCTCAGAGCTGCTGCGCTCTAAATCTTTTACCCGCGATTCGTATGATTCCGGTGACTGGTTTAACCGCGTGGATTACTCCCTGCAGGACAACAACTACAACGTGGGTATGCCGCGCAGCAGCGATGATGGCAGCAACTATGACATTATCGCCCGGGTGAAAGACGCGGTGGCTACTCCGGGTGAAACGGAGCTCAAGCAGATGACCGCGTTTTATCAGGAGCTGACCGCGCTGCGTAAATCGTCCCCGCTGTTTACCCTTGGCGATGGCGCGACGGTGATGAAGCGCGTGGACTTCCGCAATACCGGCGCCGATCAGCAAACCGGTCTGCTGGTGATGACCATTGATGACGGGATGCAGGCTGGGGCCAGTCTGGACAGCCGCGTCGACGGCATTGTGGTGGCGATCAACGCCGCACCGGAAAGCCGGACGTTGCAGGACTTCGCCGGAACATCGCTGCAGCTGAGCGCCATCCAGCAGGCGGCAGGCGACCGTTCGCTGGCGAGCGGCGTGCAGGTTGCCGCTGACGGCTCGGTCACGCTGCCGGCCTGGTCGGTCGCTGTTCTCGAGCTGCCACAGGGGGAATCGCAGGGCGCTGGCCTGCCGGTGAGCAGTAAATAACATAACGTGGGGCGCCCGTAAGGGCGCCTCTGGCTGATGACAAACCTGTTTCGTTATTGTGCTCGCCTTTCTGCCGGGTGGCGGCTTACGCCTTACCCGGCCTACGAAAGACTGCAATATCAAACAGTTATGCAGTTAACTGGCGGCCCGCGCAAGCGTAGCGCCGCCGGGCAATCCCTGAAGATTGCACGTTGTCAGCAGTCTGGGGTGTCCGTAAGGGCGCCTTCTCGTTATCGTGAGGGAACAGGAGACCGTTGTGATTGTTCGTGATGACAGTGAAAGAGGGCTCCCGCCGCTGGTGGCGCATCAGCCGCCGTCGGCGCTGGCTGACGCGCCGGTGATCCGCGGCCGGATGGTGCAGATCCCTGGCTGGATCCTCCCGCTGTACGCCGGATTATTTATCGCCCTCGGCTGGTTTGGCGGCGAGCAGTGGCGCCATCCGTCACCGCCGCAAACGCTGCCCTTGCCGGTAGCCCATGCGGCGCTTCTGCCGTTAACCGCCGCCGAGGATAGCGCGGCAAAAACGCCGCCACCGGCGGTTAAACTCACCCCCAGCGCGCCCGCGACGCCGGTGGTGGACAGCGATACGCTGCCGCCTCTGCGCTACAGCGCCCATGTCTACGCCTCGGTGGCGGAAAAACGCAGCATTGTGTTAAACGGCAAAGCGTGGTCGGAGGGCGATTCCCCGCTGCCCAATCTGGTGGTGGAGCAGATCCAGCAGGATGTGACGATCTTCAGCTTCAACGGCGTGACCTTTACCCTGGCGGCGCTGGAGGACTGGCCCGGCGGAAAAATTGACGAGGAACCGAAAGGGGAATAAAAGCGCGCACAATAACAGGCGCGTTGAGGATATTTCGCTTAGTCGCCGCGCAGGCTGGCAATAAAGGGAGCCAGCTGGCGATTAAATTGACTGCACTGCGTGGCTTCCGGAGTGCTGTCCTGTAAAAGCTGTTGGTAAAGCCGGTCGCTATTTTGGCTTAACGTCGCCACGTCAATATTTCCCCATCCGCGCGCTTTACCGACATTCACCGCCGCCCGATATATCGTTTCATCGGCGGGGAGATCGCTACGATTACATTTATTCTTGAGATAGCGCGTTCCTGCCGCCACGGACGAGAGCTGCTCCAGCTGCGCCTGGCTGCTGATGGCCGGGCTGAGCGTTGAGGCGGGTTTTTGTTGGCAGCCAGAGAGAAGGGCTACCACGCAAAGCGGAAATATAAGCGGAATACGCATCATAGAGTAATCAAAATAATGAATCACTGGCCGCTAGTTTAACAAATATTTCCCCGGTGTCATCATAAAATATTATTCTGCATAAATGTTAACAGCCTCTCATTTTTATCAGCGGAAAGCCGCTTAATCGACTTTACTTCTTTCAATAATAAACGTTGGCCCCGGGAAAATATATTTTCATCCGCGGATGATGCCACTGCGTTGACCGGAAGGGATCACGCCGTTTTTTATGTTATTAAAAAACATACTCTTTCCCATCTTGTTACGTGCGCAGGCGGTAAAATGCTGGTTAAGAATGTCGCATTTTAGTGCTATCCTGTATGCCCTGAACATTACGTGCTATGTTCTGACTTATTCTGCTGATGATGCGTTTAACACAATGATTTTATGGTGAATTTTTATTGTTAGTATCATGTGACACGAAGCAAACCAACCCCCTGAAAGGCTGGCGGCGCGTTCTGCCAGCCAGCAGGTTGTCGTCCGAAGGATAAGCAGCCTGGACGTTAATTTGAGAGATTTCTTCTTCCTCTGAACAGAGGAAGTATTGAGAATCAGGCCTTTGCGCCTGAACGTTGCGGAGAAAAAGCATGGCGGGAGATGACCGCGAGCCTATCGGACGTAAGGGAAGACCCTCACGTCCGGCAAAACAAAAAGTCACCCGTCGCCGGGTTCGGGAAGAGGACTACGACGACGAATATGATGACGATGATTATGAGGATGAGAAACCGGTGCCGCGAAAATCTAAAGGCAAAGGGGGCAAGCCTCGTCGGAAGCGCAGCTGGCTGTGGCTGCTGGTTAAGCTGGGGATTGTCTTCGCGGTGCTGATTGCCGCCTATGGCGTCTACCTCGATCAGAAAATCCGCAGTCGCATTGACGGTAAAGTCTGGGAGCTGCCGGCCGCGGTCTATGGCCGGATGGTGAACCTTGAGCCGGACATGCAGATCAGCAAAAACGAAATGGTGCGTCTGCTGAACGCCACCCAGTATCGTCAGGTCAGCGCGATGACGCGTCCGGGCGAATACACCGTGCAGGCTAACAGCATCGAGATGATCCGTCGTCCGTTTGATTTCCCGGACAGTAAAGAAGGGCAGGTGCGCGCGCGTCTGACCTTCGACGGCGACCATCTGGAAACTATCGAGAATATGGATAATAACCGCCAGTTCGGTTTCTTCCGTCTCGATCCGCGGCTTATCACCATGCTGCAATCGCCGAACGGCGAGCAGCGCCTGTTCGTGAAGCGCAGCGGCTTCCCCGACCTGCTGGTGGATACCCTGCTGGCGACCGAAGACCGCCACTTCTACGAGCACGATGGCATCAGCCTCTATTCCATCGGCCGTGCGGTGCTGGCGAACCTGACGGCGGGCCGGACGGTGCAGGGGGCGAGTACCCTGACTCAGCAGCTGGTGAAAAACCTGTTCCTCTCCAGCGAACGCTCCTACTGGCGTAAAGCCAATGAAGCGTATATGGCGCTGATCGTCGATGCCCGCTACAGCAAGGATCGCATCCTTGAGCTGTATATGAACGAGGTGTACCTCGGTCAGAGCGGCGATAACGAAATTCGCGGCTTCCCGCTGGCCAGTCTGTACTACTTTGGCCGTCCGGTGGAAGAGCTGAGCCTCGATCAGCAGGCGCTGCTGGTGGGGATGGTGAAGGGGGCCTCGGTATATAACCCGTGGCGCAACCCGAAGCTGGCCCTGGAGCGACGCAATCTGGTGCTGCGTCTGCTGCAACAGCAGCAGGTTATCGACCAGGAGCTGTACGATATGCTGAGCGCCCGTCCGCTGGGCGTGCAGCCGCGCGGTGGGGTGATTTCACCGCAGCCGGCGTTTATGCAGATGGTGCGCCAGGAGCTGCAGGCGAAGCTGGGCGATAAAGTCAAAGATCTCTCCGGCGTGAAGATCTTCACTACCTTCGACTCGGTGGCCCAGGATGCGGCGGAAAAAGCGGCCTCCGAAGGGATCCCGGTACTGAAGAAACAGCGCAAACTGGCAGATCTGGAAACCGCCATGGTGGTGGTGGACCGCTTTACCGGCGAAGTGCGGGCGATGGTCGGCGGCGCGGAGCCACAGTTCGCGGGGTACAACCGCGCGATGCAGGCCCGCCGGTCGATTGGTTCTCTGGCTAAGCCAGCAACCTATCTGACCGCGCTGAGCCAGCCGAATCAATATCGCCTGAATACCTGGATCGCCGATGCGCCGGTGACCATTCGCCTGTCCAACGGCCAGACGTGGTCGCCGCAGAACGACGATCGTCGCTTCAGCGGCCAGGTCATGCTGGTGGATGCCCTGACCCGCTCGATGAACGTGCCGACGGTTAACCTCGGGATGGCGCTGGGCTTGCCGGCGGTGGTTGATACCTGGACGAAGCTGGGGGCGCCGAAGAATCAGCTTAACGCGGTGCCGTCGATGCTGCTGGGTGCGCTGAACCTGACACCGATTGAAGTGGCCCAGGCCTTCCAGACGATCGCCAGCGGTGGTAACCGTGCGCCGCTGTCCGCCCTGCGGTCAGTAATTGCTGAAGATGGTACCGTGCTCTATCAGAGCTATCCACAGGCAGAGCGCGCCGTGCCTGCCCAGGCGGCTTACATGACGCTGTGGACCATGCAGCAGGTGGTGCAGCGCGGGACGGGGCGTCAGCTGGGCGCGAAGTATCCTGGCCTGCATCTGGCGGGGAAAACCGGGACCACCAACAATAACGTCGATACCTGGTTCGCCGGCATCGACGGTAGCCAGGTGACTATCACCTGGGTGGGACGCGATAACAACCAGCCGACCAAACTGTACGGCGCCAGCGGTGCGATGTCGATTTACCAGCGCTATCTGGCGAACCAGACGCCGACGCCGCTGGTATTGACGGCGCCGGAAGATGTCGTCGACATGGGCGTGGACAGTAATGGCAACTTCGTCTGCAGCGGCGGTATGCGTTCGCTGCCGGTCTGGACCACGCAGCCGGATGCGCTGTGTCGTCAGGGCGAGATGATGCAGCAGCAGCAGTTGCAGCAGCAGGAAGCGAACAACCCGTTCAATCAGTCCGGGCAGCAGCAGCCGCAGCAACAACAACAGCAGCAACAGCCGCCGAAGCAGCAGGAAAAGAGCGACGGTGTGGCGGGCTGGATCAAGGATATGTTCGGCAGCAACTGATTCGCGTCGTCTGACCAGACCCCTTAATACGAAAGTATTAAGGGGTTTTTTTATCCCTGTAAAAAACTTAACCGCTCTTTAACCCCATAATAACTATCTGGTTATTAATTCGGCCTTTGGTCCGACCCGACAGGCATATCGCTTGCCTTGCCTTCAACGTTTCGCCTATTATATCGCCCGTCATAATAATAATTCTCGTTTACGTTATCATTCACTTTCATCAGAGATATACCCATGGCGCGTCCAAAAACTGCTCAGCCAAATCACTCGCTGCGTAAAGTCGCAGTTGTAGTAGCCACGGCGGTTAGCGGCATGTCTGTCTACGCACAGGCAGCAGAACAACCGAAGCAAGAAGAAACTATCACCGTCGTCGCGGCCCCGACCGCCCAGGAAAGCGCCTGGGGACCGGCGCCGACCATTGCGGCAAAACGCTCTGCCACGGCGACCAAAACCGATACCCCGATCGAAAAAACGCCGCAGTCTGTCTCGGTGGTAACGCGCCAGGAGATGGAGATGCGCCAGCCGACGACGGTAAAAGAGGCGCTCTCCTATACGCCAAGCGTCTTCTCCACCCGCGGCAGTTCAACTACCTATGATGTGGTCACCATCCGCGGCTTCACCACTTCGTCGACCGTCAATACCAACCAGTATCTGGATGGCATGAAGCTGCAGGGTAACAACTACTCTGAAGTCTCCATGGACCCGTATTTCCTGGAACGCGTGGAAGTGATGCGCGGGCCAACCTCGGTGCTGTACGGCAACAGCAACCCGGGCGGTATCGTCAGTATGGTCAGCAAGCGCCCGACTACCGAGCCGCTGAAAGAAGTGCAGTTCAAGATGGGCACCGACAATCTGTGGCAGACTGGGTTTGACTTCAGCGACGCCATTGACGATGCCGGCGTCTGGTCCTATCGCCTGACCGGCCTGGGACGCAGCCAGGATGCGCAGCAGCAAATGGCGAAATCGACCCGCTACGCGGTGGCGCCATCTTTTAGCTGGCGCCCCGATGATAAAACCGATTTCACCTTCCTGAGCAACTTCCAGAATGACCCGTACGCGGGCTACTACGGCTGGTTGCCGCGCGAAGGCACCGTGGTGCCGTATTACGATGCCAACGGTAAAGCGCACAAGCTGCCGACCGATTTCAACGAAGGCGAGTCCGATAACAAAATGGCGCGTCGCCAGCAGATGGTGGGCTATAGCTTCTCCCATCAGTTCGATGACACCTTTACCGTGCGTCAGAACCTGCGCTATGCCGATGTGCATACGCTGTATCGTTCGGTATACGGCAACGGCTATGTCGCGCCGGGCTACATGAATCGCGCCTACGTACGTTCTGATGAGCACCTGAACACCTTTACCGTTGATACGCAACTGCAGTCTGATTTCGCCACCGGCGCGGTCAGCCATACGCTGCTGACCGGGGTGGACTACTCGCGGATGCGTAACGACGTTGACGCAGACTACGGTACGGCCGATGCCATTAGCATGACCAATCCGCAGTACGGCAACCCGAATATTCAGGTCACTTTCCCGTACGCGGTCCTTAACCGTATGGAGCAGACGGGCCTGTACGCGCAGGATCAGATGGAGTGGGATAAGTGGGTCATGACCCTGGGCGGCCGTTACGATTACGCCACCACCTCAACATTAACTCGCTCCAGTAACAGCCTGGCGGAGAATCACGACCAGCAGTTCAGCTGGCGCGGCGGGATCAACTATCTCTTTGATAACGGCATCTCCCCGTACTTTAGCTACAGCGAATCGTTTGAACCGGTATCGGGTTCCAATAGCACCGGCAAACCGTTCGATCCGTCGCGCGGTAAGCAGTATGAAGCCGGCGTGAAATACGTGCCGAAAGATATGCCGGTGGTGGTGACCGCGGCGGTCTATCAGTTGACCAAAGATAAGAACCTGACGGCAGATCCTAACGATCCTACCGGACTGTTCAGCGTACAAACCGGCGAAATCCGCTCCCGCGGCTTTGAGCTGGAGGCGAAAGCGGCGGTTAATGCCAATATCAACCTGACCGCGGCTTACAGCTATACCGATGCCGAATACACTCACGACACCGTCTTCGAAGGCAAGCGTCCGGCGGAAGTGCCGCGTAACATGGCCTCCCTGTGGGGGGATTATACCTTCCACGAAACCGCGCTCAGCGGTCTGACGGTAGGTGCCGGGGCGCGTTATATCGGTTCAACGGTCAGTTACTACAAAAATGACACCAGCACCGGTAAGAAAAACGATTCCTTCAATGTGGCCGGTTATGCGCTGATGGATGCGACAGTGAAATACGATCTGGCGCGCTTCGGCCTGCCGGGGTCTTCGGTCGGCGTCAACGTCAACAACCTGTTTGACCGCGACTATGTCTCCAGCTGCTATAGCGAATACGCCTGCTACTGGGGCGCCGGACGCCAGGTCGTCGCTACCGCAACCTTCCGTTTCTAACCACCTACGGGCGCGGTTCGCCGCGCCCTCTACCAGGTTACCGCTATGCAGGAACAGACTCCGCACGCTGAAACCACCTTCGCACTGGATCGTGTCACTTTCCGTGTGCCTGGCCGCACATTGCTTCATCCGCTCTCGCTCACCTTCCCGGCTGGAAAAGTCACCGGCCTGATCGGCCATAATGGCTCCGGCAAATCCACATTACTGAAAATGCTCGGCCGCCATCAGCCGCCTTCCGCAGGCGAGGTGCTGCTGGATGGCCAGCCGCTGGAGAGCTGGAGCAGTAAAGCTTTTGCCCGTAAAGTAGCCTATCTGCCGCAGCAGCTGCCGCCGGCGGAAGGCATGACGGTGCGTGAGCTGGTGGCGATAGGCCGCTACCCGTGGCACGGCGCGCTGGGGCGCTTCGGCGCGGCAGACCGCGAAAAAGTGGAAGAGGCGATTGCGCTGGTGGGGCTGAAGCCGCTCGCCCATCGGCTGGTGGACAGTCTTTCCGGCGGTGAACGCCAGCGGGCGTGGATTGCCATGCTGGTAGCCCAGGACAGCCGCTGTCTGCTGCTCGATGAACCGACCTCGGCGCTGGATATCGCCCATCAGGTCGATGTCCTCGCGCTGGTGCATCGTCTCAGCCAGCAGCGTGGCCTGACGGTGATCGCGGTGCTGCATGACATTAATATGGCGGCGCGCTACTGCGACCATCTGGTGGCCCTGCGCGGCGGAGAAATGATCGCCCAGGGGACGCCAGCGGAACTGATGCGCAGCGACACCCTGGAGCAGATCTACGGCATCCCGATGGGGATCCTGCCGCACCCGGCCGGCGCGGCGCCGGTAAGCTTTGTCTATTAATGATGAACCCGACTTTGATAACCCGACGCCGCCTGTTGACCGCGATGGCGCTGTCGCCGCTGCTGTGGCAGATGCGCGGCGCGCAGGCGGCCGACGTCGATCCGCAGCGCGTCGTCGCGCTGGAGTGGCTGCCCGCGGAGCTGCTGCTGGCGCTCGGCGTGACGCCCTACGGCGTGGCCGATATTCCCAACTATCGCTTGTGGGTGAACGAACCCGCGCTGCCCGACTCGGTGATCGATGTTGGTCTGCGCACCGAACCCAACCTTGAACTGCTGACGCAGATGAAACCGTCGTTTATCGTCTGGTCGGCAGGCTATGGCCCATCGCCGGAAAAGCTGGCGCGTATTGCGCCCGGCCGCGGCTTCACCTTCAGCGACGGCAAACGGCCGCTGGCGATGGCCCAGCGTTCGCTGCTGGAGATGGCTGACCTGCTGGGTAAGCAACAGCAGGCGAAGCGCCACCTGGCGGCGTTCGACGCGCTAATGGAGAGCCTGCGCCCGCGTTTTGCCGGGCGCGGCGATCGCTCTCTGCTGATGATCTCCCTGCTCGATCCGCGCCACGTGCTGGTATTCGGTGAGAACTGCCTGTTCCAGGAGGTGCTTGACCGCTTTGGCATTCAAAACGCCTGGCGCGGCGAAGCGGCATTCTGGGGCAGCGTCACCGTCGGTATTGATCGGCTGGCGGCATTTAACGAGGCCGATGTGATCTGTTTCGATCATGGCAACGATCGGGAGATGGCCCAGCTGTTGGCGACCCCGCTGTGGCAGGCGATGCCGTTCGTGCGCGCGGGGCGTTTCCAGCGGGTTCCGGCGGTGTGGTTCTATGGCGCGACGCTGTCGGCGATGCATTTCGCCCGCGTGCTGGCCGATGCGCAGGGGAGGGCGGCGATATGAACGCGCGTCTCTCGCCGTTAGCCATTCTCCTGCTGACCGGGCTGCTGGTTGCCGCTTTCGCGCTGAGCATCGTCAACCTCAATGTCGCTTTACCTTACGCGCAATGGCGTCAGGCGCTGTGGCAGCCGGATATCGATAATATCGCCCAGATGCTGTTCCATTACAGCCTGCTGCCGAGGCTGGCTGTCGCGCTGCTGGTCGGCGCCGGGCTGGGACTCGTCGGCGTGCTGTTCCAGCAGGTGCTGCGTAATCCGCTGGCGGAGCCGACCACCCTTGGCGTCGCCACCGGCGCGCAGCTGGGGATAACCGTCACCACCCTGTGGGCCATCCCCGGCGTGCTGGCGTCGCAGTTCGCCGCGCTGGCCGGGGCCTGTCTGGTGGGCGCGCTGGTATTTGGCGTCTCGTGGGGCAAGCGCTTGTCGCCGGTAACGCTGATCCTGGCCGGCCTGGTGGTCAGCCTTTACTGTGGGGCGCTTAACCAGCTGATGGTGATTTTCCATCACGACCAACTGCAGAGCATGTTCCTGTGGAGCACCGGGACGCTGACGCAAACCGACTGGAGCGTGGTGCAGCGCCTGTGGCCGCAGCTGCTTGGCGGGGCAATACTCATCTTGCTGCTGCTGCGTCCGCTGACCCTGATGGGGCTCGATGACGGGGTGGCGCGTAACCTCGGGCTGGCGCTTTCTCTGGCGCGCCTTGGCGCCCTGACGCTGGCGATCGTCATCAGCGCGCTGCTGGTGAACGCGGTCGGCATTATCGGCTTTATCGGCCTGTTCGCGCCGCTGCTGGCGAAAATGCTTGGCGCCCGTCGGCTGCTGGCGCGGCTGCTGCTGGCGGCGCTGATCGGCGCGCTGCTCCTGTGGCTTTCGGATCAGATTATCCTCTGGCTGAGCCGGGTGTGGCGGGAAGTCTCCACCGGCTCGGTCACCGCGTTGATTGGCGCGCCGCTCCTGCTGTGGCTGCTGCCGCGGCTGCGCAGCATCAGCGCCCCGGTGATGAACGGCGGCGATAAAGTGTTGCCGGAGCGTTATCACGTGCAATGGTTTGCTCTCGGTGGCGTCGTGTTGTTGCTGCTGGCGGTGAGCGTAGCGCTGGCTTTTGGCCGCGATGCTCACGGCTGGCTGTGGGCTCATGGCGATCTGCTGGAGCAACTGCTGCCCTGGCGCTGGCCGCGGGTGCTGTCGGCGCTGTTCGCCGGGGTCATGCTGGCGGTCGCTGGCTGCATTATCCAGCGCCTGACCGGCAACCCGATGGCCAGCCCGGAAGTGCTGGGCATTAGCTCCGGCGCCGCCTTTGGCGTGGTGCTGATGCTGTTTTTCGTGCCTGGCGACGCCTTTGGCTGGCTGCTGCCAGCCGGCAGCCTTGGCGCGGCGGCCACGTTGCTGATTATTCTGCTGGCCGCCGGGCGCGGCGGTTTCTCGCCGCACCGGATGTTGCTGGCGGGGATGGCGCTCAGTACCGCTTTCACCATGCTGTTGATGATGCTGCAGGCCAGCGGCGATCCGCGTATGGCGCAGATCCTGACGTGGATCGCGGGGTCGACCTATAGCGCGACGCCGGAGAGGGTCGTGCGCAGCGGCGCAGTAATGCTGGTGCTACTGGCGCTGGCGCCGCTCTGCCGCCGCTGGTTAACCATTCTGCCGCTGGGTGGGGAGGCGGCGCGAGCGGTAGGGATGGCGCTGACGTCATCGCGGATCATTCTGCTGCTGCTGGCGGCCTGTCTGACGGCGGCGGCGACGCTGACCATCGGCCCGCTGAGCTTTGTCGGCCTGATGGCGCCGCATATCGCGCGCATGATGGGCTTCCGGCGAACGCTGCCGCATATGGTGATCTCCGGCCTGACCGGCGGTGTGCTGCTGGTCTTTGCCGACTGGTGCGGACGGATGATGATGTTCCCGTACCAGATCCCGGCGGGGCTGCTGTCGACCTTTATCGGCGCGCCGTACTTTATTTATTTGCTGAGAAAGCAGAGTCGCTAACGATCCTGGATGGCTTCAACATCCCCGGTGGCGCTGGCGCTTACCGGGGCTACAGCGCTGTGCGATTTGGTAGCCCGATGTGATGGACACCTCCCACCTTACGGCATCAAAGTGCCAGACTGAGGTGTTAACCCCAGATCCCCGGAGGAGGTGTCCATCATGAATATTAAACGTATTGGTCTCGACCTGGCTAAAAATATCTTCCAGATACATGCCGTGGATCACCATGAACATGTTGTCCTGCGTAAAACCCTGCGCCGGGACCGCATGACCGCCTTTTTCTCTCAACTCTCTCCCTGCCTTATCGGGATTGAAGCCTGCGGCGCCGCCCACTACTGGGCCCGCGAGCTGACCCGTATGGGGCATACCGTACGCATTATCCCGCCTCAGCGGGTCAAGTCCTATCTTAAAGGGCAGAAGAATGACGCCAACGACGCGGAAGCTATCTGCGAGGCTATCAGCCGTCCCGGAATGCGCTTTGTGGCCATGAAGACAGAGCGGCAGCAGACGCTGCAGGCAGAGCACCGCGTCCGGGCCCGGCTCGTCCGCGCCCGGACAGCCCTGAGTAATGAGATGCGGGGACTGCTGGGTGAGTTTGGTCTGGTACTGCCGGTGGGAATAAGGCAGCTACGTAAGGCATTGCCGGAGATACTGTCGCAACAAGAGCTGTGGGATGACCGCTTTATCCGCCTGCTGAGCGAACTGGCGGAAGAGCTGCAGATGCTGGATGAGCGGGTCGCCCGCCATGACAGGCGGCTTGAGCAGTCAGCACGGGATGATATCCGGATAAAAAGGCTGCTGGCGATAGAGGGTATGGGGCCGGTGGTGGCCAGTGCGCTGGTGGCGGCGGTCGGCGATGGCAGACAGTTCAAAAGTGGTCGGGAGATGGCGGCGTATCTGGGTCTGGTCCCGCGGCAGCACTCCAGTGGCGGGAAAGCGCGGCTGGGGTCTATCAGCAAACGGGGAGACAGTTACCTGCGGACGCTGATAATCCACGGTGCGCGTGCGGTGCTGAACGCGTGTCAGAATAAAACCGACAGACGCAGCCAGTGGCTGAAGGCGTTATCGGAAAGGCGAAACCGGAATATCGCGACGGTGGCGCTGGCGAACAAGAATGCGCGAATAGCATGGGCGATACTGAGCCGCGAAGAAGATTACCATGGGTTACAGGCCGCCGGTTAACCGGCGGCCTGTAACCCATGCAGTAAAAGAGCAATAACCTGCCGTGAGAGTGCAGTCAGCAAAGTGTGATGAGTAACAGGTAAGACCGGCATCTGTCATTCCGACTTATCCGAAGGCTCCCTGGAAAACAAAGCCGCTAGCCCGAATGGAAACAGATGCGCAGATAACATCATGGCCCGGATACGACGGTATCGTAAGAGAGGCCGGATATACGAACGCACCTTACCCCGTTACACAAAATGCAGAGATGACTTGCATAACGGGAGGTGTCCATATACGGATAAGGCGCAGCGCGCCGCCTCCGGGAAAATCCCTGCGCCACCAGGCATTCAGGCACCTTACAGTTTGGCAAATACCCGACGCGCGGCGTCGATGGTGTTGTCGATATCTTGTTCACTGTGGGCCACGGACATAAAGCCGGCCTCAAACGCAGACGGCGCCAGGTACACGCCCTCCTCCAGCATCAGGTGGAAGAAACGCTTGAAGCGTTCGACATCGCATTTCACCACGTCCTGATAGCAGGTGACGGTTTCGGCATCGGTAAAGAAGATGCCGAACATGCCGCCGACGTTATTAACCACCAGCGGGATCCCGGCGTCACGCGCCGCGTCCAGCAGGCCTTGCGCCAGCTGATTAGTCAGTTCGGTCAGGGTTTCATGAACCCCCGGCTGCGCCACTTCGTTCAGGCAGGCGAAGCCCGCCGCCATGGCGATCGGGTTGCCGGAGAGGGTGCCCGCCTGGTAGACCGGGCCAGTGGGCGCCAGGGCGTCCATGACCTCACGGCGGCCGCCGAAGGCGCCTACCGGCATCCCACCGCCGATGATTTTCCCGAGACAGGTCAGATCCGGCTCCACGCCGTAATAAGCCTGGGCGCCCGCCAGCGCCACGCGGAAGCCGGTCATCACTTCGTCGATGATCAGCAGGGCGCCGAACTCATCGCACAGCGCGCGCAGGCCCGGCAGGAACTCCGGCTGCGGCGGAATGCAGTTCATATTTCCGGCCACTGGTTCGACGATGATGCAGGCGATATCTTGCGGATATTGCTCGAACGCCGCCCGCACTGAGGCGAGGTCGTTATAGGTGCAGGTCAGGGTATGTTTGGCGAAATCGGCCGGTACGCCCGGTGAGTTCGGCTGGCCGAGGGTCAGCGCGCCGGACCCGGCTTTCACCAGCAGGCAGTCGGCATGGCCGTGGTAGCAACCTTCGAACTTAATGATTTTGTCGCGGCCGGTGAAGCCGCGCGCCAGACGAATGGCGCTCATGGTCGCTTCGGTACCGGAGTTTACCATCCGCACCATATCCATGGTCGGCACCAGCTCGGTCACCAGGGCCGCCATTTTCACTTCCATTTCAGTCGGCGCGCCAAAGCTCAGGCCGCGGGAGGCCGCTTCGATCACCGCATTGCGGATCGCCGGGTGGTTGTGGCCCAGCACCATCGGACCCCAGGAGCCGACATAATCGATATAGGCTTTACCGTCGACGTCATAGAGGTAGGCGCCATCCGCGCGTTCGATAAACAGCGGTGTGCCGCCGACGCCGGTGAAGGCGCGGACCGGCGAGTTGACGCCGCCGGGGATCAGTTCGCGCGCAGCGTGGTACAGATTTTCAGATTTGCTCATGGCCAGGGTCCTGGTTCGTGAAAAATGTTTTATCGGCTATTCTAAGTTATTCCAGGATGGTTATGAAAGTTTTGCCCAATTGAAACAATGTGCCGCAAGGGCATTTTTTTGACGACGCAGTGCGCCGGGACGGCTAAAATGCCTCTCTCCTCATTTGTATTACCAATAATTGATAATGGCATGAAAGCAGAAACTCCCTCTTTTGAAGCACATCAGTTCGTGCGGGTGCGTCGCGGCGATGCGGTGCGCCGTTTGATTCAGCGCGATAAAACGCCGCTGGCAGTCCTGTTTATGGCGGCGGTGGTCGGCACACTGGCGGGGCTGGTGGGCGTCGCTTTTGAAAAGAGCGTGAACTGGGTGCAGAACCAGCGGATTGGTGCGCTGGCGCAGGTCGCGGATCACTGGTATCTGGTCTGGCCGCTGGCGTTTATCTTGTCGGCGCTGCTGGCGATGGTTGGCTATTTCCTCGTGCGCCGCTTCGCGCCAGAGGCTGGCGGGTCGGGTATCCCGGAGATCGAAGGGGCGCTGGAGGAGCTGCGTCCGGTGCGCTGGTGGCGCGTGCTGCCGGTGAAGTTCATCGGCGGCATGGGGACGCTCGGCGCCGGGATGGTGCTGGGTCGCGAAGGGCCAATGGTGCAGCTTGGCGGCAACATTGGGCGCATGGTGCTGGACGTTTTCCGCATGCGCAGCCCGGAGGCGCGGCACACGCTGCTGGCGACCGGTGCGGCGTCGGGGCTTTCGGCGGCCTTTAACGCGCCGCTGGCCGGGATTCTGTTTATCATCGAAGAGATGCGCCCGCAGTTCCGCTACAACCTGATCTCTATTAAAGCGGTGTTTACCGGCGTGATCATGTCGAGCATTGTGTTTCGTATTTTCAACGGCGAAGCGGCGATCATTGAGGTGGGCAAGCTGAGCAACGCCCCGGTGAACACCCTGTGGCTGTATCTGGTGCTGGGCATGCTGTTTGGCTGCTTTGGTCCACTGTTTAATTTTCTGGTGCTGCGCACCCAGGACCTGTTTCAGCGCCTCCACGGTGGCAACATCAAAAAATGGGTGTTGATGGGCGGATTAATCGGCGGGCTCTGCGGTCTGCTGGGGCTGATGCAGCCCTCCGCGGTGGGCGGCGGCTTTAACCTGATCCCTATCGCCGCTGCCGGTAACTTCTCCGTCGGCCTGCTGCTGTTTATCTTTATTGCCCGCGTGGTGACCACGCTAATCTGCTTCTCTTCCGGTGCGCCGGGCGGCATTTTCGCGCCGATGCTGGCGCTCGGCACGCTGCTGGGCACGGCGTTCGGCATGGCGGCGATTCCGCTGTTCCCCGCCTATCATCTGGATGCCGGCACTTTCGCCATTGCCGGGATGGGGGCGCTGCTCGCCGCCTCGGTGCGTGCGCCGCTGACCGGGATCGTGCTGGTGCTGGAGATGACCGATAACTATCAGCTCATTTTGCCAATGATTATTACCTGCCTTGGCGCAACACTACTGGCGCAATTCCTCGGCGGTAATCCTTTGTATTCGACCATTCTGCAACGGACTCTGGCGAAGCAGGAGGCCGAGCAGGCGGCAAAAGCGCAGCAAGCACCCCGGGAGAATACTTGAACGATTTACCAGGGTATTAGATAATGGCTCAAAAGGTCCGGTTATTCTTTAACCGGCCGGAAGTATCAATGGGAGCAAAAAATGAGTGATGACGTAGCGTTGCCGCTGGAGTTTACCGAAGCCGCAGCCAACAAAGTAAAACACCTGATTGCGGATGAAGATAATCCGAACCTGAAACTACGCGTGTACATCACCGGCGGTGGTTGCAGCGGTTTCCAGTATGGCTTCACCTTTGACGATCAGGTGAACGAAGGGGATATGACCATCGAGAAACAGGGCGTCGGCCTGGTGGTTGACCCGATGAGCCTGCAGTATCTGGTCGGCGGCTCTGTCGACTATACCGAAGGGCTGGAAGGTTCGCGCTTTATCGTGACCAACCCGAACGCGAAAAGCACCTGCGGCTGCGGCTCCTCGTTCAGCGTTTAAAGCGAACTCTTCCCCAGCGGGAGGGAGCAAACCCTAAAAACGGTAACCTTAAGGTTACCGTTTTGCTTTTATGAGCGTCCGTTATCGTCCAGCGCAAACGTCGGCAGCTTCAGATGCCAGCGGATAGCCGCCAGACGGATCGCCAGGGTGACCACCATCCCCATCATTGCCGAATTCTCCAGCGGCAGGTGAAAGGTGTCGTGCGCCGTAGCGTGGACAATACCGCCGACAATACAGGCGGTAGCGTAGATCTCGGTACGCAGGATCATGGGTATTTCGCGCGCCAGTACGTCGCGAATAATGCCGCCGCCCACGCCGGTTACCACGCCCATGCACACGGCCACCAGCGGGCCGCTGCCGGCGAGAAAGGCTTTATTCACGCCGATACCGACAAACACCGCCAGACCGACAGCGTCAAGAACCGGCAGTATCCATTTTGGCAGCCGGCGCGGCTGGCGGACCAGCAGGATGGTCAGCATGCTGGTGACCATCGCCACCACCAGATCGGTGGGATCTTTGACCCAGAACACCGGGCCATTCGCCAGCGCCATGTCGCGAATGGTCCCGCCGCCCACTGCCGTCACCACACCTAATACCAGCACGCCGAACGGGTCCATGCGTAATTTTCCGGCCAGCAGAACGCCGGAGATCGCGAAAACGGCCGTACCAATTATATCCAGCCAATAGACAAGCATCGTTGATTCCCACTGAGCATCCGGGTTACCGGAGGTTATTTTACCTGGTCGAGCGCCGTACAAAGTTGTTTGGCAGCGAGGATAATACGTGGGCCTGCGCGTTCAAACCAGTCACTGTGTAACGCAATCAACGAAATGGTGAGCTGATGTTGCCAAAAGCGCTGGGCATCGGCAGCGCGGCTGGCGTCGCCGGTCACTACAATCGCCTGCGGCTGGCGAGCCAGTACCTGCTCGCGACTCACCTGCGGCCAGGGAACACGGCTGGTGGCGAAGATATTTTCGCCGCCGCACAGTCTCAGCACCTGATCCTGAATCGAGCCGGGGCCGCTGGTGAACAGCGGCGTAGAGCCGAACTGCAGGAAGACGCGTTTCTTCGGCGCGTTGGCATAGCGCACTTTCAGCGCATCGTATTCCTGCTGCATTGTCTGCGCCGCCTGTTGCGCTTTTTCCGGCTGCGGGCTCCACTGCGCCAGCTGACGCAGGGTGGCAATAATCTCTTCGATCGTTGAGGTCTGCACCCACAGGACGTGAATACCCAGCGACTGCAGCTGGTTAACCTGGCGTTCGGCATTGCCCCCGCGCCAGGCCAGCACCACGTCTGGCTTGAGCGCCACGATGCGCTCCAGATTCATTCCCTGCCAGCTGGCAACCTGTTCGATGGTTTTGGCCTGCGGAGGATAATCGGAATAGCTGCTGACGCCGATCGGCGTGATCCCGGCAGCAAAGGCCAGTTCGGTATTGGCAGGGGAGAGGGTAATCACCCGCGGCGCGGCCAGCAGCCACGCCGGGGCGAGTAACAGCAGCGCGGCAAGCGCGAAGGATAACGACTTAGCCACGTGCCAGGTTCTGTACCAGATTCTCCACCATCAGGGTGGACTGTCTGGCGGCGACCGCAAGGAACTCCTCAAAGCTGAGGTGGGACTGCTGGTCGGCCACGTCGGAGATGGCGCGAACCACCACGAAGGGAACCTTAAAGTTATGGCAGACGTGGGCGATGGCGGTCGCTTCCATTTCCACGGCGATCGCCTGCGGGAAATTATGGCGGATCTTCGCCAGACCAACGGAACCGTTAATGAAGGCATCGCCGCTGACGATCAGGCCGCGAACGGCGTTGAGATCTAACGCGTTAATGCAGCTCTCTGCAGCGGCCACCAGTTTTTCGTCCGCTTTGAAGCCCGCCGGGCAGCCCGGCAACTGGCCGTACTCATAACCGAAGGCGGTGACGTCGGCGTCGTGGTAGCGCGCTTCGTCGGAGACGACGATATCGCCAACCTTCAGCGTCGGCGCGAGGCCGCCGGCAGAACCAGTATTAATGATCACGTCTGGCTGGCAACGCTCCAGCAGCAGGGTCGCGCCCATGGCCGCCGCCACTTTCCCGATACCAGACTTCAGCAGAGCGACGTCAACGCCGTGAAGTTGGCCGGTGTAGATTTCGCTCCCGCCAATGGTGATAGTCTGGCAGTTTTCGATTTTGTCGCGCAGAAGGGTAACTTCCTCTTCCATAGCGCCAATAATGCCAATTTTCATAGATTTACTCGCGATGTGTCAGGTTTAGTTGCATAGTCTATCATGCGCTTAAGGGGAAGCGTATTGCTCGCGCGGGAGAGGCTATGGCAAAGATTGATTTTCGCAACAAGATAAACTGGCGTCGACGCTTCCGTTCACCGCCACGGGTGGAGACGGAGCGTGACATCCTGCGGATCTTCGAAAGCGATCGGGGACGGATCGTCAACTCACCGGCAATTCGCCGCCTGCAGCAAAAAACCCAGGTCTTCCCGCTGGAACGAAACGCGGCGGTGCGCACCCGCCTGACCCACTCGCTGGAGGTGCAGCAGGTGGGCCGCTATATCGCCAAAGAGGTGCTGAGCCGGCTGAAAGAGCAGAAGCTGCTGGAAGAGTATGGTCTGGAAGAACTGACCGGGCCATTCGAGAGCGTGGTGGAGATGGCCTGCCTGATGCACGATATCGGCAATCCGCCGTTTGGCCATTTTGGCGAGGCGGCGATTAACGACTGGTTCCGCCAGCGGCTGGCCCCTGGCGATGCGCTTGGACAACCGCTGACCGACGATCGTTGCGAAGTGCAGGCATTACGGCTGCATGACGGAGAAACGGCGCTCAATACGCTGCGGCGCAAAGTGCGCCAGGACCTTTGCTGCTTTGAGGGGAACGCGCAGGGCATTCGCCTGGTGCATACGCTGATGAGGATGAATCTAACGTGGGCGCAGGTGGGCTGTATTCTGAAATATACTCGTCCGGCGTGGTGGTCCGAGGCGACGCCTGCCAGCCACAGTTATTTAATGAAGAAGCCGGGTTATTATTTGGCCGAAGAAGAGTATGTGGCGCGCCTGCGTAAAGAACTGGATCTGGCGCCTTACAATCGATTCCCATTAACCTGGATTATGGAAGCTGCGGATGACATCTCATATTGCGTCGCAGATCTTGAAGACGCGGTGGAAAAACGTATTTTTAGCGCAGAGCAGCTCTATCAGCATCTTTATGACGCCTGGGGTCGCCATGAAAAAGGATCGTTATTCTCACAGGTAGTAGAAAACGCCTGGGAGAAATCGCGAGCCAATTCCCTGAAGCAGAGCGCGGAAGATCAGTTTTTTATGTATTTGCGGGTGAATACGCTGAATAAGCTGGTGCCCTACGCGGCGCGCCGATTTATTGATAATCTGCCGGCCATTTTCACGGGAGACTTTAATCACGCGCTGCTCGAGGACGACAGCGATTGCAGCCAGCTGCTGGAACTCTATAAAAATGTGGCGATGAAACAGGTCTTTAGCCATCCGGATGTTGAACAGCTTGAATTGCAGGGCTACCGGGTGATTAGCGGCCTGCTGGATATCTATCAGCCGCTGCTGAAATTATCGCTGGAGGATTTCAGCGAATTAGTGGCGCAGGAGCGGGTACGGCGTTTACCCATTGCCTCCCGACTGTATCAGAAACTTTCGACCCGCCATCGGCTGGCGTATGTTGAAGCGGTAAATAAGCTGGCGCGCACGGCGCCCGAATTTACGGTGCTGGAATACTATTATCGCTGCCGTCTGATTCAGGATTATATTAGCGGGATGACGGATTTGTATGCGTGGGATGAATATCGGCGGCTGATGGCGGTGGAATAGGTCTGAGTTTTGTAAAGATGGACAATAAATTTTTACTTTTTCCAGAGACTTAATTCCGGAACTTAACGCTATAAAATGACTCTGATAGTCACGTACACAGCAACTTTCGTTATCTGATATTGAGATTGAAACTGATGAAAAAAACCACGTTAGCAATGAGTGCACTGGCTCTGAGTTTAGGTCTGGCATTGTCCCCGCTCTCTGCGAGCGCGGCAGAAACGGCATCTTCGGCCACTAATGCACAGCAGATGCCAAGCCTGGCCCCAATGCTGGAGAAGGTAATGCCGTCGGTAGTAAGCATTAACGTCGAAGGCAGCACCACCGTGAATACGCCACGGATGCCGCGTAACTTCCAGCAGTTCTTTGGCGATAACTCGCCGTTCTGCCAGGATGGTTCTCCTTTCCAGAGTTCGCCGTTTTGCCAGGGCGGTGGACAGGGCGGTCAGCCTGACGGCGGCCAGCAGCAGAAATTCATGGCCCTGGGCTCTGGCGTCATTATTGATGCCGCCAAAGGGTATGTGGTCACCAACAACCACGTTGTGGACAATGCCACCACCATCAAGGTTCAGCTGAGCGATGGCCGTAAGTTTGATGCCAAGGTCGTGGGCAAAGATCCGCGCTCTGATATCGCGCTGATTCAGATTCAGGATCCGAAAAACCTGACGGCGATTAAGCTTGCCGACTCCGATGCGCTGCGCGTCGGTGATTATACTGTGGCTATCGGCAACCCGTTCGGTCTGGGCGAAACCGTGACCTCCGGGATTGTCTCCGCGCTGGGCCGTAGCGGCCTGAACGTGGAAAACTACGAAAACTTTATTCAGACCGATGCGGCCATTAACCGCGGGAACTCCGGCGGCGCGCTGGTGAACCTCAACGGCGAGCTGATCGGTATCAATACCGCTATCCTGGCGCCGGACGGCGGCAACATCGGTATCGGTTTTGCTATCCCAAGCAACATGGTGAAAAACCTGACCGAGCAGATGGTGAAATATGGCCAGGTGAAGCGCGGTGAGCTCGGCATTATGGGCACCGAACTGAACTCTGAGCTGGCGAAAGCGATGAAAGTCGACGCCCAGCGCGGCGCCTTCGTCAGCCAGGTGATGCCAGGTTCGGCAGCGGCGAAAGCGGGCATTAAAGCCGGCGATGTGATCACCTCCCTCAACGGGAAAGCGATCAGCAGCTTCGCCGCGCTGCGTGCCCAGGTTGGCACCATGCCTATCGGCAGCAAAGTTGAGCTTGGCCTGCTGCGCGACGGCAAACCGGTGACCGTTACCGTCGAACTGCAGCAGAGCAACCAGACCCAGGTTGACTCCAGCACCATCTTCAACGGGATTGAAGGGGCGGAAATGAGCAATAAGGGTCAGGATAAGGGCGTGGTGGTCAATAATGTGAAAGCCGGTACCCCGGCGGCACAGATTGGTCTGAAGAAAGGCGACGTCATCGTCGGTGCGAACCAGCAAGCGGTGAAAAACATCGCCGATCTGCGGAAAATCTTCGATGCCAAACCATCTGTGCTGGCGCTGAACATTCAGCGCGGCGACACCTCTATCTACCTGCTGATGCAATAACCGTCAGCGCCATCCGCAAGCCCCTGTCCTCGCCGAGGGCAGGGGCTTTTTTTCGTTCTGTGACCGCTTCCACAACTCCACATATCTCTCCCCGGCTTAGTGCATATGCACAATGCGCTACAACGATGACTCTTTTATGCTGGTGCCCTGCAAAGGGGGAGGATTACATGGCTGGCTGGCATCTTGATACCAAAATGGCGCAGGATATTGTGGCGCGGACGATGCGCATCATCGATACCAACATCAACGTGATGGATGCCCGCGGGCGGATTATCGGCAGCGGCGATCGGGAAAGGATTGGTGAATTGCACGAAGGCGCGCTGCTGGTGCTTTCCCAGGGGCGGGTGGTGGATATCGACGATGCGGTCGCTCGCCATCTGCACGGGGTACGCCAGGGGATCAACCTGCCGCTGCGTCTCGAAGGTGAAATCGTCGGGGTGATCGGCCTGACCGGCGAGCCGGAATCGCTGCGAAAATATGGCGAGCTGGTGTGCATGACCGCTGAGATGATGCTGGAGCAGTCGCGGCTAATGCATCTTCTGGCCCAGGACAGCCGCTTGCGCGAAGAGCTGGTGATGAACCTGATTCAGGCGGAAGAGCATACCCCGGCGCTGAACGAATGGGCCCAGCGTTTAGGCATCGATCTCAATCAGCCGCGGGTGGTGGCGATGATTGAGGTGGACAGCGGCCAGCTCGGCGTGGACAGCGCAATGGCTGAACTGCAGCAGCTGCAGAACGCGCTGACCACCCCCGATCGCAATAATCTGGTCGCCATTGTCTCGCTCACGGAAATGGTGGTGCTGAAACCGGCGCTGAACAGCTTTGGCCGCTGGGACGCTGACGATCACGTCCGGCGCGTCGAGCAGCTTATCGCCAGGATGAAAGAGAATGGCCAGCTGCGCTTTCGCGTGGCGCTGGGCAACTTCTTCACCGGCCCAGGAAGTATCGCCCGCTCTTACCGTACCGCACGCACGACGATGATGGTTGGCAAGCAGAGGATGCCGGAGAGCCGTAGTTATTTCTATCAGGATCTGATGCTGCCGGTGTTGCTCGACAGCCTGCGCGGCGGCTGGCAGGCCAATGAGCTGGCCCGTCCGCTGGCGCGTCTGAAGGCAATGGATAACAACGGTTTGCTGCGGCGGACGCTGCAGGCGTGGTTTCGCCATAACGTGCAGCCGCTGGCGACGTCAAAGGCGCTGTTTATTCATCGGAATACGCTGGAATACCGGCTGAACCGTATCTCGGAGCTGACCGGCCTCGATCTCGGGAGCTTTGACGACAGGCTACTGCTGTATATCGCGCTGCAGCTGGATGAACAACGCTAAGGCGTTAGGCAAAAAATGCCGGGTAGCGTTACCCGGCCTGGACGATGCGTGTTGTCTGTAGCGGAGGAAAACCGCCAGCCCGGGGATGCGCTTACTTACGAGTGAGCTTTTCCAGATCGGCTTCAATTTCGCTGATCTTATTGGTGACCACGCTTTCCAGATGACGTAAATCGTCGAGGATTTTACGCTTGAGATCGATTTCAGTGCGATCGCGCTGGCAGATCTGATCCAGCTCATCGATAACGTAGCGCAGATTGGGGCTGATCTCCTGGACCTCTTTGTAGCCCTGGCCGACGCCGTCGGCAACCACGGTTTTGCGCTGACGCGGGTATTTGAACTTGACGCTCTTGGCGAAGAATTCGCCTTTGTCTTTCTGAAAATAGATTTTCAGAATGTCGTTGTTAGCTTCCTGCCGCAGGCTATAGCGATCGATCTCATCAGGGTTGGTAATGCCAAGACTTTTCAGATTATCGTACATAACGGTACCTTTGATAGCATCATAACCATTGAATAATTAACGAAAAAATCCATTCTCGCCAGCATCAAATATAAAAAAAGCGGGATATCTCCCGCTTTTTATTTGCTTTAGTCGATGGTACGCAGCAGTTCGTTAATGCCGACCTTGCCGCGAGTTTTGGCATCGACTTTCTTCACGATCACCGCGCAGTACAGGCTGTATTTACCATCTTTCGACGGCAGGTTGCCTGAGACCACCACCGAGCCAGCCGGTACGCGGCCGTAGAAGACTTCGCCGGTTTCGCGATCGTAGATTTTGGTGCTCTGACCGAGGTAAACGCCCATGGAGATGACGGAACCTTCTTCGACAATCACCCCTTCAACCACCTCAGAGCGTGCGCCGATGAAGCAGTTATCTTCGATGATGGTCGGGTTCGCCTGCAGTGGCTCCAGTACGCCACCGATGCCGACGCCGCCGGACAGGTGCACGTTTTTACCGATCTGCGCGCAGGAACCGACGGTGGCCCAGGTATCAACCATGGTGCCTTCGTCAACGTAGGCGCCGATGTTAACGTAGGAGGGCATCAGCACGGTGTTGCGGGCGATGAACGCACCCTGGCGCACCGCGGCCGGCGGCACCACGCGGAAACCTTCTTTCTGGAAACGCGCTTCGTCATAGTCAGCGAATTTCATCGGCACTTTATCGAAGTAGCGGCTTTCCGCACCATCGATAACCTGGTTATCGTTAATACGGAAAGAGAGCAGTACCGCCTTTTTCAGCCACTGATGCGTCACCCACTGACCGTCGATCTTCTCAGCGACGCGCAGCGCGCCGGAATCCAGAAGGGCGATAACCTGATTAACCGCTTCGCGGGTCACGGTATCCACATTGGCCGGCGTGATGTCGGCGCGACGCTCGAAGGCGGACTCAATAACGTTCTGTAACTGCTGCATTGTTTCTTTCCATTCACTAAAAAAAATACGTCACCCTTTATCGTTTGGATTGAGGGCCGCTGTCAACCGTTGTTGCACTTCTTGTTGCAGCTCATTATTAAGGGCACGCCGGTCGGCGGTGGCGATTATAAATAAATCTTCTACTCGCTCACCAATTGTCGTAATTCGCGCCCCGTGAAGCGATATGCCGAGGTCGGCGAACACCTGGCCGACGCGGGCGAGCAGCCCTGGCTGATCGAGCGCAATCAGCTCCAGAAACGATTTTCGATCGGTATGGGTCGGCAGGAAATTCACCTCGGTGTCCACGGAAAAATGGCGTAGCTTTGCCGCCTGACGACGCGGGGCCGGAGGCTGCCAGCTGCGCTGAGTGATGGTCTGCTCCAGACCCTGGCGGATCGCCTCGTGGCGGTCGGCGGAAAGCGGACTGCCGTCGGGTTCGAGGACGATAAAGGTATCCATCGCCATACCGTCGCGGGTGGTGAAGATCTGCGCGTCGTGGACGCTGAGGTTGCGACGATCCAGTTCGCCACACACCGCGGCGAACAGATAAGGGCGATCCGGGCTCCAGATAAAAATCTCCGTACCGCCGCGGGTGGCCTGCGAGCTCAGCAGGATCATCGGCTTATTCAGATCGTGACGCAGCAGGTTGCGGGCGTGCCAGGCGAGCTGCGTCGGCGTATGTCGCACGAAATAGTTGGCGCGGCAGCGGTTCCAGATCTGATGCAGCGCCTCTTCATTAATATTGTCCATCCGCAGCAGCGCCAGCGCCTGCAGCTGATGATGACGCACCCGTTCGCGCATGTCCGGGGTACTTTGCATGCCCCGACGCAGCTGTTTCTCGGTGGCGAAATAGAGTTCGCGCAGCAGGCTCTGCTTCCAGCTGTTCCACAGGGTTTCGTTGGTGGCGCAGATATCGGCGACGGTCAGACACACCAGATAGCGCAGGCGATTTTCCGTTTGCACCTCCTCGGCGAACTGCTTAATCACCTCCGGATCCTGAATGTCGCGCCGCTGGGCGGTGACCGACATCAGCAGATGGTGACGCACCAGCCAGGCGACCAGCTGCGTCTCGCGGGAGTTCAGCCCGTGCAGCTCGGCAAACTTCAGCACATCCTGCGCGCCGAGGATCGAGTGGTCGCCGCCGCGCCCTTTGGCGATGTCATGGAACAGGGCGGCGATTAAAATCAACTCCGGGTGCGTTAAGCGCGGCCACAGCTCCACGCACAGCGGGTGGCGGCTGCGGGTCTCTTCTTTGGCAAAGCTCTCCAGCTTGAGCATCACCCGGATAGTGTGCTCATCGACGGTATAGGCGTGAAACAGGTCGAACTGCATCTGGCCGACAATATGCGACCACTGCGGCATATAGGCCCACAGCACGCTGTGGCGGTGCATCGGCAATAGCCCACGGCTTACCGCCCCCTGGTGGCGCAGCATGCTGAGAAAGAGCGTGCGTGCCTCCGGGATATAGCACAGCGGTTGGGTCAGATGGCGGCGGGCATGGCGCAGATGGCGCAACGTCGTGGAGTAGATGCCGGTGATAGTGCTGTTGCGCACCATCATATAAAACATGCGCAGAATGGCCTGCGGTTCGCGAATAAACAGCGTGTCGTCACGCAGATCGATAAGGGTGCCGCGCAGCTGGAAGTCATCGTCTATCGGACGCGGCTTTTCATCCTCGCTCAGGGCGAGAATGGCCTCTTCAAACAGCTGAAGCAGCATCTGGTTCAGCTCACTCACCCGGCGGGTGACACGGAAGAAGTCCTTCATCATATGCTCAATCGGCTGGTTGCCGTCGCCTTCATAGCCGAGCCGGCGGGCCACACTGAGCTGGCGGTCGAAAAGCAGACGGTTGTCATAGCGCGTGAGCTCAAGATGCAGCGCGAAGCGGATACGCCACAGCTGGTGCAGACACTCATTGAGTTCATTGCGCTCGGCTTCGGTCAGAAAGCCGAAACCGACCATCTCATCCATCGAGGTGGCGCCAAAATGACGGCGGGCCACCCACTGTAGCGTATGGATGTCGCGCAGGCCGCCGGGGCTGCTTTTCACGTCCGGCTCCAGGTTATAGCTGGTGCCATGATAGCGCTGATGACGGACGTTCTGCTCTTCGACCTTGGCGGCGAAGAACTTTTCCGATGGCCAAAAGCCGTCGCTAAAAATATGTTTTTGCAGTTCAAGGAACAGCGCGACGTCGCCGATCAGCAGGCGCGATTCGATTAAGTTGGTGGCGACGGTCAGATCCGACAGACCTTCCAGCAGGCACTCTTCGAGGGTGCGTACGCTGTGGCCCACCTCCAGCTTGACGTCCCACAGCAGGGTGAGCAGTTCGCCGACTTTTTGCGCCTGGTCGTCCGGCAGTTTTTTACGACTGAGGATCAGCAGATCGACGTCTGAGAGCGGGTGCAGTTCGCCGCGGCCATAGCCGCCGACGGCGACCAGCGCCAGGTCGCTGACGGATTCAAAACCGCAGGCGATCCACAACCGCTGCAGCAGCTGGTCGATAAATTCGGTGCGCGCCGCAATGAGCTGCTCCGCGGCGATGCCGGAGTCAAACGCCTCGCCCAGCCAGTGCTGGAAGGTATCGATGTGCGCCTTAATTGCAGCACAGTTCAGATCGCCCTGCGGCCAGCTCACCGGATGTTCCGGCGGGACGGGCAGAAGAGGGGAGGCTGTGTCAGGTAATGAGTTGCTCATCGCGTCACCATAAGAAAAAACTATCTAATAAAAAAGCCGGCGGGCGCCGGCTTTTCATCATTCATCGTGCGAGATTATCGCCGGGATGGTGTCATCCTTGCGTAGCGTCAGAATTTCGCAGCCGTTGTCAGTCACCACAATAGTATGCTCATACTGCGCAGACAAGCTCCGGTCTTTGGTTTTCACCGTCCAGCCGTCTTTCATGCTGCGGATCTCTTTTTTACCGGCGTTGACCATCGGCTCGATGGTGAAGGTCATGCCTGGTTTGAGCACAACATTGGTCTCCGGCGAGTCGTAGTGCAGCACCTGCGGCTCCTCATGGAAGCCGCGGCCGATACCGTGACCACAGTATTCGCGCACCACGGAGAAACCTTCCGCTTCCACGTATTTCTGAATGGCCGCGCCGATAGTGCGCAGGTTGATGCCGGGCTTCACCATTCTCAGCGCCAGATACAGGCTTTCCTGAGTGATGCGGCACAGGCGCTCGCCGAGAATCGTCGGTTTGCCGACGATAAACATTTTGGAGGTATCGCCATGGAAATCATCTTTAATGACCGTCACGTCGATATTGACGATATCGCCATCTTTCAGCAGCTTGCCGTCGTCAGGAATGCCGTGGCAGACCACTTCGTTAACCGAAATGCAGACGGACTTCGGATAACCATGGTAGCCGAGGCAGGCGGAGATGGCCTTCTGCTCGTTAACGATGTAGTCGTTACAGATGCGGTCCAGCTCGCCGGTGCTCACGCCCGGTTTAACCCAGGGTTCAATCATTTCCAGCACTTCAGCGGCCAGGCGGCCGGCAACGCGCATTTTTTCAATGTCTTCAGGTGTCTTGATAGAGATAGCCATGGAATATGTCCAGCAGTGTCGATTTTTTCGACAATAATAGAGTAAGTCTTGTCAATGGTAACAGTCCGGGCAGGCTGGTGCCAAATTGAGAATCATTAACAGCACGACACGTCAACAAGAGTTGGTGTCTGGCCGGGTTTTGTGGTATAAAGCGCGCCGGACTTCCGTTCCATCTCAGATACACAAGGATGGACGTAAGCGACATAGCTCACTTTGTGTAATAACACACACGTATCGGCACATATTCCGGGGTGCCCTTCGGGGTCGGTAATATGGGATACGTGGAGGCATAACCCCAATTTCATCTATAGAGGTTTTAAACATGGCAACTGTTTCCATGCGCGACATGCTCAAGGCTGGTGTTCACTTCGGTCACCAGACCCGTTACTGGAACCCGAAAATGAAGCCGTTCATCTTCGGTGCGCGTAACAAAGTTCACATCATCAACCTTGAGAAAACTGTACCGATGTTCAACGAAGCCCTGGCTGAACTGAACAAGATCGCTGCTCGTAAAGGTAAAATCCTTTTCGTTGGTACTAAGCGCGCTGCAAGCGAAGCGGTAAAAGACGCTGCTAACAGCTGCGACCAGTTCTTCGTGAACCATCGCTGGCTGGGCGGTATGCTGACTAACTGGAAAACCGTTCGTCAGTCCATCAAACGTCTGAAAGACCTGGAAACTCAGTCCCAGGACGGTACTTTCGACAAGCTGACCAAAAAAGAAGCGCTGATGCGTACTCGTGAGCTGGACAAGCTGGAAAACAGCCTGGGCGGTATCAAAGACATGGGCGGCCTGCCGGACGCACTGTTCGTTATCGACGCTGACCACGAGCACATCGCTATCAAAGAAGCAAACAACCTGGGTATCCCGGTATTTGCTATCGTTGATACCAACTCTGATCCGGACGGCGTTGACTTCGTTATCCCGGGTAACGACGATGCAATCCGCGCAGTAAGCCTGTACCTGGGCGCTGTGGCTGCTACCGTTCGTGAAGGTCGCTCTCAGGACCTGGCTTCTCAGGCGGAAGAAAGCTTCGTAGAAGCTGAATAATAAGGTTTAAGCCCTTATTAGTACCGTGTATGAATAGGGGCCCATTATCGGCCCCTTTTTTCAATTTACGCTGTTTGGCCTCTGGCCGGGCAGTATCCACATCTCCCGAGGATTTTAGAATGGCTGAAATTACCGCTTCCCTGGTAAAAGAGCTGCGCGAACGTACTGGCGCAGGCATGATGGATTGCAAAAAAGCGCTGACTGAAGCGAATGGCGACATCGAGCTGGCAATCGAAAACATGCGTAAATCCGGCGCGATCAAAGCGGCGAAGAAAGCAGGCAACGTGGCTGCTGACGGCGTGATCAAAACCAAAATCGAAGGCAACTACGGTTACATTCTGGAAGTTAACTGCCAGACTGACTTCGTTGCTAAAGATGGTGGTTTCCAGGCATTTGCTGACAAAGTACTGGACGCAGCTGTTGCGGGTAAAATCTCCGACGTTGAAGTTCTGAAAGCACAGTTCGAAGAAGAACGTGTTGCCCTGGTTGCTAAAATCGGTGAGAACATCAACATCCGTCGTATCGCAGTTCTGGAAGGCGACGTTCTGGGCAGCTACCAGCACGGTGCGCGCATCGGCGTTCTGGTTGCCGCTAAAGGCGCTGACGAAGAGCTGGTTAAGCAGCTGGCAATGCACGTTGCAGCAAGCAAGCCGGAATTCGTTAAACCGGAAGACGTGTCTGCTGACGTGGTAGAAAAAGAGTACCAGGTTCAGCTGGACATCGCGATGCAGTCCGGTAAGCCGAAAGAAATCGCAGAGAAAATGGTTGAAGGCCGCATGAAGAAATTCACCGGCGAAGTTTCTCTGACTGGTCAGCCTTTCGTTATGGAGCCGAGCAAATCTGTTGGTCAGCTGCTGAAAGAGCACAACGCTGACGTGACTGGCTTCATCCGCTTTGAAGTGGGCGAAGGCATCGAGAAAGTTGAGACTGACTTTGCAGCAGAAGTTGCTGCGATGTCCAAGCAGTCTTAATTTTTAAAAAAGGAGCCGCCTGAGGGCGGCTTCTTTTTGCGCCCATTTTGTAAATTCAGCCAACTGCTTATAGTGACCGCGCTGAAATGCGACATACAATGTCGCCGGAATTCTCACATCTCATTCGTTGACAGTCTCAGGAAAGAAACATGGCTACCAATGCAAAACCCGTCTACAAACGTATTCTGCTGAAATTAAGTGGCGAAGCGCTGCAGGGCTCAGAAGGCTTCGGTATTGATGCAAGCATACTTGACCGCATGGCTCAGGAGATCAAAGAGCTGGTTGAGCTGGGTATTCAGGTTGGCGTAGTAATTGGTGGCGGTAACCTGTTCCGTGGTGCTGGTCTGGCGAAAGCGGGTATGAACCGCGTTGTGGGCGACCACATGGGCATGCTGGCAACGGTCATGAATGGCCTCGCGATGCGTGATGCGCTCCACCGCGCCTATGTGAACGCTCGTCTGATGTCCGCCATCCCGCTGAACGGCGTGTGCGACAACTACAGCTGGGCAGAGGCGATCAGCCTGCTGCGTAACAACCGCGTGGTGATCCTCTCCGCGGGTACCGGCAACCCGTTCTTTACCACCGACTCCGCAGCTTGCCTGCGCGGTATTGAAATTGAAGCCGATGTAGTGCTGAAAGCGACCAAGGTTGACGGCGTATTTACCGCTGACCCGGCAAAAGATCCTTCTGCCACCATGTACGATCAGCTGACCTACAGCGAAGTCCTGGATAAAGAGCTGAAAGTGATGGATCTGGCCGCCTTTACTCTGGCGCGTGACCACAAATTGCCGATTCGCGTCTTCAACATGAACAAACCTGGCGCGCTGCGTCGCGTGGTGATGGGCGAAAAAGAAGGCACATTGATCACGGAATAATTCCCGTCAGCGCCAAATCCGGGTAATATTCCGCTTTACTTTCGCGGGGATATTGCCCGGTGATTTTCATTAAATCTGACTATACTTAGCTCATTTTCCGACGGGCAACCGTCTGGTCTGACTGAGACAAGCTTTCAAGGATTCGTAACGTGATTAGCGATATCAGAAAAGATGCTGAAATCCGCATGGAAAAATGCGTCGAAGCATTCAAAAACCAAATCAGCAAAATTCGCACGGGTCGTGCTTCTCCGAGCCTGCTGGACGGGATTGTTGTTGAGTACTACGGTACGCCGACTCCGCTGCGCCAGCTGGCCAGCGTCACCGTAGAAGACTCCCGTACCCTGAAAATCAACGTCTTCGACCGTTCTATGTCTGCGGCCGTTGAAAAAGCGATCATGGCATCTGACCTCGGTCTGAACCCAAGTTCTGCCGGCAGCGACATTCGTGTTCCGCTGCCGCCGCTGACCGAAGAGCGCCGTAAAGATCTGACCAAGATCGTGCGTGGTGAAGCTGAGCAGGCGCGTGTTGCCGTGCGTAACGTTCGCCGCGACGCTAACGACAAAGTCAAAGCGCTGCTGAAAGAAAAAGAGATCAGCGAAGATGACGATCGCCGTTCTCAGGACGACGTGCAGAAAATGACTGACGCCGCCATCAAGAAAGTTGACGCGGCGCTGGCAGATAAAGAAGCGGAACTGATGCAGTTCTGATGCTCTGCCGTTGCTTGGGCCGGGTACTGGCTGGTCTGAGTAAAATCTGAAACGCCGTACAGGAGACTGTACGCTCAATTCTCGGGATTGCGTTGAGAGGGCTGGCCTTGTAGCCTTTAGCGCTAGTTGAAGGCCTAATGCCGTCGTCTTATTCCCCGAGAGTGGTAGCGTAGGGGCTCGCTGACGGCGTTTTGCTTTTTATTCTGTTTCCACTCTTCTGGACGTTTCATGAAGCAATTAACCGTTCTCGGTTCGACCGGTTCCATTGGCTGTAGCACGCTGGACGTGGTACGCCATAACCCTGGTCGCTTTTCCATCGCCGCGCTGGTCGCGGGGAAAAACGTTGACCGCATGGTTGAACAATGCCTGGAATTTACCCCCCGTTATGCCGTGATGGATGATGCGCAAAGCGCGGAGCGGTTGCGCATCCGTCTGCAGGCGCATAACAGTCGAACCGAAGTGCTGAGCGGCCAGCAGGCGGCGGCTGATGTCGCGGCGCTGGATGACGTCGATCAGGTCATGGCCGCCATCGTCGGCGCGGCGGGGCTGGTACCGACGCTGGCGGCGATCCGTGCCGGGAAAACAGTGCTGTTAGCGAATAAAGAATCGCTGGTGACCTGCGGCCGCCTGTTTATGGATGCAGTTCAGCAATATGGCGCTCGCCTGTTGCCGGTTGATAGCGAACATAACGCGATTTTTCAGAGTATGCCGGAGACAATTCAACAGCAACTGGGATACGCTGATCTCGCACAGCATGGCGTCTCGTCAATTCTGCTAACCGGCTCCGGCGGGCCTTTCCGCGAGACCGCCGTGGCTGAACTGGCGGCGATGACCCCGGATCAGGCCTGCCGCCATCCAAACTGGTCGATGGGACGTAAGATCTCCGTCGATTCAGCCACGATGATGAATAAAGGCCTGGAGTACATTGAAGCGCGCTGGCTGTTCAATGCCTCTGCGCAGCAGATGGAAGTGCTGATCCACCCGCAGTCGGTGATCCACTCGATGGTTCGCTATCAGGACGGCAGCGTGCTGGCGCAGCTTGGGGAGCCGGATATGCGCACGCCTATCGCGCATACCATGGGCTGGCCGCTGCGCCTGAATTCCGGCGTTAAGCCGCTGGACTTCTGCCAGTTGAGCAATCTGAGCTTCTCCGCGCCAGACTATACGCGCTACCCCTGCCTGAAGCTGGCGATGGAGGCGTTTGAGGTCGGCCAGGCGGCGACCACGTCGCTAAATGCGGCCAATGAAGAGTCGGTTGCGGCGTTTCTGCAGGGGGATATCCGTTTTACCGATATTGCGGCAGTTAACCTGGCGGTACTGGATAAGGTAAACCTGCAAGAGCCGCAAAGCATTGATGACGTTCTGATTATCGACGCCGATGCCCGCGCGGTTGCTCACCAGCAGCTGAAGCGGTGGAGCGCACAGGCGTAACGCGGTGATATTTGTGGGCGCAAGGCTTCAGTGATATAGTCTGCGCCACCCGATCGTTGCATTTTGTTGTTAAAGATTACGGTGGCCGTGGCAAAACACGGCTTTTTTGCGTAAAGCTTTTGGTTGTTCTCTGCGATTGGCTGCAGCCCCGGCATCGGATAAAAATGCGTATCCAGCGCGGCCCGGTGGCCTCTGTTTGGTGGCTAGTTAATCCTTATTATGGACTTAAAACGCGTGATGTTGTCTGCTAATCAAACTGTCAGCGAAATATCGCCCACCCATGGCTGCCGTCATGTCGCCATTATTATGGATGGCAACGGCCGTTGGGCGAAACGGCAAGGTAAAATTCGCGCTTTCGGGCATAAGGCCGGTGCGAAATCCGTGCGTCGTGCGGTCTCCTTCGCGGCGAATAATGGGATTGAAGCGTTAACGTTATACGCGTTCAGCAGTGAAAACTGGAACCGTCCGGCTCAGGAAGTCAGTGCGCTGATGGAACTGTTCGTCTGGGCGCTGGATAGCGAAGTCAAAAGTCTGCATCGACACAATGTGCGTTTGCGGATTATTGGCGACACCACGCGCTTCAATGCGCGCCTGCAGGAGCGTATCCGCAAAGCGGAAGCGCTGACCGCAAACAATACCGGCTTAACGCTGAACATTGCGGCAAATTACGGCGGTCGCTGGGATATTACCCAGGGCGTTCGTTTGCTGGCGAAACAGGTACAGGACGGGACGCTACTGCCTGAGCAGATCACAGAGGATATGCTGAGCCAGCAGGTCTGCATGCATGAACTGGCTCCCGTTGATTTAGTTATTAGGACCGGGGGAGAGCACCGAATAAGTAATTTTCTGATTTGGCAAATTGCCTATGCCGAACTTTACTTTACGGATGTTCTTTGGCCCGATTTTGCTGAACAGGACTTTGAAGGTGCACTCCATGCCTTTGTTAATCGAGAGCGTCGTTTCGGCGGCACTGAGCCGGGTGGCAGTCATGCCTGATGGGGGTCACTTTTGCTGAAGTATCGCCTGATATCTGCTTTCGTCTTAATCCCCGTCGTCATTGCGGCATTGTTTTTATTGCCGCCGATGGGGTTTGCTATCGTCACCCTGGTCGTGTGCATGCTTGCCGCCTGGGAGTGGGGACAACTGAGCGGTTTCACCTCGACTTCGCAGCGGGTTTGGCTGGCGGTGCTCTGCGGCCTTCTGCTGGCGGCGATGCTTTTTCTGCTGCCTGAATACCATTATGACGTTCATCAGCCGATGGTCGAAGGTTCGCTATGGGCCTCTTTCGCCTGGTGGATCGTCGCGCTATTGCTGGTGCTTTCCTACCCGGCGTCGGCGGCCCTCTGGCGCCATTCTAAAGTCCTGCGCCTGATCTTCGGCATCCTGACCATCGTTCCGTTTTTCTGGGGCATGCTGGCGCTGCGCGCCTGGCATTATACCGATAACCATTACAGCGGTGCGCTGTGGCTGCTGTACGTCATGATCCTGGTCTGGGGCGCGGACTCTGGCGCCTATATGTTCGGTAAAATGTTCGGCAAGCATAAGCTGGCGCCGAAGGTTTCGCCGGGAAAAACCTGGCAGGGTTTTTTTGGCGGGTTGCTGACCGCGGCCGTGATCTCCTGGGCCTACGGGGTGTGGGCCCATCTTGACGTCACACCGACGGTACTGCTGGTTTGTTCGGTAGTGGCGGCCCTGGCTTCGGTATTGGGCGACCTGACGGAAAGTATGTTTAAGCGCGAGGCTGGCATTAAGGATAGCGGGCACTTGATTCCCGGACACGGCGGTATTCTCGATCGTATCGACAGCCTGACGGCGGCGGTACCGGTCTTTGCCTGTCTGCTACTGTTAGTCTTCAGGACGATTTGACGGAAGGTAATATGCTGAGCGTGCTCTGGAATCTGGCGGCTTTTATCATTGCGCTTGGCGTACTGATTACGGTGCATGAGTTTGGCCATTTTTGGGTGGCGCGCCGCTGCGGTATCCGGGTTGAACGTTTTTCTATCGGCTTTGGCAAAGCGCTGTGGCGGCGTAAAGACAAACAGGGGACCGAGTTTGTCATTGCCCTGATCCCGCTGGGCGGCTACGTCAAGATGCTGGATGAGCGTGTTGAAGCGGTGGCGCCGGAGTTGCGCCATTACGCGTTCAACAATAAAACCGTCGGTCAGCGTGCAGCAGTCATTGCTGCTGGTCCCATCGCCAACTTCATTTTCGCTATCTTTGCTTACTGGCTGGTGTTCATCATCGGCGTTCCCGGCGTGCGGCCGGTGGTGGGTGAAATAACGCCCAATTCGGTTGCCGCGCAAGCACAAATTGCAAAAGGAACGGAACTTAAAGCGATAGATGGTATCGAAACGCCTGATTGGGATGCGGTGCGTATGCAGCTGGTAGCCAAAATTGGCAACGCGCAAACAATACTTACCGTCGCCCCTTTCGGGACTAATCAGCGCCAGGATAAAATCGTCGATCTGCGGCACTGGGCCTTTGAGCCCGACAAGCAAGATCCCGTGACGTCATTGGGGATCCAGCCGCGTAGCGCGCAGATTGATACGGTGCTGGCGGAAGTCCAGGCGGGTTCGGCAGCCCAGAAAGCGGGTTTGCAAGCGGGCGACCGGATCGTTAAAGTCGATGGTCAACCGTTAACGCAGTGGATGACGTTTGTTAATCTGGTGCGCGATAATCCGGGCAAAGCGCTGGCGCTGGAGATTGAACGGCAGGGGAGTGCGCTGCCGTTGACCCTGACGCCGGATGCGAAAACGGTAAAAGGTAAGGCTGAAGGGTTCGCAGGGGTGGTGCCAAAGGTCATCCCGCTGCCTGAAGAATACAAGACAGTACGTCAGTACGGACCGTTTGCCGCCATCGCTGAAGCCACGGATAAAACCTGGCAGCTGATGTCACTGACGGTCAGGATGCTGGGTAAATTGATAACCGGTGATGTCAAACTGAACAACCTCAGTGGGCCGATCTCTATCGCTCAGGGGGCTGGAATGTCAGCGGAGTTTGGGTTGATTTATTATCTGATGTTCCTTGCGCTGATTAGCGTGAACCTCGGAATCATCAACCTGTTCCCACTACCCGTACTGGATGGGGGACATCTGCTGTTTTTAGCGATTGAAAAGCTGAAGGGCGGGCCGGTATCCGAGCGAGTTCAAGACTTTAGTTATCGCATTGGCTCAATACTGCTGGTGCTGTTAATGGGGCTTGCACTTTTCAATGATTTCTCTCGGTTATAAGAGAGTTTGTTAGGAAGAACGCATAATAACGATGGCGATGAAAAAGTTGCTCATAGCGTCGCTGCTGTTTAGCAGCGCGACTGTATACGGTGCTGAAGGGTTCGTGGTGAAGGACATTCATTTCGAAGGCTTGCAGCGTGTCGCTGTTGGTGCGGCCCTCCTCAGTATGCCAGTGCGTCCTGGCGATACGGTGACCGACGATGATATCAGTAACACTATTCGCGCGCTGTTTGCCACTGGCAACTTCGAGGACGTCCGCGTCCTGCGCGATGGTGATACCCTGCTGGTGCAGGTGAAAGAGCGTCCGACGATCGCCAGCATCACTTTCTCCGGCAACAAGTCGGTGAAAGATGACATGCTTAAGCAGAACCTTGAAGCCTCTGGCGTTCGGGTGGGCGAGTCGCTTGACCGCACGACCATCGCGGACATCGAGAAGGGGCTCGAAGACTTCTACTACAGCGTCGGTAAATACAGCGCCAGCGTCAAAGCAGTGGTTACCCCGCTGCCGCGTAACCGTGTCGACCTGAAGCTGGTATTCCAGGAAGGCGTCTCTGCAAAAATTCAGCAGATCAACATTGTCGGCAACCATGCGTTTTCGACTGATGAGTTGATCTCCCACTTCCAGCTGCGCGATGAAGTGCCATGGTGGAACGTGGTCGGCGACCGTAAATACCAGAAGCAGAAGCTGGCGGGCGACCTTGAAACCCTGCGCAGCTACTACCTGGATCGCGGCTATGCCCGTTTCAACATCGATTCTACCCAGGTCAGCCTGACGCCGGATAAGAAAGGGATCTACATCACCGTTAACATCACCGAAGGCGATCAGTACAAGTTTTCCGGGGTGCAGGTGACGGGCAACCTTGCCGGCCATTCCGCGGAAATCGAAGCGCTGACCAAAGTCGAGCCGGGTGAACTGTACAACGGCGCGAAAGTGACCAAGATGGAAAACGACATCAAGAAACTGTTGGGTCGTTATGGTTACGCCTATCCGCGCGTGCAGTCGCAGCCGGAGATTAACGACAGCGATAAGACCGTTAAGCTGCACGTCAACGTTGACGCGGGCAATCGCTATTACGTGCGTAAAATTCGCTTCGAAGGCAACGATACCTCCAAAGACGCGGTTCTGCGCCGCGAAATGCGCCAGATGGAAGGCGCATGGCTGGGCAGCGACCTCGTTGATCAGGGTAAAGACCGTCTCAACCGTTTAGGCTTCTTCGAAACGGTAGATACTGATACCCAGCGCGTGCCGGGCAGCCCGGACCAGGTCGACGTTGTCTACAAGGTGAAAGAACGTAACACCGGTAGCTTCAACTTTGGTATCGGCTACGGCACCGAGAGCGGCGTCAGCTTCCAGGCAGGCGTCCAGCAGGATAACTGGTTAGGTACCGGTTACGCTGTCGGGATCAACGGCACCAAAAACGACTACCAGACCTATACCGAACTGTCGGTCACCAACCCGTACTTCACCGTAGACGGTGTAAGCCTCGGCGGCCGTATCTTCTATAATGACTTTGATGCGAACGATGCGGATCTGTCTGACTATACCAACAAAAGCTATGGTACAGACGTTACGCTGGGCTTCCCGATCAACGAATACAACACGCTGCGCGCCGGGGTCGGTTATGTTCATAACTCCCTGTCCAATATGCAGCCGCAGGTGGCGATGTGGCGTTACCTGAACTCGATGGGCCAGTATCCGGACAACACCAACGACCGGAACTCGTTCAGTGCGAATGACTTCACCTTCAACTACGGTTGGACCTATAACAAGCTTGACCGCGGCTTCTTCCCAACGGAAGGTTCGCGCGTCAACCTGAACGGTAAGGTGACCATTCCGGGCTCAGACAACGAATACTACAAAGCGACGCTGGATACCGCCACCTATGTGCCGATCGACAACGATCACCAGTGGGTAGTGCTGGGTCGTACCCGCTTTGGCTATGGCGATGGTATCGGCGGCAAAGAGATGCCGTTCTATGAGAACTTCTATGCCGGTGGTTCCAGCACCGTGCGTGGCTTCCAGTCGAACACCATTGGTCCGAAGGCGGTGTACTTCCCGTCGAGCAGCCGTCATGATGGCGATAGCGGTTATACCAATGACTGTAAGAGCACCGAATCCGCGCCGTGTAAATCCGATGATGCGGTGGGCGGTAACGCGATGGCGGTGGCCAGCCTGGAGCTGATTACCCCGACGCCGTTTATTAGTGACAAATATGCGAACTCGGTCCGTACTTCCGTCTTCTGGGATATGGGTACCGTATGGGATACTCACTGGGATTCGAGCGCGTACGCGGGTTATCCGGATTACAGCGATCCGAGCAACATCCGTATGTCTGCGGGTATTGCCGTGCAGTGGATGTCGCCGTTGGGGCCGTTGGTCTTCTCCTACGCCCAACCGTTCAAAAAGTACGATGGAGACAAAGCCGAACAGTTCCAGTTTAACATTGGTAAAACCTGGTAATTGTTGGCGGCAACGGAATGCAAGTGCAGTATAGCGCTGACTGTAGGCGATAACGCGGTTATCGCCTCGCCACGCAAATAACGGTACCCCTGGGTACTCATGGGATGGTAAGGAGTTTATTGTGAAAAAGTGGTTATTAGCTGCAGGTCTGGGTTTGGCAATGGTAACTTCCGCTCAGGCGGCAGATAAAATTGCCCTGGTGAACATGAACAGCCTGTTCCAACAGGTTGCCCAGAAAACTGGCGTTTCCAACACGCTGGAAAACGAGTTCAAAGGCCGCGCTAGCGAACTGCAGCGTATGGAAGGCGACCTGCAGTCTAAAATGCAGCGTCTGCAGTCCATGAAGCCGGGCGCCGATCGTACCAAACTGGAAAAAGACGTGATGGCACAGCGCCAGACCTTCTCCCAGAAAGCGCAGGCGTTTGAGCAGGATCGCGCACGTCGTTCCAACGAAGAGCGCGGCAAACTGGTTACCCGTATCCAGACTGCCGTACAGAGCGTAGCGAAAGATCAGAGCATCGATCTGGTGGTTGACGCGAATGCCGTTGCATACAACAGCAGCGATGTAAAAGACATCACCGCTGATGTGCTGAAACAGGTTAAATAAGTAATGCCTTCAATTCGACTGGCTGATCTCGCGCAGCAGTTGGATGCAGAATTACACGGTGATGGCGATATCGTCATCACCGGCGTTGCGTCCATGCAGAGCGCGAAAACGGGCCAAATCACTTTCATGGTCAACCCTAAGTACCGTGAGCACCTGGCCGCTTGCCAGGCTTCTGCCGTTGTGATGACGCCGGATGATTTACCTTTTGCCCATAGCGCCGCGCTGGTAGTGCGTAACCCCTACCTGACCTACGCGCGCATGGCTCAAATTCTTGATACCACGCCGCAGCCGGCACAGGATATCGCGCCGAGCGCGGTCATCGATCCGTCGGCGAAGCTGGGTAACAACGTCGCCATCGGCGCCAACGCGGTTATTGAATCCGGTGTTGTACTGGGCGATAACGTGGTGATCGGCGCAGGCTGCTTCGTTGGGAAAAATACGAAAATAGGCGCCGGCTCGCGTTTGTGGGCCAATGTGACCGTTTACCATGAGATTGAGATCGGCGAAAATTGCCTGATCCAGTCCAGCACGGTGATCGGTGCGGATGGCTTCGGCTACGCTAACGATCGCGGTAACTGGGTTAAGATCCCGCAGCTTGGTCGCGTCATTATTGGCGATCGCGTGGAGATCGGCGCCTGTACCACTATCGATCGCGGCGCGCTGGACGATACCGTGATCGGTAACGGCGTTATCATTGATAACCAGTGCCAGATTGCGCATAACGTGGTGATTGGCGACAATACCGCGGTTGCCGGCGGTGTCATCATGGCGGGCAGCCTGAAAATTGGCCGCTACTGCATGATTGGCGGCGCCAGCGTGATTAACGGCCATATGGAAATCTGCGATAAAGTCACCGTCACGGGGATGGGGATGGTGATGCGTCCTATCTCTGAACCTGGCGTATACTCCTCCGGTATTCCGCTGCAGCCGAACAAGGCGTGGCGTAAAACTGCGGCGCTGGTGATGAATATTGACGAGATGAGCAAGCGCCTGAAAGCGATTGAGCGCAAGGTTAATCAACAAGACTAATTCATCATTTGGTCACATGACATTTCCGGCCTGTTGCATTCGCTAAAAGATTGCCGCAGGCCGTGTTATTATTGCCTTTTAGTACATTTAGACAGGAAGAGTATTTTGACTACTGACACTCATACTCTGCACATTGAAGAGATTCTGGAACTTCTGCCTCACCGTTACCCGTTCCTGCTGGTAGACCGCGTGCTGGATTTTGAAGAAGGTCGTTTTCTGCGCGCAGTAAAAAATGTTTCTGTAAACGAGCCGTTTTTCCAGGGGCACTTCCCTGGTAAGCCGATTTTGCCGGGCGTGCTGATTCTGGAAGCAATGGCCCAGGCCACCGGGATTCTGGCATTTAAAAGCGTCGGAAAACTGGAACCAGGCGAGCTGTACTACTTCGCGGGCATCGATGAAGCACGTTTCAAACGTCCGGTAGTACCAGGCGATCAGATGATTATGGAAGTCACTTTCGAGAAAACCCGCCGCGGCCTGACCCGTTTCAAAGGCGTTGCGCTGGTTGACGGTAAAGTGGTTTGCGAAGCGACGATGATGTGTGCGCGTAGCCGGGAGGCCTGATACGTGATTGATAAAACCGCTTTTGTTCATCCTACCGCCATTGTAGAAGAAGGCGCCGTGATTGGCGCTAACGTCCACATTGGTCCGTTTTGTATTGTTGGCGCCAACGTTGAAATCGGCGAAGGCACCGTACTGAAGTCTCACGTTGTCGTTAACGGCCACACCAAAATCGGTCGTGACAATGAGATCTATCAGTTCGCTTCCATCGGTGAAGTTAACCAGGATCTAAAATATGCTGGCGAACCGACACGAGTGGAAATTGGCGATCGCAACCGCATTCGCGAAAGCGTCACCATTCATCGCGGCACAGTACAGGGCGGTGGATTAACAAAGGTGGGCAACGATAACCTGCTGATGATCAACGCCCACGTGGCGCACGATTGTACGCTTGGCGATCGCTGCATTCTGGCCAATAACGCGACGCTCGCCGGCCATGTTTCGCTGGATGATTATGTCATTATCGGCGGCATGACGGCGGTGCACCAGTTCTGCGTCATTGGCTCACACGTTATGGTTGGCGGCTGCTCCGGCGTGGCGCAGGACGTTCCGCCGTTCGTGATTGCCCAGGGCAACCATGCGACGCCGTTCGGCGTCAACATCGAAGGCCTGAAACGCCGCGGCTTTAGCCGGGAAGCGATCACCGCGATTCGTAACGCGTATAAACTGCTGTACCGCAGTGGTAAGACGCTGGAAGAAGCGAAGCCGGAGATCGCCGAACTGGCGACTCAGCATGCGGAAGTTCAACCCTTTGTCGATTTCTTCGCTCGTTCCACTCGCGGCTTGATTCGTTAATGGCTGAACCGCGTCCCCTGACGATTGCCCTGGTCGCCGGAGAAACCTCCGGCGATATTCTTGGTGCAGGCCTCATCCGCGCGCTTAAAGCCCGCATCCCGAACGCGCGCTTTGTCGGCGTGGCGGGACCGCTGATGCAGGCGGAAGGGTGCGAAGCCTGGTATGAAATGGAAGAGCTGGCGGTGATGGGCATTGTTGAGGTGCTCGGCCGCTTACGCCGCTTATTGCATATTCGTGCCGATCTTACCCGCCGCTTTGGCGAGCTGCGCCCCGATGTTTTCGTCGGCATCGACGCCCCTGATTTCAATATTACCCTCGAAGGGAATCTGAAAAAGCAGGGCATCAAAACGATTCACTACGTCAGCCCGTCGGTCTGGGCCTGGCGACAAAAACGCGTTTTCAAAATCGGCAGAGCGACCGACCTGGTGCTGGCTTTTCTGCCTTTCGAAAAAGCGTTTTACGACAAATTTAACGTCCCTTGCCGCTTTATCGGTCATACCATGGCGGATGCGATGCCGCTGGATCCTGACAAAGGCGCTGCGCGCGACCGGTTGGGGATCCCGCACAATGTGCGTTGTCTGGCGTTGCTGCCCGGCAGCCGCGGCGCGGAAGTCGAAATGCTCAGCGCGGACTTCCTTAATACCGCGCAGTTATTACGCGTCACTTATCCCGATTTGCAGGTGGTAGTGCCGCTGGTCAATGCCAAACGTCGGGAGCAGTTTGAGCGAATCAAAGCTGAGACGGCTCCGGATATGATCGTGCATATGCTGGACGGTCAGGCGCGCGATGCGATGATCGCCAGCGACGCCGCGTTGCTGGCCTCCGGGACGGCGGCGCTGGAGTGCATGCTGGCAAAATGTCCGATGGTGGTGGGCTATCGCATGAAGCCGTTCACCTTCTGGCTGGCGAAGCGGCTGGTGAAAACCGACTACGTCTCGTTGCCGAACCTGCTGGCCGGTCGCGAGCTGGTCAAAGAGCTGCTGCAGGATGAGTGCCAGCCGCAGGCGCTGGCTGCTGCTCTTGAGCCGCTGCTGGCCGATGGCAAAACCAGCCACCAGATGCATGAGACGTTTCGCGCGCTGCATCAGCAGATCCGCTGCAACGCCGATGAGCAGGCGGCGGACGCCGTACTGGAGTTAGCAAAACAATGATGGAGTTCATCTACCCGCATACCCATCTGGTTGCCGGCGTCGATGAGGTTGGGCGTGGCCCCCTGGTCGGCGCGGTGGTGACCGCGGCGGTGATCCTTGATCCGGCGAAGCCGATTATGGGTCTGAATGATTCCAAAAAACTCAGCGAGAAGCGTCGTCTGGCGCTATACGATGAGATTAAAGAGAAAGCGCTGTGCTGGAGTCTGGGCCGCGCCGAGCCGCATGAAATTGACGAGCTGAATATTCTGCACGCGACCATGCTGGCAATGCAGCGCGCCGTCGCCGGCCTGAGCATTGTTCCTGAGTTTGTCCTGATCGATGGCAACCGCTGTCCGTCGCTACCGATGCCTTCCCTGGCGGTGGTAAAAGGCGACAGCCGGGTGGCAGAAATCAGCGCAGCGTCTATTCTGGCAAAAGTCACTCGTGACGCCGAAATGGCCACGCTGGACCTCGCATTTCCTCACTACGGATTTGCCCAGCATAAAGGCTATCCCACCGCTGTTCACCTGCAGAAGCTGCAGGAACACGGCGCAACAGAGCATCACCGGCGCAGTTTTGGCCCGGTGAAGCGTGCCCTGGGCCTGGCGTCCAACTAAGTCACCGGGATCTAAAGATGGCTGAACCACGTTTCGTACACCTGCGGGTGCACAGCGACTATTCCATGATCGATGGGCTGGCGAAGACCGGGCCGCTGGTCAAGAAGGCGGCCTCGCTTGGCATGCCAGCGCTGGCGATCACTGATTTCACTAACCTGTGTGGGCTGGTGAAGTTCTACGGGACGGGACATGGCGCGGGCATTAAGCCGATCGTCGGCGCCGACTTCCATGTGCAGTGCGACCTGCTTGGTGACGAATTTACCGAGCTGACCGTGCTGGCGGCGAACAACACCGGCTACCAGAATCTGACGCTGCTGATTTCCCGTGCCTATCAGCGCGGCTATGGCGCACTGGGCCCCTGGATCGACCGTGACTGGCTGGTCGATCATCAGGAAGGGCTGATTCTGCTCTCCGGCGGCCGTAAAGGTGACGTCGGCGTCAGCCTGATCCGCGGCAATATGCCGCTGGTGGAACAGTGCGTCGCCTTCTATGAAGAGCATTTCCCGGATCGCTATTTTCTGGAGCTGATCCGCACCGGGCGTCAGGATGAAGAGAGCTATCTCCATGCCGCCGTGGCGCTGGCTGAAGCGCGCGGTTTGCCGGTGGTGGCGACCAACGATGTCCGCTTCCTTGAAACCGGCGACTTCGACGCCCACGAAATCCGCGTCGCCATTCACGACGGCTTCACGCTCGACGATCCGAAACGGCCGCGTAACTACTCCCCGCAGCAATATATGCGCAGTGAGGAGGAGATGTGCGAGCTGTTCGCCGACATCCCGGAAGCGCTGGCAAACAGCGTAGAAATCGCCAAGCGCTGCAACGTCACCGTGCGGCTTGGCGAATATTTCCTGCCGCAGTTCCCGACCGGCGATATGACCACCGAAGATTTCCTGGTCATGAAATCGAAAGAAGGTCTGGAAGAGCGTCTGGCGTTTCTGTTCCCGGATCCGGAAGAGCGCGCAAAGCGTCGACCGGAGTACGACGAACGTCTGGACATCGAGCTGCAGGTTATCAACCAGATGGGCTTCCCGGGCTACTTCCTGATCGTGATGGAGTTTATCCAGTGGTCGAAGGATAACGGCGTGCCGGTAGGCCCGGGCCGCGGTTCCGGCGCCGGTTCGCTGGTGGCCTACGCGCTGAAGATAACCGATCTTGACCCGCTGGAATTCGACCTGCTGTTCGAACGTTTCCTTAACCCGGAACGTGTCTCGATGCCCGACTTCGACGTCGACTTCTGCATGGAGAAACGCGACCAGGTTATCGAGCACGTGGCGGACATGTACGGCCGCGATGCGGTATCGCAGATCATTACCTTCGGTACCATGGCGGCGAAAGCGGTTATCCGCGACGTGGGTCGCGTACTGGGTCACCCGTACGGCTTTGTCGACCGTATCTCCAAGCTGGTGCCGCCCGATCCGGGCATGACGCTGGCGAAAGCCTTTGAGGCCGAACCGCAACTGCCGGAAATCTACGAAGCGGACGAAGAAGTTAAAGCGCTTATAGACATGGCGCGTAAGCTGGAAGGGGTGACGCGAAACGCCGGTAAACACGCCGGTGGGGTGGTTATCGCTCCGACTAAAATCACTGACTTCGCGCCGCTGTATTGCGATGAACAGGGGCTGCATCCGGTCACCCAGTTTGATAAGAACGACGTGGAATATGCCGGGCTGGTGAAGTTCGACTTCCTCGGTCTGCGTACGCTTACTATCATTAACTGGGCGCTGGAGATGATTAACAAGCGCCGTGAGAAGAATGGCGAAGGGCCGCTGGATATCGCCGCTATCCCGCTGGATGACAAGAAAAGCTTCGACATGCTGCAGCGCTCGGAAACTACCGCGGTCTTCCAGCTTGAATCGCGCGGCATGAAAGATCTGATTAAGCGCCTGCAGCCTGACTGCTTCGAAGATATGATCGCGCTGGTGGCCCTGTTCCGCCCGGGCCCGCTGCAGTCGGGGATGGTAGATAACTTTATCGACCGTAAGCATGGCCGCGAAGAGATCTCTTATCCGGACGTGCAGTGGCAGCATGAGAGTCTGAAACCGGTGCTGGAGCCGACCTACGGCATCATCCTGTATCAGGAACAGGTCATGCAGATTGCCCAGGTGCTGTCCGGATATACCCTTGGCGGCGCGGATATGCTGCGTCGTGCAATGGGTAAGAAAAAGCCGGAGGAGATGGCCAAGCAGCGTTCTATCTTTGAAGATGGGGCGAAGAAAAACGGCGTTGACGGCGAACTGGCGATGAAAATCTTCGACCTGGTGGAGAAATTCGCCGGGTACGGATTTAACAAATCGCACTCCGCCGCCTACGCGCTGGTCTCCTACCAGACGCTGTGGCTCAAGGCGCACTATCCGGCCGAGTTTATGGCGGCGGTGATGACCGCCGATATGGACAACACCGAGAAGGTAGTGGGCCTGGTGGATGAGTGCTGGCGTATGGGGCTGAAAATTTTGCCCCCGGATATTAACTCCGGCCTGTACCATTTCCACGTCAACGACGACGGCGAGATCGTCTACGGCATCGGCGCCATCAAAGGCGTCGGCGAAGGGCCGATCGAAGCGATCATTGAGGCGCGCAACAACGGTGGTTATTTCCGCGAGCTGTTCGACCTCTGCGCGCGGACCGATATTAAAAAGCTCAACCGTCGGGTGCTGGAAAAACTGATTATGTCCGGGGCGTTCGATCGTCTCGGTCCACATCGCGCGGCGCTGATGAATTCGCTGGGCGATGCGCTGAAAGCCGCCGACCAGCACGCGAAAGCCGAGGCCATCGGTCAGGCCGATATGTTCGGCGTGCTGGCGGAAGAGCCCGAGCAGATTGAGCAATCCTACGCCAGCTGTCAGCCGTGGCCTGAACAGCTGGTACTGGATGGTGAAAGGGAGACCCTGGGGCTATATCTGACCGGGCACCCGATTAACCAGTATCTGAAAGAGATTGAACGCTACGTCGGTGGCGTGAGGCTCAAAGACATGCATCCGACCGAACGTGGGAAAGTCACCACGGCGGCGGGGCTGGTGATTGCGGCGCGGGTAATGGTCACCAAGCGCGGCAATCGTATCGGCATCTGTACTCTGGATGACCGTTCCGGGCGTCTGGAAGTGATGTTATTCACTGACGCGCTGGATAAATATCAGCAGTTGCTGGAAAAAGACCGCATACTTATCGTCAGCGGACAGGTCAGCTTTGATGACTTTAGCGGGGGGCTTAAAATGACCGCCCGTGAAGTCATGGACATTGACGAAGCCCGGGAAAAATATGCTCGCGGGCTTGCTATCTCGCTGACGGACAGGCAAATTGATGACCAGCTTTTAAACCGACTCCGTCAGTCTCTGGAACCCCACCGTTCGGGAACCATTCCAGTGCACCTCTATTATCAGAGGGCGGATGCACGCGCGCGGTTGCGTTTCGGCGCAACATGGCGCGTCTCTCCGAGCGATCGTTTACTTAACGATCTGCGGGGCCTTATCGGCTCGGAGCAGGTGGAACTGGAGTTTGACTAATACAGGAATACTATGAGTCTGAATTTCCTAGATTTTGAACAGCCGATTGCAGAGCTGGAAGCGAAAATCGATTCCCTGACTGCGGTAAGCCGTCAGGATGAGAAACTGGATATTAACATCGACGAAGAAGTGCATCGTCTGCGCGAGAAAAGCGTAGAACTGACGCGCAAAATCTTCGCCGATCTCGGTGCATGGCAGGTTGCGCAACTGGCGCGCCACCCGCGCCGTCCATACACCCTGGATTATGTCCGCCTGGCGTTCGACGAATTTGACGAACTGGCCGGTGACCGTGCCTTTGCTGACGATAAAGCAATTGTCGGCGGTATCGCGCGTCTTGATGGTCGTCCGGTGATGATTATCGGCCACCAGAAAGGCCGTGAAACTAAAGAGAAGATCCGTCGCAACTTTGGCATGCCGGCGCCGGAAGGTTACCGTAAAGCGCTGCGCCTGATGGAAATGGCTGAGCGGTTTAAAATGCCGATCATCACTTTCATCGACACCCCGGGCGCTTATCCGGGCGTCGGCGCGGAAGAGCGCGGCCAGTCGGAAGCGATCGCCCGTAACCTGCGTGAAATGTCGCGTTTGAGCGTGCCGGTTATCTGCACCGTGATCGGTGAAGGCGGCTCCGGCGGCGCGCTGGCGATCGGCGTGGGCGACAAGGTCAACATGCTGCAGTACAGCACCTATTCGGTCATTTCTCCGGAAGGCTGCGCCTCCATTCTGTGGAAGAGCGCGGATAAAGCGCCGCTGGCTGCGGAAGCGATGGGCATTATCGCCCCGCGTCTGAAAGAGCTGAAGCTGATCGATTCTATCGTTCCGGAACCGCTGGGCGGCGCTCACCGCAACCCGGAAGCGATGGCGGCAAGCCTGAAGGCGCAGCTGCTGGCAGACCTGGCGGATCTCGATCTGCTCAGCGAAGAAGAGCTGTTGAACCGCCGCTATCAGCGTCTGATGAGCTACGGTTACGCTTAACTTTTTCGCCAGGACTAAACACTAAGGGCCGGATTTTCCGGCCCTTTTTTTATGTGCGATGCGCCCGGGGGATTGCTATGATGCTTGACTTAGGTGAATACCAGGAGGAAAGCGTGAATATCATCGCCATCATGGGGCCTCACGGCGTCTATCACAAAGACGAACCGATCAAAGAACTGGAAGCGGCGCTGCAGCGCCAGGGTTTCCAGACCATCTGGCCGCAAAACAGCGCCGACCTGCTGCAGTTTATCGAGCACAATCCGCGCATCTGCGGGGTGATCTTCGACTGGGATGAATACAGCGTCGATCTGTGCAGCGATATCAATCAGCTCAATGAATACCTCCCCCTGTATGCCTTTATTAACGCCCACTCGACGATGGACGTCAGCAGTCAGGATCTGCGCATGACGCTGTGGTTCTTCGAATATGCGCTGGGACTCTCCGAAGAGATCGCCACTCGCATCGGGCAGTACACCCGCGAATACCTGGAGAATATCACTCCGCCATTTACCCGCGCGCTGTTTAACTACGTGCAGGAGGGAAAATATACCTTCTGTACGCCGGGCCATATGGGCGGTAGCGCCTATCAGAAAAGCCCGGTGGGCTGCCTGTTCTATGATTTTTTTGGCGGCAATACGCTGAAGGCGGATGTCTCGATTTCGGTCACTGAGCTGGGCTCCCTGCTGGATCATACCGGCCCGCACCTGGAGGCGGAGGAGTATATTGCCCGCGCCTTTGGCGCTGAACAGAGCTACATGGTGACCAACGGCACCTCGACGTCCAACAAAATTGTCGGTATGTACTCGGCGCCCGCCGGCAGCACGCTGCTGATTGACCGTAACTGTCACAAATCGCTGGCCCACCTGCTGATGATGAGCGATGTGGTTCCCCTGTGGCTGAAGCCGACCCGCAACGCGCTGGGGATCCTCGGCGGTATCCCCCGGCGCGAGTTCACCCGCGACAGCATTCAACAGAAAGTGCGCGACACGGGCGGGGCGCAGTGGCCCGTGCATGCGGTGATCACCAACTCTACCTACGATGGACTGCTCTACAACACCACCTGGCTTAAGGAGACGCTCGACGTCCCGTCGATCCATTTTGATTCCGCCTGGGTGCCGTATACCCATTTCCATCCGATATATCAGGGGAAAAGCGGTATGAGCGGGGAGCGGATCCCCGGAAAAGTCATCTTCGAGACGCAGTCCACGCATAAGATGCTGGCCGCGCTGTCGCAGGCCTCGCTGATCCACATTAAGGGCAACTATGATGAAGAGACCTTTAATGAAGCCTTTATGATGCATACCTCGACCTCGCCGAGCTACCCCATCGTCGCGTCGATTGAGACCGCGGCGGCGATGCTGCGCGGTAACTCCGGTAAACGTCTCATCCAGCGCTCCATTGAGCGGGCGCTGGACTTCCGCAAAGAGGTGCAGCGACTGCGCGAGGAGTCGGACGGCTGGTTCTTTGATATCTGGCAGCCGGAAGCGGTGGATAAAGCCGAATGCTGGCCGGTGGCGCCGGGCGAAGACTGGCATGGTTTCAAAGATGCCGATGCGGATCATATGTATCTCGATCCGGTGAAGGTCACCATTCTGACGCCGGGCATGGACGAGCAGGGGAATATGGATGAAGAGGGGATCCCGGCGGCGCTGGTGGCGAAGTTCCTCGACGAGCGGGGCGTGGTGGTGGAAAAAACGGGCCCCTATAACCTGCTGTTCCTGTTCAGCATCGGCATTGATAAAACCCGGGCGATGGGGCTACTGCGCGGTCTGACTGAGTTCAAACGCGCCTACGATCTCAATCTGCGGGTGAAAAATATGCTGCCGGATCTGTACGCCGAAGATCCCGACTTCTACCGCAACATGCGGATCCAGGATCTGGCGCAGGGGATCCACCGCTTGATCCGTCAGCACCAGCTGCCGCAGCTGATGCTCAGCGCCTTTGACGTCCTGCCGGAAATGAAAATGACGCCGCATCACGCCTGGCAGCGCCAGATCAAGGGTGAGGTAGAAACTATTGAACTGGAGAACCTGGTGGGGCGGATTTCGGCCAATATGATCCTCCCTTATCCGCCGGGCGTACCGCTGCTGATGCCGGGAGAGATGATCACGGAGGAAAGCCGGGCGGTGCTCGATTTCCTGCTGATGCTCTGCTCCATCGGGCGTCATTATCCGGGCTTTGAGACCGATATTCATGGAGCGAAGCGCGATGAAGACGGCGTGTATCGGGTACGAGTCTTAAAAAATGACGAAAGGCTTGCGCGTTAACGGCGCACACGCGTAACGTGGCTGGCTTAACAGAAGGAGTTTAACCATGCTGGGTTTGAAACGGGTTCACCATATTGCCATCATTGCGACGGATTACGCCCGCAGTAAAGCGTTCTATTGCGACATTCTGGGGTTTACGCTGCAAAGCGAGTTCTATCGCGCCGAGCGCGATTCCTGGAAGGGCGATCTGGCGCTCAACGGCGAGTACGTGATTGAGCTGTTCTCGTTCCCGTTTCCGCCGGCCCGACCCAGCCGCCCCGAAGCCTGTGGGTTGCGTCATCTGGCCTTTAGCGTGGATGATATCGACGCTGCGGTGGCGCATCTGACGGCCGATGGCGTCGAGTGCGAAGCGATTCGCGTCGATCCCTTTACCGGCAAACGCTTTACCTTCTTTAGCGATCCGGACGACCTGCCGCTGGAAATATATCAGCAGTAAACCTTGCCAGCGCGACCCTGGCCCGGTAACGTGCCGGGCCATCACTTCTCGGTATGTTTGTGGATATGTTGGCTGATATTGCGCATACGCTTCATCCCCATCGCCAGCTGCTGGTGGCCTTCAGCGGCGGTCTGGACTCGACGGTTCTCCTGCACCAGCTGGTGCAGCTGCGGGAACAGGATCCCGCGCTGACGCTGCGGGCGGTGCATGTTCATCACGGCCTTAGCGCCCATGCAGACCAGTGGGTGGCACATTGTCGGCAGGTTTGCCAGCAGTGGCAGGTGCCGCTGGTGGTGCATCACGTGACGTTAGCCAGGGGAGGGCTCGGCGTCGAGGCCCACGCTCGTGCGGCGCGCTATCAGGCCTTTCAGGAGACGCTCAACGCCGGTGAGGTGTTAGTGACCGCCCAGCACCAGGATGACCAGTGTGAAACCCTGCTGCTGGCGTTAAAACGCGGCAGCGGTCCTACCGGCCTGTCGGCGATGGCGCCATCCTCTGCCTTTGCCGACAGTCGACTACTGCGTCCTCTCCTCAATGAAACCCGCGAATCGCTGCGCCAGTGGGCGCTCGCCCATCAGCTGTCGTGGATTGAAGATGAGAGTAATCAGGACGATACCTATGACCGCAATTTCCTGCGCCTGCGGGTGATCCCGGTGCTGCGCGAGCGCTGGCCGCACTTTAGCGAGGCCGTTGCCCGCAGCGCCAGCCTGTGCGCCGAGCAGGAGCAGCTGCTGGACGAGATGTTGGCGGCGGAGCTGGCGTCGCTGGTGGCCGAAGATGGCTCGCTGGCTATCACCCCGCTGACGTCGATGAGCCCACCCCGCCGCGCGGCGCTGCTGCGTCGCTGGCTCGCCGGGCAGCAGGCGCCGATGCCGGCCCGCGAGGTGCCAGAGCGCCTCTGGCATGAGGTGGCGCTGGCGCGGGAAGATGCCAGCCCTTGTCTGCGGCTGGGGGATTTTACCGTCCGCCGTTTTCAGCAGCGCTTGTACTGGGTGAGATATGTACCCGGGCAGGCGGATAGCGTCCAGCGCTGGCCCGACTGGCGCCAGCCGTTGCGGCTGGCGGACGGTCTCGGCGAGCTGATGCTGCAGCCGGGCGGCAGGCTGCGCCCGCCGTCTGAGGGAGAAGCGGTCACTGTCCGCTTTCGCGCCAGCGGCCACCTGCATATCGTCGGGCGCCACGGCGGACGTAAGCTGAAGAAGCTCTGGCAGGAACTGGGCGTTGCTCCGTGGCGACGAGACACCACGCCGCTGCTGTTTTACGGCGAAACGCTGATTGCCGCAGCGGACGATCTGTTTGTGACCACAGAAGGTGAAGTGAAGGACGGGGAAGGGGTCAGACTGACGTGGAGGAAAACGGGCGATTAAGCCCGTTTTTGATTCAGGATTCGCTCACCACCACGGTGCCGATTTCCGGGTGACTGAAGCTGGCGATTTTATCCAGGCGCAGCTCGCGGACATTACCGGCGAGTTCGACCACCAGATACTCGATATTTTTACGCGAGATTAGATCGCTGGCCTTGGCCTGCAGCTGTTCGCCATCCTTCAGCGCCAGCGTCAGCACCAGGTGATGCTGGCAGGCCAGCTCCAGGTTGTCGTAATCATCGCAGTTAATGGGTTGATAAGTATCATTCATTGACATAATCGCTCACCAGTAAGTTTGCTGCCGCATAAGCGGCCTTTTCCCTGACTGACTCCGAAAGGGCCTCATCCGCCGCAATCTCATTCAATACTTTCAACACGCAACCCAGCGCATCCGGGATATACCCTAAGTCTCCGCTGGCTATTTCCGCATACCGCTTGCGTATTAACTCACAATAGTGATCCACATGCCCTCCTGTCAGCGTTCTGACTCAACCGTGGGATGCAAGTTTAAGCCTACGAAGATAAACTCTGTTTAGCAAGGGAACTATATCATAGTCATTTAAGCATTTTCAGCAGGATGAAACAGGTTGCTGCGATTGCCGACAGCCTTTTGCTACCAGTTTCGCTACAATGGACGCCATTTTTTTCAGGAGTTTATTCATGGCGCTGAAAGCGACGATATATAAAGCCGCGGTGAATGTAGCCGATCTGGATCGCAACCAGTTTCTGGATGCTAACCTGACGCTGGCGCAGCACCCGTCGGAAACCCAGGAGCGCATGATGCTGCGCCTGCTGGCGTGGATCAAATATGCCGATGAACGGCTACAGTTTACCCGCGGCCTCTCGTCGGACGACGAGCCGGAGCTGTGGCTGCTTAACGATCATCTCGGGGTCGATCTGTGGATCGAACTGGGTCTGCCGGATGAGCGGCGGATTAAGAAAGCCTGCTCACGGGCGCAAGCGGTGGCGCTGTTTGCCTATAACAGCCGGGCGGCGGAAGTGTGGTGGCAGCAGAATCAGAGCAAGCTTGCGGCGTACCCGAAGCTGAGCATCTGGTATCTTGATGATGCGCAACTGGCACAGCTTAGCGCTTTTGCCGACCGCACCATGACGCTGCAGGCTACTCTGCAGGACGGTGGTATCTGGTTATCCGACGCTCAGAATAATCTGGAAATTCAGCTTACCGCCTGGCAAGCGCCGGCATGATTACCATCAGCCGCAGCGTGGCCATTCCTGACGACGAGATCGTGCTTTCAGGTATTCGCGCCCAGGGAGCAGGGGGGCAGCATGTGAATAAAGCGTCGACGGCCATCCACTTGCGCTTTGATATTAAAGCTTCAAGCCTGCCGGAGTTTTACAAAGAGCGCCTGCTCGCCGCCAGCCACCACTTAATTTCTGCTGACGGTGTGGTTATCATTAAGGCTCAGGAATACCGCAGCCAGGAGATGAACCGTGAAGCGGCGATCGCCCGGCTGGTGGCCCTTATTAAAGAATTAACCGCAGTGCAAAAAAGTCGCCGGGAGACGCGACCGACTCGGGCATCGAAAGAGCGACGCCTTGCTTCCAAGGCACAGAAGTCCTCAGTCAAGGCGCTGCGTGGGAAAGTTCGCCAGTGAAGGCGTCGGCGAACGGGTGAAATGGATGATAAGGAAAGCAAAGTGAAGAAAATCGTATTCTCCGTGATAGCGGCCTGTTCGCTGTTCGCGCTGTTTGGTTGTAACCATCGCGCCGAGACTGACACGGTCCAGCCAGCGGCGATGGAAGAGCTCAAGCCGATGCAGCAAAGCTGGCGAGGCGTGCTGCCTTGCGCGGATTGCGAAGGTATCGACACCTCGCTGTTCCTGGAAAAAGACGGGACCTGGGTGATGAATGAGCACTACCAGGACGCCCGTCGTGAGCCGTCATCCTTTGCCTCGTACGGCACCTGGGCACGTACCGCGGATAAACTGGTGCTGACCAACAGCAAGGGCGAGAAATCTTACTTTCGCGCGAAAGGCGACAAGCTGGAGATGCTCGACCGCAACGGAAGCCCCATTCAGTCTCCTCTCAACTATACCCTGGAGCCAGTGAAGGCCAGCCTGCCGACGACGCCGATGGCGATGCGCGGCATGTATTTCTATATGGCCGATGCGGCAACCTTTACCGATTGCGCGACCGGTAAACGCGTCGCGGTGGCGAACAATGCCCGGCTTGAGCGGGATTATGCCGCTGCCCGCGGCAATGATTCACGCCCGGTGCTGCTGGTGGTGGAGGGGCACTTCACTCTCGAAGCGAACCCGGATACCGGCGAGATGATGAAAACGCTGATGACGGATAAAGACGGAGAATTTATCCAGGGGAAAGACTGCGGGCACTGATTGTCCGGCCCCTGCCCGCGAACCGGGCAGGGGCGCTCCTCTGACGGTCGCCAACTAGCTGATTTTCGTCATTGTGGCACTGTCATTCTGCTTCTTTCCGCCCACCATAGCGTATAAAGCGTTAGCTGTAGGGGGAAAGGTAAATAGTTTAATTCATACCAGCTGTTGCTCTGTTTAATCCCACCAGCCGACCGGCCTGAAGATAAACCCCCAGCTTCAAATGCCCGACATACTGCAGCTGCGTTTCCGGTTTAAAGGTGGCGACGTCTCCTTCCCGCATGTGCAGCAGGTCTGAGGGGCTGATCCACGCCGCCTGCGCGAGCGTCAGCGGATGCCCGGCTCGGACAAAGGCCTCGCTGACAAACTCCGAGCAAAACCACGCTTTCTTGTCAGCGCTTGCCGCATCGCCCAGCTGCGCTTTGGCCAGGCCGCTGACGCACTGCTGGCGAAAGTCTCGTGAGAAGGGGTTGAGCGAGCAGAGCGGCTTGGTGACCATATAAGGAATAAACTGCATAATGCCGCGATAGTTATACCCGCTGTCTTTGACCTGCCAGGCAAAGTTTTTCATCGCCATCACCTGATCTGGCGTCAGGTCGGGCACCCTGAGGGCAAACAGTTTATCGCTGTGCGCCAGCGCCTGTTGAACAGAAATGATCTGAACGCCGGCGCCGGTAGCTTCCGCAATCTGACCGTCACCGAGATACAATGCGACGTGGCTTACAGAAGAGGCGCTGAAGGCGCGGATCCCAAGCGACGTGACGCCCAGGCTGGAGGAGAACAGCAGGTCACCGGAACGGAGGTCGCTTTCGTTGATTTCGTGTAGCTCGCTGCCGGCAATCGAGCTTTGCCGCTGGAGGGTGATAGCCCATGGCGGGGAGCGTCCATCGGTAGCGGAGGCAGAAGAGGCGCTGCGGCCAACGTCTACGGTACAGGCGGTAAGCAGGAGCAGGGCAGAGGTAAGCAGCCCGCCACGGAGGATTTGTGAAGCCATGCGTACTGTCCTTGTAAAAAAAAAGGCCCTGACATCCGTTCAGGGCCTTGAGGGGGAGAATTAGCCTTTTATCGCTTTAACCAGATATTCCACGATATCACCGGTTTTAATCAGCTGCTTCTCACCGTTGCGACGATATTTGTATTCGATATCGTCGTTGTCGAGGTTCCGATCGCCCAGCACGATGGTGTGCGGGATACCGATCAGCTCCATATCGGCGAACATGACGCCCGGACGCTCTTTACGGTCGTCCATCAGCACTTCAATACCTTGAGCGCTCAGTTCGGCGTACAGTTTTTCCGCCAGTTCCTGCACACGGTAAGACTTGTGCATATTCATCGGCAGGATCGCCACCTGGAACGGCGCGATCGCATCCGGCCAGACGATGCCGCGATCGTCAAAGTTCTGCTCAATTGCTGCCGCCACCACGCGAGTCACCCCGATACCATAGCAGCCCATGGTCAGGATCTGATTGCGGCCATCTTCGCCCTGCACCGCAGCCTTCATCGCCTCGGAGTACTTGGTACCGAGCTGGAAGATATGGCCTACTTCGATACCGCGTTTGATAAGCAGGGTACCTTTACCGTCCGGGCTCGGGTCGCCGGCAACGACGTTACGGATGTCGGCGACTTCCGGCGTGGCAACATCGCGGTCCCAGTTGATACCGAAGTAGTGTTTGCCATCGATGTTGGCGCCGGCAGCGAAATCGCTCATCACCGCCACAGTACGGTCGATAATCACTGGCACCGGCAGGTTCACCGGACCCAGGGAACCCGGGCCAGCTTGCACCAGGGCGCGGATCTCTTCTTCGGTGGCGAAAGTCAGCGGGCTGGCGACCTGCGGTAGTTTTTCCGCTTTCACTTCGTTCAGCTCGTGATCGCCGCGCACCAGCAGGGCAACCAGCGGGGAAGCGCTATCTTCAACGGCTTTCACCAGCAGGGTTTTCACGGTTTTTTCGATCGGCAGGTTGAACTGCTCCACCAGCTCGGCGATGGTTTTGGCATTCGGCGTATCGACCAGCGTCATCTCCTGGGTGGCGGCTGCGCGCGGCTCTTTTGGCGCAACGGCTTCTGCAAACTCGATGTTTGCCGCGTAATCAGAGCTGTCGGAGAAGATCACATCGTCTTCGCCGCTCTGCGCCAGCACCTGGAATTCATGGGAAGCGCTACCGCCGATGGAGCCGGTATCAGCCTGTACCGCGCGGAAATCCAGCCCCATACGACTGAAGATTTTGCTATAGGCGGTATACATCGCATCGTAGGTTTCCTGCAGCGACTCCTGCGAAGTATGGAAAGAGTAAGCATCTTTCATCAGGAATTCACGGGAGCGCATCACACCGAAACGCGGGCGCACTTCGTCACGGAATTTGGTCTGGATCTGATAAAAATTCAGCGGCAACTGCTTATAGGAGTTCAGCTCGTTGCGGATCAGATCGGTAATGACCTCTTCGTGGGTTGGTCCGAGGACGAACGGGCGATCGCCGCGATCGGCAATGCGCAGCAGTTCCGGGCCGTATTGCTCCCAGCGACCGCTCTCCTGCCACAGTTCAGAAGGCTGAACGACCGGCATTAACACCTCGATCGCACCGGCGTTGTTCATCTCTTCACGCACGATGTTTTCGACTTTTTTCAGGACGCGCACGCCGGTCGGCAGCCAGGTGTATAACCCGGAGGCCAGCTTGCGGATCATCCCGGCGCGCAGCATCAGCTGGTGGCTGATTACCTCGGCGTCGGCAGGTGTCTCCTTCAGAGTGGAGAGCAGATATTGGCTAGTACGCATGTTGTAACGGTTCCAGTTAAACGAGCGGAACAGGCTGGTTGTCCAGCCTGAAACAAAAAAGTGGTTTAGTTTACCAGTGTGGCAAAGATGCCAAAAGAGAGGAAAAATAAAATTAGCGCGCTTCGAGGGCAAAGACTTCAAAACCAGAGGCAATAACCCGCCAGCGGACGTTGAAATCCAGCAGCCAGACGGCATACGTTTTTCCTGCTTCTTCCTCTTTACGGTAGGCCGGGCGCGGATCCTGTGCCAGTACTTCGCGGATAAACGCTTTGATATGCGGGTAGCGTTTTTCCAGCGTCAGTAACTGTGCTTCTGTTTCCGGCGTAAAGCTGACGTTCATACCCGCCAGCGGCGCCTGCTGCGCATAGCTGGCGCTGGCATTCGGCAGGGCTTCGGCGAAAGGAAGATACGGTTTGATATCAACCACCGGCGTCCCGTCGACGAGATCAAGACTACCCAGCTCCAGTATCACCTGATCTTTCTGACAGCGGACGCCTTTCAGTTCAACCAGAGACATGCCGATGGGGTTAGGGCGAAACGTCGAACGGGTGGCGAAGACGCCCATCCGCGCATTGCCTCCCAGCCGGGGAGGGCGCACCGTGGGACGCCAGCCGCCTTCCATCGTCTGATGAAACACAAACAGGACCCACAGATGGCTGAAGTTTTCCAGGCCCCGCACGGCGTCGGCCTGGTTGTAGGGCGCGACCAGATGCAGTTCTCCGCCGCCGTGTTTTACCAGGCCTGGCTGGCGAGGCACGGCAAATTTCTCTTTATACGGCGAGCGGATCACGCCTATCTGTGCGAACTGGAATGCACTCATTGTGCCGAGACGTTAAGCGCCGAGCCGAGACATACCGCCTGACGGTAGCAGCCTGGCGTGCCGCTGGTCACTTCGCAGCGGTGAAGCAGGACAGCATTGGCTTTCATACGCGCGGCATTAATCTGCAGGCGCTTGCGGGCGGTAGGGATATTTGGTGGTGAATCCTGATTCGAGGCCTGGCACGATTCGCCAGTGACTTCACCCAGATCGCGGAACGGTTTACCTACCAGCTCTGACGCATCGGTATAAATACGTACTGGCGCCGGACGGGTTGCGCGTGGTTTGCTCGGCTCCGATTTAACCGGGGGAGTTGCAGTGCTTTGAACAGGCTCAACGGGAGATCTGCTTAGCATGGAACAACCGCTTAACATGAGTGCTAACAAACAGACCGGTAAAGCACGCATAGTATTTCCTCAATGAATAAAAAACAGGGCGTTATTGAATCAGGTGCTTGCATAAATGACAAGACGGGCGTGAAGCCCGTCCTGAATGATATTACGGTGAGAAAAGATTACCAGCCTTTCACGGCGCCGCCGTTAAAGATCTTGTTCGCCGCTTCGTAAACTTCATCGCTCTGGTAAGCCTGAACGAATTTTTTCACATTCTCAGCATCTTTGTTGTCTTCACGCGCCACGATCAGATTCACGTACGGCGACTCTTTGCCTTCAACAAAGATACCGTCTTTCGCTGGGGTCAGACCAATCTGGCTGGCGTAAGTAGTGTTGATAACGGCCAGCGCAATTTGCGCGTCGTCCAGAGAACGCGGCAGCTGCGGCGCTTCCAGCTCAACAATCTTCAGGTTTTTCGGGTTCTCAACCACGTCCAGAGAAGTCGGCAGCAGGCCCACGCCTTCTTTCAGTTTAATCAGACCCACCTGCTGCAGCAGCAGCAGGGAACGACCGAGGTTGGTCGGATCGTTCGGAACGGCAATCTGTGAGCCCGGCTGCAGTTCATCCAGCGATTTGATTTTCTTCGAGTAACCCGCGATTGGATAGACGAAGGTATTGCCGACGGCAACCAGTTTATAGCCGCGGTCTTTAATCTGCTGGTCGAGATAGGGTTTGTGCTGGAAGGCGTTCACGTCGATGTCGCCTTTGCTCAGCGCTTCGTTCGGCAGCACGTAATCGTTGAAGGTCACCAGCTCAACGTCGAGGCCATACTTCTCTTTTGCTACTTTCTGCGCCACTTCCGCGACCTGCTGTTCCGCCCCGACGATAACGCCAACTTTAATATGATTCGGATCTTTTTCATCCTGACCGCAACCCACCAGCGCCAGAGAACCGATTAACGCGCCAACTGCCGCAAAGGTTTTGAAATTAAAGGCCATGTTATTTCCTTCCTGTAAGAATGAGTGTTGTCTGCCAATAACGTTATTTATGAGTCACAGCCCGGACGATGCGATCGCCAGAGAATTGAATTAAATAAACCAGAATAACCAGTAATACCAGTACGGTATTCATTACCGTCGCGTTATAGCCGATGTAGCCATACTGATAACCAATCTGCCCCAGACCACCGGCGCCCACCGCGCCGCCCATGGCGGAGTAGCCTACCAGGGTAATAAGCGTGATGGTGGCAGCGTTGACCAGACCCGGCAGCGCTTCAGGCAACAGGACTTTACGCACGATCTGCAGCGGCGTGGCGCCCATCGCGCGGGAAGCTTCGATAAGACCGGTCGGGATTTCCAGCAGTGCGTTCTCCACCATACGGGCGATAAACGGCGCGGCGCCGACGGTTAACGGCACGATCGCCGCCTGCAGGCCGATTGAGGTGCCGACGATCACGCGGGTAAACGGGATCATCCAGACCAGCAGGATAATGAACGGGATGGATCGGAAAATGTTCACCAGCGCCGACAGCGTGCGGTACAGTTTGGCATTGGCGACGATTTGTCCCGGACGGGTCACGTACAGCAGTACGCCCACCGGCAGGCCGAGGACAAAACCGAAGAAGCCGGAGACAAAAGTCATTGCCAGCGTTTCCCATACGCCGCGCAACAGCAGCCACATCATTGCCTCAGACATAACCCAATACCTCTACTTTTACATGATGTTCCTGCAGCCAGGCGATCGCCGCCTGAGTGTCTTCCTGTGTACCGTGCATTTCGGTGAGCATGATGCCGAACTTCACACCGCCGGCATAATCCATCTGCGCGCTAATAATGTTGTTATTTACATTGAAGCGACGCGCGGTTTCCGAGAGCAGCGGCGCATCGACGGAGTGGCCGGTAAATTCCATGCGCAGCATCGGTACGCTATCCGCTGTGGCGGTAGGTTTCAGGCGCGCCTGATAGTCATCCGGAATATCGAGGTGCAGAGTGGACTGAATAAACTGCTGCGCCAGCGGCGTCTTCGGATGGGAGAAGACTTCGCTCACCGTGTCCTGCTCGATCAGCTGGCCGTTGCTAATGACCGCCACGCAGTCGCAGATGCGTTTCACCACATCCATTTCGTGGGTGATCAGCAGGATGGTCAGGCCCAGGCGACGGTTAATGTCTTTCAGCAGTTCGAGAATGGAACGGGTAGTGGCCGGGTCCAGGGCGCTGGTGGCTTCATCGCACAGCAGAACCTTGGGGTTGCTGGCCAGCGCGCGGGCAATGGCGACGCGTTGTTTCTGGCCGCCGGAAAGATTGGCCGGGTAGCTGTCCTGCTTATCAGCCAGGCCAACAAGATCCAGCAGCTCGGTGACTCGGCGTTTGATTTCTGCTTGCGGCGTGTTGTCCAGCTCCAGGGGTAATGCCACGTTGCCGAAAACGGTCCGCGAGGCCAGCAGATTAAAATGCTGGAAAATCATGCCAATCTGACGGCGTGCGCGGGTTAACTCCTTTTCCGACAGAGCAGTCAATTCCTGGCCGTCAACCTGTACGCTGCCCTCGGTCGGGCGCTCCAGCAGGTTGACGCAGCGAATCAGCGTACTTTTACCGGCGCCGGAGGCACCGATGACGCCGTAAATCTGTCCTGCAGGGACATGCAGGCTGACGTTATTGAGCGCCTGAATGCTGCGATTCCCCTGCTGGAATACTTTGGTGATATTGGAAAGTTTAATCATCAGTTATTTATTATCGTTTAGCCGTTTGCCGTGGCATTTTCTTCTGCCGTATCCAGGCGATGCCTGGCAATGAAATGGATGTTAAGGCATCCAGACGTCTAAATCAATCTGACTCTTTATAATGAGCACTTTCTTGCATGCGGAAACATGCGATACTAACGGCACTAGCCTTTTTCAGGAGCAAACCGGTGGCAAAGTCAGTACCCGCAATTTTTCTCGACCGTGACGGCACTATTAATGTCGATCATGGCTACGTCCACGAAATCGACAATTTTGAATTTATCGATGGCGTCATTGACGCGATGCGCGAACTAAAAGAGATGGGCTACGCGCTGGTGCTGGTCACTAACCAGTCCGGTATTGCTCGCGGCAAATTTACCGAAGCCCAGTTTGAAACGCTGACCGAATGGATGGACTGGTCTCTGGCAGACCGCGGCGTCGACCTGGATGGTATCTACTATTGCCCACACCACCCGCAGGGTGCGGTGGAGGAGTACCGCCAGACCTGTGATTGCCGTAAACCGCATCCAGGGATGCTGATCTCCGCCCGCGATTATCTGCATATCGATATGGCTGCTTCCTTTATGGTAGGGGACAAACTGGAAGATATGCAGGCGGCAGCGGCTGCGGATGTTGGTACTAAAGTGCTGGTGCGTACCGGTAAGCCCCTGACTGAAGAAGCGGAAAAAGCGGCGGACTGGGTGCTAAATAGCCTGGCAGAGCTGCCTGCGGCGATTAAAAAGCAGCAAAAATAAGCGTTACGTTTAAAAGATGAGCGGTTGAAATAAAATTGTATTTTTCCGCTTGTCATTCCCGGAGAGCTCCCTATAATGCGCCTCCATCGACACGGCGGATGTGAATCACTTCACACAAACAGCCGGTTCGGTTGAAGAGAAAAATCCTGAAATTCAGGGTTGACTCTGAAAGAGGAAAGCGTAATATACGCCACCTCGCGACAGAGCGCTAAAGCGCGTCGCAACTGCTCTTTAACAATTTATCAGACAATCTGTGTGGGCACTCAAAGTGACATGGATTCTTAACGTCCTCGGACGAAAAATGAATACCAAGTCTCTGAGTGAACATACGTAATTCATTACGAAGTTTAATTCACGAGCATCAAACTTAAATTGAAGAGTTTGATCATGGCTCAGATTGAACGCTGGCGGCAGGCCTAACACATGCAAGTCGAGCGGTAGCACAGAGAGCTTGCTCTCGGGTGACGAGCGGCGGACGGGTGAGTAATGTCTGGGAAACTGCCTGATGGAGGGGGATAACTACTGGAAACGGTAGCTAATACCGCATAACGTCGCAAGACCAAAGTGGGGGACCTTCGGGCCTCATGCCATCAGATGTGCCCAGATGGGATTAGCTAGTAGGTGGGGTAACGGCTCACCTAGGCGACGATCCCTAGCTGGTCTGAGAGGATGACCAGCCACACTGGAACTGAGACACGGTCCAGACTCCTACGGGAGGCAGCAGTGGGGAATATTGCACAATGGGCGCAAGCCTGATGCAGCCATGCCGCGTGTGTGAAGAAGGCCTTCGGGTTGTAAAGCACTTTCAGCGGGGAGGAAGGCGTTAAGGTTAATAACCTTGGCGATTGACGTTACCCGCAGAAGAAGCACCGGCTAACTCCGTGCCAGCAGCCGCGGTAATACGGAGGGTGCAAGCGTTAATCGGAATTACTGGGCGTAAAGCGCACGCAGGCGGTCTGTCAAGTCGGATGTGAAATCCCCGGGCTCAACCTGGGAACTGCATTCGAAACTGGCAGGCTAGAGTCTTGTAGAGGGGGGTAGAATTCCAGGTGTAGCGGTGAAATGCGTAGAGATCTGGAGGAATACCGGTGGCGAAGGCGGCCCCCTGGACAAAGACTGACGCTCAGGTGCGAAAGCGTGGGGAGCAAACAGGATTAGATACCCTGGTAGTCCACGCCGTAAACGATGTCGATTTGGAGGTTGTGCCCTTGAGGCGTGGCTTCCGGAGCTAACGCGTTAAATCGACCGCCTGGGGAGTACGGCCGCAAGGTTAAAACTCAAATGAATTGACGGGGGCCCGCACAAGCGGTGGAGCATGTGGTTTAATTCGATGCAACGCGAAGAACCTTACCTGGTCTTGACATCCACAGAACTTTCCAGAGATGGATTGGTGCCTTCGGGAACTGTGAGACAGGTGCTGCATGGCTGTCGTCAGCTCGTGTTGTGAAATGTTGGGTTAAGTCCCGCAACGAGCGCAACCCTTATCCTTTGTTGCCAGCGGTTAGGCCGGGAACTCAAAGGAGACTGCCAGTGATAAACTGGAGGAAGGTGGGGATGACGTCAAGTCATCATGGCCCTTACGACCAGGGCTACACACGTGCTACAATGGCATATACAAAGAGAAGCGACCTCGCGAGAGCAAGCGGACCTCATAAAGTATGTCGTAGTCCGGATTGGAGTCTGCAACTCGACTCCATGAAGTCGGAATCGCTAGTAATCGTAGATCAGAATGCTACGGTGAATACGTTCCCGGGCCTTGTACACACCGCCCGTCACACCATGGGAGTGGGTTGCAAAAGAAGTAGGTAGCTTAACCTTCGGGAGGGCGCTTACCACTTTGTGATTCATGACTGGGGTGAAGTCGTAACAAGGTAACCGTAGGGGAACCTGCGGTTGGATCACCTCCTTACCTTAAAGAACCTGCCTTTGTAGTGCTCACACAGATTGTCTGATGAAAATAGAGCAGTAAGTAATCTCTGCAGGCTTGTAGCTCAGGTGGTTAGAGCGCACCCCTGATAAGGGTGAGGTCGGTGGTTCAAGTCCACTCAGGCCTACCAAATTCTTCCTGATACCGCGTTGTGAAACGACTCGCATACCTGAGTATGCTTCGCCGTTCCACGCCTTGTCTCAGAAAGAATTAAGGTTAAAAGAGATTCATTCGATGGGGCTATAGCTCAGCTGGGAGAGCGCCTGCTTTGCACGCAGGAGGTCTGCGGTTCGATCCCGCATAGCTCCACCATCTTTACTGCAAAAACAAGAAAACTTCAGAGTGTACCTGAAAAGGTTCACTGCGAAGTTTTGCTCTTTAAAAATCTGGATCAAGCTGAAAATTGAAACGACACACTGTTTAAGTGTGTTCGAGTCTCTCAAATTTTCGCAATCTGAAGACATCTTCGGGTTGTGAGGTTAAGCGACTAAGCGTACACGGTGGATGCCCTGGCAGTCAGAGGCGATGAAGGACGTGCTAATCTGCGAAAAGCGTCGGTAAGGTGATATGAACCGTTATAGCCGGCGATGTCCGAATGGGGAAACCCAGTGTGATTCGTCACACTATCGTTAACTGAATACATAGGTTAACGAGGCGAACCGGGGGAACTGAAACATCTAAGTACCCCGAGGAAAAGAAATCAACCGAGATTCCCCCAGTAGCGGCGAGCGAACGGGGAGCAGCCCAGAGTCTGAATCAGCTTGTGTGTTAGTGGAACGGTCTGGAAAGTCCGACGGTACAGGGTGATAGTCCCGTACACCAAAATGCACAGGCTGTGAACTCGAAGAGTAGGGCGGGACACGTGGTATCCTGTCTGAATATGGGGGGACCATCCTCCAAGGCTAAATACTCCTGACTGACCGATAGTGAACCAGTACCGTGAGGGAAAGGCGAAAAGAACCCCGGCGAGGGGAGTGAAAAAGAACCTGAAACCGTGTACGTACAAGCAGTGGGAGCACCTTCGGGTGTGACTGCGTACCTTTTGTATAATGGGTCAGCGACTTATATTCTGTAGCAAGGTTAACCGTATAGGGGAGCCGCAGGGAAACCGAGTCTTAACTGGGCGTTAAGTTGCAGGGTATAGACCCGAAACCCGGTGATCTAGCCATGGGCAGGTTGAAGGTTGGGTAACACTAACTGGAGGACCGAACCGACTAATGTTGAAAAATTAGCGGATGACTTGTGGCTGGGGGTGAAAGGCCAATCAAACCGGGAGATAGCTGGTTCTCCCCGAAAGCTATTTAGGTAGCGCCTCGTGAACTCATCTTCGGGGGTAGAGCACTGTTTCGGCTAGGGGGTCATCCCGACTTACCAACCCGATGCAAACTACGAATACCGAAGAATGTTATCACGGGAGACACACGGCGGGTGCTAACGTCCGTCGTGAAGAGGGAAACAACCCAGACCGCCAGCTAAGGTCCCAAAGTCATGGTTAAGTGGGAAACGATGTGGGAAGGCCCAGACAGCCAGGATGTTGGCTTAGAAGCAGCCATCATTTAAAGAAAGCGTAATAGCTCACTGGTCGAGTCGGCCTGCGCGGAAGATGTAACGGGGCTAAACTGTGCACCGAAGCTGCGGCAGCGAACGTATCACTTAAAACGATTTCAGTGACGATTGACGGAGCGAAGCGACGTCAAAGCGTTTACAAAGTCGAGTCGGTTTAAGGATACGTTCGTTGGGTAGGGGAGCGTTCTGTAAGCCTGTGAAGGTGTGCTGTGAGGCATGCTGGAGGTATCAGAAGTGCGAATGCTGACATAAGTAACGATAAAGCGGGTGAAAAGCCCGCTCGCCGGAAGACCAAGGGTTCCTGTCCAACGTTAATCGGGGCAGGGTGAGTCGACCCCTAAGGCGAGGCCGAAAGGCGTAGTCGATGGGAAACAGGTTAATATTCCTGTACTTGGTGTTACTGCGAAGGGGGGACGGAGAAGGCTATGTCATCCGGGCGACGGTTGTCCCGGTTTAAGCATGTAGGCTGGTTATCCAGGCAAATCCGGATAATCAAGGCTGAGGTGTGATGACGAGGTACCACGGTACTGAAGTGACAGATGCCCTGCTTCCAGGAAAAGCCTCTAAGCATCAGGTAACATCAAATCGTACCCCAAACCGACACAGGTGGTCAGGTAGAGAATACCAAGGCGCTTGAGAGAACTCGGGTGAAGGAACTAGGCAAAATGGTGCCGTAACTTCGGGAGAAGGCACGCTGGTGTGTAGGTGAAGTCCCTGCGGACGGAGCTGAGACCAGTCGAAGATACCAGCTGGCTGCAACTGTTTATTAAAAACACAGCACTGTGCAAACACGAAAGTGGACGTATACGGTGTGACGCCTGCCCGGTGCCGGAAGGTTAATTGATGGGGTTATCCGTAAGGAGAAGCTCTTGATCGAAGCCCCGGTAAACGGCGGCCGTAACTATAACGGTCCTAAGGTAGCGAAATTCCTTGTCGGGTAAGTTCCGACCTGCACGAATGGCGTAATGATGGCCAGGCTGTCTCCACCCGAGACTCAGTGAAATTGAACTCGCTGTGAAGATGCAGTGTACCCGCGGCAAGACGGAAAGACCCCGTGAACCTTTACTATAGCTTGACACTGAACATTGAGCCTTGATGTGTAGGATAGGTGGGAGGCTTTGAAGCGTGGACGCCAGTCTGCGTGGAGCCAACCTTGAAATACCACCCTTTAATGTTTGATGTTCTAACGTTGGCCCCTTATCGGGGTTGCGGACAGTGTCTGGTGGGTAGTTTGACTGGGGCGGTCTCCTCCCAAAGCGTAACGGAGGAGCACGAAGGTTAGCTAATCCTGGTCGGACATCAGGAGGTTAGTGCAATGGCATAAGCTAGCTTGACTGCGAGCGTGACGGCGCGAGCAGGTGCGAAAGCAGGTCATAGTGATCCGGTGGTTCTGAATGGAAGGGCCATCGCTCAACGGATAAAAGGTACTCCGGGGATAACAGGCTGATACCGCCCAAGAGTTCATATCGACGGCGGTGTTTGGCACCTCGATGTCGGCTCATCACATCCTGGGGCTGAAGTAGGTCCCAAGGGTATGGCTGTTCGCCATTTAAAGTGGTACGCGAGCTGGGTTTAGAACGTCGTGAGACAGTTCGGTCCCTATCTGCCGTGGGCGCTGGAGAATTGAGGGGGGCTGCTCCTAGTACGAGAGGACCGGAGTGGACGCATCACTGGTGTTCGGGTTGTCATGCCAATGGCACTGCCCGGTAGCTAAATGCGGAAGAGATAAGTGCTGAAAGCATCTAAGCACGAAACTTGCCCCGAGATGAGTTCTCCCTGAGACTATAAGTCTCCTGAAGGAACGTTGAAGACGACGACGTTGATAGGCCGGGTGTGTAAGCGCAGCGATGCGTTGAGCTAACCGGTACTAATGAACCGTGAGGCTTAACCTTACAACGCCGAAGATGTTTTGGCGGATTTGAGAGAATTTTCAGCTTAGATTCAGAGTTGAGTACGCAATAATTTGCGCAGCAGCAAGGCGGCAAGCGAAGGAAAGGAAGGAGCATACTGAAGTATGTGACTGACTTTACGAGCGCAGGCAACGCGGCTGATGCGATAAAGAATTGCGTACTGAGCACAAAGAATTTGCCTGGCGGCACTAGCGCGGTGGTCCCACCTGACCCCATGCCGAACTCAGAAGTGAAACGCCGTAGCGCCGATGGTAGTGTGGGGTCTCCCCATGTGAGAGTAGGGAACTGCCAGGCATCAAATTGCAGTAAGCCGGGGTGACAACCGGTGGTAATAAAGCGAAGAAATTCGGTGGAGCGGTAGTTCAGTCGGTTAGAATACCTGCCTGTCACGCAGGGGGTCGCGGGTTCGAGTCCCGTCCGTTCCGCCACTTATTAAGAGCCCTGAGCATTTGCTCAGGGCTTTTTTGTTTGCTCTGTATTCGATTATTGCTAAATCAGCAAAAATCCTCTGCATTAATCACTCTTTTTCTCCACTTCACCCTCAGCCATAATTCTATCCGTTAACCGAAATGAAGAAATAACGAGGAAAATCATGGCAATCCCTGCATTTGGTCTTGGCACCTTCCGTCTGAAAGATGATGTTGTTATCGCATCCGTAAAAACCGCGCTGGAGCTGGGCTATCGTGCTATCGACACCGCGCAAATCTATGACAACGAAGCCGCGGTGGGTCAGGCTATCGCCGAAAGCGGCGTGCCGCGTGATGAGCTGTTCATCACTACCAAAATCTGGATCGAAAACCTGAGCAAAGACAAACTCATCGCCAGCCTGAAAGAGAGCCTGCAGAAGCTGCGCACGGACTATGTTGACCTGACGCTGATCCACTGGCCGTCACCGAACGATGCGGTTGCGGTTGAAGAGTCTATGGCGGCCCTGATGGAAGCGAAGAAACTGGGACTGACCCGTCAGATTGGTATCTCCAACTTCACTATTCCGCTGATGGAGCGTGCGATTGCCGCCGTTGGTGCGGAAAACATCGCGACTAACCAGATTGAGCTTTCTCCGTACCTGCAAAACCGTAAAGTCGTCGATTGGGCGCGTGAGCACGGCATCCATATCACTTCTTACATGACGCTGGCCTACGGTAAGGCACTGAAAGATGAAGTGATTGCCCGCATCGCGGCGAAACATGGTGCGACCCCAGCGCAGGTTATTCTGGCATGGGCAATGGGCGAAGGCTATGCGGTTATCCCATCGTCCACCAAGCGTGACAACCTGGCCAGCAACCTGAAAGCGCAGGATCTGCAGCTGGATGATGAAGATCGTCAAGCGATCGCCGCACTGGACTGCAACGATCGTCTGGTGAGTCCGGAAGGTCTGGCGCCGCAGTGGGATTAATCTCCCGATACCGGGATGCCACTCGCATTGCCGCCTGAGATTGTATTACGACAGCTCCTTCGGGAGCTGTTTTACATGCTCGCTCAGAAAATCAATAAATGCCCTGATGCGGGTACTGACCGCCCGGTCGCTGTAATAGACGGCACTGAAGGGCATCTCCACCGGTAAGCGCTTATCGGCCAGTAGTTCGACAAACTCTCCGCTGGCAATCTCTTTATCCACCATGTAATCCGACAAACAGGCAATGCCGTTACCGGTCAGGCACAGCTGCTTGAGCGTTTCGCCGCTGTTGGAGGACACCGCCGACTCGATCTCTAACAGCTGACCATCGCAACAGGAGACCGGCCAGGTATTCAGCGATACCGGTTCGGTGAAGCCGAGGCAGTGATGCTGTTTCAGATCTGACGGATGCTGCGGCATACCGTAGCGCGCGACATAGTCGGGCGAGGCGACGATCTTACGATAGCTGGTAAACAGCGGTCGGGCGCGCAGGCTGGAGTCCGTTAAGGTCCCGGCCCGAATAGCCACATCCACTTTTCGCTCAATCAGATTGATAAACGTCTCTGAAGAGACGAGCGATAGCGTCATTTCCGGGTAGCGCTCGCGAAACGGCTTTACCAGCGGCATAAGAAAATGCAGCATCACCGGCGTTGCCGCATCTACCCGCAGCAGACCGCGCGGGGTCGTGCGTGTCTCCAGCAGATCATTCTCTGCCGCTGCCATCTCCTGCAAGACCACCTGCATCCGGCGAAAATAGCGCTCGCCTTCTTCGGTCAGGCTGAGCTGGCGGGTGGTCCGATTGAGCAGGCTCACACCCAGCTTTGATTCCAGCTTCTTGACCGCCCGGCTGACGGCAGAGTTGGCTTGTCCGAGCTGCTCGGCCGCCCGGCTGAAACTCCCGCTTTCCACCACCGCCACAAAGATGGCGATCTCCTCTGATGTGGCTCTCATTATTACACCTGTAGCAAAATTCTATTGATACTTTGATAGTTTTTGTTATTTATACAACCCTTCATACTACGTGTCATCTTAATCCTGATGCTACGGAGTAAATTATGCCACTGGCGCTATTTGCCTTAACTGTCGGTGCCTTCGCAATTGGCACCACTGAATTTGTGATTGTCGGCCTGGTCCCGACCATCGCCCAGCAACTCTCTATCTCTTTGCCTTCTGCAGGACTGCTGGTCTCTATCTACGCGCTGGGCGTAGCTATCGGCGCTCCGGTGCTGACGGCGTTAACGGGGCGTATGCCGCGTAAACAGCTACTGCTGGCGTTGATGGTCCTGTTTACGGCGGGTAATGTGCTGGCCTGGCAGGCCCCGGGCTATGAAACGCTGATCCTGGCCCGTCTGCTGACCGGCCTGGCACACGGCGTGTTCTTCTCTATTGGCTCGACAATCGCCACCAGCCTGGTGGCAAAAGAGAAAGCGGCCTCGGCCATTGCCATTATGTTCGGCGGCCTGACGGTCGCACTGGTAACCGGGGTACCGTTCGGGACTTTCATCGGCCAGCATTTTGGCTGGCGGGAAACGTTTCTTGCGGTATCGATTCTGGGCGTCATTGCCCTTATCAGCAGCCTGATTCTGGTACCGAATAATATTCCGGGCCGCGCCAGCGCCAGCCTGCGCGATCAGATGAAAGTATTAACCCATCCGCGTCTGCTGATGATCTACGCCATTACCGCGCTGGGCTACGGTGGCGTATTTACCGCGTTTACGTTTCTTGCGCCGATGATGCAGGAGCTGGCCGGTTTTAGTCCGTCAGCGGTGAGCTGGATCCTGTTGGGCTATGGTGTCTCGGTCGCTATCGGTAATGTGTGGGGGGGCAAACTGGCCGATAAGCATGGCGCCGTCTCCGCGCTGACGTTCATCTTTGCCGCGCTGGTGGTGCTGCTGCTGGTCTTCCAGATGACCGCCAGCATCCACTATGCCGCGCTGGCAACGGTGCTGGTGATGGGCATCTTCGCTTTCGGCAACGTGCCGGGTCTGCAGGTGTATGTGGTGCAAAAAGCCGAACAGTACACGCCTGGCGCCGTCGACGTCGCTTCCGGCCTGAATATTGCCGCCTTCAATGTGGGCATTGCTCTGGGGTCAATCGTCGGCGGGCAGACGGTTGAGCGGTACGGCCTGGCGCAGACGCCGTGGATTGGTGCGGTGATCGTACTGGTCGCCTTGCTGTTGGTGGTACTGAGCGGTCGTTTAGATAAATCGCCGCGCCGTTCAGCAGCGGTTTCTGTCGAAGGTTAAGCGTTAATCGCAAATTGCATTGAAAGTGGGTGGGAAAATCCCTATAACGGAAGAACCAGTCGTTGTTGGGCTGGTTTCTGTTATTGAGGATTAATGCCCAAATTGCGAAAGAATACCTATGCCATGCGCTACGTCGCCGGACAACCTGCGGAGAGAATATTGCCTCCGGGGGCGTTTGCGGGCGTGAGTCCGGTTTATCCGGCCGGCACGCCGTTAAGCAGCGATGACAAAATCCGCGTGCTGGTATGGAATATCTTCAAACAACAGCGCGCAGAGTGGCAGTCGGTCCTTAAGAACTTTGGCAAAGATGCGCATTTAGTCCTGCTGCAGGAGGCGCAAACCACACCTGAGCTGGTCAGGTTTGCGACCACCAACTACCTGGCTGCCGATCAGGTACCCGCTCTGGTGCTGCCGCAGCATCCTTCTGGCGTCATGACGCTGGCCTCTGCTCACCCCATCTATTGCTGCCCACTGCGCGAGCGTGAGCCTATTTTGCGCCTGCCGAAATCAGCATTAGTGACCGTCTATCCGCTGCCCGATGCGCGGCTGCTGATGGTGGTCAACATCCATGCCGTCAACTTTAGCCTCGGCGTCGACGTTTACAGCAAACAGCTGCTGCCGATTGGCGATCAGATTGCCCATCACAGCGGGCCGGTGATCATGGCTGGAGACTTCAATGCCTGGAGCCGGCCGCGGATGAACGCGCTGTACCGCTTTGCGCGCGAGATGTCGTTACGCGAAGTTCGTTTCTCTGATGACCAGCGCCGCCGTGCGTTTGGCCGTCCGCTCGATTTTGTGTTCTATCGTGGGTTAAGCGTGCACGATGCTTCCGTGCTGGTGACCCGCGCCTCCGATCACAACCCGCTACTAGTCGAATTCAGTCCCGGCAAGCCTGATTAATTTAAGGTATGTCAGGCCTGCCATCGGGCAGGTCTGCGTTCAGCATGATGCTGCCCTAAATTACTCACACAACCGAAGGACAACACAATGACAACACGCTCTCACCATGACAACGTCGAAAAGCAGTTCGGCTCCCAGGCTAGCGCCTATCTGACCAGCGCCGTGCACGCCTCCGGGCGCGATCTGCAGCGGCTGGCGGAACGGCTGGCCGATTTCCCCCAGGCGAAAGTGCTGGATATGGGCTGCGGGGCAGGGCACGCCAGCTTTGCCGCGGCGGGACAGGTTGCCAAGGTGACCGCCTATGATTTATCAAGCCAGATGCTGGAAGTGGTTACCGCGGCGGCAAAAGAGAAAGGCTTTAGCAATATCGTGACCCAGCAGGGATATGCCGAAACGCTGCCGTTCGCTGATGCCAGTTTTGATGTGGTGATTAGCCGCTACTCCGCTCACCACTGGCATGATGTCGGCCAGGCGCTGCGTGAGGTGAAACGGGTGCTGAAGCCGGGCGGGGTGATGATCATTATGGATGTGATGTCGCCGGGTCATCCGGTGCGTGATATCTGGTTGCAGACCGTGGAAGCGCTGCGCGATACCTCGCACGTGCGTAATTATTCCAGCGGCGAGTGGCTGGCGCTGGCCAATGACGCAGGTCTGGTGATTAATCATTTATCGACCGATCGCCTGCCGCTGGAGTTCAGCTCATGGGTGGCGCGGATGCGTACACCTGAGCCGCTGGTGGAGGCGATTCGCTTATATCAGCAGAGCGCTTCGGCGGAGGTCAAAGCGTACTTCGAGTTACAGCAGGACGGATCGTTTACCAGCGATACCATCCTGTTCGAAGCGCATAAGGCCGTCTAACTCGGGCAACAAAAAAGGCACCGGGGGAAGTCGGTGCCTTTTTATCGAACCCTGAGGTATCAGGACTCTGGTCGATCGCTGTTTTTCACAAACAGCGTTAGCTGATCGCCAGGCCGCAGATTATCGGTATCGCTGTTCCAGCGCATCACGTCGCGGATATTAACACCGTGACGTTTGGCGATGCTCGACAGCGAATCACCTTTGCGAACACGATAGGTGATGCTATCGCTGTTGTTCGCCAGGCGCTGTGCGCTGCTGCCGGCGCCGACAACCAGATTCTGCCCGACTTTCAACCCTGAACCGCGCAGATTGTTCCACTGCTGCAAATCACGGGTCGTGACGCCGAGACGCGAAGCAATCCCGGAAATCGTGTCGCCAGAGCGTACCTTATAGCTACGGCTGGTCAGCGGCGTATTGTCCGCGAGCTGCGTTGGCTGCACGGCGGCAATGTCGCCAGAGGCCAGCGATTCACGCAGCTGAGCGGCGTGCTTCTGCGGCACCATGACGTACTTTGGCCCGCTAGCGCCCAGCGTTGACCCCTTTACGCCAGCGTTGAAGGTTTTCAGTTTGCTGACCGGCATTCCTGCCATGTCCGCGAGCTGAGAAATATCAACCGGGCTGTCGAGGCGAACGCGCGCCAGCGCACGGCTTTCATCGGCCGTAGGCAGCTTTACGCCGTAACGCTTGCTGTTTTTGAGAATGTCGCTCAATGCCAGCATTTTCGGTACGTAGATTTTCGTTTCATGCGGCAGAGACAGCGACCAGAAATCGGTGGGTTTACCACGCGAACGGTTCGCTTTTACTGCCTTCATGACCCGACCTTCACCGCTGTTATAGGCTGCGACCGTTAACAACCAGTCGCCGTCGAACATTTTGTTCAGACGTTGCATCATGTCCAGCGCCGCAGTAGTAGACGCGACGACGTCACGACGCGCATCGTAACTGCGGGTCTGTTTTAAACCATAATTGCGCCCTGTGCTCGGAATGATCTGCCAGATGCCTGCGGCATTGGCGCCAGACGTCGCGTGTGGGTCAAAAGCGCTCTCCACTATGGGTAGTAATACCAGTTCCATTGGCATGTTACGTTTCTTAACCTGCCCGGCTATCCAGTACATATACGGCTCTGCCCGTAAAGTTACATCGTGGAGATAGCTCTTATTTCTTAAGTACTTCTGTTTCTGTTCGCGAATCCGGGGGTTATCCGGAATTCCCATCTTTAGCTCGTCGCCTATGGAAGTCCACAGATCCTGGTCTTGCGCGTAGAAGGTTCCATCATCTAACCAGCGCGCTTGACTTGTGAACTTGCCTGCTTCCCCTTGACCAGCCGCAGAAAGGCTCTGTGCTCGCTGTTCGACGGTGCCATCGTGCTTAGACGCCTGGCACCCCACCAGCAGGACAGAGGCGAATAATATCGCTCGTGCCTTCATGTGTGTGTCAATAGTTGCTTAAAAGACGACCAAGGATAACGGCGAAGTTGTCCGATGACAAGAATTAAATATCAGAAGTCATCTTTCTTTGACCTTAACCATGCAAATCGCGCCACAGAGTGTTGCAAATTTGTTTCTTTGTTAATTTTATCAATTAAATCAACATCATTTATGCGTAAAAATAAATTTATACGGCGCTCATTTTTCAGAGTTACGGGTAGTGTTTTTTGTTTTTTTGCACGTAACTCATTAACTTTATGATAGTAATCGTTTATATCCCTATCATCTGGCAGGATACTTAAAGCAAACTTCATATTTGCTAACGTATATTCATGTGCGCAACATATGAGGGTTTCTGCCGGAAGAGCGTTAATTTTCATAAATGATTGATACATCTGCTCTGCAGTACCTTCGAACAGCCTTCCACAGCCGCCGGAAAACATCGTATCGCCGCAAAACAAATAAGGTTCGCTGTAGTAACAGATATGTCCTAATGTGTGACCTGGCGTGGAGAAAATGGAAAAATCGTGCCCGAGAATTGACAGCCGATCGCCATCGCCTACCACCTGAGTGACTCCCTTATCCTGGGTCTCCGCCGGACCGTAAACCGCCACAGAAGGGAATTTCTCCCGTAGTTGTTTTACGCCGCCGACGTGATCCTGATGATGATGAGTCAGTAAAATGGCTTCGGGCTGCCACTGGTTTTCTTCGATTGCCGCCAGAACCGGTGCGGCTTCGCCCGGGTCAACGATGACGCAGCGGCCGTTATTCTCACTGAGAACCCAGATGTAGTTGTCCTGAAACGCGGGAATGCTGATAAGATTCATAAATTACCTCTAAAGCGTAGCGGAAGGTGGCAATGAAGCCGGCAAGGATACCTCACACAGTGACAGCGCCTGAGCATTGGTCCAGTATGCCGTGGGGCGAATACTATCGCGAAACGCTGGAGCAGCAGATGAAACCGTGGCTGGCTAAATTATATGGCTTTCATCTGCTTAAGATTGGCAATCTGAGCGCGGAAATCAATACCGAAGCTTGCGCCATCTCGCACCAGGTCAATGTCTCGCTGGCAGGAAACCCGATGCAGGTTCGGGCCGATCCGCTGCATTTACCCTTTGCCGAAAAGTCTGTCGACGCCTGCCTGCTGGCGCATACGTTGCCGTGGTGTAGCGATCCGCATCGTCTGCTGCGGGAAGCCGATCGCGTACTGATTGATGATGGCTGGATGATTCTGACCGGATTTAATCCGGTCAGCCTGATGGGGTTGCGTAAGCTGGTGCCGGTCCTGCGCAAAGGTACGCCGTACAATAGCCGTATGTTTACGCTGATGCGGCAGCTGGACTGGCTGTCGCTGCTCAACTTTGAAGTGCTGCACTATGGGCGTTACCAGGTTTTACCCTGGTCACGTCATGGCGGAAAACTGTTGAGTACCCATCTGCCGGCGTTAGGCTGTTTGCAGTTGATTATCGCCCGCAAACGGACCATTCCGCTGACGCTCAATCCGATGAAATCCGGCAAAGCGAAAACGCAGCTGCGGCCGGCAGTCGGCGCCACCCGGCAGTGGCGCAAGGGGCAGAATTAGCTTTCCGGCTGGTAGCCGATGTCGTCCTGAGTGGGATGAGAGGCCGCCGCGCGGGCCAGTTCGTCGCAGCGTTCGTTTTCAGGATGGCCGGCGTGGCCCTTCACCCATTCCCATTTGATTTTATGCTGGCCAAGCGCGGCATCCAGTCGCTGCCAGAGGTCGACGTTTTTCACCGGTTTTTTCTCTGCCGTTTTCCAGCCACGCTTTTTCCAGTTGTGGATCCACTGGGTGATCCCCTGACGAACATACTGGCTGTCGGTGCTGAGCACCACTTCGCAATGCTCTTTTAATGCTTCCAGGGCGACGATCGCCGCCATCAGTTCCATACGATTATTGGTGGTCAGACGGTAGCCGGCGCTGAACGTTTTTTCGTGTTGGCGGTAGCGCATGATGGCGCCGTAACCGCCGGGTCCTGGATTTCCCAGGCAAGAGCCGTCGGTGAAAATTTCTACCTGTTTGAGCATCTCTGGTAGACTTCCTGTAATTGAAATCGATTTGTAAACGATAAGTCTGACATAAATGACCGCTATGAGCACTGCAATTACGCGCCAGATTGTTCTCGATACCGAAACCACCGGTATGAACCAGATCGGAGCGCACTACGAAGGACACAAGATCATTGAAATCGGCGCGGTGGAGGTGATCAACCGCCGCCTGACCGGCAACAATTTCCACGTCTATCTGAAGCCCGACCGGCTGGTGGATCCTGAGGCGTTCGGCGTGCATGGGATCGCTGACGAATTTCTGCTGGATAAACCCACCTTTGCCGACGTTGCCGATGAGTTTATGGATTACATCCGCGGCGCGGAGCTGGTCATCCATAACGCTTCGTTCGATATCGGCTTTATGGATTATGAGTTCGGTAAGCTCAACCGCGGCATCGGGAAAACCGAGACCTTTTGTAAAATTACCGACAGTTTGGCGCTGGCGCGGAAGATGTTCCCCGGCAAGCGCAACAGTCTGGATGCATTATGTTCGCGCTACGAAATAGATAACAGCAAGCGTACGCTGCACGGGGCATTACTCGATGCCCAGATCCTGGCCGATGTCTATTTGATGATGACTGGCGGCCAGACGTCGATGGCGTTCTCTATGGAAGGTGAAAGCCAGCAGCAGGCAGGAGAGATGGGCATTCAGCGCGTCGTTCGCGCCGCCAGCCAGTTACGCGTGGTTTATGCTTCTGATGAGGAACTGGTGAACCATGAATCCCGCCTCGACCTGGTACAAAAGAAAGGCGGAAGCTGCCTGTGGCGTGCCTGATAACCACTAAAATGGATTAAAAGTAGGCGGTTGGGCGATTTTTGCAGCAAACGATTCAAAACGGTAGAAAAAGCGTTGACGGGGTAGAGGGGAATCCGTAATATTCGCCTCGTTCCCAACGGAACAACAACGCGGAGCGGTAGTTCAGTCGGTTAGAATACCTGCCTGTCACGCAGGGGGTCGCGGGTTCGAGTCCCGTCCGTTCCGCCACTATTCAGAAAGCCTGAATCAGCAATGATTCAGGCTTTCGTCGTTTTCATCCCCCGAGTTTAGCTCTCCTGCAGTGCTTCCTGCATGCACTGCATAAATACCTGCATCGCCGGACTGATTGCCTTCCCGGCGTGACGGGCGCAGAGCGCATGGATTGTCAGCGGCGTCTCGCTGAACGGCAGCTCGACCAGCGTCCCGCGCTTCAGCTCCTCCTCCACAGCAAAGCGCGGCAGAAAGCTCACCCCAAGGTTGCCCGCCACGCACTGCTTGATGCTTTCGATACTCCACAGTTCAATGGTGTTCTCCATAGTAATACCGCGCTGGCGCAGGGTGCTTTCAAAAATCTGCCGAAACACGCACTGGGGCTCGTTGATGATAAAGCTCAGCGGGATATGCTGCTGCGGGCGCAAAAAATCGACCGGCGCCTGATCGACAGATGCGACCAGCACCAGCGGCTGCGGGCCAAGCTCGAGCATGTTCAGCGCATCATCGTTACCCACCCGGTAAAACACCCCCAGGTCGACTTCGTCAGCGAGCAGCGCATCGCGGATGCTGTAGCAATTGAGCGACTGCAGTGACAGCCGGACCTTCGGGGCGCGTTGCTTAAAACGCTGCAGCACCGGCGGCATTTTATATGCGAGCAGGGTTTCGCCGGTGGCCACGCGGAGTTCACCGCTGGGCTCATCGTCCTGGCGCGCCGCCTGACGAATCGACGCCATCACTTTGGTCAGGTCGTAGACATGCGGCAGGACATTTTTACCGGCGGCGGTGAGACACATCCGCCGGCCGATTTTCTCAAACAGCGGGATGGCAAGCTCCTGCTCCAGCTGCTGGATATGAAAGGTCACGGTGGATTGGGTGCAGCACAGCTTTTGCGCCGCGCGCAGAAAGGACCCTTCTTCGACAACCGTTTTGAAGGTGATAAAGCGTCGCAGATCCATAGTTCCTCTTTATATCGATATTCTCGAAGTCAGAATGAAAAAACATTCATTTTTTTAAATTATCAGCTTCGGGTACTGTCTGCCAGACAAGAGGAGAAAACCCGTGACACCTACCCTGATTAGCGCATTTTTAACCTATACCCTGATCACCGCCCTGACGCCCGGGCCGAATAATATTTTGGCACTGAGCAGCGTCACTGCTCATGGCTTCCGACGGAGCATGCGGGTCCTGGCCGGCATGAGCCTCGGATTTGTGATCATCATGCTGATTTGTGCCGGGCTGACGTTCACTCTCGTCACCCTGGATGGGGGGATTACCTCCCTGTTACGCTGGATCGGCGCGGGCTATATTCTGTGGCTGGCCTGGCATATTGCCCGCAGCGACCCTGCCAGCGGCGGCCAGGCGGAGCGGCCTGTCAGCTTCTGGGCCAGCCTCGGTCTGCAGTTTGTGAATGTCAAAATTATTCTGTACGGCATCACGGCCCTGTCGACTTTTGTTTTGCCGGTGACCCGCGAGCCATTCTGGCTGGTGGTGACAGGTCTGTTGCTGTCGGCAATTGGGATAGCCGGTAATCTTTGCTGGGCGCTGGCCGGGCAGTTGTTTCAACCGATTTTTGAACGTCATGGCAGAAAATTAAATTTGCTGCTGGCGCTGCTGCTGGTCTGGTGTGCGGTGCGGATGTTTATGGAATGAATTAAGGGAGCGTAACGCTCCCTTGAGGTTATTTATCCTGCGGCAGGGCGGGTTGCCCTTCATTGACCCAGGTCATGAAGATCCGATACCCGATGGCCAGCAGGGTGGCGCCGAGGAACATACCGAGAATGCCGTTAGAGGCCATTCCACCGAGGGCGCCCAACAGCACCACTGGCATTGGCGCATCGACCCCGCGCCCCAGCAGCAACGGTTTGAGGACGTTATCGGCCATGCCGGCGACGATCAGCAGGATGGTGTAGAAGATATCCATTCCGGTACTGTGAGTGCCGATACTCCACATCAGCGCAATGGCCGGGGCCGTCACCAGGATCACCGGCACCTGGGCGATGCCGAGGATCAGGGCCAGAATAAAGAAGATCCCGACGGCGGGAATGCTGGCTATCAGCATGATCACACCGACCAGCAGCGCCTGGATCAATGCCACCCCGATGACGCCCTGGGCGACCGCGCGGATGGTGCTGGTACACAGGCGGGTAAGGGTTATGCCTTTATTCTCATCGGTAATACGGATGGCAATACGCTGGGCGCTGATGGCGCCTGCTGCGCCCCAGGCCATCATAATTCCCGAGACGATAAACGAAATAATAAAGCCAATCAGCCCGCCGCCCATGCTGGCTAAAATGCTGAGAAACTGTTTGGCAATGTCGCCGATTTGCGAGCGGTAATTACTGAGCAGTCCCGGGAGATCGACGGAAGCTCTCATCCACAGGGCGCTAAGCCGTTCGCCAATGATCGGTAACGCGGCAATGCGCGAGGAGGGCGGGGGAATGGTAAAGCTTTGGCTGCCCATCTTATCAATCATGGCGCTGGCGCTTTCCGCCAGCGAGGTGATCATCAGCACCGTGGGGATCACGATCAGTAAAATACCTAACAACACCAGCACCAGCGAGGCCAGCCCCTGTCTGCCGGCTAACAGTCCGGCAAAATATTGATGTAAAGGATAGAGCGCCACGGCGAGGATCAGCGCCCAGAGCATCATATTGATAAAGGGAGAAAAGACGGTAAAACAGAATGAGGCTAGCGCCAGAATAAGCCCGAACCGAATAAACATATCGAGAAAACGGGTGACCAGCCGCTTCTCTATTAACAGCAGATTATTATTATCCATTTTCTATTACGCTCACATAATATTCTTACGCAACGCTCAGCGTGATTTAACAAAACGCCAGCAACAGAAAATTCATGATTTACAACGCAGAAGTGAGTTGAAGGTGATCTCCGCCCGTTTGGTTATGGAGTCTTTTAATCAGTGTAGAACAGAAATGAAATGCGCCCGGCAAATATTCTGTGGTGTGCTGACAGTCAAAATTCCGCTTTCTTTAGCCGCTGAATGAGGAAGAAAGCGGAGGAAATATTAATCGAGGGTAAAAGGATCGGCATCGCGCCAGGCGGGAAATTTTTCCCGATATTCCTGGAGGGCAGTCAGCGACAGTTCGGCGTCAAGACGGGTGGCCTGATGCGGATCGGCGGTGGCGACAATCTCCCCCTGGGGGCTGATAATTCGGCTATCGCCGCGGTAATGATGACCATTGCCGTCGGTGCCGACCCGGTTACAGCCGGCGACGTAGGCCTGGTTCTCAATCGCGCGGGCGACCAGCAGCGACTGCCAGTGCAGGGAGCGCGGCGCCGGCCAGTTGGCGACGTACAGCGCCAAATCATAGTCGTTCAGATTACGCGACCATACCGGGAAGCGAAGGTCGTAACAGACCAGCGGCAGGATCCGCCATCCGCGCCATTCAAAGACCACGCGCTGGTTTCCGGCCTCATAGTGATGATGTTCATCGGCCATCCGGAACAGGTGCCGTTTATCGTAATGGTGCACCGTACCGTCGGGCTCGACCAGCAGGAAGCGGTTAATGGCGCCGTGTTCGGTTTGCAGCGCGGCGCTGCCGGCAATCAGCGCCTGGGTTTGCGCGGCCCGGGCATGCATCCACTCCACCACGTCGGCTTCGGGTAAAGACTGTTTTGCCGCTTCCATGGCAAAGCCGGTGGTGAACATCTCCGGTAAAACAATCACATCGCGCCCGATAATCCCTTCCAGTTGGCGATCAAAATGGCGCAGGTTGGCAGGGCCGTCCATCCAGACCAGCGGTTGTTGCAACAGCGTAATTTTCAGGCCAGGCACAATGGTCAACTCCATTCTCATGAGGGGGTTAGGTTAACTGTAACACCATATCAGCCTCGCGGCGGTCAGCGGAATATTTTGTTAAAAAAATGCTACTGACAGAAGCCACGAAGGAGGGGATGACGAAAAAAAGGCGGGGAAAATTCCCCGCCCGGCGTGTGATGTGGTGATTGTTTTATTATGCGGCTTCAACCTTGCGAACTTTTTCCGGCAGCTTTACCGGCTGCGTTGCCAGCTCCTCTGGTGCAAAGTCGTCGACGTTAATGCTGCGCAGGCGACTGTGCTCTGCACGGGTCAGAATAGCGGCTTCTTCCTGATTAATTAATCCTTTGGCCAGCGCGTTATGTGCCAGCTCATCCAGACGGGTGAACGGCAGATTTTTACCCAACTCTTTGCAGATCCGCTGGTGGATAGGATCGGCCGCCATCACTTCCAGCAGTGCTTCTTCCAGCAGACCAACCGGGTTATGCTCGCTCGGCGTCAGGTACTGACCGCGACCGATACGGGAGCGGGTGGCGCTGGGCACCTGCAGAATTTTGGCGACTTTATGGTCCAGCTTATCCGACGGCGCATGATGATGACGGCCGGTCGGGAAGACGACCAGACGCATGACGCCTGCCACCAGACGGTTCGGGAAATTGTCCAACAGATCGTCAATGGCTTGCTCCGCCTGGTGCAGTGCATCCTGCACTCCCCAGTGAACCAGCGGCAGATCGGCTTCATTGCGTCCTTCATCGTCATAGCGTTTCAGCACCGCCGAGGCCAGGTACAGCTGGCTTAACACATCGCCCAGACGCGCGGAGATACGTTCGCGACGCTTGAGGCTGCCGCCCAGTACCGCCATCGACACGTCTGACAGCAGCGCGAGGTTAGCGCTCAGGCGGTTCATTTGCTGGTAATAGCGACGGGTGGCGTCACGGGTCGGCGCGCTGCTGGTGCGTCCGCCGGTCAGGCCCAGCCAGAAACTCCGAACTTTATTACTGCCGACATGGCCGATGTGTTTGAACAGCAGCTTATCGTAGGCGTTCAGGTCGTTATTCTGCGCGGCGGCCATCTCTTCCAGCACGTACGGATGGCAGCGAATCGCCCCCTGACCGAAGATCATCATGCTGCGGGTCAGAATGTTTGCGCCTTCAACGGTGATGGCGATCGGTGCGCCCTGATAGGCCCGGGCGAGGAAGTTACCTTCGCCCAGCATGATGCCTTTCCCGCCGGTAATATCCATCGCGTCAATTATTGAGCGCTGGCCGCGGTGGGTACAGTGATATTTCACAATCGCGGACAACACTGCCGGTTTCTCGCCGAGCATAATGCCGTAGGTGATAAGAGACGCCGCGGCGTCCATCACGTAGGCGTTACCGGCGATGCGCGCCAGCGCCTCTTCAATCCCTTCCATTTTGCCGATGGAAATTTTGAACTGGCGGCGAATATGGGCGTAAGCGCCGGTCGCCATGGCGACGGATTTCAGGCCACCGGTGGCGTTGGAAGGCAGGGTAATGCCGCGGCCCACGGACAGACATTCAACCAGCATGCGCCAGCCCTGACCGGCCATGCTCGGGCCGCCGATGATGTAATCGATCGGCACGAAGATATCCTTGCCGCGGGTTGGGCCGTTCTGGAACGGGACGTTCAGCGGGAAGTGGCGGCGGCCAATTTCCACACCCGGCGTTGAGGTGGGGATCAGCGCGCAGGTGATGCCCAGCTCTTCTTCACCGCCCAGCAAACGGTCCGGGTCAGAGAGTTTGAAGGCCAGCCCCAGCACGGTGGCGATTGGCGCCAGGGTGATATAGCGTTTGTTCCAGGTCAGGCGCATCCCCAGCACCTGTTGACCCTGCCAGTCGCCCATGCACACCACGCCGGTATCCGGGATAGCGCCGGCGTCAGAGCCCGCTTCCGGACTGGTGAGGGCGAAGCAGGGGATTTCCAGACCGCGAGCCAGACGCGGCAGATAATGATTCTTTTGCTCTTCAGTACCGTAATGCTGCAGCAATTCGCCCGGGCCCAGCGAGTTCGGGACGCCGACGGTGATCGCCAGGATACCGGAGACGCCAGAGAGTTTCTGCAGTACCCGTGCCTGAGCGTAAGCCGAGAACTCAAGCCCGCCATACTCTTTCTTAATGATCATCGCGAAGAAGCGATGCTCTTTCAGATAGGCCCACAGCTCCGGCGGCAGGTCGGCCATTTCGTGGGTGATGGCGAAGTCGTTAGCCATCCGGCAGGCTTCTTCCACCGGGCCGTCAATAAATGCCTGCTCTTCGGCGGTCAGGCGCGGCTGCGGATAGTTATGCAGCTTGTGCCAGTCCGGGTTGCCGCGGAACAGATCGCCTTCCCACCAGGTGGTGCCGGCGTCGATGGCTTCTTTTTCCGTACGCGACATCGGCGGCATCACCTTACGGAAAGCGCGAAATGCCGGTGCGGAAATCATGGATTTACGCATTGGCGCAAAGTTGAACGGCAACAGAATAATTGCCAGCGGCAGCAGCAGCCAGATATTCCACAGTCCGGCCGCGCCGAGCGCCGCGGTCCAGGCGAGCAAAATTACACTGCTGAGCAGCAGGCTGACCCGGTGATAGAAGAGCGCACCGAGTAAAACGATGGTTGCAACAATACTCAAAATCATCATAGAGAAATTCTCCCTGAGCTTGTAGGAGGTCTGACCACTTGTGATGTATTGGTTGTAGTGTATGCGTTTTTATTTAGCAATGTGTTTACAAAATAATTACAACCTTGCTCACATTGTTGTATGCAAAAGCGGCACATAAAATCAAAAGGACGGGGGATAACGCTGCCTGCTGCTTCTCGCTTCGGCGGCTATCCGGTACACTGCCAGGGTTATTCCACTCATACTGAAGGATTATCCTCATGTACCAGGATCTTATTCGTAACGAACTGAACGAAGCCGCGGAAACGCTGGCTAACTTTCTGCAGGACGAAGCCAATATCCATGCTATCCAGCGTGCCGCTGTCCTGCTGGCGGATAGCTTTAAGGCGGGTGGGAAAGTGCTGTCCTGCGGTAACGGCGGTTCCCATTGCGATGCGATGCATTTTGCGGAAGAGCTGACAGGACGTTATCGCGAAAACCGCCCGGGTTACCCGGCCATCGCGATCTCCGACGTCAGCCACCTCTCCTGCGTGAGCAATGATTTTGGCTATGAGTATGTGTTCTCCCGCTACGTTGAATCCGTCGGCCGTGCAGGCGATGTGCTGCTGGGGATCTCCACCTCCGGCAACTCCGGCAACGTGATCAAAGCGATTGAAGCCGCTCGCGCGCAGGGGATGAAAGTGATCACCCTGACTGGCAAAGACGGCGGCAAAATGGCGGGGTCCGCCGATGTTGAAATTCGCGTGCCGCACTTTGGTTACGCCGACCGCATCCAGGAGATCCACATCAAAGTGATCCATATCCTGATTATGCTGATCGAAAAAGAGATGGCGAAAGGCTAACAGGCAGGCGAGTGTGTACTGTTGACGGCGGCCTCGCTCCGGCGCCGTCATGATTTGTGATGGTGAGGTGACCTATGTGCGAACTGCTCGGGATGAGCGCCAATGTGCCAACAGATATCTGTTTTAGCTTTACCGGGCTGGTGCAGCGCGGCGGCGGGACGGGGCCGCATAAAGACGGCTGGGGCATCACCTTCTATGAAGGTAAAGGCTGTCGCACATTCAAAGATCCGCAGCCGAGCTTTCAGTCGCCGATCGCGAAACTGGTCCAGGATTACCCGATTAAGTCCTGTTCCGTCGTCGCCCATATCCGTCAGGCCAATCGCGGGATGGTGGCCCTGGAGAACACCCATCCGTTTACCCGTGAACTGTGGGGGCGCAACTGGACCTACGCGCACAATGGGCAGCTTAAAGGCTATAAATCGCTGAAAACCGGCAATTTCCATCCGGTGGGCGAGACCGACAGTGAAAAAGCGTTTTGTTGGTTGCTGCACCGCTTAACCGAGCGCTACCCGCGCACGCCGGGCAATATGCTGGGCGTTTTCAAGTATATCGCCACCCTGGCGGGTGAGCTGCGTGAGAAAGGGGTGTTCAACATGCTGCTGTCGGACGGACGCTACGTGATGGCGTTCTGCTCGACCAATCTGCACTGGATCACCCGGCGGGCGCCGTTCGGGGTGGCAAAACTGCTGGACCAGGATGTGGAGATCGACTTTCAACGCGAGACCACACCCAACGATGTGGTCACGGTTATCGCCACGCAGCCGCTGACGGCCAATGAAACCTGGCACAAGATCATGCCAGGCGAGTGGGCGTTATTTTGTCTCGGGGAGCGTATAGTTTGAGGCCAGCTGCGGCTGGACAACTTCGTGACTGAGCGGCTTGCTCACCACATAGCGGCCGTCGGTCACTGACACGATCGGCGGCTTGTGGGTCTGCTGGAAATAGTCATAGCCAGGCTTAAGCTGTTTCCAGAAATCCGCATAGTAGGAGTATTTGTGGCGTTCCATGTTAGCGTTGGTCATGCGGAACGGATAGATACTCACCTGCACGCTTGGCTGGCCGAAGACTAAAGCGCCGGTCACGAACTGGAAGATCTCATCGATCCCGCTGTCGGTCATGGCGTAGCAGCCGATAGAGACGCAGTCGCCGTGGATCATCAAATATTTCCCTTCATAACCATGGGCGCGATCGTAGGCGTTCGGGAAGCCGATGTTAATCGCTTTATAGAAGCGGCTGTCAGGTTTGAGCTGGCTGCGGGTGACGTTATAGAACCCTTCCGGACTCTTGAAATCGCCCTGGCGCTGTTTCGGACCGAGGCCACCGGAGTAGTTACAGATCCGATAGCTATCGAGAAGCTGGTAGGTCTCACCCATTTTGACGTAAAGGTCGAGCATGCGCTCTTCTTTAAAGATCTCAATGTAAACCGGTGAACCCATTAATTGCTGCTTGTATTCTTTGCTAACCGGCGTCGTCGGGCTGTTGCTGCTGAGCAGCCCGGCAAATGACACGCACGGCAGCAGAAGCATCGCAATAAATAATGCGATTTTGCGCATACTGCTTGTTCCTTGATAAAACAAAATAGCCACATTGCCAGGACGGCAAGAGAGACCCGAAATCAGAGTTTTCTGGATTTAGAGCGCTCACATTAGCATCACGGCATTTTTTCGCAAGGGCGACGTGGCGGCGTTTACAATTTAGCCTCACTTTATAACCTGCCTGCGACAAAAACACAGTGAGAACTTTGCGCAATAGCTCGCATTTTAGAAGCACTTATTGCCCCTCGCGCTACAGCCGTCGCTCACGAAATGTTACACTTGCGCCGGTTCATCACCAGAGTAAGAAAGGATGCTTCTCTTCCGCTCTGAGCGCTACGGGCGCTGTTTCGCCCTTTCTTCTCTGCCATTCTGTCAATAAGCTGGCCCCGGCATGCATCGGGGTTGAGGTTACGGATACCTGCTAACAATATGATTAAAATCACGAAAGGGCTGGATTTGCCCATAGCTGGCATGCCATTACAGCAGATTTCTCCCGCGCCAGCGGTGAAGCGCGTCGCGCTACTCGGTGAAGAGTACGTCGGTATGCGTCCCGCGATGGCGGTCAAAGAAGGCGATCGGGTCAAAAAAGGTCAGATCCTGTTTGAAGATAAAAAGATCCCCGGCGTCTGCTTTACTGCCCCGGCGAGCGGGGTCGTCAGCGCGATTCATCGCGGTGAACGGCGCGTGTTGCAGTCGGTGGTGATAGATATCGAGGGCAATGACGCGGTGACGTTTACCCGCTACGCCGCGGACGCGCTGGCCGACCTGCCGCGCGACACCGTACAGCAGCAACTGCTGGCGTCGGGCCTGTGGACCGCACTGCGTACCCGGCCGTTCAGTAAAACGCCGCGCCCGGGCAGCGTGCCCGCCGCTATTTTTGTCAACGCCATGGATACCAACCCGCTGGCAGCAGAGCCGCAGCCGATTATTCTGGCCGAACGCGCCGCTTTTGACGCCGGACTTACCGTGCTGACGCGTCTGACCGACGGGAAAGTGCACGTCTGCCAGCCCAGCGGCGGCAAGCTGGGTGGCCATCCTGCCGGCCAGGTCTGTTTTAATCAGTTCTCCGGGCCGCACCCGGCGGGGCTGCCGGGAACGCATATTCACTTCCTGGAGCCAGTGAGCCTGAATAAGCAGGTCTGGCACCTCAATTATCAGGATGCGATCGCTATCGGTCAGCTTTTCCTTGAAGGCGAGCTGAACTGCGAACGGGTGATTGCGCTCGGCGGCCCGCAGGTAAAGTCGCCGCGGCTGGTCAAAACGACGCTGGGCGCCAGCCTGGACGATCTGTTGGCGGGCGAGCTGGAAGCGGGTGAAAACCGCGTTATTTCCGGCTCGGTACTTAGCGGCACCCGCGCCCACGGCCCGCACGCTTTCCTCGGGCGTTTCCATCTGCAGGTGAGCGTGGTTCGGGAAGGTCGGGAAAAAGAGCTGTTTGGCTGGGTGATGCCGGGCAAAGAGAAGTTCTCGATTACCCGCACCACCCTTGGTCATTTCTTTAAGCGCAAGCGCTTTAATTTTTCCACTGATACTCACGGCGGCGAGCGGGCGATGGTGCCTATCGGCAACTACGAGCGGGTCATGCCGCTGGATATTCTGCCGACCATATTGCTGCGCGATCTGCTGGCCGGGGACACCGATAGCGCCCAGGCGCTGGGCTGTCTGGAGCTGGATGAAGAAGATCTGGCGCTCTGCACCTACGTTTGTCCGGGCAAATATGAATACGGCCCGGCGCTGCGCAGCGTGTTAACCCAGATTGAGCAGGAAGGATAAGAGATGGGCTTAAAGCACCTGATTGAGAAACTTGAGCCGCATTTCACGCATGGCGGCAAGCTGGAAAAATATTACCCGCTGTATGAAGCGGCGGCGACCATCTTCTACACGCCAGGGCAGGTCACCCGCGGCGCGGCGCACGTGCGCGACGCCATCGACCTCAAGCGGATGATGATCCTTGTCTGGTTTGCGGTGTTCCCGGCGATGTTCTGGGGCATGTACAACGTCGGCTTGCAGACCATTCCGGCGCTGCACAAACTGTACGGCGCCGAACAGCTGCAGCAGGTCATTGCCAACAACTGGCACTATAGCGTCGCCCAGTGGTTAGGGGTCAGCTTCAACGCCGACGCCGGCTGGCTTAGCATGATGACCCTGGGCGCGGTCTTCTTTCTGCCTATCTACCTCACCGTCTTTATCGTCGGTGGATTCTGGGAAGTGCTGTTCGCTATCGTGCGCAAACATGAGATCAACGAAGGCTTTTTCGTTACCTCGATTCTGTTTGCGCTGATTGTGCCGCCCACGCTGCCGCTATGGCAGGCGGCGCTGGGGATCTCATTCGGCGTGGTGATTGCCAAAGAGATTTTCGGCGGCACCGGGCGCAACTTCCTCAACCCGGCGCTGGCGGGGCGCGCGTTCCTGTTCTTTGCCTATCCGGCGCAGATTTCCGGCGACCTGGTATGGACGGCGGCAGACGGTTTCTCCGGCGCCACGCCGCTCTCCCAGTGGGCCAGCGGCGGCGGTGAAGCGCTGGTGAATGTGGCGACCGGCATCCCGGTGAGCTGGATGGACGCCTTCCTCGGCAACATTCCCGGCTCAATAGGCGAAGTCTCGACGCTGATGATCCTGATTGGCGGGGCGATCATTCTTTTTGGCCGCGTCGCGTCCTGGCGCATTGTCGCCGGGGTGATGATCGGCATGATCGCCACTGCCACCCTGTTTAACGTTATCGGCTCCGACACCAACCCGATGTTCGCTATGCCGTGGTACTGGCACCTGGTGCTCGGTGGTTTTGCCTTCGGCATGATGTTTATGGCGACGGACCCGGTATCCGCCTCGTTTACCGATAAAGGAAAATGGAGTTACGGCGTGCTGATCGGCGTGATGTGTGTACTGATCCGCGTGGTGAACCCGGCTTATCCGGAAGGGATGATGCTGGCCATCCTCTTCGCCAACCTCTTCGCACCGCTGTTCGATTACCTGGTGGTGCAGGCCAATATTAAGCGGAGGAAGTCGCGTGGCTGAGAAGAAAAGTAACGATAGCATCGGCAAAACGCTGCTGGTGGTGCTGGTGCTTTGTCTGGTCTGCTCCATCGTGGTAGCGGGCTCGGCCGTGGGGCTGAAATCCCGCCAGCAGGCGCAGCGGGCGCTGGATAAGCAGCGCAATATTCTGGCCGTCGCCGGCCTGATGCAGCCCGGGATGGATGCCGATGCGGTAGCCGATACCTTCGCGGCGCGCATTACCCCGCGGCTGGTGAATCTGGCGACCGGCGAGCTGCTGGATAAAGACCCGGGTAAATTTAATCAGGCCCAGGCGCTGAAAGATCCGCAGCAGAGCATCGCGCTCGACGCCAGTCAGGATCCGGCCGGCATTAAGCGGCGTAGCAACCTGGCGGAAATTTATCTGGTGCGCGACGCGCAGCAGAAGATTGAGCAGATGGTACTGCCGATCTACGGCAATGGCCTGTGGTCGATGATGTACGCCTTTGTGGCGCTGGACGTCGATGGCCGCACGGTGAAAGGCATCACTTATTACGATCAGGGGGAAACCCCGGGGCTGGGCGGCGAAGTTGAGAACCCGAACTGGCGCCAGCAGTTTATTGGCAAGCAGGTGCTGGATGACAGCGGCATGCCGGCACTCCGGGTGGTGAAAGGCGGCGCGCGCGCCGGCGATCTCCACGCGGTTGACGGTTTATCCGGCGCCACGCTGACGTCAAACGGCGTGCAGCATAGCTTTGATTTCTGGATGGGCGAACTGGGCTTTGGTCCGTTCCTGAAAAAAGTGCGTGAGGGAGGGCTGAATAATGGCTGAACAGAGCGATATGAAAGAGGTGAAGCGCGTGCTGGTGGGGCCGCTTATCGCCAATAACCCCATCGCCCTGCAGGTGCTCGGCGTCTGCTCCGCGCTGGCGGTAACCACCAAACTGGAAACCGCCTTCGTGATGACCATTGCGGTGACGCTGGTGACGGCGTTCTCCAGCATGTTTATCTCGATGATCCGCCACCATATTCCCAATAGCGTGCGCATCATCGTGCAGATGGCGATCATCGCCTCGCTGGTTATCGTGGTGGATCAACTGCTGCGGGCTTTCGCCTATGAGACCTCCAAGCAGTTGTCGGTATTCGTCGGGCTTATCATCACCAACTGCATCGTGATGGGGCGCGCCGAAGCCTACGCCATGAAGTCGCCGCCGCTGGCGAGCTTTATGGACGGTATTGGCAACGGTCTCGGCTATGGCGCGATCCTGATTATCGTCGGTTTCCTGCGCGAGCTTATCGGTAGCGGCAAGCTGTTCGGTATCACGGTGCTGGAAACGGTACAGAACGGCGGCTGGTATCAGCCGAACGGCCTGTTCCTGCTGGCGCCGAGCGCGTTCTTCATTATCGGTTTGCTGATCTGGGCCCTGCGTAGCTGGAAGCCTGAGCAGCAGGAAAAGGAGTAATCGGTGATGGCTCATTATATCAGCCTGTTTGTCCGCGCGGTGTTCGTTGAGAACATGGCGCTGGCCTTCTTCCTTGGGATGTGCACCTTTCTTGCGGTGTCGAAAAAGGTCTCCACCGCCTTCGGCCTCGGCGTCGCGGTGACGGTAGTGCTGGGGCTTGCCGTGCCAATCAATAACCTGGTCTATAACCTGGTGCTGCGCGACGGCGCGCTGGTTGAGGGGGTGGATCTCAGCTTTCTTAACTTCATCACCTTTATCGGAGTGATCGCCGCGCTGGTGCAAATACTTGAGATGATCCTCGATAAATACTTCCCGGCGCTGTACAACGCGCTGGGGATCTTCCTGCCGCTGATTGCGGTCAACTGTGCGATTTTCGGCGGCGTGTCGTTCATGGTGCAGCGCGATTACAACTTCCCGGAATCCATTGTTTACGGCTTTGGTTCCGGCATCGGCTGGATGCTGGCGATCGTCGCGATGGCGGGGATCCGCGAAAAAATGAAGTACGCCAACGTGCCCGCCGGTCTGCGCGGGTTAGGGATCACCTTTATCACCACCGGACTGATGGCGCTGGGCTTTATGTCCTTCTCCGGCGTGCAGCTATAAGGGCGAATAAGTATGGAAATTATTCTTGGCGTCGTGATGTTCACGCTGATTGTGCTGGTGCTGTCAGGGCTTATCCTGGCAGCGCGCTCAAAGCTGGTGAACGCGGGCGACGTGGTTATTGAGATCAATAACGAAGCGGATAAGCAGATCCGCACCCCGGCGGGCGACAAACTGCTGAACACGCTGTCCAGCAACGGGATTTTTGTCTCCTCCGCCTGCGGCGGCGGCGGCTCCTGCGGCCAGTGTCGGGTGACGGTTAAAGAGGGCGGCGGCGATATCCTGCCGACCGAGCTTTCGCATATTACCAAGCGGGATGCCAAAGCCGGTTGCCGTCTGGCCTGCCAGGTGGCGGTGAAGCAGAACATGAAGATCGAGCTGCCGGAAGAGATTTTTGGCGTCAAAAAATGGGAGTGCGAAGTTATCTCTAACGATAACAAAGCCACTTTCATTAAAGAGCTCAAGCTGCGGATCCCGGAAGGGGAGGTGGTGCCGTTCCGCGCCGGGGGCTTTATTCAGATTGAATGCCCGCCGCATAAAGTGGCCTATGCCGACTTTGATATTCCCGATGAATATCGCTCAGACTGGGACAAATTCAATCTGTTCCGCTATGTCTCTGAGGTGAAAGAGCCGACCCTGCGCGCCTACTCGATGGCTAACTATCCGGAAGAGAAGGGCATCATTATGCTCAACGTGCGCATCGCCACGCCGCCGCCGAAAGTACCGGATGCGCCGCCGGGGATCATGTCGTCCTATATCTGGTCGCTGAAGCCTGGCGATAAGGTGACGATTTCCGGGCCGTTCGGCGAGTTCTTTGCTAAAGAGACCGACGCTGAGATGGTGTTTATCGGCGGCGGCGCCGGCATGGCGCCGATGCGCTCGCATATCTTTGATCAGCTTAAGCGGCTGCACAGCACGCGCAAAATCAGCTTCTGGTACGGCGCCCGTTCGCTGCGCGAGATGTTCTACGATGAGGAGTTTGAACAGCTGGCGCGCGACAATCCAAACTTTACTTTCCACGTGGCGCTCTCCGATCCGCTGCCGGAAGATAACTGGACCGGGCATACGGGCTTTATCCATAATGTTCTGTATGAAAACTATCTGCGCGATCACCCGGCCCCGGAAGATTGCGAGTTCTATATGTGCGGGCCGCCGGTGATGAACGCCGCGGTGATTAAAATGCTCAAAGACCTGGGCGTCGAAGATGAGAACATCATGCTCGACGACTTTGGAGGCTGATGATGCTGACGGTATTTGTCGCAACCTTTGTGATTTTTGCGCTGGTGATCCTCGGGATGTCGCTGGGCTACCTGGTGAAGCGTAAGAGCATTCAGGGCAGCTGCGGCGGGATCTCGTCGCTGGGGCTGGAGAAAGTCTGCGACTGTCCGGAACCGTGTGACGCGCGTAAGAAACGTCTCGCTCGCGAGGCGCAGCGTCAGCAGCGGCGTATTTTGTAATGCCCGGCGGCGCTGCGCATGCCGGACCTGCGGCTTCGGTTTTGTAGGCCGGGTCAGGCGCAGCCGCCACCCGGCATAAAGCGGCTCCGTGCCCGGTGGCGCTGCGCTTGCCGGGTCTGCTGCTTCGGTTTTGTAGGCCGGGTAAGGCGCCAGCCGCCACCCGGCAACAACATGCCAGCAATGTGAGGCCGCTTTCGTGGCCTTTTTAGCCGTTGACTCCCTTACTGCCAGCTTTTCGCCTGTGCCGGAGAATCCACCATCACCCCGTCGGCGCCCAGCTCCTTCGCCGTGCGGTAGTCTTCCGCACTGTTGATACCGAAGAAAATAATGTGCGCTTTGCCCTGCGAACGGAAACAATCCATCGCCTCTTTATCCCAGGTAAGCGTCGCCGGGGAGCTCCCTTCCCCAAGGGTAAACTTCTCCACCACCTCCACCTTGCGCTTCAGCTCCAGTCCATACCACTGCTCACCATCGCGTTGACTCCCTGGCTGGCACTGATGGCTGAGCGAAATATTGGCAAGCCTGGTGCGGGTTTCACTGCGAGTGACAAAGCGAGGGATGGCTGGCGGCAGGGCGGCGATATAGCGGTCTTCGGTAGAATAAACCCGCACGCGATCGAGGCTGTTGGTGGCTTTTAACACTTCGAGCAGGCGTTCACCCATTATCGCCGGATCGGCATCCGGAGATTTGATATCGATATAGAAAAAAGTGTGCGGCCATTGCTGTAAAACGCTTTGCAAGGTCGGAATAGTGGCCTGCTTACCGCGCCACGGGTGGCTGTCATCCCCCCATTTCCAGCCAGCATCGACGTTCGCCAGCTCGGCGGCGCTTAAGCTTGAGACCTTACCCTCGGCATTGGTCAGGGCGGAAAGATCGCTTGACCGATAGAGCACCGGCACGCCGTCGCGGCTTAGCTGTACCGTCACCCAGATGGCCTCGGCGTGATTTTCCAGCGCCAGCTTAATGGCCGGCAGGGTATTTTCTGGCGCATCGCCGGTGCCGCCGCGGTGGGCTATCAGCTGTGGTGCGGCCCAGGCGCTGGCGGTGGCGGTGGCCAGCAGGCAAAGCGCGGTAAGTATTTTCTTCATGATTACATCTTCCTGATTTATCTTTTAACTCAATGAAAATAAACATTATTTATTGCAGTTTTATGTTTTAACCGCTTTTTTAGCCGATGAAATAAAAAAAGCATAAAATTCGTACCTGATTTTGCTATGCTGTATGGGTATACAGTGTTGAGTCTGACGATGCGTAAAATTATCCATGTCGATATGGACTGTTTCTTTGCGGCGGTGGAGATGCGCGACAATCCGGCGTTGCGCGATATTCCGCTCGCGATAGGCGGCAGTCGGGTACAGCGTGGCGTGATTAGTACCGCGAACTATCCTGCGCGTAAGTTTGGCGTGCGCAGCGCCATGCCGACGGCGACAGCGCTCAAGCTGTGCCCTCATCTCACGCTACTTCCCGGCCGCTTCGATGCCTACAAAGAAGCCTCGAACCATATCCGCGAAATTTTCTCCCGCTATACTTCGCGCATTGAGCCGCTGTCGCTGGATGAAGCCTACCTTGACGTCAGCGACAGCGTGCATTGTCACGGGTCGGCCACCCTGATAGCTCAGGAGATCCGCGAAACCATCGAACGGGAGCTGCATCTCACCGCCTCGGCGGGCGTGGCGCCGGTAAAGTTTCTCGCCAAAATCGCCTCCGACATGAATAAACCGAACGGCCAGTTCGTTATCGCTCCCCATCAGGTAGCCGAGTTTGTGCGGGCGCTGCCGCTGGCGAAAATACCCGGCGTCGGGAAGGTATCGGCGGCGAAGCTGGAAAATATGGGTCTGCGTACCTGTGGCGATGTGCAGAACAGCGATCTGGCTATGCTGCTCAAGCGCTTCGGTAAATTCGGACGTATTCTGTGGGAGCGCAGCCACGGGATTGATGAGCGGGAAATCCATAACGATCGGCAACGAAAATCGGTGGGCGTGGAGCGCACCTTAGCGGAAGATATTCATGAATGGTCAGAGTGCGAAGCGATTATCGAACATCTTTATCCCGAGCTGGAGCGGCGGCTGGCGAAGGTCAAACCGGACCTGCTGATCGCCCGTCAGGGGATTAAATTGAAATTCAATGACTTCCAGCTGACCACTCAGGAGCACGTCTGGCCGCGGCTGAACAAAGAAGATCTGATTGCCACCGCGCAGAAAGCCTGGGATGAGCGCCGCGGCGGACGGGGCGTGCGCCTGGTTGGGCTCCACGTGACGCTGCTCGATCCGCAGCTGGAAAGGCAGCTTTTATTAGGGATTTAACCATGGATATTCGTGCTTACCGCGACAGTGATTTGTCCCTGCTCTGCCAGATTTTCCTGCGCGCAGTGCGGGAAACGGCCAGTCGGGACTATACTCCGGCGCAGATCGCGGCCTGGGCGCAGGTGGATGAGACGCGCTGGCGACAAAAGCTGGCTGACTCAATCGGGCGGGTGGCTGTGGTCAACAGCCAGCCGGTTGGCTTTATCACCGCCATCGGGACGCATATCGATTTACTCTTTGTCTCGCCGGATCATGCCCGCCAGGGTATCGGCGGCGCGCTTATCGAGGCGCTCTGCGCTCAGTATCCAGAGCAAATCCTGACGGTGGACGCGAGCATTACCGCAAAGCCCTGTTTTACGGCCCATGGTTTTGACGTGGTGGCGGAGCAGCGGGTGGCTGCCCGTGGGGAGTGGTTTATTAACTACCGAATGGAAAAACGCGTGGCACTACGGTGATGCGGGGGAAAACCGGCGGCAGACAGCCGCCGGTTGTGGTGCTTATTTAGCCGGAATGGCTTTCAGTAGCTCGGTCAGCAGTGTCCAGTACTGGCCGACGCTCTCGATATGTACCTGCTCATCCGGGGAGTGCGGGCCGGTAATGGTTGGCCCGATGGAGACCATGTCCATCTCCGGATACGGTTTTTTGAACAGACCGCATTCCAGACCGGCGTGGATAATCTGGATGTTCGGCGTCTTGTTGAACAGACGCTGATAGGTCTCGCGCACCAGGTGCATCACCGGCGAGTTGGCATCCGGCTGCCAGCCTGGGTAAGCGCCTTTGGCTTCGGTTTTCGCCCCGGCCAGTTTGCCCAGTGAATCCAGCATGCTGACGACATAGTCTTTACCGCTGTCGATCAGCGAGCGGATCAGACAGTGGATCTGTACGTTGTCATCGGTCATGGTGACGACGCCGACGTTCAGCGAGGTTTCCACTACGCCTTTCGCCACGTCAGAGTTGCGAATAACGCCGTTCGGCGTGGCGTTCAGCAGGCGGATGAAACCGTCGCGGGAAGCCTGAGTCAGCGCCGCTTTGTCGTTATCGACCGCTTCCAGGAGCACCACCAGGTTCTTCTCTTTGGCCTCCAGCTCGTTTTTCAGCAGCGTCTGGTAAGTATTGACCAGCGCTTTCAGCGCATCGGCTTTATCCGCGGCGACGGCGACGGTCGCGTATGCTTCGCGTGGGATGGCGTTGCGCAACGTACCGCCGTTGAAATCGACCAGACGCAAATCCAGCTCATCGGCGTGGCCGGCGAGGAAGCGCGACAGCAGCTTGTTGGCGTTACCCAGACCCAGGTGAATGTCACCGCCGGAGTGGCCGCCCTTCAGCCCTTTTAAGGTTACTTTAAAGCTCTGGAAGCCGGCCGGAATCGCTTCGCGGGTCAGCGCCAGGTTAGAGGTGAAATCGATTCCGCCGGCGCAACCCATGTAGATTTCGCCTTCTTCTTCGGAGTCGGTATTGATCAGGATATCGGCCTGCAGCCAGTTGGCCTGCAGACCAAACGCGCCGTCCATACCGGCCTCTTCGGTCATGGTCAGCAGCACTTCCAGCGGGCCGTGAGCGACGCTGTCGTCGGCCAGCACCGCCAGTGCGGATGCCATCCCGATGCCGTTGTCCGCGCCCAGCGTGGTGCCGCGCGCTTTCACCCATTCGCCGTCAATGTACGGCTGGATCGGATCTTTAACGAAGTCGTGGACGGTGTCGTTATTTTTCTGCGGCACCATATCGAGGTGTGCCTGCAGCGCTACCGGTTTGCGGTTTTCCATACCGGCAGTCGCGCCTTTACGAATCAGAATGTTGCCAACCTGGTCGCGTTCCGCGTGTAAGCCTTTTTCTTTTGCCCAACCCATGATGTGCTCGGCGAGCTGCTCTTCGTGATAGGACGGGTGCGGGATGGAGCAAATCTTGGCAAAAATATCCCAAAGCGGTTGCGGGGATAATTGAGACAGTTCAGACACGGTAAGTCTCCTTACAGACGCCTGCATACAGCGGTTGCAGGACGAGGGTTAGCATTAAAATACACAACAAGCCCGGGCTTGCGCGATGGGGTTGAGAATACCACTTTCCACCGCCGCAGGTAGTGTAAACAACGCAAAAAGCGTTGCGCAAACCGCTTAACACTGGTTTTTAGTGCGTCAGATCTCTATAATCTCGCGCAACCATTTTCCCCCTCGAACATTATTTAAGCCGTATTACACAGGCTGGGACACTTCACATGAGCGAAAAATACGTCGTCACCTGGGACATGTTGCAGATTCACGCCCGCAAACTGGCCAGCCGTCTGCTGCCGGTTGAGCAATGGAAAGGCATTATTGCCGTGAGCCGCGGTGGACTGGTACCGGGAGCCTTACTGGCGCGTGAACTGGGCATTCGTCATGTTGATACCGTATGCATTTCCAGCTACGACCATGATAACCAGCGCGAGCTGAAAGTGCTGAAACGCGCGGAAGGCGATGGCGAAGGCTTTATCGTCATCGACGATCTGGTAGATACCGGCGGTACCGCCGTGGCGATCCGCGAAATGTATCCAAAAGCGCACTTTGTCACCATTTTCGCCAAGCCGGCAGGCCGCCCGCTGGTGGACGATTACGTGGTGGATATTCCGCAGGATACCTGGATTGAGCAGCCGTGGGATATGGGCGTGGTATTTGTACCGCCTATCGCAGGTCGTTAATTCTACAGGACAGTGCTATTTACCACGCCCGGCTTGCCGGGCGTGGTTTTTTTTATCCTTTAGCAGGTTACAATAACAGGAGTGGCACTACGACGGAGACTGCACATGTCACAGGCTAACCTCAGCGAAACGCTGTTTAAACCTCGCTTCAAACATCCCGAAACTTCTACGCTGGTGCGTCGGTTTTCTGCCGGAAAACCCCAGGCGATGCAGTCGGCGCTGAGCGGCAATCATGTGGATCACTGGTACCGGTTGATCAACCGCCTGATGTGGATCTGGCGCGGTGTGACCCCGCAGGAGATCCTTGATGTGCAGGCGCGTATTGTGATGAGCGAGGCCGAACGAACCGATCCGGAGCTGTTCGATACCGTCATCGGCTATCGCGGCGGCAACTGGATCTTTGAGTGGGCGAAAGAGGCGATGCTGTGGCAACAAAAGGCCGGACAGGAAGCCGATCCTTTGCTGAGCGGCCGTCACTGGCTGCACGCCTCGAATCTGTATAGCATTGCCGCTTATCCGCATATTAAAGGCGATGAGCTGGCTGAACAGGCGCAGGCTTTGGCCAACCGGGCCTATGAAGAAGCGGCCCAGCGGCTGCCGGGCTCGCTGCGCGAGCTGGAGTTCACTATCCCTGGCGGTTCGCCGATAACCGGCTTTCTGCATATGCCGAAAGGCGAGGGGCCGTTTCCGACGGTGCTGATGTGCGGCGGGCTGGACTCGCTGCAGACTGATTATTACAACCTGTATGAGAATTACTTCTCACCGCTCGGCATTGCCATGCTGACCATTGATATGCCCTCCATCGGCTTCTCGTCAAAATGGACGCTCAATCAGGACACCAGCCTGCTGCATCAGCACGCGCTGCGTCATCTGGAAAATGTACCATGGATTGACCATACCCGGGTCGCCGCCTTCGGCTTCCGCTTTGGCGCGAATATCGCGGTGCGTCTGGGCTACCTGGAGCCGCAGCGGCTGAAGGCTGTAGCCTGCCTGGGCCCGGTGGTTCACGGCCTGCTGGTGGATCCCCTGCATCAGGGCCGCGTGCCGGAGATGTATCTCGACGTGCTGGCCTCGCGGCTGGGCATGCATGACGCGTCTGACGAAGCGCTGCGCGTGGAGCTCAACCGCTATTCTTTAAAAACCCAGGGACTGCTGGGGCGCCGTTGCCCAACGCCGATGCTTTCCGGCTTCTGGAAGGACGATCCGTTCAGCCCCGAAGAGGAGTCGCGGTTAATCACCTCGTCATCCGCCGATGGCAAACTGCTGGAGATCCCGTTTAACCCGGTGTATCGCAATTTTGATCACGCATTACGACAGATCGCCCGCTGGATTAATCATAGATTTGGTTAATTTATTGCTAAATTCTATTGGTTTGGTAAAACAGTTGCATCACTAAAGGAGATCGCAATGACGTTACCGAGTGGACACCTGAAAAGTAAGTTGATCAAGAAATTCACGGCGCTGGGGCCTTACATTCGCGAAGAGCAGTGCCATGACAACCGTTTCTTTTTCGATTGCCTGGCAGTTTGCGTCAACGTTAAGCCCGCACCGGAGAAGCGTGAGTTCTGGGGCTGGTGGATGGAAATGGAAGCACAAGAGTCACGTTTCACCTACAGCTACCAGTTTGGCCTGTTCAATAAAGAGGGCACATGGCAGGCGGTCGACATTGACGACCCGGAAGTGAGCGACAGACTGGAAAAAACGCTACGCGAGTTTCACGACCGCGCCGCGGCGCTGTTGACCACCTTTAATCTGAAGCTGGAACCGGCCGACGATTTCAGCGAACCGGTTCGCCTGCGGGCCTGATTGATCTACGGATACGATTTCTCCGCGCCCGTGCGGCGTGGAGAAGCGTAGCGAAGACTTTGCCGCCTCATCAGTACTCCCAACCCCGCCCTCTGACTCACCCTACCTGTGGCTGCAGCTTGCCAGCCATCGCCTGCTGAATAATCGGGATCGGGGTCAGTAAGTGCTCGCGCATCAGCGCGCTGGCTCGCCCGGCATCGCGCGCCAGAATGGCGTCCAGCAGGGTCTGGTGTTGAACATGCTTATCTTCCAGCATCTCTACCGACAGCACGGTGGTGCGCAGCCAGATGAAGCGGTAGCGCGCCGCCAGATCGAACAGCCGTTCGCGCATCTGGAGTAAGTACTGCGAGCCGCAGCCGGCGACGATGGCGGTATGAAACGCCTGATGGCGCTGGTCCCATTCATCGAGTAAGCGCTCACTGGCGTCAGAGGACTCCAGCTTGTTGAGCAGATGGGCGCGGGCCAGCAGCTCCGCTTCCCACTCGTCGCCGCCGCGTTCGATGGCGAGACGCACCAACATGGCTTCCATGTTGGCGCGCGCGTCAAAGATATCGAGTAGCTCCTGTTCCGACATGGGCGCCACCCGATAGCCTTTCTGATTAACCACCGTCACCAGCCGCTCGGCCACCAGCTGCGAGAGCGCCTCGCGCAGCGGACCGACCCCCAGGGCATAGCGCGAGGTTAACAGGCTCATCCGCAGCTTCTCATCGGGCTGGTAGACCCCGCGGATGATGTCGTTTTTCAACCAACGGTACCCGTCAATGGCCGTCGCCTGGGAAATGGCGGTCATGTTCTTACTCCTGAATACTCTTCCCGGCGGGCGCCGGGAACAGGGTTAACGCGTATTTTGCAGCGGCAGTTTTTGCCACAATACCAGCTTTTTCCAGCGCGACATAATCGGTACCGTACAAATAATTCCCAATGCTAACAGGCCGGTAGAGATCACCTCCAGCTGCTGTGCCGGACGGAACAGCATCACCACCAGCACGAAGGTGATAAAGGCGATCACCAGCCAGGTCAGGTACGGATAGAGCCACATTCTCAGACGGATTTCGCCGCCTTGCGCCTGAAGGATTTTACGCATCCGCAGTTGTGAAACGGCAATCACCAGATAGACCAGCAGGGCGATGGCGCCGGAGCTGTCGATGAGAAATTTAAACACCTTCGCAGGGGCATAGTAGTTCACCACCACGGTAAGGAACGCCGCGCCGGTGGAGAGCAGGACCGCCACGTACGGCGTTTTGCTGCGGTTGGTCCGGCCCATGATGGCCGGCGCATCGCCGCGACGGCTCAGGGAGTAGAGCATCCGCGAGGCGGTATACAGCGCCGAGTTCAGACAGCTGGTGACCGACAGGAGGATCACACCGTCCATAATCAGCTTCGCGTAGGGAATATGCAGCAGCTCCAGCACTGAGCGATAGGAACCGATGCTCTTCAGCCCCGGCATATTCCAGGGGATCAGGGCGACGACGATAAAGATCGAGCACAGATAAAAAATAGAGATACGCCAGATCACCGAGTTGGTGGCGCGGACGATGTGTTTATCCGGCGTGTCCGATTCGGCGGCGGCAATGGTGACGATCTCTGCGCCCATAAACGAGAACATGGTGATCAGCATCGCGCTCAGCACCGCGCCGAAGCCGTTCGGCATAAAGCCGCCGTGATCCCACAGACGCGAAATGCCGCTGACCTCGGCATACGGATAAAAGCCGGTAATGGCGACCGCGCCGAGGACGATAAACGCCAGTATCGCGATCACTTTGCACAGCGCCAGCCAGAACTCGAATTCGCCGTAGTTTTTGACGCTCAGCAGGTTACTGCCGGTGAGGGCGAGAGTGATGACCAGCGAGAACAACCACACCGGGACGCCCGGGACCCACGAATGCAGAATAATCGCCGCGATATTGGCTTCCAGCGGAATAACCAGAACCCAGAACCACCAGTACAGCCAGCCGATGGTATACCCCGCCCAGCGGCCGATGGCTTTATCGGCGTAGGTGGAAAAGGAGCCGGTATCCGGCGTGGCAACCGCCATTTCGGCCAGCATACGCATTATCATCACTACCAGCAGCCCGGCAAACAGATAGGCCAGCAGCACCGCCGGGCCCGCCTCGGCAATGGCGACGCTGGAACCGACAAATAAACTCGCGCCGATCACCCCGGCGATAGATAACATCGTGACGTGGCGCGACTTCAGCCCCGCCCCTAAATCCTGTGATTGCGACAGTTGCCCCATCATTTACCCTCTCGAAGTGTGTCACCTGGGAGAGCGCCCCGACGTTCCCGCGCCGGGGCACGCGTATTATTGTTGTTTTGCAGGTCTCGTCTTCATTCCCTTACAAACGTACTTCGTGTCCGCATGTCTGTTGTTCTATGCCTGTTTCGCCTCGCTAAAGCAGTCGGCGATGATCTTCAGCCCCTGCTCGATCTGCGCCTGTTCGATGGTCAGCGGCACCAGGATGCGCAGCACGTTGTAGTACGGCCCGCAGGAGAGCAGGATCAGGCCTTTGTCTCGCGCGCGGGCGACAATATCCGCCGTCAGCCTGGCGTTCGGCCTGCTGCGGTCGCCCTCTTCAAACAGCTCGATGGCGATCATCGCCCCCAGACCGCGCACATCGCCGATCTCCGGGTGCTCTTCAGCGATCGCCAGCAGGCCCTGGCGCAGGGTATCGCCGAGCTGGTTGGCTTTTTCCAACAGGTTTTCCTGCTCGAAAATCTGCAATACCGCCAGGGCGGCGGCGCAGGCGATGGGGTTGCCGGCGTAGGTGCCGCCCAGTCCGCCGGGGGCGATGGCGTCCATCACCTCCGCGCGACCGGTGACGCCCGCCAGCGGGAAGCCACCGGCGATGGATTTGGCGAAGGTGGTGATATCCGCCGCCACGCCCATCTGCTCCATGGCGAACAGCGTGCCGGTACGGCCCGCGCCGCTCTGGACCTCATCGGCGATCAGCATGATGCCGTGCTCGTCGCATAGGGCGCGCAGGCGCTGCATAAAGGCCGGGGAGGCGGCATAGAATCCGCCTTCACCCTGCACCGGCTCGATAATGATGGCGGCGATATCTTCCGGCGCGGCATCGTTTTTGAAGATGCGATGAATGCTGGCGATCGCCTCGTCATCGCTGACGCCGTGCAGCGCGCACGGGTAGAGGGCGCGGTAGACGTGGCCCGGCATTAACCCCATACCGGCGGAATACGGGTTCACTTTCCCGGTTAGCGACAGGGTGTAATGGGTACGGCCGTGATAGGCGCCGGTGAAGGCGATAGCGCCGCTGCGCCCGGTTGCCGCGCGGGCGATTTTCACCGCGTTCTCCACCGCTTCCGACCCGGTGGTGACCAGCAGGGTTTTCTTGGCAAAATCACCGGGCACCTTCTGGTTCATCTTTTCACACAGCGCCAGGTAGGGCTCGTAGGCCAGCACCTGGAAGCAGGTATGCGACAGCTTTTTCAGCTGGTCTTCCACGGCGGCGACAATCTGCGGATGAAGATGCCCGGTATTGAGCACCGCGATCCCGCCGGCAAAATCGAGATATTCCCGCCCTTCGACGTCCCACACCCGGCAGTTCTCCGCCCGTTCGGCGAAAATAGGGTGGATCTGGCCGACGCCGCGCGGGACTGCGTCGCTGCGACGCGCCATCATTGCTTTATTGCTGTTCATCCGTCGCTCCTGTTACAGGCCAATACACATATATTTGATTTCTAAATAGTCTTCGATGCCGTACTTCGACCCTTCGCGGCCGAGGCCGGAGGCCTTGACGCCGCCGAACGGCGCGACTTCGGTGGAGATAATGCCGGTGTTGATGCCGATGATGCCGTACTCCAGCGCTTCGCCGACGCGGAAGACGCGGCTCAGATCGCGGGCGTAGAAATAGGCAGCGAGGCCGAATTCGGTATCGTTGGCCTGGGCAATGACGTCGGCTTCATCTTTAAAGCGGAACAGCGGGGCCAGCGGGCCGAAGGTCTCCTCTTTCGCCACTTTGGCGCTGTCGGGAACGTTGACCAGGATGGTCGGCTGGAAGAAGTTGCCGCCCAGGGCGTGCGGTTTGCCGCCGGTGACCACCTTCGCGCCTTTGGCGATGGCATCGGCAATGTGTTCTTCAACTTTGGCCACGGCTTTCTCGTCGATCAGCGGGCCGGTGGTGACGCCGTCCTGCAGGCCGTCGCCAATGCGCAGTTTTTCCACCGCCTGCTGCAGCTTCTCGGCGAAACGGTCATACACCCCGTCCTGGACGTACAGGCGGTTGGCGCAGACGCAGGTCTGTCCGGCGTTGCGGAACTTCGACGCCAGCGCCCCCTCGACGGCTTTATCGAGGTCGGCATCGTCAAAGACGATAAACGGCGCGTTGCCGCCCAGCTCCAGGGAGACTTTTTTGATGTCTTTCGCGCACTGCTCCATCAGCTGGCGGCCAATCTCGGTCGAGCCGGTAAAGGAGAGCTTGCGCACCAGCGGGTTGCTGGTCAGTTCGCCTCCGACCGCGCCGGCGGAGCCGGTGACCACGTTGAACACTCCGGCGGGGATCCCGGCGCGATTCGCCAGTTCGGCCAGCGCCAGCGCGGAAAACGGCGTCTGGCTGGCCGGTTTCAGGACCATGGTGCAGCCGGCGGCCAGCGCCGGGCCGGCTTTGCGGGTGATCATCGCCGCCGGGAAGTTCCACGGGGTGATGGCGGCGGTAACGCCGATGGGCTGCTTAATCACCAGCAGGCGTTTGTCGGCCTGATGGCCGGGAATGGTATCGCCGTAAATGCGCTTACCTTCTTCGGCGAACCACTCAATAAAGGAGGCGGCGTAGCTGATTTCGCCTTTGGCTTCCGCCAGCGGTTTTCCCTGCTCGAGGGTCATCAGGCGGGCGAGATCGTCCTGATTCTCCAGCATAAGATCGAACCAGCGGCGCAAAATATTCGCCCGCTCTTTGGCGGTCAGGGCACGCCAGGCGGAAAGAGCGCGATTGGCGGCTTCAATTGCTTCGCGGGTTTCGTCGGCGCCCATTTTCGGCACACTGCCGAGCTGCTCGCCGTTGGCCGGGTTGGTCACCGCAATCACATCGCCGTTGGGCGTATCGCGCCACTGACCATCGATCAGCGCCTGCTGGCGAAACAGTGTCATATCGTTGAGTTGCATAATCGCTTCCTGTCTTCAGGGGGTTAACGGGTAAAAGCGGCGTGTAGTGTCTCCACGCTACGTGCCGCACGCAGCGTGCGTCCGGGGTTGCTCTGGCTTTCCAGCAGGGTCTGTACCTTGCTGACGATGTGCGCGCCGATCGGGATAGCGGAGGTGGCCGCCGGCGATGGCGCATTGCAGGTGTGAATGGAACGCGCGGTGGTGACGAAGAGAAAATCGTCGATCAGCTTGCCCTGCGGCGAGACGGCCTGCGCCCGCACGCCGGCGGGCCAAGGGCGTAAATCGCTCAGCGTCAGACCCGGGCAGTATTTCTGCACCAGCCGCAGATAGCCGCTTCTGCACAGCGAATTTTTCATTTCGCCCAGTCCGGCGCGCAGGTTGTTGTGCAGTACCCGGCGAATGCCGGGCGAGGTCAGGATCTCGAGGGTATCGGCCAGCGAGATATCGCGCTTGCGGTAGCCTTCACGCTTCAGCGCCAGCACCGCGTTAGGGCCGACAGTGACGCTACCGTCGATCATGCGGGTCAGGTGGACGCCGAGGAACGGCATCGCCGGATCGGGGATCGGATAGATCAGATGGTTGACGATCTGGTTGTGCTGCGGCGCCAGCTGGAAATACTCGCCGCGGAACGGACAGATGATAAACCCGGGATCGACGCCGAGCATTTTTACCAGCCGATCGGCCATCAAGCCCGAACAGGCGATCAGCGTGGAGGCCTCATATTCGGCGCCCTGGCGGGTGCGGATCACCACGCCGCTGGCATGTTCTTTCAGGGCGCTGACTTCGGCGTCGTAGACGATCGTTCCGCCTTTCGATTCGAAGTTTTTCGCCATCGCCGCCGCCACGTCGCGGTAGCTGACGATGCCGCTGGAAGGGACGAAGATCCCGCCGAGCCCGCTGATGTTCGGTTCGCGCTCGCGTAGCTCCCCGGCGCTTAGCCACTCGCGCTGCAGGCCGTTGGCGGCGGTGCGATCCCACAGGGCGCGCATCCGCTCCATCTCCAGCGGCGAGGTGGCGACCAGCATTTTGCCGCAGACGTCATAGCGGATGCCGTTCTGCTCGCAAAACGCTTTGGTGGCGCGGTTGCCGGCGAGGCAAAACTGCGCCTTGAGGCTGCCGGGGGTGTAATACACCCCGGCGTGGATCACGCCGCTGTTGTGGCCAGTCTGATGGCAGGCCGGACCGGTCTCTTTTTCCAGCAGCGCAATGCGGGCGTCCGGGTAAATCTCAATTAACTGCATGGCGGTCGACATGCCGATGATGCCGCCGCCGATAATCACGAAATCATACATCCGCTCAATTCCTTCGCCTGAGAACCCTTATTGATGAGTCTGGTAATGATTCGTGGAATACGCAAAGTAGCCGCGCTGGCGCATCAGCTCGCGGCGCAGGTCCGGGTGCGGCGTAAAACGGTCGCGGCCGTGCAGCCAGAACAGATTGTTAATCAGCAGGAATTTGCCCACCGGCACCGGTATTGAAAGGATGTTTTTGCTGGTTTCCAGCGCGTCGGAAAGGCGGCTCAGCCAGGTACCCTCTTCGAAATCTTTTGGCTGGACGAACTGGTCGATATAGCGCATGACCGGGCGGCCCAGCGAATCGACGTCGAACACCGGGTGGAAAACATCCTTGCTGACGTTTTTGCTCGGCGGCGCGGCCCAGCGCATCGGGCGGCGAGCCAGCGGGTCGCGGAAAAATTCGTCAAGATGTTCCCAGTCATCCAGATGCAGCAGCAGGGAATTGCCGCCCTGCATGTTCTGCTCGTCGATCTTCATCATTAACACGTAGTCGGTTTGCTCTTCGACGTAGGTGCCGTCGTTGTGTAGCTCCATCACGCGGTGCGGCTGGCGCAGATAGCTGTCGGAGTTATCGACGTTTTTCACCACGAAGCGGGCGTAATACTGGCCGCTCATGGCGTCGAAGTTGGAACGGCCAATCAGGTGGGCGACGGCGGTGGCCAGCTTGACCATCTCTTCGGCCTGGCTGACGTTATCGATCCCTTCGCCATTGATCAGCAGCGCGCCTTCCGCACGATCGAGCAATGTTTTGATCAGCAACGGCTGCAGCTGGTTGCCGCACAGATCGTCGAGGATCTTGCCGACCTGGAAGCGTAGGAAAGATTTATACTCCAGCGCCTGCACCGGCCACTGCGCGACCTGCTGCAGGAACTGCGTGGTCGTTTCGGCGGAAAAGGTGAGCTCCAGCAGGCGCGGCGACTGGGCGGAAGGGGCGACGGTAAAGCCAGGGTATTGCTGGGCTAACGGTGCGGGTGTCGGTTTTACTGCGGTCAGGGCGTTCATCAGAATCGTTCCTCGCTATAAGGTCAGGGTGATGTTCATTTCGTAGCCATAAATTAAAAATATCTACATTTTTATAAAATGCGTACGAAATAGGCTTTTTGTTTCTATTTTGTGATCTAACAACAATTATTTAACAATGCGGAGGGGAGATAAGGTGGAGGCTAACGTTGAGGAACAGAGCGGATGGCGGATAGCGCAAAATGTGGAGAAGGTTGAGGGTAAATCGTAACACCGATCACAGTTTTTAATCTGTGCAATACCCTTATGAAACGAGGGTGTTAGTATTCAGCGGGTAAATACCTTTCAATGCTCATAGAGGCTTCGATGCTGGAGAATGTCATTATCAGATAATCAGCTTCCCGACCTGCCCAGGCCGGACTGATTATCGCTGCGCTTAAACCTTACGCACACACCTGCGGGTGTAGGCATGTTTTCGCACATGATAATGAACAGGTTTCAGTATGAATTTATCCCGTCAGGAACAACGGACCTTACACGTACTCGCCAAAGGTGGCCGTATTGCGCACGTCCGCGATACCTCCGGCCGCATTACCGCCGTTGAATGCTACACCCGCGAAGGGCTGTTGCTGAGCGACTGCACCCTTGCGGTCTTCAAAAAGCTCAAAACCAAAAAGCTGATTAAGTCGGTGAATGGTCAGCCGTACCGGATCAACACGACCGGTTTGAATAACGTTCGCGCGCAGCCGGACAACCGCTGAAATAGCGACCCGGGCAGGGTCGCTGTCCGGGCGTATGGCTCTCAAGGAGAAAACCTCATGATCGATATCCCACGCATTTTTACTATCAGTGAAAGCGAACACCGTATTCATAACCCTTTTACCCCGGAAAAGTACGCCACGCTGGGACGGGCGCTGCGAATGGCGCCGGGCACCACCATTCTTGACCTCGGCAGCGGCTCCGGCGAGATGCTCTGTAGCTGGGCGCGCGATCATCAGATCGTCGGCACCGGGGTGGACATGAGTCTGCTGTTCAGTCAGCAGGCGGCCGCCCGGGCAGAGGCGCTCGGCGTCAGCGACCGGGTGACCTTTGTGCATCAGGATGCCAGCGGATATGTCGCCAGCCAGCCATGCGATATTGCCGCCTGCGTGGGGGCAACGTGGATCGGCGGCGGAGTGGCCGGCACGATTGAGCTGCTGAAGCAGAGCCTTAACCCAGGCGGCATGTTGCTCATCGGCGAGCCATGGTGGCGCAAACTTCCGGCCACCGCAGAAGAGGCGACCGCCTGCGGCGCGCAGTCACCCGATGACTTCCTGACGCTGCCGGCGCTGGTCGCTCACTTTGGCGAACTGGGCTATGACGTGGTGGAGATGGTGCTGGCCGACCAGGAGGGCTGGGATCGTTATGAAGCGGCGAAATGGCTGACGATGCGCCGCTGGCTGGAGGCCAATCCGCACGATGACTTCGCGCCGGAGGTTCGCCAGCAGTTGACCACCGCGCCGCTGCACCATGTCACCTGGACCCGGGAATATCTCGGCTGGGGCGTGTTTGTTCTGATGGCGCGTTAACCGGCATGTCGGTAGCGTCGTAAGGCGCTACCGACCATCTTCAGACCTTCAGTTCGTCGTAGCTGACCATGACGTGCTGGCGAAAGGCGGGCCGTGCGGTTAGCCGTGCATAATACGCCGCAAGATGGGGAGGGGACGACGGGTGATATCGATGGCAAAGTAGCGGTACAGCACATGACCAAACTGGATGTCGGCCAGGGTGAACGTCTCGCCCACCAGATAGCGACTGCCGGCGAGACGTGCCTCGGCAATCGCCAGCTTTTGCTCCAGGGCCGTCACCGCCGCGGCGATGGCCTGCTGATCCCGTTCGGCGGCAAGCGTGCGCACCACGTGCCAGAACACCGGCGCCGTAAAGCCGAGGGCGATATTCTGCTTTGACCACTCGGCCCAGCGATCAACCTCAGTGCGGGCCAGCAGGTCGCCCGGCCAGAAGGCGTCATCGGCGTAGCGACTGGCTAAATAGCGAAGGATCGCGCCCGTTTCCCACAGCGGCGGATTATCGCCATCCTGCAGCACTGGCACCGTGCGATTGGGATTGAGCTGATAAAACGCCTCGCCGTCGGTACCACCATAGCGATGCCCCACGTCGAACCGGAGATAGTCCAGCCCAAGCTCGCCAACACACCACATCAGCGCCTGCACGTTAGAGGAGGTTTTTCGGCCCCAGATGGTCAGCATTGAGTTCTCCAGAGAACAGGGAAAGAAGGAGCATAGCAGGTTGGGTTGAAAACGTGAGGGGGCGCAAAAGAAATGAGCCACCTCGCCGCGCAGGGGGCGGACGCGCTGGTCAGATGTTCAAACCAGGGGCTTAGCTGAGCTAGCTATTCAGCGCACAGAATAAGAGGAAGAAACAGAGGGCAACAGTTTGCCCTCTGTTTACTTGAGTGGCCTTGTACTAAGGTGTGGCGCTAAAAAACTCGCCAAATTTGACGGCCAGCCAGCCGACAGGCGTCGTGGCGCCGCCGACGATATTGGTGATCTCGGCCATCCCTTCCGGCACCGGAATATGCGAGTTCACCGCCGCCTGAGTGTATTCTTGCGAAATGTCCGTCCCGACATACAGGATGCAGGTCACGATCAGGGTTCCGGTTATGAACATGCGGAACATATTTCGTTTACAGAACGGCGTGACCATTGCCAGCAGGAACATTAATGAAGCCAGATCGACAAAGGGCAGTACGCGGTTGCCGGGCAGAATGATAGACAGCACCACAGCCATAGGGATTAACAGCAGACCGGTCGCCAGCACCGAAGGTTCCCCGATCAATAACGCCGTATCCATCCCGATGTAAAAATCGCGCCCCGGGAATTTAGCCTTCAGTTTTGCTTCAGCGGCATCACGGACAATCAACAATCCTTGCACCAGAATTTCAATCATTTTAGGCAGCAGCAGCATGGCGGCTGAAACCTTAATGGCCAGTGAAACGGCAGCGGAAACGTCATATCCAGCCAGGAAGGCCAACAGCAGTCCCAGCACAAACCCCAGGGTAAGAGGCTCGCCAAAAACGCCGAATTTTTTATTAATACTTTCCGGATCGAAATTGATTTTATTGATAAGCGGGATCTTATCAATGATGTAATTACAGGCAATGCCAAACGGCACGTAAGCTATACAGGTAAGATGTGGGAATGATATCCCTTTTAGATTATAGTTTTTTTGTAAATATGGAGCCGTTAAATCTGCCGCCAATAGCGTCAACACAAAAATAGCGAATGTAATACCGACCGAAAGCCAGTAATTTCCCGTTCCGGCATAGACCACGGACCCCATGATCAGGAAGATCCAGTAGTTAAAAATATCGATATTCACCGTTTTGGTTAATTTCAACAGAAGCATGGCCAGGTTGATGACGATAAAGCCCACCACGACGGGCAGCATCAGCGGCGAACCCCAGCCAATGGTCGATGCGGTAGGCCAACCGGTATCAACGACCGTTAACTGCAGGCCGATACGCTCAACCATCGCCTGCGATGCCGGGCCCAGGTTTGTCAGCAGCAGGCCAATCACCAGCCCCACCCCTTCAAAACCAATGCCTACCAGCATTCCTGCTTTAAATGCCGTACCGATTTTAACGCCAAAGCAAAGCGCTATAATAAAGAATATTACTGGCATCATTACTGATGCCCCCAGACTAATAATGCTGTTGATAATATCCATAATGATTCCTTAAAAGGCGGGCGAATTGGGCACGAGTAAACCCGTGCCCATTGGGCCCTGTTAATACCTTTAATGGTTCTTTTAGTATTTAACTGAGTTTCTTTAAAAGGATCTCAGCGAAGAGTTTGGGCGAATTACTGAATGCGTCAATGGTACTCCCGGCAATATGCGGCGTAATGGTCACGTTATTCAGAGTATAGAATTCACTGTCGTCAGGAAGCGGCTCGTCATCAAACGTATCAAGCGCGGCGCCCATGATTTGCCCGGATCTGAGCGCATCAATCATCTCTTTTTCATTGATTAACCCGGAGCGTGCTGTGTTAACAATGATGGCACTGCGCTTCATCAGCGCGAAATGGTGTGCGTTAATCAGATTTTCGGTTTCCGGCGTCAGGCGAGCATGTAACGAGATAACGTCGGCGCGTTGTACCAGTTCGTCCAGAGAATCGACTTTCTCATAACGTTCATGGCCTGCAACGTACTTATCGTAAAAGATAATCTCCGTGCCAAAGCCGCTGAGAAATCCCGCGACCAGTTGGGCAATATGACCGAGGCCAACCAGCCCCACGACTTTTCCGCCAAGCTCAGGGATTGCCTGATGGTTCGGGCTGTCTTTACGCCAGTATTTGTCACGCAGGGCATCGTGTGAACGGGCAATATTGCGCATTTCCGCCAGGATCATGCCGACCGTGAATTCGGCGACGCTGCGAGCGTTACGCCCCGGGGTGTTCATCACCTCAACGCCCCGGGCGTTCGCCACCTGAAGATTCACGTTTTCCACACCACCGCGGAGCACGCCTACATATTTCAGCTTTGGTAGTTTATCGAACACCGCAGTATTGACGGGGGCAAACTGAGTGATCAGGATGTCAATATCATCCGTTCCCTGAAGCAGCGCTTCCGGTAAGGCCACGGCTTCTGCTCCTTCCTGTTCAACCCGCAGATTATCTTCCTGAAGTTTCTCAACGGAGTCATGTGACCACTCGCGTACTTCTACTTCAATCCCGTTATCCCTGAGCGCTTTCAGTCCTGATTCCATCATCGCTGCATTGATAAACAGATCGGCAATTGCCAGACATTTCATAATGATTCTCCCTAGATTAACGCATCAACATACCGCCGGTAACGTCCAGAGTTGCTCCCGTCATATAGCTGGTCTTAGGAGAAACCATGAAGACACCGATGTCGGCAATTTCTTGCGGCTGGGCCACGCGGCCCACCGGAATACGACTGACGTAATAGTCAGGGTTTTGCTCAATGTTCTTACGGATCATCGCAGTATCCATGATCCCGACGGCGATATTGTTCACATTGATTTTTTGTTTGGCGACTTCCCGCGCCAGAGAGATAGCAAAGGCGACCAGGCCGGCCTTACTTGCCGCGTAGTGCGCATGTCCCGTCGTGGAGCCGTGGAACGCGGCCTGCGAGGTAATATTCAGAATGCTGCCCATCTGTTCATGCTGCAGGCAGTGATTTACAAACAGCTGGCTGAGATGGAAGATGGCTTTCAGATTGACATTCATAACCAGATCCCAGTCCTGCGGGCTGATCTCGGTGACGTAGCCGCTCAGCCAGATCCCGGCGTTATTCACCAGAATGTCGGCTTTGCCCAGTCTGTCGATACAGGTGGCAAACAGATTTTCCCGGCTCTGCTCGTCAGAGAGATCGGTTTTGACCGCGATGATCTCTACGTTCGCGCTGGTCTTCACCGTTTCGATCAGCCGTTCGGGATGCTCTTCCTCACGCATATAGGTAAAGCAGATATTGACGCCTTCTTTGGCGAGAGAAAGAACAAACTCTCTCCCCAGGCCGGTTGCGCCGCCTGTCACGATGGCCGTACGATTCGTTAAATTCAGATCCATTTTTTCCTCACTTAGTGCGCGATGTAGTTACTGCAGCTTTTCCACGGCGACTGCATTTCTGATAACAGGTTTTTATAAAGCTGGTATTTGGTCTGGTAGACCCGGTGGTTTTCCGGATTAGGGGAGACGGTGCGTGAGACATGGACCATATCGTTTGAGGCAGCAAATACCTCCGCAAACCAGCCCACCATAACGGCGGCGGTCATCGCGGTACCCAGGGTCCCGTGCTCTTTGACGTCAACGATTTCCAGCGTGGCCTGGAAGATATCGGCGAATATCTGCAGCCAGACCGGGGAGTTCGTGACGCCGCCAGCAATACGAATAGTGTGGCTTAGCTTCGGGTTAATATTGCGTAAGCGCTCGGTGTGGTAGAGATGGCTGAAGGCCACGCCCTCATAAATCGCCCGCAGAAAATGGGCTTTTTTATGAAAGCTGTTGACACCGATAAAGCCGGCCGAGGCGTCGGGAATGGTGTTAGAGCCAAACACGAACGGAAAGAACAGCAGGTGGCTTTCATCCGGCGTCGTTGATGAAACCAGCTTATTACACAGGTCATAGACCGACGATCCTTGTTCGGCGGAGGTTTTCCGATCGCTCTCCATAAAGTTGTTAATAAACCACTCCAGGTTGCTCGCGGAGGTGGGGCTGGCCTCGGTGATGAGCCATTTACCTTCAATGGGATAAATGGAGGTCATAAACAGATCTTTATCAATAACCGGGTGGTCGGTAACGTATTCGTTTATGCTCCAGGTGCCGGTGACGATCGCCATCTTATCGAGACTGTTAATCCCCGAGGCAATGGAAGAGGCCGAGATATCAAACACCCCGCCAGAAACCGGCGTACCTGCGCATAAACCGGTCAGACGGGCCACGTCGTCAGTGATTTTTCCGCAGCATTCTGTTGAGCGTTTGATGGGGGGCAATTTGTCCCGCAGTTCATCAAGTCCCCACCATGCCAGTAGTTCATCGTCATACTTGCAGTCACGTACGTTGATCAGGTTGGTCCCTGAGATATCGGTCAGCTCAAGAAAAGCCTCTCCGGTCAGGTAAAAACGGATCAGGTCCTTGACCATAAAAATATAACGCGCTTTTTGCAACGTCTCGGGCTCGAAATCCTTCAGCCATGCCAGCAGGGCGACAGGTTGTCCGGCCCAGATGGACTGCATCGTTTTTGGCAAAATGTCGGTAAGGAATTCTGGTGAGCGTTGCCATCTCTCAACGTACTCTTTTGCCCGGCTATCGGTGGATATAATGCCGTTACGCACCGGGTGACCTTCTTCGTCGACCAGATACAGACCGTTACCATGACCGGTGACGGCCACTCCTTTTATCTGGCTGGCGTCGATACCTGATTGCTCAATCGCTTTTTTAATCACTTCGACATTAGCGGCCCACAGCTCATCGATACTGCGCTCTGTGTGGAATTCCCGGGGTATCAGCATCTGCGTGGATTTTGAGGCGATGGCGAGCACCTGTCCTTTACGGTCATAGATGGCTGCCTTGGTGACGGTTCCACCATTGTCGATGCCCATGACGTATTCATCTTTCATTCGCGTGGACTCCTTATTGGTTACCATAAGCCGGGCTCGCTGGTGGTTATCCCTTTAAATCCGGCATGGAATATTTTATCTACAAGGTATTTGCGCTTAACAAAGCCTCCGGCGATGAATACCACATCAAAGCCTTTCAAATTTCGGCTAATCAACTCCAGACACTGGCAGGCATATTCAGCAGGTAAGATTTCAATTGCGTCCGGTGGACTGTGCTTAACAATATCGAGCGACTGATCAAGCGATCGCGAATCGATAAGTAAAACCCGATATACGGTCAGCAATCCCTCTTTTTTGGCGTAGCGTAGCGCGGAGAGATTGGAAGAAATAACACCATCAACCTTGTAATAATTTTTCAGCAGATTGATCCCCGCCTGATCCGGTTTGAAGCCGCCCAGTAATTCAAGGTGAACGAGAACCTTCTTACCGCTTTGATGGCATTTGCCAATCAGCGACTGCAGATTGCCGATATTCGCTTCGGATAGCAGCACATATTCTGACTGGCAGGATAATGCTTTCTCAAAGTATTTATACTTCCTGATGGAAGGGATGATGGTGTTATTTGAAATCATATTAATTTCCGATGTTATTTAGCCATGTAGAGGCTGTATGCATCTTCCGCTGTTGCGTTTTCATGGATGATGGCATTCAGGCCTGCTACCACTTTCGCCGGCTGCGGATCCTGGGTAATGTTTCGTCCCACAGCCACGCCTTTCGCACCCATCTGCATACAGTGCTGAACAAATTTGAAGTAACCATCGATGCCGGTTTTTGGCCCCCCTAAGGCAAGCACCGGCACGCCAGCAGCTTCAACGATCAGTCGGTCCTCTGGTGAACCAGTAAAACGCGTTTTGATGACGTCCGCACCCAACTCCACCGCTGCGCGGGCCGATGCAGCGATGATGGCCGGATTGTTAGAGTCATCGCTGGTGACGGGATAACCATACGGGAGCGATTCGACAATCAGCGGTACGTTCCAGCGATCCGCTGCTTGCGCGAGTTGCATCGCCATAATGTGGGTTTTTTCTTCATTGAAGGCGCCGGGGAAGGTCATGCAGACCACGCCCTCGGCAGCGACTTTAAGCGCATCTTCGACGGAAAAAACGGGGGTAGTATCGGGAACGGTATTGTCAAAGATACTGACCGTGCTGTCGACGCGTAACACAACGGGAACGCTGTTCAATGCTTCCCGATAATTCTTCAACATGCCGTACGTGACAAGCGCGCAATCCAGGCCGTGTTCCACCAGAGCAGGGAGCTGATTTATCGTATTATCAATACCATTTGTTTTCGTGGAAAAATAGTAGCCATCCAGCGCTAAGGTCACGGATTTACCGTCTTTTGCGAATATTCTTGAGAGACGACGTTCTTTAGACATTTATTTACTCCTGAGATAAAAAAACAAAAAAAAGCCCTCAGAGACTCGCGTCTCTGAGGGCTTTCTGTTCACATACCCTTTTGATAATGGTTCAGGGATCCAAAGCATTATCAATGCAATTTTTTAGCAAAGTGAGAAAGGTTTAACTTTTGTTTAAATTAAATCTGTTCTCTTGCGTGATTAAATAACTAACACACGCGATAACTTATTGTCCAGTTGGTATCGTTGAAATGAGAGATTCATCACATCAATATGTTGTATTACCTGAGAAGTGCCGGGTTAAATACAGAAACCGACCCCTTAAAAACCAGACAATAACGCATCCGGACAAGGGGGAGAACGCCAGGCGTTTATATCATCCGCATGAAGAACGCATCCATTCATGCTCCAGCCTGCAGGTCGTCATCCCCAAACGCGTATTTATTCCTGTCCGGATGGCGTACAAAAACGCTATAGCAATGTTGTCGGCATGGCGATCTGTCCTTACTGATTTCATCCTGCCGCCCGGGCAAATTACTCGTCCGCTTTGTGCGCCCAGGCAGGCATCGCCGTCAGATAACGTTTTGCCCGTTTCCGTGATTCCGCTACGCCCACCTTTTGCCAGGAGTCGAGAAAAGCCGCCAGACCGGATACGGCCTCTTCCCAGGATTTCAGATTACCGTCGCTGTCGCTGCAAAACGCGCAATATTTATCGCTGGTCCCTTGCGTATCAGGTGCGGACATCGGCATTCCGCAGGCCTGGCAAAAACTTTCGTGCTGTGTCATAGATCGCTCCTCCTGTCGTTTGGTTGTCTACTAAACATACAGAATTTACGCATGGCGCTTAGCGTTTCAGATCAATAGATCCTGCCGTAACCGTTGTTGGGGATCTTCTGTCGGGGAGTGCGGGAGGGATAACGGGCAACTTACTCCGTATCACGACGCTATCGCCTCCCTTATTTCTTATTGATGCAACGGTTGGTCACAGGCCGCGAGTATGGATTCATGCATCGCTTCGGAAAGTGTCGGATGCGCAAAGATCATCGACAGGAGACTTTCATCGGTGGCCTCCAGGTGTCGGGCGATACCAAACCCCTGGATCTGTTCCGTGACCTGTGCGCCAACCATATGCGCGCCCAGCAACTCGCCGGTTTCAGCATCGAAAATAGTCTTCACAAAACCCTCCATCTCGCCGCTGGCCAGCGCCTTACCATTGCTCTGATAAGAGAACTTACCGATCCTGACGGGTCGTCCTCTGGCCAGGGCCGTCGATTCCGTCAGGCCCAGACTGGCAACCTGGGGCCGGGCATAAGTGCAACCGGGCACATAGTCGCGATCGAGAGGGTGGGTGCCTTCGACACCAGCCAGTGTCTCAATGCAGATCACGCCTTCGTGGCTGGCCTTGTGCGCCAGACACGGCGGGCCGGCTACATCGCCGATGGCATAAAGCCCAAATACATTAGTGCGACAAGCCGCATCCGTCTTGATAAAACCGCGGTCTAACTCGACGCCCAGTGCTTCCAGCCCCAGATCTTCAATATTCGGCTGTACGCCAACCGCCAGCAGCACGCGTTCGACTTCCAGGAAAGATTCGGCGCTCGTATTTTTCATTGTACAGCGCACCCCGGTATCGGTGAGCTGTACTTGCGTTACCTGGGTCTGGGTATGGACCTGAATCCCGCGCTTTTCGAATGACTTACGCACCGCCGCTGACACTTCGGCATCTTCCACGGGCAAAATCTGCGACGCTAGCTCGACCAGCGTCACTTTACAGCCCAGATCGTTATAAAGGCTGGCGAACTCGACGCCAATCGCGCCTGAACCGATGATTAATAGCGACCTGGGCAATCGCTTAGGCTGTAGTGCCTCGTAATAGGTCCAGATATATTCGCCATCTGGCGCTATGCCTGGTAATGCGCGTGGTCGGGCGCCCGTGGCCAGGATCACGTGATCGGCCCGGTAATCGTGCGCTTCCCCCCGGGCATCCGCTACCGTTATTTGTCCCTTACCGCGCAGCCGCGCGGTACCATCAATCACCCTCACGCCATTTTTCTTCAACAGATACGCAACCCCAGCGGTGAGCTGTTGCGAAACGGCACGGCTAAACTGCACCAGTTTCTGCAGATCGACATTCACCTCACCCACGCTGATGCCCAGTTGACTGGCATGGGTGATAGTGTGCGCAACCTCAGCGCCATGCAGCAGCGCCTTGGTTGGAATGCATCCCCAGTTCAGGCAGATGCCGCCCAGATGTTGTTTTTCAACTAATGCGGTACGAAGCCCTAGCTGGCCGGCACGGATGGCGGCAACGTATCCCCCTGGACCCCCGCCGATGATCAGCACATCGTAATTATCGTGCATAGCTCGTCTCCTGGATAAACATCAGGGTAGGGGTTTCAGTCAGTCGCTTGAGTTCCTGGAGAAAAGCTGCACCTGCCGCCCCATCGATGACCCGGTGATCGCAGGATAGCGATACCGTCAGTTGGTGGCGCGCGACGATTTGCCCGTCGCGTACTACCGCCCGCATCTCGCCGGTGCCAATGGCGAGGATTGCGCTTTGCGGTGGATTGATGATGGCGTCAAACTGTCGGATGCCGAGCATCCCCAAATTTGACACGCTAAAGGTCCCCCCCTGGAACTCTTCCGGCTTCAGCGTGCCCGCTTTGGCCCTGGTCACCAGGGCGTGAATTTCGGCCGATATGTCGCTGATCGATTTCCGGTTCGCCGAGCGAACAATGGGGGTAATTAGCCCGTCAGGCAGCGCAACAGCCACTGAAATATCGGCATCCGCAAAGCGGCGGATACTTTGTGTCGCTTCATCAAACTGGATGTTGACGTCTGGCACGGCCACCAGCGCCAGGGCACAAGCTTTCACCAGCAGGTCGTTAACCGAAATCTTGACGCCGGGTACTTCGCGGTTAATTTCCTGACGAAACGCTAACAGTCGTTCCAGATCGAGATCGACACTCAAACGGAAATGGGGAGACTGTTGCTTGGAGGTTTGCAGGCGAGAAGCGATCGCCCGCCGCATACCGGACATGGGGATGCTCTCAAAGGGTGCCGGGGCACTCTCCTGCACAGGGCTGACCGGCGGGTGCCCGTCGAGCAACAACGCCGCGGCCAGCACATCATCGCGACTCACCCGACCGCGTGAACCGCAGCTTCGGCAGTCATGCAAGTTGATACCCAGCTTGCCGGCCAGGCGGCGCGCCAGCGGGGTGGCCGATACCTGGCTATCATCGGCATGCGAGCGGGGCGCTTTGCTGCGACGAACGGGTGGCGTCGGAGAGGCCAGGCGACCGCCGGCGGCAACGATCGCGCTTTCCAGATCAGAAACAGAGATACGATCCCCGCGCCCGCTGCCGCGGACCTTTTTCAGGTCGACACCCCAGCGGGCGGACAGTCGTAACGCATGGGGCGTAGCATTAACCTGAGTCACATCGGTCACGCCTTGCAGACTGACGGGTATGACGGTCTGCCCAATAGGGGGCTCCGGACTGTTGGATGGCGGCGAAACAACGGAAGGTGGCTTAGCGCCTGCCTGTGCCGCTACGTCCGGCGCGGCAGCCTCCGGGTCAGGGGCTGCGGGTTTCACCGTCGCCAGACTGGCAGCAAATTCGTCCAGTTCAGCATCGCTGACTGAAGCGTCAGCCACCAGAGCCAGCACGGCGCCAACCTGAAGCGTCTCACCCTCCCGGGCGATTATCCGGCGTAATGTACCGGCAAAAGGTGCCTCCAGCACATTGACGATTTTACTGGTTTCAATCTCACAGATTTCCTGCCCTCTGGTGAAATCGTCACCCTCCTGGATTGCCCATCGAGCGAGCAAGCCTTCCTCCATGGAAAGCCCCCACTTTGGCATTTCAAGCGTCTTGATTTCGCTCATAGGTTAATCCTCCAGCACTTGACGGACGGCGGCTTCGATACGTTCAACGCCAGGGATCCAGAGTTTTTCGAGAGCAGGGGAGAACGGGACCGGCGTGTGTGGCGGCGTCACCAGCAGAACGGGCGCTTTGAGGAAATGGAATGCCTGGGACGCAATCAGCGCCGCGACATCATGAGCAAAACCGAAGCGTGCAGCGGATTCGTCGACAATCACTACCCGCCCCGTGGAAGCCACCGATTCCAGAATACCTTCCTCATCCAGCGGCGAAATGGTTCGCGGGTCGACCACCTCGACCGAGATCCCCTCTCTGGCCAGTTTGTCCGCCACCTGGTTTGCTTTATGTACCATTGCCGACAACGCAATGATGGTGACGTCCTCCCCTTCGCGCGTGTAGTTGGCTACACCTAGCGGGATGGTATAGATCTCGTCCGGTACCTCGCCCTTGAGGTCGTACAGCATTTTATGCTCGCAGAATACCACCGGGTCGTCGTCGCGAATGGACTGGATTAACAGACCCTTGACGTCATAAGGCGTCGAGGGCACCACCACTTTCAGTCCAGGCGTGGTGGCAAAGATATTATAGGGTGACTGTGAATGCTGGGCCGCGGCGGAAAACCCTGCGCCGATCATCCCTCGCATTACCAGCGGAGCTCTGGCTTTGCCACCAAACATGTAGCGGAACTTAGCCGCTTGGTTATACAGTGCATCGTGACTCACACCAAAAAAATCCATGAACATCAATTCCGCGACTGGCCGCAGCCCCGTTGCTGCGGCGCCGGCCGCCATACCGATAATGGCCGACTCGGTAATGGGCGTGTCGATCACCCGATCGGAGCCGAACTGCGTCCACAGCCCTTTAGTGACACCCAGTACACCGCCAAAGGCTTCAATCTTCGCCTCTTCGGGCGCATTTCCGCCATGACCGCCACGCAAGTCTTCACCGATGAGCACCACCCGTTCATCGCGTTCCATTTCCTGAGCCAGGGCTTCCTTGACCGCTTCACGATAGGTTTTTATTGTCATGGTTATCACCCTCAGTATGAGACGTACACGTCTGTCAGCAGGTCTTCCGGAGCCGGGTAGGCAGCGGCGCGGGCCTTCAATACGGCATCGTTGACCAGGGCTTCTACTTCCTCGTCAATCGCCGCCAGTTCTTCCTGGGTGATATGTTGCTTGACCTTAGCGGTGAAAATCTTCAGCGGATCATGTTGTTCACGCAGGCGTTGCACTTCACCTTCCGCGCGGTATAGCGCGGGATCGCCCTCAAAATGACCATGCCAGCGGAAGGCTTTGGCCTCAATGACGCTTGGGCCACCGCCTTCTCGCGCACGCTTGACCGCCTCTGAGGTTGCCTCATAAACGGCAAAGAAATCGGTGCCATCGACGGTCACTGCCGGCAGGCCGAAGCCAGCGGCGCGCCGGGCGATATCACGCCCACCCACGGCGTAGTCATGGCCGGTCCCTTCGCCGTAACCGTTGTTCTCGAAAATAAAGACGGCTGGAAGCTGGAGCACGACGGCCATATTGATGGCTTCAAAGACCAGGCCCTGATTAGAACCCCCATCGCCCGTAAAAGAGACACCGACGTTGCCGGTTTTTAGCGTCTTTGCCGTTAGCGCGGCGCCGATGGCCAGTGGAGGGGCCCCCCCAACGATAGCGTTCGCCCCCAGCATTCCTTTCGACAGATCGGCAATGTGCATCGACCCGCCCTTACCGCGACATAACCCGCTGTCCTTACCGAATATTTCGGCCATCATGCCGTGAATGTCACAACCTTTAGCAATACAGTGGCCATGTCCACGGTGTGTTGAACCAATGAAATCTGCGCTCGTTAAATTTTCGCAGACCCCCACCGCGATGGCCTCCTCACCGGTATAAAGGTGAATGAAGCCCGGAATATCACCGCTGGTATTTTCCTGATGCAACCGCTCTTCAAAGGTCCTGATCTCCCGCATCTTGCGGTAAGCCTGCAATAACGCCTGTTTGCTGAGCATCGTTTAATTCTCCTCAATAAAGGTCACCAGGCGGGGCCAACAGACAGGGCGAATAACCCTGGCCACACCCATGCAATGAATCTACGAGCGGTTAGAGATAGTGCGAAGCCACCTTCATGGGGGGGGAGGTGGGGGTTTTCATGCTTGAGGTCAAACTTTCTAAATTTTGTGTGGCCATAAAGTTTGCCTGCCCCATGTCATCCCGGTGGCTGGCGTACAATTGAAAAAAACAAAACGAGTAGACACCACGGATGAAGCCATTGGATTTAGAAGGTCGTCAATCACCCTCACTGGTCTCCGGGCCATTGCGGCTGACGCGAGGCTTGCCGTTAATCCTGACCAAATTCGTCCCGCCTCGCTCCTCGATACAATTGCTGGAGCGCCCCCGGCTTCTTCAGCTTCTCAATCCCGTTCAGCAGTGCCGGCTGGGCGTCGTCTGCGCCGGCGCTGGATTTGGCAAAACCACGCTGTTGGCGCAATGGCATCAGCAGATGGTCGCGCAGGGGGAACGTATCGCCTGGCTGAGCCTCGATGAGGATGATGATGACGTATGGCAGTTTATTCCTTATCTGCTGCAAGCATTGCGTCCACTCTATGCTGACTGGGACGCCGATTTCTGGCGTGACATGGAAGAACAGAAGCTCTCCAGCTCCGAGCAACTGCTGGCCGGGCTCATTAACCAGCTACACTATTGCCCGCATGACGTATACCTGATCATCGACGACTTCCACGTGATTAACGATCGTGGGGTCTATGAAGCGCTGGGGTATTTAATCAAGCATGCGCCTGCCGCTTTGCATCTGATCATTGGCAGCCGTTTCCACCCGAATCTTGCGCTGAGCCAGCTGCAGGCCCAGGACCAACTGGTGGAAATCTATGATCGAGACCTGCAATTCACGCTCGAAGAAACAAAACACTATTTTAGCCGCACGGTTGCGCTACCCCTCAGCAACCACCATGCACAGCGGCTACAGTCCGTGACAGAGGGCTGGATTGCAGGGATGAAGATCGCTTCATTGTCCGCAGAATTACAGCATGATCCCGAGCATCTGTTGCGCAATATGCATGGAGGAACACGGTCTATTGCCCGCTATCTGAAAGAGGTGGTACTGGATCCGCTGCCGGAAGAGGTTCTTGATTTTCTGGTGAAAACGTCCTTCCTCAGTCGGTTAAATGCCGAATTATGCAATGCAGTGACTGGACGTGATGATAGTAAAGCGATGCTGGCATGGATTGAGCGACACAACCTTTTTTTGTCAGCCCTTGACGAACAAGGCTACTGGTTCCGCTACCATCCTCTGTTGCAGGAAAATCTTCGGACCATGCTGCAGCAGAACAACGATATTGATCGCAAACAGCTACATGAATTAGCCAGTCATTGGTTCGTCGAACAGAAGCTGTGGTCTGAGGCGGTACGCCATGCGCTCAGCGCAGGCAAGCCGGTGCATAGCCCCGTACAGGACGGCGCAAGCGCTCAGTCACTGGCGGAAGAAGGGGATATCGATACCCTGATCTCATGGATGCATCATTTACCGCCCAGCACCGATCCTTCGCGCATTGACCTGCAAATTAATCTGGCCTGGGCACTGGCGCATTATTTCCACTTTGATGAGTCGAGGCAGCTGCTTGATAACCTCGATCAGATGGTACTTCATCATCGTGAGGATTTAACCCGCAGCACCTGGTGTAAATTGCGCGTTGTGCGGGCAATTTGCGAAGCCTTTGCGGAAAACATCCCGGAGAGTCTGGCTATTGTTCAGCCGTTGCTGGCCGAAGTGCCCTGCGGTGACACCTGGGTTGATGGTCTGATATGCAATATTCTCAGCTATTGCCATGTTGTTAACCAGCGCTATCACGACGCGCTGGAGGTTCAACAGCATATGCCCTCTCCGGAAAGTCCTTTAGATAATCTGTTTGTCTCGGTTTATCGCGCTTTTATCATTGCCCAGTGCTATCTTTGTCAGGGCGATCTGGGAAAAGCCGGGTGGTACGCAGAGAAAACGTTGCGCCAGGCTGAATGTTATACCGGTACCCAGTCGACCAGTGGCGCGACGCTGGCGCCGCTGCTGGCGGAGATAGCCTATGAATGTCAGAGGGGTGACTCGCCCGAGCATCTGTTAGCCGACCGGCTCGAATTCATCGACCGATTCAGTCCACCCGACGCGCTGAGTCGTTGCTATACCTATCTCGCGCGTCAGGCCTTAGATAGCGATATGCCGTATGAGGCCGAGCGATTGCTGGAGCATGCGCAGCGTCTTGCCGTGTCTCGCGGCTGGCAACGGCTCCAGGCCATGATGTTAGCCGAGCAGGTGAGGGTGCGACTGCAGCGCGGCAATTTCACAGGCGCAGAGCAACTGCAACGACAGCTTGAACAAATGGCCGCCAGCTTCCGAATGGATGCCGAACATCCCTGTCAACGCGCTATCGTTCTGTATGCATCCCTTAGCCACTGTCGCCTTCTTCTCGCCAGAGGCCAGGCGCCGCAAGCCTGTATTCTCCTGGCTGACATGGTCCCTGATCAGGAAAACCGGGGGGACAGGTTAACCGCAGCGCGTCTGCGTACGCTCTGGTCATTGGCCTTGTGGAACAGTGGCAAAACTGCCGCTGCGCGCACGACATTTCAGCCAGTCGTGCAGCTGGCTGAACAACAGCATCTCAAAGGCCTCTTTCTTGAAGCTGGCGATACCTTGCAACCTTTGCTTGCCGGTATGAATGAAACCTCTTCGGCTTGTACTGAGGAAGGGATAGTCCATGAACCCTGGGCCGGCAAGCGCGCGCCTGCAGATGGAACACCGTTTAATAGTGGAAGCCCCGATATTCAAGGGGAACTCAGCGAGCGAGAATTTCAGATATTACAACTGATCGCTGAAGGTCAGATGAACAAAGAAATCGCTCGCTCCCTCGCTATTTCTGCCGAGACGGTCAAATGGCACATCAAAAACATCTACGCGAAGCTCAAAGTGAATAGCCGCACTCAAGCGATGAGCCGGGCGCTGGAGATGAAATTACTGGATTAATGGTTTGAACAGGGGGGCTGGATACAAAATATTATTAAGATGAGCCACTTTCTTAACGGGGCTATGAGCCACTGATAATCGAGATACTGCTAAGCCCATGGGGCTATCTCTGAACAGTGATGGCAGTTTTAATGCCCTGGCTCAGCGATAAGCGCATGGAATTTAAGTGCATCGGTCTCCTGGGAAAGCAACCTTGGTGTAAACCCAGAGAGGCTTTTATCTGGATGTAGAGTGGTACTATTTTCCGGGAGGAGAGCAGTCTGGCAGGAAAGAGTACCTCAACATCTAACTGGTGAGTATTAACTTTAAAAATTAACTATATCTATGATTTTAAAGAAAATAAAATCCCTCAATGATCATTGTAAATTTTGCTATAATTCGCCACGTCTAAGTAGTGAGGTTTACGTTGAAAAATCATACAAAAATCAAGGCAGTGGATCTTTTTTGTGGAGCCGGGGGGCTAACGCATGGTCTCCAGCGTTCAGGCATATCCGTGACTGCCGGATATGATATCGAGGAATCCTGTCGTTATGCGTATGAAATCAATAACAACGCCAGATTTATAAAACAAGATGTAACTCATCTTTCAGGAAATGATGTTGCAAAGTATTTGGCTGGCGGCGATTACACCCTCCTTGCTGGATGTGCACCTTGCCAACCCTTCTCAACATATTCCAGAGCAAATATTAAACGAACTACTTCTCCTGACAAACGATGGAACCTTCTGGAAAGCTTTGGGCGCCTGATTAATGAGATCACTCCTGATTTCGTTACAATGGAAAATGTTCCTGGCTTGGCAGAACAGGGGGTTTTTAATACGTTTTTAGCAACTCTTCGGCATAACGGTTATTCATTTGATTATAAAATCGTATTTTGTCCTGATTATGGAATGCCTCAAACGCGAAAAAGATTGGTATTAATTGCATCAAAGGTTAGCGATATATCAATAATACCAGCTACGCATACTGCAGATAAATATGTCACTGTAAGAGATGCGATTGAGCATCTTCCTCGCATAACAGCAGGCGAAAAGGATAAAGCTGATCCTATACATCGCTCATCAATTCTAAGCCCTATAAACTTAAAGCGGATTCAATATTCAAAACCTGGCGGTTCTTGGCTGGATTGGCCGGAAGAATTAAGGGCTAGCTGCCATAAGAAAATGACAGGAAAAACTTATCCAAGTGTTTATGGACGGATGACATGGGATGAGCCATCACCAACAATTACTACTCAATGTAATGGTTATGGGAATGGTAGATTTGGGCATCCTGTGCAAGATCGAGCGATCAGTCTAAGGGAGGCTGCATTACTACAATCATTTCCTTTAGCTTATAAGTTTCATGATGATGAAAACCCGCTAAGCGTCGCTACATTAGCTAAAATGATCGGAAATGCAGTTCCGGTCAAGTTGGGAGAGATTATTGGCCAAAGTATAATTACGTCCTTGGCCAAATAAATATCATTGTGCAATCTTATAACCTTGTGCGGTTATGAAGTTTTCATAAGACAGGATTATATAGGCTAAATATTCTTTGACTATATCAATCAACCGCCTAAAATCACTGGCTACATGGTTCGTACCACATTGTGTAAATGAAAGAGAACCATGAGCTAATTTGTTTCTTATTTCTTTAACTAACCGAATAGGTCCTTTATCGTCTCTAAATGGAGCATTTACCTTTGTCCTAAGCGCTCTGGGAAGGGTGACATCAACACCTATACTCTTACTTATCCTTTCTATTTCTTTTAAGTCCCAATTGCCTCCGCCTCCCGGTGGGATCCTAAGTTCAAGAGGTTTTATATTTAATACTTGGTCAAATAGTTCTAACGCTTTCTCTAACCGTAAATCATTATTTATTGATTCAAAAGGGGCTGCTACAGATTTAACATACAGCTTCTTCATTTTTTCAGTTAGTAGAACCAGTTGCCCATTAATTCCTTGCGCCGCGTGCCGTTCGACAGCATCTATTAACATAGATATCGTCGACTCGACCAAATTATACAAATGAAGATATATTCCAGAATACATTATCTTCTGCTGATCAGGATTTATTTGGTACGGTGTTCCATTAACACTGAATATCGCTCCTCCAGAGCCAATTGCAAGCTCAACATTATTCACCAATTCAAAATAGCTCTCGATATCAGCAACTCTTTCATCAAATACATCTTTTACTAGTTGCATGATCAAGCCCTCTCTAAAAGAGCATCTCTAATATAACCAATTCTTCCCTGCAATCTTCTTATTGCGTTAGCACCATCAGATCGAATTTCAGCTTTGAAGGAATTACTTTCCAATATTTCGTCAGTTTGTTCCTTAGTTACTTGGAGCGTATGATTAATTTCTAATGCTAAATGCGAGCCTATTGCAATAGACTCGAAACGAGCACGTGGTGTTGTTGTACTTTTTACTGTTTTCTTAAATCCGAGACGGAAACTTTGTTCTACGAATGCTAACATTCGAGAAAAACGATCTCTATATTGTTGAGCCAGAGCTGCATCCTCCTCGAACAAATCATTCATTCGCTTTATATATCTAAATATAAATGATGATACATCATCTCTATATCCCTCAAGACCATCGGAGTATGCAAAAAATCTAGTTACTAGTTCTTCTGGTTCTCGTTCTCTTTTTTGCTTAGCAGATACAGGTGCTAATTTAATAAATAATTCATTAGCAGCCAATTCATTGATTAAATCCATAAATGGCCCACGTAATACACCTCTTCTAACCTCCGCAGGATTAGCAACTTTACTACCGGTATTTATCCTTTCAAATAAATCAACCCTTGCTTCCATATCAGTATCGTCAGATAGTATAATTCCACGGATAGATAGATTTAATATTTTTCTTTGGCGTGCTAATGGCAAATCTTCAAACTTTGTACCATTGAGAAGATCTAACCGCTCTAGCCCATCAAGAACTAAACGATTATAAAAATATTCTTCAATAGTTCTAAGTCTCTGAGAACCATCTACAATTTCCAGTTTTCCGGTATCATCATTCATCCAGAAAAATATGAATGGTATAGGAAGACCTATGATAAGCGACTCAATAAATTTACATTTCCTTGGTTCATCCCAAGTATACTCACGCTGATATCCAGGGACAGTATACTCACCGTCATGCACTTTTTGTGCGAGTATTTCTACTGTATATTCTGAGGTAAAAAAACCGATTTTTTTGGAGTAAGCTTTTATTTGTTCATCAGCTTTGAGCTGTAATTCCTTTTCCATGCTAGCCTCAATCGTTTAGGATGAATTTTCAGTACCTTCCCCTTGTGATAGCAATCTCTGACAACATCCATAACCAGAAGCCATCAAAGTAGTAATATTGCTCAAAAGACAAGATAGAGGGGGAGCTTCAAGGTAACACATGCTGTCAGCATACCCTTGCATTGCGCCACACACAATCTCACTGTACCTGCCACAATTTTGCCTCACGCACAACGCGCAAAATTGCACATTAGTGTTAAACAAAGCAAAACAATGCAATAGTAACCACATGATTTTATTAGAAAAGATGGTGCCGATAATAGGAGTCGAACCTACGACCTTCGCATTACGAATGCGCTGCTCTACCAACTGAGCTATATCGGCCCTGCAAGAGGTGTTCACGAGCGTGAATCACGAGGCAAAAGGTTAGAACTTAGCGGGCGATGCGTCAATAGCCAGTGGAATCAACTGCCTATTTTTGCATCGCCCGTTCTCATTTACGCACGAATGGTATCGTCGCCGAAACCAATCCACTTGTAGGTGGTTAACGCTTCCAGCCCCATCGGGCCGCGGGCGTGCAGCTTCTGGGTGCTGACCGCTACTTCCGCGCCAAGGCCGAACTGGCCGCCGTCGGTGAAGCGCGTGGAGGCGTTCACGTAGACGGCGGAAGAGTCCACTTCATTGATAAAGCGGTTGGCGTTACGCAGGGTGCGGGTCAGGATAGCGTCGGAGTGCTGGGTGCCATGCTCGCGGATATGGGCGATAGCCTCATCCATATCAGCCACCACTTTGACGTTCAGATCCAGCGACAGATACTCGTCGTCATACTGCTCCGCTTTCACCGGCTCGACCTTCGCCGCGCCGTTTTGCAGCGCGGAGAGGGCGGAAGGGGCGGCGTGCAGGGTGACGCCGCTCTCGGCCATCTGCTTGCTTAACGCCGGCAGGAAGGTGTCGGCGATGTTGCGGTGCACCAGCAGCGTTTCCACGGTATTACAGGTGCTCGGCCGCTGGGTCTTGGCGTTGACGATGATCTTCAGCGCAGGGGCGATCTCGGCCGTTTCATCAACGAAGATATGGCAAACGCCAATCCCGCCGGTGATCACCGGGATCGTTGACTGCTCACGGCACAGCTTGTGCAGGCCAGCGCCGCCGCGGGGGATCAGCATATCGATGTATTTATCCATCTTCAGCATTTCGCCCACCAGCGCGCGATCCGGGCTTTCGATAGCCTGTACCGCGGCGGCCGGCAGACCGCACTCTTGCAGCGCCTGCTGGATCACCTTCACCGTGGCGGCGTTGGTGCGCCAGGTCTCTTTCCCGCCGCGCAGGATCGCCGCGTTGCCGGTTTTCAGACACAGGGAGGCGACGTCGACCGTCACGTTGGGACGTGCTTCATAAATCACGCCAATCACCCCCAGCGGGACGCGGCGACGTTCAATACGCAGACCGCTGTCCAGCAGCCCGCCGTCGATCACCTGGCCGACCGGATCGGCCAGATTGCACACCTGGCGCACATCGCTGGCGATGCCGCGCAGGCGCGCCGGGGTCAGCGCGAGGCGATCGAGCATCGCTTCACTCAGGCCATTGGCGCGCGCTTCGGCTAAATCTTCCGCGTTGGCGCGCAGAATATCGTCGGTCTGCGCTTCCAGATAATCGGCGATCTTTTCCAGTACCTGGTTCTTTTCCCGGCTGGAGAGTAACGCCAGCTGCCAGGAGGCCGCTTTGGCGGCAATGCCCATTTGTTCCAGCATTTTCAGCTCCTTAACGGATGATCATATCATCGCGGTGGACGGCCACCGGGCCGTATTCGTAGCCCAGAATGGCATCGATTTGCTGCGAGTGCTGGCCGGCGATAAGGCGCAGCGCATCGCTGTTGTAGCGGCTGACGCCGTGAGCGATATCGCGTCCTTCGCTATTGCGGATGCGGATCACTTCGCCGCGGGAGAAGTTGCCGCTGACGATTTTGATGCCTTTTGGCAACAGCGAGCTGCCTCTTTCGAGGATCGCCTGGGTTGCGCCCGCATCGACGGTGATTTCACCCGCCGGCGGCGCGCCGAAGATCCAGCGCTTACGGTTCTCCAGCGGGGATTCCTGGGCGTGGAAGCAGGTGCCTACCGGCAGGCCTTCCATCGCATGGCCGATGACGTCCGGGCGGTTGCCGGCGGCGATAATGGTATCAATCCCCGCCCGGCAGGCGACGTCCGCGGCCTGCAGCTTGGTGCCCATGCCGCCGGTGCCGAGTCCGGAGACGCTGTCGCCGGCGATGGCGCGTAGCGCGTCGTCGATGCCGTAGACGTCTTTAATCAGCTCCGCCTGCGGGTTGCTGCGCGGGTCGGCGGTGAACAGGCCTGGCTGGTCGGTTAACAGCAGCAGTTTATCCGCCCCGGCGAGGATCGCCGCCAGCGCGGAGAGATTGTCGTTATCGCCTACTTTGATTTCAGCGGTGGCGACGGCGTCGTTTTCGTTAATGACCGGGACGATGCTGTTATCCAGCAGGGCGCGCAGGGTGTCGCGGGCGTTAAGGAACCGCTCTCTGTCTTCCATATCGGCGCGGGTCAGCAGCATCTGGCCAACGTGAATGCCATAGATAGAAAACAGCTGTTCCCACAGCTGGATAAGGCGGCTTTGTCCCACCGCCGCCAGCAGCTGCTTGGAGGCGATGGTGGCGGGCAGTTCCGGGTAACCAAGGTGCTCGCGCCCGGCGGCAATGGCCCCGGAGGTCACGATGACAATACGGTGTCCCATGGCGTGCAGCTGTGCACACTGGCGCACAAGCTCGACGATATGGGCGCGGTTCAGGCGACGGGACCCGCCTGTTAAAACACTGGTGCCCAGTTTTACCACCAGCGTCTGGCTTTCACTCATGATTCTCTGCCGTTCAAAAGGAATATCGATATCGAGCTGATGTTGTAGCAGGAGTCGGCCCGCTTGCCAACACCCGGGGCGGCGGGCGCGCCATTTTATTGCGCGGGATCGGGCATTCTGGAGAGGGGATGTGACAAAAATATGTCAGATACATTTAAATACTCTTTTTTATAAAAAGTTCCACATTGTCATAAATATTTAATATCCCGGCGTTAAAAAACCTCCAGTTTTTGATGGGGCGAGCGCCCGCAATTGAATAGCGCGTATAAATAAATCACCAGGACTGAATAATGAAAAAGAGTACTCTGGCATTAATGATGATGGGCTTTGTGGCTTCAACGGCGACGCAGGCAGCGGAAGTTTATAACAAGAACGCGAACAAGCTGGATGTGTACGGCAAGATTAAAGCCATGCATTATTTCAGCGATTATGACAGCAAAGATGGCGATCAAACTTACGTGCGTTTCGGTATTAAAGGCGAAACGCAGATTAACGAGGACCTGACCGGCTATGGCCGTTGGGAATCTGAATTCTCCGGCAACAAAACCGAGAGCGACTCCAGCCAGAAGACTCGTCTGGCGTTCGCCGGCGTGAAGCTGAAAAATTACGGTTCTTTCGATTACGGTCGTAACCTTGGCGCCCTGTACGATGTGGAAGCCTGGACCGATATGTTCCCGGAATTCGGCGGCGATTCCTCTGCCCAGACCGATAACTTTATGACCAAGCGCGCCAGCGGCCTGGCGACCTACCGCAACACCGACTTCTTCGGTCTGGTGGATGGCCTGGATCTGACCCTGCAGTACCAGGGTAAAAACGAAGGCCGTGAAGCGAAGAAACAGAACGGCGACGGCGTCGGCACCTCATTAAGCTATGATTTCGGCGGCAGCGACTTCGCCATCAGCGCGGCCTACACCAGCTCCGACCGTACCAACGATCAGAACCTGCTGGCTCGTGGCCAGGGTTCGAAAGCGGAAGCCTGGGCGACCGGCCTGAAATATGACGCCAACAATATCTACCTGGCGACCATGTACTCTGAAACCCGCAAAATGACCCCGATCAGCGGCGGTTTTGCCAACAAGGCGCAGAACTTTGAAGCGGTGGCGCAGTATCAGTTCGACTTCGGTCTGCGTCCGTCCCTCGGCTATGTGCTGTCGAAAGGGAAGGATATCGAAGGGGTAGGGAGCGAAGATCTGGTTAACTACATTGACGTGGGCCTGACTTACTACTTCAACAAAAACATGAACGCCTTCGTGGATTACAAAATCAACCAGCTGAAAAGCGATAACAAACTCGGCATCAATGATGACGACATCGTGGCGCTGGGCATGACCTATCAGTTCTGATTAATCGCAGAACCATCCGCCGCAGCCCTGCTGCGGCTTTTTTTTTAGCGGCGATTCTTCGCCAGATGCAGGGTGTCGCTGTTCATGGTGATCTGCGCGTTATACTCCTTCGGCAAACGGCGCGCCTGGTAGAACGCCGACTCCCAGTAAGGGTTGTCCAGCGAAGAGCGCATCACGCCCTGGCTGCTCGAGGCGTGAAGGAAATTATGATCGGTATCGTAAAAGCCAACGTGCATGCCGGCCCGGGTACGGAAGAAAACCAGATCGCCGGGACGTAAATCCCGCTTATTGACCCGCACGCCCATGTGCAGCAGCTCGCGGGTGGTGATCCGCTCCATCGGCAGGTTAAAGCGATCCTTCAGCGTGCGCCAGACGAAACCCGAGCAGTCGACGCCGCTTTGTTCAGTACCGCCCCATTCATAAGGGGTACCCTGCCAGGTGTGCATCTGGTCATGCAGGGCCGCCACCACCGGGATCAGATCGTCCGAACCGCCATCAATGGTCATCTCCGCATGAGAGTTGGTGTTCTTTGCCTGTTTCGGTGAGGAGGAGCATCCTGCCAACAACAAAAAAGGAATTAAAAAGAGAGCATGCGTCAGTTTTGGCTTCATATCGTTATTTTCGAAGTAGCAAGCAGACTGCTTTGTTTTATAGCCGATTAAAAACAACGGCTAAATAAGCCGAGGCCGCCTTTACGTTTATTTACGATTAAAAATAAACAACCTGCGAGGCGGATCACCCATAAAAGGCAGTTGTCACTTCCGAACGGCCTGTGCCAGGATTCTGATTAAGCATTCCACGAGGCATTTCATGACGCATTACGCCATCTCTGGTGAGACTTTGCCCGGCGCCGCTTTCGACGCGGGGTGGATAACGTCTGCGCCTCATTATCGCTTCGCCACTGTCTGTCCACCGCCTCCCCCTCCAGACCGGGTTGTTTTCGGCGCTTAACGCCGTCTTTAGCAGGCGCTTACCTGCCGGTATGACGCTTGATACCTTGTGTTTGACGTTCTGGAGCATGCTATGCACGTTCGCTATTCTCTGCTCGCCTCGCAGGCGACAACGGCCCTTTTTGTGCTGCTGTGGGGCAGCGCGGCCATCTTCACCCGCTGGGGACTGGATAACGCCTCGCCGATGGCGCTGCTGGTCTTTCGTTTTCTGGTTGCCCTGGTCGCGCTGGCGCCGCTGGCTATCGTCCGTCGGCGCTGGCTGCCCGCGCCGGGCACCCGCCTGCAAACAGCGGCCACCGGTCTGATGCTGATTGGCGGCTATTCGGTCTGTTACTTCGAGGCGATGGCCAACGGCGTGACGCCGGGACTTATCGCCACCATCATGGGGATCCAGCCCATCCTTACGCTTTGCGTGGTGGAGCGCCGCCTGCAGGGGCGGCGGCTGTCAGGGCTGCTGCTTGCCCTGGCGGGGCTGGTGCTGCTGGTGTGGCGCAGCCTGGCGGCCTCGCCGATGGCGACGGCGGGGATCCTGTTTGCGCTGGCGGCGCTGCTGCTGATGACCTTTGGCGCGCTGTGGCAAAAGCGCAGCCGTCAGGCGCCGGCGGATGTCCTGCCGCTGCAGTACGCCGTCAGTCTGGGGCTGTGCCTGCTGATCGCCCCGGTCAGCGGCTTCCAGTTTACCGTTAACGCCGGGTTGATTATTCCGGTGCTGTTTCTCGGGCTGCTGATTTCGGTGGTCGCCCAGCTACTGCTGTACCGTCTGCTGAGCGCGGGAAATATCGTTAATGTCACCAGCCTCTTTTATCTGGTGCCGGTTATCACGGCGCTGCTGGATTATCTGCTGCTGGGCAACCGGCTGCCGGCGGCGGCGATGGTCGGTATGGTGGCGATCATCGGCGGGATCGTGCTGGTGTTCCGCACCGCGAAGGTCCGCGCCGGCTGATGGCGAGCCGGGCGCTGCGGCGTCCGGTTCATTTTCCTGTCATCTTCTTTACGCATGATCCCGGCCGCTTATTTTGATCAACAAGGGAAAGTACATGGGCAACTCGCTGACGATTTTCGATCTCGATAACACCCTGATACAGGGCGATAGTAGTACGGTCTGGAGCCAGTTTATGGTTCGCGAAGGGCTGGCGACGCAGAAGGGGTATCTTGCCCGCGAGGCGCGGCTGATGGCGGATTATGACCGGGGAGAGATGAATATCGCCGATTATGTGGCCCTGATCCAGGCCCCGCTGGCCGAAATACCAAAGTCGGACGTTGACGCGCTGGTGGCCCGCTGCGTGCGCGAGGCGATCCTGCCCCGGGTCTATCCGCAGGCGTGGGAACTTATCCGTCGTCTACGGGCCGAGGGGGAGCAGATGCTGATTATCTCCGCCTCGGTTAGCCTGCTGGTGCAGGCAGTGGCCGCCGCGCTGGAGATTGATCAGGCGCTGGGCATTGACGTGGCGATGGTCGACGGCGGCTACAGCGGTGAAATCACCGGGATCCCCAGCTATCAGCAGGGGAAGGTGGCGCGTCTGGCGCAGTGGCGCGAGGCGCATCCGCAGTATGACGGCGAGGTGACGTTTTATACCGATTCCATTAACGATCTGCCGTTGTGCCTGCATGCGGATCGCGTGCGGCTGGTCAATCCCTGTCCGCAGCTGCAGGCAGCCGCTGCCGGATACGGCTGGCCGGTGCTGAGCTGGCGGCTGGAATCGCGGAGCGGATAAATGCTTGCCGGGCCTACAGACAGTCGGAGCCGGACGAGTAGGCCGGGTAAGGCGCAGCCGCCACCCGGCATAAACGCAGCTCCGTGCCTGATGCCATCGCCCGGCGGCGCTGCGCTTACCGGGCCTACGAGGTGTGATCGTGTGAGAGGCCCCGGTAGGCCGGGTAAGGCGTAGCCGCCACCCGGCAATAAAGCGGCTCCGTGCCGGATGGCATCGCCCGGTGGTGCTGCGCTTACCGGGCCTACGAGGTGTGAGCCTGTGAGAGGCCCCGGTAGGCCGGGTAAGGCGCCAGCCGCCACCCGGCGAAATATCGGCGCAACCGGAAATGTCCCTGCCCGCGCTGCGCTTAGCAGGGCTACCATCCAGGGCTATTTCCGGGCAGATTGCGCTCCCGATATGTCTTCTGCGCTATGTCACTTATGGCGCCTGGAGCGCACAGGGGGCGGCCAGTCGCCGCCGCCCCCTGTACCCCCGGGCTCCGGCCAGCAACATCGCCACTGCGTGGTCCCTTCGACTTATCCCTGCAGGCTTCGGGTCGGGCCGAGGCAGCGTCCCTGCAAAACACGGCCCTCAGCCCGCATCCATGCGGGCTGCCCCGGCCTTCCGGGAACGTCTCAGCGATGTTGAGGCCGCCAGCACCGGCAGTTTCAGCAGCCCCTGCGCCAGCGGTGATTTGGGGTTGTAGATACTGTTATCGATTTGCAACTGTTTTGGTCCGGGAAAAACAGTTTTTTATTATTTCAGAGCAGATTGCGCTCCCGATATTTCTTCTGCGTTATGTCTCTCATGGCGCAGGCGTTTTCCCGGAGGCGGCGCGCTGCGCCTTGTCCGGGCTACCAAATCGCAAAGCGCTGTAGCCCCGGTAAGCGGCAGCGCCACCGGGGGTTTTGAGATCGCCAATACCGGCAGTTTCAGCCAGCATGGTGAATAAATTAAAGGCAGGCCGCACGAACCGTAGATACTGTTATGCCATGCAAGCATTTTCCGTATGCTGCGTGGCATCGAACGGGCGTCCCGATTTCAGGACCCCGTACGCCACCTGTGCCAGCTTCCGCATCATTGCACCGATGATCAGCTTTGCATTTTTTCCGCTCTTCTCCAGTCGTTCCCTGAATATCCGACCCCATTCTGTCTTGTACAGCGTCACCATTGCCGGCATGTACAGCGCACGGCGCAGCGACATATGACCCATTTTACTCATCCGACTCACCCGCCGGATGCTGCTGCCTGATTCATGCTGCTTTGGTGTCAGACCCGCGAACGCCGCGAACTGCCTCGCTTCCAGGAATCTGTTTTTCAGCCCCACGTAAGCCAGCAACACCGCCGATGTTTTCGCTCCGATCCCCGGGATACTGTCCAGCAGTTTGCGACGGTGCTTCATATCCGGATCATCATCCGTCAGGTCTTTTATCTGCTTTTCGATACGCTTCAGTTCCGTCTCCAGCCACAGCAGGTGCATGTCGATACTCGGCAACTGAACTTCACGGGCACTTTCCCGCCGGTTCTGCTCCTGAACATGCATTTCCGTCAGTGCCTGATGCCGCAGCACCAGCGCCCGCAGGGCCCGCTCAACCGGATGGGGGGCTTCCCATATCACCGGGCGTTTCTCCCGGCAAAAATACGCCAGCTGGCGGGCATCCACCGTATCGGTTTTGCTGCGTATTCCCTGGCTCTGGACGAACGCTTTGCTGAGCAACGGATTGATAATGGAGACCAGATACCCCGCGTCAGAGAGATGAGCGGCGACATCTTCCATATACGTCCCGGTCGCTTCCATGCAGACGTGGGCATTGCTGACCTGATGACCGCACAACCAGCTGACGAGCTCGTTATGGCCTTTTGGGGTGTTGGCAAATTTCTTGCTGCGGTGACGGCCATCAGGGCGCAGCATATCGACATCGAGTTTAGCTTTGGCAACATCAATGCCGATAAAGTGGAGTTTGTTTTCCATGGTGTAACCATCCTTGCAAATGCGGGGTACCGGGTGTTCCGGTCCATGATACTGTTCGGTTTATCACTTGTGGAGGAGCGCAGTCCGGTGCGAATTATCTACGACACAGATTTGAGGATCTAAGGTCGGGTGCGGCATCCGGACTGCATGGCAGAAAGAACTGGCCGGTTCTCTCTGCACGAAAGGAATAATACAAGGCCGGGTAAGCGAAGCGCCACCCGACAAAATATCGGCATAAAAGGCCTTATAAGCCGCCATCCGGCGCAAAGGCGCGCTAGCGTCCGCCCTGATACAGCGGCACCGCGGCGCCGCCGATATAACGACGGCGCAGCCAGGCGGAAAGGGTATCCATGATCATCACCACCGCCACCAGCAGCAGGGTGATAAACATCACCACATCCCAGTTCCACAAGCGCATATTCTCGGCATAGATAAGCCCAATACCGCCGGCGCCAACAAAGCCCAGCACCGCCGCGGAGCGGGTGTTGGATTCAATCTGATACAGGCTCAGCGCGAGAAAAGTCGGGAACGACTGGGTAAAAATGCCAAAGCGATGCTTTTGCAGGCCGTTCGCGCCCACGGCGGTCAGCCCGCGCCCGGGGGAGCGGTCCACAGCTTCGTGTCCTTCCGCGTACAGCCGTCCCAGCAGGCCAGTGTCCTGCATGATGATCGCCAGCACCCCGGCCAGCGGCCCGAGACCCACCGCGCGCACGAAAATCAACCCCCAGATAGCCATATCGATCCCGCGCAGCACATCAAACAGACGGCGCATCAGCAGGGCCAGGGTCCCCAGCACCACGCCGCGCATGATGTTGCGGGCGGCAAAAAAGGAGAGCAGCAGCGCCAGCACCGTGGCGGTCAGCGTCCCGGCGAAGACGATTGCCAGAGTGATGACGATTTGCGTGAAGTAATAGCCGAACGGCCAGTTCCAGAAGTCGTGCCAGACGAACATCCGCGCCAGGTAGCGGCCAATCTGCTGCAGGCCGGTGGTCAGCTGTTCGCCGCTGATGCCGAACTGCAGAAAAAACCAGACGTAATAGAGCACGCAGGCCAGCGCTACCAGCCCGAGGTAGCGCAGGTAGCGCCCCTGGACCTGATAGAGCTGTTTATGCTGCCGCCGGCTGGCGGCGATATCCGGTTGCATGTGCCAGACGCTCATTTCTTACCCTCCAGTACCCACAGGCGCAGACGACCGGACAGCATGTCCAGCGCCGACACCACCAGAATGATCAGCAGCAGGGTGATGCTCACCTGATCGTAGCGGTCGAGCTTGATATTGGTCATCAGCTCCTGGCCGATACCGCCCGCGCCCACCAGGCCGAGAATCGTCGACGAACGGAAGTTGATTTCAAGCCGCATAAAGCCGTAGGAGAGAAACAGCGGTTTCACTTGCGGCCACAGGGCGAAGCGGATTTTCTGCAGCGGCGACGCGCCGCAGGCCGCCAGGCCGCGTACCGGTTTGTTTTGCGCGCTCTCCACCGCCTCGTAGAACAGTTTGGTCAGGCTGCCGACGGTGTGCAGCATCAGCGCCAGAAATCCCGGGATCGCGCCGATGCCGAACGCCATGACAAAGATCACCGCCCACGCCAGCTCGGGCATGGTGCGCAAAAACGCCACCAGTACCCGAATGGCAAAGCGTACCGGCGCTGGGGTCCAGGCGTTGTTGGCGGCGAGGAACGCGAAGATGGTGGCAATGGCGACCGCCACCAGCGTCGAGGCCAGCGCCAGCTGCAGGGTTTCCCAGATGAGCGGCAGCTGGATCGGCAGGCGATAGCCCCACCAGGCCAGCGAGCCTTTGGTCTGCACATCGGCGAACAGGTTACCGGCACTCAGAGGCGGAATGGTCTCTGCCATATAGTCAAAGAAGTGGGGCAGCGAGTGCCAGATGGTCAGCAGATTAAATTCTGCGGCGCTGCCGGCGGCAAAATAGAGCGCCAGCAGGAGTAACGACCAGCAGACGGTATCGCGCTTTTGCCGCGAGCGTACCTGCTGGTAATAGCGTTCAAATTCGGTGTGGGTCGTCTTCATGCGTCGGGGATCTTCAACGTAGCGCCGCCGCTCACCCTGGGGGCAAGCAGGCGGCGTTGAGGCAGGATTAACGTGCGCTCACCAGCTCGCGTTTCATGTCGATAATCTGCTGGAAGTCAGCCACGCTGCCCGGACCGATGTGCTGGGTACCGCCCATCGCTTTGATAAAGCAGGCGTGATCCTCGGTGTCCAGTTTTTTCACTGCCGCCACGACCTTCGCCTTAAAGTCCGCCGGCAGCGCATTGCTTACCAGGATCGGGCCGTTCGGGATCAGCGGTGATTGCCAGATAATGCGGATCTGCTTCATCAGATCCGGATGATCCATGCGAATCAGACGGTTGAACGCGCCGGTGGTGTAGCCGGTGTTGTAATCGCCGACCATCGAGGCCCAGGTCACCGCGCCCGCGAACTGGCCGTTCAGCACGCCGAGGATGTCCTGCTCGTGGCCGCCGGAGAAGGTGACGCTGGAGAAGGTATTGTTGTATTTGTTGTCGGCGTTTCCGCCAAATTTTTCTTTAAACGCATGGTTAGGGATCAGATACCCGGAAGTGGAATCCGGATCGGCGAAGCCGAACGCTTTACCTTTTAAATCGTCCAGCGTTTTGTACGGGGAGTCGGCTTTGACGATCACCACGGAGTGATAGCCGCGAGACTGATCTTTATCGTCCACGGCGATGCCGACGATATCCACCGCTTTCGGGTTATTGATATAAACCGAAGCGTAAGAGGAGGGGGACATGCTCAGCACCACGTCGACTTTGCCCCCCAGCAGACCCTGGATCACCCCGGAATAGTCGGAAGAGTTACGCAGTTTGGTATCCACGTTCAGCTCTTTATCGAGGAAGGTCTTCACACACTGGTTATCACCGATTTGCTGGGTGGCGTTCTGCCCGCCGAGAATGCCCAGATTCAGCTCTTTCGGCTGCGCTGCCGCCGCCTGCCATGCCATCATCATGCCCGCGACCACTGCGGATAAACGAACTGCGCCAGTCATATATTTTTTCATTATGTTGCCCGTGTGAGTGAAATTAATGCAATTGGCTAACTTCATCGCCGTACAGCTGCTGCAGCACATCCTGCGTCAGCCGGGAGGGGTGATCGTCAAAAATAAGCTGGCCGCTGGCGACGCCGATAACCCGGGTGCAGTAGGCCTTCACCAGCTCTACCGAATGCAGGTTCACCATCACGCTGATGCCCTGCTCGCTGATCTCGCGCAGCACATCCATGATGCGCTGGGTGTTCTTCGGATCCAGCGAGGCGACAGGTTCGTCGGCCAGCAAAATGCCGGGGTTTTGCATCAGCGCCCGGCAGATTGCCACCCGCTGCATCTGTCCCCCGGAGAGATTCTCCGCCCGCTGCAGCGCGTGCGGCAGCATGTTCATCCATTCGAGCAGCGCAATGGCGCGCGCCCGGTCGGCGGCGGGGAAAATTTTAAACAGCGACTTCAGGGTTGAAGTCTGGCTGAGGCGGCCAAGCAGGACGTTGGTGAGCACGTCGAGGCGCGGTACCAGGCAGAAGTCCTGAAAGATCATCCCGCACTGACTGCGCCAGGCGTTGAGTGAGCGGCCTTTCAGCTTTGAGACATCGTGTGGCATACCGACTTCCGGATAGCTAAGAATTTCGCCGCCGCTGGCGCTATGGGTGCCGTTGAGGACATGCAGGAGCGTCGATTTACCGGCGCCGGAGCGGCCAATGACCCCAACCATTTCGCCGGCGTGCAGGTCAAAGCTGATGCCGTCCAGCACCTTGTGCTGGGCATGATAGGCTTTCGTCAGGTTACGCACGCTTAAGACCTTCCGCTGCCGGCTGGCATTGAGATCAGTGAACGCCTGAAAATCAGTTTCGGCCACTGCGGCAAGAGAGCTGTTCATAAGAGTGTCCAGGTTCGTCATTAACTGGGCACTATTAATAGGTCTTTATATGAAAATTCGATGACGGTATTGCGAACAAACCGTGAACAGGCGCGACAGAGCGGCAACCCGCAGCCCGCAGCGCGCTGGCGAAGCATTGAAAAGCGACTATGCTTTCGGGTGGCGCGGAGGCAGGGCAGCAGGAAGTCGTCGGCAATCTTCGCTTAATCTTGTTATTCGGGTCTGTTTTATCGAATAGATAATGCGTCTGCCTTTGTTTAGCATTCAACATCGCTCAGGATTAACATATGTATAACTATTTGTGCGGCAGGTTAATCTATTCATGGTTATTATGTGTTGGTGAATCATCCTGGTTATAGAGTATTTTTGGTTTTATATCCTTCTTTTTTTAATTTCTCTGGTTTATTCAATAACCGCTTAATAATCACTATTAAGAATGTTCCTAAGATATTAGGGTGAAGATCCTGGTCAATATAAAAAACAAATAAGAATCGACAGCTATATTGCCAATAACCTCATGAAAATAAATGTCTTTTTCCTCATCGCAAAAATATCATATTTTCAGTTTTTGTAAATATTGACCCAGACGCGAAATCCATCGCCCGTCCGCGTGTTGACACTCCATAGGAAAAAACTTAAATTCAACGCCAAGCACAAAATAATTAAATCTCGCTTATCAAATATTGATAAGTAATGCATGTCTTATTTAATGGCGATTTATTAAAGGAATCGAATGCGCCAGTAAACTTTGTAGGCCTGGCAAGCAGTGACGTTGTGAAAATGATTACTTCAAGGACTATGAGGTTAAAATCTATATGGAATATAAATGCTGTTCCGATAAGTATATTTGGTCTGCCCATGACTCCTACTTCTATAAAGGTCTGTCCGAACTGATTGTGGATATTGACGAATTAATTTATCTGTCGCAGGAGAAAATTAGAAAGGATTTTGTGTTTATCAATCTCAATACGGCTTCGTTAAACGAGTTTATCAGGCGCGATAGCGAATGGCTCTCCGCGGTAAAGGGGAAACAGGTCGTATTGATTGCGGCCAGAAAGTCGGAAGCCTTAGCAAATTACTGGTATTACAATAGTGATATTCGTGGCGTGGTATATGTTGGCCTGAGTCGTGATATTCGAAAAGAGCTGGCCTATGTGATTAATGGCAGGTTTCTGCGTAAAGATATTAAGAAAGATAAAATTACTGACCGGGAAATGAAAATAATCCGCATGACCGCCCAGGGCATGCAGCCAAAATCGATCGCCAGAATTGAAAATTGTAGCGTGAAGACAGTATATACCCATCGGCGCAATGCTGAGGCCAAGCTGTATTCCAAAATATATAAATTGGTTCAGTAACACCTAGGCAACTCTGTTTTTTAAATGGTTCACCGGGACATCATGTCCTTAATTCAACTCAGGATGAAAAAGCGATGAAAAAAAAGGTTCTGGCAATAGCTCTGGTAACTGCGTTTAACGGTATGGGCGTGGCGCAGGCTGCTGACGTAACGGCTCAGGCTGTAGCGACCTGGTCGGCGACCGCCAAAAAAGACACCACCAGCAAGCTGGTTGTGACCCCGATCGGCAGCCTGGCGTTCCAGTACGCCGAAGGCATTAAAGGTTTTAACTCGCAGAAAGGTCTGTTTGACGTGGCGATTGAGGGTGACGCAACGGCGACTGCCTTTAAGCTGACCTCACGTCTTATCACCAACACCTTAACCCAGCTGAACACCTCCGGCTCCACGCTGAGCGTGGGTGTGGATTATAACGGCACAGCGGTCGAAAAAGCCGCGGATACCGTGATGATCGATACCGCCAACGGTGTACTGGGTGGCAACCTCAGCGCGCTGGCAAATGGCTACAACGTCGGCGGCCGTACCACCGCGCAGGATGGTTTCACCTTCTCCATCATCAGCGGCACCACCGACGGTTCTACCGCCGTGACCGATTACAGCACCCTGCCGGAAGGGATCTGGAGCGGCGACGTCAGCGTACAGTTCGACGCCACCTGGACCAGCTGATCCTTCTGCTGTACCAGCAGGGGGCTCTCCCCCTGCTTTTTTTCACGGACGGAATTGTTATGAAAAAGCATTTTCTGGCCCTCGGGCTGCTGCTTGCCGGGACGTCGCCGGCACAGGCGCTGGATGTCGGCGATATCTCATCCTTTATGAACAGCGACAGCAGCACGCTCAGCAAAACGATCAAAAACAGTACCGACAGCGGTCGACTGATCAATATCCATCTCGAACGGCTCTCTTCCCCGCTGGACGGCGGGCAGGTTATCCCGATGGACAAACCGGATGAGGTGCTGCTTACCCCCGCCAGCCTGCTGCTACCCGCCCAGGCCAGCGATGTCATCCGCTTCTTCTACAAAGGCCCGGCGGATGACAAAGAGCGCTACTACCGCATTGTCTGGTTCGATCAGGCGCTCAGCGATGCCCAGCGCGATAACGCTAAACGCAGCGCGGTGGCCACGGCGTCCGCCCGCATCGGCACCATTCTGGTGGTGGCGCCGCGTCAGGTGAATTACCGCTTTCAGTACGCCAACGGCTCTCTGACCAACACCGGGAATGCGACATTGCGGATCCTCGCCTACGGCCCCTGCCTGAAGGCCGCCGACGGTAAGGAGTGTAAAGAGAATTACTACCTGATGCCGGGTAAATCGCGCCGTTTTACGCAGGTGAATACGGCAGATAAAAAAGGACGGGTTGCGCTTTGGCAGGGTGAGCAGTTTGTTCCCGTGAAATAGACAGTTGTGCAGATGGATAACGACGATGCCTCTACGACGGATTTCCCCAGGACTGAAAACGCGGCTTGCCTTCGGCATGATATTTTTGTTCGTTCAGCCCGACGCCAGCGCGGCTGCCCCAGGCGCGCAGCAGATTGGCGGGGTGATTATTCCGCAGGCCTTCAGCCAGGCGCTGCAGGACGGCATGAGCATCCCGCTCTATATTCATCTTGCCGGCAGCCAGGGCATCAAGGACGATCAGCGGATCGGCAGCGCCTTTATCTGGCTGGACGGCGGCCAGCTGCGCGTCCGGCAGATCCGGCTGGAGGACAGTGAAGGTAACGCCAGCGTCAGTGAACAGACCCGTCAGCAGTTGGTCGGCCTGGCCAACACCCCGTTCAGCGAGGCACTCACCATTCCCCTGACCGACAGCGCCCAGCTGGATCTTAGCCTGCGCCAGCTCCTGCTGCAGCTGGTGGTCAAGCGCGAGGCGCTGGGCACCGTGCTGCGCTCGCGCAGCGAAGACATCGGTCAGTCCAGCGTCAATACCCTCAGCAGCAACCTGAGCTATAACCTCGGCGTCTATAACAACCAGATGCGCAATGGCGGGAGCAACACCTCCAGCTATCTGTCGCTGAACAACGTTACCGCGCTGCGGGAGCATCACGTGGTGCTCGACGGCTCGCTGTATGGGATCGGCAGCGGCCAACAGGACAGTGAATTATATAAGGCCATGTATGAGCGCGATTTCGCCGGCCACCGTTTTGCCGGCGGGATGCTCGACACCTGGAACCTGCAGTCCCTGGGACCGATGACCGCCATTTCGGCCGGCAAGATTTACGGCCTTTCCTGGGGAAACCAGGCCAGCTCCACCGTCTTCGACAACAGCCAGTCGGCCACGCCGGTGATTGCCTTTTTACCGGCGGCGGGCGAGGTGCATCTCACCCGTGACGGCCGGTTGCTGAGCGTCCAGAACTTCGCCATGGGCAACCATGAAGTGGATACCCGCGGCCTGCCGTACGGTATTTACGATGTCGAAGTGGAGGTGATCGTCAACGGGCGCGTGGTCAGCAAACGCACCCAGCGGGTCAATAAGCTGTTCAGCCGCGGACGCGGCATCGGCGCGCCGCTGGCGTGGCAGGTATGGGGCGGCAGTTTCCATATGGATCGCTGGTCGGAAAGCGGAAAAAAGACCCGGCCGGCAAAAGAGAGCTGGCTGGCGGGCCTTTCGACCTCCGGGTCGCTCAGCACCCTGAGCTGGGCGGCTACGGGCTATGGCTACGACAACCAGGCGGTGGGTGAAACCCGCCTGACGCTGCCGCTGGGTGAGTCGATCAACGTTAACCTGCAGAATATGCTGGCCAGCGACAGTTCCTGGAGCAGCGTCGGCAGCATTAGCGCCACGCTGCCGGGGGGCTTCAGTTCAGTGTGGGTCAACCAGGAGAGAACCCGCATTGGCGATCAATTGCGGCGCAGCGATGCCGACAACCGGGCGATCGGCGGCACCCTCAACCTGAACGCGCTGTGGTCGAAGCTGGGGACGTTCAGTGTCAGCTACAACGATGACCGCCGCTACAACAGTCATTACTACACCGCGGATTACTATCAGACGGTCTACAGCGGCGCCTTTGGATCGCTCGGCCTGCGGGCGGGGATCCAGCGCTATAACAATGGCGACAGCAGCGCCAACACCGGGAAATATATCGCCCTCGATCTCTCGCTGCCGCTGGGCAACTGGTTCAGCGCCGGGATGACCCATCAGAACGGCTACACCATGGCTAACCTCTCAGCGCGCAAGCAGTTTGATGAAGGCACCATTCGCACCATCGGCGCCAATCTGTCGCGGGCCATCTCCGGCGATACCGGGGATGACAAAACCCTCAGCGGCGGAGCGTATGCTCAGTTCGACGCCCGCTACGCCAGCGGCACGCTGAACGTCAACAGCGCGGCGGACGGCTACGTCAACACTAACCTCACCGCCAGCGGCAGCGTCGGCTGGCAGGGCAAAAACATCGCCGCCAGCGGACGAACCGACGGTAACGCCGGAGTGATCTTCAACACCGGGCTGGAGGACGATGGTCAGATTAGCGCCAGGGTTAACGGGCGGATTTTCCCGCTCAGCGGCAAGCGTAACTACCTGCCGCTCTCTCCCTATGGCCGCTATGAGGTGGAGCTGCAGAACAGCAAAAACTCCCTCGATAGCTACGACATCGTCAGCGGGCGTAAGAGTCATCTGACCCTTTATCCGGGCAACGTCGCGGTGATTGAGCCAGAGGTGAAGCAGATGGTCACCGTCTCCGGTCGTATTCGTGCAGAAGACGGCACGCTGCTGGCGAATGCGCGGATTAACAACCATATCGGCCGTACCCGGACCGATGAAAACGGCGAGTTTGTCATGGACGTGGATAAGAAATACCCCACTATCGATTTCAGCTACGGCGGCAATAAAACCTGCGAAGTGGCGCTGGAGCTCAGCCAGGCGCGCGGCGCCGTCTGGGTAGGGGATGTGGTCTGCAGCGGCCTCTCGTCGTGGGCGGCGGCGCAGCAGACAGGAGAAGAGAATGAAAGTTAATGCACTGATGGCGCTGGCGATCCTCGCGCTGCTCTGGCCGGCAGCCGCGCTCAGGGCGGCGGTGACCAAGACCACCTGGTCGGATGCGCCGGCGCGCGAGTTTGTGTTTGTTGAAAACAACTCCGACGACAACTTTTTCGTCACCCCCGGCGGGGCGCTGGATCCGCGTATGACCGGCGCTAACCGCTGGACCGGCTTAAAATACACCGGCTCCGGCACCATTTATCAGCAGAGTCTCGGCTATATCGATAACGGCTACAACACCGGGCTCAATGCCAACTGGAAGTTTGATATGTGGCTGGAAAACTCGCCGGTTTCGCACCCCTTAACCGGCCTGCGCTGCATCAACTGGTACGCCGGGTGCGATATGGCCACCAGCCTGATCCTGCCGCAATCCACCGACGCCAGCGGGTTTTATGGCGCGACGGTGACCAGCGGCGGCGCGAAGTGGATGCACGGCATGATGTCGGACGCGTTTTATCAATATTTGCAGCAGATGCCGGTCGGCGGCAGCTTTACGATGACCATCAATGCCTGTCAGACCTCGGTGAACTACGATGCCAGCAGCGGTGCGCGCTGTAAGGATCAGGCCTCCGGTAACTGGTATGTGCGCAACGTCACCCACACCAAAGCCGCGAACCTGCGGTTGATTAATACCCACTCGCTGGCGGAGGTGTTTATCAACAGCGACGGCGTGCCGACCCTGGGTGAAGGGAACGCCGACTGCCAGACGCAGACCATCGGCAGCCGCGCAGGATTAAGCTGTAAGATGGTCAACTATACCTTGCAGACCAACGGCTTAAGCAACACCTCGATCCATATTTTCCCGGCGATCGCCAACTCGTCGCTGGCCTCGGCCGTCGGGGCGTACGATATGCAGTTCAGCCTCAACGGCAGCTCCTGGAAGCCGGTGAGCAATACCGCTTATTACTACACTTTCAACGAGATGAAGAGCTCAGACTCGATCTATGTTTTCTTCTCCAGCAACTTCTTTAAGCAGATGGTGAATCTCGGGATCAGCGATATCAACACCAAGGATCTGTTCAACTTTCGCTTTCAGAACACCACCTCGCCGGAGTCAGGCTGGTATGAGTTTTCCACCTCCAACACGCTGATTATCAAGCCCCGTGATTTCAGCATCAGCATTATCTCGGACGAATATACCTCGGCGCCGTCGCGCGAGGGATATGTCGGCAGCGGCGAACCGGCGCTCGATTTCGGCTACATCGTCACCACCAGCGGTAAAACGGCCGCCGATGAAGTGCTGATCAAGGTGACCGGACCGGCGCAGGTGATTGGCGGGCGTTCCTACTGTCTCTTCAGCTCTGATGACGGTACGGCGAAAGTGCCGTTCCCGGCGACGCTCTCTTTTATCACCCGCAGCGGCACGACGCAGACCTACGATGCCGGGTGCGATGACAGCTGGCGGGATATGACCGATGCGCTGTGGCTGACCACGCCATGGACCGATATCTCCGGCGAAGTGGGGCAGATGGATAAGACCACGGTGAAATTTTCGATTCCGATGGATAACGCCATTTCGCTGCGGACGGTAGACGATAACGGCTGGTTTGGCGATGTCAGCGCTTCAGGAGAAATTCATGTCCAGGCGACGTGGCGCAACATTAACTAAGGCCCTGCTGACGGTAGGCTGCCTGCTGACAGCGCCGCTGGCGCAGGCCATCTCGGTCGGCAACCTGACCTTTTCCCTGCCAGCCGAAGCGGATTTTGCCAGCAAACGGGTGGTCAACAACAATAAAAGCGCGCGGCTGTACCGCATCGCCGTCAGCGCCATCGATCGCCCGGGCGGTAGCGAAGTCCGCGCCCGGCCGGTGGACGGCGAGCTGCTGTTCGCCCCCCGCCAGCTGGCGCTGCAGGCCGGTGAGAGCGAGTATTTTAAATTTTACTATCATGGCCCGCGGGATAACCGAGAGCGCTACTATCGGGTCTCGTTTCGCGAAATTCCCACCCGTAACCTGACGAGGCGCAGCCCGACCGGCGGCGAAGTCAGCATGGAGCCGGTGGTGGTGATGGATACCATTCTGGTGGTGCGCCCGCGCGATGTGCAGTTTAAATGGTCTTTCGATAAGGTGGCCGGGACGGTGAGCAACACCGGCAATACCTGGTTCAAGCTGCTGATTAAACCCGGATGCGATTCGACCGAAGAGGAGGGCGACGCGTGGTATCTGCGTCCCGGCGACGTGGTTCGCCAGCCGGCATTGCGCCAGCCGGGGAACCACTATCTGGTCTATAACGATAAATTTATTAAGATCAGCGATACCTGCCCGGTGAAACCCCGTCCCGCGGAGTGAGCCTTATCCGGTGGTCGCGCGGCGGGTAAAACGCCGGCTGGCCAGCAGGCTCAGACCGCAGCACAGCAGATAGTACACCGCGCCGGTGAAGACGAAGATCGCCAGGGGATAGATTTGCACCCGGTTGTTGACCTGGCCGGCCACGGTAGTCAGCTCCGGGACGTTGACGATAAACGCCAGCGACGTGTCTTTCAGCAGGCCGATAAAGATCCCCACCAGCGAGGGCTGAACGTTACGCAGCGCCTGCGGGAGCAGCACCAGGCGCAGCGTTTGCCCGGGGGCGAACCCCTGGGTCAGCGCCGCCTCATACTGTCCTTTCGGCAGCGACTGCAGCCCGGCCAGCACCGAGTGCATCACCGATGCGGCGGTAAACCACGCCAGCGCCAGGGTCACGGTCACCGCGCCGGGCAGATCGCCGCCGGTCAGCATCGGCAACAGATACCACAGCCAGAAGATGACAAATATCAGCGGGATGCCGCGAATAATTTCCGCCCACAGAAACAGCAGACGCCGCACCAGCCCCCCGTAGCGCCAGGCCAGGCCCGCCAGCGCAATGCCTCCCGGCAGCGCCAGCAGGGTGGCGCCGATGGCCATCAGCAGGGTCAGCGCCACGCCGCCGGGCTGGCCCTCCGCCAGTCGCCCCCACAGCAGGTAATCGAGGTTATCGGCGATCACCGCCAGATTAGCGTTCATGTTGGGCGCTCCGTTGCAGTTTTCTTCCCGGGCCGAGACGCGTGAGCGCCACGCCCATCGCCACCCCCAGCGCCAGGTACAGCGCAGTGCCGACGGCAAACGCCTCCAGGGCGTGCGCGTTATAGCTCTCAATCTGTCGTACCTGATAGGTCAGTTCCGCAAAGCCGATGCCGCTGGCCAGCGATGAGAGTTTCATCAGGTTAAGATACTGGCCGACAATCGGCTGCCAGGCGTTGGCCAGCCCCTGCGGCAGGAGGATAAAGCGCAGCTCCTGCCACGGCGTAAAGCCCTGCGACAGCGCGGCTTCCCGCTGCCCGTGGCTGACGGCGCGCAGTCCGGAGGCGATCTCTTCCACCAGAAAGGCGGAGGTAAAGACCCCCAGCCCCCACATCGAGCAGAGGAACTCTGGCGTCAGCCACCAGACGTTACCCGGCAAAATGGACCAGGCGTGTTCGTCGTTCACCACCTCCTTCACCGCCAGCGGCAGCAGGTTCCAGGCGGCAAAGTACCAGAACAGCAGCTGGACCAGCAGCGGGGTATTGCGAAACAGCGAGACCCACGCGGCCACCAGCCCGCGCCCCGCGCGGCCGCCGCCGAGGCGCAGGGCCAGCAGCAGGACCGCCAGCAGGGTGGCGAGCAGGATCCCGGCGACGCTGACCCAGACGGTGGTGAGAAAACCAGAGATAATCCATTGCAACGGCTGCCCGCTCAGGACGCCGTGCCAGTCAAGCATCGGCGTCACTCGAGGCTCTCCTGGTGCAGCGGATCCAGCACCTTCTGCAGAAAACGCCGTGCGCGGGCATGCTGCGGATGGGCGAAAAACTCAGCCGGCGGGGCGACCTCGAGAATGTCGCCGCCGTCGATAAACACCACCCGGTCGGCAATTTCGCGGGCAAACTGCATCTCATGAGTCACCACCAGCATGGTGATCCCGCTGTGGGCGAGGGTTTTCATCACCTGCAGCACTTCGCCGATCATCTCCGGGTCGAGCGCCGAGGTGGGCTCATCGAACAGGATAATCTGCGGCGAGGAGGCCAGGGCGCGGGCGATCGCCACCCGCTGCTGCTGGCCGCCGGAGAGCTGCGCCGGCATCTGCTGCGCTTTTTCTTCCAGCCCGACCTGGCGCAGCAGCGCCAGCGCCCGCTCCTGAGCCGCACTTTTTCCCCAGCCGTGGACGCGCTCCAGCGCCAGAGTGATGTTCTCCTGCGCCGTCAGGTGGGCGTAAAGGTTGAACTGCTGGAAGACAAAACCGACGCGGCTGCGCAGCTGGCGCAAGGCGCTGCCGCTCAGCCGGCTGGTCGGTTTATCGTCGATCAGGATCTCGCCGCCGCTTAAGGATTCGAGCTGGTTGATCAAGCGGATCAGGGTCGATTTTCCCGACCCGGAAGGGCCGAGGATCGCCACCACTTCGCCGGGCTCGACCTGCAGGTTGATCGCATTTAGCACCTGATGATCGCCGTAGCGCTTGGCCACATCACGGAACGTAATGCTGGCGCGCCGCAGACGTGAAAAATCCGCGGCCGGGGCCGCGGAGTGGGAGAGTAAACCCGAGAACATATTATTTCGCTTCTATGGTAAAGGCGCGCGGCTGCGGCGTTTTGGTGGCAGGGCCAAACCAGACATCGTAGATTTTTGCGGCTTCGCCGGTTTTCTCCAGCTTCACCAGCTCATCGTTAACGGCCTTCAGCAGGGCCGGTTCGCCTTTCTTCACGCCCACGCCAATCTCTTCTTTGCTGAGCAGGTCGGGCAGAATTTTAAACTTGGCTTTATCCGGCGCTTCCGCCAGCAGACCGGCGAGGATGGTGCTGTCCTGGGTGATGGCCTGGACGTTGCCGTTGCGCAGGGCGGTCAGGGCCAGCGGAATATCGTCATAGGAGAGAACGCGAGCCTGCGGGAAACGCTGGTGCAGGGCCTGTTCGCCGGTGGTGCCTTTCACCGCGCCGATGCGCGCTTTGCTGTACTCATCGAGCTTATCCGGAGAGCCGGCCGGCACGAGGAACTGCTGGCCGGTGACGAAATACGGCGTCGAGAAATCAATGACCTGGGCCCGCTCCGGGGTGATGGTAATGTCGGCGACGATCAGGTCGGCTTTGCCGGACTGCAGCAGCGGAATACGGTTGGCCGGGTTCGTCGCCACCAGCTCGAGTTTGACGCCGAGCGCTTTCGCCAGCGCCTGGGCAAAGTCGACATCGTAGCCGACGATATGGTGGGTTTTGGCATCCACCGAGCCGAACGGCGGGTTAGCGTCGAAGGTGGCGACTTTCACGACGCCGGCGGCTTTGATGTCAGCCAGCTGGTCTGCCTGTGCCTGCGAGGCGAGCAGCAGCATACCCAGCGCCAGTGCTATTTTTGTGGTTTTGTTGCGCATAGTTTTTCCCCTGAATCCCTGTTTTGTTTTGTGGACATCACGCTCCCACAAATTCCCCGTCGGCGGCAAAGAAGAAAAAATTCTTATCTATAACGAAAAAGAACTTAACAAACCTGTGGGTATTCTTTATGCGCCGCTGGCGTTTTACCGGGGCGGCAACGATTGCCGGGCGGTTCCCTCTCCCTCCGGAGAGAGTGGGAGGGGGAGGGATAGGGGTAATTTTCCGTTCACTTTGCGTTTGCGAGAAAATGGTGGTTCTTTGCCGGTGAACGGGTAAAGGGGGAGAAAACCGTCTCCCCCTTTACAATCCCCCCGGTCCCGCAGAGAAATCGGTGCTGCGCACTACGCTCACCTCCCGGTCATCAGCCTGCGGTCGGCTCAACTCGACGTCGTGTCTCGAATCGCCTCTGGCCGCCCTCCGTGGCGGCCAGCCCTTGTCTGCCGACCTCCGGTTCGCCGATTTCAGCGGGAATCGGCCCGCTGCACGCCCGTAGGTTTCAGGAGCCATTTCATAGCAATCAGAACATATCCGTTAAAAATGGTATGTGCCTTTCCCTGTGGCCCCGCGGTGTATACCGGGGCGGTAACGATTGCCGGGCGGTTCCCTCTCCCTCAGGGAGAGGGTTAGGGTGAGGGGAAAGGACCGGGCGTAATATGCGCCAGCCAGGATTGCAAATTCGGAATTAATATTTCCCGCCCCCGGCCAACTGTGGTTGAAATAGACCCAGGCGATTCGCTTCCCGACAGAGGAGAAAACGAAAGTGGCATTGTGGCAACGATTAACGGGCTGGCTGGCTTTTTTGTCCAACGGTGAAGCCGGACAGCAGGATACCCAGCGCGTCATGGAGGCGATCCTGCCGGTGGCCAGCCTCTACGGCGTGGATATTGGCAACGTGGAAACCCGGTGGTTCCGTCATGATAAGACATACTGAGCGACGCAGGACGCGTGAAGCCTACTGGAACGAGGTGTGCTTTGTGTAGCAAGAGACTGCCTGAGGTTGCGGCATCACAGGATGCGCCGCCGCAGCCCAGGCAGTTTTGATCATGCTTATCCCCCCAGATACATCCGCTTAATTTCCGGGTTAGTCAGCATCTCCCGCGCCGCGCCTGACAAGGTGATCCGGCCATTCTCCAGGACATACGCCCGATCGGCGATCGCCAGCGCTGCCGTCGCATTCTGCTCCACCAGCAGCACCGTCATATTCTCTTCGCGCAGTTGCTTAATGATGCCGAACAGCTCGCCGACAATTTTCGGCGCCAGTCCGAGGCTCGGTTCATCCAGCATCAATAACACCGGCTCGCTCATCAGCGCCCGGGCGATGGCCAGCATCTGCTGCTCGCCGCCGCTCATGGTGCCCGCCATCTGATGGCGCCGCTCCTTGAGCCGTGGAAAGAGGGCATACATGCGATCGCGCAGGCGGGTGTAGCCGGCGAGATTATTGTAAGCGCCCATGCGCAGGTTCTCTTCGATGGTCAGGTTGGTAAAGACCCGGCGTCCCTCCGGCACCAGCGCCAGCCCGCGGCGCACAATCTGGTGGGTCTGGCTACGTGAGATATCGTCGTTGAGGAAGCTGACGCGCCCACTGGAGCGCACCAGGTTGACGATCCCGTTCAGGGTGGAGGTTTTACCGGCGCCATTGCTGCCGATCAGGGTGACGATTTCCCGGTCATAGACGTCGATATCAACGCCTTTCAGCCCCTGGATCACGCCGTAAAAGACCTTAAGTTCCCGGGCGTTAAGCATAATTGGCTTCTCCCAGATAAGCGGAAATGACGTCCGGATGCTGGATTGCCTCGGCCATCAGGCCGCTGAACAGCGGCTTACCGTACTCCAGAACCATCACCCGCTCACACAGGCGGTTGACGAAGGGCATATCGTGCTCAATCAGCAGGACGCTGAGCTGATAGTCATGGCGCATGCGGAAGATAAGCTCCGCCAGATCCTCGGTCTCCTTCGGGTTCATCCCGGCGGCCGGCTCATCGAGCAGCAGCAGCTTCGGCGCGGTGGCCAGCGCGCGGGCGATCTCCACTTTGCGCTGGTTGCCATAGCTCAGGTTTGTGGCCTGCATATGGGCGAAGTGGGCGATGCCGATGTCCTCCAGAATGGCCATGGCTTTGGCTTTCGCCGCCCGTTCGGCCGGAAAGTAGCGGCCAATATGCAGCGCCGCCTCCAGCAGGGAGTAGCGGCTGGCGCGGTCGAGTCCGACCATCACGTTCTCCAGCACCGTCATGGAGTTAAACAGACGGATATTCTGGAAGGTACGGGCGATCCCGGCGTTCACCACCTGGTTGGGCTTCAGCCCCTTCAGCGACGTGCCCGCCAGGGTGACGTTGCCGCGGGTGGGTTTATAGTTGGCGGTGATGACGTTAAACAAAGTGGTTTTGCCCGCGCCGTTAGGGCCGATAAGGCCAAAGATCTCCGCCTCGTCAACATGGAAGCTGACGTTGTCGATGGCCCGCAGGCCGCCAAACTGCATGGTAACGTCCTGCACCTGCAGGATGACTTTATTTTCCGCCATAGCCGCGGCTCCTTCTTCCGATCTGCCAAATCTCTTTTTTCCCCAGTAGCCCTTCGCGGGCGAAAAGCATGATGATCAGCAGCAGCAGGGAGAAGACCACCATTCGCAGGCCCGGATACGCGCCGAGATCGTGGCCAAAAAACTGCAGCGGCTGGTCGAGGAAGCGCAGCCACTCGCCGCTGCCGACCACCAGTACGGTGCCGAGCAGGGCGCCGGTGGTGCTGCCGAGTCCGCCGAGGACGATAATAATCAGCAGCTGGAAGGTGAGCATAAAGTCGAACAGCCCCGGGGAAATGGTGGTCAGCAGCGAAGCCAGCAGACCGCCGCCGATCCCTTCGAAGAAGGCGCTGGTGGCGAAGGCGCAGGTTTTGATGCGGAAGGTGTTGACCCCCATGGCGATCGCCGCATCTTCATCGTCGCGAATGGCTTTCATCATCCGGCCATACTTCGACCACACCAGCTGGAGGATCATGCCGGTGGCCAGCAGGGCGAACAGCCCGCACCAGAACAGGAGATTCGGCTGCTGCGGAATATCGTTCAGCCCGATGGCGCCGTTGGTGATTTGCGGGTTGTTAATGGCGAGGATCTTGATGATAAACCCAAAGCCGAGGGTGACGATGGCCAGGTAGTCGCCACGTACCCGGAAGACCGGTACGGCGAGGCACACCGCCAGCGCCGCCGCGCACAGGCCGCTTATCAGCAGGGCAGGGAGGAAGCCCGCGTGCAGGCTGAGGATCCACGGGCTGGGGGCGGCCATTTCAAACATGTCTACCTTGCTGTCGCTGGAGAGGATCAGCAGGGCGGTCACGTAGGCGCCCACCGCCACGAAGCCGTTCGGCTCCAGCGACAGCTGGCCGGTCACGCCGTTGATCAGGTTGTAGCTGACCGCGAGGATCATAAAGATAAAAATGGTGCTGATGACGCGAACAATGTAGTCATTGAAAACCACGTTGATTCCGGCCAGCAGCGCGATACAGATGACAATAATGGCCAGGTTGCGCAGTTGCGCCCCGGCGGTCGTCGTCGCGTTGAGCATCAGAAACGGCTCCTTTCCAGACGTTCGTCGCCCATAATGCCGACCGGGCGGAACAAGAGGACCAGAATCAAGAACAGGAAGGCGAAAGCGTCTTTATAGCCGCCCAGTTCGGGGAAGATCGCCACGGCGACCACCTCGGTAAAACCGAGGATAAAGCCGCCCAGCACCGCGCCGGTGACGCTGCCGATCCCGCCCAGCACGGCGGCGGCGAAGGCCTTCAGGCCGATAAGCACGCCCATCAGGGGATCGATAGTGGGGTAGCTGATGGAGTAGAACACGCCGCCGAGCGCCGCGAGACTACTGCCGAGGGCGAAGACCAGGGAGATGATCCGGTTGGCGTCAATGCCCATCAGGCGCACGGTGTTGACGTCAAAGGCCACTGCGCGGATCGCCATCCCATAGCGGGTGCGGTACAGCAGCCAGAGGATCGCCAGCAGCAGCAGGACGGTGATCAGCGGCACAATCCACGCCACGTTGGTAATGATGACGCTGCCGAAGGCGCGGGTCTGGTTGAAAAAGTCAGGGGCGGAGAAGAAGCGTGAGCTGCCGCCGAACAGCACGTTAAACAGGTTTTCGAGGAAGAAGCTGACGCCGATGGCGGTGATCAGCATGGAGATTTTCGAGGCCTGACGCAGCGGACGATAGGCGACCCGGTCAATCAGCATACCAAACAGGCCGCACAGCCCGAGGGTCAGGAAAACGGCTACCCCGAAGGGTAGCCCAACCGAAGAAAATAAAAACAGCGTACTAAACGCGCCGACCATCATCACGTCCGCATGGGCGAAGTTGATCAGCCGTAGCACGCCATAAACCATCGTATAACCGATGGCAATCAGGGCGTACATGCCCCCAAGACTCATTCCATTGACCACTTGCTGGAGAAAAATGGCGCCGTCCATTTTGTAGCCTCGTCACAACTTAAGGGTTAACCACGGTACGAAACGCCAGCTTGCCATCTTTCACTTCGTTGATGACCGCGCTGCGAATGGCATCGCCGTTCTGTAACGTCAGCGTGCCGGTCACGCCCTGGAAATCTTTGGTGGCGCGGATTTTTTCATTCACGCAGACCCGATCGTGGGGATCGCTGCACTGGTTCATGGCGTTGACGATGACGTTATAGGCGTCCGCCGCCATTGCGCCCCAGGTATGGGTCGGCTGCTGGTATTTTGCTTCCCAGGCTTTGATGAAGGTTTCCCCGGCCGGGGTCTGCTCTTTGGCGTTCGGCGAGTAATAATCGGTGGTCATATAGCCGTTGACCGCGTCTTTACCGACATCGAAGAAGACCTGATCCGCGGCCAGACCGTCGCCGCCCACCACCGGTTTGTTGAGCCCCAGTTGTTTAGACTGCACGGCAATCAGCGCCCCTTCGGTGTAGTAGATCGGCATGTAAATCATGTCGACATTCTTCGCCTTGACGCTCGCCAGCTGGGCTTTAAAGTCCTTGCTGCCGCCCGGGGCCTGTACCTCGATGGGAATGGTGCCGCCGTTTTTCAGGAACTGGGTGCGGAACGCTTTCGCCAGGCCGACGGAGTAGTCGTTGCTGCTATCAAACACGATGGCGGCGGTTTTGGCTTTCAGATCGCGGGAGGCCAGATTGGCCCCGACCACCCCCTGGAAGCTGTCCGAGAAACAGACCCGGCTGACGTACGGATGGTTACGGGTGACGCGGTCGTTGGTGGCGGTGGAGGAGACCAGCGGCGTTTTGCTGTCGTCGGCGATCTTGGTCATCGCCAGGGTGTTGGAGGAGGTGACTTCCCCGATCACGGCATCCACTTTATCGCTGGAGACCAGGCGCTGCATGGCGTTGGCCGCTTCGACTTTGTCGCTTTTATCATCGATAACGATAAGCTTGATGGTATCGCCATTTTTTAAGGTCGGAGTGATGGCCTGAATAATGTCCAGCCCTTTCTGCGACGGCTGGCCGTAGCCGCTGAGGGCGCCGCTCAGGGGTAATACCACCCCGATTTTAATTTCCGCTGCCTGCGCGCTGCTGGCGCCGACCAGCGCGGCAACCAGCGTGGCCATTAAAGACGCTTTCCCGGAAAACGATTTCATGGGTATTTCTCCGTCGGTCGATTATTTATCTTTAACCATCAATGACTGCATAACATTGAGGAATAATTCGCCAGCGTGTCCGACGAATTATTGGCTGTTATGTTGAATAGATAACGAGATATATACCCTAAATAATTCGAGTCGCATGAAGGCGGCAAGTGAGCGAGTCCCCGGAAGCTTACCGAAGTAAGTGACTGGGGAGAGAACGCAGCCAACGCACATGCAACTTGAAGTATGACGGGTATTTTTAATGCGCTGATTTACCTTACAACGTCCGTTTCGTTTTTACTCATGCAATATTCTTATTACCTGCAGGCAAGGGTATAAGGCTGATGACAACACGGTTTTGGGGACGGTGAACGCATTTTGCCGGATGGCGACTGGCGCCTTATCCGGCCTGGAAAATACGCCATATAAACCGGTTGAACGGCTTCCGTAGGCCCGCGCAAGCGAAGCGCCGCCGGGCAATTTCAGCACGCGGCGGAATATAATAGTCAGATGCGCAAGATAATATTAAAAATCTATTCTGCGGCTGGTGTGACTTATTATTTTAAAGGGGTTAACGGTTTTATTTTTCCATGCAGCGCCGGATTATCACTTTCATCTTTTAACTGCACGCCGGTGACGCGGCGTAAAAAAGCCTGCTCCAGCAGCCAGGCCAGTTTAAAGGCGGCGGCGTCATGGCTTAATCCCTCCGGACGAATATTGGAGATACAGTTGCGCTCCGATTCCAGCCGCTGCCGATGGGGCTGCCAGGTGAGGTAGACGCCGAGGCTGTCCGGTGAGGAGAGACCCGGTCGTTCGCCAATCAGGATCGCCACCGCGCGGGCTTTCAGGGTTTCGCCAATATCATCCCCCAGCGCCACCCGCGACTGATGCGCCAGCACCACCGGCGCCAGGCCGATACCCAGCGTCTGCAGATAGGGCAGCAGGGCGCGGATCAACGGCACCGCCTGGCGCTCTACCGCCCAGGAAGAGAGGCCATCGCCGATTACCAGCAGCAGGTCGGCGGGGCGGACGCCGCTGGCGGCGAGATCGGCGCGGCTTTCGTCGGCGAGCTGCCGCCCGAGATCCGGGCGCCGCAGATAGGTGTGACGGTCCGGCGCGGCGCTGCGCACCGTCAGGGCGTCGAGGCCGAGCGCCGCCAGCGGCGCCACCAGCTGCTGGCTGGCGAACGGCTGATGAATGGCGTCCCGCGCTCTGGCGTGGGCCAGACCAAAGTTGAGGACTTCGCGGGTCGGCAGGCTGGCGCCACTGCGCCCCAGGGCGATCCGCGCATCGGTAAATTCACGTAGCGGGTTCCAGGCATCGGGACGGTTCATACAGGGGCTCCTTGCGGCAGAACGGACAACAGCGGATGGCGGGCGTCGGTGAGCCGCAGCGCGCCGTGCGGATCGATAATCTGCATCTTCGCCAGCCAGTCGGCGAACTCCGGGGCATGCTTTAAGCCCAGCAGGCGACGGGCGTACAGCGCGTCATGGAACGAGGTGCTCTGGTAATTGAGCATGATATCGTCCGCTCCGGGCACGCCGATCAGGAAGGTGAGCCCGGCGGTGCACAGCAGAGTCAGCAGGGTGTCCATATCATCCTGATCCGCTTCCGCGTGGTTGGTATAGCAGACGTCGCAGCCGATCGGCAGGCCCATCAGCTTGCCGCAGAAATGATCCTCCAGCCCGGCGCGAATAATCTGCTTGCCGTCATAGAGATACTCCGGACCGATAAAGCCGACCACGGTATTGACCAGTAGCGGTTCAAAGTGACGGGCGACGGCGTAGGCCCGCGCCTCACAGGTTTGCTGATCGACGCCGTGGTGGGCGTTGGCCGACAGGCAGCTTCCCTGGCCGGTCTCAAAATACATCACATTGTTGCCGAGGGTACCGCGCCTGAGGCTGAGGGCCGCCTCGCGGGCCTCCTGCAGCATGGCAAGATTGATGCCGAAGCCGCTGTTGGCCGCTTCGGTTCCCGCCACCGACTGAAACACCAGATCCACCGGCGCGCCGCGCTCAATCAGCTGCAGCGTATTGGTGACATGAGTCAGGATGCAGGACTGGGTGGGGATGGCGAAGCGCTGAATAATATCGTCCAGCATGACGTTCAGCTGCGCCAGCACCGGTAAGCTGTCGCTGGCCGGGTTGATGCCAATCACCGCGTCCCCGGCGCCGTACAGCAGCCCGTCGAGCATACTGGCGGCGATGCCTTTCAGATCGTCGGTGGGATGGTTGGGCTGCAGGCGCACGCTGAGGTGGCCGGGCAGGCCGATGGTGTTGCGAAAGCGCGTCACCACCTGGCATTTGCTGGCGGCAAGGATCAGATCCTGATTGCGCATCAGCTTACTGACCGCCGCCGCCATCTCCGGGGTGATGGCGCGGGCGACCCGCTGCAGCGTGGCGGTATCGGTAGCATCATCCAGCAGCCAGTCGCGAAAATCGCCGACCGTCAGGTGACGCAGGGCGGCAAAGCCCTGCGCATCATGGGTGTCGAGGATCAGGCGAGTCACTTCATCCTGCTCGTAAGGGATCAGCGGGTTGTCGAGTATGTCGGTCAGCGGCACCTCGGCAAGGGCCATTTTCGCCGCCATCCGCTCTTCGGCTGAGGTGGCGATAACCCCTGCGAGGGCGTCGCCGGAGCGGGCCGGCGACGCTTTCGCCATCAGCGTTTTCAGACTATCAAAGCGCCATACCTGGCCCGATAGCGTGGTTTTATACATGCCGCCTCCTCAGGAGACCGTGCGCAGTTGAGGATCCACTGGCGCCCGTTCACGGGCCGCTGCGGTTTTGCGGAACCACAGGTAGCCGCCGAGCATCATCGCCGCGAAAATCAGCGCCAGCAGCAGGTTATACCAGACCATCGCCACCAGGCAGAGCACCGCCATGCCGAGGGCAAAGGCCGGCGCCAGCGGGTAGAGCGGGGCGCGGAACGGACGGATCAGCTTCGGCTCGCTACGGCGCAGTTTGAACAGCGCCGCCATGGAAGTGATATACATAACAATAGCCCCAAATACCGACATGGTGACGATGCAGGCGGTCAGCGGCATGCCGCTGATGGTGATCAGCGAGTCGGAGAAGATCGCGGCGATACCGACCACGCCGCCGGCGAGGATCGCCAGATGCGGGGTGCGCGTGCGGCGGTTGAGGGAGGCCAGCCCGGCGGGCAGATAGCCGGCGCGGGCGAGGGAGTAGATCTGCCGCGAGTAGCCCATAATGATGCCGTGGAAGGAGGCGACGAGGCCAAACAGCCCCAGCCACACCAGCATATGCAGCCAGCCGCTGCCGTTGCCCACGACCGTCTTCATCGCCTGGGGCAGCGGATCGTTAATATTGGACAGCGCGCGCCAGTCGCCGACGCCGCCGGCGAAGACCATCACGCCGATCGCCAGCACCGTCAGCGTCAGAATGCCGCCGCCCAGGGCGCGGGGAATGGTGCGCTGCGGATCTTTGGCCTCTTCGGCCGCCATGGAGGCCCCCTCAATGGCGAGGAAGAACCAGATGGCGAACGGAATGGCGGCGAACATCCCCGGCAGCGCCAGGCCGCTGAAGCTGTCCGCGCCCGCCCAGCCGTTAGTGGTGAAGTGGCTCCAGGAGAAGCCGGGGGCGACCACGCCCATGAACACCAGCAGCTCGAAGATGGCCAGCAGGGTGACGATCAGCTCGAAGGTGGCGGCAATGCCGACGCCGAGAATATTGAGCGTCATAAAGATCACGTAAGCGCCGCAGGCGACCCATTTCGGATCCAGCGCCGGAAACTGCACGTTGAGGTAGGCACCGATGGCCATGGCGATGGCCGGCGGGGCGAAGACGAATTCAATCAGGGTGGCAAAACCAGCGATAAAGCCGCCGGTGGGCCCGAAGGCGCGGTAGGCATAGGCGAAAGGGCCGCCAGCGTGCGGGATGGCGGTGGTCAGCTCGGTAAAGCTGAAAATAAAGGCGCAGTACATGGCGGCGACCGCCAGGGCGACGACCATAAACCCCATCGTGCCCGCCTGCGACCAGCCGTAGCTCCAGCCGAAGTACTCCCCGGATATCACCAGTCCGACGGCGATCCCCCATAAACGAAAACTGCCGAGCGTTCTTTTTAAGGTGGTGGTGTGCTCTGTCATACGTGTTGCCTCGCCAGATAGAAAGGTTCTGAACGACAGGCTGCAAAGAGAGTGCCAGAACGTTGCCTGCCGCGATAAGGCATCAGCGCGTGGCGCGCCAGCCGGCGCTGCGCAAAAATGGGGCAGGCTGCACGCTGTCGGCGCGTGCCCTGGTGCAGCGGCTTTGCTTTTTCCGCGGCGGCACGGTATAACACCTCTTCTTTTGGATGTTTAGATGTCTATACGTTTATACGCATCAAGACCCGGGCAAGCGGGCTGGCGTGAGAAAATAAAATGCAAAGCACAACACAACAACAAGGTGGGCAACTGAAGCGCACCATGAAAACGCGCCATCTGATCATGCTGTCGCTCGGCGGCGTGATTGGCACCGGCTTATTCTTTAATACCGGGTATATCATCTCCACCACCGGCGCGGCCGGGACGCTGCTGGCGTATCTGATTGGTGCCCTGGTGGTCTGGCTGGTGATGCAGTGCCTCGGCGAACTGTCGGTGGCGATGCCGGAGACCGGCGCCTTCCACGTTTACGCAGCGCGCTATCTTGGCCCGGCGACAGGCTATACCGTGGCGTGGCTCTACTGGCTGACGTGGACGGTGGCGCTGGGGTCGAGCTTCACCGCCGCCGGCTTCTGCATGCAGTACTGGTTCCCGCAGGTGCCGGTCTGGATCTGGTGCGTGGTGTTCTGCGCAGTGATCTTCGGCCTTAATATCATTTCGACGCGCTTCTTCGCCGAAGGCGAGTTCTGGTTCTCGCTGGTGAAAGTGATCACCATCATCGCGTTTATTGTTCTCGGCGGCGCGGCCATTTTCGGCTTCATTCCGATGCAGGATGGCTCGCCGGCGCCGGGCCTGAATAATATCACCGCCGAAGGCTGGTTCCCGCATGGCGGCCTGCCGATCCTGATGACCATGGTGGCGGTGAACTTCGCCTTCTCCGGAACGGAGCTTATCGGCATTGCCGCCGGGGAAACGGAAAACCCGCATAAGGTTATTCCGGTCGCCATCCGCACCACTATTGCCCGGCTGATTATTTTCTTTATCGGCACCGTGTTTGTGCTGGCGGCGCTGATCCCAATGCAGCAGGCGGGGGTGGAGAAAAGCCCCTTCGTGCTGGTGTTTGAGAAGGTGGGCATCCCTTACGCGGCGGACATGTTCAACTTCGTGATCCTGACGGCGATCCTGTCGGCGGCCAACTCCGGCCTGTACGCTTCCGGACGGATGCTGTGGTCGCTGTCGAACGAGAAGACGCTGCCGGCCTGCTTTGCCAAAGTCAATAAACGGGGCGTGCCGGTGACCGCCCTGTCGGTCAGTATGTTGGGCGGCGTGCTGGCGCTGTTCTCCAGCGTGGTGGCGCCCGATACGGTGTTTGTGGCGCTGTCGGCGATCTCCGGCTTTGCGGTGGTGGCGGTGTGGTTAAGCATCTGCGCCTCGCACTTTATGTTCCGCCGCCGCCATCTGCAGCAGGGCAGGGCGCTGAGCGATCTGCAGTATCGCGCTCCCTGGTATCCGGTGGTGCCCGTGCTGGGCTTTGTGCTGTGCCTGGTGGCCTGCGTGGGCCTTGCCTTTGACCCGAGCCAGAGAATTGCGCTGTGGTGCGGGATCCCCTTTGTGGCCCTGTGCTATGGTGCCTGGTATCTTACTCGTTCACGGAATATGACTCAGGAGCCCCAACATGTCGCAGACTAATCCGTTTACCGCCCTGCTTGCCGCCCAGCCGTTTGTGCTGCTGGACGGCGCCATGGCCACCGAGCTGGAGGCGCGCGGCTGCGATCTGGCCGACAGCCTGTGGTCAGCGAAAGTGCTGCTGGAGAACCCGCAGCTGATCCGCGATGTGCATCTCGACTACTTTCGCGCCGGGGCGCAGGTGGCGATCACCGCCAGCTATCAGGCCACTCCGGCGGGCTTTGCCGCGCGCGGGCTGGATGAGGCGCAGTCCCGGGCGCTGATCGGCAAAAGCGTCGAACTGGCGCGCAAAGCGCGCGAGGCGTACCTCGCCGAGAACCCGCAGGCCGGTACGCTGCTGGTGGCCGGTTCGGTGGGGCCGTATGGCGCGTTTCTCGCCGACGGCTCGGAGTATCGCGGCGATTATCAGCGCAGCGCGGCAGAGTTCCAGGCCTTCCACCGCCCGCGCGTCGAAGCGCTGCTGGATGCCGGCGCCGATCTGCTGGCCTGTGAAACCCTGCCGTCCTTCGCCGAGATCCAGGCCCTGACGGCGTTGCTGCAAGCGTATCCCCGCGCCCGCGCCTGGTACGCCTTTACGCTGCGCGATGCCGAACATCTCAGCGACGGCACGCCGCTGCGCGAGGTGATGGCCGCCCTGGCGGATAACCCGCAGGTGGTGGCGGTGGGGATCAACTGTATCGCGCTGGAAAATACGCCCGCGGCGCTGGCGCATCTGCACAGCCTGACGACGCTGCCGCTGGTGGTCTATCCTAACTCCGGCGAACATTATGACGCGGTGAGCAAGACCTGGCACCATCATGGCGAAGCCTGCGCCACCCTGGCGGATTATCTGCCGCAGTGGCTGGCGGCCGGGGCGAAGCTGATTGGCGGCTGCTGCCGCACCACGCCGAAGGATATTGCTGAGCTTAACGCGAAGCGCTGAGTTTTTTTGCCGGGTGGCGCTGCGCTTACCCGGCCTACACCTTGCGCGATCCGTCGCCGCCACCCGGCGCCAACCCTCTGCCACTCATCAACCGCACAAAACCAACTATCCTTTCCCGCTTTTGTTCTAAAAACGATTCGCTATTAGCCAGAATTTTTAATTACTTCATCTGCATCCTGATGCCGGAAATACTGCACCTATAACAACTCAGGGGAAGCAGACACTATGGCATTCACATCGCGAATTACTCTTCTGGCGGCGCTGGCCGTCGCCGCCTTCCAGGCGCAGGCGGTCAACGTGACCGTGGCGTATCAAACCTCCGCTGAGCCGGCGAAAGTCGCCCAGGCGGACAACACCTTCGCCAAAACCAGCGGCGCGACCGTCGACTGGCGGAAATTCGACAGCGGCGCCAGCGTGGTGCGTGCCCTGGCCTCCGGCGATGTGCAGATCGGCAATATCGGCTCCAGCCCGCTGGCGGTGGCCGCCAGTCAGCAGGTGCCGATCGAAGTGTTCCTGCTTGCCTCAAAGCTCGGTAACTCCGAAGCGCTGGTGGTGAAAAAGAGCATCACCAAACCGGAAGATCTGATCGGCAAGCGCATTGCCGTGCCGTTTATCTCCACCACCCATTACAGCCTGCTGTCGGCGCTCAAACACTGGGGCATCAAGCCGGGTCAGGTGCAGATTATTAACCTGCAGCCGCCAGCGATCATTGCCGCCTGGCAGCGCGGGGATATCGATGGCGCTTACGTCTGGGCGCCAGCGGTTAACGAACTGGAAAAAGAGGGCAAGGTGCTGACCGATTCTTCCCTGGTGGGGGAGTGGGGCGCGCCGACGCTTGACGTCTGGGTAGTCCGTAAGGACTTCGCCGAGCAGCATCCGGAGATCGTCAAAGCGTTCGCTAAAAGCGCCATCGACGCCCAGCAGCCCTACATCGCCAACCCGGAGGCATGGCTGAAACAGCCGGACAACATCAGCAAGCTGGCGCGCCTGAGCGGCGTGCCGGAGGCTGATGTCCCCGGGCTGGTGAAGGGGAACACCTACCTGACCGCCGCTGAGCAGGCGCAGGCGCTGAACGGGCCGGTCAATCAGGCCATCGTCGATACCGCGCGCTTCCTGAAAGAGCAGGGCAAAGTGCCTGCGGCGGGAACCGATTATCGTCAGTACGTTACTGACCGCTTTGTGAAGTAAAGGAGGCGGCGATGCTGCAAATCTCGCATCTTTCCGCCGACTACGGCGGTAAACCGGCGCTGGCGGATATCAATCTGACGCTGGAGAGTGGGGAGCTGCTGGTGGTGCTGGGGCCTTCGGGCTGCGGTAAAACCACTCTGCTGAACCTGATTGCCGGATTCGTGCCCTATCAGCACGGCAGCATCACCCTCGAAGGTCAGCGGGTGACCGGGCCGGGCGCAGAGCGCGGGGTGGTCTTCCAGAATGAAGGTCTGCTGCCGTGGCGCAATGTGCAGGATAACGTGGCGCTGGGCCTCCAGCTGGCGGGCGTGGATAAAGCGCAGCGCCGGCAAGCGGCGGCGCAGATGCTGAAGAAGGTCGGCCTCGAAGGGGCGGAAAAGCGCTTTATCTGGCAGCTGTCCGGCGGTCAACGTCAGCGGGTGGGCATCGCCCGGGCGCTGGCGGCGAATCCGCAGCTGTTGCTGCTGGATGAACCCTTCGGCGCGCTTGACGCCTTTACCCGCGAGCAGATGCAGACATTGCTGCTGAAGCTGTGGCATGAGACCGGCAAACAGGTGCTGCTGATCACCCATGACATTGAAGAGGCTATCTTTATGGCCACCGAGCTGGTGCTGCTGTCGCCGGGGCCGGGACGGGTGGTGGAGCGACTGCGGCTTGATTTCAGCCGTCGCTTTGTCGCGGGCGAATCCTGCCGCAGCATCAAATCCGACCCGCAGTTTATTGAACAGCGGGAATACATTCTGAGCCGGGTGTTTGACCAACGGGAGGCTTTCTCATGAGCGTGGTACTGAACGACAAACCGCGTCAGACGACGCTGAAATGGCGCTGGCCGCTCTCCCGTCAGCTTACCCTCAGCGTGGCGACCCTGGCGGTATTGCTGGCCGTCTGGTGGGCGGTCGCGGCGCTGCAGCTGATTAGTCCGCTGTTTCTGCCGCCGCCGGGCCAGGTGCTGCAAAAGCTTATCACTATCGCCGGGCCGCAGGGCTTTATGGATGCGACGCTCTGGCAGCACCTGGCGGCGAGCCTGACGCGGATCGTTATCGCCCTGCTGGCGGCAGTGCTTATCGGCGTGCCGGTGGGGATCGCCATGGGGCTCAACTCAACGGTGCGCGGGATCCTCGACCCGCTGATCGAACTCTATCGTCCGGTGCCGCCGCTGGCCTACTTACCGCTGATGGTGATCTGGTTTGGCATCGGTGAAACCTCTAAGATCCTGCTGATCTACCTGGCGATTTTCGCGCCGGTAGCCATGTCGGCGCTGGCAGGGGTAAAAAGCGCGCAGCAGGTGCGGATTCGCGCCGCCCGTTCGCTGGGCGCCAGCCGGGCGCAGGTGCTGTGGCTGGTGATCCTGCCCGGCGCGCTGCCGGAGATCCTCACCGGGCTGCGCATTGGTCTCGGGGTGGGCTGGTCAACGCTGGTGGCCGCTGAGCTGATCGCCGCCACCCGCGGATTAGGATTTATGGTGCAGTCTGCCGGCGAGTTTCTCGCCACCGATGTGGTGCTGGCGGGGATCGCGGTGATTGCCATTATCGCCTTTTTACTGGAACTGGGTCTGCGCGCGCTGCAGCGGCGCCTGACGCCCTGGCATGGAGAAGTACAATGAGTGAACGTCTGAGCATTACCCCGCTGGGGCCGTATATTGGCGCGCAGGTGAGCGGGGCAGATTTAACCCGTCCGCTGAGCGACAACCAGTTTGAACAGCTGTATCACGCGGTGCTGCGTCATCAGGTGGTATTCCTGCGCGAGCAGAATATCACCCCGGCGCAACAGCGCGATCTGGCGCTGCGGTTTGGCGACCTGCATATCCATCCGGTCTACCCTCACGCCCCAGGGGTGGAGGAGATTATCGTCCTCGATACCCACAACGATAATCCGCCGGATAATGACAACTGGCATACCGATGTCACCTTTATCGACACGCCGCCCGCCGGCGCCATTCTGGCGGCGAAAGAGCTGCCGACGACCGGCGGGGACACCCTGTGGACCAGCGGCATCGCCGCCTGGGAAGCGCTGTCAGAACCCTTCCGGCAGCTGCTGAGCGGCCTGCATGCCGAACACGATTTCCGCAAATCGTTCCAGGAGTATAAGTACAACAAGACCGAAGCCGAGCATCGGCGCTGGCAGGAAGCGGTGGCGAAGCATCCGCCGCTGCTGCATCCGGTAGTGCGTACCCACCCGGTGACCGGCAAGCAGGCGCTGTTCGTTAATGAAGGCTTTACCACGCGAATTGTCGAGGTGAGTGAGAAAGAGAGCGCAGCGCTGCTGAACTTCCTGTTTGCTCATGTCACTAAACCGGAGTTTCAGGTGCGCTGGCGCTGGCAGCCGAACGATGTCGCTATCTGGGATAACCGGGTGACGCAGCATTACGCCAACGCCGACTATCTGCCTCAGCGGCGGATCATGCACCGGGCGACGATCCTCGGCGATAAGCCGTATTACCGGGCGGGGTAAGGCTTGTATCAGCCGCGAGCCGCGGAGAACATTGCCCGCTGCTTTCCGGAGGCGGCGCCTGACGCGCCTTTTCCGGGCTACCGATCCGTCGGAAACGGTAGCCCGGCTAAGGCGCAACGCGCCGCAAGCCGGGAAAAAGCTTTTATGCCGATTTTTGCGCACCCAGATGCGCGCCAATATAGCGCTGGTAGCGATTGGCCTTCAGGTAGGTGAGATCCACCAGCACCAGACCATCCACGCAGTTGTTGAAATCCGGGTCGCTGCCGAAATCGATAAACTGCACGCCGCCCGGCTCGCACACTTCCGAGTACTGCTTATACAGCGGCGGGATCGCGCAGCCGAGGTTGCCGAGCAGGGACTTCAGCCGGGCCAGGTCGTCGTTGTAATCCTCCCCGCCAAACTGCGCCAGCACGTCGGGCAGCGACGCCGGATAAGGTCGACGCGACTCCGCCAGCGGATGCGTCGCCGGGAACCACATCCGGTAGAATGCCACCAGCAGATCGCGGGCGGCGGGCGGCAATCCGCCAGAAATCGACACCGGACCAAACAGATAGCGATAGTGCGGATAGCGCGCCAGATAAGCGCCGATGCCGGACCACAGGTAGTCCAGCCCGCGACGCCCCCAGTAGCGCGGCTGGATAAAGCTGCGCCCCAGCTCAATGCCGTGCTGCAGGACATCGTCCATCCGCCCGTCGTAATGGAACAGACTGTAACTGTAGATCCCTTTCAGGCCGCGCTGTGCCAGCTGGATGGCCGTCGGCATAAAGCGGTAAGCGCCGACGATTTCCAGATCGTCTTCATCCCACAGGATCAGATGCAGATAGTCGTCGTCATATCCGTCGATATCCCGCCGTTTGCCGCTGCCTTCCCCGACCGCGCGGAAGGCGATTTCCCGCAGACGCCCCAGCTCGCGCAGCAGCGGCGCGTCCTCCTGGCCGTTGCGCTGCCAGAGGTAAATCACTTTGCCGTCGGCGGTGCGGCCCAGACACTCGGCCTTATGCAGTTCGCGTTTGAGCAATGCCCGGTCTTCCGGACGGGCGATGGCGCTTTCGGTTTTGAACTGCCCCGGCAGCCCTTTGCGCAGTTGTTCAAGGTGCTGATAGCAGCGGCCGGTAAGCTCGCGAGCGCTGGACTTGGCATCGAACCAGCTCGACCAGGGGATCTGCTGGCCGATGCGCACCGGCAGGCTGCTGTTGCGCCGGCGAAACATCTGCTGCATCAGCAGGAGCAGCGGCAGGTTGTCGGAGACCAGCGTGCTGGCGTAAAACAGGGCGCTGTTGCGGGCGTTAATCCACGCCGGCAGCAGCGGGGCGCGATATTTTGCCGCCAGCTTAATAAAGCCGGAGTGCCATTTTTTATCGCGGATGCCGCGACGGGTCAGACGGGAGACTTCCCCCGCCGGGAAGAAGATCAGCACCCCGCCGGCCTGCAGCTGCTGGTCCATCTGCTGCAGCGCTGCTTTAGCGGTGCGGCCATGAATGTTATCCACCGGGATAAACAGCGAGCTCAGGGGCTCAAGGTGGGTGAGCATGCGGTTGGTGACCACTTTGACATCGCGGCGCACGCGGGATACCGCATACAGGAGCGCCAGGCCATCGAGGGTGCCGGTGGGGTGGTTGGCGATAATGACCAGCGGGCCATATTCGGGGATTTGTTCGAGATCGTGTGCCGGGATGGCACAACGGATATTGAGGTATTCCAGTACCTGTTCGACCGTATCAAGCCCCTTCAGATGGCGATGACGGTCGGCAAATTGTTGAAACTCTTCCTCATAAAACAGCTTTTTTAACAGTTTCTTTTGCCAGGGGGCGGGCCTCGCCTGAGGCCACAGGTCATCGAGTACGTTGTCGAGACTAAACATAGTGGCTCCTCCTCCGTCCTGCCCAGACAGTAGAAGGTAGAGATGTCGTTCAGATTACAGTTGGGTGAAGTTTCGGTCGCAGCGGGGGAGGTTTCCCGGATAGCGGCTAACGCCTCATCCGGGCTACGGTTGGCGCCGATTTGTAGCCCCGGTAAGCGTCAGCGCCACCGGGGAGAAGCTATAGGCGTTCACCGCAGCTAAGATCAAAGCTATCGCCAGCTCAATTTGGGGGATATAGCCCGCGCTGGACATCGCGATGAAAGGTTGAAAATGGCCAATCGATCACTCGGGTGACCCAGCCATGTTTAAGTGGATTGATATGGATGTAATCAACGTGTCGACGGTAATCATCTTCATCGCGTATGGCATGCTCCCAGAAGCGCGGTTGCCAAAGGGGTTGTCGTTTTAACGTTCTGGTAAAACAGCCTTTGATATCTCTCCAGCGTGAAGAAAAATCGTCATCATTATGAGGTAGTGTCCAGATGCAATGGAGATGTTCAGGCAACACCACCCAGGCATCAATCATAAAGGGGCGATGTTGTTTAACAATGGCGACAGAGTAGCGCAATAATTCTATGTTTTCAGTTAGGTGCATGCTTCTACGGTCTTTAAGGTTAACGGTGAAGAACCAGGTTCCCCCTTTAATGTAATAACGTCGATAAGCAACCACAGGATCTCCTGGAATTCGGTATTTATGATGTGGTTTAACACGTTATAAGGCGAAATCCGGTACGCCAAGGAGAAGGCGCAGAAGATGGAAAGCGGCGCGCAAAATTTCAGCTACAGATAGTGGTTAGCGCCTGTCCCCGGATAGCGGCGCAAGCGCCTTATCCGGGCTACGGTGTGGTGGTCGCGATAAATGCAGCACATCGGAGATGAGGTTTGGTAGCCCCGGTAAGCGAAGCGCTACCGGGGAGAGACTGATTTAACGGAGGATTTTTTTCTCGGCCAGATCGAGGGCGAAATAGCTGAAGATCAGGTCGGCGCCCGCGCGTTTGATAGCGCCGAGGCTTTCCAGAACCACTTTCTCTTCATCGATAGCCCCGGCCTGGGCGGCGAATTTGATCATCGCGTACTCCCCGCTGACCTGATAGGCGCCGAGCGGCAGATCGCTGCGTTCGCGGATGTCGCGCAGAATATCCAGGTAGGCGCCAGCCGGTTTCACCATCAGGCAGTCGGCGCCCTGGGCTTCATCAAGCAGCGACTCACGAATGGCCTCCCGGCGGTTCATCGGGCTCATCTGATAGGTTTTACGATCGCCCTTCAGCGCGGTACCGGCCGCTTCGCGGAACGGGCCGTAGAAGGAAGAGGCGAACTTGGTCGAGTAGGACATGATCGCCGTATTGGTGAAGCCGGCGGCGTCCAGCGAGCGGCGAATCGCCTGCACCTGTCCATCCATCGCGGCGGAAGGGGCGATGAAATCCGCGCCCGCGGCGGCAGCGACAACGGCCTGCTTGCCGAGGTTTTCCAGGGTCGCGTCGTTATCCACCCCGTGGTCGCACAGCACGCCACAGTGGCCGTGGGAGGTGTATTCGCAGAAGCAGGTATCGGACATCACAATCATCTCCGGCACCGTGGACTTACAGATCCGCGACATACGCGCCACCAGACCATTTTCATTCCAGGTATCGCTGCCGGTGGCATCGGTGTGATGAGAGATGCCAAAGGTCATCACCGAGCGGATCCCGGCGTTGGCGATGCGTTCGATCTCGCGCGCCAGATATTTTTCCGGAATGCGCATCACGCCGGGCATGGCCTCGATCGCTTTGTAATCATCAATTTCTTCTTCAACAAAGATCGGCAACACCAGGTCGTTCAAACTCAGTGTTGTCTCTTCAAACAGGGCGCGCAGCGCAGCGGATTGACGCAGGCGGCGGGGGCGAGTGATTAAATCTGTCATGGTTTGCCTGATTTTGTGAAATGAAAGACGTTAGTGTAACTGAAATGGCAGCAGGATGTTTCGCCAAAACGATCGTTATGTCGCATCGGCGAAACCTCTCCCGGGCTTACTGGCTGGCCGTCTGCATGTTGGGCTGTGCGCCGCTCAGCTCGCTGACCAGATCGTTAATGCCGTCGCTCATATTGTTGAAGCGGGTTAACGGCGAGCGGGTCACCACCACAAAAGCGCCGACGTTAGCCTGTGGATTCATCGCCATATAGGTGATAAACCCGCCGCCGCCGCCGGTCTTCTGAATAATTCCCGGATGGCCATTCTTTGGCTTCATGTACACCCAGCCGAGACCCAGCGCGTCTGCCCGGCCCGGCACATCCATACCAATCACCCGGGTCAACTGGTTGCGCTGATAAATCAGCGTCTGCATTCGGTCGGCCTGCTGGCTGCGGGTATAGAAATCGGATGACAGGAACTGCTGCATCCAGCGCATCATATCTCCCGGCGTCGAGTAGACCCCGCCGCTGCCGATCGCCGCCAGGGTGTTGTTGCAGGGGCTGGCGCCTTTTTCCGGGATCATCAGCCGCTGGCACTGATCCGGTGACGGGGTAAAGGTGGTGTCCTTCATCCCAAGCGGCCGGGTGATCTGCTCTTCAAACAGCTGCGGATACGGTTTGCCGGCGGCGGTGGAGAGCGCGTCCGCCAGTAAATCGAAGGCCAGATTGGAGTAGGCCGCCTGTGAGCCCGGCGCGGTTTTCAGGGTCGCCGTTGAGAGCCAGTTCCAGCGCTGCTGGCGGGTCGGCCAGACAAACACCGGACGATGAGCGGCGCCGCCAGGCTGCTCGCGCGGCAGGGCGCTGGTATGGGTTGCGAGGTTCACCAGGGTGATCGGTTTTCCCTGCCAGTCAGGCACCCGGGCGCCCGGCGGGGCGTATTTGCTCAGCGGATCGTTGAGTTTCACCACGCCCTGGTCGAGAAGTTTCACCAGCATTTCGCTGGTCATCAGCTTGCTGAGAGAAGCGATACGGATCACCGAGTCGAGCTGCGGGTGTTGATTATTCCCCGGGCGGGTTTCGCCAAAGCTGCGAAAAACGCGCTGATTGCCATCGATAACCACCAGCGCCATGCCGGTGGCGCCGCTGCCGTAGTAGATATGATTGGCGTACCGATCGACCACATCCGAGGCGAAAACCGGGTCAACGGTAGGCTGTGCGGCCTGCACCGAGGTCCACGACGCCGCGCACAGCGCAGCAAAAATGAGCAAACTACGTTTCAACGGAGATCATCCATTAAATAAATAAAAGAGAAGAGGGTATTTATACTACGAAGTGGCGCAGAACAAAGTGGGATTCACGACATTCCTGCAGGAAAAAGGTAACGGTGCGTAAAAAAGACTTTTTTACGCTTTCGGATATCGGCTTTTTTCGCCGGCGCGTATGATGGCCGTTTGGCTGAACGTTCGTGGGAGAGAACAATGACGGCTCAACGGGTAGTGATGGTCGTGGATATGCAAAATGGCGTGTTTGCCACGCCGCGTCTGGCGCGCGAGCGCTGCGTCGCGCAGATAAACCGTCTGGTGCGTGCGGCGGACAAGGTCATTTTCATTCAGCATGATGAAGCCGGTGGCCTCGAAGCCGGCAGCGAAGGCTTTGCCCTGCTTCCCGAGCTGGAACAGCCAGCTGGCGCGCTGTATGTCACCAAAACTGCCTGCGACGCTTTCTACCACACCTCGCTGGCGCAGGTGCTGCGCGAACACGACATCCAGCAGTTCGTCATCTGCGGCTGCGCCACCGACTACTGCCTCGACACCACCATTAAAAACGGCGCCAGCCGTGGTTACGGCATCGTTGTCGCGGAAGATGCCCATACCACCGCCGACCGTCCCGCCGCGCCGGCCGCGACGCTTATCGCCCACTACAATGAGGTGTGGCGTACGCTGACCGTTCCTGGCAATCCTTTACAGGTGAAACCCACAGAAACAATTCTGCACGCCTGGCAGCAGAACTAAGCTGTTGATATCCGGTCTTATCATTCGTCTGCCCCGCGAGAGCGCACCCACGCGGCGGCCGGCGTATGCGTCGTACACAGCAATAGCAGAACGATAAGAAGTTAGCAGGAGACAATGATGTTTAAATCTTTTTTCCCCAAACCGGGGCCGTTTTTTATTTCTGCCTTAATCTGGTCGCTACTGGCCGTGATTTTTTGGCAGGCGGGCGGCGGCGACTGGCTGCTGCGGGTCACCGGAGCATCGCACAATGTGGCAATCAGCGCGGCGCGCTTTTGGTCGCTTAATTATCTGGTGTTCTACGCTTACTATCTGTTTTGCGTCGGCGTGTTTGCGATCTTCTGGTTTATTTACTGCCCCCATCGCTGGCAGTACTGGTCGATTCTCGGCACGTCGCTCATCATCTTCGTCACCTGGTTTCTGGTGGAAGTGGGCGTGGCGATCAACGCCTGGTACGCGCCATTTTACGACCTGATCCAGAGCGCGCTGGCCACCCCGCATAAGGTCAGCATCAACCAGTTTTATCAGGAAATCGGCGTCTTTCTCGGCATCGCGATCATCGCGGTGATCATTGGCGTGATGAACAACTTCTTCGTCAGCCACTACGTCTTCCGCTGGCGCACGGCGATGAACGAACACTATATGGCCCACTGGCAGCATCTGCGCCATATCGAAGGCGCCGCGCAGCGTGTGCAGGAAGATACCATGCGTTTTGCTTCCACCCTCGAAGATATGGGGGTGAGCTTTATCAACGCGGTGATGACCCTGATCGCCTTCCTGCCGGTGCTGGTGACGCTCTCCGAACACGTTCCCGACCTGCCCATCGTTGGTCATCTGCCGTATGGCCTGGTGATTGCCGCTATCGTCTGGTCGCTGATGGGCACCGGCCTGCTGGCGGTGGTGGGGATTAAGCTGCCGGGTCTGGAGTTTAAAAACCAGCGCGTGGAAGCGGCGTATCGTAAAGAGCTGGTCTACGGCGAGGACGATGAAACCCGCGCCACGCCGCCGACGGTGCGCGAGCTGTTCCGCGCAGTGCGTCGCAACTATTTCCGTCTCTATTTCCACTATATGTATTTCAATATCGCCCGCATTCTCTATCTGCAGGTGGATAACGTTTTCGGCCTTTTCCTGCTGTTTCCGTCGATCGTTGCCGGTACGATTACCCTTGGGCTGATGACGCAAATTACCAACGTCTTCGGCCAGGTGCGCGGTTCGTTCCAGTACCTGATCAGCTCGTGGACGACGCTGGTGGAACTGATGTCCATCTATAAACGTCTGCGTAGTTTTGAACGCGAGCTGGACGGCAAACCGCTGCAGGAAGCGATCCCGACATTACGTTAATCAAGACAAGGAAGCATGATGGCCGCACGTTTATCGCGCATTATTCCCGGTTCGTTGCCGCTGCTGGCGGCGATGGTGCTGAGCGCCTGTACCAGCCAGCAGGCCCCGGTGTTGAAAGAGGGGGAGAAGCCCGTAGACGTGGCGTCGGTGGTGCGGCAGAAAATGCCCGCCAGCGTTAAGGATCGAGAGGCCTGGGCGCAGGCCATCGCTACCGCGTTTGACAGCCAGAAGCTGGCGCCGACGGAAGAGAATGTCTGCTCGGTGCTGGCGGTGGCGCAGCAGGAGTCTAACTATCAGTCCGATCCGGTAGTGCCGGGGCTGAATAAAATTGCCTGGCAGGAGATCGACCGCCGGGCGGAAAAAATGCACATTCCGCTGTTTCTGGTCCATACCGCGCTGAAGATCACCTCGCCAAACGGCAAAAGCTACAGCGACCGTCTGGACAACGTGAAGACGGAAAAGCAGCTGAGCGCTATTTTTGATGACTTTATCGGGATGGTGCCGATGGGGCAGAAGCTGTTCGGTTCGCTTAACCCGGTGCATACCGGCGGGCCGATGCAGGTCAGCATTGCCTTTGCCGAGCAGCACACCTCCGGCTACCCGTGGAAAATGAACGGCACGGTGCGCCAGGAGGTCTTTAGCCTGCGCGGTGGTCTGTGGTTTGGCACCTATCATCTGCTGAACTACCCGGCCAGTTACAGCGTGCCGCTGTACCGCTTTGCCGATTTCAACGCCGGCTGGTATGCCAGCCGTAACGCCGCCTTCCAGAACGCGGTGGTGAAAGCCAGCGGGGTGAAGCTGGCGCTCGATGGCGACCTTATCCGCTACGACAGCGATGAACCGGGTAATACCGAGCTGGCGGTGCGCCGTCTGGCGGGTCAGCTGGGAATGAGCGACAGCGAGATCCATCGTCAGCTGAAAAAGGGCGACAGCCTGGCGTTTGAGAAGACCGATCTCTATCAACAGGTTTTCCGTCTTGCCGATAAAAAAGCGGGCAAAGCCCTGCCGCGGGAAATGTTGCCGGGGATCCAGCTTGAGAGTCCGAAAATTACCCGTAATCTGACGACGGCGTGGTTTGCGAAACGGGTCGATGAGCGGCGGGCTAACTGTATGGCGCGGCGTTAACGGCGCTGACGCCAGCGCACGATTAGCGCCAGCAGCCCGATGAACGAGCAGCCGATCAGGAACGGGATCAGGCCAAAGAGGGTACCTACGGCGAGGCTGATGTCAACTTGTGGACGGCCGGCGTCCTGCGCCTGAATCAGACGTTCAAAGACCCCCGGGGCGTGGATCAACATACTGAGCATCTGCGCGCCGGCCCAGCAGCAAAACAGCACGAACAGCCCGTAGGCGATATGGCTGCCGGTCAGGGCCCCTCTTTTTTTATTTCCCAAAAGCGATTTTGAAAAACTGAATTCAGCCATAGGCCCTCCTAACTCTGTGCTGCTGGTTTTTTCTCCAGCTCTATGGCAGGTATTCTGGCAGTGAGGCGCCGTTGTCAGTATCAGATTGCTGGTAATTGCCGTCCAGGAATAATCCTGTTTTCGCCGTTGTGTTAACCGTGCCACAGGAGCGCAAAAGGGAGACTGACGTCGCAATCCAGCAACATTCTCCCTTGCGCTACAGACCGCCGCGAGCGGCTATGCGAAGATGCGTTTTTCGCTGTTGGAGGCCGCATGAAGCTCACTGATAAAATTCGCCGCGACTGGCACTACTACGCGGTGGCGCTGGGGTTAATTTTCATTCTCAACGGGGTGGTGGGGCTGCTGGGGTTTGAGACTCAGGGCTGGCAATCCTACGCCGTCGGTCTGGTGACCTGGGTGATAAGCTTCTGGGCCGCGGGCCTGGTGATCCGTCGTCGCCCGGCAGAAGAGGCCTGAGGCCGCCGCTGCCAGGCGCGGTAAAGCCGGTTTTAGTTCATGGAGGTTTTCAGCGCCCGGTCCGCGGCGTGGCGCTCCAGCGCCAGCTCAATCAGCCGGGTGATCAGGCTGGTGTAGTCGAGGCCGCTGGCCTGCCACAGCTTCGGATACATGCTGATGTTGGTAAAGCCCGGCAGGGTGTTGATCTCGTTGATCACCACCTCGTTGTCGGCGGTGAGGAACACGTCGACGCGGGCCATGCCGCTGCAGCCCAGGGTCTGGTAGGCCTGTACCGCAATAGCGCGGATCTTGTCGTTAATCTCAGGGGCGATAGCGGCCGGAACCACCACCTGCGCGCCCTGGTCATCAATATACTTGGTATCGTAGGCGTAAAATTCGCTGTTAAGGACAATTTCACCGCAGGTGCTGGCCTGCGGGTGATCGTTACCCAGCACCGCACACTCAATTTCCCGCCCGTTAATGCCTTGTTCCACCACCACTTTATGGTCAAATTCAAAGGCCAGGGCCACCGCCTGATGGTACTGCTCTTCGTTTTTAACTTTGCTAACGCCAACCGATGACCCCTGATTAGCCGGCTTAACGAACAGCGGCAGGCCGAGCTTCGCTTCGACATCGGCAAAGCTGAACTGCGCGCGGTTGGCGCGGGTCAGCGTGATAAACGGCGCGACGCTGAGCCCGGCATCGCGCAGCAGACGTTTGGTCACGTCTTTGTCCATACAGGCCGCGGAGCCCAGCACATCGGAGCCGACGAAAGGCAGATTCGCCATGCGCAGCATCCCCTGCAGGGAACCATCTTCGCCCAGCGTGCCGTGGACGATCGGGAAAATCACATCGATGGCCGCCAGCGGCTGGCCGCTTTCGGCGTTAATCAGCTGCTGCGCTTCGCGGCCCGGGATCTGCGCCAGAGTCACTGTGGAAGGGCGCAGGGCGATGCGGGCAGGGTCCTGAGCATTGAGCAGGTAGTTGCCGGCATCGTTAATGTGCCATAGACCCTGTTTATCAATACCCAACAGAACCACATCGAAGCGCGATTTATCAATCGCTTCCACGATATTCTTCGCTGACTGCAGCGACACTTCATGCTCTGCCGACTTACCGCCAAAAACGATCCCAACCCTCATCTTTGCCATTTCAACTTCCATCCAGATTACATCAAAGGGCATAACATACCATGTGAAACCGCTGCCTGGCTGCCATAATATTTACCTGATCAATTGACGGGAGTGGGCGTGAGAGGAAAGACGCTGCTGGTACTGGCGGGGCTGCTCGGCGCGGGCCTGTTGGGATATCGCTCTCTGCCGCCGCACCTGAATCCGCTGGCGCCGCTGACGCTGGACGATCCCCCGGGCTGGTTGACGTCATACAAGCTGCGCGGGCTGACGGCAGACCAGTGTGCCTCCCTGCTGGCGGAGGCTAATCGCCGGCGGCTTATCGCCAGCCAGCCGGTGGCCGACAGCGAGGGAAATTGCCCTCTGCGCAACGTGGTGCGGGTAGCGAATTTTGGCCCGGTGAAGCTGAGCAGCAGTTTCCTCGCCAGCTGCCCGCTGGCGCTGAGCAGTGCGCTGTATGTCGAGCAGCAGGCGAAGCCGCTGACCCGCCAGCTGATGGCGAGCGATCTGCGCCAGATCGATCATCTTGGCAGCTTTGCCTGTCGCAATATCTACCATCGGGCACAGGCGCGGCGCAGTGAACACGCCACGGCGGACGCGCTGGACGTCAGCGGTTTCCGCCTCGCCAACGGCCGACGCGTCAGCGTTCTGCAGGGCTGGCGCAGCGAGACCTCCCGGCCCTGGCTGGCGGCGCTGTTGAGCAACAGTTGCCACTATTTCGGCAACGCGCTGGGGCCAGAATACAATGCGGCTCACGCCAACCATTTTCACTTCGGGATGCGCGGGCAGGGTTTCTGTTTTTGAGCATAAAGCGCTGTGAGCAGGCGCAATAACCAGAAAATGATTTGTCAGGCTCGTTTCCCCAGTCATAAAACACCAAACTCATCGCCAGCGCATCTATGGTAGTACACCAGCGGAATGAAATTGCTAAGCTAGGTAATAATTGACAAATCATTAATGAATACGCGTAGTTATGGAATCCTGGAAGGTTAATCTCATCTCCGTCTGGTTTGGCTGCTTTTTTACCGGCCTGGCGATCAGTCAAATTCTCCCTTTTTTACCCCTCTACGTCTCCCAGCTGGGCGTGACTTCGCATGAAGCGCTGTCGATGTGGTCGGGGCTGACCTTCAGCGTCACCTTCCTGGTCTCGGCGATCGTCTCGCCGATGTGGGGAAGCCTGGCAGACCGCAAAGGCCGCAAGCTGATGCTGCTGCGCGCCTCGCTGGGGATGGCGGTCGCCATTTTACTGCAGGCTTTCGCCACCAACGTCTGGCAGCTGTTTATCCTGCGGGCGATCATGGGCTTAACCTCCGGTTATATTCCCAACGCCATGGCGCTGGTGGCTTCGCAGGTGCCGCGCGAGCGCAGCGGCTGGGCGCTAAGCACACTGTCGACGGCGCAAATTAGCGGCGTGATCGGCGGCCCGCTGCTGGGCGGCTTCCTGGCGGACCACGTCGGACTGCGGATGGTCTTTTTTATTACGGCTGTCCTGTTGACCATCAGTTTCCTGGTGACCCTGTTCCTGATTAAAGAGGGCGTTCGCCCGCAGGTCAGCAAAAGCGAGCGCCTCACCGGGAAACAAGTTTTTGCCACCTTGCCTTACCCGGGGCTGGTGATCAGCCTCTTTTTCACCACCCTGGTGATCCAGCTGTGCAACGGCTCAATTGGCCCGATCCTGGCGCTGTTTATCAAATCGATGGCGCCGGACAGCAACAATATCGCCTTTCTGGCGGGGATGATTGCCGCGGTGCCCGGCGTGTCGGCGCTGATCTCTGCCCCGCGGCTGGGTAAGTTAGGCGACCGCATTGGCACCTCGCGGATCCTGCTGGCAACGCTCTGCTGCGCGGTGGTGATGTTCTTCGCCATGTCCTTTGTCACCACCCCGCTGCAGTTGGGGACGCTGCGTTTCCTGCTCGGCTTTGCCGATGGCGCGATGCTTCCGGCGGTGCAGACCTTATTGCTGAAATACAGCAGCGACAGCGTCACCGGGCGCATCTTTGGCTATAACCAGTCGTTTATGTATCTGGGCAATGTCGCCGGGCCGCTGATTGGCGCTTCGGTGTCGGCAATGGCCGGCTTCCGCTGGGTATTTATTGCCACCGCCATTATCGTCTTCATTAACCTCTGGCAACTGGCATGGATGCTGCGCCGCACCCGTCGCGCTAACGCCTGAACCTCCGCTGACGGTATTTATCCCGCTACCGTCAGCGTTATTCCCCGCCGGGAGATTTACCATTACTTTTTGTTATCACCATTTCGTGAGTAATATTCCATTTAATTATTTCCCGCGTCATCTGAGGATCGCCCGCCTCGCTTGTCATTAAACAATACTATTTATAGTGGTATTTTATTGTGGTTAAACGTTTCGCTGTATATTGGGTGTTGCGACGATTCTTATTTTAAGTAATTCTGATGTTCGTCATCGGGCATGACATCCCAACCAAAAACAGGCCTCGCATAAGGAACTGGTGCTATGAAGAATCTCATTGCTGAGTTACTGGTTAAACTGGCGCAAAAGGAAGAAGAAGCAAAGGAACTGACGGTGCAGGTTGAAGCGCTGGAGATCGTGGTCACCGCATTATTGCGCCATATGGAGCATGATGCCCAGCAGGCATTGATTCAGGATATTGAACAGGCGATAGACCAGGTGACGCCCTGTCCGCCGGTCAACGACCAGGATGCCATTTTGCTGCAGCAATATCTAAAGAAGCTGTTGCGGCATCCTCGTAGTTAGTCTTTGTGACACGACAAGGATGCCGTCATTTTTCTGTCATCTCCCTTTTATAAAGTCTCCCTCGTTTTGTTTTTTTAAGTATTTTTTACATGGAGATGACAAAAGTGAAATTAAGCGCCCTGTTTATTGCCCTGCTGCCTCTGCTGGGCTCGCCGGTTATTCATGCCGAAACCACGGCTGCGCCGGTTCTGGAAAATCGCGCTGCGCAGGGGGATATCACCACCCCCGGCGGCGCGCGTCGTTTAACAGGCGATCAAACCGAAGCGCTGCGCGCCTCATTAATCAACAAGCCGGCCAAAAATATTATTTTACTGATTGGCGATGGTATGGGTGATTCGGAAATTACCGCGGCGCGAAATTATGCCGAAGGGGCGGGCGGTTTCTTTAAAGGAATTGACGCTCTGCCATTAACCGGGCAGTACACGCACTATTCGCTGGATAAAAAAACCGGTAAACCGGACTATGTGACCGACTCGGCGGCGTCCGCCACCGCCTGGACCACCGGCGTGAAGACTTATAACGGCGCGCTGGGCGTCGATATTCATGAGAACGCGCATCAGACCATCCTTGAACTGGCGAAAGCGGCGGGGCTGGCTACCGGCAACGTTTCCACCGCCGAACTGCAGGACGCGACCCCCGCGGCGCTGGTAGCGCATGTAACATCGCGTAAATGCTACGGCCCCACGGTCACCAGCGAAAAATGCCCCAGCAATGCGCTGGAGAAAGGGGGCAAAGGCTCCATTACCGAACAGCTGCTGAACGCCCGGCCGGATGTGACGCTGGGCGGCGGCGCGAAGACGTTTGCCGAAACGGCGACGGCGGGCGAGTGGCAGGGAAAAACCCTGCGCGAGCAGGCACAAGCGCGCGGCTACCAGATTGTGACCGACGCGGCGTCCCTTGCCGCTGCGACTGACGCCAGTCAGGCTAAACCGCTGCTGGGACTCTTCGCCGACGGCAATATGCCGGTACGCTGGGAAGGGCCGAAGGCGTCTTATCACGGTAATATCGATAAGCCGCCGGTGACCTGTACCCCAAACCCGAAACGCGACGCCTCGGTGCCGACGCTGGCGCAGATGACGGAGAAAGCGATTGACCTGCTGAGCCGCAACGAGAAAGGCTTCTTCCTGCAGGTGGAAGGCGCCTCCATCGATAAGCAGGATCATGCGGCGAATCCGTGCGGCCAGATCGGCGAAACGGTTGATCTCGATGAGGCGGTGCAGAAGGCGCTGGAATTTGCCAAAAAAGACGGCAATACCCTGGTGATCGTCACCGCCGACCATGCGCACGCCAGTCAGATCATCCCGGCGGATAGCAAAGCCCCGGGGCTGACCCAGGCGCTGAATACCCACGATGGCGCAGTGATGGTCATGAGCTATGGCAACTCTGAGGAAGAGTCGATGGAGCATACTGGTACCCAGCTGCGCATTGCGGCCTACGGGCCACACGCGGCTAACGTCGTTGGCCTGACCGATCAGACTGACCTGTTCTCAACTATGAAAGCTGCCCTGAGTCTGAAATAAGTCGCTGCCGGTGGCGAAATCGCGTCACCGGCTGGTTTTTTTTCTATCTGCGTCCAGACTTACAACGATCCACTCACAGAAGGATGGTGCGATGAAAATAACCTTACTGATGACCCTACTGTTTGGCTTGATCTTTATCAGCGCGGTTGGCGCGGCAGAAAAAACGCCCACTCCTCAGCAGCAAAAGATGACGGACTGCAATCAGCAAGCGTCAGCTAAAGCGCTGAAAGGAGAGGAGCGCAAAACCTTTATGAGCCAGTGTTTGAAAAAAGAGAGCACGACCTCGCAAGGAAAGGCGCTCACCCCTCAGCAGCAGAAGATGAGCGATTGCAGCAAAGCGGCCACAGCGAAATCACTGAAAGGTGATGAACGTAATACCTTCATGAGTACTTGCCTGAAGAAAGCCTGAAAAAAAGGAGCGCTCAGGCGCTCCCTTTTTACGTCTCAGGGCATGGCAGCCCATCTGTTCAGCTTCAGGAGCGGCTCAGTTGCTCTGATTTTTCCATGCACTGGGTGATGGCTTCGATCACCGCCGAGCGGAACCCTTTCTCCTCCAGTACGCGCACGGCTTCGATGGTGGTTCCGCCAGGGGAGCAGACCATATCTTTCAGCGCGCCCGGATGTTCACCGCTCTCCAGCACCATTTTGGCGGAGCCCATCACCGCCTGGGCGGCGAATTTATAGGCCTGGGCACGCGGCATGCCGCCGAGAACGGCAGCATCGGCCATCGCTTCGATAAACATAAAGACATAGGCCGGCGCGGAGCCGCTCACGCCCACCACCGGATGGATCATCGGCTCGGCAATTTGCTCCGCCTGGCCAAAGCAGCGGAACATGGTCAGTACTTCGGCCACATCTTCGCTGCTGACCAGCGCGTTTGGTGTCACAGAGGTCATGCCGGCGTTAACCAGTGACGGCGTATTAGGCATCGCGCGAATGATTTTGCGATCGTGACCGAGGGCGCGCGCCAGTTGCTCGAGCGTGACGCCAGCGGCGATGGACACCACCAGCGACTCTTTATTCAGGCTGGAGGCGATGTCGCCCAGCACTTTGGTCATAATCCCCGGCTTCACCGCGCCAAAGACGATATCGGCAATCTGCGCTACTTCCTGGGCGCTGGCGGCGGCGTTGATGCCATACTGGTCGCGTAGCGCCGCAACCTTGTCCGGCGACGGGGTGTAGACCCAGATTTGTCCCGGCTGTACCTGGCCGCTGGCGATCAGCCCACCCAGAATGGCCTTACCCATATTGCCGCAGCCGATAAAGCCAATTTTCTTATCCATCACCATTCCCCTCTGCTTTTTTCGTTACGATCTGATTAGCTTACCATCCTGGCGCTTTCCTGGGGGAGAAAAGCAGGTAACATTGGCGTCACTTATTGCAGGTAACAGGAGCTGGCATGGCCATTTGGGTGGATGCGGACGCGTGTCCGAACGTGATTAAAGAAATTTTGTTCCGCGCGGCAGAGCGGACCCAGACTCCGCTGACGCTGGTGGCGAACCAGCCGCTGCGCGTACCGCCGTCGCGCTTCATCCGCACCCTGCGGGTTGAGCAGGGTTTTGACGTGGCGGATAACGAAATCGTGCGTCAGTGCGCGGCGGGAGATTTAGTGATCACCGCCGACATCCCGCTGGCGGCGGAGGTGCTGGCGAAGGGCGGGGCGGCGCTCAATCCGCGCGGGGAACGCTACAGCGAGGCGACGATCCGCGAGCGGCTGACGATGAGGGATTTTATGGAGACATTACGGGCCAGCGGCGTTCAGACCGGCGGCCCGGATAGTTTATCGCAGCGCGATCGGCAACAGTTTGCCGCCGAGCTGGAGAAGTGGTTGCTGGCGGTTAAGCGTCAGCAGGATTAAACCCAGCTATCGTCATCGCTGCCAATATCATCGTCGCCAAAGCCGGAGTCGAAGTCGTCGTTCCAGGTATTGTCGGCAAGGAACTGATCGTCTCCCTGGCGGAACGGATCGTCACCCGCGGTGGCATCCTGCGCGGTGTCCGCCTCAGGCTGCGGTTTCTCTTCGATGATGTTAACGATCTCCTGCGGGTGCGAGCCGCTGAACATATTGGTCAGCATATTGCCCAGCACCACACCGCCCGCTACGCCTGCGGCTGTTTGCAGCGCGCCTGCCATAAAGCCGCCACCGCGTGCGGCAGCCTGCGGGGCATAGCTCTGCTGCTGTTGTTGCGGAGCATACTGCGGCTGGGCGCTGGCCTGCGGGCGACCGTATTGCTCCGCGCCTGGGATCGGGTCAGAACCGCGCGACGAGCCGCCACCGCCAAACAGACCGGAGAGGAAGCCGCCGCTGCTGGGCTTCGCCGCCTGCAGCTGACTGACCTGGCTCTCCAGCGCCTGGATGCGATCGTTGAGCTGTTTAATGGCGGCTTCCTGGATGAGAATGGTCTGCGCCATATAGTACGGTGCCGCCGGCTGCGCGCTGACGTGTTGGGCAATCCGCTCCTCGGCGCTGGTATCGCGCGATGCACTGTGTGCCTCAGCCTCTTTCAGCCGGGAAAACAGTCCATCAATAAGGCGTTGTTCTTCAGATTGCATGTTACATTCCTCTGTCACACTGTCGAATAGGCATCAGGGTGCGTCTGAAACATGATGTTGTAAATATGTTGCTTCGTAAAGCTATGCATAAATGTGTTACCGTTTACGCCAGTGGTGGATAAAAAATAACGCCCAGCAGAAAGTAAAGCTGGTTAAACACTAAATGCAATGATAAGTTTACATCAAGAACCCCTTTTCTCACTGTGGTAATGGGGTGTAAAGAAGTTGTGTAACGTTTTCTTTACTAATGCGTTGCGGAACAGACAGCGATAATACGTTCTTTCGTTTTTGATTATTTTGCGACAGACGGAACCAGGGGGTCTTCGGTCATGACACAGCCAATCTTTCTCATCGGGCCACGCGGCTGCGGTAAAACTACCGTCGGCCATGCGCTGGCGCGAGCGCGGCATTTTCAATTCTCCGATACCGATCATCGACTGCAGGCTCATGAGCAGCGGACGGTCGCGGAGATCGTGCAGGCGGAGGGGTGGACGCGTTTTCGCGAACTGGAGACCCTGTCGCTGAAGGCCGTGACCCTGCCGGATACGGTGATCGCCACCGGCGGCGGCATCATCCTCGCGGAATGTAACCGCCAGTTTATGCGGGAGAACGGCGTGGTTATCTATCTGCAGGCTTCGGTGTCGGCGCTGATAGACCGCCTGGAAGCCTACCCGAAAGCGGAACAGCGTCCGACGCTGACCGGGAAACCGGTACGTGAGGAAGTGGGGGAGGTGCTGGCGCAGCGCGAAGCCTTATACCGTGACGCTGCCCACCACATTGTCGATGCCACGGCTTCTCCTGATCGGGTAGTGGAGCAGATCATGACGATGCTGTGCGGTGCAGCGGCGACCCCGGTAAGTTAAGAATTTACTTACATTAAGGCGGCGAGGGGTGCCTATACTTACTAGTTCTGACGCCAGAAGAAGGAAGAACTATGCCAAACAGGCCCCCTTATCCGAGAGAAGCCCGCGTTGTCGCGGTAGAGAAAGGCCCTCAGGGCCAGACGGTCACCTGGTATCAACTCCGCGCGGATTACCCTGAGCCCGATTCGCTGATCAGCGAACATCCTACCGAGCAGGAAGCCGTGGATGCCAAGCGGCGCTATGAAGATCCTGACAAATCGTAACCCCCTGAGCCCGAATTGCCCGCCATGCTGGCAATATCGGGCGTATCTCACATTTTTTATTTATCAGTCGTACTAATGAATATCTAACACACGGATTTTTCAGGCACGTCGCTGTCGCCCGGCAATCTTTACATTCAGCCGTGGCGTACAGCTGCTACGCTTCTCGACGGTTGATTTTTACTCACCAGGGGGGCGAATGCTGTGTGTGGTAAGCCTGTGTTGAAGCAGTGGTAGTGAAAAGGTACATGATATGAGTAGTGCAACGATGGCAATTTTGACCATCGGCGTTGTGCCGCTGGCGGGAGTGTTGCCGCTCCTGACCGAACATATCAGGGAAGAACAGATCACCCACATTAGTCTGCTGGGCGATATGACGCATGCCGAGGTGGTGAAAGCCTACGCGGTGGGCGATGGCGAGCAGGGGCTGTTGACCCTGCTGACGGATGGTCAGCTGTTGATGGTGTCGCGAGAGAAAATTGAACGCGATATCCGCAGCGTGATCGCGATGCTGGATCGGCAGAACTATGATGTGATCCTGCTGCTAAGTTCGGAACCGCTAAGCAGCTTTGCGACGCAGCATGCGATCCTTCTTGAGCCGCAGCGGATCATCCCGCCGCTGGTGGCGTCGATCGTCGATGGTCACCAGGTTGGAGTGATTGTGCCGGTGGAAGAGATCATGCCCATGCAGCGGCAAAAATGGCTGTTGTTAGAAAAGTCGCCGTACTACGCCCTGGCTAACCCCTTTACCGGTAGCGACAGTGAATTATTAACCGCCGGCAAAGCGCTGCTCGAGCAGGGCGCCGATGTGCTGGTGCTCGACTGTCTCGGTTACTATCAGCATCATCGCGATGTGTTACAAAAAGCCCTCGATGTCCCGGTTTTGCTGTCGAATGTGCTGGTTTCCCGACTGGCGGCAGAACTATTGGTCTAATGTGTTAATTTCACGTGACAGGGGCAAGGAGCGCCCCCTATATTGAGCCTTTCAACGACGATCAGAAGGGCTTGTTTATGCTTCAAAGCAATGAATACTTTGACGGAAAAGTGAAATCCATTGGCTTCACCAGCAGCAGTACCGGTCGCGCCAGCGTTGGCGTGATGGCGGAAGGAGAATACACCTTCGGGACGGCGCAGCCGGAAGAGATGACGGTGGTCAGCGGGGCGCTGAATGTTTTGCTGCCGGGTGAGACTGAGTGGAAAGTTTACGCCGCCGGCGAAGTCTTCAATGTGCCAGGCAACAGCGAATTCCATCTGCAGGTGGCTGAGCCAACCTCTTATCTGTGCCGCTATCTGTAAGCCAGTGCGATCCCCGGCGTCTGCCGCCGGGTGGTTTTTTTTCTTCCTGCCTGGCAGGAAGGAAAGCGGCGCTTAGCGCTGTGCTTCGCCGCCGAGCCCTTCCACCAGGCTCTGAATCAGAGCAGCCAGCTCGCCAGTCATTAAGATAAAGTCGGCGTCAAAACGCTGGGCGAAATCTTCCCGATCGATATCTTCGTTTTGATCGCGCAGTTCATCGCAGAACTTCAGGCGCTTAATCGACGCGTCATCGCAGATCATAAACTGAATACGCTGCTGCCAGTCCAGCGCCAGCTTGGTGACGACCTTTCCGGCCTCAATGTGCACGGCGATTTCGTCGCTGACCAGATCCTGCTTCTTGGCGCGGATCACGCCGCCATCTTCCAGCATCGCTTTCAGCTCGGCTTCATCCAGCAGCTGGAAGCCCTGCGCCACGGTGCCGGAGCGGACCCATTCGGTCAGCGTCAGCTCAATCGGATTCTCCAGGGTCAGCGGCACCACCGGCAGCGAGCCGAGGGTTTTACGCAGCAGGGCCAGGGTATCCTCCGCTTTCTTCGCGCTGGCGCAGTCGACCATGATCAGGCCGTTGACGGTGTCGATCCACATCATTGTCTGGCTGAATCGGCTGAAGGCGCGCGGCAGCAGCGAGTGCAGCACTTCATCTTTCAGGGAATCTTTCTCGGTCTTCTTCAGCTTGCGGCCCTGATCGGCTTCGAGCTTCTGGATCTTCGCCTCCAGCGCCTGCTTAATCACCGGCGACGGCAGGATCTTTTCTTCTTTACGCGCGCAGATAATGATCTGGCCGTTCGCCGTATGCGTCAGCGCGTCGCTGTGCGATCCCATCGGCGATACCCAACCGGTTTTCGCCATATCCTGGCTGCCACAAGGGGTAAATGTCAGCTCGGCCAGCTGTTTTTCCATCTCCTCGGCGCGCAATTCGATATCGCGGCTGAGACGGTAAACCATTAAATTTTTGAACCACAGCATGATAATTTCCACGGCTTTGTCGTTAAATCAGGCGGGCATGATAGCGAATTGTCGCTATGCTTGCATTGTTAATCGGGCTGAGGAGCAGAGCGTGCGTATTGGTATTGATTTAGGTGGAACAAAAACCGAAGTGATAGCCCTGAGCGACCAGGGAGAGCAGCTGTTTCGCCACCGGTTACCCACGCCGCGTGAGGACTACCGGCAAACTATTGAGACTATTGCTACCCTGGTAGCGATGGCCGAGCAGGCGACCGGACAGCAGGGCACCGTGGGGATGGGCATTCCTGGCTCGATTTCGCCTTATACCGGCGTGGTGAAAAACGCCAACTCGACCTGGCTCAACGGCCAGCCCTTTGATAAGGATCTCAGCCTGCGCCTTGAGCGTGAAGTTCGGCTGGCCAACGACGCCAACTGTCTGGCGGTGTCGGAAGCGGTGGACGGCGCGGCGGCGGGGGCGCAAACGGTGTTCGCGGTGATTATCGGCACCGGCTGCGGCGCGGGCGTGGCGCTCAACGGGCGGGCGCATAGTGGCGGCAACGGCACGGCCGGCGAGTGGGGGCACAACCCGCTGCCGTGGATGAACGACGATGAGCTGCGCTACCGCGCGGAAGTCCCTTGCTACTGCGGTAAACAGGGATGTATCGAAACCTTTATCTCCGGCACTGGCTTCGCCACCGACTATCAGCGGCTGAGCGGCAAAGGGTTAACCGGCAGCGAGATTATGCGCCTGGTGGGCGAGGGTGACGAAAAGGCCGAACTGGCGCTGAGCCGCTATGAACAGCGGCTGGCGAAATCGCTGGCCCACGTGGTGAATATTCTCGACCCGGACGTTATCGTGCTGGGCGGTGGGATGAGCAACGTCGAGCGCCTGTATCAGACGGTGCCGGACCTGGTGAAACAGTGGGTCTTCGGCGGCGAGTGCGAAACGCCGATCCGCAAAGCGTTGCACGGTGACTCCAGCGGAGTACGCGGCGCGGCCTGGCTGTGGCCGCTCCAGGGGAACTAAACTGCACCCCCTCACCCCGGCCCTCTCCCAGTAGGGAGAGGGAGAAAAGCGGTACGGTGCGGGTGGTTGAGACGGTGGCCGGGAACCCCTTGTCTCTTGCCGGGGGAGGAGAATCGCAATAGCGTGCGAAACTACAGACCGGCGCCGGAGGGTTCCCTCTCCCTCGGGAGAGGGGAATCGCAATAGCGTGCGAAATTACAGACCGGCGCCGGACGGTTCCCTCTCCCTCCGGGAGAGGGGAATCGCAATAGCGTGCGAAACTACAGACCGGCGCCGGACGGTTCCCTCTCCCTCCGGGAGAGGGTTAGGGTGAGGGGACATTGCAATAATTAGGACCTCATTCCACCGCAAACGCTCTGTCCAGCCGGCTATAGCCCAGGCCGTTTATCTTCTTCACTTTGATCTGCACCGGAATACGTTCCTTCATTGCCTCCACATGGCTGATTACCCCGATAATTTTACCGCTGGCGTTAAGGGCATCCAGGGCGTCCAGCGCCGTGTCGAGCGTTTCGCTGTCGAGGGTGCCGAAGCCTTCATCAAGAAACAGGGAGTCAATCCGCGTCTTATGGCTCACCAGGTCTGACAGCGCCAGGGCCAGCGCCAGGCTGACGAGGAAACTTTCGCCGCCGGAGAGGGTGCGGGTGTCACGCACCGCGTCGGCCTGCCAGGTATCGACAACCTCCAGCTCCAGCGCCTCGCTGGCCTTGCGTTGCAGCAGATAGCGGCCGTGCAGGCGGTTGAGCTGCTGGTTTGCCAGCCAGACCAGATTATCGAGGGTCAGCCCCTGGGCGAATTTGCGGAACCGGTCGCCGGTGCTGGAGCCGATCAGTGAGTTGAGATAGCTCCAGTCGTCCGCCAGCTGCGCCGCCTCTGCAATCTGCTGCCCCAGCGCCTGCTGCTGCTGACGACTCGCTTCGTCCTGCCTGAGCTGCTGGCGGATCTCACCCTGGCGGGTGGTGTTGTCCCGCAGCCGCTGGGCAAGGGCGTGCAGCTGCGTTTGCAGGGTGGGGATGTCCGTGTCCGTCCCTTGCGGCCGCAGCGCCAGATGCGCCTGTTGCTGCCGGGTCGCCTGCTCGCAGAGCACCGTCGCCTGCTGGAGCTGCTGCTCCAGCGTCTGTTTTAACTGCGTCAGCCGCTGGGCGGTCTCGTCATCCAGTAGCGCGGCGAGGAACGCCTCCCGATCGCTGAAGCGGCTGGCGGCCAGGGCAGCCGTGAATTGCGTCTGTGACTGGTCCAGACGCGCCGTTTCTTCGATCTCCTGCTGCTGCTGGGCGACAAGCTGGCTGTGCAGCGACAGGCATTCCTCGTGGATTTCACGCCAGTTGTCGGGGATAACCGGCTCAGCCTCCGCGTCATCCTCATCGCCGGGGGGCAGCGTATCGAGCAGCGGTTTCAGGGCGGCGATCTGCTCCTGGAGCACGCCATGCTGCGTCTGTTGCGCCTGCCACCGGGCAAATTCATTTTCACGAGCGTGCAGCCAGGCGGCTTCTGCGCCTTCTTCCGGCAGGCTGAGCGACAGCGTCAGCAGGGCGTTCTCCAGCCCCTGGCGCGTGGTCTCCAGCTGCTGGTGAGCCTGGCGCTCCAGCGCCTCCTGATCGTTGAGCTGGCTCTGCAGCATCAGGCGCTGGCTGAGCTCATAAAGCTGCTGCTCGTAGCGCGCCTGCTCCTGCATCCAGTCGTTTATCTCTTGCGCAATATCCCGCGTGACCTGCAGCGAGGCGCAGGTCTCCTGCCACGCTTTAGTGAGCGCTTGCTCTTCCTCTGTGAGCCGTCGGGCCGCTTCGGTCTCACGCTGGAGCTGTTGCGTCAGGGCGTTGACCTGCCCGAGGACCAGCAGACCTTCTTCTTTCAGCGCGGCGACCTCTTTTTCCAGCGCATCGCGGCGACGCTGGTTATCCGTGACCGTCAGCGAAGCGTATTGTTCAATCGCCGGGTGTTCACAGGCGCCGCACAGCGGGCAGGGTTTACCCGCTTCGAGCCGCGCGCGGTAGCCTTCCAGATCTTTAATCGTTTCTTCCCGCTGGCAGAGCGCCTTCAGGTCGAGATAGTGCTGGTTTTTGTCTTTATATTGCTCCCGACGTTGCGTGAGGGTGGCATTGAGTTTTGCCTGCTCCGTTTGCGCCTGCTGGATGTTCTCGGCGCTCTGCCGCAGGCGTTTGTGCAACTGCTGATGCTGTTCATGCAGCGAGACCAGCCGCTGGCGCAGCGGCCGCGACTGCGTTTGCTGCGCCATCGCCGCCGCGACGTCCTCTGCGGACAATGACAGGGAGCTGGCCGGCAGAGCGGCCAGCTTCTGGCGCAGCGCGGCCAGGCGGGTGGTCTGAGCCGCCAGCTGCTGTTTATCGCGCATCAGTTGCGAAAATTGCGCCCGCCAGCCGGCAATTTCCTGGCCCCATAAGCGGAATCGATCATGGGCCGTCAGCCACTGCGCCAGCTCCGTCAGTTCAGCCTGACGCTGCTGCTGGGTGCGCAGGGCGCCCTGACGAATGCGCGCGCGCTGCGCGGTGCTGGCAAGTAAGCGAGCATTTACTTCGTTGATCCGCTGGCGGGTTTTCGCCAGACCAGCTACCTGTTCCTGCTGACGCTCCCACAGGGGACGTAACTGGGCGGCGGGCTGGGCCAGCTCAAGCTTCGCCAGCGTCGGGGCGGCGTCGGCCAGCGCCTGGCGGGCCCGCTGCTGTCGGGTGACCGCCTCCTGCTGCTGTTGCGCCAGTTCGTCGCGGCGGGTCAGCCACTGGAGCTGCTGCTGTTGGCTTTGCTGCTGTACCAGCAGAGCTTTTTCTTCGTCAGTAAGTACCTGCAAACTTTCCTGCAGCGCCTGCTGCTGGGCCTCCGTCAGCAGAACGATACCCGCCGCCTGGGCTTCGAACTTCTCCAGCGCGTGGCGAGCAGCTTTGTGCTGTTCGTAGACCATGGCTGAAATCTGGCCGTAGATTTCCGTGCCGGTCAGCTCCTCCAGCAGCTCCGCGCGATCGCTCGGCTTCGCGTTCAGGAAGGCGGCAAATTGCCCCTGGGAAAGCAGCATCGAGCGGGTGAAGCGGCCATAGTCGAGGCCGGTAAGCGTCGCGGTTTGTTCCAGCTTATCCGAAACCTTATCGGCGAGGATTTTGCCGTCGGCGCAGCGCGCCAGCTCGACGCGGGGTGCCTGCAGATTGCCATCCGGCTGGTTACGCGCCCGATTCTGGCTCCAGAAAGCGCGGTAGGCGATGCCTTTGACTTCAAATTCCACCTCCGCCAGACACTCGGCGGTATCGCGGGTCATCAGATCGTTTTGCGACTGGGAGACTTTATTCAGGCGCGGCGTCTCGTGATAAAGCGCCAGGCAAATGGCATCGAGCAGGGTGGTTTTGCCGGCGCCGGTGGCGCCGGTAATAGCAAACAGGCCGTTGCTGGCAAACGGCTCGGCGGTAAAGTCTATCTTCCATTCGCCCTTCAGGGAGTTGAGGTTTTTCAGTCGCAGGCTCAGGATTTTCATGCGTTTTCGTCCTCCGCGGTGAGCGTATGCAGCGTATGGGTGAACAGCTCATGCAGCCGGGCGCGCTTGTCATCGTCAATCTCGGTCAGCGCCAGCCGACGCTCAAACACCTCCTCCACCTTCAGTTCGCTGAGGGTCTCCCGCTGGGCGCCAAGCAGAATTTTCTCGCGCTGCTCGCGGCTGCGGCGTACCAGCAGCACTTCCACCGGCAGATCCTCCGTCAGCGCCTGAATATGACGCTGAATATCGTGCAGGTAGTCCTCGGTGGTGATTTCGATATCCAGCCACACCGGCGGGTCCTGCTCGACGCCGCGCCACTGCTCCAGTCGGGCGGTGATGGCGGCCAGATCGCCTTTGATCACCGCCAGCGGCTGGGTAACGGGGACTTCCAGCGTCTCTACGGCGCTGAGTCGCCCGTCGTTAAAGCTCACCAGGTGCACCGATTTCGCTTTGCCGGTTTCATCAAAGCTCAGCGGCAGCGGCGAACCGCTGTAGCGGATGTGTTCGCAGCCGCCGACCACCTGCGCACGGTGGATATGGCCCAGCGCAATGTAGTCGGCAGGGGGGAAGTGTTGCGCCGGAAAGGCATCGAGTGTGCCGATATAAATGTCGCGAACGGCATCGCTTTTACTGGCGCCGACGGTGGTCAGGTGGCCGCTGGCAATGATGGGCAGCGGCCGATCGCCGCGCAGCGCGCAGGCCTGCTGATACTGCTGCTGATAATAGTCGCTGATGGCGTGCAGCAGTTGTTGCTGCTTTTCCCGGCCGGAGTGGCCGGCCTGGCTGGTCACCAGTTCGCGCGGGCGTAAAAACGGCACCGGGCAGAAGATGGCGCCCGGGGTGCCGTCGCGCAACGGCAGCTCAATAGGCGCATGGCCAGCGTTCGCCACCACGGTGGTGTGTAAAAAGGCGAGGATATCGCGCGATTCATTGAGCATCGCCACTGAATCGTGATTGCCCGCCAGCACCACCAGGCGACAGCCGGTCTGCTGCAGCTGGACGACGAAACGGTTATACAGTTCGCGAGCGTAGCTTGGCGGTGAGCCGGTATCAAAAATATCGCCGGCTACGATAATGGCGTCGACTTCATACTCCTGCGCGCGGGCCAGCAGCCAGGTCAGGAAGGCATCATGTTCGGCGGCGCGGCTTTTGCTGTAAAAATTCTGGCCCAGGTGCCAGTCGGAGGTGTGAAGGAGGCGCATAAATCTTCCCTAGCGAAAAAAGCATGGGCGGCAGTATACCATTTGTCGGCGGGGGGTAAGTCCGCGCCGTGCTTCAAAATACCCGATCATCAGATCGTCATTTTTTTCATAAATCTGTCACAAAAGTGACGCATAATGACGCCGCACTCCTATACTGATGGCTAAAAAACACAGGGTAAATAATGGCGAGAAGAATTCTGGTCGTTGAAGATGAAGCTCCAATCCGCGAAATGGTCTGCTTTGTTCTGGAGCAAAATGGCTTTCAGCCCGTTGAGGCGGAAGATTATGACAGCGCGGTGAATCAACTCAATGAACCCTGGCCTGATTTGATTCTCCTTGACTGGATGCTGCCGGGTGGTTCGGGGCTGCAGTTTATTAAGCTGCTCAAGCGTGAGGCGATGACGCGGGATATCCCGGTGGTGATGCTGACCGCGCGTGGGGAAGAAGAAGATCGCGTTCGCGGTCTGGAGACCGGCGCGGACGACTACATTACCAAGCCTTTCTCTCCGAAAGAGCTGGTGGCGCGGATCAAAGCGGTGATGCGCCGCATTTCGCCAATGGCGGTGGAAGAGGTGATTGAAATGCAGGGTCTGAGCCTCGATCCCTCGTCGCACCGGGTGATGACTGGCGAAAGTCCGCTGGACATGGGACCGACGGAATTTAAATTATTGCACTTCTTTATGACCCACCCGGAGCGAGTGTACAGCCGCGAGCAGCTGCTGAACCACGTCTGGGGAACCAACGTCTATGTGGAAGACCGTACGGTGGACGTCCATATTCGCCGCCTGCGCAAAGCGCTGGAACACAGTGGCCATGATCGCATGGTGCAAACGGTTCGCGGCACGGGCTATCGTTTCTCCGCCCGTTTCTGAATTTCGACAGGAGTGTGACCCGTGCTGGAACGGCTGTCATGGAAAAGGCTGGCGCTGGAGCTCTTTTTAGCGTGTATTCCGGCCCTGATTCTGGGGGCATTTTGGGGGCATTTGCCGTGGTTTTTACTGGCGGCAGTGACCGGTTTGCTGATCTGGCATTTCTGGAATTTGATGCGTTTATCGTGGTGGCTATGGGTAGATCGGAGCATGACTCCCCCGCCTGGCCGCGGTAGCTGGGAACCGTTGCTGTATGGTCTGCATCAGATGCAGATGCGTAATAAAAAGCGTCGACGTGAGCTGGGAAGCCTGATTAAACGCTTTCGCAGCGGCGCGGAATCGCTGCCGGATGCGGTCGTCCTGACCACGGAAGAGGGGGCCATTTTCTGGTGTAATGGCCTCGCGCAGCAGATTTTAAACCTGCGCTGGCCGGACGACAGTGGTCAAAATATTCTCAACCTTCTGCGCTATCCCGAGTTCGCCAACTATCTGAAACAGCGTGATTTTTCTAAGCCACTCAACCTGGTGCTCAATAACGCTCGCCATCTGGAAATTCGCGTGATGCCTTACACCGACAAGCAGTGGCTGATGGTGGCGCGCGACGTGACGCAGATGCATCAGCTGGAAGGGGCGCGGCGAAACTTTTTCGCCAACGTCAGCCATGAACTGCGCACCCCGCTGACGGTGCTGCAGGGCTATCTGGAGATGATGCAGGAGCAGGTGCTGGAAGGGGCGACCCGGGAAAAAGCCCTGCACACCATGCGTGAGCAAACCCAGCGTATGGAAGGTTTAGTAAAGCAGCTGCTGACGCTGTCGCGTATTGAAGCCGCACCGGCGCTGGCGATGAATGACCGCATCGACGTACCGATGATGCTGCGGGTGGTGGAGCGTGAGGCGCAAACCCTCAGTCAGGATAAGCAGACGTTGTTTTTTACTGTCGATGAACACCTTAAGGTGCTGGGCAATGAAGAGCAGCTGCGCAGCGCCATTTCTAACCTGGTTTATAACGCGGTGAACCACACCCCGCCGGGGACCGAAATTCGCGTCAGCTGGCAGCGAACGCCGCAGGGGGCGCTGTTCAGCGTTGAGGATAATGGACCGGGCATTGCACCGGAGCATCTTCCCCGCCTGACCGAGCGTTTTTATCGGGTGGATAAGGCTCGCTCCCGACAAACCGGCGGCAGCGGCCTGGGTCTGGCGATCGTCAAACACGCGGTTAACCATCATGACAGCCGGCTGGAAATCGACAGTACGGTGGGCAAGGGAACCCGTTTTAGTTTCCTGCTTCCGGAACGATTAATTGCCAGAAACGACGACTGAACGGCGCGCTGTCAGCTTATCTTGCCAATGACCAGCTTCTGCTGGTCATTTTCATTGGCAGTCGTTTTTTGCTCGCCTATTTAATGAACGTGTGCTGCTTTTTTGTTCGCATGATAAGCCACAGGTTTTCCATCAATATGGTAAATGATTCTGGCATGAAAGGCATAACCAGCATAATCATCTGCTTTTGCGATCGTGCCTTGCTTTAAAACGTTATAAGCGTTTAAATTGCGCCAGCGCAGTCGATGACAGACTGCTTTTGCGTGGTAATACCAAAAACAATTCTTTCCCACGCCGCTTCGGGAGCATATCTCGCTAAGTTTACCGGCAATGGCCGCTGTATCGTCCCTGAGAGGGGAGCGCGGTATTTTTCCATTTATTTACAACACCACATCCACAGGCAGTAATGAATTTATGACCCATCAGTTAAAATCTCGCGACATCATAGCGTTGGGCTTTATGACCTTCGCGTTGTTCGTTGGCGCAGGCAACATTATTTTCCCTCCGATGGTGGGCTTACAGGCGGGCGAGCACGTCTGGACGGCGGCGATCGGCTTTCTGATCACTGCGGTGGGGCTGCCGGTGCTGACGGTGGTCGCGCTGGCGAAAGTTGGCGGCGGCGTTGAAAGCCTGAGCACCCCGATTGGTAAAGTGGCGGGTATCCTGCTGGCGGTGGTGTGTTATCTCGCGGTGGGACCGCTGTTCGCGACCCCGCGTACCGCAACCGTCTCCTTTGAAGTTGGGATTGCCCCGCTGACCGGCGACGGTCCGCTGCCGCTGCTGATCTACAGCGTTATCTACTTCGCGCTGGTGATCCTGGTTTCGCTCTATCCGGGTAAACTGCTGGATACGGTCGGCAATTTCCTTGCGCCGCTGAAAATTATTGCCCTGATCGTGCTGTCGGTTGCCGCCATCATCTGGCCGGCGGGCCCGATTAGCGATGCGCTGGAAGCGTATCGTACCGCGCCATTCTCCAATGGCTTCGTCAACGGCTACCTGACCATGGACACCCTCGGCGCGATGGTGTTCGGGATCGTCATTGTCAATGCGGCACGCTCTCGCGGCGTCAGCGAAGCGCGTCTGTTGACCCGCTACACCGTCTGGGCTGGCCTGATGGCGGGCGTCGGTCTGACCCTGCTGTACCTGGCGCTGTTCCGTCTGGGCTCTGACAGCGCCACCCTCGTGGACCAGTCCGCCAACGGCGCGGCGATCCTCCACGCCTATGTGCAGCATACCTTCGGCGGGGCGGGCAGCTTCCTGCTGGCGGCGCTGATCTTCATTGCCTGTCTGGTGACGGCGGTAGGCCTGACCTGTGCCTGCGCTGAGTTCTTTGCCCAGTATCTGCCGTTCTCCTATCGCACGCTGGTGTTTATCCTCGGCCTGTTCTCGATGGCAGTTTCCAACCTCGGCCTGAGCCACCTGATTCAGGTGTCGATTCCGGTACTGACCGCTATCTATCCACCGTGTATCGCACTGGTTGTATTAAGCTTTACCCGCGGTTGGTGGCATAATTCGTCCCGCGTTATCGCACCGGCCATGTTTATCAGCCTGATGTTTGGTATCATTGACGGGATTAAGTCATCGGCGTTTGCCGCAATTCTGCCGGGCTGGACCGCGCGTCTGCCGCTGGCGGAGCAGGGCCTGGCCTGGCTGATGCCCACCGCCGTGATGGTGATCCTCGCGGTGATTTGGGATCGCACTGCCGGACGTCAGGTGACTTCCAGCGCGCATTAACTGGCGTTGAGGACAAGCGTTTAACCACGGGACTTCGGGTTCCGTGGTTTTTTATTTTTTGTGTTAAACGGCATTGAAAAGACCACGATGGAAAGTAGTAACAAGCTTAAGCGCGGGCTAAGCACCCGGCATATCCGCTTTATGGCCCTGGGTTCCGCCATCGGCACCGGGCTTTTTTACGGCTCAGCCGACGCCATTAAGATGGCCGGACCCAGCGTACTGTTGGCCTACATTATCGGCGGCGTCGCGGCATATATTATTATGCGGGCGCTCGGTGAGATGTCGGTGCATAACCCTTCCGCCAGCTCCTTCTCCCGCTATGCCCAGGAAAACCTTGGCGGTCTGGCGGGCTATATCACCGGCTGGACCTACTGCTTTGAAATTCTGATCGTCGCCATCGCTGACGTTACCGCCTTTGGTATCTATATGGGCGTCTGGTTTCCGACGGTGCCGCACTGGATCTGGGTGCTCAGCGTAGTGCTGATCATCTGCGCCGTTAACCTGATGAGCGTTAAGGTGTTTGGCGAGCTGGAGTTCTGGTTCTCATTCTTCAAAGTGGCCACTATCATCATCATGATCCTCGCCGGTTTCGGCATCATTATCTGGGGGATCGGCAACGGCGGCCAGCCGACGGGGATTCATAACCTGTGGAGCAACGGCGGCTTCTTCAGCAACGGCTGGCTGGGGATGGTGATGTCGCTGCAGATGGTGATGTTCGCCTACGGCGGCATCGAAATCATCGGTATTACCGCCGGTGAGGCGAAAGACCCGGAGAAATCTATTCCGCGCGCCATTAACTCGGTGCCGATGCGCATTCTGGTGTTCTATGTCGGCACGCTGTTCGTCATTATGTCCATCTATCCGTGGAACCAGGTGGGAACCGACGGCAGTCCCTTTGTCCTCACCTTCCAGCATCTGGGCATTACCTTCGCGGCCAGTATTCTTAACTTCGTGGTCCTCACGGCTTCGCTGTCGGCGATTAACTCTGACGTGTTTGGCGTGGGCCGTATGCTGCACGGCATGGCTGAGCAGGGCAGTGCGCCCAAAGTGTTCGCCAAAACCTCGCGTCGCGGTATTCCGTGGGTGACGGTGATGGTGATGACCATTGCGCTGCTGTTTGCGGTGTATCTCAATTACATCATGCCGGAAAACGTCTTCCTGGTGATCGCCTCTCTGGCCACCTTCGCCACCGTATGGGTATGGATTATGATCCTGCTGTCACAGATTGCCTTCCGCCGCCGTCTGTCGCCAGAAGAGGTCAAGGCGCTCAAGTTCAAAGTCCCTGGCGGGGTGGTGACCACGGTGATTGGTCTGCTGTTCCTGGCCTTTATTATCGCCCTGATCGGCTATCATCCTGATACCCGTATCTCGCTGTACGTCGGTATAGCATGGATCGCCCTGCTGCTGTTGGGCTGGGTCTTTAAGACCCGCCGTGAGCGCCGTCTGGCGCAGGCGCAGTAATCAACACCGCCCCGGTCAGCACAGCGCGACCGGGGCGGCTTGTGGTATGGCGTCCTCCCCCGTTATCCTCCCCCAAAAAATCCTGTGACGATGAGTTCTGCGCCTGATGGCTATGGCAAGGTGTGCCCATTCTGCACAATGAGGATTCACGATGTTGAAGGCATGGCACCTTCCGGTTGCACCCTTTATCAAGGTGCAACAGGACCGACTGTTTATTACCCTGTGGTTAAGCGGTGAGGCGCTGCCGCAGCGGGTTACGCTGCGCGCGGAAGAGGATAACGAAGAGCTGTCGCTGCCGATGCAGCGGCTCCGTCAGGCGCCGCAGCCTGGCGTGGTGGCATGGCGCGGTGAAATCTCTCTCGCCAGCGGTCAGCCGCGCCGTCGCTACAGCTTTAAGCTGCTGTGGGCCGACCATCAGCGCTGGTTTACGCCACAAGGTTTCACCCGCTTCCCGCCGGCCAGGCTGGAGCAGTTCGCCATTGACCTGCCGGATGCCGGCCCGCAGTGGGTGGCCGATCAGGTTTTCTATCAGATTTTCCCCGATCGCTTTGCCCGCAGCGCCGCACGTGAGGCTGACCAGGATGCAGTCTATTACCATCATGCGGCGGGACGGGAGATTGTGCGCAAGGCGTGGGACGAACCGCTAACCGGCGAAGCGGGCGGGTCGACGTTCTACGGCGGCGATCTCGACGGCATCAGCGAAAAACTTCCGTATCTGAAGCAGCTCGGCGTCACCGCCCTCTATCTGAACCCGGTTTTCGCCGCCCCCAGCGTGCATAAATACGATACCGAGGATTATCGGCGCGTCGATCCGCAGTTTGGCGGCGACGCGGCGCTGCTCCGGCTGCGCCACAACACCCAGCGGGCGGGGATGCGCATGATCCTCGACGGCGTGTTCAACCATACCGGCGATTCCCATCCCTGGTTCGACCGCCACCAGCAGGGCAGCGGTGGCGCTGGCCATTCCCCGGATTCGCCGTGGCGCGACTGGTTTACCTTCTCAGAGGAGGGGCAGGCGCACAACTGGTTGGGCTATGCCAGTCTGCCGAAGCTCGACTATCGGTCGACCAGCCTGGTCAACGAGATCTATGCCGGTGAGGACAGCATTGTACGCCACTGGCTGAAGGCGCCGTGGAGCATGGACGGCTGGCGCCTGGACGTGGTGCATATGCTGGGCGAAGGCGGCGGGGCGCGGAATAACCTGCAGCATATCGCCGGCATTACCCAGTCGGCGAAGCAAGCGCAGCCGGAAGCCTTTGTCTTTGGCGAACATTTTGGCGACGCGCGCCAGTGGCTGCAGGCGGATGCCGAAGATGCGGCGATGAACTATCGCGGCTTTACCTTCCCGATCTGGGGATTCCTTGCCAATACCGATATCTCCTACGATCCGCAGAAGATAGACGCCCAGACCTGTATGGCGTGGATGGATAATTATCGCGCCGGACTGTCGCATCAGCAGCAGCTGCGGATGTTTAACCAGCTCGACAGCCATGATACGGCGCGCTTTAAATCTCTGCTGGGCAAAGACGTGGCGCGCCTGCCGCTGGCGGTGGTGTGGCTGTTCAGCTGGCCGGGGGTACCGTGCATTTACTACGGCGACGAGGTGGGGGTGGATGGCAATAACGATCCGTTCTGCCGTAAACCGTTCCCGTGGGACCCGGCGCTGCAGGATACCCAGCTGCTGGCGCTGTATCAGCGAATGGCGAAACTGCGTAAGGCCCACCAGGCGCTGCGCTACGGCGGCTGTAAGGTGATTTACGCCGAGGATAACGTGGTGGTGTTTGTCCGCGTCTACAAACAGCAGCGGGTGCTGGTGGCGATTAACCGCGGGGAAGCCTGCGAAGTGGTTATCGAGGATTCCCCGCTGCTGAATGTGGCCGGGTGGACGCTGCAGGAGGGCGCTGGCGCCTTCCAGGACGGGGTGCTGACCCTCCCGGCTATCTCCGCCAGCGTCTGGTCAGGCCGTTAACGGTAGAGCTGGCTCAGCAGGTCGTCGTCGAGGAGTGCCTCCCGCCACCAGCGCTGAGCCAGCCCATCATTCCCGCTGCGCCAGGCCATATAGGTAATATCCTTTTCCCGCCAGCTGGCGACGCTTTTTTCCACCAGACTGCCTTTTTCCAGCCACGGGCGGGCGATATGACGCGGCAGAAAGCCGCAGCCCAGCCCGGCGCACAGCAGTTCGACTTTACTGCTGAAATCATCGACGCCGATTTGCGGCTGCTCGTCGAGAAGATTGCTGTTCAGCGGATGGCAGTAGCGGGCGCTGTCGCGGATCACGATGGCCCGATGCTGGCTGAGCTGTTTATTGGTCAGCGGCCCCTTCGCCTGAGCCAGCGGGTGGTCCGGGGCGACCACGAAGAGATTATCCAGCGTGCCGAGGGTTTGCCATGACCACTCCGCGGAGGTGGGCGGCTCATTGATGGCGCCGAGAATGATATCCGCGCCATGATGGGTCAGCTCTTCCCACGAACCGGCGAGGGTATGATGGCTGAAGTTCAGTCGCGTCTGCGGGTTTTGCGCGTAAAACTCGGCGATCAGCGGCAGCAGGGCAGAAAAAGGAAACGAGGCGTCAAGGGCGATGGCTAGCTCTCGCTCCCAGCCCGCGCTCAGCTGCTGGGCCTGCTTTTCCAGATCTCTGGCGGCGTTCAACAGCTGCCGCCCCTTCTCCAGCATCAGCCGGCCGGTATCGGTAAATTTTGCCCGATGGCCGGAACGATCCAATAGTACGATGTCCAGATCGCTCTCCAGCTTCTGGATCATATAGCTCAGGGCGGCAGGGGTTTTATACAACGACTCCGCGGCGGTGGCGAAAGAGCCGTGTCGGTCCAGGGCATCAAGGATCATCAATACATCAAAGTTTACGCGCATGTGAAGCTATCCATTAATTTGTTTTCCCCTGTTGTACCTAAGCGCAATAATCAAAGCCAGTGAATAAATCAGAACAGTTTGACGTAAAAATTTGATTAAAACCGACGTGAATAAATTTCGGTCGCGGCAAAAAATATAAACCATAAAAAAACCTTAATAAGTTGTTAGAAATTACTGGCTATACTCAACATGCTTTATCACTCAGGATCCACACGACACATTAACCATCATGTCATCTTGTTAACTCATTGATTAATAGGGTATTTAATGTCTATTCGTGAACTGCTCGATCCCACTAATTCCGCGCTTATCTTTATTGACCACCAGCCGCAGATGTCATTTGGCGTGGCGAATATCGATCGCCAGACCCTGAAAAATAACACCGTGGCGCTGGCGAAAGCCGGTAAAATTTTCAATGTGCCGATGATTTATACCTCCGTAGAGACCAAAAGCTTTAGCGGTTATATCTGGCCGGAATTATTGGCTGTACACCCTGACGTGAAGCCGATTGAACGTACCTCAATGAACTCCTGGGAAGACGACGCGTTTGTCGCCGCGGTGAAAGCGACCGGCCGTAAAAAACTGGTGATCTCCGCCCTGTGGACCGAAGTCTGCCTGACGTTCCCGGCGCTGATGGCGCTGGAAGCGGGCTATGAAGTTTACGTGGTGACGGATACTTCCGGCGGCACCTCCGTTGACGCTCATGAGCGTTCCATTGATCGGATGGTGCAGGCGGGCGCCGTGCCGGTGACCTGGCAGCAGGTGCTGCTGGAGTACCAGCGCGACTGGTCACGCAAAGCGACCTACGATGCGGTAATGGATCTGGTGCGCGAACACAGCGGCGCCTACGGGATGGGCGTGGATTACGCTTATACCATGGTGCATGGCGCGCCGGAGCGTAAAGCGTAAATCACTTTATCCTTCAGGCTGCCTCTTTGTTGGCTGCGTTTGTCCGCCCCGCTCACTGACTTATGTCAGCTCGCCGGGACGAACGAACTTGCCGCCTCGACGCAGCATGAATGATGTTGTGTATGGTCATCTATGGCTAATGGCGGGAACCATCCTGCCATTTCCCTGAAGCAAGGAACTCGTCATGGCGCAGCAAAAATCGGTGACCCTGGTTATCAGCCATCTGCTCGATCCGCAACACAGCCAGCGCTACGAAGAGTGGCTGGGTAAAATCATGCCCATTGCGGCAGAATTTCCCGGCCATCTCGGGGCGAATGTGATCCGTCCCGCCGCAGGGCAGAATCTGTGGAGCGTCATTATCCGCTTCGACACGCTGGAGCACCTCTACGCCTGGACGCAGTCGGAAACCCGCCGTCAGCTGGTGGCTGAGATTGCCCCGCTGCTGACGGAAGGCGATCGGACGGAAGTGCGGACCGAACCGGCCTTCTGGTTTACCCCGCCGGCGGCGAACGTACGCCAGCCGCGGCGCTGGAAACAGTTTCTGATCACCCTGCTGGTGATTTTTCCCAGCACCAACCTGGTGCCTGCGGTCACTGGCACACTGTTACCGTCGCTTAAAGGAAGCCTGCTGCTGCACCTCATCAATGATGCCTGCGTGGTTGCGCTGGTGGTCTGGTTCTGGATGCCCATCGTGACCCGCCTGTTTGCTGGCTGGTTAAAGAAAAACTGAGTCAGCCTCCTCAAGGAGTGCGTTATGTCGCAAACTGCCACACTGATTCTGACCCACGGTCAGATTCATACCCTCGATCGCGCGAACCCGCTGGCGGAAGCCGTGGCCATCGCCGACGGAAAAATTGTTGCCACCGGCAGCCACGCTCGGATCATGAGCTTTGCCGCCGAGGGGACGCAAATCGTCGATCTCAAAGGGCATACGGTGATCCCGGGCCTCAACGATTCGCACCTGCACCTGATCCGCGGCGGGTTGAACTACAACCTTGAACTCCGCTGGGAGGGCGTCCCCTCGCTGGCCGATGCCCTGCGCATGCTGAAGGATCAGGCCGATCGCACACCCTCCCCGCAGTGGGTGCGAGTGGTCGGCGGCTGGAGCGAATTCCAGTTCGCTGAACGGCGGATGCCGACGCTGGAAGAGCTGAACGAGGCGGCGCCTGATACGCCGGTGTTTGTGCTCCATCTCTACGATCGCGCGCTGCTGAACCGCGCGGCGCTGAAAGCTGTGGGTTATACCAAAGAGACACCGGATCCGGCGGGGGGAGAGATCGTCCGCGATAGCCACGGCAACCCAACCGGGATGCTGATCGCTAAACCGAACGCCATGATCCTCTACGCCACCCTGGCCAAAGGGCCGAAGCTGCCGCTGGAACTGCAGGTGAACTCCACCCGCCAGTTTATGCGCGAGCTGAACCGACTGGGGCTGACCAGCGCCATCGACGCCGGGGGCGGCTTCCAGAACTATCCGGAAGATTACGAAATTATCGAACAGCTGCATGCGAAAGATCAGATGACCGTGCGCATCGCCTACAACCTGTTTACCCAGCGGCCGAAGCAGGAGCAGGACGATTTCGAGCGCTGGACCGATATGCTGAAGCCGGGGCAGGGCACCGACTTCTATCGCGCCAACGGCGCCGGCGAGATGCTGGTGTTCTCGGCGGCGGATTTTGAAGATTTCCTGCAACCGCGGCCGGATCTGCCGCAAGGCATGGAAGATGAGCTGGAGCGGGTAGTGCGCCATCTGGTGGAGCATCGCTGGCCGTTCCGCCTGCATGCCACCTATGATGAGTCCATTAGCCGGATGCTGGACGTGTTTGAGAAGGTGAACCGCGACATCCCGTTCAATGGCCTGCACTGGTTCTTCGATCATGCCGAGACCATTACCGAACGTAACATTGAGCGGGTGAAGGCGCTGGGAGGCGGCATTGCGGTGCAGCACCGGATGGCCTTCCAGGGCGAATATTTTGTCGATCGTTACGGCAAAGAGGCGGTGAAACATACCCCGCCGGTGGCGAAAATGCTGGCGCTGGACGTGCCGGTAGGGTTGGGTACCGATGCCACCCGCGTCGCCAGCTATAACCCGTGGACCGCGCTGTACTGGCTGGTCTCCGGGCGCACCGTTGGCGGAATGGCGATGTACGATGACGATAATCGTCTGCCACGCGATGTCGCGCTGGAGCTGTGGACGGCGGGCAGCGCCTGGTTCTCCAGCGAGCAGGGCAAGAAAGGCCGCCTGGCCGCCGGTCAGCTTGCCGATCTGGTGGTGCTGTCGAAAGACTACTTCAGCGTCGCGGAAGAGGAGATCAAAGGCATTGAGTCGGTGCTGACGGTAGTTGACGGCAAAGTGGTGTACGCTGCCGGTCACTTTTCGCCGCTGGCGCCGCCGCCCATTCCGGTGCTGCCGGAGTGGTCACCGGTGGTGAAGGTCCCAGGCCATTACCGTTCCGCCCCGCCGGCGGCGGCTAAAATCGGCGCCATGGTGCAGATGCACCAGTGCTGCGGCAGCTGCGGCGTTCACGGCCATCAGCATGACATCGCGCGCAAGTCATCGATCCCGGTCGCCGATGAGCAAGCTTTCTGGGGCGTGCTGGGCTGCTCCTGCTTTGCCTTCTGATACTGACGTCTCCGCCCCGGCAGCTTCGGGGCGGAGGTTTCCGCCACAGGCCCGGCGTCAATAGCGTTGCTGTGAGCCAAAAAGCGCCATGCGACGGGCAATCATCTCGCGTACCGGCTGTAATCCCTGGGTGATGACTTTCCGCGGATCGTTCACATCGTGCCCGGTGTCGGCGGCAAAGATCGCCTTCACCTGCTGGCACCAGGCGTACATGTTTTCGGTATTAACGTTGATTTTGGCGGTGCCGCAGGCGATCGCCCGGCGCATATCCTCATCGGCAATACCGGTGCCGCCGTGCAGCACCAGCGGGACCTGCACCCGCTCGGCAATGGCTTTCATCTCGGTAAATCCCAGCCTGGCTTTGCCTTTATACAAGCCATGGGTGGAACCCAGCGCGGCGGCGAGGCAATCCACCTGCGTTTCTGTCACCAGGGTATAGCACTCCTCAGGATCGGCGTAGATGACCTCGGAGTTAACGATACCGTCTTCACTGCCGGCGATAGTGCCCAGTTCGGCCTCCACGGAGATGCCCTTGCTGTGCGCCAGTTCCACCAGGTGGCGGGTGATGGCCAGGTTTTCCCTGAACGGCAGATGTGAACCATCAAACATAATGGAACTGAAGCCGGCAGCGATCGCGGCTTCGCAGGCTTCCTGGGTGGTGCCGTGATCCAGATGCAGGGCCACCGGAATATCAATATGTAAATAATCCATGGCGTTAACCACGATATCATGAATACATTTTAACCCGAGCATATGCTTAACCGTGCCGCCGGACACGCCCAAAATAACCGGTGAGCGGCACTGCTGGGCGGTGCTTAATACGGCGCCGACCCATTCCAGATTATTAATGTTGAACTGACCGACGGCGTAGCCGTCCCGCAGGGCATGCTGAAGCATGTCCTTCATCGACACTAACATATTCACCTCTTGATATTTGTTAAATGCAGTTATTCTTCAAAATAGTGCTTTAAGTTTCTCTCATAGCTGTTTAGCGAGTGGTGGACGACCGCCAGATCCGGCATTGATTCCCGTACCCCTTTTTTCTCAATAGAAATAGCGGCGGTCAGACTGGCAAATAAAATAATATTATCGATATGCCACGAATAATGGACGCCATAGGTAAAGGCACCGTGAAAAACATCCCCGGCACCGGTGGTATCAACGGCATTGCACAGCCAGGACGGGACGATCTGCAGCATGCCGCTTTTTAAAAAGGCGCAGCCTTTTTCGCCAAGCGTAATAAATGCCTCACCGCGGCAAATTTTATTCAGCTCAATTAGCGCTGCTTTAATTTCTGCTTCGCTGCTCAGTGAGCGATAGCTCATATAATCGCGAGCGAAATGTTCGCTAACCACAAAATAGTCAGTCCAGGCCGCCAGTTTAATATTGCTGGCACGCAGTGACCCGCCGTCCATCACCACTCTGGCGGCAGGAAGCTTCTTAATTAAATATTCACTAATTTCCGCTTCGTGGCCGTCAATTAAAATAGTGACCGGCTCCTCGGCAGCAATCAGTCGTTCGGCGAGATCGTCCAGTTTGAGCTTTTGATCGTAGGTCAGGGAAGGAGGGGTATGCATCTTGCGGGTAATAATCGTCCGCGAACCCGTTAAGCGATTGACCAGCACCGAGGCCAGCGGAGTGATCATGTCATCGGAGAAAACCACCTGGCTGGTATCCACCCCCGCCTCGGCAAACTCATCGATAATGCGCTGGCCGTAAAGGTCCTGATGCAGATGGCCGATGTAATAGACCTCCTCACCCCATAATCCCAGCAGCCAGGCCGCATTGGCCGCCGGGCCGCCGCCGCTTTCTATAAAATCATGACAAAAATTTTTGGTATTCTCCTGAGGCCATTCATTGAGAAAGAAAAACTGATCGAAACAAGCAAATCCAATGGACAAAATAGCCATAACCGCTCCTGATTATTTGTCAGCGGCGAGGAGCGTGGCCTCCCCGCCGGGAAAAATGACGCCGCTTATTCCTTTTTCTGCTTCGCCGTAAGCTCCTCATAGCTGAGCGTATCGCCCACCACCCGTACGTGACGGAAACAGAAAGGCGCCAGCAGCGCGACGAGTAGTGCCAGACAAATCAGATAGATAGTGACCTGGCCAAACTGGGTGAAGGCGTTACCGATAATGATGCCCCACACCGCGAAGTCGAAATCGGCAAAAGTGCTGTTTTCAAATCCGAGGTTGCCGAGCGCCGGCAGCAGCATCGCCGGCAGGAAGGCGAGGAAGATCCCGCCGATAAAGGAGGCGATAATACATCCGCGCTTACCGCCCAGTTTATCGGCGAAGACGCCGGAGGTGCCGCCGCAGAAGAAGTGCGGCACCATGCCCGGGATAATCAGCGCCATGCCCAGTCCGCCGAGGAAGAGCATCCCGACCAGACCGCCGACGAAAGAGCTAATGAATCCCACCACCACCGCGGTGGGGCTAAAGGTGAAGAATACCGCGCAGTCAACGGCCGGGATGGAGTCCGGGATCAGCTTCTGGCTAATGCCCTGGAATGCCGGCACCAGATCGCCGAGGATCAGCCGCACACCGTTGTAGACAATGGCCACGCCAACGGCGAACTGCAGACCGGTCAGCACCGAGAAGATCAGCATGTTTTGATCGGTGATAGTGCTCAGGTACGCCGACCCGGCGACAGCACTGCAGACAAAGTAGATAACAAACATCACGATACCGGTAGTGACCGTGGTATCGCGCAGAAAGCCCCATTTCTCTGAAATCTCGGTATCGGCGAAGGAGTTTGCCGGATTGCCGGTCCGGCTGGCGATCCATGCCGAAAGGTAGTAGCCGAGAGAGCCGAAATGGCCCATGGCAATCCCACCGTCTTCCGTGACCTGCTTGGTATAACGTTGACCAATGGCGGGGGAGATGGCTGACCATGATCCCAGCAGAAATCCGCCGATCAGGATCAACATCCAGCCATGAAACTCCGCCGCCTGCAGAACGGCGGAAAACAGGCAGGCGAGAAAGAACGAGTGATGACCGGTCAGAAAGATATATTTATACTTGGTACAGCGGGCGATAATCAGGTTGAAAATAAAGCCTAACAGCAAAATACTCATGGTTTCCACGCCCAGCATCTTCTGGGCGACGGAGACAATGGCTTCATTGTTTGGAATTACGCCGCGAATATTAAATCCGGCTTCGATAATTCCGCCCAGCGGGTTGAGGTTGGCAACGATAACGCCTGCCCCGGCACTCAACATTAAATAGCCTAAAATCGGCTTTAATGTGCCAGTAAGCAGTTTATTGCCAGGCGAGCGCAGTGCCACTAAACCAACAAAGGCGATAAGCCCCATTAAAAAGGCGGGTTGACTGAATATTTCCGCTAAGAAACTAAGAATAGCCTGCATGGTCGTTCCCTCTATGCTGGTTAAGAGTGGGTCGCCGCAATTTTGGTCAATGCGTCGGTAATATCCTCGGCAATTTTCGCTTTATGGACGTAGCTGCGAATGATGGCGACATGACAGTGGGCCGGAAATTGATTTGCCAGTTCTTTGATCGTGACGTAAAGGTCGGCTTTTTCTCCGACGGCGTTGGCAAAATCCACTGAGGCGACATCCGCTTTGATTCCCAACTCTTCACAGATCTTTTTCACATTATTTGCAGCCATTAATGAGCTGCCAATACCGTTACCACAAACCGTTCTGATAACTAACATAATGACTACTCCATTTGTTTTTGGATGAAATGTAAGACTGAATTGACGTCATTTTCCTGCTGAAGAAAGGTCACAATATCTGACTCGATCAGCGAGGCTATCAGTTGGATCATTTTGATATGACTGTCCGCGTCCGCGCCGGCGATCGCGATGACCACGGTAACCGGGTCGAATTCATCGTGGCCGAAGGTGAGTGGCGTGGCGGTGGTGACAAGCGAAAATCCAGTCTGCAATGCCCCTTTTTCCGGGCGAGCGTGCGGCATGGCAATCCCGTCGTCCAGGACGATGGCGGCACCGAAATCTTCGTATACCGTCAGCATCTCGTTGACATATTCGGCACTGCAAATCTGGCGTCTGGCGAGTAATGAACCCGCCAGTTCGATGGCCTCTTCCGCACGGGAAATATTCTGCTTAAGGGCGATTAACGTAGGGTCAAAAATAATATCCATCCTCGGCTCCTGAACGTATTCCTGTTCCTGAGTCAAATCATGACCAAATACATTGATGAAAATGATGGATGAGATCACATTCGAGGTTTTAAATATTGATGGCGATCACATCGGCGGCAAAGTATCGGCAGAAAACGATATAAATAATTTATATATTTTTCAGTCTGTTATGAAGGCTTTGTGTTTTGACGCTGAAATTTGACAGAGAAAAAGTGAGAAGCAGAACGCGTTTTTTCGGCGGAAGTGCAGTGCTGGTCACAAATATCGGCGGGTCATTTATCTAAATTTTGACACCGTTAACAAAAAAGGCCCGCCTGAGCGAGCCTTTTATAAAAACGTGTGCCGATTACAGGCTGGAGACGTTTTCGGTCAGGTATTTTGCAACGCCTTCCGGAGAGGCAGCCATACCTTCTTTCCCTTTTTCCCACTGAGCCGGGCAAACTTCACCGTGCTCTTCGTGGAACTGCAGCGCGTCAACCATACGCAGCATTTCGTCGATGTTACGGCCCAGCGGCAGATCGTTAACCACCTGGTGACGAACGATGCCGTTAGCGTCGATCAGGAAGGAGCCGCGCAGCGCTACGCCTTCGTCCGGATGCTCAATACCGTACGCTTTCTGGATTTCACGTTTGATGTCAGCAACCATCGCGTATTTAACCGGACCGATACCGCCCTGGTCTACCGGGGTGTTACGCCATGCGTTGTGCACGAACTCGGAGTCGAAGGAAACGCCAACCACTTCCACGCCGCGTTTCTGGAATTCTTCGTAACGTTTGTCGAACGCGATCAGCTCAGACGGGCAGACGAAGGTGAAGTCCATCGGCCAGAAGAACAGAACGGTAGGTTTACCGTTGGTGTGTTGTTTGAAATTGAATTTCTCAACGATTTCACCATTACCCAGCACAGCGGCTGCAGTAAAATCCGGCGCTTGACGAGTGACCAGAACCATTTGATTCTCCTGTAATTACTAAGGTTATTTGGAACGCAACGCGGGCAAGTATAGAGTCTGTCCGGCAATAACACAAAGAGGCGCTGACAATCGTTCAGCCAGCTTTTACCTATCAATGACGCAGCGATTACAGCTGTTTGTTTGCCGCCTGGCGCATCATCTGCGGATAAAAGCGCCAGAACTGCTCCTCAAGCTGGTGGTAGTGGGTGTCCAGATCCTGCCAGGAGTCGCGTAGCGCCTCGAGACGCGGGCGGCGGCTGGCCATGCCGTTCAGCACACGCTGAATAAACTCCATTTCCCGATAGCGCTCCAGCCAGCGCTCCGACCACAGGTATTGATTGAGATTGACGAAGCGGGGCGGCGAATCAGGCAGGACGGGGGCAATCTGCTGCTCGGCGTAGCGGACAAACTCGTCCAGCGGCAGGTCAGGGGAGAGCTGCGCCCAGTGCTGCGACAGGAAATGATCCCACATGACGTCGAGGGTGATGGGAGCGACGCGGCGGGTCTGCGGGCGAAACCACTCCCGCGCCTCTTTGACTTCCGCCAGATTGTCAGTCATCACGTCAATCCGCCGATGCATATAGATGCCGTCGATGATCTCCGCCGGATAGTCGCCCTGCGGGTTGCCGCGCACGAAGTCGGCCATCAGGTTGCCGGGCAACGAACTGTCGGCGAGATGGGCCAGGTGCAGGTGGGCGAGAAAATTCATAAAACGACATCCTTTAAATACGAGCGGGCGGGTGGCGTCACCGATGTTGTGCTGAACGGCGCCTCAGTGGCCGAATGGCATGCTGTCTGGCCGCGCGCGGCACCTTTGCCACCGGTAAGGCATTCGGTTGCCGCATGGCGGCATTCGGAATGATTCGGAATATAGATTATGTCATTCATCCGGAGGGGTAAAGGTTGCAGGCAGACCGCCCCGGCACTAGACTACCCGCCTCTTTATTTAGTCTGAGTTATCGTCATGCGCGTTACCGATTTTGCTTTTGAACTACCCGAATCCCTGATTGCCCACTATCCGATGCCTGAGCGCAGTAGCTGTCGCTTGCTCTCCCTGGACGGGCCGACGGGCGCGCTGACGCATGGCACCTTCACCGACATTCTCGATAAGCTTAATCCAGGCGATCTGCTGGTGTTTAACAACACCCGGGTGATCCCGGCGCGTCTGTTCGGTCGTAAGGCCAGCGGCGGCAAGATTGAAGTGCTGGTGGAGCGGATGCTGGATGATAAGCGCATCCTGGCCCATATTCGCGCCTCGAAAGCGCCTAAGCCGGGCGCCGAGCTGCTGCTGGGGGATGACGAGAGCATTAAGGCCACCATGCTGGCGCGTCACGGCGCGCTGTTTGAAGTGGAATTTAACGACGAGCGCCCGGTGCTGGAGATCCTCAACGGGATCGGCCATATGCCGCTGCCGCCCTATATTGACCGCCCGGACGAAGACGCCGACCGCGAGCTCTATCAAACTGTCTACGGCACCAGGCCGGGCGCGGTAGCCGCCCCGACCGCCGGTCTGCATTTCGACGAACCGCTGCTGGACAAACTGCGCGCCAAAGGCGTTGAGATGGCGTTTGTTACCCTGCACGTGGGCGCCGGCACCTTCCAGCCGGTGCGCGTCGACAGCATTGAAGAGCACACCATGCACTCCGAATATGCCGAAGTTCCACAGGAGGTGGTCGATGCGGTGCTGGCGGCAAAAGCGCGTGGCAACCGCGTGATCGCGGTAGGCACAACGTCGGTACGCTCGCTGGAGAGCGCGGCGCAGGCGGCGAAAGACGCGCTGATCGCGCCATTCTTCGACGATACGCAGATTTTCATCTATCCGGGTTATCAGTACCAGGTGATTGATGCGCTGGTGACCAACTTCCATCTCCCTGAATCCACACTGATTATGCTGGTGTCGGCGTTTGCGGGTTATCAGCACACCATGAACGCCTACAAGGTGGCGGTTGAGCAAAAATATCGCTTTTTTAGCTACGGGGATGCGATGTTTATCACGTACAATCCGCAGGCTATTTCTGAGCGTCCCTAAACAGGCCGGTATACCGGCTTGTTGACGCCATGACGCATTTTTAGCCACGGAATCATTCCGTGGCGAGTATGAAAACGTCGGACTGTTTTTCTGACGCAGGAGCAAGAATGAAATTTGAACTGGATACCACCGACGGTCGCGCCCGCCGCGGTCGCCTGGTGTTTGAGCGCGGCGTGGTGGAAACACCGGCCTTTATGCCCGTTGGCACCTACGGCACCGTCAAAGGGATGACGCCGGAAGAGGTGGAAGCCACCGGCGCGCAGATTATTCTCGGCAACACCTTCCACCTGTGGCTGCGCCCGGGTCAGGAGATCATGAAGCTGCATGGCGATCTGCACGATTTTATGCAGTGGAAAGGACCGATCCTGACCGACTCCGGCGGCTTCCAGGTGTTCAGCCTTGGCGATATCCGTAAGATCACCGAGCAGGGCGTCCATTTCCGCAACCCGATCAACGGCGATCCTATTTTCCTCGATCCGGAAAAATCGATGGAGATTCAATACGATCTCGGTTCCGACATCGTGATGATCTTCGACGAATGTACGCCGTACCCGGCGGACTGGGACTACGCCAAGCGTTCGATGGAAATGTCTCTGCGCTGGGCGAAGCGCAGCCGCGACCGTTTCGATAGCCTCGGCAATAAAAACGCGCTGTTCGGCATTATTCAGGGTAGCGTTTACGAAGATTTACGCGATATCTCGGTGAAAGGTCTGGTAGAGATTGGCTTTGATGGCTACGCTGTCGGCGGTTTGGCGGTCGGTGAGCCGAAGGAAGACATGCATCGCATTCTGGAGCACGTCTGCCCGCAGATCCCGGCCGATAAACCACGATACCTGATGGGCGTCGGGAAGCCGGAAGATCTGGTGGAAGGGGTACGTCGCGGTATCGATATGTTCGACTGCGTCATGCCGACGCGCAACGCGCGTAACGGCCACCTGTTCGTCACCGACGGCGTGGTGAAAATCCGCAACGCGAAGCACAAAAGCGATACCGCACCGCTGGACGCCGAGTGTGATTGCTATACATGTCGCAATTATTCACGCGCTTACTTGCATCACCTCGATCGTTGCAACGAAATATTGGGCGCGCGTCTCAATACCATTCATAACCTGCGCTACTATCAGCGTTTAATGGCTGGTTTACGCAAGGCTATCGAAGAGGGTAAATTAGAGAGCTTCGTGACCGATTTTTACCAACGTCAGGGGCGCACCGTGCCTCCTTTGAACGTTGATTAATTTTAATAATGAGGGAATTTCAATGAGCTTTTTTATTTCTGATGCGGTAGCGGCAACGGGTGCACCGGCGCAGGGCAGCCCGATGTCTCTGATTCTGATGCTGGTGGTGTTCGGTCTGATTTTTTACTTCATGATCCTGCGTCCACAGCAGAAGCGCACCAAGGAACACAAGAACCTGATGAACTCCATCGCCAAAGGCGATGAAGTGCTGACCAACGGCGGTCTGGTCGGTCGCGTGACCAAAGTAGCGGAAACTGGCTACATTGCTATCGCGCTGAACGATACCACTGAAGTGGTTATCAAACGTGACTTCGTTGCTGCCGTTCTGCCGAAAGGCACCATGAAGGCGCTGTAATCTAACTTTTCCCAAAGGGAACTGCCGTGTTAAACCGTTATCCTTTGTGGAAGTACGTCATGCTGGTCGTCGTCATTGTCGTCGGCCTGATCTATGCGCTTCCCAACCTGTATGGTGAGGATCCGGCTGTTCAAATCACTGGCGCGCGCGGCGTCGCCGCCAGTGAGCAAACGCTGATCCAGGTCCAGAAAACTTTACAAGAAGAAAAAATAACCGCGAAGTCTGTGGCTCTGGAAGAGGGCGCTATTCTTGCGCGCTTCGACACCACTGATACCCAGCTGCGTGCGCGTGAAGCGCTGCTTACCGTGCTGGGTGACAAATACGTCGTGGCGCTAAACCTTGCTCCGGCAACCCCACGCTGGCTGGCGGCACTCTATGCCGAGCCAATGAAGCTGGGTCTTGATCTGCGCGGCGGCGTGCACTTCCTGATGGAAGTGGATATGGACACCGCGTTAGGCAAACTGCAGGAACAGAACATCGATAGCCTGCGCAGCGAACTGCGCGACAAAGGCATTCCTTACGCGACCGTGCGTAAAGAAGACAACTACGGTCTGAGCATCGTCTTCCGCGACAGCGCGGCGCGCGACCAGGCTATCTCTTATCTCAGCCCTCGCCATCGCGATCTGGTTATCTCCTCTCAGGGTGACAACAGCCTGAAAGCGGTGATGACCGATGAGCGCCTGAAAGAAGCCCGTGAGTATGCGGTTCAGCAGAACATTAATATCCTGCGTAACCGTGTTAACCAGCTGGGCGTCGCCGAGCCGCTGGTTCAGCGTCAGGGCGCTGACCGCATCGTGGTTGAGCTGCCGGGTATCCAGGATACCGCGCGGGCGAAGGAGATCCTTGGCGCGACCGCGACCCTCGAGTTCCGTCTGGTCAATACTAACGTGGACCAGTCCGCTGCCGCCTCTGGCCGCGTACCGGGCGACTCGGAAGTGAAGCAGACGCGTGAAGGCCAGCCGGTGGTGCTGTACAAACGCGTGATCCTGACCGGTGACCATATCACCGACTCCACCTCCAGCATGGATGAGTACAACCAGCCGCAGGTTAACATCTCGCTGGACAGTGCGGGCGGGAACATCATGTCTAACTTCACCAAGGACAACATCGGTAAACCGATGGCGACCCTGTTCGTGGAGTATAAAGACAGCGGTAAGAAAGATGCCAACGGTCGCGCTATCCTGGCGAAAGAGGAAGAGGTGATTAACATCGCCAACATCCAGTCGCGTCTGGGTAACAGCTTCCGTATTACCGGTATCAGCAACCCGACCGAGGCGCGCCAGCTGTCGCTGCTGCTGCGTGCCGGCGCGCTGATTGCGCCGATTCAGATCGTCGAAGAGCGGACTATCGGCCCAACCCTGGGGATGCAGAACATCAAGCAGGGTCTGGAAGCCTGTCTGGCCGGTCTGGTGGTCTCTATCCTGTTCATGATCCTCTTCTATAAGAAGTTCGGTCTGATCGCGACTTCGGCGCTGATTGCCAACCTGGTGCTGATTGTCGGCATTATGTCCCTGATCCCGGGGGCGACGCTGACCATGCCGGGCATCGCGGGTATCGTGTTAACCCTTGCGGTGGCGGTCGATGCTAACGTACTGATCAACGAGCGTATCAAAGAAGAACTGAGCAACGGGCGTACCGTTCAGCAGGCGATTGACGAAGGTTATCGCGGCGCGTTCAGTTCGATCTTCGACGCCAACGTGACGACGCTTATCAAAGTGATCATCCTGTACGCCGTCGGTACCGGTGCCATTAAAGGGTTTGCGATTACCACCGGTATCGGTATCGCGACCTCAATGTTTACCGCTATCGTCGGCACCCGTGCCATCGTGAACCTGCTGTACGGCGGCAAGCGCGTTAAAAAGCTGTCTATCTGAGGAGTGCGTTGTGGCACAGGAATATACTGTTGAACAATTGAACCACGGCCGTAAAGTCTGGGACTTTATGCGCTGGGACTACTGGGCCTTCGGCATTTCAGGTTTTCTGCTGATTGTGTCGATCGCCATCATCGGCGTTCGTGGGTTTAACTGGGGTCTCGATTTCACCGGCGGTACGGTGATTGAAATTACCCTTGAGAAACCGGTCGATCTGGACCAGATGCGTGATGCGCTGCAGAAAGCGGGTTTTGAAGAGCCGCAGGTGCAGAACTTCGGTAGCAGCCGCGACATCATGGTACGTATGCCGCCGGTGCATGACGCCAACGGCAGCCAGGAGCTGGGCAGCAAGGTCGTGACGGTGATTAACGAATCGACCAGTCAGAACGCGGCGGTGAAGCGTATTGAGTTTGTCGGCCCAAGCGTCGGTGCGGACCTCGCGCAAACCGGCGCCCTGGCGCTGATTGCGGCGCTGGTCTGTATCCTGATCTACGTCGGCTTCCGCTTCGAATGGCGTCTGGCGGCCGGGGTGGTTATCGCCCTGGCGCACGACGTGGTGATCACTATGGGCGTGCTGTCGCTGTTCCATATCGAGATCGACCTGACCATCGTGGCCTCGTTGATGTCGGTTATCGGCTACTCGCTGAACGACAGTATCGTGGTATCGGACCGTATCCGTGAAAACTTCCGTAAGATCCGCCGCGGTACGCCGTACGAGATCTTTAACGTGTCGTTGACCCAGACGCTGCACCGTACCTTGATCACCTCTGGTACCACTTTGATGGTGATCCTGATGCTGTTCCTGTTCGGCGGCCCGATTCTGGAAGGCTTCTCGCTGACCATGCTGATCGGTGTCTCCATCGGTACGGCTTCTTCTATCTACGTCGCCTCCGCGCTGGCGTTGAAGCTGGGCATGAAGCGCGAGCATCTGATCCAGCAGAAGGTCGAGAAAGAAGGGGCGGATCAGCCGTCTATTCTGCCGTAATCCGGTTCAGTTGAGAGAAAGCAATCCCGGCCCTGGTGGCCGGGATTTTTTTGTCCACGATAAAACCTGCTGACAGTAAGCTGTCAGGAGCCCTCCCATACACTCCTTCTGAACTCACTAACGAGCAGGAGGAAGTATGAATAACGTGATTAACTGGTTTGAAATTCCGGTCGCCGATATGGATCGCGCCGTCGCGTTTTATGAGCCGGTGATGCAGGTGACGCTGCGTCGCGAAACCATGGACTGCGCCGAGCTGGCGGTGTTCCCGCATCAGGATCCGGCCCCCGGTGGCGCGCTGGCCAAATTCGACGGTATCGCGCCTTCGGCGCAGGGCGCTATTATTTACCTGCATACTGACCATCTTGCCGCCACGCTGGATCGCGTTGCCTCGGCGGGTGGGGCCTGTGTCTTCGGCCCGCTGACGCTGCCGAATGATATTGGCACCATCGCGCTGTTTACCGACAGCGAGGGCAACCGCGTTGGCCTGCACCAGCCAGCTTAACCTGAATTTTTTGTGAAGTGAGACATGACCCGACGCGCCGACCGTTTATTTCAGATTGTGCAGATCCTGCGCGGCAGGCGGCTCACTACCGCCGCGCTGCTGGCGGAGCGGCTGGGCGTGTCGGAGCGCACCGTGTATCGCGATATTCGCGATCTCTCCCTCTCCGGCGTGCCGGTGGAGGGCGAGGCGGGCAGCGGCTACCGGCTACTGGCGGGCTACGATCTGCCGCCGCTGATGCTGACCACCAAAGAATCCGAAGCGCTGATCGCCGCGATTCGGCTGCTGAAAACCTGGGGCGGTGAGGCGCTGTCGCAATCGCTGGAATCCGCCCAGGAGAAGATGCTGGCGATCCTCCCGGAGGCGCGCCGGCGCCAGGCGGAGCAGACCCGCCTGTTTGCCCCCGATCTCGGCGCCCATCGCTATGCCAAAACCTTCTTTGACGTCATTCATCAGGCGGTCTCCGGCCAGCAGGTGCTGGCACTGCGCTATCAGGATGAGTCCGGTCGGGTGACCGAGCGCGACGTGCTGCCGCTGGGGCTGTTTTTCTGGGGGGAGCGCTGGCTGCTGGTGGCCTGGTGCGAGCTGCGTAATGATTATCGTAACTTTCGCCTCGACCGCTGTCTGGCGGTCAGGGCGACCGAACGTCGATTCAGCGAGTGCGCCGAACGCTCATTAAACGATTTTTTGCGCAAAGTCCGCTGCGAGGTGCGGGAGAAATAAAAACGCCCGGGTGGCCCGGGCGCTGTCTTGCTGTATCAGCAATTAGAAGTTGTAACCAACCACGAAGTAACCACCCCAGCCGGTCGAGCGGACGCTGAAATCGCCATCGCCGAAGTTCAGCTTGGCATCGTCAGCCCACTGGCCGCCGTTATGGAAGTAACGAGCGACGATAGAGTAGTGCCAGTGCGCGTAGTTCAGCGCCAGGATGTGGCTGGAGGCGATAGAGTTGCTGGTGCGCGCGTGCTTCCCGTTCAGATCGTAGAAGTTGTCATCGCCGAGGTCAGAGCCCCAGTCGAAGTTGGTGAAGCCGATATAGCTCAGCGAACCGCCCCACAGGTCGGTCAGCGGCACAAAGTATTTCACTTTGAAACGGTAGCCGTCCCACTCGTTTTCGTTGGACGCACCGTAGTTCTGCCACTGGTACTTGGCGTAGATGTTCAGCGACAGGCTCATCGGCAGGCCGGTATCAATATCGGTACCCAGACCCATATACCAGGTGCTCTGCTCCTGGGAGTCGTTGCGGCCCATATCGTAGATATAGTTGTTGGCGAAATACCACTCTTTGAACGGCCCGAAGCTCAGATCGGTATTGGTCAGCTTATCGATAGAGAAACGCGGTTCGATCTCCATAAACAGCGGGGAACCTTTGTTCCAGATACCTTTTGCCGTGCTGTTGCCGCCGAAGAATACCGGGGCATCGATGTAGCCGTAGAAATCAAACCAGTCTTTTTTGGCGAACGCTTCGTATTCCAGGTAGGTATCGTTACGGATCTGCGGTCCAAAACGGGTGTGGTAGCTGCCTACCACGTTAACACTCTGGTGCCACCAGTCAGACAGATATTGCGGTTTGTCGTTTTCTGCCGCGCCCGCGGTAAAAGAAGTGGAGAGCGCCACAACCGCACCCGCTGCCAGTAATGTTTTTTTCATAGTAATGCCACTGTTTAAATTGAGCCTGAAGGCGTTAAAAGAAGTGCCGAAGCGTTTCTAAATATTTCGTCTTTCTGTGGGGGTCTATTATAGGAATCATTGCTCACAAAAATACGTGTTGTTTCACATAACCAGAACATGCGTAATCGATTGCGTTCACGATTCTATGCATTTCTTGACAAAATGCTACTGAAAATCGCTGTCCAGAACGATTTCTAATGAACTCTTGCGAAAAGTTGTAAGTGGATAAAACCGGTGGGGATGAAAGCCGCCGGGCAGGGCGTGCCCGGCGGGAAGGGTTATTGTGCGGCCGGCTGGATATCGTGAACGCGAATAAAACCGACTTTGTCCGGGGTCACGTTCAGGCGCAGCGGGATATCGACATCGCTGGGGGCGAGGGTGCTGGCCGGGGCGCTGATCAGCTGGTCCTGAACATTGACTTCCTGATAGCTGTGGGTGGTGCCAGTGATCTGCCCGGAGGCGACGGTGGCGGTAAAGGCCGGCAGCGGATCGTTGGATTCACCCTGAATGCGTAAAGTCAGGCGTGACCCGTCGCCATCCGGCGTAATGCTGCCCACCGACATGCGCAGGGTGCCGATCTGGCTCTCCAGCCGCGCCGGGGTTTTGGCCTCCGGCAGCAGATAAACGCCGCGGGTGGATTTGGCGTTCAGCGCATTTTGCTGGGTGATTTTGATGGTTTGCTGATTGAGCTGGGTCATCTCCTGGCTCAACGTGGTCACGCTCTGGTGCATCTGGCGGACTTCGCTTTGCTGGGCGCAGGCGGTCAGGGTGAACAAACTACCCGCGATGGCGAGCTTCAGATAACGTCTTGTCATGGTCAGGATTCCGTTAACAGAAGATGCTTAATGGTAGCCAAAGCAGCCTCATCTCCCATAGATCCTTTGTCTCAAAAGCTCTTTCTTTGTAGTCAGGTCACTTCGCGGTAAACTACCCTTCAGTTTAACTACCTGTCAGGACGCGCTATGCATTGCCCTTTCTGTTTCGCCGTGGATACCAAAGTGATCGACTCTCGTCTGGTGGGGGAAGGCTCTTCCGTGCGTCGCCGTCGGCAGTGTCTGGTCTGTAATGAACGCTTTACCACTTTCGAAGTGGCCGAGCTGGTGATGCCGCGGGTGGTGAAGAGTAACGATGTGCGCGAGCCCTTCAATGAAGACAAGCTGCGCAGCGGGATGCTGAAAGCGCTGGAGAAACGTCCGGTCAGCGCCGATGACGTGGAAATGGCGGTCAACCATATCAAGACCCATCTGCGTGGCACCGGCGAGCGCGAAGTGGCCAGCAAAATGATCGGCAACCTGGTGATGGAGCAGCTGAAAAAGCTGGATAAAGTCGCCTATATTCGCTTTGCGTCAGTCTATCGCAGTTTCGAAGACATCAAAGAATTCGGCGAAGAGATCGCCCGCTTACAGGACTAAGCCATGCAGGACGAAATGTACATGGCGCGTGCGCTGAAGCTCGCCGCGCGCGGACGCTTTACCACTCATCCTAATCCCAACGTTGGCTGCGTCATTGTAAAAGACGGCGAGATCGTCGGCGAGGGCTTTCACTATCGCGCCGGTGAGCCGCACGCCGAAGTGCACGCGCTACGCATGGCGGGCGAAAAGGCGCGAGGCGCCACCGCCTACGTCACCCTTGAACCCTGCAGCCACCACGGACGTACGCCGCCGTGCTGTGACGCGCTGATTGCCGCGGGCGTCAGCCGCGTGGTCGCGGCGATGCAGGATCCGAACCCGCAGGTGGCGGGGCGCGGTCTGTATCGTTTGCAGCAGGCCGGTATTGACGTCAGCCATGGGCTGATGATGAACGAAGCGGAAGCGCTGAATAAGGGCTTCCTGAAGCGGATGCGCACCGGTTTTCCGTGGATCCAACTGAAGATGGGCGCCTCGCTGGACGGCCGCACGGCGATGGCCAGCGGTGAAAGCCAGTGGATCACCTCCCCGCAGGCGCGACGCGACGTGCAGCGCCTGCGCGCCCAGAGCCATGCGATCCTCACCAGCAGCGCCACCGTGCTGGCGGACGATCCGGCGCTGACCGTGCGCTGGCAGGAGCTGAGCGCCGATACCCAGGCGCTTTATCCTGAAGAGAATTTACGCCAGCCGCTGCGCGTCGTCATCGACAGCCAGAACCGCGTCACGCCTGAGCACCGTATTGTGCAGCAGGCGGGAGAAACGCTGTTTGCCCGCCTGCGCGCGGATGAGCGCCAGTGGCCGGAAAACGTTCGCACGCTGCTGGTGCCGGAGCATAACGGCCATCTCGATCTGGTACTGCTGATGATGCTGCTCGGCAAACAGCAGATGAACAGCGTCTGGGTGGAGGCGGGGGCCACCCTGGCCGGGGCGTTGCTTCAGGCCGGTCTGGTGGATGAGCTTATCGTCTATATTGCGCCTAAACTGTTAGGCAGTGATGCGCGCGGTTTATGCGCGCTGCCGGGACTTGAGAAACTGAGCCAGGTCCCCCATTTTAAATTCAATGAGATACGTCAGGTTGGCCCGGATGTCTGCCTGCATTTAACCACTGCGTGAGGCTTTCCTGATTATTAGGAAGCAGCGCTCAGAATAATATGATAAAATCCGCCCCCCTTGCGGGGCACATGAACCCGAAGGAAGAGTATGAACATTATTGAAGCTAACGTTGCTACCCCGGACGCTCGCGTCGCCATCACCATTGCGCGTTTCAACAACTTTATCAATGACAGCCTGCTGGAAGGTGCGATTGACGCCCTGAAACGCATTGGTCAGGTAAAAGATGAAAACATCACCGTTGTTTGGGTTCCAGGCGCGTATGAGCTGCCGCTGGCGGCTGGCGCACTGGCGAAAACCGGCAAATATGACGCGGTGATCGCGCTGGGTACGGTGATTCGCGGCGGTACCGCCCACTTTGAATATGTGGCTGGCGGTGCCAGCAATGGCCTGGCGCATGTCGCCCAGGACAGTGAAATCCCGGTAGCCTTTGGTGTTCTGACCACTGAAAGTATTGAACAAGCCATCGAGCGCGCTGGCACCAAAGCCGGTAACAAAGGCGCAGAAGCTGCGCTGACCGCGCTGGAAATGATTAACGTATTGAAAGCCATCAAGGCCTGATTTTTGTAAGGGGAATTCCGTGAAACCTGCTGCTCGTCGCCGCGCCCGTGAGTGTGCCGTTCAGGCGCTCTACTCCTGGCAGTTGTCCCAGAACGACATCGCTGATGTCGAATACCAGTTCCTGGCGGAACAGGACGTAAAAGATGTTGATGTTCTGTATTTCCGCGAACTGCTGTCCGGAGTGGCGACTAACAGCGCGTACCTCGACGGCCTGATGAAGCCCTACCTGTCCCGTCAGCTGGAAGAGCTGGGCCAGGTGGAAAAAGCGGTGCTGCGTATCGCGCTGTTTGAGCTGTCTAAACGTGATGACGTGCCGTATAAAGTGGCCATCAATGAAGCTATTGAACTGGCGAAAACCTTCGGCGCTGAAGATAGCCACAAGTTCGTTAACGGCGTGCTGGACAAAGCGGCTCCGGTAATTCGTCCCCACAAGAAGTAAACTGCAGGCCGGGTTTTGCGAGGGTCGCCTCGCAACCCGGCCTTATTTATTATTTTGCTGAGGCATAACGTATGGCATGCGGCGAATTCTCCCTGATTGCCCGTTATTTTGATCGCGTTAAAAGCGCCCGCCTTGATGTTGAAACCGGCATCGGCGATGACTGCGCTCTTCTGAATATTCCTGAGAAAAAAACGCTGGCAATCAGCACCGACACCCTGGTGGCGGGCAATCACTTCTTACCCGATATCGACCCGGCCGACCTCGCCTATAAAGCGCTGGCGGTGAATCTGAGCGACCTCGCGGCAATGGGCGCGGAGCCGGCGTGGCTCACGCTGGCGCTGACTTTGCCGGCGGTGGATGAAGCCTGGCTGGAAGCCTTCAGCGACAGCCTGTTTGTCCAGCTGGACTATTACGATATGCAGCTGATTGGCGGCGATACCACCCGTGGCCCGCTCTCGATGACGCTGGGTATCCACGGCTTTGTGCCGCCGGGACGCGCCATGAAACGCGCTGGCGCGAAGCCGGGCGACTGGATCTATGTCACCGGCACCCCGGGAGACAGCGCCGCCGGCCTGGCGGTGTTGCAGAACCGGCTGACGGTAGATGAACCGTCTGACGCCGATTACCTGCTGGCCCGTCATCTGCGTCCAATGCCGCGCATCCTCCAGGGCCAGGCGCTGCGCGACCTGGCGACCTCGGCGATCGATCTTTCCGACGGCCTGATCTCCGATCTGGGGCATATTCTGAAAGCCAGCGGCTGCGGCGCGCGCATCGATCTCGATGCCATGCCGTATTCCGAGGCGATGCTGCGCCAGGTTGAGCCTGAGCAGGCGCTGCGCTGGGCGCTCGCCGGCGGGGAAGATTACGAACTGTGCTTTACCGTCCCCGAGCTGAACCGCGGGGCGCTGGACGTGGCCCTTGGCCATCTTGGCGCGCGTTTTACCTGTATCGGACAGATTGCGCCGGAGAGCGAAGGGCTGCAGTTTATCCGCGACGGTAAGCCGGTCGCGCTTGATTTAAAGGGATACGATCACTTTGCGTAGTCGAGACGAGGCGCTCAGCCGCCTGAGTATGCGTAATCCGTGGCATCTGCTGGCGACTGGCTTTGGCAGCGGCTTAAGCCCGGTGGTTCCGGGGACGATGGGGTCCCTGGCGGCGATCCCGTTCTGGTATCTGATGACCTTTCTTCCCTGGCAGCTGTACTCGCTGGTCGTGATGATGAGCATCTGTATCGGGGTTTATCTTTGTCACCGCACGGCTAAAGACATGGGCACCCATGACCACGGCAGTATCGTCTGGGACGAGTTTGTCGGGATGTGGATCACCCTGATGGCGCTGCCGACGCTGGACTGGCAGTGGGTGGCCGCCGGCTTCGTGATTTTCCGTATCTTCGATATGTGGAAGCCGTGGCCGATTCGCTGGTTTGACCGCAATATCCACGGCGGAATGGGGATTATGGTCGACGATATCGTCGCCGGCGTGATCTCCGCCGGCGTGCTGTATGTCATTGGCCATCACTGGCCGATCGGTCTGCTTTAACCGCCTCTCCCCGGCAGCGCTACGCTGTCGGGGAAACCCCACCGGTTACTTAAATCCTACCACCGGATGCGGCTGATACGGCGCCTCCAGCTTGTCGATCTGTTCCGGGGAAAGCGTCAAATCCACCGCCTGCAGCAGGTCGTCGAGCTGCTCCTGACGCGACGGGCCGATAATCGGCGCGGCCACGCCGGGTTTGCTTAACAGCCAGGCGAGGGCGACCTGGGCGCGGCTGGCGTCGAGTTCTTCCGCCACATCCGCCAGATTCTCGGCGATCTGCGCGTCGTTTTCTTCGCTGGTGCTGTAAAGCGATTTGCCGAACTCATCCGAGACCAGCCGGGCAGTGGTCTCTCCCCAGGGGCGGGTCAGCCTGCCGCGCGCCAGCGGGCTCCACGGGATCACCGCCACGCCGTTGTGCTGACACAGCGGCAGCATTTCATTCTCTTCTTCCCGGTAAATCAGATTGTAGTGATCCTGCATGGTGACGAAGCGCGCCCAACCGTTCTGTTGCTGCAGCGCCAGCGCCTGGGCAAACTGCCGGGCATGCATGGACGAGGCGCCGATATAGCGGGCTTTGCCCGCTTTCACCACCTCGTCCAGCGCTTCGAGCGTCTCTTCAATTGGCGTACTGTAGTCCCAGCGATGGATCTGCAGCAGATCGACATAGTCCATGCCAAGACGGCGCAGGCTGTCATCAATAGAGCGCAGGATCTGTGCCCGGGAAAGGCCTTCCGCCAGATCGCCGACCTGGTGATACACCTTGGTGGCGACAATCACCTCGTCGCGGCGGGCAAAGTCGCGCAGGGCGCGACCGACGATCTCTTCGCTGCTGCCGTCGGAGTAGCTGTTTGCGGTATCGAAGAAGTTGATGCCGCCTTCAATGGCGTGCTGGATAAGCGGGCGGCTGCTCTCTTCCGGAAGCGTCCAGGCGTGTCTGCCGCGGTCCGGCTCGCCGAAGGTCATACAGCCGAGGCAGAGGCGGGAAACACGTAAGGCCGTATCACCGAGGGGAATGTAGTGCATAGTGCGCTCCTGCTATTCATCAAGGGTATCCCTTAAGCATAGCAGGAGCAGGTGGGGCAATTATGCCAGCCAGTCGAGGATTTTGGCTTCAATACCGGCGGCATCGAGGCCGAGATCGGCGCGGATCTCTTCCTGAGTGCCCTGAGGAATAAAATAATCCGGCAGGCCAATATTGAGCACCGGTACCGCCCGGCGATGAGCCATCAGCACTTCGTTCACGCCGCTGCCGGCACCGCCCATGATGGCGTTCTCTTCCAGCGTCACCAGCACGTCATGCTCACCGGCGAGCTGCAGGATCAGCGCGGTATCCAGCGGCTTCACAAAGCGCATATCCACCAGGGTCGCGTTGAGTTTGTCCGCCACCGCCGCGGCCTCCGGCAGCAGGGTGCCGAAATTAAGGATCGCTATCTTCTCGCCCTGGCGTTTCACCACCCCTTTGCCGATCGGCAGCGACGCCAGCGGTTCCAGCGTCGCGCCAGTGCCGCTGCCGCGCGGATAGCGCACCGCGCTTGGCCCTTCGCTGTAGTGGTAGCCGGTGTACAGCATCTGGCGACATTCATTTTCATCGCTCGGGGTCATCACCACCATATCCGGAATACAGCGCAGGAAGGAGAGATCGAACGCCCCCTGATGCGTCTGGCCGTCTGCGCCGACGATCCCGGCGCGGTCGATAGCAAACAGCACCGGCAGCTTCTGGATAGCCACATCGTGGATCACCTGATCGTAGGCTCGCTGCAGGAAAGTGGAGTAGATGGCCACTACCGGCTTGTAGTCGCCAATTGCCAGTCCGGCGGCGAAGGTGACCGCATGCTGCTCGGCGATGGCGACGTCAAAGTACTGATCGGGGAATTTTTTCGAAAATTCCACCATCCCGGAGCCTTCGCGCATCGCCGGGGTGATCGCCATCAGCTTGCTGTCTTTGGCGGCGGTTTCGCACAGCCAGTCGCCGAAGATTTTCGAGTAGGTGGGGAGACCGCCGCTGCTTTTGGGCAGCACGCCGCTGGTATGGTCGAACTTCGGCACCGCATGGAAAGTGATGGGGTCTTTCTCGGCGGGCTCATAGCCGCGGCCTTTTTTGGTCATAATATGCAGGAACTGCGGGCCTTTCAGGTCGCGCATGTTCTTCAGGGTGCTGACCAGACCGAGCACATCATGGCCATCCACCGGCCCGATGTAGTTAAAGCCCAGCTCTTCAAACAGCGTTCCCGGCACCACCATGCCTTTGATATGTTCTTCGGTCCGCTTAAGCAGTTCTTTAATCGGCGGTACGCCGGAGAAAACCTTTTTGCCGCCTTCGCGCAGGGTGGAGTAGAGCTTACCGGAGAGCAGCTGCGCCAGATGATTGTTCAGCGCGCCAACGTTCTCGGAAATCGACATTTCATTGTCATTCAGCACCACCAGCAGGTCGGGTTTGATGTCCCCGGCGTGGTTCATCGCCTCAAACGCCATGCCGGCGGTGATCGCCCCGTCGCCAATCACGCATACCGCGCGCCGCTGCTTATCCTCTTTCGCGGCGGCGATAGCCACCCCGATACCGGCGGAAATGGAGGTGGAGGAGTGGCCGACGCTCAGCACGTCATACTCGCTTTCACCGCGCCACGGGAAGGGGTGCAGGCCGCCTTTCTGGCGAATGGTGCCGATTTTATCCCGGCGGCCGGTCAGAATTTTATGCGGGTAGGCCTGATGGCCGACGTCCCAGATCAGGCGATCGAACGGCGTGTTATACACGTAGTGCAGCGCCACGGTCAGTTCCACCGTGCCGAGGCCAGAGGCAAAGTGACCGCTGGAGCGGCTGACGCTGTCCAGCAGATAGCGCCGCAGCTCATCACACAGCTTCGGCAGGCTCTCTTTTGGCAACAGGCGCAACTCCTGGGTGGAATCTACCAGCGCCAGGGTCGGGTATTTGGCAATATCAAAACTCATCAGAGACTCATTTATTGTTTATTTATCGCGCTGAATAATGTAATTCGCGAGCGCTTCCAGTGCCGAAGTATCCAGAGATTGTGCGGCCAGCTCATCTAACGACCGGCGGGCATCAGCGATCAGGTCGTGCGCTTTCTTCCGGGCTTGCTCAAGACCCAGGAGGGCGGGATAGGTGCTTTTACCCAATTGCTGGTCGGCACCCTGACGTTTGCCAAGGGTCGCAGTATCCCCTACCACGTCGAGAATGTCATCCTGGACCTGGAAGGCAAGACCGATATTTTCCGCATAGCGATCCAGCGCGGGCAGGGCAGCGCGGCCGCGTTCGCCGGCGCTCAGCGCCCCCATCCGGACGGCGGCGCGGATCAACGCCCCCGTTTTGTGGCGATGGATACGCTCCAGCGCCTGCAGATCCACCTGCTGTCCTTCCGCCTCCAGATCCAGCGCCTGGCCGCCGCACATACCCGCCACGCCGCTGGCCTGCGCCAGTTCGGAGACCATCGCCAGCCGGTCCCGATCAGAGACGTCGGCCATCGGCGCATCACTCAGTATAGAGAACGCCAGCGTTTGCAGGGCATCTCCCGCAAGAATTGCGTTGGCTTCGCCAAATTTAATATGACAAGTCGGCAGTCCGCGACGCAGATCGTCATCATCCATCGCCGGCAAATCATCATGCATCAGGGAATAAGCATGAATACATTCGACCGCCGCGGCGGGGGCATCGAGCGTGGTGCGGCTGACGCCGAACATCGCGCCGGTGGCATAGACAAGGAAGGGGCGCAGGCGTTTACCGCCTAAGAGTGCGCCATAATGCATCGCTTCCACCAGCGGAGTGTTCTGAAAGGGCTGCGGCGCGATAAAACGGCGCAATGCCCCATTAGCCTGTTCCACACAGGCCTGCAATTGTTGCGGGAAATCCATTTTATTCAGCGTCCGGCGTAAAAGGCGTGGTCGGGGAATCTTCACTATCCGCCAGCAGGATCTGCACGCGCTGTTCGGCCTTCTGCAGCTGACTTTGCCCCTGGCGCGCCAGCTGTACGCCGCGCTCAAATTCGCTTAGCGCTTCCTCTAACGGCAAATCGCCGCTTTCCAGACGGTTAACGATCTGCTCCAGTTCGCCCAGAGCGGTTTCAAAGCTGGCCGGGGCCTCATTTTTCTTTGGCATAGTGAATGTAGACTCTTGTTATGTCGCGACGGCAATACCGGGTATGGTAACGAAGTCACGCGTGTAAGCAAATAACGCGCAATGGTGATATACTCCGCGCCCAGGATGCAGGCACCGGTGTGCGCTGCTTTACAACTTTTGCTTATAGCCCCGTCGGGCTTGCCAACGAACTATTGTCGCCATGAAGTTTATCATTAAATTGTTCCCGGAAATCACCATCAAAAGCCAATCTGTGCGGTTGCGCTTCATTAAAATCTTAACCGGGAACATTCGTAACGTTCTCAAAAATTATGACGAGACGCTGGCCGTCGTCCGTCATTGGGATCATATCGAAGTTCGCGCGAAAGATGAAAATCAGCGCCCGGCTATTCGCGATGCGCTGACCCGTATCCCCGGCATCCACCATATTCTGGAAGTCGAAGACGTACCGTTCACCTCGCTGCACGATATTTTTGAAAAGACGCTGCCGCTGTGGCGCGAGGCGCTGGAAGGCAAAACCTTCTGCGTGCGTGTGAAGCGTCGCGGCAAACATGAATTCACCTCAATTGAGGTGGAACGCTACGTCGGCGGCGGTCTGAATCAGCATATTGAAACGGCGCGCGTGAAGCTGACCGACCCGGACGTCACCGTCAATCTCGAGATTGAAAACGATCGCCTGCTGCTGGTGAAAGGCCGCTATGAAGGCATCGGCGGCTTCCCGATCGGCACCCAGGAAGATGTGCTGTCGCTGATCTCCGGCGGCTTTGACTCCGGCGTTTCCAGCTATATGCTGATGCGCCGCGGCTGCCGCGTGCACTACTGCTTCTTTAACCTTGGCGGCGCCGCCCATGAGATTGGCGTTCGCCAGGTCGCGCATTACCTGTGGAACCGCTTCGGCAGCTCGCACCGTGTTCGCTTTGTGGCGATTAACTTTGAGCCCGTGGTCGGCGAAATCCTCGAAAAAGTGGACGACGGTCAGATGGGCGTCGTGCTCAAGCGCATGATGGTCCGCGCCGCGTCAAAAGTCGCGGAACGCTACGGCGTGCAGGCGCTGGTCACCGGCGAAGCGCTGGGCCAGGTTTCCAGTCAGACCCTCACTAACCTGCGTCTGATCGACAATGTCTCCGATACTCTGATCCTGCGCCCGCTGATTTCGCACGATAAAGAGCACATCATCGACCTGGCGCGTGAGATCGGCACGGAAGATTTCGCCCGCACCATGCCGGAATACTGCGGCGTGATCTCGAAGAGCCCGACCGTGAAGGCGGTAAAGGCGAAGATTGAAGCGGAAGAAGAACACTTCGATTTCAGCATCCTCGATAAAGTGGTGGAAGAGGCGAGCAATATCGACATTCGCGATATTGCCCAGCAGACGGAAGCCGCCGTGGTTGAAGTGGAAACCGTGACCGGCTTTGGCGCTAACGACGCGATCCTCGACATCCGCTCCATTGACGAGCAGGAAGACAAGCCGCTGAAGGTCGAGGGCGTTGAAGTCGTTTCGCTGCCGTTCTACAAGCTGAGCACCAAATTTGGCGATCTCGATCAGAGCAAAACCTGGCTGCTGTGGTGCGAGCGCGGGGTGATGAGCCGTCTGCAGGCGCTCTATCTGCGCGAGCAGGGCTTCAGCAACGTGAAAGTTTATCGCCCGTAACGGGTTGCCATCCATATTGAAAAAGGCCTTCCCCGATGGAAGGCCTTTTTGTCATCCCCGGGCCAGCGCATTAGCGCAGGGTCATCGCCAGGTCACATGACCGTGTGAAACGCGCCGCCAGAGCGAAAATCAAAGGCCAGTACCTCGATTTGCCAGGGCTTCGGGCACCACCAGATTTTGAGCAAGGCAGGATCGGCCCACGCGCGCCACAGGGCAGAGGCGGGCGCGCTGAGCTGACGGCTGATGACAAGATCGCGAGAATCGGTTGCGCTACGGGACATGCTACGACTCCTCAGGAAAAGGGGAGCCAGTCCGCGGCGCGGACCGGCTATCAGGCTTCGTAGTAATTATAGATGCCGGCGGCCATCACCAGCTGCGAGGCGACCTCATACGCTTTCTCGCGACCCACCAACAGGTCAATCATTTTCAGGGCGAAATCAATCGATGTCCCCGGTCCCTGGCTGGTTAACAGATTCACCCGTGGATCCCAGACCACCCGTTTATCCTGCCACTGATCGGCGGGGATATGTTCCTTCAGCGCCGGAAAACCGGTCATGTTACCGATCGGGAACAGCTGATGGGGCACCAGCACGGTCGCCGGGGCGGCGCAGATGGCGGCCACAATGCGGCCTGAGAGGTGGAACTGTCGGACGGTTTCCACCAATAGGGGGCTGTCGCGGAAGCACTCTGCGCCCTTGATGCCGCCCGGGAGGACGATGATATCGAAATCACCATCGGCCACCTCGACCAGCGGCGCATCCGCCAGCAGTTTGACGCCGCGCGAGCAGACGATGGTCAGGCCGCCGTCGCTGGCGACGCTGGCGGTGTTTACCTTCACTCCGCCGCGGACCAGCAGATCGATAGTGGTGACCGCTTCGGTCTCTTCGCTACCAGGGGCGAGGCAAATCAGTGCCGACGCGCTCATATTCATTCTCCTTACGCTTGATCAATTCAAATAAGCGGGCGTTTTCCGGTACGGCAACGCCGTGGGCGCGGGCGCGGTTGAGCAGAAAACCGGTGATATAGTCGATCTCCGTGTGCCGCTGGGCGCGGATGTCCTGCAGCATGGATGAGATATTTTCTGCCGTACTTTCAATCACCTGTTCGACATAAAATAGCAGGTTTTCCGCCGAGGTATGAATACCTTCGCGCTCCATCACCGCCGCCACCTCGCGGCAAATCGCGGCAACTTCCTGCGGATAGTTGCGCAGATCGCCGTTTTTACATCCTTTAAGCGCGGTCAGGGGGTTAATGACGCAGTTAACCGCCAGCTTGCGCCAGGTGGCTGAGTGAATGCTATTGTGCCAGGCGACGTCCGGCAGCACGCGCTGTAGCACTTCAGCGAGGTAGCTGTAGTCCTCTCCATAGCTTTTCGCCGGTCCGATATGGGTCGTGCCCTGGGCGACGTGGATGATAACATTACCGTCGCGCCGTGCCGCCTGGGTGGTAGAGGCCAGCAGCAAGGGTTGTTTCACACTGCGCAGTTCTTCGACGGTGCCCATTCCGTTATGCATCAGCACTATCGGTGTGGTGATCGGCAGGATCCCGGCCAGGTGCTTCACCGCGTTCGAAACCTGCCAGGCTTTTAAGGTAACAATCAGCAGTTCGCTGCCGGCAAGAAAATCGGGGTCGTTGGCCGTCAGCGACTCGTTGAACACCGAGCCATCGGTTTCAATGACATTAACGCTACAGAATGGCTGAGGTACGCGCAACCAGCCCTGGACTTCATGTCCCTGTTTGCACAACGCGGTCAGCCATAATTGTCCAAGAGCACCGCATCCCAGTACGGTTACTTTCATTCTTCCTCCTCATCTGCCACTACCCCAGGCGCTGATGGCTCAAGTATATCTCATCGCATTTCGCATCGCCGGACGGCAGGGGGCGCTTCAGCACCGTCGGGCACAGCGGGGAAAATAGCGCGAGCGTTGTGTAATCAGCTAAGCTTCCGGGATAACAAGTTGAGTTATGCCGCGTTGCAGGTATTATGCAACGCAAAAGAAACGGAAGGAGAGGAAAAGATGCCATCTTTCGATATTGTCTCTGAAGTTGATCTTCAGGAAGCCCGTAACGCGGTGGACAACGCGAGCCGCGAAGTCGAGTCGCGTTTTGATTTTCGTGGCGTTGAAGCCACGTTTGAATTAAACGACGCCAACAAAACCATTAAAGTGCTGAGTGAGTCTGACTTCCAGGTGAACCAGCTGCTGGATATCCTGCGCGCCAAGCTGCTCAAACGCGGTATTGAAGGCACCTCCCTCGACGTGCCGGAAGATATCGTGCACAGCGGTAAAACCTGGTTTATTGAAGCGAAGCTGAAGCAGGGCATTGAAAGCGCGGTGCAGAAGAAGATCGTCAAACTGATCAAAGACAGCAAGCTGAAAGTGCAGGCGCAGATTCAGGGCGAAGAGATCCGCGTGACCGGTAAGTCCCGCGACGATCTGCAGTCGGTGATGGCGCTGGTGCGCGGCGGCGATCTGGGACAGCCGTTCCAGTTCAAAAACTTCCGCGACTAACGCGGCGTCAAACAGCAAAAAGCGGGGAATTCCCCGCTTTTTTTATACCCCTTTGATGAGCTGCTCTATCTCGAAGCGGTTGGTGACCTTGCTGTCGATTTTGATATACACCGAGCGCTCCTCAGGCACCACCAGCGCCTGATGAACCCCGCTGGCGTTCAGCAGACGCGCCTGCAGAGCATCATCGACCACCACGCCGTCCGGTACCTCCACCCGCAGGCTGCTGACGTAGGGCGGCTCGCTCATGGTACTCGCCACCAGCAGCCACAGCATCGCCAGCAGGGCGCCCAGCAGAAACACGGTCTGCGAATCAAAGAACCCATCGACCCAGCCGCCAAGCGCACCGCCAATGGCTACCCCGAGGAACTGGCTGGTGGAGTAGACGCCCATCGCGGTGCCTTTGTAGCCCGCCGGCGACTCCTTACTAATTAAGGACGGCAGCAGCGCTTCCAGCAGATTAAACGCCAGGAAGAAGAGCTGGACGCCCGCCACCAGCTCCCAGAAGTAGCCCCCGGCGCCCCAGAGGACAATTTCCGCAATCAGCAGGATGGCGACACACAACAGGAAGACGCGCTTCATCTTGCGCTTCACTTCGGCGTAGATGATAAACGGCACCACCGAGATGAACGAGATAACCATAGTCACCAGATAAATCTTCCAGTGCTCGGCGGCCGGAAAGCCGGCGGCCTCGAGCTGTCCGGGCAGCGCGACAAAGGTGGACATCAGCATGATGTGCAGACACATGATGCCAAAGTTGAGTTTTAGCAGGCGCGGTTCCGCCAGTACCTTGCTAAAGCAGCCCTGCACCATCCCCGATTCGCGGTTGAGCACGTGGTTATGGCTGTTGGGCACCACCCACAGGGTGAGCAGGATGCCGAGGGTCGCCAGGATGGCGATCATCCAGAATAGCGCGTGCAGCCCCAGCTGGTGAGTGACAATTGGCCCCAGCACCATGGCGATGGCGAAAGTCACACCGAAACTGACGCCGATAAACGCCATCGCTTTGGTGCGGTTCTGTTCGCGGGTGAGATCGGACAGCAATGCCATGACCGCGGCGGCGATGGCGCCGGAGCCCTGCAGGGCGCGGCCAAGAATGATGCCCCAGATAGAGTCGGTGAGCGCGGCGATGACGCTGCCGAGTACAAAAATAAGCAGGCCGCCGACGATCAGCGGCTTACGGCCAATACGGTCAGATAACAATCCGAAGGGGATCTGAAAAACTGCCTGCGCCAGGCCGTAGATACCGATCGCCAGGCCAATCAGCGCTTCACTGGCGCCCTGCAATGCCATGCCATACGTGGTCAGAACCGGCAGGACCATAAACATGCCAAGCATGCGCAGGGAGAATACGGTCCCTAAACCCCAGGTCGCGCGCAGTTCCCCTGGCGTCATTTTGTTATCGTTCATTACCACCTCAATATAAAAACTGCGCCTAGTGTAGCGGCGGGGGGTAAGAAGCGTAAATAAATGTTTGTTTAACAGATATTACGGGGCTGTTGCGCGATGAGGTAAGTTGGTAAAAATCAATACACCAGTGGAGGGGGACTCCACTGGCGAGGGGGAAAATTAAGGTAAAGTAAAGTCAACCCACTGGCTGCCTGCGTCAGCCGATTTCACGCACTGCTCGACCCAATAGACGCCGTGCAGCCCGGCTTCGACATCCGGATACCAGAAGTCTTGCAGGAAGGCGCGATCGTCACGGTCCGTGGCGTCAATCGCCTGCGCATAGCGGCGATAGAGGTTGGCCCAGGCTTCGAACAGCCCTTCCGGATGGCCGCCGCCGATGCGGTCATCCGCCAGCGCGTTCGGTGACAGGTAGGGCATTCCGCGCTCCAGGATCCGCGCCGGCTCGCCCTGCACCTCATAGCTGAGCTGGTTAGGATGCTCGTCCCACCATTCGATGCTCGCTTTTTCGCCGACGATACGCACTTTTTGTGAGTGCATGGCGCCGCTGTTGACCGCGCTGGTCCACATCGAGCCGACCGCGCCGTTGTCATATTCCATCAGGACAAAGGCGTTATCTTCCAGCGGCGCGCGGGAGGGAACAAAGCTCTGACGGGAGCACATCAGCCGTTTGATATTGAGCTGCGGCGCCATGGTTTCGGCGACAAACAGCGGATGAGTGGCCAGATCCCCCAGCACATAGCTGGGCCCGGCAAACTTCGGCGTCACGCGCCAGCGGGTGGATTCCGCCTGCAGCTCGACGGCCTGGTTATGAAAGCCGTGGGCGAACTGCATGTTAACGATGCGGATCTCGCCGAGCAGCCCATCGGCAATCATCTGCCGTGCCTGCTGGATCATCTGATAGCCGGCATAGCCGTAGGTAACGCCGACGATTTTGTTCTGTTTTTTGCTCAGGTCCACCAGCTCGCGCGCCTCTTCGGCGGTAAAGCAGAGGGGCTTTTCACAGATGACGTGGAGGCCCGCCTCCAGCGCCGCTTTGGTGATGGCGAAATGGGTATTGTTCGGGGTAGTGACCGAGACGACCTCGATGCCGTCAGGGCGCTGCGCCTCTTCACGAAACAGGGTCTGGTAGTCGGCGTAGCAGCGCTCCGGCGCGATGCCCAGCTGCTCACCGAACGCGCGCCCGCGCTCGGCATCGACGTCAAGCGCGCCGGCCAGCAGGGTATAAACATTGTCACGCAGCGCCGCACAGCGGTGGCTGTAGCCGATCTGACTGGTTCCCCCGCCGCCGACCATGCCCCAACGCAGGGAGCGGGATAAGGGTTTCAGGCCGTTTAACATGGTGCTCTCCTTTTTGAAATAATTCGCACTCTGAGGCGCTTAATGCCGACGCCTGCGGCAACGCGCATCCGGATAGACTGATTTAAAGTTAAGGAAATGTTTGTTCTGATTCAATTTAAATATGAAATTTATTTTTCATATTGAGAGGAGGATCGAATAAGTGAAAGTTTGTCATCGCCGCCGTGGCAAAGATGAAAAAAGGAGAGTGATTTATCGGAGCAGGGCCCGCCGTCGTGGGGAATTTTTCGTTGCTGAAAAATATGAAATAAATTTTCTTTTTAGCCGCCGAGCGCGGTGCAATCCGCCGATTGCACCGGGGGAGCAGATGCCGCTATGACGCGCCGCGCACAGACGCGGGGGCTGATGAAGTGGCGGGAGGTTGACCGGCCGCAAAGATGCTTTTCGCCGCCAGACCTGCGACGGTGAGGGCCGCCGGGATACCGAGGAGCAAAAAGACGCTTTCGAAGGGCAGGTTGAGCGCCGTCATCTCGGCGCCGGCAAAGGCGCTGAGAATGGCGCCGATGCGCCCGACGCCGTGCATCCAGCTGGAGCCCGTCGCCCGCGCCTGCGTGGGATAGTAACGGGCGGAAAGGGCGTTCATGCCCGTATTGGCGCCGTTCAGGCAGGCGCCGCTGATAAACGCCAGCATACAGAGCAGGGCAAAGCTGCCCGCGGCGTAGCCCATCGCCATGGTGAACAGGCCGCCGACGGCGTAGATCGTTCCCAGCGCACGGTGAGGGTTGATCCTGTCCATCAGCCAGCCGGCAAACAGCGAGCCGAGGGTACCCCCCGCCTGGTAGATCGCCGTCATGATGGCCGCCTGGCTAACGGTCATTCCCACCGCTTTAACCAGCGTTGGCAGCCAGCTGCCGAGGATATAGACCAGGAACAGCCCCATAAAGTAGACCAGCCATAGCATCAGCGAGCCGAAGCCGTACTGGCGGGAGAGCACAATGCGCATTGCGTTGCCGGCCGCTGGCTGCGCCGGCAGGATAAACGTCACGTTGTCGCTGATTTGTCCGGGATAGAGACGGTTAAGAATGGCCCGGATACGCGCTGCTGGCGCTTGTTTGATCACCAGAAAACGAACCGACTCCGGCAGCAGCCAGATAAGCAGGGGGGCAAACAGCAGCGGCAGAATACCGCCGAGCGCCATCAGCGAGTGCCAGCCAAACTGGGGGATCAGCCACGATGCCGAAAATCCTCCCGCCGCCGCGCCGAAGGTGAAGCCGCAAAAGATGACGGTAATAATAAATGAACGCTGGCGTTCCGGGGCGTATTCCGACACCAGTGTCCCGATATTCGGCATCGCGGCGCCCAGCCCGAGCCCGGTCATAAAGCGAAAGAACATCATCTGTTCTACGTTGTGCGAGAAAGCGGTGGCGATGGTCCAGAAGCCGAAGAAAAAGACGCTGTTGATAATGATCTTCTTGCGCCCCAGCCAGTCGGCGAGCGGGCCGGAGAAAATCGCCCCCAGCGCGAGACCGATCAGCGCGGCGCTGATCACCAGGCCCAGCTGGTGGTTGCTTACCCCCCACTCCAGCTTTAGCGTCGGGGCGATAAAGCCCATGATCGCGATATCAAAACCATCGAGAGCGATGACGCAAAAGCCGAGAAATATAATCAACTTTTGAAAGCGGCTCAGCGGATTACGGTTAATTAACTCTCTGACATCCAGGCGTTGAGTCTGTGTCATAGCGTATTCCTTATGCGCAGGCGCGCAGGTAGGGCTGCGCGGCATTGAACAGTAATTGCGCCCGCTGGAGGGGCGGCAGGGCGCCCTGCTCGCCGTCGAGCGGCACTTCGAGGGAGACCGGCAGCGTCGCCGGCAGGGCCGACATCAGACCGTGCAGATCCAGACCGCCTTCCCCTGGCACATTGCGCGCCGAACGGGCCTGGCGGATGAGCTCCTGCTCGCTTTCCGGCCTCTGCGCCGCGCCATCGCAGAGCTGCATATAGTTCAACTGATGTGCAGGCAGGCTGGAGAGGGCGGCGAGCGATTCTCCCGCGCGCCAGAAATGAAGGGCGTCCACCAGGATGCCGATATCTTCCCGCCCGCAGGCGGCGATCAGCGCCTGCGCATCGGCGATAGTGCGCAACTGGGTCCAGGGCATCGGCTCAAGGTTCATGGTCAGCCCATAGGGGCGACTGGCCGCGGCGAGGATGGCCAGGTTGTCAGCGCTGCGCTGAAGGTTGTTGTCATTGCCGGCGACCAGCACCTGTCTGGCGCCAAGCCGCGCCGCAGTCTCCATAAACCGCTGCAGCCGATCGTCGAGCGTAAATCCGGGAGTCAGGCGGACGATCTCGACGTCCGACACGCGGATGCCGGTTTCCATCAGCGCGGCGAGCGTCGCGCGCACGGCGGGGGTATCGCCCAGCATGTCGTAGTCCGGGTCGGTCGGCGTGGCGGGAAGCAGTCGCAGACCAACGTGGGTAAAACCGGTTCTGGCCGCTATCCGCACCTGTTCGGGGGGAGGGACATCGAGCAGGGTCAGGGCGGCGAGCGATAGGGTACGCATGTTCATAAAGGGCTCCGGTACAGTTGCAGGTGAGGATAGTTATGGGTATTGCCGTCCCTGGTTGTTTATTACTTTGTTTTTATTGTGTTTTCGGCCAGATTTTTACCCACCAGATAGCCAAAGGTCATGGCGGGCCCGAGGGTGATCCCTCCGCTGGGGTAATAGCCGCGCATCACGCTCGACATGTCGTTGCCGATGGCGAACAGACCCGGTATCGGCTGCTGCTGTTCATCCAGCACCCGGGCGCGTTCGTCGGTTTGCAAGCCGCTGAAGGTACCTAACGAGCCGGGCAGAATGCGCACCGCATAGAACGGCCCTTCGCGCAGCGGTCCGAGCGTCACCTGATGATCACCCTGGGCACGGTTATAGGCTGAGGCCCCGCGGTGAAAGTCGACGTCTTCGCCGGCGCTGGCGAAGCGGTTAAAGCGTTCCACCGTTTCCGCCAGCGTATTGGCGTCGATGGCGCACTGCTTTGCCAGCTCCGCCAGGGTGTTTCCCCGCAGCAGGTAACCGGTACGCAGCCAGGCGGTGGGGGAGAACGGGAAGGGTCTGGCGTGGCCCAGGCCGTAGCGACGCAGCGCGCGACGATCGGCCAGCAGCCAGGCCTGCGGCGCGTCACCCGCAGGTGTGGCCGCCAGCAGGGCGGCGATAAAGTCATGATAGGAGTCGGCCTCGTTAACAAAGCGTTTGCCGTTGGGCAGGACGGCAATCACGCCGGGCTTGGCGCGCTCCACCAGATGGGGAAACATCAGCTGCTGGCCGCTGGCCAGGGTGACGCGGGACACTGGCGCCCAGGCCAGCGGGTGGCGCAGGCGGGTGTCGAACTGGCCGCCGACGGATTCGCCAAGCCTGATCCCCTCGCCCTGATTGTTCGGCGGCGCGGCGGAGAAATGGCCGTAACCCTCTGCAGCATGAGGCACTACCTGCGCCAGCCGCTGCCGATCGTGGGGAAAACCGCCGCAGGCCAGCACCACGGCGCCTGCTTCGACGTGAATTTCCCCGCCGTCGCTGCGCAGCACCGCGCCGGACACGCCCAGCGGCCCCTGCAGCAGCCGGACCACCGGGGCATTGAGCTGAAAACGCACTCCGGCGTCGAGGGCGGAACGCAGCAGACGGGCGACCAGCGCATTGCCATTGACCAGATGCTGTCCCCGTCCGGTACGCAGCCGCTGCCAGCCGTGGCGCAGCAGGCGACGGGCGGCATACAGCGCAGAGCGCGGCGAGCGGGTGGCATTGAAAAAATGCGCCATATCCGCGCCGCCGGCAATGCCCATCCCGCCCAGGCTAATGGTCTCCAGCGGCGGACGCAGGCGATGGAGCCAGTCACCGAGCAGGCGGCCATCGTAGGGCTGCGCGGTAACCGACCGCCCGCCGTTCGCTGCGCCTGGCGACGCGTGAAAGTCCGGCATGGCGCTACCTGAGAGAAACTGCACCGCCGTCCGCTGATGGAAAAATTCCACCATCTCTGGCCCGTAGCGCAGGAAGGTCTGCAGACGAACGTCGGCGGCTTCGCCCCCCATCTCATGCTGCAGATAGGTCAGCGGCGCGTCGGCTGCTTCATCGATGCCCTCCGCCCGCGCCAGCGGGTTGCGGGGGATCCACAGCCAGCCGCCGGACCAGGCGCTGGTTCCGCCGATCACTGACGCTTTCTCCGCCACCATGACGCTGGCGCCGTGCATCGCCGCGGTCACCGCGGCAGAAAGCCCCGCCGCGCCGGAGCCGACCACCAGCACATCCACCTTCACAGGCCCGCTCATGATGGACTCCTTACTGCAGGGGTGAAAAAGCGGTGGGGCGCATCAGCACCGACTCGAGGCGTTCCACGGCGGCCAGTTCGCGATTTTTGCGCGAGAAGGTCTGCCAGCGTTCGTCCTGGGCCATCCGCGCGCGGCGTACCAGGCGATCGTCAAGGCTTTCGTAAGCCCAGATGTGCACCACCTGATTGACCACGCCGATCTCGGTAAAAAAGAAGCCGATCAGCTTGCCGAGATGCTCGGTTTGCACCGCCAGGGCATCGCTTTGATACAGCGCCAGCCAGTCGGCCATTTTCAGCGGATTGATGGTGTAGGTGCGTTTTTCGTAGATCATGATGTTTTCCTGATTAGTGGGTGGAGTGTTGTGCCAGATGGCAGGCGGCGAGGTAACCAAACGTCAGCCCCGGCCCGAGGGTGATACCGGGGCCGGGGTAGGTGCCGGCCATCAGCGAATCCATGTCATTTCCGACGGCGTACAGCCCCGGAATGGGGTTTCCTTCCGCGTTGACGACCTGCGCATCGGCGGTGGTGACCAGGCCCCGCGATGTCCCCAGGTCGCCGGTATAAAGTTTGATGGCATAGAACGGCGCGCTGAGCAGGGGAGCATTACAAGCGTCAGGCTGATGGCCCGGATCGCCCATCGCCCGGTTATAGCTGTTGCCGCCTTTAGCAAATTCCCGATCCACGCCCTGTGCGGCGTCACGGTTGTAGCGGGCAACCGTCTCGCTCAGGGTTTGGGCATCCAGACCAAGCTGCTGCGCCAGCGCGGCCAGGGTATCGGCTTTGTGCAGATAGCCAGCGGCGACCAGGGCATCATTATTGACCGGCGCCGGGCGTGCCAGCCCGAGGCCGTAACGCTTCATTGCCTGGGCGTCGCAGAGTAAAAAGCAGGGGGCATTTTCCGCAGCACGCTGCATCGCGCTGGCAAAATGGTGATAGGAGCTGGACTCGTTGACGAAGCGTACCGCCCGCTGATTGACGGCAATCACGCCCGGCTTGGCCCGGTCGGTCACCAGATGGGGGAAACGCTCCTCGCTGCCATCTGCCCGGGTCAACACCGATACCGGCGCCCAGAAAAAGTTGGATGGCCGATCGGCTCCCTCACGAGCGTTAAGCGCCGCCGCGAGACGCAGCGCGGCGCCATCGTTGGCGGGCGGTGACATGGTGAAGTGTTCGCGGGTGTATGGCCGATAGCGCGCCGCCAGCGCGCCCGCGGCAAAGCCGCCTGCGGCCAGGACCACCCCGCGACGGGCGTGCAGCGTCTCTCTTTGTCCCTGATACTCAATTTCCACCCCGGTAACCGTGCCTTGCGTTTCGCACAGCGCCAGAACATTGACATTCAGCCGCAGGCTCATGCCGTTGCGCAATGCCGTTGCCGCCATGCGCGCTATCAGCGCATTGCCCATCGCCAGACGGGTGCCGCGTGGATACTTCACCCGGTCGCGGGCGTAGCGCAGCAGCAGTCGGGTGCAATGAGCCAGGGAGCGCAGCGAACGACGCATATCGAGAAAGTGCTGAATATCGACGCGGTTGACCATCATCCCGCCAAACAGCAGCATCCCCGGCGGCGGCGAGCGCAGGTCGCGAAAGGTGTCTCCCAGTTCACGGCCGTCATACTCCACCACCTCCAGCGCGCGCCCGACGTCGACGGCGCCGGGTTCATCCGGGTAGTAATCGGGTGAAAGTGGACGCAGGCTATATTTCACCGCGCCTTCACGTTCGAGAAAGGCCAGCGCCTCCCGTCCGGCGCTGACAAACGCTTCGGCGAGATCTTCGCGGTACTGACCCTCGCCAATAATGGTCTGCAGGTAGGTTTTTATCGCTTCAGCACTGCCGCTTTTGCCCGCGGCGCGCGCCTGATCGGTATCGTGCAGCCACACGGCGCCGCCGGAGATCGCCGAGGTTCCGCCGAACTGGCCGGCTTTCTCCAGCATCAGCACCGACAGCCCTTTGCAGCTGGCGGTGACCGCGGCGGCAAAACCGGCCGCGCCGCTGCCGATGACGATCACATCCCAGCTCTTCATGCTGCTGCTCCCTGCGTCTGCGGGATGGCGCCGATAAACTGGCCCATCAGCGTCATCTGCGCCAGCGCCATTTCCGGCCCGGTCTGCACCCGGCAGCCGCGGGCGGCGGCGAAGGTGAGCAACGGCGTCATCACCGGGGCGGTGACAACGTCCGCCACGTGGGTAGCGCTGTCGAGGGTTTCCAGCAGCGTCTGTGGCAGGGAGAGGGCATCAAATCCGGCCATGCCGGCCGGCGAACCGTTGACCAGCAGATCGACGCCATGAAGGGTGTCCGGCAGGGCGCTCAGTTGCACTGCTGGAAAGGCTTCGGCAAGAAGGTCATGCAGGCGTTGCCGGGTGGCCGGGTTTTGATCGTGCAGGGCCAGCTGGCGGATCCCTGCCTCGCACAGCCCCCAGGCGATAGCGCTGCCGACGCCACCGCATCCGGAGAGCAGCGCCAGCTTGCCTGTCGGCTGAAAACCCTGCGCCTCGGCGGCGAGCTGAAAGCCCACGCCATCCAGCATATCGCCCTGCAAACGGCCATCCGCCAGCTTACGGATCACATTGACGGCGTTGAGACGACGCGCGCGCGGCGTGAGGTCGTCGACCAGCGTAGCGGCGCGCTGCTTATGCGGCACCGTTACCAGCACGCCAGTCATGTTCTGCCAGCCGCGCAGGGCGTTGAGGTAGGCGGCCACTGCTTCCGGGGCGATATCCACCGGGATCATGACGCTGTCCATGTGCTGTTCAGCAAAATAACGGTTGAAGTTATCCGGCGATTTCACCTGGGCGATCGGATGACCAATCACGGCGACGACCTGGGTAGTTCCACTGACCATTTCAAACCTCATTTGTTAAATGAATGTTGTGAAAGTATTTCAGTGGAAGCTGGGAGCGACAACGCAGAATTCGGACATGTCGGTTGTTAATCGCACGATCGCTGCGATAATCGCAGGAAATCGATAATGATGTTGCAAAAATGTGAGCGAATATGCAAAACCCCATTCATCCACGCGATCTGATCGTCGGTTTACAAAAAGGGCTGGCGCTAATCCAGCTTTTTTCCAAAACCTGCCCAAAGCTCACCGTCGCCCAGGCGGCGAAAATGAGCGGCCTGACGCAAAGCGCCGCGCGGCGTTTTCTGCTGACGTTGCTGCATGAGCGCTATCTGCAAACCGACGGGCGTTATTACTGGCTTACCCCAAAGACGCTGCGGCTTGGCCAGGCCTACGTCGATTCGGCGCAGTTTCCGCGCATGGTACGGCCGATTGTCGAATACATCGCCAGCCGGACGGAGGAGCATGCCTCGGTGGGGGTGGTGGACGAAGATGAGCTGGTCTATATCGCCCGCAGCCGGCATACGCCGTTTAATTCCACGTCGGTGCGGCTGGGGGAGCGGGTGCCCATTTTCTGTACCGCCGGGGGGCGATTGTGGCTGGCTTCGCTGCCGGAAGCCGAGTGTGAGGCGGTCCTGCAGCGCATACCCCGGGAACAACGCACGCCCTACACGGTGACTGAGATCGCGCCGCTGATGGAGAAGATCGCCCAGGTGCGGCGCCAGGGCTACGCCACTATCAAACAGGAGTTTGAGATTGGTATGCTGGTGCTGGCGGTACCGTTAACCGACAGAGAAGGGACCTGGTGGGGAGCGCTGAGTCTGACCAGCCATCAATCGCGTACTTCGCTGGAAGCATTATGCCGCGACCACCTCGATCTGCTCTACAGCGCACAGGCGATGCTGGTGGGTTAAACAGGGCAGCATAGGGCGCTGCCCTCAGAGAGACGTCGCTTAGGCTGACGCTTGGTTCAGGAAACTGTTCCAGTCGCTGGCGGCGTTATCGACAAAGGTGTTCCAGCTGTTGCCAGCAGTGTTGACGAAGCTTCCCCAGTTTTCCTTACCGGCGGTCACAAAGGTTTCCCAGTTTGTCTGCCCGGTGAGGAAGGAACCAAACGCCATCGCGCTGTCGCCGACGAAGGAAGCAAACGCGGTGCCGGAGGTGAGAACAAACGAGGTGAAACCGACGGCCGAGTTGGCGACAAAGCTGGCAAAGCCGTTCGCCGCGCCGATCAGGCTAAAGCCACCGGAGATGTACTCCATTTCGTTCAGTGTTAACTCTTTCATTGCGATTCCTTGTAGTGAATATTTCCCAAATGGGCATGAGCCCGAGGCGAAAGGTAGCATCGCAGGACCGCGCGGCGCGAGTAATGCGCGGTGGGTATCGGCTCAATTTTTCCTCATTTTTTGGCAGGAAAGATAGCGGATAGGGTGGGGAAGGGGAGGGCAGTATGAAATGAGAAAGAAAGCGGTGATGAAACGGAAAAGCAAAAGCCCCGTAAAAACGGGGCCTTAGATCATACTGGAGTGGGAGATTATCTCACGTAAGCCAGCAGACTATGTGAATCCGGCACCATAAAGTCAACGGACATCATCACGGACAGCGCGGTGATGGCGACGATGGAAAAGACGAACAGCTTACGCGCCCAGACTTTATCATCGGCCACCTTGTAGCCACGCAGCGCCATTCCCAGCCACCAGACGCTGACCGCTGCCGCCACGACCAGGTATTTATACCCGGCGTAGCCGCCCAGCGAGAGCATCAGGGTCGCTACGGCAAAGGCGACGATGTACAGCGTAATATGGTTTTTGGCAACCGAAATGCCTTTTACCACCGGCAGTACCGGAATGTTCGCCGCCTGATAATCCTTAAAGCGGAAAATCGCGATGGCGTAGGAGTGAGGCATCTGCCACAGGCTGAAAATAGCCAGCAGGATCGCCGCACCGCTGTCAAATTCACCGGTGACCGCACAGTAGCCAATCACCGGCGGCGCTGCGCCGGAGAGTGAGCCAATCAGCGTGCCGTAGACGGAGTGGCGCTTCATGTACAGGCTGTAGATGCCAACATAAACCACGAACCCCATCACCCCCAGCCAGCAGGCCAGCGGGTTAGCGCCGAACCACAGCAGCATGAAGCCAGCAATACCCAGCAAGGTGGCGTACACCAGCGAAGCTTCTGGCGAGATCAGCCCTTTGACCAGCACCCGGTTTTTCGTCCGTTCCATCTTACGATCGATGTCCCGGTCGATGTAGTTGTTGAATACACAACCCGAGGCGACCACCAGGGATACTCCAAGGAGCGTCCAGACGAACAGCGGATAGTCGATGTGGCCTTTGGAGGCCAGCAGGAAACCGCCGATCACGGAGATCAGGTTGCCAAAAATAATGCCTGGTTTCGTTACTTGCAGGTATTGCTTAAACATACTCGCCGCTCTTAGTGCATCATCATGTTGTAGTTCAGGTTCCACATAATCCAGATGGAGCCGACAACCACGATCGCAATGATGATTACGGTGAAGATAAATGCGGTCAGGTTCCAGCCTTCATCGGACTTGCTGTTCATATGCAGGAAGTACACGAGGTGTACCACGATCTGCACCACAGCAGTCACCAGAATGGTGCCAAGGATAACCGCATGCGAGGCGGAGCCACTCATCACCATGGCGAACGGAATAACCGTCAGGATGATGGACAGGATAAATCCTGTCATGTAGCTCTTCACGCTGCCGTGAGAAGCGCCGCTATGATCGGTAGAATGACTCATTACATCGCCCCCATCAGATAGACAACCGAGAACACGCAGATCCACACGACGTCCAGGAAGTGCCAGAACAGGCTCAGGCACAGGATACGGGTGCGGTTAGTGCTGGTCAGGCCACGACGTGAAACCTGGAACATCAGCACCGCCATCCAGATAAGACCGGAGGTCACGTGCAGACCGTGGGTGCCGACCAGCGCGAAGAACGCTGACAGGAAACCGCTACGATCCGGACCGAAGCCTTCCATGATCAGGTGATGGAATTCATAGATTTCCATCCCGATAAAGCCAGCACCAAACAACCAGGTCAACGCCAGCCAGGAAACGACCTGGCTCTTGTTGTTTTTGTACATGGCGATAGCCGCCATGCCGTAGGTGATGGAGCTGAACAGCAGCAGTGCGGTTTCAACCAGAACGAACGGCAGTTCGAAAATATCTTTGCCCGTCGGTCCGCCGGCCGTGCCGTTCACCAGAACGGCATAGGTCGCAAACAGCGTAGCGAAGATGATGCAGTCGCTCATCAGGTAGATCCAGAAACCGAATACCTTCATCGGTCCTGTATCATGGTGCCCGTGTTCATGCGCGTGGGCAGTATGCGCAAGAGTATCAGTTGCCATTTTTCAGCCCTGCTTTGTTAATCTCATCGAAATGCTGTTTTTCCAGTTTTTCGACTTCTGCAACCGGTACGTAGTAATCCACGTCCTCGTCAAAGCTCTTAATAATCCAGGTCGCTACGATGCCGATGAAGCTGGCGATCGCCATCCACCAGATATGCCAGATCATGGCGAAACCAAATACCGTAGCGAAGGCGGCAATTACGATGCCGGCGCCGCTGTTTTTCGGCATATGAATTTCTTCATAGTGAGCAGGCTGTTTGTACGCTTCACCTTTCTCTTTCATTTCCCAGAAGGCATCACGTTCGTGAACCTGAGGAACGATAGCGAAGTTATAGAACGGCGGTGGAGAAGAGGTTGCCCACTCCAGCGTACGACCACCCCATGGGTCACCGGTCAGGTCACGGTTCTGATCGCGGTCGCGAATAGACACGTAGAACTGAATCAGCTGGCACAGGATACCGCAGGCGATCAGCGCCGCACCGCAAGCTGCAACAACCAGCATCGGGTGGAACTGCGGATCGATCTGCTGGCTCAGACGACGGGTCATCCCCATGAAGCCCAGCACGTACAGCGGCATAAACGCTACGAAGAAGCCGATGATCCAGAACCAGAAAGCGCGTTTGCCCCAGGTTTCGTTCAGGGTGAAACCAAAGGCTTTCGGCCACCAGTAGGTCAGGCCTGCGAAGCAACCGAATACCACGCCGCCGATGATAACGTTATGGAAGTGCGCGATCAGGAACAGGCTGTTGTGCAGAACGAAGTCCGCGCCCGGTACCGCCAGCAGCACGCCGGTCATCCCACCTACGGAGAAGGTCACGATAAAGCCGATAGTCCACATCATCGCCGAGTTGAAGACGATGCGGCCCTGATACATGGTGAACAGCCAGTTGAAGATCTTAACCCCGGTCGGGATTGCGATAATCATGGTCGTAATACCGAAGAAGGCGTTTACGTTCGCGCCAGCACCCATGGTGAAGAAGTGGTGCAGCCAAACGATGAACGACAGAACGGTAATACAGACGGTTGCCCACACCAGAGAGGTGTAACCGAACAGACGCTTACGCGAGAAGGTCGCGGCGATTTCGGAGAAGACCCCGAACACCGGCAGAACCAGGATGTACACTTCCGGGTGACCCCAGGCCCAAATCAGGTTGATGTACATCATCATGTTGCCACCCATATCGTTGGTAAAGAAATGGGTGCCCAGGTAACGATCCAGGGTCAGCAGCGCGATGGTGACGGTCAGAATTGGGAACGAGGCGATAATCAGGATGTTAGCGCACAGAGATGCCCAGGAGAACACTGGCATCTTGAACATGGTCATGCCCGGGGCGCGCATCTTGATAATGGTCACGAAGAAGTTAATACCGGTCAGGGTAGTACCGATACCGGAGAGCTGCAGCGCCCAAATCCAGTAGTCGACCCCTACACCAGGACTGTACTCAATTCCCGACAACGGCGGATAGGCCAGCCAACCGGTCTGCGCGAACTCACCAACGCCCAGAGACAAGTTAACCAGGATCACGCCCACAACGGTGAACCAGAAGCTCAGGTTGTTGAGGAACGGGAAGGCTACGTCGCGTGCGCCGAGCTGAAGCGGAACCACCAGGTTCATCAGACCGATAACAAACGGCATCGCCACGAAGAAGATCATGATAACGCCGTGGGCGGTAAAGATCTGATCGTAGTGATGAGGCGGCAGGAAGCCTGCTTCCCCGGCCGAGGCCAGCACCTGCTGGCTACGCATCATGATGGCGTCAGCAAAGCCACGCAGCAGCATGACGATTGCCACGATAACGTACATGATACCGAGACGTTTGTGGTCGACAGAAGTCAGCCACTCGTTCCACAGGTAGGACCACTTACCGAAGTAAGTGATGGCTGCCAGAAGCGCCAGTCCCCCAATGATAATCGCAGCCACCGTTACCACGATAATAGGTTCGTGGTAGGGCACTGCATCCAGTGTAAGTTTTCCGAACATCGTTTTCTTCCTCGGCCCCTTAGTGAGCGGTTTCCGCGTGGCTCATGTCCATGCCTTCCATCCCGTCGTGAGCGGCGTGCTCGCCTTCAGGTTTGGACATGTTCATGCTCTCGTGAGACATGAATTTGTTCACAACATCTTTGAACAGATCCGGCTTCACGTTAGAGAAGTATTCCACTTTGTTGTATTCGCTAGGCACAGCCACTTTCTCGAACGCGGCCATGGAGTCCATGGAGTTCGGAGACTGTTTTGCTTTTTCCACCCACTGATCGAAAGTTGCACGATCCGGGGTCGCAATCGCTTTGAACTTCATACCAGAGAAGCCCGGGCCACTGTAGCTAGCGGAGATACCGTCATAAGTACCTGCTTCATCAGCAATGAGGTGCAGCTGAGTCTGCATCCCGGCCATTGCGTAAATCTGGCTACCTAAGCGCGGAATAAAGAACGAGTTCATCACCGAGTTAGAGGTCACTTTGAAGTGTACCGGTACGTTCGCCGGGAAGGCGATTTCGTTAACGGTAGCAATACCCTGTTCCGGATAGATAAAGAACCATTTCCAGTCCATCGATACGACTTCGATGGTGATTGGTTTCTCGTCATGGGCAAGCGGTTTGCTTGGCTCCAGTGCGTGAGTGGTTTTCCAGGTCAGAACGGCCAGGAACAGGATGATCAGAATAGGTACCGTCCAGACCACAGCTTCCACTTTATTGGAGTGTGACCAGTTCGGGCTATACTTCGCATCTTTATTGCTCGCGCGATACTTCCAGGCAAATCCTACTGCCATCAAGACGGCGGGAATAACGACAATCATCATCAGGCCGAAGGCCGTCAGAATCAAAGAGCGTTGCTCCAGTCCAATCTGTCCTTTTGGGTCAAGGAGTGCAGAATCACAACCACTGAGTAATACAGTACCTGCGATTAATGACATCCATCCCAAACTTTTATTGTATTTCCTGAGTCTCATTGAACGACCTCAATTCCACGGGATCTGGTGGCGTTTAAAGTGTACGGGCATTTTACGGTAAGGTTGCATTACTGTAAACATGATTGGATCTCTGTCAGTTCTGTGTTAGCGGCTTCTGCTTGGTTTGTCACATATGTTACGTAGTGTTACGTAATAGCTTGCAAAGCCTGATTTTCGTGGGATTGATAACGAAAGGGATAAGAAAAGGAGTGCTTAGCGGCGAATGGGCATAACCACCCATAAATTAGAACAATTGTTTAACATTTAATTATCAAATAAAAGACATTGTGAATACGTAAAATAAAATCGCCGTAGCTGAATCGGTTAAATTATTTAAAGAATCGAATGAAAACTGTCAATAATTTCCAGAAAACTAAAACGCACAAAACAACAAATAGCGCAGCGGGCAATATAAAAGCGTTAATAAGCCGTTATAATTACGTTTCGTAATTACAACGGCTAATAATGATGCAATATCCTTAAATCAGGCGGGTTTTACGCAGCGCCAGGTAGTCGAGCAGACCGCCGAACAAAATACCCCCCACGGCGGTCAGCGCCGCCACCTCCAGCAGGCCGGGCAGGAAAGAGAACGCCGTATAATCCAGCGCGTTCATGACCAGCAGTAACAGCCATACAGCCAGCAGCAGGCAACCCAGCGCCAGGATCCTCAGCGCCAGCGCATAGGCCTGTGGGTATTCACTTCGTGGCATAAAGCTTGCCGTGCGCTGGGTATGCTCAAGCGTTTGCCGGCACAGCAGCAGTAGCGCGATCCCCGGCACCGCCGCGACCACCGAGAAGAGATAGAAAGTCGACCAGCCGTGGGCCTCGACAAACCAGCCGGCGATCGGCCCAACGTATACGCGGCCAACCGCGGACAGCGCAGAGAGCAGCGCGAACTGAGTGGCGGAGAATGATTTATTGCATAGCGTCATCAGCAGTGCGACAAACGCCGCCGTCCCCATCCCCCCGCACAGGTTTTCAAAGAACACGGCGGTCGCCATGGAATAGAGATGCTTATCGGTAACCGACAGCAGCCAGTAGCCGGCGTTGGAGACTCCCTGTAGCACACCGAAGATCAGCAGCGCCCGAAAGAGCGTCAATCGCTGCATCAGCACCCCGCCATACAAGGCGCCGAGAATGGTGGCAAACAGGCCTAAGGTTTTGTTCACCATCCCCACTTCGCCGGCATCAAACCCCACGCCGCGGATAAGGAAAGTGGTGGTCAGGCTCATAGCAAACGCATCGCCGAGCTTATAAAGGACGATGAGCAGCAGAATCAGCCAGGCGTTGTTGCGGCCGAAGAAATCGCGCAGCGGTTCGGCCACCGCCTGTTCCAGCGATCTGGGGACCGGAATAACATCGCTCGGTTCGGGCGCCAGCAGCGTGGCGATAATACAGGGCACCAGCAGTGCCGCCATCAGCCAGTACATCCCCTGCCAGCCGAGATAGCGGTCGGCAAGCCACAGGGCCAGTCCACCGGAGACCAGCATCCCGAGGCGATAGCCCAGCACGCTGATCGCGGCGCCGGCGCCGCGCTCTTCCGCCGGCAAAACGTCGGTTTTCCAGGCATCGAACACGATATCCTGCGACGCCGAGCAGAAGGCGATCACCACCGCCAGCGCCGCCATCCAGCGGAGTTGGCTGACCGGCTCAAGGAAGCCCATCGCCGCGATGGCCAGCAGGAGTAATACCTGGGTGGTCAACAGCCAACCGCGACGGCGCCCCAGAAATGGCGGCGTGTAGCGATCCATCAGCGGTGACCAGAGGAATTTAAAGACATAGGCCTGGCCGACGAGCGAGAAAAAACCGATCGTTTTCAGATCGATATTTTCCACCGTCATCCAGGCCTGCAGAGTACCGGAGGTGAGAGCCAGCGGCAGACCGGAGGCGAAGCCGAGGATCAGCAAAATCGCTGATTTCGGCTGCTGAAAAATGCGTAAGTAGTGACTGGACATAGCATAAAGCACGAACCCGGCGGAAGCCGGGTTCGTGGTGGCATTAACGCGCGTTTTGCTTGATGAAATCGTGGATGCTGGTGTCCTGCGCCATATCGGCGATGGTATCGGTCAGGACGCTGTTGACGGCATCAGCGATGTTTTTGTTCGAGGCCTGGAAGGCGCCTTCAACGGAGTAGCTGGCGCGGTAGTTTTTGGTCATCTTCGTGCCGTTCGCCGCGGTGGCGATGATGGCGATATCGGCTTTGGTGGCGATGTTGTAGCGCACGTTGCCCTGGGAGACGTCAGCGTAAAGTTTGTTGACGATAATCTGCAGATCGACCGCGCCGTTCGGGCCAATCATGTAGCCGCGAGCGGTCATTTGTTTCTCCAGCACTTCCTGCAGCAGGAAACGCAGATCGCGGGAGGCAGTAAGGGTGACCTGTTGGTTGTCGCGCGTCACTTTCGCCAGCGCCTGGTCCGGACGCTGGTCAGCGCCGTTGATGCTGACGGTCACGCCCATCAGGCTCGGATCCTGCTGCGGCAGCGTGATTTTCGGCGATACTTCAATAGTGGTCGGCGGCGTGGCGCATCCTGCCAGCATAAACATGGCGACCAACGGAAAAAGGATCTTCTTAAGCATGTTCAGGTCTCAACGCATGGTGTTGTTATAAGGAAAATTACCGCCATCATAGCATCGCTAACGGCAAGGGGAAGTGGCAACGCGTGTAAATCCATCGCCCTGGCGGTTTTCTGAGCATAGCGCCACGGTTAATCACGCTTTCCCGGCGGATCTGGCGACCAGAGCCAGTAAACGTGATACTTTTGAATGAAAATATCAGAACAATGCTAATTTTTTGTTGTTTTCTCCTAATGGAAGCGGTAAAAGCGGCTAACATTTAAATGGAGTGGCGGCATCTCAGCGTTGTCGGAGGAGAAAATTCATGATGATACGTGAACAGATCGAAGCAAAACTTAGAGCAGCGTTCGACCCGATGTATCTCGAAGTCGTGGATGAAAGTTATCGTCACAACGTCCCTGCGGGCTCTGAGAGTCATTTTAAAGTGGTGTTAGTGAGCGATCGCTTCACTGGCGAGCGTTTCCTCAATCGCCACCGTATGATCTACGGCACGCTAACCGAGGAGCTGTCGAGTACAGTGCATGCCCTGGCGCTGCACACCTATACGATTAAAGAATGGGAAGCATTACAGGATACGGTTTTCGCCTCACCGCCGTGCCGCGGTGCGGGGAGTATCGCCTAGAAATCCCATTTGCAACCGCTGGCGCTTTTCCAGTATGTTGCTTGCAGATTTAGCAAAAACGGCCTACGGGCCGTTTTGTTTTGCCTGGAAAATGCGCAAAGTTAGCGCTTTTGCGGACAAATTTGAGCGGGAAATGTGAAAAATGCCGCAGCAGTGGGCGACAACCGTTCTCGACTCACAAAAGTGATGCCGCTATAATGCCGCGTCTTATATATGAATGTCTTCGGGATGATTCTGACGACAGGGAATGTGTTTCTGATTTGAAGAGGGCATCCCGGTTCTGCGAAGCCACCTACACGCGCTTCCAGAGTTGACCGAGCACTGTGATTTTTTTGAGGTAACAAGATGCAAGTTTCAGTTGAAACCACTCAGGGCCTTGGGCGCCGTGTAACGATTACTATCGCCGCTGACAGCATCGAGAATGCTGTCAAAAGCGAGCTGGTCAACGTAGCGAAAAAAGTTCGCATTGACGGCTTCCGTAAAGGCAAAGTGCCGATGAATGTTGTTGCTCAGCGTTATGGCGCGTCCGTTCGCCAGGATGTGCTGGGTGACCTGATGAGCCGTCATTTCGTTGACGCGATCATCAAAGAAAAAATCAATCCGGCCGGCGCGCCGAACTACGTTCCGGGCGAATACAAGCTGGGCGAAGACTTCACCTACGCGGTAGAGTTCGAAGTGTATCCGGAAGTTGAACTGCAGGGTCTGGACGCGATCGAAGTTGAAAAACCGGTTGTTGAAGTCACCGACGCTGACGTTGATACCATGCTGGAAACCCTGCGCAAGCAGCAGGCGACCTGGAAAGAAAAAGATGGCGCCGTTGATGCTGAAGATCGCGTTACCATCGACTTCACCGGTTCTGTAGATGGCGAAGAGTTCGAAGGCGGCAAAGCTTCTGACTTCGTACTGGCGATGGGCCAGGGTCGCATGATCCCGGGCTTCGAAGACGGTATCAAAGGCCATAAAGCGGGTGAAGAGTTCACCATCGACGTGACCTTCCCGGAAGAATACCACGCTGAAAACCTGAAAGGTAAAGCGGCTAAGTTCGTTATCAACCTGAAAAAAGTTGAAGAGCGCGAACTGCCGGAGCTGACCGAAGAATTCATCAAACGTTTCGGCGTGGAAGATGGTTCCGTTGCTGGCCTGCGCGCTGAAGTGCGTAAAAACATGGAGCGCGAGCTGAAAGGCGCTGTGCGTAACCGCGTGAAGTCTCAGGCTATCGAAGGTCTGGTTAAAGCCAACGAGATCGACGTTCCGGCGGCCCTGATCGACAGCGAAATCGACGTACTGCGTCGCCAGGCTGCTCAGCGTTTCGGCGGCAACGAGAAACAAGCCCTGGAACTGCCGCGCGAGCTGTTCGAAGAGCAGGCTAAACGCCGCGTCGTTGTTGGTCTGCTGCTGGGCGAAGTGATTCGCACCAACGAGCTGAAAGCTGACGAAGAGCGTGTGAAAGCCCTGATCGAAGAGATGGCTTCTGCGTACGAAGATCCGTCAGAAGTGGTTGAGTTCTACAGCAAGAACAAAGAGCTGATGGACAACATGCGCAACGTGGCGCTGGAAGAGCAGGCTGTTGAAGCCGTGCTGGCGAAAGCCAAAGTGTCTGAAAAAGCCACTTCCTTCAACGAACTGATGAACCAGCAGGCGTAATTTCGCCGCGATTGTTTAAGGTTCGAGCAAAAACCCGTTGCCGAAAGGCGGCGGGTTTTTTTTTTAGGATAATGAACGCCTAAGGCACGATGCTAAAACGCATTTACCATGATAGCGTTACAGCAAAAGCTTGTTATGCTTGAAATATGGCAACACCATCCCCATTACCGGGGGAGGCAACTGCATCCGCAATCGCACGCGTGTTGAAGAGGCGGTGACGCGTTCAGCGGATAGAAACTGTGGCTGATAATCCGTCCGTAAGGTTACAATCAGTGCAGCAGGTATTTTAAAATTACTCCAGGAGACGGAAATGTCATACAGTGGCGAACGAGACAACTTTGCACCCCATATGGCCCTGGTGCCGATGGTCATTGAACAGACCTCACGCGGTGAACGTTCTTTTGATATCTACTCCCGTCTGCTTAAGGAACGCGTCATTTTTCTGACCGGCCAGGTTGAAGACCACATGGCCAACCTGATCGTGGCGCAGATGCTGTTTCTGGAAGCGGAAAACCCGGAAAAAGACATTTACCTGTACATTAACTCTCCGGGCGGGGTGATCACCGCCGGGATGTCAATTTATGACACCATGCAGTTCATCAAGCCGGACGTCAGCACCATCTGTATGGGCCAGGCCGCTTCTATGGGCGCGTTCCTGCTGACCGCCGGGGCGAAAGGCAAGCGCTTCTGCCTGCCGAACTCCCGCGTGATGATCCACCAGCCGCTGGGCGGCTATCAGGGACAGGCGACGGATATTGAGATCCACGCCCGCGAAATCCTGAAGGTGAAAGGACGCATGAATGAGCTGATGGCGCATCATACCGGCCAGTCTCTTGAGCAGATTGAGCGTGACACCGAGCGTGACCGCTTCCTGTCTGCTGCGGAAGCCGTGGAGTACGGGTTGGTCGACTCTATTTTGACCCATCGTAATTGATGCCCCAGGCGCAAGGGTGCCGCTTTACGCTTCATCCTTCTCGCCACGTTAGTGTGGGTGGTGGGTATTATACCGGGCGCTTGCCGGGCAGGCTTGCGGCCGGTGGCTTTGCCACCGCCTCGATGTAGCGCGAAGGATTTTGTGTATATACTAATGAAGGGCGGCACAACGCTATATGGCGGCTTGCGCCTGAGAATGGCATTTGCGTCGTCGTGTGCGGCACAAAGAACTTAAAAAGAGGTTTGGACTCATGACAGATAAACGCAAAGATGGATCGGGCAAATTGTTGTATTGCTCTTTTTGCGGCAAAAGCCAGCATGAAGTGCGTAAGCTGATCGCCGGGCCATCCGTGTATATCTGCGACGAATGCGTTGATTTATGTAACGACATCATTCGCGAAGAGATTAAAGAAGTTGCGCCGCACCGCGAGCGCAGCGCGTTGCCGACGCCGCACGAGATTCGCCACCACCTTGATGACTACGTCATCGGTCAGGAACAGGCGAAGAAAGTGTTGGCGGTCGCGGTATACAACCACTACAAACGTCTGCGCAATGGCGATACCAGCAATGGCGTAGAGCTGGGTAAAAGTAACATCCTGCTGATCGGGCCGACCGGCTCCGGTAAAACGCTGCTGGCGGAAACGCTGGCGCGCCTGCTGGATGTGCCGTTTACCATGGCAGACGCCACCACCCTGACCGAAGCGGGTTATGTGGGTGAAGACGTCGAAAATATCATTCAGAAACTGCTGCAGAAGTGCGACTACGACGTGCAGAAAGCGCAGCGCGGTATTGTCTATATCGACGAAATCGACAAAATTTCGCGTAAATCCGATAACCCGTCGATTACCCGCGACGTCTCTGGTGAAGGCGTGCAGCAGGCGCTGCTGAAGCTTATCGAGGGTACCGTCGCCGCCGTTCCGCCGCAGGGCGGACGTAAACATCCGCAACAGGAGTTCCTGCAGGTTGATACCTCCAAGATCCTGTTTATCTGCGGCGGGGCATTTGCTGGCCTGGACAAAGTGATCTCTCACCGCGTTGAAACCGGCTCCGGCATTGGTTTTGGCGCGACGGTGAAAGCGAAGTCAGACAAAGCCAGCGAAGGCGAGCTGCTGGCCCAGGTTGAGCCGGAAGATCTGATCAAGTTTGGTCTGATTCCGGAGTTTATCGGTCGTTTGCCTGTAGTGGCGACCCTGAACGAACTGAGCGAGGAAGCGCTGATCCAGATCCTGAAAGAGCCGAAAAACGCCCTGACCAAGCAGTATCAGGCGCTGTTCAGCCTTGAGGGTGCAGAGCTTGAGTTCCGCGACGAAGCGCTGGATGCTATCGCCAAAAAAGCGATGGCGCGTAAAACCGGCGCCCGTGGCCTGCGTTCCATTGTGGAAGCGGCGCTGCTGGATACCATGTATGACCTGCCTTCCATGGAAGATGTGGAAAAAGTGGTCATTGATGAGTCGGTTATCGCCGGTCAGAGCAAGCCGCTGCTGATCTACGGCAAACCGGAAGCTCAGCAGGCATCTGGTGAATAATTAGCCAATTCACTCAAGCAGTTAACAAAAAGGGGGGATTTTATCTCCCCTTTTATTTTTCCTGCATTCCCGCCGTTGAATGTGTGGAATACATCCCCATATACTGGATTACATATTAACGACGATGCAGTGGAGTGTGGCGTCGTCGGCTACCTGGCGGACTTTAAACTAAGAGAGAGCTCTATGAATCCTGAGCGTTCTGAACGCATTGAAATCCCCGTATTGCCATTGCGCGATGTGGTGGTTTATCCGCACATGGTCATACCCCTGTTCGTAGGGCGGGAAAAATCTATCCGTTGCCTCGAAGCGGCCATGGACCATGATAAAAAAATCATGCTGGTTGCGCAGAAAGAAGCGTCGACGGATGAGCCGGGTGTAAACGATCTTTTCACCGTTGGAACCGTGGCGTCTATTTTGCAGATGTTGAAGCTGCCGGACGGCACCGTGAAGGTGCTGGTCGAAGGGCTGCAGCGTGCTCGCATTTCTGCGCTGTCTGATAATGGCGAACATTTCTCGGCGAAAGCGGAGTATCTCGATTCGCCGGCGATTGACGAACGCGAGCAGGAAGTGCTGGTTCGTACCGCTATCAGCCAGTTTGAAGGCTATATCAAGCTGAACAAAAAGATCCCACCGGAAGTGCTGACGTCGCTGAACAGCATCGACGATCCGGCGCGTCTGGCGGATACCATCGCGGCGCATATGCCGCTGAAGCTGGCTGACAAACAGTCTGTGCTTGAGATGTCCGACGTCAACGAACGTCTGGAATATCTGATGGCGATGATGGAATCGGAAATCGATCTGCTGCAGGTTGAGAAGCGCATTCGCAACCGCGTCAAAAAGCAGATGGAGAAATCCCAGCGCGAGTACTATCTGAACGAGCAAATGAAAGCGATTCAGAAAGAACTCGGCGAGATGGACGACGCCCCGGACGAAAACGAAGCGCTGAAGCGTAAGATCGACGCGGCGAAAATGCCGAAAGAGGCGAAAGAAAAAACCGAAGCGGAACTGCAGAAGCTGAAGATGATGTCGCCGATGTCTGCCGAAGCGACCGTCGTGCGTGGCTACATCGACTGGATGGTGCAGGTGCCGTGGAATGCGCGCAGTAAGGTCAAAAAAGACCTGCGCCAGGCCCAGGAGATCCTTGATACCGATCACTATGGTCTGGAGCGCGTGAAGGACCGCATCCTTGAATATCTCGCGGTGCAGAGCCGGGTGAATAAAATCAAGGGGCCGATCCTTTGTCTGGTGGGGCCGCCGGGGGTAGGTAAAACCTCGCTGGGTCAATCCATCGCCAAAGCGACCGGACGTAAATACGTGCGTATGGCGTTAGGTGGCGTGCGCGATGAAGCGGAAATCCGCGGTCACCGTCGCACCTATATTGGCTCGATGCCGGGCAAACTGATCCAGAAAATGGCAAAAGTGGGGGTCAAAAACCCGCTGTTCCTGCTGGATGAGATCGACAAAATGTCTTCCGACATGCGCGGCGACCCAGCTTCAGCCTTGCTGGAAGTGCTGGATCCGGAACAGAACGTGGCCTTTAACGATCACTATCTGGAAGTGGATTACGATCTCAGCGACGTAATGTTTGTGGCCACCTCTAACTCCATGAACATTCCGGCGCCGCTGCTGGACCGTATGGAAGTGATTCGTCTCTCCGGTTATACCGAAGATGAAAAGCTGAACATTGCGAAGCGTCACCTGCTGCCGAAGCAGATTGAACGTAACGCGCTGAAGAAAGGCGAGTTGACCGTCGACGATAGCGCCATTATCGGCATTATTCGTTACTACACGCGGGAAGCGGGCGTTCGTAGCCTGGAGCGTGAAATCTCCAAGCTGTGCCGTAAGGCCGTTAAGCAGCTGCTGCTGGATAAGACGCTGAAACACATCGAGATTAACGGTGAGAATCTGCATGATTATCTCGGCGTACAGCGCTTCGACTATGGCCGTGCCGACAGTGAGAACCGCGTCGGCCAGGTGACCGGTCTGGCGTGGACGGAGGTAGGTGGCGATCTGCTGACCATTGAAACCGCCTGCGTTCCGGGGAAAGGCAAGCTGACCTACACTGGTTCGCTGGGTGAAGTGATGCAGGAGTCGATTCAGGCTGCGCTGACCGTGGTGCGTTCACGGGCGGACAAACTGGGCATTAACGCCGACTTCTACGAGAAGCGTGATATTCACGTCCACGTACCGGAAGGGGCGACGCCGAAAGATGGTCCGAGCGCGGGTATTGCCATGTGCACGGCGCTGGTCTCCTGTCTGACCGGTAACCCAGTCCGCGCCGATGTGGCGATGACCGGGGAGATTACCCTGCGTGGTCAGGTACTGCCGATCGGCGGTCTGAAGGAAAAACTGTTGGCGGCGCATCGCGGCGGCATTAAGACTGTTCTGATTCCTGATGAGAACAAACGCGACCTTGAAGAAATTCCAGATAACGTTATCGCCGATTTGGATATCCATCCGGTGAAACGAATCGAGGAAGTTCTGACACTTGCGCTGCAGAACGAACCGTTCGGCATGCAGGTTGTGACCGCGAAATAGTGATTCTGCGCAAATTGCGCTAATAAAAATAGGGCTGGTAAGGCATTTCGCACTTGCCAGCCTTTTTTTGTGTAGCTAACTTAGATCGCTGGCAGGGGGGTCATCGACAACTGCTGTTGTAAGGGCATGACAGTCCTGATATAACTGCTGCGCGGTCGCACTATGAAGGACTCAGGTGCGATATAAATTATAAAGAGAGGAAGAGAACAGTGAATAAATCTCAACTGATTGACAAAATTGCTGCGGGTGCGGACATTTCTAAAGCTGCAGCTGGACGTGCGTTAGATGCTTTAATCGCTTCTGTTACTGAATCTCTGCAGGCTGGGGATGACGTTGCGCTGGTAGGTTTTGGTACCTTTGCTGTTAAAGAACGTGCCGCCCGTACTGGTCGCAACCCACAAACAGGTAAAGAAATTACTATCGCTGCCGCAAAAGTACCGGGCTTCCGTGCTGGTAAAGCGCTGAAAGACGCGGTGAACTGATCGGCTTTCCCATCAGGGAATGTGACGAAGTACAAGGGCGCATCGTGAGATGTGCCTTTTTTATTGCCTTTTCAGACCACTTTATGTGTGTTTATCGCTACTTGTGGGCTGACAATCACCCTGTTTTCTTGTCAAAATACGTCCTCACGCGCGGCGGCCATCACGTGCTATGCTGCGCGAGCTAAAGTCATCTACAGCGGAGCGTTGTTACACCATGATGGACAACCTACGCACGGCCGCCAACAGCGTCGTGCTCAAGATTATTTTCGGTATCATTATCGTCTCGTTCATTTTGACCGGGGTGAGTGGTTACCTGATTGGCGGTGGCAAAAACTATGCCGCAAAAGTGAATGGCCAGGAGATTGGCCGTGGGCAGTTTGAAAACGCCGTCGCCAGCGAACGTAACCGTATGCAGCAGCAGCTTGGCGACCAGTTCTCCGAGCTGGCGGCGAACGAAAACTACATGAAGACTATGCGCCAGCAGGTGCTGAATCGCCTGATCGATGAGTCGCTTCTGGATCAGTATGCCCGTGAGCTGGGCCTCAGCATCAGCGATGAGCAGGTGAAGCAGGCGATCTTCCAGACTCAGGCGTTCCAGACAGACGGTAAGTTCGACAACCAGCGTTTCAGCGGTATCGTCGCCCAGATGGGGATGACCACCGATCAGTACGCCCAGGCGCTGCGTAACCAGCTGACCACCCAACAGCTGATTAACGCCATTGCCGGCACCGACTTCATGCTGCCGGGCGAATCCGATCAACTGGCGGCGCTGGTGTCTCAGCAGCGGGTCGTTCGCGAAGCGACCATCAACGTAAACGCTCTGGCGGCAAAACAGACCGCCAGCGATGAGGAAATTAACGCCTTCTGGCAGCAGAATCAGGCCCGTTTTATGGCGCCGGAGCAGTTCCGCGTCAGCTATATCAAAATGGATGCCGCCAGCATGCAGGAAAGTGTCTCTGACGAAGAGATTCAGTCCTGGTATGATCAGCACAAGGATCAGTTCACTCAGCCGCAGCGCAACCGCTACAGCGTGATCCAGACCAAAACCGAAGCTGATGCGAAAGCGGTGCTGGCCGAACTGCAAAAAGGGGCGGACTTCGCCACGCTGGCGAAAGAAAAATCGACCGACATTATCTCTGCCCGCAACGGCGGCGATATGGGGTGGATGGAAGATGCCTCTACCGTTCCTGAGCTGAAAGATGCCGGGCTGAAAGAAAAAGGTCAGCTCTCCGGCGTGATTAAATCCTCGGTTGGCTTCCTGGTGGCTCGTCTGGACGACGTGCAGCCAGCCCAGGTCAAACCGCTGGCTGACGTGCGCAATGACATTGCGGCGAAAGTGAAGCAGGAGAAAGCGCTGGATGCTTACTATGCGCTGCAGCAGAAGGTGAGCGATGCGGCCAGCAACGATAATGAATCGCTGGCAGGCGCGGCGCAGGTTGCCGGTCTTAAGGTCGTCGAAACCGGCTGGTTTGGCCGCGATAACCTGCCGGAAGAGCTGAACTTTAAACCGGTCGCTGACGCTATCTTCAACGGCGGTCTGGTGGGTGAGAACGGCGCGCCGGGCAGCAACTCCGACATCATTACCGTTGACGGCGATCGCGCATTTGTTCTGCGCATCAGCGAGCACAAAGCCGAAGCGGTGAAACCGCTGGCCGAAGTGAAGGCGCAGGTTAGCGATATGGTTAAGCACAATAAAGCGGAACAGCAGGCGAAACTGGACGCCGACAAGCTGCTGGCGGCGCTGAAAGACGGCAAAGGCGATGAAGCGATGAAAGCGGCTGGCCTGAGCTTTGGCGCGCCGCAGACGCTCTCCCGTACCGGCCAGGATCCGCTGAGCCAGCTGGCATTCACTCTGCCGCTGCCGCAGCAGGGCAAACCTGTCTACGGCGTTGGCAGCAATATGCAAGGCGATGTGGTGCTGGTGGCGCTGGATGAAGTGAAAGCAGGCAACATGCCGGAAGAGCAGAAGAAGGCTATGGTTCAGGGGATTACCCAGAACAACGCTCAAATTGCTTTCGAAGCGCTGATGAGCAACCTGCGTAAGGCAGCGAAAATTAAGCTCGGCGACAGCATCGACCAGCAGCAGTAATTTCGCGTCGTCTCGCAAAAATGAGCAACACGATGTAATCCTCAAGGGCCGCTTTCGCGGCCCTTTCCATTTCTGTGATTTGCCTTTTGTCGGCCATCCGCACTGACGCTATCGTGACCTTGCTGTCTACACACAAGGAGATATCAGCATGAAATATGGAATAAAAGCACTGATGGCCGCGAGCGTTCTGGTTTTCGCGGTAGGCGTACAGGGCGCGCTGGCTGCCCCCGCCAGCGGCAAAGCGGCGGTGAATAAAGAAAATGTGCAGGCGACCGCTTCGGCGAAGGCGGAAGCGGTGCCGGGGGAGGCCGACAACGGGGCGACAAAGGTCAGCATTAACCGTGCCAGTGCCGAACAGCTGGCTCAGGCACTGAATGGTGTAGGCCTGAAAAAAGCCCAGGCGATTGTCAGCTACCGAGAAGAGTATGGGCCGTTCAAAACCCTTGATGATTTGAAGCAGGTGCCGGGGATGGGGAGCGCGCTGGTGGAGCGCAATTTAGCTCATCTGACGCTGTAAATTTTATGCCAGCGCTTGCACAGCGGTGATTTTTTGCCAGGATAAAGAGGTTGCATCAAGTGGTGTGACCTCTTACCTCATAAACAACAATAACAGAAAGGCATTGGTGCTATGCAGACACAAATTAAAGTTCGTGGCTATCATCTGGACGTCTATCAGCATGTGAATAACGCACGCTACCTGGAGTTCCTTGAGGAGGCCCGCTGGGATGGCCTGGAGAACAGCCCTGCGTTTCAGTGGATGATGGAGAAAAACATCGCCTTCGTGGTGGTGAACATCAATATTAATTACCGTCGCCCAGCGGTTTTAGGCGATGTGCTGACGGTGAGCAGTAAACTGGAGCAACTCAACGGCAAAAGCGGTACCCTCAGCCAGGTAGTCACTCTCAACCCCAATGGCGAAGTGGTGGCCGATGCGCTAATTACCTTCGTCTGTATTGATTTAAAAACCCAGAAGGCGCTGCCGCTGGAGGGAGAACTGCGTGAGAAACTTGACCAGATGAACTTGCGCTGACAACCGTCGTGGGAGTAACGGGCCCACGGCAGGTGATGAACCCGTAGCCCCGGTAAGCATAGCGCCACCGGGGAATTTGAGTGAAAGCGCCGGTACATCGCTTCCCAGAGGCTATGCCTGTGTCAGCCCGGTTTTTTGCTTCATCACCGCCATCACGCCGACCTTGTCCCCCAGATACTGGTTAAGGCCGTTAGCGCGCAGGTTGCAGGCGGCGCACTGGCCGCAGCCATCGCCCTTAATGCCGTTGTAGCAGGTGAGGGTTTCCCGACGCACCAGATCCAACTGGCCCCAGTAGTCGGCCAGCGCCCAGGTCTCGGCTTTGTTGAGCCACATCAGCGGCGTTTCAAAGCGAATGTCTTTTGCCATCCCCAGGCTTACGGCGTGGTGCAGCGCTTTGACAAACTCATCCCGGCAGTCCGGGTAGCCGGAGAAGTCGGTCTCGCACACGCCGGTGATGATGGCTTCGGCTTTCACCTGATAGGCGTAGATTGCCGTCAGGGTTAAAAACAGAATATTGCGCCCGGGGACAAAGGTGTTGGGAATGCCCTCGGCATCAGGCTGATAGTCGGGTACCGGAATGTTATCGCGGGTCAGGCTGCTGACTGCCAGTTCGTTAAGCAGAGTGACGTCCAGCACTTTATGCGCGACGGCGCCCAGTTTCAGGGCGAGTTCGCGCGCAACATCGATTTCCGCGCGGTGGCGTTGGCCATAATCAAAAGTGACGCAATGCACTTCATCATACTGTTGCAGAGCCTGCACCAGACAGGTGGTTGAATCTTGTCCTCCGCTGAAGACAACTACGGCGCGTTTCATGGCAATTCCTGACTAAATGAGTAAAGGCGATATGGTAGCGCCAGACGCGCACGGCGACCAGCTCTCTCACGTTCACGAGGCTGGCAGCCAGGCACTGGCGAAGTCGAACCAGCCCCGCGCGTTGAGTCGCAGGCCATTGACCCCCGGTGGCGCGCTGATTCGATAGTTATATTTGAACAGCGGCGTCATGATGGCGTCTTCCATCAGACTGTTGAATACGTTGCGCAGCGCATCGTTGCGGCTGCGGGCCTCGGGCTGCGCCTGCACCGCGTCTAATGTCGCCTGCAGATGGGCATATTGCGCCCCGGTCAGCAAATTGGGCCACAGCATATCGCAGCGCAGCCACTGTTCGAGCGCGTATTCCGGCGCTTCGCCGATCAGTCGGTCGCCCATCATCAGATCGGCCTGGCCCAGATGCTGACAGCCTTCCCAGTTTTTGGCGTCATGAAACAGCAGCGTCAGCTCGCAGCCCAGAACAGACAGCCGCAGTCTGAGCTGCTCAGCCATGGCATGAAGCTCGACCGGCAGATGATAGAGCAGGGTGAGCCTGGCCGGCAGCGGTACCGCGTTGTTTTCCGGTCCCTGCGGGATGGACCATCCCGGCAGTACCTCATGGCTTGGCGTAATCAGATCCTCGTCCAGCGGCAGCGTTTCCAGCAGCGACGAGCGGTGAATGATCGATACCAGCCGCTGGGCCTGCGCTTTGCTAAGCCGAGGGCTGTGGCGCAGGGTCAAATAGCAGAAGCCAAGGCTGATGCTGTTGCTGACCTGGCGCAGATTATGCAGCTCTTCGCGATCGCCGATGGTGATCTGCACCGGATGACGGCAGCTGGTCCCGAGATCGCGGTCGAAGAGTTGGGGGGTGATCCAGTACTCCACCGCCTGGATCAGCGGATGCTGCAGGTGGTAGCGGGGATGGTTTTCCAGGCGGACGAGTTCCGGACTAAACCGCTTCAGACGGAACGGCCCGCAGCCGATAGTCGGATCGTCAGGATGCGCCAGCACGCTGCAGTAGCTGGCCAGGCGGAACGGTAGCCAGTAGTCAGGACGATGCAGGGTAATGGTTAGACACTGGGCGTGAGTGACATCGATACGGCTGATGCTGGCGAAAAGGGTGCGTAAGGCGGGCAGTTCAAGCAGCAGCAGTAACCGCTGCCGTAGGTGTGTGGTTTCCACCGTGTCGCCGTTGTGCCAGCACAGCGTGGAGCGGATATAAAACTGCCAGCGCAGGCCGTCCGGGGAGACCTGCCAGTGATGCGCCAGATCGCCGATCGGCATGTTGTCGCCTTCGTCGAAGCGCGTCAGCCCGGCATAGATCTGCCCGGCCAGATGCTGTTCGGCGCGTCCGGGCAGAAAGCCGGGTCGCAGCGGCTCCAGCGGGCGATAGTAAGGAATACGCAGCGTTGGGGTATTGTTTTGCCATTGACCGCCGAGGAAAGGATGAAGCAGGGCTTTCAGCTCCACCGGGGCCAGTTGCGCCAGCTCCAGCGCGTTCTGCTGCTGGCCTTTGCTCAGCGCCTGCTCCATCATCTCGTTACGCAGACGTTCCGGGGTTTTGTGAAAAAAGAGCAGTCCGCGCTTGCCGCGCCCGGAGCTGGCCTGCCAGCTTAACCACCCCGCCTCCTGCGCCTGACGCAGTAAAGTGCGGACGTGGCGTTCGCTGCAAAAACAGCGTTCCGCCAGTTCGCCGACAGTGACCTGCTGCGGCGCTCCGGCTGAGGGCTGCCATAGACGCTGGTATTGATTTAAACGGTGTAAGAGTCGCATAAGGGCCGCCGTCCGCTGGGTTGCTGTAAACCCGGAACAATTAATAATATCTATTCACTATTACTTCCGTATATCCCAGGTGATACTGCAACACAAGCGAAGCCCATCACACATCGGGGAATACACCATGGCAAAACTGGCCGCATTTGATATGGACGGCACTCTGCTGATGCCGAACCATCGTCTCGGCGAAAAGACGCTCAACGCACTGAACCGGCTGCGCGAACGCGATATCACCCTGACGTTCGCTACCGGTCGCCATGTGCTGGAGATGCACCATGTGATTGGCGAATTTTCCCTTGATGCATTTCTGATCACCGGCAACGGAACGCGCATCCATTCGCTGGAAGGGGAGGAGCTTTATCGCCAGGATCTCGATCCCGAGGCGGCGGAAGTGGTGCTGCACAGCAAATGGGATACGCAGGCCAGCATGCATGTGTTTAACGATGGCGGCTGGTTCACCGGTCAGGCACGGCCTGAATTGTTGCAAGCGCATGTCTTCAGCGGCTTTCACTATCAACTGTGCGATCCGCAACGCATGTCGGCGCAGCATGTCACCAAGATCTGTTTCTGCGGCGATCATGACGATCTCCACCGCCTGCGGATCCAGCTGAATGAGGCGCTGGGCGAGCGCGCGTTTCTCTGCTTCTCGGCGATGGACTGTCTGGAGGTGCTGCCGGTTGGCTGCAACAAAGGCGCAGCGCTGGCGGTGCTCAGCCAGCACTTAGGCTTCACCTTGCAGGAGTGCATGGCGTTTGGCGATGCCATGAACGATCGCGAGATGCTGAGCAGCGTTGGGCGGGGTTTTATCATGGGCAACGCGATGCCGCAGCTGAAAGCCGAGCTGCCGCATCTACCGGTGATCGGTGACTGCCGTCATCAGGCGGTCTCCCACTTTTTAACGCATTGGCTGGATAACCCTGATCTTCCTTATTCCCCCGAATAGAGAGACTCTTCCAGCAAGCCAGATAGTTTTCTATCTGGCTTTTTTTATCGCCTTTCGACCAGACCGGCGATCTCCGCCTGCCAGGGCGCAATATCGCCGATGTTATCCGCCACCCACTGTGGGTTGTAATAGCTTTCCAGGTAACGTTCACCGCTGTCGCACAGGAGCGTCACAATAGAGCCGGTGCGTCCTTCTTCGCGCATCCTCGCGGCCAGCTGCAATACGCCCCACATATTGGTGCCGGTCGAGGCGCCGACCTTGCGCCCAAGCTGCGTTTCGAGCCATAGCGCAGTCGCCACACTCGCCGCATCCGGCACGCGTAGCATCTCGTCAACGACGTCGGGAATAAACGACGGTTCGACGCGTGGGCGGCCGATGCCTTCAATTTTGCTGCCGACCGGGCTGCGCAGGCTGGCGTCGCGGGTTTGCCAGTAGTCGAGGAAGACCGAATTCTGCGGGTCAACGACCATCAGCTGCGTCTCATGGCCCTGGCTGCGAATATAGCGGCCAATGGTGGCCGAGGTGCCGCCGGTGCCGGCGCTCATGACGATCCATGATGGCTGCGGGTGCGGCTCATGGCTCATCTGGCGAAAAATACTGTCGGCGATATTGTTATTGCCGCGCCAGTCGGTGGCCCGCTCGGCAAAGGTGAATTGATCCATATAATGGCCGTTCAGCTCGCGGGCCAGCGTTTCGGACGCGTCGTAGATTTCGCAGGCGCTCTGCACGAAATGGCAGCGTCCGCCGTAAAATTCGATCTGTTCGATTTTGCGTTTGGCGGTGCAGTAAGGCATCACAGCGATAAACGGCAGCCCCAACAGCCGGGCGAAATAAGCCTCCGAAACGGCGGTTGACCCTGAGGAGGACTCAATAATGGGCGTACCTTCTTTGATCCAGCCGTTGCACAAACCATAGAGAAACAGCGACCGCGCCAGGCGATGCTTCAGGCTGCCGGTGGGGTGGGTGCTTTCATCTTTCAGATAGAGGGGGATCCCCGGAAATGCGGGTAGCGCCAGACGGATCAGGTGCGTGTCGGCAGAGCGCTGATAGTCGGCGTTGATTTCACTAATGGCATGTTTAACCCAGGCGCTGTTCATCGTGATTTCCTGTTTGTCATTTTGTGCCTAGCTTAGCGGAAAGCGCAGGAAAAATTGTTGCCATTTAGCCTGTGGATTACCATTATGAGAGCAAAATTTTCTCCCTGGATGCCCTATGCTAGATAAAATTGACCGTAAGCTGCTGGCGCTGCTGCAGGAAGATTGCACCCTCTCTTTGCAGGCGCTGGCCGATGCCGTTAATCTGACCACTACCCCCTGCTGGAAACGCCTGAAACGGCTCGAAGATGAGGGGATTCTCCGCGGGCGTGTCGCCCTGTTGGACGCGGAAAAGGTGGGGCTGGGGCTGACGGCGTTTGTCCTCATCAAGACCCAACATCACAGCAGCGACTGGTATTGTCAGTTCGTTAGCGAAGTGACGCAGATGGCGGAAGTGCTCGGCTTCTGGCGGATGGCGGGTGAGTATGACTACCTGCTGCGGGTGCAGGTGGCCGATATGAAACGCTATGACGACTTTTATAAACGTTTAGTGAACAGCGTGCCTGGTCTGTCGGATGTCACTTCGAGTTTTGCTATGGAACAGATAAAATATACCACCGCCTTGCCTGTCGAATAACGGTATTGTGCCGTAACCTATTAAAAATTCAGGATCTTACTGCTTGCGATTATTTGCTCAACTCAGCTGGTACTTCCGCCGGGAGTGGCGCCGCTATCTTGGCGCGATTGCTCTGCTGGCCATTATTGCCGTTCTGCAGCTTATTCCGCCGAAGGTGGTGGGCATTGTGGTGGACGGTGTGACGCAACAACATTACACCGCAGAGAAGGTGTGGATGTGGATTGGCGCGCTGGTGCTGATCGCGGTGATGGTCTACCTGCTGCGCTATGTCTGGCGTGTACTGCTGTTCGGTGCTTCTTATCAGCTGGCGGTCGAGCTGCGGGAAGATTTTTATCGGCAATTGAGTCGCCAGCATCCGGCGTTCTATTTGCGCCATCGCACCGGGGATCTGATCGCCCGCGCCACCAATGACGTGGACCGGGTGGTGTTTGCCGCCGGCGAAGGGGTATTAACCCTGGTGGATTCGCTGGTGATGGGCTGTGCGGTATTGATTGTGATGTCGACGCAGATTAGCTGGCAGCTCACCCTGCTGGCGCTGCTGCCGATGCCGCTGATGGCCCTGGCGATTAAACGCAACGGCGACGCGCTTCATGAACGTTTCCGCGTGGCTCAGGCGGCCTTTTCCAGCCTCAACGATCGTACGCAGGAGAGCCTGACCAGCATTCGCATGATCAAGGCGTTTGGGCTGGAGGATCGCCAGTCGGCGCAGTTTGCCGCCGATGCAGCCGATACCGGCGCAAAAAATATGCGCGTGGCGCGCATTGACGCCCGCTTCGACCCCACCATCTATATCGCCATCGGGGCGGCTAATCTGCTGGCCATCGGCGGCGGCAGCTGGATGGTGATCCACGGCAGCCTGACGCTGGGCCAGCTGACCAGCTTCGTGATGTATCTTGGCCTGATGATCTGGCCAATGCTGGCGCTGGCGTGGATGTTTAACATCGTGGAGCGCGGTAGCGCGGCCTATGGCCGTATCCGCACGATGCTCGAAGAGGCACCGGCGGTGGACGACGGGACCGAGACAGTGCCGGCAGGCCGCGGCGTTCTGCAGGTCGCCATCCGTGATTTCAGCTATCCGCAGGCGAGCAAACCTTCGCTGGAGCAGGTTAATTTTACCCTCCAGCCCGGGCAAATGCTGGGCATCTGCGGGCCGACGGGCGCCGGCAAAAGCACCATTCTGGCGCTGCTGCAACGTCATTTTGACGTCACCAGCGGCGAGATCCGCTTTCACGATCTGCCGCTGCCGCGTCTGCAGCTCGACAGCTGGCGCGCCCGGCTGGCGGTAGTCAATCAGACGCCGTTTTTATTCTCCGACACCGTCGCCAATAATATCGCGCTGGGAAAACCGGATGCGACGGCGGAACAGATTGAGCGGGTGGCGCGGCTGGCCAGCGTGCATGACGACATTCTGCGACTACCTCAGGGCTACGAGACCGAAGTGGGCGAGCGCGGCGTGATGCTCTCTGGCGGTCAGAAACAGCGCATCTCTATCGCCCGCGCCCTGCTGCTGGAGGCCGAAATACTGATCCTCGACGATGCCTTATCGGCGGTGGATGGCCGCACCGAGCACCAGATCCTGCACAACCTGCGCCAGTGGGGGGAGGGGCGAACGGTGATCATCAGCGCCCACCGGCTGTCGGCGCTGACCGAGGCCAGCGAAATTCTGGTGCTGCAGCATGGGCATATTGCCCAGCGTGGCCGCCATGAGGCGCTGGCCGTGCAGCCCGGCTGGTATCGCGATATGTATCGTTATCAGCAGCTTGAGGCGGCGCTCGATGAGGTTCCGCAGGCGCAAGAGGAGGCCCTGGATGCGTAGCTTTACGGAACTCTGGCCGACGCTTAAACGTCTGCTGGCCTATGGTTCACCGTGGCGTAAGCCGCTGGCCATCGCGGTGGGGATGATGTGGATCGCGGCGGCGGCGGAAGTGAGCGGCCCGCTGCTCATCAGCTATTTTATCGACAATATGGTGGCGAAACATACGCTGCCCCTGAAGCTGGTGGCAGGCCTGGCGGCAGCCTATATTGGCCTGCAGCTGCTGGCGGCGTTACTGCACTATAACCAGTCGCTGTTGTTTAACCGCGCCGCGGTCGGCGTCGTCCAGCAGTTGCGTAGCGATGTAATGGATGCCGCCCTGCATCAGCCGCTCAGCGAGTTTGATACCCAGCCGGTTGGGCAACTTATCTCACGGGTGACCAACGATACCGAAGTCATTCGCGATCTGTACGTGACGGTGGTGGCGACGGTACTGCGCAGCGCGGCGCTGATCGGCGCGATGCTGGTGGCGATGTTTAGCCTCGACTGGCGGATGGCGCTGGTAGCGATTGCGATCTTCCCGGCGGTGCTGATCGTAATGATCATCTATCAGCGCTACAGCACGCCGATTGTGCGCCGGGTGCGCGCCTGGCTTGCCGATATCAACGATGGTTTCAACGAAGTCATTAACGGCATGGGGGTGATCCAGCAGTTTCGCCAGCAGGCGCGCTTTGGCGAACGGATGCGCGAGGCCAGCTATGCCCACTATATGGCGCGAATGCAGACGCTGCGCCTCGACGGTTTTCTGCTGCGCCCGCTGCTGAGCCTTTTTTCCTCGCTGGTGCTGTGCGGGCTGCTGATGCTGTTTGGCTTTAGCGCGGCGGGCACGATCGAGGTCGGGGTCCTGTACGCGTTTATCAGCTATCTTGGGCGCCTTAACGAGCCGCTTATCGAGCTGACCACCCAGCAGTCGATGCTGCAGCAGGCGGTGGTCGCCGGCGAACGCGTTTTTGAGCTGATGGATCGCCCGCGCCAGGCGTGGGGTTCGGATGACGCGCCGCTGGGCAGCGGCCGGGTGGAAATTGACCATCTCTCCTTTGCCTACCGGGGAGACCGTCTGGTCCTGCAGGATATCACGCTGGATATTCCCTCCCGCAGCTTCGTGGCGCTGGTCGGACATACCGGCAGCGGCAAGAGTACCCTCGCCAGCCTGATGATGGGCTATTACCCGTTAACCCACGGGGAGATCCGCATCGATGGACGGCCGCTCGCGTCCCTCAGCCACAGCGCATTGCGTCGGGGCATCGCGATGGTGCAACAGGATCCGGTGGTGCTGGCGGATACCTTCTACGCTAACGTCGCGCTGGGCCGGGACATCAGTGAAACCCAGGTCTGGGAAGCGCTGGAGGCAGTGCAGCTGGCGGCGGTGGCACGCAGCATGAGCGATGGCCTGTACACTCAGCTGGGCGAGCAGGGCAATAATCTCTCCGTCGGGCAGAAACAGCTGCTGGCGCTGGCGCGCGTGCTGGTGGAGACCCCGCAGGTCCTGATTCTGGACGAGGCGACCGCCAACATCGACTCCGGCACTGAACAGGCTATTCAGCAAGCGCTGGCAAAGGTTCGCCAGCATACCACTCTGGTCGTCATTGCCCATCGGCTGTCGACCATCGTCGAGGCCGATACCATTCTGGTCCTCCATCGCGGTCAGGCCGTTGAGCGGGGCACTCATCAGCAACTGCTGGCGGCGAAAGGCCGTTACTGGCAGATGTATCAGCTGCAGCTGGCCGGCGAAGAGCTGGCGGCCAGCGCCCGGGAAGAGTCGCTCAGCGCCTGATGCACCACCAGCAGGCAGCGAAAACAGGGCGGCCTGCCATGGTGCAAAAACGCTACATGAAATGCACCGTTGTGGTGCATTTTTACGCAACAAATCTCTTTGCGCAGGCTATTGCCTGACCTGTCCCCTGTTTTTTGCCATCAAAGGGCCGCTCTGCGGCCTTTTTTCATTTCTGGCATAGCCCTTGCTTTATATCCATCGTGTTAGCTGCGGCCATTACCGAATACTGACTGGAGGGGACTTATGAAGCTGGTTACCGTGGTAATCAAACCATTCAAACTGGAAGACGTGCGTGAAGCCTTGTCTTCCATCGGCATTCAGGGCCTGACGGTCACTGAAGTCAAAGGATTTGGCCGTCAAAAAGGTCACGCGGAGCTCTACCGCGGCGCCGAATATAGCGTCAACTTTCTGCCAAAAGTGAAGATTGATGTGGCGATTGCCGACGATCAGCTGGATGAAGTCATCGATGTCATCAGCAAAGCGGCTTATACCGGAAAAATTGGCGACGGCAAAATTTTCGTCGCTGAATTGCAGCGCGTCATTCGCATCCGTACCGGCGAAGCTGACGAAGCGGCACTGTAATTTCCAGACCACACAGTGATGGGGAACGAAACAATGAAAATGGCAACAATGAAATCGGGTCTGGGGGCATTAGCCCTTCTTCCGGGGCTGGCGATGGCCGCGCCTGCGGTAGCGGACAAAGCCGATAACGCGTTTATGATGATTTGCACCGCGCTGGTTCTGTTTATGACTATCCCGGGGATCGCGTTGTTTTACGGCGGGCTGATCCGCGGCAAAAACGTTCTGTCCATGCTGACGCAGGTGATTGTCACCTTTGGCCTGGTCTGCGTACTGTGGGTGATTTATGGCTATACCCTGGCCTTCGGCACCGGCGGCAGCTTCTTCGGCAGCTTTGACTGGGTAATGCTGAAAAACATTGAGCTGAAAGCGCTGATGGGCACCTTCTATCAGTATATCCACGTGGCCTTCCAGGGCTCGTTTGCCTGCATCACCGTCGGGCTGATTGTTGGGGCGCTGGCGGAACGTATTCGTTTCTCCGCGGTACTGATCTTCGTGGTGGTGTGGATGACGCTCTCCTACGTGCCGATTGCGCATATGGTCTGGGGCGGCGGTCTGCTGGCGACGCATGGCGCGCTGGACTTCGCCGGCGGCACTGTTGTGCACATCAACGCCGCGGTCGCCGGGCTGGTGGGCGCCTATATGATGGGTAAACGCGTGGGCTTCGGCAAAGAAGCGTTCAAACCGCATAACCTGCCGATGGTATTCACTGGCACCGCTATCCTCTACGTGGGCTGGTTCGGCTTCAACGCCGGCTCTGCCAGCGCAGCGAATGAAATTGCGGCCCTGGCCTTCGTTAACACCGTTGTGGCGACTGCCGCGGCTATCCTGGCGTGGACCTTTGGCGAATGGGCCCTGCGTGGCAAACCTTCTCTGCTGGGCGCCTGCTCAGGGGCGATTGCCGGTCTGGTCGGCGTGACGCCAGCGTGTGGCTATATCGGTGTCGGCGGGGCGCTGATTGTCGGGATCGCCTCTGGTCTGGCCGGTATCTGGGGTGTGACCGCGCTGAAGCGCTGGCTGCGTGTGGATGACCCTTGCGACGTCTTTGGCGTTCACGGCGTCTGCGGCATCGTCGGCTGTATCCTGACCGGTATCTTCGCGGCGACGTCTCTCGGCGGCGTCGGTTATGCGGAAGGTGTCACCATGGGCCATCAACTGCTGGTGCAGCTGGAAAGTATCGCCATCACCGTAGTCTGGTCCGGCGTGGTGGCTTTCATCGGTTATAAAGTGGCGGACATGACCGTCGGGCTGCGCGTGCCGGAAGAGCAGGAACGCGAAGGGCTGGACGTCAACAGCCATGGCGAAAACGCCTACAACGCCTGACAAAACCCCTTCTCCCTGTAGCAAAAAGCCTCCCGTCCGGGAGGCTTTTTTTATGCGTTGCGGTTGCGCATCACCCCTTCCTGGACCGTTGAGGCAACCAGTGTTCCATCCTGGGTGTAGAACTCGCCGCGTACGAAGCCACGGGCGCTGGAGGCTGAAGTGCTTTCGACACTGTACAGCAGCCATTCATTAATATTAAACGGCCGGTGGAACCACATCGAATGGTCGATAGTGGCGACCTGCATGCCGGGCTCGAGGAAACCGACGCCGTGCGGCTGCAGCGCCACCGGCAGAAAGTTAAAGTCCGAAGCATAGCCCAGCAGATACTGATGAATGCGCAGATCGTCGGGAACGGCGCCGTTGGCGCGCAGCCAGACCTGGCGCACCGGTTCGGCAATATGGCCTTTCATCGGGTTATGAAACTCCACCGGACGGATCTCCAGCGGTTTATCGCAGAGGAATTTGTCTTTCACCTGCGGCGGCAGGAGATGCGCCAGCTTGCGAGCGATGTCGGTTTCTGAAGGCAGACCGTCAGGTGAGGGGGTGGTCGGCATCGCTTTCTGATGCTCATAGCCATTCTCTGGCGCCTGGAAGGAGGCGGTCATATAGAAGATCGGCTTCCCGTTCTGGATAGCGGCGACCCGACGGGCGCTAAAACTGTTGCCGTCGCGCAGCACCTCCACATCGTAGACGATCGGCTTCTGGCTATCACCCGGGCGCAGAAAGTAGCTGTGAAACGAATGCACCAGCCGTTCAACGGGCACCGTCTCTTTTGCCGCATACAGCGCCTGACCGACTACCTGGCCGCCAAAAACCTGACGCAATCCCAGGTCTTCGCTCTGCCCGCGAAACAACCCTTCCTCAATTTTTTCCAGATCTAATAATGCCAGCAGGTTAGAGAGTGCCTGACTCATACTTATCCTCAATTAACAATGGCGGCGCAGTGCGCGTAATGTGGCCAAGTATAACCTGGAATCGCAAGTGGTCCGATGGGTGTAATAATCTGAATAACGCCCGGTTAACAGGAACAAATCTGAGATCTGTGCCACGCTTATTGACGACACGAAAGTTCCTGCCGGCGAAGCGGCGGAACATCCTCCTGGGTATTAAGGGATGATAAGGAGAACATCATGAAATTTGCCTATATGTTTAGTGCCTTAGCCGTTGCCGCGACGCTGACCGCCTGTGCTAATCACCACTCGACCAATTCTTCGACTCAGGCAGCCGCGCCCGACCCTTACGGCATCGCGACGCTGAGCGTAGCGCAGCAGCAGCCAAGCGTCACGGGGACGATTAATATCCGCCAGAGAATCGCTTTACCGCCGGATGCGGTACTGACGGTGACCCTGTCGGATGCTTCTCTGGCAGATGCGCCAGCCCGCGTGTTGTCGCAAAAAGCGGTGCGTACTGAAGGCAAACAGGCGCCATTTAACTTTGCGCTGCCTTACAACCCGGCAGACGTGCAACCGAACGCCCGTATTCTGCTGAGTGCCGCGATCACCGTTAACGGCCAGCTGATGTTTATTACCGATACCGTGCAGTCGGTGATAAATCAGGGGGGCACTCATGCCGACCTGACGCTGGTTCCGGTCCAGCAGACCGCCGTTCCTGTCGCGCAATAAGCTCGCTGAGCCCCCGGAAGGGGGCTTTTTTTTGTCTTCAGTAAACCCAGCGATAGCGCTGGAGATCGATATGGCCGCTGCCGGAAACCTGAACCCCTTCAGCCAGCAAGGCCTGACGCTGCCGCTGCAGGTCGGGCCCGGTGAGGGAGATATCGCCATGGCGATTGACGACGCGATGCCAGGGAAGGGTAGACCCTTCCGGCAGGCGCCTCAGTACGCCACCCACCTGACGCGCTGCGCGCGGTGAACCGGCCAGGCGGGCGACATCGCCGTAGGTCGTGACGTATCCTTCCGGTATCGACGCCACGATGTGCCAGACGCGTTGGGGAAATGTGTCGTGCTGATCCATGTTCTGTCCTGTTACCGGCAAAACGCCAGCATAAGCGCTGAGCCGCAGGCTGTACAGTCGGCAAGGGTCAGGCGGGCTGCTCGACGGTGAACGTCAGGGCTAGGCCGAGGATCTGCATGCCATGGACATTGTCAGACGGTGAACTGGCGATCAAACTCTCAAGAAATTTCAGGCGCTGCGAGGCGGCGTTAATGATGAGCTTCGCGCGCAGGCCCGGCATGGCCAGCGATGAGATGGGATACACCACCCGACCGCTGATATAGACCGGCAGCTTGCGCAGTTCGACCTGGCGCAGCACGCCGACGGTGGAATAGAGCAGCGACAGCGGCGTGACCGCCCTTACCGGCGCCTGGCTGAGGGTTGCGAAGTCGAGCATTTTTCCCGGGCGCAGATAGTTCACGCCCTGATAGGCGATGGTCATCCCTTCAATAGCGGGTAAAGGCAAAGTAATGGTCTGGGGTGATGAGTCAGTCATTCGAGTACCGTAGAGACAATGTGCTGATTATAAAAGAAGAGGTAAGGTGGCTAAGTATGGTGGATATCACGTCTTTAAGCTGAGGGCGCGCTCGCAATCTCACCGGTTAACTGTGAGTTGTTGGTTTTATTCGCGTTATTGCACAATAAACCAGCAGGCAGTCGGCGTGCGCTTGCAATTCACCAGGTCAGCAGGGATAATGCGCCAGCGCGTTGGGTAACCAACGCTCTCAATGGGGGCTCTGTTGGTTCTCCCGCAACGCTACTCTGTTTACCAGGTCAGGTCCGGAAGGAAGCAGCCAGAGCAGACGACGTGTGTGCCGGGATGTAGCTGGCAGGGCCCCCACCCATTTCAGCCTGCCTGTTATTTCCCTTATGTTTATCCGGTCTTTACGCCTGCTGTAATTAATTTCTGGTACAGATCACATATTATTTTTAGTTGTTAAAAAACTACCTTTTTATTCCATAATATTGACTTGTCATAAATCTGAAATACTACTGAAATATTAATGTCATGTCTGTGTCATAAATAAGGTGCATCTTATTGATGGGAATTTGTTGGCCGATCCATGCTATAAAATATATCTCTGGATCAGCATGTTAACTTCGTGTATTAATTATGATGATTTTATTGCACGGGAAGCGTAGCTATGACCACAGTGGTTTTGAATGTAAAAATTGACGCCGAGTTAAAAGAGAAGCTGCGTCATTATGCGGAAGTGAATAACGAGAACCTGGGTACGGCAACGGAAAAGCTGTTGCAGCTGGCTTTTCAGCTGGAGGCGTCAGCAGCTGAGGCGGGGGTAACGGAAGAAGACATTGACAGCCAGCATACCGAAGAGGAAGCGACGCCATTAACCCCTAAAGAAATCAAAGCATTAAGAAAACTTCTGAAGAAGAAAAAATGAAACAACAACTCTCTACAGCCAGCAACTATAGCGAAGCCTGCGATATGTTGCGCTCAGGATACGTAAAACATGTTCGCCTGAACTGGAATATCGGTAGTGATGAGTTCTTTCGCATTGCCTCCGACTGGTGTGACACCGGCGCTAAAATTAAAAAAGATGAAGATGGCTTTATTATTTCCCTGAAAGGGTTTCCTATTCCGCGCCAGCATTAATGAAATTGCCTTATTTCTATCATCGGGTTGCCATAACCAGAGGGCAGGATATCCCGGCAATTTTATAAAAACATCTCATATACCTCATGGATGACGGTCATTTGACGGGCTGAACCCAGCCCGTCGATATTTTGTTATATTATTTTCCGCAGACGCGTATTTTCCTTCTGCTCTGCAAGGCTTTGCCACAGCGGTTGTAGCGTGGAGAAGGCCTGGCGCAATGCTTCATCCGGCAGCGTAAACGGCAGCCGTAAATAGCGATCGAACGCCCCCTCCAGACCAAATCGCGTACCGGTACCGATATGGATCCCCTGGCTTTCCGCGCGCGCAGAGAACAGGGTGGCCAGCATGTCAGGGAGTTCCACCCAAAAAGAGAGCCCACCTTCCGGCGCCGCAAATCGCCAGCGGGGAAAATATTCCGCCATCAGCGTTTCGCACATGTCCCGGCGCGCCTTCAGCATCTCCCGACGCGGCGGCAGCAACGTTGCGGCATTGTCCAGCAACCAGCTGCAGGCCAGCTGCTCCAGCAGCGGTGTACCTAAATCCAGGGAATCACGGGCCTGAATAAGCGAGGCGATGGTTCGCGCACTGGCGCGGATCCAGCCGATGCGCAGTCCTCCCCAGAAACTTTTCCCGGCCGAACCAATGGTGATCACCGCGGCATCGGGATTAAAGCAGGCCAGCGGCGGGGGCGGGGGCGCGTTGTACCAAAGGTCGGCCATGGTCTCATCGATTACCAGCGTTGTTCGCGTCCTGGCGGCGATATCCGCGACCCGCTGGCGGGTGGGGGCATCCATACAGCGCCCGGTGGGATTGTGAAAATCCGGCATCAGCCATGCCAGACGCGGCGCGGTCTGCGCAATAGTCGCCGCCAATCCATCACAGTCCCATCCCTGCTGCGGGAGCGCGACGCCGATCGGGCGGCAGGAGGCACCCTGAATCGCGCTAATCGCCATGGGATAGGTTGGAGCGTCAATGACCACCCGGTCACCCGGGCCGGTAAACAGGCGCAGGATCAATGCGAAGGCGCTAAGGGCGCCGTTGACGACCATCACCTCATCGGGCCGCGTCGGTAGACCGCGTTCGCTATAGTGCCGGGCAATGGCCTCCCGCAGCACTGGCAATCCATGTTGATCGTAGCCAGTTTGCGTCAGATAGGACGGGAGCAGGGTCATGGCATGCTGGAAGGCCTGATGGACTTCCGGCCCGGCGCTGAGCGCGGCGGTAGAGAGATTAAGCGTAGATGAGATGCCGGTAGGCAGAGGAAGATCGGCGGGGCGTTCCGGCAAAACAATGCGTGACCCGCTCCCCTGACGGCTGTAGAGAAAACCCTCCTCCCGCAACTGGCCGAGCGCGCTGGCGATGGTGGTCCGGCTGACGTTCAGGGCCGTCGCCAGCTCGCGCTCGCCGGGCAGGCGCGTTTGCAGCGTCAGGCGACCATCAAGGATCAGCAGGCGGAGCGCTTCCGCCAGCTGGCGCCATAGCGGCGTGCGTGAGCTGGACTCCTGCCAGTTGCCGAGCAGGCGTACCAGGGATTGGGTTCCAAAGCGTCGGGCTGACATAGCGATCCACTTTTCCAAAACTGGCCATTAATTATCAGTCCATTTTTGCTGATGATGAAGGCATTCGCAATGATGTTGAGGAAAAAATATGCTTCGTCGCCTGCTGCAGTTATATATTGGTCTGGTGCTTTACGGCGTGTCCACGGCGCTCTTCGTGCATGCCAATCTTGGCGCCGATCCGTGGGATGTTTTCCATCTCGGGGTGGCAAAACAGCTGGGGATCAGTTTCGGTACGGTGATTATTCTCACCGGCGCGGCGGTGCTGCTACTGTGGATCCCAATCCGCCAGATGCCAGGGCTCGGCACGGTGAGTAACGTTATCGTGCTGGGACTGGCGGCGGACGCCACGCTGGCCGTCCTGCCGCCGCTGGAGTCGCTGGTAGCCCGCAGTACACTGCTGGTGGTGGCGATTGTGCTGAACGCTATCGCTACCGGGATGTATATTGGCGCGGGCTTTGGCCCCGGGCCGCGCGATGGCTTAATGACTGGCCTGCACGCTCGCACTGGTTGGTCACTGCGCGGTATCCGGACGGCGATCGAGCTCTCTGTGCTGGTGATTGGCTGGCTGCTGGGGGGCAAGTTTGGCGTCGGCACGGTGATTTACGCGTTGGCGATTGGCCCGCTGATCCAGCTGTGCCTGCCGTGGTTTAGCCGACCCGTCACTCGCAAAGCGGTCAGCACTCCCCAGCAAACCGTCTCCTGAATTAATGACTCGCCCTCTTCATCACGGAGAGGGCCTTTCATCGCTTACAGGCCGCTCAGGCCATGAAGCATCATGTAAATCCCCACCACGATGATCAGTAAGCCTGAGATCCAGGGCGCCTTGCGCGAGAGGTCGTTAAGCCACGGCCAGCGGCGGGTGGCATGTTTCAGGCTCAGGGCGGCGATGGCCCCGGAAGCGACCAGCGTCAGCGCCAGACCGACGCTAAAGCCCAGCACCAGCGTGGCGCCCAGCGAGAATTTCTTCAGCTGTAAACAGATAAGCAGCACGGTAATGGACGCCGGGCAGGGGATCAGCCCGCCAGTCAGGCCAAACAGTACGATCTGCCCGGTCGTCACCTGGCGGCCATCAAAGCGTCGATTGATCTCCTGCGCATGAGCCCGCTGATGTGCGTCCTGCCACTCTTCCGCCACCAGCGGCGCGGCGGATGAAGGCGCATGGTGATGGTCATGTTTATGGTGATGATGTTCATGTTCATGTTCATGAGCGTGCGGATGATGAGAGTGCGTATGGGGCTGCGATTCGCGCCAGGTGCGCCAGAGCATCCAGCAGGCAATCAGTACAATCGCTATCCCCGAGATCAGCTGAAACCACGGTTCAGAGGTCTGTGCGTTCCAGCCGCGGCCAAACCACAGGCCGGCCATAGCGATCAGCCAGACGACCGCCGTATGCGAAACCGTCGCCGCAAGCCCCAGCAGTATCGCCTGTTTTAACGTTCCTCGTACCGCCACGATAAAGGCGGCCATCATGGTTTTTGAATGGCCCGGTTCAAGGCCGTGCAGGGCACCGAGCAGTATCGCGCTGGGAATAAACAGCCAGGCATTGCCCTGCTGCAGAAGGGAAGTGAAATCGTTCATATCGGGATCCTTGCCAAAAGTGCCTTTATCCTACTCCCCCCCAGTAGTAAAATACTACCCCCCAGTAGAAAAAGCGGCTGACAAAAGGGATCATGCTATGCTGGCAGGCGTTACTGATGATGAAGGTCGGTAATCACGGACAGAATGAAACGGTGGATCGTGCAATGTCACATACAGTTCGACACAAAAAAATGTTACTGACCCGACTGAAAAAGATTCAGGGGCAGAGTACCGCGTTAGAGAAAATGCTCAATCGCGAGCATGAGTGCGCTGAGGTGCTACAGCAGCTGGCGGCGATCCGTGGCGCGGTCAACGGTATGATGCTGCAGGTTATTCAGGGGCATCTGACCGACCATGTGGTGAAAGAGCCTGAAGAGACACAGCGTGAAGCGGATCTGGAGACGGTGATGCAGGTCATTAAATCCTATCTGAAGTAGCGCCCAGGCACGGGCGGCGAAGTGGCTACACCCGCTGGCTTCTGCTTATTGCTCCTGTTGCTTACTGCACTTGGAGGTTATTTTCCGCCCACAGAATAAACTGCTCTTTTGGCAGTGCTTTGCTGTACAGCCATCCCTGGGCGTACTGGACGCCGTGCTGGCGCAGCCAGTCGCGCTGGCTTTCCGTTTCCACCCCTTCGGCAACGGTGGCCAGATTGAGCGCTTTGGCCATTTCAATAATATGCGGCGTCAGCGGCCGGTATTCGAGGGTATCGACAAAGGATTTATCGATTTTCAGCGTGTCGACGTCCAGCTCCTGCAGATAGCTCAGGCTGGAGTAGCCGGTGCCAAAGTCATCAATCGAAATGCGGTGGCCGGCCTGACGGTAGTGCGCGATCACCGGCAGGGTGCTCTCCGGGTTGACAAACCCGCGCTCGGTGATCTCAAGGATGATCTGTTCGGCGGCGATCCCCCAGTGCTGCAGCTGATCGTGTAACAACGTCGGCAGGGTGGGCGAGCGTAAATCATCCACCGACAGGTTGATGGAGATATGTATTTCCGGGCGCTGCTGCAGCCAGGGCCCCAGGTCGGTAAAAATTTTCCTGACGATATCTTCCGTCAGCTGCGTGATAAGCCCAGTCTGTTCGGCCAGAGGAATAAAAATATCTGGCGATAAAAAGGTGCCATCGGGTTGCTGCCAGCGGGCCAACGCTTCTGCGCCGGCAATTTTCCCGTCCTGCAACGAGATTATCGGCTGATAGTAAACCTGAATCGCTTCGGAGTTGAGTGCGTCCAGCATACTGTTGCGTGGTGAACGCAGGTGCCTGAGCAGGCGCAGCAGCAGCCAGGTGGCGAGCAGGCTGGTGAAGATGCCGGCAGGGAGCCAGAAGATCAGCTGCTGTCGAATGCGCTGCTGCAGCGGTAGGGTGGAAGACCAGGTCACGATGCCAGAGCCCAGCTCGGGAATGCGCTGGATCCGGTAGACCGTGTTATCCAGCGTGAGCATATCCACATGTGGATCTTTTATACGTTGCCAGACTTTCGCCGGCAGCGGTTGACTGCTGATCACCATTTTCATGTGGTCCAAACCAAACAGCATGGTATGGATCTTCTCTTCGCTGGCGGGAACCACATCGATAAAGGAGATGGGATCGATCATCACCATATGCTGTTGGCTGCCCATGGCCGTCATCTGATGATCGAGGCCAAGATCGTTAATTGAGGTCAGCCAGGTGCGATAGCCGTCGGGGGCAATGTGGTCCGGCGGTGGAAAGGTGACCGCGACGCTATGGTCTTCCAGGGAGGAGCATTGTGGTACGGAATCGCGTAGCCAGAGCACTTCCTGGATATAGCGGTGAGTGTAGGCAATGCGGCGGAGCGTAAGCAGATGTTCAGGGCTACAGGAGGCGGCGGTGTGTGCGTCGGCCTCTCGCAGCGCTTCCCGGGCCTGGTCAGCGACCTGCAGCGTCCGAACGACGATACGGTTGGAATAATCATCCAGTTCACGATAGAACTGCATTTTGGCCTGCCGCGCTGCCTGCCAGATGCTGAAGGAGATGGGCAGGATGATGGCCAGTATCAGCACCCCTGTAAACAGCGCTACCAGATGCCGGGTCCTCATGCCTGTATCCTTTTTATCTCGCGGGTTGCCATCAGTATATGCGAAAGATAAACCGGGCGCAGCGGGAGAAAGAATGCCGCTCAGGGAAAAAAGCCGGCATCACAAGTGCCTGCGATGCCGGGAGAGAAGGATGATTCCGATGCAGCAGAATAAAAATGAGGGTGTGAATGCCGGGCAGGGTGTATTCCGGCATTCAGTCACAGCATACGCTGCGCAGATGACAGCAATATGTTAGCTAGTGCGCATCCGGAGCCGTGATGTCGGCGCTGATGCGCAGATCGTTCTCATCAAACACCATGCAGAAGCGGTCGTCGAAGGCCAGATTAATCTTCTGCCACGGGCGGAAATGGACGTCGCCGGGCAGCAAAACCTTGACGTTATCGTGGCCGTAGCACTGACCAAACAGGTAAGTATTGTTACCCAGACGCTCCACCACTTCACACTGAAACTCCACCACCGTACCGGTAGTAACTTCCGGAGTGAGGTGTTCTGGCCGGATCCCCAACGTTACCGCGGCGCCGGGCTTCAGCGGTTGGGTGGCGATGTTCAGGGTCAGCTGATGGTCCTGCGCGAGGGTGACCGTTAGGCGTTCCGGCTGCCAGTCGCTGACGACGGCCGGCAAAAAGTTCATCTTTGGCGAGCCGATAAAGCCGGCGACGAATTTGTTGACCGGATTGTAATATAGCGCCATCGGCGAACCCATTTGTTCTACCTTTCCGTAGTTCATGACCACGATTTTATCGGCCAGGGTCATCGCTTCCACCTGATCGTGCGTGACATACACCATGGTGGTTTTCAGCTCCTGGTGCAGGCGGGCAATATGCAGGCGCATATCGACGCGCAGCTCCGCATCAAGGTTAGAGAGCGGCTCATCGAACATAAACACCCGGGGATTACGCACGATCGCGCGGCCAATGGCCACGCGCTGCCGCTGGCCGCCGGAGAGCTGCTTCGGTTTACGGTCCAGCAGGTGCGAGAGCTGCAGGGTTTTGGCCACCATTTCCACCTGGCGGCGGATCTCCTCCTTCGGCACCTTATTCACCTTCAGCCCGTAGCCCATATTCTCCGCCACGGTCATATGCGGATAGAGCGCATAGGACTGGAAGACCATTGCCACGCCACGGCGGGCGGGCACCACATCATTCATCACCTCATCGCCGATCAGCACTTCTCCTTCGCTGACCTCTTCCAGTCCGGCAATCATGCGCAGCAGCGTCGATTTTCCACAGCCGGAAGGGCCGACGAAGACCGCAAACTCGCCATCTTCAATATCGAGATTGACCTGGTGCAGCGTCACCGTGCTGCCGAACCTTTTGGTGACATTCCTCAGTCGTATATTGGACATCCACATTCCCCGGAGTGAGTAGCTGTTATTTGCCGTTGGTTTGTCACTATGTTGAGTGTGATTTGTATTACGTGTAACAAATCGGTGTGACGATGTTCAACAGCAGTAAAGTCATGGCCCGACTATAACTTCCGCGGATTTTGCGCCATACAGGGACGTTTCATTTCTGCAAGGATGATCACACAACTGGCAGCTTATGGTAGTTTTATCAACGATAAAAGCGTAGCGTATAACAAAAGCGAATCAGAACATGTTTTCCATGTAACACGGCAGTTTGAAATGATTTATTTTTCTAACTGACAGACGTAAGTCACATAAAAACCATTAAATTGTTATACCTTCACATGAGGTTGATAATGAAAAAGAACACGCTTGCTGCACTAATCCTTACCACCCTGGCGGCGGGGCAACTCACCAGCCTGCAGGCGCATGCCGCCGGCCAGCTCAACGTCTGGGAAGACATTAAGAAATCCGCGGGTATTAAAACCGCGGTCAGTGATTTTGAGAAGCAGTACAACGTGAAGGTCAATCTGCAGGAGATGCCTTATGCCCAGCAGCTGGAAAAGCTGCGCCTTGACGGGCCGGCGGGTATCGGGCCGGACGTGCTGGTGATCCCGAATGACCAGCTCGGCGGTGCCGTGGTTCAGGGACTTCTCTCACCGCTCAATGTCGATCAGGCGAAACAGGATGCCTTTACGCCAGCCTCCATCAATGCCTTCCGCATGGACAACGCGCTGTACGGGATCCCGAAGGCGGTGGAAACCCTGGTGCTTATTTACAACAAGGACCTGATCGACAAGCCGCTGGACAGCCTGCAGGCCTGGCTCGACTACTCGAAGACCCAGCGCGAACAGAACAAATACGGTCTGCTGGCCAAGTTTGATCAGATCTACTACAGCTGGGGAGCCATTGGCCCGATGGGCGGCTATATCTTCGCTAAAAACGACAGCGGCGGCTTTAATCCGCAGCAGGTGGGCCTCAATACCCCCGGCGCAGTGGAAGCCGTTACCTTCCTGAAAAAATTCTATGCCGAGCAGGCCTTCCCGGCGGGGATCCTCGGCGATAACGGGCTGAATGCCATCGATTCGCTGTTTACCGAGAAAAAAGCGGCGGCGGTAATCAACGGTCCCTGGGCCTTCCAGCCGTATGAAGCCGCAGGCATCAACTATGGCGTGGTGCCGCTACCAACTCTGCCGGACGGCAAGCCAATGAGCTCCTTCCTCGGCGTGAAGGGCTATGTGGTATCGACCTGGAGTAAAGACAAAGCGCTGGCGCAACAGTTTATCGAGTTCATCAACCAGCCGCAGTATGTGAAAGCCCGCTACATCGCAACCGGTGAAATTCCGCCGCTGAAGGCGATGATTGACGATCCGGTGATTAAAAACGACGAAAAGGCGAGCGCTGTCGCCGTACAGTCGGCGCGGGCAATGGCCATGCCGGGCATTCCGGAGATGGGCGAAGTGTGGGGGCCGGCCAACGCCGCGCTTGAACTGAGCCTTACCGGCAAGCAGGCGCCGCAGGCCGCGCTCGATAACGCGGTGAAACAGATCAAGATGCAGATCGAAGCAATGCAGGCCAGCAATCAGTAATTCACCGTCACGTGAAGTCACAGAGCGGGAGGGGGACCTCCCGTTTGTAGAAGGAGTCGAGTGTGAGCATCCATTCCAGCGAAAATTTTAGCGACGCGCGCGGGCCCGGGCGGCATGCGTGGTGCGGCCTGCTGCTGGCAATCGTGCCGGGTTTCGGTCAGTTTTATCATCGCCAGTGGCTGAAAGGGCTGGTCTTCCTGGTGCTGCTGAGCAGCTTTCTGGGTATTTTTTATGATTTCCTGCGCGAGGGGCTGTGGGGGCTATATACCCTGGGCGAGGAGGTACCGCGGGATAACTCTATCTTCCTGTTAGCCGAGGGGATTATCAGCGTACTGATCGTCGCCTTTGGCGTGCTGATCTATTTTCTCTCGCTGCGTGATGCGTGGCTCAACGGTAAAAAACGTGATGAGGGGATCGCCCTCAACAGCGTGCGTAAGCAGTACCAGATGCTGCTGAGCGACGGCTTTCCATACCTGATGATCACCCCGGGCTTTATTTTGCTGGTCTTTGTGGTGATCTTTCCGATTCTGTTTGGTTTCGCCATCGCTTTCACCAACTACAACCTCTACCACACGCCGCCAGCGAAGCTGGTTGACTGGGTGGGGCTGAAAAACTTCGTCAATATTTTTACCCTCTCCATCTGGCGCTCCACTTTCCTGGATGTGCTGCAGTGGACGGTGGTGTGGACACTGCTGGCGACCACCCTGCAGTGTACGGTGGGCGTGCTGTTGGCCATTCTGGTCAACCAAAAAGATCTGCGCTTTAAGCCGTTGATCCGCACCATCTTTATTTTGCCGTGGGCGGTGCCGGGGTTTGTCACCATCCTCGTCTTTGCCGGGATGTTCAACGACTCCTTCGGGGTCATCAACAACGCGATCCTGTCCTTCTTCGGCATCAGTCCTAAGGCATGGCTCACCGATCCGTTCTGGACTAAAACGGCGCTGATCATGATGCAGACCTGGCTTGGTTTCCCGTTTGTGTTTGCCATGACCACCGGCGTGTTACAGGCGATCCCGGACGATCTGTATGAAGCCGCAACGATGGACGGCGCCAGCGCCTTTACCCGCTTGCGTACCATTACTCTGCCGCTGGTGCTGTACGCGATCGCGCCGATCATCATCACCCAGTACACCTTCAACTTTAATAACTTCAACATCATTTACCTGTTCAACAACGGCGGTCCTGCGGTGGCGGGCTCTAACGCCGGCGGGACGGATATTCTGGTGTCGTGGATCTATAAGCTGACGATGTCCTCGTCGCAGTACGCCATCGCGGCGACCATCACGATCCTGCTGTCGATCTTTGTCGTCGGCCTGGCGCTGTGGCAGTTCCGCGCCACCAAATCCTTCAAAAATGACGACATGGCGTAAGGGAAGCAACATGGCTCAATCACCCAGTATTAAACGCGAAAAGTGGATCCGACTCTCTCTCACCTGGCTGGTGGTCATCCTGGTCTCGGTGGTGATTATCTATCCGCTGGTCTGGACGGTCGGGGCGTCGCTGAACGCCGGCAATAGCCTGCTCAGTACCTCAATCATTCCGGAAAATGTGTCGTTCCAGCATTATGCCGATCTGTTTAATGGCAATGTGAATTACCTCACCTGGTACTGGAACTCGATGAAAATCAGCTTCCTGACCATGGTGCTGACCCTGATTAGCGTCAGCTTTACCGCTTACGCCTTCTCCCGCTTCCGCTTTAAAGGGCGGCAGAACGGGCTGATGCTGTTCCTGCTGCTGCAGATGATCCCGCAGTTTTCTGCACTGATTGCGATCTTCGTCCTGTCGCAGCTGCTTGGCCTGATTAACAGCCATCTGGCGCTGGTGCTGATCTACGTCGGCGGGATGATCCCGATGAATACCTGGCTGATGAAGGGGTATCTCGATGCGATCCCCAAAGACCTGGATGAGTCCGCTCGCATGGACGGCGCCAGCAGCTTTCGCATCTTTATCGAGATCATCATGCCGTTGTCGAGGCCGATCCTCGCGGTGGTGGCGCTGTTCTCGTTCACTGGTCCGCTGGGGGATTTTATCCTCTCCAGCACCATCCTGCGTACCCCGGATAAATACACGCTGCCTATCGGTCTGTATAACCTGGTGGCGCAAAAAATGGGTGCCAGCTACACCACCTACGCGGCGGGGGCAGTGCTGATTGCCGTACCGGTGGCGATCCTCTATCTGGCGCTACAAAAATACTTCGTCTCCGGCCTGACCTCGGGCAGTACTAAAGGATAAGCACATGAAAAGATTCACACCCGCATGGCTTGCGGTTTGTCTGGCATGCAGTTTTTCCCTTCCTTCACTGGCCGCGGACGCGCTTGAAACCCGCGCGTTTCACGCCATGCCAGCGGACTTTATCAAAGGCGCGGATATCTCCACGCTGCTGGATGCGGAAAAACACGGGGCGACCTTTTACGACCAGAATAATCAGCGCAAGGATCCGATCGCCATTCTGAAAGAGAACGGCGTCAACTATGTCCGCCTCCGTCTGTGGGTTGATCCGCAATCGGCGAGCGGCGAGGACTATGGCGGCGGGAACAATGATCTGGCCACCACCCTGGCGCTGGCGAAGCGGGCGAAAGCCCAGGGGATGAAGCTGCTGCTTGATTTTCATTACAGCGATTTCTGGACCGATCCCGGCAAGCAGTTCAAGCCGAAAGCCTGGGAAAAGATGGATTACCCGCAGCTGAAAACGGCGATTCATGACTATACCCGCGATACTATCGCCCGCTTTAAGCAGGCGGGCGTGCTGCCGGATATGGTGCAGATTGGCAATGAAATCAACGGCGGCATCCTGTGGCCGGAAGGGAAAAGCTGGGGGCAGGGTGGCGGAGAATTCGACCGGCTGGCCGGCCTGCTGAACGCGGCTATCGATGGCCTGAAGGAGAACCTGCGCCACGGCGAGCAGGTGAAAATCATGCTGCATCTGGCCGAAGGGACCAAAAATGATACCTTCCGCTGGTGGTTTGATGAGATTGATAAACGCCATGTGCCGTATGACGTGATTGGGCTGTCGATGTACACCTACTGGAATGGCCCGATCAGCGCTCTGAAGGCCAATATGGATGACATTAGCAAACGCTATAACAAAGACGTTATCGTCGTCGAGGCGGCCTACGCCTATACCCTGGCCAACTGCGACAACGCGGAAAATAGTTTCCAGGCGAAAGAAGAAAAGGATGGGGGATATCCCGCCACCGTACAGGGACAATATAACTATATTCACGATTTAATGCAGGCGGTGGTTGATGTGCCTGACCAGCGCGGTAAAGGTATTTTCTATTGGGAGCCTACATGGATTGCCGTGCCGGGAAATACCTGGGCCACGCCGGCGGGAATGAAATATATCCATGACGAGTGGAAAGAGGGCAATGCACGTGAAAATCAGGCGCTATTTGATTGTCAGGGAAAAGTATTGCCGTCGGTAAAAGTATTTAATTAATTTTTTGTCGTTCTTTTCAGGAAGTTTATTATGAATAAATTTGCACCTTTACATCCGAAGGTTAATACGCTGCTGCATGGCGCGGATTATAATCCGGAGCAATGGGAGAATGACCCCGATATTATTGATAAAGACATTGCCATGATGCAGCAGGCAAAATGCAATGTGATGTCGGTGGGAATATTTAGCTGGGCGAAACTTGAGCCACGCGAAGGGGTATTTGATTTCGCCTGGCTGGACACTATTCTGGATAAACTGTATGCCGCCGGTATACATGTTTTTCTGGCCACGCCGAGCGGCGCGCGTCCGGCGTGGATGTCGCAACGCTATCCGCAGGTTCTGCGGGTAGGGCGCGATCGGGTGCCGGCCCTGCACGGCGGCCGTCACAATCATTGTATGTCGTCGCCGGTCTATCGCGAGAAGACCCTGAAAATCAATAGCCTGCTCGCAGAACGTTACTCCTCACACCCGGCCGTGCTGGGTTGGCATATTTCCAACGAATATGGCGGTGAATGCCATTGCGATCTCTGCCAGAACCGTTTTCGCGACTGGCTGAAGGCGCGTTACCAGACCCTGGAGGATCTCAACCAGGCCTGGTGGAGTACCTTCTGGAGCCATACCTATACCGACTGGTCGCAGATTGAATCGCCTGCGCCGCAGGGCGAGGTGTCGATCCACGGTCTCAATCTTGACTGGCGCCGTTTTAACACCGCTCAGGTGACCGATTTTTGCCGCCATGAAATTGCCCCGCTGAAAGCGGCGAATGCCGCTCTGCCAGTGACCACCAATTTTATGGAATATTTCTACGATTACGACTACTGGCAGCTGGCGGAGGCGCTGGATTTCATCTCCTGGGACAGCTATCCGATGTGGCACCGCGATAAAGACGAAACCGCGCTGGCCTGCTACACCGCGATGTATCACGACATGATGCGCAGCCTGAAGGGTGGTAAGCCGTTTGTGCTGATGGAGTCCACACCGGGCGCCACCAACTGGCAGCCGACCAGCAAACTGAAGAAGCCGGGAATGCATATTCTCTCCTCGCTGCAGGCGGTAGCGCATGGTGCCGACTCGGTGCAGTATTTCCAGTGGCGGAAGAGTCGCGGGTCAGTAGAGAAATTTCACGGCGCGGTGGTCGACCACGTTGGGCACATTGATACCCGCATTGGCCGTGAAGTCTGCCAGCTGGGCGAGATCCTCAGTAAGCTGCCGGAGGTGAGGGGCTGTCGCACCGAGGCGAAAGTAGCGATTATCTTCGACCAGCAGAACCGCTGGGCGCTGGATGATGCCCAGGGGCCACGCAATCTTGGGATGGAATATGAGAAGACGGTCAACGAGCACTACCGCCCGTTCTGGGAGCAGGGCATCGCCGTCGATGTGATTGACGCCGATGTTGATTTAACGCCGTACCAGTTAGTGATTGCCCCGATGTTATATATGGTGCGCGACGGCTTTGCCGGGCGGGCAGAGGCGTTTGTCGCCAGCGGCGGCCACCTGGTGACCACCTACTGGACCGGCATCGTCAATGAGTCCGATCTCTGCTATCTCGGCGGCTTCCCGGGCCCGCTGCGCAATCTGCTGGGGATCTGGGCGGAAGAGATCGACTGCCTCAATGACGGCGAGTTTAATCTGGTGCAGGGGCTTGCCGGGAATCAGTGCGGTCTGCAGGGCCCTTATCAGGTGCGCCATCTCTGCGAACTGATCCATACCGAGAGCGCCCAGGCGCTGGCCACCTACCGGGATGATTTTTATGCCGGACGGCCGGCGGTGACGGTGAACGAGTTCGGGAAAGGCAAAGCCTGGCATGTGGCCTCCCGCAACGATTTAGCCTTCCAGCGCGATTTCTTTAGCGCCCTGAGCAAGGAGCTGGCCCTGCCGCGGGCGATAGCGACGGAGTTACCACCCGGCGTGGTGGCCACTGCGCGCACTGACGGTGACAACGCATTTATCTTCCTGCAGAACTACAGCGCCCAAAGCCATACCCTGACTCTGCCGCAAGGGTATTGGGATTGCCTGACCGACGCGGCGGTGTCGGCTCCGCTGAGCCTGTCAGCATGGGATTGTCGTATTCTCCGTCGTCACGCGTAATTTCTTCTTTTCCACGCCTGCTCTGACGAGCAGGCTTTTTTTTATCTTAAACCTGGAGTTTATTATGGTGAGTTTAAAATCCTTCCTGCACTATTTCTCTCCTGCGCGTCCGGCACAGCCATTAAGCGAGGCGGAAAAACAGCAAATTGAGGCGCTTATTCAGGCCTTTGGTGGCGAAGCGAATATTACGCAAGTGGATGCCTGTATTACGCGTCTGCGCGTGACGGTTCGTCATCTTGCAGACGTAGATACGGACGCATTACAGCAGCAGGGGGCGCTGGGCGTTATTATTCTTGGTCAGCAGGTGCATGCCATTTTCGGTAAACAGTCCGATGCGCTGCGTCAGCTTTTGGATGAACATTTTGCCGCCCGGAAATAAATAAAACGGGATAACCTGAAAACAGGTTATCCCGAAAATAAGACAAAGACAGCAGTGGCAATAAACTTTACCGGAAGATAATTAACAGTCTTACAGCAGGAGATAAAAATAACGTATTAGTCATAGCCGCGCGCGATTACCACCAGGCCTCGACCTGCACGCCGAAATTCCAGGTATTATTCGCCGTCTGGTCTTCAAACGGTTTACCATCCTCGGAATCATTCAAGTATGAAGCAAAAATGCGTAATTCCGGACGTGACATAAAGTCTGGCCCGTCCGCCAGGCCCAGCGCAATGGTGTATTTCTCACCCGCCTGTTTGTAGCTGGTGCCATTGTTGTAGCTGTCTTTCTGATAGAAACCGCCAACTTCGCCAATCAGGCGCACATAGTCGGTGAACTGGTATTGTCCGCGCGCGACCAGCGACAGCATCCGCGTTTTGTCGGTATAGTCGGTAATGTCATCCGCTGAGCCCCAGGTCAGGACATGGTTGATGGAGAACTTCTCAGTAATGGGGATCAAGCCAGTGTTAATCACACGGTAACCGGTGGCGTCGTTCACGTAGTTCCACATATCGTACCAGCCGCCGCCCTGGGAGACCATGTTCTGCGCCAGGCCTTTGTTGGCGTACTGCAGCACGGTTTTGTTATAGCCGCCCAGCATATCCTGACTGATTTCACCGGTCAGCATGACGCCGTTGTCAGCATCGTACAGTCCGCCGTAGCTATCCTGTTTTTTCGTGGTGTTTGGCATCGCGTAGTCGATACCGAATTCGGTCCACGAGCCCGCCCACGGCTTCCAGCCCGCGTAGCGTAAATCGATATAGTTAATATTGACGTTGCTGTCGCCATCGACGCGATAGTCAACATCGTTGGCATCGCCGCGGATCCAGGCCAGCGAGACGGCGCCCGGGCCGAGGGTGTAGTTTTCCACCCCGGCCCCGGAGCCGGATATGTTCCAGTATTTGGTATCGATGATATGCAGATCGTGGCGCTGGTAGTAACGTTTACCCCCCCAGATCACCGCATTTGGATCGCCCGGGATCAGCCCTTTGATCTGCAGGTTCAGCTGACGTAAGCCGAACTGTGCATCATCGTTCAGCGTGGTTTCATTATCGTTAGAGCCGTCGGAGACCATGCTGACCATACTGTCGAGATAGAAGCTGACGTCATCTTTCTTGTAGACCTCAGAGCCCAGCTCCAGCTCGCCATAGGTATCCGACTCGTTCCCCAAACGGCCCAGCTTATTTTTTTGCCATTCCGCTTCGCTACCATCGCCGGAGACCCCAACCCCGGCGCGCATATAGCCATGGAAATCGATCGTCGGGATCGCGGCAGAAGCCGCAAATGCGGAAGGGGCGATTAGCGCAGCGGCTAACGCGACTGAAAGGGCGCGCAGTGTAGTGTTCATCTCTATCCTCTTATTGTTTTGTATTACGTTCACATAACTGATGTCATAAAATGCCTAAATGTAACTTCAGGCAAATGAGATATGATTATTGTGTGACTAACTGCAAATAATCACACTGGTTTTTGTTGCGATGGGTGAGATGATTCACAATTCACTGTATTGTGAACGTAATACTTTTATAGGTGTTTTTTTGCAATGAGAAGTGGCGGTGAGCGTTTTTTCAAATGGCCCCTGTTACAATCATGAGATAACAACATAAGGAACCGGACCATGAAGTCTAAAAGCGCTACTCTGGAAGACGTTGCCCGTCATGCAGGCGTCTCTTACCAGACCGTGTCCAGGGTACTCAATAAATCTGCCAATGTATCCGAAGCGACGCGCCGCAAGGTGGAGAAATCGATAGAGGCCTTACGCTATGTGCCAAACCGGCTGGCGCAGCAGCTGGTGGGAAAGGAGAGTCAGACGGTCGGTCTGGTGACTATTTCGCTGGCCTGGCATGCGCCTTCCCAGGTGGCGGCGGCGGTAAAACGCTATGCCAATCTGGAAGGTTATCAGGTACTGATTTCGATGATCGATGAGAGCGTCAACCAAAGTATCCAGGATTCTATCAATGAGCTGAAATCTCAGCGGGTGGACAAGGTCATTATCAACGTGCCGCTGGAGACCGAACAGGCGCAGAAAATCGCCGCTGACAATGATGATATCGTCTGCCTTTTTCTCGATGTCGATCCCTACAGCTCCGTGTTTAACGTTTCGTTTAACCCGGCGGACGGTACCCGGGCCAGCGTCAAATATCTCTATGAGATGGGGCATCGGGAGATCGCGTTGCTGGCGGGGCCGGACAGCTCGGTGTCGGCCAAGCTCCGGCTAAAAAGCTGGCTGGAAACCCTTGATGGCTACGGCCTGAAGCCGGTGACTATTCTGCATGGCAACTGGGATGCGCAAAGCGGCTATGCTGGTGCACTGCAGATGCTGCGCGAAACGCCCAATTTCAGCGCCGTGCTGGTAGGTAATGACCAGATGGCGCTGGGGGTGCTCAGCGCTTTCCATCAGCATCAGGTGGCGGTGCCGGGTGAGAAGTCCGTTATTGGCTATGACGATACCTACGAAAGCTCGTTTTTCTATCCGGCACTGAGTACGGTGTCGCTGGATCTCGATCTGCAGGGGAAGGAGGCTGTGCGGCGGATCCTCGCCAGTACCAGCGGCGCGTCGCATACCTCATCCATCCTGCCGGCACGCCTGGTGATACGCCATTCCAGCGGTGCCCGAGTCGAGGAGGGAAAAGATCTGCAGGCTATCGCGGAACAGCTCCGCGCCATCGCCCACCGTCTGGCACCCTGAAGCCAAAGGCGGGGAAACTCGCCTTTTCACCCTTACCCTTAAATTAAGCAGGGTTGATCTTTGTCACAGCACGGCGTAACCTTGTTGTTATGTTATAACGTAATAAAGAGGTCATCATGAAAGCCCATATTCATCCTCCCTATCGTACGGTGGTGTTTCACGACACCAGCGCGAATGAGTATTTTAAAGTCGGATCAACTATTCGCACCGATCGCGTGATTGAGCTCGATGGCGAAACATTTCCGTATGTGACGATCGACGTCTCCTCGAAATCGCATCCGTACTACACGGGCAAACAAAAAACGTTCGCCAGTGAAGGCAGTGCAGCCCGTTTCCGCCAGCGTTTCGGCGGCTTTATTGATGCCAAAAGGAAAGCATGATGCAGGTCGTCAACTCATTACGCCGCGCCAAACAGCGCCACCCTGATTGCCAGCTGGTCAAGCGCAAAGGGCGGCTGTATGTGATCTGTAAGAGTAACCCCCGCTTCAAAGCGGTACAGGGGCGTAAAAAACGTCGTTAACGGAAACTCTCCAGGGGACGGCGCTGCTGGCCGTCGGCGGTAAAATTGTCGACGGCCAGCCATTGCCGCATGGCGTTATCCAGCTGCGGCCATTCGCCGTCTATTACCGAAAACCAGTCCGTGTCCCGGTTGTGTCCTTTGCTCACCAGCGCCTGGCGAAAACGTCCTTCGTACTGAAACCCCAGCCGCCTTGCCGCCCGGGCTGAGGGGATATTAAGACTGTTGCATTTCCATTCATAGCGCCGGTAGCCAAGCGTGTCGAAGACATACTGCATCAACAGCCAGTGCGCTTCGGTCGCCATGGCGGTCCGACTTAATAACGGCGAAAAATGCACATGCCCCACCTCGACCACGCCGTGGGCGGCATCGATACGCATTAACGCCAGCGAGCCGATCGCTTTCCCGTGTTGTTGGTCAACGACGGCAAAATGGATCGGATCCGCCAGCGTGGCCACCTGCGTTACCCAGGCACTAAATTCAGCGAGACTGCTCTCTGGCTCACGCAGCAGCCAGGTCCAGCTGCGGGCGTCAGGCGCCAGCTGGTGGGCCGCAAACAGATCGCTGGCATGGGCGGGGGTCAGTGGTTCCAGGCGGCAGCGGCTACCCTGCAATACCTGTCGTGACGGCCAGGGGCGCGGTTGCCAGTCAGGCAGTGCGGCGCCGAGCGCCTGTCCAAACTGATTGTATTCACACATTACGGTTTCCTCATCAGGGATTTGCTGGCAGCGTACGCGCTAGCTGGTTCCATAAAAAGAGCCATCAGAGTATGTTTTTATGGGGCCACGAGGAGGCGAAATGAATATACCGGACGAGGCATTTTTTGCGTTGCTGGCGCAGGGGTTACGGCAGCGTGAGGATGAAACTCTGCAGCGTGCGCTGTACCACACATTGCGCAATGCCATCCTGCAGGGAACACTGGCGGCCTGCTGCCGTTTGCCCGGCTCGCGGGTTATTGCCGGATACCTGCAGCTGTCGCGCAATACGGTCAATGCCGCACTGGAGCAGCTGGCGCTGGAAGGTTATCTGACGCGGAGCCGTCAGGGGACGCAGGTGGTACCGCTCGCCGCCTGCCGCGAAGAGTCGATGAAGGTGCCGCCCGTCGTGCTGCCTGAGCGGCTGCAGGGGCTGCCAGCCGCAATGCGCCGCGACTCTCCGACGCTGCTGTTTACCCCTGGCATGCCGGCGGTGAACTATTTCCCGTTGCCGCTATGGCGGCGGCTGATGGATAACGTCTTACGCGACGAGGGTAGCGCGCTGCTGGGCTATGGCGAGGCGGCAGGCGACCCCCTGCTGCGGGAGGCTATCGCTCGCCATCTGGCGCTCTCCCGGGGGATCCGCTGTGATATTCGGCAAATTGTCATTACCGAGGGGGCGCTGGAAGGCGTTAATTTATGTACTTCACTGCTGACCAGCCCGGGCGATAGCGTATGGGTGGAAGAGCCGGGTTATGTGGGGGCCAGGAGTGTCTTCCTGCGGGCGGGGCTGCGGGTCAGCGGGATGGCCGTCGATGATGAAGGGATGCAAATAGCAGACAGCGTCGCGGAGCCGCCCCGGCTGATCTTCACCTCTCCCTCTCATCAGTATCCCCTCGGGAGCGTCATGAGCGCTGCGCGACGTCTGGCGCTGGTGGAGTATGCCCGCCTGCACGGGGCATGGATTGTGGAAGATGACTATGACAGCGAGTTTCGCCATAGCGGAGAACCGATCCCGGCGATGTTGGGGATGGTCCCTGACGCTCCGGTGGTGTATCTCGGCACCTTCAGCAAAACGCTTTTTCCGGCGCTGCGTATTGGCTTCATGGTCATGCCGTCCGCGCTGGCGGATGCTGCTCAGGCGGTAATCGGCGCACTGCTGCGTGGCGGACACCGTACCGAACAGCGCGCGCTGGCCAGGTTTATTGAGAAGGGGCACTATGCGCGCCATCTGGCGGCCATGCGCCGTTTGTACCGCAAACGTCAACAACAGCTGCGCGAAGCGCTGGCGCAAGAGATCACCGTGCCGTGTGAGGTTCTCGGCGGAGGAGGAGGGATGCATCTGACGGTCGCTATGGAGGGCGTCAATGACCGAATGCTGGCGCAGCAGGCGCGGCAGTTTCAACTGGCGCCTGCCGCGTTAAGTCATTTCTATCTCGACCCGCAGCGAGCGCGGAGCGGACTGGTGCTTGGGTATGGCAATACCTCTGCTTCTCGCTATCTCCTGGCGCTACGGACGCTAAATCGCCTTATTGCGCAGCACCGGCGCGGGTGAGGGTAAAGACATCGTAGAAGGAGAGCTCGCCTTTGGTGGCGACCATTTTTTTGAGCTGCGCCTTCTGCTCGCTATCGACGTCCGGCGACTGAAGAATGCGATCGATCAGCTGTCGGGGGACAAAGCGGGTGTTGTACCATTCCCCGTTGTAGCACACGCGAAAATCGAGGACATCGATATCCTCATAACGATAGCGAGGATAGACGTCAAAGAAGAAAAAGGCGTTGAACAGGATGAACAGCACCACCAGCAACCACACCGAGTCTACCAGCGTTTCAGAGCGTAGCATGACCACCAGCGTCGCCAGAAACGCGGCATACATGGCAACAAACAGCCCGGGATGGTTGCGGATAAAACTGATACTAAAACGCGGGCGATTATCGCGTTTTTCCTGAACGTTGAGTTCGTCAATGGTGTGAGTCAGCAGGCGTTGTATTTCTGTCATCTTGGTCCCCGAATTCTGCCATGAGCCAACAACGAGCGCCCGGCGGACCGGGCATAGCAGGCTCAGCCTGAAGGCTATTTTATGTTGCAATATTCCGGGGTGAAAGTAACAGATCGGTTACAGAAAAGCATAACAGTTACGTATTTGGCTGCGGAAGCCGCTTGATGATCTGCGCCGGATTACCGCCAACGACAGCAAAGGCCGGAACATCTTTGGTGACGACCGCGCCGGAGGCGATAACCGCATTGTCGCCAATGGTTACCCCGGGGTTAATCACCGCCCGGCCGCCGATCCACACGTTATGACCAATGGTGACGGGCTTACCGTATTCCTGACCACTGTTACGAGCATCGGCATCGAGGGGGTGGGTGGCGGTATAAATATGGACTCCCGGCGCCAGCATACAGTTATCTCCAATGTGGATGGGACAGACGTCCAGCATCACGCAGTCGAAATTGGCGTAAAAATGGGAACCGAGAAAGATATTGTAGCCGTAATCGCAGCGAAAGCTCGGCTCGATATATGCATCGCCGGCGCGACCGAACAATTCGGCCAGAATATACTGACGCTCTTGCTGTGCATCCGGAGAAGAATGATTATAACGATGCAGCAGATGTCTGGCCCGCAGACGATCGGCGCAGAGGGTAGGGTCGCCAGATAAATAGAGCTCACCAGCGATCATTTTGCGTTTTTCTTCACTCATGGAATTTCCTTATACCTGATTCTTTATCACCATAGCAGTATAAAAAAGAAACCGGTTACAGGCTCGCTGTAAAAGGAAAAATGTGAGTACTATCACAAAGATACCCTGCAGATGCGGGGATTGTCACCTCGACAATAGACCTCGCTCTGCACAACAATTAACGGATAAATTTCCAGACCGACGTCGGGATCTTATCGTAGAGCTTATTCATCGTCAGTTCAGCCAGACGATGATCGGCTGCTGAGTAAAATACCGCCAGTTCATTATCAGACAGTTCATATTTATTTTTTTCGATGACGCGCTCCAGCGTGTCAATTGTCTGGCAACGGCGTAAGCGCATCAAATAGTCTGTTTTAGTTAATGGCTTATCAGACATAATTCCACCTTTTGATTGTAATAATTCTAACACGAAAGACTGGCCGGGTTTTCCCGGCTGGCGTTGACAAAGCAACGAAATAGTCGATTACCGGATTTTTTCCACTTCTGCAAATCCGAGGAGTTAATGCCGTAGTTACTGAACAATGTGAAAGTATCGTCCAGATATTCGTCAACTTGATCGATCAGTTTATTATCCTCGGCATACTTAATTTTATAATTAAGCGCGAACGTGGCAATGTGCTCGATCAATTCATTTAACTGAAGATTGACAGCCGATGTCGGGTCGTTAACCCACCCATGGTTGCTCTCTTCCAGGTTTGCAAGACAGTCATGATACAGCGTTTCGCAGAGAAAGCGTAGCTGTGCTATATCATGTCTTTTTGGCGAGTATTCGTCCATAACGCATCCCCTTTTGAGTGGTTTAAACGACGACTAACAAACACCGTTGTGGGATGAACACGACTAACTGACCTGGCACTAACTGAGTAATCCTGCTGATTTAACTATAATCCACTCTCCAAAAGATTTCATCGTGCTATTACGAAAAATTACAATTATCAGGGAGAAATTATCTTAAAAATAGACGAATTAATTTCCTCGATTTCGGTACCAGACCTGAAAAATAGAGAAGTCTTATCAATCATTGGCTTAAGGCTGGCAGCTGTCGCGTTCAGAAACCGCCGACCACTGACAATGATATTAGGATTATTCCTGGTAAAAGTACGTATGTTGAACCTGAATGCTGAGCAATCTGATAAAAACAGCCTGGAACATATGTATATATATTAAATGCAGCACGAAAAATAAACAATGGCAATATGTGCCCTGTGGCAGGCAGACAAAAAAAGGGCCGCGATGGCGGCCCTTTGTTCAGGATTGATGATTAATGATGCTCAACCTGATGGCTGTGCTCAATATCTTCCGATTTCTTGCTAAAGCGGCGGCGAACCACCACGAAGAACACCGGCACGAAGAAGATGGCCAGAATCGTCGCAGTCACCATCCCGCCCATTACGCCTGTACCAACGGCGTTCTGCGCGCCGGAGCCGGCACCGGAGCTGATAACCAACGGCATTACCCCGAGGATAAACGCCAGGGAGGTCATCAGGATTGGACGCAGACGCATACGTACTGCTTCAAGCGTCGCCTCAATCAGCCCTTTGCCTTCTTTCTCCATCAGGTCTTTGGCGAATTCAACGATCAATATCGCGTTCTTCGCCGACAGGCCGATGGTCGTCAGCAGACCCACCTGGAAGTAAACGTCATTGGTTAACCCGCGGAAGGTGGCGGCTAACAGCGCACCGACCACACCCAACGGTACAACCAGCATAACCGAGAATGGAATCGACCAGCTCTCGTACAGGGCCGCCAGACACAGGAAGACAACAATCAGCGAGATGGCATACAGGGCGGGGGCCTGGTTGCCGGACAGTCGTTCCTGATAAGACATCCCGGTCCAGTCGTAGCCGATACCTGATGGCAGCTTACCCGCCAGCTCTTCCATCAGCGCCATCGCTTCACCGGTACTCTTGCCTGGCGCTGCCTGGCCGAGAATTTCCAGCGATGGCAGACCGTTGTAACGTTCCAGACGCGGCGAGCCGTATTCCCAACGCGAGGTCGAGAAGGCGGAGAACGGCACCATCTGGCCATCACTACCGCGAACATACCACTTGCCGATGTCTTCCGGCAGCATACGGTATTTCGCTTCAGACATGATGTACACTTTTTTCACGCGACCGCGGTCGATAAAGTCGTTGACATAGCTTCCGCCCCAGGCCGCGCCCAGCGTGGTGTTGATGTCGCTGATGGAGACGCCCAGCGCCTGGGCTTTTTCCTGATCGATATCGACTTTGAACTGCGGCGTATCTTCCAGGCCGTTAGGACGCACGCCGGTCAGCACGTCAGGGTGCTGAGCCACCATGCCAAACAGCTGGTTACGCGCTTGAGTCAGTTTTTCGTGGCCCAGACCGCCCTGGTCAATGAGCTGGAAGTCAAAGCCGGTCGCGGTACCCAGTTCAACGATAGCCGGCAGGTTAAAGGCGAACACCATCGCATCTTTAATCTGCGAGAAGTAGCCCATCGCCCGGCCGGTAATCGCTTCAACTTTGTTTTCCTCGCCCGGACGCTGGCTCCAGTCTTTCAGCGAGACGAACGCGATACCGGTGTTCTGGCCACGACCGGCGAAACCGAAGCCGTTAACCGCAAACACGGATTCCACGTTATCCTTCTCTTTGGTGAGATAGTAGTTCGTCATCTCATCCAGCACTTTCTGCGTACGTTCCTGGGTCGCGCCAGCAGGCAACTGCGCCATACTCAGGAATACCCCCTGGTCCTCGTCCGGCAGGAAGGAGCTCGGCAGACGCACGAACAGCCAGGCCATGCCTACTACGATGATCAGATACAGCAGCAGATAACGACCGGTGCTGCGCAGAATGTTGCCTACGCTATCGGTGTAATGGTGCGTGCTCTTATCGAACATGCGGTTAAACCAGCCGAAGAAACCGGTGGTTGCGCCATGGCTGCCTTTCTGAATAGGTTTCAGCATCGTGGCGCACAGCGCCGGCGTCAGGATCAACGCTACCAGTACCGACAGCGCCATCGCGGAAACGATGGTGATGGAGAACTGACGATAGATAGCCCCGGTTGAACCGCCGAAGAATGCCATTGGGATAAATACCGCCGACAGCACCATGGCGATACCGACCAGCGCGCCCTGAATCTGCCCCATCGATTTACGTGTTGCTTCTTTCGGCGGCAGGCCTTCTTCCGCCATTACACGCTCGACGTTCTCGACCACCACGATGGCGTCATCCACCAACAGGCCGATGGCGAGTACCATCCCGAACATCGTCAGGGTGTTTATTGAGAAGCCGAATGCCGCCAGGACCGCAAAGGTACCTAACAGGACTACCGGTACCGCGATGGTTGGGATCAGCGTGGCGCGGAAGTTCTGCAGGAACAGATACATAACCAGGAACACCAGGATGATCGCTTCCACCAGCGTTTTAACCACTTCGTGAATAGAGATTTTCACGAACGGGGTGGTGTCGTACGGGTAAACGATTTTCAGGCCCGATGGGAAAAACGGCTCCATCTTCGCCAGTTCAGCGCGGATAGCGTTGGCGGTATCCAGCGCGTTCGCGCCGGTAGCCAGTTTAATACCCAGACCGGATGCCGGCTGGCCGTTAAACTTCGCCACCACATCATAGCTTTCGCCGCCCAGTTCAATTTTGGCGACATCACGCAGACGAACCTGGGAACCGTCCTGGTTCACCTTCAGCAGAATGTTGCCAAACTCTTCGGTATTGGTCAGACGGGTTTGCGCGATGATCGAGGCGTTAAGCTGCTGGCCTTTCACCGGCGGCGTACCGCCTAACTGACCCGCGGCCACCTGGGCGTTCTGCGCTTTCAGCGCGCTGATCACGTCCACCGGCGTCAGCTGGAAGTTGTTCAGTTTGTTCGGGTCCATCCAGATACGCATCGCGTACTGGGAACCGAACAGCTGAACGTCACCGACGCCGCTGGTACGGCTGATCGGGTCCTTCATGTTGGCCGCCACGTAGTCCGAAATATCGTCCTGGTTCATGGTGCCGTTGGTGTTAATAACGCCGACAACCATCAGGAAGCTGCTGGACGCTTTCTCAACGCTAATCCCTTGCTGCTGTACTTCTTGTGGCAGCAGGGGCGTCGCCAGCGCCAGCTTGTTCTGTACCTGGACCTGGGCGATATCCGGATCGGTGCCGGATTCGAAGGTCAGGGTGATGGTCGCCGTACCGGTGGAGTCGCCATTTGAGGACATGTACATCAGGTGGTCGATACCGTTCATATTCTGTTCGATAACCTGAGTCACGGTGTTCTGCACGGTTTCGGCGTCAGCACCGGGGTACATGGCGGTAATGGAAATTGCTGGCGGCGCAATCGTCGGATATTGCGCTACCGGCAATTTGAGGATCGATAATCCCCCAGCCAGCATGATGATGATGGCGATCACCCATGCAAATATGGGGCGATCGATAAAGAAATTAGGCATGTCTTAACGGCTCCTGTTTAAGTTAAGACTTGGTTTGTTCTGATGGCGCGTTGCCTGCGGCTTGCTGTTTGTCATCAGAAGCTACTTCCTGCGCTTTTACCTGCACGCCTGGTTTGATTTTTTGCAGGCCGGTGACGATAACGCGATCGCCGGTTTTCAGACCTTCTGTCACCAGCCATTTATCGCCAATAGCCTGGGTAGCGGTGACCTGGCGAACTTCGACTTTATCGCCTTCGCCTACCACCATGACGCTGGCGTCGCCACGAGGAGTACGGGTCACACCCTGCTGCGGCACAAGCAGTGCGTCAGGGTTGACACCTTCTTCCAGCCGCGCACGCACAAACATCCCAGGTAACAGGGTGTGGTCCGGGTTCGGGAAAATAGCGCGCAATGTGATAGAACCAGTGGTCTGATCGACAGTCACATCCGAGAATTCCAGCGTACCGCCCTGCGGGTATTTAACACCGTCGTTAGTCACCAGCTCGACTTTAGCTTTACCGTTTTCCTGTTTCAGGCGGCCGTCGGCCAGCTCCTGTTTCAGGCGCAGGAAATCGTTGCTCGACTGGGTGACGTCAACATAGATCGGGTCCAGTTGCTGAACGGTTGCCAGCGCGGTCGACTGACCATTCTGCACCAGCGCCCCTTCGGTCACGGCGGATTTACCAATACGGCCGCTAATAGGTGAAGTGACTTTGGTGTAGGCCAGATTGATGCGCGCGGTTTCAACAGCCGCTTTTGCTGCCACCACGGCCGCATTGCTCTGCTGTGCTGTCGCAACGGCGGTATCGTAGTCTTGTTGACTGATATATTTAGTGCCTAACAGTTTCTGATAACGCTTGACCGTCAGTTGATCCATGTTCGCCGCCGCCTGGGCTTTTGCCAGGTCGCCTTTGGCGCTGTCATAGCTGGCCTGATAGGTGGCGGGATCGATCTGATACAGGGAGACGCCGGCCTGGATATCGCTACCTTCAACGAAGTTACGTTTCAAAATAATGCCACTGACCTGAGGACGGACTTCCGCAATGCGATAGGCGCTGGTGCGGCCTGGCAGTTCGGTGGTTATTTGTAGAGGTGCGGATTTGAGCGTCACAATACCGACTTCCGGCATATGCTGGGCTCCCTGTTGAGCCGGTTTGTCGTCACATCCTGTTAGCGCTAAGCTGCCTGAGAGCATCAGAACGACCGCCAGAGGCGTTAACCCTCTGTTTTTGTTCATATGTAAACCTCGAGTGTCCAATTTCAAAATGTTCAGTGGCTCAAACAACCACAAACCCACTACAGTCTTTCTATTATGGTCATGCTATGGTACATACATTCACAAATGTATGTAAACGTAACCTCTGTAAAGTCATTAACCTATGGCACGAAAAACCAAACAACAGGCACGTGAGACCCGGCAACTGATTCTGGATGTTGCTCTGCGTCTGTTTTCGCAGCAAGGCGTATCATCTACCTCGTTGGCAACAATTGCAAAAGCTGCAGGTGTAACGAGGGGAGCTATCTACTGGCATTTCAAGAATAAGTCAGATCTATTCAATGAAATTTGGGAGCTGTCAGACGCCAGTATTAGCGATCTCGAAACTGAGTATCGGGCAAAATTCCCTAACGATCCACTCTCAGTTATCAGGGAGATATTAGTCTATGTTCTTGAAGCGACGGTGACAGAAGAGCGCCGCCGGTTGATGATGGAGATTATCTTTCATAAATGTGAATTTGTCGGTGAGATGACCGTGGTGCAGCAGGCCCAGCGGCAACTCTCCCTGGCGAGCTATGAGCGTATCGAGCAGACCTTAAAAGAGTGCATCGCCGCGAAGCTGTTGCCCGCTAATTTGCTCACCCGGCGGGCGGCCGTGTTAATGCGCAGCTATCTCTCTGGACTGATGGAAAACTGGTTGTTTGCCCCCGACTCGTTCGACCTGCATGCGGAGGCGCGTGACTATGTCGCGATTCTGCTGGAAATGTATCAATACTGTCCTACGCTACGTGGCCCGGAGAGTCTGTCCGCGTAGTAGCGTGTGCGGATGGACGTGAATTTTTAGCGCCGTCCGCCGCTATTCGTCAGGGAAGAGAAGTGCTATTCTGCGCGCTTGCGACGACCCCCGGTATACTCCGGCATTTGCATTCATTCATATTACTATGCTGCACACGATCTCCAGGCAACGCGCCACGTTCATCTTTATCATCACTCTGTTCTGTTTCATGGGCTTTTTCAGCTCAGGCCAGGCCCGCGCCGCGGACATTCCTGATCGGGCGGACGTGCAGAGCCAGCTCAACACGTTAAATAAACAAAAAGAACTGACGCCGCAGGACAAACTGGTCCAGCAGGATTTGACCCAAACGCTGGAAACGCTGGATAAAATCGAGCGAGTCAAAAGCGAGACGACGCAGCTGCGCCAGCAGGTCGAGCAGGCGCCAGCGAAGCTGCGCCAGGCGGTAGATAACCTTAACAATTTGAGCGACGTTCCTAACGATGACGCCACGCGCAAAACGCTGAGTACGCTCTCTTTGCGGCAACTGGAGTCGCGCGTCACCCAGACGCTGGACGATCTGCAGAATGCGCAAAACGATTTGGCGACCTACAACAGTCAACTGGTCTCTCTGCAAACGCAACCAGAACGGGTGCAGAACGCCATGTACAGCGCCTCTCAGCAGCTGCAGCAGATCCGCAATCGACTGAATGGCACCTCGGTGGGGGAGGAGACCTTGCGTCCCTCCCAGCAATCGCTGCTCCTGGCCCAGCAGGCATTGCTCAACGCGCAGATCGAACAGCAGCGTAAGAGCCTTGAAGGCAACACCGTCCTGCAGGATACCCTGCAGAAACAGCGTGACTACGTCACCGCCTGGAGCAACCGGCTGGAGCATCAGCTGCAGCTGCTGCAGGAGGCGGTAAACAGCAAGCGGCTGACGCTGACCGAAAAAACGGCCCAGGAGGCGGTGACCCCGGATGAAACGGCGCGCATTCAGGCCAATCCGCTGGTCAAACAAGAGCTGGATATTAACCATCAGCTCAGCGAGAAGCTGATCCAGGCAACAGAGAACGGTAACCAGCTGGTGCAGCGCAATATTCAGGTGAAGAACTGGCTCGACCGTGCGCTGCAGTCTGAGCGAGATATCAAAGAGCAAATTTCTGTTCTGCGGGGGAGCCTGCTACTGTCGCGCATTCTTTACCAGCAGCAACAAACATTACCGTCGGCGGACGAACTGCAGGATATGACGAACCGTATCGCCGACCTGCGGCTCGAACAGTTTGAGGTGAACCAGCAGCGCGACGCGCTGTTCCAGAGCGATGCCTTTGTCGCCAAACTGGAAGAGGGGCACAGCAGCGAAGTAAACGATGAAGTGCACGACGCGCTGCTGGAAGTGATCGATATGCGTCGTGAACTGCTCGACCAGTTCAACAAACAGCTGGGGAACCAGCTGATGATGGCCATCAATCTGCAGATCAACCAGCAACAGCTGATGAGCGTCTCGAGCAGCCTGAAGGAAATTCTGACCCAGCAAATTTTCTGGGTAAACAGTAATAAACCGATGGACTGGGAGTGGATTAAGGCCTTCCCGGAAGCGCTGAAAGGTCAGTTTAAGGCGATGAAAATCACCGTGAACTGGGAAAAAGCGTGGCCCGCGGTGTTTATCGCTTTCCTGGCCGGTTTACCACTGCTGCTGATTGCCGGACTGATCCGCTGGCGTCTGCAGTGGCTGAAGGATTATCAGGCTAAGCTGGCTTCCCAGGTGGGGCAACTGCGCAATGATACCCAGCTGCATACGCCAAAGGCGATCCTGATCGACCTGATTCGGGCCTTACCGGTGGTGCTGGTGATTTTGGCGATTGGCCTGATCTTACTCACCATGCAGCTTAATATCAGCGGTTTGCTGTGGGCGTACAGTAAAAAGCTGGCCATGTTCTGGCTGGTCTTTGGCCTGTGCTGGAAAGTGCTGGAAAAGAACGGCGTGGCGGTCAGCCACTTCAATATGCCTGCGCAGTTGACCAGCCACTGGCGGCGACAAATTGTTCGCGTCAGCCTCGCGTTGCTGCCGCTGAATTTCTGGTCGGTGATTTCCGAGCTGTCGCCACTGAACCTGATGGACGACGTGCTGGGGCAGTTTGTGATTTTCTTCAATCTGCTGCTGATTGCCGTGCTGGTCTGGCCGATGTGCCGGGAAAGCTGGCGTGATAAAGAATCACACAGCCTGCGCCTGCTGACGATCACGGTGTTGTCTATCGTCCCGGTAGCCCTGATGGTGCTGACGGCGACCGGCTACTTCTACACCACGCTGCGTCTGGCGGGACGCTGGATCGAGACCGTCTATCTGGTGATGATCTGGAACCTGCTGTACCAGACCGTGCTGCGCGGCCTGAGCGTGGCGGCGCGGCGTATCGCCTGGCGCCGGGCGCTGGCGCGCCGTCAGCACCTGGTGAAGGAAGGCGCGGAAGGCGCCGAGCCGCAGGAGGAGCCGACCATCGCTCTCGAGCAGGTCAACCAGCAGACGCTGCGCATCACCATGCTGGTGATGGTCGCGCTGTTCGCGGTGATGTTCTGGGCGATTTGGTCTGATTTGATCACCGTTTTCGCCTACCTCGACAGCATTACCCTCTGGCACTACAACGGCACCGAAGCGGGGGCCAGCGTGGTGCGCAGCGTCACGATGGGCAGCCTGTTGTTCGCTATTGTGGCGTCAATGGTCGCCTGGGCGCTAATCCGCAACCTGCCGGGTTTGCTGGAGGTGCTGGTTCTGTCGCGGCTCAACATGCGTCAGGGAACCTCCTACGCCATCACCACTATTCTCAACTATGCGATTATCGCTATCGGCGCGATGACGGTATTCGGGGCGCTGGGCGTCTCCTGGGATAAACTGCAATGGCTGGCGGCTGCCCTGTCGGTTGGTTTAGGTTTTGGTTTGCAGGAGATCTTCGGTAACTTCGTCTCCGGCCTGATTATTCTGTTCGAACGTCCGGTGCGCATTGGGGATACGGTGACTATCGGGACCTTCTCGGGGACGGTAAGCAAAATCCGTATTCGCGCCACTACCATCACCGATTTTGATCGCAAAGAGGTGATCATCCCGAACAAAGCGTTTGTTACCGAGCGCTTGATCAACTGGTCGCTCTCCGACACTGTGACTCGCGTGGTGATCCGCCTTGGCGTCGCCTATGGCTCCGATCTGGATAAAGTGAAAGAGGTGCTGCTGAAGGCCGCGCACGATCATCCGAAAGTGATGCAGGAGCCGGCGCCTGCGGTTTTCTTCACCACCTTCGGGGCCAGTACGCTGGATCATGAACTGCGTTTGTATGTTCGTGAACTGCGCGATCGCAGCTACACCGTGGATGAACTCAACCGTGCCATTGACCGCCTGTGCCGGGAGAATGACATCAACATTGCCTTTAACCAGCTGGAAGTTCATCTGCGCAATGAAAAAGGTGATGAAGTCACGGAAGTGAAGCGGGACGGGAAAGGCGACGATCTGGCGCCCTCCGTTGCATCTTAACGAAAGTGGGGCGGTGCAAAGCCGCCCCCGCTGCCTCAGGGCGCCAGCGCGGCGAGTTCCTCGTCGCTGAGTCCGGTGAGTTCCTGCACGGTTTGACGTTCGAGGCCGCGCGCCAGCATTCTGGCGGCGATGCTGCGAGTGGCTTCCTGCTCACCCTCCTGCTGCCCCTGTTTACGGCCTTTCTCTTCCAGCCATTCGGCAATGGTCATCATTAGCTCCTTATGCCTGGGCGACTGCGCCGCCAGCGTGCGGATCAGCGCCCCCGGATGTTCCGTGGTTCCCGCCTGCAACATATAGCGCAGCAGCGTATTCAGCTGCGCTTCTGTCAGATAGCCTTGGGTCATCAGCGCAATCAACGGCACCTGCAGCTCGGCCAAATCGCGATGGCGGATATGCTTTTGCAGTAGCTCCAGCATGGCCATCCGCCGATGACGGACGATCTGATTATCTGGCATTACGGTGAGGTCCACCAGCGGAAAATCATCGCTATAGAGCGCCTTCGCCAGCGTCGGATCGGCGAATAGCTGTTGCCAGTTTCGGGCCCATGGCCAGGGGCTAACTTTGCCGTGATAAAACAAAATCGGCACTACCAGCGGCAGCGTGTCGTGGCCGGCGTCAAGATGACGCTGCATGGCGGCCAGCGCATAGCGCAGCAGGCGAAACGCCATCAACTTGTCCGGCGTGCTCTGGTGCTCAATCAGAGCGTAAACATAGCCCGCTCCGTGATGTGTGCGCAGTGAGTAAAGGATATCGGAATAGCTGGCGCGCAGGTCCTCTTCAACAAAGCTACCGGAAACCAGCTGCAGCGAATCCAGTTCGCAGATCGCCAGAAACGGCGCGGGCAGATACAGCTGCAAAAAATCTTTCGCGATCGCCTGATGCATTAACATCTGGCGAAAAACCGCGTCGTGTGGGGTTTGACTGACTTTTTCCATAAATACTGCCTCCATTAGCGTCATGCTCAGAGGACCACTCTGCCAGCACTCCGCCGGAGGCAACATCCTACTTCTCAGGAGATTGCGACCCGCTTTCCACGTTCTTTAACTTATTTGCATAATCCCGCCGGACAATTTCCAGCGCGGCCAGCACGGTTGGCGCCGGGATCTGATGCGATTCCAGCAACATGATTAAATCGACGGCCAGTTTGACCTCATCGGATGCATTTTCCAGTGACATAGCCTCTCCTGTCAGCGCGTCAGCCGCGCCAGTACGTTTTCAATCTTGTCCAGCGCCTGTCGGCAGCGCGCCAGCCGGCCGTTGTAGACGTCGACTTCTCTGGCCAGCAGCAGCTGCTCCTCAAGGCTGGTTGTCTGCGTCAACAGCTTCTGACGTTGGTCGCGCATCGCCAGCAGGCGGCGCTCATACTCCTGATGCTGCAGACGGCGGCGTTGCCAGCGGCTCAGCGTTGGCGAAGCATCATCCCAACTACGCAAGGACCAGGTCGCGGTTTCCCGTCTCAACGCGGCGATTTGCGCCGCCAGACGCTCGGCAATCCAGACCACCTGCGGCAGCTGCTGGCGCTCAACGGCCTGTCTCAGTTGGGAAAAATTTTGCCGGGCTTCCGCCAGATAGTCCTGCATCAGCGTGCTGCGGGTATGAAAGAGCTGACGGTCAAAGCGCGGGCTCAGGGTCGCGTGCTCCGACAGCGGCGCCACCAGCGCGGCCAGCTCGCTGAGCTGATCGTTCAGCGTTTGTAAAAGTTGAGCTGTTTTCACCACACCTCTCCATTCCCTTCCAGCCAACTGTGCTACAGTAGCCTCATCTGTTTGATAACGATTCGCATTATGCCACCTGTTATTTTAACCATTATCGGCTGGATGGCGGTAGCGCTGGGTACGCTGGGGATCTTCTTACCCCTGCTGCCGACGACGCCGTTTATCCTGCTTGCCGCCTGGTGCTTTGCCCGCTCATCGCCGCGCTTTCACCAGTGGCTGCTGTATCGCTCCTGGTTTGGCGGCTATCTTCGCCACTGGCAACAGTATCGTGCCATGCCTCGCGGCGCCAAACCGCGCGCTATTGCGATGATCGTGGTGACTTTTGCTATTTCGCTATGGCTGGTTAAGCTTACGTGGGTGCGCATCATGCTGTTGGTCATTCTGGCCTGTCTGCTGATCTTTATGTGGCGCATTCCGGTGGTTGACGCAAAGCAACAAAAGCACTGATGCGCAATAATGCCTGTTGCAATTGTTGCCAACAGCCAGTAAATTCTGGCGTTTTCGAGCGCGGGTAAGCCTGGTCAAAGGTTAAGCAAATGTTTCTTTGGCCCATTTTGCACGCCCGTGGGTAACACCGTTTCAATCAGGCATACACTTATGACCGCAACTGCACAGCAGCTTGAATATCTGAAGAACAGCATCCAAAGCGTCCAGGATTATCCGAAACCGGGCATCCTTTTCCGCGATGTCACCAGCTTACTGGAAGACCCAAAAGCCTACGCGCTTAGCATTGAACTGCTGACCGAGCGTTATAAAAACGCCGGCATCACCAAAGTGGTGGGGACCGAAGCGCGTGGCTTCCTGTTCGGCGCACCGGTTGCGCTGGCGCTGGGCGTAGGCTTTGTTCCGGTACGCAAGCCGCGTAAGTTGCCGCGTGAAACCATTGCCGAGAGCTATGAACTGGAGTACGGCACCGATCAGCTGGAGATCCACGTTGACGCCATTAAACCGGGCGACAAAGTGCTGGTGGTGGACGATCTGCTGGCGACCGGCGGCACCATCGACGCGACGGTCAAACTGATCCGCCGTCTTGGCGGCGAAGTACACGATGCCGCTTTCATTATCAACCTCTTCGATCTGGGCGGCGAACAGCGCCTGGAAAAGCTGGGGATCCACTGCTACAGCCTGGTGCCGTTCCCGGGCCACTAAGCAAATCCCTCCACATAGCCTCGCCGATCGGGCGGGGCTGTGATAGCATGACCCCTTCGTGATTTCACCTTCCAGCGTTTCAGAGCCAGCCCATGAGTTATCAGGTCTTAGCCCGTAAATGGCGCCCACAAACCTTTGCTGACGTCGTCGGCCAGGAACATGTGCTGACCGCACTGGCGAACGGCTTGTCGTTAGGGCGCATTCACCACGCTTATCTTTTTTCCGGTACCCGCGGGGTCGGTAAGACCTCCATCGCCCGCCTGCTGGCGAAAGGGTTAAACTGTGAATCCGGCATCACCGCCACCCCTTGCGGCGTGTGCGATAACTGCCGGGAAATTGAACAAGGGCGTTTTGTCGATCTGATTGAGATTGACGCCGCCTCGCGAACCAAAGTCGAAGATACCCGCGATCTGCTGGATAACGTCCAGTACGCGCCGGCCCGGGGCCGCTTTAAGGTCTATCTCATCGACGAAGTCCATATGCTGTCGCGCCACAGCTTCAATGCGTTATTAAAAACGCTGGAGGAGCCGCCAGCGCACGTCAAATTCCTGCTGGCGACGACGGATCCGCAGAAGCTGCCGGTGACGATCTTATCCCGCTGCCTGCAGTTCCACCTGAAGGCGCTGGACGTTGAACAGATCCGCCATCAGCTGGAGCATATTCTTGGCCAGGAGCAGATTGCCTTTGAGCCCCGCGCGCTACAGCTGTTGTCGCGGGCGGCTGACGGTAGCCTGCGCGATGCCTTAAGCCTGACCGATCAGGCGATTGCCAGTGGAGAAGGGCAACTGACAGCGGCATCGGTGAGTGCCATGCTCGGTACGCTCGATGACGATCAGGCATTGTCGCTGATTGAAGCGCTGGTCGCCGCCGACGGCGAGCGGGTGATGGCGGGTGTCAATGACGCCGCCGCGCGCGGCGTCGAATGGGAGGCGCTGCTGGTGGAGATGCAGAGCCTGCTGCACCGCATAGCCATGGTTCAGCTGTCACCTTCGGCGCTGGGCGCGGACATGGCCGCTGTCGAAGTGCGGATGCGCGAACTGGCGCGGACCGTACCGCCGGGCGACGTTCAGTTGTACTACCAGACGCTGTTGATAGGCCGCAAAGAGCTGCCTTATGCGCCGGATCGGAGGATGGGCGTCGAAATGACGCTGCTGCGTGCCCTGGCGTTTCATCCGCGTAAGCCGCTGCCAGAGCCGGAAGTGCAGCCGGTACAGGCCGCTGCGCCCGTGCCGCGCCAGCCAGTTGCCCCCGCAGCACCGCCACCGTCGGCGCAGAGTTTGCCGCCGACCACCAGCCAGGTGCTGGCGGCCCGCAGCCACCTGCAGCGCAGTCAGGGAGCAACCACCCCAAAAAAGAGTGAACCGGCAGCCGCTTCCCGCGCGCGGCCGGTGAATAACGCTGCGCTGGAACGACTGAGTTCGATTACCGAGCGCGTGCAGGCTCGTCCGGCCGCTGCGGCGCTTGAGCAGGTCCCGGCGAAGAAAGAAGCCTATCGCTGGAAGGCGACGACGGTGGTGGAAGAGTCCAAAGTCGAAGTCGCCACGCCAAAAGCGCTGAAAAAAGCGCTGGAGCATGAAAAAACGCCGGAGCTGGCGGCCAAGCTCGCCGAAGAAGCGGTCGAGCGCGACAGCTGGGCGGCGGAAGTGAGCCGGCTGGCGGTGCCAAAGCTGGTCGAGCAGGTGGCGCTCAACGCGTGGAAAGAGCAGGAGGGCAGCCGTGTCTGCCTGCATCTGCGCCCCAGCCAGCGCCACCTCAATTCTGCCGGCGCCCAGCAAAAGCTGGCTGAAGCGCTGGGGGTGTTGTACGGTACGCCGGTTGAATTGACCATCGTGGAAGACGATAATCCCGCGATGCGCACGCCGCTGGAGTGGCGGCAGGCTATTTATGAAGAGAAGCTCGCGCAGGCGCGCGAAGCGATTATTGCGGATAATAACATTCAGACTCTGCGTCGTTTCTTCGATGCGGACCTGGATGAAGAGAGTATCCGCCCCATTTGACTGCAAGTTGGACTTGCAGTCAGTACCCTTAATGATGACTGACTGAGAGAGAAGCCTATGTTTGGTGGAAAAGGCGGCCTGGGTAACCTGATGAAACAGGCCCAGCAGATGCAAGACAAAATGCAGAAAATGCAGGAAGAGATCGCTCAGCTGGAAGTGACCGGCGAGTCCGGCGCGGGTCTGGTAAAAGTGACCATTAACGGCGCACACAACTGCCGCCGCGTGGAAATCGACCCAAGCCTGCTGGAAGATGATAAAGAGATGCTGGAAGATCTGGTGGCTGCCGCGTTTAACGACGCCGCGCGCCGTATCGAAGAGACCCAGAAAGAGAAGATGGCCTCTGTTTCTGCCGGTATGCAGCTGCCGCCAGGCTTCAAGATGCCGTTCTGATGCAAACCAGTCCGCTGTTAACTCAGCTTATGGAAGCGCTGCGCTGTCTGCCGGGCGTTGGCCCGAAGTCGGCGCAGCGTATGGCGTTTACCCTGCTACAGCGCGATCGCAGCGGCGGGATGCGCCTGGCGCAGGCGCTGACGCGCGCGATGTCGGAGATCGGCCACTGCGCCGATTGCCGCACCTTCACCGAGCAGGAGGTGTGCAATATTTGCAGCAACCCGCGTCGCCAGGAAAACGGCCAGATCTGCGTGGTGGAGAGTCCGGCGGACATCCACGCCATTGAGCAGACCGGGCAGTATTCCGGCCGCTATTTCGTGCTGATGGGGCACCTGTCGCCGCTCGACGGCATCGGGCCTGATGACATCGGGCTCGATCGCCTTGAGCAACGGCTTGAGGCGGAGTCGATCACCGAGGTGATCCTCGCCACTAACCCGACCGTTGAGGGTGAGGCGACGGCCAACTACATCGCGGAGCTGTGCGCGCAGTATGGCGTTGACGCCAGCCGAATCGCCCACGGCGTGCCGGTGGGCGGCGAGCTGGAGATGGTCGACGGCACCACGCTGTCGCACTCGCTGGCTGGTCGCCACAAGATTACTTTCTGAACAAATGGAGGCGGCCAGCGCCGCCTCCGCTTGAAAAATTTCCCCGCAGTCCCCATCTCCCACTCAACGGTTTTTTACCCCATTTAAAATGGCATTGTTGAGGTTGAATCAGATGAAAGGACAAGAAACTCGTGGTTTTCAGTCAGAGGTAAAGCAACTTCTGCACTTGATGATCCATTCCCTCTATTCCAACAAAGAAATCTTTCTGCGTGAGCTGATTTCCAACGCCTCTGATGCGGCCGATAAGCTGCGTTTCCGCGCGCTGTCGCAGCCGGATTTGTATGAGGGCGATGGCGAGCTGCGCGTACGGGTTTCGTTTGATAAAGACAACCGCACCCTGACCATTGCCGATAACGGTATCGGCATGAACCGGGAAGAGGTTATCGACCATCTCGGCACCATCGCTAAATCCGGTACCAAAGCGTTTCTGGAATCGATGGGTTCCGACCAGGCGAAAGACAGCCAGCTGATCGGCCAGTTTGGCGTCGGCTTCTACTCGGCCTTCATTGTTGCCGACAAAGTGACCGTGCGTACCCGTGCGGCGGGCGACAAGCCGGAAAACGGCGTGTTCTGGGAATCCGCCGGCGAAGGCGAATATACTGTAGCTGATATCACCAAAGCCGATCGCGGCACCGAAATCACCCTGCATCTGCGCGAAGGCGAAGACGATTTCCTCAACGACTGGCGCGTGCGCTCGATCATCAGCAAGTATTCCGACCATATCGCGCTGCCGGTTGAGATTGAAAAACGGGAAGAGAAAGACGGCGAAACCGTTATCAGCTGGGAAAAAATCAACAAGGCGCAGGCCCTGTGGACCCGCAGCAAATCTGAAGTTAACGACGACGAATACAAAGAGTTCTACAAGCACATTGCCCATGACTACAGCGACCCGCTGACCTGGAGCCACAACCGCGTGGAAGGTAAGCAGGAGTACACCAGCCTGCTGTATATCCCGTCGCAGGCGCCTTGGGATATGTGGAACCGCGATCATAAACACGGCCTGAAGCTGTACGTGCAGCGTGTGTTCATCATGGACGACGCCGAGCAGTTTATGCCGAACTACCTGCGCTTCGTGCGCGGTCTGATCGATTCCAACGATCTGCCGCTGAACGTCTCGCGTGAAATCCTGCAGGACAGCAGCGTGACCCGCAACCTGCGCACCGCGCTGACCAAACGCGCGCTGCAGATGCTGGATAAGCTGGCGAAAGACGACGCTGAAAAATATCAGACCTTCTGGAAACAGTTCGGCCTGGTGCTGAAAGAGGGCCCGGCGGAAGATCCGAGCAACCAGGAGGCGATCGCCAAACTGCTGCGCTTCGCCACTACCCATACTGACTCCTCCGCGCAGACCGTGTCGCTGGAAGAGTACGTCTCGCGCATGAAAGAAGGCCAGGAGAAGATCTACTACATCACGGCCGACAGCTATGCGGCGGCGAAGAGCAGCCCGCATCTGGAGCTGCTGCGTAAGAAAGGGATCGAAGTGCTGCTGCTCTCCGATCGCATCGACGAATGGATGATGAGCTACCTGACCGAGTTCGACGGCAAAGCGTTCCAGTCTGTCGCTAAAGCCGACGAGTCGCTGGATAAGCTGGCGGATGAAGTGGACGAGTCCACCAAAGAAGCCGAAAAAGCGCTGGAGCCGTTCGTTGAGCGGGTGAAAAACCTGCTTGGCGACCGGGTGAAAGAGGTGCGTCTGACCCATCGTCTGACCGACACCCCGGCGATTGTTACCACCGATGCCGATGAGATGAGCACGCAGATGGCGAAGCTGTTCGCTGCAGCGGGCCAGGCGGCCCCGGAAGTGAAATACATCTTCGAACTGAACCCGGCGCATCAGCTGGTGAAACGCGCTGCCGATACCCAGGATGACGCGCAGTTCGGCGAATGGGTAGAACTGCTGCTGGATCAGGCGCTGCTGGCCGAGCGCGGCACGCTTGAAGATCCGAACCAGTTTATCCGTCGTATGAACCAGCTGCTGGCGTCGTAAGTTTCATCTGTAAACGGAGACCCTCACCCTAACCCTCTCCCTGAAGGGAGAGGGGATGTCCCGGCAGCGGGCTGGTTTTCTCCCTCTCCCTGGGGGAGAGGGATGTCCCGGCAGCGGCTGGTTTTCTCCCTCTCCCTGGGGGAGAGGGCCGGGGTGAGGGGCATAATCCTCCCTGTCGGTAAAATATCTCACCATTAACCGTTTCAGCCGCACCGCCTTCCTTGAGCCATCGCCGTTCTGGTGGTATGGTTTAGCGTTTTTGAAAAATTGAATCGACTTTTGAGGGGATTTTCGTAATGCGTATTATTCTGCTTGGCGCTCCGGGCGCGGGTAAAGGAACTCAGGCTCAGTTCATCATGGAGAAATACGGTATTCCGCAAATCTCCACCGGCGATATGCTGCGCGCGGCGGTAAAATCCGGCTCTGAGCTCGGTAAGCAAGCGAAAGACATTATGGACGCCGGCAAGCTGGTGACCGATGAGCTGGTCATCGCGCTGGTGAAAGAGCGTATCGCCCAGGAAGATTGCCGTAACGGCTTCCTGCTGGACGGCTTCCCGCGCACCATTCCGCAGGCTGACGCCATGAAAGAAGCGGGTATTACCGTTGATTACGTGCTGGAATTCGACGTGCCGGACGAACTGATCGTCGACCGCATCGTTGGCCGTCGCGTTCATGCGGCATCCGGTCGCGTATACCACATCAAATTTAATCCGCCGAAGGTGGAAGGCAAAGACGACGTGACCGGCGAAGAGCTGACCACCCGTAAAGACGATCAGGAAGAGACCGTGCGTAAACGCCTGGTGGAATACCATCAGATGACAGCGCCGCTGATCGGCTACTACACCAAAGAAGCGCAGGCGGGTAACACCAAATACGCCAAAGTCGACGGCACCAAAGCGGTAGCTGACGTGCGCGCCGAACTGGAAAAAATCCTCGGCTAATTCAGCCTTTTCTCATCCTGCTGCGGCAGGATGAGAACTCCTCTCATTTCTACCTTTTGCTATGATTGGTTCCGTTTAGCGCCATTTCAGCTACAATTGGCTGCGATTCAAATGGTTAAGAGGCGGTAATGCATCAGACGAAAACAGGTATCTTGCTGGCCAATTTAGGCACTCCCGATGCGCCCACCCCCGGTGCGGTGAAGCGCTATCTGCGACAATTCCTCAGCGACAAACGGGTGGTGGATACGTCTCGTCTGCTATGGTGGCCGCTGCTGCGCGGCGTCATACTGCCGATTCGCTCCCCGCGCGTGGCGAAGCTCTATCAGTCTGTCTGGATGGAGGAGGGCTCACCGCTGATGGTATACAGCCGCCGCCAGCAGCAGGCGCTGGCCGCCAGGCTGCCGGATACCCCGGTGGCGCTGGGCATGAGCTATGGTTCGCCGTCGCTGGCCAGCGCGGTGGATGATTTACTGGCGCAGGGGGTGGAGCACATCGTAGTGCTGCCGTTGTATCCGCAATATTCCTGCTCGACGGTGGCCGCCGTCTGGGATGAGCTGGCGCGGATCCTTGCGAAAAAACGCGCCATTCCGGGTATCTCGTTTATTCGCGACTATGCCGATCGCCCGGACTATATCCATGCGCTGGCGGCCAGCGTGCGCGCCTCCTTCGCGGTGCATGGTGAACCCGATCTGCTGCTGCTCTCCTATCATGGGATCCCGCAGCGCTATGCCAACCAGGGGGATGACTATCCTCAGCGCTGTCGCGATACCACGCGGGAGCTGGTCTCGGCGCTGGGGCTGCCGCCGGAGCGGGTGATGATGACCTTCCAGTCGCGCTTTGGCCGCGAACCCTGGCTGACGCCCTACACCGATGAAACGCTAAAAATGCTCGGTGAAAAGGGGACGAAGCATATCCAGGTGCTGTGCCCGGGCTTTGCCGCCGATTGTCTCGAAACGCTGGAAGAGATCGCCGTCCAGAACCGGGAAATTTTCCTCGAAGCGGGTGGCAAGCAATATGAATATATTCCGGCGCTTAATGCTGACGAGGCGCATATTGAAATGATGGTCAATCTGACGGCGCCTTATCGCTGATCGCGCGCAGGGCGGGGAATATGCTACTATTTCCCGCTTGTTCCCTGTTATTTAAGCGCCACTATGAAATTTCCCGGTAAACGCAAATCCAAACACTATTTTCCCGTTAACGCCCGCGACCCGCTACTCCAGCAAATACAGCCGGAAAATGAATCCAGCGTCTCCTGGGTAGTCGGTATCGACCAGACGCTGGTGGATATCGAAGCGAAGGTGGATGACGCGTTTATCGTGCGCTATGGCCTGAGCGCGGGCCACTCGCTGGTGATTGAAGATGACGTCGCGGAGGCGCTGTACCAGGAGCTGGTGCGCAACAATCTCATCACCCATCAGTTTGCCGGCGGCACGATCGGCAATACCATGCACAACTACTCGGTACTGGCGGACGATCGCTCGGTGCTGCTTGGCGTGATGTGCAGCAATATCGAAATCGGCGGCTATGCCTATCGCTACCTGTGCAATACCTCCAGCCGTACCGATCTGAATTACCTGCAGGGCGTCGACGGCGCCATTGGCCGCTGTTTTACCCTGATCAGCGACAGCGGCGAGCGTACCTTCGCCATCAGCCCGGGTCATATGAATAAGCTGCGCCCGGAAAGCATTCCGGAAGCGGTGATCGCCGGCGCCTCGGCGCTGGTGCTGACCTCCTACCTGGTACGGTGCAAGCCGGGCGAGCCGATGCCGGACGCGACGATGAAAGCCATCGAGTATGCCAAAAAGCATGATGTGCCGGTGGTGCTAACCCTCGGAACCAAATACGTGATTGCCGATAACCCGGCGTGGTGGCAGCAGTTCCTCCAGGAGCATGTCTCTATTCTGGCGATGAATGAAGAAGAAGGGGAAGCCCTGACTGGCCTTGCCGATCCGCTGTCGGCGGCGGATAAAGCGCTGGACTGGGTCGACCTGGTGCTGTGCACCGCCGGCCCGGCGGGTCTGTATATGGCGGGCTTTACCGAAGAAGAGGCGAAGCGTAAAACCCAGCATCCGCTGCTGCCGGGGGCGATCCCGGAGTTTAACCAGTTTGAATTCAGTCGCGCGATGCGCCATCAGGACTGCGTTAATCCGCTGCGTATCTATTCGCATATCGCCCCGTATATGGGCGGGCCTGAAAAAATCATGAACACCAACGGCGCAGGCGACGGCGCGCTGGCGGCGCTGCTGCATGATATCACCGCCAATAACTACCATCGCAATAACGTGCCCAACTCCAGCAAACACAAATGCAAATGGCTGACCTACTCCTCGCTGGCGCAGGTGTGTAAATATGCCAACCGGGTGAGCTATCAGGTGCTGAACCAGCATTCGCCGCGTTTAACTCGCGGCCTGCCGGAACGTGAGGACAGCCTGGAAGAGGCATACTGGGAGCGTTAAGCGAGCCCCTCTCCCGACGGGGAGAGGGACGCACATCAGCCGGTGACCACTTCCCCGGCGGGTGGTGTTTCCAGAAGCTGCAGCATGGCGCGAGCAATCTCCCGTTCGCCCATCACCACCTGATTAGCCCCGCGGTCGATGATGTAGTCCACTTCGTCATCGTAATGGGCGCGCGCGATAATCTCGATATTCGGGCATTTTTCCCGTGCGGAAGCGACAATCTCTCCGGCCTCGTAGCCGTTGGGGATAGTCAGCAGCAGCCAGCGGGCGCAGTCGAGATGCGCCAGCTCCATGATCTCTTCATTGGCGGCATTACCCAGCACCGCGCTGATCCCACGCTCGCGTAGCTCATCCACGCGGGTACGCGAGGTTTCAACCACCACCAGCGGGATCCCCTGGGCCATCAGCTTCTCGCCCAGCAGGCTGCCGACGCGGCCGAAGCCGACCAGCAGCGCGTGGTTGCAGATATCGACTGGCACCTGCTTCTCATCCTCCAGGACCTCTTCCAGCGTCTGCTCGTCGAGGGTTTCGGTTTTATCGAGATATTTTTCCAGCAGGGTGAACAGCACCGGGTTGAGCATAATCGAGATGATTGCCCCGGCCAGCACCAGGTTTTGCCCGGCCTGCGGCAGCAGGTTCAGCGCCATTCCCAGGCCAGCGAGAATAAAGGCAAACTCACCAATCTGCGCCAGGCTGGCGGCAATGGTCAGCGCGGTACGCGGCGAGTGGCCAAACATCCGCACGAGGAAAAAGGCGGCCGCAGATTTACCAAAGATAATAATCGCCAGCGTCGCCAGCACCGCCAGCGGCTGTTGCACGAGCACCATCGGGTCAAACAGCATGCCGACGGAGACAAAGAACAGCACCGCGAAGGCGTCGCGCAGCGGCAGGGTGTCATGGGCGGCGCGGTGGCTCAGCTCGGATTCGTTAAGCACCATACCGGCGAAGAAGGCGCCAAGGGCGAAGGAGACATCAAACAGCTCCACGGCGCCGAAGGCGATGCCCAGCGCCAGGGCCAGCACCGACAGGGTGAACAGCTCGCGAGAGCCAGTGGCGGCACTGCGCGACATGATCCATGGCACCAGCCGACGGCCAACCAGCATCATGATGGCGATAAAGGCCACCACTTTGCCAATGGTGATCCCGAGGTCGAGAGCCAGAGAGGCGAAGCCGACGTTGCCTTTCTCCGCCATGCCGGCAATCGCCGGCAGCAGGACCAGCGTCAGGACCATCACCAGGTCCTCTACAATTAACCAGCCGATGGCAATCTGCCCGCGCTGACTGTCAATCAGCTGCCGTTCCTCCAGCGCGCGCAGTAGCACCACGGTACTGGCGGTGGAGAGACACAGGCCAAAGACGATGCCGGTCATCAGCGACCAGCCGAGGGCGGCGGAGAGTGCCATACCCAGCAGCGTCGCCACGGCTATCTGGGCGATGGCGCCGGGAATGGCGATCGACTTTACCGCCATCAGGTCTTTCAGGGAAAAATGCAGCCCAACGCCGAACATCAGCAGAATAACGCCGAGTTCTGCCAGTTCCGGTGCCAGTTTGGTGTCAGCAACAAAGCCAGGGGTGAAAGGTCCGGCCAGCACGCCCGCTAAGAGATATCCCACCAGAGGAGAAATACGTAGCTTATTGGCAATCATGCCGAGAATAAAGGCGAGCACGAGGCCGCCGACAATGGTGGTGATAAGCGGTGTTGCGTGGTGCATTCCGTCTCCTTTCCAGTGGTGTATCGGTCCATTTTGCTACCCTATCCGGGTAATAGTTTATGACAAAAACGTTCACTTTGTTTATGAATAATTCTTGAATTGTGCAAAAAAATGCAATTAGCCGATAAAAAGGCACAGAAGGGAAAATCGCGAGGGGAATGCCTGAATCAGGCTGATGATACAAGGGATAACGGCGGCCAGCGTTACACTTTGGCCGCCGGATAATCAGGCTTTTTGCCGGTTATCAGGAAGAAATATCGTCAGGAATCCCAGCAGTGGCAGGAAGGCGCAGATTTTATAAACCAGATCGATGCTGGTATGGTCCGCCAGCAGGCCAAGTACCGCGGCGCCGAGGCCACCCATGCCAAAGGCGAAGCCGAAGAACAGGCCAGAAACCATGCCAATTCGGCCCGGCAGCAGCTCCTGCGCATAGACCAGGATAGCGGAAAAGGCCGAGGCGAGGATAAAACCAATAATCACCGTCAAAATCCCCGTCCATTCAAGGCTGGCATAGGGTAAAACGAGGGTAAACGGCGCCACGCCGAGGATAGAGCCCCAAATAACATATTTTCGCCCGATCTTATCGCCAACCGGCCCGCCGATTACCGTCCCGGCGGCAACCGCGAACAGGAAGGCAAACAGATGAAGCTGGGCATTTTGCACCGATAATCCGAACTTATGCATCAGATAAAAGGTGTAATAGCTGCTGATGCTCGCCATATAGAAGTATTTCGAGAAAATCAGCATTAACAGGATGCTGACGGCCAGGATAACCTTATTACGCGGCAGCGGATTAACGATGACCTGCTTCGGTTTGCCCTTATTCATCCGATGCTGCGCGGCATACCAGCGGCTGATTTGCGACAGCACCACGATAGCCAACAGCGCGGCCAGCACGAACCAGGCAACGTTGCCCTTGCCATAGGGAGCGATAATCACCGCCGCCAGCAATGGGCCAAGCGAGCTGCCGAAGTTGCCGCCGACCTGGAACAGCGACTGGGCCAGGCCGTGACGGCCGCCGGAGGCCATCCGAGCCACGCGGGACGATTCCGGATGGAAAACCGAGGAGCCGGTACCCACCAGCGCCGCGGCCAGCAGCACCATGCCGAAACTCCCGGCCAGCGCCAGGAGAATTAAACCGCAGAGGGTGAAACACATACCCACCGGCAGCGACCACGGCATCGAGCGTTTATCGGTGATGTAGCCAATCACCGGCTGGAACAGCGATGAGGTAAGCTGGAAAGTGAGGGTGATCATCCCGATCTGTACGAAGGTGAGGGAAAACTCAGCCTGCAACAGCGGGTAGATAGCCAGAATGAGCGACTGGATCATATCGTTAAGCAAATGGGACAGGCTGATCGCGCCTAAGATGCCAAACGAGGTGCGTGCTTTTTGCGGCGGCGCAGCGGGGCCGGACAGGGGTTGAGCGGTCTGATTGATTGCCATAGGTTCACGTCACTTTTTTATATAGCTTTCGTCATTTGTACGCCATGGCGACGGCCCTGATTTTCCCGTCTACTACATGGGAAATATGACCAACGGGCAGACGCAATGCCATACAACGCGAAGGCGTATAGAGGATGCAGGTGGAATTATTATCCAACTAACATACCTGTCCTTAGGGGTTGAAGGAAGTCGCAATTCTGAAAACATATTTGTCAACGCGGCTAACTCGCTATACTTTCGGCACTTGGGATTAAGTCAGGGAGTGAAGCATGCAGTATTTTAAACATCGCGTAGCGCTGGCGTTATTTGCCGCCTTATCGCTGGGCAGCCTGTCCGCGCAGGCCTATGAGCAGGATAAAACCTATAAAATTACCATCCTGCACACCAACGATCACCATGGCCATTTCTGGCGCAATGACTACGGCGAATATGGTCTGGCGGCGCAGAAAACGCTGGTCGATGGCATCCGCAAAGAGGTAGCGGCGGAAGGGGGGAGCGTCCTGTTGTTATCCGGCGGCGATATTAATACCGGCGTGCCGGAGTCTGATTTACAGGATGCAGAGCCTGATTTTCGCGGCATGAACCTGATCGGCTACGACGCGATGGCGGTGGGTAACCATGAATTTGATAATCCGCTAAGCGTGCTGCGCCAGCAGGAAAAATGGGCCAAGTTCCCGTTCCTGTCGGCCAATATTTATCAGAAAAGCACCGGCGAACGGCTGTTCAAACCCTGGGCGCTGTTTAAGCGCGGCGGGCTGAAAATCGCGGTGATTGGCTTAACCACCGACGATACGGCCAAGATTGGCAATCCGGAATATTTCACCGATATCGAATTCCGCAAACCGGCGGAAGAGGCGAAGCTGGTTATCCAGGAGCTGCAGCAGAATGAAAAGCCGGACGTGATCCTGGCCACCACCCATATGGGCCATTACGACAATGGCAACCACGGCTCCAACGCGCCGGGCGACGTGGAAATGGCGCGCAGTTTACCTGCGGGATCGCTGGCGATGATCGTCGGCGGTCACTCGCAGGATCCGGTGTGCATGGCGTCGGAAAATAAAAAGCAGGTCGACTATGTGCCAGGGACGCCGTGCGCCCCGGATCGTCAGAACGGCATCTGGATCGTCCAGGCGCATGAGTGGGGCAAATACGTCGGCCGCGCCGATTTTGAGTTCCGCAACGGTGAAATGAAGCTGGTGCACTATCAGCTGATCCCGGTGAACCTGAAGAAAAAAGTGACTTACGATAACGGCCAAAGTGAGCGGATGCTGTATACGCCGCAGATCGCCGAGAACCCGCAGATGATGTCGCTGCTGACGCCGTTCCAGAACAAAGGCAAGGCGCAACTGCAGGTCAAGATCGGCAGCGTGAACGGTCATCTGGAGGGCGATCGCAGTAAAGTGCGCTTCGTGCAGACCAATATGGGCCACCTGCTGCTGGCGGCGCAAATGGCGCGCAGCAACGCGGATTTCGCGGTGATGAGCGGCGGCGGGATCCGCGACTCCATCGAAGCGGGGGATATCACCTATAAGGATGTGATGAAAGTCCAGCCGTTCGGCAATGTGCTGACCTATGTCGATATGAGCGGCAAGGAGGTGGTGGATTATCTGACCGCCGTCGCGCAGATGAAGCCGGATTCCGGCGCCTATCCGCAGTTTGCCAACGTCAGCTTTGTGGCCAAAGACGGCAAGCTGAACGATCTGAAAATCAAAGGCGAACCGGTGGATCCGGCGAAGACCTACCGAATGGCGACATTGAGCTTTAACGCCACCGGCGGCGATGGCTACCCGAACATTGCCGATAAACCCGGGTATGTGAATACCGGCTTTATCGATGCCGAAGTGCTGAAAGAGTATATCGAGAAGAACTCGCCGCTGGATGCGGCAGCCTACGAGCCGAAAGGCGAGGTGAGCTGGCAGTAAGCCCGGGCTTCAGGTTGGCTATTTCCCCGGTGGCGCTGCGCTTACCGGGGCTACGAGTTGGGTGCCCGGATAAGGCGCGTGCGCCGCTATCCGGGATGGTGTGCTTAATCGCGGCGGGCGATATCGGCGAACTTCGCGTCCAGAAGCTGCGCCAGATCGCTGGCCGCCAGCTCAATATCCAGCCCGCGTTTGCCGCCGGAAATATAGATAGTGGCAAATTCCTGCGCCGGGGCGTCAATCACCGTCGGCAGGCGTTTCTTCTGCCCCAGCGGACTGATGCCGCCCACCAGATAGCCGGTGATACGCTGCGCCACCATCGGGTCGGCCATGTCGACTTTCTTGGCGCCCAGCGCTTTCGCCACTTTCTTTAAATCCAGCTGCCCGGCGACCGGGGTGACGGCGACCGCCAGATGCTTCATATCGCCGTTAACGGCGATCAGCAGAGTCTTGTAAACCTGGTCGGCATTGAGGCCGAGCTTGCGCACCACTTCATCACCGAAGTTGGTCTCATTGGGATCGTGATCGTAACTGTGGATCTGAAAGGAAATTTTGTTTTTTTCGAGTAATTTAACGGCGGGAGTCATAGCTATCCTTCTTACCAACCGGTTTTGCGTGACGTTAGAATACGCCCGCAGGTTGTCTAAAAAATAGTACCATCTTGCGCAATAGTGTTGGCAGTGATGGTCACTTTGAGCGACAATCAGACGATCCGGGATGCAAATCCCGGGATAATAATAATGATGAAATTCCTCTTTGACGGGCCAATAGCAATATTGGCCATTTTTTTATGTCAGCATATCCGGCAGATTCCCTTCGCCATACAGATGCAGCGCGCCGACGGCAACCACGTAGCGCCCCGGCGGCAAGGCCAGCAGCGTCTCGCGCCAGGCGAGATTGCGCTGGTGCATCAGCACATCATATAAAGACTGGCTGAACGTCGTCGGCAGAGATACCGCACCGCGCGATGGCGGTTGTTCCAGCCACCAGCCGATCATCACCTGTAGCAGGCGGGCATTGGTCCGCCAGTGGCTCAGTGTGTCTTCCAGCAGAGCCATCCCCCCGTCGGGCAGATCGCGCAGCAGCGCGATTTGGCTGTCGGCGCCTTCCAGTTCCATCACCGTTATGTTGCTCTCGCGGGCGGCCATCAGCAACTGATAATCAATGCCGTAATCGGGTCGCAGTCCCAGCTTCTGCGCCTGGGTAGCCTGCAGAACCATCGCCACCTGCCACAGCGGCTGGCTGTCGAACAGCCCGACCGACAGGCCCAGCTCGCCGGCGCGCGCCTCGAGCTCGCTCAGCTGCGCATCGCTCAGGCGTTCCGCCAGCGGTGGGTAAGTGGGGAGATTGCTAAAGGGGGTTTCATTGCCGCTGATATCGGCCTCGACGATTAACGCATCGGCCTGGCGTATTTTTTTCAGAAGCTTCGCTGGCGGCGGCGCCATGTCGCGGGTACCCATATGGATGCTGCCGACGAGGTGCAAATAACGTTCGCCGGGCAGGACGATATCCATTGCAGGCCAGGAATAAGACGAGCCGACGGCGGCTCGCCACAGCATTTTTATCCGGTTTAACAGGCCCATACGCGCTCCGAAGTGTGAGGACTTCATGCTAGCGCATATGGTGATACACGTCACCCTTCCGGCGGGCTTTTCTTGTCTCAGCAAAAAAAACGGGCGCCGAACAACGTCGGTGCCCGTTTCATCTGACGGCGTTTACTCTTTCGGTTTAAAGCGCAGCAGGCGGTTGGCGTTACTTACCACGGTGATCGATGACAGCGCCATCGCCGCGCCGGCGACCACCGGGTTGAGCAGGGTACCGGTCAGCGGCCAGAGGATCCCGGCGGCAATCGGGATACCCAGCGAGTTGTAGACAAACGCGCCCAGCAGGTTCTGCTTCATATTGCGTAACGTTGCTTTCGAAATCGCCAGCGCATCGGCCACGCCGTTGAGGCTATGGCGCATCAGGGTGATCGCCGCGGTTTCAATAGCGACATCGCTGCCGCCGCCCATGGCGATCCCGACATCGGCCTGGGCCAGCGCCGGAGCGTCGTTAATGCCGTCGCCGACCATCGCCACTTTGTGCCCCTGGCTCTGCAACCGTTTAATGGCGTCGGCTTTACCGTCCGGCAGCACGCCGGCGATCACTTCATCAATGCCCGCTTCTTTGGCGATGGCATTCGCGGTGGTGGGGTTATCCCCGGTAAGCATCACCAGCCGGTAGCCCTGCCGATGCAGGCGCGCCAGCGCGTCGACGCTGTCTTCGCGCAGCGGGTCGCGAATGGCGAACAGCGCGGCAGCCTGGCCATCAATGGCCAGCAGCACCGGCGTGGCGCCGCGTGAGGCCTGGGCTGTCATCTCGCTTTCCACTTCGGCGGTATTGATATGCTGCTCGTTGAGCAGCGCCTGGTTGCCGAGCAGCAGGCGATGACCTTCCGCTTCGCCGCTGACGCCAAGGCCGCGCAGGGTGCGGAAGCCGCTGACTTCCGGCAGTGGGCCGTCGGCAGCTTTATCAAGGATCGCTCGCGCCAGCGGATGGCTTGAGCCCTGTTCCAGCGCGGCGGCAAGACGGACAGCAGTCGCTTCATCAATGCCAGAGAAAGTTTTTACAGTCACCACCTGCGGCTTGCCTTCGGTCAGGGTGCCGGTTTTATCGAATACCAGGGTGTCGAGTTCGCTGGCGCGCTGCAGCGCATCGGCATCGCGCACCAGCACACCGTACTCCGCCGCCCGGCCAACGCCGGAGATAATCGACATCGGCGTCGCCAGTCCCAAGGCACATGGACAGGCGATAATCAGTACCGTGGTGGCGATCACCAGGGTATAGACGATCTGCGGCGCCGGGCCGAAGAAGTACCAGATCGCGGCGCTGATCAGCGCAATGGCGACCACCGCCGGAACAAACACCGCGGAGATTTTATCCGCCAGCTGGCCGATCTCCGGCTTGCTGCTCTGCGCCTGGCGCACCATGCGGATAATACGTGCCAGCGTGGTCTGGCTGCCGACGGCGCTGGCGGTGAACAGCACGCTGCCGTCCTGCACCACGGTGCCGGCGTGAATGGCATCGCCATCGCCTTTTTGCTGTGGCACCGGTTCGCCGGTGAGCATCGCTTCATCAAACCAGGCTTCGCCCTGGCTTATAACCCCGTCGACCGGAACGCGGTCGCCAGTGGTCAGGCGCAGCGTCATGCCGGCCTGAACGTCAGCGAGCGGCAGATCCTTTTCTCCCTCAGGGGTCACCACGCGGGCCGACGGCGGCGTCAGGTCGAGCAGTTTTTCCAGCGCTTTCGAGGAGCGCTGACGGGCGCGGGCTTCCAGCATATGGCCGAGGTTAATCAGACCGATAATCATCGCGCTGGCTTCGTAATAGAGATGCCGGGCCTCCATCGGGAACCACTGTGGCCACAGGTTGACGCTCATCGAGTACAGCCAGGCGACGCCGGTGCCGAGCGCCACCAGTGTATCCATGGTGGCGGTACCGTTTTTCAGGCTTTTCCACGCGCTGCGGTAGAAGTGGCCGCCGGCAAAGACCATCACGGCGAGGGTGACAAGGCCGATAACCAGCCACAGCGAACGGTTGTCATCGCTGACCATCATGTTATCGCCGATCATCCCCCAGACCATCACCGGCACGCCGACCAGCAGGGCGGCAATCGCCTGCCAGCGAAAACGCTTCATCGTCGCGATGGCGGTTTCCTGCTGACGTTCGCGGCGTTCCAGATCGTCTTCGATCGCCTCCGCGCCATAGCCGGCTTTTTCCACCGCCTGGACTAATTCAGCGGCGGACGCACTGCCCATCACCAGCGCTGTGCGTTCCGCCAGGTTGACCCGCGCCTGTGAGACGCCCGGCACCGCGGCAAGCGCGTTTTGTACCCGGGAGACGCAGCTGGCGCAGCTCATGCCGTTGATCAGCAGTTGTTGGCTGTCATCCTCGTCATGGGCTGCCGGAAGCTCAGGAGTAGCCGCTGTCAGTGCTTCCGACGGGATTGATGGTTCTGCCAGCGGTTTAGCCTTTGGGTGGCTGAGCTCCGCGCCGTATCCGGCTTGTTTCACGGTTTCAATCAGCGCTTGCGCGCTGGCGCTGCCCGTCACATGGGCTTCAGTGAGGGTCACCTCTGCTTGTTCAACGTCAGGACGCTGTTCGAGACTCTCTTTCACGCGTTTGACGCAGTGGCCACAGGAGAGGCCATCCAGCGTCAGGTCGATAGTGTTAGACATACAAAAACTCCTGAATAATTTTCCGGTCAACGATTGACCAGACCCACTCTTTCATCGAGTATTAAGAAGGTTAAACCTTCCAGCAAGGGGAAGGTCAAGGAGAAAAAATGAATATCAGCGATGTGGCGAAAAAAACCGGTTTAACCAGCAAAGCGATTCGTTTTTACGAAGAGAAGGGGCTGGTGACGCCGCCGTTACGGAGCGAAAACGGTTACCGCACCTACAGTCAGCAGCATCTCGATGAGCTGACGCTGCTGCGCCAGGCGCGGCAGGTGGGGTTTAATCTGGAAGAGTGCCGCGAGCTGGTGGCCCTGTTCAACGACCCGTCGCGGCACAGCGCCGATGTGAAAAAACGCACGCTGGAGAAAGTGGCGGATATCGAGAACCATATCCGCGAACTGCAAAACATGCGCGCGCACCTGCTGGCGCTGGCCGAATCCTGCCCCGGCGATGACAGCGCGGAGTGCCCGATTATCGATAATCTTTCCGGCTGCTGCCATCGCAAGGCGCAGGCTTAACGGACGGCGGGTCTGATTCGTAAGGTAATCCCTTCCACGGCGAGCACTTCGACCTGAGTACCCGCCGCGAGATCCTCGTTAGCCGTCACCGGCCAGGAACTATCCCCCACGCGCACATGGCCGCGGCCGTTTACCAGCGGGGCATCCAGCGTCAGGCGGCGACCCACCAGCTGCTGCCCGCGCTGGTTGAGCTGGGCATCGGCCGGACGCTGCGTTTTGACCCGCTTGCGCAGCCATTTCGACCACAGCCACGCCGCCAGCAGGGTGAGAACGGCGAACAGCGTCCCTTGCCATTCCCAGCTCAGCGGCAGGAGCCAGGTGAGAGCGCCGGTCACCACGCCAGCGACGCCGCTCCACAGCAGATAGCCGCTGCCGCCCAGCATCTCGGCCGCCAGCAGCAGCCCGCCCAGGCTTAGCCAGAACAGATGGGGGTGGGCGAGGATCATGTCGATCATGATTTTTTCCGATCGCCAGCGCCCTCTTTGATCAGCTCGCTGATCCCGGCGATCGATCCCATCAGGCTGCTGGCATCCAGCGGCATCAATACCACTTTGCTGTTGTTAGCGACGCCAATCTGCTGCAGGGCATCGGTGTATTTCTGCGCTACAAAGTAGTTGATCGCCTGAATATCGCCTGAAGCGATCGCCGAGGAGACCATCTGGGTGGCGCGGGCTTCCGCTTCGGCGGAACGTTCACGAGCTTCCGCTTGCAGGAATGCGGACTGTCGTTCGCCCTCGGCCTTGAGGATCTGCGACTGCTTTTCCCCTTCCGCTTTCAGAATTTCCGCCTGTCGCACCCCTTCGGCCTCAAGAATATAGGCACGTTTGGTACGTTCGGCTTTCATCTGGGCGTTCATCGAGGCGATAAGCTCCGCCGGTGGGCGAACGTCGCGAATTTCGACGCGGGTGATTTTCACCCCCCACGGATTAGTGGCGTCGTCAACGATATGCAGCAGACGGGTGTTAATGCTGTCGCGTTGGGAGAGCATTTCGTCCAGCTCCATCGAGCCGAGCACGGTACGGATGTTGGTCATCGTCAGGTTGACGATCGCCAGCTCAAGATTGCTGACCTCGTAGGCGGCCTTTGGCGCGTCAATCACCTGAATAAAGCAGACCGCGTCGATGGTGACGTTGGCGTTATCCCGGGAGATAACCTCCTGCGAGGGGATGTCGAGCACCTGCTCCATCATGTTCACTTTGCGGCCGATTCGGTCCATAAACGGCACGACTAAGCTTAATCCCGGCTGCAGCGTCTGGGTAAAGCGCCCAAAACGTTCTACCGTCCACTGATAGCCTTGCGGGACAATTTTCACCGCCGCGGCCACAATGACCAGCGCGACGAAAATAAGGATAGGAATAAAAATCAGCATCAAAAACCTCCTGTCTTGTTGCCTGGTGGGGCGCTACAAGGAAATAGCGCATGTTTAAACTGAGTATATCTTTCTCCTCATCCTGGAGAAAGGAAAGTGGGGTAAACTAGCGGTGTTTCAGAAAATAATCAGGAAGACTCATGAAGGAAAATAACGCGCTTTTGCGTCTCGAGGGTGTGGGGTTTAAGACCGACGACGCAGTTATTTTACACAATATCACTCTTCAGCTCAGACCCGGAGAATTTAAGCTGATTACCGGGCCTTCCGGCTGCGGGAAAAGCACCTTGCTGAAGATTATCGCCTCGCTGCTCAGCCCAACCTCCGGACGCCTGTTTTTTGACGATGTGGATATCGCGACGCTGTCGCCAGAAACCTATCGTCAGCAGGTGTCTTACTGCGCGCAGACGCCGGCGCTGTTCGGTGATTCAGTCTACGATAACCTGGTTTTTCCGTGGCAGATCCGCAACAAACAACCCGATCCGCAGGCGCTGGTGGCTGACCTGCAGCGCTTTGGCCTTGGCGAAAATATGCTGGAAAAGTCTATTAACGAACTGTCCGGCGGGGAAAAGCAGCGCGTATCGCTGATCCGCAATTTACAATTTCTGCCGCGCGTGCTGCTGCTGGACGAAATTACCAGCGCGCTGGATGAAAGTAATAAACAGAATGTGAATGACATTATTCATGGCTACGCGACGGAAAAACAGGTCGCTGTTCTGTGGGTCACCCACGATCGCAACGAAATTTCGCATGCCGATGAAGTGATTACGCTGCAACCTGCCGGCGGAAACATGCAGGAGGTACAGCATGAACGGGCATAACATTACGAACGAATCGCTGGCGCTGTCGATGGTGCTGGTGCTGATCGCTATTCTGGTCAGCTATCGGGAAAAACTGGCACTGGAAAAAGATATTATCTGGAGTATTTGCCGGGCGATCGTGCAGCTGATTATCGTCGGCTATGTGCTGAAATATATCTTTAACGTCAATCATGCGGTTCTGACGCTGTTGATGGTGCTGTTTATCTGCTTTAACGCGGCGTGGAATGCGAAGAAGCGCAGTAAATATATCGACAACGCTTTTATCTCGTCGTTTATCGCTATTACCACTGGCGCCGGGCTGACGCTGGCGGTACTGGTTTTCTCGGGGTCGATCGCCTTCGTCCCGATGCAGGTGATCCCGATTGCCGGGATGGTGGCCGGGAACGCGATGGTGGCGGTGGGGCTGTGCTACAACAATATGGGCCAGCGCTTCAGCAGCGAGCAGCAGCAGATTCAGGAGAAACTGAGCCTTGGCGCCACGCCAAAGATGGCCTCGGCGCGGCTGATTCGCGAGAGCATTCGCGCGTCATTGATTCCCACCGTCGATTCGGCGAAAACGGTCGGTCTGGTGAGTTTGCCTGGCATGATGTCGGGACTAATTTTTGCCGGCATTGACCCGGTGAAGGCGATCAAGTACCAGATCATGGTGACCTTTATGCTGCTGTCGACCGCCAGCCTGTCGACAATTATCGCCGGCTATCTGACCTACCGGAAGTTCTTCAATGCCCGTCATCAACTGGTGGTAACGCAGCTGAAAAAGCACCCATGAACTATCCCGGGTTGCGGCGTTCACGCCTTACCCGGGCTACCACGGCGTAATCTGTAGCCCGGATAAGCGTAGCGCTATCCGGGGAAGGCAACGGATTAGTACAGCAGCGAATAGAGCTGACGACGATATTTGGCGGCCAGCGCATCGCCGGTACCGAGGGCGGCGAGGATCTCCTGCAGCATCTTGCGCGCCTGGCCATCGCCGGCGCCTAAATCCTTCTGCAGATGGCTGAACAGCAGCGCCAGCGCTTCTTCATTACGCCCGACCTGATGCAGCTGCAGCGCCAGCTGGGAGGCCAGTTGCGCATCGTCCGGATTCTGTTCCACCTGCTGCTGCAGCTGCTGGATTTCCGGGGTGTCGGCGGCCTGTTTGAGCAGCTCAATCTGCGCCACCAGCCCCTGATAATGGGTATCCTGATCCTGCAGCGGGATGGTTTTCAGCACGCTTTCCGCTTCATCGGAACGGTGCAGGGCAATCAGCGTTTCCGCCAGCAGCAGACCAATCTGGCTGTCCTGATTCGACAGCTGCCAGGCTTCCTTCAGCAGCGGTAATGCCTCGGCGTATTTTTCTTCCTGCATCAGGGCCAGCGCCTGCTGGGCTTTCAGCTCCTCTTCACGCGGCAGGACTTTATCCAGCAGGGCGCGAATCGCTTCCTCCGGCTGCGGGCCTTCAAAACCGTCCACCGGCTGGCCGTTCTGGAACAGATAAACTGTAGGGATTGCGCGCAGACCAAACTGTGAAGCGAGCATTTGCTCGGCGTCGCAATCGACCTTCGCCAGCGTGAACTGGCCGTTATACTGGGCGGCCAGACGCTCGAGTACCGGGGTCAGCTGTTCGCAGTGCTGGCTGCGGGCTGACCAGAAATAAAACAGCACCGGGACGTTCATGGACTGCTGTAGCGTCTGCTGCAGGTTCGCTTCGCTAATGTTGACAATATTCTGTTCGGACATGGGCATTTCTCGTTAGTCGATTTCTGTTTTACATGGGGGCGGCATTCCGCGCTTCAACTCAACCGTGGATAATTTTGTCCATCGCGCGGGCAGGCAGCAGGCGTTTGAGCAGCGCCACCGCGTGAGTCACCAGAGTGACCGGGTAGCGCAGCTTTGGCTTATCGCTGGTAAAAGCGTGGCGCACTTTTTCCACCACCGCCTCTGGCCCGAGGGTAAAGCGAGCGGCGATGCCCGGATTTTCTACGGGTTTATCGCTTTGCGTCTGGTTGACGTTATCGGTAAAGCGGGTGCGGATCGGGCCCGGTTCAATCAGGCTGACCTGAATACCACTGTGGCGCAATTCCATGCGTAGCGCATCGGACCACGCCTCGAGGGCGTATTTACTGGCGGCATAGGCCCCGCGACCGGGACTGGCGATAAGCCCCATCACCGAGGAGGTCATCACGATGCGCCCTTCGCCGTGCGGCGTCATCGCCGACAGCAGCAGCATGGTCAGCTGATGGGCGCCGAAAAAGTTGGCGGAAAACTGCTGTTCCATCTGCTGGCGACTGATGGTGTTCAGCGGGCCATAGACGCCGTAGCCGGCGTTATTGAACAGGCCGTAGAGACGATTATCGGTCAGAGCGATGACCTCCGCCGCCGCGCGTTCCACGCTCTGCGGATCGTCCAGATCGAGCAAAATACCGGTTAGCCCCAGCGTCTGCATCCGCGCGATATCTTCCGCCTTGCGGCAGGCCGCCAGCACCCGAAAGCCCTGGCGGGTTAAATCCAGCGCGCTCTCCAGACCAATTCCGCTGGAACAGCCTGTCACTAAAACCGTTTTTTGCATAACTTTACCTGTCAGCGACCCCTGGCGTTCAGGAGTCATGATTAACTAAGGGTGCCAGCCGCTTCGCCATCCAGTCGGCGATAAACGGCTGTGCGTCGCGATTGGGGTGAATACCGTCGTCCTGCATCCATTGCGGCTTGAGATACACCTCCTCCATAAAAAAGGGCAGGAGAGGAATATCAAACTCTTTGGCCAGGGCCGGGTAAATCGCGTCGAAGGCTTCATTATAGCGGCGGCCATAGTTCGCCGGCAGGTGAATTTGCATCAGCAGCGGCTCGGCATTGGCCGCTTTGATATCTTTAATAATGGTGCGCAGCGTCTGCTCGGTCTGCTGCGGCGGAAAACCGCGCAGCCCGTCATTACCGCCGAGCTCAACCAGTACCCAGCGGGGCTGATGCTGCTCAAGCAGCGCAGGCAGACGGGCCAGCCCTTGCTGCGAGGTATCGCCGCTGATGCTGGCGTTCACCACCGGCGTTTTCGTCTGCCACTTCTCATTGAGCAGCGCAGGCCAGGCGGCGTTGGCCGCCATCCGATAGCCAGCGCTCAGGCTGTCGCCGAGGATCAGCAGCGTGTCCGCCGCCATCGCGCGGCAGGTAAACAGGAACAAAAACAGGAAAGGCACATGCCAGCGGAAAACATACTTGAAGTTCATCATCTTAAGAAGTCCGTCGGTCAGGGAGAGCATCAGCTCTCCATCCTTACCGGAGTTGAGCTGGTTGTCAAACCGCGGCAGACCATCGCCCTGATCGGTGAGTCAGGTTCGGGGAAATCGACCCTGCTGGCGATCCTCGCGGGCCTGGACGATGGCAGCAGCGGTGAAGTATCGATGCTGGGCAAACCGCTGCACCGGATGGATGAAGAGGCGCGGGCGGCACTGCGGGCGCAGCACGTTGGCTTTGTTTTTCAGTCGTTTATGCTGATCCCAACGCTCAACGCCCTGGAGAACGTCGAGCTGCCGGCGCTGCTGCGCGGCGCCAGCGACAGTGAAAGTCAAGGGGATGCCCGCGCGCTGCTTGAACAGCTGGGGCTTGGCAAACGCCTGCACCATCTGCCGGCGCAGCTCTCCGGCGGCGAGCAGCAGCGGGTGGCGCTGGCCCGGGCCTTTAACGGGCGTCCGGCTATTCTGTTCGCCGATGAGCCCACCGGCAACCTCGATCGCCAGACAGGGGACAAAATTGCCGATCTGCTGTTTTCGCTCAATCGCGAACACGGCACGACGTTGATCCTGGTGACTCACGATCCGCTGCTGGCGGCGCGCTGCGATCGCCGTCTGCGCCTGGTGGACGGCCAGTTGCGGGAGGAAGCATGATTGCCCGCTGGTTCTGGCGCGAATGGCGCTCGCCGTCGCTGCTGATCGTCTGGCTGGCGTTAAGCCTCGCCGTGGCCTGCGTCCTGGCCCTGGGGTCGATAAGCGATCGGATGGAGAAAGGCCTCAGCCAGCAAAGCCGGGAGTTTATGGCCGGCGACCGTACGCTGCGCAGTTCGCGCGAAGTACCCGCCGAGTGGATCGCACAGGCGCGAAAGTCAGGGCTGACCGTCGGCGAGCAGCTAAGCTTCGCCACCATGACGTTCGCCGGTGATACGCCGCAGCTGGCGGACGTCAAGGCAGTGGACGACCGCTACCCGCTGTATGGCACCCTCGAGACGCAGCCGTCGGGGCTGAAGCCCCAGGCGGGCAGCGTGCTGCTGGCGCCAAGATTGATGGCGCTGCTGAACCTGAAAACCGGCGATACGATTGACGTTGGCGATGCCACGCTGCGCATTGCCGGGGAAGTGATTCAGGAGCCGGATGCGGGGTTTAACCCCTTCCAGATGGCGCCGCGACTGATGATGAATATCGCCGACGTGGCAAAAACCGGGGCCGTGCAGCCCGGCAGTCGCGTCGCATGGCGCTATAAGTTCGCCGGTAACGCGCAACAGCTGGCGAATTATGAGCAGTGGCTGCTGCCGAAGCTCGGCCCGGAGCATCGCTGGATTGGCCTTGAACAGGACGACAGCGCGCTGGGTAAATCCCTTGAGCGCTCGCAGCAGTTCCTGTTGTTATCCGCGCTGTTGACGCTGCTGCTGGCCGTCGCTGCAGTGGCGGTAGCGATGAGCCACTACTGCCGTAGCCGCTACGATCTGGTTGCCATTCTCAAGACGCTGGGCGCCGGGCGGGCGCAGCTGCGCAAACTTATCGTCGGCCAGTGGCTGTTGCTGCTGACGCTGTCGGTGATAACCGGCGGGGTGGCGGGCCTGGCGCTGGAGGGACTGCTGCTGCTGGTGCTTAAACCCGTGCTGCCCGCTGCGCTCCCCCCCGCCAGCGGCTGGCCGTGGCTGTGGGCTATCGGGGCGACAGGCGTCATTTCCCTGCTGGTGGGCCTGCGGCCATATCGGCTGCTGCTGGCGACTCTGCCGCTGCGGGTACTGCGTCAGGACGTGGTGGCTAATGTCTGGCCGCTGAAAATCTGGATCCCGACGGTTAGCGTTGTGGTGGTGGGCCTGCTGGCCTGGCTGATGGGCGGCAGCCCGCTGCTGTGGTCGGTGCTGGCCGGGGCGGTGGTGCTGGCGCTGCTGTGCGGCCTGGTGGGCTGGGGAGTATTGTGGCTGCTTAAACGGCTGACGCTGAAAGCTTTGCCGCTGCGCCTGGCGGTAAACCGCCTGCTGCGCCAGCCGTGGTCAACTCTCAGCCAGCTGGCGGCGTTTTCCCTGTCGTTTATGCTGCTGGCGCTGTTACTGGTACTGCGCGGCGATCTGCTTGACCGCTGGCAACAACAGCTTCCCCCGGAAAGCCCGAACTACTTTCTGATCAATATCGCCCCTGAGCAGATAATGCCGGTGAAGACCTTCCTTGCCGAACATCAGACCCGGGCGGCGGAGTTTTATCCGATCGTCCGGGCTCGTCTGACGCAGATCAACGGCCATTCCACGGACGGGAACAAAGACGAAGCGCTGAATCGCGAGCTTAATCTCACCTGGAGTGAACAGCGTCCTGATCACAATCCGCTGGTGGCCGGGAGCTGGCCGCCGAAGCCGGGCGAGGTGTCGATTGAAGAGGGGCTGGCGCAGCGGCTGGGGGTGAAGATTGGCGATACGGTGACTTTTACCGGCGATACCCAGGACTTCAGCGCGAAGGTCAGCAGCGTGCGCAAAGTTGACTGGGAGAGTCTGCGGCCAAACTTCTTCTTTATTTTCCCCGCCGGGGCGCTGGACGGGCAGCCGCAGAGCTGGCTCACCAGCTTCCGCTGGGATAACGGTCCCGCGATGTTGACCCAACTGAACCGCGAATTTCCTACTGTCAGCCTGTTGGATATCGGCGCCATTCTGCGCCAGGTCGGCCAGGTGCTCTCCCAGGTCAGCCGGGCGCTGGAGGTGATGGTGGGGCTGGTGACGGCCTGCGGTGTGCTGCTGTTGCTGGCGCAGGTGCAGGTCGGAATGCGCCAGCGTTATCAGGAGCTGGTGGTCTGGCGCACGCTGGGCGCGGGTAAATCGCTGCTGCGCGCCACGCTGTGGGCGGAGTTTGCTCTGCTGGGGCTGGTCTCCGGTCTGGTGGCGGCGATAGGGGCTGAAGTGGCGCTGGCGATGCTGCAGACGAAAGTGTTTGATTTCCCCTGGGCGCCAGACTGGCGTTTATGGACGATGCTACCGCTGACGGGGGCGGTATTATTATCGCTGTGTGGCGGCGGGCTGGGATTGCGTCTGTTAAAGGGCAGAGCATTATTCCGCCAGTTTAGCCAGTGAAATTATTGCATTTTGATGATGCGCCGCCATTTTTGGCGGCGCTTTTATTTTAAGCGCACAAAATGATAATTCATTGATTTTTAAGCGCACAAAACATTAAAAAACCGCCAACACGCCATCAAATTTCGCAGGTAATATGCCCTTGCAAATATAAGGTTGCTTATTACTCAAGGAAAAAGCATGGCACATAAAATAAAAGCGCTGGCGGTCTCGATCGGCGCAACACTGGCACTCGCTTCATTTGCTTCTCACGCCGAAATCACGCTGTTGAAACAAGACCCGCAGGCAGGGGACCCGCTAAGTCGCCTAAACTTTACCGTTGGCGGCAGTATTCGTCCGCAGTTCAATATGATGACCGGCGATGGCGATAAAGGTTCCTACAAACGTAACGGTTTCGACGGCGGCACCCGTTTCCGCTTCGCAGCAGATTACTATCTGTTTGATGATATTAGCTGGATAAGCTACTACGAACTGGGCGTGAATATTCCGGCGCTGTTCGACTGGGATAATCACTATGCGGAAGGCGCGAATAATACCAGCCGTCGTATGCTGTATACCGGCCTGAAGAGCGATACCTGGGGGACATTAACCTACGGTAAGCAGAACAGTATTTATTACGATGTGGTCGGCGCGAAAACCGATATCTGGGACTACGATATGATTGCCCAGGCACCGGGCAACGGGATTAACGGCGATTATGATGGTTCTTATCGTTCGCGCGCGATGCTGAAATATAAGAAAACCGTCGGCGATGTTGATCTCTACGGTTCTTACCTGTTCGAAGACAGCGAATATTTGCCGGGTAATGGCCTGCGCTATAAGCGTAAAGGCGGCGGCTCGATTGGTGCGGATTACCACATCATGAAGGATCTGACCTGGGGTACCGCGTGGAACTACACTCGCGCCGAAATGCGCGACCCGTCAAGCGCCGACAGCAAAACCTATGACCAGAATATCGTGGGTACCGCGCTGAGCTGGACGCCGGATAACTGGACCTTCTCCTTCGGCGGCGGCTGGTATCAGAACTTCCTCACCACCAAGAAAACCGATGTGCATAATTACTTTGCCGGTGATGCCTGGGGGATTGAATATTTTGCGGGCTATAAATTCCCGATCAACCAATACGCTGTTAAATCTATTCAGCCGTACTTTATGGGCGACCGCCTGGAATACGTGAATGGCCGCAACTACCAGCGTATCGATAACGGTCTGGGGATTAGCTTCCAGCTGGATTACGGCTTCCGCGTTGACTATGAACACGTGTTTACCTCCAGCACCGACAACCTGGGCGATATGAACCTGGTGCGTCTGCGCTACGACTTCTAAGCGGTCATAACTCCCCGGTCGCGCTGCGCTTACCGGGGCTACAAATCGCGCCGACCGTTGGCCCGGCTAAGGCGTTTACGCCGCAAGCCGGGACAATAGCGCATGCGATTACTGCGCCAGCCAGGCGGCAACCTCCTGCCAGCTACCGCGAAACAGGATCTTGCCGGCTTTTTTCCCTAGCTGATAGCGATACATCGGGTCGTAGTATTCTTCCAGCAGCGGCACCAGCCAGGCGAAGTGCGCCTCGGTGCTGGCGGTACGCTGCTGCACCACCAGCGCCTCATCGAGGCGTTCAGTCAACTGGGCAAAACGCTGCAACCCCAGGCGGCGGCGAATAGCAAACAGGCCGTGATGCAGATACTCAGCATACGTCAGCCAGCCTTCCTCTTCGCCATACGCGGCGATAAAGTCGCGATACATGCGATCGAAATACTCTTCACGTAACCGTTCGAGGCGAACCTCAAACGGATCCTCCACCACCGCCAGCGGTGACTGCGCCATGCGGATACGCAGGCATTCCGGCAGATGATTGGCGCCGATCATATGGCCTTCATCCTCCAGCACCCAGCGAGTCTGCTGTTCGGCTTTTTTGAGCAGGCTGACCGCCAGATGGTTTTCAAAGGTGGCCTGCGGGTGCTGCGGCTGCAGCGTGCGGCCAAACGAAGAGCCGCGGTGGTGGGCGTGACCTTCCAGATCGATACCGTCCGGGCGCGAGCAGACCAGCTGAGTTTTGCCATTACCGGTACAGCCGCCAATCAGCACGATCGGGCGCTGCACCAGTTCGTCGGTGGCCTGGATCGCTGCCTGGCGTAGCGCTTTATAGCCGCCGACGATCAGGGGGTAATCCACGCCAGCTTCTTTCAGCCACTGCTGGACGATATGCGAGCGCTGGCCGCCGCGGGCGCAGCACAGATAACCGTGCGGGTAACGGGCGCATGCTTCCAGCCACGCCTGAGTACGGCTGGCGCGCAGGTCACCCTGGACCAGCGAATGGCCGAGCGCCAGCGCCGCTTCCGGCCCCTGACGCTTATAGCAGGTGCCGACCGCGGCGCGTTCTTCATCATTCATCAGCGGCAGGTTGATCGCCGCCGGCATCGCGCTTTGGCTAAATTCCACCGGGGCGCGTACGTCAATCAGTGGCGTATCGCTGGCGAGAATGGCGCGATAATCCGTCCCATTGGTCATGGGGTATCCTCTGAGGTCAAAACAGAAATGGGCTTTACAGCAAGGGGGGGATTGTACGCGCCTCAAGGTGTGCCGGGGAAGGGGATAGATCAAATCCCCGGCACGAAGAGCTTAGCTGAGCTGCGATTGCGCCCAGAACAGACCGCTGGTGTACTCCGGCGGCAGCAGCGGTTTGATCGCCTCCAGGGTGGCGCTCAGGCGATCGGTATCGCTGTCGGTGAGATTCAGGTGGCCGACTTTGCGACCCGGACGCACCTCTTTATCGTACCAGTGCAGGTGCACCAGCGGCAGTTTCAGCCAGTCGTAGTTGAGATCGGTGCCGATCAGGTTGATCATCACCGACGGGCTGTTGACCACCGGCGGCGGCAGCGGCAGGCCGGTAATCGCCCGCAGATGCAGCTCGAACTGGCTGATAGACGCGCCGTTCTGCGTCCAGTGGCCGCTGTTGTGCACCCGCGGCGCCAGCTCGTTGATCAGCAGCCCCTCGGCGGTAACGAAGCACTCCATCGCCATCACGCCGACGTAATTCAGCTCGTTCATGATCGCCGTCAGCATGCTTTCCGCCTGCGCCTGCTGGCGGGCATTGGCCTGCGGGAAGGCCACGCTGGCGCGCAGAATACCGTCCTGATGCAGGTTGCGGGTCAGCGGGTAGAAGACGGTGCTACCGTCATGAGCGCGGGCGCCCACCAGCGATACCTCGCCGGAGAAGTTAATTCCCTGCTCGACAATGCATTCGCCGTAGTTGTCATCGGGCAGTTGCGCGGTTTCGTCAGCGCGCAGACGCCACTGGCCGCGGCCGTCATAGCCGCCGACGCGACGCTTAACGATCGCCAGTTCGCCGAGACGGGCAAACACCGCCGGCCACTCGCTTTTATCCGCCAGCAGCTGCCACGGGGCAGTGGCCAGGCCAAGTTTGTCGAACAGCTGCTTTTGCGTCAGGCGGTCGGCGATAATCGGGAAGACATCGCGGTTGACGAACGCCGGGTGGCGGGCCAGCTCGCGGGTGAGGGCGGTTTCCGGCCAGCGTTCAATTTCTGCCGTGATGACGCTCTGCTGGAACGGCACCGCTTCCGGGTCGGCTTCCAGCCCCACCGGCCAGACGGCGATGCCCAGCGGCTCGCCGGCCTGACGCAGCATACGGCCTAACTGGCCGTTACCGAGCACGCATACCTGTTTCATGCCGCACCCCGCGGGTCCGGGTTATCCAGCACTTCATCGGTTTGCGCCTGACGCCAGGCGCTCAGGCGCTGGTGCAGTTCAGCATCGTGCTGGGCAAGGATCTGCGCGGCGAGCAGGCCTGCGTTTGCGGCGCCGGCTTTGCCGATAGCCAGGGTGCCGACCGGAATGCCGCGCGGCATCTGTACAATGGAGTAGAGGCTGTCGACACCGCTTAAGGCCGCGCTCTGTACCGGTACGCCGAGCACCGGCACCAGGGTTTTCGCCGCAATCATGCCCGGCAGATGCGCCGCGCCGCCTGCCCCTGCAATAATCACCTGATAACCGTGGCTTTCGGCGCTTTCAGCAAAGCTGAAGAGCTTATCGGGCGTGCGGTGGGCAGAGACCACTTCGACATGATACGGAACGTTCAGGGCATCCAGGATTTCTGCGGTAAATTGCATGGTAGCCCAGTCGCTTTTGGACCCCATCACGATGGCGATACGCGCCGAATTATTGCGGGAAGACATGCGTCTTAAAACTCCTGTGGGTGTGTTTCACACTGCTTTAGAGGCCACAGAGAATAGCATGAACTGCTAGCAAGGAAAACGGTTGCGTGCGCATGGTTAGCCGTCTTTTGTCTCGCCCGGCGGTGATGGCGAGCGCTGGTTATTAGCCTTTATCTCAGTCATGATGCAGGTGATGAGCAGCACTAACCCCCAGGGGAGCATCAGGGCACCCATTATCAGTAAATAGATTTGTACCAGCCGGCTATCGTGGGGGCGGGTGCAGAGCAAATAAATGGCATAGAAATACATAGCCCACGCCAGCAGCGCACACCAGACAAATGTCAGCGTGTTGCCAATAGCGACGCCGACTAAGGCGATATAACTTACCCCTAATGGATTGAGGATCGCGATGATCGTTCCCCACATCAGCGGCTGACTCCACTTTTTCCTGCTCATGCTCGTTCCTTGAGAGTGACGTTGTGGAAGACTAGCATGCAGGGCGGGGGGAAGTGCGCATCTTCGCCCAGGTGAGGGACGATTTCGGAATTGTGCTTGCGGGGGAACTAAAACGGAAAGTGGATGAGTTCGACGTCGTCCGGCGTTACCTTGACCATCGAACCTTCGCTGTGCCAGGCGCCGAGTACCACGCGCCATGCGGGCTGGCCGTTGGCCTGCAGTTCATGAACCGCCGGGCGATGGGTATGGCCATGGATCAGCCACTGCACGTGATGCCGCTCCATCGCGTCAACTACCGCCTGTGGATTTACATCCATAATGTCCATTGATTTACTGCTGTTGGCGGCTTTGCTGTCGGCGCGCATGCGGGCGGCGATGCGGCGGCGGATAAACAGCGGCAGGGCCAGGAACAGACGCTGGATCCACGGGGTGTGGACTTTGGCGCGAAACGCCAGATAGCCTGGGTCATCGGTGCACAGCGTGTCGCCATGCATAATCAACACTTCACGGCCATAGAGGTCCAGTCGCTCTTCTTCGGCGAGCAGGATCATCCCGCTCTGGCGGGCAAAGCGCTGGCCGACGAGAAAATCGCGGTTGCCGTGGATGAAGTAGCAGGGTACCCCGGCGTCGACGACGGCTTTGATTGCCGCGGCAATTTGCTGGTGCAGCGGGTTGGGATCGTCATCGCCGATCCATGCCTCAAACAGATCGCCAAGGATATACAGGGCGTCCGCCTGGCGGGCTTCGCCCTGTAAAAAACGCAGAAAACCGGCGGTGATCGCCGGTTCTTCTGTTTGCAGGTGCAAATCTGCAATAAAAAGTGTCGCCACGAATTACTCGCTGACGGTGACGCTTTTGATGATCACATCGTCTTTCGGCACATCCTGGTGCATGCCGCTGCGGCCGGTGGCAACCGCTTTGATTTTGTCTACCACGTCCATGCCTTCAACCACTTCCGCGAACACGCAGTAGCCCCAGCCCTGCAGGCTTTCGCCGGAAAAGTTCAGGAAGTCGTTGTCAACCACGTTGATGAAGAACTGCGCGGTGGCAGAGTGCGGCGCCTGAGTACGAGCCATTGCCAGCGTACCGCGGGTGTTTTTCAGGCCGTTGTTCGCTTCGTTTTGAATCGGAGATTTGGTGGCTTTTTGTTTCATGCCCGGTTCAAAACCGCCGCCCTGAATCATGAAGCCGTTGATAACACGGTGGAAAATGGTGTTGTCGTAGAAACCTTCGCGGCAGTAGTCCAGGAAGTTTTTAACTGTTTCCGGCGCTTTGTCGTCAAACGTTTTGATTACGATATCGCCATGATTGGTGTGGAAAGTAACCATTTTTGCATCCTGTTCCGATGAGTGTGGTGCCAGCACCCGATGTCGGGTGAGATATAGGGGGGTGTTATAGCATAACCGCGGGGGTCGATGCACCTTGCAATGTGTGCTGCGTCCGGTCTGAATTATGGGTATTATAGAGACTTCATTACCCACACACGTCTACACGGAATCTTCGATGTTAAAAATTTTTAATACACTGACGCGCCAGAAAGAGGAATTTAAACCTATCCATGCCGGGGAAGTCGGCATGTACGTGTGTGGTATTACCGTTTACGATCTCTGTCACATCGGCCATGGCCGGACCTTCGTCTCCTTTGACGTTGTGGCGCGCTATCTGCGTTTTCTCGGCTATAAGCTGAAGTACGTGCGCAATATCACCGATATTGACGATAAAATCATTAAGCGCGCTAATGAAAACGGCGAAAGCTTCGTCGAGCTGGTCGATCGCATGATTGCCGAAATGCACAAAGATTTTGACGCTCTGAATATTCTGCGCCCTGACAGCGAGCCGCGCGCGACGCATCATATTGCGGAGATCATCGAGATCACCGAACAACTGATCGCCAAAGGTCATGCCTACGTGGCAGATAACGGCGACGTGATGTTCGACGTGCCGACGGACCCGAACTACGGACTGCTGTCGCGCCAGGATCTCGACCAGCTGCAGGCGGGGGCGCGCGTCGACGTGGTTGACGTCAAGCGTAACCCGATGGACTTCGTCCTGTGGAAGATGTCGAAAGAGGGCGAGCCGAGCTGGCCGTCGCCGTGGGGCGCGGGCCGTCCGGGCTGGCATATCGAGTGCTCGGCGATGAACTGCAAGCAGCTCGGCAACCACTTCGATATTCACGGCGGCGGTTCGGATCTGATGTTCCCGCACCATGAAAACGAAATCGCCCAGTCCACCTGCGCCCACGACGGCGAGTACGTCAACTACTGGATGCACTCCGGGATGGTGATGGTCGATCGCGAGAAGATGTCGAAATCGCTGGGCAACTTCTTTACCGTCCGCGACGTGCTGAAGTATTACGATGCGGAGACGATTCGCTACTTCCTGATGTCCGGCCACTATCGCAGCCAGCTGAACTACAGCGAAGAGAACCTCAAGCAGGCGCGTTCGGCGCTGGAGCGTCTGTACACCGCGCTGCGCGGAACGGACAAATCCGTCGACGCGGCGGGGGGCGAAGTCTTCGAAGCACGCTTTATCGAGGCGATGGACGACGACTTCAACACCCCGGAAGCCTACTCGGTGCTGTTCGATATGGCGCGTGAAGTAAACCGCCTGAAAACCGAGGACGCTGCGGCGGCAAATGCCATGGCGGCTCACCTGCGTAAGCTTGCTGCGGTGCTGGGCCTGCTGGAGCAGGAGCCGGACGCCTTCCTGCAGAGCGGCGCGCAGGTTGACGACGCGGAAGTGGCGGAGATCGAATCGCTTATCCAGCAGCGCCTGGACGCGCGTAAAGCGAAAGACTGGGCGGCGGCGGATGCGGCGCGCGACCGTCTTAACGAGATGGGCATTGTGCTGGAGGATGGCCCGCAGGGCACCACCTGGCGCCGGAAGTAAGCCATAAAAAACGCCCGCTTTAGCGGTAATGCCGATCAGTTAAGGATCAGTTGATCGATCCAGTGGCTGTGTAAGAATCCGGAAATGCTCACCCGTTTCCGGATTTTTTTATGCACATTGGACAGGCTCTTGATCTGGTATCCCGTTACGATTCTCTGCGTAACCCACTGACTTCTCTGGGCGACTATCTGGACCCGGAACTCATTTCCCGCTGTCTGGCCGAAGCCGGTACCGTCACCCTGCGCAAGCGTCGCCTGCCGCTGGAAATGATGGTCTGGTGCATTGTCGGCATGGCGCTTGAACGTAAAGAACCCCTTCATCAGATCGTCAACCGTCTGGACATCATGCTGCCGGGCAGTCGTCCCTTCGTCGCCCCCAGCGCGGTGATCCAGGCCCGTCAGCGTCTGGGAAGCGAAGCCGTCCGCCGCGTATTCTCGCAGACAGCACAGCTCTGGCATAACGCCACGCCGCATCCACACTGGTGCGGCCTGACCCTGCTGGCCATTGATGGTGTGTTCTGGCGCACACCGGACACACCAGAGAACGATATCGCCTTCCCCCGCCAGACGCATGGCGGAAACCCGGCACTCTACCCACAGGTTAAAATGGTCTGCCAGATGGAGCTGACCAGCCATCTGCTGACGGCAGCAGCCTTCGGCACGATGAAAGACAGCGAAAATGCGCTCGCGGAGAAACTTATAGAGCAAACCGGCGATAACACCCTGACGCTAATGGATAAAGGCTATTACTCACTGGGTCTGCTGAACGCATGGAACCAGGCGGGAGAACACCGGCACTGGCTGATCCCTCTGAAAAAAGGCGCGCAGTACGAAGAGGTCAGAAAACTGGGTAAAGGCGACCACCTGGTGAAGCTGAAAACCAGCCCGCAGGCACGAAAAAAGTGGCCGGGTCTGGGAAATGAGATGACAGCCCGCCTGCTGACCATCACGCGCAAAGGAAAAGTCTGCCATCTGCTGACGTCGATGACGGACGCCATGCGCTACCCCGGCGGGGAAATGGCGGATCTGTATAGCTATCGCTGGGAAATTGAGCTGGGTTACCGGGAGATAAAGCAGACGATGCAACTGAGCAGGTTGACACTGAGAAGTAAAAAGCCGGAGCTTGTGGAGCAGGAGTTGTGGGGCGTGTTGCTGGCTTATAATCTGGTGAGATATCAGATGATTAAAATGGCAGGGCAACTGAAAGGATACTGGCCAAATCAGCTGAGCTTCTCAGAGTCCTGCGGGATGGTGATGCGGATGCTAATGACGTTGCAGGGCGCTTCACCGGGTCGTATCCCGGAGTTGATGCGTGATCTTGAAAGTATGGGGCAGTTAGTCAAGTTACCGATAAGGAGGGAAAGGGTCTTCCCAAGGGTGGTGAAAGAGAGGCCTCAGAAATACACCACCGCCCTGAGAAAGGGCCAGTCAGTTGCTTAACTGACTGGCATTACCGCTTTAGCGGGCGTTTTTCTTTTCGCTGTCAGGCCGTGACGGTCACGCTCTGGCCTTCAAAGCTCACCGTCTGACCGGCGACGATCTTGCAACGTTTGCGGGTTTCCACCGCGCCGTCAACCTTCACCAGCCCGTCGGCGATAGCGATTTTCGCCTGGGCGCCGCTTTCGCTCCAGCCTTCCAGCTTCAGCAGATCGCACAGCTCTACGTGCGGGTGTTTACCTAAAGAAAATGTTGCCATCTCAGGCCTCCTCAACGTCGTGATACTCTTCGCACGCCTGCAGCGTGTTCTGAATCAGCGTGGCGACGGTCATTGGGCCAACACCGCCGGGAACCGGGGTGATGTAGGACGCACGTTCGGCGGCATCTTCATACACCACGTCGCCGACTACTTTGCCGCTTTCCAGACGGTTAATGCCGACATCGACCACAATCGCCCCTTCTTTAATCCACTCGCCAGGAATAAAGCCCGGCTTACCTACCGCGACGATCAGCAGATCGGCATTTTCGACGTGATGGCGCAGATTTTTGGTAAAACGGTGGGTGACGGTGGTGGTGCAGCCGGCCAGCAGCAGCTCCATGCTCATCGGGCGACCAACGATATTGGACGCGCCAATGACCACCGCATTCAGACCGTAGGTGTCGATATTGTAGCGTTCCAGCAAGGTTACGATACCGCGCGGGGTGCACGGACGCAGGCGCGGCGCGCGCTGGCACAGGCGGCCAACGTTGTAGGGATGGAAGCCGTCGACGTCTTTATCCGGCGCGATGCGCTCGAGCACTTTGACGTTGTCGATCCCTGCGGGGAGGGGCAGCTGAACCAGAATACCGTCGATGGTCTTATCGGCATTCAGGGTGTCGATAAGCTCCAGCAGCTCGGCTTCGCTGGTGGTTTCCGGGAGATCGTAAGAGCGGGAGACGAAGCCCACTTCTTCACATGCCTTGCGCTTGCTGCCGACATAAATCTGCGAGGCCGGGTTGCTGCCGACCAGCACGACGGCCAGCCCAGGGGCGCGTTTTCCGGCCGCAACGCGAGCCTTCACTTTTTCCGCAACCTCAGAGCGTACCTGCTGCGCAATCGTTTTACCGTCAATAATTTTTGCTGCCATCAGAGAGAGGATTCCATCTGTATCTTTACGAAAGGGGGATAGGGATATTTTGTCAGAAGCCGGCCTCGCTGTCAGTCCTCGTTTGCTGTTTTATCCTGTCTGCGGTGAATTTAGCCTGTTTTGCCCCTTTGTTCTGCATGGTTATTGGCGCGTGACGCCTGCCCACTAAGATGAATGACTCGCCAGGAAACCCTGGCGGTATGCTTCTTGTACAGTTGATGAGGGATATTTCACCAGCGGCGTATAAGCTCCACAGTTTCCTGGCAAAATGGATTGACTCAACGGGCGTGGACCGTATAATTCCACGCGTTTCACTCCGCGAAGCTCCCGCTTCTCAGGGCGCCCTTAGCTCAGCTGGATAGAGCAACGGCCTTCTAAGCCGTAGGTCACAGGTTCGAATCCTGTAGGGCGTGCCATTAATAATCAAGCACTTACGGACGTTTTAGTCCAGTCTGATTTCCTCCTTGTGTCGTATTTGTGTCGCTAGTGCCAAAAATGGCGTCAATTTTCCGTGCGTGTTCAGTCAGGTGGTTCGGCGCCAGGTGAGCATATCGACGGACCATTTCGATGATTCTAATGTCTTGCAGTATCTGTCGGACGATGGCCAGTGAGAGTACAGCATTACGGCTCTGTAATATCGAACAGAATGGTTAATGCTGGTTATAGCTGAGTGCAGAATAAGCGCTCTGCAGGAATGTGAAAATATGTTGCCGGTAACAGGCGAATAGTCATTATAGCTTTAGGTTATGTCTGACTGGGTTAAGTATCGCATTTTAAGCTGGCGTAAAGTACAGTTGTTAAAGATCAATATTGAACACTTTTTGAAAGCATACCCTCGATGTTCATCCACTACCTGGAAAGATCCAAATGAACATCAAATTCGTCGCCATCTCCGTATTCGCTGTTGTGTGTGTCTTTGCATCAGATATTTCCATCGCCAAATCGAATTCCTTAAGCGATGATCAGGTCAGGCAAAGAATTATTGATGACTCTGTCGCATCCTATCCCGGTACCTGTGCCTGTCCCTTCAATACCGCCCGGAACGGCAGCTCGTGCGGTGGCCGCAGTGCCTGGAGCAAAGCTGGTGGGTACTCACCTATTTGCTACAAGAAAGAGGTAACAAAGGAGATGGTAAAGGCATGGCGACAAGAGAATCAATGATAATAATCATTATCTGAACCAGGTGATTACTTACACTGGAATAGTAGGTTAAATAATATTAAATGATTATTTCGAATACGGCAGGCCATTTGCAGTAAGCACTGTTCTGTTAGAGGCGGCAGAGGCCACGGCATATATTATTTAACCTTGTGATATTTGACCCCAGCTAATCTTTTTCCCCTCTCTGACTGATTAAGTGCCACGTATCCTGTTACGAAGAGCACGGGGTTACTCACACATAAGACACTCCCTCTTCTCACGACAAAACCGGTTCAGCGTGTTGTGTGTGGAGACAGTACCCATCAACTCAATCTGATAACAAAAAGTTTAATTTTTTTCCCCGCCGCGCTGACTATAGTTAGGGCACTTTCACTTGCCCAATAAGGTCACGATTATGAAATTAGTTATCGCCTCCGTAATTTCTCTGCTCAGCTTCAGCGCGCTGGCGGCGCCAGAGGGGACGCTCAGCGTACACATTCTTAATCAGCAAACCGGGCTCCCTTCACCGGGGGTGCAGATTGAGCTGGATAAACAGCAGGGGGAGAGCTGGCAGCATATCGCCACCGGTAAAACGGATGCCGATGGGCGGATTAAATCGCTCTATCCGCAGGCGGAGAATATGGAGCCGGGGGTTTATAAAGTGACGTTTAAAACCGGTGACTATTTTAAAAGCCAAAACATGAATACGTTCTTCCCGGTGGTCCCGGTTATTTTCAATGTCACAAAGCAAAATCAAAAACTGCATATCCCGCTGCTGCTCAGTCAGTACGGATACTCTACCTACCGCGGCAGCTGATGACGCAAGCCGCTATCCAGCCAACGCCTGCGCGTCTCCCGCAGGCGTCACGTTTTCCTCACACCACGATGTCCACGCCTAACGCTCGGTCTCTTTCTCTTTAAAGTGTTTAACAGCTTCGTCGTACATCGCCAGCAGGCCGGAAATTTCGCCTTCATATTGCGGCACGCGCTGGGCGCGAACGAGCTCAATCAGCAGCGCATAGGCTGCTTCTTCCGGGGCCGCATGTGGATTGATCAGTCCAGACATATCACCTCCTTAACAGTGGGCTTTTAGCCTACCCCTCGGCGGGAAAACGCAACAGCCTGATATGCAACCAGTACTTCTTATATGGCTCTTGTGAAACCTCAGAGGCGAAGACCTCGGCGGAAATCAATTGAAGGAGGGGTTATCCAGACCACTGGCGTGGCGGTTAGCGGTGCATCTACACCGGCAGCAGGCTCATCATCAGCCAGGCGATGGTAATGCAGATGAGGGTCATCGACAGCACAAAATTCATGGTAGCTCTTCTTCATCCTTTCTTTACTCAGCGTAAATTTTGACAGCGATGATCGCCTTTATCCTTGGCGATTTGTGCCGCTATCCGGCGGTGGGCTGGGGAAAGACGGCCTGTTTCCCCGTGAAGGCCAGTAAAATATCCTCTTTGTCAGGGTTATAGTGATGACATCAATGAATAAGCGGCATCACATTGGTTATGTTGGTCTTTCCGCCTGAAGAATGACTTCAGGTTGCTGATGAGCTTGCTGGGGGAACTGACAGGATGAGCACCACACCGTTAACGCTTTCTATTGCCGGGCAACAAACGCCCATCACCCTGCCGCAGGTACCGGGAACCCGGGGCCCGGTAGGGGTCGACATGCGCGAGCTGAATCAGTCCGGATTCTGCAGCTATGACCCCGGCTTCGCCAACACCGCCGGATGCCAGTCGGCGATCTCCTGGATCGATACGGAAAACAGCGTGCTATTGCACCGGGGCTATCCGGTTGATCAGCTGGCCCGCCAGTGTGATTTTCTCGAAGTGGCCTACATCATGCTGAACGGCGACGCGCCGGATGAGGCCAGTTATCAAACCTTTCGCGAGACCATCACCCGCCATACTCTGGTGCATGAGCAGATTGCGCGCATGTGCAGCGGCTTTCGTCGCGACTCGCACCCGATGGCGCTGATGTGCGCCCTGGTGGGGGCGCTGGCGGCGTTTTATCATGATGTGCTGGATGTGGAAAATCCGGAACACCGCGCGCTGGCCGCCACCCGGCTGCTGTCGAAAATGCCCACCATCGCCGCCATGAGCTACAAGTATACGATTGAGCAACCCGCCGCATATCCGCGTAACGATCTCTCTTATGCCGGTAATTTCCTGCAGATGCTGTTTGCTATCCCGGCGGAGAAATATGTTCTGAATCCGGTCATCGAGCAGGCAATGAACCAGATCCTGGTGCTGCATGCCGATCACGGGCAGTGCGCCTCGACCACCACGGTGCGCGCGGCGGGCTCCTCCGGGGCGAATTTATTCGCCTGCGTCGCCGCCGGGCTGGCGTCGCTGTGGGGGCCGATGCATGGCGGTGCCAATGAGTCGAGCATGCGCATGCTGGAGGAGATCGAGAGCGTCGATCAGGTTCCGGCGTTTTTGCGTCAGGCGAAGCGCGATCCGCAGGCATTTCGCCGGCTCGGCTTCGGCAACTCACGCTACCGTTATCGCGATCCGCGTGCCGGGATCCTGCGTGAAACCAGCCATCGGGTTCTGGCGGAGGTCGGAATGTCCGACCGTCTGCTGCAGGTGGCGATGGCCCTTGAGGATGTGGCGCTGACCGATCCCTATTTTGTGGACAATGGCCTGTCGCCAAGCGTGGATTTCTATACCGCGGTGATCCTCAAGGCGATGAATCTGCCTTCGTCGATGTTTGCGGTGGTCACCGCGGTCGGTCGGACGGTCGGTTGGGTGGCGCACTGGAACGAGATGCACCAGGCGCCGCTGACCATCTACCGGCCACGGCAGATTTACGTTGGCGAGGGCTATCGGGATTACTTCTCCCGACGCGGCGAGCAGCCTGCCGGCCCACGATAATGCCTTACGGGCAGGCGGCGCGCGGCGCCTTCCTGCCCAGGCGGGTTGCTACTCAGAGATGCCGGGAGAGCAGATAGTGTTCGACGGCGGTATATTCGGTTAACCGGGTATACAGCGCCAACAGGGCGCTGAGAAAAGCGCCTACCTCACAGGCTTGCGGTCCGGGCGTGGCGAGTAATGGCTGTAGCGTAGCTCTCAGTTGATCAAGGTCAGACTTCAGCACATACGGTATATGCAGGGTGCTGAGGATGGCTTCAGTCTGCTGGAAATCGTGACGAGATGGCAACGCCTCGTCTGCGCTTAGCCAGCTCAGGATAATCAACATGAGGCGATTTTTAGCGTAGAGATACGATTTCATGGCCTGTCTCCTGTCGGTAGTGGCGCAACACCATCCCCTGAACTTTGTTCATCAGTTCCACGTTATTTTTCACCGCCAGCTTGCTAAGGACGCGTGAACGGTAGTAGTAGACCCGTTTGATCGTGAGCTGCATGGTGCTGGCCACGTGACACAACGGCATTCCCCCCATCAACAGGCTGATTAAAAAAGTTTCCTTACGGGTCAGGTTATAGCTGTCAGGTATGGCGATATAGAGCTTGTCGGCGGGAGGCGGCGTCCAGCGCGGACCACGGACAAGCGCCGCACTGAGCCCGGCAAAACTGGAGATGAACTCAGCGCCGAGCACAATGGCGAGGCTGCTTTCGAGCTCGTTCAGCGGGTAGCCTGATTTGGTAAAAATAAAGATCCGGATCAGGGGATTAAACGATTTTAAACTGAGCGCGACCTGCAAGACTTCGATGTTGGCGCTGCTGTAATCAATAAGAATGGTGCTTAACCGGGCTCCGGCATCGGTGGCAAAAAAAGTATAGAACATCTCACTCTGCCCGCTAAACGGGTAACAGACTATTTCTTTAATATCCAGAGGTTGGCTGTGTGGTTCATTAATATACGCCTTCAGGGCAATATTAAAATATTCTGAATCCGCAATGCAGATCAACATAATGACCTCCTGGCATAAATACGTTGTGCATGCTGTCCTGCCTGATTCGACAATTTACTGTAGAGAATACCCGCCTGAAATAACATACTCCCTGCTGGTTGAATCCAGGGTGGAGAGCGCAGGGGGAGGAGGGTAATAATAAAGGTGAGATATATGGATCGCATTTTATGAATGTTTTTTGGAAAAGTAATATTAAAAAATATCCTTATTTATCATGTTGTTGTGTTTTTGTTTTTGGTTTTTCTATTTTCCTTGTTTTGTTTCTTTAAGATGATTCTAAAAAAATAAGAAACTGTCCTGGCAGTAAATTTGAATAATGAATAATGAAATAAGTAGGATGTGAGTGCAGGAAGTGAGTTTAAAGGTAACAGGCTAATGCAATGGACTGAGTATTAATAAATTGTACGTATAAAGTACGCCAGGGGTATTTCCTGAACGATTCTCCATAAGCGTGGTGATGAGGAGTGAAAATGAAAAAATACAGCAAAGGAATGGCATCTTTCGTGGTGATGATGATGCTTTCTCCGGTAGCGGCGCAGGCTGCTGATGGCAAAGTCACCTTTAATGGTGAAGTCATCGACAATACCTGTACGGTAAAGAATAAAGACACGACGGTAACCCTGCCGACGGTCCAGCGCTCGGCGCTCAGCAGCTCGGGCGAGACGGCGGGCGTGGTTCCCTTCACTATCGATCTGACGAGCTGTTCCCCGGGGACCAATGTCTCGGTGTACTTCGAGAAGGATCAAAACGTTTCCACGGAGGGTCGACTAAAAAACACTCTGTCTGACGGCACGGAAGCAGAAAACGTGGATGTGGAGCTGCTGAACACCCGGTTTACGCCGATTAACCTCGCGGAGACCCCGGCGGTCGTTGCAGACGGCAAAGTTGCTCGCCTGGAAGCGATCCCGGTGGCGGTGGCTGAGAAGGATGGTTCCGCCTCGCTGCCTTTCTATGCCCGCTACTATGCGACTGATGCCGCCAAGGCTGGAAAAGTCGCAGCCTACGTCAACTTTACGGTGGTCTATCCGTAACCCCTGTCCACGGCCCCGCTCAGGGGCCGTTTATCCCCCCGACAAGGAGGAGGTGAATATGCGGCGTATGGTTCTGGCACTGCTGCTGTCCAGCTATTTACCCTCGGCGGACGCCAGCATGGTTATTGATGGCACACGGATTATTTTTCCCGGCGATAAAAAAGAGGTCGTGGTCAGGGCGACCAATGTGGGGGAGGCGCCGTCGCTGACCCAGGTCTGGGTCGACGATGGCCGCGTGCAAAATCAACCGGAAAAGGATTCGGCACCGTTTATTGTGCTGCCGCCGATTGTGCGTATCGAACCTGGAAAGGGGCAGAGCTGGCGTCTGATGTTCAACGGCAGCCGTCTGCCGCAGGATCGGGAGTCGCTGTTCTGGTTCAATTTACTCGATATTCCGCCAGAGCCGAAAAACGACAAGTCAGACAATTACCTGCAGCTCGCGATACGGTCGCGCATCAAGCTGTTTTACCGTCCGGCAGGCGTGGCGGCGGAAAAAATGGCCGCGGAAAAAGCCCTGAGCTGGGCGCTGGCCCCCGCGGGTAACGGGCTGCGCGTGAGCAATGCCTCATCGCGCTATATCACCATCGACAGCATCACCCTTAACGGACAAAAACACGCTGCCGGCATGGTCGCTCCTTTTTCCTCGCTGGAGATCGCACCTAAAGGCGCCGCGCTGCGCACGCTGCCAGCCAAATTTAGCTTCACCACCATCAATGATTACGGCGCGGTAGTGAATCATAATTATCCTCAGTAAGGACATTATTATGAAACTCAGGGAGATCAAGGTTGGGTTGATGCTGCTCCTTCCCTGGCAGGAGGCATGGGCGGCAGAGGCGTTTAGTTTTAACCGCGCCCATTTACACGGCGCCGCGCAGGTTGATCTCCAGAAATATCAATACGGCAATCCGCTGCACCCGGGACAATATCGCAGTACCCTTTCGGTGAATGGCCGGGACCTGGGGGAAGAAACGTTTGTCATCCAGGAACACGATGGCCAGCTTGAGCCCTGCATCTCGCCCTCACTGTTCGACGCCCTGCAGCTGAAGGACGCCCAATGGCCAACCGCGGCCACCTGCCTGCGTTTTTCGCAGATCGATAAGGCGATCGGCTGGGAGTATGACAGCGGAGAAAACGTGCTGCGGGTAAATATGCCCCAGGCGCTGCTGCAACCCCATTATCGGGGGGCGGTGAACCTGAAAAAGGTGGATAGCGGCGTGCCAGCCGCGGTGCTGCGCTACCAGGCCAATAGCTATCAGAGCGTCGTCGACGGGGACACCAGCAGCCATCATTACCTCGGGCTGGATGCCAGCCTGCGCGCCTTTGGCTGGCGGTTACATCACCAGTCCAGCTACCAGGCCCAGGAGGGGAATACCCACTGGGATAGCATTGCCACCTGGGCTGAGAGAAGCGTAGTGAACTGGGCGTCCACGTTACGGCTTGGTCAGGGATGGACCGACGGAACCTTCTTTGACAGCGTCAGTTTTATCGGCGGCAGGCTGGCTACCGATGTACGCATGCTGCCGGGCTCTCGCCGCGGTTTTGCGCCGTCGGTCAGCGGCGTGGCGCGCACCAACGCCCGCGTAACGGTCACCCAGAACGGCGCCCTGTTGTACGAGGCAACGGTTCCGCCGGGCAAATTCACCTTCGACGATCTCTATCCCACCAACGCCGGCGGCGATTTACAGGTGACGATCCACGAGGCGGATGGCAGTCAGGACACCTTTACCGTGCCGTACGCCACGCTGCCTGGCCTGGTGCGGGCAGGCGCGGTCTATTATGACCTGTCGCTGGGTTACCTGGATGAGGACGGGATCGCCGGGCGGCCGGGATTTGGCGAAGCCACGCTGCAGTACGGCTTCAATGACTATGTCAGCGGCTATACCGGCGCTAACGCGACGACAGATTATTACTCGACGCTGATCGGCAGCGCCTTCAATACCTACTGGGGCGCGCTGGCGGTCGATCTTTCCCGTTCTGCGGCGAAGGGCAGGGAGCGCGGCTGGCAGGAGGGCTATCGCTGGCGGGTGTCCGCATCAAAATCGTTTACATCCGATACGCGAATGCTGCTCTCGATGAGTCACAGCAACGACGGCAATTATCGCTCCATTCGCGATGCCGCCTGGGAGCACGACCGGCACCCCAACGACTGGCGGGAGATGACCCGCTACAGCGCGACGTTGTCTCAGCAGGCCGGCAGCGGCAGTCTGTCCTTTAACGGAATCTGGAGTGAGGACGTCCGCCATCACCGCTGGCGCTCATATCAGCTGGGCTATGCCAACCGCTATGGTCAGCTCAATTATTATCTGTATGCCCAGCAGAGCCAGGATATCCATCACCGCAATAATCAGGTGGTGGGCGTCTCCTTTTCGCTGCCGTTCGGGCAGGCGGGCAGCCTGACCACCCGCTTTAACCACGATAAAAACTACGGCAGCCAGCTGCAGTCCAGCTATACCGGCAGCGCTGGCGAGAAAAACGCCTTCAGCTACGGTTTGACCGCCAGCTACGACATGCCGCGGGAGAACCCAAATGAAGCCAGCGTTGCGGCCAACGGTAGCCTGCGGACGGATTATGCGTACCTGAACGCCAGCGCCAGCGCCGGCCGACACCAGCAGCAGTACTCGCTGGGGGCATCGGGCGCCCTGGTGGCGCATCAGGGCGGAATGACCGCCACTCCTGAGCTGGGGGAAACCTTCGCCATTGTGGAAGCGCCCGGTGCGGTGGGGGCCAGGGTGGCGAACCGCCTCGGACAGCCGATTAATCGCCAGGGTTTTACGATCATCCCTTACCTCGATCCCTTTACCGCTAACTGGCTGGATCTCGATCCGCAGGGGCTGAACGATCGTGTGGAGATAATCTCCAGCAGCACGACGGTGGTGCCCGATTCGGGTGCGGCGGTGAAAGTGAAATTTGCCACGCGCACCGGCTATCCCTGGTTTGCCCGTATCACGCTACCGAATGGTGAGGCGCCCCCGCTGGGCGCGGAGGTATTTGACGACAGCGAACGGGCGGTTGGCGCCGTCGGTCAGGGCGGGCTGTTGTATGCCCGCGTGCCGCAGACCCGCGGCAGCGTCTTGCTGGTCTGGGGGGCGCGCGCCTGGCAACGCTGCCGGATGGAGTATGCCATCCACGGCGATGCGGCGCAGCAGGATAGCAGTGGCATGCCGCATCAGGTCTGCCGGCCGGGATTAAAGGAGGAGTAACATGAAAATCATCATCGCGTCGGGCGTGTCGTTGCTGTTGGCCGGCGGCTACTGCGCCTCGCTTTCAGCGGCATGCCAGATGGTCAGCGGCAAAACTATCGAGTATTCAGTGAACGTCAGCCAGGCCAGTATCAACCTGGACGTCAGCAATCGCCCCGTCGGCTCTCTGCTGTATACCTATGGTGGGATGATTATCACCAATAATGAGCGCTGGGAGATTGCCTGCAGCGGCAGTGAGCCCGGCGGCTTTCGGAGTATTGGCGGCTCCCGGGTCGGCCCGGCGGGAAACGGCAAGCCTGGGGATATCTACAGCATCGACCGCCTGCCGGGTATTGGCTACAGCTTCCAGATGGGTGAGCAGGATGGCATTAATTTCGATCCCCTGTTCACTGCCTGGCCTTCGGCACCGGTATTTTCCGGCCAGCGCGCATTTCAGGCGGAAAATAAAAAACCGACTATTTATTTCTGGCGGATTGCCGACAACGGCGGTTTACCGCCGCCGGGTGAGTATTGCCTTAATGATTACCTCGGCGATATTTTCCTTGGGGGAGTGCAGGCGATGCGTTTCAGCGTCAGCGGGCTCTGTATTCAGGTCAAATCACCCACCTGTAAGGTTACTGACGACAGTAAAAATATTAACGTCTTCCTCGGGCGGCATAACAAAACCGCGTTTACCGGGCTTAACAGCACGACCGCGCCGGTGCCCTTTAACATCAACCTGACGAATTGTGAAAATGTGGGCAGCGTGTTTATGCAGTTTAACGCGACGGCAGATAGCGCCATGGCCGCCAACGAGGTGATTAAGATTGATGACCAGCCCGAGGGGGCAAGCGGGCTGGGGGTGCAGATCCTCACCGCCGGCGGCGCGTTGGTGCCGCTAAACCAGGTGAGCCAGCTCTGGTCCGGCAGTAAGGGCAGCCAGACGGACTACCGTTTTGCCTATCAGGCCCGCTATATCCAGACGCAGCCGACGGTGAAGGCGGGCGAAGCGAACGCCAGCGCGACCTTCGTGGTGACCTATAACTGATCTGCCTGACGGCACTGCGCCGTCAGGCATGAGCCAGTAAAGGAAACATCAACTTCCTGTCTTTAAACAGGTTTTCCTTCTGGTCATAGATGAAGAGGATATCTTCTCCCTCAATCTTCTCATACTCGCCGAGCCGGTCTTCAGTGGGAGTAAAACCGAGTATGGCCTGGTGGACATGGTCATCGGCCAGCTCGTTGACCAGCACCGACAGACTTTTGCCTCCCTCGCAGAACAGGTCAAAGCAGATCAGCACCGGGCCGTTTTGCATGGCGATAACTACCGCCTCATTTTTCGCTGAGTAATAGACGAAATGCTTCATAAAGGCTGAGCAGTAAAACATCAGCAGGCCAAAGTTATGCTCCACCCGCAGCGGTGAGAACGGGTTGGATTTTTCATAGTAATGCCGGAGCAGGGCGACATCGTCTGCGCTGTCCATATCCAGTTTGCGAAAATCACCGGCGCGCGGGGAGACCGGCATAATATATTGATGCTCTTCGCTGCGGGTGAAGCCAAATTTGGGATAAAAATCCACTGTGGTGGGGTTGGCGAATAAAAAGAAGGCGTCCGCCTCCTGTTGCCAGTCCTGCAGAATGTGGTGGATAAGCTGGCCGGCTAATCCCTTATTACGGTGGTCCGGTTCGGTCATCACCGTGCCAATCTGAATATAACGCCGGGGCTGGCCCTGCCAGCGCAGGTCGATAATGTTGGCCGAGGCGTTAGCGATAACTTTATTGCGTTCGACAAAGGCGTAGGGGATATAGGCGTCGGTCCAGTAACCTTGCTGATACCACTCCTCAAAAGACAGATCAAAAGTCTTAACGGCAAGGTCAATGAAGCTTTTTCTTAATGTGTTATTTTCTCTGACTTGCTTCACTAATTGATAATTCATTGTCATAGTTCCTTCTCACTATGGCTTCTGAAAGCGACGACGTCGGCAAAGGCACTTGCGTCGAATGAGCGCTGTAAACGTAGCATATCTGGAAAAAGGATCCGCAATGTCGATGCTTAACCTTTGCCCCAGTCACAAATAACCGCATGCTGGCCCTGTCAGACCGGGCTGAACGCCCTGTTTGCGTTCGCTGTCGCCATAAAAAAGCGTGAACAAAAGGGAGAGGAATGAAGGAAGGCGGAAAATGAACTGGCGATTTTATCGACAATCGGCCGCGTTGTAGAGGTCCGGTTTATTTATTTATGCATTAAACAGGAAATTTTACGCGTTGCGTCTAATAATAGAGTAGTCCCCAGCGTAAGGGCTGAATTTATCCTGGAATCGGCTTATAATAACGCGCTTTGTGACTGAGTATTACCGCACGAATTGGAAAAATACTACATGCAGGATCCGCTACTTTATTTCGCGGTTTTTGCTCAGCTATTATTGAGTGAATTAACAGGATTATTATGTCAAATTTACCCAAATTTTCCCGCGCGCTGTTGCACCCGCGTTACTGGCTGTTGTGGCTGGGAATTGGCTTTTTGTGGCTGCTGGTGCAATTACCGTATCCGGTGATCTATCGCCTGGGGACTCGGCTCGGGCGGCTGGCGATGCGGGTGATGAAAAGCCGCGCGCGGATTGCCAGACGTAATCTCGAACTCTGCTTTCCCGAGATGAGCGCCGCCGACCGCGAGGCGCTGCTGGTGAAAAACTTTGAATCGCTGGGCATGGGGCTGATGGAGACCGGCATGGCCTGGTTCTGGCCGACGCACCGGGTGGCGCGCTGGACCGAGACCAGCGGCGTTAACGAGGTGGTGGAGCTTCTGGAGGAAAAGCAGGGCATCTTGCTGATCGGCATCCATTTCTTGACTCTCGAAATGGGGGCCCGGATGTATGGCATGTTTACCCCCGGGATAGGCGTTTACCGGCCCAACGATAACCCGCTGATTGACTGGCTGCAGACCTGGGGACGCTTGCGCTCTAACAAGACCATGCTGGATCGAAAAAATCTGAAAGGGATGGTCAGGGCGCTAAAAGAGGGGGAGATCCTCTGGTACGCGCCGGATCATGATTACGGTCCGGCCAGCAGCGTCTTTGCGCCGCTGTTTGCCGTCGAGCAGGCGGCGACCACCACCGGCACCTGGATGCTGGCGAAAATGTCCGGGGCGACAATTGTGCCATTTGTTCCGCGGCGCAAGCCCAACGGCATGGGGTATGAATTGATCTCTTTAACGCCGGAGCGCACCCCGCCGCTGGCGAGCGCTGAGGTTACGGCGGCCTGGATGAACCAGATAATTGAAAAATGCATCCTGATGGCACCCGAGCAATATATGTGGCTGCACCGGCGCTTTAAGACCCGCCCGGAAGGGGTTCCACCGCGTTACTGAACGCCTCGACCAAAAAATAAGCGCATCGGTAGCACGCTCAGTAAATCGCCGTCTATACTGAAAGAGCCTGACTGAAGGCTAATTCCAAGGAGATTGCAGGATGAAAAAAGTGATAGTCGCGTTAGCCCTTTCCGCCGTTGCATTTGACGCGTCCGCCGCGCAGTTGATCACCAAAGAAGAAGTGAAACACTTCAAACTGACCAAGGTCGGGCCGATCTCGGTGGGGCCGTCCGGCGGCGAATTCTCTTCGCCTTCCGATCTGCACGATCAGCTCTCCAAGCTGGCCGATGAGAAAGGCGGAAAGTACTACGTGATCACCGCTGCGCGTGAGCATGGCCCAAACTTTGAAGCCACAGCGGAAGTGTATAAATAACCTTTTTTAAAGCGTGCCATAGCGGCGCGCGACGCAATGAGCCTGGAGCGCGTTAAGCCTCCGGGCTTCTTTTTTTCCTGCGATCGGGATTGCCATTGGCAATGGCAACAGCGAAAACGCGTTTTTATCGCTATAGATAAATTTCATGAACACGATGTTAATGAAATATTGCTTTTTTCATCACTAAAAAGCGGATTCCGACCTAATGCCTGAGGGAGTGACCCCTGGCAAAAATAGGTAGGACAAATGTGTTATCATCGCGCCTTTCCCTTTTTGTCTGGGGCTTTTTGTATGCTACAACCTGTTGTTCGCGTCGGTGAATGGCTGGTAACCCCCTCTGTAAACCAAATCAGCAGGAAGGGGCGCCAGCTTACCCTTGAACCGCGTTTAATCGATCTTCTGGTCTTTTTTGCCCGTCATCCGGGGGAAGTGCTAAGCCGGGACGAGCTTATCGAAAACGTCTGGACCCGGAACGTTGTGACCAGCCACGTCGTCACGCAGAGTATTTCTGAACTGCGCAAGTCGCTCAAAGACGGCGACGACGTGAGCCTTGAGTACATCGCGACGGTACCCAAACGGGGGTATAAACTCACGGTGCCGGTGATCTGGTGCACCGAAGAGGGAGAGGAACTCGCCCCGCAGGGGGAGACGCAGGCGGCTGCGCCGTCGACCGCGATCCCCGCGCCACCGGCTGCCGGCGGGCCGCCAGAAGCCCCCGACTCCACCGCCGATCTTACCGCGCCGGTGACAGCGCCGGCGGCGGCGCCCGCTGTCGCCAGCGCGCCGTCAGCCCGCAAACGCCTCACCACCGCCCTGGTGTGGGGGCTGTTCCTGTTGGCGCTGGGCACCTGCGTGGCGCTGGTGGCGCTGTCGAGCATGGAGTCGCGGCCGCCGGTCAACAAGGCGCGCCTGCTGCTCAATCCGCGCGATATCGATATCCACCTGGTGAATGGTAATTCCTGCGCCAACTGGTCGTCGCAGCACTCCTACGCCGTTGGGCTGGCCAGCCTGATCACCACCTCGCTGAACACCTTCTCGACCTTTATGGTGCATGACAAAACGGACTACAACATCAATGAGCCGAGCAGCTCCGGGAAAACGCTGACCATCGAGTTCGTCAATCAGCGCCACTATCGGGCGCAGCAGTGCTTTATGTCGGTCCAGCTGGTGGACAATGCCGACAGCTCGACGATGCTGGATAAACGCTACTTTGTGACCAACGATAACCAGCTCACCATCCAGAACGATCTGATGAACAGCCTGTCGGATGCCCTGGCGCAGCCGTGGCCGGCGCGGATGCAGGCGATGCTCAGGCAATATCAGCCTTCGCAGAGCGTGGCGTTAACCTATTTCTACCAGTCGCACCAGCTGTTAATGAAGGGCGATGTCGATTCATTAAGTAAAGCCAGTAGCCTGCTGGATGATGTGATTAAGCGGGCGCCGGATTTTATTTACGCCTATGCCGAAAAAACGCTGGTGGATGTATTACGCCATTCGCAACAGCCGCTGGACGATAAACAGCTGGCGGCCCTCTACAGTGAAGTTGAGCGGGTAGGGGAGATGCCGGGTATTAAAGACATGGCGATTTATTATCAAATAAAAGCGGTGGATTCGTTGGGTAGGGGTAAAGTCGATGAAGCGAATACCGCGATTAACAGCGCGATTGATTTAGAGATGTCGTGGCTGAATTATGTGCTGTTAGGCAAAGTCTATGAGATGAAAGGAGAGAACCGACTGGCTGCCGATTCTTACATCACTGCGTTTAATTTACGTCCTGGCGAAGATACCCTGTACTGGATTGAAAACGGTGTTTTCCAGACGTCAGTTAATCGGGTGGTACCGTATCTCGACAATTTTCTCTCTTCAGAATAAGTAAACCCTCATCATGCGCAAGGTTTTGGGCATGATGAGGTTAAATTTATGTTTCTCATGAAGTCTCCTGTTGTTATTTGTATTTAGCATTCAGGAGGCTTTAAATAACACTTCAGTAACACTCACGCCTTCATCTAACTCCATGTAATTAAACGATGTTTATCTTTTTCTGATACCCTGCTGTCATGTTTATATGTTAAGCGAAAAAGGTCAAAATATCATTTGTCTGATGTTTGTTGTTATTTCACTTTATCTTTAGGGCTTATCTCGTACAAATCAGTAATCTTGTTGGCAGTTGGTCGGGTCAATTAATGGTTCTGTATCATGATCTGTACCTCCCAAATAAACTTAGGAGAAAAACAACCATGAGTTCTGCCAAGAAGATCGGGCTATTTGCCTGTACCGGTGTCGTCGCCGGTAATATGATGGGGAGCGGTATTGCATTATTACCTGCGAACCTGGCCAGCATCGGTGGTATTGCCATTTGGGGCTGGGTAATTTCAATTATTGGTGCAATGTCGCTGGCTTATGTTTATGCCCGACTGGCGACTAAAAACCCGCAGCAGGGCGGCCCTATTGCCTACGCTGGGGAAATATCTCCGGCATTCGGTTTCCAGACTGGTGTCCTTTATTATCATGCAAACTGGATTGGTAACCTGGCCATCGGGATTACCGCCGTTTCTTATCTCTCTACGTTCTTCCCAATTTTAAATAACCCAGTGCCAGCAGGTATTGCCTGTATTGCCATCGTGTGGATCTTTACTTTCGTTAATATGCTCGGCGGGACCTGGGTCAGCCGTCTGACCACCATTGGTCTGGTACTGGTGCTTATTCCGGTAGTCATGACTGCGGTTGTCGGCTGGCACTGGTTTGATGTCGCTACCTATCAGGCGAACTGGAACACCTCCAGCACCACCGATAGCCACGCGGTCATCAAAAGTATCCTGCTCTGCCTGTGGGCCTTCGTTGGCGTAGAATCCGCTGCCGTGAGTACCGGGATGGTGAAAAACCCGAAACGTACCGTACCGCTGGCAACCATGCTGGGTACTGCGATGGCCGGTATCGTCTATATCGCCGCGACTCAGGTTATCGCCGGGATGTATCCTGCTTCTCAGATGGCTGCATCCGGTGCGCCGTTCGCGATTAGCGCCTCTACCATCCTCGGCGGCTGGGCTGCGCCGATGGTATCCGCTTTCACCGCCTTCGCTTGCCTGACTTCTCTGGGCTCGTGGATGATGCTGGTTGGCCAGGCCGGTGTACGTGCCGCCAACGACGGCAACTTCCCGAAAGTGTATGGCGAAGTTGATAGCAACGGTATCCCGAAAAAAGGCCTGCTGCTGGCCGCAGTGAAAATGACCGCGCTGATGGTGCTGATTACCCTGATGAACTCCGCCGGTGGTAAAGCCTCTGACCTGTTCGGCGAACTGACCGGTATCGCGGTACTGCTGACCATGCTGCCTTACTTCTACTCCTGTGTTGACCTGATTCGTTTCGAAGGCATCAACATCCGTAACTTTGTTAGCCTGATTTGTTCGGTACTGGGTTGCGTGTTCTGCTTCATCGCGCTGATGGGCGCAAGCTCCTTCGAACTGGCCGGCACCTTCATCGTTAGCCTGATTATCCTGATGTTCTACGGTCGCAAAATGCACCAGCGCCAGAACAACGCATCAGATAACAACAGCCCCGCTAACGCGCACTAATCAGTAACCCGTTTTCCTGAGGCTCCTTCCATCACCTGTCATCACGCGACGGGAGGGGCTTTCTACATCTGGAGATTTGACTATGAACGTTATTGCAATCATGAATCACATGGGTGTTTACTTCAAAGAAGAACCCATCCGTGAACTGCATCGTGCTCTCGAACGCCTGGACTTCCGTATTGTCTACCCGAACGACCGTGACGACTTATTAAAACTGATCGAAAACAACTCTCGTCTGTGCGGCGTGATCTTCGACTGGGATAAATACAATCTCGAACTGTGCGAAGAAATCAGCAAAATGAACGAGTACATGCCGCTGTACGCGTTCGCTAACACCTACTCTACCCTGGACGTTAGCCTCAACGATCTGCGCATGCAGGTTCGCTTCTTCGAATATGCGCTGGGCGCCGCGGAAGATATCGCGAACAAAATCAAACAGAACACTGACGAATATATCGACACCATTCTGCCGCCGCTGACCAAAGCGCTGTTCAAATATGTCCGTGAAGGCAAATACACCTTCTGCACCCCAGGGCACATGGGCGGTACCGCGTTCCAGAAAAGCCCGGTAGGCAGCATCTTCTATGATTTCTTTGGCCCGAACACCATGAAATCCGATATCTCCATTTCGGTTTCTGAACTGGGTTCTCTGCTGGACCACAGCGGCCCGCACAAAGAAGCGGAAGAGTATATCGCTCGCGTCTTTAACGCAGAACGCAGCTACATGGTCACCAACGGCACTTCTACCGCTAACAAAATCGTCGGCATGTACTCCGCGCCGGCCGGTAGCACCGTGCTGATCGACCGTAACTGCCACAAATCGCTGACTCACCTGATGATGATGAGCGACATTACGCCGATCTACTTCCGTCCGACCCGTAACGCCTACGGTATCCTCGGCGGCATCCCGCAGAGCGAGTTCCAGCACGCGACTATCGCCAAGCGCGTGAAAGAGACCCCGAATGCGACCTGGCCGGTACACGCGGTGATCACCAACTCAACCTATGATGGTCTGCTGTATAACACTGACTTCATCAAGAAAACCCTGGATGTGAAATCCATCCACTTTGACTCCGCATGGGTGCCTTACACCAACTTCTCGCCGATCTATGAAGGCAAATGCGGGATGAGCGGCGGCCGCGTCGAAGGGAAAGTGATCTACGAAACCCAGTCCACGCATAAACTGCTGGCGGCGTTCTCCCAGGCGTCGATGATCCACGTGAAAGGCGACGTAAATGAAGAGACCTTCAACGAAGCCTACATGATGCACACCACCACTTCCCCGCACTACGGGATCGTGGCCTCCACCGAAACCGCGGCAGCAATGATGAAAGGCAACGCCGGTAAGCGCCTGATCGACGGCTCTATCGAACGTTCCATCAAGTTCCGTAAAGAGATCAAACGCCTGAAAGGCGAGTCTGACGGCTGGTTCTTCGATGTATGGCAGCCGGAACATATCGATGGCGCTGAATGCTGGCCGCTGCGTTCCGACAGCGCATGGCACGGTTTCAAAAACATCGATAACGAGCACATGTACCTCGACCCGATCAAAGTCACGCTGCTGACGCCGGGGATGAAGAAAGACGGCACCATGGATGACTTCGGGATTCCGGCAAGCATCGTGGCGAAATATCTCGACGAACACGGCATCGTGGTAGAGAAAACCGGTCCGTACAACCTGCTGTTCCTGTTCAGCATCGGTATCGACAAAACCAAAGCGCTGAGCCTGCTGCGTGCGCTGACCGACTTCAAACGCGCGTTCGACCTGAACCTGCGGGTGAAAAACATGCTGCCGTCGCTGTACCGTGAAGATCCTGAATTCTATGAAAACATGCGTATTCAGGACCTGGCGCAGAACATTCACAAACTGGTTGAGCATCACAACCTGCCGGACCTGATGTTCCGCGCGTTTGAAGTGCTGCCATCCATGGTGATGACCCCGTATGCCGCGTTCCAGAAAGAGCTGCACGGTCAGACGGAAGAGGTTTACCTCGAAGAGATGGTCGGCCGTGTCAACGCCAACATGATCCTGCCGTATCCTCCGGGAGTTCCGCTGGTCATGCCGGGTGAAATGATCACCGAAGAAAGCCGCCCGGTACTGGAGTTCCTGCAGATGCTGTGCGAAATCGGCGCCCACTACCCGGGCTTCGAAACCGATATCCACGGGGCATACCGTCAGGCGGATGGTCGTTACACCGTTAAAGTGCTGAAAGAAGAAAACAACAAGTAATAGACGCACACCAGGGAAGTGGCTTGCCACTTCCCTTTTTTCACGCTGCAAGGAGAACCTATGAAAACACCCTCACAGCCGCGCGCGATTTACTACATCGTAGCGATCCAGATCTGGGAGTACTTCAGCTTTTACGGCATGCGCGCCTTACTCATCCTTTACCTCACCCACCAGCTTGGCTTTGACGACAGCCACGCCATCAGTCTGTTCAGCGCCTACGCATCTTTAGTTTACGTTACCCCTATTCTCGGCGGCTGGCTTGCCGACCGCCTGCTCGGCAACCGCACGGCGGTGATTGCCGGGGCGCTGTTAATGACCCTCGGCCACGTGGTGCTGGGCGTCGAGTCGACCTCCGCATGGAGTCTGTACGTCGCGCTGGCGATCATCATCTGCGGCTACGGCCTGTTCAAATCCAATATCAGCTGCCTGCTCGGCGAACTGTACGCTCACGACGACCCGCGTCGCGACGGCGGTTTCTCGCTGCTGTACGCCGCCGGCAACGTCGGGTCGATCGCCGCGCCCATCGCCTGCGGACTGGCGGCGCAGTGGTACGGCTGGCATATCGGCTTCGCCCTGGCGGGGATCGGTATGTTTATCGGCCTGATGATTTTCTTAAGCGGCAGTCGCCATTTCCGGCATACCCGCGGCGTCGATAAACCGGCGCTGCGGGCAGTGAAATTCGTACTGCCGACCTGGGGCTGGCTGCTGGTGATGCTGTGCCTGGCGCCGGTGTTCTTCACGCTGCTCCTGCAAAACAACTGGTCCGGCTATCTGCTGGCGATCGTCTGCCTGTTCGCCGCCCAGATGGTGGCGCGGATCATGATCAAAGCCCCGGAGCATCGTCGCGCGCTGTGGCAGATCGTCCTGCTGATGCTCGCCGGAACGCTGTTCTGGGTGCTGGCGCAGCAGGGCGGCAGCTCAATTAGCCTGTTTATCGACCACTTCGTCAATCGTCGCCTGCTGAACTGGGACGTGCCGACCGCGCTGTTCCAGTCGGTTAACGCGGTGGCGGTGATGGCGGCTGGCGTGGTGCTGGCGTGGCTGATGCGCCCGGAAGGCAGCGTGCGTTCGGTGCTGCGTGTCTGGCTGAAATTCGCCTTCGGCCTGCTGCTGATGGGCGGCGGCTTTATGCTGCTGGCGCTCAATGCCCGCCACGGCGCCGCTGACGGCCAGGCCTCGATGGGCATGATGGTCGCCGGGCTGGCGATGATGGGCTTTGCCGAACTGTTTATCGACCCGGTGGCGATGGCGCAAATCACCCGTCTGAACATGCCCGGCGTCACCGGCGTATTAACCGGCATTTATATGCTGGCCACCGGCGCGGTGGCCAACTGGCTGGCGGGCGTGGTCGCCCAACAAACCACCGAATCGCAAATCAGCGACACGGCGATTGCCGCCTATCAGCATTTCTTCTCGCAGATGGGCGAATGGACCCTCGGCTGCGTGGCGGTGATGGTCATTATCGCCTTTGCCGCGGCCTGTAGCGTCGGCAAACGCCGTGCGGCTGCCGGTGAAGTTCCCGGCGGCGGCGCCTGACGCTCGTCCCGGCTGGTGGCGTAAACGCTTTATCCGGGCCGCGATTCGTCGCCCCGGTAAGCGCAGCGCGACCGGGGGCATGACATCAACAGCGGAGCGCGAAGTCGCTCCTTGCACAGCGTAGTGAACAGGAGGAGGATATTCTGGCAGGCGCGGAAGCCAACGATAAAAAATACCGTTAGTGAAGGCATAGCTGAGTGAGATCAGCTTGAAGTGAAGCCAGAGTCGTTACTCTTGTTCTTCGGCGTCAGGCCGGGAGCAGGCCGCGCGGAAGGGTGACCTGGTTCAATTTATCGAAGCTAGTTTGAAAGCAAGGTTATGAGGAATCCATATGTCTGAACAACAAGCACAAGGTGCCGATGAGGCCATTGACCTTAATAATGAACTGAAAACTCGTCGCGAAAAACTGGCTGCGCTGCGTGAGCAGGGCGTAGCCTTCCCCAACGACTTCCGTCGCGATCACACCTCTGACCAATTGCACGCTGAATTCGATGCGAAGGACAACGATGAACTCGCTTCCCTGAACGTTGAGGTTGCGGTGGCCGGCCGGATGATGACCCGCCGCGTGATGGGCAAAGCCTCCTTCGTCACCCTCCAGGACGTCGGCGGCCGCATTCAGCTGTACGTCGCGCGCGATGATCTGCCGGAAGGCGTCTACAACGAACAGTTTAAAAAATGGGACCTCGGCGACATCATCGCCGCCCGCGGCAAACTGTTCAAAACGCAAACCGGCGAACTCTCGATCCACTGCACCGAGCTGCGTTTGCTGACCAAAGCCCTGCGCCCGCTGCCGGATAAATTCCACGGCCTGCAGGATCAGGAGGTCCGCTATCGCCAGCGTTATCTGGATCTGATCGCCAACGAAGAGTCGCGTCATACGTTCCGTATCCGTTCGCAGATCCTCGCCACCATGCGTCAGTTCATGGTGGCCCGCGGCTTTATGGAAGTGGAAACCCCGATGATGCAGGTGATCCCTGGCGGCGCGTCCGCCCGTCCGTTTATCACCCATCACAACGCCCTGGATCTGGATATGTACCTGCGCATCGCGCCGGAACTGTATCTGAAACGTCTGGTGGTCGGCGGTTTCGAACGCGTGTTTGAAATCAACCGTAACTTCCGTAATGAAGGGATCTCCGTACGCCATAACCCAGAGTTCACCATGATGGAACTGTATATGGCGTATGCGGATTACAAAGACCTGATCGAACTGACCGAGTCGCTGTTCCGCACCCTGGCGCAGACGGTGCTGGGCAAAACCGAAGTGCCGTATGGCGACCAGGTGTTTGACTTTGGCAAGCCGTTTGAAAAACTGACCATGCGCGAAGCGATCAAGAAACACCGTCCGGAAACCAACATGGCGGATCTGGATAACTTCGACGCAGCGAAAGCGCTGGCGGAATCTCTCGGTATTCAGGTAGAGAAAAGCTGGGGTCTGGGGCGTATCGTCACCGAAATCTTCGATGAAGTGGCGGAAGCACACCTGATCCAGCCAACCTTTATCACCGAATACCCGGCGGAAGTTTCCCCGCTGGCGCGCCGCAACGACGTCAACCCGGAAATCACTGACCGCTTCGAATTCTTCATCGGCGGCCGCGAAATCGGTAACGGTTTCAGCGAGCTGAACGATGCCGAAGACCAGGCGCAGCGCTTCCAGGATCAGGTGAACGCCAAAGCGGCGGGCGATGACGAAGCGATGTTCTACGACGAAGACTACGTGACCGCCCTCGAGTACGGCCTGCCGCCGACCGCCGGTCTGGGTATCGGTATCGACCGCATGGTGATGCTGTTTACCAACAGCCATACTATCCGCGACGTGATCCTCTTCCCGGCCATGCGTCCGCAGAAGTAATCCGTTACACGCTCTCCCGGCCTGCGCCGGGAGGGCCTGTGTGCATTATTTCCTTCCTGTCGTTTTCCCTGCTTTATGAACCGCTAACCGCTATTTATCGGGATGTTTTGCCGTGGCCAGACGCGCGACAATAGGGGCCATTTCGCAAGGAGACGCTATGAGCAAATTCGGTATTGCCCTCATGACCGCGGCGGCTATTAGCCTGCTGAGCGGCTGCCAGGCAGCGAAGGAGAAGCATCCGACGCAGGAGGAACTGATCCGCCAGATGCAGCAGCGGGCCGCGGCCCCGGATACGCACCCACTGCCGCCGGGCAAAGCCACGCAGGAGCAACTGATGCGCTACGCCTTCGCGCTCAGAGAGGCGGTTATGGTTCAATTGCCCAACAGCGCGCGCTACCAGGGGAAAATATGCTCCGTGCGGCTGTCGCTTAACCGCAGTGCAAAACTGACCGGACTGCAGCAGGAGGGGGGCGATCCGGCGTTCTGCGCGGTAGTGAGCGATGCGGTACTGCGCACAACCTTCCCGCCTTTTGCCAGCGAAGGGGTCTACCAGATCTTTAACCATCCGCTACTGGATTTTAAGCCTTAGCGCACCCGGCTTTCCGCCCCCGCCGGCCGGCAGGGGCGATGCGATTACAATACTTTTTGCAACGTGCCGCGCTGGCTGCCGTTTTTCCAGACGCCGTTAAAGGCGTCGTTGAGGGTAAACGCTGAGTTTTGCACCCGGAAGGTCAATTTGCCCTGGCTGGCTTTCGCGTCCTCAACCAGATGGCCGCGGGTTTTCACCGTTTTAGCGGTGACGACAATCTCATCAATTTTATTGCCATACTCCGTATAAACATACCAGGTGCCCACCCAAGGGCCGAAGCCGCTGCTGGCGTGCTGCGCGGCGGCGGCATTCTCAGCTTTGGATTTATGAATATCGCAGGTGGTCCCGTCGGTCATCTGCGTGCAGCCGGAACGTTCAAGCTGTTCCCGGTATTTCGCGCTAATGGCATGGGCCGGCGCGGCGGCGATCAGCGTCAGGGTCAGGGTGGTGAAAAGCCAGGTCTTATTCATCTTCTTGTTTCTCATCGCGATAGCGGCGTGCAGGGTCAAAGAGAGTGATATACATCGTTGTATTCTCCCGTTGGCGTCATAATAAAATAACCTCAGCCCTTCCTGAAAATAATAAACAGGACGCTGAAGGGTTATTTATTGGTAAAACATCAAGGCCGAATGCTTATTTTACAGGCCGACCTTCCCGCTGCTTGTCATATTATTGCAGAGAGAATGTTAATTATTTGATGTTTTAAAAGTGGTTATTTGTCATTCAGGCAAATAACAGCAGGCCTGGCCTGGGTGCACGGCAAAAGCCCGCGCCGGTGCGGTGTTGAGTTTTTTTCATATTGCTATCATCATATTTCGAATGAAAGGGATAACCTCGAAAGCGGGTTATTAAGCCAGTAATTTTTATCCGCAAAATAAGCCGGCGGCAAGCATTATTTCCATTTATTTTTCAGGGTTACCTGAAATAGCGAATATACCGCCAGCGTAATGATGGATTTCCATCATTTCTCCGTTTTCATCGTCGGTCGTCGCCTGCTTATAGTGACGCCAGACAAGACCACAGAGTGGAAAGGAGAACAAGATGGCGACAGAGCATCTGCAGTGGGGCGTAAGCCCCCTGTGCTGGACTAACGATGTGCTGGAAGATTTAGGCGGTGATATTCCCCTGGATACCTGCCTGCGCGAGGCGCGGGAGGCGGGCTATCAGGGCATTGAATTAGGACGGAAATTTCCCCGCCAGGCAGAGAAGCTGGGCCCGCTGCTGGCGGCGGCCGACCTGCGCCTGGCGTCCGGCTGGTACAGCGGCTTGCTGGCCGACCGCAGCGTGGAAGCGGAGCTGGAGGCGGTGCGGGAGCACGCGCAACTCCTCCGGCAGCTCGGCGCGAGGGTGATGGTTTACGGCGAGTGCGGGCAACTGCCGGGTGAAACCCCGCTTGATGAGCCTATTTCACTCTCGCCGCCGTTAAGCCGTGTCAGCCTGGCGGCGTATTGCCACAAGCTAAATACCTTTGCCGACCTGCTGCTGCGCGACTATGGCCTCCGGCTGGCCTATCACCATCATCTGATGATGCTGGTGGAGCACGATGACGAGCTGGAGCGGTTTCTGTCCCATACCCATGATGATGCGCCGCGCGATAAATGCGCCCATTTCCGTGAGATAAATGGCATCGCTGCGGCGTTTCAATATTCGCAAAAGAATTACATTCCTACTGCGTTATCCTTCCTCTGACCATCCACCGGAAAGTATCGGTAAAGCGTCGATAACCCTACACCATAGATAATGGCCAACTGCTGGCGGGTGTGCCCCTTCGCCAATAGCCGCCCAATCTGCTCTCGTTCATGCAGTTTTAATGCGTTGGGCCTTCCACCTACGCGTCCTTGTGCTCTGGCTGCTGCCAGCCCGGCCACTGTTCGTTCGACGATTAGCTCGCGTTCCATCTCCGCCAGTGCCGACATCACGTGGAAAAAGAAGCGCCCCATGGAAGTGCTGGTATCAATACTGTCTGTTAAAGAGCGGAAGTGGGCACCGCGTTCATGTAACTCTGATATCAGTGCGATCAGGTTCTTAACGCTGCGCCCCAGCCTGTCCAGTTTCCACACGACCAGGGTGTCTCCGCTATTAACGCACTTTAAAGCGCGTTTCAGACCGGGACGGCTGGCAACTTTTCCACTCATACGGTCTTCAAAAATGCGGTCACAGTTTGCACTTATGAGTGCATTACGCTGTAAATCGCTGTTCTGGTCGATTGTTGATACGCGGATATAACCAATGACGGCCATCAATTCTCCTCCTCTATGTCGCGGTGGGAGGATTTTTACAGATTTCACTATGTGTAACTGCTTTTCCAAAAACCTTGGTTTGGGAGAAGCGGCGAAAAGGGATGTGGGCACAGGAGATAATCAGATACCGGATATGGGAGCATTCGCTTCTGGTTCGGGATGGTTCAGGCTACCAGGTGGATATATTGTTCAGTTTGGCACTTTTGCAGGAAACACGACCCGCTTTATCAGTGGACACTTCCCTATACCATTCCCTAATCAGCCGATGGTTTCAGTCAGTGTTATGTCTGATGCCGTTCAGTCAGACCCGTCGATTCCTGCCCCGCAGGTTTTGTCTGTAAATTTTGAACATATCAGTAATTCAGCGTGGCGTGTGGCAACCAGTGATATCTCACAGCAATACAGATTCAGTTATATTTCGATAGGACGGTAGAAATGCAGAAATATATTTTCAGTGCCGATAAAAATGCGTTTTTCCCTGTGGAGCTTAAAATCGCTTATCAGGAATCCGGCGAATGGCCCGATGATGGAATCGAAATTGACGACACTGTTGCTGCCGAATTTATGAAGGAAGCACCAGAAGGAAAATACAGAGGTGTCATCGACGGAATGCCTGCATGGATTGATATTCCACCGCCAACTCATGAGGAACAAATTGCCGCAGCCGAACTGAAAAAGCAGCAATTGATTAATCAGGTCAACGAATACATAAACAGTAAGCAATGGCCTGGTAAAGCGGCGATTGGTCGCCTGAAAGGTGAGGAACTGGTGCAATATAATTTGTGGCTGGATTATCTGGACGCACTGGAGCTGGTCGATACTTCCGGTGCGCCAGATATTGAATGGCCTACGCCTCCTGCGGAGTAATTTCTGGCGGAGGGGCAAATGCCTCTCCGTCATATGTCCAGTCGATACCAGCCGATATGTCGTCAATATTCACAGTAATATAATCATCGAAAATGTCTCCAGTGCCATCCCATACAACAACATTTTCAACGACGCCATTTTTAACTAGCGCATAATTACTCATTATGCCAGCTCCTCAATGATTACGATTCCCGGGCGTCCCGCTGCGCCTGATTTAGCTGGTTGGGATGAGCCATTCGAACAGCCGGATGCTCCAGAACCATAGCCCCCACCGGGATTTGCCGGGTCATTAATTGCAGGAATCGATCCGCCTACCCCAAATATACTATTTGAACCACGCGAGCCAGCGGCATAGCTATATGTAACAGCTACGGCTGGTTCTGCCCCTGCTCCAGATGAGCCGACAATATTCCACCCAGTCGGGCCATCGCTGTTAGTATTGGCCACGGGCTGAAATGGTGGGTTTGCCGGGCCGGCGGGTAATCCAACTTTCCCGCCGGGCGATGAAATAAACGAACCAACTGAGCTAGCTCCGCCGTCAGCGCCGTATATTGAATCCGCCGTTCCTCCTGCACCGCCTGAACCGATGACGACTGACGCCGTTGTTATTGACGATACGTCATAAATGCCCTCAGCATATGCCCCTGCGCCGCCCCCGTTACTCACGGAAACCTCGTTACTACCCGTTGCCGGTGCAGCTGAACTGCCGCCCCCCCCACCGAGACATTTAATTCGCCATTTTTTTGCGCCTGGCGTTTTTGTCACTGTCCCGCTGGCAGTGAATACCTGTATTTTTAGCAGCCTACCAACGTATCCGCTCGCATCTCCCAAACCAAGGTTTTTGACAAAGAGCGCCGGGTCAGGAATATCTGCGCCGTTCTGGTCTTTGGCCAGCTTCTCCGCCAGTTTGTTAAGCACCGTGGTCGCAAAATTCGGATCGTTACCGAGGGCATCCGCCAGCTCTTTAAGCGTATCCAGCGTCTCAGGGGCGCTGCCTGCAAGCGCTGCAAGTGCTTTGGCCACAAACTCAGTCGTCGCCAGCTTCTTGCTGTTATCGCTATTTGCAGGCGTGGGCGCTGTTGGCGTGCCGGTGAATGTCGGGCTGGCTTTCGGTGCGTACTGGGTATGCGGGTCTGCTGCCGCGATGTGTTTCGCAAGATCAGAACCGCCTTTTTCAACCTGTTGCTTCAGGTACAGCGTGCGGCTGGCCAGTTGTTTACCCTGACGGTTAGAAATTCCGTCAGGCCCACCCAGAACGGGGTCAGAGACCTCAATCTGGTAGATGCCTTCTTCCCACTGCGGGGTTTCAGGTAGGTTTGCCATAATTAACTGCTCCCGTGGTTATAGCTACCGTCATAGTTGACGGTGTTGTTGTAGCGAATGGCGACAGACTGATACTCAAGGCTCGCCAGATGGCAGCGGGCCGGAGCAAAGGCAGCGAGCGTCTGGCGTAAAAGTGCTGCCTGATCGTTAGTAATGGGCTGCTGAAGGATGACGCGATAGACCGCCCAGGCTTCTGCATCGCCATGGACGAAAAGCCCGTTGTACGTGTGTTTGCCGTCGTAGCCAATCTGGCCAGTGCCTTCAATCAGATCCACTTCGCCGAAGCCGAAACGGCGGATAATTTCCCGGATTGACCACGGCGTCCCTTTATAGCGGTGCAGCTCGATAGCAGATTTGATAAGCATGCGGCGTACATCGTCCGATTCCGCCAGCTCCCAGCCATCGCCAAACAGCGAGAACTGCTCGCCCAGCCATGGCAGCGCGGAACTGTCGACGATATCGACGAGATAGACCATCAGTACGCTCAGGTCGATGTTATCCAGCCGCCCGGCCAGTTTTCCCAGCGTTCTGAGGCTGATATCACCCTCAAGCGGCGGCGGGAGTTGTAGCGGCTCAGCCATCGGACACCCCGGTCATGTTAAGAGTGATCGCCGTGCAGTTTGCCCATTCGTTTTCTGCCACCACCTTCAGCACCGGTGTCACCAGTTCGACCTGGTAGACCCCGGCAACGGACAGCACGCTGATAATCTGGCTGGGGACAATATCGCGCCCCAGCGTGGCGGTACGGGACGCTACCCAGTTCTGTATGGCGCTGTTGGCGTTGTCCTTTATAGAGTTAGCATCCTGGTCACGATAGATAGTGATGTTGGCTTCAATGGCGTAATCCACCTGCACAGGTGTTTTAGCCCGCACGGTATCAGTGAGCGGCCTGACTTTTTCGTCCGAGCATAAACTCTCTACAAGCGTAAGGATGCTGTCGTCCGGCAAGCCGGTGCTGAGCAGCGGATACAGTTCTACAGTGCCGGGAACCGGGGAAAGCACGGCAACATCGACAATATTGGGATGGGCCTGCATGGCATGAAAGCGGTATGCCATACGGCTTCCGGCGTTGGTGAATGATTCCGGGGCCAGTTTGATACGCTCGCGGAGCCTGTCATTGTCTTCCTGCTCAGAACCGCCAGAACTGGCCGCCATATTGGTCACCTGCAGGTCGACGTTATCAATCTCATCGAGCAACTGACGGACCTGCGCAGGCTGCCAGCCGTTGCCTGCGGCTCCCGGCTCGGTACAGGTGGCCGTGGCATTGACAAGCAGCAATCCGGCTTTCAGCACTACGTCCGTATCGGTTGCAAAAATAATGCTGTCGGAAGCGCTGACGCGGGTACCTGCCGGAATCAGCACATCAATGGCCAGTTCCTCATCCACGGAGAACTGGAGCGTGGTGGTGGCAGGCTGCGCGGCCAGTCGGTATACACCAACCAGTTCACCGAGGTAATCAATCATCGGCTCACGGGCAAAGGCGACCAGATTCTGTTTGGCCGCTTCCTGCGCCGCCACCCTGACCAGCATTTCGCGGTATGCCCACAGGTCAATCAACAGGCGCTCAGCCTGAGCGGGGTATAGCGTCTTGCCAGTTGCGGCTTCGTACTGTGCAATCATTTCAGCCGTGATTTTGTCAGCATCACGTTCAATAAAATCGGGTTCTGTCAGCGCCATAGCAACTCCTGAGTCCGGGGTTGTCCGTCAGAGCCTTTCCAGCTCACCCGGAGCGTAAGATGTTCGCCGTCGACGGCGGGTTTAACCGACATAAGCTGGCAGCGAGGCTCCCAGCGGCGAATGGCATCGACGGATTCGCGCACCACATGCGGAATAGCCCGGTCAATAGGCCAGTCGATATAAAGGTGCAGATTGCTGCCGAACTCCGGGCGATGCGGGTCGCTGCCGCGAGGAGTACGCAGGATGATTTGAATGGCCTGCCAGATATCATCCAGCCCCCGGACGATTTCGCCAGGGGCCTGCAGAGCCGGTTGCCAGAATACTGAGGTTGTTTTCATGGGGGCAGTATTGCCCCTGTGCGGGAACGCCGATATTAAAGGCGTTTAAGAAGGTCAGTGGGAATGGTGATTAGAGTTCGGGCCGTCAGAGAGCATGCTGCCTGTCGAGTGGGCATTGCCGTTGATTTCAAGGTTGCCGTTCACCGTGGTGGTGTCAGCGGTCAAATCAATGGTTTTCCCCTTCAGGCTGATACCCACTGCAACCTCGATCACCACATGCTCGATACCACCTTTGACTGTCAGCGTATGGGTCGCACGGTTATAGCTGAACTCTGCGCCATCCGCGTATTTCGTGCCCCGGACATGTTTGTCGCTGAACGGCGGTTTATCGACTTCTGAGTACACCGCGCCCAGAATGACACCATCCTCGCCGTTGGCATCGAGCAGCACTTCAACCTGCTCCCCCACGTCAGGGAGCCAGTAATCCTTGTTATCCTGGGTATTGCGCTGCAGCACGTTAAGCCAGTTAGTGCGCAGGTTATCGCATTCCGGCAGACGAACGCGGGCCTGAACCTTGTCGGCATCGACGGCGCTGACCGTACCGACCTGACGAGTGACGCCTGTCATTATTTTTTCTCCTTTATTACCGTGGACGTGCTGCCGTCCGGTTTATAGACGGTCAGCGTCTGGGTTTTTCCGGTCTTTTTACCTTTCTTCGCTTTGCCCTGCGTAACCGGCCCTCGTGCCACTTCCAGTTCGGTGATGTAGCCGCTGTTACGGTCAAACGCATGGCGGGCAGTAGTTATCAGCCATGGCCCGGATAACTGACCAAAACCCACCAGTTCAATTTTGTTGCCTGCAGTCAACTGAGGCGTCCCCATCAGCGTCAGCGAGCCGTTCTGCTGGTATTCGTTATGCCTGGCCAGCGCCGAATCTGCTTTAATCCGGGCGCTGTCCGGATCACTGACGCGGCTGTTGACCTTCAGTGAGTCGGCACTGGTGACCTTACCGCCTTTGGTTTGTTTGTCGCTTTCGCTGGTACCGCCATCAGCTTCATAAACGATCAGCTTTTTATCGCTGCTCTTCTGGTGTTTTACCTTCGCGGATTTGTAGACGCGGTTGATGGTGTCACGCAGGGAAAAGCTGTCCACATCCTGCGGCTTTAACTGCCTGATCGGCTCCTGACCGCGTAACGTGGCAAGATGAGAAAAAACCAGCTGGTCGCTGACCACTTTCACGGCATAACCATACTCGCTGGCCAGTCGGCGCAGGAAGCCCACGTCCGTTTCAGCATACTGGGTCACCCGGTCAATTTTGATGGACTCAATACTGCCAACCAGCTTCAGCTGATGCTTTTTGGCAATCCGTCCGGCGATGGCCGCCAGCGTGGTGCTCTCGAAACCACGACTGGATTTTGTCCGCAGGGCGTTGTTGACCGACGTGGCCACGCCCCGGATAGCGACAACGGACGCGGGCGAACTCACCTCGATCTCGTCTATAGAGAACGTACCGCAGGACAGCAGCTTCTCGCCCTGATAACCCATTTTCAGCGTCAGCGTGTCACCCTTGCCCGGATACCACTTATCCAGCCAGCGGCCATCGGTGTCGTCCAGTTCCACCTCAATGGTATCGGACTCGCTTTTGATGTTATCGCTGTAGGTTACGCGGGTGACATAGGGGGCGATATCGGTGGTGATGTTCTTCTGCAGATACCATAGCGTGAACACCGGACTCAGAACATCGCTGACGCCGGTTAACGCTGATGCGGCTTGTGCAGGGCTGTTTATCTCAGCCATGGGGCAATATCCTCTTCTGTACTGGCTTCTTCAGCCTCGATAACCGGAATCAGTAACAACAGCCCGGAGGGCAGCACCGGCGTGATGGCCACGTGTGGATTGGCGGCAATTATCCGGGGATAGCCCAGCGGGTCGCCGTAGTACTGCCATGCGAGAGAGTCCCAGCGCTCTCCGTCACGGGTGACATGTTCAAGAAACATCACACACTCCTCGCCAGAATTTTGGCTGCCATGGTGCTTAACCCCGGCGACATACGGGTGAAGGTGGTGCTGGCGGAGTTAAGCTGCCCGGAAACGGCATCCAGCGCCGCTGCGATATTGCTGCCGTCCACGCCGCTCAGTGAAGACTGTGCCTGTTGTACATACGTGGCCGCATCACTGGTGGCTCTGGCCAGACTGATGGCATCAGGCATGGATTCAGAAAGCGCATTAAATGCCGGAACGCTTTGACCCAACGCCCCGGACACGTTGCCCAGCCCGCTCATCAACCCCGGTACGCGGGTCAGTGCAACGGCGGGGTTATCCTTCATTTTCTGCGCCACCCGAACGGCACTGATGGTGGTCTGGAGAACAGACTGCGCCTGTTTGGCGTAGTTGACGCCGTCGCGGACGTACTGCGCTACCCCGGAAGGTGAAGGAACGGCACCGGAGACCGCCCCGACGCCGGGAACCTGCGTGCGTATTGCGGGTGGCTGTAGCGGGTTTTTCGGGTCGCCGATGTACTCCCGGAGAGACGCGGTGGCATTGACGGCCAGCACGTTGCCGGTGCTGTCGGTCTGCTCGCTGGTCGCAGTAACATCGGTAATCACGAACCAGCCGCGATAGTCACCGTTGCCGAAGACCAGCGCCAGCGCTTGATGGGCCTTCATGGCCGTTCGCAGTCTCGCCAGCTCCACGTCGGGCACACAATAGTGCTGATGGAAGACCAGGCTTATCTGGATTTCGTCCAGCTTATCGCCAACGAACTGCAGGCCGGGCTTACCCTCGATACGGGGATGCTCCGCATAATCGACGCCGAACGTGACCTCGAAGCCGTCCCAGTAGGTAATCAGTTCAAACTCAATATCACCCAATACTGCAAACATCAGCTGTACCTCCTGCGTTGTTGCTGAGCCAGCAGACGCTCCAGCATTTTCTCCAGCTCATGCAGGCTCATATTCAGTACGCCGGTCAACCCGTCAGGCGCTGCGGTTTCTTTGCCATTGAGGAAAAACTGAGGATTAAAGCTGACCTGGATACCGCCAGATGTTCCGCTGCCAGTTGCAGCTGCGCCACGACCTGAATATCCCGCCGCCATGATTTCCGGCGACGGGATACGGGGAACATCCGGTGTCATTTCAGTGGCCAGACGCTGCCCGGCCAGTGCAGCAAGTGGTGTGGTGCGCTGCAGGCCGATAGCGGCCCCCTGCGCAATGTTGTCACCAAAGCCTATAAACACACGGCTCGGCGAATGAATGCCCAGCTTTTCCTTAAACCAGCCGCCAACACTGTCGCCCATGTCTGTGACGGTAGTTTTGAGCGACTCCCATTTGTTTTTGATGCCGTTTATTAACCCGTCGATAAGATGGCCACCGAAGTCGGTGAACTTCGCTGGCAGATCAACACCGAGGTATTTCAGCGCAGCCGCAAAGGCTTTATAGAGCAGACCAACCGGCGACCAGTTAATCAGCAGCTTACCAATCCCCACGACACCGCCATTAAACGCCTCTTTAATGTCAGCCCAGCGCTGTTTAAACCAGCTACTGACTGCGCCCCAGTTGCGATAAATAAGGTAAGCTGCTGCCGCGACGGCGGTGATGGCGAGACCAATGGGATTCATCAGCAGCGCCCGGCCAATCCAGAGAACGGCCCGCCCGGCGATCATAATGCCGCGAACCAGCCCACCTGACAGCACACCACCCAGTGTTCTGGCTCCTCTGGCGACGGCGCTGAAGCCGGTCACCAGCCAGCGGAGCTTACCGCCTTCACCGAGTGCAAGCGACAGTCGAAGCCAGTTGGCCCGCAGTAAAACGGCATTTTTCCAGACGTTAACAAAGGGGGAAATAAGGAGATTCAGCCCCAGCTTGAGACCGATAGTGGCCATCTTGAAAGCGAGTAATGCTCCTACAACCTTTATGGTGCCGCTGACGATTTGCGGGTTTGCCGCTATCCATTTGCCGACACTGTCCATTAAAGGAATAAAAGTCTCACCCAGTTGGATCAAGGCCGGGCGTAGTGACTCACCAATGCTGATGGCTGCCTCGTTAAAACCAATCTGAGTTCTGCGCCAACGACCTTCGAGCGTATTATTTTGTTTTGCAGCATCCTTATCCAGCGTAGACATTGCTGACGGGGTATTCATTTCCTGCTTGCTGGAAAGGTATTTATCCCAGCCCTGACGCATTGACAGTAAATGGTTAACGGTCTGAATATCAGTGAAGACTTCTGCCAGACCAAATGACTCCATTAGCTTCTGCTGGCCTTCCTGATCGCCTCTTGAGCCTGCTGCTTTCCATTGCTGTAAAAACGCCTTACCTTTACCGTCGATAAAACGGTTGGCAATCATCAGTGAGGCTTCATACTGTGAGAAGCCCTGAGCGACGTAATTCTGCATTGACCCCTGGTAATCCACCCCGGCTTTAGCATATTTCTGGATGGTATCTCCGCGCCCCATCGCCGCCAGCCAGTTTGACATATTGGTGACGGCCTCTTCCGCTGAGCCGCTGCCTTTACCAACTTCCAGACTGGCGACGATCTGGGTAATCGCATCTTTTCCATAAATACCACGAGCAGCGAAGGCTTTAGCCATACCGGGTAATGCTTTTGCCATATCCTTCAGCTCAAATGACCCAAGTTTGGCTCCTGTTGCCGCAATACCAAATGCCTGTTCAAGTTCTTTCGCATCAGTGATTCTGAGTGCATCGCTGAAGGCATAAGTCATTTTGGCAAGGTCGGTCATATCGGCTTTGGTTGCTGTAGCGGTCTTTCCAAGCATCTCTGCAAACGTTGCTGCCCGTTCGGGGGCCATACCATCAGCAACTAATTGTCCGACTCCCCCTAACAGAGACTCCTGCAGTTGGTTAACCTTCAGCGAGGCCTGTCTGATAGCCAGGCCAATTGCACGTTCCTGCCTTGAATCCAGATCACCAGTGACACTGATATCCCGCAACTGCGATTCAAACGAGGCATATTGTTTGACTGAGGCCATGACCGGTGCACCCAGCGTTCGGGCGATGCCGTAAGTCTCTGCTCCCTGACCATAGAGCGCCATACGGTTGGACTTCAGCGCATCACTGGTGGCCGACACCGCCGACAGACGGCGCTGCTGGCGCTCAATTTGCTCCATTGTGCGGCTTACCCGCAGCAGGTCGCTGTTGAGGCGCTGCATCCGGGAAGAACCCAACTGACCATAGCGTTCTGTTGCACGGGTTAAGGCGTTTTGGCGTTCCTGCAGGCGGCGCGATGTATCGCCCAGGGAATCAAGGGCGCGTCGGGTACCGCTGACGGCTGAGCGGAAGCTACTCCCGACAATGCCGCCAATAATGACGCCGACTGAAAATTCACTGGCCACGGTGGTTATCCTCTGAAAGCGGAAAAACGGAAGGAAAATGTCTGAGAGCCATGCAGAACAGCCGCGAGTAGCGGCTGTTAAGTGATGAGGAGTTAATGATTATCGCCGAACTCGCTTCTGATTTGCACTTCAGCCTGCTCCAGCCACATCTCCAGATCGTCAGTATCGAGGGCATCAATCTCCCCCGGCTGAAATCTAAACCACCTCGCCAGCAGCCCCTGCGCCTGCATCAGCGTTTTCGTCGCTCTTGCCCAGCCCAGTGACTTGCTGAAATCGTTTCTGCAGCTCCATGTAGTCGGCAAGATCCATATTATCGAGGTCTTCCGGAAGAATACCGGTGCTACGGGCAATCAGCGGCTCGTCCCAGTCAGCCGGGTCTTTACTGATTTTGCGCACCTGCTTCAGGTCTTTGACCGTCAGGCGTTTCAGTTCAACCTGCTCAACTCTGGTGCCAGCAGCGGTGGTGAAGGGGTAAGACAGCTTAAAAGTATCGGATTGGGTTTGTGACATGATCGTGCTCCTGTGTAAGTTCAGAGCAGTATGTCTGGTGGTGGGACTGGCAGATATTAAAGGGGATTAAGAAGAAAGGGGCCGAAGCCCCTGTGATATCAGTGAGTGCGAAAGCCTTTGCAGTTACGCAGGAAGGCGATAAGAAGTACCTTTCCTTCAGATTTGCCGATGCCGGTGAACCAGTGGTCAGGTGGCTCCCATGCCTCAATCAGGTCAGCGAGCTTTCGTGCTTTGGAGCGTGTGCAGTCAATCGGGTCATTGGTTTTCTGGGTATTAAAAAGGTTTTCCACCCCTGAAATATCAAGGATGGTAAACCACGTACCATTCCCCATGCCAATCGAACCACAGTTCCCGCCTTTATCTTCAATCTCGACGGTCACCGTCAGCCCCCGATGTTGATGCGGTAGTCGGTCAACTGGTCAATGCCGCCGACGCGGAAGATGTTGGCCAGATAGTCCAGCTCCAGCAACTCTTCACCATCCAGTACCTGCTTGATGTACGTGCAGGTGAAGCTACTGGAGAACTCGGCGTTCTCATGCTGTTTGAACGTCCCCAGCGGGTTCTTCTTAAACATGATCGTCAGGAAAGTGACCAGCGGAATTTCGTCAATCAGCCCCTGCGAGCTGTAGCGCTGAACGCTGGAACGGCACTGCAGCGCCAGCGACTTATACGGGTTCGCGGCAGACAGCATCGCGTCGCGGTAAAAGCTGTTCCACTTGATCTCGCCCTCAAGCTTGTCGAAGCCAGCAGGGAGTTCCACCTTGCCCACCATCCCCAGCGCCTTATGCTCCTGCATGGTCATGGAGACGTCAGGCAGTTTGACCTCCTCGGCCCGGCCCAGCAGGTTAGCGCCATCCAGGTAGATGTTGGCATTCGTGATGCGGTTGATCTCAATCTTTGCCATCAGCTATTCCCCTTCAGGGTTAACAGGTATTCCGAGGTGATCTCGGTCTCAAACGTCAGTCGCTCCAGCGGCGGTGGCGGCGTGTATTTGTAGCTCAGCAACAGATGACCGGCGGCCAGCTCCATCTCTTCATTACGGGCCGGATCAAACCAGCAACTGAAGCCCAGCAGTGCACCGTCGCCAATCAGCTTGCGACCGTAGGCGTTGACCGACTCCGTCAGCGCATCAATCAGTGCCTGGGTAATCGGCATGTCGATGTACTGCTGGCTGAAATAACGCAGGGACTCGTTGATAACATCACCGGTGCGGCGAACGTTCTCAAAGTTGCGCATATGGGTGACCGTTGGCCATGCTGCCGTCCGGTTGCCCCACAGACGCAGGCCGCTGCCGTAGCTGCTGAAGACCGTAGTGATGCCCTGTTCGTTGAGCAGGTTCACCTCGCTCTGCGGGTCATCAATCATTGCCGACAGCTGGCGCTCCACGCCGGTGATACCCAGAATCTCCTGGTTGGAGGACGACCACCAGTAGCCCTTGTCCAGGTCGACCTTGGCACGCAGACCTGCAGCACGCTGGCTCAGCGGCTCCAGCCGTTCGCTGTTGGTGGCCGCGTCGTACACCTTGACGTGCGGATAGCACAGACGGACGCGGTCGGAGCTGGTATTGAAGTTAATGGTGCCTTCCGGGCCACGCCCCGCCAGAGCCTGCGCAAAAGTGGTACCAATCGGCGCGTCGATGTAGGTCACCGCGCCCAGCTTCTCAGCCATGGCGATAAGCTCAACCGAGACGCTGTTCTGGGTGCAGAATACCGGGGCAATCAGAATTTTGGCGAAGTAGCCAAACAGGTTGAAGCTGTCGTTAAGCAACTTCATGCCGGTACGGTTGCCTGCCGCGTTAACGGTACCGATGATATCAGCCGGGGTGACTTTGGTCGGATCGGCATAGTTATAGCTGGCCTTCACCGTTGCATCTGCAGCAATGCTTTTACCAAGATTAGTAATCACCCCGGTCTGCGCATCAAGCGAGTAGTCCTGACCTTCCACATAAGGCTGACCGTCGCTGTCCGGTTTCAGTACCAGCTGCGCGATCACCGGATTAGCCAGCTGTGCCTTGCCCGTCGCCTTTTCGAATGTTACGTCTTCATCGGCCACAGCGGTTTTATGCACAGCCGGATCAAGCACGTTAATGACCAGAACGGTGCCTGCCCCATGGTCGTAGATCGCATCCAGTGCCTGCGGAATGGTAAAGCCAGTGAGCTGGCTGCCAAACGCCGCTGCATCTTTCTCAGACAGGCACTGCACCAGCGTATTGACGTCTCCCATTGGGGCGGTACCAATCAGGCCAATGACGGCGGATTTCACCGTTTTAACCGGGCGGGCACCGTTTTCCACCTCAATGGTTTCGACGCCATGCAGATAGTTAGCTGACATGGGAGTCCTCCGTTTTCACATCGCTGTCGCCGCCGTTCCTGCGCTTTGGTGACTGCACAGCCGGTATGCTGGCGGGTTTAGTCTCTTCAGATACCGGCGTCAGATGCTTCAGCGCCACCAGTACCTTCACATAGTCATGCTCCTCCGGCAGGGAAACATTCTTCCCCGGCCAGAGCAGGATTTCGGTTCCGTCCGACAGCGTGACGCCGCTGGCCGGGCCGGAATAGCGGTATTCTTTCATCACTCGCTTTCCTCATAGTTCACTTCGGTTAACAGCGGGCCGGACGGTAAATCGCTGTCTTCGATAAAGACGCTTTCGGTTGCGAAGTCGAGAGCGTACTGCCACAGCCCCTTGGCCTCACCGATAAACACCTCACGGGTCAGCCAGATACGGCGGCGGCAGTTCGGCGGGGTGTAGCCGCCGAGTATGCGGCGGACTGCATCCAGAACGTCAATCGCACCTCTTTTACCGTTGAGCTGGCGGAAGACCACCGTGACGCAGAGCTGGATAGTCTGAGGCTGGATCACCGCACCAATATCATCGGGTTTGTCGAAGCGTGAACCGGCATAGCTCAGCAGCAACGCCCCGACAGGATGATTCAGACGGTATTCGGACGGCTTTTCCGGGAAGTACTCCACCTGCAGCTGGGGCAGCTTCTCGCGCAACCGGGCCAGCACAGCATCGAGGACGGGCAGAACGTTCATCAGTATTTCTCCAGTAAGCCGTCGCGCCCGCCAAAGGTGGGGCGACGTGCCCGCGCCCGGATTTCACCGGACTCAGGTACGTCTTTTTGAGTGGACTGCAGCCCCAGCGTCAGCTTCCCGTCGCGGATAGCCTCAAGCTGACGCCGGGCCTCTTTGTTGTCGTCTTTGACGGTGTCAGGCAGATCACCTTCAGGACGACGGACATACAGGCGGTAACGCACCAGCGTGATGGCAATATCCCGCAGAACGGTAGGCACTTCTGCCAGCGGCAGGGTATAGCGGCCACGAAGGTGCGCATCAATCAACTCCCCGGCGTAGCGAACACAGCTGTCCACAACCGTCACATTCACCGTGGCAGGGGTGTCGAAATCCACGACCTCGTTAGTGAGCTGAATCAGCGTTGACTCAGGCACTTGTTCCTGTAAATCCGCCAGGGTGCAGTACATGTCACACCCCGCGCAGGATGCGGATAACATCGCCTTCGGCCAGTGCTTCATCCAGCGCAATCCCGGCTGAAATACCTGCCGGGGTGTCGCCTGATGCTGCTGTCTGGGGAACGGCGCAGGCATTTGCATCCGACTGAACGTTCAGCCCCCTGGCAATCGCGGCACCGGCCTCGACGGCAACAATGCCCAGTACGTTGACCGGGGTTACATCACCGGCTGCGGCATCCACCTCTGCCACGCCGAGCGCGACGGCTCCGGCCTGACAGGGGGCGTTATCGGCACCGACAAAGCGCTGTTGCGTCAGCGCCGCACTGGCCGTCACGGTAGTGGTCAGAATGACCTGCTGTGTTGTACCCATGACCGTCTCCTTATTTCACGATGTTGGTGACGAGATACCCGGCATCGCCACCGACCACGGCGACTTTGTAGATATCGGTATAACGGCAGTACTTCACCTTGCCGCCGACGCCGTCGTATTTATCCGCCACCGGCATCCCTTTACGGCGCAGGGTGTAGCCGAAGGACGGCTCGTTTTCGTCGGCGCTGTCGGTGCCCGGCTGGGGTTTGCCGACGTAATGCAGCATCAGGTTGTCGCCCCAGATATCAGCCGGGACTTTGTCCTTGTTCTGCGCATCTTTCATGGAGGCCATAGAGACCGGCTCGCCGATCACCACATCTTCCAACTGGAAAAGGTCTTTCAGAATTTCGATGGTGATACGCTTGCGCTCGTTGGCTCCAATCGCGGCCTGAATCGCCGGGTGGAACTTCAGCAGCGACATGACGCTGGCCCCCATGGTCATCAGGTTTGGGCGCAGGCCGGTTTTGTTACGTACCGCCTCAATGCCACCTTCAATGATGCCAATTGGATCACCTTTACCACCGACCCAGCGTTCAGCAGCTGCCAGTGCTTTAACGGACGATGCCGGGTAAACGTTTTTGTCCTGCGCCAGACGGGCCGCATACAGTTCGCGCTTCAGGTTGACGCCACTGGTCACGCGACGAATGGCCTTGGCCTCTTCGTTGAACATCGACTCCGCCTGCTCGCGGTAGTCCACCGGCGCGGCCAGATCGTGCTCGTTAAGAACCAGATCCAGTTTGCCGGTCTTCTCACGTACCAGGACGTTACTGTCAGCCCCCACGGCACGCTCGGTGTCGTACTCAACAAAGGCGGATTTACCGAAGGTCGGGACGGTCACACCTTCCTTATCGGTCTGGACAATGGGGAAGATGCGTTCGCCGATAAATGCGGCATTTTTATAACCGCGAGCGATGCTGGTCAGCACCGGGTCAACAACGCGCTTACCCTTTAAATAGTCAGACATGTTCTCTCCTTAATTACAGGCAGCGGGAGACAGCAGCGTCGTAGCTGATGCCTTCTTTTTTCGACAGTTCCAGCGCTTTCTGATGCAGCGCCAGACGTTCCGGGTCGGCTTCAGCGAACTCTGCTGACGTCGTTTTGATCTCCGTGTTCACGCGGTCTTTGGTCGCGTGCTCACTGAAATTCAGTACCGGCTCAGTGCTGTCCAGCAGCGTCTTAAACGCCGTGGCCAGAGGGGTGCGGATATCGCCTTCGGCAAACTCAACCGGCTTGTCGCCTGCAGAGACCGCGTCCAGAATGGCCACGACAACCGACTTCGCTTTAGGAGCCAGTCGGCCATCGCCAACCAGCTTCTCGGCAAAGGAGACGTTGTCCGCGTGCAGTTTGTCCTGCTTAGCCTTCGCTTCCTGTTCCGCCCGCTGGGTGGCTTCCGCTTTCAGACGCGTGTTTTCCGCCTGAAGCGCTTTGATTTCGTCTTCAGTCATGGTGCTGTTCTCTTTTTGAGGGGTGGGATTGTGTTCACTGAAGTCCGGTTCAGACTTCCCGGTGTCGCGGTAAGCCTCTTCACGCAGGGAGTCCACCTGCCATGAAGGAAGCACCTTGTCGGTCTCGTCCAGCCCGAACTGGGCGATCAGAAAATCGCGCAGACGGCCCCATAAAGAGGCATTGGTGATATCACTCCAGTCGGCAAACTCCACGACGCCTTCTTCTTTCTCACCAAACGAAACCTGCTTAAGCCCCTTAATGGACGGTGGCTGCGCCCCCAGAAAGCCGACATGACGCAGGTAAAGCGTGCCGGGCTTCGGGTTGTTCGGTGAGTCCGGGAGATAGAACGAGGCTGAGACCTTCTTGAAGCGCCCGTTGCCCACCAGTTCGGCAAACTGCGGGTCGAGCTGGTCAGGCTCAGCCAGCAGATCGCCGCCGTTAAGCGACAGGGATTTCACCCAGCCCCACGCCGGGTCTTCCGTTTTGGGGTGGCCAATAACGAGTGGTGCTTCATGGACGGACGGGTCATAGGCTTTCACGCAGGCGGCAAGATCGCTTTGCGTGAACGGCAGTTTCGTGCCGTGCATATCGGTATGAGTACCGGCTTTAAAAATGTGAATGGCTGGCATTTTGCTGTCCCGCGTTACGTTGTCGGGGACAGTCTGTGGAAAAAGCGTCAGCAGCGCTTTTAATCTGCTTTAGAAAAAATCGGGGGTATCAGTACGGGGAATGTCACGCTGCGGGCGAATAGTGGTGCAAAGCGGGGGCTGTAAAGCCTTTATAAAGGTAATACAGCCCCTCAGCGGCTGGCAATGATAAATCACCCGCCTGCAGAGACAAAACTCAGCGACGGGCCGCTGCTTCAAGATGGCGGACAATCGTATCGAGGATAGGGACAACCACTTCAGGCTGCAGCTCACCGTCCCCCGTCAGCGGCAGGAACGGACGGGCAGGAAGTTCAACGGACTCATTACGCCCCGTTTTACCCCCAAACTGGTGAATCGGCCCATAAACGACATTAGTGCCAACCGCTGCCTGCCGGTCGTCATGGTCGGTTGATACCGACCCCATCAGACGCCCGGTATCCTGCAGCGTTTGCCCGTCGCGCTCCTGCGCTGCCAGCGAGGGAGTCCACCCCGGACGCCCCTCATCGAGAAAGTTAAACTGCGTTTCCGCCAGCAGGGTTCCGGCGATTTTGCGCATCGCGGGTTCCAGGTCTGTGGCAGCAAGATCCAGCGCACGGAGGCTCCGGCGCAGGGATTCATCGTTAATGGTGACATTGACCAGGTTATCGGAAGCCATCGTTATCCTCTCAGTTCCTGCTGTGCCAGCGGTTGAAGCGTCCCCTGATAGCGGGCAAGGTCGGGACGGTATGCTGCCCCCGGCGCATAAGACCAGCCGACGTCGGTAGCCACCTTCGTGGTGCCGGTATTGAAGGTGGCGACGTTCTGCATCTCGCCGGTTTTCTCTGAGACCAGCTTCAGCTCCCATCCCAGAGCTGCGCCAGAACCTGACACCTTCAGGCCACGGGCACGCACATCCGCCGCGCTCAGGGCAATCACGCCACAACGGCAGCGCCAGCCGTTCGGCGGATAGAACGCCTGCCAGAACGGGTCATCATAGCGCAGCACCAGACCATGCAGCGCCAGATGGCTCTTGCGGGTATGGCTGTCGTTGATGCCGGTATACATCCAGTACGGCCTGTCGTCGACGTTCTCCATCTGCTCAGCCCAGCGACCGGCGCTGTAGAGTACGGACATATTTGTGCGAAAGATGGTGTCGAGACGCCATGGGCTGCCCTGCTGGATGGTGACCGGCTCGCCCGTTACCGGGTCGGTGGTGTCACGTGACCCCCACCATCCCTTGCGCTGCAGCTCCGGCTCCAGCTCCTGCCGGAACCAGCGGCCTGTTTTTCCTTCATCGACAGCCTGCTGCAGTGCCCCGCGAATATCTTCCAGGATATCAAGGCGGGTCACTTTGGCGACGGTAAAGGCGCGGGCATGGGCATCCTGCCACATCTCCTCCCAGTCCCACGTGAAGCTATACCCTTTGGACTTCAGGTAACTGATAGCCCGTTTGGGGGGCAACGTCATGCAGTACGCCAGTTCAGCCGTTGTCACGCTCATGCAGACGCCCCCAGACAGTTGCAACAAACATAATCCGTGCCAGCCGTTCCTGCAGGTCTTCAGCGTTCATCTGCGGGTACAGCTCGGCCAGTTCGCCCAGCAGCTCAGACGGATTGACGCCATCTTCAACCCGCTTAAACAAAGGAGCCAGTACGGGTTCCAGCGTGCCATTTAACGCGCCTCCGTTCATCAGAATATCCAGCGCGTCGTCCAGGGCCTGCTGTGCCTGAATATCGGCATCAATAGCTTCGGCAAATGACAGCGGCAGCATGTTCTTCTGGCGTTCTGACGGTGGTGTCTCGTCAATATCACCGTCCTGCAGCTGGTACTCACGCTTGAAGTATTGCGGGGTGAAGACCACACCGGCGCGGCTGAGTTTCTCGTCGCGGGTTGCCTGGGTATCGTCGACCGTTCCCTGTTCCCACATCTTCCAGACGGGGCTGGCCACGTCGCCAAAGTTCATTGATACCGCCATCCTGATGGCCTGATTCACCGCGCTTTCCACGATATCAGCGTCAGCGTCACGGATATCATCAGTAACCTCCAGTCCGGCCTGCGCGGAGGCGCGGTTACTGTTGGCCTCGGTGGTCTGGTTCTGCCCCAGCAGGGCGATGGAGATTTCACTGCGGGCAAGCGTTATCAGGTTCTGATAAATATCGCTGCTGTCGGCCTTGCCTGCGGCCTCCTTAATTTCAATGGAGGAATCGTCGGGGATAGCGGCCACCGCGTCTTCCACCATTGCCTCCATGGAATCCAGCAGCAGGTCAATCTCACCCTGAGCGGTACCGCGCGGATGCTTGCCGATAACCCACGGTGAGCCATATTTCTCGGCAAAGCGCACCCAGAACTTCATGCCGCCTTTTTTGAAGGTCACGGGCCAGAAGCACATCGACAGGTCAGGGAAGCCATACGGGTTATCGTAGGTCGCGTCCTGACGCGGTACCACAAACTTGTTCAGCGGTACCGGCTCGCCTTCCAGCCCGGCGTCCTTGGCGCGAAAGCGCAGCAGGTTGTCGTTGTCGAACTGGAACCACTCAGGGGGTTTACCTACGATATCGGCAATGGCCCAGGATTTAACAGAGCGTCCCCACATGATCTCACAGGGCTGATACCCGTAGAGAACGGCGTCGGTCATCTCGCCGATGATGCGGGACAGATCCAGATCGTCGAGCATATCCCGGATGAAGCTGAATACCCGCGCCGGGGCATGACCACGTTCAAGACCGCGCTCCAGCGATTTGACCGCCGCCTTACGCCTGCGGATGCAGCCACCGACCAGCGGGTCGGTACGCAGCTCGCGATAGATGCGGATATCCCGGCCCTGAGATTTCAGAATGGGGTCAGGGTTAGGCAGGTACATCCCCAGCCCGAAGAAGTCGATGGAACGGCTGCGCGAGGCGATCTGCTCCGTCAGTGTTTTATTAGGTTCGGCAAATTTGACGAACTCACTGGGTGAAACCCAGAGTCCACGGGCCATCAGTAATCCTCCAGCATACGGGCCGCCTGACGACGACGGCGTGAGCTTGCCTTCACCGGCCCTTTGTTAATTTCACGACTGGCGAAGTACGCCAGCGCCAGTGCGATGGCTGAATCCCCGTGACGCTTGCCACTGTCAGACTTCGCTTTTGAGCGCTGTTCCGGCACGCGGGGAACGCCGTTTACCACCTGAACGGCCCGCAGGTCATCCAGCGTATCTTCATCCTTCGGTAAATCCACCAGGTTGCCATCTTCCAGCGCAGCCTTGACCGGCGGCATATGCTCGCGATACCAGTTTTCAGTTGGCATCACCTGCTTAACCCGGCTGGAGCCGTAGCGCTGCATGGCGTATTCGGCGAGGTAAGAGCCGTTACCACGGGCATCAAGCGCCGCGCCCATCAGGTTTGGCAGGCCATCCATCAGGTACCAGGCGATTTGCTCCTGCTGTTTGAACGGCACGTTGCGCAGCTCCAGCACGAACGGCACGCGGCGAACCAGGTTCTTCTCCTGCAGCAGGGGATAGTCCACCGACAGGTCACCGCTGCGGCCAAAGTCGCGACCCAGGAAAGAACGTGCGTCAGCGGGGAGCGCCTCCAGCAACGGTTTCAGATGTGTATCAAGCCACTCCTGCGTCTCGCTCCAGCGGACATCATCGGGCTTCAGCTCGTAACCCTCCGGGCAGGTCAGACGCAACACCGGCGTGCCAGCCGACATACGGGACTCAATCAGGGCGCGGGACAGCCAGGCTCCGCCACCGTTGGCCGGAACACAGTCAAGCTCCTCCGATGCACCGGCACCGTAGAATTTGTACACCGATGCCATCCACGCCTGCTCGGATGCTTCCGACCATTCTTTCCCGGTACGCAGGCAGACGCGGTGGAACAGCCCTTGGGACACAGCCTCCTGAAAAGTAATGCGATGTACGCTGCCCCCCTGACGCCCGGCCCGGATATCACCGATAAGCGTATTGAACGGGTTATCGTCACCGTCATGGGTGGAGATAACGCGCACTTTACCGCCCCAGATAAGCATCGCCAGCGCCGCCTTCAGCAGTTCGTCCAGTTGCTCATGGAACGCCGCTTCGTCGATAACGATGATGCCCTGACGGCCACGCAGGTTAGACGGACGGCTGGAGAGCGCGACAACGCGGAAGCCGGAGTCAGGGAATTTGATGGTGTAGGTCTTGATATGCTTGTCGTCTTCGTCCTCTTCCCAGAAACCCTCTTCGATTTCACTGGCGGCATAGTTGAATGCCCGCGCCCACATCGCACACGCCTGGATATATTCGACGGTCATGTCCTGGTTATAGGCGATGTAATACACGTTCATCCCACCCGCAGGGGCTGAAGAGGCTGCGGTCAGCACGTCATCGGACGCCTCAGCCCAGGTGATACCGGTTCGGCGGCTCTTCTCAATCACCTTGAGCGGAGACGTGTCAGCCACCCAGCGCTGCTGGTAGGGCATCAGAACGGCGGGGATATCCAGCGCCGAGGTGTCAGGCAAAACAGGAGCAAGCTGGCTCATGAGGCAATCCCCAGAATTTCACGACGCAGCGCCTGTACCGCATCGGTTGACAGTCCACCCTTACGGGCAATTTTCTCGGCGTTGCTGGCCGCCTGCTGCGCTCTGGCCCGGACTTCAGACTGGAACTTCTTGAGGTTGACGGAAGCGCGGGACAGCGTGGCCACGTTCTTTGCCACCTTCGACAACAGCGCCACGCGCTCTTTGGGGTCGACTTCGCCTTCTTCCGCTTCCTGCAGCTGGACGATGCTCTCGAACAGCTCGGTCTGAATCAGGGCGATCACCGCCTCCGAACGTGCATCCTGATCGTCAGCCGCACCTTCGGTCAGCATCCGGGCCGCTTCAGTGGCTGCACGGATAGCGCCATAGCGGCGCTCAATCTTCTGGCCATAGCGATGGATAGCCGATTTGCTGATGACATAACCCTGCTCACGCAGCAGGGACTCCAGCTCGTTATACCCGCTGAAGCCGGATTCAGTCAGCGCCCGCTCAAGCCAGCGACGCACGTCTTCCGGCAGCTTTTCTATCGTGCTGCGTCTGGCCATCATTCACTCCAGTACTTTTCCGGGCGGGCGATACCGGGGCCGCATTCCACGGTATATTCCACCAGGTCAACGCCGAGGCGGGTCAGGTCGGCAAACCAGTCGCCGGAGGGTTTTTTCTCCAGATCAACCATCTTGCGGTCGGACAGATAATCCAGCTCACGGCGCAGCTCCAGCGGAGTGGTGTCCGGGTAGATGGCGCGGGACACGTCCAGCAGCAGCGTCTCGCTGGCGGTGTACGGGCGGGTTTTGTTCAGAGCAACCAGCAGACTCCAGCGCAGGGATTCCCGGCGCACGCGGGCGATATCAACCATGGTGACCTCCTGTATGACGATACTGCTGTACCACTTCCAGTTTGTTGTAGAGTGCGTCCAGCTTGGCCTCGATGACCGTCTGCCCACGGATGTAATCCTCGCGGCGGACGTAGTTCAGCGGTAAATCCGCCTTAAACCGCATAAATTCTTTTTCCAGCTCGCCCCAGTTGGAAGCGGACTGTTGCAGCGACTGCTCAAGAGAGGCGAACCGCGCCGCCTGGCGCTCCTCCGCTTTACTGAACAGCCACTTGGCCATACCGCCGACAAAGCTCATGAAGGTGATGAGAAAGCCCACCACCGTCCAGAATTCAACCTGCAACGTCATTTCTGTAATCCTTCCCGTTCGTCCAGCAGCCCGTTTATCTGGCTGCGCCAGATGCGGCACTGCTTCGCGTTGTCGATGATGTTGGCGAGGACATCACGCTGGGAGACGCCTGAGTTGCGTAGCCAGGCGTCAGCGGCTTCAGGTTGCCCGGACGCTGCGCCAGTGCCGGTGCCAGCGGCGGCAGTTGCGTCTGAATGACCGGTGTCGACGGATGCGTTGTCATATCCGAGCGCGGCGTTGTACTGGCGCACGAAACCGCGAGTAAACACGCACTCAATGGGATGGCTCTTACCTTTTTCATCAATCCAGCGCTGTGTGACATCGTTAATTTGCCCCTGTAGTTGTTTGTTCTGGCTCTCCAGTTGAGCAATCTGCTCAAGGTAACTGGCTTCAGCCTGCTGCCCGGCGGCTACCTGTTCCTGATACCGTTTCGCCCAAGCCCGCAACGCAGCGTTCTCAAGCGTTGCCTGCTCCGTTTTGTACGTGTCGAATGCTGACTGCAACTCACTGACCGCCTTATCGCCGTCGCGCGTGGCGTTTTCATGCCCGCTTTTGTAGCCCAGGTAATAAAGCCCAATCAGAAAAGCATTTATGACCACCGCCAGCAGCAGACTGCGCCACGGCAGATTTTTTAGCAGGTTAGTCCACACAGCTGCCGCCTCCCCAGGTGAGATAACGCGGGGCCAGTTCGTGCAGGATGCGCTGCGGATAATGACGGTTCTCCCGCCAGTTGGCAGTGCTGCGTCCGGCATTCACCGTGGCGACATGACCAAACCAGCGGGTGCTGTCCAGCCCCTGCTGCGAGGCCAGCCGTTTGTCCCGCTGTACCCAGCCCAGACCACCGTTATAGCCTGACAGCGTCATGGCCATACGCTCGCAGTCATTGACGGCGCTGACGCGTTGCCACAGCCAGCGGTCATAGCTGACCAGCGCCCGGATGGCCCAAGACGGATTAAACGGTTCACGGCTGTTAAGCCCCGGCATCAGCTGACTTATCCAGTCAGCGGTGGTGGGCATAAACTGCGCCAGTCCCTGAGCGCCAACCGGCGAGACCGCATCAGGTCGCCAGCCGCTTTCCTGATGCAGCTGCGCGGCGAAGTCGGCCACCGGCGCAGACATTCCCCATTCAAGCCGGGCATTACGGATCACATCGTCGCGATACTGCAGCGCGGTCTGCGGTGGCTGGGCAGCGCGGGCCTGACTGAAGAAGCCGCCACACCAGAGCAGCCAGGCTACCGTTACTGAACCAAAGAGCTGCCACCAGAAACTGTGCTTACCCGTTCGGGCCTGCCCGTGGCGGGCCAGTTCGATGCCCAGCCCCAGCAGTACCAGCACGGCCCAGACAACCTGAGGCCAGTACATATAGAGGGTCATCATTAAAGCCCCATCGCTACGGCCAGACAGACTGCAGCAACAATCAGCGCACGGCGGATTAGCGCAGCAGAAAAGACCAGGTGAAGGCCAGTCTGGACAGGGAAGCGACCATCAGCCATCAGCCTGTCATCATGCTTCAGGTACTGACCGGGACGGGCTTTGGGGAAAAGCGAACGGTCAAGCCAGTAGCCCAATACTGCCGCCAGCGTGATGAGTGATAGCTTGTAGACAACCACCGGCAGCTGCTGGGGCGATACCAGACCGATGGTGCCGAGCAGCAGCACAGCGGTCAGCAGCCAGCCGCTGAGACGTGGCTTTTTAACAGGGGGAATGAATTTTTTCAGGTTTTTCATGAGCGTCTCCTTGTGTAGTGGAGACAGCATCACAAATGGTCGGGGAAAGGGATTTTAAACAGCGTTAATAGTGAGGATGCAGACGTGAACCGCATGATGGCTTTGAAAGAACGACCAGCCCGGTGCGGTAACACCAGGCTGGTCATCAACCCACAGGTATGCACTGTGAGCCGACCAGGGTTCAGTCAGTCTCGCGAGACCAGACTAGCCTGCCATATTTTCATTGATTGCAAAAGGCTTACGGATAATGAAAGAACAATCTTTACCCATCGTCCCATGGATTGGCGGTAAACGTCGTCTGGCGAAGCATATTTTACCATTGTTTCCGGCCCATACCTGCTATGTGGAGCCGTTCTGCGGGGCAGCTGCGCTCTATTTCCTAAAGACTCCCAGCAAGACCGAAGTCATTAACGATATCAACGGGGAACTGGTGAACCTCTATCGGGTGGTCAAGCATCATCTGGAAGAATTTATTCGCCAGTTCAAATGGGCGCTGGTCAGCCGTCAGATTTACAAATGGTTGCAGGATACGCCGGAAGAAACGCTCACCGACATTCAGCGGGCGGCCCGGTTCTACTACCTGCAGAAACAGGCATTTGGCGGCAAGGTCGCCGATCACACATTCGGTACCTCTACAACCAGTGCGCCGCGCTTCAATTTGCTGCGTATTGAGGAAGAACTGTCGATGGCACACCTGCGCCTGTCGAGAACGCTGATAGAGCATCTGGACTGGCACCAGTGCATAGAGCGATATGATCGCCCGCATACGCTGTTCTACTGTGACCCACCGTACTGGGGAACGGAAGGCTATGGTGTGGAGTTCGGGCTGGAAAACTATGATCACATGGCAGATTTAGCGCGAAGGATCAAAGGGAAGATGATTATATCAGTGAACGATATCCCGGAAATGCGGCAGGTATTCAACGGTCTGAACATGCAGTCGGTTGATATCAGCTACAACCTTAAGGTAACAGGCAAACCCAGCCCGAAGAAAGAGCTGGTAATTTGTAATTTTTGAAAGAGGTAGTTAAAGGTGGTGGTGCATCTGCAGCACCACCTAAACATTTAATCCTGCCTTGGACAAGTCCAATAATCATTATCTGGCTCTGGTGAATAAGCTTTCAAACAACCTGCTCGCGGGGTCTTACCATCATCTGTCATAGGAACTTTTTCCTTATCAAGTTTCACGGTCAGGTCTCCACCAGGAACATCCGTTTTATCGAAAAAAACAGCCTGACATGCTGATTTAGATATTTTCACTTCGTGGGCATTATTTGATATGAACAAATAACAATTATGACCAGAGGCTATGTAGTCACTTGGAATATTATTTTCGTCTTTAATATGAAACTGCACCGTTGTCACCGGGCGTTCGCTATCCTCGGATACTTCGACTTTTTCAAAACTGTCCGCGTACTTATCCAGGCCGGGGAGTTGTTGGCGAATAAACGGTAATTCGCGATTTACAACCGGATTATCTGTTTCAACGCTAAAAACCGCGTGCTCCTTAGCTGTGGTGGACGTATCAGCAGGATCGGTATTATCTCCACACCCAGATAAAACAAATATCAACGGTAAAAATAATTTGCGCATAGTCATGTCCTTATACCTCTAATGTTCTTAATAGGAACAGATTAACCCGTATTTTTTAATCTTTCGAACGCTGCGGACAGCTCCTTAAGCTGTTTTTCCATATCAATCATTCGCTGTTTTTCCTCAGCGCCTCGCAGCAACTCTTTTCGCACCTCTGGCTCCAGTTGGTTGAGCAGCTCCAATAACTTCAGATCAGACTGGTTGAAATGCTGCTCCTGATTAGCTGGCTGTGCTTTCTCTACCCCAACAGCTTCCCCTTTACCAGTAAGTAGCCAATCTATTGATATGTTCAAATGGGTGCTTAGCGCAACAAGAGCCTCTGCATTAGGTTCTCTCTCTCCACGCAGATAGTTTTGAAGTGAGCGATATGGAATTTTTGACAAGTCTGACAATGCCTTAATTGTCAGACCCTTAGCATCCATCGCTTCGCGCAATCTCTCTTTTATACTCATTTGAACATATCTCAATTTGACATACCCGTTTGGGTGCGTACAATAGACCCAATAGAGTACATCATAACCCAACAGGAACACGGTGCATATGAACAAACAACAAGTTCGGGCACGGCTGGTTGAAAGAGGCAGTAGCTTGCGCCAGTTCGCGCTTAACGCGGGCTATGAGCCACGAACAGTCACCCAGGCTGTCAGCCGCTGGGCAGGCAAAAGCGAACTTCCACGCGGTCGTTTGACTTATCGGATTTTGCGAGACCTTTCGGTCGCAATAGGCAAAGAAGTTACCCCCGGCATCCTCAAGGAGGCGTCATGAGTAAACCAAATACATCAAGCTCAGGTACCCGTATTTTGCGTGTCCTTAAGGCTTTACGCGGTCACGCTCTGAACGGTGTTTCTAACGGCGAGCTGGCGTCAGCTCTGGGCGAGTCCCCGGCGAATATCAATCGGGCGCTCAATACCCTTATCGAAGAAGGACTGGCCCTGAAACTGGATAACGGGCGTTTTGCCCCAGGAGTCCAGCTCTTACAAATCGCCATGGCGCACAGTACCGAAATGGCGCGGGCGCAGGATCGTATCAATGAAATTAACCAGCGTGTTATGGCTGGTAGTCGCTAAGGAGTTGAAATGGGACGCACAAAATCACAACCAGTTGAACTAGTGGAAGATGCACCGCTGACCGATGGTCTCAGTGTCAGTCTTAATGCTATGTCCGAACATCGCCTCGAAATCATGCAGCAGTTTGGTGATGGCCTGCCGTATGAACGTGATCGTATTGTCCATGAAACACGTTTTTATATGGCTCAGAGTGCTGAAGCCATGCTGGAGGCGGGTAAACGACTGGTAATTCTCAAAGAAAATGAACCACATGGTGACTTCATCGACATCGTTGAGTCTCAGTTGTCCCTATCCAAACGTACCGCGCAGGTGATGATGCAAGCATCCCTCAAATATTTGTCTCCCAAGCTTGAACCAAAAGCGCAAGCGCTTGCGCTTTTGGGTAAAACAAAGCTGTTTGAGTTGATGACGGAAGATGACGAAGACCTCGTCGAATTAGCCGATGGCGGCACGATTGCTGGTATGAGCCTCGATGATATTGATCGCATGACAAGCCGCGAACTGAAAGCGGCCCTACGCGAAGCGCGTGAAACCAACGCAGCACAACAGCGCGTGCTTGCCGACAAAAACGAAAAAATCGACTCGCTCTCCACAAAACTGGAGAAGAAATCCCGTATCCAACCGCCCAAGCCTGACGAAGAGGTGAAGAAGCTGCGTGCGGAAGTTACAGCGTTAGCGGTTGAGGCGGAATCTGCCATCGCCGTTCGACTGTCCAGCGCCTTTGAGACCCTGTGCGCATACTGTGCTGAAAATATGATTGATACCCCCAGAGACTTTATGGCCGGTCTGGTCTGCCAGTTGGAAAGCACCGCGCGTAGCCTGCGCTCCACATTTGACCTGCCGGACGAGCCGACAGGCAACGCCGCCCCTTCATGGCTGACTGACCCGACGCCAGAGATTAACGGGCAGGAGGCATAACCCATGAGTGCCGCCCTGACTGAACGACTGGTTTATGTTGCCCGCGCGGCACGTGACGCGGGGCATGGTAAGCGTGGTGCGATATATGATGCCGCCTGCGCCGAACTGGGCATTTCCCGCGCCACCCTGCTGCGCAAGCTGAAGGAGGTATCAGTGACTGACAAACGTAAAAAACGCGCCGATGCCGGGCGCAGTGCCCTGAGCCGCGACGAAGCCGCGCTGATATCTGCCACGCTGCGCGAGGCCACCCGTAAGAACGGTAAGCGCCTGTATTCCATCGCGGATGCGGTGGAGACCCTGCGGTCAAACGGCTTTATCACTGCTGGCAGAACGGACGAGGCCACAGGCGAGTTTTTCCCGCTGTCCGAGGACACCATCAGCCGCGCCCTGCGGAACTATGGTCTGCACCCGGAACAGCTTGACGCACCGGCCCCGTCGTCCGAGATGGCCAGCCTGCATCCCAATCACGTCTGGGAGATTGATGCCTCACTTTGTACGCTTTACTACCTGAGCAACGGCCATAAAGGGTTGCAGGTGATGGACAGCTCGAAGTTCTACAAGAACAAGCCTGCCAACATCGCCCGCATCGCCAGTGACCGCGTGTGGAGTTACGAGATTACCGACCATACCAGCGGCTGGATTTACGTTGAGTACGTGATGGGTGCGGAATCTGGTGAGAACCTCTGTTCTGTGCTTATCAACGCCATGCAGGAGCGCGGCGGCGCGGACGTGCTGCACGGCGTGCCGAAAATACTCTACCTTGATCCCGGTTCGGCGAACACCGCTGGCATGACGAAAAACATGTGCCGCTCGCTGGGCATCAATCTGATAGCGCACAAGCCGCATAACGCCCGCGCCACCGGGCAGGTGGAAAAGGCCCGTGACATTATCGAACGTAAACTGGAGCCGGGTCTCAAATTCCAGCCGGTTCATAGCCTGGACGAACTGAACGCGCTGGCGGTGAAATGGCGCAGCCACTTTAACGCCACGGCGGTCCACAGCCGCCACGGTAAAACCCGCACGGATATCTGGCTGAAGATTACTGCTGACCAGCTGAAAAAAGCGCCATCCGTTGAGGTTTGCCGCGAACTGGCGGTGGCCGCACCGGAACTCCGTAAGGTCACACCAAAACTGCGCGTCTCGTTCCGGGGCAATGAGTTTGACGTTTCGACGGTACCGGGCGTACTGGTCGGCGAAAAACTGATGATTACCCGTAACCCGTGGCGCAGCGATGTGGCGCAGGTGGTGCTGACCGGTGAGGACGGTCACGAGACGTTCTTCCTGGTCGAGGAGGTCAGAAAGAACGAGTTCGGCTTTGCCGAAAGCGCGGCGGTATTTGGCGAAAACTACAAAGCCCTGCCGGAGACCCCGGCGCAGACGGCGGCAAAAGAAATCGAAGAGCTGGTTACGGGCACCGATAACGCCACCGATGCAGCTGCTGCACGCAAGGCGAAGGCGCTGCCGTTCGGCGGGCGACTTGACCCGTACAAACATATCGACGACACCACGCTTCCTGCCTATATGCCGAAGCGCGGTCAGGCTTCAGACGTGCGCGGGCCGCGTATTGAGCAGCGTCCGCTGACCCATGTGGAGGCGGCGAAAGCCCTGCGCGAGAAGTTTGGCGCTAACGGCCATATCTGGACGCCGGAACATTACCGCCAGTTAACGGCGCAGTACCCGGATGGCGTACCTGAAGCCGCGCTGGATGAGGTGATGGTTACCCTGACCACTCCGGCCCGCAACAGCGTTATCAGCATCGTTAACGGTAACTGAGGAGGAAGGCATGCTGGTACTGAAGCAACAACTGAAAGAGGCCCGCATCCCGCAGGCGGTGGTGGCAAGAGCCGTCGCCGTTTCCGAGGCCACGCTGGCCCAGATTGTGAACCATAACGAGTGGCCACGCACCAGCCCCGAAGAGGTACGCCAGCGTCTGGCGTTGTATCTGGAAAGTAAGGGGATTGATACAGCGAAAAGTTTTGATGCTGCACAGGGCGCTGTCACGCCCCGTACAGCGGGTACTACCGATAAAACCAACCTCAGTGAGGAAGAGAACATGTTACTCAAAAAGCAGGTGTTATTTCCAGCAACCAAAAAAGCGTTTGGCCTTTTCCGTGATCCGTTCGCCGATGAAGCCATGCAGGGCGCGGACGATGTGTTCACCACGCCGGATATCCGCTACGTGCGTGAGGCGCTGTTCCAGACCGCCCGCCATGGTGGCTTTCTGGCGGTTATCGGCGAGTCCGGTGCGGGTAAATCCACGCTGCGCCGCGACCTGATTGAACGCGTCAACCGCGAGAACGCGCCGGTGATTGTAATTGAGCCATACATCATCGCCATGGAAGACAACGACGTGAAGGGCAAAACCCTGAAGGCGGCAGCTATCGCCGAGGCCATCATCAGCACCATCGCGCCGCTGGAGAGTATCAAACGCAGCCAGGACGCCCGCTTCCGCCAGTTGCACCGCGTCCTGAAGGACAGCAGTCAGGCGGGTTTCAGCCACGTTCTGGTGATTGAGGAGGCCCACAGCCTTCCCATTCCGACGCTGAAGCACCTTAAACGCTTCTTCGAACTGGAGTCCGGCTTCAAAAAACTGCTGTCCATCGTGCTGATTGGCCAGCCTGAACTGGCGGACAAACTGTCCGAACGCAACATGGAAGTCCGTGAGGTCGTCCAGCGCTGCGAGGTGGTTGAATTGCTGCCGCTGGACAACAGCCTCGAAGAGTTTCTGACGTTCAAACTGCAACGTGCCGGTAAGCAGCTGGCCGACATCATGGACGCCAGCGCAGTGGAAGCCATCCGCGCCCGTCTGAGCAATCTGGGTGGTAGCCGTAAAAGCATGGTCAGCCTGCTGTATCCGCTGGCCGTCAGTAACCTGGTGATAGCCGCCATGAATCTGGCTGCTGAAATCGGGGTTCCGCAGGTCAACGCCGACGTCGTCAAAGGAGTTTAATCATGAAATCCATCGCCGATATCAACCAGCAGATGAACAAGGTGCAGTCCGCCATTATGGCGCTCAACGCCATGAACACTACCGTGCAGAGCGTCATGATTGCTGGCAGTAAGCCGGTTATCCGTATCGCCCGCAACGGGCACTGTGCCCGCCTGCTGGAGCAGGGCAAAGCGAGTTATACCCATGTTGGCCATGACGGCTCAGGGCGCTTCCGTCAGGGCGTCTTTGAGTTGCATGGCTGCCGTATTACCTGGTCAGAGTCGTTACATTAACCATAAGGTGAACAGAGATGAGCGAAGTAAATAAAGAAAACTACATGAAAGACCGCAAGGGGCGTCTGGTGCCGGTTGACCAGGTGTCTGACTATGACCTTGCGATGGACTCTTTCGTTAAAGAACAGGTTGTCGCCGCGAAGGTTAAACGCGATGAACTCAGTGACTTCAAGCGTCGTGCCTTTGACGAGTGCTATGCCTGGCTTGACCTTGTGGCCGAGAAGTACGGCAGAACGCGTGGCGGTGCCAAAGGCAACGTGACCTTCAGCAGCTTCGACGGTGCTCAGCAGATCACCATCCGCGTGCAGGAAACCCTGACCTTCGGGCCAGAGCTGCAGATTGCCAAAGACCTGATAGACGAGTGCGTCACCGAGTGGTCGGAAGGCGCGAACGCCAACCTGCGGGCCATCATCAGCGATGCTTTTCAGGTGGACAAAGAGGGCCAGCTTAATACCGGACGTATTCTTTCCCTGCGCCGCGTCAAGATTCAGGACGAGCGCTGGAACCGGGCAATGGAGGCCATATCGGAATCACTGCAGGTGGCAATGTCCAAAACCTATATTAATTTCCGGGAGAAAGATAAACACGGGAAGCTAATTAATATTCCGTTAGATATCGCTGCCATTTAATTTTAATTCAATTTCTTTTTATTTCGGCGTCAGTGCCGTGGGCTTCTGCACGCCGAAAACAGCATTAAGGAATAAATCATGTCCATCAAATGTATCAACTGCCAGAAAGGTATCACCACCCTGAAGTTCAGCGACGCCAGCGTCATTTCCTCCGGTAAGTACCGCGTACCAGCCGTCCTCATCACGCTGGTATGCCCACACTGTAGCCAGCATTACTACACCGAAGTCCCGGCCATGGAATTCATCCCTTGTGAGGCAAAGAAATGATTACTGCAAAAGAAGCCGAAAAACGGACCCGTGAAATTGTCGCGGAATATATCAGTGAATGTGGTTGTGAAAATCCCAACCATATCGGCAGGTATTAATCAAATTAATCAGCATGGCTTCACACGCCATCGTAGCAACAAATGGCCTAGATCAGGCTATTTACGTTCTTCACGCCACCAGTGACCACCTGAGAAAAATGCCGCCGCTGTACGAGCTGGAAATTACTGAGGACGGCCACGTGAAAGTTATCGGCGTATCACGCCATTGATTTGGGGAAGATAAGATGAAAGGCATGAAATTATATAACCGTTCGACGATCTACAATCTGGCCCTCAAAACCTTCGGCCCAGAAGCTCAGGCTCTGAAGCTGATGGAAGAAGCTGCCGAACTGGCCGCTGCTGCTGCCCGCAACATGAACGGACTGGGCAATGAAGTTGATCTGGCAGGCGAACTGGCTGACGTTGAAATCATGATTGAACAGTTCCGCCTAAACGGGATGGGCCTGATGATTGATTTTCATAAGCAGAAAAAGCTGGAACGCCTTGCCGAACGCCTGGGGGTGACTTATGCCGCAGAATAATGAAAAGCTGCTGGAGAAGTTAAAAAAGCTACTTGCGCTGGCTAAATCCGATAACCCCCATGAAGCGGCACTGGCACTGCAACGCGCCCAGAAACTGATGCAGGCCTATAACATCACCCAGGCTGACCTCGCACTCAGTGATATTGATGAAAGCGTCAGTAACTACTGGGCTGCAGGTAGCGTTAATCCGCCGCGTTATATGCTGGGTCTGCTGGATATTATCCAGGTGGCATTTGGCGTTAAGTCTATTATTCACTCCGGCTTTAAACCCGGCGTTGGCTTTTACGGTAATAAAGACCGGGTTGAACTGGCCTCATATACATGGGAGGTACTGGCCAGACAGTTAATCATGGCCCGTAAAAACTATATTCGACAGCAGAATAAAAGAATCAAAAACACGACCAAGACCAGCCGTGGTGACAAATTTGCCGAAGGGTGGGTTCTGGCCGTGCGTAGCGAGGTTCATTTATTTGCTATGTCCCGCGAAGAACGGGAGCTGGCAAACCTCTGGCTTGAACAAAAATACCCTGATTCAGGAACAACCTCTGGCCGCAAAGCCGGTAAATCCCGTGACGCGGACATGTCCCGCCACATCGGTTACAGAGAGGGAGAAAACGTCCGTCTACATCAGCCTGTCAGCGGGCAGGAACAGCGGAAGCTGGGGAGTGGCTTATGATGGCTGAATCAATTGTATGTGCCTTGTTCTGGTATGGTCTCGTGGGGTGGTGTACTGCTGAACTGCACCGCCGTTCAGGGTTTTACTCACGTTACAGCGGTACCGGACACTGGATCAGTTGGGCCGTTATGTTCCTGTGCTGGCCTGTCGCGCTTCCTTTATATGTCGACTATATCGGTGGCGCAGGTAAAAGGAGTGGCAATGATGACTAAGCAGCGTCTTATTCAACTCATTCATATTGCCCGCAGCGACCTCCAGATGGATGAGGACACCTACCGCCAGATGCTACAGGGGCTGACCGGCAAAGCCTCAACCAAAGGGATGGATACCCCACAACTAAACCGCGTGCTGGAATCAATGAAAAAGAAAGGCTTTCGCATTAAGCCTGCCGGGAAAGCCAAGTCCGGCTTACCGCTCGACAGCCATCCGCAGTCAAAGAAAATCCGTGCGCTATGGCTTGAAATGGCTGCCGCAGGCATCGTCCGTGACAGTTCAGAGCAGGCGCTGGCGCTGTGGGTTAAACGGGAAACCGGCATCAGCGCGTTACGCTGGCTCAGCAATGAGCAGGCAAGTAGCGTGATTGAGAAACTGAAGAAGTGGCAGCGCAGAGCTGCGGGAGTGAAGCAATGAGCGACCTGAATCAGTTTCGTAGTAAAGGGCCGGAACTGTTGGTGGAACTGGCACAGCATACCTCTGAGACTGTCCGCGAGATTATTGATATCGAACCCGCAGTTGCCGACCAGATTGGTCAGGCCGTCGCGAACCGCATGATGCAGGTCTGGGGTGGGCAAAACGTCTATTTTCCGATGGGCATGGTCTGGAAGGTCAGCCAGCGCGACCGGGAAATTTTCCTGGAGTTTGACGGGCGCAACCATCACGAACTGGCCCGCAAATTTGGTGTTTCACTACAGTGGGTTTACAGCGTGGTGAAGCGGGTCAGAAAAGAAGAACTGGATCGGATGCAGGGCAAACTGTTTGATGGCGAACCTGATGCCGATACAGGGAAAAAGGAGTAATATCTGCAATCAGGCTGGTGCGAGTTCTGTTTTTTTCGGGCCGGTCTGATTTTCACATACTGTAAGGTTATTGCATATTCCATCCAGTCTCTTCCCATGTTGACCCAGTACTTCCCATAATTATCTCACTTATCCCCTGTCATTTATCTCAAGTCTAATCAGCTATAGCCTCGCCCGTTTCCCGATACCAGCCCACGACGGTTTCGCGCTGGTTGCTGATCGCCAGGGCGGCTACACGCTCCGCGCCAACGGCGGCCACTGCGCGAGAAATCACCTCCAGCGACGCGGCAAGCAGAAGCTCCGCTGACTGTTCTACCCATCCTTCCTGCGGCGTAGCGATCTCAAGCGCGCGGGAAAATTGCGCAATTACCCGCCCGTGGCTGTCGAAGGCAACGGCTTTGGCATTGGTCGTGCCCTCATCGAGGGCAATAATAATATCCTTGTTTACCGACATAGCGGCCTCCGGCCTTACTGGTGGAGATAGGTCGACACGCCCAGGTAGCGCGTAAATGCCTCGTGCAAAATTGCGGCACTGGCGGAATGGTTCATCGCGACATGGTGCTCAAAGCCGTTGCGGCAGATCCACGACAGCAGATTTTCCAGGTGGGGAACCTGAATGACCGCCCGACAGCCTACCGTATCGAGGGGATCGTCAACCGACCGACCTTCGCCAACGTAGGCTTTGATTTCGCCAGTCAGGTCGTCGGTGCTGAGGCGAAAATAGGTCAGCGCGCCGCTTTTCATGCGACCATGCACGGCACCGCAGGTGTTTTCTTTGCCGACGGTGGTGCCGATAATATCGGCCGTTCCCATGTGCGGCGACTCAAGGCTGGCCGAGGCAAAGTTCCCGCAATGAAACAGCACACATTTATCGCGATCGTCGCCGAAGTTATTGTTCCAGTCCGCGATCGAGGCGGGGCTCAGGTTGCTGCTGGCGAGCGCATACATGGAGAGCGCGCCCATGACATCGACCTCACAGGCGCTTGGCATCAGTTGTCCGGACATCACGCTCATGATGGAGCAGACGTTAATCCCCAGATTTTCCTGCAGCGAGGTCCAGCACTGAATTGCGGTGGTGTCGATGTCGTTGGCAACAATCCACTCGCTCAGGACCACAAACAGTTTTGCCATGGTGACCAGCTTATCTGCCGGAATACCGCTGGCGTCGGCATTATCGATCAGCAGGCGGCGCTTCTCATCCACACGAATATCGTCATCACGCAGGGCTTTAATCCTGGTAAACACCTCTGACAGATCTAACGTTTCCACCGCGATGCCTAAACGTTCGAGCAGCTTTTCGCTGTAGCGCACGGTGTTAAAGCCCGCTGGACGGGCGCCGATCGCGCCAACGCGCACGCCGCGCATACTGTTCACCACGCGACATATCTGCGTGAAGCGCCGCAGATCCTGCTCAAACACCTCGCCACTGAGCGCGCAGACGTGCTGGGTGGTCAGCGTAAACGGGATACCGTACTGGCGCAGGTTGTTGCAAAGGGAAATTTTGCCGCAGAAGCTATCTCGGCGCGTCGACAACCCCATTTTATCCAGATTATCCTCTTCGGCCTGAACAAGCACCGGGACGTTGAGACCGGAGAGGCGCAGCGTTTCGGCGATGGCTTTCTCATCACCAAAGTTGGGTAACAGCACCACGACACCGTGAATATTGTCGCGGTGGCTGCGGAACAGCTCGGCGCAAATTTTGGCATCCTGCCGGGTTTCCACGCCACCCAGTTCCGTCTGGGATGGATCAAGCATAATGGTGTTAATCCCAAGACGGCTAAACAGGGCTACCGCCTGTTCGCGCGCTTCGGCGACCAGATAGCTGGGGAAAAATCCCCGGTTGCCAATAATGACGCCCATGGTGAGTTGTTGAGGAATTCGGGACATTGCGTTCTCTCCAGTAAGATGTTCTTGTTATTTTTCAGGATGCTTTTTTTATGTGCAGCTTGCGGGCGTGCTTCACCACCCCGGCGGCATCGATTTCATGGCGCGCGCGCGTGGCAGCGCGATCGGCGGCAATGGCGTATTGCCCGTCAGGGATACCTAAGCGCCGCAACGGGATCGCGCACCCGGCCTCGGCCAGCACTTCCGCCACCAGGCTCCCGACGCCGCCGTTGACGTTGTGTTCTTCCACCGTGATCGCGGCCGGACAGGACTGGATTGCCGCCAGTAGCGCCTGGGTATCACAAGGACGAATAGATGGGACACTGATAACGGTGGCGTCAATACCTTCTGCAGCGAGTTGTGCGGCGGCTTCCACAATTTCATGTACCGTTGAGCCCATGGCAACCAGCGCAATATCGCGCCCCAGACGCAGCACATCAATGTTGCCCGGAACAAACCGGTAATGTTCATCATGCAGTTCCGGCAGCGCTTTACCGTCGAGGCGGATATACACTGGCCCGACGTGGGCAAGGGCATAATCAATAATCTGCCGGCACTCGCCGGGACTGGACGGCGCGTAAATTTCAATATTGCCAAAACCGCGCAGAATGGCGATATCGTCAATACTGTGGTGGGTGCTGGCCAGTGGACCGTAGCTGGCGCCCGCGTTCAGCCCGAACAGTTTGACGTTGGTGTTGTTGTAGCAAACGTCGACCTTAATCTGCTCATTGGCTCGTGAGATGAGGAATGGCGCGGCGTTGCAGGTCACGGCCACTTTCCCCCCCAGCGCCAGACCGGCGGCAGCGCCAACCAGCGTCTGCTCGGCGATGCCGACGTTGACCAGCCGGTCAGGGAATCTTTTGATAAACGGAGCAATTTTCGCCGTTGAGGTGGAGTCGGCCACCACCGGCACCAGATCCACGCCGCGGTCTACGGCATCAATAAAGGCATTCACCATCACCGTGGCGAGATGTTCGCTATTACTCATCTTTCAGTTCCTCCAGCGCCAGTTCAATTTCTTCTCCTTTCGGTACCCGGTGATGCCACTCGGGGCGTCCCTGAATAAAGGAAATACCCGCGCCTTTGGTGGTGTTAGCAATCACGACGTGTGGTTTCCCGTTCGGCTGCAGGCCCTCAAGGGTGGCGACCACCTCCGCCATATCGTTGCCGTTGCACTGCGTAACCTCCATGCCGAAAGCGCGCCATTTTTCATCCAGCGGATCGGTATTCATGATCTCTTTGGTCGCACCGGCCAGCTGCAGATTATTTTTGTCGTTGATAATAATAAGGTTATCCAGCTGGTAGTGGGCGGCGACCAGCGCGGCCTCCCAGTTGCTGCCCTCCGCCAGTTCGCCATCGCCGGTGACGACAAATACGCGACGCGGGTTGTTATCGCGTTTCGCTGCCAGCGCAATGCCTACCGCCACGGGCAGACCATGGCCCAGCGCACCGGTATTCAGCTCAATACCCGGCGTCTTGTGCTTTACCGGGTGTCCTGGCAGCGCCGAGTCGGCGTGTTGATAGGTTGCCAGCCAGTCAACGGGAATAAAGCCTGCTTCGGCCAGCACGCAGTAATAACCGCCGACAGCATGCCCCTTCGACTGAATATAGATATCGCGGTCGTCGCTCTCTTTTCGCGCAGGGGAGCAGTTAAGGATGCGAAAGTAGAGGGCGGTCAGCAGTTCGACTTGTGACAGATCGGCACCGGTGTGGCCGCCTGCCGGGCTTTCCGCATTCAAGACGATGATGCGGCGGCGGATGGCGCGTGCTTTTTGTTCTAACTCCTTAACGGAGAGTGAAAACGGATTCATAAAACACCTCTTGAAAGTAAATTCTTGTATGAATAAATATTCCGGCAGGGTAAAAAAACACTTCCCATCCTGACTACCTTTAATCGTCGACAAAACAAGGTATTAATAAGTGATTGAATATATATTCACTGCTGATTTATTATTCACATAGGTAAGATATGCCCTGTGACGGGGTTTGTCCACGATTTGTACGGCCTATTTTCTAAAAAAGGAGAAAATGATCACATTTGGATCGTCGGGAAAAGGGCGCTGCGCTTGTTATCTATTCAATGATGCATAAAAATAACGAGCAGAAAACAGAGGGGAATGCCATGTCGAAGCAGGATGAACAGCGGTTGCTGGTGAAGATCGCCACGCTTTACTACAGCGAAAATAAAAAGCAGTCCGAGATCGCCTCGCTGCTGCATCTGTCCCAGTCTTTTGTTTCACGGGCGCTAACCCGCTGTCAGAAAGAGGGGCTGGTGAAAATTACCGTGGTCCAGCCGACAAACATTTTTGTCGATCTGGAAAAGGCGATTGAGGAGCGTTTTGGCATTCTACAGGCGATAGTCGTGGATGTGGGCGAGAACGCCAGTTACAGCCAGGTAAAGCATGCCATCGGCAGCGCGGCGGCGCACTATGTTGAAACGCGGCTGCGGCCGGAAGACCTCGTGGGGATCTCGTCCTGGAGCAGTACGATCCGCTGTATGGTGGATGAGATGCATCCGCAGAACATTCGCGCCGCCGGGGTGATTCAGCTGTTGGGCGGCGTCGGTCCCAACGGCAACGTGCAGGCCACCATCTTAACCCAGCAGCTGGCGGCGCATTTAGGCTGCCCGGCGTGGCTGCTGCCGTCGCAGAGTATTGAGCACTCCGTGGAGGAGCGCAGCCGTCTGGTAAACAGCCCGGACGTCGCGGCGGTGGTGGCGAAATTTGCCGAAGTGGATGTGGCCATCGTCGGTATTGGTGAACTGGAGCCTTCGCAGCTGCTGAAAAACTCCGGTAACTATTATAATGAAACCATGCTCCAGCTGCTGGCGGCGCGCGGCGCGGTGGGGGATATCTGCCTGCATTACTATGATGCGGCGGGCAAACCGGTACTGAGCCAGGATGAGGATCCGGTGATCGGTATGGAGCTTGAGCAAATTCGTCGCTGTCCGCAGGTGATTGCGCTGGCCGGCGGCGTGGACAAAGAGAACGCCATCCGCGGCGCGTTGCAGGGCGACTATATTGATGTCCTGATCACCGACTTCCCGACCGCGCGCGCGTTAATTAAGGGCTAAGCGGGGGGAGACTGGCGTGGCTGGCGCGCCAGCGTCGCCAGTTCGTCCGCGCTGAGGCGAGTCATCCGCAATACGGTTTCAGTGTCCATGCCGTTCTCTAACATCATCAGCGCGATGCGGCAGGCTTCGCGATGCTCACCCGCCTGTAAACCTTCCTGAAGCCCCTCTTGCTGGCCTTGCTGTAACCAGCGTTGTTTTCCCTCTTCGCGCCCTTTCTGCTTCAGGTACTCGGCAATCGTCATCAGGGTATCCTCATATTGCGGCAGACGTTCGACCAGCTGGTCGATAAAGTTGTCCGGGTCGGCGCTATTGCCATGCAGCGACATATAGGTAAATAACGTTTTGAACTGCTGGTGGTCAGTGTATCCCATCAGCACCACCTCCACCAACTGCTGGAGGATATGGCTAAGATCGCGTTGACGGATGTGTTTCTGGACCAGTTCCAGAAGCGCGATCCGCCGATGCTGTAATATGGCGTCGTCGGGAATATCGGTCACATCGACGAGCGGAAAAGCTCCGAGATAAAGCTGCTTTGCCGGTGAGTCAGGTGGGAACTCGTCCAGCCAGCACAGTGAAAAGGGATAGGGAGAAATGGTGCCATGATAAAACAGCATGGGGATCACCAGCGGCAGCGCTTTATGGCCGCGATCAAGATGCTGTTGCATGGCCGCGAGGGCATAGCGCAGGAGTCTGAACGCCATATGGCTGTCCGGGGTGCTCTGATGCTCAATGACCACATAGATATAGCCCTCTCCCTTGCTGGTCTGCAGAGAGTAGAGAATATCGGAATAGCTGGCGCGCAGGTTGTCCTCAACAAAGCTCCCGGATTCCAGGTGCAGAGTGCTTAAGTCGCACAGTTGCCGCAGCGCGGGCGGCAGATGAATATCCAGAAAATCGCGTGCGGTTTCGCTGTCGCGCAAAAAGCGTTTAAACAGGCTGTCGTGCGGGGTCGAGTGCGGACGTTTTTTCATGGCTTCCTTGCCTGGCAGAGCAGAGTGGCGGGATGCTACCACCGCTTGCCGTCGGGCAGGATTTTTCGATGAGGTTTTGCGAAGCGCCTCGGAGAAAGGCGCATCGAGCGTCAGGCAGCCACCTCCTGTGGCCGTTGCCACAGGAGGGCTTGCGGTTACTTATTCTCCATGACCGCCTTCTGAGCGACCACCGCCGCTTTCTGCTGCATCCGGTTTTGCATCTGATCGATAATGACCGCCACAATAATCACGATCCCTTTGATGACCATCTGCCAAAACTCGCTCACCCCCATCATCACCAGCCCGTCGGCGAGAAAACCGATGACAAACGCACCAATCAGCGTACCCAGAATGGTTCCCCGGCCGCCGGCCAGGGATGTTCCGCCCAGTACGACGGCGGCGATAGCATTCATTTCAAAAGCGGTACCGTTAGCCGGGTGGCTGGCCAGCAGCTGCGCGGAGACCACGATCCCGGCAATGGCGGCGCAAAAACCGGACAACGTGTAGACCAGCACTTTAATTTGCTTCACTTTCACGCCGGAAAGCTCGGCGGCGCGCTCGTTGTCACCGATCGCATAAACATGGCGGCCAAAAGGCAAACGCCGGGCGATATAGGCGATGATCAGCGCCAGGAGGATCATCAGCCAGATGGCCCACGGGATGCCAAAGAGCGCACCTGCGCCAATTTCATCGAAACCCGTGTTGCCCAGCTGCGGATTGCCCGCGAGCCCGGGGAAGGTTTGGCCATCAGAGGTCAGCATCGCGGCTCCGCGGAGCACATACATGGTACCGAGGGTGCAGATAAATGGCGCCACGTTGTAGCGGGTAATGATCCAGCCATTAACGGCGCCAATCAGCGCGCCTATCAGCAGCACCAGGGGCACAATGACCCACACGCTTGGAAAAATGGCGATGCCGAACATCGGCAGGACGATCCCTTTGGTGATAAGCCAGCCGGCTATCATTCCGCAGAGACCGAGCGTGGCGCCAATCGAGAGGTCGATACCGGCGGTGATAATGACAAAGGTGATCCCCAACGCCAGAAAGGCGTTAATCGCAATGTGTTTAATCATAATCACCATGCTGCCAGCGGATAAAAACCCGGGCACGGTCATCGTGAAGAAGCCGACAATCAGAAACAGCGCGATAAAGGTGCGCAGTTTTAATAACAACAGCAGGATATTTTCACGGGAGAGGGAGGCTCCGCCGCGCGGCGCCAGTGCGACCGATTGTGTCATTTTCATCTTAGAACCCCTGAGCGCTTGCTGAAACCAGCGCCGACTCTTCGGCCTGGTCACGAACGATATCGGCGGTCAGTTTGCCGCCTGACATCACCAGGATACGGTCAGAGACCGCCATGATTTCTTTTAAATCGGAGGTGGAGAACACCACCGCCATTCCCTGCTGCGACAATTGCACCATCATGCGAAACACATCCCCCTTGGCGCCGATGTCGATTCCACGCGTAGGCTCGTCAAGAAACAGCACCTTCGGATTGGTTAACAGCGAACGGCCAATCACCACCTTTTGCTGATTGCCGCCGCTGAGCGCCTGGATCTCGACCTCTGGTGATGAGACCTTAATGGAGAGATTGCCAATCGTGCTGGCGACGACGGCCTCTTCCTCTTTATTGGCAATGGTTAACCCGCGCTGAAGACGACGCCACAGGCTGGCAATGGTCAGATTGCTGGCGACTGACGAGATAGGAAAAATCCCGGTCCGCTTACGATCTTCCGGCACCAGACTCATGCCCATGCGGATGCGTTCGGCCGTGGTTAACCGCTGGGGAACCGGTTTGCTGTCCAGCCAGATCTTGCCAAAGTAGTGGCGCGCAGTCCCCAGCAGACATTCAAACAGCTCGGTTCGCCCGGCGCCCATCAGGCCGTAGATCCCAATAATTTCACCGGCATGTGCTTTAAAACTGACGTTATCCACCACCGTATTGCCCGCGGCATTCACGCAGGTCAGGTTTTCCACTTCCAGCAGTGGGGCGCCGAAGCGGCGATCCGGAGGAAGAAAATGGCTTACCGGATCGCTTCCCAGCATTTCACGGACGATCCATGGCACATCAATTTCACTCACCCTGGCCTCCGCCTGGAATTTGCCGTCACGCAGTATGGTAATGACGTCGCCGATGGCCATCAGCTCCTCCAGACGGTGTGAGATGTAGATGATGGACACCCCCTGACGCGTCAGTTCGCGGATGACCCGAAACAGGATATCCACCTCGGTTTTGCTTAAGGCGGAGGTGGGCTCATCAAGGATCAGAATGTCCGCATTTTCCGCCAGCGCTTTGGCTATCTCGACCAACTGCTGCTGACCGACCTTCAGGTTACCCACCAGCTCCCGCGGCGAGATCGGCTGGTCGAGTCGCTGCAACAGCTCCGCGGCTTGTCGTTCCTGCTCTGCTTCGTTAATCGGCGTAAGCCCGCGCTGTAGCTCGCGGCCAAGAAAGATATTTTCCGCGACGCTAAGATTTTCAAACAGGTTCAGCTCCTGGTGAACCATACCAATGCCGTGGGCGGCGGCCTCGCGGGTGCTGGAGAAACGGACAAGCTTACCGTTGAGCTCCATTTCGCCCAGGCTCGGCTGTTGCACACCGGCGAGAATTTTCATGAGCGTTGATTTACCCGCGCCATTTTCGCCGATGATCACGTTAACTTTGCCACGCCAGACGTTGTAGTCGACGTTATCCAGCGCCACCGTGCCGGGGAACAGCATGGAAATACCACGGGTGCGTAAAATGATCTCCTCTGTGGGTGAACTGGCCATCAGCGCGCCTCCTGTTTTAGCGCAAGAGCGGCCGCATCCTGCAGGCTGCCGTTAACCACCGTGGCCGCAAAGAGAATATCGACAGGTTTGCCTGCCCAGCTCGCGTCCACTGTCGGCAACGATTTTATCGCCTCCCGGTTATAGGCGCGTGAAAGCTGCGCAAACTGCACCTGGTTGGTAAAGTCTTCAAATTTGAACCCGCTGGCATCGCGAATGGCGTTGCCCCGCATGACAGGACCCAGCTGCACGACCAACGGCTGGCCCTGTAGCGTAAGAGTGAGCTTCTGCTCGCGTGGGGTGCTGACGTCAATCCCGGTCACTTCGCTGCTCAGGCGAACAAAGACGCTCTGTGGCGTCGCGCCAGAGGCCTGACGCACTTTTTCCAGCGCAGTCGCGTCCAGCGCATGTTGGTTCGCTGCGTCAATTACTCGAGATTGCCAGGTTTGTTGCGCGATCTGCTGCGGGGTGAGATGGTCGAAGCTGGGTTTCGCGTTCGGGTCGGCAGGCAGCACTGGCTTGCCATTCTCATCTAAGTCCACCACCGTGCAGGCCGTCAGCAACAGGGCGGCGCAGCCCATCAGCACGGCGCCCCATTGTTTTAACCGCATCATTTCCGCCTTACTCGCTGAGGTTGAACATGTTGAGTTTTTTCGCATTGCCACTATCGATGAGGATGCAGTCCATCAACTGCTTCTCTTCTTTCTGGGCTTTCCCGTTTTTCAGGAAAAAGTCCGCCTGTTCCACGGCCATTTGCGCCTGCTTCCAGCCAGGCTGGAGAACCGTGGCTTTAATGTTGCCCTGCTTGAGTATCGAGTCGCGGGTGTAGTCGCTACCGTCGAAGCCGACGACAATCACGTCGTTTTTACCCGCGGCTTTCAGCGCCGCTTCCGCCCCCAGCGCCATGGTATCGTTGCCGGAAATCACGCCGACGATATCCGGATTGGTCTGCAGAATGGCTTCCATACGGGTAAAGGCTTCCGTCTGGCTCCAGTTCGCCGTCTGCTGGGCGACCATTTTCATTTCCGGATAGTCGTCCAGCACATCGTGATAACCCTGCGAGCGGACGCTGGCGTTGGTGTCGGACTGACGACCTAACAGTTCGACATACTTGCCTTTACCGTTGAGGAGGCTGGCGAATTTTTCCGCGCCAAGCTGGGCGCCCTGATAGTTGTTAGAGACGATCTGCGCCACGGCGACGCCGGTTTTATTGATCTCTCTATCGATTAAAAATGCCGGCACACCTGCCGCTTTTGCTTTTTCCAGCGGGCCGACGGTGGCATCCGCGCCAGCGTTATCCAGGATGATGGCTTTGGCTTTGCGCGCAATAGCCGTTTCAATCAGTTGGTTTTGTTTGTTGACGTCGTCGTCGTGGGAGGCGACCAGGGTGCTGTAACCCAGCTCTTTCGCTTTCGCCGCTGCGCCGTCAGCCTCCGCTTTAAAGAATGGATTATCATGTGAAGGGGTAATGATCGCGATCAGGCCATTATCGGCGGCGAAAAGTGAGCCAGATGCGGCCATCATGGAGGCAAACAGAACAGACTTTATCAGGGTAGTTTTCATTATTATCTCCGCATTGAATATATATTCAATAATGATTTATTATTCAATGTAACCATAAAGCGGCCAGCCAGAACTGTCTACGGTTTGCACAGGTAATTTCTTAAAAAGCGAAAAGGATCACGCTTCGCGAGGCGGGCAGGTACAGGTAATAACGAAATCGTCTTTTATCAGATGATTGATTTGCAAGGTGAAATCAGCAAGCTGTACGGAGAAGCGGGCGGTAAAACGTAAATGAACCTGCTGCGCAGTGAGCGCCACAATCCGGGCGCTGTGGAAGCCGGGCAGGGCTAAAGCGTGTGAAGACCAGGCCTTAAACCCACTCTCTTTCGCGGAAAACGCCAGCGTCAGCGCCAGCGGGAAGGGCAGACCGCTGCGCAGCAGCGCCGTTTTTTCTGCCGGACTGATAATGCTGCTCTCCAGTTCCGCCGCCAGCTGGGGGGTAAACCGGCGCTCGATATCGACCCCCACCGGCCGATCGGCAACCACCGCCAGCGCGCGCTGGCCGCAGTGGCTGATGCTGCCGAACCAGGGTGTGGGCCACAGCGGCTGGCGCCGATCGCCGATGGCGGGAAGCCGTTTCTCCCCCACCTCGCGCAGGGCGTATGCCGCGGCGATGCGTCCGGCCAGATGCTCCGCCTGCCGCTTGCGGCCCCAGCCGGTCAGGCTGGCGTGATAGGGCAGCCAGAACAGATCTTCCGGCTGGAAAGTCGCCGGGTCGAAGTCGATCTGCTGGATGGTATAGCCGGCCAGTGGCAAAGCGGTGTGATGGTGGCGCATAGGGTAAGGTTACCGCGGTTGCCCCCGCCCTTTGTCCAGCAAGGGCGGGGGAGGGAGAACCCGCTATCAGAAGTGGGTGTTGACGCTCATATACCAGGTACGGCCCGATTCGTTATAGGTCTCGGCGCCGGCGCCATACATATAGCCGGTGGCGCCCCCGGTGGTCTGGGCGTTGCCCGCGCGCCAGTGGCGTTTGTCGAAGACGTTATCCACGCCGCCGGTCAGACTGACGTATTTGGTGACGTCCCAGGTCGCGCTCAGGCCGAGGATGCTGTAGGGGCTGACCTCGTTCTTCTCGCTGCCGGTAACCGGTTGACCTTTGTAGTTGTACTTCTTCGGCTCCTGCTTACCGTACCAGGTAAAGGTTGACTGCAGCGAAACGTCATCGCGTACCTGCCAGCTCAGCGTAGAGTTCAGCGTGTATTCCGGGATAATCGACAGACGATCGCCGGTCTCTTTGTTCTTACTCTGCAGCATATAGGTGATGTTGTTGGTCCAGTTCACGGTCTCGCTCACCGGCACGTTCAACGTCCCTTCCAGGCCTTCCACCACCGCTTTTGGTACGTTTTCCCATTGGTAGAGGTCAGTGCCGCTGCCGTTGGTATAGACCGGGGCATAGCCCGCTTCAATCTTATTGCGATAGTCGTTGCGGAACCAGGTGACGCCCGCCAGCCAGCCGTCGCGTTTAAACTCGAGGCCAATCTCTTTGTTGATGCTGGTCTCGGCTTTTAAGTCGTCGTTCCCCTGCAGATAGCAACCGGATTTACTGGCGTAGCAGCCCTGTCCTTTGCTGTAGAGAATATAGTTCGGGTTGGTCTGATACAGGCTCGGTGCTTTATAGGCGCGGGCGATACCCATCTTCAGCGTGAAGTCGTCCCACAGCCCCTGCGACAGGTTGAGGGACGGGCTCCAGTTATTGCCGACAATGCTGTGATGATCGAAACGCAGCGCCGGAGTCAGCATGGTGGTGTCGGTCAGCTCCATGTTGTTCTCGGCGAACAGCGAGAAGATTTCCGCCTGCGAGTACGGGCTGCGGCCGGTGCTGTCGTAGCCCGGAATTTCGCCTCCCGACAGCGCCTGGGTGTTGGACGCGTTATCCTTCATCCGCTGTTGATTCCACTCGCTGCCCAGCGTCAGGTTCTGATTAACCAGATAGTCGAACGGGATACTGACTTCACTGTGCAGCATCACATCTGACAGATCGATATCCGAGAACTGATTACTGTTAAAGATCCCCTCGGTGCCCCCGGCCAGACCTTCGCCTTTGCGCGAGTTGCGGGTGCGCTCGTACTGCGCCCAGTTGCTGGTGGTCACCCCGTTGTCCCAGGCGCCGTTCCAGGTGACCGAGTAGGTGTTGCGATACAGCCGGTTGGTCTCTTTGCCGTAGTTCTCTTTTACCAGGTCGTTGGTGTTGGTGTTCTGGGTGTCGCCAGCGTAGAGGTTGCCCTGGCGGCTGTAGCCGGCTTCAAACTCCAGCGACTGCATTGGAGCAAATTCCCAGCGCACCAGACCATCGATGTTTTTGTTTTTCACCCCTTCGCGCCCGGCCGGCAGGGTATCGGCATAGATCCCGGTACGTTCGGACTGATGGCCCTGGTTGATATCCCAGGCGTCGGCCTGCGTTTTGTCGAGGTTACCGAACAGGCGGAAGCTGAAATCGCCGCCCAGCGGGCCGCTGAGGCTGAAGTTAGTGCGTTTGGTGGAGCCTTCATCCTTGTGCTCCGGGGCGTTCATATAGGTGTTCCATGAGCCGTGCCACTCATCGCCGGTTTTTTTGGTGATGATATTCACCACGCCGCCGGCGGCGCCGTTGCCGTAGCGGGCGGCGGCCGGGCCGCGGATCACTTCGATGCGTTCGATCATCTCCGGCGCCACCCAGCTGGTGTCGCCGCGGGTGTCGCGCTCACCGCGCCAGCCGAGGCGCACGGAGTTGCGGCTGGTGACCGGCTTGCCGTCGATCAGGATCAGGGTGTTTTCCGGGCCCATGCCGCGGATATCAATCTGGCGGTTATTGCCGCGCTGGCCGCTGGTGGAGTTGCCGGTCAGGTTGACCCCCGGCATGGTGCGAATGATCTCCGAGACGTCGCGCGCTGGCGGACGTTTGCGGATCTCATCGGCGGTGATGGTGGAGACACCCGGCGCCTGCAGGTTCTGCTCGGCGGCGGTGACCACCATGGTCTCTTCAGCAGCGCTGTTTTTATCGTCGGTGGCGGTTTCCGCTGCGCTTAACGGAAAAGCAACCCCGTAAATTCCCAGATTGACCAGCAAGGCCAGGGATTTGATCCTGTTATTCATTGTTATTCCTGTTTTTTTGTCGCCACGTTCCCCAAACGCCCCTTCCCACCGGGAGGGGAGGCGGCATAAATGTTGCCAGAAGCGGGCAAAGGCACTCCGTCGCTGGCTGAATAAGCCCGCTTTGACATGTTCTGGTGAAAGACGCGCTTCCCACGGCGCGCTAATACGCTATTGCAAATGCAAATAGTTATCAATAATATTATCAATAAATAGTGGCAATTAATTAAAAAAGTCACGTGATACATAGGGTTAATGACAGAATGTTAAGGACAGGAAGCGAGGAATGGTGGCAAACCCTGCACGGACCGCAGTGCCGCGCAGTGGATGACGTCATCGAGGTGACGTTCTGGTGGCGGGATCCGGCGGGGGATGAAACGCACTCTCCGCACCGTCGGGTATGGCTGTATATCACCGGCGTGACCGACCACCATCAGAATGCGCGGCCGCAATCGCTGCAACGTCTGCCCGGGACCGACGCCTGGTGCTGGCGCACTACGCTGTCGCCGACCTGGCGCGGTAGCTACTGTTTTATTCCCTCCGACCGTGACGATGATTTTTCCCCTGAGGTATTTAGCGCTGACGCGCCCGACCGCGCGCTGCTGCGCGAAGGCTGGCGCAAACTGCTGCCGCGGGCGATAGCCGATCCGCTGAACCCGCACAGCTGGCAGGGCGGACGCGGCCATGGGGTCTCGGCCCTGGAGATGCCGCAGGCCCCCGTGCAGCCCGGCTGGGACCGGCTTAATGAGGCGCATCCTCCCGCCCGTTGTCTTGAGTGGCGTAGCGCGCGTCTGGGCAACCATCGCCGGGTCTGGATCTACACCCCCGGTGAGGCGGGCGACCCGCAAACGCGGCCCCTGGCGATCCTGCTCGACGGTCAGTTCTGGGCCGAGAGCATGCCGGTGTGGTCGCCGCTGGCCGCGCTGACCCGCGAGGGGAAGCTGCCGCCGGCGGTCTACCTGCTGATTGACGCGATCGACAACCAGCGCCGCGGGGTTGAGCTGCCCTGTCACCGCGATTTCTGGCTGGCGGTGCAGGAGGAGCTCCTGCCGCTGGTCCGCAGCCATGCCCCGTTCAGCGACCGCCCGGATCGGACGGTGGTGGCCGGGCAAAGCTTCGGCGGCCTGGCGGCGATGTTCGCCGCCCTCAACTGGCCGCAGCGCTTTGGCTGCGTACTCAGCCAGTCAGGCTCCTACTGGTGGCCGCATCGCGATGGCCGCGGGACGGGCTTTATCGGCGAACAGCTTCGCCATGGCGAGGTGTCCGCAGCCGGGCTGCGCGTCTGGCTGGAAGCGGGCCAGCGTGAACCGATTATTTTTCGCGCTAACCAGGCGCTACTGGCGCAACTCACTACACCACAGCAGACGATTTTCTGGCGTCAGGTTGACGGCGGGCATGATGCGCTTTGCTGGCGCGGCGGGCTGACAGCAGGGCTTATCCAGCTCTGGCAGCCGCTGCTGTCGCACCCTTAGCATCGCGCTTTACGACAGGAGTTTGATATGCAATTCAGTAACCCCTTCGACAATCCGCAAGGGCAGTTTTACATTCTGCGCAATGATCAGCAGCAGTACAGCCTGTGGCCGGCGCACTGCGACCTGCCTGCCGGCTGGACGGTGGTGTGCCCCCCGCAGTCGGCCGAGGCCTGCAACGCCTGGCTGGCGGCCAACTGGTCGACACTGACCCCCGCCCATCACGCGTCATAAGGAGCTGACAATGACCACTCGTTTACCGCTGGTTGCCGCGCAGCCGGGGATCTGGATGGCCGAGCGCCTCTCCACTCTGCCAGGCGCCTGGAGCGTGGCCCACTATGTTGAACTGCGCGGCGCCCTCGATCCGACGCTGCTGGGAAAAGCGATTGTCGCCGGTCTGCAGCAGGCGGACACCCTCAGCCTGCGCTTTGAGGAAGAGGAGGGGGAAGTCTGGCAGTGGCTGGCGGCCGACCGCACCTTTGGCGAACCGTCGATCATTGACCTGCGGACGGCGCCGGATCCGCATCGCGCCGCTACGGAGCGGATGCAGGCGGATCTGGCGCAGGATCTGCGCGTCGACGGCGGCAACCCGCTGGTGTGCCATCAACTGCTGCGCGTCGGCGACGACCGCTGGTACTGGTATCAGCGTTATCATCACTTGCTGGTGGATGGCTTCAGCTTCCCGGCGATAACCCGGCAGATCGCCGCCATTTATCGCGCCTGGCAGCGGGGGGAAGCTACTCCTGAGTCGCCTTTCACCCCCTTCGCCGAAGTGGTGGATGAGTACCAGCGCTACGCCGGCAGCGAGGCCTGGCAGCGGGATAAAGCCTTCTGGCAGGCTCAGCGCCAGGCATTACCGGCGCCTGCCTCGCTCTCTGCCGCGCCGCTGGGCGGGCGCGCCGCCGGGAGCGATATCTGGCGGATGAAGCTGGAGATGAATGCCGACGCCTTCCGCCGTCTGGCCGGCCATGCGCCGCAGTGTCAGCCCGCTGACCTGGCGCTGGCGCTCACCACCCTGTGGCTGGGCCGCCTGTGCAACCGGATGGACTACGCGGCGGGCTTTATCTTTATGCGCCGGATGGGGTCAGCCGCGCTGACCTCGACGGGGCCGGTGCTCAATGTCCTGCCCCTGGCGGTGCATATTGACGCCCGGGAGACGCTGGCAGACCTGGCGATGCGCCTCGCCGCTCAGTTGAAAAAGATGCGCCGCCATCAGCGCTATGACGCCGAGCAGATCGTTCGCGACAGCGGCAAAGCGGCAGGGGATGAACCGCTGTTCGGCCCGGTGCTGAACGTCAAAGTCTTTGATTACCAGCTGGATATCGATGGTATTGAGGCGGTGACCCACACCCTTGCCACCGGCCCGGTCAACGATCTTGAGCTGGCGCTGTTCCCGGATGAGACCGGCGGCCTGTCGCTGGAGATCCTCGCCAACAAAGCCCGGTACGACGAAGCCGAGCTGCGTCGCCACATGGCGCGACTGACCGCGCTGCTGGCGCAGTTCGCCGCCGATCCGGCGCTGCGCTGCGGCGAAGCAGAGATGCTCTCCGCCGACGAGCTGGCCCGGCTGGCGGCGGTCAACGATACCGCTGTGCCGCTGCCCGCTACCACCCTCAGCGCGCTGGTGGCCGACCAGGCGCGGAAGACGCCGGATGCCCCGGCGCTGGCGGACGCCCGCTGGCAGTTCAGCTATCGCGAGATGCGTCAGCAGGTGGTGGCGCTCGCGCAGCTGCTGCGTCAGCGCGGCGTGAAGCCGGGCGACAGCGTGGCGGTGGCCCTGCCGCGCTCGGTGTTCCTGACCCTGGCGCTGCACGGTATTGTCGAAGCGGGGGCCGCCTGGCTGCCGCTGGACACTGGCTATCCGGACGACCGCCTGCGGATGATGCTGGAAGACGCCCGGCCGTCGCTGCTGATCGCCTCGGAGGATCAGCTGGCCCGCTTCAGCGATATCCCGGGGCTGGAAAGCCTCTGCTACCAGCAGCCGCTGGCCGCCGGTGATGAGGCGCCGCTGGCGCTGTCAAAACCGGACCATACCGCCTACATCATCTTTACCTCCGGCTCCACCGGGCGGCCGAAAGGGGTGATGGTCGGCCAGACCGCCATCGTCAACCGCCTGCTGTGGATGCAGGATCGCTATCCGTTATCTGCCGACGACGTGGTGGCGCAGAAAACGCCGTGCAGTTTCGACGTGTCGGTGTGGGAGTTCTGGTGGCCGTTTATCGCCGGCGCGCAGCTGGTGATGGCCGAGCCGGAGGCGCACCGCGACCCGCAGGCGATGCAGCAGTTTTTCGCCCGCTACGGCGTGACCACCACCCACTTTGTGCCCTCGATGCTGGCGGCGTTTGTCGCCTCGCTGGATGGCGACAGCGTCGCCGCCTGCCGCACGCTGCGACGGGTCTTCTGCAGCGGCGAAGCGCTACCGACGGAATTGTGCCGCGACTGGGAGCGCTTAACCGGCGCGCCGCTGCATAACCTGTACGGCCCGACGGAAGCGGCGGTGGATGTCAGCTGGTATCCGGCCTGCGGGCCTGAGCTGGCAGCCGTGACTGGCAGCAGCGTGCCGATTGGCTGGCCGGTGTGGAACACCGGGCTGCGCATTCTCGATGCCGCGATGCGCCCGGTGCCGCCGGGGGTGGCGGGGGATCTTTATCTTACCGGCATCCAGCTGGCGCAGGGCTATCTCGGACGTCCGGACCTCACCGCCAGCCGCTTTATCGCCGATCCGTTTGCCCCCGGCGAGCGGATGTATCGCACCGGCGATGTGGCGCGCTGGCTGACGAACGGCGCGGTGGAGTACCTTGGCCGCAGCGACGACCAGCTGAAGATCCGCGGGCAGCGCATCGAGCTTGGCGAGATTGATCGGGTGATGTCGGCCCTGCCGGACGTGGCGCAGGCGTTGAGCCACGCCTGCGTCTTCAATCAGGCGGCGGCGACCGGCGGCGATGCCCGGCAGCTAGTGGGCTATCTGGTCTCTGACTCCGGCCTGCCGCTGGATACCGCGGCGCTGAGAGCGCGGCTGGCGGAACAGCTGCCGCCGCATATGGTGCCGGTGGTGCTGATGCAGCTCGCTGAGCTGCCGCTGAGCGCCAACGGCAAACTGGACCGCAAAGCGCTGCCGCTGCCGACCCTCGGCGGGGAGCGCAGCGGCCGGCCGCCGGAGCCCGGGATGGAAACCCTTGTCGCCGCGGCCTTTAGCCAGCTGCTGGGCTGCGAGGTGAACGATATCGACGCCGATTTCTTCGCCCTTGGCGGCCATTCGCTGCTGGCGATGCGCCTGGCGGCGCAGCTCAGCCGCCAGCTGGCGCGGCAGGTGACCCCGGGGCAGGTGATGGTGGCCTCGACGGTGGGCAAACTGAGCGCGCTGCTGGCTGCCGATCTCAGCGATGAGCAGGCCCGGCGCCTGGGGCTGGATACGCTTCTGCCGCTGCGCGAGAGCGACGGCCCGACGCTGTTCTGCTTCCATCCCGCCTCCGGCTTTGCCTGGCAGTTCAGCGTGCTGGCGCGCTATCTCAGCCCGCGCTGGTCGATAACCGGGATTCAGTCGCCGCGTCCGCAGGGGCCGATGGCCAGCGCCGCCAGCCTCGATGAGGTGTGCGAGCACCATCTGCGCACGCTGCTGGCGCAGCAGCCTCACGGCCCTTATTACCTGTTCGGGTATTCGCTGGGCGGCACCTTAGCCCAGGGGATTGCCGCCCGTTTGCGCCAGCGCGGCGAAGCGGTGGCCTTCCTCGGCCTGCTGGATACCTGGCCGCCGGAGACGCAAAACTGGGCGGAGAAAGAGGCTAACGGGCTGGATCCCGAGGTACTGGCGGAGATTGACCGCGAGCGCGAGGCGTTCCTCGCCGCCCAGCAAGGGCAAGCCTCCGGCGAGCTGTTCAGCGCTATCGAAGGTAACTATGCCGATGCGGTGCGGCTGTTAACCACCGCCCACAGCGCGTCGTTTGACGGCAAGGCGACGCTGTTCGTGGCGGAGAAGACGCGGCAGGCGGGGATGGATCCGCAGGTCGTATGGGGCCCGTGGGTGGGGGAACTGGAGGTGTTCAGCCAGAACTGCGCCCACGTCGACATCATCTCCCCGCAGGCCTTTGAAGCCATCGGCCCGGTGGTCAGGGAGATTCTGGGGTAACGGTTGAGTTCGGGCTACAGCAGGTAGCCCGGCTCAGCGTAGCGCAAGCCGGGGAAAGGGGAGATTACCGGCGGCCCAGCGGCACCACCAGCGGCGTATGCGCCACCGGATCCTCAATGATCGTGCAGCGCAGGCCGTAAATCCGTTCAATCAGATCCGCCGTAACGATCTCCTTTGGCGCCCCCTCGGCGACGATCCTGCCGTCGCGCAGGGCGATCAGGTGGGTGGCGTAGCGGCAGGCCTGGTTAAGATCGTGCAGCACTGCCGCCAGGGTATAACCCTTCTCGCGATTCAGCTCGCTCAACAGCTCCAGCAGGTCGATCTGATGGCTGATGTCCAGCCAGGTGGTCGGCTCATCCAACAGCATAATCGCCGTCTCCTGGGCCAGCACCATCGCAATCCACGCCCGCTGCCGCTGGCCGCCGGAAAGCGTGTCGACGCTCTGCAGCGCCAGATCGCTGATCCCGGTCGCCCGCATCGCCTTGTTCACCGCCTCTTCATCTTCTTTGCGCCAGCGGGTAAACAGCGGCTGGTGCGGATAGCGCCCGCGGGCCACCAGCTCCTGCACCGTGATATCGCCAGGGGTGGTGGCATTCTGCGCCAGCAGCCCGATGCGGCGGGCAACCTCTTTACTGGCGTACTGCTGGATCTGCGCGCCGTCGAGCCAGACGTGGCCGCTGGCGGGCGTCATCAGGCGACTGAGGGTGCGCAATAGCGTCGACTTGCCGCAGCCGTTGGGGCCGATAATGGCGGTGAAGTGACCGTCAGGGATGGTCACGTTCAGCGACTCGGCGATGGTCTTGTTCCCGTAGGCCAGGGTTAACTGCTCGCCGCGCAAACGGGAGGGGACAGCACTCATTTTTTGCGGGACTCCTGAATCAACAATGCAATAAGGTAAATACCGCCGAGGCTGACGGTTAACACGCCAACCGGCAGCTGCCACGGCATAAACAGCCGTTGGGCGCCGTAATCGGCCAGCGCCAGCAGCAGCGCGCCGCACAGGGCCGACTGGGTCAGTCCCCAGCGGGCCGTGCCGCTCAGGCGGCGGGCGATATGCGGCGCCACCAGCGCGATAAATGAGATCGGCCCGGCCAGCGCCGTCGAGGCGGCGGTGAGCACCACCGCCACCAGCATCAGCAGCAGGCGCGAACGCTCGACCTGCACCCCCAGCGCGCAGGCGGTATCGTCGCCCATCTCCAGCAGCCGCATCCGGCGAACCAGCAGGGCGCTGCCCACCAGCATCAACAGGATCAGCGGCGCCGACGGCCAGGTTTTACCCCAGGTCAGGCCATTAAGCGATCCGGCGTTCCACAGGCCCGCAGAAAGGGCGGTCTCCAGCGAGGCGCGCAGCAGCAGCCAGGTGTTGAATGCCACCAGCATGGCGCGCACGCCGATGCCGATAATGATCAGGCGGAAGGTTTCGATCCCGTTGCGCCAGGCCAGCAGCCAGACCACCAGCGAGGTCAGCACCCCGCCGGCCATCGCCGCCAGGGCGATCGCCGTCAGGTTCTGGCCGAAGAGGACCATTGCCACCAGCACGCCGCTCCAGGCGCCGGTGTTAAAGCCCATCACGTCCGGGCTGCCGAGCGGGTTACGGGTCAGCGACTGGAAAATGGCGCCGCTGACGCCGAGCGCGGCGCCGATGAGCAGCGCCATTAACACCCGCGGCAGCCGCCATTCGTTCACCACCATCGCGACGTTGCGCGGCGCATCGCCGAACAGCGCCGAGAACACCTGGTCAATCGTCAGGGGCACCGGGCCTTGCGCCAGCCCGAGCAGAGAAATCAGCAGGCTGGCGGCCATCAGCAGCAGACAGCTGGCTATCAGGCGGCGGGACGGAGCAATCACAGTCCACCTCCCCGCGGCTGGCGGCGCACCAGCCAGATCAGCACCGGCGCGCCGAGAAAGGCGCTCACCACCGATACCCGCAGTTCGCCGGGCACCAGCAGGCGGCCAATCACGTCGGCAAACAGCAGCAGGGCCGGGGTGGCGAGCAGGGTGACCGGCAGCGACCAGCGATGATCGGCCCCCACCAGCCAGCGCGCCATATGCGGCATCATCAGGCCGATAAAGGCGATGGGGCCGACGACGGCGGTGGCGCTGCCGCACAGGACGGTGATGACGATCAGGCCGATCAGCTGGGTGCGGGCGACGCGGCTGCCGAGGGCGGTGGCGGTATCGTTGCCCAGGCTCAGGCTGTTCAGCGCCCGGCTCAGCAGCAGAGCGGCGATCCCCGCCACGACTACCGGCAGCAGGACAATTTTCAGCGTTTGCAGGGTGCGGATATCCAGCGAACCGGCCTGCCAGAAGCGTAGCTGATCGTAGACGTCCGGGTTGAGCAGGGCGATGCCGTTGGACAGCCCCTCGAGTACCGCCGCAAGGGCGACCCCGGCGAGAGTGAGGCGCACCGGGCTCAGCTGACCGCCGCCCTGGCTGCCGGTAAAGGCTACCAGCAGCGAGGCGCAGAGCGCGCCGCAGAACGCCAGCAGCAGCTGCTCCTGCGGGGAAGTGATCCCGAACAGCGCCGCGCCGAGGACGATGGCGAAGCTGGCGCCGGAGTTGACCCCCAGCAGGCCGGGGTCGGCCAGCGGGTTGCGGGTGAGCGTCTGCATCAGCGCGCCGGCGAGGCCGAGGGCGACGCCGGCCAGCAGACCGGCCAGAGTGCGCGGCAGGCGCGCGTCCAGCACGATAGTGCAGTCGGCGCTTTGACAGGTTCCGCTGAAGGCGGTGAATACCGTGCCGATCGGCAACGATTTGGCGCCGATGGTCAGGCTAAGCGCGGCGGCTAAGGCGAGTAATAGCAACAATCCGGGCACGGCGACAGAGCGTACCGCGGTCGTAGAAAACGACATAACTGACATCCCTGATATGATAATGATAGTAATTATCGTTATCGATTTTATTCAGCTATGGTAGCATGACCCACAGTAAAAAGGGTATTAAAAATAACGACAAGGCGCTGTAATGAACCGACAATCCTGGCTGCTCAATCTCAGCCTGCTGAAAACTCACCCGGCGTTTCGCGCCGTTTTTATCGCTCGCTTTATCTCTATTCTGTCGCTTGGCCTGCTGGGCGTGGCCATCCCGGTGCAGATCCAGATGATGACCCATTCGACCTGGCAGGTCGGGTTGTCGGTGACCTTGACCGGCGCGTCGATGTTTGTTGGCCTGATGGTGGGGGGCGTACTGGCTGACCGCTATGAGCGCAAACGCCTGATCCTGCTGGCGCGCGGCACCTGCGGCGTGGGCTTTGTCGGCCTGTGTCTGAACGCCCTGTTGCCGGAGCCGTCGCTGGCGGCGATCTACCTGCTGGGGATTTGGGACGGGTTCTTCGCCTCGTTGGGGGTGACCGCGCTGCTGGCGGCGACGCCGGCGCTGGTGGGGCGGGAAAACCTGATGCAGGCCGGGGCCATCACCATGTTGACGGTGCGCCTTGGCTCGGTGATTTCGCCGATGATCGGCGGCCTGCTGCTGGCCACCGGCGGCGTGGCCTGGAACTTCGGCCTGGCGGCGGCGGGGACCTTTATCACCACCTTAACCCTGCTGCGTCTGCCGCAGCTGCCGCCGCCTCCGCAGCCGCGTGAGCATCCGCTGCGCTCCCTGCTGGCGGGGCTGACCTTCCTCTGCCAGAGCCCGCTTATCGGCGGGATTGCGCTGCTCGGTGGTCTGCTGACCATGGCCAGCGCGGTGCGGGTGCTCTATCCGGCGCTGGCCGACGGCTGGCAGATGTCGGCCGGACAGATTGGCCTGCTGTACGCTGCGATCCCGCTCGGGGCGGCGCTGGGGGCGTTGACCAGCGGCCAGCTGGCCCAGACGGTGCGGCCAGGCGCGCTGATGCTGGCGACCACGGTGGGATCGTTTATCGCCATTGCGCTGTTCAGCCTGATGCCGCACTGGGCGTTGGGTGCGCTGTGCCTGGCGCTGTTTGGCTGGCTGAGCGCTATTAGCTCGCTGCTGCAGTACACCCTGATCCAGACCCAGACGCCGGAACATATGCTTGGACGGATTAACGGCCTGTGGACCGCGCAAAACGTCACCGGCGACGCCATCGGCGCGGCGCTGCTCGGCGGCTTAGGGGCGGTGATGACCCCGGCGGCATCCGCCAGCGCCAGCGGCTGGGCGCTGGCGCTCGTCGGTGTGCTGCTGGTGGGGCTGCTACGCGAACTGCGCCGTTTCCAGCGCCCGGAAATCGTCAATGAAAGTTAAGTAGGGTGCGCTTGCCCGGTGGCGGCTGCGCCTTACCGGGCCTGGGGTATGGCAGGCCGGTGCAAGCTCAGTAGGCCGGGCAAGCGCCGCGCCGCCCGGCAAAGAGTTCAGGCCGCGTAGCTGTTCTGATGGCACAGCCCGCGTTAGCCGAACAGGCTGGAGAGACGCTGGAGCACCAGCAGGGCGCTGTAGTAGTCAAGGCGGAAGGTCTCGGTGCCCAGCGGGTAGACGCGTTTGCCTTCGACCGCCGGGAGATGCGCCAGCAGCGGATTAGCGTAGATAGCATCCACATCTTTCTGGTCGCCGGCGAACAGGAACAGGCTCTGACCGTTCAGACCGGCCGCGAGGTTCTCCCCGCCCAGCTGCACGATATCGTGGCGTTTGCCCTGGCTGTGGCTGGCGGGCAGGCCGCCCGGCAGCGTCGCCAGGCTAAAGCCCAGCTGTTCAAGCATCTGCCCCTGAGCCGATGCCGGCGTCCAGATATTGGCGTTGTGCGCGGCGGCGGTATAGACCAGGGCGGTCACCGGCTGCGGCGGCAGTTTCATTTTTTCTTTTAACGAAACGAGCTGTTTATTGAAGTCGGCAATGCGCGCGCTGGCCTGCTGCTCATGGCCGGTGATCTGCCCCAGCTGGGTGAGCAGGGTTTGCCAGCTTTTATCGTCATAGTTGATGACCAGCGTCGGGGCGATCGTTTTGAGCTGATCGTAAAGCGGCAGGGCGGAGTCGCCGCCGGTCGCGCTCACCAGGATCAGATCCGGCATCTGGGCGGCCACCGCTTCGGCGCTCGGTTCGCCGATGTACAGCCGCGCCAGCTTACGGGCTTTGGCGACCTCGCTCCACTGGCGCAGAAAGCCCTGATTATCTGCCACGCGGTTGTTCGGGGTGGTGGCGCCGCTGGCGACCACCGGCGCGTCAATCGCCAGTAGCGAGCCGGTGAGGGTCACGCTGGTGGAGACAATGCGCAGCGGCTGGCTCGGCAGGGTGTGGGTCCCGTAGCTGTCGGTGACCTGGCGCGGCCAGTCCGCCGCCTGGGCTGAGGTAATTCCTAAAAGCAACAGCATGCCGGTCAGCGCACCGCGGCGGCAGAAAGAAAAGAAGTTCACGTCATCGCATCCTGATTTGAAAGGTGATAAATGCGTCTCATTTTCAACTTTGTGCCAGCAGGATGCAAGCCAAAGTGGCGGCGCCATGACGTAACGCGGTTGACATGGCGGGCAATACCTTTTAGGTTAGCCAACCAAAATATAAATGATAATTATTCTTAATATCTTTATCGTTTTTGGAGGATGATATGGAAACGTCACTGGCTGAGGATGTAAAGAAACCGACCCGGACCCTGTCGCCGGACAGCTTCTTCTTTATGTCGCCGTACCGCAGTTTTACCACTTCAGGCTGCTTCCGTCGCTTCTCACAGCCCGCCGTTGGCGGCGATGCGCTGAACGGCGAGTTCCAGCAGCAGATGGCCGCCGCCTTTGCCGAGGCCCGGGCGGCGGGGATCCGCAAGCCGGTGATGGTCGGGGCTATCCCGTTCGACACCTGTCAGCCTTCCGAGCTCTATATCCCCGAGCGCTGGGAAGCGTTCTCTCGCCCGGAAAAGCAGCGTTCCGCCCGCTATGCCGCGCCGCTGGAGGCGATGGAGGTGGTGGAGCGTCGGGAGATCCCGGAGCAGGACGAGTTTCTGGCGATGGTAGAACGCGCCGCCGCGCTGACCGCCACCCCGGAAGTCGACAAAGTGGTGCTATCACGGCTTATCGATATTACCACCCGCGACCGCGTCGACAGCGGCGCGCTGATGGAGCGACTGATCGCCCAGAACCCCGCCAGCTTTAACTTCCACGTGCCGCTCTCCGACGGCGGCGTGCTGCTGGGCGCCAGTCCGGAGCTGCTGCTGCGTAAAGAAGGACAGCGCTTCAGCTCGTTACCGCTGGCCGGCTCCGCCCGTCGTCAGCCGGACGATGTGCTGGACCGCGAAGCAGGCAACAAACTACTGGCGTCCGGCAAAGATCGTCACGAACACGAGCTGGTGACCCAGGCGATGAAGAGCGTGCTTGGCCCGCGCAGCAGCCAGCTGTCGCTGCCGGAGTCGCCGCAGCTGATTACCACCCCGACGCTCTGGCATCTGGCGACGCCGATCGAAGGTACAGCGCTGGCGGAAGAAAACGCCATGTCGCTGGCCTGTCTGCTGCACCCGACCCCGGCGCTGAGCGGCTTCCCGCACCAGGCGGCGAAGCGCCTGATCGCCGAGCTCGAACCCTTCGATCGCCAGCTGTTCGGCGGCATCGTTGGCTGGTGCGACGATGAAGGCAACGGTGAGTGGGTGGTGACCATCCGCTGTGCGCGTCTGCAGCAGCGTACGCTGCGCCTGTTTGCCGGCGCGGGTATCGTCCCGGCCTCTTCGCCGCTGGGCGAATGGCGCGAAACCGGCGTCAAACTGACCACCATGCTTAACGTATTTGGCTTGAATTAAGAGGCAAGGATGATTGCATTTACCCGTTGGCCGGAAGCGTTCGCGTCCCGCTATCGTCAAAAAGGCTACTGGCAGGATCTGCCGTTAACCAATCTGCTTACCCGTCATGCGGACAATGACGCCGTGGCGATTATCGATGGCGAGCGGCAGATTAGCTACCGCCAGTTTAATCAACTGGTGGACAATCTTGCCTGCTCGCTGCAGCGCCAGGGACTGAAGCGCGGGGAAACCGCGCTGGTGCAGCTGGGCAACGTCGCCGAGTTTTACATCACCTTCTTTGCTCTGCTGCGCATCGGCGTCGCGCCGGTGAACGCGCTGTTCAGCCATCAGCGCAGCGAGCTTAACGCCTACGCCGCACAGATTAAACCGGCGCTGCTGATTGCCGATCGTGAGCACGCGCTGTTTGCCGATGATAGTTTCCTCCACGCGTTTATCGCGGAGCATCCTTCTCTGCGCGTCGCGCTGCTGCGTAACGACGGCGGCGAGCGCGATCTGGCGACGGAGATTAACCGCCCGGCGGATAACTTTGTCGCCAATCCAACCCCTGCCGACGAAGTGGCCTTTTTCCAGCTCTCCGGCGGCAGCACCGGGACGCCGAAGCTGATCCCGCGCACCCATAACGATTACGACTACAGTATCCGGCGCAGCAACGAGATCTGCGGGATCAACGCGGAGACGCGCTACCTCAACGCGCTGCCGGCGGCGCATAACTATGCGATGAGTTCCCCGGGTTCGCTCGGTGTCTTCCTCGCCGGCGGCCGGGTGATCCTCGCCGCCGACCCGAGCGCCACCCTCTGTTTCCCGCTGATTGAACAACACCAGATCAACGTCGCGTCGCTGGTGCCGCCGGCGGTCAGCCTGTGGCTGCAGGCGATCCATGAATGGGGCGGCAACGCGCAACTGCAATCGCTGGAGCTGCTGCAGGTCGGCGGCGCACGCCTGTCGGCGACCCTCGCCGCGCGCATTCCGGCGGAAATCGGCTGCCAGCTGCAGCAGGTGTTCGGCATGGCGGAGGGGCTGGTGAATTACACCCGCCTTAACGACAGCCCGGAGCGAATTATCAATACCCAGGGCTGTCCGATGTGCCCGGACGATGAAGTGTGGGTAGCGGATGCCGACGGCAACCCGCTGCCGCGCGGCGAAGTGGGCCGTCTGATGACCCGCGGCCCTTATACCTTCCGCGGCTACTACAACAGCCCGCAGCATAACGCGGAAGCCTTTGACGCCGAGGGGTTTTATTGCTCCGGCGATCTGATTTCGATCGACGAAGACGGGTATATCACCGTCCAGGGCCGGGAAAAAGATCAGATCAACCGCGGCGGCGAGAAGATCGCCGCTGAAGAGATCGAAAACCTGCTGCTGCGCCATGAGGCGGTGATCCACGCCGCGCTGGTCAGCATCGAAGACAATCTGCTGGGCGAGAAAAGCTGCGCTTATCTGGTGGTGACCTCGCCGCTGCGCGCCGTCGCCGTGCGCCGCTTCCTGCGCGAGCAGGGGGTGGCGGAATTTAAACTGCCGGACCGCGTGGAGTGCGTTGCCGCGCTGCCGCTGACGCCGGTGGGCAAAGTCGATAAAAAACAATTACGTCAGTGGCTGGCCGAAGGCAAGCTGGGCTGAAGGAGAACAGAAAATGGCAATCCCTAAATTACAGGCTTACGCGCTGCCGGAAGCCAGCGATATCCCGGCGAACAAAGTCAACTGGGCCTTTGAGCCGTCGCGCGCCGCGCTGCTGATCCACGATATGCAGGAGTATTTCCTCAATTTCTGGGGCGAAAACAGCGCGATGATGGAGAAAGTGGTGGCTAATATCGCCGCCCTGCGCGACTTCTGCAAACAAAACGGTATTCCGGTGTACTACACCGCCCAGCCGAAAGAGCAGAGCGATGAAGACCGCGCCCTGCTGAATGATATGTGGGGGCCGGGGTTGACCCGCTCGCCGGAGCAGCAGCAGGTGATTGCCGCGCTGGCGCCGGATGAACAGGATACGGTGCTGGTGAAATGGCGCTACAGCGCGTTTCATCGCTCGCCGCTTGAAGAGATGCTGAAAGAGAGCGGCCGCGACCAGCTGATCATTACCGGCGTTTACGCCCATATCGGCTGCATGACTACCGCCACCGATGCTTTTATGCGCGATATCAAACCGTTCTTTGTCGCCGACGCGCTGGCGGACTTCAGCCGTGAAGAGCACCTGATGGCGCTGAAATACGTCGCCGGCCGCTCCGGACGCGTGGTGATGACCGAAGAGCTGCTGCCGCTGCCGGCCTCCAAAGCGGCGCTGCGCGCGCTGATCCTGCCGCTGCTCGATGAATCTGACGAACCGCTGGATGATGAAAACCTGATCGACTACGGCCTGGATTCGGTGCGCATGATGGCGCTGGCCGCCCGCTGGCGTAAAGTGCACGGCGATATCGACTTCGTGATGCTGGCGAAAAACCCGACCATCGACGCCTGGTGGGCGCTGCTCTCCCGTGAGGTGCAATAATGGCGGCGCTGGATTTTCGCGGCCAGACCGTGTGGGTGACCGGCGCGGGTAAAGGCATTGGCTATGCCACCGCGTTGGCTTTCGTCGAGGCCGGGGCCAACGTCACCGGTTTCGACCTTGCCTTTAGCGGCGAAAGCTACCCGTTTGCCACCGAAACGCTGGACGTCGCCGATGCCGACCAGGTACGCGACGTGTGCGCGCGGCTGCTCAACAACATCGAACGGCTGGACGTGCTGGTGAATGCCGCCGGGATCCTACGCATGGGTGCGACCGATCAACTGAGCGCGGAAGACTGGCGGCAGACCTTCGCGGTGAACGTTGGCGGCGCGTTTAATCTGTTTCAGCAGACGATGGCCCAGTTCCGCCGTCAGCGGGGTGGGGCGATTGTCACCGTCGCTTCCGATGCCGCGCATACGCCGCGTATCGGCATGAGCGCCTATGGCGCCTCGAAAGCGGCGCTGAAAAGCCTGGCGTTGACCGTCGGACTTGAGCTGGCAGGCAGCGGCGTGCGCTGCAACCTCGTGTCGCCGGGCTCCACCGATACCGATATGCAACGTACCCTGTGGGTCAATGACGATGCGGAACAGCAGCGGATCCGCGGATTTGGCGAGCAGTTTAAGCTCGGGATCCCGCTGGGTAAGATTGCCCGTCCGCAGGAGATCGCCAATACCATTCTGTTCCTCGCCTCTTCGCACGCCAGCCATATCACCCTGCAGGATATTGTGGTCGATGGCGGCTCGACGCTGGGGGCGTAAATGGCCTGGAAACGAGAGCTCACGCTGGCGGAATTGAACGCCAGCAGCGAAAACACCCTGGTGGCGCATCTTGGCATCGTCTACACCCGGCTCGATGCGGGGCTGCTGGAGGCGGAGATGCCGGTGGATGCCCGCACGCATCAGCCGTTTGGCCTGCTGCACGGCGGCGCCTCGGCGGCGCTGGCGGAGACGCTGGGCTCGATGGCCGGTTGGCTGATGACCGAGGATGGGCAGTGCGTGGTGGGCACCGAGCTTAACGCTAGCCACCATCGTCCGGTCTCCAGCGGGAAAGTACGAGGCGAATGCCGACCGCTGCATCTTGGCCGCCAGAGTCAGAGCTGGGAAATTGTGGTGTATGACGAAAGGGGGCGGCGCTGCTGCACCTGTCGTCTGGGTACCGCGGTGCTAGGCTAAGAAGCCGCTATTTCCCCGGCTTGCGCTGCGCTGAGCCGGGCTACGGTTTCTGGGCTAAGAAGCTGCTATTTCCCCGGCTTGCGCTACGCTTAGCCGGGCTACGGATCGGCGCAATGGGTAGCCCGGATAAGGCGCAGCGCGCCGCCATCCGGGAATTTCCCTGCTCGAGCTACGCTGAGCCGGGCTATGGATCCCTAGGTCGGGTAAGGCGTTAGCCGCCACCCGACAAAAAAACGGCACCTTTCACGGTAATCCTTTCATTCATTTTCCTGCCTTAAGTGATCTCGCTAGCAATGTGAGACAAATCTCTGTGGGTGTACGGCATCTGCGTTGTTTCGGTGTTGTTAAATTCTGCGTTGTGATCTAGAAACAAAATGTAACATCCTGATTACCCTACCGGTGGACCATAACAATGAATAATTCAGGGAAATACCTCATCTGGACACTGCTCTCCGTCATCGGCGCCTTTGCCCTCGGCTATATCGCCTTAAACCGGGGTGAGCAGATCAACGCGCTGTGGATTGTCGTCGCGGCGGTCTGCGTTTATCTGATCGCGTATCGTTTTTACGGCCTGTATATCGCCAAAACCGTCCTCGGCGTTGACCCAACGCGCATGACGCCCGCGGTGCGGCATAACGATGGCCTCGATTACGTTCCAACCGACAAAAAAGTGCTGTTCGGTCACCATTTTGCCGCCATCGCCGGCGCAGGGCCGCTGGTAGGGCCGGTGCTTGCCGCGCAGATGGGCTACCTGCCGGGGATGATCTGGATCCTCGCCGGCGTGGTGCTGGCCGGCGCCGTGCAGGACTTTATGGTGCTGTTTGTCTCTACCCGTCGCGATGGCCGTTCGCTTGGCGAACTGGTTAAAGAGGAGATGGGGCCGACCGCTGGCGTCCTGGCGCTGGTGGCCTGCTTTATGATCATGGTGATCATCCTCGCGGTCCTGGCGATGATCGTGGTGAAAGCGCTGACCCACAGTCCGTGGGGGACATACACCGTCGCCTTTACCATCCCGCTGGCGATCTTTATGGGCATCTACATCCGCTATCTGCGTCCGGGACGCATCGGCGAGGTGTCGGTGATCGGCCTGGTGATGCTGGTGTTCGCCATCATCTCCGGCGGCTGGGTGGCAGAAAGCCCGACCTGGGCGCCGTGGTTTGACTATACCGGCGTACAGCTGACGTGGATCCTGGTGGGCTACGGCTTTGTGGCCGCGGTACTGCCGGTCTGGCTGCTGCTGGCCCCGCGCGACTACCTCTCCACCTTCCTGAAAATCGGCACCATTGTGGGGCTGGCGATTGGCATTCTGATTATGCGCCCGACGCTGACCATGCCGGCGCTGACCAAGTTCGTTGACGGCACCGGCCCGGTATGGACCGGCAACCTGTTCCCGTTCCTGTTTATCACCATCGCCTGCGGCGCGGTCTCCGGCTTCCATGCGCTGATCTCCTCCGGCACGACACCGAAAATGTTGGCCAACGAAGGGCAGGCCTGCTTTATCGGCTACGGCGGCATGTTGATGGAATCCTTCGTCGCGATTATGGCGCTGGTGGCGGCCTGTATTATCGATCCGGGCGTCTACTTCGCGATGAACAGCCCGATGGCGGTGCTGGCGCCGGCGGGGACGACTGACGTCGTGGCCTCGGCGGCGCAGGTGGTGAGTGGCTGGGGCTTTAGCATTACCCCGGATACGCTGAATCAAATCGCCAGGGAGGTCGGCGAACAGTCGATTATCTCCCGCGCCGGCGGCGCGCCAACCCTGGCGGTGGGGATGGCTTATATCCTGCACGGCTCGCTGGGCGGGCTGATGGATGTCTCGTTCTGGTACCACTTCGCTATTCTGTTTGAGGCGCTGTTTATCCTGACGGCGGTTGATGCCGGCACCCGTGCGGCGCGCTTTATGCTGCAGGATCTGCTGGGGGTGATTAGCCCCGGGTTGAAAAAAACCAGCTCGCTGCCGGCCAACCTGCTGGCGACCGCGCTGTGCGTGCTGGCGTGGGGCTACTTCCTGCATCAGGGGGTAGTGGATCCGCTGGGCGGGATTAACACCCTGTGGCCGCTGTTCGGTATCGCCAACCAGATGCTGGCGGGGATGGCGCTGATGCTGTGTGCGGTGGTCCTGTTCAAGATGAAACGCCAGCGCTACGCGTGGGTGGCGCTGCTGCCGACCAGCTGGCTGCTGATCTGTACCCTGACCGCCGGCTGGCAGAAGTCGTTTAGCCCCGATACCAAAGTGGGTTTCCTGGCGATCGCCAATAAATTCCAGGCGATGATCGACAGCGGCACCATTCCGCCGCAATATACCGAATCACAGCTGGCGCAGCTGGTGTTTAACAACCGTCTCGATGCCGGGCTGACCATCTTCTTTATGATTGTGGTGGTGGTGCTGGCGCTGTTCTCGATTAAAACCGCGCTGGCGGCGCTGAAAGAGGACAAACCGACGGCGAAAGAGACGCCGTATGAGCCAATGCCTGAAAACCTGGACGCGATTGAGACCCAGGCGAAAGGGGCGCATTAACTGGTGTGCCGGGTGGCGGCTTCGCCTTACCCGGCCTACATTTCCGATCCTCCCTCTCCCCTTTGGGAGAGGCTCGGGGTGAGGGAAACAAAAGAGAAATGACTTATGTTTGACACCCTTTCCAAAGCAGGTAAGTACCTGGGCCAGGCGGCGAAGATGATGATCGGCGTGCCGGATTACGATAACTACGTCGAGCACATGCGAATAACCCACCCGGATCAGACGCCGATGACCTACGAAGAGTTCTTTCGCGAACGCCAGGACGCGCGTTACGGCGGCAAGGGCGGGGCGAAGTGCTGCTAGCCCTCTTTCGGCAGATAGAGGCTGATTTTCTTTATGCACCACGTCGCATACTTCACCTGGCAGCATTACGTCATCATAGCAATCGTGTTCGATTTCAATATATTCCAGATCGTCGTCGATCTCTGCCATCTGTAAACGCACGTAAGAGGCAAAACGCAACCCGTCGAGGCGGCGCGGAAAGGCCTCTGCCCGGCGACAGAGGCTTGCAGAAAATGTGCGATCAGGCGTTCAATCCGCCATCCACGTCCAGCCCCGTACCGGAGATCTGCCCGGCGGCCGGGCTGGCGAGGAAGGTGACCGCCGCGGCGATGTCTTCCGGCTGGCCGTAGTGACCGACCGCAATCATCTGGCGCTGGGCTTCCGCCTGTTCTCCATCCTCCGGGTTCATATCGCTGTTGGTCGGCCCGGGATGGACAAGGTTAACGGTGATCCCGCGAGGGCCTAAATCACGCGCCAGGCCACGGGTTAGGGCGTTGAGGGCGGACTTGGTCATGGCGTAAACCGCGATGCCCGGCATGGCCACGCGGTTAGCCAGACAGCTGCCGATGTTGATGATCCGTCCGCCATCGGCCATATGCACCAGCGCTTCCTGGGTGGCGATGACCACCCCACGAATATTGACGTTGATAAGGGCGTCAATGTCCGCCAGCGTCATGGATTCCAGCGGACCGCCGCGGGCGATCCCGGCGTTGTTGACCAGAATATCCAGCCCGCCGAGGGACCGGGCCGCATGGGTGACGGCATCCTGAATCGCCTGCGCGCTGGCGCTGTCGGCCTGTACCGCCTCGCCGTGCCGACCCAGCGCCTTTATTTCATCGGCGACCGCCTGGGCTTTATCGGCCGATTTTTCATACGTAATAACCACATCAGCGCCGGCGCGCGCCAGCGACAGCGCAATTGCGCGACCCAACCCACGGCTGGCGCCGGTAACCAGCGCCTTCTTACCTGTTAAATCGATCTGCATGATGACCTCGTTGCGAGAGTGGTGAGCATCATCATTAGGTATAGACGGTCGGGGTGATTAACGGCTGAAGTATTCCACCTTCTCAAACGCCGCGCGCAGAACCTCAGGGGTTAACGCCACCGGTAAATAGTGAATCGACTCGCCCGGGCGCAGGGTATGGGCAATGACCCGCTCCAGCTCTGCGCGGTTATTGATATCGACCTCCAGCGCCGCCAGGGTGGTCGGCAGGTTAAAGCGCTGATACGCCTGCACTAACTGCGCCAGCACATCGTCCTGACCAAGCAGGGCGCTCTGTACCAGAATGCCGTAGGCCACCTTGGTACCGTGGAGGAATTTTTCCGTCTGCGGCAGCACCGTCAGTGCGTTGTGCACCGCATGGGCGGCGGCGACCCGGGTGTAACGTTCCCCCAGCCCGCCAACCATCCCGCCGCCGGCGATAATCGCATCCACCACATCGCGAAACGCCTGGGTCAGATCGCCGCGGCGCTGGTCCGCCAGCGCCGTTTCGCTGCTGGCCAGCAGCACGTCGCGGATCGCCAGCGCGCCGTTAATCCCCAGCCGCACGGTGAGCGGCAGCGCCTCCGGCTGCGGCGCCAGCACCACGGCCTCATACCATTTGGCTAAGGTGTCGCCAATGCCCGCCAGCAGGTACTCCGCCGGGGCGTTGAGAATGATGCGCGGTTCGACCAGCACCAGGAAGTTGGCGTCATCGAAGATCTCAAAATTCAGGGCCTGTCCGGCGTCGCTGTACCACACCGAGAGCGGCGTCCACGCCGCGCAGGTAGCGGCGATAGTCGGGATGGCCACCAGCGGTACCCCCAGGCGGCGGGCCAGCACTTTCGCGCTGTCGAGCAGCGCGCCGCCGCCGACGCCAATCACTACCGTCCGATCGTCACCGGAGGCCTGCACCAGCTCCGCCACGTCGCGTTCGCTGCAGTGGCCGGGAAAGCGGATCTTTTTTGCCTCCGGCAGGTGGAAGGCCGCCGGCAGAAAAGGTTCGGCGCCGGCCAGGGCGCGCTCGCCATAGACCCACACCGCCCGCGAGAGCTGGTCGGCGCTGAAAAAATCGCTCAGCCGCGCAAGGCTGCCAGGGTGGGAGAAATAGTTGGCCGGGCCGGGTACGACGCGGATATCGCTGTTGCTCATGAACGCTGTCCTTATAGGTGTTGGGCTAAACTGATGTTATGTCTGGACATCCAGATGGCTAATATTATTTCGTTGTATCTTATGCTTTTTACGCAGTTGTCAGCCAGCGGCGGCTATGAAAAATTCGTTAAATCAGAAGATTAATTACCGCACGGGAACAGTGATGAGCGCGAACCGCCTTGAGATGCATAACATTAGCCTGGCCTTCTCCGGCTTTCAGGCACTGAACAAGGTGGCCTTTACCCTCCATGGCGGGTCGGTGCATGCCCTGACCGGGGCCAACGGCGCGGGTAAGTCGACGCTGATGGCGGTGCTGTGCGGCACCCACGCGCATTATGAAGGCGAGGTGACGATCAACAACCAGCCGGTCACCATTCGTTCGCCGCGGGATGCTAAACAGCTGGGGATCCACCTGGTGCAGCAGGAGGTGGATGTGGCGCTGGTGCCGGGCCTGAGCATTGCGGAAAACATCATGCTGGACAGGCTGGCGGAGCCGGGCATGGCGTTTCGCTGGTCGCGGGTTCGGCAGCTGGCGCGCGAGGCGCTGGCGCAGCTGGACGTGGCGCTGGACGTCAGGCGCTCCATTGACAGTTGCACGCTCGCCGAAAAACAGCAAATCCTGCTGGCCCGCGCTCTGTCGCACCATTGCCGCTTTTTGATCCTCGATGAGCCCACCGCGCCGCTGGATCAGCATGAAAGTGAGCGCTTGTTTGCGGTAGTACGCCGTCTGCAGCAGCAGGGGATCGGGGTGGTGTTTATTTCGCATCGTATCCATGAACTGAAGGCAATCTGCGACACCCTGACGGTGCTGCGCGACGGGCGACTGATTGAGAGCGGCCCGATGGCGCCGCTGAGCGGCGAACAGATCGTCGAAAAGATGCTGGGCCACGAGCTGAGCGATATCTTTCCGCCGCCGCGCCCGCCGCACGGCGAAGAGGTGCTGCTGCAGGTTGACGGTCTGCATGATGAGGCGCTGCTGCAGGATATTTCGCTGCGCCTGCGGAAGGGGGAAATTCTTGGTATCGCCGGGCTGGCCGGCGCGGGCAAAACCGAGCTGTGCAAAGCGCTGTTCGGCGCCAGCAAAAGCCGGGTGCAGCGTGGCGAGCTGAACGGCCAGCCGTGGCGACCGCGCGACCCGGCCGACTCGGTGGGGCGCGGCCTGGCGCTGGTCCCGGAGGAGCGGCGCAAAGAGGGCATTTTCATCGAAGAGCCGATCGCGATGAACCTGGCGGTCAGCGCCGATAACAGCTTTTCGCGCTGGAGCCTGTTTGGCCATCGGCAGGCCTGGCGCTGGGCTGAGGAGGTGATTGCCCGCCTCGGCGTGCGCGCCACTGGCCCGGGGCAGACGCTGCGCCGTCTTTCCGGCGGCAACCAGCAGAAGGTGGCCATTGGCAAATGGCTGCGCAGTCATGCCAATGTTTTGATTTTTGACGAACCGACCAAAGGGGTCGATGTGAAAGCGAAAACCGATCTGTTCATGCTGATCGATGGTCTGGCGCGGGAAGGCAAAGGGGTGATTTATGCCTCGGGTGAATTCGCCGAGCTGGTCGGTTTATGCGACCGCATCTGCGTGCTATGGGACGGACGGATTGTGGCGGAGATCCCCGGCGCGGAAGCCCGGGAAGAGACGTTACTTTATTATTCAACCGGAGGAGCGGCAGCGTGAGCAAGGCCCTGGCAGTGAACGCGACGGTATCGGGCCGTCAGCGATTTTTTGATTTTCTCTATAAGTGGGGCATGTTGCTGACCGTGGTGCTGCTGGTGGCGGTCTTTGGCCTCGCCTCGGACAACTTCCTTGATCCGTTCAACATCATCAACATTCTGCGCTCGATCGCGATTGTCACGGTGATTGCCATCGGGGTGTCGATTTCTCTCACCATTGGCGGCTTTGATCTGTCGGTGGGATCGACGGCATCGCTGGCTAACGCGCTGGTGATCTCCCTGTTTGTCTGGCATGGCCTGGGGACCACCGAAGCGATTCTGATCACCCTCGCGCTCTGCACCCTGGTGGGGCTGTTTAACGCCTTTCTGATCGTGGTGCTGCGCATTCCTGACATGCTCGCCACCCTGGCCAGCCTGTTTGTGATTCAGGGCGTGGCGATGACCTACAGCTACGGCGGTTCGATTACTGAAAACATGGTGCTGCCGAGCGGCGAGATGGCGGAAGGCACTATCCCGGCGGCCTTTGGCGCGCTGGGGCAGGTGCCGACCATCGTTATCATCATGCTGGTGGTGACGCTGGTTGCCCAGCTGGCGCTGTCGTTTACCACCCACGGACGGCGGATGTACGCCATCGGCGGCAACCCGGAGGCCGCGCGGCTCTCCGGCCTGCGGATCACTCGTTACAAAGTCGCAGCATACGTGATCGCCTCGCTGCTGGCCGGGCTGGGCGGCATTCTGCTGGCCTCGCGTATCGGATCCTCGCAGGTCAACGCCGGCGGCGGCTATCTGATGGACGCGGTGGCGGCGGCATGGATCGGCTTTTCGCTGGCGGGCTCCGGTAAACCGAACGCCCTGGGGACGCTGGTGGGGGCGGTGATCCTCGGCGTGCTCTCCAACGGGCTGGTGATGCTCTCGGTGCCGTATTACGCGATGGACATTATTAAAGGGTTGGTCCTGGCTGGCGCGCTGGCACTGACCTATTTTCAGCGCCGTACTTAACATTTTACAGGGTAAACAGCATGAAAAAGATCGCACTCTCTCTGATGACGCTGGGTCTGCTGCAGTCGACGGCGGCGCTGGCGACTGCCCCGACGCCGGTGCCGGCGGCGATTGCCGAGCACAGCGGCCCGATCCGTATTGCGGTGATCCGCAACCTGGGGTCTGACGATAACACCACCCAGTTTGTCGCCGGGGCGCTGCAGGAAGGCAAAAAGCTCGGTTTCAAAATCAGCACCTTCCTGAGCAACGGCGATGACGCCAAATTCCAGGACTTCGTCAACCAGGCCATCAGCCAGAAATACGATGGCATTATTCTCTCCCAGGGGCGTGACCCGTATTCCACCGCCCTGGTGAAGAAGGCGGTGGATGCCGGGATCAAAGTGGCGGTGTTCGATACCGCGGTGAGCGGTGAGATCCCCGGGGTGACGGTCAGCCAGCAGGATGACGCGTCACTGACCGAGCTCTCTTTTGGCCAACTGGTGAAAGACTTCAACGGCAAGGCCAACATCGTCAAGCTGTGGGTAGCGGGCTTCCCGCCGATGGAACGCCGTCAGGCGGCTTACCAGACGCTGCTGAAGCAAAATCCGGGGATTAAAGAGCTGGAGTCGATCGGCGCCGTGTCATCCGATGTGCAGGGCGACACTGCCAACAAGGTGGGGGCGATCCTCGCCAAGTATCCGAAAGGGAAAATCGACGCGATCTGGGGCACCTGGGATGCCTTTAGCCAGGGGGCCTATAAAGCGCTGAAAGAAAACGGCCGCACCGAGATCAAACTCTACAGCATTGATATTTCCAACCAGGATCTGCAGCTGATGCGCGAAGCCGGCAGCCCATGGAAGGTGAGCGTGGCGGTGGACCCGAAGCTTATCGGCGCGACCAACGTGCGGCTGATCGCCAATAAGATCGCCGGCGAGCCGACGCCAGCCACCTACGACTTCAAGGCGGCGGCGATTCCGCAGGCGCTGCTGGCGGCCCAGCCGGGGGCGGTGAACGTGGCGTCGCTGGGGAAAATTATCCCTGGCTGGGGCCAGACCGAAGACTTTATCGCGCCGTGGTTCGCGACGCTGGAAGCGAAAAACAAATAAAATCAAGCCGGGTGGCGGTGGGGGGCGGCCTGGTGCCCTCACCCCGGCCCTCTCCCACAGGGAGAGGGGGAAAACCATGCCACCGGGCGAAAGGGATCCCCTATGTCAGCATTACCTTCCCCCGAATACAGCCGCAATATGCGGCTGATTGGCCATAGCGATCAGGGCGGTCGTCCGGACGGCGTGCAGCTGATGGTGCATCGCGGATTCGCCTATATCGGCCATATGGTGTCGCAGGGCTTCTCCGTGGTCGATGTTCGCGATCCGACCCGGCCCACCACCGTCAACTATATTGCCGCGCCGCCGGGCACCTGGAACGTGCATCTGCAGGCGCATGACGATCTGCTGCTGGTGATCAACGCCCGGGATCTGTTTGCCGACGCCCGTTTTGCTGATGAGAAAGTCTACTACACCCGCTCGGTGGGCGACACGGTCAGCGATGTGCAGGACAAAGGCTGGAGCGCCGGGCTGCGCATCTTTGATATTTCCACGCCCGCGCAGCCGCGGGAAATCAGTTTCCTGTCGCTTAACGGCATCGGTATTCACCGCATCTGGTACGTCGGCGGGCGCTGGGCATATGTGTCCGCGCTGATTGACGGTTTTACCGACTACATCTTCCTGACCATCGATCTGGCCGACCCGCGTAAGCCCGAAGTGGCCGGGCGCTGGTGGCTGCCGGGGATGCACCAGGCGGGCGGTGAAACACCGGACTGGCCGCAGGGCAAACGCTATGCGCTGCATCACGCCATTATTGCCGGGGATACCGCCTACGGCAGCTGGCGCGACGGCGGCCTGACGCTGCTGGATGTCAAAGATCGTACCCAGCCGAGGCTGATTAGCCATCGCAACTGGAGCCCGCCGTTCGGCGGCGGAACGCATACCGCGCTGCCGCTACCGGATCGCGATCTGCTGGTGGTGCTGGATGAAGCGGTGCTTGACAACCAGGAGGACGGCGAGAAGCTGATCTGGCTGTTTGATATCCGCGAGCCGTCAAACCCGGTGAGCATCGCCACCTTCCCGCAGCCGGACGAAGCGGATTATGTGGCGAAAGGGGCGCATTTTGGCCCGCACAACCTGCATGAGAACCGTCCCGGCAGCTTTGTCAGCTCGACGCTTATCTTCGCCACTTATCAGAATGCTGGCGTGCGGGCATACGATATTTCCAACCCGTATCGTCCGCTGGAGACCGGGGCGCTGGTGCCGGCGGCGCCTGAGAGAATGATGGATACCCGTCCCGGCCGGCCGCGGGTGATCCAGTCCTGCGATGTGTTTGTCGATGCGCAGGGCATTATCTACAGCACCGATTACAACGGCGGGCTGTCGGTGATTGAGTATCTGGGGTGAGGGTAAGGTAAACGCAAAATTGTGCTCGCATGTCTGCCGGGTGGCGGCTTTCGCCTTACCCGGCCTACGAAAGACTGCAACATCAAAGCGTTATGCGGTTATCTGTAGGCCCGCGCAAGCGCAGCGCCGCCGGGCAATCCCAGAAGATTGCACTTTTTAGGCTTTGCTCCCTCTCCCTGTGGCAGAGGGCCGAGGTGAGGGCAAGGTAAACGCAAAAAGGCAATGACAATGGCCTTTTTTAGGTTTTGCTCCCTCTCCCTATGGGAGAGGGCCGGGGTGAGGGAAAACAGGCCGCACTCAGCTGTACTGGCGTACCCGCGCCAGCAGCTCGTCGACGCTGTCGATACGCTCGGCCAGCACAATCAGCGCTTTGCCGAGGGTAATGGCGTGGCGCAGGCATTCATGACGCATGGCGTCGTCCTGGATAGTGTCGATATCCGCGACGTGCGACAGCCCGACGCTGCGGCGGATCAGTTCGCTGCCGCAGAAGCCAACCGCGTCGGCCCAGACTTTCTTCAGAAAGGCGGAGGCGTAGCCGGGGTAAGCCAGCGCCGCGTCGCGGGTTTTCTCCGCCGCCAGCGCCTGGAAGCGTTCGGCGAAGGTGGTCCACAGCTGGTGGATATCGTTCAGCCGCTGTTCGCGCGCGGCGGCGGCGTCGCGAATACCGAGCTGGCCCGGCAGGCCGCAGTAGTTAAGCAGCAGGTTGCCGATGGCGGTGCCGACATCGAAACCAATGGGGCCGAAATAGCCGAACTCGGCGTCGATGGCCTTCAGGCTGCCTTCGGCAACGAAGATCGACCCGCTGTGGATATCGCCGTGCAGCAGCGCTTCCGCATGGGCAAAGAAACGGTGCTTCAGCGCCGCCACCGCCAGCTTAAGCTGGGCGTCGTCGCGCAGGGCGGCAACATCGGCCTCCAGCTCCGCCGGGTAGTTATTGCGCTCGTGGATCTGATACGGGTCGTTAAAGAACAGATCCTCGGTGATCTCGCACATCGCCGGGTTACTAAACTGCGCCACCTGCGCCTTTTTCTCATGGGGATGGAGATAGAAATCGCTGGTGTGAAACAGTACCTGCGCCAGATAGTCGCCAAGCTGGCGGGCCGCCTGCGGGTAGTAGACGTTAGCGATAAGCTCCCCGCGCCAGATGCGGTGGTCGGAAAGATCTTCCATCACCATCACCGCCAGCTCAGGATCAAAGTGATGGATTTTTACCGTGTGCTGCGGGCTGTGCTGATAGTGGGCGACCAGGGTCTGCGCTTCCAGACGGGCGCGGTCGAGGGTCAGCGGCCAGGATTCGCCGACGCAGCGCACGTAGGGCAGGGCCTGTTTGACGATCGCCCGGCTGACGCCCTGGCGATCGAACACTTTAAACACCAGATTGAGGTTGCCATCGCCCACTTCCTGCGCGCTGACCAGCTCAGATGGGTTGTCGATGCCGGCGAACTGCTGCGCGTAAGCCACGGCATCGTGGGCGGTGAAGGTATGGTATTGCGACATTGCCTCGATCCTCGAATTCTGATTAAGCCGTTCAGACGTCTATACTTCTGGATTCCATCCTGACACAATGTGATACAACAACGCAACAGGGATTTAACGACATGCAGACAATACAGACCACCAGCCTGCGGGTGAGTGAAAATCAGCTTTTTATTCTCGACCAGCAGGCCTTGCCGCAGGAAAAACGCTGGCTGGCGGCGGATAACGTTGCGCTGCTGGTGGACCATATTCATGCCCTGCGGGTGCGCGGCGCGCCGCTGATTGGCCTGTCCGCCAGCCTGCTGCTGGCTCTGCTGGCCCAGCGCGGCCTGAACCGGGATGAACTCCAGCAGGCGCTGGAGACGCTGCGCGCGGCGCGGCCGACGGCGGTCAACCTGATGAATAATCTGGATCGCATGAAGCAAGCGCTGGCCCGGGAAGATTACCCGCAGGCGCTGGAAGCGGAAGCTTTGCGTCTGGTCGAAGAGGACAAACAACTGTGCGACCGCATCGCTGAGGCGGGCAGTGCGCTGGTGCGGCCCGCCAGCCGTTTGCTGACCCACTGCAACACCGGTGGCCTGGCGACCGCCGGGGTGGGAACCGCCCTGGGGGTTATCGCGCTGGCGCACCGGCAGGGAAAAGTGACCAACGTGTGGGTCGATGAAACCCGGCCGCTGCTGCAGGGCGGACGTTTAACCGCCTGGGAGCTGGGCGAGCTGGGCGTGCCCTATCAGCTGATCACCGATTCAATGGCCGCCAGCCTGATGGCTCAGGGGCAGGTGGATGCGGTGTGGGTCGGCGCCGACCGTATCGCTGCCAACGGCGACGTGGCGAATAAAATCGGCACCTACTCTCTGGCGGTTTTGGCCCATTATCACCAGATCCCGTTTTACGTCGCTGCCCCGCAGACTACCCTCGACCGCTATTGCCCGAACGGCGCGGCGATCCCCATTGAGCAGCGCGCCGCGGCGGAAGTGACCGGGGTGGCGGGCAGCTTCGGCGCGGTACAGTGGGCGCCGACGGGGGCTGCCGTTTACAATCCGGCGTTCGACGTCACGCCTGCTGGGCTGATAAGCGGCTGGGTGCTGGACAGCGGGCTGGTCACCCCGGCGCAGGTCGCCGCAGGGGCGTTTGCGCCGGACAACGGATAGCAGACACCGTGCCGGGCCTGGAAAAAACGGCTTTCCCGGGCCCGCGCCGCTACGGCAGAACCATCGTTATCGTGGGGGCGGACGGCCGGTCGATACGCTGACCGAGGGCGGTAATAGCCGCCTGGAAGGGACACAGCGTACCGACGTCGGTCTGACGGCAGCCCGGCTGACGCCACTCCTGACGCAGCATCGGGTGCTGCGCGTCCGGCGTCTGCAGACGACGCAGGTCGTCGAGGCCTTGCGCCTGGAAATAGACCCGCAGATAGCGTTCCCCGCTCTTCGCATTGCGCCAGCGCTCCAGCACCAGGCTACTGCCCGGCGGGATATTTCCCCGGCTGTAGCCCGGCAGCTGCCAGCTAAAGTTCATCAGCGTGCGCACCATGGCGATATTGGTGTCATGGGCCACCAGCAGCAGCCAGCGTACGTTCGGATTCGCCTCCGGTTTGACGCCATCGAGCATAGCGTTGAGCAGCACCGACCCGCGTTTTTGCGCGGTATACAACACATCGTTGCTCAGATCGTAGTTTTCCGTTAACAGCGGCAGCAGGGCGGTGATCTGCCTGGCCCGGGTGATCTTGCCCCACGCCAGCTGGCTGAGAGGCAGGTTTTCACTCCAGCCGAGACGCAGCGTCTCCACCATATTGGCCATCACGCTCAGTCCGCTAATGGTGGTCTTTCCGCTTTTGCTCTGCTCGACCTGCCACGGGGTGTCGAAGATCGGGCAGGGTTTATCGGCCTGACAAACCGCCTGTTTCAATAATTGGATAGTCGGCGCCAGCCCCTGCCGACGCTGCGCCAGATCCCCGGCCTTCTCTTTCACCGCCGCCAGCTGGCGGGCGGGGTCGGTTTGCGTGGCGGCGAACTTGTCGGTCTGAAACAGGGGATCGGCGTCCCCGCTGACGTAATGGATAGCGACGCCGCAGCCCGGAAAGGCGCCATCCACCAGCGCCTGGGCGGTCGCTCGCGTCCGCTGCAGCGGGCTGGCGCGCACGTAAATCGACTCCGCCGTCGGGCATCCCGCCTGCAGCAGGCCGAGCTGGCGATAGTGCTGGCCTTCCTCACGTCCTTTGTTAACCACGGCGGCATAGCCATGGCCGGTGAGCTCGCCGTCATGGGTGGTCCACTCGGTCCACGGTCGTCCGGTGGCGGCCTCGATGGCTTCCCGGTTGCCGGCCGTCGGCGGGCGGATACCGTGGCGGCTGAGCTCGACCACTTTCTCCAGTTGCCAGTCCGCGGCGACGGCAGATTGCAGCGCCAGCAGCGGCAGCGCGCAGGCGATAAACAGGCGTAACAGCCCCTGATGTCTTGCAGGCATCATATCTTCTTCCTTATTCGTTAATCGGTTATGAGGAGAACGAGGTCTGCCGTTCGACGGCATGGCGCCGGGCGACGATGGCGGCAGTGGTAAAACAGAGTAGCGCGGAACCCAGACCGGTACCCACCCAGAACAGCGCCAGCGTGCTGAAATCATACAGCGTTTTGCCGTTCTCGAGGATCGCCGTTTTATCAATAATGATCCCGGTGAGAAACTCGCCCAGGCCGGCCCCGGCGTAGCTGGCGATGCCGATGGTGCCGAGCGCGGCCCCGGCGGCTTTGCGCGAGGAGATATCGACGGCGATCAGCCCGCCGAGGAAGCAGGTCAGGGCGCCAATGGTGGCCCCGAAGATAATCATCGCCAGAATATCAGTGTAATAATTGTGCGGCGACCAGAGCATCAGGGCGAAGCCGGCGGTGTTCAGCAGGCTGATAAACCCGGCCATCACGCTGCGGTTGCGTGGAAAAAAGCGGTCGGAGAGCATACCGGCGATGATGGTCCCGGCGATGCCGGCGATGGCGTTGACGCCGATAATCCCGGACGCCTCCAGCGTGGAATAGGCTTTATCCTGCTCGAGAAAGAAGATCCCCCACGAGTTGACGGCGTAGCGGTCGATGTACATAAAGGCGGAGGCGAGGGCGAGGGTCCACAGCGCCGGGTTGCGCAGCGCCAGCAGCTGGTTTTTAAACACCGAGCCGCGGGCTTCGACCTCCTCCTGCGGTTCATCGCGGATGACGTTGATGGACGGAAAGCCGCTGCTCTGCGGCGAATCGTGCATGAACAGCACCAGCAGCACCACCCCGGCGGCGCCGAGCGCGGCGGTGGACAGGTAGCCCATCTGCCAGCCAAAGGCGGCGATCACCGCGGCGATCACCATATAGGTCACCGCCTCGCCGATATTATGCGCCGTCGACCAGATGCCATAGAAAGTGCCGCGCTCCTTAACGCCGTACCAGCGCGCCAGCGAGACCGCGCAGGGGCCGACGCCCATCGACTGCGCCCAGCCGTTGATCCCCCAGAAGATGGCCAGCAGCAGGGCGTTAGTGGTCATCCCCATCAGCAGGTTCATCCCGGCGCTGAGCAATAAACCGAGGCTCATATAGCGCACCACGTTCGCGTGATCGGCGATAAAGCCGTTGACCAGTTTGCCGATGGCGTAGCTGAAGAACAGGGTGGAGCCGATCATGCCCAGCTCCGTCGGGGTGATCCCCAGCTCTACCAGCGCGCTTTTGGCGACGGTGAACGATAACCGGCAGACGTAAAAGGTGACGTAGGCCAGGGTCATGGCGATAAAAGTCTGCCAGCGCACCCGGCGAAAACGGTGTTCATCAAACGCGGCGCCCGCTTTCGGCGGCGACGCCCGGAAAAAAGCGATAATTCCAGACATAGGTGGTTCTCCGCAGGTCGGAGGCGTGACTGATTGATGTGGTTCGTCCGTGAGTGAAGTTATCGTTACTGTGTAGAGTACATAATCAGAGATAGCCTGACCCGTAAGGGTTAAAGTAAGGGTTGGGGGATCATCTTTTTCAGCTGCGGGTAGAGCGTCTGGCTGGCCAGCAGCAGCGGATTGCCGCGCTGGATCCCCTCCTGCGCCAGAAAATCGTTGCTGGCGCCGCCCGCTTCGCGCATCAGCACCAGCCCTGGCAGGGCGTCCCACGGGTTCATGTGCGGCTCGTAGTAGCCAATCAACCGGCCCGCCGCCGCCCAGGCGCTCATCAGCGCCCCGGAGCCGTTGCGGATAAACATGCCGCCGTCGCTGAGCAGCGCCTGCAGAAACGGCAGAAAGTCCGCCGGGGTGACGCGATGCGAGGTGCCAACGCCCATCACGCCCTCTTTGACCGTCGCCGCAGGGTGCGGACGGATCGGGGCGTCGTTGAGCCAGGCGCCGTGGCCCCGCAGGGCATGAAACAACTCGCGATGGTTGGGGTCGTAGACCACGCCGATGACCGGTTCGCCGTCGGCGACGATCGCCAGCGACAGGCACCAGGTGTGCAGGCCGTTGAGGAAACAGCTGGTGCCATCGATGGGGTCGACCACCCACAGCACCCGGGCGTCGGGCAGGCGAGTGCCGCTCTCTTCGCCGAGAAAGCCATCCTCCGGAAACGCGCTCTGGATGCGCTGTTTGACAAAGGCCTCCACCCGTTTGTCGGCCACGCTGACCACATCCTGCAGGTCATCGCCTTTATGGTCGACGGTCAGCGCCTCGCGCTGTTGATAGAATTCAAACGCCAGCTCAGCCCCCGCTTTCGCCAGCTCGCAGGCCAGGCGGTAGCGGGCCTGTAGCGCTTCTGATTCCTGAGATTGCATAGTGACTCCCTATTTTGCACACGTGTGCATTTTGCGTGAAAAAAACAGCCCCGAAGGGCCGAATGAGTGTGGCCGGGTTTCGCAGAAGATTCTGTGATCGCTCCAGCATAAAATGATTTTTTCATTTCGCACTATGGCGAATAATTAGTTTCACCGGCACTTCGCGATGGCGCGAGGGCAGGCTGAAGCGGGCGATCCGCGTCATCAACAGATCCACCGCGTGGTGCGCCAGCAGGGCGGTATTCTGCTGGACGGTGGTGAGCTGATAGGGCTGCCAGTCCGCCTGCGGGATATCGTCAAAGCCGACGATGGCCGGCAGCGGGGCGGCGGCGGGGGCGTCCCGCAGGCCGTCCAGGGCGCCCAGCGCCAGCATATCGGTGGCGCAGAACAGCGCCTGCACCCCGGGGTTTTCAGCAACCAGTTCTCTGGCGGCCTGGTAGCCGGCCTGATAGCCGCCGCCGTCGCAGAAGCGGCTGCTCACCGTCATGCCCGACGTCCGGGCGATAAAAGCCTCATAGCGCTGACGGGTGCTGAAGTTCTCGCGATTTTCGCCAATAAAGCCAACCTGCTGCCAGCCTCGGCGACTGAACAGATCCGCCACCAGCTTTGCCCCCTGGGCGTTATCGCTGCACACCCGGTCGCAGCCGGCGAGGTCCGCATGGCGGTTGATCAGGGTGACGGGGATCTTGCGCGCCAGATACTCTTCCGCCAGCGACAGCGGCGGCGCGCCGGAGGTGATGATCACCCCGGCGACGTGATAGCTCAGCAGCTGTTTAAGCGAGGGGGCGAGCTGCTGCGGATCGTCAGCGTTCATCAGCAGCGGCATAAAGCCATTGAGCGCCAGCTGATGGACCAGCGGCGCCAGCAGTTTGCTGCGAAACGGGTTGTCGAAACCGGCGGTAACGATGCCGATAAAATTACTGCTGCCGGTGATCATCGTCCGGGCGATGATATTCACCTGATAGCCCAGGGTTTCCGCGGCGCTCAGCACCTTCTGCCGGGTCTTCTCCGACACCGAGGCGCCGGGGGTGAAGGTGCGGGAGACCGCCGAGCGCGAGACGCCGGCCAGTCTGGCCACGTCCTCGGCCTTAATCCATTTTTTATCGCTCATCGTCGTTTCGCGCCGTCTGTTTTCCAGGAAGCCGACGCCCGGGCGGGCGTCGGTCACGCACACTGCCTGAAAAGGTATCACAGAAAGGCGCCGACGCGCAGCGCCTTGCGCCTTATGCCGGGTAGCGGATGTGCTCCACCTCACGCTGCAAAATCACCTTGCCGTGGCGAATGGAGGTCAGCACCCGTGCCTGACGACGGACGGCTTCGTAGTCGTTTTCCGCATCGAGGATCAACAGGTTAGCCGGGCGGCCTTCGGCGAGGCCGTAATTATCGCCCAGACACAGCGCTCGGGCGCTGTTGTCGGTGACAAAGTCGAGGCAGCGCTGCAGATCGTCATAGCCGAGCATATGGCAGATGTGCAGCCCGGCATCCAGAATGCGCAGGATATTGCCGTTCCCCAGCGGGTACCACGGATCCTGAATCGAGTCCTGGGCAAAGCAGACGTTGATGCCGGCGCGATCCAGCTCCGCCACCCGGGTGACGCCGCGCCGTTTCGGCCAGCTGTCAAATCGGCCCTGCAAATGAATGCTTTCGGTCGGGCAGGAGATGAAGTTGATGCCAGAGGCTTTCAGCAGGCGAAACAGCTTTGAGCAGTAGGCGTTATCATAAGAGCCCATCGCGCAGGTGTGGCTGGCGGTGACCTGCGCTCCCATGCCGCGCACCCGCGCCTCTTCCGCCAGCACTTCGAGGAAACGCGACTGCGGATCGTCGATTTCATCGCAGTGGACATCCACCAGGCGGCCGTAACGCTGGGCGAGGTCCATCAAAAACATCACCGAGCTGACCCCTTTGTCGCGGGTGTTCTCATAGTGCGGAATGCCGCCCACCACGTCGGCGCCCATCTCGATGGCGCGCGTCATCAGCTCCCGGCCGTTGGGGTACGATTCGATCCCCTCCTGCGGGAAGGCGACAATCTGCAGATCGATAAGGTCGGCGGCCTCTTGTTTCACTGCCAGCAGCGCCTTCAGGGCCGCCAGTGACGGGTCGGTGACATCCACATGGGTCCGGACGTGCTGGACGCCGAAATCGCGCAGCATACCGATGGTTTTCAGCGCCCGCTGGCGGGTGTCCTCTGGGGTAATGCTCGCTTTGCGCTGGCTCCAGCGGGTGATGCCTTCAAACAGGGTGCCGCTGCGGTTCCACTCCGGCTCGCCCGCGGTGAGGGTGGCGTCAAGATGAATATGCGGCTCGACGAAGGGCGGGATCGCCAGCCGGCCCCGGGCGTCAATATCCCCGGCGTCGGCAGTCTGCATCGCGGCCTGGGCGGTGATGCGCTGAATCATCCCGTCCTGCAGGTCAAGAGTAAACAGCGCCTCCTGGCGGCGCAGGCGAGCGTTAATAATTTTCATAATGGGTCCTGTAAATGGTTTTGCGATAAACGCCAGATCACCAGCGCGACCGAGGCGTTGAGATGAAACTGGGGGTGGCTGACCGGGTAGCCGGTCAGTTTTTCAATACGCTGGATGCGCTGATGCAATGTGTTGCGATGCAGGCCCAGCCGGTCGGCGGCCCGCACCACGTTGCCGTTCTCCTGCAGCAGCGTCTCGAGGGTCTCCAGCAGCAGCCATGGCGCTTTGCGGCCCGGTTCGATCAGGCAGCCCAGGGTGTCGTGCATAAAATCGTTGAGCAGCGCCGGGTCGCTGACCGCGGACAACAGTTTGATAAACCCCAGCTGCTGATAGTCGCTGATACGCTGGGTCGGCCGCAGGGTATCGCACAGATCCAGCGCCTGGCGCGCCTGCGACAGCGCCCGCGGGTAGCCCTGCAGCTGTCTGAGCGGCGCGGAGAGGCCGCAGAGCAGCGATAAACTCTCCTCTCCGTCCGCCAGCGTCTGCAGCCACTGCTGTAGCCATTTTTTCTGCTGAAAGCCTTCTCCCTCCTCATCCGGCAGCAGGAAAAGAAACATGTTGCTGCGCTCCAGCAGCGGAAAGGGATTGCCCTGCTGGTTGAGCTGCTGCTGCAGCTGCTGACGGACGCTGCGGTGGGCCTGCAGTAGCCAGGCTTCGGCCTGTTCGGGCGGGAACTGGCGAAACAGGCGGGACAGTCCCTCCAGACGCAGCGCTGCCAGCCGCAGCGGACGGGTAAAATCGAGCTGCTGGTGCAGGGCGCGCTGGTGGAGCATCTGCAGATCCGGATAGTCGCCGGTGACCAGCTGCATCAGAATGTCGCGCTGCGACTGCAGGGCGTTTTCGCTGCGCACCAGCGCGGTGCCGATGCGCTCGGTGACAATTACCATCTTCAGCAGGTAGGGCTGCTCGATCAGCGGCATGCCCAGCTCGTCGGCAAGGGCGATCAGCGTGGCGGGAATAGCGTGGATATAGGCCTCGCCGGTGAGGATCACCATCCCGGCGATGCCGCGCTGTTTGCCCTCCATCAGCAGCTGGATCAGGTTGGCTTCATCCCGGGGATGGTTGATGCCGGTGATAAACACCAGCTCGCCGCCCATGATCCACTCGGCGATATGTTCATTTTCCGCCACGTAGTACCAGCGTACCGCCCGCTGCAGCCCTTGCTTTCCCGCCCGCAGACGCAGGGCGGAGAGTCCCTCAAGGGCCAGCAGTTCGCTGACCGTCAGGCTCATGGCTCCTGCTCCGCGACGGCGGCAGGCTGGCGTTTGCTTAGCAGGGTCAGGGCGATATAGACCAGCGCGGAGACGGTGATCCCCACCAGCGGTGCGATCCACGGTGACAGATAGGCCACCACCGCGCCAGCGGCGTAGGCGCCGAGTCCCAGCCAGTTAAAACGCGGCAGGCGGGCGTTCTGCAGCAGGGGATAGCGTCCGCCGCGGGCGAACCAGTAGTCGGCGAGGATCACCCCGCCGATGGGCGGAATAATACTGCCCAGCAGCACGAGGAACGGGATCAGCATTTCGTACATCCCGCCGATGGCGAGCACAATGCCCACCCCGGCGGCGGCGAGGGTCAGCGTCCGGCGACGTTCGCTGCGCAGCAGATGGCAGGCGGCGGCAGAGACGTTATAGATGGTGGGTCCCTGGATGGTCAGCAGGTTGAGACACAGCATGATCACCGCGGCGACCGACAGCCCCTGCAGGATCAGCACTTCGACGATATCGGCCTGCTGATAGACGATGGCGCACCAGGCGCCGGCGACGATCATCAGCCCGTTGCCGATGAGGAAGCTGCCCATGCTGGCGAGAATGGCGGTCCGGCTGGAGTTGGCCAGCCGGGTCCAGTTCGTCGCCTGGGTGGCGCCGCTGGCGAAGGTCCCGAAGACCATGGTGATGGCCGCCGACCAGGTCATGGTGTCGCTCGGCGCAATGCGGGTCATTGCCTGCCAGCCGCCGGCGTGGTGCAGCGCCAGATACATGGAGACCATTAGCAGTACAAACATCAATGGCACCGACAGGCGCGACAGCGCGTCCAGCCCCTTGTAGCCCACCAGCGCGGTGACGCAAAAGAGAATGCCAAACAGCACCATCAACGGCTGGGTCAGCGCCTCGGGCAGGGCGAGGATCTTCACCAGCGAGATAGCGACCGTGGCGGTCCCCCAGGCGTACCAGCCCAGTTCGGCAAAGCCAAGAATAAAGTCGGCCAGCTTGCTGCCGATCTCCCCGAAGCAGAACCGGCCCATCAGCACCGTATTCAGGCCGCTGCGCGCGGCGATCCAGCCCAGCGACGCGGCATAGAGGGCCAGCAAGGCGTTGCCGATGACGGCTATCCACAGCAGATTGACGATGGAAAAGGAGACGCCGAGTTTGCCGCCGGCAAACATCGTGCCGGTGAAAAAGGTAAAGCTGAACAACACCATGGCGATGGAAAATACGCCTTTGCGTCCGGCGGCGGGCGCTTCGACGAGGGGAAAATCATTGCTGTTTGACATCCTGGAACCTCTGGCTGGTAGATGGGCGGTGATAGCCGGAAGTAGCAAGAGATGTGCCAGGAAAAACCGGGCACGGGGAATATCACAGGATGTGCACAGTGCACAGTAATGATGGGGTAAAGACGATGAGATGCCATTTTAGTGGGCATCCTGCCATGTTTTGCACCAGTCCAGGGCAGAGGAGGGCGGCGAGCGCATCCCTGGCGCAGGAGGAGAATTTCAGCCAGGGCGATCCGCCAGTTTTTGGCCAGCGAGTAGTGGAGAATAGCGGTGTATTGAAAACGGTTGGTTAAATCACTGTGAATAAAGGTTATTTAATATGCATTTATGGTATAACCATTTGTCTTGTGTGTGTTTCCTGAAATATTGTCCCCTCCGGTTAGCGGTGTTAGTATCGGATAAATAGCCATTTAGACGGCTAAATAAATCATCGCTAACCTAAGGAACTGCTATGTGGCAAGAAAGACTCGCGCAACTGGTCACCACCTGTCATTGGATCGGGGCGAAAGGCTGGGCGCCGGCGACCGGCGGCAATATGTCGGTGCGTCAGGATGACACCTGGTGCTGGCTAAGCGAGTCGGGCCGCGATAAAGGCAGCCTGACAACCGAGGATTTTCTGCAGGTTGAGATCGCCACCAATCAGGCGCCTTCCGGCCGGAAGCCGTCGGCGGAGACCGGCCTGCACACCCTGGTGTATCGCCTGTTCCCGGAAGCCAACGTGGTGCTGCATGTGCATACCGTCAACGCCACGGTGCTGTCGCGCATCGAAAAAAGCGACACGCTGGCGCTGCAGGGGTATGAAATGCAGAAAACCCTTAGCGGGCAGCACAGCCATCTCGATACCGTGCCGGTCGCCATCTTCGATAATGACCAGGATATTGACGCCCTGGCGGCGCGGATTGCCGATTATGCGCAAACGCGCCCGCTGCGCTACGGTTTTCTGCTGCGCGGCCACGGCCTGACCTGCTGGGGGAAAGATATTCAGGAGGCCCGCCGGCAACTGGAGGGGCTGGAGTTCCTGTTCGAGTGCGAGCTGATGCGCCGCCGCTACGAGCCCTGAGCCGGAGCAGGTATGGATTTTTATCTTGGTATTGATATTGGCACCTCGCGGGTGAAAGCGGTGCTGTTTGATCAGCATTTCACCGCCTGCGCCAGCGCCGCGGAAAACACGTCACCCCGCCTGTCGGCCAATGGCTATGCGGAACAGGATATGACCCAGCTGTGGCATTCGGTGCTGGCTATTCTGCGCCAGATTGCCCGCCACCCGGCGCTGCAGGCGGGGCGGCTGCGGGCCATCGGCCTCGCCGGGCAAGGGGAGGGGGTCTGGCTCAGCGATGCGCAGGGTGAACCGGTGGGCCCGGGGATCCTGTGGAGCGATACCCGCAGCCACGAGCTGATGAGCGACCTGCTGCGCCGGCCCGGCTTCGACCGCCGCTATTTCGCCGATACCGGCACCCACCTGCAGCCCTGCAATACCAGCCTGCAGCTGTACTGGCTGAAACAGTATCAGCCGGCGCGGCTGGCGGCCGCGCGCTATCTGTTTTTCGCCAAGGACTGGATCCGCTTTCGCCTGACCGGCGTGGCGGCGCTGGAGCTGACGGACGCCAGCAGCTCGTTACTTAACCAGCAGACCGGCGGCTGGTCCTCGGTGGTGATGAACGAGATGGGGCTGAACGAACTGCTGCCGCTGTTTCCCCCGCTGCTGGCCCCGGATGCCCCGGCCGGCACGCTGAGCGACGCGGTGGCGGCGCTGACCGGACTGCCCGCCGCGACGCCGGTGGCCGCCGGGGCGCTGGATGTCTGTAGCGCCGCGCTGGGCTGCGGCGCGGTCAACGAAGGGGATATCTACACGATCCTCGGGACCACCTGCTGCACCGGGATCGTCTGCCGCGGCCCGCAGACGGTGAACGAGGCGACGCGCTTTGTCACCCATACCGAAGCCGGGCAGGTGATCTCGCTGTTTCCGATGCAGGCCGGTACGCCAAACATTGACTGGCTGCAGCAGCATATTTCGCTGGACGCCGATCTGGATCGGCTGGAGCAGGCGATCGCGGAGGTGGAGCCGGGCAGCGGCGGCGTCTTCTGGCAGCCGTACCTCAATGGCGAACGCGCGCCGTTTTACAGCCCGGACGCGCGGGCCGGCTTTTTTGGCATTAGCCCGCACACCACCCGCGCCGAACTGCAGCGCGCGGTGTTTGAAGGCCTGGCCTTCGCCATTGTCGATGCGCTGCAGGGTTATCCGCAGGGCGGCGAGCTGTATCTGACCGGCGGCGGCGCAGCCTCGGCGACCTGGCTGCAGATTATCGCCGACTGTACCGGACGCACGGTGGTCTCCAGCGCCTTTAACGAACTGAGCGCGCGCGGCGCGGCGATTCTGGCGGCCCGCAGCGTCGCGGCGCTGGCCGGGACGCCTCCGCTGGCGCAGACCCGCTATCAGCCGCGCCCTCAGGCGCATGCCCGCTACGCGGCGCTGTATCCCGTTTACCGCCTGCTGCGCGAGCAGATGCTGCCGGTATGGCAGGCCAGGCAGGCCGCCCTTCAATCTTTTTCTCAGGACCTACAACCATGAAAATCGTTTTTACCGCCGAGCATGCTGGCGACCTTAGCGCCTTCCACCCGCTGGGCGAGCTGCTGGTGGAGGGATGGGCGCTGGGCAAACCGAAGCTCAGCGCCGGTCAGCTGATTGAGCTGGCCCACGACGCCGAGGTGCTGGTGACCAGCTATGATGAGGTGACGGACGCGGTAATGGCCGCCTGTCCGCGCCTGCAGGTAATCGCCTGCACCCGCGCCAATCCAGTGAATATTGATACCCAGGCCGCGCAGGCGCGCGGCATCCGGGTGCTTTATACCCCGGGGCGCAATGCCGATGCCGCCGCGGAGCTGACGTTTGGCCTGATGCTCAGCCTGGCGCGCCATATTCCGCAATCCCATGCGGCGCTGAAGCGGGGGGAATTCACGCAGGCTGACAATGCCGCAGCCGCCACCCGGCAGGGCCTGCGGCGGGATGTGGTCTGGGACGTGAACCCGGAAAGCCCCTATGAAGTGTTTAAGGGCAGTGAACTGCGCAATAAAACGCTGGGGCTGGTGGGCTATGGCAACATTGGCCGCCGGGTGGCGCGTATCGCCCGGGCGTTCGGTATGGCGGTGTTGGTGGTGGATCCGTTCGTCGCCGCAGAGGATATTAATGAGCCAGGGTTACAGAAAACGACCCTGGAGGCGCTGTTCCGCGAGGCGGATATCGTCAGCCTGCATCTGAGCAGCGGGCCGCACAGCGACGGGCTGGTGAATGCGGCGCTGTTAAACAGCATGAAGCCCGGCGCGCTGCTGATCAATACCTCTCGCGCGGCGGTGGTCGACGAGGCTGCGCTGATTGATGCCCTGCGTCACGGCCCGCTGGGCGGCGCGGCGCTGGATGTTTATCACCGCGAACCGCTGTGGCGCGATCATCCTTTTGTCACCGAGTTCGATAACGTGATTATCACGCCGCATATCGCCGGAGCCACCCGGGAGAGTATCGCCAAACACACGGCGATGATTGCCGCCGATCTTCAGCGCTATGTTGCCGGGGAGCCGCTGCTGTACCCGTGGCGTTAAGCCGCTTGCGCCGCCGCGTCCTGCAGCGGCGTGGGTCCAACGTCAGGGGCGATGGGCCGCCATAAAAGCCTGGGTCTGTTCCCAGTCTACCACCCCGGCATCCGATCCCATCCCGGTTGCCACCAGCGCGGCCACCGCCGAGGCGACGTCACACGCTGCTTTCACGCTGAGCCCGCGCGCCAGCGCGGCAATAAACCCGCCGCAGTAGCTGTCGCCGCAGCCGGTGGTATCCACTGCCTCGACGGGCCACGGCGCAATATGCTCCAGCGCGCCATCGCCACGGATAAGCCAGGAGCCGTTCTCGCCGTCTTTCAGAATACAGGTGCCCACGCCGAGCGCCAGGAAGAAACGGCCGATGGCCTCCGGCTGGGTCTCGCCGCAGAGAAAAGCGGCTTCCTCCAGCGAAGGCATGAAATAATCCACCGACGGCAGCAGGGGCCGCAGCAGTTCAAGGGTGTCTTCATTCGGGGCGATAAGGTCAAAGCTGGTGGTGACTCCGCGCGCTTTAGCCGCCTGCAACAGCCGCGCGCTCTGCCCCTGATCCATTGCCGCCAGCAGTCCGGTCCCGCCGTGATGCAGGAAACGACAGTCGAGGACGGCGTCAAATTCCGCGTCACTGACAAACAGGGCGTCGGATGCGCCCCGGCAGTGCAGGGCCGGACGCTCGCCGTTGGGGCGAATCGGCAGGATCGTCGCCGAGGTCTCTTTCAGCGCGGTGCGCTGGATAAGCGAGCAGTCGATGCCCAGCCGGGCATAGCTGGCGAGGATAAAGTCGGCCTTTTCATCTTCACCCAGGCAGGCCACCGCTGCGGTGCGGATCCCCAGCTTCGCGGCGTTAATATTGGCCCCGGCGGCGGTGCCGGCGGGGTTGAGGCGAATTTGCTCAATAAAGGCGACGCCGCCGCGCGGCGGGATCGCCACCACCGGGCGCCCGGCGATATCCAGAATAGTCAGGCCGACAAACACGGCGTCAAAGGTTGCCATCGTTCTCCCGTTTAGCGATGCGTTTGGCGCATGCGCGCCTGCCAGAAGGAAAGGGCGAGGGCCACCACCAGAATCACGCCGACCAGCGCGTCCTTCACCAGATAATTGAGCCCCATCAGGTTCAGGCCATTATCAATAATGGCAAGGAACAGCACGCCGCCGAGGGTGCCAAGGATGCTGACCCGGCCCAGACGATTAAAGGCGGTGCCGATAAATACTGCCGCAATGGCGTCCATCAGGTAAGACTGCCCGGCCAGCGGGGTAAACTGCCGCAGGTTGGCGGAGAGGATCACCCCGCCGACGGCACAGAGCGCCGAGGCGGCCACCAGCACGCCGAGCATGGTCAGGCGATCGCGGATCCCGGCGATGCGCGCTGCTTCGCTGTTCTGACCGATGGCGCGGACATATTTGCCCCACAGCGTGCGCTCGGTGACCAGCCAGGCCACCAGCCACAGCGCCAGCACAATCACCACCGGCGTGGGGATCCCACCAAGGCTGCCCACTGCCAGATCGTGATATTCCGGCGCCATCCGCCGATAGGCTATCGCGCCGCCGCCGTCGGTATAGATGCGCTCGGCGCTGCTGGCGATAAACCAGGTGCCGAGCGTGGCGAGGAAGGGGCGGATCCGGCAGATGAGGATCAGAAAGGCATTGAGCAGGCCAATCAGGACGCCGCCAAGCAGGGCGCAGCCCACCGCGGCCTGCCACGGCAGATGCCAGGTTTTCAGGGCGACGAGGGCGAAGGCGGCGCCGAAATCGAGCGCAACGCCCACCGACAGATCAATCGCCCCGGCGCTGACGATCAGGGTCATCGCCATCGCCACAATCAGCAGGATCGCGCTGCCCTGCAGCAGGTTGGCCCAGTTATCCACGGTTAAAAATACCGGATTCGCCCAGCCAAACAGGGCGATGGCCAGCAGGGTGATGACGCCAAATCCGGCCCGCGATAGCCAGGCCAGCGGGCTGCTGGCCGTCTGTTCTGTCGGGGCAGGGGTTTTCAGGGTTATCTGGCTCATGCCTCGCCTCCTTTGTGTCTGACCGCCGATGCCGCCAGCACCACCAGGATCAGGCCGCCTTTAATGGCGCCCATCCAGAAGATATTGACCCCCAGCAGGCCGAGCCCGTTAGAGAGGGCATTGACCAGAATCGCCCCCAGCAGCGCCCCCCAGATGGTGACCACCCGACGGCGCGAGAAGGCGGCGCCGATAAAGGTCGCCAGCACGGTTTCCAGCAGCAGCGGCGTGGCCGTCCCGCTGGAACTGCCGGAGCCCTGGCTGAGCAGCGGCAGAATAGCCAGCCCGGCGGCAATGCCCGCTAACAGCCAGACCAGCAGGGTCAGGCGGCGCACGTTCAGGCCGCTCATCTGCGCCATATCGCGGTTGCCGCCCACCGCCTGCACATGCTGGCCGAAGCGGGAGTGGTGGAGCAGGAACTGGAACAGGATAAATACCCCCAGCAGATAGATCAGCGGCCAGGGCAGGCCCAGCACGCTGTTATCGCGAAAGGCGACCATCAGCGGATCGCTGACCGCGATGCGCCGCTGGCCGGTCAACAGATCTGTCAGGCCGGTAAACGCCACGGAGGTCGAGAGGGTGGCCAGCAGCGGCGGCAGGCCGGCCGCCAGCACCAGCAAGCCGTTAATTGCCCCGCAGAGCAGGCAAACCGCCGCCAGCAGCGCCAGCAGCAGGAGGTACGGCGTGTGCCATTCGGCCAGACCGAGGCTGAGCAGCGCGACGCCGAGCACCGCCGTCGCCGGCAGGGAGAGGTCGATGCCGCCGGAGACCACGTCATCCCCGCCCACGGCGATAACGCAGACCAGGCCGAAACAGAGGATCGCCAGCGGAACGCTCTGGACCAGCATCAGGCTGATATTTTGCCAGCTGAGAAAGTAGGGAGACTGTACGCTCAGCCATACCAGCAGCGCCAGAAACAGGATCAGGGGAAATTTTTCAATCAGCGTCGCCAGGCCCGGACGGCCGCGACGCAGGATAGCGGTACTCATGGTGAAGGCTCCTGTCCGCCGTTGATCGCCACCAGCAGGGCGTCCAGCGTTAGCCCGTGGGTGGGCAGATTGGCCGCCAGCGCGCCGCGCCAGAGGACCAGGATCCGGTCGCATAGTCCGAGCAGTTCGGTGGCGTCGCTGGAGGAGACCAGCACCGCCCGTCCTTTATCGGCTAGCTGGCGCGTCCGTTGATAAATATCGCGACGGGCGCCGATATCGACCCCAAGGGTGGGTTCATCGAGAATAAACAGCCGGGCATCGGTCCCCAGCCAGCGGGCGAGGATCGCTTTCTGCTGATTACCGCCGCTCATGTAGCGTACCGGCAGCCCCGGGCGTCCCGGGCGGATCGCCAGCTGTTCTATCCAGTCGCGCGCTTTCTGCTCGGCGAGACCCCGCCGCTCCCAGCCCAAGGTGGCGGTCTCCGGCAGCGAGGCGAGATTAATATTGTCGGCGGTGGTGAAGGGCAGGATCAGCCCCTGATGGCGGCGGTCGCGCGGCACCAGCGCCATGCCGGCGCGGATCGCCTGCTTTGGCGTGCGGATGCGCCGCGGCCGGCCGTCGAGGTGGATGGTACCGCGTTCCGCCGGGCGTAAGCCGTAGAGTAAGTCGACCAGCACATCGCGCCCGGCGCCCAGCAGGCCGGCGACGCCGACGATTTCGCCCGGCTGAATATCAAAAGAGAGATCCTGCAGCTGCTGCCCGTCGCTCAGCTGGCGCACCGAGAGCAGCGGGGCCGCCCCGGTGTCTGCCGCCGGGCGCTGGCGCGGGGTATAGAGCTGGTCGATTTCCCGGCCAACCATCATGGCGATCAGCGCCTCGGTGTTCTGCAGCAGGTCGCGGTCCGGATAGCCGACCACTTCCCCGTTACGCAGCACGGTGCCGCGGTCGCAGAGGGTGGCTATCTCATTGAGGTAGTGGGAAATATACAGAATGGCAATGCCCTGGTCGCGCAGGCGCAGGATGGCGGAGGAGACCAGACTGGCCTCCTGCGCCTCCAGCGGCGCGGTGGGCTCGTCGAATACCACCAGCCGCGCCGCGCCGTCGATCAGCGCGCGGGCAATCTGCACCAGCTTGCGTTCGGCCAGGCTCAGGTCGCGCACCAGCCGTTCGGGGTCGATCGTCAACTGCCAGTGTTGCTGGAAAAATTGCGCCGTAGCGGCCTTCATCCGTCGGCGATCCAGCGCCCCCCAGCGGGTGCGATACTCCTGGCCGAGAAACACCGATTCCGCGACGGTAAAATGCGGGATCAGGTTCAGCTCCTGGTGGATAACGCGGATGCCGGCGGCTTCGATGGCAGCCGGGTTGCCGAGGGGCAGCGGGTGACCGTCCAGCGTCACGCTGCCGCTGTCGGCCTGATAGACGCCGGCGAGGATTTTGATCAGCGTCGATTTACCGGCGCCGTTCTCGCCAATCAGGCCATGAATTTCCCCTGGGCTCAGGCGCAGGGTGACCGCATTGAGCGCGGTGACGCTGGCAAAACGTTTGCCGATCTGGTCCATGACCAGACCCGCGGCGGGGCGCTCCCCGCCAGGGTGTTGATTTATCACTGCAGTTCGCCGTATCCCAACTGTTTATACACCGCTTTCGCCTCCTGCGGACCTTTCACCGGGACCACCGGGATAAAGGTTTGCACCGGCAGTTTCTGACCGGCAAAGTAGCGGGCCACGTTGTCGGCAGAGGTCTGGCCGATCAGATGCGGCTGCTGCGCGACGTTCGCCACGAACGGACTGCCAGGCTCTGCCATGATCTCCAGGGTCTCCGGACCGGCGTCGATCGCCGTTACTTTCACGTCCTTATCGCGACCGGTCTCTTCCAGCGCCTGGACGATGCCGATGGCCGGTTGATCCCAGCAGGCGACATGGATGGCGTCCAGTTTGCCTTTCGGATACTGACTGAGTAATTCGAGGGTTTTCTTCCGCGCATCTTCCTGTGAGTTGGCAAACTGTTCCGCAAGCTCAGGCTGGATAATATGAATATCCGGATAATCCTTAAGGACATATTTCCACTGATCGTAACGAATGCCGCAAATACGCAGCGCGCTGGAGAATGCGTTAAATACAGCGACGTTGCCTTTGCCGCCTAATTCATCCGCCATATAGCGGCCGATGGTTGAGCCTAAAGTGTAGTTATCGGAGGTGGTATTGTTGACTGAATATTGTGAAACATGATCCACGGTAAATACCGGGATACCGGCATCACGCAATGCTTTAAATTTGGGTTCGACGGCGCTGTCGCCGAGAATACTAATTACCGCATCCACCTTGCGTGACAGTAAAATATCGTGATTATTGGCATGCACCTGGTTATCGCGACCGCCATCGACGCCAATGACTTTCCCCCCCAGTTTCTCCACTTCCTCTGTCGCGCCTTTAAAGGCCTCGCGATCCCAGAAATGCTGAGTGCCGACCACGGCAACGCCAATGGTTTTTCCCTGTAAGGAGAGGGCGTCCGCGGCAGTGACGCTCAGCGAGGCAAGGGAAAGCAGTCCCAGCGCGGCAGGCAATAATTTTCTCTTCTGCGACATTGTTATTATGATCCTGTGATGAAGGTGGTTGCGGAGCGGTAGCATGACAAGAAGGACCTCGCCACCTCAAATACAAAATAAGTCTAAGTTATGCCGGCAATGTTATATCGCAGAAACGCCAGAGAAAAATGTTATTTTGCCATCGGGAACCTGAAAATATTTCATGATGCAAAATATACCTTTTTATTTTGTGGTTTTATTTTTGACTTTTTCCGTGTTTATTTAACGGATAAAGACGGCTTTCTGTTTATTGTGATGGCGTGGAGAAATAAGGCCCTTGCAGGGAAATGCAGGTGATTGCGTGGGCTAATACTTTTTTTAGCAGAGTAATGTCTGGCTGGGACGGGGATATTTCCGTCATTTCCTCGATTTATTTTAACGAGTTTTTGGCTGAGAAGAACGCGGGTGCTATGAAGAAACAGCATAATTATACGGTGATGCACTGGGGAACGTGGCAGGTAGAAAGCCAGGAAGGCGATATTGTGGCGGTGAATCCGGTGCCCTGGGATAAAAATCCGTCACGCATCGGCCAGTCGCTCCCCGACGCGGTGACCAGCCAAACGCGCATTCGCCGTCCGGCGGTGCGCGCTGGCTATCTGCAGCAGGGGCCGGCGTCACGAGAGGGGCGAGGCAAGGAGCCCTTTGTCGAAGTCAGCTGGGAGGTGGCGCTCGACCTGCTGGCTCGCGAGCTGCGTTCGGTCAAGGCGCGCTGCGGCAATGAGGCGATCTACGGCGGCTCCTACGGCTGGGCCAGCGCCGGGCGCTTTCACCATGCACAGAGCCAGCTGCACCGCTTTCTCAAGGGATTTGGCGGGTATACCGCCAGCACCAATACCTATAGCAGCGCCGCGGGCGAGCGCATTCTGCCGCATATTCTCGGGCCGCTGAGCCCGCTGCACCGTCAGCATACCCATTTTTCCGAGCTGGCGCGGGAGTGTCAGCTGTTTGTCGCCATCGGCGGACTGCCGCTGCGCAATGCCCAGGTCAACGGCGGCGGCGCCAATGACCATATGCTGCAGTACTGGCTGGATAAGATGCAGGCCAACGGCGCGCGATTTATCAATATCAGCCCGGTGCGCAATGATCTTAGCGCGGTAGCCGACGCCGAGTGGCTGGCCATTCGGCCGGGCACCGATACCGCTCTGCTGCTGACGCTGAGCTATGTGCTGATCAGTGAATCTCTCTACGACCAGGCGTTTGTCGCCAGCCATACCGTCGGGTTTGCCCACTATCGCGCTTATCTGTTGGGCGAGCACGACGGCGTGGCGAAAACCCCGGCGTGGGCGGCGGCGATCACCGGCCTGGACGCCCAGCGCATCGCCGACCTGGCGCGGGAGATGGCCCGCCACCGGACGATGGTGAATATCTCCTGGTCTGTCCAGCGCGCCCGTCAGGGGGAGCAAGCCTACTGGGCGACGGTGGCCCTGACCGCGCTGCTGGGACAGATCGGCACACCGGGCGGCGGCCTTGGGTTTGGCTACGCCTGTACCAACCTGGCGGGTGCGGTGCGAAAAGCGTTTTCCGGCCCGCGCTTGCCCGCCGGGGAGAATGCGGTGGACAGCGTTATCCCGGTGGCGCGGCTGTCCGATATGCTGCTCCATCCGGGAGAAGTCTATGAGTTCGACGGTCAGCAGCGGCGTTATCCCGATATCCGTTTAGTCTACTGGGCGGGAGGCAATGCGTTTCATCATCATCAGGATCTCAACCGACTGTGCGAGGCCTGGCGCCGCCCGGAGACGGTGGTGGTGCATGAGCAGTACTGGACCGCGCAGGCCAAATTTTCCGATATCGTTCTGCCGGCCACCACCTCGCTGGAGCGAGAGGACATCGGCTGCGGCGGCCACGACGGGTTTATGATCGCTATGAGCGCGCAGATCCCGCCGGTGGGCGAGGCGCGTGATGATTACGCCATTTTCTGCGATCTGGCCGAACGGCTGGGCTTCGGAGAACAGTTCAGCGAAGGACGTGACGCCGGGCAGTGGCTGCGTCATCTCTATGAGGAGTCAAGACCGCGGGCCGAAGAGGAGGACATTACGCTGCCCTCATTCGAGGCGTTCTGGCAGCAGGGGGTGCTGGAGTACAGTGCGCCGGAGCGGCCGCAGATCTTTCTCGCCGATTTTCGCGCCGATCCGCAGCGCTATCCGCTCACCACGCCCTCCGGCAAGATTGAACTCTTTTCCGCCACCGTCGCCGGGTTTGGCTATCGTGAATGCCCTGGCCATCCGTGGTGGGATGAGGAAGAGGCCGCCCGCCAGCGGCAGGAGGCGGCGCGCTGGCCGCTTCATCTGCTCTCCAGTCAGCCGCGCGCCCGCCTGCACAGTCAGTACGACCACGGCAGCGTCAGCCGGGCGACGAAAATTCAGGGACGCGAGCCGCTGTGGATGCATCCGAGCGATGCGCAGGCAAGAGACATCCGCGAAGGCTGCGTGGTGAAGGTCTATAACGACCGCGGGGCGATTCTGGCGGGCGTGCACCTGAGCGAGCAGATTTTGCCGGGGGTGGTGCAGATGTCCACCGGCGCCTGGTATGACCCGCTGGATCCCAAAGAAAAAGGATCGCTCGATAAGCACGGCAATCCCAACGTGTTAACCGAGGATCGCGGCAGTTCGCGCCTGGGGCAGGGCTGTAGCGCCCAGAGCTGCTGGGTGGAGATCGCTCCGTGGCGAGAGGAACTGCCGCCGATCACCGCCTTTGACCCGCCGACGTTTATTGCGCTTTAGGTGGTGGCGATCGGATAGCCCGGGGGCGGCGCGCCAGGCGCCGTCCCCGGGAAAGCGTGTGATGACAGCGCGGCGTTACGCCAGCCGCGGGTAGGCGCTGGCGATATCGTCGCCGGTGAATTGGGCGATCCAGCCTTCCGGGTTATCAAAAATGCGAATGGCGGTGAAGTTCGGTTCTGAGCCCATATCAAACCAGTGCGGGGTGTGGGCGGGAACCGAAATCAGATCGTTCTTTTCGCACAGCACCTGGAACACCTCGTCGCCAATATGCAGGCAGAACAGGCCGGCGCCTTCGACAAAGAAACGGACCTCATCTTCACCATGAGTGTGCTCGTTAAGGAATTTTTCCCGCAGCGCCGCTTTCTGCGGGTTATCGGCGCGCAGGCTGATGACGTCCCAGCTCTGGTAGCCCTTTTCGGCGACCAGTTTGTCAATTGCGTGCTGATAGGCGGCAATCACCGTTTCTGGGCTGGGATTTGCGCCGAGGTCGCGGTCGGCCTGCCAGCGTTCGAAGCGGACGCCTTTGGCGTTAAGCTGCGCCTGAATCGCGTTGGCGTCGGTGCTGTGCCAGAGCGGTGTTTGCGGATCGGTCACGGAAAATAGGGTTAATGCGCTCATGCTGGGATCTGCTCCGGATGAATGTCGTCAAAACGCTGAACCTGAGGATGGTGGCTCGCCGGGTCGCGGTCGCCGCGTACCAGCTGGATCGTGCGCAAACCCGCGGCCTCGGCGGCGTCGAGTTCCTGATGGATATCCGACAGGAACAGGATAGCGCCGGGGGCGTGGCCCAGGTGTTCAGCAATGTTACGGTAGGACTGCACCTCGCGTTTGGCGCCTACCAGGGTATCGAAATAGCCCGTGAACAGATGAGTAATATCACCTTCATCGCTGTAGCCAAATAACAATTTCTGCGCGGCGACGGAGCCTGAGGAATATACATACAGATCAATACCCTGCGCTTTCCATTTCTCCAGGGCCGGCAGTACGTCCGGATAGAGATGGCCGGTAAAGTCGCCGTTGAGGTAGCCGTCGCGCCAGATGATCCCCTGTAGCGCCTTTAGCGCCGTGGATTTACGGTCTTCGTCCATAAAGGCGAAGAGGGTAGTGATAAGGTCGGCGGTGCTGGCGGCCGGGGCGTCTGTCTCGCGGCGCAGGTTGTCGAGAATGGTTTTGACCGGTTCAGCGTGCTGCTGAGCGGTGACAAAGCCGGCCAGTCGTTCGCGGGCGTAGGGGAACAGCACGTTATGCACGAAGCGGATATCGCTGGTGGTGCCTTCTATGTCGGTCACGATGGCGCGGATCATGGTTTCTCCAGAGTGGGCGTGGCGTGGAATAACATTAGCATTTAGACGTCTAAGCGTCTTGATTGCCAAATATTAACATCGTGTTATAGTGGCTTCAACAACAGCATTACAATCGGTAAAAAAAGAATGAGTAATAACCCGTTGATTCCAGAGAGTAAACTGCCGGCGCTCGGCACCACGATTTTTACCCAGATGAGCGCCCTGGCCCAGCAGTATCAGGCTATTAATCTGTCACAGGGCTTTCCCGATTTCGACGGCCCGCGCTATCTTCAGGAGCGCCTGGCCTACCACGTCGCCCAGGGGGCGAATCAATATGCCCCGATGACCGGCGTGCCGGCGCTGCGCGAGGCGATCGCCAGCAAGACCGCGGAGCTGTATGGTTACCTGCCCGATGTCAACAGCGATATCACGGTCACCGCCGGCGCGACCGAGGCCCTGTATGCGGCGATCACCGCCCTGGTACGCCGCGGCGACGAGGTGATCTGTTTTGATCCCAGCTACGACAGCTATGCTCCGGCGGTGGCGCTGGCCGGCGGCGAGTTACGCCGCATTGCGCTGCAGCCGCCGCATTTTCGCGTCGACTGGCAGCAGTTCGCGGCGGCGCTGAGCGATAAAACCCGGCTGGTGATCCTCAATACCCCGCACAATCCCTCGGCCACCGTCTGGCAGCGCGAGGATTTTGCTGCCCTGTGGCAGGCAATCGCCGAACGCGAGATCTATGTCCTCAGCGATGAGGTTTATGAGCATATCTGTTTCGCCGCTGACGGCCACGCCAGCGTGCTGGCGCATCCGCAGCTGCGCGAGCGGGCGGTGGCGGTCTCCTCGTTTGGCAAAACCTTTCATATGACCGGCTGGAAGGTCGGCTACTGCGTGGCTCCGGCGGCCATCAGCGCCGAGCTGCGCAAGGTGCACCAGTATCTGACCTTTTCAGTGAATACCCCGGCGCAGCTGGCGATTGCCGATATGCTGCGCGAGGCGCCGGAGCACTATCGCGAGCTGCCGGCGTTTTATCGGGAACGCCGCGATCTGTTTATTGAGGCGCTGCGCCCAGGCCGACTGGAACTTCTGCCCTGTGAAGGCACCTATTTCCTGCTGGCGGACTATAGCGCTATCTCCGATCTGGACGACGTCAGCTTCTGTCGCTGGCTGACCACGGAGATTGGCGTGGCGGCGATCCCGCTCTCCGTCTTCTGCGCCGATCCGTTCCCGCATAAGCTGATCCGGCTGTGCTTCGCCAAGCAGCCGGCGACCCTGTTGGCCGCGGCGGCGCGTTTGTGTCAGCTGTAGCTATTTAATGGTCCACGCCTGAGAGAACTGGCGGCCGGCGAACATCTCCGTCAGGCCGCTGATTTGCTTCAGGCGCAGTACCTCATCGGCATCCATCCCCAGCTCTTTGCCGATTTTCTGCGGCGTCCAGCCTAGCTGGGTCAGTTCGCGGACGATCTCCGACATAGCGTGGATTTGATGACGTCCGCGGGCCCGATTATGGCGGATTGTTGCCGCTATCAGCCCGTCACGCGAGGCGATCCCGTCCGTCAGGCAGGTGACCGGCAGATAACCATTCAGCATTTTTTTCAGTGACGCTTTGCTGGCGGCCAGTTCATGACGGTGAAAGCCGTCGACAATGGTATACGCCCGCGGGCCTTGCTGGATGACGACGACCGGTTGGGTAAAACCATCGGTTTCCAGCGAGGTTTGCAAAAGGCGTTTTTCCGGCGGCGCCACGTTATTCGGGTTGTAGTCGTTAGGGATGACCTGCTCCTGTTTCACCCACAGTACGCAGTCAACGGGCTGGTCGCGGAAGGGACTGTGCTGATGGAGCACCTGGCGAAACGCGTTAATTGCCTCGATGCGCGCCTCGTCATCCAGGGTATTCAGGTAAGCATCCAACGCCTGCGTCAGTTGTTGTTGCATAATATCCCCCATTGTTGGCGATGTTTTTCCATGCGTTTGCGGTAGCGCTGATAATGGCTGCTTTTGGTCGGGCTAAACGAGAGCTGGCGGCACCAGTAGTCATTATTGAGCAGCACCTTGCAGACTCGCCGCCAGGACGGGATATCTTTAGTGCCAATGTCCGCGGGCTGGGTATCCGGGATGTCCTCCATCCCTTTTTTCTGATACCAGCGCAGATAGACGGCGATTTTGTTGCGATAGTGCTCGGCGGTGGTTTCCGGCATGCTGTCGAGCAGGAACAGGGCGTAGCTTTTCCAGGTTAAATGGTCGGGCTTGTCGATTTTTCGATGCCCGTAGAACTGATTATCATGTCCGGCATAGATCCCGCCGCTGTGCGCGCCGCTCACCCGCTGACACATCAACGCCCAGCGCTCAGGCTCCAGCACATGGTAGAGCCACAGCCCCTGACGCTGCTCGGGACCAAATGGTTCGCAAATGCGCATATAGCGCAGCGGCACCCCGGCCTGATACATCAGATCGTACAGCGGGTTATAGGACTGGCCGCTTTTGGCAAACCAGGTCCAGATATCGGCGGTTTTCCAGTCATAGAGCGGGTAGATATACCAGGCGTGGCCGCCCGGCGCTGAGGTGGTCCACGGTTTATCGTCGGCGAAGCGCTGTTTACGCTGTGACGAAATCGTCATAAAACGATTCAGTGACTCGTCGGCGCGAATACCCACCAGCACGGCGGCGGGGCGTCGTTGCGAAAACCACTCGGCAAAGTGGCTGACAAAGGACTCAAAGCTCATTCCCGGTTGATAAAACGGAAAATAGCCCGGATGAGTAATGGCCCACGGCGGCGGCTGGCGGACCCAGTTGGCACCGGGCTCCCAGCATTGCCATTGGGGTTTATACTGCGTCAGAGCATTCTGGGTGGTGAGCGGCAGAGCGACCCAGTAAAAGGTGTCGATAACATCCTGATACAGCGTGCGCAGTTTTTCACAGTGGGCGATGGTGCAGGAGAACTGCGCCTCCCAGTCGATAAACAGCACGCAGATTTTTTTCCCCTGTCGCCGCGCCGCCTGCGCGGTTAAATGCAGCATAACGGTGGAGTCTTTCCCCCCGGAGAAAGACACACAGATGCGCGAAAAATTATCCATGACCCATTGGATCCGCTGCTCAGTTGCCTGTAGCACCGATTCCGGTAAGGGATATTTGGTGAAGGACATGACCATTAATCCTTTAATCGTAGAGATTCCCGTTTTCTCAGTATAAGCGATGAGGTCTGGAAAATTAATGGTCGATTTTTACTCTGGCCTTCTCGGGGGAGAAAAAGGGACTGATTACTCACTGTTATTAAGCTGAGGAACGGATGTCTTTCTGTCATTCATTAGAATGGTGATTAATTCAGACAAGAAATGATTTTGAGAAGATGAATTATGGTAATTAATATATATGGTGATCTCCGGGAAAAGATCCGCAATATTGATCGTGTGCAGCGGCATCGTGGGTGAAATAAATTCATATAAATAGGACGGAATAACGCCAATTAAATCGGTTTTATTGATCATGTTAAGAATGGTCATAAACGAGTCGCTGCGAAAGGCAATATTACGCGGGTTGAGCCACGGCGCGCTGCTTTGCTGGACGCGCTGAATAACCGGATCGTTGGTGATATAGTGAGTGAAAAACTCCTGCGCCAGCGCATCAACCGAGGTGAGCTGCTCGCGCCGCGGATGGTTTGCCCGGCACACTGCCAGGGTTTGCACCGTTTGATAGGGCTGGCAGACGGTGGCGCGATTGGTAATAGGCATGCGGGTGAACACCAGGTCGGCCTGGCGATAGGCCAGTAATTCCTCAGCGGACTCCGTGGTGGTCAGATTATGGTGCTCAATCTGCAAATTGGCCTGATGACAGAGCTGGTTAATCATAAAATGGCTGTTGACTGAACAGAACAGCGGTGGGCCATAGATGACGATTCGTTTACGTAATTCGGAGCGATTATTGAGATTAATCGTTTTTTCCAGCTGTTCGAGATTTTGTTGCAAATGATAATGCAGATTCACGCAGGCGGTCGTGGGGGTCATGCCTTTACCGACGCGAACAAATAACGGATCGTTTAACTGCTGGCGCAAACGCTGCAACGACTGACTCACCGCCGATGGGGTGATAAATAACATTGCCGCCGCTTTGCTGATGCTTAAATGTTGATAGATACATTCAAAAATAACCAATAAATTCAAATCGAACTTTTTCAGATCGTAAAGATTTGCCATTAACGCAGTCCTTTGTATTACCAGGGCGGGTTGAAATATTCTTAATGAGAATGTTGAGTGGCTTAGTATTTGCAGTGTGAATTTAGTTATCGGCAAATAATTTTAAGTTCTGCTAAATATACCTTATTTACACTAGTGGCGCCAGCGGTGGCTATTATCTGGCGCCATAATGCAATCAGATTACTCTGCTTCGCCCATCATAATATGCAGTTTTTCTTTATCCGGCAGGCCGACCACCTGCTGCAGCATATTATCTTTATTCATATAGTAAATGGCCGGCGTGACGTTGGCCCCCAGCTCATCCATCAGCTGCTGATTAACGTTGAGTACTTTCATCTTCTCCGGCGGAATAGCTTTCGGGATCGTCAGGGCCATTTTTCCGTTCGATTGCTCGTAATCATGCCAGGTTTTCGCCGGATCGGCGGTGGCGAGGATGGCCGCGGCGGTGGCCGGGCTTTCCGGTTTGATCACCCCCACCAGCAGGGTACGAATTTGTACTTTGCCCGCCTCGACCCACGGACGGGACTGCTGCCAGAACTGTTTGCAGTAAGGGCAGAAGGGATCGGCAAAAACATACAGCACGATCGGGGCGTCCTTGTGGCCATCCTGCAGCCAGTGTGCGCTGGCCATTTTTTTCCACATCTCCTGTCCTGCCGGGGTATAAAGTTCTTTCTGAAACAGCTGCTCGCTAAGGTTAGTGCCGTTCTCATCATACATATAGCCGGAGATCGCGTGCTTGCCGTCTGGCGTCAGGTAGATGGCGACGCCCATATCCTGATATTTACCCAGCCAGCCTTTCATTCCTCCCGGGGCGTCAAACGGTTTTATGATAGTAATGCCCTGTTTTTCAATCGCTTTTACCGGGGCGGGCAGATCTTGCGCATAACTGCATACAGGCAGAAAGCTAAGCAACAGCAGACGTTTTAACATGCGTATTCCTTGTAAAATCAGCAGGAAAGGGTAAAACGATTGCCGAACCTATCACAGTCATAGGCAAGATCAGCAGAACGACGGATTGCCCTTTCCTGGCGTGGGTGATGTAATCCTGGATGCTGTTACATTAAGGTAATGTAGAGCGCAACACATAGCCAGTCTGACTGGCGCTGAACCTACCTTCGGGTATTTCAGGTAACGGGGCCGCCTGAAAAGGTGGCCTTTTTACTTTTGTCGCGGCAAATGATGCGAAAAACAGCGATTAGCGCTGAACGCGTCGACAGGTTCACAGAGTTGTCTTGTTCCGGTTGTTAGATAACGCTTATTGATTCGATAATGTAAACGCATTGGTCGGGTCAGGAAAAATTCGTTAACTTAGACCTCAACGAAAACACGGAGGAAGTATAGATGTCCTTAATTAACACCAAAATCAAACCGTTCAAAAACCAGGCATTCAAAAATGGTGAATTCATCGAAGTCACCGAGAAAGACACCGAAGGCCGCTGGAGCGTCTTCTTCTTCTATCCGGCTGACTTCACCTTCGTCTGCCCGACTGAACTGGGCGACGTGGCTGACCACTATGAAGAACTGCAGAAGCTGGGCGTAGACGTTTACTCTGTGTCTACCGATACCCACTTCACCCACAAAGCGTGGCACAGCAGCTCTGAAACCATTGCCAAAATCAAATATGCAATGATCGGCGACCCGACTGGCGCCCTGACCCGTAACTTCGACAACATGCGTGAAGATGAAGGTCTGGCTGACCGCGCCACCTTCGTGGTTGACCCGCAGGGTATCATCCAGGCGATCGAAGTTACCGCTGAAGGTATCGGCCGTGACGCGTCTGACCTGCTGCGTAAAATCAAAGCAGCGCAGTACGTCGCTTCCCACCCAGGCGAAGTGTGCCCGGCAAAATGGAAAGAAGGCGAAGCGACGCTGGCTCCTTCTTTAGATCTGGTTGGTAAGATCTAATTCGTTTTATTCCCGGTAATCAACGGGCGCTTTCGCGCCCGTTTTATTCCAACACCATGATGCAAGCGCATTCAGGCTGCCGACGAGGCCGCTTGCATGATGATGTTTTAAGCCCAGGAGATAACAATGCTCGACACCAACATGAAAACCCAGCTCAAGGCCTACCTTGAGAAGCTGACCAAACCTGTTGAGCTGATTGCCACGCTGGATGACAGCGCTAAATCGGCAGAGATCAAGGAACTGTTGGCTGAAATCGCTGAACTGTCAGATAAAGTCACTTTTAAAGAAGACAACACGCTGGCGGTACGTAAGCCGTCTTTCTTAATTACCAATCCCGGTTCCGACCAGGGCCCGCGCTTCGCCGGCTCTCCGCTGGGCCACGAGTTTACCTCGCTGGTACTGGCGCTGCTGTGGACCGGCGGCCATCCGTCGAAAGAGGCCCAGTCGCTGCTGGAGCAGATCCGCGATATCGACGGTGATTTTGAATTTGAAACCTACTACTCGCTCTCCTGTCATAACTGCCCGGACGTGGTGCAGGCCCTGAACCTGATGGCGGTGCTCAATCCGCGCATCAAGCACACGGCGATTGACGGCGGGACGTTCCAGAATGAGATCACCGAACGCAACGTGATGGGCGTGCCGGCGGTATTCATGAACGGCCAGGAGTTTGGCCAGGGGCGGATGACCCTGACGGAAATCGTCGCCAAAGTGGATACCGGCGCGGAAAAACGCGCAGCGGAAGAGCTGAACCAACGTGACGCCTATGATGTGCTGATCGTCGGCTCCGGCCCGTCCGGCGCGGCGGCAGCGGTCTACTCTGCGCGTAAGGGTATCCGTACCGGCCTGATGGGCGAGCGCTTCGGCGGTCAGGTGCTGGATACCGTAGATATCGAAAACTATATTTCGGTACCGAAAACCGAAGGCCAGAAGCTGGCCGGCGCGCTGAAAGCGCACGTCAATGACTATAACGTCGATGTGATCGACTCCCAAAGCGCGACCAAACTGACGCCGGCGGCGACAGAGGGCGGTCTGCATCAGATTGAAACCGCCTCTGGCGCGGTGCTGAAGGCGCGCAGCGTCATCATCGCCACCGGCGCCAAATGGCGCAATATGAACGTGCCGGGCGAAGATCAGTATCGCACCAAAGGCGTGACCTACTGCCCGCACTGCGATGGTCCGTTGTTTAAGGGCAAACGCGTAGCGGTAATTGGCGGCGGGAACTCCGGCGTGGAAGCGGCCATCGACCTGGCAGGCGTTGTCGAGCACGTAACCCTGCTGGAGTTCGCTCCAGAGATGAAAGCTGACCAGGTGCTGCAGGATAAGGTCCGCAGCCTGAAGAATGTCGACATCATTCTCAATGCGCAGACCACGGAAGTGAAAGGCGATGGCAGCAAAGTGACCGGCCTGCAGTATCGTGACCGGGTGAGCGGTGATGAGCATCATGTTGCGCTGGCGGGCATTTTCGTCCAGATCGGCCTGCTGCCAAACACCACCTGGCTGGAAGGCGCCGTTGAGCGGAACCGTATGGGTGAGATCATCATCGATGCGAAGTGCGAAACCAATGTCAAAGGCGTGTTCGCCGCCGGCGACTGCACCACTGTGCCGTACAAGCAGATTATTATCGCGGCAGGGGAAGGGGCAAAAGCGTCGCTGAGCGCCTTCGACTACCTGATCCGCACGAAAACCGCATAACAAGTCAGACAATAGACCTGCATAACAAAGAGGCTACCCTGGGGGTAGCCTCTTTTTTTGTTACCTGTTTCTCAGGCTTATCTGACAACCATCACCGGGATATGGGCATGGCGGATCACACTTGAGGCGTTAGAGCCGAGCAGGTGGGTACTGATGGACGGGTTGCGCGAACCAATCACCACCACATCGGCATTAATTTCGCTGGCCAGCTCATTCACCATATCGCGCACGCTGCCAAAACGCACATGCAGCTTGATACGAGACGGGTCAATGCTGAAGTGGCTGACCATCGTCTGCAGGCGGGTTTCCGCTTCATGCTGCAGATGCTCTTCAAAACGCCGCAGGTCGGCGGTAAAGCGGCTCATGGTAAAGCTCGCTGAACCGGGTAATACATGCAGCAGATGGATCACCCCATCCTGCTGGGCCAGAAACTCCGCATGTCGGACGGCCTTGTCGCTCAGCGCCATCTCAAAGACATCAACGGGCATAATGATTGTCTTATACATATGCATTCCTCCTTGTTCGGTTGCGTCTATATCAACATATTATATGCGGATATTGTGTCATTCAGGTCGCAAAACTGTCAGACCGACGGGCGGAAAGCGTAAAAAAACGTTAGCGGGGGAAGAAACAGCAGAAAGAGGATGTGTGGACATCCTCTGAATAAAGCGCGACACGCCTCAGGCAGCGGAAATTAGCGGTGGAATTCGCCAGCGGCTTCCGGCTGGTACAGCAGGGCCAGCACTTCCAGGTGGGTCGACGCCCCGCCCGGCAGCTCCCAGTGAATGGTGCTACCAACCTTCAGGCCCAGCAGCGCAGCGCCTACCGGTGCGAGGACGGATAGCTGGCTGGCGCTGTCGGTCACCTGCGACGGAAACACCAGCGTCCGCACGCGCTCTTCGCCACTGGTTAAATCACGAAATTTAACCGTACTGTTCATGGTGACGACGTCATGCGGCATCGCTTCCGGCGCCAGCATTTGCGCGCGGTCGAGTTCGTCATTCAGCGCATCGGCAACCGGTGAGTTAGCAAAAGCCGGCTGCTCCAGCAGCCTGTCGATACGTTCGGCATCCAGTTCGTTAATGATGATTGCGGGTCTGGTCATTGCATACTCCATGTTATCCAGGAACCTGTCCGTAAAAGAAAACCCTCGCCGAAAAGGGCAAGGGTTAAGGTCTGCCCATCATACTGAGAGTTGCCGGTAGTTTGAAGTGATGAAACGCACAATCAGCGTGCAACGCGTCCTGGCAGGCCGAGATTTCTCGACAGTACGCCGTTTTTCGCTACTGGCCCACCTTGTCCACAATAAACTGCGTTCCGCAGTTGCCCGGGTGAGGCTGCGGCAGAAATGCGGCGGGGGTCAGCGGGGCGTTGATCGTCGCGGCATTAAGGGAGATTTGCATCTCGGTCAAATAGGCTGGATTACCGTTACAGGTTAATTTAAACGCCTTTACGCTTTGTGGGCCCCAGGCGCGGGCCACGGCGGCGTCGAAGTCGGCACGGCTGACGGTTTGGCCATAGTGTTTGGCGAGGAAATCACCGACCGGACTGTGCTTAATTTCGCCATTCAGGCGCACCATGGTGCCAAAATAGCTGTCGGGATCGAAGCCGAAGCAGACGCCATGTTTGGCATATTCGTAACGTTCCAGGCAGGAAGTGCCGCCTGAGCCCGGCATCACATTATTGAGCTTGTTGGCCATCTCCAGCGACAGCCCGGTCTCTGCCGCCTGGCATTTGCGGTTCGCTTTCACTTCCGGCATGTTGGGTACCGGGCGCGTAGCGCAGCCATAGCGCATCCAGCGACGTTCATCCACTCCGCGCGCGGCAATGGACTTTGGCAGCCCGGGCCACAGACCATGTACGGTCAGAAAATCGGCTTTATTCGCGGTTTCCTGCTGCAGCCGACACTCTTCCGGTTCGTTACGGTTGCGGTCCTGCATGCTCTGACAGAATCCGGTTTGCCAGGAGAGGGCAAGGACATAGCGATCAAAATCAGCGTATCGCGTCGCGGTGAGCGGTTCAGCGCCGGCCTGAGTGGCGGTGAGCACCAGGGCAAGCGCGGCGAAATCCTTCCTGAACATGTTTATTCCTGATTGTGGATGGCAAAAGATAACGGGAAGTTATTAAAGCATAAAAAAGGCGCCTGCTGGCGCCTTTTCACGTGGTTAGACCATTAGCGGACCGCGCTGCCGGGTACCAGGATTTCAGTGGCAACAATCACTACCAGCAGGCCAACGAGCACCGGCACGGAGGTGCGCTTGACCACTTCGAACGGCGAAATCTTCGCCATCCCGGCAACGGCGACGACCACGCCGGAGACTGGCGATATCGTGCGGCCGAGGTTCGAGGCCTGCAACATCGGAATCGACAGGTAAGCCGGGTTGATGCCGGAGGAGTGAGCCAGTTTGGGGATCATCTCAACAAAGGCATAGAACGGGGCATTGCCGGAGCCGGTGGTCATGGCCGCCAGCATGGTCAGGATCACCAGCACCAGCATCAGAATAATGCTGGCCGAGCCGAAGGAGGTGGCGATGGAGATCAGGCCGTTAATAAAGCCGATAGTGCTTAACCCCTGGGCAAAGACGCCCGCGGCAACCAGCAGCATCACTACGCCGGCGAAGGCGTCGGCCATGCCACGGTAGGCAACCTCCAGCCCGCTGAAGACGTTTTTGGTGTTAAACCCGCGCAGAAATTCCAGAACCGCCGCCAGCAGCATGCAGCCGACAAGGATGGTAATAATGTGCAGTTCTGGCCCCCATTTGCCATCAAAGATCAGCACACCAATGATTGGAGTAAACGGCAGGATGGCATACAGCGCCGGAGCGGTGGTGGTGATCTCGTTGACGTCGAGCATCTCGTGGGAAATGTTCTCTTTTTTATCCAGATAGCGCTGCCAGAAAAAATGGGCGATCGCCATGCAGATGATCGCCGCGATGGAGATCGGCAGCGTGGTCTTGAAAGCAAAATCGATCAGCGGCATTTCAGCGGCTTTCGCCGCCAGCACCACGTCACCTGAAGTAGGGGAGAGGATAATCGCTGCCGGTGAGGCGCAAATGGCGGCCGCCGCCCCGCGGCTGATCCCGACGTTAACCATGACCGGGAACAGTGTCGCCATCAGCAGCACGCCAAGGCCGGTGGCCGAAGAGACCGCCAGCGACATCAGACAGGCGACAAAGTAGGCGGCAATCATCAACAGATAGGGCGAGTTAATATAACGCAGCGGTTTTGACGCTAATTTGACCACCATATCATTGGCACCAATGTGGGTCATATAGGTGGCGAAACCGCACAGCATCATAATCATCATACCCAGATCGCCGCCGCGGCTCATGAGTAGAATCTTAATGTATTCAATAATATCGGTGGCAGAATAACCGGTGCTGTCGGTATTGCCCGGCAGGACTTTATGTCCCAGCAGGGCGCTGACAATCAATAAGATTAGCCCTCCGACGAACAGTACCCCGGTGGCCGAATAGCCCTTAATGATATAGCGGGCAACGCCCACAATGACCACAATCCCAATCAGGATCTCAACAAACGTCAGCATTTATTACCCCTAGGCCCAAAGAATATGTAGATAAAAAAGCGTCACACCAAATTTTAGTGTGCGAATGTGCCGAAAAAAGCGACGAAACTCGCTGATGCAAATCAATAAAGCGCTAAGAACTACGCTTACTCCATCGCGCCTGGATATAATCACCAGATGGATAGTTAAGAAGTGCTGATAGACATCAGGTGAAAATCAGGAGTTTGCCTTATTTCGTTCAGCCTGTGTTGAGTCTATCTTTGCAATTTTAGGTGACTTTAAAATGAAAGTGGTAATAGAAAAGTGTTGATGCTACGTCGTTTATCATTGTTTTCTCTTGGTTTTTTAGGATGGTTATTGGTATCCGGAAACGCCAGCGCGTCATTTTCATCGACCCTTAGCGAAGGTTACCATACCTTAAGTAATAACGTGGCACAGACCTGGAATGAGCCGGAGCACTATGATCTGTACGTTCCTGCCATCACCTGGCACGCGCGGTTTGCCTATGATAAGGAAAAGACCGATAAGTATAACGAACGTCCATGGGGGGCGGGTTTCGGCGTCTCCCGCTGGGATGAGAAAGGGAACTGGCACGGTCTGTATCTGATGGCGTTCAAAGACTCTTTCAATAAGTGGGAGCCTATCGGCGGCTATGGTTGGGAGAAGACCTGGCGCCCGCTGACGGATCAAAATTTCCGCCTTGGACTCGGCTATACCCTTGGGGTGACGGCGCGTGACAACTGGGACTACATCCCGATCCCGGTGATCCTGCCATTGGCATCAATAGGTTACGGCCCGGCAACGTTCCAGATGACCTATATTCCTGGCACCTACAATAACGGTAACGTTTACTTCGCCTGGGCGCGTATTCAGTTTTAATTCGCTAAGTCTTAGCAATAAATGAGATAAGTGGCGCGTCTTGTTGAAAAACAAGGACTAAAGCGTTACCCACTAAAAAAGATAGCGACTTTTATCACTTTTTAGCAAAGTTGCACTGGACAAAAGGTACCACAATTGGTGTACTGATACCCGACACAGCATTAGTGTCGATTTTTCATATAAAGGTAATTTTGATGTCTAAGATTAAAGGTAACGTTAAGTGGTTTAATGAGTCCAAAGGATTCGGTTTCATTACTCCGGAAGATGGCAGCAAAGATGTATTCGTACACTTCTCTGCAATCCAGTCCAACGGTTTCAAAACTCTGGCTGAAGGTCAGCGCGTAGAGTTCGAAATCACTAACGGTGCCAAAGGCCCTTCTGCTGCAAACGTAATCGCTCTGTAAGCAACGCGTCAGTAGAATATAAAAACCCGCTAATAGCGGGTTTTTTTTTGCCTGTTTGCCGCGCGCTTAGCGGCTGGCTGCCTGTGAAAAGAGCCAGAAGGCGACTGCCGTCATGGCAAACGACCCGAGCAAATTTACCGCGACGTTGAGTAGCGCCCAGCTCACCCGCCCCTGCTGCAGAAGAAATACGACTTCTGCAGAGAAGGTGGAGAAGGTCGTCAGGCCGCCGCAAAATCCCGTGGTGATAAGCAGTTTCCACATCGGGTCAATACCGGTGAGGCGATTAAACCACGCCAGTCCGGCACCGATCACAAAGGCGCCTACCAGGTTGGCGGTCAGGGTCCCAATCGGGATAGCATGGTGCACAGGATTGAGCTTCATGCCGAGCCACCAGCGTAATACGCTGCCGGTGCCGCCGCCAATAAAAACGGCGCAAAGAAGTTGAAACACGGTCGTTTCCTGTTATTTGATAGTTGAGAGTGTCAAGTGTAGCGCGCTATGGGCGCGATTGGCTATGCATAACCTGACCGGAGGAGAGCATGCGAGTAGCGGCAGGACAATTTGCCGTCACGCCAGTATGGCGGACGAATGCGCAGACCTGTGTGGCCATGATGCAGCAGGCTGCGCGAGAAGGGGCGGCACTGCTGGTGCTGCCGGAGGCGTTGCTGGCGCGAGATGACAGCGACCCGGATTTGTCGGTGAAATCGGCTCAGCCGCTGGACGGGGAATTTTTACAGCTGTTGCTGGCTGAAAGCGAGCAAAACCGTCTGACCACGGTGTTGACACTGCACGTGCCGTCGGGACAGGGGAGGGCGACCAACACGCTGGTGGTGTTGCGTCAAGGTGAAGTGGTGGCCCATTATCATAAACTTCATTTATATGATGCTTTCACGATGCAGGAGTCGCGGCGGGTGGATCCCGGCCAGCAGATCCCGCCGGTGATTGAGGTGGAGGGATTCCGCGTTGGCTTGATGACCTGCTACGACCTTCGCTTTCCGGAACTGGCGCTGTCGCTGGCGCTGAACGGGGCAGATCTGCTGGTACTGCCCACCGCATGGGTGAGAGGGCCACAGAAAGAGCACCACTGGGCGACGCTGTTGGCGGCGCGCGCCCTTGATACCACCTGCTATATCGTGGCGGCAGGCGAGTGTGGGACGCGTAATATTGGACAGAGCCGGATTATTGATCCGCTGGGAACCACGCTGGCTGGAGCAGGGAGCGAGCCGCAGCTGATCTTTGCCGAACTCTCCGCGGACTACCTTGCGCGCGTTCGCGAGCGTTTGCCGGTATTGCTCAACCGACGATTTGCGCCGCCGCAATTATTGTGATGTTTTTTTAAACAAGACTTGATTCACCTTGTTACAGATTGCTATTGTGTCCGCGCGTCAAATACCCGTATTGTTTATCCCAATAATTCGCTGTGCACGTCAGGACGGACACCCCTGCGCAAACTCCTTGTAGGGGAGGCCATGGGCTTCATCACGCAGCCCACGCACAGGTGGATTACAATATGACGGATAAATGCGTGTATGATGGCGTATTCGCAGCTTGTATAGAGAAGAAGGTTAGCTATGGGTGAGATTAGTATTACCAAACTGCTGGTAGTCGCAGCACTGATTATCTTAGTGTTTGGTACCAAGAAATTACGTACGCTGGGCGGCGACCTGGGTTCGGCTATCAAGGGCTTTAAAAAAGCCATGAACGAGGATGACGATAGCGCGAAGAAGACCACCGCGGAAGAAGAAGCGCCGGCGCAGAAGCTCTCTCATAAAGAGTAATTGACCAGACGCTCCCGGATGGAGACTGGCTGGACGGCGAAGGGGCCGCGACGTTTATCGTTGCGGCCTTTGTCATTTTTGGCGACGCCGCGCGGGAAAGATGCAACCAACTGTTACTGGCGCAAGGAGCAAGTGACGCGGTAAGCGGCCGCTACGCCGGAAGGACGCAGCGGCACAGGAGAGGGGGGAATTATTTAACTTCCATCCCTTTAGCCTGCAGGTCGGCATGGTAGGAAGAGCGAACGAAGGGGCCGCAGGCGGCGTGGGTGAAGCCCATCGCCATTGCTTCTGCTTTCATCTCTTCGAACTCTTCCGGGCTGACGTAGCGCTGTACCGGCAGGTGGTGACGGCTCGGCTGCAGATATTGACCTAACGTCAGCATGGTGACGCCATGACGACGCAGATCGCGCATCACCTCAATGATTTCATCGTTGGTCTCACCCAGACCGACCATCAGGCCGGATTTCGTCGGGATTTCCGGGTGCGCTTCTTTAAAACGCTCCAGCAGCTTCAGCGACCAGTTATAATCCGCGCCCGGACGTACCTGCCGATAGAGACGCGGCACGTTTTCGAGGTTGTGGTTAAAGACGTCTGGCGGGGTCACCGTCAGAATATCAAGGGCGCGATCCATACGGCCGCGGAAATCCGGGACCAGCGTTTCTATCTTAATCGACGGGTTTTTCTCGCGAATGGCGCTGATGCAGTCGGCAAAATGCTGGGCACCGCCATCGCGCAGGTCGTCACGGTCTACCGAGGTGACCACGACGTAGCGCAGACCCATATCGGCGATGGTTTGCGCCAGCTTCAGTGGCTCGTTCGCATCTGGCGCGACCGGCCGTCCATGCGCGACGTCGCAGAACGGGCAACGGCGAGTACAGATCGCGCCGAGGATCATAAAGGTCGCGGTTCCGTGGTTGAAGCATTCTGCAAGGTTCGGGCAGGAGGCCTCTTCGCACACGGAGTGCAGGCCATTCTTACGCATCGCTGCTTTGATTCCCTGGATACGGGACGAGTCTGCCGGAAGTTTGATTTTCATCCATTCCGGTTTTCTGAGCAGAGCTTCACGCTCAGTTGCCACGTTTTTCACCGGGATAAGGGCCATTTTATCGGCGTCGCGGTACTTAACACCGCGTTCCATCACAATGGGTTTACTCATAGCGTGCGTGTTCCAGTTGCGAGTCACGAAGGAAAGCGAATTAATTCAATGAAATGTTGCAATTATCAACTATTTTTGAATCAAGAGCAGGCAGTATACCATTGAAAAGGGGCAGAAAGCAGCCTGCCTGCCCGGCAAATTGTAAAATAGTTGTTGTTTTATTCTTTTCCCTTCCGTGCCCTATGCTCTGAACGCCTGGAGCACGGTCTCGATGATCTCTTTCAGCAGTGGCTCTTTCCCGCTCTGTTTATTGTAAAGCAGCGCGACATCAATTTTTTCGTCCTGCAGAGAGGGGTAATCGAGAATCTGCAGCGGCCAGAGCCGGGATACCGTAGTGAACAGGCGCTCGGTGGTCAGCCCCAGCATGTCGCTCTGGGCAATCATCGCGGCCTGGGTCAGCAGGTTGAAGGTGCTGAAACCGCAGCGTCGCTCGCCCATCTCTTCCTGTAACCGGCGGTGCAGAGTGGGGTAACGCTGGCCTTCCGGGAGCAGGAGCGCGAACTCATACTGGCTGAGAGTGGTTTCATCCTGCGGAGTGTGCAGAGCAGGATGCCCGGAGCGGCAGTACATCTGCACCCGATCCTGGTACAGCACATGATGGCTTATCGCCTGGCCGCTGTGCAGGTGGGTATCAATAAGCAGATCGACCTGGCGCTGGTCGAGTTGGCGTGCGGCGTCTGTAATGGCGATATTGTGCAACAGGATCTGCGGAAAAGCCGGTTTCAACGCGCTGGCGATGGTCGGCATCAGCAGCGCCCCCATGGAGGGCGTGGTGGCGACGGTAATCACCCGCTGTTGGTGTGAACTACCGGTAATATCCAGTGCGCTGAGGAAAGCCTCCATGCCGCGGCTGATATATTGATGAAGATGGGTGGCATAGGCAGTGGGCGTCACCCCTTGTCCTTTGCGAATAAACAGCGGATCGGGGAATAGCGCGCGCAGTTTATTAATGGACTGGCTAATGGCCGATGGCGTGATATTCAGTATCTTCGCGGCATTAACGATGCCCTTATGTACGTAAACGGCTTCGAAGATAGTCAACAGATTGAGGTCAATATTGCGCAGGATGCGAAACATCTGACGATCGTAACGTTCATCCTGTCGTTCAGGGGATTCTGACGGAGGCGTATTCTCTGGCACGCGATAAGTCCGGTTGAGAGTGATAGGCCAAGTATAGCGGCCTGCCGCGTTGCCGTGCGTGACAATTGATTGCAAAAATAGCGAGTTAATCGCGATTTTGGATCTCGTGCCCCGCCGTGTGCGGGGCTTAGATCCGTTCTTATTCCTGAGCGAGGTATTCGTAAGGCGGGTTATTCAGCAGCGCCAGCAGATTGGCGACCAGCCGTGGGGCGACTTTTTCAGGCGATGCTGCTGGCTGCCACTGGCGCATTTGCGTCATCTCCATACCCGCGTAGCCGCAGGGATTGATGCGCAGAAACGGTGTCAGATCCATCGCGATATTGAGCGCCAGGCCGTGGAAAGAACAGCCTTTGCGGATCCTCAGTCCCAGAGAGCATATTTTGCGTTCACCGACGTAAACGCCTGGGGCATCGGCGCGAGGGTGGGAGTCGATACCATATTCGGCCAGGGTGTTGACGACCGTTTGTTCCAGCAGGGTCACCAGCTCGCGCACGCCGAGCTTGCGGCGTTTAAGATTCAACAGCACGTACATCACCTGCTGTCCTGGACCGTGATAGGTTACCTGGCCGCCGCGATCGCTCTGGATCACCGGAATATCGCCAGGAACCAGGACATGTTCTGCTTTTCCGGCCTGGCCCTGCGTGAAGACAGGGTGATGTTCCACCAGCCAGATCTCGTCGAGGGTGTTTTCATCGCGAGCGTCGGTGAATTCATGCATCGCCTGCGAGACGGGTTCGTAAGGTTGCAGGCCAAGCTGCCGGATAAGAATTTTATTGTGCTGCAAAACAACATCTCCGCCGGGAAGAGAGAACTCAGGTCGGGGAGTATATCACAGCCGTGAAGAAGGGAATGAGAGGACCCGGCACGACGGCCGGGTCAGGGAAAAGATTACAGCACCATCCGTACGATTTCGATATTACCTAACTCTTCGTACAGGGTTTCCACTTGTTCAATGTGGGTGGCGTTGATGGTGATGGAGACCGAGTGGTAGTTACCTTTGCTGCTCGGTTTTACTGACGGCGAGTAATCACCAGGCGCATGGCGCTGTACCACTTCCACCACCTGATCAACCAGCTCAGGCAACGCCTGCCCCATTACTTTGTAAGTAAATGGCGTAGGGAATTCAAGCAGTTCGTTAAGTTTGGTTTTCATGTCAGCTCCGGTGTGACGACAAAATAATAACTCCCACCAAGGGCGGGAGTTATCAGTTACTTGGATGAATAGTATATGGGGATGGAAATCACACTTTCAAGTGTTCAATTTTTAACCAAACCAGTGGTGGAACATTAATTTAATGTAATCAATAATTTTGCCGAAGAAATTCCCTTCCGGAATTTCCTGCAGCACTACCAGCGGACGCTGATCGATGATTTTACCATCCAGCTGGAAATTGATAGTGCCTACCACCTGGTTTTTCTGCAGCGGGGCGTGGAGTTCAGTGTTATTCAGCACATAGCTGGCTTTCAGATCTTTCATCCGGCCGCGCGGAATAGTCAGGTAGACATCTTTATCCACCCCCAGTGAGGCGCGGTCGCTGTCGCCGAACCAGGCGGGTTCGGACGCAAACTCTTTGCCGGCTTTAATCGGGTTGACGGTTTCAAAGAAGCGGAAGCCCCAGGTCAGCAGTTTTTTGCTTTCCGACTCACGGCCTTTGAAAGTACGCCCGCCCATGACCGCTGAGATAAGACGCATCTGGCCTTCGGTGGCAGAGGCGACGAGGTTGTAGCCCGCTTTGTCGGTATGGCCGGTTTTGATGCCGTCAACGTTCAGGCTGTTATCCCACAGCAGGCCGTTACGGTTCAGCTGGCGAATACCGTTAAAGGTGAACTCTTTCTCACGATAGATGGAGTACTCGTTCGGAACATCGCGGATCAGCGCCTGACCAATCAACGCCATGTCGCGCGCCGAGCTGTACTGCCCGTCGGCATCAAGGCCGTGTACGGTCTGGAAATGGGTATTTTTCAGGCCCAGGGCGTTCACGTAGTTGTTCATCAGGCTGACGAAGGCGTCCTGGCTGCCGGCGACATAATCGGCCATCGCCACGCAGGCATCATTCCCGGACTGCAGGTTGATACCGCGGATCAGCTGCGAAACCGGCACCTGCATGCCTGGTTTGAGGAACATCAGGGAAGAGCCTTTGAAGACCGGGTTGCCGGTGGCCCAGGCATCGTTGCCCACGGTGACCAGATCGGACTCTTTGAATTTGCCCGCTTTCATCGCCTGACCGATAACATAGCTGGTCATCATTTTGGTCAGACTGGCCGGGTCGCGGCGGGAGTCGGCGTTATTTTCTGCCAGCACCTTGCCAGAGTTGTAATCGATAAGGATCCAGGATTCGGCGTCAATCTGCGGGGCGCCTGGGATCATCGTTTTGATATTCAGGTCATCGGCGCGGGCAGCGGAGGAGAGCGCTGCAACGGAGAGCGCCGTGATGAGTAAACGAGCGGTGAAAGAGGTCTTCATGGTCAGAACAACGGCATCCGTGATGGAGTTAAAAAAAGTGCCTTACTATAGCAAATGCTCTGCGGGCCAGCATCCGACATTGCGCATGAGTTTGTTAATGACTTTTACATGCGCATGGTGAACGGGCGGCCCGCGGCGTTTAGTTGGCGCGAGTAATAAAGGACTGCAGCTGCGCTTCGCTTTGCAGGCGCTGCTGAACGGCGCTGGCCTGTGCTTTATCCGCAAACGGGCCCAGCTGAATACGCCATACCGCGCCGTTTTGCGTGACGCGCCCCGGCACGGAGAACTGCTGGCTCAGGCGCTGCTGATACTGCTGCGCCCGCGCCTGGTCGCTCACTGCGCCAACCTGGACGACAAAATTACCGCTGGCGCTGGAGGTGGCGGAAGAGGAGGCGGCAACGGCGCCTGCGGCCGCTGCGGGGGCAACGCTACCTTGAATAGATCCCGGTGCGGTGACCGGCGCTGCAGGGGTTGTGCCGGCAGCTGACGCTGCAGCCGCCGGTTCGCTACTTTCCAGCACGCCGCTGTTAAGCGGCGTCGGCGCGCCGAGGAAACCACCGCTGTTCACCGGTGCGCCGACGCTGTCTTCCGGCTTCAGCGTGCTGTTGCTGATCGGGCGAACGTCGGTGGGCGCAGGCTGGCTCATCCCTGTGGCGTCTCCGCCGTCCAGATTCGGCCGGGCGGGCAGGGCGTAAGTCTGTTTGGCGACCGTGGTGCAGGCCATTCCCGGACCGGAAAGTGAACCGTCAGGCGCGACGATGATGGGGTCGATGCGCACCTTGGTGTTGTTTGAGGTATTCAGGCGGTCTGCGGACGCGCGGGAGAGCGAGATGACCCGATCGTTGCCATACGGGCCACGATCGTTAATTCGCACGACGATCATGCGTCCGTTAGCGAGATTGGTGATCCGCGCATAGCTCGGGATCGGCAGCGTCGGGTGCGCCGCGGTCAACTGGGTTGGATCGAAGGTTTCGCCGCTGGCGGTCAGGTTACTGTTGGGCTCAGCGTCGTAGATCGCCGCGAAACCGGCCTGAGTAAAGTTTGCCGGATCCTGGACGATTTTGTAGCTTTTACCGTCGCGCTCATAGTCCTGATTGGCCGTGGCGTTCGGCGTTTCATACTGCGGATCGGCGCCGCTGATCTCAACCGTCGGGCCATTACAGACGGCCGGCTGTGGAGTACTGACCGTTTTTTGTTGCACGTCATCACTCGAACATGCCGCCAGCAGCCCCGCTGCTATGCAGATCCCCAGCCATTGCTTACGCATTGCGAACCCCTTTAAACGCTTTTCGACAACATTTTTCTGTGGGTATGGATCGACATCACGATACCAAACCCGGCCATCAATACGATCAGGGCGGAGCCCCCGTAGCTCACCAGCGGCAACGGTACGCCCACCACCGGTAAAATACCACTCACCATACCAATATTTACGAAGACATAAACGAATAAAATCAACATTAAACCACCGGCCATGACCCGGCCAAAGGTGGTTTGCGCCTGGGCGGCGATCCACAGTCCGCGCATGATCAGCAGAATATAGAGCGCCAGCAGGATCAGTACGCCAATCAGGCCCAGCTCTTCGGCCAGCACGGCGAAGATAAAGTCGGTGTGACGTTCCGGCAGGAACTCCAGCTGCGACTGGGTGCCATGCAGCCAGCCTTTGCCGCGCAGGCCGCCAGAGCCAATGGCAATTTTAGACTGAATAATATGATAGCCGGCGCCCAGCGGGTCGGTTTCCGGATCGAGGAGCATCATCACGCGCTGGCGCTGATAGTCGTGCATCAGGAAGAACCACAGGATTGGAATAAAGGCGGCAACCAGCACCACGGCAATCCCGATAAGACGCCAGCTCAGGCCGGAAAGGAACAGCACAAACAGCCCGGAGAGGGCGATCAGGATCGAGGTTCCCAGGTCGGGCTGCGCCGCCACCAGCAGGGTCGGCAGGAAGATCAGCACCAGGGCAATGGCGGTGTTCTTCAGCGACGGCGGACAGACGTCGCGGTTAATAAAGCGCGCCACCATTAGCGGCACGGCAATTTTGGCTATCTCCGACGGCTGAAAACGAACGATACCGAGATCCAGCCAGCGCTGCGCCCCTTTCGAGATGGCGCCGAAGGCGTCGACGGCCACCAGCAAAATAATACAGAAAATGTAGAGATAGGGCGCCCAGCCTTCGTAGACCCGCGGTGGGATCTGCGCCATAACGATCATGATCACCACGCCCATGGCGATCTGGCCGATTTTACGCTCCATCATGCCGACATCCTGACCGCTGGCGCTCCAGATAACCAGCGCACTATAGGTGAGCAGCGCCAGCAGGATCAGCACCATGGTGGGGTCAAGATGGATTTTATCCCACAGCGATTTTTTATTCGGATTATCCGTCATTATTGATCCTCCCCTGCGGTTACCGCCGGGTTTTCGCTTGGCAGCGTGGTGTTGTTATCGCCCAGCATAATGTGATCGAGGATTTGGCGCATAATCGTACCGACCGCCGGGCCGGCGCCGCCGTTTTCCAGGATCATCGCCACGGCAACCTGAGGGTTGTTATAAGGCGCAAACGCCGTCATCAGTTTATGGTCACGCAGACGTTCAGAAATTCGGTGCGCGTTATAGGTTTCGTTAGCCTTGAGGCCGAACACCTGGGCGGTACCGGACTTGGCCGCGATTTTATACGGCGCGCTGGCGAAGTATTTGTGCGCAGTACCATTGCCGCGGTTGGCCACGCCGAACATGCCGTCTTTGGCAATTTCCCAGTAGCCGGAATGGATGTCGCCCACCGGCGGCTCATGCGGCTGGACCCACGGGACGGGCTTGCCGTCTTCCACGGTGCTTTGCAGCAGGTGCGGCACTTTGACGACCCCGTCGTTAATCAGGATCATCAGCGCTTTGTTCATCTGAATCGGCGTGGCGGTCCAGTAGCCCTGGCCGATGCCCACCGGAATGGTATCCCCCTGGTACCAGGGTTTCTTAAAGCGTTTGAGCTTCCATTCGCGGGTTGGCATGTTGCCCGAACGTTCTTCGGAGAGATCGATACCGGTGTAGTGGCCGTAGCCGAACTTGCTCATCCACTCGGAGAGGCGATCGATCCCCATGTCATAGGCGACCTGGTAGAAGTAGGTATCCGCAGACTCCTCCAGCGCTTTGGTGACGTTCAGGTGGCCGTGGCCCCATTTTTTCCAGTCACGGTAGCGTTTATCGGAGCCGGGTAACTGCCACCAGCCTGGGTCAAACAGGCTGGTGTTGCGGGTGATCACCCCGGCGCTCAGCGCCGAGACGGCAACATACGGTTTGACCGTCGAGGCGGGTGGATAGACCCCTTGCGTCGCGCGGTTTACCAACGGCGTATTCGGATCGTTGAGCAGGCCGGAATAGTCTTTGCTGGAGATGCCGTCGACGAACAGGTTCGGGTCATAGCTCGGGGTGGAGACCAGAGCCAGAATAGCGCCGGTACGCGGATCGGTGACCACCACCGCTGCGCGGCTACCGGCCAGCAACGTTTCGATATACTGCTGCAGCTTAAGGTCGAGGGTGAGATAGATATCACGTCCGGCCTGCGGCGGCACCTCTTTAAGCTGGCGAATGACGCGGCCGCGGTTGTTGACTTCAACCTCTTCATAGCCGGTCTGACCGTGGAGGACGTCCTCATAATAACGCTCAATACCCAGTTTGCCGATGTCGTGGGTCGAGGCGTAGTTGGCCAGCTTGCCTTCTTTATCGAGGCGGTCGACGTCTTTATCGTTAATTTTTGAGACGTAGCCGATGACGTGGGTCAGCGCTGAGTTATACGGATAGTAACGACGCTTGTAGCCTTTGACTTCGACGCCGGGAAAGCGGTACTGGTTAACGGCAAAGCGGGCGACCTGCACTTCGCTAAGGTTGACCTTTACCGGAATTGAGGTGAAGCGATGGGAGCGGGCGCGCTCCTTTTTGAAGCCGGCAATATCATCGTCGGTTAAATCGACCACGTCGCGCAGCGCATCCAGCGTCTGCTGCACGTTATCGACTTTCTCCGGCATCATCTCCAGCTGATAAATGGTGCGGTTAAGCGCCAGCGGGGTGCCGTTGCGATCGTAAATGATGCCGCGGCTTGGCGGGATCGGCACCAGTTTGATGCGGTTTTCGTTCGAGCGCGTCTGATAGTCGTTGAAGCGAACGATTTGCACATTATACAGGTTGGCGACCAGAACGCCGGAAAGCAGCAAAATCCCCAAAAAAGCGACCAGCGCCCGGCGCACGAACAGCGAGGATTCAGCCGTATAGTCGCGGAAAGAATTCTGTAATTTCATTCGCTGCTTAGTCTACCCTGATCATCATTACTCACGGTGGTACGGGTGGTTGGTGGTAATGCTCCACGCCCGATACAGACTCTCGGCCACCAGTACACGCACCAGCGGGTGAGGTAAGGTGAGGGTCGAGAGCGACCAACTCTGTTCCGCCGCGGCTTTACAGGCGGGAGAGAGGCCTTCCGGGCCGCCAACCAGCAAACTGACGTCACGCCCGTCCTGTTTCCAGCGTTCCAGTTCGCGCGCCAGCTGCGGCGTATCCCATGGTTTTCCCGGAATATCCAGGGTCACGATACGGTTCTTGCCGGCAGCAGCCAACATCATTTCGCCCTCTTTTTCGAGGATACGTTTGATATCAGCGTTCTTGCCGCGCTTACCGGCGGGGATCTCCACCAGTTCGAACGGCATATCTTTGGGAAAACGGCGCAAATACTCGCTAAAGCCGGTCTGTACCCAGTCCGGCATTTTGGTGCCCACGGCCACCAGCTGCAACTTCACGCATTAACTCCAGAGTTTTTCCAGCTCGTACAGACGACGGCTCTCTTCCTGCATGACGTGAACCATCACGTCACCGAGGTCGACGACGATCCAGTCGGCGGCAGCTTCGCCTTCAACGCCCAGCGGCAGCATGCCGGCGGCGCGGGATTCCTGAACCACGTGGTCGGCAATGGACATCACGTGACGTGTGGAAGTGCCGGTGCAGATAATCATGCAATCGGTGATGCTGGATTTGCCATGTACATCAATGGCAACGATGTCCTGACCTTTCAGGTCATCAATTTTGTCGATAACAAAATCCTGGAGTGCTTTACCCTGCAAGTGTTCCCCCTGGGTGCGTGAAGATTGATAATCATAAAGAGCCTGACAGTATACCCGAACTGATGAAAAAGTCGGATGAAATGTCTGTCGGCAGGCGTTCGTGGCGGGCTATCATCCCATCCCTCGCCAGGGATTGCATCGCCATTTTTGTAAAACAATTTCTGCAAACACGTTTCGGCGGATGTTACCTGGCAGCGGAGAATAACAGCCTGCACTGGCCTGTCAATGGTCTGACGGGAATTCTTCCTGCGGCTGCCAGACAGCCCGGCTATTTAATACCCGCAGGGTGGTAAAATCCTCTCGGATGTCGAGCTGGCTCCAGGCGCCATGTTCAATGGGAAAGTGCCACATCGCCGCCGCGGGCATCTGCAACAGCAGAGCCGTCAGCAGGCTCAGGACGCCCTGATGGCCGACAATCAGCAGGTGGTCAAGATGGCGGTGGTCGGTCAGGGTTGGGATAAAATCACTGACGCGGCGGGCAAAATTCTGAAAGCTTTCGCCGTTGGTGGGGGAGGCATGCTGCCAGTCAGCACACCACGCGGCGTAATTTTCCGCATCTTCCCGCTGGAGATCGCGATGGTGACGCATCTCCCAGTCGCCAAAAAACATTTCGTTGAGCGCGGGATGGTGTTCACGAGGGATATGGCGATCGCCAAGCAGCAGATCGGCCGTTGTCCCGGTTCGCGCCAGCGCGCTACACATGACTTTATCGAAAGGCACCGCGCGTAACCGCTCGCCGAGGGCTTGCGCCTGGGCAACGCCGCGCGGCGTCAGGGAGGTAGGCGCGTGGCCGCTATATAATCCGGCCACGTTGGCTTCGGTTTCGCCGTGGCGAACTAACCATAATTTCATGATGATGCTCAAACAGGCGGTAGAGACGTGGCGTTACGATAGCGCGTTTTTCGCGTCAGGCCCAGCCTGCTGGCGTCAGCAATAAAGTCCCTGCTCGCGGATGTAGTCCAGCACCGCGGCGGGCAGCATCTCGGCACAGGATTCCCCCAGCTCGAGTCGCTGGCGGATAATCGTCGCCGAAATGTCGAACCACGGTGTTTCCGCCAGGTAGATGACCCCGGCAGGGCGATTATGCAGGCACTCTACGTCATGAGTTAAATGGCGATCCAGCCAGCGCTGGTCGGCTTCCTGTGCCATGGTCAACGGGTAACCCGGGCGGCGGCAGACAATAAGGTGAACATTGTCGAGAATGGTTTCGTAATGGTGCCAGGTAGGGAAAGTGAGCAGGGAATCCTGGCCAATGATAAACGCCAGCGGCTTCTCTGGCCCCTGTTCCTGGCGCCACTCCTGTAGGGTTTGCGCCGTCCAGGAAGGGGTGTCGCGCTGTAGTTCGCGTTTGTCGAGCGTGAACAGCGGCTTGTCGGCAATCGCCAGCTCCAGCATATGCACACGCTGGGCGCTGGAGGCTTCCGGCTGTGGTCGGTGCGGCGGAACGTTATTGGGCATAATGATGACCTTACTCAGGCCAATCTGATTCGCCAGGATCTCAACCGGCTTGAGGTGACCGTAATGCACCGGATCGAAGGTGCCGCCATAGATTGCCTGCAACTGAGTCATATCAACCATCAATAAAAACGTCCGCCAGGGCCTTGTGGCAGAGCAACAACGAAAGACTTTCCAGTTCGGGCCAGACGTCGTGCCCGTAATCCTGTTTAAAGGTCAGTTCGGCTCGGGTCAGTAGCGTCACTGCCTGGCGCAGCTGTTCACCGCTCAGGCGGGCGAGGGCGTCGCTGAGCAGCTGGCGACGGTTTTGCCAGACCCGATGCTTATCAAACAGCGAGCGCAGCGGCGTCTGTGCCGACTGGCGCTTGAGGGTGACCAGCAGCAACAGCTCCCGCTGCAGCGTGCGCAGCAGAATAGCGGGTTCGCAGCCTTCCAGACGCAACTGCTGCAGAACGTGCAGCACGCGCTTGCTTTTGCCTGCCAGCAGCGCATCGACCCAATGGTACGGCGTAAAATGGGCGGCATCGTTAACCGCCTGCTCAACCCGGGGCAGGGTCAGTTTGCCGTCCGGCCAGAGGAGCGCCAGACGTTCCAGCGCCTGCGCCAGCGCCAGCAGATTACCTTCGTAACAGTAGCACAGCAGCTGACTGGCCGCGTCGTCGAGCTGCAACTGATGCTGTTTCGCCCGAGCGGCCAGCCAGCGCGGGAGCTGCGCGTATTCCGGCGTCTGGCAGCTGACCTGGACGGCCCGCTGCGCCAGGGCGGTAAGCCACGCGGCATTCTCCTGGGCTTTGGTCAGCTTATTACCGCGAACTATCAGCAGCAAATCGTCGTGCAGCAGGCCGACCAGCGTGGCGAGCTGTTCGTTGATCGCCGCGTTGGGGCCGTTTTCCGGCAGGATCAACAGCAGTGTTTGCCGGCTGGCAAACAGGCTCATCGCCTGGCTTAAGGCGAAAAGCGCCTGCCAGTCGGTGCTATTGTCTATGGTGAAGGTGTGGTGTTCGGTAAAGCCCTGCGCGGCAGCGGCTTCACGAATGGCGTCCTGGCTTTCCTGCAACAGCAGGGGATCGTTGCCAAGCAGCAGATAGGCCGCGCGCAGCCCTTCAGTGAGCTGCGCGCGGAGCTGTTCCGGGTACAACCGAATCATCATTGACCCAGCGTGGTGGAGACGCGGTTACCCGAGGAAGCCGGTGCCGTGCTGCCAGCGACCGGTTTCTCTTCCTGCTGGGTTGCTTCAACATCCGCCACCTGTACGCTTGGCAGCTTACGAATCAGCTGTTCCGCCGCTTTGTCGTACATTTCCTGGATAATCATATCCTGCTCGGCGTCTTTCGCTAACGCCGCCTGCGGGTTATCAAAGAACGAACGATAGACCTTGGTGGAAATCGGATAGATATCATGACCCGGGATCAGAACGCTGGCATGAACGGTCATGACCATCTGATATTCCGCGGTACGACCATCCTGGAACACCGATGCCGTATCTTTCTGAATCGACGACCCGTCGAGGCGCAGAGAAGGGACATCCTTACGCAGCGTGCTGGCGTCGATCAGTTCCACGCCATTAAGACGCAGCTGATTACGCACCGCGCGGCTTAACGGCCCGTTCGGATCGCTTGACTGGAAAATCATGGTTTTCATGGTGGTTGGCACCTGCGTAGTGCTACGCAGATGCCAGCCACAGCCGGCGGTGACAAGCACCGCCAGAGATAACAACATTGTTGCCAGATATCGCACGCTTCCTCCCGCGCTTAGCCAACGACCAGATTGAGCAGTTTGCCCGGAACGTAAATCACTTTACGTACGGTTTTCCCGTCGAGATATTTCGCCACCAGATGTTCCTGGCCAGCGCGCTCACGAACCTGCTCTTCAGTTGCATCTACCGCAACGGTAATTTTACCACGAACTTTGCCATTGACCTGGACGACGACGAGAGTGCTGTCTTCCACCATCGCGCTTTCATCCGCCACCGGCCACGGCGCGTTGTCGATATCACCTTCGCCGTTCAGCTCACGCCACAGGGTGAAGCTGACGTGTGGGGTGAACGGGTTGAGCATACGTACCACGGCCAGCAGCGCTTCCTGCATCAGGGCGCGATCCTGCTCATCTTCCTGCGGTGCTTTCGCCAGCTTGTTCATCAGCTCCATGATCGCCGCGATAGCGGTGTTGAAGGTCTGACGACGGCCGATATCGTCGGTGACTTTGGCGATGGTTTTGTGGATATCGCGACGCAGCGCTTTCTGATCTTCGCTGAGGGCCGCGACGTTCAGAGCCGCAACGTCCCCTTTGGTGGTGTGTTCGTAGACCAGCTTCCAGACGCGTTTCAGGAAGCGGTTAGCCCCTTCAACGCCAGATTCCTGCCACTCGAGGGTCATATCCGCCGGGGAAGCAAACATCATGAACAGACGCACGGTATCTGCGCCGTAGCGTTCAACCATCACCTGCGGGTCGATGCCGTTGTTTTTCGACTTGGACATCTTGCTCATGCCGGTGTACACCAGCTCGTGGCCTGCCGCGTCTTTGGCCTTCACGATGCGGCCTTTCTCGTCGCGCTCAACGATAGCGTCAACCGGAGAGACCCAGTTACGTTCGCCGTTTTCGCCCACGTAGTAGAACGCGTCAGCCAGCACCATACCCTGGCACAGCAGCTGTTTCGCCGGCTCATCGGAGTTCACCATACCCGCGTCGCGCATCAGCTTGTGGAAGAAGCGGAAGTAGAGCAGGTGCATGATGGCGTGTTCGATACCACCGATATAGATATCTACCGGCAGCCAGTAGTTGGCCGCTTTTGAATCCAGCATCCCTTCCTGATACTGCGGGCAGGTGTAGCGCGCATAGTACCAGGAGGATTCCATGAAGGTGTCAAAGGTGTCGGTTTCGCGCAGCGCTGGCTGGCCGTTAACGGTGGTCTTGGCCCACTCAGGATCGGCTTTGATCGGGCTGGTGATGCCGTCCATGACCACGTCTTCCGGCAGGATCACCGGCAGCTGATCTTCCGGCGTTGGCAGCACGGTGCCGTCTTCCAGTGTGACCATCGGGATCGGCGCGCCCCAGTAACGCTGACGGGACACACCCCAGTCGCGCAGGCGGTAGTTAATTTTACGCTCGCCCACGCCCATGGCTGCCAGTTTGTCGGCAATGGCGTTGAAGCCGGCTTCATAATCGAGGCCGCTGAACTCGCCGGAGTTAAACAAGACGCCTTTCTCGGTCAGCGCCTGTGCGGAGAGATCCGGCTCGGAGCCGTCGGCAGCCAGGATTACCGGCTTGATGTTCAGACCGTACTTGCTGGCGAATTCATAGTCGCGCTGGTCGTGACCCGGAACGGCCATGACCGCGCCGGTGCCGTATTCCATCAGCACAAAGTTTGCCGCCCAAACCGGAATTTCTTCGCCGGTCAGCGGGTGAATAGCTTTAAAGCCGGTATCGACGCCTTTTTTCTCCATCGTCGCCATGTCGGCCTCGGCCACTTTGGTGTTACGACACTCGTCGATAAAGGCGGCCAGCGCCGGATTGTTCGCCGCAGCCTGCTGCGCCAGCGGGTGACCCGCGGCGACGGCCAGGTAGGTGCAGCCCATAAAGGTATCCGGGCGGGTGGTGTAGACGGTCAGCTTATCGGCGTAGTCGTTGACGTCAAAGGAGATTTCTACCCCTTCGGAACGGCCGATCCAGTTGCGCTGCATGGTCTTCACGGTGTCCGGCCAGTGATCCAGCTTATCCAGATCGTTGAGCAGTTCATCGGCGTAGGCGGTGATTTTAATAAACCACTGCGGGATCTCTTTACGCTCAACTTTGGTATCGCAGCGCCAGCAGCAGCCGTCGATAACCTGTTCGTTAGCCAGCACGGTCTGATCGTTCGGGCACCAGTTCACCGCGGAGGTTTTTTTGTAGACCAGGCCTTTTTTGTACAGCTCGGTGAAGAACTTCTGCTCCCAGCGGTAGTATTCCGGGGTGCAGGTCGCCAGCTCGCGGCTCCAGTCATAGCCAAAGCCCAGCATTTTGAGCTGGTTTTTCATGTAGGCGATATTGTCGTAGGTCCACGGCGCTGGCGCGGTGTTATTTTTCACCGCCGCCCCTTCCGCCGGCAGACCAAACGCATCCCAGCCGATCGGCTGCAGAACGTTTTTGCCCAGCATGCGCTGGTAGCGGGCAATCACGTCGCCGATGGTGTAGTTACGCACGTGACCCATGTGTAGTCGACCAGAAGGATAAGGAAGCATCGACAGGCAGTAATACTTCTCTTTGCTCTCGTCTTCAGTTACTTCAAATGTACGATTTTCGTCCCAGTGAAGCTGGACTTTCGATTCTATCTCTTCCGGGCGGTATTGCTCTTGCATGGCAGCCAGTGGTCCTGTTTTCAATACAGCTACAAAATGTAGCCAATGGATGTGTTATTTCAGATCGGCATAGCATAGCCCAAACGCCCCCGTCAAAACAGCTTTTCGCACATCAACATCGGCAAAAGCTGCGCAGATTATTTCGCGACTCTGTGGGTTGCCAGACACAGCGGGAGAGGAATAAGGTCTATTATCAGAAGACGTTAACCACACCGGAGGCGAAATGATGAACAAGGTTGCTCAATATTACCGTGAACTGGTTTCCTCGCTCAGCGAACGGCTCCGCCATGGAGAGCGCGATATCGATGCGCTGGTGTCGCAGGCCCGGGACCACATCGTCCGCGCCGGCGATCTGACACAGAGCGAGATTGAGTCGGTGATTGCGGCGGTGAAGCGCGATCTCGAGGAGTTTGCCCGCAGCTACGAAGAGAGTCACGAAGACGAGAGCGACAGCGTGTTTATGCGGGTGATCAAAGAGAGCCTGTGGCAGGAGTTGGCTGATATCACCGACAAAACGCAGCTCGAGTGGCGCGAAGTCTTTCAGGATCTGAATCACCACGGTGTGTACCACAGCGGAGAGGTGGTTGGTCTGGGTAATCTGGTCTGCGAGAAGTGCCACTATCACCTGGCGGTATATACCCCGGATGTGCTACCGCGCTGTCCGAAGTGCGGCCACGATCAGTTCCAGCGTCGGCCCTTCGAACCTTAAGCAGTGCGAAAAAACGATGCGCGAGACTTCGCGCATCGTGGACTGCCTTATTTCACCGTGTTGATTTCGGTGCTCTTGAAATACTGATAGCCACCCATGTTGCTGGCATAGCTGTGTGAAGAGTTGAGAACCAGCTTGTTAGCGCTGAGGGTGCCGACGTCACAAGTGTTAAACCCTAACCAGCCGCAGCCGCGTCCACTGTTAACGACCTTTTTCGCATTCATCGTCAACGTACCACCCGCCTGAATCAGGGAATAGTTGGAGATGTTGCCTTTGTTTTGCGTATTCAGCAGCAGGTCTCCGGTACTGTACAGGGTACCTTCGTTAACAATATTGGAATAAGTCGTGATGGAGATATTACCCGCAGAGATTTTGCCGGTGTTATTCACGACGCCATGATCGGTGGTGATGTCGGTAGCTTTCATTGCGCCATTATTGTTGAGCCAGTAGCTATGCGCCGTAATCGCATTGGTGGCATCCATGCGACCACTGCTGCTTTGTGCCAATGTGCCAGTGGTCTGCAGGTTGATATTTTCGCCGGTGATATTACCGAGGTTATAGATTTCCCCGCTGTTTGCGCTGCCATCCTGCTTAAGCGACTGAATGGTGGTTTGGCCGGTAGAGTTAATGTTGCCGGTATTCTTAAAGCTGCTGCCAACGAAAGTCAGGCTGGTGTTTTTGGCGCTGATTTTGCCTTCATTGAGGAAATCACCCATCGCCGTGGCGGCGATCTGGTTATTTGACAGCAGGGAGGCTTTGGCCTCATTGCGGATTTTCCCGCCGCTGGTCAAGCTTAATCCACTGGTGCCGGTCATCGTGCCTGAGTCGCCGTTAGTGATATTACCATTGGCGGAGGCAATCAGCTGGCCGCCGGTGAGGGAGCCGACGTTGACGATATAGTCGCCGCTGGAAAGCATTAAATAATAGGCGCCAGCGATGCTGCCGTTATTGGTAATCCCCGTGGCGGTGGAAACCTGGCTCAGCAAACCTTTGCTCGTTATTGTGCCTTTGTTCAGCAGGTTACCGTTGCTGGTGAGCTGCAGCGTGCTGTTAGCGACAATGGAGCCCTGGTTACGTACGCCAAAGCCGATGTTGTTGCCGACCATGCTGATGCTGTTGGCCTCGATCCCGCCAAGGCTGCTGACGTCGATGCTGTACTGCGGGTTAACCGTCATCTGGATAAGGGTGGCCTGCTTACCGGCGGAGGTCACCGAGCCGGTGCTGTTATCCATGGTGAAGTTGCCTGCGCTGACCAGGGCGTTGTTGGCCTGTACTTTACCGTTAATCTTAATCGCGTCGGCGAGCAGAACCGCGTAGCCGTTAGCGGCGTTCATGCCATTTTCGCCGATGGTGAGGGTGCCGCCCGTCACGGTATAGCTGCCGATAGCGCCGTCGCTGGTCATGTTGACTTTACCGGTGGTCAGGATGGCCTTGTTGGTATTGACAAAGCTACAGCCGGAGCAGGTGATGCCGTTCGGGTTGGCGATCACCACGTCCGCTTTCTGGCCGTTGACTTCGATAAAGCCCTTTAGGCTACTGGCGTTTTTGGAGGTGACCTCGTTCAAAATCACCGAGGCGCTGCCGGCGGTCAGATTATTGTTGCGGGCGATATTGCCAAAGGTGCTGTGGCTGACATCATCGCCGCTGTTATTGAGGATGGTGCCATTGGTGCCAACGTTGAAGTCGCGGTACAGGTTATGGGAGACGCCGGCGGCGTTCGGCTTTTCAATATCGATAACCGTGGCGCCGGACGAATGCGTATAGCTGGTCGGGTCGGCATAGACCACCGACGAGGTTAATACTGCCGCCAGCGCGACATATGAAGCTTTAAACTTAAACATTTTATTTATTCCTTTAAATTAAGATTAATAAACAACGTAGCTGAAAGGGTCGATAATGACTGAATTAATACCTCCACTGTAATGAAAAGCCCATATTCAGGGCGTCGCTATGAAACTTATCCGGCTTACTGAGCGGGGTGCTAATAAACAGATCATATTGTGTTGACCATAGCTGGCCGCGCAGGCCGCTGACGGCGCCGGAAAGGACTTTGCCTTTTTGATACAGATCGGCGCCGATAAGGCGACCCACATCCGCGCCCAGATAGAATTGCCGCTCGTGGGTGGGCAGATCCCAGATAAAATCGTTGCGCCAGTACCATCCCTGATTGCCGGACAGGCTGTTTTCACCGTCAAAACCGCGCACGCTCCAGCGGCTGCCAAGATTGAATTTATTATCGGAAGCGAGTTTATCCGGACTGAACTGGGCGCTCACTCGCGGAGCCCAGGTAAATTTGTCGCCGGTGGCGTCAAATTTCATCATCGCCTGCAGATTGCCATGGACGATACGCGACAGTGGGCTGTATAGCCCGGCTTGCTCTTCTGGCGTTGGCATCGAGCTGAGCCACGGCAGACTGCGCTGGATGCCGATGCTGGCATCGACAATCTTTTTATTAAAGTAGTGCTGGTGGTTGAGGGTGAACTCCCAGGCGGGCGTTTGTTTGCGCATTACCTGTAGTTCACTGCCGCCGAAGTAATAATGCGAGGTGCTCTTGGCAATCCGCAGATCGGCGGTGGTTTTTTGCTGCCGGGTGTGGGAGAGCAAACGGCTCAGCGTGGCGCTGTAGTAGCGATTCTTGCTCTTATAATCCATCGTCGACCAGTTGCCGTTAAACTGCTGGCGATACTGGCTGTATGCCCCGTAGGCGCTCAATGACCAGTAGCCGAAGGGAATAGAATAATACAGGCTGCCGTTGTGGTTGCCGTCGTTGTGCTGGTTGAATTCAATGTCCCCCCCACCGGAAAGGTACAGGATATCGTTGAGGGAGGTCAGGTCGTAGAGATAGAGGGCGCCGCCGGCCTGGTAGCGGCCGCTGGCTTTGCTGCCGGCGTCGTCAAGCCAGGCGCCAAGCTGCCATTTTTTCTCCAGGCTGCGGGCAATCTGGATATCGCTTTCCCCCTCGTGCTGCCCCGGCAGCAGTTTCATGTGCGCGGTGGTGCCGGGCAGGCGTTGCAGATTGGCCATCCCCTGTTCGAGATCGCTTAAACGCAGAATAGTGCCGGAAGAAGTTGGGAGCGAATTCCACAAGCGGGTGCTGTCTGATCCGTCGGCATAGTCGATAGCGCCCACTTTGCCATAGTGCAGCGTCAGCCTGAGAATGCCTTGCTCCAGCGACTGGGAGGGCACATCAATCAGCGAGGTGATGTAGCCTTGCGCGATCAGCTCATTTTGCAAGGTATAGGCCAGCAGACGAATGCCTTCACCACCCAGACAGCGCCCCTGCGCCTGCTGCGCCGTTTTAGCCAGTAATTGGCGGGTAAGCGTCTGGTTATCGGAATCGATATCGACCCGGTTGATCAATTTACACTGCGTTTCCTCGGGAAAAAGGATACCCTGCGGCGTCACGCGCTGTTGTGATGACTGAAAATCCTGCTGCTGTGGCGTCAGCGCCTCCTGGCGGGCTTTATCCTGTTCCGTCTGATGGGGGCTGGTGGTCAATTGTGCGGCCCCGGCGGCAGAGGTGGCGGCGAGGGTCATCAACAGCAGCCCAGGGAGCGTGCGAGAGCGTATTAACATGAAGCAATATCCATTTGTTTCATTGATCCGATTAACCGTTAATTATTTGGCCAGAAGCTATTGTATTAATTGGTTTTATTTCGCACAGGCGAGGTCAGGCAAGAATATTATATTTAAACAATAAAATAATCATGCGGTGAACCTGTTACGAGGCGTTATATGCTAGCGATACAGGAAGGAGAGTTCCACGAATTCATTATTGAATTCTTTATGAATTGATCAATTTAATAAATGAGTTCAGCTTTTATTGGCTTAATTTATTTTTTACGTAAATAACATTAGCGCTAATCAGCGAAATAAATAACATTGATGAATAACGTGGTAATAAAGATAAACTGCGCATACCGGGCGGTATGCGCAGAGAAAAACCATTAATGAAGTATTTTGGCGAGGAAATCTTTGGCACGCTCGGATTGTGGATTGGCAAAGAATGCTTCTTTATCGGCATCCTCGACAATCTTCCCTTCATCCATAAAGATCACCCGGTTTGCCACCTTGCGGGCGAAGCCCATTTCATGGGTGACCACCATCATGGTCATGCCCTCGTTAGCCAGTTCGACCATGACGTCCAGCACCTCGTTGATCATCTCCGGGTCGAGCGCCGAGGTAGGTTCATCGAACAGCATGGCGATCGGATCCATACACAGGGCACGGGCAATGGCCACGCGCTGTTGCTGACCGCCGGAGAGCTGCGCCGGGTATTTTTCCGCATGCGCCGCCAGACCAACGCGCTCCAGCAGCTTGAGACCTTTCTTGCGCGACGAGGCTTTATCGCGATTAAGCACTTTGACCTGCGCCAGCGTCAGATTGTCGATAATCGACAGATGCGGGAACAGTTCAAAATGCTGAAACACCATCCCGACGTGCGAGCGCAGTTTGGCCAGGTTGGTTTTTTTGTCGTTGACCACCGTGCCATCAACAATTATCTGCCCCTGCTGTACAGGTTCAAGACCGTTTACGGTTTTAATCAGCGTGGATTTACCGGAACCTGACGGCCCGCAAACCACCACCACTTCGCCTTTTTTCACTTCCGTGGAGCAATCGGTCAGCACCTGAAAGTGACCATACCATTTTGAAACGTTTTTCAGGGTAATCATTACACAGTCCTTTTCTTCAACCAGCTGACCAACAGCGAAGCGCTGAGGCTAATCACAAAATAGACGCCGCCCGCGAACAGGATCATTTCGACCTGGGTCCCGTCACGCTCACCGATGGTGGAGGCGGTACGGAAGAAGTCGGCGAGACTCAATACATACACCAGCGAGGTATCCTGGAACAGGACGATCCCCTGGGTTAACAGCAGTGGCACCATGGCGCGGAAGGCCTGCGGCAGGATCACCAGCCGCATTGACTGCCAGTGGGTCATTCCCAGCGCCAGCGCGGCGCTGGACTGGCCGCGCGAGATGCTCTGGATGCCGGCGCGGATAATCTCTGAATAGTAGGCGGCTTCGAACATCGAAAATGCGACCATTGCCGAGATCAGGCGGATATCCGTCTTCGGCGATAGCCCCAGGACGTTCTGCAGGAAGCCAGGGACAATCAGATAGAACCACAGCAGGACCATCACCAGCGGGATAGAACGGAATACGTTGACGTAGGTTTTAGCAAACCAGGCCAGCGGCAGAAAGCTGGACAGGCGCATTACCGCCAGCAAAGTACCCCAGACGATGCCGATCACGATGGCGATCACCGTAATCTTCAGGGTAATCACCAGACCCGCCAGCAGGTAGGGCATGGATGGAACGATCGAACTCCAGTCAAAATCGTACATTATTTGCCTCCCATATTGCCAGGCAGGCGAACCTTACGCTCGACCACATACATAATCAGCATAATCACCGCATTAATGAAGACGTAGGCCAGGGTGATGGCGGTAAAAGACTCCCAGGCATGAGCGGAGTAGTCCAGCAGCTTGCCCGCCTGCGCGGCCATATCGGCCAGACCGATGGTGGAGGCGATGGCCGAGTTTTTCACCAGGTTCATCATTTCCGAGGTCATCGGCGGCACGATAACGCGGTAGGCGTTCGGCAGCAGCACGTAGCGGTAGGTTTGCGGCAGGGTCAGACCCATCGCCAGGCCGGCATTCTTTTGCCCGCGCGGCAGCGACTGGATGGCGGCACGTACCTGTTCGCAGACGCGAGCGGCGGTAAACAGCCCCAGGCACAGCATGGAGGAGACAAAAAACTGAATGTTTGGGTCGAGTTCCGATTTAAACCACATGCCGATATTTTCCGGCAGGAACTCCGGCACCACCAGGTACCAGGTAAAGAACTGCACGATCAGCGGCACGTTGCGAAACAGTTCGACATAGCAGGTGCCAATCCCCGAGAGGAAGCGATTAGGGACCGTGCGTAAAATGCCGAACAGCGAGCCGACGAGGAAAGCGATGATCCAGGCCGAGATGGAGAGGGCGACGGTTATCTGAAAACCACTCCACAGCCAGCCCAGGTAGGTAGTGTTGCCGAAGGGGGCCTGTTGCAGGAATATCCCCCAGTTCCAGTCTATTGACATACATGACTCCTGGAAAAAAAAGGGTAGCCATTGCTACCCTCGAAGACGGTTGTCCAGCTTGTTTCGGTATTCGCGACGGCTGGGGAACGACCAGCCACCGTATAGTCTGTCCGTGCTGTGACAATCATCGGGAGGGCAGGATATCCCGCCCCTGGTTGTTATAATTAGTTCAGTGCTTTGTCATTAGGTGATTTGAACAGCGCTTTCATGTCGTCAGACAGTTCGAAGTTCAGGTTAAGGTTTTTCGGCGGAATTGGATTTTTGAACCATTTATCAAACCACTTCGCCGCTTCGCCAGAGGTCTGGGCCTGGGCAACGGTTTCATCGACCAGCGCTTTGAAAGACGGATCGTCTTTACGCAGCATGCAGCCATAGGCTTCTTTTGACTGCGCGGTGCCGACGATTTCCCAGTTATCCGGTTTCTTTGCCTTCGCGCGTTCGCCAGCCAGCAGGGCATCATCCATCATAAAGGCCACCGCGCGCCCGCTTTCCAGGGTACGGAAAGAGTCGCCATGATCTTTAGCGCTGATAATGCGCATATTCATTTTTTTCTCATCGTTCAGCTTATGCAGCAGGATCTCTGAGGTGGTCCCGGAGGTGACAACCACCGCTTTGTCCTTCAGGTCCGGGAAATCTTTGATCGGGCCGCCTTTCTTCACCAGCAGACGGGTGCCGACCACGAAGATGGTGTCGGAGAAGGCTGCCTGTTTCTGGCGCTCAAGGTTGTTGGTGGTTGAGCCGCACTCGAAATCAAAAGTGCCGTTCTGCAGCAGCGGGATACGGTTCTGGGAGGTGACCGGGATCAGTTTCACCTGCAGGTCGGGCTTGTTCAGTTTTTTCTTGATGGCATCGACGATGGCGTTGGAGTAGTCCTGAGAGTAGCCCACAACCTTCTGCTGATTATCGTAGTAAGAGAACGGGACGGAAGATTCACGATGCCCGACAACGATAACCCCGTTTTTAGCGATCTTATCCAGAGTGCTCTGGCCAGTCGCCGGGGCGGCATCTTCTGCCTGTGCCAGACCGGCAGTCATCCCCATCACCAGCATTGCTGTGGCCAGTTTACGTAATTGCATATCCAACTCCTTATCCGCAGCGTCAGCGACGCTATTGATACCCATTGTGATTGTGTGTGTTGTTATTAGGGGCACGCATCCACGTGCCGCATTTGTATGTGTTTGTTAGCATTTAGTTTGGCTTAATGTAAAGATTTTGCTGTTTTATTGTTTATTTTTGCGAAGTGCTCCGCACCAATGGGAGGCAAAGATCTTCCATTGCACCAAAATAGCGCGACCATCGAACGTTTATGGTGCAACCCGGTTGCACTGAGGCGGACGACGGCGCTACCCGATAAAAATAAAGCAATGTCTGTGCCAGAATGGCAGAGGGCGGGGTGAAAAAAGCCGGCGACGGGCGTCGCCGGCGGAGAAACTTATCGGCGACGCTGACGCAGACTCATCAGCAGGGCGCCGAAGCCAAACAGCACCGTCAGCGCCCATAGCGGCCAGTTGCCGGTGCGGGCATAAGGCGTTAGGCCGCTGGTGGGCGTAACGGTGGTGGTCAACACCGCGCGGGTAAACTGCGGGATCATCTGCTGGATCTCGCCGCGCGGGCCGATCACCGCAGTAATGCCGTTGTTGGTGCTGCGCAGGAGTGGGCGGGCCAGCTCCAGCGCGCGCATGCGCGCCATCTGGAAGTGTTGCCACGGACCGATGGACTTACCGAACCAGGCATCGTTGGATATGGTCAGCAGGAAGTCGGTGTCCGGCCGGAAGTTATCGCGTACCTGTTCCCCGAGGATTATCTCGTAACAAATGGCGGCGGTGAGCTTCAGATTATGCGCCATCAGCTGCGGCTGCACGTAGGGGCCGCGGCTGAAGGAGGACATCGGCAGGTCAAAGAACGGCGCCAGCGGGCGCAGAATTGACTCCAGCGGCACAAACTCACCGAACGGCACCAGATGGTTCTTGTTGTAGCGATTGGTCGAGTCGTAGCGATACGGGTTATCTTTACCGAGCGTAATGATGGTGTTGTAGGTATCGTAGCGGTTCTGCTTATTGAGACGTGCATCGACAATGCCGGTGATCAACGAGCTGTCTTTTGCGCGCAGCAGATCGTCCATCATGCTGAGGAACTGCTGCTGGTTGATCTCCAGATCCGGGATCGCCGACTCAGGCCAGATAATCAGCTGCGAGTGGCCGATATGCGGCTGGGTCAGCGCCAGGTACGTTTTCAGGGTGTTGACCAGCTGCTTCTCATCCCACTTCATGGCCTGCGGGATATCGCCTTGCACCAGCGAGACCTGGGTCGCACGCGCCGGCAGCAGTTGATACCACTGGATATAGCGCAGCGGGAACGGCAGGGCGAACAGCAGCGCGGCGATGACCAGCGGCTTCCAGTTACGCTGGACGAGGGCCAGAGCCAGCAGGCCGCTGATTATCATCAGCAGGAAGTTAATCGCCTCGACGCCCATCACCGGCGCCAGGCCTTTCAGCGGGCCGTCAATCTGGCTGTAGCCGAACTGTAGCCACGGAAAGCCGGTCAGCACCCAGCCGCGCAGGAACTCGGTGATCTGCCAGACGACAGGGGCGGCAATAGCCATGCGGATCCAGCTGGTTTTGGGCCACAGACGGGCGAGCAGGCCGGCAAACAGGCCAGTATAGAGCGACAGATAGGCCGCCAGCAGAACGACGAGGAAAACGTTAACCGGGCCGGGCATGCCGCCAAACTGCGCGATGCTGACATAGACCCAGTTGATACCCGTGCCGAACAGGCCGAGTCCCCAGCAATAGCCGATGCTTGCGCTTTGCAGCGGGCGCCGGTTGAGAGTTAATGCCTGCAGGCCAACCAGCGAAACGATAGCCGCTGGCCAGATGTCATAAGGTGAAAAAGCCAGCGTTCCGCTGGCTCCGAATAACAGCGCCAGCAACAGGCGTACCCGCTGGCGTTCAAGAAGAGAGGCAAATACCATTTAGGTTAATCGTCCCGTTAATTAACGCCTGTTGTCACAGGCTATGCTCTTTGCCAGCCGGGTGAGGGGACAACCAGGTATCGCCCACGGTCTGTCTCCCGGCTGGCCGTGACCTTCGGTGCTGCCGCTTACTCTTCCAGCTTCGGCTGAGGAGCGTCATCCGGCAGCTTTACATGCACCTGAATGATACGACGGCTATCTGCCATTGCTACCTTGAATTGGTAACCGTCAATGTCGATAGATTCGCCGCGGGCCGGCAGGTGGCCAAAGGCCTGCATCACCAGCCCGCCAATGGTATCCACTTCTTCATCGCTAAAGTGCGTATCAAAGGCGTCGTTGAAGTCTTCGATGGAAGCCAGAGCGCGCACCGTCCAGGTATGGCGGCTCAGCTGGCGAAAATCGATATCTTCTTCTTCGTCGTACTCGTCTTCGATTTCTCCGACGATGAGCTCAAGGATGTCCTCGATGGTCACCAGGCCGGAGACGCCGCCGAATTCGTCAATAACGATCGCCATATGGTAGCGCTGTGAGCGAAACTCTTTCAGCATGCGGTCGACCCGCTTGCTTTCCGGGACGACAACCGCCGGCCGTAACACTTTTTCCATGCTGAAAGCTTCGGCGTCGCTGCGCATAAACGGCAGCAGGTCCTTGGCCATCAGAATCCCTTCGATGTGATCTTTATCTTCACTGATGACCGGGAAACGCGAGTGGGCGGATTCAATGATGACATCCAGGCACTCATCCAGCGTCTGGTTGCGTTTCAGGGTAATCATTTGTGAACGGGGGATCATAATGTCGCGGACCCGCTGGTCGGCGATATCCATTACCCCTTCGAGCATGTCACGCGTATCTTCATCGATAAGGTCGTTTTGCCCGGAATCACGGATCAGCGCCAGCAGTTCATCGCGGTTTTTCGGTTCCCCGTGAAAAAGCTGGCTGAGTAACAGGGAGAAAAATCCCTTTTTGCTGTTTACTGTGTCACTACTGTGTGAATTGTCGTCGCTCATGGCGTCGTTTGGGTTCTCATGTTGATTTAACTGTCGCTCGTCGCGCGTAAACTCAGCGCCGGACGGCATGGGTTGCCTGACGATCAGGCAGGTAAAACGCAGGAACAGCGGCCGGATGAGGCGCTAGCGCCGCCATCCGGCTGGGTGCTATTCCGCAATCTTCTCGGAAATGTACGGGTCCTCATAGCCCAGAGCAAGCATTATCTCTGTTTCAAGGCCTTCCATCTCTTCCGCTTCGTCGTCTTCGATATGATCGTAGCCCAGCAGATGCAGGCTACCGTGTACCACCATATGCGCCCAGTGCGCCTCAAGTGGCTTACCTTGCTCGCTGGCTTCCTGCTCTACCACCTGACGGCAGATGATCAGATCGCCGAGCAGCGGCATTTCAATTCCCGGCGGCGCTTCAAACGGGAAGGAGAGGACGTTGGTCGGCTTATCCTTGCCGCGGTAGGTCAGGTTCAGCTCATGGCTTTCTGCAACGTCGACCAGACGAATCGTTAACTCTGACTCCTCCTGAAACGGCGGAATGACGGCGTCGACCCAGCGTTGAAAAAGGGCTTCGTCCGGCAGGCCGCTGGTCTCTTCGCAGGCCAGCTGTAAATCGAGGATCACCTGACTCATTTTTGCTCCTGTTCCTGGGCTTCGCGTTTGCGCTCGGCGGCCAGCTCTGCTTTACGTTTCTGGTCTGCGGCTTCCCACGCCTCGTAAGCGTTCACGATGCGGGCGACCACCGGATGGCGCACCACGTCTTCGCTATGGAAGAAGTTAAAGCTGATCTCATCGACTTCGGCCAGCACTTCGATGGCGTGACGCAAACCGGATTTGGTGCTGCGCGGCAGGTCTATCTGCGTGATGTCGCCGGTGATCACCGCCTTGGAGTTAAAGCCGATGCGGGTCAGGAACATCTTCATCTGTTCGATGGTGGTGTTCTGGCTTTCATCAAGAATGATAAAGGCGTCATTCAGCGTCCGTCCGCGCATATAGGCCAGCGGGGCCACTTCGATGACGTTACGCTCAATCAGCTTTTCCACTTTCTCAAAGCCGAGCATCTCAAACAGCGCGTCATACAGCGGGCGCAGATACGGGTCGACCTTCTGGCTCAGATCGCCGGGCAGGAAGCCGAGCTTTTCGCCTGCCTCAACGGCCGGACGGGTCAGCAGAATCCGGCGGATCTCCTGGCGTTCCAGCGCATCGACCGCTGCCGCCACCGCCAGATAGGTTTTACCTGTACCCGCCGGACCCACGCCGAAAGTGATGTCGTGATCGAGGATATTGGCGATGTACTGTGCCTGGTTCGGCGTACGCGGTTTGATTACCCCGCGCTTGGTCTTGATATTGACGGCTTTGCCGTACTCCGGCACGCTTTCGGCGCTCTGCTCCAGTACGCGCGCTTCTTTGATCGCCAGGTGGATCTGCTCTGGTTCAATATCCTGAATCTGACCGCGCATTGGCGCTGTGTCGACATACAGGCTGCGCAGAATATCGGCGGCAGCGTGCACGCACAGGGCGCGGCCGGTCAGTTTAAAGTGATTGTCACGGCGGTTGATCTCAATGCCTAACCGACGCTCCAGCTGTTTGATGTTGTCGTCAAACGGGCCGCACAGGGCTAACAGGCGTGCGTTATCCGCTGGCTCCAGGGTAATTTCACGAGTGTCTATGTTCAAACTGTTCCTCTTTACGCAGGTGGCCGGACGCGACGCGTGGCCGGCTAATCAGGAAATTATTTACGTCACAGGAAAATGGCGCAAGCATTGCTGTAGATATAGGGACGGAGAGAGGAATTACAAGGCCTGCCGGAACCGACAGGCCTGAAGGGATCACGGCTGATAGATACCCACGCCAAGATCGTTCTCTTTACGGGTGCGGGCAATCACTGATTCGGGTGATTCAGCGATACGCAGACCCATCTCCGCTTCGGTACGCACGATTTTGCCGCGCAGCGAGTTGGTATACACATCGACAATTTCGACATCGACAAACTTACCGACGAGATCCGGTGTGCCTTCGAAGTTGACCACCCGGTTGTTCTCCGTACGCCCGGAGAGCTCCATGATGTTCTTCCGCGAGGTACCTTCCACCAGAATGCGCTGTACCGTGCCGAGCATGCGCCGGCTCCAGGCCATCGCCTGCTGGTTGATACGCTCCTGCAGAATATACAGACGCTGTTTTTTATCGGCCTCGGGCACGTCATCGACCATATCCGCTGCCGGAGTACCCGGGCGAGCGGAGAAGATAAAGCTGTAGCTCATATCGAAATTGACGTCGGCGATAAGCTTCATGGTCTTTTCGAAATCGTCTGTGGTTTCGCCGGGGAAGCCGACAATAAAGTCAGAGCTTATCTGAATATCCGGGCGCGCCTCACGCAGCTTGCGAATAATCGCTTTGTACTCCAGCGCGGTATGGGTGCGTCCCATCAGATTCAGCACCCGGTCAGAACCACTCTGCACCGGCAGGTGCAGGAAGCTCACCAGTTCCGGCGTATCGCGATAGACCTCGATGATATCGTCGGTAAATTCGATCGGGTGGCTGGTGGTGAAGCGAATACGGTCGATACCGTCGATGGCGGCGACCAGACGCAGCAGATCGGCAAAGCTGCCGGTGGTGCCATCGTAATTCTCACCGCGCCAGGCGTTCACGTTCTGGCCCAGCAGATTGACCTCACGCACTCCCTGCGCCGCCAGCTGGGCGATTTCAAACAGGATATCGTCGCACGGACGGCTGACCTCTTCCCCGCGGGTGTACGGCACCACGCAGTAGGTGCAGTATTTGTTGCAGCCTTCCATAATCGAAACAAAGGCGGTAGGGCCTTCGGCGCGCGGTTCTGGCAGGCGATCGAATTTTTCAATTTCCGGGAAGCTGATATCAACCACCGGGCTGCGGTTGCCGCGCACGGCGTTAATCATCTCCGGCAGGCGGTGCAGGGTTTGCGGCCCGAAAATAATATCGACATAGTGCGCGCGCTGACGAATATGGTCCCCTTCCTGGGAAGCCACGCAGCCGCCAACGCCAATAATCAGGTCCGGATTTTTCTCTTTCAGCAGCTTCCAGCGGCCAAGCTGATGGAAAACTTTTTCCTGGGCCTTCTCACGAATTGAGCAGGTATTGAGCAACAGCACATCTGCTTCTTCCGCCACTTCGGTCAGTTGATACCCATGTGTCGCATCCAGCAGATCGGCCATCTTTGATGAATCATACTCGTTCATCTGACAGCCCCAGGTTTTAATATGGAGTTTTTTTGTCATTGACTTGCTCATGCTCAGTAATAGATATCCAAAACGCGGGGATATATACAGGGTGAATTTCGCTTTCCAGGGCGCGTATTGTAATGCTTTGGTCGCCCCCTGACCAGTGCGAGCGTTATCACCGCAAGAGGGCGAAAAATCCGGTAAACTTAACGGATTCTGTTTTAAGGATAATAGCCATGACAATTCACGCAACAGATGTCGCCATCGTGGGCGGCGGCATGGTCGGCGGCGCCCTGGCGTTAGGGCTGGCGCAACAGGGATTTACCGTGACGGTGCTTGAGAAAACGGCGCCTCCGGCTTTCGAACCGGCATCCACCCCGGATGTGCGGATCTCGGCGATCAGCGCGGCCTCTGTCGGCCTGCTGAAGAGCCTCGGCGTCTGGGATGCGGTGCGGGCGATGCGCGTCCATGCTTACCGTCGTCTGGAGACCTGGGAGTGGGAGAGTGCGCACGTCGCCTTTGACGCCGCAGAGCTCAAACTGCCGGAACTGGGCTACATGGTCGAGAACAAGGTTCTGCAATGGGGCTTGTGGCAAGCGCTGGCGGCGCATGAAGGGGTCACCCTCCGCGTCGGCGACGAACTGGAGGCGATGCAGCGCGGCGAGGCGCATACTGCGCTGCATTTACGCGAGGGCGAGGCGATCCACGCCCGGCTGGTTATCGGCGCCGACGGCGCCAATTCCCAGGTGCGGGAGATGGCCGGCATCGGCGTACACGCCTGGCAATATCAGCAGTCCTGTATGCTGATCAGCGTCGAATGCGCCGACGATCCCGGCGATAGCACCTGGCAGCAGTTTACCCCCAGCGGGCCGCGCGCCTTCCTGCCGTTGTTTGACCGCTGGGCCTCGCTGGTCTGGTACGACACGCCAGCGCGGATCCGTCAGCTGCAGAGCATGACCATGACGCAGCTCCAGCAGGAGATCGCCAGTCACTTTCCGGCGCGGTTGGGACGAGTAACGCCGCAGGCGGCCGGCGCCTTTCCGCTCACCCGGCGGCATGCGCTGCAGTATGTCCAGCCGGGACTGGCGCTGGTAGGCGATGCGGCGCACACCATTCATCCGCTGGCGGGGCAGGGGGTTAACCTTGGCTATCGCGATGTGGATGCCCTGCTGGCGATCCTCGCTGAATCCCGCGGCCGCGGCGAAGACTGGGCCAGCCTGCCGGTGCTGAAGCGCTACCAGGCGCGGCGGCGGGCGGATAATTTTATTATGCAGTCGGGAATGGATCTGTTTTATGCCGGTTTCAGCAATGACCTGGCGCCGGTGCGGATGCTGCGCAATATCGGCCTGATGGCGGCCGAACGTGCCGGAGTATTGAAGCGTCAGGCGCTGAAGTATGCGTTAGGTTTGTAAAAGTGGTTTCCCGGGCAGGGGCGTAGCAGAAAGCCCCTGCCCGACAGTCAGTGCTGTGTAAGCATGCCTGAACGCCAATAGCAAAAAAGCCCACCGAAGTGAGCTTTTTTGCATTTAAGTGGCTGGGGTACGAGGATTCGAACCTCGGAATGCCGGAATCAGAATCCGGTGCCTTACCGCTTGGCGATACCCCAATTGTCTGTTGCGCTTTACCGTAACTACCCCGGTTGAGGGCAACAGTGCGTTCATTGCTGAACGACTTTTTAATTTGGCTGGGGTACGAGGATTCGAACCTCGGAATGCCGGAATCAGAATCCGGTGCCTTACCGCTTGGCGATACCCCAACAAATTTTTTACGGATTTATCGATGTGTATCGATACGTCCTGAATATGGTGGCTACGACGGGATTCGAACCTGTGACCCCATCATTATGAGTGATGTGCTCTAACCAGCTGAGCTACGTAGCCAAATTGTCTTACTGCTTCTTCGATGGCTGGGGTACCTGGATTCGAACCAGGGAATGCCGGTATCAAAAACCGGTGCCTTACCGCTTGGCGATACCCCAATACCGTCGCGGTTAACCGCAAATATCGAAGAAATATGGCTGGGGTACCTGGATTCGAACCAGGGAATGCCGGTATCAAAAACCGGTGCCTTACCGCTTGGCGATACCCCATCCGTACAACGCTGACTGGTGAATGGTGCGGGAGGCGAGACTTGAACTCGCACACCTTGCGGCGCCAGAACCTAAATCTGGTGCGTCTACCAATTTCGCCACTCCCGCAAAAAAGATGGTGGCTACGACGGGATTCGAACCTGTGACCCCATCATTATGAGTGATGTGCTCTAACCAGCTGAGCTACGTAGCCATCTTTTTTCGCGTAACCTTATCGGCGTTGCGGGGCGCATTATGCGTATTGGGCCTGCGAGCGTCAACCTCTTTTTCAAGGAAAATCGTTGTAATGTGACTGTTTGGTTAGGTTGCGAACAGCTCGCTGCAATATTCGGCAATTATTGGTTATTTATCGTTTTTCAGCGGCATAAATCCTGCAAAAAGAAAACGGACCCCGGAGGGTCCGTTTCGCGTGTCACCGCCCGTCAGGGCTTATTTGTAGGCCGACTGGTGGACGCCTACCGCACGGCCCGACGGATCGTTCATGGTCTTGAACGCTTCATCCCACTCAATGGCTTTCGCAGAAGAGCAGGCCACCGACGGACCGCCAGGCACACACTCCGCCGCGCTTGGCAGTGGGAACAGTTCTTCGAAGATCTCGCGGTACAGATAGCCTTCTTTGGAGGTCGGCGTGTTGTACGGGAAGCGGAAGCTCGCCGTTTCCAGCTGCTGATCGCTGATCTGCTTCGCGGCCACTTCTTTCAGCGTATCGATCCAGCTGTAGCCGACGCCGTCAGAGAACTGCTCTTTCTGCCGCCAGGCGACGCTGGCCGGCAGGTAAGATTCAAAGCATTCGCGCAGGATGTGTTTTTCCATTTTGCCGTTGCCGCACATCTTATCCTGCGGGTTAATGCGCATCGCCACGTCGAGGAATTTCTTATCGAGGAACGGTACGCGGGCTTCCACGCCCCAGGCGGACATCGCTTTGTTGGCGCGGGCGCAGTCAAACATATGCAGCGCCTGCAGCTTACGCACCGTCTCTTCGTGCAGTTCTTTGGCGTTCGGCGCCTTATGGAAGTAGAGGTAGCCGCCGAACACTTCGTCCGAACCTTCGCCGGAAAGCACCATTTTGATGCCCATGGCTTTAATTTTACGCGACATCAGGTACATCGGCGTCGAGGCGCGAATGGTGGTCACATCGTAGGTCTCGATGTGATAGATAACGTCGCGGATCGCATCCAGCCCTTCCTGCACCGTAAAGTGAATTTCATGATGCACGGTACCGAGGTGGTTGGCCACTTCCTGCGCCGCTTTCAGGTCAGGAGAACCTTCCAGACCAACCGCGAAGGAGTGCAGCTGCGGCCACCAGGCTTCGCTACGCTCCTGATCTTCGACGCGACGGGCGGCGAATTTCTTGGTGATAGCCGAGATGACCGATGAATCCAGACCACCGGAGAGCAGCACGCCGTAAGGCACGTCGGACATCAGGTGGCTTTTTACCGACTCTTCCAGCGCCTGGCGCAGCTCGTTTTTATCAGTAACGTTGTCTTTCACCGCGTCGTAATCGAACCAGTCGCGCTGATAGTACTGACGAATTTCGCCGTCTTTGCTCCACAGGTAGCTACCCGCCGGGAACTCTTTAATGGTGCGGCACACCGGCACCAGCGCTTTCATTTCGGAGGCGACATAGAAGTTGCCGTGTTCGTCATGACCCATGTACAGCGGAATAATACCGATATGGTCGCGGCCAATTAAGTACGCGTCTTTTTCGCTGTCGTACAGGGCGAAGGCGAACATCCCCTGCAGGTCGTCGAGAAACGCCGGACCTTTTTCCTGATACAGCGCGAGGATTACTTCGCAGTCGGAACCGGTCTGGAACTGGTAGCGATCGCCATATTCCGCGCGCAGCGCCTGATGATTGTAGATCTCGCCGTTAACGGCCAGCGCATGGGTTTTTTTGGCGTTGTACAGCGGCTGGGCGCCGGCGTTGACGTCGACAATCGACAGGCGTTCGTGCGCCAGAATCGCTTTGTCGCTGGCATACACGCCAGACCAGTCCGGACCGCGGTGGCGCATGAGGCGGGAAAGCTCCAGCGCCTTTTTACGCAGCTCGCCTGCGTCAGTTTTAATATCCAGTACGCCAAAAATAGAACACATAGCCTTCTCCATTACCCTGTCGTGTTTGATGTTGTGCTGGCTTCGTCTCGTGGCGAAGCCTGAGTGCGTGCTTAAGAAAATGCCGTAAAGGGGGAGCAGGCGCAAGGGTTTTGCGGCCGGAAAAAGAAAAAACGCAACTGCGATTGTTGAATAGTGAAAAAAGAGTATCTTTTGAACGCCTTTATTGAGGAATTCGTATTTATAGGCCGTTTTTATTAGATGGAGTAATTCTGATGGGCGCTATAAATAAAAAACCACGTCCTGAGACGTGGCGGGTATTAGAAAAGATCGATTTCCGCGACGGAAGGGTAAATCCACGATGGGCGGAACGGCATGCTGTCGATGTCGTCGAGGGTGGAGACGCCGGAGAGCACCAGAATGGTCTCCAGCCCCGCCTGGAAGCCGGCCAGTATGTCGGTGCGCAGGTTATCGCCGACGATCACCGTCTGCTCGGAGTGAGCCTGCATTTTATTCAGCGCTGAACGGATGATCCACGGGCTCGGTTTGCCGACGTAAAACGGCTTACGGCCGGAGATCTTCTCGATCCCGGCACACAACGCGCCGCAGGCCGGGTAGAAGCCGCGACCGTGCGTATCCGGGTTGGTGGCAATGAAGCGGGCGCCGTTGGCGACGAAGAAGGCGGCCTTATGCATCATTTCCCAGTTAAAGGAACGCGTTTCCCCGACGATGACAAAATCCGGGTTCACATCGGTAATGGTAAAGCCAGCTTTGTACAGCTCGTGGATCAGCGCGCCTTCTCCCACCACGTAGGCTTTTTTGCCTTCCTGGCGACGCAGAAAATCGGCGGTGGCCATCGCTGAGGTGTAAAAGGCGCTATCCGGCACATCGATGCCGGCGGTGGCGAAACGGTTCGCCAGATCCTGGCCGGTTTGCGACGGGTAGTTGGTCAGCATTACCAGCGGCATGCCTTTATCGAGGATGCGTTTGATAAACTCGGCAGCGCCGGGAACGGCGACGTTATCGTGCATCAGCACGCCGTCAATATCACAAATTATGTTTTGAATGGTCATGGTGGGTCCAGAATCATTAACAAAGACGAAACTATACGCGTCATCGATGAGGTTTCCCACCTCTGACGGGCGAGGCCCGCCAGTGTCAGGGTGACGCGCTATCAGAAAAGGGGCGATTAGCTCTCAAGCAAACGCTGCAGTAATGTGCCGTTGAGCATGGCGCGTTTGACCAGCGCGAAGGCGCCAATCGCAGAACGGTGATCGAGGGTAGAGCGTACCACCGGCAGGTTCTTACGAAACGCCTTCAGCGCCTGGGCGTTAATGCAGCCTTCAATGGCCGGAAGAAGGACCTTTTCAGCTTCCACTATTTCGCCGGCGACAACAATTTTTTGCGGATTGAACAGGTTAATCGCGATGGCGATCGTTTTGCCGAGGTGACGGCCCACGTACTCGATCACCTCACAGGCCAGGGCATCGCCCTTATTAGCCGCTTTGCAGATGGTTTTGATCGTGCAGTCATCCTGCGTCAGGCGGCTCTGGTAGCCCTGCTCCAGCAGGTGGCGAACCCGCTGTTCGATGGCGGCATTGGCCGCGACGGTCTCCAGACAGCCGAAGTTGCCGCAGTGGCAGCGCTCGCCCAGCGGGTCGACCTGAATATGGCCAATCTCGCCGACATTGCCGTTACGGCCAATAAAAATGCGCCCGTTGGAGATGATCCCCGCCCCGGTACCGCGGTGTACGCGCACCAGAATGGAATCTTCGCAATCCTGGCTTGCGCCAAAATAGTGCTCGGCCAGCGCCAGGCTGCGGATATCGTGTCCAACAAAACAGGTGACGTTGAAGCGTTTTTCCAGCGCCCCGACCAGCCCCCAGTTTTCCACTGCAATATGCGGCATATAGCGGATCACGCCGCTCTCCGGATCGACCAGCCCCGGCAGAATGACCGAAATGGCGATAAGCTCGCGGATTTTGCGCTGACAGTTTTCAATAAAGGTGGCGATGATATTCAGCAGGGCGTGTTCCAGCGTTTCCTGGGTGCGCTCGGGCAGCGGGAAGTGCTCCTCTTCCAGCGTCTTGCTGCTTAAATCATAGAGGGTCAGAGTGGCGTCATAGCGACCAAGGCGCACGCCAATGGCGTTGAAGTTGCGGGTTTCTGCGATGATGGAGATGGCGCGGCGGCCGCCGGTGGAGGCCTGCTGATCGACTTCTTTGATCAGGCCGCGCTCAATAAGCTGACGCGTGATTTTGGTCACGCTGGCAGGGGCAAGCTGGCTTTGTTCCGCGATCTGAATGCGCGAGATAGGCCCATGCTGGTCAATCAGGCGGTACACGGCCGCGCTGTTCAGTTGTTTTACGAGGTCAACGTTACCAATTTGAGCTTGTCCGCCTGCTGTCATACTTTTACTTACTCAGTGACGACCTCGTTACCATTAACGATGGTCTTGGTGATTTTATAATCGCGGGTAAAGGCGGTCAGGTTAGCGACCATGCCAGGCGCAATGCTGCCAAGCTGCTTGTCCACACCAATGGCGCGCGCCGGATAGAGCGTGGCCATGCGTAGTACTTCGTCCAGTGCGACGCCGCAATGCTCAACGAGATTACGTACCCCTTCAATCATGGTCAGTGAAGAGCCGCTGAGTGTGCCGTTTTCATCCACGCACAACCCATTGCGGTAGTATATTGTTTTCCCGGCAAAAATGAACTGGTCAATATTCGCCCCCGCCGGTGCGGTGGCGTCGGTGACCAGGCACAGTTTGTCGCCTTTCAGACGCTTGGCGTTGCGCACGTTGGCGTAATCGACATGCATCCCGTCGACAATGATACCGCAGTAGACATCCGGCTCGTCAAAAATCGCCCCGGCCAGACCCGGTTCGCGGCCGGTAATGTACGGCATCGCGTTATACAGGTGGGTGGCAAAGGTAATGCCTGCGCGGAAGCCGACTTTCGCCTCTTTCAGCGTGGCGTTGGAGTGGCCGGCGGAGACAACGATCCCGGCGGCAACCAGTTTGCGGATCACCTCTGGCTCAACGCGTTCCGGGGCGAGGGTGACTTTGGTGATCACATCGGCGTTGTCGCACAGGAAATCAACCAGCGCGGCGTCCGGTTTACGCACGTAGTCCGGGTTGTGGGTGCCTTTCTTGACGATATTCAGCCACGGACCTTCCAGATGCAGACCCAGCGCCTGGTTCGGGTGTTTTTGCAGGTATTCCCGCATCACGCGAACCCCTTGTTTCATCAGGTCGTCGCTGGAGGTAATCAGCGTCGGCAGGAAACTGGTGCAGCCCGAACGTTCATTCGCCTTCTGCATAATCTCCAGTGTTTCAACGGTAACCGCCTCTGGGCTGTCGTTAAACTGCACGCCACCGCAGCCGTTCAGCTGGACGTCGATAAAACCGGGGGCGATTATTGCGCCGTTCACTGAGCGCTGCTCGATGTCTGACGGCAAATCCGCCAGCGGACAGAGACGTTCGATAAGGCCATTAGCGATAACAACCGCATGGTCATCGAGAATTTCATGACCGGTATAAACCCGGCCCTGGGTTAATGCATACATTACGACCCCCGGTATATACGCCTCATCACGCCAGCAATCGCTCTTTTGCCGCCGGCCTGATGTTGCATACAAAGAAAAAAGATGGTCCCGCGCAACGCCGCGGGACGCGACTACATTACAGACCTTTAATATTTTCAGCTTCTAATTCGTTGAAATATTTCAGGGTCTTCACTTTCAGCTCCATAGTGGACGGCTCGTCGCAGACGATCACCGCTTTCGGATGCAGCTGCAGACAGGTAATGGTCCACATATGGTTGACGTTACCCTCTACCGCCGCCTGCAGCGCCAGCGCTTTCTGATGACCCAGCACCAGAATCATCACTTCTTCTGCATCCAGCAGGGTACCCACACCGACGGTCAGCGCATATTTCGGCACCAGATCCACATCGCCATCGAAGAAGCGAGAGTTTGCCACGCGGGTATCATGGGTCAGGGTTTTGATACGGGTGCGGGACGCCAGCGAAGAGGCCGGTTCGTTAAACGCGATGTGACCATCGTTGCCTACACCGCCCATGAACAGGTGGATTTTACCGTAGGAACGAATTTTTTCTTCATAGCGACGGCATTCCGCATCGATGTCTGGCGCGTTACCATTCAGCAGGTTGATATTTTCTGCCGGAATATCAACGTGGTCAAAGAAATTACGGTGCATGAAGCTATGATAGCTTTCCGGATGCTCTTTCGGCAGGCCAACATATTCATCCATGTTAAAGGTGACGACATGCTTGAAGCTAACCTGGCCTGCTTTATGCATCTCAACCAGCGCTTTGTAGGCGGTCAGCGGGGTGCCACCGGTCGGCAGACCCAGAACGAACGGGCGGTCCGCGGTCGGCTTGAATGCATTAATACGGTTAACGATGTGGCGGGCAGCCCATTTGCCGACCTGCTCAGCGGTTACCAGGGGGATCAGTCTCATTCTTCACCTCTATAGTTAAAGTAGAATCTGGCGGATTGGCGCCAGCACTCTGAGGAGAGTATTGCAGCAACTGCGCCGACCGGGGTCAATCCGTGTTGATTTTTTGAATGATAAAATAAGTTTTCGATGTTAGCCAGTATAAGGCAGGGGGGAATACGATATTTGGTGATAATAGTCACAAAAAATACCCTTTTAATTTGCGATACGAATTAATTTTTCACACACTTTGCCGGTAAGTGATAAAACCGACCTTGTTACACAATAAAAAAGTGGCTTTGAAAATGAGCCTCATCGGGGTCTCATAGGGGGAATAAGATGAATATTTTAGGTTTCTTTCAGCGACTGGGTAGGGCGTTACAGCTCCCTATCGCAGTGCTGCCGGTCGCGGCATTGCTGCTGCGCTTCGGGCAACCAGACCTGTTGAATGTACCCTTCATCGCGCAAGCGGGTGGGGCGATCTTTGATAATCTGGCGCTGATCTTCGCAATTGGTGTGGCATCAAGCTGGTCCAAGGATAACGCCGGTTCGGCGGCGCTGGCCGGTGCGGTGGGGTATTTCGTGATGACCAAAGCGATGGTCACCATTAACCCGGAAATTAACATGGGCGTACTGGCCGGTATTATTACCGGTCTGGTGGCAGGTGCGGTATACAACCGCTGGGCCGGCATCAAGCTGCCGGACTTCCTGAGCTTCTTCGGCGGCAAACGCTTCGTGCCAATCGCCACCGGCTTCTTCTGTCTGATCCTCGCGGCGATCTTCGGCTACGTCTGGCCGCCGGTGCAGCACGCTATCCACTCTGGCGGCGAATGGATCGTCTCCGCAGGGGCGCTGGGTTCCGGTATCTTCGGTTTTATCAACCGTCTGCTGATCCCAACCGGTCTGCATCAGGTGCTGAACACCATCGCCTGGTTCCAGATTGGTGAGTTCACTAACGCCGCAGGCGCTGTGTTCCACGGCGACATCAACCGCTTCTACGCCGGTGACGGCACCGCGGGGATGTTCATGTCCGGCTTCTTCCCGATCATGATGTTTGGTCTGCCGGGTGCGGCGCTGGCGATGTATCTGGCAGCACCGAAAGCGCGTCGTCCGATGGTCGGCGGTATGCTGCTGTCTGTTGCTATCACCGCGTTCCTGACCGGGGTAACCGAGCCGCTGGAATTCCTGTTCATGTTCCTGGCTCCGCTGCTGTACCTCCTGCACGCAGTCCTGACCGGGATCAGCCTGTTCATCGCAACGGCGCTGGGGATCCATGCGGGCTTCTCCTTCTCCGCGGGTGCAATTGACTATGTGCTGATGTACAGCCTGCCGGCGGCCAGCAAAAACGTCTGGATGCTGCTGGTGATGGGCGTGGTGTTCTTCTTCGTCTACTTCCTGCTGTTCAGCGCGGTGATCCGCATGTTCAACCTGAAAACGCCGGGTCGTGAAGACAAAGCCGCTGACGTGGTAACGGAAGAAGCGAACAGCAACACCGAAGAAGGTCTGACCCAGCTGGCGACCAGCTATATCGCCGCGGTGGGCGGAACGGACAACCTGAAAGCGATCGACGCCTGTATCACCCGTCTGCGTCTGACCGTCGGCGACTCGGCGAAAGTCAACGATGCCGCCTGTAAACGTCTCGGCGCGTCCGGGGTGGTGAAACTGAATAAACAAACCATCCAGGTTATCGTCGGTGCGAAAGCAGAGTCTATCGGCGATGAGATGAAAAAAGTGGTCACTCGCGGTCCGGTCGCTGCAGCCGCCCCGGCTGGCGACGTCGCCACCGCAGCGCCCGCGGCTAAACCGCAGGCAGTCGCGAACGCGAAGACCGTTGAGTCGCTGGTGTCGCCAATTACCGGTGACGTGGTGGCCCTCGAGCAGGTGCCGGATGAAGCCTTCGCCAGCAAAGCCGTCGGCGACGGCGTCGCGGTGAAACCGACCAGCAATATCGTGGTCGCGCCGGCTGCGGGTACCGTGGTGAAAATTTTCAACACCAACCACGCGTTCTGCCTCGAAACCAACAACGGTGCGGAAATCGTTGTTCATATGGGCATCGATACCGTGGCGCTGGAAGGCAAGGGCTTCAAACGTCTGGTGGAAGAGGGCGCGGAAGTGAAGGCGGGTGAGCCGATTCTGGAAATGGATCTGGACTTCCTCAACGCCAACGCGCGCTCAATGATAAGCCCGGTCGTCTGCAGCAACAGCGATGACTACAGCGCGTTGGTGATACTGGCGAGCGGTAAGGTCGTTGCCGGCCAGACGCCGCTGTATGAGATTAAAGGCAAGTAAGGCTCCTGAGTCGAGTTTATGCCTAAGCGGCGAAGGGAAACCTTCGCCGCTTTTTTTTCCAGCAATCGGCCCCATAATCCTCTTCTGATACCTATTTTACGTAACTAATAGTTGTCACTACGCCCTGCTTGTAAGATCATGTGCCGTTATACGTTGTTTACGCTTTGAGGAACCCGTGATGAGTGAGGCAGAAGCCCGCCCGACTAACTTTATCCGTCAGATCATTGATGAAGATCTGGCTACCGGTAAGCACACCACCGTTCACACCCGCTTCCCGCCGGAGCCGAACGGTTATCTGCACATTGGCCATGCGAAATCCATCTGCCTGAACTTCGGCATCGCCCAGGATTACCAGGGCCAATGCAACCTGCGTTTCGATGACACCAACCCGGTGAAAGAAGATATCGAATACGTGGAGTCGATTAAAAACGACGTGCAGTGGTTAGGTTTCCACTGGTCCGGGGACGTTTGCTACTCGTCTGATTATTTCGATCAGCTGCATCAGTATGCGGTTGAGCTTATCAACAAAGGGCTGGCCTACGTTGATGAACTCTCTCCTGATGAGATCCGTGAATATCGCGGCACCCTGAAAGCGCCGGGTAAAAACAGCCCGTATCGCGATCGCAGCGTAGAAGAGAACCTGGCGCTGTTTGAAAAAATGCGCAGCGGCGGTTTCGAAGAGGGCAAGGCCTGTCTGCGTGCCAAAATCGATATGGCGTCGCCGTTTATGGTGATGCGCGATCCGGTGCTGTACCGCATTAAGTTCGCTGAGCATCATCAGACCGGCAACAAATGGTGCATCTACCCGATGTACGACTTCACCCACTGCATCAGCGATGCGCTGGAAGGCATTACTCACTCGCTGTGTACCCTGGAGTTCCAGGACAACCGCCGCCTGTACGACTGGGTGCTGGACAACATCAGCATCCCGGTGCATCCGCGTCAGTATGAATTTTCGCGCCTGAATCTCGAATACACCGTGATGTCCAAGCGTAAGCTGAACCAGCTGGTGACCGAGAAGCACGTGGAGGGCTGGGATGACCCGCGCATGCCGACCATCTCCGGTCTGCGTCGTCGTGGCTACACCGCTGAATCCATCCGCGAGTTCTGCAAGCGCATCGGCGTGACCAAACAGGACAACACCATCGAGATGGCGTCGCTGGAATCCTGCATTCGCGAAGATCTGAACGAAAACGCCCCGCGCGCGATGGCGGTGATCGATCCGGTGAAACTGGTTATCGAGAACTATCCGCAGGGCGAAAGCGAAATGGTGGCGATGCCGAATCATCCGAACAAGCCGGAGATGGGCAGCCGCGAAGTGCCGTTCAGCGCCGAAATCTGGATCGACCGCGCGGACTTCCGCGAAGAAGCTAACAAGCAGTACAAACGTCTGGTGCTGGGTAAAGAAGTGCGTCTGCGCAATGCCTACGTGATCAAAGCGGAACGCGTAGAGAAAGATGCCGAAGGCAATATCACCACCATCTTCTGCACCTACGATGCCGACACCCTGAGCAAAGACCCGGCCGACGGCCGCAAGGTCAAAGGCGTGATCCACTGGGTGAGTGCGGCGCATGCGCTGCCGGTGGAGATCCGTCTCTACGATCGTCTGTTCAGCGTACCCAACCCAGGCGCGGCGGACGATTTCCTTGCGGTGATCAACCCGGAGTCGCTGGTGATCAAACAAGGTTACGCCGAACCGAGCCTGGCGCAGGCTGAAGCGGGTAAAGCTTACCAGTTTGAGCGTGAAGGATACTTCTGCCTCGACAGCCGCTATGCAACCGCAACCAGTCTGGTGTTCAACCGCACCGTCGGCCTGCGTGATACCTGGGCGAAAGCAGGGGAATAACGTCTCCGCCATGAAAAGCGTCGCATTGTGCGGCGCTTTTTTTTTGTTTCAGAATCAGCCAATTACTCTTTTTATTTTCGCGATGCGAATTAATCCTGTTTCAGGATGGCAATAAATAGATCTTCTGATGTTTCCTGTCATATACAAAAAACCAATGTAATCGCTTTCAGTCTTTTCTTTTTTCCCTGATTTTGCAATGACTTCCATGACAAAATCATCAGAGATAAGACTGTAACAAAACGACATAAATTATGTGCGCTTTGTCATAATCTTAAGCTTTGCCTCACGAAAAACATTGATAATTCGCGTCACGAAAAATAGTCTATCTACAGTGGTTTCGCGGCCTTTTTCACCGCCCCACATTTTGCAGTTTTATTTATTTTTTTAGCGAATGACCCCTGGTCTTCGCCTTTTAAAACGTCAAAGAGGATATGCACATGCGTACGTTTAGTGGCAAACGTAGTACGCTGGCGCTGGCTATTGCCGCCGTCACCGCGATGTCGGGCTGGGTTGTGGTTCCGCAGGCCAGCGCAGCAGGCTTTATCGATGATTCAACCTTAACCGGCGGTATCTATTACTGGCAGCGTGAGCGTGACCGTAAAGATGTGACCGACGGCGACAAATACAAAACTAACCTTTCTCACTCCACCTGGAACGCCAACCTGGACTTCCAGTCCGGCTATGCCGCCGATATGTTTGGCCTGGATATTGCCGCGTTTACGGCGATTGAAATGGCGGAAAACGGCGACAGCGGCCACCCGAACGAAATCGCCTTCTCGTCACGTAACAAAGCCTATGACGAAGATTATTCCGGCGATAAGAGCGGCATCAGCCTGTATAAAGCGGCAGCGAAATTCAAATATGGTCCCGCGTGGGCACGCGCAGGTTATATCCAGCCAACCGGTCAGACTCTGCTGGCTCCGCACTGGAGCTTTATGCCTGGTACCTACCAGGGGGCGGAAGCCGGCGCCAACTTCGACTATGGCACCGCGGGCGCGTTAAGTTTCTCCTACATGTGGACGAACGAATATAAAGCGCCATGGCATATCGAGATGGACGATTTCTATCAGAACGACAAGAAAACCAAAGTCGATTATCTGCACTCCATCGGCGCTAAATATGATTTCAAAAATGACCTGGTGCTGGAAGCGGCGTTTGGTCAGGCTCAGGGCTATATCGATCAGTACTTTGCTAAAGCCAGCTACAAGTTTGACGTCGCCGGTGCACCGTTGAGCACCAGCTATCAGTTCTACGGCACCCGCGATAAGGTCAGCAATGGCGGGGTCAACGACATCTATGACGGCACCGCATGGCTGCAGGCATTAACCTTTGGCTATAAAGTGGCGGATGTGCTGGATCTGCGTCTGGAAGGGACCTGGGTGAAGGCCGATGGCCAGCAGGGCTACTTCCTGCAGCGTATGACGCCGACCTACGCCTCCTCCAACGGTCGTCTCGATATCTGGTGGGATAACCGCTCTGACTTTAACGCCAACGGCGAAAAAGCGGTCTTCTTCGGCGCGATGTATGACATGAAAAACTGGGACATGCCTGGCTGGGCGTTTGGCGCCTCTTATGTCTACTCCTGGGATGCGAAGCCGGGCAGAATGTCCTCTCCGGATGCGTACTACGATCCTGACTATCGCCTGAAAGAGTCGGCCTACAGCCTGGATGCGCTGTATACCGTGCAGGAAGGTCGGGCGAAGGGCACGCTGTTCAAACTGCACTTTACCCAGTACGACAACCATTCCGATATCCCGAGCTGGAGCGGTGGCTACGGCAACATCTTCCAGGATGAGCGCGATGTGAAGTTCATGGTTATCGCCCCGTTCACTATTTTCTGATACCTGCGCGGCGGGCGTGAGCCTGCCGCACCTCCGGGAGAACGACAATGAAAAAAATGCTGTTCATTGCCATGATGGCATCGGGTCTGGCGGGCTGTACCGCTTCGCCGGCACCCGAAGAAGATTCTAAACTCAGAAATGCCTATAGCGCCTGTATTAATACGGCGGAAGGGAATCCGGACAAGATTGAAGCGTGTCAGAGCGTACTGAATGTCCTGAAAGAGGATAAACAGCACCAGCAGTTTGCTAACCAGGAGAGCGTCCGGGTACTGGATTATCAGCAGTGTATTCAGGCCACCCGCACCGGTAACGATCAGGCGGTGAAAGCGCGTTGTGACCAGATCTGGAAGGAGATCCGCAGCAATAATACGACCCATTAATCCAGACGATAACGGCAAACGGGCGGAGTCTCTCTCCGCCCGTTTGTTTTTTAGCGCTGGCTCTCTGCCGGTTGGTAGCTGCGGCTCAGACGCACGAACAGCAGGACGGTGGCGACAAACCCGCACAGCGCGGCGCACATTAGCCACCAGCCGGGCGCGCTTTTATCGCCGGTGAGCTCGACCAGGGCGGTAGAGATAGCCGGCGTCAGTCCGCCGAAGATCGCGGTGGCAAGGCTGAAGGCCAGCGAAAAGCCCACCGTGCGGACATACACCGGCATCACTTCGGTGAGCGCCGCCACCATCGCGCCGTTATACATGCCAAAAAAGAACGAGAACCACAGCAGGACCAGCGTCATACGCGTAAAATCGGGCGCGGCGGTGAGCCAGTGCATCACCGGCCAGGTGGTGAGCAGCGCCAGCACGGTAATCCCCATCAGCACCGGGCGACGACCGATCCGGTCAGAGATCGCCCCGCCAATCGGTAACCAGATAAAGTTAGAGATGCCCACCAGCATGGTCACCAGCAGGCTGTCGCGAGCGCTGAGGTGCAGCACCGCTCTGCCGTAGGTCGGCGTATAGACGGTGATAAAATAAAAGGTGGTGGTGGTCATCGCCACCAGCAACGTCCCGGCGGTAATAATGCGCCAGTTCCTGGCGATAGTGGTCAGGATCTCTTTAGTATCCGGGCGATGTTTACGCTGCAGGAACTCCTCGGTCTCCTGCAGCGAGCGGCGCAGCACGAAAATCAGCGGAATAATCAGACAGCCAATGAAGAAGGGAATGCGCCAGCCCCAGTCGGCGATCTCTTCATGCGCCAGGGTGGCGTTCAGCGCGTAGCCAATCAGCGCCGCCATCACGATGGCCACCTGCTGGCTGGCGGATTGCCAGCTGGTATAGAAGCCTTTATTGCCCGGCGTGGCGATCTCCGCCAGATAGACCGACACCCCGCCAAGCTCGACGCCCGCGGAGAACCCCTGCAGCAAGCGACCCACTAACACGAGGATCGGCGCCAGCACGCCGATGGTCTGATAGCCCGGTACCAGGGCGATGAGTAGCGTCCCGCAGCCCATGATCGCCAGGGTGACCATCAGCCCTTTACGGCGACCGATCCTGTCGATATAGGCGCCCAGCACCACCGCGCCGATGGGGCGCATCAGAAAGCCCGAACCAAACACCGCAAAGGTCAGCATCAGCGCCGCGAACTCGCTCTCCGCCGGAAAAAAGGTGCGGGCGATATAGGTGGCATAAAAGCCAAACAGGAAAAAGTCGAACTGTTCGAGAAAATTACCGCTGGTCACGCGGAGGATAGCGCCGACGGTGCCGGCGCGGGTAGGTTGTTGGGTCATATCGGGTGCTCTCCATTGTCTTTATCTTGTTTTTATAGAGGTAAGAGGGAGCGGGTTAGTCGCCTGCGACTGCCGCCTGTTTTCCGCGCCGCTTCTCAATCGCCCACTTGAGTAGCGCCGCACAGCGATAAAATCCGTGGGCAAATTTTCCGTAGGGAAGGGTTAAAAACAGGGCCATCACCACCCCGAGATGAACGGCGAGCAAAATACCCATCCACGAGGTATCCCGTCCCGCCAGCAGCGCCAGACCGGTGAAGCTGGTCAGCAGCAGCAGCAGGATAAATGCGCGGTCCATCGGTTTTTGTCGCGCATCGCCATGCAGCGGCGACCGGCGCAGGTTCAACCACAGCAGACCAGCCGGCCCCACCAGCAGGCCGATGCCGCCGAGGGTCCCGAGAAGCACCGGGACGCTGAAGAACGGGTAGGGGGCTTCCCGGCCGGCGAAATAGTGATAGCCCGTGGCCACCACCGTGGCGGCGAAACAGAGCATAAAGCCGTAGAAGGTGAAGTGGTGGAAACGGCGGCGCATCAGCGTGAAGGCGTCATCGGCTTCGTTGCAGCCTTTCCCGTGCCCGCCGTCGAGATATTTCAGCGTCAGCGCATTATGGGATGCCTTTGCAATATCAATCGGTTGCGGTTGACCCGGGGAGATCTCGCGCCAGAAACGGATCACCCCGGTCATCAGTAAGCCAATCGCCAGCACAAAGACCGAGCCAAACATCCACGCCAGCAGGTTATGCGGGAATATCTGGTAGAAATCACCGGCCAGCGGCGGGTGCAGCAGTGAACCGTTGAGCCCCATCGCCAGCAGCAGAAAGACGATCAGGCCAGCGATCAGCGCCAGCACGGTGGTCACGCCGGCCCGGCGGTACAGGCTGGCAAAGGCGGCGGGCTGGGCGTAATGCTGATAGGTCTCCAGCCGGACTTCGGCCATCGCCTTCGGCACGTTAATGGCGAACTCGTGCGGCGGCGCGTACTGGCAGGCGTGCAGGCAGGCGCCGCAGTTATGACACAGGTTAGCCAGATAGTTGATATCCGCCTTGCCAAAGGCCAGGCGCTGGGTCATCGCCGGGAACACGGCGCAAAACCCTTCGCAATAACGGCAGGCGTTACACACCTGCATCACCCGTTCGACTTCCGCCTCCGGCTCGGTGATGATCTGCGCGTCAATGATCAGCTTTTCAAGCGACTTCATGGTGGTTCTCCTGCTGTGCCGCACGGGCGGCTTGCTGGCCGGCGATGCGACCGAAGGTGGTGCCGATCGACATCCCGACGCCGGCGGTATAGCCTTTGCCGAGCACATTGCCGGCCATCATTTCCCCGGCGACAAACAGATTGCGGCTGGGTTTGCCGGCAAAATGGACGGCGGCGGTGTCGTCGACGTAGAGCCCGAGGTAGGTGAAGGTGATCCCCGGACGTAAGGCGTAACCGTAGTAAGGCGGCGTATCGAGGGGGCGCGCCCAGTGGGTTTTCGCCGGCGTCAGGCCGGAGGTGGCGCAGTTATCCAGGCGGGTATGATCGAAGTCACCCGGGGTACAGGCGGCATTATAATCGGCGAGGGTTTGCGCTAAGCGCTCGCCGTCCAGCCCGAGCTGGCGCGCCAGCTCGGGGATAGTATTGGCCTGAGCGCCGGGAAAGACGGGGGGCATAAAGTGGCCAATGGCTTTACTGTCGATGATCGAGTAGCCGATTTGCCCCGGCTGGTGGGCGACCAGTCGCCCCCAGATGGCGTAGCGTTTGGGCCAGAAATCTTCTCCTTCATCATAAAAACGCTCGGCATCGCGATTCACCACCACCCCCAGCGACACGCAGTCGACGCGGGTGCAGATCCCGCCGTCATAGAGCGGCGCCCGGGCGTCAATGGCGACGCAGTGGGATTGCGAAGGATCGCCGATAATATCGGCCCCGGCGTCGATCATAAACTTGAGCAGTACCCCCTGATTGAAGCGGGTGCCGCGGATGAGGAAATTATCGGCGGGCCATTCGCCACGATCGTTCTGCCCCCAGGCCTCGCGCAGCCATTCGCGGTTGGATTCAAATCCGCCGGCGGCGAGGACGCAGCTTTTCGCGACAATCCGTTCCTCGCCTGCCAGCGCGGCAACAAATTCCCCGTTGCGCAGTTCCAGGGCCTGCACCGGCGTGTTGTAGCGGATCTGCACCCCCATCTGCTCCGCGCTGCGGTAATAGGCATTGACCAGCGCTTTGCCGCCGCCCATAAAAAAGGCGTTGGTGCGGGCAACGTGCAGAGCGCCCGAGAGCGGCGGCTGAAAGTTAACCCCATGCTGGCGCATCCAGTCGCGGCACTGTGACGAGGTACGGATCACCAGCCGGGCCAGCGCTTCGTTGGTGTTCCCCTCGGTGACGCGCAGCAGATCCTGCCAATACTCTTCTTCCGGATAGCTGTCGACCAGCACGTCCTGCGGCGCATCGTGCATACAGCGCAGGTTACGGGTGTGCTGCGAGTTGCCGCCGCGCCACTCCCGCGGCGCCGCCTCCAGCAGCAGCACCGAGGCGCCGGCCTCCCGGGCGGTTAAGGCGGCGCATAGCGCGGCATTGCCGCCGCCAATCACCAGTACATCCACCATTATCGGCTCCCTTACAATTTAATTAATTGTTAAATTTGTAATGGGAATGTAGGCGGTAACGGCGACAGAGCGCTATGGCGTAGTGCTAAAGAGGGGTTTAGTTGGTGTAAAGGGTAGCGCCCGGCCAGCGGCCAGACTCCACCAGCTGACGCATGACTTTGCTCAGTATTACCCGTGCGGCAAGCCCTGCCGGGGTGAGCTCATCATCGGACAGGCTGACCAGAAAGTTGGGGCGACTCAGCACCGGATTGGCGACGCCGATCACTCTTAGCGCCTGATGGTCGAGATGGGAGATGGCGGCCCCGGGCTGAAGAGTGGCGCCCAGTCCGCTGCGCACGGCCTGCATCAGCAGGGCCAGGCCGTCAATCTCCGCCACCACCTCAACGCTGAGATGATGCTGCTGGCAAACCGCCTCCAGCCGGCCGCGCAGGCCGTGGCCCTGGCTTGGCATAATCAGCGGCAGGGTGGCGAGCTGGTCGGGGGTGATATGGTCATCCTGCAGGGGGGCTAACAGCGCATGGCTGCCAATCAGGAACAGGCGCTCTTCCAGCAGCGGTCTGGCGCTCCAGCGCAGGATCTTCTCCTGCTGGAAAACGATAGCAAAATCGAGCTGGCGAGTGTTGATCATCCGTTCCAGATTGCCGGAAAGGCTTTCCACCAGATGCAGGCGCACGTCGGGGTAGCTTTCGCGCATCGCATTGATGAACGGAACGCCGAGAACGGAGGCGGTGCTGGGGGCCATGCCAACGCTGACGTGGCCCGACAGGCGCGCCTCGCGGGCGGCGAGGATGGCATCATCGGCATGGCGCAGCGCCAGCTGCGCCTGGGAGTAGAAAGCAAGGCCCGCGCTGGTGGGCGTGACCCCGCGGGAGGTCCGCTGCAGCAGGCGAATGGCCAGTTCGTTTTCCAGGCGCGCGATCTGCTGGCTAAGCGCCGAGACGCCGATATTGAGATCGAGCGCAGCGCGCCCCATGCTGCCGGTTTCCACAATGCGCACAAAGTAGCGTAGCTGGCGAAGTTCCATATCAACTCTCCGGACAAAGCGGGGACGAGGAAGGTTATCCCAGGGGACTGAGCGGGAAGCGCGGCAGAAGCGCCCATAAAAAAGCCAACCGGCAGGTTGGCTTTTCAGAGCAGACGACGCGGGGAATTACTTTTCCACTGCGTCGTGGGCGTGTTCGTCCTCGCGGCAATCCCCTTCCGCACAGTGACCGTACAGATACAGACTGTGGTTGGTCAGGCGGATGCCGTGACGGGAAGCGATTTCACGCTGGCGCGCTTCAATAGAGTCATCACTGAATTCGATCACTTTGCCGCAGTCGAGGCAGATCAGGTGATCGTGGTGATGCTGCTGGGTCAGTTCGAAAACGGATTTTCCGCCTTCAAAATTATGACGAGTCACGATACCGGCGTCATCAAACTGGTTAAGGACGCGGTAAACGGTCGCCAGACCAATCTCTTCGCCCATGTCGATCAGGCGTTTATATAAGTCTTCCGCACTGACATGATGGTTATCCGGTTCCTGCAGCACTTCGAGGATTTTCAGTCGAGGAAGTGTGACTTTCAGGCCAGCCTTCTTTAATGCGGTATTGTTGTCAGTCATGCGGAATCTGTCCTGTTGCTAAACGATCTACTTCCTTCAACGGAAGTCATACAGAAATTAACCCGACGTAATGCGTCTCATTATAGAACTGCCACTGGTAAATGAAAACTGCAAGCATCAGGCCTGGTTTGCTGTCAAAAACGAGGCACCAGCTACAAACTGCGTCACGTGCCTCGTAGAATCAGAGGACATTGTACAGATATGTGATTAAAAGTTAAAAACTTGTAGCTATTAGTTTGATTGCTTTTGTCTATTAATGCGACGCAACTCAATAGTTACGCCGCTTAATCATCAGGCGTTTTTGATTTCTTCAAGGTGCAGCTCTTCGGCAACCTGCTTCACCCACTTCTCCACGCGCTCGTTGGTCAGCTCCGGCTGGCGGTCTTCATCGATGGCGAGGCCGACGAAGTGGTCGTCATCCGCCAGGCCTTTGGAAGCCTCAAAATGATACCCGGCCGTCGGCCAGTGACCGACGATGGTCGCGCCGCGTGGCTCAATGATGTCGCGGATGGTGCCCAGCGCGTCGCAGAAGTATTCTGCGTAGTCTTCCTGGTCGCCGCAGCCGAACAGCGCCACCAGTTTGCCATTAAAGTCGATCTCTTCCAGCGTCGGGAAGAAGTCGTCCCAGTCACACTGCGCTTCCCCGTAGTACCAGGTCGGGATGCCGAGCAGCAGGATGTCGTGGGCTTCCAGGTCTTCTTTGCTGCTTTTGGCAATGTCGTGAACATCAGCAACATCTTTACCAAGCTGCTTTTGAATCATTTTTGCAATATTTTCGGTGTTGCCGGTGTCGCTGCCAAAAAAGATGCCGATGATTGCCATGAGTAAAATAACCTCTTGAAACTTAAATGATGTGGTAGGGACGCGATGCCCATAGATAACGGCAATCATAGCAGAACAGGCAAGGGCGCGGAAACAGCAATCACGCCCGACTGCACACTCTGCTACATGAATGCGGGTTTTTCGCGGAAAGTTAGACTTTTCCCTGGCTGCGCAGGGCGGTTAATTGCGTCATCAGCATCTCTTCGATGAGATCGCTGCGGCTCATATTACGCGCTTCCGCCAGCTCGTTGAGCGCATCGACCGCATCCGCGTTGAGTTTTAACTCGACGCGCTTCAGCCCGCGCACTTTATCGCGTTTCAGCTGATTACGTTTGTTGATGCGCAGTTGTTCATCGCGCGACAGCGGATTGGTTTTCGGTCTTCCCGGGCGACGCTCGTTTGCGAACAAATCTAATGTCGTACGGTCCGTTTGTTCTTTTGCCATGATTCTGAGTGACTTCGGGGAAACAAGCAGCCGGGCTCTAGCCGGCGCAGATAGCGCGCCATCATACATCAGGCGAACGGCTGCGCCAACGACCGCGGGCATTCTGCGGCGCGGTCGGGCATATTTTAGCCAATCAGACGGCGATGCTCATCAGGTAACGACGGATCGCGCGTAATACCGCCTCGGGTTTCTCGGCATGGACCCAGTGTCCGGCGCCGGCGATGACGTGGGCCCGCGCCTGCGGGAACTGGGCCAGCAGCGCTTCACGGTAGGCATCGGTCACATAGGGCGAGTTGCCGCCGGGAATAAACTGCGTCGGGTGTGGCCAGGCCGGAATGGTTTCCCAGCCGACAATATGCGGATACTGGTCCCACAGCACCGGCACGTTGAAGCGCCAGTCGCCGTCGACGAAGGATTTCAGCAGGAACTGAATTACCCCTTCCTCCTGCAGATGCTCGCGCATCACCTGCGCTGCCTGCCGGCGGGTGCTGGCGGCGGATTCGCTGACGGCGCGGATAGCGGCGAAGATCTCATCATGGCGGCGTACGTGATAATCCACCGGCGCGATATCGATCGCCACCAGTCCGCTGATGCGTTCCGGCGCCAGGGCGGTGAGCGCCATCACCGCTTTGCCGCCCATCGAATGGCCGATAAAGGTGGCGCGCTCAATCTGGTGCGCGTCAAGCGTATCGAGCAGATCCTGCGCCATGGCGGGGTAGGTCATCTCTGGCGACCGCGGCGATAATCCGTGGTTGCGCATATCGACCTGCACAATATCGTGGTCGGCGATCAGGTCGCGGGCGAGGATGCCCAGGTTGTCCAGGCTGCCAAACAGACCGTGGACCAGCACGATCGGGGAGTGGTTGTGCGAATTCTGTGCAGATTGCGCTCGGCTATTTAATTTCATGGCAAAGTTCTTTTTTTCGCTCCGTCGGGTTAGGGTATTATGTTGGACATTCTGCCATCCGGCTGCAAGACCCAGAAGTTTTCTGAGTTTTACCGCCATCCTGGTTTGACGCTATCCGCGGTTGGGATTTGTACTTATAATCCCAACGATTTGTATTCAGAAAAGATATCGCACTGGATTAAGATGAAAACAATTGAAGTTGATGATGAACTCTATCGCTATATTGCCAGCCACACTCTGCATATCGGCGAGAGCGCATCCGACATTTTACGGCGCATGCTGAAATTTTCCGCCGTTTCCCAACCGGCTACACCGGTCAGCAAAGCCGCGCCGGCACTGGTGCCAGCGCCTGCCGTTGAGGTGAAAGCCGCTAACCCGGTGAAAGATAAAGTCCGCGCCATGCGCGAGCTGCTGTTATCTGATGAATACGCCGAGCAGAAGCGTGCGGTGAACCGTTTTATGCTGGTGTTGACGACCCTCTACTCCCTGGACAGTCAGGCATTTGCTGAGGCCACCGAGTCTCTGCATGGCCGCACGCGCGTCTACTTCGCGGAAGATGCGCGTACGCTGCTGAAAAGCGGCAACCAGACCAAACCGAAACAGGTTCCTGGTACCCCGTGGTGGGTTATCACCAATACCAATACCGGCCGTAAATGCAGCATGATCGAGCACATCATGCAGTCGATGCAGTTCCCTGCGGAGCTGATTGAGAAGGTTTGCGGCACGATCTAGTTTTTTAACATTTGCACCAGAAGGATCAGGCAATGGCAATCGATAAACGTGCGGGGCAGCCTGCGCAACAGAGTGATTTGATTAACGTCGCCCAACTGACTGCTCAGTACTATGTGCTGAAGCCTGAAGTCGGTAATGCGGAGCATGCGGTAAAATTCGGTACCTCTGGCCATCGCGGTAGCGCGGCGCGCCACAACTTCAACGAACCGCATATCCTGGCCATCGCCCAGGCCATTGCGGAAGATCGTGCGAAGAACGGGATCACCGGGCCGTGCTATGTCGGCAAAGATACCCACGCCCTTTCCGAGCCGGCGTTTATCTCGGTGCTGGAAGTGTTAACCGCCAACGGCGTTGACGTGATCGTGCAGGAAAACAACGGTTTCACCCCGACGCCGGCGGTTTCCAACGCGATTCTGGTGCATAACAAAAAAGGCGGTCCGCTGGCGGACGGCATTGTGATCACCCCGTCACATAACCCGCCGGAAGATGGTGGTATCAAGTACAACCCGCCAAACGGCGGCCCGGCGGATACCAACGTCACCAAAGTGGTGGAAAACCGCGCCAACGAACTGCTGGCCGCCGGCCTGCAGGGCGTGAAACGCATTTCTCTGGACGCGGCGCTGGCTTCTGGCCACGTTAAAGAACAGGATCTGGTGCAGCCGTTCATCGAAGGCCTGGCGGATATCGTCGACATGGCGGCGATCCAGAAAGCCGGCCTGACGCTGGGCGTCGATCCGCTGGGCGGGTCCGGTATCGAATACTGGAAACGCATTGGCGAGCACTACAAGCTCAATCTGACCATTGTCAACGATCAGGTGGATCAGACCTTCCGCTTTATGCACCTCGATAAAGACGGCGCCATCCGTATGGACTGCTCCTCGGAGTGTGCGATGGCGGGCCTGCTGGCGCTGCGCGATAAGTTCGACCTGGCGTTTGCTAACGATCCGGATTACGACCGTCACGGGATTGTCACCCCGGCCGGGCTGATGAACCCGAACCACTACCTGGCGGTGGCGATTAACTACCTGTTCCAGCATCGTCCGCAGTGGGGCAAAGAGGTGGCAGTCGGTAAAACGCTGGTCTCCTCCGCGATGATTGACCGCGTGGTGAACGATCTGGGCCGCAAGCTGGTGGAAGTGCCGGTGGGCTTTAAGTGGTTCGTTGACGGCCTGTTCGACGGCAGCTTCGGCTTCGGCGGCGAAGAGAGCGCCGGGGCCTCCTTCCTGCGCTTCGACGGCACGCCGTGGTCGACCGATAAAGACGGCATCATCATGTGCCTGCTGGCGGCGGAAATCACCGCCGTCACCGGGAAAAACCCGCAGGAGCATTACAACGAGCTGGCGGAACGCTTCGGTGCGCCGAGCTATAACCGTCTGCAGGCTTCCGCGACCTCCGCGCAGAAAGCGGCGCTGTCCAAGCTCTCTCCGGAAATGGTCAGCGCCGATACGCTGGCGGGCGATCCGATCACTGCCCGTCTGACCGCGGCGCCGGGCAACGGGGCGGCGATTGGCGGTCTGAAGGTGATGACCGACAACGGCTGGTTCGCGGCGCGTCCGTCAGGCACCGAAGATGCCTACAAGATCTACTGCGAAAGCTTCCTCGGCGAAGAACATCGCAAGCTGATTGAAAAAGAAGCGGTAGAGATTGTCAGTGAAGTGCTGAAGAACGCGTAACTACGCACTACTCTCAGGCCCCTTGCGGGCCTGATTTTTTTCGCAAGGATAGCGATGAAAATACAACGGAAGTCCCTGTTTTTGTTCTGGGCGTGGATGGATCTCTTTTTCGTCCTGCAATTCTTATGGTGGAATATTTCCCACCGCCGTCTCCCTTTCTACGACGACATGCTGGCGTATCTTCAGCTGTTGCACACCTGGGGCTCCGCGGCGGTCTGGCTCTATCCGCTGAATGTTCTGCTGATTATCAGCATCCCGCTGTCGATGATCCTTTTTTTCCGCCAGAGCCGCTATGCGCTGTGGCTGGCCTGGGGGCAGGCGCCGCTCAGGCTGGTGTTTATGCAGCCTTCGCTGTCGCTGGGTCTGTGGCTGATTCAGGCTGCCGGCGTCAGGCATGTAGCGATCCTGGCCGGTTTTCTGCTGCTCTCTGAAGGGCTGAAAATCGCCAGCCTCTGGTACTGCAGAGGCGGGGCTCAGGGCATAAAGCGATAGCCAATGCCGGTTTCGGTCAGCAAATGCTGCGGCCGTGCCGGATCGACCTCCAGCTTTTGCCGCAGATGACCCATATAGATCCGCAGATAGTGGCTGTGCTCCACGGCGTTAGGCCCCCACACCTGATTCAGCAGCTGGCGCTGGGTAAGCACTTTGCCGGGATTATTCAACAGCGCCGCCAGCAGACGAAACTCGATAGGCGTCAGGTGGATCTCTTCGCTGCCGCGCAGAATGCGGCGGGCGGGGATATTGACCTCCAGGTCGGCGAAGCGCACCACCGGCTCATCGGCCTGCGCCGCGCCGTGGCGACGCAGCGCGACGCGCAGGCGGGCCTGCAGCTCGCCGATGCCAAAGGGTTTACTTAAGTAGTCATCGGCGCCGGCATCCAGGGCGGCGATTTTGTCATGCTCTTCGCTACGCGCTGACAGGACGATAATCGGTATCTGACTCCACTGACGCAGGTCGCGAATAAAATCGATGCCGTCACCATCCGGCAGGCCCAGATCGAGGATCGCGAGGTCGGGCTTACGGGTGGCGGCTTCAATGAGACCACGCTGCAGGGTTTCCGCTTCAAATACGCGCATGCCGTCGGCTTCCAGCGCGGTGCGCAGAAAGCGACGGATAGCGTGTTCATCTTCGATAATCAGAACGTTAATCACAATTCCTCAGGTAACTCTTCCAGTTCAGGGGGCGCTTCTCCCGGGAGTGTAACACGGAAAGAGGCGCCGCCCTCGGGCCGGTTGCTGGCGGAAATGGTCCCGCCGTGGACGTCGACGATGGCCTGACAGATGGCAAGGCCCAGCCCGACGCCGGGGATCGCCGACTCTTTGTTGCCGCGGGCGAATTTATCAAAGATAGCCTGTTCCTGGCCTGCCGGGATCCCCGGACCGTTATCCCAGACCTCCAGCGACAGCTGTTTGGCGTCCGCTTCGGCGCGGATACCGATGTCCGCCCGGCCCCCGGCATACTTATGGGCATTTTCCAGCAGGTTGATCAGCACCCGCTCGAACAGCGGCCCGTCGACATGCACCAGCTGGAGGGGATCGGGTAAATCCAGCTGAATATGCTGGCCGCCGAGGCTTGGCTCGAGCATGCGCAGCGCGCTGCCGACCACTTCCTCCAGCGTCAGCCACTCCTTATGCAGATTAAAGCCGCCGGACTGGATCCGCGCCATATCCAACAGGTTGTTCACCAGCCGGGTGGTGTTGAGCACATGCTGGCGGATTTCGTTGGCCTGCGGGGCATGTTTTGAACCTTCGCTGGCCAGATCGAGGGTCAGAATTTCCGCCTGGCCAAACAGCACGGTTAGCGGAGTACGCAGATCGTGCGACAGGGCGGCGAGCAGCGAGTTACGCAGGCTTTCCCGCTCGCTGGTCAGACGGGCCTGCTCTTCGCTGGCGGTCAGGGTGAGGCGCTCCAGGGCGCTGGCCACCAGCAGGGTAAAGGTCTCCAGCAGCCGCTGCTGCTCCGGGATCATCAGCTGGCGCAGATTCTCCGGTTCCACCACCAGTAGTCCCCAGGTGCGGGCGGCGCTCTTCAGGGGCAAGATCTGATACGGCACGCCGGGCAGGGTATCGGTGCCGGCGCCGGCAGGTTGGCCCTTATCAAAGCTCCAGCGGGCGATGGCATCATCCCACGGGGTCAGCCCTGGCTGGTGGGTTAAGGGCAGCAGTTTTCCCTGGGCGTCCGGGAGCAGCAGCTGGCTGCGGGCCTGAAAGGTAGAGGCGATAAACCGCTCGCTGGTGGTGGCGATATCCTGCTGGCTGCGACCCACCGCCAGCGCTTTAGACATCTCATACAGGTGGCGGGTACGGCGTTCACGGTAGCGCGCCACCCGCGCCTGGTAGCGCACGCCGGCGGTGAGGTTACCGATAAGCAGACCCACGGTGAGCATCACGCCGAAGGTGAGCAGATACTGGACATCCGACACCGCCAGCGTCCCGCGCGGGGCGACAAAAAAGAGATCGAAGCTGATAACGTTGATCACCGTCGCCAGCACCGACGGCCAGCGGCCATAGACCAGGGCGATGATTACCACTCCCAGCAGATAGAGCATCACCAGATTGGCGGCTTCGAAGGCCATCAACCACTGCATGGCTACCAGGGTAATGATGGCGCATAGCGCCACCGCCACCGCGCAGCCCTGCAGCTGCAGGCGCCACTTCTCCAGCGCTGTACGGCTGTCGTTGGCCCGCGCAGGGAGAGGGGACGGTTTTTCATCGAGGGCGATCACCACCAGATCGAGGTCCGGCGCATGGCGAGCCAGACGGTCGGCGAAACCGCTGCGATCCCACCAGCGGCGCTTGCGCTGGCGGCCGATGACGATTTTGCCGAGGTTATGCTCGCGGGCGTAATGGAGGACCGCTTTCTCTTCCGACGGATCGGAGAGGGTGGCGGTTTCGGCGCCCAGCTCCTGGGCCAGACGCAGCGCGGCGAGAATAGCCCGTCGCCGGGCTTCCGGCAGCCGGTGCAGGGAAGGGGTCTCGACGTACACCGCATGCCAGACGCTGCCCAGGCGGGCGGCGAGCCGGGCGGCGGCGCGCACCAGCTTTTCGCTGCCGGTGTTGTGCCCGATACAGAGCAGGATCGCATCGCGGGTGTGCCAGACTTTCTCCTGGCCCTGACGGTCGCGCCAGGCGCGCATCTGCTCATCGACGCGATCGGCGGTGCGGCGCAGGGCCAGTTCGCGCAGCGCAATCAGATTGCCCTTGCGGAAAAAGTTTTCGATAGCGCGCTCAGCCTGGCCGCCGATATAGACTTTGCCCTCATTGAGCCGCTGGCGCAGATCGTCCGGGGGGAGGTCCACCAGCACCACGTCGTCCGCGGCGTCAAAGAAGGGGTCGGGGACGGTCTCCCGCACCTGCACGCCGGTGATCCCGCTGACGACGTCATTCAGGCTTTCCAGATGCTGGACGTTAACGGTGGTAAAGACATCAATCCCGGCCTCCAGCAGTTCATCCACGTCCTGCCAGCGCTTTGGGTGGCGGGAGCCGGGCGCGTTGCTGTGCGCCAGCTCATCCACCAGAATCAGCGCCGGACGGCGGGCGAGGGCGGCGTCGAGATCGAACTCATAGACGTACCGCCCGCGATGAGCGAGCCGCCGCGGCGGCAGGGTGCTCAGGCCCTCCAGCATCGCGGCGGTCTCTTTTCGGCCGTGGGTCTCCGCCACGCCAATCAGAATATCCAGCCCCTGGGCGCGCAGCCGCTGCGCTTCCGCCAGCATCGCCCAGGTTTTCCCCACTCCGGCACAGGCGCCGAAGAACACTTTCAGTTTGCCGCGATGCGGGGCGGCGGTGTGCTGCAGCAGGCGGTCAGGGTCCGGGCGCAGCGGCTCGTCACTCATTTACTTATCCTTCAGGGCATCCAGCGCCATATTGAGTTGCAGTATATTCACCACCGGCTGGCCAAGGAAGCTCAGCAGCGGCGTTTCTGTGGCCTGATTCACCAGCTGGGTTACCTGCTCAACGCTCAGCTGGCGCGCTTTGGCCACCCGGGGGACCTGCCACAGCGCGGCGGCCGGAGTCAGGTTGTTATCGAGACCGCTTGCCGAGGTGGTGACCAGCTCGACCGGCACCCGCGGGTCGGCGTCCGGGTTGGCGGCGCGCAGAGCCTGCACGCGCTCGCTCACCGCGTTATCCAGCGCCGGGTTGCTGGCGGCGAGATTGCTGCCACCCGAGGCCATGGGGTTATCCGCCGTCTCAGCGGTGGCCGACGGGCGGCCCTGGAAATAGCCTGCGGCAGTAAAGTTCTGACCAATCAGCGCCGAGCCGCGCACTTCACCGTTCAGGCGGATCAGCGAGCCGTTAGCCTGCGGGTTAAACCACCATTGTCCCAGGCTGGTGGTAAGCAGAGGATAGACGCCGCCGGTGAGCAGCGTTAACAGAACAAATAGCACAAGTGCTGGACGAATCAATGACATCGTTTTTTCCTCACACCAGACCGCTCAGGGTCAGCAGCAGGTCAATGGCTTTAATACCGATAAAGGGCACCAGCAGACCGCCGAGGCCGTAGATCCACAGGTTGCGGCGCAGCATCGCCGAGGCGGAGAGCGGACGGTAACTCACGCCTTTCAGGGCCAGCGGGATCAGGAAGACGATGATCAGCGCGTTGAAGATAACGGCGCTGAGGATCGCCGAAGACGGTGAATGCAGGCCCATCACGTTCAGCATGGCCAGCTGGGGATAGACCGCGGCAAACGCCGCCGGAATAATGGCGAAATATTTCGCCACGTCGTTGGCAATACTGAAGGTGGTCAGCGAGCCGCGCGTCATTAACATCTGTTTGCCGATATGGACCACCTCAATCAGCTTGGTAGGGTTGGAATCCAGGTCGACCATGTTTCCCGCTTCTTTCGCCGCCTGGGTGCCGGAGTTCATGGCCACCGCCACATCGGCCTGAGCCAGCGCGGGCGCGTCGTTGGTGCCGTCGCCGGTCATCGCCACCAGCCGACCTTCCGACTGGTACTGGCGGATCAAGGCCAGCTTGGCTTCCGGCGTCGCTTCGGCGAGGAAATCATCGACCCCGGCCTCGGCGGCGATCGCCGCGGCGGTCAGGCGGTTATCGCCGGTGATCATCACCGTTTTAATGCCCATTTTGCGCAGCTGGGCAAAACGTTCTTTGATACCGCCTTTGACGATATCTTTGAGCGAAATAATCCCCAGCACCTTTTCCCCTTCGGCGACCACCAGCGGCGTGGCCCCCTGGCGGGCGACCTCTTCGACCTGTTTATCGACATCGGCAGGGAAGTGGCCGCCGTTGGCCTCCACGTGGCGGCGAATGGCATCCACCGACCCTTTGCGGATCATGCGTTGATCAATATTGATGCCGCTCATCCGCGTTTGCGCGGTAAAGGGGACAAAGGTGGCGTGCAGCGACTGCAGATCGCGTTCGCGCAGGTTAAAGCGCTGTTTCGCCAGCACCACGATGCTGCGCCCCTCAGGGGTTTCATCCGCCAGCGAGGAGAGCTGGGCGGCATCGGCGAGGGTTCGCTCTTCCACACCGCGCGCCGGCAGGAAGGCGGAAGCCTGGCGGTTGCCGAGGGTAATGGTCCCGGTTTTATCCAGCAGCAGGACATCGACGTCGCCAGCGGCTTCCACCGCGCGGCCGCTGGTGGCGATGACGTTGGCGCCGAGCATACGGCTCATCCCGGCGACGCCGATGGCCGACAGCAGCCCGCCGATGGTGGTCGGGATCAGGCACACCAGCAGGGCGACCAGCACGGTGACGCTGACCGCATTGCCGCTCCACGCCGAGAACGGCCAGATGGTGGCGGTGGCCAGCAGGAACACCAGCGTCAGGGCGATCAGCAGGATCGTCAGGGCGATCTCGTTCGGCGTTTTACGGCGCTGAGCGCCTTCCACCATGGCGATCATCCGGTCGAGGAAGGTTTCTCCCGGGTTGACGCTGCAACGGATCACCAGCCAGTCGGAGAGAATGCGCGTCCCGCCGGTCACCGAGGCGAAATCGCCACCGGATTCGCGGATCACCGGGGCAGATTCGCCGGTGATGGCGCTTTCGTCCACCGAGGCGCCGCCTTCGATGACTTCGCCATCGCAGGGGATAATATCCCCGGCTTCCACCAGCACCACGTCGCCTTTGCGCAGGTCTTCCGCCGGCACGTGGTCGACCGTCGCGTCATGCTGCGGGGCGCGCAGTTTGCGGGCGAACGCCGTTTTTTTCACCCCTTTCAGGCTGTTGGCCTGGGCTTTGCTGCGGCCTTCCGCCATCGCTTCGGCAAAGTTAGCGAACAGCACGGTAAACCACAGCCAGATACTGACGGCGGCGGTAAAGGTGGCGCTACCGGTCAGGGCACCGCCCGCCATGGCGATGGCCAGCAGGGTGGTTAACAGGCTGCCGACCCAGACGATAAACATCACCGGATTGCGCCATTGCACCATCGGGCTGAGTTTTTTCACGGCATCCAGCAGCGCCTGGCGCACCAGCGTCGGCTCCAGCAGGGCTAATTGTTTGCGACTCATAACAGGGTGCTCCGCATCGCTCAAAGTAAGGAAAAGTATTCAGCCAGCGGGCCAAGCGCCAGCGCAGGAATAAAGGTCAGGGCGCCCACCAGCAGTACGGTGCCGATCAGCAAACCGATAAACAGGGCGTCGTGAGTGGCCAGGGTACCGGGGCTGGCCGGCTGTATTTTCTTCGCCACCAGCGAGCCGGCGATGGCCATCACCGGAATGATGACGGCGAAGCGGCCGACCAGCATGCAGAACGCCAGCAGCAGGTTCCAGAACGGCGTCGCCGCACCCAGGCCAGCGAAGGCGCTGCCGTTGTTATTGGCCGCCGAGGTGACGGCGTACAGCACTTCGCTAAAGCCGTGCGGCCCGGGGTTGAACATCCCGGCGCGACCGGCGTCGGTCATCATCGCCAGCGCCGTGCCGAGCAGCACCAGCGTCGGGGTGACCAGAATGGCGAGGGCGATCATTTTCATTTCCCGGACATCGATTTTCTTCCCGAGGTACTCCGGGGTGCGGCCGACCATCAGCCCGGCGATAAATACCGCCAGCATGACGAACAGCAGCATGCCGTACAGGCCCGAGCCGACGCCGCCGAACACCACTTCGCCAATCTGCATCAGCCACATCGGCACCATGCCGCCCAGCGCGGTGAAGGAGTCATGCATGGCGTTGACCGCGCCGCAGGAGGCGGCGGTGGTGATCACCGCGAACAGACTGCTGGCGAGAATACCGAAGCGACTCTCTTTACCTTCCATATTCAGGCTACTGTCAGCGCCCAGCGTCAGCAGGTGGGGGTTGCCGCGAGTTTCCGCCCACATCACCACGGCGACGCAAAGGATAAAGATCAGCGTCATTGCCCACAGGATGGCGCGTCCCTGACGGCGATCGCTCACCACCTCGCCGAAGGCGAAGCACAGCGCCGCCGGGATAAGGAAGATCGCCAGCATCTGCACGATATTGGTCAGCGCGGTTGGGTTTTCAAACGGGTGAGCGGAGTTGGCGTTAAAGAAACCGCCGCCGTTGGTGCCCAGCAGCTTAATCGCTTCCTGCGAGGCGACAGGCCCCATCGGCAACAGCTGGTGCGCCCCTTCGAGGGTGGTAAAGGGCTGGTAGGCCAGCAGATTCTGCGGCACACCCTGCTGAATAAAGAACAGGGCCACCAGCAGGGAGAGCGGCAGCAGGAGCCACAGGGTAATGCGCGTCAGGTCGACCCAGGCATTGCCAAGGGTGGACATTTTCTGCCGGGCGAAGGCGCGGGTCAGGGCGAAGACCACGGCGATCCCGGTGGCGGCAGAGAGGAAATTCTGCACCGTCAGACCGACCATCTGGCTGAGATAGCTCATGGTGCTTTCGCCGGCGTAAGCCTGCCAGTTGGTATTGCTGACAAAGCTGACCGCGGTATTGAGCGCCAGATCCCATGATAATCCCGGCAGATGCTGCGGGTTAAACGGCAGCACGCCCTGCAGCATCAGCAGGGCGAACAGGACCAGGCCGCCGAGGGCGTTAAACAGCAGGATCGCCAGCAAATACTGCAGCCAGCCCATCTCCTCGGCGCGGATCCCGGCTACGCGCCACAGGACGCGCTCGACGCCGGCCAGGCCGGGAAGCGGGATATCGTTTACCATCCTCGCCAGACACGCCCCCAGCGGGCGCGCCAGCACCAGCAATACCAGCAGATAGCTGGCTAATAATAAAAATCCCTGGGCAGCCATCAGAATGCCTCCGCATGTATCAAGGCATAAACCAGATAAGCCAGTAACAGGAACACCAGCCCAACGCCAGTGAGTACGCCTGCAGTCACAATCCACCTCCGGGTGTCTTTTTGATTTACCAGGAGAATAGAAATTACGGCGCAAAGATTTCGCAAAAATCCGCGGGCGCGGTGTAAAAAAAGTATAAAAATGACAAAGGCACAAATTAACTGATGGTTAGTATTAATTTAACTTTTTTGTAACTAATTTACGCGATGAATGTAAATTAAGTATAAATACGTGCTTTTTAGTGGTCGGATGAGTAGTAAAATTACAACCAACACGGTACTATTTTGCTCAGACAAACAAGTTAATTTTACCGGCGCTGCTTGCCGGCCTGATAAAGGGGAGAGAAATGATGGCGTTGTACAAAGCTTATCCTGCTCATATTATTTTGCTGCGTCGTGCTTTCGCCGTCGTGGCTGGCGTCGTGGCGCTGCCGGTGATGCTGTTCTGGAAAGATCGCGCCCGCTACTACAGCTGGCTGCACCGGGTATGGTCGAAAACCAGCGAGCAGCCGGTATGGATGGCGCAGGCGGAAAAAGCCGCTCACGATTTTTATTAATCGTCCTGCTGCGAAGAAAATAAGAAAACCGCCGGGTTGCCCCCGGCGGTTTTTTTTCGCCGCTTGTCTACACTCGTTTTCATGCGCCGCAACGGAATTGGCAGGTGCTTATTTTGCCGGAGCGCGCTATTTTTGCCGGCTTATATCATGAGATGAGTTTTGCTGACGGATAATGAGGAGTGATATGGCCACCCATCTGGTCTGGTTACGCACGGATTTACGCATTCACGATAACCTGGCGCTGGCCGCCGCCTGCCGCGATCCGCAGGCGCAGGTGCTGGCGCTGTTTATCGCCACCCCGGGGCAGTGGCGTGAGCATCACCTGGCGCCGCGGCAGGCCGCGTTTATCGCCAGCCATTTGCACAGTCTGCACGCCGCGCTGGCGGAACGGGGTATACCGCTGTGGGTCGAAGAGGCGGACGATTTTACCGCCAGCGTCGAGCGGCTGGCCCATTTCTGCCAGCAGCATCAGGTCAGTCACCTGTTCTACAACTATCAGTACGAATTCAATGAACGCCAGCGCGATGCGGCCGTTGAGAACACCTTGCGCGACGTGATTTGCCAGGGATTTGACGACAGCGTCCTGTTGCCGCCTGGCAGCGTACTGACCGGCGGCGGCGAAATGTATAAAGTCTTCACCCCGTTTAAGAATGCGTTTATTCGCCGTCTGCGGGACGGGTTGCCGGCGTGCGTGGCGGCCCCGAAGGCGCGCCAGACGCCAGCCCGCCAGGCGCCGCCGGTGCCTGAGCTTAACTACCCGCAAACGCCGTTTGATGGGCTGCTGTTTGCCGCGGATGAAAAAACGGCGCTGGCCCGTCTGCGCGCGTTTTGTCAGCAACCGGCGGCGGATTATGAGGGGCAGCGCGATCTCCCCGCCGTGGAAGGGACCAGTCGTCTGTCGCCCTGCCTCGCCACCGGGGTGCTGTCGCCGCGCCAGTGCCTGCATCGTCTGCTGGCGGAGCACCCGAACGCGCTGGACGGCGGGGCCGGCGCCACCTGGCTTAATGAGCTGATCTGGCGCGAGTTTTACCGCCATCTGATGGTTTACTATCCGAAACTCTGTAAAGGACGCCCGTTTATCGCGTGGACCGATAAGGTCGCCTGGCGTGAAGATGAGGCCGCCCTGCAGGCCTGGCAGCGCGGGGAGACCGGCTTTCCGATTGTCGATGCCGCGATGCGCCAGCTTAACGCCACCGGCTGGATGCATAACCGGCTGCGTATGATTGTCGCCAGTTTCCTGACGAAGGATCTGCGCCTCGACTGGCGGGCAGGGGAGCGTTATTTCATGAGCCAACTGATTGATGGCGACCTGGCGGCGAACAACGGTGGCTGGCAGTGGGCAGCCTCGACCGGCACCGACGCCGCGCCCTATTTCCGCATTTTTAATCCCACCACCCAGGGCGAGAAGTTTGATAAGCAGGGGGTGTTTATGCGTCGCTGGCTGCCTGAGCTGGCAAAGGTGCCGGAGAAGGCGCTGCATCAGCCGTGGGTGTGGGCGGATAAACAAGGGATCAAACTGGATTATCCGCGCCCGATGGTCGATCACAAACAGGCGCGGCAGGAGACGCTGGCGGCCTGGGAGGCCGCCAGAAAGGGGATTACTCCACCGCCAGACGGCGGGTCCTGACCTTCAGCGAGTGATACAGCCAGATGACCAGCACCACGCCGACGCAGGCCAGCGCGCCCCAGGTGATCTGGCTGAAGACCTTGATGTAGGCGTCAATGGAGTAGTTCACCGCCCCGGCGGCGTCGAATGACGCCTGCGAGGTCTGGTCGGCGATGACGCCGGCCAGATAGTTGGCGATGGCCCCGGAGAGCAGCATATAGATACCGGTCATCACCCCGGTGACCCCCGGGATCTCAATGCGGGTGATTTGCGACATCGCGACCGGATCGATAAACAGTTCGGCAAAGCCCATCACCGCCAGCCCCAGCACCATCAGCGGCATGGACGACTGGCCATAGGCCGCCGACCAGCGGGCGCTAAGGGTCAGAATGCAGAACCCGGCGCTCATCAGGCCCAGACCGAGGGCGAATTTCCCCCAGATGCGTACGGTGCGATTGCCACCCACGCTCTCTTTCACCAGCCACGCCAGCACCATCCCACAGAGCATTACCGCGAAGGCGTTGACCGACTGGAACATGGCGGTGGGAACTTCATAGCTCATGATATGGCGGTTAACGAAGCGGTCGATATACAGGCTGATGGAGCTGCCGCCCTGCTGGGCGAAGGCCCAGAACAGCAGGCTAAACGCGGTGAGGACGACGATCAGCCGCAGATCCTTGCGCTGCTTATCGGTCTCGGCGCGCAGGTAGATCCGCGCCAGTACCACCAGGCCAATCGCGGTCGCCACGATCAGGGCATACACCGACCACTCCTGCCAGAACAGCACCGCAATCAGCAGCGGGGCGGTGACCAGCAGCACCAGCAGCCAGCCCCAGTTTGGTAGCAGAACACGGCGCGCGCACAACGCCTGGCGGTTGACGCCGGCGGTATGCCGGAAGTGACGGTTGCCGCAGAGGAAAATCACCAGCCCCGCAATCATGCCGATGGCCGCGAGGGCAAAGCCCATCGCCCAGCTATACTCTTCCTGTACGTAGCCGCAGGCGATCGGCGCGATAATCGAGCCGATATTGCCCGCGGCATACATCAGCGAGAAGCCGCCATCGCGACGCGGATCGGCGGGTTCGTAGAGTTCGCCCAGCAGACAGCTGACGTTGGATTTAAACAGCCCGTAGCCGCAGACGATGATCGCCAGCGACAGGTAGAGGAAGATAGGAGCCGCTTCGCTGGCCCCGAGCACCAGATGGCCAATGGCCATCAGCAGCGCGCCGAGCATCACCGCCATCCGGTTGCCTAACAGCTTATCGGCCAGATAGCCGCCGAGGATCGGCGTGACATAGACCAGCGAACAGTAGGCGCTGAACAGGGCATAGGCGTGGTTATCGTCATATTTGAGCTGATTGGTGAGATAGAGGATCAGCAGGGCGCGCATGCCGTAGAAGCTAAAATACTCCCAGATCTGCAGCGCCACGACGTAGTAAATCGCCCGCGGCTGCGATGATGTTGTCTTCATATGAAGTGTGGTTCCTGGCGTAAAGCGAAAGTCGATCGTTCTGCATGAATAGCGATGTATTAGTCATATTCATGGCTTGAGGGGCTTTCTGGTTATTTAATATGCTTTATAAGTGCATAAATATACATGAATGCGCGACGGTATGAATAGACAAATTGCGGGATTCGCTAAAAAGTCATGGTCAGCGGCGGTAGCGGACTATCGACGACCCGAATGGATATGGTTATGTTATGCCTTTGTATACCCTGATTATCTGCTGGAGTGGCGATGAAAAATAGCGAACTGGAACAACTGATTAACGACAAGCTCAATAGTGCGGCCATCAGTGATTTCGCCCCTAACGGTCTGCAGGTGGAAGGACGCGACACGATACACAAGATCGTCACCGGGGTGACGGCCAGCCAGGCGCTGCTGGATGAGGCCGTTCGGCTGCAGGCGGATGCGGTGATTGTTCATCATGGCTATTTCTGGAAAAACGAATCGCCAGTGATCCGCGGCATGAAGCGCCGCCGCCTGAAAACTCTGCTGGCCAACGATATCAATCTTTACGGCTGGCACCTGCCATTGGATGCCCACCCGGAGCTGGGCAATAACGCGCAGCTGGCGCATCTGCTGGGGATTAATGTGCTGGGTGAAATCGAACCGCTGGTGCCGTGGGGCGAACTGTCGATGCCGGTTTCCGGCCTCGAACTGGCCTCGTGGATCGAAGCCCGGCTGGGGCGTAAGCCGCTGTGGTGCGGCGATACCGGGCCGGATACCGTCAGCCGCGTCGCCTGGTGTACCGGCGGTGGCCAGAGCTTTATCGACGCCGCGGCGCGCTTCGGGGTGGATGCGTTTATCACCGGCGAGGTGTCAGAACAAACCATTCACTCTGCCCGCGAGCAGGGGCTGCATTTTTATGCCGCCGGCCACCACGCCACCGAGCGGGGCGGCATTCGCGCCCTCAGCGAATGGCTGACGGAAACGACCGACCTGGATATTACCTTTATTGATATTCCTAACCCTGCCTGACGGGAGAGAAAAAAGTGCAGCGAGCGCGTTGTTATTTGTTAGGAGAAACGGCCGTCGTGCTGGAGCTGGAGCCGCCGGTCACGCTCGAGAGCCAGCAACGGATCTGGGGATTGGCCCAGCGGCTGTCTCACCACGAAGCGGTGGTTGACGCCATTCCCGGCATGAACAATATCACCGTGGTGCTCCGCCGCCCTCAGGAGATGGCATGGGAGGCGATAGACCGTCTGCAGCGCTGGTGGGAGGAGAGCCTCGCACTGGAGCCGGAGTCGAGATCATTGACCATCCCGGTGGTGTACGGCGGCGAAGCCGGGCCGGACCTCGGGGTGGTGGCGCAGCACAGCGGCCTGAGTGAAAAACAGGTTGTGGAGCTGCATGCCTCGGTGGAATACCTGGTCTGGTTTATTGGTTTTCAGCCGGGATTCCCCTACCTGGGCGGGCTGCCGCCGGCGCTGGCGACCCCGCGTCGCGCCGAACCGCGCGTGCGGGTCCCGGCCGGATCGGTGGGCATTGGCGGCGCGCAAACCGGCATCTATCCGCTGGCGACGCCCGGCGGCTGGCAGCTGCTGGGGCGGACCGCGTTGACGCTGTTTGACCCGGCGCGTAAGGAGCCTGCGCTGTTGCGCGTGGGCGATAAAATTCGCTTTGTGCCGCAAAAGGAGGGGGTATGTTAACCCTGATCCGCGCCGGTCTGTACACCTCGGTACAGGACGGTGGACGAGAAGGCCTGCGTCAGTCTGGCATCAGCCGCTGCGGCGCTCTGGATTATCCCTCGCTGGTGATTGCCAATCTGCTGGTTGGCAACGAGGCGAACGCCGCCGGGCTGGAGATTACCCTCGGTCAGGTGGAGATCGAATTTGCCCGCAGCGGCTGGTTCGCGCTGACCGGCGCCGCCTGCGAAGCGACGCTGGACGGCAAAGCGGTCTGGGTGGGCTGGCGCACCGCCTACCGGGCCGGGCAACGGTTGGTGCTGAAAACGCCGCAGCATGGCATTCGTAGCTATCTGGCGGTGGCGGGCGGGGTCGCGGTCCCGGTGGTGCTTGGCTCGCGCAGCACGGATCTTAAGGCGGGGATTGGCGGTCTGGAAGGACGCCGCCTGCAGGATGGCGACCAACTGAAGCTCGGGAAAGCCGCTCGGCGCTTTACCACCTCGCGCGGTGTCAAGCAGCTGCCGCTGGGCAACCGCATTCGCGCGCTGCCGGGCCCGGAGTATCATGAGTTTGATGCGGCCTCGCAGGCGTCGTTCTGGCGCTCCCCCTGGCAGCTCAGTCCGCAGAGCAATCGCATGGGCTACCGCCTGCAGGGGCAGCCGTTGAAACGGATCACCGATCGCGAGATGCTGTCGCACGGTCTGCTGCCGGGCGTAGTGCAGGTGCCGCATAACGGCCAGCCCATCGTCCTGATGAACGATGCGCAAACCACCGGCGGCTATCCGCGCATCGCCTGCATTATTGAGTCCGATATGTACCAGCTGGCGCAGATCCCGCTGGGGCAGCCGATCCACTTCGTCGCCTGTTCGCTGGAGGAGGCCCTGAAGGCGCGGGCCGATCGTCAACGTTATCTTGAACAACTGGCCTGGAGACTCCACGATGATGATTGATCTCAATGCCGATCTCGGGGAAGGCGGGGCGAATGATAGCGCGCTCCTCCAGCTGGTCTCGTCGGCAAATATCGCCTGCGGCTTTCACGCCGGCGACGCCGGGCTGATGGTGCAGAGCGTACGCGAGGCGCTGAAGTACGGCGTAGCGGTCGGCGCCCATCCAGGGTATGCCGACCGGGAAAATTTCGGCCGCACAGCGATGGATCTGCCGCCGGAAACGGTCTATGCCCAGACGCTGTATCAGATTGGCGCCCTGGCGGCGATCGTTCAGGCGCAGGGCGGTGAGCTGCAGCACGTGAAGCCGCACGGCATGCTGTATAACCAGGCGGCCAAATCACCGCCGCTGGCGGACGCGATTGCCCGCGCGATCCGTGATGTGAATCCGAAACTGGTGCTGGTGGGGCTGGCGGGCAGCGAACTGGTCCGCGCCGGGCAGCACTATGGTCTGACGACGCGCCAGGAGGTGTTTGCCGATCGCGGCTACCTGGCCGACGGTAGCCTGGTGCCGCGCAGCCAACCCGGGGCGCTGATTGACAGCGAAGAGCAGGCTCTGGCGCAAACTCTCGAGATGGTGCAACACCACCGGGTGCGTAGCGTCAGCGGCGAATGGGCGAACGTGGTGGCGCAGACGGTGTGTCTGCATGGCGATGGCCCACACGCGCTGGATTTTGCCCGCCGTCTGCGGGCGGCCTTTGCCGGGCGCCATATTCAGGTCAGCGCTCAGCTGGACGCAGAAATATGACAATCTGACTGACCGCGAAGGAGAGGATGATGGCGGGAGTACTGATAACCGGGTTTGAACCCTTCGACGGCGAGACGGTGAACCCTTCCTGGGAAGTGGTGCAGCAGCTGGACGGGACGATGATTGCCGGTCAGACGGTGATCGCCCGCCAGCTTCCCTGTGTGTTTGGCGAGGCGCTGTCGGTGCTCTATACGGCGATAAACGCGCTGCAGCCAAAGCTGGTTATCGCCGTGGGGCAGGCTGGCGGTCGCGTCGATATCAGCCTCGAACGTGTGGCTATCAACGTCGATGATGCGCGTATTCCTGATAATCAAGGCCAGCAGCCGGTCGACACGCCGATCGTCGCCGGCGGGCCGGCGGCGTGGTTCAGCACTTTGCCGATCAAAGCGATTGTCAGCGCGCTGCGCGATCGCGGGATCCCGGCGTCGGTGTCGCAAACCGCCGGCACCTTCGTCTGCAATCACGTCATGTACGGCCTGCTGCACAGGCTGCAGGGGCAGACTGAGGTGCGGGGCGGCTTTATCCATATTCCCTGGCTACCGGCGCAGGCGGCGGCCCATCCCGGCGAGCCGAGCATGGCGACCGCCACTGTGCGTGAGGCGCTGGAAACGGCCATTGCCGTGGCGCTGCGTCAGCCGGTAGATAGCAAACTGGGTGGCGGTGCTACCCACTAACAAAAGGATGACAGTATGCCGGAAGGTCCGGAGATCCGCCGTGCGGCGGACAAACTGGAGGCGGCAATCAAAGACGAACCCTTAACTGACGTCTGGTTCGCCTTTCCCCAGTTGCAACCCTACCAAACCTCGCTGACGGGTCAGCGGGTGACGCGTATCGATACCCGGGGGAAAGCCCTGCTGACCCGCTTCTCCGGCGGACTGACCCTGTACAGTCATAATCAGCTGTACGGCGTCTGGCGCGTGGTTGATGCCGGTGAACAGCCCACTTCCAACCGCGTGCTGCGCGTCAGGCTGCAGACGGCGAGGAAGGCGATTTTGCTCTACAGCGCGTCAGATATTGAGATGCTCACGGCGGAGCAGGTTGCCCATCACCCGTTCTTACTGCGCGTGGGACCGGATGTGCTGGATATGACGTTAACCGCGGAGGCGGTGAAAGCGCGGCTGCTGTCGGCCAAATTCCGCCATCGTCAGTTTTCCGGCCTGCTACTCGATCAGGCCTTTCTGGCCGGGCTCGGTAACTATCTGCGGGTGGAAATTCTCTGGCAGGTGGGATTAAGCGGGAAGCGTAAAGCTGCTGAACTGAGCGACAGCCAGCTGGATGCGCTGGCGCACGCGCTGCTGGCTATCCCGCGGCTTTCTTATCACACCCGCGGCCTGGTGGATGACAACAAGCATCACGGCGCGCTGTTCCGCTTTAAGGTCTTCCATCGTGCCGGGGAACGCTGCGAGCGCTGCGGGGGGATAATTGAAAAGACAACGCTCTCCTCGCGGCCGTTTTACTGGTGCCCGCGATGCCAGCATTAAGCCAGTTTCAGACAGATAAAAAAAACGCGCCAACAGGCGCGTTTTTGTCATCCGGACCGCAAGATTAACGCTTAATGTCGGACTGGTAATCGCGTTTGGCGTAGCCGGTGTACAGCTGACGCGGACGGGCGATTTTCATGCCATCGCTGTGCATTTCGTTCCAGTGCGCAATCCAGCCCACGGTACGCGCCATGGCGAAGATAACGGTAAACATGGAGGACGGAATACCCATCGCTTTCAGGATAATACCCGAGTAGAAGTCGACGTTCGGGTACAGTTTCTTCTCAATGAAGTACGGGTCGTTCAGCGCGATATGCTCCAGCTCCATGGCCACCTGCAGCAGGTCGTCTTTGGTGCCCAGTTCTTTCAGCACTTCGTGGCAGGTTTCACGCATCACGGTGGCGCGCGGGTCGTAGTTCTTGTACACGCGATGGCCGAAGCCCATCAGGCGGAAAGAGTCATTCTTGTCTTTCGCACGACGAACAAATTCCGGAATGTGCTCAACGGAGCTGATCTCTTCCAGCATTTTCAGCGCCGCTTCGTTGGCACCGCCGTGTGCCGGTCCCCACAGGGAGGCGATGCCCGCAGCGATACAGGCGAACGGGTTCGCGCCGGAGGAGCCCGCGGTACGGACCGTCGAGGTCGACGCGTTCTGCTCGTGATCGGCATGCAGGATCAGAATACGATCCATGGCGCGCTCAAGCACCGGATTGACTTCATACTCTTCGCACGGCGTGGCGAACATCATGCGCAGGAAGTTGCCGGCGTAGGAGAGGTCGTTGCGCGGATAAACAAACGGCTGACCGATAGAATACTTGTAACACATGGCTGCCATGGTTGGCATTTTGGACAGCAGACGATAGGCGGCAATCTCGCGGTGACGTGGGTTATTGACGTCGAGAGAGTCATGATAGAACGCCGCCAGGGCGCCGGTGATCCCGCACATAACGGCCATCGGGTGAGAATCGCGACGGAACGCATGGAACAGACGGGTGATCTGCTCATGAATCATGGTGTGACGGGTGACGGTGGTTTTAAATTCGTCATATTCGGCCTGGGTCGGTTTTTCACCGTACAGCAAAATATAACAAACTTCGAGATAGTTAGATTCGGTCGCTAACTGGTCGATCGGGAAACCGCGGTGCAGCAGGATCCCCTCGTCACCATCGATAAACGTAATTTTAGATTCACAAGAAGCCGTTGATGTGAAACCTGGGTCAAAAGTAAATACGCCTTTTGAACCAAGACTACGAATATCAATAACATCCTGACCGAGCGTGCCTTTTAGCACATCCAGTTCAATAGCAGTGTCACCACCCAGGGTGATTTTTGCTTTAGCATCAGACATTTATGGTCTCCTTAGCGCCTTTATTGCTTAAGACTGCCGGGTGGTGGATTTGCTTTCGGCCCGCGCCTGCATACGTTACCAGTTTGTTATGTTGCACACAGCTCTGCGTCAGCGAAAAGGGCAGGGTACAGAGCAACGGCGCTTGATGGCACGTTCTTCAGGGCTGCGGTGAAACAACAGCAAATCAGCGTTTTAGCAGTCCGAATATTAAAACCTATATACCACTAATAACTGTCCTGATTACATCGGTCAATACTGACACACTGTTACATAACTTATTCTCAGGTGAAAGAGTGACCCCATAACTTTTGAGCATTATTGCATTTAACTGGTAATGGTTGTAACAAGAATGTTTAATATTTGTCAAATCAGGTGATTAAAAATTAAAAAAATGTTGTTATCGTGACCTTGATCACTGTTCCGGAGAAAACCCAACAAACTATATGTAGGTTAATTGTAATGATTTTGTGAACGGCCTATACTGCGGCCAGGTCTCCGGAACACCCTGCAATCCCGAGCCACCCAGCGTTGTTTAGTGATGTTTTAATGCCTGAAAAGACGTTTTAACATGACTTCTGGTTATAGAAAGGACGCTGTCTGACCCGCAAGCAGACCGGAGGAAGGAAACAATAAGAACAGCATGTGGGCGTTATTCATGGTAAGAAATGTGAAAAAACAAAGACCTGTCAATCTGGATCTACAAACGATACGGTTCCCAATCACGGCGATAGCGTCCATTCTCCATCGCGTTTCCGGTGTCATCACCTTCGTGGCGGTCGGAATTCTGCTTTGGCTGCTGGGCACCAGCCTTTCCTCCCCTGAAGGTTTTCTGACGGCGGCCTCCATCATGGATAGCTTCTTTGTGAAGTTCATCATGTGGGGCATTCTCACCGCGCTGGCCTATCACGTTGTGGTCGGTATCCGCCATCTGATGATGGACTTTGGCTACCTGGACGAAACCCTCGAAGCAGGGAAACGTTCCGCCAAAATTTCTTTTGTTATTACTGTCGTGCTTTCACTTCTCGCAGGAGTCCTCGTATGGTAAGCAACGCCTCAGCACTGGGACGCAACGGCGTACATGACTTTATTCTGGTCCGTGCTACCGCCATCGTTCTGACCCTCTACATCATCTACATGGTTGGCTTCTTCGCCACCACCGGTGAAATCTCATGGGAAGTGTGGACCGGATTCTTTGCCTCCGGCTTCACTAAAGTCTTCACTCTGCTGGCTCTCGTCTCCATTCTCATCCATGCCTGGATCGGGATGTGGCAGGTGTTAACGGACTACGTTAAACCACTGGCTCTGCGCCTGGTTCTGCAACTGGCTATCGTTGTGGCGCTGGTGGCTTACGTTCTTTATGGATTTGTTGTGGTGTGGGGTGTGTAATGAAATTGCCAGTCAGAGAGTTTGATGCTGTTGTCATCGGTGCCGGCGGCGCAGGTATGCGCGCGGCGCTGCAAATTTCCCAGAGCGGACAGACCTGTGCACTGCTCTCCAAAGTATTCCCGACCCGTTCCCATACCGTATCCGCGCAGGGTGGCATCACCGTCGCGCTCGGTAACTCCCATGAAGATAACTGGGAATGGCATATGTACGACACCGTAAAAGGGTCGGACTATATCGGCGACCAGGACGCCATCGAATACATGTGTAAAACCGGTCCGGAAGCGATTCTTGAGCTGGAGCACATGGGGCTGCCGTTCTCCCGTCTTGACGACGGCCGTATTTATCAGCGCCCGTTCGGCGGCCAGTCGAAGAACTTCGGCGGCGAGCAGGCGGCACGTACCGCGGCGGCGGCTGACCGTACCGGCCACGCGCTGCTGCACACCCTGTATCAGCAGAACCTGAAAAATCACACCACTATCTTCTCCGAATGGTACGCGCTCGATCTGGTGAAAAACCAGGATGGCGCGGTGGTCGGTTGTACCGCCCTGTGCATCGAGACCGGTGAAGTGGTCTACTTTAAAGCCCGTGCGACCGTGCTGGCGACCGGCGGCGCAGGCCGTATCTATCAGTCCACCACCAACGCCCACATCAATACCGGTGACGGCGTGGGGATGGCTATCCGCGCTGGCGTGCCGGTGCAGGATATGGAAATGTGGCAGTTCCACCCGACCGGCATCGCCGGGGCAGGGGTGCTGGTCACCGAAGGGTGTCGCGGCGAAGGCGGTTACCTGCTGAACAAACACGGCGAGCGCTTTATGGAGCGTTATGCCCCGAACGCGAAAGACCTGGCGGGTCGTGACGTGGTGGCGCGTTCCATCATGATCGAAATCCGCGAAGGCCGCGGCTGCGACGGTCCGTGGGGCCCGCACGCGAAACTGAAACTGGATCACCTGGGTAAAGAGGTTCTGGAATCTCGTCTGCCAGGCATCCTTGAGCTGTCCCGTACCTTTGCTCACGTTGATCCGGTGAAAGAACCGATTCCGGTTATCCCAACCTGCCACTACATGATGGGCGGTATTCCGACCAAAGTCACCGGCCAGGCGCTGACCGTGAACGAGAAGGGCGAAGATGTGGTGATCCCGGGCCTGTTCGCGGTAGGCGAAATCGCCTGCGTATCGGTCCACGGCGCCAACCGTCTCGGCGGCAACTCGCTGCTTGACCTGGTGGTCTTTGGCCGTGCGGCGGGTCTGCATCTGCAGGAGTCCATCGCCGAACAGGGTACGCTGCGCGACGCCAGCGAATCGGATGTCGAAGGCTCGCTGGACCGCCTCAACCGCTGGAACAACACCCGCTCCGGCGAAGACCCGGTGGAAATCCGCAAAGCGCTGCAGGAATGTATGCAGCACAACTTCTCGGTGTTCCGCGAAGGCGATGCGATGCACAAAGGTCTGGAGCAGTTGAAAGTGATCCGCGAGCGCCTGAAAAACGCGCGTCTCGACGATACTTCCAGCGAGTTCAACACCCAGCGCGTTGAGTGCCTGGAGCTGGACAATCTGATGGAGACCGCGTTTGCGACCGCCGTGTCCGCTAACTTCCGTACTGAAAGCCGTGGCGCCCATAGCCGCTTCGACTTCCCGGATCGTGATGATGAAAACTGGCTGTGCCATTCCCTGTATCTGCCAGAGTCGGAATCCATGACGCGTCGTAGCGTCAACATGGAACCGAAACTGCGTCCGGCATTCCCGCCGAAGATTCGTACTTACTAATGCGGAGACAGGAAAATGAAACTCGAGTTTTCAATTTATCGCTATAACCCGGATGTTGACGACGCTCCGCACATGCAGGATTACACCCTCGAAGCGGAAGAAGGTCGCGACATGATGCTGCTGGATGCGCTGATCCAGCTGAAAGAAAAAGATCCGTCGCTGTCGTTCCGTCGCTCCTGCCGTGAAGGGGTGTGTGGTTCCGATGGCCTGAACATGAATGGGAAAAACGGTCTGGCGTGCATCACGCCGATCTCCGCGCTGAATCAGCCGGGCAAGAAGATTGTCATCCGTCCGCTGCCTGGATTACCGGTGATCCGTGATTTGGTGGTGGACATGGGGCAATTCTATGCACAATATGAGAAGATTAAGCCTTACTTATTGAATAATGGGCAAAATCCTCCGGCTCGCGAGCATCTGCAGATGCCGGAACAGCGTGAGAAGCTCGATGGTCTGTACGAATGTATTCTGTGCGCATGCTGTTCGACCTCGTGCCCGTCGTTCTGGTGGAACCCGGACAAGTTCATCGGCCCGGCTGGCCTGCTGGCCGCGTATCGCTTCCTGATTGACAGCCGCGATACCGAAACCAGCGAACGCCTCGACGGTCTGAGCGATGCTTTCAGCGTATTCCGCTGTCACAGCATTATGAACTGCGTCAGTGTGTGTCCGAAGGGGCTGAACCCGACGCGCGCCATCGGCCATATTAAGTCGATGCTGCTGCAGCGCAGCGCGTAAGCAACACGGTCTGTCCCGGATGGCGCTTGCGCTTATCCGGGCTACCAAAAGCAGTAACCCCGGTAGCGTTTGTGCCACCGGGAAATGAATACCCTAAATAATTCGAGTTACAGGAAAGCCAACGCACATGTAACTTGAAGTATGAAGGGGATAGCAGGAAATCTTTAAAAACCGCCACAAGATGTACCAGTAATCGAGGCGTTCAGTGCGAGGTAAGGCGGCAACTGAGCGCATCCCCGGGAGCATAGTGAACTATGTGACCGGGGTAAGCGAAGGCAGCCAACGCAACCGCAGCCGGAACGCTGAAGATTAATGGCAGTTTTTAAAGGTTCCTTAGCGGATAGAAACCACAACTCGTCCGCAACAAGTGAACCCCGGCACGTACACGCGGTGTGCGTGGTAGTTTCTACGGCGAAATAAGCATATGAATGCTTAAGGGATCACGATGCAGAACGGCGCAATGAAAGCCTGGCTGGACTCTTCTTACCTCTCTGGTTCGAACCAGAGCTGGATAGAACAGCTCTATGAAGACTTCTTAACCGATCCTGACTCTGTTGACGCCAACTGGCGTTCAATGTTCCAGCAGTTACCTGGCACCGGAGTTAAACCGGATCAATTTCATTCCAAAACGCGTGATTATTTCCGTCGACTGGCGAAGGATGCCTCACGTTACACTTCTTCGATTTCCGACCCAGATACCAATGTGAAGCAGGTTAAAGTCCTGCAGCTCATCAACGCATACCGTTTCCGTGGTCACCAGCATGCGAATCTCGATCCGCTGGGACTGTGGAAGCAAGAGAGAGTGGCGGATCTCGATCCGGCCTACCACGATCTGACCGAGGCCGATTTCCAGGAAAGCTATAACGTAGGTTCATTTGCCATCGGTAAAGACACGATGAAGCTGGGCGACCTGATTGCCGCCCTCAAGCAAACCTACTGCGGCTCCATCGGCGCGGAATACATGCATATCACCTCTACCGAAGAAAAACGCTGGATCCAGCAGCGCATTGAATCGGTAGCCGGTAAAGCGAACTTCAGCGCGGAAGAGAAAAAACGCTTCCTCAGCGAGCTGACCGCCGCAGAAGGCCTGGAGCGTTACCTCGGCGCCAAATTCCCGGGGGCGAAGCGCTTCTCGCTGGAGGGTGGCGACGCCCTGATCCCGATGCTCAAAGAGATGATCCGCCATGCGGGCAAGAGCGGCACCCGTGAAGTGGTGCTGGGTATGGCGCACCGCGGCCGCCTCAACGTGCTGGTCAACGTGCTGGGTAAAAAACCGCAGGACCTGTTCGACGAGTTCGCTGGCAAACATAAAGAACACCTCGGCACCGGCGACGTGAAGTACCACATGGGCTTCTCTTCCGATATCGAAACCGAAGGCGGTCTGGTGCACCTGGCGCTGGCGTTTAACCCGTCGCACCTCGAGATCGTCAGCCCGGTGGTTATCGGTTCCGTACGCGCCCGTCTGGATCGTCTGGACGAGCCGAGCAGCAACAAAGTTCTGCCGATCACTATCCACGGCGACGCCGCCGTCACCGGCCAGGGCGTGGTTCAGGAAACCCTGAACATGTCGAAAGCCCGCGGCTACGAAGTGGGCGGTACCGTGCGTATCGTTATCAACAACCAGGTGGGCTTTACCACCTCGAACCCGCTGGATGCGCGTTCTACGCCATACTGCACCGACATCGGTAAAATGGTGCAGGCGCCGATTTTCCACGTTAACGCGGATGACCCGGAAGCCGTTGCTTTCGTCACCCGTCTGGCGCTGGATTTCCGCAATACTTTCAAACGCGATGTCTTCATCGATCTGGTGTGCTACCGCCGTCACGGCCATAACGAAGCCGATGAGCCGAGCGCAACCCAGCCGCTGATGTACCAGAAGATCAAAAAGCATCCGACTCCGCGCAAAATCTATGCTGATAAGCTGGAGCAGGACAACGTCGCGACCCTGGAAGACGCCACCGAGCAGGTGAATCTCTACCGCGATGCGCTGGATGCCGGCGAGTGCGTGGTGCAGGAATGGCGCCCGATGAACATGCACTCCTTTACCTGGTCGCCGTACCTCAACCACGAGTGGGACGAGAGCTATCCGGATAAAGTGGAGCCGAAGCGTCTGCAGGAGCTGGCCAAACGCATCAGCACGGTGCCGGAAGGTATCGAAATGCAGTCCCGCGTGGCGAAAATTTACGCCGACCGCCAGGCGATGGCGGCAGGCGAGAAGCTGTTCGACTGGGGCGGTGCCGAAAACCTGGCCTACGCCACACTGGTTGACGAAGGCATCCCGGTGCGTCTGTCCGGGGAAGACTCCGGCCGCGGCACCTTCTTCCACCGTCATGCGGTGATCCATAACCAGACCAATGGTTCAACCTACACGCCGCTGCAGCATGTCCATAACGGCCAGGGTCAGTTCCGCGTTTGGGACTCGGTTCTGTCCGAAGAAGCGGTGCTGGCGTTCGAATACGGTTACGCCACCGCCGAACCGCGCACTCTGACCATCTGGGAAGCGCAGTTTGGCGACTTTGCCAACGGCGCGCAGGTGGTGATCGACCAGTTCATCTCCTCCGGTGAGCAGAAGTGGGGCCGGATGTGCGGCCTGGTGATGCTCCTGCCGCACGGCTACGAAGGCCAGGGTCCGGAGCACTCCTCCGCGCGTCTGGAACGCTATCTGCAGCTGTGCGCTGAGCAAAACATGCAGGTTTGCGTGCCGTCCACCCCGGCGCAGGTTTACCACATGCTGCGTCGCCAGGCGCTGCGCGGTATGCGCCGTCCGCTGGTGGTGATGTCGCCGAAGTCGCTGCTGCGTCATCCGCTGGCGGTCTCCAGCATGGATGAGCTGGCGAACGGTACTTTCCTGCCGGCCATTGGTGAAATCGATCAACTCGATCCGCAGGCTGTGAAGCGCGTTGTGCTGTGCTCTGGTAAGGTTTACTACGACCTGCTGGAACAGCGCCGCAAAAACGAGCAAAAAGATGTCGCTATCGTTCGTATCGAGCAGCTCTATCCGTTCCCGCACCAGGCGGTACAGGAAGCGCTGAAAGCGTATGCGCACGTGCATGATTTTGTCTGGTGCCAGGAAGAGCCGCTCAACCAGGGCGCATGGTACTGCAGCCAGCATCACTTCCGTGAAGTGATTCCGTTTGGGGCCTCTCTGCGTTACGCAGGCCGCCCGGCCTCCGCCTCTCCGGCGGTAGGGTATATGTCCGTTCACCAGAAACAGCAACAAGATCTGGTCAATGACGCGCTGAACGTCGATTAATTAAAGGATACACAATGAGTAGCGTAGATATTCTGGTTCCCGACCTGCCTGAGTCCGTAGCTGACGCAACCGTCGCCACCTGGCACAAAAAACCGGGCGACGCGGTTGTCCGTGACGAAGTCCTGGTCGAAATCGAAACTGACAAAGTGGTACTGGAAGTACCGGCATCAGCGGACGGCATTCTGGATGCAGTACTGGAAGACGAGGGCGCCACCGTCCTGTCTCGCCAGATCCTTGGCCGCCTGCGCGAAGGCAACAGCGCAGGTAAAGAAACCAGCGAAAAAGCCGATGCGAAAGCCTCCACCCCGGCACAGCGTCAGCAGGCCTCTCTGGAAGAGCAGAACAACGATGCGCTGAGCCCGGCGATCCGTCGTCTGCTGGCGGAACACAACCTCGACGCAGCGGCCATCAAAGGCACCGGCGTCGGCGGCCGTCTGACCCGTGAAGACGTCGAAAAACATCTGGCGAAAGCCCCGGCGGCGCCAGAAGCCAAAGCGCCAGCCGCAGCCGCAGCAGCCGCACCGGCGCCGCAGCTGGGCCACCGCTCTGAAAAACGCGTCCCGATGACCCGCCTGCGCAAACGCGTGGCTGAGCGTCTGCTGGAAGCGAAAAACTCTACCGCCATGCTGACCACGTTCAACGAAGTCAACATGAAGCCGATTATGGATCTGCGTAAGCAGTACGGTGAGGCGTTCGAAAAACGTCACGGCATCCGTCTGGGCTTCATGTCCTTCTACGTGAAAGCGGTAGTGGAAGCGCTGAAACGCTATCCGGAAGTGAACGCCTCTATCGATGGCGACGACGTGGTGTACCACAACTACTTCGACGTCAGCATGGCGGTCTCTACCCCGCGTGGCCTGGTTACCCCGGTTCTGCGTGACGTCGACCTGCTGGGCATGGCAGATATCGAAAAGAATATTAAAGAGCTGGCAGTGAAAGGCCGCGACGGCAAGCTGACCGTAGACGACCTGACCGGCGGTAACTTCACCATTACCAACGGCGGCGTTTTCGGCTCCCTGATGTCCACGCCAATCATTAACCCACCGCAGAGCGCCATTCTGGGTATGCATGCCATTAAAGACCGCCCGATGGCGGTGAATGGTAAGGTAGAAATTCTGCCGATGATGTACCTGGCGCTCTCTTATGACCACCGTCTGATCGATGGACGCGAGTCGGTAGGCTTCCTCGTGGCGATTAAAGAGCTGCTGGAAGATCCGACCCGTCTGCTGTTGGACGTGTAGTCAGTAAGAGTATGACTTACCGTAGGCCGGATAACACGCGTTAGCGCCGTTATCAGGCCTACAGGTTTAAAGATAATTACACCCTGAAGGATGGACTGAACACATGAACTTACATGAATATCAGGCAAAACAACTTTTTGCCCGCTATGGCTTACCGGCGCCGGTGGGTTATGCCTGTACTACTCCGCGTGAAGCAGAAGAAGCCGCTTCAAAAATCGGCGCGGGTCCGTGGGTAGTGAAATGTCAGGTTCACGCTGGTGGCCGCGGTAAAGCGGGCGGTGTGAAAGTAGTGAAGAGCAAAGAAGAGATCCGTGCTTTTGCTGAGCACTGGCTGGGCAAACGCCTGGTGACCTATCAAACAGATGCGAACGGCCAGCCGGTAAACCAGATCCTGGTTGAAGCGGCGACCGACATTGATAAAGAGCTGTACCTGGGCGCGGTTGTTGACCGTAGCTCCCGTCGCGTGGTGTTCATGGCCTCTACCGAAGGCGGCGTGGAAATCGAAAAAGTGGCGGAAGAAACCCCGCACCTGATCCACAAAGTCGCGCTGGACCCGCTGGCGGGCCCGATGCCTTACCAGGGTCGTGAACTGGCGTTCAAACTGGGTCTGGAAGGTAAACAGGTTCAGCAGTTCACCAAGATTTTCATGGGTCTGGCGACCATTTTCCTTGAGCGCGATCTGGCGCTGATCGAAATCAACCCGCTGGTTATCACTAAGCAGGGCGACCTGATCTGCCTCGACGGTAAACTGGGCGCTGACGGCAACGCGTTGTTCCGCCAGCCGGATCTGCGCGAAATGCGCGACCAGTCTCAGGAAGACCCGCGTGAAGCCCAGGCGGCACAGTGGGAACTGAACTACGTCGCACTGGATGGCAATATCGGTTGCATGGTTAACGGCGCAGGCCTGGCGATGGGGACCATGGACATCGTTAAGCTGCACGGTGGCGAACCGGCTAACTTCCTCGACGTGGGCGGCGGCGCAACTAAAGAGCGCGTGACCGAAGCGTTCAAAATCATCCTCTCTGACGACAACGTTAAAGCGGTTCTGGTTAACATCTTCGGCGGTATCGTGCGTTGCGACCTGATTGCTGACGGCATCATCGGTGCGGTCGCAGAAGTTGGGGTTAACGTTCCGGTCGTTGTTCGTCTGGAAGGTAACAACGCCGAACTGGGCGCGAAAAAACTGGCTGACAGCGGCCTGAATATTATTGCAGCGAAAAGTCTGACGGACGCAGCACAGCAGGTTGTTGCCGCAGTGGAGGGGAAATAATGTCAGTTTTAATTAATAAAGATACCAAGGTTATCTGCCAGGGCTTCACCGGTAGCCAGGGGACCTTCCACTCTGAACAAGCGATCGCTTACGGTACGCAAATGGTTGGCGGCGTGACGCCAGGTAAAGGCGGCACTACTCACCTGGGCCTGCCGGTGTTCAATACCGTGCGCGAAGCCGTTGAAGCGACCGGCGCGACCGCGACCGTGATCTACGTTCCGGCGCCGTTCTGCAAAGACTCCATTCTGGAAGCGATCGACGCGGGCATTAAGCTGATTATCACCATCACCGAAGGTATCCCGACGCTGGATATGCTGACTGTGAAAGTGAAGCTGGACGAAGCGGGCGTGCGTATGATCGGCCCGAACTGCCCAGGCGTTATCACTCCGGGCGAGTGCAAAATCGGCATCATGCCGGGTCACATTCACAAGCCGGGTAAAGTGGGCATCGTTTCCCGTTCCGGTACCCTGACCTATGAAGCGGTTAAGCAGACCACCGACTACGGCTTCGGTCAGTCTACCTGCGTCGGTATCGGCGGCGACCCGATCCCGGGCTCCAACTTCATCGATATCCTGAAAATGTTCCAGGAAGACCCGCAGACCGAAGCAATCGTCATGATCGGTGAGATCGGCGGCAGCGCGGAAGAAGAAGCGGCAGCGTACATCAAAGAGCACGTGACCAAGCCGGTTGTCGGCTACATCGCGGGCGTTACCGCGCCGAAGGGCAAGCGTATGGGCCACGCCGGCGCCATCATCGCTGGCGGTAAAGGTACTGCTGATGAGAAGTTTGCCGCGCTGGAAGCGGCCGGTGTGAAAACCGTTCGCAGCCTGGCCGACATCGGCGAAGCGCTGAAATCCATCATCAAGTAAACCCTCTCTGTTTGTCCGCAAGCAGATATCTGTCCGATTTCGACATGGTTGGCCACCGTCAGGTGGCCTTTTTTATGGGCGTTATCTCGCCTCGTCAGTAGCGCAGCGCCAACAGTAAAACCGTTTTTTCAAAAGACCCTATCTATCATATTGATTTTATGTGTTATTTTATTAATATTTTCGCCGTACCCTGGTTGGCAGTGAAAATATCCTCCGGTCATACCGTAGAGAAACAAAAGCGGGAGCGAAGAAAGGTATTGGGCAGGGGATATGAAAGCAGGCAAAATACTGTGAGCAGTCTAACATTATTCAGATCGGTTCGTTTTTTCCCGCGACGTTAAATAATATTACCTATGATTCGCATATCTCTCTTTTTAGTAACCAATAAGGTTATGCTTTAAACATAACTTTAACATTAAGTTCACCAATATTCTTTATTGGGCTACATAATTAACACGAAGGGTAAAAATTGATTTATATCAATACTTAATACTTGGAAAAATCATTCAAAAAACGTTAAATTGTCTCAAGTCAAATTGGCTTAAACCGGCCATCTTCGCTATATATTGATCACCGTCGAAAAATGTAAAACTGGAACAATAAAAACATATTTATTGTAAGGTTATTGCGGCGTAATATATTGGGGAATCAATTGGGTTTTTCGTTAACGTATTTGTAACCTTGTCCTGGCATGGTTTTACCTTCGGTTGAAACCTGCAGTGGGCGGGCAACAAATAAAATTTGTATTGGGGCATGCGTATGAGCCAGAGCTTCTCGGTTCATTTTCGGAGTCTTCATGCGATGAGCAAGGAGTCATGATGTTAGATATAGTCGAACTGTCGCGCTTACAGTTTGCCTTGACCGCGATGTACCACTTCCTGTTTGTGCCACTAACGCTCGGTATGGCGTTCCTGCTGGCCATCATGGAAACGGTCTACGTCCTTTCCGGCAAACAGATTTATAAAGATATGACCAAATTCTGGGGCAAGTTGTTTGGTATCAACTTCGCGCTGGGTGTGGCGACCGGTCTGACCATGGAGTTCCAGTTCGGGACTAACTGGTCGTATTACTCACACTACGTGGGCGATATCTTCGGTGCGCCGCTGGCCATTGAAGGTCTGATGGCCTTCTTCCTCGAATCCACCTTTGTAGGTCTGTTCTTCTTCGGTTGGGATCGTCTCGGTAAAGTTCAGCACATGGCGGTCACCTGGCTGGTGGCGCTGGGCTCCAACCTCTCCGCACTGTGGATCCTCGTCGCTAACGGCTGGATGCAAAACCCGATCGCATCGGACTTCAACTTCGAAACCATGCGTATGGAGATGGTCAGCTTCTCTGAACTGGTGCTTAACCCGGTCGCCCAGGTGAAATTCGTTCACACCGTGGCGTCTGGCTATGTCACCGGCGCGATGTTCATCCTCGCCATCAGCTCATGGTACATGCTGAAAGGCCGTGATTTTGCTTTTGCCAAGCGCTCTTTTGCCATCGCAGCCAGCTTCGGTATGGCGGCGATCCTCTCCGTTATTGTGCTGGGTGACGAATCCGGTTACGAAATGGGTGACGTGCAGAAAACCAAACTGGCGGCTATCGAAGCAGAGTGGGAAACCCAGCCGGCGCCGGCGGCCTTTACCCTGTTTGGTATTCCCGATCAGAATGCGCAAACCAACCACTTCGCGATCCAGATCCCTTACGCGCTGGGCATTATTGCCACCCGCTCGGTGGATAAGCCGGTTATCGGTCTGAAGGATCTGATGGTTCAGCACGAAGAGCGTATCCGTAACGGGATGAAAGCGTACGCGCTGCTGGAGCAACTGCGTGCCGGTTCGACTGACCAGGCCGTGCGTGATCAGTTCAATAATGTGAAGAAAGACCTCGGCTATGGCCTGCTGCTCAAGCGCTATACCCCGAACGTCGCGGACGCTACCGAAGAGCAGATCGCCAAAGCGACTAAAGACTCTATACCGAGCGTCGCGCCGCTGTACTTCGCCTTCCGTATCATGGTGGCGTGCGGCATCCTGATGCTGTTGATTATCGGCGCCTCTTTCTGGAGCGTGATCCGTAACCGCATTGGCGAGAAAAAATGGCTGCTGCGCGCCGCGTTCTATGGCCTGCCGCTGCCGTGGATTGCCGTGGAATCAGGCTGGTTTGTTGCCGAATATGGCCGTCAGCCGTGGGCGATTGGTGAGGTCCTGCCGACGGCGGTGGCCAACTCGTCGCTAACCGCAGGCGATCTGATCTTCTCTATGTTGCTGATCTGCGGTCTGTACACGCTGTTCCTGGTGGCTGAACTGTTCCTGATGTTCAAGTTTGCCCGCAAAGGACCTAGCAGCCTGAAAACCGGCCGCTATCACTTTGAACAGTCCTCTGCGGCTATTCAGTCGGCACGCTAAGACAGGAGTCGTCAAATGATCGATTATGAAGTATTGCGTTTTATCTGGTGGCTGCTGATTGGCATTCTGCTGATTGGCTTCGCTGTCGCCGACGGGTTCGACATGGGGGTGGGCATGCTCACCCGTTTCCTCGGCCGTAACGACACCGAGCGTCGGATTATGATCAACGCCATCGCTCCGCACTGGGACGGTAACCAGGTGTGGCTGATCACCGCCGGCGGCGCGCTGTTCGCTGCCTGGCCGATGGTTTACGCCGCGGCGTTCTCCGGCTTCTATGTGGCGATGATTCTGGTACTGGCCTCGTTGTTCTTCCGTCCGGTTGGTTTTGACTACCGTTCCAAGATCGAGGATACCCGCTGGCGCAACATGTGGGACTGGGGCATCTTCATCGGTAGCTTCGTGCCGCCGCTGGTGATTGGCGTGGCCTTCGGCAACCTGCTGCAGGGCGTGCCGTTCCACGTCGATGAATACCTGCGTCTGTTCTATACCGGTAACTTCTTCCAGCTGCTGAACCCGTTTGGTCTGCTGGCCGGTATCGTCAGCGTGGCGATGATCCTGACCCAGGGCGCCACCTACCTGCAGATGCGTACCGTAGGCGAACTGCACCTGCGTACCCGCACCGTTTCCACGGTGGCGGCGCTGGTGACGCTGGTCTGCTTCGCGCTGGCGGGCGTGTGGGTCTACTACGGCATCGACGGCTATGTGGTGAAATCGGTAATGGATCATACCGGTCCGTCGAACCCGCTAACCAAAGAAGTGGTGCGTGAGGCCGGCGCGTGGATGGTGAACTTTAACAATATGCCAGCGCTGTGGGCCGTTCCTGCCCTGGGCGTGGTGCTGCCGCTGCTGACCGTCGTCTCGACTAAAGCGGATAAAGGCGCCTGGGCATTCCTGTTCTCCTCGCTGACCCTGGCCTGCATCATTCTGACCGCCGGTATCGCGATGTTCCCGTTCATCATGCCGTCCAGCACCATGCTGAACGCCAGCCTGACGATGTGGGACGCGACCTCCAGCCAGCGGACGCTGAATCTGATGACCTACGTGGCGATTGTCTTTGTGCCGATTATTCTGGCCTACACCAGCTGGTGTTACTGGAAGATGTTTGGCCGCATCACGCGCGAAGACATCGAAAAGAACACCCACTCGCTGTACTAAGGTAAGGAGCTATATATGTGGTACTTCGCATGGATTTTGGGAACGCTTCTTGCCTGTGCCTTTGGGGTGATTACCGCGCTGGCGCTTGAGCACGTGGAAGCCACCAAAGCAGGTAAAGAAGAACACTGATGAGTATTGTCGTGATGCGATATACGAAATCATTCGGGTTGCATCGAGGCGGCAAGTCTGTGAATCCCCAGGAGCTTACACCAGTAAGTGACTGGGGTAAGCAGACGTAGCCAACAAAGAGGCGACGTGAATGATAAAGTATATGTATGCGATAATGGACAAGCGCCCGTTAAGGGCGCTTTCCTTATTGATGGCGCTGCTGCTGGCCGGCTGCATCTTCTGGGATCCGTCGCGCTTTGCGGCGAAGACCAGCGAGCTGGAAATCTGGCATGGTTTCTTGCTGATGTGGGCGGTTTGCAGCGGTGTTATTCACGGCGTGGGCTTCCGTCCGCGTGCCGTTCACTGGCAGGGGATTTTTTGTCCGCTTATCGCTGATATCGTGCTCGCTTTAGGTCTCTTCTTTTTCTTCTTTTGAATAAGAGATCTCTGTTAATGGTATGGGCTTGCATAAGCCCATAAAAATTTACGCCCCGTTTACTTTCCCCCATTCCAAACCACCTTTCCCGCGCGTATAGTAGCGAAGTTTGAAAGCTCTAACCTTTTTTTGCATTACCGGGATGTAAAGTGAATACAACGCTGTTTCGATGGCCGGTTCGGGTCTACTACGAAGATACCGACGCCGGTGGTGTGGTTTACCACGCCAGTTACGTCGCTTTTTATGAAAGAGCACGCACAGAGATGCTGCGCCACCATCACTTTAGTCAACAGGTGCTGTTGGCTGAACGCGTTGCCTTCGTGGTTCGCAGAATGACGCTGGAGTATTTTGCCCCCGCCAGACTCGACGACATGCTCGAAGTCCAGACGGAAATTACCTCGATGCGCGGCACCTCTTTGGTTTTCACGCAGCGAATCGTCAATGCCGAGAATACAGTGTTAAACGAAGCTGAGGTTCTCATTGTGTGCGTTGATCCACTCTTAATGAAGCCTCGTGCGCTTCCCAAGTCTATTGTCGCGGAGTTTAAGCAGTGACTGACATGAATATCCTTGATTTGTTCCTGAAGGCGAGCCTTCTGGTTAAACTTATCATGTTGATTTTGATTGGTTTTTCTATCGCTTCCTGGGCTATCATTATTCAGAGAACGCGTATCCTTAACTCGGCCGCGCGTGAAGCAGAAGCGTTCGAGGACAAATTCTGGTCCGGGATCGAGCTGTCCCGTTTGTACCAGGAGAGCCAGGGGCGTCGCGATAACCTGACCGGTTCGGAACAAATCTTCTACAGCGGTTTCAAAGAGTTTGCGCGCCTGCATCGGGCCAACAGCCATGCGCCGGAAGCGATCGTCGAAGGGGCCTCGCGCGCGATGCGTATTTCGATGAACCGCGAACTGGAAACGCTGGAAACCCATATTCCGTTCCTCGGCACCGTGGGTTCCATCAGTCCGTATATCGGTCTGTTCGGTACCGTGTGGGGGATCATGCACGCCTTTATCGCCCTGGGCGCGGTGAAGCAGGCCACCCTGCAGATGGTGGCGCCGGGTATCGCCGAAGCGCTGATCGCCACCGCGATCGGTCTGTTCGCTGCTATTCCGGCGGTCATGGCGTATAACCGCCTGAACCAGCGCGTGAACAAGCTTGAACTGAATTACGACAACTTTATGGAAGAGTTCACCGCCATTCTGCACCGTCAGGCCTTTACCAGCAGCGAAAGCAATAAGGGGTAAGCCATGGCCAGAGCACGTGGACGCGGACGTCGCGAACTGAAGTCCGAGATCAACATCGTTCCGCTGCTGGATGTCCTGCTGGTGCTGTTGCTGATCTTTATGGCAACGGCGCCGATCATTACGCAGAGCGTGGAAGTCGATCTGCCGGACGCCACGGAATCGCAAGCGGTGAAAAGCAATGACGATCCGCCGGTGATTGTAGAAGTCTCCGGGGTAGGGCAGTACAGCGTGAAAGTGGGGCAGGAGACGCTGTCCCAGCTGCCGCCGGAGCAGGTGATTGCCGAAGCGAAGCGACGTCTTGAAGCCAATGAGAAAACGGTGTTCCTGATCGGCGGTGCGAAAGACGTCCCTTACGATGAAATTATTAAAGCGCTGAACCTGTTGCATAGTGCAGGGGTTAAATCGGTCGGCTTGATGACCAAACCTATTTAATCGCTTCAGGTAGGTGCGTCCGCGCGGCGTCCGGTGGCGAGTATCGCTCGCCGTCGGTGCGTATCGCGGGTACAGGCGAACAGTTTTTGGGAACCGATAGTGTCAAAGGCAACCGAACAAAACGACAAGCTTAAACGAGCGATCATCATTTCAGTCGCGCTGCACATCATTCTGATCGCGCTGCTGATCTGGAGTTCGTTTGACGAGCATCTGGATGCCTCTGCCGGCGGCGGTGGGGGATCGTCGATTGATGCCGTCATGGTCGATCCGGGGGCGGTGGTAAATAACTATAACCGTCAGCAACAGCAGCAGGCCAGCGCACGTCGCGCCGCTGAACAGCGTGAAAAACAGGCGCAGCAGCAGGCAGAAGAGTTACGTGAGAAACAGGCGGCGGAACAGGAACGGCTGAAACAGCTCGAACAGGAACGGCTGCAGGCGCAGGAAGCGGCGAAAGAAGCGAAGGAACAGCAGAAGCAGGCTGAGGAAGCGGCTGCCAAGGCTGCCGCGGCGGCGAAAGCCAAAGCGGATGCGCAGGCCAAAGAAGCGCAGGAAGCCGCTGCTAAAGCGGCTGCTGATGCAAAAGCGAAGGCAGACGCCCAGGCAAAAGCGGCAGAGCTGGCCGCAGCAAAAGCCGCCGCTGACGCGAAGAAACAGGCCGAAGCTGCCGCAGCGAAAGCCGCCGCCGATGCCAAAAAACAGGCGGAAGCCGAAGCAGCGAAAGCCGCGGCAGAGGCACAGAAGAAAGCGGAAGCGGCAGCAGCGAAGAAAGCCCAGCAGGAAGCGGAGAAGAAAGCCCAGCAGGAAGCGGCTAAGCAGGCAGCGGCAGAAAAAGCGGCTGCTGAGAAAGCTGCCGCACAAAAAGCAGCCGCTGAGAAGGCCGCTGCCGAGAAAGCCGCAGCCGCTGAAAAAGCGGCGGCAGCCAAAGCGGCAGCAGCAGAGAAGGCTGCCGCCGACAAAGCGGCCAAAGCGGCAGCAGCAAAAGCCGCGGCAGCGAAAAAAGCGGCGGCGGCGAAAGAAGCGGACGGCGTTGACAACCTGCTTGGCGATCTGAGTTCGGGTAAGAATGCGCCGAAAGGTAGCACCAGCGGTAGCACAGGTGGCTCTTCACCTGCTAAAGGAAGTAAACCGGGGCAGGGCGGTGCGTCTCAGGCGGAGATTGCCAGCTATATTTCGCAGGTGCAGGCCGCGATTAAAGGACATCTCTATGACTGGGATACGTACAAGGGTAAAGTATGTACGTTGCGCGTAAACCTGGCTCAGGATGGAACGTTATTGAGTGTGAAATCGGAAGGCGGCGATCCGGCCTTCTGTCAGCAAATGCTGGCGGCAACCAGTCGGATGAGCAAATTCCCTAAACCGCCTTCGCAGGCTGTTTATGAAACGTTCAAAAATGCGCCACTGGACTTCAAACCTTAAGCGCTTTTTCCCTCGCGCCAGCGGGGGAAAAGAATATAGGGCGGTCATGGGTTTTGGTAGTTTTGTGTATTTGGGTTTGTTAACATTCTGCTAAATTATCGTGGGCTTTCCGCCCGGATAAGGGAGATATGATGAAGCAGGCATTACGAGTAGCATTTGGTTTTTTAATGCTGTGGGCGGCGGTGCTGCACGCAGAAGTACGTATCGAGATCACCCAGGGGGTGGACTCGGCGCGCCCTATCGGCGTGGTACCGTTCCAGTGGGCCGGCCAGGGCGCTGCGCCGGAAGATGTTGGCGGTATCGTGGCAGCTGACCTGCGCAACAGCGGTAAATTCAACCCGCTGGATCGCTCGCGTCTGCCGCAGCAGCCGACCAGTGCCCAGGAAGTGCAGCCTGCAGCCTGGTCTGCGCTGGGTATCGATGCCGTGGTCGTCGGTCAGGTCACGCCAAACCCGGATGGTTCTTATCAGGTGGCGTATCAGCTGGTGGATACCGGCGGCGCGCCGGGCACAACGCTGGCACAAGGCTCTTTCAAAGTCACCAAACAGTATCTGCGCTATGCGGCGCACACTGCCAGTGACGCGGTATTTGAAAAGCTGACCGGTATTAAAGGCGCTTTCCGTACCCGTATCGCCTACGTGGTGCAGACCAACGGCGGTCAGTTCCCGTACGAGCTGCGCGTCTCCGACTATGACGGTTATAACCAGTTTGTGGTGCACCGCTCCTCCCAGCCGCTGATGTCTCCGGCCTGGTCTCCTGACGGCGCTAAACTGGCTTACGTGACCTTTGAAAGCGGTCGTTCTGCGCTGGTGGTGCAGACCCTGGCGAACGGCGCAGTGCGTCAGATCGCCTCCTTCCCGCAGCACAACGGCGCGCCGGCGTTCTCACCGGATGGCTCTAAACTGGCCTTCGCCCTGTCGAAAACCGGTAGCCTGAACCTGTATGTAATGGATCTGGGCTCGGGTCAGATTCGTCAGGTGACCAACGGTCGCAGCAACAACACTGAACCAACCTGGTTCCCGGACAGCCAGAACCTGGCCTTCACCTCTGACCAGGCCGGTCGTCCGCAGGTGTATAAAGTCAATATCAATGGCGGCACGCCGCAGCGTATCACCTGGGAAGGTTCGCAGAACCAGGACGCCGACGTGAGCGCGGATGGTAAAATCATGGTAATGGTTAGCTCGGCCGGCGGGCAGCAGCACATTGCCAAACAAGATCTGGAAGCGGGTGGTGTACAGGTTCTGTCATCAACGTTTTTAGACGAAACGCCAAGTCTGGCACCTAACGGCACTATGGTAATCTACAGCTCTTCTCAGGGGATGGGATCCGTGCTGAATCTGGTTTCTACAGATGGGCGTTTCAAAGCGCGTCTTCCGGCAACTGATGGACAGGTAAAATCACCTGCCTGGTCGCCGTATCTGTGATAATAAATAATTGATTATTAAAGGAATCAAAGAAATGCAACTGAACAAAGTGCTGAAAGGGCTGATGATCGCTCTGCCGGTTATGGCAATCGCGGCGTGTTCTTCTAACAAGAACGCCAGCAACGACCAGAGCGGTGAAGGCATGCTGGGTGCCGGCACTGGTATGGACGCTAACGGTAACGGCGGCAACATGTCTTCTGAAGAGCAAGCTCGTCTGCAGATGCAGCAGCTGCAGCAGAACAACATCGTTTACTTCGATCTGGACAAGTACGATATCCGTTCTGACTTCGCTGCGATGCTGGACGCGCACGCTAACTTCCTGCGTAGCAACCCGTCCTACAAAGTGACTGTAGAAGGTCACGCGGATGAGCGCGGTACGCCGGAATACAACATCGCTCTGGGTGAGCGTCGTGCTAACGCCGTTAAGATGTATCTGCAGGGCAAAGGTGTTTCTGCCGATCAGATCTCCATCGTTTCTTACGGTAAAGAAAAACCTGCAGTACTGGGTCATGACGAAGCGGCATATGCCAAAAACCGTCGCGCCGTACTGGTTTACTAAGAGAATTGCATGAGCAGTAACTTCAGACATCATTTATTGAGTCTGTCGTTACTGGTTGGCATAGCGGCCCCCTGGGCCGCTTTTGCTCAGGCGCCAATCAGTAGTGTCGGCTCAGGCTCGGTCGAAGACCGTGTCACTCAACTCGAGCGTATTTCCAATGCTCACAGCCAGCTTTTAACCCAACTCCAGCAACAACTCTCTGATAATCAGACTGACATTGATTCTCTCCGTGGTCAGATCCAGGAAAACCAGTATCAGCTGAATCAGATCGTTGAGCGCCAGAAGCAGATCTTGCTGCAGATAGATAGTCTGAGCAGCGGAGGCGGCGCAGCGGCAGCATCAGGTGCGCAGGCTTCGTCGTCTTCTGGCGATCAGAGCGCGGCTACCGCCAGCGCAGCGCCAGCGGCCTCGTCAGGCGCCCCGGCGATGACCGGCGATGCGAACACCGATTACAATGCCGCCATTGCTCTGGTGAAGGATGCCTCACGCCAGGATGACGCGATGGTGGCGTTTCAGAACTTCGTTAAAAAGTACCCGGATTCAACCTATCAGCCGAACGCTAACTACTGGCTCGGACAGTTGAACTACAATAAGGGGAAAAAAGACGATGCGGCGTTTTACTTCGCCTCGGTAGTGAAGAACTACCCGAAATCGCCGAAAGCGCCAGACGCGATGTTTAAAGTCGGCGTGATCATGCAGGACAAAGGTGATACTGCGAAAGCGAAAGCGGTTTACCAGCAGGTGATCAATAAATTCCCCGGTACCGATGGTGCCAAACAAGCGCAAAAACGTCTTAATGCTCTTGGTTGATTATGGCATGACCAGAAATCGCGTTATTTCTGGTCTTGTCGCCTGAATCGCCAGCAGTTAAGTGATCTTTATCGAAATTTTAGTTGCGCTGAATTCTGAAATCAGTAATATATGCCGCCGTTGCCAAGGGATATCAAACAAGCCCAAAGCGATGCCAGAGTGGGTCGTTAGCTCAGTTGGTAGAGCAGTTGACTTTTAATCAATTGGTCGCAGGTTCGAATCCTGCACGACCCACCAATCGTTCTGGTGGAACGCGATAGTAAAACGTGAAGGATAACGTTGCGTCAGCAACGGCCCGTAGGGCGAGGCGAAGCCGAGTCATCCTGCACGACCCACCACTTAGCAGTATCCAGCGTAGTATCGGGTGATTAGCTCAGCTGGGAGAGCACCTCCCTTACAAGGAGGGGGTCGGCGGTTCGATCCCGTCATCACCCACCACCGGGTCGTTAGCTCAGTTGGTAGAGCAGTTGACTTTTAATCAATTGGTCGCAGGTTCGAATCCTGCACGACCCACCATCTTTAACATCGGACGTCGGTGTTAAACGTGAATGATGGGGTCGGTGGACGCAGTATCAGTAGTATCCAGCGCAGTTTCGGGTGATTAGCTCAGCTGGGAGAGCACCTCCCTTACAAGGAGGGGGTCGGCGGTTCGATCCCGTCATCACCCACCACTCGGGTCGTTAGCTCAGTTGGTAGAGCAGTTGACTTTTAATCAATTGGTCGCAGGTTCGAATCCTGCACGACCCACCAATTTCAGCATTTAACTCAGATGTTGAACGTGAAGGATAACGTTGCGTCAGCAACGGCCCCAAGGGCGAGGCAAAGCCGAGTCATCCTGCACGACTCACCAATTTCACTATTGGTGTCGAGTGAAATTATTCAGGTAGTACCAGAGCGGGTCGTTAGCTCAGTTGGTAGAGCAGTTGACTTTTAATCAATTGGTCGCAGGTTCGAATCCTGCACGACCCACCAATTTCAGCATTTAACTTAGATGTTGAACGTGAAGGATAACGTTGCGTCAGCAACGGCCCCAAGGGCGAGGCAAAGCCGAGTCATCCTGCACGACTCACCAATTTCACTATTGGTGTCGAGTGAAATTATTCAGGTAGTACCAGAGCGGGTCGTTAGCTCAGTTGGTAGAGCAGTTGACTTTTAATCAATTGGTCGCAGGTTCGAATCCTGCACGACCCACCAATGTAAAAAGGCGCCCTAAAGGCGCCTTTTTGCTATGCGTAGAACTCAACGATTCGAACCTGCCGCAGGTTCGGGTCGAACGTAGTGAGACAACGGAGCCGCTTGCGGCGACGGCCCGAAGGGCGAGGCGAAGCCGAGTCATCCTGCACGACCCACCAATGTAAAAAGGCGCCCTAAAGGCGCCTTTTTGCTATGCGTCATTCTCCACAATCCTACTTCAGCATGACCCCCTGCCGCCGCTTACCGTGACGCCATAAGGCACGAACCGGTAGCCCGGGAAGATGCGTAGCATCGTCCCCGGGGAATAGGTGCTCATGTACAAAATTCATCACGACATTTTGCTCGCAATCGGCTATCTTGTTTAGCATATAAAACACCATGACCGTATTAAGGCGCAGACAGGCCATACTGACGGTCTTAGAGTTAAGCCAGTAAAACGAGATTGCATGATGAGCGTAATGTTTGATCCTGAAACGGCGATTTATCCCTTCCCAGCGAAACCGCAGCCGCTGACCGTCGACGAAAAGCAGTTTTATCGTGAAAAAATCAAGCGCCTGCTGCGCGAGCGCGACGCCGTGATGGTGGCGCATTACTACACCGATCCCGAAATTCAACAGCTGGCGGAAGAGACCGGCGGCTGTATCGCCGACTCGCTGGAGATGGCGCGCTTTGGCGCCCGTCATTCAGCCTCCACGCTGCTGGTCGCCGGGGTGCGTTTTATGGGGGAAACCGCCAAAATCCTCAGCCCGGAAAAGACCATTCTGATGCCGACCCTGAACGCAGAGTGTTCGCTGGATCTGGGCTGTCCGATTGAGGAATTCAACGCCTTCTGCGATGCCCATCCCGATCGCACCGTGGTGGTCTATGCCAACACCTCCGCCGCGGTGAAGGCTCGTGCCGACTGGGTGGTCACCTCCAGCATCGCCGTCGAACTGATTGACCATCTGGATAGTCTTGGTCAAAAGATCCTCTGGGCGCCGGACCGCCACCTTGGCCGCTACGTCCAGCGTCAGACCGGCGCAGACGTGCTGTGCTGGCAGGGGGCGTGCATCGTGCATGATGAGTTTAAAACCCAGGCGCTGACGCGGATGAAGGCTCTTCACCCGGAAGCCGCCGTGCTGGTCCATCCCGAGTCGCCGCAGGCGATTGTCGAGATGGCGGATGCCGTAGGCTCCACCAGCCAGCTGATTGCGGCGGCGAAAAGCCTGCCCCAGCGCCAGCTGATCGTGGCCACCGATCGCGGTATCTTCTATAAAATGCAGCAGGCGGTACCGGAAAAAACATTGCTGGAAGCGCCTACCGCTGGCGAAGGGGCGACCTGCCGCAGCTGCGCGCACTGCCCGTGGATGGCGATGAACGGCCTGAAAGCCATTGCCGAGGGGCTTGAACAGGGCGGAGCTGAACATGAAATTCACGTTGACGAAGCGCTACGGACCGGCGCATTAATTCCGCTTAACCGGATGCTGGATTTTGCAGCTACACTACGGGGATAACCTATTGTCGCGTCGGCAGACGCTGAGGGGATAAAATGGATTTTTTTAGCACGCAGAATATTTTAGTACACATACCCATCGGCGCCGGGGGGTACGATCTGTCATGGATTGAGGCCGTGGGGACCATCGCCGGGCTGCTGTGTATCTGGCTGGCGAGCCTGGAGAAGATCAGTAACTATGCTTTTGGACTGGTCAACGTCACGCTGTTTGCCATCATCTTCTTTCAGATCCAGCTGTATGCCAGCCTGCTGCTGCAGCTGTTCTTCTTTGCCGCTAACGTTTACGGCTGGTATGCCTGGTCGCGACAAAGCAGCAACCATGAGGCTGAGCTGCAGATCCGCTGGCTGCCGCGCAGCAAAGCGCTGGGCTGGCTGGCGGCCTGCGTGGTGGCGATCGGCTTGCTGACCCTGTTTATCAACCCGTTTTTTGCTTTCCTGACGCGGATCGCGGTCAGCCTGATGCAAGCGCTGGGTCTGCAGGTCTCCATGCCGGTGCTGCAGCCGGATGCCTTCCCGTTCTGGGACTCCTGCATGACGGTGCTGTCGGTGGTGGCGATGATCTTAATGACCCGCAAGTATGTTGAAAACTGGCTGCTGTGGGTGATTGTCAACGTGATAAGCGTGGTGATTTTTGCCCGCCAGGGCGTCTATGCCATGTCGCTGGAATACCTCTTGCTGACGTTCATTGCGCTGAACGGCAGCCGGATGTGGATAAACAGCGCGCGTGAGCGAGGTTCTCACGCGTTTTCTGGCTAATGGTGGTGGTGATGATCGTGCCCGGCGTGCATCGTGTTGAGATGGCACTCCGGGCCGCTGCAGGGCTGGTACTCCATCTGCACCGTGGCATGCTCAATTTCATATTTATGTTCCAGGAAATGCAGGATACGGTTGAGTAACGCATCATGATCGTGCGGCGGGACCACCTGAACATGGAGCGTCATCACCGGTTTTTCCCCCACCAGCCAGACGTGGACGTGGTGAACATCGCGTACCTCCGGGATAGAGCGACGGATATCCCGCTGCAGGGCCGCCACATCCAGCGAACGCGGCGCGCCTTCCAGCAGTTCATTCAGACTTTCCTTCAGTAATCGCCAGGCGCTACGTAATACCAGGCAGGAGACCAGCACGGAAAGAATCGGGTCGACAGGCGTCCAGCCGGTGGTGAGGATCACCACGGCCGCCACAATCGCGCCAACCGAGCCCAGCAGGTCGCCGAGCACGTGTAGCGCTGCGGCGCGCACGTTGAGATTCCGCTCTTCGCTGCCACGATGCAGGATCCAAAACGCCAGCACGTTGGCCAGCAGACCGGCGACGGCAATGACCATCATCGTCACGCCGGCTACCGGCTGCGGATGCTGGAAGCGCTGAATCGCCTCCCAGACAATCAGAATGGTGATCACCACCAGAGCAATAGCATTGAGAAACGCCGCCAGGGTGGTTAAACGCAACCAGCCAAAGGTATGGCGGGCATTTGGTGGGCGGCTGGCGAAGCGAACCGCCAGCAGCGCAAACAGCAGGGCGGCGGAGTCGGTGAGCATATGGCCAGCATCCGCCAGCAGGGCCAGCGAGCCGGAGATAGCGCCGCCGATAGCTTCAATCAGCATAAAACCGGCGGTGACGATAAACGCCCAAAGCAGCCGGCGGGCGTTGCTGTTATCCGGAGCCTGAGCTGGGGTGTGCGAATGCGGGTGCGCCATAGTGTCGTCCCTTGATAGTTATCATTATTACGCTATGACATCATAAACAGAGGGCGATAACAAACGAAGAAAAGGCGAGCCGGGCTCGCCTTTCTCTATTTGTACCCACCGCCTCAATTACTGGGTGGTGCCGTCGGTCTTGCTGTTGTCTTGGGTCGTGTTGCCGCCGTTATCCAGTTTTTTCCCGGTATCCGGACAGCGACCGTCTTTACACATCGAGTTTTTATGCACTTCATCACTCGACATATTATCCTGGGTCATCGTCGAGCCGTCAGGATGAAGCATGGTGCCGCCAGAACCTGAATTGATTTGGCTATTATCCACGTTATTTGGCGCCACGTTCTCACGGGCATCCGGCGCCACCTGGCCGGCATCCGCGGAAGCGTTGGCCTGACCGTTATTGGACTGGGCGCCGGTATCTGCCGCCAGGGCTGCGCCGCTGGCAAGACTTAAAGTGGCGGTGAGCAAAAGGGTCGTCAGTTTTTTCATATTCATCGGATACTCCTGTTGAGTCGGGAAGCGGTAAAAACGTCTCCCTCGTTGAGTGTGCCAGGGATCTGACTCGTTATGGTTAAAGACTCCGCAGACGATCGCAGTGTCACTATATAATCCTGAAACGTAAGACTTAATTAGCTTTAACAGTTAAATATTGTAGTGCATGCGCCTGGTTTCGCTACTTTATGGCGTATTTTTGCCTATTTCCAGGATTATTCCATCACTACTGTAAAATCACGTTTACACTTTTTCAGCGAAGAGATAGATTGGAGGGATTGCATTTCATTGAATAAGTATGGCAACGCTGGAAAGAAGATGAATTATCAGAACGACGACTTACGCATTAAAGAGATCAACGAATTATTACCTCCCGTTGCGCTCCTGGAAAAATTCCCTGCTACCGAAAATGCTGCAAACACCGTTGCACATGCTCGCAAAGCGATCCATCAGATCCTCAAGGGCGATGATGATCGTCTGCTGGTAGTGATCGGGCCCTGTTCTATTCACGATCCGGCGGCGGCGAAAGAGTACGCTTCCCGTCTGCTGCCCCTGCGCGAGGCGCTGAAAGGTGAGCTCGAGATCGTCATGCGGGTCTATTTTGAAAAACCGCGCACCACCGTTGGCTGGAAAGGGCTTATCAACGATCCCCATATGGATAACAGCTTCCGCATCAACGACGGGTTGCGCATTGCGCGCAAACTGCTGCTGGACATCAACGACAGCGGCCTGCCGGCGGCGGGGGAATTCCTCGATATGATCACCCCGCAGTATGTCGCCGATCTGATGAGCTGGGGCGCCATTGGCGCGCGTACTACCGAATCCCAGGTGCACCGTGAGCTTGCTTCCGGACTCTCCTGCCCGGTGGGCTTTAAAAACGGTACCGATGGCACCATCAAGGTGGCTATCGATGCGATTAACGCCGCTGGCGCACCGCACTGTTTCCTGTCGGTCACCAAGTGGGGCCACTCCGCCATCGTGAATACCAGCGGTAACGGCGACTGCCATATTATTTTACGCGGCGGCAAAGAGCCGAACTACAGCGCGAAGCACGTGGCGGATGTGAAGATCGGCCTGGCGAAAGCGGGCCTGCCGGCGCAGGTGATGATCGACTTCAGCCATGCCAACTCCAGCAAGCAGTTCAAGAAGCAGATGGAAGTGGGCGCCGACGTATGCCAGCAGATTGCCGGCGGTGAGCGGGCGATCATGGGCGTGATGATTGAAAGCCATCTGGTGGAAGGCAACCAGAGCCTCGAGAGCGGTGAACCGCTGACTTACGGCAAGAGCGTTACCGACGCCTGCATCGGCTGGGAGGATACCGAAACGATCCTGCGCCAGCTGGCGGAAGCGGTGAAAACCCGCCGCGGCTAAGCGAATCTGCGCTGGCGCAGGCAATAAAAAAAGCGTGGAGATTTCCACGCTTTTTTGTTCTCACCGGGAGGAATTACTTCGCTTTACCCTGGTTGGCGACGGCAGCAGCTTTCGCCGCGATCTCTTCCGCGTTGCCCAGATAGTAATGTTTGATCGGCTTGAAGTTTTCATCGAACTCATACACCAGCGGTACGCCGGTCGGGATGTTCAGTTCGAGGATCTCGTCTTCGCCCATGTTGTCGAGGTATTTCACCAGCGCGCGCAGGGAGTTACCGTGAGCGGCGATGATCACGCGCTCACCGCTTTTCAGGCGCGGCAGAATGGTTTCGTTCCAGTAAGGCACGACGCGGTCGATGGTCAGCGCCAGGCTTTCAGTGGTCGGCAGTTCCGCGTCGGTCAGTTTTGCATAGCGCGGATCGTGGCCCGGGTAGCGTTCGTCGTCTTTGGTCAGCTCCGGCGGAGTGACGGCGAAGCCGCGACGCCACTGTTTGACCTGCTCGTCACCGTATTTCTCCGCGGTTTCCGCTTTGTTCAGGCCCTGCAGCGCGCCGTAATGACGCTCGTTCAGCTTCCAGGACTTCTCCACCGGCAGCCAGGCCTGATCCAGTTCGTCCAGCACGTTCCACAGGGTGTGGATGGCACGTTTCAGCACGGAGGTATAAGCAAAATCAAAGCTAAAGCCTTCAGCCTTCAGCAGTTTACCTGCCGCTTTCGCTTCGCTAACGCCTTTCTCGGACAGATCAACGTCGTACCAACCGGTGAAGCGGTTTTCGTTGTTCCACTGGCTTTCGCCATGACGAACCAGTACCAGCTTAGTTACAGCCATTCTCTTACTCCTCTCTACACGCCATCCTTCACGCCGCGAACGGCGCGCTGAACGTGATGGTGTCTGTGTTATTGATTGATAACTATTCTCATTATATTGCCGTGATTTGGCTCACGGCAATGCTTATCCCTAACCATAGCGAAAATAGTGGCTCAGTGTAAGGTGCTTGTAATACACAGGTTATTTTTTTGTCCTTTAATGACGGAAAATAGAGCAGGATGATGAAAAAAGAGGCGGGGAGATAGCGAGGGAGGCGAAAAATAGCGCCCCCCGATGGAGGGCGCTGGCGGTTATCGGGCGATAAACTGATATTCGGTCAGGCTGACATACTCCTGACCCGGACGTAATACACAGTCCGGCTGCGGCCAATGCGGATGGTTCGGCGAATCCGGCAGGAATTCGCTCTCCAGCGCCAGCCCTTGCCAGTCGGCGTAGGGCTGCGTCGTCTGCGACGGCGTGCCGCCGAGATAGTTGCCGGAGTAGAACTGCAGCGCCGGGGCAGAGGTATAGACCGTCATCTGCAGCTTGCCGTCCTGCGACCAGACCTGGGCTGCAGGCTGGTTGGCGTCGCCTCTGGCGTCCAGCAGGAAGGCATGATCGTATCCCTTCACCTTTTGCTGATCGGCGTCGGCGAGGAAGTCGGCGGCGATGGTTTTCGGCTGGAGGAAATCAAAGCTGGTGTTAGCAACATCTTTCAGTTCACCACCCGGGATACCATCGCTCTCTACCGGCAGATACGCCTGGGCGAGGATCTGCAGCTGGTGCTGGCGCACATCGCCCTGCACACCGTCGAGGTTGAAATAGACGTGATTGGTCATGTTCACCGGGCAGGGTTTATCCACGGTGGCGCGATAGGTAATCGCGATGCGGTTATCGTCGGTCAGACGATAGTGCGCGGTGGCCTGCAGCGTGCCCGGAAAGCCTTGATCGCCGTCGGGCGAGGTCAGGGCGAACAGCACTTCCTGCTCGTCGGCGCGGACGATATTCCAGCGACGTTTATCAAACCCTTCCGGGCCACCGTGGAGCTGGTGACCCGCGTCGTTTGACGGCGTGACGTTAACGAGCTGGCCGTCAAGCGGGAAGCGGCTATTGCCAATACGGTTGGCGTAGCGGCCTACCGAGGCGCCGAGGAACGCGGCCTGACGGGAGTAATCTTCCAGCGTCGCGCAGCCCAGCAGCGGACGACGCACGCTGCCATCGGCCAGTGGCACCTCGGCACTGAGCAGCGTCGCGCCCCAGTCCGCCACGGTGACGGTCATCCCCGCCTTATTGCGCAGGGTCACCTGCTGCCATGGCTGGCCGTCCGGCGCCAGCGCGGTGGTTTGCGTTACCATTGGCCTGCCCCCTGTGACGGTTTGCAGACATAGAACGTCTCTTTAATTCCGGTTTTCGCTTCATACTCGTTGGCAACGGCCTGCTGAACGGTATCGACCAGATCTTCCGGCACCAGCGCAACAATACAACCGCCAAAGCCGCCGCCGGTCATGCGTACGCCGCCTTTATCGCCGATCGCGGCTTTAACAATCTCCACCAGGGTGTCGATCTGCGGGACGGTGATCTCGAAATCATCGCGCATCGAGGCATGGGATTCGGCCATCAGCTCACCCATCCGCTTCAGGTCGCCTTTTTCGAGAGCGCTGGCGGCTTCCACGGTGCGGGCATTCTCCGTCAGCACATGGCGTACGCGCTTCGCGACGATCGGATCCAGCTCATGGGCGACAGCGTTAAATTGTTCAAGGCTGACATCGCGCAGGGCGGGCTGCTGGAAGAAGCGCGCGCCGGTTTCGCACTGTTCACGACGGGTGTTGTACTCGCTGCCGACGAGGGTACGCTTAAAGTTGCTGTTGATGATCACCACTGCCACGCCTTTCGGCATCGAGACGGCTTTGGTACCGAGTGAACGGCAGTCGATCAGCAGCGCGTGGTCTTTTTTACCCAGCGCCGAAATCAGCTGATCCATGATGCCGCAGTTGCAGCCGACGAACTGGTTTTCCGCCTCCTGGCCGTTCAGCGCAATTTGCGCGCCGTCCAGCGGCAGATGATACAGCTGCTGGAAAACGGTCCCGACGGCGACTTCCAGTGAGGCTGAGGAACTTAATCCCGCGCCCTGCGGTACATTGCCGCTGATCACCAGATCCGCGCCGCCAAAGTGGCTGTTCCGCTGCTGCAGATGCTTTACCACGCCGCGGACATAGTTCGACCACTGCTGGGTGTCGTGGCTGATAATCGGCGCGTCGAGAGAGAACTCATCGGTCTGATTGTCGTAATCGGCGGCAATCACCCGCACGGTACGATCGTCACGCGGCGCACAGCTGATCACCGTCTGGTAGTCGATGGCGCAGGGCAGCACAAAACCGTCGTTATAATCGGTATGCTCGCCGATCAGGTTGACGCGGCCTGGCGCCTGAATCACGTGGCTGGCCGGGTAGCCGAAGGCGTCAGCAAACAGGGTTTGGGTTTTCTCTTTCAGACTCATCATTACACTCCGGATTCACGAAAATGGACGTCGCTGACGGCGCGCAGTCGTTCGGCAGCTTGCTCGGCGGTCAGATCGCGCTGGGTTTCGGCCAGCATTTCGTAGCCAACCATAAACTTGCGGACCGTCGCGGAGCGCAGCAGCGGCGGATAAAAGTGGGCATGAAGCTGCCAGTGGTTATGGTCTTCGTCGTTAAACGGCGCGCCGTGCCAGCCCATGGAGTAGGGGAAGGAGCACTGGAACAGGTTGTCGTAACGGCTGGTCAGCTTTTTCAACGCCAGCGCCAGATCGCTGCGCTGGGCGTCGGTGAGATCGGTAATACGCTGCACATGCGCTTTTGGCAGCAGCAGCGTTTCGAACGGCCAGGCGGCCCAGTAAGGCACCACCGCCAGCCAGTGCTCGGTGTCGACCACCGTGCGGCTGCCGTCGGCCAGTTCGCGCTGCACATAGTCCAGCAGCATCGGCTGGCCCTGTGCGGCGTAATAGTCTTTCTGCAGACGGTCTTCCCGTTCCGCTTCATTGGGCAGGAAGCTGTTGGCCCACACCTGGCCGTGCGGGTGCGGGTTGGAGCAGCCCATCGCTGCCCCTTTATTTTCAAAAACCTGAACCCACGGGTAGCTTTTCCCGAGGTCCGCGGTCTGCTCCTGCCACGTTTTAACCACGCCTTCCAGCGCTTCAAGGCTCAGTTCCGGCAGCGTTTTGCTGTGGTCTGGCGAGAAGCAGATCACCCGACTGGTGCCGCGGGCGCTCTGGCAGCGCATCAGCGGGTCGTCACTCTCCGGCGCGTCCGGGGTGTCGGTCATCAGGGCCGCAAAGTCGTTGGTAAATACGTAGGTACCGGTGTAATTCGGGTTGGTGTCGCCCGTCACGCGGGTGTTGCCCGGGCACAGGAAGCAGTCCGGATCGTGGGCCGGCAAGGTCTGTTTTGCCGGCGTTTCCTGCGCCCCCTGCCAGGGGCGCTTGGCGCGATGCGGAGAAACCAGAATCCACTGCCCGGTTAACGGGTTATAACGACGATGTGGATGGTCAACGGGGTTAAATACGCTCATGAAGGTTCCTTAGTCTGGATAACCCTGCGGATGACGGGACTGCCAGTGCCAGGTGTCCTGCGCCATTTCGTCCAGGTTGCGCGTCACGCGCCAGTTCAGCTCGCGGTCGGCCTTGGCAGCGTCCGCCCAGTAGGCCGGGAGGTCGCCATCGCGGCGCGGCGCGAAATGGTAGTTAATGGGTTTGCCGCAGGCCTTGCTGAAAGCATTGACCACGTCGAGCACGCTGCTGCCGACGCCGGCGCCAAGGTTGTAGATATGCACGCCGGCTTTGCCAGCCAGTTTTTCCATGGCCGCGACGTGGCCATCGGCGAGATCCATCACGTGGATATAATCGCGCACGCCGGTGCCATCTTCGGTCGGGTAGTCGTTACCAAAAATGGCCAGCGATTCGCGACGGCCAACGGCGACCTGGGCGATGTAAGGCATCAGGTTGTTCGGGATCCCCTGCGGGTCTTCCCCCATGTCGCCCGACGGGTGGGCGCCGACCGGGTTGAAGTAGCGCAGCAGCGCAATGCTCCACTCGGGCTGGGCTTTCTGCAGGTCGGTCAGGATCTGTTCCACCATCAGTTTGCTTTTGCCGTAGGGGCTTTGCGGGGTACCGGTCGGGAAGCTTTCGACATACGGGATTTTCGGCTGGTCGCCGTAGACGGTGGCGGAGGAGCTAAAGATGAAGTTCTTCACGCCTGCGGCGCGCATGGCAGAGACTAATTTCAGTGTGCCGGTGACGTTATTGTCGTAATATTCCAGCGGTTTGGCGACGGACTCCCCGACGGCTTTCAGCCCGGCGAAGTGGATCACCGCTTCAATCGCGTGATCGTGGAGGATCTCCGTCATCAGCGCTTCGTTACGAATATCGCCTTCAATAAAGGTGGCTTCTTTGCCGCCAAGACGTTCAATCACCGGCAGTACGCTGCGCTTGCTGTTGCAGAGATTGTCGAGGATCACCACCTCATGTCCCTGCTGCAGCAGTTGAACGCAAGTATGACTTCCAATGTAACCGCTACCACCTGTAACCAGAACTTTCATGATTCGCTCCATTCGGCTTATCGTTTGTGAGGAAGATAGCATATCAAAGAAGTGAAAAGTGTGACATAGGGCAAGTTAGTGGAATCGTTTACACTTGAGATATAAATAGCGTAAATTTTATATTTTTCATTTTAATTCATTGTGTTATGTTTGTTTGGCGCTATTTTTCTGAAAAATACCAGGGATCTTTCGACCCCTGGCAGAGGGCGTCAGGCCACGGGACCGAGCTGATAAGTGTAACCGTCTCCACTGGGGATAAACGCCAGACGGTGGGTAATACAGTCCGGTGCGTCTTCGGCATGATGTGAGACAAACAGCAGTTGCGTCGCGCCTTCGCCAATCAACACGTCGACAAAGCGCCGCACCAGCTGGCGATTGAGGGGATCCAGCCCCTGCAAGGGTTCATCAAGGATCAGCAGGGTCGGATGCTTCACCAGCGCGCGGACGATGAGCGCCAGCCGCTGCTGGCCCCACGACAGGCTATGAAACGGCGCGTCGGCGGTACGTTTATCGATACCGAGAATATCCAGCCACTGCTGTACCAGTTTGTGCTGTTTGTCGGAAACTGCCTGATAAATGCCGATAGAGTCAAAGTAACCCGACAGAATAACGTTGCGGACGTTGGTGCTGACCCGGTAATCCAGATGCAGGCTGCTGCTGACGTAGCCAATATGCTTTTTGATGTCCCAGATGGTCTCGCCGCTGCCGCGACGGCGGCCAAAGAGCGTCAGATCGTTGCTGTAGCCCTGCGGATGATCGCCGCTGATCAGGCTCAGCAGCGTGGATTTACCGGCACCGTTGGGGCCGACGATCTGCCAGTGTTCGCCCGGGTTTACGGTCCAGGAAAGGTGGTTGATGACCGGGCGATCGTTATAGGAGACCACGCCGTCATTGAGCACGATTCGCGGCGCTGTGTCTGCCAGCGCTTGCCGGGCCGGCGGGACATCCGGCTCCGGCAGGCTGATACCGTCCAGTTTTTCACTGTGCGCCAGCTGGGCCACCAACGCCTGCTGCAGCAGGGACGACGTCGCGCCGGTGTCGATGAGAGTGCAGTCAGCCAGCACGCCGGCAAATTGCACGAACTCCGGGATCTCATCGAAGCGGTTGAGAACCAGCACCAGGGTGATGCCGGCGCGATGCAGGTCGGCCAGCAGGGCGGCCAGCTGCTGGCGGGAACTGACGTCGAGGCCGTCGAAGGGCTCGTCGAGGATCAACAGTTGCGGATCGCTCATCAGGGCCTGGCACAGCAGGGTCTTACGCGTTTCGCCGGTCGACAGATACTTAAACCGCCGGTTCAGCAGGGCGCTGATGCCAAACTGTTCGGCAAGCTGCGCGCAGCGGGCAGGATCTTTTACCTCATCCTGGATAATCTCCGCCGTGGTGCGACCGGTATCTTCTTCACCGGGGCTGAGCAGGTCGGTGTTATTGCGTTGCCACTCGTCGCTGACCAGCTTCTGCAACTGTTCGAAGGAGAGGCGGGTCACGCGGGAGAACTGGCTTTCGCGCTGGCCGCTGAGCAAGGTCAGGTCGCCGGCAAGCGCCCGCGCGAGGGCAGATTTGCCGCTGCCGTTACTGCCGACAAACGCCCAGCTTTCACCGGTGGTCACGCGCAGATGGTCTATTTTTAAGGTTTTTGTATCGCTCAGGCGAAACGTGCCTTGCGAAATTTGCAATGATGACATGATGTATCCCATTTTTTGCAGCGATGTGCATCAGGGATACGTCTTCAGGCGCGTAATGTCAATGGGGTCAGCATAACGTCGCGAGAATGATGCGATCGGCATTGAAGTAAGCGATCGCCTCCGTCCCTTCCGCCAGGCCAGACGTGTGCGCTTGCGGCAGGGTGGCGCACAGGGTCTGGCCGTCCGCCAGGGTCATCAGCACTTCGCACTGTCCGGACCCGCATTCGAGATGGCTGATGCGGCCAGGTAACTGGTTATCAGCCTGGCGGGCCACGTCCGGGTCAAGGGTGATGCCGACCCAGGGCGCTTTCAGCAGCACCAGCACCTCCTGGCCCTCATCGAGCCCCAGCTTCTTAGCGCTCTGCGCGGTAATGGCGACGTTCAGGCGGGTCTGCCCGTCGGCCAGCAGCACCTCGACGTGCTGCTGTACCCGCTGGCGATCGCGACCGGTAATGGTGCCGAACCACTGGTTACGGGCGCTGGTTTGCAGAGAAAAGCGTGAAATAGCCGCCAGCAGGCTGTCCAGCGGCAGGGCATCGTCATCGCTGAGGACGTCAAAGGCTTTCTGCTGGATCTGCGCCAGCAGATCGTACAGCTGGATCAGGCGCTGCCCATAGCGGGTCAACACCGCGCCGCCGCCGCCTTTACCCCCGGTGGCGCGATCCACCAGCGGCTGTTCGCTGAGCTGGTTCATCTCGTTGATCGCATCCCACGCGCTCTTATAGCTGATGCCCGCGTGCTTTGCCCCCTGGCTTATCGAACCGGTCTGGTCAATCTGTTTAAGCAGGGCGATCCGCCGGGGATCGGCAAACAGGCGCTGCTGTAGCTTAAGGGTGAGAAGAATTTCGGCCTGCATAATCGTATCCTGACAAAAAGCCTATTGTGACTGATAGCGGCCCTGATGCAAAATGCTGCTGCGCGGTTTTGTTACTTCCCACCGCACAAATGGGGCGTGTTTTTTCGGCTGAAACCGTTACAATCAGGGTATCGTACTATCTGGAGTGAACCATGTTAGAGCTTTTGAAAAGTCTGGTTTTTGCGGTCATCATGGTACCGGTGGTGATGGCGGTGATCCTGGGGTTGATTTACGGCCTCGGCGAAGTGTTCAACGTCTTTTCCGGTGTAAGTCGTAAAGATCGCAGCCAGCAAAATCACTGATTTCCCGGCGCCCGGTTTAACCGGGCGCTGTGCTATTTCCTTCCTCTATATTTTCCCTTCGTTTTATTGTTCTGAGTCACTATAAAAAAGCCTGGCTTACCGTTATATTATCGACTACATAACGAATTGACAGGAGATTCAGATGGCAGGTTCTTGGTTACGCGGCTTTATCGGGGCATCACTCACGCTGTTCGTCGCCGGGCAGGCACTGGCGCAAGAGGGGAAAGTGACCGTTTTCGCCGCCGCGTCGTTAACTAACGCGATGCAGGATATTGCCCAGGCGTATAAGAAAGAAAAAAACGTCGATGTTGTGTCGTCGTTTGCCTCGTCGTCGACGCTGGCGCGGCAGATTGAAGCGGGCGCGCCGGCGGATCTGTTTATCTCCGCCGATCAGAAATGGATGGATTACGCGGTAGAGAAAAAAGCCATTGATACGGCGACCCGTACGACCCTGCTTGGCAACAGCCTGGTGGTGGTCGCGCCAAAAGCCAGCGAACAGGGGACGATAACCATTGATGAGAAAACCAACTGGACCAGCCTGCTGAAAGGAGGCCGTCTGGCGGTGGGCGATCCGCAGCATGTCCCGGCCGGTATTTATGCCAAAGAAGCGCTGCAGAAACTCGGTGCCTGGGAGACGTTGTCGCCGAAGCTCGCCCCGGCTGAAGACGTTCGCGGCGCGCTGGCGCTGGTGGAGCGCAACGAAGCGCCGCTGGGGATTGTCTATGGCTCCGATGCCGTAGCCAGCAAAGGGGTGAAAGTGGTTGGCACCTTCCCGGAAGCCTCGCATCAGAAAGTCGAGTACCCGCTGGCGATTGTCGATGGTCACCGCAACGCGGTCGTGAGCGCCTTCTATGACTACCTGAAAGGGCCGGAAGCCTCCGCTATTTTTAAACGTTACGGATTTACCACTCACTGATGTTTCTGAGCGAACCCGAATGGCAGGCGGTGCTGCTGAGCCTGAAAGTCTCCTCCCTGGCGGTGGTATTGAGCTTACCCTTCGGGATCTTTTTTTCCTGGCTGCTGGTACGGCGTTCCTTTCCCGGCAAGGCCCTGCTCGACAGTATTCTCCATCTGCCGCTGGTGCTGCCGCCGGTCGTGGTCGGGTATCTGCTGCTGGTGGCCATGGGACGACGCGGATTTATTGGCAGCTGGTTGTATGACTGGTTCGGCATCAGCTTTGCCTTCAGCTGGCGCGGGGCGGTACTGGCGGCAGCGGTGATGTCTTTCCCGCTGATGGTGCGCGCCATCCGCCTGGCGCTGGAAGGGGTGGACAGTAAACTGGAACAAGCGGCCAGAACCCTTGGCGCCAGCCGCTGGCGGGTATTTTTCACCATAACATTGCCCCTGACCCTGCCGGGAATTATCGTCGGCACGGTGCTGGCCTTCGCCCGCTCGTTAGGGGAGTTTGGCGCGACCATCACGTTCGTTTCCAATATTCCCGGCGAAACGCGCACCCTGCCTTCGGCGATGTACACCTTGATCCAGACGCCGGGCGGGGAAGGGGCGGCGGCCCGCCTCTGTATTATCGCCATCGTGCTGGCGCTGGTCTCGCTATTGATTTCGGAATGGCTGGCCCGCGTGAGTCGTCAGCGCATGGGAGGATAATGATGCTGGAACTGGACTTTACCCAGACCCTTGGCAGCCACAGCCTGCAGATCCGTGAAACCCTGCCCGCCAGCGGTATTACCGCTATTTTTGGCGTCTCCGGCGCGGGCAAAACCTCGTTGATCAACGCCATCAGCGGCCTGACCCGTCCGCAGACGGGGCGGATCGTACTCAATGGCCGGGTGCTGAACGACACCGCGCAGCGTATCTGCCTGGCCCCGGAGCAGCGCCGTATCGGCTATGTCTTTCAGGATGCGCGCCTGTTTCCTCACTATAAAGTGCGCGGCAATCTGCAGTATGGGATGGCGAAATCCATGGTCAGCCAGTTCGATAAGCTGGTGGAGCTGTTGGGGATTGCGCCGTTGCTGGATCGCCTGCCAGGCCGACTGTCTGGCGGCGAAAAGCAGCGGGTGGCTATCGGCCGCGCCCTGCTGACCGCACCGGAGCTGCTGCTGCTGGATGAGCCGCTGGCGTCGCTGGACATTCCGCGCAAACGCGAGCTGTTGCCCTACCTGCAGCGGCTGGCGCAGGAGATCCATATTCCGATGCTCTACGTCAGCCACTCGCTGGATGAGATCCAGCATCTGGCCGATCGCGTGCTGGTGCTGGAGGCCGGTAAGGTGAAGGCGTTCGGTCCGCTGGAGGAGGTCTGGAGCAGCAGCGTGATGCACCCCTGGCTGCCGGCGGAACAGCAAAGCACTATCCTCAGCGCCACTGTCGCCGCGCAGCACCCGCAATACGCGATGACCGCCCTGGCGCTGGGGGACCAGCTGCTGTGGGTTAACCGACTCGATCGTCCCGCCGGCGAGAGTGCAAGGATCCGCATTCAGGCGTCGGACGTCTCGCTGACGTTAGCGCAACCGTCCGGGACCAGTATTCGTAATATCTTGCGCGCCCAGGTAGTTCAGTGTCTGGAGGTCAACGGGCAGATTGAGGTGCAGCTCAGGGTGAGCGGTCGTCTGCTGTGGGCCCGAATCAGCCCGTGGGCGCGGGACGACCTGGCGATAGCGCCAGGCCAGCAGGTGTTTGCCCAGATCAAAAGCGTGTCGATTGCTGCCTGATTACAACAACTGGCGGTAGATAAACTCGGCGATGCTGGTGGACTCATTGTCGCCGATAACCACGTTGGCGCGAGCTTTCACCTCGTCCACCGCATTGCCCATCGCCACCCCGGTGCCCGCCGCCTCCAGCATACTGAGATCGTTATAGTTATCGCCGAAGGCAACGACATCCTTCATCGACAGCCCCTGGTCGGCCACCCATTGCGCCAGCCGTTTGCCTTTGCTGTTGCCGGCGCGAGCGATATCCACCTGATCGTGCCACGACCATTCACACTCGAGTCCCAGGGTCTCGCCGACCTGCTGCGCAAACCGCTGCAGACGGGGAATATCATCGTCAGTGAGGGCGAATTTCCATACCGCGTTGACTTCGCGGACCGCCTGCGCCAGCGAGTCGACCTGGCTGAAGACCGGGCGCTGATCCTCCGGTAACGACTGCGCCCAGTTGCGGGTGCGGATCACGTGCCCGGTGGGCTGCTCGAAAAGCATGGCATCATCTACATACGCCAGGCCGTGAATCTGCTGTTCGGCAAGCATAGTGGTCAGGCTGACGGCGTGATCGACCGACATCGGATCGGCGGCCAAAACCTTTTTTGCGTGATAATCATACAAATAGGTGCCATTACAACAAATTGCAGGTGTATCGAGAGCCAGTGCCTGATAAAAAGGATGAATCGCGACGTGATGACGTCCGGTAACGACGATCACCTGATAGCCCGCCTCTCTGGCGCGAGCCAGCGCCTCCAGCGAAGCGGGAAGGATTATTTTTTTGCTGGTGAGCAACGTGCCGTCTAAATCCAGGGCAATCACGCGTGTTGTCATGTGTTATTTCCGGTTGATGTTGAAAAGTGACCTGGCCATGATGGTACACCGCCGTGGCGTCAGGACCAATTTTTCCACATCTGCCGTCAATGTTTGTATGCCCTTTGTGCCGCTGTCCGGCGGAAATCCGCTGGACTTTGCGAGTATCATGGGCGGATGTCTTATAATTTTCAGGGTGCTGTTATCCTGAAAATGAAAATTCCATGTGCAGTGAGGGAAGGAGTAGTCATGAAACAAACCGTTTATACCGCCAGCCCGGAAAGCCAACAAATCCACGTCTGGAGTCTTGAAGCGGACGGCAAACTGACGCTGGTGCAGGTGGTTGATGCCCCGGGGCAGGTACAGCCGATGGTGGTCAGTCCCAACAAGGAGTACCTGTACGTTGGCGTTCGTCCGGAGTTTCGCGTGCTGGCCTATCGCATCACGCCGGATAACGGGGCGTTAACCTTTGCTGGCGAAGCGGCGCTGCCGGGCAGCCCGACCCATATTTCTACCGATCATCATGGCCGCTTCGTGTTCAGCGCTTCCTATAATCAGGGTTGCGTCAGCGTGACGCCGCTGCAGGACGGTCTGCCGGGTGAAACCGTCACCGTGGTGGAAGGCCTGGAAGGGTGCCACTCGGCCAATATCTCCCCGGACAATCGCACCCTGTGGGTGCCTGCGCTGAAGCAGGATCGCATCTGCCTGTTTACGCTTAGCGACGATGGTTTCCTCTCGGCGCAGGAGCCGGCGGAAGTGACCACCGTTGAGGGGGCCGGTCCACGCCACATGGTGTTCCATCCCAACCAGCAGTATGGCTACTGCGTCAATGAACTGAACAGTTCAATCGACGTCTGGGAGCTGAAAGATCCGAATGGCAATATCGAATGTGTACAAACTCTGGATATGATGCCGCAGGATTTCACCGGCGTGCGCTGGGCTGCGGATATTCATATCACACCGGATGGCCGTCATCTGTACGCCTGCGATCGTACCGCCAGCATCATCACGGTATTTAGCGTCTCGGAAGATGGCAGCGTGCTGGCTGTTGAGGGCTATCAGCCGACCGAAACCCAGCCACGTGGCTTTAACCTCGATCACAGCGGTAAGTATCTGATTGCGGCAGGTCAGAAGTCGCACCATATTGCGGTGTATGAAATTGCCGGCGAGCAGGGGCTGCTGCAGGAGAAAGGCCGCTATGCCGTAGGGCAGGGCCCAATGTGGGTGGTGGTCAACGCCCACTAAACCATCAGGCGGCAGTAAAAGAAAAAACCTCGCAGTCGCGAGGTTTTTTTATCAGAGCGGACAGGCTCTGTAGGGAAGGCGCTGTGTTGGCGGACCAGTTAGATATCGTCCATGGTGTAGCCGACGACAATCTCCAGTGTTTTACGGATGACGTCCGCGGTGACCACGTCATCGGTGGTTTCCAGCGCCTGAATCAGCCATAAGATAATGGCCTTATTGTTCAGATGCCCCTCTGACTGCAGAATACTGTTGATGGCGAGCGACATGACGGCGGACTCATCAACCAGTTTATCACCGGCGTTACGGAAATAGTCTGAGAGCGCGGTGTCCTGCAGTCCTGCGTAAATATCGGGTTGCTGATGCATAGTCTGTCTCATCACATTCTCACTCTGTTTTATTCACCATGGTTGGGGCGATCAGTGGATCTTTTTGCTTTCCGACGCCATATTGCTTTGCGCCAGCGATCCTCTGGATTCCCAACGGCCATTGATTTTCTTTACCTGCAAAGGCGCTTGCTTGCGTTGTTGGGCTAGCTTTGCGCAAATTTCTTCGATCACCGCCGCGATGATTTTTCGTCGCTGGCAATCTGGCTCCGTCGCCTGCATCAACCGAAGCCGGACCAGCAGGGTCGGGGTAGTAATTGGGCGATTCGTTTTCAACAGCGCGAGAACCGCCTCGCCGATGATTTCATCGGTTATTTCCTCAGTTTCACTGCTTTTCATAACCGTCTCTCTGCATGCCACTCTTTTCTGAATGGACAAAGGCCATTCAGGTCAGCAGCAGGTTTATGGACAGCGATCGCCCCATCTCTGCTGCGTCTGTTGCATCAGGCGACGATCGATGACGTTACTCCTGACCGGCAAACAGCAAACCAATTAAGGTTTGATAATGGCTCTCTTCTTCGGGAGCACGGGCGCGGTCAAGGCGGTTCAACAGTTTGGTACACAGCGCCTTGCGGTTGAGATGGCGTCCTTCATTAAGAATATCCATCACGATCTGACCCAGCGTCTCCTGTTGGGAAGGTAACGATGCTTTATTGAAATACTGGGCAATTGCGTTCGCTGTATCTGGAATGTAACCATTCTGCTGCATATGTGCTCCTTTAATTTCACTCATCTGTTAACTGCCAATAAACTTATACAATAATTATTAACTTGTACATAGAAAGTTGCGCAATAATGCGGCTATTGTTGTTAAATTTATGATTTTTAATGAAATATTTGTTTTTATTTGGGGTGATTTTGACTTGTAAAGGTAGGGTTTAGCGTTGCATGTTGTACAAGGAAAGAAAAAAAGAAAAAACCTTGCACAAAATATGGTTTTTTAGTGTATCTTTTTTGTTAATACAAAATGTAGTTTTACAAGACGATTAGCCTGATAACTGCTACTGTGAATGCTTATCCCTCCCATCTGGAATCACTATGCTAACCACCATCATTTATCGCAGCCATATCTGCGACAATGTCTCATTCAAATCGATCGAGGCCATGGTTGCCAAGGCAAACGAGCGAAATGGGCAGGCGGATGTCACCGGTATTTTACTTTTTAACGGGACTCATTTTTTCCAACTTATTGAAGGGCCTGAAGAAAACGTACAGGATATATATCAGCATATTTGCCAGGATCCTCGCCACTATAATCTGGTGGAGTTGCTTTGCGATTATGCGCCGTCCCGTCGTTTTGGTAAGGTCGGAATGGAACTGTTTGATTTACGCGAACACGATCGTGAGGAAGTTCTGCAGGTGGTGATGGACCGGGGTACATCAAAATATCAGCTCACCTACGATGACCGGGCGCTGCAATTTTTCCGTACTTTTGTCGAATCCACGGAAAAAGCGAATTATTTTGAGATTCCTTCCGCTGATAGTTGGGTTTTTATTCCGGATAAGGAGACGTTCTATCCTGATACCCCGATTATCGATAAGACGGAAAGCTGCTCCTTTGCGTTCCAGCCGATCGTCGATCCTTTCGCCTGCGAAATCATTTCGTGGGAAGCGCTATTGCGTACACCGGATGGCCAGTCTCCAGGCGCCTATTTTGCCGGTCTGGCCGGGGACGATATTTATCTCGCCGACCTGCACAGTAAACGCGTCGCCCTGTCGCTGGCGGGTAAATTAGGTTTACGTAATAAGGCATTAAGTATTAATTTGCTGCCGATGACGCTGGTCAAAGTGCCCAATGCGGTGGCCTTCCTGCTCGATGAGATTAGCCGCAATGATCTGATTCCGGAGCAGATTATTGTCGAGTTTACCGAGCGGGAGGTCATTTCACGAATGGATGACTTTACCGATGCGGTACGCAAACTGAAGGGGGCAGGGATCAGTCTTGCTATCGATCACTTCGGCGCTGGATTTGCCGGACTGTCGTTGCTGGCGCACTATCAGCCCGACCGAATTAAAATTGACCATGAGCTGATCCGCAACATCCATCAGGATGGGCCGCGCCAGTCGATTGTACAGGCTATTATCAAATGCTGTTTTTCGCTGGAGATTGCCGTCTCTGCTGTCGGCGTTGAGCGTGCTGAAGAGTGGATGTGGCTGGAATCAGCGGGTATTTCGCAGTTTCAGGGGAATTTATTCGCTGGCGCCCGCCTGGGGGGCCTGCCCGCCGTCGCATGGCCGGAGAAGAAATGAACCACTGTCAAATTCGCTAAATATTTTTTCATCTTTTTTCCCGCGCGCTGTGAGCCACAACCTGATATCTTTATCTGTACAAGAAAATAGAGTTGTACAGGATGCCTGAATTCGTTAGTTTAGGTATTAAGTATCAGGTTGATGTGAGGCTGCTATGGCGTTTTACAGTATCGGTGAAGTCGCCGAACGTTGCGGAATCAATCCGGTCACACTGCGCGCCTGGCAGCGGCGTTACGGGCTACTGAAACCGCAACGCAGCGAAGGCGGGCATCGACAGTTTGATGAAGAAGATATCCTGCGCATTGAAGAGATCAAGCGCTGGATAGAGCGCGGTGTGTCCGTGGGGAAGGTCAAAGCGCTGCTGGAGGATAACCTGCCGGTGGCGCGCGATGAATCCGCGCATCTTCAGGAAGAGATGATGTCTATTCTGCGTTATATGCAGCCCGCCAGAATCCGTGCCAAATTAATGGCGCTGAGTCATCAACACCCCGTCGACACCCTTATTGATAGCCTGTTAGTGCCGGTACGTCAGCGCCTCAAGCTCGATCAGAATACCTCGCTGGTGATTAGCAGCCTGCTGGACGGTCTGCTCATTGACTGCGTAGCGCTGTTTCTCGCCGAAGCGCGTAAAAAAAATGGCAAAGAGACGCTGCTGGTGGGCTGGAGCAATGAAGACCGGACGCGTCTGTGGCTGGAGGCATGGCGCCTTTCCCAGCGCGGCTGGCATGTAAACGTCCTCTCCGAGCCGCTGGAGTCGCCACGGCCCGAGCTGTTCCCCGGGCAGCATATCTTCGTCTGGACCGGACGCGCTGCCACGCCACTGCAGGAAGAGCTGCTCAGCCACTGGCAGGAGCAGGGCTTCAGCATCCATTTTCACGGGAATAATTAATCGTCCTGACCTGCTTGTACAGGCCAGGACTTTTGCGCCGGGTTACAGGTGGATCTGACTCCAGGATTTAAAGGCCTCGCTACGGCTGATATTAAAAAAATCGGTCCTACCGCTACAGCCGAGCTTTTTAATCAGATTCAGCCGGATCTGATAAATGGTTTTGATATGCAGATTGAGTGACCGACCAATGCTGGCGACCGGTTCGCCATTACTGATAAGCTGGATAACTTTCTTTTCCCGCTCAGTAAACTGCACCGAAGCGCCCGGCGCTGGGTGGGTTTTGTAATAGCGGGTGGGCTGATGCAGGAAGATTTTTAATTCTTCCGGCGTTGAGTCTGCCGGCAACCGCAGCATAGGGAGTTCACTAAGAAAATTAAGATCGTTACCTTCGGTTAAAAGAATAAATAACGTATCCCGACGGTTATAATCGTGCTGCAGTACCGCGAAATAATTGTCGCTGGTAAAGAAAACATGTTTTTTACGAAAGTAAGATGCCGGCAGGTTATTCAGAATCAGCGACATCCCATAGAGAAGAAAACGATTATCAAACCACAGGTCGTAATGCTCAGAACGATAGCAAGTATTATGGTGTGACATTTTTTTTGCCCCAGTTAGCCGATTGAGACCCAGGCGCGCCGGCAGAGCAGGGCGAAACCTGCTGCCAGCATCGCGGGGGTTATTTAATGATGAGGTTTGCTGTACAGCATATCCAGCGCCTGCAGATAGAGGTCGGAGAGTATTTGATTACTTTCCGTTTGCAGACGGTGCTGGATTTCCGTAATCATCCGCTCATTATTAATCGTTCTGTGCTGCTTAATGAGCGTATTTTCAATATTCTTCATCAGGGCTGAATTGAAGACAAACTCTGCTGGAATGGTATTTTTAATATGCATAGCTCGAACTCTCCCACGTATAAAGCAATTGACAATAAAAGTCTCGGCGTACCGTAGATACGCGCAAAGTCAAAAACAGGAAATGCAAAACCAGGAACCACCACCGTACTCACCGCGCAACCGCTAAACGTTCCCGCTTTGTTGCGCAACAAGCAGTTAACACTCCAAAACTATAGACGGTGATCCCGATATGTACAACTTTTTTCATATCGATATGTACAACGTAACGGATTATTTTTTGTGTGTGTTCTTATTGTTTGATTTAAAAGGTTATTTTTACTTTTATAACTTGTACAAAAAGGCGGGGTTGTGCAGGATAGGTATGTAAAACCAGCAGAGCGGGACTGGCGACGACCGGAAGGAGAACAATGTGTAACATTTGTTACAGTTTTCGTGTCAGGGAAAGCGTGCCGACGCAGGAAGGGGGTACACAGCAACGCCGTCGTCGACAGGTGGCTTACTTCCGCGTCGGATCCCGATGATAGCGGAAAATAGGTGAGGATTTGTCTGTTTTTTGCACAGCAAGGTAAAGGGGAAAATCGCGGACACGGCGCGCTCCGGCCACTTTGTGAGCGGATAAGGCGTGTGCTACGCTTTTTTACTAACGACGTCGCTGTTCAGCACCGTCATCTATTTCCCCATTTCCCTGTCGGATCTTCTGTCAGTATAACGACCGGTAAATACGGCACACGCGTTCTGTCCATGGGCAGGCATAGAGAGTTGAGGAGAGATGATGCGCGGTAAAAGCGTGATGCTCCTGGCCGGGTTAGCCACCGTTGCGCAGGCGAAGGAAATTAACCTCTATTCAGTCAATACCGGTTCCTATGTCTACCATCTGACCAATAACCACGGACAATATACCGAGAATTTCGAAAACCACTTTTTTTCCGTGGAGCGGAAATTCTCTGAACAGTCGAAATACAGCCTGCTGGTGGGCACCATGAATAACAGTTTCGACGATCGCTGCCTGGCGCTGGGGGTCAGAAGAGACTGGTATCACAACGGTAGTGGGTGGACCTTTAAAGGCGTCTATGGCTACACCGGCGAATTCTTCTTCGACGCCTTTGAGCATTGCGGCGATCATGGATCCTATAAAGATTTTAAGGACGCCACCGGGATCGGCTTTTCCCCTTATATCTACCATGCCATCCAGTACAACTTTACCGACTATTTCGCCCTCGAGAGCGGCATTATTATTCCCAGCGTGTTTGTGATAAGCATCCAGTGGAGCTTCCGTTAACTCGTCGCGTTGTCGATTACAGGGTAATCACCTTCTTGAGCCAGGAACTGGAAAGCGCGGCAAGGGAGATGAGGACCGACAGCACAAAGGTCAGCGCGATCACCCCAAGCTTTGCGGCTAATGAGTGAATTGGGATCAGCATCACCAGCAGATGAAATACCGAGTAGTGCAGAATATAGACCCCGGTCATCGCTTTGCTGACCGTCGCCAGCACCGCCTCCTTCAGCTCGCGGTGCTTGTTAAACTGAACAGCGTTAGCGGCGATAACCAGCAGGACGATCAGAATATAAATTTGCGATCCGGTCAGGATGAACGCATTGCGATCGGCTTTAAACAGCGCGAAGAAAAAATGACGCTCATAAAACCAGGTAAATAAATAGACAAAGGGCAGGGCGATAATTGCGGCTTTAATCACCCGGGGATGACGTATCCACTCCGTGACCTTTGGATCGTTGAATAACTGCCCGGTTAAATAAAACAGTAACCAGGTCCACAGGCGATACTGTGGCGGCAGGCTGAAAAGATGTTTGTCCGGGTGGAGCACCGAGAGCAGGTCGTAACCATAGGAGCAGCACAGCAGCGTCAGTACCACGACGAAAAACAGACCGCGCCGCTGACTGAGCCAGGCAATCAGCGGATGAAAGGTGTAGATGACAATCAGGGCGAAAATAAACCAGGGCTGGATCAGATAGCCGCGCTGGTAAGGCTCCCAGACATAATAGACCGTCACCCAGAACAGAAAGACGATCACCACGCTTTTAATTTTACCGATTTGCCAGTTGGCATCGTGGCGGGTCTGCGCATCAAGATAACCGGCCACCACAAAAAACAGCGGCGTCGCGATGGTCGAGATAAAGGTCAGTAGCCCGAGGATCCAGTGATAGTCATAATCATAGCGATCCCAGGTGTTATAGATGGTGAAAAAGGTCACCGCTGTCATACAGCCTAATGTCTTGATAATGCTCAGACCGGTACTGTTCATCGTTGAGGCGTCATATCCTTATGGTGGAAGCAAGCGTAAATCACCGGCAGAACCAGCAGCGTCAGTACGGTGGCAAAGGCCAGCCCGAACATAATCACCACCGCCATACTCTGGAAAAAGACATCGCGCAACAGCGGGGCAAGGCCAAGCACGGTGGTGAAGGCGGTCAGCAGGATGGGCCGCAGACGCGAGGTTGCCGCATCAATAATAGCTTGTCGTTGATCTTTCTCCTGTTTCTGTTGCTCTATCTCTTCCACCAGCACAATGCCGTTGCGGATCAGCATACCGCTGAGGCTGAGCAAGCCGATTAACGCCATAAAGCCAAACGGAATGCCGGTGAGCAAAAACCCGGGCGTAACGCCGATCAGCGCCAGCGGGACGGTCAGCCAGATGGCGACGGCGTTTTTCAGCGAACTGAACATCAGCACTGTAATGATAAACATCACCAGATAGCCGAGCGGCAGGGTCGTGAACAGCCCTTGCTGCGCTTCACTGGAATTTTCGGCATCGCCACCCCATTCAATGCGGTAGCCGTGCGGCAGCGGCAGCGCATCAATGCGCGGTTTCACCCGGGCGAGGATATCACCCGAGGTTTGGCCGCTTTGCGGGCTGGGATCGGTCTGCACCGTGAGCACCCGGGTGCGATCCCGGCGAAGGATCAACGGGTCCTCCCACTCGAGCGAGAAGCCATTGATGACGTTACTCAGCGGGATATACTGCTGGCGGCTTTGGCTCCAGACCAGCACATTATTCAGGTGGTTGGCATCCTGCCGCTCCGCTTGCGGCGGCCGGACGATCACTGGCAGCAGATCGGCCCCTTCACGATATAACCCGGCGCGACTCCCGGAGAAATTCATCTCCAGCGCGTTATCAATATCCTGTTTATCCACCCCCAGCTCGCGCCCCAGCGCCGGGGAGTACTGCGGGCGGATCACCTTGCTACGGTTCTGCCAGTCGTTACGCACACTGTCGGTCGCCGGATCCGCGGCGAGAATGTCGCCCACCTGGCTGGCCAGCATGCGCAGCGTATCCGGGTCGGGGCCCTTAATGCGCACTTCAATCGCGCTATCGCCGGAAGGGCCGAACATAATGCGTTTGGTGCTGGCGTTCACCTGCGGGTAGTTCCTGGCGATCCAGGTTTCCACATGGCGGGTGACCGGGGCGATACTGCGCTGGTCGTCCATCCGCACCATGATCTGCGCGTAGTTGCTATATTGCCGCTGTCCGCTGTAGGTAAGAATAAAACGCATACTGCCCTGGCCGATGGTGGAGACGGTGGTGACCACCCCCGGCTGGCTGGCGATCGACCGCTCAATATCGCGGGTCATCTGCTCGGTGGCATTAATATCGGTCCCGTAGGGCAGCCACAGGTCGACAAAGAAAATGGGCGTATTCGATGACGGAAAGAAATTCTGCCGGACGAAGGTGAAGCCCCAGATTGCCCCGGCTAACAGCGCGCCCATCAGCACCAGCGTCAGGGTCTTTTGCTGCAGCAGTATTCGCAGCGTCTGCTGATAGCCGCGATAGAAGCGGCCGCGGTAGGGATCGGCTTTTTCCTCCGCGATGGCGGCCGGCGGGGCGTTTTTAAACAACCACCACTTAATGAGCACCGGGGTGATGGTCAGCGCGGAAAACCAGCTCAGCATCAGGGAGATCAGCAGCACCTGGAACAGGGATTTACAATACTCCCCGGTGGAGTCCTGCGAGAGGCCAATCGGCGCGAAGGCGAGGATGGCGATGATCGTCGCGCCGAGCAGCGGCAGGGCGGAGCGGCGGATCACATAGTTAATCGCACCCAGCAGCGGCGAGCCTTGCTGGCGGGCGATCAGCACCCCTTCGACAATCACAATGGCGTTGTCCACCAGCATACTCAGGGCGATGATCAGCGCCCCGAGGGAGATCCGCTGTAGCTCGATCCCCCAGATGTACATGATAAGCAGGGTGCCGAGGACGTTGAGCGCCAGCGACAATGCAATAATGATCCCGCTGCGCACCCCCATAAATACCAGCAGCACGCCGACGACAATCGCCAGGGCCATCAGGAAGTTGATAATAAAGCCATTGACCGAGTGGGCGACCTCTGCCGCCTGATCGTAAAAAATGGCGATGTCGATACCCGCTGGTTTATCGGCCGACATCTGCTGAAGTCGGGCTTCGAGGGCATGCCCCACGTCAATGACGTTAACGCCAGGGATAAACGAGACCCCCATGGTCACCGCCTGGCGGCCTTTGGCATGATAGATACTGGCGGGCGAGTCGCTCAGCCCGCGCGACAGCGTGGCAATATCCCGCAGTCGGGTGGTGGCGCTGGCGCCATGCGGGCTGACCAGCAGATCCCCCAGTTCATCGAGGTTCTGAAACTCCCCGGTGGGGTGGAGACGGATCGATTCGCTGCCGGCGCGGATCTCCCCGGCGCTGGAGACCACATTGAGCCGGGCCAGGATAGCGGCAAGCTGGTTAAGGGTGATCCCGCGCGCTGCCATTTTCGCCAGCGAGATATCCACATTGATCTGCGGCGAGATAGCGCCGCCAAGGGCGACTTTACCGACCCCCGGTACCAGAACCAGCTCCCGGCGCAGCTGCTCGGCATAGCGCACCAGCTCGGGGTTGGTGAAACTGTCGCCCGAGATAGCGAAAAAAAAGCCAAACACATCGCCAAAGTCATCGTTGACGAAAGGGGGCACCACCCCCGGGGGAAAAAGCCGGCTGGCGTCCCCGACGCGGCGGCGCAGCTCATCCCAGATTTGCGGCAGTTCGCTGGAATGGTACTGCGAGGCGATATTCACCGTAATTTGCGATAAGCCATTCGACGAGATGGAGCTGACGTTATCCAGCGAGGGAAGCTGCTGGATAGCGTTTTCCAGCGGCAGGGTCACCTCTTCCTCCACCTGCTGGGCAGACGCGCCCGGGTAATGGGTGACGATCACTGCCATTTTGATGGTGAAGGCCGGATCTTCCAGGCGGCCGATATTGAGCAGGGCGAACAGGCCACCCACCCCCAACAGCAAAATGGCTAACCAGACGCGGGTCGGGTTGTTAATAAACTGACGGGAAATGTCCATCTATAATCCTCGTTCACGCGTCCAGATCCGCACCGGCTGCCGGTCGTGGAGTTCACTTACCCCCGCCGCCACCACGTGTTCACCCGCGCGGAGTCCTTCGGTGATCGTCACGCCCTGCGAGGTCACTTCCCCGACCGTGACCCTGCGCTCTTCAAGGTATTGATGTGCGTTGTCGCCTTTTACCACCCAGACAACCGGTTCATTCTTCGGTCGGTTATCGGGGTTAAACACCGCCTCCACCGGTACCACAAGGGCATCCCGTCCGGCGCTGACCGGTAAATTGCCGAGATTGACCGTCACGGTGCCGCTGACCCCGCCGACGGTGGGAAAGTCATCCGGCCGCGGCATGGTTAAAATGATCTGCCAGGTGAGGGTGCTGATATCGCTGCTGCCGGTATGCTCTTTGTATTCCGCGGTAAACTCACGGCCCGGCAGAGTATTGATCCTGACGACGGGGCGGTAGGCGGTATTGCGGATATCCAGCGAGGTGAACAGATTTTCCGGAATACTGAAAACCACGTCCAGCAGGTCGGTGCGCGTCAGGGTGATCACCGGCTGACCGGCAGCGACCACCTGATGATTACGGATATGCACGCCGGCGGCAATCCCGCCGAAGGGCGCGGTGAGGCTCATTTGCGCCAGCTCTTCACGGGCGATTTTTAAGGCCGCGTTGGCGGCATCGCGATTGGCGCGCTGCACGTCCATCTCCGCCTGGGAGATCGCCTGGCGCCCGGCCAAAGTCTGGAAGCGGTCGAACTGACGCTGGGCGAGGGTGGCCGCCGTTTGTCGCTCATTGACCCGCTGCTGGGCCTCGCGGGCATTCAGACGCGCCAGCGTTTGTCCCTCGGTGATGGTGGCGCCCTGACGAATATCCAGCGATTCCACCTGGCCGCCCCGCTTAAACGACAGCTCGGTGGCGTCGCCAGACTCAATGCGTGCCGGAAACGTTCGCTGCTGGGTGTTGCCCACGGCGGTGACTTGCGCCACCTTAACCATGCGTGGGGCAGACTCAACGGAAGGTGCTTTTTGATCGCAAGCGGTTGTTAATAAAATAACAACCGGGATGAGAGAAAAATAACGGTTCACAGTATTCCCCTCAGACTCAGGATTTATTCTACGTTTTTATTCCGTGACGCACGCTTATTCTGCGAGGGCGGCGACAACCAGATAAGTGAATAGTCCCACCAGCGTGCAGGCAACAATGGCCAGCGCGACAAACAATCCCAGACGTAACAGGCTATAACCAAACATAATGTTCTCCCTTCACTCCCACCCGAACCGCGAATGTGATTTCGTCCGGCGCAATGTGTCACCGTCGGATATTCGGTGCGGCACTCCTGCTAGTAATCAGCATAGTCGGAGAAAATATGAAGTGTTAAAAAAGAGAATACCGCGTCGCTGTTGACGTCAAGGGGGGGAGGGCAGGAGATCTGCGGGCATTCGCGGGCTTTTATAATATTTTTCAGTCTATTAATCCGTCATTTTCTACTGTTAATTTTCCTGTGCTACGTTTAATAACATCTATTCCGCTCGCCGCTTCTGTTGTTGAGATTTCGTTCCTCCCCACGTATGGGGCTATTCATCACTACGCATTGTATTGGTAATAAAAGGATTATCTCATGTATAAAAATATCGTTGTTCCCGTTGACGTGTTTGATGCAGGCCTGGCTGACAAAGCGCTCTCTCATGCGAAATTCCTTGCTCAGCACTCCGCCGGGCAAATTCATCTTGTCCATGTTATTCCTGCCTTTTCTCCTGTATTAACCCGCGGATTTATCTCGGACGCCCGAAAGATGGAGGAGCATTTGCTTAATACCGCTAAGGAAAAACTGAATGAGCTGGTGAAGAAAAATGGCCTTGCGGAAGACGCCAGCCATCTTTATGTGCGTAGTGGCAATATTCGCGATCAAGTGATCACCCTGGCCGATGAGCTGAAAGCGGATGTAGTGATTGTCGGCTCGCGCAATCCGGGGATCCAGACGCACCTGCTCGGCTCTGAAGCGGCAAATATCGTGCGCTATGCCCATGTCCCGGTGTTCGTTGTCCGCTGATGACGGGTCCTGACTTCCGCTTCAGAAATCGAGGGAGAGAGTATGAATACAGATAAACCGGGCGCGCCCTACTATCAGCGCTCCGTTGAGGAGACGCTCGCCAGCGTGCAGAGTACGCCGGAGGGGATTAGTGGAGCAGAAGCGGCCACGCGCCTGCAGCAGTATGGCGAAAACGCCCTGCCGCAGAAGCCGGGTAAACCCGCCTGGCTGCGTTTTATTGTGCATTTTAACGATGTGCTGATCTACGTCCTGCTGGCAGCGGCGTTGCTGAAGGCGGTGATGGGCCACTGGATCGACATGTCGGTGATCCTCGCGGTAGCGGTGGTCAATGCGCTGATCGGCTTCATTCAGGAGAGTAATGCGGAAAAATCGCTGCAGAGTATCCGCAATATGCTGTCCAGCGAGGCGGTGGTGATCCGCCAGGGCAACCATGAAACCATCCCCACCACCTCGCTGGTACCCGGCGATATCGTGGTGATCCGCGCCGGCGACCGTATCCCCGCCGATTTACGCGTGACTGAGGCGCACAACCTGCGGGTGGAAGAGGCCATTCTCACCGGCGAGTCGACGGTGGTGGAGAAAACCACCGAGCCGCTAAGCGGCGATTTACCGCTCGGCGATCGCAGCAACCTGTTGTTTTCCGGGACCACCGTCAGCTCCGGCGCGGGGAAAGGCATTGTAGTGGCCACCGGCGGCGACACCGAGCTGGGCCACATCAACCAGATGATGGCGGGCATTGAGAAACACCGCACGCCGCTGCTGGTACAAATGGACAAGCTGGGCAAAGCCATCTTTATCCTCATTCTGGTGATGATGGCGGCGCTGTTCGTCTTTAGTCTGCTGTTCCGCGATATGCCGGTTTCTGAACTGATGCTGTCGCTGATCAGCCTCGCGGTGGCGTCGGTTCCGGAAGGATTGCCGGCGATTATCTCGATTATTCTGTCGCTCGGCGTGCAGGCGATGGCCCGCCAGAAGGCGATTATCCGCAAGCTGCCGACGGTGGAAACCCTCGGCGCGATGACGGTGATCTGCTCGGATAAAACCGGGACCCTGACCATGAACGAAATGACGGTGAAGGCGGTGATCACCGCGGACAGCGTCTATCGGGTGGAAGGGGACAGCTATGAGCCGGTCGGTAAGATCCACGCCATTGACGACCCGACGCCGGTCACGATCGCGCCTGGCTCGCTGTTCGAGCGCTATCTGCGCACCATCGATCTGTGTAACGACAGCCAGCTTATTAAAGAGGAGAGCGGACTGTGGAAAATCACCGGTGGCCCGACCGAAGGGGCGCTGAAGGTGCTGGCGGCGAAGGTCACTCTGCCGCCGCTGACCAGCGAACTGCGCAGTAAAATTCCTTTTGATTCGCAATATAAATACATGTCGACTCTCTACCGGCTGGGTGAAGAGGAGGTGGTGCTGGTTACCGGCGCGCCGGATGTCCTGTTCCGCCTGTGCCAGTATCAGCAAAGCGACAGCGGATTGCAGCCGCTGGATCTGCCGTACTGGGAAGGCAAAATTGAAGAGTACGCCCGGGAAGGGCTACGGATGGTGGCCGCGGCCTGGAAGCCAGCTGCCGCAGGCCAGACCGAACTGACCCATCAGGATCTGCAGCAAGGGGTGATTTTGCTAGGGGTCGCCGGGATGATGGATCCGCCGCGGCCGGAGGCCATCACGGCGATTGCCGACTGCCTGCAGGCCGGGATCCGCGTGAAAATGATCACCGGCGACCACCCGCAAACGGCGATGAGCATCGGCAAGATGCTGGGGATTGGCAATGCGGGAAATGCCATTACCGGGCGCGAGCTGGAGGTGATGGACGACGCGCAGCTGAGTGTGGCCGCGCAGCAGTTTGATATCTTCGCCCGCACCAGCCCGGAAGATAAGTTCCGCCTGGTGCAGGCCCTGCAGAGCAAGAAAGAGATTGTCGGGATGACCGGCGATGGGGTGAACGATGCCCCGGCGCTGAAGCAGGCTGATGTCGGCGTGGCGATGGGGATCAAGGGGACCGAGGTGACCAAGGAAGCCGCCGATATGGTGCTGACCGATGATAACTTCGCCACCATCGCCAGCGCGGTCCGCGAGGGGCGTCGGGTGTATGACAACCTGAAGAAAACCATTCTCTTCGTCATGCCGACCAACCTTGCCCAGGGGTTACTGATCGTGATCGCGCTGCTGGCGGGCAACGTGCTGCCGCTGACGCCGGTGCTGATCCTGTGGATGAACATGGCCACCTCGGCCACGCTGTCGTTTGGCCTGGCGTTTGAAGCCGGCGAGAAAAATATCATGCGACGACCACCGCGCGACCCCAAACTGCACGTGATGGACGGCTTTGCCATCTGGCGCGTGGCGTTTGTGGGATCGATGATTGCGGTCAGCGCCTTTATTCTCGAGGCCTGGCTGCAGCCGCGCGGCTATTCGCCAGAGTTTATCCGGACCGTGCTGCTGCAGACCCTGGTCACCGCCCAGTGGTTCTATATGCTGAACTGCCGCGTGTCGGATGGCTTCTCGTTAACCAAAGGTCTGCTGGCCAACAAAGGGATCTGGGTGGTTAGCGGTGTGCTGCTGGTCCTGCAGCTGCTGATTATCTATGCGCCGTTTATGCAGATGCTGTTCGGCACCACCGGACTGCCGTTCCGCTACTGGGTGATCACCTTTATCATCGGTTTCGCCATGTTCCTGATCGTCGAACTGGAAAAGCCGCTGACCCGCAAATGGCGTTCCGCCTGACGGCGTGAAGCGCTGAACGAAAAAGAAAAGAGGGGGCATCGCCCCCTCTCTGGCTGACGACAAACCTGTTTCGTCATTGTGCTCGCATTTCTGCCGGGTGGCGGCATTCGCCTTACCCGGCCTGCGAAAGACTTCAGTATCAAACCGTTATGCAATTAGCTGTAGGCCCGCGCAAGCGCAGCGCCGCCGGGCAATTCCTGAAGATTGCACGTTGTCAGCAGTCTGAGAGAGGGCATCGCCCTCTCTTTTATTATGGTTCACGCTTGTTGTGCTTTACTGTTTCGGCTCGGCGACCACCGTGCTTCCCACGCCGCGGTTGTTGTACTCCCACATGCGGTTGAAGCCGTTGTCGTTGAGGTTGCGCTGCAGATTGCCTTTGTCATCGGCGCTGCCGGTGTTGCCGTTGAACGGACGGCCGGATCCTACCGCCGCCGCCCACGGCTGGGCAATATTAAAGCCTTCATTGATGGCGCTGTCGCGGATCACCACCTGGCCATTGCTGTTGCCATCGACGTCCAGCGCGCGGCCTAATTGCGCGACGTTATCGCCGGAGGCGGTGAAGCGGCTGTTGGTCGCCAGGAAGCCGTAGGTCACGCTTTTCAGGGTGGCCGGCGCGAAGACGTAGGCCTCTTTCTGGGTGCGCGAGTTCACCACGCGGAAGTCGGTATTATCAAACACCACCGCGCCGCGGCCGGAAACGATATCCACATCGCCTTCAATGTAGCTGTTGGTCACCAGCGTGCGGGTCTGGCGGTTGTCCTGCAGACGGTTCTGCACGCTGCTGTTGGTCACAAAGAAGGTATTCTGACGGCCAAGAATATTGACCTTATTGATCTGCACCTGGTCGCCATCGCTGCGCAGCGCCACGGCCTGGTGAGTGCCGGCGTCCACGCTGTCGCCGAGGTTATTAGCGATAGTCAGGTTCTGCAGCTGCAGACCATTATTCTGTGACCAGAAGACCGCGGAACACATCACGCCGACGGTCGCCGCGGATTTACTTTGGCAGCTGTCGAACATATACCATGCCGGTTTACCCGGCATATATTTGCCGCCTGGATTGACCAGACGGCGCCAGGTGTTGCGATCCATCTCGGAATCAATCGCTTCGCTGATTTTCACGTCAATTGGCTTGTCGCCGGTACCATACAGGGTCAGGGCGCCCGGCGCCGCCGGAACGTAGACGGTGCCCGGGTACTCGCCCGGCATAATCGCGATATACAGACGACGGTTCGAGTGACGGGCAATCGCCGCATCCACCGCCGCCTGAATGGTGGTATGGGTCACGCCCTGGGTTCCCGCGGGGCCGACGATAAAGTCAGGCTGCGCCGGCAGGCTGATGGCAGACGGCGTCCAGGCGGCGGCGTTGGGATCCAGCGACTGGAAATAGGCCGCCGGCGTGAAGTTTTTCGCTTCTTCGGCGTTCAGAATGGGACGCGCGCTGGTGCCCGGTGCAGTCTGCGTTGAGGGCTGTTGATCGGCAGGCGTCGAGCTACAGGCGGACAGCGTCACGCCGAAGGCCAGCGCCAGCGCCAGGCGGGAAACGGAATATGTGTTCATGTTGCTCCGGGCAAAATTAAGCGTAGTGAAATACCCCGGCTGAGACGCCAGGGTATAAGTCCTTTAAAACCTGCTGTTTTATACTAACTTGAACGAAACGGGAAGACATGTGCGGAAAAACTTACCGTCTTTACGCAACGCGTAGTCCTGCCGGATGGTCTGCAGTCACAAAAAAATAACATTTCCCTGCGCTATTGTTGACTTTATCGGCGTTATGAAAATAAATGTCTATACAACCCATGACAAGTTAAGCGCTATGACTGAAGCCACCTCTGAACGCGTTATCTGGCGAAACGCGCGTCTCGCCACTCTGAACCCTGATTCTTCCCAACCGTACGGCCTGCTGGAGCGCCACGCGCTGCTGGTGCGTAACGGCCGCATTGAGGCGGTCGTCGCTGATGCTGACGCCCCCAGCGGGCGCAGTATCGATCTCGACGGCCGGCTGGTAACGCCGGGTTTAATCGACTGCCACACTCACCTGATCTTTGGCGGCAGCCGGGCCCAGGAGTGGGAGCAGCGGCTGAACGGCGTCTCCTATCAAACCATCAGCGCCAACGGCGGCGGCATTAACTCCACCGTGCGCGCCACGCGCGACAGCAGCGAAGCTGAACTACTGGCGCTGGCGCAGCCGCGTCTTGCTCGCCTGCTGCGTGAAGGGGTGACCACCCTGGAGATTAAATCAGGCTACGGTCTCGATCTGCAAAACGAACGCAAAATGCTGCGGGTCGCCCGCCAGCTGGCCAATCATAATGGCGTGGAACTGTCGGCGACGCTGCTCTCCGCCCATGCCACGCCGCCGGAATATCATGGCGACGCCGATGGCTATATCTCGCTGGTCTGCGAGACCATACTGCCGACGCTGTGGCAGGAGGGACTGTTTGAAAGCGTTGACGTCTTTTGCGAAAACGTTGGCTTCAGCCCACAGCAAACCGAGCGCGTCTTTCAGGCCGCGCAGGCGCTGGGCATTCCGGTAAAAGGCCACGTTGAGCAACTCTCGTCGCTGGGCGGCGCGCAGCTGGTGAGCCGCTATCATGGGCTTTCCGCCGACCACATCGAGTATCTGACGGAAGAGGGCGTGGCTGCGATGCGCGAAAGCGGCACCGTGGCAGCCCTGCTCCCCGGCGCGTTTTACTTCCTTAATGAAACCCGCAAACCGCCGGTGGAACTGCTGCGCAAGTACCAGGTGCCGATGGCGGTGGCGACCGATTTCAACCCCGGCACCAGCCCCTTCGCCAGCCTGCATCTGGCGATGAACATGGCCTGCGTCAAGTTTGGTTTAACGCCGGAGGAGGCCTGGGCCGGGGTGACTCGCCATGCCGCGCGGGCGCTGGGGCGGCAGAACAGCCATGGTCAGCTGGCGGCGGGCTTTGTGGCTAACTTTGCCATCTGGGATGCCGAGCATCCGGTCGAGATGGTGTATGAGCCGGGGCGCGCGCCGCTCTGGGGACGCGTGGTACGAGGAGAACGGCAATGATGCTGTGGCAAGCTACGCCCGCCAGTCTCTGGCAGGGGCGTGATGATAGCGCGGAAGCGCCCAATGCGCTGCGCCTGTTCCAGACCATCGCCCGCGCGGAACGCTTCGCGCCGCAGGAGATGTCCGGTGATATCGCGCTGCTCGGCTTCGCCTGCGACGAAGGCGTCCGGCGTAATAAAGGGCGTACCGGCGCCGGACATGGTCCGGAAACGCTGCGCCGGGCGTTGGCCAATATGGCCAGCCATCAGGGCCATGACCGCTGCGTGGATATGGGCACGATTAGCGTCGACGGTGAACAGTTAGAAGCCGCGCATCAGGCGCTGCGCGAGGCGGTGGCCGCCTGTCAACGCGCCGGCAAACGCACGCTGGTGCTGGGCGGCGGCCACGAGACGGCCTTCGGCCACGGCGCTGGGGTACTGGATGCCTTCCCGGGCGAAAATGTGGGCATTATTAATCTCGACGCGCATCTGGATTTACGCTTTGCCGAATGCGCCAGCTCCGGGACGCCGTTCCGCCAGCTGGCGCTGGAGTGCGAGGCGCAGCAGCGAGGTTTTCACTATACCTGCATCGGCGTGAGCCGGGCGGCGAATACCCAGGCGCTGTGGGATGAAGCGGCGCGCCGCCAGGTGGCTATCGTTGAGGATCTGCAGGTGCTGGCGGCCTTCGAAACCTGCGTGTTGCCGGAGCTTGAGCGCAATATCGCGCAATTCGACCGTCTGTATCTGACCATCGATCTCGACGTGCTGCCGGCGCGTGAAATGCCGGCGGTGTCGGCCCCGGCGGCGCTGGGGGTGCCGCTGGCGACCCTGCTGCGGATCGTTGAGCCGTTGTGCCGCAGCGGTAAGCTACAGGCGGTGGATTTGGTCGAGTTTAATCCGCAGTTTGACATCGACGGACAGGGCGCCCGCGCGGCGGCCCGTCTGGCATGGCAAATCGCCCATTGGTGGCAGTAGCCATTCCGGTATATTCTGGGGACTTCGCCGCCCATTTTGCAAAAGGAAAGCCAGGCTATGTTTTCACAGCAACCCCGTTCCGCGCCCGCGCCTTTTTATGAGAAGGTGAAGCAGGCTATCGGTGAAAAGATCCACAGCGGCGTCTGGCGACCACATGACCGTATCCCTTCGGAAGCCGAGCTGGTGGCGCAGTTCGGCTTCAGCCGCATGACCATCAACCGCGCGCTGCGCGAGCTGACGGATGAAGGCCTGCTGGTCAGGTTGCAAGGGGTGGGAACCTTTGTCGCCGAGCCGAAAGGGCAGTCGGCGCTGTTTGAAGTGCGCAGCATTGCGGCGGAAATTGTTGCCCGTCACCATCAGCACCGCTGTGAGGTGCTCCTGCTGGAGGAGACCCGGGCGGATCATATTCAGGCGACGGCGCTCAGCGTCGCGGAAGGTACCCGTATCTTTCACTCGCTGATGGTGCATTACGAAAACGACGTCCCGGTGCAAATCGAAGATCGCTGTGTGAATGCCGCGGTGGTACCGGACTATCTGCATCAGGACTACACCGCCACCACGCCGCATGATTATCTGTCGCTGATCGCGCCGTTAACCGAAGGTGAACATATTGTTGAAGCGGTGCAGGCCACGGCGGAAGAGTGTGCCCTGCTGCATATTCACGCCCACGATCCGTGCCTGCTGATCCGTCGCCGCACCTGGTCGACAACTCACATCGTCTCCCACGCGCGCCTGCTGTTCCCCGGTAGCCGTTATCGTCTGCAGGGCCGCTTTGGCTCCTGATCCACACTGGCGTCAGCAAAACGTGATTGCTGACGCAATATAACAAAATTGTATCATTTCTGTTAAATCCTGGCTTGCACATGCTTGTATAGACAAGTATATGTATCTACGTAAACAACGTTCATTGTCAGGAGAAACCCCGATGTCGCAAAGCAAATATCGCCAGCTGGACGTCCGAGCCCCGAGAGGCACGACGCTGACCGCCAGGAGCTGGTTGACCGAAGCGCCGCTGCGTATGTTAATGAATAACCTCGATCCCGATGTCGCCGAAAACCCGCATGAGCTGGTGGTCTATGGCGGTATTGGTCGCGCTGCGCGCAACTGGGAATGCTATGACGCTATCGTGAAGGCGCTGAAAAACCTGGAAAGCGATGAGACCCTGCTGGTGCAGTCCGGTAAACCGGTCGGCGTCTTTAAAACGCATGAAAACTCGCCGCGCGTGCTGATCGCTAACTCCAACCTGGTTCCGCACTGGGCCACCTGGGAACACTTCAACGAACTGGATGCCAAAGGGCTGGCGATGTACGGCCAAATGACCGCCGGCAGCTGGATCTACATCGGTAGCCAGGGCATCGTACAGGGCACCTACGAAACCTTCGTCGAAGCGGGTCGCCAGCACTATCAGGGCAACCTGAAAGGCCGCTGGGTGTTAACTGCCGGTCTGGGCGGTATGGGCGGCGCGCAGCCGCTGGCCGCGACGCTGGCCGGCGCCTGCTCGCTGAACATTGAATGTCAGCAGAGCCGCATCGATTTCCGTCTGCGTACCCGCTACGTGGATGAACAGGCCACTTCTCTGGATGACGCCCTGGCGCGCATCAAAAAATATACCGCCGAAGGCCGCGCTATCTCCATCGCGCTGTGCGGCAACGCCGCGGATATCGTTCCGGAACTGGTGAAACGCGGCGTGCGCCCGGATATGGTCACCGACCAGACCAGCGCCCACGACCCGCTGCACGGCTATCTGCCGAAAGGCTGGAGCTGGGAAGAGTATCAGCAGAAAGCCGAATCCGATCCGCAGGGCACTATTCTGGCGGCCAAACGCTCGATGGCCGACCACGTTCAGGCGATGCTGGCCTTTAATGAAATGGGCGTACCAACCTTCGACTACGGCAACAACATCCGCCAGATGGCGCAGGAAATGGGCGTCAGCAACGCCTTCGATTTCCCGGGCTTCGTGCCGGCGTATATCCGCCCGCTGTTCTGCCGCGGTATCGGCCCGTTCCGTTGGGTGGCGCTGTCCGGCGATCCGCAGGATATCTACAAAACCGACGCGAAAGTGAAAGAGATCATTAAAGATGATCAGCATCTGCACCACTGGCTGGATATGGCGCGCGAGCGCATCAGCTTCCAGGGACTGCCGGCGCGTATCTGCTGGGTCGGTCTGGAGTGGCGGCAGAAGCTGGGGCTGGCCTTTAACGAAATGGTGCGTAGCGGCGAAGTCTCCGCGCCGATCGTCATTGGCCGCGATCACCTTGATTCCGGCTCCGTCGCCAGCCCGAACCGCGAAACCGAGGCCATGCGCGACGGCTCGGATGCGGTATCCGACTGGCCGCTGCTCAACGCCCTGCTTAACACCGCCAGCGGCGCGACCTGGGTGTCGTTGCACCACGGCGGCGGCGTAGGCATGGGCTTCTCGCAGCACTCCGGGATGGTTATCGTCTGTGATGGTACCGATGAAGCGGCGGCGCGTATCGCTCGCGTCCTGCATAACGACCCGGCGACCGGCGTGATGCGTCATGCCGATGCGGGTTACGATATCGCCATTGAATGTGCGGCGGAACAGGGTCTGAATCTTCCGATGGTTGCGGCAACGCAGGGGAACGCTAAATGAAATCTTTAACGCTCATTCCGGGGCAACTGAGCCTGTCGCAGCTCCGCGAAGTTTACAGCCACCCGCTGAACATCACCCTCGATAGCAGCGCGTTTGCGGCAATCGATGAGAGCGTGGCCTGCGTTAACGCCATCCTTGCCGAAGGGCGGACCGCCTACGGTATTAACACCGGTTTTGGCCTGCTGGCCCAGACCCGTATCTCGACGGAAGATCTGGAGAATCTGCAGCGTTCGCTGGTGTTATCCCATGCGGCGGGCGTTGGCGAGCCGCTGGACGATGACCTGGCGCGCCTGATTATGGTGCTGAAGATTAACAGCCTGTCCCGCGGCTTCTCCGGGATCCGCTTGAGCGTGATCCAGGCGCTGATTGGCCTGGTCAATGCCGGCGTGACGCCGTGGATCCCGGCGAAAGGTTCCGTCGGCGCCTCCGGCGACCTCGCGCCGCTGGCGCATATGTCGCTGACGCTGCTGGGCGAAGGCAAAGCGCGGGTACGCGGCGGCGAATGGCTGCCGGCGACGGACGCGCTGCGTCAGGTGGGGCTGGAGCCGATTACCCTGGCGGCGAAAGAAGGTCTGGCGCTGCTGAACGGCACCCAGGCGTCGACGGCTTTTGCGCTGCGCGGCCTGTTCGAAGCCGAAGATCTGTTCGCCTCCGCGGTCGTTTGCGGGGCGTTAACCACCGAAGCGGCGCTGGGTTCGCGTCGTCCGTTCGATGCGCGTATTCATGAGGTACGCGGCCAGCGTGGCCAGATTGATGCGGCGGCGCTGTATCGCCACCTGTTGACCGATGACAGCGCGATTTCGCAGTCGCACCATAACTGCGCCAAGGTGCAGGATCCGTACTCTCTGCGCTGTCAGCCGCAGGTGATGGGCGCCTGCCTGACGCAGATCCGCCAGGCGGCGGAAGTACTGTTAGCCGAAGCGAATGCGGTCTCCGATAACCCGCTGGTCTTTGCCGCTGAAAATGACGTCATCTCCGGCGGTAACTTCCATGCCGAACCGGTAGCGATGGCGGCGGATAATATCGCGCTGGCGATCGCGGAAATCGGCTCACTCTCCGAGCGCCGTATCGCGCTGATGATGGACAGCCATATGTCGCAGCTGCCGCCGTTCCTCGTCAAAAATGGCGGCGTCAACTCCGGCTTTATGATCGCCCAGGTCACGGCGGCGGCGTTAGCCAGTGAAAACAAAGCGCTGTCGCACCCGCATAGCGTTGACAGCCTGCCAACTTCCGCGAACCAGGAAGACCACGTCTCGATGGCGCCGGCTGCCGGTCGTCGCCTGTGGGCGATGGCGGAAAACACCCGTGGGGTGCTGGCCGTCGAGTGGCTGGCGGCGGCGCAGGGGCTGGATATGCGCGAAGGGCTGACCACCAGTCCGCTGCTGGAAGAGGCGCGTCATCTGCTGCGCGAACGCGTGCCGCACTATACGCAGGATCGCTACTTCGCCCCGGATATCGATAACGCCATTGCGCTTCTGGCGGCCCGTCACCTGACGCGTCTGCTGCCTGCCGTACTGCATTAATCACCGTTGTTCTCTGTACCCGCGTCGGGGGACGTCATTCCCCCGACCGCCCTACATCGCATATTTGTCGTCATATAAAAAAATCAGGACACCTGTATATGCAACAACAACACAAGCCACATCTGCTGCGCGGGCTCAATGCCCGACACATTCGGTTTATTGCGCTCGGTTCCGCGATCGGCACCGGGCTGTTTTACGGTTCGGCATCCGCCATTAAGGCGGCGGGTCCGGCGGTACTGCTGGCCTATCTCATCGGTGGCGCGGCGGTGTTTATCGTTATGCGCGCGCTGGGCGAGATGGCGGTGCGCAACCCGGTTTCTGGTTCCTTCGGCAGCTACGCCCGTCAGTATCTCGGGCCGCTGGCCGGGTTTATTACCGGCTGGACCTATACCTTTGAAATGGTGATCGTGGCGCTGGCCGACGTCACCGCATTCGGTATCTATATGGGATTGTGGTACCCCGATGTACCGCGCTGGATTTGGATCCTCAGCATCATCTTCTTTATCGGCGCCATGAACCTGTGCAACGTGCGGGTGTTCGGTGAGATGGAGTTCTGGCTGTCGCTGGTGAAGGTGGTGGCGATTATCGCCATGATGCTGGCGGGGGCGGGGATCATCTTCTTTGGCTTTGGCCACAGCTTCCCGGCCACCGGGCTGGAAAACCTGTGGAGCCACGGCGGCTTTGCCCCTAACGGCTGGCAGGGCGTCATCGCCTCGCTCGGTATCGTGATGTTCGCCTTCGGCGGGGTGGAGATTATCGGCGTCACCGCCGCGGAAGCGAAAGATCCCCGGAAGGTGATCCCGCAGGCCATCAATACCATTCCGCTGCGGATTATTCTGTTCTACGTCTGCACCCTGGCGGTGCTGATGGCGATTTTCCCGTGGAACAGCTTTGGCGAGCAGGGGAGTCCGTTTGTGCTGATTTTCGACGGCCTGGGGATCCCGGCGGCGGCGACTATTCTCAATATCATTGTGATCAGCGCCAGTATCTCGGCGATTAACAGCGATATTTTTGGCGCCGGGCGCATGATGTACGGGATGTCGAAAGAGGGGCTGGCGCCGAAAAGCTTCCAGCGCATCGCCAGCAACGGCGTACCCTGGATGACGGTGGTGGTCATGGGCAGCGCCCTGCTGGCGGCGGTAGTGCTGAACTATCTGATCCCTGAGCAGGTATTTGTGCTAATTGCCTCGCTGGCGGCATTCGCCACGGTGTGGGTGTGGCTGATGATCCTGTTGTCCCATTTCGCTATGCGCCGGGGATTGTCGGCCGAAGAGCGCAGTAAGATCGAATTCCCCATCCCGTTCTGGCCGGTGGCGCCGCTGTTAACGCTGCTGTTTATGGGGCTGGTCATCGCCGTGCTGGGAATGTTTGCCGAGACGCGGATGGCGCTGATCGCCGGGTTGGTCTGGCTGGGGCTGCTGACGGTGGTGTGGTATGCGCGGGTGCGTAAAACCGCGCTGCAGGTGGTCACCGAACAGTAAAGCAACTCCCCCGGTGGCGCTGCGCTTACCGGGGCTACAAATGGCACTGACCATAGCGAGTAGCCCGGATAAGGCGCAAGCCGCTATCCGGGGGAAGATTAACTGAACAGGGCGGTGATGGAAGCGCTGGCGAGCGAATGGAAATGGACATTAAAGCCGACCATCGCGCCGCTGGCCTCGGCATCGACATCAATCTTATCGATATCCAGGGCGTGGACGGTAAAAATGTAGCGGTGGGTTTCGCCCTTTGGCGGCGCCGCGCCGCCGTATCCCGCTTTACCAAAATCGGTGCGGGTCTGAACGGCCTCTTCCGGCAGCTCCGCCTGACCGGAGCCGGCCCCCTGCGGCAGGACGCGGGTATCAGCAGGCAGGTTAGCCACCACCCAGTGCCACCAGCCGGAGCCGGTCGGCGCATCCGGATCGTAGCAGGTCACCACAAAGCTTTTAGTTCCGGCGGGGACGTCGTCCCACATCAGGTGCGGTGAAATATTATCGCCATCGTAGCCCATGCCGTTGAAGACGTGACGGTTAGGCAGTTTGCCGCCGTCCTGGAGATCGTGACTGATCAGTTTCATGCTTCATCCTCATTGATAATGCGCTGATTAACAAAGAAGTGTAGCCTTCCCGACGACGCAATTCCGCTATTTATTCGCTAAAAAATGTTTCGTCCTGCACGGCCAGGTTGACCGCACGGGTCAGGCGGGTCAGCTGCCCGGGCGTAATGATGTACGGCGGCATCAGGTAGATCAGGCGGCCAAACGGGCGGATCCACACCCCCTGTTCGACGAAAAAGCGCTGCAGGGCGGCCATGTTCACCGGATGCCGGGTTTCAACCACGCCAATCGCGCCCAGTACGCGCACGTCGGCGACCCATTCTGACTCGCGCGCCGGCGCCAGCTCGGCCTTCAGCTGGGCTTCAATCGCCGCCACCTGCTGTTGCCATTCGCCGCTCTCCAGCAGGCGCAGGCTTTCGCTGGCCACCGCGCAGGCCAGCGCATTGCCCATAAAGGTGGGGCCGTGCATAAAGCAGCCGGCTTCGCCATTGCTGATGGTTTCTGCCACCTCGCGGGTGGTGATGGCGGCGGAAAGGGTCATGGTGCCGCCGGTCAGCGCTTTACCCAGACACAGAATATCGGCGGAGATACCGGCATGCTCGCAGGCGAACAGTTTGCCGGTACGGCCAAAGCCGGTGGCAATCTCATCGGCGATCAGCAAAATCCCTTCCCGGTCGCACATTTTACGCACTCGCTTCAGCCACTCCGGGTGGTACATGCGCATGCCGCCCGCGCCCTGGACTACCGGTTCGAGGATCACCGCGGCGATGTCGTGGCGATGCGCGGCCATCAGGCGGGCAAACGGCACCATATCCAGCTCATCCCACTCGCCATCGAAGCGGCTTTGCGGCGCGGGGGCAAACAGGTTATCCGGCAGGTAGCCCTGCCACAGGCTGTGCATCGAGTTCTGCGGATCGCAGACCGACATCGCGCCGAACGTGTCACCGTGATAGCCGTTGCGGAAGGTCAGGAATCGACGGCGCGGCTGGCCTTTCGCCTGCCAGTACTGCAGCGCCATTTTCATCGCCACCTCTACCGCCACCGAACCGGAATCGGCGAGGAAAACGCACTCCAGCGATGGCGGGGTCATCGCCACCAGCTGGCGGCACAGCGCCACCGCCGACGGATGGGTGATCCCGCCGAACATCACGTGCGACATCTGGTCGATCTGCGCTTTCATCGCCGCATTCAGGCGCGGGTGATTGTAACCGTGGATCGCCGCCCACCAGGAGGACATACCGTCAATCAGCTGTTCGCCGCCGGCGAGGGACAGCTCGCAACCGTGGGCGGAAACCACCGGGTAGACCGGCAGGGGGGAAGTCATAGAGGTGTAGGGGTGCCAGATGTGGCGCCGATCGAAGGTGAGATCGTCCAGTGTCATAAGCGACTTGTAAACCATTTTGAAAACATTTAGGTTTACAAGTCTACACTGAACTTACTTACAATGAAACGTACACAAAATATTTCGCGCAGCATCGAGGCGGCAAGCGAGAACATCCCCAGGAGCATAGTTCACTATGTGACTGGGGTGCGCGAGTGCAGCCAACAAAGAGGCTGTGTGAAATAGGAAGTGTACGACCTTTGGAGAGGACAATGGCTCACCCCCCCCGCTGGACAATGTCGCAAGTTACTGAGTTATTTAATAAACCGCTCATCGATCTACTGTTCGAAGCGCAGCAAATCCATCGTCAACACTTTGATCCGCGTCAGGTGCAGGTCAGTACGTTGCTGTCGATTAAAACCGGCGCTTGTCCGGAAGACTGTAAATATTGCCCGCAAAGCGCACGCTACAAAACCGGTCTTGAATCAGAGCGCCTGATGGAAGTCGAGCAGGTGCTGGAATCGGCGCGCCAGGCGAAAAACGCCGGCTCGACCCGCTTCTGCATGGGCGCGGCATGGAAGAACCCCAACGACCGCGATATGCCCTATCTGGAGCAGATGGTGAAAGGCGTCAAGGCGCTGGGGCTGGAGTCCTGTATGACGCTCGGTACCCTGACCGACAGCCAGGCGCAGCGCCTGGCCGAGGCGGGACTCGATTACTACAACCACAACCTCGACACCTCGCCGGAATTTTACGGCAACATCATCACCACCCGCACCTATCAGGAGCGCCTGGATACGCTGGACAAAGTGCGCGATGCCGGGATCAAAGTCTGCTCCGGCGGCATCGTCGGGCTGGGAGAGACCGTGAAAGATCGCGCCGGGCTGCTGCTGCAGTTGGCCAACCTGCCCACGCCGCCGGAGAGCGTACCGATCAACATGCTGGTGAAGGTTAAAGGCACGCCGCTGGCGGATAATGACGATGTCGACGCCTTCGATTTCATCCGCACCATCGCCATCGCGCGCATCATGATGCCCACCTCCTACGTGCGGCTTTCCGCCGGGCGCGAACAGATGAACGAGCAGACCCAGGCGATGTGCTTTATGGCTGGGGCGAACTCGATTTTCTACGGCTGCAAGCTACTGACCACGCCGAACCCGGAAGAGGACAAAGACCTGCAGCTGTTCCGCAAGCTGGGGATCAATCCGCAGCAGACGGCGGTGCTGGAAGGGGACAATGAGCAACAGCAGCGTCTGGAGCAGGCCTTACTCACCCCGGACACTGAGGAATATTACAACGCGGCGGCACTATGAGCTGGCAGCAGCGAATCGATCGAGCGCTGGACGAACGGCGGGCGGCGGATGCCCTTCGCCGCCGTCTGCCGGTAAGCCACGGCGCCGGACGCTGGCTGGAACGGGAAGGGGAGCGCTGGCTCAACTTCTCCAGCAATGACTACCTGGGCCTGAGCCAGCATGGCGCGATTATCGCCGCCTGGCAGCAGGGGGCGGAACGGTATGGCGTCGGTTCCGGCGGGTCGGGCCACGTAAGCGGCTACAGCGAGGCGCATCGCGCGCTGGAAGAGGAACTTGCCGACTGGCTGGGCTATCCGCGGGCCCTGCTGTTTATCTCCGGCTTTGCCGCGAATCAGGCGCTGGTTGCCGCGCTGGCGGAAAAAGACGATCGGATTGTCGCCGATCGCCTGAGCCACGCTTCCCTGCTGGAGGCGGCCAGCCTCAGCCCGGCCCAGCTGCGCCGTTTTGCCCACAATGACCCGCAGCAGCTCGCGCAACGGCTGGCGAAACCGCTGGACGGCCAGCAGTTAGTCGTTACCGAAGGGATTTTCAGTATGGACGGCGACAGCGCGCCGCTGGCTGACATTCAGGCGGCAGCCCGCAGCGCCGGAGCATTATTACTGGTTGATGATGCTCACGGAATCGGGGCGATTGGCGATGAAGGGCGCGGAAGCTGTCATACGCAGGCGGTTCGCCCGGAGCTGCTGGTAGTCACCTTCGGCAAGGCGTTTGGGGTGAGCGGCGCGGCGGTACTGTGCAGTGAGTCGATGGCCGACTATCTGCTGCAGTTTGCCCGTCATCTGATCTACAGCACTGCGATGCCGCCCGCGCAGGCGGTGGCGCTGAGCGCGGCCCTGCGAATCATTCGCAGCGATGAGGGGCAGCAGCGGCGGGAAACCCTGACCACCCGCATCCGTCAGTTCCGCGAGGGAATGAGCGAGGTATCGCTGGGGCTGACCGATTCCGTCAGCGCGATCCAGCCGCTGATCGTCGGGGATAACGCCCGGGCGCTGAGCCTGGCCTGCCGTCTGCGCGAGGCCGGCTGCTGGGCAACGGCGATCCGTCCGCCGACGGTGCCGGTCGGCAGCGCTCGCCTGCGTCTGACCCTGACCGCCGCCCATCAGGCTGAGGACATTAACCGTTTACTGGAGGCGCTGCATGGCCACGGTGAATAAGCAGGCGGTGGCCGCGGCGTTTGGCCGGGCGGCCAGCGGCTATACGCAACATGATGAACTGCAGCGGCGCAGCGCCGATCTGCTGCTGCGCCAGCTAGCGCGCCGCAATTTTGCTCAGGTGCTGGATGCTGGCTGCGGCCCCGGCAGCATGAGTCGCTACTGGCGCGAAGCGGGAAGCGAAGTTACCGCACTGGATCTCTCCTCCGGGATGCTGGCGCAGGCGCAACGCCAAGATGCTGCACAGCATTATCTGCAGGGCGATATCGAAGCGCTACCGTTGCCGGATGCCTGCGTCGATCTGGCATGGAGCAACCTGGCGGTGCAGTGGTGCGACGATCTACGCACAGCCCTCGGCGAGCTGTATCGGGTGGTGCGCCCCGGCGGTAGGGTGGCGTTTACCACGCTGCTGGCCGACTCGCTGCCGGAACTGAATCAGGCGTGGCGGGCAGTTGACGACCGGCCGCATGCCAACCGTTTTCTCAGCGAAAGGGCGGTGCGCGCGGCGCTGAGCGGCCTGCGCGCGACCGGCGAGGTGCATCAGATTAGCCTGCCGTTCACCGATGCGCTGAGCGCTATGCGCTCGCTGAAGGGCATCGGCGCCACCCATTTGCACCAGGGGCGGGCATCCGCCCCGCTTGGCCGCGGCAAACTGCGCGAACTGCAGCTGGCCTGGCCGCAACAGCAGGGCCACTGCCCGCTGACGTATTCTCTTTTTACAGGAGTCATTGAACGTGACTAAACGTTTCTTCGTTACCGGAACCGATACTGAAGTCGGTAAAACGGTCGCCAGCAGCGCGCTGCTGCAGGCGGCGAATCAGCTGGGATTTAACACCGCGGGCTATAAGCCGGTGGCTTCCGGTAGCGACCTGACCGCACACGGGTTACGCAATGAAGATGCGCTGGCCCTGCAGCGCCATAGCCGGGTCGCGCTGCGCTACGACCAGGTAAACCCCTACACCTTCGCCGAGCCGACCTCACCGCACATCATCAGCGCCGATGAAGGTCGGCCAATCGCCGCGGCGGCGCTTTCCGGTGGGCTGCGCGAGTTAGAAAATCTCGCCGACTGGGTGCTGGTGGAAGGGGCCGGTGGCTGGTTCACGCCGCTCTCGGACACCCTGACCTTTGCCGACTGGGTGCAGAGCGAGCAGCTGCCGGTCATTCTGGTGGTGGGGGTTAAGCTCGGCTGTATCAACCATGCGATGCTTACCGCCCAGGCGGTACGCCAGGCGGGGCTGCCTTTAGCGGGCTGGATCGCCAATGACGTGCAGCCGCCGGGCAAGCGTCACGCCGAGTATCTGGCGACGCTGAAACAGCGGCTGGCCGCGCCGTTCCTCGGTGAAATACCGTGGCTTGCGGACATCGCGCAGCGTGGCGATCTCGGCCAGTATCTGGACCTCAGGGCGCTGGATCCGGCGTCATCCACTGCGCCAGCAGCGGCTCATCAAGCGCCATAATATCGCCCTCGGCGACGTTACGCCCCCGGTGCAAGAGACAAAAGCGATCCGCTACCCGGCGGATAAAGGGCAGGTGCTGCTCGGCGAGCAGCACCGTCAGGCCGATATCGCGATTCAACCGCAGCAGTAGATCGGCCAGCTTTTGCAGACAGCGCGGCCCTCTGCCACGCGAAGGTTCATCGAGAATCAGCAGCCGTGGCTGGACGATAAGCGCCCTGGCCAGCGCCAGCTGGAACTGATCGTCGGCGCTCAGCGAGGCGCCTTTGCGCTGTCGCAGGGCATAAAGTTCGGGAAAGTGCTCATAGATTTCGCCGCCGCTGGCGTTTACCCCCGGTTTCCCGGCCGCGAGGGCGATATGTAGATTCTCTTCCACACTGAGCTGCGAAAAGATACGTTGATCCTGGGGAACGTAGCCGATACCGATGGCGCTGCGCGACTGGGCGGAGAGGGGAGTGAGATCCCGCGGCGGGGCGCCAATGTCATGCCAGGTCATGCGGCCGCTGGTCACCGGCAGGTGTCCGACAATACAGTTAACCAGGGTGGTCTTCCCCATGCCCTCGCGTCCCAGTACGCCAATGCACTCTCCCGGGCGTAGTTCAAGATCGACATTCCACAACGAGTGCTGGTTGCCATAAAAATGATTTACTGCCTGTAAATTCAACATGGACGTTTTCTCCTTATCCTGGCGTCAGGGCGACAGAAAGATGCTGCAAAACTCTTGCCAGGAAAAAGAACGCTCGGAAAAAAGCGCGAAACGCCGATACCATCGGGCACCGTCAGCGCCGCAGCTGCACTTTTCCGGTGCCCGACGCTAAAGGGTGGTGCAAAAAGCAGCAAAAATCGAGCGGCTTTAGGCGGATAGTTATCAAAAATAGTTCGATAAAAATTTTTCGCCACGCAGTTTACGGCGAAAGTCGATAAGCGCCGGGCGGCGGCGGTCTTGGGCTGCAGACAGTTATCCACTATTCCTGTGGATAACCTTGTGTATTAGAGTTAGAAAACCTGCGGTAAGCTAGAGCGTGCGCGGCTTGCGGCTGAATTGACGCGAAAGGCGTCTTTTCTTTAAACTCATTAAATATCAGCTTGTTAGATAAAATCAATGGGTGTAAGAAAAGCGTCATCTGCTGCCATAAAACTTTCACCCGTTCGCTTGACAAATGTTAAAAGGTCAAAATTTCTGGGGATAACCCTGACAGTCGGACGATTATTCCGCCCGGCGGGCGTTTTGTACCCAACTTGCCGGCTAAAAAGCCGGCTTCTGGCGCTATCATAAGTAGATACTGGTTAAATATCCAGTATAATTTGTTGGCAAAAAACGGCCCGGGGGGTAGAATTAAACACCGGCCGCTAAATCTTTCTTCAGGTTCTGATCGATGAGTAAATCGTTTGTACTGCATTCTGCCTTTCGTCCCTCCGGAGACCAACCGGAAGCCATCCGTCGCCTGGAAGAGGGGCTGGAGGATGGGCTTGCGCATCAAACGCTGCTGGGGGTCACCGGTTCAGGTAAAACCTTTACCATTGCCAACGTGATTGCCGACCTGCAGCGGCCGACGATGGTGCTGGCGCCAAACAAAACCCTGGCGGCCCAGCTCTACGGCGAGATGAAAGAGTTTTTCCCCGAGAATGCCGTCGAGTATTTCGTCTCCTACTACGATTACTACCAGCCGGAAGCCTACGTCCCTAGCTCCGATACCTTCATTGAGAAGGACGCCTCGGTGAACGAACATATTGAGCAGATGCGCCTGTCGGCCACCAAAGCGCTGCTTGAGCGGCGCGACGTGGTAGTGGTGGCATCGGTCTCGGCTATCTACGGCCTCGGCGATCCGGACCTGTACCTGAAGATGATGCTGCACCTGACGGTGGGGATGCTAATCGATCAGCGCGCGATCCTGCGCCGTCTGGCCGAGCTGCAATATACCCGTAACGATCAGGCCTTCCAGCGCGGCACCTTTCGCGTGCGCGGCGAGGTGATCGACGTCTTCCCGGCGGAATCCGACGATATCGCGCTGCGTATTGAGCTGTTTGACGAAGAGGTCGAGCGCCTGTCGCTGTTCGATCCGCTCACGGGACACGTGGAGTCGACGGTACCGCGCTATACCATTTACCCCAAGACGCACTATGTGACGCCGCGGGAACGCATCGTCCAGGCGATGGAAGAGATCAAGCTGGAACTGGCGGATCGCCGCAAGGTGCTGCTGGCAAATAACAAGCTGCTGGAAGAGCAGCGCTTAACCCAGCGTACCCAGTTTGACCTCGAAATGATGAACGAGCTGGGCTACTGCTCGGGCATTGAAAACTACTCGCGCTACCTCTCCGGTCGCGGGCCCGGCGAGCCGCCGCCCACCCTGTTTGACTATCTGCCGGCAGACGGCCTGCTGGTGATTGACGAATCCCACGTCACGGTGCCGCAAATTGGCGGCATGTACCGCGGCGACCGCGCGCGTAAAGAGACGCTGGTGGAGTACGGCTTCCGCCTGCCGTCGGCGCTGGACAACCGGCCGATGAAGTTTGAAGAATTCGAAGCGCTGGCGCCGCAAACCATCTACGTCTCGGCGACCCCGGGGGCCTACGAGCTGGATAAATCCGGCGGCGAGGTGGTGGATCAGGTGGTGCGGCCTACCGGTCTGCTTGACCCGCTGATCGAAGTGCGGCCGGTGGCGACTCAGGTCGACGATCTGCTGTCGGAGATCCGCCTGCGTACGGCCATCAACGAGCGCGTGCTGGTCACTACCCTTACCAAGCGGATGGCGGAAGACTTAACCGAGTACCTTGAGGAACACGGTGAGCGCGTGCGCTATCTGCACTCGGATATCGACACCGTCGAACGTATGGAGATTATCCGCGACCTGCGCCTGGGCGAGTTTGACGTGCTGGTAGGGATCAACCTGCTGCGTGAGGGGCTGGATATGCCGGAGGTGTCGCTGGTAGCGATCCTGGATGCCGACAAAGAGGGCTTCCTGCGCTCCGAACGCTCGCTGATCCAGACCATCGGCCGCGCCGCGCGAAATATCAACGGCAAAGCTATCCTGTATGGCGATAAGATCACCCCCTCGATGGCCAAAGCCATTGGCGAGACCGAGCGCCGACGGGAGAAACAGCAGCGCTATAACGAAGAGCACGGCATCGTGCCGCAGGGGCTCAACAAGAAAGTGGTGGATATCCTGCAGCTGGGTCAGGGCCTGGCGAAAACCAAAGCCAAAGGGCGCGGAAAAGCGAAGACTGCCGAACCTGCCGGGCTCAGTGGGGTGGATATGACGCCAAAAGCGCTGCAGCAGAAAATTCATGAGCTGGAAGGACAGATGATGCAGCACGCCCAGAACCTCGAGTTTGAAGAGGCGGCGCAAATTCGCGACCAGCTGCATCAGCTGCGTGAGCTATTTATCGCCGCTTCCTGACGGCAGGCCGTAATGTGCGCAGAGGCGCAACGCTGAAAGCCGGCGCGCAATACCCGCCGTCTTGCAGTCACAGTAGCAGAGAAGAAAAAAAGGCCGCGTTGCGGCCTTCTTAATGTTCGCTTAATCTCGCCAGGCGACACTATCCTCAACCTGATGAGGATAGTGCCCATGCAAAAAATCAACTTCCGTGAATATCTGGCGGTCGCCACCGCCCTGGTCATTATTGTTGCCTTTTTCCATCAGTGGGTGTTGACGTTCTGACGCGCACGCTGCGGGAATAATACCCACGCGCGGACCCCTGGCCCCGGCTGGCGGTTATGCAAAAAGAACTGGGCGTCATGCAGTTGAGCGATGCGCGTGACGATGCTCAGTCCGAGGCCTATGCCGCCGTAGCGACTGTCCATGCGCACAAAGGCTTTACTCAGTTCGCCGCTTTTCGCCTCATCAATCCCCGGTCCTTCATCTTCCACGGACAACACCGGCATCAGGCCCGCTTTCACCGACACACGGATCGTCGACCCTTCCGGACTGTAGCGGTGAGCATTCTCCACCAGATTGCGCAAAATGACGCGGATTAGCGTCGCGTCGCCCGAGACGACGGCCTCATTTTCGGCATCCGTCAGCAGCAGCCGCTGCTGACGCTGCGCCAGCATGGTTTCCAGCTCTTCCTGTAACGGTTTCACCACGTCATCCAGCAACAGCACCTGCTGATAGCTGCCGGCGGAGAAGGACTGTCCGACACGCGCCAGCTGCAGCAGCTGGGAAATGCTGTTGGTCATCTGGTCGAGGCGCTGGATCAGCGGGTCGACGCCCATGCCGTGCACTTTCGCCAGCAGCTCAAGGTGCAGCCGCAGGCCGGCCAGCGGGGTACGCAGCTCATGCGCCACGTCGGCGGTAAACAGCCGCTCGCGGTCGAGGGTCAGATTAAGGCGGGAAACCAGCTGATTCAGGGCGGTAGTCACCGCCGTGACTTCGGGCACTGATTCGCTGAGCACAATAGGGGTGAGGTTGTCCGGCGTGCGGCTCTCCAGCTCGCTTTGCAGTCGTGAGAGCGGGCGGGTGATCTTGCGCACCGCCAGCATGCTGATATACAGCGCCAGGCCAACGATCAGCAGGCTCGGCACCAGCAGGCTGGCGACCGCTTCCCGAACCTCATGCTCCACATGTTTCTGGTTGTTGTGGCCTTCGATGGCGCTGGCCACCAGCAGCTGGATCTGCTCTTTACTCTCATGCCATAGCCAGAAGACGCTGATCAGCTGGCAGACCACCAGAATGGTGCCAATGGTCAGCAGCAGTCGGTGGCGCATGGTCCAGGTTTCGGTTGCAAAAAGAGCCATGGTCTATTCCGTGTCGATGCTGTTAACCAGCATATAGCCAAAGCCCCTGACGGTGCGGATCCGCGATTTACCAATCTTATCGCGCAGGTTATGAATGTGCACTTCCAGGGTATTGGTCGCCGGCTCGTTGTCCCAGCTGTAGATATCGTTATAGAGGATCTCGCGATGGACCGGGCTACCGGCCTTCATCATCAGTCGCGACAGCAGGGCATATTCTTTCGGTGTCAATTCCAGCGCCGTCTCACCCAACCATACCAGCCGGCGGGTGACATTGAGGCGCAGATTGCCAACGCTGATTTCGTTATCGCCTTGATTGTTATGCCGGCGGAGCAGGGCGCGAATGCGCGCATTCAGCTCTTCCAGGGCAAAGGGTTTCACCAGATAGTCATCCGCGCCGGTATCGAGACCGCTAATGCGATCCTCAAGCGTATCGCGGGCGGTGAGGATCAGCACCGGCTGGGTCATTTTCTCTCGCCGCATACGGGTGAGAAAATGCAGGCCGTCTTCATCTGGCAGGCCGAGGTCGAGTACGATCAGGCTGTAATGATTGCTGGCCAGCGATAGCGCCGCTTCGTGCGCTGTGGAGACGCCGTCGCACACATATCCTTCACTTTGCATCGCCAGGATCAATCCCTGCAACAGCAGCGCATCGTCTTCAATGACTAAGATTTTCATCAACCAGCCTCTCTACATGGCGTTAAAATATCATCTGCTGCCTGGTACTCGTGGGTGCTGACGCCGAGCAGGCCGAGCAGGGTGGAGAACAGATTATCTTGGGAATAATCCTTCGTCTTAGCCTGTTGTTGCAAACACTGGCTGGAAACACCATAGCGTTGCTGGTAATCCGGCGACAGCCACAGCAGCATGGGCACGTGTTTTTGCGTATCCGGCGCGATGGAGTACGGCAGACCATGTAAATAGACGCCATCTTCACCCAGCGATTCGCCGTGGTCGGACAAATAAACCAGGCTAGTGGTAAATTTATCCTGTTTGGATTGTAGTAATTTTATGGCTTTATCAACGACATAATCGACATATAAAATGGTGTTGTCGTAGGTATTGGTCAACTGTTGTTGCGTACAACTTTGGATTTCATTGGTATCGCAGGTCGGGGTGAATTTTTTGAATTCAGCCGGGTAGCGGTTGTAATAGGTCGGGCCGTGGCTGCCGATGGTATGCAGTACGATAATGCCGTCCTGTTGCAGGTTGTCGATGTAGCTATCCAGATTATGGAACAGCACCTCGTCGTAGCATTCGCCATCGATGCACTGGCCGGTCAGCTTCAGGTCAGTCACGTTCTGGTGCGGCACCCGATCGCAAGCCCCTTTGCAGCCGCCGTCATTATCGTTCCACAGCACCTGAACACCAGCGCGTTGCAGAATATCCAGGACGCCTTCCTGATGGTGCGCCAGTTCTTCATCGTAATGCGCGCGCGGCATATTGGAGAACATACAGGGGACGGAAACCGCGGTTGCCGTGCCGCAGGAGGTGGTTTTCGGGAAGTACACCACGTCGTCCTGTTGCAGGCGTGGGTTAGTCTGCCGCCCGTAGCCGCCCAGCGAGAAATTCCCGGCGCGCGAGGTTTCGCCCAGCACGACAATCGTCAGGTTCTTGCGGGGACCGTTATGCATCACCGGTTTCTGTTTGGCATCTTCGCCAATCTTCACCAGCGGCAGGTTATCCATCCGGTGGTGAGCATACCAGGAGTTGACCGCCACAATGCTGTTGGAAGGGCTCAGGGATTTCACCAGCTCTTTGTTGTTACGGAACACCGAGGCGTAATCTTTATAGAACAGCGCGGCCACCAGAATAATCAGCAGCGTCGAAACGGCGATATTGAGCAGGCGCATCGCCGCGCCGCGCCAGAAAGAGGCGGGCTTACGAACTTTAATCCACCAGGCGACCAGAACCATCAACAGTCCGGAAAGTCCCAGCACGATGACCATTTTCGTCGACAGCAGAGCAAAGCTTTCCGCCGGGGTGGTATCGAAGATATTGGCGATCATCGAACGGTCAATCACCACGCCGAAGGACCAGATAAAGTACTGCGCCGACGCGCTGAGCAGAATAAACAGGCTGATGACCACCCGATCGAGCTTCAGGAACGAGGCGAGGGTGGTGATGATATTCATCACGCTAATGGCCACGATCGGCATACTGAGGAATACCAGCCAGTTATGCAGGCTGTTTACCGGCAGTAGCGGGAAAACCTGGCGATAAAAGGCCAGGTTGAGAAAGATACCGATATAGCAAGCAAAGAGAATCAAATAAGCCGTGCGGCTGAGAACTGGCCGACGCAGAGGTAATAACGACATAATACCTACCCACAGAAAAAGATAAGGGTATAGTGCCAGCCGTATTTTAAGACAACCTTAAGATTTTAAGGTGCGCCGAAAGCAGTCCCTCCGGCGCGCAGCGTCAGCCCGGCAGCTGGATCGCTTTTTCCAGCGCCCCGCGCAGCAGCGCCCGATCATGGCGATAGGGCACATCGCTGGCCTCCAGCGGCGTCTGAATCACCAGCCGGTCGTCGATGCCGCGGATATCGGCCTTCGGGCCGGCGATGACCGCATCCACCACCCGCTTACCCACGTAGCGCTCCATAATCGCAACGCGTTCCGCCAGCGACAGTCTGGCGGCCGGGCTGTGCTCTTTGCCGAGATTATCGATGAACACCATCGGCGCTGGGGTTCGGCGCAGCGCCTGAGCCATTTCGTCGAGCAACAGGATCGGCAGCAGACTGGTGTAAAAGCTTCCCGGGCCGATGAGGATCAGATCGGCTTCGGCGATAGCTTCCACTGCCTCACGGGTGGCCGGCACCGGCGGGGTGAGCATCAGCTCCTGGGGTACGTTGTCGAGCTGATCGATATTCACTTCGCCGTAAACTTCATGGCCTTCATGATCGAGCGCCATCAAATCCACCGGTTGTTCCGACATCGGGATAAGAAACGCGTCGACTTTCAGCAGGTTCCTGATCAAATTGATAGCTTCTAAAGGCCGCACGCTGAGGTGATCGAGGGCCTTTAACATCAGGTTTCCGAGGTTATGCCCGGAAAGTTCGCCATTACCGCTAAAACGATACTCAAACATCGCCGACGCCACGCTCGGCTCGGCGATTAACTGATTGATGCAGTTGCGCATATCGCCCCAGGCAATGCCGCCTTCCGAGCGGCGGATCCGCCCGGTAGAACCCCCGTTGTCGGTGGTGGTCACAATGCCCGTCAGCCGCGAGCCGAGCGAGGAGAGGGAAGACATCACCCGGCCCAGACCATGCCCGCCGCCGAGCGCGACCACCCGATCGAGGTCAGCGAATGTACGATTGCGCATAGAAATTCCTTATTTCACATAAACGGCCACACACTACCCGATCTACCCCTAAAAGACGATGGGAGGAGCCTGACAAACTGACCGATATCAAGGCAAAAAAATGATTTATGGCTATTCTGTAGCGAAAATGCACGAAGTTAGCGATATATACAAGCTTATATAGCGAAATCGCAAATGGCGAAACCGTCCGTAACGCGCTACTATCGGCATAACCTGTTAACACTCTAGCCTCTTCGCCTGTGTCAAAAGATATGGCGGTTTGGCCGCGACCCCTCCGGGTGTCGCCAGGGCGTGGGAAGAAATGACCGCGCCTCCCGTATTTGGAAAGGTGTATATGGCCTCACAGCTTACCGATGCATTCGCGCGTAAGTTTTTTTACCTGCGTCTGTCGATTACCGATGTGTGCAATTTCCGTTGCACCTACTGCCTGCCGGATGGCTACAAGCCCGGCGCCGTCAATAACAACGGCTTTCTCAGCGTAGACGAAGTGCGCCGGGTCACGCGCGCTTTCTCCGCGCTGGGCACTGAAAAAGTTCGCCTGACCGGTGGGGAACCCTCCCTGCGCCGCGACTTCACTGAGATCATTGCCGCAGTGCGTGAAAACAGCGCGATCCGTCAGATTGCGGTCACCACTAACGGTTACCGTCTGGCGCGCGACGTCGAACGCTGGCGCGATGCCGGGCTGACGGCGATTAACGTCAGCGTTGATAGCCTCGACGCCCGTCAGTTCCACGCCATCACCGGCCAGGACAAGTTCCGCCAGGTGATGGACGGGATTGACGCCGCTTTCGCCGCTGGCTTTGACAAGGTGAAGGTCAACACCGTGCTGATGCGCGATGTTAACCACCACCAGCTCGATACCTTTCTCGCGTGGATCCAGCCGCGCCGTATTCAACTGCGTTTTATTGAGCTGATGGAGACCGGCGAGGGCAGCGACCTGTTCCGCCGTCATCATCTCTCCGGCATAGTGCTGCGCGACGAACTGCTGCGTCGCGGCTGGATCCATCAGATCCGCCAGCGCAGCGATGGCCCGGCGCAGGTCTTCTGTCATCCTGATTACGCCGGTGAAATCGGCCTCATCATGCCGTATGAAAAAGACTTCTGCGCCACCTGCAACCGTCTGCGCGTCTCATCCGTTGGCAAACTGCATCTGTGTCTGTTTGGCGATGGCGGCGTCGATCTGCGCGATCTGATGGCCGACGACCGGCAGCAGGCCGAGCTGGAGGCGCGGATCGCCGAAGCCTTGACCCATAAAAAGCAGACCCATTTCCTGCATCAGGGCAACACCGGTATTACGCAGAACCTGTCCTATATTGGCGGTTAATCGTTTTCGAAAGGAGTATTCAGATGAGCCAGGCTAGCGCTGAGTTTATCCCGACCCGTATTGCTGTTCTAACCGTTTCCAGCCGCCGCGGCGAAGAGGACGACACCTCCGGCCACTGGCTGCGCGAGGCGGCGCAGGAGGCGGGGCACCATGTCGTCGATAAGGCGATCGTGAAAGAGAACCGCTACGCCATCCGCGCCCAGGTATCGGCGTGGATCGCCAGCGACGACGTGCAGGTGGTACTGATCACCGGCGGGACCGGTTTTACCGATGGCGATCAGGCGCCGGAAGCGCTGCTGCCGCTGTTTGACCGTGAGGTCGAAGGCTTTGGTGAAGTGTTCCGCATGCTGTCGTTCGAAGAGATCGGCACCTCGACCCTGCAGTCCCGGGCCGTGGCCGGCGTTGCTAACCGCACGCTGATTTTCGCCATGCCGGGTTCGACCAAAGCCTGCCGCACGGCGTGGGACAACATCATTGCCCCGCAGCTGGATGCCCGCACCCGTCCGTGTAACTTCCTTCCCCACCTGAAGAAATAATTTATGTCACAACTGACCCATATTAACGCCGCGGGCGAAGCCCATATGGTGGATGTCTCCGGCAAAGCAGAAACGGTGCGCGAAGCGCGCGCCGAGGCATTCGTCGAAATGCAGGCGGCGACGCTGGCGATGATTATCGACGGCAGTCACCACAAAGGCGATGTGTTCGCCACCGCGCGTATCGCCGGGATCCAGGCGGCCAAACGCACCTGGGATCTGATCCCGCTGTGCCATCCGCTGATGCTCAGCAAAGTGGAAGTCAATTTGCAGGCGCAGCCGGAACATAACCGGGTGCGCATCGAGTCGCTCTGCCGGCTCACCGGGAAAACCGGCGTCGAAATGGAAGCATTGACCGCTGCCTCGGTTGCCGCGCTGACCATTTACGATATGTGCAAAGCGGTACAGAAAGATATGGTGATTGGCCCGGTGCGCCTGCTGGAGAAAAGCGGCGGCAAGTCCGGGGATTTTAAGGCGGGTGAACGCCATGATTAAGGTTCTGTTTTTTGCCCAGGTGCGCGAGCTGGTGGGTACCGATGCGTTGACTCTCGACGCCAGCGACCTGGCGACCGTCGAAGCCGTGCGTCAGCAGCTTGCCGCTCGCGGCGACCGTTGGGCGCTGGCCCTGGAAGAGGGCAAGCTGCTGGCGGCAGTCAACCAGACGCTGAACGCGTTTGACCATCCGGTCGCCAGCGGCGACGAAGTGGCGTTCTTTCCACCGGTAACGGGAGGCTAAGATGACGCAAACCCGTATCGTGGTCAGCCCGGCGCGCTTTAGCGTCGGCGAGGAATATCCCTGGCTGGCCGAACGCGATGAAGACGGCGCGGTGGTCACCTTCACCGGTAAAGTACGCAATCACAACCTCGGCGACAGCGTGAAAGCCTTAACCCTCGAACACTATCCGGGGATGACCGAGAAATCACTGGCGGAAATTGTCGAGCTGGCGCGCGAGCGCTGGCCGCTGGGCCGGGTGACGGTTATCCACCGCATTGGCGAAATGTGGCCGGGGGAAGAAATTGTGTTTGTCGGCGTCACCAGCGCCCACCGCGGCAGCGCCTTCGCCGCCGGCGAGTTTATTATGGATTACCTGAAAACCCGCGCGCCGTTCTGGAAGCGCGAGGCGACGCCGGAAGGCGAACGCTGGGTCGACGCTCGCGACAGCGATCGTCAGGCGGCAGAGCGCTGGTAGTGTGATACGCTTACAGGGTGAAACTTGGTTAATCAGGAGAGAGTCATGGACAGATATCCGCGTTCCGATTCAATAGTGCAGGGCCGTACCGGCCTGCAGACTTACATGGCGCAGGTGTACGGCTGGATGACGGTCGGCCTGCTGCTGACGGCGTTTATCGCGTGGTTTGCGGCCAACACCCCGGCGGTGATGATGTTCGTCTTTTCGAGCAAAATCACTTTCTTCGGGCTGATTATTGCTCAGCTCGCGCTGGTGTTTGTGCTGTCGGGGATGGTGCAGCGGCTGAGTGCCGGGATGGCCACCACGCTGTTTATGCTCTACTCGGCGCTGACAGGGCTGACGCTGTCGAGCATTTTTATCGCCTATACCTACTCATCGATCGCCAGCACTTTTGTGGTCACCGGCGGGATGTTCGGGGCGATGAGCCTGTATGGTTACACCACTAAGCGCGATCTGAGCGGCTTCGGCAGCATGCTGTTTATGGGGCTGATTGGTATCGTGCTGGCGTCGTTGGTGAACCTGTGGCTGAAGAGCGAAGCGCTGATGTGGGCGGTGACCTACATTGGGGTGCTGGTGTTCGTCGGTCTGACGGCGTATGACACCCAGAAGCTGAAAAACATCGGCGAGCAGATTGATACCCGCGATAGCGCCACACTGCGTAAATATTCGATTCTCGGCGCCTTAACGCTGTATCTGGACTTCATTAACCTGTTCCTGATGCTGCTGCGTATTATGGGCAACCGCCGCTAACCCTTTTTATTAAAGGGTTACATCTCCTGACGCCCGGCAAGCGCAGCAACGCCGGGCGAGATATCAGGCACGGTACCCGTGATGTTGCCGGGCGGCGGCTGGCGCCTTGCCCGGCCTACGGTTCGTGCGGCCTGCCGTTAATTTATTCACCTTTCTTGCTGAAACTGCCGGTGCTGACGGCCTCAACATCGCTGAGACGTTCCCGGAAGGCCGGGGCAGCCCGCATGGATGCGGGCTGAGGGCCGTGTTTTGCACGGACGCTGCCTCGGCCCGACCCGAAGCTTTCAGGGATAAGTCGAAGGGACCGCGTAGCGGCGATGTTGCTGGCCGGAGCCCGGGGGTACAGGGGGCGGCGGCGACTGGCCGCCCCCTGTGCGCTCCCTGCGCCATGAGTGACATAACGCAGACGATTAACCGGGAGCGCAAACTACGCTGAAGCCACCGATAACATAAACAACCACACTGCAGTGCTTCCCCTCACCCTGGCCCTCTCCCGAAGGGAGAGGGAACTGTCCGGCTGGCGTTTAGGCCCGTGCAAGCGCAGCGCCGCCGGGCAGGATATCTCCGGCGCCATACCCGTCTTGTGCCGGATGACGCTACGCTTATCCGGCCTACGGTTCGTGCGACCTGCCGTTAATTTATTCACCTTTCTTGCTGAAACTGCCGGTGCTGACGGCCTCAACATCGCTGAGACGTTCCCGGAAGGCCGGGGCAGCCCGCATGGATGCGGGCTGAGGGCCGTGTTTTGCACGGACGCTGCCTCGGCCCGACCCGAAGCCTGCAGGGATAAGTCGAAGGGACCGCGTAGCGGCGATGTTGCTGGCCGGAGCCCGGGGGTACAGGGGGCGGCGGCGACTGGCCGCCCCCTGTGCGCTCCCTGCGCCGTAAGAGACATAACGCAGAAGACTAACCGGGAGCGCAAACTACGCTGAAGCCACAGATAACATAAACAACCACACTGCAGTGCTGCCCCTCACCCTGGCCCTCTCCCGGAGGGAGAGGGAACCGACCGGCTGGCGTTTAGGCCCGTGCATTCGCAGCGCCGCCGGGCAGGATATCTCCGGCGCCATACCCGTCTTGTGCCGGATGACGCTACGCTTATCCGGCCTACGGTTCGTGCGACCTGCCGTTAATTTATTCACCTTTCTTGCTGAAACTGCCGGTGCTGACGGCCTCAACATCGCTGAGACGTTCCCGGAAGGCCGGGGCAGCCCGCATGGATGCGGGCTGAGGGCCGTGTTTTGCACGGACGCTGCCTCGGCCCGACCCGAAGCCTGCAGGGATAAGTCGAAGGGACCGCGTAGCGGCGATGTTGCTGGCCGGAGCCCGGGGGTACAGGGGGCGGCGGCGACTGGCCGCCCCCTGTGCGCTCCCTGCGCCATGAGTGACATAACGCAGACGATTAACCGGGAGCGCAAACTACGCTGAAGCCACCGATAACATAAACAACCACACTGCAGTGCTTCCCCTCACCCTGGCCCTCTCCCGAAGGGAGAGGGAACTGTCCGGCTGGCGTTTAGGCCCGTGCAAGCGCAGCGCCGCCGGGCAGGATATCTCCGGCGCCATACCCGTCTTGTGCCGGATGACGCTACGCTTATCCGGCCTACGGTTCGTGCGACCTGCCGTTAATTTATTCACCTTTCTTGCTGAAACTGCCGGTGCTGACGGCCTCAACATCGCTGAGACGTTCCCGGAAGGCCGGGGCAGCCCGCATGGATGCGGGCTGAGGGCCGTGTTTTGCACGGACGCTGCCTCGGCCCGACCCGAAGCTTTCAGGGATAAGTCGAAGGGACCGCGTAGCGGCGATGTTGCTGGCCGGAGCCCGGGGGTACAGGGGGCGGCGGCGACTGGCCGCCCCCTGTGCGCTCCCTGCGCCGTAAGAGACATAACGCAGAAGACTAACCGGGAGCGCAAACTACGCTGAAGCCACAGATAACATAAATAACCACACTGCAGTGCTTTCCCTCACCCTGTCCCTCTCCCGGAGGGAGAAGGAATCATCCGGCTGGCGTTTAGGCCCGTGCAAGCGCAGCGCCGCCGGGCGAGATTTCAGGCACGGTACCCGTGATGTTGCCGGGCGGCGGCTGGCGCCTTGCCCGGCCTACGGTTTGTGCGGTCTGCCGTTAATTTATTCACCTTTCTTGCTGAAACTGCCGGTGCTGGCCGGAGCCCGGGGGTACAGGGGGCGGCGGCGACTGGCCGCCCCCTGTGCGCTCCCTGCGCCGTAAGAGATATAACGCAGAAGACTAACCGGGAGCGCAAACTACGCTGAAGCCACTGATAACATAAACAACCACACTGCAGTGCTTTCCCTCATCCTGGCCCTCTCCCGGAGGGAGAGGGAATCATCCGGCTGGCGTTTAGGCCGTGCAAGCGCAGCGTGACCTGGTCGTTTTACTCGCGGGCCAGCTTGCGTTCGTTCTTCTGCCGCAGCTTTTTCGCCCGGCTCTCCAGCAGCAGATAAGCCACCGTCGCCAGCAGCAGCGGCAGGAAATAATAGAGTGCGCGCCAGGCGAGCAGAGCGGCAATGATCGCGCCCTTCGTAATCTCTTCCCCGGAGAGCATGGCGATAAATACCGCCTCCAGCACGCCGATCCCGGCCGGAATGTGGATAATCACCCCGGCGATACTGCTGACCAGCAGCACCCCTAATACCAGAAAATAGTTAATCTCGCTGCCCAACAGCAGCCAGATTATCGCCCCCATCGCCATCCAGTTTGCCGCAGAGAGTCCCATCTGCAGCAGCGCGAAGCGCCAGGAGGGCAGCACCAGCCGCTGGCCTTTAATCGTCAGGTGACGGCGTTTGGCGAACGCGCAGCCGAACAGATAGCAAAGCGTGAGAACCAACATCACCCCACCGATAATGCGCAGAGTGGTTTGGCTGATGTACCAGTGCGGCGGCAGCTTCACCAGATCCGCCGTGAATATCACGCCACCGAGCAGGATATAGCCCAGCCAGTTGGTGGTAATGCTTAAGGAAAAAATACGCGTAATGGTGCTGCCGTTCAGCCCCAGCCGCGAGTACAGCCGGTAGCGCATACCGATCCCGCCGACCCAGGTGCTGAGCGTCAGGTTAAAGGCATAACAGATAAACGACACCAGCATCACCTGGCGTTTCGCCAGCTTGTGCCCGCAATAGGCGCGGCCAAGCAGATCGTAGCAGCCATAGATCAGATAGCTGACGATAACCAGCGCAATGGCGCTGCCCAGCGCCAGCCGGTCGTAGCCGCGGATCACCTTCCACACGTCCTGCCAGTCGACTTTCTGCGCGTAAATCACCAGCAGGACGATGACGGCGATAAAAAAGAGCCCGGTCAATACTCTTTTCGCCAACCGCCAGCGGGGATGCGATTTGCTCATAGCGGATTATCCCTGGTTTGTGATTCGACGCGATCCTGGGTTTCAATTTCCGGTTGCACCGGCGGGCTAACCCTCGCCAGGCGCGGGGTATGGGCCGGCAGCCAGCCGACCCACGCCGGGAAGTGGCGCAGAAAGTGGAAGGCCATCACGCTGACGCCCAGCCGCCACCAGCTGCGTTTCGGCAGCATGGATTTATCGATGCGCTGGCAATCCCTGGCGATAAGCCCGTTGAGGTTATCGCGCAGCGTCTGGTTAAACACCCGATCGTGGATGATCAGATTGGCTTCCAGATTCAGTGACAGGCTCAATGGATCCAGGTTGCTCGACCCGACGGTGGCCCAGTGATCGTCTGCGAGGGCGACCTTGCCATGCAGTGGACGGCGGCGATACTCGTAGATCTGCACTCCGCCCTTAACGAGGTAGTGATAGAGCAGGTGGGCGCCAAACTTCACAATCGGAATATCCGGCTCGCCCTGGACGATCAGCTTGACCCGCACGCCGCGCCGCGCGGCATTGCGCATCGCATGCAGCAGGCGATAGCCAGGAAAGAAATAAGCATTGGCAATGATCACCTCCCGGCGGGCGCTGGTCAGCATCTTCAGATAGTGGCGTTCAATATCGTCCCGGTGATCCTGATTGTCGCGCCAGACAAACAGCGCCTGCGCCTCGCCGGGCGTCTGGTTGATCTCCGGCTGGTGACGGCGGCGGCGCCACCAGCGGCGGGTGTGTTCACTAGTGGGCAGATTTTCCAGTTCGAACTGCAGGATGTCGAGCACCACCGGTCCCTCGACCTGCACCGCGTAATCCTGCTTTGACTCGGGGCCGTAGTCGCTCATATGCTCGGCGGAGTAGTTAATGCCGCCGACAAAGGCGGTGGTGTCGTCGATCACCACGATTTTACGGTGCATACGGCGGAACAGATTGGTGCGCATCCCCAGCAGCTTAGGACCCGGATCGTAGTAGCGAAAAATTACCCCGGCGGCAGTGAGTTCGCCGACAAACTCATCGCTGAGATCCGGTGAGCCGTAGCCGTCGAGCAAAACCTCCACCTGGATGCCGCGGCGGGCGGCCTTCAGCAGGACCGCGTGTAGCCGCCGACCGACCTCATCTTCAAACCAGATAAAGGATTCGAGGATCACCCGACGACTGGCGCGGCCGATGGCTGCAAACAGCGCCGGATAGTACTGGTCGCCGTTCTCCAGTAGCGTAATGCGGTTGCCTTCCTGCCAACGACATTTCACAAATGTATCTCCACGCTAAGGGGGGCATGATCGGACAGATGCCGCCATTGTTTGAGCGCCAGCGCCTTCGGTTGGCTGGCATGGGCGTTCTTGACGTAAATGCGGTCAAGGCGCAGCAGCGGAAAACTGACCGGGAATGTGCGCGCTGGTCGCCCGCGGGCGCGGGTAAAGATCTCTTCCAGCCCGGCTTGCGCTTTTAACAGCTGATTCGCCTGCTGACGCCAGTCGTTAAAATCCCCGGCCACCACCACCGGCTCACCGGCGGGCAGGGTATTGACCCACTCCGCCAGCATGGTCAACTGCGCCTGCCGTTGGTCGGCGCGTAAGCCCAGATGAACGCAGATAACATGGATCGTCACGCCGCTTTCTGGCGGCACGATGCGGCAGTACAGCAGACCGCGTTTCTCACCGTTGCCGACCGAGATATCGCGATTTTCATAGTATTCAATGGGAAAGCGCGACAGTACGGCATTGCCGTGGTGGCCTTCCGGATAGACCGCGTTGCGCCCGTAGGCGTAATCGCTCCACATGGTGTCGGCGAGAAATTCATAATGGGTGGTATCTGGCCAGTTCTCGATGTGCAGCGGGTGAACTTCGTGAGCGCCCATCACTTCCTGCAGGCAAACAATGTCAGCGCTGACGCTGCGCACGGCGTCGCGTAGTTCGGGCAAGATAAAACGCCGATTAAACGCCGTAAAGCCTTTATGGGTGTTAATTGTCAGCACGTTCAACGAAAATCCCGACGTTGGCTCAGCCATAATTCTCCAGTAAATGTCACTTTCCTGAATAAAATAGTGTAGTAGACGTCACAAAAAGATGCGGTGATACGGAATTTTCCGTAAAGTGCGGTACTCTGAGTAACAGAGAAAAATCCTTCAGGAGAGAAGCCATGAAGTGGCAACAACGTGTACGCGTCGCAACAGGTCTTAGTTGCTGGCAGATTATGTTGCATCTACTGGTCGTGGCAGTACTGGTGATGGGTTGGATGAGCGGCGCGCTGGTGCGCGTCGGATTGGGACTGTGCGTCCTCTATAGCGTCACGCTGCTGGCGATGCTGTTTTTGCAGCGTCACCATGAGGCGCGCTGGCGCGACGTGGGAGACTTCCTTGAGGAGCTCACCACGACCTGGTACTTTGGCGCCGCCATGATAGCGCTGTGGCTGCTGTCGCGCGTGCTGCACAATAACCTGCTGCTGGCCCTCGCCGGGCTGGTGATACTGGCAGGCCCGGCGGTGGTCTCGCTGCTGGCGAAAGATAAAAAACTAGGCAATCTTTCTTCGGAACATCGCATACGCCGCTGAGCCGGTGGTGGCCGCTATGACCAGTAGCGGCCACAAACTTCCCCACACTATCTTCAGACTCGCATCCTTCAGATAAATTTGCTTGGTGATATCGGTAAAGTGGCGGATCGGGTTGATCCAGGTGACATCCTGCAGCCACTGCGGCATGTTTTCTACCGGCGAGACGTAGCCGGAGAGCAGGATCGCCGGCATCATAAAGACGAACACGCCGATAAACGCCTGCTGCTGCGTGGCGCACAGCGACGAAATCAATAAGCCAAAGCCCACCAGCGATAAGCCATAAATTACCATTGTGAAGTAAAACAGCAGCAGCGAGCCGGCAAACGGGATCTGATAGGCCCAGATCCCGATCGCCAGCACGATAGTCGCCTGCAGGGTGGCGACAATCAGCGCTGGCACCGCTTTACCGACGAAGATTTGCCAGGTGGCAAGGGGAGAGACCAGCAGCTGGTCGAGGGTTCCCTGTTCGCGCTCACGGGCCACCGACAGCGAGGTGACGATCATCACCCCGATGGTGGTGATCATGGCGATAAGCGATGGCACCACGAACCATTTATAGTCGAGATTCGGGTTATACCAGTTGCGTACCACCAGTTCGCTGTTATTCGGCTTCGCTTTCCCCTCGAGCAGTTCCTGCTGATAGTCTTTCACGATCTGCTGCAGGTAGTTGGCGGCGATTTGCGCGCTGTTAGAGTTGCGCCCGTCGAGCAGCAGCTGCAGCGGGGCGGTTTGATAGTTGTCGAGGTTGCGCGAAAAATCGGCCGGAAAGCGCACCACCAGCAGGGCTTTTTGCTCGTCGATGGTCGGCTGGATCGCCTGAGGGCTTTTCAGCAACAGGACATGGGTAAAAGCTTTGGCGCGGGCGAAGCGTTGGGTCAGCTCTACCGCGTGGCGGCCGCTGTCTTCGTTGTAGATGGCGATGGTGGCGTTGGTCACCTCCAGCGTCGCGGCAAAGGGAAACAGCAGCACCTGAATCAGTACCGGCATGATTAAAATCGCCCGCGTCTGCGGTTCGCGCAGCAGCGACTGCAGCTCTTTGCGGATTAATGTCCATAAACGGTGAAACATAGAACCTTCCTCATGTCGGACCCGGGCGACCGAAACCTACCGCAGGCCCGGTCAGCGCAGCGCCACCGGGCAAAACCTAATCCAGACGCCGCTTGGTTTTCAACCATGTCAGACCGATAAACATCACCGCCGACGCAATCAAAAACAGCACGTTCACCAGCAGCACCACCGGAATATTACCCGCCAGAAACAGGCTTTGCAGGGTGCTGACGAAATAGCGCGCCGGGATCACGTAGGTCACCGCGCGGATCACCGCCGGCATACTGTCTATCTGGAAAATAAACCCGGACAGCATAATCGACGGTAAAAAGGCGGCGTTCAGCGCAACCTGGGCGGCGTTAAACTGGTTGCGGGTTATCGTTGAAATCAGCAGCCCCATGCCCAGGGTGCTGAGCAAAAACAAGCTGGTGATGACAAACAGGATCAGCAGCGAGCCGCGATAGGGCACGCCGAGAATAAATACCGATACCAGCATACAGAGCAGCATCGCCAGCATGCCGAGGAAATAGTAGGGGATGAGCTTGCACAGCAGCAGCTCGGCGCGGGTGATTTCCGTCGACAGCAGCGCTTCCATAGTGCCGCGTTCCCACTCGCGGGCCACCACCAGCGAGGTTAGTATGGCGCCGACCACGGTCATAATGATGGTCACCGCGCCGGGGATAATAAAGTACTGGCTGATGGCGGCCGGATTAAACCAGTAGCGCATCTGCACGTCGATCAGCGGTTCAAAGGTTTCACCGCGGTCTTCCGCCCGCTGCTGCTGCCAGATCTGCCAGATACCTTCCACATAGCCCTGGGCGAAGTTCGCGGTATTGGGCTCGCTGCCGTCGGTAATCAACTGAATCGGCGCACTGGCGCCGGCGCGGGCCATCTGGCGGTCGAAATCGACGGGAATGACCACCATGGCGCGAATGCGCCCGGCCTGCATCATCTCAACCAGCTGCCTGCGGCTGTCGCTGACGGTGGCGTCAATATAGGGCGAGCCGGTCATGGTATGGACGAAATCCAGCGCCTCTTCGCTCTGCTGCTCCAGCAATACGCCGACCCGCAGTTTGCTGGAGTCGAGGTTGATGCCATAACCGAAGATAAACAGCAGCAATAGCGGGATCACCACTGCGATCAGCCAGCTGCTGGGATCGCGGACGATTTGCCGGGTCTCTTTGATACACAGGGCGCGGACCCGTCGCCAGGAGAGGAGGTTACTGCTCATGGTCATTCTCCTTATCCCAGCGGTTAATCAGAGTAATAAACGCCTGTTCCATGGTCGGGTCCGTCTGGCTGTCATCCGCCGCCTGCGCCTTCAGCGCATCCGGGGTACCGCTGGCGATAAGCTTGCCGTGATAGACCAGCCCGATGCGATCGCAGTATTCCGCCTCATCCATAAAATGAGTGGTGACCATCACCGTCACCCCTTTATCGACCATGCTGTTGATATGCAGCCAGAACTCGCGGCGGGTAAGCGGGTCGACGCCGGAGGTGGGCTCATCGAGAAACAGAATATCGGGCTCGTGCATCAGCGAGCAGGCCAGCGCCAGCCGCTGTTTATAGCCGAGCGGCAGCTCGTCGGCGGCGTGGCGGGCGATACTTTTCAGGCCAAAAGCATCGCTCATCCGGGCGATTTTTTCACTTTGCGCCCGGCCGCGCAGGCCATAGACGCCGGAGAAAAAGCGCAGGTTCTGCTCGACGCTGAGGTTGCCGTACAGCGAAAATTTTTGCGCCATATAGCCCAGATGCTGGCGCGCCTTGCCGGAGCTGACCTTGAGATCCATCCCCAATACCAGCGCTTTGCCGGAGGTAGGCACCAGCAGACCGCACATCATTTTGAAGGTGGTGGATTTCCCGGCGCCGTTGGGACCGAGGAGGCCGAAGATTTCGCCGCGCTTGACCTGGAAATCGACATGGTCGGTGGCGGCGAAATCACCAAATTTTTTGGTTAATGATTGCGCCTCAATCACCGTTTCGTCTTTGCTGCCGTCAACGCGATGGATGATCGCTCCCAGCGGCGATTCGGCGGTGCCGGCGCCGCCGAGCAGGTCGATAAACGCGTCTTCAAAGCGCGGCGCCGTCTCCGCCACCTGCAGCGGCGGCATGTCGGCCTGCTGCTGGACCTCATCAATAGGGGCGTCTTTTTTCAGGATCAGGCGCACCGACTTGCCCTGGATCACGCCATCGCTAACCTGCGGCAGCTTTAGCGCCCGCTGCAGCAGACGGCGATTGTTCTCCTGCGAGCTGGAGACAAGGAAACTGCGTCCGGCCATGGTTTGCGTCAGCGCCGTCGGCTCTCCCTGGTAGAGTAGTTTGCCTTCGTTCATCAGCAGTACATCGCGGCACTGCTCGGCTTCATCGAGATAAGAGGTACTCCACAGGATCAGCATGCCGTCGCCGGCCAGCTCGTGCACCATCTGCCACAGCTCGCGGCGGGAGATAGGGTCGACGCCGACGCCAGGCTCATCAAGCAGCAGTACTTTCGGGTCGCCCACCAGGGTACAGGCGAGCCCCAGCTTTTGTTTCATGCCGCCGGAAAGCTTGCCTGCCAGCCGGTCGGTGAACGGCCCAAGGGCGGTAAACTCCAGCAGACGGGCAAATATTTTCTTCCGCGCCTCGCCGGTGACGCTGCGCAGGTCGGCGTACAGGGTCAGGTTTTCCATCACCGTCAGATCTTCATACAGGCCGAACTTCTGCGGCATATAGCCAAGCACCGCGTGCAGGGCGCTGTCGTCTTTTAGCGGGTCGAAGCCGATGACGCTGGCGCTGCCCTCATCGGGCTTGAGCAACCCGGCCAGCATTCGCATCAGGGTGGTTTTCCCTGCGCCGTCGGGGCCCACCAGCCCGGTGACGTAGCCGGCGCGGATCGTGCAGGTCAGCGGCGCTACCGCTGGCCGGTCCATACCGGGAAAACGGCGGCTCAGGCCGTTTAAGGCGATGACGGCCTCACTCATGTCCGTTCCCGTTGTTAAAGGAGACGGTCACCGGCATCCCCTGACGCAGCGCGCCGTCGGCGTCGGTCACCACAATGCGCAGACGGTAGACCAGATCGGTGCGCAGATCGGGAGTCTCGACGGTCTTCGGCGTGAATTCAGCGCTCGGCGAGACAAAGCCGATTTTACCGTGATAGGGCTTGTCCGGCCGGCCGTCGGTATAGAGCAGCACTTCTTGTCCCGGCTGCGCCTGGCCGAGGTTTTTCTCGTCAACGTAGGCGCGGACCCATACCGGATGGGTTAAGGACAGCGTCAGCACGGTGCCGCCAGCGTTCAGCATGGTGCCGGGCTCGACGGCGCGGGTCATCAGGGTGCCGTCAGAAGGGGCGGTGAGCACGGTGTCGTGCAGGTCCAGTTTGGCCTGGGCCAATGCCGCCTGCGCTTGTTCCAGGCTGGCTTTGGCCTGCGCTATCTCCTGCGGGCGGTTACCGGCGCGGTACTGACGCAGCTTATCCTGCGCCGATTTGAGCGTTGCCTGCGCCTGGTCACGTGAGGAGCGGGCGTTCTCCAGATCGTTGGCGGAAATGGCGCTGCTGGCGCGCAGCCCGAGCTGGCGCTGATAAAAGTTTTGCGCATAGTCGTAAGCGGCCTGCGCCTGTTTTACCGCCGCCGCGGCCTGGGCAATCTCTTCCGAGCGGTAGCCGGCCATCATCAGGTCATACTGCGCCTGGGCGGTGGAGACATTGGCCTGGGCCTGCAGCAGGGCGTTTTCATAGGGGGCACGGTCAAGCTCGCCGAGGGTTTGCCCGGCGCGGATGCTGTCGCCTTCGTCGACGGTCAGCGAGGCTAGCCTGCCGCCGACGCGGAAGCTCATGTTGACGGTGCGGATATCGACATTGCCATACAGGGTCAGCGGCTGCTGCCGGCTGTTCTGGTACCACCACCAGCCGCCGCCCAGCGCGGCGAGAATAATCACAATCAACAGAATGACGACGACGGGTTTTTTCATCAGCCCAAACTCCTTTGCGATAACCCATGCAGAATGAAATCGATATGGCAGGTAATGACTGCGAAAATTTGTTCGGTTTTTTGCGCGTCAAACTGCGTCCAGCCGGTGCGCAACAGAATGGTTTCGCGCCCGAGACGAAAAGCCAGCACCTCGCCCAGCAGGGCGTGGGTGTGGAGGATCATTTGCGTATCACCGGCATCGCGGCCGGTCCAGGCGGCAATCAGCCGGGTGAGATAGTGGTGCAGGGGGGCGATCACCTGCTGGTGGATCAGATGGTACGCGGCGGTCGGCGCCAGCTGCTCACGGGAAATGAACTTGCTTAAGTTAACCGTGTCATCCTGGGTCAGCAGCAGGATCATGTTGTGGCAGGCGCTGAGGATCAAGGTGCGTATTGCCTGGCGATCGGGGGCCTCACTGGCAAGCAAGGCCTCTGCCGCTTCAGCGTGCGGACGAAAATTATCCCCGATAAAATCGGCGATCCACTGGGCGCAGGCGAGGTACAGGTCGTCTTTCGAGCCAAAATAATAGGTGATCGCGGCGATATTCTGCCCGGCCTGGGCGGCGATATCGCGGGTGGTGGCATGCTGGCCGTATTCGCCAAACTGGGCGATAGCGGCTGCGATAAGCTGACTTTTTGCCTGTTCGCCTTTAGTGGTCATCGCGTTCTGCAAAAATTAATCAATCGATTGATTAACTTTAGGCGCCGACTGGCGGTTTGTCCACCCGCCAGGACTAAATATGAAAACCGTCTTCCTGTAGCTCCCCGGCGACCCAGGTGAAGAAGCGCTGAACCTTCTCCTTCTGTTCATTGGCGTGGGGGAGAACGAAGTGGTGCGCGCCGACCGGCATACTCCGCTCGTCGGCAAATACCGGCGTCAGCTGCCCCTGGCGCACATGGCCGCCGGCCAGCAGATTGCTTTCAAGGATCACTCCCATCCCCATTCGGGCTGCCTCAATACTCATGTATGACCGGTCGAAGTTAAAGATAAAGTTTTTGTGCCAGCCGCGGACCTTGTGCCACGACAGCCAGTTGCTCCAGTTAATTAAGGTACTGTCGGAGTGGATCAGATCGCAGGCCAGCAGATCTTCCGGGGTGCGAACAGGGTGGTCGGCTAAATAAGAGGCTGCGCTGTAGGGCAGTACGCATTCATTTTTAATGGTTCTGACCATCAGCGTCGGCCACTGTGACAGGCCGTGGCGAATATCGATATCAATATTATCCCGCGAGAACTGGATGCTTTCATATGAGCAGGTCAGGCTGATTTTTAACGTCGGCCACGCCTGGCGGAATTTATCCAGACGAGGCATCAGCCACAGCAGGCCGAAACTCGGCGCCGAGTGAATACGTAAATAATCCTGATGAATATCGTTGATCACCTGGCTGGTGGCCTGGCCAATCATATTCAGCGCGCCGGAAACCTCTTTGAGATATTTTTCTCCCACCGCGGTCAACATGACGCCCTTGCTACTGCGGGAGAAGAGTTTTTTCCCCAGAAAGTGCTCCAGGCTGGCTATCTGGTGGCTGACCGCCGAGGCGGTAATGTTGAGATTCTCTGCGGCCAGGTTGAGACTGCCGGTATCGGCGACTTCAATAAACGCCTGGATATTGCGTAAAGAGGGCATCGGCAAATTTTTATTGGGCAGCGGTTGACTCATGACGGCATCCTGCGCAGGGCGCGAATAAAATAAAATAGCGAACAGCGTGGCGCAGCCAGGATAGCCAGCATAGGGAAAAGCGAAAAAACAACGTTAATTTGTGATGGGCTTAACAATTTATCTCATTAAAAGAGCGCCTGTCAGTAAACGCTAAAAATTTGCGGGAAGTCACTAACTCAATTTTTCTCAATCATAATTGAGGTTTTTTGAATACCGTTTCATTGTGGGGTTGTTATATTCCTCTCACAGGCCTGATCACAAACGGCGATGCGTTGAGATCGCCATAATAAAACACCTAACCACCTGTTTAGCTGAGCGAAAAGATATTTATCTCCTGCTGCTGTATGGAAAGTGAAAACGCGGTGATCCGAAGCGGCAACGGGCAGTGAGGTGGATGAGGTATAAGATGAGGAAACCCTATGTCACGTATAGATACACTAGTCTGTACTGACGCCAGGAAAACAAAATATCGTCTCGTAGTTTTGACGATGATTTTTCTGGTGTATGCCATAAATTACGCCGACAGAACAAATATCGGCGCGGTACTGCCGTTTATCATTGATGAATTTCATATCAACAATTTTGAAGCCGGGGCGATTGCCAGTATGTTTTTCCTCGGCTATGCGGTAAGCCAGATCCCGGCCGGCTTTTTCATCGCCAAACGCGGTACCCGGGGGCTGGTCTCACTGTCCATTTTCGGTTTCTCCGCCTTTACCTGGCTAATGGGCACGGTAAGCTCGGTGTTTGGCCTGAAGCTGGTGCGGTTGGGACTGGGCCTTAGCGAAGGGCCATGCCCGGTGGGGCTGGCTTCCACCATAAATAACTGGTTTCCACCAAAGGAGAAAGCCACAGCAACCGGCGTATATATCGCGGCCACTATGTTTGCGCCGATTATCGTCCCGCCGCTGGCGGTGTGGATTGCGGTGACCTGGGGCTGGCGATGGGTCTTTTTCTCCTTCGCGATACCCGGGATTGTGGCAGCGATAGCCTGGTATTTATTGGTGAAGTCAAAGCCATCAGAAAGCGGATTTGTTTCACAAAGCGAACTGGCAGAGATTAATGCCGGGCGTGAAAGTCATAATAATAGCGTACGCGAAAATATATTAATTGCCGATCGATTCACCTGGCTGGATAAAATCATTCGGGTAAAGAAGATGGCGCCAATTGATACGGCGAAAGGCTTATTCACCTCAAAAAATATTCTCGGTGACTGCCTGGCGTATTTTATGATGGTTAGCGTGCTGTACGGATTATTAACCTGGATCCCCCTGTATTTAGTCAAAGAGCGTGGCTTTGATGTAATGAGTATGGGCTTCGTAGCCAGTATGCCGTGCATCGGCGGCTTTATTGGCGCGATCGGCGGCGGGTGGATTTCAGATAAAGTCCTGGGCCGCCGACGTAAACCCACCATGATGTTTACTGCGGTGTCAACGGTGGTCATGATGTTAATTATGCTGAATATCCCGGCGAGCACCCTGGCGGTCTGTATTGGATTATTTTTTGTCGGTTTTTGTTTGAATATCGGCTGGCCGGCTTTTACCGCTTACGGTATGGCCGTTTCGGATAGCAAAACCTATCCGATCGCTTCTTCCATAATTAATAGCGGCGGCAACCTCGGTGGATTTGTCGCGCCGATGGCAGCCGGTTTCTTACTTGATAAAACGGGGAGTTTTAATTCTGTATTTACCTATTTTGGTATCTGCGCCGCCATTGGTTTGGTGGTGATTCTCTTCCTCGATGAACCACAATAACGGAAATATATCCTGTTAATTAATATGACGTAATGTCATGGAGTGAAACTATGTTATTAAAAGATAAAGTCGCCATTATTACTGGCGCGGCCTCCGCACGCGGTTTGGGTTTCGCCACCGCGAAATTATTCGCCGACAACGGCGCGAAAGTGGTCATTATCGACCTCAATGGCGAAGCCAGCAAAACCGCGGCGGCGGCGCTGGGTGAAGGCCATCTTGGCCTGGCGGCCAACGTCGCCGACGAAGTGCAGGTGCAGGCGGCCATTGAACAGATCCTGGCGAAATATGGTCGGGTCGATGTACTGGTCAATAACGCCGGAATTACCCAGCCGCTGAAGCTGATGGATATCAAGCGCGCCAACTATGACGCCGTGCTCGATGTCAGCCTGCGCGGCACGCTGCTGATGTCGCAGGCGGTAATTCCCACCATGCGGGCGCAAAAATCCGGCAGCATCGTCTGCATCTCTTCTGTTTCCGCCCAGCGCGGCGGCGGTATCTTCGGCGGCCCGCACTACAGCGCGGCAAAAGCTGGGGTGCTTGGCCTGGCGCGGGCGATGGCGCGCGAACTGGGCCCGGATAACGTCCGCGTTAACTGCATCACCCCGGGGCTGATTCAGACCGACATTACCGCCGGCAAGCTGACCGACGACATGACGGCCAACATTCTTGCCGGGATCCCGATGAACCGCCTCGGCGACGCGGTAGACATCGCGCGCGCCGCGCTGTTCCTCGGCAGCGACCTCTCTTCCTACTCCACCGGTATCACCCTGGACGTTAACGGCGGCATGTTAATTCACTAAGCGAGGCAAACAGATGAAGATCACCGAATCACAAAAAGTCGCCGCGGCGGCGTGGCGTATTCGTCGCTACGCCCTGCAAATGGGGGAAGTTCAGGGGCAGGGCTATATCGGCCAGGCGCTGGGCTATGCCGATGTACTGGCGACCGCCTTCAGCCACGCGATGACCTATCGCCCGGAAGATCCCGAGTGGGAGGGGCGCGATCGCTTCCTGCTCTCTCACGGTCATTACGCCATCGCCTATTATGCCGCGCTGCTGGAGGCGGGCATTATCCCGGAAGCCGAGCTGGAAACCTATGGCTCCGACGACAGCCGCCTGCCGATGTCCGGTATGGCGACCTACACGCCAGGGATGGAGATGTCCGGCGGTTCGCTGGGGCAGGGGCTGTCCATCGCCGTCGGTATGGCGCTCGGGCTGCGGCAGAAACAGAGCACGGCCTGGGTCTACAACTCCATGTCCGATGGGGAACTGGACGAAGGGTCGACCTGGGAGGCGGCGATGTCGGCGGCTCACTATGGCCTGACCAACCTGATTAATCTTGTCGACGTCAACAAACAGCAGGCTGACGGCGATTCACGCAAAATCCTCGGCTTCGAGCCGCTGCATGAAAAATGGGCCGCATTCGGCTGGTACGTACAGCGCGTGGACGGTAACGATCTGGCGGCGGTGATGGCCGCCTTTGACAACGCGAAAAGTTATTCCGGCAACCAGCCGCGGGTCATTTTATGCGACACGCTGATGGGCAAAGGGGTGCCGTTCCTCGAAACCCGCGATAAAAACCATTTTATTCGCGTCGATGCAGACGAATGGCAAAAAGCGATCGCCGTGCTGGATGCTAACAAACCGGAAGGAGTGCTGTAATGAGCCAGAGTCAACCCCGTTTAAAAACGTCGGCGATGATCGCCTCGATTGCTGATGAAGGCCAGGCGACCGTCTCTGCGCCCTTCGGCGTCGCGTTGTCAAAACTGGCGGCGCAGCGCCCGGAAATCGTCGGCATGACCGCGGATCTGTCAAAATATACCGACCTGCATATTTTCGCCCAGGCCTTCCCGGATCGTTTTTTCCAGATGGGAATGGCCGAACAGCTGCTGATGGCGGCGGCAGGGGGGATGGCGAAGGAGGGATTTATTCCCTTTGCCACCACCTATGCCGCCTTTGCGACCCGTCGCGCCTATGATTTTATCCATCAGGTTATCGCCGAAGAGCATCTGAACGTGAAGATCTGCGCGGCGCTGCCGGGCCTGACGACCGGCTATGGCCCTAGCCATCAGGCCACCGAAGATCTGGCGATTATGCGCGGTATCCCCGGGATGGTCATCGTCGATCCTTGCGATGCGCTGGAGATCGAGCAGGCGGTGCCGGCTATCGCCGATCACCCTGGTCCGGTGTATATGCGCCTGCTGCGCGGTAAGGTGCCGCTGGTGCTGGATAAATACGACTATCAGTTCGAACTGGGTAAAGCGAAGCTGCTGGAGGAGGGCAACGATGTGCTGATCATCTCCTCCGGGCTGATGACCATGCGCGCGCTGGAGGCGGTTGAAAAGCTGCGGGCCGATAACATCAGCGTGGCGGTCCTGCACGTGCCGACCATCAAACCGCTGGATGAAAAAGCGATTATTGAACAGGCGTCGAAGCCGGGTCGTCTGGTGGTAACCGCCGAGAACCATACCGCGGTCGGCGGGTTAGGGGAGACGGTGGCCGCGCTGCTGATGCGTAAGGGCGTGCGCTGTGAGCTGGATAGCGTGGGGCTGCCCGACGCGTTCCTGTTAGCCGGGGCGCTGCCGACCCTTCACGATCGCTATGGCATCTCCACCGCGAAGATCGTCGAAAAAATTAAGTATCGTCTGCGTTAACCGCGCTGCAATGACGCACCAGGCCGCTGAGCGCGCTCAGCGGCCTGCTCCCCCCGCCAGATAAACCCGGCATTCTTTTGCAGATTTTATGCGGCCTGTCACAAAATCTGCTAGACTGCGCCCCTTCATGGCATTGTGGTTTTTGCCATCTCTATCGCAATAATCTCCCTGAAAACTACGCCCTTCACCGGGCCGGGGCGGTTCGGAGTTGTTATGTCTTTTGATTCCCTTGGCCTGAATCCCGATATCCTGCGCGCTGTCGCTGAGCAGGGCTACGTTGAGCCGACCCCTATCCAGCAGCAGGCCATTCCAGCGGTACTGCAGGGCCGTGACCTGATGGCCAGCGCCCAGACCGGCACCGGTAAGACGGCGGGCTTTACCCTGCCGCTGCTGCAGCGCCTGATCCAGAATGAGCCGCACGCAAAGGGCCGTCGTCCGGTACGCGCGCTGATCCTGACCCCGACCCGTGAGCTGGCGGCGCAGGTGGGCGAGAACGTCCGCGATTACAGTAAATACCTGAATATTCGCTCGCTGGTGGTATTCGGCGGCGTGAGCATCAACCCGCAGATGATGAAACTGCGCGGTGGCGTCGATATCCTCGTCGCCACCCCGGGCCGTCTGCTGGACCTTGAACATCAGAACGCGGTCAGTCTGGATAAAGTAGAAATCCTTGTGCTGGACGAAGCGGACCGCATGCTGGATATGGGCTTTATCCACGACATCCGCCGCGTACTGGCCAAACTGCCGGCGCGTCGGCAGAACCTGCTGTTCTCGGCGACCTTCTCCGACGAGATCAAGGGCCTGGCCGAGAAACTACTGCACAACCCGCTGGAAGTGGAAGTGGCGCGCCGCAACACCGCGTCCGAGCAGATCACCCAGCACGTCCATTTCGTTGATAAGAACCGCAAGCGCGAACTGTTGTCGCAGCTTATCGGCGAAGGCAACTGGCAGCAGGTGCTGGTGTTTACCCGTACCAAGCATGGCGCCAACCACCTCGCGGAGCAGCTGAACAAAGACGGCATTCGCAGCGCGGCGATCCATGGCAACAAGAGCCAGGGAGCGCGTACCCGCGCGCTGGCCGACTTTAAATCCGGCGGCATTCGCGTGCTGGTGGCGACCGATATCGCTGCCCGTGGTCTGGATATCGAAGAGCTGCCGCACGTGGTGAACTACGAGCTGCCGAACGTACCGGAAGATTACGTCCACCGTATCGGGCGTACCGGCCGCGCGGCGGCCACCGGCGAAGCCTTGTCGCTGGTGTGCGTGGATGAGCACAAGCTGCTGCGCGATATCGAGCGCCTGCTGAAAAAAGAGATCCCGCGCATCGCGATTGCCGGCTATGAGCCGGATCCGTCCATTAAAGCCGAACCTATCCAGAACGGTCGCCAGCAGCGTGGCGGCGGTCGTGGTCAGGGTCAGGGACGCGGCGGCCAGGGGCAGGGGCGCAGCGGACAGCCGCGCAGCCAGAGCAGCGCCCCGCGTCGTCAGGACGGCGAGGCGCCGAAAGCGCGCACTCAGGACGGCAAACCGCCGCGCCGCCGTCGCCCGCGTAAGCCGGCTGGCGAATAACGCGCTGGTGCCCCGGCCGCGATAACGCGGCCCGGCTCAGGCCCGTCTGTCCGCTACGCGGCGGCGGGCCTTTTTCTTTCCGTTACACTATTTGTCGAGCACGCTTCCACTCTCAGCAGAAAGCAATACCTCCGGGCAGGCAAAAATGGCACAATAGTGGCTGTTTATACAGTATTCAGGTTTTCTCATGGCTTTGACCGCTGCGCTGAAAGCGCAAATCGCCGCCTGGTATAAGGCGCTTCAGGAACAGATCCCGGACTTTATTCCCCGCCCTCCGCAGCGGCAGATGATCGCCGATGTGGCGAAAACGCTCGCCGGGGAAGAGGGCAGGCATCTGGCTATCGAAGCGCCGACCGGCGTCGGTAAAACGCTGTCATACCTGATCCCCGGGATCGCTATCGCCCGTGAGGAGCAAAAAACGCTGGTGGTCAGTACCGCCAACGTCGCTCTGCAGGATCAAATCTACAGTAAAGACCTGCCGCTGCTGCGTAAAATCATTCCCGATCTGCGCTTCACCGCCGCCTTCGGTCGTGGGCGCTACGTCTGCCCGCGCAACCTGACGGCGCTGGCCAGCACCGAGCCGTCGCAGCAGGATCTGTTGGCGTTTCTCGATGACGATCTCACCCCGAATAACCAGGCCGAGCAGAAGCTGTGCGCGACCCTGAAGCAGGATCTCGACAGCTACCGCTGGGATGGCCTGCGCGATCACACCGACAAAGCCATTGACGATGCGCTGTGGAGCCGGCTGAGCACCGATAAGGCCAGCTGCCTGAACCGTAACTGCCACTACTATCGCGAGTGCCCGTTCTTTGTGGCGCGGCGGGAAATTCAGGAGGCGGAAGTGGTGGTAGCCAATCATGCGCTGGTGATGGCGGCGATGGAAAGCGAGGCGGTGCTGCCGGAGCCGAAAAACCTGCTGCTGGTCCTCGATGAAGGCCATCATCTGCCGGACGTCGCCCGCGACGCGCTGGAGATGAGCGCCGAGATCACCGCCCCCTGGTTTCGCCTGCAGCTGGATCTGTTCTGCAAGCTGGTTGCCACCTGCATGGAGCAGTTCCGCCCGAAAACCACGCCGCCGCTGGCCAATCCGGAGCGGCTCACCGGCCATTGCGAAGAGCTGTTCGAGCTGATTGCCTCGTTGAATAATATTCTCAATCTCTACATGCCCGCCGGTCAGGAAGCGGAGCATCGTTTCCCGATGGGCGAACTGCCGCAGGAGGTGATGGAGATCTGCCAGCGGCTGGCGAAGCTCACCGAGATGCTGCGCGGGCTGGCGGAGCTGTTCCTGAACGATCTCAGCGAAAAGACCGGCAGCCATGACGTGGTGCGCCTGCATCGGGTGCTGCTGCAGATGAACCGCGCGCTCGGTATGTTTGAAAGCCAAAGCAAGCTGTGGCGCCTGGCGTCGCTGGCGCAATCCTCGGGTGCGCCGGTGACTAAATGGGCGACGCGGGTGGTGCGCGACGGCCAGATCCACGTCTGGTTCCATTGCGTCGGCATCCGCGTCAGCGATCAGCTGGAACGGCTGCTGTGGCGCAGCGTGCCGCATATCGTCGTGACGTCAGCGACGCTGCGCTCGCTAAACAGCTTCTCGCGCCTGCAGGAGATGAGTGGTCTGAAGGAGAAAGCGGGTGACCGCTTCGTGGCGCTGGATTCGCCGTTCAACCACGTGGAGCAGGGGAAAATTATTATTCCTCAAATGCGCTATGAACCGTTGATGGATAACGAAGAGCAGCATATAGCCGAGATGGCGGCCTATTTTCGCCAGCAGGTAGAGAGCAAGAAACATCTCGGGATGCTGGTGCTGTTTGCCAGCGGGCGGGCGATGAACCGCTTCCTTGAGCATGTGACCGATCTGCGCCTGATGCTGCTGGTGCAGGGCGACCAGCCGCGCTATCGGCTGGTGGAGCTGCATCGCAAACGGGTGGAAAGCGGCGAACGCAGCGTGCTGGTGGGTCTGCAGTCCTTTGCCGAAGGGCTGGATTTAAAGGGCGAGCTGCTAAGCCAGGTACATATCCATAAAATCGCCTTTCCGCCCATCGACAGTCCGGTGGTGATCACCGAAGGCGAATGGCTGAAAAGCCTCAATCGTTACCCTTTCGAGGTACAGAGTTTGCCCAGCGCCTCCTTTAATCTTATTCAGCAGGTGGGGCGTCTGATCCGCAGCCATCACTGCTGGGGAGAGGTGGTGATTTACGATAAGCGCCTGTTGACCAAAAACTATGGCGCGCGTCTACTGAACGCGTTACCTGTTTTTCCCATAGAGCAGCCGGGCGTCCCGGAGGTTATAGTAAAACGGAAAGCAAAACAGACAGCAAAACAGACAGGCCGCAAACGTCGCTGACGCCGGCGCGTGATGCACCAGGGGGAGCCATGGAGTACAGCAAAATTATAAAAGAGGTGGGTCGCGGTAAGAATCATGCCCGCGACCTCGATGAAGAGACCGCCCGCGCGCTCTACGCGCGGATGCTGGACGGCGAGGTGCCGGAGCTGGAGCTGGGGGGAATATTAATCGCCCTGCGTATCAAAGGCGAAGGCGAAGCGGAGATGAAAGGGTTCTACGCGGCGATGCAGCAGCATACGCTGCGCCTGACCCCGCCCACCGGCAAGCCGATGCCGATCGTTATCCCCAGCTACAACGGCGCGCGCAAGCAGGCGAACCTGACGCCGCTGCTGGCGATGCTCCTGCACAAGCTGGGATTTCCGGTGGTGGTTCACGGCGTCAGTCACGATCCCACCCGGGTGCTGACCGAAACCATTTTTACCCTGCTGGACATTCCGGTCACCCGGCACGCCGGACAGGCACAGGCGCAGCTGGAGGGGCATGAGCCGGTGTATATCCCGGTGGGCGCCTTCTGTGCGCCGCTGGAGAAACAGCTGGCGATGCGCTGGCGGATGGGCGTGCGCAACAGCGCCCATACCCTGGCCAAGCTGGCCACGCCGTTTGGCGAAGGGGAGGCGTTGCGTCTCTCCAGCGTGTCGCATCCGGAATATGTTCCGCGGGTGGCGAACTTCTTTCGTGAGACCGGTGGCCGCGCGCTGCTGATGCACGGTACCGAGGGCGAAGTGTACGCCAATCCGCAGCGCTGCCCGCAGATCAGCCTGATCGATGAGCAGGGTGTGCGGGTGCTGTACGAACGCCAGACTGCGACGGCAGCGGAGGCGGTGGTTCTGCCGGCGTCGAAAGATCCCGAGGTCACCGCGCGCTGGATTGAACGCTGCGTCGCCGGTGTCGAACCGGTGCCCAATTCGTTGAAAATTCAGCTTGCCTGCTGTCTGCTGGCCAGCGGGGAAGTCACAACCCTGGAGCAGGGCTTCAGCCGCGTCGACGACTGCTGGTAATCGGATCTGCAGGATAAAAAAAAGCCCGTCCGGTGGCTCGGACGGGCAAGGCAAGGGTATTAAAGGCCTTTTCAGGGTTAATTCAGTGGCTTACCGAGGGAACAGCGATTATTTGTAGATAACCGCGGTACCGCTCAGTTTGTTGTTGGTGTTGGCGGAAGTGATGCTGTAGCCGGTTGCGCCAGCGGCTTCGGCTTTAGCAGCCAGTTTTGCTTCCAGACCATCTAAAGTGGTTGCGCCTTGCGCAGACACCACGCCAATTTTATTCATGCTTTCAGCCTGAGCGGGGGTAACCGGCTCAGCGGCAAAGGCTCCGAAGGAAAGGGCGGTCAGGGCGATGGCAGCGGCAGCATATTTAATATTTTTCATAGTTAATCTCTCGCAGGTTGTTCTGTTCAGGGGACGATGTTCCGTCGATGTGATAAGTATCACGCTTTTTTGCGAGAGATAAAATCGAAGGAAATTCACAGTCTTCATCGAATTTTTTGAATGATTAATAATTTACTGATTATTAATAAATTATTTCTCATTCTTTTCGTCACGAAGCGTAGCGAGGAAGACCGACGCGTTTAAGGGCACATATTGCGACTTTTTCCGCTAAAAAATGTGCGCGAAAAGATAATGCGAAAGGCTGTCATGAACGGTAAAGGCAAGTCAGCGTAGCTGGCTATCCTTGGATCCGCGACGATTATATCCTGAAAATGTATTGTTATGTAAATCTTTCTCCTGCTGGCACTTCACACAGTATTTGACCCCAGGAATGGCCTGTCGACGGGCCTCCGGAATCGGCTCTCCGCATTCATCACAAAATTTGTTGCTTTCACCGCGCGGAAGCTCGCGGCGGGCGCGAGCCACCGCATCGTCAATGGTGCTGTCGATCTGATCCTGAACGGCGCCATCGCCTGCCCAACCTGATGCCATCATCTGCCTCCTGTAAAAGGTTATTGATAAATTATAGCTGAACCGTACAGCCGGTTGCCGCTGCTGGCGGCATTGACCCGCCAGGCCAGTGCCCGCTGGCGGTGGGCCTTATCTGCGAGAGCGGCAACCAGGTCATCAAGGGTGCTGGCACCGGAGGCGGAGACGGTACCGACAGGCCGGAGCGGCCCGACCGGCGTCGGGGCATCTGGCGGCGGAAGGGAAAAGGCTGCGTTGGCATAGATGACAAGCGCAGCGGCGAACAGCAGCGAGGTAATTTTCATCAGCATATCCTCATAAACAGCATGGGACATAGCTTAAGTGTAGGCCCGTCAAGGCTGCGTGTGAGGGGATTTTTTATGTAAAAACAAGGATTTTTGCTGCAACCGGCGCAGGTATGGTTCTCCGCGCCGATGTTGTGCGTTAGCGGGCGTCCGGGCGGATCATGTCAAAACGCAGGCTGTCATCAATACTGTAGTAGGCGCTCGGGCCGCCGGCGCGCAGGATCGGCTGGGCCCGGGCGGTTTGATAGATGCCGTTGTCCAGCAGTGATTCATCAATATGCACGGCGACCACTTCGCCGAGCACCAGCCACGTATCGACAGGGTTGCCGTCGGCGGTGGTGAGCTGAATACACTGCGACAGACGACACTCAAAGTTCACCGGGCTCTCCGCGACCCGGGGGGCGCTGACCAGACGGCTGGCGGCGGCAGTGAGACCGGCGCGGACGAATTCGTCCTCATCGTGTGGGATTGAGGCGGAAGTTTCGTTCATCGCGGCGGCCAGCGGGCGCGTCGCCAGGTTCCAGACGAACTCTTTCGTTTCGACGATATTTCGCACGCTGTCTTTCCAGCCGCTGCTGGCGAAACCAATGATCGGCGGCCGATAGTTAAAGCAGTTAAAAAAGCTGTATGGCGCCAGATTACGCTGGCCCTCAGCGTCCTGTGAGGCGATCCAGCCTATCGGACGAGGCCCGATAATCGCGTTCAGCGGGTCATGCGGCAGGCCGTGGCCCTGCGAAGGTTGATAAAAGTACATGCTGCACCTGTCACGGATAATAGAGATATCCAGACTCCCTTATTTACCGCGCCGCCGTCAACGGGTATCTTACGCGGCTGTTCAAAGGAGATTGTCATGAAAGCCCAGAAACCGGGGTTACACCCGCGTAACCGTCACCATCAACGCTACGACCTGCCCGCGCTGTGCCAGGCGCATCCTGACCTGCAGGGATACATTACGCTCAATCCGCTGGGTGAGCAGACTATTGATTTTGCCAATCCGCAGGCGGTCAAGGCGTTGAATAAAGCGCTGCTGGCGCATTTCTACGCGGTTAAACACTGGGACATTCCTGACGGCTTTCTCTGTCCGCCGGTGCCCGGGCGGGCCGATTATATTCATCATCTGGCGGATCTGCTGGCCGGAGACAGCGGTGAGGTGCCGAAGGATGCCACGATCCTTGATATTGGCACCGGCGCCAACCTCATCTATCCCCTGATTGGCGCTCACGAGTACGGCTGGCGTTTTACCGGCAGCGAAATCAGTCCGCAGGCCTTCGCCAGCGCACAGGCGATTGTCAATGGCAACCCCGGCTTGACCCGACAGATCCGTCTGCGCCGGCAAAAAGAGAGTCAGGCCATCTTCCACGGCGTGATCCACAAAAACGAGACCTACGACGCCACGCTGTGTAATCCGCCGTTCCATGACTCTGCAGAGAGCGCCCGGGCGGGCGGTGAGCGCAAGCGCCGCAATCTCGGACTCGGCGCCGACAGCGGGCTTAACTTTGGCGGTCAGCAGCAGGAGCTGTGGTGCGAAGGGGGCGAAGTGGCCTTTATCTCGCAGATGATCCGCGAAAGCCAGGACTTCGCCCGCCAGGTGAAATGGTTTACCTCGCTGGTGTCGCGCGGCGACAATCTGCCGCCGCTCTACCGCCTGCTGACCGAGGTTGGGGCCGTGAAAGTGGTGAAAAAAGAGATGGCCCAGGGGCAAAAGCAGAGCCGCTTTATCGCCTGGAGCTTTATGGACGACGCCAAACGCCGCCGTCCGTTCTAACGCTACTCCGCGGCCGGGCTGTCTGAGCCCGGCATCGGCAGCTGTTGCCAGGTCTGTACCGGCGCGCGAACCCCGGCGCGATCGAAGTGCTTTTTCACCTGAGTGTCGAGGGCAAAGCGCACCGTCCACTGCTTCAGTGGCAGGGTAGTGAAGCTGACGCGTAGCGTAAAGGCGGTATTGCTCAGCCCCACCAGCCCGGCGAATGATGGTTCGCCAATGATCAGGCCGCGGATCTCCTCCTGGGCCAGCAGATCGTCCACCGCCGCCTTCAGCGCCTGGCTGGCTTTATCCAGATCCTCATGACGGTCGACATCATAGTTGGCGACTACCGAGCCAATGCCGCGCACGAAGTTGGCAAAAGTGGTGATCGAGGACCAGGGAATAATGTGATAGGCGCCGGTATCCTGGCGCACCCCTACTGAGCGAATCGACATGCGTTCCACGGTACCGGTCAAAGGGCCGATGGTGACCAGATCGCCGGTGTTCATCCCGTTTTCAAACTGGATAAATATGCCGGTGATAATGTCTTTGACCAGGGTTTGCGCGCCAAACGAAATCGCCAGCCCTAACGCCCCGGCGCCCGCCAGCAGCGGCGCAATGTTAACCCCAATCTCCGAGAGCAGGATCATCACCGTGATGGTGCTGATCACCACCGCCAGCGCGTTGCGAAACAGCGTCAGCAGCGTTCGGGCCCGCGCGCTGGGCAGCGGGCGGCCATGAATATCCGAGGCCAGCCGGTTTTCGATCAGGCTGGCCAGCACCGTCCAGCCGATGGCAGAGAAGAAGAGGATGAGGGCGATGCGGATCAGCACATCCACCGTTTTTTGTCCGGCATCGTTATGCAGCCATTCGCGGAAGTCAAACAGGCCCCAGGCGCTCAACAGCAGCATGATGGCGACGCAGACGGTGAGAATACGCGCCGCCTTCAGCGAGGCGGAGATCCAGCCGTTGAGCCGCTTTTGCAGCTCAGGATAGTTTCGCTGGGTCGCGGGCGACAGGGTGATGGTTTTGGCTATCCAGCGCGACAGGATGCCGGACACCAGCGCCGCACCGCCGATAATCGCCAGGCTGCGCAGAGTGGCGCCCATCATGAATTTCAGGCTGTTGCCCGGGTCGAACAGGGAGAAGAAAAAGAGCACCACAAAGTAGGCGCAGGCCAGCCAGTGCCAGACCAGCGCGAAGGCGCGGATAAACAGGCTAAAGAAGGCGAGTGAGTGGTCGGCCAGGTGGATCAGCCCCTGAGTAATCACCGCTTTGTTATGAAAGATCAGATACAGCGCCCACAGCGTAATGCACAGCATAATCACGACGTTAGCCAGTGCGCCAATCTGCACATTCATCTGGTTGGAAATAATCGGCACGGCGACGATCAGGCCGTAGCCGATCAGGCTGCTGAGCGCGCTCAGGCGCAGACTCCAGTATGACGCGGCCTCGTCGCCGAGATTAAAGGGCCTGAGCGCCGGGATGCGTGGGCAAAAAATGAGCCGCAGAATGGCTTTAAAGAACTCAATCAGCGCGAAGGCGTTGAGGAAAAGGCTCTGCTGGAAGGCGATGGTGGGGTTATTACCATTCAGGCGATCGCTTAACAGCTGACCGACAAACAAGGTCAGCGTCAGCAGCAGCAGGTCGATGATAAACGCCCCGGCGATGGTCAGGGGCAGCTGGAGCCAGTTACCGCGATCGCGATTTTTATGCCGTCCCCATTCGCCCATTTTACGATACAACGGCAGCGCTGCGAGGCGCACCAGCCACCAGAAGGCAAACACCAGCCCGGCCAGTAGTAAAAAATGCCAGGCCGCGCTGGTAAAGGTTTGCAGATTAAAGGGCTTATGCGGTGAGCCGGTGATATTGCGCCACAGCTGGGAAAAGCGTGACGAGAGCTGCTCACCGTATTCCCGACTGATCTGGGTGACGTTCTCCAGCACCGTGGTCTCTTCTTTCACCGCCGGTGGCGTCAGCGTCGGGGTGTTATCGGGCGGCGGCGTGGCGGCCGCTTTCCGCAACTGGTCAATAAGCTCCTGACGGGCGCTGTCGTTGGCCAGCACGTCGGCCAGGGCGGCATAAGCCGCTCTTTTCTGTTCTACATCGGGTTCGCTGGCGCTGTTTTTATCGGTGTTGGCCGCCGGGACGCCGGGCAGGGCGGCGGCGGAAAGCGGGGCAGTAAACAGCGCGGCGAGCAAAAGCAGGATCCACGGCATGGGCACCTCCGTTGCAACGTAAACGGGTAAGTATAGAAGCCGATGGCGAAAGGGGAGGGAAGAGGAATCTGGAAAGCGGCTCTCTATGGGGGAGAGAGCCGCTGTGGATTAAGCGACGTGCTGCAGGAATTCGCGCAGGCGCGGGCTTGGCGGGTTCTTCACCAGCTCCTGCGGGTTGCCGTCTTCGGCGATCCGGCCTTTATCGATAAAGATCAGCCGCGAGGCCACTTTTTCGGCGAAACCGATTTCGTGGGTCACGATCACCATCGTCATGCCTTCTTCCGCCAGATCCTGCATCACCTTGAGCACTTCATGGCGCAGTTCCGGGTCGAGTGCTGAGGTCGGTTCATCAAACAGCATCATCTTTGGCTTCACCGCCAGCGCGCGGGCGATGGCTACACGCTGCTGCTGGCCGCCGGAGAGTTCAGACGGATAGTGATGCGCGCGCTCAGCCAGACCGACTTTCGCCAGCAGATCTTTCGCCTGTTTCTCTGCCGCCTGCTTGCTGGCGCCGCGGACCCGCAGCGGACCAAACATGACGTTCTCCAGCGCCGTCAGGTGCGGGAACAGATAAAACTGCTGAAATACCATCCCGGCTTCCTGACGGATCAGACGTTCGTCCACCTTCGGGTCGTTGACCTTCAGGCCATCGACAATCAGATCGCCGCTGGTGATCTCTTCCAGTTTATTGATGCAGCGCAGCATCGTTGACTTACCGGAGCCGGAAGGGCCGATAATGACCACCACCTCACCCTGATTAATCTTCAGGGAGATATCGTGCAGCACCTGGGTCGGGCCAAAGTGCTTGGAAACGTTTTTAAATTCAATCACAGGATTTTCATCCTTCTTTCAAGACGGCGCAGAATAAAGCTCAGGACCAGGGTGATAATCAGGTAAATCACGGCAACGGCGCTCCAGATTTCCAGGGCGCGGAAGTTGCCCGCGATGATCTCCTGTCCCTGACGGGTCAGTTCGGCGACGCCGATGACGATGAACAGCGAGGTGTCCTTGATGCTGATGATCCACTGGTTGCCCAGCGGCGGCAGCATGCGGCGCAGCGCCAGCGGCAGGATCACGTGGCGAATGGTTTCGCGACGCGACAGGCCCAGCGCCAGGCCCGCTTCGCGGAAGCCTTTATGAATGGAGAGCACCGCGCCGCGGGTAATTTCCGCGATATAGGCGCCCGAGTTAATCATGATGGTCACTACCGCTGCGGAGAAGGGGTCGATGCGCAGGTCGCTAAAGGCCATCGGCAGCGCAAAGTAGATGAACATGACCTGCACCACAATCGGGGTGCCGCGAATGATTTCAATAAACACCAGTGCGATGTGGTTGGCGATCCAGCCGCCGAAGCAGCGGGCGAAACCGGCCACCAGACCGATTATCAGGCCGCCGGCCAGGCCGAGGACGGAAATCCACAGCGTCATTTTGGCGCCTTCCAGCAAAATCGGAATGGCAGGCCAGATGGCACTCCAGTCAAACTGCATAATACGTTCCTGTTACCGTGTCGAGAGCAGAGGAATGCCTCCGCCAAAATACGCTCTTCCGCACAGCGGGCATCGGAAGATCGTGGTTATTTCGCCGGACCTGCGTCCGGCGAAGTTGATTCTTATTATTTTGGTTCAGTGCCGAACCATTTTTTATAAATTTCGTTGTAGGTGCCGTTCTCGCGCAGCGTTTTCAGCGCGCCGTTCACTTTCTCACGCAGCTCGTCGCTGCCTTTCGGGAAGGCGATACCGTAGTTTTGCGCTTCCAGTGATTCCCCTACCGCTTTGAACTTGCCGTTGCCGGCGGTCTTGATGAAGTAGAGAATATTCGGTGTATCGTGCAGCACGGCATCAGCGCGGCCGGTACCCAGCTCCATGTAGGCGTTATCGATGTTCGGGAACTGACGCAGGTCTTTGGTTTTGATATTGGCTTTCGCGTAATCAACGGAGCCGGTACCGCTCTTCACCGCCACCACTTTACCGTTCAGATCTTTGACATCTTTGATGTCGTTATTGTTGGCGTTAACCATCACCAGCAGGCCGCTTTTGTAGTAGCCGTCGGAGAAGTCGATCGCTTTTTTACGTTCTTCGGTGATAGTGATCCCGGCCAGCGCCAGATCGATATTTTTAGTTTGCAGCGCCGGGATAATGCCGCTGAAGTCCATTGGCTTCAGGGTGTAGTCGAGCTTCAGCTCTTTAGCGATAGCCGCCCACAGGTCAACGTCAAACCCGACATATTTATCGCCTTGCTTAAATTCGAACGGGACGAACGCCGTATCGGTGGCGACAACCAGCGTCTTATTGGCGGCATGGGAAGAAACCGCAAAAGCCAGGGTCAGTGCAGCCAGTGAAACTTTAAATACAGACTTCATAGCATTTCCTTTTATATCCACGGGACGATCCCCTGCGAGAACGACTAGCCTAATGAAAAAATCGTGCCACTTTTACAACTTGTTGTTTTCTAACAAACGAAGCGGCAGTGGTTGCACAATATCGATCGTTTGGGATAGCGATCGCACCATAACGGGGCGTTATTTTGGTGCATCATCAGGTCGCTGAATTACGAGCCCATTTTTAGCGCAAACACTGACGGGAAAACAATCTCGGTGTAACGATTGTGTGAGGTGATTATTACAATTGTTTTACTTTTGTGCGCATTTTCATCAATACGCTGCCCTAAAAAGGTGCATGACCCGCTGTTGATGAATGGCTTGAGAAGAAAAGGGAAAGGAAAAGCGGTAGGAAAAGTAACAGGCGCCGCCGACCGCGAAGCAGCCGGCGGCAGAGCCTTATTCAATATTCGCTTCGATGAACCACAGGAATTTATCCAGATCGCGGGAGGCCGCGGTGAAAATATCTGCGGTATCTTCGTCTTTGGCTTCGTCGATCGCTTTGCGCACATCGTTCGCTACCACCGCATAGCGGTCAGCCAGTGCTTTCAGGTGATCCTGAACGTGATGGATGTCCAGCGGGTAGCTCTGCAGCGGCGTTTTGCTGTTAATGACCTGAGTGGTGCCCAGGGCGACGCCGCCCAGCTGTACGGCACGCTCGGCCATGGTGTCCAGATGTTCGGTCAGCGCGGTACGGAAGCCATCCAGCATTTCGTGCACGGCGATAAAGTTCGCACCGCGCATATTCCAGTGTGCCTGCTTGGTGATAAGAGACAGGTCAATGAACTGGATCACCTGGCGATTCAACAGCTCAATGGTCGCTTTCTTTTCGCTGTCAGCGACATCGTTGCGGGTATAGACCAGATTAGACGCTTTTGATTTAACCAGTTTTGCGGTACTCATCGTTTCATATCCTCTTGATATTGATGCTCGTCACATTTCAAATCGGAATGATGTGGAGCGTTGTCCCAGGTAACTTCGGGACTAAGTATAGCAAGGGATTTTAAGTATGCGGCATCGGCAGGCCATATCACTCTGATAGCGCAAAGCGGTTGGTTATTTAAAAAGAACTGAAGGATCAGACGGTTAATTGATAAAAACGGGCCCGCAGGCGCTGCGGGCTGCCGCCGTAACAGAATGTTAATTGATATCGACTTGCTCGATTTTACTTTGTCGCTGCATGGTCAGCGTGGCGCCCATTGAGGCGATGATAATCGCGCCCAGCGCCAGGGTCTGGGAGAGCTTCAGGGTTTCACCGAGAAAGACCATACCAGAGAGAGCGGCTAAGGCTGGCTCAAGGCTCATCAGCGTGCCGAAGGTGCGCGTCGGCAGGCGCGTCAGGGCCATCATCTCGAGAGAATAGGGCAGCGCGGTGGAGAGAATGGCGATCCCCAGCCCCAGCGGCAGCAGCGACCACTGCCACAGCGTATCGGTGGCCTGCGCCATGCCTAACGGCACAAACACCAGCGAGGCGATAAGCGACCCCATCGCCACCGTGGCTGGCCCATGCTCTTCACCAGCACGTTGCCCGGTCAGGATATAGACCGCCCAGCACGCGCCGGCGCCAAGGGCGAACAGCGCGCCGGTTAAATCAACCTGCGCCACGTTCTGCCCCAGCGGCAGGAGATACCACAATCCGAGGATAGCCAGCGCCACCCAGACGAAATCCAGCGGACGACGCGAACCGAACAGCGCCACCGCCAGCGGGCCGGTAAATTCCAGAGCTACCGCCACGCCGAGCGGAATGCGCTGCAGGGATAAATAAAAGAGGTAGTTCATCGCCCCGAGCGCCAGGCCGTACAGCAGCAGCGGCACGCGCTGCGCCGGTGAGAAACGTAGCCGCCATGGCTTGAATACCACCACCAGGATCAGCGTCCCGAGCGCCAGGCGCAGGGCGGTGACGCCCGGGGCACCGACCACCGGGAACAGCGATTTGGCGAGCGAGGCGCCGCTCTGAATTGAGGTCATCGCGACTAAAATCACAACTATCGGCAACCATGCCGCTGTTTTTCGGGATGGACCGGGCATCCTTTCTCCTGTCAGGTTTTGTCAAAAGTCGTAAAAGTTCCAGTGTACTGGAATTAGCGGGTAGCGGTTGAGCTAATGTTGAAAAAAACGGGGCTAAAAACAGTACAATGGCGAACATGGCTGAGAAATGCGCCCGTCGATTAGGATTAATCTGGATGCTTGCGAATTTCTTAATGAGCGTTAAGATGTAAGTTAACGACAAAAACTGTTGTTTTCCATATTGTTATAGAAATATGGAAACTTTTGGTTACATGAAAAAGTATGTTAGACAATGTAAACTCCAAAGAGTTTCCCAAAAATTTTTGATATATTTAAGGCTTAGGACTTATTAGAAACACATTTGAGGTGGTTATGAATAAAATTGCACGTCTTTCAGCACTGGCCGTTGTTCTGGCTGCATCCGTAGGTACCACTGCATTTGCTGCAACTTCTACCGTAACCGGCGGTTACGCGCAGAGCGACATGCAGGGTAAAGCGAACAAAGCTGGCGGTTTCAACCTGAAATACCGTTACGAGCAAGATAACAACCCGCTGGGTGTTATCGGTTCCTTCACCTACACCGAAAAGGATAACACCAGCAACGGTACTTACAACAAAGGTCAGTACTACGGCATCACCGCAGGTCCGGCTTACCGTCTGAACGACTGGGCAAGCATCTACGGCGTAGTGGGTGTTGGTTACGGTAAATTCCAGAACAACAACTTCCCGAACCAGAAATCCGATATGAGCGACTACGGTTTCTCTTACGGTGCTGGTCTGCAGTTCAACCCGATCGAAAACGTTGCCCTGGACTTCTCCTACGAGCAGTCTCGTATTCGTAACGTTGACGTCGGTACCTGGATTGCTGGCGTGGGTTACCGCTTCTAATCACTCCGGTGATATGAAAAATCCGCCTCTCGGGGCGGATTTTTTTTGCCTGCTGGCAGGCGGCCCGGCCGGTTGGCCGGGACTGAACGATTAGTTGACCGTGAACTCATCGGTGCCGAGGTGGGAATAATCGACCTTCTGCAGCTGGAAGTTGGTGATATACACCGGACCGGCCTTTTGCTCGGAGATAAACCGGTAGCGCGGGGCGATCTCTGCCGCCTGAATCCCGGTCCACTGGGAGAAGAAGCTGAGGAAATCATTCGCCGAACGCTGCGCCTTAATCACTTTATGCGCTTTGTCATCGCTGGAGAGCACCATAAACGGCACCTGGAAGTTCTGCTGGAACTTATCGTCATGCGCCAGATACTGCACCTCTTTTCCCCGCTCCTTGAACGCCAGGCCATGATCGGAAAAATAGGTCAGTGAAAAGGTATTGCCCGAATTTTGCAACTGCCGGTAGAGCTTAGCCAGCAGCGTGTCGGTCTGCGTCATGCTGTAGAGATAGCAGGAGGTCTCCTTTGACTGGACGAACACCGTGTATTTGCCTTTGGTGCGGTCGCAGGCCTGCGGATGAGAGCCCATCAGATGCAGGACAATCAGCTGCGGCTGGGTGCGCTGGGTGGAGAGCACCTGCTCGGTCAGCTTTAATAACTGCTCGTCCTGGGTATTTTTATTGGCTTCGAAATCGCCGTTTTTCAGGAACTGGACTTCATCCGCACGTTTGGCAATGCTGGCGATAGCGGTGTCGTACTCGCCAATCTGCCCCTGGTTGGAGAACCACCAGGTCTGGAAACCCGCGCGGTTAGCGAGGGTGACAAAGTTATCCTGAAACTGCGGTTTGCCGTCGACCACCCGGTTAAGCGTCAGGCCGAGTGATTTCTGCGTCGAGCCGCTGGCAGCGACATAGTTGTTAAACAGATACCCGTTCACCGAGCTGGCAAATGGCGTGTTGTCCCAGTGGCCACCGAAGGCGCCGAGGGCGTCGCGGCGCGCGCTTTCACCGATCACCACCACATAGAGATGGTACTTTGGCTTCACCGCCAGCACGTGCCAGCTGTCTTTCATGCCGGCCAGCTGCGCCATCCGCGCCTGTTCGTCCAGCACCTCGTTGTTATTTACCACCACGTCTTTGACAAAACGAAAGGCCGGATAACCGGTATCAATCACCTTGAACACGCCGCCCCAGGCGAGGTTTTGCACCGGCTGGAGAAAGAAGACCCCGAGAGTGAACAGCAGGCCCAGGGTTTCCATTTTTCCCCAGCGGGAGGGCGCGACGATCCTGCGGCGGACCGCAATGATACCCAGCGCGAAAATGAAGACCGCCAGCAGATAGTTGTACCACGGGAAGATGGTCAGAATTTCGGTGGACTCTTCCACGTTGGTGGCGTGAAGCGCCAGTAAGGTGTTGAAGTTAGGAGCGCCGTAGGCCTGGCCGAAGGGGTAGTACAGGGCTGCCAGCAGCGAATAGGCGCCGACCACCACTTTCTGGACGCGCGGAAAAGCGCGCCACAGAAGATGTAACACGCAGGTAAATGCCACGGTATAGAGCAGGCTAAATTCATAGCCCAGCGCCAGATTAATTAACAGCGATTGTAAAAAGTAGAATCCTGTCCATGGGTTCGGTGCCAGTCGGCGGGCAACCAGCGTATCTTTCAGGGTGGTGACATTCATAGTAAACAATCAAAAAGAGGCCATGCGCATCCCCTGGCGTCAAGGGGTAAAACCTGCTGGACAGTGCGTGAAGAGGGTCTCTGCGAGCCGCGAATGTGGCAGGGCTGTGCAAAGATAGGGCTTGTAAATGGTAAGGTCAACCAGACATAACAGATTGTTTTGCGAGGACGCTTACAAAACTTGAAAAAAGGTCAGGGAAACGGGGGGAACTGGCCATTTTACCGGCAGAAGATGACAGAAAAATGAAGCGGCGTACCGCGACGCCGCTTCAGGGATTGGGTTTGTCTTGCTGCGGTTTACCGTTGATCATCTCGCACAGCATACCGATCAGCATTAATCGTACTTTAAAGGGTGAATGGCTAAACACGTTTAAGCACCTCTTGAATTCGCTCATCTGCTCTCCTCCTGCCTGTTCACACCGTCTATCCATGATGGCTGTTTGCATTACATACAGATATAGCACAGGCTATATTTTATAGCTATGGCTAAAACGTTAATTTTTTGTGCTCTTGCCGCAATCCATTACAATGTGGATCTTTTTATATGATGCTTGACGCGTCACACGAATGAGGAAGCACAATGAACCGTCGCGCAGGTAAGCCAATAACAAAAAAAGTGACGCAGTTAGTAAATGTTGAAGAGCACGTTGAGGGGTTCCGTCAGGTGCGGGAAGCGCATCGCCGCGAGCTGATCGATGACTATGTCGAGCTGATCTCCGATCTGATCAACGAAGTGGGGGAGGCGCGCCAGGTGGATATGGCGGCGCGTCTTGGCGTTTCGCAGCCCACGGTCGCCAAAATGCTCAAACGCCTGGCCAGCGTCGGTCTTATTGAACAGATCCCCTGGCGCGGGATCTTCTTAACCCCGGAGGGAGAGAAGCTGGCCCAGGAAAGCCGCGAGCGCCATCAAATTGTGGAAAACTTTCTGCTGGCGATTGGCGTCAGTCAGGAGATTGCCCGCCGCGATGCGGAAGGGATGGAGCATCACGTGAGCGAAGAGACGCTGGCGATGTTCCTGAAATTTACCCAAAAACAGGGATCCCAGGAAGTATGACTCTTCCCTTCGTCCAGTCGCTGTTGCGCGACCGGTTTTTACACCTGCTGCTGATTATCGCCTGCGTGCTCAGCGCCATCGTGCCGTTTGTTCCGGCAAGCTGGCCAGCAGCCATTGACTGGCATACCATCGTCACGCTCAGCGGTCTGATGCTGTTGACTAAGGGAATTGAATTAAGCGGCTATTTTGACGTGCTGGGGCGTAAAATGGCCCGCCGCTTTGTGACAGAGCGGCAGCTGGCCATCTTTATGGTGCTGGCGGCGGCGCTGCTGTCCACCTTTCTCACCAACGACGTCGCCCTGTTTATTGTGGTGCCGTTGACGCTGACGCTGAAAAAGTGGTGCGCCATCCCGGTGAACCGGCTGATTATTTTCGAAGCGCTGGCGGTGAACGCCGGGTCGCTGCTGACGCCGATCGGCAACCCGCAGAATATTTTGCTGTGGGGACGATCCGGCCTCTCTTTCCTCGGGTTTATCGGCCAGATGCTGCCGCTGGCGGCGGCGATGATGCTGACCCTGCTGGTGCTGTGCTGGTTCTGTTTCCCGGCGAAGCGGCTCAGCTACCAGAGCAGCGACAGAGCGCCGTCGTGGCAGCCTAAGCTCGTCTGGAGCTGTCTGGGATTGTATCTGGTGTTCCTGACGGCGCTGGAGATGAATCAGGCCCTGTGGGGACTGGCACTGGTGCTGCTGGGCTTCCTGGTGCTGGCCCGGGCGGTGATCGTCCATGTCGACTGGTCACTGCTGTTGGTGTTTATGGTGATGTTTATTGACGTCCATCTGCTGACCCAGCTGCCGGCCCTGCACCAGGTGCTGAGCGGGATGGGGACGCTCTCCGGCGGTGGACTGTGGCTGACCGCCATCGGCCTGTCGCAAGTGATCAGTAACGTGCCCTCGACCATTCTGCTGCTCAACTATGTTCCGCCGTCGATCCTGCTCGCCTGGGCGGTTAACGTGGGCGGCTTTGGCCTGCTGCCGGGATCTTTGGCCAATATTATCGCCCTGCGCATGGCCGGCGATCGGCGCATCTGGTGGCGCTTCCATCTGTACTCCATCCCCATGCTGCTGTGGGCGGCGCTCACCGGCTACTGGCTCTTCAAACTCAGCGCCTGATCTCAGCATCGTGCCCTCATCCACGTCGATCGCCAGGATCGCCCCCCGGGGCGATCTTTTTTTGTCCGGCTCACAGAAACCGATCCCGGGCTTTGCTTACCTGTTCGTTTTTCGGTATATGACTAGTCATAAATTTTAAATGACTAGTCATATACCGAGGTGCAGTATGAAAAAGACGCTACCGGCAGATTTTTTATGGGGTAATTCTGTCTCCAGCATGCAGACGGAAGGCGCGTGGAACGAGGGCGGCAAGGGGATGTCGGTGTACGATATTCGTCAACCGGCGGAGTTCGCCTCGGACTGGAAGGTGGCGACTGACTCGTATCATCGCTTCCGCGAAGATTTCGATTTGATGCAGGATCTGGGCATGAACTGCTACCGCTTCCAGATCGCCTGGAGCCGGGTGTGCCCGGAGGGGGATGGGGAGTTTAATGAAGAAGGGATCGCCTTTTATCATCAGTTTATCGATGAGCTTATTGCCCGCGGCATCGAGCCGATGATCTGTCTGTACCATTTTGATATGCCGCTCTCCCTGGCGGAGCGCTACAACGGTTTTACCGACCGTCGGGTAATGGATGCCTTTATCCGCTATGGTCAGAAGATGATCGACTGTTACGGCGATAAGGTGAAGTACTGGCTAACCTTCAATGAACAGAATCTGTACCATTCGCCGGAAGCGTTTCTGATTTCCGGCTACCTGCAGGGAGAGAAAACCCTGCGCGAGCTGTATCTGATCCAGCACCATGTCATGATGGCGCATGTCCATCTCACCCATTATCTGCATCAGGCGAAGCCGCAGTGTCTGATGGGTGGGATGCTGGCTCACGCGCTGGTCTATCCGGCCACCTGTAAGCCGCGGGATATTTTCTGCGCCCAGCAACTGGATGAGTTTTTAAACCAGAACCTGCTGCGGGCCTATGCCGGCGAGGGTTACAGCCCGGAGGTGATGCACTTTGTCGCCCGCGAGGGCTTTGACGATATCTATCGTCCGGAGGATCTTGCGCTGATGGCGACGGTGAAGGTCGATTATCTGGCGTTCAGCTATTACGCCAGCCGCACACTGAATAGCGATGTCATCCCGCCGGGAACTGCGGTCAATAATTATATGTTATTTGGTAACCAGGATAACCCGTTCCTGAAAGCGACGGAATGGAACTGGCAGATTGATCCGCTGGGTTTCCGGACGATCATTACTCGCTACTATAACGACTGGCGCCTGCCGGTGTTCCCGATTGAAAACGGCATCGGGGTGATCGAATCCTGGGATGGTGAACATCCGGTTGCCGATGATTACCGCATCGCCTACCATCGCGACCATATCAACGCCATGAAAGCGGCCATCTTTGAGGATGGGGCGCAGGTGATTGGCTATCTCGGCTGGGGATTAATCGATATCCTGAGCTCACAGGGCGATATGCGTAAGCGCTACGGCGTGGTGTACGTCAATCGTGAGAACCATGACCTCAAGGACCTGCGGCGGGTGCCGAAGAAGAGCTATGCGTGGCTGAAGCAGGTGATCCACAGCAACGGCGAAACGATGTAACGGTGTCCTGGCGGTCAGATTGTGTATTCTGCCCGCCAGCCACTCACTGAATGGATAAGGACCGGGGAATGACGGCGAAGTATCTGCAAATCGCGCGGGAAATAAAAAAACGTATCATCAGCCAGCAGTATCCTGCCAGCGCGCCGCTACCCGACCAGTTTGCGCTGGCGGCAGAGTTCAGCACCAGCCGGATGACCATCCAGCAGGCGATGCGCCAGTTAATCGTCGAAGGGCTGATCTATACCCGTAAAGGGCAGGGCACCTTTGTGCGGAAAAATTTCCTTCAGCTGTCGCAGTGGGAGCTGCCCGGCAGCGACTATTTCGGCGCCACCAAAACCTGGGAGCATCTTGGCGAGGTACAAAGCGAAGTGGTGCGCTTTGCGGTGCGCTTTCCCAGCGACAAGGAGCAAAGCTCGCTGCTGATCGACGCCGATGCCCCGGTGTATGACTTTGTCCGCCTGCGGCTGCTCAACGGCGAGCCAGTATCGCTGGACCTGACGGTTATGCCGGTGGGGCTGGTGCCAGGGTTAACTAAAAACCATCTGGAAGGGTCGGTGTTTCGCTACCTGCAGGAGACGCTGGGGCTGAAGCTGATGGGCTCTTACCGTGTGGTACGGGCGATGAAACCGGACGAGCTGGACAGGCAGCATCTTCACTGCGAGCCGACCGATCCGGTGCTGGAGGTGGAGCAGGTTATCTATCTCGAAGACGGCACGCCGCTGGAGTATGCCCACTGTCACTACCGCTACGATCACGGTGGGATTATTCTCGTTAATAACGGTTAATGTGAGGTCCCTAGCTGGCGCTGCGCGTAGCGGGGCTGCGATGTGGCACGGTTTAGTCGCCCGGGAAAATACAGATAAAAAAACGGCGGGCATCAGGCCCGCCGTTTTTCTCGTCATGCAGAACTTAGTTCAGACGCACCGGCATACCGGAGCGGTTCTGAATAGCCTGCTCAACCACGTTCTGATCGACATCAGACTGGCTGGTGATCGCCTGTACCGGCTGAGTCAGGGTGATCGGCACAATCTCGCCGCCCTGGAACTGCGCTTCGGTGGTCGACAGCGGGTTGTGAACTTCAATATAACGGCTGCCATCCGGCTCGGTGGTGGCTTTTACCGGTTCATCGATAAACTGCACGCGGGTGCCGACCGGCACGTTCTCAAACAGGAATTTGATGTCATCGTTGCGCAGACGCACGCAGCCGTGGCTTACGCGCAGGCCGATACCGAAGTTAGCGTTGGTGCCGTGGATGGCGTACAGACGGCCGATATACAGCGCGTACAGGCCCATCGGGTTATCCGGGCCGGCCGGTACGACGGCTGGCAGCGGGTTGCCGGCAGCGGCGTATTCAGCATGCATTTTGGCGGTCGGCGTCCAGGTCGGGCCGGCTTTCTTACGTTCGACTTTGGTGGTCCAGTTGATCGGCGTATCTTTGCCTAACTGACCGATCCCGATCGGCAGAACGATGACGGTGTTGGTGCCTTTCGGGTAGTAGTACAGACGCATTTCCGCGCTGTTGATGACAATCCCTTCATGCACGGTATCCGGCAGGATCAGCTGCTGAGGAATGTTCAGTACGCTACCGCCTTTCGGCAGATAGGTGTCCACCCCCGGGTTGGCTTCCAGCATGTTGGAAAGCCCCATCTGATATTTCGCCGCGAAGTATTCCAGCGGCTGCTTGTTATCATCCGGAATGGTGATGACCTGGTTCTGACCAACCAAACGGCTGCCATCGGTTGGCAAAGGATAGGTGACAGCAGACGCTGTATTGCAAAAGCCTACGATGGCGAAGGCTGCCGCTAAGAGTGTAGATAATTTCATAGTCTTTAATGTCGTGTGCGAAATCAACGCCACACAGGCCTTTGTTAAATGATTCAGACAGTAGATGGGAGCGCATTATATGTGCATTCCGCTGAACAGGTAAATCAGATGTGTACGAAATCACATTTTTTTCCCTGTCGTCCCTGCTGACGCGTCCCGGCGGGCGACACCAGCGCCCCCTCGGGGTAGAAAAAAACGCTATTCTTCCAGCAGCCGGGTCTGCAGATCGGCGCGAACCGGAGCGGTGAGCTGATACTCTTTCGCCAGCCAGGCGTCGACGGTGCCATAGCGCTGGTGGATGGCCGACAGCGCGGCGGCGAGATAGGACTCTTTCACCGTCAGGATATCCGCCAGACTCTGGCGCCCCTGGGCGGTCAGGTCGTTGCCCAGCCTTTCCAGCATCCACTCCTCCACCGGCGTTAACATGCCGTGGGTAAGCAGGTACTCCTCCATCACCGTTTCGCTGTCGCAGCCGACGGCGAACAGGGTTAACGCGCAGCCGACGCCGGTGCGATCTTTGCCGACCGCGCAATGTTGCAGTAAGGCGCCGTCAAAAGGGGTGGTAAGCCACGCGGCGAGCTGGCGATAGGCCGGGTTGTTAAACGGCAGCTGGCGATAGAGTTGCAGCATGAACTGTTCACCGTTCAGCGCGTTAAGGGTGGCGGCATTCAGCTCGGTAACCTTCGCGTTGACCTCGCTGACGGGCGGATTGGCCGGCGCGTTGAGATAGTGGGTAAGCGGGCTCAGTTTGTCCGGGGTGCGCTGCACTTCGCCGGGGTCGCGATAGTCGAGCACCCGGCTGAGCGGCAGGGTATCCAGGTGGTTGAGATCCTCTGCGGTCAACCGGTTTAGCGCGCCGGAGCGCAGCAGCTTGCCGCTGCGTACACGGCGTCCGTCGGCGGCACGCTGGCCGCCCAGGTCGCGAAAATTAATACCGCCCTGCAGGGATAAAAAGGCCGGATGTCGCGGTAGGCTGGTGGTCATGGGGCTCCTCATAATGACGTACAGAATAACCGTTTGAGCGCGGGTTTCCGCCTCATCTGACAAAGACCTTAGCACAAGCGCCGCGGCGGAATTTACCGCAGGCCGTGAAAAGTGTGTCATTTGCTGGCATAATGTCTGCTGTATCACACCCCTCATACTCTTTTTTCAGGATATCCCCGTGCTAGTATCCAGCAACGTTACCATGCAGTTTGGCAGTAAGCCGCTGTTCGAAAATATCTCCGTTAAATTTGGCGGCGGCAACCGTTATGGTCTGATCGGCGCCAACGGCAGCGGTAAATCGACCTTTATGAAGATCCTCGGCGGCGATCTCGAACCGACGCTGGGCAACGTTTCTCTCGATCCGAACGAGCGTATCGGTAAGCTGCGTCAGGATCAGTTCGCCTTTGAAGCGTTCACCGTGCTGGATACGGTCATCATGGGCCACGGCGAGCTGTGGGAAGTGAAGCAGGAGCGCGATCGCATCTACGCCCTGGCGGCGATGAGCGAAGAAGATGGCTATAAAGTGGCCGATCTGGAAGTCAAATATGGCGAAATGGACGGCTACTCCGCAGAAGCGCGCGCGGGCGAACTGCTGCTCGGCGTCGGCATTCCGGTTGAACAGCATTACGGCCCGATGAGCGAAGTCGCGCCGGGCTGGAAACTGCGTGTTCTGCTGGCGCAGGCGCTGTTCTCCAATCCGGACATCCTGCTGCTTGATGAACCAACCAACAACCTGGACATCGACACCATTCGCTGGCTGGAGCAGACGCTGAACGATCGCGACAGCACCATGATCATCATTTCGCACGACCGTCACTTCCTGAACATGGTCTGCACCCATATGGCGGACCTTGACTACGGCGAACTGCGCGTCTATCCGGGCAACTACGACGAATACATGACCGCGGCCACCCAGGCGCGGGAGCGTCTGCTGGCGGATAACGCCAAGAAAAAAGCGCAGATTGCGGACCTGCAGTCCTTTGTTAGCCGCTTCAGCGCCAACGCTTCTAAATCACGTCAGGCGACCTCGCGCGCGCGTCAGATTGACAAAATCAAGCTGGAAGAGGTCAAAGCCTCCAGCCGTCAGAACCCGTTTATCCGTTTCGAGCAGGACAAGAAACTGTTCCGTAATGCGCTGGAAGTGGAAGCCCTTACCAAAGGCTTTGATGAAGGTCCGCTGTTCAAAAACGTCAATCTGCTGCTGGAAGTGGGCGAGAAGATTGCCATTCTGGGGGCTAACGGCGTGGGTAAATCCACCATGCTGAAAACCCTGGTGGGCGAACTGCAGCCGGACAACGGCAGCGTGAAATGGTCTGAAAACGCGCAAATCGGCTACTACGCGCAGGACCATGAGTACGAGTTCGAAAACGACCTGACGGTCTTCGAGTGGATGAGTCAGTGGAAGCAGGAAAGCGACGACGAGCAGGCGGTGCGCAGCATCCTCGGCCGTCTGTTGTTTAGCCAGGACGATATTAAAAAGCCGGCTAAGGTCCTCTCCGGTGGCGAGAAAGGGCGCATGCTGTTCGGTAAGCTGATGATGCAGAAGCCAAACATCCTGGTGATGGACGAACCGACCAACCACCTGGATATGGAATCCATTGAATCGCTGAACATGGCGCTGGAGATGTATCAGGGCACCCTGATCTTCGTCTCCCATGACCGTGAGTTCGTGAGTTCTCTGGCCACCCGCGTCCTGGAGATCACCCCGGAACGCGTGATCGACTTCAGCGGCAACTACGAAGATTACCTGCGCAGCAAAGGTATTGAGTAATCCCTGTCCGTTACCCGGGTGGCGGTTTCCGCCTTACCCGGGTGACTAACGACATGAAACGCCGGGGCCGTATGACGATTAGACCGGCATACCCAGCGCCCGTTTGCCGTGAATATTCAGATCCTCCAGGGTGAAGCGGCCCTGCCAGCTGGCTTCATAGTCCTCGCGCGGGAAATCTCCCGGCGAGGCGCCTTTTTCCAGAGCGGCTTTCACTTTCTGCGCGTAGGCGAGATTCTTCTCGCACATCGGCGCGGCGGGGATGTACATCACGTTGCCCCAGCCCTGTTGATTTTCCACCGGCGCCACCGAGTGAATCACATCGCAGTGCCACCAGACCGAATCGCCGGCATTCAGCGCCGGAATTGAGCTTAACGCTTTAATTAAGAGCGGGTGCCACTGCTCAGAGATCGGCAGCACTCTGCCCGGCGCGACGCCGCACAGCTCATCTTCTGGCACATCGTCAAGCAGCGGGCGCAGCAGCACATAAGCCATCGCCTCGGGGATCGGCACCACGTGCAGCAGCCCCTGTCCCGGGATCATGTCCGACAGCGCCGTCCAGCCCTGGAAGGTGCGGAACACCGAGCATTTGGTGGTGTTGTCGACGGTATACTCTTCCACTTCGGTACGGTGCGCGGCGTCCCACGGATCGTAGGCGTCGATATGGCCATTAAAGACGTTGGCGAAGACCTGCTGGTAGGCGGGGAGCAGCCAGCGCTCCAGCGCCCCGGAATCGGTATGCGCGCCCAGCCCCTTCGAAGTGGTTCCCGGCGGACGGCGGCGAATACGGTCGGGGTAAATCACGCTGACATCCGGGTCGAACCAGCGTGTGCCGTCCTGCTCAAAGCGCCACAAGCGGTTAAGGAAGGATTGCACTGCCGCCATTTCATTACTCTGGCGCGCCTGCATTTGCGAGGGGGACCAGTAGATCGGATAGATCTCCGGGCGCGAAGCCTCCAGCGAACCGAAGAAGCTGTCGCCGGGGCCTTTGTACACGTCGTCGAAATGATTGCGATCCAGGTATTCCAGCATGGCGTTGTCCCAGGCCAGCGCCTGTTCGCGCGGGAAGTGCCCCTTGATCACCGCGCAGCCGCGGCGCTTAATCGCCGCGCGCTGGGCATCGCTCACTCTTCCTTCGGCGATATCGCTGAACGGGATCGTCGGCCAAACCTCCTGGCCGGCGGCTTTCAGGGCCTCAATTTCGTCCAGACGCTCTGTGATGTGCGCGGAAAGTTTATCAAATACCGCCTGAACGTCACCGATTTGCGCGCGTAGGGCCTGTTTCATCTGGCGAATCGCCGCTTTGTGATCGGCAGGTAATGTTTCGTGAGTCGGGAGAGCAGCCATAATAACCTCGCTGTTTCTTTCGTTCGAAAGTATTAAATCTTACAAACGTTAATTTAAGTTAAAATGGAGTTAATGCAAGTTTAAAATCTTGCTGCGGCGCACAAAATGGAAAAGCCGGGGCATGAGACCCCGGCGAAGGGTCACGCGTTGAAGGGAGTGGTACTATCGAGGACGGCCTGAATGACGTTCAGCGCGCCGTCATGGTTATTATCGTCGGTGGTATAACCCGCAATGGCCTTAATGCTGTCGGCGGCGTTACCCATGGCGAAGGCGTATTTCACCAGCTTCAGCATTTCGGCGTCATTGCCGCTGTCGCCGATGGCGACGCACTGCTGCGGCGAAAGGTTCCAGCGTTTGAGCAGGCGGCTGATGCCGTTGGCTTTATGCAGGCCAGGGATAATCAAATCGACAAAGCCAAAGCCGCTGGTGACCGGCTTCATGATGCCGTCGAGCGACACGTGCAGCTTATCGATCAGCTGTGGGATCTCGCTGTCCGGCAGATTAAGCGAGAATTTAAACAGGGTGTCGTTGATGGCGTGATAGTCGCTCACTCGCTGCAGGCGATGGTAGTGCTTCGCCATCAGCGCGACAAAGGCGTCCGGGGCTTTATCGCTGACGTAGGCACTCTGCAGGCCGCAGGCGACAAAGTTCAGCTGCGGATCTTTCAGCAGTTCGCCAATCACCACCTGTGATTCGTGACGGGTCAGTTCGCCGTGGAACAACTGCTTGCCATGTTCATAAACCAGAGCGCCGTTTTCTGCGACGAATGAAATCTGCTCGCGAATTTCCGGGAAAAAGGAGATCAGCTGATAGTACTGGTTACCGCTGGCGACAACAAATTCAATACCTTGCTGCTTGAGCTGCGCAAACTGGGCGAGGAAACGCGGGCGGTCGTACTGCTTGGCGTCATTGAGAAAAGTTCCGTCCATATCGGTGACGATAACTTTAACGGTCATAAGAGAGTGCTCCTGGCTTAACTTCGACCAGTAACATTCTAATTACAATGTGATGGGGAGCACAAATTTATTTCGAATGAAAGTGCACGCAGAGAAAAAATGCCGGGTGGTGGAGTGGCCTTACCCGGCCTGCTGAACTGGGTTGGCCCGCTAAGCGTAGCGCCAGCGGGCACGAAGGGTTACAGCGTATGCTCGGTACGGGCGATGATATCGTCCTGAGTATCCGGCGACAGGGCGGTGAAGAACGCCGAGTATCCAGCGACGCGGACCACTAAATCGCGGTACTGGTCAGGATGTTTCTTCGCCTCCAGCAGCGTCTCGCGCGACACGATGTTGTACTGGATATGCCAGCCTTTATGCACCTCGAAGAAGGTACGCAGCAGCACCATCAGCTTCTGCTTGTCGGACTCGTTCTCCAGCGTTGATGGATTCAGCTTCTGGTTAAGCAGCACGCCGCCGAGGATCGCCCCGGTGGGCAGTTTACCCACTGAACTGATGACCGCCGTTGGCCCCAGATGGTCGGTACCGGAGGCCGGGCTGGCCCCTTCCGCCAGCGGGGCGTGCGCTTTACGGCCATCCGGCGTGGCCATGGTCTGCGCGCCGAACGGGACGTTGGCGGAGATAGACGATGTCCCGGCGTAATAGTTGCCGCCAATCGGGCCGCGGCCATAGCGCGGGTTGTGATACTGCTTCAACTCATCGATATAGGTCTGATAGGCCCGCGCCAGCAGTTCGTCCACGCTGTCATCATCGTTACCGTACTTCGGTGCACCGTTGATCAACCGTTGGCGCAGCTGCTCGTGAGTCAGCCCTTCGAAGTCTTCCGCCAGCGCCTTCGCCAGTTCCTGTTGGCCAATGGCGCCCTGATCGAAGACCAGTTTTTTCACTGCCGCCAGGCTGTTGCCGAGGTTGGCGATGCCCACCTGCAGGCCGGAAACCCAGTCATACTTCGCGCCGCCTTGCTTAATGCTCTTCGCCCGTTCGATGCAGTCGTCCACCAGCGCCGAGCAGAGAATATCGTGGACGTTCTCCTCCAGCATGGTATCAACCACATACTCAATCTCAATCGACTTCCGGGTGTAGTAGCGGATCTGGGTATCCCAGTCGGCCAACACCTGGTCGAAGTTAGCGAAGTTGCCTTTCGACAGGGCGTGCTCCTGCGGCAGGAACACTTCGCCGCTGGTGGCATCGCGGCCGCCTTCCAGCGTCGCCAGCATCACCCGCGCGAAGTTAATGAAGCTCATGCCGGTGCAACGGTAGCCCCACTTACCGCCGACCGCGGTTTCGATACAGCCGATAGCGGCGTAATCGTAGGCGTCCTGCGGCTCGATGCCCAGCTTAATGAATTCCGGGATTACGATCTCGTCATTGTTGAAGGCCGGCATACCGAAGCCGCAGCGGATCACCTGAACGCAGGCGTCAAGGAAGTCGTTGCTCATCCCGGCGTGGTAGCGCACGCTGAGGTTCGGCTGGGTAGAACGCAGACGACCGCAGGATTCAAGGATGGCATACGATAGCGGATTGACCGCGTCCTGCGGCTTCCCGTCTACCAGATTCTGGCCACCAATGGTGACGTTCTGGTACAGCGGGCTGCCGGCAGAAGCCTTGGAGTGTGAGCCGGAGCGGATCTTGTTGACCTCCAGCAGCTTCAGCCAGCAGCTATGCAGCAGCTCAATGGCCTGTTCACGATCCAGCGACTGCTGGATCTCAACATCGCGACGATAGTACGAGTACAGGTACTGGTCCATACGGCCAAAGGAGACCGAGTGACCATTGGATTCAATCTGCAGGATCAGCTGAATGAAATAGCACAGCTGCAGCGCCTGCCAGAAGGTTTTCGGCGGTTCATGGGCGATGACTTCGCAGTTTTCGGCGATTGTCAGCAGCTCGTCGCGACGCGGTTCGCGCGCCTCTTTCGCCGCCATTTCGCGCGCCAGCGCGGCGAAGCGTTTGCTGTGATCGCTCACGGCTTCCAGCACGATATCGATCGCTTTCAGGAATTGTTCGCCGTGCAGGTCTTCCAGTACCGTCAGGTTAATGCGCGAGCGGCGTTCGGCGACTTTGGCGCGCATCCCGTCGAGCCCTTTTTCCAGCAGCAGTGGGTAGTTGACCGCCAGGTGAGCATCACCGGAGGTCATATTGCCTTCCGCTTTGATGATACCGGTGGCGAGCAGCGCCTTTTGCTCATCGGTAAACATACCGTAGCAGCGGTCCTGCACGGTCTGGCCGCGCCACCATGGGCACACTTCATGCAGTACGCGTTTGTTTTCTTCGCTGACCGAGAAGCCGGCACCCGGGCGATCGGCGAGATCGTCGATCTCTTTTTCAATCCAGCTGACAGTGTATTCCGGGAAAATCGGCGCGGCGCGCACTTCGCTGGCCTGGTTGCCGACGATCAGCTCATCGTGCTTGATCCAGATGGTGCGCTCAGCCAGATGGTGAGCCAGCGCCAGCGCACGGCGCACCGGGATCGGTTTATCAAGATGCTGCTGATACATCTCAGTGTAGTGGCGGGCGCGCTCGGTACAAACTGGCGGCTTGACGATATGCACCAGCGCCATTTTATGGGCCTGGATGCGGGCGCTGAGCGTGTTGAGTTTCAGAGTAGTCATAGGGTTATCCTCGTAATATCGCCGTTAGCCCCTTGCTTCGCGCGTAATCCTGCGCAAAGGCGAGCAGCTCAGGAGCATCCAGCGGTTTATCCGGTGCAGTATAGGGCTGACTGAGTAGTTGGTATTTATTCATTCCCAGCGTGTGGTACGGCAGGAAATGGATTTCGCTGACCTGCAAACGGTCGGCAGCAAAATTGATAATGGCGGTAATGTCGGCTTCGCTGGCGTTGAACCCCTGGATTAACGGCACGCGAATAATCATTTTTTTCCCTGCCTGCGCCAGGCGCTGCAGGTTATCTAACACCCGTCGGGCGCTGCCGTCGGTCCATTGCTGGAACACAGCTTCGTCGACATGCTTGAGGTCGGCCAGAAACAGGTCAACAGAGGGCAGGGAGGGAGCAATGTATTTCCACGGCACGTGCAGGCAGGTTTCCACGGCGGTATGAATGCCCGCGTGATGACTGGCCTCGAACAGCGCCTGCGCCAGCTCCGGGTGCATGAAGGGTTCGCCGCCGGAAAGCGTAATACCGCCGCCGCTGCGATCGTAAAACGGTTTATCGCGTAGCACCGTCGCCATGATCTCTTCGACGCTTTTCTCCTCGCCGCAGACCGTCAGCGCGGTCGTGGGGCAGCAGTCGCGCAGCGCGGTAATATGCTTATCGTTAACCTTTTGCCGATGAATGATCAGACCATCCAGGGTACGGGTGATGACATCCGGCGCCGCCCGCTGGCACAGATCGCAACCGGCAAGGCACAGGCGCGGGTCATACAGCAGGTCTTCGCTGCGGGCACGGCTTTCCGGATTCTGGCACCAGCGGCAGCCCAGCGAGCAGCCTTTCAGGAAGACGACGGTGCGGATCCCTGGGCCGTCATGGGTGGAATAGCGCTGGATGTTGAAGATCATGATTTACCCTCTTGTTTGCGTATGAATATAAAAACACTTTCGAATGAAAGTTATATTGACGTAAATCAACAAGCGAGAGGGGGATAAGCCAGCGGGGAGAAAATAACGAGAGAGGTCGCAAAACCACCGGCGACTTTCGTTGCCGGTGGTGGGGTGTTAATGCGAGCCGCAGACCTCGCACTGCGGGTGGCGCGGCAGCTTCATTTCGCGGAACTGGCAGGTCATGGCATCGTACATGACGATTTTCCCGCTGGCAGGCGTGCCGTAGCCGCTCAGCAGTTTAATGGCTTCCATGGCCTGCAGCGAACCGATAGTGCCCACCAGCGGGGCCATCACCCCGGCTTCGACGCAGGTGAGGGCGTTTTCGCCAAACAGGCGGCTCAGGCAGCGGTAGCAGGGTTCGCCCTCCTGATACGTGAAGACGCTAATTTGCCCCTCCATGCGGATCGCCGCCCCGGAGACCAGCGGGGTGTGATGGCGAAAGCAGCCGGCATTGAGCTGGTTACGAATGGCGACGTTGTCGGTACAGTCGAGCACCAGATCGTGATCGGCAATCTGCGCCGCCAGCGCGGTCTCATCCAGCAAGGCATTGAGCGGCACCAGATGAACGTGCGGGTTAATACGCGCCAGCGCCTCGCGAGCGGAATCCACCTTCGGCTGGCCGAGGGTGGCGTCGCTGTGCAGCGTCTGGCGCTGGAGGTTGGACAGCGAGACGGTATCGAAATCGAGCAGGGTAAGCTGGCCCACCCCCGCGGCCGCCAGATACTGGGCGGCGGCGCAACCGAGCCCGCCGAGGCCGACCACCAGCACGCGAGCGGCTTTTAACCGCTCCTGACCGTCAAAATCAAAACCGCGCAAGACGATCTGCCGGTTATAGCGCAGCATCTCTTTATCGCTCAGCTCCACGGCCATTACAGCCCCCCAAACAGGTGACTGAACGGTTCGACCTCGACCCATTCGCCTGCTTCCACGTGGCCGCGCTCACGCTCCAGCACGATAAAGCAGTTGCCGAGGCTGAAGGAACTAAATATGTGCGAGCCCTGATGACCGGTGGTGGTTACCACCAGTTCGCCGTCCGGGTTGCGCTGCAGAATTCCGCGCTGAAAATCGAGGCGGCCCGGGGACTTTTTCAGCCGCGTGGCGGCGCGAACCCGCAGACGGGTCGCCTGAAGCGAACCGTGGTTACCGGATAGCTTCGCCAGCAGGGGTTGCACCAGCTGACAGAAGGTGACGGTGGCGGAAACCGGATTGCCCGGCAGGCCGCAGAACCAGCTGCTGCTGAGCTTGCCGAAGGCGAAGGGTTTGCCCGGCTTGATCGCCAGCTTCCAGAAGCCGATTTCGCCCAGCTCTTCAAGAATGGTTTTGGTGTAGTCGGCTTCGCCCACCGAGACGCCGCCGGAGCTGATGACCACGTCGGCCTGCTGGTCGGCGGCGATAAACGCGTCACGCAGCTTCGCCGGGTCGTCAGGAATAATGCCGAGGTTAATGACCTCGCAGCCCAGCTGCTGCAGCATCAGGTGCACCGCCAGGCGGTTGGTATCATAAATCTGGCCGTCGCCGAGCGGCTGGCCCGGCAGCTGCAGTTCATCGCCGGTCGAGAAGACCGCGACGCGAACCTTGCGCACCACCTCGACCTCGGCAATGCCCAGCGAAGCCAGCACCGGCAGCTCCGCTACCGTCAGGGGCGTACCCGCCGGGAAGACCACTGCACCGTGGGCGATATCTTCTCCGCGACGGCGAATATGCTGCCCGGCTTTTACCGGCGCGGTAAAGCGCACGCCGCTGTCACTCTGTTCGGTCTCTTCCTGCATCACCACTGCATCGCAGCCAGCCGGCACCGGCGCGCCGGTCATAATGCGGATACAGGTGCCGCCAGGCCAGGCGTCGTTGAAAGGCTGGCCGGCAAAGGCCTTACCCGCGATCGGCAGCGCGGCGCCATCGCGGAGGTCGCTCAGCCGGACGGCATAGCCATCCATCGCCGCGTTATCAAAGCCGGGAACATCCAGCGGGGAGACAATGTCATGGGCGGTGACGCGCGAGAAGGCCTGCAACAGCGGTACAGTTTCCGTCGCGCTCAGCGGCGTAATACGATCGAGCATCTGGGTGAGGGCTGTGTCGAGCGGCATCAGTCCGGCGGTAAAATCCATGGGTCACTCCTGCGGGCAAAACAGCGAAAACGCCTATTATGGCAGAAAAGCGGCGCGGGCTGTATGCCACCTGGCCAGGAGGCTTTACATTGCTGGCCGCACTTTCTATATTCAAAAATTGTATAAGACATTCAGCAATATAATGATATCAATACCCTTATTCCTGATGAGACCGGCGCCGCGACGCGGTACGACAGGGCGGGGTTCTCTACTTTATCGTTAAGGACTGGCGAAATGGGCAAGGCGGTAATAGCAATTCATGGCGGCGCAGGGGCGATTTCCCGCGCGCAGATGACGCCGGAGCGGGAGCGGGAGTACGTGGCGGCGCTGTCGGCTATCGTCGAAAGCGGACAGAAAATGTTGGCCGCGGGCGCCAGTGCGCTGGATACCGTGACCGAGGCCGTTCGGCTGCTGGAAGAGTGTCCGCTGTTTAACGCCGGGATGGGCGCGGTATTTACCCGCGATCAAACCCACGAGCTGGACGCCTGCGTGATGGACGGCTATAGCCTGCAGGCGGGGGCGGTGGCCGGGGTCAAACATTTGCGTAATCCGGTGCTGGCGGCGCGTCTGGTACTCGAGGAGAGCCCGCACGTGCTGCTGATTGGCGAGGGCGCGGAAAATTTTGCCTTCTCCCGCGGGATGGCGCGCGTCGATAACGATCTCTTTTCCACCCCCGAGCGACTGCTGCAGCTGCAGGAGGCGAAAGCGGGCGGGGAGATTATCCTCGACCACCACGCCGCTCCGCTTGACGAACGTCAAAAGATGGGCACCGTCGGCGCGGTGGCGCTCGACCTGGCGGGTAACCTGGCGGCGGCGACCTCCACCGGCGGTATGACCAACAAGCTGCCCGGGCGCGTCGGCGACAGCCCGCTGCCGGGCGCGGGGTGCTATGCCAACAATGCCAGCGTGGCGGTCTCCTGCACCGGCACCGGCGAAGTCTTTATGCGTACCCTGGCGGCCTACGACATTGCCGCCCTGATGGAGTATGGTCAGCTGAGTCTTTACACCGCCTGTGAACGAGTGGTAATGGAGAAACTGCCGGCTCTCGGCGGTAGCGGCGGGCTGATTGCCGTCGATCGCGAAGGCAACGTCGTTTTACCGTTTAACAGTGAAGGCATGTACCGCGCCTGGTGCTATGCCGGCGATACGCCGACCATTGGCATTTATCGCGAATAGAACAAGGGAGAGGGAGAGTGCCGCAAACTCACGAAACGGATACCTGCGAGGTACTGGTGGTGCGCAACCTGAACGTCGCGTTCCGCCAACAGGATGCGCCTGAGGTGCAGGCTGTGCGTCAGCTTTCCTTCAGCCTGCGCCGCGGCGAGACGCTGGCGATAGTGGGCGAGTCCGGTTCGGGAAAATCGGTGACCGCCCTGGCGCTGATGCGCCTGCTCGACGCCGCCAGCAGCGAAGTGAGCAGCGAGGGGCTGTGGCTGCGGCGCCGTAACCGGCAGGTGATTGCGCTCAATGAGCAAACGGACGCCGAGATGCGCCGGGTGCGCGGCGCGGATCTGGCGATGATTTTTCAGGAGCCGATGACCTCGCTGAACCCGGTGTTTACTATCGGCGAACAAATCGCCGAATCCCTGCGCCTGCACCAGGGGCTGGGGCGCGAAGAGGCGCTGCGCGCGGCGAAAAAGATGCTCGACCAGGTGCGTATTCCCCAGGCGGAAGAGATGCTCTCGCGCTATCCGCACCAGTTCTCCGGCGGCATGCGCCAGCGGGTGATGATCGCCATGGCGCTCTCCTGCCGGCCAGCGGTACTGATTGCGGATGAGCCAACCACCGCGCTGGATGTCACCATCCAGGCGCAAATTTTGCAACTCATTGCCGTCCTGCAAAAGGAGATGGCGATGGGAGTGATCTTTATTACCCACGATATGGGCGTAGTGGCCGATATCGCCGATCGGGTGCTGGTGATGTATCGCGGCGAGGCGGTAGAGAACGGCAGCGTTGAGGAGATCTTTCGTTCGCCGCAGCACCCTTATACTCAGTCGCTGCTGGCGGCGGTTCCGCGGCTGGGGGAGATGCGCGGCCGGGATCTGCCGCGCCGTTTTCCGTTGCCGGGCCAGCCGCTGGCGGAGAGCGAAACATCTGACACGGTGGCAGCCGGCGAGCCGATCCTGCAGGTGCGCGACCTGGTCGTCCGTTTTCCGGTGCGCGGCGGGTGGCTCAACCGCGTGACGCGCGAAGTGCATGCGGTGGAGAAGGTCAGTTTTGATCTCTGGCCGGGGGAAACCCTGTCGCTGGTGGGCGAGTCCGGCTGCGGCAAGTCGACCACCGGCCGGGCGCTGCTGCGACTGGTGGAGACCCAGGGGGGGAACATTACCTTCGACGGCCAGCGAATCGATACCCTCTCCGGCAGCAAGCTGCAATCTTTGCGGCGCAATATTCAGTTTATTTTTCAGGATCCTTACGCTTCGCTTGATCCGCGTCAGACGGTCGGTGACTCGATCATGGAACCGCTGCGGGTCCACGGGCTGCTGCACGGCGAGGCGGCGCGCGAGCGGGTTGCCTGGCTGCTGAAGCGGGTGGGGCTGCAGCCGGAGCATGCCTGGCGCTACCCCCACGCCTTTTCCGGCGGCCAGCGGCAGCGGATCTGCATTGCCCGCGCGCTGGCGCTAAATCCGAAGGTAGTGATAGCCGATGAGTCGGTATCGGCGCTGGATGTCTCCATTCGGGCGCAGATAATTAATCTGATGCTCGACCTTCAGCGCGAGATGGGCATCGCGTTTCTGTTTATTTCCCATGATATGGCGGTGGTGGAGCGCATCAGCCACCGCGTGGCGGTGATGTACCGTGGTCGGATTGTCGAAATAGGCCCCCGCCGCGCGGTGTTTGAAAACCCGCAGCACCCCTATACCCGTAAGCTGATGGCTGCCGTACCGGTGGCCGACCCGACCTTTCGTCATCCGCAGCGGATCCTGCTGTCGGATGACGTCCCGGGGAATATCTATAAGCGGGGCGAAGAGATCGCCAGCGCGCCATTGCAGCAGGTAGGGCCGGGCCACTTTGTTGCCCGTGAATCCGCCGATGTGCTGGGCTGAACATAACAACACATAATGCACCTTTTCAGGAGAACACGATGACACAACCTGTTTCACGCAAATGGTGGCTGGCGCTGAGTATCGCGTCAGTGCTGGCGAGCGCGCCCGCTTTTGCCGCCAAAGATGTGGTGGTGGCGGTAGGATCCAACTTCACAACCCTTGATCCCTATGACGCCAACGATACGCTGTCGCAGGCGGTAGCGAAGTCCTTTTATCAAGGCCTGTTCGGCCTTGATAAAGAGATGAAGCTGCAAAACGTCCTCGCCGAGAGCTATACCGTATCGCCGGACGGTCTGGTGTACACCATCAAGCTGCACAGCGGGGTGAAATTCCAGGATGGCACCGACTTTAACGCCGAGGCGGTCAAGGCGAACCTCGACCGCGCAAGCAACCCGGATAACCATCTCAAGCGCTATAACCTGTATAAAAATATCGCCAGCACTGAGGCGGTCGATCCGACCACGGTCAAAATCACCCTGAAGCAGCCGTTCTCGGCGTTTATTAATATTCTTGCCCACCCGGCGACGGCAATGATTTCGCCGGCGGCGCTGAAAAAATATGGCAAGGATATTGGCTTCCATCCGGTGGGTACCGGGCCATATAAGCTCGACACCTGGAACCAGACGGACTTCGTGAAGGTCAGCAAGTTCGAGGGTTACTGGCAGCCGGGCCTGCCGAAGCTGGATTCCATCACCTGGCGTCCGGTGGTGGATAACAACACCCGGGCGGCGATGCTGCAGACCGGCGAAGCGCAGTTTGCCTTCCCGATCCCTTACGAGCAGGCGCCGTTGCTGGCAAAAAACAGCAAACTGGAGCTGGTGGCCAGCCCGTCGATCATGCAGCGCTACATCAGCATGAACGTGACGCAGAAGCCGTTCGATAACCCGAAGGTGCGCGAAGCCATCAACTATGCGATTAACCGTCAGGCGCTGGTCAAGGTGGCGTTTGCCGGATACGCCACCCCGGCAACCGGCGTGGTGCCGCCGTCGATTGCCTACGCCCAGACCTACACCGCCTGGCCCTACGATCCGGCGAAAGCGCGCCAGCTGCTGAAAGAGGCCGGCTATCCTGACGGCTTCAGTACCACGCTATGGTCGTCCCATAACCACAGCACCGCGCAGAAAGTGCTGCAATTCACCCAGCAGCAGCTGGCGCAGGTGGGGATTAAGGCACAGGTGACGGCGATGGACGCCGGTCAGCGGGCGGCGGAAGTGGAAGGCAAAGGGCAGAAAGAGAGCGGGGTACGGATGTTCTATACCGGCTGGTCCGCCTCCACCGGTGAAGCCGACTGGGCGCTGTCGCCGCTGTTCGCCTCACAAAACTGGCCGCCGACGCTGTTTAACACCGCGTTTTACAGCAACCCGCAGGTGGATAAAGCGCTGAGCGAGGCGCTGAAAACCACCGATCCGCAAGAGAAAACCAGACTCTATAAAGAGGCGCAGGATACTATCTGGAAAGAGTCGCCGTGGGTGCCGCTGGTGGTCGAGAAACTGGTCTCCGCCCACAGCAAGAACCTCACCGGTTTCTATATCCAGCCGGATACCGGCTTTAGCTTCGAGCAGGCGGATCTGACGCAGTGATCATGTCTATCCTCATGCGTTCCCTCTCCCGGGATGGGAGGGGGAGATGCTGAATTATGTGATTAAGCGCCTGCTGGGGCTGATCCCCACCCTGCTTATCGTTGCGGTGCTGGTGTTCCTGTTTGTGCATATGCTGCCCGGTGACCCGGCGCGGCTGATTGCCGGACCGGAGGCCGACGCTCAGGTGGTGGCGATGGTGCGCCAGCAGCTGGGGCTTGACCAGCCGCTGCATGTCCAGTTCTGGCACTATATCACCAGCGTACTGCGCGGCGATTTTGGTATTTCCATGGCCTCGCGGCGTCCTGTTGCCAGCGAGATAGCCAGCCGCTTTATGCCCACGCTATGGCTGACGCTGGCCAGCATGAGCTGGGCGGTGCTGTTCGGAATGGCGGCCGGGATCGCGGCCGCGGTGTGGCGTAATCGCTGGCCTGATCGCCTGGGGATGGCGCTGGCGGTGAGCGGTATTTCGTTTCCGGCCTTTGCTCTCGGTATGCTGCTGATGCAGGTGTTTTCTGTCGAGCTGGGCTGGCTGCCGACGGTGGGGGCCGACAGCTGGCGGCACTATATTTTGCCTTCGCTAACCCTTGGCGCGGCGGTGGCGGCGGTCATGGCGCGCTTTACCCGCGCATCGTTCGTCGATGTGCTCCATGAAGACTATATGCGCACCGCGCGGGCGAAAGGAGTGAGCGAAACGCGGGTGGTGCTTAAGCATGGTCTGCGCAATGCGATGATCCCGGTGGTCACCATGATGGGGCTGCAGTTCGGTTTCCTGCTCGGCGGCTCGATCGTCGTGGAGAAGGTCTTCAACTGGCCGGGGCTGGGGCGACTGCTGGTCGATTCGGTAGAAATGCGCGATTACCCGGTGATTCAGGCGGAAGTCCTGCTCTTTTCGCTGGAGTTTATTCTTATCAATTTAGTGGTGGATGTGCTGTACGCGGCCATAAACCCGGCTATCAGGTATAAGTAAGGTGCGATTGCTCAACTGGAGAAGGCAGGCGGCGCTGAACGCCATGCCGGGTATCAGACCCGGCGAGATCCATACCCCATGGCATGAGTTCTGGCGGCGCTTTCGTCGCCAGCCGGTAGCGATGGGCGCCGGTATTTTCGTGCTGTTGCTGATTGTGGTAGCCATCGTTGCCCCATGGATAGCGCCGTACGATGCGGAAAATTATTTTGACTATGATCGGCTTAACGAGGGGCCCTCGCTGGTGCACTGGTTCGGTGTCGACTCCCTGGGGCGGGATATTTTCAGCCGGGTGCTGGTCGGGGCGCAGATCTCGCTGGCAGCCGGGGTGCTGGCGGTGCTGATTGGCGCGGCTATCGGCACGGTGCTGGGGCTGCTGGCCGGGTACTATGAGGGCTGGTGGGACCGGCTCATTATGCGACTTTGCGACGTGCTGTTCGCCTTTCCAGGGATCCTGCTGGCGATCGCGGTGGTTGCCGTCATGGGCAGCGGGATGGCCAACGTGATCATCGCCGTGGCGATCTTCTCGATCCCGGCATTCGCCCGTCTGGTGCGCGGCAATACGCTGGTGTTAAAGCAGCAGACCTTTATTGAATCGGCGCGCAGCATCGGCGCCAGCGACGCCACCATCCTCTTCAACCACATCCTGCCGGGGACGGTGTCATCGATCGTGGTTTACTTCACAATGCGTATTGGGGTGTCGATTATTTCGGCGGCCAGCCTGTCTTTTCTCGGCCTTGGCGCGCAGCCGCCCACCCCGGAGTGGGGCGCGATGCTTAACGAGGCGCGGGCGGATATGGTGATGTCCCCGCATGTGGCGCTGTTTCCGGCGGTGGCGATTTTCGTGACCGTGCTGGCGTTTAATCTGCTGGGCGATGGTCTGCGCGATGCGCTGGATCCGAAGTTAAAGGGGTAGGGTGAGGGAAAGCACCGCCGTGCGGTGCTTTATATTATTTGTGGCTTCAGCGTAGTTTGCGCTCCCGGTTAGTCTTCTGCGTTATGTCTCTTACGGCGCAGGGAGCGCACAGGGGGCGGCCAGTCGCCGCCGCCCCCTGTACCCCCGGGCTCCGGCCAGCAAAATCGCCACTGCGTGGTCCCTTCGACTTATCCCTGCAGGCTTCGGGTCGGGCCGAGGCAGCGTCCGTGCAAAACACGGCCCTCAGCCCGCATCCATGCGGGCTGCCCCGGCCTTCCGGGAACGTCTCAGCGATGTTGAGGCCGCCAGCACCGGCAGTTTCAGCAACAATGGTGAATAAATTAACGACAGATCGCACGCACTGTAGGCCGGGTAAGCGTAGCGCCACCCGGCAAAATAACGATGTAACAGGTCTGCCTGGAAGTAATCAATGCTTGCCCGGCGGCGCTGTGCTTGCGCGGGCCTGGGGGGGGAGCCTACGGGAGGACCCCGTAGGCTGGGAATGCACTAAGCCGCTATCCGGGAAGCTGGACTAGACCCGGGTTCCCCACAGGTCGTATTCGTCGGCGTGCTCGACTTTCACCCGCACCACGTCGCCCGGCTTAACGCGGGTTTCGCCGTTCAGGTAGACCGCGCCGTCGATTTCCGGGGCGTCGGCCATGCTGCGGCCAATGGCGCCTTCTTCATCAACTTCATCCACCAGCACCAGGATTTCGCGACCCACTTTTTCCTGCAGACGCTCGGCAGAGATCTGCTGCTGCAGCTGCATAAAGCGGTTCCAGCGCTCCTCTTTCACCTCTTCCGGCACCTGATCCGCCAGCTCATTGGCGGTGGCGCCTTCAACCGGGCTGTATTTGAAGCAGCCGACGCGGTCGAGACGCGCCTCTTTCAGGAAGTCGAGCAGCATCTGGAAATCGTCTTCCGTTTCGCCCGGGAAGCCCACAATGAAGGTGGAACGCAAGGTCAGATCCGGGCAGATCTCGCGCCACTGCTTGATACGCGCCAGTTGACGATCCGCCGAGCCTGGACGCTTCATCAGCTTCAGAATTCGCGGGCTGGCGTGCTGCAGCGGAATATCGAGATACGGCAGGATCTTGCCTTCCGCCATCAACGGGATCACATCGTCAACGTGCGGGTACGGGTAGACATAGTGCAGGCGCACCCAGATGCCGAGCTTCGCCAGCTCTTCGCACAGGCTGACCATGCTGGTCTTCACCGGCATACCATTGTGGAAACCGGTGCGGTGCTTAACGTCGACGCCATAGGCGGAGGTGTCCTGCGAGATGACCAGCAGCTCTTTCACCCCTGCGTCAGCAAGGCGTTTGGCTTCCGCCAGCACTTCGCCAATCGGACGGCTCACCAGGTCGCCGCGCATAGACGGAATAATGCAGAAGGTGCAGCGATGATTGCAGCCTTCGGAGATTTTTAAGTAGGCATAGTGACGCGGGGTCAGCTTAACGCCCTGTTCCGGCACCAGGCTCAGGAACGGGTTGTGCTTCGGCTTCGGCGTGTAGTGGTGGACGTGCTCCAGCACCTGCTCATAGCTGTGCGGACCGGTGATCTCCAGCACCTTCGGATGTACTTCGCGGATCTGATCCTCTTTCGCGCCGAGACAGCCGGTGACGATCACCTTGCCATTCTCTTTTAACGCTTCGCCAATCGCTTCCAGCGATTCCTGCACAGCGCTGTCGATAAAGCCGCAGGTGTTAACGATCACCATATCGGCGTTGTCGTAGGTGGGTACGACGTCATAACCTTCGGTGCGCAGTTCGGTCAGGATACGCTCTGAGTCCACGAGGTTTTTCGGGCAGCCCAGGGAGACGAAGCCGATTTTCGGCTGATGCGTGACATTGCTCATAGCTTAAAAAGTGTTCAATTATTGGAATGGTCAGGGCAGGAATTCTACAGATCTTTGCGAAAAAGAGTATAGCTCCGTCGCGGTTAATGGTGAAAAAGCGCTCGGCTGAAGCGCATCCTGGCGGTTTGGTTGTGCGTAAACCGCCATTCCTGATAAAAACGGCGGTTATTTACGTTGTATTCTACAAAAATATAACAATTTCTTTACTAAACACCTCGATGACCGCGAGGAGAAGAGGCAAGGAAATGACACCAATAAGTGCACCGGTGGCAATTGCCACCCTGCCGTTCAGTAATCTGGAGATCCCCCCGCAGCCGCCGCAGATCCAACGCTCCCTTGAGCAGGGGAATGTGCTCTATCTGCCGCAGCTGGCCTTTTCATTAACCGCGGCGGAGCAGGGGTTGCTCACGCCCGAGCTGGTCGCGCCGCGGCGCAAGAACATCAGTTATCAACCCGACTCGCGCACGCTCAAAGGCGTTGCCGATCAGCAAAAAACCGCCGCCGTCGCCCGGCTGCTGGCGCGTTATCATCAGATGACGCTGCAGCTGATCGACGCGTTATTGCCAGGCTATGGCGAGGCGTTGCACCATCCGCAAACCAGTCTGCGCCTGCATCCCATCACCGCCTGGCGGGAGAAGACCTCCTGGCGCAAAGATGACTCCCGTCTGCATGTGGATGCTTTTCCGTCACGACCGGTCAATGGTGAGCGTATTCTGCGCGTCTTTTGCAATATTCACCCCCGCGGCGAACCCCGCACCTGGCGAACGGGGGAGCATTTCGATACCCTCGCGGCGCGCTTCCTGCCGCAGCTGAAACCCTGGTCGCCGTTTGGCGCCTGGCTGCAGTCGGCCCTGGGGATCACCAAAACCCGGCGCAGCCATTACGATCATTTGATGCTGGCCCTGCACGATGCGATGAAAAGCGCCCCTGAGTACCAACGACAGGGGGTGCAGCAGGAGATCGACTTTGCCGCTGGCAGCACCTGGATCTGCTTTTCCGATCAGACCCCGCATGCGGCGATGCGCGGCCAGTATCTGCTTGAACAGACGTTCCTGCTGCCGGTAAGCGCGATGACTAACCCGCATCTTTCGCCGCTGCGGGTGCTGGAAACGCTCCTGCAAAAGCCGTTAGTGGCGCGCACCAGATAATGCCCGGCCTGGCGGGTTATTGTGCCGACGTCACGGCGTCTGAGGGGGTCGCGTCGGGCTTTTTCGGTTCGCGCTTATCCTGCAGGGTGAAGATGGAGATCAGGGTGAAGAGCCCGGCAATGCCGCCGAGGATCAGATAGGTGTTGGCGAAGCCAATGGTATCGTACAGATAGCCTGCCAGCGGGGAGTAGATGGCGGTGGCGATCGAGGCGACAAACAGCACCAGTAAATAGACGGTTGACGAGAGTTTATGGTCGAAGTTGGCGGCGATGAATTTAAAGACGGACACCAGAATTAAGGGTTTCTCCAGGGCATGCATCATTTTCACCGCACCAATCCACACCGGGCCGAGGGGCACGGCTGACCCGACGATACGTACCGACATGATTAACCCGGCGATGATCAGCGCCCATTTAGCGCCGGTCCGGTTAACAAACCATGGCATCAGGCAGAGGAACAGGGTTTCGCCGCAGACCTGAATGGACGCGAGGATCCCGTACCAGCGGTTGCCTTCCTCCGGCGTCGGGAACTGCAGTGAGAAGTATTGCGCAAATTGCTGATCGTAAGTGTCGTAAATTTGCGTGACGAAGAGGGTAAAGAGCAGCAGCATCCAGAACTGACCATTCTTCGCCAGCTCAAGGGCATGGGAGACCTTCAGCGACTCGCTTCGCGCCACATCGGCGTCGGTTAATTCAATTTTGGTCAGCATAAAGCAGATGGCGGCGATGACGATGGCGAGGCTGGCGAGCCAGAAGGCCAGATTAGGATTGCTGTCGATATATTTACCTACAATCCAGGCTGCCGCCGCCCAGCCTAACGAGCCCCACATCCGCACCCGACCGTATTCGAACTGGTAGCGGCGAGAAATCTTATCGATGTAAGAGTCGATCACCCCACAGCCGGAATTAAAAATAATCCCCAGATAGATCCCCCCGAGCAGGGCGCCGAACCAGAAGTTATGCACCAGCAGCGGCGCGTAGACGTAGATAAAGAAAGGTCCCACCGGCAGTAGGAGTGCCACCAGCAGCCAGATAAGCCGTTTTTTCAGGCCGAACTTATCGGAAATGTAGCCGAAGAAAGGCTGCATCAGCAGAGCGATGAAGGCATTCACCGAATAGAGAAGGCCGGTTTTCGTCGCGCTGATACCTAGATGCTGGGTGGTCCAGATGACAAAGAAAGCCATGGTCGACGACCAGGCGAACAGGTAGAGGAAATCGAAAAGACTCAACAGAAGGTAGTTTCTTTTACCGGACGTCATGGTTCAGTTCCTTGCAAACGAGCAGAGAGATTATCAGCGAAGTACGCCACGCGCTCGCTGTTTTTCTTTTGTGTTATACGTATCACATTAATTATTTGTTATGACATCCTGACTGCCAGTTGTGCAACTGTGTTTATGCTGTATTGTGATCTTATTGGCACTAATTGACTCAAAAATGGCACTAAACTGTATTTGATTTCATTGTGGAATTAATTGTGATCGTATTACATTTTATTTGTTATATAACCTACAAAACCGTAAAGTTGTCACATTGTAAAGGGTGTTAAAGGCTTGGTAATAATTGACCTGGCGCATCATTTTGCACAAAAAATAACCGTATTATGGAAAGGGTAAAGGACGACAGAGGAGGAACCGTGATGACCGTTGACAGACTGTACCGCCACCTTTTGCAGAAGCTCATCAATGCCAATATTGATATTGATGCCTATCTGCAGCTGCGAAAGGCCAAAGGCTACATGTCAGTCAGCGAAAATGACCATCTGCGTGAAAACTTGTTTGAGCTTTGCCGTGAAATGCGTGCGCAGGCGCCGCGCCTGCAGCATATTGTTTCACCGGAGGAAAAGGAGGCCCTTCGTCTGGCCGGCGAGTCCGTCGCCGCAGCGGCAGTATGCCTGATGAGTGGGCATCATGATTGTCCACTGTACATCGCTGTTAACGTAGAGAAGCTAGAACGCTGTCTGACGGGATTGACTTCAAATATTCATAAACTGAATAAATTGGCGCCAATCACTCATGCCTGATCGGCTGCAACCCAGGGGAAGTGAACGCTTCCCCTGTTAAAGGTTATGTAAAAATCCCCGCGCAAATTTCCCCGCTGGCTACCCTTTAGCCCAGAGCTGACGAAAGGAGAATGCCATGCGTCCGATCCCACTGCTGTTGCTATTGAGCGCCTTAGCGCTACCAGCCCTGAGCCAGGCCGCGGTGCGGGTTGAGGTATTGCAAAACCGGCTGGCACATCCGTGGAGCCTGGCGTTTCTCCCCGACGATCAGGGTATGCTGATTACCCTGCGTGGCGGCGAGCTGAAGCGCTGGCAGCCAGGTAAAGGCCTGTCGGCACCGATATCCGGCGTGCCGCAGGTATGGGCCAACGGCCAGGGCGGCTTACTGGATGTGGCGCTGGCCCCGGATTTCGCCCAATCACGGCGGGTATGGTTGAGCTATGCGGAAAGCGACGCCAGCGGCAAAGCCGGCACTGCGGTAGGCTACGGGCGGTTAAGCGAGGATGCCACGCAGCTGTCGAACTTTACCGTGGTCTTTCGCCAGCAGCCGAAGCTCTCCGTCGGCAACCATTTCGGCGGCCGGCTGGTCTTCGACGGCAAAGGATATCTGTTTATCGGTCTGGGAGAAAACAATCAGCGCCCCACTGCCCAGGATCTCAGCAAGCTGCAGGGGAAAGTGGTCCGCCTGACGGAAACCGGAGGCGTCCCGTCGGATAACCCTTTTGTCGGCCGGACCGACGCCAGGCCGGAGATCTGGGCCTACGGCATCCGTAATCCGCAGGGCATGGCGATGAACCCATGGAGCGACGCGCTGTGGCTCAATGAGCATGGCCCGCGCGGCGGAGATGAAATTAACATCCCGCAGGCGGGGAAAAACTACGGCTGGCCGCTGGCGACGCATGGCATTAACTACAGCGGTCAGCCGATCCCGGAGGCGAAGGGCAAAACGGCCCCGGGTACCGAGCCTCCCCTGTATGTCTGGCCGGTCTCCCCCGGCGTGAGCGGGATGGCCTTTTACGCGGCGCAGACTTTTCCCCAGTGGCAGCATAAGCTGTTTATCGGCGCGCTGAAGGAGACGTCGCTTATCGTCTTATCGGTTGATGGTAATCAGGTCCGCGAGGAGGGGAGGTTACTGGAGGCGCGCGGGAAGCGTATCCGCGACGTTCGCGTGGGACCCGACGGCTATCTGTACGTTTTAACCGACGAGTCTAACGGCGAGCTGTTGCGCTTGAGTCCGGAGAATTAACCTCAGGTCACCGGGATCTGCACTACTTCGCGCCAGGCGGGACGCTGGCTAATCTGCTGATACCAGCGCTGCAGATGGGGCCGCGGTTGCCAGCTATCGAGGATCGACAGCAGATTGTAGACGAAGGGGGCAACGGCAATATCGCCAAGGCCGAACTGTTCCCCGGAGAGCCACGGCATTTTGGCCAGTTCGTCATCGAGCATGGCAAACAGCGATTCACAGGCGCCGATCCCCGCGGCGATGGCCGCCGGGTCGCGCTGCGCCGGCGGCGTCCTGACCAGGCCCATTAACACCGGGCGATGGGCGGGAGAGAGGGTACCGTTGGACCAGTCCATCCACTTTTCCCCTTGCGCGCGCTGCGCCGGCGCGGCCAGCCACAGACGGTCAACGCCATACTGGGCGGCAAGGTAGCGAATAATGGTGTTTGATTCCCACAGTACCACCCCGGTGGCATCATCCTTTAACAGCGGCACCAGTCCGTTCGGATTCATCGCCAGATATTCCGGGTCATGATTGAGACCAAACTCCAGCCCGGCGAGGATCTGCTGATAAGGCAGTTCCAACTCCTCCAGCACCCAGCGTACTTTCTTCACGTTGGTCGAGTTATTACGTCCCCACAGTGTAATCATTTTCGCTCCTGAGTTTGTTTCACTGCCGTTGCAGCGCGATCGGCGATCATGTTGGGATAAAGTTAATATTCCGGCAACTCTTTTTATTTGACTGTAATTAAAGGTTTTTTATACCCACTACCTTGCGTTTGGGGCACCCATGGGACACTACGTCAGAAAAGCTGTCGTTCAGCATGTCTACCTGGTTACGATTCATTTCACCGATCCACTTCGAGTAAATCTCATAAACCATCTTCGCGTTCTCGTGGCCCATCTGTCCGGCGATAAACGACGGATTGGCACCGGCAGTTAAAAGCCAGCATGCAAATGTATGGCGTGACTGATACGGGCGCCTGCTTCTAATCCCCGCCTTCTTTAACCCTGCCTCCCAACTATACCCCAGAGACTGAGATCCATAATACTTCGTTTCCCCGCGCCAGTTTTTTGGCGGGACAAACACAAACCGCAATTTTTGTTGTTCAGTTAAGCCATGTTCACGGTGATGGAAGGTGATTTCAGTTTTGCTTAATGCACCTGTTAGCTTGAATTGTTCGCGCAGAGCACCCAGTGCAGGTTTAAGCAGAGTTACCGTTCTGATCCCCGCTTCGGTTTTGGGCGGAACGAATAGCCCCTCATTCGTCTGGTTGCGTCTGACATACAATTCACCTTTATCAAGATTTACATCCTCCCAGGCTAACGCTGTGAGTTCTCCATGACGAAGGCCGGTAAAGATGGCCGTTGTCCAAAGCAGAGCATGCCTCTGCGGGAGGGCGTTTATAAAACCCTCATACTCACTCTGGAGGAGCGGATCCGGGTCTCGCCTGGAGCGCTTAAGCATCTTTATCCCGTCATGCGGGGTATGGCTTATAAAGCCGCTCAGGTTTGCCAGTTTGAGTAATGCAGTCAGGTTATTCATCAGGCCATTGACCGTGGATACAGCGCGGCCTTTTTTTTGTAGCCAGGGTGCATGATCGCTAATGGTATCGCCAGTTAACAGCGTATTCCTGTAGTTCAGCAGGTCTGTATGCTGGATGTCAGCAATTAGAGTATTTCTTCCGACGATGGCGGAAAGGGTAGCTACGCGTGACTCAGATCCTTTATACGATGCTGCCGATACCTCAAGTTTTTTTGCATCCAGATACACTTCGCACAATTCACCAAAGGTTTTAATTTTTTGTGTCGTAGTGAATTTTTTAAGCGCTTTTGATTCGGGGAAATACTCTGCGTAGTCAAATTTACCCTGCTGAATTTCACTTACAATTAAAGCGCGGAGATTACCAGCCTTCCGTATATTACTGTTTGATACAGTCCAGCCTCGCAAAACTTCGCGGCAACGTATGCCGCGATATAGAAAGCTAATCCTTATACCCTTCCCATGCAGCTCTACGCCAGCAGGCATATTCATTAAGTTTCTCCAACGAGCCTATTAATCCTGGTGTAGTTGTAGAGAAGCGTCACTCTTCCTTCTGAAGCTTTGGGGTCAGGTGGGTGCTTCTTATAATGAACCCCTTCAATCCATCGCCCCTCCCGGTAAGATTTAATTTGCCGGGGAGTCATATACATCTTCGCTACAATTCCCTTTTCCATCACCCATTCATCTTCACGAGTAATATCGGCCATAAATAACCTCATGGCCGGGAAACTATAATCAGTGTCCCGGCTTAATGTTGATTATTGGAAATCATGCAGTGTGCTGTCGCATTGTTTGAACTGAATTAACCTGCTTGTGAATTATTAAGCGCACTTCTGAGTGTTTCTTTCGCGGTTTCCCAGTCCTGATCTAAGGCTTCCTTGATGGACTGGTACAGCCATTCCGCATCCTGCTGCCAGTCGTCTGCGCGTCCTTCTGCCTCACTGGCTTCATCCTCCGCGGTTGCAACACGGTCCATCAGTTCGGACTCGACCTCATTCTGAACCTGCTTACGGATCCGTAGCCGCATCAGTTCGGCAACCTCTTCCAGAGGGATGACGCCAAGCAGCTGCTCAGGGTCGGCGTTTGAGTATTTAAGAATTAGCGCCTGGCACATGGCGCGCCTCCAGTTTTATGCGTAACTCGTGTGCTTGCTGCTGGCTTGCAACTTCAAAATGAGGGTGTTTCTTTTCGTCCGGGGTGATCACGGTCAGCTTGTGGATCTGAAATAAACCGCCGCACGTCCAGTTACAGCCTTTACCTTCAATACGGTCACTACCAGCACCCGTGAAGCGACCAACGCAGGAAAATCCCAGTACACCCTGCACCTCTTCAAAGTCTTTCCCGGCTCCAGCGGTAATCAACCACCGTGCACTTTGAACGGTGTTACATGCGGGACAGATAAACGCGTAATCCAGTGGATCAACGTCCTGAGCTTTAATCTCTGCACGAAACGCCTCTAGGGTTAATTCTCTGTTTTGGTTGCTCATCGTATAGCCTCCGCCTGAAGCGTTTTGTACGCACGTAGTACATGAATGACTTTGCCAGATATCACCGTTTTCAAGATAAAGAAGCCGCTCCTGCTGGCACGAACGCCAGGAGCCAGGAATAAAGTTGTCTCGACCGCGCGATTATGGCGTCGGAACTCGAATACTGTACTGGTGATAGTGGCGGTCGCGGTCGCTCCCTGATCGTTGAACTCAACTTTCATGATGGCTATCTCCTGTCTTTAATTTGGTTATATTTTTTATGGCTCATTACCTCCCAGCAATTCCCATTATTTCTGGATAACAAGCGCCATTTCCTGCCAAGCTTTAAACTTAAATTTCCGCATTTGATCCGACATGGCTTTATATTTCCGCTGTCATACAAGCCCAGAACCTGTGAGGCCCTTTCATTGATATGTAGAGGGATGCGGTTAGATGTTATTATCATTTGCCACCTACCAGCGTTTATGGCTCATGTAGCCCGGTTGTGAAGGCAAGGATTTACGAAACGTAGATATAGAGTTAGCCAGAATGTTTTTCTGCTTCTCTTTCTCGTTGCATGCTGGACAGAAATATCTTTCTTTCCGATATGCACCTTTACCAGAAGGGCGGTATTGAAGTTCTTGGCGTGCGAAGGAGCCGCCGCAGCCATAGCAGTTATGAGTTTCGGTTTCCATATTTATTCCTGTATTAAGGTGTGTGGATGCCTGCCGCTTAAGGCATTAAGTAAATTGGTAATTAATTAATATGAAACTTCGGTGTTAATTTTATATTGAGCAGTATGCATATCTGCATTGACGAAAATTAAATCTCCGTACATGTCATAATTTAAAGAGATATCGCTAAATTTAAGTCCTGACTGCGCCTCTACGCGCCCACAAAACATATTGTCTTCTTCGTGCTTTTCGGAGTCATGAATAACTTTCATTGACTCCATGGCCTGAGCCCACATTTCTTTGCTATCAACAAAATGGGCTATCGCTAACTTGCTTTGAGCTGCCTGAACCTGAGGATTGTGCTTCGGTAAACTAGCCATGAAAAACCCTCCACAGAGGAACCAGGAACATTGCTGCTGATACCCATACCGGAATCATCAATAGAATGACAATTACCAGCGAACGAATGCCGTTTCTGCTCATACGCCACCCCAGCACTGAAAACTGACAAATAAGACCGCAACCAAAAACAGGGTGACCTTAATGCAGAACCGGTTCCACGCTGGAACCTCTTCTTCTCTAATCATCTCTTCTCCTCACCTCAGTAACCAAATTGGTCAGACTTCCGCATTCAATTCATCGCGAATATCGCCTGCAGCCATCATCAAATCCCAGTCGTTATCGCTTAGTGCATCCTGTGCTATGCGGTATGAAACTTGATAGCGGTTCATCAGGTACTGAATCATTTCTGCTTTAGTCATGGTGATAACCTCGTTTAGTTGTCCCTTATCGCCGGGTAGCGGAACGTTTAACCTATCGCACCGTTGTGTCGATAAGTAGAGAATACTACATAAAGTAGATTGGTCAACACCAAAAGTAGAAATAAATATCTACTTTTGGTTGTTTTATTGTTTTGGAGACACAAAAAAACCCAGCATTGCTGGGTTTAGGGAAGTTGTTTGGGGGTTATTTTTTGTCTGGGTCTGCGTATTCGCTGTAGAACTCCAGGAGCTTCTTATAGCGAATCTCAAAGGCCAGAAGCATGTTGTTTGCTTCGGCATCAGGGAATTTTCGGAAGACTCGAATCAGGCGTTTCTCTTCATCGCTTAAGCTGGTGAATTCTGTTTCGTCGCCTTTATCTGGATGGGAGGGGGTGGAAGCCTCTGGAACGATATTGGATTCAGCTACGTTTTCTACTGCCCCGTAGTCGAGCCAGGCTGGAGGCACGTTCAACCATTCCGCAATTCTAATTAGCTTTTCATCGCGTGGTTTTGCTGTGCCGAGCGTATACCGCCTAGCCATTTCGTAGGTGACCTGTCCCGCATGACTTAATTGCTTAACAGACAAGTTCTTTTTACTCATCTCTTGGTTAAGGCGGTCTGCGAAGTCTTGATGCTTATTCGATTTTTCTACCATAGGTAGAAGATTACGGCAGGGCGTGTTTTTAGTCATTTCTATTTTAAGTAGTTGCATTCTCTACTTTGTGTAGTATTCTCTACTTACCAACTCACAGGAGGTAAGAATGCTTACGCCATACAAAAACATCACAGAGAAGGCCGTCAGGGCGATTGGGAATGTTTCCTGCGTCGCGCGGATGTTCAACTTTAAATCTAGCCAATCAGTAGCAAATTGGATTAGCCGCAATAGCGTACCTAGCGACCGCGTGATTCCTCTTTGTCGGATGGGCGGGTGGGTTGTCACTCCCCACGAACTTCGTCCGGATCTTCACCCGACACCAATCAGCGGGCTTACGGAAGAAATTATCACCAAGCGACAGAAGGAGTCTGATTGATGGAAATCAAACACGAGCACATCGAAATGGCCCTGCTCGCCTGGGCTGCAGAAGTTGGCCAGGCGAATGCAGCTAATTCAATCGCTGAAGAGTATGCGCGTATTGGTGGTAATCAACTGCGCCTGGTACCAGGGAAGACCTGGGCCAATCAGCAGAATATTTTCCATCGCTGGTTGAAGGGGGAAACCGAGTTGCAGCGCGAGAAAATCCGCATTCTGCTCCCGGCCATCTTGCGCGTTCTCCCGCGTGAAATCCGTCATCGACTGAGTATCTACGACACCATTGAGCGCCGGGCGCTCCTGGCGGCCCAGCACGCCATTGGTACGGCGATTGATGCGCATGATGACGCTATCGAGGCCGTTTACAGCAAGGCGTATCAGCCTGGTGCTGTTGAAGTGACGAAATACCACTGATTCCGGAGGTGACTATGTGTAACCAGTCTGCTGCTGAATTGATTGCTCGCCTGAAGCGGGCTTATCCGGCGTATGCGCCGTCTGAAGGAGATCGTGCAAGCAACGGCATCCCTAAGGCCGGAGCACGCTTTCAGCACAGGCAGAAGGGCCACATGGTGACGGTAATCACGGCAACCGAGAAAGATGTTTCCTACCGCAAAGCCTGCGGGACTGTTGGCTGGGTGGGATTGAGAGAGTTTTTACGGCTACACAATGAGGTTTCGGTATGAGCAATCAGGTGTTTGACATTGTTCAGGCCATGTCAGGACAGGGGAATTGCATCACGATCCCCGGACCGTATCTGGATTTATTTGCAGGAGACAGGCAGCAGCATTTGCTGGCCGCCATCCTGAACCAGCTGGTGTTCTGGTCTGGTAAGTCAAGCCTGGACGATGGCTGGTTTTACAAAGAGCATGCGGCGCTTGCAAAGGAGGTGCGTGCTAAAGACGGCGATGTGGTCCGAAAGGCGATGTTCAAAATCACAGATCAGTACCTGTCAGGAGTTATCGAAGAAGAGCTTCGCCAGGTAGCTGGTACGCCAAAAAAACACTACCGCATCGATCAGGATGCACTCATTTCCCGGATATTCCCGCAAATACTGGATTCGGCTCTTAAGCCGAATGGGAATAAGTCATTGAAAGTAATGGAAACGGCTCAAGAGCCGAATGGAAACGGCTTAAACGCCGAATCGAAGCAAGTAGTTGAAAGTAATGGAAACGGCTCAAGAGCCGAATGCATTCGTCCCAAGAGCCGAATGGAAACGGCTTATGAGCCGAATCCTGGAAACGGCTCTCAAGCCGAATCCTATCTCTATACAGATCTTAAAAACAGATCACTACATACAGATCATAAAAACCACGCGGGAGAGATTTATCCTGTGGATAACTTTTCTGAATCGACTCAGAAAACAGTCACCCCGGAAGAAAATCTTCCTGATGCTACCGAAGACGGCATCCTGGCTACCGATGACGATTTCGATCTCGCGATGTGGTTCTGGTCGACCATCATCGAGATGTACGAGCGTGCTGCCGAGTTCGACGGCTCTCTGGCAAAACCGAGAGAACCAAACTTTGTAGCCTGGGCGCAAGAGGTTCGCTTGCTGCGCCAGGAGCACGGCTGCAGTCATGACCAAATGCGCACCATGATTGAGCGTATTCAGCGCGACCAGTTCTGGTGCTCAAAAATTCAATCCATGAAGACACTGCGCAGCAAATGGCCTGAGTTGGCTCTGAAGCTGTGCCCGGTAAACCTCGCAGTCGGCGGCAACCCTGGGTTTAGCGGCAAAGTTGATACCAACATCCCGAAAGGTTTTCGGGGCTAACAAATTTAAGCGTGAGATTAAATCTGATGGAAAAAATCACTGACGTATTGAGCGAGTTAGGAAAAGTAACCTGCCGCGACCTTGCTGGATATTTCGACCTGCAACCACCTGAAATGCTGGCACGCCTTCTGGTGCTGGAGCGTGAAGGCAAGGCGCAGAACCTGAACGGCTACTGGATGCCTGGCGGAGATAAAACACCGTTCAGAGCGTCTCATAACCTCACGTCGATAGATATTAAGCTGCTCCAGTCTGTCCCGGTTGGCGTCTGGTTTGAGTGGCAGTCTCTGGTCGGCACTATCGATCGGCCGCACTACCGCTGCGGACGATTGCAAGAGGCGGGCTTCCTGAGTTCCAAAATCACCAACCCTGACAGTCCGTATTACAGCATTAAATTTTGCAAACTCCGCGAGGTGGCTCAGTGAAATTACCTGTGTGCCCTGAGTGTGGGCTTTCTCCGGAATTTAGCTGGAAGAATTACACATTCGGTTCCTGTTCAGTTTCCCTGATGTGCCCGTATGAGCATCATCGCGTCGAGCATAGTTACTGGGCTGGTGGAAAAGCAAATGCCCGGAAGGCGATAGAGAAAAAATGGGTATCAGAAGTGACAAACGGCGAGGTTAAAAATGGCTAAAGACTCAAAAGTTGTATACGGCGCCAGTGGCAAAACGAACGTTTTGACGTTCGAACCTGAAAACCTGCATCTGGTTACCGACAAAACTCACCCGCTTTACGATGAGCGTATCCACCTGCCTATCAGCGAAGCAATGGTGCTGAACATCATGGATCAGGGCGTTCTTGAGCCGATTATCGTCTGGAAAGACCCGGAAAGTGGCCTGTCATGCGTGGTTGATGGCCGTCAGCGTGTACGCCATACCCTGGAAGCTAACAGGCGTCTGGCAAAAGAGGGAAAAACCCCGCTGCTGGTTCCGGCAGTTACTAAACGCGGTTCAGCTGTACGCATGGCTCAGGCGATGGTCAGCGCAAACGAAATCCGCCAAGCCGATACACCGCTGGGCAGAGCCAAAAAAATGGCTGATGCGCTGGAGCGCGGGCATGATGAGGAAGACCTCGCGCTGATGTTCGGTGTCAGCGTCCCCACTGTACGCGCAACCCTATCACTGCTGGATGCCACTCAGGCAGTCAAAGACGCTGTAGAGTCCGGCACAGTAACAGTTACCCAGGCGCGTCAACTGGCATCACTGAAACCCGAAGAACAGCGGGAAAAGGTAGCCGAAATCGAAGCGGCAACTGCTGGCACTACCGGCCATGAAAAAGCGCGTCGCCAGCGTCAGGTGCTGGGCGATAAGAAACCACGCATTAAAACCCGCAAAGAAATAACCAAAGCCCTCGAGGGCGCCAGTGGAGATTACGCTGATGCTCTGCGCTGGGTGTTAGGGGAGGCTGTATGAATATTGAAACAGTAATCGAGCTCATTCAGTCGCTGGAGTCTGCGGGCGAGCTGTCGATCAGAGAGCAGAAGTTCCTGAAGCTGGCGAAAGCGTACCAGCAGCTGGCTGCGGAGAATGTGGTGCTGAAGGAAAGCCGAAATAATTTGGCTGAATTCATCCATGAAGAACTTGATGCTGATTACCCGCTGAATATGAATCTGGAAACCCATGCCACCGATCACATCGTAGCCGGGATTAAGGCTGAAGGGCGCATTGAAGGCATCAACTTTGCAGCAAGCCGCCTTGCAGCCGCTTTCAATCACGGATTCGTTGATAAGCCAATGGCTGAGGTAGGCGACGTGGTGCGCATGATTCTGACCGCAAAAGAGGATTTAGCAAACGACCCGGTCTTGGCTGCCGATGGCCTGTCAGGTGAATACGCTGAAAAATCACTGGCTGAATGGGAAGCTGCGCTGCGCGAAGAGGGCGACAAATGAGCATCGACTACTTTGATATTGAAGAATTACTGAGCGCTATGTACGACATTAGCGATGAGCAGCGGAATGATGGTTTTGATTTTGATGAACTTCTTTACGAGAAATTCGATATCGGATTTGAAGAATTCTCGAAAGTTATTTCTGTCCTGTTGCCGCTGACGCCTGTTGTTGAATCTGCGCTTACCGGGAAGAAATACCACGCATTTATCAAGGATGGGCTGGCGCTCGTTAAACAGGAGGCCAAATGAGCAGCGGAATCGAGCTTATGCAGCATGCGCTGGGTATCAATGAGCGCAACCGAACGCCGTACCGAAATTATTTCCTCGCCGGAGATGGTCATACGGACAATGGGGCGTGGGAAAAACTGGTTTCTGATGGTTTCGCAACCTCCAGGCCTGCTCCTGATTTTGTTGGCGGTGGAACGCTCTATCACGTCACAGATAAAGGCGAAAAATTAGCTATTTCTGCGCTACCTGAACCGAAGAAAAAGACGCGTTACGAAGAATACCTCGACGCTGATAGTTGCCTGCCATTCGGTGAATGGCTGTTGGGTTATCAACTTCCAGAGGTCGAGTATGACCGTCACGGGAAATGCCGGATGTTCAGATGCTCATACGATGCATCTTATGGCTACCCGCGTCGTGATATTCAGGGCGAATGGTGCCCAACAAAGAAAGCAGCCAAGGCCAGCTACAAAGAGGTGCTGAGTAAGTCAAAACAGGAGCGTGCAGCATGACAACTGATATCACCGAACTGGGGCAGAGAGAGAAATTCGAAGCGTGGGCCCGCAGTCAGAAACTCAGCCTCGCGTATGGGGACTGCGGTTATGTTTATTCCTCAACGGAAATGGCCTGGCGTGCAGTTAAAGCGCTTAGCGCTGAGCTGGTAGAGGCACTGGAGAAGACTGAGAGCGCAAAGAGAACACTTGAATCTCTCGGGTACAGAGACAATGGCGGGGAGTTGTGGAGGCCACCTATTGGCCCTAAACCTAATTTCAGCTTAATGGATTCATATCGCCAGCGCATCGCCGAGCTGGAGTCCTTCCGCACGGCTTACATGGAATGGAGCGATAAAACAGATTGGGTGAACACAGATAGGCGGTTCGGCGTAGTGAAGCCGCTGGGAAAACACCGCGCTGATGTGCTGAAGGCGTACATCGAACATTTGGAGTCCCGCACCGTCACCGTGAAGCTGCCAACAACCCGTCTATGGGCTGGCGTGACTGATTGCTACGAAAAATCGGACGTAATCGCCGCTATTCGCGCGGCAGGCGTGGAGGTTTCTGATGATTAGCAGAAAAGAGTTGTTTGCTGAAATTAGCAACGAGGCCGTTTGTGAGGGTGGCGAGGTGGTCGGGTATTTCGTCAGAAACAACCGCATGGATACGCTGGAGCAGATGCTATGCATCAGCGTCCCCGTGAAGCTGCCGCGCCCTGGTTTCGTCTCTATCTCAGGTGAGCGCATGGCTGTTTACCTGAAGGCTGATGTTGAGGCGGTGCTGACCGCCGCTGGCATCAAGTGGGAGGCTGAGTAGATGGCCGTTACAAAAATGCTTTGCGTTATCTCGACCAAGCCTGCCTGGTTTACTCCAGGTGCTGTCTACGATTCTGAGCCTCGAGGCGTTGATAAATGCATTTGCGGTGACAACCTCGTTTCAGACCTCAACCAAGAAGACTGGTACGAGATGAGCCAGCGTGCTGATGGCCTGTGGTTCTTAATCGGTTTTCAGCAGTCAATCTTGTTCCGGGGAGTCAACCAATGACCAATAACCAGTTAACCAGAGAAGAGAATGTTCAGGCTGTCTTTGATTTAAAAGCCGGCTACACATTGGGGCTCGCCGATGTAGAGATTCTCAAGCGAGTAGCCCGCATGGCGCTGGCCGCAATGGACAGCGAGTCGGTGGCGGTCCCTGACCATCTTACGTATCTACAGAATCCAACTCTGGAAAATGTTTTATCTGACGACGAAGAAAATTCACCGATGGCGCATGCTGCCAGGATACTGGCTCGCGAGGTTAAATTCTGGCGCTCGGCTCCGCTCTATCTCCACGCGCAGCAGCCGGTAGTGCCGGAGGATGTGCTGGACGCATTACAGAAGGTTGCTCGAATACGGCTCGACCTGAATGAATTCGACGGCGATCGCCGTGGTATCGCTGATTGCCTGGGTGATGCCGAAGAAGCGTTAATCGAGGTGGTAAATCGCCGCGCCGCTATGCTCCAGGCTGGTAACTCTCCGGTAATTCCGGATGGTTACGTGATGGTGCCGAAGGAGCCGACATCTGAAATGCAGTCAGCAGGAGCAAGTGCTATTCGAATCGAAACTACGGCGGTTAATAAGCTATGGACAGGCAATGCTGTGTACCGGGCCATGCTCGCAGCCGTCCCTCAGGAGGTGAAGTCATAAAACGCAAAAGCGACATTTGTTATCAACAAATCTAAGGTTTGTTATTTATGCGAATGATAACCAGGAAGAAGCCGGCCTTCACCGAACTGTTCAACACGGGAGTTCTTACCCGCATCGTTGCGGTAAAAAGCCCTGACGGAGGAGGTTGGCGGTTGTTCGGTTTATGGCGCGATAAGGATATCGCGGTTTTTGTCGAGGCTGCTCGTGGTGGAATCAGGGAGTGGTCAGGTCTGGACTACCTGGCTAACTTCTGCGGGAGCTGTGGAATTAGCCTCTGGGAGATTCACAGCAAGGTCGAACCCAAGTTACTTCAGTGATTATTAGCCCATCACCTTAAGCCCGCTTTTGCGGGTTTTCTTTTTCTGGCCTAGTAAATAGGGGCTTGCACACTACACAAAATGTGCATTCTTTGTCGCGGTAGTGTTTTCTGCTGATCCATTTAACATGCAATTAATTAAATTCTGAAATTGGCTGGATTCTTCTATCTGAGTGAAATAGGGGGTTGCGCCAGAGAAAAAATGTGAATGACTTTTTTATATTCGTAATTTTCATTTAAGATGTTGAATTTATTGTTATTTGTATTTTTTCGATCATTCTCTTTTATCCGTGAAAATAGGGTCTTGATGGACGATCTAAATATGTCATTGTATTCCAGAACGTCGCGAGTTCATTTTTAGCCATCACTGTACAGGAAAAGCAAAAACCACTAATTATGGAATATTCACAAGGTGCTAACTAATGAATGAGAAAGAGATTATTGAAGCAATTCGCATTCTGGGTCGTTATGTCGTTGATAGCCTGCCTGGGGGGATTTTTGTTCTTACCCCAATGGAGGATGGGGAAATCATAAATACCGAGGAATCTCACAAGCAATGTAAAAGATTCTTCCGGAAGAAGAAAAGCTGATTTATACTAATCACTTCGGCTGAACACCGAACCTATCGCGCCATCACCGGAGTAAAGTGATGACGCAAAAACGCAGCAACGCTATTTTACGCCGTGCCTTTGTGCGCGGTGTTTCTGTTTGTCTGTCGCACCCAGGCGGTGCGGTATGAGCAAATCAAAAAACAAAGCTGAAAAGCTCCATCTTAGCCGTGTGGCCGCGCTTGGTTGCATAGTTTGCCGAAATCTTGATTACGGTGAATCACCGGCTGAAATCCATCACTGCAGCTCTGGCACGGGCTTATCTGTCCGTGCTGACAACTTCCATGTAATCCCTCTATGCCACGCACATCACCGCACGGGCGGTCACGGCGTTGCTATTCATGCTGGCCGTAAATCATGGGAAGAAAAATTCGGTACTGAAAGCGAACTGCTGGCGCAGGTTCTTCAGGAGTTAGGGGAGATCAACGCATGACTTACCAACTTATTTACGTCGATCCGCCCTGGCAATACGGCAACAAAATCAGCAATGGTGCAGCAGAGAATCACTACGCCACAATGAGCCTCTCAGAGCTTAAACATTTACCAGTATGGGAAGTGGCTGCTGAAGATGCTGTTTTAGCAATGTGGTACACCGGCACGCATACGGAAGAAGCGATCGAGCTGGCTGAAGCCTGGGGCTTTCGTATTCGCACGATGAAGGGTTTTACGTGGGTAAAACTCAACCAAAATGCAGAGCGGCGATTCAATAAGGCGATAGCCGAAGGTGAGCTGGTGGATTTCAACGATTTGCTTTCCATGCTCAACAGCGAGACACGGATGAACGGCGGCAACTACACCAGGGCAAACACTGAGGATTTGTTGATTGCTACCCGCGGTATTGGGCTGGAGCGCGTCAACGCATCGATCAAACAAGTTGTGTATTCATGCCTGGGCGAGCACAGCGAAAAGCCGTGGGAGGTTCGCCACCGGCTGGAGAAGCTTTACGGAGACGTATCACGCGTAGAGCTATTTGCGCGCGAATCCTGGCCTGGCTGGGACCGCTGGGGAAACCAGTGCTCCAACTCCTTTGAAATTATCCCCGGACATATTTTTAAAAATGAGGTGAATGAATGATTAACCCTTCTGAGATTGGTAAGTCAGGTGAAATGGTTCGCCTCCGCACTCTGGAAAGTATCTGGATACAGGGAAAGCTGCGCATGTGGGGTCGCTGGTCATATATCGGGGGCGGTAGTGGTGGCAATATGTTTAACCAGCTACTGGCATCCGGGAAGATAACTAAAACGGCTACCAATGACGCTTTGCGCCGCATGAAAAAATCAGGGCTTACTAAGCCTGAGCTGGAAGCATTTTTAAAAGAAATCCTCGGGGGTAAGAATAAAAGCGGTCTGGCGTTTTGTTCTGATGAAGAAGCGCTGACCATCAATTCTGTGCTTGGGAAGATATTGGTTCGCTCGGGACATAAGAGGCTTTATGCGCTTATAGAAGACAGGTATATCAAGTGCCTCAGTAAAAAGGCGATGGCCCGCGACCTTAACGAAAAGCACCCCGAGTGGTGCCTGAGAACGTGTGAAAGTAGGATCGATGTTTGGCTTAATCTTGCAGAATCGATGCTTTACGCACCAATGTGTGACGCGTTTGGCGCAAATGGCGATAGATTTTACTTGCATTCTTGCGCGTAAAGTGCTTGAATTGTGATAGGCTCGGGACGTTAAAGCGAACTGAGCAACAGCAACATATTAACCCGCCACTAAGCGGGTTTTTTGGATCTTAAATGCTTGATTTCATAATTTCTATTCCTAATAAGATTGGGGAACATTTTGCAGCGATGACGACTCTCGTCTTTGTTGCCACGATTATAAAAATCGTTTTCCCATTTATTGGTTACTTGATAAATAGAGTATTTGAATATCGCACCTATAAGCGTTGGCTTAAGATTCCTGGTATGACTGAAGAGCGCGCTAGAACTGAAGCAAGAAATATCTGGCGGCCAAAGTCTAAACTTCCAAAATGGCTTTTAAAACTAAAAGAAAAACTCTTCCCTCCCAAATTTTTTTAAAGGGCCGCTGATGCGGCCTTTTTTATTCCTATCACAGCCTCCGTATTAATCGAAGGTGAGAGATCATGAAAATGAACAACCAGAACGAGAATATCGTTACCCATTTCTTTGGGTGGCTGGCCGCTGTCGCCTCAATGTTGGGGATAACTACCCAAGACATGGTTTATATCCTCTTTGGTTTTATCGGCGTGGTGATTTCTCTCGCGTCGTTTGTACTGGGTCGTATGGATGCAAGGAAAGAACGCAGCGAAGACAGCAAGCGAACGCAGTTGCTGGCTGATTATCTCCATGGTGTTCAGCAGAAACCGGTCCGTGAGCGTCCATCATCAGCAGAGGTGATCACCGAATCAATGAACAGGATAAACAACGATGGCGCAACTGACTAAAAAGGCCGGTGCTGCCGGTGTGGTTTGTTCTGTTGGCGCGATTATCGCAATCGTGCTGAATGCTGGTAACGTTCGGACCAACGAGCGTGGGCTTGAGCTGATTGGTAATGCTGAAGGTTGTCGGCGTGATCCGTATGTTTGCCCGGCTGCCGTTCTCACTGATGGCATCGGCAACACCCACGGCGTTAAAGCTGGCGTGCGTAAAGCTGATAAGCAGATCGCCGCTGATTGGGAGCGAAACATCCTTGAGGCTGAGCGTTGCGTGAACACCTACGGCAATGGCCGGCAACTGAGCGACAACACGTTCGCTGCCGTCACGTCCATAACGTTTAACTGTGGATGTGCAACCATGAAGCAATCCACGTTATTTCGGTATCTGAAAGCAGGGGAAACGGAAAAAGCCTGCAGCCAGTTTCCTCGCTGGGTATACGGTGATGGGAAAGTCCTCCCTGGCCTGGTGACACGTCGTGCAGCAGAGAAACAGCTCTGTTTGGACGGTGTGAAATGAGCCGCTTAACCGCCATTATCAGCGCAGTGGTTATCTGCCTGATAGTCAGCCTTGGGTGGCTGGCCAGTCACTACCACGGCAACGCCACCGAGTTCAAAAAGCAGCGCGATAAAGCAACTGAGCAACTCAGCCTGGCGAAAGACACCATCGCTGACATGCAGGCCCGTCAGCGAGACGTTGCTGCACTTGATGCCAAATACACCGGAGAACTGGCAGATGCTAAAGCCACTATCGATCAGCTTGAGCGTGATGTTGCTTCTGGCAAGCGTCGGCTGCAGCTCAACGCCAGATGTTCAGAGAACGGAACGACCGGCACCGGCGGCGTGGGCGATGCTTCCAGCCCCCGACTTACTGACTCCGCTGAGCGGGATTATTGGCGTCTCCGAGCCGGAATCGCCACAGCCACCGGCCAGGTGAGCTACCTGCAGGACTATATAAAGTCGCAATGCACAAACTAAAAACAGGGTGACCGGAATCACCCTTTGGTATCACTGACTAAAGTCTTTGTTGCTGTTGTCAATAGTGATCTTTGTAGTGTGGTCGATATCACCAAAGGGACCCTGAGTAACTCTATGCTCTACGTTGGTGACGGTGGCATAGGGTCCTGAAGAGGTGCAGATAGACTCAGCTTTGTCCCCTCTCATATCATTAACATTGATCGAGTCGCCACGGCTAATGGCACCGAAAGGCGCATTAGAAGTTAACTCGAGTAATGCTTTGTTTTCCTCGCGACTGAAAACAATCAGTCTGTAAGAGTTTTTAATTAATTCACTCATGTGTTGTCCTTACAAGTTGATAAACATACCCAGCATAATTTATATGGGTATTAACTTATCGAACTCAAGGGGGCGAGCTGAAGTCATTAACTAGGCATGCAATATCAAATCGGGATTACCAATTAAGGTTTTTAGTTGACGCACGCTGAGGTTTGTTCTTCATGAGCGATGAAAAGATTTATAGGCCATTCCCTCCCGTCAATTTCACTGGTGAGAACTGGCTGCCTTACACCCGGCTTATCCCTGCTGCCGAAATTGGCGAGTGGATTAACCAGAACATCCTCTCCGAAGACGGACGAATCCATAACCCTGACCATACGCACTTGCTCGAAGCTGATGTCGCGTTCATGTGGGCCTCTGGCTCATTCGCCAAAAGCGGGCGCATTGTGCTGGGTCAGTGTGAGCAGGTAATGATGCGCGCCGGTGGCTGGCAGAAAGCCAGAATGGATCAGCAGATGCATGAATGGTTCGGTCGCATACCGAAGTTCATCATCACGCTGGCTGCCGACTACTGCGAGCAATGCAGCGATGTCGAATTCTGTGCACTGGTGGAACATGAGCTTTATCACATCGCCCAGGCTACCGATGAATTCGGCGCGCCGAAGTTCAACAAAGAGACCGGGCAGCCGGTGCTTAAACTTCGAGGTCACGACGTCGAGGAATTCGTTGGAGTGGTCCGGCGTTACGGTGCCAGCAAAGACGTGCGGGAAATGGTTGATGCGGCGAACAGGCCAGCGGAGGTTGCACATATCGATGTTGCCAGGGCGTGCGGGACTTGCATGCTGAGACTGGCTTAAATTCAGGACAGGTTAGGACGGATGGTGAATTATGGCGGCATTAAAACCAGAGGTTAAAGCTTTCATAATTCAATCGGTTGCTTGTTACGAAGCACCCTCGCAGGTCGCTGATGAAGTCCTAAAAGAATTTGGGATAAAAATAACCCGGCAGCAGGTGGATCAAAACGATCCGACGAAGGTTAGCGGTAAGGGATTGGCTAAGAAATGGGTAGACCTTTTCAATGCTACCCGTAAGCGCTTCCAGACCGAGATATCTGACATTCCGATCGCCAATAAGGCGTACCGTCTCCGCGTGCTCAACCGCATGGCCATAAATGCCGAAAGAATGAAGAACTACGGTATGACCGCGCAGCTACTTGAGCAGGCCGCTAAAGATGTAGGAGATGCCTACAGTAACAAGCTGAAGGTAGAAAGCACCGGGAAGGACGGTGGCCCAATTAAAACCGAATCGGTAGCAATGACCCCGCAGGAAGCAGCCGACGCATACAAAAAGCTGATGGGCTAAAACTGCAAAAACAAGAATTACGCAGGTTAAAAAACCTATGCATTTTTGACCCTGGTTTATGCACGACTTATTCACTCTATTTTTGCCACTTTTAGCCAGTTAACCCGCACAAAACGACGTTTCAGGCTTAATCAGTGATGAGTGCCGATCCCGTGGTGCGGGTAACGGTCATTATGTTAAATAGGGTCGATTTTTAGGAAATTATCTCATGCCGCTGCCTTTCCACTTTGACTTCAAAAATCCTGATTACAACATGGTTTTTGAGTGGAGAATGGAGCGCCTGCAGCGCATACGGCAGAACCCTGACGTTCTCCCTGCGCTTACGCAGTTTTATCGTAACGACCCGGCGCAGTTCATTATCGACTGGGGCATGACCACAGACCCCCGTAACCTCGACTACGGATTACCGGCAACCATTCCGTTTCTGCTATTCCCGAAACAGGAAGAGTGGATTAACTGGATAATGGAACGCCGTAGCCAGCTCGAAAACGGGCTCACGGAAAAGAGCCGCGAAATGGGACTGAGCTGGACCTCGATAGGGCTTGCCTGCTCGCTGTGCCTGTTCAACAAAGAAATGGTGATTGGCTTCGGCTCCCGTAAAGAGGAGTACGTGGACAGCACCGGTGACCCGAAGGCACTTTTCTGGAAGGCCCGCAAATTTGTTGAAATGCTGCCCGTTGAGTTCCGCGGATCCTGGACGGAAAAAAAGCACGCCCCTTACATGCGCGTTGAGTTCCCGGAGACGGGGGCTGTTATTAAGGGGGAGGCTGGCGATAACATCGGCCGCGGTGACCGTACGACGCTTTACTTTGTGGATGAGGCGGCATTTCTTCAGCGCCCGCTATTGATAGATGCCGCTCTTTCTCAAACTACGCGCTGCCGTATCGATCTCTCGTCCGTTAACGGTATGAGTAACCCATTCGCGCAGAAGCGACACAGCGGGAAAATCCCTGTATTTACCTTCCACTGGCGCAGTGACCCGCGCAAGGATGATGAGTGGTACCGCAAGGAATGCGAGAAAATTGATAACCCGGTCATCGTCGCCCAGGAACTTGACCTGAACTATCAGGCATCCGCTGAAGGCATCCTGATCCCCTCTGAGTGGGTACAGGCTGCGGTTGATGCTCATATTAAGCTGGGTATTCAGCCCAGCGGTCAGCGACTCGGAGCGATGGACATTGCGGACGAGGGCAAGGATAAAAACGGCTTCTCGGCGCGTTACGGCTTCCTGCTGCAGGACGTCAAAGAATGGTCTGGCGAGGGTAGCGATATCTATGCTTCCGTCGTTAAGGTCTTTGGCTATTGCGATGATTTCGGCCTCGATGAGTTCCGTTTTGATGAAGACGGCCTGGGTGCCGGCGCCCGCGGTGATGCCAGGGTGATAAACGAACTTCGCCAGGCCGAACGGCTGGGTTACATCACTGCGACCCCGTTCCGAGGTAGTGGCAGTGTCTTTGACCCGGAGGATGAAGCTGTCCCCGGCGATAACGGCAAACCTGCCCGATTGAACAAAGATATGTTTGCGAATGCTAAAGCACAAAGCTGGTGGCATCTCCGCAAGCTATTCCGTAATACCTTTCGCGCGCTTCAGGGAATGGACTATAACCCCGATCAGATTATTTCCATCAGTAGCACGATGGAAAATAAAGACCGGCTTCTGATGGAGCTGTCGCAGCCCACATGGTCCAAAAACGCCGTCGGTAAGATCCTGGTGGACAAGCAGCCAGAAGGAACCAAGTCACCTAACCTGGCCGACTCAGTGATGATTAACTACGCGCCGATGGATTCATCCCTCGATATCTGGGCCAAACTGGCTGGAGCTTAATATGTCCCGTAAGAAACGCCATAACGGCGCACAACAGCCCGTTAGGACCGCTGACGGGTACAATAACTTCACCGCCAAACTCGGCACTAATACCCAGAACATCCAGACCGGCGGCACGTACGTTCCAGGCTATATCACGCGCAACCGTGTGATGCTGGAATTTGCCTACCGGTCATCGTTTCTTGTTGGCGCTGGCGTTGACTCTATGGCCGATGATATGACCCGAAAGGGGATCAGCATCAGTTCAAAGTTGGAGCCGGGACAGAAGGGCAAAGTAGAAACCTTCTGGGATGACTTCGCTATCTGGGATGGGGTGAATGATGTCCTGAAGTGGTCACGACTGTACGGTGGCGCGATTTTGGTCATGCTGATTGACGGGCAGGATATGTCCACTCCGTTAAATATTGACCGCATCAAAGAGGGGCAGTTTAAAGGCGTCATGGCACTGGATCGCTGGATGGTCAATCCTACCTACCACAACCTGGTGACTGACTACGGGCCTGAGTTTGGAAAGCCGAAATTTTACAAGGTGGTGGTTAACCAGCAGGGTATTCCCCCCTGGAAAATCCATCACAGCCGCCTTATCCGTATGGAGGGCGACTCATTGCCATTCCAGCAGGCCCAGACGGAAAACGGCTGGGGTATGTCTGTTGTCGAGCGCATCTTTGAACGCATTCAGGCATTCGATACAGCGACAGTCGGCACCACGCAGCTGATCCACAAAGCTCACCTTCGAACCTACAGCATTGAGAAATTGCGCACGATACTGGCTACGGGTGGCGACCTTGAAAAAGGACTGATGCGTCACCTGGACATGATCCGAGAATTCCAGACCATCGAAGGCATGACCTTAATGGATGCCTCGGACAAGTTCGAAACGCACAGCTATTCGTTCGCAGGCGTGGCTGATGTGCTCCTTCGCTTCGCCGAGCAGGTCTCAGGCGCTACGGGTATCCCGCTGGTTCGTCTGTTCGGGCAGTCTCCCGCTGGATTCAATACCGGCGATGGTGACCTCGAAAACTACTATAGCCGCGTTAACTCGCTGCAGGAGCGCCGGCTACGTCGCCATGTTCGCAAGTTGCTGGATGTCAGCTGGCGCTCTCTCTTCGGTCAGCCTCTGCCTGATGACTTCACCTTTGAGTTTAACAAGCTCTGGGAGATGTCCGACACGGACCGCTCGACGATGGCTAACAACGTTGCTACGGCGCTCACTGCGTTGGTAGACCGCCAGATCATGCCGGTACACGCAGCAATGAACGACCTGCGTAATATCTCCGATGTGATCGGCATCGGCGGTTCAATTACTGACAAGGATATTGAAGATGCGAAAGCCCAGTGGGAGGAGACTGAATCTGAAACCGAACCTCCGCCGCCGGTCGGAGCGCCAGTATCAGAAAAGCCTGTTGGCGATAGTCGACCAGATAAACCAAATCGTCACGGGCTCTTACGATGGATCACAGGCCAGCGCTGACAGCATCGCTTCCCGGCTTCTTGACTACTCGATGGTGATTGACGACTGGGCGGAAATGGTCGGCAAGAAAATGTTCGCCCAGGTCGAGCAGGAGGAGTGGGGGCAATGGCGGTCAGTCTCTGAGGAGATAGGCGCCGGCCTGCGGGATGTGATGGGTAACACACCCGTCGGCCAGGTAGCGCAGGATATCGTGTATCGCCAGATACAGCTGATGAAATCTCTTCCCCTGGAGTCTGCCGACCGGGTGCGCGATATCCAGACTCGAGCCATTGAGGCGATGGTCAACGGTGAGCGCCCGGATCAGCTCTACGAGATGATTATGCAGACCGGCGGCGTAGCAGCCAGCAGGGCACGCATGATTGCCCGTACGGAGATAGGCCGTGCAACTGGAGCTCTGACACAGGCCCGTGCGTTGGCTGTTGGTTCTGAGGGCTACTGGTGGCGCATTGAAGGCGCTGGTACCCGACCATCACACCGCAAAATGAAAGATAAATTCGTACGCTGGGATGACCCGCCAACCCTCGACGGCATGACCGGACACGCCGGGTGTTTGCCGAACTGCAAATGCTGGTCAGAAGTGCAGATCCCTGAACCGAGAAAATGAAAAATGCGGCTTATCCCTGTCATTCTGGTTGAAACCTCAAATCCGCGAAATGTTATCAAAATGTTGTGATGAAAAAGAGGCCAAAATAGCCCGCTAAACCGGGTCTTTTGCCGCTTTGACCGGACATTTTAATCGAGTCCATTTTCTCTGGTGCGGGTAAGAACCATTATGTTAAATAGCCTGTCATTTTGAACAATTATCCCTTAACCGAAGGTCGCCACTGAGCGGCCTTTTTGTTGTCCGTAATTCAGCAGGTAACCCATGAAATATTACTTCACCGCCAGGCTGGGGGAGACGCTATACCTGCAGGCCGATGGCTCATTGCTTTGCAAAGACGTCCCGATAGCACGAACCGGGACGCAAATTTACCTGCCGGAAGAGGTGAATCTTGAGCCTGACCCATTAACCGGCACCGTGACGGTGTGGCGCACAGAGGATGAGGTTTTCTCCCCGGAGACGATGGCGAGCTTTGAAGGCGTCGCCGTCACACTGGAGCATCCAGAGGGGGAGAATGGCGAAATCGTCTTCGTTAACCCTTCCAACTACTCCGAGCTGGGCCACGGACACATCCAGAACGTTCGCCGCGCTACTGGCGATAAATCGGACCTGCTGATTGCGGATGTTCTGGTTAAGCGGCAGGAGGCTATCGACGCCATTCAGGCTGGCTATACCGACGTCAGCTGCGGCTATGACGCCAAATACAAACAGCTCTCCCCTGGCAAGGGGAAGCAATACCAGATCACGGGTAACCACCTGGCCGTCGGCATTGACCGGGGACGGGCTGGCGGCCGCTGTGCAATCGGGGATTCCGTCCCATCACCCAAAGGAAAAAACATGAAACCTACGTTACTACAGAAGCTGGTAGCGGCCATTCGTACGCGTGATGACGACGCGCTGGCCCGCTTGGCTGATGAGGCCGCGGCAGCAGATTTACCCTCTGATGCGATGGGATCTATCCCTGGCTCTACCATCAACATCAATATCCCTTCTCAGGCTACCGCGCTGCCGACCGAAAACCGGACTACCACAGACGAAACGCCAGACGAACCGGAGAAAGAGAAGACCAACGACGAAGGCGTGCCCGAGTGGGCGCAGGCGCTGATCGCCCGCATTGACGCGCTGGAGGGTAAAACTACCGATGCGGACCCGGATCCGGACGACACCCCGACCGGTGACGAAGACGCGGAAGAAGATAAGAAGGTGACCGGTGACGCTGCGTTTAAGCGCAACATCATCGCGGATGCCGAGATTATCGCTCCTGGCTTCCAGCCTACCGGGGATAAGGGGCTTAAACGTCAGGTCCTCAGCCATGCCATGCGCATGGGTGACAGCCTGAAAGCATTTGGCGTTGATGATTTCACTAAGGCGCCAAAGTCGACGGTTGACGCTGTATTTAAGGCCGCTGTCGAAATCAACAAGGCGAAAAATAACCTGCTGCCGCTGAATAACGGCGTCCGTACAACCGACAGCAACCACAGCACCAAAAACATGTCCCCGGCGGAACTGAACAAGATCAACGCCGATTTCTGGAACAAGCGCAAATAAGGTAATTCAACATGGCTGGAAATGCATATTTAACCCGCATGCCCTTGGGGTTTGTCGGTGCAGTAACGCGCCCGCGTGATCTGACTATCGAGCCGGTTACTCTGAACCACACCAACTTATTTTCAACCTATGGCCTGCCGGGTAAGTACGTTAACGATCAATTCGTTCCCCTGGTGGATGGCGACACCATTGCAAAAGTGAAAGGTATTTTCGTACGTCCGTTCCCTATCACGTCGGCTATTGATCTGGCCTATCTCGGCGTTACCGCCAATCAGGTTGGTGACAACCTCAAGCGCGGTTATATCTGCGTCAAGGCAACGGCAGGCAATGCGGCGACTGCGAAAAAAGGTGATCCGGTATATGTCCGGGTGGCTGGTGGGACTACTCCTAGCCCGGTTGGCACTTTTGTGCTGGTGCAGGATGCCACCGCAACAAATACGCCACTGCTGCCTAACGCAGAGGTTATGGGGCCAGGCGAAGCCGACGGTCGAATCGAAATCGCATTTAACATCTGAGGAAGAATGAATGTTTACAGTTGACAGAGCGACTATCGACTCAACCGGCGCCTTTGTGGTCGGTGAGCTGGAGCGCATGGACCAAACGCTGAACATGCCGCTGGTGTCCGTTAAGTACACCCGCGATATACCACTGCGTAGCGATATCTCCATTGCGGACGAAGTATCATCCTTCACAAACACTGATTTCTCCAGCGTTGGCGGCCCAAACCCGATGGGTAAAAACTGGATGGGTAAGAAGGGCACGGCAACGCCTGGCCCTGAGCTCAACATTGAACCTACCCGTAACAACCTGACGCCGTGGGCGACGGAGGTGTCATGGACCGTTCTTGAGCTGGCATCCGCTCAGAAGCTGGGACGTCCTATTGATGTCCAGAAGTACGAAGCGATGAAGCTGAAATGGAACATGGATACCGACGAGCAGGTGTATATCGGTGACTCTGGCCTGGGCGTGGCCGGCATGCTTAACCTGCCAGATATCACGCCGCTAGCTGCCGCCGCAGCCTGGACAGCTACAACCGATCCGGACGTCATCCTGCAGGATATTAACCTGCTGCTGACCGACGTGTGGATGCGTTCTGGTTATGCGGTATGCCCGGCAAAAATCGGCCTGGCGCCAGAGTTGTTTGGCCTGCTGACCATTAAAAAGGTTTCCTCTGCGGGTAACATCTCCGTTCTGGAGTACGTGAAAATCAACAGCATCGCATTTCAGGAGAATGGTGAACCGCTGGAGATCGTCTCCATCAAGTGGGCGTCAAAACGTGGTGCCGGTGGTTCTCACCGTATCGTTGCGTACACTCAGGACGAAAAGTACATTCGCTTCCCGATGGTGCCGCTGCTGAACACGCCACTGGAGTACCGCAGCATGCAGCAACTGACCGTGTACTACGGAAAACTGGGGCAGGTTGAAGTGCCGTATTCCAATACGCTCTCTTACCTGGACGTTCCGGCATCCTGATAACCTATGTGGGCGAGGGAAACCTCGCCTTCTAATGGAGTAATCACATGAAGTATCTCGTAACTGCTGCCGCAACGCTGAGCCTCGCGGATGGTTCTAAGTTTGAAATCACCAAAGGTGTCCATAGCGGCGCTGACTTCCCTGACAATGTTAAATCTCACTGGGCTTTTGAAGCTTATGCAAAACAGATCGACGACGCAGAGGCAGAGCAACTAGAAGCGGCTAACGCTGACCTGAAGGTTTATGTCGCCTCTCTGGAAAGTGCTAACGCTGCGCTATTAGCCCAGATCGCCGATAAAGATAAGGAAATCGCTGATCTGAAGGCTGCCGCTGAAAATCCTGTTACTGACGATGGAAAGCAGGAGGCTGGCAATGCCAAAAAACAGTCTTCTACCAACAAGTAATCAATTCCGCGCCGACTTCCCAGAGTTCTCCGACACCACCCGTTATCCCGACCCCGCAGTGAATTTCTATTTGGGGCAGGCTGACGTCATCCTCAATCAGGACGTGCTGGGCGATCAGTTCGTTTATCTGGCTGAGCTGTTTGTCGCGCACTATACCGAGCTGCGCGGGCGGGCGATTGCAGCATCCGCTATCGGTGGCGGGGTCAACTCTGCCGGCGGTGGTGTGTTGACGTCGAAATCTGTCGATAAGGTCAGCGCCAGTTACGACGTGTCGGGGATCATCAACCCTGATGCAGGTTTCTGGAACAACACCGGCTACGGCCGCGAGTTCTTCTGGTGGTGGTCGATGTTCGGCGCCGGTGGCAGGCAACTGCTATGAAATCTGGGCTAACGGTTCGCGAGGACAATTACGCCGGTGTCCTCGACGCGCTGAAGCAGCTTTCCGGTACTGACGTGCTGGTGGGTATTCCGGCGGATAAGGCACAACGTGAAGAAGGGCCGCTGAACAATGCAGAAATTGGTTACCTGCAATCCACTGGCGCCACGGTGGAGATCGACGGCGAAACCGTGACATTGCCACCGCGGCCTTTTCTCGACATGGGGATTGAAGACTCTAGGGATAAAACCACTGCCCGGTTAAAACTTGCCGCACAGGCGGCGCTTGATGGTAATGCCGGGATGGCGGAACAGCATCTTGAAGCCGCCGGCCAGATTGCCCGAGACGCTGCAAAAGCGGTTATCGGTGACGGTGACCGCCTCACGCCTCTCTCGGAGAAAACGCTCCAGCGCCGGCGAGCGCAGGGATTACCTGGCGACAAGCCGCTTTATGCGCATGGCTTCCTGTTGCGGGCAATTAACTACGTCGTGAGGAAAAAATAATGCCGTTACTCGATGTGACAGAAGTCCTGTTAGACCCGGATTTTGTCGATCTGACGCTGGTGTGTCACCGGCAGGTGCAGACGGTTGATGAAGATAACTTCCCAGTTAACACCGCGCAGGATATCCCGTTCTCTGGCGTGGTGACTGTCGACCGTTCGCTTGAAGCGAAGCGCATGGCCGCCGGACAGAACATTAACGGTGCGATACTTATCGTCACGCAATTCCGCCTGACGCAGGGTCAGCCAGGGTTAGACGCTGACACTGTGACGTACAGAGGGAGAGAGTACCGCGTGACCTTTGTCGATCCGTACACGGCATACGGTGCCGGTTTCGTTCAGGCTCACTGTGAGCTCTTGGAATTCGACGGGGGAACGCCAATTGAGTAACGACAGCACTACGGCGGGTTACCTGACGCCAGTCGGGGATTCGCCGCCCTACGATGAAGATCTGGAACGGCTAATCAGCCGCTGGATACGGGGCATAACCGGACTGGATGCCACGCTGGTGTACCCTCGCTGGACCGACCCGCAGCAGGCCATCCCAAAAAACGGCACCACCTGGTGCGCGTTCGGTATTACCGGCATCCAGGAGGACTTCAACCCGGCATACGTGCAGGGCGAAGAGAACACCGAGCAGTGGTCACACGAAACCATCAGCCTGATCCTCTGCTTTTATGGCCCGCAGGGTCTGGCGACGGCCACGCGATTTCGTGATGGCCTTCTGGTGGCTCAGAACAACGCCGAACTGAACCGCGCCGGGCTGACGTTCCTGCAGCATGGGCGACTTCTCAATCTTCCCGAACTCATCAATAACCAGTGGGTACGCCGTTACGATATCAGCGTTGACCTGCGCCGCAAAATCATCCGCCAGTACGGCATTAAATCGCTGGTCGACGCGCCAGTGCAATTCTTTGGAGATTAAAACATGGCACAGGGTTTACCTGTTTCCAATGTCGTTAACGTTGATGTCATCATGTCACCGGTAGCGGCAACGGGGCGTAACTTCGGTGCGCTCCTCATTCTGGGTACCTCTACCGTTATCCCGGTCACTGAGCGTATTCGCCAGTATTCAGCCATTGAGGATATCGGCGATGATTTTGGTGTCGATTCTCCCGAGTACGAGGCGGCGACCATCTTCTTTTCACAGTCACCAAAACCAACTCTGGTCTATATCGGCCGCTGGGGGAAAGCGGAGACGGGAGGCGAAACCCTGCTGCAGGCGGTTAATGCCTCACTGCAATACACCAACTGGTACGGACTAGCGATTGCCGATAGTGCCGATCTGGTTGAAGCGGATGTGATTTCGGTGGCCGCGGCGATCGAGGCTTCCAGTCTTAGCCGTATTCTGGCGGTAACCACTGATGACGCGAATGTGCTGGTATCCGGTAATACCGACAATATCGGCTATAAGCTGAAGGCAGCGGCCTACTCCCGCACGTTCTGGCAGTACAGTACCAGCAGCAAATATGCCGCTATCTCGGCCTTCGGTCGTGCGTTTACGGTGAACTTTACCGGCAACAACACCACAATCACCCTGAAGTTTAAAACCGAGCCTGGTGTGACGTACGAGACGCTGACGACCGCACAGGCAGCCGCTATTGATGCCATTAACGGTAACGTCTACGTCTACTATGCCAACGACACTGCGATTATCCAGCAGGGTGTAATGGCTAACGGCGACTTCTTCGACGAGCGCCACGGGCTGGACTGGCTGCAAAACTACGTTCAGACCAATCTATTTAACCTGCTGTACACCTCGACCACTAAAATTCCGCAGACCGATGCCGGCGTTACCCGGTTAATGACCAACGTCGAAGCATCGCTGGATCAGGCGGTGAATAACGGCCTGATTGCTCCGGGCGTCTGGAATGGCGGTCCGATTGGACAGATTGAATCCGGGGATACGCTGACCAAAGGTTATTACGTCCATGCCGATGTGGTAGCCAATCAGGCGCAGTCTGACCGTGAAGCGCGTAAGTCGCCGGTGATTCAGGCAGCGATTAAACTGGCGGGCGCCATTCACTATGCCGATGTGCAGATCAACGTGGTCCGTTAAGGGGGAATAAATGGGAAATACCTACAGCTTTATTGACGTATCGGCCTCCCTTACCGGACCGACCGGGAGTATCGATCTGGGTTCCGGTTCAGCGAACTCCGAAGAAGGCATAACGGTCGTGATGACCGAGGCAAAAAACACCATGACCATCGGTGCGGACGGCGAAGGCATGCATAGCCTGCACGGCGGCAAAAGCGGCACAATCACCGTCACTCTGTTGAAAACCTCCCCGGTAAACAAAAAGCTGTCCCTGATGTACAACGCACAGAGTCAGTCCTCCGCCACCTGGGGCAATAACGTTATCGTCGTGCGAAACAAAGCATCCGGCGATATCTCGACCGCCCGCGGATGCGCGTTCCAGAAACAGCCGGATCACGCTAACGCCAAAGTTGGCAATACGGTGTCGTGGGTATTCGACTGCATCAAAATCGACCAGCTGCTGGGGGAGTTCTAACCGATGGAATTTGAAATCAAAGGCGTTAACTACCGTACGGCGAAGCTCGACGTTTTCCAGCAGTTGAAGGTAAGCCGTAAGCTGCTGCCGGTGCTGGCCGGTCTGGTCAGTGATTTCAGTACGCTGAAATCTTTGGTGGTCAGGGATGGTGAAGGGAAGGTTGTTTTTGATAAGCAAAGGGGATCTGCTGTGCTGGATGCTGTTTTGCCTAAAATTGCCGACACTCTGGCGTCACTGCCGGATGAAGACGTTAACGCGGTGATATATCCCTGCCTGGGCGTCGTTTCCCGTCAGCACGAAAAGGGATGGGTGAAAGTCTTCGATCAGGGCGTGCTGATGTTCGACGATATCGACCTGTTTACGATGCTGCAGCTGGTGGCGCGGGTGGTCGCCGACAGCCTGGGAAATTTTTTGAAAGAACTCCCCGACAGCGAGACGGTGGCCCCGTCGCCGCAGGATTAACGCTGGAATCCCTGCCGGAAGGCGAAAGCTTCCTGATGCGCCCGGTGGAAGCCGGGTACATTCCTTACACCGCATTGAAGGATGGTTCGGTCGACCTGGCCGACGTTGCCCGCATGAATGACTGGCTGGACCTCAAAGCCGATAACGATTACCGCATAGCGAAATGGAGAGAGGCTAATGAACGCTGAAACGCTCAAGGACTTTCTGATCTCGCTTGGGTTCAAGGTTGATGAGGCAGGCGCCAGAAAGTTCGATGCTGTGATTACAGGGACAACGCTCAAGGCAATTGAACTCGGTACCAAAGTTGAACTGGCGGCCGCTTCAGTTGTGGTCTTCACAGCTAAAATCGCCAGCAGCCTCGATAACCTGTACTGGGCCTCTCAGCGGACCGGAGCAACGGTCCAGGGCATCAAACAGATAGGTTACGCCGTCAGTCAGATGGGCGGCAGTGTGGACGCCGCCCGCGGCTCTCTGGAAAATCTGTCACGGTTCGTGCGTAACAACCCAGGCGCCGAAGGGTTCCTGAATCGCCTGGGCGTGCAGACGCGCGATGCCAAAGGCAATATGCGGGACATGGCGACGATCTTTACCGGCGTCGGCCAGCGGCTAAGCAGCATGCCGTACTACCGCGCAAATCAGTATGCGCAGATGCTGGGTATTGATGAAAACACCCTGATGGCTATGCGTCGCGGTATCGGACAGTTCAGCGCCGAATACACCGCAATGGCGAAGGCGATCGGCTATAACGCCGACGTGGCAGCCGTCAGTTCAAACAAATTCATGACGTCGCTGCGCTCGTTCGGCGAAATGGCCGGCATGGCACGGGATAAAATCGGTTCCGGCCTCGCTGATGGCCTGGCCGGGTCGCTGGACCGGTTGCGGCGCCAGATACTGGACAATTTCCCGAAAATCGAAGGCGCAATCACCGCAACGGTTAAGGGGATCCTCTGGGCTGGTGAAATGGTCGGCAGGATGATTTACCGGCTCATGCAGTTAGGCCAGGGTATCAGTGACTGGTGGGATTCTCTGGATAAGCAGTCTCAGGAGCTGATAGAGCTCCTCGGGGCACTGACTGCAGCCTGGTGGCTACTGAACCGCGCCATGATGGCGTCGCCTATTACCTGGGTGCTTGGCCTTGCGGGTGCCATAGCGTTGCTTTGGGAGGATTACCAGACCTGGAAAGAGGGCGGCAAAAGCCTTATCGACTGGGAGAAATGGAAACCTGAAGTTGATGCCGCGCTTAAGATGGTTGGCGACCTGAAACAAACGGTCATCGATCTCGGGAAGGCGCTGGCGAAGCTTCTGAACATCGACCCTAAATCCTGGTCACTGAAGTGGGACTTCAGCAACTTTATTACCCAGATGGGCGAATTCAGCAAAATGCTGAGCCTGATTGGCGACCTGCTGAATGCCATCAAAGACGGCCGCTGGTCCGATGCCGCCAGCATCGGTAAAGCGCTACTGAAACAGGGGAGCGATCAGCCAGATGCATTGCCTGGCGTAACCAGTAGTGCCGTTAACGCCCGGGGTAAGGTCCTCGGTTTCTGGGAGGAGGTTAAAACCCGCTTCAGTGACGGCGGCTGGTATCAGCACGAGCAGAAAACTCTCGCCGATCGGAACAATAATCCGGGGAATATACGACCTGTAGGAGGTGGAGGATTCCGGAACTTTGGATCTGCGCTTGAAGGCTGGAGCGCCATGAAGAACCAGCTGATGCGCTACTTCACCGGGAAAACGACCGGCCGCCGTCTGCAGACCATCATGGATATTGTAAGCACCTGGGCGCCAGCGGGAGACAATAACGACCCGCAGCAGTACGCCAGGCAGGTAGCCGGGTGGATGGGCGTATCGCCTACGGCAGCACTTAACCTGTCAGACCCAAATACGATGGGTGCGCTAATGCAGTCTATGGCCCGCAAGGAGGGTTATTCGAACTGGAACAGCCCACTGGCTCATCAGGCTGCTGGCGCGCAAGTTCAACAGCAGAACACCTACAACATCTATGGCGCAAATGCTCAGGAGGTCGGGCAGGAAGTCGGGCGCCGGCAACTTGAGGCAAACGCCAGGGTATTGCGGGTTAACCAAAGTGGGGCCGGCTGATGGATATTCTCTCAACGCTATTTCAGCAGCAGAGCCGGCGGATCGGGCTGATAGTTCCCAGTGTTGTCATTTCTGAAAAGCACAATGACACGCTGGAAATTACCGAACACCCGGTAGAGGTTGGTGCTGCAATTTCTGACCACGCCTACCGCCGCCCATCTGAAGTGGTTATGCAGGTCGGTTTTGCCGGCGGCGGGTCACTGCTCGATTTCCTGGATACCACCTCTATCGGGTTGAGCGCAGGGCTTAGCCCGAAAGAAACGTATCAGGAGTTGCTGGACCTGCAAAACAGCAGGGTGCCTTTCGATGTGGTGACCGGTAAGCGGATTTACACCAACATGCTGATCCGTGCTCTGGAGGTTACCACCGACAGGGCGTCAGAAAATGTTCTGTCCGCAGAGCTAACGCTTCGTGAGGTAATTATTACCAGTACAACCACCACGCAGGTAGCAGCCAAAGAAGATATGAAACTGGGGGCTAATACTTCGGCAGTGCAGAACTCAGGAGTTAAAACGCCGACGGCGAAAAATGAGTCTCTGTTAAGCCGCTTGGCTGGCTACGCAACCGGAGGATAAATGGCCGTATCAGAAATCCCGCTGTCACCAGAAAATCAGTCGTTTTCAATATCACTGGCGGGGCAGAGTTTTCAGATGGCGGTTACCTGGCGGGCTGCGTTCTGGTGTCTGGACATCATGGACAGCAGCGGTGGCGACCTGATTAAAGGCGTACCGCTTATCACCGGCGCTGACCTGCTGGCGCAGTACGATTATCTCGGGCTGGGGTTTTCGCTTTATGTCGGCTGTGATAACCCGGCGAACGAAAACCCCACCGAAACCGATCTCGGAATAAACAGCCATCTTTATGCGGTAACGGAGTAATCATGTCACAGAACTGGATGCGGCATTTTGAGTTGCAGCTTGTCGACTCGAAAGGCAACGCTACCGATTTCGGTAGCTTCAAGGTCACTTTTACCATCGACTGGTTCAATCTGAGCAGTGAAACGCGGGTAGGGACCTTCAAGGTGTATAACCTCGCTGCTGATACCGTTAACCGGATTGTTGGCGATGAATTTACCCGTATCCGGGTAATTGCCGGTTACGACGGGATTGCGGCTGATGTTTCCGCCAGCCAGGTCGGCGTAGCGCGAACAGTAAACCACGACGAAGTAGGCCAGATGGACGGGCGAAATTATGGGCTAATCTTTGATGGCGAGATCCGCTACACCATCACCGGTAAAGATAACCCCATCGACAGCTTTGTGCTGATTCAGGCGGCCGACTCAGACCGGGCATTTGCAACCTCGATCATGACGCAGACGCTTGCTGCGGGCTATACGGTTGCAGATGTCAATGCGGCACTGATGAAGGATTTCAACGCAAAAGGCGCGACTGAGGGAAGCACTCCTGCTATGCCCGCTACGGTCTTCCCACGTGGGCGGGTGCTGTTTGGCATGACGCGTCACCTGATGGATAACGTTGCCGATCAATGCCAGGCTGACTGGATGTTTGTTGATGGTAAGCGTGAGATGGTGGCGAAAAACGAAGTGGTTCACGATGCTATTAAGCTGAACAGCGCGACTGGCCTCATCGGTATGCCGCAGCAAACCATCGGCAGCGGTGTTAACGTGCGCTGTCTGATTAACCCCAATATCCGGGTTAACGGGCTGATCGAGTTGAATCAGGCCTCCGTCTATCGCACGGTACTGGGTAATAACGATATCGCCATGACTCAGGGACGCATCACCGACCAGAACAACAACGGCAACATCACCGTTGAGGGTACTACCGCACAACCCGCGAGCATTGCGACCGACGGCGTTTATATTGTGCGCGGCATTATGTACACTGGCGATACACGGGGCCAGGCGTGGTACATGGATATGATGTGTGAAGCGCGTGGGGCTACCGATCTGAGAACGATGGATTCGCTAAACCGGGGGTAACATTGAAAACTTTCGCCATAATTATAGGTTTATTCATTTCCTTTGGAGCCCTTGCAAACGGATATACCGCATACTGCGGACCATACACTGTAGTGGCAAACCTAGGCGAAATGGACGTTATCAATGGTGAGCGAGTGACATCTCAAAAAATCACAAACTTAGGTAGTGATGGGATAAAGATCGACATGGGCCTGATGCCCGCCAAAGACGGGAATAACTACGGGTTTCAGTACATTCATCGACCTGGCTCTGAATCTCGATTTTTGAACGTTCAACTTCTACAAAATAACATGGATGCACCGAAAGTTATCGGGTCCTTCCCTTGCAAAAAGGTGTCTAACTAATTATGGGGTATGTTAAATTTTTAGCTCCTTTACTTTTAAGCTTGCCCTTTTTTACTTTTGCCTCAGGGGTATCCGGACCGCCAATAAATATAATTTGTGGTAAAGATGATTACATATTATATGAGAGCGTGAATTATCAGCATGCAGCTATTAAAAATGGCGTACTGATGAGCGATACAAAGGGATTTTCAAATCCTTATGAAGATGACGAAAATGCCGTTATTTTTGAGTTTGATGAATGGGGGCAGAACGGAGGCATTCACGTGCATCATTTCCTCGTATTCAATACAGTTCACAAAACAATGACACTGCAAAAGCGCACTCTTGATGCCGATAATCTACCAAGAGGTGACGGCACCACTGAAAAATGCAAGCTTAAAAAATAACCCGCTTCGGCGGGTTTTTAATGCCCGGAGTAAAGCAAATGGCTGTATCTGACAAAACCCGCAGTGGTGCGCTGGCGGAGGTTCTGGCGTCTGAACGGAAGGTGATCGGCGAGCAAATGCGTGTTGCGCTACCCGGCATCATCCAGTCATTTGATCCTGATGCCGTCACTGCTGTTGTTCAGCCGGCAATCCGCTACGTCGAACGAGATAACGACGGCAACAAAAGCACGAAGGATTACCCGCTGCTGGTGGACGTTCCTGTCGTCTTCCCTCGCGGTGGTGGCTGTACGCTGACTTTTCCCGTTAAAGAAGGTGATGAATGCCTGGTGATTTTTGCCGACCGCTGCATTGATTTCTGGTGGCAGAGCGGGGGCATACAGGAGCCGGTAGACGGGCGAATGCACGATTTGTCTGATGCCTTCTGTATTGTTGGTCCGCAGTCGCAGGCGAAGAAAATCGGCGGCATCAGCACTACGGCCGTGCAGCTGCGTACCGATGACGGGGCAGCATTTATTGAGGTGGCTGCAGGTCATGACGTCACCGTTAAAACGCCTGGTAAATTGACGGCCAGCGCCGACGGCGGAACGGAAATAACATCCCCTGAAATCATTCTTAATGGCAACGTGACGATCAACGGCAACCTGTCGCAAGGTATGGGTGATAGCGGAGGCACCGCGACGATGCACGGCCCGGTCACCGTAACTAACGACGTGACCGCTGGCGGTAAGAGCCTGATGACGCACACGCATGGAGGGGTTGAACATGGCAACGACAGCACAGGAGGGCCTGAGTAATGCGCTACCGTCGAGAAGATGATGACGGGGATTACACCTTCGGTCAGGGTGATGATACCTGGCTGGTTAATTCCCCTGAGGCTGTCGCGCAGGCCATTAAAACGCGATTTTTACTCTGGTACGGTCAGTGGTTCCTCGATACCACAGAGGGAACACCCTGGATTCAGTCGGTACTGGGTAAGCAAAAGCCCGATACCTATAACCTGGCTATCCGACGCCGCATCCTGGAAACGCAGGGCGTCAGCTCTATCACCGAATTTAATACCGAAGTTGATGGGCGTACGCGCCGTGTAACGTTCACAGCAACGGTAGAAACCCTCTACGGGACAACCACAGTAACCTCGGAGGCGTAATGTCTTTGGACCTCGATACACTCGGCTTATCGGCAACGGTAACCGCTGAGGGGATAAGTGCGCCAGACTATCAGACCGTGCTGGATACTATCACCGGCTATTTCCAGCAGATTTATAGCAGTGATGCCTATCTCGATCCTGACAGCAAGGACGGCCAGATGGTGGCGCTGGTGGCTCTGGCCATTCATGACGCGAACAACACAGCCATTTCGGTTTACCGTTCGTTCTCGCCGGCGACGGCCCTGTCAGATGCACTGACGAGCAACGTCAAAATTAACGGCATTACCCGGCGTGCAGCGACTAATTCGACGGTCGATCTACTGCTGACCGGCACTATCGGCACGACCATCACAAATGGTTCGGTACGCGACACAAACAGTGTGGTGTGGAATCTGCCGGCGACGGTAGTGATTGGCTCTGATGGTACCGTGGTGGCGACGGCCACGTGTGCGAATGCTGGCGCCGTAGCTGCGGTGGCGGGGTCGGTAAATGGCATCAACACGCCGACGCGTGGATGGTCTTCGGTGACTAACCCTCTGGCGGCCACGGTAGGTGTCGCTGCTGAGATGGATGCGCAGCTACGCGTAAGGCAGGCGCAAAGCGTCGCGCTGGCCTCTCTCACGCCGTTTGACGCGGTAGATGGTGCAATTGCTAACGTTGAAGGCGTAACCCGTCACAAGCTGTTTGAGAATGATACCGAGATTACGGACGCTAACGGGTTACCAGAGCACTCTATTTCTGCTGTCGTTGAGGGTGGGGATGCAACAGAAATTGCCAGTACCATCCGAAGCGTGAAGGGGCAGGGAGTATCCACCTACGGCACGACGGCCGTGGTAGTCACAGATAAGTATGGAAATCCTTATACCATTCGTTTCTCTCGCCCGGTAGATGTTCCGGTATATGTGTCAATTACCCTGAAGGCGTTAACTGGCTACACCTCAGACATTGGCGATGAAATGAAAGCCGCTGTGGCTTCGTACATTAACTCTCTCGCTATTGGTGATGGTGTGCTGCTGAGCCGGGTTTATTCCCCGGCGAACCTCGGCGTAGTCAGTGGAGGGAATGCGCGATATTACGACATTATGGAGCTGTTAATAGGTCGGTCGGCTGAGTCTGTCGCAGCAGCTAATGTCACAGTCGTATATGACGAGGCCGTTTCATGTAGCGTGGAGAATATAGAGATAACGGTGACAGCATGAGCAAATACACCGATCTTATTTCCAACTACCATGCAGGAAAACCAAAATTTGTAAAACATGTTGATCTGTCGACAAGGCCGCTAATTGATGTGTCTGGTTCAGTGTCCGGTCTTATCTCTGCGTTCGATATAGATACTGGCGTAGGGGCACAACTTGATATTCTTGGTAAATGGATTGGTGTAGCCCGAACTGTTGCCGCGCCGATATCTGGTGTTTTCCTTGAATGGGACAAAGAGCGAGTTGGCTGGGATCAGGGGATCTGGCTTGGTCCGTACCAGTCTTCTGATGCATTAACCTACCTGAGCGATGACGTATATCGGGTCGTGTTAAAGGCCAGAGTAGGGATTAATAACTGGAATGGTCAGAACGGAACGCTGCCTGACATTCTGGAAACAGCGCTTTCTGGTACTGGGATTAAAATGATCATCCTCGATAATCAGGATATGACTATCTCAGTGCTCATCGTCATTGATTCTGAATATTTAATGTCTGTAACAGACCGGTTGATATTTGATTCTGGAATGAACCGTGGTCCTTTTATTTCTCTTCCTGATGATTACACGCCATCGCGATATGACATTAACCCAATAGATAAACTCCCGGCTGAGTTTGTTTTTGTTGTGCGTGCAGGCCTTCTTACCGTAAAGGCCGCCGGGGTAAGAGTCAGGGAAACAGTTATGCCCTCTAATGGATATAAATTCTTTGGATTTGATGTCGAAAATGACTATATCGCTGGCTTTGAGTCCGGCGCATGGGGAGAAAACTTCTGATGCCAGTTAATAACTTTAAACCGTTTGCCATCGCATCTGGCTCAAATGTGACATCTCAGACGGAATGGGAAGGTTTGATAGCCCTTTCTACAGGATTTACAGCGGGGCTGGCCCGGTCTGCACAGATTAATAAAGCCCTGCGCCAGGGGACGGTGATGGCGAGCGTCTTAGCTCAGTTCATGGCTGAGACAACCGAAGAGGATGTGCTTGATGATGGAGATACAGCAAAACTGGTATCTCTGCTGATCAGTTCAGTTAACACGGTTGCGCGGAGCGCTCTGCCAGTTGGCACCCCCATACCATGGCCCTCTGACATTTTGCCGGCAGATGGTAATTTCGCTTTCATGCAGGGGCAGGCATTCAGCCTTACGGCATACCCGTTACTGGCTACAGCTTACCCGTCAGGTGTCATTCCAGACATGCGAGGCTGGACCATTAAGGGGAAGCCGGCCACCGGGCGTGCGGTGCTGTCTCAGGAACAGGATGGCGTTAAATCACACTCACACACAGCGTCGGCCACATCGACCGATCTCGGTACCAAAACGACAAGCAGCAACGGGGACCACAACCACACGTGGGGATCGGCAATGCAGAAGCAGGGCGGTAGCGATCAGGAAGTTGGCAGCAACAGCGGCAATAACTTTGGCACAACCTCTACTGCCGGCGCGCACACGCATACCCTGGCTCTTGGCGCTCACTCGCACATCATTACTGTCGATGCTGCTGGTAACGCAGAAAACACCGTCAAAAACATCGCATTTAACTACATCGTGAGGCTCGCATAATGTCTTTTGAAATGTCTGACAAACCTCAGGTGGTAACCGTTTATCATATCAGCGACGATACGGGGGAGCTGGTGGGCGTTGAAGAATTGTCGATCCCGCCTCATACCGGCTTGCCTGCCTTCAGCACTCAAAGTTCACCACCCGAAACAGCCACAGGAGAAACGGCGGTTTTTAATACCGCTGCGGGCCTGTGGTCTATTTTCGAGGACCATCGCGGAAAAATCGTATACAGCACCATATCTGGAGAGCCTGTTGAGATTTCAGAACTCGGCGCCCTGCCAGATGATGTGACGGCAATAGCACCCACTGACAGCTACCAAAAATGGAATGGCGATGGTTGGATTAGTGACCCGGAGGCTAAACACCAGGCTGAAGTGAGCAGCGCTATTGAGCTGTTAACCGAGTTGATGCGAGAGGCAAACGCAAAAATAGCCCCTCTAAACGACGCTGTAGAGCTTGGTATCCAGACCGACGAAGAAGTCATGCAACTGACTGAGTGGAAAAAATACCGTGTTGCTTTGAGCCGCATTGATACAGCTACCGCTCCCGATATCGCCTGGCCTGAAATTCCTGCCTGATTTGTTTCTGAGGTAATACCCCTATGCCATTTTATTTAACGCGGGATCCGGTCCCGTCGGCAGACATGCGCAACGTTTTTGATAACGCTCAGAATCTGGACCTTGCCCTGAATGATATTACATCCTCTTTCTGGAGTGATCGGCTCGGTCGTAGCCGTATGTCATGGTTCGGACTGGAGTCTGCGTTTACTGTAAAACTGAGTGACTTTGAGTCCCGTTTTTCCACCCAGATAGTCGAGCAGGAAGCCACTTTTGATGTATCCCAGGTCGATAAGGAAAACCGATTCCAGGCTTTTCTTGATAGCTCCGGTTACGTATTTCTCGGCGACTATGAAGACGGACCGTTCCAGTTTGGCGCCCGTAACCAGTATATCCGGTATGATAACCAGTATTACCGTCTCAATGCTGCTACTGATGTCGGTTTTACAACTACCGGCACTACAGCGGCCAGCTTCGCAAACGACGTCACTCATTTCGTGCTGATGGATGGCGATACGCTTCGCCAAAACCTGGGTTCAGGCGAAGAGGGGATGGGAGCAGATTTGTTGGCATTTCGCAGCGTGCTGGGCCGCTCCTCTACGGTGGGAGACTACCTGCGCGATGCGTATATTAGGGTCTATTCTCGTTATGAATTATTGCAGGCTATAGAACATATTAATAATGACCTGCAGCGGCCGGCTGAAATCAGGCTTGCGCGAAATTTCGCATCATGGAATGACGCGAAAACGGATATTGATATTACCTATGCGTCAATTGTTGGTGAAGGCGGGAATGTCGTGATTGATGCGCAGGGCATCCCTGACGCTCAGGGCAACTATTTCATGCGCATTTTTAACAGCAAAAAATCAGATATTAATAATCTCGCTAATTTGTTTACCGTTAAACAGGCTGGATTTACCGCTATCGGCCCCGGACGTAACAGCAATGTTGCGTTCAACGTATTCCATAGCCCAGAGGGTCAGGGGGCCGGGTTTATGACGCTGGGTATTACCGCGCAGGAGTTTGGGATAGGTGATACCTACGGTCAAAACGCATACATCATCAAGCACATCGGCCGCGCTATTAATCGCTGTGTGAATCACGTCTGGATGCCGTCGGGATATTCAAACTATGGCGAGGGTATTGGGTACACCGACAGCCTGCTTAGCACCTCGTCAGGTGTCGGGGTCAGGAATGATAACCCTAATGGTGCCATTCGGTTCGTTAATTGCAGTCTCGATTATATGGGGCGAATCGCTGTCACCAATGGCGGACGAATTGAGTTTTCAGAGTGCCACATTGAGGTTAACAACGCGTCAAATAAACTGACCGGGATACCGTTTGAAACAGCCTCATCTGAGCGGGCTGAAATTGTTGTCAGTGGCGGGGAGATTCTCGGGTTTTCAGCCCCTTTGCCAGCGTCAGCGCCGACTATTTTCAGGTGTGGGGCCAACACTAACGGGGTTAAACTGACGGACGTCAACCTGATGAATCTGGTTCTCCCCGCCGGAAACTATGAAATTAACGACGGGTCTGGTCCATTTATCACCCGCGGCATTACGACTATTGGTGGTGGCGGGAATACGCTGGTACCTATGTTAAAATCTGACAGGCAGAATACGTTATCTGACCCGCTGTATACGCGTCCGACGATTATGGACTGGTATATCACCCAGGATATGGCCGAAATAAAAAGCCGTACTGCGGGCTATAACCTCAATTTGACAGTTTCCACTGATACCTCACTTTCTGGCACAAAATCCATGAAGGTGGCGAAAAGTTTCGGTGTTGGCTCACTGTCGGAAATTAAACTCAGGGTTAAGGCTGCACCAGGATCGCTCAGTCAGTATGCGCTGTACCTGAAAGGGGCTGCGTTGGCGGGGCAAATTTTTGTAGAGTTCTATTACGCTACGACCCAGTATCAAAATCAGTACGGAACGCCCATTACCGGCAGGGATGAGCAGGTCGGCCCAACGCGCACTCTTGATGCTGCAACCCTGGCAGACTGGGTGCGCGTAGACCAGCAATTGCTGAGGTCGTATACACCTGAGTGGGCAGAGTTTATGGTGATAAAAATCACGCTCAGCGGCATGTCTGCCGGCTCTCTGTATGTCGATAAAGCGAAGGTGACCAATTTATGAGAATTTTTGAATCTATTGGCTACGACGTTGAAAACGGAAACACTCCGTTTGTCGCAGGATATTACGTCGAGGGTGATAACGGGCTATATGCATTTACCTATGGCGACCCGCGGACAATCAATGTCGATATTGCACCAACTGACTACAGTATCGACATTGACCCGGAGTGGCCGTTTATTAGATCAACTTAAAAAAACCGCTAGATATAACATGACGGGTTTTCCTAACCTTTAATATAATGTGATATTTCATCGGGCGCTTGAGGGAGATTAATACCAGCGGCCTTCAACGCCCTGTCATTGACGATGCGCGTCGCTTGAGTTACCGCCCACAGGAGTTCGTCCTTGCGAAGCTTATACTCACTACCGGCAGCGCGATATTCCCGAGTGAGAATGCGGGTTGCGGCCGCCGCCTCCTGGATAACGCGGGTTTTTCCGTCTCCATCGGTTTCGGTGATTTCCTCGCGGGCCGGGATATCCTGCCACTCCTCCGGCTGTTCTGCCCATTCGTCGTAACCGAAGACGCCACATTGACGCCACGAACCTTCGCCGCAATAATGCTCATAAATCTTGATAACCTCCTGGGCGATAGGGCCGATATGGTCACGGGCGAGCTCACCTTCCTCATCCACGCGTTTAATCCAGCGCCAGACCGCGACTTTCAGTACGCCGATAAAATAAAAGGCCAGAATCTGATTTTCTGACATCTCGCGCTTATCGCACTTCAGGGTTTCGTCTGATGGCGAAATAGTGCCGTTGGTGGCAAATACCTGCGTCCAGGCCTGTGGAGCGGTTCACCGCCAGACACCCGAGGCAGGAGCCCGGTGCGTAAATCGCGCACGCCGGGATCTGTGCGGGGGGTATCCGGTAACGGGTATCCCTACCGCGACATCATTGAGAGGTTCAGATCATGCCACATACAGCAGACATAGAGGCCGCCTGGTTCCGGTCAATTGTTATTGAGCCAAACGGGCGGCGCGCAGTCACGACAAGGCGGTTTATCAGGGAACTGGAAGCGTCGAACTGGATATGGTCTGCAAAGCAGGCTAACCAGTGGGTGGAGAATTACGTCACGACATTCCGGGACGTGTCTACTGAGGAAGGCGATAACCGCACTTTCCAGCTTTTCAATCCAAACGGAGGGCTGTGATATGGGCTTTCCTTCGCCAGCAGTTGACTATATCGAACGCAGAATCAGCATTACCAGTCTGTGTAACCTAAGCGCCAATACGCTTGCAATCGAAACAAGCGACGGATATGTGGTCATTGACGTTGCCCGACGGCTGCAGCAGGGCGATACAGTGCTAATACGGTATGACGGCCGTATGGAGTTTGCGAAAGTGATGGGGTCGGCGCTGATTACTGCTGACGGAGAAGCGGTCGAGGGAGATGCGCTTGACGACGTTGAAGTTGGCGGCGTGATAACGCATACCATCATCGATCTGATGCAGGATCATGTCCCGGTTTGAATGCTAAAAATGGGGCTAATTTTGGGGCAGAATGGGGTTTGGGGCATGATTTGGGGCATTCAAATGTCCGCATTTGTCCGCATTTGTCCAAACATCAACAAAGCTATAACGTTGAAAGTATTGCAGAACGTTGAATTTGATAAACTATTTTTTGGCATGCCATAATAAAGATAATATTTAGGCAATCGCGATCAAAAAAATTGTTCTGATTAAAGCACAGCGGCAGGTTATTGCGTAAACTTTAAAAACTTTACCAACTCGCTGTTTCTTTAAGGTCATTTGTACGCTTTACTCACCGGTTGCTGCGGCGCGGTCAGAGTGGTGCGGCATATTTTGTTTGGAAAGGATACTTGGGTGGCTCTTATGATGCATGACGCTTTTTCCCTTCGCGGCCTCGCGGCAGGTTGCGCACTATTACTTCTTGTCGCACCTGCGGTGCAGGCTGCAGAACAACTCCCCGACGCCCCTTCGATTGACGCTCGCGCCTGGATCCTGATGGACTATGCCAGCGGGAAGGTGCTGAGCGAAGGCAATGCCGATGAAAAACTCGACCCGGCCAGTCTGACGAAGATCATGACCAGCTACGTGGTGGGGCAGGCGATAAAAGCGGGAAAAATCAAACTGACCGACATGGTGACCGTCGGACGTGATGCCTGGGCGACCGGCAACCCGGCCCTGCGCGGGTCATCGGTGATGTTCCTCAAACCCGGCATGCAGGTTTCGGTGGAAGATCTGAATAAAGGGGTCATCATTCAGTCCGGGAACGACGCCAGCATTGCGATTGCTGACTACGTGGCGGGCAGCCAGGATGCTTTCGTCAGTCTGATGAACGGCTATGCCAAAAAAATGGGGCTGACCAATACCACCTTTATGACCGTCCACGGCCTTGATGCGCCGGGGCAGTTCAGTACCGCGCGCGATATGGCGCTGTTGACCAAAGCGATGATCCACGACGTACCGGAAGAGTACGCGGTACATAAAGAAAAAGAGTTCACCTTTAATAAAATTCGTCAGCCGAACCGCAACCGTCTGCTGTGGAGCACCAATCTCAACGCCGACGGCGTGAAAACCGGGACCACCGCCGGGGCCGGCTATAACCTCGTCTCCTCGGCCACTCAGGGCGATATGCGTCTGATAGCGGTGGTGCTGGGAACCAAAACCGACCGCATTCGCTTTAACGAGTCGGAAAAACTGCTGACCTGGGGCTTCCGCTTCTATGAAACCGTGACGCCGATTAAACCAGATGCCACCTTCGTCACCCAGCGCGTGTGGTTTGGCGACAGCAGCGAAGCGAAACTGGGGGCCGGTGAGGCGGGCTCTATCACCCTGCCGAAGGGCCAGCTGAAGAACCTGAAAGCCAGCTACACCTTAAATCAGCCGCAGCTCACCGCGCCGCTGGAGAAGGGGCAGGTGGTCGGGACTATCGACTTTAAGCTGAATGATAAAACCATCGAGCAGCGGCCGCTGATCGTCATGGAGCCGGTGAAAGAGGGCGGCTTCTTCAGCCGGATGATCGACTTCGTGCTGATGAAACTGCACGGCTGGTTCGGCAGCTGGTTCTCCTGATGCCATGCCCGCGCCTTGTGGGGCGCGGGCAGTCTTCAATACAGCAGAGAGATCTGTTGCGCCTTCGCCAGCGCCACCAGCTCGTCATCCGGACAGATGTCGCTGGCAATCACGTCAAATTTCGCTAACGCCCCCATCCGCGCCGGACGCACTTTGCCAAACTTGCTGTGGTCGACCACCAGCACGTGGTAGCGGGCGTGACGCATCGCCCAGTGCTTGACCGGCAGCTCTTCCAGGTTATAGCAGGTTGCCCCCTGCTCGCAGTCAATGCCTGCCGCCGAGTAAAAGGCGATGTCGGGGCTCAGATGGCTGAGGGTATCCTCAAGACTCAACGGCATAAAAATCGCGTTGCTGGCATGAAATTCCCCGCCGCACAGGACCGCCCGGCACTGCGGTTTTTCCTGCAGGGCCAGAAAGGTGTTCAGGGAGTAGCAGACGCCGGTGAAGGGCAGGGCATCGTCAATGGCGTCAATGATCCACGGCGTGGTGGTGCCGCAGTCAAAGAAGGCCATCTGATGGGCCTCCAGCAGTGCCGCGGCATGGCGGGCAGCGCGGCGTTTTTCCTCAACCAGCCGGGTTTTTTGATCGCTGAGCAGGTAATGGGTAGCGCTACGCGGTTCCAGCACAATATAGCCGCCGAGCAGCACAACCGGGCCGCTGTGGCCGTTGAGGTCGCGACGAATGGTCATTTCCGACACCCCAAGCAGGGAAGCGGCTTCTTTCAGATGCAGCTTATCACTGCGTTTGAGTGCCTGAATGAGCTGACTGATACGTTCGTCACGGCGAGTTTCCATATTCCCTCTGCGCTAAAATCGCCCTGCGGGGGCAGGGCGTTAGCGGGATTTTACCTGTCGCTTGCGGGTTAGTCACGCGGTGGCCGCAGCGGCGGCTGGCGTTTAGCCGCGTACCCAGCCTTTGCGGATCGGCAGGGAGAAGCAGAGGCGGTACAGCCGCTGCAGCTGACGGTACAGCGCCGGACCGAACGTATGCCAGATCAGCGCCGCGCCAAGACAGCCGCACATGCCGGCCAGCAGGCCGCCGACCATATCCAGCGGCCAGTGGACGCCGAGATAGACGCGGGACCAGGCGATGGCCGCGGCGATAGTCATCAACAGCGCGCCGGACCACAGACGGTGCCAGAACAGGAAGGCCAGGGCAAAGGTAAAGCTGACGGTGCCGTGGTCGCTGGGGAAGGAGTCGTCTGCGGCGTGATGCAGGAAGTTATAGCCTACGCCGGCGACAAAAGGCCGATCGTGCGGGTAAAGGTGGCCGATCGCCCACGACACGGTCAGGCTGAGCATCAGCGCCAGCATCAGCTTAAATATCATCTGCCGCTGGGCGGGTCCCCACAGCCATAATGTCACCACCAGCAGGGGCACGATCAGGATCAGATCTTTGGCGATGAAAAGGGCTACCTCAATGGCCCACTGCGGCGAGGCCGGTGTCGCGTTGAGCAGGGCGAACAGCGCGTAATTAATATTTTCCAGCATAGACTTCCAGGCTTGTTGGTCCGAGAGCAAATAAGCCGCTTACTCTAAAAAAAAGCAGCGCAGAGATAAAGCAGCATTGTCTTAAAAATCAGGTTGTTAAGAAATTTTGCATAGTGGTTTCAGTGCTAACAACCTGAAAAACGTCAGTATATCGTTTGTCACATTGCTGAAACATAAACGGAATATATACACAAGCTGAATAGCCGGGGAGGGCCAGCACGCGGCGCAGGATGCGCAATATTGTGCGGTGTCACCCACAATTCACTATCTCCGCGCCGGGAGTTTCATTACACTTTGCGCGATTTTTGATAGATAAGAGATTTCATGCAAAATTATTCGCTTTCAGGCCGCCGCCTCGGAAGGCAGGCGCTGTTGTTCCCGCTATGTCTGGTGCTGTACGAGTTTTCCACTTATATCGGCAACGATATGATTCAGCCGGGCATGTTAGCCGTGGTGCAGGAATTTCAGGTGGGCAACGAGTGGGTACCTACCTCGATGACCGCCTATCTGGCTGGCGGTATGTTTTTACAGTGGCTGCTGGGGCCGCTATCGGATCGTATTGGCCGCCGTCCGGTGATGTTGACCGGCGTGGTCTGGTTTATCGTTACCTGCCTGGCGACGCTGCTGGCGCAGACCATCGAGCAGTTTACCCTGCTGCGCTTTCTGCAGGGGATCAGCCTGTGCTTTATCGGCGCGGTGGGCTATGCGGCGATCCAGGAGTCCTTCGAGGAGGCGGTGTGTATCAAAATTACCGCCCTGATGGCTAACGTGGCGCTGATTGCCCCGCTGCTGGGGCCGCTGGTGGGCGCCGCCTGGGTGCATATCCTGCCGTGGGAGATGATGTTTGTCCTGTTCGCCGTGCTGGCGGCCATTTCGTTCTTCGGCCTGCAGCGGGCGATGCCGGAAACCGCGACGCGACTCGGCGAAAAGCTGTCGGTCAAAGAGCTGGGCCGCGACTATCGGCTGGTGCTAAAAAACCTGCGCTTCGTCGCCGGCGCGCTGGCCACCGGCTTTGTCAGCCTGCCGCTGCTGGCGTGGATTGCCCAGTCGCCGGTGATTATTATCAGCGGTGAACAGGCCACCAGCTATGAGTACGGCATGCTGCAGGTGCCGATTTTCGGTGCGCTGATTGCCGGTAACCTGGTGCTGGCGCGTCTGACTTCGCGCCGGACCGTGCGCTCGCTGATTATCATGGGCGGCTGGCCGATCATGTTTGGTCTGATCCTCTCCGCAGCGGCGACCGTGGTCTCTTCCCATGCGTATCTGTGGATGACCGCCGGCCTGAGCTTCTACGCCTTCGGGATTGGCCTGGCGAACGCCGGCCTGGTGCGCTTAACGCTGTTCGCCAGCGAGATGAGCAAAGGCACGGTTTCGGCGGCGATGGGGATGCTGCAGATGCTAATCTTCACCGTCGGCATCGAGCTGAGCAAACATGCTTACGCGCTGGGCGGCAACGGGCTGTTCAGCCTGTTTAACCTGCTGGGCGGGGTGCTGTGGCTGGGGCTGATGATCTACTTCCTGAAAGATAAAAGCATCGGCAATTCGCAGCAGGGGTAGTTGTTTTCAACCCGGATGCGCTCGCATCCGGGTCTTGTCAGGCGAACGGCGCTTCGCGATCTAACACCTTATCAATAATCTGCAGCACGCCTTCTTCGTTGTTGTGCGGCGCCTGATAGCGGGCGACGGCTTTGACGTCTTCCCGGGCGTTGGCCATGGCAAAGCCAAACCCGGCGTGCTGCAGCATTTCGATATCGTTGCCGCTGTCGCCGAACGCCACCACCTCGTGATCCTCAATGCCCCAGCGCTGCTGCAAAATGCGCAGCCCATTGGCTTTGTGCACGCCCGGGATAATTAAGTCGATGCTGCCGTAGCCGGTGGCCACCGCGGTGACCATGTCCCCCAGCGCCGCGTGCAGCTTCGGCTGAATGTCCGGGATCAGGCTGTCCGGCACGTTGAGGCCAAATTTGAGGATGGTGTCATCGAGATGGTTAAAATCATCCACCAGTTCAAGGCGGTGATAATACTTCGCCGCCACCGTCTTCAGCGCGTCGTTATAGCGGTTGAGAGTGTAGGCGCTGCGCTTCCCGCAGGCGATGATTTCGATATTTGGCAGGGTCTGCAGATGGTCGACCACGGCATTGAAATGGTGAACCGGCAGCTGGCAGTTGAACACGTCTTCATTGCCGCTCACCACCCAGCCGCCGTTTTCCGCCACAAAGGCGATCTGATGGGCAATCTCCGGGAAAAAGGAGATCAGCTGATAATACTGGTTGCCGCTGGCGACCACGAAGCGAATGTTTTGCTCACGCATTCGCTGGTACTGGGCGAGGAAGCGCGGCCGGTTGTAAGTTTTGGCATCGCTTAAAAAGGTGCCGTCCATATCCACCGCAATCAGTTTGATGCTCATTAGCTGTTCTCCATAACGGGTTCAGACTGTGGCTTAGCCACCGCGCGGGCGACCAGCGCCGCCACCATCACCAGACCCAGCACCACCATCATGGCGCTGCGCAGGCCGAAATGTTCGCCGAGGAAGCCCAGCAGCGGCGGCCCGACGAGGAAAGCGAGATAGCCGGTGATCGCCACCACGCTGACGCGCTTGGGCGCGTCCGGCCCGGTATCGCTGGCGGCGGAGATGGTCAGCGGGAAGCCGAGCGAGGCGCCAATGCCCCACAGCAGTACCGAGATGCCTGCCACCCAGGGGTTATCGACGAAGATGATCAGGCCAATACCCAGGGCACCCATCACCGCGCTGGCGCGGACCACCGTCACCCGGCTGTAGCGATCGATAAACCAGCCGCCGGTAAAGCGGCCCAGCGTCATGCCGAGGGTGAAGCCGGCATAGATCAGCGAGCCGGAGGTGGGGCTAAAGCCGTGGCCGTCCACCATCAGCAGCGGCAGCCAGTCGTTGGCCGAGCCTTCGGCAAAGGCCATCGCCAGGACGATGACCCCGATCAGCAGCAGCTGCGCGTCGCGCCATACCGGCAGACCCTTCGCTTCACCGTGGGCGGCTTCGGCGGCATTTTTGCCGGTGCCATCGGGAATGGCGCGGATGGCGATGGCGATGGGCAGGACAGCCACCAGCGCGGCCGCCAGGATATGCGGGGCGGCAGGCAGACCGAATCCAGTCACTGCCATGCCCACCCCGGCGCCGAACAGGGTGCCGAAGCTGTAAAATCCATGCATCATCGGCAGCACCGTTTTATTCATCTCCCGCTCGATGGCCGCGCCTTCAACGTTAATCGCGACTTCTGCCGAGCCAAAGCTGGCGCCAAAGATGGCCAGACCGAAGGCGAACAGCGGGGCGGAAGAGATCCACAGCGCCAGGCTGAGCACCAGCATGCCGAGTACGGCGAAGGACATGGTGGTGCGGATAACCTTGCGGGTACCAAAGCGTTTCACCAGCCATGCCGAGCAGAGGATACCGCTCATCGACCCCACCGACAGGCCAAACAGCACTACGCCCATCTCTGCGGTGGAGAGTGCCAGCAGATCGCGGATCGCCGGCGTGCGGGTGGCCCAGGAGGCCATTAGCAAGCCGGGGATGAAAAAGAACATAAACAGCGCCCACAGCCGAAGCTGCAGCGCTCTGCGCGAGGATTGCGTCGTCATCCGTAAACGCCTTAAACGAGAAGAGTGAAGACAACAGTAGCAAGCATGTGTACATTTGTACATAAACCGGAAGAGGAAAATCATGGCCCGTAGACCGAACGATCCGCAGCGCCGCGAGCGCATCCTGCAGGCGACGCTGGACACCATCGCGGCGCACGGCGTCCATGCGGTAACGCACCGTAAAATCGCCACCTGCGCGAATGTGCCGCTGGGGTCATTGACCTACTATTTTAGCGGCATTGAGGCGTTAATTGAGGAGGCGTTCAGCCTGTTTACTGCCGAGATGTCGGCGCACTACCAGCAAGGCTTCGTTGGGGTAACGAATCAGGAGCAAGCCTGCGATGCCATTGCTGAGCTGATTTTCAGCGCCCAGGTGACCACGGCGCGTAATATGAAGCTGATGTACCAGCTGTATGCTTTTTGCAGCAGTCAGCCGGCGCTGAAGGCGGTGATGCAAAACTGGATGCGGCGCAGCCAGCAGACGCTGGAACAATGGTTTGCCCCCGATACCGCCCGCGGTCTCGACGCCTTTATTGAAGGGATGACCTTGCACTTTGTCACCGACCGCGCACCGTTGTCTAAGGCGGCAATCCGCATGATGGTCGGGCAGTTGGCAGGGGAGAGGGCGCAGGAAGAGAGGCGCTGAAGCGGTGCGAGATGTGCATGCGGGTGAAACGCAGGCAACAAAAAACCCATCAACCTTGAACCGAAGTGGCGGGGTTGATGGGCTCCACAAAATGGGGACATCAAAGAAAAGCAGTGGCATTACTTATGACTGATGCCCTGAGAAAAAGTTCTGCCTGTGACGGTTTTTTTCGCAAAAAATTTATTGTAGCCCTGGCCAGATGATCACGATGAGCGTCCCGGCGAGGGTGAGCAAGACGTTGGCGATGGCGTAGGTGCCCGCGTAGCCGAGCGCGGGAATGTTGCTGCGCGCGGTATCGCTGATGATCTCCATCGCCGGGGCGCAGGTGCGGGCCCCCATCATGGCGCCGAACAGCATCGCCCGGTTCATGCGCAGCACGTAGGCGCCGAACAGGAAGCAGATCACTACCGGCACCAGGCTGACGATAAGCCCTGCCGCCAACATCTGGCCGCCGACAGCGCCCAGACCGTTATTGATCCCGGCGCCGGCGCTGAGTCCGACCCCGGCCATAAATACCATCAGACCAAATTCTTTCACCATGTTCAGCGCCCCCTGCGGGATATAGCCGAAGGTTGGGTGGTTGGCGCGCAGGAAGCCAAGCATGATGCCGGCGAACAGCAGTCCGGCGGCGTTGCCGATGCCGAAGCTGAAGGAGCTGAACTGGAAGGTGATCATGCCGATCATCAGGCCGACGATAAAGAAGGCACAGAAGGCCAACAGATCGGTCACCTGGCTGTGAATGGAGATAAAGCCGATGCGGTCGGCCACGGTTTTCACACGGCGGGCGTCGCCGCTGACCTGCAGTACGTCGCCTTTGTTCAGTACCACGTTGTCGTCGATAGGCATTTCAATCTGGCTGCGAATAACCCGGTTTAAGAAGCAGCCGTGGTCGGTGAGCTTCAGCTGCGCCAGGCGGCGGCCGACGGCGTTGTGGTTTTTGACCACAATCTCTTCGGTGACGATGCGCATGTCGAGCAGATCGCGGTCGAACACCTCTTTGCCGTTACGGAAGCTGGGGTCGAGGCGGGCGTGGGCGTCCGGATAGCCTACCAGCGCGATATCGTCGCCCATCTGCAGCACCGCATCGCCGTCCGGGTTGGCCAGAATGCCGTTGCGGCGGATGCGTTCGATATAGCAGCCGGTCTGGCGATAAATACCCAGTTCGCGCAGATTTTTACCGTCCGCCCAGGCCACCAGCTCCGGGCCGACGCGATAGGCACGGATCACCGGTAGGTAGACTTTACGTTTTGAATCGGTATCGAGACCGCGCTCACGGGCGATTTGCTGGGCGCTGGTCTGCAGATCCTGGTGCTGCAGCTTGGGCATATAGCGAGCGCCGACGATCAAGCTCACCAGGCCAACCAGGTAGGTCAGGGCATAGCCGAGGCTCAGATGGTCAAGCGACTGCGCCAGCTGATCGCTGGGCAGGCCGAAATGGCGCAGGGTGTCTCCCGCGCCGACCAGCACTGGGGTGGAGGTCATGGCCCCCGCCAGCATACCGGCGGTGAGCCCGATATCCCAGCCGAAGACTTTACCCAGCACCAGGGCGATCAGCATTGCGCTGCCGACCATCACCAGCGCCAGCATCAGGTAGTTTTTGCCGTCGCGGAAAAAAATCGAAAAAAAGTTGGGGCCGGCTTCTACGCCAACGCAAAAAATAAACAGCATAAAGCCGAGATTAAGGGCATCGGTGTTAATCGCGAAATGCTGCTGGCCTAATAATAGAGAAACGACTAAAACGCCAATGGAATTACCAAGTTGTACTGAGCCGAGACGCAGTTTTCCCAGGCATAGTCCTAATGCAAGTACAACGAATAATAACAGGATGTAATTCCCGTTTAACAAATCTGCGACGTTTATATTCACGAAAGCCAACTTCTCGTTTACTAGTAAGTTGTTGAAGGAAATGGTTATTTGGTCTAAGGTTGCTCTGGTGTTCGCATTGTGGCGAACCTATTCTGGCACCCTGTTATAACCAGCAAAAATATACCCGCTAGTTTAATCCTTCCTGGATGCGGCGGCTAGTGACAATCGTTTTTACGCTGGACGGGGAGTTATTGGCATGGATTGCCGAAATGCTTTATCTGACTGGGCGACGTGGACGTGAGTTAGAGGCGACATCAGGAGGATACGGTGAAATCTGAGCGTAGTTGGGCCGGTATTATCTGCGGCTTCGTTCTGTTCATTGTGGTGTGCTTATCGCTGTTGTTACATATGAAAGGGGCCTTTCGCGCCAGCGGCAATCCGGAGCTGGGCCTGCTCTTCTTTTTGCTGCCAGGGGCGGCGGCGAGCTGTCTCTCTCCGGGTCAGCGGGTGCTGCGTCCTTTGCTGGGCGCGATGCTGGCGGCACCGGTCTGTATGGTCACGATGCGCTTATTCTTCGTGACGCACCGAACGTTCTGGCAGGAGATGGCGTGGGTGCTGAGCGCTGTGTTCTGGTGCGCGCTTGGGGCGCTGTGCTTTTTGTTTATCTGCGCCTGGCTTGATGCCTGGCGCAGTCATTCATCTAGCAAATAAATCTACTCAGGCAAACAGACCGAGGTTTTCTTTCGCCCAGGCTTCAAAATCAGTGCAACCGCCGATGTGTTTTTGGTCGACGAAAATCTGCGGTACGGTTTCAACCGGTTTGCCGACGGTTTTTTCCAGGTCAGCTTTGCTGATGCCTTCGGCGTGAATATCCACGTAGCGGTAGTTAAAATCATCACGCTCGTTGGTCAGTTTTTCTGCCAGCTCTTTAGCACGAACGCAGTATGGGCAGCCTGGACGACCAAAAATAACGGTAAACATTGCTTCTCTCCTTAAACCTCTGCCGGATGGCGAATGGTGCTTATGATGCCTGCATCGGCCGGGGAGGGAAAGAAGGTTCTGCCTTTTGCTTCGATGGTTTACGGCTATGTTTGATAAATGTCGTACTATCAAAACCCGTATACTGACCCGGCGGCGCGCTGGGATTGCCTGGTGTGCTACGTTTATCAACCGGAGAGGCGTGATGCGAAAACCTGCCCCATTGCCGAAAAGTATTCTGCTGCTTGAGATCCTCGGGATGGGGTTATTAACCCTGGCCTGGCTCTCGCTTAATCAGTATGTCCGGCTGCCTGCGCCTGTGGCCAGTCCGACCGCGGCGCTGGTGATGATTTTTGCCGGGATCCTGCTGATGATCCCCGCCGCCATCGCCGTCATGTGGCGGGTGGCGCAGATTGTGGCCCCGCAGTTAACGCACTCTTCTAAGCCTGAAACATTGTCTGACAGAGAAAAACGCAATGACGCCGACCATTGAGCTGCTGTGCAGCCACCGTTCCATCCGCCACTTCACCGATGCGCCTGTGAGCGACGAACAGCGCGCAGCCATTATCGCCAGCGCGCAAGCGGCATCTACCTCGAGTTTTTTACAGTGCATCTCCATTATTCGCATTACCGATCCGGCCCTGCGTGAACGTCTGGTCCCGCTGACCGGCGGCCAGCAGCACGTGGCGCAGGCGGCGGAGTTTTGGGTCTTCTGCGCCGACTTCAACCGCCACCTGCAAATTTGCCCGCAGGCGCAGCTGGGGCTGGCTGAACAACTGCTGATCGGCGTGGTTGATACGGCGCTGCTGGCGCAAAACGCGCTGATTGCCGCCGAGTCCCTCGGACTGGGCGGCGTCTATATCGGCGGGTTGCGCAACAGCATCGAGGCGGTGACAGAGCTGCTGGCGCTGCCGCAGCATGTTCTACCGCTGTTTGGCCTCTGCCTCGGCTGGCCGGCGGATAACCCGGACATCAAGCCGCGGATGCCGGCGGCCATGCTGGTGCATGAGAACCGCTATCAGCCACTGGATAACGCGCTGCTGGCGGAGTATGACGACCAGCTGGCGCACTATTATCTGTCGCGCAGCAGCAACGCCCGCCGTGATACCTGGAGCGATCATATCCGTCGCACTATCGTGAAAGAGAGCCGCCCGTTTATTCTCGACTATCTGCATAAGCAGGGGTGGGCAACGCGCTGATTACGTGTACACTGCTGCACCGGCCAGGCGATATCAGTTGCCGGCTGCAGGAAAGGTGAGAGTTTGATCGATAGCTGAGGCCCGCCAGAGCGGGTCTTTTTGCAGAGGTGCAGGATGAAAATTGCCATATTATCCCGGGATGGAACGCTTTATTCATGTCGACGCCTGCGCGAAGCGGCGCAGAAGCGCGGTCATCAGGTTGAGATCCTCGATCCGCTTTCCTGCTATATGAACGTTAGCCCAGTGGCGTCGTCTATCCACTACAAAGGTCGCCAGCTGCCGCATTTTGATGCGGTGATCCCGCGCATCGGTTCGGCGATCACTTACTATGGCACTGCGGCCTTGCGCCAGTTTGAGCTGCTGGGAAGCTACCCGCTGAATGAATCCGTCGCCATCACCCGCGCTCGTGATAAGCTGCGCTCGCTGCAGCTGCTGGCGCGCCAGGGCATCGATTTGCCGCTGACCGGCATCGCTCACTCCCCTGATGACACCAGCGACCTGATCGCCATGGTGGGCGGCGCGCCGCTGGTGGTGAAGCTGGTGGAAGGCACCCAGGGGATCGGCGTGGTGCTGGCGGAGACCCGTCAGGCGGCGGAGAGCGTGATCGACGCCTTTCGCGGGCTGAACGCCCACATCCTGGTGCAGGAGTATATTGCCGAGGCGAAAGGCTGCGATATTCGCTGCCTGGTGGTCGGCAATGAGGTGGTGGCGGCGATCGAACGGCGGGCAAAAGAGGGCGACTTTCGTTCTAACCTGCACCGCGGCGGCGTGGCCACGGTGGCGCAGATTAGCGACGAGGAGCGGGCTATCGCTATCAAGGCGACGCAAACTCTGGGGCTTGACGTCGCCGGTGTCGATATTTTACGCGCCACCCGCGGGCCGCTGGTGATGGAGGTCAATGCTTCACCGGGGCTGGAAGGGGTGGAAACCACCACCGGGGTGGATATTGCCGGCAAGATGATCGCCTGGATCGAGCGCCAGGCGACGCCGGAATTCTGTTTGAAAATAGGCGGCTAACCGCCGGATGCAAGACGGCCATGGTACGCGGCGCTTTTTTTGCGTAAGCTATGGCGTCGTTTTTCCACTGTAAGAGGTCACAGGCACTATGGATTCACTGGTCGTTCCAGGTCTGGATACGCTACGTCGCTGGCTGGACGAGATCGGCATCAGCTTTTTTGAGTGCGATTCCTGCCAGGCATTGCACCTGCCGCATATGCAGAATTTCGACGGTATTTTTGATGCCAAAATTGACCTGGTGGACAACGTGGTGCTCTTTTCCGCCCTGGCGGAGGTGAAGCCGTCTGCCCTGCTGGCGCTGTCGGCGGATCTCTCGGCCATCAACGCCAGCTCATTAACCGTGAAGGCGTTTATCGACATTCAGGACGATAATTTGCCCAAGCTGGTGGTCTGCCAGTCGCTGTCCATCGGCCCCGGGGTGACCCTGGAGCAGTTCGCCTGGTTTTTCCGCCAAAGTGAAGAGCAGATCTCGATGGTGATCCTCGAAGCCGGTGCCAATCAGCTACTGTACAAAGGCGAAGAAGAAGAGCCGGCAGCGGAAAACGTGCAATACCATTTTCTTCACTAAGCCTGCCTAAAATTAGCGCAGCCACTACCGCAGCGGCTGCGTATTACCCGCTTTTATTCTGCATTTAACCTTTTCTTAAAGCATTATTCACCGCCATTCCGGCCGTTTTGGCTTATCACGTAGACCGTTATTGCATAAAAATTTGATAAAAGGCGTTTTTTTACCTGGGCTATAGCCTCTTATTCTGGCTACAGTTATTCTGGCGATGCTTCCAGTTGCGAGCAACCACTCCGGGAGAGATCCGCTCTCCTTTTCTCAGGCAATGAAAAAATATGCATGATTTTTGCATGCGTAGAAATGCGTATATTTGAGCCCGTATGTTAACGGGCGTTGAGAAGGAAAAGAGATATGACCGCCTTTGGTAAAAAATGGTTAACAGGTCTGGTTACGGGTGCGCTGATGGCCGTCTCTGCCGGTTCGCTCGCCGCCGAACAAAAAACCCTGCATGTTTATAACTGGTCTGATTATATTGCGCCGGACACGGTCGCAAATTTCGAAAAAGAGACCGGGATTAAAGTCGTGTATGACGTTTTTGATTCCAATGAAGTGCTGGAAGGCAAATTAATGGCCGGCAGCACCGGTTTCGACCTGGTGGTGCCGTCGGCAAGTTTCCTTGAACGCCAGCTGGCGGCGGGCGTGTTCCAGCCGCTGGATAAGAGCAAGCTGCCGAACTGGAAGAACCTTGACCCCGAAGTGCTGAAGCTGGTCGCCAAGCATGACCCGGAGAATAAATACGCGGTGCCTTATCTGTGGGCGACGACGGGTATTGGCTACAACGTGGATAAAGTGAAAGCGGTGCTGGGCAAAGATGCGCCAGTGGATAGCTGGGATCTGGTGCTGAAGCCGGAGAACCTCGAAAAACTGAAAAGCTGCGGCGTCTCCTTCCTCGACGCGCCGGAAGAGATTTTCGCCACCGTGCTGAACTACCTCGGCAAGGATCCGAACAGCAGTAAAGCAGATGACTATACCGGCCCGGCCACCGACCTGCTGCTGAAACTGCGGCCGAACATTCGCTACTTCCACTCTTCGCAATATATTAATGACCTTGCCAACGGCGATATCTGCGTGGCGATCGGCTGGGCAGGGGATGTCTGGCAGGCGGCCAACCGCGCGAAAGAGGCGAAGAACGGCGTCAACGTCTCTTACTTTATTCCGAAAGAAGGCGCGCTGGCGTTCTTTGACGTCTTTGCTATGCCGGCCGACGCCAAGAATAAAGATGAAGCCTATCAGTTCCTTAACTATCTGATGCGCCCGGATGTGATCGCCAAGATCAGCGACCAGGTGTTCTACGCCAACGGCAACAAGGCCTCCACGCCGCTGGTCAGCGAGACGATCCGTAACAACCCGGCGATTTATCCGCCAGCGGATGTATTCGCCAAACTGTTCACGCTGAAGGTGCAGGATCCGAAGATCGACCGCGTGCGCACCCGCGCGTGGACCAAAGTGAAGAGTGGCAAATAATCTCTGACGGCCCGGTGAACGGGCCGAATCAGTTCGGTACTCGCCGGGAAATAGCAGCGCGCCCGGCGAGCAGACGCACCAGGATGGTGCAAATGCACTGTTAAGCACGAAGTATGGCACCGGACCATATGGTGATCGTTTTTTTGCCGGAGAGCACCCGATTGAACGACGTAATGCCCCGCCCACAGGCGAAAGCCCCCAAAGCGCTGACCCCGCTACTGGAAATCCGTAACTTAACCAAGTCGTTTGATGGCCAGCACGCGGTCGACGACGTCAGTCTCACTATCTACAAAGGCGAAATTTTTGCTCTGCTGGGCGCATCAGGCTGCGGGAAATCGACGCTGCTGCGCATGCTGGCGGGCTTTGAACAACCGACCGCCGGGCAAATTATGCTCGACGGCGTGGATCTGGCGCGCGTGCCGCCTTATCAGCGGCCTATCAATATGATGTTCCAGTCTTACGCCCTGTTTCCCCATATGACCGTTGAGCAGAATATCGCCTTCGGCCTGAAGCAGGATCGTCTGCCGAAGGCGGAAATCACCGCCCGGGTGCAGGAGATGCTGGCCCTGGTACATATGCAGGAGTTTGCCAAACGCAAGCCGCATCAGCTCTCTGGTGGCCAGCGCCAGCGTGTCGCGCTTGCGCGTAGCCTGGCGAAGCGACCGAAGCTGCTGCTGCTTGATGAGCCGATGGGGGCGCTGGATAAAAAGCTGCGCGATCGCATGCAGCTCGAAGTGGTGGACATTCTCGAACGCGTTGGCGTCACCTGCGTGATGGTAACCCATGACCAGGAAGAGGCGATGACCATGGCGGGCCGTATCGCCATCATGAACCGCGGCAAGTTTGTGCAGATTGGCGAACCGGAAGAGATTTACGAGCATCCGACCACCCGCTACAGCGCCGAGTTCATCGGCTCGGTGAACGTCTTTGAAGGGCTGGTGAAGGAGCGTCTGGAAGACGGTCTGGTGCTAAGCTCCCCGGGACTGATGCATCCGCTGAAGGTCGACCCCGACGCGTCGGTGGTGGACAACGTGCCGGTCTGGGTGGCGCTGCGTCCGGAGAAGATCATGCTGTGCGATGAACCGCCGGCGGACGGCTACAATTTTGCCGTCGGCGAGGTGATTCATATCGCCTATCTGGGGGATCTCTCTATCTATCATGTGCGCCTGCAAAGCGGGCAGATGATCAGCGCCCAGCTGCAGAATGAGCACCGCCATCGGAAAGGGACCCCCACCTGGGGGGATGAGGTGCGTTTATGCTGGGATGCTGACAGCTGCGTTGTGCTGACGGTGTAAGGAGAGGGCAATGAGTACCGTTGAATCCCCGTCAGGGGCGAAAAAACCGGGCGGCTTCGCGCTGTGGGTGGCGCGCCTGCAGATGGCGCATGGCCGCAAGCTGGTGATTGCGCTGCCCTATCTGTGGCTGATCCTGCTGTTTATGCTGCCGTTCCTGATCGTGTTCAAGATAAGTCTTGCCGAGATGGCGCGGGCGATCCCTCCCTACACCGATCTGATGGAGTGGGCGGACGGTCAGCTGACGCTGACCCTCAATTTTGCCAACTTCCTGCAGCTGACCGACGATCCGCTCTATTTTGAAGCTTATCTGCAGTCGCTGCAGGTGGCCGGCATCTCGACGATCTGCTGCCTGCTGCTGGGCTATCCGCTGGCCTGGGCAGTGGCGCACAGCAAGCCGTCGACGCGTAATATTCTTCTGCTGCTGGTGATCCTCCCGTCGTGGACCTCATTTTTGATCCGCGTCTACGCCTGGATGGGGCTGCTGAAAAGCAACGGGGTGCTGAATAACTTCCTGTTGTGGTTAGGGGTTATCGATCAGCCGCTGGAGATCCTGCACACCAACCTGGCGGTGTATATCGGTATTGTGTATGCCTATCTGCCGTTTATGGTGCTGCCGATCTACACCGCGCTGACCCGCATCGACTATTCGCTGGTGGAGGCCTCGCTGGATCTCGGCGCCCGGCCGCTGAAGACCTTCTTCCAGGTGATCGTTCCGCTTACCAAAGGGGGCATTATCGCCGGCTCCATGCTGGTGTTTATCCCGGCGGTGGGGGAGTTCGTGATCCCGGAACTGCTGGGCGGGCCGGACAGCATTATGATTGGCCGCGTGCTATGGCAGGAGTTCTTTAATAACCGCGACTGGCCGGTCGCCTCGGCGGTGGCGATTGTCATGCTGCTGCTGCTGATCGTGCCGATCATGTGGTTCCACAAGCACCAGCAAAAACAGATGGGAGAGCAGGGATGAACGACTTGCCGGTAGTACGCTCGCCGTGGCGCATTTTGATCCTCGTGCTCGGGTTTACCTTCCTCTACGCCCCGATGCTGATGCTGGTGATCTACTCGTTCAACAGTTCGAAGCTGGTAACGGTGTGGGCCGGATGGTCGACGCGCTGGTATAGCGAGCTGTTCCACGATGACGCGATGATGAGCGCGGTGGGGCTGAGTCTGACCATCGCCGCCTGCGCGGCGACGGCGGCGGCGATCCTCGGTACCATCGCCGCGGTGGTGATGGTGCGTTTTGGACGCTTTCGCGGGTCTAATGGCTTCGCGTTTATGATCACCGCGCCGCTGGTCATGCCGGACGTGATCACCGGTCTCTCGCTGCTGCTGCTGTTCGTGGCGCTGGGACATGCCATCGGCTGGCCGTCGGATCGCGGGATGTTGACCATCTGGCTGGCGCATGTCACCTTCTGTACCGCCTACGTGGCGGTGGTGATCTCCTCGCGCCTGCGCGAGCTGGACCACTCCATTGAAGAGGCGGCGATGGATCTGGGCGCTGCGCCGCTGAAGGTCTTTTTCGTCATCACGTTGCCGATGATTATGCCGGCGGTGATCTCCGGCTGGCTGCTGGCCTTCACGCTGTCGCTGGATGACCTGGTGATCGCCAGCTTTGTCTCCGGCCCCGGTGCCACGACGCTGCCGATGCTGGTCTTCTCCAGCGTGCGCATGGGGGTCAATCCGGAGATTAACGCCCTGGCGACACTTATTCTTGGCGTGGTCGGTATTGTCGGTTTTATCGCCTGGTATTTGATGGCCCGCGCAGAAAAGCAGCGAGTGCGCGATATCCAGCGTGCAAGACAAGGCTGAACCACCTAAAATCGGTACAGCAGCCTCCGGTCGGCGCCACCCTGTGGCGCCGTTTTCATGGAAGACATTACGTTGGGATTGTTTACGAAAACTCGCTCATCGCATGCCCGCCTTAACGTCCCTGCGCTGGTGCAGGTGGCGGCCTTTGCTATTATTTTGATTCGCGGCCTGGATCTACTGATGATCCTCAATCTGTTGGGCCTGCAGGGGCTGAACGAATTCATACACCGCAGCGTCCAGACCTGGAACCTGACGCTGGTCTTCCTCGGCAGCCTGGCGCTGGTGTTTATCGAAATCTGGTGCGCCTTCTCGCTGGTGAAAGGGCGCAACTGGGCGCGCTGGGTCTATCTGCTGACGCAGATTATCGCCGCCGGCTACCTGTGGGCGGCGTCGCTGGGCTACGGGTATCCGGAACTGTTCAGCATTCCCGGCGAATCAAAACGGGAGATTTTCCACTCGCTGGTGATGCAAAAACTGCCGGATCTGCTGGTCCTGACGCTGCTGTTTGTGCCAACGAACTGCCGTCGGTTTTTCCGCCTGCAATAACGGTGATACAATCCCCGCCCCTGGATTTTTGAAGGTCAATTATGCATTGCGCACTCTACGACGCCGGCCGCTGCCGCTCCTGTCAATGGCTGGAGCGGCCGGTCCCGCAACAGCTCGCCGATAAAATGGCCGATCTGCGCACACTGCTGGCGGCGATCCCGGTCGCTGCCTGGGGCGAGCCGGTCAGCGGGCCAGAGACGGCCTTTCGTAACAAGGCCAAGATGGTGGTCAGCGGCAGCGTTGAGCGTCCGCTGCTGGGGATGCTGCATCGCGATGGCACCCCGGTGGATCTCACCGACTGCCCGCTCTATCCCGCCGAGTTTGCGCCGCTGTTTGCCGTCCTGAAGCCCTTTATCGCCCGCGCCGGGTTAACCCCCTATAACGTCGCGCGCAAGCGCGGGGAGCTGAAATATCTGCTGCTAACCGCCAGCCAGCAGGGGGAGATGATGCTGCGCTTCGTGCTGCGCTCAGAGGCCAAGGTGGCCCAGCTGCGCGCCGCGCTGCCGTGGCTGCAGGCGCAGCTCCCGCAGCTCAAGGTGATCACGGCGAATATCCAGCCGGTGCATATGGCAATCATGGAAGGCGAGCAGGAGATCTTCTTCACCGAACAGCAGGCGCTGGGGGAGGTCTTTAATGAGGTGCCGCTGTGGATCCGCCCGCAAAGTTTCTTTCAGACCAACCCGGCGGTAGCCAGTCGGCTGTATGCCACCGCCCGCGACTGGGTGCGCGCGCTGCCGGTCCAGCATATGTGGGATCTGTTTTGCGGCGTCGGGGGATTTGGCCTGCACTGCGCGACGCCGGCGATGCGCCTGACCGGTATCGAGATTGCCCCGGAAGCGATCGCCTGCGCCAGACAGTCAGCCGCGCAGCTGGGGCTCAGCAATCTGCATTTTCAGGCGCTGGACTCGACGCAGTTCGCCACTCATGAAGACGATATCCCGCAGCTGGTGTTGGTCAACCCGCCGCGTCGCGGCATTGGCGCCGAACTGTGCGACTATTTAAGCCGCATGGCGCCGCCCTATATCATCTATTCCAGCTGTAACGCTCGCACCATGGCGACCGATATTGCCCGTCTTCGCGGCTATCGCGTCGAGCGGGTCCAGCTGTTTGATATGTTCCCTCACACCGCGCACTACGAAGTGCTGACCCTGCTGGTCCGCGAAGTTTAAACAAAATGTGAAGGCTTTGCGCCGCTGAAATCAGGTAAGCTTGGCGCTGCATGTTTTGTTATTGGTGGGGGGAATCTAATGGCCAAAACCATTCTGCTGGTGGAAGATGACGAGGATATTGCCACGCTGCTGCGGCTCAATCTTCAGGATGAGGGCTATCAGATTGTGCATGAAGCCGACGGCGACCAGGCCCTTGTCCAGCTGGAAAAGCAGGTCTGGGATGCGGTGATCCTTGATTTGATGCTGCCTGGCGTCGATGGCCTGGAGATCTGCCGGCGTATCCGTCAGATGACCCGTTACCTGCCAGTAATTATCATCAGCGCTCGCACCAGCGAAATGCACCGCGTGCTGGGCCTGGAGATGGGCGCCGATGATTATCTGGCGAAGCCCTTTTCACTGCTGGAGCTTATCGCCCGCGTCAAAGCGCTGTTTCGTCGCCAGGAGGCGATGGGGCAGAACCTGCTGATGGACGCCGGGCGCCTGTCCTACCATGGCCTGAGCATCGATCCGCTGTCGCGCGAAGTGAAGCTGCGCGGCGAGGTGGTGGACCTCACGCCGCGCGAATTCGATCTGCTGTATTACTTTGCCCGCCATCCCGGAGACGTGTTTTCCCGGCTGGCGCTGCTGGAGCAGGTCTGGGGATATCAGCACGAGGGCTATGAGCACACGGTCAATACCCATATCAACCGCCTGCGCAGTAAAATCGAACGTGACCCGGCGGAGCCGGACATCATTCTTACCGTCTGGGGAAAAGGCTATAAGTTCGCCCCGGTGCCGCAAGAGGCCGCCCCGTGATCCGCCGCCTGAGCCTCAGCCAGCGGCTGGCGCTGGTGGTGGTTTCCCTGCTGATGCTGTGCGCGGTGGCGGTATGCGCCGTTCAGTTACACAGCAGCGCGCAGTATGGCAACGCCATGGTGCAGCGCCTGTCGTCCGGCCTGGCTCAGCAGATTGTCGCCCGCGAGCCGCTGCTGGACGCCCACGGCGAGGTCAACCGGCAAACCCTGAAGTCGTTGTTTGACCGCCTGATGACCTTTAATCCCAGCGTGGAGCTCTATCTGCTGTCGCCGGATGGCGACCTGCTGGCCGATGCAGCACCGCCGGGACATATCCAGCGCCAGCGTATCGACATGGCGCCGGTGCAGGCTTTTCTCACCGGCAGTGCGTCGCCGGTGTATGGCGACGATCCGCGTAGTCTCGACGGACGAAAAGTCTTCAGCGCCGCCCCGCTGCGCGTCGACGTGCAACTGCGCGGCTACCTGTATATCATTTTGCAGGGAGAGACGTTTAATCAGCTGGCGGCTGACGCCTGGCAAAAAACGCTGTGGAGCATTGTTTTATGGACGCTGCTGCTGGTGGCCCTGTTTGGCCTGCTGACAGGGGGGCTGGCATGGTTCTGGGTCACCCGGCCGGTCCGCCTGCTCACCGCCCAGGTGGCGGCGAGCGGCCAGGACAGCATCAGCGCCATCAAAACCCTGGCGGCCCGCACGCCGGAGCCCCTGCCTGGTAACGAGGTGGCGGTGCTCGAGAATCGCTTTATTGACCTTGCGCAGCAGATCGCCGGCCAGTGGGATCGGCTGGCCGACAGCGACCGCCAGCGCCGCGAATTTGTGGCCAATATCTCCCATGATTTGCGTACGCCGCTCACTTCGCTGCTGGGGTATCTGGAAACGCTGACGCTGAAGGATGAACGGCTGACCGCCGAGGAGCGCAGGCAATATCTCACCATCGCCCTGCGTCAGGGCAACAAAGTGCGCCATCTCTCGCAGCAGCTGTTTGAGCTGGCGCGACTGGAGCACGGGAGCATTAAGCCGCAGCGCGAGCGTTTTGCGATGGGGGAGCTGATCTCCGATGTCGCGCAGAAGTTTGAATTAACTGCCCGCACGCGCGAGGTGAACCTGCGTATTGATGTGCCGGGACCGCTGCCGCTGATTAACGCCGATGTGTCGATGATTGAGAGGGTGGTGACCAACCTGCTGGATAACGCGATGCGGCATACTCCCGTCGGCGGGGAGATCCGTCTGGCGGTCTGGCAGGAGAATCAACAGCTCCAGGTCGAAGTGGCCGATAACGGAACGGGCGTCGATGCCGCGCTGCGCGACGATCTGTTCCAGCGGCCGTCGGCGTTGTCTACCCAGGCCGCGCGGGAGGATCGTGGCGGATTGGGGCTGCTGATTGTGAAACGGATGCTGGAGCTGCACGGGGGCGATATCAGACTGCTGGAGTCGGTAAGCGGGGCGCGGTTTCGGTTCTTCGTGCCACTTTGAGACATTGCCGGGTGGCGGCTACGCCTTGCCCGGCCTGCGGGGAACTACGGGGAAGAGTGGAGGCCGGGTAAGCGCAGCGCCACCCGGCGAAAAAAGTTACTCCGGGAACCACTGGTTGCTGATTTTCTGGTAGGTACCGTCGGCCTTGATCGCTTTCAGCGCGGCGTTCAGCTTCTCCAGCAGCGCCTTGTTATCCGGGCGTACGGCAATCCCCAGTCCGGTGCCAAAGTATTGCGGATCCGTCACTTTCGGCGTGGCTGCGCCCAGCTGCGGGTTAGTTTTCAGCCACTCGTTGACCACCGCGGTATCGCCGAATACACCGTCGATACGGCCATTTTTCAGATCGATAATCGCATTCTGGTAGCTGTCATAGGCGACGGTCTTCACCTCAGGATGTTTATCCTGCAGATATTTCTGGTGGGTGGTGCCGTTTTCCATACCGATCCGTTTGCCTTTCAGCTCATCGAAGGAATGGAACGCGTCTTTTTTGGCGATCACCAGCGCCGAGTTGGCGTAGTACGGGTCGGTGAAGGCCACCTGCTTGCTCCGCTCCGGCGTGATATCCATTCCGGAAATCACTGCATCATATTTCTTGAACTTCAGCGCCGGGATCAGGCTGTCAAACGCGTGGTTGGTAAAAGTACATTCTGCCTGCATTTGTTTGCACAGCGCTTTGGCCAAATCAAGATCAAAACCAACAATCTGGTTATTGGCATCCATCGATTCAAACGGCGGATAGGTTGCGGAAACGCCAAAGCTGATTTTTTCCGCGGCAGCGGCGCCGAACGCGAAAGAGGTGAGCAGTGCAGCCAGAACTAACTTTTTCATCGTGGAACTCCCGTCTGTCAATCTTATGATTATTCGCCGTGTCTGCGGCATAGAGTGACAATGCCATTAAATGAATTTATATGCAATAAAAATGATTAACTATTTTTAATGATGTAAAAAAAGACGGACAGTCATTAGACTTGTCCGTCTTGTTGTTTGCTTTTTATGCAAAATAACTCGGGCGCTAGTTACGTCGCTCAAAGGCCAGCGCTTTGCGTTCAACCAGGCGCATCAGCAGCGTCAGCAGTCCGTTGACGATGAGATAGATAATCCCGGCGGCGCCGAACACCATCACGTCGTAGGTGCGTCCGTACAGCAGTTGGCCGTGGCCCATCACTTCCATCAGGGTGATGGTGTAGGCCAGAGAGGTACTCTTGAAGACCAGCACCACTTCGTTGGAATAGGACGACAGCGCGCGCTTAAAGGCATAGGGCAGCAGGATCGCCAGAGTATCCTTTTTACTCATCCCCAGCGCGCTGCACGACTGCCATTGCCCGTCGGGGATCGCCCGGATGGCGCCATAAAACAGCTGCGTCGTGTAGGCGGCGCTGTTGAGCGACAGGGCGATCAGCGCGCACAGCCACGGCTCGGAGATCAGATGCCACAGCCACGGATAGTCCTGCAGCGAAGGAAACTGTCCCGGGCCGTAATAAATCAGGAAGATCTGCACCAGCAGCGGCGTACCGGTAAACAGGGTGATATAGCCGCGGACTATCCACACCAGCCCCGGTGTTTTCAGGGTCAGGATAATGGTAAAAATCAGCGACAGGATCAGCGCCACGATAATCGACGCCACGGTCAGCGTCAGGCTGGTATGAAGCCCTTTCAGCAGTTCGGGTAAGTAGTCGAGCATCAGCCTGGTCTCCGTTCGAAGCGCGTCGCACGCTGGTCAATTCGCTTGAGGATGTATTGACTCAACAGGGTGATGACGAGATAGATTGCCGCTGCGATGATGTACCAGTTGAAAGGTTCCTGCGTGCGGGTGGCGATGCTTTTGGTCTGCAGCATCAGGTCATTGACGCTGATCAGGCTCACCAGCGCGGTATCCTTCAGCAGCACCAGCCACTGGTTACCGAGACCGGGCAGGGCATGGCGCCACATCTGCGGCATCACCAGGCGGAAGAAAATCGCGCCTTTCGACAGCCCCAATGCCTGGCCGGATTCCCACTGGCCCTGCGGAACCGCTTTCAGCGCGCCGCGCAGCGTCTGTGAGGCATAGGCGGCATACAGCAGCGACAGAGCAATAGCCCCGCAGAGGAACGGACTAACGTCAAAGTTCTCAATCTGCATCTGCACCGGGATCTGCGTGAAGCCGAGCGGGATGGTGAAACCATCAGAGAGCGTCAGCAGCAGCTGGGAAGAGCCAAAATAGATAAATAGCACCACCAGAATTTCCGGTAGTCCACGCAGGATGGTCACAATGCCGGTTGCAAGCCAGGCTACCGGGCGCCATTTCACTGACTCCAGTACCGCAAAGAGCATCGCCAGAACGAGGCCGATGGCGAGGGCGCAAACGGCAAGGCCGACGGTCATCCCGGCGGCGCTTGCTAATGGAAAAATTTCGTTCATTCAGTCTTACTTCTGGAACCATTTGTTATAGATGGTCTGGTAAGTGCCGTCTTTCTTCACTTTTTCCAGCGCAGCGTTGAATTTCTGCTGCAGGTCGGTGTTGCCCTGACGCACGGCAATGCCCAGCCCGGTGCCGAAATAGGCTTTGTCGGTCACTTTATCGCCTACGGCCGCCAGCTTCGGATTGCTCTTCAGCCATTCAGTCACCACCGCGGTATCACCGAAGACCGCGTCAATACGGCCGTTCTGCAGATCCAGTTTTGCGTTCTGGTAGCTGTCGTAAGGAACGGTAGTGATTTCCGGATGTTTATCGGTGATGAATTTCTGGTGAGTGGTGCCGTTTTGCACGCCCACTTTTTTACCCTTCAGCTGGTCAATGCTGGTGAACTTGCCCTGCTGGCCGACGAACAGCGCCGAGTTGTCATAGTACGGCGCGGAGAACAGAACCTGTTTTTCACGCTCCGGGGTGATGTCCATCCCGGCCATGACCGCGTCGAAACGGCGGAACTTCAGCCCGGGGATCAGGCTGTCGAAAGCCTGGTTGGTGAAGGTACAGGTGGCATCGATCTCTTTACACAGCGCGTTAGCCAGATCGACATCGAAACCGACGATCTGGTTGTTGGCGTCCACCAGCTCAAACGGAGGGTAGGAAGCCTCGGTGGCGAAACGAATGGTCTGCGCAGCGGAAGCGGAGAGGCTCATGCCTGCGAGCAGAGCGGCAATCAGTACTTTTTTCATCGTCATTTCCCCGAAAAACATCAATGTGAAAGATAGTTTTTAAACGCGTCGGTTTGCGGATGCGTGAAGCAGGAGGCATCCCCTTGCTCAACGATATGGCCATTTTCCATATACACCACCCGGCTGGCCGTCTTACGCGCCACTTCAACTTCATGGGTGACGATAACCTGGGTGATGCCGGTTTCAGCCAGCTCGCGGATGATGCTGACGATCTGAGCCGTGATTTCCGGGTCAAGCGCCGCGGTAGGTTCATCGAACAGCAGGACCTGCGGCTCCATCATCAGCGCGCGAGCGATTGCCACGCGCTGCTGCTGACCGCCGGATAAATGCAGTGGGTAACGGTCGCTGTACGGCTTCAGGCGCAGACGCTCCAGCAGCTTTTCTGCACGGGCCAGCGCGTGATCCTTGCTTAACCCCAGTACGCGACAGGGAGCTTCGATCAGGTTCTGCTGTACCGTCAGGTGCGGCCACAGGTTGTACTGCTGAAAGACCATGCCGACGTTCTGACGCAGTTCGCGTATCGCTTTATCGGACGGCGCTTTGCTGAAGTCAAAATGGTTTCCGGCAATGGTTAACGAACCGGAACGCGGCATTTCCAGCAGGTTGAGTACGCGCAGCAGCGAGCTCTTCCCGGCACCGCTGGGGCCGAGCAGCACCAGCGTTTCCCCCTGCGGGCAATCCAGCGTGATGTCGAACAGCGCCTGGTGTGCGCCGTAGAAGCAATTAATGCCGTTTAGTTTAATACTCATCTGGGCAGTCTGATACGAATAGCTATTGAGGCCGCAAATAGTACCTTTGGCAGAATAGTTATGCAATATTTATGCGTTAAAAGTTAAATCTAAACCACGTTTAGCTTTAAAGGTAGCACAAAATATGGCCTGATGGGGGGGGGAGGCGCAAATGTCGGCATTCCCGGGGCGAATACCGACATTTTACCGGGGTTATCGTTTCAGCGGCGTGGCTTCAACTCCGGAATTAACGTTTTTCCAGACTCTGTCGCAACGTCCCGGCCGGGGCATGGCTGTTGTTGCCGAGATAACGAACGTCATCGACCGCCCAGCACTGGCCTTCCTGAATCATCAGCACTTCGTCTTTCCAGCTCTGGGTTCCCTGCTTCAGCTCGACGCGCAGGGGAATATTCCGCGCGTCACGGTTAGGAATGGTTGAGGCGCTGGCGACGACGGCGCTGTCTGCCGGGGTGCTGCTGCTGGAGAACGGATTAGCCTGCAGCAATTTGCTGTTGGCGGGATCCTGGCGGGCGTCATTGAGTAACTGCGCCAGGCCGTCGCTCAGATAGGGGCGCAGCGCCGCCGGATCCTGAGTACGATTCTGGATCTGGGTGTCGTAGAATTTTTGCGCTACGTCGTCAGGGCCGCCTTCAACGCAGGGGCCGCTGCGGGTGCCATTATCTTTATAGGCCGGGGTCACGGTCGTACAGGCGCTGAGCGCCAGCGCGCAAGGGAGAAGTACTGCAAGGAGTTTGTAGCGCATGATGATTTCCTTATAAGCGAACTACGTTTTCAGTTTCCGTTAAAGCATAGCGTATAGCGTGCGGATTGTACTTGACGCAAAGAGCTAAGACCTTGATGTCGCAACAGGCTTTGTACTGGAAATGCGTGTGGGAAGGATGGCGGCGTATCAGGCAGGAAAATGCATGAGGTATAAAAATAAATTCACTTGTTCTGCAAACAAGAAACATTACCCCGAAAATAGAGTAATGTTTCTTGGGATATAAGGTTAATTATTTCTTCTTATAGATATTAGCGGAGACGTGCAGTTTTTTATCCGTATTACCGGAGGAGAGCACGATGACGTCCGCGCCTTTTTCATCGGCCTTTTTAATCAGTTCTTCACGGGCATCGCTCGGCGCCGTCTGGCCGGTCGAAGAAATGGTGCCAATTTTGGTATATTGGGTATGGACCTTATTAAAGGCTTCTTTCGTTAAAATCTCAGCGGAGAAGGCATTCGCTGTTAAAAACAATGCTGCACCTGCCACTAAAGCTGCATATTTCATATTTTTAAACTCCATTGTTTATTTTGCTATCATCATGCTCTTGTTTTAACTCACCAATGAGCGGTTTCAGATTGTACTAACGCCGCTTTTTTTTCAAGCGAAATACTGCAATTTTATGATAGTTAGTTAACTCTTTTTTAAAGAAAAGATGACATGATTCTCATTGATTACGCTTGCTTTTTTTTGTCAATTACACATAGGGGGGGATGCAAACCATTTTGTACTGACGTTAGCTGAAAATCAGCTTAAGCAGCCGGGGGAGGCGGCGTGGGGCGTTGACAGACATTCCCGGCAACATGGGTTATCATAAAGAAGAGCGGGGTGTGTGCCCATGGTCATGCAGGTCACCAGGGAGACAAGATGTTAACAAATAAGCGAGCGAACGCTCAGGATGAGAGAGCCGCATTGTGGGCCACCAAAGATAATGTTCAGCGCCATGCGCTGTCCATGAGTATGCCCTGGCTGGCCTTTGTCAATATCGCTTTTGCGTTAATGATTTTCTTCCGCAATTTTATCTTCACTTATTTTGATCAGAAGCTACTGACGCACCGGGCGGTTATTCCTTATATTGAAGTGGCGCTGATTGCAGTCATTATTATTTCGGCGATTTTAGCTATCATTGCCGTCACGCCGCGCCTGGCGCAAGGGCGCCATACGCTAAATATCATTACCGGTCTGCTGCTGGCGCTCAGCCTGTGCTGGTCCCTGAGTAATTACTGTTTTCTCTTTTTCTGGACGCTGCCCTTTGCCTGGCCGCTGCTGGTGATTTTAATGACCACCGGCCTGACCGCGCTCTATCACCACTGGCCGGGCATTATCGCTTTTATGCTGCCGCTGTGGGCCACCGCTTTGCTGGCAGGCATGCAGATTCACTATGACACCGAAGTCCGTTTTTTGACGCTGTGGTTTATCTTTACGGCGATTCTGCTGTATGGCCGGCGCATTCTGCAGCGCTGGTATGATGAAGCCTGGGATACCCATCAGGAGAATATGCAGCTTATTCAGCGGCTGGAGAGTATTGCCAACCAGGATGCTCTCACCGGGACGGCTAACCGTCGGGCGCTGGATGCCTTCCTGGGGCAGCTCTGGCAGCAGAATGTACCGTTAGCGCTAATGATGATCGATGTCGATTACTTTAAACGCTACAACGACCACTATGGCCATCAGGCCGGTGATGAATGCTTATCTTCTGTCGCTCAGGTGCTTAAAATGGCGGTCCGGGCTGAGGGCGATCTGGTGGCTCGCTACGGCGGGGAAGAGTTTGTCGTCGCATTGCCTGGGGTATCCTTGGCGCATGCCACCGCGATTGCCGAGCGCATTCAGCAGAAAATTCACGAGGCGGCGCTCCCCCATGAGGCCTCTGAGGTGGCTGCGGTGGTGACTGTCAGTATCGGGATCGTCGCCTCCGATGGCACGGTTCCGATGGAGACGCTGATCGCCCGGGCGGACAGTGCGCTGTACCAGGCGAAAAATAAAGGACGAAATCAATGGTCTTATTAACCCGGAGACGCTGTCGGGCAAGGAAGAGGGAATGAAACGTATTGCGTGGTTCGCCCTGCTGGCGTTGCTGCTAACCGGCTGTGCCGGGGAAAAGGGAATTATCGATCGCGATGGATATCAGCTGGACACTCGTCATCCGGCGCAGGCCGCGTATCCGCGAATAAAGGTGTTAGTGATCCACTATACGGCTGACAATTTTGATGTCTCGCTGGCCACGTTGACCGATAAAGAGGTCAGCTCCCACTATTTAATTCCCGAAAAGCCCCCGCGTTTTCAGCACAAACCGCGGATCTGGCAGCTGGTGCCAGAAGAAGATTTAGCCTGGCACGCCGGGATAAGCTACTGGCGCGGTAGCACGCGCATCAACGATACCTCCATCGGCATTGAACTGGAAAACCGCGGCTGGCAGAAGACGGCCGGTGGCAAAAGCTTTACGCCTTTCAACCCGGAACAGATAGCGGCCCTGATCCCGCTGGCGCGGGACATCATCGCCCGCTACCACATTGCGCCGCAGAACGTGGTCGCCCATGCGGATATCGCCCCACAGCGCAAAGACGATCCGGGGCCGTTATTCCCCTGGCAACAGCTGGCGCAGCAGGGGATTGGCGCCTGGCCTGACGAGCAGCGGGTGGCCTTTTATCTGAATGGCCGGCCGGCCAGCGAGCCAGTGGACCCCGAAGTCGTGCTGGATTTGCTGTCGCGCTATGGCTATCAGGTGACGCCGGAGATGACCCCCGCGCAGAAGAAGCGGGTGATTATCGCTTTTCAGATGCACTTCCGCCCGCAGCGCTGGGATGGCGTAGCGGATGCGCAAACCGAGGCGATAGCCGAGGCGTTGTTAGAAAAATACGGCCAGGGTTAGCGGTGAAGTTTGCCGTGATCGCGCAGCCAGGCGGCGGTGCGCACAATGCCGTCGTCCAGCGTCACCACCGGCTGATAACCCAGCTCATCCTGCGCGCGGGTGATATCAAGCGTAAAATCAAAGTTAAGTTTGGAGACGCCGTAGTGGGTAAAGGCGGGCTCTTTGGCGGTTTTATCGCCAAAACGTTCCATGCTGCGGGCGATGATATCCAGCATCGGGTAGGGAACAGAGCGGATCCGGCACTTGATGCCCAGCTCGTCGATCAGTTTCTGTACGATGCTGCGCAGGGGGCGCGGTTCGCCGTTGCTGATATTCCACGCGCGGGCGGAGGGGAGGTGGTCGCAGGCCGGCTGGCTTGCCAGCCACATCGCATGTACCGCATTTTCATAATAGGTCATGTCGACCAGCGCGCTGCCGCCCCGCGGTAACAGGACGCTGCCATAGTGCTGCATCATTTGCGCCAGTCGGGGAATAAACACTTTGTCGTGCGGCCCGAACAGGCTCTGCGGGCGCAAAATCGTAAAGCGAGTATGCGGGTTGGCCTGCGCCAGCAGGTTGATCACCTCCTCGCTAGCCGCCTTGCTGCGGGCAAACTCGTTGGCGAAGCGGTGCGGGCGAAAATCTTCCTGGATATCACGATGATGGTGATAATCAAAATAGAGCGATGGCGAGGAGATATGAATGAAATTCCGTACGCCCCATGCCACCGACCATTCGCCGAGGCGACGGGTGGCACGGACGTTAGCGAGATCGAACGCCTGCTGAGTGCCCCAGGGTGAGGTAAAGCTTGAGCAGTGCCACAGGGTGTCGATACCGGCGAGCATCACTTTAGCCTGCGAAGAGACCAGCTCGGTTAAATCGGCCGGGATGAATTCCGCCCCCATCTTGCTCAGAAGCTTACCCATCGCTTCGTTGCGCCCGGTCGCTCGCACGCTGATGCCCTTATTGCGCAGATATTCCACTGCGTTGCGCCCTAATCCGCTGGTCGCACCGGTAACCAGTACCTTCATATCACTCTACTGTCCCAGAAAAGAATTTCGTGCGCATTTTTCCGTGATTCTCCCGACTATGCAATGAGAATCATGAAAGAATAATGCTTATCCTTCAGCTCTGCCTGAGATTTGTTCGGCCAGCCGGGCGATGCGTTGCGCCATTCCGCGGAAAATAAACAGGTGTGCCGGGATCATCAGCAGCCAGTAAATCAGGCCCGGCATACCGTGTGGGTGCCACCAGGCGCGCACGTCCAGCTCACGACAATCGCCTTTATCATTAATCGTAAAGCTTAAGCGACCCAGGCCCGGCGCTTTCATGCCGAATAAGAGGGTGAGCTGTTTTTCCTCCTCCACGATTATCACCTTCCAGCTGTCGACCGTATCGCCGGTCTGCAGATAGTCGCGCGGCGGCCGCCCTTTGGCTAACCGATGGCCGACCAGCAGGTCCATCGCCCCGCGGGTTTTCCACAGCATATTGCCGAAAAAGTACCCCTCTTTACCGCCAATTTGGTTCACCACCCGCCATAACGCCTGGCGACTCGCCTGGGTGGTGACAGTGCAACCCGCCTGTTTGGGAAAGTAGCCGTACTCCGGTCGCCAGCGGGCGAAAGCCTGGGCGTCGTAGCCCCAGTCGCTGGAGTTCACCAGTTGCTCTTCTTCTTTTAGCGTACGACGAACCGCCTGTTCGAAGGGGATCAGCGTTTGCGGGATCAGCGCGCGCAGGGTGCGGTCATCGGCAATCAGATCGTGCTTCAGTCCCTGGATCAGCGCTTTGGCGATGGTGGGTGGCACCGAGGTGATAACGTTAAGAAACCAGACCGAGATCCAGCGCGTCGGCAGGGGAATGGGAATGAGCGGGCGATGTTTGCCGCTGACGGCCATAAAGCGAATAAACTGCTGCTGATAGCTTAACACCTCCGGGCCGGCGGCTTCGAAGATGCGATGTTCCCCGGAGGGATGATTGAGCAGCTCAACGAGGTCAACGAGCAGATTTTCCAGCGCGACAGGGGTGGTACGCGAACGAACCCAGCGCGGAGGCGTCAGCACCGGCAGGTTATAGACCATGTCGCGCATCACCTCGAAGGCGGCGGAGCCGGCGCCGACGATAATCCCGGCCCGTAGTTCGGTCACCGGTACGCCCGACTCGCGCAGGAGATCGCCGGTCACCTGACGGGCGCGCAGATGGTCGGACTGCTCCTGCGCCGGAGCCTGCAGCGAGCTGAGAAAAATAATCTGACGCACCGGTATCTGGCGCAGGGCATCGCGCACATGCGTGGCGACCCGGCGCTCATGGGCGATAAAATCGCCGCCTTCTCCCATGCCGTGGACCAGATAATAAAGGGTATCGATACCGGTGAGCAGCGCAGGCAGAGCCTGCGGCTGATTGAGATCGATTGACCGGCAGGTGACGCCGGGCAAAGCGAGTTTTTGCAGTCGGTCGATATGGCGTGCAGCCGCCAGCACCGGATAGCCCCGCGCGCTTAATGCGCGCACTAAATGCTGGCCAATATAGCCGCTGGCGCCGAGCACCAGAACTGATTGCGACACGCCTGACTCCTTAGCGTTGTAAAAAAGCCTGCCAGTGGGCGACCACCTCGCTCAGCTGCTGACGGTTGACATCCAGATGCGTGACCAGACGAACAACAGGCGAGGCGTTGATCAACACGCCGCGCGCCTGCATAAACTCGCCGAGCGCCAGGGCCTGCGCTTCGCCGACGCGCACGAACAGCATATTGGTATCGTGGCGGGTGACGTCGGCGCCGATGGCGCGCAGCTGCTCCGCCATCCACGCGGCGTTGTCATGATCCTCCTGCAGGCGCTGTACGTTATTTTTCAGCGCGTACAGCCCGGCAGCGGCCAGTATCCCCGCCTGACGCATACCGCCGCCCACCATTTTCCGCCAGCGAACGGCGCGGCGAATGTATGCCTCGCTGCCGACCAGCAGCGAGCCTACCGGAGCGCCAAGCCCCTTTGACAGGCAGATGGTGAAGGAGTCGCAGTATTGGGCGATATCACGCAGTTCGCAGCCGTAGGCCACCACGGCGTTAAAGATGCGCGCGCCGTCGACGTGCAGCGCCAGGTCGCGCTGGCGGGTAAACGCCCAGGCTTCCTGCAGATAGTCGCGCGGCAGCACTTTACCGTTGTGGGTGTTTTCCAGACTCAGCAGGCGGGTTGGGGCAAAATGGATATCGTCGGGTTTGATTTTCGCCGCCACTTTATCCAGCGGCAACGAACCGTCCGCCGCGGCGTCGATCGGCTGCGGCTGAATACTGCCAAGCACTGCCGCACCGCCGGCTTCGTACAGATAGTTATGCGCCCCCTGGCCGACGATATACTCTTCGCCGCGCTGGCAGTGGCTGAGCAGGCCAACGAGGTTGGCCTGGGTGCCGGTAGGCAGAAACAGCGCCGCTTCTTTGCCGGCCAGGTTGGCGGCGTAGCGCTGCAGTTCATTGACGGTAGGGTCGTCGCCATACACATCGTCCCCGACCGGGGCGGCCATCATGGCCTCCAGCATGGCGCGCCCGGGACGGGTAACGGTATCACTGCGTAAATCGATCACGGCTTTTCCTTGGTCTGGTTCAACGTATTGCTTCTGTTTTACCTGAGCCAGTTGGTTTTCGCCAGTTCGATGACCTCATCGCCGCGACCGCTGATGATCGCCCGCAGCATATACAGACTAAAGCCTTTGGCCTGTTCCAGCTTGATCTGCGGCGGGATCGCCAGCTCCTCTTTGGCGACAACGACGTCGACCAGTACCGGACCGTCGGTGCGAAAGGCGGTCTGCAGCGCTTCATCTACCTCGGACGCTTTCTCCACGCGGATACCTTTAATACCGCAGGCTTCGGCGATGCGGGCGAAGTTAGTGTCGTGGAGTTCCGTACCGTCAGTCAGATAGCCCCCGGCCTTCATCTCCATCGCCACGAAGCCCAGTACACTGTTGTTAAAAATGATAATTTTCACCGGCAGCTTCATCTGCGCCAGCGACAGAAAATCCCCCATCAGCATGCTAAACCCGCCGTCACCGCACATGGCCACCACCTGACGCTCCGGCGCAGTGGCCTTGGCGCCGATGGCCTGCGGCATGGCGTTGGCCATTGAGCCGTGGTTGAACGAGCCCAGCAGGCGACGTTTGCCGTTCATCTTGAGATAGCGTGCCGCCCAGACGGTCGGGGTACCGACATCGCAGGTGAAAATGGCGTCTTTATCGGCAAAATGGCTGATCTGCTGTGCCAGATATTGCGGGTGGATTGCCTTATCGCTGGGTTTCGCCAGATCGTCGAGCCCTTTTCGCGCGTCACGATAATGTTCGAGCGCCTTATCGAGGAAGTGGCGATCGGTTTTCTCTTCCAGCAGCGGCAGGAGTGCTTTCAGCGTTGATTTAATATCGCCCACCAGCGCCATATCGACCTTACTGTGCGCGCCAATGCTGCCGGGGTTGATGTCAATCTGGATAATTTTGGCGTCGGTTGGATAGAAGGCGCGATACGGGAACTGGGTACCCAGCAGGATCAGAGTATCGGCATTCATCATGGTATGGAAACCCGAGGAGAAGCCAATCAGCCCGGTCATGCCGACATCGTACGGGTTATCGTACTCCACGTGCTCTTTACCGCGCAGGGCGTGGACGATAGGGGCTTTAATTTTCGCCGCGAACTCCACCAGCTCCTGGTGGGCACCGGCGCAACCGCTGCCGCACATGAGCGCGATATTGCTGGAGTACCGAATAAGCTGCGCCAGCTTGCGCAGCTCCTCTTCCGCTGGGGTGACCGTCGGCAGCGGCGCATGATACCAGTGGCTGCTGGCGCTCTCCGGAGCCGCCTTCAGCGCCACGTCGCCGGGCAGCACCACCACTGAGACGCCGCGGTTAATCACCGCTTTGCGCATCGCTACTGCCAGTACCTGCGGGATCTGCTCCGGCGTGGAGACCAGCTCGCAGTAGTGGCTGCACTCGCGGAACAGCTCCTGAGGATGGGTTTCCTGAAAATAGCCGCTGCCGATTTCGCTGGATGGGATGTGGGCGGCGATGGCCAGCACCGGGACATGATTGCGATGACAGTCAAACAGACCGTTAATCAGGTGCAGGTTGCCCGGTCCGCAGGAACCGGCGCAGACCGCCAGCTCGCCGGTCAGCTGCGCTTCCGCACCGGCGGCGAAAGCGGCGACTTCTTCGTGCCGGGTGGGCATCCAGTCGATGGTGCCCATGCGGTTCAGGCTATCGCTCAATCCATTGAGGGAATCTCCGGTGACGCCCCAGATACGTTTCACGCCGGCTTGTTCCAGCGTTTTGGCAATGTATGCCGCCACGGTCTGTTTCATGATTTCCATCTCCTTTTTTTGATAACGCCTTCAAGCTTAGATGAAACTGAACGCAATGTAACCGATTACCCCTTATTTTTTACTGGTTTTATTCGCCTTCGACTGCGCATACTCTGTAAACACACAGGGTGTAAAACAGGAATAACATCAAATGGTTAAAGGATTGTTAAACACATTGAATAACACGCTATCGCATGACGATGCCGGTAAATTCTTGTTACGACTTGCCGTCGGCGGCTTAATGTTGTTCCACGGTCTGCACAAGCTGATGGATGGCGTAGAGGGTATCAGCGGCATGCTGGTGGCGAAGGGGCTGCCGGGGTTTATCGCCTACGGTGTGCTGGTGGGGGAGGTCCTCGCACCTTGCCTGTTAATACTCGGTATTCTGACGCGACCGGCGGCGCTGGTGCTGGCTTTCACCATGGTGGTGGCCTGGCTGATGGTTGGGCTCGACAAGACGTTTGCGCTTGATGCGGTGGGCGCCTGGGCGATCGAAAATCTGGCCTATTTCTTTGTTGGCGCGCTGGCGATTGCGTTGCTCGGCGCCGGGCGTTATTCGCTGGCCGGTCAGTCGGTTTGGCGGTAAAAATGCCTCATTCGTCCTGCGGCGTAAAGTCGATACTGTTGTTGGTTTGCAACTTTTTCAGTCTGAGAAAACGTTTATCTCCTGTCGCCTGAGCGTTTATTGTCGCCAGGGATTTTCCCGGAGGCGGCGCATTGCGCCTTCTCCGGGCTACCAAATCGCACAACGCTGTAGCCCCGGTAAGCGGTAGCGCCACCGGGGATTTTGACCTCAGGCGAGAACCAGATCGCTTTGCGGGTGACAGGAGCAGGCCAGCACATAGCCGTCGGCGATTTCAGCGTCGGTCAACGTCATGGTGCTGGTGACGTTGTACTTCCCGGAAACCACTTTGGTTTTGCAGCAGCCGCAGACGCCGGCGCGGCAGGCGACGGTCACCGGCACCTTATTGCTCTCCAGCGCTTCCAGCAACGTGGTGCCAACCGGCGCGTAGAACGTTTTTGCCGGCTGCAGTTTAGTGAATTTCAACCCGCTGGTGGCCGCCTCCGCCACCGGAGTGAAAAACTTCTCCTTATAGAAGCGGGTGACCCCTAAGGCGGTCACCTCCTGCTCGACCTTCTCCATATAAGGTGCCGGGCCGCAGGTCATCACGATGCGGCTGGTTAAATCCGGCACGCTTTGCAACAGCTCGCGGGTGAGGCGTCCGGCAACAAAGCCATGGGCGGCATGGTGCTCCGCCACCAGGGTGACCGGATACTCGCGCCACGCTTCAGCGAAAATGACATCCTCCGGCGAACGAACGTTATAGATAACCTGCACGTCCGCCTGCGGGCGGTGCTTCGCCAGCCAGCGGCGCATCGACATGATCGGCGTCACCCCACAGCCGGCGGCCAGCAGCAGGAATTTATCTTCCGCTTTGTCGTCACAGGTAAACTCGCCCATGGCATCCGACAGCCAAAGATAATCGCCGCGTTTGACCTCGCGGGTTAACCACTGCGATCCCACACCCTCGTCAATACGACGAACGGTCAGCGTAATGTATTCGCTGACCCCCGGCGTCGAAGAGAGGGTATAAGCGCGCAGCGTTTCCGCCGAGTTACGCACGCTGACCAGAGCGTACTGGCCAGCACGGTACGGATAGTAATCGTGGCACAGCAGCGAAAGGGTCCACACGTCCGGGGTTTCCTGGTGAATGTGGTGAACCTGCATCCGCCACGGGCACTGGGGGGTTGGCATAGTCATCAGGACTCCTTACGCACTCAGCAACTGCTGCATATCTTGTTCAACGGTGGTGACGGAACGCAGGCCGAACTTCTCGTTGAGGACCGCCAGCAGGTCCGGCGTGAAGAAGCCAGGCGCAGTCGGGCCGGTGACGATGTTTTTCACCCCCAGCGACAGCAGCGTCAACAAGATGACGATCGCTTTCTGTTCGAACCAGGAGAGCACCAGCGACAGCGGCAGATCGTTGACGCCACAGCCCAGTTTTTCCGCCAGCGTCACTGCCAGAATAATTGCCGAATAGGCATCGTTACATTGCCCGGCGTCGACCAGGCGCGGCAGCCCTTCGATATCGCCAAAGTCCAGCTTGTTGAAGCGGTATTTACCGCAGGCAAGCGTCAGGATCAGGCAATCGTCCGGCACGCTGGTGGCAAAATCGGTGAAGTAGTTACGTTCGCCGCGCGCGCCATCGCAGCCGCCAACGAGGAAGATGTGGCGCAGTTTTTCGCGGCTGACCAGATCGATCAGTGTATCCGCCGCGCCGAGCAGCGTTTGACGGCCAAAGCCGACGGTGATCAGATGCGGGATTTCGCTATACGGGAAGCCCGCCATCTGCTGCGCCTGGGCAATAACCGGAGAGAAGTCTTCGCCTTCCAGATGGTTGACGCCTGGCCAGCCGACGATGCTGCGGGTCCAGATGCGGTCGTCGTAGGCGCCGACGGTCGGGTCGATGATGCAGTTAGAGGTCATCACGATGGGACCCGGGAAGCGGGCAAATTCCACTTGCTGGTTCTGCCAGCCGCTGCCGTAGTTGCCGATCAGATGTTTGAATTTACGCAGCTCCGGATAGCCGTGCGCCGGCAGCATTTCGCCGTGGGTATAGACGTTGACGCCGGTGCCTTCTGTCTGCTCCAGCAGATTATAAAGATCCTTCAGATCGTGACCGGAGATCAGGATGCACTTCCCTTCGGTGGCTTTAACGTTGACCTGAGTCGGCGTCGGGTGGCCGTATTTGGTGGTTTCACCGGCGTCGAGGATGCTCATCACTTTGAAGTTCATCTGGCCGATTTCCATCGAACACTCCAGCAGAGCGTTCATATCGGCCGGCCAGGTTCCCAGCCATGCCATGATTTTATGGTACTGGGCATAAATAGCGTTGTCGTACTGGCCGAGCACATGGGCGTGTTCCATATAGGCCGCCGCGCCTTTCAGGCCGTACAGGCACAGCAGACGCAGGCCGAGGATATTCTCACCGATGGCGGCTTTGTCTTTATTCGGGGTATAGTCCGCCGCCTGACGCTGCAGGTCGCCCAGATCGTCGCTGACCAGCTGCAGGTCGGCGACCGGGCTATCGACCGCGGCGCTGGCATCAATAGCCAGGCATTGCGCTTTCAGTGCCTCGCGCATCGCGATCGCCTGACGGGCGTAGCCGACAATACGCGGAGAGTCGAAGTTCACGTTGGTCAGGGTGGAGAAGAACGCGCGGGGGGCAAAGCTGTCGACCTCATGATCGATAATGCCATATTCACGCGCTTTGAGCGCCCAGGCGGACAGGCCTTGCAGTGACGCAATCAGCAGATCCTGCAGATCGGAGGTTTCCGCTGTTTTACCGCACATTCCCTGCGCGTAAGAGCAGCCGTTGCCGGCTGGAGTACGAATGGTTTGTTCACATTGCACACAAAACATGGTCACACCTTTAAAGTTATATTTAATATACATGTTTAAGGTTATGCCGCACGACACCAGGAGAAAAGGTATTTCTGATACAACTTAAAGGGAGATTGATTTAGCGCAAATTTGGCGGCAGGTGGCTGCCGCCAGCGCGTGCTCAGGCGGTGAAAAAGGCGATCAGGATCGGGACCAGCAGGCTGAGAAGAAAACCGTGCACGATGGCGGCAGGGACGATCTCGACCCCGCCGGAACGCTGGAGTACCGGTAAGGTGAAATCCATCGAGGTGGCGCCACACAGCCCCAGCGCCGTGGAGCGGCTGCGGCGAATTAAACCCGGAATTAACATGATGGCCAGCAGCTCGCGGCACAGATCGTTAAAGAACGCCGCGCTGCCAATCACCGGGCCAAAGGATTCGGTGAGTAAAATACCGGAGAGCGAGTACCAGCCAAAGCCGCTGGCCATCGCCAGACCGGTCTTTAATGGCAGACCGAGAATAAACGCATTGAGTATCCCGCCGAGTAATGAACTGGCGGTGACCACCACCGCGACGATCATTCCCCGCCGGTTAAGAACTATTTGTCGCAGGCTCATTCCGTTATTGCGTAATTGAATACCGACGAGGAACAGGAGAAAAATCAGCGTATATTCGCTGGCTTCGGTCGCGTGCTGTAAAAAAGGCAGGCCGGTCAGGCCAAGCAAAAAACCGAGCACTACCACACCGCATAGCTGAAGTGATTCGAGAGCCATGGCCAGGCGCGAGGGTAATTTCTCCTGACGATGTTGACTACGCCAGGGCATTTTTCTTTCCAGCCACAGCAGGGCGGCGATATTACACAGTAAAATGATAACTACGCTGACCGCGGCGTAATGCAGTATCGCTAACAGGTTGCTGGCCAGATTGTCGAGAAACGCCAGGCTGATCCCCATAAAAAAGAGGATGACATAGACAATCCAGCTGAGCATCCGGTTAATCAGTTTTAGCGCGGAGGGGTGACGAAGAGGCAGTAAATAGCCGACGACCAGCGGCAACAGAATGATGAACAGTCCCGAGAACATGAACGACGCAGCCCTTGCATGATGAGAATAGCGCCCATGACACTACCCAAATCACCGGGCCGAGTAAAGCAGTCACCAGAAAGAAAAAGCCCGGAGAACCGGGCTTTGAAAGGGTTAATCGCGTTTTTCCAGCAGAGTGCGATACAGCACGCCGCCGAGGATCCCGCCAACGATCGGCATGACCCAGAACAACCATAGCTGCTGCAGCGCCCAGCCGCCCTGGAAAATCGCCACCGCGGTGCTGCGCGCCGGGTTGACGGAGGTGTTAGTGACCGGAATGCTGATCAGGTGGATGAGGGTCAGCGCCAGGCCGATAGCGATCGGCGCAAAGCCCGCCGGCGCGTGTTTATCGGTCGCGCCATGGATAACCAGCAGGAAGCCGCAGGTCAGGACGATTTCAATAACGATAGCCGACAGCATAGAGAAGCCACCCGGAGAGTGCTCGCCATAGCCGTTGGAAGCAAAGCCGCTGGCGGCGGCATCAAAGCCTGCTTTACCACTGGCCACCACATACAGGACCGCGGCGGCAATAATCCCGCCGACGACCTGGGCAATAATATAGCCAATCACCTCTTTTGCCGGGAAACGACCGCCGGCCCACAGGCCTAACGTTACCGCCGGGTTGAAATGGCCCCCGGAAATATGGCCCACGGCGAACGCCATAGTAAGTACCGTTAAACCAAAGGCCAGCGCCACGCCGGCAAAACCGATACCCAGCTCGGGGAATGCTGCGGCCAGCACGGCGCTACCGCAGCCACCAAATACAAGCCAGAAGGTACCGAAACATTCGGCTGCTAATTTTCTGAACATAACCACCTCAATTTAAATGTATACGCGCACGAGCGGACCGTGCCGGTCTTTATTTATCGTGATAAGGGACGACGACAAAAATAAAGCGGCGTTATTTTAGAGATAATCGCCATCCCACAGCCAGTTAAATATATTGATATTATTTGATTTAGGGCAAGGTGAAGAGATTCCGTTTGCCGGGATTGCCATTCCTTTATCCGTGCGAGATTACCAATAGTGTAGAACAGAACGTCTAAAATAAAACTATTTTGTTTGATGAATAATCAATAGCCGTTAATAGGGGATAATTGAACAATTTTATGAATATATTTTACTTACTGAATATGATGCCCAGAGGCGATTAAGCGGAGTGTCATCTTGCCGTCGCCCTCGCTATACTGTTGATTACTGAAGGAGAGGGGTGGTGTAGCGGAGGGGATATGCTTCTTGAGCGCGTAGAAATCGTCGGTTTTCGCGGTATCAATCGTTTGTCGTTGATGCTGGAGCAAAATAACGTCCTGATCGGGGAGAACGCGTGGGGGAAGTCCAGTCTGCTCGATGCGCTGACCCTGCTTTTGTCCCCTGAGTTCGATCTTTATCACTTTGTCCGCGATGACTTCTGGTTTCCGCCCGGTGACATCCAGGGGCGCGAACACCATTTGCACATTATCCTGACCTTCCGCGAAACGGAACCTGGTCGCCATCGGGTGCGGCGCTTTCGTCCGCTTCAGCGCTGCTGGGTGCCTTGCGATGACGGGTATCACCGGGTGTTCTACCGCCTCGAGGGCGAGCTCGCCGGGGACGACAGCGTGTTGACCCTGCGCAGTTTTATCGATGGTGAAGGTGAAGCGCTGGCGCTGGAAGATATTGACGAGCTGGCCCGACACCTGGTGCGATTGATGCCGGTGTTGCGCCTGCGCGACGCGCGCTTTATGCGGCGCATTCATAACGGGACGGTACCGCACTCGCCGCAGATAGAGATCACCGCCCGCCAGCTGGATTTCCTGTCCCGCGAACTGGTCAGCCATCCGCAAAATTTATCTGACGGTCAGATCCGCCAGGGGCTGTCGGCCATGGTGCAACTGCTGGAGCATTACTTTGCTGAGCAAAGTAGCGCTCAGACGCGACATCGCCTGATGCGGCGGCGCTCTCATGATGAACAGCGCAGCTGGCGGTATCTGGATATTATCAACCGGATGATTGATAAGCCCGGCGGGAGAAGCCATCGGGTGATCCTGCTGGGGCTGTTTGCCACCCTGCTGCAGGCCAAAGGAACAGTACGTCTCGATCGCGATGCGCGGCCATTGCTGCTGATTGAAGATCCGGAAACCCGTTTGCATCCGATCATGCTCTCCGTCGCCTGGCACCTGCTGAATTTGTTGCCGTTGCAGCGCGTGACCACCACCAACTCCGGAGAGCTGTTGTCCCTGACGCCGGTGGAGCAGGTATGCCGGTTGGTGCGCGAGTCTGCGCGGGTATCGGCGTGGCGGCTGGGGCCGGGCGGAATGAATGCCGAAGACAGCCGGCGTATCGCTTTTCATATTCGTTTCAATCGCGCTTCATCGCTCTTCGCCCGCTGCTGGCTGCTGGTGGAGGGGGAGACAGAGACCTGGGTCATCAACGAACTGGCCCGCCAGTGTGGCCATCATTTTGATGCCGAGGGGGTGAAGGTGATTGAATTCGCCCAGTCCGGCCTGAAACCATTAATCAAATTTGCCCGGCGGATGGGGATCCAGTGGCACGTTCTGGTGGATGGTGATGAAGCGGGGAAAAAATATGCCGCGACGGTGCGCGGTCTGCTCAATAACGATCGTGAGCTGGAGCGCGACCATTTGACCAGCCTGCCGGCGCTGGATATGGAACATTTTATGTATCGCCAGGGATTTGATGATGTTTATCACCGGGTGGCGCAGATCCCGGCCAATGTCCCGATGAATATGCGGCGGGTGATCACTAAAGCCATCCATCGCTCATCTAAACCTGACCTGGCTATTGAGGTGGCGATGGAAGCGGGCCGTCGTGGGGTGGACGCGGTGCCAACGTTGCTGAAAAAAATGTTCTCGCGGGTGCTGTGGCTGGCACGCGGTCGCGCTGATTAATCTCATCGCCGCCGGGAATACCGACGGCGCAAACTTCTCCGGCAGCTCAACAAAACGTAAGCAACGCTAAAAATGGGTGTTCTGTCGCCAGTGGGTTTCGATAGAATCACCGCCTGAAGCGGCAGGAGAAACAGCAGGAATCGGATTATGAAAGTGAAGGGAAAACGCAGGACCATCTGGTGGCTGCTGGCAATCGTTGTACTGGCGTTAGCCGTCTGGGGATGGCGCATTCTCAACGCGCCACTGCCGCACTATCAGACGCTGGTGGTGCGTAAAGGCGACCTCCAGCAGAGCGTGCTGGCCACCGGCAAGCTGGACGCCTTGCGCAAAGTTGACGTGGGGGCCCAGGTCAGCGGACAGCTGAAAACGCTACATGTCAATATTGGCGATAAGGTCAAAAAGGACCAGTTGCTGGGGGTTATCGATCCTGAGCAGGCGCAAAACCAGATTAAAGAGGTTGAAGCCACGCTAATGGAACTGCGGGCCCAGCTCAACCAGGCACGCGCAGAGAGTAAACTGGCGCAGGTGACTCTTGCCCGTCAGCAACAGCTGGCGCAGCGCCAGCTGGTGTCGCGACAGGACCTCGATACCGCGACCACCGACCTGGCGGTGAAACAGGCGCAAATCGGTACGATTGAGGCGCAAATTAAGCGTAACCAGGCGACCCTTGATACCGCGAAGACCAACCTCGACTACACGCGGATACTGGCGCCGATGGCAGGTGAAGTGACGCAAATTACCACCCTGCAGGGACAGACGGTGATCGCGGCGCAGCAAGCCCCAAACATTCTGACGCTGGCGGATCTTAGCACCATGCTGGTCAAAGCGCAGGTGTCTGAAGCGGATGTTATCCACCTCAGACCGGGGCAAAAGGCGTGGTTTACCGTACTGGGCGACCCGCTAACCCGCTATGAAGGTAAGCTGAAAGACATTCTGCCGACGCCGGAAAAAGTGAATGACGCCATCTTCTATTTTGCCCGCTTCGAGGTACCGAACCCGCAGGGGATCCTGCGCCTCGACATGACCGCGCAGGTGCATATTCAACTGGCCGAGGTGAAAAACGTGATCACTATTCCGCTGAGCGCCCTGGGCGACGCGGTGGGTGATAACCGCTACCACGTCCGGCTGTTGCGCACCGGTGAGGTAAAAGAGCGTGAGGTTGCCATTGGCGCCCGCAACGATACCGACGTCGCGGTGGTGCAGGGCCTGGAAGAGGGGGATGAGGTGATCGTCGGCGAGAGCGCGAGCGGGGCGGCAAAATGACGGCGTTGCTTGAGCTGCGTGATATTCGTCGTAGCTACCCTTCTGGCGACGGCAGCGTTGAGGTCCTCAAGGGGATCACCCTCAGCATCCATGCGGGTGAGATGGTGGCGATCGTGGGCGCCTCCGGCTCGGGCAAATCGACGCTAATGAACATCCTTGGCTGCCTCGACAAACCCACCAGCGGCACCTACCGGGTGGCGGGAACCGATATCGCGCAGCTGGATGGCGATGCGCTGGCGCGGCTGCGGCGGGAACACTTTGGCTTTATTTTTCAACGTTATCACCTGCTGTCACACCTTACCGCCGCGCAGAATGTTGAAGTGCCAGCGGTATATGCTGGCAGTGAACGGCGGGCGCGCCTGGCGCGCGCCCATGAGCTGCTGGTGCGGCTGGGGCTGGGCGATCGGGCGGACTATCAGCCATTGCAGTTGTCCGGCGGCCAGCAGCAGCGGGTCAGTATCGCCCGCGCCCTGATGAACGGCGGGGAGGTGATCCTCGCTGATGAACCAACCGGCGCGCTGGACAGCCATTCCGGCGAAGAGGTGATGGCGATCCTCCATCAGCTTAAAGCACAGGGGCACACGGTGATTATCGTCACCCACGATCCGCAGGTGGCCGCTCAGGCGGAGCGGATCGTTGAGATCCGCGATGGCGAGATCGTCCGCAATCCGCCCGGTAGTCTACAGCGCGGCGGGCTGCGCGCCCGTCAGCAGGCGGAGCCTTCGGCGTGGCGTCAGTTTACCAGCGGCTTTCGCGAAGCGCTGGTCATGGCGTGGCGGGCGATGGCGGCGAATAAAATGCGCACTTTGCTGACCATGCTCGGCATCATTATCGGTATTGCCTCAGTGGTGTCGATCGTGGTGGTCGGCGATGCGGCTAAGCAGATGGTGCTGGCGGATATTCGCGCCATCGGAACCAATACCATCGATGTTTACCCCGGAAAGGATTTTGGTGACGACGACCCGCGCTATCAGCAGGCGCTGAAGTATGACGATTTGCTGGCGATCCAGAAACAGCCGTGGGTGCGTTCCGCCACGCCGGCGGTGTCGAAAAGCCTGCGCCTGCGCGCAAATAATATTGACGTTGCCGCCAGCGCGGAGGGGGTCGGGCCGCAGTATTTTAATGTTTATGGCATGACGTTTAGCGAAGGCAATACCTTTAATGAGCTCCAGCTTAACAGCCGGGCGCAGGTGGTGGTACTCGACAGCAATACCCGCCGACAGCTGTTTCCCAATAAAGCGAAAGTGGTGGGAGAGGTGATCCTGGTCGGCAATATGCCCGCCACGGTGATTGGCGTCGCAGATGAAAAACAGTCAATGTTCGGCAGCAGTAAAATTCTCCGCGTCTGGTTGCCTTACACCACGATGGCGGGAAGAGTGATGGGGCAGTCGTGGCTGAACTCCATTACGGTGCGCGTTAATGAAGGCTACGACAGTGAAACGGCAGAGAAGCAGCTGCTGCGTCTGCTGGAGCTGCGGCATGGTAAAAAAGATGTATTCACCTGGAATATGGACAGCGTCTTGAAAACCGCCGAAAGGACCACACATACCTTACAGCTGTTCCTGACATTGGTGGCGGTGATTGCTCTGGTGGTTGGTGGTATTGGTGTAATGAATATTATGCTGGTGTCGGTGACAGAGCGAACGCGGGAGATCGGCATCCGCATGGCGGTAGGCGCTCGGGCCAGCGATGTGCTACAGCAGTTTCTCATCGAAGCGGTGCTGGTTTGCCTGGTCGGTGGCGCGCTGGGGGTGACGTTGTCGCTGATGATCGCGTTTATTCTGCAGTTGGTGCTGCCCGGCTGGGAGATCGGTTTTTCTCCGCTGGCGCTGGTGACGGCTTTTCTCTGTTCGACGCTGACCGGCGTGCTGTTTGGTTGGCTGCCCGCACGCAATGCGGCGCGGCTCGATCCGGTGGATGCCCTGGCGCGGGAATAGGAATAAAAATGCCAGTCAGAAGGACTGGCATTTTATTAGCAGGATGTACACAATGAAGCAAAAGAGTTATGCAGCCGTTTCCGCTTCCACAGGGACGATCACGCTGGCGTGGTTGCCTTTTGGCCCCTGGTGAACATCAAACCGAACGGCTTGTCCGGCTTTTAGCGTTCTGTAACCATCCATCTGGATGGTGGAGTAATGGGCGAAAATGTCTTCGCCGCCGCCCTCAGGGCAGATAAAACCGAACCCTTTGGCATTGTTGAACCACTTAACAGTACCCATTTCCATACTTCGACATCCTTCGTAAATCTTTATTAGTAAGATGGAATGAACCGGTGGTGGAGTGACGAGTTGTTCAATTGCTCGCCAACTCTCGCTACTACAATTTAGAGAAATACGAAAACGCGTCAAGCGATTGAGGAGGGGGAACGGCGAAAAATGCGTCAAAATTTGAAGCAGTTAACGCTATTGCCGGGGAATGTGACAGCCGTCGCGGATAGAAGCGATAGATGATAGTTATCTATGATCTATTGTAGATTTGTGATGAGCATAACCTCTGGTCATCGACAGGCCTCCGCCTGTTGGCAACAGCAACCGATGATGAACACTGACGATGAGTAAGAGAGATTGGCTGGACTTCGAGCAACTGGTTGACGACGAAGTTCGTGATGCGATTAAACCGCCATCTATGTATAAAGTGATATTGGTCAATGATGACTACACTCCAATGGAGTTTGTTATTGACGTGTTACAAAAATTCTTTTCTTATGATGTTGAACGTGCAACGCAACTGATGCTCACGGTTCACTATGAAGGTAAGGCGATTTGTGGCGTATTTACCGCGGAAGTGGCGGAGACCAAAGTCGCTATGGTGAATCAGTACGCGAGGGAGAACGAGCATCCATTGCTGTGTACGCTGGAAAAAGCCTGAATACAGGCATGAAAATTGGGGGAGGTGCCTATGCTCAATCAAGAACTGGAACTCAGTTTAAATATGGCTTTCGCCAGAGCGCGCGAGCACCGTCATGAGTTTATGACTGTCGAGCACTTGCTGCTGGCTCTGCTAAGCAACCCCTCGGCCCGTGAGGCCCTGGAAGCGTGTTCTGTGGACCTGGTGGCATTGCGTCAGGAACTTGAAGCCTTCATCGAACAAACCACACCCGTCCTGCCGGCAACGGAAGAAGAGCGCGACACCCAGCCGACGCTGAGCTTTCAGCGTGTGCTGCAGCGCGCTGTCTTCCACGTGCAATCTTCTGGCCGCAGCGAAGTAACCGGCGCTAACGTGCTGGTGGCGATTTTTAGCGAGCAGGAGTCGCAGGCCGCCTACCTGCTGCGTAAACATGAAGTGAGCCGACTTGATGTGGTGAACTTCATTTCTCATGGCACACGCAAAGACGAGCCGAGCCAGTCTTCCGACAACAGCGGAAGCCAGCCTGGTAATGAAGAGCAAGCCGGCGGGGAGGAACGTATGGAAAACTTCACCACCAACCTCAATCAGCTTGCTCGCGTTGGCGGCATTGATCCCCTGATTGGCCGTGAAAAAGAGCTGGAGCGCGCCATTCAGGTTCTGTGCCGTCGGCGTAAAAATAACCCGCTGTTGGTGGGTGAATCCGGCGTCGGCAAAACTGCAATCGCCGAAGGCCTTGCCTGGCGTATTGTGCAGGGTGATGTGCCGGAAGTGATGGCCGACTGCACTATTTACTCGCTCGACATTGGTTCTCTGCTGGCAGGCACCAAATATCGTGGCGATTTTGAAAAACGCTTTAAAGCGTTGCTCAAACAGCTGGAACAGGATACCAACAGCATCCTGTTTATTGATGAAATCCACACCATTATCGGTGCGGGAGCGGCGTCTGGCGGGCAGGTCGATGCGGCTAACCTGATCAAACCGCTGCTTTCCAGCGGCAAGATCCGGGTAATTGGCTCCACCACCTACCAGGAGTTCAGCAACATCTTTGAGAAAGATCGTGCGCTGGCCCGTCGTTTCCAGAAGATCGATATCACCGAACCGTCGGTGGAAGAGACTGTCCAGATCATCAATGGCCTGAAGCCGAAGTACGAAGCGCACCATGACGTGCGTTATACCGCTAAAGCGGTGCGTGCGGCGGTTGAGCTGGCGGTGAAATACATTAACGATCGTCATCTGCCGGATAAGGCAATTGACGTCATTGACGAAGCGGGCGCGCGGGCGCGCTTAATGCCGGTCAGCAAGCGTAAGAAAACGGTCAACGTGGCGGATATCGAATCAGTGGTAGCGCGCATTGCGCGGATCCCTGAGAAGAGCGTCTCCCAGAGCGATCGCGATACGCTGAAAAACCTGGGCGATCGTCTGAAAATGTTGGTCTTTGGTCAGGACAAAGCCATTGAGGCGCTGACCGAAGCCATCAAAATGGCGCGCGCCGGGCTGGGCCATGAGCACAAACCGGTTGGGTCATTCCTGTTCGCCGGGCCTACCGGGGTTGGGAAAACCGAAGTGACCGTGCAGCTGGCGAAGGCGCTGGGTATTGAGCTGCTGCGTTTTGACATGTCCGAATATATGGAACGTCATACCGTCAGCCGTTTAATCGGGGCGCCTCCGGGCTACGTTGGCTTCGATCAGGGCGGGCTGCTGACCGATGCGGTGATTAAACATCCGCACGCGGTGCTGCTGCTCGATGAGATCGAAAAAGCGCATCCGGATGTGTTCAACCTGCTGCTGCAGGTGATGGATAACGGGACGCTGACCGATAACAACGGCCGTAAAGCGGACTTCCGCAACGTGGTGCTGGTGATGACCACCAATGCCGGGGTGCGGGAAACTGAACGTAAATCGATTGGTCTTATCCAGCAGGACAACAGTCCGGATGCGATGGATGAGATCAAGAAGATCTTTACGCCGGAGTTCCGTAACCGCCTCGACAACATTATCTGGTTCGATCATCTGTCTACCACGGTGATCCATCAGGTTGTCGATAAGTTTATCGTCGAGCTGCAGGTTCAGCTGGATCAGAAAGGCGTCTCCCTGGAAGTAAGTCAGGAAGCGCGCGACTGGCTGGCAGAGAAAGGCTACGACCGGGCAATGGGGGCACGGCCAATGGGACGCGTCATTCAGGACAACCTGAAAAAACCGCTGGCGAACGAGCTGCTGTTTGGCTCGCTGGTCGATGGTGGTCAGGTGACGGTTGCCCTGGACAGCGCGAAAAACACGCTGACCTACGACTTCCAGAGCGCACCGAAGCACAAACCGGAAGCCGCCCACTAAGCATCTCTCCCGCATAAAAACCGGCCTCAGGCCGGTTTTTTTTGCTGATGCAGAAATGAAAAGACCGGGAATATCCCGGCCTTCAGCATCTGACGCCTTAGCGGCGAAAACAATCAGCGACTACGGAAGACAATGCGGCCTTTGCTCAGGTCGTACGGGGTCAGCTCAACAGTCACTTTGTCGCCCGTCAGAATGCGGATGTAGTTTTTACGCATTTTACCGGAGATATGCGCGGTTACCACGTGACCGTTTTCCAGTTCTACGCGGAACATAGTGTTAGGCAACGTTTCAAGTACGGTGCCCTGCATTTCAATATTGTCTTCTTTGGCCATCTAGTCCTCTGGGGTATCACTACCGTAGTTTTGAACCGGCAAGATAATGCCGAAGTTCATCATGTAAGTAAAGTTTTACGTATCTACCCTGAATCATTCACCTTGCCGTAAGGCGCATAGTCAGCACACCGGCAACAGAAATATGACGGGTATGAATCGCCGAAGTAGTTTTGGCGCATTGCCCGGGACACACACGGCCATGCCGCGTGACAGGCGCAAACGTAAAGGGGAGTGACAGAACGATGGGCGTTATCTGACTCTTATTATTCCCAAACGGCGGCGGGGCAACAGGCAGAAGCTACTCTACCGCGCAATTATACCATCCTGACGCAAAATGTGCTGAAAACATTTTATTGCACGCCGGGAAATAGCACCCGCGGCACCCAAAATCGTTCAGGCAGACGGTAACCACGTAATACTGAGAGATAGTCCAGATAATCGCGGCGAGGAATATCCATTGCCCCTAATGAAGCGGTATGGTTGTTCAGCACCTGACAGTCAATTAATTTACCGCCGCTCTGCGCAAAAGCCTGGCAGAATACCAGCAGCGCAGTTTTAGAGGCATTTTCCGCCCGGCTGAACATCGACTCGCCGCAAAACAGCGCCCCCTGCGCCACGCCGTACATTCCTCCCACCAGCGTATTCTCCTGCCAGACTTCAATGGAGTGAGCATGGCCCAGCTCATGTAGTTGATGATAGGCGCGAACGATACTGCTGGTTATCCAGGTGCCTTCGTCACGATCGCTGGCGCAGCCTTCAATCACCGCGCCAAAGGCGTGATTGAGTGTGACGCGGTAGGGCGAACGCTGATGAAAGCGTTTCATGCTGCGGCTGAGATGGAACCGCTCCGGCCAGAGTACCGCCCGGGGATCGGGCGACCACCAGAGGATCGGGTCGCCGGGAGAAAACCAGGGGAAAATACCGCGCTGATAGGCCATCAGCAGCCGCGCGGGGCTCAGATCGCCGCCGAGCGCCAGCAGGCCGTTAGGTTCTCGCAGGGCGCCTTCCGGAGAGGGGAAGGCGATAGAGTGCCGGGAGAGCTGAACCAGACGCATTTTAACCTCAATACGCATCAGCAAAAATTAGATAATAGCCTACAGACGCTGTTTAAACTGGAAGTACCGGCCCTGTTTAGCGAGCAGCTCCGCGTGACTACCTTGCTCAATAATCTGGCCGTTGTCCATGACTATTATCTGATTAAAACGCGCCAGGCCCCGCAGGCGGTGGGTGACCATCAGCACGGTTTTCTCGCGCATCACTTCCGCCAGCAGATGCAGGATCTGGCTTTCGGTGCCCGCATCCAGACCTTCTGTCGGTTCATCGAGCAACATCAGCGGCGCATCGTGGAGCAATGCACGGGCAATGGCCAGCCGGCGCAGTTCGCCGCCGGAGAGCTGGCGTCCGCCTTCGCCCAACCAGCTATTAAGTCCGCCATCTTCCAGCAGTTTTTCCAGCCCCACTTTCTCGAGCGTCGCGCAGAGCGTTGCGTCATCAGAACCAGGCGCCGCCAGCAGCAGGTTGTCGCGCAGGGTGGCGCTGAACAGATGCACCCGCTGCGGCACCACGCTCATCGCCTGACGCAGGCTGGCTTCGCTGATCTGTGACAGCGGCTGGTCGTTGAGCAAGATCTCCCCCTGCGTCGGGTCCCAGGCGCGGGTAAGCAACTGCAACAACGTTGACTTTCCGCAGCCGGTTCGCCCAAGGATGGCGATATGCTCTCCGGCGGCAATCTGCAGGGAGATATTCTCCAGAGCAGGGGAGGGCTGCTGCGGGTAGCGGAACGTGACCTGTCTGAAGGTTAAGGCCACCTGTGCTGGCACGCAGGCTTCACTCTCAACAAAGGTAACCTCCGGCTGCTGATCGATGATCTGCGAAATCCGCCGCGCGGAGGCAATCACCTGGCCTAAATGCTGGAAAGCGCCAGTGACCGGCGCCAGAGCTTCGAAGGCCGCCAGCGCGCAGAACACGAACAGGGCGATCAGCGCCCCTGGCTGGCTGTTGCCACCGATGCCAGCAGAGGCCAGCCAGAGCATGGCCACTACGGCGATGCCACCGATTAACAGCATTACCGCCTGTGAAAGCGCGGTCAGCTCGGCCTGACGGCGCTGTGCGTTCTGCCAGTTGAGCTCGGTCTTTTCCATTTGTGCGCGGTAGCGGTCGCTGGCGTTAAACACCATCAGCTCTGCCTGGCCCTGCAGCCAGGCAGTGAGCTGTTGGCGATACTGGCCGCGCAGCTGCGTCATACTTTCGCCGGCTGGTTTACCTGCGCGATAGAACAGCGGCGGCATAACCAGCAGGGTGACCAGCATGATGCCGCCGAGCGTCAGCGCAAGGGTAACGTCGAGCAGGCTTAATCCGCAGGTGACCACTACAATCACCACCAGCGCGCCGACCAGCGGTGAAATCACCCGCAGGTAGAGATGATCCAGGGTGTCGACGTCGGCCACTACCCGGTTGAGCAGTTCACCCTGGCGAAAGCGCGCCAGCCCCGCCGGAGAGAGGGGCAGCAGTTTGCTGAAGGTGAAGACGCGCAGGTGCTGCAGCACGCGGAAGGTCGCGTCATGACTGACCAGACGCTCGAAGTAGCGCCCGGCGGTACGGATAATCGCCGCGCCGCGGACGCCCGCGGCAGGCAGCATGTAGTTAAAACTGTAGATCCCGGCGACACCCACCACCGCTGAGGCGGAGAGGAACCAGCCGGAGAGCGTCAGCAGGCCGATGCTGGCCAGCAGAGTCACGATGGCCAGCACGACGCCGAGCAGCAGCATCCATTTATGGCGTTTATAGAGCGCCAGATAGGGTAAGAGCGCGCGCATTTAAATCTCCTCCTGACGATGGGCCAGCAGCGCCGAGAAGACCCCACCAGCGCGGGCCAGCGTGGCGTAGTCGCCCTGTTCGATTATCTGTCCGTTCTGCATCACCCAGACGGCGTCCCAGTCTGCCAGCCCCTCGAGCTGGTGGGTGACCAGCAGCGTGGTTTGTTGGGTGGAGGCGTGGGTCAGGGCCTGCATGACCCGCTGTTCGCTATGGGCGTCGAGGCTGGCGGCGGGCTCATCCAGCAGCAGCAGGCGGCAGGGCACCAATAGCGCGCGGGCGACCGCGATACGCTGCGCCTGGCCAACCGACAGACGACCCGCCTGATCGCCCACGGCGGTATGGATCCCCTGTGGCAGCAGAGAGATGAATTCGCTGACCCAGGCCTTGTCGAGCGCCAGCCGAAGCTGCGCTTCGCTGGCTTCGGGCCATGCCAGCAGCACATTCTCCCGCAGCGTGGCGGCAGGTAGCTGGGGATTCTGCCCCACCCAGCTCAGCAGGCGGCGCCAGCGTTCGGCGTCCAGCTCGCGCAGCTCTGTGCCGTTGACCTTCAGCGAACCCTCATAGGGCAAAAAGCCGAGCAGTGTGTTCAGTAAAGAGCTTTTCCCGGATCCGCTCTGGCCGACCAGCACCACACGAGCGCCGGCGGGCAGTGAAAAGTTAAGCGGCCCGGCCAGGACTTTACCTTCCGGAGATTTGATCACCAGATCGCGCGCTTCCACACCAATAAGATCGTTATCATTTAAGGTTTTCTCGCCGCGCTCCACCTGGGTCAGCGGGGTTTCCATAAACGTTTTCAGGCTATCCGCGGCGCCTACGGCCTGGGCTTTGGCATGGTAGAAGGTACCCAGGTCACGTAACGGCTGGAAAAATTCCGGGGCGAGGATAAGCGTCAGGAATCCTGCCATCAGCGTGACGCCCGCGCCATAGTGGCCGAAGTTCAGCTCGCCAAGGTAAGAGAAGCCAAAATACACCGCCACCAGCGCAATGGACAGGGAGGTGAAAAACTCCAGAACCCCGGAGGAGAGGAAGGCCAGGCGCAGGACTTCCATGGTGCGTTGGCGAAAATCCTGCGAGGCGTCGCGAATATTATCGGTTTCTGCCTGACCTCGATGAAAAATACGTAAGGTTTCCATGCCGCGCAGGCGGTCGAGGAAGTGGCCGCTGAGGCGGGCCAGCGCCTGGAAGTTACGCCGGTTGGCGTCGGCGGCGCCCATTCCGACCAGCGCCATGAAAAGCGGGATCAGCGGGGCGGTGCCGAGAAGGATTAGCGCGGCGGCCCAGTTAATCGGAAAAATCGTGATAACGATCAGCAGCGGCACGCAGGCCGCCAGCGTCATCTGGGGCAGGTAGCGGGCATAATAATCGTGCATGTCGTCGATTTGCTCAAGAATAAGCGTTGCCCAGCTGCCGGCCGGTTTGCCCTGAATCCACGCCGGGCCTGCCTGCTGGAGACGGTCAAGAACCTGGCGGCGAATCTCATAGCGGATATGCTGCCCGGCCTGAAAGCCGACCCGCTCACGCAGCCAGACCACCCAGGCGCGCAGCACAAAGGTGAGTATCAGCAGGGTCAGCGGGAGCAGCAGGGCGGTCGCTGGAATATTCTCCATCACCATTCGGTGCAGGATCCGCGCCAGGAACCAGGCCTGCGCCACGATCAGCAGACCGCTCGCCACGCCAAGCAGGCGGGAAATCATCAACCAGCGACGGGAGATAATACTTTGCTGTTTTAACCAGCGGGTTAACTCTTGTTGACGGGTTTTATTCATTGCGCGCTTTGCAGGTGTCGTTATGGGAATATTAGGCACGGCAATGTTACATCGCGGCAAAAATAAAGGCGACTTTTCGTCGCCTTCTTTACCTTTGTTACTGACTTGTAAAGATTATTTGCAAGCGTCAGCCAGACCGTCGAGGTACCGTTCGGCGTCCAGCGCCGCCATACAGCCGGTGCCCGCAGAGGTGATCGCCTGACGGTAGATATGGTCCATGACATCGCCAGCGGCGAATACACCCGGAATGCTGGTCTGAGTGGCGTTGCCATGGATCCCGGACTGCACTTTGATATAGCCGTTTTCCAGTTCCAGCTGACCTTCAAAGATGGCGGTGTTCGGGCTGTGGCCAATGGCAACGAACAGGCCTGCCACTTCCAGAGACTCGACGTTGTCGCTGTTTTTGGTATCGCGCAGACGCAGGCCGCTGACGCCCATCTGGTCGCCAGTCACTTCTTCGAGGGTACGGTCGGTATGCAGCACGATGTTACCGCTTTCGACTTTGTCCATTAGACGCTTGATGAGGATTTTTTCCGCACGGAAAGAATCGCGGCGGTGGATCAGATGTACCTCAGAGGCGATATTCGACAGATACAGAGCCTCTTCAACTGCGGTGTTGCCGCCGCCGATGACTGCTACTTTCTGGTTGCGATAGAAGAATCCGTCACAGGTGGCGCAAGCGGAAACGCCGCGGCCTTTGAATGCCTCTTCGGAAGGCAGACCCAGGTAACGGGCGGAAGCGCCAGTGGCGATGATCAGGGCGTCACAGGTGTACTCGCCGCTGTCGCCTGTCAGACGGAACGGGCGGTTTTGCAGATCGACGCGGCTGATATGGTCGAAAATGATCTCGGTTTCAAATTTGGTGGCATGCTCGTGCATGCGCTCCATCAGCAGCGGACCGGTGAGATCGTTCGGATCGCCTGGCCAGTTTTCCACTTCCGTCGTGGTGGTCAGCTGACCGCCTTTTTCCATCCCGGTGATCAGCACCGGCTGCAGGTTGGCGCGTGCGGCATAGACCGCCGCGGTGTATCCCGCAGGTCCAGAACCAAGGATAAGCAGTTTACTGTGTTTGGCTGTGCCCATGAGATCCCCATAATAATTGGCATACATTGGGCTGGGATTGTAGGGAATTTGTTGTCGTAAAAAAAGAGCACAGCGATTTTGTTAACGATGTATGCAATAGAAGCGACCGATGAATGGGGGGTTTTACCGGCGAACAATATAACTATTTCTACTGTCGGCGGGACAATTATAAGACGAAAAAATGAGAATCAACCAGGGCGGATGATGAATATCTGGCATCTTGTACTAAAAATCGATGTTTTGCTTTGACAATCCCCTGTGCTTTTGCGAAAACATTCAAGGAAGAAGAAAAGCAGTATTTGGCGTGCGGCGAATTTTCATGCACGCAAATGCCATTTTTATCCGGGTTAACGAAATCTACGCATGGTGTGGACAGACGCCATGCGTGATGTCGGTGACTGCCGTCAGGCAACGGGCTTCTCACGTACCCCTGGGTTACCCAATGTCGTACGCGGGTAATAACAGGATGGGCTCTGGCAGTGAAGGCACAGGGCCGGAACAGGAGTAGGGAAGGAATACAGAGAGACAATAATAATGGTAGATAGCAAGAAGCGCCCTGGCAAAGATCTCGACCGCATTGATCGTAACATCCTGAATGAATTGCAAAAAGATGGGCGAATTTCTAACGTCGAGCTTTCTAAACGGGTGGGACTTTCTCCGACGCCTTGCCTTGAGCGTGTGCGTCGTCTTGAAAGACAGGGTTTTATTCAGGGCTATACGGCGCTGCTCAATCCGCATTATCTGGATGCATCACTTCTGGTATTTGTTGAGATTACTCTGAATCGTGGCGCACCGGATGTGTTTGAGCAATTTAACGCCGCAGTGCAAAAACTTGAAGAAATTCAAGAGTGTCATCTGGTTTCCGGTGATTTCGACTATCTGTTGAAAACCCGCGTGCCGGATATGTCAGCGTATCGTAAATTACTGGGTGAGACCTTGCTGCGCCTGCCGGGCGTTAACGACACCCGTACCTACGTGGTGATGGAAGAAGTCAAGCAAAGTAATCGTCTGGTTATTAAGACGCGCTAACACGGAACAGGTGCAAAATCGACGTAGTTTGATTACACTCCTGTTAATCCATACAGCAACAGTGCCGGGGAGACCCGGCGCTGTTGTCCGTTTTAGCAGCAGGCAGGAAACAGCCTGATACCTGGAGAGCCTTTCTTGAGCCAGGAATACACCGAAGACAAAGAAGTCAAACTAACCAAACTCAGCAGCGGGCGCCGACTCCTTGAGGCGATGCTCATCCTTTGCTCCCTCTTCGCCATCTGGCTGATGGCGGCACTACTGAGCTTTAACCCCTCGGATCCAAGCTGGTCGCAAACGGCATGGCATGAGCCTATTCATAATTTAGGCGGTGCTCCCGGCGCGTGGCTTGCCGATACCCTCTTTTTTATTTTTGGCGTCATGGCCTACACCATCCCGGTGATCATTATCGGGGGATGCTGGTTTGCCTGGCGACACCAGGAAAACGACGAATACATTGATTACTTTGCCGTTTCCCTACGCCTCATTGGCGCGTTAGCTCTGATTCTGACCTCTTGTGGTCTGGCGGCGATTAACGCCGATGATATCTGGTACTTTGCCTCAGGCGGGGTGATCGGCAGTCTGCTGAGCACCACGCTGCAACCGCTGTTGCACAGTAGCGGCGGCACTATCGCCCTGTTGTGCATTTGGGCTGCCGGCCTGACGCTATTCACCGGCTGGTCATGGGTCAGTATTGCGGAAAAACTGGGCGGCGGTATCTTGTCGGTGCTCACCTTTGCCAGCAACCGTACCCGCCGGGACGATACCTGGGTCGATGAAGGCGAATACGAAGACGACGAGGAAGAGTACGACGACGAAGAGGCGGCCAAGCCGCAGGAGTCGCGTCGCACCCGCATCTTACGCAGCGCGCTGGCGCGGCGTAAGCGTCTGGCCGAGAAGTTTACTAATCCCATGGGGCGTAAAACTGACGCTGCGCTTTTCTCCGGCAAACGGATGGACGACGGGGAAGAGGCGGTGCAATACAGCGCCAGCGGGGCGCCTGTCGCCGCCGACGATGTACTGTTTTCCGGGGCCAGCGCCGCGCGACCTGCGGGCGATGATGTCCTTTTCTCCGGCGCCAGCGCCGTTCGTCCCGGTGATTTCGACCCTTACGATCCGTTGCTGAATGGCCACAGTATCGCTGAGCCGGTGGGCGCAGCGGCGGCGGCGACTGCCGCGCCGCAGGCGTGGGCGGAATCACCTGCGGGCCATCAGGGCGCAGCGCCGGTTTACCAGCCGGAAGCCAGCTATCCGCCGCAGCCGGCGTACCAGCCAGAGCCCGCGCCTTTCCAGCAGGCCGCCTATCAGCCTCCTGCTGGCCAGCCTGCGCCGCAGGCGTACGATCCGCTTACCGGGCAACCTGTAACACAGACGTATCAGCCAGCGCCAAACCAGCAGCCGGCTTACGATCCGTATGCCGGACAACCGGCGCCGCAGGCGTATCAGCCTGAACCCGCGCCGTACCAGCAGCCGGCTTACGATCCGTATGGCGGACAACCGGCGCCGCAGGCGTATCAGCCAGAGCCAGCGCCGTTCCAGCAGCCGGCTTACGATCCGTATGCCGGTCAGCCAGCGCCGCAGACGTATCAGCCAGAGCCCGCGCCGTTCCAGCAGCCGGCTTACGATCCGTATGCCGGTCAGCCAGCGCCGCAGACGTATCAGCCAGAGCCTGTGCCAAATCAGCCGCCGGCTTACGATCCGTATGCCGGTCAGCCAGCGCCGCAGGCGTATCAGCCAGAGCCTGTGTCAAATCAGCCGCCGGCTTACGATCCGTATGCCGGACAACCAGCGACACAGACATATCAGCCAGAGCCAGGGCCTGAGGTTGTCCAGGAAGAAGTGAAGCGTCCGCCGCTCTATTACTTCGAGGAAGTGGAAGAGAAGCGCGCGCGTGAACGGGAGCTGCTGGCTTCCTGGTATCAGCCTATTCCTGAACCAGAAAGCCCGATCGCCACCAAACCATTGACGTCGCCTGCCGCACCGTCCAAACCGCCGGTGGAGTCAACCGTGGTCTCTGCGGTCGCGGCAGGGGTGCATCAGGCAACGGCCGCCAGCGGCGGCGCGGCAGCGGCAACCTCTGCGACGGCGGCGTCCGCTGCGGCTGCGCCATTATTTAGCCCGGCGTCGAGCGGACCGCGAGTTCAGGTGAAAGAAGGCATTGGGCCAAAACTACCGCGGCCAAACCGCGTTCGTGTCCCGACGCGTCGGGAGCTGGCCTCCTACGGCATCAAGCTACCGTCGCAGCGGGAAGCTGAACAGCGTGCGCGACAGGCGGAGCGTAACCCGCATTACGATGATGAGCTGCTCTCGGATGAGGAAGCGGATGCTATGGAGCAGGATGAACTGGCTCGCCAGTTCGCTGCCACTCAACAGCAACGCTATGGTCATCGCTGGGAAGACGATAGCGCGACGGATGATGATGATGCCGACACCGCGGCGGAAGCGGAGCTGGCGCGCCAGTTTGCCGCTACCCAGCAGCAGCGCTACGCTACCGAGCAGCCGCCCGGAGCCAACCCGTTCTCGCCGGCGGATTACGAATTCTCGCCGATGAAGGCGCTGGTCAATGACGGACCGAGCGAGCCGCTGTTTACGCCGACGCCGGAAGCCCAGCCGCCGCAACCGGCTCCGCACTATCAACAACCGGCCGTTGCTCCGCAGCAGGGTTATCAACCTGCGCAGCATCAGCCTGTACACCATCAGCCAGTGTCGCCGCCGCCGCAGTCATACCAGACTGCGCCGCCTGTGCAGCACCAACAACCGGTTGCCCAGCAGGGGCATCAGCCGGCCGCGCCTGCGCCGCAGGAGAGCCTGATCCACCCGCTGCTGATGCGTAATGGCGATAGCCGTCCGCTGCAAAGACCGACTACGCCATTGCCGTCGCTGGATCTGTTAACCCCACCGCCGAGCGAAGTCGAACCGGTGGATACGTTTGCTCTTGAGCAGATGGCGCGCCTGGTAGAAGCGCGTCTGGCCGATTTCCGTATTAAAGCGGATGTCGTCAACTACTCGCCGGGGCCGGTGATCACCCGTTTCGAGCTTAATCTCGCGCCAGGGGTGAAGGCCGCGCGTATCTCTAACCTGTCGCGCGACCTGGCGCGTTCACTGTCCACGGTTGCCGTGCGCGTGGTGGAAGTTATTCCGGGCAAACCGTATGTCGGCCTGGAATTACCAAACAAAAAGCGCCAGACCGTCTACCTGCGTGAAGTGCTCGACAACGCCAAGTTCCGTGATAACCCATCGCCATTGACCGTGGTGTTGGGTAAAGACATCGCAGGCGATCCGGTGGTAGCCGATCTGGCGAAAATGCCGCATCTGCTGGTGGCTGGTACCACCGGTTCTGGTAAGTCAGTCGGCGTCAACGCCATGATCCTCAGCATGCTCTACAAGGCGCAACCGGAAGATGTGCGTTTCATCATGATCGACCCGAAAATGCTCGAGCTGTCGGTCTACGAAGGTATTCCGCATCTGCTGACCGAAGTGGTCACCGACATGAAAGACGCCGCCAATGCGCTGCGCTGGAGCGTCAACGAGATGGAGCGCCGCTACAAGCTGATGTCGGCGTTGGGCGTGCGTAACCTGGCGGGCTATAACGAGAAAATCGCTGAGGCCGCGCGCATGGGGCGTCCGATCCCGGATCCGTACTGGAAGCCAGGCGATAGTATGGATGCCGTGCATCCGGTGCTGGAAAAACTGCCGTATATCGTGGTGCTGGTGGATGAATTCGCCGACCTGATGATGACCGTCGGTAAGAAGGTGGAAGAGCTGATTGCTCGCCTGGCGCAGAAAGCGCGTGCCGCGGGGATCCACCTGGTGCTGGCGACGCAGCGTCCGTCAGTGGATGTTATTACCGGCCTGATTAAGGCCAACATCCCGACGCGTATCGCCTTTACCGTATCGAGTAAAATTGACTCGCGTACCATTCTCGATCAGGGCGGTGCGGAATCGCTGCTCGGGATGGGGGATATGCTCTACTCCGGGCCGAATTCCACTACGCCGGTACGTGTCCACGGCGCATTTGTGCGCGACCAGGAAGTCCACGCCGTGGTTCAGGACTGGAAAGCCCGCGGCCGTCCGCAGTACGTCGATGGCATTACCTCGGACAGCGAAAGCGAAGGCGGCGGCGGTGGCTTTGATGGCGGCGAAGAGCTGGACCCGCTGTTCGATCAGGCGGTCAGTTTTGTGACCGAGAAGCGTAAAGCGTCGATTTCCGGCGTGCAGCGTCAGTTCCGCATCGGCTATAACCGTGCCGCGCGCATTATCGAACAGATGGAAGCGCAGGGCATCGTCAGCGAGCAGGGCCACAATGGTAACCGCGAAGTGCTGGCGCCACCGCCCTTTGAATGAGTGCAAAGTTGGGTAAATAAGCGCAAAATCAGCCAATTCTTCTGTCCCGCCGCCGTCGGCGGTCCTACATTAGGGACAGAAGAGGCTCCCGCGTCGGGAGTGACGCACATTAAGGAAGAACAATGAAAAAACTCGCAATCACCTGTGCATTACTGTCTGGTATGGTCGTCAGCCAGGTCTGGGCAGATGCGGCCAGTGACTTGAAAAGCCGTCTTGATAAAGTGAGCAGCTTCCATGCCAGCTTCACGCAAAAAGTGACCGACGGCAGCGGTAACGCCGTGCAGGACGGACAGGGCGACCTGTGGGTAAAACGCCCTAATCTGTTTAACTGGCATATGACCCAGCCGGATGAAAGCGTTCTTGTCTCGGACGGCAAAACGCTGTGGTTCTACAACCCGTTCGTGGAGCAGGCTACGGCAACCTGGCTGAAAGACGCCACCAGCAACACGCCGTTTATGCTGATCGCTCGCAATCAGTCCAGCGACTGGCAGCAGTACAATATCAAGCAAAACGGCGATGATTTTGTTCTGACACCGAAAAGCGGCAGCGGTAACCTGAAGCAGTTCACGATCAACGTCGGTCGGGACGGCACCATCCATCAGTTCAGCGCCGTCGAGCAGGACGATCAGCGCAGCAGCTATCAGCTGAAATCGCAGCAGAACGGCGCCGTCGACGCATCTAAGTTCACCTTTACGCCGCCGAAAGGGGTGACGGTGGACGATCAACGTAAGTAGAGGCGAAAGTGAGCAATCTGTCGCTCGATTTTTCCGACAATGCGTTTCAACCTCTGGCCGCTCGCATGCGGCCAGAAAATTTAGCGCAGTATATTGGCCAGCAGCATCTGCTGGCGCCGGGTAAACCCCTGCCGCGGGCCATTGAGGCCGGGCACCTGCATTCGATGATCCTCTGGGGACCGCCGGGTACCGGCAAGACCACCCTCGCGGAAGTGATTGCCCGCTACGCCAGCGCCGATGTCGAACGGATCTCGGCGGTAACCTCCGGCGTGAAAGAGATCCGCGAGGCTATTGAGCGCGCGCGGCAGAATCGCAACGCTGGCCGGCGAACCATCCTGTTTGTTGACGAAGTGCATCGCTTTAATAAAAGTCAACAGGATGCCTTTCTGCCGCATATTGAAGACGGCACCATCACTTTTATCGGTGCGACCACCGAAAACCCCTCCTTTGAGCTTAACTCGGCGCTGCTCTCCCGCGCTCGCGTCTACTTACTGAAATCGCTGACCACCGACGATATCGAGCAGGTGCTTGACCAGGCGATGAACGATAAGTCCCGCGGCTACGGCGACCAGGATATTATTCTGCCGGATGAGACCCGCAAGGCCATCGCCGAACTGGTGAACGGCGACGCGCGTCGGGCGCTGAATACCCTGGAAATGATGGCCGATATGGCCGAGAGCGATGACTCGGGCAAGCGGGTGCTGAAGGCGGAACTGCTGACCGAGATCGCCGGTGAGCGCAGCGCGCGTTTTGATAACAAAGGCGACCGGTTCTACGATTTGATTTCCGCCCTGCATAAGTCGGTGCGCGGCAGCGCGCCGGATGCGGCGCTCTACTGGTACGCGCGGATCATCACCGCCGGGGGCGATCCGCTGTACGTTGCTCGCCGCTGCCTGGCAATTGCCTCGGAAGATGTCGGCAACGCCGACCCGCGGGCGATGCAGGTCGCTATTTCGGCCTGGGATTGCTTTACCCGCGTCGGGCCGGCGGAAGGCGAACGGGCGATTGCTCAGGCCATTGTCTATCTGGCCTGCGCGCCGAAAAGCAACGCCGTCTACACTGCCTTTAAAGCGGCGCTGGCCGACGCGCGGGAGCGTCCTGACTATGACGTTCCGGTGCATCTGCGCAATGCGCCGACGAAGCTGATGAAAGAGATGGGTTACGGGCAGGAGTATCGTTACGCTCATGACGAACCCAACGCCTATGCCGCCGGCGAGCAGTACTTCCCGCAGGAAATGGCGCAAACGCGCTATTATCGCCCGACAAACCGGGGGCTTGAGGGCAAAATTGGCGAAAAGCTCGCCTGGCTCGCTGAACAGGATCAAAATAGCCCGATAAAACGCTACCGCTAATTGAGGCGTTGCGGTAAGGTTATTACTCTATTTCCGTGGCCGTAGTCTGCGGCCATTTTTCTTTATTTAATTCGATAAGCACAGGATAAGCATGCTCGATCCCAATCTGCTGCGTACCGAGCCAGACGCAGTCGCAGAAAAACTGGCACGCCGGGGCTTTAAGCTGGATGTAGATAAACTTCGCGCGCTTGAAGAGCGTCGTAAAGTTCTGCAGGTGCAAACGGAAAACCTGCAGGCGGAGCGTAACTCCCGATCGAAATCCATTGGCCAGGCGAAAGCGCGCGGGGAAGACATCGAGCCATTACGCCTGGAAGTGAATAAACTTGGCGAACAGCTGGATGCCGCGAAATCCGAGCTGGAAACGTTGCTGGCAGAAATTCGCGATATCGCGCTGGCAATCCCGAATATTCCTCATGATGACGTACCGGTTGGCCGTGATGAAAACGACAACGTCGAAGTTAGCCGCTGGGGAACGCCGCGCCAGTTCGATTTCGACGTGCGCGATCACGTCACGCTGGGTGAAATGCACGGGGGACTGGATTTTGCCGCCGCCGTTAAGCTGACCGGCTCGCGCTTTGTGGTGATGAAAGGCCAGCTGGCCCGCCTGCACCGTGCTCTGGCGCAGTTCATGCTGGATCTGCACACTGAACAGCATGGCTATAGCGAAAACTATGTCCCGTACCTGGTAAACCAGGACACCCTGTATGGCACCGGTCAGCTGCCGAAATTCGCCGGCGACCTGTTCCATACTCGTCCGCTGGAAGATGAAGCTGACAGCAGCAACTACGCGCTGATCCCGACGGCAGAAGTGCCGCTGACCAACCTGGTGCGCGATGAAATCATCGACGAAGACGACCTGCCGATCAAAATGACTGCCCATACACCGTGCTTCCGCTCTGAAGCCGGGTCTTATGGTCGTGACACCCGTGGTCTGATCCGTATGCACCAGTTCGACAAGGTTGAAATGGTGCAGATCGTCCGTCCGGAAGACTCCATGGCGGCGCTGGAAGAGATGACCGGCCACGCTGAGAAAGTGCTGCAGCTGCTGGGCCTGCCGTACCGTAAGGTCGCGCTGTGCACCGGCGATATGGGCTTCAGCGCCTGTAAAACCTACGATCTGGAAGTGTGGGTCCCGGCGCAGAACACCTACCGTGAAATCTCTTCCTGCTCTAACGTCTGGGATTTCCAGGCGCGGCGTATGCAGGCTCGCTGCCGCAGCAAGTCCGACAAGAAGACCCGTCTCGTTCATACCCTGAATGGTTCTGGCCTGGCGGTCGGTCGTACCCTGGTGGCGCTGATGGAAAACTATCAGCAGGCCGATGGCCGTATCGAAATTCCGGAAATTCTGCGCCCGTATATGCGCGGCCTCGAATATATCGGCTAAACGTTTCTCTCTCCCTAAAAGCGCCTGCGGGCGCTTTTTTTACGCCCTTATTGATACCGGGCAATAATCCATTCTACGAATGCAGTGATACTCCCTTTGGATTAAATCAGCATAAAAAACCAATAATATTTCAAAGCATTATATATATGACTATATAGCGCTTATCAGTTTATTGTGAGCAACCAAAGCGAGTATCCATGAAAATTAAAGCCCCCGATGCTTTACTGGCTGCTGAGGTAAGCCGCCGTGGTTTAATGAAAACCACGGCGATTGGCGGCCTGGCGCTGGCCAGCAACGCACTAACGTTACCCTTTACCCGGATGGCGCATGCCGCAGATACGCCTGCCCCGACCAGCGAGAAGGTGGTCTGGAGCGCCTGCACTGTCAACTGCGGTAGCCGCTGCCCGCTGCGTATGCACGTGGTGGATGATGCGATTAAGTACGTAGAAACCGATAATACCGGCGATGACAACTACGATGGCCTGCATCAGGTTCGCGCTTGTCTGCGCGGCCGCTCGATGCGCCGTCGTGTCTATAATCCGGATCGCCTGAAGTACCCGATGAAGCGCGTTGGTAAACGCGGTGAAGGGAAATTCGAGCAAATCAGCTGGGAAAAGGCCTTCGATATCATCGCCAGCACTACGCAGCGGCTGATTAAAGAGTACGGCAATGAATCTATCTATCTGAACTACGGCACCGGTACGCTCGGCGGGACGCTGACTCGTTCCTGGCCGCCGGGCAAAACGCTGATTGCCCGCCTGATGAACTGCTGCGGCGGCTATCTCAACCACTACGGCGATTACTCGTCAGCGCAGATTGCCGAGGGCCTCAATTATACCTACGGCGGCTGGGCCGACGGCAATAGCCCGTCGGATATTGAAAACAGCCAGCTGGTGGTGCTGTTCGGCAATAACCCCGGCGAAACGCGGATGAGCGGCGGCGGGGTGACCTACTACCTTGAGCAGGCGCGGCAGAAATCTAATGCCCGCATGATCATCATCGACCCGCGCTATACCGATACCGGCGCCGGGCGCGAAGATGAGTGGATCCCGATTCGCCCCGGTACCGATGCGGCGCTGGTATCGGGTCTGGCGTGGGTGATGATCACCGAGAATCTGGTCGATCAGCCGTTCCTTGATAAATACTGCGTGGGATACGACGAGAAAACTTTGCCCGCCGATGCGCCAGCCAATGGTCACTACAAAGCTTACATTCTTGGCCAGGGCGCTGATGGTATCGCCAAAACGCCGGAGTGGGCCTCGACGATTACCGGTATTCCGCGCGAACGCATTGTTAAACTGGCGCGCGAAATTGCCACCGCCAAACCGGCCTATATCAGCCAGGGCTGGGGCCCGCAGCGTCACGCCAACGGCGAAATCGCCACCCGGGCTATCTCGATGCTGGCTATCCTGACGGGTAACGTCGGGATCAACGGCGGCAACAGCGGCGCGCGCGAGGGCTCCTACAGCCTGCCGTTTGAGCGCATGCCGACGCTGGAGAATCCGGTTCAGACCAGCATCTCGATGTTTATGTGGACCGATGCGATTGAACGCGGTCCGGAAATGACCGCGTTGCGTGACGGGGTGCGTGGTAAAGATAAGCTCGACGTGCCGATCAAAATGATCTGGAACTATGCGGGCAACTGTCTGATCAACCAACACTCCGAGATCAACCGTACTCACGAGATCCTGCAGGACGACAAGAAGTGCGAGATGATTGTAGTCATCGACTGCCATATGACTTCGTCAGCGAAATACGCCGATATTCTGCTGCCGGACTGCACTGCCTCCGAGCAGATGGATTTCGCGCTGGATGCTTCCTGCGGCAACATGTCCTATGTCATCTTTGCCGATCAGGCCATCAAACCGCGTTTCGAATGCAAAACCATCTATGAGATGACCACCGAGCTGGCTAAGCGCCTCGGCGTGGAAGAGAAGTTTACTGAAGGCCGTACCCAGGAAGGGTGGATGCGCTATCTGTATGAGCAGTCGCGTAAAGCGATGCCCAACCTGCCGGATTTCGACACCTTCCGCCAGCAGGGCATTTATAAGCAGCGCGATCCGCAAGGACACCATGTGGCCTACAAAGCCTTCCGCGAGGATCCGCAGGCCAATCCGCTGACCACGCCGTCGGGCAAGATTGAAATCTATTCGCAGGCGCTGGCGAAAATCGCCGCCACCTGGGAACTGCCGGAAGGGGATGTCATCGATCCGTTGCCGATATACACCCCGGGCTTCGAAAACTATAACGACCCGCTGACGGCGAAATACCCGCTTCAGTTAACCGGCTTCCACTATAAATCGCGCGTTCACTCGACCTACGGCAACGTTGATGTGCTGAAGGCCGCCTGTCGGCAGGAGATGTGGATTAACCCCATCGACGCCCGCAAGCGCGGCATTGCCAACGGCGATCGCATTCGCATCTTCAACGACCGTGGTGAAGTGCATATCGAAGCGAAAGTAACGCCGCGCATGATGCCCGGCGTTGTCGCGCTGGGGGAAGGGGCCTGGTATAACCCGGACGCCTCGCGCGTGGATCAGGCGGGCAGCATTAATGTGCTGACTACCCAGCGTCCGTCGCCGCTGGCGAAGGGGAACCCGTCGCATACCAACCTCGTTCAGGTTGAGAAGCTGTAAGGAGTAACCGATGACAACTCAGTATGGATTTTTTATTGATTCCGCCCGTTGCACCGGTTGCAAGACCTGCGAACTGGCCTGTAAGGACTACAAGAACCTGACCCCGGAGGTCAGTTTCCGCCGCATCTATGAGTATGCCGGCGGTGACTGGCAGGAAGACAACGGTGTCTGGCAGCAGAACGTTTTTGCTTATTACCTCTCCATCGCCTGCAACCACTGCGAAGATCCGGCCTGTACCAAGGTTTGTCCGAGCGGCGCAATGCACAAGCGCGAAGATGGTTTTGTGGTGGTCAACGAAGATGTCTGTATTGGCTGCCGCTACTGCCATATGGCCTGTCCGTATGGCGCGCCGCAGTACAACGCCGACAAAGGCCATATGACCAAGTGCGATGGCTGCCATGAGCGCGTCGCCGAGGGGAAAAAACCGATCTGCGTCGAGTCCTGCCCGCTGCGGGCGCTCGATTTCGGTCCGATTGCCGAGCTGCGCGCAAAGCACGGCCAGCTGGCCGCGGTGGCGCCGCTGCCGTCGGCGCATTTCACCCGGCCGAGCATTGTGATCAAACCTAACGCCAATGCCCGGCCGTGTGGTGATACCACCGGTTACCTGGCGAATCCGAAGGAGGTGTGAGATGGGTAACGGATGGCATGAATGGCCGCTGATGATCTTTACAGTCTTTGGCCAGTGCGTCGTGGGCGGCTTTATCGTCCTGGCGCTGGCGCTGATGACGGGCAAACTTTCCCGTGAGCAGGAGCAGCGCGTCGTGGGGAGCATGTTCGGCCTGTGGGTATTGATGGGGATCGGTTTTGTTGCCTCGACGATGCATCTCGGTTCACCGCTACGGGCCTTTAACTCGCTCAATCGTGTGGGGGCTTCATCGCTGAGTAATGAAATAGCCAGCGGGGCGATCTTCTTCGCCGTCGGCGGAATTGGCTGGCTGCTGGCGGTGTTCAAAAAGTTGCCAGCCAGTTTGCGTAGCCTGTGGCTGGTGGTGACCATGGTGCTGGGCGTGATCTTCGTCTGGATGATGGTGCGGGTCTACAACACCATCGACACGGTGCCGACCTGGTACACCGTCTGGACGCCGCTGAGCTTCTTCCTGACGCTGTTTATCGGCGGTCCACTGTTGGGCTACCTGCTGCTGCGCGTCGCAGGTGTTGACGGTTGGGCGCTGCGCCTTCTGCCGGTGGTGACTTTGCTGGCGCTGCTGGTCAGTATGATTGTGGTGCTGATGCAGGGGAGTGAGCTCTCTACCATCCGCAGCTCAATCCAGCAGGCCTCCAGCCTGGTGCCAGATTACGGCGCGCTTATGGCCTGGCGCGTGGTGCTGTTGGCGCTGGCCCTGGCCTGCTGGTGTGTGCCGCAGCTTCGTGGGCGTAAACCGGCGGTTTCGCTGCTCGGCCTGGCCTTTGTTCTGGTGCTGGCGGGCGAGATGATTGGCCGCGGCGTATTCTATGGTCTGCATATGACCGTGGGGATGGCTGTCGCCAGTTAATCGGCGTCATCATGCCGGCGCAGGCGTGCCGGCATGATGAAAACGTGCTGTCGATAGATGAAATTTTTCGACTGTAATTAACGCCGGGATTTATTAATAAATTAAGAAAAACAACAGCGTATTATCTGTTGCCTCACCTTTCCCCCTTCTGTGGATAAAAAACTTCTATCGTGCCCTGCAAAACCGCGTCAGGCCTGATTTCAGGTGGATTGACAATGTTTTTAGCGGTGGCATGATGCGCTCGCGATCTGAACATTCCTCACGGTTTTTTACCCATGACCATCTATACCCGGCCAGTGCAAATGCTGCTCTGTGGCCTGCTTTTACTGACCCTGGCGATAGCGGTGCTGAATACGCTCGTCCCGCTCTGGCTCGCCCATGAAAATATGCCAACCTGGCAGGTCGGCATGGTGGGGTCATCCTATTTTACCGGCAACCTGGCCGGTACGTTGCTGGCTGGCTGGGTGATTAAACGCCTGGGGTTTAACCGCAGCTATTATCTTGCGTCGTTAATTTTCGCCGTCGGCTGCGTAGGGCTGGGGATCACCGTTGGCTTCTGGACGTGGCTAAGCTGGCGTTTTATCGCTGGTGTAGGTTGTGCAATGATCTGGGTGGTGGTGGAAAGCGCGCTGGTTTGCAGCGGGACTTCCCGCAGCCGTGGTCGCCTGCTGGCGGCATATATGATGGTCTATTATGTCGGAACGGTGCTGGGCCAGCTGATGGTCAGTAAATTACCCACCGATTTAATGAGCGTCCTGCCGTGGGTGACCGGGCTGGCGCTGGCGGCGATCCTGCCGCTGCTGTTTACCCGCATTATGGGGCAGGCTGAGGAGCCACATGAAACGGTACGTATCTGGCCGATGCTGAAGCTGCGCCAGGCGCGCCACGGGGTCAATGGCTGCATTATTTCGGGTATTGTCCTCGGTTCGCTGTATGGCCTGATGCCGCTGTGGCTGAACCATCAGGGCGTCAGCGACGCCGGTATCGGCTTCTGGATGGCGGTGATGGTTAGTGCGGGTATCCTCGGCCAGTGGCCGGTAGGGCGCCTGGCTGACCGCTATGGTCGCCTGCTGGTGCTGCGGGTGCAGGTTTTTGTAGTGATCATCGGCTGTCTGGCGATGCTTAGTCAGGCGGCAATGGCGCCGGCGCTGTTTGTGCTTGGGGCATCCGGTTTCACGCTGTATCCGGTGGCGATGGCCTGGGCCTGTGAGAAAGTGGAGCACCATCAGCTGGTGGCGATGAATCAGGCGCTGCTGATGAGCTATACCATCGGTAGTCTGCTGGGTCCGACTCTGACGGCGATGCTGATGCAGAACTTCTCCGACAACCTGCTGTTTATCATGATCGCCAGCGTGTCGTTTATCTATCTGCTGACGCTGCTGCGCAAAGCCGGACATCATCCGACGCCGGTGGCGCACGCATAACCATTCTGACGTGTAGCGAAGGCTGCACGTCAGCTGTTTCTATCGCATGCTTTCCACTGCAAAGACGGCATTGCGCTTTTCATGAGGATCAATGGCGGGGCTGGAACGATTTCCAGTGTCGCTTCGGGCCGGCGTAAGCGCACCACCGACCCTGATGAGGCTCTTAGTACATCACCTTGTGACCATACTGCTCAAGAATACCTTTCACCCGCTCCATGGTCTCTTTCTTCGGCGGGTGGACGCCGTCCAGCTTGTACTCTTCACCCATCGCCACCCATTTGTGTTTGCCCAGCTCATGGTAGGGCAGCAGCTCGATTTTCTCGACGTTGCCCATATCGCGGGTAAATTCGCCCAGACGATGCGCGGAGTCATCATCGTCTGACCACCCCGGAACCACGACGTAGCGGATCCAGACATTGATATTCTTTTTCGCCAGATACTGGGCAAACTCAAGGGTACGGTGGTTAGAAACGCCGACCAGGTTCTGGTGGATTTCATCGTTCATCTGCTTGAGATCCAACATCACCAGGTCAGTCACTTCCAGCAGCTCGTCGATAACCGGATCGTAGCGACGGACGAAGCCGTTGGTATCCAGACAGGTATGAATCCCTTCTTTTTTACAGGCGCGGAACCAGTCGCGAACAAACTCCGCCTGCAGGATCGCCTCGCCGCCCGACGCAGTAACGCCACCGCCGGAAGCGTTCATAAAGTGACGATAGGTCACCACCTCTTTCATTAACTCTTCAACGGTAATTTCTTTGCCGCCGTGGGTATCCCAGGTGTCACGGTTATGGCAGTACAGGCAGCGCATCAGGCAGCCCTGGAAAAAGGTAATAAAACGGATGCCCGGGCCATCGACGGTGCCACAGGATTCAAAGGAGTGAATGCGACCAATAACTGACATTGCGGTGTTTTCTCCAGATGTGGCCCATCCGGGGCCGTGTTGGTGCACAGCTCAGCGGCTGTGTCGAGTCTGTTTTGACAGGTACCCAAAGTATAGATAACTGGCAAAGCAGGCTGGGGCAGGGAAGCACTTGTTAAAAAGGCCCCACTGGTGTGGGGCCTTTATTGTACGCTTTTTCAGTCAGACTGGGAATTACATGGTCTGAGTGAAGGTACGGGTAATAACGTCCTGCTGCTGTTCTTTAGTCAGGGAGTTAAAACGTACAGCGTAGCCAGATACGCGGATGGTCAGCTGCGGATATTTTTCCGGGTTTTCCATCGCGTCGAGCAGCATTTCGCGGTTCATGACGTTCACGTTCAGGTGCTGACCACCTTCGATGGACGCTTCATGATGGAAGTAACCATCCATCAGGCCCGCCAGGTTGGTCTTACGAACTTCGTCATCTTTACCCAGCGCGTTCGGTACGATAGAGAAGGTATAAGAGATACCATCTTTCGCGTAAGCAAACGGCAGTTTAGCTACGGAGGTCAGAGAGGCAACAGCACCTTTCTGGTCACGGCCGTGCATTGGGTTAGCACCTGGTCCGAACGGCGCGCCAGCGCGACGACCGTCTGGGGTGTTACCGGTTTTCTTACCATACACGACGTTAGAGGTGATGGTCAGAACAGACTGAGTCGGGATAGCGTTACGGTAGGTGTGCAGTTTCTGAATTTTCTTCATGAAACGTTCAACCAGGTCAACGGCCATGTCATCGACGCGAGCATCGTTGTTACCAAACTGTGGGTATTCGCCTTCGATTTCGAAGTCGATAGCCAGACCGTCTTCATCACGAATCGGTTTAACTTTCGCATATTTGATAGCAGACAGGGAGTCAGCCGCAACGGACAGACCAGCGATACCACACGCCATGGTGCGGATAACGTCACGGTCGTGCAGCGCCATCAGAGAGGCTTCGTAGCTGTACTTGTCGTGCATGTAGTGGATGATGTTCAGGGCGGTGACATACTGTTTAGCCAGCCAGTCCATGAAGTGATCCATGCGTTCCATCACTTCGTCGAAGTTCAGGACGTCGCCTTTGATCGGCTCAGATTTCGGACCCACCTGCATTTTCAGTTTTTCATCCACGCCGCCGTTGATAGCGTACAGCATGGTTTTCGCGAGGTTAGCGCGAGCACCGAAGAACTGCATTTGCTTACCAACAACCATCGGGCTGACGCAGCATGCGATAGCGTAGTCGTCGTTGTTGAAGTCCGGACGCATCAGGTCATCGTTCTCATACTGCAGAGAAGAGGTATCGATGGACACTTTCGCGGCGAATTTCTTGAAGCTCAGCGGCAGTTTTTCAGACCACAGGATGGTGATGTTCGGCTCCGGAGACGGCCCCATGGTGTACAGGGTGTTCAGGAAGCGGAAGCTGTTTTTGGTGACCAGAGTACGGCCATCAACGCCCATACCACCGATGGATTCGGTTGCCCAAATCGGGTCGCCGGAGAACAGTTCATCATATTCCGGGGTACGCAGGAAGCGAACCATACGCAGTTTCATGACCAGGTGGTCAACCATTTCCTGCGCGTCTTGCTCGGTGATTTTACCAGCCTGCAGGTCACGTTCGATGTAGATATCCAGGAAGCTGGAGGTACGACCGAAGGACATTGCTGCGCCGTTCTGAGATTTAACGGCAGCCAGGTAACCGAAGTAGGTCCACTGGATTGCTTCCTGAGCGGTAGTCGCCGGGCCGGAGATGTCGTAGCCATATTTAGCTGCCATCTCTTTGATCTGGCCCAGTGCGCGGTGCTGTTCAGCGATTTCTTCGCGCAGACGAATGGTTGCTTCCAGATCTTCGCCGCTTTCCAGTTTCGCCTGCAGAGAGTTGAACTGGGCGAATTTGTCTTTCATCAGGAAGTCGATACCGTACAGCGCAACGCGACGGTAGTCACCGATGATACGACCACGGCCGTAAGCATCCGGCAGACCGGTCAGCACGCCGGATTTACGGCAGCGCAGGATGTCCGGGGTATAGACATCGAAAACACCCTGGTTGTGGGTTTTACGGTATTCAGTGAAGATTTTTTTCAGCATCGGGTCCAGCTCGCGATTGTACGCTTTGCAGGAACCTTCAACCATTTTGATACCACCGAACGGGATGATCGCACGTTTCAGCGGTGCTTCGGTCTGCAGACCAACGATTTTTTCCAGACCTTTCTCGATGTAGCCTGCGTCGTGAGAGGTAATAGTGGAAGCGAGGGCTGTGTCGAAATCAACAGGCGCGTGAGTGCGGTTTTCCTGTTTTACACCTTCCATTACGCTGTCCCACAGCTTGGTGGTCGCTTCAGTCGCGCCAGCCAGGAAGGATTCGTCACCTTCATATGGGGTGTAGTTTTTCTGAATAAAGTCACGGACGTTGACTTCATTCTGCCAGTCACCTTTCGCAAAACCTTCCCAGGCTGTGGCTAACTTTTCATTAAGCTCGGACATGTAACACCTACCTTCTTAAGTGGATTTTTTATTTACTGCCTGAAACAACCCTTAGTGATGGTCGTTGCCACGCAGGTAAATGACCCAGTATGTCAACCCGACCAGCAGACCCCCGCCGATAATGTTCCCGATGGTTACCGGAATCAGGTTATCAGTGATGAAGTTCATAACGGTCAGGTGAGAGAAACTTTCCGGAGTTGAACCGACCGCGGTCCAGAATTCCGGGCTCGCAAAATCGCGGATTACGATACCCATCGGGATCATAAACATGTTGGCGATGCTGTGCTCAAAGCCGCTGGCAACAAACATCGCTACCGGCAGGACCATGATCATCGCTTTATCCATCAGGCTACGACCGGAATAGCTCATCCATACGGCGAGACAAACCATCAGGTTAGCGAGGATACCGAGGCACACTGCCTCCACAAAAGTATGGTGCATTTTGTGGTCAGCGGTTTGCAGGACGTTTAGCCCCCAACCGCCGTTGGCAGTCATATATTCGCCGGATAACCACATCAGCAGCACAAACAGCAGCGCGCCTACCAGGTTACCAAAATAGACGTTGAGCCAGTTTTTTGCCAGTTGCCCCCAGGTAATTCGACCGCTGGCTTTCGCCACCACGATCAACACTGTAGAGGTAAAGAGGTCAGCGCCGCAGATAACACACAGAATCAGACCCAGGGAAAAACAGACCCCACCAATAAGCTTGGCAATCCCATAAGGCATCGCGGCAGTGCCGGTGGTCGCGGTGATATAGAATACGAAAGCGATAGAGATGAAAACGCCAGCGGTGATCGCCAGATAAAAGGTCTTCATCGGATGCTTCGTTGCTTTATAGACACCTGCTTCTTCGGCGACTTTCGCCATCGCGGCAGGGAGCAAAAGATCAAAAGGGTTGTCAGCTTTCACACTAACTCTCTCTTTATATAAGTTGGCGGTGAGATACTAACAAAGCATTATAGAAGGGAAATTGATATAGATCATATCACACCGGAACTATAAGCCTTTTTAGTGTGTGGTTTTTGCTTTTATATGCATTAACCATATGAATTATAAGTGAAAAATAAATTTTAAAATTTATAAATTATGTTGAAAATTTTCATTTTTGTCCGGATTTTTGCGTTAATTATAATGGAGTATATTAATTGAATTTAACAATTGGTAAATGAAATAAAACCAATATTTACCATTAATTAACTTTGCAACTACAAATTTTAGGAGCCATTTTACCAGGATAAAACAACGGAGCCGCGAAGGGCTCCGTTTTTGGCAACACCAACGGCGTCATTGGAGCTTATTTTGCCCAGAAAGCCGCTTTTGCCCGCTGCAGTTTTTCATAAGCCTTTAGCAGCGACTGATGGGCCGGGAAGGCCTGCAGATCGCTATCGACAGCCTGAAGGCCATAGAATGGCGCTTCGCCGCTCAGCGCCGCGCTGGCGGCTTCGACCGCGTCGGCACCGTACATGCGGATGAATGCGTTCAGGTATTGCAGCGGCTGACGCTCCTCTTCCTGGCTCAGTAGCAGCAGAGTTTGCAGGCAGCGATAGTAGTTGGCTCGTTCCGCACTGAAGACCGATGCGTTGAATTCCATGGTCCACTCGGTCCAGATCAGCGCCTGTTCCAGATCGCCGCCGGCCAGCGCCAGCATAGCTTTTAGCTCGCCAACGCGCAGGGTATGCCAGCCGTTGTCTTTCCCGGTGGCGAGACCCAATAGTTCGCGAACGCGGGTGAAGTCATCCAGACCTTCATCGTCCATCTGCTCGATCAGCGCCAGATAATCTTCTTTTTCCCACTCGCTGCCCGGCAGAGACAGAATGGTTTCGCGCAGATGAGCGCCCATGCTGTTGTTCGCCAGCCACAGATCTTCCGCCGGATAAATATCCGACATCCCCGGGACGATGATACGGCAGGCGTAAACGCCCAGGTGCTCATAGTCGGCGATGTACACTTCTTTATCTTCGGCCTTGAAGATGGCCATCAGAGTAGCGAACTCTTCTTCGGTGGTGCCGGAGAAGCTCCAGTCAACGAACGGATAGTCGGCATCCTGCTTGAACATATCCCAGGAGATCAGGCCGCTGGAGTCGATGAAGTGGGTTTCGAGGTTAGCGTGTTCGGCGACTTCTTCATCGTCGAAGGTCGGCGGCGTAAAGACGTCGAGGTCTTTCAGGCTGCGGCCCTGCAGCAGTTCTGTGACCGTACGCTCCAGCGCCACGCCGAAGTCCGGGTGGGCGCCAAAAGAGGCGAAGCAGGTGCCGTTAGCTGGGTTAAACAGCACGACGCAGATAACCGGATATTTACCACCCAGCGAGCCATCGTAGGCAAAAATTGGGAAACCTTCGGCTTCCAGTTTAGCGATCGACTCTACGACGCCTGGATAGCGCGCCATCACTTCCGCCGGGATCTCCGGCAGGCTGATGCTTTCGGCGATGATGCGGTTTTTAATGTGACGTTCAAAGACCTCAGACAGACCCTGCACTCGCGCTTCGTTACGGGTGTTTCCTGCGGACATGCCGTTGGAAACGTACAGGTTACCGACAATATTCATCGGAATATAAACCGTTTCACCGTCGGACTGGCGGGTAAAGGGCAGGCCGCACACGCCGCGCTCATCGTTCCCGGACTGCAGATCCACCAGCATGCTGGCCGTCAGTTGATCGTCTGGATCGTAGAAGGCGCGCAGGCGGGTATCCAGCAAACCTTCCGGTACTTCGTCATCTTCAGTCAGCGGGAACCACTTTTCGTTCGGGTAATGAACAAACGGGCCGTTAGCGATGGTGTCGCCTAACCAGAAGTCGGCGAAAAAATAGTTGGTGGACAGACGTTCGAAATATTCGCCCAGCGCGGAGGCCAGGGCTGCCTTTTTGGTGGCGCCTTTACCGTTGGTAAAGCACAGCGCGCACGCTTTATCGCGAATGTGAACGGACCACACGTGCGGCACCGGGTTCAGCCACGAGGCCTCTTCGATATCAAATCCGAGGTCGAGCAATTTTTGCTGGAAGCGAGCGATGGAATCTTCCAGGGCGGCATCTTTGCCGGGAATAAACGTTTGGGTCATGGCGATCACTTTTGTCGTACGGAAAGCGCGCAATGATACGGCTTTTATCTGACAGGTGCTATCTCCATCATCTGGCTATGCTTAGAGGCATCTTATGACCCACAGGGAGATGATTGATGAAAGCCTTTGACTGGCAGCGGATGGCGCTCGATAAAGTGCCGGTGGAATTCCTGGCCGAGGTGGCGTTACGCAGCCTCTACACCTTCGTTCTGGTTTTTATATTCCTCAAAATTACCGGACGACGCGGGGTGCGGCAGATGTCGCTGTTTGAGGTGCTGATTATTCTGACCCTCGGCTCGGCGGCGGGTGACGTGGCGTTTTATGATGATGTACCGTTGCTGCCAGTGCTGGTGGTTTTTATCACGCTGGCGCTGCTGTATCGCGGCATTATGTGGTTGATGGGGCACAGCGAAAAGCTGGAGGATCTGCTGGAAGGTAAACCTATCGTGGTGGTGGAGGAGGGGCAACTGGCCTGGGAGAAGCTGCATGCGGAAAACGTGACCGAATTTGAGTTTTTTATGGAGCTGCGGGTCAACAGCGTCGAGCAACTTGGCCAGGTGCGGCTGGCGATCCTTGAAACCAACGGACAGATCAGCGTCTTTTATTATCCCGATGAAGAGGTGAGAGCCGGGTTATCGATCCTTCCTGCGCACTGCACCACCCGCTACACGACCATTCCGCAAGAGGGGATCTATGCCTGCGTGCGCTGCAGCATGGTGATGGCGATGCAGGCGGGTGAAAAGCGAATATGTGCACGCTGTGCAAATGCAGAATGGTCGAAGGCCAGCCGAGCGAAACGGCTCACCTGACAGCAAATATGTCGGTTTTATTACGTCAAGCCGATAGATTCTGTTGTGTGACGGCGGCCGCGTTTTGCTGTCGGCGAGTTTTAGCCATTGCGGACCGTGTCACTGAATGATAAAACCGATAGCCACAGGAATAACTTATGCCCGCGGCGGTTCGCGGGCAAAACAACATAGCAACGTGGTGAGGGGAAATGGCTCAGGTCTATAACTTCAGTTCGGGCCCGGCAATGCTGCCGGCGGAAGTACTCAAACTGGCTCAGCAGGAACTGTGCGACTGGCACGGTCTGGGTACGTCGGTCATGGAGATCAGTCACCGTGGTAAGGAGTTTATCCAGGTGGCAGAAGAGGCAGAACAGGATTTTCGCGCTCTGCTGAACATCCCTTCCAACTATAAAGTGTTGTTCTGCCACGGCGGTGGCCGCGGCCAGTTCTCCGGGATCCCGCTGAACATCCTCGGTGATAAAAACGTCGCGGACTATGTGGACGCCGGCTACTGGGCGGCCAGTGCGGTTAAAGAGGCGAAGAAATACTGTTCACCAAACGTTATCGACGCGAAAATCACCGTCGACGGCAAGCGCGCTGTGACGCCGATGAGCGAATGGCAACTGACCCCGGGGGCAGCCTATCTGCATTACTGCCCGAACGAAACCATTGACGGTATCGCGATTGATGAGACGCCGAATTTCGGCGACGACGTCATCGTAACCGCCGATTTCTCCTCCACCATTCTGTCCCGCGAAATTGACGTTAACCGTTTCGGCGTTATCTACGCCGGCGCACAGAAGAATATCGGCCCGGCGGGGCTGACGCTGGTCATCGTGCGTGAAGATCTGCTGGGCAAAGCCAGTGTGGCCTGCCCGTCAATTCTTGACTACACCGTGTTAAGCGAGAACGACTCGATGTTTAACACGCCGCCGACGTTCGCCTGGTATCTGGCTGGTCTGGTCTTTAAGTGGCTGAAACAGCAGGGCGGCGTTGCCGCGATGGATAAAATCAACCAGCAGAAAGCCGAACTGCTGTATGGCGTTATCGATAACAGCGGCTTCTACCGTAACGATGTGGCGCAGGCCAACCGCTCACGCATGAACGTGCCGTTCCAGCTGGCGGACAGCGCGCTGGACAAACTGTTCCTCGAAGAGTCGTTTGCAGCCGGGCTGCACGCGCTGAAGGGCCACCGCGTGGTGGGCGGCATGCGTGCTTCCATCTACAACGCCATGCCGCTGGACGGCGTGAAGGCGTTAACCGACTTTATGCTGGACTTCGAACGACGCCACGGTTAATCGCCTGTTTATTTCTTCCTCCCCGCGGCCTGTCTGCGGGGTTTTTATTCTGTTTGTTTGAGAGTGAAGTTTGATGGAATCCCTGACGTTACAACCCATCGCACGCGTAGAGGGCACCGTGAACCTGCCAGGTTCGAAAAGCGTCTCCAACCGCGCGCTGCTGCTGGCTGCTCTGGCCCGCGGCACGACGGTGCTGACCAACCTGCTGGACAGCGACGATGTGCGCCATATGCTGAATGCCCTGAGTGCGCTGGGGGTTCAATACACCCTGTCTGCCGACCGCACCCGTTGCGAAGTGACCGGCAACGGCGGCCCGCTGCGTTCTGCTGCGGCGCTGGAACTATTCCTCGGCAACGCCGGTACCGCGATGCGTCCGCTGGCGGCGGCCCTGTGCCTTGGCAGCAATGATATTGTGCTGACCGGCGAGCCGCGGATGAAAGAGCGCCCGATCGGCCATCTGGTGGACGCCTTGCGTCAGGGCGGCGCTCAGATCGACTATCTTGAGCAGGAAAATTATCCACCGCTGCGCCTGCGCGGCGGTTTTCAGGGCGGGAACGTCGAGGTTGACGGCAGCGTCTCCAGCCAGTTCCTGACCGCGCTGCTGATGACCGCGCCGCTGGCACCGCAGGATACTCTCATCGCCATTAAGGGCGATCTGGTATCGAAACCCTACATCGATATTACGCTGCATCTGATGAAAACCTTTGGCGTTGAGGTGGACAATCAGTCTTATCAGCGGTTTGTGGTACGCGGCAATCAACAGTATCAGTCGCCGGGAGATTACCTGGTGGAAGGTGATGCCTCATCGGCCTCGTATTTCCTCGCCGCTGGCGCTATTAAGGGCGGTACGGTGAAAGTTACTGGTATTGGCCGCAACAGCGTACAGGGCGACATTCGTTTCGCCGACGTACTGGAGAAAATGGGCGCTACTGTCACCTGGGGCGACGATTTCATCGCCTGTACCCACGGCGAGCTCAAGGCTGTCGATATGGATATGAACCATATCCCGGACGCTGCGATGACCATCGCCACCGCCGCGCTGTTCGCGCAAGGGACCACTACCCTGCGCAATATCTACAACTGGCGGGTCAAGGAGACGGACCGTCTGTTCGCCATGGCGACCGAACTGCGTAAAGTAGGCGCCGAGGTGGAAGAGGGCGAAGATTATATTCGCATCACCCCGCCAGCGGCGCTGAAATATGCGGAAATTGGCACCTATAATGACCACCGGATGGCGATGTGCTTCTCGCTGGTGGCACTGTCTGATACACCGGTGACCATCCTTGATCCTAAATGTACGGCCAAAACGTTCCCTGACTATTTTGAGCAGCTGGCGCGGATCAGTACCCTCGCCTGAGTAAAACTTTGTCATCCCGCGGGCTGATGTCCTGTCAGCCCGCTATAATTGCGCAAAACTTCTGCTTTTCATTTCCTGTAGTCCGTAATTTACAAGCAATGCTCACTTTCCGGCGTATTGATGCGTATAATGCGCGGCGTTTATATTCCATGCGCCTTGCTGAAGGAGAAAAAGATGACGGCGAATATTCCGGTAATCACCATTGATGGGCCTGGCGGTGCGGGTAAAGGTACGTTGTGCAAGGCAATGGCGGAGGCGCTGGGCTGGCATCTGTTAGATTCAGGCGCGATCTATCGCGTTCTGGCGCTGGCGGCGCTGCATCATCATGTTGATGTGGAGTCCGAAGAGGCGCTGGTGCCTCTGGCTGCCCATCTTGATGTGCGCTTTATTTCTACTGACGGTACCCTGGAAGTGGTGCTGGAAGGGGAAGATGTCAGCGGTGAAATCCGCACTCAGGAGGTCGCCAATACCGCCTCGAAAGTGGCCGCTTTCCCGCGCGTTCGCGAAGCGCTGCTGCGCCGCCAGCGCGCCTTCCGCGAACTGCCGGGACTCATCGCCGACGGTCGCGATATGGGAACGGTGGTTTTCCCGGACGCGCCGGTGAAAATTTTCCTTGATGCCTCGGCCGATGAGCGGGCGCATCGCCGCATGCGGCAGTTGCAGGAAAAGGGCTTTGATGTTAACTTTGAACGTCTTTTGTCCGAGATAAAAGAGCGTGACGATCGCGACCGAAATCGCGCCGTGGCGCCGCTTGTCCCGGCTGCCGATGCATTAGTTCTCGATTCAACCGAACTAAACATTGAGCAAGTGATTGAAAAAGCGCTACAATATGCGCGCGAAAAATTGGCTGTTGCGTAAGCCTTAACCGGTAACGCGCCAAAGCCTCCGAATTATAGCAGTACCCCGCGGCAATGGATGGTCAGCGGGTATGTGAAACAACCCCATCCGGCACGGAGCCAGGTGGACGTTAATATTAACCTGAAGATTAAACATGACTGAATCTTTTGCTCAACTGTTTGAAGAATCCTTAAAAGAAATCGAAACCCGCCCGGGTTCCATCGTTCGTGGTGTTGTTGTTGCTATCGACAAAGACGTAGTACTGGTTGACGCCGGTCTGAAATCTGAGTCCGCCATTCCGGCTGAGCAGTTCAAAAACGCCCAGGGCGAGCTGGAAATCCAGGTTGGTGACGAAGTTGACGTTGCTCTGGATGCAGTAGAAGACGGCTTCGGTGAAACTCTGCTGTCCCGTGAGAAAGCTAAACGTCACGAAGCTTGGATCACGCTGGAAAAAGCTTACGAAGACGCTGAAACTGTTACCGGTGTTATCAACGGCAAAGTTAAAGGTGGCTTCACTGTTGAGCTGAACGGTATTCGTGCGTTCCTGCCGGGTTCCCTGGTAGACGTTCGTCCGGTGCGCGACACGCTGCACCTGGAAGGCAAAGAGCTTGAGTTTAAAGTCATCAAGCTGGACCAGAAGCGTAACAACGTTGTTGTTTCTCGTCGTGCCGTTATCGAATCCGAAAACAGCGCAGAGCGCGATCAGCTGCTGGAAAACCTGCAGGAAGGCATGGAAGTCAAAGGTATCGTTAAGAACCTCACTGACTACGGTGCATTCGTTGATCTGGGCGGCGTTGACGGCCTGCTGCACATCACCGATATGGCCTGGAAACGCGTTAAGCATCCGAGCGAAATCGTAAACGTTGGCGACGAAATCACTGTTAAAGTGCTGAAGTTCGACCGCGAGCGTACCCGTGTATCCCTGGGCCTGAAACAGCTGGGCGAAGATCCGTGGGTAGCTATCGCTAAACGTTATCCGGAAGGTACCAAACTGACCGGTCGCGTGACCAACCTGACCGACTACGGCTGCTTCGTTGAAATCGAAGAAGGCGTTGAAGGCCTGGTGCACGTTTCCGAAATGGATTGGACCAACAAAAACATCCACCCGTCCAAAGTTGTTAACGTTGGCGATGTAGTGGAAGTTATGGTTCTGGATATCGACGAAGAGCGTCGTCGTATCTCCCTGGGTCTGAAGCAGTGCAAATCTAACCCATGGCAGCAGTTCGCGGAAACCCACAACAAGGGCGACCGTGTTGAAGGTAAAATCAAGTCTATCACTGACTTCGGTATCTTCATCGGCCTGGACGGCGGCATCGACGGCCTGGTTCACCTGTCTGACATCTCCTGGAACGTTGCAGGCGAAGAAGCAGTTCGTGAATACAAAAAAGGCGACGAAATCGCAGCAGTTGTTCTGCAGGTTGACGCAGAGCGTGAGCGTATCTCCCTGGGCGTTAAACAGCTGGCGGAAGATCCGTTCAACAACTACGTTGCTCTGAACAAGAAAGGCGCTATCGTTGTTGGTAAAGTGACTGCAGTTGACGCTAAAGGCGCAACCGTAGAACTGGCTGACGGCGTAGAAGGTTACCTGCGTGCTTCTGAAGCATCCCGTGACCGCGTTGAAGACGCAACTCTGGTTCTGAGCGTTGGCGACGAAGTTGAAGCGAAATTCACCGGCGTGGATCGTAAGAACCGCGTAGTGAGCCTGTCTGTACGTGCGAAAGACGAAGCGGAAGAAAAAGACGCTATCGCTACCGTGAACAAGCAGGAAGACGCGAACTTCTCCAACAACGCCATGGCTGAAGCGTTCAAAGCAGCGAAAGGCGAGTAATCTCTGTCATTCAGGTAATAACAACCTGAATAGTGACGAGTTTACTTGACAGATTGCAGGATTCGTCCTGTAATCAAGCACAAAGGGCGGCTACGGCCGCCCTTGTTTAAGCTGTTAGCTAATTTTTGCCTTGAAGGAAACCGGAGGAATAATGACCAAGTCAGAATTGATTGAAAGACTTGCCAGCCAGCAATCTCACATTCCGGCGAAAGCGGTGGAAGATGCTGTTAAAGAAATGCTGGAACATATGGCCTCAACGCTTGCTCAAGGTGAGCGCATTGAAATCCGCGGTTTCGGCAGCTTCTCTCTGCACTATCGAGCACCTCGCACCGGACGTAACCCGAAAACTGGTGATAAAGTCGAACTGGAAGGTAAGTACGTTCCGCACTTTAAGCCCGGGAAAGAATTACGTGACCGCGCCAATATTTATGAAGGATAAGTTGCACAACGTGCAACCTGTCTGACGATAAAAAGCACCTTCGGGTGCTTTTTTTGTGCCCATCATTTGCGTCCAGCTTCGCAAAAAGAGCGAGCCGGAGTGCAACCGATACGATTGTCTGGAAAGCGCTACGCACACCTGGATTTTCTGGCAGGACGCCAGCGTTGCCTTGCGTCACACTGCCCGCTCACAGGGAGGTGTTTATGCGTTTTCCATGGCTTGCCGGATGCGCCATCATTGCGATGCTGCCGCTCCTCTGGCTACCCACGTTGCCGGGCCCGCGCATCCTGGCGGGGGCGGGTGTCCTGGCGCTGCTGCTGATCCGCTGGTGTAGGCCGGCTATCCCCTGGGTGACGATGACGCTCCTGCTGATGATCTGGGGAGTATTGAGCGCGTATCAGGCCCTGTGGCCCACGCAGCACCTCACCGGTGCCACCCGGCAGGCGGAAGTGATCCTCAGCGAGACGGATGGCCAGACCCTGCATCGAGGCCAGATTGTGCGCCTGGCGGGTCGCTATCTGTTTCCTCCGGTTGGTGTGACGCTGTACGGAGATCTCACCCCCGGCTCAGCCTGCGCGGGACAACACTGGCTGATGACGCTGCGCCTGCGCCCAGTGCACGGCCAGCTCAATGAAGGGGGCTTCGACAGCCAGCGCTATGCGCTGGCCCAGCACCGGCCGCTGAGCGGAGGGATCGTCGCCGCTTCCGCGCTGGATACCCGCTGCAGTCTGCGCGCCCGCTATCTGGCGTCGCTGACCCGGCGTCTGGAGCCTTATCCCTGGCGTGCGGTGATATTGGGATTAGGGATGGGGGAGCGGCTGGCCCTGCCGACGGAGATAAAAGCCCTGATGCAAAATACGGGCACCTCCCATCTTATGGCCATCTCAGGTCTGCATATCGCCCTGGCAGCATCTCTTATCGTGCTGCTGCTGCGCGGTATGCAGGCTCTTTTCCCGGGCAGCTGGATCGGCTGGCGAATGCCGCTGCTGGCCGGGCTGCTCGGCGCCATCGGCTACGCCTGGTTGACCGGTATGCAGCCGCCGGCACTGCGAACCTGCGTAGGGCTTGCGGTCTGCTGCGCTTTGCGTTTGTCGGGCCAGCGCTGGACGGCGTGGCAGGTGTGGCTCTGTTGTCTGGGAGCGATACTCATTGCCGACCCGCTGGCGGTCCTGTCGCAAAGCCTGTGGCTGTCCGCTTTTGCCGTGGCGGGGCTGATCTTCTGGTTCCAGTGGCTACCGCTTCCTGCCGGGCGCTGGCCGTGGAAGGCCTTAATGGCTCTTGTTCATTTGCAGGCTGGCGTGACGCTGCTGCTGATGCCGTTGCAGCTGTTGCTATTCCACGGCATAAGCCTGACGTCCATGGCGGCTAATTTACTGGCGGTACCGTTAGTCACCCTGCTGGCGGTGCCGCTTATTCTGACCGCGATGCTGGTGCATCTCACGGGGCCGGAGATAGTGGAGTCGCTACTCTGGCTGGCGGCCGATCGCGTGCTGGCGGTATTGTTCTGGGGATTAAGACGTTTACCGGACGGCTGGTTGACGCTTGATGCTCGCTGGCTGTGGATCAGTAGCCTGCCGTGGCTGTTGGTGATGGGCTGGCGTTTTCAGAGCTGGCGGCATTCACCGGCGCTGTGTCTCAGCGTGCTGTTTTTGCTGATGTGGCCATTCGGCCGACAACCACCTGCGGACGAATGGCGGGTGACGATGTTGGATGTCGGGCAGGGGTTGGCGATGGTGATTGAGCGTCACGGTAAGGCGCTGTTGTATGATACCGGGCCAGCATGGCCGCAGGGTGACAGCGGTCAACAGGTGATTATCCCATGGCTGCGCTGGCACCATCTACAGCTGCAGGGCATTGTGCTGAGCCATGAGCATCTTGATCATCGCGGCGGCCTTAATTCAGTGCTACAGGCATGGCCGCAGGCGTGGGTGCGCAGCCCTTTAGGCTGGGCGCAGCATCTGCCGTGTCATCGCGGCGAGCGCTGGCAGTGGCAGGGGCTTACTTTCCAGGCGCTTTGGCCGCTGCCAGGCAGCACGGCCAAGGGGAATAATCACTCGTGTGTGGTGCGGATCGATGATGGTCGCTCCAGCATCCTGCTGACTGGCGATATTGAACGTCAGGCGGAGCAGGCGATGATCAGCCGCTACTGGCAGCATCTGACGTCTACACTTATTCAGGTTCCCCACCACGGCAGTAATACCTCCTCCAGCGCGCTGTTGGTCCGCCGGGTGGAGGGGGTGGCCGCGCTGGCCTCTGCTTCGCGCTACAATGCGTGGCGGATGCCCTCGTATAAGGTCGTTCAGCGCTATCGCCAGAGGGGGTATCGCTGGTTCGCTACGCCGCAGCTGGGGCAGATAACGGTGGTTTTTTCCACAGAAGGGTGGCAAATCCACAGCTTACGGGATCAAGTTTTACCCCGTTGGTATCATCAGTGGTTTGGCGCGCCCGCCGATAACGGGTAGAATATGCGGCTATTTCAACACAAGCTGGTTTATTGAATGCAGAACGATAAAGATCTCTCCACGTGGCAGACCTTCCGCCGACTTTGGCCGATTATCGCACCGTTTAAAGCCGGGCTAATCGTAGCGGCGGTGGCGTTAGTGCTTAACGCGGGCAGTGACACCTTCATGTTATCGCTTCTTAAACCGTTATTGGATGATGGTTTTGGTAAAACGGATCGCTCAGTGCTGCTATGGATGCCGCTGGTGGTTATCGGACTGATGGTGCTGCGTGGGATCACCAGCTACATCTCGAGCTATTGTATCTCCTGGGTTTCCGGCAAAGTTGTGATGACCATGCGTCGTCGCCTGTTCGGCCACATGATGGGCATGCCGGTGGCCTTCTTTGACAAGCAGTCTACCGGAACGCTGCTGTCACGTATCACCTATGATTCTGAGCAGGTCGCCTCCTCCTCTTCCAGCGCGCTGATCACCGTGGTCCGTGAAGGGGCATCGATTATCGGCCTGTTTGTGATGATGTTCTATTATAGCTGGCAGCTGTCGCTGATCCTGATCGTGCTGGCGCCGATTGTGTCAGTGGCGATCCGCGTGGTCTCCAAGCGCTTTCGCAATATCAGTAAAAATATGCAGAACACGATGGGGCAGGTTACCACCAGCGCCGAGCAGATGCTGAAAGGACACAAAGAAGTGCTGATGTTTGGCGGCCAGGAAGTAGAAACCAAACGGTTTGATAAGGTCAGCAACAAGATGCGTCTGCAGGGCATGAAAATGGTTTCTGCCTCTTCCATCTCTGATCCAATCATTCAGCTTATCGCCTCACTGGCGCTGGCCTTTGTCCTGTATGCCGCCAGCTTCCCGAGCGTGATGGACACCCTGACCGCCGGGACCATTACCGTGGTCTTCTCCTCGATGATTGCGCTGATGCGTCCACTGAAGTCGCTGACCAACGTCAATGCCCAGTTCCAGCGCGGGATGGCGGCGTGCCAGACGCTGTTTGCGATCCTCGATTCCGAGCAGGAAAAAGACGAAGGTACGCGGGTCATTGAGCGGGCGAAAGGCAATCTCAAGTTCGAGAACGTCACCTTTACCTATCCGGGTCGCGAAGTGGCCGCGCTGCGCAATATCAATCTCGATATCCCGGAAGGGAAAACCGTCGCCCTGGTGGGACGATCCGGGTCGGGTAAATCGACCATCGCCAGCCTGATCACACGCTTCTACGATGTCGACGACGGGCAGATCCTGCTGGATGGCCACGACCTGCGCGAGTACAAGCTGAGCTCGCTGCGCGATCAGGTGGCGCTGGTGTCACAGAATGTGCACCTGTTCAACGATACCGTCGCCAACAATATCGCCTATGCGCGTACCGAAGAGTACAGCCGCGAGCAGATAGAAGAGGCTGCGCGGATGGCCTACGCCATGGACTTCATCAATAAGATGGACAATGGTCTGGATACCATCATCGGCGAAAATGGCGTGATGCTGTCCGGCGGTCAGCGCCAGCGTATTGCTATCGCCCGTGCGCTGCTGCGCAACAGCCCGATCCTGATCCTTGATGAAGCCACCTCGGCGCTGGATACCGAGTCCGAGCGTGCCATTCAGGCGGCGCTGGATGAGCTGCAGAAAAACCGTACCTCGCTGGTTATCGCCCACCGTCTGTCGACCATTGAGCAGGCCGACGAAATCGTGGTGGTTGAAGACGGGCGGATCGTAGAGCGCGGAACGCACCACGACCTGCTGGAGCATAAAGGCGTGTACGCTCAGCTGCATAAGATGCAATTCGGCGAATGATCGCACGTATCTGGTCCGGGGAATCGCCGCTGTGGCGCCTGCTGCTGCCGCTCTCCTGGCTGTATGGCCTGGTGAGTGCGGTTATTCGCCTCAGCTATCAGCTGGGGTGGCAAAAAGCCTGGCGCGCGCCGGTGCCGGTGGTGGTGGTCGGTAACCTCACCGCCGGCGGTAATGGCAAAACGCCGGTGGTGATCTGGCTGGTGGAGCAGTTGCAGCAGCGCGGTATTCGCGTTGGCGTCGTGTCTCGCGGCTACGGCGGTAAAGCTGAACGCTATCCGCTGGTGTTGGACGACAGGACCAGTACGGCGCAGGCCGGTGATGAACCGGTGTTAATCCATCAGCGTACCGGCGCGCCGGTCGCTGTCGCTCCGCTGCGCAGCGACGCGGTAAAAGCATTGCTCAGCGCGCACGATCTGCAGATTATCGTGACCGACGACGGGTTGCAGCACTATAAGCTGGCGCGGGACAGAGAAATTGTCGTTATCGACGGCGTGCGCCGCTTTGGCAACGGCTGGTGGTTACCGGCCGGGCCGATGCGCGAGCGGGCGTCGCGCTTGCAAAGCGTTGATGCAGTTATCGTTAACGGTGGCGTAGCGCGTCCGGGGGAGATCCCGATGCAACTGCGTCCCGGGATGGCGGTTAACCTGCTTACCGGCGAACGTCGCGATGTCTCGACTTTCACGAACGTAGTGGCGATGGCCGGCATCGGCCATCCGCCGCGCTTTTTCGCCACCCTTGAAAACTGTGGCGTCCAGCCGGTTAAAACCGTAGCCCTGGCGGACCATCAGGCGCTGAGTCAGGCCGACGTCGCCGCTCTGGTAACCGCCGATCAGACGCTGCTGATGACCGAGAAAGACGCGGTGAAATGTCGCGATTTCGCCGCCGCGAACTGGTGGTATTTACCGGTCGACGCCATAATGGCCGATGAACGCGCACAGCGGTTGCTCGCGGACTTAGCGACGTTGGCGCAACGTTAACCGAGGCGCCGGCTTTGCCCGCCGCTGTGCTGGAATTCCTGACGGAGAACCTGCATGTCGGTATTGCAATTATCGCTTAACGAGGCGCGCCATCTTCATCTCGCGGCGCAGGGGGTGTTAAAAAAGCCCCGGCGTCGCGCTCGCCCGAATGACATCCTTTCTACCATTCAGCAGATGTCGCTGCTGCAAATCGATACTATCAACGTGGTGGCCCGCAGCCCCTACCTCGTGCTGTTCAGTCGCCTGGGTAACTATCCACAGCACTGGCTGGATGAGTCGCTGCGTAGCGGCGAACTGATGGAGTACTGGGCGCATGAAGCCTGTTTTCTGCCTCGCAGCGACTTTGCCCTGGTGCGCCATCGTATGTTGAATCCTGACAATATGGGCTGGAAATACCATCGCGCGTGGATGGAGGAGCATGCCGGGAGTATTGCCGAGCTGCTGGCGCATATCGGGCAAAACGGCCCGGTTCGCTCGGCGGATTTTTCCCACCCACGCAAAGGCGCCAGCGGCTGGTGGGAGTGGAAACCGCATAAGCGCCACCTCGAAGGATTGTTTACTGCCGGTGAAGTGATGGTGGTAGAGCGGCGTAACTTTCACCGTGTCTATGATTTAACCCGGCGAGTGATGCCGCATTGGGACGACGCGCGCGACGCGCTTTCCCGCGATGAAGCAGAGGCCATCATGCTGCGCAACAGCGCCCGCAGTCTCGGTATCTTTCGCCCCCAGTGGCTGGCCGATTACTATCGCTTACGTCAGCCTGCGTTACCGGCTCTGCTGGCGGCCTGGCAGGAAGAGGGCCTCGTGGTGCCGGTTAATGTCGAAGCCCTTGGCGAGATGTGGCTGCATCGCGACGCGCTGGCGCAGCTGGAGTCCGCGCCCGGCGGTAAACTTACCCCCAGCCATAGCGCCGTGCTCTCTCCCTTCGACCCGGTGGTCTGGGATCGAAAACGCGCCGAGCAACTGTTTAACTTTAGCTATCGTCTGGAGTGCTATACGCCGGCGCCGAAGCGGCAGTATGGCTATTTTGTACTGCCCTTGCTGCACCAGGGTAAGCTGGTTGGGCGAATGGACAGTAAAATACATCGCAAACGCCGGGAGCTGGAGATCTTCTCCCTGTGGCTGGAGGACGGGGTGAAGATCACCCGAGGTCTGGAACAGGGGCTGCGCCGGGCGATTAACGACTTCGCGCGCTGGCAATCGGCGGAACGGATCCTGTGCCAACGCCTGCCGGAAGGGCTGTTTATCGGCCAGACACAAGGGTGGGAAATCGACGCCGATTGATCCCGGCGTCAAGCTTCCTGTGATATGCTGCTGAGAAATCTATCCGGTCCATCAGGAGGAAACATGGATCATCGTTTACTTGAAATCATCGCCTGCCCGGTCTGTAACGGTAAGCTTTATTACAGTCAGGATAAGCAAGAACTTATTTGCAAACTTGATAGTCTGGCGTTTCCGCTGCGCGATGGTATTCCTGTGCTGCTGGAGACAGAGGCCCGAGCGCTGACGGTTGAAGAGAGTCACTCATGAGTTTCGTGGTTATTATTCCTGCGCGTTTCGCCTCTACGCGCCTGCCGGGAAAACCACTGCAGGACATTAACGGCAAACCGATGATTGTCCATGTGCTGGAGCGTGCGCGCGAATCCGGCGCGGATCGCATTATTGTCGCCACCGATCACGAAGAAGTCGCCCGGGCGGTTGAAGCCGCCGGCGGCGAGGTCTGTATGACCCGTGCCGATCATCAGTCCGGCACTGAACGGCTGGCGGAAGTGGTGGAGAAGTGCGCGTTCAGTGATGACACTATTATCGTCAATATTCAGGGCGATGAGCCGATGATCCCGCCGGCGATCGTTCGCCAGGTGGCGGAGAATCTGGCGTCCAGCAGCAGCGGAATGGCAACGCTGGCGGTACCGATCCACGATGCGGAAGAGGCGTTTAATCCAAATGCGGTGAAAGTGGTGATGGATGCGCAAGGTTATGCGCTTTATTTCTCCCGTGCCACCATACCCTGGGATCGCGATCGCTTTGCTCACTCCCGTGAGACCATCGGTGATTCCCTGCTGCGTCACATCGGCATCTATGGCTACCGCGCCGGCTTTATTCGTCGCTATGTCAGCTGGGCGCCGAGCCCGCTGGAGCAAATTGAAATGCTCGAGCAGCTACGCGTGCTGTGGTATGGCGAGAAAATCCATGTCGCCGTGGCGGCCGAAGTGCCCGGCACCGGTGTCGATACCCCGGAAGATCTGGAGCGCGTGCGCGCTGAGCTGCGTTAGTCCTCTTTCCCCTCCCGGCGGGAGGGGATATTCCCGCCGGTTTTCGCTTTTTTTGCCCCTTTTTGATCTTATCCGATGACAACCCAGGTGCGGGCGCTCATTATGAAACCAGTAGTGTTCATAGGGGTAATCGACAATGGAACAGTTGCGAACCGAACTCAGTCATCTGCTGGGCGAAAAGTTAAGCCGGGTGGAGTGTGTCAGTGAACAAGCCGCTACGGCGCTGTGGTCGCTGTATGATGCGCAGGGAAACCCGATGCCGCTGCTGGCGCGAAGTTTCACCACGCCCGGCGTGGCGCGGCAACTGGCATGGAAGATCTCCACCCTCGCGCGCAGTGGTACGGTGCGTATGCCGGTGGTTTACGGCGTGATGACGCACGAAGAGCATCCCGGACCAGATGTGCTGCTGCTTGAGCGCCTGCGCGGCGTACCGGTGGAGGCGCCGACGCGCACCCCGGCGCGCTGGGAGCAATTGCAGGAGCAAATCGTCGAGGCGCTGTTGGCCTGGCATCGTCAGGACAGCGGCGGCTGCGTGGGAATGGTCGACAATACCCAGGAAAACCTGTGGCCGAACTGGTACCGCCAGCGGGTAGAGATATTGTGGAGCACCCTGAACCTGTATCAGGACACCGGCCTGACCATGCAGGATAAGCGCCTTTTGTTCCGCTCCCGCGAGTGCCTTCCGGAGCTGTTCCGTGATTTCAATGACAATGCTGTGTTGGTGCATGGTAACTTCACCCTGCGCAGCATGCTCAAAGACCCGCGCAGCGATCAGCTGCTGGCGATGGTCGGTCCGGGGATGATGCTGTGGGCGCCGCGCGAGTATGAACTGTTCCGCCTGGCCGAGGGGGGCCAGGCCGAGCAACTGCTATGGCGCTACCTGCAGCAGGCGCCAGTTTCCGAGGCATTCGTCTGGCGGCGCTGGCTCTATCTGCTGTGGGATGAGGTGGATAGTCTGGTCAATACCGGGCGCTTTGATCGCGCCCGTTTCGACCTCGCGAGCAAATCACTCCTGCCCTGGCTCGTCTGAGCTACCTTTCAGCCATTGCCAGATGCGACCGAGCGTTTCATAGCCGACACGGTCGCTGTGCATCAACCACACGGGAGACGGGATGGCCCGCTCCCATGGATTAAGCGCTGAGGTCACCGCTAACTGATTGGCCGGCGCGGGCAGCGGATCCAGCCCGGCATGACGAAAGAAAATCATCGCCCGCGGAAGGTGTGACGCCGAGGTCACCAGCAGGAAGGGCGCATCGCCGATGGCACGCTTCACTGCAAGGGCTTCCTCTTCCGTATCTTTTGGCCGATCGAGCACAATGATATCGCTGCGCGGTACGCCGAGGCTCTCCGCCACTCTCGCGCCAGCTTCCGCCGTACTCACGGGATTCGTTTTCGCCGCCGCGCCGGTAAAAATCATTTTCGAGCCGGGATTCGCCTGCCACAGGCGGATGCCCTCCGTCAGGCGCGGCAGACTGTTATTGATAAGGTTAGAGCTTGGCGCCCACTCCGGGTTCCAGGTATAGCCACCGCCCAGTACCACCACGTAGCTTGCCGGCTGCTCGCCGCGCCAGGTGGGATAGCTATCTTCTATCGGTTTCAGCAGGCTGTCGGCCACGGGCTGCAGGCTCAGTAGCGCCAGCAGCAGCCAGCCGAGGCTCACGCAAAACTTCCCGGTACGTTGAAAGCGGCTAAACCACAGCAGACCGATCCCGATACCGATCAACAACAACAGGGCGGGAAGCGGCAGCAGCAGACCGCCGACAATCTTTTTTAGCGTGAAAAGCATGCCAGATGGTTCCTTTTTTAACCATATAACCAAAGTTATGTTCGGATCTTATAACAGATCGCTTCATTCTCTCCGTGGGTATGACAAAATAGCGGTTTTGTGTTGGCTTGTGGAGTCGCCCGTGCAGGATCGCAATTTCGATGACATTGCTGAAAAGTTTTCGCGCAATATTTACGGCACCACAAAAGGCCAGTTGCGTCAGGCGATCCTCTGGCAGGATCTGGAACCTTTACTGGCGCAGCTGGGGCCGGGACCGCTGAGGGTGCTGGATGCCGGCGGCGGTGAAGGGCAAACGGCCATCAAAGTCGCGCAACTGGGCCATCACGTGACGCTGTGCGATCTCTCCGCTGAAATGGTGGCGCGTGCCCGCAAGGCGGCTGCCGATAAAGGTGTGATCGACAACATGCATTTTGTACAATGCGCGGCTCAGGATATTGCACAGCATTTGGAAAGCCCGGTCGATCTGGTACTGTTTCATGCGGTGCTGGAGTGGGTGGCGGAGCCCCAGACGGTGCTGCGTACGCTCTGGTCGACGCTGCGTCCTGGCGGTGGGCTGTCGTTGATGTTCTACAATGCTAACGGCCTGCTGATGCACAATATGGTGGCCGGTAATTTCGATTACGTACAACTGGGCATGCCAAAAAAGAAAAAACGCACGCTGTCGCCGGATTATCCGCGTGAACCGCAGCAGGTTTATCACTGGCTGGAAGAGATTGGCTGGCAGATTGTCAGCAAAACCGGCGTGCGGGTGTTTCATGATTATCTGCGTGAAAAACGCCAACAGCATGACAGCTATGCGGCGCTGCTGGCGCTGGAGACGCGCTACTGTCGTCAGGAGCCGTATCTCAGCCTGGGCCGTTATATTCATGTCACCGCGCTTAAGAGCCAGGCTCATAGCCGCAGATGCAAGGATAAAGTATGAGTGAATTTTCCCAGACAGTCCCCGAACTGGTTGCCTGGGCCAGGAAAAATGATTTTTCTATCTCGCTGCCGGTCGACAGACTCTCTTTTCTGCTGGCGATTGCCACCCTGAATGGCGAACGGCTGGAAGGGGAAATGAGCGAGGGAGAACTGGTGGATGCGTTCCGCCACGTCAGTGATGCGTTTGAGCAGACCAGCGAAACCATCAGCCAGCGCGCCAATAACGCAATTAACGATTTGGTGCGCCAGCGTCTGCTGAACCGCTTTACCAGCGAAGTAACTGAAGGCAATGCAATCTATCGCCTGACGCCGTTGGGGATCGGGATCACCGATTACTATATTCGTCAGCGCGAATTCTCGACGCTGCGTCTTTCGATGCAGCTATCGATCGTCGCCGGTGAGCTGAAGCGCGCGGCGGACGCGGCGGAGGAGGGGGGCGATGAATTCCACTGGCATCGCAACGTTTTTGCGCCGCTGAAATATTCCGTGGCGGAAATTTTCGACAGCATTGACCTGACGCAGCGCATCATGGATGAGCAGCAGCAACTGGTGAAAGACGATATCGCGCAGTTGCTGAATAAAGACTGGCGGGCGGCGATTTCCAGCTGTGAATTGCTGCTGTCGGAAACCTCCGGCACGCTGCGCGAACTGCAGGATACGCTGGATGCGGCGGGGGACAAACTGCAGGCGAATCTGCTGCGCATTCAGGATTCGACCCTGGCGCGCGACGATTTGCATTTTGTCGACCGGCTGGTATTCGACCTGCAAAGCAAACTTGACCGCATCGTCAGCTGGGGTCAGCAGGCCATTGACCTGTGGATCGGCTACGACCGCCACGTGCATAAGTTTATCCGTACCGCTATCGATATGGATAAAAACCGCGTCTTCGCCCAGCGTCTGCGCCAGTCGGTACAGACCTATTTTGATGAGCCGTGGGCGCTGACTTACGCCAACGCCGATCGTCTGCTGGATATGCGTGATGAAGAGATGGCGCTGCGCGATGAAGAGGTCACCGGCGAACTGCCAGCGGATCTTGAATTTGAAGAGTTTAACGAAATTCGCGAGCAGCTGGCGGCGCTAATTGAAGCGCAGCTGACGGTGTATAAAGAGAAAGGTATACCGTTGGATCTCGGCCTGGTGGCGCGCGAATTCCTGGCGCAGTATCCGCGCGGGCGTCATTTCGACGTGGCGCGGATCGTCGTGGATCAGGCGGTACAGCTGGGCGTGGCCCAGGCAGATTTCACCGGACTGCCGGCAAAATGGCAGCCGATTAATGATTACGGAGCCAAGGTACAGGCGCATGTCATCGACAAATATTGAACAAGTGATGCCGGTTAAGCTGGCGCAGGCGTTGGCCAATCCGTTATTTCCGGCGCTGGACAGCGCCCTGCGCGCGGGCCGGCATATCGGTCTCGACGAGCTGGATAATCACGCATTTTTGATGGATTTTCAGGATTACCTGGAAGAGTTTTACGCTCGCTATAACGTCGAGCTGATCCGCGCGCCGGAGGGGTTCTTCTACCTGCGCCCGCGCTCCACTACCCTGATTTCGCGCTCGGTGCTGTCGGAGCTGGATATGATGGTGGGCAAAATTCTTTGCTATCTCTATCTCAGCCCCGAGCGTCTGGCAAACGAAGGCATTTTCACCCAGCAGGAGCTTTATGACGAGCTGCTGACCCTGGCGGATGAGGCCAAACTGCTGAAGCTGGTGAACAACCGTTCCACCGGCTCCGATCTTGACCGCCAGAAGCTGCAGGAAAAGATGCGTGCGTCGCTTAACCGCCTGCGCCGTCTGGGGATGGTGTGGTTTATGGGCCACGACAGCAGCAAATTCCGCATCACCGAATCGGTATTCCGCTTTGGCGCCGATGTGCGCGCCGGCGACGACCCGCGCGAGGCGCAGCGCCGATTGATCCGCGACGGGGAAGCGATGGCCCTGGAAAATCACCTGCAGCTCAATGATGAGAATGAAGAAAACCAGCCGGATAGCGGGGAGGAAGAGTAATGATTGAACGCGGTAAATTTCGCTCGCTGACGCTGGTTAACTGGAACGGCTTCTTTGCCCGAACCTTTGATCTTGACGAACTGGTTACCACCCTCTCCGGGGGGAATGGCGCCGGTAAGTCGACGACCATGGCGGCCTTCGTCACGGCGCTGATCCCCGATTTAACCCTGCTGCACTTCCGTAACACCACCGAGGCGGGGGCCACCAGCGGCTCGCGCGATAAAGGCCTGCACGGTAAGCTGCGCGCCGGGGTCTGTTACTCCGTGCTTGACGTGATCAACTCCCGCCATCAGCGCGTGGTGGTCGGCGTGCGTCTACAGCAGGTTGCCGGGCGCGATCGCAAAGTCGATATCAAGCCTTTTGCCATTCAGGGGTTGCCGACCTCCATCCTGCCGACCCAGCTGTTGACCGAGACGCTCAACGATCGCCAGGCGCGCGTCGTCAGTCTCAACGAGCTGAAAGACAAGCTGGAGACGATGGAAGGGGTCCAGTTCAAGCAGTTTAACTCGATAACCGAGTACCACTCGCTGATGTTCGATCTGGGCGTCGTGGCGCGTCGTCTGCGTTCCGCCTCCGATCGTAGCAAATACTACCGCCTGATCGAGGCCTCGCTGTACGGCGGGATCTCCAGCACCATTACCCGCTCGCTGCGCGACTATCTGCTGCCGGAAAACAGCGGCGTGCGTAAAGCGTTCCAGGACATGGAAGCGGCGCTGCGGGAAAACCGCATGACCCTGGAAGCCATTCGCGTCACGCAGTCCGACCGCGATCTATTCAAACACCTGATCAGCGAAGCCACCAACTACGTGGCGGCGGACTATATGCGTCACGCCAACGAGCGGCGCATTCATCTTGATAAGGCGCTGGAGTATCGTCGCGATCTCTTCACCTCGCGTTCGCAGCTGGCGGCGGAACAGTATAAGCACGTCGACATGGCGCGCGAGCTGCAGGAGCATAACGGTGCCGAAGGCGATCTGGAAGCGGATTACCAGGCCGCCAGCGATCATCTGAACCTGGTGCAGACGGCGCTGCGTCAGCAGGAAAAAATCGAGCGCTACGAAGCAGATCTCGATGAGCTGCAGATCCGTCTGGAAGAGCAAAATGAAGTGGTGGCGGAAGCTGCCGATCAGCAGGAAGAGAACGAAGCCCGCGCTGAGGCCGCCGAGCTGGAAGTGGATGAGCTTAAAAACCAGCTTGCCGACTATCAGCAGGCGCTCGACGTCCAGCAGACCCGCGCCATTCAGTATAACCAGGCGCTGCAGGCGCTGGAGCGCGCGAAGGCGCTGTGCCATCTGCCGGACCTGACGCCGGAGAGCGCCGACGAGTGGCTGGAAACCTTCCAGGCGAAAGAGCAGGAAGCGACGGAGAAAATGCTGTCGCTGGAACAAAAAATGAGCGTGGCGCAAACCGCGCACAGCCAGTTTGAACAGGCCTACCAGCTGGTGGCGGCGATTAACGGCCCGCTGGCGCGCAACGAAGCCTGGGACGTGGCGCGCGAATTGCTGCGCGACGGCGTGAACCAGCGCCATCAGGCCGAGCAGGCGCAGGGGCTGCGCAGCCGCCTCAATGAGCTGGAGCAGCGTCTGCGCGAGCAGCAGGACGCCGAGCGCCAGCTGGCCGAATTCTGCAAGCGCCAGGGCAAACGCTACGAGATCGACGATCTGGAAACGCTGCATCAGGAGCTGGAAGCGCGCATCGCGTCGCTGGCCGACAGCGTGTCTAACGCTCAGGAGCAGCGCATGGCGCTGCGCCAGGAGCTGGAGCAGCTGCAGTCGCGCACTCAGACGCTGATGCGCCGGGCGCCGATCTGGCTGGCGGCGCAGAACAGTCTTAACCAGCTATGCGAGCAGAGCGGCGAGCAGTTTGAGTCCGGCCAGGAGGTCACCGAATATCTGCAGCAGCTGCTGGAGCGTGAGCGCGAGGCTATCGTTGAACGTGACGAGGTCGGTGCCCGCAAACGCGCCATCGATGAAGAAATCGAGCGTCTCAGCCAGCCGGGCGGTTCGGAAGATCCGCGCCTTAACGCGCTGGCGGAACGCTTTGGCGGTGTTCTGCTGTCTGAGATCTACGATGACGTCAGCCTGGACGATGCGCCGTACTTCTCCGCGCTGTACGGCCCGTCGCGCCATGCGATCGTGGTACCGGATCTGTCGCAGGTGGCGGAGCAGCTCGAAGGACTGGAAGATTGCCCGGAAGATTTGTATCTGATCGAAGGCGACCCGCAGTCGTTTGACGACAGCGTATTCAGCGTTGACGAGCTGGAAAAGGCGGTGGTGGTGAAGATTGCCGACCGCCAGTGGCGTTATTCGCGCTTTCCAACGCTGCCGCTGTTTGGTCGCGCGGCGCGTGAAAACCGCATTGAAACACTGCATGCCGAGCGTGAATCGCTGTCTGAGCGTTTCGCCACCCTGTCGTTCGATGTACAAAAAACCCAGCGTCTGCACCAGGCCTTTAGCCGCTTCATCGGCAGCCACCTGGCGGTGGCTTTCGAGGACGATCCGGAAGAAGAGATCCGCAAGCTTAACAGCCGCCGCGGCGAGCTGGAGCGTGCGCTGAGCGCCCATGAAAACGATAACCAGCAGAACCGCGTGCAATACGAGCAGGCGAAAGAGGGCGTGTCGGCGCTTAACCGTCTGCTGCCGCGCCTGAACCTGCTGGCGGATGATACGCTGGCCGATCGTGTGGACGAGATCCAGGAACGTCTGGATGAAGCCCAGGAGGCGGCGCGCTTTATTCAGCAGCACGGCAATCAGCTGGCGAAGCTGGAGCCTATCGTTTCGGTGCTGCAGAGCGACCCGGAGCAATTTGAACAGCTGAAAGAAGATTACGCCTATGCGCAGCAAACCCAGCGCGAAGCGCGTCAGCAGGCTTTTGCCCTGGCGGAAGTCGTGCAGCGCCGGGCCCACTTTAGCTACTCCGATTCGGCGGAAATGCTCAGCGGCAACAGCGATCTCAACGAGAAGCTGCGCCAGCGCCTGGAGCAGGCGGAATCCGAACGCAGCCGCGCGCGCGAGGCGATGCGGACCCATGCGGCGCAGCTCAGTCAGTACAATCAGGTGCTGGCCTCGCTGAAGAGCTCGTATGACACCAAGAAAGAGCTGCTCAACGATCTGTATAAAGAGCTGCAGGACATTGGCGTGCGTGCTGATGCCGGCGCGGAAGAGCGCGCGCGTCAGCGTCGCGATGAGCTGCATATGCAGCTGAGCAATAACCGCTCCCGTCGCAATCAGCTGGAGAAAGCGTTGACCTTCTGCGAAGCGGAAATGGATAACCTGACCCGTAAACTGCGCAAGCTGGAGCGCGATTACTGCGAAATGCGTGAGCAGGTGGTGACCGCCAAGGCGGGCTGGTGCGCGGTGATGCGTCTGGTGAAAGACAACGGCGTCGAACGTCGTCTGCATCGCCGCGAGCTGGCCTATCTCTCCGCCGACGATCTGCGGTCGATGTCGGATAAAGCGTTGGGTGCGCTGCGTCTGGCCGTCGCCGATAACGAACACCTGCGCGATGTGCTGCGTATTTCGGAAGATCCGAAGCGTCCGGAGCGCAAAATTCAGTTCTTCGTTGCCGTTTACCAGCATCTGCGCGAGCGTATTCGTCAGGATATTATTCGCACCGATGATCCGGTGGAAGCGATCGAGCAGATGGAGATCGAGCTCAGTCGCCTGACCGAAGAGCTGACCAACCGCGAACAAAAGCTGGCGATCAGCTCACGCAGCGTGGCCAATATTATTCGCAAAACTATTCAGCGTGAGCAGAACCGTATTCGGATGCTCAACCAGGGGCTGCAGAGTGTCTCCTTTGGCCAGGTCAACAGCGTACGGCTGAACGTTAACGTACGCGAGACCCACTCGACGCTGCTCGACGTGCTCTCCGAGCAGCATGAGCAGCATCAGGATCTGTTTAACAGCAATCGTCTGACCTTCTCGGAGGCGCTGGCTAAGCTTTATCAACGTCTGAATCCGCAGATCGACATGGGACAGCGCACACCGCAAACCATCGGCGAAGAGCTGCTCGACTACCGCAACTATCTGGAGATGGAAGTGGAGGTTAACCGTGGTTCCGACGGCTGGCTGCGCGCCGAGTCCGGCGCACTGTCGACGGGGGAAGCGATCGGTACCGGGATGTCGATTCTGGTGATGGTAGTCCAGAGCTGGGAGGATGAGTCCCGTCGTCTGCGCGGCAAGGATATCTCACCTTGCCGTCTGCTGTTCCTCGACGAGGCGGCGCGTCTTGACGCCCGCTCTATCGCCACCTTGTTCGAGCTGTGCGAACGACTGGAGATGCAGCTGATTATCGCGGCACCAGAAAATATCAGTCCGGAGAAAGGCACCACCTATAAGCTGGTACGTAAAGTGGTTAACAACCATGAACACGTCCATGTGGTGGGGCTGCGCGGGTTTGCCGCGCCGCTGCCGGAAACCGTACCGGGGACGGCCGACGCCTCCTGAGGATGCGGCCAAATTCTGGCGGGGAAGCGGTGAAAAGGGCAACGTTAAGTTGCCCTTTTTGCTATCCAGTTCGGTATGCCTGGATGGTATAATCTTTAAGCTTCTTTACATTAGGTAAGGCAAAAGCCTTTTCGTCTTTATATACTGAAAAAGAGCCCCAATTTTGTGGGCAGCAATGTGTGACAACAGGGGGCAAGGGATGTTGCTAAAGAAACGGTATGGTCGTCCATTGTCAGCGCTCAGTCTGAGCCTGGCACTGGCATTTGCTCCGCTGTTCAATGTCCAGGCCGCAGAGCCTGAAGTCGTACCAGGTGATAGTTCCGCAACGCCTGGCGAGCTTTCCGTCGCGCTGGCGCAAAGCGATGGGCAATCACCGGCGGTCGCGAAGCTGGCCGGTGAGCAGCCGCTGTCGATGGAAGCCGCGGCGCACAGTCGCGCGCAGATCGAGGCGCTGTTGCCGGCTGGCTACAAACCCGTCTTTATGAATCCGCTGGTGTCGCTGTACGCCGCCAGGGATATGAAACCGATGTGGGAAAACCGTGAGGCCGTGCAGGCGTTTCAGCAGCAGCTGGCGGAAATTGCCATCGCCGGTTTTCAGCCACAATTTACCACCTGGGTCAGCCTGTTGACCGATCCCGCCGTCAGCGGCATGGCGCGCGATGTGGTGTTGTCGGATGCCATGATGGGCTATCTGCACTTTATCAGCGGCATCCCCACCCAGGGGACTCGCTGGTTATATAGCTCGACACCGTACAAGATGGCGACCCCGCCGCTGTCGGTCATTAACCAGTGGCAGCTGGCGCTGGACAATGGTTCTCTGCCGGCGTTTATCGCCGGCCTGGCGCCGCATCATCCGCAATATGAGGCCATGCACCAGTCGCTGCTGGCGCTGGTGGCTGATTCACGACCATGGCCGCAGATGACCGGCAGCGGCTCGCTGCGTCCCGGCGAGTGGAGCAATGATATCGGCGCCTTGCGCGAGATCCTCCAGCGTACCGGCATGCTGGAGAATACCGCGAATATCGTTCTGCCCGGCGACGTGGTGAGCCCGTCGGCGAAGAAGAAGAGTAAACCTGCGGCGCGCGGTGTGTACGATCGCCAGCTGGTGGAGGGCGTTAAGCGCTTTCAGGCCATGCAGGGGCTGGGGGCAGATGGCGTTATCGGCCAGTCCACCCGCGACTGGCTTAATGTCTCCTCGGCGCAGCGTGCAGGGGTGCTGGCGCTAAACATTCAGCGGCTACGTCTGCTGCCGGGCAAATTGTCCACCGGCATTATGGTGAATATTCCTGCGTTCTCGCTGGTCTATTACCAGGACGGCAGTCAGGTGCTGGCTTCACGGGTGATCGTGGGGCGTCCGGACCGCAAAACGCCAATGATGAGCAGTGCGCTGAATAACGTGGTGGTCAATCCGCCGTGGAACGTACCGCCGACCCTGGCGCGCAAAGACATTCTGCCGAAAGTGCGTAACAATCCCGGCTATCTGGAGCAGCATGGCTACACCGTGATGCGCGGCTGGAACAGTAAAGAGGCGATTGATCCTTACCGGGTCGACTGGTCGACCATTACGGAGAACAATTTGCCGTTCCGTTTTCAGCAGGCGCCCGGGGCGCGTAACTCGCTGGGGCGCTATAAATTTAATATGCCGAGTTCGGATGCCATCTATCTGCACGATACGCCGAACCATAATTTGTTCCAGAAAGATGTTCGCGCGCTCAGTTCAGGTTGTGTGCGGGTGAATAAGGCTTCGGAGCTGGCCAATATGCTGCTGCAGGATGCAGGCTGGAATGACACGCGTATTTCCGATGCTCTGAAGCAAGGGGACACGCGTTATGTCAATATCCGGCAAAATATACCGGTAAATTTATATTACTTAACCGCGTTTGTAGATGCTGATGGACGTACACAATATCGAACAGATATTTACAATTACGATATCACCGCGCGATCCAGCGCACAAATTCTGACGAAAGCTGAACAATTAATCAGGTAAATGAAGTAGTTCAATGGATTCTGTTGTCCTAGCACTGGGTAAAACAGGCGCTGCTCCTCTGCAGCGCCCGATTTTCCTGGGGTGAGGCTGCCTTGACGTTGGCAATAATGCCCGGTAAGGTGCCTTTCGTGCGCCAGAAGTGCATATACATATCATTCCGCTCAATGCGTAGCGTGATTAGCGCGAACGTTCTCCTTTGCCAGGCAGATCATGGCCGTGGCGAGCGATAGCGTGCTGATTCTCAGCATCGTGTAAGGCGGAAAAAGTATATAACGATTCATTGACTGTAGACCTGATTATCATGGACAAATTTGACGCTAATCGCCGCAGATTGCTGGCGTTGGGTGGTGCTGCGCTGGGTGCTGCCGCCATTCTCCCTGCGCCGGCATTTGCCACCCTCTCGACCCCCCGTCCGCGTATTTTGACGCTGAATAACCTGCATACTGGTGAATCGCTCAAGGCGGAGTTTTTCGATGGCAGAGGCTATATTCAGGATGAATTAGCAAGACTTAACCATTTTTTCCGCGATTATCGCGCGAACAAAATTAAGTCCATCGATCCAAATCTGTTCGATCATCTTTATCGGTTGCAGGGATTACTTGGCAGCAACAAACCTGTCCAGCTTATCTCTGGTTATCGTTCCCTCGATACCAATGATGAGCTCCGCGCACGAAGCCGTGGTGTAGCGAAACACAGCTATCACACCAAGGGGCAGGCCATGGATTTTCATATTGAAGGTATTTCGTTAAGCAATATTCGCAAAGCGGCGTTATCTATGCGCGCAGGTGGTGTAGGATATTACCCACGTAGTAACTTTGTGCATATTGATACCGGTCCCGTAAGGCACTGGTAACGAAAGGAGCGTCATGAACTATCGTATTATTCCGGTTACCGCGTTCGCGCAGAACTGTTCTCTTATCTGGTGCGAACAAACCCGGCTGGCGGCGCTGGTCGATCCTGGCGGCGATGCTGAACGTATCAAAGCGGTGGTGGCGGAGGCGGGCGTCACGCTGATGCAGATCCTGCTGACGCATGGCCATCTCGATCACGTCGGCGCCGCGGCGGAACTGGCGCAGCATTATGGCGTACCGGTTATTGGTCCGGAAAAAGAAGATGAGTTCTGGCTGGAAGGATTACCGGCGCAAAGCCGGATGTTCGGCCTGGAGGATTGCCAGCCGCTGCGTCCGGATCGCTGGCTCAATGAAGGCGATGTGGTCAATGTAGGGAATGTGGCGCTGCAGGTTCTGCACTGTCCGGGCCATACACCGGGTCACGTGGTCTTTTTTGATAATGCTTCCCGACTGCTGATCTCCGGAGATGTGATTTTCAAGGGCGGGGTGGGGCGCAGCGATTTTCCACGCGGCGACCATGGGCAGCTGATTGCCGCCATTAAGGATAAGCTGTTGCCGTTGGGTGATGACGTCACCTTTATTCCCGGCCATGGTCCGCTGTCCACGCTGGGTGAAGAACGGCGCAATAATCCGTTCCTGCAGGATGAGATGCCGGTCTGGTAACTGACCTGAGGCAAACTGATAAAAAAGGCCGCATTTGCGGCCTTTTTCTTTATATTGACCCGTCCTGAATAGCGTTGACACGTTCCTGACTTAAATCCGGAGAACGTGATGATGACTGAGTTCAAACGCACCCAACGTGATTATCCTCTATCCTTTAAAATAGCTGTTGTAGAGCAAGTTGAAAAAGGCGAGATGACCTATAAACAGGCCCAGCAGCGGTATGGCATTCAGGGGCGCTCCACCGTTCTTGTCTGGCTGCGTAAATATGGCCGGCTTGACTGGAGCCCCGTACTTCCTGACAAGGTGAAGAGGAAACTGCCCGTGGCCCAGACGACTATCCCGCTTACACCCGAGCAAAGAATCAGGGAACTTGAAGAACAGCTTGAGCTGGCAAACCAGAAAGCTGAGTTTTTTGAGTCGGTTATCAATGTTCTGAAAAATGATTACGGGGTAAGTGTCGTAAAAAAGCGGCCCGGCAAGTGCTCGCGCAAAGTCCGGCCCCAAAAATAACCGTTACGCGTGCATGCCAGTTTCTGGGGCACAGCAGACAGGCGTGGTATCAGGACAATACAAGACGCACAAAACGACAGGAACAATATGCTCATGTCCTTGATTTTGTTTCCCGGGTCAGGTGTCGTCAGCCACGAATCGGTACACGTAAACTGCACTATCTGCTGAACACTCAGGTCGGCAAAAGGCTGAATATCGGACGGGACCGTCTGTTTAGACTGCTGAGCGAACACCGGCTCCTGGTGCCAGTGAAACGGGCATATCACAAAACCACCAACAGCCATCATCGATTTTACCGGCATCCTAATCTGCTGAAACCCGGCCCTGAACAAGCTACCGCCCTTGAACCAGAACAGGTCTGGGTCGCTGATATAACTTACCTTCCGCTGTGCAGCGGCACGGCTTATCTGAGTCTGGTCACTGATGCCTGCTCCAGAAAAATCGTGGGTTACCATGTTGGGGAGAACCTGCAGACAGAAAACGTGGTAAAAGCGTTAAGACAAGCACTGAGGGGGAGAAAAACGACAGGTCCGCTGGTCCATCACTCTGACAGAGGACTGCAATACTGTTCGGTACTTTATCAGTCAGTTCATGAGAGAAATGGGATAACCTGTTCAATGACCGATGGTTATGACTGCTACCAGAATGCGCTGGCTGAGCGGGTAAACGGTATCCTGAAAAATGAATTTTTTGACCCGTCCTGAATAGCGTTGACACGTTCCTGACTTAATTCCGGAGAACGTGATGATGACTGAGTTCAAACGCACCCAACGTGATTATCCTCTATCCTTTAAAATAGCTGTTGTAGAGCAAGTTGAAAAAGGCGAGATGACCTATAACCAGGCCCAGCAGCGGTATGGCATTCAGGGGCGCTCCACCGTTCTTGTCTGGCTGCGTAAATATGGCCGGCTTGACTGGAGCCCCGTACTTCCTGACAAGGTGAAGAGGAAACTGCCCGTGGCCCAGACGACTATCCCGCTTACACCCGAGCAAAGAATCAGGGAACTTGAAGAACAGCTTGAGCTGGCAAACCAGAAAGCTGAGTTTTTTGAGTCGGTTATCAATGTTCTGAAAAATGATTACGGGGTAAGTGTCGTAAAAAAGCGGCCCGGCAAGTGCTCGCGCAAAGTCCGGCCCCAAAAATAACCGTTACGCGTGCATGCCAGTTTCTGGGGCACAGCAGACAGGCGTGGTATCAGGACAATACAAGACGCACAAAACGACAGGAACAATATGCTCATGTCCTTGATTTTGTTTCCCGGGTCAGGTGTCGTCAGCCACGAATCGGTACACGTAAACTGCACTATCTGCTGAACACTCAGGTCGGCAAAAGGCTGAATATCGGACGGGACCGTCTGTTTAGACTGCTGAGCGAACACCGGCTCCTGGTGCCAGTGAAACGGGCATATCACAAAACCACCAACAGCCATCATCGATTTTACCGGCATCCTAATCTGCTGAAACCCGGCCCTGAACAAGCTACCGCCCTTGAACCAGAACAGGTCTGGGTCGCTGATATAACTTACCTTCCGCTGTGCAGCGGCACGGCTTATCTGAGTCTGGTCACTGATGCCTGCTCCAGAAAAATCGTGGGTTACCATGTTGGGGAGAACCTGCAGACAGAAAACGTGGTAAAAGCGTTAAGACAAGCACTGAGGGGGAGAAAAACGACAGGTCCGCTGGTCCATCACTCTGACAGAGGACTGCAATACTGTTCGGTACTTTATCAGTCAGTTCATGAGAGAAATGGGATAACCTGTTCAATGACCGATGGTTATGACTGCTACCAGAATGCGCTGGCTGAGCGGGTAAACGGTATCCTGAAAAATGAATTTTTACTCTCGCGCCCTGCGGACCTGGCGCAGGCCCGGGAAATGGTAAAAGAATCCGTGTCAATTTATAACCATGAGCGGCCACACCTGGCCCTGAAATACAAAACGCCCGATGAAGTTCATCAGGCGTTTTACAGACGAAAAGCTGTCAACCTATATCAGGACTAGTCAATCTCGCTTAGAGCACGCTGTCGCTTACAGTACTGCGACGATGGCTTCGCACAGCGGCGCCATGTTGTCAGGCGTCATACCGGCCACGTTGATACGTCCGGAAGCGACCGCGTAGATGGCGAACTCTTCGCGCAGACGCAGGACCTGCTCTTTACTCAGGCCGCTGAACGAGAACATGCCGTTCTGCTTGCTGATAAAGCTGAAGTCGCGGCTCGCGCCTTTCTCCTGCAGGGTATTGACGAACAGCAGGCGCATACGCTGAATGCGCTGGCGCATATCGGTCAGCTCCTGCTCCCAGATCGCCCTCAGCGCATCGTTGCTCAGAATGGTGGCGACCACGGAGGCGCCATGTGCCGGCGGGTTGGAGTAGTTGGCGCGGATCACCGATTTCATCTGACTGAACGCGCGGTCCACGGTCTCCTGATCGGCGGCGACCAGCGTGCAGGCACCGACACGTTCGTTGTACAAACCAAAGTTTTTCGAGTAGGAGCTGGCGACCAGCAGCTCTTTATGCAGCGCGGCAAAGGCGCGCAGCCCTTCAGCATCTTCTTCCAGACCACGGGCAAAGCCCTGGTAAGCGAAATCAAACAGCGGCAGCCAGCCTTTTTCGACCGACAGCTGCGCCAGCTTCTGCCACTGATCGAGCGTCGGATCGATACCGGTCGGGTTGTGGCAGCAGCCGTGGAACAGCACCACGTCACCGGCCTGGGCTTCGTTCAGGCTGACCAGCAGACCATCAAAGTCCAGCGCGTGGTTAGCCGCGTCGTAATAGGCATATTCACGCACTTCCAGCCCGGCAGAGGTAAACACGCTCTTGTGGTTAGGCCAGCTTGGGTTACTCACCCACACACGTTTTACGTCGGTGTTTTTAGCGAGGAAGTCTGCGGCGACGCGCAGCGCACCGGTACCGCCCGGGGTCTGCGCGGTGCGGGCGCGTTTATCGGCGATAATCGCATTGCCTTTACCGAACAGCAGTTCCTGGGTGCAGCGACCAAATTCAGGAATACCATCGATGCCCAGATAGTTTTTAGTCGTTTCATTCTCCAGCAGGTACTGTTCTGCTTTTTTGACGCTGGTCAGAACGGGTGTTTTACCGGTTTCATCCTTGTAAACACCAATTCCGAGGTTAATTTTTTCAGGGCGGTCATCGGCACGAAACAGATCGGCCAGACCTAAAATCGGGTCGGCTGGGGCGGCGGTAATGTTCTCAAACATGACGAGGTTCCATTGTGATTACTGAAGGGAAATCCGCTATCAGGTTAACGGGAGAATAACGAATTGCCAACCGTTTGCGACAAAAAGCGAGAAGGTTTTCAAAAGAGACGATCTTTACCTCATGAATAGAGAAAAGCAGGACCGAAGTCCTGCTCTGAAGGCATATCACGAAGGGGTGTACTGCAGATTAGAACTGGTAAACGATACCCACGGCCGCCTGGTCGTCGGTGGCAACGCCAGCCGCTTTGGTGTAATCGTTGTCGTCCAGCTGGTTGAACTTATAAGCAGCATAGACGTTCATATTTTTGTTGAAGTAGTACCAGGTACCCACTTCAACGTATTTAACCAGATCCGCATCGCCGCCGGAGAAGCCAGCACGGGACTGCAGATCTTTGCCTTTGGTCTGCACGTAGCCGATGGACGGACGCAGGCCGAAGTCGAACTGATACTGGACAACCGCTTCGAAGTTCTGCGTTTTGCCGGCGAAGTGGTTATCTTCTTCCGGCGTCATGTTGTAGGTCTGGGAGTACATGACAGCGGCGTAGACGTTGTTGGCGTCATATTTTGCAGAAGTTGCCCATGCTTCGGCCTTGTCGCCATTGCCGTCAGCTTTCTGGTCGACGCTACGGTTGGAACCGGAGTAGCCTGCAGACAGTGCGATACCGTTGTCGAACGCGTAGGTCGCTGCGGTGCTGAAGCCGTCGCCATTCTGCTTACGAATCGCGCGGTCATGATCGTTTTTACCCTGGTACTGCAGCGCGAAGCTCAGGCCGTCAACCAGACCGAAGAAGTCAGAGTTACGGTAAGTTGCCACGCCATTGGTACGGCCGGTCATGTAGTTGTCGGTGTAGTTCCAGCCGTCGCCGCCCCATTTAACCAGCATATCGGTTGCCGCTTCGACGTCGTAGATTGCACCGTAGTTACGGCCATAATCGAATGAACCGTATTCGCCTGCTTTCAGACCCGCGAACGCCAGACGAGTTTTGGTGGTCTGGGCACCTTCAACGTTGGACGCATCCATGTTGTATTCCCACTGGCCGTAACCGGTCAGCTGATCGTTGATCTGGGTTTCGCCTTTCAGGCCGATACGGGCATAGGTGGTATCGTCGCTGCTGGTATTGCCATTGGTGGTCCAGACGTGTTCGCCGACCATTTTTCCGTAGAAGTCCAGTTTGTTGCCGTTTTTGTTATAGATTTCTGCAGCGTTCGCTGCACCGGCTACCAGCAGGGCAGGGATCACCACTGCCAGAATATTGCGCTTCATCATTATTTATTACCCTCATTAATATTTTTTATATGAACACGTGCCACTGCCGTCAATGAGTTCTGTCAATAAAAATTTACAGAACCATTGATGAGAGTTTGGTGTCTGCAGGCATCTTTCCATCCGCGACAACGTTTCGCTAGCCGGAAAATGCTACGAATATCTAATATGAGTAACAATATGAAAAAAAATGTAATCAAATATGTATTTTAAGGAACTTTGTGAACTTAATCAAAATTCCGTTCCAGCAGGAAAGAGAAAACGCAGGTGCTTATATATCTATATGAATTATTTATGATTAATTTGGCTAAGTGTGAATTTGCTCATTTTGTGTATCGAATTAGTCTTCTTTTCATTCAGAGTTTGTCTTTGCAAGACGTGCGGCCAATGATTAAAAAATGAACAAATTAATCAGCGCTTTTGCTCTGTTATGAACATAAAGTGCGATCTGTATCACCGGGATGCACCGAAACAGTGCGTAACATAAATGTGAGTTTCAGGTATTGATGTTTAATTTTGTTGAAATTAGCTAACAGTAATTGACATAAAAAAAGGCCAGCTTGCGCTGGCCTTTAACCTTTTCAACGAAAAATTTAGAACGTCGCGTTGCGTGGAGTCCGTGGGAACGGAATGACATCGCGGACGTTCTGCACACCGGTCACGTAGGCGATAAGGCGTTCGAAGCCCAGACCAAAGCCGGAATGCGGCACGGTGCCGTAGCGACGCAGATCGCGATACCACCAGTAGTCTTCTTTGTTAAGCCCCATCTCTGCCATACGCGCGTCCAGCACGTCGAGACGCTCTTCACGCTGGGAACCACCGATGATCTCGCCGATGCCCGGCGCCAGGACGTCCATTGCCGCGACGGTTTTACCGTCTTCGTTAAGGCGCATATAGAACGCCTTAATGTCTTTCGGATAGTTTTTCACCACCACCGGCGCTTTGAAGTGCTCTTCTGCCAGGTAACGTTCGTGCTCGGAGGAGAGATCCACACCCCAGTACACCGGGTTCTCGAACTGCTTGCCGCAGTTTTCCAGAATTGTGACGGCGTCGGTATAATCCACTTGGGCAAAATCAGCGGTGATAAAGCGCTGCAGACGGTCGATAGCGTCTTTATCCACGCGCTCAGCGAAGAACTGCATGTCGTCCGCACGCTCTTCCAGTACCGCTTTAAAGACGTACTTAAGCATCGCTTCCGCCAGGCCGGCAACGTCATTCAGGTTAGCGAAAGCCACTTCCGGCTCCAGCATCCAGAATTCCGCCAGGTGGCGGCTGGTGTTGGAATTTTCCGCGCGGAAGGTCGGGCCGAAGGTATAAATCTTCGACAGCGCACAGGCGTAGGTCTCGCCGTTCAGCTGGCCGGAAACGGTCAGGAACGACTCTTTACCGAAGAAGTCTTTGTCGAAATCGACTTTGCCCTGATCGTTACGCGGCAGGTTTTCCAGATCCAGCGTCGACACGCGGAACATTTCGCCGGCGCCTTCGGTATCGGAGGCGGTGATCAGCGGGGTGGAAACCCAGAAGAAGCCCTGTTCGTCGAAGAAGCGGTGCAGCGCCTGCGCCAGGGTGTGACGCACGCGGGCTACCGCGCCAATCAGGTTGGTGCGCGGACGCAGGTGCGCCACTTCACGCAGATACTCGATGCTGTGGCGCTTGGCCGCCATCGGGTAGGTGTCCGGGTCTTCCACCCAGCCGGTCACTTCCACGCTGGTCGCCTGGATCTCAAAGCTTTGACCCTGACCCTGGGAAGCCACGACTTTACCGGTGACAATCACCGAGCAACCGGTGGTCAGACGCAGCACTTCCTGATTGTAATTGGGCAGAGAATTATTAATAACGGCCTGTACAGGATCAAAGCAGGAACCGTCATAGACGGCGAGGAATGAAAAGCCAGCTTTAGAATCTCGGCGGGTACGCACCCATCCGCGGACCGTGACTTCGCTGTCAACGGCAACGCGGCCCTGGAGTACGTCGGCTACAGGCACAACGCTCATAATAATCTCTCTATGTAGTCCAATAAAAAAGTCTCTTCCCCCAACAGCGGGGGAATATCTATGTTACCTGTCATCTTCCATCAGACAAGTAGATTTCGCATCATAAGCGGATAATTCGGCAATAAATAATCAAGAAAAAGGAGCCTGAAAGGCTCCTTAGGGAAATTAACTCGCCTTTTTAATCGGCGGCAGGTCGAACGCTTCGCGCAGGGCGCGGACGAAGGCCTTATCGTGGCAGATGGTTTTCCCCGGGCTGTCGGAGAGTTTCGCCACCGGCTTGCCGTTACATTCCACCAGCTTAATCACGATATTGAGCGGTTTAACCTGCGGCAGATCGCAGGTTAAGCGGGTGCCGATACCAAAGCTCAACTTCACCCGCGAGGCGAAGTGGCGATACAGGTCGACGGCTTTCGCCAGGTCGAGATTATCGGAGAAGACCAGCACTTTGCTCAGCGGATCGATGCCCAGCTTCTGGTAATGGGCAATCGCTTTTTCGCCCCATTCCACCGGGTCGCCAGAATCATGGCGCAATCCCTGATAGCGGGTGGCGAATTCGGGGCCGAAATCGCGCAGGAACGCATCCATAGTGATGCAGTCGGTCAGCGCGATGCCCAACTGGTCGGGATACTCTTCCAGCCAGGCGGCAAGGGCCGCCCGCTGGCTGCTGGCAAGGTTTGGGCTGATCTGCTGGTGGGCCTGGAACCACTCATGGGCCTGGGTGCCCATCGGGGTTAAATTCAGACGACGCGCCAGATCGTAATTGCTGGTGCCGACAAACCACGGCTCCTGCTGCAGACGTTGCACAATACCTTCCTGCACCTCGCGTGAAAAGCGACGGCGGGTGCCGAAGTCCATCAGACGGAAGGCGCTCATGTCGAGGTCCGCCGTCATGCTGGCGAAGTCGCCTAGCTTATGTTCCAGCGTGTTTAGCGCCTGTTCAACGCCCATCTCCGGTGAACGATAGCGATGGACCAGCTCGCTTATTACCGCCAGCAGTGGGACTTCCCACATAATGGCTTCCCGCCACGGGCCGGTAAGGCGAATGTTCAGCTTACCGTTGTCGTTGCTGACCGAGACCTGGCGCGGGTCATAGCGAAAATCGCGCAGCCAGTCGAGATAATCCTGGCGGAAAAAGGGAAGGGTGGACAGCCAGTGATATTCATCATCCCGCAGCCTCAGGTCGCGCATGGACTCCACCTGCTCGCGGATCGCGTCGGCATAGATGCCGAGCAGGTCGTCTCCACGGCAACGAAACTCCGCCGCCACATGTACATCACCGTAGTGGTGGAAGACAGCCTGCTGCATGTGCAGCTTGTAGGCATCCGTATCAAGCAGCGAGTGCAGTACAGGAGAAGTGAATTGTGTCATGGTGCGCAGTAGCATCCTCTCACTGGAGCGTTCCATCCAAACCAACGCGGAAAAAGGAGCCGGAGTATACCTTTATTACCCGACTCTGTCCCGCGATGGCGAGCGACGGCGACGCTGACGGTCATTTGCGAGGCCTAGTTTAATATATTGAACATGGATCACACCACAAGCTTTGCGTCGGGTCGAGGGCATTTCGTGCCGCGAGTGTTAAAAAAATGTAGCGATTACCGTGTTTCACGTTGAAAAGATGAAGATTCTGCATAGCGCGTTTGACACAACAGGAATAGACTGGGACGACACTTTACCGACGATGCTAAAGGTTTTTTATGACACAACAGCCCCAAGCCAAATACCGCCACGACTATCGTGCGCCGGAGTATCTGATTAGCGATATCGATTTGACCTTTGACCTGGATGCCGCAAAAACCGTTGTTACGGCCGAGAGCAAGGTCTCCCGCCATGCGGCTACGTCTGATGTGCCATTGCGCCTGGACGGCGAAGATCTCACCCTGATCGCTCTGCAGGTGAATGGCCAGCCGTGGAGTGACTATAAAGAAGAAAACAATCAGCTGGTGATCGGCGGCCTGCCGGAACATTTCACCCTGACTATCGTCAATGAGATCAGCCCGGCGGCGAACACTGCGCTGGAAGGCCTGTATCAGTCAGGCGAAGCGCTGTGCACCCAGTGCGAAGCGGAAGGTTTCCGCCATATTACCTGGTATCTGGACCGCCCGGACGTGCTGGCGCGGTTTACCACCAAAATCATCGCCGACAAAGCGAAATACCCGTTCCTGCTCTCCAACGGCAACCGCATGGCGGAAGGAGAGCTGGAGAACGGTCGTCACTGGGTACAGTGGCAGGATCCGTTCCCGAAGCCGTGCTACCTGTTTGCGCTGGTGGCCGGTGATTTTGACGTCCTGCGCGATTCATTCCGCACCCGCTCTGGCCGCGAAGTGGCGCTGGAGCTGTATGTCGATCGCGGCAACCTCGACCGCGCGCCGTGGGCGATGACCTCGCTGAAAAACTCCATGAAGTGGGATGAGGAGCGCTTTGGTCTTGAGTATGACCTCGACATCTATATGATTGTCGCCGTCGACTTCTTTAATATGGGCGCGATGGAGAACAAAGGACTCAACGTCTTTAACTCCAAATATGTCCTGGCACGCACCGATACCGCCACCGATAAAGACTACCTCGATATTGAACGCGTGATCGGTCATGAGTATTTCCATAACTGGACCGGCAACCGTGTCACCTGCCGCGACTGGTTCCAGCTCAGCCTGAAAGAGGGGCTGACCGTATTCCGCGATCAGGAGTTCAGCTCGGACCTCGGCTCACGGGCGGTAAACCGCATCAACAACGTGCGCACTATGCGCGGGTTGCAGTTTGCCGAAGACGCTAGCCCGATGGCGCACCCGATCCGCCCGGATATGGTTATCGAGATGAACAACTTCTACACCCTGACGGTTTATGAAAAGGGTGCTGAAGTGATCCGCATGCTGCACACCCTGCTGGGTGAAGAAAACTTCCAGAAAGGGATGCAGCTATATTTTGAACGCCATGACGGCAGCGCCGCCACCTGCGACGATTTCGTGCAGGCGATGGAGGATGCCTCTAACGTCGACCTGTCGCACTTCCGCCTCTGGTACAGCCAGTCCGGGACGCCGATCGTCACCGTGCATGATGACTATAATCCGGAAACCGAACAGTATACGCTGACCATCAGCCAGCGTACGCCGCCGACCGCCGAGCAGGCCGAAAAGAAGCCGCTGCATATCCCGTTTGCCATTGAGCTGTACGATAACGAGGGCAAGGTGATCCCCCTGCAGAAAGGTGGCCACCCGGTACACCCGGTGCTTAATGTGACCCAGGCCGAGCAGACCTTTGTCTTCGATAACGTCTATTTCCAGCCGGTGCCGGCGCTGCTGTGCGAATTTTCAGCACCGGTGAAACTGGAATATAAATGGAGCGATCAGCAGCTGACCTTCCTGATGCGCCACGCGCGGAATGATTTCTCGCGCTGGGATGCGGCGCAGAGCCTGCTGGCGACCTATATCAAGCTGAACGTTAACCGTCATCAGCAGGGGCAGCCGCTGTCACTGCCGGTACACGTGGCCGATGCCTTCCGCGCCATCCTGCTGGATGAGAAAATTGACCCGGCGCTGGCCGCTGAGATCTTAACCCTGCCGTCGGCCAACGAAATCGCCGAGATGTTCGCGATTATCGATCCGATCGCTATAGCCACCGTGCGCGAAGCGCTCACCCGCACACTGGCGAACGAACTGGCGGACGAATTCCTCGCGGTATATAACGCCAATAAGCTCGACAGCTACCGGGTGGAGCACGCCGATATCGGTAAGCGCGCCCTGCGCAATACCTGCCTGCGCTATCTGGCGTTTGCGGAGCCGACGCTGGGCGATAAGCTGGTGGCGGCGCAGTATCACCAGGCGGATAACATGACCGACGCGCTGGCTGCGCTGTCGGCAGCGGTTGCCGCCGAGCTGCCGAGCCGCGATGCGCTGATGCAGGAGTATGACGATAAATGGCATCAGGATGGTCTGGTGATGGATAAGTGGTTTATCCTGCAGTCCACCAGCCCGGCGGCCAACGTGGTGGAAACGGTACGTGGTCTGCTGAAACACCGTTCATTCAGCATGAGCAACCCGAACCGCGTGCGCTCGTTAATTGGCGCTTTCGCCAGCAGCAACCCGGCGGCGTTCCATGCTGAAGACGGCAGCGGCTACCAGTTCCTGGTGGAGATGCTGACCGAGCTGAACCAGCGCAACCCGCAGGTGGCGTCGCGACTGATTGAGCCGTTGATTCGTCTGAAGCGTTATGATGAGAAGCGGCAGGCGCTGATGCGCGCCGCGCTGGAGCAGCTGAAGGGGCTGGAGAATCTCTCCGGCGATCTGTTCGAGAAAATCAGTAAGGCGCTGGCGTAACGGCCGCAAAATCCCCGGTTGCGCTCTCGCTTACCGGGGCTACAGCGCTGTGCGATTTGGTAGCCCGGCCGAGCGAAGCGTGGGCCGGGGACGTTAGTTAGCCATGACTAAATAAACGCGGCGCGCTTTCGCTCTTGCCGCGTTTCATCACCCGATCCAGCACTTCTGCCTCCAGTTCGGCCAGCTTCGCCGAACCGGTGCGTCGCGGTCGTGGGATATCCACGCTTAAATCGAGCCCGATCTTCTTCTCTTCAATTAACAGCACCCGGTCGGCCATCGCCACGGCTTCGCTGACGTCGTGCGTCACCAGCAGGACCGTAAAGCCATGCTCCTGCCACAGGGAGACGATCAGCTCCTGCATCTCCAGGCGGGTGAGGGCATCCAGCGCCCCCAGCGGCTCGTCCAGCAGCAGCAGGCGCGGGCGATGGCTCAGGGCGCGAGCCAGCGCAACGCGCTGCTTTTGCCCGCCCGACAGCGCCGCTGGCCACTCCTGCGCGCGGTTCTCCAGTCCAACGCTGGCCAACGCCTGTAGGGCGGCATCGCGCCAGGCGCCTTTTAACCCCAGCCCGACGTTATCAATCACCGTTTTCCACGGCAGCAGGCGCGCATCCTGAAACATCATTCGGGTGTCGTCCTGGATCGCCGCCAGCGGCGTCACGCCCGCCAGCAGCTCGCCGGCGTTCGGTTTTTCCAGGCCCGCCAGCAGGCGCAGCAGGGTACTTTTGCCGCCGCCGCTGCGGCCCACCACCGCCACAAACTGGCCGCTGGGAATATGCAGATCCAGCTCGTTAAGAATGGTGTTGTCGCCATAGCGTTTAGTCACCCCGTTCAGCAGCAGGGGAATGCCAGGGTTCAGACGGGCAGTATTCATGCGTTAGCCTCCTGAAGATGATACGCCGGGTTCCAGCGTAGCCAGAGCCGTTCCAGCAACTGGGCGCTGACGTCAGCCAGTTTGCCAAGGATGGCGTAAAGAATGATGGCTACCACCACCACATCGGTTTGCAGAAATTCACGCGCGTTCATCGCCAGATAACCGATGCCGGCATTCGCCGAGATGGTTTCGGCGACAATAAGTGTCAGCCACATCAGGCCAAGAGCGAAACGTACGCCGACCATAATCGAGGGCAGGGCGCCGGGTAATATCACGTGACGGAACAGGGCGAAGCCGGATAAGCCATAGCTGCGCGCCATCTCCACCAGCCCACGGTCAATATTGCGGATCCCGTGCCAGGTGTTGATATAGATCGGGAACAGGGTACCCAGCGACACAAGGAAGATCTTGGCAGTCTCGTCGATGCCGAACCACAAAATCACCAGTGGGATCAGCGCCAGATGCGGCACATTGCGCAGCATCTGGATCGAGGTGTCCAGCAGGCGCTCGCCCCAGCGTGACAGGCCGCTGATCAGGCCGAGCACCAGCCCGATGGAGCCGCCGATGGCGAAGCCGACCAGCGCCCGCCACGAACTGATGGCCAGATGCTGCCACAGCTCACCGCTGGCCGAGAGCGTCCAGAACGCTTTCAATACCCCCTCCGGCGAGGGCAGCACCCGCGTCGACAGCCAGCCGACGGACGACGCCAGCTGCCAGACAACGACCGTCCCTACCGGAAGCAGCCAGGGGGCGAGACGTAACAACAGGGGATGAGTCGATTTTGCCATCAGGTCCTCCTCAGCTTTGCGCCACTTTACGCGGGATAAACTCATTGGCAACGGCTTCTCCCTGCAGGCGCAGGTTTTGCGGCTGCGGGATCGACGGCACGGCGACGTCGAGCAGGGGGAACAGCAGCTCGCCGACCCGATACGCCTCTTCCAGATGCGGATAGCCGGAGAAGATAAAGCTATCGATACCCAGCGCGGCGTATTCATTGATCCGTTCGGCAACGGTGGCGGCATCGCCCACCAGCGCGGTGCCGGCGCCGCCGCGCGCTAAACCGACGCCAGCCCACAGGTTGGGGCTGATTTCAAGTTTGTCGCGTCGCCCGTTATGCAGGGCCGCCATTCGCTGCTGACCAACGGAGTCGGTTCTGGCGAAGGCGGCCTGCGCGCGGGCGATCGTCTCATCGTCAAGGTGAGAAATCAGGCTATCTGCTGCCTGCCAGGCTTCCTCGTTGGTCTCCCGCACGATCACGTGCAGACGGATGCCAAAACGCACCTGGCGACCGTGGCGGGCGGCTTTCTCCCGCACCTGAGCGATTTTCTCTGCTACCTGAGCCGGCGGTTCACCCCAGGTGAGATAGAGATCGACCTGCTCAGCGGCCAGATCCTGCGCCACCTCAGACGATCCGCCAAAATAGAGCGGTGGACGCGGCTGCTGGAGCGGCGGAAACAGCAGCTTTGCATCGCGAACGCGCTGGTGCTTGCCGTTATAGGTGACGGTTTCCCCTTCCATCAGCTTGCGCCAGATGTGGGTAAATTCAGCCGAGGCCTCATAGCGCTCGGTGTGGTCGAGGAAGACACCGTCGCCGGCCAGTTCGGCCGGATCGCTACCGGTCACCAGATTGAACAGCGCCCGGCCGTTCGACAGTCGGTCCAGGGTCGCCGCCTGGCGGGCGGCTACCGTCGGCGACACCACGCTAGGCCTGAGGGCGACAAGAAATTTCAGCCGCTGCGTCACCGGGATCATCGAGGCCGCAACCAGCCAGGCATCTTCACAAGAGCGTCCGGTCGGGATCAGCACGCCGGTGAAGCCCAGTCGATCCGCCGTCTGGGCGATTTGCTGCAGATAGCCGTAATCGACCGGACGGGCACCCTCTTCAGTGCCCAGATAACGACCATCACCATGGGTCGGTAAAAACCAGAACATATTCAGACTCATGATTTCGCTCCTTGTGCGGCGGCGGGCTGCCAGATACGGGCCCGGATATCAACTTTTTTAGGCACCAGCTTGTTCTCATAGAACAGGTCAGCCGTCTGCTGCTGGCGAGCAGCGGTTTCGGCGCTCACCGGGGTCACTGAGGTGGGGGGACGATGGTCCAGATAGCTGGCGATCACCGCCTCCGGTAAGCCCATCGTCTTCGCCAGTAGCGTAATGCTTTGCGCGCGCTGGCTATGGGTCAGGGCATCGGCCTGGGTAAAGGTGTCGAGTACGCCTTCAATAAAAGCGCCATTACGTTCAGCGTAGGGCCGGGAGGCGAGATAGAACGATCCTGTCTGTTTCAGATCGGTTCCGTCGGTCAGCACCCGGGCGCCGCCCTGCAGCAGCGCGGCGGAGTAGTACGGATCCCAGATAGCCCAGGCGTCGACGTTACCCTGCTGGAAGGCGGCGCGCGCATCGGCAGGAGCAAGGTAGACTGGCTGAATATCACTAAATTTCAGGCCCGCGAGCTGCAGGGCGCGCAGCAAGAGATTGTGGGAGCTGGAGCCTTTCTGAAAAGCGACCTTTTTCCCTTTTAATTCAGCGACGTTATGGATGGGACTGCCTTGCGCTACCAGAATCACTTCGGCTTTGGGCTTAGGCGGCTCCGCGCCGATATAGACCAGATCGGCGCCTGCCGCCTGGGCAAAGATAGGCGGGATATCGCCAGTGCTGCCGATATCGATGCTGCCGACATTCAGCGCCTCCAGCATCTGCGGACCGGCAGGGAATTCAATCCAGGAGATATGGGTCTTCGGGTAACGCTGCTCCAGCAGTTGATGGCTTTTCGCCAGCACCATGCTGACGCTGCCTTTCTGATAACCAATGCGCAGGGCATCAGGCGCCGCCGGCGCGGCGTGACCCAGCGCCGAAAAGAGCAGCAGCCCCCCCAGAGTCAGGGCGCGGAGAGGATTAAGCATGCTCCACCCCGCGCAGAGACGTTAATGACGGTGCGCGGCTGCTGGGGCGATGCAGCGCCTGCCAGAACGTCTCCAGGGCTTCATCAAGGCGTCGCTGCAGGTTTGGGGTAAATTGCGGCTTGTGCTGGTAATCGGTCACCTGGCTGTCATCGGCGAAGACGCCATGGAGGATCTCCTGCGCCTTCAGGGCATTGAGAACGGGTTTCAGCGCGTAGTCCACCGCCAGCATGTGGGCGATGGTGCCGCCGGTGGCCAGCGGTAGCACGATTTTACCCTCCAGCGCGCGCTCAGGCAGCAGATCGAGCAGGGTCTTCAGCGCGCCGGAAAACGAGGCTTTATAAACTGGCGTGGCGATAATCAGACCGTCAGCTCCCGCCAGTTGCTCATTGAGCGTTTGTAGCGCCGGGTTGTCAAAGCGAGCGTACAGGAGGTCTTCCGGGGCAAAGTTCTGCAGATGCCAGTGGCAGACTTCGATATCGGCGGCGGTGAGCGTCTCTCTGGCGTATTCCAGCAGGGCGCTGGAACGGGAAGGGTAACGCGGGCTGCCCGCAAGCGTAATGACGCGCATCTTTCTCTCCTTATAACTAAATGTTTGCATTTATCTATAATTGATAACATTTACAGTGAGTGTGACAGAGCGCCATTATTTCCCTAAATGATTTATCCGCCGTTAGATAGCCGAAAAGCGCATAACGGCGGCTGGCCAGGTAATCGTTTGCGCTGATGGGTGATTTTTTGTCGCAGGTCAATTCCCTTTCCGCCATAGATCGCACATAATACGCCCCCGGTTTGCACACCGGGAATCCAGGAGAGTTCATGTACTACCCCTTCGTTCGTAAAGCCCTTTTCCAGCTCGATCCTGAGCGCGCTCATGAAGTTACCTTTCAACAATTACGCCGTGTCACCGGGACGCCGCTGGAATGCCTGGTTCGCCAGAAGGTACCGTCCAGGCCTGTCACCTGCATGGGGCTAACCTTTAAAAATCCTCTGGGTCTGGCGGCCGGGCTGGATAAAAATGGGGAATGTATTGACGCGCTGGGCGCGATGGGGTTTGGTTCGATTGAGATCGGCACCGTGACGCCACGTCCACAGCCGGGCAACGATAAGCCGAGGATCTTCCGTCTGGTGGATGCCGAGGGATTGATCAACCGCATGGGCTTTAATAACCATGGCGTTGATAACCTCGTTGAGAACGTTAAAAAGGCGCATTTTGACGGCGTACTGGGCATCAATATCGGCAAAAATAAAGATACGCCGGTGGAGCATGGGAAAGATGATTACCTGATTTGTATGGAAAAAGTCTATCCGTACGCCGGGTATATCGCCATTAATATCTCCTCACCGAATACCCCGGGGCTGCGCACACTGCAATACGGTGAAGCGCTCGATGATTTACTTTCTGGTATTAAAAATAAGCAGCTTGAGTTGCAGCAAAAGCATCAAAAATATGTTCCGGTTGCCGTGAAGATCGCGCCGGATCTTTTGCCTGAGGAATTGATCCAGGTTGCCGATAGCCTCGTACGCCATAATATTGATGGCGTGATTGCAACCAATACCACCCTCGATCGTTCTCTGGTTCAGGGAATGAAACATTGTGATGAGACCGGCGGGCTTAGTGGTCGTCCATTACAATTAAAGAGCACCGAAATTATCCGTATGCTCTCCGCTGAGCTGAATGGTCGTTTACCGATCATCGGCGTGGGCGGTATTGATTCGGTGATTGCCGCGCGGGAGAAGATGGCCGCCGGGGCATCGCTGGTGCAGATCTATTCCGGATTTATTTTTAAAGGCCCGCCGCTGATTAAAGAAATTGTTACCCACATCTAATCTTTTCCTCCTCTGAATCCCACCCAGGGCTTTATTTCCGGCCCTGGTTGTTTTATATTCCCTCACTGTTGCTTATTTAAACATTTTAGACTTTTCTTAATTTTAGAAAAATATTCTGCGGCAAGTCGCAACAACTTTGCGGAGGCGCATCGAAGGGCACTGGGGGAAAAATGCGAATTAAACCTGACGATAACTGGCGTTGGTATTACGATGAAGAGCACGATCGTATGATGCTCGATTTGGCCAATGGCATGTTATTTCGTTCGCGCTTCGCCCGGCGCATGCTGACCCCGGACGCTTTTGCCCCATCGGGATTTTGCGTCGATGACGCCGCGCTCTATTTCTCTTTTGAAGAAAAATGCCGCGATTTCGAACTGTCGAAAGAGCAGCGGGCGGAATTAGTCCTCAACGCGTTAACCGCGATCCGTTTTCTCAAACCGCAGATGCCGAAAAGCTGGCACTTCGTCGCCCATCCTCACCACTGGCAGCCGAGCGGCGGCGACGCGGCCTGCGTCTGGTTGAGCGATACCGGGGAGCAGGTAAATTTGCTGGTGGTGGAGCCGGGAGATAACGCCGCGCTTTGTCTGCTGGCTCAGCCAGGACTTACCCTTGCCGGTCGCGTGATGCAGTTAGGCGATGTCATTAAGATCATGAACGACAGGCTGCAGCCGGCGCAGAGCGCGGTGAGCTACAGCCTGGGACAGGCGGTTTAAGGCGCCAGGCGCAGTGCCGTCTTAGGCACACAGCTGCAGGCGAGAATAGTGCCATCTTCGGCGACCGCATTTTTCTTTAACGCACTGACTTCGCCTTCTTCCAGACGAATGCGGCAGCTGCCGCAGATCCCCGCCCGACAGGAGTAGGGTACGCGAATGCCCTGTTGCTCCAGCTGTTCCAGCAACACCTGCTGATTATTGCCGGTAAACTGATGGCCCTGCCAGTCAATGGCTACCGTGGCCTGCTGCTGCGTGTCAGGGGCAGGGGTATCGTCGCTTTCCCCGGCGCCGTAGGCTTTTGCCGGGCCGCGGGCGAGGATTTCCACTTCATCTCCCACCCGGATCACGCCGCTGTTGCGGGCAATCAGGTTCTGACCAAAGTCGACATCGCCATTATCCTGCGCGGTGCGAAAACGCTTTAAGGTTTCCAGCGGCTCCCCGGTGGGGTGTTTCTGTCCACGCTCCGGGCTGACGGTGGTAAAAATGCAGCGGCTGCAGGGTTTAGCCACATCAAATACCACCTCGCCGATGCGGATCACTTTCCAGCTATCTTCATCCCAGGCCGCCGCGCCGGTGACCACGAGATTAGGACGAAACTGTTCTATGCTTACGCTGGCCGGACAGCGCTGCTGCAGGTCGCGCAGCGAAGCCTCGTTAGCCAGCAGGTACGGGTAGCCGTCGGCGAAGGAGAGCGGTACCGCATCGTGGCGCTTCACCCGGCGGGTTAACTGTGGCCCCAGCCAGCGCAACTGGACATCGCGATTGAAAAAGCCGCTGAGCCACTGGTTAACGGCGGCAGGCGCGATGAGCGCGGTGAAATGGTTACCCCAGACTTCGGTCGGCTCGGCCTGCGTGGCGAAATCACGAAAACGCACCACGGCGCTACTGCCGTCCGGGGCGGTCAGGTGAAGGCCGTCATGCAGCGGCGCCGGAATAAATTTCACCATCTGCGGAAACTGGCGGGCGGTAATAAAGGTGCCGTCGGTTTCGGTGATCATAAACAGGCGATCGAAGGCCAGGCCGCTGATATCAGCAAAGGCATGGGTCAGGCCCATGCCGCGCATGGATTTTACGGGGTGAATAAAAAGTCGCGAGAGCGTTACCATACGCTGCCTCCGGGTTCCAAAAATAAGCCTATAACTTTATGACATAGGGCACATATTGGCTATAATGCGCACCAATTTTCTTTAAGTAAAAGTGACGATATGAATTCTCTGTTTGCCAGTACGGCTCGTGGGCTGGAAGAGCTGTTAAAAACTGAACTGGAAGGACTTGGCGCGACGGACTGCCAGGTAGTCCAGGGCGGGGTCCATTTTCAGGGGGATACGCGCCTGCTGTATCAAAGCCTGATGTGGAGCCGGCTGGCTTCGCGCATCATGCTGCCGCTGGGCGAGTGTCGCGTATACAGCGATCTGGATCTGTACCTCGGCGTACAGGCCATTCCGTGGACGGAGATGTTTACTCCAGGCGCTACCTTTGCGGTGCATTTTAGCGGCCTCAATGAGGAGATCCGCAACAGCCAGTACGGCGCGCTGAAGGTCAAAGACGCCATTGTTGACAGCTTCACCCGCAAGAATCTGCCGCGTCCGAACGTCGATCGTGAATCGCCCGATCTGCGGATCAATGTCTGGCTGAACAAAGAGACGGCGCATATCTCTCTGGATCTGAGCGGTGAAGGTCTGCACCTGCGCGGCTATCGCGATGGGACCGGTATGGCGCCGATTAAAGAAAACCTTGCGGCGGCGATCGTCATGCGCTCTGGCTGGGTGCCGGGTACGCCGTTGCTCGATCCGATGTGCGGCTCCGGTACCCTGCTGATTGAAGCGGCGATGCTGGCGACCGACCGCGCGCCGGGCCTGCATCGCGGCCACTGGGGCTTTGGCGGCTGGGCGCAGCATGATGACGCCATCTGGAAAGAGGTGAAAGCCGAGGCGCAAACCCGCGCGCGTCAGGGACTGGCTACTTATGAATCGCGCTTCTACGGCTCCGACGTCGACGAGCGCGTCATTGAACGCGCGCGCCGCAACGCCCGCCGCGCCGGCATCGGCGAGCTGATCGATTTTGACGTGAAAGACGTCGCCCAGTTGAACAACCCGCTGCCGAAAGGCCCGTACGGTACGGTGATCAGTAACCCGCCGTACGGCGAACGTCTGGAAAGCGAGCCGGCGCTGATCGCTCTGCACAGCCTGCTGGGCCGGATCATGAAAAGTCAGTTTGGCGGCTGGAACCTGTCGGTGTTCAGCGCTTCGCCGGAATTGCTGAGCTGCCTGCAGCTGCGTGCCGATAAGCAATTCAAAGCCAAGAACGGCCCGCTGGATTGCGTACAGAAGAACTATCACCTGGCGGAGAGCGAAGGCGGCAAGCCGGCGATGCTGGCGGAAGATTTTGCCAACCGTCTGCGTAAGAACCTGAAGAAGTTTGAAAAATGGGCCCGTCAGGAAGGCATTGAATGCTATCGCCTGTACGATGCCGATCTGCCGGAATATAACGTGGCGATCGATCGCTACGGTGACTGGGTGGTAGTGCAGGAGTATGCGCCGCCGAAAACCGTCGATGCGCACAAAGCGCGTCAGCGTCTGTTCGATATTATTGCGGCGACCATCGCCGTGCTGGACATGGCGCCTAATAAGCTGGTGCTGAAGACCCGCGAGCGGCAAAAGGGCAAAAACCAGTATCAGAAGATGGCAGAGAAGGGCGACTTTATTGAGGTGCAGGAGTATAACGCGCGCCTGTGGGTCAACCTCACCGACTACCTGGATACCGGTCTGTTCCTCGACCACCGGATCGCCCGTCGCATGCTCGGCCAGATGAGTAAAGGTAAGGACTTCCTCAACCTGTTCTCCTATACCGGCAGCGCAAGCGTCCACGCAGGCCTCGGCGGCGCACGCTCTACCACCACGGTGGATATGTCGCGCACCTATCTGGAGTGGGCGGAACGCAACCTGCGTCTCAATGGCCTGACCGGCCGCGCGCATCGCCTGATGCAGGCGGACGTACTGGGCTGGCTGCGGGAGAGTACCGAGCAGTTCGATCTGATCTTTATCGATCCGCCGACCTTCTCCAACTCCAAACGGATGGAAGATGCTTTCGACGTCCAGCGCGATCACATTCGCCTGATGACCGATCTGAAACGCCTGCTGCGCAAAGGCGGCACCATTATGTTCTCGAATAACAAACGCGGTTTCCGTATGGATCATGACGGGCTGGCGGCGCTTGGCCTGAAGGCGCAAGAGATTTCGCAAAAAACGCTGTCGCAGGATTTTGCCCGCAACCGTCAGATCCACAACTGCTGGCTGATTACCGCAGCCTGAAAGGAATAAAGAATGTCACTGATTAGTATGCACGGCGCCTGGCTCTCCTTCAGCGATGCGCCGCTGCTGGATAATGCCGAGCTGCATATCGAAGATAACGAACGCGTCTGCCTGGTCGGCCGCAACGGCGCCGGTAAATCCACCCTGATGAAGATCCTTAATCGTGAACAGGGGCTGGATGACGGACGCATTATTTATGAACAAGATCTGATCGTGGCGCGTCTGCAGCAGGATCCGCCGCGTAACGTCGCTGGTACGGTGTACGATTTTGTCGCCGAAGGGATCGCCGAGCAGGCGGCTTACCTGAAGGCCTACCATGACGTGTCGCATCAGGTAATGACCGATCCGAGCGACAAAAATTTAAATGAACTGGCGCGCCTGCAGGAGCAGCTGGATAACCTGGGGCTGTGGCAGCTGGATAGCCGTATCAACGAAGTGATTGAGCAGCTTGGCCTTGACGCCAATGCGCAACTGGCGTCGCTCTCCGGCGGCTGGCTGCGTAAAGCGGCGCTGGGCCGTGCGCTGGTCAGCGGGCCGCGCGTGCTGCTGCTGGATGAACCCACTAACCACCTCGATATCGAAACTATCGACTGGCTGGAAGGGTTCCTGAAAACCTTTAAAGGCACGATTATCTTCATTTCGCACGACCGATCCTTTATCCGCAATATGGCGACACGCATTGTCGACCTTGATCGCGGCAAGCTGGTGACCTATCCGGGCAATTACGATCAGTATCTGCTGGATAAAGAAGAAGCGCTGCGCGTCGAAGAGCTGCAGAATGCGGAATTTGACCGCAAGCTGGCCCAGGAAGAGGTGTGGATCCGTCAGGGGATCAAAGCACGCCGCACCCGTAACGAAGGCCGCGTCCGCGCGCTGAAGGCGATGCGCCGCGAGCGCGGTGAGCGCCGGGAAGTGATGGGCAGCGCGAAGATGCAGGTTGAAGAGGCTTCGCGCTCCGGCAAAATCGTTTTCGAAATGGAGAACGTCAACTATCAGGTTGACGGCAAAGTGTTGGTCAAAGATTTCTCCGCGCAGATCCAGCGTGGCGATAAGATTGCCCTGATTGGCCCCAACGGCTGTGGCAAAACCACGCTGCTGAAGCTAATGCTTGGCCAACTGCAGGCCGACAGCGGGCGGATCCACGTTGGCACCAAGCTGGAGGTCGCGTACTTCGACCAGCACCGCGCCGAGCTGGACCCGGATAAAACGGTGATGGACAACCTGGCGGAAGGCAAACAGGAGGTGATGGTTAACGGTAAGCCGCGCCATGTGCTGGGCTATCTGCAGGACTTCCTGTTCCATCCGAAACGGGCGATGACCCCGGTACGTGCACTCTCCGGCGGGGAACGTAACCGCCTGTTGCTGGCTCGCTTGTTCCTGAAACCCAGCAACCTGTTGATCCTCGATGAACCGACAAACGATCTCGATGTTGAAACGCTGGAACTGCTGGAAGAGCTGATCGATGGCTATCAGGGCACTGTGATGCTGGTGAGCCACGATCGTCAGTTCGTGGACAATACCGTCACCGAATGCTGGATCTTCGAAGGCGGTGGTCGCATTGGTCAGTATATCGGCGGCTATCACGACGCTCGCGGTCAGCAGGCCCAGTCGCTGGCGCAGAAACAGCCAGCTGCGAAAAAAACGATGGAAGTCGCTCAGCCAAAAGCAGAAACTGTCAAACGCGGCGGGAACAAACTAAGCTATAACCTGCAGCGCGAGCTGGAACAGCTGCCGCAGAAGCTGGAAGCCCTCGAGGCTGAACTGCAAACGCTGCAGGAGCAGGTTGCCGATCCCGATTTCTTCGGACAACCGCACGATCGCACGCAGCAGGTGCTGGCGCAGCTGGCCGAGGCGGAGCAGGCGCTGGAAGCTGCCTTTGAACGCTGGGAATATCTCGAAGGATTAAAAAACGGCGCCTGAGCCGAGGAGTTGTCATGTGCGATCATCATCATGCTGCGCGACATATTTTATGTCCCCAATGTGATTTGCTGGTGGCTTTGCCGCAGCTTGAGCATCGCCAGAAAGCCGCCTGCCCGCGCTGCGGTACAACGTTAACTACCACGTGGGACGCGCCTCGCCAGCGTCCCACGGCGTATGCGCTGGTCGCGCTGTTTATGCTGCTATTGGCCAATCTGTTCCCTTTTATCTATATGAAAGTGGGCGGCATCAGTAGCGAAATAGAGCTGCTGGAAATTCCCAATGTGCTGTTTACCGAGGATTACGCCAGCCTCGGCACCTTCTTTTTACTCTTTGTCCAACTTGTGCCAGCGTTTTGCCTGGTCACCATTCTGCTGCTGGTTAATCGGGTCAGGATGCCCGCTGGCCTGAAGGCGTTCCTCGCGCGTATTCTCTTTCAACTGAAGACCTGGGGGATGGCGGAGATTTTTCTTGCCGGCGTGCTGGTGAGCTTCGTCAAACTGATGGCCTATGGCGACATCGGCATTGGTCTGAGCTTTATTCCCTGGTGCATGTTTTGCCTGCTGCAGTTACGCACTTTCCAGTGCGTCGACCGGCGCTGGCTATGGGATGATATTGCCCCCATGCCGGCCATTACCCAGCCGCTGAAGGTCGGCGTGGCCGGGATCCGCCAGGGGCTACGTTCCTGTGCCTGCTGCACGGCGGTATTGCCGGCTGACCAGACCGTCTGCCCGCGCTGTCACAGCAAAGGAACGGCGCGGCGTAAAAATAGCCTCCAGTGGACGCTGGCGCTGCTGGTGACTTCATTTATTCTTTATCTCCCTGCCAACATTATGCCGATCATGATCACCGATCTGCTGGGCGATAAAATGCCGTCAACCATTATGGCCGGAGTGGTTTTACTGTGGAGTGAAGGTTCCTACCCGGTTGCGCTGGTGATCTTTATCGCCAGTATTATGGTGCCGACGCTGAAGATGATAGCTATCGCCTGGCTGTGCTGGAATGCTAACGGCAACGGCGCGCGCGATTCGGAACGCATGCATCTGATCTATGAAGTGGTGGAATTTGTTGGCCGCTGGTCAATGATTGATGTTTTTGTCATCGCCGTACTCTCTGCGCTGGTGCGCATGGGAGGGTTGATGAATATTTATCCCGCCATCGGCGCGGTCATGTTTGCGCTGGTAGTGGTGATGACCATGTTTTCAGCGATGACGTTTGATCCCCGTTTGCTGTGGGATCGTGAGCCAGATTCAAGCCATGAGGAAATACAACAACATGGAAAATAAGAGCGGAGAAGCGAAAGTGCAGAAGGTGAAGAACTGGTCACCGGTGTGGATCTTCCCTATCGTCACTGCGCTGATCGGGGCGTGGATCCTGTTTTATCATTACAGCCATCAGGGGCCTGAGGTCACGCTGATCACCACCAACGCGGAAGGGATTGAAGGGGGAAAAACCCGTATCAAGAGCCGCAGTGTGGACGTTGGGGTGGTGGAGAGCGCGACGCTGACCGATGATCTCACTCACGTAGAAATCAAAGCCCGCCTCAACTCCGGGATGCAGAAATTACTGCATAACGATTCCGTCTTCTGGGTGGTGAAACCGCAGGTAGGGCGCGAGGGGATAAGCGGTCTCGGGACCTTATTGTCCGGGGCCTATATTGAACTGCAGCCAGGGACGAAAGGTTCGGTGCCGGCGCAGTACCCACTGCTGGATTCTCCGCCGCTGGCCTCGCCGGATGCTAAGGGGATCCGTATTCTGCTGGAAAGCAGCAAAGCGGGCCAGCTTTCGCCGGGCGACCCGGTGCTGTTCCGCGGCTACCGCGTGGGATCGGTTGAAACCAGCACTTTTGATGCGCAGAAACGTCGTATCTCTTATCAGCTGTTTATTAATGCGCCGAATGACCGTCTGGTGACCACCAACGTTCGCTTCTGGAAAGACAGCGGTATCGCGGTTGATTTGACCGCGGCGGGCATGCGCGTTGAGATGGGCTCGCTATCGACACTGTTTGGCGGCGGTGTGAGCTTCGATATTCCGGAAGGTCTGGATCTCGGCGAGCCGGTGGCGAACAAAACGGAATACCACCTGTTTGACGATCAGAAGAGCATCCAGGATTCGGTCTTTACCGAGCATATTGACTATGTGATGTTCTTCAAAGATTCGGTTCGTGGTCTGCAGCCCGGCGCGCCGGTGGAGTTCCGCGGTATCCGTCTGGGCACCGTCGGTAAAGTGCCGTTCTTTATTCCTGGGCTGAAGCAGCGTCTGAACGATGATTATCGCATTCCGGTGGAAGTGCGGGTTGAACCGCAACGTCTGGTTAACCAGCTCGGCGGCGATCCGAATATTCGTGCCCATATTGACGATCTGATCAACCGCGGACTGCGCGGCTCGCTGAAAACCGGCAACCTGGTGACCGGCGCGCTGTATATCGATCTCGACTTCTATCCGAAAGCGCCGCCGCGCGGCAAAATCCAGGAGTTTAACGGCTATCCAATTATCCCGACTATCAGCGGCGGCCTGGCGCAGATCCAGCAGCGTCTGATGGATGCGCTGGATAAGATTAATAACCTGCCGATCAACCCGCTGCTGGAGCAGGCGACCAGTACCCTGGCGCAGAGTGAGAAGACCATGCAGCATGTGCAGACGACGCTGGATAATCTGAATAAGATCACCTCCAGCCAGTCGATGCAGCAGCTGCCTGCCGATATGCAGACAACGCTGCGTGAGCTGAACCGCAGCATGCAGGGCTTCCAGCCTGGCTCCGCGGCCTACAATAAGATGGTGGCGGATATGCAGCGTCTGGATCAGGTGCTGCGCGAACTGCAGCCGGTTCTGAAAACGCTCAATGATAAGAGCAATGCGCTGGTATTTGAGGCCAAGGATAAAAAAGACCCACAGCCGAAGGGAGCGAAATAATGAAAAAATGGTTACTGGCGGCAGCCGTATGCGCCCTGACGGCGTGCAGTAGCGGCGGCGAAAGCAAGACATACTACCAGCTACCGGTGGTGCAGGGCGGTGCGCAAAGCGCCGCCAGCCAGGGCGCGCGTCTGCTGTGGGTTGAGCAGGTCAGTATCCCGGATTATCTGGCGGGCAACGGAGTGGTCTATCAGACTACCGATGTGCAGTATGTGATTGCCAATAATAATCTGTGGGCCAGCCCGCTGGACCAGCAGCTACGCACCACGCTGGTGGCAAACCTCAGCCAGCAGCTGCCGGGCTGGGTCGTCTCATCCCAGCCTCTGGGGAGTGAGCAGGATACCCTCAACGTTGCAGTGAATGGCTTTCACGGGCGCTACGACGGGCGGGTTATCGTCAGCGGCGAGTGGCTGTTGAAGCATCAGGGGCAGCTGATTAAGCGTCCTTTCGACATCGTGCTCAAGCAGCAAGATGATGGCTATGACGCGATGGTGAAGACTCTGGCCCAGGCATGGAGCCAGGAGGCGGTTGCCATTGCCGGCGAGCTTAAGCGTCTGCCATAAGTAAAATTCATAAAAATAATATGCCGCGCGGTTCATCTGAGCCGCGCGGCATTTTTTTTGCCAGGTCAATTTGTTAGCAACCGCGGCGCTGAATGAACAAAAAATGAACTCTTATATAGGTCACAAATATGACACTGGCGTGAATTTTGCGCATTGACGTTGCCTCCATTTCGCGGTATTCGTAACCCGTGGCTGCACAATTTGCGACCACTGTTTTCTTTTCCACCAGATCAAAGAATGAGGGAAACGAGGCATGAAGAGACAAAAACGAGATCGCCTGGAACGGGCACATCAACGTGGATATCAAGCGGGTATCGCGGGGAGATCGAAAGAAATGTGTCCATACCAGAGCCTGAATCAACGCTCATGGTGGCTGGGAGGCTGGCGAGAAGCCATGGAGGACAGGGTACTAACTGCCTGACACTGTCTCTTTAAAAAAGAAGCCTCCGCCTGGCGGGGGCTTCGCCTTTTAATCGCTGCTGATAATTATCAGAAAGCGGAAGTATCCTGGAACAGCCCCACTTTCAGATCGTTCGCGGTATAAATCAGACGATCGTCAACCAGCACTTCACCATCCGCCAGGCCCATAATCAGACGACGGTTAACGATGCGCTTGAAGTGGATGCGGTAGGTAACTTTTTTCGCGGTCGGCCGAACCTGACCGGTGAATTTCACTTCGCCAACGCCCAGGGCACGGCCTTTGCCTTCGCCGCCGAGCCAGCCGAGGTAGAAACCGACCAGCTGCCACATCGCATCCAGGCCCAGGCAGCCCGGCATCACCGGGTCGCCGATGAAGTGACAACCGAAGAACCACAGGTCCGGGTTGATGTCGAGTTCTGCTTCAACATAACCTTTGTCATAGTTACCACCAGTTTCGGTCATTTTGATGACGCGGTCCATCATCAGCATGTTCGGTGCCGGCAACTGCGGGCCTTTCGCGCCGAACAGTTCACCACGACCGGAGGCAAGAAGATCTTCTTTTGTATAGGATTCGCGTTTATCTACCATGTTTTCAGTAAGCCTTATTTTAAGTTCGGGACGCAGGATAGCTAACACGTGTAAGCTGAACAAGTCCGATCAGTTAGAACTTGTCCCACCTAACCAGCGTAGCGGCCACGGAAAACGATGGCGAGTCTCTTGCTGGGTCGCCTGCGCTATCCGCTCCTGAATGGTTTGTCGCAGCGTCTGTCCTTCTCCGTCCCACATCAGCTGGGTCAACATCGGCAGCGCTTCGGTAATATCATCAATGGCCCAGATGGCAAACTGGTCTTCGGCAACAGCCTGACGTAACTCGCGGGTCAAGCTGAGGTGGCGAACGTTGGCGGAAGGGATGATGACCCCTTGTTTGCCGGTTAAGCCGCGCTGCTGACAAATGGTGAAGAAGCCTTCAATTTTTTCGTTCAGCCCGCCGACCGGTTGCACGCGACCAAACTGGTCGACGGAGCCGGTAATTGCAATGCTCTGATTAATTGGCACATTGGCCAGGGCGCTGATTAAGGCGCAGAGTTCGGCCATGGAGGCGCTGTCGCCGTCCACTTCGCTGTAGGACTGTTCGAACGTCAGCGAAGCAGTGAAGGGAAGCTGCTGTTCCAGCTCCAGCTCGGACATCAGGAAAGCCTGCATGATCATCATGCCTTTCGCATGAATGTTACCGCCCAGCTCGGCTTTGCGTTCGACGTCGATAAATTCGCCATCACCAATGTGCACGACGCAGCTGATGCGCGATGGCTCACCGAACGCGCGCGGATGGCCAGGGAATTCAATCACCGACAGGGCGTTGATCTGTCCGACGCATTCACCTTCGGTCTCAATCAGGATCTGTTCCTGCAGGATTTCATCTTGCATACGTTCGGCCAGATAGCCTTCACGCCACTCCCGGCGAGCCAGCATCGTCTGCATTTCTTCGCCAGTGATCTTCTCGCCTTCGCAGAAAGCGGCGGCCTCCCGAAGCTGGCGGGCTATCCATAGTGGGCTGAGCGGTAACGTCTCCTGATCGCCGGTATAGCGTGTCCCTTCATCGAGCAACAGCGGCCAGGCATCGGCTGCCGGTCCTGGCAGCGCCAGCTGCTGGGCATTTTGCCATACCCACTGACACCAGCCTTTCAGCGTATCGGCGTCAGCGAACTGCAGTGTATCTTCATATTCGCTGTAGATGGCCTGTGCAGAGAGCTCTGGCTCCATTTCCTGGAAATCCGCCAGCGATTCACGTTCACCCACTAGCATGACTTTCAGGCTCAGCGGCATGGCGGGAATGCTGACCGGCAAGGGGCGGGATTCATCGACGGAAAGCCAGTCAAAACGCTGACGAGTCACCATATTTTTCAGGCGTACCCACAGCAGGGGTTGGGCCAGCAGTGCGCGTAGAGAGAGTACCAGCACACCGCCGTTGGCCTGGTGGACAAGGCCTGGCTGGAGGCTAATTTCGCCATTAAACTGGCGTACGCAGCCAAACAGCTGTTCCGCCTCTACCCAATCGGCTGCCACGACCGGCGCGATGCTGGCAAAATTATCCTCAGCACGTTGCGCCGGAGAGAGCGTGACGCGAGCGCCATCAACCTCATAGCGAACACCGTAGAGCGGTGCGGCAGGTTCATGCAGCGTCCGGGTTTCGGCTGCCAGCCATTGCAGATACTCCGGCTCTTCTGGGGCTTTCACCAGCATGAAGGAGGAGACCGCCGGCGTGAACAACAGCTGTTCAAGCGCGTAGAATAAACGCGGCTGCAGATCGCCCGAAAGAGAGGGGGCCGGATGGGAAAGATCAGCTTGTGCAAACAGCGCCTGATAAGGTTCCGTATCAGGCGCGAGGTCGGTTCGGGTCAGTTTCGTAATGGTCAAAGTCGCTGTTTTTTAGTTAGATGTAAAGCGCGCAATTATACCTGATGCCGCGACCGAGCACACGGAGGATTATGGTTACCTCGGTGATTCCCCGGCCATATACATCGCGAATAATGATTTATGTTCAGCACATCAGGAAAAAACTGATATCCTGAAATGAGTTACACGGTCACATTGAGATCGCAATGAAATATCAACAACTGGAAAATCTTGAAAGCGGCTGGAAATGGAAATATCTGGTAAAGAAGCACCGGGAAGGTGAGCTGATTACCCGCTACATTGAGGCCAGCGCTGCGCAAGCTGCGGTAGATGACTTGCTGACGCTCGAAAATGAACCTGTGCTGGTGCAAGCCTGGATTGAGCAGCATATGAATCCGGCGTTAATGAACCGCATGAAGCAGACTATCCGCGCGCGGCGCAAACGCCATTTTAACGCCGAGCATCAGCATACGCGTAAGAAGTCTATCGACCTTGAGTTTGTCGTCTGGCAGCGTCTTGCCGGCCTGGCGCAGCGGCGGGGGAAAACCTTGTCTGAAACCATCGTGCAGCTGATTGAGGATGCTGAGCACAAAGAGAAGTATGCCAGCAAAATGTCGAGTCTGAAGCACGATCTGCAGGTGCTGTTAGGCAAAGAGTAATCAGTACGGTCTGTCTGATGCCACCCAGGCGTAACTTCCCCCAGTCGTGAAGGCGAGTTAACGCCATAAAAAAACCCGCCGAAGCGGGTTTTTTTATCAGTTATAACTTAAGCCGCCGGCTGAGTTACAACGTCTTTGTAGCCTTTAACTTCGATCTCTACACGACGATCCGGAGCCAGGCAGTCGATCAGGGCAGCGCGCGCTTTCACGTTGTCACAGGTGTTGCCAGTAACCGGGTTGGATTTACCCATGCCGCGAGCGGAGATTTTGCCAGCCGGGATGCCTTTAGCAACCAGGTAGTCAACAACGGACTGAGCACGTTTCTCAGACAGCTGCTGGTTGTAAGCTTCGGAACCGATACGGTCGGTGTAACCCAGAACAACAGCAGAACCGTCTTTCGGATCCATGTTGCTCAGCTGGGTGTACAGCTGATCCAGAGCCTGCTGACCTTCCGGTTTCAGGGTTGCTTTGTTGAAGTTGAACAGAACGTCAGACTTCAGGGTGAAGTGCTTGGTAGTCACTTCCGGAGCCGGAGCCGGAGCCGGAGCTACAACCGGTGCAGCATCTTCCTGACCGAAGCGGTAGGAAACACCCACGCTCAGCATGCCGTTGTCCGGACGAACGCCAACGGTGCCCGCGTCGCCGATGTTGTTAACCCACTGGTATTCCAGACGGGTAGCGATGTCACGAGTAACAGCCCACTCTACGCCGCCCGCAAATACCGGGGAAACGCCAGTGTCGTGGTTGTCGCCAGCGATGCTGTTGCTGGAGTCTGCGCGCCATACCATGCCGCCCAGACGGGTGTAGATGTCCAGATCGTCAGTGATCGGGTAACCCAGTTTAGCGGTCAGCTGAACGCCCTGAGCTTTGAATGCGCCGTTAACCTGGTCGCCTTTGTACGGCATACGGCCCAGCCAGTCGTAACCCATTTCGAAACCGAGGTACGGGTTAACCTGGTAACCACCGAACGCACCAGCGCCCAGCTGGCTTTCGTGGGTCGGACCATTGTTGTTCAGAGAGCTGTTGTACCAGCCAGTGTCATGGAACTGGGACCAACCCAGTTTACCACCTGCATACCAGGTGTTATCTTTCGGAGCGGCCTGCGCTACGGTAGCGAAGCCAGCCAGTGCCACTGCAATCGCGATAGCTGTCTTTTTCATTTTTTGCGCCTCATTATCATCCAAAATTCGCCATGAAGTTACAAAAGACCTCACGGTTAAATCCTTCACCGGGGGCGTGACTTGTTGTTAACTATGCTGATACATGCAGCGTAAGCCGATCACCCCTGGCGATGTAAAGTCTACAACTTAGTTCGAAACTTACAAGTGTGAACTCTGTCAGGCATATGAAAAAAAAGGGTTGTATACACAATATTTAACAAATATGGTTGATTTTCGTACGCAGGGAAAAGGCAGAAATCCCCGTGTGGCAGGCATTCAGCGAAAAAGACCCTCTAAATCGCAGCACCTTAACCAACGGTAAAAAAAATTCCAGGAATAATCCTAATTTCACTCAATGATACAAATTTGAGTGAATTTTTAGCCCGCTGAGTTGTCTGCCGAGCGTGCCCTGATTTCTGACCGGGCGCATGATGAACCCCATCGCGCAGCCTTCCTGAGCGGCATTAACCAGACGCTCATGCTCCTCGGCGGTTAGCTCCTCCGCCAGCCAGCAGATAACCACACTATAATTCCCGGTGCGCAGCGCGCGGATCATCGAGTCTACGGTATGGCAGGGAGACAGCTGGCTAATTTGCATGACTTTAGACAGTGGCAGGCCGGCGGACTGAACCCACTGGCGGCTTAGCTTCTGTTGCGGTGTGAGCCAGAGCTGCCAGCGAGACTGTTGACCCAGCTGCTGTAATAAAGGTAGCAGTAATAACTGTGTCATCATGGGTTGATCTTCACGATAGACAATTTCACTGATCAGCCCACTGGCGGTCTGTTCGCCGGAACGATGAGCGTAGTGGCCAGCTGGAGCAGAAGCCTGTGCTGAACGATTTGCGTGAGCTGAAGTAAACATAGTCTATCCCGCCTGTAGTTACTGTATGTATGTACAGTATATCCGTCAGGGGAAAAGATCAACCGCAATTTGCCATTTTGCTGCCTGAAATTTACTCATTTCCTGCCGCGATGTGCCTTCCTCTGCTACCGCGTTCGACACTTTTTCTCCGGGCATCCTTAACGCAGGCTAATCGTTTCTCTCCCCCCGGTCGGTTGCAGCAACGCGAGAAAATTTCTGAAAGCTTCTCGCAAAACCGCATTCTGGTAGGAAAGTCGACAAAAATCACCTTGCTGCTGCCGGGGAAGTCCCTTATGTTTTCCATAGTGGATCCGCTAACAACTTAAGTTTAATTACATGATTAACAAAGGAATGATCATGAGAAAACTCGTTTGTCCGCGGCTCCCGCAATTTCAGGCCTGCGTTTCACCGCTGGGTCAATTACATACCCGTCCGCTCTTTGGCGGTTACAGTCTGGCCATTGATGACACGGTGTTTGCGATGGTGGCAGAGGGAAATATTTATCTGAAGGCCTGCGAGCAGAGCGCCGCCTATCGGGTTGAACACCATAATCCTTTATTGATGCTGCGCCGACATGGGCGCATCGTGCCGCTGAAATATTATCAGATCGACGACGCCTTATGGCGCGATGAGAAACAGCTCTTTCGCCTGTCGCTGTTGTCATGGCAGAGTGCCCAGCGCGAAAAGTATCACCGCCGGGATTCTGGCCGTTTGAAGGATTTACCCAATATCAGCTTTCATATGGAAGTGCAGCTGATTCATGCGGGCATTCCGGATGTCAGGACGCTTCGGGATATTGGCGCCCAGCAAGCCTGGCTGAAGCTACGTGAAAATAATGCTTCTTTGTCACACAGTGTACTGCTGGGGCTGGAAGCCGCGATTGGCGGGATCCATGTCGCCGCGCTCCCGACGCCGCGGCGTCAGGAGCTGATGGAATGGGCGGAGGATCGCTAGCGGATAACAGTCTTCATTCAGTTTGAGTATGAACGCGCTGTTGCAGGCGGCAGATTTCAGGCAGCAGCGCGAGCAACAAGCCGATTTGCTGTAATACCAGCGGCTCTTTACTGTCCGCGCGCGGTTCCAGATGCTGAATCCGGCTTTGCAGGCTGGTCAAAGACTTTTGTACCCGATGTTCATCGGCGGGGGTATGGTGCAGGGCGTCATCAACATAGCAAACCGCATCATCCAGCAGGGCGAGAATATCGGGGGTGGACAATTTTTCCCGATGCGCGCCCAGGGCGGAGATATAGCTGGTGAAAGTATGATTCAGACAGAGCAGGCGAAACGCGGTCTCGCGCTGAGTGGCGTCTGCACGTGGTTCCGTCGATAAATTAGAGACGACGGAGGCCAGTTCCGCATCCCGGTTGTAGGCATCGCGACGGGCCACGCGGTATGCCAGGCGGTTGTCGCGTCCCTGGTGATACTGTTCCAGAATCGCGTCCAGATAACGGCAGTTGGCATTCATCGCCCGGTCCAGCACTCGTGGCAGGTTACGGAATTTCCAGTCCGGCCAGATGAAGCTGACTGCCGCCCAGGCAATGGCGCAGCCGATAAGGGTATCAATGATGCGCGGCAGCGCGACCTCAAAACCTTCCCCGAGCAGGTTAAAGCACAGCAGTACCAGCAGGGTAATAAACATGGTGGCATGGGCATACTGTACGTTACGAAAGGCAAAGAACAGCACGCCGGTCAGGACGATCAGCAGTAATTGCCCTTCAACAGAGGGAACCAGCAGCAGGACGGGCAGGCCGATCGCGACGCCAACCAGCGTGCCGATAATTCTCAACGCCAGTCGATGGCGGGTGGCGTTATAGTTCGGCTGACAGACAAACAGGCTGGTCAGCAGGATCCAGTAGCCATGCTGGAGGCCGGTAAACTGAATAAAGGCATAGCCGGCGCAGAGCACCAGTGACATACGCACCGCGTGGCGAAAAAGGGCTGATTCTGGCGACATATTGCGCCGCAGACGCAGCCAGATATCGTTCAACCCGCCGAGCCGATCATCGGCCAGCAGTGTCTCGGTATTACTGTTAACAGGGGCGGTGGTTTGCACCGATTCAATCGTGGCCAGCTGCGCATCGATGGCGCGCAGGTTATTGAGTAAAAAGCCCAGGGCATTGATCTGCTCGTCGGATGCGCCGCTGGCGCGCACGCGCTCGAGTGCCGCATCGAGATGCATAAACGCGCGTTCAAAATGGGCGTCATGTTGATAAGGTTCGCGCAGCAGAATCGCCCGCGAGAGCTTCTGGCAGGCCTGTGCCTGCATCGACAGCATACGCTGGAAACGGAACATCACGTCGCTGTAGCGAAACTGATCGCGTAGGGTTTGATACTGAATATGCGACGAGCTGGCGCGTTCATGAATATCCTGAGCCACAAAGTAATACTGCAGTGTGCGGCGAGTGCCGCGCTGGCCCCGGTCGCCTCGCAGTCTGGTTAAGAGCGATACCTTGGTCTGATTAAGCGTCGCCACCAGTTGGCCATTGGCAAGGGCCAGGTCGTATAACGGCGCCTGGCTCTCATCCTCCAGGTCAGGGTCAAACAGCCGGGATTTGAGCTCCAGATAGCGGGCCAGTTGCTCATAGCTGCGCGCCAGGTTGTCCTGCAATGGGCGAATAGGAAAGATCAGGTGCCCGGAGAGGGTTAGCAGGTTGTACCACACGGCGCCCGCCAGCAAAAACAGCGGTTGCAGATACCAGTGATCGTACAGCGTGACGCCGAGCATAGTATAGATAGCAATGAGTAACGCGCCGAAGGCGATAGTCGCATAGCGCTGGCCAAGGCCGCCGAGCAAAATAAAGCCGATGGTAGAGACCGTCAGACCGAGGGCAAACAGCGGTGGCCAGGGAAAAAGCAGCTCCACGGAAGCGGAGGCGATAAAAAAGCAGACCAGGGTAATGGCAAGGTTTCGCAGGCGACCGGTCAGGCGGTCGTCAAGATCGGTCAGGGCCGCGGCCACAACGCCGAGGGTCAGAGGGATGGTCAGTTTGACTTCACCGATCCACCAGGGAAACAGCGTCGTGCCGCAAAGCGCGATAAAAATCCTTACGTTATAAAGCCAGGCACTGTTCCAGGTGTAGCGACGTAGCAGGGGGCTAATCATGTCCGTGTTCCGTTCGGTTACTGAAAGCGACGACGCGCATTGGCTTCACGCGCAGCACGCGCGGTTTCCACAGAGACGACCCGGCGTCCCACCGGCCAAAGGGCAATGGCGGCAATTTTAAAGTTAGCGATTCCCACCGGAATGCCAATAATCGTCAGGCATTGAGCAATGCCGCTGAAAATATGCATCAGACACAGCCACCAGCCGAAAAAAATGAACCACAGAATATTCAGCACCGTGCCGCCGGCGTTCAGCAGTCCATTTTTGCGGCCTGGCTCCAGTTCATCGACATGAATTGCCTCATTACCATAGGGAAATAACGAAAGGCGAGTAATTTCCCAGCAGGAACGGGTCAGCGGCAGCGTCACGATAAGAATGATGCTGACCAGCGTGGCGAGCAGCCAGCCTAAGGTGGTGGCGAAACCGCCAAGGATAAAATTCAAAATATTCAGAATGGTACGCATAAACCCTCGGTTTTGCCCTGTGGATAATTAGACCTGACAATTGTAACGTTTTTTTGCGCTGGAGCACCTGGTCCCGGGCGGTTAAACTGAAAAACAATCCACCCTGATTGAAAATCGACATTATATGGAACTTAAAGCGACAACATTGGGCAAACGCATGGCTCAGCACCCTTATGATCGGGTGCAATTACTGAACGCCGGGGTAAAGGTTTCCGGCGATCGTCATGAGTATCTTATCCCTTTCAATCAGTTATTGTCAGTGCATTGTAAGCGTGGTCTGGTATGGGGCGAGCTGGAATTTGTGTTGCCTGACGAGAAAGTCGTGCGTTTGCACGGGACCGAATGGAGCGAAACGCAACGTTTCTATCACCATTTACATACACTCTGGGAGCAATGGAGCGCCGAAATGAGTGATATCGCTGCCGGCGTGCTAAAGCAGCAACTGGCGACGATCGAACGCACCCGCGCGGAAGGTAAATGGTTGACGCGTCAGCAGGTGGCAGATGTTCAGGACAATATTCGCCAGGCGCTCACCGGATTGCCGATGCCTGCCCGTCGGCTTGAGTCCTTTGATAACTGCCGCGACCTGTGGCGGGAGTGTCAGCGCTGGTTAGGGGATATTGAAACAACGCGTCTGGCCCATAACCAGGCCTTCACCGAGGCGATGCTCGAACAGTATCGCGGCTTTTTTGATAGCGTTGAGTCGTCCCCGCTCAATGCCTCACAGGCGCGGGCGGTGGTGAATGGTGAGCGCTCCCTGCTGGTGCTGGCGGGGGCGGGCAGCGGTAAAACCTCAGTGCTGGTGGCGCGGGCAGGCTGGCTGCTGGCGCGGGGAGAAGCGGCGGCAGATCAAATTCTGCTGCTGGCATTCGGCCGCCAGGCGGCGCAGGAGATGGACGCGCGGATCCGCGAGCGTCTGGCATCCGACGATATCACCGCGCGTACCTTCCACTCGCTGGCATTGCATATTATTCAGCAGGGCAGCAAAAAAGTGCCCACCATCAGCAAACTGGAAAGCGATAGCGCAGCCCGTCAGGCTCTGCTCCTGAAATGCTGGCAGCAGCAGTGTCATGAGAAAAAAGCCCAGGCCAAAGGCTGGCGCCTGTGGCTGGAAGAGGAGATGGGCTGGCAGCTGCCGGAAGGGGACTTCTGGCAGGACAAAAGGGTGCAGCGGCGGATGGCCAGTCGGCTCGACCGCTGGGTCAGCCTGATGCGTATGCACGGCGGATCGCAGGCGGAGATGATCGCCGGCGCGCCGGAAGCGGTACGCGATCTGTTCAGTAAGCGAGTGAAATTATTGTCGCCCCTGCTGAAAGAGTGGAAAGCCGCACTGAAGGCGGAGAATGCGGTCGACTTCTCGGGCTTGATCCACCAGGCAGTCAATATTCTTGATAAAGGTCGCTTCGTCAGCCCGTGGAAACATATTCTGGTGGATGAATTTCAGGATATCTCGCCGCAGCGAGCCTCGCTACTGGCCGCGTTACGCCGTCAGAACGCCCAAACCACGCTCTTTGCCGTCGGGGACGACTGGCAGGCGATTTATCGCTTCAGCGGGGCACAAATGTCTCTCACCACTGCATTTAATCACTATTTTGGCGAAGGGGATTGCTGCGCGCTGGATACCACCTATCGCTTTAACGGCCGTATCGGCGAAGTAGCCAATGGCTTTATCCAGCAGAATCCGCATCAGTTAAGTAAACCGTTGAACAGCCTGACGGCGGGCGATAAAAAGGCCGTCACTTTGTTAGCCGACGATAAGCTGGATGATTTACTGGATAAACTGAGTGGTTACGTTAAGCCCGAGCAGCGGATCCTGCTGCTCGCTCGCTATCACCATTTGAAGCCTGAGGCGCTCAACAAAGCGGCGACGCGCTGGCCGCATCTGCAGCTTGATTTTATGACCATTCATGCCAGCAAAGGCCAGCAGGCGGACTATGTGATCGTTGTGGGGCTGCAGGAAGGGGAGGATGCGTTTCCTGCGCCGGCGCGCGAGTCGATCATGGAGCAGGCGCTCCTGCCGCAGCCGGAAGATTTTCCTGATGCGGAGGAGCGTCGACTACTGTACGTGGCGATAACCCGCGCGCGTCATCGGGTGTGGTTGTTATTTAACAAAGCGCAACCTTCGCCGTTTGTCGAGATCCTGCAGGAGCTGAATGTGCCGGTTGCCAGGAAACCCTAATCACGGCTGGGTTATTTCAGGCGCTCGGCAAGATAGCGCGGATAATCCGGGATCAGAATATCGAGCGGCTGATTAAAGTGCGGTGACTGGATGATGAAGTCAGCGGTGGAGACGTTAGTGGCGACCGGAATGTTCCAGACGGTGGCCAGGCGCAGCAAGGCTTTAACGTCCGGATCGTGAGGTACTGCGTTCAGTGGATCCCAGAAGAAGATCAGCACGTCGATTTTCCCTTCTGAGATGAGTGCGCCCACCTGCTGGTCACCGCCCATTGGGCCGCTCAGCATGGCATTAACCTCCAGTCCGGTAGCCCGCGAGACCAGGTTACCGGTGGTGCCGGTGGCATACAAAACGTGTTGCGCCAGCAGCGCCTGATGGCGTGCCACCCATTTCATCAGCATATCTTTACAGTGATCGTGAGCCACCAGCGCGATATGTTTTTGCGCGGACAGGGTACGAGTTGTCAGTTCCATAATTTCATTCCACATTTTGACCTGCAAACAGATTACTGAATGTGGCTGTCGCTGCAAGCATCCGGGTGAAAATTTTGTCGAATCTGTGGGTTAGCCTGGATGGCCGCCTGCTGCGGATTAGCATACACTTAGATGAAATAGCAGGAGGAACCCATGAAAGAGAACGATATTGCCGGCATTCTGACGTCGACACGGACAATTGCGCTGGTCGGCGCCAGCGATAAGCCTGACCGCCCGAGCTATCGGGTCATGAAGTATTTGTTGGATCAGGGGTATCACGTGATCCCGGTTTCGCCGAAGGTGGCGGGCAAGACGCTGCTCGGGCAACAGGGCTATGCGACGCTCGCCGACGTTCCGGAAAAGGTCGACATGGTTGATGTCTTCCGTAATTCAGAAGCGGCGTGGGGCGTGGCGCAAGAGGCGATAGCCATCGGCGCGAAAACGCTGTGGCTGCAGCTGGGGGTGATCAATGAACAGGCCGCGGTGCTGGCCAGAGAAGCCGGATTGAACGTGGTGATGGATCGTTGCCCGGCCATTGAGCTACCGCGACTGGGATTAGCAAAATAACAAAAAACCCCGCCTGGCGGGGTTTTGTTTTAGTTGCGAAGGCGCGGAGCCTGCAGCTGCTGACGAATCGTTTTGGCCAGTTCGTCGAGGGACGGCTGTTCCGGGTGTTCGTCGCGGGTTTCGCTGCTCAGCTGCGCTTCTGCCAGATAGGTGTGGATCGGCTGACCATCATCATCTTCCATCACCACATGGTACCAGGGCGCCGCACGCAGTTCGTCATTGGCGGCAATCTCATCCTCTTCCGGTTCCGCGAGTGAATACTCAGGATCGACATCGACGATGACACCCAGGTAGCCCAAGAGCGTATGGCGGACCTGTTGGCCGATACCGAATTTGCTGGCTATCATAGGCACCTCCTGGGAAACATGAATACTCCCTATATGAGGCTCATGTTTCGTTTTTCAAGTTACATGACGCGACAGGCAAACCCCTTCAGATACAGCCCTTCCGGGTAGGTTGCGATCACCGGGTGGTCGGCAGCCTGACGGAACTGTTCTATAAATTGTACATCACGCCCGGCATCAATTGCGGCATCGGCGATGATTTTCTGAAATAAATCGGTGGTCATCAGGCCGGAGCAGGAGAAAGTCAGCAGCACGCCGCCGGGGTTCAGCAGCTGGATCGCCAGCATATTGATATCTTTATAACCGCGGCAGGCGCCCATCAGCTGGCTTTTGTTTTCCACGAATTTCGGCGGATCCATCACGATCACGTCGAATTTCTCTCCCTGATCGCGGTATTTACGCAGCAGTTTGAACACGTCGTCGCGCACAAATTCCGCTTTCGACAGATCCAGTCTGTTGAGCTCGACGTTCTGTCGGGCGACGTCCAGCGCTTCCTGAGAGGTATCCACGCTGGTGACCTGGCGGCAGCCGCCCATCAGCGCTGACACCGCAAAGCCGCCAGTATAAGAGAAGCAGTTCAGCACCCGCTTATCCGCAACATAACGACGGGTCGCCAGGCGACTGTCGCGCTGGTCGAGGTAGTAGCCGGTTTTGTGCCCGCCCTGGATATCAACCAATAGTTTCATGCCGTGCTCGGTGATCGGCAGCAGCGCCGGGGGCAGCTCGCCCACCACCGGCCCCTGGGCCAGCTCCAGTCCCTCTTTTTTACGCACGGCGACATCGCTGCGATCGTAAATGGCGCAGTCCGGGAACAGGTTCTGCAGGGCGCTGATGATGGCGGCCCGCTGGTATTCGGCGCCTGCGCTGAGCAACTGCAGCACGAAAAAGTTGCCAAAGCGATCGATAGTCACGCCCGGCAGCCCATCGGACTCGCCGGCGATCAGACGGTAGCTGTCGAGACCATCGCGCTCGGCCAGCCATGCCCGCCAGGTTTGCGCTTGCTGCAGGCGGCGTTCAAAGAAGGTGCTATCGATGGCTTCATTGCGGTCGAAGGTCCACACGCGGGCGCGGATCTGCGACGACGGCGAGTAAGCGCCGCGGGCCAGCCATTTTCCCTGATGGTCAACAATATCGATGGTTTCACCGCTGCGGGCTTTACCCTCCATGCGGGCGACGCCGCCTGAGAAAATCCACGGATGGCGACGCAGCAGGGATTTCTCGCGTCCTTTGGCTAACACTAAGCGGGGGAATAGGGAATCTGTCATGGAGCTACCTTTAAGCAACGGGAATGTCGGCACCGAAAAATGGCGCGTAGAGTAGCACACCTGGCGCACGCAAGCATCTTTCGCCCGGCAGGCACAGGTGAGCGTTTCGGCACAAAATGCAGGCGCTTCGGCACATTCAGTTTGTGCGGACTCTCATACCCTGTTTTCTCACCCCAACGAGGAGCAGACGATGAAAACAGGTATCCGCATGGCCGTGGCGATGGTCGCGGCAGTGAGCAGCGGCGCGATGGCTGCGCCGTTTAGCGTGAGCAGCGATGATATGCATGACGGGCAGGCGCTGGCCCGGAAGCACTGGTTTGCCGGTTTCGGCTGTACCGGAGGCAATGTCTCTCCGCAGCTGGCATGGAAAAATGCCCCGGCGGGGACGCGCAGCTTCGCGGTCACCGTCCGGGATCCCGATGCGCCTACCGGCAGCGGCTGGTGGCACTGGACGGTGGTCAATATCGCCAGCAGCGTCTTTTCGTTGCCCGCTGGCGCGGGAGATAAAAACAGCGCTACACTGCCGGGCGGAGCGGTGCAGGGCCGCAATGATTTTGGCTATGCCGGTTTCGGCGGCGCCTGTCCGCCGGCGGGAGACAAACCACACCGCTACCGCTTTACGGTATGGGCGCTGGATGTCCCCACGCTGCCGGTGGATGCCGGGGCCAGCGGGGCGCTGGTCGGCTATCTGTTACACAGCCATGCTCTCGCCAGCGCACAGTTGACGGCGATGGCCGGGCGCTAAAATAAAAGGTCGGTCGCATGGAGAGTATCCACTTTCAGCATAACGCCTTAACCGCGGCAGAGATCACTACCCGACGGCTGTGCAGGCTGCATCGCGTGCGGCTGTTCTCCCCGGCGCTCTGTCGGGTGAAACGCGGCAGCAAAGTGATTGTGCAAGGGGAGAGCCGGGTGCTGGCGACGCCGCAACAGCTGATTGTGTTGCCAGCTGACGTGGAGCTGGAGGTGATTAACCAGCCGGAGAACGGCCTCTTTTGCTCCGATCTGCTGTCGCTGACCCCCGAGCTGTTGACGACGTTTAAGACTCGTTATCTCAGAGAACCACCGCCAGGGCGTCTGACCTCGCTCTGCGCCCCGGTGACGACAGAGCTGGCGTTTATGTGGCAAAACGTTCTGCAGGCGGTGCGGGAGGGATTATCCACCTCTCTACAGCTCCACCAGACTATGGGCCTGCTGCTGGCCCTGCACGAGGCGGGCTATGCGGGCCCGCTGCTCGTCGAGCGGCAGCAGGATCTGTCGGCGCAGGTTCGACAACTGGTCATGCTGTCGCCGGCGCAGGCATGGAGCGTGTCGCGGGTGGCGAAAATGCTCTTTCTCGGCGAGTCCACGCTGCGCCGTCGGCTGCAGCAGGAATCGCAGAGTTTCCGCCAGATCGTCGAGGAGGTGCGGATGGCCCACGCCCTGGGGCAGCTGCAGACCACTTCGCGGTCGATAGGCGAAATTGCGCAGAATAGCGGATATCAGTCGGGTTCGCGCTTTACCGCGCGCTTTCGTCAGCACTATGGTTTACTGCCGAAGCACGTACGCTGAGCGAATTTGCTATTCTCAGCGTAAAGGGTGAGCAAAAGGAGAAGATAATGGCCAGTATCTGCACCATGGCATGGGTTTACGGTTCGGTTCAGGGGGTAGGGTTTCGCTATTCGACGCAGCGGGAAGCGCTGCAGCTGGGGTTGACCGGCTATGCCCGTAATTTGGATGACGGCGGGGTGGAAGTGCTTGCCTGCGGCGAGGCGGCGCAGGTGGAAAAACTCATAGCCTGGCTGAAAGCCGGGGGGCCGCGCAGCGCGCGGGTTGACCGGGTGTTAACCGAGCCCCATCAACCCACCCGCAGCTGGGACAAATTCGCGATTCTGTATTAGATGCACTTCACCGGCTTCGGCAGCCCGGCGATTTTGGTCGCCTGTTTGGCGGGGCCTTTCGGGAACAGGCGATAGAGATAGCGGCTGTTGCCTTTCTCTTCGCCAAACTTGTTGGCCATCGCCTTCACCAGCATGCGGATCGCTGGCGAGGTGTTGAATTCAAGGTAAAACTCTCGCACAAAGCGCACCACTTCCCAATGCTCAACGGCGAGCGTTATCCCTTCCTGCGCGGCGATAACTTCCGCCATCGCCTCGTTCCACTGAGTCGTATCTTTCAGATAGCCTTCGCTATCCGTCTCAATTTCATTGCCTTCAAAAATAAACATGATTTTTCACATACCGCCTGAAACTGGCCGCAGTGTAGCAAAAAAAAAGGCCCCGCATAAGCGAGGCCTCCGGATTAGCAGGGGAGCGGTTAGTCCCGGCTGGCGAAGCCCAGGATGCTCAGCAGGCTGACAAAGATGTTGTACAGCGAGACATACAGGCTAACCGTCGCGCGGATGTAGTTGGTTTCACCACCGCGGATGATGTTGCTGGTCTCGAACAGGATGGCGCCCGAAGAGATCAGAATGAACACCGCGCTAATCGCCAGATGGAGCGCCGGCAGCTGCAGGAACAGGTTAGCGACCATACCAATCAGGACGACCACCACGCCCGCCATCAGCATCCCGCCGAGGAACGACATGTCTTTGCGCGTCGTCAGCACGTAGGCCGAGCAGCAGAAGAAGACCAGCGCCGTACCGCCCAGCGCCAGGCCGATCAAATCGCCCATGCCGGCAGAAAGATACGCGTTCAGCATCGGTCCAAGGATATAGCCGAGGAAGCCGGTGAAGGCGAAGGCGGAAATAATCCCGGTGGGTTTATTCGCCGTTTTGTAGGTCAGGAACATCAGACCGTACACCCCCACGAGGGTCAAAATGAGACCCGGCGAAGGGAGCATCAGCACTGTGCTGGCGGTGGCGGTGATAGCGGAAAACGCCAGCGTCAGGCTGAGCAGGAAGTAGGTATTACGCAGAACCTTGTGCGTGCTAAGCAGCGAGGAACGGTCACGCGATGATGTAATTATGCGATCCATGAGTCACTCTCTTATGACAGATGTAATTAGGGATAAAGAATAAGAAAAACAAGCGTGAAGCCCTAATCCTTTTACCCATCTTTACTTAGTTTTTAGCGCTTTTGCCTAGCATAAAATTCTATATAGATAGGGAAAAGCGATATATTTTCGCTTTTCGCGTCGCTGAGCCGATCGAAATCTTATAGGTCACTGAAAAATATTGCCTTATTGCGTTTCTGCGACTAAGTGTGGAAGAGGGGGATAGCCCCGTACGTCAAAGGCAAAGGGAAATGACATTACACAACAAAAATCACATCACGCGAACACTCCTGGCAGTAAGTATGCTGGCCACGATCGGCGGGGCGCTGGCGGCGCAGGTGCCGCCGGGTACTCAGCTGGCGGAAAAGCAGGAGCTGGTCAGAAATAACGGCAGTGAACCGGCGTCACTCGATCCGCACAAAGTCGAGAGCGATATTGAATTCAACATCATTAGCGATCTCTTTGAAGGGCTGGTCAGCGTGACGCCTGCGGGGGCGATCGAGCCGCGGCTGGCGGAAAGCTGGGAAAACAAGGACAACCTGTTATGGACCTTCCATTTACGCCCCGGTCTGACCTGGTCCGACGGCACGGCCATCACGGCGCAGGATATCGTCTGGAGCTGGCAACGGCTGGTCTCGCCGGCCACCGCCTCGCCCTATGCGAGCTATCCCGGCAATATGCATATCGCCAACGCCCGCGAAATTGCCCTGGGGCAAAAGGGACCCGAGACGCTGGGGGTAAAAGCGCTGAACGACACCACGCTGCAGGTCACTCTGACCGAGCCGAATGCCGCCTTCCTGGCGATGCTGGCGCACCCTTCGCTGGTACCGATCGACAAAGTGCTGGTGGAGCGTTTTGCCGATAAATGGACCCGACCAGAGCATATCGTCACCAGCGGCCCGTATAAGCTGACCCAATGGGTGGTGAATGAGCGGCTGGTGGCTGAACGTAACGCGAAGTACTGGGATAATGCGCACACCGTTATTAATAAAGTGACTTACCTGCCGATCACTTCGGAGGCCGCCGATGTCAACCGCTACAAAGCGGGGGAGATTGATATTGTTTATACGGTGCCGATCAATCAGTTTGCGCAGTTGCAGAAAACCATGGGCGACCAGCTGGACGTTTCGCCGCAGCTGGCGACCTATTACTACGAATTCAATACTACCCGGCCGCCGTTTAACGACGCCCGCGTGCGTCGGGCGCTGAATATGGCGCTTGATAAAGATATCATTGCCGGAAAAGTGCTTGGCCAGGGGCAGCGCCCGGCCTGGCTGATCAGTCAACCGGATATCGGCGGCGTGACGCTGCACAACCCGGACTACGCCAGCTGGCCGCGCGAGAAGCGAATTGCCGAGGCGAAAAAACTACTGGCGCAGGCGGGGTATGATGAAAGCCATCCGCTGGTCTTTTCCCTGCTGTATAACACCTCTGAATCGCACCAGCGTATCGCCATCGCCGCCAGCTCAATGTGGAAGAAAAACCTCGGCGTCGAGGTGAAGCTGCAAAACCAGGAGTGGAAGACGATGCTCGATACCATGCATACGCATAACTTTGACGCCGTCCGCTATGCCTGGATCGCCGACTACGACGATGCCGCCACCTTCCTCAATACTTTCCGTACCGGGGATAGTGAGAATACCAGTCAGTACAGCAACCCGGCTTACGACGCGGCCCTGCGCAACGCGGCGAAAGCCCCCGACGTGGCGACCCGGGGCAAATACTATCAGCAGGCGGAAGATCTGCTGGCGCAGGATGTTCCCGCCATTCCGGTCTATCACTATGTGCGCACCCATTTAGTGAAACCCAGGGTGGGCGGTTTCACGCCGGATAAGCTGGGGTATTACTACACTAAAGACATGTACATTAAAAAATAGTCCTCTGATAGCGGTGAGGGCGCTGATTTTCTGCGCGAACTGCCTGAAATTCAGACGAATAACACAAAATTGTTTGTTTTTAAGGCAGTTGAACAAAATGGTGCTTTACAGCATCCGCCGAGGTGTTTATAGTGCGCCTCACACCGGAAGTGTGGCCGAGCGGTTGAAGGCACCGGTCTTGAAAACCGGCGACCCGAAAGGGTTCCAGAGTTCGAATCTCTGCGCTTCCGCCATATAAAAGAAGGGGTTACCGAAAGGTAACCCCTTTTTGCTTTCCCCACGACCGTCTTGACGGCGCTTTCACTTCCCAACCCCGCAAACCCGCCTTGCCTGTAGCGTTATCGCTGGCAAAAGATGACGATCCATCCAATGCAACGTGTTGTTATTTTAATTATTAGCCTCTCGTTATAAACGGCAATGGTGCTGAGGAATAAAAACCATTCGGCAAAATATCTTCGTCTATACTTGGAAAAATGATGATTTACCTGCCATGGTTTTTACACAGATACAGAGACCAGTGAGGTCAGCATGCCTGTCATTAACCCGCAAAATATCAAAGAATTACGGGCGTTAGTTGAACAGCAATTAAAGTACGCATTGTGTGTTAGCTTAAATAAAGCTACGCATGGCGATATTTTTAACGCGGTGGCGCTGGCCATTCGTCATTTTCAACAGGACCATTTTCTGACGAGCCAGACGCGGCAACGTGAACAACGTAAAAAACGTGTTTACTATCTGTCGATGGAGTTTTTACTGGGCCAGTCGTTGCGTAATAACCTGCTAAATATGAATTTACTGGCGGAGATGCGTCAGGTGGTGCACGACCTGGGTTTTGATCTTGATCAGCTCCTTGACGAAGAGCCAGATGCCGCGCTGGGCAACGGCGGGTTAGGGCGTTTAGCTGCATGCTTTATCGACTCGATGGCTACCCTTGATATTGCTGCATCCGGGCATGGCATCAAATACGAATATGGTCTGTTTCGCCAATCCTTTCAAAATGACCAGCAGATCGAGCATCCGGATGACTGGCACTCCATGCATTCACCATGGCTGGTGGCGCATCATGCTCAGCAAATCCTGGTCCCGCTGGGGGGATATATCGAACACAGCGAAGATATTGATGGCAATTACAATCCAATGTGGCTGGGCTGGAAAACCATCGTCGGTATTCCCCATGATTATTTTGTTTCCGGCTACCGGGATACGACGACCAACAAGCTGCGGCTCTACAGCGCGGTGGCCTCTGACTCCTTTAATATCCATATTTTCAATCGCGGCGATTATATTAAGGCAGTGAGTGATAAAATTGCATCGGAGAATATTTCAAAAATACTCTATCCATCCGATGAGGTGCTCACCGGAAAAGAGTTGCGGCTGACGCAAGAATATTTTCTGGTGGCTTGTACGCTGCGGGATATATTCCGTGATTATGCCGAAGTTAATGACGATATTTCTTTCCTGTCGCAGCATGTGGCTATTCAGCTTAATGATACCCATCCGGCATTAGCGGTCGTGGAGCTGATGCGGATCCTGGTGGATGAATACCGACTGCCGTGGGAGCAGGCGTGGGAAATAACGCAAAACACCTGTGCCTACACTAATCATACGTTGATGCCGGAAGCGCTGGAGACCTGGCCAGTAACGCTGTTTGAAAAACTGCTGCCGCGTCATTTGCAAATTATATTTGAGATCAACCATCGTTTCCTTGAAGAGGTGGCCCGGCGCTGGCCGGATAAAAATCATCTGTTATCTTCGCTGTCTTTAATCGATGAACATCACGATAAGCAAATTCGTATGGCCAATCTGGCCATTGTCGGTAGCCATCGCGTGAACGGCGTGGCATGGCTGCATTCGGAGCTGGTCAAGAAACAACTGGTGCCCGACTTTTATTTTTTGACCCCGGAGAAATTCATTAATCAGACCAACGGCGTTACGCCGCGTCGCTGGGTGCAGCAGGCGAACCCCGGCCTGGCAGCATTTTTGCACCAACAGCTGGGAGAAGGGTGGCCGACCGATTTACCCTTGCTGTCCAGTCTGGAAAGCCTGGCCGATGATACCGCTATTATTGATAACATCCGGGCCATTAAATTTGCCAACAAAACCGTGCTCAGCCAGCTGGTGGCTCAACGCTACGGCATCGCGCTGGATCCGCTGGCGATGTTTGATTGTCAGGTCAAACGTATCCATGAATATAAGCGTCAGTTGCTCAATATTCTTCACGTGATCGCGCTTTACCTGGATATCAAAGAGACAGGGAAGACTATCGCGCCTAAGGTGCATTTGTTTGCGGGCAAAGCGGCACCGGGCTATCGAATGGCGAAGCTGATTATTCAGTTAATTAACACCGTTGCCCGAAAAATTAACCGCGACCCACAGATTGCCGGACAACTTAAAGTCGTTTTCCTCGAAGACTATAAAGTCTCGCTGGCGGAAAAAATTATTCCGGCGACGGATCTGTCCGAGCAGATTTCCACGGCAGGTACCGAGGCCTCCGGCACCAGCAATATGAAGTTTGCCATGAACGGCGCGTTAACTATCGGTACCTATGATGGGGCGAATATCGAAATTCGCGAGGCCGTGGGGGCGGACAATTTTTATCTGTTTGGTGCCGTGGCGGAAGAGATTGAAGAGAGCCGGCGCATCGGGTATCACCATACTTTCTATCATCAGAATCCGGCTATTGCGCGTGTTGTCGATACCCTGGTGTCTGGGTTGTTTACCGCCGATCGTGAGCTATTTGCGCCGCTTCACCATATGTTGGTGGAGGGCGATCATTACTGCCATTTGCTGGATTTCGACAGCTATTGCCAGACGCAGCAGCAGGCGATGATCGATTTTGAACAGCCGGAACAATGGCACCGTCGGGCCTTACTCAATATTTGCCGGATGGGCGAATTTTCCAGCGACAGAACCATACGTGGCTACGCCCGGGATATTTGGGGTATCACCAGCTAAAGAGCGAACACGCCGGGCAAAAAAGGGACTCGTCGACGAATATCAGTCACTATTGAGGATGAGCATGAACGTTGAATTACACACCGAGCAGGGCGTAAAAATTATTGTGCCACTGGTGCGCCGACTGGATGCTTCCGTCGTGCAGGCGTTTAAGCAGCAGGTTCTGGAGGCTATCGATCCGGATACCAAAAATGTGCTGCTGGATCTGAGTCACGTCGATTTCATTGACAGTAGCTGTCTTGGCGCGCTGGTATCCATTCTGAAAAGCGTCAATGGTCAGGGCGAGCTGGCGCTGTGTTCGCTCAATGACACGATTAAAAACCTGTTTAAGCTCACCCGTATGGATCGCATCTTTGCCATTCAGGAGACCCGCCAGGATGTGTTAAACGCGTTCACCTCGTTATAACGTTTATGCGGTCAGGGTTGCCAGCGGGTTATGGAGCGCCCGCTTATTGTTCGATAATCTTCGCTTTGGGTTTGCTCAGAAGAAGCATGACCAGCGCGACGTAGGGCATCGGCTTCCAGAAATAATAGCCCTGCAGCAGATGAATATTCTGGCGATTAAGATATTCCAGCTGGGCCTGAGTTTCGACGCCCTCGGCAATGATGCGCAATGACAACGTCCGCGCCATCTCTATCACGCAGTCCAGCAGTTTGCTAGACGGTGCCTCAACGGTCACGCGGCCAACAAAGCTCTGATCGATTTTGATATAGTCGAAAACCAGCTCGTGAAGATAGGAAAGCCCGGAATAGCCGGTGCCGAAATCGTCCAGCGCGATGGAAAACCCGCGATTGTGCAATTTATTGAGTTTGTCGACAACCGCGCCGTTGAGCAACAGCGGTTCCTGTTCGGTGATCTCCAGCATCAGCTTTACCGCTTTACCCTCAAAACCGTGCTGAAAGTGCAGGCAATCATCGATAAACGTTGGGGCGTTAATATGGGACGCGCTGATATTGAGGCCAATATGAAACCCATCCGGAAGTTTACTAAAGAGTGGTCTCATCTGCGCGTTAACCTGCGCCATCAGGCTGCGGGTTAGGGGAATAATTAAGCCGGTACGTTCGGCCAGCGGAATAAATTCCGCGGGCGAACGCCATTGGGGGGTGGTGTTTTGCCAGCGGGCGAGAATTTCCACGCCGTATATCTCCCCGGTTTTCCCATTCACCAGCGGCTGGTAAAAGGGAACGATATCGCCCTGGGTTATCGCATAGCGCAGGTTTTCCTCTTCTGAGGTATACACATTGAGGTATTTCCGCAGCAGGAAATAGAACAGCAGCGAAACGGAGAAAATAAAAATCAACAGACCGAAACCATTATGAAATAAGCGACCGGGGCTAAAAAAGGGAGACTCAGGATAGACGATGCGAAACGGGTAGTCCGCTGAGGAAAATACGCCCAACTGAGGCTGGTTTGTTAGCGTTTGTACATCGCCATATCTGGCGATCATCTGGTTCTGTACCCAGAGTGCGAGCCCGTCGTTATCCGTATCGCTATACAGGGCATCGCGCAGATGCACGTCGCTGATACTGACAATAACTTTGACCTCTGCCGACCGTGTTTGATAGATCAGTACCGGTCGTTTATTGACCATCATTCGGGATGGCAACAACAGCAGCGGTTCGTCCGGTAATGCCTCAGCATGGAGCGTCAAAACCCGGTTACCTGGCAGTGACGAGCACCACACCTTGCCGTTTTTTACCAGCAGGATAGTACGCAGATGTGGCTGCAGCGCGGCTTCCGTTCCGAGCTGGAACTGACCCTGACCGGAGCAACCGGCACTGCTGACATTCAGTGCAGTGGCCGTTGCGGCACGCGCCTCATCAAGGATCACGGCGATTTTCTTCGCCGCTTGTTTGGCGTCATCGACATGGGCAGCCTGGTCTGAATGCCACAATTGCCAGTTAATGACAAACACGCCAGCAAGAAATACCACCAGTGCCAGAGAAAAGGCAATCCATGCATTTCGCCGCTTTATCTCTTTCATTTATTTAGCGTGCTAAGGTAATTAGGCATAAAGGGAACCGTCCATCTGGCGGTAAAGGCTTTTCAATGATCGTAGAAGGGGGAAATCTTTCGCGATGATTGAGCATATTAAAAATATGATCCATATCACAATACCCACTGGCAAGGCCGCTTACCGCATGTAACAACGGCAGATTTTTCCACCGACAATAAAAAATCGAAATTTAATGTTTTCTTAATATAAATTCCGGTGCGGTATGTTTTTAAGCATTTTCCCATCCAGAGTGGTGCGCCGACGTTATTTTTTGCTTTTTTAAGTTTATGATAATTGTTTTCATTATCATTCTTTTTTTGCTGTGATTTAATCCCCTCCGTTCAGGCTATTCACCGTTTATTGTCCCATTTCATTAAGGATGCGTTCATGAAGTTTCGCTTATCGCCTTTCCGCACGGCAGCGCTGGTTGCCGCTTCTCTGTTTCTGGCGCCGCAGGGAATGGCGGCTGACGGTCACGATGGGATCGTGGTTTACAACGCTCAGCACGAAAATCTGGTGAAGTCGTGGGTGGATGGATTCACCAAAGAGACGGGTATTAAGGTCACGCTGCGCAATGGCGATGACAGCGAGCTGGGTAATCAGCTGGTTCAGGAAGGTTCCGCGTCGCCGGCCGATGTGTTTCTGACCGAGAACTCACCGTCGATGGTGCTGGTCGATAATGCCAAACTTTTCGCCCCGCTGGATGCCGCCACCCTGCAGCAGGTTCCGGCGCAATACCGTCCGCAGCATGGGCGCTGGATCGGCATCGCCGCCCGCAGCACTGTTTTCGTCTACAACCCGGCGAAAATCAGCGAGGCGCAACTGCCGCATTCCCTGATGGATCTGGCAAAACCGGAGTGGAAAGGGCGCTGGGCGGCTTCACCATCGGGGGCTGATTTCCAGGCTATCGTCAGCGCGATGCTGGCGCTGAAGGGTGAGCAGGCGACTCTCGACTGGCTGAAGGCGATGAAAACCAACTTTGTCGCCTACAAAGGCAACAGCACGGTGATGAAAGCGGTCAACGCCGGGCAGATCGACGGCGGGGTGATCTACCACTACTATCGCTTCGTCGACCAGTCAAAAACCGGCGAGAACAGCAAAAACACCCAACTGTATTACTTCAAACATCAGGATCCGGGCGCCTTCGTCAGCCTTTCCGGCGGCGGCGTGCTGGCTTCCAGCAAACATAAAGCGCAGGCGCAGGCGTTTATTAAATGGATCACCGGCAAGCAGGGGCAGGATGCGCTACGCACCAATAACGCCTTCGAATATGCGGTGGGGGTAGACGCGGCCTCTAACCCGAAACTGACCCCGCTGAAAGATCTGGATGCACCGAAGGTGGAACCTTCCTCGCTGAACAGCAAAAAGGTCATTGAGCTGATGACGCAGGCTGGCCTGCTCTGATCCTGAGGAAGTGATGTTGCTATGTCTGTTCTGAGTCTGTCGCTCGGAAAGAAAACAGGACGCCTGCCCGAGCGCAGGCGTCCTGCATTTCCGATGGTTGCGTTAGCGCTGCTGTTTTCATTGCTGGCGCTGTTGCCGTTAGGGTTTGTGGTGGCCGTCGGATTCGACACCGGCTGGCTGACGATCAAAGCGCTGGTCTTTCGTCCGCGGGTCGGGGAGTTGCTCAACAATACCCTGTGGCTGACGATGCTGGCGGTCCCCATCAGCATTGTGCTCGGCGTGACGCTGGCCTGGCTGACGGAACGTACCGCGCTGGCCGGTCGGCAGCTGTGGGCGGCGCTGGCGGTGGCGCCGCTGGCGATTCCGGCTTTTGTCCAGAGCTACGCCTGGATCAGCGCCGTGCCATCGCTGCATGGCCTCTCCGCCGGGGTGTTTCTCTCGGTGCTGGCCTACTATCCGTTTATTTATATGCCGGTGGCAGCCGTGCTGCGCCGCCTCGATCCTACCCTTGAAGATGTCGCCGCATCGCTGGGCACGCCGCCGTGGAAAGTCTTTTTCCGGGTGGTGCTTCCGCAGTTGCGACTGGCTATCTGCGGCGGTGCGCTGCTGGTGGCCCTGCATCTGCTGGCGGAATATGGCCTGTATGTGATGATCCGCTTCGATACCTTCACCACCGCTATTTACGATCAGTTCCAGTCGACCTTCAGCGGTCCGGCCGCCAACATGCTGGCAGGCGTGTTGGCCCTGTGTTGTCTGGCGATCCTGCTGCTGGAGAGCGCCTCACGCGGTAAAGCGCGTTACGCGCGTATCGGCGCCGGGGCGGCGCGCGAGCAGCAACGCCTGGTGCTGGGAAAAGGGGCCGCTTTTAGCGCGCAGCTACTGCTTCTGCTGTTGGTGATGCTGGCGATGGGAGTGCCGTTGCTGGTCCTGTGCCGCTGGCTATGGCTGGGGGGCATCGACAACTGGCTGCATGCCGATCTGTGGCATTCGCTGCGCCAAACCTTGTTACTGGGGGCGGGCGGGGCGCTGCTGACAACGGCCTGCGCGATCCCCATCGCCTGGCTCGGCGTGCGCTATCCGCGTCCGCTGTTCCGCCTGCTGGAGGGGTGTAATTACATCACCAGCTCGCTGCCCGGCATCGTCACCGCGCTGGCGCTGGTGACCGTCACCATCCACTATGCCCGCCCGGTGTACCAGACGGAAGTGACGCTGTTTCTCGCCTACCTGCTGATGTTTATGCCGCGCGCGCTCATTAACCTGCGCGCCGGTATCGCTCAGGCGCCGGTGGAACTGGAAAACGTCGCCCGTAGCCTCGGACGCAGCCCGGCCCGCGCCCTGTGGAGCATCACCATGCGGCTTGCCGCCCCGGGGGCGACCGCCGGCGCCGCGCTGGTGTTCCTCGGCGTGAGCAATGAGCTTACCGCCACGCTGCTGCTCTCGCCACTAGGCACCCGCACCCTGTCGACCGGCTTCTGGGCCTTAACCAGCGAGATCGACTATGTGGCGGCGGCGCCGTACGCGCTACTGATGATCGTCATTTCGCTGCCGCTGACCGCGGTTCTTTATATGCAGTCGAAAAAAATGGCAGGGTTGTAACATGCTGGAATTGTCTTCTATTTCGAAATCCTTCGCCGACGTGCGGGTCCTCGATAATCTCAATCTGACGGTGGCGCCGGGGAGCCGGACGGCCATTGTGGGTCCGTCAGGCTCGGGAAAAACCACGCTGCTGCGCATTCTTGCCGGCTTCGAAACGCCCGACAGCGGGCGGATCGTTATGCACGGAGCGCCTCTTTTCGCCGAGGGGGCGTTTGTCCCCGCGCATCAGCGACGGATCGGCTATGTCCCGCAGGAGGGAGCGCTGTTCCCTCATCTCAATGTTGCGGACAATATCGCCTGGGGGCTGGACGTCAGCCGCGAGGAGAAACGTCGCCGGGTGGGCGCGCTGATGGAGATGGTTGCCCTCGATCACGGCCTGGCGCGCCACTGGCCACACGAAATTTCCGGCGGTCAGCAGCAGCGCGTTGCCCTGGCCCGCGCGCTGGCGCAGCAGCCGGCGCTAATGCTGCTGGATGAGCCGTTTTCGGCACTGGATACCGGACTGCGCGCCAGCACGCGTAAAGCGACCGCCGATCTGCTGGCCGAGACGGGTATCGCCTCGATTCTGGTGACTCATGACCAGAACGAGGCGCTGTCGTTCGCCACTCAGGTGGCGGTGATGCGCGAGGGGCGTTTCGCTCAGGTGGGGACCCCCCTGGCGGTTTACTCGCAGCCGGTGGATGAAGAGACGGCGCTGTTTCTTGGTGATGCCCTGATCCTTCCCGCACGTCTGAGCCCCGGAAGGGCAAGCTGCGTGCTGGGCGATCTGGCGACGGACGCACTGCATCCTGCTGGTGAAGGAAAGGTGATGCTGCGTCCGGAACAGCTCAGCGTCAGCGTGAGCGCCCCGCAGGAGAGTACGGCGACCATTCGCGATGTCGATTTTTCAGGCCATCTTTCCACACTGACGCTGTCGATGGTCGGGCAAGATCGGCCAATAGTGCTGCGAACCGTCAGCCAGCCGGCGTGGCAGCCCGGCGCGACGGTGCAACTGACGGTCAGCGGCAAGGCGCGGGTGTTTAGCGGCTAATCCCTGAGCAGGCGGCGCCGGGTTACAGCGGTGCCGCACAGAATGCTAATCAGATGGCGGATGAAGCCGATAGTATCCGCGCCACTGACCTCGTCGCCATGGAGTGGTAGTACGTTGGAACAATTCCGCGGGGTCAGTCCACCACGCCGTCATTGACCTATGCGACGCTTTTTCATTCGTCCCGCTGCGCTTACCTGCTATTCTGTCCCGCGATCGGCCCTGCTGTTACCATGAGACATCGCTATGCCTGAATGCCAACATCCTGCGAATCGCCCCATTTCGGCCGCTCTGCCCCGGGGGACGCTCCTGCCTGCGCTGCTGGTTATCGTCGCCGTCGCTGTCGGCTGTGCGCTGGTATCGCCGCCGATTGGCACGCTGGGTGAGATCCTGGCCAACCCCGGACTCTATATCGATCTGCTGGCCTTACTGTTTCTGGTGTTTATGCTCTGGAGCTCTGCCAGGGTGCGGATGAGCCATATTGCCGTTAACTGGGTGCGCTATGGGCTGCTGCTGTGGATTGCCGGTGGCACCTTTGACGTAATGGATGAGATCGTGGTGCAGCCGCGCTGGATGGGCTATTACTGCGAAGATCTGCTGCGCCTTTCCGGGATGTTATTTACCGTGGTGGGGGTCTACAAAATTATTGAGCGGATCAATCTGCTGTATGTTGATGCGCGCTCGCAATCCCTGAAGGATGAACTCACTCAGTTGCCCAACCGCCGTTTTTTCATCGACACGATCCGCGAGAAATCCGGACAGGGGCTGGGACTGATGATCCTGGATATCGATTTTTTTAAGAAAATTAATGATACCTGGGGGCATCTGGTGGGGGATGAGGTGTTATTTTCGTTGGGGAAACAGCTGGCGAAACTGACCGGCGAACACGTCCAGCCGGCGCGTATCGGCGGTGAAGAGTTTGCCATCATCGTCGACGGCCAGTCAGAGCCGGAGTTGCATGCCCTGGCGCAGGATATCCTCAATAATGCCCGTACCATTCTGATCAATAACCAAACGCCGCTGTCGATCAGCATTGGCGTCGGAACGTGGCGGCCAGGCGAAGCCCAGGAGACGTTTATCCGCAAAGTCGACGAGGCGCTGTACAAAGCCAAGCACAACGGGCGCGGACGCGTGGAGTGGGCATAATATTCCCCGGCTGAAGGTTAGGCCTGCTGTGCGCTGCGGCAGTGTCGCCGATACTCCGACGGCGAGCGTTCGGTGTAACGTTTGAACACCCGGCAAAAATAGTTGCTGTCGACAAAGCCGCAGTTATGAGCGATCTCCTTTACCTTCAGGTCATAGCCGCGCAGCAGCTGCTTCGCTTTTTCCAGGCGTACCCGCGTCAGATATTCATTAAATCCTACCGAGCCTGATTTCTGAAAAATATGCGAAAGGTAGTTGGGCGTGATGTGAAAACGTTTGGCTACCGATTCCCGCGTTAACGGCAGGCTAAGATTCTCCTCGAGGTAGTCCTGGACGGCGAGGAACAGATCCCGACTGCGGCTGACGCGCATCTCCAGCCCGACCAGCTGTTCACGACAGTGACTCAGCAGCGCAGCGACCACCAGCCGTGCGGTCAGCGGATCGGGCTGCAGGCTGACTTCATTCAGGCTCAGCAGCAGGTAGGAGCCCACGCGCGGCCCGAGGCGGGCCACGCTCTGTTTTTCCGTGTGCAGGCTTTTCCCGTCCCAGCGCTGAATACTGAAACCCAGCTTCTGCCGGCCAAACAGGACGCTCAGGGTGGTTGCCGGTCCGGTCCACTGTGGCAGCGTCCATTTTCCCGCCTGAACGTACAGCACCTGCAGGGTGGTTAACGTCGAGGCGGCCAGCGGCAGTCCCTGCTCAGTAAGCTGGCCCTCCAGCACTATTTCCAGACGTGGAAACGGCACGTTGAAGGCGAGGGCAGGCACGGAGATATCCGGTTCAGGAAATCTCACCTGTAAGTGATCTTTTTGACTGATTAACCGATGCAGAATATCCGGCAGATCTTCAATCATTGCTTGCCCTCAGAATGCGCATTATCCCGTTGATGGTAAGCTATTTTTTCCTGCCAGGCAGCGTTTGTTTCGCCATTTTGCGCCGCGAATTCCCGGCCAGGTGCAGCGCATGCATCACCGGAAACGAGATTGTTGATGCCCATCACATTTTGTTGGCTCGCGTACGTATGTCCAGTTTTTCGTAGCGCTCCCCTCCTGTCATACCCCGTGTGGACCAGTAGAGTTTGTTTGTGTTATCGGAACGTTAAAAAGGAACGCAAAATGAACTCATCCTCGGCTAGCTTTCTCGATGCGCTGGGCGCCGGTCTGGCGCTTAGCGCACAAATGAAATACGAGCTCGACACCCTCGGCTACACCATTGTGCATAACGTTGTAGACGCTCAGTGGCTGAGCGAAATGCGCCAGCTAATTGATACCCTGGTGGAACGTGAAGGTGACAATCTGGCGATGGAACACCACCAGGAGGCGACGGCGACGCGGATCGCCAACCTGGTGAATAAAGGCGTTATCTGGGAGAAAGTCTGGTCGCACCCGCTGATCCTCTCCGCCTGCCGCTATATCTTCAACGGCGATTTTAAAGTCTCCAGTCTGAACGCGCGCGAGGCGCTGTATAACGGCGGCCATCAGCCGCTGCACGCCGACTGGAAAAAGCCGCGCCCGGATTTTCCTAAAGTCCACCTGGTGAATACCATCTGGGCGATAGACGATTTGAGCGCCGCCAACGGTGCGCCGCGGATTATCCCCGGTACCCATCTTCGCCCCGAGTTACCGGAGGAGGTGCTGGCCGACCCGGAGCTGACCCACCCTGAAGAAATTGTTTTCGCCGCGCCGGCCGGGAGCGTGATGATTTACAACGCCCACGCCTGGCACGGCGGTACGCGTAATCGTGAGGGCAGCAGACGACGTGTGCTGCATGGGTTATATATCGATCGCGCGGATACTGCGCAGCAGGACCAGCGGCGCTGGCTGACGCCCGAGACGGCAAGCCGCCTGACGCCGGCGCAAAAGTGGCTGCTGGATGTAGAGTAAGGCCCGGAGCCGGTCAGGGGATCTCCAGATAGACGACCGGCTTCTTCATGATGCTTTTCACGGCCTCGACGATCTGCTGCGGCTGCAGCAGGAAGCTTTGAATGCTGGTTTTAATTGTCCGCAGGCCGCAAAAGCGCTGGGCGTCATCAATTTCGATATCCGTCACCAGCAGCACCACTTCGGCGCGGGCGATATCTTCCGCGGTAATGCGATTTTCCACCCCGAGCGCGCCCTGGGTTTCCACCTTCAGGTGCCATTTTTCATGATGACCGACCTTTTCCAGCCGTTCAGCGGCCATATAGGTGTGCGCCACTCCGCTGACGCAGGCGGTGACGGCGACGATATTGAAGTCCATAACATCCTCTTGGCGTTAACCGCCGATAGTGACGTGGAAGCCGGCCGCTTCGGCCAGCGCCCGGTAAGGAAGAATTTCTGCTTCTTCTGGGGCGTTTACGCCAGCCAGCGGCCAGCGTTTGCCCAGCAGACGATATTTTGGCTCGCCATAATGATGAAACGGCAGCAGGTGTATTTCTTTAAGCGCGAAGGGCGCGAGGAACGCCAGAATCTGACGAAAATTCTCAAGGCTCATGGTGTAACCGGGGATCAGCGGCACTCGCGGGATCAGGTTGATGTCTCGCGCTGCCAGCTGGCGAAAGTTGTCCATGACCCGCGGCTGATTCATTCGCAGCAGCGACCGCGCCCGCTCAGGGTCCATGATTTTTAAATCGAATAACACTTCATCGCAGGCTTCGGCCAGCGGTAAAAAACGGCTGAAGGCGCTGTCGCCGGCGGTTTCGATGGCGGTATGGATCCCCCACTGGCGCAGGCGCCGGAGAAAGCGGGCGGCAAATTCGGCCTGCATGAGCACTTCGCCGCCGGAGAGGGTAACACCGCCACCGGAGGCGCGGAAGAAGACCTCGTCTTTCAGCACCTCCTGCAGCAGGGTGTCCAGCGTTACGTCGCGACCGATCTGCTCCCATGCGCCGGACGGACACTCGGCGACGTCCTGCTGGCAGCGGGCGCAGTGCAGGCATTTGCTCTCCCGGCGCAGGGTCTGAATTTTTGGGGAGATTGACTCGGGATTAGCGCACCACGGGCAGGTGTGGGGGCAGCCTTTAAAAAAGACCAACGTGCGGATCCCCTGGCCATCGTTGAGCGAGTAGCGCTGGAGGTTAAAAATGCGCGCCCGGTCGGGGCGCGTGTCGATGACCTCACAGCTGATGCGCGGTGCGGCGGATAATGTCATCCTGAATCTCCTTTGACAGCTCAACAAAGAAGGCGCTGTAGCCCGCAACGCGCACCACCAGACCGGCGAAGTCCTGCGGCCGCTGCTGGGCTTCACGCAGGGTGTCGGCGTTGACCACGTTAAACTGGATATGCTGCAGCTTGAGCTTGCAGAAAGCCTGTAAAAAGTCTGCCAGCTTGTTCAACCCACCGTCGCCGGCCAGCGTCGCCGGCGTAAATTTGACGTTCAATAGCGTGCCGTTCGACAGCAGATAATTATCCAGCTTGCTCACTGATTTCAGCACCGCCGTTGGCCCCTGGGCGTCCTGACCGACCATCGGCGAAAGGCCGCCATCCGCCAGCTGTTCGCCGGCCAGCCGGCCATCCGGCGTGGCGCCGACCACCGAACCCAGCGGCACGTGCGCTGAGACGGTATAGGATCCGGGCGTAAAGTGGCCGCCGCGCGGGTTCAGATATTGCTCCACTTCTTTGCAGTAAAAACGCAGCAGATCGGCGCTAATATTGTCGACGTCGTCGATATCGTTGCCATATTTTTCAAAACGGTTGATCAGCCGGGCGCGGATTTTTTCTCCCTCTGGCGTCTGGAAGTTGGCTTTCAGCACCGCCATCAGTTGGTCAAAGCTGAGGCGCTGCTGGTCGAAGACCATCCCCTTCAGGGCATAAAGCGAATCACTCAGGTTGGCAATACCGATGCCCTGGACGCCGGAGAAGTTATAGCGCGCGCCGCCGGCGGTGATGTCTTTGCCGTGCTGGATACAATCAGCAATGAACGAGGAGAGGAGAGGCACCGGCGCCCAGTCGCGATGACCAATATCGCAAATGTTGCTGCCCTCGACCATCAGCTTGATGTAGTAGCGAATTTTATCTCGGATCTGGCGGATAAGCCCGTCCCAGCTCACTTCCGGTTGCCCTTCATTTTCCTGCAGCACAATTTCCATCACCTTTAGCAGATTAAACATGGCGATATCGTGCAGGCCGTAGGTGCGGCCCGGAATGGAGAGCTCCACACAGCCAACCACCGCGTAATCACGGGCATCTTCCAGCGATACGCCGCGGTTAAGGAAGGCGGGCACCACCACCTCGTCGTTGAAAATCTGCGGGATGCCGGTGCCCAGGCGGATGGTTTCGGCGGTTTTGCGCAGAAACGGGCGGTCAATCAGCTCGTTGACCCGCACGCCAAGATTCGGCTGCGGCAGCTGCACGTTTTGATAGGCGTCGAGGCATAAAAATGACAGCACATTGACCGCGCTGCGCCCGGTTTCCGTCAACCCGCCGAGCAGAGCGGTATAGCCGGTGGGAAAACCGGCAAAATAGCGCGCGCTGCTGGAGGAGCGTAGCAGGACGATATCGTTGCATTTCACCCACAGCGACTCCAGCAGCGCCTTGAGATAGGCGGGATCCTGACCCTGATTTAGCGATGCCTGATAAAACGGCAGCATATACTGGTCAAAACGCCCCAGCGAAATCGAGCTGGCATTGGATTCGTACTGCAGAATGATGTTCATATACCAGAACAACTGGCAGGCCTGGGGAAAGTCCGTTGGCCGATGCTGCGCGTTATGGCGCGAAATAGCGGCGATGGTGGCCAGCTCCTGGCGACGCTGCGGGTCCTGACAGCGCGTAGCCATCTCTTCGGCCAGCGTGGCGTAGCGCAGAATATGGCGCCGGGAGGCCTCCAGCAGGATCAGCACGGCCTGGTAAAAGGGGTTCTCGGGTTGCTGTTCGCAGAGGGTGTTTATCTCCGCAACCAGCGCGCCGAGACCATGATTGAGCAGGCGGGGATAGTCGATGATGATGTGGCCCTGGCCTTTATCGGTCTGGTTAACGCTGAAGATCTGGGTGCGGACCGCGGCCTTGACCTCGTCGGTCATCTGCCCGTTGATGAAATCTTTCATCGAGCGCTTTTCCCAGTAGGGGAACAGCGTTTCCCGATATATCCGCTTGTCTTCTTCACTTATTGCGAAGCGGTCCTGCGGACGGGTCGGGAAGGTGTCGAGTTCGTTAAGCAGCCAGTAGGGGTCCATCTCTGGCGACATAATGCCTGCCCGCGGTTTGACGGTGCGGTTGCCGGCAATCAGTTCATCTTCACGAATCGAAATCATCACCTTATCGAGGATCCAGGCGGTGGCCTTCGCCCGGCGAATAATCACCGGCTCGCCCTCCGTTTGCCGATGGCTCTCGGTATACAGCAGGGCGCGTTCAAGAGAGATTTCGCGCGGTTGGGCGAAGAGACTGGCTTTCAGGCGTTGAGTACGATTCGTCATGACAAACTCCATGTGGTGGCGAAGGGCGCGCGGGCGCCCCTTTTAAGGCTTCAGGCTCGCTGGGAAAGGTGGCTGTCTATCTTGGTCATGATGGCGTCGGCGCGTTTGACCGCATCGCTGATATTGACGCGTACGATGGTTTTCCCGGCAAACCGCTCTTCGAATTTGATGCCGATATCTTTGGTCAGGATGACCATATCGGCGGCGGCGATCTCGTCCGCCGTCAGCTCGTTTTCAATGCCAATCGAGCCCTGGGTTTCAACTTTGACCTGCCAGCCTTTGGCTTTAGCGGCGCTTTCCAGGGACTCAGCGGCCATATAGGTGTGAGCCACGCCCGACGGGCAGGCGGTGACAGCGATAATGTGGGTCATAATCTGTTCCTTTCAGTCTGTTAGTTAATTTCGAAATCGAGGTCTAATTCGTCGTCGGCTTTGGTGTCAGATGATTTCTTTTTAGCCAGCGCCTTCAGCACAATCACGCAGGCGGCGCTAACGCAGGCGCCGACCAGCAGCGCGGCGACAAAGCCGAGTTTGCCCTGGACCACCGGCAGCACGATGAGCCCGCCCCAGCCGGCGTAACACTGGGCGCCCAGCAGCGCGGCGGTGACGCAGCCGCTGGCGGCGCCAATCATATTGGCTGGAATAACGCGTAGCGGATCGGCAGCGGCAAAGGGAATGGCCCCTTCGGTGACCCCGACGCAGCCCATCACCAGCGCCGCTTTGCCGGTTTCCCGCTCTTCGGCGGTGAAATATTTGCGGCCGATTAGCGTCGCCAGCCCCATCCCCAGCGGCGGCACGGCGATGCCAACGGCGGCGATAGCCACTACGCTGTAGACCCCTTGTGAAACGCAGATCAGCATGAAAGCGTAGGCCACTTTGTTCACCGGACCGCCCATATCAAACGCCAGCATCAGGCCCATAATGATGGCCAGCACCACGATGCTGCCTTCGCGCATGCCCTGCAGCCAGCTGGTCAGGTTTGCCGTTAGCGCGCCGACCGGTTCGCCGAGCCCCCACATCATGATCCCGGCAGTAATAAAGGTGCCGATGATGGGGATAATGAAAATTGGCATCACCGATCGCAGCACCTTGTGGACCGGTATTTTTTTCAGGTAATAGACCACCAGGCCGCCGATCATCCCGGCGATTAACGCGCCGAAGAAGCCGGCGCCGAAGCTGTTGCCCACCCAGGCGCCGATGGCGCAGGGCGCCAGCGCGGCGCGGTCGGCGATGGAGTAGCCGATGTAGGCGGCGAGAAAGGGGACCATCAGCGTCAGCCCGGCGACCCCGATGTCAAAGAGTTTCTTCAGATTGGGATCGGTCGCGGCATCAGGCACGGCGCCTTTGCCATACAACATGACGGAAACCGCCAGCAGGATCCCGCCGGAGACGACGAAGGGGATCATGTGTGACACGCCGGTCATCAGATGCTGGCGAGTATTTTTTAGTATTTGCACCAGTTCGTTCATTGCTTGCTCCTGAGCGCTGTAGGGCCCGTGACAGTATTGATGGCTCAACATTAGAAAAAGGGCGCCGCATAAAACAGTAGAGAAAAAGTGCATTTACTGGATATTTGTAAGGTGAGAAAAGAATTGCGATCCACCTCAAATCTTAGTCGTGACCTGAAAGATGAGCGCTAACAGGGTGGAATTGTGATGGCGGGCATAAAAAAGAATCGTGTGTACAATAGTCCAGTAATTGCCAGTTTTATCACCTAGTCCCTGGCCTCTTCTTTCATTACCTTTTGGGGAAATAATGGATTGCTCAGGAGGAAGGCGATGGCTCTGGTCATTGAATTTATATGTGATTTGCCCAACGGCGTGCATGCGCGTCCGGCCAGTCTGGTCGAAACGCTATGCAACCGTTTTATCGCGGCGATTGAATGGCGAAATCTGCGCGGTGAAACGGGGGGAAACGCCAAAAGCGCGCTGGCCATCATCGGCACGAATACCCTGAAAGGCGATGCCTGTCAGTTGATCATCAACGGGGAGGATGAAGCTGAGGCGTTCGCCGCGTTGACGGCCTTCATGCGGGATGAGTTTCCCCATTGCGACGCACCGCTGCCCACGGCTCAGGCGCTGGACATCCAGCCGGTGCCGGCGTCCCTCTCAAGGCTGAACCCAACGCTGTTCCATGCCCGCCCGGTCTGTGCCGGCAGCGCGGGGGGCAAGCTGATTCATCTCAAATCCCGCGATCTGCACGAGCTGGGCGAACTGCCTGTCGCCAGCAGTCCTGAACAGGAGCAGGCGGCACTGGATAACGGCCTGCGCCTGCTGGTGAAAGATATCGAACTGCGGCTGCTGGACAATGACGGCACCGCCAGCGCTATCCTGGACGCTCATCGTTCGCTGGCGACGGATGCCTCGCTGCGCCAGCATCTGCTCGGCGGGATCCTCACCGGTCTCAGCTGCGCCCAGGCGATCGTCGCCACCAGCGACCACTTCTGCGCCCAGTTCCGCGATTCCGGCAACAGCTATCTACAGGAGCGGGTGCTGGATGTGCGTGATGTCTGCTTCCAGCTGTTGCAGCATATCTACGGCGAAGCCCGTTTCCCGGCGCCGGGCCAGCTGCGGGAGGCCGCCATTTGCCTTGCCGACGAGCTCACCCCTAGCCAGTTTCTGGAACTGGATAAAACGCATCTCAAAGGACTGCTGCTGCGCAGCGGCGGCACCACGTCGCACACCGTGATCCTTGCCCGCTCATTCAATATCCCAACCCTGGTGGGGGTAGACCTGGACGCGGTGCTGCCGTGGGGCGATACCCAGGTGCAGATTGACGGCAACGCCGGGCTGCTGGTGGTCGACCTGAGTCCGGCGGTGGCGCGCTACTATCAACAGGAGGCGTGGGTACAGGCGCAAATGCAGCAACAGCAGCAGGTATGGCTGGATAAAGCCGGACAGACGCAAGACGGTATCCGCCTTGAGGTGGCGGCCAATATCGCTCATTCGGTAGAAGCGGTGGCGGCGTTTAACCACGGCGCGCAGTCGGTTGGTCTGTTCCGCACGGAGATGTTGTATATGGACCGGCCGGGCGCGCCATCGGAAGACGAACTCTACAACATCTTTTGCCAGGCGCTGGAGCCGGCCGCCGGGCGCAGCATTATTGTGCGCACCATGGATATCGGCGGCGATAAACCGGTGGCCTATCTCAACATCCCTGCAGAAAACAATCCGTTCCTCGGCTACCGCGCGGTGCGCATTTATGAAGAGTACCAGGCGCTGTTTCATACCCAGCTGCGGGCGATCCTGCGGGCCTCGGCGCACGGCTCGCTGAAGATTATGATCCCGATGATTTCCTCAATGGAGGAGATTCTGTGGGTGAAAGAGCGGCTGGCGGAGGCCAAACAGTCGCTGCGTGCCGAGCAGATCCCCTTTGATGAAAAGATCCCGCTGGGCATTATGCTGGAGGTGCCGTCGGTGATGTTTATCATCGATCAGTGCTGCGAAGAGGTGGATTTCTTTAGCATCGGCAGCAACGACTTAACGCAGTATTTGCTGGCTGTCGACCGTGATAACGCAAAAGTGACGCGCCATTACAATAGCCTCAATCCAGCCTTTCTACGCGCGCTGGACTATGCCGTGCAGGCGGTACACCGCCAGGGGAAATGGATTGGCCTGTGCGGCGAGCTGGGAGCCAAAGGTTCGGTACTGCCGCTGCTGGTCGGTCTCGGTTTAGATGAGCTGAGCATGAGCGCGCCGGCGATCCCGGCGACCAAGGCGCGTCTGGCGCAGCTGGACAGCCGCGCCTGCCGCCAGCTGCTGAATCAGGCCATGCAGTGTCGTACCTCGCTGGAAGTGGAGCATCTGCTGGCCCAGTTCCGCATGCGCCAGCAGGATGTGCCGCTGATTAGCCGCCAGTGCATCACCCTTAACAGCGACTGGCGCAGCAAGGAAGAGGTGTTGAAGGGGATGACGGACAATCTGCTGCTGGCCGGACGCTGTCGCTATCCGCGCAAGCTGGAGGCTGATCTGTGGGCCCGCGAAGCGGTGTTCTCCACCGGACTGGGTTTTAGCTTTGCCATTCCGCATAGTAAATCCGAGCATATTGAGCAGTCGACCATCAGCGTTGCCCGGCTGGCCCAGCCGGTGGCGTGGGGCGATGAAGAGGCGCAGTTTGTGATCATGCTGACGCTGAACAAGCACTCGGCGGGTGACCAGCATATGCGCATTTTTTCACGGCTGGCGCGGCGCATTATGCACGCCGAGTTCCGCCAGGCGCTGGTATCCGCAGAGAGCAGCGAGGCTATCGCGACGTTGCTCCAGCGTGAGCTGGAGCTTTAAGCCGGTAAGCCGCCCCGGTGGCACAGCGTGAACCGGGGCGGCTATGCCTTATTGGGTTAAGGCCAGGCAAACTGCTTCCCCGACCTGCCGGGTAGACGCTGTTCCTTGCATATCCGGCGTCTTCGGACCACTGGCGATCGTCTGTTCGATTGCCGCCAGGATGCCATCGTGAGCGGCGCGGTAGCGCTCGTCGCCGTTGCCAAGGAAGTCGAGCATCATTGCCCCGGCCCAGATCGTCGCCAGCGGATTGGCGATATTTTTACCGTAGATATCCGGCGCGGAGCCGTGAACCGGCTCGAACAGCGACGGGAAGATGCGTTCCGGATTGAGATTGGCCGACGGCGCAATGCCGATGGTGCCGGTACAGGCTGGGCCAAGGTCAGAGAGGATATCGCCGAACAGGTTGGAACCCACTACCACGTCAAACCGCTCCGGCTGCAGCACGAAGCGGGCACAGAGGATATCGATATGCTGTTTGTCCCAGTGGACCTCGGGATAGTGTTTAGCCATCGCCTCCACCCGCTCGTCCCAGTAGGGCATGCTGATGGCCAGACCGTTGGATTTGGTCGCCGAGGTTAGCGTCTTACGCGGGCGGCTTTGCGCCAGCTCGAAAGCGTAGCGCAGGATACGGTCGACGCCGCGACGGGTAAAGACCGACTCCTGAATCACCAGCTCATGCTCGGTGCCTTCGTTGGCGCGCCCGCCCAGCGCGGAGTATTCGCCTTCGGTGTTTTCGCGCACCACGTAAAAGTCGATATCACCGGCTTTTTTCCCCGCCAGCGGGCAGGGGACGCCGGGAAACAGGCGTACCGGACGCAGGTTGACGTACTGATCGAACTCACGGCGGAACTTCAGCAGCGAACCCCACAGCGAAATGTGGTCGGGGACGGTATCCGGCCAGCCGACGGCACCGAAGTAGATAGCGTCGCAGCCCTGCAACTGCTCGCGCCAGTCGTCGGGCATCATTTTCCCGTGACGGACATAGTACTCACTGCTTGCCCAGTCCAGCGGCACGAAGCTGAGCGACAGATCCCACCGCCTTGCGGCGGCCTGCAGGACATGGATCCCTTCCGGAAGCACTTCTTTACCAATGCCATCGCCGGGAATGGCGGCGATGCGACAGGTTTTTTTCATAGCGGTTCTCACTTTTTAGCGATGATGTTTGACCCGCTGCCTATCCTATAATTGACTGTTTCATAATTAATCACGCTAACTGGTGAAACATAAAACACAGATCATGAATAATCTGCCGCTGCTGAATGACCTGCGTGTCTTTATGCTGGTTGCCCGCCGGGCCAGCTTTGCCGTTGCCGCTGAAGAGCTTGGCGTGTCGCCAGCTTTCGTCAGCAAGCGCCTCTCCCTGCTGGAACAAACTCTGAATGTGCGGCTGTTGCACCGCACTACCCGCCGGGTGGCTATCACCGAGGAGGGAGAGCGGATCTACGAGTGGGCGCAGCGCATTCTGCAGGATGTCGATGAGATGATGGACGAACTCTCCGACGTGCGCGAGGTCCCCCAGGGGACGCTGCGGATCATCAGTAGCTTCGGCTTTGGTCGTCGGGTAGTGGCCCCGGCGCTGTCGGCGCTGGCCCGCCAGTATCCGCAGCTGGAGCTGCGTTTTGATGTCCAGGATCGGCTGGTGGATTTGGCCAGTGAAGGGGTGGATCTTGATATTCGCGTCGGCGACGATATCGCGCCGAATCTGATTGCCCGCCAGCTGGCGACTAATCAACGCGTTCTGTGCGCCGCGCCGGCACTGTTTACCCGCTATCCGTTGCCAAAACAGCTCAGCGATCTGGCCGCGTTACCCTGCCTGGTGATCAAAGAGCGCGACCGGCCGTTCGGCGTGTGGCAACTGCACAGCAAAGAGGGACAGCACGCCATCAAAGTGACCGGGCCGCTCTCCTCCAATCATGGTGAAATTGTGCATCAGTGGTGCCTGGACGGGCAGGGGATTGCGTTGCGCTCGTGGTGGGACGTCAGGGAGAATATCGCCAGCGGGCATCTGGTGCAGGTGCTGCCGGACTACTGGCAACCGGCCAACGTCTGGGCGGTGTATGTCTCCCGGCTGGCCACCTCAGCCAAAATTCGCACTACCGTGGAGTTTCTGCGTCACTATTTTCAGCAGCACTACCCGCAGCAGGCGCCGACGGCCAGGGCCGTCGGCGCAGGCGATTAAACGCCAAGTCGGTCGCGCAGGCTGTAGTAGGCGGCGCCCATGGCGGTAAAGGGAATGCGCAGGCTGCGGCCGCCCGGGAACGGGTAGTGCGGCAGTTTGGCGAAAGCGTCAAAGCGCTCGGCGTCACCGCGCAGCAGTTCTGAAATCAAGCGTCCGGCCAGATGAGTACAGGTCACGCCGTGGCCGCTGTAGCCCTGCATGTAGTAAATATTTTTATCGAGACGCCCGAACTGCGGCATCCGCGACAGGGTCAGCAGGAAATTGCCGGTCCAGCGATAGTCAATTTTCACCCCCTGCAGCTGCGGGAAGGTCTTCAGCAGCTTCGGCATAATCAGCCGCTCAACGTCGTCCGGATCGCGGGCGCCGTAGACCACGCCGCCGCCGTACAGCAGGCGGTTGTCGCCGGTCAGACGGTAGTAGTCCAGCAGGTAGTTACAATCTTCCACACAGTAGTTTTTCGGGATCAGCGAGCGGGCTAACTCTTCCGACAGCGGCGCGGTGGTGACCACCTGGGTGCCGCACGGCATGCTGCGTTTCGCCAGCTCCGGCTCCAGTTTATCGCCAAGATAGGCGTTACCGGCGACGATCACGTAGCGGGCAGTGACCTGGCCGCGGGCGGTACTGACCACCGCCGGGCTGGTGTGCTGGATGCGGGTGACCGGCGACTGCTCATACACCCGGCCGCCGTTCAGGCGAATGGCGTCCGCTTCGCCGATGGCGAGGTTCAGCGGGTGAATATGGCCGCCGCTGTGGTCAAGCAGGGCGCCGACGTAGCGGTCGCTGTCCACTTCGCGACGAATGGCCTCTCTGTCCAGCAGCTCCAGCTGGGTGTTGCCGTAGCGCTCCCAGTTGGCTTTCTGTTCTTCCAGGGTTTCCAGCTGTTTATGGTTCATCGCCACGAACAGGCCGCCCGGGCGGTAATCGCACTGAATTTGATAACGCTGGATCCGTTCGCGGATGATATCGCCGCCTTCGAACATCATACTGCCGAGCATTTTCGCTGCATCCGGGCCGTAGTTTTTCTCAATGACGTCGATATCGCGGCTGTAGGAGTTAACCAGTTGACCGCCGTTGCGGCCGCTGGCGCCGAAGCCGATGCGCGCTCCTTCCAGCACCACCACGTCGTAGCCCATTTCGGCCAGATGCAGGGCGGACGAGAGGCCGGTGTAGCCGCCGCCGACAACGCAGACGTCGCAGCTTATCGATTCGTCCAGCGTTGGGAACGGTTCATACTTGTTGGCGCTGGCAGCGTAGTAGCTAGTGGTATGTTCAGTCATGATCAAGACTCCAGGGCAATCCAGATGGTTTTCAGTTCGGTGAATTTTTCCAGCGCGTGCAGCGATTTATCGCGCCCGTTGCCGCTCTGCTTGTAGCCGCCGAACGGAACGGTCATATCACCATCGTTGTAGTTGTTGACGAAGACCGAACCGGCCTTCAGGCGACGGCTCATGCGGTGGGCGCGGGAGAGATCGCGGGTCCACACCGCGGCGCCGAGGCCGTAGTCGCTGTCGTTGGCGAGCTTTAGCGCCTCGTCTTCGCTTTTGAAGCGCGTCACCACCAATACCGGGCCGAAGATCTCTTCCCGGCTGAGGCGAGAGGCCGGGTCGACGTCAACGAAAATGGTCGGACCGACGGCGGCAGGCCACGGATTTTTACGCCCGTCGAGGAACAGGGTGCTTTGGCTTTCACCGCCGCGAATAAAGCTATGCACGTTGTCGGCATGGGTATTGTCAATCAGCATCCCCATGGTGGTGTTCGGGTCGAGCGGGTTGCTTGGCTGCCAGTGTTGCGCCTCGGCTTTCAGCCGCGCCAGGAACTCGTCGGCGATGCTCTCCTCGAGCAGCAGGCGGGTCCCGGCGATGCAGACCTGGCCCTGGTTGTAGAAGATGCCGCCGGCGGTGGTGCTGACCGCTTTTTGCAGATCCGGGCAGTCGGCGAAGACGATGTTGGCGCTCTTGCCGCCGGCTTCCAGCCACACGCGCTTCATATTGCTGTCGCCGGCATCCTTCAGCAGCTGCTTGCCGGTGCGGGTGGATCCGGTGAAGGTAATGACTTCGACATCGGGATGCAGGGCCAGCGCCTGTCCCGCCTCATGACCAAAGCCGCTGATCACGTTCAGCACCCCGTCCGGCAGGCCGGCCTCTTTTGCCAGCCCGGCCAGACGCAGGGCGGTGAGCGGCGACTTTTCCGAGGGTTTGAGGATCACGCTGTTGCCCGCCGCCAGCGCCGGGCCAAGCTTCCAGCAGGCCAGCAGCAGCGGGAAGTTCCACGGCACCACCGCGGCGATCACGCCAATCGGTTCGCGAACGATCATCGCCAGCTCGTTGCTGCCGGTGGGGGCCACTTCGCCATAAACTTTATCCAGCGCTTCGGCGTACCAGCGAATGGCGCGGGCGGCGCCGGGAATATCGTCGCGCAGACTGTGGCGGATCGGTTTGCCGGTATCCAGCGTTTCCAGCAGCGCCAGCTCTTCGCGATGGGCTTCCATCAGGTCGGCAAATTTAGTGAGAACCGCTTTACGCTGTGCGGGGGACGCCTGCGACCAGTCGCCGTTATCAAAAGCCTGGCGCGCGGCTTTTACCGCCAGCTCAACGTCGGCTTTTTTACCGCGGGCGACCTGGGCTAATGTCTGTTGCGCGGCAGGGTCAATGGTTTCAAAGGTGGTATTATCGGCCGCGGCGCAATATTCGCCGTTAATAAATAAGCGCGTTTCAATGGCCAGGTTTTTCGCTTTTTCCTGCCAGTAAGCCAGGTGCTGAAAATTCATCATGACTCCTTAAAAACATTATCGGCAAATTAATCAGTTCGGCGTATTCAGGCTGCACGAGGGCACTGCGCCGGGCGCAGGGCATAGCGTATCCCCGGAGTTGAATACCGTTTTATTCCCCTGAATAGTTCAGGAGCGCGTCGCCATGCACTGGCGTTAATTATTTCAGGGCCAGCAGGAAATAATATTCCGTACGGCGCAGGCGTTATTACTACGAGTTCTTCGCCGCGACGAAAATAAAATTTCCGCCGCCGCAGGCCTGAAAAAAGCCTGAACCTGGTTCAGGCTAAATATTCAGAAAGTGGTGGGGGTGTGGGCACTGATGATGCGGCAGATACCTGCCGAGGTGTTGCTGAAGCTGTGCGGGATGCCGGTATTAATGGCATAGCTTTGTCCAGCCACCAGGTGGTACGACTGACCGTTAATGGTCAGCACGATCTCACCTTCCAGTATGGTGCCTATCTCCTCACCCTGATGCTTAATTCTCTCCCCGGTCGTGGTTCCAGGCTGGTAAGTTTCAAAAATCATCGCCAGCGTACGGTTCGGATTTCCGTTATGAACCAGCTTCATGGAAACGCCCTGACTTCCCATCTCAATCAGGTCATCCTGATTAATGACCACCTGGGGTTCGTCCGGCTTTTCGGGTTCAGAAAAGAATTCCGAGAGCGACAGCCCATAGACTTTCAGCAGCTTTTGCAGCGTACTGATGGCAGGACTGACTTTGTCCTGCTCTATGGTGCTGATGGCACTATGTGTTAACCCAGACAGTTCGGCGGCACGACGCTGCGAGAGACCCAGCTGTTGGCGGATCTCTGACAGACGCTTCCCTGGCGCCAGTCCGTCATCGCTCATATTTGCATTTCCTTAACGGTAGTGGTCAGCGCCGCCGCTTTTCAGCATGATGGCCCTGACAGGCGGTGATAAAACCATCAAACAACATACGCGACAGGGCGTATTCGCTACTGTTCCATTCAGGATGCCACTGTACGCCCAACGCGAAAGGATGATCGTTCACGCTGACCGCTTCCACCAGTCCATCCGGCGCTCGCGCCTCCACGCGCAGCTGCGGGCTCAGGGTTTTTGCCCCTTGCCCATGTAGCGAGTTTACCCAAAACGTGTTGCAGCCCGGTATCAATTGCGACAGCAATCCTCCTTCCTGAACCTCAACCTGATGGGACGGCGCATACTGCTGCTCGACGGGCAGTTCAGGATCTTCACGATGTTCAAGGAGCTCAGGCTGCTCAAACAGACGACGATACAGAGTCCCGCCGGTGGCGACAACCAGTTCCTGCAGTCCACGACAGATGGCGAAAATGGGGATGCGCCTTTCGAGCGCGGCGTTAATCAGCGCCATGCTCAGAAGATCACGCCCGGGGTCGGCGTCAGGCTCATCGCCGTTTTCACCATAAAGGTGCGGCTGCACATTACTGGGGCTGCCTGGCAGGTAAATCCCGTCCAGTTTATCGACTAACGCATCCAGCAGCTCCGGCTCCGCCAGCGCATGCGGCAGGGCGATCGGCAGTCCGCCGGCGTTAACAATGGCATTCAGGTACTTTTCTTGCAGAGTCTGGGTCTGGTGACCCTTAAGCCTGTTTCTACACATCACGACGCCAATAACTGGCTTGTACATTATATTTTCCATGATCGCCCTCACAAAGTGGACTAAATTATGACCGCTATAGCGGGTTTAACGGCCATATCGTTCAATATTTTCTCAATCTAGCAGTGGAAATAGCCCTTTGCAAACTTAATTTAACATTTGACAAACAATTTATTTGCATACACAGTCGATGGGGTGGACATTATATTTAACGGCCTGAGTGCAGGGCCGAAACCAAACCAACGGCGGTGAATCATGGAAACCAATATCGTAGAAGTAGAGAATTTTGTTCAGCAGACGGAAGAGAGACGGGTCAGCGCGTTCGCGAAAGAAGTGAAGCGCTACCTCGAAACCTACCCCGATACCCAGTATGTCGATGTCCTCCTTACCGACCTGAACGGCTGCTTCCGCGGCAAGCGCATTCCGGTTGCCGGCCTGAGCAAACTGGAGAAAGGCTGTTATTTCCCGGCCTCGGTGTTTGCAATGGATATTCTTGGCAATGTGGTGGAAGAGGCCGGCCTGGGTCAGGATATGGGCGAACCGGATCGCAGCTGCATTCCGGTACCCGGCACCTTAACGCCTTCGGCGGCTGACCCACAATCGATAGCCCAGGTACAGCTGACCATGGTTGATGAAGATGGCGCTCCCTTTGACGTTGAGCCGCGGAACGTACTCAACCGCCTCTGGCAGCAGTTGCGCCAGCGCGGGCTGTTCCCCGTGGTAGCGGTAGAGCTGGAGTTCTATTTACTGGACCGCAAACGCGACGCCGAAGGCTACCTCCAGCCGCCGTGCGCGCCGGGCACCGACGATCGCAACACCCAAAGCCAGGTCTACTCCGTCGATAACCTGAACCACTTTGCCGACGTGCTTTATGACATCGACGAGCTGGCCAAACTGCAGCTGATCCCCGCCGACGGCGCGGTGGCGGAAGCCTCGCCGGGCCAGTTTGAAATCAACCTTCACCATACCGATAACGTGCTGGATGCCTGCGATGATGCGCTGGCGTTAAAACGTCTCGTGCGTTTAATGGCGGAGAAGCATAAGATGCACGCCACTTTTATGGCGAAGCCTTATGAAGAGCATGCGGGCAGCGGGATGCACATCCACATCAGCATGCTGAACAATAAAGGGGAAAACGTGCTGGTGGACGGCGACGGGGAAGACTCTGTGCTGCTCAAACGCGCGCTGGCCGGGATGATCGATCTGATGCCGGCCTCGATGGCGCTGCTGGCGCCGAACGTGAACTCGTATCGCCGCTTCCAGCCGGGGATGTACGTCCCGACGCAGGCTTCGTGGGGGCATAACAACCGCACCGTGGCCTTGCGTATTCCGTGCGGCGAGCGGCAGAACCACCGCGTCGAGTATCGCGTGGCGGGGGCGGACGCCAACCCGTATCTGGTGATGGCGGCGATTTTTGCCGGCATTCTGCACGGGCTGGATAACCCCCAGCTGCCTTTGCAGGAAGAGGTGGAGGGTAACGGTCTGGAACAAGAGGGCCTGCCGTTCCCGATCCGTCAGAGCGACGCGCTGTGGGAGTTTATGCAGAACGATCATCTGCGCGAGCGCCTCGGCGAGCGTTTCTGCCACGTTTTCCATGCCTGTAAGCATGATGAATTACTGCAGTTTGAGCGTCTTATCACAGAAACCGAAATCGAGTGGATGTTGAAAAACGCCTAATGGTCGCCCCGCGAGGGGCCCATGAGTTTGGTAATCAGTAGCATCATACGGCCTGAGCGGAGCCTGGTCGTCCTTTTTGCTGGGAGCCCAGCCATTTCCCGGATGTCGCGTTAAGGAGCGCAGGCGGCAACGGGGCTTCAGTTAACGACACAGTGTGTGACGAGGAAATGAGATGATGCAGATGTTCAAATATCCGCAGGGAGAGGGAGGCCGCTCAGGCCGCATTGGATGCCAGCCAGCTACCGCTCACCGGTCCGTCTTACCCTTTTATCTACGCCTTACCCCTTTGCTAAGCAGGTTTGTCACGCGGACGTTGGGCCCGCAAACTGTTATCAGCAAGGGGGGAATGGGCGATGGCTATTAATCTTCCTGCGCATAACGCCGCTCAGGCGGGCAGACCGCGTCTGCGTAAATCCCTCAAACTCTGGCAAGTGGTGATGATGGGGCTGGCCTATCTGACGCCGATGACGGTGTTTGATACCTTCGGCATCGTCTCCGGCATCAGCAATGGCCACGTACCGGCGTCTTACCTGCTGGCGCTGGCCGGGGTGCTGTTCACCGCCATCAGCTACGGCAAACTGGTGCGTCAGTTCCCGGAAGCCGGTTCCGCCTATACCTACGCGCAAAAATCCATCAGTCCGCACGTTGGCTTTATGGTCGGCTGGTCGTCGTTGCTCGATTATCTGTTCCTGCCGATGATCAACGTCCTGCTGGCGAAGATCTACCTTTCGGCGCTGTTCCCGGAGGTGCCGCCGTGGGTGTGGGTAGTGACCTTTGTCGCTATTCTGACCGCTGCGAACCTGAAAAGCGTTAACCTGGTGGCCAACTTCAACACCCTGTTCGTGCTGGTGCAGATCTCGATTATGGTGGTGTTTATTATTCTGGTGGTGCAGGGGCTGCACAAAGGCGAAGGGGTGGGGACCGTCTGGTCGCTGCAGCCGTTTATCAGCCAGAATGCGCACCTGATCCCGATTATCACCGGGGCGACCATTGTCTGCTTCTCGTTTCTCGGCTTCGACGCCGTGACCACCCTGTCGGAAGAGACCCCTGACGCCGCGCGGGTGATCCCGAAAGCAATTTTTCTTACCGCGATGTACGGCGGTATTATTTTCATTGTCGCGTCGTTCTTTATGCAGCTGTTCTTTCCGGATATTCATCGCTTTAAAGATCCCGATGCCGCGCTGCCGGAGATTGCGCTGTACGTGGGCGGCAAGCTGTTCCAGTCGATCTTCCTGTGCACCACCTTTGTTAACACCCTGGCGTCGGGCCTGGCCTCCCATGCCAGCGTCTCTCGTTTGCTGTATGTGATGGGCCGCGACAACGTCTTCCCGGAGCGCATTTTTGGCTATGTGCACCCGAAATGGCGTACCCCGGCGCTGAACGTGATTATGGTGGGTATCGTTGCGCTGTCAGCGCTGTTCTTCGACCTGGTGACCGCCACGGCGTTGATCAACTTTGGCGCACTGGTGGCGTTTACTTTCGTTAACCTGTCGGTGTTCAACCACTTCTGGCGGCGCAAGGGCTACAACAAGACCTGGAAGGATCGTCTGCACTATCTGCTGTTGCCGATGGTGGGGGCGTTGACCGTGGGCGTGCTGTGGATCAACCTCGAGGCTACCTCGCTAACGCTCGGTCTGGTGTGGGCGGCGCTTGGCCTGCTGTATCTGACTTATCTGACCCGGCGCTTTCGTAAACCGCCGCCGCAGTTTGATGCGACGAAAGCGGAGCAGGCCTGAGAGTCATAAAGGCGAATCCAGGCGTTGAATGAAGGCAGGCTCATGGGCCTGCCTTCGTTTTGGCGACAGTAAGGGACCGTACAGGCGCGTCAGGAAATCTGCAGAAAACGGCAGGGAACGGAAGGTATTATTTCTTCTTTTTATGGACAGGCAACTGACTGGCGCGCCGCTCTTTGAGGTACGACACCAGACTGTAAATGGCGACGCCCAGCAGCGCCACCGCGACGATAAAGAGAATAAGACCCGACATAGACCAACCTAATATTCTGTTTAGAAAGGGAAAAAGATACAGGGCGCGATTGAAGATAACATCGGGATATGTCTGAAAGATGACGTCTCATCGCGAGAATAACCGCCGCCGGGGTTGTGATAATATATTTCCCGCACGAATGTGACCGCCGGAGTTTCACCTGAAATGACGTAACACTCCGTTAAGTGATTTTACAGAAGTATGGCGTACAGAGGGTTACGCTGACGGCGAATGAGAATGTTCTGAGAGTAAGACATGTATAAGAAAACCCTCGGCCTGCTGGGCGTGGTGCTGGCGCTAACCGCCTTCGCCAGTCAGGCTGAAAGTGAACGTCAGGCGAGCCGCGAGCGGATCGTGGAGCAGGTTCTCAAACCCTGTGAAGGTAAAAAAGCGGGCGATAAGGTGATGATAACCGATCGCCGCGGCGGGGAGCACGAGGCGATCTGTACCCTGACGGCGGTTCCGCTACCGGAGTAACCACCGCCGCGAGGTGCTGGTTAGCGATACCGTGGCGCCGGCTCCCCGGTTCGGGCGGTGGTAAACAGCGCCAGCCTGGCCCGCTCATAAGTATCCCACAGTTTCAGGTCATGAACCGGCGGTAACGTGACCTTCTCCCCCAACGCCAGTCCACGGAGGGCGGCGTCCACCAGATCCTCTGTGGTCATCACCGTGCCGCTGGGCAGGGCATCCAGCGCCACCCCGGAAGTCGGCCAGAGATCGGTGGCGGTCGCCGCCGGCAATACCACCTGAATACGCACGCCGCTGTCGGCAAACTCATCCTGCAGACCGCGGGTAAAGCTCAACACCCAGGCTTTGCTGGCGCTGTAGACCGCGCTACCTGGCAGCGTATGCAGCGCGAGGATAGAGGCAATATTGATCAGCGTACCGCGACCTCGGGGAGCGAAAGCCGCCAGCGCGGCATAGCTCAGACGCAGCAGCGCCGTGGTGTTCAGCGTGTGAATCGCCTGATGCTCGCGCGGTGTACTGGCGAGGAAGCCTGCCATTTTCGCTGTGCCGGCGTTGTTAATAAACAGATCGATGGCGGGATCCTGTTGCAGACGTTGCTCTACAGCGGCAATGCCTTGCTCCTCACTGAGATCGACTTTGAGGATGCTGGCCTGGATGGCAAAGCGTGACTGTAGCTGATCGGCGAGCGCCTGCAGCCGGTCTTCACGGCGGGCGGCGAGGATCAGATCGTAGCCGCGGGCGGCGAGTCGTTCAGCATAGATCGCGCCGATACCTGAGGACGCGCCGGTGATAAAAGCAGTGTGCGATGGTTGGGTCATGGGAAGAGCCTCGTAAAAGGTTTTATTATTAAACCAAGTTGAGCATGGAATAAGTGGTTTAATAATGCAACTATTTTGCCGGGCTTTTTTTATTTTTGCCTGCCGTGAGCAGCGATTAGTCGTGCAACGGAATAGCAATCGTGATGTCTGCCGGGGCCAGCTCACGGCCATCGGCCGCCTGCAGGACCAGCTTACGCAGGGGCTGGCGCTGCTGACGGTCAATGAGCCGGGTCGCCGGTTCGTTCGGGTCAAAAAGATAGTCGTCTGCCCACTGGGAGAGGGCGACCAGCACTGTCTGCAGGGCGCGACCCTTGTCGGTCAGGACATACTCCTGCCAGGCGCTGCCGTCGGAGGCCGGCTGCAGGCGCAGGATACCCTCATCCACCAGCATTTTCAGCCGCCCGGCGAGCATATTTTTGGCGATGCCGAGATTTTTCTGGAATTCACTAAAACGGCGCACCCCGCGCAGGGCATCGCGGACGATCAGCAGCGACCACCAGTCGCCGATAACATCGAGGGAGCGGGCTATAGGGCAACAGCTGTTTTCCAGACGGGTACGTTTCACGAAGGCCTCCAGGTTAATTGTTTCATTATAAAACTATTTGCCCGGCAGGGGAAATTTTCGGCTGCGGTCTAAGTTTGCGAGCGATTACCAGGAAATATGTCATAAATCCGTCACAATTAACGCGATGATAATAAATGACTAAGGATGAAGGGATGAAAAAACGTCTACTTGCCGCCGCCATAGCGGGCGCGGTGATGTTATCCGCTGGCGCTCAGGCGCAGGACACTGCCGCCCCGGAGGGGTATCAGCTGCAGCAGGTGCTGATCATGAGCCGTCACAACCTGCGTGCGCCGCTGGCCAATAACGGCAGCGTGCTGGAGCAGTCGACAGCGAAAGCCTGGCCGCAGTGGGATGTGCCGGGCGGCCAGCTGACCACCAAAGGCGGGGTGCTGGAAGTCTATATGGGCCACTATATGCGCGAATGGCTGGCGCAGCAGAAGCTGGTGACCAGCGGCGAGTGCCCGCCGGAAAACGCGGTTTACGCCTATGCCAACAGCCTGCAGCGCACCGTTGCCACCGCGCAGTTCTTTATCACCGGCGCGTTCCCTGGCTGCGGCATTGCAGTGCATCACCAGCCGCAGATGGGCACCATGGATCCGACCTTCAACCCGGTTATTACCGACGACTCCCCGGCGTTTCGCGAGAAAGCGCTGCAGGCGATGGAAAAAGAGCGCCAGGGGATGCAGTTGACCGAGAGCTACAAGCTGCTGGAGACGATGATCGATTACCGCAACTCGCCCTCCTGCAAAGAGAAGCAGGTCTGTTCCCTGAGCGAGGGTAAGGATACCTTTAGCGCTGGTTATCAGCAGGAGCCGGGCGTGACCGGGCCGCTGAAGGTGGGTAACTCGCTGGTGGACGCCTTCACCCTGCAATATTATGAAGGTTTCCCGAAAGACCAGGTGGCGTGGGGGGAGATCGCCAGCGATAAGCAGTGGCAGGTGCTGTCGAAGCTGAAAAACGGCTATCAGGATAGTCTGTTTACCTCGGTGGCGGTGGCGCAAAACGTCGCCAAACCGCTGGTCAAATATATCGATAACGCTTTAGTGGGTGAAGACGCCAACAAGGCGAAAGTCACGCTGCTGGTGGGGCACGACTCGAATATCGCTTCGCTGCTGACGGCCCTGGACTTCAAGCCCTATCAACTGCCCGGCCAGTACGAGCGCACGCCCATCGGCGGTAAACTGCTGTTTCAGCGCTGGCACGACAGCGGCAGCAATCGCGATCTGATGAAGATTGAGTATGTCTATCAAAGTACCGAGCAGCTGCGTAACGCCGACGCGTTAACCCTGCAGTCCCCGCCGCAGCGGGTCACGCTGGCGCTTAACGGCTGCCCGGTTGACGCTCAGGGATTCTGCCCGCTGGAGACCTTCAAAAAGGTGATCAACGAGGCGGCGAAATAATGTAAAAAAAACCCGGAGCAATCCGGGTTTATGCTCGATGGTAATATGCTGAAAATTATCTACGTGGATAGTCTGTACGTTAATGTGTTGATATTTTCAGTGAGGATGCACATAATTTATTGAGAAATAAGAGGGCATGTGAAACAATAGACTTATATTATGGATGGTTTATGAGTGATTCATGGATGATATATTCAAGCGTTAATTATGAGCTTACTAAGACTGAAGCTTGTACAATTAGAGCGTACTTGCTGAAAAATTATTTAAGATATTTATTGAAGGATAATATACAAAAAACAAAAACCATGAAATGGTTCAAGGTTGACGACAAGTGTAAGTTTGCACGCCGATTTAATATTGTGATGAGCATCTCAATTTTTTTATCCTTTATTATGTTCTTTATGCTTCTTGGTTATTCTGTTGAATCTGTGCTTGCATTTTTAATTGTATTTCCGGCAGTTATTTTTATCTTTAAAAAATACAAATACCGATTACAGGACTTTTGTTATAAAACCTATTCGGCAAGGTGTATTAAATATAGGAAGTTTACGCTTCGTTGTCTTACTATAATAAGGGCTAATGGTTTGATAAAGATCAGTATGCACTCATTGCGCAGAACCAAGAGCGTAGAGTTGAACAATATTGACGGCCTGGGAAAGATAGTCACCAGTGCGGGAAAAATGCAGTATTTTGAATGTAGCACTTTACGAGTCGTTGCAGATGTCGGTGATGTTATTTTTTACGGGGTGATTGACAGGGATAATGGGAATTTTTATATACTGCCGATCCCGGTAAGGTATCATTCACGGTTTGCACGCGTCATAACCGGCAACCATAATACGCTTTAAATGGCTATTTTTTTAGCGAGACAATCAATAACAATGCCTGCCAACATTCAAAATGTTGTCAAGGGGATAAGGTCAGTTATGACCAACTTCATCCGGGAATATGCGGGCCTGAAGCCCGCATTAGGTGATCGACGTCAGACGTTTTTACGCTCAATCGTCTGTTCACCCCAGAACAGCGCATCTTTATCGGTTTTGGCAAAGGCCAGCGCCAGTACTTCGTCGCTGCCTTCCTCCCAAATTTGCTCCGCCAATTTTTCATCATAATGGGCGACTTCAAAAATCGCTTCGGCGATCTCCGGCGAGGTGTTACGTAAACTTGCCCATTCGCCGACGCGATGTGCTTTTGCTTCTTGAGTTGGCATAGTGCTCCTCCTGCAGAAGATTAGCCGTGGACTTTAACGGCCAGTTTGGCGACATGTTCGCCCTGATAGCGGGCAATGGCTAACTCTTCCTCACTCGGCTGACGTGAGCCGTCGCCGCCGGCAATGGTGGTCGCGCCATACGGGGTGCCGCCGCGGACCTGGGAGATATCAAACAGCTCCTGGGCGCCATAGCCGATCGGGACGATGATCATGCCGTGGTGGGCCAGCGTCGTCCAGGTTGAGGTGATCGTTTGTTCCTGGCCACCGCCGGTGCCGGTTGAGCTGAACACGCTGGCGATTTTGCCATACAGGGCGCCGGACGCCCACAGGCCGCCGGTTTGATCGAGGAAGGTGCGCATCTGTCCGGACATGTTGCCGAAACGCGTCGGGGTACCAAAGATGATGGCGTCATACTCTGCCAGCTCCTGCGGCGAGGCGACGGGCGCGTTTTGCGTTTTCCCGCCTGCTTTGGCAAATGCTTCAGCCTGCATGGTTTCCGGCACGCGCTTCACAACCACCTCAACGCCATCCACCCGGTTCGCCCCATCGGCGACGGCGTGAGCCATGGTTTCAATGTGTCCATACATGGAATAATAAAGCACCAGAATTTTAGCCATTTCCATCACTCCTCGGTTGCGTTATAAGCCAGCCAAATGGCTGGTTACCTTTAAAGATAAAGCCTCTGTCGGAGAGTGCAAATCCAACAGGCATTTATTTGATTTATAACAAAATGACAAAGCGTTATTTACTTTTCCTTGCACAGCGCGGCCTGAGCGGCAGAGAAGAGGGAAGCTATGCTTTCGTTATTCTGGCCGCTGCGGCAGGGGTGTAGCATCAGGATACATTTTTGCCGACTATTTTTTCTCCGTCAGTAGAGGTGGTTAGGAGCCGTTCGCGGCGCGAAGGGACTTTTTTCGCCCGGGTTTGTTTCTGGATATTACATTTGCCGCCGTCAGCAGCCGTCATTCACTAACCTTATAGGTACGCGGTACGACAGCGGCATCGCCGCTCCCGCGTAATGCACTATGATGTCTAACCTAATGGAGGTCAGTAATGGCAAACCATCGTGGCGGCTCAGGTAACTTTGCTGAAGACCGTGAAAGAGCATCAGAAGCAGGACGTAAAGGTGGCCAGCATAGCGGGGGGAATTTTAAAAATGACCCTCAGCGCGCCTCAGAGGCTGGCAAAAAAGGGGGTAAAAACAGTCACGGTAGTCGTGAGAGTTAACGTGCGGCCCGCACGGTTCTCTTTGATGCGGTGTTAATCTCCCCGACCCAACCGCATCGCCCCTCGCCGCCGGCATCTGCCGGCGGTTTTTTTATCTGTCGGTGGTTGCACTCCCGCCGGGCGGATTGCACACTGGTCGCCCGTTAATCGTCATGGCTGTCTTATGTCTTTGTTAAAATTCTCCATTACCCGCCAGGAAGTGCTCCTCATCATGATCACCATGTTCTGGGGAGGAACCTTTCTCGCCGTGCAGTATGCGGTGAGCCTCAGCGGGCCGCTGTTTTTTGTCGGTCTGCGCTTCGCGACCGCCGCGCTGGCGGTGGGCCTGCTCTCGCTGCGCACTCTGCGCGGTCTGACGTGGCTGGAGGTGAAAGCGGGGGTGGCGATTGGCGTGGCGATTGCCCTGGGATATGGCCTGCAGACCTGGGGACTGCAGTCGATCTCCAGCAGTAAATCTGCCTTTATCACGGCGATGTATGTGCCGCTGGTGCCGCTGCTGCAGTGGCTGTGTCTGGGCCGTATGCCGGGGGTGTTGTCCTGCATAGGGATTGTGCTGGCCTTTATCGGTTTGATCCTGCTGGCCGGGCCGGAAAATAATCTGCTGGCGCTTGGCGTGGGGGAGATAATCACGCTGGCGAGCGCAGTGGCGATCGCGGCGGAGATTATCCTTATCAGCGCCTGGGCCGGGAAAGTCGATGTCCGCCGGGTGACGGTCGTGCAGCTGGCGACTGCGTCGCTGGTGGCTTTCGCCGCCATGAAGCCGGCCGGTGAGGTGGTTCCGCCGTTGACGCCGACACTGCTCGGCGTCGCGCTGGGGCTGGGGATTTTCAGCGCGATCATTCAGGTGACCATGAACTGGGCGCAGCGTAGCGTCTCGCCGACGCGGGCCACCCTTATCTATACCGGGGAACCGGTATGGGCCGGTATTTTTGGCCGGCTGGCCGGCGAACGTCTGCCGCTGCTGGCCCTCCTCGGCTGCGTCTTTATCCTTGCGGGGGTACTGGTGAGCGAGCTGAAGTGGAAGCGCAAATCGCCGCCGCAGATTGCAACGAATGACGATGCGCCGCCGCTCCCGGACCTGGCCGATCGCCGCGAGCCATAATTTTACGCATCTGATCCTACAGCAGCGCTTATTCTGGCTGGTGCTCGTCCGGCTCTGATTGTCTCCAGGCCTGCGCAAGCGCCGCGCCGCCGGGCGATGGCATCAGGCACAGAGCTGCCTTTTATGCCGGGCGGCGGCTCACGCCTTGCCCGGCCTACGTTCGTGCGACCTGCCGTTAATTTATTCACCTTTCTTGCTGAAACTGCCGGTGTTGGCGGCCTCAAAATCGCTGAGACGTTCCCGGAAGGCCGGGGCAGCCCGCATGGATGCGGGCTGAGGGCCGTGTTTTGCATGGACGCTGCCTCGGCCCGACCCGAAGCCTGCAGGGATAAGTCGAAGGCACCGCGCAGTGGCGATTTTGCTGGCCGGAGCCCGGGGGTACAGGGGGCGGCGGCGACTGGCCGCCCCCTGTGCGCTCCCTGCGCCAGGAGAGGCATAACGCAGAAGACCTATCGGGAGCGCCATCTGCCCGGAAATAACACAGAACAACCGTTTTTCCGGGGCGAAACCATTGCTAACCGAAAACCCTATCGAATTATCCAGCCCTGACGGTCAGTCGGCCCGCGCCAGCGCAGCGCCGCCGGGCGATGGCATCAGGCGCGGCGTCGCTTTTATGCCGGGCGGCGGCTCACGCCTTGCCCGGCCTACATCCCAAAATCACCGCGGGTCCTGGGGCTGCTGAAACTGCCGGTGCTGACGGCCTCAACATCGCTGAGACGTTCCCGGAAGGCCGGGGCAGCCCGCATGGATGCGGGCTGAGGGCCGTGTTTTGCACGGACGCTGCCTCGGCCCGACCCGAAGCCTGCAGGGATAAGTCGAAGGGACCGCGTAGTGGCGATGTTGCTGGCCGGAGCCCGGGGGTACAGGGGGCGGCGGCGACTGGCCGCCCCCTGTGCGCTCCCTGCGCCAGGAGAGGCATAACGCAGAAGACCAATCGGGAGCGCCATCTGCCCGGAAATAACACAGAACAACCGTTTTTCCGGGGCGAAACCATTGCAAACCGATAACCTTATCGAATTATCCAGCTCCGGCCGTCAGTCGGCCCGTGCAAGCGCAGCGCCGCCGGGCGGTCAGGCTCCGTACCTGCGGCGGTGCCGGATGGCGGCATAAATGCCTTATCCGGCCTACAGGCTCACACCACCCAGGCCCACGCGCCAACGCCGCGCTAATGTGGCTTACACCGGCGTTACCCTGGCCTCCTTCGCCTCGCGCATTCCGCGATGAAGCAGCGCGTGCAGCAGGATCGCCCCGAAGGTGGCGGTGCCAATCCCGCCCAGCGTAAAGCCGCCCAGCGACAGCGCGAAATCCCCTGCGCCCAGCACCAGGGTCACCGACACCATGATCAAATTGCTGTTCTGGCTGAGGTCGACGCGGTTTTGCACCCAGATCCGCGCCCCGGCGACGGCAATTAAACCAAAGACCACGATCGAGGCGCCGCCGATCACCGGCCCGGGAATGGTGTGGATTAATGCGCCAAACTTCGGCGAGAAGCCCAGCAGCATGGCAATCAGCGCGGCGGCGACAAAGACCAGCGTCGAATAGACCTTGGTCACCGCCATGACGCCAATGTTCTCCGCATAGGTGGTGACCCCGCTGCCGCCCACCGAACCGGAGAGCATGGTCGCCAGCCCGTCGCCGACGAAGGCGCGCCCCATGTACGGGTCCATATTGCGCCCGGTCATTCCGGCGACGGCCTTCAGGTGCCCAAGGTTCTCGGCCACCAGGATCACCGCGACGGGCGCAATCAACATCATCGCCTGACCGTTAAAGGATGGGGTGGTAAAGTGCGGCAGCCCGAACCACGCCGCCTGGGCGAGGGGGGAGAAGTCCAGCGGCTTGCCAAGGCCAAAGCCGTTAGCCAGCAGGGCGTACAGTGCGCAGGCGACGATCAGGCCGACCAGGATCAGCAGACGCTGCAGCATCCCGCGGGTAAATACCGCCACTATGCCGATGCAGAGCACGGTCAACACCGCCATCCAGCTGTCGAAGGCGCTGGCGGAGACGCTGCGCACGGCAATCGGCGCCAGGTTCAGGCCGATAGCCATCACCACCGCGCCGGTCACCACCGGCGGCATCAGGCGCTCGATCCAGCGGGTGCCGATCTTCATCACCACCAGACCAATCAGGGTGTAAACCAGCCCGCAGGCGATGATCCCGCCAAGGGCGACGCTCAGATGAGGGTTCAGCCCCTGGCCGTTAAAGCCGGTAATGGCGATCACCACCCCGACAAAGGCGGCGCTGGAGCCGAGATAGCTCGGCACCCGTCCGCCGGTGACGATAAAGAACAGCAGGGTGCCGACGCCCGACATCAGAATCGACAGGTTGGGGTCGAGCCCCATCAACAACGGCATCAGCACCGTCGCGCCGAACATCGCAACGGCGTGCTGCACGCCCATCACCAGCGTTTGCCCGGCCGACAAGCGTTCATCGGGCGCAACAACGCCGGACTCAGCGGCGGGGGAGGTCAACTTCCAGCGAGGAAAATCGAAGAGTGCCATGATGATATCCCGGGTTAAAGGTTAACAAGCGGGTCGCATAAGCGTGTGATAACCGCGGTCAAACCACATCAGTCCCCGGGGCTCCGGGTGACGGGTAATGGCCACGACGTGACAAAACAGGATGTCGTGCGTGCCGACGCTGACGCGCTGGTCAATGCGGCAGTCAAAGCTGACCAGCGCCGCCTCCAGCCGCGGACAGCCGGTGGCGCCGGTCTGCCAGTCGGCGGCGGCAAAGCGCTCGTCCATCGCCGTTTTACCGCCAAACAGCGTCGACAGGGCCTCCTGGCCGGCCGCCAGGGTATTGACGCACAGCGTGTGGTGTTCGCTGAACACCGGCCACACCGAGGCCGAGCGGTTCAGGCAGACCAGCAGGGTCGGCGGCGCGTCGGTGACGCTGCAGACCGCGCTGGCGGTAAACCCCGCCCGGCCCGCCGGGCCATCGGTGGTAATGATGTTAACCGCGGCGCCGACGTGGGCCATGGCGTCACGGAAACTCTGTTTGTCTGCTAACTCCATCGCCAACTCCTTATGCCAGCAGGCAGGCTTCATCAAAAGACAGACGCGGCAGGCGGCCGTACAGCTTGCCGGGATCGCCATAGCCGATGTTCACCAGCAGGTTGCTTTTCCAGCCGTTGTCGGCGAAAAACGCCGCGTCGACTTTTTCCCGGTCAAAACCGGACATCGGCCCGGTGTCGAGGCCCAGCGCGCGGCAGGCGAAAATCAGGTACGCCGCCTGCAGTGAGCTGTTGCGAAACGCGGTCTCCTCCGCCAGCTGCGGACTGGAGGTAAACCAGCTGCGGGCGTCACCGTGGGGAAACAGGGTCGGCAGCCGCTCGTAGAAGGCGCTGTCCCACGCCACGATAGCGGTCACCGGCGCCTGCATGGTTTTCTGCAGATTGCCGCTGGAGAGCGTCGGGCGGAGCTTCTCTTTGCCTTCCGCGCTGCGCACGAACACGATGCGCGCCGGCGAACAGTTGGCGGAGGTGGGCCCCATTTTCATCAGGTCCCAGACGGCCTGCAGCTGTGCGTCGCTCACCGGTTTATCCAGCCAGCCGTTGTGGGTCCGGGCCTGGGTAAACAGCGTCTCGCAGGCCGTGTGGTTTATCGCGTCGTTCATCGGATCTCCCTGGCGACCGGCAGCATAGCGGCCAGCCCGTCGCATAAAATGGTATTAAAGGTATCGGCGTCGGTGACGTTACAGGCATGGCCGCCCCACGGCATCTCCACACGCTGGCTGCCGGGGATCGCCGCCTGCAGCACGCGGGAGCAGGAGGCGGGGACCAGCAGGTCGTCAGCGGCGCTGACAATCAGCGTCGGGCAGGCGATGGCCGCCGCCCGGCGTGAAAAATCAGCCTGCTTCAGGGCCTGCAGCCGCTTCAGCAGATTCTCCTTGCCCTGAAAATGGCTGATGGCAAGCGCATCTTCCGCTTCGAGGCGCGGCAGGCGCGCGGCCATCCATTCCGCCGGGTAGAGAAACAGCGGTTGCGCTTCAACCCACGCCTGCGCGCCGCCGGCATGCAGCAGACGCTCGCGGACCAGGAAGCAGCGGCGGGTGTGCGGCGACAGCGTCAGCCAGCCGTTGACCAGCACCAGGGCGCTCACCGCCTCGGGATGATCGAGCGCCAGCTGCAGGCCAATCAGCGCCCCCAGGGCGTGGCCCACCAGCGCAAAGCGGGCGATCCCCGCCGCCTGCAGGGCGCGGAACAGCTCCTGGGCCATCGTCGCCATGCTGTAGTCGGCGGGCAGCGGGCCGGCGTTTTCCCCGGTCCCGTTATGGTCATAACTCACCAGCTGATACTGTGCCTCCAGCGCCGCGCGCTGCGCCAGCCAGTAGCCGCCACCCCCGCCCAGACCGGCGCTGAGGACCACCACCGGCGCGCCGGGCCATGGGGCCGGGGCGATATTGAGCCTCATCATGTCGGGGTGCCGATATGGGCGACGGTGGCGATTTCCACCAGCGCATCGGGCTTCACCAGTCCGCACTGAATGCAGAAACGCGCCGGTTTATCGCCGGGGAAGAACTCGGCGTAGACCTCGTTAATCGCGGCGTAATTTGTCCAGTCGGTGATAAAGATGCTGTTGAAAGTCACATCCGCCATACTCCCGCCCGCCGTTTCGATAACGCTCCTGATGGTCTCCAGCACGTGGCGGGTTTGCGCCTTTGGGTCGCCGATGTGCACCACATTGTTTTGCTTATCAAACGGCAGGGTGCCCGAGACGTAGACCACCCCGTCGGCGAGCGTCCCCGGAACAAAGGGGGCAATCGGCGTGGTGGTGCCTGGCGGAATAATCACCTGTTTAGGCATAACGTTTCTCCTTGGCTAAAGCCAGCGAGGTGGCGGGGGACAGCGCGTGGCAGAAGCTCTCGACGTCGCTGACCCAGCCGAAAAAGGTTTCAATATTGAACAGCGCCGCCTGCTGGGCGAAGGCCGGGCCGGCCTGATGGGTGGCATCCTCCAGCACGATGCCGAAGTATTCGAGAAAGAAGCCATCGCGCAGCGTTGATTCGACGCAGACATTGGTGGCGATCCCGGTGAACACCAGGTGGCGTATGCCGCGGCTGCGCAAAATGCTGTCGAGCGGGGTGTTAAAGAAGCCGCTGTAACGCGGTTTCGGCAACACGATGTCGCCTTCCAGCGGCGTCAGCTCGTCCACCAGCTGATAATCCCAGCCGCCTTTCGCCAGCAGCTTGCCCTGCAGCTCCGGACGCTGACGCATCGTTTTCAGCGCGTTGGATTTGTGATAGTTCGGCGAGCCCGGGCCGCCCGCTTCAACATACTGATCATCCCAGCCATTCTGGAACCAGATAATCAGCATGCCCGCGGCGCGGGCGGCGGCGACGGCGGTATTAATATTGTCGATAACCGGCCGGGTGGCGGAGACGTCAAAGCCGGCGAGATCCAGATAGCCGCCCTGGCTGGCGTAGGCGTTCTGCATATCGACAACAATCAGCGCGCTCTGCTGCGGCGCGAAGGTCAGGGATTCCGGGCGAGCGGGAAGGGTAATCATCAGGCCACCTCACGGGTAACTGGAGCAATGTGGTCCCGGCAGCGCATCAGCGGCTGAATGCGTTCGCCAAAGGCGTCGATGCCGGCAAGAAAATCATCAAAGGTCAGCAGCACGCCGTCGGTGCCGGGCACGCTCGCCACTTCATCGAGCATGCGCGCGACGCTGGCATACGATCCGACAAGGGTGCCCATATTAATGTTGACCGCCGAGGTGGGGTCAGCCATCTGGCGCACGTTGGTATCGCTGCCGGAGCGGGTGTCTTTCTGACTCTGCTCGGTGAGCCACGCCAGCGCTTCTTCATCGGCGCCCGCTTTGTAATGTTCCCATTTGGCGCGCGCCGCCTCGTCGGTTTCGTCGGCGATCACCATGAACAGCACATAGGATCCTACGTCGCGGCCGGTTTTTTCCGCCGCCTGCATCATGCGCGCGGCGGTCGGGGCAAAGGCCGTTGGCGTGTTGACCCCTTTGCCAAAGCAGAAGTTGTAGTCCGCGTGCTGGGCGGAGAAGGCCATACCGGCATCGCTCTGCCCGGCGCAGATCACCTTCATCGGCTGCGAAGGGCGCGGGCTGACCCGGCAGTCGTTCATGGTGAAGTAGTCGCCTTTGAAATCGCTGCGCCCGGTGCCCCACAGGTCACGGAGCACCTGGACGTATTCGGTGAGATAGTCATAGCGGCTGGCGAAATAGTCATCTCCCGGCCACATGCCCATCTGGTCATATTCCGGTTTTTGCCAGCCGGTCACCAGATTGACGCCAAACCGGCCGCCGGAGATGGAATCGATGGTGGAGGCCATCCGGGCGACAATCGCCGGCGGCAGCGTCAGGGTGGCGGCGGTGGCGTAGATCTGGATCTTCGAGGTCACCGCGGCCAGGCCGGCCATCAGGGTGAAGGACTCCAGGTTGTGATCCCAGAACTCGGTTTTCCCGCCGAAGCCGCGCAGCTTGATCATGGAGAGCGCGAAGTCGAAATGGTAGTGCTCGGCCTTCTGTACGATAGCCTTATTCAGTTCGAAGGTCGGCATATACTGCGGGGCATGGGTAGAGATCAGCCAACCGTTGTTGCCAATGGGAACGAAAACACCAATTTTCATACCTACCTCTCTGCAGTCATGGAAGATGAAGTTGCGGTGGTGCGGCATCCTGCCTCTCTCTGGACCACCTCGCAGAAGAGCTAAAGCAAAGGCGATGCCAGTTTTATAAATGCTAATGTTATTAATGTGTTACTTTTGAGTTGCTAAAAAGGACGATAAAAAAGTGGACTGAATGGTCAAAATCAGTGCACGAAAAAACGGCAGTCATGCGCAATCAGGGTGCACGGGGTCGTGTCGGGGCAGGGCTTTTGCTATGCTGGAGGCGTCAACTGAAGGAGAGGATGTATGGCACAGGGCGCCGCGAAAAAAACCGGTAAACGTTCACAAGCGGTAAGCGCCAAAAAGGAGGCCATTCTGGCCGCCGCGCTGGAGGCCTTTTCGCAATTTGGCATTCACGGTACGCGACTGGAGCAGGTGGCTGAGCGCGCCGGGGTATCGAAAACCAATCTGCTCTATTACTACCCTTCGAAAGAGGCGCTGTATGTGGCTGTCCTGCAGCAGATCCTCGCCATCTGGCTGGCGCCGCTGAAGGCGTTTCGTGAGGACATCAGCCCGCTGGTGGCGATCCGCGAATATATTCGCCTGAAGCTGGAGGTGTCCCGCGATCATCCCCAGGCCTCGAAGCTGTTCTGCCTCGAGATGCTGCAGGGCGCGCCGCTGCTGATGGGCGAACTGACCGGGGATCTGAAAGCGCTGGTGGATGAGAAATCGGCGATTGTTTCCGGCTGGATCGACCGCGGCAAGCTGGCGCCGGTCGATCCGCAGCATTTAATCTTTATGATCTGGGCCACCACCCAGCATTACGCCGACTTTGCCACCCAGGTGGAGGCAGTCACCGGCGCCACGCTGCAGGACGCGGCTTTTTTTGAACAAACGGTCGATAATGTCCAGCGGATGATTATCGAAGGCATTCGCGTCCGTTAATTGGCCGGCGGCAGCGGGCAGCTTTGATCGCCATCCTCGCACTGCAGCAGCGAGGCGAGGAATGACTCCCGCTCCACGCTCTTATCGGTCATGCACTGGCTGACCAGCATCGGCTGCATGCTGCCGCCTTCGGCGCCGGAGGCGAGAAAGGCGCAATCGGCGTCGCGCAGGGCGATCCATGCCTGCTGCGCCTGCTTCAGTAATGTTTGTTGTTTACCCGCCGCCCGCTGCAGGGCCTGCTGCCAGGTGTCATTCAGTTTTTTATCGGCCGCCTGAAACTGCGCGGCCGCGCACTGATTCATTTCGGTTTGGGTATTGGCGTTGCTGCACTCGTCCGCCAGCGCCGCGCCGCTGGCCAGCAGGGCCACTACGGCAAATAACATACGTTTCATTGTTCTGCTCCCATAAAAAAGGCTCCCCTCCGGGAGCCTTAATTAAGCACAGCTGACGTCGGCTGTCATTAGCTGATCACCGCGCCGCTCTCCCGGATAGCGGCGCACAGCGCCTTATCCGGGCTACCTCGTTGTATTGTTATGTTGTCGGGTGGCGCTACGCTTACCCGACCTTGTATTATTCCTTTCGTGCAGAGAGAACCGGCCAGTTCTTTCTGCCATGCAGTCCGGATGCCGCACCCGACCTTAGATCCTCAAATCTGTGTCGTAGATAATTCGCACCGGACTGCGCTCCTCCACAAGTGATAAACCGAACAGTATCATGGACCGGAACACCCGGTACCCCGCATTTGCAAGGATGGTTACACCATGGAAAACAAACTCCACTTTATCGGCATTGATGTTGCCAAAACTAAACTCGACGTCGATATGCTGCGCCCTGATGGCCGTCACCGCAGCAAGAAATTTGCCAACACCCCAAAAGGCCATAACGAGCTCGTCAGCTGGTTGTGCGGTCATCAGGTCAGCAATGCCCACGTCTGCATGGAAGCGACCGGGACGTATATGGAAGATGTCGCCGCTCATCTCTCTGACGCGGGGTATCTGGTCTCCATTATCAATCCGTTGCTCAGCAAAGCGTTCGTCCAGAGCCAGGGAATACGCAGCAAAACCGATACGGTGGATGCCCGCCAGCTGGCGTATTTTTGCCGGGAGAAACGCCCGGTGATATGGGAAGCCCCCCATCCGGTTGAGCGGGCCCTGCGGGCGCTGGTGCTGCGGCATCAGGCACTGACGGAAATGCATGTTCAGGAGCAGAACCGGCGGGAAAGTGCCCGTGAAGTTCAGTTGCCGAGTATCGACATGCACCTGCTGTGGCTGGAGACGGAACTGAAGCGTATCGAAAAGCAGATAAAAGACCTGACGGATGATGATCCGGATATGAAGCACCGTCGCAAACTGCTGGACAGTATCCCGGGGATCGGAGCGAAAACATCGGCGGTGTTGCTGGCTTACGTGGGGCTGAAAAACAGATTCCTGGAAGCGAGGCAGTTCGCGGCGTTCGCGGGTCTGACACCAAAGCAGCATGAATCAGGCAGCAGCATCCGGCGGGTGAGTCGGATGAGTAAAATGGGTCATATGTCGCTGCGCCGTGCGCTGTACATGCCGGCAATGGTGACGCTGTACAAGACAGAATGGGGTCGGATATTCAGGGAACGACTGGAGAAGAGCGGAAAAAATGCAAAGCTGATCATCGGTGCAATGATGCGGAAGCTGGCACAGGTGGCGTACGGGGTCCTGAAATCGGGACGCCCGTTCGATGCCACGCAGCATACGGAAAATGCTTGCATGGCATAACAGTATCTACAATACTGGCCGCCCCCGTGCCATGAGACAGGTAGCCCCGGTAAGCGCAGCGCCACCGGGGAGCCCGTTTTAGCCGATGGTCATCAGGCTGGCGTTACCGCCTGCCGCCGCGGTGTTAACGCTCAGCGAGCGCTCGATGTACAGGCGCTCCAGCAGCAGATTGGTTTCGCCGCGGGCGAAGCCCTGCACGGAGACAATCGCCCCGTCGCGTGCCGCCACCTGCTCGCACAGCTCGCGCAGCTGGTCGGAATCGCCGTGGTAGATAACCGCGTCGAAGGCCTGACCAGGTAACTGCTCCGCTTTGGCAAAGCGAATGCGCTCGCTAACCTCCCGCGGCAGCTTCTTCGCCAGATCGCGCTGCAGGGCGCTGTCCGGCCACAGTACTTCACAACCCACCGCCAGCACAGCCGCCAGCTGGATCAGCGCATCCTGTTCGTTATCCGCCACGCACAGCACGCGCTCGCGGGGCATCAGCGTCAGGGTATTGCGCTCGCCGGTTGGCCCCGGCAGCAGGCGTTGGGTACCGCTTTGCGCCTGCTCGCTGTACTGCTGGCACAGCGCCTGCAGCTCAGGACGGCCCGCGGCCCACTGCTGCAGCGCCAGCAGCGGTTTTTCCAGCAGCGTTTTCAGCTGGGCGTCCAGCGGGCGCTCCGCATCCTGGCGGGAGAAGGTCACGCCAACCGCGTCCTGCGGACGGCTGGAGAGCAGACGGTACAGATACAGCGGACCGCCGGCTTTCGGACCGGTACCGGACAACCCTTCGCCGCCGAACGGCTGCACGCCGACTACGGCGCCAACCATATTGCGGTTGACGTACAGGTTGCCCACCTTCGCGCTGCCGGTGACCTGGGCGATGGTCTCGTCGATGCGGGTATGCACGCCGAGGGTCAGGCCATAGCCAGAGGCGTTAATCTGCTCGACCAGTTTGTCCAGCTCGTTACGGTTATAGCGCACCACGTGCAGTACCGGCCCGAAGACCTCTTTTTTCAGCTCGTCGAAGCTATCGAGTTCGATAAGCGTCGGCGGCACGAAGGTCCCGTGGCGCCATTCGCTTGCGTCTTCGCTATTCTCGCGCACCGCCTGGTAGACGGTGCGGCCTTTGGCGCGCATTGCCTGAATATGGCGTTCAATATTCTCTTTCGCTTCCGCATCGATAACCGGACCGATATCGGTGGTCAGGCGGCCCGGATTGCCCATCCGGCACTCGCTCATGGCGCCGCGCAGCATGGTTAACGTATGGTCGGCAACCTCCTCCTGCAGGCACAGCACGCGCAGGGCGGAGCAGCGCTGGCCGGCGCTGTCGAACGCGGAAGCCAGCACGTCGATCACCACCTGTTCGGTGAGCGCCGACGAGTCGACGATCATCGCGTTCATCCCGCCGGTTTCGGCGATCAGCGGCGTCGGGCGACCCTGGGGATCGAGGCGGCTGGCAATATTGCGCTGCAGCAGCGTTGCCACTTCGGTGGAGCCGGTGAACATCACGCCGCGCACGCGCTCATCGGAGGTTAGCGCGGCGCCGACGGTCTCCCCGCGGCCCGGCAGCAGCTGAATAACGCCCGGCGGCACGCCGGCTTCGAGCAGAATCGCCACGCCCTGGGCGGCGATCAGCGGCGTCTGTTCGGCCGGTTTTGCCAGCACGCTGTTGCCGGCCGCCAGCGCGGCGGCAATCTGGCCGGTGAAGATCGCCAGCGGGAAGTTCCAAGGGCTGATACAGACCACCGGACCCAGCGGGCGGTGGGTTTCATTATCGAAATCGTCGCGCACCTGGCCGGCGTAATAGTGCAGGAAGTCGACGGCCTCGCGTACTTCGGCGATGGCGTTGCTGAAGGTTTTACCCGCTTCGCGCACCAGGATCCCCATCAGGGTCGGCATCTGGCTTTCCATCAGCACCGCGGCGCGCTCAAGAATGGCGGCGCGCTCCTGCGGCGGGGTGGCGAACCAGATCGGCGCATTGTTGATAGCGCTGGTCAGCGCCTGCTGCACTTCGTCATCGCTGGCTTCGCGGACGTAGCCGACGATATCTTTCGGCTCTGCCGGGTTAACCACCGGCTGCATTTCGCCTTCGGCCACCGGCTGCTCCAGCATCGGCAGCGCCTGCCATTTATGCAGGGCGCTGTTGAGCAGGGAGGAGGAGAGGGAGGCCAGACGGTGCTCGTTCGCCAGATCGAGACCGGCGGAGTTGCTCCGGCCGCTGCCGTAGAGATCGCGCGGCAGCGGGATTTTCGGATGCGGCAGGCCGGCCTGGCCTTCCTGCTGCGCCAGTTTTTCTACCGCGCTGACCGGATCGGCCACCAGCTCGTCCAGCGGCAGGGTATTGTCCGCGATACGGTTGACGAAAGAGGTATTGGCGCCGTTTTCCAGCAGACGGCGCACCAGATACGCCAGCAGCGTTTCGTGGGTGCCCACCGGGGCGTAGATCCGGCACGGCCGGTTCAGTTTGCCGTCGGCGACTTTGCCCACCACCTGCTCGTACAGCGGTTCGCCCATGCCGTGCAGGCACTGGAACTCATACTGGCCCGGGTAGTAGTTCTGGCCCGCCAGCTGGTAGATAGCCGCCAGGGTATGAGCGTTGTGGGTGGCGAACTGCGGGTAAATCAGGTTCGGCACCGCCAGCAGTTTTTTCGCACAGGCGAGGTAGGAGACGTCGGTGTAAACCTTGCGGGTGTACACCGGATAGCCTTCAAGGCCTTCCATCTGCGCGCGTTTGATTTCGCTATCCCAGTAGGCGCCTTTCACCAGACGGATCATCAGGCGACGGCGGCTGCGGGTCGCGAGGTCGATCAGGGCATCGATGACGAACGGGCAGCGCTTCTGATAGGCCTGGATCACGAAGCCGATGCCGTTCCAGCCGGCCAGCTCCGGTTCGAAGCACAGTTTTTCCAGCAGATCGAGGGAGATCTCCAGGCGGTCGGCCTCTTCGGCGTCGATGTTGATGCCGATATCGTACTGGCGCGCCAGCAGGGTCAGCGATTTCAGACGCGGGTAAAGCTCTTCCATTACCCGGTCATACTGCGCGCGGCTGTAGCGCGGATGCAGCGCGGAGAGTTTAATCGAGATGCCCGGGCCTTCATAAATGCCGCGGCCGTTGGAGGCTTTGCCGATGGCATGGATCGCCTGCTGATAAGAGACCATGTAGGCCTGGGCGTCGGCGGCGGTCAGGGCCGCTTCGCCGAGCATATCGTAGGAGTAACGGAACCCTTTCTCTTCCAGCTTGCGGGCGTTGGCCAGCGCTTCGGCGATGGTTTCGCCGGTGACGAACTGCTCGCCCATCAGGCGCATCGCCATGTCCACGCCCTTGCGGATCAGCGGTTCGCCGCTTTTGCCGATGATGCGGTTCAGGGAGCGGGAGAGGCTGGTCTCGTTATGGGTCGACACCAGTTTGCCGGTAAACAGCAGCCCCCAGGTGGCGGCGTTGACGAACAGCGACGGGCTGCGGCCGATGTGCGACTGCCAGTTGCCGTTGCTGATTTTGTCGCGGATCAGCGCATCGCGGGTGGCTTTATCCGGAATACGCAGCAGGGCTTCCGCCAGGCACATCAGCGCCACCCCTTCCTGTGAAGAGAGGGAAAACTCCTGCAGCAGACTCTGCACCATGCCGGCGCGGCCGCTGGCGGTTTTCTGGTTGCGCAGTTTTTCCGCCAGCTGATACGCCAGCTTGTGCGCCTGTTCGCCCAGCGGCTGCGGCAGGCGGGCCTGCTCCAGCAGCATCGGCACCGCGTCGGTTTCCGGACGTCGCCAAGCGGCGGTGATCGCTGCGCGGCTCACCGACTGCGGCAGGATCTGCTCGGCAAATTCGAGAAATGGTTGATACGGCTCTTCCGCCGGGGAACCCGCTTCATCGCTTTCATTAGCGGCGCCGTTCAGAAGCGCCGGCAGCTCAGGCAGCGTCTCGTCGTTCTCCAGTTTTTCCAGATAGTTGAAGATGGCCTGTTTAATCAGCCAGTGCGGCGTGCGGTCAATACGGCTCGCGGCGGACTTAATGCGCTCGCGGGTTGCGTCGTCAAGCTTAACACCCATGGTGGTGGTGCCCATGCTCAGAACTCCTGTCATTTATCGTTAGGCTTATGCGGTTGCAGGGAAATATCCACTATGTTGCAACTTTGTGCAACCTTGTTAATTATGGCTTGTGACGCAAGCCGTGAAATGGCGGATTTGTTAAAAATAACACCTAAAATAGCAGAATTTTAACCCCGTGCTCATAGGGTATTTGTATGCGTGAGTTAACACTTTTGTTTGGTGCAACCTTTAAAAACGTGAGAGAGTGCAACCTCTCATAAATTGACGTTTTGCGCTGTCGGGTTTTCGTGTAAATGCTGTGTTAAATCATTTGTGAAAAACCGAAGCTTCCGTCAGGATACGGTCGCCCAATTAAACAATGCGCCATTACCCCGTTCCGGTAGTGGAAAAAAACGACGAAGTTGGACGCTGTCGATAAAAATTCTGGAGACTTTGCATGGCTATTAGCACACCGATGCTGGTGACATTTATTGTTTATATTTTTGGTATGGTATTGATAGGGTTTATTGCCTGGCGTTCGACCAAAAACTTCGATGATTATATTCTTGGGGGAAGAAGTCTGGGGCCATTTGTGACCGCGCTTTCCGCAGGGGCGTCGGATATGAGCGGCTGGCTGCTGATGGGCCTGCCGGGGGCGATTTTCCTCTCCGGGATTTCCGAAAGCTGGATCGCCATTGGCTTAACGCTGGGGGCGTGGATTAACTGGAAGCTGGTGGCCGGTCGCCTGCGCGTGCATACCGAGGTGAATAATAACGCCCTGACGCTGCCCGATTATTTTACCGGCCGTTTTGAAGATAAAAGCCGGGTGCTGAGAATTATTTCGGCGCTGGTTATTCTGCTGTTCTTTACCATCTATTGTGCCTCGGGAATTGTGGCGGGGGCGCGTCTGTTTGAAAGCACCTTCGGTATGAGTTATGAAACCGCGCTGTGGGCCGGGGCGGCGGCAACGATTATCTATACTTTCGTCGGCGGCTTCCTCGCCGTCAGCTGGACCGATACCGTGCAGGCCAGCCTGATGATTTTTGCCCTGATCCTCACCCCGGTGATCGTCATTATTTCCGTCGGCGGCTTTGGTGATTCGCTGGAAGTCATTAAGCAAAAGAGCATCGAAAATATCGACATGCTTAAAGGGCTGAACTTCGTGGCGATTATTTCGCTGATGGGCTGGGGACTGGGCTATTTCGGCCAGCCGCATATTCTGGCGCGCTTTATGGCGGCGGATTCGCACCACAGTATCGTTCACGCGCGTCGCATCAGTATGACCTGGATGATCCTGTGCCTGGCGGGTGCGGTGGCGGTCGGCTTCTTTGGTATCGCCTACTTCAATAACAACCCGAGCCTGGCGGGCGCGGTGAACCAGAACGCCGAGCGCGTGTTTATCGAACTGGCGCAAATCCTGTTTAACCCGTGGATTGCCGGGATCCTGCTGTCGGCGATTCTGGCGGCGGTGATGTCCACCCTGAGCTGTCAGCTGCTGGTCTGCTCCAGCGCAATTACCGAAGACCTGTATAAAGCGTTCCTGCGCAAAAACGCCGGCCAGAAAGAGCTGGTGTGGGTGGGCCGTATGATGGTGCTGGTGGTGGCTCTGGTGGCGATTGCCCTGGCGGCCAATCCGGAAAACCGCGTGCTGGGTCTGGTGAGCTACGCCTGGGCTGGCTTCGGCGCCGCCTTTGGCCCGGTGGTCCTGTTCTCGGTGATGTGGTCACGCATGACCCGTAACGGCGCGCTGGCCGGGATGGTGATTGGCGCCCTGACCGTGATCGTCTGGAAGCAATTTGGCTGGCTGGGCCTGTATGAAATTATTCCGGGCTTTATCTTCGGTAGCCTGGGAATTGTGGTCTTCAGCCTGCTGGATAAAGCGCCGTCGGCCAGCATGCAGCAGCGCTTCGCCGAAGCGGATGCCCACTACCATACGCCGGCGCCGGTACGTGCCACGGCTGAATAAGATCATCTGACGTTCACGAGCCCGCCGCTGGCGGGCTTTTTTGTGCCTGTTGCCGGGCTGGAATATTATAACCCTTGCTAATTATTTGAAAATCCGCTGATATTTCCTGACTAATAACAATGAGGATAGCAAAGATGACGTTCAGACAGGGTGCAATGGCGCTGGTGCTGGCAGGGTTACTCAGCGGCTGCGTGGCGGGGGAAAGTTCGTCGACCCGCGCGGCGAAGCCCGGCGCCTGCCCGGCGGATCGGTCCATGGTGCAAACCACGCTTTATTTCGGCCTGAGCCGCCCGGCGGGGAAAGACATCACTGCTGAAGAGTGGCAGCAGTTTGTCGACCGCGACGTGACGCCGCGTTTTCGCGATGGGCTGACGGTGTTTGATGCCCGCGGTCAGTGGCTGGGCCAGAATGGTCAGGTAGTGCGGGAGCAGAGCAAGGCGCTGATGGTGATCCATGGGCATGACGCGCAGAGCGAGGCCGGTATTGAAGCCCTGCGCCAGGGCTATAAATCACGCTTCGCGCAGGAATCGGTAATGCGTGTCGACCAGCCGGTCTGCGTGCAGTTCTGAGTAAACGGCGGGGGCAGCCCCGCCGTTTGTCTTACAGCACCAGCCCGGCGAAGCTGGCGGAAAGCAGGCTCACCAGCGTGGCGCTATACACCAGCCGCAGGCCGAAGCGGGAGACGATATTGCCCTGGGGTTCATTCAGGCCTTTGATCGCTCCGGCGATAATGCCGATCGAGGCAAAGTTAGCAAACGACACCAGGAATACCGAGAGAATGCCGAGCCCGCGAGGGGTCATGCTGGCGGCAATCTTTTGTAGCTCAATCATCGCCACAAATTCGTTCGCGACCAGCTTGGTGGCCATAATACTGCCGGCGTTCAGCGCATCGCTCAGCGGGATGCCGATAAGCCACGCCAGCGGGTAGAAGACGTAGCCGAGGATCTGCTGGAAGCTGAGACCAAACAGGGTGGCGAACAGCGCGTTAATGGCGCTGATCAGAGCGATAAAACCGATCAGCATCGCCAGAATAATCATCGCCACTTTAAAGCCGGCCAGAATATATTCCCCGAGCATTTCAAAGAAACTCTGCGATTCGTGTAGCTTCTCGAGTTTTATTTCCTGCTCGCTGCCCGGCCGCGTCGGGTTAATCACCGACAGCACGATAAAGGTGCTGAACATATTGAGGATCAGCGCCGCGACGACATATTTGGCGTCCAGCATGGTCATATAGGCGCCGACAATCGACAGCGATACGGTCGACATGGCCGTCGCCGCCATGGTGAACAGTCGGCGTGAGGAGAGGTCGCCCAGTACGCCCTTGTAGGCGATGAAATTCTCCGACTGGCCGAGGATCAGCGAGCTGACGGCGTTGAAAGATTCCAGCTTACCCATGCCGTTTACTTTTGATAACAGGGTACCAATCACCCGAATAAAAATCGGCAGGATCCGCCAGTGCTGAAGAATACCAATCAGCGCGGAAATAAACACAATCGGACACAGGACGCCCAGGAAAATAAAGGCTAACCCTTTTTCACTCATGCCGCCAAACACGAAATTGGTTCCTTCGGCGGCGAAACCTAACAGTGAAGCAAAAAAGCCGGAAATATTTTTTACCAGCCACAGGCCGCTTTCGGCGTGCAGGAAAAAGAAGACAAGCGCTATTTCGATAATAATCAACTGGAGAATATAACGAATACGAATTTTTTGTCTGTCATAGCTGACAAGCCAGGCCAGGGCGAGGATCACCACCAGCGCCAGCAGGAAATGAAAAAGTGCAGTCATGTTGTTCTTTTCGCAGGTCAATAAGGCCGCCATTTAGCCATAGCCGCCGCGGCGGGTAAATATCTGGCGTAAAAAATCCTTTGCTTATTCTTTTCCTTCATAACAGGCGAATATTTTCGCAAGTCATTATTTGTCAGCAATTTATTTACAACTAGTCATCATTCTCTGCACATTTCGCTTGTGTTTCTGAGTATTGTAATGATAATCACTATCATAAATATTACCTGTTTTTGCATTCGTTGACGGTGATTTACATTTAAGGGTGTTGGCATGTTTGTCCCATTTCTCATTATGTTACGCGAAGGCCTTGAGGCTGCGCTGATTGTCAGCCTGATCGCCAGCTATCTGAAACGCACCCAGCGCGGAAACTGGATTGCCGTGATGTGGATTGGCGTGATCCTCGCAGCGGCGCTGTGTCTTGGCTTAGGCATTTTTATCAACGAAACCACCGGTGAATTTCCTCAGCGCGAACAGGAACTGTTCGAAGGGATCGTCGCGGTCATCGCGGTGGTGATCCTGACGTGGATGGTCTTCTGGATGCGCAATGTTTCGCGCAACGTCAAACAGCAGCTGGAGCAGGCCGTGGACAAGGCGCTGCAGCGCGGCAATCACCATGGCTGGGCGCTGGTGATGATGGTCTTTTTCGCGGTTGCCCGTGAGGGGCTGGAGTCGGTCTTCTTTCTGCTGGCGGCATTCCAGCAGGACGTTGGCATCTGGCCGCCGCTGGGGGCGTTGCTGGGTCTGGCAACGGCGATTGTGCTGGGCTTCCTGCTCTACTGGGGCGGTATCCGCCTCAACCTCGGTGTGTTCTTCAAATGGACCAGCCTGTTTATCCTGCTGGTGGCCGCTGGCCTGGCCGCGGGGGCGATCCGCGCTTTCCACGAGGCCGGCCTGTGGAACCTGTTCCAGGATACCGCCTTCGATCTGAGTAACGTGCTGTCAACGCATACGCTGTTCGGCACGCTGCTGGAGGGGATCTTTGGCTACCAGGAGGCCCCGAGCGTCAGCGAAGTGACTGTTTATCTGCTTTACCTGATCCCGGCGCTGGTGATGTTTGCCCTGCCGCCGCGGAATAATACGACTGCCTCGCGGGCCGCCTGATCGGGCGCTGCGAGCTTATAAGCGACACTCTACTTACCGAAAGGGATGATCATGATGATTCATTTTCGCCGTAATGCGCTGCGGGTGACTGTGGCCGCGCTGCTCAGCTCTGCATTCGGTGCTCAGGCTGCGGATATCCCGCAGGTGAAAGTCACTGTCAATGATAAACAGTGCGAGCCGATGCAGGTAACCGTTAATGCGGGCAAAACCCAGTTTATTATTCAGAACCACAGCCAGAAAGCGCTGGAGTGGGAGATTCTGAAAGGGGTGATGGTGGTGGAAGAGCGTGAAAACATCGCGCCGGGCTTTACCCAGAAGCTCACCGCGAACCTGCAGCCGGGTGAATATGACATGACCTGCGGCCTGCTCACCAACCCGAAAGGCAAACTTATCGTTACCGGCGCCGCCACCAAAGACGCGGCGAAAGCCGATGCGGTGCTGAGCCTCGGCGAAGCGATCACCGCTTATAAAACCTATGTGACGGCGGAAACCGCGCAGCTGGTCAGCGGTACTAAAGCCTTTACCGACGCGGTGAAAGCCGGCGATATCGAAAAAGCGAAAGCCCTGTACGCCCCAACCCGTCAGCACTACGAGCGCATCGAGCCCATTGCCGAGCTGTTCTCTGATCTTGACGGAAGCATCGACGCCCGCGAAGACGACTTCGAGAAAAAAGCAGAAGATCCGAAATTCACCGGTTTCCACCGTCTGGAAAAAGCGCTGTTTGGCGATAACAGCGTCAAGGGCATGGAAAAATATGCCGATCAGCTGAACAGCGATGTGCTGGAGCTGCAAAAACGCATCAGCGAGCTGGCATTCCCGCCATCAAAAGTGGTGGGCGGCGCGGCAGGATTAATTGAGGAAGTCGCGGCCAGCAAGATCAGCGGTGAAGAAGATCGCTACAGCCATACCGATCTGTGGGACTTCCAGGCCAACATTGACGGCGCGCAGAAAATTGTCGACCTGCTGCGCCCGCAGCTGCAAAAAGAGAACAGCGCGCTGCTGGCGAAAGTGGACGCCAACTTTAAGAAAGTGGACAGCATCCTCAGCAAATATCGCACCAAAGACGGTTTCGAGACCTACGATAAGCTGACCACCGCTGACCGTAATGCGCTGAAAGGGCCGATCACCACCCTGGCGGAAGATCTGGCTCAGCTGCGCGGGATCCTGGGGCTGGACTAAGTCGATGGCACAGCAGAAACCCCACGACGTGAACGAGCCGTCACGTCGTCGCTTACTGAAAGGGATCGGCGCGCTTGGCGGCGCGCTGGCCATCACCGGCGGCTGCCCGGTAGCGCATGCGGCAAAAGCGGAAAGTTCTCCGGGGACGCTCACACCCGACGCGCGCCAGGAAAAGCAGCCATTCTATGGCCGGCATCAGGCGGGCATTCTGACGCCGCAGCAGGCTTCGATGATGCTGGTGGCCTTCGATGTGCTGGCGGCCGATAAAGCCGACCTCGAGCGTCTGTTTCGACTGCTGACCCAGCGTATCGCCTTTTTAACCCAGGGCGGCCCGGCGCCGGACACACCCAATCCGCGGCTGCCGCCGATGGATTCCGGCATCCTGGGGCCGTGGATTGCCCCGGATAACCTGACCATGACCGTCTCGGTCGGCCATTCGCTGTTTGATGAGCGTTTTGGCCTGGCGGATAAAGCGCCGAAAAAGCTGCAGCCGATGACCCGCTTCCCCAACGATTCGCTGGATGCCGCCCTGTGCCATGGCGACCTGCTGCTGCAGATCTGCGCCAATACCCAGGATACGGTGATCCATGCCCTGCGTGATGTCATCAAACATACGCCGGATCTGCTGAGCGTGCGCTGGAAGCGGGAAGGGTTTATCTCCGACAGCGCGGCGCGCAGTAAAGGCAAAGAGACTCCCATCAATCTGCTGGGTTTTAAAGATGGTACTGCTAACCCGGCGAGCGACGACAGCGCGCTGATGGATAACGTCGTGTGGGTGACAGCCGATCAGGACGAGCCGGCCTGGACCGTGGGCGGCAGCTATCAGGCGGCGCGCATCATCCAGTTTCACGTCGAGTTCTGGGACCGGACGCCGCTCAAAGAGCAGCAGACCATCTTTGGCCGCGACAAACACAGCGGTGCGCCGCTGGGGATGAAAAACGAACACGATACCCCCGATTACAGTAAAGATCCTAACGGCGAAGTCATTGCGCTGGATAGCCATATTCGTCTGGCCAATCCCCGCACGCCGGAAACCCAGTCCAGCCTGATGATGCGCCGCGGCTACAGCTATTCGCTGGGAGTCACTAATGCCGGACAACTGGATATGGGGCTGTTATTCGTTTGCTATCAGCACGATCTGGAAAAGGGGTTTCTGACGGTGCAGAAACGGCTTAACGGCGAGGCGCTGGAGGAGTACGTCAAACCCATCGGCGGGGGCTACTTCTTTGTTTTACCCGGCGTAGTGGATGAAAAACACTATTTGGGACAGTCGCTACTGCAGGCCTGATACCGACCCTGTCCGTAAGGGCAGGGCGTTTTCTGCTGTTTTTCTCTTTTTTCTTATATTTCCTGCCATGTGTTATATTTCTGTAATACAAATGACCGATAGTCTCCTACACTTGCTTAAGAACTATTTGTTGCGTCATTGTGAAAAATAAGTTGCATTAAGAATCTTTTTTGATGTACTTATTACATACGCGGTAGTTCCCGGCAGTGTGACGTTTCACTATGGAGATCGCGAATGGTAAGGTCCCGTACCGGACAACGTAAAACCACAGACCGTACTCTTCAGCACGGAAGCTCCGCTTCCGGCAGCGATTTTCTTACTCTTTCTCTCTCCGCTTCGAATTATTACCACCTTGGCAGGGTACGCGGTGCGCGTAGCCGCGACTCGTTGTCAGTTCTACCGGCAAGCAATGGCTTACAAGGAAGCCAAACCTCAATCGTTCGTGCGCATAGTCGCGTCGATGTTGACGCGTGTGATGTAAACCAACAACGCAAGGTGCTATCCATGGGAAGACAAAAAGCAGTGATCAAAGCTCGTCGTGAAGCAAAACGTGTGCTGAGACGGGATTCACGCAGCCATAAGCAGCGTGAAGAAGAATCGGTCACATCGCTTGTGCAAATGAGTGGCGTAGAAGCAATTGGCATGGCGCGGGACAGCCGTGATACTTCCCCAATTGAGGCGCGCAATGAGGCTCAGGCGCATTATCTGAATGCCATCGACAATAAACAGCTGATTTTCGCCACCGGCGAAGCCGGATGCGGCAAGACCTGGATCAGTGCGGCGAAGGCAGCTGAAGCTCTGATCCATAAGGATGTGGACAGAATTATTGTTACCCGTCCCGTTCTGCAGGCCGACGAAGATCTCGGCTTCTTACCGGGAGATATCGCCGAGAAGTTCGCTCCCTATTTCCGACCGGTTTACGACGTGCTGGTGAAAAGGCTGGGGGCTTCCTTTATGCAGTACTGCCTGCGTCCGGAAATCGGCAAGGTGGAAATCGCGCCGTTCGCCTATATGCGCGGACGTACCTTTGAAAATGCGGTGGTGATCCTGGACGAGGCCCAGAACGTGACCGCAGCGCAAATGAAGATGTTTTTAACCCGCCTCGGGGAGAACGTGACGGTTATCGTCAATGGCGATATCACCCAGTGCGACTTGCCCTCTGGCGTGAGATCTGGCCTGAGCGATGCGCTGGCGCGTTTTGAGGAAGACGAGATGATCGGCATCGTGCGTTTCACCACCGATGACTGCGTGCGCTCGGCCCTCTGCCAGCGGACGCTGAAAGCCTATTATTGATCGTCATACTGTGAGCAAGGCCCGGGCTAGCCCGGGCTTTGTTTTTTGGGGCATTCTCCCGGCGGGTGCTACATGCGAAAAAAAAGCCCGTACTTTCGTACGAGCTCTTCTTAAAATATGGCGGTGAGGGGGGGATTGACTCGCTTCGCTCGCCCCTGCGGGGCAGCCCGCTCGCAGGCTCGCGGTCTGTCCAACTGGCGTTGCCAGTTGTCGAACCCCGGTCGGGGGTTCTCATCCCCCCGGCGGGTGCTACATGCGAAAAAAAAGCCCGTACTTTCGTACGAGCTCTTCTTAAAATATGGCGGTGAGGGGGGGATTCGAACCCCCGATACGTTGCCGTATACACACTTTCCAGGCGTGCTCCTTCAGCCACTCGGACACCTCACCATATTGTCTTGCTGCTCACCTTGGGTGGGCAACGGGGCGCTACTATAGGGAGTTGCGTTAAAACGGTCAAGCATATTTTATTCTTTCTTTACCGTTCGCTCACGCATTGAACAATGCCCCGCTGCGGCGCAGCGGGGCGGGCGTTTTAGCGCTGGGAATCCAGCTGTTCGTTATTCTTCACCACGTCCTGCGCTTTGCTGTAGCTTTCAATCAGCAGCTGGTAGGCCGGGAAGACTTTGGTGTACACCTCAGCCCATTCTGCGGCGTCCGGGCGATTCCAGGTGCGCTGCAGCTCAGAGGCGACGGCGGCGGTGTCCATTGGCACCACACCGGCCTGTACCACGCGAGCCAGGGTAATCTCCTGCGCCATTTTGCTGTAGGTGCCGGAGGCATCGATTACGGCAAACACCTTATAGCCATCGGCGACGGCGGCAATCGCCGGGAAGGCCATGCAGACGCTGGTGATAGTCCCGGCGATAATTAGCGTTTTACGGCCAGTCGCTTTTACCGCGGCGACGAATTCCGGGTTATCCCAGGCGTTGATCTCGCCTTTACGGGCGATGTATTTCGCATGCGGCGCGTTCTCGTGAATCTCCGGGATCAGCGGACCGTTCGGCCCCTGCGGCACCGAGGCGGTCGTGATCACCGGGATCCCGGCAAGTGACGCCATCTTGGCCAGCGCGGCGGCGCGAGCGCGCAGCTCTGGCATCGGCATATCGCCGACGGTCTGGAACAGACCGCTCTGATGGTCAATCAACAGCATTGCGGTATCGTTAACATCAATCACCGGACGAGCACCGTTAAAGTTAGCGGGAGTAGACATAGTATTCACCTCAATCAGTTAGATTTGGCCAAAGCGGCCGCTGTTAAAATCGCGAACGGCTTCTGCGATTTGGGTTTTGTTATTCATGACAAAGGGGCCATAGCCCACAATCGGCTCCTGTAGCGGTTCACCGGCCATCAGCAGAACTTTTGCCTGGGCTGTCGCCTCCAGATGCAGGGCGTCTCCTGTCTGGCTCAGGACGGCCAACTGGCCTTCGCGGGCGGACTCGGAACCGTTAATGATCACTTCCCCTTCCAGCACAACCAGCGCGGTACTCCATCCTTCCGGCTGGCGCAGCGTGAGGTCGTGCCCCTGATTCAGCTGTAGATCCCACACGTTAAGCGGTGAGAAGGTATGGGCCGGGCCGCTGACGTCGTCATACTGGCCGGCAATCACCCGAACCTGTCCGGCGCCGTTCGCCAGCGCGACGGTGGGGATCGTCCCGGCGGTAATGCTCTGGTAGCCGGGGGCCGTCATTTTGTCTTTGGCGGGCAGGTTGACCCACAGCTGGATCATCTTCAGCTCGCCGCCGCTGCGGGTGAAGGCTTCCGAGTGGAACTCTTCATGCAGGATCCCGGCGCCCGCCGTCATCCACTGCACGTCGCCCGGGCCAATCACCCCGCCGCGTCCGGTGGAGTCGCGATGCTCTACTTCTCCGGCGTAAACGATGGTGACGGTTTCGAATCCGCGATGCGGATGCTCACCGACGCCGCGTTTCTCGCTGCCCGCCGGGAAGGTGTACGGCCCGGCATAGTCAAGCAGTAAGAAGGGACTCAGCTGCTGGCCGTGCGTCTGATAGGAAAACATCGAGCGAACCGGGAAGCCGTCGCCTACCCAATGCTGCGCAGGCGCGGTGTAGACTCCTGTAATCTGTTTCATGGCTTTCTCCTGTGTGTCGGTATCTGATGTGAATAAGCTTATATCCGGGACGACGTGTGCGGTAGTGAGCAAAAATGACCTATACTGTTCCAAAAATGGAACAATGGAGGAAGGATGCAGGATCTCAATGACTTCGCCTGGTTTGTCCAGGTGGTAGACCATGGCGGTTTCGCCGCGGCGGGGCGAGCGCTTGACCAGCCGAAATCCAAGCTCAGCCGTCGCATTGCGCAACTCGAGGAGCGGTTGGGCGTGCGTTTGATTCAGCGAACCACCCGCCAGTTTGCGGTCACCGAGGTTGGGCAGACCTTTTATCAGCATTGCAAAGCGATGCTGATAGAGGCCGAGGCGGCGCAGCAGGCGGTCGAGACGCTGCGCGCCGAGCCGCGCGGCAGCGTGAGGATCACCTGTCCGGTCACCTTGCTGCATGTCCATATCGGTCCGATGCTGGCACGATTTATGGCGCGCTATCCCGGGGTAACGCTGCATCTTGAGGCGACCAACCGCCGGGTGGATGTAGTCGGGGAGGGCATTGATGTGGCGATCCGCGTCCGTCCCCGGCCCATCGAGGATAGCGACCTGGTGATGCGCGTGCTGGCGGACCGCGGGCACCGGCTGGTGGCCAGCCCGGATCTCATTTCCCGGCTCGGACGTCCGCAGGCGCCGTCTGAGCTGAGCGTCTGGCCGGGGCTCAGCCTGGGGGCGAACAAGCATCAACATAAATGGCAGCTCACCGGGCCGGAGGGGGCAAGAGCGGAAGTGTTCTTTACGCCGCGAATGGTCACCACCGATATGCTGGCGCTGCGCGAGGCGGCGATGGCCGGCGTAGGCGTGGTGCAGCTTCCTTTATTAATGGTGCGCGATCAGCTGGCGTCAGGAGAATTAGAGGTAGTGCTGGATGAGTGGCAGCCGCGGCGGGAAGTGATTCACGCGGTATTTGCTTCTCGGCGCGGGCTGTTGCCCTCTGTCAGGGCGCTGGTGGACTATCTCAGCGAAGAGTATCAGCGGATGGAGGAGGATTGATGGGGGGTAGCGGTTTTTTGTCGGAACTCACATGTGAAAAGAGCCCGTACTTTCGTACAGGCTCTCATCTCGAATATGGCGGTGAGGGGGGGATTGACTCGCTTCGCTCGCCCCTGCGGGGCAGCCCGCTCGCAGGCTCGCGGTCTGTCCAACTGGCGTTGCCAGTTGTCGAACCCCGGTCGGGGGTTCTCATCCCCCCCGGCGGGTGCCACATGCGAAAAAAAAGCCCGTACTTGCGTACGAGCTCTTCTTAAAATATGGCGGTGAGGGGGGGATTCGAACCCCCGATACGTTGCCGTATACACACTTTCCAGGCGTGCTCCTTCAGCCACTCGGACACCTCACCATATTGTCTTTCCCGTTGTTATCGGGAACGGGCGCTAATGTAGGGAAATACGTATCGCCCGTCAATCAACTTTTTGCAAAAAAAGCGCGTTTAGACAAACTTCGAGCAACTTGCTCCTTAAACGCGCGAAATCCGTTTTTTTTGTCGCCAGTCCCTTTTCCCTTTTCGCTCGGGATAATTTTGTTATGCTGGCAAACCAATAGAAAACAATGAGTAAAACAAGACGCCAGCGCTAACCTGCCCTGGGCGTCTGCTATCAGGAGCCCCTATGGAGATTCTTTTTTACCATCCGACCTTTGATACCCAATACTGGATCCATGAGCTGGAAAAGCAGTTACCCGGCGCGCGGGTGCGCGAGTGGAAAGCGGGCGATAACCAGCCGGCGGACTATGCACTGGCCTGGCATCCTCCGGTGGAAATGTTGCAGGGCAGGTCGCTGAAGGCCGTGTTCGCCCTTGGGGCAGGGGTGGATTCTATCCTCAGTAAGCTGCGCGACCATCCGGATATGCTGCCGTTGTCGATTCCGCTGTTTCGTCTCGAAGATACCGGCATGGGGCGCCAGATGCAGGAGTATGCGGTAAGCCAGGTGCTGCACTGGTTCCGCCGTTTTGATGACTATCAGGCGCTGAAGCTGGCTTCCCGCTGGCAGCCGTTGCCCGAGTACCGCGCTGACGAATTCACCGTCGGGATTATGGGCGCCGGGGTGCTGGGGGCGAAGGTTGCGGAAAGTCTGCAACCCTGGGGGTTTCCGCTTCGTGTCTGGAGTCGTAGCCGCAAATCCTGGCCGCAGGTGCAGAGCTTCGCTGGTCAGGCTGAGCTGGGTGAATTCCTGCAGGGCACTCGCGTGTTGATCAACCTGCTGCCGAATACCGCTGAAACCGCCGGCATTATTAACCAGACGCTGCTGGCGCAGCTGCCGGATGAGAGCTACGTCCTTAATCTTGCCCGCGGCGTGCATGTCGTTGAAGAGGATCTGCTGGCGGCGCTGAACAGCGGTAAGCTCAAAGGAGCGATGCTCGATGTCTTCAGTCGCGAACCGTTGCCGCAGGATAGCCCGCTCTGGGCACATCCGCGGGTGGCCATGACCCCCCATGTGGCAGCGGTGACACGTCCACTGGAAGCTATCGCCTATATCGCCGGGACCATTAGCCGACTGGAGCGAGGGGAGCCGGTGAGTGGTCAGGTCGATCGTCAGCGCGGTTATTAAGACAAACAAACCCCGCTCCAGCGGGGTTTTTGCTAATCAAGTGCCCGGATTTTTGCTATTCTTGCGGCAAACAGAAGAGGAGAATGTGATGTATCCCGTTGACCTGCACATGCATACCGTCGCCAGCACCCACGCCTATAGCACATTGCACGATTATATTGCGCAAGCAAAGCGTAAAGGGATCAAACTCTTCGCCATCACCGACCACGGCCCGGACATGGCGGATGCCCCGCACTACTGGCACTTCGTTAATATGCGCATCTGGCCCCGCCTGGTGGACGGTATCGGGATCCTGCGCGGTATTGAGTCCAATATTAAAAATATCGAAGGCGAGATCGACTGTTCCGGGCCGATGTTGACCTCGCTTGATCTGATCATTGCCGGGTTTCATGAGCCAGTGTTCCCGCCGCAGGATCGTGACACGCATACGCAGGCGATGATCGCTGCGATGGCCAGCGGTAAAGTGCATATGATTAGCCACCCCGGCAACCCGAAATTCCCGGTGGATATTCCGGCTATTGCCGAAGCGGCAGCTCGCTATCAGGTGGCGCTGGAGATCAACAACTCCTCTTTCGTTTCGTCGCGCGTGGGTAGTGAAGATAACTGCCGGGCTATCGCCGCCGCGGTGCGTGATGCCGGAGGATGGGTGGCGCTGGGCTCGGATTCCCACACCGCGTTTACCCTTGGGGATTTTACCGAATGCCGCAAGATCCTCGATGCAGTCGATTTCCCGGAGGAGAGGATCCTCAACGTTTCTCCGCGTCGCCTGCTCAACTTCCTCGAGTCGCGGGGCATGCCGGCGATCCCCGAATTTGCTGACCTTTAATTTGTATAACTGGAATAACTGAATGAACGAGTTTTCAATCCTCTGCCGCGTGCTGGGTTCGCTGTATTACCGTCAACCGCAGGACCCGCTGCTGGTGCCGCTGTTTACCCTGATCCGTGAGGGCAAACTGGCCGCCAGCTGGCCGCTTGAGCAGGACGAGCTGCTGGCGCGTCTGCAGAAAAGCTGCGATATGCAGTCCCTGGCGACAGACTATAATGCCCTGTTCGTCGGCGAAGCCTGCAGCGTGTCGCCGTACCGTAGTGCGTGGGTGGAGGGTTCCTCGGAAGCGGAGGTCAGGGCTTTTCTGAGTGAACATGGTATCCCGACGGGGGAAGGTCCGGCAGATCATCTTGGATCGCTGCTGCTGGCCGCCTCGTGGCTGGAGGATCATGCCACCGAAGAGCAGAGCGAGACGCTGGAGCTCCTGTTTGCTGACTATATCCTGCCCTGGTGCGGAACCATGCTGGGGAAAGTCGAAGCCCATGCGCACACGCCGTTCTGGCGCACCATGGCGCCATTGACCCGCGATGCCATCGCCGCGATGTGGGATGAGCTTCAGGAAGAAGACGAACAATAAAATGTGATTTAAATCACTATTTGAATGCAACTGAAAAAGTCATCATTCATATACTGTGTTTTAGATCTCATTCTTGAGCCGCGTATCTGCTAGGATACGCGTCATGAACATACTTTTCGCAATCGCATTAACGACGGGCATTCTCTCCGGGATCTGGGGATGGGTGGCGGTCGCTCTCGGCCTGCTGAGCTGGGCCGGCTTCCTCGGCTGTACGGCCTATTTCGCCTGCCCGCAGGGCGGTCTGAAAGGACTGGCAATTTCGGCCTGCACGGTCATGAGCGGCGTGGTCTGGGCATTAGTGATTATCCACGGTAGTGCGCTGGCCCCGCAGCTGCAGATCCTCAGCTATATGATGACCGGTGTGGTGGCCTTTTTGATGTGCATTCAGGCGCGACAGACATTGCTGTCGTTTGTCCCGGGTACCTTTATCGGCGCCTGCGCGACCTTCGCGGCGGACGGTGACTGGCGACTGGTAGTGCCTTCTCTGGCGCTGGGCCTGGTCTTTGGATATGCCATGAAGAATAGTGGCCTGTGGCTGGCGGCCCGTGCGGATAAACATAAATCGTTCGCCAACGACAACGCCTGACCGGCAGGACGAGTAAAAAACAGGACCTCACGGGTCCTGTTTTTTTATCTTCTCGTCACCGGGCAAAGCGATAACCTTGCTCCCGGAGACGCGAATGCCCTAGTATCGGCAGAAAGTCGTATCCACACGCGATGCCGACAGGAGGAGAAATGGCTGTTAAACCTGAGGTAATGCTCGGCGATATTACGACACTTGATGTCGATGTGATTGTTAATGCGGCAAATCCCTCGCTGCTGGGCGGGGGCGGAGTTGATGGCGCGATCCATCGGGCGGCTGGCCCCGCGCTGCTGGCGGCCTGCAAGCAAGTGTTGCAGCAGCAGGGCGAATGTCCTCCTGGTCATGCGGTGATTACCACCGCGGGTAATTTGCCTGCCAGCGCGGTGATCCACACCGTAGGACCAGTCTGGCACGGCGGCGACCGGATGGAAGCGCAAACTTTGGCCGATGCTTACAAAAATAGTCTGCAGCTGGCCTCGGCAAATAACTATCGCTCTATTGCGTTTCCGGCGATAAGTACCGGCGTATATGGCTATCCAAAAGAGGCTGCGGCGGAGATAGCCGTGCGCACCGTCACCGCATTTCTCACTCGCTATAACCCGCTTGAGCGCGTCCTGTTCGTCTGTTTTGACGAGGAAACGGCGGCTATCTATCGTCGCCTGCTGGCGGCATATCCCTGATTCGGCAGAATAGGCTATGATAACCGCCGAGAGTGACGGGAATGATGGATAGCAGGAGGGAGCAGGTGTCAGAAGGAAAAGTCCGGCAGAAACAGCAGGCGCGCCGCGCGGAGATCGTTGCCGCTGCGCAAAAATGTTTCGCTGAAAAGGGGCTGCACGGCGCTTCCGTTGCCGATATCGCCCGCGAGGCTGGCCTGAGCGTCGGTCAGCTGTATCGCATTTTTGCCAGCAAGGAAGCGATCATTGAAGCGATTGTCAGTGAAATCGTTAACGCCAGAGTCGGTGAGATGATCGATGAGAACCACAACCTGGCACGCAAAGCGGCGGTTCTGGCCGGCAGGATCCCAACCCCGGCGGCGACCAAAAGCGATAATTATCTGCTGATGGAGATCAACGCTGAAGCTTCGCGTAACCCGCGCTTGCGCGAGATTCTGGTGCAGGCCGACCGGCGATTGAAAGAAGAGGGAGGGCGTCTGTCGCAGCGCTACCATCCCGGGCTCAGCGATGCGCGACGCAATGCCGCGTCAGAGCTGATCGCCGTTCTGACGGAAGGGGCTGCCTACCGCGGCGAGCTGAGCGCCTCCACTCCGGTAGATAAAGCCGATTTAGAAGCCCTGTATAACATGATCTTCGAACGACTGTTTGATGAGTAAGGCAGTGCGGCACATCTGGTGTGCCGCACCCGCTGCAAATTAGCTGGCCGAAGCCGGAGTTTTGGCCGGTTTGTTCATCGGTTTACCAGAGAACAGGAAACGCAGCAGCGGAATACGCAGGTGAATTTCATACAGGATCAGTGCGATACCCACCACAAAAACCAGCCCGCCAATAAAGCCTAAGGTATTCGACTTGATGACCGGGGTGATCCACGCCCCGTACAATAGCGTCAGCGGATGGTGCACCAGGTAAATAAACAGCGAGGCATTGACGAAATAGGTCACGCGCGCCGACTGGAAATTCAGCAGTCGATGGCCGAGCGAAAAGACCACATTGACCATCCACAGCCCCAGCACCATGGTGATCACCGATTCCGTTTCATACATCCAGCCATCGCCGGACCCGTACTGCTGGTTCAGCCGGTAGGCGATAAATCCCAGCAGCGCCGCCGCGCAGCACCACGGTGACGGGGTGGTGAACATCGCCTTTAAACGTGGGTTAATAAAGGTCTGCGCACCCAGCACAAAGAAGGGCAGGTAGAACAGTGTCTGCATCACCACAAAGTTAAACAGACCATTACTTAACAGTGGCGGGTAAACCAGGAACAGCGACCGGCGGATCAGGGCATAAAAGACCCCCAGCGCGAGAAAAATCATCGTTAGCTGGCCCATAGTGACAGTGTCACCAAAGGTGTGAACTCCGCCTGCCGGACGGCGGGTCAGCCATTTGAACAGCACCACCCCCAACGAGGTCAGCACCACCAGCACCAGTAAAAACCACAGGTGGGAAATAAGCTCCCACGCCAGGGTATTAAATTTGTCGTATCCGGAAAGGGTATGCCAGTTTTCCGCCTTGCCGTTGACATACTGCAGCATAATAAACTGCGGCAGCGTCAGCAGCGGGATGGCGGTTAACATTGGTATACCGACCCGTTCAACGCGTACTTTCCACCACTTTTTCAGCGGATAGCGCAGGAAAAGCATGTAGGAAAAATAGCCCGAAATGACGAAAAAGACCTGCATGCGAAAGGCATGAATGAAGTCATTAAAAAGCGTCAGCCACCATGAGGGCTCGGCGCTGTTGACATGCCATGTATGGCTGGAATAGATCAGCGAAATGTGGAAAGGGATCCCCAACAGCATCAGCCAGGCACGGATACTGTCGAAGAAATATTCACGCTGCACCGGAGTATTATTCATACGATTCACAATAATCTCAGATAATTCGGCTTATCACTCAAGATGATAACGTTTACATTATCAGCAACCCTACATGAACTCGGGGTATCTGTCTCCAGGATAAGCACTCAAAGTGCAAACGGGACAGCGAACTGTTTATTCCCTGTGCCGCTGGGCTGAACAAAGCAGGGATTATGTTGTCGGATTGCCTGAGTTTCCATTAAAATAGATCGGATCGATTTAAGCACACAAAGGGGGAAGTGCTTACTTATATGAAACATAAACCACAGATGATGAAAATGCGTTGGTTAAGCGCAGCCGTAATGTTGTCCCTGTGTACTTCATCTGCATGGGCGTTTAGCATTGATGACGTTGCAAAAGAGGCCAAGACATTAGCCGGGAAAGGCTATGAAGCGCCGAAAAGTAACCTGCCCTCCGCTTTCCGCGATATGAAATACGCGGACTACCAGCAAATTCAGTTTAATCACGATAAAGCTTACTGGAATAACCAGAAAACCCCATTCAAGCTTGAATTTTACCATCAGGGTATGTACTTCGACACGCCGGTCACCATCAATGAAGTGACCGCCACCAGCGTGCGTAAAATTAAATATAACGCGGACTATTTTAACTTCGGTAACGTTCAGCACGATAAAGACACGGTGAAAGACCTCGGTTTCGCCGGTTTCAAAGTACTGTATCCGATCAACAGCAAAGACAAGAACGATGAAATCGTCAGCATGCTCGGTGCCAGCTACTTCCGCGTGCTGGGTCAGGGTCAGGTTTATGGTCTGTCTGCACGCGGTCTGGCTATTGATACCGCGCTGCCGTCTGGCGAAGAATTCCCGCGTTTTCGTGAGTTCTGGATCGAACGTCCAAAAGCCACTGACAAGCGTCTGACCATTTATGCTCTGCTGGATTCGCCGCGCGCAACTGGCGCTTATCGCTTTGTGATCATGCCGGGTCGTGACACCGTGGTGGACGTTCAGTCTAAAGTTTATCTGCGCGACAAAGTGGGTAAACTGGGCGTGGCGCCGCTAACCAGCATGTTCCTGTTTGGTTCCAACCAGCCTTCTCCGGCGCTGAACTATCGCCCGGCGCTGCACGATTCCAACGGGCTGTCGATCCTGGCCGGCAACGGCGAGTGGATCTGGCGTCCGCTGAACAACCCGAAACATCTGGCCGTCAGCAGCTATGCGATGGAAAATCCGCAAGGGTTCGGTCTGCTGCAGCGCGGCCGTCAGTTCTCGCGTTTCGAAGATCTTGACGATCGTTATGACCTGCGTCCGAGTGCCTGGATCACGCCGAAAGGGGACTGGGGTAAAGGGAAAATCGAGCTGGTTGAAATCCCGACTAACGATGAAACGAACGATAACATCGTGACTTACTGGACGCCGGATCAGCTGCCGGAGCCGGGCAAGGAGATGAACTTCAAATACACCATCACCTTCAGCCGCGATGAAGACAAGCTGCATGCGCCGGATAACGCTTACGTTATGCAGACCCGCCGCTCTACCGGCGACGTTAAGCAGTCGAACCTGATCCGTCAGTCGGACGGCACGATTGCCTTCATTGTTGACTTCACCGGCGCCGATATGAAAAAACTGCCGGCGGATACCCCAGTCACCGCGCAGGCGAGCACCGGTGATAATGCCGAAATCGTTGAAAATACCGTGCGTTATAACCCGGTAACCAAAGGCTGGCGGATGATCCTGCGTTTGAAGGTGAAAGATCCGAAGAAAACGACGGAAATGCGCGCCGCACTGGTTAACGGTGATGACACGTTGAGCGAAACCTGGAGCTATCAGCTGCCTGCCAATGAATAAGATAACGAAGTACATTGACGCATTGCCGCTGTCGGACGCCGAGAAATCGGCGCTGCCGGACACCAGCCTGCAGGCCGTTCATCAGGCCCTGGATGACGAACATCGGACCTTCGCTCGCGAAGATGACGCTCCGCTGGGGTCGGTCAAGGCGCGTCTGGCGCACAGCTGGCCGGATTCCCTTGCTGGCGATCAGCTGGTGAAGGATGACGAAGGCCGTACCCAGCTGCATGCGATGCCAAAAGCCAAACGCTCCTCGATGATCCCGGATCCGTGGCGTACCAACCCGGTCGGCCGCTTCTGGGACCGTCTGCGCGGACGCGATGTCACGCCGCGCTATCTCTCCCGTCTGACGCAAGAAGAGCGTGAGAGTGAGCAAAAATGGCGTACCGTCGGCACTATTCGTCGCTATATCCTGCTGCTGCTGACGCTGTCGCAGACCGTGGTGGCCACCTGGTATATGAAAACCATTCTGCCTTATCAGGGCTGGGCGCTGATTAACCCGGCCGACATGGTGGGACAGAACCTGTGGATCTCTTTCATGCAGCTGCTGCCATACGTCTTGCAGAGCGGCATTTTGATCCTCTTTGCGGTGCTGTTCTGCTGGGTTTCCGCCGGCTTCTGGACCGCGTTAATGGGTTTCCTGCAGCTACTGATTGGCCGCGATAAGTACAGTATTTCCGCCTCGACGGTCGGTGACGAACCGTTGAACCCGGCGCACCGTACGGCGCTTATTATGCCGATCTGTAACGAAGACGTTGACCGCGTTTTCGCCGGGCTGCGGGCGACCTGGGAATCGGTGAAAGCCACCGGCAACGCCGCACATTTCGACGTCTATATCCTCAGCGACAGCTATAACCCCGATATCTGTGTTGCGGAACAAAAGGCGTGGATGGAGCTGATTGCCGAAGTGCAGGGCGAAGGGCAGATCTTCTACCGTCGTCGTCGTCGTCGTGTGAAGCGTAAGAGCGGCAATATCGATGATTTCTGCCGCCGCTGGGGCAGCCAGTACAGCTACATGGTGGTGCTTGACGCTGACTCGGTGATGACCGGGGAGTGTCTGAGCAGCCTGGTGCGCCTGATGGAAGCGAACCCAAACGCCGGGATCATCCAGTCTTCACCGCGCGCCTCTGGCATGGACACGCTGTATGCGCGTTGCCAGCAGTTTGCCACCCGGGTGTATGGTCCGCTGTTTACGGCGGGTCTGCACTTCTGGCAGCTGGGGGAGTCCCACTACTGGGGTCATAACGCCATTATCCGCGTGAAGCCTTTCATCGAGCACTGTGCGCTGGCGCCGCTGCCAGGCGAGGGTAATTTTGCCGGGTCGATCCTGTCGCACGACTTCGTCGAAGCGGCCTTGATGCGCCGTGCCGGATGGGGCGTGTGGATCGCCTACGATCTGCCGGGCTCCTATGAGGAGTTGCCGCCGAACCTGCTGGATGAGCTGAAACGCGATCGCCGCTGGTGCCAGGGTAACCTGATGAACTTCCGCCTGTTCCTCGTGCGAGGGATGCACCCGGTTCACCGGGCGGTGTTCCTCACCGGCGTGATGTCCTATCTGTCGGCACCGCTGTGGTTTATGTTCCTTGCCCTGTCGACAGCGCTACAGGTGGTGCACGCCCTGACCGAGCCGCAGTACTTCCTGCAGCCGCGTCAGCTGTTCCCGGTGTGGCCACAATGGCGTCCGGAATTGGCTATTGCGCTATTTGCCTCGACCATGGTGCTGCTGTTCCTGCCGAAGCTGCTGAGTATTATTCTGGTGTGGTGTAAAGGGCCGAAGGAGTACGGCGGATTTATCCGTGTGACACTTTCCCTGCTGCTGGAAGTCCTGTTCTCGGTCCTGCTGGCGCCGGTTCGGATGCTGTTCCACACCGTTTTCGTGGTTAGCGCCTTCCTTGGCTGGGAAGTGGTATGGAATTCGCCGCAGCGTGATGATGACTCCACGCCGTGGGGGGAAGCCTTTATGCGTCACGGCTCGCAGCTACTGCTGGGCCTGGTGTGGGCGGTTGGGATGGCATGGCTGGATCTGCGCTTCCTGTTCTGGCTGGCGCCAATCGTCGTCTCGCTGATCCTCTCGCCGTTCGTGTCGGCGATCTCCAGCCGGGCGACGGTAGGCCTGCGCACCAAGCGATGGAAGCTGTTCCTGATCCCGGAAGAGTATTCGCCGCCGCAGGTGCTCAAGGATACCGATGCGTATCTGACGCTGAACCGTCAGCGTTCGCTGGACGATGGCTTTATGCACGCGGTATTCAACCCGTCATTTAACGCTCTCGCCACCGCGATGGCCACCGCGCGCCACCGTCAGGGGCATATCCTCGAGATCGCCCGCGAACGCCACGTTGAGCAGGCGCTGAATGAAACGCCGGATAAGCTGAACCGCGATCGTCGACTGGTGCTGTTGAGCGATCCGGTTACTATGTCGCGTCTGCACTATCGCGTGTGGGCCGCACCGGAGAAATACTCCTCGTGGGTCAATGCTTATGAGCAGCTGGCGCTTAACCCGCTGGCGTTGAAAACAAAATAAGCCGTACGTAAAGGAAAATACCGGCAGCGATGCCGGTATTTTTTTATCTGCAACATGAGGTTGTGAATGCGAATATTACCGATCATTGCCATAGTACTGCTGCTCAGCGGCTGCGGCAGCATTATCAGTCGAACAGTGCCCGGGCAGGGGCATGGCAATCAATATTACCCGGGCGTGCAGTGGGATGTTCGCGATTCGGCATGGCGCTATCTCACCATTCTGGACCTGCCGTTCTCCCTGGTCTTTGATACGCTTCTGCTGCCGCTGGACGCCAGCCACGGCCCCTATAACTGATTAACGCTCGTCCCACTCGTCGGCTGCCGTCTGCCCCTCTTCGGTGTCCAGCGAGGGTTCGAGCTGGAATTCACCTTCATCCCATTCATGGAGTGTATTTTCCTCCAGCCACTCCTGGCGCAGCTCTATCTCATCATAATCCCCGTCGAAAACACTCTGTGCGGCTTCGCCGCTGAGCATCGGGAGGCATTCGCCTTGTTCATCTTCATCAGCAAAAAATTCGGCTTGCCAGGCGATATCGCCATCCTGCAGCACATACTTTTGAATATTGAGCTGCTCAACGTTGGCGCTCTCTTCATCGCTGTCAGGGTTGTTGGCGAGAAATTCTTCACGTGCTGCATCAATAGCTTCTTCGAGCGTGGCATAGAACATCGAATCCTTTGGCATAGCGAATCTCCTGAGAAGAATATGAATTGAACACGATTCAATCTATAGAAGGCAGTTAGCACGGCGTCAAGGGGCAGAGCCCCTCTGGACGTTAATTTACTGAATGCGAGGTATCCGTGGCAGGCCGGCGCAGGCTGAGGGTTGAATAAATGGCGTTAAACAGCACCACCCCTGCGGTGACCAGGAACACGGCACGGAAGCCATAGTTAGCGGAAACTGACGCGCCAATTAGTGGTCCGGTGACGTTGCCAATATCGCGGAACGACTGGTTATAGCTGAAGATCCGCCCGGAGATCTGGCTGGTGGAGTTATACACCAGCAGGGTTTGCACCGCTGGCAGCAGCGCACCGTCCGCCGCACCGAGCAGGAAGCGCAGGATGCCTAACTGCAGCGGAGTATGAACAAATGACATCGGGATCAACAACAGCACTGAGATAATCAGCGCCACGATGAGGATTTTTTCCGGCCCGATACGATCCCCCAGTTTGCCCAGCCGCGGGGCGCTCATCAGCGCGGCAATCCCCGGCACCGAGGCGATCATCCCGCTGATAAAGGCGATGTTACTGACGTTGCCGGCAAGGTCGCGTACGTAAAGCGTCAGGATCGGCGCGATCGAGCCGGTGGCCACCTGAATGATCAGTGAGGTGACAAACAGGCTGAGCACCAGTTTGGGGTTTTGTAGCGAGGAAAAAACATCTCTGGCACTGAGCATCCCTTTTTTAGCGATCGGGGCAAAATTTTCGCGAATTAAGAATAGAGTGAACAGGAAGCAAATAAACAGCACCGCCGCAGTCATAAAAAAGACGGTACGCAGTCCCCAGTGGTCGGCCAGAAAACCGCCTGCCAACGGACCGAGCAGGGCGCCGCTCACCGCACCAGTCGACAGCGTCCCCAGCGCCCAGCCGCTTTTATGGCGCGGGATCTGCGTGGCAATCAGAGCATTGGCGTTAGGAATAAAACCACCCAGCAGGCCGAGCAAAGCGCGCAGCAGCAAAAATTGCCAGATATTTTGCGCCATTCCCATCAGCATCATCACAATGGCCATACCGAGGGCGGAACGCAGCAGCATGATTTTTCTCCCCTTGCGGTCAGCAAGACCGCCCCAGAATGGCGAGGCGATGGCGGAGAAAAGAAAGGTAATACTAAAGACCAGCCCGGACCACATGTTCAGGGCGCTATGCCCGGTAACGCCGAGTTGTTCGACGTAGAGTGGCAGAAAGGGCATGACCAGGCTGAAGGCGGCGCCAGTTAAAAAGCAGCCAAGCCAGGTCACGGTCAGGTTTTGTTTCCAGTTAATGGGGGTTTCAGCAGACGACATAGGGTTCCACTGGCCTGCGCGGCAGGTCAAATTAAGAGAAAATATGAGCATGCTAATTATGCGCCTGAGAAATAGATGCCGCAATGGAGGAGAGCTTTTAAAGCTAAAGGAGAGCGTAAAGCATGAGCGACAGGCGCATTCCCGGCCACATGCGCGGCCGGGAAAGGGGATCAATAGCGGGAGGGCATGCCTTCGGGGCGGGTTTTGAAGCGACGATGGAGCCACATATACTGTTCCGGGGCCATCAAGATACACTGCTCGACAATCTTATTCATCCAGGCGGCGGTGGTTTCCGCGTCATCCAGCGGTGGGGAACACTCCGGCGGCAGGATAATCAATTCATAACCTTTACCGTTCGGTTTGCGTCGCGGGACGAAGGGGACGATGCAGGCTTTAGACATTTTCGCCAGCATCCAGGTACCGGAGGTGGTTGCTGCCTGGTCAACGGCAAACAGCGGAGCAAAGACGCTGGCGGTTGGACCATAATCGTGATCCGGTGCGTACCACACCACTTCACCTTTTTTCAGTGCCCGGATCATCCCTTTCAGGTCCTTACGGTCAATCATATCCTTGTTAGACCGCAAGCGGCCCCAGGTCTGCAGCCAGTCGATCACCGGGTTGTCGTTGGGGCGATAGACGCCAATTCCCGGCTCGTTCATACCGAACATTCGCGCACCCATTTCGAGGGTCAGGAAATGAATACCGATCAGCAGAATACCGCGCTGCTGCGCCTGCACATCTCGGATATGCTCAAAGCCGATGGTGTCGGTCCAGCGGGCGATACGACGAACCGGCCAGAACCAGGCCATCCCCGTCTCCATCAGTCCCATGCCCACCGATTCAAAGTTCATCACCACCATCCGGTGGCGTTCCTGCTCGCTTTTCTCCGGGAAGCAGAGCTCAAGGTTGCGATAGGCGATCTTTGCCCGGCGCTTCATAAAGCGCATGGCCAGCCGGCCGATGGCGTTCCCCAGGCGATAGATTAGCGGGTAGGGCAGTTGGACAACCAGCCACAGCAGGCCGATACCCAGCCACAGCAGCCAATAGCGCGGATGCAGCAGCGCCGTAGAAAATTTAGGCAAATGAGTCATTTCATACCCGTATCAGTGAGCAACGTCTTATATTATCGCATTTTTTTACCGCCCAGCCAAAGGCGCTGAGCGGGCATCGGTTTTGTTAAGTGAGGCGCAGCCGAGTGAGAGAAATGTAGCGTAAAATGTAGGGATGTAAATTAATTGGCTTTGCTATATCATGCCCGCCGTTTATTTCCTCATTTCTATGTCGAGCAGGTACACCATGCCAGTGTTACACAACCGCATTTCAAATGAGACGTTAAAGGCGCAAATGCTGGCTGAGACCGAGCCGCGCACGACGATCTCGTTCTATAAATATTTCACCATCGTCGACCCGCAGGCGACCCGCGATGCCCTGTGGATTGGCTTAACGCAGTTGAAGGTTTTTGGCCGTATTTATCTGGCTCGGGAAGGTATTAACGCCCAGATTAGCGTGCCGGAAAGCAACGTTGAAGCGTTACGTGAATTTCTCTATGGCTTCGACCCGGCGCTGGCGGGGCTGCGTTTCAATATCGCCCTGGAGGACGATGGGAAATCTTTCTGGGTACTGCGCCTGAAAGTGCGTGACCGCATCGTCGCTGATGGCATCGACGATCCGTCCTTCGACGCCTCCAATGTGGGGGAATATCTGAAGGCGGCTGAAGTCAACGCGATGCTTGACGATCCGGACGCGGTGTTTATCGACATGCGCAACCACTATGAATATGAGGTGGGTCATTTCGAAAACGCGCTGGAGATCCCGGCAGACACCTTCCGCGACCAGCTGCCGAAAGCTGTTGACATGATGCAGGACCATAAAGACAAGAAAATTGTCATGTATTGCACCGGCGGAATTCGCTGTGAAAAAGCCAGCGCCTGGATGAAGCACAATGGTTTCAATAAGGTCTGGCACATCGAGGGTGGCATCATTGAGTACGCCCGCCGCGCCCGTGAACAAGGGCTGCCGGTCCGTTTCATTGGCAAAAACTTTGTCTTTGATGAGCGGATGGGCGAGCGGATCTCCGATGACGTCATCGCGCATTGTCATCAATGTGGCGCGCCCTGCGACACCCATACCAATTGTCTGAATGATGGCTGCCATCTGCTGTTTATTCAGTGCCCGAGCTGCGCTGAGAAGTTTGCCGGCTGCTGTAGTGAAGCCTGTATGGAAGAGCATAAGCTGCCGGAAGAGGAGCAGCGCCAGCTGCGCGCCGGACGCGAAAACGGCAATAAAATCTTTAACAAATCGCGTGGCCGACTGAACACCAAACTCGGGATCCCCGAGCCGGAGCCGTCAGAAAAACCATAACCAGACGAGATCGATGATCGCCAGCAGCAGCCAGAGCGCAAGGTAGATCATAAAGTGCTCGCGCACGTTGTTGACCAGCATATTAAACAGGCGACGCATAACCTTTCTCAATGACTAACGGCCTCGACAGAGGCCGTTTTTTCCCGGCGGCAAGTGTGCCGCATTCCATTATGCGCTAAAGCGCGCCAGCGAGAAAGGCGCCAGGTTAAAGGTCGACGCCTGTCCCTGGGCAAACTGACTGGCAATTTCCCCCAGCACCGGCGCAAACTTAAAGCCGTGACCGCTCAGTCCGGTGATTAGCAGTGTGTCAGGTCTGCCGGGGAGCGTATCGATGATAAAGTCCTCATCGACGGTATTGTCGTAGGTACAGGAGGCGCCGTGTAGGCAGCCGCCGATGCCCGGCAGGACGTTACGCAAAAACGGAAAGGATTCGGAACCATCGCTGGCGACGGCGCCAAACGCCACCCGCTCCTGCGGCGTGGAGACAGGCTGCCCGCCATTATGCTTACCGATCTTCAGCTCGTTATCTTCCGCCGGGAAACCGTAATATTGATCGCCGTTGGGCAGCTCGCCGGTAAATGCCGGGAAATGATTCTTGCTGCTGTAACGGCCATCGGCCTGGTACCAGGCGAAGACCTTGCGTACCGGCTGGATGGGCAGGTCCGGAAGCAGGCGGGTGACCCAGGTGCCGGCGCTGATCAGCAGTTTTTTACCATGATATTCACCGTCGAGGGTATCAATGGTGATGCCGTCCTCATGGTGATGAATGGCTGAGACTGGACAGTTGAACAACTGCGCGCAACCGGCTTCCCGAGCCAGACGGATCCAGGTTTCGACAGCCAGTTCGCTGCGCAGTACGCCTGATGCGGGTTCGAAAATTGCCCGATAGTCATCGGGAAGGCGTATCTCCGGCCAGCGCTGCATCACGGCCTGCGCATCCAGCTCTTCTACCTCAAGCTGGAAAGCTCGGGCACTGGCGGCGACGTTGGCGAGGAAAGCGGAACTGGCAGGGCCAAGGTTAATGACGCCGGTACGTTCGAAAACAGGTTCGCCACTGATCTCAGCCAGTTCATCCCATAGCTGCTGGGCACGCAGCACCAGCGGAACATATTTTTCACCTTCTCCATAGGCGTGACGGATAAGACGGCTGCTACCGTGATGGCTGCCTTCCTGATGTGGCGGTTGATGGGCATCGGTCATCAAAACATTGAGTCCGGCACGACGCGCATAATAGCCCGCAGCAGCACCGACAGAGCCACTGCCGATAATAATAAGATCGTATTGCATGGTGAGTTCCGGGTAATTGCCTTGTTAGCAGGGTAATTAACTCCCTGCGCTTATACAAGCCCGAAAATAATTCAGGCACCCGCAGGTGCCTGTTAAGATTATATTTAAGTCATTCCGTGCGCCGCGTTAATGCCTGCGGTACTCGTTTTCTTGGTATTCGCCAGATTCAATCTTCGCAATACCTGCTTCCAGGATTGAAATAAACTGACGTGCGACGTCCGTCGTTAGCCATAGCGTCTGGCCGATCTCAGCATCATTACTGTTTTCTTGAGTGGGGTTCTGGTAGTGCAGGCGCAACATCAGCGCATCGTAGCTATCAACGGTGCTGATGTCCCATCCAACGAGGGGATGGGTCTGAATGACTTCATTATTTTTTTCCATCATAACCCCTTATTCATATGTTAAAAGACAACAATTCTCGAGGTTTAATGCATATTTTTTGAAGCAAGTTAATTATATCAGGGATCAAGAATAAACTCGAGAAATTAAATGAAAGGCAGCATGATTTTCTTCTTTTGCCGCTTTTTTACTCAAGATAAGCGCGTAAAATGGCCACTTTAGTCGATATTGAGCAGAATAATCAGGACTATTCTGAACAGAAGAGGGGATAAAAAAAGCCGGGGCGACCCGGCAAAAAAAGCACAATGAGGGAGCAAACCAGAGTAACTGGATCCCGCCATGCTTCAGGAGAGATCGTGGACAAACCAGTCGTCCGCGCTTTCCCATGTTTCCTGCAGGATTTCGCTTATCCGGTCTTTGTCTTCTTTCAGGGCGCCAAACACCGAGAGCTGATTGCCGCTGGCGTAGCGGACGCTCACCTGGCTATCGATGGCCGGGAATTGCTCGGCGATACGGCGAGAGAGTTCGTTATTCAGCGCTTCCAGCGCGCCGTTAGGTAAGGCGGTCGTTTTGGCGATAGACACTTCAATGCGCATAATTGCCCCCTGCGTTCGATACTGGTTATTTATACAGTATCCGGTTAGCGTTGACAACAGGGGGCTGCGTTTTTATTTCTTCACGGTCCAGCGAACGGTTTCACCCGCCAGGAAGGGCACCAGGGTGTCATTAGGCAGGGCAATGCTGTCCACAACGGTCGTCTCTTCACGCACCAGTTCAACGTAGCTCTCATTGACCGGCAGACCGTAGAAGCGCGGGCCGTTCAGCGAGCAGAAAGCCTCAAAGTGCTGCAGAGCGTTCATTTCTTCAAACACGGTGGCGTAGCTGCCGAGGGCGGTCGGGGCGTTAAAGCAGCCGGCGCAGCCACAGCTGGCTTCCTTACGGTGGCGGGCGTGCGGTGCGGAGTCGGTGCCGAGGAAGGCGCGGCTGAAGCCGCTGGCGACCAGCTCCCGCAGAGCCTGCTGATGAATATTGCGTTTAAGTACCGGCAGACAGTACAGGTGAGGGCGAATGCCGCCCACCAGCATATGGTTGCGGTTGAACATCAGATGCTGCGGGGTGATGGTAGCAGCCAGCAGTTCATTACCGTCACGCACGTACTCGGCGGCGTCTTTGGTGGTGATATGTTCAAAAACCACTTTCAGGCCGGGCAGGCGCTGGCGCAGGGGCTCCATCACCGTCTCAATAAAGCGCGCTTCACGATCGAAAATATCAATCTCGGCGTGAGTGACTTCGCCGTGAACGAGCAACGGCATCCCCAGTTTTTCCATCCGCTCCAGCACTGGCATAATGGCGTCGGTGCTGGTGACGCCGTGGCTGGAGTTAGTGGTGGCATTGGCCGGGTAGAGCTTGGCGGCGGTGAAAACCCCTTCGTTAAAGCCGCGTTCCAGCTCCGCTGGGTCGAGGGAGTCTGTCAGATAGCAGGTCATCAGCGGGGTAAAATCATGCCCGGCCGGCACGGCGTCCATAATGCGCTGGCGGTAAGCGATAGCCGCCGCGACGGTGGTGACAGGCGGCACCAGATTCGGCATCACGATCGCCCGGCCATAAAACTCACAGGTATAAGGCACGACGGTTTTCAGCATATCGTCATCGCGCAGATGGATATGCCAGTCGTCTGGGCGGCGGATTTTCAATACCTGGGATTGTGCTGTCATGGAAGGCTCCGGCTAATAGGTTCAGTCATCAGGGCTGTTTTTTGCCGGGCACTAAGGATAAGCGTAAACGTTTTCCTTTGCACTCATTTCCGTAAAAAATTCAGGGCGCCGTAGCGCCCTGGAGATTAATTGGTAAAGGGGATGACAATCTCGCCTGGCTTCACCTCTATACCTTTGGCGTATTTCTTCGCCAGCGCTTCGCCGGTGCTGGCGTCCTCACGCAGGACATAAGCCGGCTGCTGGCTGAAGTAGCTGCGCAGAGACTGATTCAGGTAGGGGAGCAGGGCCTGAATAACCGACTGCAGTTTCTCCGGCGCCACTTTGGCATCGACCACTTCCATTTCCTGCAGGAAGATGGCGCCTTTCTCTCGGTCAAAGGTTGGCAGCGCTTTGAGCTTCAGATCGATCGTCGCTTTCTGCGTGCCGAACAGGGAGTTAAGATCGACGTTGGCGATCCCGCTCAGGGTGACTTTGCCCGGCTCCTCGCGCCCGATAGCGCTGGTCAGGTTCTGCAGTTCGATATGGGCGTCGGCAACGCCTTTCAGACCAATATCTTTGGCGAAATGGTTTCGCTTCTGCAGGGCCTGGTTAATCTCCTGCTCGCTTACCGTGTATTGGGTCAGCTGATTACAGCCGCTCAGCAGGCCGCTGACAATTAGCGCGGCGGCGATCAATATCTTTTTCATGGGGTTCCTCAAGCTCATACCTTCCTTCATCCTGACACAAAGCATCATGACCTGTCAGCACCCATCGCGCCAGCAGAATAGGCTGAAAGCAGGAGAAACCGCCGCCGCGCGCATCAGGTGCGCGGCTCCAGCATACCGGAGGCAGAGCGTTTCGGACTGAATTGCCACCATAGCGCCAGGAAGGTGATAACCCCGATGGCGCCGAGCATCAGCCACGGCAGTTCGGGCTGGCCGACGGCTTTCCCGGCATCAAACAGCCAGCCGCCGCCCGCGTAACCCAGCGCGCCGCCGAAGGCGAGCCCCAGACGGCTGAAACCCATATAGCTGCCACGCGCCCGGGCGTCCGCCAGCGAAGCGCCCAGCGTCTCGCGGGCGGGTTCGGCAATGATAGAGCCGATGTAAAACAGGCAAATCAGGGTAAACAGCTGCTGTAAACTGCTGGTCATCCCGATGGGGAGCATGGCCAGGGTCATCACCAGCAGACCGGCCATCAGCCGGTGCTCAAGGCGGAAGCGTTTTTCGCTCCAACGGGCAATAGGATAGAGCAGGGTGAGTGAAATGGTGGCTTCGATGGCGTACATCCACTTCACGGCGGTCGGCGAGCCGGCGATGTCATTCACCATGATCGGCAGCATCAGCATCACCTGCACCGCCAGCATATAATAACCCGTTAACGTCAGGACATAGGTGACGAAGCGCTTGTCCCGCAGCACCCGCCCCAGCCCTTCCCGCACCGGCGTTTTCACCGTAGACAGCTTCCATGCCGGTAGATACCAGGCATTAAACACCGCGCAGGCGATAAACAGCGCGGCGCCGGCGCTGCACACCAGACGGAAATCATATTGCAGCAGCCAGCTGCCCAACAGGGCGCCAATTACTGCCCCGGCGCTATCCTGCATCATCAGAATGGAGAAAAAGCGACCGCGCTGATGCGGGCGCACCAGCTTGACCACCAGGGCGGCTCGTGGCGGATCGAACAACGTGCCGCCCAGCCCGGACAAAATACAGGAGAGCCAGAGCACCCACGGCTCATGCGCGACGGCCATCGCCGCGAAGCCGCCAGCACGCATCAACATGCCAGTGACGATCATCGGTTTTGCGCCGAAGCGGTCGGCGATGGCGCCGCCAAAGATACCTAATCCCTGCTGCACCAGCTGGCGCAGGCCGAGCGCAATGCCGACCATCAGCGCCGCCCAGCCCATCTGATCGACAAAGCGGATGGATATCAGCGGAAAGACGACAAAAAAGCCCAGCACCACCAGCATGTTATCGACTAACAGGAAATATTTACCCAGGCTCCTTGCCTGCGAGACGCGGGACATTTCCCCTCCAGGGAAAAAGAGAGATAAGCGAAGATATTCTGCGGGCAATCTGCTGCTTTTCCCAGCGCCCTTGCGACAATATTTTTTTATCAAAATGCAAGTTCGATTGAGGCTAATCATCGAAAAGAGGAGATGGCGCAGAAAATGGTATGTTGCTGTTTTCACACCGCCGCGCAGGACAGGTATAGTGATGAAAGCAAGATTCAAGTCAGGGGGACTGAAGAGGAAATGTTTGGCTATCGCAGTAACGTGCCGAAGGTGCGTTTGACGACGGACCGGCTGGTGGTGCGCCTGGTTCACGATCGTGACGCCTGGCGTCTGGCCGATTATTACGCCGAGAATAAAGCGTTCTTAAAACCGTGGGAGCCGGTACGTGACGACAGCCACTGCTATCCTTCCGGATGGCAGGCGCGCCTGTCAATGATTGCCGAATTCCATAAGCAGGGTTCAGCATTCTATTTCGCGCTGCTCGATCCAGAAGAAAAAGAGATCGTCGGCGTGGCGAACTTCTCCAACGTGGTGCGCGGGTCATTTCATGCCTGCTATCTCGGCTACTCCATTGGCGAGAAGTGGCAGGGGCAGGGGCTGATGTTTGAAGCGCTGACCACGGCAATTCGCTATATGCAGCGCACGCAGCATATTCATCGCATCATGGCCAACTATATGCCGCATAATCAGCGCAGCGGCGCGCTGCTGGCGCGCTTGGGGTTCGAAAAGGAGGGTTACGCCAAAGATTATCTGCTGATTGACGGGCAGTGGCGTGACCATGTGTTAACGGCGTTAACGACGTCAGACTGGTCAGCAGGGCGCTAAGGAGAGAGGATGAAATATCAATTAACCGCGCATGAAGCGCGCGTCATTGGTTGTTTGCTGGAAAAGCAGGTCACCACGCCCGAACAGTATCCGCTGTCGGTGAACGCTGTGGTCACCGCCTGCAATCAGAAAAGCAACCGCGAACCGGTGATGTCCCTGAGCGAAGGTGAGGTCCAGTCGCTGCTGGATACCCTGGTGAAGCGCCACTATTTGCGTACGGTAAGCGGATTCGGCAATCGAGTGACCAAGTATGAGCAGCGTTTTTGCAACTCTGAATTTGGCGATCTGAAACTCAGCGCCGGCGAAGTAGCGGTGGTGACGACGCTACTGCTGCGCGGCGCCCAGACGCCGGGTGAACTCCGTAGCCGCGCGCAGCGGATGCATGAGTTCAGCGATATGGCGGAAGTGGAAAGCGTGCTGGAAGGGCTAGCGACGCGCGAGGATGGTCCTTTTGTTGCCCGCCTGCCACGGGAACCGGGGAAACGGGAAAGCCGTTATATGCATCTGTTTTGCGATGATATGGACACGCTGATCACCACGGTGGAAGCACTCGCGCCGCTGGAAGGTGATGACGATCTGCGTGCCCGGGTTGAAGCACTGGAAGGTGAGGTGGCGGAGTTAAAAGCGCGCCTCGACTCTCTGTTACACCATCTGGGAGATTAAATGTGGGCACCAAATTGCGCATCGGGGTGGTTGGCTTAGGCGGCATCGCGCAGAAAGCGTGGTTGCCGGTGCTGGGGGCGGCGGAAAACTGGACGCTGCAGGCGGCCTGGTCGCCGGGAAGAGAGAAGGCGCTGCGCGTCTGTGAAACCTGGCGCATCCCGTATGCCGATTCGCTGGATGCCCTGGCGGCGCAGTGCGATGCGGTTTTTGTTCATACTTCGACGGCTTCACATTATGAAGTAGTGAATCACTTGCTGAATGCCGGAGTTCATGTTTGTGTCGATAAACCGCTGGCGGACAAGCTAAGCGAGGCAGAGGCGCTGGTCGAGCTGGCGGCGCGGCGTCATCTGACGCTGATGGTCGGGTTCAATCGCCGCTTTGCGCCGCTTTATCGTGAGCTAAAGGGACGGCTGGGCGAGGCGGCGTCGCTGCGGATGGATAAGCACCGGAGTGATAGCGTGGGCAACGATTTGCGCTTTACGTTGCTCGATGACTATTTGCACGTAGTGGATACCGCGCTGTGGCTGGCCGACGGCCAGGCGCGCCTGCGCGGTGGCGCGTTGCAGATCACCCCTCAGGGCGAAATGCTCTATGCCGAACACCAGTTTAGTTCACCCAGGCTGCAGGTCACCACCAGTATGCATCGCCGCGCTGGCAGCCAGCGTGAGTGGGTGCAGGCGGTTACGGATGGCGGGTTATATGCGGTGAGCGAGATGCGCGAATGGCAGGAGGAGTGTGGTCATGGCGTGGTTCAGCGCCCGGTCGCCGGCTGGCAAACCACCCTTGAGCAGCGCGGCTTTGTCGGCTGCGCGCGCCATTTTATCGAATGCGTGCAAAATCAGACGGTTCCTGAAACCGCAGGCGAACAGGCGCTGTTAGCTCAGCGGGTGGTCGATAAACTCTGGCGCGACGCCATTAGTGAATAATCCGTTGTAACAACTGACAGTAGTAATTCATGTTGAACCCGGTAGACTATCGCCACTTTCCAGCGCCCGCATTTGCGGGCGTTTTACTCCAGGGTTTGGAATAACAGCGTAATGAACCTTTTAAAATCACTGGCGGCAGTCAGTTCGATGACCATGTTTTCGCGCGTGCTGGGCTTTGCCCGCGATGCGATTGTGGCGCGCATTTTTGGCGCCGGGATGGCGACCGATGCCTTTTTTGTCGCCTTCAAACTGCCTAATCTGTTGCGGCGTATTTTTGCCGAAGGCGCTTTCTCACAGGCATTTGTGCCAATCCTTGCCGAATATAAAAGCAAGCAGGGCGAAGATGCCACCCGGGTGTTTGTCTCTTACGTCTCCGGATTGTTGACCCTGGCCCTGGCGATCGTTACCGTTATCGGGATGCTGGCGGCTCCGTGGGTGATCACCATCACCGCCCCCGGGTTTGCCGATACCGCCGATAAATTTGCGCTGACCACCCAGCTGTTGCGCATTACCTTCCCCTATATTTTACTGATTTCCCTGGCCTCGCTGGTGGGGGCGATCCTCAATACCTGGAACCGTTTCTCGGTGCCGGCCTTTGCCCCGACGTTTCTTAACGTCAGCATGATTAGCTTCGCACTGTTTGCTGCGCCGTACTTCCATCCGCCGGTGCTGGCTCTGGCCTGGGCGGTGACGGTCGGCGGCGTGCTGCAGCTGGCCTACCAGCTGCCGCACCTGAAGAAAATTGGCATGCTGGTTCTGCCGCGCATTAATCTGAAAGATGCCGGCGCGATGCGGGTGGTGAAGCAGATGGGGCCGGCGATCCTTGGTGTGTCGGTAAGCCAGATCTCGCTTATCATCAATACCATCTTTGCCTCGTTCCTCGTGTCTGGTTCGGTGTCTTGGATGTACTATGCCGACCGTCTGATGGAGTTTCCATCCGGCGTGCTGGGGGTGGCGCTTGGCACCATCCTGTTGCCGTCGTTGTCGAAAAGCTTCGCCAGCGGTAACCATGACGAATATTGCCGCCTGATGGACTGGGGCCTGCGCCTTTGCTTCCTGCTGGCGCTGCCGAGCGCAGTGGCGCTGGGGATCCTCGCCAAACCGCTGACCGTGGCCCTGTTCCAGTATGGGAAATTCAGCGCCTTTGATGCGGCGATGACTCAGCGCGCGCTGGTGGCCTACTCCGTGGGGCTGATGGGGCTTATCGTAGTGAAAGTGCTGGCGCCGGGCTTCTATTCCCGTCAGGACATCAAAACGCCGGTCAAGATCGCCATTGTCACCCTGATTATGACCCAGGTGATGAACCTGGCGTTTATCGGCCCGCTCAAACACGCGGGCCTGTCGCTGTCCATCGGGCTGGCGGCTTGCCTGAATGCCGCGCTGCTCTACTGGCAACTGCGTAAACAGAAAATTTTCACCCCACAGCCCGGCTGGCTGACTTTCCTGCTGCGCCTGATTGCGGCGGTGGTGGTGATGGCCGCAGCGCTGCTGGGCGTCATGCATATCATGCCGGAATGGTCGCAGGGGACGATGCCGTTCCGTCTGATGCGCCTGCTGGTAGTGGTGGTCGCCGGCGTGGTGGCTTATTTCGCCACGCTGCTGGTGCTGGGCTTCCGCGTCAAAGAGTTTGCTCGCCGCACGGCGTAAGCGATTATGCGGGAAAAATTAAACCCGCGTCGCCTGAGGCGACGCGGGTTTAATTATGACGTGCTGCGTTCGGCAGCGACGATACGGGCATTCTCCAGCAGGCGGATCGCCAGGGCGATTGCCCCACTGACGACGGCCAGCGTGATTACCCCGTTCCAGCCGGCCAGCACGTACAGCTTGCTGCCCAGCACCGACCCCAGCGACATACCGATAAAGACCACGGTAAACAGCAGGGCGTTCAGACGTCCACGGGCCTGCGGCTCCAGGCCATAAACCAGGTTCTGATGCGCCACCAGGCTTGACTGCAGACCAAGGTCGAAGCCAATAGCCGACAGGGCAATCAGCGCCAGCTGGCCATGCAGAGGCAGCAGTGGCAGCATAAACATCAGGGCGAAGGAGAGGGTGACCAGCGCCGCGCCCATCTGAGTGACTTTACCTGCGCCAAACTTATCGGCCAGCCCACCAGCCAGCGGTGCGGCCAGCGCCCCGGCGGCCCCGGCGATGCCAAACCCCCCGGCCACCGCGCTTCCCATGTGATAATGTTCGGAAAGCATCACCGCCAGCGTCGACCAGAAAGCGCTAAAGGCGATGGAGAGCGCGCCCTGAGCCAGCGCAGCGCGGCGTAACGCCGGGTAACGGCGCCACAGATGCGCCATCGAGGCCATCAGCTGCGGATAACTTAGCGTCGAGTGAATGGCGAAACGCGGCAGGACCCGCCACATCACCAGGCCAATCAGTGCAACGCTGACTGCCGCTGCCTGATACATCACCCGCCAGCCGAATACGGCGCCCACCACGCCGCTGACCGTCCGTGAGAGCAGGATCCCCAGCAGCAGCCCGGTCATCACCGTGCCCACCATTTTTCCCTGCTTGCCCGCGGGGGCGAGGATCGCTGCCGCCGGGACGATATCCTGCGCCATGGTCGCCGCCATACCGATCAACAGACTGACAACCAGCAGGGAACTGAGCTGGCCGGTGAGGCTGCACAGGAGCAGCAGGATCGCCAGTAGCGCGCTTTTCACCAGAATCAGCCGGCGGCGGTCGTGGCGGTCACCGAGGGGAAGCAGGAACAGAATGCCGAGCGCGTAGCCGGCCTGCGTCAGGGTAGGGACCAGACCCATTCCTTCCACCGTCAGATGAAGGTTAGCGCCCATCAGCGGCAGCAGCGGTTGCGCGTAGTAAATCGAGGCGACGCTAAAGCCAGCGCCGAGCGCGAGAATGAAGATAATCCAGCCCGCGTCGCGGGTGGAAAGGGAAGTCGGTGTCATGATCAATACCTCTTAGATGCGATGGCGCTATTTTTCCCTGAATGCGGCTGGTGCGGTAGCCAGGCTGGTGGTAAAACGGTTATACGTAGCACGTATAGGCAAAAGAAAAATGAAAAGACAGGAGCGTATAGACCGCATTGAGCTGATGCGCACCTATATTCGTATTATAGAGGCCGGTTCACTCTCCGCCGCCGCGGGGCAGATGGATACCACCCAGGCGACCGTCAGCCGCCGTCTGCAGTCCCTTGAAAGTCTGCTGGGGGTGAAGCTTATCCTGCGTACCACCCATGCGATGAAGCTCACTGACGATGGTGAACGCTGTTATCGTCACGCCCGTCAGGTGGTGGATGCCTGGCTGGCGCTGGAGGATGACCTGCGTATTGCCGACGATCGGCCGGTGGGCGTGCTGCGGGTCCGGGCGCCCCACGCTTTTGGCCAGCAGCAACTGCTGGAACCGCTGGTGGCATTTCTGCAGCGTCATCCGCAGCTGTCGGTAGAGTGGATGCTGAACGATAATACCGTCGACTTTCTCAGCGATAATATCGACTGCGCCATCCGCGTGGGTGCGGAGGTGGATCCAGCCACGGTATCCGTGCTGTTGGCGGAAGTGCCGCGCTGCGTGGTGGCTTCCCCGGAACTGCTGGCGAAGTTCCCGCCCTTATCCACGCTGGATGATTTATCCGCTCTGCCGTGGATCGCCATCAACACCTTTTATCAGCATGAGGTGAGACTCCGGCATCAGAAAAGTGGGCAAATTGTCTCCACGGCGATAACGCCCTGTCTGAGCACTGACAGCCTGTACGTCGCGCGCAATACCGCGTTGGCAGGGCTGGGGGTGGCGATGGTGTCCAGCTGGGCGGTGACGGAGGATCTCGCCGCCGGAAGGTTGACAGAGCTATTCCCGCAGTGGCGCCCCGCCTCGCTACCGGTGCATCTGGTTTACCCCTGGGCGCGCTATTACCCAACCCGACTGCGTAAATTCCTCGATCTGATGCGGGAGATCATGCCGGACCTCGCCGGGATGCAGCCTCCGCAAAGCGCATAAAAAAAACCGGCCAGAGGCCGGTTTTTTATGGAGCACGCTTACTCGACGGGCTGTGGCCGGGTCGGTTCAGCGGTCGCGGTATGGGTCGCGCTATGACCACCGGCGGCGCCTTTACCGTCAAAGGCGAACGGCGGGCGCACCCAGCTGCTGTGGCGCGGCGCTTCCGGAACGTAGTCCGGCGCTGGCGCGCGGGTCATCGGCGCAGTGGCATGGCGATGACTCGCCACGACAACCGGCTGACTCACCGGGGCTTCGGCTTTTACCGGCTCGACAGGTGCTGTGTCGACGACCGGCGCTTCCACGACGGTTTTTGCCGCCGGCGCGATGACGTCGACTGGCGCTTCAACCACTGGCGCTTCAACTACCGGCGCCGTTTGCACCACTTCAGGTTCGACCGTTACCGGTTCGGCGTCGATCGTCACTGGCGCGATGGCCACAGGCTCTTCCACCACCGGGGCTTCGGTCACCGGCTCCTGCAGCGCTGGCTCGACGGCTGCTGGCTCGACAACGTCCGCAGTATCAACCACCACCGGTTCGGCGGCGACGACCGGCTCGACAACCACTGGCTCAGCGGTTACCGGCTCCATGGTGTTCGGTTCGACGGTCACTGGCGCAGCGGTAACGGTTTCAACGGCGGCAACCGGGGCCGCCACGGTTTCCGCGACGCTGGTGTCCTGAACCTCTTCCGGTTGCTGATCCTGCGGACGGACCACCGGGTAACGGATCCAGACTTTACCAGAAGCCATTTCCGGCGATGCACAGGCGACGGTCAGCGGCATCGGCGACTGCGTCGGATAGCGTTCGTCACGATAGCGACGACGACGCTGACCGCTTACGCGCAGATGACGCGGGGAGCGACGTGAACGACGCGGCATACCGTTAGCTTCACGGGATTCGCCATTTTCGTCGTGGTCAGCCACGTTTTCCACTACCGCTGGCAGTTCGGCTTTCACCGGCTCGCTGCGCGGAGCGACCACTTCAGCCACAACGGCTTCTGGCACGCTCTCGACAGCCTGTTCAGCAACGGCCGACTCAATGCGCACTTTCTGGGCCAGCTGGCGCGGTTTACGACGCGGCAGGGTCTGCACACGTTCTTCCTGCTCTGTCTCCTGCGCAACTGGCTCTTCGCGAGTTTGCGCTTTGGCTTCCTGCTGCGCCTGACGTTTGTCGTCATTGCGGCGGCGAGTGCGTTCGCGACGTGGCTGCTGTTCGTCACGGGATTTCGCTTTCTCGGCGTCGTCGCCTGCGGTCTGGCGAACGTCACGGGTTTCCACGTTCTGTGGCTGTTTTTCGCGACGGTTACGACGATTCTCTTCACGTGATTCGCGCGGCTCACGGCCTTCGTTATTCTCAGCCCGGGCGTCGCGGTTATCTCGATTATCGCGGTTGTCACGACGATCGTTGCGATCGCGGCGGTTGCTGGTACGCGGTTTACGGCGCTCCTGCTGACGCTCCGGTTTTTCTTCCGCTTTCTTTTCGACCTGAACTTCAGCCGGTTTGGTCTCTTCGGCGCCAGAGAAAATATTTTTCAGCGCGCTGAAGAAGCGAGAGAGCAATCCAGGCTGTGCCGGTGCGGCTGCCGCGACCGGTGCCGCTGCGGCGACAGGCGCGGCAGCAGGCTCTTCCGGCATCGGGGCCGGCGGCGCGTCAGGCATGACAAAGGCGGCCAGAGCAGGCTGTTCCGGACGTTTACGCTCTGCCGGTTCGTCTTCGCCAGGCAGCGCCATCTCTTCTTCATGCAGTTTCGGCAGCAGATAGCTCAGCGTTGAGGTTTCTTCACCTTTACGCACGCGCAGAACGGAGTAATGCGGCGTCTGCATTTCATCGTTTGGCACAATAATGACGCGTACATCGCCCTGACGGGATTCGATGGCGCTCACCGCGGCACGTTTTTCGTTCAGCAGATAAGAGGCGATCGGCACCGGCACGATGGCATGAACTTCTTTGGTGTTCTCTTTCAGCGCTTCTTCTTCAATCAGACGCAGAATAGAGAGCGACAGCGACTCGTTGTCACGCACGGTACCGGTACCGGAGCAGCGCGGGCAGACGTGATGGCTGGACTCGCCCAGCGATGGGCTCAGGCGCTGACGGGACATCTCCAGCAGACCAAAACGGGAGATATGGCTGATTTGAATGCGCGCGCGGTCCTGGCGAACGGCTTCACGCAGGCGGTTTTCCACCGCACGCTGATGGCGAACCGGCGTCATATCGATGAAGTCGATAACGATCAGGCCGCCGAGGTCGCGCAGACGCAGCTGGCGGGCAATCTCATCAGCCGCTTCAAGGTTGGTATTAAACGCCGTCTCTTCGATATCGCCGCCGCGGGTGGCGCGGGCGGAGTTGATATCGATCGCGGTCAGCGCTTCGGTGCTGTCGATAACGATAGACCCGCCGGACGGCAGGCGCACTTCACGCTGGAAGGCGGACTCAATTTGCGATTCAATCTGATAATGGCTGAACAGCGGGATTTCACCGGTGTACAGTTTGATTTTGCTGCTGAAATCCGGACGACCCAGCGCGGCGATATGCTGGCGGGCCAGCTCGAGCACTTTCGGGTTATCGATCAGGATTTCGCCGATGTCCTGGCGCAGATAGTCGCGGAAAGCACGAACAATGACGTTACTTTCCTGGTGGATCAGGAACGGGGCAGGGCGGCTTTCAGCGGCTTTCTGGATGGCTTCCCAGTGCTTCAGGCGGAAGCTCAGGTCCCACTGCAGCGCTTCGGCTGATTTGCCGACGCCTGCGGTGCGCACGATAAGCCCCATGCCGTCCGGCAGCTCAAGGCTCGCCAGCGCTTCTTTCAGTTCGGTGCGATCGTCACCCTCAATACGACGGGAAATTCCCCCGGCGCGCGGGTTGTTCGGCATCAGGACCAGATAGCTGCCTGCCAGGCTGATAAAGGTAGTGAGCGCCGCGCCTTTGTTGCCGCGTTCTTCTTTATCAATCTGCACGATAACTTCCTGACCTTCACGCAGGACGTCTTTAATATTAGGACGGCCATGCGCATTGTAATTGGCGGGGAAGTATTCGCGGGCGATTTCTTTGAGGGGGAGGAAACCATGACGCTCGGCGCCGTAATCGACAAACGCGGCTTCAAGGCTGGGTTCAATGCGGGTGATCTTGCCTTTGTAGATGTTCGCTTTTTTCTGTTCGTGCCCGGGGCTTTCGATATCCAGGTCGTACAGGCGCTGCCCATCAACAAGGGCGACGCGCAACTCTTCCTGCTGAGTTGCGTTGATTAACATTCTTTTCATCGTAACTTACTCATTATTCTTACATTGACGACTAAGCTGCGGGCAGAGTAATGCCTTTCCGGGGGAAAACCGATGGCCTCGTGTCTGGTTCACGTCGCCAACCTCACGGTTGTCGCGCGCTTAAGAGGCGCAGAGTGTCGGTCGCCTGTGTTTCAAACGGAAACACAGCGCAATTATTCAGGGGAACAGCCTGGGATGTATCACCAGAGAATATTCCATTTATACTCGTCGTCTTTCGCGTTGCAGGCGTGATGGCTTAACCTGCTCACCTCGATCTGAGGATCCAGATGAGCTCCCGGGAGTCCCGGAGTTGACGCCTTCCTGCGACTAGAAATCCATAGAGCCTGTACCGGTAAGGACTGCAACCCGCAGCCCGCTAACTGTCTGAAAGATCACAACGTCTTACGCCATTGCTGCGTGGGCGATCGGTCAGACAAAATTGGTCATTCCGCTAATGTCTTGTTCTAACAAGAGGCAATACGGAAAACGGTCTCATTATTCCATTGCTAACCTTGTTATAGCAAGTTGACTTTCACCTTTTATCACCCGGTTACTCACAGTTTTATCACCTGCCCATACAGATTGTTCTAATAACAAACAAAATGGCGGTCAGGTAAACCGTGAAAACAGGATAATGATAAATATAAGCATATAAAAATGAGTGGCGCTAATGCGTCCGGCTATTTAGAATCGCGCACCATGAAAACTGAGACCCCAACCGTAAAAATGGTTGCCATTGCTGCTGATGAAGCGGGGCAACGTATCGATAACTTTTTGCGTACCCAATTGAAAGGTGTACCGAAGAGCATGATTTATCGCATCCTGCGTAAAGGCGAGGTGCGGGTAAACAAAAAGCGCGTGAAGCCAGAGTATAAGCTGGAAGCAGGCGATGAAGTCCGTATCCCACCGGTGCGCGTGGCGGAGCGTGAAGAAGAGGCGGTATCGCCGCATCTGCAGAAAGTAGCGGCGCTCTCTGAGGTGATCCTCTATGAAGACGATCATATTCTGGTGCTCAACAAACCTTCCGGTACTGCGGTACACGGCGGCAGCGGCCTGAGCTTTGGCGTGATCGAAGGGCTGCGCGCGCTGCGCCCGGAGGCACGTTTCCTTGAACTGGTGCATCGGCTCGACCGGGATACCTCCGGTGTACTGCTGGTAGCGAAGAAGCGCTCAGCGCTGCGCTCGCTGCACGAGCAACTGCGCGATAAAGGTATGCAAAAAGACTACCTGGCGCTGGTGCGCGGCCAGTGGCAGTCGCATACCAAAGTGGTGCAGGCCCCGCTGTTGAAGAACATCCTGCAGAGTGGGGAGCGGATCGTCCGCGTCAGTCAGGAAGGCAAGCCGTCAGAGACGCGCTTTAAAGTGGAAGAGCGTTACGAATTCGCCACGCTGGTGCGCTGCAGTCCGGTCACCGGGCGGACGCATCAGATCCGCGTTCATACCCAGTATGCCGGCCATCCTATCGCTTTTGACGATCGCTATGGCGACCGCGAATTCGACAAGCAGCTCTCCGGTACCGGCTTAAACCGCCTGTTCCTGCACGCGGCGGCGCTGAAGTTTACCCACCCGGGAAGCGGGGAGGTGATGCGCGTTGAGGCGCCGCTGGATAACCAGTTGAAGCACTGCTTACAGGTGCTGCGCAAGAGCAAATAAGCACAACGGCGGATTAATTTCCGCCGTTTTAGATTTAGCGTAACAGCGGATTATTATTCTCGCGACGCAGCATCTGACACAACGCGATTAACGGTAAACCGACCAGAGTGTTCGGGTCGCGGCCTTCCAGTCTTTCGAACAACGTTATCCCTAACCCCTCGCTCTTGAAACTCCCGGCGCACTGCAGCGGGTTCTCTTTGCGCACATAGTGTTCAATCTCTTTATCGCTGAGATGGCGAAAGTGAACGTCAAAGGGCTCGCATTCGGTTTGCAGATGGCCGGTGGCGGAGTTGTACAGCGCCAGACCAGTGTAAAAAGTGACGATGGTCCCGCTGGCTTTTCTCAGCTGCTTACGGGCGTTTTCCTCGGTGTGCGGTTTGCCGGTGATCGCACCGTCTAATACGCAAACCTGATCGGATCCTATAATAAGGTGATGGGGATAGCGGGTGGCCAGACTTTGCGCTTTAGCCTGTGCCAGTCGGGCGACAAGCTGACGCGCGGATTCTTCCGGCAGCGGCGTTTCGTCAACGTCAGGCGCGGCACATTCAAATGGCAGACCCAGTTTTTCCAGCAGCATGCGCCGCCAGGGAGAGGTTGACGCCAGGATAAGTTCAGACATATTTTTTCATCCACATATAGCGCTTCGCAGAGCATCATCTTAAACTATGCGCCGCAATGTGTGCGAATAAATGGCAAAAGGCAACCTGAGGCTGCCTTTTTCTTTGACTCTATGACATTACAAAGTTAATATGCGCGCCCTATGCAAAAGGTAAAATTACCCCTGACTCTTGATCCGGTCCGCACGGCTCAAAAACGCCTTGATTACGAAGGCATCTATGCCGGCGATCAGGTTGAACGTGTAGCCGATTCTGTAGTCAGCGTGGACAGCGATGTGGAATGCAGCATGTCGTTCGCTATCGATAACCAGCGTCTCGCCGTCATCACTGGCGATGCAAAGGTGACGGTAACCCTCGAATGCCAGCGTTGCGGGAAACCGTTCACTCATCACGTCCACACCACGTATTGTTTTAGCCCCGTCAGAAATGACGAACAGGCCGAAGCACTACCGGAAGCGTATGAGCCGATTGAGGTTAACGAATTCGGTGAAATCGACCTGCAGGCAATGGTCGAGGATGAAATTATCCTCTCCCTGCCCGTAGTTCCGGTGCATGATTCTGAACACTGTGAAGTGTCCGACGCGGACATGGTCTTTGGCGAACTGCCTGAAGAGGCACAAAAACCAAACCCATTTGCCGTATTAGCCAGCTTAAAGCGTAAGTAATTGAGGAGTAAGGTCCATGGCCGTACAACAGAATAAACCAACCCGTTCCAAACGTGGCATGCGTCGTTCCCATGACGCGCTGACCGCAGTCACCAGCCTGTCTGTAGACAAAACTTCTGGTGAGAAACACCTGCGTCACCACATCACTGCCGACGGTTTCTACCGCGGTCGCAAGGTTATCGCTAAGTAATCACGCGATACTCGCAGGATTTCCCGTTGCAGGCCATGACGGGCGTGTGCGTCCCTGGAGATTCGGTTAATCCGGTCATCAGGGGCATCAATGCCCGAATTGTTGCGTCTGCAGCGTGAACATTCGCGGGTGCCAGCGTGATGAAGCTTAGTGAGGACTCCCCGGGTAACTGGGGAATCACCGAACCGGGCAGCGACGATACCTTGACACGTCTAACCCTGGCGTTAGATGTCATGGGGGGCGATTTTGGCCCATCCGTGACAGTGCCTGCAGCACTGCAGGCACTGAACTCTAATTCGCAACTCACACTTCTTTTAGTCGGCGATCCCGACGCCATCACGCCATTACTCGCCAAAGCTGACTTCGAACAACGTTCGCGTCTGCAGGTTATTCCTGCGCAGTCAGTTATTGCCAGTGATGCGCGACCCGCACAGGCTATCCGCAGTAGTCGCGGAAGCTCAATGCGCGTGGCGCTGGAGCTTGTGAAAGAAGGGCGGGCGCAAGCCTGCGTCAGCGCCGGTAACACCGGCGCGCTGATGGGCCTGGCGAAGCTGCTGCTCAAGCCGATAGAAGGTATTGAGCGTCCGGCGCTGGTGACGGTCCTGCCTCACCAGCAGAAGGGCAAAACCGTGGTGTTGGATCTCGGCGCCAACGTCGATTGCGACAGCACGATGTTGGTGCAGTTTGCCGTGATGGGCGCGGTGCTGGCGGAAGAAGTGCTCGGCATAGCCAGCCCCCGTGTCGCCTTGCTGAATATTGGCGAAGAAGAGATGAAAGGTCTCAGCAGCATTCGCGATGCTGCCGCAGTGCTCAAAACGCTGCCTTCCCTCAACTACATCGGCTATCTTGAAGCCAATGAATTGTTGACCGGAAAAACCGATGTGCTGGTTTGTGATGGATTCACGGGCAATGTCACATTAAAAACCATGGAAGGTGTTGTCAGAATGTTCCTTTCGCTGCTGAAATCTCAGGGAGAGGGCAAAAAACGGTCGTGGTGGCTGCTGTTACTAAAACGTTGGTTACAAAAAAGCCTGGCGAGGCGATTCAGTCACCTCAACCCCGACCAGTATAATGGCGCCTGTCTGTTAGGATTGCGCGGTTCCGTGATCAAGAGTCATGGTGCTGCCAATCAACGCGCCTTTAGCGTCGCGATAGAGCAGGCAGTGCAGGCGGTGCAGCGGCAAATTCCTCAACGGATCGCCGCGCGCCTGGAATCTTTATACCCAGCTGGTTTCGAGCTGCCGGAAAGCGACAGTGACCTGAACGCCCGACAGCAAAGCGGGACGAATGGCCACCATTGACGCCCGGCAAGTTGAACGAGGCGGGTATATCACCCAAGAGTGACTGAGCGTACATGTATACGAAGATTATTGGTACCGGCAGCTATCTGCCCGAGCAAGTGCGTACAAACGCCGACCTGGAAAATATGGTAGAGACCTCTGACGAGTGGATTGTCACCCGCACAGGTATCCGTGAGCGTCGTATTGCCGCAGCGCATGAAACAGTTGCTACGATGGGCTTTGAAGCCGCAAAGCAGGCGCTGGCGATGGCGGGCGTGTCCGCGGAGCAAATTGGTCTGATTATTGTTGCGACCACCTCCGGCACGCACGCGTTTCCGAGTTCGGCATGCCAGATCCAGTCAATGCTGGGCGTTAAAGGTTGCCCGGCGTTTGATGTCGCCGCCGCCTGTGCGGGTTTCACTTACGCGCTGAGCGTGGCCGATCAGTACGTGAAAAACGGCGCGGTTGATTATGCGTTGGTTGTCGGCGCCGATGTGCTGGCGCGTACCTGCGATCCAAGCGATCGCGGCACGATTATTATTTTCGGCGACGGCGCGGGTGCAGTGGTGCTGGGCGCCTCCGAAGAGCCGGGAATTATTTCAACGCATCTGCATGCCGACGGCAGCTATGGCGAACTGCTGACCCTGCCGAACGCCGATCGCGTCGAACCGGAAAATCCGATCTATCTGACGATGGCCGGCAACGAAGTGTTCAAAGTGGCGGTCACCGAGCTGGCGCACATTGTTGATGAGACGCTGGCGGCGAATAATCTTGAGCGTTCGGCGCTGGACTGGCTGGTACCGCATCAGGCAAACCTGCGGATCATCAGTGCGACAGCGAAAAAACTGGGCATGTCGATGGATAACGTCGTCGTGACGCTTGACCGTCACGGTAACACCTCCGCGGCGTCAGTTCCTTGCGCGCTGGATGAGGCCGTTCGCGATGGCCGTATTCAACGTGGTCAACTGATTCTGCTGGAAGCCTTTGGTGGTGGTTTCACCTGGGGTTCCGCGCTGGTTCGTTTTTAGTATAAGGATTTAAACATGACGCAATTTGCTTTTGTGTTCCCGGGACAGGGTTCTCAGGCCGTAGGTATGCTGGCCGATATGGCGGCGACCTGGCCGGTGATTGAAGAGACCTTCGGTGAAGCTTCCGCAGCGTTGGGTTACGATCTGTGGGCGCTGGTTCAGCAGGGGCCGGCAGAAGAGCTGAATAAAACCTGGCAGACCCAGCCGGCGCTGCTGACCGCCTCTGTGGCGCTGTATCGTGTCTGGCAGCAGCAGGGCGGCAAAGCGCCGGCGCTGCTGGCGGGGCACAGCCTCGGCGAATACTCCGCGCTGGTTTGCGCAGGCGTTATCGATTTCGCTGATGCCGTTCGCCTGGTTGAACTGCGCGGGAAATTCATGCAGGAGGCCGTACCGGAAGGTACCGGCGCCATGTCCGCGATTATCGGTCTGGACGACGCTTCTATCGCCAAAGCCTGTGAAGAGTCTGCCGAAGGGCAGGTCGTTTCTCCGGTGAACTACAATTCGCCTGGCCAGGTGGTTATCGCCGGGCACAAAGAGGCCGTTGAACGTGCGGGTGCTGCCTGTAAAGCCGCTGGTGCCAAGCGCGCACTGCCGCTGCCGGTGAGCGTGCCGTCCCACTGCGCGCTGATGAAGCCAGCCGCAGAAAAACTGGCGGTAGAGCTGCAGAAAATCACCTTCAACGCGCCGACGATTCCTGTCGTGAATAACGTCGACGTGAAGTGCGAAACCGCGCCCGACGCCATTCGCGACGCGCTGGTGCGCCAGCTGTACAGCCCGGTTCAATGGACTAAAACCGTTGAGTTGATGGCTGCCGAGGGCGTAACGCACCTGTATGAGGTTGGCCCGGGTAAAGTCCTCACCGGCCTGACCAAACGTATTGTTGACACCCTGACCGCTTCCGCGCTTAACGAGCCGGCGGCGATGTCTGCGGCGCTTGAGCAATAAAAGAGGAAAACCATGAGTTTTGAAGGAAAAATCGCGCTGGTTACCGGTGCAAGCCGCGGTATTGGCCGTGCAATCGCTGAAACGCTCGCCGCCCGCGGCGCGAAAGTTATCGGTACTGCGACCAGCGAAAGCGGCGCGCAGGCCATCAGCGACTATTTAGGCGCCAACGGTAAAGGTCTGATGTTGAATGTGACCGACCCGGCATCTATTGAATCTGTTCTGGAAAATGTTCGCGCAGAGTTTGGCGAAGTTGATATCCTGGTGAATAATGCCGGGATCACTCGTGACAACCTGTTAATGCGCATGAAAGATGACGAGTGGAACGATATTATCGAAACCAACCTGTCATCGGTTTTCCGTCTGTCAAAAGCGGTAATGCGCGCTATGATGAAAAAGCGTCATGGACGTATTATCACTATCGGTTCTGTGGTTGGTACCATGGGAAATGCGGGTCAGGCTAACTACGCTGCGGCGAAAGCGGGTCTGATCGGCTTCAGTAAATCACTGGCACGTGAAGTTGCGTCCCGCGGTATTACTGTAAACGTTGTTGCTCCGGGCTTTATTGAAACGGACATGACGCGTGCGCTGACCGATGAGCAGCGTGCGGGTACGCTGGCGGCAGTTCCTGCGGGGCGCCTTGGCACCCCAAATGAAATCGCCAGCGCGGTTGCATTTTTAGCCTCTGACGAAGCAAGTTACATCACTGGTGAAACGCTGCACGTTAACGGCGGAATGTACATGGTCTGACCGAGATTTGTGCAAAACGTTCAGGAACCGCGCACCTCGCACGGTTTCATGTGCGGTTTTGTGCGAAAAGATTTGCGTTCTTAGGGCAAACGGCCTCAAAATAGCGCAAAATCGTGGTAAGACCTGCCGGGATTTAGTTGCAAATTTTTCAACATTTTATACACTACGAAAACCATCGCGAAAGCGAGTTTTGATAGGAAATTTAAGAGTATGAGCACTATCGAAGAACGCGTTAAGAAAATTATCGGCGAGCAGCTGGGCGTTAAGCAGGAAGAAGTTACCAACAATGCTTCCTTCGTTGAAGACCTGGGCGCTGATTCTCTTGACACCGTTGAGCTGGTAATGGCTCTGGAAGAAGAGTTTGATACTGAGATTCCGGACGAAGAAGCTGAGAAAATCACCACCGTTCAGGCTGCCATTGATTACATCAACGGCCACCAGGCGTAAGTGAACATCTCCAGGCGGTCATTCGACCGCCTGAGTTTTATCTTTTTTTTGTCCCACAAGAATCTATTTTCCCTCCCTGGAGGACAAACGTGTCTAAGCGTCGTGTAGTTGTGACCGGACTGGGCATGTTGTCTCCTGTCGGCAATACCGTAGAGTCTACCTGGAAAGCTCTCCTTGCCGGTCAGAGTGGCATCAGCCTGATCGACCATTTCGATACTAGCGCCTATGCAACGAAATTTGCTGGCTTAGTAAAGGATTTTAACTGTGATGACATTATCTCGCGCAAAGAGCAGCGCAAGATGGATGCCTTCATTCAATATGGAATTGTCGCTGGCGTTCAGGCCATGCAGGATTCTGGCCTTGAAGTGACGGAAGAGAATGCAACCCGTATTGGCGCCGCTATCGGCTCTGGTATTGGCGGCCTCGGCTTGATCGAAGAAAACCACAGTTCGCTGGTCAACGGCGGACCGCGTAAGATCAGCCCATTCTTCGTTCCCTCCACAATTGTTAACATGGTGGCCGGGCATCTGACCATCATGTTTGGTCTGCGTGGGCCAAGTATCTCTATCGCGACCGCATGTACTTCTGGTGTGCACAACATCGGCCAGGCCGCGCGCATCATCGCCTATGGCGATGCCGATGCGATGGTGGCAGGCGGTGCGGAGAAAGCCAGTACCCCGCTTGGCGTGGGCGGCTTTGGCGCAGCACGTGCGCTCTCCACGCGCAATGACAACCCGCAGGCGGCGAGCCGTCCGTGGGATAAAGATCGCGATGGCTTTGTGCTGGGCGACGGCGCGGGCATGGTGGTGCTGGAAGAGTACGAGCATGCGAAAAAACGCGGCGCGAAAATTTACGCTGAGATCGTCGGCTTTGGTATGAGCAGCGATGCTTACCATATGACGTCTCCGCCGGAAGATGGCGCTGGCGCCGCGCTGGCGATGGTGAATGCCATTCGCGATGCGGGCATCGAACCGGGCCAGATCGGCTACGTCAACGCCCACGGCACCTCGACGCCGGCTGGCGATAAAGCAGAAGCGCAGGCCGTTAAGTCAGTCTTCGGTGATGCGGCGAGCCGCGTCATGGTGAGCTCCACCAAATCCATGACCGGGCATCTGCTGGGCGCGGCAGGGGCGGTAGAATCGATCTACTCTATCCTGGCGCTGCGCGATCAGGCGGTTCCGCCGACGATCAACCTCGACAACCCGGATGAGGGCTGCGATCTCGACTTCGTTCCGCACGAAGCGCGTCAGGTTTCCGGTATGGAGTACACTCTGTGCAACTCCTTCGGCTTTGGCGGCACTAACGGTTCGTTGATCTTCAAAAAAGTGTGACAGGGCTTGCCCCGGTACTGCTTTAACAAAAGGCCCGTTTGTCGGGCCTTTTTTATTCAGTTTTCTCCGCTTGTCCTCTGCCCTGGGTCCTGAGACACTCACTGACCAGTGAAAAGGAGTCCTTTATGTTGTTGATAAATGGCGTTGAACAGGACACGCTGGCGGCGAACGATCGCGCCACCCAGTTTGGCGACGGCTGTTTTACCACCGCCCGCATCCAGCACGGGCTGGTTGTGCTACTGGATGCCCATCTGCAGCGTTTGCAGACGACCTGCGAAAAATTACGCATCCCGTTTGATGACTGGCTGACGTTGAGCGATGAGATGCAGCGTCTGGCGCGGCCGCATGCGCAGGGTGTGTTGAAAGTGACCCTCACTCGCGGCGTCGGGGGGAGGGGATACAGCACGGCAGGCTGCCTGTCGCCGACGCGTATTCTCAGCGTCTCTCCGTTCCCGGCACATTATGCGCGCTGGCGGGAAGAGGGTATTACCCTGACCCAGAGCCCGGTGCCTCTGGGCCGCAACCCCTGGCTGGCTGGGCTGAAGCATCTTAATCGCCTTGAGCAGGTGCTGATCCGCTCTCATCTTGAACAGACGGACGCCGATGAGGCGCTGGTTCTTGACAGTGACGGGTGGCTTACGGAATGCTGTGCCGCGAATTTATTCTGGCGTCAGGGACAGGTTGTGTTTACTCCGCGACTCGATTACGCCGGGGTCAACGGTATTATGCGCCAGCGCTGTATCGCGCAGCTGGCACCATCGACGTTTCGCGTTGTCGAAGTGACAGCGCGTCCTGAAGCATTGCGGGAAGCCGATGAAGTGCTGATCTGCAATGCGCTGATGCCGCTGGTGCCGGTTCGTCGCTGGGACGAGACCGTCTGGTCCTCGCGCGAGCTTTACCATTTTTTAGCCCCTTTGTGTGAGCTGTCTGGTTAGTATGAAGAAAATGTTACGTTTTATTCTGCTGTTAGTGGTGGTGCTGGGCATCGCCGCGGCGGCAGGCATGTGGAAAGTACGCCAGCTGGCGGACAGCAAGCTGCTGATTAAAGAAGAGACCATCTTCACCCTGGAGCCCGGTACCGGCCGTCTGGCGCTGGGCCAGGATCTTTATCGCGAGAAGGTGATCAACCGCCCGCGCGTTTTCCAGTGGCTGCTGCGGGTGGAACCTGAGCTGTCTCACTTCAAAGCCGGGACCTATCGCTTCACGCCGCAGATGACGGTGCGCGAGATGCTGCAGCTGCTGGCCAGCGGTAAAGAGGCGCAGTTTCCGCTGCGCTTTGTCGAAGGTATGCGCGTTAGCGACTACCTGCGCCAACTGCGCGATGCCCCGTACGTGAAGCACACTCTCGATGATGATAGCTATGCGACGGTGGCTAAGGCGTTAGGTCTTGAGCATGCCGACTGGGTGGAGGGCTGGTTCTGGCCGGATACCTGGATGTACACCGCCAATACCAGCGATATCGCCATCCTCAAGCGCGCGCATCAGAAAATGGTCGCCGAAGTGGCGAAGATCTGGGAAGGACGGATGGACAATCTGCCCTATGCCGATCAGAACCAGCTGTTGACCATGGCCTCGATTATTGAGAAAGAGACCGCGGTGGCGGAAGAGCGCGACCGCGTCGCGTCGGTATTTATCAATCGCCTGCGCATCGGTATGCGCTTACAGACCGATCCGACCGTGATTTACGGGATGGGCGAGGGGTATACTGGTAAGTTAACGCGTAAGGATCTCGAGACGCCGACCGCATACAATACCTATACCATCAGCGGCCTGCCGCCTGGTCCTATCGCAGTGCCGGGCGAGGCGTCGCTGAAGGCGGCCGCCCATCCGGCGAAAACGTCATACCTCTATTTTGTCGCCGACGGGAAAGGGGGCCATACGTTTACCACAAACCTGGTCAGTCATAACCGTGCGGTGCAGGACTATCTGAAAGTACTTAAGGAAAAAAATGCGCAGTAACTATATCGTCATCGAGGGGCTGGAGGGCGCCGGGAAGACCACCGCACGTCAGCTGGTGGTGGAGACGCTGCAGTCGGCAGGTATTCACGATATGGTGTTTACCCGCGAGCCGGGGGGCACTGTCCTTGCCGAAAAACTGCGTAGCCTGGTGCTGGATATCCAGTCCACGGGTGATGAGGTCATTAATGATAAAGCGGAAGTGCTGATGTTTTACGCGGCGCGCGTCCAGCTGGTGGAGACCGTGATTAAGCCCGCGCTGGCCCGCGGCCAGTGGGTGATCGGCGATCGTCACGATCTGTCGACTCAGGCTTATCAGGGCGGCGGCCGGGGAATCGACCGTACGATGCTGGCGACGCTGCGCGACGCGGTACTCGGCAATTTCCGCCCCAATCTGACGCTGTACCTCGACGTCACGCCGGAAGTGGGGCTGCAGCGCGCCCGGGCGCGCGGAGAGCTTGATCGCATTGAGCAGGAGTCCATGAACTTCTTCAATCGCACCCGCGCGCGCTACCTTGAGCTGGCCGCTGCAGACCCGTCGATCCGCACGGTTGACGCGACCCAGCCGCTCGACGCCGTCGCTCGCGACATTCGCGCCACGATCGCCCAGTGGATGGCGGAGCAACCAGCATGAAATGGTATCCGTGGCTGCGCCCGTCGTTCGAGCAACTGGTCGGTAGCTATCAGGCCGGACGAGGCCACCACGCCTTACTGTTACAGTCCCTGAGCGGGATGGGCGGCGAGGCGTTAATTTACGCGCTGTGCCGCTTCCTGATGTGCCGTCAGCCCGAAGGGCATAAAAGCTGTGGTCACTGCCACAGCTGCCAGCTGATGCAGGCCGGCACGCATCCGGATTACTATTCGCTGAGTCCCGAAAAAGGCAAGAGTGCGCTGGGTATTGACGCGGTGCGCGGTGTCAACGAAAAACTCTATGAGCGCGCGCGCCTCGGCGGAGCGAAAGTGGTCTGGATTAGCGATGCCGCCTTGTTGACCGATGCTGCCGCCAACGCATTACTGAAAACCCTGGAAGAACCGCCGGAGAATACCTGGTTCTTCCTCGCCTGCGAGGAGCCGGCGCGTCTGCTGACTACCCTGCGCAGCCGCTGTCGACTGTACCATCTGGCGCCGCCGGCAGAATCTTATGCGCTGGCCTGGCTGGAGCGGGAAGTGAACCAGCCGCAGGAGGCGTTGCTCACGGCGTTACGTTTGTGCGCTGGCGCGCCGGCCGCGGCGCTCGAACTACTACAGGTGCCGCAGTGGACGGCGCGACAGCAGCTGTGTCAGGCGCTGTCGGCTACTCTGGCGAGCGGTGACTGGCTGGCGCTGCTGGCGATACTTAATCATGAACAGGCGGCAGTTCGCCAGCACTGGCTGGCATCGCTGCTGGTCGATGCGCAAAAACGACAGCAGGGGATTGCCCTGGTAAGTAACCCGGACGTCTGGCCGCTGCTGGAGCAGCTGGCGCACAGCCTGCCGGCCCCCCGGCTGCAGGCGATCGCCCATGACGTCTGTACCTGCCGCGAGCAATTGCTAAACGTCGTCGGCGTCAACCGCGAACTGTTGCTCACCGAGCGCCTGCTGCGCTGGGAACATTACCTGCAACCCGGGACGGTTTTACCCGTCTCGCATCTCTGAGTGAGACATTATGTTTTTAGTCGACTCCCACTGCCATCTTGATGGTCTGGATTATCAAACTCTGCACAAAAACGTCGACGACGTGCTGGCAAAAGCGGCCGCGCGCGATGTGAAATTCTGCCTGGCGGTCGCCACAACATTGCCTGGCTACCGCAGTATGCGTGAGCTGGTGAGGACGCGTGACAACGTCGTCTTCTCTTGCGGCGTGCACCCGTTAAACCAGGATGAACCCTACGAAGTGGAGACCCTTCGCGCGCTGGCGGCAGAAGAGGGCGTTGTAGCGATGGGGGAGACCGGTCTGGATTATTTTTATACCCCGGAAACCAAAGCCCAGCAGCAAACCTCGTTTCGCGACCACATTCGCATCGGCCGTGAGCTGAATAAGCCGGTGATCGTCCACACTCGCGACGCGCGCGCCGACACCCTGGCGATTTTGCGCGAAGAAAAGGTGACGGATTGCGGTGGCGTACTACACTGTTTCACTGAAGACAGGGAGACCGCGGGTAAATTGCTCGACATGGGGTTCTATATTTCGTTTTCAGGTATCGTCACGTTCCGCAACGCCGAGCAGCTGCGCGATGCGGCGCGCTATGTTCCGCTGGATCGCCTGCTGGTGGAGACAGACTCGCCGTACCTGGCGCCAGTCCCCCATCGCGGTAAAGAGAACCAGCCGGCGCTGGTGCGTGACGTTGCGGAATACATGGCGGTGCTGAAAGGCGTGTCGCTGGAACAGCTGGCCCGGCAGACCACCGACAATTTTGCCACTTTGTTCCACATTGACCCCGCCCGCTTGCAACCTGCTTGATCTGCTTATTATTTTAAGGCTCGTAATTAATAGTCAAAGCGAGTAAAGTTCACCGCCACAAAAGTGGCGGTGAAAGTTTTTTTGCAACATCCAGATACAGTTTATGTAAGGTGATGTAAATTTTTACCGTAAGGCTGATTGAAACGTGATAGCCGTCAAACAATCATCCTGTTAATTATTTTACTCTGTGTAATAAATAAAGGGCGCTTAGATGTCCTGTCCACGGCGCGGTTCTCCCCCCGGGCCAATGCGTGAAAACGTAAAAAAGTACCAAATACTCAGGAGCACTCTCAATTATGTTTAAGAATGCATTTGCTAACCTGCAGAAGGTCGGTAAATCGCTGATGCTGCCGGTATCCGTACTGCCTATCGCAGGTATCCTGCTGGGCGTCGGTTCCGCAAACTTCAGCTGGCTGCCAGCCGTGGTCTCCCACGTTATGGCAGAAGCAGGCGGTTCAGTTTTCGCCAACATGCCGCTGATCTTCGCTATCGGTGTCGCCCTCGGCTTCACCAATAACGACGGTGTATCCGCACTGGCTGCAGTCGTAGCTTACGGCATCATGGTGAAAACCATGGCGGTTGTTGCGCCGCTGGTGCTGCATTTACCTGCTGAAGAGATTGCGGCAAAACACCTCGCTGATACCGGCGTGCTTGGCGGTATTATCTCCGGTGCTATCGCCGCGTACATGTTTAACCGCTTCTATCGCATTAAGTTGCCAGAATATCTCGGCTTCTTTGCGGGCAAGCGTTTTGTGCCGATTATCTCCGGTCTGGCCGCTATCTTTACCGGCGTGATCCTCTCCTTCATTTGGCCGCCGATCGGTTCCGCGATCCAGACCTTCTCCCAGTGGGCTGCTTATCAGAACCCGGTAGTGGCGTTTGGTATCTACGGTTTCATCGAGCGTTGCCTGGTGCCGTTTGGTCTGCATCATATCTGGAACGTTCCTTTCCAGATGCAGATCGGCGAATACACCAACGCGGCTGGTCAGGTGTTCCACGGCGATATCCCGCGTTACATGGCAGGCGACCCGACCGCGGGCAAACTGTCTGGCGGCTTCCTGTTCAAAATGTACGGTCTGCCGGCGGCGGCTATTGCGATTTGGCACTCTGCTAAACCGGAAAACCGCGCCAAAGTGGGCGGTATCATGATCTCTGCTGCGCTGACCTCGTTCCTGACCGGTATCACCGAACCGATCGAGTTCTCGTTCATGTTCGTGGCGCCGATCCTGTACGTTATCCACGCCATCCTGGCGGGTCTGGCGTTCCCGATCTGTATCCTGCTGGGTATGCGTGACGGTACATCGTTCTCTCACGGCCTGATCGACTTTATCGTGCTGTCCGGTAACAGCAGCAAGCTGTGGCTGTTCCCGATTGTCGGTATCTGCTATGCGATCGTGTACTACGTCATTTTCCGCGTGCTGATTAAAGCTCTGGATCTGAAAACACCGGGTCGTGAAGATACCACCGAAGAGAGCAAAGCTGGCGCAACCAGCGAGATGGCTCCGGCGCTGATTGCCGCTTTCGGCGGTAAAGAGAACATCACCAACCTCGACGCATGTATTACTCGTCTGCGTGTTAGCGTGGCGGATGTAGCGAAAGTTGACCAGGCTGGCCTGAAAAAACTGGGCGCCGCTGGCGTGGTAGTGGCAGGTTCTGGCGTACAGGCCATCTTCGGTACCAAGTCCGATAACCTGAAAACTGAAATGGATGAGTACATCCGTAACAGTTAAGACGTAGTATCGGGGAGACTAAGGCAGCCAAATGGCTGCCTTTTTTACGTCTACAGTCGGGGCTTTTCCAGGCGATAACCCTGAAAATTATCCGGCAAATGCTTATTCCCTCATCAGCTAAGTCTATAGTTGAATAAGAAAAAGTGCTTTCAGGTTGAAAGAGGGGGAGAATGTCGCTCATACTCTTATCTGAACCTGTGCGTCCGCGTTTATCTGCAGAAGCAGGCCAGCGTATGGGATTAAACTAATAAGGAATTAGTCATGGCAGAAGAAACGATTTTCAGCAAAATCATTCGCCGGGAAATCCCGTCGGATATTGTTTATCAGGACGATCTGGTGACCGCTTTTCGCGATATCTCTCCGCAGGCACCTACCCACATTCTGATTGTCCCGAATGTTCTGATTCCTACCGTAAATGACGTCACCACCGAACATGAACTGGCCCTGGGCCGGATGATGACCGTCGCGGCGAAGATTGCCCGCGATGAAGGTCTCGCCGACGATGGCTACCGGTTGATCGTCAACTGCAACCGCCACGGCGGCCAGGAAGTTTACCACATCCATATGCATCTGCTGGGCGGCCGTCCGCTGGGCCCGATGCTGGCGCACAAAGGCTAACGCCATGCTCAGGACCCTCTTGGGCGCGTGTCTGGCGGCGGGGCTGCTGGTCGGATGTAGTTCACATCCGGAGATTCCTGTGTCTGAGCAGCAGGCGCTGGTGATGGAATCGAGCGTACTGGCCGCCGGGATAAGCGCGAGCGAGCCCGCGGTCGTCGCGACGGAGATCCAGGCCACCGCCTCCTCAACGCTGTACAACGAGCGCCAGCAGCCGATCACCGTGCATTATCGTTTTTTCTGGTATGACGCCCGCGGACTCGAAATGCATCCTCTGGAGGCGCCGCGCACCATTGTGGTTCCGGCTCGCTCTTCCGTGACGTTGTACGGCAGCGCCAATATCCTGGGGGCGCATAAGGCCCGCCTTTATCTTTATCTGTAAGGGGTAATTATAATGATGAAAATGTGTCGCTATGCGTTAATCACAGCACTGGCGATATTCCTCGCAGGCTGTGCGGGGTTACGTGAGCAGCCGGCGCCGGTCGAAGAGGCCAAACCACAGCCGCAGCAGCCTGCGCAGCCGCAGCCAACGGTGCCGACCGTACCGGCGGTGCCATCCGTACCGTCGCAGCCGGGGCCGATTGAGCATCAGGATCAGCAGTCGGGTCAGCCAGCGCCGCGCGTGCGTCATTATGACTGGAACGGCGCGGTCCAGCCGCTGGTCGGGCAGATGCTGCAGGCGGGTGGGGTCAATGCGGGCAGTATTCTGCTGGTTGACAGCGTAAACAACCGCACCAACGGTTCGCTGAACGCCGGAGAGGCCACCACCGCGCTACGAAGTGCGCTGGCCGGTAACGGCAAATTTACCCTGGTGTCAGCGCAGCAGCTGTCGGTCGCCAAGCAACAGCTGGGCCTGTCGCCGCAGGATAGCCTTGGCAGCCGCAGCAAAGCCATGGGCATCGCCCGCAACGTAGGCGCGCAGTATGTGCTTTACTCTAATGCTACCGGCAACGTCAACGCGCCCGAGCTGAAGATGCAGCTGATGCTGGTGCAAACCGGCGAGATTATCTGGTCAGGTAAAGGTGCTGTTCAGCAACAATAAGCTGACGCGCGACGAACTCTTGTCGCGCTTCTTTCCCCGCTATCATCCTGTCGCCTCGCTGAGCCACCATGGCCTCAGCGGCGGCAGTATGATTATCAGCGACGGCGACTGTCGGCACGTGCTGCGCCAGCCGCACGATCCGTCTGCCGCTTCCTGTTATTTTCGCCGCCAGTATCATGTGCTGCGCCAACTGCCCGCCAGGCTGGCGCCAGCCCCGTTGTTTTATTCACCCTGCTGGATGGTGGTGGAGTATTGCGCGGGTGAGGTGAAAAGCGCGTTACCGGCCTCCCCGCAGCTGTCAGGCTTATTGTATGATTTGCATCAGCAACCACGGTTTGGCTGGCGTGTTAGCCTCATGCCGCTGCTGCTCCAGTACTGGCAGAGGTGCGATCCGGCACGGCGTACGCCGCGGTGGCTGCGCTGGCATCAGCGGCTGCGCCGTCGGGGAGAACCGCGTCCTCTGCGGCTGGCGCCGCTGCATATGGACATCCATGCCGGCAATATTATCCATAGCGAGTCCGGCCTGAGGCTGATCGACTGGGAATATGCCGGTGATGGCGATATCGCGCTGGAGCTGGCCGCGGTGTGGGTCACCCCTGACGAGCGCCGTCAGCTGGTGGCAGCGTATGCCCGGCGGGCCGCCATCGACGCGCAGCTGCTCTGGCGACAGGTTGCGCGCTGGCGTCCGTGGGTACTGCTGTTGATGGCAGGCTGGTATGAAATGCGCTGGCGGCAGAGCGGGGAGCGGCAATTTATCACGCTGGCAGATGAAACATGGTGTCAGTTAGACAACGAACGCAAAGGATAAGAGAGGTCAGTGTGGGCCCAGTGATGTTGGATGTCGAAGGGTATGAACTGGATGCGGAAGAGCGAGAGATTCTGGCGCATCCGCTGGTGGGAGGGTTGATCCTCTTTACCCGGAATTATCACGATCCGGCGCAGCTGCGGGAGCTGGTGCGCCAGATCCGCGACGCGTCCCGGAACCATCTGGTGGTGGCGGTCGATCAGGAAGGGGGGCGTGTTCAGCGTTTCCGTGAAGGCTTTACCCGTTTACCGGCGGCTCAGTCTTTTGCCGCCCTGCTGGGAATGGAAGAAGGGGGCAAGCTGGCGGCCGAGGCCGGCTGGCTGATGGCCAGCGAAATGATCGCCATGGATATCGATATCAGCTTTGCGCCGGTGCTGGACGTGGGTCACATTAGCGCCGCGATCGGCGAACGTTCTTATCACGAAGATCCGCAAAAAGCGCTGGCGATGGCGCGTCACTTTATTGACGGTATGCACGCCGCGGGCATGAAAACCACCGGCAAACACTTCCCGGGTCACGGGGCGGTGAACGCCGATTCACACAAAGAGACTCCGTTCGATTCGCGGCCGGCATCGGTTATTCGCGACCACGATATGGCAGTGTTCAAAAGCCTTATCGCCGAGCAGCGTCTGGATGCCATTATGCCGGCGCATGTGATTTACCCGGAGCTCGACCCGCGTCCGGCCAGCGGCTCAGCGTACTGGTTAAAAACGGTGCTGCGCGGCGAGCTGGGCTTCGACGGGGTGATTTTCTCCGACGACCTGTCGATGGAGGGGGCAGCGATCATGGGCAGCTATGCCGAACGCGGACAGGCGTCGCTCGACGCCGGTTGCGATATGATACTGGTCTGCAATAATCGTAAAGGCGCGGTCAGTGTGCTGGATAACCTGTCGCCGATCAAAGCAGAGCGTGTTACGAAATTGTATCATAAAGGTTCCTTTTCCCGTCAGGAGTTAAGGGATTCAGCCCGTTGGAAAACGGTGAGTGCCCAGCTGGAGCAGCTCCATGCGCGCTGGCAAGAGGCGAAGTCCGCGTAACGCTCTGCGGGGCGTTGTTGTATGGTGAGGATGCGATGATTATCTATTTACACGGTTTTGACTCGAACAGCCCCGGTAACCATGAGAAGGTGATGCAACTGCAGTTTATCGACCCGGACGTGCGGTTGATAAGCTACAGCACGCGGCATCCCAAGCACGACATGCAGCATTTGCTGAAAGAGGTCGATAAAATGCTGCAGCTTACCGCTGATGACCGGCCGCTGATCTGCGGTGTCGGGCTTGGCGGATACTGGGCGGAGCGGATTGGTTTTTTGTGTGATATTCGCCAGGCGGTGTTCAATCCTAACCTGTTTCCGCACGAGAACATGGAAGGCAAAATCGACCGCCCGGAAGAGTATGCTGACATCGCCACCAAGTGTGTGACTAACTTCCGCGAGAAGAATCGCGATCGCTGCCTGGTGGTGCTTTCCCGGCAGGACGAAGCGCTGGACAGCCAGCGTTCCGCTGACCTTCTGCACCATTATTATGAAATTATCTGGGATGAAGAGCAGACCCATAAGTTTAAAAATATCTCGCCGCACCTGCAGCGGCTGAAAGCGTTTAAAACCCTCGGTTAACCTTTTCCCCTGTTCCCAAACCCGCGCCGGGTTCTCCGCGCGGGTTTTTTCATGTCTACACTTATAGGTTTTCGCTGAAAAAATACGCGACAAAACTTGATGCACATCAATTTTGGTATGACCAATGCACCATTCATGGTATTCTCGACGGTGCTGAATGGTTTCATTGACGTAACTTGTTGTTAAATAAAGGCTATTTAGATAACTTTTATTTAACAATTGGTTAATAATTTTAGGGGTACACATGACTACGCCATTGAAAAAAATCGTAATTGTGGGTGGTGGCGCTGGCGGACTGGAACTGGCCACTCAGCTGGGGAAAAAGTTAGGGCGCCATAAAAAAGCGAAAATCACCCTGGTGGACCGTAACCACAGCCATCTGTGGAAGCCGCTGCTACATGAAGTGGCGACCGGTTCTCTGGATGAAGGTGTTGATGCGCTGAGCTACCTGGCCCATGCCCGCAACCACGGTTTCCAGTTTCAGCTGGGGTCAGTCGTCGATATCAACCGCGAAGGGAAGACCATTACCCTCGGCGAGCTGCGCAATGAAAAAGGCGAGCTGCTGGTGGCTGAGCGTAAACTGCCATACGACACGCTGGTGATGGCGCTGGGCAGTACCTCGAATGACTTCAACACCCCTGGGGTGAAAGAGAACTGCATTTTCCTCGACAACCCGCATCAGGCGCGTCGTTTCCATCAGGAAATGCTCAACCTGTTCCTCAAATACTCCGCCAACCTCGGCGCCAACGGTAAAGTGAACATCGCCATCGTCGGCGGCGGCGCCACCGGCGTGGAGCTCTCTGCTGAACTGCATAATGCGGTGAAACAGCTGCACAGCTACGGCTACAAAGGGCTGACTAACGAGGCGCTGAACGTCACGCTGGTCGAAGCGGGCGAGCGTATTCTGCCGGCGCTGCCGCCGCGCATTTCCGGGGCGGCGCATAATGAGCTGACCAAGCTGGGCGTACGGGTGCTGACGCAGACCATGGTCACCAGCGCGGATGCAGGCGGTCTGCATACCAAAGATGGCGAATATATTGAAGCGGATCTGATGGTCTGGGCGGCCGGGATCAAAGCGCCAGATTTCATGAAAGAGATCGGCGGCCTCGAAACCAACCGTATCAATCAGCTGGTAGTCGAGCCGACGCTGCAGACCACCCGCGATGCGGATATTTTTGCCATCGGCGACTGCGCCTCCTGCGCGCGTCCGGAAGGCGGGTTTGTTCCTCCGCGTGCCCAGGCGGCGCACCAGATGGCCACCTGCGCGCTGAATAACATCCTGGCGCAGATGAAAGGCAAACCGCTGAAAGCGTATACCTATAAAGACCATGGCTCGCTGGTGTCGCTGTCCAATTACTCCACCGTCGGCAGCCTGATGGGTAACCTGATGCGCGGCTCGATGATGGTGGAAGGGCGCATTGCGCGCTTCGTGTACATCTCCCTGTACCGTATGCACCAGATCGCCCTGCACGGTTACTTCAAGACCGGCCTGATGATGCTGGTCGGACGCATCAACCGCATCATTCGTCCGCGCCTGAAGCTGCACTGATCGCTGTCTCTACCCGGAGCGCGCCCTGACGGCGCCTCCGGGCTCACCTGCTGAAACCTGCGGCGATCCCGCTCGGAATCCTCTGAATCCCCTTGATTTGCAGCGAATTCTCGCACTTTTCATCCACTATCTGATTTGCGCCCTCCCGGCTCCGGTTGCAAAATTGTATCAACAGCAACAAAGGAGGATCTCCCGTGAATAAATCTATGTTGGCGGGTATAGGGATAGGCGTGGCTGCCGCGCTGGGCGTTGCAGCTGTCGCTGGTCTCAACGTGTTAGATCGCGGCCCGCAGTATGCGCAAGTGGTCTCCAGTACACCGATTAAAGAAACCGTGAAAACGCCGCGGCAGGAATGCCGCAATGTCACGGTGACCCATCGTCGTCCGGTACAGGATGAAAACCGCATCGCTGGCTCCGTGCTGGGCGCGGTGGCGGGCGGGGTGATTGGCCACCAGTTTGGCGGCGGTCACGGACGCAGCGTGGCGACTGTCGTGGGTGCGCTGGGCGGCGGCTATGCCGGTAACCAGATCCAGGGCGCGATGCAGGACAACGATACTTACACCACCACCCAGCAGCGCTGTAAAACGGTGTATGACAAATCCGATAAAATGCTGGGCTATGATGTGACCTATAAGATAGGCGATCAGCAGGGGAAAATCCGCATGGATCACGATCCTGGCAGCCAGATCCCGTTGGACAACAACGGCCAGCTGGTCCTGAACAACAAAATCTAAAAACAGATTTGTGTAGTGATTAGCCCCTCAATCGCTCAGGCTGAGGGGCTTTTTTTATCAGAAAGTTAACGCGTAGTTCAGACCGAAGGTACGGCCACGGCCTTTGTATTCGTACAGCGATGAACTGCCGTAGGTCGGGCTGTAGAGCAGCGGCGCCCGCTGGCCCCAGATGGTGACATAGTCTTCATTAAGCAGGTTTTCGATACTGAAGGTCAGTTTCCCCACCGGCAGCGCGTAACTGCCAATAAAATCAACGGTGTTATAGCCTTCCAGCTTGTTACCGGCGGCGTCGCTGAGGTCAAACACCTGCTGGCTCTGCACGCGCAGGCTCCACGGATCCGGCGCCCAACCCACCCAGGCGGTGGCTTTGGACGGCGAGGCGAGGGTAACGTCCCATTTTTGCCAGCGGCCATCGGTCTGCACCTGGGATTTCAGCACGTTGAAGTTGCCGCCGACGCTCCAGTCGCTGTCCGGAATAAAGTAATCGACCGCCCCCTCAACGCCGTAAATACGCCGTTTGTCGGACTGAACGTCAATGGTCATGTCTGTGCGGTTGACGACGATGGTCTTATCTGAAGTCGAGTAATACGCCGCCAGCTGGGTGCGCAGGCTATCGCCGGTATAGCGCCAGCCCAGCTCATACGAGTTAACTTTGATCCCCTGCAGCGGCGAGTCATCGACGTTGACGCTGGAGATCAGCGGCAGATGGCCATTGACCGCCGCGCCGTATTTACCGATGCCGTAGTATTTGCCGGGATCCGGCAGCTCGACGCCCTGGGAGAAGTTAAACCAGGTCTGCTGACGTTCGGTCAGGTGGGCCACGATCCCGGCGTTAAACAGGAAGTTATCGTAATCGGTTTTGCCGCCTTTGATGGCGTCGGCGGAGCGCGCTTTGCCGTTGGCGATATCCTGCTGCTGGGCGTAGCCGACAAAGTCGTCGACCCGGTTTTCGGTCCACTGGTAGCGTACCCCGCCGCTGACGGTAAAGATCTCGTTCAGATCGTAGCTGGACTGCAGGAACGGCGCGACGTTGGAGATGCTGTACCCCGGATAGCGGCCGGTGGTGTAGATCGATTCGTTGTGCAGCCCGCCGGACGCCAGCGATTGCTGCAGATCGAAGAACATCTGGTTGGCATTGAAGGTCTCATGATCGGCGTCGAGACCCCAGGTGAGATCCCATCCCGCCAGCGGCTGGCTGTTGAGGGTCAGCTTTGCCCCATACTGATCGGTGTCCTGCTGCGACGAAGAGAAGCTACTGACCTGGCCTTTCGTGAGCGTCGGGAACGGATAGAAGGTGAGGGACTCATCGCGATAGTACACCTGGCTCACCAGATTCTGACCGAAGAAGTCGGCATCGGAGTACTGGAGGCTGATTAAGTGCCGCTCGGTACCGGGGATACGGTCGGAATTAAGCCCATCGGTGGTGTAGGCTTTGCCGCCGTTGGTGACCGCGGACATGTTCTTCCCGAGCCACAGACCGTAGTCATCATCGCCCTGGCTTTTATAGTACTGGGTGACCAGCTGCAGCTGGCGGTTGTCATCGATCTCAATCGTCCCCGTCCCCATCACGTCGAGGCGGTCAGAATGCTGGAGCCCCGTTTGGGTATTATCGAGGATCAGCGCATCATTATTGCCATCGTACCAGCCGCCAAAACGCTGATAGGCCACCGATAAGCGCCCGGACGCATGGTCTGTCCCGCCGCTGACGGCCGCCGCGACGCGCTCATCATGATCGTTGCTGTTGGCAAAACCGCTCTTGCTGCCCACCTCGAGATCGACCTGGCGATCCTGCTGCCCTTTTTTGGTGACGATGTTGATAAGCCCGCCGGTACTGCCGCCGCCGTACAGCGAGGTGGCCCCGGAGATCACTTCGATATGTTCGATGTTGAACGGATCGATGGCGTCGAGCTGGCGGCTGTCGGTGCGTGAGGAATTGAGCCGGACGCCGTCGATCAGCACCACGATGGCGCGTCCGCGCATGTTCATCCCGTAGTTGGTGCGCCCCTGGCTGCTGACGTCGATGCCGGGGATCAGCTGCGCCAGCACGTCTTTGAACTCTTTTCCGCCCTGGACCTGCTGCTCAATCTCCTGGCCCTCGATGACCCAGGTGGTTTGGGCCATTTCGGCCACGGTGCGATGGGTGCGGTTTGCGCTAACGATAATGCTGTCTTCATCAGACTGAGCCGCCAGCGCGGGCAGCGTGCTGACCAGCAGCAGAGAGTGGAGCACCCAGAGGCGCTTTTTCATATCCATTCCTTTTATGAGCGAGTTGCTTTGTCGTTGTTATAGGCCGATGTCTGGCCGGCGTTAGTTACAATGCGAAACATCTTGAAAAACTCAAAAAAGGATTTTGCACATAATGAATATCGCAATCAATATCATTTGCGTTTATCTTTCGCGAGAAAAGGTAATAAAAATCAATCTATTTTGTGGGGATAACGTGAGAGGGAGAGCGGATCCGGCGGCAGAACACCGCCGGAAGCGGGGCGCATCAGGGCTCGAGAACCTGCGGCCAGAGACGGAGAGTGGTGTCGGTGATTTGCATCAGCTTGTCGAAATCCGCGCCTTCCCGTGCGCTAATCGACATCCCCTGCAGGACACAGTTAAGAAACTGCGCCAGCTGCGCGACATCGCGGCCCGCGGGCAGTTCGCCTTGCGCCTGCCGCTGCTGCAGAAACTGGGTTAGCGCCTGCTCCTGCATCGCATGGCGGGATTTGATGGTATTGGCGATATCCGTCGAGGAGGCGGCCAGGGCGGCGGAGGTATTAATGATAAAGCAGCCGGCCGGCGTGTCTTTGCTGGTGAAGCAGGTAGCGACGGCCGTGAAGTATTCCCGCAGCGCCCGATCGACGGATTTCCCTTCGGCATACAGCACGGCTTCGTGCTTCGCGGCAAAGCGCGAAATATAACGATCCAACACTGCGCGGAATAGTCCTTCTTTATTCACAAATTCCGCATACAGGGTGGGGGCTTTTGCTCCTGTCGCCTCGACCAGATCGGCGAGCGAGGTCGCCTCATAGCCGTGCTGCCAGAAGAGTGTCATGGCTTTGTCCAGCGCCGCATCCCTGTCGAACACCTTCGGTCGGCCACGGCTTTTTTTGGCGCAACTTTGAACGTCAGTTGTCATGATGCCGTTGTACCTATGTTGGTTTGGTGAAAGGCCATTATAAAAATAAACGATCCCCGGAGCCAGCGCTGTGGGTTTAAAAATAAATAATTCATATGCGTATGAAATTTAAGCATTTTATAAATAGTTAAACGATCGTTATAAAAATGCGTTGACGTGTGATGTGGATCACATTATGATTTACCTATCGATCGTTAAGTTAATGCTTGCGACCCTACTATAAAATTCATCTGCACAGGTATAACAATCATGAAAACCGTTAACACTCTGGCTATTGCCGCCGTTCTTAGCTCTCTCTCTTTCGCCAGCTTTGCCGCTGTAGAAGTGCAGTCCACCCCTGCCGGGCAGCATAAAGTGGGCACCATTTCTGCCTCTGCCGGGACTAACCTGGGCTCGCTGGAAGATCAGCTGGCGCAGAAAGCGGATGAGATGGGCGCCACCTCATATCGTATTACTTCGGTAACCGGTCCGAATACCCTTCACGGTACTGCTGTTATCTATAAGTAAGCCCGAAACGTCGTTGTCCGGCCCCCTTCACCGGTCAGCGATGAGTAAGACCCTGTTGTACCCCTGTTTGACCCTTGCCAACAAAAAACCCGCCATCAGGCGGGTTTTTTGCTTTCTGCTGCGTGAGCTTACAGCGACTGCGGGCCGGGCGCGGCATGACGAGTGACGTCAATGGGCATACCTGAGCGGTAATTCATTGCGCGCTCCATCACCGTGCTGTCGGTCTGCGGCGCCTGTTTGAACGCGGTTATGGCCGCGTTAAGCGTAATGGGCAGGGTCTGCGGGTCGTCATCAATATGCTCTGACAGCGGCTGGTGAACCTCGACCAGACGGCGGCCATCCGGCTCCTCCGACACTTTGATCGGCGTGTTGATAATATTCACCTTAGTGCCCGGTGAGATGGTGTTGTACAGCGCCTTAATATCGTTGTCGCGCAGACGAATGCAGCCGGAGCTGACGCGCATGCCAATGCCGAAATCGGCATTGGTGCCGTGCAGGAGATAGACTCCGCCATAGGCGGCGAGGCGGATGGCGTGATGGCCCATCGGGTTGTCAGGACCGGCAGGCACCACCGCCGGCAGCTCAATCCCCATCGCCTTGTAGCGGGCGCGAATGTTGGCGGTTGGCGTCCAGGTCGGATTGGCCCGCTTGTCGGACACGGTCGTGACCATCGTCGGCGTGATGGTGGTTCCGCCCAACTGGCCGATGCCGATCGGGTAGACGGTCACTTCATTCTTGCCCGGTGGGTAATAGTAGAGGCGCAGTTCGGCGAGGTTAATCACCAGCCCTTCGCGCGGCGCATCGGGCAGCAGCGTCTGCAGGGGGATGGTCAGCACGCTGCCGGCGCGCGGAACATAAGGGTCCACCCCGGGATTGGCCTGCAGCAGGGCCAGAAAGCCGACATTGTACTTTTTGGCAATCGCCTCCAGCGAACCGCCGTTATCCTGCACCACATGGAACTGGTTCTGACCCACCAGCCGGCTGCCCGGCGGGGGAAGGGGCCAGGTATTAGCGCGCGCGGGGAGGGCCAGCGCGGCGACCAGCGCGATCAGCGTCAGCCAGAGCGTCACGGGGAAACGGTTTTTCATTACCATAACTCCAAAATATATAACTGGTTATTTTTATACGAAAAGCAAATGAGATTATGGCGTGAGTCTGTGTGGGGAAATCCAGGTGGATTGCAAAATGTTTGTAAAGATTGCCAGGTATGTAGGAAGAGAGATACGGCCAGAGGGCCGTATCTCCCGTCAATCAGGCGACGGCGTTCTCTTCCAGCTGACGCATAAACTGACGAACCCAGTCCATCCGCGTCTTACGTTCTTCCAGATCCTGCATGAATTTCAGGCGCGTCGGCCCGTCAAGCCGGAAGTGCTGCGGCTGCTTCTGCAGCAGGCCGATCAACCACACCGGATTGACGTTGTTTTTCTCGTTAAATTCGATCACACCGCCTTTTTCGTTGCTTTCCAGCTTACGGATCCCCAGCTTCTGCGCCTGCTGACGCAGACGGGCGATATCCAGCAGATTGCGGGCGGCATCGGGCAAGCGGCCAAAACGGTCGATCAGCTCGACTTTGATCTCCTCCAGATCCTGTTCGTTTTTGGCGCTGGCAATGCGCTTATAGAATGACAGTCGCGTATTGACGTCGGGGATGAAATCGTCAGGCAGCAGGGAAGGCATGCGCAGTTCAACCTCCGTCTGCTGGCTGGTGAGATCCTCCAGCGACGGCTCGCGACCGGCTTTCAGCGCATCTACCGCGTTTTCCAGCAGCTCCATATACAGAGAGAAACCGATGGTTTCCATCTGACCGCTCTGATCTTCGCCAAGCAGTTCACCGGCGCCGCGAATCTCCAGATCGTGGGTCGCCAGCGCAAAGCCGGCGCCGAGATCTTCCAGAGAGGCAATGGCTTCAAGGCGCTTCTGCGCATCGGTAGTCATCGCTTTCGGATGCGGCGTCAGCAACCAGGCATAGGCCTGGTGATGCGAACGGCCAACGCGGCCGCGCAGCTGGTGCAGCTGGGCGAGGCCAAAATGGTCGGCGCGTTCAATGATGATGGTGTTGGCGGTGGGAATGTCGATCCCGGTTTCGATGATAGTGGTGCACACCAGCACATTGAAGCGCTGGTGATGGAAGTCATTCATCACCCGCTCCAGTTCGCGCTCCCGCATCTGACCATGACCGATGGCGATCCGCGCCTCAGGCACCAGCTCCGCCAGCTTGTCGGCGGCTTTCTGGATGTTCTCAACGTCATTAAACAGATAGTAGACCTGGCCTCCGCGTAGCGTTTCGCGCAGGATCGCCTCGCGCACCACCAGGGCGTCGTATTCGCGAACAAAGGTCTTCACCGCCAGGCGGCGCGCCGGCGGCGTGGCGATGATCGACAGATCGCGCATCCCGCTCATCGCCATGTTCAGCGTTCGCGGGATCGGTGTGGCGGTGAGGGTCAGGATATCGACATCGGCGCGCATCGCTTTGATGCGCTCTTTGTGACGAACGCCAAACCGGTGCTCTTCGTCGACGATCAGCAGCCCGAGATCGCGCAGCTTCACTTCGCTCTGCAACAGCTTGTGCGTGCCGATTAAGATATCGATTTTGCCTTCCGCAGCCTGCTCAAGGATCTGCGCCTGCTCTTTAGCGCTGCGGAAACGGGAGAGCATTTCGATGCGTACTGGCCAGTTGGCGAAACGATCGCGGAAGTTGTCATAGTGCTGCTGAGCCAGCAGGGTGGTCGGCACCAGCACCGCCACCTGCTTGTGGTTCTCCACGGCGAGGAAGGCGGCGCGCATGGCCACTTCGGTCTTGCCGAAGCCCACATCGCCGCACACCAGGCGGTCCATGGCCAGCGGCTGGCACATATCGCTGAGGACGGCGTTAATCGCCTGCGCCTGGTCCGGCGTGGTTTCAAACGGGAAGCCGTCGCAGAACAGCTGATATTGTTCGCGGTCATGCTTAAAGGCAAAGCCGGCTTTCGCCGCGCGCTGGGCGTAGATATCCAGCAGCTCGGCCGCCACGTCGCGTACTTTCTCAGCCGCTTTTTGTCGCGCCCGGGTCCAGGCATCGCCGCCCAGCTTGTGCAGCGGCGCGTTCTCTTCCGCTCCGCCGGCGTAGCGGCTGATAAGATGCAGGGACGATACCGGAACGTACAATTTGGCATCGTTGGCGTAGGTCAACATCAGGTATTCGCCGGTGATGCCGCCCGCTTCCAGAGTGGTCATCCCCGCGTAACGGCCCACGCCGTGCTCAAGGTGAACCACGGGTTGGCCGATATGCAGTTCGGCGAGGTTGCGAATCAGGGTGTCAGGGTTGATGGTGCGACGGGAATCCTGACGACGGCGCGCCACCCGCTCGCCGAGCAGGTCGCTCTCGCAAATCAGCGCCAGATCGCGCTGGCTGTCGATAAACCCGTGCTCGGCGGCGCCAATCATCAGATAGCGGCCGCTGCCGGTGGCTTCCTCCAGCCGCCGCACGTGTTTTGGCGCAACTTTGATCCGCGCCAGCATTTCGCTCAGCGCTTCACGGCGACCCTCGCTTTCCACCGAGAAGATCACCGGGCCGGTAAACGCTTCGAGGAAGCGACGCAGATTATCCAGCGGCGCTTTGTTTTGTGCCTGCACCGCGAGGTCCGGCAGCGTCTGGTAGCCCAGATTGGTATTCGCCGCTTTGTCCGCCAGACGCTCGGTTTTCAGCTGCACGCGCGGCCATTTTTTCAGTTCGCTGAACAGCTCATCGCTGCGTAGCCACAGCAGCTCAGGCGGCAGGAGCGGGCGCATCGGGTCGACGCCGCGGTTTTCAAAACGGGCCCGGGCTTCATTCTGGAATCGCTCCGCGCTGGCTTCCAGATCGCCAGTGTTGACGATCAGCGTGCTGGCCGGGAAATAGCTAAATAACGGCGGCAGCGGCTCGCTGAAGAACAGCGGCTGCCAGTATTCGATACCGGCAGGTAGCGTTCCTTTACTGACCTGCTGATAGATATGTTCGGCATCGCGCTTCACCTCAAAGCGATCGCGCCACTGGCTGCGGAACAGCTCGATGGCGGTCTGGTCGGTGGGAAATTCGTGTGCCGGCAGCAGGTTAATGGCCGCCACTTCCTCCAGCGTACGCTGGCTGTCGACGTCGAACAGGCGCAGGCTGTCGATTTCATCGTCAAAGAAATCGAGGCGGTAGGGCTGATCGCTGCCCATCGGGAACAGGTCGAGCAGCGCGCCGCGAGTGGCATATTCGCCGTGCTCCATCACCTGATCGACATGGCGGTAGCCGGCGCCCTCCAGCTGAGCGCGCAGCGCATCGCGCGACAGGCGCTGGCCCTTTTTCATCACCAGCGCGTGGCCGTGAAGGAAACTGTGCGGACAGACGCGCTGCATCAGGGTGCTGACCGGGACGATCAGCACGCCGCGCTGCATAGTGGGTAACTGGTAAAGGGTGGCAAGACGGGAGGAGATGATGTCCTGATGCGGCGAGAAGCTGTCGTAAGGGAGCGTTTCCCAGTCCGCCAGCCCCATCACCATGCTGTCGGTAAACTGCCTGATTTCGTCGTTCAGACGCAGCGCGTTTTGCATGTCAGGCGCCACCAGCACCACCGGGCCGTTGTGGCGTTCGGCCATCTCCGCCACCAGGGTGGCGCAGGCTGCGCCGGTCAACTCGCCAAGCTGGCGCTGATCGCCGGCTTTGACCGGCAATGAGTATCGATATTGTTCAGGCATAGACGGTTTCATGATCTCTTGGGGATTCGCTCTGCCGATATGGAGGGCAACTCGCTGATATTCAATAGTGAGATTATCCGCGATTGGCCTGGATTCGCCAACCCGAATTGCCATCAGGTATTGGGTGAAGAAAGGTCAGCGCGGTTGATAAGCGTAAAGATAAATAAGTAAGTACTTATCTATCCGTTTGTATTTGCTTGGTTTTTAGGATTATTGCTAATAAAGTCGTCAGGTATCAGTCATTTACGCTGCCCCTAATCGCTTATATACTCGGGCATCGGCTATCAGCAACCAGATGGATGACATGTACCAACCTGCCGCACTCTTTATCGGCCTGCGCTATATGCGCGGGCGCGCAGCCGACCGCTTCGGTCGTTTCGTCTCCTGGCTCTCAACTATCGGTATTACGCTTGGCGTAATGGCGCTGGTGACGGTCCTGTCGGTGATGAACGGCTTTGAACGCGAGCTGCAAAACAACATCCTGGGGCTGATGCCGCAGGCCATTCTTAGCGCTAAACAAGGCTCGGTGAACCCTCAGCAACTGCCGGAGCGCGAGGCGAAACTCCAGGGCGTGACCCGCGTAGCGCCGATCACCACCGGCGACGTGGTGCTGCAGAGCGCGCGCAGCGTGGCGGTTGGGGTGATGCTGGGCATTGATCCGGCGCAGAACGATCCCCTGACTCCGTACCTGGTGAACGTCAAACAGAGCGATCTGCAGGCGGGCAAATATAACGTTATTCTCGGTGAGCAGCTGGCGGGCCAGCTGGGGGTTAATCGCGGCGATAAAATCCGCGTGATGGTTCCTTCCGCCAGTCAGTTTACGCCGATGGGCCGCGTGCCGAGCCAGCGTCTGTTCACGGTCATCGGCACCTTCGCCGCCAACAGCGAAGTCGATGGCTATCAGATGCTGACCAATATCGACGACGCCTCCCGTCTGATGCGCTACCCGCTGGGCAATATCACCGGCTGGCGCCTGTGGCTGGATAAACCGCTGCAGGTCGACACCCTGAGCCAGCAGACGCTGCCGCCAGGTACCCAGTGGCAGGACTGGCGCGAGCGCAAGGGCGAACTGTTCCAGGCTGTGCGCATGGAGAAAAACATGATGGGCCTGCTGCTGAGCCTGATCGTCGCCGTCGCGGCCTTCAACATTATTACCTCGCTGGGGATGATGGTGATGGAGAAGCAGGGCGAAGTGGCGATCCTGCAGACTCAGGGGCTGACGCCGCGGCAGATTATGGCCGTCTTTATGGTGCAGGGTGCCAGCGCCGGGATCGTCGGCGCGCTGCTGGGAGCGGTGCTTGGCGCCCTGCTGGCCAGCCAGCTGAATAATTTAATGCCGATCATCGGCGCCTTCCTTGACGGCGCGGCGCTGCCGGTGGCTATTGAGCCGCTGCAGGTCATTGTTATCGCCCTGGTGGCGATGGTGCTGGCCCTGTTGTCTACGTTGTACCCTTCCTGGCGCGCTGCCGCCACCCAACCCGCTGAGGCTTTACGTTATGAATAAGATCCTGCTGCAATGCGACAACCTGTGCAAACGCTATCAGGAAGGCAATGTGCAAACCGATGTCCTGCACAATGTCAGCTTCAGCATTGGCGAAGGCGAGATGATGGCCATTGTCGGCACCTCCGGCTCCGGTAAAAGTACGCTGCTGCATCTGCTCGGCGGCCTGGATACGCCCACCTCTGGCGATGTGATTTTCTCCGGCCAGCCGATGAGTAAGCTCTCCACCGCCGCGCGCGCCGACCTGCGTAACCGCGAGCTGGGCTTTATCTATCAGTTCCACCATCTGCTGCCGGACTTTAGCGCGCTGGAAAACGTGGCGATGCCGCTGCTGATTGGCAAAAAGAAGCCGGCGGACATTGAACGCCAGGCGAAAGCGATGCTGCAGGCGGTCGGGCTTGAACACCGCAGCCATCACCGTCCGTCGGAGCTCTCCGGCGGCGAACGCCAGCGGGTGGCGATTGCCCGCGCGCTGGTGAATAAACCGCGGCTGGTGCTGGCGGATGAACCGACCGGTAACCTTGATGCCCGCAACGCCGACAGCATCTTCCAGCTGCTGGGCGAACTGAACGTCGCGCAGCGCACCGCGTTTCTGGTGGTGACCCACGACCTGCAGCTGGCGAAGCGCATGAGCCGCCAGCTGGAGATGCGCGATGGCCGCCTGACCGCCGACCTGACCCTGATGGGGGCCGAGTAATGGCGTCTCCGTTATCGTTACTGATTGCATTGCGTTTCAGCCGCGGACGGCGGCGCGGCGGCATGGTGTCGCTGATCTCGGTGATCTCCACCATCGGCATTGCGCTGGGAGTGGCGGTGCTGATCGTCGGCCTCAGCGCGATGAACGGCTTTGAGCGCGAGCTGAACAACCGCGTGCTGGCGGTGGTGCCGCACGGTGAAATCGAACCCGTGAATCAGCCGTGGAATAACTGGCAGGAAGCGCTGGCGAAGGTGCAGAAGGTGAAGGGAATTGTCGCGGCAGCGCCCTATATTAACTTCACCGGCCTGGTGGAGAGCGGCAGTAATATGCGCGCCATCCAGGTGAAAGGCGTCGACCCGCAGCAGGAAACCCGGCTCAGCGCGCTGCCTACCTTCGTTCAGAACAACGCGTGGGCCGGCTTCAAGGCTGGCGAACAGCAGGTGATTCTGGGGAAAGGGGTCGCCGATGCGCTGCACGTGAAGCAGGGGGACTGGGTGTCGATCATGATCCCTAACGCCGACGCCGACCATCAGCTGCTGCAGCCAAAACGCGTCAGGCTGCATGTGACCGGAATTTTACAGCTGAGCGGCCAGCTCGATCATAGTTTTGCCATGATCCCAATGCAGGATGCGCAGCAGTATCTGGAGATGGGCGGCAGCGTGACCGGCATCGCCATCAAGGTCACCGACGTTTTTCACGCGAACAAGCTGGTGCGCGACGCCGGCGAGGTGACCAACAGCTACGTCTACATCAAGAGCTGGATCGGCACCTATGGCTATATGTATCGCGACATCCAGATGATCCGCGCCATTATGTACCTGGCGATGGTGCTGGTGATCGGCGTGGCCTGTTTTAACATCGTCTCGACGCTGGTGATGGCGGTCAAAGACAAAAGCGGTGATATTGCGGTGCTGCGCACGCTTGGCGCAAAAGACGGCTTAATTCGCGCGATTTTCGTGTGGTATGGTTTATTAGCCGGATCGGTAGGCAGCCTGTTCGGGGTGGTGATCGGCGTGATCTGCGCGTTGAATCTGACGTCAATCATTAACGGCATCGAATACCTGATTGGGCATAAATTCCTCTCCGGCGACATCTATTTTATTGACTTCCTGCCGTCAGAACTGCACTGGCTGGACGTCTTTTATGTGCTGGTGACGGCACTGTTGCTGAGTTTGCTGGCCAGCTGGTATCCCGCCCGCCGCGCCAGCCGTATCGACCCGGCGAGGGTGCTGAGTGGCCAGTAATTTATCGTCATCGTCGGCTTTGCTGACGACACAAGAGGAATTGCTGAAATGTATTATGGATTTGACATTGGCGGCAGCAAGATAGCGCTGGGCGTATTTAATCAGGAGCGGCGGCTGCAGTGGGAAAAACGCGTCGCCACGCCGAAAAGCAGTTATGAGGATTTTCTCCAGGCGGTAGAGGCGCTGGTGCGCGAGGCCGATGAGCGCTTCGACCAGCAGGGGTCGGTCGGGATCGGTATTCCGGGGATGCCGGAAACCGCAGACGGCACGCTGTATGCCGCTAACGTGCCAGCCGCCAGCGGCCGGCCGCTGCGCGCCGACCTCAGCGCGCGGCTGGGGCGCGATGTGCGCCTCGATAATGACGCCAACTGTTTCGCGCTGTCAGAAGCGTGGGACGATGAGTTTACGCAATACCCGCTGGTGATGGGGCTGATCCTCGGCACCGGCGTGGGCGGCGGCCTGGTGTTGGACGGTAAATCGATTACCGGACATAGCTATATCACCGGCGAGTTTGGTCATATTCGTCTGCCGGTCGATGCCCTGGAGGTGGTCGGGCGCGATTTTCCGCTGCTGCGCTGCGGCTGTGGCCAGCTGGGCTGCATTGAAAATTATCTCTCCGGTCGCGGTTTCGCCTGGCTGTACGAACATTTTTATCAGCAATCGCTCTCCTCACCGGAGATTGTGGCGCAGTGGCAGCAGCACGATCCGCGCGCCCAGGCGCACGTTGAGCGCTATCTCGATCTGCTGGCGGTGTGTCTGGGGAATATACTGACCATTGTCGACCCGGATTTGCTGGTGCTCGGCGGTGGATTATCTAACTTTACGGCCATTAGCGAAGGGCTGGCACAGCGATTGCCGCGCCATCTTCTGCCGGTCGCCAGGGTACCGCGCATTGAGCGCGCGCGCCACGGCGATGCCGGGGGAATGCGCGGTGCGGCTTTCCTTCATCTGACCCATTAACCACAGAGGTAGCTATGCAGTCGCGCCGTTTACATCGATTGAGCCGTTTTCGTCGCAATAAACGTCGGTTGCGTGACCGTCTGCGTCAGCGGATTTTCTTTAGGGAGGACAGGATGAAACCTGAAGCGATGGCAAAACCGAGAGTGGTGGTGTTAACCGGCGCGGGCATCTCGGCAGAGTCGGGGATCAAAACCTTCCGCGCGGCCGATGGCCTGTGGGAAGAGCATCGGGTAGAAGATGTGGCGACGCCGGAAGGCTTCGCCCGCGATCCGGCGCTGGTGCAGGCGTTCTACAACGCCCGTCGTCGCCAGCTGCAGAGCCCGGAGATCGCGCCGAACGCGGCGCATCTGGCGCTGGCGCGTCTGGAGGATCTGCTGGGCGACCATTTTCTGCTGGTCACCCAGAATATTGATAATCTGCACGAGCGCGCCGGCAACCGCCGGGTGATCCATATGCACGGCGAACTGCTGAAGGTGCGCTGTTCGTGGAGCGGCCAGGTGCTGGAGTGGACCGGCGACGTCACCGCTGAGGACAAATGCCACTGCTGCCAGTTCCCGGCGGCGCTGCGTCCGCACGTGGTCTGGTTTGGCGAGATGCCGCTGGGGATGGATGAGATCTACAGCGCGCTGGCCGACGCGGATATTTTTATCGCCATCGGCACCTCCGGCCATGTCTATCCGGCGGCCGGCTTTGTGCACGAGGCGCGGCTGCACGGCGCCCATACCGTTGAGCTGAACCTGGAACCCAGCCAGGTGGGCAGCGAGTTTGCCGAAAAGCACTACGGGCTGGCAAGCGAAGTGGTGCCCGCCTTTATCGATAAGCTGTTGCAGGAAAATGCGCAGTAAACGGCAGCAGCCTGCCGGTAGCCAGGGCGTAGCCCAGCGCCGCCGGCCGCGCTGCTGACAAGGATGATACGTCATGACAGGAGTCAGACCATGCATAATCCGCTGGTTATCGAAGCGATCATGTTGATCGCGGCCATTATCGTCGGCGTCTGGAGCCAGCGCGCTTTACCGTTACACGCCGATAGCCGGCCGATCCTCTTCCTGCTGTGTCTGTTCGTCGGCACTGGCAGCGCATTGTGCCTGCTGCTGGATATCTTAGCCCTGCTGTGCATCGGTCAGGTCGCGACAGGGGGTGTGCGGATATACGGCCCCATGCTGCTGCTGGTGGTACTGTGGAAACCTCTCAACGGGATCGTCGGCATCATTGAAGATTTTATGCAGCGGCGAGCCGAAAAAGGGAAGGGCAAAGGCCAGCGCGACGGCGGTCGACGCTGAGCCGCCGCCTGCGCCGTGGCTTATCTATAGCGCCTTTTGCATATTAATGACCGAACGGGCGTTCGAGGCGCTGGTAGCCAGCACATCGATAACCCCGGTGCGTAATGCTCCCAGGATCGCCGTCGCTTTCGTGCTTTCCGAGGCGATAGCGATCACGCAGGGAATGGCCCGCAGCTGTTCGAGACTTAAGCCAATGACCCGGTCATTCATCACCGTATCGACGGGTTTGCCCTGAATATTGAAAAAGCTGTATCCCGCCAGATCGCCCACCACCCCCTGCTCCTGACGCGCGGTGGCAATTTCCTGCGGCGTAAACCAGCCGAGCTGGACCATAAAGCTGTTTTCATTCATATCGCCGAGGCCAATGATCGCCACGTCAGCTTTGCTGGCCTGTTCGAGCGTGGCCTTAATCAGGCGGTTTTGCATAAAGGCGGCGCGCAGCTCCGGGGTTTCCACATAGGCCGGGGCGTAAAGCGTTTCGCTGAAGCCGTTAAATTTGCGCGCCAGGTTCCGGCTGATGTGGTCGGCGTCAATCAGCTGATTGTCGCGCTTGGTTCCGCCGATGCCGCAGATAAAGCGGCAGTGGCGCTCCGGAAATACGCCGACGTGATTCGCCACCGCGGCCACATTGCGCCCCTGACCAACGGTGACGGTCATATCGTTTTTTAACACGCCAGCCAGATAGTTACTGACCAGGGCCGCCACCTGCTGGCGCTGCTCATCTTCATCATGGTGATCCAGGGCAATCAGCGCGCGCTTAATGCCAAAGTGCGAAATAAACTGCTGCTCAATCTGGGAGCTGAAGACCGGATGGTATTTGACGCTGATCTCAACAATCCCTTCCTGACGCGCTTTTTTCAGCAGGCGCCCGACTTTGATACGTGAAATGCCAAATCGCCTGGCAATCTCTTCCTGCGTTTGTTCCTGGTCGTAATAAGCCACCGCAATTTCAGTGAGCAGGGCGTAATCTGAGTCTTGTTCAATCATGGCCTGGCATTTCCATCTCTGATGTCCCTTTTATATTACTGCGCCTGTGAAATAAATTCCTGTGTAACGCGTTGAACAATGTCGCAATATCCTTGCGCGTCCCAGGCCGCGCGGCCGATAAACAACCCATTGATCTCCTGCTGGCGCAGCAGTTCCACCGCATTTTGCAGCGTAACGCTGCCGCCATAGAGCAGCGGGATACGGGTTCCCGTGTCGTGACCAAACAGCTCGCAAAGCGCCTGACGTAGCGCCTGATGAATGACACCCGCCTCCTGCGGTGAGGCGGGCGTACCATGTTCGCCAATGGCCCACACCGGTTCATACGCAATCAGGGTCCGCAGCGCCTGCTGGTGGCTCAGGCCATACAGGGCGATCTTCATCTGCCGCACCACGCTTTCACGCGACACCTGCCAGCGTTTCTCCTCGGCGCTATCGCCAATACAGATCAGCGGGCGCAGGCCATGACCTAAGGCGCTATGCACTTTTCGATTAATCGCGGCATCGCTTTCATTAAAGGCGGCGCGTCGTTCTGAATGTCCCAGCTCAACAAGCGTGGCGCCGGTTTCTGCCAACATGGCCGCCGAGATTTCCCCGGTCCAGGCGCCCTGATCCGCTTCATGCATATTCTGCGCGCCGGTCAGAAGCGGTAACTGATGCGTTTGCAGAAAATGGCTGACGGGTTGGATCGCGGTGAAGGGGGGAATGACGAAGGGCTGAATAGCGGGGTGACAGCCCTCAGGCATCCGCGCTGCCAGCGTTTCGCACCAGGCCATGGCCTGCGACAGCGGCTTATTCATTTTCCAGCTGGTTCCTAACCATATCGGGGTCATCGTTGCTTCTCCTGTTAATAAAATCAAACGCTTGCCAAATGTGGGTGCCATACCCTGTATTGAGGTTGAACTTTTTATCACGTAGTGAACATATGTTAGATCACATTTTTCGATAAAAAAAATCTATGAATTTTTTTATGTGATCTCCATCACCAATGAAGCGTTATTAATCAGGTAATGTTTTGTGCATATGATTTAGCAATGAACATATGATCAATCAACTGAGACAATGAGAGGCGCATGATGTCAGCAGAGAAAAAACCCGTTGTGGCGATTACCATCGGCGATCCGGCAGGGATCGGCCCCGAGATCACCGTGGCCACCATGATGGACAAAAGCGTGTATGACGAGTGCAAACCGTTCCTGATCGGCTCGGTACCGATTATCTCCCGGGCAATGAAAATCATGGGCTGCGATTTTGCTATCCATAAAATTGCCCATCCGCAGGAGGCCCGTTTCAGCTGGGGGACGCTGGATGTTCTGGAAACCGGCGACTACGATTGCGACAGCATCGAATGGGGCAAGGTGCAGAAGCTGGCGGGGCAAATGTCGCTGGACTATGTGATGAAGTCGATCGAGCTGGGCAAAGCGGGACTGATCGACGTGGTCTCGACTGCACCAATTCATAAGGAAGCCATCAAGCTGGCAGGATGTAAGCTCCCGGGCCATACCGAAATCTATCAGGTGGAAACCCAATCTGATTACGGTCTGACCATGTTCCACGTCCACAACCTGCGCGTCTTCTTCGTGAGTCGTCATATGGCGCTAAAAGCAGCCTGTGACTATGCCAACAAAGCGCGGGTGCTGGCCTGCGTTCAGCAGATCCACCATGAATTTACCGCCCTGAACATCAACAATCCGCGCATTGCCGTGGCCGCGCTGAACCCGCATGGTTCCGACAACGGTCTGTTTGGTCACGAAGAGGCTGACAATCTGATCCCGGCAGTGAAAGCCGCTCAGGAGATGGGGATCAACGCTATCGGGCCGGTTCCGGCCGATTCCGTGTTCCATCTCGGCAAACAGGGGCGCTACGACGCCATTCTCTCGCTGTATCACGATCAGGGGCATATCGCCTGCAAAACCCTCGACTTTGAACGGTCGATCACCATTACCTTCGGTCTGCCGTTTATGCGCAGCTCCGTTGACCATGGAACGGCGTTTGATATTGCCGGTACCGGTAAGGCAGGTACCGTCAGTATGCTGGAGTCGACGCTGGTGGCGGCCCGTTACTGGAAAATGAAGCATCAATAATCGCTGAGGTTCATGCGAATCACGAGGACAGAGAAATGGAAAAACATCTGTTGATTAGCAAGGGCTGTAAGGGCTGGGGCGGGCCACTGACTATCACGCTGGGTCAGGGGAAAAAGATTGCGTACATCACCGGGGGCATCCGCCCTCCGGTCGTTGACCGCCTGAGCGAACTGACCGGCTGGCCCTCCATTGATGTATTCAAAAATGGCGAACCGCCGGCGGAAGAGATTGGTTTAATGGTCATCGACTGCGGCGGCACGTTGCGCTGCGGACTCTATCCGAAGCGGAGAATTCCCACCATTAACCTGCACCCCACCGGTAAAAGCGGCCCGCTGGCGGAATTTATACACGAAGGGATCTACGTCTCCGGGGTAACGCCTGCCTGTATTGAAATGGTCTGGCCGCAAGGGGAGGGTGGAAAGCTTGGGATCGTGGCTGACGATCTGACCGGGGCGACCACCGTCGGGGTGCTGCTGGCGCGCAGCGGTTTAAAAACCGCCGCGTTTTTCGATACCGAATCCTTCGCCCGCAATGAGGTAGAGTATCCGGCGATGGTGGTCAGCAGCGACAGCCGCCCATTGCCGAAAGCGGAGGCCCAGCACAAAGTGAGCGCTGCGGTGAAACAGCTGCAGGCTCGCGGCGCGCACTACTTCACCAAGCGGATTGATACCACGCTGCGCGGCGGCATCGGATTTGAAATCGATGCCATGCTGGAACAACTGCCGCAGGAGACGGTGGCGGTTGTGGTGCCGGCGATGCCGCAGTCACGGCGTATTCTCGTCGGCGGTTATTCGGTGATTGATTCGGTAGCCCTGTCGCGGACCGATGTGGCTCGTGATGTACGTACCCCTGTCACCGAGTCGTGGGTGCCGGGACTGTTGGCGGCGCAGACCCATCATCAGGTCGGGCATATCGCGCTGACGTCGGTGATGAAAGGCGAAGGGCAAATCCAGCAGGATTTACAGGAACAGCAGCAGCGCGGCGTGCGGGTGATAGTGGTCGATGCGATTACCGTCGACGATGTTGATGCCATCGCCGGGGCGGTCGTGGCCCTGAACTGGAACGTACTGGCCGTCGATCCGGGGCCCTTTACCGAACGGCTGGCGGTTCGTCGCGGTCTGATGCGCGAAGCGCGGAGCAGTGCGCCCGCGAGCCTGACAGCGGACAGCCAGCGCGGCTCGATTCTGATCGTCGCTGGCAGCGCTACGCCCGTAACCAAAAAGCAGCTCCAGTATTTAATCGCCAGGGATGCCCGGGTCTGCCATATCCCGGTGGATGCCGAGCTGTTGGTTGACCGGAAAAACGCCGCTGAAATTGAAGTCAATCGCGTGGTACAGCATGCCCGGCAGTGCGTTCCGGCGCAGCACAACGCGCTCTTTGTTTTTGAGTCCGCGTTGACCGGGCGGTTGCTGAACCTTCAGGAGGAGGAACAGAGATTTGCTCTGGCCCACGGTGAGGCTGCGCAAAATATTAACCAGGGGCTGGGCAGTATTGTGCGCGAGGTGCTTAACTGCGCCTCCGGTGAAATTAAAGGACTGTATATGACCGGCGGCGACACTATGGTTAATGTACTAAAAGAGCTGGGTGCCACCGGAATAGAAATGATTGATTATGTCATCCCACAAACCGATATGGTGCGAATTATTGGTGGCGATTATGCCGGCTTAATTTGTGTCGGAAAAGGAGGGTTAACCGGACCGGAGGATATTATTAGCACCATTGTTGATCGAATTTATCAAGAAGCACAGCAATAACCCAGTCATCTAATAACTAATAAACGACGTAATGGTCGTCAGGGTAGTATTGCGTCGTTATCTCTGTTAAATCTTAATTTAAGAGTCACCCTATGAATATTAATATACTTGAGAAAATGAATAAGGTGCCCGGTGGGCTAATCATTATTCCACTGCTGGTGGCAATATTGATTAATACCTTTGCTCCCCAGGTGCTCAGTATTGGCGGCCCGACCACCGCTTTATTTAAAGTCGGTTCCAGCGCCATGATGGGCATATTTTTACTCATTTGCGGAACCTCGATCAATATCCGTCAGGCCGGGTTGCCGCTCTATAAAGGCGCGGTGCTGCTGTTTCTCAAATGTCTGGCCGGGGCCCTGGCGGTATGGGCCGCGGGAACGTTGTTTGGCCCGAGCGGATTTCTCGGGATATCGACCCTGGCGCTGATTGCCTGCCTGACCAGCTCGAACAGCTCCCTCTATATCGCATTGTGCAGCAACTATGGCGATGCCAGTGATGCCGGGGCGATCTCCGTGTTCTGCATCAAGGATGGTCCGTTTGTCACCATGATGGTGCTGGGCGTCAGCGGCCTGGCCAATATTCCCTTCGCCGCGCTGCTGTCGATGCTTATCCCGCTGCTGATTGGCATGCTGTGGGGCAATCTGGACGAACGTTTTAAACAGTTATGCGCCGCGGCGCAGCCGCTGGTGATCATTATTATGTCGTTCGCCATCGGCGCCAACTCCAGCATCAATACAGTGTTTACCGCCGGCCTGTCCGGGATCCTGTTGGGGATTATCTCCGCGCTCACCGGGATTGTGTTCTACTTTATCTACAACCTGTTTTTGAAGAAGAAAAGCGCGCTGGGCGCCGCGCTGGGAACCACCGCCGCCAGCTCAGCGCTGACGCCGGCGATGGTTGCCCAGGCGGATCCTTCGCTGGCGATGTACGTGGATGCTGCCACCGCGCAGCTGGCGACGGCGAGCATTATCACCATGATCACCGCGCCGATACTGGTCGCCTGGTTTGATAAACGGCTGAAAAAGCGGGCGCCAGCCGCTGAACCTTTGCAAGACGCGAAAAGTGAAGAGAGCGTGACATTATCTTCCCCTGCCGCCAAAGGACACAAATAGTATGAGCGTGCCGTTGTATTCATTACGAATTACCGCCGTCGGGGAATATGTTGAGTGCTCTCTGCGGGAGCAGCGGCTTATTTTATTCTCCGATGCCGTTCCCGACGATATTGCGAGTTATTGCGCCGTACACCAGGCCAGCGAACTGACCGCCGAGTTATCGCCCGGTCAGCGAATGAAATTAAATGATAAAAATTATCGGGTGACCGCGGTAGGCAGTGTGGCAACGGCAAATTTACGACAGCTTGGCCATATCACGCTAAATTTTGATGGCGCAGATATCGCTGAATTACCCGGGACGGTACACCTTTACGGCGAACCACCACAAATTATTCAGCCTGGCGATCAAATTTCGTTTTACCCGAATTGTCATTAAGACGTACTGTTAAATTAAGGAAATAACCATGAAAACAATCGCTATTGGTGCGGATGATGCCGCCTATGCTTTTCGCGATACTATCGTCGCTTATTTGAATGGGCTGGGAATTAACGTCGCGGATTACAGCAGCGATAAACGCCAGGGGAGTACCGTTTATCCGGATGTTGCCCATGCGGTGGCGATGTCGATTAAACAGGGCGAACACGATCGCGGCATCCTGATCTGCGGTACCGGCATTGGGATGAGTATTGTGGCCAATAAAGTCCCCGGGGTCCGCGCCGCCCAGTGTCACGATACCTTCTCTGCTGAGCGAGCGCGTAAAAGTAACAACGCGCAGATTATTACCCTCGGCGCGCGGGTGATTGGCACTGAGCTGGGCAAAAAAATTATTCAGGCATGGCTTGAGTCCGAATATGAAGGCGGCGGCTCCGCGCCCAAAGTGGAACGTATTGATTATTACGAACACCAGCATGCCAGAGATTAACCTCCGCAGTCGTAAGATAAGGAACAGATGATGAGCCAGTTAGACGAACTGAAAAAATACACCACGGTTGTTGCTGATACCGGCGATATTGAATCGATTAAAAAGTTTGCTCCACAGGATGCGACCACCAACCCTTCGCTGGTGCTGAAGGCCGCGCAGTTGCCGCAGTATCAGCCGCTGATTGCCGATGCGATTGGCAAGGCACGCCGCCAGGGGGGCAGCGCAGAAACGCAGTTGATTAACGCCTGCGATCAGGTGGCAGTGGATATCGGCAGCGAGGTGCTGCGCCATGTGCCCGGGCGTATCTCCACCGAAGTGGATGCCCGCTTTGCCTGGGATCGCGGAATGTGCGTCGCGAAGGCGCGCAAGCTTATCCAGTTATATGAAAAAAATGGCATTGGTCCCGAGCGGATTTTAATTAAGCTCGCCGCCACCTGGGAGGGCATTCGCGCTGCCGAAGAGCTGGAGCAGAGCGGTATAAACTGCAACCTGACGCTGCTGTTTTCTTTCGCTCAGGCCCGGGCGTGCGCCGAAGCGGGCGTCTTTCTCATCTCGCCCTTTGTGGGGCGCATCTACGACTGGTATCAGAAGCACCAGCCGCAGTCAGCCTATCAGGTGGACAGCGACCCGGGCGTGGTCTCCGTGCGCCAGATTTATCAGTATTACAAATCCCATGGCTATGACACGGTGGTAATGGGCGCCAGCTTCCGTCGTATTGAGCAGATCCAGGCGCTGGCGGGCTGCGATCGCCTGACCATCTCTCCGGCGCTGCTGGACGAGCTGGCGGCCAGCGAAGGCGCGCTGACCCGTCAGCTGGCTCCCGGCTGCGTGACGGAAACCCGTCCCAGCCCGATGACACAGGCGGAGTTTCTCTGGCAGCATCATCAGGATCCTATGGCAGTGGAAAAACTGGCGGAAGGGATCCGCCTGTTTGCTGTCGATCAGGTGAAACTGGAACAACAGATTCAGCAGATGCTGTAGGCCGCAGGGGAAACAGACCGATGAAGACGACAAATACCACTCGCCGCCAGTGCGCCAATGCGCTGCGCGCCCTGAGCATGGACGCTGTACAGAAAGCCAAATCCGGCCACCCGGGTGCCCCGATGGGTATGGCTGACATTGCCGAAGTGCTGTGGCGTGATTTCCTGAACCATAACCCGAACAATCCGGCGTGGGCTGACCGTGACCGTTTTGTCCTGTCCAATGGCCATGGTTCGATGCTGATTTACAGCCTGCTGCACCTCACTGGCTACGATCTGCCGATATCCGAGCTGAAAAACTTCCGCCAGCTGCACGCCAAAACCCCGGGTCACCCGGAAGTCGGCTACACCGCGGGCGTGGAAACCACCACCGGTCCGCTGGGTCAGGGTATCGCTAACGCGGTCGGGATGGCTATCGCCGAGAAAACCCTGGCGGCGCAGTTTAACCGTCCGGGCCACGACATCGTTGACCACTACACCTACGCCTTTATGGGCGACGGCTGCATGATGGAAGGCATTTCTCACGAAGTGTGCTCCCTGGCCGGGACCCTGAAACTGGGCAAACTGGTGGCCTTCTATGATGACAACGGCATCTCTATCGACGGCCACGTTGAAGGCTGGTTCACAGACGATACCGCGAAACGCTTTGAAGCCTACGGCTGGCACGTGGTGCGCGGCGTGGACGGTCACGACGCTGACGCCATCAAACGCGCGGTAGAAGAAGCGCGTGCGGTCACCGACAAACCGTCCCTGCTGATGTGCAAAACCATCATCGGCTTCGGTTCGCCGAACAAGGCAGGCACCCATGATTCCCACGGCGCGCCGCTGGGCGACGCGGAAATCGCGCTGACCCGCGAAGCGCTGGGCTGGAAATACGCGCCGTTTGAAATCCCGTCTGAGATCTATGCCCAGTGGGATGCGAAAGAGGCAGGCCAGGCGAAAGAAGCCGCATGGAACGAGAAGTTTGCGGCTTACGCCAAAGCCTTCCCGCAGGAAGCGGCCGAATTCACCCGTCGTATGAAAGGTGAGATGCCGTCTGACTTCGACGCGAAAGCCAGCGAGTTCATCGCGAAGCTGCAGGCCAACCCGGCGAAAATCGCCAGCCGTAAAGCCTCGCAGAACGCCATCGAAGCGTTTGGCCCGCTGCTGCCGGAATTCCTCGGCGGTTCTGCCGACCTGGCGCCGTCCAACCTGACCCTGTGGTCCGGTTCTAAGCCGATCAACGAAGACACCGCCGGGAACTACATCCATTACGGCGTGCGTGAATTCGGTATGACCGCGATTGCCAACGGTATTGCGCTGCACGGTGGTTTCCTGCCGTACACCTCCACCTTCCTGATGTTTGTGGAATATGCGCGTAACGCGGTACGTATGGCGGCGCTGATGAAACAGCGTCAGGTGATGGTCTACACCCACGACTCCATCGGTCTGGGCGAAGACGGCCCGACTCACCAGCCGGTAGAGCAGGTGGCTTCCCTGCGTGTGACCCCGAACATGTCCACCTGGCGTCCGTGTGACCAGGTGGAATCCGCGATTGCGTGGAAATATGGCGTGGAGCGTCAGGACGGCCCGACCGCGCTGATCCTCTCCCGTCAGAACCTGGCGCAGCAGGAGCGTACCGCAGAGCAGCTGGCAAACGTGGCCCGCGGCGGGTATGTGCTGAAAGATTGCGCCGGCTCGCAGCCGGAACTGATCTTCATCGCCACCGGTTCTGAAGTTGAGCTGGCAGTGGCCGCGTGGGACAAACTGACTGCCGAAGGCGTGAAGGCGCGCGTGGTTTCCATGCCGTCTACCGACGCATTCGACAAGCAGGATGCGGCCTACCGTGAATCCGTACTGCCGAAAGCCGTTTCTGCGCGCGTTGCTGTGGAAGCCGGTATTGCGGACTACTGGTTCAAATACGTTGGCCTGAATGGCGCCATCGTTGGCATGACCACCTTCGGTGAGTCTGCGCCGGCTGAGCAGCTGTTCGAGGAGTTCGGCTTCACCGTCGACAACGTGGTCGCTAAAGCGAAAGCGCTGCTGTAAATCGCCACCGCTATCGCCCGGCCCGGTGTCGGGCGATACGCTCTCTGAGTAATGATCTTCCGGTCATGAGTTCGTCTTCTCCTTCCTGAATCATTTCCCACTCTATTTTGTGCGTGACCGCTGATTTCTGTACGTTTTTTTGTGCAGACCGGCAAATGTAGACCAGATTCAATAGGCGCCCGCGCGATCGCGCCGCGCCCCTCTATTCCGCCGGACGTCTGTAAAGGAGACCCGCCATGCCGTCACCGATGATTTATCAGGATCTCACCACTGCCGCGCTGCTCGGCCATGCGGCGCAGTATCACAGCGAGACCGAGATTGTCTCGGTGGGTGCCGGCGGCGAGAAGGAGCGCAGCAGCTGGGGGGAGGTGGCCCGCCATGCTCAGCGGCTGGCATCGGCGCTGGCGTCGCTGGGGCTGCCGCCGGGCGCCCGCTGCGCTACCCTGGCATGGAACAACCGCCGCCACCTGGAAATCTATTTTGCCGTCGCCTCCGGCTGCTGGGTGACGCACACCGTTAACCCACGGCTGTCGGTGGACCATCTGCGGTATATCCTCAACGACGCTGCCGACGAAGTGCTGTTTTTTGACCAGACCTTTCTGCCACTGGTTGCGCAGCTGCTGCCGCACCTGCCGACGGTAAAACACATCGTGCTGATGGAACCCCGCAGCGAAGCCGCGCTCAGCCAGCTGCCCTCGCTGCTGTTTTATGACGATCTGTTGCAGCAGGGGACCATAGACTATCGCTGGCCGCCGCTCAATGAACTGACCCCGGCTTCGCTCTGCTACACCTCGGGAACCACCGGCCGGCCGAAAGGGGTGTTGAATACCCATCGTTCGCTGGTCCTGCACGCCCTGAGCGGCAACCAGCCTGACGCCGCCGGCATATCGGCGAAGGACAGCCTGTTGCCGGTGGTGCCGATGTTCCATGTCAATGCGTGGGGAACGCCGTTTATCGCCGCGATGGTCGGCGCGCGGCTGGTGCTGCCGGGGCCGCACCTCGATGGCGACAGCCTGCTGCAGCTGCTGGCCGCCGAGAAGGTGACGGTGGGGTTTGGTGTGCCGGTGATCAGGGCCGGCTTGCTGGCGGCGATGCGCCAGACAGACGTCAGAGTGCCTGAATTTAAACGGGCGCTGGTCGGCGGCTCCGCGCTGCCGCCGTCGATGGCCGAGGCCTTTCAGCGTGATTACGGCATTGCGCTGACCCACGCCTGGGGAATGACCGAAACATCGCCTATCGGCACCATCAACACGCCGTTGAGCAAACATGACGGGCTCCCGGCACAGGAGCAGCAAAAACAGCGCGCCGGTCAGGGGCGGCCCATTTTCGGCATCGAACTGCAGGTGGTGGGCGTGGATGGCGAACCGTTGCCCCGGGATGGGCAAAGCCAGGGATATCTGCAGGTCAGAGGGCACTGGGTGGTGGAGCAGTATTATGGTCAGGACGCGAGCGCCCTGACCGCGGCAGGCTGGTTTGATACCGGTGATATCGGTACGCTCGACGCCAATGGTTATCTGGTGATCAGCGATCGGGCAAAGGATATTATCAAGTCCGGTGGGGAATGGATCTCCACCGTTGAGCTGGAGAATATCGCCATCGCGCATCCGGCGGTGCGCAGCGCGGCGGCCATCGCCGCCCGCCACCCGCGCTGGGACGAGCGGCCGGTGCTGCTGTGCGTTCGCGCGGAAGGGGGCGAAGTGGAAGAGACCGATCTGCTGAGCTGGTTTGCGAAGCGGGTGCCAAAGTGGCAGATCCCGGACCGGGTGATATTTGTCGACGCGCTGCCGGTCAGCGCCACGGGTAAGGTGCTCAAAAATCAACTGCGCCAGGCCTACGGAGAGATTTTAATGAGTGAGGGAAAATGAGCCATGCGCGGCCCGGTCTGACGACCTGCTCTCAGTATGATGCTGCCCTGTACGCCTTGTCGGCGGCGCGCCAGCGCTGGGCGGAAACCTCAGTGAATCGTCGTCTGGCGCTGTTGCGCCAGATCAAGGATGCCCTGGCCGGTATTGCTCCGGCGTGGGTGGCCGCCGCGGCGGCGGCCAAAGGGCTGCCGGCGGGCGATCCGCTGGCGGGGGAGGAGTGGCTGGCGGGCCCCTGCGCGCTAATGGTCGGCTGCAACGGGCTTATCGCCACCCTGGAGCAGCTGGAGGAGAAGACCTTTCTGCGGCGGATCCCGCTGCGGACGCTGGCGGACGGCCGCCTGGCGCTGCGGGTGGTGCCCGGCACGCTATGGGATCGACTGTTGCTGTCTGGTGTTCGCGCTGAGATATGGATGCAGCCAGGCGTCACCCGGGCCCATCTCGACCGTTATGCGGCGCGGGCATACGACATCCCGCCGGCCGCGCGGCAGGGCAAGCTGGCGCTGGTGCTTGGCGCCGGCAATGTGGCCTCGATTGCGCCACTGGATGTGCTACACAAGCTGTTTATTGAAAATCAGGTCTGCCTGCTGAAGCTCAATCCGCTGAATGATTATCTGCACGATCTGCTGGCCCAGGCCCTGGCGCCGCTGATCGCCATGGATGCGCTCCGCATTGTCACCGGCGACGCCCAGGCGGGAGCATGGCTGACCACCCATCCCGCTGTCGATGAGATCCATATCACCGGCTCCCGTGAGACCCATGACGCCATCGTCTGGGGCGACGGTGAGGCGGCTCGTCAACGTCGGGCCGCCGGGACGCCGCTGAACCCGCGCCGGGTGACCTCGGAGCTGGGCGGCGTCAGCCCCACCATTATCGTCCCCGGGCCGTGGAGCGAGGCGGATATCGCATTTCAGGCGCAGCAGCTGGCGACGCAGAAGATGAACAACGGCGGGTTTAACTGCGTGGCCAGCCTGGTGCTGATCCTGCAGCAGGGCTGGGAGCCAGCGACGCCCTTGCTTAACCAGCTGTACCGGCTGATCGCCGCGAATACCCGCCCGGACTACTACCCCGGCGCTGAAAAACGGCTGACCGACTTTCGCCTGCGCGCCCGCCAGCCGCTGGAGATAGCGCGCGGCGACGCGCTGCCGTTAATTGTGACGAACACCGAGGATGACCCGGCGTTCTGTCAGCAGGAGGTCTTTGGCCCGGGGCTGTCGGTCACCCGTCTTGAGGCCGACAGCGCGGAAAGTTTCCTGCGCCAGGCGATCGGCTATGCCAATCAGCGGCTGCAGGGCTCGCTGGGGGCCAATATTGTGATCCACCCGCGCACCCGCAAAGCGATCGGGCGTAAGCGTTTTAACGCGCTGATCGCCGAGCTGCGCTACGGCACAGTGGCGATCAACTGCTGGAGCGGGGTGGCCTTCCTGTTAGCCCCCTGCCCGTGGGGGGCATTTCCCGGCCACACGCTCGACGATATTCAGAGCGGGCGGGGCAAGGTGCATAACAGCTTTATGCTGGAGAAAACCGAGCGCACGGTGATTGAGGCGCCGTTTCGGCCGTTTCCACGTAGTCTGTGGCATGGCGAACCGACGCTGATGCCGCTGCCGCCCTGGTTCATCACCCACCGGGAGCAGGACGCGGTGGCGCAGCGGCTGGTGGATTTTTACCATCGACCGCGCTGGCGCAAATTGCCGGCGATCCTGTGGCGCGCGCTGCGGGGCTAGGGTGAGGGCAAAAAAAGGGCGGAACCGCGGCTCCGCCCTGCGGGATTAGCGGCCCGCTTTCAGCTTCTGGTAATACTCTTCATAAATGGCGCTGGCGCTGCCCACGTCATTTTGCCATTCGCCTTTCTCAATGGTCGCAGCATCCGGATAGAGCGATTTATCGTTGGCCACTGCCGGGCTGAGCATTTTGCGCGCCGCCAGGTTCGGCGTCGGATAACCGATAGTTTCCGCGACCTGTTTGGCGACATCCGGGCGCAGCAGGAAGTTAATCAGCTTCAGCGCGCCGTCGACGTTTTTAGCGTTCGCCGGAATCGACAGACTGTCCATCCAGAAAATGCCGCCTTCTTTCGGCCAGATCACTTCCAGCGGCGTACCGGCCTGGCGAGCGACGTAAGCCGAGCCGTTCCACACCATGCCAAGGTTCACTTCGCCTTCCATATACGGATTAGCCGGGTTGTCAGAGTTAAACGCCGCGACGTTGGGCATCAGCTTTTTCAGCTCGTTATAGGCGGCTTCAATCTCTTTCGGGTCGGTGGTGTTGCCGGAATAGCCCAGCTTACGCAGCGCCATCTGGAACACTTCGCGCGCGTCGTCGGTCAGCAGCAGGCTGCTTTTGTATTCCGGCTTCCACAGATCGGCCCAGCTGGTGATGGTTTTCGGGTCGATAGCGTCACTGTTGACGCCGATAGCCGTCGCACCCCAGATATAGGGAATGGAATAGTCGTTATTCGGATCGAAGGGTTTGTTCAGCATCTGCGGATCGAGGTTGCTGAAGTTAGTCAGCTTGCTCTTATCGATCTTCTGCAGCATGCCTTCTTTGCGCATCTTGTCGACAAAGTAGGTCGACGGGACAACCAGATCGTACGCGCCGTCTTTATAGGTCTTGAGCTTGGCGTACATGGTTTCGTTCGACTCGTAGGTCGAATAGATAACCTTGATGCCGGTCTCTTTGGTGAACTGCTCCAGCAGGCCCGGCGGTACGTATTCGGTCCAGTTATAGAAATAGAGCGTTTTGCTGTCGTCCGCGTGCGCAGCGCCCATGCCGATTGCCAGAGTGCCCGCCGCGAGCAGGTGGCGTGACCATTTTTTCATCTTAACGTCCCCTGAGTTTTATCACGTGCAATTAACTGACTGGCGATGACCATCACCAGCGACAGAACCAACAGAATCGTGGCCAGGGCGTTCACCTCTGGCGAAACGCCGACCTTGACCATTGAATAGATCTTCAGCGGCAGGATTTCATACCCCGGACCGGTCACGAACGAGGAGACCACCACGTCATCCATCGACAGGGTGAAGCTCAGCAGCCACCCGGCCGCCACCGCCGGCAGAGCCAGCGGCAGGATGATTTTGCGCAGGATAGTCATCTCGCTGGCGCCCAGATCTTTCGCCGCCTCCAGCATCCGCACATCGAAGCCTTTCAGCCGGGAGTAGACGGTCACCACCACGAAGGGCAGGCAGAAGGTGATATGCGAAAACAGCAGCGACCAGAAACCAAGCTGGACGCCGATCAGCATAAACAGTACCAGCAGGGAGATAGCCATCACGATATCCGGCGACATCATCACCACAAACAGCATGCCGCTAACGAACGGTTTGCCGCGAAAGCGATAGCGATACAGCGCCACGGCGGTGAGTGAGCCGATAAGGGTGGCGAAAGTCGCTGACAGCACCGCCATGGTCAGCGAGTGCTGGGCGGCCTGCAGCAGGCTATCGTTGTTCATCAACAGGCTATACCAGTCGGTGGTGAACCCCTGCCAGTTGATACCGAAGCGCGACCGGTTAAACGAGTTAACGATCAGAATAATAATAGGGATGTAGAGATACGCGTAGATGGCGGTCATAAAGCCGCCGCGCAGCAGTCGACCGATCATTCCAGTTCCACCTTTTTATTCAGCAGGCGCGCCGCGCGCCAGTAGATCAACAGCATCAGCCCCATCACCAGGGTTAAGGTAATGCTGGTTGCCGCGCCGAACGGCCAGTCGCGGATATTCAGGAACTGGCTTTTGATCACGTTGCCGATCAGCAGGTTCTTGGCACCGCCCATCAGGTCGGAAACGTAAAACAACCCCATAGCCGGCAGCATCACCAGCAGACAACCGGCGATGATCCCCGGCATGGTCAGCGGAATGATAATGCGGATAAAGGTCTGCAGCTTGCTGGCGCCGAGATCTTTCGCCGCTTCCAGCAGCGGGCGATCCAGTTTCTCAATGCTGGAGTAGAGCGGCATCACCATAAACGGCAGCAGGATATACACCAGGCCGATGATCACCGCCGAGGGGGTGAACATTATGCGTATTGGCGTGTCGATCACCCCCAGCCACAGCAGAAACTCGTTCAGATAGCCTTTGGTGCTGAGGAAAATCTTCAGACCGTAGATGCGAATAAGCGAGTTGGTCCAGAAGGGAACGATCAGCAGGAACAGCAGCAGGGGCCGTACCTTCTGCGGCAGCCGGGCGAGGAACCATGCAAACGGGTAGCCCAGCGCCAGGCAGGCAAGGGTCGCCAGCAGCGCCATGTTCAGCGAATGCAGCAGCACATCGTAGTAGAGCGGATCCAACAGCCGCGAGTAGTTGTCCAGCGTGAAGACCAGCTTGACGAAGTTAGCGTCGTCGCGGGTCAGGAAGCTGGTGGCGATGATCATCAGGTTGGGCAGAAAGACAAACAGCACCAGCCAACCGACGATGGTGGCAATCACCACATTCTGGAATTTACTGGTGTTCTTCATCGGCCAGCACCACCTCCCAGCTCTCCACCCAATTGATAGACATTTTCTGGTCGAGGGAGTGGTCGAAATCCGGATCGTCTTCGTTAAAGAATTCGCTGACCATCACCATTTTGCCGTTTTCCAGCTCCACCACCGACTCCAGGGTCATGCCCTTATAGTTGCGCTCGCGGACATAGCCGATCAGGCCGTCGGCATCGCTGTTGTGGTGGATCTCATCGACGCGCAGATCTTCCGGGCGCAGCAGGACATGCAGACGCTGGCCGGCCTCCACCGCAAAGTTGACGGTGATGTTGCACTCCCGTCCTTCGACACTGGCGCGCACGCGCTGATCGTCGAGGCGTTCAATCACGGTAGCGTCGAAGATATTGATCTCGCCGATAAAGCTGGCGACGAACAGGTTTTTCGGCTCTTCGTAAATCTCACGCGGAGTGCCGTCCTGCTCGATTTTGCCATCACGCATCACCACGATGCGATCGGACATGGTCAGCGCCTCTTCCTGATCGTGGGTGACGAAGACGAAGGTGATCCCGAGCTTACGCTGCAGCGCTTTCAGTTCGTTCTGCATCTGCTTGCGCAGTTTGTAATCCAGCGCCGAAAGGGACTCATCGAGCAGCAGCAGGCGCGGTTTGTTGACCACCGCGCGGGCGATGGCCACGCGCTGCTGCTGGCCGCCGGAGAGCTGGTGCGGTTTGCGCTGGGCAAATGTCTCCAGCTGCACCATCTTTAAGGCATCCATCACCCGTGGAGTGATTTCCGCTGACGGGGTTTTTTGCATCCGCAGACCGAAGGCAACGTTCTCAAACACCGTCATATGCGGAAACAGGGCGTAGCTTTGAAAGACGGTATTAACGTGGCGGTTCTCCGCCGGGACATGGGTGATATCGTGATCTTCGAGATGGATCCGGCCGCTGTCGACGTTTTCCAGGCCGGCGATAAGGCGCAGAACGGTGGTTTTACCGCAGCCAGAGGGGCCAAGCAGGGTGAGAAACTCACCGTTGTTGATGGTCAGGTTAAGGTTATCGATGACCGTTTTACCATCAAAGCTCTTGCGAATTCCCGCCAGTTGCACCAGCGGCGAACGCGAACGCGGTTGTATATTCAATTTTTGACTCTGTCCCATGTAGACGCAACGGAAAATCGCTGACCGCTGCGGGGTTTGTGATTAACCACCTTTGGGGTTGCACGTTTTTAATAAGGGCCAGCATTCTACGGCAAACGAGGGTAATCGCCAATCCTTGATACGCCCGGATGGTCTACCTTTACACCATAACGTCGGTTCTGTTATTAAATTTCGCTTTACGGGCTAAGAATGACCTGACGCAATATTTGTCTTTTCGGGCTTATGAATAATGTTGTCACAAAAGAAGAGGGTGGCTACATGGATAAATTGCTTGAGCGTTTTTTGCAGTACGTTTCTTTGGACACGCAGTCGAAGCCTGGCGTTCGTCAGGTCCCCAGCACGGAAGGGCAGTGGAAGCTGTTACGCCTGTTGCAGGCGCAGCTGGAAGAAATGGGACTGGTCAAGGTAACGCTGAGTGAAAAGGGAACGGTGATGGGAACCTTGCCCGCTAACGTTGAGGGCAATATCCCGGCCATCGGCTTTATCTCTCACGTCGACACCTCCCCGGATTTTAGTGGCAAAAATGTTAACCCGCAGATTGTTGAAAATTATCGCGGGGGGGACATTGCCCTCGGTATCGGCGATGAGGTGCTCTCCCCGGTGATGTTCCCGGTGCTGCATCAGCTTTTGGGCCAGACGTTGATCACCACCGACGGGAAAACGCTGCTCGGGGCGGACGACAAGGCGGGCATCGCCGAAATCATGACCGCGCTGGCGACCCTGCAGGCGAAAAATATTCCCCATGGCGATATCCGCGTGGCCTTCACTCCTGACGAAGAGGTGGGGAAAGGGGCGAAGCACTTCGACGTTGAGGCCTTTGATGCCCGCTGGGCCTATACCGTTGACGGCGGCGGCGTGGGTGAGCTGGAGTTTGAAAACTTCAACGCCGCCTCGGTGACCATTAAGATTGTCGGCAATAACGTGCATCCCGGCACCGCCAAAGGGGTGATGGTCAACGCGCTGTCGCTGGCCGCGCGCATCCACGCCGAGGTACCGGCCGACGAGGCGCCGGAGACTACCGAAGGCTACGAAGGGTTTTATCACCTCACCAGCATGAAAGGCAGCGTCGATCGAGCCGAGATGCATTACATCATCCGCGATTTTGACCGTAAGCACTTTGAAGCGCGTAAACGCAAGATGATGGAGATCGCCAAAAAGGTCGGCAAGGGGCTGCACCCGGACTGCTATATCGAGCTGGTGATTGAGGACAGTTATTACAACATGCATGAGCAGGTGATCGCCCATCCGCACGTGGTCGATATTGCCCGCCAGGCGATGGTGGACTGCGATATCGAACCGCAGATGAAGCCAATCCGCGGCGGCACCGACGGCGCGCAGCTCTCGTTTATGGGATTACCGTGCCCGAATCTGTTTACCGGCGGCTATAACTATCACGGCAAGCATGAATTTGTCACTCTGGAAGGGATGGAGAAGGCGGTGCAGGTGATCGTGCGTATCGCCGAGCTGACGGCAACCAGAAAAGGGAAATAGCCTCCTCAAACGGACCGTGTCGGACAAGATGCCGGATGGCGGCTTCGCCCTATCCGGCCTGGGGTCCAGCCGATGATCGTGAGACCCGTAGGCCCGGCAAGCGCAGCGCCGCCGGGCGGTGAACAGCAGAGCGGGTGCCTGTCTTTATGCCGGATGGCGGCTTCGCCTTATCCGGCCTACGGTCCAGCCGGTGAGCGCGGACCCCGTAGGCCCGGCAAGCGCAGCGCCGCCGGGCGGTGAACAGCAGAGCGGGTGCCTGTCTTTATGCCGGATGACGGCTTCGCCTTATCCGGCCTGGGGTCCAACAGATGACCGTGAGACCCGTAGGCCCGGCAAGCGCAGCGCCGCCGGGCAAAAGCGATAAGGCTAATACTGAGGAGGGAACCTCACATGTCTGATTATCGTCGCAGTTATATCCCTGGCGGCTGCTGGTTCTTCACCGTTAACCTGCAAAATCGGCGCAGCGATCTCCTGACGCGGCATATTGTTCATCTGCGTGCCGCTACAGCGTCTGTTAAAAGCAAAAAACCTTTTCTGATTAACGCCTGGGTGGTTTTTACCCGAGCATATGCACTGCATCTGGACCCTGCCTGAGGGGGATACCGATTATTCCGGTCGCTGGCGGGACATAAAAAAAACGTTTACCTGAGCGCTGGCGCAGCGCCATATCTGGCAGCCGCGATTCTGGGAACATGCCATCCGTAATGAAGAAGATTACCGGCGGCATATGGATTACGTTTATATCAATCCCGTTAAGCACGGTCATGTCCGTCGGGTGCAGGATTGGCCATATTCGACCTTTCATCGCGATGTGCGCCGGGGATGGTATCCGCCGAATTGGGCGGGTGAGGTAAGCGAATTTGATGCAGGCGAGAGGCGATAATGCTCGGGTAAGACATTACCGCCATCGAAACCACAAAGTGCCGGATGGCGGCTTCGCCTTATCCGGCCTACGGTCCAGCCGGTGACCACAAAACCCGTAGGCCCGGCAAGCGCAGCGCCGCCGGGCAGGATGCTGGCTCAGTCGCCAAAGAACCAGTAGCCGCTGTTGACCAGCGCCGCCAGCATGGCGAGGAACGACGGATCTTCCAGTGCATCGCCAAAATGGTCGGCGCGCAGCGTCAGATGGGTGGCTAAGGCGTCCAGCGCCGGGCGGTGCGGGGAGTTGATCTTCTCACCGTTGACGAACACCTCACCGTCAATGCGCAGCACGCGCAGGCCGCCCAGCCGTTCCAGCGTGTCGCCCTGCTGCAGGGCATCGTAAATTTCATCTGGCTGATACGGCGGCTCCGGCGGCGCGACGTCGAGCTCGTGACGCGACTGGGTGATAAACTCGCCGAACCACTGCTTAAAGTGCTCCGGTTGGTTAATCAGCCCCAGCATCATCTCGCGCAGGCGGTCGAGTTCGACCGGTAAAATATCGGCCGGATGGTCGCGGGACGGCACATCCGGATCGGCGTAGCGCTGGCTGCCCAGTTCGCGCTGAAGGACATAGTCGGCAAAGCCGCTGAACAGCTCGCGGGCATTCGGCGCACGATAGCCGACCGAATAGTTAAGCGAGTTTTCCAGCGAATATCCCTCATGCGGGAATCCTGGCGGAATATAGAGAATATCGCCCGGCTCCATCTCTTCATCGATGATCGCCTCGAAGGGGTCAACCTGCAGCAGATCCGGATGCGGGCAGTGCTGTTTCATCGGCACCTTTTCCCCAACGCGCCAGCGCCGACGGCCAGTGCCCTGAATGATAAACACATCATACTGATCCAGATGTGGACCGACGCCGCCCCCGGGTACTGAGAAGGAGATCATCAGATCGTCAATACGCCAGTCCGGCAGGGCGCGGAACGGATGCATCAGCGCCGCCGATGGCTCATGCCAGTGGTTAACCGCCTGCACCAGCAGGGACCAGTTGTTTTCACTCAGGTGATCGTAGCTTTCGAAAGGACCGTGACTGACCTGCCATTTTCCATCCTGATGGCTGACAAGGCGGCTATCGACCTCGCTCTCCATGGCCAGTCCAGCCAGTTCGTCCGGGCTTAGGGGGTCGATAAAATTGGCGAAGCCGCGCTTCAGTACCACCGGCCGTTTCTGCCAGTAGCGTTCGATAAAGTCGGGCCAGTTAAGCGTTAATTGATAATCCATATTGATATTCCACTGCAGGTGTCTGACAGGGATTATAACGGATGCGGCGCCCCGGCGATGCAGGCGCCGTTAAAAAACTCAATGATCAACCCGCTTATCTTCCAGCTGCTGGCGGCCAAACACCACCTCCATGCAGGCGCCGCCGAGCAGGCTTTCGCCGGCGATAATCTCCCCATCGTACTGTTCGACGATTTCGCGGGCGACGGAGAGCCCCACCCCCTGGCCGGGACGCAGCGTATCTGCCCGCTGGCCGCGGTCGAAAACGGCCCGACGCTGGCTCTGCGGGATACCCGGGCCATCGTCTTCCACCAGAATGTGCAGATGGCTGTCGGTGGTCTGGCGCACGGAAACTTCCACGAACTCCAGACAGTACTTACAGGCGTTATCGAGAACGTTACCCATCACTTCCATAAAATCGTTCTGCTCGCCGACAAAGCTGATCTCCGGCGAAATATCGAGCGAAATATTGACCCCTTTGCGCTGGTACACCTTATTCAGGGCGGAGGTCAGGCTGTCGAGCAGGGGAGCAATTGGGTGCAGCTCCCGGCTCAACAGGGTACCGCCGCTGCGCATGCTGGCGCGATGCAAATAGTAGCCAATCTGCTGCGAGATTCGGCTTATCTGCTCCAGCATCACCGGTTCCGCCTCGTCGACGCTGATCTTTTCACCGCGCAGCGAGCGCAGGGTGCTTTGCATCACCGCCAGCGGCGTTTTCAGGCTATGGGTGAGATCGGTGAGGGTGGTGCGGTATTTGTCATAGCGTTCGCGCTCGCTGCGAACCAGGCGGTTAAGGTTGCTGACCAGCCGGGTCAGCTCGCGGGTGGTGTTGGGGTTGAGTTTTTCGCGGTGATGCTCTTCCAGTTCGCGCACCTCTTTTGCCAGCGACTCGATAGGCCGCAGGCTCCACCAGGCGGCGACCCACAGCAGGGGGATCACCAGCAGCAGGTTGGCGGCCAGCACGTAGATAAACCAGCTCCACACCATATAGCTGCGCTTAAGCTCCACCGGAATGGTATCGACCACCACAATGCTGAGCTCGGGCATTTTACTGGTAGCCGGGTAGAGATTGATGGCCACCGAGTGGGTCATCTCCGAGTCGTCGCCCTGTTCGCGGATAGCGTCCAGCTGCTCCTGAACCTCATGGTTATTGCGCAGCAGCATACTGCTGCTGTCGACATCGGCTTCTATCTCGTGGAAACCATTGCGTTTCAGCCATTCCGGTTGAATGCGTTTCGCCAGCCAGGGCACATCGCGCTGCGCCCACAGCAGTTTGCCCTTCTCATCGTAGATAAGGGTGACCGTTGGGCTTTCCATATTCAGATTTTCCGGGATGTCGACGTCAATGGCGCCGTTTTCCCATCTCGCCAGCATATAAAAGAGATTGCTCTCGCCGCGCAGCAGGCGAAAGGTGGTTTTATCGAAGCTGACGCTGTAGCCCACCAGCGCCACCATGCCATAGGCCAGAGACAGCACCAGCACCACCCCGGCGGTCGCCAGCAGGAAGCGAACCCGTAATGACAGCGGGAAGATATGCCGCAACAATCCCTTCATCAGCGCAGTTCGAACAGGTAGCCCTGGCCGCGCACCGTGGTGATGACGTCCTGCGGGTATTCAGCCTGAATTTTTTTGCGCAGCCGACCCATCAGCACGTCGATGGTATGGCTTTCGCGCAGTTCGGCATCCGGATAAAGCTGCAGCATCAGAGAATCTTTGCTGACCACTTTGCCGCGGTTGCGGATCAGGGTTTCCATAATGGTGTACTCAAAGGCGGTCAGCTTGATCGGCTGGTCGTTCACCGACAGCTCGCGCCGGGAGAGGTCGACCTGGAACGGCGGCAGGGAGATCACCTGCGAGGCCAGGCCGCTGTTGCGGCGCAGCAGCGCCTGCATACGGGCGGCAACTTCTTCAATGTGAAAAGGCTTGGTGACGTAATCATCCGCCCCGGCGCTCAGCACTTCCACTTTATCCTGCCACCCCTCGCGGGCGGTTAGCACCAGCACCGGCAGCGACACATCGTGACTGCGCCAGCGACGGATCAGCGATAATCCATCCTCATCCGGCAGGCCGAGATCGACGATGGCGATGTCCGGGAGATGCTCGCCCAGATAGTAGTCCGCTTCCCTGGCATCTTCCGCCGCATCGACCTGATGGCCCAGCTCCTGCAGCTGAACTTTGAGGTGGTGACGCAGCAGGGCGTTATCCTCAACCACGAGTACGCGCATGACTGTTCTCCCTTCCTGTGTTGATAGTAATCTGACGCTCATTATATACGCAAAATATAAACGGCTGTTAAATAAAGCTTTTTATAAAAACGGCGCATAGCACCGCCAGGCAGGCCAGCCTTCGGCGATGCCCTTTGCGCATGTTGCATGGAACTCCTTCATTCTATGCGTAATTTCAGCAAACGCCCAGCGGCAGGGCGCGGCAGTGAGCGGGTTGGTGATGTTAATTTTTTGTGTAATAGTGCTGGAATCATCCCTCTGGAACGCCGCAGGTTTTTCATTATGTCTCAGCAGCAGAGCGCGGACTGGGTCAGGCTGGCGCAATCGCCCAGCCGGACGGAGCGCATCGAAGCCTTCTTCGGCGGCCACGGCTACGAGCCGCACCGGCATGACACCTACGCCATCGGCCAGACGATCGCCGGCGTGCAGAGCTTTCACTATCGCGGTGGACTCCAGCACAGCCTGCCCGGTGGAACGATGGTGCTTCATCCGGACGAAATACACGACGGCGAGGCGGGCACCGAGGCGGGGTTTCACTACCGCATGGTCTATATCGAACCGGCGCTGATCCAGAAGATACTCGGCGGCAGGCCACTGCCGTTTATCCCCGGCGGCCTGTCGGCGGATCCGCGCCTGCGGTGCGCCGCGCTGCCGTTATTAAAAGCGGTCACTGACACCTTCGAGCCGCTGGAGGAAGAGGATGCCCTGTATGACCTGGCGCAGACCCTGGCTGTGGTCGGCGGGCAGCGTTCCCGCCGCCAGGCGTTTGACTATCGGGCGGCGGAGAAGGCCCGGGAGTATATCCATGCCTGTTTTATGCAGGATATGACCCTCGACACCTTATCGCAGGTCAGCGGCCGGGACCGCTGGAGCCTGAGCCGGGATTTCAGAACGCTGTACGGCACCAGCCCGTGGCGTTACGTCATGATGCGCCGGCTCGATTATTGCCGCCAGCGGATGCGCGCCGGGGAGCGTCTGGTGGATATTGCCGCCGACGCGGGCTTTGCCGATCAGAGCCACATGACGCGCCAGTTTATCAGCCGCTTTGGTCTCTCTCCGGGCCGCTGGCTGCGGGCGATCCACGGTTAGCGCGGCGCAGGTTGCACAATCGTTCAAGCGTTAGCGCGGCGAGGCGAACTATGCTGACTGCCTTTATCACAAGGAGACAGCCCATGTATCAACGCGTTAATCTTGCTCACAAATTTTCCCTGTTCAGCGAACAATGGCAGCCCAAAGTGGTGGCTGAGATGAACGACTATCAGTTCAAGATCGCGCGCATCGCCGGCGATTTTATCTGGCACAGCCACCCGGAAACCGATGAGACATTGATGGTGGTGGAGGGGGTATTACGCGTGGACTTCCGCGACGGACATGTGCTGGTGAAGGCCGGGGAGATGATCGTCGTGCCGCGAGGTGTGGAACATAAGACTTCGGCGGAGACGGAAGCGAAGCTCATGCTGATTGAGCCGCGCGGCGTGCTGAATACCGGCCACGAAGGCGGCGAGCGGACGGCGGTGAACGACGTCTGGATCTGATGGCTTTCCGGCGACACAACGCCCCTCTTTCCGGCGGAAAGAGGGGCAGGGCGATTACTTCAGTTCGTCAACCATGGTGGTTGCGCGACCAATATAGTTGGCCGGGGTCATCGCTTTGAGGCGCACTTTTTCGTCTTCCGGCAGGGCGAGGCTGTCAATAAACTGCTTCATCCCTTCCGCGTCAACGCGTTTGCCGCGGGTCAGCTCTTTCAGCTTCTCGTACGGTTTTTCGATACCGTAACGGCGCATCACGGTCTGGATCGGCTCGGCCAGTACTTCCCAGTTGTGATCCAGTTCGTCCAGCAGGCGATCCTGGTTCAGCTCCAGCTTGCTGATCCCTTTGAGGGTGGACTGATAGGCGATCAGCGCATAGCCGATGCCCACGCCGAGGTTACGCAGGACGGTGGAGTCGGTCAGGTCGCGCTGCCAGCGGGAAACCGGCAGTTTGCTGGCCAGGTGCTGCATGACCGCATTGGCCAGGCCGAGGTTGCCTTCGGAGTTTTCGAAGTCAATCGGGTTCACCTTGTGCGGCATGGTGGAGGAGCCGATCTCTCCGGCGATGGTCTTCTGTTTGAAGTGGTTGAGCGCAATGTAGCCCCACACATCGCGATCGAAGTCGATCAGAATGGTGTTGAAGCGCGCGATGCAGTCAAACAGTTCGGCGATGTAGTCGTGCGGTTCAATCTGGGTGGTGTACGGGTTCCACTGAATGCCCAGGGAGGTGACGAACTCTTCGCTGAACTGATGCCAGTCGACTTCCGGGTAGGCCGCGATGTGGGCGTTGTAGTTACCCACCGCGCCGTTGATTTTACCGAGGATTTCCACCTGGTTCAGCTGACGGTACTGGCGCTCCATACGGTAGGCGACGTTCGCCATCTCTTTACCCATGGTGGATGGCGTTGCCGGCTGACCGTGGGTACGGGAGAGTAGCGGCACATCGCGGTACTGGGTCGCCAGATCTTTTACCGCGTCAATCAGCTTGCGCCAGTAAGGCAGAACCACTTCGTCGCGGGCGGTTTTCAGCATCAGCGCGTGGGAGAGGTTATTGATGTCTTCAGACGTACAGGCGAAGTGAATAAACTCTGATACCGCGTGCAGCTCGGCGACGTCAGCGACTTTCTCTTTCAGGAAATACTCGACCGCTTTCACGTCGTGGTTGGTGGTGCGCTCGATGGTTTTGATACGCTCCGCGTCTTCGACGCTGAAATCGGCGACGATTTTGTCAAGGAAACCGTTTGCGTCGGCAGCAAAAGCAGGAACTTCCTTGATCGCTGCGTGGGCGGCCAGTTTTTGCAGCCAACGTACTTCCACCTGAACGCGGAATTTCAGCAAACCGAATTCGCTGAAGATACCGCGCAGCGCGCTGACTTTATCGCCGTAGCGGCCGTCTACAGGGGAAACGGCGGTCAGTGAGGATAATTCCATAGATCACAACTCCGGGGTTAAATGAGCAAGAATTTGCTTTGCCTGGTTAACCAGACGATTACGGGAAAACATAAGCTGCAGACGTCCGCCGCCCACCTGATGCCAGAGCACCGCGGCGCGAATACCCGCCAGCAGCGCTGAGCGAACTTTCGCCTGCACCTGCGGGCTTTGCAGCACGGCCGGCGAGCCGGTCACCTGAATACGCGGCCCCAGCGGGCTTATCACGTCAACATAGATGCCTGCCATGGCGCTGAGCAGCGTTTCGGACTGCAGGTCAAAGTGTTCCAGTTGACGGTGCAGGCCGGCGATGCGGTTGCCGAGCGTGTCCATCGCCCCTTTACTGGCAGCGAGCTTGCGCTCCAGCACCATCAGGCTCAGGGTATAGCGCGTCAGTTCTGCATTGAGGCCCTGACGGCTGCTGGTATTGAGCACCCCGAGCAGCGTTTCAAGGCCGAGGCGAAGATTGGCTTCACTGCCACCGAACACCGCCAGCGTCGACTCGGGATCGAGGTCGATGATGCTGTTCAGCGACACATGCAGGGCATCGCTGTCGCAATGTCCCTGATGCGCCAGTTGCTGAACCAGTCGTGCCGCTTGGCAAACGCCAGCCAGCGCCAGCGTGATGTCATAGTAATTCTTCGCCACACATACTCCTTGTCAGCCGTCGGGGCGGTTCGTCCCGACGGAAATAACGCGCGTTCAGGACTGCAGAGGCAGTCGTTGTTCAATAATTCCGCCGCCGAGGCACACTTCACCCAGATAGAACACTGCGGACTGGCCCGGGGTGACCGCCGCGACCGGCTCATCAAAGCGAACTTCGATACGGTCTTCATCCAGCGCGGTGACGGTGCAGGGGATATCGGTCTGGCGATAGCGGGTTTTCACCGTGCAGCGCAGGGTGCCCTGCAGCGGTTCACGGTCAACCCAGTGCAGCTGTTGGGCAATCAGGCCGACGGACATCAGGCGCGGGTGGTCATGGCCCTGGGCGACGATAAGAATATTATTCTCAACGTCTTTATCGACCACGTACCACGGATCTTCGCTACCCTCTTTGGTGCCGCCGATGCCCAGCCCTTTACGCTGGCCCAGCGTATGGTACATCAGCCCCTGATGGGTACCGATCTCCTCGCCGTCGACGGTGAGAATTTTGCCCGGCTGCGCCGGCAGATAGCGGCCAAGGAAATCGCGGAATTTACGTTCGCCGATAAAGCAGATGCCGGTGGAATCTTTTTTCTTCGCGGTGATCAGATCCAGCTCTTCGGCGATCTTACGTACCTGCGGTTTTTCCAGCTCACCCACCGGGAACAGGCTCTGGGCAATCTGCTCGTGGCTAAGGGTATAGAGGAAGTAGCTCTGATCTTTGTTACCGTCGAGGCCGCGCAGCAGCTGGCTTTTGCCGTCGACATCGGCGCGGCGCACATAGTGCCCGGTGGCGATGTAGTCGGCGCCGAGGTCTTCGGCGGCAAACTCGAGGAAGGCTTTAAACTTGATCTCTTTATTGCACAGAATATCCGGGTTCGGCGTGCGGCCAGCTTTGTACTCTTCCAGGAAGAGCTCAAAGACGTTATCCCAATATTCGGCGGCAAAGTTAACGGTGTGCAGTTCAATGCCCAGCTTATCGCAGACCGCTTGCGCATCGGCAAGGTCGGCGGCGGCGGTGCAGTATTCCTCGCCGTCGTCTTCCTCCCAGTTCTTCATGAACAGGCCTTCCACCTTATACCCTTGCTGCAGCAACAGGTACGCGGAGACCGAGGAGTCGACGCCGCCGGACATGCCGACGATCACTTTTTTCTGGCTTTCTGACATGGAAATACTCGCTACATTGAACTTCGAGGCGGCGTATTCTAGCACGCGCTCACCGTTCATTCACCCCCTGTGAACGGCCAGTTAAATGCGCCAATCAGCGACAGCGGCTGGCGCGGGTCCTGCAGATAGCAGCGAATGCTTTCGGCAACCAGCGGCGAGCGCAGGTTCGGCGCGTTAAGAATTTCCTCAGCACTGAGCCACAGGCAGCGATCGATATCGCTGTCGTGCGGTTCGGTGGCGCACAGATCGCTAAGTTCGATGGCGAACAGGAAGCGCAGAAACGGGGTGTTATCGGGAGCGAGCCACTGGTGCATGCGGATGAAGTGCTGCGGCGTGGCGCGAATGCCGGTCTCTTCCCACAGTTCGCGTTCGGCGGCCTGCAGCAGCGTCTCATTGGCTTCCAGATGGCCCGCCGGCTGGTTCCACAGCGCCTTGCCGTTAATGGTCTCTTCGACAATGAGAAATTTATCCTCGGCGTGAACCACGCAGGCAACGGTGACATGAGGTTTAAACATCGCTTTTCCTTGTTAGTTATTCGGCTTTGCGCCATTCGCCGTTGACCAGCCCGTCCAGCGTATAGCCGCCCATGGCGTAGCGGATCAGGCGCAGGGTGGGAAAGCCGACGTGGGCGGTCATCCGCCGCACCTGGCGGTTACGTCCCTCATAGAGGGTGATTTTCAGCCAGCGGGTGGGGATCGATTTGCGCTCGCGAATAGGCGGGTTGCGCGGCCACAACCACCCGGGCTCGTCGACAAGTTCGACGCCGGCGGGCAGGGTGGGGCCATCGTTGAGGGTGACGCCATCGCGTAGCGCGGCCAGCGCCTCGGGCGTGGGTTCCCCCTCCACCTGGACGTAGTAAATCTTGCCGGTGCGTTTACCCGGCTGGGTCAGCTTCGCCTGCAGCGCGCCGTCGTTGGTCAGCACCAGCAGGCCTTCGCTGTCGCGGTCAAGCCGACCGGCGGCATAAACGCCCGCCACGGGAATAAAATCTTTCAGCGTGCTGCGTCCGGCTTCGTCGGTAAATTGCGGCAACACATCATAGGGTTTATTGAACAAGATCACAGTTTTTGGCTGGCGTTCTTTACGTTGTCTGGTGACTTGTTGTGTGCTGAATCGCTCAACGCGATGTTTTCTAAATGAAGTTTTCTGCATGGTATTTTCAGGCTCTATCAATTGCCGCATTATAGCCTAATTACGAATGCCTTTCATGGACGCAAACATTCAGGTAGTATTGACATGCTCATTACAAATTATTAACAAAAAATTGCTCAAACCGATTCGCACTACAGGCAGGAAGGCGACACGGACGCGATAGCTCCGGTTAGCGGGAAGACCCGGTACGCCGAAGCTGGCCGACTCAGCCAACACCAGGCTCGCGTGAAGAGGGAAGAGCAGAACCAGAAGCGCTCGAAGGAGAGGTTAATGGAAAGCAAAGTAGTAGTTCCGGCGGAAGGTCAAAAAATCACCCTGCAAAACGGCAAACTGAACGTCCCGCATAATCCGATTATCCCGTTCATTGAAGGTGATGGTATCGGCGTTGACGTTACCCCAGCGATGCTGAAAGTGGTTGATGCCGCCGTTGAGAAAGCCTATAAGGGCGAGCGTAAAATTTCCTGGATGGAAGTTTATACCGGTGAGAAATCGACCCACGTCTATGGCCAGGACGTCTGGCTGCCAGCTGAAACCCTCGATCTGATTCGTGACTACCGCGTTGCTATCAAAGGTCCTCTGACCACTCCAGTCGGCGGCGGCATTCGTTCTCTGAACGTAGCGCTGCGTCAGGAGCTGGATCTTTACGTCTGCCTGCGTCCGGTACGTTACTACCAGGGCACCCCGAGCCCGGTTAAGCACCCTGAACTGACCGATATGGTTATCTTCCGTGAAAACTCAGAAGATATCTATGCCGGTATCGAGTGGAAAGCCGACTCTGCGGAAGCAGACAAAGTGATCAAATTCCTGCGCGATGAGATGGGCGTGAAGAAAATTCGCTTCCCGGAACATTGCGGCATCGGCATCAAGCCGTGCTCTGAAGAAGGCACCAAACGCCTGGTGCGCGCCGCGATTGAATATGCGATCACCAACGATCGTGATTCCGTCACCCTGGTGCACAAAGGCAACATCATGAAGTTCACCGAAGGCGCGTTCAAAGACTGGGGCTACCAGCTGGCTCGCGAAGAGTTTGGCGGCGAGCTGATCGACGGCGGCCCGTGGGTGAAAATCAAGAACCCGAACACCGGCAAAGAGATCGTGGTAAAAGACGTGATCGCCGATGCGTTCCTGCAGCAGATCCTGCTGCGTCCGGCGGAATACGACGTTATCGCCTGTATGAACCTGAACGGCGACTACATCTCTGACGCCCTGGCGGCACAGGTTGGCGGTATCGGTATCGCCCCGGGTGCCAACATTGGTGACGAATGCGCGCTGTTCGAAGCGACTCACGGTACTGCGCCGAAGTATGCCGGTCAGGACAAAGTGAACCCGGGCTCCATCATCCTGTCCGCAGAGATGATGCTGCGCCACATGCAGTGGTTCGAAGCCGCAGACCTGATTGTCAAAGGCATGGAAGGCGCTATCGCCGCCAAGACCGTGACCTATGACTTCGAACGTCTGATGGAAGGCGCTAAGCTGCTGAAATGTTCAGAGTTTGGCGACGCGATTATCGCGAACATGTAATCCCGTTGGTGGATTAAGTAAAAGCGGGAGCCGATGGGCTCCCGTTTTTTTGGAGTGTGCGGAGGCTTCCCCAAAACTTCCCCAAAATTCTTCCCCAAAACTGATTGAAGATCATACTGCTTTTTTACCAACAATGATCCACTCTTTACCGCGGTCATCATTGTATCTGTCAGTCATTTTCATTGTTTTGTGGCCCAATAGTTTCTGGGTGTCTATCCCTTGCTCACGATACAAGCGCTCGGAAAGTGATCTCTGTTCATGGAAAGTCGGAGCTGTTCCCTCTTCCCAGGTTAGACCGCTTTTATCCCGTGCTTTCTTGAACGTTGAAGTAAGTGTCTTGGCTGACACTTGGTCACCACGACTAGCCTGTGAGGTGCTATGGCGAAAATGAACAAGGTATTTACTCACCACAGCATCTCTACATTTTGAAATAACATCACTCAGAGTAATATTTAACGCTTCATTTCTGAGAGAAAGGGGAATGGCTAATCGAGTTCCTGTTTTCTCCTGCTCAATATGCAGCATATCATCCCATACATCCGAAAACTTCATATTGCAAATATCTCCTAGGCGTTGCCCTGTTACAATGGCAAGCAACATTCCACATTGTAAATAAGGTTGTTGTTGTTCGGCGGATGTATAAATAGCCTTCCATTCCTCCAGAGATAGCCTTTGTCTGCTTATCTTGTTTCGTGGCTGTTTCGTTGCTTGGGCAGGGTTGTATCCTGGCGGAACGTGACCAGCATGTTGAGCCTCCTTAAAAACATCTATTAGTACCATGCGTACAACTTGAGCCATCCTGTTATGACCCTCTGCCTTAACAGCATCTGTTATTTCGGAAATATCAAGTGCTGTAATATCTTTTAGATATTGCATTCCACAATGTTCCCGAAAAAGACGGATTGGTTTAGCTTTCTGTCGAAAAGAGTTTGGGCGCAGCTCGTTGTGTTTCAATCTTTCCTCCTGCACCAATTCATATTTGTCGAGCCATGAAGAAACTGTAATATCCGTGCGGTTTCCTTTCATGCGAGCTAGGCGCTCGTTAATACCAAGGATCTGCCTGGTTCGCTGCTCTGCAATAATAGTATTTGCTTCACTTGCCACCTGCTTTGCTTCAGCTTCGTCCGTGCCGAGGCTGTGAAAACGACCAGATATCGGGTGTTTGTATTGCCAGTAAACCTTTCCGGTACGTTTATCAAGTTTGCAATATAGGTTTGGAATAGTGATTTTATGGGTACGCGGTCTAGCTGCCATCGCTAATTATCCGTCTCAGTTTTGGGTTAACATTTATTGGAAGTTGCGGTTCAGCAACTACACCTATAAAACGAGCTTCTTTGTCAACCATCCAGCGCCGTCCGACTCTCATCGGTGGTGGCGCTATCATCTGACCTTTAGCGTATTTTTTTAATACTCGCTCGCTAGGGGCTTCACTGCCGAATTCATCTTTCGCCCATTCGAGTAAAGAGACCATACGTGACATTTCTTCTCCACATACCGGCTGCACCCGGTTATCGAACGTTATAAGCACATGACGAGCAACCACCACGAATCCCGTCATTACATCTTCTGCATAGCTGGTGGTCTCGATCATCCTTATCTGTTTCGTACATCTTCAGTTTGGCAATCACCGTTTTAGATTCTGGGAGAATCTGTTTGCGAAGGTTTGCAACTTCATCGGCTAATTCCATAAGACGGCAATGAAGGACCTTTGCTTCATACTTATACCAGGCTAAATCATCCCGCATACGCCTCCATCGCCGGCGCTTTAATTTACTTGGCATCAGTCATCATCCTCATCATCGTCGTCATCGCAGGATGCGAGCAATGGATTCATTCGCCGCCCTACCTGGCAGGCGTACCCGCGGCGACCGAGGTTGTGTAGCACGCTGTAGATTTCGAACATTTCGGTTCGCTCATCACCAACATCAAGCTCACAGGCCAGCGTGTGGCATTCAGTAGCGAGCGCCGATATCTTCTCAAGCAGTTCGACCTTATTCACCTTTCACCTCCCTTGGTGTGGCTGAAAAATGCTCAACGCCTTTAGCCCAGATTTCTTTGATGGTTGTCCAGGTGACAGGTACTGTGATTTCAATTCTCCCGCTGCCGTCGCAGGTTTCGCACTCATCATCACCAAAGCATTCCGGACAGTTTACGAACTTGGTTTCTGAAAACTCACCGGATAGCGCCCCCTTTGCACCGTTCTCAGCAGTTAACCTCATCGGTACCATCACGTAACCATCTGGAATTACCGGAGGGTTGCCAGCCTGGAGAATAGATTTCAGTGCCGCCCTCGGCATTGCCGACCAGGCAAGAAATACGCTAGGCCTGTCGATATCCTCGGTCGGGAGAGTGTTTTCGATTTCGTCCAGCGCATCGCTTAGCTTCTGAAATGAGTCGTCTGGAACAACATGGCAATCCCCCCCGTCAACATCTTGCTGACAACTATCATCAGCGAGTTCGAATGCGGCCCCGCAAACGTTTAGGAGCATTTCAATAACGCGACGGTGTTCTGCTGTTACGCAATTCTCCGGCACTACCGGCGCTGGCTGCGCGTGGCGATAGAGCGGCAGTACAGCCACATCACCATCTTTTGCGACAAATTCTGCGCGACGTTCATCGTTTGTAACATGCCATTGCTCACGATAGTGCCATGTCCACGCCACCGGCTCGCCGTCCATTGCGGCCAGCGCCATGCGGGCCAGCTCTTTGCTTTCACCATGCTTCAGGAATCCATCTTCAGCGATTTCCTGCAGGCGCTCTCTGGTTAATTTGCTGTTCATTGGTCCGCTCCTGGCTTATTGATGCGCGATGTTATATTCCGACCGCAGTCGCAGCAGTAGAAAGCTTTCCCGCCGCGAATGCCGCTGGTGTGCTGCCCCTCAAGGAATGAACCATCCCAAGCATAAAACTGCTTGAAATCCACAACCTCTTTCGTGTGGAATCCATTCTCACCGCCGCAGTGCGGGCATGAACTCGGGTTTTCTATAGCCATCTACTCAGCCTCCACCTTGATGCCAGCGGCGGAACCGGATAGCCCAATGAATGTTTGATACCAGTTTTTTGTGAGTGTTTCCCACTGCCCAACTGTAAGAGGCGCGTATTCGGCAGCGTCTTTCAGCACATCAGCAAGCCCTTCGGCTTTCAGTGCATTACGGACTTCAGGAGTAAGCAACTTCACACTGACGGTGCGGGACTCCAGCTCGGCGATGCGCGCCTGCAACTCCTCGCAGTGGTCCGTTATCCCACGGCATTGAGCTTTCCAGTAGGTTTCCATCCCCTGCGCCTTCTCCAGCGCCTCTACCAGCGCATCAATCTTGTCTTGCTGCGCTTTCCACGCAGTTTCTGGGTCTGCGCATTCCGCAAAATGCTCTTCGCCTTCACCACAGTGCGGACAATAGCAATCTGAATAATCACCAGAGTCGCCCATAGGTTCGCCACCACTCAATTCACTGCTGGGATAAATTTTTCCACAGTCGCACTCAACCAGGTAATACGGATAGTCGACAGTACGGCCACGCAGTTGCGCCAGTTCGGTGATATCAGTCATGGCTGGCCTCCTTACCGCGGCTAACAGACAAGTTTTTATTCACGATGGCATCCATCAGACGTGCTGCAGCCGCCTTTTGAGCAGATACATTCGCAATGACCGTTGGCCTGGCTTTCTCACAGCTGGCACAAATCCCGTCCCATGATGAAATAAGGAAAAAGTCTTCACGCTCGGCAATGCCGGTATTCATAACCAGATCCTCAATCATCAGCGTGACCCCGCGAACTCCCCGGCCTTCGCTTAGCCGCTGAACTGCGTAACCAAAGGCATTAATCATCACGGCATGGAACTGGATATACTCGCGTTTATATTCGACCTGATTCGTACCGCGGCGAATATCATCTAAACCTGTCAGCATAAGCCACGCATTCCATAACCCTTCAAGATCATCCTGTGAGCAGGAACCTGAAAATTTTGCTGTAGCATCACTAAGGGCTTTGAAGCTGACCCACTTATCACTTTTCGCAGGAACGACGTTATGCTCAAAATCGGTGACTTCAGAAAAGACGTCGTGTGAACTGATAAAGCTGACCATCTCCTGCGCGTTCTTATCGCGCCCGTTATAGGCCATGTTGATAGCCGCAGATGGCTTCGAAACATTGTTGTTAATGTCCGAGAAAAACTGCTGCCGCGTCTTCAGTGGCAACTGCAGAGTAAGCATCATCGGAACATGGATAGGTTCATCAATGGTGCGGCAATACTCCGCAATACCGGCTGCACGATGCTGACCATCAAACAATTTAATCTCGGCATCCATCGGGAAACGGGCCACCCCGACATTAGTGTTTCCGAACTCTTCGAATTCAACATACGAGTCGCAGTTACCCACAAGTGGCGGAATAATGAACGGCTCCTTGTTCTCGTATGCTTCAAGGAGATACTGATAAAACTTTTTCGCCCTGGCGGGGTTCAGTTCTCGCTGAGATCGATCAAGGGTGTCCCCGTAGTTATCGCTGGCGAGGACTCGCGTTAGTGTCCGTGCAGGTACTGTCAGCATCAGGACAATTGAATCCCCCTGAGTTCCACGCGACGCCGGAAATTCAAAGAAATGATCGCCTATTTTGCTCATAATGATTCCTCCCCAAGCACCCAACGAAGTGCGCTTGCATACTCACCCTCGGCTGATTCCAGGGCTTTTGTGATTTCTTTGCGGGTTTTCAGGCGTGGCTTTGCATCACCGAGGATCTGACGCTGACGCCGGGCTTTTTCATGACCGGTTGTGCCAGCAGTTGCCGCTTCGATTTTAGAGACCTTCTCCCGTTGCTCTTCGGGTTTAAGCGATGCCAACTGACGCGCCTGGGTAACAGTGACCGTTCCGGACTCCACTGCATCGCGAACAGCTTGGGTGGCATCCAGCAGTGACAGAGTTGCGCGTACGGTCTGGACACTCACGCCAAACATCAGCGCTAAATCATCCTCATCGTGCCCGCGCTCCAGCGCATCAGCCATTTTCTTTGCTCGGCCCAGTGGCGTATCTGCCTGGCGGATTTCGTTAGCACTTACCATCGCCTGCGCCATGCGAACGGCGGAGCCACGTTTAGCGACTGCTGGAACCAGTAACGGTTCTTTACCCTCTTTCAACAGTCGCTTGTTGGCTTCCAGTGTATGGCGCACACGCTGGCGACCATCGACTACACAAGACAGCCCAGTCTCCGGGTCTTTCCAGACGATAATCGGCTCAAGAACGCCCTGGTCCATGATGTTCAGTACCATTGCTTCGCTGATAGGCAGGTGGATACGCTCATCGTAAAGCGGGTGCGTTTTGTCGGTAACCAGGTGCAGTTTTTCAGGTTCAAACGCTAATACGTTCGTTTTGCCACTGGCGCCGTATACAAGCTTTGAGTCTTTAGCCATCAGAGAGCCTCCACGTTACGGAATCTGGTGGGGCAAATTGCTTTCAAGTCGCGCATTGCTTCGAGGACATGCAGATTTGTGCGCTTCTTGGTGTGTCGCTCGGTCAGACGATCACACTCTTTCGCCCATGATTTGACCTCTGCGAGAAGGGCGTCACGTTCGGTGCGCGTCTGGCGCAGAGCTACATTCGAAACATCGAGGACGGTAGCCAGTTCCTTGATGATTGCTGCCTGTGCTGGTGGCATAGTTTTGGCTATTTCGTACGCCTGTTTAATAAGTTGATTTGCTGTCTTAGCCATCTTTTGTTCTCCATCTGACGCGCTGCAACGCGTAAATTTAGGGTGCAGCAACCCAACCCATGAGAATGGGTGAATAGCTGGTTAAAATTTCTTGCTGATGGGGGACCGCCACTGCAATGGCGGTACGTTAGTTCTCCACACAACACAGAAGAGCACCTGCGGCCGCAAATCCGCTCGGGCGGATTGTGTTAGGGCACGTCACTCGGTGGTGCTCTGATGTCTTTTGTAAAAGGGCGAACCAGAAACAATGGGGAAACTGGTGCCGCCAAGATGACATAGTCCATCAGACTCACTTGATGTTAGGTTATGCCTAATGTCATGTCAATAGGCTTAGCCTAATGTTGGTCGGCGGTCAAAAAAAATCCCGCATAAGCGGGATTTGTGTGAAATAAAGCTAGTGTTTTTATGATTATGGACGACGCTTTCTGAAATTCTCATCATTCTGTACATATTGTAAAGAATCAAGGATTAAACCTGAAATCCTTAATACATCCTCGGGATGTTCAATGAAAATACGATTGTTATCATGTTCAAGTCCGGCTCTTTTAATTTCATTACCGGTTATTTCATTGATATCAATTGGTAACTGTATGTTTGAGCGATTCTTCTTGTCATAATAGCGAACCAGCCAGCGGTTTGTTTTTCCTTGGAAAAGAATAGAGTAATAGGACTCTGTATCTTTGGCTTGAAGTTCGTATGCAGGGCCTATAATAGAACAGATTTTTTCAAATAAAATTCTTTCATTATAGGTTGTTACTATGTTGGGGTTCTCTGCATCGACAATATCTGCGCGCTCATCAATTACATTATTTTCAGTTACATCAGCAGGGGATTCTAATTCAGGAATAGATGTTCTTGATGAAAGACCAGAAACAACCATTTCACTTACTGACCTCTCTACGGCCTGCCTCACCAATGGAGTTATTGTTTCTATAAATCTTTGATTTAATTGACGACCAATATTTGCTCGTCCTGCAACATATCTAACAAATTCATGATCTACTTCCCGAAGGCTTGTACTCACGACTTTAACAAATGCAGAAATATAAACACTCTCTTCTGCAAGGGTTCTTAGGGCCTCTGGTTTGAATTTGTCATGGCGGAATCTAAATAATTGCTCAGCATCAGAATCTTTAATGTCATCCATCATGATTCGTAAAAATGGCGTTGAATCCATTATATTTTTTTCATTGAGATCCGTAAAAAAGCGCCATTCAATTCCATTAGTAATTGCTGATATTGTCACCTCAGGAGTAGAATTAAAATACCTAGATAATTGAGGACAATGGTTGTCCATTTTTTCTTTACAACCTTTGGCCTCAATAAACATAACGGGAACACCTTGGCAGAATAGAGCATAATCTACACGCTCACCCACTTTCACACCAGGGAAGTCCGCACCATATTCAGCTTTGACTTTTTGCGGATCATATGCGTTAAAGCCTAGGATGTCCAAAAAAGGAAGTATCAAAGCCTGCTTGGTTGTCTCTTCCGTTGTGCAGTGTTCTCTAACATTTTTAACATGTTCAATGTGATTTTTAAGACGTACTTTGAAGTTTTCCATGCATCCTCCATGCAAAGTGAAAACCTGCTGTTAAATCAAAGCAAGTCACAATCCCGGATAGGCTTCATACAAGCCAATCCCCCACAGGGATTGAGTTATGCAAGCGAATCAATCTCAGAGCTTTTAACATGTATGGAGCTTAGAGATATTGTCCGTTAGACCATATAAGCTTAAGCTCTGGCTTTCGTTTGTTTTTTTCCATCTTCCTCCTGCTCTGCCCATCTCCTTATCTTCATCTCTAATGAGTCTAAATATGCTTTAGCATCGCTATCTACCCAGCCAGGTATACGCTGTCCTTGCTCTAAGAGGACAAAATCAATGATAGCCTTTTTTTCTCTCGAAGCCTTATTATAGAGCTCGTCAATAGAACCATTTTTAACTATGGGATCTGTTGCGGGCTCACATGTATCAGTTAGCGGGTATCCCTTTAGTCCCCAGTGCTCGGGGCCCACAACATCAGAAAAGTAGTTCCAAAGCTCTGGTAGCTTCTCTTTCGATATGGAGCCTTTATTGATCCAGTCATGGATTGATGGGGGTTTTATTTTGAAATGACGTGCGATTTCCGCCTTACTCTTGGCAGAACCTATTGAAAGCTTCTTGTCTATGGCCTGCTCGATCGCTCGGCCCAATTCTTTACCACTAAGCATTGCCTAATAATCCTCATAACCTATAGCTTAGGCAATTCCTATTGATTGTTTATTAGGCTTAGCCTAATATCTGCTTGTGTGGAAATCATAGGAATCCGTTTATGAGAAGTAGCCTTGAAGCAATCAGTGAAGCCTGCCGCATTGTTGGGGGACAAGCCGCTTTGTCAAGGAATCTAGGCATCTCATCACCAACAGTGAATCAATGGACAACGGGCATTAGGCAAATACCTGCGGAACGATGTCCTGCGATTGAGAAAGCTACTGGTGGTGCTGTCACCTGCGAAGAGCTTCGTCCTGACATTGACTGGGCCTATTTAAGAGGTGCAGCAATGCGAAAGCTTAATGTCACTGCATCAAATTTGTAACTACCACCCGAGTTTGAAAGGAGTAGGTATGAACCTCAAAGAAGTCGTGAAATCTATGTGCAAAGCATATCCAGGTGGGCGCGAAGCAATGGCTGGCGCACTGGGAATGACGGTGACGCAGTTTAACAACAACCTTTACGAGAAAAACGGCTGTCGTTTCTTCGAAGTCAGCGAACTGGAAGCGATGGAGGACATCTCGAATACATCTCACCTGGCTGAATATTTTGCCCGCCGTCGTGGTGCTCTGCTGGTGGATGTTCCGCACCTGGAAGAACTGGACCGCGTGGACTTGTTTAGCCGGGCAATGCGTACCTCTGCCGCCAGGGGGCAGGTTGATCAGATTATCGAACAGGCGCTTGAAGATGGCGTTATTGAAAGGCACGAGGCCGAAGAAATCATGGTGCATCACCGCCGTCACCTGGCAGCTCGTGAAGAAGAGATTGCCGCAATCATCACGCTTTTTTCACGCAAAAAGAAGTGACGCCAGCGAGTTGCAGCTCCTGGCGTCGTGGCGTGTCGTTATCAGTGGAGATTACTAACGCATGAACAGTTTATCAACACAATACCGCAGGTCGCAACTTGTAGCGCGGCCAGTTCCTGGTGGAGCAGGGCCGGTGCAGTTCGTGTATGGGGTAAGAGTACCAGGCGGGTTCGAGCCTGTCTGCTACCAGTTTGCTCAGTGGGTGGTAGGGGACTTCAACGGCCAGGCGGAGAAAGTATGCGAGAGCTCAACCGATGCTTCAGAGATCACTACGGAGTCCCGGTCAGGGTCATACGCTGGGAGCCCCAGACACAGCGCGTTATATACCTGCGTGAAGGGTACGAGCATGAATGCTTTAGCCCCCTTGAGCAGTTCAGACGTAAATTCAGAGAAATAAAGGACGATCATGAGCACTAAATTAACAGGATACGTCTGGGACGCTTGCGCATCTTCTGGGATGAAACTATCCAGCGTGGCAATCATGGCGCGCCTGGCTGACTTCAGCAACGATGAGGGTGTTTGCTGGCCTTCTATCGCAACCATATCCCGTCAGATTGGCGCTGGTGAGAGTACTGTCAGAACGGCGATTACTGCGCTTGAGAAAGAGGGGTGGCTCACTCGTACGCAACGCCGCAACGGCAACCGTAATGCATCGAACGTCTACCAGCTCAACGTTTCCAAACTACAGAAAGCGGCATTTTCTCACCTGTCAGTTTCTGACACGTCAAAATCTGACACATCAAAATCTGAACCGTCAAAATCTGATGCGTCAAAAATTGACCCCTCAAAATTTGAGGCGTCGGAATCCACCAAAAAAACCGGTTTTGACCCGTCAGAATCTGGGGGGGATCCGTCAGTAAAATCAACTACTGATCCATCAGATATAAATCCTTCTTGTCCGGACGCTTCGCAACCGGACGAACAGGGCTCTGCAGATGAATTTCTGTCACGACATCCTGACGCGGTGGTGTACAGCGCTGCAAAGCGGCAGTGGGGAAGTCAGGACGATTTAACCTGCGCCGAGTTCATTTGGGGGAAAATTATCAGCATGTACGAACTGGCCGCTGAAAGTGATGGTGAGGTAGTTCGGCCTAAAGAACCAAACTGGACCGCATGGGCGAATGAGGTGCGCCTGATGGTGATGCAGGACGGGCGAACCCATAAACAAATTTGCTCACTTTTCAAACGCGCCAACAAAGATTCGTTCTGGTGCAAAAACGTGCTTAGCCCGTCGAAACTTAGGGAAAAATGGGATGAGCTGTCGTTAAAACTTTCTGCTCCACTCAATAGCTCCCGCCAGGAGTCGTCCATTTCGCGAGCCAGCTTCGACGGGGTTGATTACTCATTGCCAGAAAACTCGGGGTTCCGCACATGAGCAAGCCATTTCTCAAATGGGCTGGTGGAAAGTATACCCAGCTGGCTGATCTGTTCGTGCATATCCCGGCAGGGAAACGCCTGATAGAGCCATTCGTTGGTGGTGGGTCTGTGTTCCTGAACAGCGAAAAGCACGCAGATTACCTGCTGGCGGACGTTAACCCGGACCTGATTAATCTGTATCAGATGTTAGCGGTGGTGCCGGATGAAGTGGAATTAAAGGCCCGCTGGATGTTCGAGCACATGCGGTCACCAGATGGCTATGAGCTGATCCGTTCCGAGTTCAACGCTCAGACGCTGGATGCTACTGAACGCGCAGCTGCATTCCTGTATCTCAACCGGCATTGCTTCAATGGCCTGATGCGCTACAACCAGGCGAACAAGTTTAATGTGGGTTGGGGAGGCTACAAGGCCCCGTATTACCCGATGGATGAGATGAAAGCCTTCGCGGCTATGGCGCATAACTGCGTATTCATGACTGCTGATTACCGCCGGACAATCAGCCTGGCCGGGAAAGGGGATGTGGTTTACTGCGATCCGCCTTACGAACCAATGCCGGGAACAACCGGATTCACCGCCTACGCCGCTGGTGGTTTTAACTGGGAGAACCAAATAGACCTGGCGAAGCAATGTGTATCTGCCTTTCATCGTGGGGCTCGGGTCGTGATTTCAAACTCATCCGCCCCGAAGGTTCTCGACCTGTACCGGGAGCATGGTTTTAACCTGCAATTCATCAATGCGCGCCGTTCGATCTCCTGCAAAAGCAGTACGCGGGAAGTCGCAAAAGACGTTGTAGCGATCCTTTAAGGGGGCTAAATGAAACTGACTTTACCATTTCCACCGAGCGTAAATAGTTACTGGCGCGCCCCGAGCAAGGGACCGCTGAAAGGCAGGCATCTGGTAAGCGAGACAGGGCGCAAGTTCCAGCAGGCAGCGAGAGCGGCGATTATTGAGCAACTGCGGGCCGTTCCCCGGCCATCCTCAGATCTGGCTGAGGTTCACATTGTGTTGTATCCGCCGGATCAGCGCCGTCGGGATATCGATAACTACAACAAAGCACTGTTCGATGCCCTGACCCTAACCGGCGTCTGGGAGGATGACAGTCAGGTTAAGCGCATGCTGGTGGAGTGGGGGAACATCGTGAAGAAAGGGAAAGTAGAAATCACCATCCGTCGTTTTCGTGCAGCTGCCTGACGTGGAGATGATATGAGAGCACTACTAACCCCTGAGATTGCCCCACGCATGGGCGTTGTTCTTCTTCGCCCAAGTGCTGATCTCATGCCGATGTTCAGGAGAGGACGGGTACTGATTGAGCCTGCACCGGAAAAATACAGCGACTACGCAACCGGCGCTATCCCTCCCGCCACACAGCCACTGGCAGAAGACCCGGTTTTGAAGCCAGTCTTCGAAAACAAAGACGTCATTCTGCGCGCGGGTGGTATCAGCTCGCTGGAGGCCGAGCTGGAGCGTCATTTTGAATGCCAGTATCCCCATGGCTCATGGCACAGCGAAAATTTTACGCTGTTCCGGCATGAGCCTGGCAGCATCCGCCTTTGCTGGGCCTGCGATAACCTGCTGCGTGATCAGTACACAGAGACGCTGGCAGGCATTGCGCGTGAGAACCTGGTATCCTGGCTGATAACGGTCATCCGCTCACAGCTGGGGTTCAACGAAGACCATCAACTGACGATCCCCGAGTTGTGCTGGTGGCTGGTGATAAACAATCTGGCACACGTAATCCCTGAATCGCTGGCCCGTAAAGCCCTGCGATTGCCGGAAATAAAGCATCAACCAGTGACGAAGGAGAGCGATATTGTGCCGGAGCCAGCGGCGAGCGAAGTGGTGCAGAAAAAAATTCTCGGTCTTCGCGTAGATCCTGAAACGCCGGAATCATTCATGCTGCGACCAAAGCGCCGCCGCTGGGTAAACGAGAGCTGGACGCGCTGGGTTAAGTCCCAGCCGTGTGTCTGCTGTAACAAACCAGCAGATGATCCCCATCACCTGATAGGCCACGGACAAGGTGGAATGGGAACAAAAGCGCATGACCTGTTTGTGTTGCCGCTTTGCAGAGCGCATCACGACGAGTTGCACGCTGACACCGTGGCATTTGAGGAGAAGCACGGCTCACAGCTGGAGCTGCTGTTTCGATTTCTGGATCGTTCGCTGGCAATTGGCGTGCTGGCATAGTGGAGAACGCATAATGATTAACCCGTCCGAGGTTGGAAAAGCTGGTGAAATGGTCAGGCTGAAAACGCTGGAGGCCATCTGGATTCAAGGGAAGCTGCGCATGTGGGGCCGCTGGTCTTACATCGGCGGCGGTAGTGGCGGCAATATGTTTAACCAGTTACTGGCTTCCGGGAAAGTCACTAAAACAGCCATCAACGAAGCATTACGCCGGATGAAGAAGTCTGGCATCTCGAAGCCAGAGCTTGAGGCGTTTTTTCGTGAAATACTCGCGGGGAAAAACAAAAGCGGCCTGGCCTTCTGTACAGACGATGAAGGACTGCTGATTGATAAGGTACTGGGGGCAGTCCTTATTACGGGTGGTCACAAAGAGCTGTATCACCTGCTGGTGGAGCATTACCGGTTACGGAAGAGCAAACGCCGCATAGCGGAAGAGCTCTATGAAAAGCATCCCGACTGGTGCTTTATGACCTGTAGACGCAGAGTTGATACGTGGCTTAGTTTGGCAGAATCGATGCTGTACGCACCAATGTGTGACGCATTCGGCACAAATGGCGACAGATTTTACTTGCAAAGTGAGCCAGAAACTGCTTGAATTGTGATAGGCTCGGGACGTTAAAGCGAACTGAGCAGCATGAAATAAATTAAAGGCCCAAGGCTAACCCCCTTGGGCTTTGTCATTTCTGCACTCCGGTCAGGGCTCTTGGGTAGAGACGTGCTGCACGATACGTTAAAGCCCTCTGCGCAGAGCCCTGAACCAGATTGCTGGTTTAGCTCAGAAGGTAGAGCGCCTGCCTTGTAAGCAGGATGTCGGCGGTTCGATTCCGTCAACCAGCACCAGTGATTAGACTTGAGATAAATGACAGGGGATAAGTGAGATAATTATGGGAAGTACTGGGTCAACATGGGAAGAGACTGGATGGAATATGCAATAACCTTACAGTATGTGAAAATCAGACCGGCCCGAAAAAAACAGAACTCGCACCAGCCTGATTGCAGATATTACTCCTTTTTCCCTGTATCGGCATCAGGTTCGCCATCAAACAGTTTGCCCTGCATCCGATCCAGTTCTTCTTTTCTGACCCGCTTCACCACGCTGTAAACCCACTGTAGTGAAACACCAAATTTGCGGGCCAGTTCGTGATGGTTGCGCCCGTCAAACTCCAGGAAAATTTCCCGGTCGCGCTGGCTGACCTTCCAGACCATGCCCATCGGAAAATAGACGTTTTGCCCACCCCAGACCTGCATCATGCGGTTCGCGACGGCCTGACCAATCTGGTCGGCAACTGCGGGTTCGATATCAATAATCTCGCGGACAGTCTCAGAGGTATGCTGTGCCAGTTCCACCAACAGTTCCGGCCCTTTACTACGAAACTGATTCAGGTCGCTCATTGCTTCACTCCCGCAGCTCTGCGCTGCCACTTCTTCAGTTTCTCAATCACGCTACTTGCCTGCTCATTGCTGAGCCAGCGTAACGCGCTGATGCCGGTTTCCCGTTTAACCCACAGCGCCAGCGCCTGCTCTGAACTGTCACGGACGATGCCTGCGGCAGCCATTTCAAGCCATAGCGCACGGATTTTCTTTGACTGCGGATGGCTGTCGAGCGGTAAGCCGGACTTGGCTTTCCCGGCAGGCTTAATGCGAAAGCCTTTCTTTTTCATTGATTCCAGCACGCGGTTTAGTTGTGGGGTATCCATCCCTTTGGTTGAGGCTTTGCCGGTCAGCCCCTGTAGCATCTGGCGGTAGGTGTCCTCATCCATCTGGAGGTCGCTGCGGGCAATATGAATGAGTTGAATAAGACGCTGCTTAGTCATCATTGCCACTCCTTTTACCTGCGCCACCGATATAGTCGACATATAAAGGAAGCGCGACAGGCCAGCACAGGAACATAACGGCCCAACTGATCCAGTGTCCGGTACCGCTGTAACGTGAGTAAAACCCTGAACGGCGGTGCAGTTCAGCAGTACACCACCCCACGAGACCATACCAGAACAAGGCACATACAATTGATTCAGCCATCATAAGCCACTCCCCAGCTTCCGCTGTTCCTGCCCGCTGACAGGCTGATGTAGACGGACGTTTTCTCCCTCTCTGTAACCGATGTGGCGGGACATGTCCGCGTCACGGGATTTACCGGCTTTGCGGCCAGAGGTTGTTCCTGAATCAGGGTATTTTTGTTCAAGCCAGAGGTTTGCCAGCTCCCGTTCTTCGCGGGACATAGCAAATAAATGAACCTCGCTACGCACGGCCAGAACCCACCCTTCGGCAAATTTGTCACCACGGCTGGTCTTGGTCGTGTTTTTGATTCTTTTATTCTGCTGTCGAATATAGTTTTTACGGGCCATGATTAACTGTCTGGCCAGTACCTCCCATGTATATGAGGCCAGTTCAACCCGGTCTTTATTACCGTAAAAGCCAACGCCGGGTTTAAAGCCGGAGTGAATAATAGACTTAACGCCAAATGCCACCTGGATAATATCCAGCAGACCCAGCATATAACGCGGCGGATTAACGCTACCTGCAGCCCAGTAGTTACTGACGCTTTCATCAATATCACTGAGTGCGAGGTCAGCCTGGGTGATGTTATAGGCCTGCATCAGTTTCTGGGCGCGTTGCAGTGCCAGTGCCGCTTCATGGGGGTTATCGGATTTAGCCAGCGCAAGTAGCTTTTTTAACTTCTCCAGCAGCTTTTCATTATTCTGCGGCATAAGTCACCCCCAGGCGTTCGGCAAGGCGTTCCAGCTTTTTCTGCTTATGAAAATCAATCATCAGGCCCATCCCGTTTAGGCGGAACTGTTCAATCATGATTTCAACGTCAGCCAGTTCGCCTGCCAGATCAACTTCATTGCCCAGTCCGTTCATGTTGCGGGCAGCAGCAGCGGCCAGTTCGGCAGCTTCTTCCATCAGCTTCAGAGCCTGAGCTTCTGGGCCGAAGGTTTTGAGGGCCAGATTGTAGATCGTCGAACGGTTATATAATTTCATGCCTTTCATCTTATCTTCCCCAAATCAATGGCGTGATACGCCGATAACTTTCACGTGGCCGTCCTCAGTAATTTCCAGCTCGTACAGCGGCGGCATTTTTCTCAGGTGGTCACTGGTGGCGTGAAGAACGTAAATAGCCTGATCTAGGCCATTTGTTGCTACGATGGCGTGTGAAGCCATGCTGATTAATTTGATTAATACCTGCCGATATGGTTGGGATTTTCACAACCACATTCACTGATATATTCCGCGACAATTTCACGGGTCCGTTTTTCGGCTTCTTTTGCAGTAATCATTTCTTTGCCTCACAAGGGATGAATTCCATGGCCGGGACTTCGGTGTAGTAATGCTGGCTACAGTGTGGGCATACCAGCGTGATGAGGACGGCTGGTACGCGGTACTTACCGGAGGAAATGACGCTGGCGTCGCTGAACTTCAGGGTGGTGATACCTTTCTGGCAGTTGATACATTTGATGGACATGATTTATTCCTTAATGCTGTTTTCGGCGTGCAGAAGCCCACGGCACTGACGCCGAAATAAAAAGAAATTGAATTAAAATTAAATGGCAGCGATATCTAACGGAATATTAATTAGCTTCCCGTGTTTATCTTTCTCCCGGAAATTAATATAGGTTTTGGACATTGCCACCTGCAGTGATTCCGATATGGCCTCCATTGCCCGGTTCCAGCGCTCGTCCTGAATCTTGACGCGGCGCAGGGAAAGAATACGTCCGGTATTAAGCTGGCCCTCTTTGTCCACCTGAAAAGCATCGCTGATGATGGCCCGCAGGTTGGCGTTCGCGCCTTCCGACCACTCGGTGACGCACTCGTCTATCAGGTCTTTGGCAATCTGCAGCTCTGGCCCGAAGGTCAGGGTTTCCTGCACGCGGATGGTGATCTGCTGAGCACCGTCGAAGCTGCTGAAGGTCACGTTGCCTTTGGCACCGCCACGCGTTCTGCCGTACTTCTCGGCCACAAGGTCAAGCCAGGCATAGCACTCGTCAAAGGCACGACGCTTGAAGTCACTGAGTTCATCGCGTTTAACCTTCGCGGCGACAACCTGTTCTTTAACGAAAGAGTCCATCGCAAGGTCATAGTCAGACACCTGGTCAACCGGCACCAGACGCCCCTTGCGGTCTTTCATGTAGTTTTCTTTATTTACTTCGCTCATCTCTGTTCACCTTATGGTTAATGTAACGACTCTGACCAGGTAATACGGCAGCCATGCAACTCAAAGACGCCCTGACGGAAGCGCCCTGAGCCGTCATGGCCAACATGGGTATAACTCGCTTTGCCCTGCTCCAGCAGGCGGGCACAGTGCCCGTTGCGGGCGATACGGATAACCGGCTTACTGCCAGCAATCATGACGCTCTGCACGGTAGTGTTCATGGCGTTGAGCGCCATAATGGCGGACTGCACCTTGTTCATCTGCTGGTTGATATCGGCGATGGATTTCATGATTAAACTCCTTTGACGACGTCGGCGTTGACCTGCGGAACCCCGATTTCAGCAGCCAGATTCATGGCGGCTATCACCAGGTTACTGACGGCCAGCGGATACAGCAGGCTGACCATGCTTTTACGGCTACCACCCAGATTGCTCAGACGGGCGCGGATGGCTTCCACTGCGCTGGCGTCCATGATGTCGGCCAGCTGCTTACCGGCACGTTGCAGTTTGAACGTCAGAAACTCTTCGAGGCTGTTGTCCAGCGGCAGCAATTCAACCACCTCGCAGCGCTGGACGACCTCACGGACTTCCATGTTGCGTTCGGACAGTTTGTCCGCCAGTTCAGGCTGGCCAATCAGCACGATGGACAGCAGTTTTTTGAAGCCGGACTCCAGTTCGAAGAAGCGTTTAAGGTGCTTCAGCGTCGGAATGGGAAGGCTGTGGGCCTCCTCAATCACCAGAACGTGGCTGAAACCCGCCTGACTGCTGTCCTTCAGGACGCGGTGCAACTGGCGGAAGCGGGCGTCCTGGCTGCGTTTGATACTCTCCAGCGGCGCGATGGTGCTGATGATGGCCTCGGCGATAGCTGCCGCCTTCAGGGTTTTGCCCTTCACGTCGTTGTCTTCCATGGCGATGATGTATGGCTCAATTACAATCACCGGCGCGTTCTCGCGGTTGACGCGTTCAATCAGGTCGCGGCGCAGCGTGGATTTACCCGCACCGGACTCGCCGATAACCGCCAGAAAGCCACCATGGCGGGCGGTCTGGAACAGCGCCTCACGCACGTAGCGGATATCCGGCGTGGTGAACACATCGTCCGCGCCCTGCATGGCTTCATCGGCGAACGGATCACGGAAAAGGCCAAACGCTTTTTTGGTTGCTGGAAATAACACCTGCTTTTTGAGTAACATGTTCTCTTCCTCACTGAGGTTGGTTTTATCGGTAGTACCCGCTGTACGGGGCGTGACAGCGCCCTGTGCAGCATCAAAACTTTTCGCTGTATCAATCCCCTTACTTTCCAGATACAACGCCAGACGCTGGCGTACCTCTTCGGGGCTGGTGCGTGGCCACTCGTTATGGTTCACAATCTGGGCCAGCGTGGCCTCGGAAACGGCGACGGCTCTTGCCACCACCGCCTGCGGGATGCGGGCCTCTTTCAGTTGTTGCTTCAGTACCAGCATGCCTTCCTCCTCAGTTACCGTTAACGATGCTGATAACGCTGTTGCGGGCCGGAGTGGTCAGGGTAACCATCACCTCATCCAGCGCGGCTTCAGGTACGCCATCCGGGTACTGCGCCGTTAACTGGCGGTAATGTTCCGGCGTCCAGATATGGCCGTTAGCGCCAAACTTCTCGCGCAGGGCTTTCGCCGCCTCCACATGGGTCAGCGGACGCTGCTCAATACGCGGCCCGCGCACGTCTGAAGCCTGACCGCGCTTCGGCATATAGGCAGGAAGCGTGGTGTCGTCGATATGTTTGTACGGGTCAAGTCGCCCGCCGAACGGCAGCGCCTTCGCCTTGCGTGCAGCAGCTGCATCGGTGGCGTTATCGGTGCCCGTAACCAGCTCTTCGATTTCTTTTGCCGCCGTCTGCGCCGGGGTCTCCGGCAGGGCTTTGTAGTTTTCGCCAAATACCGCCGCGCTTTCGGCAAAGCCGAACTCGTTCTTTCTGACCTCCTCGACCAGGAAGAACGTCTCGTGACCGTCCTCACCGGTCAGCACCACCTGCGCCACATCGCTGCGCCACGGGTTACGGGTAATCATCAGTTTTTCGCCGACCAGTACGCCCGGTACCGTCGAAACGTCAAACTCATTGCCCCGGAACGAGACGCGCAGTTTTGGTGTGACCTTACGGAGTTCCGGTGCGGCCACCGCCAGTTCGCGGCAAACCTCAACGGATGGCGCTTTTTTCAGCTGGTCAGCAGTAATCTTCAGCCAGATATCCGTGCGGGTTTTACCGTGGCGGCTGTGGACCGCCGTGGCGTTAAAGTGGCTGCGCCATTTCACCGCCAGCGCGTTCAGTTCGTCCAGGCTATGAACCGGCTGGAATTTGAGACCCGGCTCCAGTTTACGTTCGATAATGTCACGGGCCTTTTCCACCTGCCCGGTGGCGCGGGCGTTATGCGGCTTGTGCGCTATCAGATTGATGCCCAGCGAGCGGCACATGTTTTTCGTCATGCCAGCGGTGTTCGCCGAACCGGGATCAAGGTAGAGTATTTTCGGCACGCCGTGCAGCACGTCCGCGCCGCCGCGCTCCTGCATGGCGTTGATAAGCACAGAACAGAGGTTCTCACCAGATTCCGCACCCATCACGTACTCAACGTAAATCCAGCCGCTGGTATGGTCGGTAATCTCGTAACTCCACACGCGGTCACTGGCGATGCGGGCGATGTTGGCAGGCTTGTTCTTGTAGAACTTCGAGCTGTCCATCACCTGCAACCCTTTATGGCCGTTGCTCAGGTAGTAAAGCGTACAAAGTGAGGCATCAATCTCCCAGACGTGATTGGGATGCAGGCTGGCCATCTCGGACGACGGGGCCGGTGCGTCAAGCTGTTCCGGGTGCAGACCATAGTTCCGCAGGGCGCGGCTGATGGTGTCCTCGGACAGCGGGAAAAACTCGCCTGTGGCCTCGTCCGTTCTGCCAGCAGTGATAAAGCCGTTTGACCGCAGGGTCTCCACCGCATCCGCGATGGAATACAGGCGCTTACCGTTCTTACGGGTGGCCTCGCGCAGCGTGGCAGATATCAGCGCGGCTTCGTCGCGGCTCAGGGCACTGCGCCCGGCATCGGCGCGTTTTTTACGTTTGTCAGTCACTGATACCTCCTTCAGCTTGCGCAGCAGGGTGGCGCGGGAAATGCCCAGTTCGGCGCAGGCGGCATCATATATCGCACCACGCTTACCATGCCCCGCGTCACGTGCCGCGCGGGCAACATAAACCAGTCGTTCAGTCAGGGCGGCACTCATGGGTTATGCCTCCTGCCCGTTAATCTCTGGCGTCGGGTCAGTCAGCCATGAAGGGGCGGCGTTGCCTGTCGGCTCGTCCGGCAGGTCAAATGTGGAGCGCAGGCTACGCGCGGTGCTTTCCAACTGGCAGACCAGACCGGCCATAAAGTCTCTGGGGGTATCAATCATATTTTCAGCACAGTATGCGCACAGGGTCTCAAAGGCGCTGGACAGTCGAACGGCGATGGCAGATTCCGCCTCAACCGCTAACGCTGTAACTTCCGCACGCAGCTTCTTCACCTCTTCGTCAGGCTTGGGCGGTTGGATACGGGATTTCTTCTCCAGTTTTGTGGAGAGCGAGTCGATTTTTTCGTTTTTGTCGGCAAGCACGCGCTGTTGTGCTGCGTTGGTTTCACGCGCTTCGCGTAGGGCCGCTTTCAGTTCGCGGCTTGTCATGCGATCAATATCATCGAGGCTCATACCAGCAATCGTGCCGCCATCGGCTAATTCGACGAGGTCTTCGTCATCTTCCGTCATCAACTCAAACAGCTTTGTTTTACCCAAAAGCGCAAGCGCTTGCGCTTTTGGTTCAAGCTTGGGAGACAAATATTTGAGGGATGCTTGCATCATCACCTGCGCGGTACGTTTGGATAGGGACAACTGAGACTCAACGATGTCGATGAAGTCACCATGTGGTTCATTTTCTTTGAGAATTACCAGTCGTTTACCCGCCTCCAGCATGGCTTCAGCACTCTGAGCCATATAAAAACGTGTTTCATGGACAATACGATCACGTTCATACGGCAGGCCATCACCAAACTGCTGCATGATTTCGAGGCGATGTTCGGACATAGCATTAAGACTGACACTGAGACCATCGGTCAGCGGTGCATCTTCCACTAGTTCAACTGGTTGTGATTTTGTGCGTCCCATTTCAACTCCTTAGCGACTACCAGCCATAACACGCTGGTTAATTTCATTGATACGATCCTGCGCCCGCGCCATTTCGGTACTGTGCGCCATGGCGATTTGTAAGAGCTGGACTCCTGGGGCAAAACGCCCGTTATCCAGTTTCAGGGCCAGTCCTTCTTCGATAAGGGTATTGAGCGCCCGATTGATATTCGCCGGGGACTCGCCCAGAGCTGACGCCAGCTCGCCGTTAGAAACACCGTTCAGAGCGTGACCGCGTAAAGCCTTAAGGACACGCAAAATACGGGTACCTGAGCTTGATGTATTTGGTTTACTCATGACGCCTCCTTGAGGATGCCGGGGGTAACTTCTTTGCCTATTGCGACCGAAAGGTCTCGCAAAATCCGATAAGTCAAACGACCGCGTGGAAGTTCGCTTTTGCCTGCCCAGCGGCTGACAGCCTGGGTGACTGTTCGTGGCTCATAGCCCGCGTTAAGCGCGAACTGGCGCAAGCTACTGCCTCTTTCAACCAGCCGTGCCCGAACTTGTTGTTTGTTCATATGCACCGTGTTCCTGTTGGGTTATGATGTACTCTATTGGGTCTATTGTACGCACCCAAACGGGTATGTCAAATTGAGATATGTTCAAATGAGTATAAAAGAGAGATTGCGCGAAGCGATGGATGCTAAGGGTCTGACAATTAAGGCATTGTCAGACTTGTCAAAAATTCCATATCGCTCACTTCAAAACTATCTGCGTGGAGAGAGAGAACCTAATGCAGAGGCTCTTGTTGCGCTAAGCACCCATTTGAACATATCAATAGATTGGCTACTTACTGGTAAAGGGGAAGCTGTTGGGGTAGAGAAAGCACAGCCAGCTAATCAGGAGCAGCATTTCAACCAGTCTGATCTGAAGTTATTGGAGCTGCTCAACCAACTGGAGCCAGAGGTGCGAAAAGAGTTGCTGCGAGGCGCTGAGGAAAAACAGCGAATGATTGATATGGAAAAACAGCTTAAGGAGCTGTCCGCAGCGTTCGAAAGATTAAAAAATACGGGTTAATCTGTTCCTATTAAGAACATTAGAGGTATAAGGACATGACTATGCGCAAATTATTTTTACCGTTGATATTTGTTTTATCTGGGTGTGGAGATAATACCGATCCTGCTGATACGTCCACCACAGCTAAGGAGCACGCGGTTTTTAGCGTTGAAACAGATAATCCGGTTGTAAATCGCGAATTACCGTTTATTCGCCAACAACTCCCCGGCCTGGATAAGTACGCGGACAGTTTTGAAAAAGTCGAAGTATCCGAGGATAGCGAACGCCCGGTGACAACGGTGCAGTTTCATATTAAAGACGAAAATAATATTCCAAGTGACTACATAGCCTCTGGTCATAATTGTTATTTGTTCATATCAAATAATGCCCACGAAGTGAAAATATCTAAATCAGCATGTCAGGCTGTTTTTTTCGATAAAACGGATGTTCCTGGTGGAGACCTGACCGTGAAACTTGATAAGGAAAAAGTTCCTATGACAGATGATGGTAAGACCCCGCGAGCAGGTTGTTTGAAAGCTTATTCACCAGAGCCAGATAATGATTATTGGACTTGTCCAAGGCAGGATTAAATGTTTAGGTGGTGCTGCAGATGCACCACCACCTTTAACTACCTCTTTCAAAAATTACAAATTACCAGCTCTTTCTTCGGGCTGGGTTTGCCTGTTACCTTAAGGTTGTAGCTGATATCAACCGACTGCATGTTCAGACCGTTGAATACCTGCCGCATTTCCGGGATATCGTTCACTGATATAATCATCTTCCCTTTGATCCTTCGCGCTAAATCTGCCATGTGATCATAGTTTTCCAGCCCGAACTCCACACCATAGCCTTCCGTTCCCCAGTACGGTGGGTCACAGTAGAACAGCGTATGCGGGCGATCATATCGCTCTATGCACTGGTGCCAGTCCAGATGCTCTATCAGCGTTCTCGACAGGCGCAGGTGTGCCATCGACAGTTCTTCCTCAATACGCAGCAAATTGAAGCGCGGCGCACTGGTTGTAGAGGTACCGAATGTGTGATCGGCGACCTTGCCGCCAAATGCCTGTTTCTGCAGGTAGTAGAACCGGGCCGCCCGCTGAATGTCGGTGAGCGTTTCTTCCGGCGTATCCTGCAACCATTTGTAAATCTGACGGCTGACCAGCGCCCATTTGAACTGGCGAATAAATTCTTCCAGATGATGCTTGACCACCCGATAGAGGTTCACCAGTTCCCCGTTGATATCGTTAATGACTTCGGTCTTGCTGGGAGTCTTTAGGAAATAGAGCGCAGCTGCCCCGCAGAACGGCTCCACATAGCAGGTATGGGCCGGAAACAATGGTAAAATATGCTTCGCCAGACGACGTTTACCGCCAATCCATGGGACGATGGGTAAAGATTGTTCTTTCATTATCCGTAAGCCTTTTGCAATCAATGAAAATATGGCAGGCTAGTCTGGTCTCGCGAGACTGACTGAACCCTGGTCGGCTCACAGTGCATACCTGTGGGTTGATGACCAGCCTGGTGTTACCGCACCGGGCTGGTCGTTCTTTCAAAGCCATCATGCGGTTCACGTCTGCATCCTCACTATTAACGCTGTTTAAAATCCCTTTCCCCGACCATTTGTGATGCTGTCTCCACTACACAAGGAGACGCTCATGAAAAACCTGAAAAAATTCATTCCCCCTGTTAAAAAGCCACGTCTCAGCGGCTGGCTGCTGACCGCTGTGCTGCTGCTCGGCACCATCGGTCTGGTATCGCCCCAGCAGCTGCCGGTGGTTGTCTACAAGCTATCACTCATCACGCTGGCGGCAGTATTGGGCTACTGGCTTGACCGTTCGCTTTTCCCCAAAGCCCGTCCCGGTCAGTACCTGAAGCATGATGACAGGCTGATGGCTGATGGTCGCTTCCCTGTCCAGACTGGCCTTCACCTGGTCTTTTCTGCTGCGCTAATCCGCCGTGCGCTGATTGTTGCTGCAGTCTGTCTGGCCGTAGCGATGGGGCTTTAATGATGACCCTCTATATGTACTGGCCTCAGGTTGTCTGGGCCGTGCTGGTACTGCTGGGGCTGGGCATCGAACTGGCCCGCCACGGGCAGGCCCGAACGGGTAAGCACAGTTTCTGGTGGCAGCTCTTTGGTTCAGTAACGGTAGCCTGGCTGCTCTGGTGTGGCGGCTTCTTCAGTCAGGCCCGCGCTGCCCAGCCACCGCAGACCGCGCTGCAGTATCGCGACGATGTGATCCGTAATGCCCGGCTTGAATGGGGAATGTCTGCGCCGGTGGCCGACTTCGCCGCGCAGCTGCATCAGGAAAGCGGCTGGCGACCTGATGCGGTCTCGCCGGTTGGCGCTCAGGGACTGGCGCAGTTTATGCCCACCACCGCTGACTGGATAAGTCAGCTGATGCCGGGGCTTAACAGCCGTGAACCGTTTAATCCGTCTTGGGCCATCCGGGCGCTGGTCAGCTATGACCGCTGGCTGTGGCAACGCGTCAGCGCCGTCAATGACTGCGAGCGTATGGCCATGACGCTGTCAGGCTATAACGGTGGTCTGGGCTGGGTACAGCGGGACAAACGGCTGGCCTCGCAGCAGGGGCTGGACAGCACCCGCTGGTTTGGTCATGTCGCCACGGTGAATGCCGGACGCAGCACTGCCAACTGGCGGGAGAACCGTCATTATCCGCAGCGCATCCTGCACGAACTGGCCCCGCGTTATCTCACCTGGGGAGGCGGCAGCTGTGTGGACTAACCTGCTAAAAAATCTGCCGTGGCGCAGTCTGCTGCTGGCGGTGGTCATAAATGCTTTTCTGATTGGGCTTTATTACCTGGGCTACAAAAGCGGGCATGAAAACGCCACGCGCGACGGCGATAAGGCGGTCAGTGAGTTGCAGTCAGCATTCGACACGTACAAAACGGAGCAGGCAACGCTTGAGAACGCTGCGTTGCGGGCTTGGGCGAAACGGTATCAGGAACAGGTAGCCGCCGGGCAGCAGGCTGAAGCCAGTTACCTTGAGCAGATTGCTCAACTGGAGAGCCAGAACAAACAACTACAGGGGCAAATTAACGATGTCACACAGCGCTGGATTGATGAAAAAGGTAAGAGCCATCCCATTGAGTGCGTGTTTACTCGCGGTTTCGTGCGCCAGTACAACGCCGCGCTCGGATATGACAACGCATCCGTCGACACCGGTCATTCAGACGCAACTGCCGCCGCTGGCACCGGCACTGGCGCAGCGTCCGGGCAACCTGAAGCCGCTGACGCCTGGCTACGCAACTCAGGCGTCTCCCAGCGTGATGTCCTCGCCAACATCATCGACAACGCGAAGCAGTGCCGCATCTGGCGCAGCCAGATAAACGGGCTGCTGGACGAACGGGAAGGATTACAGAAATGACGTTGCAGGTTGAATTCTGGACGGTGGTGGGCTTTCTCATCACCTTCATGAGCTTTGTCGGCGGTATGGCCAAGTGGCTGTTCAGTAAAGCGGAGGAGCGCCAGGCGGCGCGGTTCGCCTCTCTTGAGCAGTCGCTGCAACAGTCCGCTTCCAACTGGGGCGAGCTGGAAAAAGAATTTATGCGGTTTAAGGCGGATTTACCGCTGAACTACGTCCGCCGCGAGGATTACATCCGTGGGCAGACGGTCATCGAGGCCAAGCTGGACGCACTCTACAACAAACTGGAAGTGGTACAGCAGTATCGTCATACAGGAGGTCACCATGGTTGATATCGCCCGCGTGCGCCGGGAATCCCTGCGCTGGAGTCTGCTGGTTGCTCTGAACAAAACCCGCCCGTACACCGCCAGCGAGACGCTGCTGCTGGACGTGTCCCGCGCCATCTACCCGGACACCACTCCGCTGGAGCTGCGCCGTGAGCTGGATTATCTGTCCGACCGCAAGATGGTTGATCTGGAGAAAAAACCCTCCGGCGACTGGTTTGCCGACCTGACCCGCCTCGGCGTTGACCTGGTGGAATATACCGTGGAATGCGGCCCCGGTATCGCCCGCCCGGAAAAGTACTGGAGTGAATGATGGCCAGACGCAGCACGATAGAAAAGCTGCCGGAAGACGTGCGTCGCTGGCTTGAGCGGGCGCTGACTGAATCCGGCTTCAGCGGGTATAACGAGCTGGAGTCCCTGCTGCGTGAGCAGGGTTATGTCATCAGCAAATCGGCTATCCATCGCTATGGCCAGAAGATTGAGCGCCGCTATGGCGCTATCCGTGCAGCCACTGAAGCGGCCCGGATGCTGACCGAAGGTGCGGCTGACGATCAGGATGCACGTTCGGAGGCGGTGATCGCCCTGATTCAGACCGAGCTGTTCGAGAGCATCGTCCAGCTGCAGGAAGCGGAAGAAGGCGAAGTCGACCCCAAAGAGCGCGTGGCGCTGTTGTCGAAGGTGGCAAAGAACGTGGCCACGCTGTCCCGCGCTTCCGTCAACCTCAAGAAGTTCCAGTCTGAAGTCCGGGCCAGAGCGCAGCAGGCGGCCAGCAACGCCGAGAAAATTGCCCGTAAGGGTGGACTGTCAACCGATGCGGTACAGGCGCTGCGTCGTGAAATTCTGGGGATTGCCTCATGAGCCAGCTTGCTCCTGTTTTGCCTGACACCTCGGCGCTGGATATCCCCGCCGTTCTGATGCCCTACCAGCAGCGCTGGGTGGCTGACACGTCTCCGCTCAAGGTGATTGAGAAGAGCCGCCGAACCGGTATCACCTGGGCTGAGGCGTCCGATGACGTGCTGACCGCAGCCTCTTCAGCCCCTGCGGGTGGGATGAACGTGTATTACATCGCCTATAACCAGGACATGACCGTCGAATATATCCAGGCGTGTGCGATGTGGGCGCGGGCATTCAACTATGCCGCCAGTGAAATCGAAGAGGGTTTCTGGGAAGAGGACGAAGACGACAAGCATATCAAGACCTACACCATCAAATTCCCTGACTCCGGCTTCCGCGTTGTCGCGCTCTCCAGCCGTCCGTCTAACCTGCGTGGCCGTCAGGGCATCATCGTTATCGACGAAGCGGCGTTCCATGAGCAACTGGACGAACTGCTGAAGGCGGCGCTGGCGATGCTTATCTGGGGCGGTAAAGTGCGCGTTATCTCCACCCATGACGGTGACGATAACCCGTTCAATACGCTTATCGGTGATATCCGGGCCGGGCGTCAGGGGGGCAGCGTACATCGCATTACTTTTCAGGAGGCTGTGTCCCAAGGGCTGTTCCACCGCGTCTGCCTGCGTACCGGGAAAGAATGGTCGGAAGCATCCGAGCAGGCGTGGATGGCATCGGTGTACAAATTCTACGGTGCCGGTGCATCGGAGGAGCTTGACTGTGTTCCGGCCAACGGTGGCGGAGCCTGGCTGTCCCGCGCCCTGATTGAGTCCCGTATGTCGGCTGGCACGCCGGTGTTGCGTCTGACCTGCCCGGAGGGTTACGAGCTGAAGCCCGATGATGTCCGCTGGAGCGAGACGCAGGAGTGGCTTGATACACATCTGAAACCGTTGCTGGAGGCGCTCCCCGCTGACGCACGTTCTTTCCTGGGTCGCGACTTTGGCCGCAGCGGTGACCTGTCGGTGGACTATCCCCTGCTGCAGGAGAAGAACCTGGTTCGCCGCGTGCCGTTCGTGCTGGAGCTGCGCAACGTGCCGTTCAAACAGCAGGAGCAAATCGCCTGGTACCTGATGGATGGCCTGCCAAACCTGATGGGCGCGGCGCTTGATGCCCGTGGTAACGGCTCTTACCTCGCCGAATACGCCATGCAGCGCTACGGCTCCAGCCGGGTTAAGCAGGTGATGCCAACTGAAAACTGGTATCGCGAGCATATGCCGCCGGTCAAGGCTGCGCTGGAAGATGGCAACCTGGTGGATTTACCGAAGGATGAAGATACGCTGGATGACCTGCGGGCCGTTCAGGTGGTAAACGGCGTTCCCCGCGTGCCGGAACAGCGCTCAAAAGCGAAGTCTGACAGTGGCAAGCGTCACGGGGATTCAGCCATCGCACTGGCGCTGGCGTACTTCGCCAGTCGTGAAATTAACAAAGGGCCGGTGAAGGCAAGCTCACGCCGTCGTCGTCAGGCGGCCCGTATGCTGGAGGATTACTGATGGCCCGTGGACTCTGGGTTTCACCCAGTGAGTTCGTCAAATTTGCCGAACCTAATAAAACACTGACGGAGCAGATCGCCTCGCGCAGCCGTTCCATCGACTTCTTCGGGCTGGGGATGTACCTGCCTAACCCTGACCCCATTCTGAAATCTCAGGGCCGGGATATCCGCATCTATCGCGAGCTGCGTACCGACCCGCTGGTCGGTGGCTGCATCCGCAGGCGTAAGGCGGCGGTCAAATCGCTGGAGCGCGGTCTTGAACGTGGTCATGCCCCGGCGCGGGTATTCAGCTTCATCCGGGATATGCTCGACGATCTGGATCTGTCCCGCATCATCGGCGAGATGACCGACGCCGTTCTCTACGGGTATCAGCCCTGTGAGATCATGTGGGGACGCTCTGTTAAATCCTGGGCCATTGCCGATATCGTAGGTAAACCCCCTGAGTGGTTCCAGTTCGACAACGACAACCTGCTGCGCTTTCGCGCCAAGGACGCCGGGCTGGAAGGCGAGCCGGTACCGCTGAACAAGTTTGTGGTACCGCGTCAGGACGCGACCTACGATAACCCGTATGGCTTCCCTGACCTGTCGATGTGCTTCTGGCCCGTGACCTTCAAAAAAGGCGGCATGAAGTTCTGGGTGCGCTTTGCCGAGAAATATGGCTCACCGTGGGTTATCGGCAAGCATCCGCGCGGTACCGCTCAGGGTGAGATTGACCTGCTGCTGGATTCCATGGAGGCAATGGTGGAAGACGCGGTGGCCGCTATCCCCGACGATTCCTCCATTGAAATTAAGGAGGCCGCAGGCAAGGCCGACAGCAGCGATATTTATCAGAACCTGATAACGCTTGCCCGCAGTGAAATCTCCATCGCCCTGCTGGGGCAGAACCAGACCACCGAGGCCAACAGTAACCGCGCCTCCGCGCAGGCCGGACTGGAGGTTACTGATGATATCCGTGACGCTGACGCTGATATCGTGGAAAGCGCGGTGAATCAGGCCATCAGGATGGCGGTATCAATGAACTTTGGCGACGTGGCCAGCCCCGTCTGGAAGATGTGGGAACAGGGAACGGTCGACGATACCCAGGCAACCCGCGACGAGAAACTCAGCCGCGCCGGTGTGGTCTTCACCCCGCAATACTTCAAGCGTGAGTACCAGCTGCAGGACGGTGATATTGACGAGACACCACCGTCAGAACGCCAGAAGAACATGCTGCCGCTGTCATTTGCCGAAGCTATTGATGCCGATATTCAGGCACAGCAGGCCCTGGACGACGCGCTGGATATTCTGATGAACGGAGGCGCGTTAAATGGCACGCTGGAACCCGTACTGGCTCCTTTGTTTAAGCGGGTTGAAGATGGCGTCAATCCGTCTGAGCTGCTGGGCGAACTGGCCGAGCTGTACCCGCAGATGAACGCTGAAGACCTGCAGGAACGGCTGGCACGGATTATGTTTGTTGCAACTGTCTGGGGGCGTCTGCATGAGCGTGACAACGGCTGAACTGGCGTACTGCATGACGTTGCCCCCCAAACGGGCTATCAGTTACCTGAAGTCCAAAGGGTATAGCTTCACGTGGGACTGGGAGGAGATGTGGCAGGATGCCCATGCCCGCGCCTTTACCGTCGCCAAAGTGACCCGCCTTGATATCCTGGAAGATATTCGCGGGGCACTGCAGCAGGCTGTCGATGAAGGAAAAACAGGCCGCTGGTTCCGGCAGGAGCTGGAGCCGGAGCTGCAGCGCAAGGGATGGTGGGGGTCACGTGACACCACCGACCCGGTAACGGGCGAGCCGGTCACCATCCAGCAGGGCAGCCCATGGCGTCTCGACACCATCTTTCGCACAAATATGTCCGTACTCTACAGCGCCGGTCGCTGGGCTGAGCAGATGGAGAACGTCGACGACAGGCCGTACTGGATGTATACCGGCATCAACGACAGCCATACCCGCAAGAGCCATCTGGCGCTGCATGGTCTGGTGCTGCGCTATGATGACCCGTTCTGGCAGGCGTTCTATCCGCCGAACGGCTGGCGCTGCCGTTGTGGCGTGATTGCCCTGAGCGCGGCGGATGTGCGTGCCCGTGGCCTGAAGGTGTCAGGTTCTGGCGCAGCTCTGGGATGGGAGCTGAAGCTGGTCTCAGAGAAAACCGGCGAGATGCAGAACGTCGCCACCTTCAATACCGGCACCACGAAGGTGGCTACCGACGTCGGCTGGTCTTATGCGCCGGGGGCAGCATACCGTCCCGACCTTGCCCGCTATCAGGGGACGCTTCAACCGCTGGCACAGCAGGAACTGAGAGGATAACGATGGCTTCCGATAACCTGGTCAATGTCACCATTAACGATGAATCCCTGCGCCGGAGCCTCCGTGCGCTGGATCTTGCTGCCACAGACCTGGAACCCGCGATGCGCAAAATCGCCGGAACCCTGCTGGCGGAAACGCAGTTTAACTTTCTCGATGAGGGGCGTCCGGGGTGGACTCCCTCGCTGGCAGCGCAGGAGCGCGACGGGCAAACGCTGCAGGATACCGGGCGTCTGATGGGGTCGGTATCAACCGACCATGACGACCGGCAGGCAGCGGTTGGCACTAATGTCGTTTATGGGCCGATTCACCAGTTTGGGGGTAAAACGGGGCGTAATGAGTCCGTTGAACTTCCTGCCCGTCCGTTCCTGCCGCTGACGGGGGACGGTGAGCTGCAGCCTGAAGTGGTTGTCCCTATCCTCGATACGATTGTCCGCCATCTTGAAGCAGCGGCCCGTCGCTGAGTTTTGTCTCTGCAGGCGGGTGATTTATCATTGCCAGCCGCTGAGGGGCTGTATTACCTTTATAAAGGCTTTACAGCCCCCGCTTTGCACCACTATTCGCCCGCAGCGTGACATTCCCCGTACTGATACCCCCGATTTTTTCTAAAGCAGATTAAAAGCGCTGCTGACGCTTTTTCCACAGACTGTCCCCGACAACGTAACGCGGGACAGCAAAATGCCAGCCATTCACATTTTTAAAGCCGGTACTCATACCGATATGCACGGCACGAAACTGCCGTTCACGCAAAGCGATCTTGCCGCCTGCGTGAAAGCCTATGACCCGTCCGTCCATGAAGCACCACTCGTTATTGGCCACCCCAAAACGGAAGACCCGGCGTGGGGCTGGGTGAAATCCCTGTCGCTTAACGGCGGCGATCTGCTGGCTGAGCCTGACCAGCTCGACCCGCAGTTTGCCGAACTGGTGGGCAACGGGCGCTTCAAGAAGGTCTCAGCCTCGTTCTATCTCCCGGACTCACCGAACAACCCGAAGCCCGGCACGCTTTACCTGCGTCATGTCGGCTTTCTGGGGGCGCAGCCACCGTCCATTAAGGGGCTTAAGCAGGTTTCGTTTGGTGAGAAAGAAGAAGGCGTCGTGGAGTTTGCCGACTGGAGTGATATCACCAATGCCTCTTTATGGGGCCGTCTGCGCGATTTTCTGATCGCCCAGTTCGGGCTGGACGAGACCGACAAGGTGCTTCCTTCATGGCAGGTGGACTCCCTGCGTGAAGAGGCTTACCGCGACACCGGGAAGTCTGAACCGGACTTCAGTGAACACAATCCCACCCCTCAAAAAGAGAACAGCACCATGACTGAAGACGAAATCAAAGCGCTTCAGGCGGAAAACACGCGTCTGAAAGCGGAAGCCACCCAGCGGGCGGAACAGGAAGCGAAGGCTAAGCAGGACAAACTGCACGCGGACAACGTCTCCTTTGCCGAGAAGCTGGTTGGCGATGGCCGACTGGCTCCTAAAGCGAAGTCGGTTGTCGTGGCCATTCTGGACGCGGTCTCTGCAGGCGACAAGCCGGTTGAGTTTGCCGAAGGCGATATCCGCACCCCTCTGGCCACGGCGTTTAAGACGCTGCTGGACAGCACTGAGCCGGTACTGAATTTCAGTGAGCACGCGACCAAAGACCGCGTGAACACGGAGATCAAAACGACGTCAGCAGAGTTCGCTGAAGCCGACCCGGAACGTCTGGCGCTGCATCAGAAAGCGCTGGAACTGTCGAAAAAAGAAGGCATCAGCTACGACGCTGCTGTCTCCCGCTGCCTGTAATTAAGGAGAGAACATGTCTGACTATTTAAAGGGTAAGCGCGTTGTTGACCCGGTGCTGACCAGCATCGCTCGCGGTTATAAAAATGCCGCATTTATCGGCGAACGCATCTTCCCCATTGTCCAGACCGATAAGGAAGGTGTGACCGTCCCGACCTTCGGTAAATCCGCCTTTGTTGAGTACGACACCGAGCGTGCCGTGGGGGCTGACAGTAACGTCCTGGTACGTGAGAAGACCGGCAAACTGGATCTGGTTCTTAACGAGCACGATCTGGCCGCGCCGGTGGACTACCGCGAGCAGGCGGAGTCGATGTTCAACGAAGAGGCCAAGGCCATTCGTCGCGTGACCAGTGGCGTCAACCTGAAGCGCGAACTGTATGCGGCCCGTCTGGCGCAGGACAAAAACGTTTACCCGGCATCGTCCGTTAAAGCACTGGCAGCTGCTGAACGCTGGGTCGGTGGTAAAGGTGATCCAATTGGCATCATTGAAGGTGGCATTGAGGCGGTACGTAACAAAACCGGCCTGCGCCCAAACCTGATGACCATGGGGGCCAGCGTCATGTCGCTGCTGAAGTTCCACCCGGCGATTCAGGCCGCGATTGGAGCCAACGAGCGCAAGCGTATCACCATCGAAATTCTGAAAGACCTTTTCCAGTTGGAAGATGTGGTGATCGGCGAGCCGGTCTCTATGGCCTCCATGAAAGATGCGCAGAACAAGGACAAAGTCCCGGCTGATATCTGGGGCGACAACCTGATGCTGCATTACGTCGGCAAACCCCAGCCGGGCACCGACAGCGCCGACGAAAACGAGCCGTCCTTCGGCTACACCCTGCGCCGTAAAGGGATGCCGGTGGCGGATAAATACGACGGCGTCGGCGGCAAGGTGAAGTACTGCCGTTATACCGATATCTACAAAGTCGCCGTGGTCGGTGGCGATGCCGGGTATCTCGTCACCAACATCGTGAAATAAGGAGACGGTCATGGGTACAACACAGCAGGTCATTCTGACCACTACCGTGACGGCCAGTGCGGCGCTGACGCAACAGCGCTTTGTCGGTGCCGATAACGCCCCCTGTCAGGCCGGAGCCGTCGCGCTCGGCGTGGCAGAGGTGGATGCCGCAGCCGGTGATGTAACCCCGGTCAACGTACTGGGCATTGTTGCCGTCGAGGCCGGTGCCGCGATTGCCAGGGGGCTGAACGTTCAGTCGGATGCAAATGCCTGCGCCGTTCCCCAGACAGCAGCATCAGGCGACACCCCGGCAGGTATTTCAGCCGGGATTGCGCTGGATGAAGCACTGGCCGAAGGCGATGTTATCCGCATCCTGCGCGGGGTGTGACATGTACTGCACCCTGGCGGATTTACAGGAACAAGTGCCTGAGTCAACGCTGATTCAGCTCACTAACGAGGTCGTGGATTTCGACACCCCTGCCACGGTGAATGTGACGGTTGTGGACAGCTGTGTTCGCTACGCCGGGGAGTTGATTGATGCGCACCTTCGTGGCCGCTATACCCTGCCGCTGGCAGAAGTGCCTACCGTTCTGCGGGATATTGCCATCACGCTGGTGCGTTACCGCCTGTATGTCCGTCGTCCTGAAGGTGATCTGCCTGACACCGTCAAAGACGACAACAAAGAGGCCCGGCGTCAGCTTGAGGCTATCCGCGACGGGAAGCTGACGCTGGGGCTGCAGTCCACTCAAAAAGACGTACCTGAGTCCGGTGAAATCCGGGCGCGGGCACGTCGCCCCACCTTTGGCGGGCGCGACGGCTTACTGGAGAAATACTGATGAACGTTCTGCCCGTCCTCGATGCTGTGCTGGCCCGGTTGCGCGAGAAGCTGCCCCAGCTGCAGGTGGAGTACTTCCCGGAAAAGCCGTCCGAATACCGTCTGAATCATCCTGTCGGGGCGTTGCTGCTGAGCTATGCCGGTTCACGCTTCGACAAACCCGATGATATTGGTGCGGTGATCCAGCCTCAGACTATCCAGCTCTGCGTCACGGTGGTCTTCCGCCAGCTCAACGGTAAAAGAGGTGCGATTGACGTTCTGGATGCAGTCCGCCGCATACTCGGCGGCTACACCCCGCCGAACTGCCGCCGCCGTATCTGGCTGACCCGTGAGGTGTTTATCGGTGAGGCCAAGGGGCTGTGGCAGTACGCTCTCGACTTCGCAACCGAAAGCGTCTTTATCGAAGACAGCGATTTACCGTCCGGCCCGCTGTTAACCGAAGTGAACTATGAGGAAAGCGAGTGATGAAAGAATACCGCTATTCCGGCCCGGCCAGCGGCGTCACGCTGTCGGACGGAACCGAAATCCTGCTCTGGCCGGGGAAGAATGTTTCCCTGCCGGAGGAGCATGACTATGTGAAGGTACTGGTGGCGCTGAAGCATCTGACGCCGGTATCTGAAGAGACTAAACCCGCCAGCATACCGGCTGTGCAGTCACCAAAGCGCAGGAACGGCGGCGACAGCGATGTGAAAACGGAGGACTCCCATGTCAGCTAACTATCTGCATGGCGTCGAAACCATTGAGGTGGAAAACGGTGCCCGCCCGGTTAAAACGGTGAAATCCGCCGTCATTGGCCTGATTGGTACCGCCCCAATGGGAGACGTCAATACGCTGGTGCAGTGCCTGTCTGAGAAAGATGCAGCGGCGTTTGGCAGCCAGCTCACTGGCTTTACCATTCCGCAGGCACTGGATGCGATCTACGACCATGGGGCAGGCACCGTTCTGGTCATTAACGTGCTTGATCCGGCTGTGCATAAAACCGCTGTGGCCGATGAAGACGTAACATTCGAAAAGGCGACGGGCAAGGCACAGCTGGCTAATCCGGTGATCGCGCAGCTGGTACTGAAACCGGACAGCGACGGTCAGCCTTATGTGGAAGGTCAGGACTACTCGCTTGATGCGCAGACCGGGGTGATTACTAATCTTGGTAAAAGCATTGCTGCAGATGCAACGGTGAAGGCCAGCTATAACTATGCCGATCCGACCAAAGTCACCCCGGCTGATATCATCGGTACCGTTAACGCGGCAGGCAACCGTACCGGCATGAAGTTGCTTAACGACAGCTTCAACCTGTTTGGCTACTTCGCCAAAATTCTGATTGCCCCGGTATTCTGCACCCAGAACAGCGTCTCGGTTGAGCTTATCGCCATGGCTGAGAAGCTGGGCGCGGTGACCTACATCGACGCGCCGATTGGTACCACTTTTGCGCAGGCTCTGGCGGGGCGTGGCCCGGAAGGCACCATTAACTTCAATACCAGCTCCGACCGCGTCCGTCTGTGCTATCCGCACGTCAAGGTGTACGACGCGGCCACCAACAGCGAACGGCTGGAGCCGCTGAGCCAGCGTGCTGCAGGTCTGCGTGCCAAGGTCGACCTGGACAAGGGCTACTGGTGGTCGTCCTCCAACCAGGAGATTCTGGGTATCACCGGCGTGGAGCGCCAGCTGTCGGCAATGATTGATGACCCGCAGAGCGAGGTGAACCTGCTCAACGAACAGGGCATCACTACGGTCTTCAGCAGCTACGGCAGCGGCCTGCGTCTGTGGGGCAACCGGACGGCAGCATGGCCAACGGTCACCCATATGCGCAACTTTGAGAACGTTCGCCGCACCGGTGATGTTATCAACGAGTCCCTGCGTTATTTCAGCCAGCAGTACATCGACATGCCGATTACCCAGGCACTGATTGATGCGCTGACGGAGTCGGTCAACGCCTACGGTCGCAAGCTGATTGGCGACGGTGCACTGCTGGGCTTCAGTTGCTGGTTTGATCCGGCCCGTAATGAAGAGATGGAGCTGGCCGCCGGTCATCTGTTGCTGAGCTACAAATACACGCCGCCACCGCCGCTGGAGCGACTGACGTTTGAGACCGAGATCACCTCGGAATACCTGTTAACCCTGAAGGGGAATAGCTGATGGCAAAGATTGAGATCAACCGCATCACGAATGCCAACATCTACCTGGATGGCGCTAACCTGCTGGGCCGGGCCGAGGAGGTCAAACTGCCTGACGTCTCCATGACCATGCAGGAGCATAAGGCGCTGGGGATGGTGGGCAAGGTGGAACTCCCTGCTGGCTTCGACAAGCTTGAGGGCGAGATCAAGTGGAACAGCTTTTACCGCGACGCGATGCTGTCTGCCGCGAACCCGTATAAGTCGCTGGCGCTGCAGTGCCGTTCCAGCGTTCAGCGCTACAGCTCGCAGGGGCTGATTGACGAAATTCCGCTGGTCACTTTCCTGACGATCATGTTTAAGAAGAACCCGCTGGGGACGTTCAAACAGCATGAGAACGCCGAGTTCTCCAGTAGCTTCACCTGCACGTACATCAAGCAGGTACTGGATGGTGAAGAGTTGCTGGAGCTGGACTATCTGGCCAACATCTTCCGCGTCGGCGGCATTGACCAGTTGACCGACTACCGCATCAACATCGGGGGCTGACGGTGACCGTCGAGATTGAAGATAAAGGCGGGAACTGTGGTTCGATTGGCATGGGGAATGGTACGTGGTTTACCATCCTTGATATTTCAGGGGTGGAAAACCTTTTTAATACCCAGAAAACCAATGACCCGATTGACTGCACACGCTCCAAAGCACGAAAGCTCGCTGACCTGATTGAGGCATGGGAGCCACCTGACCACTGGTTCACCGGCATCGGCAAATCTGAAGGAAAGGTACTTCTTATCGCCTTCCTGCGTAACTGCAAAGGCTTTCGCACTCACTGATATCACAGGGGCTTCGGCCCCTTTCTTCTTAATCCCCTTTAATATCTGCCAGTCCCACCACCAGACATACTGCTCTGAACTTACACAGGAGCACGATCATGTCACAAACCCAATCCGATACTTTTAAGCTGTCTTACCCCTTCACCACCGCTGCTGGCACCAGAGTTGAGCAGGTTGAACTGAAACGCCTGACGGTCAAAGACCTGAAGCAGGTGCGCAAAATCAGTAAAGACCCGGCTGACTGGGACGAGCCGCTGATTGCCCGTAGCACCGGTATTCTTCCGGAAGACCTCGATAATATGGATCTTGCCGACTACATGGAGCTGCAGAAACGATTTCAGCAAGTCACTGGGCTGGGCAAGAGCGACGAAAACGCTGATGCAGGCGCAGGGGCTGCTGGCGAGGTGGTTTAGATTTCAGCCGGGGGAGATTGATGCCCTCGATACTGACGATCTGGAGATGTGGCTGGAGCAGGCTGAAGTGCAAATCAGAAGCGAGTTCGGCGATAATCATTAACTCCTCATCACTTAACAGCCGCTACTCGCGGCTGTTCTGCATGGCTCTCAGACATTTTCCTTCCGTTTTTCCGCTTTCAGAGGATAACCACCGTGGCCAGTGAATTTTCAGTCGGCGTCATTATTGGCGGCATTGTCGGGAGTAGCTTCCGCTCAGCCGTCAGCGGTACCCGACGCGCCCTTGATTCCCTGGGCGATACATCGCGCCGCCTGCAGGAACGCCAAAACGCCTTAACCCGTGCAACAGAACGCTATGGTCAGTTGGGTTCTTCCCGGATGCAGCGCCTCAACAGCGACCTGCTGCGGGTAAGCCGCACAATGGAGCAAATTGAGCGCCAGCAGCGCCGTCTGTCGGCGGTGTCGGCCACCAGTGATGCGCTGAAGTCCAACCGTATGGCGCTCTATGGTCAGGGAGCAGAGACTTACGGCATCGCCCGAACGCTGGGTGCACCGGTCATGGCCTCAGTCAAACAATATGCCTCGTTTGAATCGCAGTTGCGGGATATCAGTGTCACTGGTGATCTGGATTCAAGGCAGGAACGTGCAATTGGCCTGGCTATCAGACAGGCCTCGCTGAAGGTTAACCAACTGCAGGAGTCTCTGTTAGGGGGAGTCGGACAATTAGTTGCTGATGGTATGGCCCCCGAACGGGCAGCAACGTTTGCAGAGATGCTTGGAAAGACCGCTACAGCAACCAAAGCCGATATGACCGACCTTGCCAAAATGACTTATGCCTTCAGCGATGCACTCAGAATCACTGATGCGAAAGAACTTGAACAGGCATTTGGTATTGCGGCAACAGGAGCCAAACTTGGGTCATTTGAGCTGAAGGATATGGCAAAAGCATTACCCGGTATGGCTAAAGCCTTCGCTGCTCGTGGTATTTATGGAAAAGATGCGATTACCCAGATCGTCGCCAGTCTGGAAGTTGGTAAAGGCAGCGGCTCAGCGGAAGAGGCCGTCACCAATATGTCAAACTGGCTGGCGGCGATGGGGCGCGGAGATACCATCCAGAAATATGCTAAAGCCGGGGTGGATTACCAGGGGTCAATGCAGAATTACGTCGCTCAGGGCTTCTCACAGTATGAAGCCTCACTGATGATTGCCAACCGTTTTATCGACGGTAAAGGTAAGGCGTTTTTACAGCAATGGAAAGCAGCAGGCTCAAGAGGCGATCAGGAAGGCCAGCAGAAGCTAATGGAGTCATTTGGTCTGGCAGAAGTCTTCACTGATATTCAGACCGTTAACCATTTACTGTCAATGCGTCAGGGCTGGGATAAATACCTTTCCAGCAAGCAGGAAATGAATACCCCGTCAGCAATGTCTACGCTGGATAAGGATGCTGCAAAACAAAATAATACGCTCGAAGGTCGTTGGCGCAGAACTCAGATTGGTTTTAACGAGGCAGCCATCAGCATTGGTGAGTCACTACGCCCGGCCTTGATCCAACTGGGTGAGACTTTTATTCCTTTAATGGACAGTGTCGGCAAATGGATAGCGGCAAACCCGCAAATCGTCAGCGGCACCATAAAGGTTGTAGGAGCATTACTCGCTTTCAAGATGGCCACTATCGGTCTCAAGCTGGGGCTGAATCTCCTTATTTCCCCCTTTGTTAACGTCTGGAAAAATGCCGTTTTACTGCGGGCCAACTGGCTTCGACTGTCGCTTGCACTCGGTGAAGGCGGTAAGCTCCGCTGGCTGGTGACCGGCTTCAGCGCCGTCGCCAGAGGAGCCAGAACACTGGGTGGTGTGCTGTCAGGTGGGCTGGTTCGCGGCATTATGATCGCCGGGCGGGCCGTTCTCTGGATTGGCCGGGCGCTGCTGATGAATCCCATTGGTCTCGCCATCACCGCCGTCGCGGCAGCAGCTTACCTTATTTATCGCAACTGGGGCGCAGTCAGTAGCTGGTTTAAACAGCGCTGGGCTGACATTAAAGAGGCGTTTAATGGCGGTGTCGTGGGGATTGGTAAGCTGCTGATTAACTGGTCGCCGGTTGGTCTGCTCTATAAAGCCTTTGCGGCTGCGCTGAAATACCTCGGTGTTGATCTGCCAGCGAAGTTCACCGACTTCGGTGGCCATCTTATCGACGGGTTAATAAACGGCATCAAAAACAAATGGGAGTCGCTCAAAACTACCGTCACAGACATGGGCGACAGTGTTGGCGGCTGGTTTAAGGAAAAGCTGGGCATTCATTCGCCGAGCCGTGTGTTTATAGGCTTTGGTGACAACATTGCGCAGGGGGCCGCTATCGGCCTGCAGCGCACCACACCACTTGCTGCACTGGCCGGGCAGCGTCTGGCCACTGAAATGACACCGGATGTTCCCCGTATCCCGTCGCCGGAAATCATGGCGGCGGGATATTCAGGTCGTGGCGCAGCTGCAACTGGCAGCGGAACATCTGGCGGTATCCAGGTCAGCTTTAATCCTCAGTTTTTCCTCAATGGCAAAGAAACCGCAGCGCCTGACGGGTTGACCGGCGTACTGAATATGAGCCTGCATGAGCTGGAGAAAATGCTGGAGCGTCTGCTGGCTCAGCAACAACGCAGGAGGTACAGCTGATGTTTGCAGTATTGGGTGATATTGAGTTTGAACTGATTACCTACTGGGACGGCTTCGAGGTCACGTTCGGCGTCGATTATGCGGAGCATCCCCGTATCGAGGGTAAGCCCGGCCTGCAGTTCGTTGGCGATAAGCTGGACGAAATCCAGATAAGCCTGGTCTTCCATCAGCACTATTGTGTGCCCGACGTGGAGCTGGCGAGACTGCGAACGGCCATGAAGGCCCATCAAGCGCTGGCGCTGGTCTTCGGCAACGGTGACTATCGCGGCTGGTTCGTGATTACCGATGTTACTGCGACCAGCGAGCAGACCGACAGCACCGGCAACGTGCTGGCCGTCAATGCCACCGCGTCTCTCCGGGAGTACATCGGCGACCCGAAAAACCCGCTACAGCCACCCGCAATACGCACGCAGGTTCCCGGCGTCGGGGCGGTCTCCGGTGCCGTTCCTTCACCTTCCGGGGTAGCGCAGTACGTCCGCGACGGCGTCAACTACGCCAAACAGGCGCAGTCTGTTCTCCAGACCACCATCAGTGCCGTTCGGGTGGCGCAGAAAATGAAGGATAACCCCGCCGTTGCACTGACCCGCGTACCGGGGTTGATGAGCGGGCTGGGCAACGTGTCCGGGGCGTTGGGTCAAAGCGTTCCGGCATTTAATGCGCTTTCTGAATCCATGCCTGATGCCATCAGTCTGGCCAGAGCCACCAGTGATGCGGCCACGTATGTACAACAGGCACAGTCTTCACTGAGCGGCGTGGACGGCAGCAATATCGCAGCGGCGCTGGATGCCGTTTCCGGGCAGCTTAACTCCGCCAGCACCACCTTCACCCGTATGTCGCCGGGGTTAAGCACCATGGCAGCCAAAATTCTGGCGAGGAGTGTGTGATGTTTCTTGAACATGTCACCCGTGACGGAGAGCGCTGGGACTCTCTCGCATGGCAGTACTACGGCGACCCGCTGGGCTATCCCCGGATAATTGCCGCCAATCCACACGTGGCCATCACGCCGGTGCTGCCCTCCGGGCTGTTGTTACTGATTCCGGTTATCGAGGCTGAAGAAGCCAGTACAGAAGAGGATATTGCCCCATGGCTGAGATAAACAGCCCTGCACAAGCCGCATCAGCGTTAACCGGCGTCAGCGATGTTCTGAGTCCGGTGTTCACGCTATGGTATCTGCAGAAGAACATCACCACCGATATCGCCCCCTATGTCACCCGCGTAACCTACAGCGATAACATCAAAAGCGAGTCCGATACCATTGAGGTGGAACTGGACGACACCGATGGCCGCTGGCTGGATAAGTGGTATCCGGGCAAGGGTGACACGCTGACGCTGAAAATGGGTTATCAGGGCGAGAAGCTGCTGTCCTGCGGTACGTTCTCTATAGACGAGATCGAGGTGAGTTCGCCCGCGTCCGTTGTCGCTATCCGGGGCGTGGCCACGTCGGTCAACAACGCCCTGCGGACAAAATCCAGTCGTGGTTTCGAGAGCACCACGCTGGCGGCCATCGCCGGACGGATTGCCAAAAAGCATCAGCTGAAGCTGGTTGGCAGTATTGAGTCCATCAAAATTGACCGGGTGACCCAGTATGCTGAAACGGACGTGGGCTTCCTGCGCCGACTGGCCAGCGAGTATGGTTATGCCGTGAAAGTGGTCAGCGACCAGCTGGTTTTTTCTCATCTTGCCACGTTACGCGGTCAGGAGCCGATCAGGCAGTTAAAGCCGCAGGATGTGGACAGCTTTTCCCTGCGTGACACCATCAACCGCGTCTACAAATCCGCGAAGGTAAAACACCAGAAGAGCAGCGATAAAAAGCTGATCGTTTATGAAGCTGATGGCGGTACCAGCGAAAGCGACAAACAAACCAAAGGCGGTAAGGTCACCAGTGCCGACTCACTGAAGGTCAACAGCCGCGTCAGTGATCCGGACAGCGCCCGGATTAAAGCAGATTCGGCGCTGGCCAGGCATAACGAATACCAGCAGAACGGCTCGCTGACGCTGATGGGGACGCCTCAGTTGACTGCAGGCAACAAAATTGAACTGGTGGGTTTTGGTCAGTTATCCGGGCCATGGCTGATAACTACTGCCCGCCATGCGTTTGACCGTAACAGCGGCTACATCACCGAACTGGAAGTGGCACGAGGGCCGGTTACGCAGGGCAAAGCGAAGAAAGGTAAAAAGACCGGAAAAACCCAGACGCTGACCGTCTATAAACCGGACGGCAGCACGTCCACGGTAATAAAGGAGAAAAAATAATGACAGGCGTCACTCGTCAGGTCGGTACGGTCAGCGCCGTCGATGCCGACAAGGTTCAGGCCCGCGTTCGTCTGCCGGAATGCGATAACCTGCGCACTAACTGGCTTAACGTGCTGCAGCGCAATACCCAGGATAACAAGGATTACTGGCTCCCTGACGTGGGGGAGCAGGTTGAAGTGCTGCTCGATGCCAACGGCGAGGATGGTGTCATTCTGGGCGCGGTGTACTCAGAAGTCGATAAACCGCCGTTCAGCGACAAACATGTCCGGGGCACGAAATACGCGGATGGCGCAGAGTTCAGCTATAACCGTGCGACCCATACGCTGACAGTCAAAGGTGGTATCGAGCATGTGGTGATCGAGGTTGCAGTGGGTATCAGCCTGAAGGGGAAAACCATTGATTTGACCGCTGACACCACCACGGTGAACGGCAACCTTGAAATCAACGGCAATGCCCACTCGACAGGCAGCATGCTCTCTGACGGCCCGAACTCTAATCACCATTCCCACTGACCTTCTTAAACGCCTTTAATATCGGCGTTCCCGCACAGGGGCAATACTGCCCCCATGAAAACAACCTCAGTATTCTGGCAACCGGCTCTGCAGGCCCCTGGCGAAATCGTCCGGGGGCTGGATGATATCTGGCAGGCCATTCAAATCATCCTGCGTACTCCTCGCGGCAGCGACCCGCATCGCCCGGAGTTCGGCAGCAATCTGCACCTTTATATCGACTGGCCTATTGACCGGGCTATTCCGCATGTGGTGCGCGAATCCGTCGATGCCATTCGCCGCTGGGAGCCTCGCTGCCAGCTTATGTCGGTTAAACCCGCCGTCGACGGCGAACATCTTACGCTCCGGGTGAGCTGGAAAGGCTCTGACGGACAACCCCGGACTCAGGAGTTGCTATGGCGCTGACAGAACCCGATTTTATTGAACGTGATGCTGACAAAATCACGGCTGAAATGATTGCACAGTACGAAGCCGCAACTGGCAAGACGCTATACCCCGCTCAGGCTGAGCGCCTGTTGATTGACCTGTGGGCATACCGCGAAATGCTGGTCAGGGTGGCGGCGCAGGAAGCGGCCAAACAGAATCTGGTCGCCTTTGCCCGTGAGCCGATGATTGATTACCTCGGTGAACTGGTTGGTGTATACCGACTGGCCGCGCAGCCTGCCACCACCACGCTCCAGTTCTCCGTGGATGAGGAACTGGCCATTGATGTGCTGATTCCGGCAGGTACCCGCGTCAGCGCTTCCGACAGCATTATTTTTGCAACCGATACGGACGTAGTGCTGAAAGCCGGATTGCTGCTTGTCAATGCCACGGCCACCTGTACCGAGCCGGGAGCCGCAGGCAACGGCTGGCAGCCTGCGCAGGTCCGTCAGTTGCTCGATGAGATTGATAACGTCGACCTGCAGGTGACCAATATGGCGGCCAGTTCTGGCGGTTCTGAGCAGGAAGACAATGACAGGCTCCGCGAGCGTATCAAACTGGCCCCGGAATCATTCACCAACGCCGGAAGCCGTATGGCATACCGCTTTCATGCCATGCAGGCCCATCCCAATATTGTCGATGTTGCCGTGCTTTCCCCGGTTCCCGGCACTGTAGAACTGTATCCGCTGCTCAGCACCGGCTTGCCGGACGACAGCATCCTTACGCTTGTAGAGAGTTTATGCTCGGACGAAAAAGTCAGGCCGCTCACTGATACCGTGCGGGCTAAAACACCTGTGCAGGTGGATTACGCCATTGAAGCCAACATCACTATCTATCGTGACCAGGATGCTAACTCTATAAAGGACAACGCCAACAGCGCCATACAGAACTGGGTAGCGTCCCGTACCGCCACGCTGGGGCGCGATATTGTCCCCAGCCAGATTATCAGCGTGCTGTCCGTTGCCGGGGTCTACCAGGTCGAACTGGTGACACCGGTGCTGAAGGTGGTGGCAGAAAACGAATGGGCAAACTGCACGGCGATCACTCTTAACATGACCGGGGTGTCCGATGGCTGAGCCGCTACAACTCCCGCCGCCGCTTGAGGGTGATATCAGCCTCAGAACGCTGGGAAAACTGGCCGGGCGGCTGGATAACATCGACCTGAGCGTACTGATGGTCTATCTCGTCGATATCGTCGACAGTTCCGCGCTGCCATGGCTGGGCGAGCAGTTCTCGCTGTTTGGCGATGGCTGGGAGCTGGCGGAATCGGACGATGTACGCCGCATGCTTATCAAATCTGCTATCGAGCTGCACCGCTATAAAGGGACGCCGTGGTCAATCCGGGAAATTATCCGCCGTTTCGGCTTCGGCGAAGTGGATCTGATTGAAGGCACTGGCCAGATTGGCTACGACGGCAAACACACGTACAACGGGCTTTTCGTCCATGGCGATGCAGAAGCCTGGGCGGTCTATCGCGTCATCCTTCAGCAGCCCATTACTAACGATCAGGCAGCACTTTTACGCCAGACGCTCGCTGCCTTTGCTCCGGCCCGCTGCCATCTGGCGAGCCTTGAGTATCAGTCTGTCGCCATTCGCTACAACAACACCGTCAACTATGACGGTAGCTATAACCACGGGAGCAGTTAATTATGGCAAACCTACCTGAAACCCCGCAGTGGGAAGAAGGCATCTACCAGATTGAGGTCTCTGACCCCGTTCTGGGTGGGCCTGACGGAATTTCTAACCGTCAGGGTAAACAACTGGCCAGCCGCACGCTGTACCTGAAGCAACAGGTTGAAAAAGGCGGTTCTGATCTTGCGAAACACATCGCGGCAGCAGACCCGCATACCCAGTACGCACCGAAAGCCAGCCCGACATTCACCGGCACGCCAACAGCGCCCACGCCTGCAAATAGCGATAACAGCAAGAAGCTGGCGACGACTGAGTTTGTGGCCAAAGCACTTGCAGCGCTTGCAGGCAGCGCCCCTGAGACGCTGGATACGCTTAAAGAGCTGGCGGATGCCCTCGGTAACGATCCGAATTTTGCGACCACGGTGCTTAACAAACTGGCGGAGAAGCTGGCCAAAGACCAGAACGGCGCAGATATTCCTGACCCGGCGCTCTTTGTCAAAAACCTTGGTTTGGGAGATGCGAGCGGATACGTTGGTAGGCTGCTAAAAATACAGGTATTCACTGCCAGCGGGACAGTGACAAAAACGCCAGGCGCAAAAAAATGGCGAATTAAATGTCTCGGTGGGGGGGGCGGCAGTTCAGCTGCACCGGCAACGGGTAGTAACGAGGTTTCCGTGAGTAACGGGGGCGGCGCAGGGGCATATGCTGAGGGCATTTATGACGTATCGTCAATAACAACGGCGTCAGTCGTCATCGGTTCAGGCGGTGCAGGAGGAACGGCGGATTCAATATACGGCGCTGACGGCGGAGCTAGCTCAGTTGGTTCGTTTATTTCATCGCCCGGCGGGAAAGTTGGATTACCCGCCGGCCCGGCAAACCCACCATTTCAGCCCGTGGCCAATACTAACAGCGATGGCCCGACTGGGTGGAATATTGTCGGCTCATCTGGAGCAGGGGCAGAACCAGCCGTAGCTGTTACATATAGCTATGCCGCTGGCTCGCGTGGTTCAAATAGTATATTTGGGGTAGGCGGATCGATTCCTGCAATTAATGACCCGGCAAATCCCGGTGGGGGCTATGGTTCTGGAGCATCCGGCTGTTCGAATGGCTCATCCCAACCAGCTAAATCAGGCGCAGCGGGACGCCCGGGAATCGTAATCATTGAGGAGCTGGCATAATGAGTAATTATGCGCTAGTTAAAAATGGCGTCGTTGAAAATGTTGTTGTATGGGATGGCACTGGAGACATTTTCGATGATTATATTACTGTGAATATTGACGACATATCGGCTGGTATCGACTGGACATATGACGGAGAGGCATTTGCCCCTCCGCCAGAAATTACTCCGCAGGAGGCGTAGGCCATTCAATATCTGGCGCACCGGAAGTATCGACCAGCTCCAGTGCGTCCAGATAATCCAGCCACAAATTATATTGCACCAGTTCCTCACCTTTCAGGCGACCAATCGCCGCTTTACCAGGCCATTGCTTACTGTTTATGTATTCGTTGACCTGATTAATCAATTGCTGCTTTTTCAGTTCGGCTGCGGCAATTTGTTCCTCATGAGTTGGCGGTGGAATATCAATCCATGCAGGCATTCCGTCGATGACACCTCTGTATTTTCCTTCTGGTGCTTCCTTCATAAATTCGGCAGCAACAGTGTCGTCAATTTCGATTCCATCATCGGGCCATTCGCCGGATTCCTGATAAGCGATTTTAAGCTCCACAGGGAAAAACGCATTTTTATCGGCACTGAAAATATATTTCTGCATTTCTACCGTCCTATCGAAATATAACTGAATCTGTATTGCTGTGAGATATCACTGGTTGCCACACGCCACGCTGAATTACTGATATGTTCAAAATTTACAGACAAAACCTGCGGGGCAGGAATCGACGGGTCTGACTGAACGGCATCAGACATAACACTGACTGAAACCATCGGCTGATTAGGGAATGGTATAGGGAAGTGTCCACTGATAAAGCGGGTCGTGTTTCCTGCAAAAGTGCCAAACTGAACAATATATCCACCTGGTAGCCTGAACCATCCCGAACCAGAAGCGAATGCTCCCATATCCGGTATCTGATTATCTCCTGTGCCCACATCCCTTTTCGCCGCTTCTCCCAAACCAAGGTTTTTGGAAAAGCAGTTACACATAGTGAAATCTGTAAAAATCCTCCCACCGCGACATAGAGGAGGAGAATTGATGGCCGTCATTGGTTATATCCGCGTATCAACAATCGACCAGAACAGCGATTTACAGCGTAATGCACTCATAAGTGCAAACTGTGACCGCATTTTTGAAGACCGTATGAGTGGAAAAGTTGCCAGCCGTCCCGGTCTGAAACGCGCTTTAAAGTGCGTTAATAGCGGAGACACCCTGGTCGTGTGGAAACTGGACAGGCTGGGGCGCAGCGTTAAGAACCTGATCGCACTGATATCAGAGTTACATGAACGCGGTGCCCACTTCCGCTCTTTAACAGACAGTATTGATACCAGCACTTCCATGGGGCGCTTCTTTTTCCACGTGATGTCGGCACTGGCGGAGATGGAACGCGAGCTAATCGTCGAACGAACAGTGGCCGGGCTGGCAGCAGCCAGAGCACAAGGACGCGTAGGTGGAAGGCCCAACGCATTAAAACTGCATGAACGAGAGCAGATTGGGCGGCTATTGGCGAAGGGGCACACCCGCCAGCAGTTGGCCATTATCTATGGTGTAGGGTTATCGACGCTTTACCGATACTTTCCGGTGGATGGTCAGAGGAAGGATAACGCAGTAGGAATGTAATTCTTTTGCGAATATTGAAACGCCGCAGCGATGCCATTTATCTCACGGAAATGGGCGCATTTATCGCGCGGCGCATCACACCAGAACGGCAGAGGGGCCAGCGTCTGAAGCGAATCCCTATCACAATGCGTAACTTATCTGGGGGAAGCTATGCAGCAACCATATTTTTTTAACCCGGGCATGACCACTCAACAGCTTGAAGACTGGCTTGGGCAACAGAAAATCTATCTTGCCCACTTCAACCGTCTGATAGCAGAAAAAGCCGCTCTTGAGGAGCGACTGAGTCAGATCTCTGCGGAGATTGGGCGAGTCGCTACTGGTAGCTTTGAAGGAATGCTGAGTTTTCCCTGGGATGCCAGTCCTCTTGTGGAAAATCCTCAACAGGATAGTGGCCAGTCGGCAGATTGAGTGACGCCAGGACAGCGGCAGCATCTTCTGACATATAACTGGGCTTTAGTTGACTGGCAATGATAAAGAGACAGTCGTTTAGCGAGAGTCTTCTAATCTCTTCAGGTTTCCACTTGGTCATTTCGAAGATAAGGTGATGAAGAGCCTTATCGTTATCAAGATAATAATAATCCGATGAAAAATGTTTCCTGTACTCATCGAGAATACATTCAAGAGTGAATATTTGTCCTATTCGATACCAAACCTGCCTGGATCTGTAACTGTGTGAGTCTGCCAGTAATGTTTGGGGGAAGTTGTTATTTTGACAAACCCGGGACTTGATTACCTGTAAAAGGTCTGAGTACTTACTCATATTTTCACCAGTTGATGTTTTAATCATTTGCGAATCAATTTTATCAAAGAGAAAAACAAGCCGCTACACGCTGATAACATCAGGCTGGGCGGTTATGGTGAGCCGATACCTCAGACAAGCAGAGCATTGAAACCAGAAAGACTGAATGTTAAATTTCTGGTGTGGTGAATCCCCCTATGCGGAGGGGCGTCCAGTCAGTTACAGAACCTGTAAATGCAGCGCGGGCCATGCCGACTGGGGCATGCTCACCGGGAGGCACCCGGCACCACGCAATGCTACTAAGCTATTTGGTAGTGGGGTTGCCGTTTCGGCTTCTCCAGCTATGTTTAAAAGGTAGTAACGGAAAACGAGCGCTCTCCTGGTAAATTGGTAGCTCGGACTATTAGGTGCGCCTCGAACCGTTGAAGAATCAGTATTGCCTACCTTCTGCCCGCCCCTCTGAGCGGGCTTTTTTTCGCCTGATTAAGGCATTGCTACAAACCATAAGACATTTAAGGGCTGCGCTTTAGCGTGGCCTTTTTTTATCCGCGCCACGCCCGGCGCATAAAACCTGCAGAGCTTTTCGGGGTGAGCCTTTGGAATGGTCGTGTGACTGTTCTGCAGGGCGACCACTCCGGGCGAAGGCTCACCTCAAAAGGATAGTCACATGAAAAAAGTCATCATGGCCGCTATTGCGGTCGCTTCGCTGTGCCTGAGTAACGCCGCTTCGGCTGCGGATGTCGTTATCACTACGGGTCAACAGGGCCTGACCTATAACGCGGTGTGTAAGCACCCCTGCTTCAGTTCCATGCACTTTTTGAGAGTTCCGGTTTTTCAGCCATCAGCCGGTACTCTTCCGGTGTCAGGTTATTCAGGGATTCATGAGGCCGCTCGTTGTTATATTCCATCAGCCAGCGCTCGGTAATTTCCCGTGCTTCATTCAGTGTTCTGAACAGGTAAAAATCCAGGATTTCTGTCCGGTATGTTCGGTTGAACCGTTCGATAAAAGCATTTTGTGTCGGCTTACCCGGCTTGATAAATTCGAGCTGTACGCCATGTTCTTCGGCCCATTGTGCCAGCGCCAGCGAGACCAGCTCTGGCCCGTTGTCCATCCGCATTTTCAGCGGGTAGCCGCGGTTTGCCACGATCCTGTCCAGCACCCGGATGACTCGCTGAGCCGGGATATTCAGGTCGATTTCTATCGCCAGTGCTTCACGGTTAAAATCATCCACCACATTAAAGGTTCGGAAGCGTCTGCCGCAGACCAGCGCGTCGTGCATAAAATCGATGGACCAGCTCTGGTTTAACGCTTGCGGTGTCGCCAGTGGTGCGGGATTACGCACAGGCAGCCGCTGTTTTCCCTTGCGGCGAAAATTCAGTTTCAGCAGGCAGTAAATCCGGTGAACACGTTTATGGTTCCAGGTATTACCCTGCCTGCGCAGCAGCTGGAACAGTTTCTTAAAACCGTAGCGCGGATAGCGTTCTGCCAGCTCAGTCAGCGCGTGGATCACTGGTTCATCATGCCGGGTATCGGGCTGATAAAAATACACCGTCCTGCTCAGCGATAACGTCCTGCAGGCCTGGCGTAAACTCATGGCAAATTGCACCGTCAGATAGCTGACGAGTTCACGCTTTATCGCTGGTTTTAAAGCTTTTTTTCGATGACGTCTTTAAGTGCCCGGCACTCAAGGCTGAGATCAGCAAACATCTGTTTTAAACGTCGATTCTCATCCTCAAGATCTTTGATTTTTTTAATATCGGCCGCTTCCATCCCGCCATATTTCGCCTTCCAGTTGTAATAGCTGGCTTCCGAAATAGCGGCCTCACGGCACACATCCTTGACGGTACGTCCGGCTTCGACGGACTTCAGAACGGCGATGATCTGGTGTTCAGTGAATCGGATCTTACGCATAGCGATCTCCTCAGGGGACATTATCAGTATGTCGGAAGATCTCTAAAAGTGAATGGTTCGTTTTGCCGGGATACTTACAGGTGTACGGCGTTAATCTCGCCAGCACACTCAGCGAGTATGGTTACAGCTCGACGGTGATCCCCAGTAAAGGCTCTCTGGACAATCTCGACAAGGTCGCCAGCGGTACCGCCCAGATCGGTTTCACTCAGGCTGATGCTTTCCAGTTCTGGCGCAGCCGCCACAGCAACGAAGCGCAGAAGGTGGACATCATCGGCGAGCTGGCTGATGAATGCGTTTTTGTCGCGGTGAAGAAGGGCGGCAAGGTCAGCGATGAAGGTGATTTAAAGGCAGGTGTGAAAATCGCGGTCGGTGAGCCCTCCAGCGGATCGTATGCATCCTGGCAATATCTGCAGGGGCTGGAAAAGGATTACGCCAAAGTAGAGACCTATGCCAAAGGCGGTGTGCGCTCGCTGGCGAAAGTCACCACTGGCGAGTATGACGCCTTCCTTTGGGTATCTGCGCCGGACCGGTCGAATAAGTTTCTGGAGGCGGTTAACCAGGAAGGCAGCGGCCTGACGATGATCGATATGAACGGCTGGCACGTTGACGATAAATTGCCGAACGGGAAGCCGGTGTACGAGATGAAAAAGGCGGTTACCGAATCCGGCTGGCTGAGTGATTCGAAGGTGAAGGTTCCCTGCACTAAGACGCTGGTGGTCGCCAATACCGATGCCGGTGATGACATGCTGGAAACGGCCTCGACTGTCCTGCTGAAAAACCTGAGCCGGGTACTCGGCACCAACGGTAAGTAATCATGCTGCGCAGGCTGTGTTTCTGGGCGCTGTTTGTCGTTCTACTGTTCGTAGCCTGGCGGGTGGCTGGCATGCTGATGGATCTGGTTCTGCTGGTGGTTATCGTCGGGGCGCTGGCGGTGTGCTGGCCAATCAGAATAAAAAGAGGCTGACGGGCTCAGCCTCTTTAAGATAAAGATCAGCGCATGATCAATACCGCTTCTTAAAAGTATTTTTAAGCTTTTTCCTGTCCTTGGTGTAAGAAACGAAAGAAAGTACAGCGACTATAAAAAGAACTACCGCCAGTGCTAAAATGAGTAAATTTGCCATGCAGGTTTAATCCCTTGAAATGTATGTGGACATTTTTGTTTTTTTGTGGGGAGGATTCTATGGTGAGGGTAAGAAAAATCCTAATCAATAGTTTTGGTAAATTTATAATTTTAGATGATTTTTTATTGTTGTTATTGAAATTATATTTCATGCATTGATTATGCATAATCCGACTGATTATTGAATCTTAAGGAAGAAGTTAGCGCACTGGTATCGCAGCGTGTTGACTAAGTGAATGTTGCATAGCTAATGTATGCGCGTGGTGAATCCCCCTATGCGGAGGGGCGTAACCTCAGCTACCGGAGATAAGCTTCCACCCTTTTCTGATTAGCATGGTTAATGCGAGTTAAGGTGTTTAACCAAAGACTCACCGGGAGGCACCCGGCACCACAGCCAATATAAAAATGATGATAGCCGGAAGGCCCACTCGGTGGGCCTTTTCTTTGGGCGAAAAAAGCCCGCTTAGAGATGGTTAAATCAGCGGGCGCATTAAGGTGACATGCAAAAGTTGGACACCTGATGGTTCAGCTCAGGTAGCGCGATAATATCACTGCTTTTAAAGAACTAAATCCGAATCACAGGGCTGCCAACAGGCGGCTCTTTCTGTTTTGGTCGCCAGAACGTCACTCACTTTGTGCTTTGTCGTAAATTCATCTGGTGGCCATTCCCCACTTCACACAGCGCCATCCGTCATTAACGGAGGTGAGGCTTATGCGAATGCCCTACAAACAAGATTTCATCGCCGCTCTGCTGGCAGCTAAGGAGCAGGGTATCGGCGCAATACTGGCTTTCATCATGGCGTATTTGCGGGGTCGCTATAACGGTGGCGCTATGGCGAAGACGCTGATCGATGCGGTCATGTGCGCGATGATCGCCTGGTTCGTCCGTGACCTTCTCGACTTCATTGGCCTGAGCAGCAATCTCGCGTATATCGCCAGTGTCTTCATTGGCTACATCGGTACAGACTCGATCGGCAACCTGATTAAGAAGTTCGCCGCCAGAAAAGCAGGGGTTGATGATGCTGGAACTCAATAAGCAGCGCAGGGCATTTCTGGATATGCTCGCCTGGTCAGAGGGTACTGACAAGCCAGGGCAGAACACCAAAAACAGGGGTTATGATGTCATTGTCGGCGGATCGCTTTTCTCTGACTACAGCGACCACCCACGAAAACTGGTCAACCTCCCCAAGTTGGGCATCAAATCTACCGCGGCTGGGCGTTACCAGTTGCTTTCAAAATGGTGGGATGCGTACCGGAAACAGCTTGGACTGAAAGACTTCTCTCCAGCCTCACAGGACCAGGTGGCACTGCAGCAAATCAAAGAACGTGGCGCGCTTCCGCTCATCGATAACGGGCAGATTCGGCAAGCTATCGATCGTTGCAGCAATATCTGGGCGTCATTGCCCGGGGCAGGCTATGGCCAGTTTGAGCATAAGGCAGACAACCTGATCGCAAAATTCAAAGTCGCTGGCGGCGTTGTAGCCGAAGTACAACCATGAACCGGTTAACCGCCATTATCAGCGCAGTGGTTATCCTGCTGCTTTGCTGTGTTTTCTCATGGCGTTCTGGCTGGAATTCTCACGCTGACCATTTCAATGCCCTGGCGGTGAAGAAAAAAGAGAAAGCCGAAAAGGCTATCCAGCCTGTTGAGCAAAAGGCCGCTGCCGCTACAGAAGAGGGCAAGGTCATCTACCGAACCATAACCCGCGACGTGGTGAAATATGTCCAGTCTCCGAATCGTACTGTTTGCCGGTTTGACGATGATGCTGTGCAGCTGCGCCAACGTGCCATCGACGCTGCCAATGCCATCCCCGGATTTGATGACGGCGCCTTGCAAAGCAAGTGACGCAGGGAAAGACAGCGACGAAGACCTGCAGGCTGATATCGAAACCGCTCAGTGTCTGCGCCAATTGCGGTTAGATAAATACCGCTGGCAGGCCTACTATCGGGCTGTGAGTCAGTAGCAGGAATACATCCGCACGCAGTGTCTGAAATAGTGAGTACATCAACGCCTTAAGCGCGGGCTACAGAAACCCGCTATCCTTCAGTTTTTTAGCCAATAAGTAATTGGTGATTACTCCAAGAGAAACCCCAGCAATCCACGGCACAGCTGAATTAAGCATTAGCGAGTTGTTCACATTAATGCTGGCGGTGATGCAGGCATAGGTATTTGTAAAAGCAAACCATGTAAAAAGTATCTGTTTCATTTGGTTATCTCCATGCTTTCCCTCCCAACAATATCCACCTACGAGCTAGTAAAAGCAAACCAGGTACAACCGAAAAGGCTACGAAATGATTGCAACCATAGGAACCATTATTGTTTGGGCGCTCATCGTTGTAGGCGCAGCTGTTGGGCTGTTGTGTGCATTTATCGGGCTTATGTTTCTCATCAACTTTCCCATGCGCTAACCCCACTAAGGGATAAATCACCAACTATCCCCACTTGAGGATATTACAGAAGTCACTAAGTTAGTGGCTTCGATAATGCTCCCCACATCGCACAGAGGTAAGACATGTCAGAGATCACCGCATCCGAGCAAATCCGCCTGGATATCATCAAGAAAGTTAACTACGACACCGCAGCGGCCAAGCTGGCCATTGACTGGGTTGGTGATAGCAATCTGAAAGCTGAGCTATTCGCTGACTCTTTCGATCGCGTCTTCACTGAAAGTGAGATTGTCTCGAAGACCCGTAAGGCCATCCAGGAAGCGACTGAGGCGCTGGCGCTGTTTGATACCAGCACAGGGCTGGCGAGTTAAGGCATTACAGCAGGCATTCACTAAGTGCCTGTGATAATGCTAAATTCTCCTGATTGAGAAGGAGATACTATGTCCAGTACAGCGGCCACAATGGCTATTCAAATACCTTGGCGTGAACTACTAACCCCATTTGTAGGCCTTGTTGGCGCATTTGGTGGTGCTTTGCTAGCCAATCATTTTGCAGATGTAAGGTGGCAAAGGCAGATTGAATATGAATCAAAAAAGGATTCACTCAAAGTCATAAGAGATAAAGGAGAAGAGCTCTATACCCTCCTTTGTCGATGGGAAAAAATGTTGTTTTTGATCCAGATGGCACAAATTAGATATATCAAAAGTCAGAGGGAATGGTCTGGCTTTAATGAATATATTGAAAGTATATCTCTCGGGCCGGGTGTGTATGATCGGCTTGAGTCTTTGTTGCATATTTATTTTTATGAGTTAACACCACGTTTGGGAAAAATCCGAGGTGAGATGAAGAAATGCAATGATGTTTTCGAACGTTTTAAGAGAGGTCTGCAGACCGATGTTGAGGGGAGTACAAAAAACATTAATCAGTCCTCAATAGAATTGGAGGAACAGGTTCTCATCATGAAAGAGCACATAAGAAGTAAGCTGAAAATTTAACTGGATAGCAGCATTGTTTTTTTACCATTGAGTAGCTACCTTCGGGTAGCTTTTTTATTGGAATGAATATGGCTTCCAATTCACCTTGGCATCATCTCTATAACACCAAACGTTGGTACCGGCTGCGATATCACCAGCTCCAGAAGCAGCCACTCTGCGAGTTTCACCTCAGGCGAAATCAGGTGATATCCGCAACCGTTGTTGATCACATCAAACCTCACAAGGGCGATGAAAACCTCTTCCACGACCCGGACAATCTTCAGTCGATATGCAAGCGCTGCCACGACTCAGTGAAGCAACGCATGGAGAAGGGAGGAACTGTCACTGAGTTCGACAATGATGGCCGTGTTATCTGGTAACAGGAGCAATGGATGAAAGATTTAAAGATTGAATACCGCGACGGCAAGCTGACAGAGCTGAGCATCGACGGTGTTAGCTTCCACAATCTCACAGGAATCTCCTTCAGCCACACGGTGGGCGAGACGCTGCCAACTGTCAGCCTGACCTTTCCGATCGGTATCGGCGAACGACTGGTGCCCGCCAGCCTGTCCCGTGAAAATCTGCACATCATTGAGAAATGATATGAGTTCTCATTTGATTGTCCTGAGGGAAGGGGGGAGGGGCAAAACTCTGGCGGCAATCGTAAAAAGACCGCGCCCCCAGTTTTCTTTTCAAAAACGTCCAGAAAAAAAGGAAAAAAGCGATGGCACAGCGAGGCAGAAAATCTCTTGCCGCGACGACGGCTGTGTCGCTTCCGGCTCTGGCTGAAAGCAGGCTGCAGCCCTCGTTACACCTTAGCGATCCAGAGATAAACGTCTGGATCAGACTGGTTAACGATAACCCGGCCAGCTCATTTACTGAAACACATCGCGACATGATGGAAATGTACTGTCGGCATGTGGTGCAGGCGAGACTGTTAACCACTCAGATCGAGGAGTTTGAGCTGGAGTGGTTGGCTCGGGATGATGGGCTGAAGCGCTACGATAAATTGCTCACGATGCGCGAGCGTGAAGTGCGTTCTGCGTCTTCACTGGCAACGCGACTGCGTATCACCCGGCAGGCGACTGCTGATCCTAAAACAGTAGGACGCGCCAACAAAAATCTGCCGCGGGAGAAAAAACCCTGGGAAATTGAATAAGGCTCTTCGATGGCTAAAAAAACTCTGACAAGAGCCGAGAGGAATATCCTCTGGTGCGAAAGAAATATTTATATTCCCGAAGGTAAGTTTGTCGGCCAGCCGCTGAAAATGGCTGAGTTCATGAAGGATGACTTCAGAGCCATTTTCGACAACAAGCATGGTACACGCCGCGCAATCATCAGTCGCGGGCGAAAAAACGCCAAAACGGTGGAAACCGCCATGCTGATGCTGCTCTACCTGGTAGGGCCCGAGGCTGCACCGAACTCGCAGCTGTATTCTGCGGCACGCTCACGCGACCAGGCGGCCATTCTGTTTAACCTTGCCTCGAAGATGTGCCGGATGAACCCGGTACTAATGCAGTACGTTGTGATCAAGGATTCAGCTAAAGAAATCCACTGCCCTGAGCTGGGTTCTTATTACCGCGCACTGAGTGCCGAAGCTACCACGGCCTACGGTTTCTCGCCGCGATTTGTCGCACACGACGAACTGGGCCAGGTGCGTGGGCCGCGAGACCCGCTTTATGAAGCGCTGGAAACCGCCACCGCTGCACAGGATAACCCTATTTCGATAATCATCAGCACCCAGGCGCCTGATGCGAGCGACCTGCTTAGCCTGCTGATTGATGATGGACTGACCGGAGCCGATCCCCGGACGGTGGTCCGGCTTCAGACCGCGCCGGAAGATATCGATCCTTTCTCTGTTGAGGCCATCAGGCTGGCAAACCCGGCCTTCGATGTGTTCATGAACCAGAAAGAAGTGCTGGATATGGCCGCCAGTGCGAAACGCCTGCCGTCTCGCCAGGCAGAGTTTGAGAACCTTGTGTTAAACCGCAGGGTTGAAGCGAAAAGCCCCTTCGTTAGCCAGAGTGTCTGGCATATGAACAAAGAGGAACCCGGCGAACTGGCGGGGGCTACCGTCTGGGGCGGTCTCGATCTTTCCAGCGTGTCAGACCTGACCGCACTGGTGCTGAACACCACGCAGGGCGATGTGCACTGTAAGTTCTGGCTACCAGAGGAAGGGCTGGCAGATAAGGCGCGTAACGATCGTGTGCCTTATGACATATGGGCGAAGCAAGGCTGGCTGAACACAACGCCCGGAAAAGCCATTGAGTATGCCTTTATTGCCCGGGAGCTGCGGCGCGTTTTTGACATCTGCAATGTCAGGGCGCTGGCGTTCGACCGCTACAACATGCGCTTCCTTCGCCCGCATCTCATCGACGCTGGTTTCACTGAGGCAGAGCTCGAGCGGTTCGTGGAATTCGGCCAGGGCTTTGTCTCCATGTCGCCAGCGCTCAGGGAGCTGGAAACTAAACTGCTCGGCGCGCAACTGAAGCACGGCAACCATCCCATCCTCGAAATGTGCGCCAAAAACGCCACGGTCATTACTGACCCCGCCGGCAACCGCAAGTTTGTGAAAGGCAAATCCAGCGGGCGCATTGATGGCATGGTTGCGCTGGCGATGTCCATCGGCGCGCAGACCAGCGATGAGGTAGAGGACCAGGGCGACGTTAACGATTTCATTTACAACTTTTTGAGCATCTAGCATGGCAGATACCGACTACAGCATTGACTTGCGGACACGATCGCCATTCTGGGCGCGCATGGCTGCAATTTTTACAGGCGGGCTCCTGGTGACGCCCGATAACGGCTCGCAGATGGCGGGCACGTCAGCGAGCGGCACCGTCGGGGATTCCGTTGTAACGGACGAGCGCACGCTACAGATCAGTACCGTCTGGGCCTGTATCCGGCTGATTTCCACCGTAACCGCCAGCCTCCCGCTGGATATCTACGAAACGAAGGACGGGCAGCGCAGCAAGGCGGACCCGAAACACCCGCTGGCGCAACTGCTGCGCTTCCGGCCCAATAACTTTATGACCGCGCTGGAGTTCCGCGAGGCCATGACCATGCAACTCTGCGCGTACGGCAACGCCTATGCGCTGATTGAGCGCAACCGGGCGGGCGATGTAATCAGCCTGATCCCGCTGATGAGCGCCAATATGGAAGTGCGTCTGGAGGACAGAAAACGCATTGTCTACCGCTACCGGCGCGACACTGAGTACGCCGAGTTCAGCCAGAAAGAGATTTTCCACCTCAAGGGCTTTGGCTTTAACGGTCTGACTGGGCTTTCGCCGCTGGCGTTCAGTGCGAAAGCGGCGGGTGTTGCTATTGCCATGGAAGACCAGCAGCGGGATTTCTTCGCCAATGGTGCCAAGTCTCCGCAAATCCTGATGACAGATGGCAAGGTGCTCACTAAAGAGCAGCGCGGCCAGCTTGAGGAGAACTTCCGGGAAATTGCCGGCGGCCCGGTAAAGAAACGTCTCTGGATCCTCGAAAGTGGCTTTACCACCCAGGCTATCGGTATCAGCCCGCAGGATGCGCAGATGCTTGAAGCGCGAAAATTTGAGGTGGCGGAGCTGGCGCGCTTTTACGGCGTGCCGCCGCATCTGGTCGGGGATGTTGAGAAAACCACATCCTGGGGCAGCGGCATCGAGCAGCAGAACCTGGGCTTCCTGCAATACACCCTTAAACCCTACCTCGACCGCTGGGAGTACAGCATTGAGCGCTGGATTGTTAAAGAGTCGGAGCAGGGCTTTATTCACGCCGAGCACAACCTCGACGGCCTGCTGCGCGGCGACTCGGCAAGCCGTGCCTCGTTTATGCAGATCATGGTTAATACCGGTATCCGCACGGTTAACGAAGTTCGAAGGCTGGACAACCTCCCGCCATTGCCAGGCGGAGATGTGGCGACGCGCCAGTCGCAGAACATACCCATTACCGACCTCGGAACAAACAACGGGCCCCGCAATGACGGGGCCTGACTTTTATGGGGGCCAAGATGCCTGACATTCATAAAACGCTGGCGTTCGACCAGACCGAAATCAAGTTCACCGGCGACGGCAGCAAGGGGACCTTTGAGGGGTATGCCTCGGTGTTCAACAACACCGACTCCGACGGCGACATCATCCTGCCCGGTGCATTCAGTACCGTGCTCGCCAGCCAGAGCCGCAAGGTGGCGATGTTCTTCAATCACCAGACGCGTGCTATCCCGGTTGGTAAATGGGATGCGATGCACGAAGACGAAAAGGGGTTATTTGTACGCGGCCAGCTCACGCCCGGCCTGAGCATCTCTGAAGATCTGAAAGCCGCCATGCAGCACGGTACCGTCGAAGGTATGTCGGTGGGCTTCTCGGTCGGGCCGGACGATTACACCGTCGGTACTACCGGCCTCATCTTCAAAAACATCTCCTATCTGCGGGAAATCAGTGTCTGCACTTTTCCGGCTAACGAGCTGGCGGGCGTGACCGCCATGAAAAGTATCGACGGCATCAAAACCATTCGTGACGCGGAAGGCTGGCTGAGGGATTCAGTCGGCCTGACCCGCGCTGAAGCGCAGGCGTTCATCGCCCGCGTGAAGTCCGCAGGTCGAAGCGAGTTCGACGGCGGCGACATTGACGCGCTGACGCAGCGCATTACTTCCTTTGCCGCTACCCTGCGGACCAATTAACGGAGCTATCCATGAGTGAATTAGCAACCCTTCAGAAAGCGATTGAAAATTCCCAGACTGAAGTAAAAAACCTGATCGAAGAGCAGCGCAAGGCCATTCAGGAGAACGGGAAGATTAACAAGCAGCTTCAGGAAGACCTGACCAAAGCCCAGGACGAACTGAAGTTGTCCGGCCAGCGTCTCTTCGACCTCGAGCAAAAGCTTGCCGGCAACGCGCCGGATCAGACTGCGAAGAAGTCTTTCTCTGAGCGCGTCTCTGAAGACCTCATCAAAAACTGGAACGGCGACCGCGCCAAAACGAAAGTAACCAGCTTTGATAAAGCACTCGGCTCAGGCGCGGCCTCTGCCGGCGCACTGGTGCAGCCGCAGCAGGTACCGGGCATCCTCACGCCGGGCCTGCGCCGCCTGACCGTCCGCGACCTGTTGGCGCAGGGGCGCATCACCAGTAACGCGCTGGAATACGTGCGCGAAAACGTGTTTACCAACGCTGCAGCACCAGTGGCAGAAGGTACCCTCAAGCCGGAAAGCAACATCACTTTCACCAAAGAAATGGCGAACGTGAAAACTATCGCCCACTGGATCCAGGCATCGCGCCAGATCATGGATGATGCCCCGGCGCTCGAGTCTTACATCAATTCCCGCATGATGTACGGACTGGCGCTGGTGGAAGAGAACCAGATGCTGAACGGGGACGGTACCGGCGATAACCTGCAGGGGCTCAATGTAGTAGCGAACGACTACGAAACCACACTCAACGCAACCGGAGATACTGGCGCTGATGTTCTGGCACACGCCATCTATCAGGTATCGCTGAGTGAGTTCGAAGCAGACGGCATTATTCTGAACCCGGCGGACTGGCACCGTATTGCCCTGCTGAAGGACGCTAACGGCAATTACATTCTCGGTGGCCCGCAGGCGTTTGCCTCGAAAGTGCTTTGGGGGCTTCCGGTGGTGTCGACCACAGCGCAGACGGCAGGCAAATTCACCGTTGGCGCGTTTGGCCTGGCGTCGCAGGTTTGGGATCGCATGGATGCCACCATCGAGATCAGCAACCAGGACCGCGATAACTTCGTTAAAAACATGCTGACCATCCTTTGCGAAGAGCGCCTGGCGCTGGCCCACTATCGCCCGGCAGCGATTGTGACGGGTGATATTGCTGTCAGCACTGGTGCATAACAAAAGGGCGCGGCCAGCAATGGCCGCGTAAACGCGATGAAAATTAAAGCTCTCCGTATGTTCTCGCATTATCACCTGGGTACGGTATCTCAGGGGGAAATCCGCGAGGTGCATAAAGAAATCGGCGAAGTACTGGTGAAACTGCATCTGGCCGAGGCGGTTGAGCCGGAAAAGGCAACGGACTCTGGTTCTGCAGAGCCTGCAAAAGCCAAACCAGGGGGTAAAGGTGGAAATAAGCGAGGAACAGCTGGCGCAGATAAAGGCGCATCTGAAGGTTGATGGTGACGACGAAGATACGCTTATTTCTGCCTATGCCTCGGCCTCCATCGATTATGTTGAGCGGTTCTGCGACGGTGCGCTGGTCGAAACATTAACGCCGCCAGTGGAAGGGGAAACTCAGCCCCGTGAGGTTATTTTTACTTCCGGCATCTGGGCGGCAATGCTTTTGCTGATTGGACACTGGTATGCGAACCGCGAAGCGGTAGCGCAGAACCTTTCGGAAGTTCCGCTGGGTGTTGAAGCTCTTCTGATTAGGCACCGGAGGTGGAGTTAATGGGCTGCTCAGGATGTGCTAAACGGCGTGAATGGTTAAAAAAGTGGACGAAAATAGCCTATGAACGAGCAACTGGTAAATGCGCTGATAGCAGCGCTGAGAGAACAAACAGCAGCACAGCGAGAGCAGACGGAAGCGATAAACCGCCTGGCTGAGTCTAACGTCGCCCTGTCCGATGTAATTATCCAGTCGCTTGCCGGCGATCTCGATGAGGCGCCAGAGCAGCAAACCTATCTGAGCGGGAAACCCAGGGGGTGATATGCAGGCCGGAAAATTGCGTCACAGGATCACCCTGCAGGAACCGGTCAAAGAACAGAACCCGACAACGGGAGCCGTAATTAATACCTGGCGCGATGTCGCAACCCTTTGGGCCGAAGTCGCTCCTTTATCCGCACGTGAGTTTATCGCCGCCCAGGCCTCTCAGGGCGAAGTTACCACCCGGATAACGATTCGTTACCGTGAGGGTGTTACCCGCAAACATCGGATCCTGTTTCGTGGCCGCATCTACAACATTGAGGGCGTTTTACCTGATCCACGGAGCGGCAGGGAATACCTGACACTGCCTTGTTCAGAGGGGGCTAACGATGGCTGATGGCGTGGAAGTAAACCTGACCGGCCTCGATTCCGTCCTGGGGAAACTGGATGCCGTCTCACAGGTCACTCGCGATAAATCCGGTCGTGCAGCGCTGCGTAAAGCGGCAAACGTCATCAGGGACAGAGCGCGCAATAATGCCGCGCGGGTTGATGATCCTCTCACCAAAGAGGCTATCTATAAAAACATTGTGGTCAGTTTCAGCAGCAAGGCATTTCGCAGAACCGGCGATCCAACGTTTCGTGTCGGGGTGATGGGCGGCGCCAGGCAATACGCCAATACAAAGGCCAACGTCCGAAAAGGCAGGGCGGGTAAAAGTTTTAACACTGCCGGAGATAAAGGTAATCCCGGCGGGGATACCTGGTACTGGCGATTCCTGGAGTTCGGCACAGAGCACGCAGCAGCAAAGCCTGTTTTGCGACCGGCGATCAATGGTGTTGATACCGACGTAATTAATATTTTCGCAGCGGAGCTGGAAAAGTCCATTGATCGCGCTGTGCGACGGGCGGCTAAAAAAGGAACTCCGGTATGATTGCTCCAATATTTGCAGTTTGCGCAGCCAGCCAGGCAGTCAGGGATTTGTTAGGCTCTAATCCCGTGAGGCTTTATCCGTTCGGGATGCAGGACGACAATATCGTTTATCCCTATGCAGTCTGGCAAAACATAGGCGGCTCACCTGAAAATTTTCTGAACCAGCGGCCAGATGCGGATCGCTATTCTCTGCAGGTTGATGTCTATGGCGATACTGACACCGACGTGATCGCTGCTGCCCGTGTTTTACGCGACGCAATTGAGGGCAAGGCCTATATCACCCGATGGGGTGAACAAAGCCGCGATCCTGAAACAATGCGATACCGCTATTCCTTCGATGTTGACTGGATAACGACCAGATAACCAACAACCCCAAACTGACCCGCCTTGTGCGGGTTTTTCTTTTATGGAGACAAAACATGTCTGTATTAACGCAAGGCACGCAGTTTTTTGTGCTCAAGTCTGGCGTGGTCAGCGAGGTTGAATGCATCACCAGTTTCAACCCCGGCGGGAACCCTGCCGATCAGATTGAAGATACCTGTCTGAGTGAGCGGGATTCCAGAACCTACAAAAAGGGACTTAAAACGCCTGCGGCCGCAACCGTCGGGCTTAACGCTGATCCGACGAACGCCAGCCACATTATGTTGCATGGCCTCGCTGAAGCGAATGATCAGACGCCGTTAACTTTTGCGGTTGGCTGGTCAGATGGAACCAGTATCCCGACAGCCGCCGCTCCTGGCGCTGAGGATGCTGTTGATGGTCTGGTGCTGCCATCGGATCGAACCTGGTTCATTTTCCAGGGTTACGTTTCTGACTTCCCGTTTGATTTTCAGGGTAACGCTGTTGTGACGACCTCCGCCACGATCCAGCGTTCTGGCTCTTCCGTATGGGTGCCGAAGGCCGCAGCGTAATTAATATGCCCGGTTATCCGGGCTTTTCAGTTCAGGAGCTGAAATGCAACTTACTCTCGATACGTTAAAAGAAACCGGTGCTTTTACCGGGCGTCCCGTGGAAAAAGAAATTAAGTGGAAAGGCCGTGACGGGAAAGAGCATATCGCAACCGTCTATGTGCGCCCGATGGGCTACCACACCACTAAAGCTGAACTGCTGGCGTATAACGGGAAATCGGACCCGATTGCTGAGCGCATTGCGGCGCATATTTGCGATCAGGACGGCGCCCCAGTGTTTACCGCGGCTGACATACTTGGGACTGCTTCCCCGGATCGTGGGGCGCTGGACGGTCCGATTGTTATGGCCCTCCTGGCTGCAATTCATGATGTAAACGAACTGGGAAAGACTACGAGCTAACCGGCGAGGATGAATTCTGGTGCGAACTGGTGATGAACGGCATCGGCGGCCACACCATCGCAGAGGCTCAGGAGCGGATGAGTCGCAGGGAATTTCTGGTTTGGCTCAAGTACCGTGAGAAGTACGGACCGCTCAATATCATGATGCGTACCGAGTGGGGGGCGTCGCTGGTGGCGTCTGTCCTGGCTAACATCAATAAGGCAAAAAACACGCCGCCGTTCAAGGTAAGTGACTTTGCACCGCACATCAACGAAGCGCCATTATCTCTGGAAGAAGCTATGAAAAGTTGGCATTGATATCATTTATTTGGTTATATTCTCTCTGGGATGATTATATTGATACCGAGGGGATTATGATAAAGAAAGCAGCTGTTGTTTTTACTGTAATGCTTTTAGGTGGCTGCGTTAGTGCGCCAGATAAGGCGGAGCTAAGCCGCGCCGATTATGGGAAGTTACCTGATAATTATCAGGAAATAATTAAAAATAGTATGTCTGCGCGCCTTAAGGACCCTTATTCTGCACGATATGATTTCAATGAACCTTTCAAAGGCTGGTGCAAATCAGGGTTTACAACTTATTACGGATGGTTAGTTCCTTTTACTCTTAACGCTAAAAACAGTTATGGCGGTTATGTTGGTAATAAGTCTTATCTGTATCTTGTTAATCAAAATAGCGCCACTGACTATACTGCATCCTTCCAAATCGGTGGGTGCGGTAAAAGTTAAATTAGCTAAATCATAAAATAAACCTCGCTCCTGCGGGGTTTTTTATTGCCTGGAGAAAATTCAATGGCTGGCAAGTCCCTTGGTACGTTAACAATCGACCTGATCGCAAAAGTGGGTGGATTTGTTCAGGGTATGGACAAAGCCGAAAGATCTTCTCAAAAGTGGCGTGACCAAGTAAAAAAGGATGCTAAAGAGGTTAGTTCTTCAATCATTGCTGTGGGTGCTGCGGCGGCTACAGCAGCTGTTGGCATTGGTGCTGCTGGGTTAGCCATAGTTAAAAATACTGCACAGCAGGTTACAGAAGCTGATCGCTGGGCAAAATCTCTTAAAATGTCCACCCAGGATTTGTTATCCTGGCAATACGCTGCTGAACAAGCCGGTTTAACCGGTGACAACATAGCCGATATTTTCAAAGACATTAATGATAAGGTCGGTGATGCGGTCCTGAATAAATCAGGTGAGGCAGCTCAGGCGCTGGATACTTTGGGGCTTTCAGCTCAGAAGCTGGCTCAGCAATCCCCAGACAAGCAGCTGATGGCAATCAGTGAAGCATTACAGAAAATCCCCACTCAGGCCGGGAAAACAAATATTCTCGAAAGCCTGGGTAATGACCTGTCAAAAATGCTGCCGTTGTTCGACAACAACAACGAGAAGCTGAAACAGTTTATCCAGCTATCAAAAGATTTTGGTGTCGCTCCACCGCAAGAAGATATTGATAACCTTGTTAAGGTTAATCAGTTCTTTCAGGACATAGAGACTAGCGCCCGCGGCCTTAAAATGGAAATTGCTTCGGGGCTGGCTAAGGTTGACCTTACGCCATTGCAGGATGGGCTTGATGACATTCGTGACGTCTTCACCGATCCTGCTGTTCTTCAGGGGCTATCAGACCTGGTTGGTGAAGCCATAAGCCTTGCCGGGGTTGTGGGGCGTATTGCTGGTGGCTTGGGGGCCATTGCTACTTATACCCGCTCTCGTATCGGTGCTGTATCTGGTAATTATAACGCTGCTGATGAAAGTGATATTGCACAGCGCATTGAATTCCTTAACAAACGAGGGAATCAAAGTAAGGAACAAAAAGACGAATTAGACTTTTTAACTAAACGCCTTCAATTTCTTCGCGCGATAAAGTCAAGCATGACTCCGGAGCAGGTAGATAGAGGAGCGAAAGGGCTCACCTCTCTACTTTCTGAGCTTGGCATTGACACTTCTAAAGATAATGATTTTTCGTTGGGCAAAGGGGAGTCTAACCAGAACCAGCCAAAAACAAAACCAAAAAGCAATCCTACTGATAATGCTTTCAAAAATAGACTGCTTGATTTACAAAAGCAAGCCGCCCTGATTGAAACGACTGGTAAAAAAACAGCCGAAGTTACCGAGCTTGAAAAGATAAACTTCGATATTTCCAGTGGGAATCTTAAAAAATTAGCAGAAGCACAAAAAGAGCAATTGCGAGATGCAGCGAAAGTTCTCGATTCCAAAAAAGAAGAGCTTCGGATAAACAAAGAAAATGCAAAGTTAGCTGAATTTGCATCAAATCTTGAACGCCAAAATAAGTTAATTAGACAGGGTCATGAAAGTGAGTTTGTTGGTCGTTATTCGGGCTCAAGAGAAAGAGGCAGGGCGCAAGAGTTAAATAGCATTCAGTTAGACTTTGAATCACAAAAAGAGGATTTATTAAAGCAGTATCAATCTGGTGATATAACTAAGAGCTTGTATGATTCTGAAACATCAGCTTTGCAGGATGCTCTAAATCAAAGGCTTGAAATTCAGAAGGATTACTATAAGCAGCAGGATGAGATGCGTGGTGATTATAACGCTGGGTTTATATCTGGGTTTGCTGAACAAGCAACTGCCGCAATGGATTTGTATTCCACCATGCAACAGGTTGGTGCGCAAACATTTAGCAGCATGACCGATATGATCGTTCAATGGGCCGAAACAGGTAAATTAAATGCTCAAGATTTTGCAGCAACGTTTATTCAATCTGTAGGAACTGCGCTATTGCAATATGCAGCAGCGCAAGTCGCCATGGCTGCATTGAATGCTTTCACCCAATGGATAGGGGTTCCTTATGTTGGTCCTGCTGTTGCACCTGCACAAGCAATAGCTGCGGCGGCAGCTGCTGGCGTGTTCATGACTGCTATTGGATCGGCGCTTCATGGCCAGGCTCATGACGGTATCGACTCTGTGCCCGAAACAGGAACCTGGCTACTGCAGAAAGGTGAGCGCGTTACGACTGCTAAAACCAGCGCCAAACTTGATGCCACTCTGGATCGAGTAGCAAACCAGTCAACAGGGGGGGCAACCTATGCGCCGAGTTTGAGTTTCTATGTCAACGGCGATCCCTCTGATGCTCAAATCGCCATGATGAAGAAAGCTGCATCCGATGGTGCTCAGATGGGGTATCAAAAAGCGGTTCAGTCTATTGCTACCGGGCAGGGTGATTTACATAGAGCTCTGATGGGGAAAACTACCTCGCGGAGGAAAATTAGCTGATGGCAATTTCAACTAATCTCAATTACCCGAAGGATTATCTCCCTTGCCCATTGAAGGAGAACTTTGGTCTTAAAGCGACTTCTCCGCTAAAAAGTACAGCGATGGTTACCGGCAGGCGGCGACAAAGGCGAGCTTATACTTCGGTTCCTACTCAAACGCCAGTTTCATGGATCTTTACTGATGGTCAGGCACAGCTTTTCGAAGCCTGGTACCGCGACATCATTACCGATGGGGCTGACTGGTTCAACATGCCGCTCCTTACCCCTTTAGGTGCGCAAGATTATGTCTGTAGGTTTGTCGATATATACGAGGGACCGACACCAGAGGGCGGTAAATACTGGCGATATAGTGCAACGCTGGAATTATGGGAGCGTCCAATCCTTCCGCCTGGCTGGGCCGAGTTCCCTGACTTCATTGTGAACAGCGATATTCTTGATCTTGCAGTTAACAGGGAGTGGCCTGAAGCATGACAAGACTTAACAGGCTGTATGCCAGCAGCGGGCCGGAGGTGATCATTGAAACGCTGCAGATCACCGTTGGCTCAGATGTTCACTACCTGTGCCAGGGGTACGAGGATATTACGGCGACGACGGAGAGCGGCGATACCGTAACGTTTACCGCCTGCGCGATTGACATTGCGCTGCCGGCGCGCAATGCGGACGGTACGCAAGATTTGAAATTCGCCCTGTGCAATGTTGATGGTGTTGTGTCCACGACGATCCGCAATGCCCTGGCTAACAGGTTATCTGCATCGCTGACATACCGCAGTTTTATCTCCACGGATTTAGCCGCGCCTGCGGCAGTGCCGTATACGCTGAAAATCAAGTCGGGTTACTGGACGGCTACAGAGGTGCAGATCACTGCGGGCTATATGAATGTCCTCGATATGGCCTGGCCGCGTTACCGCTACACGCTCCCGGTCTTCCCCGGTCTGCGTTATATCAGCTAAGGAATCCCAATGTTTAACCCTGATAAATACCTTTCAGTCACCTGGCTGAAGGGCGGTCGCGTATACCCGCAGCTCGACTGCTTTGGCATTGTGAACGAGATACGCCGCGATTTGGGCTTGCCTCTCTGGCCTGATTTTGCCGGGGTCACGAAAGACGACGGCGGCCTCGACCGGGAGGCGCGTCAAATGATGCTTACCCTGGAGCGCTGCGACCCCTGCGAAGGGGCTGGCGTAGCTTGCTATTCCGGCTCAACCGTCACCCATGTGGGGATTGTCGTCAGTATTGATGGCCTGCTGCATGTGGCGGAATGCAATCCAGGCTCTAACGTAACGTTTCTTCCGTTAGCGCGGTTTAAGCGGCGATTTGTCAAAGTGGAGTTCTGGCAATGACCATTCGTTTTTACCCGTCCCGGCTTCCCGGTGAACCTCTCGAAACGCATGAACATGGCGTAACCAGCCTTCGAAACTGGCTGGCGGTGAATGTTGAAGGTTACGAGGATCGGGATGTACCGCCGTTAACCATTGAGGTTGACGGTCTGTCCATTCCGCCAGGCGAGTGGGCTACTTGCGTGATCCACCCTGAAAGTGATGTCCGGCTTTATCCGGTGCCCTTCGGGCTGGAGGCCGCCACCATCGCGTGGATAGGTGTCGGCATCTCCGTTGCTGCAGCAGCTTATTCGCTGTTTATGATGAGCAGTATCGATACGGGGGGCTATACATCATCCACAGGGCGCAGTCTCGACCTGAACCCGGCGAAGGCAAATACCGCAAAGCTGGGTGATCCGATTCGCGAGGTGTTTGGCCGGGTGCGCATCTACCCTGATTATGTGGTCCAGCCTGTGACCCGGTTCGACGCTGCTGATCCTACGAAAATGCGCGTCCAGATGCTGCTGTGTCTCGGTGTCGGTGAACTGATTTATACCAATGGTGATATCCGGGTTGGCAGTACGCCAGCTTCAACGCTGCCGGGATTCAGCATCACCTATTTTCCGCCCGGCGCGGATGTTTCCGGCGATGAGCGCAGCGAGAACTGGTTCAACTCGACAGAGGTCGGTGGAACATCAAGCGGAACAGGGCTGGACATGGCCCAGACCTCGCCTGATTCCGACGATATTATCGCTGACAGTATGACGGTTTCTGGTGCATCCGTAACCTTTACAGGTCTTGATACGGATGATGCTGACGATGACGACGAGGACGATAATTCTCTCCCGGACAGCTGGGTTACCGGGGCCATAGTCGAAATTAAGGCACCGACAAATTATCTGATATCCACCTCTTCTGGTTACAGTGTCTTTGCCAGCTCGTTGCTTACCGAACTTGCTCCCGTAGCGGGTATGCCAGTGACGCTGAGTTTCAACAGTGTCGATTATGACCTCGTCATTGCGTCCTATACCCCGGGTCAGGACGCGGTGCCCGGCGAGGGTGGCAGCGCGGCAAAAATTCAGGCCAGCGCGGCTCCTGTCACCTACGACTTTTCGACCAGCTCCAGTACGTTCATGATCACATGGCAGGGCACCACCTATACGGTGTCGCTGGTAGCGAACTACATCTCGATGTCGGGACTGCTGGCGGCTATCACCGAGGGGCTCACTGGCTCCGGCCTGGTCGCACGGGACAACGGCGGTACCGTACTGATAACCGAGGCGGCCAGCCCGTTCGTTGGTGGGGCAATCACATCCTCCTCGCTTCCTGCAGCCGTTTTCGGTGATGCCCCGGTTTACACCTCCGGCACGGCATCAACCGGCGGCAGCCCGGCGGTAACGGCAAACGTGACGCTCGCCTATACCAGCGCTACGGGAACCGCATTCTCGGGCATGCCTGAAGGTGTGCAACGGCTTTCCCTTGCTCACCGCGGCAACGAATATCAGATAGTCTCGTCCGACGGCACAACGGCGACAGTGGCGCGCCTGGTTTCCGGTGCTATTGATGAGTCATGGCCGGGATTCACCGCCAGGACGATGATCGACTATGAAGCCACCGGCCTCAATGACACGCTGAGCTGGCTGGGGCCGTTCCTGGTGTGCCCTGAAAATGAAACCGTGGATATGTTCGAGGTGAATTTCTCCTTCCCGAACGGTATCTGCGGCTTTGACAGTAAGGGGAAAAAACGGATTCGCCACGTTGAGTGGGAGATACAGTATCGCGTCTACGGTTCCGGATCGGGGTGGGTGAGTCACCAGGGCGAGTATGCGCTGAAAAACGTCAACGGGCTGGGTTTTACTGAGCGGATCACGCTCAGTTCTCCGGGGCTGGTGGAAGTTCGCTGTCGTCGGCGCAATGAGCAGGGCTCAAACAACGCCAGGGATTCGATGTACTGGCAGGCACTGCGCGGGCGACTGCTGACACGACCTTCATCCTATCCCGGCGTGTCGCTGATGGCGGTGACCGTCGAGACGGGAGGGAAGCTGGCGGCTCAGTCGGACCGCCGCGTAAACGTTGTGGCCACGCGGGCCTATGAAACCGGAACGGCCAGAACTATCTCGGGTGCTCTGCTGCATGTCGGTAACTCGCTGGGGCTGGAAATGGATGTTGACACCATCAACGCGCTGGAATCAGCGTACTGGACACCACGGGGCGAAAATTTCGATTTCGCCACCGGCGACAGTATCTCGGCGCTGGAAATGCTGCAGATGATTGCCAATGCCGGGAAATCCCGCTTCCTGTTAAGCGATGGCCTTGCGACGGTCAACCGCGAGGGGATTAAGCCCTGGACGGGGATCATAACGCCGCATGAGATGGTGGAGGAGCTGCAGAGCGGATTTACCGTGCCGTCCGACGATGATTTTGATGGTGTCGACGTGACGTACATCAACGGCGTCACCTGGTCAGAGGAGACTGTTAAATGTCGGACACCCGATAATCCCACGCCGGTGAAAATCGAGAACTACAAACTCGATGGGGTGCTCAATCAGGATCACGCCTACCAGATCGGCATGCGTCGCCTGATGAAGTATCTTCAGCAGCGGCTTACATACCAGACCACCACCGAGCTGGATGCGCTCTGCTACAACACAGGCGATCGCATCGTGCTCACGGATGATATTCCGGGTAACAACACGATTTCCTGTCTGGTGGAGGCGATGACAACGGCTGGTGGCGTGACAACCTTCACCGTTACGGAGCCGCTGGACTGGTCTTTCGAAAACCCCCGTGCGCTGATCCGCTATCAGGATGGTTCTGCATCCGGTCTGATGGTGGCGAGCAGAGTGGGGGATTATCAGTTGTCCGTTCCCCATCTGAGTGATTTTGATGACCCATTGAAGATTGACCAGACTTCACCAGCCATTGAGCCAGTCCGCCTGGTGTTCTGCGGCTCAACGCGTCATGTCTATGACGCCATTGTTGAGGAGATTGCCCCTCAATCAGACGGGACGTGTCAGGTTACCGCCAAAGAGTACCGCGCGTCCTTCTATGACTACGACAACGCCAGTTATCCCGGCAACGTTGCATAAAACTTGAATAACTTACCATAACCCGCTTCGGCGGGTTTTTTCGTTAATGAGGCGAGCATGACCACATATAAAACCGGTAACCCGCTGGGTTCGGCAGCTGTGAAGGATTTATTTGATAACGCTGAGAACCTGGATCATTTTGAAAACGATCGCAGTAATGAGACGTGGGAAAACCGGTTTGGGGTGCCGGGTAAAACCCGGTATGGGATGGAGCAGGAACATGATCGGCAGATTTCTAGCCAGGAAGCTCGTTTCCAGCAGTTCCTCTTGTCATCCGGCTACGTGTTCCTGGGTGATTACCTGGATGGCCCATTCCAGTTTAGTGCCCGTAACCAGTACATTCGCTATAACAACCAGTATTACCGCCTGAATGCTGCTACTGACGTCGGCTTTACGACCACCGGAACCGATGCAACCAGCTTTGCTAACGACGTTACTCACTTCGTTCTGATGGATGGTGATACGCTTCGCCAAAACCTGAGTTCAAGCGATGGGGCAAGCCTGATTGGTGGACTAGGGTTTCTGACTCCTGAAATGTTCAGTGAAAATATAACCCTCGATGATGATTTCTCATTTGCACTTCATCGCACCATTGAAGCCGCAAAAAACGGCCCGGTGAAATTAATAATATTGGGTTCCCTATATAAAATATCATCGTCTTTCGATATACCGGATGGGGTTACAATCCGTGGCGGTGGGCCAGAAACAGGTGTTTATCTGGAAAAAGCACCCGCTGAACCTATGCACATTATTTTTAATATGGCTTGCGTGGGGTCAAGGCTTGAAAACTTTGGTGTCTATTTCAACACGGGCGGTCAGGGGAGCATTTCAGCGGTTCAGATATACGGCGTATTTCTCCAGGCAAACTCGAAAGACTGCACGATAAATTGGCTAACCATAAACGGAAAGCCCGATGATACTGTCATGGGCTTCAGCAATGGAATTCGCTGTACTGGTACCGGAAACAAAATTTTGTTTTGCGATGTTCAGTATTGCTCTATGGGGATTACTGCTCGCGGTGATAAGCATCAAATAACCAGGAATTACTGCAACAACCATTTTGTTGATGAGAATTTATCGGCGTGGTCATCTTCATCACCGTATTGGGACGGGATCACCGCAGAAGGATTAAGCAACTCGCTAATCGCTGATAATATATGCGAGTATAACGGACAGTCTGGAATCTACATTGGGGGCAATAACTCTCTCAGCTACGACAATATAATCTCAAGGAACACGATTAGATATAACTTCAACCGTGGCATAGATAATGGGGTTTCTGGCACCGTCTCCACGACAAATTCGGTGTTGAGAAACATTATCACAAGTAACGTCATTTACGATAACAGAGAGCCGCAATTGTGGCTGTTTAACGCTAACGATTTTGTCGTTGATGGTAACTCGGTCCGCATCACAAGCAATTATGCGAGTATTTTCGGATCCTATGTATCAAGCAGCACGTCGGGAATCGCTACTGGTGGCACTTCAATATCTGGGGTAATTATATCCAACAATAGGGTTATTGTTGATTACGCATCAGCTTTGTATCGCGTAGTGCTGAATGGCACAAACATGAAGTACGTCCACAATACCGTTACCGGAACTCCAGCTGATTATATGTGGTCCATCGACGCAAACCGGTTGTACAACAATACGATTTCACGCTTCCAAGGAACGTTCAAGCCGACTTTGCTGTCTGGTACAGGAGTTACAGTTACTGCGGCTACGGGCTATTACAGCATCAACGATAAGGTTTTGCGATTCAGCATGCAGCTGACGTTGTCAGGGTCCACACCTTCAGGGAATCTGGTATTTGGTTATCTTCCGGGAATGTCCAGTGCAACCATCAGAATATCGTTAGTTAGTGCCAACAACGCGACTGGATGGAACACGATGACAGGTTCTTTGAAGGCGTACCAGGACGGCACGAATAAAGACCAGATCATCGTTTATCGTGACACTGGTGGGGTTAGGAATTTAGATGCTGCGGCTTATGTTGGTGCTGCGTCAACAATTCTTATTACTGGGGAAATTGAGGTTGCGAGCACTTATTGAGGTTATAATGACAGAAGAACAACTTGACTACAGAAGTAAGACTCTCGCTGACGTGATTAAAGAGTCTGAGGAAGCTGAGGATGAAAGTGCTCAGCACGATTCTGGCGAATAGGGAAATTAACGCCATGCAACCCCGCTTCGGTGGGGTTCTCCATAGTAGTATACCAATACCTTTCTGGCGTCGTGAGCTAAGGAAGGTGCGAACAAGTTCCTGATATGAGATCATCATATTCATCCGGAGCGCATCCCAGAGGGACATCATGAGCCATCAACTCACCTTCGCCGATAGTGAATTCAGCACTAAGCGCCGTCAGACCCGAAAAGAGATTTTCCTCTCCCGCATGGAGCAGATTCTGCCATGGCAGAATATGACCGCTGTCATCGAGCCGTTTTATCCCAAGGCGGGCAATGGCCGACGGCCCTATCCGCTGGAGACCATGCTGCGTATTCACTGCATGCAGCATTGGTACAACCTGAGCGACGGTGCCATGGAAGATGCCCTGTACGAAATCGCCTCCATGCGCCTGTTTGCCCGATTATCCCTGGATAGCGCCCTGCCGGATCGCACCACCATCATGAATTTCCGCCACCTGCTCGAGCAGCATCAACTGGCCCGTCAATTGTTCAAGACCATCAATCGCTGGCTGGCCGAAGCAGGCGTCATGATGACCCAAGGCACTTTGGTGGATGCCACCATCATTGAGGCACCCAGCTCTACCAAGAACAAAGAGCAGCAACGCGATCCGGAGATGCATCAGACCAAGAAAGGCAATCAGTGGCACTTTGGCATGAAGGCCCACATTGGTGTCGATGCCAAGAGTGGCCTGACCCACAGCCTGGTCACCACCGCGGCCAACGAGCATGACCTCAATCAGCTGGGTAATCTGCTTCATGGAGAGGAGCAATTTGTCTCAGCCGATGCCGGCTACCAAGGAGCGCCACAGCGCGAGGAGCTGGCCGAGGTGGATGTGGACTGGCTGATCGCCGAGCGTCCCGGCAAGGTAAAAACCTTGAAGCAGCATCCGCGCAAGAACAAAACGGCCATCAACATCGAATACATGAAAGCCAGCATCCGTGCCAGGGTGGAGCACCCGTTTCGCATCATCAAGCGGCAGTTCGGCTTCGTGAAAGCCAGATACAGGGGGCTGCTGAAAAACGATAACCAACTGGCGATGTTATTCACCCTGGCCAACCTGTTTCGGGTGGACCAAATGATACGTCAGTGGGAGAGATCTCAGTAAAAACCGGAAATAACGCCAGAAATGGTGGAAAAAATAGCCTAAATAGGCTGATTCGATGTGTTTGCGGGAAAAAAATCGGCCCAGATCCGCGAAATTTTAATCAGCGAGTCAGCTTGGGAAGAAATGACCTGCTTATTCGCACCTTCCCTAAGACTCATCTTATGAAGAATGAAGAGATAAGTATCAAGATGCATAGGCCTACGCCGGAACTAAGCGCATATAACTCATAACGGGCGGGATCATCTACTTTTATTCCTTTTATTGTTTTGCCATATGTTAGACAAAAAACTTTGAGAAATGAAAGTTTGACATAACATAAAACAGTTAATAGTTATAACGCTCAGTTAAAGGAAGCGTATCCAAATAACTATTGTGAAATTTCTGGTGTTGATATGTTGCGAAACTTTAAAAATAACGCCAACCCAAATTATACATCTGATGTTACAGATGTAAGTAATGGGGTTACGCCAAGGTCTCTACGTTATGACTCGTTGTACCCTTCGAAATATAGACAAGATAATGCTCTTCGTTCAGGAGTGCAGGTGAATTCGGAGTTTGTCGCCATATTCATTAAATCAAAAGGATGGGCATAAATGGAAGAAAACTATCTGTCAGAGGAAAATCTTGAGTATCGGCAGGAATCAGTAGCCATTGAAGAAAACAATGTTGAAATCAGCGACGCTGAAAAGCTTGCTGTTGATTTGGATATCCTACCTGGTTGATATGGTCGGGATTCCGACCTGAACCACACCTTACCCTCACACTACTCTACATAGTGATCCCCATGGGGGTAAGGCATGCGAATGAAGAATTTGCCGGATGTGGCGGCGGGAGCGTCCTATATCACATCCACCGTCAGCGGCAGCTACTGGCTGCTGCAACTTCTCGATAAGGTAAGCCCCAGCCAGTGGGCGGCTATAGGTGTTCCGGCCAGTATTGTTTTTGGACTGCTTACCTACCTCACCAATCTGTATTTCAAAATCAAAGACGACCGGCGGAAGGCACAGGACTATGAGCAACAAAGCTAAGTTCAGCGCCGCAATGCTGGCGGCCGCCGCCGGGTAATGACTCCTGATGTTGTGGATCGCTGCCGCCGGATGCTGGAGAACGGCGCAACCCGGCAGCAGGTAGCTGATGTAATAGGTGTAGACGTGAAAACAATCTACAAGTACCTCCCGGCGACTTGAAGACAAAGATTTCACTACTTTTCCTGATATGTTACGTTTGGCTTAATCAATTCATTCAGCTTTGAAAACAGTTTGGTTTGTTCGTGAACGGTAAGAAAACAATAAGTTTTGAGCAATTTTTAACTATTAACAGCAATCTTGTTTCCATCTCAGATACATGGGCTGACTTGTGGGCGTTAATTTTTCACACGGGTTTAAGCGCTGGAAGGCTGCTGAGTATTCGATATGATGATATTGATGGTGACTTGATACTGATACGAAAACAGGGTCACCTGAAGGAGCTACGTGTTAAATCAACCCCTCCAGTGGAGGCGATGATTGCTCGTAGAAGAGAACGCTATCCAGAAGATGTTTATTTATTTCAGAGTCATTCTAACCGTGTGAAGTACCATCGCCGGCCGGTCACTATAATTGCTTTCAACGCCGCTTTACGTCGCGCCGCTAGATCATTACCAGACGTTAACGTAAGCAGTAGTAGCGCGAGAAATATACCGGACTAAGCGCCTGTCCAATAGCGTGTGGCCGATGTGACAGGCGTGGGAGTGAAGACGATTTACAAATATTTGCCAGTACAATACGGCGATAAAAATCCCCTTGAGCAGGCACACTCAAGGGGAAAATACTACATAACATCATTGCTGTGTGCGTCTTTGCGCTCGTCTATCTTCCATGAAGATGCCTAAAGCTTCCAGATATTTCTGGTCTGAGCAGTTAAAACATTCTGTCTGTGACCTATGTGCTCGGAGGGGGTGAATACGATTTATAAATATTTCCCTGCTCAATGTTGCCAGTCGAATTGAGGCATCAATGCGTTACGTCAGCGCCGATCATTGATAGCCACTGCCAATATTGATCTGCTGCACACATGCGTTTACTGTATTTATATACAGTAAATTTGACAGGGGAAAGTATGCCGCGTTTATACGAAATCGAGACGGCCTGCCGTAACGCAATAGATATCCTGCCTAACGGAAAGCGCATCCTCACCACCAAGCGATTTCTGCAGGAACTGGAGAGATATAACTGGCACTGGTCGCCACAGCAGGCTAACCAGTGGATAGAAGTCTACGTGACAACATTCCGCGACGTCTCAACTCAGGAAGGTGACGATCGCACGTTCCAGCTTTACAACCCAAATGGAGGGCTGTAATCGTGGGCTTTCCATCACCATCTGCTGACTATGTTGAACGGCGTCTGACCGTTGATTCACTCTGCGGTACCGGCCCAAATACTAGGCTCGTTCAGACAGAAACTGGTTACACCGTAGTCGATGTTTCCGGTAAACCAAAGCAAGGAGATACCGTTTTAATTCAATACGGCGGCGGCACTGATTTTGCAAAAATTATGGGCCGGGCATTTATTACACGAGACGGTGAAGCGCTGGAAGGTGAGTCCCTGGATGATGTTACAGTTGTCGGGGTAGTGACATTCGTTATCAATCGGACAGGGAAGGATGATGATGATTGTCCAGTGTTGTGAGACAAAGAACCGTGAGCATGAATATTGATAGATATACATTCCCCAAAATGAAGAATTACATAAGATAAATCAATGGGTTGAAAATGGATACTTGAGGTAAAAAATTTACTTTAAACTAATATAATAAATAATAAAAACAATATCTTATCTGTTTTTGTGGTAGGTATTGCTGCGCCACATGCAGTGGTTCGAAGCCGCAGACCTGATCGTCAAAGGCATGGAAGGCGCTATCGCCGCCAAGACCGTAACCTATGACTTCGAACGTCTGATGGAAGGCGCTAAACTGCTGAAATGTTCAGAGTTTGGCGACGCGATTATCGCGAACATGTAATCTGGCCCCCAGATTATGTCAGAACGGGAACCTGGTGGTTCCCGTTTTTATTATTAGTTTTCGAACGGTTATCAAAATTTTATCAAAACAAGTTATCAAAACCCCTCCCGAAAAACCTCATAAGGCCACCGTTGTCCACCCCTTCCCACGATCATCATGGTACCTATCCGTTTGTTGTTGAGTTTTATGTCCAAGTAAATCTTTCGTGTTTATACCTTGGGCTTTATATAACCGCTCGGAAAGCGATCTTTGTTCATGGAAAGTTGCCGGTGTACCTTGTCCCCAGTCAATATCTGCACTGTCTCTTGCCTTGCTGAAATTCATGGTCAGTGTTCTGGGTTTCACCTGTGCTCCTCGCTCAGCCTGTGAGGTGGTTCTAAAGAAATGAACCAAATAAGGGCTTACTGCATAATCCCGGCAACGACTGATTACATCTCGGAGGCTCCAGTTGATTGCGTTGCAACGCAGAGCTAATGGTATAGCGATTTTGCTTCCGGTTTTCTCTTGCTCAACGTGTAGATGATCGTCCCAGATGTCCGAGAATTTCATACGGGATATATCACCTAGTCGCTGTCCTGTTACTATGGCTAAAAGCATGGCGTTCCCCATGTATTTGTGATTTTCATCGGCTATATCAAAAATCTTTTGCCATTCCTCAAGAGTGAGGCGCTGGCGAGTGATCTTTCTACGAGGTTGTTTAGTTGCTAGTGCAGGGTTATAACCAGGAGGTACTTCTCCCGCATGCTGAGCTTCTTTAAAAACATCTATTAGGACAGAGCGAATGACCTGAGCCATTCTGGGTTGTCCCTCCGCTAAATATTCATCAAGAATTTGCGCAACATCTCGAACATTGACAGCGGATATTAATTTCATTCCTACCCGTTCCTTAAGCAGAGATACTGGTTTTGCTTTTTGTTTGATAGTGTTTTCTTTAATATCTCCGGACTTCAATCTTTCCTGCTGAATCTTCCAGTAACGTTCAAGCCAGGTGTTAGTTGATATTGATTTTCCTGAGCTGGTGGAAATTCTGTCAGTGATTGCCATTATCTGGCGGGTTTGTTGTTCCGCCAGTCTTTTATTTGCTTCAATAGCTATTGCCGTGGCCTCTGCTTCGTCTGTTCCTAGACTATGAAACTTACCAGTTATCGGGTGCTTATAACGCCAGTATACTTTATTAACCTTTCTGCTGAAGAGCGGGTATAAATTTGGAATAGATATATTATTTTTACGTGGTCTGGCAGCCATCGTTCAAAATCCTCTGCAAAAGAACAGGGTCGCTTTTCTTTACTACAGGAGTGGTCAATGTACCGACCAACTCAGCATCCTCCCTGACGCGCCAGAATCGACCTTCTTTTTTGGCTGGGGGAGAAAACATATTCTGTTTAGCATAATTCCTGAGAGTGGAAACACTTGGAGGATTGCTTCTGTATTTCTCGTTTGCCCACTCTTCAAGGGTTAACATCTGGAGCATATGTTTTACCTCATCATGGCCCATTGCTGGGCCAGTATCTGAAAATACAAAATCAGTTTTGCATCAATTTTTGCAGCACCTGATTGCCGGCAATTATTCGCTGCCAGATCGCTGATACATAGCGTGCCTGATGAATAGCATCAGCGAGGGCATTGTGACGAGACCCTTCAAACGGGATCGTTGTTTTGGGGTCGAAGCTAATGGCTTGGCCGAGCTCTACCATTGTTCGTACGTCCCGATCGTTCCAGTATTCCCACGGATAATCTTCAGCAATGCAATCGTAAGAAGAACGCAGAATAGAGTTGTCGAATGACGCACCGTTACCCCATACCTGCGCCTTTTTGCTCCCACCAGCAACATTATCAGAAACAAATTCTCTGAACTGGAGTAATGCATCCTGCAACGGGATAGCATCATCATTTACGATCGCAGAGCGTGCTTCGGAGGACTGTCTAAGCCACCAGATAACAGTAGATGGATCGATTACGGCGCCCCAGTTCACGGAGGATTCAAGGCATACGACTTTATAGAAACTTTCTCCAATAGAGCCGGTTGCCGGGTCAAAAACAACCGCACCAATAGCGACGATAGGGGCGTTATGTTTTTTACCCATGGTTTCCAGATCAACCATAACGTGAACATAATCAATTGGCTGATCTTCCTCCTTATTATGATGACCGGATTCAATATCTACAGAATCCGTTTGATGAACAACTTCATCTGTTTTTTCTTTTTGGTTAACCTTGCCCGTAACGTCAACAAGACCTTCAATGGAAAATACTCCGTCCCCAATTTTTGAAACTTCAGGCTGCCTGGTCTTGGTAAGGTCTTCGGTTACCCACTTCGGATCCGTAGGGTCGCTAACCCCTTCAACATATTCGCCGCGCTCGGCGGCCAGAACCTGATTAGCGTCCGGACGTTGCTTTTGAGCCTCTTTTACCAGTTCGGCACCAACTGCTTTAATGTCGGAGGAGAGTGTTTCCAGTTTTGCGCTGCTATCCTCTCCGGCGATTACTTGGTTTGTTGCATCCAGAGTGACTGCAGCAGATGGAATATGTCCCGCCTTGGTAAGCGTCTCAGCGCTCGGGGTATCATGCTTATGTTCAGTCAGATTCGCGTTGATGTAGCCACGCAACCGATCTGGAAAAGGAGTTATTCCACTGGATGCTTCCCTGATCAGTGCAAAAATCGCTGCACGGGAATAATCAAGGATGCCTGGTGTGCTCCGTAATGCTGCAGACCATTCTTTAAATGGACTTTCTTTCTTCTGTACTATTTCCTTCGCGCGGCGGTGGACTGATGCCGGAAAATTATAGATGTCAAAATCCATAGGCATCGTTGCAAGAGCGATCTCTATATCCAGAGTATCCAGCGAATGCTGATAATCCGGATTGCGGTCAGTTTTGTTACCGCCGCCAGCATTGGCGCCGGCATCGGTTTTGTTTATTGAGGTGATATAGTTTCCAGCAGCCCATTCCTTTGTAAGGATCCCGCGGTCAATGTGCGACGTTTCAAGCCACAATTTGGCGAACTGAATTTGCTTGCCGAGCTCATGGCGTTTCCCCACAGGAAATACGCTCTTAAATGCACTGGTAAATTTCCACAGGCCAGGCATATCATATTTTTTAAGCTCCGGAATATTTTCTGCCGTCAGCAGCAGATTCTGCACACCGTGATTATCCGTATCCATTTCCATCGCTGAAAGGCGGTTACGATGAGGAATGCTAATGTGATACACGTGACGCTCGTCGGCCATATACTGGGCAAGCAGCTGCGTGCGGAATGACATTTCCGCCAGGTTGAAGAGTGCTTCTTCATTGTTCGAATAGTCCTCTTCATCGCTATTTGCAGGAGAGATATCGTTTTCTGGTTTACTGGAGGGCTGTGGTTCAGCAGCCGCTGGCGCAACGATTTTTTGCCATGTCAGCCCGTCTTCACCACCAAGCTCGTAGCGATCGCACCAGGTGTCATCCAGTACACCTTCTTCCGGTAAGTCATCAACGATGAGCCAGTTGGTGCGGATCGGCAGCTGATGGCTGGCGCCGCGGCCAACGTTAATTTCAGCGTCTTCCAGGATGTCCAGGATTTTGCGCTCGGCGCGAGAATCGGATTTAGCAGAGAACCAGCAGAAGAGACTTTTCGCTTCGTTTGCTTTTGCCTTCGCTTTAATGAGATACGGGTAGTTGTTCATTGCGTTTGGGCTCCTTTGGATTGTAAGATACCCGGCAGCTGATGGCAGCCGCCTTGGTGGTGGTCATTGGTCAAAACTCGATTCCGGAAAGCTTTGGTCGGCTGACCGGGTACTTAACCCGCCTTGCGCGGGTTTTGTGCTTTATGGGGCTGGCGAATCGCCCCGCAGCAGCTGTGATACGCGAACGTCGTCAAGCGCTCGCAGGATAGGCTCAAAAGTTTTATGGGCTGGCAGTTTAGATACCGCAGTGATCACTTCTGTAACGGTGATGTCATCGCCGCGGGGGCTATAACCACCACCTGGGCCACGCTGTGAAATTACCAGGTTACCCGCCCGCAGCTTTTTGAAGATCTGCTCAAGGTATGAAGTAGACAGCTTTGACTCTTTACTGATGGCCGTCAGTGAAACGGGCGAGCCGTCATAGAGCTTATTCAAAGTGGCGGCGGCCTGGACAGATGCCAGAACGCGTTTCATTCCAAATTCCATAATCACTTCTCCGGCCGTAACGGCCATTGGTCAAAACTCGATTCAAAAACTCACTGCAGGCTGTTGGTCGTCAGCCATGTTTTGTGCATTTCGGTAGGGGAGGCACTGGCCCTGTACTTTTTGTTCATCGGCGTTGCTGTTGCAACTGGCCTCTGATGGATAAACACCGATCAGAACATCAGAGCATTCACCAGTGAGAGCACATACGCTGATGACAAGGGCAAACAGGGTATTCATGCCTCAGCCTCAGGGTTTCCTTTCTGCGCCAGCAAGTAACACAGCTGGCGAAGTCTCACCTCGAACCAGTTCAGGCGGGTCGCCTGGTTCCCGGTAGGTACTCGGGCAAAATCCTTCATAGTTATCTCCAGTTAACTCAGTATTAGGATGTGGTTTTGCAATGCGGCGCCGGGTGCCTCCCGGTGACGGCAGCCAGTTAACAACTACCGCCGACAACTTTTTCCCCACAACGTGTGAATAACCGCCATGTTTACTTTTTTAACTGTGTCGCGTGCGCATAGCCGCATTCACCGCATTGCAAACCCAGATTTTTTATTTTCACCACTTCGACGCGCTTCGTCGGTGGTGTCGTGACGCTGATCTTCACGAGTGAGCTTTTTCACCCTGCAATTCACCACCACGAAGCGCGCAGGATTTCCATTACATTTCAGAGGAGGCGCAGTCTGCCGGCTTACCTGAAAGTGCTGCGGTAAACTCGCTGAAACTCAATGCCTCTTCACCTTCAGAGAGGTTTTCAAAATAGTCTTCATATGCTTTATCCATACTCATTTCCTTCCCTTAAGGCCGGGCAGCCGAACGTTGAACCTGCTGCGATTGATATTGCTGTCATCTCATCCGGTGTTTCGTATGCCGCCGGCAGCTACTACGTGGGCTTCCTGCCTCGATGACGTCATAGGACGGAGATAGTATTATCGATATAAACTACAGCTGTCAATTAAAACTGATGATTTAAATTTCAGAATTGGATGTGAGGTGGGGAGCAGGCACAAAAAAACCGCCCGAAGGCGGCGCTTATGAAGGGGGGGAAGGCTGTTCTAGTCTTTCTTTCGTTTCATTAAATATTCGTTCATGAAAGCATCGAGTTCTTCCAACCTTAACTGCATTAACCCGACGAATCGTTCTTGCTCCACTTGAGGAAGCTGATCGTAAATTTCTATGAGCTTTTTGGTCTCCGGGGTAAGGACATAGATATCTTCCGATCTTGGCGGCTGCAGCGTCTCTTCGTCTTCATCTGTCATGAAAAACCAATACAAAGGTTTTCCTGTTATATCAGGAAGTTGCTCAAGCATTTCTTTTCTGGGAAGGATTCCAGCCTGACACCAGCCATTCACTGATTGGGATGTCGCACCGATCCTCCGCCCCAGTTCTGATTGAGACATTCCTATCTCATCTAAGACTCGTTGCAGTCGAACACCAAAGTTCATCTTCATCCACCCAAACAAACACATGAGAAAGATTATACAGATTTTTTCTTCAGGCCTCATATCGAATGATTTGACACTATCGAAATAAACTGATTAAACTGTAATTCAAATTTACAGTTTTTAGTGGGGCAACGTATGAAGCCATCACTTCAAAAAAAATTACTTGCCGTGTGTAGCCAATCGGAAATCGGACGGCGGCTTAATCGGCGAGCACAAACAGTAAATGGTTGGTTCAAACATAAAGTTCCCGGCGAGTTGGTTCTGAAAGTCAGTAAGGCATTGGAGTGGAAAGTTACTCCGCATGAACTCAGACCAGATCTCTACCCAAACCCAACGGATGGATTACCGAAGGAGTAAGCATGCAAACCATCTCTTTTAAAAATCATAACCCGGTAATGGGCCTGCAACTGAACTCAGAAAATCAGTTTTCCGGTCTACGCCGGGCTCGGATGAAGAGTAGAGCAATTTTTGCTGCCGTTCAGGAATGGGAGTCGACTTTACCTGGACGTGCACAGGACCACATCGCGCAGCTGGTGGATGAGCAATGGAGAAAACAAAACGGTCGCGGAATAAACGTCAATAAACAGAATCTGTACCGCTACCTGAAAAACGAATCCGGATCAGAGAAGTACACCAGCTACGTCATGCAGCTTTCAGGAGCGATCGCTGATGCGATGCCTATTGAGATTGCGCGCAAACACGGATTGAAACGTGGATTGACTGAAAGCGAGCTGGTGGCTCAAGCAATCAAAGAGTGTAGCGAAGCGCACCAGGCAAAATTGCTTGGTGCTCCGTTGCAGAAGTTAGAGCGTGAAATTCGGGAGGCAGCAATTGCACTTTTTAACATGCTTCCTGCAGATGCGGCGGGACCACTTCTGGCGAGCATTAGCGCCGTAGCGCCGCAGTTTTTCTAATCGAGTTTTGACAATGACCACCAGCACCAGCTGGTTAATAAGAGGTTTCAGATGGCCCGCATCAGAACAGTTAAACCTGAATTCTGGACAGATGAGAAGGTGGTGGAATGTTCAATTCCAGCGCGTCTCCTGTTTATCGGGTTGTTCAACTTCGCCAACGATATGGGATGCCTTGAGCGTTCGCCAAAACGGTTGAAGATGCAAATCTTCCCTGCGGACGCGCTCGATTGCGAACCACTAATACAGGAACTGATTACTCATGGATTACTCACTGAGTATTCAGTGAATGATGTCTGCTATTTGCAGATTAAAGGTTTCCTTAAGCATCAAAAAATAAACAGGCCTTCGGCCTCAAAAATACCTCTTCCGCCAGAATTCACTGAGTCTAAGGCAGGAAAGGAAGAAAAGAGAGCTCCTAATCAAGGAGGGCTCAGTGAGGACTCAGTGAATCCTCATGGAGGACTCACTGACGGAAAAGGAAGGGAAGGGAAAGGAAAAGGATCAAACCCCACTCTCTATGCGCAGGAGAGAAATTTTCCCCAGCAACCTCAGTATCTGCCTGGAGTGGATATTCCGATCGGGAAATTCGCCATGCACGACCTTTGGCTGCCGTCACAGGACTGGCCGCGGCTGGCTGCTACCTGGGGTATAGCGCTTCCCGAACCGGCATACCTGCCGACAGAGCTGGCAGAGTTCATCGCGTACTGGAAATCCGAGGGGAAAGTGTTCACTCAGATTCAGTGGGAGCAGAAATTTGCCCGCAGCGTGATAAGTGCCAGAGCCAAATCTAAACCACAACCAGCAACCGGAGGTAAAGACCATGCAGGAATTCAACCAGTTAACACCGCATCCCGGGCTGTTCAGGAAATTCAGGCAGCCAGAGAACGCTGGGAAAAGCAAAACGGACTTGCTGGCGGCGGATACGGCATGGCGGCTATGGACAGTCATGGGGGAAATATTTTCGAACCGGTGGACCCAGAAGAACGGGGCGGCGCCCTCGGATATGTGGATTGCCCAGATTGGATCGATGAGTGAAGCCCAGATTACTCTGGTCTGCAGTCAGTGCATGGAGCGCTGCGCCGCGGGTAACACATGGCCACCGGATCTGGCTGAATTCGTTGCTCTGGTATCTGCCAGCGGTGCTAACCCGTTCAATCTGACATCCGAATCTGTAATGGCGGAATACAAGCGCTGGAGGAATGAGTCTTACCGATACTCGGGCAGCGACAAATATCCATGGAAACAGGATGTTCTCTATCACATTTGCATTGAGATGCGCAGAACTGGAGTGGAGAGGAACCTGACGGAGGGAGAGCTGAAAAAACTGGCAGAAAACTTACTCACGAAATGGACCAAACACCTGGCTAACGGGTTTTCGATTCCGCCAATTCGTCAGCAGTTGGCAGCACCGAGACATCCTGCAGGACCGACGCCAGCACAGATTCTGATGGAAGAGTACAAACGCCGCAAGGCGGCAGGTTTAACCAAGTAAACGAGTTTTGACCATGACCAAACAATCAAAAACCAAAGTAACCAAAGCACAGATGGTGCTTGCCATCGTTAGCCGGACGCCAGAATGCGTCCTGCAGGATGTCTGCGATGCGCTCGACTTGCAAGCCAGTACAGCAGGTAACTTGCTGCGGCAGCTCCATGCCGCGGGAAATCTCCATCGTACCCATAACGGCTACCAGTATGTCTATCGAGTGGTTGCAGGCGTTGAGGTTCCCGATGTTGCCCTGCCGCAGACTGCAACACCATTATCTGAAGAGGATGTGAAAAAAGTCCAAAACGCACTGTCCCTGGCGAAGACGCTGGAAGACAAAAAGCTGTGGCGCCGGGCTGCGACTGTTTACACATCAATGCTTGGAATGACGACAACAGCAAACGAGCTCTGGTTGCTTACCAGAATGCGCAACCGCTGCCTGCGCAACGCGGCGAGGTGCTGATTATGCCTTAAACAGAATCAACAGCAGCTGGTACGGGATGTCAAAGTTAAGTTTAATTATTGCGGGGTTAGGCAAAGCTAAGATATCCACTGAGTGCCAGGAGCGGACGATGCGTTGAGTTCCTTTTTAAGTGTTAATCGTCACATAGTTCTCAGCGTCAAGCACGTTGCATCTCGTGGTGATTTTATGGTGTTTTACTTAATTTCTTTAGTTAATAGCGGGTTATATTTTATTTCACTCAAGAGATAGAACAGCCTCATGTATCCTTTTAGTATTTTGTGAATAATTTACTTGCCTAAATGGCATGCTCATTTTTATATTTCAATCATATATCTATGTGCTAATGACAAGATGTGACACTCCTAAATAGCTGCGCCTAATACCGCTACACTTTTGCCTGACCATGTTTTCCTCCGGGGAATGGGCTGGCGGTTTCCATAAAATGGCGGACCTTTTTCAGTAACTGCCACATTGAGCGGCACTAATGATTACGGGTTATCGTGTCATGAAGTGCCTGCCATGGCCGTTCCACATGATTCACCCACGGCGAGTAAACCGGCTGGTAAATTACCCTGAACTTGGGATTTGCTTTCAACCAGCGCTGTGTTTCGCGGCTTTTATGGATAATGTAGTTATCAACGATCAGCGTGATTGTTTTCGCCCGCCGGTAAGTGGCTTTCAGGTGCTTCAGCAGAGCGATAAACAGCGCTGAACTTTTGCTGTTGCCGCCCACGTAGCTGACTTTACCCGTGCCACTGTGCAGTGCGCCGGCCAGATAGTATTTTTCGTTCTACCCCGGCGTCACTACCCGTTTCTGCTGTCCGCGCAACTGCCAGTCCGCACCGATTTTAGGATTAAGGTGGATATCCACTTCATCTTCATAAAATACCGGATGCTCTGCGCTGCATTCATCCAGCGCTTTGTGGATTACCGCCATCTTTTCATCTTTATGTGGGTCACGGATACGCAGAGTTGGCGCGGCCCTGCGCCATACAAGCCCCGCAGATGGCAACCAGCGGCGAACGGTTCCTGCATGAAACTGGCAACCGGTTATCTCATTGATTTTTATTGCCAGTAATTCGGTGCTCCAGCGTGAACGTTGATAACCAAAATCGCGGGGAGAATGCTTTATCAGCTCACGTAACAGGGTGCAGATATGTTCAAAAGGCCAGCGTCGGGAGCGCCCTGCGGGTAAGGATTTCAGGCCTTCAATACCTGAGTGCGTAAACCAGTTAATCCAGCGACCAACGGATGAACGGGCACAACAGAGAGTTCTGGCAACATCGCTGACCCGTTCACCCCGATGAAGCATCAGCATGGCCGTGAGTCTGCGGGCATGATTTTTATCGCGCGTTTTATGAATAGCTTTCTGCATCAGGCGTCGATCGCCACGGGGTATTGGTGCTATGATCGGCATCGCTCAGTCCGGTTGGTGGTTTTGGTTGGTTTGGCGATTGCTCAGATCGCACAATCCGGGCTGAGTTCCCTTTCAGTGATCTACTATTCCGCGCAGCTATTTAGTGGATATAATCACGCTTTGAAAAAAAAACGGGTCAATTACTCTTCGCCCCACAGCAACGAATAAGGAGAAATTTGTGAGTAACGTCAACACTTTCCTTAAGGAAAATTTATCTTCAGTAAGTAAGAATGTTTTTGTGGCTCCTGGCATCCCTGAAAAAAAACTGAATAATGTCGCTAAAGCATTTAATGTTGTGGATAACTTGAATACTGTGCTAGCCATTTATGACAATACGGTATTTGGTAGCGCAAAAGATGGCATCGTTTTTACCGGTGAAAAACTGGTCATAAAAGAAGCTTTTGAAAGTCCTTATGACTTGTTCTACAGCAATATTGAAGCAGTAGAATATATAGAAGATGTCACGGTAAATGATAAAGGCAAGGAGAAGCGAACAGAGTCTGTTTCCCTCAAACTAAAAAATGGCGAGGTAAAACGAATCAAAGGCTTGATGGAGTGCAACTATAAGAAGTTGAGCGACATTCTTAAGCATACCATCAGTGACTTTGATGAGTTCAAAGAAGAAGATCAGCTCATCACTCTTGCCGAAATGTCAGAAGCTCTCAAAGTGGCTTATGTCAAAATCATTGTGAACATGGCGTTCTCAGATGATGGTCAGGTTGATAAAAAAGAATTTGCCGAAATTCTCTTGTTGATGACCCGACTTGAGTTAACGACTGAATCCCGGTTTACACTGCGTAGTTATGTCGGTTCAGAATCCAGTCTGATACCGGTTGAAGAATTAATTGCGATCATTGACCGGGAATGTGTCCCAAGCCATAACAAATCAATAAAAGTCTCTCTTGTTAAAGACCTGATTAGCATTTTCATGAGTGTTAATGAAGGTGAATATAAAAAATTCCCGTTTCTTCAGCAAGTGCAACCTTTGCTGGGCGTAACTGACGAAGAAATAGAACTCGCAGTAATGGCTATTCAGCAAGATTTTAAGATGTTACGGGAAGATTTTTCCGATGATGCGCTGAAACGCAGTATGAAAGAACTTACGGCAAAAGCAGGTGCGGTAGGCGTGCCACTCGCTGCTGTCTATCTCTCTGGCTCTGTCATCGGTATGTCCGCAGCGGGCATCACTTCTGGGCTTGCAACACTTGGACTTGGTGGCGTGCTGGGTTTTTCAAGTATGGCAACAGGTATCGGTGTTGCGGTGTTATTAGGTGTAGGTGCCTATAAAGGGATTCGTCATCTTACGGGTGCCAATGAACTGGATAAAACCAAGCGCCGGGAACTCATGCTTAATGAAGTCATCAAGCAGACACAATCCACATTGTCCGCGCTAATTAATGATCTAAATTATATTTCTGGAAAGTTTAACGACGCCCTGGATGCGCATAATCGGCAAGGAGAAAAAATTCTAAAACTCCAGAAGATGATGAATGCATTGACCGGTGCAGCAGATGAATTGAATAAGAAATCTAATAAAATGCAAAACAGTGCACTCAAACTTAAGTGCCCTGTTTATCTTGATGAGGCCAAACTCAGTTCGCTGACCCGAGAGCCCATCAAAAAACAATTCCATGATGTTGTTCTTTCATTCTACGAAGAATATATTGTTGAAGAGCAAAACGATGGGAAGAGTGTTGAAGTGAAAAAACTTAAGATCAAAGAAAACGCTTCCACTCAGCAATTAGAGAAACTTGCCGCGATCTTTGAAGGCATCGGCTATTTCAGAGCGGGGGATGTTATTAAAGGCAAACTAACTGGGCTATTCTCATAATGAAAAAACCAGATACTCAGGTATCGGCCTTGCTGGTGCAGAAGCACCAGCTTGAACAAAGCGAGCATCAATTGGGTGACCTTGATGCTGCTCTAGAAGCGCTTAACGCTTTGCAAACTGATACCGAAGCTTCTTTAGATGAAATGATTTTGGCTATGGATGGTGTTCTGGAACACTCAGGTATCACGTTTGATGAGGATATCCACACAACGGTTTCTAGTGAATTCAGCGATTACCTTGAATCCTGTTTGACCACGTCATCGTCCAGTATCAGTAAACTGTCGATGATAGAAACAATAGCGTTCACCAGCGATATGGACTGGGAAACCTATTCCCAGTCCATATCGCAGTATGCCCATAAACACAATATCGATTTAATAGTCGATCCGTTTAGCGCCCTGATGTCTCCAATCCAAAGAATTGCTCTGGAAAAACGTATTCAGGAAGACTTGACCTTAAAGACTGCCCGCTGCGACAAATATGATTACATGATCGCTGGCACCTGTGGCGTTATTGGCGGACTTATCGATATTTTTCTGGTAGGCGTACCTGGAGCAGGAAAACTGACCCAGCTTGCAGATAATGCAGTGGACGGTGCCGTTGAGAAATTCGCTTCAGCCTTTGGATGGAAGGGCAGTTCAGAAGCAAGCGATTCGACAAAAAGCGCTATCGGTTTTCTGGAGAGAAAATTCAAAATCAATTATGACCATCGGCATGGCGGAGATGTTGACGGTTTGTTCAGGATGAACACGAAGAATCACCATATTAAAAGTCTCGCCCACTCCCCGGACTTAGTCGGTTTATTTTTCTCGATCCTGGATCAATTTACCAGTACGGCACATTTTGTGGCAGACGGAAAATTGGTTTCCGTAGATACCGAGACTTTTGAGCTTAAAGGGAATAACGTTGTCTCTAAGGTATTTAGTGGTTTCGTAAACTGGCTGGGCCACCTTTTCTCTGATATGGCAGGTTCTTCCGGTGCAGCAGGGAGAGGCTCCGGTATCCCCATTCCTTTCTTTTCATTACTTCAGTTTATTAATGTGGGTGAATTTGGCCAGCATCGCCAGTCTTTCGCAACCGTCGCCGTCCAGGTTTTTGAGAAAGGGTATGACTTACGGCATGGATTAGCGATGGCGATCCCCGTCATGATTACTGAGTTGCTTGTGCGAATCACCTGGACGGTTAAACAACGTTGCTATCATAAGAAGGACTGGGGTGAATGTATTCCTTCAGCAAATAACCCTGAACTCAGGCGAATGTTGCTTGTGGCGCATGGAACCTTGTGTCTGATGGATGTAGGAGATGCGGCACTTCGTTCAGGAGGCGAAATGATTCAGTTCCTCCTGAGAACGAACCTCATCGGCTGGACGAGGTTTGGAATTCTAGCGATTAAAGAACTCCATGTCTGGTATAAAGCAGGCGGAATTGATGCCAATGCTGTAGATGAATATATGGATCATGAACTTCGGCGAATGCTAAAAGCGGGGTAGCGTTACGGCTTTGTTGAATAACATTACGTTTGGGTGCTTGGCTGTAAAAAGCTAGGCAATGGCGTATCTGTCGACGCAATGCAGAAAAGGCAACTTAATTGCGAAACAGAAATGTTCGGTGAGTTGCTTGACCGTCCTATGGCAGCTAAGTGCCAGAAGTCGACGTTGCTAACATCAGTATGTACTCATCGGCACAGTCCATGTCAGAGCTATTAACTATAGATAAAAATTCAATAATTAATAAAATAAGAACCATCTTTCTAGGTGGTTCTTATTATTAACAATAAATATTACGATTTCAACGAGGGTTAGAATGATTATGTTAATCTAACGCTGACAATCTACTATTTACCATATTGAATTATGGATGAATTTTAATTCATTTTTTATCTTGTTTACTGATAAATTCACAGAGGTTCTGACTCTATTAACAGTCATTGCATCGCCAGGGTTCAAAAGCTCTAGAGGCTTAGACTTTGCACTCGACATTCTGCCACTGCCAAGGAAATCATCAAGAATCACAATATGATTATTAGGATCATTGGTTGTGAAATTACTGATATTCTGACGAATGACTTCCCTTACAGCTTCGATATACATTTTTGTCTGTTGATTTGGTTTGTTTCTGGCACCTGCTACTGTAGACCATCCGCAATGAGTGATGACAACCATTTGAATTTTTGGTGTATGACCATCAGATGGCATTGTTTTTCTGAACTCAGATGTTGGTTTAGTCAATGTATCAATGAGTAATCTCAGTGAGTTAATTGATTGCTGATCCGTACGCACAGGAACAATCAATGCATCTGTAGCATGCCAAGATAAATGCGTCGCTCCGGAGAAGAAAGGTGAGGTATCAATGAGAACTTTTTTTGTCTCTGTCTCAGTCATCTCTCTCTCAATTTCTTTTTTCAATGAAAAAAGAATATTATCAATAACAACCTGCTGAGTTGCCCCAGTAATAGTTCGCGCTTGAGCTAAAGCATTTGCCATTTGGGTAGGTAAAAGGTAAAGCTGACTATCAGATTGAATGAAGTAATTCTGTTTACCAGCGAACCAAGGATTAGTTGATGATATTAATTTTGCCGCACGAGTGGCAAAACCAAGCCCCGGAACAAAATAGGGCATCAACAGATCATTTGCGGTTGTACTGGTTGAAGAAGCATAATTATTATCAAAAAAATAAGACAGATTTCCTTGAGGACAAGTATCAACAATTAGAGCATCATCTGCAAGATAAGAAAGGTTAAAAGCCAGAGACGTCTTGCCAATACCTCCTCGGAGGTTGCACACAGTATATTTGTCAAATTTTGGCAAACTAAGACTACTCACGTTGCCATCAGCAACTTCAAATTGACGTTCTATCAAAGCATTAACATTAGATTCATTAGTCATAACATCACCACTAGTTTTCCACTTTAGAAAATCATATGGAAAACTAATCTAGTTGTCAATCCTTGATTAAATATTAATCCAACTCAATTGTTAATCATTGCCTGCCTGTTTACATATAGACAAGGTGTGACCTGACTCCGTTGACAAGCTATGGCAATGCTAATAATTCCCGTGCCGACTCAATTCGAACTTCCGCTTATCGCTCAAAGCAGACCTTCATCCCATTAAGATTGTCCGCTCTGTGCCAAGAGCGGAATCTGGAACGCCAGAGGTAGCAACGTTTCTTATCAAAGGTGTTGATCACCACAAAAATGACTGTATCCCTGTGATAGCGGATTTCGTCCTTTGTGGAGAAAAGATCAATCTAAACATGAGCATGGGTTAGCGAAAAGTGGCATTAAACGCTTGAACATTTCACCTAACAAGTATACTGTTTATTTATACAGTACTTGCGTGAGGAGCTAGTTATGAAAGTGGAAATCACAATTGATCGCCAAAAAAAATTGCCGGATGGCGCTGTGCCTGCTCTGGAGAAGGAGCTACTGCGGCGATTGGATCAAAACTTTAATAACTGCAGTCTTGTGATTCGTCGGGCCAGCTCTGATAGGTTGACCGTGCTTGGTGGAATGGACGGAGATAAAAAACGTGTAGAGGAAATCCTGCAGGACACCAGGGAAAGCGCTGATGACTGGTTCTGTTAAGTTGAGGTCCAGTGGCTTGCCTGGTTTATTTTGAGGATTTTGCTGTGAGTAAAAAACAAGAAATGCCGAACACCGGCTACGCAATAATCAGATGCGACGATGGTGTGATCGTTGCCCGTCTGACATCCTTTCCTGTATGTGAGCGCGCTTTGATGTACCGGCGCGGCGATACTGTTTCGTTTATGCCTCTGCAGCCGGATGAGATCGTGGGGACTCTCTCTCTTTTTTCACAGATGATTGAAAAGGCTAAGTCTGGAGTTGGTTACCAGGTTCCCCCTGGTTCTGTTACAATCCCGTCATAGGCCTGAACAACCTATACCTGCTGCGTCACGGAGAGAAGCCATGACGCAAACAACCGAAGTATCAAAATCCCACCAGACTGGTGCTCCTTCAACGAGCGCCGGTTTACTCTCGTCTTCGAAACTCACTTTTCGACAGCAGGAAGTTTTCGATCTGCTGATCGCCTACATCAATCAGCATGGCTTCCCACCTACGCTATCTGAGCTGGCCGATATGCTCGGCGTTAGCTCGTCTAATGCTGTTCTGTTGCATCTGCGTGCGTTAGAGAGGAAAAATTTTATAAAACTCTCTCGCCGTGTCTCCAGAGGAATTTCCATCGTCGGGCGAAAGGAGCCTGTGCTCGCCGTGCAACTGCTGCAGGAAATGATCGCTGAAGAACCCGGTGCGCGTGAAAGAGCGATTGAGTTTTTGCGACTGTTCGGTGATCAGCCATGAAGAAAAGTTGGTTTTTACACGAGCAACTTTCAGAGGCTGAGGCTACAGAGCTGGTGGAGCGATACCGTAAAAATAACTGTGTGGTTGAGAAGAGCTTATCCAGAGACTTTGCATCGTGGGAGATCCGCGTGTTGTTGCCGGAATCGAAGAAGCCGCCACGGATTGACAGGACCTACATACAGAAGATGTGGAGGGACTGATGCGAGCTTTGCTTAACGTGGATATTGCACGCCATCTTGGAATTGTGCTGCTTAAGCCGGGTAGTGAATTAATGCCGTTATTCGGTGCCGGCCGAGTTCTTGTTGAAATACCGCCGGCAAGCATGAAAAAGATACCCAGTGGACGTCTTCCTGATGCCCGGCAGCCGTTGCGGGATGATATGGGGATCAGACCTTTTTTCATGAAGAAGGCGGTTATCACTGCAGCTGGTGGGGTTAGTGCCCTCGAGTCATGGTTGCGTAGGCAGGTTAAAAACTGTCAGTGGACACATTCCGATTACCATCACCATGAGCTCGTCCCGTTTCGCCATTCGACGGGTGTAATAATCGCATGCTGGCACTGTGATAATGAGCTGAAAAACCAAACGGAACAAACCCTCGATCAACTGGTAGGTGTTAACAACGCTGACTGGGTAATCGACACTGCCCGCATCGCGCTTGGTCTGGACGCTCAGCGCTCATTGTCACTGGCGGAGCTATGCTGGTGGGCGGTAGGCGCCGGGATTGGCGATGAAATTACAGAAGAAATGGCGCGCCGATCCCTGCGTATTAAAGACGATGGCATTAAATCGGTTTACAGGGAGAGTGAGATTGTTCCGTCGGTACCGGCCACCAGTATTCTTTCTCCCCGTCTCGAAAAAACAATTAAGCCAACGGCAATAACAACGCCGGGCAAACCTCTGGTTCCTGTGAACGTCGATCCTGTTGCTCCGGCGACACTATTCGCGAGACCTAAGCGGAGCCGATGGTTATCAGCTGATTTTATCTCATGGGTTAAAACACAACCGTGTATGTGCTGCGGGCAGCCTGCAGATGATGCACACCATCTTATTGGCTGGGGGCAGGGCGGCGTAGGCACCAAGGCCCACGATGTTTTTACGATCCCATTATGCCGCAAGCACCACCGTGCTTTGCACCATGACCCTGCCGCTTTTGAGCGTGAATACGGCACCCAGCCGGTATTGATCATTAAATTGCTGGACCGGGCATACTCGCTCGGCGTTCTTTCCTGAGGAGCTTTAAAAATGAGAGATATGTACGAACTATTGGACCGTTGGGGAGCTTGGGCGGCTTCTGACAATAGTGGTGTTGACTGGCAACCCATTGCTGCTGGGTTTAAAGGTTTGCTACCTCATGGAAAGAAAACACGCCAGCAATGCGATGATGATGAAGGTATCATGATTGACGGTTGTGTAGCGCGATTGCGGAAATATAAGCCAGAAGAGTATGAGTTAATTATTGCTCATTTTATTATCGGAATCTCCTTACGTAGCATCGCTAAGAAACGTAAATGCTCTGATGGTACCATCAGGAAAGAATTGCATAAGGCCATGGGGTTCATTGATGGTATCATTTCTATGATACTATAGTTTAAATGGCCGCATCGGCGGCCATTTTTTATGCTTTACGTTTTGAATTTGATCGAAACCTTTGCTTAGTTATTTCAGAGTTGAAATAGTCTTCATCCAAGAAGTTAAGTAACTCTTTTATTTCTTTTTTATTTGTTGGCATTTCTATTTTCTCGGAGTTTCCTGAGCCGGTCGTTTTTATAGGGAAGTTCAAAGTTAGCGCTGCGTTTTTTATTTCGGTTACAGTATGATTTACCAATATTTTAGATTTGTTTATTAATGTGACTTTTTTTCTTATGACGTTATCTGCAAGGGCTGGAAGATCAAACCCCACTGGTATATTAAAAACTGGTTGGTTTACAAAGTCAGAAATCTCTTGCTTTGTTGCTTCAGCAAAATAAGAACTCATATCAAATATGCTTCTCAGGTTGTTGAAGTTCCTGAACTTTATTTTATCTCCTTCAAGGATTGCAACTAATTTATCGTCTAGATTGAAACCCAAAAGATCTGACATCGTAAATGAATTTTTACTGAGCCATAAGTATCTTGACTCGTTAAGTATCTGTTTTTTTGAAAAGGTTTGGATTGCTATTTTGTCTTTCACTTGAGGATACGCAGGAGCCATAAAAAAAGCTGTTATATCATTAAGCCCAACATTTTTTGTCCACAAAGGCATTGCGGTGCTACGCTGAACTGCATCAAGAAGTATTTTTCCTTCATCAAAGTTATCTATATAACTACATTCATTATAGCTAGGGGTATATCCGGCTTCGAAAACAAGTTCCGTATTGTGATGACTTTCAAAAAGAGATAATTGGTCATCAAATATTTTTTTGATTTTGATGTCTGTTTGTCTGTCGGTATCAATACGATACACTTTCACAGCAGAGTTTTTATTCATCATTGCAAAAAGGCTCATATTATTCCCTTGTTACATGCATAAATGTGTAGTCTGTAAGTTGAATAACTTCAAAATCTCTGTTTTTTAAATTTGTAATAACTTCTTTGGATATCAACACAAATCCAACGCCAGTATCGTCTTCTGCTTCATAAAATTTAAATCCTAAAGCGGAGATAAGAGGGTTGAAATTATAGTTCTCAGAGAAACATATATAAACGATAAGAGATATATAGAAAAATACTGCATATTGCCATTTATCGGCGATTGAATCTGTCCCTAATAAAGGGAATAGATAACTCAAGAAATAATTGGTAACCTCTTTATTTGCAGGAGATATGGTCTCAACATTCTTATAAAGAGAAGGGAGGTTTTTATTTGCATAGTGTAGGAAAAAAATAACTGCTATAAAACTAGCAAGACAGATCCCTAACGACCACCAAATAAGCCATGGCTTGTTTTTCATATATCCTATAAATATCAGCGTGATACCTACAGGAGCTATCGAACTTGCTGTTAAAAGAAACCTTGCAATTTTGTTCATTGAACACTCCCATGATACTGTTTTTTTGTACAGTATAAATCATGTGGATGTCTAATACATCATCCTTGTGAAAAAACACTATACACAAATGAGTAACGCGTACGCAAAAACTATCGTAATCTGTTAAGAGTGGTCACTTAGACACACAGCTTAAACATCAAACCTCGCCAAATGGCGGGGTTTTTGCTTTTCAGGCCTAGGCTAGAACCTACTGATTAGGCTGGTTAGCTGGAGCCTGAGACCTATCCCTTATCTTTCCGCGTCCTTACTTACCTGGAAGTAGATACAATGAAAACGTTCAACAACTGGTTTGAGATACTGAGTTGAAGAGTTAGTAGTATGGAGACCCCCTCTGTGCACCTTGCTGGGTTCTACTGTTAAGGCTTGGCGTTTATCAAACACAGGCAGTTATACATCTGACATTGACGCATCGAATGTTTGGATCATAAATTATTGATGTGGTGAATCCCCCTGTGCGGAGGGGCGACCAGTCAGTTACAGACACCTGTAAATGCAGCGCGGGCCATGCCGACTGGGGCATGCTCACCGGGAGGCACCCGGCACCACACTGTCACTAAGCATATTGAATATTTCATAGTGGGTTTACTTTTGCGGTTGCCCTTCTATGTTTATAGAACGTAACGGCAAAAGTGAATGCTTCCTGGTAAATCGGTAGCTCGGACTATTAGGGATGCCTTCGTTTCGTTACTACCTAGAATGCCTACTTTGTGCCCGCCTCACGGCGGGCTTTTTTACGCCATCAATCAGGCGATTCAGTAACCAAAGGAAAACATCGTTTGAAGGCTGCGCTTTGCGTGGCCTTTCTTTTTTCAGGCTCACGGGAATCATCATCGATACGGCTCGTTGTCAAATCAGCCCGATGGGCCTGACCCCTTCATGCACACAGCGCCATCCGTAATCAGCGGAGGTGAGGTTATGACAAGAATGAGCACCATATACAGCAGACTTTCCTACGGCACCGGTACCGCACTGACGGGCTGCGGTGTCTCCGCAAAGGCATACGCTGACACAGCTAAAACAGAGGTATGGATTTTGGCCGACAAAATTGCAGGGCTGACCCTGAGTGACTGGGCAATCATTGTCGGTATCACATGCACCGTTATTACCTGCGGCGTGAACTGGTATTACCGAAGAAAAGAACGAGAGGACCGGCTCAATGGCTATGTCAACAAGGCTGAGGAATAGCGTTATCGCTGCCGTCGGCGGGGGAGCCATAGCCATTGCTTCAGCGCTCATCACCGGCCCGACCGGTAACGATGGCCTTGAAGGTGTGCGATACGATCCCTATCAGGATGTGGTTGGTGTCTGGACTGTCTGCTATGGCCACACTGGCAAAGACATAATGCTCGGTAAGAGGTACACCGAGGCTGAATGCCGCGCGCTGCTTAGTAAAGACCTGAACACCGTTGCCCGCCAGATTGACCCATACATCCAGAAGCCGATCCCCGAAACGATGCGTGGGGCTCTGTACTCGTTCGCCTATAACGTCGGCGCTGGTAACTTTCGGACCTCAACGCTACTGCGCAGAATCAACCAGGGTGACCAGAAAGGGGCATGTGATCAGCTACGTCGCTGGACTTATGCCAAAGGTAAGCAGTGGAAGGGACTTGTTACCCGGAGGGAGATTGAGCGCGAAGTGTGTTTATGGGAGCAAAGATGAGTCGCTTAACCGCCGTTATCATCGCTATAACAATCCTGCTGGCCTCTAACGTGATTTCGTGGCGCTCAGGCTGGAGTTCTCACGCTGATCACATCAATGCTCAAGCTTCAAAGAAGAGAGAGAAGGCCGAGAGTACCATTAAGCCTGTAGAGGAAAAGGCCGCTACTGCTAACGAAGCGGGTAAGGTCATCTACAAAACAATAACCCGTGACGTGGTGAAATATGTTCAGTCTCCGAATCGTATTGTATGCAGGTTTGATGATGATGCTGTGCAGCTGCGTCAGCGCGCCATCGATGCTGCCAACTCCATCCCCGGATTTGATGAGCCCGCCGTGCAAAGCAAGTGACGCCGCGAAGGACAGCGACGAAGATCTGCAGGCTGATATTGAAAGCACTCAGTGCTTGCGGCAACTGAGATTGGATAAGTACCGCTGGCAGGCTTATTATAAAGCTATAGCCCGATAGGTCATTTTCTTGTTGAATTCAGTCCCTGCCTTGCTTATATCCTACCCAAAAATGAGTGGGTGGGTTGTGATTAAAAAATGTTATGCGAGAATGTCTGATCCAGCTTCAGGTGACAAACTGTCATTGGAAGTACTTTTATCAGATGGTGGACTTAAGATTTTTATCTATTATTTTAATAAAAGAGTGGGGCTCTCTCTCATGGTATAAAAGATAAGCAGGGTAAGTATATTTTACGAGGTGAAAAGAATGCTGGGAATATCAATCTTGTCAGAGATAACACGATTGATTACACTCTTTGGGTGGTTAATAATTACACCGGTGGAAATGGTGATTCCGATAAATCCTCCCCTATGCTTTGCGCATTGTGCGAGGGGCAGATACTCATTATCGAATGCAAAAATAATTTTATAAGAAAACCATTAAGGCTTGATGAGCTCAGGTTTGAATATAACTAATCATCATACGCGCCTTATATGTTCGAAGGACATAACAACTCTTAGGTATCCTGTTTCTGGATATCCTGGAAATGTGCTGCTGGTGGGCTTAGTTCTTGGAGCCTTTTGTCCAGCAGTTTCAGGTTATAAAAAACCCCGTGGAGTAAATCCGACAAATTGACGGGGTGCTGCAGGGGCAGCCAATGTAGGAGTGTAGTCAGATTGCGGGATGTTTTTCTACTGGTTTTGAGAAAAAATGGAAGGCCAGATACTACAGGAAGTGGCTCATCCCTGAGCTCACAGGTAGAACGACGGACTTTGTCGTGGCAGAGCAAAGTCATTAGATAGTTTAGACAACACTCCGGATATAACAAGCGTAGCGGGTGTAAATCAGTTAACGGAGCTCAGCGGCTAAGGCATCAAGCATTCACTAAGTGGCTTTGATAATGCTATAGTTCGCCAGAAAGAACAGATTGCATGGTGTCATGCGATACAGCTCATATTTAGAACGTCAGGGTTAAGTTAGCGGTGAATATAACTACTAATAGTGGGTTTTTTGGTTATTTGCTTTTTTTATTGACTATGTGGCCAGTTTTTATAACGCTGTGTCTAGCAATGTCTATAGCATTTTACGGAGTCTTAATGAAGAAGACTGCACTTGCCTGGCTGCTTTCTGCTTTATTTTTTGGCATATTTGGGGTGCTGTATGGGTATTAATTTACTGATATTGAGGTTTTTTTCAAAGTCTGCAAGAATTCATTGCTGTCGTCATCCATCGAATTCATGTATGCTGATAAGGATTTTTAAAGGAAAAGGAATGGATGATGAATACCCAGAAGCTTCTGGATACATACATGTTAGTTGGTGCCGGTCTTTCTCGCGTCAAATATGAGATTTTCACGGGAGATGAAGAGTCATATGCATTTATTACGATTTATGCATATGAGCCTCATTTCCATATTAAGGGCTATGATTCCTTAAAGTTAGACGAAACTGTTGATGTCAGATCTCAGATCGAAGGGCATTTCGCAGATACCTACCAGTAGCCAAAACCATATTTCTGAATCTACAGCCCCGCTTATGCGGGGCTTTTTATTGGGGTGAATATGGCAGCAAGTTCACCCAAGTTCACCCTGGCATCATTCCTGTAACAAAAAACGGTGTTAACGACTGCGTTATCACTAACTCCCTAACTTCGGAAAAAGTTATGCCTCCACGCGCTAAACGACCTTGCCGGCACAGAGGATGCACGGCAGTAACGAATGATGTCAGTGGGTTCTGTGAGATCCATCGGCAGCAACACGCCGGTGATGGCTGGCGTAACTATCAGCCCGGAAAAACTCGGCAGGAACGTGGTTATGGTCGTCCGTGGGAAATTAAACGGGCCCGTATCATGAAGAGGGATAAATACCTTTGTCAGAACTGCAGGCGAGACGGTATTGCCACGAAAGCCTCAAGTGTAGACCACATTATTCCTAAAGCTCATGGCGGTACGGACGATGACTTTAATCTCGAGTCATTGTGCTGGAGCTGCCACAGCAAGAAAACAGCAACAGAGAGAACCCGATGAAGAATTTCAAAATTGAATACGTTGATGGCGCTTTGACCGTTCTGGAGACGGATGGTCAGTCACGGATGCATGAAGCCGTACATGGCATCCATTTTGAGCATGTTCAGGGCGGCCGGCCCCTGCTTAAACTGACGATTGCACATGATATTGCTCCGGCCCCTGCCTCATCACCTGCAATGGATCAGGAGCCTTTAGAGGGTGAGCTGGTACAGGAGCAACAATCTCCGCCTTCCGGTGGTCGCCGTTCCCGCCATCGCCGTGGAGGTAAGCAATGATGTATCAACGCACGGATCTGACGCTCTCCATGTTCTATGCATCCAGCGCTGATGCAGACGGGAACAAATTGGCTACGCTGACGATGCAGGTCATTGCGGCAGAGGCTGGAGCCGTCCAGACCAGCCAGCTGCTATGCATCACCGATAGCGCGAAGAAAAAAACATATAGCGTAGGTGAACAATCTGTCAGTAATGGTTCCGATCCGTTGCTGGTCGCGATTGAGAATTACTGGCGTCAGAGTACAGATGTCGTCGTTAAAGCATTGATCGCCGAGGTGACCGACTTCATCGCAGGGAACATCAACTCAGTCAGCACCTGGATCGGTCAGTTTGGGATGAAGGTGTTCGAGAACCAGCCATTAGATGAACGGCTACCAGAAAGCGTACTGCAGGCCGATGGAGGCTCCGCTACAGCTACAGGATCCTGACCGCCGGTATAACAACTGGTGTTCATTGAGCGTCTGAGATATGCCGGCCCGCGCAATACGAACCGTATTCGCCGCTGGCACAGCCGGAATGACGACCTCCACCTCGACTGAGGCAGCTGCAGCCAGGGGGAGGGGGGATCAAATCCCTGACCCCTTTCGCGCTTCGGGACTGCCCGTTGAAGTCTATTTTTACACGCCAGAAATAAGAAACTTTTTTCCGGAAGGTTTCATCTATCAAAGGAACGTTTATGGCCGGAGGAATTCGATCGTCCGGTGGTGGCCGAAAACCCACTTTACCCACCGGGCAAAAAAGCAAATTAACACGTATTGCGCCTCCCGCTGAGTTAATGGGGGAGGCGGCAATAAGAATGTGGAAGACGCAAAGCAAAATACTCATCGACCGAGGGGTGTTTGAGCTGGAGGACGCACCTTTGTTGCTGGCTTACTGCAATGCTTTTCATCTGATGCTCGAAGCCGAAAAAATGCTGGCCAGCGGACTGACCTCAGAAAGTGAAATGGGGGGCTTGAAAAAACACCCTGCAGTTAATGTCCGGAATGACTCGGTTTCCCAACTTGCCCGCCTCGGCTCTCTGTTGGGGTTAGATCCGCTCAGTCGTCTTCGCATGACCAGCGGACAAAAGGATCCGGACGATGACGGGAATGAATTCGATGAGTTTGACTGATGGCTACCTATCCGAACGTCAATGCGGCGAACCAGTATGCGCGGGATATCGTTGGCGGGAAGATTCTGGCGTGTCAGTTAACGGTACTTGCCTGTCAGCGACATCTGGACGACCTCGAACGAGCAAAGGATCCCCACTGGCCCTACCGCTTCGATAAAAACAAAGCAGAACGATTTCTTCGTTTTGCCCAGAAAATGCCTCATACCTCAGGGGAATGGGCCCGGCGTAAACTCCGGATTGAATTTGAAGCCTGGCAGAAGTTCGCTCTTGGCGTACCGTTTGGATGGGTACACAAGAAGACAGGCCTGCGTCGTTTCTCTGAAATCTATATCGAGGTGCCCAGGAAGAACGGGAAATCCGCTATTGCCGCTGCTGTAGGAAATTATATGTTTTGTGCAGATGGCGAGCATGGTGCAGAAGTCTATTGCGGCGCCACGACTGAAAAACAGGCATGGAAGGTATTTTCTCCGGCGCTGCAAATGGTGAAAAAGCTGCCGGCATTGCGGCAAAAATTCTCGATAAAACCTTGGGCAAAAAAAATGACGCGCCCTGACGGTTCGGTTTTTGCGCCTGTGATCGGTGACCCGGGGGATGGTGATTCGCCATCATGCGCCATCATTGATGAATATCACGAACATACTACTGATGCGCTTTACACCACCATGACCACCGGTATGGGGGCTCGTGAACAACCGATGACACTGATCATCACCACCGCCGGCTATGACATTACATCCCCTTGCTATGAAAAGCGTACCCAGGTTGTCGAGATCCTGCGGAGAACCCGTAATGGCGAGGAAAATGAAACCATATTTGGGCTGATTTATGGCCTTGATGACGATGATGACTGGACGACTCCTGAGGCATTAATCAAGGCAAACCCCAACTATGGCATTTCGGTAAAAGCAGATTTTCTCCGGGCTAAACAATTATTGGGTATGTCGACGCCCGGGCAGACAAACAAGATTCTGACCAAGCATTTCAATCGCTGGGTAAGCGCAAAATCAGCTTATTACGACCTGAGAAAATGGATGGATGCAGCCGATAAAAACCTTAAGTTGTCAGATTTTGAAGGGGAAGAATGCTGGCTGGGTATAGATCTGGCCTCGAAAGTTGACCTCAATGCCGTGGTTCCAGTTTTTCGTCGTGAAATAGACGGAATAACACATTTTTACTGTGTTTCTCCTCTGTTCTGGGCACCAGAAGAAACCATTTACTCTCAGGAGACCGCGCTGAAAAGTACCGCAGAACGTTATCAGTCCTTTGTCCGGCAGGGTAAGTTGATCCCGACCGATGGTGGCGAAGTTGATTACAGGCTGATATTTGAAACGATCCTGAAGCTGCGGAATACCGTAAAAATTGCCCAATGCCCCATTGATCCTTATGGCGCGACTTCATTACGTCACATGCTTGAGGAAGAGGGGCTTGAGCCTGTCGAGATAAGACAAAATTTTACCCATATGAGTGATCCTATGAGAGAGATTGAGGCTGCGCTCATCTCGGGGAGATTCCATCATGACGGACACCCTGTCATGAACTGGTGTATTTCCAATATCGTCGGCCAGTACCTTCCCGGAAGTGACGATATTGTGCGTCCCGGGAAAGAAGGGCGGCAGAACAAGATAGATGGTGCGGTTGGTTTAATGATGGGGCTGGGGCGCGCCATGCTTAACAGTTCAGTGATGACATCCGTATACGATGAGGAAGATATAGCATGCTAATTTCAGTTCTGAGTTTTATTGTCGGCCTCACTGGTGCTGGATTGTTATCCGCAGGTGCCTGGCTTATTTCTCCATCAGTGGGATTGATAACAGGAGGGATTATTTGTCTGGGCTGGTCATATATGACAACCCGGGCCTTTTCCTCCGGCGTCAGCAATGGCGGAGGTAAATAATGTTCCTACCCCAGATGTTCAGGGGCCGACAATACTCGGGTAATAGCTTCTGGGAAGCCATGCTGGGCGGGGTTCGTTCAAGCCAGAGCAAAACTGGCATCATAATCACGCCGGAAACCGCTCTTGGACTTTCAGCGGTCCGGGCCTGTGTCACCCTCCTGGCGGAGTCAGTCGCGCAGCTGCCGTGCGAACTCTACCGGCGGGATAAAAATGGCGGGCGCCAGCGTGCGACGGACCACCCGGTTTATGACCTGATTCACTCCCAGCCCAACAGGAAAGACACCTCATTCGAGTATTTCGAGCAGCAGCAGGGGTTGCTGGGGCTTGAGGGAAATTGCTACTCGATCATCGAACGGGACGGAAAAGGCTACCCGAAAGAGCTGATCCCCATTAACCCGAAAAAGGTCATTGTGCTGAAAGGGCCGGACGGTATGCCGTATTACGAACTCCCGGAAGTCGGTGAAATTCTGCCGATGCGCATGATGCACCATGTGAAGGTCTTTTCTCTGGATGGCTATATCGGCAGTTCCCCCATTCAGACGAACGCCGATGTCTTGGGGCTGAATCTGGCCGTTGAGGAGCATGCGGCAGCGACATTTCGGCGCGGGACAACGATGAGCGGGGTGATAGAGCGTCCGAAAGAGGCTGCGACCATTAAAAGCCAGGATGCTATTGATCGCCTGCTGGCGAAATGGACCGAACGCCATTCCGGTATTCACAATATGTTCTCTGTGGCACTGCTGCAGGAGGGCATGAGCTACAAACAACTGTCGCAGGATAACGAAAAGGCGCAGCTGCTACAGTCGCGGCAGTGGGGCGTGGAAGAGGTCTGCCGGCTCTATAAAATCCCGCCACATATGGTGCAGATGCTGGCGAAAGCGACCAACAACAACATCGAGCACCAGGGCCTGCAGTTCGTGATGTATACGCTGCTGGCCTGGCTGAAACGCCATGAAGGTGCGCTGCAGCGCGATCTGCTTCTGCCCAGCGAACGCCGCGATTTGTACATCGAGTTCAACGTTTCCGGGCTGCTGCGAGGCGACCAGAAGTCACGCTATGAATCGTATGCGCTGGGCCGCCAGTGGGGATGGCTATCCACTAACGATATCCGGCGTATGGAGAATCTACCGCCAATTGCTGGCGGGGACAAATACCTGACGCCGCTCAATATGGTCGACAGCGCGAAGATCCTTCCTGGCGATAAGTCGCCGACAGCAAAACAGCTGGCCGAAATAGAATCCCTTCTGGCCAGAGCCTGATTGTTTCCCGCCGCGCGGGATGACCTGGAAGACAACATGACAACGAAATTAATTAACCTGCCGCACCTGGCAGATATGGTCTTTGGCGTGCCGCATTACGTGACGCGGCAAACAATGGACTCCGTGAAAGCGGTGCTCATCCCCCGTATTCAGGGGATCACCGAAGATGCCGTCATTCAGATAGCGCTGAATCCGGGTAAATCACCTGCAGCTGAGCAGGTTCAGCCCACCGGCGGGGTGGCAGTGATCCCCGTTCACGGCATTCTTGTTCCACGCCGGGGGCAGATTACGGCGATGTGCTCCGAGCTGACCAGCTACGAGCGGATCCGCGGGCAGCTGCAGGCGGCATTAAACGACCCCTCAATCAGCGAAATCGTTCTGGATATTAACTCCGGCGGCGGCGCAGCGGTGGGGTGCAAGGAGCTGGCCGATTACATTTATCAGTCTCGCGACACGAAACCCATCACGGCGATTGTGAACTACAGCGCGTATTCCGCCGCGTATTTCATCGCATCGGCCTGCAGCAAAATCATCGTCAGCCAGACCAGTGGCGTGGGGTCGATTGGTGTGATCATGGAGCACCTCGATACGTCGAAGATGGAAGAAAAAATGGGGCTGACGTTCACCACCATTTACCGGGGAGATAACAAAAATAACGGCACCCAACATGAACCACTGAGTGAAGAGTCGCTGGGTATGTTCCAGGGCATGATCGACGAAATGTACGAGACGTTTACGGGGTCGGTGGCCGAATATCGCGGCCTGAATCAGCAGGCCGTCATTGATACGCAGGCGGGGCTGTATTTTGGCCCTGGCGCTGTGTCCGCCGGCCTGGCGGATGAAGTCTCTGACCCCCAGGCGGCGATCAATGCTATCGCGGCAAAGTATCAGCAACCCCGTCAAAAAACCTCCATTCAGATGCAGGCAGCCGCGATGGATCTGCAAACCAAAATGTAACCCGGCGCAAACATAAACCGCGTCACCTTAAGCAGCCAGCAGGCTGCTTTTTTTATGTCTAAAAAGAGAGAAATAAAATGCCACATATTGAAGAATTGCGTCGTCAGCGTGCGGGTATCAACGAACAGGTTCAGGCCCTGGCAACCATTGACGCCAGCGGCAGCACGCTGACTGCGGAGCAGCTTACGGAGTTTGCGAACCTGCAGCAGCAGTTCACTGATATCAGCGCCAAAATTGAACGCCTGGAAGCCACCGAACGTGCTGCGGCGCTGGTCGCAAAACCCGTGAAAGCGACTCAGCAGGCCCCCGGCATTATTGTTAAGCAGGAGCCGAAACAGTACACCGGTGCTGGCATGACCCGACTGGTTATGTCTGTCGCCGCAGGCGCAGGGAATCTGCAGGACGCGGCAAAATTCGCTTCAGAAGAGCTGAATGACCAGTCCGTATCGATGGCCATTTCCACCGCAGCGGCGTCCGGGGGTGTGCTTATTCCGCAGAACCTCCACAGTGAGGTGATCGAGCTACTGAGCGACCGAACCATCGTCCGCAAGCTGGGTGCCCGTCCCGTTCCGCTGCCTAACGGTAATATGACGCTACCACGCGTGGCCGGTGGAGCAACGGCAAGCTACACAGGAGAAAACAAAGACGCCAAGACATCAGAAACACGCTTTGATGATGTAAAACTTACGGCGAAAACTCTGATTGCGATGGTGCCTATTTCCAATGCACTGATTGGCCGCGCCGGATTCAACGTCGAGCAACTGGTCCTGCAGGATATTCTGACCGCCATCTCAGTGCGTGAGGATAAAGCCTTTATGCGCGATGACGGTACCGGCGATACACCGATTGGTATGAAGGCGCGCGCGACGCAGTGGAACCGCCTGCTGCCGTGGGAAGCTGATGCAGCGATCAACCTGAACACGGTTGACGAGTACCTAGACAAGATCATTTTGATGGCGATGGACGGCAACAGCAATATGATCAGCAGCGGCTGGGGCATGTCGAACCGTACCTATATGAAGTTGTTTGGGCTGCGTGACGGCAACGGCAACAAAGTCTATCCGGAAATGGCTCAGGGATTACTTAAAGGATATCCAGTTCAGCGTACCAGCGCGATCCCTGCGAATCTGGGGACCGGGGGTAAGGAGACTGAGATTTACTTTGCTGACTTCAATGATGTGGTTATTGCTGAAGACGGCAATATGAAAGTCGACTTCTCGAAGGAAGCCTCTTACATCGATGCCGATGGCACCCTGGTATCTGCGTTTTCCCGTAACCAATCGCTAATCCGCGTTGTTACTGAGCATGATATTGGCTTCCGTCATCCGGAAGGCCTGGTGCTGGGTACCGGCGTCCTGTTCTAACCCATCCCTCAGTAAATACGGCCCGCATATGCGGGCTTTTCCCTTTCAGGAGAATGTTATGGCTGCGAAAAATAAAGCAGTGGAGTCGGAAGAAACGGTCGCACAGGACAACCATGCGACCGTGGTCGCACAGGCAGAGCGTAAATCCGTTGTGTTCCTTGGGCCGCACCACCGTTATTCCCGTGGAGATATCGCGTGCTTTGAAGGAACGCGCGCCGAAGAGCTGGTTAACCGGCGTATCGCGGTATGGCCGGAGGATGCCGAACGTGCGCTGAAACCGAAGCCGGGAGACAGCGATTTTGATACTGACATTGGATGATGTGAAAACCCAGCTACGCCTGGAACTGGATTTCACGGAGCACGACGCCATGCTCACGCAAATGGTGAACGCCGCGCAGCGGAGCATCGAGCGTGATTATTACTGCAAGCTGGTCACCAGTGATGAAGAGCTGCAGGCACTCCCGGAGACCGTCCGCGGATTTATCGCGGATGAAGATATCCGGCTGGCCATTCAGTTTCTGGTTAGCGATGCGTATCTGAATGGCCATACCGGACAGTGGCTGGAAACCGCTGCGGTGAGGTATCTTCTTTTCCCCCTGCAGGAGCATACGCTATGAGCCTGAAACCGGGTGATATGAACTGTCGCATTGCGATTAGCTACGTTCAGTCCGGTCGGGGGCCGCTGGGCGAACCGCTACCGGAAAAGCAGGTTGAATCGGGAAAAGCGTGGGCAAAACGGGAGCTGGTATCGGGGCGGAAAGTCCGCACGCTGGATCAGCAGCAGGTGGTGGAAACCTGCCTGTTTACGGTCTATCCGGGTGTGCTGGTTGATATTGACTGGAAAATCACGACGAAAAATCTGGTTTATACCGTCCGTAATATCGACCGCAAAACGGACCGGATCATTATCACGGGGGAGGCTGACGGGCGGCATGATAGAGCTGGCGATTAAGGGTGCGCTGGAGCGCATCACCGGCATGAATGCGTATCCGCTTTTACTGCCGGACACGGTCCAGGAAGGTGCGACCTTTCAGCGTATCTCTGACCCGGAAATGGTCTCGGGAATGTTGCGAACGGGGATCGTATCTGCCCGTATCCAGGTGAATCTGTACCGTCTCGATGATTACACCTCACTGCTGCAGCTGGATAAAAAAATCTGGACGGAACTGAAGTCCGTCGTTCATGGCCAGCTGGAGGGTATTCCGGTTCAGTATGTGGAACGAGGCGGCATCCATCAGGATAAAAACCAGCTGACGAATCGTCGCATTCAGTATCGCCTGACCCGCGATTTCATCATTCACTACGTGGAGGACTCCTCGTGATCCGAATGGAAGTTAAAGGGCTGGATGAGCTGGAGCGGCAGTTAATGGCCCTGGGCGAAAAAGTGGCGACGAAGGTATTGCGGGATGCCGGGCGCGAAGCGCTAAAGGTCGTCGAGGAAGATATGAAGCAGCATGCCGGCTTTGACGAAACGTCTGCCGGGCCGCACATGCGGGACTCAATCAAAATCCGCTCTTCCACCCGCAAGGGTAAAGGGAACGCGGTTGTAACGCTCCGTGTCGGCCCCAGCAAGCAGCACCATATGAAGGCGCTGGCGCAGGAGTTTGGCACGGTTAAACAGGTTGCAGACCCCTTTATCCGACCCGCCCTGGATTACAACCTCCAGACCGTTTTGCGCGTGTTAACCGTGGAAATCCGAAACGGCATTGAAAACAGGTAGCATCCGCTGCCGTATAAAAAGAGAGAGAAACATGGCTGATAAAACTTCGCCTGAATATGCGATGTTGCCGGCGGGCACCATTGTGAAATACGGAGAGCCTGGCGCTGCCACGTCAGCGCTAAAACCGCTGATTAACTGTAAAGCGCTGGGTGCAATGGGGCAGACGGGGGGCTTTGTCGACTGCACCACGTTACTGGATAAGCAGAAACAGTCCATCAGCGATCTGCCTGACGGGCCTGAAAAGTCGCTGGGCTTCATTGATGATCCGAGCAATACCGATTTTGCCGCGCTGCTGAACGCAGCAGAGGCCCGCAAGACCATCCAGTTATACGTCGAATTACCCAACAAGCGAACAGCGACGATGCTCCTGGCGCTGTCCGGGTGGCAGATGAATGAAATCGCCGCTCCGGCGAATGAGGTCATCCAGATCACTGTTCAGGGTAAACAGAACAAGATCGCTTGGGGAACCGTCGCTGTCTCCGGCGGTGCCTGATTAACTTAACCTTTAAACAGCCACCTTCGGGTGGCTTTTTATTTTTAAGGACTACCTGTGAAAGATAAAGATTACCTGTCCACGCTGAAATCCGCGTTGCTTAAATCGGAGCCAACCGTCATTAAAACCGAGTTATTTGGCGCCACCGTATTCATCCGCCGCCTGACCGGGGATTACCTCATCAGCTACGAAGAGAAAATGGCTGAAACCGCAAAAGCTGGCGCAGCGCGCGAGGCATCGGAGCAAGTCATCCAGATCGTCATCGATGCACTGGTTCAGCCGGATGGAACGGCCATTCCGGATGAGTTTAAACCCACGGCAGCCGAACTGCTGAAGGCCCATGAAAACCCCGAACTGCTGGCCGCAGTGGAAAAAGTGAAGCAACACGCAATCGGCAAGCTGGACGAAGCGGAAAAAAACTGAGTGACTCGCCCTGGCTGGAGCTTATCTTCTGGCTGGCCGACCGCTGGGGCGAGCCTGACCCATCCAAAATTGCCGCATTGCCGGCAAACACGCTGTACCACTGGCGAGCCTACTTCCTGAAACAGGGCATTTTCCGCCGTCCTGGCGATGAAAACGCGCCACCTACCGAAACCACACCTGCGCCATCCCGGGTCGATGATGAATGCGCGGCAGTCATGAGGGCGTTAATGTAATGGCAGACGTCGCATCTTTAGCGGTCGGGCTGCACCTGAACGCAGCCAGTTTTAAATCCCAGCTGCTGGGAGCGTATGGCGATGCGGAGAACCAGTCACGACGGTTTAACCGTAATGCCCAGGCGGACGCGAAAAAGACGGAGGACGCCTATAAGAAGGTCGGTCTGTCGATATCCGGGATGGCCAGCCGGCTAGCGGGGCTGGCAGGAGCCGGCCTTTCCATCGGCACGATCGTCACCACGTCCAGACAATATGGACAGGCATTATCAGACCTGCAGGCCATCACCGGTGCGACTGCAGCTGAAATGAAAGCGCTGGATCTGGCTGCGCAGGAAATGGGGCGCACGACAGAGTACAGCGCCAGCCAGGCCGCCGAAGCGTTAAAGCTGATGGCGTCGGCTAAACCGGAGCTTTTAAAAACGTCCGATGGACTGCAGAAGGCTACGAACAGCGCGCTTATCCTGGCGCAGGCCGCCGGCACAACGCTGCCCGATGCGACCAGAACGCTGGCGCTCTCCTTAAACCAGTACGGGGCGAGCACGCAGGAAGCGGATCGTTATATCAACGTGCTGGCCGCCGGCGCGAAATACGGGTCGTCGGAGATTGTGGATACAGCGGCCGCCATTAAAAATGGTGGCGTTGCAGCCGCACAGGCCGGCGTTGGTTTTGAGCAGCTGAATGCCGCGATTCAGGTGCTGGCAGAGCGTGAAATTAAAGGCGGTGAAGCCGGCACGGCGCTGCGTAACGTCATCCTGAACCTGGAAAAGGGCACGGACAAGAGCCTCAAGCCGTCCGTGGTTGGTCTCAGCCAGGCGCTGACCACTCTTTCCGGGAAAAATCTCTCCACGGCCCAGGCCGTAAAACTGTTTGGCGTGGAGAACCTGAATGCGGCGTCTATCCTGGTCCAGAACCGTTCAAAGCTTGATGAGCTGACCGCTTCCCTGACCGGTACCAAAACGGCGCATGAGCAGGCATCCATCAGGGTTAACAACCTGAACGGCGATTTGCTGGGGCTGAGCAGTGCGTTTGAAGGGATGGTCATTAAGATCGGGCAGAGCAGTAACGGGCCACTCCGCAGCGGGATTCAGGTTGCCACGGAGGCACTGAACAGCCTGGCAGACAATTTCAACACCGTCTCCAGCGTGGCGCTTTACAGCCTGATCCCCGTGTTATCCACGAAACTGACTGCAGGGCTGCGGGAGAATATCGCGGCCTGGCGGGAAAGCCAGGCGGCGGTAAAAGCGCGGGCGCAGGCTGATGCGGATATTGCCCGCAAAACGCTGGATTCGACAGCGGCCATCCTGAAACAGAACGACGCTGAGTTTGGCCACTACCGGCAGATGGAGCGGACGGCTAAACAGTACGGGATGAATATCAGTTACCAGGATGAGTTTACCCGCCTCATCCGACAGGAAACTGAGCAAACCAATCTGGCCAGCCAGGCGAAACTGAAACTGGCAGCGGCAAACCGGCAATTGTCGATATCAGCCCGTGCGGCCTCCTTTGCGGTGGGCCTGGCAAGAGGCGCCCTGGCTTTTGTTGGTGGTCCGGTTGGCGCGGCGACGCTGGCTGGCTCTGCATTACTGTATTTCCATCAACAGGCAAAAGAAGCCCGGCAATCGGCCATTGATTTAAAAGATGCCGTAGTGGAAACCAGTGAAGCGCTGATGCGCCTCTCGCTTAACCAGTTAAATGTGAAGCAGTTCGACCTGGAGGATAAGTACGAAAACCAGGTCGTGCAGCGTAACCAGCTGATAAAAGAGATTCAGGATGCCGACAGTCGTATCGACAGCCTGAAAGGGTTTGACCCCTTCGGCCAGCTGGAAGGGGTGACAAAAGACCAGACGCGGGCGCGGGCGGATCTCGATAGCGTTAACGAGGGACTCCGCAAAACCGAGGAAAACATTAAGCGTGTCAGTGATGCAAAAACACTGGCTCAGCTGGGTTTATCGGGAAAAATAACCTCCCTTACGGACGATCTGAAAGGAGCGTTAAGCACGCCCCCCAAAGAGACCGGAGATGGAAATCCCTGGGGCGGCGATGGCGGTACCGGCACGGGGAAAGGCAGTAAGTCCCAGGTCGACCAGTTCAAAACGCTGCGGCAGCAAATTGAAGAAGCCCATGCATCCAGCCTGGCCAGAATTAACCTGCAGGAAAAGGACAGCAACAGGGAGCTCCAGGAAGCGGCGAAGAAAAATGGCGCCAGTGATGCTGACCTGCAGCGCGCGCTGTTAATGAATGCAGAGAACTACCAGAAACAGCGACTGGATCTGGCCGCGCAGTATTCCCCCGCCCAGGAAACTCTGCGAAAAGAGCAGGAAGCCAGCCGGGACCTGGCTGAGCTTTTCAAAGCCCGCCTTCTTGATGAAAAAGAGTACCAGGCCGCACGAATAACGCTGGCCAGAGATACTGCGAAAGAGCTGCTGCAGGCGCATGCCGATGAAATCGCTGCGCCGGCACTGGATATCGCCGGCGAAGTTGATCCACTGGTCTCGCTGCGCAATCAGCTTGCGCAGCGGCAGGCATTGCTGCAGGCGTACTACCAGGGCAGCGCGATCAGCAAAGAACAGTACGAAATGCTGATGCAGAAGGCGACGAAAGAATCCGCCGATGCGCAGTATCAGACGTCACTGGAGTTATACCGATCACAGGGAGAATTCCAGAGCCTGGCCGTCGGGTTATTTGAAACGGCCCATGAGCGCTCAAGCAACTTCCTGACGAGCATGCTGACGCGGACGAGAAGCTTTAAGGAGAACATGGCTGACCTGTTTTCCTCGCTCACGCAGTCGGTCATAAAAAACCTCGTTGATATGGCTGCTCAGGCGCTGGTCACCAGTTCCGTCATGCAAACCATTATGGGCGTGGTGGGAGCTGGAGTGAGTATTGCAAGTGGTGTTTCTGGAGCGGCTGATGTCGGCACAGGTACTGCGATTCAGAATGCAGGTAAAAACTTTAACTTTCAAATACCGGGTTATGCCAAAGGCGGTGTCTTCGATTCTCCTTCATTAAGTGCCTACAGCAACCAGGTCTACGACTCTCCGCAGTTCTTCGCTTTCGCAAAAGGGGCCGGCGTATTTGGCGAGGCCGGGCCGGAGGCCATCATGCCGCTGACGCGTGCCGGCGATGGTTCGCTGGGTGTACGCGCTGTCGGTGGTGTTCAGAACGCCGGCGCGTCGGAAGGGCCAAAAGTCTATATCACGATTGAAGGCGGAAACATCTCAACGCAGGCGCCGTCTGGTTTTGAGCAGTTTGGTCAGCAGATCGGCTCGTTTGTGGAGAAAAAATACAGGGAGCTGATGGCGCAGGATATGCGCCCTGGCGGGATGGTCTGGAATGCAGTTAAAGGGCAACGCTAATGGCTATTGAGATATTCACCTGGAGTCCGCGGGTTAATCCCCAGCAGACCGTTAACTTTCGTGTCCGAAAGGCGCAGTTCGGTGACGGGTATACGCAGGTATCCGGCGATGGTATTAACACCCGATCACAGGACTGGGAGCTGAGTTTTGTCGGTACGGAGGACTATATCCGTCCGATTAAGCAGTTCCTCGACCGTCATGCCGGCACCCGCGCGTTTCAGTGGACCCCGCCTCTGGAAGAGGTGGGGCTTTACCGCTGCGAACAATATAAACCGGTGCCGCTGGGCGGCGGAAATTACTCACTTTCAGCCACTTTTATTCAGGCATTTAAACCATGAGCCTTAACGCGAATTATCAGAAGTTAGAGCCAGGCGATGAGGTTCGTCTCCTGGAGATCGATGGCCAGGCGTTTGGCCTGGATGAGGTTTTGTATTTCCACGGCTATAACGTTCCCCATACTGCAGCCGAAATCCTCGCCGCTGGCGGCGACCTGGATAAGCTGCCGGCGAAAAGCATCTGGTGGCAGGGGCGGGAGTATAAAGCCTGGCCATGTGAAATCGAAGGGATCGAGTCCTCCACCACGGGCAGCGACGCGCAGCCAACGCTGCGGGTAGGGAATATCGACGGAAAGATATCCGCGCTCTGTCTTCATTACGACGATCTGGCTCTGGCGCGGGTTGTCATCCACGACACGCAAAAACAGTATCTCGATGCGAAGAACTTTCCGGAAGGGAATGCCTCAGCTGATCCGACGCAGGAGAAACGGCGCCTTTTCTTCATCGACGTAAAGCATTATGAAGACGATGAGAAGGTGGAATTTACTCTCTCCAGCCCGTTTGCCCTGCAGGGGATGATGATCCCCACTCGCCAGCTGCATGCGATTTGCACCTGGTGTATCCGCAATCAGTACCGCAGCGGTAACGGGTGCGACTATGCCGGCACCCGGTATTTTGACAGGAACAATCAGCCAGTTGATGACCCGTCGCAGGATGTCTGCAACGGAACGCTCACGGCCTGCAAATTACGTTATGGTGAGAATAGCGAACTGCCGTTTGGCGGGTTCCCTGGCACCTCATTAATCAGGAGCTGATATGCGTCAGAAAACGATTAAGGCCATCCAGGAACATGCGGCCGCAGAATATCCGCGCGAGGCCTGCGGCCTCGTCGCCCAGAGGGGGCGAGCGGAGCGTTATTTCCCCTGCCGGAACCTGGCCACAGAGTCGAAAGATAATTTTGTGCTGGCGCCGGAGGATTATGCGGAGGTTGAGGAATGGGGAACGATCACCGGTATTGTTCACAGCCATCCTGATGCCACCACCCAGCCGAGCGAACTGGATAAAGCGCAATGCGACGCGACCCTTCTCCCCTGGCATATTATCAGCTGGCCAGAAGGCGATCTCCGTACCATCCACCCGCGTGGTGAGTTGCCGCTCCTCGAGCGACCATTCGTGCTGGGCCACTACGATTGCTGGGGCCTGGTGATGAGCTATTTTAGGCAAACCCACGGCATCGAGCTGCACGATTACCGCGTCGATTATCCGTGGTGGGAAAAGGAGTATCCGGACAATTTTTATCAGGACTGCTGGTATGAATGCGGGTTCCGTGAGTTTGATGGTCCACCGCAACCGGGTGATATGGTGATCATGCAGGTGCAGGCGGATAAGTGGAACCACGCCGGGATTCTGCTGAAAGGGAACCTGCTGCTGCATCACCTGTATGGCCATCTCAGCAAGCGCGTGCCGTATGGTGGGTACTGGATGGAAAGGACAATGAAGATTGTTCGATACAAAACATTAATTTAGGCTTTATATATCACTTCTCTTTGGTAACATCTAGCTTCCTTTACTCATGGGAATATGGATATGAAAAAAGTAGTGATATTTTTAGCTACATTAGCACTAGCAGGGTGTGTATCAAACTCAGAAAGACAAAAGCAGCAAGCTGAAATTGACAGAACCACGCCAAGCTGTTCATCCCAAAAACAATGCGATGCAGCTTGGGCTGCTGCAAGACAGTGGGTGAATCAGAATTGTGGAATGAAAATCCAGAACTATAGCAGTGATTATATAGAAACATATAATTCCCCTGCTAATAGTGCAGCAATCGCTTGCCAAGTAACCAAAAACCCGTTACCTACAGGTGCTAGCTCAATAAACGTACGTATATCATGCTCAAATATGTTTGGATGCGTTCCTGATGTATATCAGGCTGCTATTAATTTCAATAAATACATTAATGATTATATTGAGAAATTTGCACCAGTCAGAATGGGTTTTATGGCAAGAATGTCTGATACCAAGGGGAATGAAGTGCAAAACACGTCTTATTCCGCAGGAATGATAATAAAAGGTGTTACTCATGACGGACCTGCTTATAACGCAGGGTTACGTGATGATGATATTATCACAGCGGTAGGGAATGATGCGGTGCGAAGCCAGTACGACTTAACCTCGGTGATGGAAAAGTATCACTCAGGGGATAATGTGAAAGTCACCATTTTAAGGAATGGAAAGGAATTAATTAAAGAAGTGCGTCTTTGAAAATTATAGGCCCGATTATATTCGGGCTTTTATTCCCGGGGTATATATGAAGGAAACAATGACCAAAATAATACTTTCTGGAGTATTAGGTAAAACTTTTGGGAAAATTCACTATCGTTTAATTAGCACTGTTCATGAAGCAGGGCAGGCATTATCGGCAACGATACCAGGCTTCGAAAAATTCATGATTACAAGTAAAGAACGTGGACTAACTTATGCGGTATTTAAGGATGAAAAAAATATAGGTCTAGATGACTTAGGATTCCCCATAACCGGGGAAGTAATCCGCATTGTCCCTGTAGTCATTGGTAGCAAAAAAGCCGGTTTTCTTCAGACTATTTTAGGTGCGGTCATTGTTGCGGTTGGAGCTATAGCCACTTTCGGATTCGATCAGCCGTGGGGGGTTAATGTAATGATGGCTGGCGGCGCCATGATGCTCGGCGGCGTCGTTCAGATGCTTTCTCCACAGCCAGCAGGCCTGGCACGAAAAGAATCCGCTGACAATAAAGCGTCCTACGCCTTTGGGGGCGTGACGAACACTGCCTCTCAGGGATACCCGGTCCCTTTGCTTTATGGCAAAAGGCGAATTGGCGGCGCCATTATATCTGCCGGTATTTACGTAGAAGACCAGCAATAAGTTTTATTCAGTAAACCATCCAATTCAGGCCACCTTGCGGTGGCTTTTTTTATGGGCGTAATATGGCAAATAACATAATTAAAGGGCGCAAGGGTGGCGGCTCAAAGCAGCGTACACCGACGGAACAGCCGGATGATTTACAGTCCGTTGCGAAAGCCAAAATTCTGCTCGCATTAGGTGAGGGTGAATTTGCAGGTGGTTTAACCGGGGAAGATATTTATCTTGATGGCACTCCGCTTGAAAATGCTGATGGTTCGCAAAACTTCAGTGGCGTGTCTTGGGAATTTCGCCCTGGCACGCAGGCACAGACTTATATTCAGGGTATTCCCGGCACTGAAAATGAAATCAGTGTAGGAACGGAAGTTTCCAGCAAGACAGCCTGGACCCATACCTTTACTAATACCCAGCTTTCTGCCGTTCGTGTCCGCCTGAAATGGCCGTCCCTGATGAAACAGGAAGATGACGGCGACGTGGTGGGCAATACCGTCAAGTATGCGATTGACCTGCAGACCGACGGCGGCGCCTGGCAGACGGTGCTGGAAACCGCTGTCACGGGTAAAACCACCTCCGGTTATGAGCGGAGCCATCGTATTGATCTTCCCCAGGCCGGCAGTACCTGGACGCTACGCCTGCGTAAAATCTCTCCGGATGCAAACAGTGTCAAAGTTGGCGACGTGATGACGCTGCAGAGCTATACCGAAGTGATTGACGCGAAGCTGCGTTATCCCAACACCGCGCTGCTTTATATCGAGTTCGACTCCAGCCAGTTTAATGGCTCCATTCCGCAAATTTCCTGTGAGCCGCGTGGGCGCGTGATTCGTGTGCCGGATAACTACAATCCGGAAACCCGCGAATATACCGGCGTCTGGACCGGCGGGTTTAAATGGGCCTGGACGGATAACCCGGCCTGGATCTATTACGACATTGTTATAGCTGACCGTTTTGGTCTCGGTAATCGTCTGAGCAGCGCCAATATTTCGAAATGGACGTTGTACCAGATTGCACAGTACTGCGATCAGCTGGTTCCTGACGGGCGCGGTGGTGACGGCATGGAGCCGCGCTATACCTGTAACGTCTATGTCCAGGAACGCAACGATGCTTACACCGTGCTGCGAGACTTTGCCGCCATTTTCCGGGGCATGACCTGCTGGAACGGTGAGCAGATTGTTGTGCAGGCTGATATGCCGCGTGATGTCGATTTTACCTATACGCGCGCCAATATTATCGGCAAACCCCGTTATTCGAGCAGCAGCAGCCAGGTTCGGTACACCAACGCCCTGGTTTCCTGGTCTGATCCGGATAATGCTTATGCTGATGCAATGGAGCCGGCATTTATCCCGGAACTGGTTTCCCGCTACAGTTTTAACCAGCTCGAAATGACGGCGATTGGCTGTACGCGCCAGAGCGAAGCCCACCGTAAGGGGCTGTGGGGCATACTGACCAACAATAAGGACCGCATGGTCGAAATTGATGTCGGGCTGGACGGTCGCATTCCTCAACCCGGTTATATCATTGCCCTGGCGGATGAGTTGCTGGCCGGACGGGTCAACGGCGGGCGAATCAGCGCGGTGAATGGCCGGGTGATTACGCTGGATCGTGATGTGGATGCCAAACCTGGCGACCGCCTCCAGCTAAACCTGCCATCCGGGATCTCACAGAGCCGGACTATTCAGGCTGTTAACGGACGCCGGCAGATTACGGTCACAACGGCGTACAGTGAGACACCAGAACGGGAATGCGTCTGGGCCATTGAATCCGATGACCTCTTCCTGCAGCAGTACCGGGTTACAGGGGTAAAAGAGAACAGCGATGCCACCCTCACGATCACCGGCGTGGCACATGACCCGGATAAATTCCCCCGCATCGATACCGGCGCTATTATCGACCAGCGCCCGGTTAGCGTATTGCCGGCGGGCAACCAGTCACCTCCTGACGATATTGTCATCACATCCCGCTCGGTCGTGAATCAGGGGATCAGCGTCGAAACGATGCAGGTTAACTGGTCAGCGGTCAGCGGCGCTATTGCCTACGAGGCGCAGTGGCGCCGTAACGACGGGAACTGGATTAATGTGCCGCGCAGCTCGACCACCTCGTTTGAGGTCAGCGGCATTTATGCCGGTCGTTACCTGGTTCGCGTCCGTGCGATCAATGCGGCGGAGATCTCGAGCGGCTGGGCGTATTCCGAAGAGAAAACCCTGACCGGCAAGGTCGGCGAGCCGCTGGCACCGCTGGCGCTGGCAACCCGTTCGCTGGTTCATGGGGTCCAGGTTAGCTGGGAGTTCCCGACCGGCTCCGGGGATACGCTGCGCACGGAATTGCAGTACAGCAAAAACCAGGACGGCAGTGCGCCAATGCCATTATCAGACGTAGCCTATCCGGGGAAAAGCTATCAGCAGATGGGCCTCAGTATGGGCGCCGAATTCTGGTACCGGGCGCGCCTTGTGGATCGTCTTGACAATGAAAGCCCGTGGACCGGCTGGGTCCAGGGGATGGCCAGCGATAACTTTGATGACTACTACGAAAACCTGACCGATGCGATCAAGGATACGGATGCCTGGGAGGAAACGCAGCGCACCATTAGCGAAACGCAGGAAGGTATCCGCAATACGCAGCAGGAACTGGAGCAGACCGCTGAAGAGCTGCGTCAGGAAGCCGCAGATCAGGCGAAGCAAGTCAGCCAGGATATTGATGCATCGGCGAAAAGCATCACTGCTGATGTTGACGGGAAGATCTCCGCCGTGAATAAAACCATCACGGATGAGCTTACCTCGGTAAATGAGTCTCTCGATTCTGGTCTGGCTCAGGCAAACAAGGGGATTCAGGAGGCAAAATCCGCCGTCGCTGATGCGAATCAGCAGATAGCAATTTTGAGCAAGTCGCTGGCCGACGGCGATGCCGCATTGAATGCGCAGATTAAAACTGCCGAGAATGGCCTGAAGCAGTCGTTGTCTCAGGTCAACACCACGTTAACCAATGCGGTTAAGCAGGAAACTGCGGATCGTATCGCAGATGTTAACGCGAAGGCGGCACAGGCTGCTGATGAACTGCTGGCGGCAACGCAGGGGATTGAGGCGAGTATCGAGAGCCTGACTCAGGTAATGAAGAGTGCCGATGAAAATCTGGCGCGGGAAATGTCCAGCCTCGCTGCCGGCGCTAATATCCAGTTCGATTCGCAGGTTATCTGGCATTTCAACAATCAGACGACCGAGGGCTGGACCGGAAGCGCCGGCGTACCGGGAGTGTCCCAGGATGGCTGGTTACGCCCGGCGGACAGCGCCACCGATCCGTACATTACCTCTCCTGGCGGTTTGGCTGTCGATGGTGCGGCGTACCGCTTCATCATGCTGCGCTTTCGTAAAACCGGCAAACCAGTCTGGGCGGGTGAGATCCGTTGGGTGTCTGCCGGCGAAAACTTCAATAACACGAAGCGATACATTGTTGCTGAGCCAGAATATGCCGATGGGGTGGCAACCCTGACGGTGCGTGATATTCCTTGGACAGGGAACATTGATCGTATTCGTCTGGACCTGACGAACCAGCAGGATGCCAGCAACTTTATCGAATTCGACTGGATCGCCGTTGGCCGGCCAGCACCCGGCGCCAGTACGGCGGCTCTGCAGGATGTGCGCAGTACGCTGAGTAACGCGCTGACCGCCGAAGCGCAGGCACGCAGCACGCTGGCGGCGCAGATGCGTGGCTCCTATGAGGGCAGCGATCTGGAGAAAGTCACCTCTGGGCTGCTGTACCAGGAAAAAACGGCGCGCGTTACCGCCATCTCAGCGGAAGTTAAGGCCAGAGAGTCCCTGCAGACGCAGTTTAACGACAACAAAGCTGCTGTTTCTGGTGAACTGAGTTCTCTGACGACAGAGCAGAGTGCGCAGGCGAGTCGTATCGGAGGCCTGGAAACCAGCCTCGGGAAAAAAGCCGATGCGACCGCGCTGACGTCCCTGACGCAGAAAGTTGAGCAACAGGGTGCCACGCTGACATCGCAGGGAGCCGCGTTAACATCACTCACTAACCGGGTGGGCCAGACGGAAACGGGCCTGGCTGGTACGAATGAGGCGTTGAGCGGGCTGGAGTCTACTGTTACCCAGCAGGGCGACAGGATAACCAGCCAGGGTCAGTCCATCACGAAACTGACGAGCGATTTGGGCACGACAAATGCCGCGCTGGAGAAGAAAGCGGAGGCGAGCGCGGTCACCGCGTTAACACAGCAGGTAGAGCAAAACGGCCAGGATATTCGCAGCAATACTAACAACCTCACCAGTCTGTCGAATCGGCTGGTCAATGGCCTGCGGAATAGTTGGTCTCGTCGGATCTATCCTATTCAGCTGGCTAGTGGCGTGGCACTTCCGTCCTTTAGTGATATTCGCGCTGTGGCACCTACGACCGTGGATGAGGTGGCCGATACGACCAAACTGGACTTCACGTTCGCCGGTAGCTATCTGGTCGCGCTGTATTCCTGCCAGGTGAAAGTGGCCGCCAACACAACCGTCACAATGGGGCCGGGTAGCAGGGTGTTTGATGATACCGGCGTTGTATTTGTGAATGGGGTTCAGGTCGCTTGGGGTAACGCAAGCACGAGTACCGTTAGTTTTGAACTGAAAGCAGGCTGGAATACCGTTGAGTTTCTGGTGAACCAGTGGACCGGACAGGCGTATATCAACCTGGGCCTGAAGCTGTCAGACAAGGTTGCTGAGATGTACTCCGGTCTCGGTGTTTCCGCGCTGGCAAACGCAGCCGGCGTACTCAGCTCGAATGTCAGCCAGATTGGCAACGATGTAGTCAGCAATTCGCAGAGCATCACCCAGCTCCGGAATGCGCTGACGCAGACAGACGCGAACGTGGCCAGCAAAGCGGATCAGACGGCGATGAACTCGCTAACCGGACGAGTGGAGAAGACGGAATCCGGGTTGACGGCTGCTAACGCCAACATTACCTCGCTGAAATCCGCTGTACGGGCCGGAAACGCATCAGGCGGGGATTTAATTCCCAACCCGACATTTGATCCAACTTACGACCAGATGGGGTTCAGTGTGGTATCCACGACGGCTGAGGATGTTCCGTCGGGATGCCCGTATGGTTATGCGGCCAGAATTGCCAGCCGGGATCACCATCCTAACTTTGCCGCGTTCCCGGCCACGCTTAACGATGTGATTGAGATCAGCGCACTGGTTGCCTGCGGCGCCGGCACCGCGAATTTTAATCTGTATGTTGGTACCGCCGTTCGGCCAGATACTAGCACCGGTGCGCCACTCATGGCGGGTGGCGGAAAATCCCCCTCCGCGACCTGGCAGAGAACCACCTGGCGCTTCAAGGTCACGCAGGCGATGGTGGACAGGGGTTATATCCGCCCGTTCCTGCAGATCTCGCAGAACAGCCCGTATGGCACCGTATGGTTCGTTACGGACTGGCATATGCGAAATGTGACAGCGGCGCAAAAGGTTCAGGATACTGCGGACGCCACGGCGGCGGCGGTTGACTCCCTGACCACCACCGTGACTCAACAGGGTAATCTGCTGACCTCGACCGGCAACCGGACAACCCAGCTGGAAAACGGGCTGGCAACCACCAATGCCGCAGTGGCCAAAAAGGCTGATGCGACAGCGGTGCAGGATTTGACCAATACCGTCAAACAGCTGGGCAATGACCTGACGGCTGCGAACAGCGCCATCACGAAGCTGACCGGAAATCTGGCGAATACCGATAAAGCGCTGGCGCAGAAAGCCGATGCGACTGCGCTGGCCACGCTCGACACGAAAGTGACGCAGCAGGGCAAAACGCTGGAGAGCCAGAGCAATTCGCTGACGAACCTGTCGAACAGCCTCTCGCAGGTCGCGGCAGATATCGATGCCAGCGGGCAGATACCGGGTAACCTAGTCGTGAATCCCTCGTTTGAACGCGGGCTGGATGGTTATACCGGGCGGTCAACCGCGACCAGTGTGGTGGAGGTTTCCGCTCCTCACAGCGGGACGCGGGCGCTGAAGGTTGATCCGGGAAGCGTGTCTCCGGGGCAATACATCCCGTTTGTTCAGGGGCGAACCTATGAAATCGGGGTGTGGGTCAAGGAACCCGGAGCGACGACGGATAATGGCGCGGGGAACAACAAGCTGCGGATCGGTAACTCTGCCGGCCAGCCGGTTTTTGAGCGTCCATATAACAGCGGTACGGTGGGGACAAACTGGAGCCTGATTTCCGGTCGCTGGAAAGCGACGGAGACAGCCAGCCTGCCGGTGACGATGAGCAACTATCTGATTAGCGGAAGCCGCTACTTCGATGATTTTTACGTCACTGACGTTACCGACCGGGTGGACATCGATGCCACCGCCGGCGCCGTTACCGGACTAACGAACCGGGTCAATACAGCGGAAGGGCATATCACCTCGCAAAGCCAGCAGCTGACGAACCTGCAGAACAGCCTGAACACGACAAATGCCGCGCTGGAGAAGAAAGCGGAGGCGAGCGCGGTCACCGCGTTAACACAGCAGGTAGAGCAAAACGGCCAGGATATTCGCAGCAATACTAACAACCTCACCAGTCTGTCGAATCGGCTGGTCAATGGCCTGCGGAATAGCTGGTCTCGTCGGATCTATCCTATTCAGCTGGCTAGTGGCGTGGCACTTCCGTCCTTTAGTGATATTCGCGCTGTGGCACCTACGACCGTGGATGAGGTGGCCGATACGACCAAACTGGACTTCACGTTCGCCGGTAGCTATCTGGTCGCGCTGTATTCCTGCCAGGTGAAAGTGGCCGCCAACACAACCGTCACAATGGGGCCGGGTAGCAGGGTGTTTGATGATACCGGCGTTGTATTTGTGAATGGGGTTCAGGTCGCTTGGGGTAACGCAAGCACGAGTACCGTTAGTTTTGAACTGAAAGCAGGCTGGAATACCGTTGAGTTTCTGGTGAACCAGTGGACCGGACAGGCGTATATCAACCTGGGCCTGAAGCTGTCAGACAAGGTTGATGAGATGTACTCCGGTCTCGGGGTTTCCGCGCTGTCAAACGCAGCAGGCGTACTCAGCTCGAATGTTAGCCAGATCGGTAAGGATGTGGTCAGCAATTCGCAAAGTATCACCCAGCTCCGCAATTCGTTGACGCAGACAGACGCGAATGTGGCTGGTAAAGCAGATCAGACTGCGCTGAACTCTCTGACTGGGCGAGTGGAGAATACAGAGACTGGTCTGACAGCGGCGAACAGCAGCATTACGTCTCTTAATACCTCTCTGAGCCAGCAATCCAGACGCGGCGCTAATTTGCTCCCTGATGGTACTTTTGAAAGCTACCCGGCTAACTACAACCTGTCTAATAACCGCGTTATCGTAAGCACCGATGACTCCCACGGTGGTAATAAGTGCATCCGTGTAACGCGTCCGAATGATTATAACGCTACCGGAATTGATAACAGCGATAACCACATATTTAGCGGGTTCCAGGTTCGGGATAACGCAGTCTTTTATCTAGAATGCTGGATTAAGCTGGACGCCAAGAGCACCGCTATGGCCGACAACGTGCAGATTTCCGTTGGCTTATCGTTCCAGTATCAGGACGAATCCTGGCAGTGGCCAGCAGTTACCAAAGCGGCAAAGGATCTCTCTTCGACTCAATGGACGAAGGTTTCTGGTTACCTGAAATCAACGAAGAGCGGTGTTAAGCAGGCGATGTTCAGGATTTCTGTCCCTAACGTTAGTAGCGTTAAGGCGGGTAACTCATTCCTCATTGATGACATAGTCCTTACCGAAGTGACTGATGCCTACAATGCGCAAAATACCGCAGATGCTAACGCTAGTGCGATTTCTACACTGAATTCGACCGTATCCCAACAAGGCGACCAGCTCACTAGTCAGGGTAACAGCATCACTAAACTGACAAATGATCTGGCGACGACTAATAACAACGTCAGCAAGAAAGCAGACGCTACTGCTCTGACGACGCTGGCCAACCGTGTCACTCAGACCGAAAAAGACATCACCTCAACGAGTTCGTCTGTCACAACGCTGAACAACAAAGTTGATTCTATTTCTGTCGGTGGGACAAACTTAATTAAGAACTCCGGCGCTATGACCGGATGGTCTAACGTGATCAGCGAGACGTATCGTGGTAACGCAGTACTTGGCGCAACGACAAAAGCGGGCTCCGGTTACAAGGATCTGCGGGAAATCACACTCGATGCGCCTGTAGATGCTGGTGAATACGTTTACAGCTTCTACGCGAAAGGTGCTGTCGACGGGCAGCCAATGACGGTGTTCTTCTATAATCCCAACACCACAAAGTCTTCCGAGACCAGCCAGGGTATTAAAAGCGGTAACACAGATGGCCGCGCATACTTTACGCTGACTACTTCTTGGGCTCGTTATTGGGTTAAGTGGAAGCATACCCCTACCACGGGTACCAAGCGCCTTATTCTGTGTCGTATCGAGAGCAATGCTTCCAACGACCAGACTGTGTACATCAGCAGTCCGAAGCTGGAGGTTGGTAACGTTGTTTCCGATTGGAACAACTCTCCAACTGATAGCGCCAGTGCGTCCGCTGTGGACTTGTTGACAACGACAGTGAACCAACATAGCGACACCATTACCTCTATTGGTAATCGCACAACGTCGCTGGAGAATGGTCTTAGCACCACTAATGCTAACGTCGCGAAGAAGGCAGATGCTTCATCCCTGCAGACACTCCAGAACACGGTGACGCAGCAGGGTAATGACATTTCCAGCCAGGGCACTCGTGTAACGGCCATCGAGAATAGCCTGACGTCTGGTGCTAACCTCATCCCTAACGCCAAGATGCTCAATAACGCACAGGGGTGGGATGGGAACGCGACAACTGTTGACGGTTATGCTGCTGTGAGCAGCGCAAGGGGATGGCAACCGAGCTCCGCACCGTTTGAAGTGACACCGGGCGATACGCTGGATTTAAGCCTGATGTGTTTGGTGGATGCGGCAATTACTTTCGCCTGGGGGTTGCGCTTTGACGGACCTATTCTCAACAATAAAACCGTCTACACAAACAACTTGAGTTATCAAGCTGGTGAGAAGAAGGCTGTAAGCGGTACGTTTGTCGTTCCTGTCGGCGCGACCACAGCAAGGCTGCAACCGAACATAGGCGTTACCGCGGGTGTCACAATCTATAACGTCGTTGTTACCCGTCGAGACGCAACGACTATAGCGAATAGTTCCGCTATTGACTCGCTGACCAGTACGGTTAAGACGCAGGGTGATGCAATCAGCTCTATTGGTAATAGAACCACCTCACTGGAAAACGGACTGGCTACCGCTCAGAACGATATCGGTAAGAAGGCTGATGCTTCTGCATTGCAGGATTTACGGAACACGGTGATATCTCAGGGGGGCGATTTAACCGCGGCGAACAGTAACATTACCAAACTACAGGCCTCCATAAACCGTCGCACTGTGTTCACTGTCGCAGCACGTGGTTTGGGCTCCAGCGTACCTCATGGTGTGTTTGATGAAAGCGGTAATAACCTGTTTACCCCCGGTCGTAGCTGGGCGCTGATCACTTTTGCAAAACACAGCGACGGATCAACGGTGATTGCGACCTCCAAAACATACGATGTTTTTGGCAGCGCGAATAATGGTGCCACGATGTCGGCTGATATCGAGGCGTTGGCCAGTGGCACTTACGTTTGCGTCCTGACATTCGATGAGCCATCTGGCAACCGAGGTAAGATATTGTCTGCTCTGGAATCTCTTGGTGGTACATCCGAAGTCGTCAACTCCCTGCCGTATCGTGGTGCCTATATTCTCCTTGGCCGCAAAGGCATGAGGCCGGGCGATGGTCTGGAACTGCGTGCGCCAACCGGTGGTGACGCCACTGCCCACATTTCGACCTCAGTCGAGTTTGTGAACGGGGTAATGATGGGACTGGGCGCCGCCGGCGGTGTGATGATGAAGGCTGATGCGAACGCGTCGGCAATTACCACGCTCCAGAACACAGTGAAGGCCCAGGGGGGTAATATTGACTCCCTGAGTTCCTCGGTAACGGCGCTGGAGAACAGCCTCAGGTCGACAAACGATACGGTGAGTAAAAAGGCCGACACGTCCGCGGTGAGTTCACTTACCGGTCGCGTAAGCCAGGTGGAAAAAACCATCACCAGCCAGTCGCAGAGCATCACGTCGCTGACCAGCACCATCAATACCATCCGCACTCAGGGCGCTAATCCGTGGGTTGACGGAACGTTCGAAAGCTACGGAGATGGTCATGTGCTGGGCGGGGGCGGCACCGCCGTTGTGGTGGCGTCTCAGAAATTCACCGGCAATAAGAGCCTGCAGGTGAGCCGGAAAGCGAACAATAACGGCAACAGCGATAAACAGCTTGGGAGCTGGCAGTCAGTCCGTGAGGATGCGAAGTTCCGGTTTGAGTTCTGGGCCATGATGCCGGCGGATCAGAAACCCTCCTCCGGGTGGACAACGCTGGTCGGTATCAACTCACTGAATGCTGCCGGTCAAAACTCCTGGCAGTCGGCGGTCACTGTCAGCGAAGCCGCTCTTGGTGCGCGTGATAAGTGGGTGAAATTTACGGGTATTGCCAGTAACAACGGGGGTGGCAGAACACGCGCGGTGGTCTGGATCTCCACCCGTGGCGCCTCCGGCAGCGGCACCCCCGGTTATTCGCTGTATATCGACGATCTGGTTATCACGGATGTTACCGATGCGAAAGCGGCACAGGATGCCTCTGACGCGACGGCGAGTGCCGTAAGCGGTCTGACGGCTCGCGTAACGGATGCCGAAGGGAAAATCACCGCCCAGGCGCAGCAGCAGGCGGCACTGGCCACGAAAGTGGATAATGCCAACTCCCGCGTCGATAACATGGCGAAGACGCTGAGCGACAGCCAGAACACACAGGCCAGTCTGAATACCTCGCTTCAGTCGCAGATTGACGCGCAGGCGGCCGCCAACATCAAAAACCAGACGACGCTGGACAACACGATTAAATCGGTGGCCAGTATCACCAGTACCCAGCAGACGCATGCAACGGCACTGGAGGCGCTGGCAACGCAGCAGACGACCCTGACATCCAGTGTCGGGGATCTCAGTGCTTCCGTTCAGAATACCGCCAAAACCGTGGCGGCTGTGAATGGTACGGTGAGTTCTCTGTGGTCGATGAAGGTTGAGACGGTTAACGGGAAGAAGGTTGGCGCGGGGATTACGCTGGGCAGCAATGGTGAAACGAGCGACATTATCCTTTATGCCGACCGCTTCTCGCTGTTTAACCGTAATAATGCGACGGCTGTTCCGGTGATGGTTGCCGAAGGCAATGAACTGTATATCGATACGGCACGTATCAAAAACAGTTCCCTGACCTCAACCAAAATCGCGGACGGTTCCATCACGAACGCGAAGATCGGCAACGAGATCCGCTCGAATGACTTTGTAGACGGGTCACGCGGCTGGCGTATCGCTAAGGATGGCTCTTCGCAGTTCAACAACGTGATCGTTCGCGGTGCGGTTTATGCGACTGACGGCTGGTTCCAGGGGACGGTATATGCGAACCACATCGAGGGCGACATCGGGTCATTTGCGATCAACATCGCTCAGCACCGCACGCGCAAGGTGCCGAAGGCTACATGGCAGTGGTTTGAGCTGGCCCGGTTCCGGCGGCAGAATTTCGACCAGGTGATCAATATTCGCGGTGGACTCCTCCAGACGGATAGCATCACTATCTACGGCGGCGCGAAACTCAGAGCGGGGATGTCCTACGCGCCAGGGGCTGACGGCGGACTGAATCCTGGCTATCTGTCGTATGCAATGCTTCTTCGTGGCACAGGCGCTACGTCTGGTGGCGGCAGTATGGAGCTAGGCATTGAGCTTATGTATGAAACAGGTGGAGCAACACGCCTGTTAACGGCGCAAGAGTCAATGAACGTAGACAACATGTCATTTGTCGTCCCTGCCGGTACTGGCGACGCTGTTCTGCGATATGGCTGTTACCTGGACCGTAACGGACAGATGGTATTAACCATCCTCTCAAGATTCGACGCCTTCGCCGCGCGCAATAACAACGTAATTCGCGGTTCATCAACCTGATAACAATATATGGCCCCGCAAGGGGCCTTTTCTTTTTCCAGGGAAAATCATCCAGGAGGAACTTTATTATGGCGATGTATGAAGTCGGTACCGTCACGGGTGCCGCGTCGCAGGCACGGGTGACAGGTGCGACAACAAAATGGTCACAGGAGGCGCTGGGGATACTGCCCGGGTCGATTCTAGTGGTCTACCGCAGCGGTAGTGCTGACCTGTATGCGATCAAATCCGTGGACAGCGACACGCAACTGACGCTGACCCGGAATATCACCACCGCATTTTCCGGTGCCAGTTACGGCATTATTACCGCTGAAACCGCCAGCACCTCGTCGTTTGCTAACCAGCTGGCCAGCGCGTTTGCATTCTGGCGTAGTGTAGTGGAGGGCTGGTCGATGGCCCTGACCGGCAGCGGCAATATCACCCTGACTGACCCGATCACAGGAAAGCAGGTGACCGTGCCGGCGATAGCCGGGATGGCGAAGGCCTCGGATCTTAACGCGCTGGCAAAACTCACCGGAGGAAACAAACTCGACGGCTCGCAGGTTATAACCAGCGATAATGCCGGTTTTATTCTCGGTAAGAACTCAGATCTGGCTCTGCTCAAAAAACAGGGGCAAGGCGGGACGATTGCCGTTGGCTCGGGAACACCGTTCAGGGTTCAGCGTTCAAGAGCGACCAGTGTATCACCGTCAGACACCTATGATGACATCCTCGTTATTGGCACCAACAACCAGACGACGTTGCCCGGAGATTTGGTTGTCGGTGGTGGTTTCGATAATACGGCAAAGGGCAAGCTGTATTCCCAGGCGTTAGAGCTGTCGATGGGCACTCCGTACATCGACTTTCATTTTAACTACAGCACCGACGACTTCACCGGGCGGATTATGGCCACTGCCGCCGATCAAATTAGTGTACAAGGTAGTCATTGGCGAGTTGACAGGGATCTTCGTGTTGGTGGTATGGCAGATATTGGAGGGTGGGCGCAATGCGGAGTCGACCTTTCGGCCAACAGAACAGACTTTGGTTCCCCTGCTGATGGTTCGTTGGTTTCAGGCGGACGTATTCGATCCAGAATGCTGGGACGCGGCGGTAACGGTGACACCTCCGGAGCGTGGGGTGGTTTCTACCTTGAAGAATACGTTGGGTACAACCACCGGGTGGTACTGTATATGGACGGTTTTGACAGAAAAGATGCCTGGCTCTTTTACACCGGTGGGACAATCTCCACCCCTAAAGGCGATGTTATGACCACTGGCTCAGACGTGCGGCTGAAAAAGGATTTTACGGAATCCCAGGAAGGGGCCTCCAGGCGTATTAACGCGCTGGGGGTATGTGAGTTCAACATGAAAGGCGAAACACGCCGTAGGCGTGGATTTATTGCTCAACAAGCTGAAAAAGTTGACCCGATTTACACCTTTCAAAGCGGCGATGTAGAAATTGATGGCGAGAAGATCAATATCCTTAACGTAGACCATACGGCCATCATCGCGGATCTTGTTCTTACGGTGCAGGAGTTAACAAAACAAGTTCGTGATTTGAACAAGCAGGTTCAAACAAAAGAGTACTGATTGAGAGAAAATATGTTATCAAAACTCGGATAATTTATCATGTAATCAGCATGTTAGAATTAACATAAAAATGGTTCTAGATAAGTGTTCAGAAACATATTTTTTTTAAAAATCAAAGTATTAAGAGCAATGCAGAGAACTACTGCTGCGCCACATGCAGTGGTTCGAAGCCGCAGACCTGATCGTTAAAGGCATGGAAGGCGCGAAACTGCTGAAATGTTCAGAGTTTGGCGACGCGATTATCGCGAACATGTAATCCCGTTGGTGGATTAAGTAAAAGCGGGAGCCGATGGGCTCCCGCTTTTTTTTGATATTCAGTCAATGCTTTTGCCGGGCGCTCGCTGCGCGATGCCAGCGCCGATTTCCCGCAGCACAACGTCCATCAACGCCATGCATTTCGTGACAGGAATAGCGCAGTTTATCGCCAGATCGCAAGTGGCCAGCGATTGAACGCCGGGCGTCTTACTGATGGCCCGACCGGCCTAAACCGGAGCAGGTCGGCGAAAATGTGATGTAGCCTAAACTCAGGCTATCCGCTCACCTTCAGGTTAAACAGCCGGGACAGCGCCGCTCTGCCGCTGTCGGTCACTTGCACTTCCCGGTATCCCGGTGTGCGGGTTATCCATCCTTTCTGCTCAAGCAGCGCCATCAGCGCCGAACCGGCGTCGCCTCCCAGATGAAAACGTCTTTCACTCCAGTCGAGACAGGGGCAACAAGACTTGCGTCGCGGGCGGGCGTTAAGTACTGCGCCAAGGCGTTCAAACTGGGTTTTACCGGCTGGCGTCAGGGCCTGGCCATCTGCCGCCAGCCATTCCTCCCGCAGCATAAACTCATAAATATTGACCGCCAGCTCGCCCGCCAGGTGATCGTAGCAGGTCCGGGCGTAGCGAAGATTCACCGGCGTACTGGTGGTCAGCGCCTTATGCGCCTGCATGGAGACGCCCATCAGGTTTTCCAGCAGCCCGGCGATATGCGGGCCCGCCAGGCGGTAATAGCGGTGACGCCCCTGTGCAAGACACACCACCAGCCCATTGCTGAGCAGTCGGGCAAGATGTCCGCTGGTAGTGGAAGCGGACACGTCGGCGACCGTGCTGAGCTCGGTCGCCGTCCAGGCGCGTCCGTCCATCAGGGCGCAGAGAATACTGACCCTTGACGGGTCAGAGAGGGCTGAAGCTACCATCGCCATAGCGGTTTCCAGTGCTTCCTCTGGCTTACTGTCTTGCGATGTTTTCAGGAGATTCATTCAGAAAGTATGGCCCATTTTTCGGTCACTTCCGCTGCCCGGGTGTCATCATCGGTAATGAGAATGAGCCGGTTACGGTGGTCGCTGTACTGTACCAGAATAGTAATGCCGTTGCGGGCCAGGGTGTCTGCGATTTCACCCAGCTCCCCCGGTCGTTTCTGCGGTAACTTTCGTATCAGAGGGCGGCACACACTGCTGACCGTAAAGCCAGCTTCGGTCAGTACCCTGCGGGCTTTTTCACCGTCTTCCACCAGAAAATGCGCATGTCTGGCCTCAGGCGTGGTGAATACGCCGCCGCCTTCGAGCCCCACGCCGTTGTTCCCCAGCGCCATACCCATTGCGCCAAGCGAGCCCGGCGTGTTGCTGAGAATCACGTGAATATCATACATCTGGCTGTGCCTCCCGATCCGATGCGTAATCGCGGAACACGCGGGCGACGCGTATTCTGTAGTATGAAAAGATCGATGCTTTGCCTTCGCGCTGGGCAGCCAGATGCCGCTCATTTTGCTGCCAGTTGGCCACCGATGCTTCATCTTCCCACCAGGATAGCGAGAGGATTTTGCCGGGCGTATTCAGGCTCTGAAAGCGCTCGATGGCAATGAACCCCGGCGTGTCTGAAAGCAAAGGCGTCAGCCCGGCCGCCAGCTGTAAATATCTTTCCTGTGCTTCTGGTAAGGCGTCGGCCTCAAAAAGTACCGCGATCATCAGTGTGCTCCGTGGTGAATGTCCCCGCAGTCTACTGACGGCCAGAGCAGGATGCTTCGGTGGGCAGCGAAGTATGCCTGTAGGCAGATAAGCGATGGTAATGGCAGTTTGCCAGTATATTTTCGCGCTTGTGAACGGCAAAAAAAGAAACGGGTTGATGCCATGGGGCGACTTGCGGCCTTACGGTTTGAACAGGCCAGAGCAATAGCCGTCCAGCCGCGCCGTCATGCGGTCCCGGCAAAAAGTACACTCGAACGAGCAGATAAACGCCTCGGGTGAGTCGGGCGGCAGATCTTTATCACAGCATTCGCAATTCGGGCGTCGTTCGAGCATCAACTTCTCCTGGGGTTAACGGCTCTATCAGCAGTGGTAGGGCTTTTATATTATTGCCCGGACTGGCTGCCGAGAGGGTTCGCAGCGCGTTAACCGCCATCTCAAAGCGTTGCTTTCCCGGGCTGCATCCCCGGCACGAGGATGACTTTGCGGCATGCCTCTTCGCGTTTCTCAAAGATCTGATAGCCGCGCGCGGCCTCCTCCAGCGGCATATGGTGAGTGACGATCTCCTCCGGGGTAAGCAGCCCTTGCTCAATAAGCGCCAGCAGATCCGGTAACCAGGCGTGGACGTGGGTTTGCCCCATCCTGAAGGTCAGGCCCTTATCAAAAGCATCGCCAAACATAAACCCGTGAATAAAACCGGCGTACACGCCGGGCACGCTGACGATACCGCCGCGGCGCACGGCGGCGATGCACTGGCGCAGGGCTTTGCCGCTGCTGCCTTCAATTTTCAGCGTACTCAGGACGGTCTCCGTAAGGCTGCCTTTCGCCTCGAAGCCCACGGCGTCAATCACCGCGTCGACGCCGCGATGTCCCGGCGTGTTATCGATAATCCACTGCGCCGGGTCGTCATGGGTGTCGAAGTTTATCGGGATCGCGCCATAACGCTGCTGTGCGAAATCGAGTCGGTAATCGTTATGATCGATGATAAATATCTGCTCTGCGCCATTGAGCCTGGCACAGGAGGCGCACAGCAGCCCTACCGGGCCGGCGCCAAAAATAGCCACGCTGCTGCCGGGTTTGACCTCGGCGTTCTTTACCGCCTGCCAGGCGGTGGGCAGAATATCTGACAGAAACAGCACCTTTTCATCGGGTAAGGTGTCCGGCACTTTAAACGGTCCGGTATTGGCTTTGGGGACCCGTACATATTCTGCCTGGCCGCCGGGGATCCCGCCGTACAAATCGCTGTAGCCGAACAGGGCCGCCGGTGGCGTGATCCCTTTGCGGTTGAGCGTTGCCCCCTGGCCGCTATTGGTGCTTTCGCAGGCGGCATATTGCTGCAGACGACAAAAGAAGCAGTCTCCGCAGGCGATGACAAACGGGATAACCACCCGGTCGCCTTTGCGGACCGCGGTGACCTCGGCACCCGCTTCCACCACTTCCCCCATAAATTCATGGCCGAAAATATCGCCATGGTGCGTCCCCGGGATCTTTCCGCGGTAAAGATGCAGATCGGAACCGCAGATCGCCGTCGCGGTGACGCGCAGAATAATATCGTCCGGCGCCTCAAGAGTCGGGTCAGGCATGGTGTCGACACTAACATGATGGGGACCGTGATAAGTGAGTGCTTTCATTGCGTATTCTCCTGAAGAGAGCGGCTAACCGCATAAGGCCCAGGGTATCGTGACCCGACGCGCTTGCTGCCGACAAGTCACCTTAAAAAATAAAGCGTAGAGCACAAATAATGTAGCTGCGTGATATTCAAGTCGCTGAGCGTATTCTACGCTTCGCTTATTTCACGTCTGGTTTGTTTAAATTATTTGTCTATTTTCATTAAGCGTACTAGCCTTAATCACGCATGATATTCGCTCCATTTTTTATTTGATAGCCGCTCCCCCAGCGGCTTTTTTTATTGATAATTTTTAGAAAAGTTCTGAATTTCAGGCTGACGAAGCGTATCGGTGCCGCTTCGTTATATCACCCAATCGGAGTACTTCGCAGGTATAGATAATGGGAGGAATGCAGATATTATTTCCCTGAACACAGTGAGTTACCAGAAAAAGTACCGCCTGGTTATTTTTAAGGTATCTTGTAGAATAATTCCGAATTGCTGCTAAAAGACAGCGGAAAAACGGAATAATAATTTGACTAGCCAGCATTACCCGCTAGATTTAAATATCGAACGACGAGTGATACGGAATATTTTCGTATCGTACTGACATAACCGATATATATGAGGTGAAATATGGCAGAGCATCGTGGTGGTTCCGGTAATTTTGCTGAAGACCGTGAAAAAGCTTCTGAAGCAGGTCGTAAAGGTGGTCAGCACAGCGGCGGGAACTTTAAAAATGATCCGCAGCGTGCGTCCGAAGCGGGTAAAAAAGGTGGACAAAACAGCCACGGCGGTGGCCGCAAGTCCGATAATTCCTGATTATCCTTTTCCTTGCACCCTGAAGTGAAAGTATTTCCTGCGAGTCTGTATAGACTCGCAGTTATTTTCTGACTCCAGAAGGTATTTCTATGAATATGAAAAGCATTGAAGATGTATTTATTCACCTGCTCTCAGATACCTACAGCGCAGAGAAACAATTAACCCGCGGGCTGGCTAAACTGGCCAGAGCGGCGTCCAGTGAAAAACTCAGCGCGGCGTTCAATGCTCATCTCGAAGAAACCCAGGGCCAGATTGAACGTATCGACCAGATTATCGAGCAGGAATCCGGCCTGAAGATCAAACGCATGAAATGCGTGGCCATGGAAGGATTAATCGAAGAGGCCAATGAAGTCGTTGAGAGCACGGAAAAAAATGAGGTACGTGATGCTGCGTTAATTGCCGCTGCGCAAAAGGTCGAGCATTACGAAATTGCCAGTTACGGTACCCTGGTCACCCTGGCGGAACAACTGGGTTACAAAAAAGCGGTTAAATTGCTGGCCGCAACGCTGGAAGAAGAAAAACAAACCGACGTTAAATTAACCGATTTGGCGGTAGGTAATATTAATAAAAAAGCGGAAAAATAAACGCTCCCTGACACGAGGAAATGACGATGAATCACGTTGAACATTATCATGACTGGCTACGCGATGCGCATGCCATGGAAAAGCAGGCAGAATCCATGCTGGAATCGATGGCTGGCCGTATCGATAATTATCCCGATCTCCGTGCCAGAATTGAACAGCATATTAATGAGACCAAACGGCAAATAACCGTGCTGGAAGAGATCCTCGACCGTAACGAGATTTCGCGATCGGTGATTAAAGATTCGATGAGTAAAATGGCGGCTCTTGGCCAGTCCATCGGCGGGATGTTTCCTTCCGATGAAATCGTCAAAGGTTCGATCAGCGGGTACGTCTTCGAGCAGTTTGAGATCGCCTGCTATACCTCTCTGCTGGCGGCGGCTGAAAATGCGGGTGATACCGCCTCCATCCCGGCGATCGAAGCCATTCTGGCGGAAGAGCAGGCCATGGCCGACTGGCTGATCACACATATTCCTCAGACTACGGAGCAGTTTCTCCTGCGTTCAGATGCTGACGGCGTAGAAGCGAAAAAATAACCCAGGAGGCAGGCCTATGTTTCGTCATGTGAAACAACTGCAGTATACCGTGCGCGTTGCTGAACCCAATCCGGGACTCGCGAATTTACTGCTCGAACAGTTTGGCGGCCCTCAGGGCGAGCTGGCCGCTGCGTGTCGTTATTTCACCCAGGGATTAAGCGATGACGATCCCGGCCGCAAAGATATGCTGATGGATATCGCGACAGAGGAGCTGAGCCACCTGGAGATCATTGGCACCCTGGTCGGCATGCTGAATAAAGGCGCCAAAGGGGCACTGGCGGAGGGCACCGAGAGCGAGGCGGAACTCTACCGTTCGCTGACCGCCAACGGTAACGACAGTCATATCACCTCCCTGCTGTACGGCGGCGGTACCCCGCTGACCAACTCGGCGGGTGTACCGTGGACGGCGGCCTACGTTGATACGATCGGCGAACCCACCGCTGACCTGCGATCGAACGTGGCGGCAGAGGCGAGGGCGAAGATCGTCTATGAACGCCTGATCAATGTCACCGACGATCCCGGGGTAAAAGACGCCCTGGCGTTCCTGATGACCCGCGAAGCGGCGCACCAGCTCTCTTTCGAGAAGGCCCAGCAGTCGATTCGTAACCATTTTCCACCGGGTAAACTGCCGCCCATTAGCGAGTACGCTAACACCTACTACAATATGTCTGAAGGTGGAGAAGTGCGCGGCAGCTGGAACAGTGACAAACACTTTGATTATGTCAAGGATCCGCAGCCGGCGGTGGATGGCGGCGATGGCAGTGCCTCTGTCAGCCTGACGCCAGAGCAGGAAGCGTTGTGCAAAGCAATGCTGAAGCGAACACAGTCTGACCCGCAGGATGATCCTTTGACCGGCGCCGAACTTGGCGCCGGGAAGCAAAACACCTCATCATCGGCTAAGTGATGTTCGCATGAGCCCCGGTTGCGGCCGGGGCGCTTCACAATGATGGGTGTGGAATATGTTTGAATTCGACGCGTTTCATCTTGCCCGAGTGCAATTCGCCTTTACCGTTTCCTTTCATATCCTGTTTCCGGCTATCACCATCGGTCTTGCCAGCTATCTGGTGGTGCTCGAGGGATTGTGGCTGCGGACCCGGGATAATGTCTGGCGCTCGCTCTATAACTTCTGGCTGAAAATTTTCGCCGTCAATTTTGGGATGGGCGTGGTCTCCGGCTTAGTGATGTCCTATCAGTTCGGCACTAACTGGAGCGGATTTTCGCAGTTTGCCGGCAGTATTACCGGCCCACTGCTGCTGTATGAAGTGCTGACCGCCTTTTTCCTCGAAGCGGGATTCCTTGGGGTGATGCTGTTTGGCTGGAGCAAAGTACCGCCAGCGCTGCATTTTTTTACCACCTGTATGGTGGCGCTCGGCACCCTGGTCTCCACCTTCTGGATCCTCGCCTCCAACAGCTGGATGCAGACGCCGCAGGGTTTTACCATCGAAAATGGCCATCTCATTCCGCAGGACTGGCTGGCAATCATCTTTAATCCCTCGTTCCCGTATCGCTTGTTCCATATGGCGATAGCCGCTTTTCTCAGCAGCGCTATGTTCGTCGGGGCATCGGCGGCGTGGCATCTTCTGCGCGGTAACGATTCGCCGGCTATCCGTAAAATGTTATCGATGGCGATGTGGATGGCGCTGCTGGTCGCGCCGATCCAGGCGCTAGTAGGAGATATGCATGGCCTGAATACTCTGGAGCATCAGCCGGCGAAGATTGCCGCCATCGAGGGGCACTGGGAAAATCGCCCCGGTGAGGCCACGCCGCTGCTGCTGTTTGGCCTGCCGGACATGGAGCAGGAGCGTACCCGTTATGGTCTGGAGATCCCGGCGCTCGGCAGCCTGATCCTCACCCACAGCCTGCATAAACAGGTGCCGGCCCTGAAAGATTTCCCGAAAGAGGATCGGCCTTATTCGCCCGTCGTGTTCTGGTCCTTCCGCATCATGGTTGGAATGGGCGTGTTGATGATCGCCTTAGGCGTCTGCAGCGCCTGGTTGCGTTATCGGCGGCGGCTGTACCACTCGCGAGCGTTCCAGTGGTTTGCGCTCTGTATGGGGCCCGCAGGCCTTATTGCCCTGGTTGCCGGATGGGTGACCACCGAGATGGGCCGCCAGCCGTGGGTGATCTACGGCCTGCTGCGCACCCGGGACGCGGTGTCGTTGCACAGTACGCTGCAGATGGCCATCAGCCTGCTGGTGTTTATCGTGGTCTACTGCGCCGTATTTGGCGTGGGGTATTACTACATTTTCCGGCTGATTAAAAAAGGGCCGCAGCCGGTGACGGAGCTGACCTCACAAACCGCGGGCACGCCGGCGCGCCCGCTCTCGGCGGCAGAGCCGGTGCGCGATGAGGAGAACGCATCATGAGCATCGATATCTCGGTGATTTGGTTTGTCATCATCGTCTTCGCCACCCTGATGTATATCGTGATGGACGGTTTCGATTTAGGCATCGGGATGTTGTTCAGCGTGGTGCATGATGGCGAAGAGCGCGACGTGATGGTCAACAGCGTGGCGCCCGTCTGGGACGGTAACGAAACCTGGCTGGTGCTCGGCGGGGCAGGGCTATTCGGCGCCTTTCCGCTGGCCTATGCGGTGATCACCGATGCGCTGGTTATCCCGCTGACGGCGATGCTCATTGGCCTGATTTTTCGCGGCGTGGCGTTTGAGTTTCGTTTCAAAGCGATCCCCTCGCACCGCACCTTCTGGGACTATGCCTTCGCCGGCGGCTCGCTGCTGGCGACCTTCAGCCAGGGGATTGTCGTCGGGGCGTTTATCAACGGCTTTGCGGTGGCCGACCGCCGCTTCGCCGGCTCGACGCTGGACTGGCTCACCCCCTTCAATCTGTTCTGCGGCCTGGGGCTGGTGGTGGCCTATCTGCTGCTGGGCACCACGTGGTTGATCATGAAAAGCGAAGGCGCGCTGCAGCAGCGGATGCGCGATCTGACCCGCAAGGTGCTGCTGGCGCTGATGGCGGTGATCGCGGTGGTTAGCGTCTGGACGCCGTTGGGCTGGCGCTACATAGCGGAACGTTGGTTCACGCTGCCCAATTTCTTCTGGTTCGTGCCGGTGCCGATTCTGGTGTTGGTCCTGAGTCTGTGGATCTGGCGCCTGAGCGCGCGCCCCGCCAGCCATGCCCGCCCGTTTATTTTGACCCTGGGCCTGATTTTCCTCGGCTTCAGCGGATTGGGGATCAGCGTCTGGCCGAACATTATCCCGCCGCATATCTCCCTGTGGGATGCCGCCGCGCCGCCGTCCAGCCAGGTGTTTATGCTGCCGGGAGCGCTGCTTATTATCCCGGTGATCCTGATGTATACCGCCTGGAGCTATTACGTCTTTCGCGGCAAAGTCTCCGGCAGCGAAGGCTATCACTGAGAGGCCAACAAGCGGGATGCTGATTGACCGGCGCGCCGCGCCACCCGGTCAGGGAGGACCAGGAGGGGCGCGGACAAACCGGCGAGCCGTTCCACCTCCTCTGGCCGGGTGTTTATGCCTTCGGCGAGGAGAGCTTAATAATAAACCGCTCGTTCACCCGGGTGATTTTCGCACCCGTCTCGCCAAATTCGCTGGCGATTTTAAAAAAGTCGTCAGCGGCGACATCAAAATCGAGTTCGATTTTCTGGTGCCGTCCGGTCGCCAGTAATTCATAGAAATGGTCAAGGTTGCGGGCTTTTTCGCTAGGCATCTTATTTCTCCATGGTAAACCAATCAGCAGGGTATTTATTGCTTACGGCGTTTTTACGGATTATTCAGCAGGATGACGATCGTGTCTGATATAAGATTATGCAATGACCTTCTGGATCAGGTGGGGCGATATTATCCCTGTTGTTAAACCTGTGGCCGCTCGTGTCCTCGTAAGGTCAGAATGGGAGAGATAACCCGGCGGTCCGGTTGATGATAGACATTTTATGATGACAAAGTAATGACAATAAAATGAACCATTAAGCATGACGGGCGTTTAACGCATTACATTATTTTATAGTGTGGCTGTTAGGGCAGTTCTTAACTACTTTATGGTAATGGGGTGTCCTTTTGTTATGACCAACGGCGAGGGAACAACGATGCAATTACTTGATTTATTCGCAGGGTTATTGTGGTTAAGCTGCGTTATTTTCCTGCTGTTTGTTCTTGATGTGGTCATCACCCGCTATCTGTATCGTAAATAACCGGCGAGGGCCGTGGCGGTCGGCATAGGGGACGGCGCCGGAGAGTGATAGAATAATGCCGGGCTGATGGAGAAAGGAAGATACGGTGGCCGGGAGAATTGATTACGATATTGAAAAATACCAGTTTACCGAAGCCGGCGAGACGCCGCGGCTGCGGGCGCAATGGCGCGAGGTATATCAGGAGTGTCGTCAGCTGCAGGCCGGGGCAGAGGAACGGCTGCGCATTGCGCTATTGAACGTCGATTATGTGACCAGCTTCGAGCTGCCATTTCGCCTGCTGCTGGTCCGGGCGCCTCAGCTTATCGCCAGCGTGCGTGAGGCACTACAGCTCAATCGCAAAGCCGCCGTTTTCAATGGTAAGCGGTATGGCTGCGTCTACACTCTGAAACAAGATTTACAGGCTATCCCGGAGGCCTTTCATTACCGCCTGTCAAACCGCATTCGTCGTGTCGATCCGACAGGATTAACGGCATCCCCGTACCAGCAGATCGCCCGGGAGATAAAACCGGCGCGGGAGCGACTTGAGCGGGCGCTTCTCGCCGGCTTACCGGTCACCGCTCTCGATGCCCTGTTCTGGTTTGGCAGCCAGCGGGTGGCGGCGGATATTGCGCAGTTACGGCGCTCCGGTATGCGGATTGCCACTGAAGAGGTAGAGGTCAGCGACAATCTGTTCAATACCACCCGGCGGGTACCGGTTTATCGTCTGGCCAGCGCATGAGGGGGTAACCCTTCGCCCAGGCGCTGTCTTTGCAGACAAGTCACCACTGCTCCATCAAACCAGACACACCGCCCCCTGGCGGCATGGCGCGGGGCCGGGGCCAGCCACGCGCTGGCGATGAGCATTAACAGTATCAGCGCCAGCGGAACCACGTTTATTCTTTTCACTACCCATCACCCACTTCACGTTGCCTGGCGGCAGGGTAGTGGGAAAGTATGACGGTTCAGTGACTGAAACGCTTTTTCCATGAGGAGCATGGCTTAACAGGCGCAGCGAAGGGGGGATGCGTTTATCTCGTTACGCTATCCCTCGGAACGAAAACTGGCGGCTTGTATTTTTCATTTTTATTACGCATCGCTGTTTTTGGCGTAGTGGTGGAAAGCAGGATATCAGTTTGTACTACAGAGGGTTTTCTGGTAACTGGCTGGTTTGAAACGATATTTTAAATGTTGTTTCAACGGGCGTTGTAGCAGTGGCTAATTTATATTAATTCAGTTTACCGATCAATAAATTATATGTTGATAGATTTTAGCTATTGAATGATCTTTATCGATCATTTTAAACTATTTTTGTTGCCGGGAAATATATGACATGCTTTAACCCTTTCTTATTTTTGGTATTTTTTAAATGGTTGAAGAAAACGTGAAAAATACCTTATACCGCTTCGTGCTGGAGCCGGCTATTAGCGATGATGGCAGCTACCACTCATGGGAATTGCTCACTAAGGATATTATAGCACCCGCACAAAATATCACCTCAGCGTCAACGTTTTCTTTCTCCACGCTTACCGACCGCGACAAGATTGCACTATTCACTCGCCAAATCGAGCTGCTTTCTGTATTTGATTTTACCCGCCTGGATAATAAGCCGGTATCGTTGAATATTGATGATTTATTAAGCCAGTTTATTCTGGCGGACCGCTACCTCTGTGATTTTTTACGCTCCTGTAAACATATCGCGCTGGAAATTAATGAGAATTTTCATGAATTCATCGCCGGGAGCGAACTCACCACGCTGAGCGCGCTGGCGGCGCTTTGCCCGGTCTGGCTGGATGACTTCGGTCGCGGACGCACTTCTTTCGCCTTACTGGACAGATTTCGCTTCGATTGCGTCAAAGTGGATAAAGATTATTTTTGGGATAAAGAAGACGACCCCACATTGCCCGGCCTGTTACAGGCTATCTCTGCTCTGACCCGCCATGTGATTGTCGAGGGGGTGGAAACCGAGAAGCAAAAACGGCTGATCGGATCGGCCGGCAATATCATCGGTCAGGGTCGTTACTGGAAAGATGAATACATCTTTTTGCACTGCTGAGTCGCCGATAAGCTGATTTTTGTTCCCTGCCACGCTTTATTTGTCCAGTTTTAAACTAACCCTTTGTTACAGATAGTCTTTATTTGCGCAGTGATAATCCACTCTCTTTTTCTTGCCTGAAGGATAATTCACTGTGAATACTCGCTTGCGTAACACCCTGATCGCTCTTGTTCTGACCACCAGCTTCACCGCCGCCAGTCAGGCGTCGACCTCGACTGATGTGCCGTCGGTCTCGCAGGATCCGGTTGTCCAGCATCTGAAACTGAGTGAGGAGCAGGTCGCCAAAATCCAGGCGCTACGTCAGGGGTTCGAAAACAATGTGAGCCAGATTAAAATCAGCGGCTATCAGGACGGCGCTCTGGCTGAGGTTATTCACTCCGGGAAATGGGATGATGCCAAAGTCAAACAGCAGCTGGCCGCCTTTGGCCAGCTGGATCAGCAGGTGCGCTATTATCGGGTGAAATACTACTTCGACGTTAGTCAGGTGCTGACGCCTGAGCAGCGTGAGCAGGTCAAAAAAGATCTCGCCGCCGCGATCAACTAACCCTGTCTCAGCCATCCGTCGCCGATGGCGCTGAGCTGTAAGATGCCGCCGTTTACCGGCGGCTATCGCTTTATTTTGCGCTGCCCTGGTTTTTTTCCAGACGGGCAAAATACTCTGGCGCAAAGGGGCGCGGATCAACTTCGGCAAACGGTGCACGCTCGAAGTGCGATTTCAGATCCCACGGCACGGTACAGTCGAAAATCGTCTTGCAGCTGATGCCCTTGCCGCGAATCGACGGGCTGTATTCCGGCGTCTGGGACGGATCCAGCTGGTGACCGCGAATGCCGGGGATTGTCGTAATGCTGACATCCCCCTGCATGCGGGTGGTCATCGCCCACAGGATATCGTCGCTGTCAAAGATATCGACATCTTCATCGACCAGAATAATATTTTTAAGCTCGGAGTAGGTCGCCAGCGCCAGCAGCGCGGCCTGCCCCTGACGCCCCTCATCGGCAGGCTGACGTTTTTTCACCTGCAGAATGGCGAGGAATTTACCGCCACCCGCGGTATGGGCGTAGACATTTTGTAAAAAGCCCGGGATGGCAGCCTCGACGGCATTCCAGATACTGGCTTCCGTTGGCAGCCCGGCGAGGGTGGTGTGCTCTTCCCCCGGTCCTACCAGCGTCTGCAGAATCGCGTTCTGCCGCATGGTTACCGCTTTCACTTTGACCACGGGTAACGACGGATTGGCGCCGCCGCAGTAGCCTGGAAATTCCGGCATGGCGTGGCCGCTGTTGGTGTGCTGATCCTCTCTGACGCGCACGCCCGGCAGCAGCTCGCCTTCAATGACGATTTCGGCGCGGGCGATGGCTTTCTCCGGGACGCTGACGCCCTGCACCAGTTCAACCGGACGCTGACGCAGTGATCCGGCGACGCCCAGTTCGTTATAGCCAAACGGCGTAGTCGGCGCTTCGAAGCAGGCCCCAATGTAGATAGCTGGATCGAGGCCCATGTTAATGGTTATCGGCAGCGGTTTGCCGGCGGCTTCGGCTTTTTGACGAAACACTTCGATATGGCGGCCGGCAGCAAGAAACATCGACAGCTCATCCCGGCCCTGCACGCAAAAACGGTGGATAGTGACGTCGGTCAGCGAGGCGTCGTCAGGATCGCTGGCCAGCGCCAGGCCCAGACAGAAGAAAGGGCCGGCGTCGATCGGGGTGTTAGTGGGCGCCGGGATCAGTTTGCGCAAATCAAAGTCTGGATCGTCGGCACGAAATACCTGCTCCTGACAGGGGGCGCTGCTGGCCGGCACGACCACGGGTGCGACCGGCTTTTTGACCGCTTTGCCCACTTCCAGAGCCAGTTGAGAGGCTTCACAGCCCAGCAGCAGCGCGGCGCGCTGGCGGCTGGCGTGTACCCCCACCAGAATGCGCGAGTGTGGATAGCCCTTAATATTGTTAAACATCATTGCCGGACCGATACGGGTAGGGCGTTTAACGGTACCACCCGCGCCGATATGGCGATAGACGCCAGCCAGCTCGGCGTTAGGGTCTACCGGATGATTCGTTTCGAGATATTGATTGTCATGCTGTTGCAGCAGCGCGATGGCGTCGCGCAGATCCTGAATGGGTGCGGTCATGATGTTCTCCTTGGCGTGTCAATGCTGGTCAATACTGGTCAATGCGGTCAGTATGCTTTGCAGGCTAAGTATTATCAATTGCATCATTCATGCTTTATTGATAAGTTTTTTATTATCAATAAAGCCTGCGGAGTACGAAGATGTCCTTTCGTTCGTTACGCCATTTTGTCGTCGTTGCCGAAGAGTTACATATGCACCGGGCGGCTGAGCGGTTACATCTCGCTCAGCCCGCCCTCAGCCAGCAGATTAAACAACTGGAGCAGCGCCTGGGCGTGGTGCTTTTCTCCCGCGCTAACCGTCGGCTGACCCTCACCGCCGCGGGCGAGGCCTTTTTACACAAGACGCGGCTGGCGCTGGAAATGGCCGATCAGGCGGTACTGGACGCCCAGCGCACCGCGCGAGGCGAGCAGGGAAAATTACATCTGGGGTATGTCTCCAGCGCGATGTATGACAGCAAGCTGCCGGGGTTGCTGCGCGCGCTGCGCACTGACTGGCCGGGCATTGAACTGTCGCTGGTACATGGCGATGTGCAAATGCTCTACGACGCGCTGCAGGACCTGCGCCTGGATATCGCCATTATCCGCGCGCCGCTGGCCTCGCCGCCGGACGAGCTGGTAGTCAGGCCGTTTGTGCGGGAAAAGCTCTGTCTGGCGCTCTATCAGCAGCATCCGCTGGCGGGCGTGGCAGCCCTTAATCTGGCGTCATTGCGGACTGACAACTGGATCTCTCTCGACGATCCGCAGGGCACCGGGCTGGAGCAGGTGTTTATTGGCGCTTGTCGCGTCGCGGGCTTTACGCCGCAGGTGGCGCAGCGCGTCAACGATGTCACTTCGATGATTAGCCTTGTCTCCGCCGGGGTGGGAGTAGCGTTGGTTCCGGTCTCGGCGCGGGCTCTACGCCTTGATAACGTGGTGTATATCGATCTGCAGGACCGGCTGGCGGAGAGTGAGCTGAGCATGGTTTACCACCGCCATATCCGTTCGGCGGTGGTGCGGAAAGTTATTTCGCTGCTCAATGCCACGGAGCAATAAACCCGGTTAGCCAGTCTTCAGCCGACCAAAGCTGACAATCCTTGAACGGCCCAGCTCCTTCGCCCGGTACAGCGCAGCGTCAGCCGCGCGCAGCAGACTGTCGCTTTGGGTATGCTGCGGGTAGCTGGCGATGCCAATCGACACATCCACCTGGCCTATCTCGGTCAGGCCATCGCGTAGCGTCATATTATGTACCTGGGTGTAGATCTCGCTGGCGCACTGGTGCGCATCAGCTTCGTCAATGCCAGGCAGCAGCACCAGAAACTCCTCGCCCCCGTAGCGGAAAGCCATGCCGATATCGCGTACCGCGCGTTGCACGATGGTCGCCACGCTTTTAATCACCAGATCCCCGGCTTCATGACCATAGCGATCGTTGATGGCTTTAAAGTGATCGATATCGATCATCAGACAGCTCAGCGGGGTGTGGGTATGAACTGCCAGCGCCATCTGCGAATGCAGCGCTTCGTCAAGATGATGGCGGTTACGCAGGCCGGTCAGAGAGTCGAACAGCGCTTTTTCCAGCAGGGCGCTGCGTAAACTCTGATTGGCGAGCGCCAGCCCCAGCGCTTCGGCCATCAGCTCCAGGTAGGCCCGGGAAGGGCCATCACTGGCGGTGACGTTCTGAAAGCTCAGCAGACCGATAGCTTCGCCCTGGGCAATAAGCGGGACGCAGAGCGACTGGTCGGCGTGCGCCTGCGGCAGATGGTAGCAGGTGATATCAGGCTCACCCTGCACTGGCGGATGGCTGAGTCCCCGGCGTATCGCCCAGCAGTCGTCAGGAGAAAAGGGAGGCTCCTCCCCGGCGGGCGACAGCCACTGCGCCACGCAGCGCATCTGCCAGGGGTCGGTATCCAGAATATACAGTTTTCCGGGGATCGTCGGCGCGATATTCGGCGCAAAACGCTCCGCCACCATAATCACATCCTCGATGGTTTCACAGCCCTGCAGGCGCTGGGTCATGCGCGCCAGCAGTTCGCGGATCGCCCAGTCGGCGTCGCGCTGCTGCTCCAGCTGTTGGCGAGCCAGACCGTTCTCGCGAAAAATGCGGATCGCCTGGGCCATATCGCCAATCTCATCCACCTGGCTGAAGTGCGGCGTCTCCACTGCATAATCCTGGGAGGCGAGACGCTGGACCACGTCGCTCAGGCGAACCACCGGGTAGAGCACCCGGCGTTTGAGAATGAAGCCGAGGACAAATAAAAACATCAGGGCGGTCAGGCCGACCATGATTTCCGACAGCGTGCGCCAGATCCGCGAGCGCTCGGTGGCCTGGTCGATGGCCGCGGCGGCGCGATGCTCGAGCATCAGACGAAAGTGATCGATCTGCGTCTGCATGCGTTCCAGTTCGCTCTCGTACGCTTTGCCGTACAGCACCGCAATGGCTGCTGGCGCGTCGCCGCGAGCGACATGCGCTAAGGCGGCCTGCTGTTCATCCTGTAGCTCATCGGCGATCTGCAGACCGTCGTGCAACAACGCCAGCTCCTCGCGGCTGGCGCCGTTATCTTTCAGCCTGGTCAGCCGCAGCTCAATACTCTTGTTGGTCTGCTGCAGCTGCTGATATTGCTGCAGCGTCTCCGGTGAAGGCTTAACCACGTACAGCCGGGCAAGATCAGACAGTGCCCAGGCGTCGTTTTCCACCTCGTCGGAGAGGGTATCAAAGACCTGGCGTTGCTGTACCGCCTGGCGTTCGACGCGATCGGCGCTGGAGGCCATGAGCATGGCGCTCCCGGATGCCAGCGTCAGGCCGACGGTTATCCCGTAAGCCCAGTTGGTGATGGTGGCGATTCTCACCCTGTATTTCCTTGCATGCAGATGAAGCTGTTTTAATTATAGAACCCGCCCCTGCCATAACGGCGGCCCGTTTCAGGAGCGGCTCTCACGGCTGGGGTGTTCGAGGGTCTGAAGAATGATGGCGTGTAGCGTTTCTGCATGGCGGCGCAAAACGTGGAAGACATCGCTATCCAGAGCGCCATTTATAACATCCGCTTCCATAATCTGTAAGGCCTCCTGCCAGGCCATCCCTTTACGATAGGGGCGATCTTCGGTCAGGGCGGTAAAAATATCGGCGATGGAGATAATGCGGTCGGCAAGCGTCAGGTGATTGTTGTCGAGATGCAGCGGATAGCCGCTACCGTCCAGTTTTTCATGATGATTCGAGGCCCAGTTAATAATGTCGCCGAGCTCGCTGTAGTCGCTGAGGAGATCCCCGGTCATGTAGCTGTGCTCGCGTACCTGATTCAGCTCGTCATCATCCAGCTCGCCCTCTTTTTCCAGAATAGAAAGAGGGACATAAATCTTACCAATGTCGTGCAGATAGCCGGCAATCTGAATTTGCAGGCAGGTCGGCTCTGGTAGCTGCATCCAGCGGGCAAGCTGATAGGCGATTTCCCCTACCATAATGCTGTGGCTGGCGGTAAAGCTGCTGTAGGTGTCGACAATTTTGGCAATCAACAGGCAGATATCTTTCAGACCGTGAATATCCAGATACCGCGTGTTGATGGGGCCAATGATCTCCAGCAGCCGTTGAATATGGCCGGGATGAAGGTGCTGCCAGAAGTTCGCATTTTCGGCGACCTCGCACAGGGTATCGCAGAGCGGCGGATCGATCTCCCGGTGCAGAGAGACGAACGTCTCCACCACCGCGCGGGTGGGCCAGGCGGCAACATGACTCCCGGTCGGCAGCAGCCGTTCAAAGGCATCGGCGAAATAGACGATATGTTGTTCGCGGGAGCCCCGGTGGGTCGAACTAAAATGGTGATCGCGAATAAAGGGGACGATGGCCTGGAAGGTCGCTAATCCCTCCAGCATTGCCGCCCCCTGATGCTGATGCGGATCGTGAATGTTGTCGATAACATCCAGCGAACGAATGGTGCGTTTATCTCCCAGCACGCCGATATCGTGCAACAGCGCGGCGCAAAAAATGGTTTGCTGCCGCTCGGCGGGCAGTCCCAGCCTTTGCGCCAGCGTCAGGGCGATTAAGGCTGTTCGTTGCATATGCCGGTGCAGTTCAGGGTTAATGATCTGAATGACTCTGGTGGTCAGCATCAGGGCTGACTTCAGGGCAATACGCATTTCTGTTCTCCGTACGCGTTACCTGGCGGCAAAGCTGACCACGCAGGTGACGGAAGTGTCGATAATCTGATCGCAATGCGTGTTGTGTTGTGTGTGGCTGAACCGGTTAATATTCGGAATGTATGGATTCATGTCATTTGCCCAAACTGGAGACAGCCGTGCACCAGATTTGGGCGATGTGCAGGCAAGAATCTTATTATTGTCTGATAGTTAACCATTTCTCCCCCCAAAAATAAATAAATACTGGCAAGCCCTTTGCATTAAGCAAGCGTAAGTTTGATTAATGTCTATGAAGGGAGTGACCTGTATGAATTTTAGAGCATTACTGGCTATTGCGTTACTGACGATGAGCAGCCTGGCGTTCAGCGAGACGCGCTTACCGCATATCGTTATTTTAGCCACCGGCGGCACTATCGCTGGTTCGGCGGCGAGCAATACCCAAACAACCGGCTATAAAGCCGGAGCGATTGGGGTGCAGACGCTGATTAACGCCGTGCCGGAGATGAGTAAAATCGCTCACGTCGAGGGCGAGCAGGTGGCGAATATCGGCAGTGAAAATATGACCAGCGACATTATTCTGCAGCTCTCGCAGCGGGTGAATGCCCTGTTAGCCCGGGATGATGTCGATGGCGTCGTGATTACCCACGGCACGGACACCCTGGATGAAACTCCGTATTTCCTCAATCTGACGGTGAAAAGCAACAAGCCGGTGGTCTTTACCGCGGCGATGCGTCCGGCGACCGCGATCAGCGCCGATGGGCCGATGAATCTGCTGGAAGCGGTCACGGTCGCCGCCGACCCGGATGCCCGCGGGCGCGGGGTGATGGTGGTGCTTAACGACCGCATCGGCGCGGCGCGCTTTGTCACTAAAACCAATGCCACTTCGCTGGATACCTTCCGTGCGCCAGAGGAGGGTTACCTTGGCGTCGTGGTCGGGGGGAAACCGCAGTTTGAAACGCGAGTGGATAAAATTCACACCCTGCGCTCGGTGTTTGATGTGCGTCAGCTGAAGACCCTGCCGAAGGTGGTGATCATTTATGGCTATCAGGATGATCCGGAGTATATGTACGATGCGGCGATCGCCCATCATGCCGATGGTATTATCTACGCCGGCACCGGGGCGGGGTCGGTGTCGGTACGTAGCGCTGCCGGAATCAAAAAAGCGCAGCAGGCGGGCATCGTGGTGGTGCGCGCCTCCCGCACGGGCAGCGGCGTTGTACCTCCGGATGACAGTCAGCCAGGACTGGTGGCCGATTCACTCAACCCGGCGAAAGCGCGTATTCTGCTGATGACGGCGTTGACGCAAACGAAAGATCCGCAGCTGATCCAACAATATTTCCACACCTATTGATCCTCTGCGGCGAGGGCATCGTTTCTCCCTTCGCCGCATTTCTCCCCTTCGTGACCCGGCGGCGGTGTAAATGCGCGTGGGTCATCGTTCAGCAGATATCCAGGGTATTTCCTCCGATAAGGCGTAAAGAAATATCTTTTTACCGGTCGGCGAGGGGAGAATAAAATTTTCGCGAGCGGTAGAACGCTTATTTTTAAAGCAACTTTAAATAAGCCTATTCTTAATTATTCTCTTAAGGTGCGTTTAATCTTTCTGCCGCTGATGGATTAAAAATAACGCAACCGTGGCGATACGCACTTTAATTATTTCTCTGAACGTCGGTGCCCAGGACAACGCGGACAGGCCTCTCACGGTGAGGCTCCGCGGGCGCCAGCCCCTGACGGGAGAGGGGTTACAGCGATGGATTTTGCTTTTCGCCGCTAGTCGCACAGATGATTAGCATGAAAATGATATGCATGATGAATATATTAAGTCGCACGCTATGTTTAAGTTTACATTTGGTAACATTTGTGCCGGAATTATGTTTTTTTGTCAGCATGTTGTTTTTTACTTGCCGGAGGGAATTTCGCCGGATTAATATTGTCGAACTTGCTGTACGTACCGCCTAATGATGATAAATGGATTCTGTTTTCCTTAAGCGTTACCGCATAATTAATGTTTACAGGAAAAATCATGGCTTGCGTATCTCATAAACAGCTTTTACATCCACGTTACTGGCTGACCTGGTTTGGGCTCGGCATCCTCTGGCTGATCGTTCAGCTGCCTTATCCGTTGCTGCATTTTATCGGTACCAGTGTTGGACGACTTTCCCGACGCTTTCTCAAACGCCGCGAACATATCGCCCGGCGCAATATTGAACTCTGCTTCCCGGAGATGTCACCTGCGGCGCGCGAGACCTTGATCGATCAGAACTTTATGTCGCTGGGAATGGGGCTTATCGAAACCGGCATGGCCTGGTTCTGGCGCGACGAGCGGGTCAAGAAATGGTTTGATGTTGAGGGCTTTGCCAACCTTAATCATGCGCTTAGCGGTGGCAAGGGGGTGATGGTCGTCGGCGTGCACTTTATGTCGCTGGAGCTGGGCGGACGCGCCATGGGACTGTGCCGCCCAATGATGGCCACCTATCGTCCGCACAACAGTCCGCTGATGGAGTGGGTGCAAACCCGCGGTCGCCTGCGTTCGAACAAAGCGATGATCGATCGCAACAACCTGACCGGCCTGGTACATGCCTTGAAATCAGGTGAAGCGGTATGGTTTGCTCCGGACCAGGATTACGGCCCTAAGGGCAGCGTATTTGCGCCATTTTTCTCCGTCCCACAGGCGGCGACCACCAACGGCACCTACGTCCTTTCCCGTTTATCGGGCGCAAAAATGCTGAGCATCAGCATGGTGCGCAAGCTGGATCGTCAGGGCTACAGCCTGCATATTAGCGAAGTGATGAATGACTATCCGGGTGAGGATAAGCAAATCGCCGCCGGCTACATCAACAAAGTCATTGAGCGCGAAATTTTGCGCGCCCCGGAACAGTATCTGTGGGTGCATCGCCGTTTTAAAACCCGTCCGCTGGGTGAACCCTCCGTCTATTAACCTTCCCGCACAGGCTGCGCTTTCAAAATCCCGACAGTTGGGGTAACGTGAGCCGGATCATGTTTTAGTCGTGCGCGAAGGAGTGCAGAGTGTTCGCTGAGTTTGGTGTTTTGAATTATTTGACCTACCTGGTCGGGGCGATTTTTATCATCCTCGTTCCTGGTCCTAATACGTTTTTTGTGCTGAAGACGGGCATTGCCCACGGCGTGAAGAAGGGCTATCTGGCGGCGGCGGGCGTTTTTATTGGCGACGCGGTGCTGATGTTTCTGGCCTTTGCCGGCGTGGCGACGCTGATTAAGACCACGCCGGTGCTGTTTAACGTCGTCCGCTACCTCGGGGCGATCTACCTGCTGTGGCTGGGTGGCAAAATGCTTTATGCGGTGCTGACCCAGCGCGACGGCCAGACTGACGCCAGTGCGGAGCCGGCGAGCGCGATCCTCAAGCGCTCCCTGACCCTGAGCCTGACCAATCCGAAAGCGATTCTGTTTTATGTGTCGTTTTTCGTGCAGTTTATCGATGTGAATGCCAAAACCCCCGGGGTGGCGTTCTTTATTCTGGCGCTGACTCTCGAGATGATTAGCTTCTGCTATATGAGCTTTTTGATCCTCTCAGGCTCGTTTGTTACCCGCTACGTCAAAACTCGCAAGAAGCTGGCCAAACTTGGCAACAGCCTGATTGGTCTGGTTTTCGTTGGTTTTGCCGCGCGGCTGGCGACGCTGCAGTCCTGATCCCCTGGGCCGGTTACCCGCTGACCGGCCCACCGCCTCTTATCCTGCCCTGTAACAAAAACCCTTCATTTTTTATTGCATTGGTGTTACATATACAGCCGTTTATCGCTCAGTAAAAAGGAAGCCCGGATGATTCTGCAAAAACTCCTCAGCAATAAAAACTGCAAAAAATACTGTCTGTCGCTTGCGGTGGTGTTTGCTATCGCGCTGGCGGTGGTGGGGCGGGCGACCTTCGGGGGCGTGGTGAGCGAGTACAATATGCCATACTCGGAGTGGACAACGTCCATGTTCTTCCTGCAGGGGGCGATGGTGACAGTTTACAGCATTGTCTTTACCGCGCTCTTCGCTATTCCTCTTGGGTTTATTTTTCTCGGCGATGAGCGTCAGGATTAAGCGTCAACGGGCGAACTGCGGTTCGCCCTGTCTTATCCGCTCATCAACAGCGTGAAGGATTAATCATCGTCATGATAGTGATGATGGTGGTGATGGCGATGGGCGTGATATCCATCGTCAATAATGCATCCCGATAACAGCGTGCATAGCGCAATAATCACCGGTAACACGATCGGTTTTTTCATCCCTTACTTCTCCCGCTACTCTTCTTTCCCCGGGGCTGAGAATGCCGCGGTGGATAACGGGAGTGTAAAGGGTTAACTTATTGATGGGATAGGATAACTCCGCAATATCGCCGCGACGATCACCACCAGCCGAACTGGGTACCAGCGACCGCTACGATGGCGACAATCAGCATGATAATGGTGCTTTTTTTCATTATGCCCCACCCGGCGCCGCATAGCCGCCGACAAAAAACCAGCCGAGAAAGACGACAGCGATAATAAAGATCGCCACCGGAAAAAGAATACCCAATTTCATGATAGTGTCCCTGTACCCACGAGTGATGCCCAGCATGATACTGGATATCCCGGCATTTTAGTCAATATGAATGAAATTCTCCTGACGGCGGGATTTCTTATCCAGATACATCGCATCATCGGCAGCGCGCAAGGCCGCTTCCACATCGATATTCTGCGGGTCGCAGGTAATGACCCCGAAACTGGCTCCGGCATAGTCGATCCGTTGCGCACCGAGAGAGTAGATACCGCACAGCGCATCGCGCAGTGCGGCGACATACGCCTGCTGCGCCGCGGGATCCTGGGCGCTACCGACAATCAAAAACTCATCCCCGCCAAGGCGGCCAACGATATCCTCACGGCGCGCGACGGCGGTGAGCCGTTCGCCGACCTGCACCAGGAAGCTGTCGCCGCACGGGTGGCCGAACCGATCGTTAATGGCTTTGAAACCGTCAAGATCGATAAAAATGAGCGACACCTGCTGTTGCTGGGCGCGGGCAGCGGCAAAGCGTAGCGCCAGCTGCTTAAACAGCGCGCGGCGATTAGGAAGCTGGGTGAGCTCATCGGTCGACGAGTGCAGCTCCAGCGCGACGTTAGCCGCCTGCAGCTGTTGCACCAGGGTGTCTTTTTCCACGTAGTGGGAAATGAGCTTCGCGAACAGGCCCATGACCTGTTCACCTTCAAGGTTATAAGGCTGTTGTTGCCGGCTGGTGGCGCAGAGGGTGCCGAACAGCGAGCCGTCGGCCAGGCGGACGGGAATGCTGAAAAAGGTGGCGATCCCCAGCTCCTGGGCGGCGATGCAGGAGTGCCAACGACGGGCAACGTCATTGCAAAACGTGCACTGATCCTCAAGGGCGCGTTTGCACAGGGATTCATTCCATGGGACGGAAAATCCTTCCGGGATCTGCATTTCGCTGCTGTTATGGGCGAACATCACCTGCTGCCGCTGGGCGTTCAGATCGATGCGGGTGAGGTAGGTGGACTCCATTCGCGTCACCGCCTCCAGCATCTCCAGTAGCTGACGCACCAGGGTTTCCAGGGACTGTTCCGCAGCGAGGGTTTGCGACACCCGGGCAAGAATAAAATCTGACATGAATAATACAGCTCCAGCACGCCAAACGTCACCCCAGCATAATGGGCTGCAAACGGACATCAGCGTCGAATAAACAGTGATATTTTTTAAATTTATCACATCTGTTTGGGGAATACTTGTCCATGCGGCGGGAAAAAAAAGCCCCGTCGGGGGCGACGGGGAAAAACTCATTGATTATGGAATGATCTGTTCTCTGGTCAGTTCGAGAACAGGGGCTACTCTACGGGGGAAAAGTGCAGGCAAGATGGAGAAAACATGGAGATTCAGGCTAAAATCCCGGGGCGTTCAGGAAAGGGAGGCGCGATGAAAAAGTTACTGGCTATTTTGCCACTGGTATTAGCCGGCTGTACCCAGCCGCAGCCCACTGCGCCGACGAAAGCCATCGGCATGCCCAATCCCGCGGCGGTGTACTGTCAGCAATCCGGCGGTACCCGGGTGCCGGTGCAAACGCCGCAGGGCGTCAGCACTCAGTGCCAACTGCCCGGCGGCGAAACTCTCGACGAGTGGGCGCTGTGGCGCCGGGACCATCCGGCTAAATCGTAACGGGCAGCGCCGCCAGCCAGGCGGCCAGCACCCGGGCATGATTTTGCTCGGTGTTTTTCGCGGCATACAGCAGCGTCAGCGGCTGGCGTTGCGCCAGCGCCGCCAGCCGCAGGCCCGTTTCGCGATGAGCCTCAAGCTCCTGGCGATAGCGCTGGCTGAAATGGGCGAAATCAATCGCCTCGCCGTGAAAGGCTTTTCGCAGCTCGGTGGAAGGCGTTAATTCCTTACACCATTCATCACAGGCCAGTGCCTCTTTTTTGAGCCCTCGCGGCCAGAGACGGTCGACCAGCACCCGGTAGCCGTCGCTGCTTTCCTGTGGGTCATACACCCGTTTACACTGAATCATCATCTTGCTCCCTCTGTGCCATCCAGGCGAGCAACTGCGGGATTTGCCCGTCGGAAAATACCGTGATGCCGTGGGCGCGCAGCAGGTCGGCCGCGACCCCGGCTCCCGCTTTGCGTCGTCCGCGAAAGGAACCGTCATAGACAAACTGGCTGCCGCAGGTAGGGCTGCCATCGGTGAGTAACGCTGCCTGACAGCCCGCTTCCCGAGCGGCGCTGAGCGCCAGCCAGGCGGCCAGCTGGTAATGTCCCGTGACGTCGCGGCCGTCGCTTTCCACGATCCGCGCCCGCCCGGCAAGGACATCCCCGCCGGCGCCGCCGACGATCTCCGCCGGCAGACGGGGCGTGGACAGACCGGCCGCCAGCTCCGGGCAGTGGATCACCAGCCGCCCCGCCTGCTGCCAGCGGGACAGCGTCGCCGCCAGCTGTGCCTTCTCGCTACCGTTATACCGCACCTGGAATCCCATCAGGCAGGCGCTGACCAAAAGCTTACTTTTCATCCTCTCTCCCTTTCGCGCTTGCTCCAGTATACCTTACCCGCCGGCGGGGGCGGTGGGGCGAAAATAAGGATTGTGTTCCACAGGAGGGATCGCTATCCTGACGTGCCTTGTGCTGCTCGTCTCGTCCAGACATAAGGAACCTGCTATGAAAACCCCTTTACGCCTCGCCCTCGTCGGCGATTATCACCCCGATATTGTTGCCCATCAGGCTATTCCCCTGGCGATAGACGATGCCGCCGCGGTGCTTGAACAGCCGGTGAAATATGACTGGCTCGCCACCCCGTCGATTGTTTCCGGCGAGGCGCTGGCCGAGTACGATGCCGTCTGGGTCGTTCCCGGTAGCCCGTATCGTCATCCGGAAGGCGCGTTTACCGCGATCCGCTATGCCCGTGAAAACGGCATCCCTTTCCTCGGCACCTGCGGCGGCTTTCAGCACGCGGTGATTGAATACGCCCGTAACGTACTCGGCTGGCAGGATGCCGGTCATGCGGAAACCGACAGCGAAGGGCGGATGGTGATCGCTCCCCTCAGCTGTTCGCTGGTGGAGACCTCCGCCGTTGTCGAGCTGCGGGCGAATACGCTGATTGCCCGCGCCTATGGCCGGGAAAGCATTGAAGAGGGCTACCACTGCCGCTACGGCGTGAGCAGCGCGTTTGCCGCGGAGCTGGAACAGGGCGATCTGCGCGTCACCGGCTGGGATGAAGAGGGCGAGATCCGCGCCGTCGAGCTGGTGACGCACCCGTTTTTTGTCGCCACCTTGTTCCAGCATGAACGCCACGCGCTGGACGGGCGTCCCGCGCCGCTGGTGCAGGCGTTTCTTCGCGCCGCGGCACAATAAACCCACCGGCAGCGGGCGCTGCCGGTCATCTTCAGGCGTGAATTTCCCGGTCACGTCCGGCGAGCGCGCCGCAGACCGCCATCACCAGCGAAATCAGCGCCACCGCCAGCAGCGGAATATGCCAGTCGCCATTAGCATCGTGGATCCTGCCCATCAGCGGTGGCCCGCAGGCGGCCAGCAGATAGCCGACGCTCTGCGCCATCCCTGACAGCGCCGCGGCCTGGTGCGCCGAGCTGGCGCGCAGGCCGATAAACGTCAGGCCGAGGATCATGGTGGCTCCGGAGCCAAAGCCGAACAGCAGCGTCCAGCCGATCGCCAGCTCAGGCAACAGCCACAGCCCGGCGGCGCTGATGGCGCACATCAGGGCGACCAGCACCGCGATCCCGCGCTGGTCGCGCAGCCGATGCAGGATCAGCGGTATCGCCAGGCCGGGCGCGGCGGTCGCCAGCTGCAGCAGGCCATGCAGCGAGCCGGCCTGCGCTTCGCTATAGCCCATACTCTGCAGAATCGACGGCAGCCAGCCGATAATCACGTAATAGACCAGCGAGTTGATGCCGAGGAACAGCGTCACCTGCCAGGCCAGCGCCGACCGCCAGATCCCCCGGTTATGCATGGCGCCAGAGCCGGTCAATGGCGTCTCCGCCCGGCGCCGGGACTGTGGCAGCCAGCTGAGGATCGCCAGCAGGGGGAAGACCATCAGCAGCAACAGCGCCCCGCGCCAGCCGAATCCGGCCAGCGCCACGGGAACCACCAGCGCCGAGCCGAGCGCCGCCGCGCCGCCCATCGTCAGGGAGTAGGCGCCGGTCATCCGCGCGACATGCTGCGAGAAATCCCGTTTAATCAGCCCAGGCAGCAGCACGTTACCCAGCGCAATGCCGCAGCCGATCACCGCCGTGCCGGTAAACAGCAGCGCAGCGGAGGGCAGGGAGCGCAGGGCAATGCCGGCGCAGATCAGCAGCATCGCCAGCAGCAGGCTGCGTTCCATGCCGAAGCGGCGGGCAACCCCCGCCGCCAGCGGTGAGACAAGGCCAAAGGCCAGCAGCGGCAAGGTGGTGAGCAGCCCGGTCTGCGCGGTGGTCAGGCCATAGTCGCTACGAATCGCGTCCAGCAGCGGCGCCGCGCCGGTAAAGACCACGCGCAGGGTGGTGGCGATGAGCAAGATACCGGCAATCAGCAGCGCGGGGCGGCGGCCGGTAGAGGAGATCACAGAAGACATATCATTCTCAAGGTAACTAACGAGGGGGTTACGATAGCGACTTTGTCCCCTGTTTAAATCAAGCTAAAATGACAGATTATCGCTAATATCGGACAACATGATGATCGGACTGGGTCTGGATGGTTATGAACCGGACAATGGCCACGAATCGGCCATTGCCTTTCGTATTCAGGTAGTGGAGGCGGAACAGTATATTCCGGCGCATTCCCACCGTAAGGGGCAATTGATCCTGGCCCTGCACGGCGCCTTGACCTGCGAGGTGGAGAACGCGATGTGGATGGTGCCGCCGCAGTATGCGGTGTGGGTCCCGGGACAGCTTTCCCACAGTAACCGCGCCACGCCGGGCGCCCAGGTGTGCTTCCTGTTCATCGAGCCGGGCGCCGCGCCGATGCCGGACCGCTGCTGTACGTTAAAGATTTCGCCGCTGGTGCGTGAGCTGATCCTCACCCTGGCAGAGCGCGGCGGGGAGTTGCTGGCCGCCCCTGCCACGGCCCGGCTGGTGCAGGTTCTGTTTGATGAGCTGCCCCGCCAGCCGCAGGAGCACCTGCAGCTGCCGGTATCAAACCACCCGAAAATTCGCCAGATGGTGACGATGATGGCCGAGGATCCGGCGCGCTGGCAGACCCTGAGCCAGTGGGCGGCGGTGTTTGCGATGAGCGAGCGCAATCTGGCGCGCCTGGTGGTGCGCGAAACGGGGCTGAGCTTTCGCCGCTGGCGCCATCAGCTGCAGCTGATCCTCGCGCTGCAGCTGCTGATCCGCGGGCAGACGGTGCAGCAGACGGCCCAGGCGCTGGGCTACGATTCCACCACCGCCTTTATCACCATGTTTAAGAAAGGGCTCGGGCAGACGCCGGGCCGCTATCACGGCAGCCTGGCTACGATTTCCCAATAAACAGCGAGATGATCCCGGCGGCAATCAGCGGCCCGACCGGGACGCCGCGAAACAGGGCGACGCCAAGCACCGTACCGACCAGCAGCCCGGCCACCAGATGCGGCTGGGAGCCCATCAGGGAGACACCGCGCCCGCCGAGCCACGAGACAAATACCCCGACCGCAATCGCCAGCAGTGATTTCCAGTTCATAAAGGAGTGGATCAGCGTCGACGGCGGCAGCGTGCCGCTGGCGATAGGCGCCATCACGCCGATGGTCAGAATGATGATCCCGACGGTCAGCCCCTGTTTTTCAATCCAGGGAAAGAAAGTATTCAGCGGTGTAACGCGCACGATAATCAGCACGAGGATAGAGATCGCTACGGTGGTGTTATGGCTGATAAAGCCGAGCGCCGCCAGGCCCAGCAGGATCAACAGGGTGGTATCAAGCATATACAGAGGTCCTTGCCAAAAAAGAATGCCAAAAAATATCCCGCTTACTCTACGCACCGCAGCGTGAATAAACAGGATTTTTACGCCATACGGCGGAAATCAGGGCAGATGCCTGGTTAGCTAAGACGGCGAAAGGTCGCGATCTCCGGTCGGGCGATATGTAAGTAGTCTTCGGTATCGAGAATGATCGACCGGTCCAGGCGTCCGGCGTTAAAGGCGATTTGTGCAAAGCGCTCAAACAGCAGCGGGTCGGCCACCAGCCGCAGCGCCGGGTGGAAGCTGAACGGCGGAATGGCGCCGAACACGCAGGCGGTGAGGGCATCCACTTCCGCCGGACTGGCCAGCGAGGCTTTACTGCCGCCGATATGCCGGGCCAGGCTGGCGAGATCGGCCTGCCGATCGGCGGCGAGGATCGCCAGCACATGCTGGTTAACGCCGTTTCCTTTTACTTTACAGACTAACGCCTTTGCGCCCTGGCCAAGCGCGGTGCCGCGGATCGCGGAGACGGCTTCGCACTGGCCGACTGCGTCGTGCGCCACCACCCGGTAGCGCGCCTGGTGTTGGTCGAGCAGCGCGCACAGCCGCTGGTGGATATTGCCTTCTACTGCTTCAAGCATAGCGTCCTCCTGACATCATAAAGCCGTCAGCTTAGCGCTGTTGCGCCAGCCTGCCAACGGTGGGTCAGGAAATTCACTATTCACTCATTATTGCTTCACAGTGCTGTGGTGCAATCTCGCGGGCGCAGATGAGTTTTGTAAATAAAAAAAGAATGATTTTCATTTTCAATCGAACTTTTTTTATTTCACTTAGTCTCTATCGGACGACACAGAATATTAATAATTGCCGTAATGAGGTTAGGATGATGCACGATGCAACCATGCAGGGTTCCCCACGCAAGAAGTTTAATAAAATAAGGGAACTCAACAGACGGCGGAATTACTTTACTAAGAAAGTACGTAATGCCCTGCGGGTGGGGGTGGCGAAAGCGATCTGGGATCGCCGACGCCGTCAGCCGGTGGATTTGTCGTCCGCGAAAACCGTCCTGTTGATGCGCAATGAGGGGGCGGTCGGCGATGTGGTGGTGGATTCCGCGCTGGTGAAATGCCTCCATCAGTCAGGCTATATCGTTGATTTTCTGCTCACGACATCCAATAGCCAGGTGATGCGTTATAACCCGCGGATCCGCCATATTTATGAAGCCGAACCGGTCACTTCCGCCGATTTTTTGCGTAAATTTAACCATAACGTTCCCCGCGACGTTATTAATGAACTGGCTAATAATAAGTACGATATTATTATTGACCCTTCGCTGTTCGATATTCCCGTGCATCGCCTGCGGCTTTTCCGACAAATAAAAGCCAAATCAGTGCTCGGCTTTAATAAATGGCCATCAATTAAGTATTACTCCCACTCTTTTGCTTTTGACTGCCAGCGCTGGCACGTGACGAAGACGTTCGCGTTGATCGCCGACTATCTCAAACTGGACACCCGCGGGCTGGACACCTATGACCTGGCGGTGCCCGGGCCGATTATGCAGGAGGTGGCGCAGTATCTGGCATCGTTGAGCGGAAAAGCGGTAGTGATTAATATTTTTGCCGGCCACGCCGACCGCAGCCTGTCCCAGACGCAGCTGGCGGAACTGCTCGACAAACTGCTGGCCCGCTATCCGGGGATCGCGGTTATTCTGCTCGATCACCGGCGCGAGATCCGTATCCCGCTGCCAGCGGAGGTGGTGGTTAATCCGTTTAACACGCTGCATCACGCGATGGCGCTGATTGCCCAGGCCGAGCTGATTATCTCCCCGGACACCTCGGTGGTGCATATGGCGGCGGCGTGGAACAAGCCGCTGATCGCAGTCTATAAGGACGTTCTGCTCAATAACCGGCTGTGGGCGCCGGGGTATGACAACGCCAGACAGATCATCGTTAAATGCGGGAAGGTGTATCAGCATCGCGAGCTGGTGGATAGAATTATAGCGGCGCTACCGGAGACGCTGTAAGGGCGATGAGGGCGGGCTGGTAGGGCTCACCTGCTGGCCGTATGCAAGAGCCAGCAGGTGAACGAAGGTTGCATTGCCAGTCTGCAACCGCCGCTATTGTACTGTTGCCCGCCGCCCTGCCACATCCGGGAAAGCTCTTAAAGATGTGGCCGCGCTGAGCGACGATGGCCATCACTCTTCAGTGAGCCACATATCCGCCTCTTCAAACATCTCCTGTACCGTGCGGCTGATCAGCTCTTTTTCATGCTTGCTGGCATCGGTGTTGATCGCCGGCAGCGTCATCATCGGCTTCACCCGGACTTCCGCCTCCGGGAAAATGCGCTGCATGCGTTTGGTCAGCTCGTTAAGAATGGTCTCTCTGGCACCCGGCAGACCGGCAAAATTGCGCTTGTCATAAATCAGTTCCACAAACATCTTCTGTCCTCTGTATGCTGATCGCGGGCGATAGTTTTACTGTATTAATGTACAGTGTCAAGCAAATGCCGCCGCGTTTCTCGTCCGCCACCTCGCGCGGCGGGCGGGCTGCGCGCAAAAGCACCAAACAGTTCGTCACCACTGAAGCTGACTTTCAGTGACATCAATAAGTTATCTCAGTGCGGACAATTGATAGCTGGAGCCTATATTGACCCGCAAAACCGGCAAAACTACTGTATATATATTCAGTATTTATGTGGTGGGTTAAAAAATGAACTTTTACACGCCGGTTGAGCTACGTCAGATGGTCTCCTTTCCCTTTTTTGCCGACCTGGTGCAGTGCGGGTTTCCCAGTCCGGCTCAGGACTATGTCGAGAAGCGAATCGACCTCAACGAACTGCTGGTGCAGCATCCCAGTGCGACCTATTTTGTCAAAGCCGCCGGCGACAGCATGATCGATGCCGGCATTGACGAAGGCGATCTGCTGGTGGTGGACAGCGCACGCAAAGCGGAGCATGGCGATATCGTGATTGCCGCCGTCGGCGGCGAGTTTACGGTAAAAAAGCTGCAACTTCTGCCGCGGGTGCAGCTTAACCCGATGAACCCGGCCTATTCGCCTATCGTGGTCGGCCGCGAGGAGACGCTCGATATTTTCGGCGTCGTGACCTACATCATCAAGGCGGCGGGCTGATCATGTTCGCGCATTGTGATGTGAACGCCTTCTATGCGAGCTGCCAGACCGCCTTCCGGCCAGACCTGAAGGGGCGGCCGGTGGTGGTGCTGTCGAACAACGACGGCTGTGTGATCGCCCGCTCGCCAGAGGCGAAGCCGTTTGTGAAAATGGGCGAACCCTACTTTAAGCAGAAGGCGGCGTTTCTTCGCCACGGCGTCGTGGCGTTCAGCAGTAACTATGAACTGTATGCCGACATGTCCAGCCGGGTGATGGCCACCCTGGAAGAGCTGGCTCCGCGCTGCGAAATTTACAGTATCGATGAGGCCTTTTGCGATGTCAGCGGCGTGCGCCATTGCAGAGATCTGACCGACTTTGGCCGGGAAATCCGCGCCACGGTGCTACAGCGCACCCATCTGACGCTGGGCGTCGGGATCGCGCCGACCAAAACCCTGGCGAAGCTGGCCAACCACGCGGCGAAGCAGTGGCAGCGGCAGACGGGCGGGGTGGTGGACTTATCCTGCCCGCAGCGCCAACGGAAGCTGATGGCGCTGCTGCCGGTGAGTGAAGTCTGGGGTATCGGGCGGCGGATCGGCAAAAAGCTCGAAGCGATGGGGATCGGTACAGTACTCCAGCTGGCGGAGAGCGATATCCGCTTTATCCGCAAGCATTTCACGGTAGTCCTCGAGCGAACGGTACGGGAACTGCGCGGCGAGCCTTGCCTGGCGCTGGAGGAGTTTGCCCCCGCTAAGCAGGAAATTATCTGCAGCCGCTCGTTCGGGGATCGCATTACGGCCTATGAGGATATGCGCCAGGCGATTTGCAGCTATGCCGCGCGGGCGGCAGAAAAGCTGCGCGGCGAACATCAGTACTGCCGGTTTGTTTCCGCCTTTGTCAAAACCAGTCCCTTTGCCCTGAATGAACCCTATTACGGCAACAGCGCCTCGCTAAAGCTGCTGACGCCGACGCAGGACTCCCGGGATATTATTGCCGCGGCGACGAGCTGTCTGGATGCTATCTGGAAAGCGGGGCATCGCTATCAGAAGGCCGGCGTGATGCTCGGTGATTTCTACAGCCAGGGCGTCGCCCAGCTGAATCTGTTCGACGAGCTTGCTCCACGTCAGAACAGCGCCAGGCTGATGCAGGTTCTCGACCAGCTGAATGCGAAAAATGGCAAGGGCGCGCTTTATTTTGCCGGCCAGGGGATCCAGCAGCAGTGGCAGATGAAGCGGGAGATGCTATCGCCGCGCTACACCACGCGATACGGGGACCTGCTCCGCGTCAGATAACGCGCGCTATCCCCGTACCGCGGCCGGAAACACTGCCGCCAGCCAGTCAATAAAGACGCGGAGCCGGGGCGGCACGTGCCGGTGCCGGGCATAGATGACGTGAAAGGGATAGGGGGCCGGGCGCCAGGCGCTGAGGATCTCCACCAGTTCACCACTCGCCAGCGCCGGTTTCAGCGAATAGGTAAACGTCTGCACAATGCCTAAGCCCGCCTCGCCAGCGGCAATATGCGCGTTGCTCTCATTGATGCCGAGATGGGGCTCTGTCTTCAGCTCGGTGCTGACGCCGTGACGCGTAAAGCGAAACGGAAACGCTCTGCCGCTGGCCGGCGACAGATAGCTGATGAGCCGGTGGCCATGATGGAGTTCATCCGGCGAGGCGGGGGTGCCGTAGCGTTGAAGATAGCCAGGAGTGGCGCAGGTGACCAGCGTCGCCTCGCCGATTTTACGGGCGATCAGCGTCGAGTCTTCCATCGGACCGCCGCGGATGGCGCAGTCAATATTACCGCTGATGAGGTCCGCAGGTTTATCGGCCACCTGCAAATCGATACGGATATCCGGCCAGGAGGTCATAAAGTCCGCCAGTAGCGGGATCAGCACATCGCACGCGGTCGACCCGCCGATAGCGATCCGTAGATGGCCCTTCGGCTTATTGTGGGTGGTATTGAAAGACGCGTCGATCTCTTCCAGGTCTTCCAGCAGGCAGCGGGCTTTTTCATAGTACTCCCGTCCTTCCGGCGTCACGGTAATACGCCGGGTGGTACGCTGCAGGAGGGAAACCCCCAGGTGCGCTTCCAGTTGCTGGATGGTTTTGCTGAGCGTGGCGTTGGGCATATCCAGCGAGTCCGCGGCGCGGGTAAAGCTGCCGGCTTCGACAACGCGGGTGAAGGCTTTGAGGGCTGAAAACCGATCCATTATTCGCTGTATCCTGGTTAGCGGGCGTCCATTATCCACGGAGGGGAAAAGTGTTTTTCAGATTAGGCCATTTTTCCGCCTCACTGAGGCGATTAGAGTGCTTTCCATACCCGGCGGGGCGCTTTCGCGAACCTGGCCTGTTTATACTCTAACCAAGGAAATGCACCATGAGCAAAAAACTTGCGGATAAAGTGGCGTTAGTGACTGGCGGCAGCACCGGTATTGGCCTGGCGTCGGCGAAAGCGCTGGCGGAGCAGGGCGCGAAGGTGTATATCACCGGCCGCCGTCAGGACGCACTGGATGCGGCGGTCAGTTTTATCGGGCCCGCCGCCCGGGGGATCCGCGCCGATGCCAGCGTGTTAAGCGACCTTGACGCGGTATTTGCGACCATTGCCGAAGAGTCCGGCCGGCTGGATGTGTTGTTTGCCAATGCTGGCGGCGGGGATATGCTGCCGCTCAGCGCCGTTACCGAAGCGCACGTCGACCGAATTTTCGCCACTAACGTACGCGGGGTGGTGTTCACCGTTCAGAAAGCGCTGCCGCTGCTCACCGACGGCGCCTCGGTGATTTTGACCGGCTCTACGGCGGCGGTCAAAGGGACGGCTAACTTCAGCATCTATAGCGCCAGTAAAGCCGCGGTACGCAGCCTGGCGCGCTCCTGGGCGCTGGAGGTTAACGATCGCGGGATCCGCATCAATGTGGTTAGCCCAGGGCCGGTGCGTACTCCGGGTCTGGGAGGACTGGTGGCGGAGGCGGATCGTCAGGGCTTGTTCGACGCCCTGGCCGCGGACGTACCGCTCGGGCGGCTGGGCGAGCCGGAGGAGATTGGCAGGACGGTGGTGTTTTTAGCGTCTGACGAGTCGAGCTTTATTAACGCCGCAGAGATCTATGTCGATGGCGGACTGGCGCAAATCTGAGTGCAGTCTGTCGCGGCAAGGGTCTCAGCCTGGACGGCTGGTCAACGACCAGCGCGGTGTTATTGTCGTGAGTCACCTTAAGCACCTCGGCTGATGGACTGCGCCGGGGGGCTGATTGTCAGTTTCAGTGGCGTGGTTGCGGCGCTGAGTGGACCTATAGAGTCTTGATCTCAAATATGATTAGATAGCTTTCACGTAAAACCAGTAAGTAGCGGCCATGAATCTCAGGGAAAATATTATTAATGAATTTGGCAAGTTGTCGCCCGAGCTGCAACGCGCCGCCGAGTTCTCACTGCAAAATGCCAGCCAGCTGGTGGTGCTATCGATGCGTGCCTTCGCGGCGGAAGCTGGGGTAAAACCGGCGACGCTGCTGCGTTTGGCGCAACGGCTGGGCTACCGCGGCTGGAGCGAGCTGAAAAGCGATTTTATTGACGATCTGGGTTTGCGCGATGATACATACGTATCAAAAGCGGAAAAACTGATGGCCCGCGGGACGCAAACACAGCTGTATCAAGAGGTATTTCAGGCACATCAGGCGAATCTGGCCTTTACGCAAAATGAAAATACGCAGGAGATGGAGCAGGCAGTGACCTTGCTCGATAGCGCGGAGAATGTCTATATCTGCGGATTCCGCGCCAGCTTTCCAATCGCGTGGTCGCTGTTTTATGTCTATCGTCTGTTCAACCGGCAGGTATCGTTAATCGATGGCCTGGCCAGCAATATCGAAGTGTTCACCCGTGAGCTGACCGCCCGGGATTGTGTTTTACTGACCAGTTTTGCGCCTTATTCACGCGAATCACTGGATGTTTTACAGGCAGCCCAACAGGCAGGGGCGAAGATCCTCGCCATTACCGACTCGCCGGTGTCCCCCTTAGCGCAGGCGGCAGACTGCACGCTGCTGTTCTCCATCGATAGCCCGTCGTTTTTCCCTTCCGTGGTCTCCGGTATGGGGCTGGCAGAATGCTTGCTGGCGATGCTGGTGGTGCGCCACGGCCGCGATGCGGTGAGTAAAATTGAAAATGCCGAACGCTACCTTATCGAGTCCGGCGCCTACGTGTCCCCCGGTAAATCCTGATAAATGATTCAAATGTATCTGATATAAGAATAATGGATGCATTTATATCTTTATTTCGTTGACGTGATCCAAATGGATCCTGCAAGATACGCTCAATTAATGTCGCGGATTCAGGAGCCGAACCCAGTATGAGTCATGTCATTCACCGCAGCCTGCGTAGCACGCCGATGGTCGCCTCACGCGCGCAAGGGGCCTATATCTTTGATGCCCAGGGCAAACCGTATCTCGATGCCTGCGGCGGGGCCGCCGTTTCCTGCCTCGGGCACGCGCATCCTGATGTGCTGGCGGCGATGCACCGCCAGATCGATCGGCTGGCCTATGCGCACACCAGCTTTTTTACCAGCAATGTCGTAGAGCAGCTGGCCGACCATCTCACGCGTACAGCGCCTGGCGAGCTGAACTACGCCTACTTTGTCTCAGGCGGATCCGAGGCAATAGAGACGGCGCTGAAGATGGCGCGGCAGTACGTTGTGGAGATCGGCCAGCCATCGCGCACCCGCTTTATCGCCCGTAAACAGAGCTATCACGGCAATACGCTGGGCGCGCTGGCGGTGGGCGGTAACGAATGGCGCCGTCGTCAGTTTGCCCCCTTATTAATGGATGTCATCCGCGTCTCAGCCTGCAACGAGTACCGCGATCGCCGGGCTGACGAGACCCAACAACAATATACCGAGCGTCTGCTTAATGAGCTGGAGCAAGCCATCCTTGAGGCCGGCCCGGAAACGATTATCGGTTTCTGTGCGGAAACCGTCGTCGGGGCGACGACGGGAGCCACGCCGCCGACGCCGGGGTATCTGAAAGGCGTGCGCCGCCTGTGCGACAAATACGGCATCCTGTATATCGCCGATGAGGTGATGTGCGGTATGGGGCGGACCGGGACGCTGCATGCGTTTGAACAGGACGACGTAGTGCCCGATTTAGTGGCCATCGCCAAGGGACTCGGTGGAGGCTATCAGCCGATTGGCGCGGTACTGGCGAGTGAGACTATTGTCGCCGCGCTGAAGGCGGGCAGCGGGTTGTTCCAGCATGGTCACACTTACATTTGTCATGCTACCGCCGCGTCGGCAGCCCTGGCGGTGCAGCAGGTGATTGCGCGCGATAATTTGCTGGATGCCGTCAAACAGCAGGGCGCCTATCTGCAGAAGGCCCTGCGCGAGGTGCTGGGTGAGTTACCGCATGTCGGGAATACACGCGGACGCGGCCTGTTTGCCGGCGTCGAGCTGGTGCGCGATAAAGACGACAAAACGCCGTTCGATCCTGACCTGAAGCTGCATGCGGCGATCAAAGCACACTGTATGGCGCGTGGACTGATGGTCTATCCCATGGGCGGCACGATCGATGGTCAGTATGGCGATCACATCCTGATCGCACCGCCGTTTATCATCACCCCGGCGCAGATCGACTTTGTGGTCGATACCCTGGAGAGCGTGATCCGCGAAGAGACGGGGAAATTATGATCAATCGTTTGCCGCCCTTAGCGGAACAAGAATGGGACGACCAGCAACGTCAGTTAGCGGAAGAGATTATCAATGGGCCGCGCGGCGCCTTGCTGCCGCCTTTTGAACCGCTGCTGCGTAGCCCTGAGCTGATGGCGCATGCCCAGCGTATGGGGGAGTACCTGCGTTATCGCAGCGCGCTGGGCCAGCGTCTTTCTGAACTGGTGATTTTGCTGACCGCACGGCACTGGTCACAGCCGGTTGAGTGGGCGATCCATGCGCCAATCGCACGTGAGAAAGGCATTTCTGCCGCGGCGGTGCGGGCGATTAAGCAACAGCGCCCGCCAGACGATCTCCGGCCCGATGAGCAGGTGATCTATGACTTTTGTCAGCAACTGCATCAACAGCAAAAGGTCAGCGATGATACCTGGCAGCAGGCCATTGCGTTATGGGGCGAAAAGGGGGTCGTGGATCTGATTGGGATAAACGGTTATTACAGTTTTCTCTCGATGGTGATGAACTGCGCCCAGACGCCAGCACCGGATACCTCTGACTCGCTGTTTTCTGAATAAGTTATCGTTTTAATTCGGGCGCATAATCCTGCGCCCGGCATATCCGCGCTTATTATTGGTTCTTCCGGCGATATATTTCGCAGGTTGACGTTCGTTGTAGGCTATTTCACTGACGCTGAGGGTAATTATGACTGGATTATTGAATAAATTAAAACTCACACTGGCATTGGTTATCTGTTCAGCCAGTTTTGCTACCGCCGCCCAGGATAAAATAACGGTAGGTGTCGATACTGCTTTTGTCCCTTTTGAATTTAAACAAGGTGATAAATATGTCGGGTTTGATATCGATTTGTGGGATGCCATCGCGAAGAAAATGCATATCAGCTACGAATTAAGGCCAATGGATTTTGGCGGCCTGATCCCCGGATTACAATCGCGTAATCTGGATGTGGCGATGGCGGGTATAACAATTACCGATGCGCGTAAACAGGTCGTGGATTTCAGTGACGGGTATTATAATGCCGATCTGTTAATGGCCGTGAAAAGTACTGACAATACTATTGTTAAATTCAGTGATTTGACCGGGAAAAAAGTCGGCCTTAAGCAGGGGACGGCGGCGGCCAGCTTTATGAAAAGCAAATATAAAGCGAATTATATCGAGTTCCCGAACATCGATAACGCCTATCTTGACCTGCAGGCCGGTAATCTCGATGCCGTCGTTCACGATTCGCCAAATGTCCTTTACTACGTGAAGACGGCGGGTAATGGCAAGGTCAAATCCACCGGTGAGACGGACAGCATTCTGCCACAGCAGTATGGCTTTGCGATGCAGAAAAACAGTAGTCTGACGCCAAAAGTAAACCAGGCGCTGCAGGCCCTGCGTGCCGATGGCACCTACGATAAGATTTACGTTAAATGGTTTGCTAAGCAGCCGAAATAACCCTGCCAGGTCGGCGCGATCCGACCTCATATTTTCTTGACGGGTACAATGATGAATTTTGACAGTCGCTATATTTGGGAAGCATTACCGCTGCTGATGCAAGGCTTGCAGCTGACGCTGATTATTTCGTTAACAGGGTTGTTGGGCGGGTTAATTATTGGTTTGCTGGCGGGGACCTGCCGCGCATTAGGCGGTAAAATAGCCAAAACGGTGTCGCTGGTGTTTGTCGAATTAATCCGCGGAACGCCTATTATGGTGCAGGTGATGTTTATCTATTTCGCCCTTCCGATGGTATTGCCGGTGCGTATTGACCCGGTCCCCGCCGCCATTATCACTATTGTCATTAATTCCGGCGCTTATATTGCCGAGATCACCCGGGGCGCGATTCTGTCAATCAATAAAGGATTTAAAGAAGCCAGCCTGGCGATGGGACTATCGCCGCGCAGTACATTATGGCATGTCATTATGCCGCTGGCTTTTCGGCGAATGATCCCGGCGTTAGGCAATCAGTGGATTATCAGTATAAAAGATACCTCGCTGTTTATTGTCATTGGCGTGGCGGAATTAACCCGCCAGGGACAAGAGATTATTGCCGGTAACTTTCGTGCGCTGGAGGTGTGGACCGCGGTGGCGATGATTTATCTGTTGTTGACATTGTGTCTGAGCTTCCTGCTGAAACAACTTGAGAAAAGGATCCATATTTTATGAGCATGGTTGAATTTAGCGCGGTGGCGAAAAACTTCGGCGCCACTCAGGTACTGCACGATATCAATTTAAAGATTGAAGCGGGCGAGGTGGTGGTGATCATTGGCCCCTCCGGCTCGGGAAAATCGACCCTGCTGCGCTGCATTAATAAGCTGGAGGAGATCTCCTCGGGCACGCTGCTGGTGGCGGGCATGCATATTACGGATCCGCACGCCAATGAGTGTGATATTCGCCGCGAAGCCGGTATGGTGTTTCAACAGTTTCATTTGTTCCCGCATCTGACCGCCCTGGAGAATGTCATGTTCGGTCCGGTTCGCGTACGTAAGCAGAGCAAGGCCGCGGCGCGGGAGCAGGCGCTGGCATTGCTGGACCGCGTGAGTCTGCGTGAACGCGCTAACCACTATCCGGCGCAACTCTCTGGCGGTCAGCAGCAGCGGGTGGCGATTGCTCGCGCCCTGGCGGTGAAACCCAAAATGATGTTATTTGATGAGCCAACCTCCGCCCTCGATCCCGAACTGCGGCATGAAGTGTTAAAGGTTATGCGCTCGCTGGCCGAAGAGGGCATGACAATGGTGATTGTGACGCATGAGATTGGCTTTGCCAGAGAGGTCGCTTCGCGGTTGATCTTTATCGATGGCGGCACCATTGCCGAAGATGGTTCACCTGAGGTGCTGCTCACAGCCAGCAGCAATCCGCGTCTGCAAGAGTTTTTACAACATGTATCCTGAACATAAGTGAATAATGACAATATGAAAACAATCGCAATCCGTGGTTCCGCCTGTGCGGTAGGTCAGCAGCTTGGCGCGTTTGGTCGTGAGGCCTGGCATACTAAAATCAGGCAAACAGCGCTGTGGCAAACCGTCACCGCCATGAAAACGGCGGAACAAATCCAGCGCATGCGCGCAGCCGTCCAGGCTCAGTTCCCGCTGATCTGGCAGGAGCTGGAGGGCATGGCAGAGGGGCTGCAGGCGCCAGTGGAGGAGGTGTTTGCCTGGAACTGTCGCGGCGATCTGGTACGTTCGACGTCGGATGGCTGCACCACCCTGGCGGGGAGATGCGCTGAGGGGGAGTTAATTATTGCGCACAACGAAGACGGCTTCCCGCAGCTGCGCGGTGAATGCGCCATCGTCCATGTGACGCCGGATGCGGGCCTCGCCTTCACCAGCTTCGCCTATCCCGGCTCCCTGTGCGGGCACACCTTCGCGGTGAATGAGAAGGGGATAGTTAATACGGTCAACAACATTCGTGCCGTGCATCGTCCGGACGGGATGCCGCGCCAGATTCTGGCCCGCGCATCGCTGAATGCCACCACCTTAGATGAGGCCATTAGCCTGCTGACCGCCTCACCGCGCGCGGGCGCGTTTCACCACACGCTGGGTCAAATGGGTGATAGCCGTCTGTTTAGCGTGGAAGCTACTGGCTCCGGCAGCTCAGTGCGCGAGCTGACCGCCACCTTTGGGCATGCCAACCATCTGATCCATCCCCAGCTTGAGGGCATGGAACAGATCGTGACCGGGAGCTCCGGCTCACGCCAGCAGCGCCTGGACGCGTGGCTGGCGTCGAATCCGTCGCTGGATGGGGCAGCAGCGAAAGCGATGCTCTCCGACCAGCAGGATCCGCTGTTACCGATTTACCGGCTATCTCCCGACGATCCGGACGAGGAAAATACGCTGGCGACGGCCATTTTTACCCTGAGTGCGACTCAGGTCGCGTGGCAGGTCTTCACGCTGGATCGGGAAAACGCGGTTTTACAGGGCAGCCTTTAGCGGGTTGAGGGCGTTTTCAGCAGGGCGATCAGCAGCGTACTGCCCGCCATGATCCCCGCCGCCAGCCACACCATGCCTGACAAGCCCGCGGTGGCGATCAGCTGGCCGCCGACAAGCGCCCCGGTGCCGATGGCGGCATTAAAAATAGCCACATAGATGGCGGACGCCGGCTGGGCGACCTCGCCTGCGCTGCGCAGCAGCCAGGTCTGTAAGCCGACGAATACAATCGCGATACCGGCGCCCCACAGGGCTAACAGCAGCCCGCTAAAACAGAAAGGCAGGGGGGCAAGCCGTCCGGTGCCGAGGAGCGCCAGCGCGCCCCCGCTCAGCAGCAGTGAAGCAAAAATCAGCCCCTGCAGATGACGATCGATAAGCTTACCGGCGATAACGTTACCCACCAGTCCGGAGATCCCTGACAACAGCAGCAGGCCGGAGAGGGTGGTCGCCGGTACTCCCTGCAGTGTTATCAGCAGCGGTTCAACGTAGGTGAAGGCGGCAAAGTGAGCGGTAATGATGCAGGCCGTGGCACCATACAGGCCACAGAGCAGCGGATTGCGGAAGATATCGCGATAAACACGCAGCCTGACCGGGGTGGGCGCGGGCAGCGTCGAGCACAGCACTACCGCTGCGGCCAGTGACAACAGGGCCACCGCCAAAAACGCGTGTCGCCAGCCCGCCAGAGTGGCGATAAAGCTTGCCAGCGGCACCCCCACCACGCTGGCCGCCGACACGCCGCCAAAAATGATTGCCGTAGCCAACCCCAGCCGGTGCGGCGGCGCCAGCTGCGCGGCGACGATGCCAATTAAGGCCCAGAAGGCGCCATGCGCCAGGGCGCCAATCATGCGGGCGCTCATCAGGGCGAACATGGAATAAGACCGGGTCGCCGCGAGGCAGGAAAGCGCCAGGGTCAGCATGAGCCCGACCAGCAGCGCCTTGCGTGAAATACGCGCCGGCATCGCGCCGGAAAGCAGGGCCGCCAGGGCGCCCACCCAGCCGTAGGCGGTGACGGCAAGCCCCATACCGGATTCCGTCTGGTGAAAATCCGCTGCCAGGGCGCTAAGCATGCCCACCGGCGCCAGTTCGCTGGTGACGATCGAAAAGGCGCAGATCCCGAGCGCAATGACGGCTATCCAGACGCGCGCCGGGGTTGGGTTAAGGGGTAAAGCAATCTCTTTCATATCAGGCGTATCCTAAGAAGAGGGAAGTCGCGCATGGTGCACGGACGTTCAGGTGAGGAGAGCACAGGCGATCGGATGGCCTGTTTGTCTCCGCGAGTGGCGTGCAGTATCATCCCTGCAAAATTGATAAAAAAGAGCAGAAAACGGAGAGCCGTTTTCCATAAACGGAAAAGAGATGACAGCAGAATTTCATTGGGACGATGCGCGCATCTTCCTCGCCATCGCCCGGGCGGGAACGCTGAGCGGCGCTGCCGACAAGATGAACATGGGGATTGCCACCGTGTCCCGCAGGCTGGATCGGCTGGAACAGTCGCTGAAGGTCCCGCTTTTCAGCCGCCATCAGAGCGGCTATCGCCTGACCGACGATGGCGAAGCCCTGCTCGCGCGGGCGGAGGCGCTGGAATACGCAGGCCTGGCGTTCGGCGAAGCGGCGCAGCTGCAGGGGCATGTCGCCGGGGTTGTCCGCCTGGCCACCTCGGATAACCTGGCCACCCATTTTATTCTGCCGTCACTGAAAGGGCTCCTGGACCACTATCCTGACCTGCGGGTGGAGGTGTTGAGCGGCGTGCAGCCGGTGAACCTGCACCGTCGGGATGCCGATCTGGCGATCCGCATGGTTAAGCCTGACATCGGGCATCTGACGTTAAAGCGGCTGGGGACGGTGGGGTTTGGCGTCTATGGCGCCGCCGGCTATCTGGCCGGCGCGGACGGCCTGTCGCTGAGCGAGGCGGACTTTGTGGGGTGGCCGGAGACTCACCAGCACCTGCCGGCCGCCCAATGGATCGCGCGCACCCTGCGAGGGCGTCCCTGTAAAGTCGAAGCCAATACGCTCGTGGCCCAGGTTTCCGCGGTATCAGCGGGACTTGGACTGGGCGTCCTGCCGCACTTTATGGCGCGGGCCAGCGGGCTGCAGTACCTGCAGCCGGAGATCGGTGCGGATCAAACACTTTGGCTGGTGATGCATTCCGACCTGGCCGGGTCCAGACGCGTGCGGGTTATCGCCGACCATCTCATCACTCTCTTTGCGGACCATCAAGATCGGCTGGCGTTGCCCTGAAGGGGCGTAGGTATCTCGTGTATCGATAAGACTGCCCGGGGGGGACGAGTTGCGGTTTTTTTTCCGCGCCAGCTAACAATGATACTCGTCGCGCAAGATTCGGCCCAATGCTGCTTCGCAGTTGAAAATACTGCAGAGTGAGAGGATATCCCCGTCCGGCAAAATAATTTTGTGTTGTTGCCAGCGCCGCATTGTTGTACTCCCCCAGAAATGCCTGTCGATGTTAGGGTGAGACGTTTATCATTACAGGAGAACGCAAATGATTGTCAGGACCTGGCACGGCTGTGTGCCATTGCAACATGCCGAGGGGTTTGCCCGGCACCTTGAGCGGACCGGCGTGGAACACGCCCGGGGTATCCCCGGCAACCGAGGCGCGCTGGTGCGCCAGGAAAACCAGGGCGAATGGGCGCATTTCTTTCTCGCCACCTACTGGCAGGATCTTGCGGCGGTCAAAGCCTTCGCAGGCGAAGACTATCACGTCGCGGTCACCTATCCGGACGACGACGCATTCGCACTCCTCTCCGACCCCTATGTGTTTCAGCATGAAGTTGAGGCCGTGTCGCCGCTGTAGGCTGATGACCGGGCAGGTGGAAGATCGGCCAGCAACAGACGGTTGCTGGTCGCGTGAGATCGACGTCTACCTTGCATGGGCAGCCAGCCACCGCCAGGTGAACGTGGCATGACGGGAACACTCAGCGCGTGAGGGCAGCGACAATGGCGTCCTCCATTTTCTCCGGTGTCGTGAACGGGGCAAAACGCCTGAGAGGGGTGCCGTCACGAGCGATCAGGAACTTGGTGAAATTCCACTTGATCCGGCCGCCGAGCATGCCGGGCAACGCCTGTTTCAGATAACGAAACAGCGGGTGTGCGGCAGGGCCGTTGACGTCCACTTTCGCAAACATCGGGAAGCTCACGCCGTAGTTAACGTGACAGGTCTGCTCGATTTCATCCGCACCGCCGGGTTCCTGCTGACCAAACTGGTTGCAGGGGAAACCCAGCACAACCAGCCCCTGAGCCGCGTACTTTTGGTAGAGCGCTTCAAGGCCAGCATATTGCGGCGTGAAGCCACAATGGCTGGCCGTATTCACCACCAGAACCACCTTGCCAGTATAGTCAGACATTGAGAGGGGCTGGCCGCGCAGGCGGGTGGCCGTCAATTGATAAAAAGGGGTCATAGCAGGCTCCTGAGAGTAGAAACAGTTCAACGCCGACGATCGCGCGAATGTTTGAAGCAGATTAGGCAGTTATGATACACAGGGTTAGGGATTTGTACCTGGAGTGTTAAAAAAACGCCAGTTATCATAGAAAAAATCGCGAACAGGAACGGCTGAAAATGATGAAATATGTCTTATCGCTGGTGGTGGCGGCGATGCTTGCAGGATGTATCAGCACGCCAAACTTGCCGCCGACAGATACTATTGTGGCGGTTAAACCCACGGAGTCCGGTATTGTCGCCAGCTCAGCGAAATACAGTTACCGCTTTGTCCGTGACGGTGTGCCGCAGGAATATCAGCGTTATAAGACCTTTTATGAACGCTTTCACCAACAGGCTTCCGGCGTGCGGGTTAACTTTGTCGTGGAACAACATGAGGTGACGGCGGAATATCTGGTGGTGATGGATCAGCGCAAACTGGATGCCGGGCAGCATAGCGAGCTGGTGAATCAGTATCATGCGGTGCAGATTGATAACGATCGCCTCGGGGTGTTGTTTAAAGCGACAGGATTTTGGACTGCATCGGACGCGTCAGATCTGGCCGCCGCCTACCAGTTAGCGCACCCCGTTGTGGTATCAATCAATGATAAGACCAAAACGATCAGCTCGCTTGGCGCCGTTGCCCTGGCCCCGTTGTTTCCGTTTTACATGATGTATGGATGTGCCACCGGGCCTTGTGTCTGAGAAAAACAGCCAGCAAGTCACTCGACTTACTGGCTGAGCAGTTAACTATGCTTCACTTTTGGATGACTGCTTGTGAAACAGTTCGCGGAATACCGGGTAGATATCCTCCTGGTCGCGAATATGCTGCATGGCGAAATTATCAAAGGTCGCCTGCAGATGTTCATACTCGCGCCACAGGGTTTGATGCGCCCGGCGGGTAATTTCGATGTAGCTGTAATAACGCACCACCGGCAGAATTTTCTTTGCCAGCAGTTCGTGGCACAGCGGGGAGTCATCGGCCCAGTTGTCGCCATCCGACGCCTGGGCGGCGTAGATGTTCCACTGCGCCGGGTCATAACGGGCCTGCACCACTTCATCCATCAGTTTCAGGGCACTGGAGACGATGGTGCCGCCGGTTTCCTGAGAATAGAAGAATTCGTGTTCATCCACCTCTTTGGCCTGGGTATGGTGACGGATATAGACCACGTCGACGTTTTTATAGGTCCGGCTGAGAAACAGATACAGCAGGATATAAAAGCGCTTGGCCATGTCTTTGGTGGCCTGGTCCATCGAGCCTGAGACGTCCATCAGGCAGAACATCACCGCCTGGCTGGAGGGCTCCGGCCGCTTTTCGTAATTTTTGTAGCGTAAGTCAAAGGTGTCGATAAACGGCACCCGTTCAATTTTGGCGCGCAGCTCGGCAATCTCTTTACGCAGGCGCTCCTCCTCCAGCAGCTGCACCGGTTCGCTGCGGCTGATGGTCTCCAGATCCTCCTCCAGGGCGCGCAGTTCCCGGCGCTTGCCGGCGGTCATCGCCGTACGGCGAGCCAGCGAGTTCTGCAACGAACGCACCACGCTGATGTTGGCTGGCACCCCATTCGAGGTAAAGCCCGCGCGATGAGTTTTAAACTCGTTCAGCTGCCGGTGCTGGTTCTTCTTCAGGTTCGGCAGGGCCAGATCTTCAAATAACAGATCCAGGTACTCATCTTTCGAAATCTGGAAGACAAACTCATCCTTTCCTTCACCATCGGCGCTGGCTTGCCCCTGTCCACCGCCGCCGCCGCCGCCACCGCCCTGCGGGCGCTCAATGCGGTCGTTTTGCACAAAATGGTCGTTGCCCGGGTGGACGCGGTTGCGCAGGCCGCCGCGACCCTGATGAAACATCGGCTCGTTGATATCGTCCGTCGGGATCGAGACGGATTCTCCGCTCTCAATGTCGGTTACCGAGCGCTTATTGATAGCCTCGGAGATCGACTGTTTGATCTGCGCCTTATAACGGCGCAAAAAGCGCTGGCGGTTGACGGCGCTTTTGTTTTTCCCGTTCAGGCGTCGGTCTATGAACCAGGTCATATGCCCTCCTGTACTGCATTAGCCAACTTTACTTATCATCATTCAGCTGCAGTTGACCCGGCGGCGTACCGCCGGGCTTGACGCATCAGGACGATTTACGAACCCGCAGGTACCACTCGCACAGCAGGCGAACCTGTTTGCGGGTGTAGCCTTTCTCCATCATGCGGTCGACAAAGTCGTCGTGTTTTTTCTGCTCATCAGTGGATGTTTTGGCATTAAACGAAATGACCGGCAACAGCTCCTCGGTATTAGAGAACATTTTCTTCTCAATAACCGTGCGCAGTTTCTCGTAGCTGGTCCAGTTCGGATTACGTCCGCTGTTGTTGGCTCTGGCGCGCAGCACAAAGTTGACGATTTCGTTACGGAAGTCTTTCGGGTTGCTGATCCCGGCCGGCTTCTCAATTTTCTCCAGCTCCGCATTCAACGACTCACGGTCAAACAGCTGCCCGGTATCCGGATCGCGATACTCCTGATCCTGGATCCAGAAGTCGGCGTAGGTGACATAGCGATCGAAAATGTTCTGCCCGTACTCGGAGTAGGATTCCAGATAAGCGGTCTGGATCTCTTTGCCGATAAACTCGGCGTATTTCGGGATCAGATAGCCTTTGAGGAACTCCAGGTAGCGCTCGGCGTTCTCCTGTGGGAACTGTTCGCGCTCAATCTGCTGCTCCAGCACATAGAACAGATGCACCGGGTTGGCGGCCACCTCGACATGGTCGAAGTTAAACACCCGTGACAGGATCTTAAAGGCAAAGCGGGTGGAGAGCCCGTTCATCCCTTCATCCACCCCGGCGTAATCGCGATACTCCTGATAGGACTTCGCTTTCGGGTCGGTATCTTTCAGGCTTTCGCCGTCATAGACCCGCATCTTCGAGTAGATGCTTGAGTTCTCCGGCTCTTTCAGACGCGACAGAATCGAGAAACGCGCCAGCGTTTCCAGGGTGCCCGGGGCGCACGGTGCGTGAGTCAGCTCACTGCTGTTGAGCAGTTTTTCATAGATGCGGATCTCTTCGGAGATACGCAGGCAATAAGGCACCTTGACGATATAGACGCGGTCGAGGAAGGCCTCATTGTTCTTGTTATTACGGAAGGTCACCCATTCCGATTCGTTGGAGTGGGCGAGGATTATCCCGTTGAACGGCAGGGCGGAGATCCCTTCGGTACCGTTATAGTTCCCTTCCTGGGTGGCGGTCAGCAGCGGATGCAGCACCTTAATCGGCGCTTTAAACATCTCGACGAATTCCATAATCCCCTGGTTGGCACGGCACAGCGCACCGGAGTAGCCATAGGCGTCCGGGTCGTTTTGCGCATAATGTTCCAGCTTACGGATATCCACTTTACCGACCAGGGCCGAAATATCCTGGTTGTTCTCGTCGCCCGGTTCGGTTTTGGCGATGGCGACCTGCTCAAGAATCGATGGCCAGACTTTGACCACGCGGAATTTAGTTATATCGCCGCCAAATTCGTGCAGGCGCTTGGCCGCCCATGGCGACATGATCGTGCCGAGATAGCGGGTAGGGACGCCATACTCTTTCTGGAGGATCTGCGCATCCTCCTGCGGATTAAACAGGCACAGCGGGTGATCGTTGACCGGGCTGCGCTCGCCGTTGGCGCTCAGTACATAAATGGGCACGCGCTGCATCAACGCTTTCAGCCGTTCAGCCAGCGACGATTTACCACCGCCCACCGGCCCCAGCAGATAGAGGATCTGTTTCTTCTCTTCCAGCCCCTGGGCGGCATGCTTGAGGTAGGAAACGATCTGCTCAATGGCGTCTTCCATACCGTAAAACTCTTCAAAGGCCGGATAGCGTGCGATAACCCGGTTTGAAAAGAGACGGGATAGCCGCGGCTCGAGAGCCGTATCAACCATGACGGGTTCACCAATGGCCATCAACAGACGTTCTGCCGCATTGGCATAGGCACTGCGATCTTGCCGGCAGATGGTAAGAAACTCCTGCAGTGTGAACTCTTCGTCCTTGGCAGCTTCATAGCGCTGGCGATAGTGATCGAATATATTCATGGCATGCCGTCCTTTCGTTTTTTAGCACAGGTTGAGAGCCGTTCATATGAGTAGTGGGGGCCCCCGGAAGACATAAGCTGAACGTCGCTCTCCAGATATCCAGCAACCCTTATGCCAGGTTGCGGGTGGAGTAGCGTGAATGTGCCCTGCAATTACACCTTCTAAATTTAAGCGTAGATGCATTTAGAAATCTTGCATGACGCAGAAAATCAATTTCAATGACATATCAATAACTCATCCTGAAAATGACGCTTTTTGATTCGTCAGGACGCGAAGCTGTCACCGGGTTGTCACCAGATAGTAAGAGAAGGGTGAGAAAGTGAACGATTTGTGTCATGTCGGGTAAAGAATTTGAGGCATGAGACCTACGACGGTAAACTGCACGGGCTGATTATTTGACAACGGGAATATGGATTGTGACTAAAATCAAACTTCTGGCACTCGGCGTGCTAATTGCGACGTCCGCCAGCGCGGCGCATGCCGACGGGAAGTTCACTCTTGGGGCTGGCGTAGGTATCGTTGAGCATCCGTATAAGCAATATGATGCGGATGTCTATCCGGTGCCGGTCATTAGTTATGAGAGCGATAACTTCTGGTTCCACGGGCTGGGCGGGGGCTACTACCTGTGGAATGATACCAACGATAAATTGTCGATTACGGCCTACTGGTCACCGATGTACTTCAAGCCGGGTGACAGCGACAGTGAACAAATGCGTCGTCTGGATAAACGTAAATCGACGGTGATGGCCGGTCTTTCGTATGTCCACAACACGCCCTATGGCTTCCTGCGCACGACGATTGCCGGCGATACGCTGGATAACAGCAACGGTATCAACTGGGATCTCGCCTGGCTGTACCGCTACACCAACGGTAACCTGACGCTGACCCCGGGCATTGGCGTGGAGTGGAACAGCGACAATCAGAACGAATACTACTATGGCGTCTCACAGCACGAGTCTCGTCGCAGCGGCATGCGCAGCTATGACCCGGACAGCAGCTGGAACCCGTATCTGGAGCTGTCGGCTAACTATCGCTTCCTCGGCGACTGGAGCGTATACGGTATTGCACGCTATACCCGTCTGTCGGATGAAATTACCGACAGCCCGATGGTGGATAAATCCTGGAGCGGCCTGATCTCCACCGGGATCACCTACACCTTCTGATTGTGCATTATCACAGTGCACTTCATGCATCAAAACAGGGCCTTGTGCCCTGTTTTGCTTTATGGTGGTGCAGAAAGCTAAAGAGGAGGAGACGGTGAAAAAAACAGTACGCTTTGGCGAGCAGGCGGCGGTTCCGGCCATCGGGCTGGGCACCTGGTATATGGGCGAAAATGCGGCGCAGCGTCAGCAGGAAGTGGCTGCACTGCGCGCGGGCATCGACCACGGACTGACGGTGATCGATACGGCGGAGATGTATGCCGACGGCGGGGCGGAGGAGGTGGTGGGCCAGGCAATCCGCGGCCTGCGCGACCGGGTGGTGCTGGTCTCCAAAGTTTATCCCTGGCATGCCGGCGGAGCGGCGATGCGCCGCGCCTGTGAAAACAGTCTGCGCCGGCTGCAGACCGACTATCTCGATATGTATCTCCTGCACTGGCGGGGAGATATCCCGCTGCAGGAGACGGTTGAGGCGATGGAAAGGCTGGTGGACGAGGGCAAGATCCGCCGCTGGGGCGTCTCCAATCTGGACACCGACGACATGCAGGCGCTGTGGCGGACGGCGGGTGGCGAGCATTGCGCAACCAACCAGGTGCTCTATCATCTCGCATCGCGGGGCATTGAATACGATCTCCTGCCCTGGTGCCAACAGCACAGTCTGCCGGTGATGGCCTACTGCCCGCTGGCCCAGGCGGGGCGCTTACGCAATGGACTTTTTCAGCATACCGATATCATTAATATGGCAAAGGCGCGGGGGGTGACAGTCGCGCAGCTGCTGCTCGCCTGGGTGATTCGTCATCCCGGAGTGCTGGCGATCCCGAAAGCGGCCAGTATTGAGCATGTGGTGCAGAATGCCGCCGCGCTCGATATCGTCCTCAGCCCGCAAGAGCTCGCGCAGCTGGATCGCCTCTATCCGCCGCCGCAGCGAAAAACCCGGCTGGATATGGTTTAATCAGCACCTCAGCCAGCGGAGAAAAAAAGCCCCGTCGGAAACGGGGCTTTTTGCTGTTAGCGTTTTTTCACGCTGATGGTCTGCGCCAGGCGAGAAGGGGTCTCTTCGCTGGCTTTCTGCGGTTGGGTCACGCAGCAGGTTTCGACGCAAACGAAGGTTTTGTAACCATCGTCCGGCATGTCGCCCATGCTGACGGACAGCGCCGGGCCCGGGTTCCAGGCCACTACGTTGTGCTGATGATGATGCACCACGTCGATAGTGCGGTTGAGCGCATCGTCATGGATCACGCTGCAGCTGTCGGCATTGAGATAAACGCGATCGGTGCGGTCCGGGAAGGTCTGCACGCCGTTGCTCAGCACGCCTTCTTCGGCATTCTTCACTTTATCGATATAACGCTCGCCAAGACCGCTCACTTTCACCGCCGCGATATCGCCAACGTTGAAGTAAGTGTGCAGGGCGGAGGTGGTCTCGAATTCGCCGTGCGCTTCCAGCTCGATTTCGCAGGTCTTGCCCAGCTTGAAGCGAGCATAGAGAGTGAACTCGTGCGGCCAGAGCTTTACGGTTTCCGCGCTGTGCTGGAGCGCAAACGTCAACATCACGCCATTGTCGTCTTCGTCATGGCCTTCCAGGGTCCACGGCAGATTGCGGGCAAAACCGTGCGACGGCAGACCCTGCTGCGCAGAAGGGCCAAACCAGGGCCAGCAAATCGGCACGCCGCCGCGCAGGGCGACGCCCTGTTTAAATGGGGTGTTGTTGCTCAGCCACAGGACTTCTTCTTCACCGGCGGGTTTCCAGGAGAGCAGATGCGCCCCCTGCAGCGCCACAGAGGCTTTCACCTGCGGATGGTCGATGACAATCAGCTCCAGGTCGTCAAGCTGGCGACGGGAGATAACGGGCGAAATGGTTTCATTCACCGGGAGAGCAAAAATTTTATTTATCATTGTGCAATCCTATCTCTGCAGACAAAAAAAAGAGCGACCGAAGTCGCTCTTACAGATTACTTATTCATCTCAACTTATTTGGAGATGTGAGCAATCAGATCCAGAACTTTGTTGGAGTAGCCGGTTTCGTTGTCGTACCAGGAAACCAGTTTCACGAAGTTGTCGTTCAGTGCGATACCTGCTTTAGCATCGAACACGGAAGTGCAAACTTCGCCGTTGAAGTCGGTAGAAACAACGTCGTCTTCGGTGTAACCCAGAACGCCTTTCATTGCGCCTTCAGAAGCGGCTTTGATGGCTTTCTTGATTTCTTCGTAGGACGCTGCTTTTTCCAGACGAACGGTCAGGTCAACAACGGATACGTTCGGAGTCGGAACGCGGAACGCCATACCGGTCAGTTTGCCGTTCAGTTCTGGCAGTACTTTACCTACTGCTTTAGCAGCACCGGTAGAGGACGGGATGATGTTCTGAGCTGCGCCGCGGCCGCCGCGCCAGTCTTTGTGAGACGGGCCATCAACGGTTTTCTGAGTAGCGGTGGTAGCGTGGACGGTGGTCATCAGGCCTTCAACGATACCGAAGTTGTCGTTGATAACTTTAGCCAGCGGTGCCAGGCAGTTGGTGGTGCAGGAAGCGTTGGAAACGATGTCCTGGCCAGCGTAAGTGTCGAAGTTAGCGCCACGAACGAACATCGGAGTGTTGTCTTTGGACGGGCCAGTCAGAACGACTTTTTTCGCGCCAGCGGTGATGTGTTTACGAGCGGTTTCGTCGGTCAGGAAGATACCGGTTGCTTCAGCAACAACGTCAACACCAACTTCGTCCCACTTCAGGTTAGCCGGGTCACGTTCAGCGGTAACACGGATTTTTTTACCGTTAACGACCAGATGACCGTCTTTCACTTCAACGGTACCGTCGAAACGACCGTGAGTGGAGTCATACTTCAGCATGTAAGCCATGTACTCTGCGTCTAACAGGTCGTTGATTGCAACGATCTCGATGTCAGAACGTTTCTGAGCAGCACGGAAAACAATGCGACCGATACGGCCAAAACCGTTGATACCTACTTTGATAGTCATATATTCCACCAGCTATTTGTTAGTGAATAAAAGGTTGCCTGTAAAATTACAAAAACCTTACGCAGCGTCAAGCGGAATCGTGTCAATCATTGCGACAAATCAATCCTGAGCACACCTTGCGCGATTGATTTGCCTCACTCTCCCTTTGAGCCCAATTCCATATGGGGGCTGCGCGCGGAATTTTAAAGGGCATTTAAGATAAAAACGTGATTTAAGTCACAATTATCTGGCTGCCTGTGGGCACCGGATAAGTTTAGAACAAAAGTGTACGCTTCATTGTTAATGTTTTGTTAGAATTGGAGCGAAAGTAGTCCATTGCAAAGCGAGATGTAAGCCTATGGCGAATAAACCCTCCCCGGAAGAGCTGAAAAACGGCTTGAGCGAAATGCAGTTTTACGTGACGCAGCATCATGGCACCGAACCGCCTTTCACCGGACGGCTGCTGCACAACAAGAAAAACGGCGTGTATCACTGCCTGGTGTGCGATGCGCCGCTGTTTAACTCCCAGACCAAATACGACTCCGGTTGCGGCTGGCCGAGCTTCTACGAGCCGGTAAGCGATGAGGCCATTCGCTATCTGACCGATAACTCGCACGGCATGCAGCGCATTGAGATCCGTTGTGGAAATTGTGACGCCCATCTCGGCCACGTGTTTCCGGATGGTCCGCAGCCGACCGGCGAGCGCTATTGTGTTAATTCGGCGTCGCTCAGCTTCACCGACGAGCAGAATGGCGAGCAGATCAAGGGTTGAAGAAACGATTCAGCAAATTATTCCAGGCGGAGGAGAGCGGAAGATGGATATTGAGCAAATTATCGACAGCATGACCCCGGAAGTGTACCAGCGTCTGGCGACGGCGGTGGAGCTGGGAAAATGGCCGGATGGCGTGGCGCTGACGCCGGAGCAGAAGGAAAATAGCCTGCAGCTGGTGATGCTGTGGCAGGCCCGGTATAACACCGACGCCCAGCACATGACCATCGACACCCGTGGCCAGATGGTGATGAAGAGCAAACAGCAGCTGAAAGAAGATTTCGGCATCGTGCCGAAGCCGATCGCCACCGTTAAGCTGCAATAAACTGCTCGCGGGGCGGGAGCGGTTCCGGCGTTGGGTGATCCCACGCCGGACGGCGTCAGGCTGAACGACCGCGCGCAGCGCTCAGACCAGCCTGCTTACTTTTTATTCATCATCGCTTTCAGATCGGCAAACGGGTTGTAGGTGGCCTCGCCGACGCTCTTTTGCGCATCTTCTCCCGCCACCACCGTAGAGCCATACTGATCGGCTTCGGTGTACTTCGAATGTTCGTGATCGTGACAGTACAGGCACAACATCTCCCAGTTGCTGCCATCTTCCGGGTTGTTGGAGTGGTCATGATCGATGTGGTGCACCGTCAGTTCGCGCAGATTGGAGTAGACAAACTCCCGCGAGCAGCGCCCGCACACCCAGGGAAAAAGCTTGAGCGCCTTTTCGCGGTAACCCACTTCCAGACGCGCGTAATTTTTGGGGATATAGGCCATGGCCCCCTGCCTCCTGTCAAACGATTAAGCTGCGCCAGCGCGTGGCGCAGCGGATAACAGGCATCATAACCGATCCCGGGCGGCGCGAGATACCTGCATTGCAGCCGATGCTGCCTGCGTCACGCTGCCCGGCGGCGTTGATCGGTGAAACAGCCGCGGTTAGTGTTTGATCCCCAGCGATTCCGCCAGCTGACGGGCCAGCTGGTTCTGGTCATCGGCGCCATATTCCCAGAACATCGCCCCGGCGAGGCCCTTCGCCTTGATGTAATCCGCCTTAATGGCCACCGAGCGCGGGTTCTCATACGACAGCGCGAACAGCGGCTTGCCCTCCGCGGACTGCACCGACAGCCACGGGACTTTCGCTTCATCGTCCCAGTGCTCGGTAAAGCGTTTTTGCGGATCGTTGAGCAGTTTGGCCACAATATCGTTGTATTTCACATAGGTGTCTTTGCTCAGGTCATAGCCCAGCGAGGCAAACAGCGCGATCTGTTGTGGCCCAAAATAGGGCTGGGTGACCGGATTGTTTTGCGCATCCGCTTTCGTCCAGTCGATCCCCGGCTCGACGGCCCGTTTCGGTACCCGGCCATAGAAACCAATCCCGAGGTTCATCTGGCTGGGTTTTAGCCCGGCGGCCAGGTAATTGTTGACCACAAAATCGGCGCTGTATTTATCCGCCGCGGCGACCGTTGGCCAGTGGCTGGAGTCATACAGATTCGAGTTGAAGTACTGTGTGCCGTAGGCCATGTCGTAGGTCATCAGGTTGATGTAGTCGAGTGAGGGCGCAATCGCTTTAACGTCCACCCAGCTTTTCGGACTTTCTGCGTTAGCCCCCACGGCAATAGTGACCAGTTTCCTGGTACCAAACGCTGCACGAAGCTCTTTTAACAGCGCGGTAAAGTTATCGCGGTCGGCCGGTTGGCTGGCAACCAGCCCCCAGGCGCCGTTGACCGGAAACTCCCAGTCGAGGTCAATCCCATCCAGACCATATTTTTCAACAATTTCCTGCGCAGACTGAATAAACACCTTACGGGTTTCTTGGGTGGCCGCCGCGCCGGAGAAACCGCGCGCCCCCCAGCCGCCGACCGACAGCAGGACCTTGAGGTTCGGGTTCTGTTTACGCAGGGCAGGGATTTTTTGCAGATCCGCCTGCACCTTCGGCGACAGCCAGATCTCGTGCAGATGCGCAGGATCCTTCAGGGCCGCATTGGTCTCGTCTTTCTCATCGTTATAAATAAGGCCAAACGAGTAGTTGAGGTGGGTAATCTGCCGGACGTCCAGCTTGTCGATATCGCCGCCCGGCCCGGCAGTGACGTCGCCGCCGCCGTTGAAGTAGCCGACGGACATCAGCGGTTGGGCAGAGAGCGCGGAAGCGCAAAGCAAGGGCAAGGCTGCCAGCAAGGGCAAACGTTTCATAGTGGTTCCTCTTTGACATAAAAAAATAACCACGCCACGGAAATGGCGTGGCGAAAAAATAGCCTTGCCAGACTACCAGCAATAACCTGTTGAAACTGCGAGAGAGTTCAATTTATGGACGATAACGAAGTGGCGGCAAAAGAAGACCCGGCGCGTGGACGCCGGGGGAGGGGTTACGCGTGAGTTTCCCGCCAGTCGTCGAGGGTATACAGCGTGGCGCCCGCGGCGGCCATTTCCATAAACGCCTGGCTGCTGTCCTGCGGCTGCAGATTTACGCCGCGACAGCCGTCGGTGATGACGTTGACCGCGTAGCCCAGCGTCAGGGCATCCAGCACGGTAAATTTGACGCAGTAGTCGGTGGCGAGGCCGAGAACGGTCAGCTCCACAATGCCCTGCGCCCGCAGCCAGCCATCCAGCTCGGTTTTCTGCCGGTGACCGTTGTCAAAAAAAGCGCTGTAGCTGTCAATGGCCCGGTTTTGTCCTTTGTGGAATACGGCGGCGATCGCCTGCTGCTTAAGCAACGGATGCAGCGCCGCGCCTTCACTGCGCTGTACGCAGTGATCCGGCCAGAAGGTCTGCGCCAGGCCGTCGAGTTCACCCTGGGTGTAAGGTTCCACCTGGTGCTGGCTGGCGAAGCTGCCATGATCCGCCGGGTGCCAGTCCTGGCTGGCGACGATCGGCTCGCCGCGCGCCTGGCTCCAGTCGATAAGCGCATTGGCCACCTCGATGGTGCTGTCGCCTTCGGGAACCGCCAGCGCGCCGCCGGCGCAAAAGTCGTTTTGCAAATCAACCAGTAATAGCGCTCGATGTGCCATACGTTCTCCTTAAGCTTCGTCGGGGGTCAGTTCGCCACGCAGATTTTGCTGCATCGCCGCGCGAATAGCGTCAACGTCCAGCTGCTGGCTAAGCAGATAGTGTAGCTTGGTCAGCGTCGCTTCCACCGTCATATCGAAACCACTGATGACACCCGCCTGAGCGAGAGCGTTACCGGTGGCGTAGCCGCCCATATTCACTTTACCGGACATACACTGCGTCAGATTGACCACCACAATACCGCGCTGGCTGGCTTCCGCCAGCACCTGAATGAACTCGCCATTCTGCGGGGCATTGCCGACGCCGTAGGAGCGGAGGATCAGCGCTTTCACCGGCTGACGCAGAAAATTGCGCACCACATCGGCGGAGATACCGGGGTAAATCGTCACCACGCCAATCGGCTGTGGGGTGATGGGGTGCACGATAAGCTCTCCGCGGCCCTGCGGGGCGGGCGGCGTTCCGAGACGACGGATATGGATCCCGGCCTCCAGCAGCGGCGCGAGGTTTGGCGAGGCGAAAGCGTCGAAGCCGTCGGCGTGGGCTTTGGTGGTGCGGTTGCCGCGGAACAGTCGATTGTTGAAGAACAGCGCGACTTCGTTAATCGGGTAGTTGGCGGCGACGTACAGGGCGTTGAGCAGGTTAATTTGCCCATCAGAACGCAGCTCGGCCAGCGGAATTTGTGACCCTGTCACAATCACCGGTTTGCCGAGATTTTCCAGCATGAACGACAGCGCCGAGGCGGTAAACGCCATGGTGTCGGTACCGTGGAGGATCACAAAGCCATCATACTCCTCGTAATGGCTGCGGATATCGTCGGCGATGTGCTGCCAGTCCTCGGGGGTCATATCGGAGGAATCCATCAGCGGATGGTATTCGTGGATCGTGAAGTCCGGCATCTCCGGACGATGGAACTCAGGCATCAGCGCCAGCTGACGCTGCAGATGGCCGGAAACGGGTACATAGCCGTGTTCAGAGCGCTGCATACCGATGGTCCCACCGGTGTAGGCAACGTAAATCGATTTTTTTTGCATAGCATCGCTTAGGTTGGTCGTAGACAGGCGCAGTATAAAGAGACGCAGGAAAAAATACAGCGTCGGTCGCTGGCTTTGTGGCGGTGCTGGCAGGAGAGGGAAAAAGGCGGCCCCGGGGGACGGGGCCGCCACTGCGTATTAACGAATATTGGCGCAGGTCAGGCAGAAGGCATAGCGGTTTTGCGGGTCGTTAAACGCCGCCAGTTTGTCGCTCTCTGCTTTCACCGTTTCAGCCGCCGCGGCCACCGGCGCAGGCAACCAGGCCTGAATGGCCGCCGGCAGCGAAGCGCGTACCGAGCCGGTCAGGCTATCCAGCACCATCGAGAAGAAGGTCGGCTCTTCCTGATAGTAGTTAAGGTGCCAGGTTTTCAGCTTCGCCAGCTCGGCGGCCTTGGCCACCGCGTCGTCGAAATCGCCGAGGCTGTCGACCAGGCCGTTGGCTTTGGCATCTTCCCCGGTCCAGACGTGGCCCTGGGCGATCTGGTCGATTTTTTCCGGCGTGCTCTTACGGGCGTTGGCCACCAGGGTGATAAAGCGCTGATAGCCGTTCTCTATGCTCAACTGCATCAGCTGCTGTACTTCCGGCGGCAGCGCTTTGGTGCTGGAGACATCGGCCAGCGGCGACGTGGCGACGCCGTCGGTGTGGACGCCAATCGACCCGAGGGTATTTTCCACGGTATTGATCACCCCAAAGATACCGATGGATCCGGTGAGGGTGCTTGGGTTCGCCACGATGTAATCCGCCGGGGTGGAGATCCAGTAACCGCCGGATGCCGCCATGCCGCCCATCGAGACCACTACCGGTTTACCGGCGGCTTTGGCTGCCGCCAGCTCTTCACGAATAATTTCCGAGGCGGTCACGCTGCCGCCAGGGCTGTTAACGCGAAGAACGATGGCCTTAATTTTCGGGTCGAGGCGCGCATCGCGAATTTGCGCGGCGGTGGTGTCGCCGCCGACGTTGCCCGGGGTCTCCTCACCGTCCATGATGGCGCCGTTGGCGAAGATGACCGCGATGGCGGAACCCTGGTCAGACGGCGTCTTCACGTTGTAGTCGTAATAGCTGATCGCCCGATAATTGTTATCGGTTTTGCTCCAGCCAAACTGTTTGGTTAACGCCTTTTCCACTTCCGTGGAGGTCGCCAGCTCATCCACCAGCTTATTGTCCAGCGCATATTTCGCTGTATCGCCGCCCACTTTACGCAGGCCGTCGATAATGCCCTGGGCGCCTGGGAAGAGCTGCTGGGCGGTGATCTGGCGGTTGGCGGCAATGGTGTTGAGGTAGTTCTGCCACAGTTCGCCAATCCAGCGGCTGTCCGCTTCGCGGGCGGCAGGGGACATATCATCGCGAATGAATGGCTCAACGGCGGATTTATAGGTGCCGACGCGGAAGACGTGGGTGGAGACTTTCAGCTTATCCAGCAGCGATTTGTAGTACAGCCCGTTGGTGGCGAAGCCGTGCAGGTCTACCTCGCCCTGCGGCGAGAGCCAGATTTTGTTGGCAAAGCTCGCCAGGTAGTACTGGCCCTGGCTGTAGCTGCTGCCGACGGCATAGACCGGTTTGCCGCTGTCACGGAATTCGCGCAGCGCTTTGCCGATATACTGCATGGACGGCTGGTCGCCGCCGACGAAGTTTTTCAGATCCAGCACAATACCGGTGATATTGCGGTCATCTTTCGCCTGGCGAATGGTCTGCACGATATCGAACAGAGAGTTCTCCTGCAGACGGTCCGAGCTGGCGCCAAACAGCTGGCGGCCAATTACGCCGAGCTTGCTGCTGGCGGAAGGTTTATCCACCACCACGCCGGTAATATCCAGCAACAGCGCGCCGCGCGCGGCATGTTCGCTGGTGGTGGTGCTGAACTGGCTCCAGATACCGATACACACCAGCACCAGCACCAGGAAGATCGCATTCAGAGCCAGTTTGCGAATAAAGTTGAGTATCCGCCACGTCCATTTAAAAAAGCTGGCAATCAGTCGCCAAAGGGTTCGCATGTCTTCTCCCTAACGTTATCTAAAAAGGGCAGGCCGCAGGGGCCGCCGCGTCTGGCTATCCTAAAGAGTGAGCCGTCGGTTGTCAGCAGGAATCACCGACCGCGCTGTAACAAAATCCTTGTGCGTGTTAATTTTATGAAAAATAACATCACAGGAGTTATACAGATGGATGCTCTCGAACTGCTGCTTAATCGCCGAAGCGCTTCCCGCCTGGCTGAACCGGCCCCGGCGGGCGAACAGCTGGAAAATATACTGCGCGCCGGGCTGCGCGCCCCGGACCATGGCACCCTGCAGCCGTGGCGCTTCTTTATTATCGCCGATGACGGCCGCGAGCGCTTCAGCCAGTTGCTGGAAAAGGGGGCCCGGGAAGCCGGCCAGGATGAGAAGGGAATAGAGAAAGCCCGCAATGCGCCGTTCCGCGCGCCGCTGATCATTACCGTGGTCGCGCGCTGTGAAGACCACCCGAAAGTACCGCGCTGGGAGCAGGAGATGTCCGCAGGCTGTGCGGTGATGGCGATGCAGATGGCGGCCCTGGCCCAGGGATTCAATGGCATCTGGCGCAGCGGAGCATTGACCGAGAGCCCGGTGGTGCGGGCCGGCTTCGCGTGCCGCGAGCAGGATAAAATTGTCGGTTTCCTCTATCTGGGCACGCCGCAGCTAAAAGCCTCAACCACGATTGCCCTGCCGGATACCGCGCCGTTTGTGACGCGCTTCTGAGTCGGTGCTTATTATGCCGGGTGGCGGCTTGCGACTTATCCCCGGTGGCGCTACCGCTTACCGGGGCTACAGCGCTGTGCGATTTGGTCGCCCGGACAAGGCGCGCCAGGCGCCGCATCCGGGAGTTTAACGGCGATAACGTTATTTCTGCGTTTTGGCGAATTCGTCTTTGGCTTTCTGCAACTGTTGCTGGAAGGCCGGGTTGGTGTGCAGCGTAGCGACCACCGCGGAGCCGACGATGCGCGCCGCATCGACATCGCTCTGCCAGTGATAGCCGCAGATCACCCGGCTCTCGCCGAGCTCATAGCCGCGCTTCAAAATTTCGTTTTGCCGCTGCGGGTTGATCTCCGCCAGCACCAGCGCGGTGGCCCAGCCGATAGAGGTATGTCCGGACGGGTAGGAGCCGTTTTTTGACAGCTTGTCCTGCTCGGCGGTATTGCAGGTGGAGACGCCATAGAACGCAAACGGGCGAATGCGCATATATTTCTCTTTCGCGCTGCGGGTCGCCAGATCGCCGGCGTCTTCAATCATATTGGTCAGCAGTTTGTGAAGCTGCGGCGCGTCTTTCTCGGTGATCGGTGAGCCAAAAGCACTGGAGAAAGCGTTGGCCACGCCGCCAGCGCTGAGGTTCGCGTCCTCTGCCGCCAGTTTTCCGCGCTCGGTATTGCGCAGCAGACGGCCTTGCTCATACATCGCCTGATCGTTTAAAAACGCGATACTGCCCACCGCCGGCGGTGGCGGCAACAGCGCCAGGCTGTCGATAGCCTGAGCATTGGTCAGATAGTAGAGATCGGGCTTGGTGGTGACATCATTCCCGGGGGGAACCAGAGCGAAGGCGTTAACGGAGAAGAAACTGGCCAGGCAAAGGGCAAGAACACGCTTTTTCATTAGAATTTCCTTACGTCATAATCATTCCAGAGAAGACAGTCCTGTGCTGTCACATTTCTGTCATCGTTAAGTAAAAGTGAAAATGGTGCGGAAAAAATTGCCGTGTCTCGCAAAAACGGCTTTTTGTCTGCTTAATGAGCAACCATACGCGATTTCAGACTGTCGTACTTACCACCCTGGCGTTTGGGCGCTAACATAGCGGGATTGCAATGACAGGAGATGTCCATGAGCGAGCAAGCCATTCGTTTAACGCAATACAGCCACGGAGCCGGTTGTGGTTGTAAGATTTCCCCGAAAGTACTGGAAACTATCCTGCATAGCGAGCAGGCGAAGTTTGTCGACCCGAACCTGCTGGTCGGCAACGAAACCAGCGATGATGCTGCCGTTTACGATCTTGGCAACGGCACGTCCATCGTCAGCACCACCGATTTCTTTATGCCGATTGTCGATAATCCGTTCGACTTTGGCCGCATCGCCGCCACCAACGCCATCAGCGATATATTCGCCATGGGCGGGAAACCGATTATGGCGATTGCCATCCTTGGCTGGCCAATCAACACCCTGGCGCCGGAAATCGCCCGCGACGTGGTGGAGGGTGGGCGCTTTGCCTGCCAGCAGGCCGGGATCGCGCTGGCGGGCGGCCACTCCATCGATGCTCCGGAACCGATCTTCGGTCTGGCGGTCACCGGCGTGGTGCCCACCGAGCGCATCAAGAAAAACAGCACCGCCCAGGCGGGCTGCAAACTGTATCTCACCAAACCGCTGGGGATCGGCGTACTGACCACCGCGGAGAAAAAATCGCTGCTCAAGCCGGAACATCAGGGGCTGGCGACAGAGACCATGTGCCAGATGAACCTCGCCGGCGCCGCGTTTGCCGCCGTCGACGGGGTGAAGGCGATGACCGACGTCACTGGCTTTGGCCTGCTTGGCCACCTCAGCGAGGTGTGCCGCGGAGCGGGCGTGCAGGCGCAGTTGCGCTATGCCGATATCCCGAAACTGCCGGGGGTGGAGGAGTATATCGCCGCCGGCGCGGTGCCGGGCGGCACCGGGCGCAACTTTGCCAGCTACGGCCATCTGATGGGCGAGATGCCGACGGAGTGGCGGGATCTGCTGTGCGATCCGCAGACTTCCGGCGGCCTGCTGCTGGCGGTGACCCCGGAAGCGGAAGCCGAAGTACAGGCCGCCGCGGCGCAGTTCGGCATTAAGCTGGCCGCCATCGGCGAGCTGGTGACCGCCCGCGGCGGGCGACCCATGATCGAGATCCGTTGATTCGATGCGGTTGTTTATTGCAGAAAAACCGAGTCTCGGACGGGCTATCGCCGATGTGTTGCCTAAACCGCACCGCAAAGGCGATGGCTATATTGAGTGCGGCAACGGGCAGGTGGTCACCTGGTGTATCGGCCACCTGCTGGAGCAGGCGCAGCCGGACATCTACGACAGCCGCTATGCCCGCTGGAATCTCAACGATCTGCCGATTGTGCCGGAGAAATGGCAGCTGCAGCCCAAACCCTCGGTCACCAAACAGCTCAATGTAATCAAGCGTCTGCTTGGCGAGGCGCAGGAAGTGATCCATGCCGGCGACCCGGACAGAGAAGGGCAGCTGCTGGTGGACGAAGTGCTCGATTACCTGCAGCTGGCGCCGGAGAAGCGCCAGCAGGTGCAGCGCTGTCTGATTAACGATCTCAACCCGCAGGCGGTTGAGCGGGCGATCAACCGCCTGCGCGCCAACAGCGAGTTCGTGCCACTCTGCGTGTCGGCGCTGGCGCGGGCCCGCGCCGACTGGCTGTACGGCATCAATATGACCCGCGCCTACACCCTGCTGGGGCGCAACGCCGGCTATCAGGGGGTGCTCTCCGTGGGGCGGGTGCAGACCCCGGTACTTGGCCTGGTGGTTCGCCGTGATGAAGAGATTGAAAACTTCGTCGCCAAAGACTTCTTCGACGTGAAGGCGCATATCGTCACGCCGCAGGAGGAACGTTTTGTCGCCACCTGGGTGCCAAGCGAAGCCTGCGAACCTTATCAGGATGAAGAAGGGCGCCTGCTGCATCGTCCACTGGCCGAGCATGTGGTCAAGCGCATCGAAGGGCAGCCGGCGCTGGTGACCGGCTATAACGATAAGCGCGATTCTGAACCCGCGCCGCTGCCGTTCTCCCTGTCGGCGCTGCAGATTGAGGCGGCCAAACGTTTCGGCTTCAGCGCGCAGAACGTGCTGGATATCTGCCAGAAGCTGTACGAAACCCACAAGCTCATTACCTACCCGCGTTCGGACAGCCGCTACCTGCCGGAAGAGCACTTTGCCGGCCGCCATGCGGTACTGAATGCGATTGCCGTCCATGCGGCGGACCTGCTGCCGCAGCCGGTGATGGATCCGGAGATCCGCAACCGCTGCTGGGATGACAAAAAAGTCGACGCGCACCATGCGATTATCCCGACCGCGCGCAGCAGTCAGGTCAAACTCAACGATAACGAAGAGAAGGTGTACAACCTGATCGCCCGGCAGTATCTGATGCAGTTCTGCCCGGACGCGGTGTTCCGCAAATGCCAGATTGACCTTGATATTGCTAACGGCAAATTTGTCGCTAAGGCGCGCTTCCTCGCCGAAGCGGGCTGGCGCGCGCTGCTTGGTAACAAAGAGCGTGACGAAGAGAATGACGGTACGCCGTTGCCGGTGGTCGCCAAAGGCGATGAGCTATTGTGCGAAAAAGGTGAAGTGGTGGAGCGACAGACCCAGCCGCCGCGCCACTTTACCGACGCCACGCTGCTGTCGGCGATGACCGGGATTGCCCGCTTTGTGCAGGATAAAGATCTGAAGAAGATCCTCCGCGCCACCGACGGTCTCGGCACAGAAGCGACCCGCGCCGGGATTATCGAGCTGCTGTTTAAGCGCGGCTTCCTGACCAAAAAAGGGCGTTATATCCACTCCTCGGATGCTGGCCGGGCGCTGATTCACTCCCTGCCGGAGATGGCCGCGCGCCCGGATATGACCGCCCACTGGGAATCGGTCCTGACGCAGATCAGCGAAAAGCAGTGCCGCTATCAGGACTTTATGCAGCCGCTGGTGGGGACGCTGTTCCAGCTGATCGATCAGGCACGGAGCACGCCAGTGCGTCAGTTCCGCGGCCTGGTGGCGCCGGGCGGGGCGAAAAAGTCGTTCAGCAAAGGTAAAGGCAAGCCGAAAGGCAAAAAAGCGGCAGACGATGCTGCGCCGCCGCCGCCGCAGTAACCCGCCGGTGGTCGCGAGGAAGCGATTCCCCGCGGCCACCGCTTCTCCGCCAGCCAGGCCAATGGTCTACACTAAACAGCCGGGCAGGGCCTGATTACTTTCCCCCCCTGAATGCGTCTTCGCCCTTCCCGATATTGTTGCTTATTTCTTTCACCGGCGATAAGGAGGACCCGTGAAATATATCGCTATCAGCCAACCGGGCGGCCCGGAGGTATTGCAGATCCGCGACGGAGATATCCCCACTATCGGAGAGCACGAGGTGCTCGTCGAGGTGAAAGCGGCGGGCGTCAACCGGCCGGATATTCTGCAGCGCCAGGGTCTGTATCCCATGCCTGAAGGCGTCACCCCCGTGCCCGGCCTTGAGGTGGCGGGCGTGGTCGCAAAAGTCGGCGCGCAGGTCACAGCGTTTACGCCCGGCGATCGCGTTTGCGCGCTGACCAACGGCGGCGGCTATGCCGAATACTGCGCCGTACCGGCAGGCCAGACGTTGCCGATCCCGGCGGGCCTTAGCTTTACCGAAGCGGCCGCCATCCCGGAAACGTTCTTCACCGTCTGGGCGAACGTCTTCCAGCTGGGTAAGCTGCAGCCTGGCGAAAGCATCCTGGTGCACGGCGGCGCCAGCGGGATTGGCACCACCGCGGTCCTGCTGTGCCACGCGCTGGGGATGACTGTCTATGCCACCGTTGGCCAGGACGAAAAAATCGCTGCCCTACGTCCCTATGCCACGGCGATTAACTACAAAACCGATGATTTTGCGGAGAAAATCGGCCAGCTGACCCACGATGAAGGCGTGGATGTTATTCTGGATATCGTTGGCGGCCCTTACTTTAACCGCAACCTTGGGCTACTGAAAAAGGATGGACGGCTGGTGATCATCGGCTTTATGGGCGGACGAATCGCTCATGAGGTTGATATTCAGACCCTGATGCTCAAGCGAGCCACCGTCACTGGCTCAACCATGCGCGGCCGGACGGCGGCGGAGAAACAGGATATTGCCGAGGCGCTGCGGCGCCACGTCTGGCCGCTGCTTGAGGCAGGGAAATGTAAGCCGCTGATCTACGCCAGCTACCCGATGGCGGAGATTGCCGAGGCGCATGCCTGTCTGGACAGTGGTCAGCATCTGGGAAAAGTGGTGATCACGATAACGTCGTGAGATACATCCCGGCGGGCAGCCGCCGGGATGGAGGGGGGCGGTTAAATCACGCCCTGGGCCAGCATGGCGTCCGCAACCTTCACGAAACCGGCGATATTCGCGCCGCGGACGTAGTTGGTCTGCTTCGCTTCACCGCCGTATTCGACGCAGGCGTGGTGAATATCCAGCATGATGTGATGCAGACGGGCATCCACTTTTTCCGCTTTCCAGCCCATGCGCGCGGCGTTCTGCGCCATCTCCAGACCAGAAGTCGCTACGCCGCCGGCATTGGCCGCTTTGCCCGGGGCAAACAGCACGCCAGCTTCCAGGAACAGGTCGGTTGCGGCGATGGTGGTCGGCATGTTGGCGCCTTCCGCCACGGCCTTCACGCCGTTGGCAATCAGCTGGCGGGCGGCATCGACGTCCAGTTCGTTCTGGGTCGCGCAAGGCAGGGCGATATCCACCGGCACTGACCACGGCTGCTGGCCTTCAAGATAGGTGAGGCCAAACTCGCGGGCGTAGTCGGCCACGCGGCCGTGGGCACGCTCTTTAATGTCGATCAGGCGGGCCAGTTTTTCTTTGGTGAAGCCCGCTTCGTCCACGACGGTGCCGTTGGAGTCGGAGGCGGTGACCACCCGCGCGCCAAGCTCCATCGCTTTCTCAATGGCGTATTGCGCGACGTTGCCGGAGCCGGAAACCGCCACGCGAGCGCCTTCGAAGCCGAGGCCGTGGCGTTTGAGCATCGCTTCGGTAAAGTAGATCAGGCCGTAACCGGTGGCTTCCGGACGGATCAGGCTGCCGCCAAAAGAGAGGCCTTTACCGGTGAAGACGCAGGCGCTGTTGTTGGAGAGCTTGCGCATCATCCCGGCCATAAAGCCGACTTCGCGGCCGCCGACGCCGATATCGCCCGCCGGTACGTCGGTATCCGGGCCAAGGTGGCGATAGAGCTCGGTCATCAGCGCCTGGCAGAAGCGCATCACTTCGCCATCGCTCTTGCCTTTAGGATCGAAATCGCTGCCGCCTTTCCCGCCGCCCATTGGCAGGGTAGTCAGGGCGTTTTTGAAGGTCTGCTCGAAGCCAAGGAATTTGAGAATCGACAGGTTGACCGACGGGTGGAAACGCATCCCGCCTTTATACGGGCCGATGGCCGAGTTGAACTGCACGCGCCACGCGCGGTTGACCTGGACCTGATTGCGGTCGTCAACCCATACCACGCGGAACTGGATCACGCGCTCCGGTTCCACCAGACGTTCCAGCAAAGCAAGCTGACGATAGCGCGGATTTTCCTCAAGGAAAGGCCACAGGGTGGTCATTACCTCCCGGACGGCTTGAGCAAATTCGGTTTGATGCGGATCGCGCTGTTGAACGCGGGTGAGAAAGCCTTCCAGAGTGCACGTCTGATCCATAGATATCAGTTCCCCTTATGGTTGTGGTTGCATGTATTTATTATGGTTCGGTCCTTGAAAAAACCGATTTTCCGACTATAACACCGCTAATCCTTAGGCAAGCAAGGAAAAATTGAGCCGACAACAAAATTTATAATCGCCCGCCGGTCATAACTAAAAGCGATGACGCAGCGGCGGGCGGATCAGCAGACGGAAAAGGTGGGGCGCTGGGCGATAAAGGCTTGCAGGAGCGGAATATCGGCCGGGGCAAGATCGAGGGTCAAGGCGTCAGCGGGCAGGCACCAGCGCAGCTGACTGTGATAGTGGGCCAGCGGCGTGCCCTGAAAATGCGGTACCCACCACGCGTGCAGATGGATCTGGCGACCGGAGACCTCCCGCTGATGGCTGGCGATATAGCATGCCGGACGGGCGATGATACCCATTTCCTCCTGTAGCTCCCGGGTCAGCGCCTGCGGCTGGCTTTCACCTGGCTCCACTTTGCCGCCGGCGAACTCCCACATCCCCGGCTGGTCGGCGTGGGGCGGGCGCTGCGCCAGCAGAATCTTGCCATCCTGTTCAATAATGGCCGCGACAACATCAATCATTTTTAGCATAAGCATCAACGTTAATAAGACGAATCTGGCCTATTATCACCGCCATAGACCTTGACTGACAACCGCCAACCCTGCTGGAGACCTCCGTGCTTGATAGCCACTTGCATCCGCGCCTTAAACCCCTGCTTAACGCTGTCGCCGGCGCCCTTGACCGTCCGGGCATCTCACCAGACGGGCTGACGCTGATCGGTTTTGCCATCGGCGTGCTGGCTCTGCCCTTTCTGGCGCTGGGGTGGTATGGCGCGGCGCTGGCGGCCATCCTCCTCAACCGCCTGCTGGATGGCCTGGACGGTGCTCTGGCGCGGCGGCGCGGGCTCACGGACGCGGGCGGCTTTCTCGATATTGCGCTGGATTTTCTCTTCTACGCCCTGGTGCCGTTCGGCTTTATTCTGGCGGATCCGCTTAACAATGCGCTGGCGGGCGGCTGGCTGCTGTTTGCCTTTATCGGCACCGGCAGCAGCTTTCTCGCTTTTGCCGCGCTGGCGGCCAGACATCAAATTGCCAATCCCGGCTACGCCCATAAATCGCTGTACTATCTCGGGGGACTGACGGAGGGGACGGAGACCATAATGTTGTTTGTCCTCGGCTGCCTGTTTCCGGCGCATTTCGCCTGGCTGGCGTGGCTGTTTGGCGCGCTGTGCTGGCTGACGACGGCGACGCGCATCTGGAGCGGCTACCAGACGCTAAAGCGGGTGGCTACACCGTTATAACGGCGCGCGTCGCCGACAAGGACCGTTATAACGGCGCGCGTCGCCGACAAGGACCGTTATAACGGCGCGCGTCGCCGACAAGGGGCGACGCGCTGAGGCGGGGTGCGTTACTGACTGCTTTCAGGGCCGCGCTCGCCGCGGGCGACCGGATTGTGCGGGTTGCTGCTCCATTCGTACCAGCCGCCGTCGTACACCGCGACGTGCGGCCAGCCCATAGCCCGGGCATACATAAAGGTTTCCGAGGCCCGCCAGCCGGTCCCGCAATAGAACGCCACCTGCTGGCTCGGCAGAATGTTCCACTGGCGCCACAGGGCAGCGATATCGTCGGCGCTGCGCATGGTGCCGTCCGGGTTATGGAAATCCTCCATGTGCGTGGAGTCGCTCCCGGCGTGGCCCCAGCGGGCGCCGGCGATGTCGCCCTTCGGTTTGATATAGCTATAGCCGCTGGTGGTGCCGATAAACTCCGGCCACGAGCGGACGCTGACCAGCGAGGCATCCTGACGATGCAGCAGGCCGCGGGCCTGTTCGGTATCCAGCATCAGCTGCGGCTGGCCGGGGATCGGCGCGCCGAAGTCTGGCGCCGGCTGCTGGGCCGGCGGCATACCGCGCTCCACCGGCAGCCCGGCGTCGGACCAGGTCTGCCAGCCGCCGTCAAGCAGGCGCACGTCTTTGACCCCGGCGTAGAGCATGATCTGCGCCACCCGCGCTGCGGCGTAGACGTCGCGACCGTAGAGGATCACTGTGGTGTCATGCCGGATGCCGTGCTTCGCCAGCATCGCCTTCAGCTGCGCATCGGACACTTTATTCCACAGCGGTTCGCTCTCCACCTCATTGGTATCGATGTAGCCCGCGCCAGGGATATGGCTCAGCAGATAGAGTTTCGGCGCTCCCCAGGCGGCTTCAAACACTTTCCAGTCGCCGGTTGGGGTGGCGGTTACGCTTTTCCCTTGCTGCAGGTCGTGCAGCCACTGCGGGTAGACCAGCTGTTCAAAGTGCGGCAGTTTTTGCAGGCGGTCGGTCTGGCTCAGCGCATCGCTCAGCGTGCTGAGCCGGGTGAAACCCGCTTGTTTCAACCGCGCCGCGACGCTGACGTTATCCTCCGGACTGCCGTACAGCGCGACGGGGGTATCAGGCTGGATCTGGTGCTGCTTAGCCCAGGCGCGGAGCTGATCGTCGCTCATGGCGCCGAGCCAGCGGGCGGAAAGATTCAGGGCCTGCGGCTCATGGCCTTCCGGGCCGTTGGCGCGCTGCGGCCAGCCGTTGTAATAAGCGCTCAGGCGGGTGTCAATGGCCACGCCGTGCTGCTGTTGCAGATGAGATAAGGTGAGCGCAGGCATGGTTTCAGCGGCGCAGGTGGTGGAAGCAGCAAGCCCCATAAGCAGGGCGAGTGCGGTCAATTGAGAAACACGTTTCATCGAAATGCCCGACGGTAAAAAGTGGAGGGCGTATTCTCCGCTCGCCAGGCATCGATTTCTTTGCGGTAACGCAGGTTTGCACGCTATTACTCTTCATTGCCAGCGCTCCATCGCCAGGCAGCGCCCCGCCGGCGGACCGTCCTCGCGATCGTGGGTCACAAGGATCGCCGGAATGGCCTGGCGGGCCAGTTCCTCAAAAACCCAGCGGCGGAACCCGGCGCGCAGGGTGGCATCCAGGCGGCTGAAGGGCTCATCGAGCAGCAGCGCCTCGGGGCGCGCCAGCAGCGCACGTAGCAGGCTCACCCGCGCCCGCTGCCCGCCGGAGAGCGTGGCCGGATCGCGTGGGGCGAAGCCAGCCAGTCCGGCGCGGTTGAGCGCCTGCTCGACTGCGACTTTTCGCGCCTCGCCGCGCACGCACTCCGGCAGCGCCAGCTGTAAATTTTGCCCGACGCTGAAATGGTCGAACAGCAGAGGGTCCTGAAACAGGATGCCGATGCGCCGACGCTCCGTCGGCAGCGTATCGCAGCGCCGTTCGTTGAGCCACAGCTCGCCTTCGGCGCGAAAATCGCCTGACAGGGCGCCAATCATCCAGGCAAACAGCGTCGATTTCCCGCTACCGGAGGGGCCCATCAGCGTCAGCACCTCGCCAGGCGCCACCGAAAAGGTAACCTCCCGCAGCAGCGGCTGGCGTTTCACGCTCAGGGTCAGATGGTTTACGGTTAGCACTAGCGAAGTCCTCGTCGGTAGCGGCCCGCCAGCCAGGCCAGCAGAGCCGTCAGGGTAAAGCATACTGCCGGCAGCAGTAATTGCCACAGCGCCTGGGCGGCGAGCGTCTGCACCTCGCCGCCGCTGCTGAGCGCCACCGCCTGGCTGGTGAGCGTCGGAATTCGGCCGGCCCCCAGCCATAGCGTCGGCAGATACTGCGCGATACTCACGGAAAAGCCCACCGCCAGCGCGGTCAGCAGCGGGCGGGTCAGCGAGGGCAGGGTCACCAGCCAGAAAATACGCGTAGCTCCCCAGCCAATCGTGCGGGCGATAACCGTCAGCCGCGGGTCGCGCTGGCGCCAGGCCGGGCGCAAAATAAACAGCATCCAGGGCACTACCCACAGCAGATGGCCCCACAGGACGGTCAACCAGTCGCCGTCAAGCCAGGCGTACAGCGCCAGCCGATACTGGCCATCGGCCAGCGGCAGGGCCGGCAGCACCAGCGGTAGCCAGACCCAGCCATCCCCTCGAGCCGGACCGCAGGCCAGCCACAGCAGGCAGACGGCCGCGCCGAGGGCGCAGGCCGCCAGCGCCAGGCCAAGGCTGTTGCCAAGAGCATCCATCTGCGGCGGCGTCGAGCGGGCCAGCCCCGCCAGCAACAGGGCGCCCAGCAGGCCGCTCAGCGGCAGCAGCGTCGCCAGCAGGCGCCCGGGCAGGGCATGAGGATGAGGGTGACGAACACCGCGCAGATCGGGCAGACGCCGACGCTGTAGCCGCCATCCGCCCCAGGCGATCAGCGCCATCCCGCCAAGGATCGCCAGCAGCAGCAGGCTGGCCAGCGTCCCTTTGGCCTGCTGCAGGTCGTCGCCCTGGCTTAACCACTGCCACGCCAGTACGGCGAGCGTGGGCGGATTGCCAGGCCCCAGCACCAGGGCGACATCGACCGCCGACAGACTCCAGGCGGTGGTGGCCAGCAGCACCATGCCGAGGGCGGGGAGGGTGGCGGGCAGCACCAGCCAGCGCAGGCACTGCCAGCGGCCATAGCCAAGGCTCTTCAGCGCAGTCGCCTGGTCGGCGAGGCGTTTCTCCCCCAACAGGCCATACAGCACCCACAGCATAAAGGCGCTCTCTTTCAGGGCCATCGTCAGGCCAAGCCCGATGCCGTACCGGTCAACCGGCGGCGACAAGAACGGCAGCTGCTGCCAGAGCCAGCCCCCTTCGGCGAACAGCAGCAGCGCCGCCGTCGCCAGGGCAAGATGCGGCACCGCCAGCAGCAGCGGCAGACGGGAAGCCAGCTGTCGCCAGCGCGGCGAGGGCCAGAGGGCTGCGGCAACGGTCAGGGCGATCAGCAGCGCACCGCCGACGGACAGCAGCGTCGAGACAAGGGTGGCGGCCAGCGCCTGGCCCAGCTGCGGGTCGGCGAACAGCGCCCGCCAGTGGACCGGGGAGCGCGCAGCGCCCACCAGTTCCCCGGCGGCGGGGAGCAGCGGCAGATAGATCGCCGCCATTGTCCCCCAGGCCAGCAGGATCAGTGGGTACCGTAGCGACGCAGCCATTCCTGCTCCAGCGCGTCAACCCATGCCGCGTGCGGCTCGGCAAGCACCGGCGGCAGATCCTGCGGCACGGTGGCCGCCAGCGCCTGCCGCTGGCCGTCAGGCAGACGCTGCGGGTCCAGTACGCTCGGATCGCCCCAGACGGCGGCATCGGCCTTGCGCAGCTGCGCTTCGGGCGAGATCAGGAAATTGGCCACCACTTTGGCGCCCGCGACGGCGCGGGCGTTAGCCGGGATGGTAACGAAATGGACGTTGCCGAGGGTCCCCGCCGTAAAGCCGAAGCTGTAGCTGTCCGTCGGTAATTCGCCGCTGGCGGCTTTCTGTCGGGCGTGCAGCGGGTTAAAGGTGAGCGATAAGCGGAGGGTGCCCTGGTTGAGCATGGTATCCATCCGTGCCGGGGACGCCGGGAAATCTTTCCCCGCTCGCCACAGGGCCGGGTGCAGCGCATCGAGATAGCGCCACAGCGGGGCCGTGACCGCCGCGAAGGTCGCCGCCTGCGGCGGCTGGCGCAGGGCGGCTGGCTGGTCGGTGAGGGCAATCAACAGTTGCTCCAGCAGGGCGGTGCCAGTGAAGTCCGGCGGCCGCGGATAGGTTACGCTGCCCGGATGGGCTCTGGCGAAGGCCAGCAGCGCCTGCGGGCTGGTGGGCGGCTGCGGCGTTTGCCCGCGGCGGGCGATAAACGTCAGCTGGGCGCTACCCCACGGCGACTCCGCGCCCTCGGTGGCGACAGAAAAGTCTTCCCGAACCGGCTTTTGCAGATCGACAAAGCGCCAGTTGGGCAGCGATTCGGCCCAGCCGGTGAGCAACAGGTTGGCCTGTTTTAGGGTGCGAAAGTTCTCGCCGTTGATCCACAGCAGATCCACCGACCCGCCCCGGCGACGACCGGCCTGCGCCTCGCTCTGGATGCGTTTCACTGCGTCGGCGGCGTCGGCGACAGGCACGATACGCAGGTCGATGGCGTAGTGGCGTTTCACCTCCTCGCTGACCCACGCCAGATACCGGTTGACGGCCGGGTCGCCGCCCCAGGCGTTAAACCAGACGGTCTGCCCGCGGGCTTCGGTCTGGATCTGCTGCCAGCGGTCGTCGGCATGAACCGCCAGCGGCAAGAGGAGCAGCAGGCACAGACAGAGGCTGTAATCACGCAAACGGCGCATCGTTACTCCTTATTGTGTGAGGAAGAGGTGGGCAGCTGGCACAGGCCCTGGGCCGGGATTGCCATCGCGGCATTAAACCGCGCCGATAAATTTTGCAGGCCAATCAGGGCGGTCAGCTCGGTGAGCGCCCGGGCGTCAAAATTCGCGGACAGCGCGCTGCGCAGGGCATCATCTACCGCTGGCGGCGTCTGGGTGGCGGCTTCGGCATAGGTCAGCGCCAGACGCTCTTTTTCGCTGAACAGCGTACTGCTGCGCCAGTCGGCGACCGCCAGCAGCTTGTCCTGGCTCCCGCTCCGCGCCGCGAGGGTCATGCTGGTGATATCGATACAGAATTCGCAGTGGCACAGCTGGGCGATGCGGGCGCTGACCAGCGAGCGCAGCACCGGCTCCAGCGGCGAGCGGCGGCGTTCAATATAGCCCACGAACAGCGAAACCAGATAAAACAGCCACGGGATCCGTCCCCACCAGCGAATGGGGCTCAGCACCTGGCCGTAATGCCGGCGGTGCAGCCAGGCCTGCGGACGAAGGATCAGGGGGACAGAATCCAGCGGGGGTAAGCTCATGGCGACGATCTCTTATGACGTTCACGGTAAATATTTTTGGCGATAGAGATGACTACCGCCAGGGCAAAAAGCAGCGAAAGCCCGGTGGCCAGCCAGAAGGTGCCCCCGGTGAGCAGACTCCCGGCCCAGGAATAGACGATGGTCGCTGGCAGCTGGCCCACGCCGGTGGCCAGCATAAAGGGCCAGAAGCGCAGCGTGGTCAGCCCCGCGGCATAGCTGACCGGATCAAACGGCACAAACGGCAGCAGGCGACAAATGAGGATCGTCTGCGGGCCAAAGCGGGTGAAATAACCGTCAACGCTGCGCAGCACCGTGCGGCCGGTGAGTTTTTCCACCACTTCGCGCCCGAGCGCTCTGGCGATGCAGAAGCAGAGCCCGGCCCCGACCATGGCGCTGAACCACGACAGCGCCCCGCCCCAGAAGGCGCCGAACAGCGCGGCGTTCGCCAGGGTAATCAGGAAAGCCGGCAACGGGGCGACGATCGCCTGGAGGATCATCAGCGCAAAAGAGACCAGCGCGGCCTGCGGCCCCCAGGCGGCGATAAACCCTTCGACATGCTGCGGATCCAGCGACGCTAACGCCGCCAGGCTCTGCTGCAGAAAGGCACGCCCGCCGGGGAACCACAGCCAGGCGGCCAGCGCGGCGACGGCCACGACGGCAAGGGCCAGCCGGGCGCGGCGCAGGTGATGGCGATCAGGTCGGGTCATGGCGCACCTCCTCACTGCACGCCGCCACGCGACGGGCGCGGGCAAACCGTTTGCCCATCTGCACCAGGGCAAACAGCAGTCCGCCGGCGAGGCTCAGTTTGAGCGCGAAGGCGAGGGTCACCCCCTCGCGGGCCAGTTCGCTGGCCATCACCGAATAGATGACCAGACCCGGCAGGGTGGTGACGGCGGAGATCAGGGTAAAGGGCCAGAAGCGGATCGCCGTCAGACCGTAGGCGTAGTTCTGAATGTTGTAGGGAAAGAGCGGCACCAGGCGGGTGAGGATCAGGAAATCGCTACCGCTGCGGGCGATACCGCGCTCAATCGCCTGAAAGACGGCGGTATGGCCCACATAGCGCTGCAGCAGATCGCGCCCAAGCCAGCGGGCAAGCAAAAACGACAGCGAAGAGGCGACGGTGGCGGCGGCAAACGAGAGCAGGGAGCCTGGCAGCGGGCCGAAGAGCATCCCACCGGCGATCACCAGCAGGCTGCCGGGGATGAGACACAGGGTGGCAATGATAAATAGCGCAACATAGACCAGATATCCCCAGGCGCCATGATGGCGCAGGGTGTCCTGAAGCAGATGCAGATGAGTCAGCAGATCGTGGAGACCGACGCGATGGCTGATCACGGCCAGCGTGGCCACCAGCGCGAGAAGTCCCAGCCCTTTACCAATGGCCGGATGACGGCTTCTTTTGCATGGGGGTTCTCCTGTACAGCCTGGGCGCGGTGGACATCAAAAAGTGCGCGCGACAGTATCCTGTTCCGACAACGGTCACAATGCTTTACCGTCGCTTTGTTGATTTTGCTCAGGAAATTCTGCCCCCCGCAGAGCGGGAGGCGAGAGAAGGGGCGAATTATGGTCGGAAGGTGGCCCACACCGGCGCGTGGTCGGACGGTTTTTCCATCCCACGGATCTCATAATCGATCCCGGTCTCCACGCAGCGCTGCGCCAGAGGCTGGCTGGCCAGCAGCAGGTCGATGCGCAGCCCGCGGTTATCGTCGAAGCCTTTGGAGCGGTAATCAAACCACGAGAAGTGCTCCTGATTGTCCGGGTTAGCCTGACGCCAGGTGTCCACCAGCCCCCAGCCCAACAGGCGGTCCATCCATTCCCGCTCTTCCGGCAGGAAGGAACATTTGCCGGTGCGCAGCCAGCGTTTGCGGTTCTCTTCGCCGATACCGATGTCGAGATCGGTAGGACTGATGTTCATGTCGCCCATGATCAGCACCGGCTGCTCTTTGTTGAGTTCGGTCTCCAGATAGTTCTGTAGATTCTGATAGAACGCCGCTTTGGCCGGGAATTTGGTTTCATGATCGCGGCTTTCACCCTGCGGGAAATAGCCGTTAATCACGGTGACGTTGCCGAAAGGCGATGGGATCTCCGCCATGATGATGCGGCGTTGAGCCTCTTCGCCATCGTCCGGGAAACCGCGGCGGACGGCAATCGGCGTCTCTTTGGTCAGCAGCGCGACGCCATAATGGCCTTTCTGCCCGTGATAAAAGACGTTGTAGCCGAGTCTGGCAACTTCTTCCAGAGGGAACATGTCGTCGTGAACTTTGGTTTCCTGCAGGCCAATCACGTCCGGCTGGTGTTTTTCGACGATGGCGGCCAGTTGGTGTGGGCGGGCACGCAGGCCGTTGATATTAAAAGAGACGAATTTCATAGTCGCTGCCACTGTGCAAGGTGAATAGTGCAGGGATGGTAGCAGAAATTCGCCAGGCTGGCTGCCACCCGATACATCATTCTGCCAATCGCTGCGCATGAGCGTGCCGTGGTTGCCCCTTTTGCGGGCATGCCGCGCCAAAAAAGGGCAAATAGCTACGATAAATTTCGCAGAGGATCACAATTACAGAATTATATCTTACCGTTGCATAACTTATCTTTGTTAATCACTGTTTATCCCCCTTTATCGGATACTTATTCACTAAATATGCATTTTATGTGAATAGTGAATGGTTGTAACTCCTTGATTTTGCGTTATCTCATCCGGTTTATGCATTTTTATCGCTGGCTGGCACGAACCGTGCAATCTACATTTACAGCGTAATAACTCATATTTATTAACATTATTGCTACTTTTAATTTACCGGAAGAGGTCGATATGTCTCAGTCAATTACGCGTAACCACTTTGATGAATGGATGATGCCGGTCTACGCGCCAGCGGCGTTTATTCCGGTGCGGGGCGCCGGGTCGCGGCTGTGGGATCAGCAGGGTAAAGAGTATATCGATTTTGCCGGCGGCATCGCCGTGAACGCGCTGGGGCACGCCCATCCGCGTCTGGTGCAAGCCCTGACCGACCAGGCCGGCAAGTTCTGGCATACCGGCAACGGCTACACCAATGAGCCGATCCTGCGGCTGGCCAGGATGCTTATCGATGCCACCTTCGCCGACCGGGTCTTCTTCTGTAACTCCGGCGCCGAGGCCAATGAGGCGGCGCTCAAGCTGGCGCGAAAATATGCCCACGATCGCTTTGGCAGTGAAAAAAGCGGCATCGTCGCTTTCCAGAACGCCTTCCACGGGCGGACGCTGTTCACCGTTTCGGCGGGCGGTCAGCCGGCCTACTCCCGGGATTTTGCCCCGCTGCCGCCGCAGATCCAGCATGCGGTGTTTAACGATCTCGAGTCGGCAAAGGCCTTAATCAATGACCAAACCTGCGCGGTGATCGTCGAGCCGGTGCAGGGCGAAGGCGGCGTGGTGCCGGCCAACGTCGAGTTTTTACGCGGCCTGCGCCAGCTTTGCGACCAGCACAACGCTCTGCTGATTTTCGATGAAGTGCAGACCGGGGTCGGGCGCACCGGCGAGCTGTATGCCTATATGCACTACGGCGTGACGCCCGATGTGCTGACCACCGCCAAAGCGCTGGGCGGCGGTTTCCCTATCGGCGCGCTGCTGGCGACAGAGGCCTGCGCCAGCGTGATGACCGTCGGTACCCACGGCACCACCTACGGCGGCAACCCGCTGGCCGGGGCGGTGGCCGGCGAGCTGCTGTCGATCGTCAACACCCCGGAAGTCCTCTCCGGCGTCAGACAGCGCCACCAGTGGTTTTGCGAGCGTCTGCAGGCGATCAACGCCCGCTATGGTCTGTTCAAGGAGATCCGCGGCCTGGGACTGCTGCTCGGCTGCGTACTGAACGACGCCTGGGCCGGGAAGGCGAAAACGCTCAGCAACCTGGCGGCGGAAGAGGGGGTGATGATCCTGATCGCCGGCGCTAATGTGGTGCGTTTTGCGCCGGCGCTGAACGTCAGTGAAGAAGAGGTGAATAGCGGGCTGGATCGCGTCGAGCGGGCCTGCGCGCGTTTCGTGGCAGGAGTCTCATCATGATGGTTATTCGACCGGTGGAGCCGGGCGATTTGCCCGGGCTGCTGAAGCTGGCAGCGGAGACCGGCGGCGGGCTGACCTCGCTGCCGGTGGATGAAGCGACCCTCGCGGCGCGGATCGCCCGCTCGCAGCAGACCTGGCGCGGCGAGCTACCGAAAAGCGAGCAGGGCTATGTCTTTGTGCTGGAGGAGAGCGAAAGCGGCGCGGTGGTGGGCATCTGCGCGATCGAGGTGGCGGTGGGGCTCAACGATCCCTGGTATAACTACCGGGTCGGCACCCAGGTCCATGCCTCGAAGGAGCTCAACGTCTATCAGGCGTTGCCGACGCTGTTTCTCAGCAACGACCATACCGGCAGCAGTGAGCTGTGTACCCTGTTCCTCGACCCGCAGTGGCGCAAAGAGGGCAATGGCTATCTGCTGTCGAAATCGCGCTTCTTATTTATGGCCGCCTTTCGCGAGCGCTTCAATGAGAAGGTGGTCGCCGAGATGCGCGGGGTGATTGACGAGCAGGGCTACTCGCCGTTCTGGGAGAGCCTGGGCAAAAGCTTTTTCGCCATGGAGTTTTCCCGCGCCGACTACCTGTGCGGCACCGGACAGAAGGCTTTCATTGCCGCCCTGATGCCCAAGCATCCGCTGTATATCGATTTCCTTTCCCCTGAGGCGCAGGCGGTGATCGGCAAGGTTCATCCGCAGACCGCCCCGGCCCGGACGGTGCTGGAGAAAGAGGGGTTCCGCTACCTGAACTACATCGATATTTTCGACGGCGGCCCGACTCTGGAGTGCGACATCGACAGGGTGCGGGCGATCCGCAAAAGCCGTCTGGTGACCACCGAGGCCGGTGAAACCCCACCCGGTGACTGGCCGCTGTGCCTGGTGGCGAATGAACAGTATCACCAGTTCCGCGCTCTGCTGGTGCATGCCGACCCGGATGGCGACACCCTGACCCTCAGCGCCCGCGAACTGGATATGCTGAAGTGTCATGCCGGCGACCAGGTGCGCATGGTGCGCCTGATCCCTGAGGAGAAAACCGCATGAGTCTGTGGATTAATGGCGAGTGGCGGCCCGGTCGTGGGCCAGGTTTCAGTAAACAGGATCCGGTTAACCTGAAGGTTGTGTGGCAGGGCGAAGCGGCGGATGCCGGGCAGGTTGCTGAGGCGGTGGCGGCTGCCCGCCAGGCGTTCCCGGCCTGGGCGCGGCTGCCGTTTGCCGACCGTCAGGCGATCGTTGAAAAGTTTGCCGCCCTGCTGGAGGCCAGTAAGGCTGAGCTGACGGCGATGATCGGCGCCGAGACCGGAAAGCCGCGCTGGGAGGCGGCCGGGGAAGTGACGGCGATGATCAACAAGGTGGCGATCTCGGTGAAGGCCTACCACGTCCGCACCGGCGAACAGCACAGCGATCTGCCCGACGGCGCCGCCACGCTGCGTCACCGGCCGCATGGCGTGCTGGCGGTGTTTGGCCCCTATAACTTTCCCGGCCATCTGCCGAACGGGCATATCGTGCCGGCGCTGCTGGCGGGCAATACCGTGGTCTTTAAACCCAGCGAACTCACCCCGTGCAGCGGCGAAGCGGTGGTGAAACTATGGCAGCAGGCCGGCCTGCCCGCCGGGGTGCTCAACCTGGTGCAGGGCGGTCGGGAAACCGGCGAGGCGCTCAGCGGTCAGGCGGATATCGACGGGCTGCTGTTTACCGGCAGCTCAACCACCGGTTTTCATCTGCATCGCCAGCTGGCCGGGCAGCCGCAGAAGATCCTCGCGCTGGAGATGGGCGGCAATAACCCGCTGATCGTCGACGACCCGCGGGACGTGGATGCCGCGGTGCATCTGACCATCCAGTCCGCCTTTATTACCGCCGGCCAGCGCTGCACCTGCGCCCGCCGTCTGCTGGTCCGGCGCGGCGAGGCGGGCGATGCCTTCCTCTCCCGGCTGGTGACGGTGAGCCAGCGGCTGATCCCGGCGGCGTGGGATGCCGAGCCGCAGCCGTTTCTCGGCGGGCTTATCTCTGAACCGGCCGCGCAGAAAGTGCATCAGGCCTGGCTGCAGCGGGTCGCCACTGGCGCGGTCACGCTGCTGGAGCCACGTTTATTGCAGGCCGGAACGTCGCTGCTAACGCCGGGGATTGTCGACATGAGCGACGTGGCCAATGTTGAAGATGAAGAGGTGTTTGGCCCGCTGCTTGGCGTCTGGCGCTACGACACGTTCGAGGAGGCGATTGCCTTAGCCAACGCCACCCGCTTCGGCCTCTCCTGTGGGTTAATCTCTCCGGAACGGGAGAAGTTTGATCGACTGCTGCTCGAGGCGCGGGCAGGGATAGTCAACTGGAACAAACCGCTGACCGGGGCGGCGAGTACCGCGCCGTTCGGCGGCACCGGGGCGTCCGGTAACCATCGTCCGGGGGCCTGGTATGCCGCCGATTATTGCGCCTGGCCGATGGCCAGCCTTGAATCGCCGACCCTGACGCTGCCCGCCAGCCTGAACCCGGGGCTCGACTTTCTGGCCGGGGAGGCGTCATGACCGCCCGCGAAGTCAACTTTGACGGTCTGCCCGGGCTGACCCATCACTACGCCGGGCTCTCCTTTGGCAACGAGGCTTCCACCCGGCACCGCCACCGGGTGTCGAACCCGCAGCTGGCGGCAAAGCAAGGGCTGAAAAAAATGAAAGCCCTCGCCGACGCCGGCTACCCGCAGGCAGTGATCCCGCCGCACGAGCGACCGAACGTGCCGCTCCTGCGGCAGCTGGGCTTTCGCGGCAGCGATGAGCAGGTGGTGGCCCGGGCGGCGCAGCAGGATCCGGATCAGCTGTCGGCGGTAAGTTCGGCCTCGGCGATGTGGGTGGCGAACGCGGCGACGGTCTGTCCCTCCGCCGATTCGCTGGATGGCCTGGTGCACCTGACGGTGGCAAATCTGCAGGATAAATTCCACCGCGCCAGCGAAGCACCGACCACAGAGGCGCTGCTGCAGGCGATATTCCCCGACCGCACGCGATTTGCCATCCACCCGGCGCTGCCCGCCTCGGCCTGGTTTGGCGACGAAGGGGCGGCGAACCATAACCGTCTCGGCGGCGAGTATGGCGCCCCCGGCGTCCAGCTCTTTGTCTATGGCCGCCGCCGGGGGAGCGAGGAGGCCCCGCGTCGCTATCCGGCGCGGCAAACCCTTGAGGCCAGCCAGGCGGTAGCGCGCCTCAATCAGGTCAATCCCCGTCAGCTGATCTTCGCCCGCCAGCATCCGACGGCGATCGACACGGGGGTTTTTCATAACGACGTCATCGCGGTGAGCAACCGTCAGGTCCTGTTGTGCCATGAGCAGGCCTTTGCCGACCAGACCGCGCTTCTCCAGCAGCTGGCGCAGCGGGTGCCGGGCTTCACCCCGCTGGTGGTTCCCGCCAGCCGGGTCACGGTGCAAGAGGCGGTTGCCACCTATCTGTTCAACAGCCAGCTGTTGAGCCGGGCGGACGGCAGCATGGCGCTGATCCTGCCCCAGGAAGCGCAGGAGCATGCCGGCGTCTGGGAATACCTCAATGAGCTGCTGGCCGGGGATAACCCCATCGCCGCGCTACAGGTGTTCGATCTGCGCGAGAGTATGGCCAACGGCGGTGGTCCGGCATGCCTGCGTCTGCGGGTGGTGTTGACGGCCGGGGAGTATCAGGCGGTCAATCCGCACGTCCTGATGAACGATACGCTGTTTGCCACCCTCAATGACTGGGTGGATCGCTACTATCGCGATCGCCTCACCCAGGCCGACCTCGCCGACCCGCAACTGTTAAGGGAAGGGCGCGACGCGCTGGATCGGTTGACCCAGATCCTGCAGCTCGGTTCGGTTTATCCATTTCAGCAATAAGGGGGCGCGGTGGAACACTTTCTGGCATTAACCCTGGCGGGGCGTCTGCCCCACCATTTTCACGGCGAGACGGCGCACTTTCGCTGGCACTGGCTCGGGGAGGGGATCCTTGAGCTGACGCCGCATGCGCGCTGCGAGCGCGGGCTGGTACTCTCCTGCGCCATTCATGGCAACGAAACGGCACCGGTGGAGATCGTCGACCGGCTGGTGCAGCAACTGGTTCGCGAGCAACTCCCGCTGCGCTGGCGGCTGCTGGTGATCGTCGGCAACCCACCGGCGCTGCGGGCGAATAAGCGCTATCTGCACAGCGATATGAACCGCATGTTTGGCGAGCGCTGGCGGCAGTTCCCGGCCAGTGAGGAGACGCAGCGGGCGCAGCGGCTGGAGCAGGCGGTGGCCCGCTTCTATCGCGACCACGGCGGTCCGCGCTGGCATCTCGATCTGCATACCGCCATCCGCGGGTCGCTGCATCCGCGCTTCGGCGTGCTCCCGGCCCGCGATACGCCGTGGGAGGAGGATTTTCTTCACTGGCTGGGCGGCGCCGGGCTGGAGGCGCTGGTGTTTCATCGCCAGCCAGGCGGGACCTTCACCCACTTCAGCTGCGAACGGTTCGCGGCGCTGGCCTGCACCCTTGAGCTGGGCAAAGCGCTGCCGTTGGGTGAAAACGATCTGACGCAGTTTGCCGCCGCCGAAGGAGCGCTTTCCCGGCTGCTGGTGGGGGATTTGGCCATTGCCGACGCCCCAGAGCCGCTGCGCTACCGGGTGGTACAGCAGCTAACCCGCCATAGCGATGATTTCCGCTTGCATATGGCGGATCAGACGCAGAACTTCACCCCCTTCGAACCCGGCACGCTGCTGGCGGAGGAGGGTGAGACGCGATATGTGGTGGGGCCTGAGCCGGAGTATGTCCTGTTTCCCAACCCGACGGTGGCGAAAGGATTGCGCGCTGGCCTGATGCTGGAGAAATTATCCTGAGGGCAAGCCGTCCGCCGGGCGGCCTGCTTTATTTTGCACGTCGTTTTTCGTCATCTTATTTTTTTCGTGCCCCAGTGTAAATTTGCAGATTATTCCTGGTAAAATGCTTTGTTTTTAATCTCTCCTCTTTTATACTCTCCATAATTTCTCTGCAAAACAGCAAGTTATTTATTTTTTATTGAAATTCTTCGTCTAAATTCCTTATTTTCTCCATAATTGGCGAGAAACTGTTTTTTACACTTTCATTGTTTTACTCTTGCTCTGACTAATTGACGATTAACGTCGTAAAGTTAATCTCGTCAACACGGCAACGCGCCGTAAGAATAACGTAAAGTAAGGATTGAATGATGAAGAAACTCACTGCACTGTTTGTTGCCTCTACTCTGGCTCTGGGCGCGGCTAACCTGGCACACGCCGCCGATACCACCGCTGCGCCGAGCGACAGCAAGCCGATGATGATGCATCATAAAGGCGGCCCGGGTCAGCATGACATGATGTTTAAAGGCCTGAACCTGACCGATACGCAGAAGCAACAGATCCGCGACATCATGAAGAGCCAGCGCGAAAATATGAAACGTCCGTCCCTTGAAGAACGCCGCGCGATGCACGATCTGATCGCCAGCGACACCTTCGATAAGACGAAAGCGGAAGCGCAGATCGATAAGATGGAAGCGCAGCATAAAGCGATGGCGCTGTCCCGTCTGGAAACGCAGAACAAGATCTACAACATTCTGACTCCAGAGCAGAAAAAACAGTTCAATGCTAATTTTGAGAAGCATCTGACAGAACGCAACGCGCCGGCAGGTAAAATGCCTGCACCAGCTGAATAATAATGTAGCGTACTGAATCAAGACCGCCGGTCTTGCCCAATAATGCCATCAGGCGTTGGGCAGGACCGGCGGTTTTTTATTGGTGGCTTCTCAGCCCAGCGGGTGCAGCGGGTAGTTGCCGCTGAGCAGAGGCTTACAGAGGATCTTGTAACCATCCTGGTCAAACCCGGCGGGCAGACGGGTCAGCTCAGCGGCCTGGTCGAGCGAGTCGACGGCGCCCAGCCACAGCCAGTTATGAATGACGTGATACTGCGTCATATCTGCCCCGCGCTCCTCAAGCGCCACCGGCCCCGCCCACGGCCAGCACACCAGCTGCAGTCTGCTCATCTGCGCCAGCAGGCGCTGGCGGTGCGCCTCCACGCTCTCCTTTCCACAGCAGGCGCCGGCGCAGCGGCCCAGCGCGGAGCGAAAGCAGGCGCGGCCGCGGCTGAGCGGCTCCAGGCCGAGCAGGCCATAACAGAGGCGCTGTTCGTCAGCAAGGGTCTGCAGCATCTGCAGCGCCGCCCGCCGGTTGGCGAACAGACCATAGAGATGCTGCTGGTGCGAGAAATCAACCTCGCGGGCATAGACAATCTGCGGCCGGTCGTCCGCAAGCAGCCAGGCGCAGAGCTGCTTGTTACGCCGTAGCCGCTTGTTAAACAGCGGCTGCTGCTCTTTAATCAGCTGCGCCTCCAGCAGCAGCGCTCCCAGTTCACCTGCGGTGCGCTGCCAGGTGATACGCCGCGACTGACGCAGCATCGCGGCCTCTTCGGGGGTGCGCAAATGGGACAACACGCGGCTGCGGAGGTTGACGCTCTTACCGATATAGAGCGGCATCGTGTCGCTGTCGCCGTGAAACTGATAGACGCCCGGTAGCTTTGGCAATGTCTCCAGCCACGGGCGAAGGTGTTCGGGATATTCATAGATCGCCGCCGCCTCAAACTCCAGACGCGGGGCAGATTGCTTTCTGGCCACAATAACTCCTGATACTGTCTATCTATCCAGTATAGCAGGCGGTTTTTGCGGCGAAAAGCGCAAAAAATAACCCCGGCGCGGGCCGGGGCGGAAGAGGGACTATTTTTTCCAGAAATCGTCAAAGACGGTGATCGGCGGCCGACGCTTGTGTTCGGTTTTCAGATACCAGCCTTCGATGGTTTTGGCGATACTGGGGTCCAGCGTTTTGCCTTCCAGATAATCGTCGATGTTATCGTAGGTGACACCCAGGGCCACTTCATCCGGCAGGGAGGGGCGATCGTCTTCCAGGTCGGCGGTCGGCAGCTTCTTATACAGATGTTCCGGGCAGCCGAGATGGGCCAGCAGCTGTTTGCCCTGACGTTTGTTCAGGCGGAAAATTGGGTTGATGTCGGTGCCGCCGTCGCCATATTTGGTGAAGAAGCCGGTAATTGCTTCCGCCGCATGATCGGTGCCGACCACCACCCCTTTGGTCATTCCGGCGATGCTGTACTGGGCCTTCATTCGCTCACGGGCTTTTTCGTTACCGCGAACAAAGTCGCTCAGTTCGATCCCTGCTTCGCGCAGCGCCTGTTCGCTGGCCAGCACCGCAGCTTTAATATTGACCGTCAACACCCGGTCAGGCTGGATAAAGGCGATGGCGTCCTGGCAGTCCTGCTCATCCGCCTGCACGCCGTAGGGTAAACGGACGGCGATAAACTGCAGGCTGCTGTCGCCGGTTTCGGCACGCAGTTCGTTAATCGCCATCTGGCATAGTTTTCCCGTCAGGGTGGAGTCCTGACCGCCGCTAATACCCAGCACCAGCGATTTAATAAACGGGTAGGTCTGCAGGTAGGATTTCAGAAAATCCACGCTGCGGCGGATCTCGCCGGCGACATCAATCTGCGGCTTTGCGCCCAGCGCCTGAATAATCTCTTGTTGTAGCGTCATCGCGCCCTCCGAAAGTGAATCTGTTTGGCAAGCTGTTGGCTTAAAGCTACCTCTTTGCCGCTGAAACGACAAGGACCGGGGTTTTGACTGCCGGAAAAGAAGGCAATCAATGACATAGGTTTTCATTATAGATGCTGTACCGCGCGTTGCGCCGCCGTCCGACGGCGGCAGATCAATCCTGTTTACGCAATAACACAATCAGACATGATTTCGCAGTTCGGCTTGAAAAATAACACTATTTATTCCAGGCTTATCGTTACACAGTAGAAGAGAGGAACCAAAATGAACAAAAGCTTAGCAGGAATACTGGGCGTCACCGTCGCGTTAACCTTACTCGCGGGCTGTACCGCTTACGACCGTACCAAAGACCAGTTTACTCAGCCGGTGGTGAAAGATGTTAAGAAAGGGATGTCGCGTCAGCAGGTGATGCAGATTGCCGGCAAACCTTCAACGGAAGTTACCATGGTCCATGCTCGCGGCACCTGTCAGACCTACATCCTCGGTCAACGAGATGGTAAAGTGGAAACCTATTTTGTGGCCCTCGACGAAACAGGCCATGTCATGAACTCCGGCTACCAGACCTGCGCTGAGTATGATACCGACCCGCGCAACGCCAAGTAAGCTTCCTACTGTTTACTGAGTCATACGTAAGCCCGACCATTGGTCGGGCTTTTTTGCGAGTACTGATGCTTATTTAATTGCGCGAATTATTTGGGTGAAAATGTGAAGGTAGTCAAAACCGGAGGTCAATGAGAGACAATTCTGTTCAACAGCGAATTATCCTCGTGGCTCAGGTTGCCGTATACTCAACCCATAAACAGAATTAACCGGATGTTACCAGTCTTACCGGCTCTCAGCGGTTACTGAAGGCCCTGGTCTCACACATTGAGGAAGCGTTCATGGAAAAGAAACACATCTATCTGTTCTGCTCGGCAGGCATGTCCACGTCACTGCTGGTCTCCAAAATGCGCGCGCAGGCAGAAAAATACGAAGTCCCGGTCATTATTGAAGCCTATCCCGAAACTCTCGCGGGTGAAAAGGGACCGGAAGCCGACGTGGTATTATTAGGCCCACAAATTGCGTATATGTTACCGGAAATTCAGCGTCTGCTGCCAAATAAACCGGTAGAAGTCATCGATTCTCTTCTCTATGGCAAGGTGGATGGTTTAGGTGTATTGAAAGCCGCCGTCGCGGCCATTAAGAAAGCTGCAGCACAATAATTTTAAATTTTAAAACTCGATGTATTTTGACGCCTGGCGGCACCCTGTTGCCGGACGTCAAAAAATAAAGAGTTTATTTTCCCGTCAAAGAGTAATTTCATACATCATCGCCGTAATAGCTTATTGCGGCTTTTAAGGGTATTGACTATGAGTAAAGTGATCGACTCGCTTGAAAAGGTACTCCTTCCTTTTGCAGTGAAAATAGGAAAGCAGCCGCATATTAATGCGATTAAAAACGGATTTATTAAATTAATGCCGCTGACCCTCGCCGGGGCCATGTTTGTATTAATTAACAACGTTTTTCTGAGCTTCGGCGAGGGCTCTTTCTTTTATTCCATGGGCATTCGCCTGGATGCCTCCACCATTGAAACCTTAAACGGCTTTAAGGCTATCGGCGGAAACGTCTATAACGGTACCCTCGGCATTATGTCGCTGATGGCGCCGTTCTTTATCGGCTCCGCGCTGGCGGAAGAGCGCAAAGTTGACCCGATGGCCGCGGGTCTGCTGGCGGTGGCGGCTTTCATGACCGTGACCCCGTATAGCGTGGGCGAAGCCTATGCGGTGGGGGCCAACTGGCTGGGCGGGCAGAACATCATCTCCGGGATGATTATCGGTCTGGTTGTCGCGGAACTGTTCACCTTCGTTATCCGTCGTAACTGGGTGATCAGACTGCCGGACAGCGTCCCAGGGTCGGTATCGCGCTCTTTTTCCGCGCTGATCCCGGGCTTCTTGATCCTCTCCATCTTCGGCATTATCTCGTGGGCCCTGGCGAGCTACGGCAGCAACTTCCACCAGATCATCATGGACTCCATCTCCACGCCGCTGGCGGCGATGGGCAGCGTGGTTGGCTGGGCATACGTTATCTTTAACTCCCTGCTGTGGTTCTTCGGCGTGCACGGCTCCCTGGCGCTGACCGCACTGGATAACGGCATCATGACCCCGTGGGCGCTGGAAAACATCGCGCTGTACAACCAGTACGGCTCTGTCGATGCGGCCATCGAAGCGGGCAAACAGTTCCACTTCTGGGCCAAGCCGATGCTCGACTCCTACATCCTGCTGGGTGGCTCCGGAGCGACGCTGGGCCTGATTATCGCCATCTTTATCGCTTCCCGCCGCGCTGACCATCGTCAGGTTGCGAAGCTGGCGCTGCCGTCAGGTATCTTCCAGATTAACGAACCGATTCTGTTTGGCCTGCCGATCATCATGAACCCGGTGATGTTCATCCCGTTCGTGCTGGTCCAGCCGATTCTGGCGGCCATTACGCTGGCGGCCTACAGCCTGGGGATTATCCCACCGGTGACCAACCTGGCGCCGTGGACCATGCCGACCGGTCTGGGAGCGTTCTTTAACAGTAACGGCAGCGTGGCTGCCCTGCTGGTCGCCCTGTTCAACCTTGGCGTCGCGACTCTGGTCTACCTGCCGTTTGTGGTGCTGTCGAATAAAGCGCAGACCGTCATCGAGCAGGAAGAGAGCGAAGAAGATATCGCTAACGCACTGAAATTCTGATACCGCGCGGTACGGGCAGCATCCCGTACCGCCTGATAAATGAGGGAAATATTATGTTTGATCTGGACAACATCGACGCGGTAGAGACCCCGGAAAATGACCTCGAAGAGGTGGTGATGGGGCTGATTATCAACTCCGGACAAGCCCGCAGCCTGGCCTATGCCGCGCTGAAGCAGGCGAAGCAGGGGGATTTTGCTGCCGCGAAAGCGATGATGGAGCAGTCGCGCCAGGCGCTGAGCGAGGCGCATCGCGTACAGACCCAGCTTATCGAAAGCGACGAAGGCGAAGGCAAAATGAAGGTCAGCCTGGTGCTGGTGCATGCTCAGGACCATCTGATGACCTCCATGCTGGCCCGTGAGCTGGTCGCCGAATTGATTGAGCTGCACGAGAAGGTACAATAGGCCATCGCGACGATGAGGCAGCCCAGGATGATGACCACCGAGATCAGTACCGCCAGAGAACAACAGCTGTTCAACGGGAAGAACTTTCATGTGGTCATCTATAACAAAACGGAAAGCGTGAGCGGGCTTCACCAGCATGATTACTACGAATTTACCGTGGTGTTAACCGGGCGCTATTACCAGGAGATCAATGGCAAACGGGTGCTGCTGGAGCGTGGGGATTTTGTCTTTATCCCGATGGGCTCGCACCATCAGAGCTTTTACGAGTTTGGTGCGACGCGGATCCTTAACGTCGGCATCAGCAGACGCTTCTTTGAGAAACATTATCTGCCGCTGCTGCCGTTTGGCCTGGTGGCCTCCCAGGTCTACGCGGTGCAGAGCGCTTTTCTTGGTTACGTAGAGTCGGTTATCGCCTCACTCAATTTTCGCGAAACGGAATTTGACGAATTTATCGAGCTGGTCTCCTTTTATGTCATTAACCGTTTACGTCACTATCGCGAAGAGCCAGTTGCCGACGTCATTCCGCAATGGTTAAAAAATACCGTTGAGGCCATGCACGATAAACTGAAATTTGGTGAGGGCGCGCTCGAAAATATGGTTCAGCTATCGGGCAAAACCCAGGAATATTTAACCCGGGCGACCCAGCGCTATTATGGTAAAACGCCGATGCAGATAATTAATGATATCCGTATCAATTTTGCCAAAAAGCAGCTGGAAATTACCAACTATTCGGTGACGGATATTGCGTATGAATCCGGCTACAGTAGCCCGAGCCTGTTTATTAAAACGTTTAAAAAACTGACGTCGTTTACGCCGAGCAGTTATCGCAAACATTTGACCAGTATTAATTAAACCCGCGCGGTTTTAGCCGCCCGGTTTATACCGAAAATCATTCAAGTTAACTGTCCGCATTGTTGCGGAGAGCGGCCTGCGTCCAGGCGTAGCGCCTAAGGGAGAAAAAGATGAGCCAGAAATTAAAAGTAGTCACTATTGGCGGCGGCAGCAGCTATACCCCGGAATTACTGGAAGGATTTCTGAAGCGTTATCATGAACTGCCGGTGACCGAGCTGTGGCTGGTGGACGTGGAAGAGGGCCAGGAGAAGCTCGATATTATCCATGCGCTGTGCCAGCGGATGGTGGAAAAAGCCGGCGTGCCGATGAAGGTCTATAAAACGCTGGATCGTCGCGCGGCGCTGCAGGGCGCGGATTTCGTCACCACCCAGCTGCGCGTTGGCCAGCTGAAGGCGCGTGAAAAAGATGAGCGTATTCCGCTGAGCCACGGCTACCTGGGCCAGGAGACCAACGGGGCGGGCGGGCTGTTTAAAGGTCTGCGCACCATCCCGGTGATTTTCGATATCGTGAAAGATGTTCAGGAGATTTGCCCGGACGCGTGGATCATCAACTTCACCAACCCGGCGGGTATGGTCACTGAAGCGGTCTATCGCCACACCAGTTTCAAACGCTTTATCGGCGTGTGCAACATTCCTATCGGCATGAAGATGTTCATCACCGACGTACTGCAGCTGAGCCCGAGCGATGAGCTGAATATCGACCTGTTTGGTCTGAACCACCTGGTGTTCGTCCGCGACGTACTGGTTAACGGGGTATCGCGCTTCGATGAACTGCTGGACGGCGTGGCCTCTGGCCGTCTGACCGCGAACTCGGTGAAAAATATCTTCGATCTGCCGTTTAGCGAGGGGCTGATCCGCTCCCTGCGCCTGATCCCGTGCTCCTATCTGCTCTACTACTTTAAGCCAAAAGAGATGCTGGCGATTGAGATGGGCGAGTACTATAAGGGCGGCGCGCGCGCTCAGGTGGTGCAGAAGGTGGAGAAGCAGCTGTTCGAGCTGTATAAAAACCCGGATCTTAACGTCAAGCCGAAGGAGCTGGAGCAGCGTGGCGGCGCCTATTACTCTGATGCCGCCTGCGAAGTGATCAACGCTATCTATAACGACAAGCAGACTGAGCACTATGTGAATATCCCGCATCATGGCCATGTCGATAATATCCCGGCGGACTGGGCGGTAGAGATGAGCTGCACCTTAGGTCGCGACGGCGCGAAGCCGACGCCGCGCATCACCCATTTCGATGAGAAGGTGTTAGGGCTTATCTACACCATCAAGGGGTTCGAAGTGGCGGCCAGCCAGGCGGCGATCAGCGGCGAGTTGAACGACGTACTGCTGGCGCTGAACTTAAGCCCGCTGATCCATTCCGATCGTGACGCCGAGCAGCTGGCGCGGGAGATGATCCTGGCGCATGAAAAATGGCTGCCGAACTTCGCGGCGACTATCGAAAAACTGAAATCGTAACGGGAGCGGCAAAATGGAACGCGTGTTGATCGTCAATGCCGACGATTTCGGCCTCAGTAAAGGGCAGAACTACGGCATTATTGAGGCCTGCCGTAACGGCGTGGTGACATCGACCACGGCGCTGGTCAACGGCGCGGCCATTGACCACGCCGCCCAGCTGAGCCGCAGTATCCCGGAGCTGGCGGTCGGGATGCACTTTGTGCTGACGCTGGGCGAGCCGCTGTCGGCGATGCCGGGATTAACTCGCGAGGGTAAGCTCGGGAAATGGATCTGGCAGCAGGCGGAAGAAGGTCGCCTGCCGCTGGAGGAGATCGCCCATGAGCTGGCGTGTCAGTACCGTCGTTTTGTCGAACGCTTCGGCCATGAGCCGACGCATATCGACAGCCACCACCATGTGCATATGATCGCCCCGATCTATCCCATCGTGGCGGCCTTTGCCCGCGAGAAGGGGATTGCGTTACGTATTGACCGCCAGGTGGCGGCGCAGAGTGGGCTCGATCAACAGGCGGCGCGCAGCAGCGCAGGCTTCAGCAGCGAGTTTTACGGCGAAGCGGTCTCTGAGGAACTGTTTGTGCAGACGCTGGATGCCTCACTCGCCCGTGGGGAGCGCTCCCTGGAGGTGATGTGTCATCCGGCTTTTGTCGATCAGACCATTATGGGCAGCGCCTACTGCTACCCGCGGCTGGGTGAGCTTGATGTGTTGACCTCTGCCTCGCTGAAAGCAGCGATAGCCGACCGGGGTTATCGTCTGGGAACCTACCGCGACGTGTAAGCCCGACGGTGGAAAGAGAAAGTGAATCAAGCCCGACACAGTGTGCCGGGCTTTTTACTACGCCGGAATAGCGGCGATTTTCGGGCTTCTCGACCACACGCGGTGCGCGGTCATCAGGGCGAGCAGTGCGTCTGCCGCTGGCGTGTCGAGAGCATCGGTGACGATGACTCCCTCTTCACCCTGGGACGGGACCTGCAGAACGGACGTCAGCTGTCGCGCATCGCCTGCCAACAGAATCGGCTTCAGATGTTTATAGGCTTCCAGAAGGTAGTAGCGCGCGTCGCCGCTCTGGCTCAGGGCGCTGAGGTCGCCGCCAGGCACCACCACAGCATCCACCGTCAGCGACGGCGAACCCGCGAAGGTGCCGGCGATCGGCACGGGAGAACCGTCGTCGGCGATGACCTCGCCCATCCGCGAGAAGAGCAGTTTGCTGTGTACGCCATGGGCCTGCAGCGCCTGCAGGAGATGGACCAGATCCTGCGCCGAGGTGTGCTCGTTGAGCAGGACGGCCACCACGCGGCCTTTCACATCCCCTTCGGCATCGGCGTAGAGGCTGAGGCTGGGGTCTTTCTCCACGCCGTTGACCGGGGAGGGCAGGGTAATGGCGCGCTGTTCATCGCTCAGTTCGAGACCTAAATTCGCCCCGACCGCTTCCGCCAGCCGCGTATCGATATGGGCCAGGTGATCGACCACTCGCTCGCGGATCCAGGTGCGGACCACTTTGCTGAGTTCGAAGCTGAAACCATCGATAATATGCTGCTGCTCAATTGGCGTCTGGCTCAGCCAGAACAGACGCGGCTGGGCGTAATATTCGCCGAACGAGGGGCTGCGCTGGCGAATTTTTTCGCCGTCGACGCGCTCGGCGAGGGACTCAAAGCCGCCGCGTTTGGCCGCCGGCGGCGTTTCACGCGGCCAGTTGTCGTTTATTGAGTTGGGCTCGTAGTTGGCCGGATTGGTGTCAATGTCCATCCGGTGCATCCCGTCGCGCTGGAAGTTGTGGTACGGGCATGTCGGACGGTTGATGGGGATTTCATGGAAGTTCGGCCCACCCAGGCGGCTAATTTGCGTATCGGTGTAAGAGAAGAGTCGCCCCTGCAGCAGCGGATCGTTGCTGAAATCAATCCCCGGTACGATATGCCCGGGATGGAAGGCCGCCTGTTCATTTTCGGCAAAGAAGTTGTCCGGGTTGCGGTTGAGAACCATTTTGCCGACCCGCTGCACCGGCACCAGCGCTTCAGGGATCAGCTTGGTAGGATCTAACAGGTCGAAGTCAAAATCAAATTCGTTCTCTTCAGGGATCAGTTGCAGGCCGAGCTCAAATTCCGGGTAATCTCCGGCCTCAATGGCTTCCCATAGTTCGCGACGGTGAAAATCGGGATCGCGACCGGTCAGCTTCTGCGCTTCATCCCACACCAGCGACGCCTTGCCGGCCACCGGTTTCCAGTGGAAGCGGACGAAAGTGGCTTTACCTTCGGCGTTGATCAGGCGGAAGGTGTGAATACCAAAGCCTTCCATGGTGCGGTAGCTGCGCGGGATGCCGCGATCCGACATCGCCCACATCACGTTGTGCAGCGTTTCCGGTTGCAGAGAGACATAATCCCAGAAGGTGTCGTGGGCGCTTTGCCCCTGCGGGATAGCCCAGTGAGGCTCAGGCTTCACGGCGTGGACAAAGTCGGGGAACTTTATCGCGTCCTGGATAAAGAAGACCGGTGTGTTGTTGCCGACCAGGTCAAAAATCCCTTCGTCAGTGTAAAACTTGGTAGCGAAACCGCGAATATCGCGGACCGTGTCCGCCGACCCTGCGCCGCCCTGCACCGTGGAGAAACGGACAAATACCGGCGTGACTTTATCCGCTGCAGAAAGAAAATCGGCTTTGGTCAACGCCGCCAGGCTCTTGTAGGGCTGGAAGTAACCGTGGGCGGCAGAGCCGCGGGCGTGAACGATGCGCTCGGGAATACGCTCATGGTCAAAGTGAGTAATCTTCTCGCGCAGAATGAAATCTTCCAGCAGCGTTGGGCCGCGGGTGCCAGCGCGTAGTGAATTCTGATCGTCGGCAATACGTACGCCCTGGTTGGTGGTCAGCGGAAAGTCTTCTCCCCCTTTGCGCTGCGGTTCGAGGGCGTCAAGTTTGCTGCTGTGGGTTTCCGGCGCTTTCAGGCTGCCGGGGGCTGTCGGTTCGGCGCCTGGGGCGGTGGGTTTCGGCGTCGGGCGCCACTCCCGATCGTCCGGCGCCAGCGAGTCGAGACCCGGCTGCGCTTCCTCGCTGTCATGGACCGGTGCCTGTTGGTGGTGAGGGTTCGGGTGCTTATCAGACATTGCTCGTCTCCTGCTTTCATTGCTAAAAGTGGTCGTTGATAAACCAAAACCCTTCTAACTATAGAACATTACGCTGTCCGCGACCGGCGAGGGGGCAGGGAGTTATCCTAAAATGCGCATCGGCGGCAGGGGGGCGACGAACGGGTCCACAATCGGCTATGATAGAGGTTTCTGTTTCCCGCTTTGTTTAGTGAATCCATTTGTTATGAAACCATTGCGCCAACAAAATCGCCCTGTCATTAGCTACGTGCCGCGCGTGGAGCCTGCGCCCCCGGAACATGCCGTGAAAATGGACCATTTTCGCGATGTCTGGATTTTGCGCGGGAAGTATGTCGCTTTTCTGCTGATGGGGGAGCATTTCCGTCGTTCACCGGCGTTCAGCGTGCCGGAATCGGCCCAGCGCTGGGCTAACCAGGTGCGTCAGGAAGGTGAGATTGAAGCCTGAGTCTGCTGCAGAAATAAAAAAACCGCTGATTATCAGCGGTTTTTTTGTGCTTACCGTTTAGCGATGCGCCAGTTCGGCCTCTTCTTCGCTATCGAAAATCGACTTGTCGGTCTGGCGCAGCCACTGGCTGGTCAGGGTGCCGGCGGTCATTGAACCGTTAACGTTCAGCGCAGTACGCCCCATATCGATCAGCGGTTCGACGGAGATCAGCAGCGCTACCAGCGTCACCGGCAGGCCCATCGCCGGCAGAACGATTAGCGCAGCGAAGGTCGCGCCGCCGCCCACCCCGGCGACGCCCGCCGAGCTGACGGTGACGATGCCCACAAGGGTGGCAATCCACATCGGATCCAGCGGGTTGATGCCCACGGTCGGCGCGACCATCACCGCCAGCATTGCCGGGTAGATACCGGCGCAGCCGTTCTGGCCAATGGTGGCGCCAAAGGAGGCAGAGAAGCTGGCAATCGACTCCGGAACGCCGAGACGACGAGTCTGGGCTTCCACGTTCAGCGGAATCGACGCGGCGCTGGAGCGGCTGGTAAAGGCGAAGGTGATCACCGGCCAGACTTTACGGAAGTACTTCAGTGGGCTAACGCCGTTAATCGCCAGCAGCAGGCCGTGGACGACAAACATGATGCCCAGCGCGATGTAGGAGGCCACCACGAAGCCGCCGAGCTTGATGATATCCTGCAGATTCGACCCGGCAACCACTTTGGTCATCAGCGCCAGCACACCGTAAGGCGTCAGCTGCATCACCAGACGCACCAGCTTCATCACCCAGCCCTGCAGGGTATCGATGGCCGTCAGCACGCGCTGGCCTTTTTCCACATCCTCTTTCAGCAGCTTAAGCGCTGCGACGCCGAGGAATGCCGAGAAAATGACGATGCTGATGATGGAGGTCGGGTTAGCCCCGGTCAGGTCAGCAAACGGGTTCTTCGGCACAAAAGAAAGGATCAGCTGTGGGACGCTAAGATCGGCCACTTTCCCTACATAGTTGCTCTGGATGGCGTTCAGACGGGCGGTTTCTGCGCTGCCCTGGACCAGTCCTTCGGCGCTGAGGCCGAACATATTGGTCACCAGCACGCCAACCAGGGCGGCGATAAGGGTGGTGAACAGCAGGGTGCCAATGCTCAGGAAGCTAATTTTTCCCAGCTGGGAGGCATTGTGCAGGCGGGCCACCGCGCTGAGGATGGAGGCGAAAACCAGTGGCATAACGATCATCTGCAGCAGCTGGACATAGCCGTTACCGACGATATTGAACCACTGGATGGAATCCTTCAGCACCTGGCTGTCAGACCCGTAGATCAGCTGCAGCGCCAGACCAAAGACCACGCCAATCGCCAGACCGACCAGCACTTTCCTGGCCAGACTCCACTGTTTATGGCGTGTTTGCCCCAGCGCAAACAGTAATACGGCGAACACGACTACGTTCGCTATTAATGGAAAGTTCATCCCCGTTCTCCTGATATTTTTATAACCTGGGCTGGTGGATAACCAGCTCTTATGACGGCAAGGTTAGCAGAAGGCGTTATTAAGGACTTATATTCAAATGGAATGGGTTATAACCAAACGGTGTTTTCTGCCGGTTTATCGCCCACTCTGGTGACTAATAAAGCGATTGAAGGTGATTTGCAGGGAATTGATCACCCCGGATGACCAGCGTATCGCGCTGTTATCCGCCAGCGTCTGCGGCATCCAGACGGCATAGACGAACAACGCCATACACAAGGCGCGTTCGAGCTGGTTACCTTTGCGCGGTGCGAGGATCGGCAACCGGAAGCGCCAGCGGCAGGGCCACAGTAGCGGTACGCCGGCAGGCGTGAGCATATCGGCGAGAATGTGGCTGAGGTAGCCCAGCACCAGACCCTGGAGGGCATCCGCCGGGATAATCCAGCTGTCAGGCACTTTCAGATAGAACAGCGTTAGCGCGCCAAATACCGCCAGCAGGCTGTGGGTAAAGCCGCGGTGGCCAAAGGCCCGCGCCACGGGTCTGGAGATCCAGCTCAACCGCTGGCCAAGAAACGACTTCGGGTGATCGATGTCCGGCAGCAGGCAGGTCAGGACCGCAGAGGGCACAATATGCCACCAGTCGCCCTGCGCCAGCACCGGCGTTAATTCTGCATTTTTGGCAAATACTGCGCAGGCGATTGAAAAGAAGAGATGGCCTTCCGCCGTCATGATCATACACCCTAAACTGTCGATTCATACAGTATAGGGTTTTTATACAGTGTACGGAAGAGGTGACGGTGTAACTCTTTGTCACAAACTCTTAGCGCGCCAGCCATCCGCCATCGACGGCCAGCGTGTAGCCGTTAACATAGTTAGCGGCAGACGAGGCGAGAAACACCACCGGTCCCTGCAGATCGCCCGGCACACCCCAGCGCCCGGCGGGAATGCGTTCGAGGATCGCCTGGTTACGCTCTTCGTCTTCGCGCAGCGGCTGAGTGTTATTGGTCGCCATATAGCCGGGAGCAATGGCGTTGACGTTGATACCCTGGCTGGCCCATTCATTGGCCAACAGACGGGTGAGGCCGAGCAGGCCGCTTTTCGAGGCGGTGTAGGAGGGCACGCGAATACCGCCCTGAAACGAGAGCACCGAGGCAATGTTGATGATTTTCCCGCCGTCGCCCTGATGAATAAACTGTCTGGCAACCGCCTGGCTAAGGAAAAACACGGCTTTAAGATTCAGGTCAATCACCGCATCCCAGTCGCTTTCCGGGAAATTCAGGGCATCATGGCGACGAATAGTACCCGCGTTGTTGACCAGAATATCGACCCGGCCCATCGCCGCCACGGCCTGGTCAACCAGGGCAGTCATATCACTCTGATGGCTGAGATCCGCCTGTATGGCATGAAACCGACGTCCCAGCGCCTGAACCTGTTCGGCTGTATCATGGGGGATCTTGCGGTTAATGCCGACGATATCGCACCCGGCCTGCGCCAGGCCCAGCGTCATTCCCTGTCCCAGGCCGGTATCGCAACCGGTCACGATGGCGACCTTACCCGTCAGGTCGAAGGCGTTCAGTATCATATGCACCTCTGTCAGCTGATCTTCAGGCGTACCATGACGCCACCTGTCCCCAGCATAGAGGCAGAGAAACAAAATTACAATTAAAATGAAACTGTGTTTTGATTTAAGTTCTGGCGGCGTGACAGCGATCGTTGCACCCGCCAGCGGTGTTAGCCGAGCAAGTGCTCAGCAGTGAGTGCCTGCAGTGACGGGAGCTTGACGTCCGCCAGCACAAAGCGCGGGTCGCGGCTGTTCTCCGCTTCCGGCACCACGATAGACCGCATGCGCGCGGCTTTGCTGGCGATCATGCCGTTGACCGAGTCCTCCAGCGCGACGCAGCGCTGCGGGTCAACTCCCAGGGCGGCAGCGCAGTTGAGGTACACCTGCGGGTGCGGTTTGCTCCAGGGCAGATGCTCCGCAGAGGCGAGAGCAGCAAACTGGTCGCGCAGTTCAAACATATCGAGCACTTTTTCCAGCATCATCAGCGGCGAGGCCGAGGCCAGACCCACCTTCAAGCCCTGCGCTTTACACAGCGCCACCGCTTCGCGCACGCCCGGCAGCAGCGGACGGGAAGCTTCCACCAGTTCGATGGCGCGACGGATAATGCGCGCGGTGGCTTCCGCCCGGTCTACGCCGTGCCATGGCTGCTGGGCGTACCACAGATCCACCACCAGGTCGATTCGCAGACCGAGCAGGTCGGGCAGTTCATCGCGGCGACGGGTATCCACCCCCAGACTTTCCATGACCTCGACCTCCGCCTGATCCCAAAGCGGCTCCGAGTCAATCAGCAACCCGTCCATATCAAATATCGCGGCCTCAATGCGGCGCTTCGCTGACATAAGTCCTTCTCCTGTTGCGTAATCAGATAAACGAATCGGCAATCATGGTATATCATACCGCGCATTATTGGGCGAAATTCGCCGTGGCAGATAGACTTATACCCGACCTACTCGGGGGAGCGAGGGACGCCAGCGCCACGCAACAGGCAGCAGGCGAACCACCAACGCGTCTTTAACAAGGGGAACTCATGACGTACCAACAAGCTGGACGCATAGCGGTTATTAAACGCATTTTAGGATGGGTTATCTTTATTCCCGCCGTGCTGTCGACGCTGATTTCTGTGCTCAAATTTATGTATGAGCACAGTGAAAAGAAACCCGGCATTGATGCGGTAATGATGGATTTTGCGCACGTGATGATTGAGATGATGCGCTTTAACACGCCGTTCCTGAACTTTTTCTGGTACAACTCACCGCTGCCGGATTTTCACCATAGCCTGAACATCGGCTTCTGGATCATCTTCATTCTGGTGTTCGTCGGCATGGCCCTGCAGGCTTCCGGCGCGCGGATGGCGCGGCAGGCGAAATTTCTCCGCGAGGGGATTGAGGACCAGCTGATCCTTGAGCAGGCCAAAGGCGTAGATGGGTTAACCCGCGAGCAGCTCGCCGAACGCATTGTGGTTCCGCGCCATACTATCCTGGTGCAGTATTTCCCACTGTACGTGCTGCCGGTGATCGTGATTGTCATCGGCTACTTCTTCTTTTCGCTGCTGGGCTTTCTGTAAGTCAGGTGCCCGGTGAGCCGGGCTCCTTCTTATTCTGCTGGCAGGGGGCGTGGTTTACCCTGATTATCGACAGCAACGTAGATAAACAGCGCTTCCGTCGCCTTGTAGCGCTGGCCAATTGGTTCGGAAGAGACTTTTTTCACCCATACTTCGATATTGATCGTCACCGAGGTGTTGCCGCGCTTGACGCAGCGGGCGTAGCAGCACACCACGTCGCCGACGGCCACCGGGCGTAAAAAGGTCATCCCATCCACGCGCACGGTCACCACGCGACCCTGAGCGATCTCTTTGGCCATGATGGCGCCCCCGATATCCATCTGCGACATCAGCCAGCCGCCAAAAATATCCCCGTTGGCATTGGTATCCGCCGGCATTGCCAGGGTGCGTAAAACCATTTCACCCTTCGGGGCGAGATCTGTTGTTGTCATGCTCTACTCTGTTGTGGTCAAAGACGATCAGCGGGATGCTACTATGAAAACGGCGCAGTGAGAATAGGGGAATACGCCCGCTGACGCGGGCGCGGCGGTTCAGAAGGAGAGAGTCACCCCGGCGTAATACGCGCGGCCAGGCTCGTTGTAGGTCGAGGCGCCAGCGTTTTCGCGATACAGTTGCTTATCAAACAGGTTACTTATTCCGGCGTTCAGGCGAATATCCCGGTTTAGCTGGTACTGAGTACCGATCCCCACGATGGAATAGGCGCCAACCTCGGTAGTGGCAAGGGTCCCGGTTTCGTTGCGGATCTCCGCATACTGACGCGGCTTCTGACGGCCATAAAGCGTCCAGTTCACATTTGCAGACAGGGCGTCGTTTACCTGCCAGTCGAGCATCGTGTTAACGGTATATTTCGGGATAACCGACAGTGGGTTGCCTGTCTCTTTACTTTCCGATTTGAGCATCCAGGTGGCATTGGTCCGCCAGCTCAGGATATCAGCCAGCACCGGGATCAGCAGATTTCCTTCCAGCCCTTCGACCACGGCTTTGCCGCCGTTCTGCCACTGCAGAATATTATTGCCGCTGGAGGTATAGCCCAGCACCTCGGTTCCGGAGACGATTTTGTTTTTGTAATCGTTGCGGAACCAGGTAACTCCGGCAGCGTAACCATTAAGGTTGAATTCGATACCGATCTCTTTGTTAATACTGATCTCCGGATCGAGGTCAGGGTTGCCCAGCAGATAGCAGCTGCCTTCAGCGATAGTGTTCGGACAACCATTGCCGCGGGTGGAGAGCAAATAGCCTTCACTGGATTGATAGAGGTTAGGCGCTTTAAACACGCGCGCGATACCGGCCTTCAGCGTGAACATATCGCCCAGCGCCTGAGAAACGTTGAGGCTTGGACTCCAGTTGCTGCCAAACTGATTATGATAATCAAAGCGAATGCCGGGGATCAGGTTGGTGCCGGGTACGGCTTCGATATTATCCTCCAGATAGATCCCGGTGAGGGTGGCGCTGTTTTTGGTACTACGTTGAGCAGGATCGCCCGAGGTTCCGGGGATAGTCTCGCCGTTGCTGTCAGTGGCCTGCATCGATGCCGGATCGTCGAGCTGATCATGGTTCCATTCCATTCCCAGCGTCAGCGTCTGGTCCGCCAGCCAGAAGAAAGGCACATTGAATTCCGAGGTCGTACGCCAGGATTCCAGACGGCTGGTGGCATAATCCTCACTGTTGATCATGCCCTCGACGCGGCCAGTGGAACCTTCCTGCAGGCGGGTATTGTTAGTTTTCTCGTAGTAAACCCCGGCTTTGGACTGGCCCCAATCCCATAGGCCGTTGTAAGTCAGCCCCCAGGACTGACGATAGAGACGATTCGTTTCGTGGCCGTACAGGGAGTCCACCAGCCCGTTCGGGCTAAGATTGCCGTTGCTGTACTGGGTATCACCGGCATAGATATTCCCCTGACGGCTGTAGGCGTAGTTGAAATCGAGGATCTGTTGCGGGGTCATTTTCCATGACAGCAGGGCGTTAATATCTTTATTGCGTACCCCTTCGCGTCCCGCAGCATAGGAACCGTTTTGCGCATGGTTAATGTCCCAGGCGTCGGGTTCCGTTTTATTGATATTGCCATACAGGCGCATCGTCAGCGCCTCGCCGGCGAGTGGGCCGCTGAGATTGAAATTAGCGCGATTAGTCGTGCCTTCCTTGTTGTTTTCCGGCTGATTGGTAAAGAAAGAGAGCGAACCGTGCCAGTTGTTGGTTGGGCGTTTAGTAATGATATTGACCACTCCGCCCGCCGCGCCGGAACCATAGCGCGCGGCTGCCGGACCGCGGAGAACTTCAATTCGCTCGACCATTTCGGCAGGTACCCAGTTGCTGTCGCCTCGGGTATCGCGTTCGCCGCGCCAGCTATAGCGAATCGCGTTACGTGACGTGACCGGTACTCCATCTATCAGGATCAGGGTGTTCTCCGGCCCCATGCCGCGGATATCAATCTGGCGGTTGTTACCCCGACTGCCGCTGGCGCTGTTGCCGGTTAAATTCACCCCGGGCATTTTACGGATGATGTCTGAGAGATCGTTGACCGGCGGCTGCTTAGCAATATCATCTGCCGTGATAATCGACACCCCGGGCTGTTGCTTGAGCGCCTCTTCCGCCGTACTGCGCACAATCATCGTTTCGGTATCTTGTTCTGACTCTTCAGCAAAGGCGGTCGGGGCAAGCAGGCTGGATATGACCAGCGCCAGGGTCGTGGGGGCATAATATTGCAGCGATCTCATATAAATATCCTTTTCAAAGCAAAGAAAAACGAGATCGAGAATATTAATGATAATCATTATCATTACAATGTGGGGAAATAAATCTCCATAAAATCCTCACAATTATCGCAACTTTTTATGCAGTTGGGAGAAATCGTGAAGGGAGCCTGCACAGTGTGGCCGGGAAGCTGTCAGCGTATGCGCTGAGGTTGTGTGGTTGAAGGGAATGTTTGCCAGCGCAGTGAGATTATAGGGGGCGAGCGCGGCGCGCGATGGCGCGCCGGCGGAGGCGTTAGTGGTGGTCATCCTGCGGCATATGGCGGTAGATGTAGATCCCGCTCAGCAGGGTAAAGACCAGCGTGAGGGCGGTTAAGCCAAAGACCTTGAAGTTCACCCAGATATTCTGCGGCAGCCAGAAGGCGATATAGATATTGGCCAGCCCGCAGAGGATAAAGAACACCGCCCAGGCAAGGTTAAGCCGTGACCAGACCTGCTGCGGCAGGGTCAGCTCTTTGCCGAGCATGCGCTGGATCAGGGGCTTTTTCATCACCCACTGGCTAAACAGCAGCGCGCCGGCGAACAGGGCATAGATCACCGTCACCTTCCATTTAATAAACTCATCATTGTGGAAGAAGATGGTCAACCCGCCAAAGACGGCCACCAGTACAAAGGTGATCAGCGCCATTTTTTCGACTTTACGATAGCGCACCCAGCTGTAGATCAGCACGATGGCGGTCGCCACGATCAGTGCGGTAGTGGCGGCGTAGATATCGTAAAGCTTATAGAAGGCAAAGAAGACCACCAGGGGTAAAAAATCCAGAAACTGCTTCATACATCGATCCCGTCTTTCAGGACGGACCGGGGAACGCCCCGATCCTGGTTAAAATTAGCGGCGGATAAGCATATACACGCGGAATAAATAGATCAGCAACAGGGCGGAAATCAGGTTGCTGATCGTGTTGATGACCACTGCACCCACATTCGGCGTCAGGACGGCAAAGCTGGAAGCGAGCAGTAACAGCAGGGTTTTCGCCACCAGCCAGCCAATAATGGCCGGCGCCACCAGCCGCAGATTGGCCCACGCCAGGCGCATGCTGCTACGCATGGCGCTGAGGATGCCCATTTTGTCCTGTACCAGCATGATTGGCGCAAAGGCCAGCACGATGGCCAGCAGCACGCCGGGCACCAGTACCAGCATCATCCCCATCTGCACCAGGAAAGTGGTGAACAGGATCAGCAGCAGCAGCTTCGGCAGCACCGGCGCCGCAGCGCCGATGGCGCGCAGGGCGCTGACGCGATGACCTGCAGAGACCAGCTGGATCAGCAGCAGGACGCCACCGGCGAGGATCGCATTGCCCACCAGGCCCGAGAAGGTCGATGCCGCCGAGGCGTGCAGCAGGACCTGCTGCTGCTCCGGCGTCATGTTCTGCACCAGCTCGAACAGGCCTACGCTACCGGTGAGGTTGTCGCCTTCGCTGAGTATCGACAGCTGCTCATCGCTGGGTGAAAAGGCATGGCCAAGCACTACCGTAATGAACGCGCACAACAGCGCAATCAGCAAAATGGTAATGAACTGATTACGAAAAAAATTCCCGGTGTCACGGTAGACGGACTTCGCCGTGATAGACATGCATTCTCCTTGAGTGTTGCAGGTGTTAACTAGCCGGCGATTGTACCGCAAATCGTTCCGTCGTAGCACTCTCTGCGCCGGTCCGGGCAGGTATATCTTTGTAAAGAGAGCGCAATGGCGGCAGGCCATAGCGCGCCCGCGCCCGGTTGCAGGCATCGTTTTCCACGCCGTTTTCCCCGGACATGGCAAATTCCCGGCACGGCGAGGGACGATTTTCATAGATAGTGCAGTGGACGGTGTCGCCAATGGTGCCCGACAGCGCGGCGCAGCGGCACTGGCGTTGGTTAGTGCCGCTCATGCAGCGCAGGAAGGGGGTCAGCGGCTCGGTCAGCGCGGAGGGCACCACGCCGCCCGCGTCGTCGGCTTCCGCCCAGTAGAAAGAGACTCGAAAATACGCACAACAGGCACCGCACGTCATGCACGGGTTGATTTCACTCATAATTACACCTGAAAAAAACGCATCAACACAGATTGTCGGCAGTTAACTTATCCAGCCGCCTCAGCGGCGGCAAGAGGGGCAGAAATAAATTTTTGGCTGATAAGTGAAAATTGATGTGAGAGGGAATCAGCATATTGCGATTGGTTGCAAAAATTAATCTGGATCAATAAATGTTAAATCTAAGGATTTAGTGTGATCTAAAACAGATCAAACGTAACTCGTTATAGGTATATTTGGCCGCGCTGAAAAACCATAATGAGGAAGTGGATATGAGGAAGTTAGCAGCGGCGGCAGTTATTCTGGGCACGCTTTCCACCGGCAGCGTCTGGGCGCATGAGGCGGGTGAGTTTTTCATTCGTGCCGGGACCGCCACCGTCCGTCCGACGGAGGGCTCTGACAATGTGCTGGGTAGCCTGGGCAGTTTCAACGTCAGTAACAACACCCAGCTGGGTTTAACCTTTACCTATATGGCGACCGATAACATCGGCGTGGAACTGCTGGCGGCAACGCCGTTCCGCCATAAGGTTGGCACCGGGCCAACCGGGACCATCGCCACCGTCCATCAGTTGCCACCCACCCTGATGGCGCAGTGGTACTTTGGCGATGCGCAAAGCAAGGTGCGCCCGTACGTAGGCGCCGGTATTAACTACACCACCTTCTTTAATGAAGACTTTAACGACACCGGCAAAGCGGCCGGGCTTTCCGATCTGAGCCTTAAGGACTCCTGGGGCGCGGCGGGGCAGGTTGGCCTCGATTACCTGATTAACCGCGACTGGCTGCTGAATATGTCGGTGTGGTACATGGATATCGATACCGATGTGAAATTCAAAGCCGGCGGCGTGGACCAGAAAGTCAGCACCCGCCTGGATCCGTGGGTGTTTATGTTCTCCGCGGGCTACCGGTTTTAATCTCTGTTGAAAACTGGCCAGCGGATGGCCAGTCTATTGCCTCGTCCTCCCTGCTTGCGGTCAGCGGATCATACTTCCGTCCACTGGCGCAGCAGGTTGTGATACATATTCAGCAGGGAGAGGACCTCTTCTCCGTCGCCAAAGCGGGCCTTAAGAGACTGGATGGTGCGGTCCAGGTCGTAGAGCATCGCGCGCTGCTTATCGTCGCGGACCATCGACTGGATCCACAGGAAAGAGGCCTGACGTACGCCGCGGGTGACCGGGGTGACGCAGTGCAGGCTGCTGGCGGGATAGAGCACCAGATGCCCGGCCGGGAGCTTCACCCGGTGCTGGCCATAGGTGTCTTCAATCACCAGTTCGCCACCCTCATAGCTCTCCGGATCGCAAAGGAACAGCGTCGCTGACAGGTCAGTGCGCATCCACCCCGCCTCGCCGTTCTGACGAACGGCGCCATCGACATGAAAACCATAAGTCTCCCCCGGTCCGTAGCGATTAAATAACGGCGCGGAAATCGTCCGCGGCAGCGCGGCGGAAAAAAACTGCGGATGGCCGCGCAGCGCGTCGAGCACGGCGGCTTGCAGGTGGGCATACAGCGGCGTTCGGGTATCGATCTGTTGATTCTGTTTGACGGTCGCTCCCTGGCTGCCGACGGTTATCCGCCCGTCAACCCAGTCGGCCTGGGTGAGCAGGCGGGTAAAATCAGCCACCTGGTCTGCCGTTAGCACGTCAGAAATGTGATACATCATGGCGGTGTTCTCCTAAAAGGTGGGGCGCAACGGCCCCACGTGCAAACTCAGAAGTGGACGTTCGCCGTCAGCATAAAGGTACGGGGTTCGCCCGGATGATAGCGATAGCCGCTCTTGTTAATGGAAGCCACATAATCGGTATCAAACAGGTTGTACATATTGAGCTGCAGATCGAGGTTGCTGTTGACCCGATAGCCCAGTTTGGCGTCGGCGACCCAGTAGCCCTCGGTGTGATCCGGGGTACCCACCGCGCCATCGCTGCCCCGGCGCAGGCTTCCGACATAGCGCGCGCCGCCGCCGACGGACAGATCGCTGGTGGCCTGATACTGCGTCCATAGCGTAAAAGCATGTTTCGGGGTGTAGGCCAGCGCGGATGAGCCATCCTGCGCCACATTCTGCCCCTCCGTCACTGTCGCATGCTGCTGAGTGTAGCCAGCGATGATCGTCCAGTCCGGCGTCAGGTTTCCGGTCGCGGAGAGCTCATACCCCTCCACGCGCTTTTTGCCATACTGCGACCAGGTTCCGTCATCGTTGGCGGCCACTTCGTTTTCGATATCGGTGCGGAATAACGCCGCGCTGAGCAGCAGACGGTTGTCGAAGATTTGCCACTTGGTGCCCAGCTCGCTGGATTTCGCCTTCTGCGGCTTAAAGTCGGTCCGGTTAGCGCTGTTGCCGCTGCCGCTGGCGGCCAGGGCGAAGCTGCTGCCCCCCGGCGGTTGCTGTGAAATGGCGTAGTTGACGTAGACATTACCCTGCTCGCTTAAGCGGTACAGCGCCCCGGCTTTCCAGTTAACCAGGTTGCCGGATTTGGCGGTATCCACGGTGGTGACCGGGCTGCCTGTCGACTGGCCGGGCGGGCAGGCGATAGCCCCGCGTCCACTGCCGCCGCAGGCGGTGGCGCTGTCATATTTAGTATGATAATTGTCGAGACGCAGCCCGCCATTGACCTCAATCTGCTCGGTCAGCGCCAGCGTATCGAAGGCATAAATCCCGAAGGTATCGGTCTGGCCGTTGGCGTTCGCCCCGTTTCTGTCCAGCCCGCCAATCGACAGGTTACTCACCGGATGGTAGAGATTCACCGCCGGCGCGGTCATGGCATTGAGGCCATAGTTGGTCTGATTTTCCCGGGTAAACTCCACGCCGGCGCTGACGTCATGGCCTATCGAGCCGGTATAGAACGTCGAGGTGACATTGGTCTGGTTGGTCAGAATGCGGTTGCTGACATCTTTGGTATTAACCAGACGCGACCAGCTCCAGGTGTTAACGTCATTGATATCAGGGGCGGTGATATTACTTGCGCCGCCCATCACCGCGGTCAGGAGATACTCCTGCTTCACCCGCGACCAGCGGGTGGTATTGCGCACGGTGGTATTCTCCGTCAGATCGTGTTCGAAGCGCAGGGTACCGCTGTCGGTAGTAGATTTATCGTAGTCGGAGTCGGTGCCATAGAAATTGCTGGTATCCACCTTCCCGGCGGAATTGAGCGCGGCATATTTCGGCGAAGGCGCCGAATAGCCCGGCAGGCCGACGGTGGGGATCCCGCCATCCGGGGTGTTGTTCTGCCGAACGTGCAGATAGTTCAGATACAAGCGGGTGGGCGTATCAAGGCCAAAGGCTAGCGATGGCGCGATGCCGTAGCGCTCGTTCTCAATCTTATCCCGGCCGGCGTCGTGGGTTTTTTCGCCCATCAGGTTCAGACGGAACGCAGCGTTGTCGCTGAACGCCTGGTTCAGGTCGAGAGTGCCCCGGCGCGACCAGGCGCTGCCGATGCTGGCCGAGCCGTCGATCCCGGAGTCAAGACGTGGCTGCTTACTGATCATATTGATCGAGCCGGAGGGGGCGCTACGACCATAGTCCGTGCCGGCGGGTCCTTTGATGACTTCCACCTGCTGGGTATTGAAGGTATCGCGCGTCACGCTGCCGATGTCGCGAATGCCGTCCACATAGATGCTGTTAGAGGTATCCACGCCGCGCATGTAGATGGCATCCCCGGTGGTTGAGCTGCCATTTTCCCCGGCATAAAACGCCCCGACGCCGGGGACGTTTTTGAGGGCGTCAGTCAGGTTGGTGACGCCCTGATCTTTCATCACCTGTTCCGGGATCACGGTGATGGTGCGGGTGGTATCGACCAGTGGTTTATTGAATTTCGGATCGGCAGAGGCGCCGGGAGAATAAAGTGAAGGTGGGCTGGCTTCTACCACCAGCGTCTCTTCACTATTTTTGACCGATTTTTCCGCTGCGATGCCCGTTGCCGGTGAGGCACCCAGACACAGACCCGTAAACAATGCCAATGAGTTGAAACTGCCGAAAGGCAGAGAAGCGTTTTTTTCCATGATAAATGCAGGCTTATTTTTAGTTATTAGCACATCTCACACCGCGCAAAAGCGACGTTATTCGTCGTCTGGCTTGCGCTGACCCGGTGTGATTCCATAAATGATAAAAAGAATAGTTATCATTCGTCTTAATATTTACATAGAAAAGTTGACGTTTAAACTTATTTCTTCATCGCAATTTACATAATTCACAAATTTTGAACGAAAGGGTGGGATTGAAGCGAAAGGGCGGCTGGAAGAGGCCGGTGACAGGCCGCGCCGTGAGGTGACAGGCGCCAGGGCTAACCCGGCGCTTCGTGGCTTTTGGCGTAAAAAATGCCCTCCTTCTGCGCGAGGAGAACGCCGTTCTGGAAAATGGTGTAATGAAAAACAGGGGACCACCGATCCCTCTGCAGGCACTGTTCCGCGACCGCGTTGTTGGGGTGATGACCAGCGAGCGTTCTCCCGCCGCGTGACGGAGAACGATGCCGCGCCGTAGGTCGTCTGGAGCAGGCGCCGGGCCACCGCTGGCAGCGTCAGCTGGTGTGTGAGGTGTGTCGCGAGTAAAAAAAAGCCCGCACAAGTGCGGGCAAAAATACTGGAAGCAATGTGAGCAATGTCGTACTGAATACCTGAGTTATTTACTCAACTATTCAGTAATGAGAAAGATAATATTTCTCATTTAAGATATCAACCCCATCTTTTGTGCGGAAGCGATTTTTTATCCGAGGGTGAAAACCGTACGCTTCTGACTGTCGTCCTGCGGCCAGGCCGCCGCGATATCCTGCAGCGGCCGTGGGGTGGTGGCGATGGTCAATTGCCCCGGCACCGCCGCCTGCAGCATTTCACCGGTGGCCGCCAGCAGCTGCGGCATCGACAGGCTACCGATACCGCTGCCCATCAGCACGAGCGGAGCCGATCGCAGCACTGCGCCATTTAACGCGATATCGGCGCCAGCCAGGGACCCCACCTGCACATAGCGCACCGGTCTGCCGGCAGGAGTATATTTCGCCAGCGCCGGCAATAACACTTCCGCGCTGTGTCCCCACAGGTAATCGATGACCACGTCAATCTGCGCGGCGCTGGCCGCTGAAAACTGCCCGCTCAAGGTTTTATCATCAGCGGTTAACTGAATACACTCATCGGCGTCCAGCGTCGCCAGCGCCTGCGCATTACGCCCGGTCGCAATGATCTTTTTGGCCCCCAGATAGCGGGCAATCTGCACCGCCAGCTGGCCGGCACTGCCGGTGGCGCCGTTAATCAGCACCGTTTCACCGGCCTGAAGCTGGGCGCGTGTTACCAGAGACGCCCACGCGGACATGCCGGGATTGGCCATCGCCGCCGCGCTAACATCATCGAGCGCATCCGGCAACGGCAGGCAATTCTGCAGGGCAACCGGCGCCCGCTGCGCCATACTGCCGAAGGGGGCGGTGGGGAAGGCGAAGTAGACGCGCTGGCCGTTGGGTAATGTGCCAACGCCATCGATACCGGGCACAAAGGGCAGATTGCCATCGAAGCTGTAATGGCGTCCGGATGCCCGGGCCTTAACCACATGGCTTATCGCGGCGGCGCGGACGTCAATGAGCGTGTGGCCGGCAGCGGGCTGCGGGTCGATAAAATCGGCCCATACCGGACCTTCTGCGAGGTCAAACACGACGGCTGCTTTCATAAATTATCTCCTGTCGGGAATTATGTGTAAAATACACATATTATTTTGCAGCACTATACGCGGAAAATTAATATATGCAATATGCACATAATGACTACGATATTACCGACTTTCACGGTGCGCTGCTGGATATCATCAGCGTGATGAACCAGCCCCTGCGCGACGAGCAGATCCTCCAGGCGGCCGGCGTCCAGCTGGAGCAGATGCTGTTTCCGCTGCTGGTGGCGGTAGGACGCCATGGCCCGGTGGGGGTTGTGGAGCTGGCGGATCATTTAGGGCGCGATTACACCACCGTCAGCCGCCAGGTGAAGAAACTGGAAGCCCAGGGACTCGCCTGTAAGCAACCTAACCGTCATGATCGACGGATCAGCGAAGTAACGCTTAGCGCCAGCGGACAACAGATGATCGACAGTATTGCGGTAGCGCGGCGGCGGTTAATGAATCAGGTGCTGGCGCAGTGGCCGGAAGAGGAGGTGCAGGCGCTGTTTCGCTTAACACGCAAATACGCCGACAGTTTGCAGCAACCAGGCTAAATTCTCGTGTGTTGCCGCCTGGCGCAACAATCATCTTGTTCGTCACAAATCACGGGTCAGTTCGTCGATGTTGTCGGAAAGTATCTCCAGCAGGGATCGCACATAGATATTGTTATTTCCCTGATGCCACATCGCGCTGAGGGGGAGGCCTTCGAGATGTTTTTTGGGCGTGAGCGCAAGGTATTTCACGCCGTCCGCATTCATGTCTTTATAGGACGCTGGCACCAGAGCAATACCGAGTCCAGCGGCGACAAAACTCAGGATAGTCTGCTTCTCTTCGGCGTACTGCGCGATGACAGGCATGCTGCCACCTTCTTTGAAAATATTCATTGTCAGGTCATGGCTGTGACGCCGGGTGCGTCTTTCCGGCAAGATAACCGGCTCGTGCCGGAAGTCATCGATACTGACGTCGTCATAACTGACCAGCCGGTGGTTAGCGGGCACGGCGAGCACGCAGGTTTCATTGGCGATAAAACGCGTTGTCAGCGTGGCGTCAATATGTTCCGGCGGGCGCACAAAGACCACATCCAGCCATCCTGAAATGAGTCGGGGAATCAGCTTGTGAGATTTATCTTCCGTAAGATGAATATCTGCCTCAGGAAAACGTCTGACGAAAAGATTAAGCAGTTCAGGCAGTAACCCTTTGGCTGCGCTGTCGATAGCCCCGATCCGCAACGTTCTTTTCTGCAACAGGCTATTTTTCCGGAATCGCTGCCGTAGCGCATCGAAATCAGCAATGACCGTTTTGGCCTCATTCAAAAAGGCGGCGCCTTCAGGCGTTAGCGACACATTGCGGGTCGATCGATTCAGTAGCCTTATCCCCAAATCATCTTCCAGTAGTTTGATAAAGCGACTCAGTGACGCAGGCATCATTTCGAGTTTACGGGCAGCCCGGCCAAAGTGAAGCTCATCACCTAATACCACAAAGCAACGTAGCTGATTTATATCCATTTTTTCACCAAAAGCTGATTATACAAATTATTTATATAAAGCCGTGCCGATGATAAAGCGGTTCAAAACTTCATACTGGGTTTATTACAAAACGATAACAACCCTACATCACTATGGAGCATCCCGTCATGAAAAACGACCTCGAAAAGAAGGTGATGCGTAAGGTTACCCTGCGCATTATTCCTTTCATCATGCTGCTGTACTTCATTGCCTTCCTTGACCGCGTCAATATTGGCTTTGCCGCCCTGACCATGAATCAGGATCTGGGATTTTCACCCACCGTTTTTGGGCTGGGCGCCGGCATTTTTTTCCTGGGTTACTTTCTGTTTGAGGTACCGTCAAACTTAATTCTCCATAAAGTGGGCGCCCGTATCTGGATCGCCCGCGTCATGATCACCTGGGGATTGGTCTCGGGCTGCATGGCTTTTGTGCAGGGCACGACGAGCTTCTACATTCTGCGTTTTCTGCTCGGCGTGGCGGAAGCCGGTTTCTTCCCGGGGATCATTCTCTATCTCAGCTACTGGTTTCCTGCCGCCAGGCGTGCGCAGGTCACTGCCATCTTTATGGCCGCAGCTTCCCTGTCGACAGCACTGGGATCGCCGGTTTCGGCCGCACTGCTGGAGATGCATGGCTTCCTTGGCTATGCCGGCTGGCAGTGGATGTTTGTCCTGGAAGCTTTGCCGGCGCTGGTGCTCGGTGTTGTGGTTCTGTTCTTCCTGACGGATCGTCCGGCCAAGGCCAAATGGCTGACTGAACAAGAGCGTGCCTGGCTGGAAAACACCCTGCACGCCGAGGAGCTGGCGCGGGCGGCAAAACAGAGCCATTCCAGCGCATGGCGGGGACTGGCGGATATACGCGTCCTGGCGCTGGCGCTGGTCTATTTCGGTACCTCCGCCGGGCTGTATACGCTTGGCATCTGGTCCCCGCAAATCATTCGCAGTTTCGGTGCTTCCTCGCTGGAGATTGGTTTCCTGAACGCTTTTCCGGCGGTGATCGGCGTCATCGCCATGATCCTCTGGGCGCGTCATTCCGATCGAACCAAAGAGCGCAGCTGGCACGTCATTGGCGCCTGCCTGCTGGCGGCTGGCGGGCTGATATACGCCGGTAACGTCAACACATTGTTTACCGTAATGGTTGCCTTAACGCTGGTCACCGTGGGGATTAGCGCATCAAAACCCCCGCTGTGGAGCATGCCAACCCTGTTCCTCAGCGGCCCGGCTGCGGCCGCTGGCATTGCCGCTATCAACTCCATCGGCAACCTCGGCGGTTTCGTCGGGCCGATGATGATTGGCGTGATCCGCGAGCAAACCGGTAGCTACAGCTGGGGCCTGTACTTTGTCGCCGGATTGCTGGCGCTCTCGGCCCTCGTGGTCGTGATTCTCTCTGCCAGAGCGAACAAATCGCCGACAGCAGAGCTTCCACATCCTCATACTCATTAACTGGAGAAATAACGATGCGTCACTACAAAATTGCTGCTATCCCTGCGGACGGTATCGGACCGGAAGTCATTTCGGCAGGTATTGAAGTCTTGCACGCGCTGACGCGCCACGATCCGCAACTGAAATTTGATGTAGAGACCTTTGACTGGGGGTCAGACTATTACAAAAAACATGGCGTGATGATGCCGGAGGAAGGGCTGAACATGCTGAAAGCATTCGATGCCATTTACTTCGGCGCGGTGGGCGCGCCGGATGTCCCTGACCACATCACGCTCTGGGGCCTGCGCCTGCCGATTTGCCAGGGCTTTGACCAATACGCCAATGTGCGACCCACCAAAATTCTGCCGGGCGTCACTTCACCGCTGCGCAACCGCGGGCCGGGCGATCTTGACTGGGTCATCGTGCGTGAAAACTCCGAAGGTGAATATTCTGGTAACGGCGGCCGTGCGCACCGTGGTTTACCTGAAGAAGTCGGTACCGAAGTGGCAATCTTTACCCGTGTTGGGGTGACGCGCATTATGCGCTATGCCTTCAGACTGGCGCAGTCCCGTCCACGTAAGCTGCTGACCGTGGTGACCAAATCCAACGCCCAGCGCCATGGTATGGTGATGTGGGATGAGATTGCCGCTGAAGTGGCGCAGGAATTCCCGGATGTGCAGTGGGACAAAATGTTGGTCGATGCCATGACGCACCGTATGACGTTGCATCCCCAGACCCTGGATACCATCGTTGCCACCAATCTGCACGCCGATATCCTTTCCGATCTGGCTGGCGCGCTGGCGGGTAGTCTGGGCGTAGCGCCGACCGCGAATATTGATCCTGAACGCCGCTTCCCTTCCATGTTCGAACCGATCCATGGTTCCGCATTCGATATCACCGGCACAGGGATTGCGAACCCCATTGCCACTTTCTGGACCGCGGTACAGATGCTTGAACATCTGGGCGAACGCCATGCCGCTGCGCTGATTATGGAAAGCATTGAGTATGTGTGTGAAAAAGGCATTCTGACGCCAGATGTCGGTGGCTCAGCCAATACCGCGGAGGTGACACGCGCCGTGGTGCACTACATTGACGCTAAAGCCGACATTGCCGAGACCGCATAACCATGAATAACGAACAGGCTGCAGAGATCCTGCAGGATATCTTTCAACATGCGGTCAACAGTGCCCGCGCCGGGCCGGTGACCCTGGCTAACCTGCCGGAAAAACCTCGCGGCCGTTGTGTGGTGATCGGTGCGGGTAAAGCGTCCGCGGCAATGGCGGCTGCCGTGGATGCGGCCTGGCCGGATGTGGCGGTGTCGGGCGTGGTGGTGACGCGTTACGGTTACGCGGTTCCTGCGGGCCGCATCCGCATTATTGAGGCGGCTCATCCCGTATCAGATGCCATGAGCGAGGTTGCCGCAATGCTGATTGTGGAGACGCTGCGCGGTTTAACTGCCGATGATCTGGTGCTGGCATTGATTTCAGGGGGAGGGTCGGCGTTGATGGCGCTGCCCGCCCCGGGGTTAACGCTGGCAGATAAGCAGACCATCACCCGGGCCCTGCTCCATAGCGGGGCCAGCATCAAAGAGATGAATCTGGTACGTCGTCATCTCTCAGCGGTGAAAGGCGGAAAGCTGGCGACCATGGCGCAACCGGCGCGCATCGTATCACTGATTATCAGCGATGTGCCTGGCGATAATCCGACGGACGTAGCGTCTGGCCCCACCGTTGCCGATAACAGCGCACCACGTGATGCGCTCCGGGTACTGCAGCGGTATGGCATTGCGATCCCGAAGCCCGTTAGCGAACGGCTAAACCAGCCGGCCGGCCCGGTGGAAAACGCCGCGACAGGCGAGGTCAGGCTTATCGCCACGCCGGCGATGGCGTTAGCGGCGGCGGCTCTGGCCGCACGACAACATGGACTCACCCCTCTTATTTTGGGGGATGCGATAGAAGGTGAAAGCAGGGAAGTGGCGGTGGTCATGGCCGGTATGGCGAAATCGGCGAAGCAGTATGGTCACCCGATTTCAGGGCCTGCTGTGCTGTTGTCAGGTGGCGAAACCACGGTGACAGTAAACCACACTCAGCCTGGAAAAGGGGGCCGCAATACCGAGTTTTTACTCAGTCTGGCCTGTGCGCTCCAGGGGGAACACGGTATCTGGGCCATGGCGGGAGACAGCGATGGTATTGATGGCACAGAAGATGCCGCAGGCGCGATCGTCTTCCCGGATACGCTTGCGCGCGGCAAGCTGAGCGGTCTTAATGCCGTGCAATATCTGGATGGCCATGATAGTTATTGTTATTTTCACGCGCTTAATGATTTGCTGATCACCGGCCCGACGTTAACCAACGTCAATGATATTCGGGCAATAATGATTGCCTGACCGTATCGCTCTCCTGTGTCAGGGAGAGCGATATTTTTCCCTTTCACATAGTTCAAATCTTCGGTATCCGCCCGCCATCCCTTTCCACGCTAAAGCGCATCGCCCGGCGTCGAGGTGTCGATCATCGGTCCGTCTGATGTGCTGGCGGGCAAGAAAACGTGGAGGGGAGGTAACACGAGGAAATCGCCGCCTGGCGCGATGCCAGGCGGCTGATGGTCAGGCGGTTTTGGTCGCCGCCTTCAGACTCTGGACGAAGGCTTTCAGTTCGTCGAGCATGATCTGCGGCTCATCGAGGTGGCGTTCGATGATTTTGACGATGGCGGAACCGGAGATAGCCCCGGCGGCCCCGGCGTCAATGGCGGCGCTCACCTGCTCCGGCGCGGAGATACCAAAGCCCTGCAGCGGCGGTGCGGCGTGATATTCCGCCAGCTTCTCCACCAGGTGGTGTAGCGGTAGCGCGGCGCGATTTTCCGCACCCGTCACCCCGGCACGCGACAGCAGATAGGTGTAGCCGCGGCCATAAGAGGCAATCTGGCGCAGTAAATCGTCATCCGCATTGGGCGGGCAGATGAAAATCGGCGCGATATTATGGCGCATCGCCGCCTGGCGGAACGGGGCGGACTCTTCCACCGGCACGTCGGCCACCAGCACCGAGTCGACGCCGACGCGTTCGCACTGGGCATAGAACGCATCGATGCCCGGGCTGAAGACGAGGTTGGCATACATCAGCAGGCCGATTGGGATGGTCGGATGCTTCTGGCGGATCGCCGCCAGCATCTCGAAGCACTGCGCCGGGGTGACCCCCGCGGCGAAGGCGCGCAGGGCTGCGCCCTGGATGGTCGGGCCGTCTGCCAGCGGGTCGGAGAAGGGGATCCCCAGCTCCAGGGCATCGGCGCCGCCTTCGATCAGCGCATCGATAATTTTCAGCGACTGCTCCGGTCCCGGATCGCCGAGGGTGACAAAGGGAACGAAGGCGCCTTCCTGGCGGCTTTTCAGTTGGGCAAACAGCGTCTCATAGCGTTCCATCAGATTTCCCCTCGCGCTTTCAGGATGTCGTGTACGGTGAAAATGTCTTTGTCGCCGCGGCCGGAGAGGTTAACCACCAGCAGCTGCTCTTTTTCCGGGTTCTCGCGCATCATCTTCAGCGCGTGGGCCAGAGCGTGAGAGGACTCCAGCGCCGGGATAATCCCTTCGTGGCGGGAGAGCGCTTTAAACGCATCCAGCGCTTCGTCGTCGGTGATCGACACATAGTCAGCGCGACCGGTGCTGTTCAGAAACGCGTGCTGCGGCCCAACGGACGGGAAGTCCAGCCCGGCGGAAATGGAGTAAGACTCTTCGATCTGGCCGTCGGCGGTTTGCATCATCGGCGACTTCATACCGAAGTAGATCCCCACGCGGCCATGCTTCAGCGGCGCGCCGTGCTCGCCGCTCTCGATACCGTGCCCGGCCGGTTCCACGCCGATCAGGCCGACGTTGGTTTCATCAATAAAGTCGGCAAACATGCCGATGGCGTTTGACCCACCGCCAACGCAGGCGATCACCGCGTCCGGCAGACGTCCCTCTTTTTCGAGGATCTGCGCTTTAGTCTCTTCGCCAATCATGCGCTGGAATTCACGTACAATGGTCGGGAACGGATGCGGACCGGCGGCGGTGCCCAGCATATAGTGCGCCTTCTCGTAGCTACCAGACCAGTCGCGCAGCGCCTCATTACAGGCATCTTTCAGCGTGGCGGAGCCGCTGTGCACCGGGATCACCTCGGCGCCCATCAGGCGCATACGGAAGACGTTCGGCGACTGGCGCTCGACGTCCTTGGCGCCCATGTAGATACGGCATTTCAGGCCGAGCAGGGCGCTGGCCAGCGCTGAGGCGACCCCGTGCTGACCGGCGCCGGTCTCGGCGATAATTTCGGTTTTGCCCATCCGTTTGGCCAGCAGGGCCTGGCCCAGCACCTGGTTGGTTTTGTGCGCGCCGCCGTGCAGCAGATCTTCGCGTTTCAGATACAGGGTGGTGCGGGTGCCTTCGGTCAGATTCCGGCATTTGGTCAGGGCCGTCGGACGACCGGCGTAGTTTTTCAGCAGGTCGGTGAATTCCGCCTGAAAGGCCGGGTCCTTCTGCGCGCTGACAAAAGCCTCTTCCAGCTGGCGCAGGGCGGGCATCAGGATCTGCGGCACATACATGCCGCCGAATTCGCCGAAATAGGGGTTCAGTAAAGTGCTCATTATTGCTCCTTAATATGCGCGCAGCGTCTGGAATACGGAGGCCAGCTTGCTGGCGTCTTTAATCCCGGGTTGCGACTCTACGCCTGAATTGAAATCGAGTCCGGCACAGCCGCTTTTGGCCGCTTCCACACAGTTATCCGCCCCCAGGCCGCCCGCCAGCATGACGTTGCGCAGATCCTGACCCTGCAGCAGGCTCCAGTCAAAGCGCTGGCCACTGCCGCCCTGGCCGTTGTCCAGCAGGTATTTGTCGACATGGCGGAGCGTACGGGCCGGGAAAGTTTCGCCAACGCTCAGTGCTTTCCAGATGCGGACATTGTCCGTGAGGGCGTCGCGCAGCGCGTCGATATAGGCCTGGTCTTCATCACCGTGCAGTTGCACGGCGGCCAGCCCCAGAGCCTGTGCGCGGGCGACCACCTCGTCCAGCGGCGCATTGCGAAAGACGCCGACGTACTGCAGCGGCGCAGCGGCGATCACCGCTTTGGCCTGGGCATCATTCACCGCCCGCGGCGAGGTCGGGACAAAAATCAGGCCACCGTAGATGGCGCCAGACTCCCAGGCCACCTGGGCATCCTGCGGGCGCGTGAGGCCGCACACTTTGTTCTCGCCGAGCAGTACGCGTTTGACCGCCGCGTCCAGATCCGCCTGCTCCATCAGGGCGGAGCCGATCAGGAAGCCGTTGGCGAAGTGGCTCAGCTCGCGCACTTCAGCATAGGTATGGATGCCGGATTCGCTGATCACCGTGACATCCGGGCCGAGACGCGCCGCCAGCTGACGGGTGCGGTTAAGGTCAATCGACATATCGCGCAGGTCGCGGTTGTTAATACCCACCACCTTGGCCTTCAGGACGATAGCGCGCTCCAGCTCCTCTTCATTGCTGACTTCGGTCAGCACGCCCATATTCAGGCTGTGCGCGACCGCGGAGAGCTGGCGGTACTGCTCATCGTCGAGTACCGAGAGCATCAGCAGGCAGGCGTCGGCCTGATAGTAGCGCGCCAGGTAGATCTGGTAAGGGTCGATGGTGAAGTCCTTACACAGGATCGGCTGCGGCGCGACCTTGCTGACGATCGGCAGAAAATCGAAACTGCCCTGGAAATATTTCTCATCACACAGCACCGAGATCGCCGAGGCGTAGTGCTTGTAGATACTGGCGATCGCCGCCGGGTCGAAATCCTCGCGAATCAACCCCTTCGACGGCGAGGCCTTTTTGCACTCGAGAATAAACGCGGTGCGGGTGCCGGCCAGCGCATCATAGAAATTGCGCTGCGTCGGGACCACTTCATTCTGAAAACTGGCTAACGGTTGTTGTTGTTTGCGGGCTTCCACCCAAATCGCTTTGTCGGCAACGATTTTTGCTAAAACGGTTTGCATTCTTTACCCTCTTGCCGCTAAGGCGGTCACTCTGTCATAGGCCGCGCCGCTGTGCAGCACATCCAGTACCTGCTGAGCGTTAGCTTTCAGATCTTCATGCCCGTGTAAACGCATCAACATGGCGACGTTGGCGGCGACGGCGGCTTCGTGAGCGGCTTCACCTTTACCTTGTAGCAAGCGCGTCAGAATGTCACGGTTTTCTTCCGGGGTGCCGCCCGCCAGCTGCGCCTGATGGTAAGGCGTCAGGCCGAAGTCGTCGGCGGTTAGCTGATAGCTTTTAATTTCCCCGTTATGCAGTTCGGCCACCACCGTAGGCGCATGCAGCGAGACTTCATCCATCCCACCGCTGTGCACCACCGCCGCGCGCTGATATCCCAGCACGCGCAGGGTCTCGGCGATCGGCAGCACCAGTTCCGGGCTGTAGACGCCAATCAGCGCCAGCGGCGGATGCGCCGGATTGATCAGCGGCCCCAGCACGTTGAACAGGGTGCGGGTCTTCAACTGCTGGCGGACCGGCATCGCATGGCGGAAACCGGTGTGGTATTTCGGCGCGAACAGGAAGCAGACGCCCAGCTCATCGAGCGCAGTGCGGGATTTATCGGCGTTCATATCGAGATTAATGCCGAAGGCTGCCAGCAGGTCAGAAGAGCCTGATTTACTAGAGACGCTGCGGTTGCCGTGTTTTGCCACTTTTAACCCGCAGGCGGCGGCGACAAAGGCGCTGGCGGTGGAGATATTGATGCTGTTGCTGCCGTCGCCACCGGTGCCGACGATATCGGCAAACAGGTAGTCCGGGCGCGGGAACGGCGCGGCGTTTTCCAGCAGCGCGGTGGCGGCGCCGGCAATTTCCTGCGGCTGCTCGCCGCGCACTTTCATACTGACCAGCGCGGCGGCCAGTTGCTCAGGCTTCACTTCGCCGCGCACGACGGCGGAGAACAGCTGGTGGCTCTCCTGCTGGCTCAGGGTTTCCGCCTGGTACAGCTTCTCGAGGATCGGCTGGAGGGTGTTGGTATGCTCCAGCTTCTGCAGCGCCCAGGCCAGGGTCTGCTCCAGCAGGCGTGCGCCCTGGGTAGTGAGGATCGATTCCGGATGGAACTGGAAGCCGCACACCCGGTCCGCGTCATGACGCACGGCCATCACCATACCGTTGAAATTGGCGTTAATCGTCAGCCCGGCGGGAATGTTGCTGCCGACCAGCGAGTGGTAGCGCGCCACCGGCAGCGGGTTAGCCAGACCGGCAAACATCGCCTGGCCGTCGTGCTCAATGCTGGAGGCTTTGCCATGCAGGATCTCGCCCGCCTGGCCGACATAGCCGCCGTAGGCTTCGACAATGGCCTGATGGCCAAGACAGATGCCGATGATCGGCAGCTTGCCGCGCATACGGGTCAGCAGCTCCGGCATGCAGCCAGCTTCGCTCGGCGTACCCGGGCCCGGGGAGAGCATCAGCACCGGGTTGTCCATGGTGCCCAGACGCTCAATCAGCGCCTGCGCCGGGACGGAGTTGCGATAAATCACCACGTTATGGCCGTTGGCCCGCAGCTGGTCTGCCAGGTTATAGGTGAAAGAATCGATATTATCGAGCAGCAGAATGTCAGCCATCAGAAAATCTCCTTCGCGTGATGGGCCTGGGCAATGGCGCGCAGCACCGCGCGGGCTTTATTTCGGGTCTCATCCGCTTCCGACTGAGGAACCGAGTCGAGCACAATGCCGGCGCCGGCCTGGACGGTAGCGATACCCTCCTGAACATAGGCGGAACGGATGACGATGCAGGTATCGAGGTCGCCGTGGGCGGTGAAATAGCCCACCGCGCCGCCGTAGCTGCCGCGGCGTTTACCTTCGGCGGCGGCAATCAGCTGCATAGCGCGAACCTTCGGCGCGCCGCTGAGGGTGCCCATGTTCATGCAGGCGCGATAGGCGTGGAGGACGTCGAGATCCTGACGCAGTTCGCCGACCACGCGGGAGACCAGATGCATCACGAAGGAGTAGCGGTCAACCTTGGTTAAATCGGCGACATAGCGGCTGCCCGGGGTGCAGATGCGCGCCAGGTCATTACGCGCCAGGTCCACCAGCATCAGGTGTTCGGAAAGCTCTTTATGGTCGGTGCGCATTTCCAGTTCGATGCGGCTGTCAAGATCGCGATCCAGCGAGCCGTCGGCGCGACGGCCGCGTGGCCGCGTGCCGGCGATGGGGTAGATCTCAATCTGACGGCTAACGGCATCATACTTCAGCGAACTTTCCGGCGAGGCGCCGAACAGGGTGAAATCGTTGTCCTGCATAAAGAACATGTACGGGCTGGGGTTGCTCTTTTTCAGCACATCATAAGCGGCCAGCGGCGACGGGCAGGGCAGCGAGAAGCGACGGGAAGGAACCACCTGAAAGATTTCCCCGGCGCGGATCGCACGCTGCATTTTACGCACCACCGCGCCGTACTCTTCATCGCTCTGGTCAACGTCGCAGCGCATTTCGGCCACGGTGGTGACCGGCAGCGGCGCCGGTGGCTCGTTCAGCTGCTGACGCAGTTGGCTGAGGCGTTGCTCCAGGCGCTGCTTTTCACTCTCCAGTGGGGTGAAGAGACTGGCCTGAATGCGGGTATGCTTGGTCTGATGGTCGATGACCAGCAGGGTTTCCGCCAGGTAGAAGCAGTAGTCCGGGCAGGCGGTGTCGCTTTGCAACTGCGGGAGATCTTCAAAACCGGCCACCAGGTCATAGGCGAACAGGCCGCCGAAGAACATCGCTTCGCGCTCGTGAGCCGGAACGGTCACCAGCTCCTGCAGGAGACGGAAGGCGTCAAACACTGACAGCGAACAGAGGCGGGCGTCTTCATCGAGCAGGGCGCTGACCGCCGGGAAGGTCAGAATGCGACCGTTGGGCTGGCGCTGATTGGCGATCCCGGAAGGCAGCGCGCCGTCCAGCAGTTCCAGCAGCGCGGCGCCGTTGGCGGAGAGGGCCTGAATAGTGACAGTGTCACCAAGAGCGGTGATGCGCAGCGCGCTGTCGACCAGCAGCAGGCTTTTTAAGTCATTTTTACTGTCGATGTCAGCCGATTCCAGCAGCAGCGTGGCCGGACGGGCGCCGCACAGTTGGTGGAATAACGCCGTCGGGTTCTCCCGGTAGATGGCGTCGCTGGTGAGAAGCTCGAGTGCCGGTTTGGATGTTTGCATTATTGTTCTCGCCTGTTCGTATTATTTTTGTCCAATAAAAAGCCCGCTCATTGGCGGGCCGGGTATCTGTATGCTGAATGCAAAACGCGATCACGCCGCCCGTTGTCAGGAGGTGCGCCACCAGCTGTGCAGAGTGATAATGTGCTTTTTCATCGTGATACCCCTTCATGTGAACTTGCGTACTAGTTAACTAGTTCGATGGAATAAAGTCAACCCTTGTTTGCAGATTTTCTCTGCCTGTCGGTATGATAATGCGCTTATTTACCTTGAAGTCCAGCAGGAGTCCTTTTGAGCGACAGCCAATACGCAGTGATTTACGATCTGCACAGCCACACCACCGCCTCTGACGGGCGGCTGACTCCGCAGGAACTGGTCCACCGCGCCCATGAGATGCGCGTTGGCACCCTGGCGATCACTGACCATGACAGCGTGGCGGCGATCCCGGCGGCGCGGGAAGAGATCGCCCGCGCCGGATTACCCTTAACGCTGGTGAATGGCGTCGAGATTTCCACCCTCTGGGAGAACCATGAGATTCATATTGTGGGTCTCAATATTGATATTGCGCACCCGGCGATGACCGCCCTGCTGGAGGAGCAGAAAGCGCGGCGCCAGCTGCGCGGCCAGATGATTGCCGAGCGCCTGGAGAAGGCGCGCATCCCCGGCGCCTGGGAAGGGGCGCTGCGCCTGGCGGACGGTGGCGCCGTCACCCGCGGCCATTTTGCCCGTTTTCTGGTAGAGGCCGGCCACGCGAAAAACATGGCGGAGGTCTTCAAAAAATACCTTGCCCGTGGGAAAACCGGTTACGTGCCGCCGCAGTGGTGTACAATAAAACAAGCGATTGATGTCATTCATCATTCTGGCGGCAAGGCGGTGATAGCCCATCCCGGGCGCTACGATCTTTCCGCCAAGTGGCTGAAGCGGTTGTTGGCCCACTTTAGCGAGCAGGGCGGTGACGCTATGGAAGTGGCCCAGTGTCAGCAGGCGCCCCATGAGCGTGCCCAGCTGGCCGCCCTGGCCGTGCAGTTTGGTCTTCTGGCGTCGCAGGGGTCCGATTTTCATCAGCCCTGCGCGTGGATCGAGCTTGGCCGTAAGCTCTGGCTTCCTGCCGGCGTGGAAGGCGTCTGGCACAGCTGGGAAACGGCCGCCGAATAAAAATTGAGAGGGAAGTATGAGCCAGTTTTTTTATATCCATCCGGATAATCCGCAGGCGCGGTTGATTAACCAGGCGGTGGAGATTGTGCGTAAGGGCGGGGTGATCGTTTATCCAACCGACTCCGGCTACGCGCTGGGCTGCAAAATTGAAGATAAGGGCGCGATGGAGCGGATTTGCCGCATTCGTCAGCTGCCGGACGGCCACAACTTCACCCTGATGTGCCGCGACCTGTCCGAGCTGTCGACCTATGCCTTTGTCGACAACGTGGCGTTTCGCCTGATGAAAAACAACACCCCGGGCAACTACACCTTTATCCTTAAGGGGACCAAAGAAGTGCCGCGCCGGCTGCTGCAGGAGAAGCGTAAAACCATCGGCATGCGCGTCCCGTCTAACCCTATTGCTCAGGCGTTGCTCGAGACTTTAGGCGAGCCGATGCTCTCCACCTCGCTGATGCTGCCCGGCAGCGACTTTACCGAATCCGACCCGGAAGAGATCAAAGATCGTCTGGAGAAGGTGGTGGACCTCATCATTCACGGCGGTTTCCTTGGGCAGCAGCCGACCACGGTTATCGACCTGACGGAAGATACCCCGGTGGTGCTGCGCGAAGGCGTCGGCGACGTGAGGCCGTTTCTCTAATCGTGTTCGCCGGGCGGTGAATCATACACCGCCCGGCGCTCCACGTTTTCTCCCTGACGGTACGACCGTCATCCACAGTGCCAGACAGACCAGCAGCGCGCCGAGAATCAATTCTTCCTCGAGGGTCTCTTTGAGGCACAGATAGCCCCACAGCACCGCAAAAGGTGGGATCAAAAAGGTCACGGACAGCGAACGCAGCGGTCCTATATCGGCAATCAGGCGGAAATAGAGAATATACCCTGCCGCCGTGCAGACCACGCCCAGCATGACTATCGCTATCCACGGAAAACTCTGCCGCCAGTCTACCGCTGGCCCATGCCAGCAGGACCAGAGAAAGAAAGGGAACAGAAACAGCGTAGCGCCGACCTGGCTACCCAGCGCGACGCGCTCAGCCTCAAGGCCGCCCCGCTGCTGGATCCAGCGGCGGGTCAGAAAGCCGGCCAGGCCGTAACAGGCGGTCGCGATCAGGCAGGCGCCGATCCCCGGCAGCAGGAGAGCGGCGCTAAGGCTGGACGTTGGGCGCGCGATCACCGCCACGCCAATGGCGCCCAGTATCGCGCCGCCGCCTTTACGCACGGTTAACGGTTCTGCAAAGCATAACGCGCCGATAAGCATTCCCATCATCGGCGCCGTGGCGTTGAGCGTGGCGGAGTACCCCGCCGGCAGCCACTGCGCGGCCAGGCAGTACATCAGAAAAGGAAGACCGGAGTTAATGACCCCCAGCTTCAGAGTGGAGATGAATTTTCCCTGATACCCGCTCCATTTCCCCTGCGCACCGAGTAACAGCCCAAGCGCGATAGCGGCGAACAACACGCGGAGAAAGGCGCTGTTCACCGCCCCGAAGGCCGGGGTGGTGATGCGCATAAACAGAAAGCTGGCGCCCCAGAGGGCGGCGAGCAGCAGCAGGCGGCCATAGTCGATAACACGCATGATTGACTCCTTGTAGTCACGAAGGAAATCTACTGTAGGGTTCACGTGCAGGGGCCGACAAACGCGTTATGCTTACATGATTAAGTTTTTCTTAACTGAGGTTCTCTCTACATGAAACTTCCGCCGCTGAATGCGCTGCGCTGCTTTGAGGCGGCGGCGCGACTGCTCAGCCTGAAGCTGGCCGCCAGTGAGCTTTGCGTAACGCCCAGCGCCGTTAGTCAACAGATTGCCCGCCTGGAGGAAGCGCTAAATACCCCGCTTTTTATTCGTACTCCCCGACAGTTACAGTTAACGGCGGTGGGGGCGATCTACCTGCGGGCTATTCAGCCCGCGTTTATCCAGATAGCCGCCGCCACCCAGCGCCTGCAGGTGCATACCGCCCCGGAAAAGGTGATGCTCAGCTGTACCAGCGGATTTGCCATTCAATGGTTGCTACCGCGGCTGGCTGATTTTGAACGGCGCTACCCGCAGATAGAGATCCAGATCGGCACCACCAACCGGCGAGTGGATTTGCTGAGCGAAGGGATCGATTTTGCCGTGCGTCATGGGCCCGGCGGCTGGCCGGAACTACAGGCTTACCGCCTGCTGGATGACGACCTGATGCCGGTATGCAGCCCGCAGCTGATTGCTCCGCGCCGGACCCTTAGCGACGCGAGCGATCTACTGCATTATCCGCTGTTGCATGATGAACATCGTGAAGACTGGGCGCTGTGGTGCGAGGCCGTGGGGCTGGAGGCGGATCACGCGCGGCGCGGGCCGGTGTTCATTGATTCCAACGGCGTGATGGAGGCGGCGCTTGCCGGGATGGGAATGGCATTACTGCGGCGCTCGTTCATAGCGCCAGCGCTGGCGCAGGGACGTCTGGTTAATCCCCTGGCGCAGCCCATCGCCTGCCCGCTTGCCTATTATCTGGTTTACCACGAGACCGCGCTGCTGGCGCCTGCCAATCGCTGTTTTCGCGACTGGCTGTTGGCTATGGCAGAGAAGGGGCGTAACGAGGGGACCCCTCTTTCTGGCAAAGACGGACAAGTGCGAGAATGCCCAGGAGAATAAGGAAAATCTGTTCCATACTCAAGGCGCGGTGCGGCGAACAGAAGCTTTCCCGATGAAGTTAGTGTAGTATGTTCGGCCACGAATACGGGCTCGCGGTGAATGTGCTGAACGCGCCGACGAGACTTTACGTTAAAAGTATATACGTAACAATGAGTTGTCTGTTCTGGCCTCATTGTTTCATAAAGCATACCAGACGCCTGGGAAGGCGACACCTTAAGGAAGCTCAATGAGCGAGAAACTGCAAAAAGTGCTGGCCCGCGCCGGCCACGGCTCCCGCCGTGAAATTGAAGCGAAAATCGAAGCTGGCCGCGTCAGCGTCGATGGCAAAATCGCCACCCTCGGCGATCGTGTAGAAATTGTCCCTGGGTTAAAAATTCGTATCGATGGTCATCTGATCTCGGTGAAAGAGTCTGCCGAGCAGATCTGCCGCGTGCTGGCTTACTATAAGCCGGAAGGCGAGCTCTGTACCCGTAACGATCCGGAAGGGCGCCCGACGGTGTTCGACCGTCTGCCTAAACTGCGCGGCGCGCGCTGGATTGCCGTTGGTCGTCTGGACGTGAATACCTGCGGCCTGCTGCTGTTCACCACCGATGGTGAACTGGCCAACCGCCTGATGCACCCGAGCCGTGAAGTCGAGCGTGAGTACGCCGTTCGCGTTTTCGGCCAGGTGGATGAGGATAAGCTGCGCCAGCTGTCGCGCGGCGTACAGTTAGAAGATGGTCCGGCAGCATTTAAAACCATCAAATTCACCGGCGGTGAAGGGATTAACCAGTGGTACAACGTCACCCTGACCGAAGGGCGTAACCGCGAAGTGCGTCGCCTGTGGGAAGCGGTCGGCGTGCAGGTCAGCCGTCTGATCCGCGTGCGCTACGGCGACATTCTGCTGCCGAAAGGCCTGCCGCGCGGCGGTTATACCGAGCTGGACCTGGCGCAGACCAACTACCTGCGCGAGCTGGTGGAGCTGACGCCGGAAACCAGCTCTAAGGTTGCCGTTGAGAAAGACCGTCGGCGGTTGAAAGCCAATCAGATCCGTCGGGCGGTGAAGCGTCACAGCCAGACCAGCGCTAATCCGCGCCAGGGTAACAACAGCAACCGTCGTTCCAGTACCCGCAATAAGACTAACGGTTAATATTATGCGTTCCGGTGGCTTGCCGCCGGAACGCGTACTTCTTTTCGCCGTATCAGGCCCTCAGTAGTCAATCCCCATCTGCGCTTTAATCCCGGCATCAAACGCATGCTTGACCGGGCGCAGTTCGCTGACGGTATCCGCCAGTTCAATAATATCGCGATGACAGCCGCGGCCGGTGATGATCACCGACTGATGGGCAGGACGCTCACGCAGGGCGCTCAGCACCGACTCCAGTGGCAGGTAATCGTACGCCACCATGTAAGTCAGCTCATCCAACAGCACCAGATCGAGCTGGTCGTCAGCGAGCATACGGCGGGCATGCTCCCAGACCGCCAGGCAGGCGGCAGTATCGCTGTCGCGGTCCTGGGTGTTCCAGGTGAAACCGGTGGCCATCACCTGAAATTCGACGCCGTGAGGTTCCAGCAGGTTACGCTCGCCGTTAGGCCAGGTCCCTTTGATAAACTGGATCACGCCGACTTTTTTGCCATGACCGACGGCACGGGTCGCGGTGCCAAAGGCGGCGGTGGTTTTACCTTTACCGTTGCCGGTAAAGACCATCACAATGCCGCGTTCGTCCTGGGCTGCCGCCACCCGGGCGTCAACTTTATCTTTCAGCCGCTGCTGGCGTTCGCGGTAGCGTTCTTCACTCATTGGGCAATTCCTGGTTTGCGTCCCGGTTGGGCGTCGAAGGTCATTCCCGTCTTGCGGCGACTGTCGTCGCCCATCAGCCACAGATAGACGGGCATGATGTCAGCGGGGGTTTTCAGTTTCAGCGGATCTTCCGTCGGGAACGCGCTGGCGCGCATCCCGGTGCGAGTGCCGCCGGGGTTGATGCAGTTCACCCGCAGGTGGCGGCTTTGATACTCGTCGGCCAGCACCTGCATCATCCCTTCGGTGGCGAATTTTGAAACCGCATAGGCTCCCCAGTTAGCGCGGCCCTGACGACCGACGCTGGACGAGGTAAAGACCAGCGAACCCGCATCCGAACGGAGTAATAAAGGAAGAAGCGCCTGGGTCAGCATAAAAGTGCCATTGACGTTCACCTGCATCACCTGCTGCCAGACCTCCGGCTTCTGCTCGTCCATGGGACAGATGTCGCCGAGCAGGCCGGCGTTGTGCAGCACGCCGTCAAGGCGGGGATAATGCATGCCGATCTGCTGCGCCAGCTGCTGGCACGCCTGCGGCGTGCAGGTCAGCAGGTCGAGGGTAAACCAGCGAGGGGGAATGCCGCCCTCGCGCTCGATTTCCTGGGCGACGGCGCGCAGTTTTTCGTCGTTGCGGCCCAGCAGAATCACGCTGGCGCTGTAGCGGGCGTAGGTCAGGGCCGCTTCACGACCAATCCCGTCGCTGGCGCCGGTGACCAGGATGATGCGATCTTTCAGCAAGTGGCGTTGCGGTTGATAATGCACGGCGACTCCTTGGGCGATCGGTTCCCGATCGCGCTTCATCTTTGGTATCTCACTTTTGCGCTGTTATGCCTGAAAGCGTCCATCATTGCAATCGGCGAAGCGGAAAGTATTCACAAAATTAATATCTTGCAACGATTTCAGCCTCGCTGAAAAAAACGGGAATCCGCTGCGCAGAGGACACAAAGCACAAAGACTTCTCGCCAGCGGCTGAGGTACACTGTGCAGCAACGTCAGTGCTTTACACAAGGTGAAAACGTGGAATTACTTGCTCAGTACGGCTTATTTTTGGCCAAGATCGCGACCGTCGTTGTCGCTATCGCGGTGATTGCCGCTATTATCGTCAACCTCGCTCAGCGCAAGAAGCAGCGCGGCGAGCTGCGGGTGACTAATCTTAGCGAGCATTATAAAGAGATGAAGGAATCGCTGGCGGTGGCGCTGCTGGACGGCCCGCAGCAGAAGCAGTGGCATAAGGCGCAGAAGAAAAAGCAAAAACAAGAGGCGAAGGCGGCCAAAGCGCGGGCGAAGTTGGGTAATGCCGAGCCAGAAGGCAAGCCGCGCGCCTGGGTGCTGGATTTCAAAGGCAGTATGGATGCTCATGAGGTCAATAGCCTGCGGGAAGAGATCACCGCGGTGCTGGCGGCGGCGAAAGCGCGCGACCAGGTAGTTATTCGTCTGGAAAGCCCTGGCGGGGTGGTACATGGCTACGGGCTGGCGGCTTCTCAGCTGCAGCGCTTGCGCGACAAACAGATCCCGCTGACGGTGGCGGTCGACAAAGTGGCGGCCAGCGGCGGCTATATGATGGCCTGCGTGGCGAACAAGATTGTCTCGGCGCCGTTTGCGATTCTTGGGTCAATTGGTGTGGTGGCGCAGATCCCGAACCTGCACCGCTTCCTGAAGAACAAAGATATTGATATCGAACTGCACACCGCCGGACAGTACAAACGGACGCTCACTCTGCTGGGTGAAAACACCGAAGAAGGGCGGCGCAAGTTCCGTGAGGATCTCAATGAGACGCACCATTTGTTCAAGGATTTTGTCCATCGGATGCGTCCGGGGCTTGATATTGAACAGGTGGCCACCGGCGAGCACTGGTATGGGGTACAGGCGCTGGAGAAAGGGTTGGTCGATGCGGTTGAAACCAGCGACGAGCTGCTGCTGGGGCTGATGGAGAGCCACGAGGTGATCGGGGTGCGCTATCAACAGCGCAAGAAAATGCTCGATCGTTTTACCGGTAGCGCGGCGGAGAGCGCTGACAGATTACTGCTACGCTGGTGGCAGCGCGGTCAGAAACCGCTGATGTAAATGACATAACGCGAGGCCTGACCTCGCGTTATTGTTTTCACCGGTCTTAATCGACCAGGTGGTATTTGTCCGACAGCTCGTGAGCGAGATACTTAAACATGTTAAATACCGCTGTACTCTTCGGCGTCGGTAGTCCCTGCTCATCAAGATAAAACTCACCGCTAAACACCAGGACATTGTTGCGCTGAACGACGTCGGTGGCTTCGATACCGGCTAACGTATCCTCATGTTCACGAATAAGTTTATTGGCTTTTTCGAGCAGCGTCTGGCGATCGATTGGTTGGGTTGTACCTTGCATAACGGACTCCTCTTTTTCTCCGCGCGTAGTGTACGCCGCGCGGCGGCGTGGGGCAAATTTTCCATGGACAAAACAGGGGTAATCGTAACCAGTGGAGAAACAGCCGTTTACTGGCGGGATTTGCTTTTGCATGCTAATAAAGTTGCGTAACGAATTTTATCAGGTACAGTGTGACGCTTTCGGCGATCTGGCAACAGATTTGCTTGACATTCGGCCAAAAATTCTTCGTGCTATGTCACCTGACGAAAAAAAGTCAGCAAACTCAAGCGCCTGGTTTTACGGAGATGAAACGGGTGTTCAGGGTTGATATTCACCGACGGTGCCGCAACATATGAGGCAGTCGCCAGTGGAGGGTGTATGAATGTGCGATGTATTCCTGGATGAATCAAATTAGGTAAAGGTGAATATGGGTAAAGCTCTCGTTATCGTTGAGTCCCCGGCAAAAGCCAAAACGATCAATAAGTATCTGGGTAATGACTACGTGGTGAAATCCAGCGTCGGTCATATCCGCGATTTGCCGACCAGTGGATCAGCTTCCAAAAAGAGCGCCGACTCTACCGCCACCAAAGGGGCTAAAAAGCCTAAAAAGGATGAACGTGGTGCTCTGGTTAACCGCATGGGCGTGGACCCATGGCATGACTGGAATGCGCACTATGAAGTACTTCCGGGTAAAGAAAAGGTAGTTTCAGAACTCAAACAGTTGGCGGAAAAAGCTGACCACATCTATCTCGCAACCGACCTTGACCGCGAAGGGGAAGCCATTGCGTGGCACCTGCGGGAAGTGATCGGCGGCGATGAACAGCGTTACAGCCGCGTGGTGTTCAATGAGATCACCAAAAACGCGATTCGTCAGGCCTTCGAAAAGCCGGGCGAACTGAATATCGATCGGGTTAACGCCCAGCAGGCGCGCCGCTTTATGGACCGCGTGGTGGGCTATATGGTCTCGCCGCTGCTGTGGAAAAAAATTGCCCGCGGTCTTTCTGCCGGGCGCGTGCAGTCCGTTGCGGTCCGCCTGGTGGTGGAGCGTGAGCGTGAAATCAAGGCGTTCGTCCCGGAAGAGTACTGGGAAGTCGATGCCAGCACCACCACGCCGGGCGGCGACGCGCTGCCGCTGCAGGTGACGCATAAAGGCGATAAGCCGTTCCGTCCGGTCAGCCGTGATGAGACCATGGCGGCGGTATCGTTGCTGGAAAAAGCCAGCTACAGCGTGCTGGAGCGGGAAGACAAGCCGACCAGCAGCAAGCCGGGCGCCCCGTTCATTACCTCCACGCTGCAGCAGGCGGCCAGCACCCGTCTTGGCTTCGGCGTGAAAAAAACCATGATGATGGCTCAGCGTCTTTATGAGGCCGGTCACATCACCTATATGCGTACCGACTCCACCAACCTGAGTCAGGACGCGCTGAACATGGTCCGCGGCTATATCAGCGATAAATTCGGCAAAAAGTACCTGCCGGAGAGCGCTAACCAGTACGCCAGCAAGGAAAACTCGCAGGAAGCGCACGAAGCGATTCGTCCTTCTGACGTGAATGTCCTGGCGGAAACGCTGAAAGATATGGAAGCGGATGCGCAGAAACTGTATCAGCTGATCTGGCGCCAGTTTGTCGCCTGTCAGATGACGCCGGCGCAGTATGACTCCACGACGCTGACCGTAGCGGCGGGTGATTTCAAACTGAAAGCGCGCGGTCGTACCTTACGTTTTGACGGCTGGACAAAAGTCATGCCGGCCCTGCGCAAGGGCGATGAAGACCGGACGCTGCCGGTGGTCAAACAGGGCGACAGCCTGAGCCTGGTGGAGCTGACGCCTGCGCAGCACTTTACCAAGCCGCCAGCACGCTTCAGCGAAGCCTCGCTGGTGAAAGAGCTGGAAAAACGCGGCATCGGCCGTCCGTCGACCTACGCGTCGATCATCTCGACCATTCAGGATCGCGGCTACGTGCGGGTGGAAAACCGTCGTTTCTACGCAGAGAAAATGGGCGAGATCGTCACCGACCGGCTGGAAGAAAACTTCCGCGATCTGATGAACTATGACTTCACTGCGCAGATGGAAGATCGTCTCGACCAGGTGGCCAACCACCAGGCCGAGTGGAAAGAGGTGCTGAACCACTTCTTCGGCGATTTTACCACCCAGCTGGAGACGGCGGAGAAAGATCCGGAAGAGGGCGGCATGCAGCCGAACCCGATGGTGCTTACCAGCATCGACTGCCCAACCTGTGGACGTAAAATGGGTATTCGTACCGCCAGCACCGGCGTTTTCCTCGGCTGTTCGGGTTATGCCCTGCCGCCGAAAGAGCGGTGCAAAACCACCATCAACCTGGTGCCGGAAAACGAAGTCCTCAACGTACTGGAAGGCGATGACGCGGAAACTAACGCCCTGCGTGCTAAACGTCGCTGCCAGAAGTGCGGGACGGCGATGGACAGCTACCTTATCGATCCCAAGCGTAAACTGCACGTCTGTGGTAATAACCCGACCTGCGACGGCTACGAAATTGAAGAGGGCGAGTTCCGCATCAAGGGCTATGACGGCCCGGTGGTGGAGTGCGAGAAGTGCGGTTCTGAAATGCACCTGAAAATGGGGCGTTTCGGTAAGTACATGGCCTGTACCAACGACGAGTGTAAGAACACGCGTAAGATCCTGCGCAATGGCGAAGTGGCTCCGCCGAAGGAAGATCCGGTCCCGCTGCCGGAGCTGCCGTGCGAGAAGTCTGACGCTTATTTCGTCCTGCGTGACGGGGCGGCGGGGGTCTTCCTGGCGGCCAACACGTTCCCGAAATCACGGGAAACGCGTGCGCCGCTGGTGGAAGAGCTGTACCGCTTCCGCGATCGTCTGCCGGAAAAACTGCGCTATCTTGCCGATGCGCCGCAGCAGGATCCGGAAGGCAATAAAACGCTGGTACGCTTTAGCCGTAAAACGAAGCAGCAGTATGTCGCCTCCGAAAAAGAGGGTAAAGCGACTGGCTGGTCAGCCTTCTTTATCGACGGTAAATGGACGGAAGCTAAAAAGTAATGGCGTTCGTTCGGGCAGGAAAAGCACGCTTTTCCTGCTCCTCCGACCGGCAGAGATAGCGGATATCTCTGCCGTGTCGTTTCCCCCTTCCGCATGGGTTTTTTGCCCCTTATAACCACCTATATTATTTTTCGTTAGTGTCTATACACTGTAGATATAAATGATATAGTGGTTATAGTTAATCCCTTTTTTATTATTAAAACGTCTTATACATCATCGCTTTCAGGATGCGTTGCGGCGCCACTATGGCCAACTGCCGGTAGACCCGGGTCTTCACAGCCGACAAGTTGCCTGAACGTAAAGTGTATTAAGCGGCTTCATTTTACGCGCAAACGGATATCAGCCATGAAACTACAACAGCTTCGCTACATCGTTGAGGTGGTTAACCATAACCTGAATGTTTCATCCACCGCCGAAGGGCTTTATACCTCCCAGCCGGGCATCAGTAAGCAGGTCCGCATGCTGGAAGATGAGCTGGGCATCCAGATTTTTGCCCGCAGCGGCAAACATTTAACCCAGGTGACACCGGCCGGGCAGGAGATCATCCGCATCGCCCGCGAGGTGTTGTCGAAAGTCGATGCTATCAAATCTGTCGCCGGGGAGCATACCTGGCCTGATAAAGGCTCGCTGTATGTGGCGACCACCCATACCCAGGCGCGCTACGCATTGCCTGGGGTGATCAAAGGCTTCATTGAGCGTTATCCGCGCGTCTCGCTGCATATGCATCAGGGCTCGCCGACCCAGATTGCGGAGGCGGTCTCAAAAGGTAACGCCGACTTCGCTATCGCCACCGAGGCGCTGCATCTGTATGACGATCTGGTGATGTTGCCGTGCTATCACTGGAACCGCTCGATTGTGGTCACGCCTGAGCATCCTCTGGCGGCGAAGGGTTCGGTATCCATAGAGGAACTGGCGCAGTATCCACTGGTGACTTACACCTTTGGCTTTACCGGCCGTTCCGAACTGGACACCGCGTTTAATCGTGCGGGTCTGACGCCACGCATTGTCTTTACCGCCACTGACGCCGATGTTATCAAGACCTATGTTCGTCTGGGGCTTGGGGTCGGGGTGATCGCCAGCATGGCGGTGGACCCGGTTTCGGACCCGGATCTGGTGAAGCTGGATGCGAACGGTATTTTCAGCCACAGCACCACTAAAATTGGTTTCCGCCGTAGCACCTTTTTACGCAGCTATATGTATGATTTTATTCAACGCTTTGCCCCTCATCTGACCCGCGATGTGGTAGATACCGCCGTGGCGTTGCGCTCGAATGAAGATATTGAAGCGATGTTCAAAGATATAAAACTTCCGGAAAAATAACCCTGATAAAAATAATGGCATTCCCGGTGGGGAGTGCCATTTACTATCATGGCCCTTATTTAACGATGTAAACCTCGAACCAATCACAAAATTAATAAATTCTGGTAACACGTTTGCCATTATGCCCGCCGCGATCAAATAACCGGTTAAATATATACCATCAAGCCTAAATTCACTGGATTAATCTTTTATCCATAATTAAGATTTATCTGTACCTGATGATTTGAGCAATTGGTGGTGACAATATGATAAGTAATATCGATTACATGAAACTGGCGATGTCATACGAGAATGACAAAACCGAAATCGATCCCGTTCTGCGTAGTCGCGTATGGGGCGTAGTGTTGGTGGGGCTGGCGATGTTCTGGAGCATCATTGCGCTCACCATCTGCAACATCTGGATTGTCAGCTAAAGCTGTAGGTCATCGTTGTAGATACATGTCATTTTTATGACAGTGAAAGGAAACCGTAATATAAAATTAGTGACCGGCAATACAGGGAGAATATATTTTGCCGCGGGATTTATCCAACCAGAAACCTCTCATAAGAGCTAATCATCCTTCGTTGACAGATTAGCTCTTTTTTTGTCCTCATGTACTAATACAATATCGCCTTTAACCACCTCTTTGCACTATTTTGGTGCCTTTTCGCCGGTATTAAGATAATTCCCGTTTCAGGACCTGCGCCCTCCCGGCATTTAGCAATTTGGGTTGTTATCAAAGTGTTATGCTCAGCATGTGTTATCTTTAATGGAGACCCTGAGGAGAATCAGGGTATGCCATCCCTGAGATAAAGGAGGAGCTATGTCGTCAACCCTACGAGAAGCCAGTAAGGACACGCTACAGGTTAACGAGAAAACCTGGCACTACTACAGTCTGCCGTTAGCGGAAAAACAGCTGGGTGATATCAGTCGGCTGCCCAAATCGCTGAAGGTGCTGATGGAAAACCTGCTGCGCTGGCAGGACGGTGACTCGGTAACTGAAGAAGATATTCGTGCCCTGGCCGGCTGGCTGCAACAGGCCCATGCCGACCGGGAGATTGCCTATCGTCCGGCTCGCGTCCTGATGCAGGACTTTACCGGCGTGCCGGCGGTGGTGGATCTGGCCGCGATGCGCGAGGCGGTGAAACGCCTGGGCGGCGATACGGCGAAGGTCAATCCCCTGTCACCTGTTGACCTGGTGATCGACCACTCAGTGACCGTCGACCGTTTCGGCGATGATGAAGCCTTCGAAGACAACGTCCGTCTGGAAATGGAACGCAACCACGAGCGCTACGCGTTTCTGCGCTGGGGGCAGCAGGCCTTTAGCCGCTTCAGCGTGGTGCCGCCGGGAACCGGGATATGCCACCAGGTCAACCTTGAATACCTGGGTCGCGCGGTGTGGAGCGAGGAAGTCAATGGCCAGTGGATGGCGTGGCCGGATACCCTGGTGGGTACGGACTCCCATACCACCATGATTAATGGTCTCGGCGTGCTTGGCTGGGGCGTCGGCGGGATTGAGGCGGAAGCCGCCATGCTGGGTCAGCCGGTGTCGATGCTGATCCCGGATGTGGTGGGCTTTAAACTCAGCGGTAAACTGCGCGAAGGTATCACCGCCACCGACCTGGTATTGACCGTTACCCAGATGCTGCGCCAGCATGGTGTCGTCGGCAAATTTGTTGAATTCTACGGCGACGGGCTGGATACCTTACCCCTGGCCGACCGCGCGACCATCGCCAATATGGCGCCGGAGTATGGCGCCACCTGCGGCTTCTTCCCAATCGATGACGTGACGCTCAGCTATATGCGTCTCAGCGGTCGTAGCGAAGAGCAGGTCGCGCTGGTGGAAGCGTATGCCAAAGCGCAGGGAATGTGGCGCCAGCCTGGCGATGAGCCGGTGTTTACCAGCACCCTGGCACTGGATATGAGCAGCGTTGAGGCGAGCCTCGCCGGGCCGAAGCGGCCGCAGGATCGCGTGGCCTTAGGCGATGTGCCGAAAGCTTTTGCCGCCAGCGGTGAACTGGAGGTCAACCATCTGCAGCGTCAGCGCCAGCCGGTGGATTATACGCTGAACGGGCATCACTACTCGCTGCCGGATGGCGCCGTAGCCATTGCGGCAATCACCTCCTGCACCAATACCTCCAACCCCAGCGTGCTGATGGCCGCCGGTCTGCTGGCGAAAAAAGCCGTCGAACGTGGCCTGCAGCCGCAGCCCTGGGTAAAAGCGTCTCTGGCTCCAGGCTCGAAAGTCGTGTCAGATTATCTGGCTCATGCCGGCCTGACGCCTTACCTCGACCAGCTCGGCTTTAATCTGGTGGGATATGGCTGTACCACCTGTATCGGTAACTCCGGTCCGTTGCCGGAACCGATTGAAGAGGCGATCAAAAAGGGCGACCTGACCGTCGGGGCGGTGCTCTCCGGCAACCGTAACTTCGAAGGACGCATCCATCCGCTGGTGAAAACCAACTGGCTGGCCTCTCCTCCACTGGTGGTCGCTTACGCCCTGGCGGGGAACATGAATATCGACCTCACCCGCGAGCCGTTGGGGCAGGGTAAGAATGGCGAGCCGGTTTATCTGAAAGATATCTGGCCGAGCGGGGAGGAGATTGCCCTCGCGGTGGAACAGGTCTCCACCGAAATGTTCCGCAAAGAGTACGCGGAAGTGTTTTCCGGTACTGAGGAGTGGAAAGCAATCAAGGTGGAGGCGTCAGATACCTATGACTGGCAGGAGGACTCGACTTATATTCGCCTGTCGCCGTTCTTTGACGAGATGGGCGTCGAGCCGCTGCCGGTGGAGGATATTCATGGTGCGCGGATCCTCGCTATGCTGGGCGATTCAGTGACCACTGACCACATTTCGCCGGCGGGGAGCATCAAAGCCGATAGTCCGGCTGGTCGCTATTTGCAGGAGCATGGGGTTGCCCGGCGCGACTTTAACTCCTACGGTTCCCGTCGCGGTAACCATGAGGTGATGATGCGCGGCACTTTCGCCAATATCCGCATTCGCAACGAGATGGTGCCAGGCGTGGAAGGCGGCATGACCCGCCATTTGCCAGACCGCGAACCGGTGGCGATCTACGATGCGGCGATGCGGTATAAAGCCGAAGGCATACCGCTGGCGGTGATCGCTGGTAAGGAGTATGGGTCAGGTTCCAGCCGTGACTGGGCGGCCAAGGGGCCGCGCCTGCTGGGGATCCGGGTGGTGATCGCCGAATCCTTCGAACGTATCCACCGCTCCAACCTGATCGGAATGGGCATTTTGCCGCTGGAGTTCCCGCAAGGTGTGACCCGTAAAACGCTGCAGTTGACCGGGGAGGAGCGGATTGATATCAGCAACCTGCAGTCGCTTCAGCCTGGCGCGACGGTGCCGGTCACGGTTACGCGGGCTGACGGCACGCAGGACGTGATCCCGTGTCGGTGCCGTATCGACACTGCGACCGAGCTGACCTACTACCGCAACGACGGTATCCTGCACTACGTCATCCGTAATATGCTGTAAAGCAAAGGGCCAGCATCGCTGGCCCTTTCTCTTTGGTTACACCGGTTTATTCCGCCGGCTTGCTGTTCAGCAGATGACCCATCTTGGCGGCTTTGGTGTCCAGATAGTGAGCGTTTTTCGGGTTGCGTCCGACGATCAGCGGAACGCGCTCCACGATGTTGATCCCGGCTTCGGTAAGAATTTCCACTTTTTTCGGGTTATTGGTTAATAACCGCACCTGCTCAACGTTGAGCAGTTTGAACATATCGGCGCACAGGGTGAAGTCGCGCTCATCGGCGGCGAAGCCAAGCTGATGGTTCGCCTCAACGGTGTCATAGCCCTGGTCCTGCAGCGCGTAGGCGCGAATTTTATTCAATAACCCAATGTTGCGTCCTTCCTGGCGATGATAGAGCAGGATCCCCCGGCCCTCTTCAGCGATATGCGACAGAGCCGCCTCCAGTTGAAAGCCGCAATCACAGCGCAGGCTAAACAGGGCATCGCCGGTCAGGCATTCTGAATGTACTCGGGCCAGAACGGGCGTCTGCCCTGAAATATCGCCATAAACCAGCGCGACATGATCCTGTCCGGTTGCCAGTTCTTCAAAACCCACCATCAGGAAATCGCCCCAGGGGGTTGGCAGTTTGGCTTCTGCCACACGTTTAAGCTGCATGTGATTCTCCAGATTCTGTCAGCACCTGAATGTGCTTTCTGTTTACCGCTATTTTGCCACAAGGCCTGGACGTTCTCCTAATCGCGAACGGTTAGCCGCGTGGAAAGCGCACAAACGAACCAGTTTCCGCTATGATGTTCATCTACAAGGAGAAGGAGAGAAAATGCTGTTAATTGCCCGACGAACCGCTCTCGCGGCGGCGCTGCTGCTGATCATGCCCCTTGCCGTCTGGCTGTCTGGCTGGCTGTGGCAGCCAGGGCTGCCGGTCGCCTGGCTGAAAACACTGTGGTGGGTGACAGAAACGGTGACTCAGCCATGGGGGATCATCACGCATGTTGTGCTGTGCGCCTGGTTTCTCTGGTGTCTGCGCTTTCGCCTGCGCGCGGCGCTGATCCTGTTCCTTATCCTCGCCGCCGCCATCCTGGTGGGACAGGGGGCGAAATCCTGGGTCAAGGCGCGAGTCCAGGAGCCGAGACCCTTTGTCATCTGGCTGGAAAACACACGCCAGGTGCCGGTGACGCAATTCTATGCGTTGAAGCGCAAAGAACGCGCTAAACTGGTGCATGAACAGCTGGCACAGGCGCAGGATATCCCGCCCTTTTTACGCAAGCACTGGCAGAAGGAGACCGGGTTTGCCTTCCCGTCTGGTCACACGATGTTCGCCGCCAGCTGGGCGCTGTTAGCTGCCGGGCTGCTGTGGCCGCGTCGGCGCTGGGGCACGATCGCGGTGTTGCTGGTGTGGGCGACGGCGGTGATGGGCAGTCGCCTGGCGCTGGGCATGCACTGGCCATTGGATCTCATCGTCGCTACGCTGATCTCCTGGCTGTTGGTCACCGTGGCCTGCTGGTTGACACAGCGCCTCTGCGGGCCGCTTTCCCCTCCGGGGGAAGAGGCGCAGGATATTAAAAAACGGACAACCGAAGCAGAGTAATGTTGATTTTAGCGGCATCCGACCGCATATCCTGACGAGTTGCCATGCTTTTTCATTCCACCGCTGCGGCGAAAATGATACTTTATAGGGCTGAAAGCGGGCTTTTTTCGCGCAACCCACATAACGGGAAGTCATGTGAAATATTTACTCATTTTCTTACTGGTGTTAGCAATCTTCGTCATTTCAGTGACGCTGGGGGCGCAGAATGACCAACAGGTCACTTTCAACTATTTACTCGCTCAGGGTGAATTCCGCATATCGACGCTGCTGGCGGTGCTGTTTGCCGCGGGCTTTGCCATCGGCTGGCTGATCTGCGGCCTGTTCTGGCTGCGGGTGCGTGTCTCGCTGGCGCGCGCGGAGCGTAAAATTAAGCGCCTTGAGCATCAGATTGCCCCCGTCAGTCCGGCCACTGCCGTCGCAGGCGTGCCTGCCGTGAAGGAATAACCTCTTATGCTGGAGTTGTTGTTTCTGCTTTTACCCGTTGCCGCCGCTTACGGCTGGTATATGGGCCGCAGAAGTGCACAACAGTCCAAACAGGACGATGCGAGCCGCCTGTCACGTGATTACGTGGCGGGGGTAAACTTCCTGCTCAGTAACCAGCAGGATAAGGCCGTCGACCTGTTCCTTGATATGCTGAAAGAGGATACCGGCACCGTCGAGGCGCACCTGACGCTCGGTAACCTGTTCCGTTCCCGCGGCGAAGTTGACCGCGCGATCCGTATTCATCAGAGCCTGATGGAAAGCGCATCCTTAACCTACGATCAGCGCCTGCTGGCGGTGCAACAGCTGGGGCGCGACTATATGGCCGCCGGGTTGTACGATCGCGCGGAAGACATGTTTAAGCAGCTGGTGGATGAGACCGATTTCCGTCTCGGCGCGTTGCAGCAGCTGCTGCAGATCTATCAGGCGACCAGCGACTGGCAGTCGGCGATTGAAGTGGCTGAACGACTGGTGAAGCTGGGTAAAGAGAAACATCGTGGCGAGATCGCCAACTTCTGGTGCGAGCTGGCCCTGCAGCAGATGGCGGCCAACGATCTGGATAAGGCGATGGCCCTGCTGAAAAAAGGTGCCGCCGCGGACCGCAACAGCGCCCGGGTGTCGATCATGATGGGTCGGGTGTGGATGGAAAAGGGTGACTACGCCAAAGCGGTGGAAAGCCTTGAACGGGTTATCGATCAGGATAAAGAGCTGGTGGGAGAGACGCTGGAGATGCTGCAGACCTGCTACCAGCAGCTTGGCAAAGCCGAGGAGTGGGAGGCTTTCCTGCGGCGCTGCGTCGAAGAGAACACCGGGGCGACTGCCGAACTGATGCTGGCGCAAATTCTCGAGCAACGGGAAGGGGTTGAAGCGGCGCAAAATTATGTGACCCGTCAGCTGGAACGTCACCCGACCATGCGTGTCTTCCATAAGTTGATGGACTACCATCTCAACGAGGCGGAAGAAGGGCGGGCGAAAGAAAGCCTGGGGGTGCTGCGAAACATGGTTGGCGAGCAGGTGCGCAGCAAACCGCGTTACCGCTGCCAGAAATGCGGCTTTACGGCGCATACTCTTTACTGGCATTGCCCATCCTGCCGCTCCTGGGCAACCATCAAACCGATTCGCGGCCTCGATGGCCAATAGGGTCAAAAAAAAGCCGCTAATTAGTTACAACATCCTTATCGGTTTTTTCGGCTTTATCGTCTGTGACCCCGGCAGCGCCATCGTTCGACCAGCGCAAATACAGCGGCCTGTCATTTTGTTAGCATCACAGGTAGAATGCTGCCCGTTTACCTTTTTTGCGCCGCTCAGGCGCCCATCAACACTAAGGTCTGGTCATGACGTCTACAGCTATCACATCTTCCCGCGCTGTCACTTCCTCTCCCGTTGTGGTTGCGCTTGACTATGATAATCGCGATAAAGCGCTGGCATTTGTCGACCGCATCGACCCGCTCGACTGCCGTCTGAAGGTGGGTAAAGAGATGTTCACCCTGCTGGGGCCGCAGTTTGTACGCGAGCTGCATCAGCGCGGGTTTGAGGTATTCCTTGACCTTAAGTTTCATGATATTCCCAACACTACCGCCCGTGCGGTGGCGGCAGCGGCGGAGCTGGGCGTATGGATGGTGAATGTCCATGCCTCCGGCGGGGCGCGAATGATGACCGCCGCGCGGGAAGCGCTGCTGCCGTTTGGAAAAGATGCGCCGCTGCTCATCGCTGTCACGGTGCTCACCAGCATGGAAGCCAGCGACCTGCAGGATCTGGGCATTACCTTATCCCCGGCGGACTATGCGGCGAAGCTGGCGGCGCTCACTCAGCGCTGCGGCCTGGACGGGGTGGTGTGTTCAGCTCAGGAGGCAGTGCGCTTCAAACAGGAGCTGGGGCAGGCGTTTAAACTGGTGACCCCGGGGATCCGTCCGCAGGGCAGCGACGCTGGCGATCAGCGGCGGATCATGACCCCTGAGCAGGCCCAGCAAGCCGGGGTGGATTATATGGTGATTGGTCGGCCGGTAACGCAGTCGGCCGATCCTGCCGCAACGCTGCGGGCGATCAACGTCTCGTTGTCAAAGGAGGCATAATGAGCGATTCCAATAGCCGCCTGGTTTACTCCACGGAATCCGGGCGTATCGACGAGGCAAAACCGGCGCCAGTGCGCCCTAAAGGCGATGGCATTGTACGTATCCAGCGTCAGACCAGCGGTCGCAAGGGCAAAGGCGTCTGCCTGATTAGCGGCATTGATGCCGATGATGCTGCGCTAACGGCCCTGGCGGCAGAGCTGAAAAAGAAATGTGGTTGCGGCGGCGCGGTGAAAGATGGCGTGATCGAGATTCAGGGCGATAAACGCGATTTACTCAAATCGCTGCTCGAGGCGAAAGGGATGAAGGTCAAGTTAGCCGGCGGTTGAGCACTATTTCTGCAATATTTAAATCTTCTGCTCAAATAACAAGGCCGCGGTGAAAGCCGCGGCCTTGAATCATTTTACGTGCGTAAGTCAATTCGTGTGAATTATTCTTTTATTTGGTCAGGTAATTATATTATTTGCCGACCTGGTGACCAATAATACCACCGACTGCTGCCCCGCCCAGGGTACCGAGCGCGCTACCGTCAGTTAACACTGCCCCACCGATGGCGCCCGCGCCAGCACCGATTGCGGTGTTGCGATCGCGTTTGGACATGTTAGAGCAAGCGCTCAGAGACATTGCTACAGTGACAGCCAGAACGACAGCAGCCATTTTTTTGCTCGTTGAAGTCATCATTTTTTTTCTCCTGAATAATCTATTCATGGATACAACGCTCCTTTAAGCATAGCCTGATATAGCAGCTTTAGGGCAATACCATGAAGTTAGGGTGCGCAGGTTTCACGAAAATCACGCAGGTGATAGTCACTTCCTGTTATATCGCTAATAATAATTTTACTTTTTTTAAAATTTATCGTCAGGTAAAAAATCTTAATTAACGGCTCGGAATACTCTCAGAGCGCCAGAACACCCCGTCCGCTGCTATCGTGTGGAGCGGGGTGAGAGATTGTCAGGTGTGAGGGACGATATCGACGAGAAGACCGCTGCGGATCAGCTGATCGCGGCACGCGGTCGGCAGCCGATCGTCGGTGATCACGCGATTAAAGCGGCCGGCGGGCCCCAGTGGATAGGGGTGAACCGCGCTGAATTTAGAGCTGTCGCTGAGGATGATTGCCTCGCAATGTTTTTCCAGCACGGCGTTTACCACATCCGCACGCATCATATCGCGGCCGGTAAAGCCGGTGTCTGCTTGCCAGCCATCGATCCCAATGAAGGCTTTACTGAAATGCACCTGCTGAATGAACTGGCGGGTCAAGGGGCCTACCATGCTCTCACTGCGTTTCTGGTATATCCCGCCCAGCAGGATCACCTCTCCCGGCGTCTCTTTCAACAGGTGGGCAATATAGCTGCTGACGGTGATAATGGTGATATCTCCCCGTTCAGCCAGGGTGCGCGCCAGCAGGGCGTTGCTGCTCCCGTTTTCGATAAACACGGTTTCGCCGGCGTTTACCAGCGCCGCTGCCCGGCTGGCCAGCTCACGCTTAATGGCAAAATGAGTCATCATGCGGGTTTCGACATCTTCGCTGTCCAGCGGGACGGCATAACCATGGGTGCGGCGCAGATAGCTCTGCTTCTCCAGCAGATTCAGGTCCTGGCGAATAGTGACCTCTGAGACACCGGTCATCTTCGCCAGATCGGCGACGCTCATGCGGCCTTTATCGATGACCACTTGCAAAATACTTTGTTGTCGGGCGTTCATAGCAACATCACTGTTAGGGGGCTATTTGGCGAGCAACCGGAATGAAAAGCCGGTTGCAGAATAGGTGATAATCAGATTTCCCAGGGCGCTTTGGGCTGGTTTTGTTGCTCCGCGTCGTCCGCCGCCAGCGCCAGCAGCTCTGCTTTGAGGATCTCCAGATTATGGATTGCAGAGTGATAATCACCGGCAACCAGAATATCCAGCACGGTATCGATACGTTGAGCGAGCAGGTGGGCATTCACATCTGACATGGCATTATCCTGGTAACAAAAACGAATGAAATCAATGATGCTAAAAAAGAGTGAAAAAGAGAAGCGAAAAAAACGCACAACCTTAATCGGCGCGACGGAAATAGCTGGATGGAGAGGAAAGAAGCAGCGGTTCCCGCAGGAACCGCTGAGATGACACGTCAGACTGCCGGACGCGCAATAATGCTGCGGGTTTCCATGCGGACTTCGGCGATGGTGACATCGATAACGTCGGTGACTTTGTAAACCACTTCGCCCTTGATCTGCACGGTGCCGTTCTCCTGGCTGCACACCAGTTCATCGCGTACGGCGTGAAGGAACGGGGCCGGAATAAAGGCAACCGCGCCATTGTCCACCAGACGTACGCGCATCCCGCCGCGGCTGACGTCGATAATCTCCGCGGCAAAGCGGGTATCGGTCCCGGCTTTGTCGTTGAGGAAACGGGCATACAGCCAGTCAGCGACATCGCGTTCCGCCATGCGGTTAAGACGACGGCGCTCCGCCATCTGCACGGTGGCTTCATCCTGCGGACGCGCAATGGTCTCACCTTTGATGATGGCCTTCAGCAGACGATGGTTAATCATGTCGCCATACTTACGGATCGGCGAAGTCCAGGTGGCGTAAGCTTCAAGCCCAAGACCAAAGTGCGGACCCGGCTCGGTGCTGATTTCCGCAAACGACTGGAAGCGGCGAATGCGGCTGTCGAGGAAACCGGTCGGCTGAGCGTCCAGTTCACGGCGCAGTTTACAGAACCCTTCGAGAGTCAGGACTTCCGCCGGGTCGACGTGCACGTCGTGGGTTTTCAGCAGGGCGGCCAACTGTTCGGTATTCGCCGGGTCGAAGCCGGTATGGACGTTATAAACGCCGAAGCCGAGCTTGTCGCGCAGAACGCGTGCGGCACAGATGTTGGCGGCGATCATCGACTCTTCAACAATGCGGTTGGCAATACGGCGCGGTTCCGCGACGATGTCCAGCACTTCGCCTTTTTCGCCGAGGACGAAACGGTAGTCCGGACGGTCTTTAAATACCAGTGCATGGGTCTGACGCCATTCGCTACGACGTTGGCACACGTCCTTCAGCAGCGTAATTTGCTGGGCGATCGCCTCACTGCCCGGCTGCCAGCTGCCGCGGCCTTCCAGCCAGTCAGAAACATCGTCATAGGCCAGCTTGGCTTTTGATTCGATGGTGGCGGCAAAGAACGCGATGTTGTCTTCAATGGTGCCATCGGCTGCCAGGGTCATCTGACAAGCCAGTACCGGGCGCACTTCGTTGGCACGCAGCGAGCACAGATCGTCTGACAGCTCGCGCGGCAGCATCGGAATATTGAAGCCCGGCAGGTAGTTGGTAAAGGCGCGTACTTTTGCGGCGTTATCCAGCTTACTACCTTCGGCAATCCAGGCGGTCGGGTCGGCAATGGCGACCGTCAGCAGCAGTTTGCCGTCGGCGGCGGACTCAGCATACAGCGCATCGTCCATATCTTCGGTGCTGGCGCTGTCGATGGTGACGAAGTCGAGGGCGGTTAAATCGCGGCGGGTCAGCCCTTCGTCAAGCATCTCAGTGGCGACGCCGTCCGGCGCCTCTTTTTCCAGATTATGGCGCGCCAGCGTTACCCACCAGGGGACGAAGTGGTCGTCGCTAAAGGTGATAAACTGGGTCAGCTCCGCGTAAAACCCGCGATCGCCTTTTAAGGGATGACGGCGCATCTCGGCGACGGCCCAGTCACCCTGTTTGAAATCGTGCTCAACGCCACGGGCGGCGCGGCAGGGAATGGCGTCTTTCAGCAGCGGATGGTCAGGAACGATAGCGAGGCGGTCGTCTTTCTTCTGGACTTTACCGACGAAACGGGTCAGGAAGGGCTCAACCAGGGTTTCTGGTTCGGCGCTTTCGCGATCTTTTTCAGAATGGATCACCGCGACGATACGGTCGCCATGCATCACTTTTTTCATCTGCGGCGGCGGAATGAAGTAGCTCTTCTGAGCGTCCACTTCGAGGAAGCCAAAGCCCTTTTCCGTGCCCTTAACGACCCCTTCCGCGCGCGGCGTCTGGGAATGCAGTTGCTGTTTAAGCTGCGCTAGCAGCGGGTTATCCTGAAACATAATTAGGTATTTTCGTGGCTAAAAGAGCGGCTGACATTTTTACGCGAATATGCCTGCCGCAGCAAGCGCTGTTTCAGCAATTTACGTCTGCTGACGCACATTGCCGAGGGCGATTTTCAGACGATTCATCCAGCCGCACAACCCGCTCCAGGTTAACAAATCGATTGCCTGTTCCGCAGAAAGTCCATATTCCGCGAGGGGGGTTAGCTGAGCGGCGCTAAACCGGTCTGGCGAGCGGGTCAACAACTGGACCGCGGTGACGAGCGCACGCGACTGAGGGTGCCGGTTAAGCCAGCGCTGGAGCGCAAGCTCGCCTTGCCGCAGATGGCTGGCAAAATCCTCTTCGTCTTGCCAGCGATTAAGCCAGGCGTCAAAACAGGTGGCGCTGCCGTTGGTACGCGCCGTGAGTAGGGCGATCTGCGGGCCAAAGGCATCGTCAGTACTGAGCTGGCGGATCAATGTCTCCAGAGGCGCGATCAACAGCGGGTCGCAGGCCAGCAGGGGGGCTAATTCGCCGAGGCCAGGTAGCGACTGCCAGCTGGCGATGCGCCGCTGGCGCTCATCATCGGCGTACTGCAGGTCAGGATCGTCAAGGTCGCTTTGCCACTCACCCGTCGGGGAAGTGAACAGGTCGGCGGGCGCCTCCTCTTGCTGAGGCATACCGGGGATCCAGCGCACCGGGAAGCCCAGCGCCGCCTGCAGGACGGCAATTGCCCGGGCCTGGAAGCCGACGAAACCAATAATCTGGTTGATCAAAATAATATCCCGGCTGGTTAAACCGACTTCATCCAGCTGGCTGCGGGAGAGGGCGTTAATCACAGAGGGAGAACCGGCAAGCTGACGAGCGTATTGCGTGATCTGCGCCAGGCGGCGGTTGCTCTCGCGCGAAGAGTCAGGACCCGGCAGGGGCGCCAGGCGGGCAGCGTAGTGGTTACACAAGCGCTGGACGCCGTAAACCTGAGCAACAGTCAGCGCGGTGCTCAGGCGATCGTAGGCGGTAAAGGTTTGCAGGCGGCTGACAGTCACCTGATCGGGAAACAGCAGTCCGGCCAGCTGGCGAGCGGGGTGTAACCAGCCAGCATGAGTAGATAACCAGGCGTCCGGCAGCGTCAGGTCCAGCAAAAAGCGGTCTTCAACATGGGCGGCTTCGGGGACAAGCGGCAGGACATCCACCGGGCAGATTGTTGACTGGGTTTCGTGATACCAGTGGTTTTTGCCATTCACGCGGCGTGGCTCCATGGGCTTTCCTTGTTCGGTATGTGGCGAACCGCCGTTCCGCGGATCGTTTATGCAGAACTATCCTGGCGTAACCCGGAAGCCGGAGAAAATATTGATACGTGCTAACAAATAGCCGATTGGAATAACAGAGGGAGCGCGATGCGAAGGGGAAGGGGGAACCCTCCTCACCGGGGCGAGGAGGGCAAGGAACTTATTTCAGTTCCAGCTCGTTCATGGCGGCGATATTGAACCCGCCGTCAACGTGAACGACTTCACCGGAGATACCCGCGGACAGGTTAGAGCACAGGAAGGCTGCGCTGTTGCCCACATCTTCAATGGTGACAGTGCGACGGATCGGGGTGACCGCTTCGCAGTGGGCCAGCATTTTACGGAAATCTTTGATACCGGACGCGGCCAGCGTACGGATCGGACCGGCAGAGATGGCGTTGACGCGAACGCCTTCCGGACCCATGGCGTTAGCCATATAGCGGACGTTAGCTTCCAGAGAAGCTTTGGCCAGACCCATCACGTTGTAGTTCGGGATCGCGCGCTCTGCGCCCAGGTAGGAGAGCGTCAGCAGAGCCGAGCCCGGGTTCAGCATAGTACGGCAGGCTTTAGCCATCGCCACAAAGCTGTAGGTGCTGATGTCGTGCGCGATTTTAAAGCCGTCGCGAGTGACAACGTCAACGTAGTCGCCGTCTAACTGGTCAGCCGGGGCAAAACCGATAGAGTGGACGAAACCATCGAATTTTGGCCAGACTTTTTCCAGCTCGGTGAACAGCGCGGTGATGCTCTCATCTTCAGCAACGTCGCACGGCAACACAATGTCAGAACCCAGCGCGGCAGCAAATTCCTCTACGCGACCTTTCAGTTTTTCGTTCTGATAGGTGAATGCCAGTTCCGCGCCTTCACGGTGCATTGCCTGCGCAATACCGTAGGCGATGGACAGTTTGCTGGCGACGCCAGTGATCAAAATGCGCTTACCGGAAAGAAAACCCATAGCTTTAATCCTTATCGTTATTGCTTATTTTTACTTTAACAATCATAACGTTAACATTGTTATTTCAAAATAACTCAAATTTAGCCGGGAATTATATCCCACTGACGACCCCTTGTGTCACGATATTTTTCAGCCGGCCCGCGGCGTACAGGGCAAAAGCGTATCGCGATAGCTCCAGTATACCCTCTCTCCTGACGATTATTTGAGCGCGATCTCCGCCAGCAGCAGGCGTCCATGGCTGCCCAGGGGACGCAGATCTCCCGGCGATTCACCGCGCCAGCAGAGGCCGCTACCGGCGGCGCAGCGCCGCCCGGCCAGATCCCACTCGCCCTGCAGCACATAAGCGACCCCGTCGGTGGCCGGGTGTTGCGGCGAGCTCACCATTTGCACCGTTGCCGATGCTCGCCCGCGCTGGGTCATGATATTGAAGTCCAGCCCCGGCTCAACGATCCCGACGCTGGACAGCGCCCATTCCCCGGGGAACGCCCACGGCTGCCAGAGCGCCAGCGGCTGGTTGATATTCTCGCCACACAGCCGTAACGGCTGTCCCGCCAGCAGGGTGATCACCCGGTCAACGCCTGGGAAAGGGGAGAAAGGACCATCCGCCTGCAGAGTGGCGATGCTGGCTCGCCAGAGAAAGGGGGCATCTGGCGCGGGTACGCAGATGATTTCGCGCGTTTCTCCGCCGCCGTTTTTCCACGGCGTGACGGGGAGCGACGCAAGTTGAAAAGGGACCATCATGGGTAGCACACCTTCGTTAATTGCTTCTGACGCCAAGGATAAACGCCGCCTTGACGTTATTTAGTAACCTTTTGCAATACAAATATTTTACATATTCGTCACAAAATGAGAGTGCATGCAAGGCGGAGTATTGTCAATGCTTGTATATACATGATCGGTTGAGTGAGGTGACATTAACAATTTCAGTGAGGAACCTATGTCTTCGTTTTCATCTACAGACGGGCAGTCAAAGAGCAATTATGCTGGAATGAGTGAAACGCGGTCGATTGATTACATTCCGGAAAGCGAACGGCATGGACACCCTTTTAGCCAGTTCACCCTGTGGTTTGGCGGCAATCTGCAAATTACGGCAATTGTCACCGGCGCTTTAGCCGTTGTGCTGGGCGGCGACGTCGTGTGGTCGTTGATCGGGCTTCTGGTCGGTCAGATGCTGGGGGCGGCGGTGATGTCGCTACATGCGCTGCAGGGACCGCGACTCGGACTGCCGCAAATGATCCTTAGCCGCGCCCAGTTTGGCGTTTTTGGCGCGGTGGTGCCGCTGGTGCTGGTTTGCGTCATGTATATCGGTTTTTCTGCCAGCGGTACCGTACTGGCCGGGCAGGCAATGGCCAAACTGCTGAAGATCAGCCATGTGGCCGGGATGCTGATATTCAGTGCGATTATTATTGTTATCGCCGTCCTCGGTTATAAAGTGATCCACAAACTGGGCAAACTGGCGAGTATCGTCGGTATTCTGGCCTTCGTTTATATGTTCATCACGCTGCTACTCTCGGCCGATCTCAGTGCGCTTGCGCGCAATAACCATTTTTCGCTGCCGACGTTTTTGTTAGCCGTATCGCTCTCTTCATCGTGGCAGATCGCCTTTTGCCCCTATGTTTCCGACTATTCGCGCTACCTGCCACGCAATGTCTCCGCCATAAAAACGTGCTGCTCGGTGTTTTTCGGCACCGTGTTGGGCACCCAAACGTCGATGACGCTGGGCGTACTGACGGCGGCCATTGCCGGCAGCGCGTTCCCTGGTCACGAGGTGAGCTATCTGGTGGGATTAGGTAAGAGCCAGGCTATGGCCATGATTATCTATTTCGCCATCTGCTTTGGTAAAATTACCTTTACTACCCTGAATGCCTACGGCAGCTTTATGTCGCTGACCACCATTGTTTCCGCCTTCCGCCGACAGACCGTGCTGTCGCAAGCGTGCCGCATTGCATTCGTGGTGCTGATGGTGGCGGCTTCCTGTATTATCGCGCTGCTTAGCGAGCCCGCTTTCTTAAAGCATTTCACGCATTTTCTTCTGTTCCTGCTGGCGTTCTTCGTGCCGTGGAGCGCCATCTGTCTAACGGATTACTACCTTATCTCGAAAGGGGCCCTCGATATTCCGGCGCTAAGCGACCCGCATCAACGCTACGGTTTCTGGAACCTGTACGCGATTAGCCTGTATATCGTCGGTGTGCTGATCCAGTTGCCGTTCATTGAGAACCCGTTGTTCCATGGTTCGCTCACGTGGATCTTCGCCGGTAACGATGTGTCATGGATGATTGGCTGGTTTGGTACCGGGGGGCTTTACTACGCGCTGCGCCGCTTTGACCGCCGGTCGCTGCCGGCGCAGAGTCTCTTCCCTACCACCTGAATGACAGGGGCGGCGTAAGAGGCGCCCCTGCTGGTCCTTGCGAGCTATTTCCCGTCTTTACGCCAGGCGTCGGCGGTGAGGGCTTCACCAAAGTGGCCGGCGATCAGGCGTCGGGTCAGGTCGTGCAGCGGCGAAGCCAGCACATCGGCGGTGCTGCCGCGCTCGACCACTTCCCCGTTATGCATCACCAGCACCTGATCGCTGATGTGCTTCATCATTCCCAGGTGCTGAGTGACATAGATATAGGAGATGCCCTGTTTCTCCTGCAGTTCCAGCATCAGGTTGATGAGCTGGGAGCGCATCGACATATCCAGCGAGGCCAGCGCCTCATCACAGACGATGACCTTCGGCCGCAGGATCAGCGCCCTGGCGAGGCCGAGACGCTGCTTCTGACCGGGCGCCAGCATATGAGGGTAATAGCTGACGTGGTCCGGCAGCAGACCGACCATGCGCAGGGTGTCGATAATCTGTTTCTGCCGCGCTTCAGCGTCGAGATCGGTATTCAGCCGCAGCGGGAAATCGAGGATCTGCGAGATACGCTGGCGCGGGTTCAGCGAGGTCGACGGATCCTGAAAGATCATGCGAATCTTCTGGCTGCGGTAGGAGTAATCCCCGAAAGTTAGCGGATGGTCGTCGATGAGCAGCTCGCCGCTGGTGGGCTCCACCATGCCCGCCAGCATCTTCGCGAGCGTCGATTTTCCGGAGCCGTTCTCGCCAATAATCGCCAGCGTCTGCCGTTCGCGCAGCGTGAAGCTCAGCGGCTTAACCGCCTCCACCGTCTGGCGGTGAAACCAGCCGGTGCGGTAGCGAAAGGTCTTACTGAGTTGGCGAACTTCCAGCAATGTTTCGACCATTTCACTCTTTCTCCATGTTCAGCGGGAAATGACAGGCGTACAGATGGTTGCGCGCCCCGGTAAGACGCGGCGTTTCGATACACTCGCGCTGGGCGTACGGGCAGCGCGGCCCCAGCCGACAGCCGATGGGCAACTGCTCCAGCAGCGGGATCGCTCCCGGCAGGGTGTTGAGGCGGCTTTTATGCGGCATGGCGCTGCCAAAATCCGGGATCGCGCGGATTAACGCCTGGGTGTAGGGGTGATGTGGGAGGGTGATCAGCTCTTCGCTGGGCCCGCTCTCTACCGTTTGCCCGCAGTACATGACGTTGATTTTATCCGCCCATTTGCTGAGCATTTGCAGGTCGTGGCTGATCAGCAAGATGGTGGTGTTGTTGTTCTGGTTGAGCCGCGTCAGCAGGCGAATAATCTGCGCCTGGGTGGTCGGCTCCATGGCGTTGGTCGGCTCGTCGGCGATCAGCAGGCGCGGCTGGTTGGCCAGGGCAATGGCGATCATCACCTTCTGGCACTCGCCCTCGGTCAGCTGATAGGGGAAGCTGCGCATCGCGTCTTTGTGATCTTTAATGCCCACCCGGTGCAACAGCTCGATGGCCCGGCGCTTGCGCCAGCCCAGCCGCTGCCACCAGCGCCCCTTGTAGGTCCAGCCTGGGATACTCTGAATCAGCTGCTGGCCGATGCGCTCAGAGGGATCGAGACAGGACTGCGGCTCCTGGAAAATCATCGACACATTATGGCCGATCAGTTTCCGCCGCTCGCGGTTCGACAGCCGCAGCAGGTCGATGTCATCGAACCGCATGCGGTCGGCGGTGACCCGCCAGTTGTCTTTGGTGACGCCGCAGATAGCTTTGGCGATCAGGCTTTTTCCGGAACCGGATTCACCCACCAGGCCGCGGATTTCGCCTTCGGTCAGGGTCAGGCTGACGCGATCGACGGCCTTTACCCAACCTTCGTTGGTTTTAAATTCGATGGTTAAGTGACGAATATCGAGTAACGGCATTATTGAACCCCGGCAATGATCGCCCGGCGAATACCGTCGCCCAGCAGGTTGACCAGCAGTACGCTGAGCATGATCGCCGCCCCGGGCAGCATGACGGTCCACGGCGCCACATAGATAAGCTCCAGCGCATCGCCCAGCATGGCTCCCCATTCTGGCGAAGGCAGCTGGGCGCCGAGGTCAAGAAAGCCCAGCGCAGCAATATCAAGAATAGCCATCGACAGGGCGCGGGTGATCTCGGTTACCAGGCCGGAGGCAATATTGGGCAGGATGGCAAACAGCAGAATATTCAGCGTCGACGCGCCATCGAGGCGGGCGGCGATAATGTACTCTTTCTCCAGCTCGTCGTGGACCATGCTGTAAACCGAGCGCACCATCCGCGGCAGCAGCGCCAGCCAGACGGCGAACATGGCATGGCTGAGATGCGGTCCGGCAAAGGCGACGACGATAATCGCCAGCAGCAGCGACGGGATGGAGAGCAGGGTATCGAGGATATGGTTCATCACCGCCGAGCGCAGGCCGTGGGTTGAACCGGCAATCACGCCCAGCACCAGGCCAAACAGCGTGGCGCCGAGGGTGACGACAAAGGCCCCGCCAACGGTCGGCGCCGCGCCGCTCAGCAGCCGGCTCAGCACATCGCGGCCGAGGTCATCGGTTCCCAGGAAGAAGGAGACTTCACCGTAGCGCGACCATGATGGAGGCAGCAGCTGGTAGCCCAGAAACTGCTGATCGATACCGTAGGGAGCGAACCAGCCGCCGAAGATACAGAGCAGCAGCAGGCCCGCGCAGCCGTACAGGCCGATCATCGCCGTGGTGTCGCCATAGAATTTACGCCATACGGTGCGCAGCGCGCCGGGCGGACGCTTTTCCAGATAAACGCTATCGTAGGGCATACCATTCCTTATGTTTCAGCGGGTTAGCCATGGCACCGAGGATATCGGAAATTACGTTGACAATAATCACCAGCGCGCCAATCACCATGACGCCAGCGGAAATCGCCGCGTAGTCCTGCTGGCGGATGGCGTTGATCAGCCAGCGGCCCAGCCCGGGCCAGCTGAACACCATCTCGGTGATCATCGCCAGGGTGAGCATGGTGGAAAACTGCAGGCCGAGACGCGGGATCACCGGCGGCAGGGCGTTATGCAGTACATGACGCAGTAAAATTTTGCGTCGCGACACGCCGCGGGTGGCGGCCGCTTTTACGTAGTTGGTGTCATACACCTCGCTGGTGCTGATGCGCATCAGGCGGATCACTTCAGTGGTGGGGGCGACCGCCAGGGTCAGCACCGGCAGCACCATATGCCGGGCGGCGCTGACGATCATCTCATGACGCCACGGCGAGTCCGAGAGCCAGGCGTCGATCAGCGCGAAACCGGTGACATTTTTCACCTCATACAGCAGATCGAAGCGGCCTGAGACCGGAAACCAGCCGAGGGTCAGGGAGAAGAAGAGGGTCAGCAGGAGTGCCAGCCAGAAGACCGGGATCGAGAAACCGACCAGCGCAACGGCGCTGATCAGCGTATCGGGCCATTTGTTGCGCATTACGCCGGCGATCATGCCCACCGGAATGCCAATCAGCAGGGCAAAGCCGAAGGCGAGGATGCACAGCTCCATGGTCGCCGGGAACACCTCGCGCAGCTGCTCAGAAATCAGCTGGCCGTTAATGCTGGAGACGCCAAAATCCCAGTGCAGCACCCCTTCAAACCAGAACAGCCACGCATTCCACAGCGAGGCGCCCTGCAGCGGGGCATGAGGGGTGAAATAGCTCAGGCTGAAGCCGACAAAGGTCAGAAAAAAGAGGGTGACCAGCAGCAGCAGCAGGCGGCGCAGGGTAAATATAATCATGGTTTTTTCACCTCTTCGGTTTTCTCCCGCGACACCCCAGCGAACGAAGCGTTACCGAAGGGGCTGAGCACCAGGCCTTTCATATCATAGCGATAAGCCTGTAGCCGCAGCGATGAGGCCAGCGGCAGGACCGGCAGTTCGCGGGCGAGGATCTGCTGCGCCTCTTTGTACGCGTCCATTCGCGAGGCGAGCTGCTGCGAGATCAGCGCTTTTTGCAGCACGTCGTCAAATTCCCGATTACACCAGTGGGCAAAGTTGGTTTGCGAGGCGATCGCCGCGCAGCTCAGCAGCGGACGGAAGAAACTGTCCGGATCGTTACTGTCCGTCGCCCAGCCGGAGAGCGTCAGGTCATGGCTCATATCCATCAGGCGCGCTTCCTGGAATCGCCCCTCTACCGGCACGATGATCACCTTGACGCCAATCTGCGCCATATCCGCCTGGATAAGCTCCGCCGTTTTCAGCGGGCTCGGGTTCCACGCCTGCGAGCTGGTGGGTACCCACAGCTTGAGGGTCAGATTTTCCAGCCCCAGAGCCTTCAGGCGGGCGCGGGCCTCCTGCGGATTGTATTCGGTAATTTTAGCGTCGTTATCGTAGGCCCACGAGGCGCGTGGCAGCATCGAGGCCGCGGTTTCCGCGGTGCCGTAGTAGATGGACTGCATCAGGCGCTGGTTGTTAATGGCCAGCGCGAGGGCATGGCGCACCTGCGGGTTATCCAGCGGCGGCTTGGCGGTGTTGAAAGCCAGCCAGGCAATGTTCATGCCCGGGCGCAGCGTCAGGCGCAGGCGCGGGTCGTCACGCAGGATCGTCAACTGACTGGCGGCAGGCCAGGCCAGCACGTCGCATTCCCCGGTGAGGAGTTTCGACAGACGACCGGTACCACCGGAGCCGAGGTCGACCACCACCTGCGGCATCAACGGCTTACCGCGCCAGTAGCCGGGATGGCGCTGCAGGCGGATGTACTGCCCGGTACGATACTCTGCCAGCTGGAACGGACCGGTGCCGACCGGCTGGCGATCCAGCTGTTCCTGACGGTCATTTTGCGTTAACCGGGCGGCATACTCGGCGGAAGTCACCGATGCATAGTGGGTGGCCAGATGCCAGAGGAACGAGGCGTCCGGTCGCTTAAGGCGAAACTCGACGGTCTGATTATCCAGTTTACGCACACTCTCTACGCTGTCAGCAAACTGCAGGCTGTCGAAGTAGGGGAAACTGCTGCCATTGACGTTGTGCCACGGATGGTCGCGGTTAAAAATACGGCCAAAGGTAAAAATCACATCATCAGCGTTGAAATCCCGGGTCGGGGTAAACCACGCTGTGCGCTGAAACGGGACATGACGACGCAGGTGAAAACGGTAGGTGGCGCCGTTATCAAGGACTTCCCAGCTCTCCGCCAGCTCGGGTACCAGCCGGTAGGTATAGGGGTCGACGTCAAGCAGGCGATCATAGATCTGCGCCGCCAGCGTATCGACGATCAGTCCGCTGCTGACTTTTTGCGGATTAAAGGTATTCACCTGGCCGCTGACGCAATAGACGAAACCGCTATCGCGGATATCGGCGCGGTCGGGAAGCGCAGGGGCGGCAAAAGCCTGTCCACACAGCAGGGAAACGGCTGCCAGGAGAGATGACAATTTCAGGCGCATATTTTCTGTTTGATTATAGAGTTGAACTCTATCTTATTAAGATTAATAGACATTCACCACCGCCTTCAACAAGCCTGAGGGATAATGCGGTTACCGGGTGCGTATAGTATTCAGTCAATTGATTAAAATAGTCGCGGAACCGAGTCTGTATAGTGAAACATGGTAACTTTTTATCGCCGATATCGCCAGTCAGGTCTGTTTGGCTGCGGTTTGCTCGCCTGTTTAGCAGGCGCTGAGGGCATAGTGCATTGAGTATAGCGGGGAAGAACGAGCGTGGCCCGACGGGCACAACAATGCACCCGTCGGGTGTTATGCAGGGGGAACGCCATTGTTTATAGTGACAACGTCACTTTTTCATAGTCCATATTTTGCAGATCGTCGAGCAGGCCGGGGCCAATGGGTTGCCACTGCAATCGCTCGCGGGTCCATGCCGAGCTGGCGTGCAGGTCAAGAGCGGTAAACGGCGCAAACCAGCCGAACCAGGCGTCGACCTGCGACTCATCCAGGTGGGTCAGCGGCAGGTTTAATCCCTGGGCAATTACCGCAGCAATATCCCGTAACGCGATCCCCTCTTCGGCCACTGCATGATAGCGCTCACCGGCCGCACCATGCAGCAGCGCACTGACATACAGACGTACGACGTCATCCACATGGGCGGCGGACCAGCGATTGCTCCCCTCGCCGCGCAGGGCTACCGCCCCGTTGGCGACCGCACGTTCGATATAGCAGGTCAGCAACCCCTGGCGTACGGTGTCATGCACCTGAGGCAGGCGGACGACCCGAACATCCACTCCCGCTTCCAGCAGCTGCTGGCCGGCGAGCTCTGAGGCGGTGCGCGGACTGGGGTGCGCTGCGTTGAAGAACGACTCCCGGGCCGGGGCGCCGCTTCCGTCGTCACCCATCAGCGTGCCGGAGGTGATCACCAGCGGCCGCGCGCTCCCCCGCAGCGCCTGGCCCAGGGCCAGGATCGCCTGTCGATCCTTCTCGCAGTTGGCGGCAAAGCGGCTGAAATCGTGGTCGAAGGCGGTATGGATCACCGCGTCGGCGTCCCCGACACCCGCCAGCAGCGAGTCCGGGGCGTCCAGCGTGCCGCGATGCACCTCGGCGCCGGCCGCCTCCAGGGCCTGCGCCGCGGCGTCGCTGCGCGCGAGGCCGATAACCTGATGTCCCGACGCCTGCAGCGCCGGAAGAATACGTGAGCCGATAAAGCCGCTCGCGCCGGTAAGAAATATACGCATCATTGAACCTCCTGAACGAGTTTTCAGGCGTATCCTACCCGCGCTGCCATACTCTTAAAGTAGAGACATTATCGGGGTATAAATTCTAACAGGCAGATCTCACACAGATGATGAATACTTCTGACCACCATGCATTAGGTGATTTTCTTCGCGCCCGGCGCCAGCGCCTCGACCCGGTAACCTTTGGCTTTCCGGCGGGGCGCCGACGCACGCCCGGTCTGCGCCGCGAAGAGGTCGCGCAGCTCGCCAGCATCAGCCCGACCTGGTATACCTGGCTTGAACAGGGGCGCGGCGGCGCGCCGTCCCGCGAGGTGCTGGAGCGGATCGCCCGCGGTCTGCGGCTGACCACCCCGGAGCGCGAACATCTGTTTATTCTTGCGTTTGGCCATCCGCCGCAGACGCGTCTGACGGTCACGGATGATATGACGCCGCGCCTGCAGCGGGTGCTTGATGCTTTCACCATTCCGGCGATTATCCGCACCGCCAGCTGGGACGTCATCGCCTGGAATAGCGCGGCGGCCAGGGTACTGACCGACTATGGCCAGCTGCCGCTGGCCGAACGCAATGTGCTGCGCCGCCTGTTTACCCGGCCAGAGGCCCGCTGCACCCTGGAGAACTGGCAAACCGTGGGACAGCTTATCGTCAACGCCTTTCGCGCCGATGTCACCCGGTTGGGGGCCACGGCGGAGACGGATCAGTTGATCGCGGAACTCACCCAGCAGAGCGTCGAGTTTGCCCGTTTCTGGCAAAGCCATGACGTCGCCGGCCATGGAGAAGGCTATAAGCGCATCCACCACCCGCAGATGGGCCCCCTCGACCTGGAGTTCACCTCGTTTGCCGTGGAAGGCCGCCCCGATCTGTCCCTGCTGGTCTTTAATCCGGCAACAACGGAAAGTCAGCGGAAAATTGACGGGTTGCTTCAGGGGACGGGATCCTCGCCGGAGGAGAGCTGAGGGGTAAATTCATACAGCGCCAGGGCGTTGCTTTCCAGCGAGTCGATCCGCAGCCAGTGGCCGTCGAGCCGGGCCTCCTCCACGCTGAGCGCCGGACGGGCCTGATGCATCAGCCACTGGTAATCCTCGGCGTCGGGGCCACTGCGGCTGCGAAAGGCGTCGACCAGTGGGAATAACGCGCCGTGATGCTGATCGAACAGGTGCTGTTTAATGCGCCAGCGGCCCGCCAGACCCAGCAGCTTGACGCTGTACGGCTGGCTAAAGCGCTGAATAAAGGCCGCTTCGCTGGAGAGCCAGGGATTGTAGACTACTGTATTGCGTAACAGCAGCTGGTAATGCCCCTGGTGGTGGAGCAGCAGCAGGTTTCTGTCGTGAAACAGGATCTCGCCGCGCAGCCGCCGCCAGAGCCACAGCACCCAGTAAACCGGTCGCGGCAGTCCGTGCAGATAGTGCAGCGCGAGGCTTGAGGTATCCAGCTTCCCGTTGGAGCGGGCTTCTCCCTGCAGGCCTGAGTTCAACCAGAACCCCGCCAGCCAGACCTGGTCCGCCACCCCCAGCAAATTGTCCATCAACAGCGCACCGCGAAAAAAACGGCCATTAGTATCACGTGTATCGCCGGTCAGGGTATTCCAGGAGAGCAGCCATAGCGGCAGGTTGAGCTGGCGCTGGCGCAGCGCGCTGTGGATCTGCCGCAGCTTGTGCAGCGGATAATGCTCGCTGGAGGCCAGGCGGCTGCTGTCCGCCTGCGCCAGATCCAGCTGTTCGTTGGCATCTGCCTGGCAGGCGAGAAAATCGGCTTCCGCCAGCAGCGGTGAGTGAAACAGCGGATCGTCCCCAGGGTCACTGGCGGCAAAGCGGTGCCAGATCCCCAGCTGCGGCTGCGGCAGCAGGCGGTCAAGAACCTCGCGTTGCTGCCGCCAGGCGGCCTGGCGGGTAGCTTCGCTGGCCTGCGGCGACCAGTGCCAGACAACGCGCCAGCTGTTGAGCGTCGCCGGGGGGAAATGGTTGGCGGCGAGTTGCAGAAAGCGCTGCAGCAGGTCGCTGCGGGTGGTGACGCCGGTATGCAGGATCACATGCCAGCCCATCGCCGCCAGCCAGCTGAAGATCTGCTGCAGATTGTACCAGCAGGCGTAGCCGGCCATCTGCGGATCGTCCCAGCCGGTGCCGAACAGCCGGCTGCTGAGAAAGGGATCGTTGATATCGACGGCATACACCGGCAGGGTACGATGCAGGTGTTCCAGCTCCCGGCGCACATCCTCCCGCAGCAGGTCGTCCAGCTCGCGCACGGTCACTACCATCCGTGTATGGCGCAGAACGGCGGAGCGCGCCGGGCGCTCCTGCAGGTTGATTTCCCGGGTCTGCGGCGGATTGATCAGCAGCGGAGGGCTCTCCCGGTCGCGCTTCTCCGGTTCATTGAGTCGGGCATACAGCCGGTCAAGCGCTACCGGCTGCCAGCGATCGGCCAGCGGCGGACGCGGTCGGGCAAGCTCGCGGGGATGCTGTTCACGATACTGGCGCGGCGTCACGCCGTGCTGGCGCTTAAACAGGTCACTCATCATTCGCGTACTGGCAAACCCCTGTTCGCGGGCAATTTGCTGGACCGGTTTGCGGGTGGCCGACAGCTGGTCTGCCGCGTGGCGCAGACGCAGCGCGGTGAGATACTGGACAAAGCTGACGCCCACCTCTTTGCGAAATAACCGGGACAGCCAGGCCTCCGAGACAAATTCCGCCGCCGCCACCTCCTGTAATGAAAGGCGGCGCTGATAGTTGGCGTCGATCCGCGCCACCACGCTGGCTATCCGCCGACTCCACGGCTCGGCATCGCGCCGTGGCATGGAGGCGATGGGCTGGCTGAAGCGGGTGGCCAGCAGGAGCGCCATCTCACTCAGCCAGCGGTTGGCCTCCAGCCGGGAATGGCCGGGATGATTGACCAGGCCGCTCACCAGCAGCTGGCGCATCAGATGGCGCAGACCATCCTGCGCATCACGGGTGCGCGACGTTATCTGATAGTCGACGGCAAAAAAAGCGCTGTCGAGGCGGGCCAGCCAGCTGGCAGAGAGGGTCAGGATCATCACCGCGTTGGACGCGGCGCTGCTCAGGCTCCAGCGACGGTTGCGGTTGACGATGGCCAGCGCGTCAACGCCCAGCGGCAGCGCGACATCCGCCTCGGTCAGCGTCACGGCTCCTTCCAGTACCCACAGCAGGGTCAGCAGGTCGCCTTCCGGCTGATTCAACTGGCGCACATCGCGCACGGTGACGCTAAAGTCGCCGGAATGCAGTTCCACATGGCTCTCCTCGTGAGACAAAAAAAAACCGGTTATTTTTTGTCATAACTGATGTGTATGAAAAACAGTCATGAGTTTATCGTCAATATAAAACAAAAAAGCGCACCTGAAAGCGGGGTGAGCCGCATAAACTCGACAGTGTCGTGCAAACACAACACAGGAATAACAAAAATGACACATCCGTTGCTTGAAGCCCTGCAGGTCAACGAGGCGCAATTTATTGCCCTGCGTCGCCAGTTCCACCAGCAGCCAGAGATCGGCTTTGAAGAACATCAGACCAGCCAGGAGGTTGCCCGGCTGTTGAGCGAATGGGGATACGACGTTCACCGCGGCCTGGCAGGCACCGGAGTGGTGGGCACGCTGCGCGTCGGCGAGGGGAAAAAACGCCTTGGCCTGCGGGCGGATATGGATGCCCTGCCGATGCAGGAGCGCAGCGGGAAGCCGTGGGCCAGCCAGATTGAAGGGCGTTTTCACGGCTGCGGCCATGACGGGCACACCACCACGCTGCTCTATGCGGCAGAATATCTGGCGCGCACCCGCCAGTTTACCGGGACGCTGCAGCTGATTTTCCAGCCCGCGGAAGAGCTGTTGTACGGCGGGCGGGTGATGGTCGAGGACGGTCTGTTTGATCAGTTTCCCTGCGACGCTATCTTCGGCTTGCACAATATGCCGGGTCAGCCGCTGGGCAAGATCGGCCTGCGCGACGGGGCGATGATGGCCTCCTCCGATACGCTGCATATTGAGGTGAAAGGCGTTGGCGGCCACGGCGCGGTACCGGAGCATACCGTGGATGCCACGCTGGTCGCCTGCCATATCACCCTCGCGCTGCAGTCGATCGTCTCGCGGAATATCACCCCGTTTGAACCGGCGGTGGTCACCGTCGGCAGCATCCAGGCTGGACACGCGCCCAATATCATTAACGACCATGTGCTGATGAAGCTCACGGTGCGCACCCTCAATGAGCAGGTACGTGAAACCGTTTTGCAGCGGATCCACGATATTGCCGTGGCCCAGGCGGAGAGCTTCAATGCCACCGCCACGCTGACGCACGTCAATGGCAGCCCGGTATTGCGTAACGATCCGGCGACGAACGCCATGGTGCGGGAGGTGGCGACATCGCTGTTCGGTGCAGAGCAGGTGGGTGAAGTGAAGCCGTTTATGGGCAGTGAAGATTTCGCCTTTATGCTCGAACAGCACCCGCACGGCAGCTATTTCACTATCGGCGCGGGCGATGAGCCGGAGCGCTGCATGGTGCATAACCCGGGCTATGACTTCAACGACGCGCTGTTGCTGACCGGGGCGGCGCTATGGTGCGGCCTGACGGAACACTATCTGCGTTAATCACCGGAAACGGGAGGGCCATGCGATGAGCACTGTCACAATAAGCGACACCCCGTTTGTCGGCAACGATCGCCTGCTGGTGGGGATTGTGTTAAGCGTTTTAACCTTCTGGCTGTTTGCCCAGTCGGTGATTAACGTGGTGCCGGCGATGAAAAGCAGTCTTGATATTTCCCTTGAAACCTTAACCCTGGCCGTCAGCCTCAGCGCGCTGTTCAGCGGCTGTTTCGTGGTTGCCAGCGGCGGCCTGGCGGACAAATTTGGCCGCATGCGGATGACCACCCTCGGGCTGGGGCTGAGTATTGTCGGCAGCGCCATGCTGGTACTGGCCCAGGGGCCGGGGCTGTTTCTGGCCGGCCGGGTGCTGCAGGGGCTGTCGGCGGCCTGCATTATGCCAGCGACGCTGGCGCTGATTAAGACCTGGTACGAAGGGCGTGCGCGGCAGCGGGCGGTCAGCTTCTGGGTCATCGGCTCGTGGGGCGGCAGCGGTCTCTGTTCCTTCGTTGGCGGGGCCATCGCCACCGGGCTCGGCTGGCGCTGGATCTTCGTCTTCTCCATCGCCGTTGCCCTGCTGGCGCTGTTTTTGCTGCGCGGTACGCCGGAGAGCCGTAGCGCCAGCGCCAGTCAGCATAAGCTGGACGTTGGCGGTCTGTTGAGCCTGATTGCCGCCCTGGTGCTGGTGAATTTGTTTATCAGCAAGGGCCACGGTTGGGGCTGGAGCAGCCCGCTGTCGTTGACCATGCTGGTCGGGGCGCTGGCGGCCGGTGCGGTATTTATCCGTAGCGGTTTGCGCAAAGGCGAGGCGGCGCTGATTGATTTTGCGCTGTTTCGTAACCGGGCCTACGGCGCGGCAGTGCTGTCGAACTTTCTGCTCAACGGGGCGATTGGCACGATGATGATCGCCAGCATCTGGCTGCAGCAGGGGCACCACCTGACGCCGCTGGAGAGCGGGATGATGACCCTCGGCTATCTGGTGACCGTCCTGGCGATGATCCGGGTCGGCGAGAAGCTGCTGCAGCGCTATGGCGCCAGGCTGCCGATGATGGCCGGGCCGGTGCTGACCGCCATCGCCATCGCGCTGATATCCTGTACTTTTCTTGATAAGGCGCTGTATATCGGGGTGGTGTTCGGCAGCAATGTGCTGTTTGGCCTCGGGCTGGGCTGCTACGCCACGCCGTCAACGGATACGGTGGTAGCCAACGCGCCGGAGAACAAAATCGGCGTCGCTTCAGGGATCTACAAGATGGGCAGCTCGCTGGGCGGGGCGATGGGTATCGCCGTGACGGCGTCACTTTTTGCGCTGTTTTTACCACTGGGCATGGCCCATGCCGCCCAGTATGCCCTGTGGTTTAACGCCGCCTTATGTCTGGGGGCGATGGCGGTGAGCGCGCTGCTGCTGCCGCGCGCCTCTCACAGCTGATGCTTTTTCAGCAGGGCGCGGAGCTGGTGATAGGTTAACCCCAGCAGCGTCGCCGCCTGCTTCTGATGATACTTCGCCTGCTCCAGACTCCGCTGGAGCAGGCGTTTTTCCTGCTGGAGCTGAAAATCACGCAGATCCAGCGGCAGGGCGGGCAGCTCATCGCCGGACGCGGCTTCCGGCGGGGAGACGGTGGTCTGGCGAAAAGGGTTAATAATAATGGCGTCCAGCTCATGCTCGCTGTCGCCGTGGCGATACACTGAGCGTTCAACGACGTTCTTCAGTTCGCGAATATTCCCCGGCCAGCGGTAGCCAAGCAGCGTTGCGGTCGCCCGTTCGCTGAAGCCGGGAAACAGCGGCAGACCAAGTTCGCGGCACATCTGAATGGCGAACTGGTTGGCGAGCAGCATGATGTCGCTCTGCCGTTCGCGCAGCGGGGGGAGCTGCACCACGTCGAAGGCGAGGCGATCGAGCAGGTCGGCGCGAAAATGGCCTTCCTCCACCATCCGCGGCAGGTCAGCGTTGGTGGCGCACACTAGCCGGACGTTGACCTGCAGCGGCTGGCTACCGCCTACACGCTCCAGCTCACCATATTCAATCACTCTTAACAGCTTCTCCTGTACCAGCATCGGCGCCGTCGCCAGCTCATCAAGAAACAGCGTCCCGCCGTCGGCGCGCTCGAAGCGCCCGGGATGGCGCTTGCTGGCCCCGGTGAAGGCCCCGGCTTCGTGGCCGAACAGCTCCGAATCGAGCAAATTGTCGTTCAGCGCCGCGCAGTTCAGCGAGATAAACGGCCCCTGCCAGCGGCTGGAGAGGTAGTGCAGACGGTTAGCGATAAGCTCTTTCCCGGTACCGCGCTCGCCGATGACCAGCACCGGTTTATCCAGCGGGGCCAGCCGGGAAACCTGTTCCAGCACCTCGAGAAAGCTATTGGCCTCGCCCAGCAGATTATCCTTGTACTGCGCCATGATGAATTTCGCCATTAAGTAGTGTGATTAACCAGGTGACTGTAGCAATGCGCTGCGCAGTTCGCAACCACGTTGTTTAAAATCAATAAGATAAAAAGTTGGCACGCCATTTGTATTAGCTAAGCCACAGGTGAATACCTGAAACCAGAACTATGAGGATTGAAATTATGGGTATTTTTTCTCGTTTTGCCGACATCGTGAACGCCAACATCAACTCCCTGCTGGAGAAAGCCGAGGACCCGCAAAAGCTGGTGCGTCTGATGATCCAGGAGATGGAAGACACGCTGGTGGAGGTGCGTTCGACGTCGGCCCGCGCGCTGGCGGAAAAGAAACAGCTGTCCCGTCGTATTGAGCAGGCAATTGCCCAGCAGGCGGAATGGCAGGAAAAAGCCGAGCTGGCGCTGCGTAAAGAGAAAGAGGATCTGGCCCGGGCGGCGCTGATCGAAAAACAGAAACTGACCGACCTGATCGCTCAGCTGGACCACGAAGTGCAGCTGGTGGATGAAACGCTGGCGCGCATGAAAAAAGAGATTGGCGAGCTGGAGAACAAACTCAGCGAAACCCGCGCCCGTCAGCAGGCGCTGGCGCTGCGCCATCAGGCGGCGAGCTCGTCCCGCGATGTGCGTCGCCAGCTGGACAGCGGTAAACTGGATGAGGCGATGGCTCGCTTTGAATCCTTTGAGCGTCGCATCGATCAGATGGAAGCGGAAGCGGAGAGCCACCGCTTTGGCAAGCAGCAGACGCTGGATCAGCAGTTTGCCGAACTGAAAGCAGACGACGAAATCAGCGAGCAGCTGGCGGCGTTGAAAGCCAAAATGAATCAGTCCAACCAGTAAGTACGATTGCGCGGCGCGGCGTTGCGCCGCGGCTCACCCCCTGTAAGGAGTACACATGAGCATGCTTTTTCTCGCCATTCCGCTGACGCTGTTTGTGCTGTTTGTTCTGCCGGTCTGGCTGTGGCTGCACTACAACAATCGCGGCGCCAACGGCAGCCTGACGCAAAATGAGCAGCAGCGGCTGCTGCAGCTGACTGATGATGCGAAGCGGATGCGCGAGCGCATTCAGGCGCTGGAAGCGATCCTGGATGCCGAACATCCGAACTGGAGAGACAAATAATGGCTGGACTGGATCTGAATAAAAAACTGTGGCGTATCCCGCAGCGCGGGATGGTGAAGGGCGTCTGCGCGGGCATTGCTCAGCATCTTGATGTCCCGGTGAAGCTGGTGCGCCTGATTACCGTGCTGGCGATGGTTTTTGGCCTGTTTTTCTTTGTCCTCGTGGCCTACGTCATTTTGACCTTTGCCCTGGACCCGATACCGGACAGCGAGCTGTACGGCCACAAAGCGCCGAGTAATGGCGACCTGCTGGCCGCCGTGGATGCCGAACTGGCCTCCGGCGAACAGCGTCTGCGTGAAATGGAGCGGTATGTGACCTCCGACACCTTTACGCTGCGCAGCCGCTTTCGCCAGCTGTAAATCCTGTTTTAACGAGTGAGGCAACCCATGAATAGCAAATGGCAACGCGCCGGGCAGCAGGTGAAACCCGGTCTGAAAATCGTCGGTAAGCTGGCGCTGCTGACCGCGCTGCGTTATGGCCCGGCGGGCGTTGCCGGCTGGGCGGTCAAATCGGTCGCGCGGCGGCCGCTGAAAATGCTGCTGGCGGTGGCGCTGGAGCCGCTGCTCAGCCGGCTGGCCAACCGGGTCACGCGCGGGATGAAATAATGCCGTCGTGGGGACATCCCCCAGGGATGAACGTAGCCCTGCTTATCCCCGGCAGATAGCTTATGATAACGAGAACCACCTTCAGGGCATAATGGACTGGCGATGAAGCGACTGAAAACTGAATTGAATGCGCTGGTTAACCGCGGGGTTGACCGGCATTTACGTCTGGCGGTGACCGGCCTGAGCCGCAGCGGTAAAACGGCGTTTATCACCGCGCTGGTCAATCAACTGTTGAATATCCATACCGGCGCCCGCCTGCCGCTGCTGAGCGCCGCGCGCGAAGAGCGGCTGCTCGGCGTCAAGCGCGTGCCGCAGCGTGATTTCGGTATCCCACGATTCACTTACGATGAAGGGCTGGCCCAGTTGTACGGCCAGCCGCCGACCTGGCCGACCCCAACGCGCGGGGTGAGCGAGATCCGTCTCGCGCTGCGCTACCGTTCCAATGACTCCCTGCTGCGCCATTTTAAAGATACCTCCACGCTGTATCTGGAGATCGTCGACTATCCGGGCGAGTGGCTGCTCGATCTGCCGATGCTGGCGCAGGACTATCTGAGCTGGTCGCGACAGATGACCGGTCTCCTGCAGGGACAGCGCGCGGAGTGGTCGGCCCGCTGGCGGCAGCTGTGTGCGGGGCTGGATCCGCTGGCGCCCGCCGACGAGGCCCGGCTGGCAGATATCGCTGCCGCCTGGACGGACTATCTGCACGCCTGTAAGCGCGAAGGACTGCACTTTATTCAGCCCGGGCGCTTTGTCCTGCCCGGAGAAATGGCGGGTGCGCCGGCGCTGCAGTTTTTCCCATGGCCTGACGTCGACGCCGTCGGCGAAGCCAGGCTGGCCCAGGCCGATAAACACAGCAATGCCGGTATGCTGCGCGAACGCTATAAGTACTACTGCGATAGGGTGGTGAAGGGGTTCTACAAAGAGCACTTCCTGCGCTTCGACCGGCAAATCGTGCTGGTGGATTGCCTGCAGCCGCTCAACAGCGGGCCGCAGGCGTTTAACGATATGCGCCTGGCGCTGACCCAGCTAATGCAAAGTTTCCATTACGGACAGCGCACTCTGTTCCGCCGGTTGTTTTCGCCGGTCATCGACAAGCTGTTGTTTGCCGCCACCAAAGCCGACCACGTCACGGTGGATCAGCACAGCAATATGGTGTCGCTTCTGCAACAGCTGATTCAGGACGCGTGGCAAAACGCCGCTTTCGAGGGGATCAGTATGGATTGCCTGGGGCTGGCGTCCATTCAGGCGACCCAGAGCGGGCTTATTGAGGTGAACGGTGAGAAAATCCCCGCCCTGCGCGGCAATCGCCTGAGTGATGGCCAGCCGTTGACCATCTATCCTGGCGAGGTGCCAGCGCGCCTGCCGGGCCAGGCCTTCTGGCAGCAGCAGGGATTTCAGTTTGAAAACTTTCGTCCGCAGGTCATGGATGTCGATCGGCCTTTGCCGCACATTCGCCTCGACGCGGCGCTGGAATTTTTGATTGGAGATAAACTGCGATGAGCGAACCGTTAAAACCGCGGATTGATTTTGATGGCCCGCTGCAAGCGGAAAAAATTCCGCCGCTGAAAAGCGCCCGCGCCTTTGACACTCTTGAGGCGGACAACTTCGCGCCGGCCCGTCTGGTGGCAGGAGAAGAGGAAGAGGGGGCGGCGGAAGCGGTGGTGGAGTCGGTCCTGCGACCCAAACGCAGCCTGTGGCGGCGGATGGTCAGCGCCGGACTGGCGATCTTCGGCGTCAGCGTCGTGGCGCAAGGGGTGCAGTGGACGGCCAACGCCTGGCAGACCCAGGACTGGATTGCGCTGGGCGGCTGTGCGGCCGGGGCGCTGATCGTCGGGGCCGGCGTCGGCTCAGTGGCCACCGAGTGGCGCCGCCTGTGGCGCCTGCGCCAGCGCGATCACGAACGCGATGAAGCGCGCGATATGCTGCACAGCCACGCGGTCGGTAAAGCCAAAGCCTTTTGTGAGAAGCTGGCGCAGCAGGCAGGTCTGGATCAGTCACATCCGGCGCTGCAGCGCTGGTATGCCGCGATCCACGAAACACAAAGCGATCGCGAAGTGGTGAGTCTTTATGCCCAGCTGGTGCAACCGGTGCTCGATGCCCAGGCGCGGCGGGAAATCAGCCGTTCGGCGGCGGAGTCGACGCTGATGATTGCCGTCAGTCCGCTGGCGCTGGTGGATATGGCGTTTATCGCCTGGCGTAATCTGCGGCTGATCAACCGGATTGCCACGCTGTACGGCATTGAGCTCGGGTATTACAGCCGTCTGCGACTGTTTCGCCTGGTGTTGCTCAATATCGCTTTCGCCGGCGCCAGCGAACTGGTGCGTGAGGTGGGAATGGACTGGATGTCGCAGGATCTGGCGGCCCGGCTGTCGGCGCGCGCCGCGCAGGGCATTGGCGCCGGTCTGCTGACCGCCCGTCTGGGGATCAAGGCGATGGAGCTGTGCCGCCCGCTGCCGTGGATCGCCGATGATAAACCGCGGTTGGGCGATTTTCGTCGCGAGCTGATTGGGCAGTTGAAAGAGACCCTGCAGAAAAGCAAAACCCGTCCGGAGAAGTAACTTCCGCTCAGAGACATTGCCGGGCGGCGGCTTCGCTTTGCCCGGCCTACGACGTCGAGCCATGGCTCGCGCATCCTGGCAATATTCGATTAGGCGCATTCCGCCGCCAGCCACTCGCTGAAGGCGCGAAAGCGCGGGCGTGAGCGGTTCTCCTGGGGACAAATCAGGTCATAGCCAAAGGGCGAGGGCGCTTCATTTTCAGACAAGGCCACCAGCCTGCCGGCGTCGAGCAGCGGCTGGATCAGCGTTTTGCGCCCCATCACCACGCCGAGTCCATTGAGCGCCATCTCGATGGCCAGCGAGTGGTTATTCACCGCGTAATACCGGCCGTCAAAAGGTAACGCTTGTCCGCTGTGCTGGCACCACAGGCGCCATTCCGCAAACTGATCCTGTACGTCGGTGGATTCGCACGCATGGATCCAGACGATCGCCGCCGGGTCGCCGTCGCTCAGCGGACGATACTGCTGGCGATAACGCGGGGAGCAGACCGGGAGCAAACTTTCCGCCATCAGCCGCTGTTGATAAAGATCGGGATAGCGCGTAGCGCCGTAGTAAATTGCCAGATCCACCCGTTCCTCGTTAAAATCCATCACCCCGGCGCGCACGCGAAACTGCAGATTCAGTCCCGGCCATTGCGCCTGAAAGCGCGGCAGGCGCGGCATTAGCCACAGATGGGCCAGCGTCGGCGCAATACCAATATGCAGTGTGCCGCGCAGATCCTGATCGCGAATATCCTCAATTTCATCGTTAATCGCTCGCAGCGAATGGCTTAGCGTCGCCAGCAGCCGCTTGCCTTCTTCCGTCAGCGCCAGTTTACGCGTCAGCCGAATAAACAGGCGAAACCCGATATGCATCTCCAGCCTGCGGATCCGGTGGCTGACGGCCCCTTGAGTCAGGTTCATTTCATGCGCGGCGAGAGTAAAGCTCAGATGGCGGGCGGTCACCTCAAAGGTCTGCAGCAGTGCAAGGATGCTTTGTTGTTCAAGCACAAGTTGTCTCCCTTATGCATTAACTGGGTTCATGCATAGGCGGATTTAATTCGTTTGTTACGCCAGTTTGGCCGGTTTTAAATAGTTATATCGTAACTAAACCGAGGTATACCATGTCAGGACGCAAAATTGTGGTGATTGGCGGTGGTTCCAGCTACACCCCGGAACTGATTGAGGGGTTGCTTAACCGCTATCACGAGATGCCGGTCGCTTCGCTATGGCTGGTGGACATTGAAGAGGGCAAAGAGAAAGTCGAGATTATCGCCGGACTGGCGCGGCGAATGATCGCCAAAGCCGGGCTGACCATCGAGGTGGTGGCCACCCTTGACCGGGAAAGCGCGCTGCGCGATGCCGATTTCGTCTGCTCGCAGTTTCGCGCTGGCTGCCTTGACGCCCGCATCAGCGATGAACGTATCTCCCTCAAGTATGGCCTGATCGGCCAGGAGACCAACGGACTTGGGGGCTTCGCCAACGCCTGTCGCACCATACCCATCGCCCTGGAGATCGCTGCCGATATGGAGCGACTGTGTCCCGACGCCTGGCTGCTGAACTTTACCAACCCGTCGGGGATGGTGACCGAAGCGATCCTGCGCCACAGCCGCATCAAAGCCGTCGGCCTGTGTAATGTGCCGGTGATTATGCAAAAAGGGGTAACCACTCTGCTGCAATGCGCCGACGAAAAAGAGGTGGTGATGCAGGTCGCCGGCCTGAACCACTTTATCTTTGTGCGCCAGATCCTGCACAAAGGTAAAGAATGGCTGCCGGAGGTGATAGCTGAGATCAACGCCGGACGGGATCCGCTGGTGCCACGCAATATTCCGCCGTTCCGTTGGCCATCGCATCTGCTGCAAGGCTTAGGCATGATCCCCTGCGCCTATCTGCGTTATTACTACATGAAAGACGATCTGCTGCGCCAGGAGCTGGCGGAGGCGGGCGGCGAAGGGACTCGTGGCGAAGTGGTTAAACAGCTGGAAAAAACCTTGTTTGACCAGTACCGCGACCCGCACCTGGCGGTTAAGCCCAAGGCGCTGGAAGGCCGCGGCGGCCAGTACTATTCCGAGGCGGCTTGCGAGCTGATGAATGCCATCTACAACGACAAGCGGATTATCATGCACGTCAACACGCGTAATAACGGCGCTATCAATGGCCTGCCGGATGACTGCGCGGTAGAGGTCAGCTCGCTGATTACCGCTTCTGGTCCGCTGCCTCTCAATGTGGCGCCGTTCCCGGAAGATACCCTGCGTTTGCTGCAGCTGATGAAATCATTTGAACGGCTGACTATCGAGGCCGCGCTCACTGGCAACCGCCATACGGCATGGCGTGCTCTGATGCTGAATCCACTGATCGTCAGCGGCGAGAAGCTCGAACTGGCATTGGATGAGGTGATCGCCGAGAACCGTCAGTGGCTGCCTGCTTTTCACGCCTGACCCGAGACTCACCGGCCCCCTGGCCGGTGATTTAACCCCTGACCGCCTGACTTTACGGCGCAACGCCCATTTTTCCGCCATACTGTCAATAATTGTTGACAGTTAGCTTCCCGAAAACCCATTCCTGGCCTATTATTCTCCCGTCATTGGCACTTTTAGGGTGAACACTCCCATGCGTCTTGAAGTCTTTTGTGAAGACCGTCTCGGTCTGACTCGTGAATTGCTCGATTTGCTGGTGCTGCGCGGCATTGACCTGCGCGGTATCGATATTGACCCTATTGGCCGAATTTACCTCAATTTCGCCGAACTGGAGTTCGCCACTTTCAGCAGCCTGATGGCGGAGATCCGCCGAATCGCTGGCGTAACCGACGTGCGCACTGTGCCGTGGATGCCGTCTGAACGCGAACACCTGGCGCTCAGCGCCCTGCTGGTGGCGATGCCGGAGCCGGTGCTGTCGCTGGATACCAAAGGCAGGGTGGAACTGGCCAACCCCGCCAGCTGTTTGCTGTTTGGTCAAAGCCAGGCGAAGCTGCGTAACCACCCGGTGGCGCAGTTGATCGCCGATTTTAACGCCCAGCGCTGGCTGGAGAGCAGCCCGCAGGAGACGCTGGCGGAGCATGTGGTGGTGAATGGTCAGAATTTCCTGCTGGAAGTGACCCCGGTCTATCTGGAAGGGGAACATAACGAACGGGTGCTCACTGGCGCCGTGGCGATGCTGCGCTCAACCGTACGCATGGGACGCCAGCTGCAGACCATGACCAGCCAGGACACCAGCGCCTTCAGCCAGATCCTTGCGGTGGGACCGAAAATGCGCCACGTGGTGGAGCAGGCGCGCAAGCTGGCGATGCTCAGCGCGCCGCTGCTGATTGTCGGCGACACCGGTACCGGTAAAGATCTGCTGGCGCATGCCTGTCATCTGGCCAGCCCGCGGGCGGGCAAACCCTATCTGGCGCTCAACTGCGGCTCTATTCCTGAAGATGCCGTCGAGAGTGAGCTGTTTGGCGACGCCCTGCAGGGTAAAAAAGGCTTCTTCGAGCAGGCCAACGGCGGCTCGGTGCTGCTGGATGAAATTGGCGAGATGTCGCCGCGAATGCAGACTAAGCTGCTGCGCTTCCTCAACGACGGCACCTTCCGCCGCGTTGGCGAGGATCATGAAGTGCACGTCGATGTGCGGGTGATCTGCGCGACGCAGAAAAACCTGGTCGAGCTGGTGCAGAAAGGGCTGTTCCGTGAAGATCTCTACTATCGCCTCAACGTCCTGACGCTGTATCTGCCGCCGCTGCGCGACTGCCCGCAGGACATTATGCCGCTGACGGAGCTGTTCGTGGCCCGCTTTGCTGATGAGCAGGGGGTCCCGCGGCCGAAGCTCTCCGCCGATCTCAGTACGGTGCTCACCCGCTACAGCTGGCCCGGCAACGTTCGCCAGTTGAAGAATGCCGTCTATCGCGCGCTGACTCAGCTGGAAGGATTCGAGCTGCGTCCGCAGGACATTCTGCTGCCGGACCATGACGTCGCGTCGCTGCCAGTGGGTGAGGAGGCGATGGAAGGGTCGCTGGACGACATCACCCGCCGCTTTGAGCGTTCGGTGCTGACCCAACTGTATCGCAGCTACCCCAGCACCCGTAAGCTGGCGAAACGTCTGGGGGTGTCGCATACCGCCATCGCTAACAAATTGCGCGAATATGGTCTGAGCCAGAAAAAGGGCGACGAATAATCCCGCCCGGCCGGCGACCCTCGTCGCCGGCATCCCGGCCTGCAAAGCGGGCAAAACCTGTATATACTGGTTTTTTAATTCTTTTTCCGGGGTGGTGCATCTTGGCGTCGCGTCTCGCGATTGGGCAATGGCTAACATTGCTGCTGCTCTCTGTTCTCTTCTCCGCGCTGCTGTTACGACTTCATCTGCCGGCGGCGCTGCTGCTGGGGCCGCTCATCGCCGGCATTATATTGAGCCTGCGCGGGGTGAAGCTGCAGATCCCCCGCGCTTGTTACCTGGCGGCGCAGGCTATTGTCGGCTGCATGATCGCCCGGGCGATCAACCCCTCAGTTTTTAGCGTGCTGTTCAGCAACTGGGCGCTGGTGCTGGCGATCCTGTTGACCACCCTGGCGATCAGCGGCCTTACCGGCTGGCTGCTGGTCCGCTACAGCGCGCTGCCCGGCGCCACCGGCGCCTGGGGAAGTTCTCCCGGCGGCGCGTCGGCAATGGTGGTGATGGCCCAGGAGTACGGGGCCGATGTGCGGCTGGTGGCGCTGATGCAGTATCTGCGGGTGCTGTTTGTCGTCGGCGCGGCGGCGCTGGTGGTGCGTTATGCGTTGGGCAATGAAGCGCAGGCAATGGCTCAGGATATTGTCTGGTTTCCATCGTTGACCCTGAATTTCCCTTTCACGTTGCTGCTGACGGCGCTAGCCTGTTGGTTGGGCATGCGGCTGCGCATCCCCTCCGGGGCCATGCTGTTGCCGATGCTGCTTGGCGCGCTGGCGCAGGGGAACGGCTGGGTGATGCTGGAGCTGCCGGAGTGGCTGCTGGCGATGGCCTATGCGGTGCTCGGCTGGACGGTCGGTCTTCAGTTTAACAAAGCTATTTTTCTGCTGGCGCTGAAGACGCTACCGCAGATTATCGCCTCCATCCTTGGGCTGATCCTGATGTGTGCCCTGATGGCCCTCGGCCTGACCCACATTCTGCAGATGGACTTTATGACCGCCTATCTGGCGACCAGCCCTGGCGGGCTGGACACGGTGGCGATTATCGCCGCCGGTACCCGGGCGGATATGTCGTTTATTATGGCGCTCCAGACGCTGCGGCTGTTTACCATTTTGCTGACCGGCCCGGCGATGGCGCGGGCCATCTCCCGCTATGCGCCGCGGCAATAAAAAGCCCTCGCAGAGCGAGGGCCGGGCAGAGCGGATGTCCGCAGGCGCGATGCGCCCGGGCCGTCTGTTATCAGGCTTTCAGGGCGGCCAGCGCGGCGTCGTAGTCCGGCTCTTCGGTGATTTCGTTCACCAGCTGGCTGTAGACGACCTGATCGTTCTCATCGATAACGACCACGGCGCGAGCGGCCAGGCCTGCCAGCGGACCTGTGGCGATAGTGACGCCGTAGTCAGCCAGGAAGGACGCGCCGCGCAGCGTGGAAAGGGTCACCACGTTGCTCAGGCCTTCCGCGCCGCAGAAGCGGGACTGGGCGAACGGCAGGTCAGCGGAAATGCACAGCACCACGGTGTTGTCCAGTTCAGCGGCCAGCTGGTTGAATTTACGCACTGATGCGGCACACACGCCGGTATCAATGCTCGGGAAAATATTTAGTACTTTACGTTTGCCGGCGTACTGGCTCAGCGCGACGTCAGAGAGATCTTTGGCGACCAGCGTAAACGGCTGCGCTTTAGCGCCTGCCTGCGGAATGGTGCCCTGAACAGAAACGGGGTTGCCCTGGAAATGCACGGTTTGTGACATGGTTATCTTCCTGTTTACATATAGTTAACGTCGCGAGTAGTGTATGACATCCGCCAGCTACACGGCAAACCCTATTTAACATCTACCTGTGAGGACAAGGGAATGCGCAACGTGCGAGTGTACGAGGAAGCCTGGCCGCTACATACCCCCTTTGTGATCGCCCGCGGCAGCCGCAGCGAAGCAAAAGTGGTGGTGGTGGAACTGGAAGAGGACGGCGTGAAAGGGGTGGGCGAATGCACACCGTATCCCCGCTATGGCGAGAGTATCGCCTCGGTGATGGCCCAGGTGATGGCGATCGGCGAGCAGCTGGAGGCGGGCCTCACCCGCGAACAGCTGCAGCGGTTGCTGCCGGCAGGCGCCGCGCGCAATGCCATTGACTGCGCGCTGTGGGATCTGCAGGCGCGACGCGAAGGCAAAACCTTGCCCCAGCTGTTGGGCGTGGCGTTACCTAACCGGGTAATCACCGCTCAGACGGTGGTGATTGGCACGGCGGACCAGATGGCGGCCAGCGCCGCGGCGCTGTGGCAGAAGGGGGCTCAGCTGTTGAAGGTGAAGCTTGACGACCGGCTGATCAGCGAGCGGCTAATCGCTATCCGCCAGGCGGCACCGCAGGCCACGCTGATTGTCGACGCCAATGAGTCCTGGCACAGCGAGGGGCTGGCGGCGCGCTGTCAGCTGCTGGCAGACCTCGGCGTGGCGATGCTCGAGCAGCCGCTCCCTGCCGACGCCGACGCGGCGCTGGAAAACTTCGTTCATCCGCTGCCGATTTGCGCCGATGAGAGCTGCCATACCCGGGAGAGCCTGCCGCGGCTGCGCGGACGGTATGAGATGGTCAACATCAAACTGGATAAAACGGGCGGCCTGACCGAAGCGCTGGCCCTGGCCGGGGAGGCGGAACGGCAGGGCTTTGAACGGATGCTGGGCTGTATGCTCTGCACCTCGCGCGGGATCGCCGCCGCGCTCCCCCTGGCGCCGCTGGCGCGCTTTGCCGATCTCGATGGACCGACATGGCTGGCGGTGGACATCGAGCCGGCGCTGCGGTTCAGCACCGGCGTGCTTCATCTTTAAGCCTGCCAGCGCAGCAAATCGGTCATCGCCGGCAGGTAACGCTCTGTTGCCTCGTCGGCGGAGACCGGCGGAAACTCGGCGGTGATGCAGGGGAGTCCGATATCGGCGCACCAGCTGCCAAAGGAGCCCGGCGTGTCATATCCCACGCTACCCACCAGCGGCAAGGAGAAGGCGTCGGCCAGCCAGCGCCCCAGCGGGCTGTGGCCCGGGTCTTCGATACAGGCCAGCGGATCGTGAAAGGAGACTACCCACGCCGGATGGATCTGATGGATCAACTGGCACAGCGCCTGGGTCTCCCGCTCCGAACCCGGCTGCTCGCCGGTCAACAGCACCACGTCTCGCTCTTCTGCCGCGCTGTTCCAGCGGTACACCGTTTCCCCTTGCTTCCAGTTAGCGGCTGGAAAGTTACGGTTGAGGTCAACGCCACGGGCGTTGGCCCGCAGCCCGAGCTGGCAGCCGTCAGGATTGACCGTCAGCACCACGTGATGACGGCGCAGCTCAGGTTTCAGGGTGCGCAGGGCGCAGGAGAGGGTCACAATCGACGAGTTCTCATCACCGTGGGTGCCGGCAATAATCAGCCCGCTACAGCTGTCGGCCTGCAGCGCAGGAAACCACAGCAGCGGCGCGCCCAGTTCCGAGCTGCCGTACTGCCGGGTTCCCGGCGGAAAGTCGCCGCGCTGCGGGCGAGGGCGTGAAATAGACATAGGGCTTCCTGTGTGTCGTTATTATTCAGTGTTGGCGAAAAGTGTGTCGGGATCAAACCCATTCCCTGGGGCGTGAAATCCGACGACACATCAATTTTCTATCATATGTCGTTTGCAATTTCAGGTGATGAAACAAATAATTATCGCTCTGTTGGCGGTATTTTTTTCATTTTAAAGGGGATCTTATGAAGTATCCTGTCGCTTTGACATGCGGCGCGCTGTGGTTAGCCAGCGTATCTTCTTTGGCCTGGGCGGCGGATGTACCGCCGGGCACGGTACTGGCGGAAAAACAGCTGTTAGTACGCCATATCAAAGATGAACCCGCCTCGTTAGATCCCGCCAAAGCGGTGGGCCTGCCGGAAATCCAGGTGATCCGCGATCTGTTTGAAGGTTTAGTTAATCAGGATGCGAAAGGCAACCTGGTTCCGGGCGTGGCGACCCGCTGGCAGAGCAACGATAACCGCGTCTGGACCTTCACCCTGCGTGATAACGCCCGCTGGTCCGACGGCACGCCGGTTACCGCCGAAGATTTCGTCTATAGCTGGCAGCGTCTGGTGGATCCGAAAACCACCTCGCCGTTCGCCTGGTTTGCGGCCCTCGCGGGGATCGCTAACGCACAGAACATTATCGACGGTAAAGCCGCGCCGGAGACCCTGGGGGTCACCGCCGTCGATGCCCACACCCTGCGGGTGCAGCTGGATAAACCACTGCCGTGGTTTAGTAATCTGACCGCTAGCTTTGCCTTTTACCCGGTGCAAAAAGCGAATGTCGACAGCGGCGCGAACTGGACGCGGCCCGGCAGCCTGGTGGGCAACGGCGCCTATATTCTGAAAGACCGCGTGGTCAATGAAAAACTGGTGCTGGTGCCGAACACACAGTACTGGGATAACGCCAAAACGGTGATCCAGCAGGTCACCTTTGTGCCGATCAACCAGGAGTCTGCTGCCACCAAGCGCTATCTCGCTGGCGATATCGATATCACCGAATCTTTCCCAAAGAATATGTATCAGAAGCTATTGAAGGATATTCCGGGGCAGGTGTATACCCCGCCGCAACTGGGTACCTACTACTACGCCTTTAATACCCAAAAGGGGCCGACGGCGGATGAGCGGGTACGGCTGGCGCTGAGTATGACCATCGATCGCCGGGTAATGGCGGAGAAGGTGCTGGGGACCGGAGAAAAACCGGCCTGGCGCTTCACCCCGGACGTGACGGCCGGCTTCACCCCACAGCCGTCGCAGTTTGAGAGCATGAGTCAGGCCGAACTTAATGCCCAGGCGAAAGCCCTGCTGGCTGCCGCCGGCTATGGCCCGAATCGTCCGCTGAAGCTGACGCTGCTGTATAACACCTCTGAGAACCACCAGAAGATAGCCATCGCGGTGGCGTCGATGTGGAAAAAGAACCTCGGCGTGGAAGTGAAACTGCAGAACCAGGAGTGGAAAACCTATATCGACAGCCGTAATACCGGCAATTTCGACGTGATCCGCGCCTCGTGGGTAGGGGATTACAACGAGCCGTCCACCTTCCTGTCGCTGCTGACCTCCACCCACAGCGGAAATATCTCGCGCTTTAACGATCCGGCGTACGACAAAATCCTCGCCCAGGCGGCGGTGGAGAATTCGGCCAAAGCGCGTAACGACGATTACAACGCGGCGGAGAAGATCATTATGGTCAAAGCGCCGATCGCGCCGATCTACCAGTACACTAACGGCCGGCTGATTAAGCCGTGGCTGAAAGGCTACCCGATCACCAACCCGGAAGATGTGGCCTACAGCCGTACCATGTATATCGTGAAGCACTAACCGGTCGTGGTTGCCTGAAGATGTCAGGCAACCATCGCTGAACTCCGCGCTGGCGCGGCTTGCAGCGCCAGTTTCTCCTGCTCTCCTTCTCCCGATACAGCAGAAAGCATGACTTTTCTGGCAGTATGGCCGACTGATGCCAGGTTCTACCATCTGGTCGCGAAGCATCAGAAGATCTCATCCGCCGGGTTTTTATCATGATGCTCAACGTATTCGGCAACCATGCCATCCGGATGCCGAACCAGCATGTTCCAGCCGGTTGGCACGGCCTTCACCGGGTTGATAATCGTTGCCCCGGTGGAAGGCAGATGTTTCTCCCAGGCGGTAATGTCGTTTACCAGGAAAGTGGCCTCGGTGGCGCGAAACGGCGCCAGGCTTTGCTCGGTTCCGCCAATTAAAAGCACGGAACCCACCTGCGCCAGTTTGAGATCGTATTCGGGATAGTCGAAACGCAACCTTGCCTTCTGCGCGATGAGATTTTCGTAGAACGAAACGGTATCTTCAAAGCGGGCAATCAGCACGCATCGACGGATCAGGATATTGAGGACTTTCATTATATCTCCTTCGCCATTTTCTCAGAGATAGCGTAGCAGCACTGAGGTGGAATGTAAGGCTCAAGTAGCAGAAGAGCGTGACGTATAGTTGTGGCCTGCGTATAAGAAGATATCGGCAATGACCTTGTGCTCTCGATAAGAAAAGTTGCAGTTAAAAAATATTTATTTTGTAATGATGCTGTGGTGTGATTGCTGAGCATACGATTAGCGGGATGATTAAGAGGGGCTAGATGGAAAGTTTAATTTCTTCGATATGGAATTTTGATGGACTGATAAATAGCGCGTTAATTTTTGTTACTTTTGGTTTATTAGGAGTGTTTATCTGGAAACGGGCAGGATCCGCATATTCTTTATTGAACCGGCTATGGGAGTTCTGCCTGGGAGGGAAAACGTTTCACGACGGTAAAATAAATGCATATTTCAATGAGAGAAATGATGTTGAACGTTTTAATGTTTTATTTAATGTCGGCGCAAGAAATAAAGAAGAGATCAAGTCACTGATTAACTGGACGAAAAAGAAAAATATAGATATTCGTCATGTCACAGCCGCGAAAGGATGGTTTGAAATATCAACGCTTAAGGCAATAAAACCATTATTTATCGCTAACGTTGGTGTATTTGTCTCTTGTGTGTTAACTATGCTGCTATTATCAAATTTTATGTTGCTGGCATTGAAGCCATCCGCATTAGTACGATTAGGCGATGACAAGTCATGGGTTTGGATTAATGATCATATTGCTGAGAGTTCGATCTGGACCAATAATTACCTTCCCCTGAACTGGACTGAGTGGAAGCTCGATAAAAAACAGTGTGAAAGTGAAGATTTCGATAAAACGGTTTTCTCAGAAAAAGCGGGGATAAGTGTGCGCTCGGTTGACAGGATTTGTGAGAACTTTTCAAGTGGTTCGTTGAGTGATACTATAAATAATATTATTAAAAATCAAAAACTGGCATGGGTTTTGGCTATTTACCCCTTCATCTTTACGATTATTTGCTTTTTTAGCTTGTTACGCAGAGGTGCTGCTTCTAAACTTTATAATGAAGTACATAACTCACAAAATTAATATTTATATAAATTCATTTCCGTCTGGCATTACTGTTTGCATCGATCGGAATTAAATGACAGGTCCGAGTACAGAAGCTGTCACCGGCCGCTACCGGTTGCCTGCTGCCTGCAGGCAACCTCAGCTACATTCGCAATGTATCAATGACCGCTCTCAGCGCGGGCGACACATTGCGGTGCGGGTAATAGAGAAATGAACCTTCCAGACGCTGGCTATAACGCTGGAGCACCCGGATAAGCGTGCCCTGGGCGAGATCGTCGGTAATCAGTTCTTCCGGGACATAGGCCAGCCCCAGACCGAGCCTCGCCGCTTTGGCTTCCATGTAGCTATCGGCGAAAGCCCACTGTCCCTGAGGCGGGTGGGTAATTTTTTTGCCATCCACATTAAGTTCCCAGGCGTAAAGGCTGCCGTCGCCGAACTGATAAGCGATGCAGGGGTGGGCGACTAAATCGGCGGGCGTTTGTGGAAAGCCGTAGCGTCGAAAATGTTCCGGGGTACCCACCACCGCCATCTCCATATCGGGCGAAATGCGTACCGCAATCATGCCGCTTCCGACTTCCGGGCCCAGACGTACGCCCGCATCAAATCGCTGCGCAATAATATCGACAAACCGGCTTTCGCTGATCAGTTCCAGTCTGATATCGGGATAGCGTTGTTTAAATACTGCCAGCTTCGGCAGCAGGACTTTATCAATGGCATGCTGGCTGGCATTGATGCGTACCGTACCGGAGGGCGTTTGACGATAGTGGGCCAGCGTGGCGAGTCCCATATCTAAGGCGTCGAAACCGGATTCGACATTGTGATAGAGCTGCTCACCCGCCTGAGTGAGCGACAATCGGCGGGTGGTGCGCACCAGAAGCTGAACGCCCAGCCGCTCTTCAAGTTCACGAACCGCACGGCTTACACCGGACTGCGCCAGGCCAAGTCGTTGCGCTGCGGCGGTAAAACTGCCTTCCCGCACCACCTGCATAAACAGATAGAGGTCATTATAGTTTTCCCGTTTCGCCATTCTCCTGCCTCGTCACCCAGATGCCATTTAGAACAATATGGTATTAATTTTAGCACTTTTCAGCCTCTAATCAGAACCATTACTGCTGGCTACACTAAGCGCACGACAACAAAGCACAGCAGCGTTGTCTACTGAAGACTTGCATTGATCACGTTTATTTAGGGGAATTTTGATGACGGTTTTCACCAAAAAACTGACAGCCGCGATACCCGCCATGCTGCTTTGCGCCTCATTAACTGGAGTCACAACGATGAGCTCTGCTGAGACAACTAACCCGAATGCGCCTGTTTCAATGATTGAAAAATGGGACAAAACTTTTGCTGAGAGTTCGAAAGTGGATCACCGTAAGGTGACCTTCCAGAACCGCTACGGGATAACCTTAGTTGGCGATCTCTACCTGCCGAAGGATCGCGGTGAACGCAAACTGGCAGCCATTGCCGTGAGCGGTCCCTTCGGCGCGGTAAAAGAGCAGTCCAGCGGCCTGTATGCCCAGATGCTGGCCGAACAAGGTTTTGTCACCCTGGCGTTTGACCCATCGTATACGGGCGAAAGCGGTGGCTACCCACGCAACGTGGCCTCACCGGATATCAATACCGAGGATTTTAGTGCCGCGGTGGACTTTCTGGGCCTGCAAAAAGAGGTGGATCGCAACCGTATCGGTTTGCTCGGCATTTGTGGTTGGGGCGGTATGGCCCTAAACGACGCGGCGATGGATACACGCGTCAAAGCGGTGGCGACCAGCGTAATGTATGACATGAGCCGCGCGATGGGGCATGGGGTGGGCGATGGCAAAGACCGCTATACCACTGCCGATCGTCGCGCCGTACTGCGCTATCTGAACGTGCAGCGCTGGAAAGATGCGGCAAACGGCACCTTCGCCCCCGGTGGGCATGACATTTATGTTGATGATAAGGGCAACGTCAGCGCTGCCGATCGTATTTTGCCGGAAACCTTGCCCGCCAACCCCAACCCGGTCCTGAAAGAGTTCTTCGATTATTACCGTATGCCGCGTGGTTTCCATCCGCGTTCGGTTAATTCAACCGGGGCCTGGAATGCAACGATGCCGCTGTCGTTTATGAATATGCCGCTGCTGAGTTACGCCAGCGAAGTGACTATTCCGACGCTTATCGTGACCGGTGAAAAAGCCCATTCACGCTATTTTGCCGAAGATGCCTTTAAGGCCATCGGCAGTAAAGAGAAAGCGCTGGTGATTGTCCCTGGCGCAAACCACGTCGATCTCTATGACAACGTCGCGGGCAAAATCCCATTTGCCAGGTTCGAGCAGTTCTTCAAAACCAATCTGAAATAGATCTCCTGTGTCGGAGACATCCCCTAAGCCGCCTGCAGGCGGCTTTGTATTGTCGGAGATAAAGAATGTCTGCATTAGGTAATACCCGGGCACACTGGAGCGGCGTCCTGGCGATGACGCTCTGCGTATTTGTGCTCATTGCCTCAGAATTTATGCCGGTCAGTCTGTTGACACCCATCGCGGGTGATTTACACATTACCGAGGGATTAGCCGGTCAGGGCATTACGCTTTCGGGCGCGCTGGCGGTACTGACCAGCCTGACCATTTCCCGTCTTACCGGATCGCTGGATCGTAAATGGCTACTGCTGGGGCTCACGGCGCTGATGGCGGCCTCTGGAGTGATTATTGCCCTGGCGTCCAGTTTCCCGGTTTATATGCTGGGCAGAGCGATGATCGGGATCGTCATCGGCGGCTTCTGGTCGATGTCGGCGGCAACGGCCATTCGGCTGGTGCCGCAACGCCAGGTCCCCCGCGCACTGGCCATCTTTAACGGCGGCAACGCGCTGGCCACCGTTGTGGCAGCGCCGCTGGGCAGCTACCTGGGGGCCACCGTCGGCTGGCGCGGCGCCTTTTTATGTCTTGTCCCGCTGGCGGTGCTGGCCTTCGTCTGGCAATGCATTAGCCTGCCGTCGATGAAAAGTCCGCGCGCACCACAGCGGCAGGGATCGGTGCTGCGTCTGTTCCGTCTTTTTACGCTATCCCTGGGATTGCTGGCCTGCGGACTGTTCTTTATGGGACAGTTTACCTTATTTACCTATGTGCGACCGTTTCTGGAGACGGTGACCCAAGTCAGTCCTTCTGGTCTGTCCCTGATATTGCTGGCAATGGGTATCGCCGGTTTTGTCGGCACGCTGCTTATTACGACCGTTCTGAATGCCCGATTTTATCCGACGCTGGTGGCTATCCCTTTGTTGATGGCCGCAATTGCCGGAACGCTTCTGTTGGCCGGACACCACACGGGATCGGTCGCCGTACTGTTAAGCCTGTGGGGGCTGCTGGCGACGGCGGCGCCCACCGGCTGGTGGACATGGATTGCGCGGACGCTGCCCGAGGATGCGGAGGCGGGCGGCGGGCTGATGGTCGCCGTGATCCAGCTATCGATAGCCCTCGGGTCAACGGCAGGCGGCCTGGCGTTTGATCGTCTGGGATGGCACAGCACTTTTGCACTGAGCGGTTTGTTACTGCTGGGTGCCGCGGGAGGGAGCGTCCTGCTCTCTGTCAAACACAGGTCATCTCAGCGCAACGCGATTAATGAACTGGATGCATAGGTCAAATCAGGATTGACCGTCTAATCGTGACGGCGTTTTTGGCTTACCATTGCTTTTTTACATGATGAGGGCTTCACCGTGGACTATTCAGTATTAAGTAATGCTCGCAAAATGCCGATGTTGGGTTTTGGCGTTTTCAAAGTGACCGATAAAGCGGAGTGTAAGCAGGCGGTGTTGAACGCCATTCGCACCGGTTATCGCCTCATCGATACTGCCGCCGTCTATGACAATGAAGACGCCGTCGGTGACGCCGTCCGTGAAGCTATTGCACAAGGTCTGTGTACCCGCGAGGAGCTTTTTATTACCTCTAAACTCTGGGTTCAGGATATGGCCAGCGGCGAGTTAGCGGCAGCCGGTATTGCGGCGTCATTAAAAAAATCGGGCCTGGAATACTTCGATCTTTATCTATTACATCAGGCGATGGGGGATTATTTCAGCGCCTGGCGCGCGCTGGAGGAGGTTTATGAGGTCGGTACCCTGAAAGCGATCGGTGTCTCCAATTTCTACCCCCATGTGTTAGCTAACTTCTGCGAAACCGTCAGAATCAGGCCGATGGTGAACCAGGTTGAACTGCATCCTTATTTCGCGCAGCCTGCGGCGCTGGAAACCATGAAGCATTATCACGTTCAGCCGGAAGCGTGGGCGCCGTTAGGCGGTGGCAGACATAATCCGTATCAAGAGGCGATGCTGCAGGGGATTGCCGATGCCCATCAAAAAACCATTGCGCAGGTTATCCTGCGCTGGAACGTGCAGCGTGGCGTCACGGTGATCCCTAAATCCACCCGCCAGGAGCGTATTGAAGAGAACTTTGCCATCTGGGATTTCTCGCTCACCACGAGCGAAATGGCGCAGATCGGCGCCCTGGATTTAGGTTACGTTGGCGAAGCGGTGAAACACTTTAACCCTGAATTTGTTCGCAGCTGTCTGGGGGTGAAAATCCACGACTGAGAGGAGCTTAGCGTGAAGCCGCCTGCGCTCTGCGCCGCAGCCACAAGTGGCAGCCTGTGATCGCCTCAGCCAGCGCGTCGCGCAGAGCGTCAGACACGGTTTGGTCGGGCGACGTCGCCTGGCTCTCCAGCTGCTGGAGCACCCCGGCAAGGCGTTGAAAGCCGAGGGTGACCGCCTCGCCGCGCAGCTTGTGGGCGGTACGGCGCAGCGTCTCCCGGTCATTAGCATCAATGGCGTGGGTGAGGGCGATGACCGCAGCATCAAGCCCTTCAGCGAAGAGTCCCAGCAGCTCCTCGACCAGCTCAGGATCGTCGGCGCACTGTTTTAGCAGGTGGGCCTCGTCCGGCAGGCCTTCCCCTTCCTCCAGACCGCAATCTTCCGCTGCGCCGACGAGGGCGATGGCTTCCCGTAGCGCCTCCTGACTCACCGGTTTGGCGATATAGCCGTCGAAGCCCATCGCCAGACAGCGCTCTCTATCGCCCTGCATGGCGTGGGCGGTCATGGCCATCGCGGGCTGGTGCTCCCGGCCCCGCGCCAGCGTCTCTTCGCGCAGCAGGCGGATGGCGGTTTCACCGTCCATCTCCGGCATTTGCAGATCGATCAGCAGGAGATCCCAGCAGGCGGCGCGCCAGCGCTCCAGCGCCTCCCGGCCGTTGTTCACTACCTCGCAGCGGTGACCAAGCTGCTCCAGCAGCCGTCTGGCGACCTTCTGGTTAACCAGATTGTCCTCGGTCAGCAGGATATGCAGCCCGGCCTGGGCCCTGACCGGCGCCGCAACGGGGGCTGGCGTTGTTGTCGCCACTGGCGTGGGGACCAGAATACCGGCGATAACCTGATGCAGTTCGCGCTGCGCCACCGGTTTATGCAGATAGTGGGCGATACCGATGCGCTTAAGCATATTGGCGTCAAAATGACGGCTCATGGAGCTGAGCATAATGATCTGGCTCTGCCGTGCTTCGGGCAGAGCGGACAGCTCCAGCGCCAGCGATACGCCGTCCATGTCCGGCATCTGCGCGTCGAGCAGGATCAGCGGCCAGGGCGGCCCTTCGGCGGCCCGGCGTAACGCCTCGCCGGCGTTGTCCACGCAGGTCGGTATCAGTCCCATCTGGCGAAGCATGGTGTCGAGCAGGCGCAGGTTGGTGCTGTTGTCGTCAACCACCAGCACCCGCTCATTGTTGAAGCGTCCCGGCGGGGCGTTAGCGGAGGCGGTGTGCAGACCTGCCAGCGGCAGGGTGAAGGCAAATTCGCTGCCCGCCCCGGGCTGGCTCTCCACCATCAGCTCGCCGCCCATCAGGCTGACCAGGCGGGCTGAAATGGTTAACCCCAGCCCGGTGCCGCCGTAGCGGCGGGTGGTAGAGCTATCGGCCTGGCTGAAGGCTTCGAAGATCGCCTTTTGCTTCTCCGGGGCGATGCCGATCCCGGTATCGCGAATGCGAAAGCGCCAGCGGCTTTCGTCGTCGGCCGGCGCTATCGCCAGCAGAACCTCCCCCTGATGAGTGAACTTCAGCGCATTACCCAACAGGTTAGTCAGGATTTGCCGCAGCCGGGGGCCATCGACGATCAGCACCTCCGGTACCGCAGGGGAGATATCCACCAGCAGCTCAATACCCTTTTCGCTGGCGGCGGGCATATGCGGGCGGATCAGCGACTGAATAAAGGGGCGGATCTCCAGCGGCTCTTCGTCCACCTGCATCTTGCCCGACTCAATGCGTGAGAAATCAAGAATGTCGTTAATAATGTGCAGCAGCGACTGGGCTGAGCTCATCACCAGCGAAAGGTACTCCCGTTGCTCCGCGGTCAGCGGCGTGTCGAGGCACAGCTGCGTCATGCCGAGAATGCCGTTCATCGGGGTGCGGATTTCGTGGCTCATATTGGCGAGGAAGGCGCTTTTGGCCTCGTTTGCCTCGCGGGCCTCCTTCGCCGCCTCAATGGCCAGCAGCTCTGCGGCTTTGCGCCGGGTAATATCCTGCAACGTCCCGATCACTCGCTCTGCCTGTTGCTGCATATTGAGGGTGACGATTTGCCCGGAGAGCAGCATCCAGCGCCAGCCCTGCGTCGGGTGCTGGACGCGAAGTTCACATTCAAAAACCGGCATATGCTCGTTTTGCGAGGCGATCATCGCCTGTTGCAGGGTAGTGCGATCGTCCTCGTGGACCAGATTGAGCATAAAACGCAGCGGATAGCGCCACTGTGTCCGCGACTGGCCGACCATCGCCAGCAGGGTGTCATTCACCTGGAGATTGTCGTGGGAGACCTGCCAGTCCCAGATACCAATCTGGATCGACTCCGCAGTGAATAAAAAATCGTCGTGAAGCTGGTGACGTGCGCGTCGGGCGTCGTCAAGCTCGGTGATGTCGGTATGCAGACTGACAATTCCACCATCCCCCAGCCGCTGATGCTGGACGTACAGCCGACGTTTTCCCGATTGCCTGACTTCGCAATGGTTCGCCTGGCGGCAGTTGCGGATAATCGTCTCGCGTAGCGTCTGTTGCCGGCCAGGGTCGATGTTATACCCGGCATCAATGAACTTCTCCGCCAGGCTCTCCAGGGGAGCGCCGACGGCGAGCCAGGGCGCGATCGTTGGATAAAACAGCGTCACCTTATCATTCCAGGCCTGCAGTCGTTCGCGATCATCGTAGATCATCACCGCTGAGGGCAGGACGTTGAGGTCGACACGGTTATCGGCGCGCATGATCACTGACCTGCGGTCTGATAGTGGAGCTCCGCCTGGCGGCGCAGATACTCAAGACCAGGGGCGATCGCCATTGCCCATGCAGTGAGGATCTCTTCATCGCACAGTGGATCGCTGGCGCGGACGGTTTTGAGCATTGCTTCTCGCCACAGCGCAAAAAACCGCGGCGGCAGACGCAGGCCTTCCTCGCTCTGCTCGCGTGCCAGCCGTTCCAGAAAATCGGGTACAAAGAGGTCGCCGTTGACCGCCAGCATGGCGAAAAAGCTTTTAAAGATCATCTGCTGGCCTTCCTCGCCCGGGCGTCGTGAGAAGTGCTGCTCCGTCTCGGGCGACATATGGATAAAGGTGCTGTAGAAGGCCTGAAAAAAGCGCTTTTTATCGTGCTCCGGTACGACGCGATTCAGACTGGCTTCAAAAAGATCGCGATAAAACTTCATGGTGCGTTCCTCATGACCCGTTCGCCCGGCAGCGGCCGGGCGGGCTAGGATCCGCAGGCGACACGCGCTGGCCATGCATGAGTTTTCCCCTTACAGGATTTCCTCGTTGCCATTCTGCGGTAAAGCGGGCCGCCGCTCACCCGTCTTTATCCAGCATCAGCCACACGATACTTTTGCTGACCAGCCATTTATCGCCGGTTTGTCGCTACAGTCGATTGGCGTTGCCGTCAGGTTGGAGTATAGCCTGGTTGACAACCCCGTTGCTGATGAGCAAGCCAACCCGCTACTGACTAAACTGATAACGTACAGCGGCAAGTTTCGTGAAGGCACGGTCAGCCTGATTTGGTTCCTGCCGATTTAGGAGGCGCAATGTCGGCACAGCACGTCCTGATTGTTGAAGATTCGCTGGTTTATCGTCGGCTGTTGAGCCGAATGTTGACGCAGTGGGGCTATATCGTCAGTGAGGCGGAAAACGGCGTCGCTGCACTGGCGATCCTGGAGAACCAGTCCGTCAGCCTGGTGATTAGCGACTGGGAAATGCCGGAGATGAATGGCCTGACGCTGTGCCGGGAAGTTCGCCGCCGCCACTTTGGCCACTACGTTTATCTGATATTGCTCACCGCCCGCGAAAATCCGGGCGATTTAACGCTGGGGTTTGAGGCCGGGGCCGACGATTTTCTCAGTAAGCCGGTGGAGCAGAGTGAACTGCGGGCGCGGCTGCATGCCGGGGCGCGGATCCTCTCTCTGGAGTCTGACCTCGCCGCGCGCAATGCGCGGCTGAGCGAAGCGCTGCGGCAGATTGAGCACGATTTGGAGCTGGCGGCGCGCATTCAACAGTCGGTTCTCCCCGCCCATCAGCTGTGCCATCAGGGTTTTTTCTCCGACTGGATATTCCTGCCGTCGGCCTGGGTATCGGGGGATATTTTTAATGTTTTCCCACTGGGGGATCATCTCGGGTTTTACTGCGTGGATGTCTCCGGGCACGGCGTAGGGGCGGCGATGATGTCGCTTGCCGTCGCCCGCCAGTTTCTGCATGGCAGGGCGGTTGAGCGTTTTCTTTTTACTGCAGACAACCAGCCGGCGTCACCAGCCGAGGTGGTGCAGATCCTGAATGGTCGTTTTTGTAGCGACGAGGCAGATATCGTCAGCTATTTCACCCTGATCTATGGCGTCATCGACATGAAGACCGGCGCGGGTAAACTGTGTCAGGGCGGTCATCCTACCCCCTTTATTGTTAGCCTGGATGGAAGTGTTCGGCGGGTCGGCAGCGGTGGCGCGCCGGTGGGGCTGATAGACAATCTCTCATGGGCAGATGTCAGCTTCTCGCTGGCGCCGGGGGAGCGGCTGTGCCTCTTCAGCGACGGTATTACCGAATGTGAAAACCTGAGCGGCGAACAGTTTGGCGACGTGCGCCTGCAGGGTTGTCTGCAGGATGGCGTGAGGCTTTCGCTACCTACGCTGCTGGCGGAATTTGCCGGGCATCTCACTCGTTGGCGCAATGGTGATGGCCGTGAACCGCAGGCAATGGCTGATGATGTGTCACTCTTGATTATTGAACGTACAGGGGACAGTGATGAAAATTGATACTGAACGGCAGGCCTCGGTCACGATCCTGACGCCGGTTGTGCGGCGGCTGGATGCTTCCGTCGCAGTGGCCTTTAAAGCGGCAATCGTCCAGGAGATAGGCGAAGCGCCCGGCGATCTGATTGTTGATTTCAGCAAAATTGATTTTATCGACAGTAGTGGTCTGGGAACGCTGGTTTCTCTGATGAAAATCATGAACGGAAAAGGTGAGATGACACTGTGCGCGCTGAACCCTGGCATCCGCAATATGTTCACGCTGACCCGTATGGATCGTATTTTCCGTATTTGCGAGGATCGCATTTCAGCGCTTGCGCAGTTAAATCAGTGATGTGCCCGTGAATAGCATCATGATGTTTCCTGCCGAACTCACCTCGCTTTCACCGCTGGCGGAGTGGCTTGCCCAGCAAATGGCTCCGCTGCCTGTCGGGGAGGAGTGGCGTTTCGCGCTCGATCTCGCCGCCTGTGAAACGGCGACGAATATTATTCGCTATGCGCTGCATGAGGATGGGCAACGTCGTTTTGGTGTGGAATTTAGGGTCGTGGACCGACGGGTGACGTTGCGCTTTACCGACGCGGGGGAAACCTTTCCCGCCGAGCGCCTGGCGCTGGCGCGTAGTGATGAGCACTTTGATGTCGATCCGTTAGCGGAAAGCGGTAGAGGCTTGCGGCTTATTCTGCGTGCGGTGGACTGTTTTGACGTTGAAATTAATGCAGGGAAGAATATTACCACCCTGATAAAAGCGTTGCCTGGTCCCGCTGTTAATCATTCAACCGACAAAAACGGCGGTTGATAAAAAGACACCATCCGCCTGGCGGATAACAGGCATACTTTACCCACGCATACTTATTGTTGTGCCTGTGCAGTGGACTGCGCGCCCAGATGACGAGGGCGGATAGCATCAAATGTCATCATCGCCGATTTGCAAAAAATACATTTTGCACCGAAAGGGTTTTTTTCCGTCACGTCAAACTGAGAGGTTCGGTACTGGGAGCCATGGCAGCATGGGCATCTAAAATGGATATGTTCGATCATAATATAAACCTTGTATGGGTAATGTTCTGTTGAAAAGACAATGGTCGTTTTCAGGAAAATTAACGCGGCTATTTTTTGTTAGTGGTAAGCCGGGTTTTGGGTCAGATGGCGGCTTATTTCGTGAGCCGATAGGGGATCTGACAGGGCCTGTTTACAGAAAAAGCAAAATACTAACGGGACTGCTCAAAGGAAGGTGGTATCAGGGATAACGCCTGGAGATGAGAACTCGTACTCAGATAATAACTTTTCGTCTGGTAAATCGACACAACGATTAACGCACGTGCCGCGAATAATAGCAAATATTATTTTAGCCTTCCGGATGCCTGCTGTGTCAGGGGTGCCTTCATCAGCACCGTCACCCAGTCGATAAATACCTGTACCCGGGCAGAGAGCTGCCGGTTGCTGGGATAGAGCAGGGACAGCGGCAACGGCGCAGGGCGATAATCAGCGAGAATTTCAACTAATGCGCCAGCCGCCAGATCGGCCATAAGACGGGGCAAGGGCGCCTGGTACAGGCCAAAGCCAAGCCTTGCCGCTTCGGCGCCGACGTCGGCATCTGAGGTCAGCAGCCGGCAGGGCAAACTGACCTCGGTCTGAAGGCCATCCAGGGTAAAGGTCAGCGGCAAGGTACGGTGCGTACGCGATGACACAAATCCAATCATCTGGTGATCCGCCAGCCCGTCGATCGTTTTCGGCGTACCGTACCGGGCGAGGTAGGCCGGGCTGGCGCAGGTGATCTCCTGCAGCCTGGCGAGTGACCGGCAGATCATCTCGCTGTCGGGAAGATGACCACCGCGAATGACGCAGTCGACACCTTCGCGAACCAGATCGACGTCGCGCTCGCTTTCGCCGATCTGCAGGGTAATGTCAGGATAGCGGGCGAGAAACTGCGGCAGCGCGGGCAGAAGCAGGGTCCGCGCCAGGTTACCCGCCACGTCTACCCGAATAGTGCCGGAAATGCTCCCCCCGGCGCTGCGGTTGGCCTCCTCAAGCGCAGACAGAATGGACACGCAGCGCTGATAATACAGCGAGCCCTCCGCCGTCGGCGTTACGTGTCGGGTAGTGCGCTGTAGCAGCCGGGCCCCGAGGCTTGCCTCCAGCGCCTTAATAGCCGCAGTCGCCACCGGCCGGGAAACCCCCAGATCCGCGGCCGCGGCGCTGAATGAGCCACGTTCGACGATGCGCACGAACAGGGTCAGGGTATCCAGTCTATCCATGACATTGTTCCAGCTGGCAAAACAATCCTGTCGCGCAACGCGGTCTTATCGTCGGCATGCAGAAGCCTATAATCGCTCATGTTTTCAGCAGAGATAAAAGGGGGAAACATGAACAATAGCGCAAAAATTGCCCTGGTGACAGGCGGCAGCCGCGGCCTGGGGCGCGCGACCGTTGAAGCGCTGGCTCAGCGCGGCGTAAATGTAGTACTGACCTACAAAACGCGTCTTGTCGAGGCGAGCGAGGTGGTTACACGGGTTGAAGCACTGGGCGCCCGGGCGATCGCGCTGCCCTTCAGCGCCGGCGACATCGACACCTTTGACGCGTTTGTTAGCGCCTTTCAGGGCGCGCTGGCGGAGCTGGGTGCCGGTAAATTTGATTATCTGGTCAATAACGCCGGCAACGCCAGCGGCATGGGTTTTCTTAACGCCACGGAAGCGGAATTCGATGCGCTGTATCGTATCCACGTGAAGGGCGTTTTTTTCCTCAGCCAAAAACTATTGCCGCTGCTGGCAGACGGCGGGCGAATAGTGAATGTCTCGTCCAGACTGACCCGCATCGTGATGGCGAACCGGGCGCCCTATGCGATCATGAAATCCGCGGTGGAAACCCTGACCCGCTATATGGCGTTTGAGCTGGGCAGTCGCGGGATCTCGGTTAACTGCGTGGCGCCCGGCGCCATCGCCACCGATTTCAGCGGCGGGGCGGTGCGGGATAACCCGCAGGTCGCCCAGGCTGTCGCCGCGATGACAGCGCTGGGCCGGCCTGGCCTGCCAGAAGATATCGGGCCGATGATCGCCTCGCTGCTATCTGAGGATCATCGCTGGGTGAATGCCCAGCGAATTGAAGTCTCCGGGGGAATGCGCATCTGAGCGGAGAAAACCGCTGCCGTTTTCATCCTTAGTCAATCGGTGTGGCAGAGGATGCCGGCATCGCGCAACGCTGAGCAGAGATAAGGAAATAAAATCTGCCGCGTTGCTCATTAAAGAGTAGTGATTGACCTTATTGCCTGAATGCGCAAGATTATTGTTGAATAAACAGCCAATATACTAAATATATTTAATACACTTATGATAGGATTAAAGATATGGATTTTGAAAATGAATTGACCAGCAAGATTCTTGATCCCATTCATGGCACTATTCGTTTGACGATGCTCGAGATTGCATTTATCAATCACCCCCTGTTCCAGCGCTTACGCAATATTAAACAGAACTCTTTTTTATATAAGGTGTTTCCCTCTGCGGTGCACAGCCGCTTCGAACACTCTCTTGGCGTACTGCATTTATCAAGTGAAATACTCAATAATTTACGTCTCAATGCGATACGCTATCAAAAGAAATATGATGATGGCCATGTGTTTTGTCATATCGATCAGATACCAAAACACAACATTCAGGAGTTGAGACTGGCTGCGCTGATGCATGACATCGGGCATGGGCCTGTATCCCACCAGTTTGAGAGTTTTATGCCCAGTAAGCACGAATTCTCCGATGTTCTCCCTAAAGCCTTCCATTCGGTCATCGATGTATTAAGCAAGCCAGATCAGAAAGTTGAACATGAACAGCTCTCGCTGCTGTTCAGCCTGATGATTTATGATGATCTGAGAAAACAGGGTAAGGTCGATGACGAAATAAAAATAGAAAACGTGCTAAAAATCATCGAAAAAAGATACGGTGACCAACAGATCATTGAGGAAATTAATGGAGAGGCAACAGATATCCTGCCGTTAATGACCTCGATTATCTCTTCCTGTCCGATCGATGCCGATCGGATGGATTACTTGCTCAGAGACGGCTATTTCTCCGGGGTTAAATGTGGCATCTACGATTACAATCGCTTGTTTATGTCTATTGTGCCTGTCGAGGAAGAGGGAAAACTGTACCTCGCTTACAAAGAGAGTGGAATTGACTCGATCGCTGAGTTTATCGGGGCGCGCTCAAGCCTTTTCTCACAGGTGTATTACCATAAAACAAACCGCGCCTTTGCGACGATGTTGAGCAAGTTATGCGAGCTTATGCAAAGCAAGGATCCACAAAATGTCATTATCACCGATGTTAGCGACCGTATTGTTGACCCTGGCGTTGAAAGCTTCATTGACGTGCTGAAGGATTTTTATTTAGCATGCAGTGATGATTATTTTTTGAATGAAAAGCTTGGTGAATGGATAGATATCAGCAATACCGAAGCGGTTAATAAAAAAATACTTGATGACATTATTAACCGACACCCATGGTCGAAGGTCTATGAGGCCAAGCACTCTGTTTATAAAGCTAACATCGCTGACAAGGAAAATAAGGCGTGGAAGAGTCAACTCACCGGGTTATTGACTTCTGTATTACAGCCTCATTTCAAACCACATGAATTTGCCGTTGATATTGTCTCCGACTGCGCCTTTAAAGACCTGGATAAAACCGAAGTTAAGCTTTTGGTGAAAGATCTTAAGAACCGCTACGAAATAAAACCGTTAATTGAATGTGGTGATAAGTTAAATCAATATCAAATCATCAAATATTGCATTCGGGTATTTGTTGACCGCGATATCAAAGCACGCGTAACTCCTGAAATAATCTATAAAATCAATGAAATAGTGGTAAAGCAGATCGCGTTGCTGAATTGATGATGCCCGCCAGGGCAGCGATAAACCTTTCAGGGTCTGGCTTGTTTACCGGACCCTGGAGATAAGCGAGAAATCGTGGTGCATCGTCGCTGTCGGGATTGCATAAAACAGCACTACCGTCCGTTACTTTACAACGCCCTGAGGCATATCCTCCTCAGGGCGGCGGGTGGCTCAGCAAAAACGCCGGCTCAGTATGATTATTCCGCCAGCAGGGCGGCGAATTTCGCCAGCCACTGCGGGTGGGCCGGCCAGGCGGGAGCGGTGACCAGGTTACCGTCCACATATGCCTGGTCGATACCGATCTCGGCATAGTGTCCGCCGCTCAGGCGCACTTCCGGGGCACAGGCGGGATAAGCGCTGCAGGTGCGGCCCTGGAGAATACCGGCGGCGGCCAGCAGCTGCGGGCCATGGCAGACGGCGGCGATAGGTTTACGCGCGGCGTCGAACGCCTGTACCAGTTTAATAACCTCCTCATTCAGGCGCAGATACTCCGGCGCCCGGCCGCCGGGGATCACCAGCGCATCGTAGCTCTCGGCCTTTACTGCGGCGAAGTCAGCGTTCAGCGTGAAGCGATGGCCCGGCTTTTCGCTATAAGTCTGGGCACCATCAAAGTCGTGGATCGCGGTCATGACATAGTCGCCGGCGGCTTTATCCGGGCAGACGGCATCGACCTGGTGGCCAATCATTTGCAGTGCCTGAAAAGGGACCATCGTTTCGTAATCTTCGGCATAATCACCGACCAGCATCAGGATCTTCTTGCTCATCGTGGTTACTCATTGTGGGAGAAAAGGTGTCTTAGATATAGCCTGGCGCTCCGCAGAATGCGAACTGTCCTGAAGCGCGGCGACAGCGACATGAGCGTCTTGTTATCAGCATCATGTTTTTCCGGCAATGGCGCTCTTTTTAGCCAGCCCCTGTGGCCGCCCACGATACGACGTCAACTGTGCCCCGGTCGGGGTTGAGAAGAACCAAAGCCCTTGCGTACGGCGCCGTTTCGCGCAGGTGCGTTGTCCGCGATCCACCTACCTTGCGACAAGGGGTTACGAACGCGCGGTGCTATCTGGAGAGAATAATGCTAACAATGGCATCGCTATTTATATTCATATATTTTATATTTTTATGGGCGCTTTAATATTTTGCATTAATATCATCTGTATCAAAATCTATTATTCTTATCATTGATTTTTTATCATCCATTAATGAACATGTGTAATTCTTGTTGTTAAGAGAAAATATCTTCATCTTATGAATATATTTAATAAATTTTCTTGTTAAGTTGATCGATAATCTATTTTTGTTTTATGATTGCCACGTTTTTCACTGTCAACTCTTTACTCATTATTCCCTAAGGAAAGGAACTGCTATGGCTGATACGTTCCAGAATGAAGTCCCCAAGGCTCGCATTAATCTCAAATTATCTCTCCATACCGGCGGCGCGCAAAAAAAGGTTGAACTACCGCTCAAGCTGCTTACCGTCGGTGATTTTAGTCATGGCAGGGAAAACCGGCCATTATCGGAAAGAGAAAAAATCAGCGTCAATAAAAATAACTTCAACAGCGTACTTTCAGAATTTAGCCCGGAGGTTAATCTTTCCGTACCGAATACGCTGACCGGCAACGGCGAAGAGGAGAATGTCAGGCTGCGTTTTACCGATATCAAAGATTTTGAACCGGAACAGGTCGCCCGGCAAATTCCGCAACTGCGCGCCATGCTGGCAATGCGAAATTTATTACGCGATCTCAAATCCAATCTTCTCGATAACGCCACTTTCAGAAAAGAGCTTGAGGCAATCCTGAAAGATCCGGCGCTGTCCCAGGAATTACGTGACGAAATGAGTGCACTTGCCCCGAAATAATTTCGAGGCAAGTCTGTTAATGGATTAACCGGGAAAATGCTAATGTCTGTTACCACAGAAAATGCTCCTGTTCAGGGGCAAACCACGCTGCAGGAAAATAGGGTGGGCGAGGGCGTTTACGCCTCGCTGTTTGAAAAAATTAATCTCGCCCCGGCGTCTCGCCTCGGGGATATCAACGACTTTCTGGACGATGCCGCGCTCTCCGAGGCGCCGGCGGCAGAACGTCTCACCGCGGCGATGCAGGTGTTTATGGAGCGCATCCGCCAGTCCGGCCAGCGGGTGGACAAGCTCGACAAAACGCTGATTGATCATCACATCGCCGAACTGGATTTCCAGATAAGCCGCCAGCTGGACGCGGTGATGCACCACCAGGAGTTTCAGCAGGTCGAATCCCTGTGGCGTGGCCTCAAACAGCTGGTGGACAACACCGACTATCGCCAGAACGTGAAAACGGAGATCCTCGACGTCGCCAAAGACGACCTGCGCCAGGACTTTGAGGACGCGCCGGAGCTTATCCAGAGCGGCCTCTACTGGCACACCTATACCGCGGAATATGACACTCCCGGCGGCGAGCCGATCGGCTCGGTGATCTCGGCCTATGAGTTCGATGCCAGCCCGCAGGATGTGGCGCTGCTGCGCAATATCTCCCGCGTCTCTGCGGCCGCCCATATGCCGTTTATCGGCGCCGTCGGTCCGGCCTTTTTCCTGAAAGAGACCATGGAAGAGGTGGCTGCCATTAAGGATATCGGCAACTACTTCGATCGCGCGGAATATATTCGCTGGAAGGCGTTTAGTGAAACCGACGACGCCCGCTACATTGGCCTGGTGATGCCGCGCGTGCTGGGTCGTCTGCCGTACGGCCCGGACACCGTGCCGGTGCGCAGCTTCAACTATGTCGAGCAGGTAAAGGGGCCGGACCACGAAAAGTATCTGTGGACCAGCGCGGCGTTTTCCTTCGCTTCCAATATGGTGAAGAGCTTTGTCAATAACGGCTGGTGTGTGCAAATTCGCGGTCCGCAGGCCGGTGGCGCGGTGAAAGATCTGCCCATCCACCTGTACGATCTGGGCACCGGCAACCAGGTGAAGATCCCTTCCGAGGTGATGATCCCGGAAACGCGGGAGTTTGAGTTTGCAAGCCTGGGCTTTATCCCGCTGTCGTACTACAAAAATCGTGATTACGCCTGCTTCTTCTCGGCCAACTCCGCACAGAAACCGGCGCTGTACGATACCGCCGACGCCACCGCCAACAGCCGCATCAACGCTCGTCTGCCTTACATCTTCCTGCTGTCGCGCATCGCGCACTACCTGAAGATGATCCAGCGCGAGAATATCGGCACCACCAAGGACCGACGGCTGCTGGAACTGGAGCTGAACACCTGGGTGCGGAGCCTGGTGACTGAAATGACCGACCCTGGCGACGAGCTGCAGGCCTCCCATCCGCTGCGCGATGCCAGCGTGGTGGTGGAAGATATTGAGGATAACCCGGGCTTCTTCCGCGTGAAGCTGTACGCGGTGCCGCATTTCCAGGTCGAGGGGATGGACGTCAATCTGTCGCTGGTTAGCCAGATGCCAAAGGCGAAGGCGTAGGTTCGGACGATGATGAAAACGGAACGTCCGTTGTGGGGGCGGGGCATTATGGTGTCGCCCCAGCATTTTCAACAGCAGGCTGCGTATGCAGCCTGGACTGCGGAAGTGATTGCCCGGATGGGGCTTAACCACCCCTGGGGAGTGGTTGAGGCGACCTTCGACCCAGAGATGCTCAAACTGGGCCGCCTGCAGGCTCACAGGCTGCAGGTCCGGTTCCAGGATGGCACGATGATTGATACGGACAATGCCGATGCGCTGCCGTCCGCGCTGTCACTGGACGGCGCGGACGGCGAGGCGGTGATCGTGCTGGCGCTGCCCCTGATGCAGGCGAATGGCGGCAACTGCCTGAAGCCGGAGGAGGTGGCCGAAAGGCCGGTGCGCTTCCGGCAGCGCTGGTGTGATGTCCGCAACCAGTTCGGGGATGATACCCGGCAGATTGCCGTCATGCAGCCGGAGCTGACCCTCCGCTTCGCCCATCAGGACAACAGCGATTACCTGACCTGTCCGCTTGTTCGCCTGCAGCAGGATTCGCAGGGCGCCTGGTTTATCGACGAGACCTTTATCCCGCCGCTGTTGCAAATCCAGGGAAGCCGCTGGCTGACGACGCAGCTTGAACAGTTGCTCACCCAGCTCCGGGCTCGCCTGGCGCGCCTGATGGCCATGCGTCGCGAGAGCAATGAACGGATGGCTGATTTTGCCGTGGCCGATGTTTCACTGTTCTGGCTGCTGAATGCGCTGAACAGCGCTGAGCCGGTGCTGGGATACTTTCTGCGTTACCGGCAGAGCCCGCCGGAGCGCCTCTATCCTGAGCTGGCGCGCCTGGCCGGTAGCCTGCTGACCTTTTCGCTGACCCACCAGGCGAATGCCGTCCCGGTCTATCAGCATGACCAGCTGAACGCGGTCTTTCCGCCGCTGTTTGATTTACTGAGCGACCTGCTGGAGGCGAGCCTGCCGTCGCGGGTGGTGGCGATTGCGCTGGAACATGATAAACGGCTGCACTTCTGGCAGGCGCGTCTGCACGATGCCCGGCTGCGGGAAGGGGCTGATTACTATTTGTCAGTGCGTTCGTCGGTACCGGTTGCCCGGCTGCAGGAGCAGTTTCCGCGCCAGTGCAAAGTGGGCAGCCCGGACCATGTCAAAGCCATCGTCAACTCCTCCCGGGTGGGCGTGCCGCTGACGCCGCTGCGTCATGTGCCGGCCGCCATTCCGCTGCGTCTGGAAAATCAGTATTTCAGCCTCGATGTCACCCACCCTCTGGCGACGGAAATGCTGCAGAGCGGCACCTGTATGTTTTACGTCCCGGGCATGCTCGGCGAGCCTGAACTTGAACTCTTTGCGGTATTGAGAACATGAGTGAGCCTGAACGCAGCTCTGCTGCCTCGATTGATATTGATGCCCTTCTGCAGGACACCTGGCTGCAGGTTATCAGCCTGCGCCACGGCCCGCAGTTCCGCGATGAGGAAGGGCGCACGTTGTGGGAGCGCTGCATTGCTGATGTCGAACGCGTACAGCGTGAGCTGAAAGCGAGCGGGCTTGATGAGCGCAGCTGTCAGCATATTCTTACCGCCCAGTGCGCGCTGCTCGATGAAGCAGTAAAGGGGCGCGGCGTGGAGGATGATGCCTGCCTGCAGTGGTATGACATTCCGCTGCAGGGACACTTCCTCGGCACCATGGATGCCGGCGACACCCTTTGTGAGCGGATGCGGGAAGTCCTGCGTGAACCGGCGCCCGACCCGGCCGTGGTGACCTGTTTTCAGCGGGTGATGCTGCTGGGGTTTCTTGGCAGCTTCCGCTCCCTTAACGACCCCGAGCGCCAAAGGCTGGTCAACGCACTCAGTGAACATGTAGCGCCTTTCCATTGCCCGCCAGCCTCGCCGGTGCTGGTAGAAAGTCGTGCCGGTCCGGGGATAAGCGGCTGGCTGGCTTCATGGCCGGTACGTATTGGCCTGAGCGTGGTGGTGGTACTCGCCCTGTGGTGGGGGCTTAACCACTGGCTCGCTCACCTGCTGTTAACCCGGTTACCGGGGGAGGTGAAATGAGCCCGGCGCAACACCGCGGGCTGGCGTTATGGGCCGGTCTGCTGAGTGCGCTGGTCTGCCTGCTGTTCTTACCGGTTCCCCGCTGGGGAGCGTGGCTCATTCTGCTGGTCATGCTGATCCTGATTGCGGGAAGCTGGCGCATCGCCAGTCGTCGGACTGGGCGCAATCTCACGTCAACCCTGGACAATCTTCCGGGCGGCGCTTATCGCCAGCCTGTCGTCCTCGTCTGTGGCGATCTGCCGTGTGTCTGGCCGCAGCCATCACCGGTGCGGGTCGTTAAACAGGGCTGCTGGATCCGCGTGGAAAAGACAGAGGACCTGCAGCAAATGGCGCACCAGGTGTTGAATCTGCGACCGGAGTGGGGTCGTCAGCTGTCAGCGCTGGTCTGCGTTTGTCCGCAGCAGCACGCGCAAAGCGAGCGGCTTACCAGCCGTCTGCTGGCCCTGCGCTGGCAACTCAGCCAGCTGCGTCAGCAAACGGGATATGCCGTGCCGCTGGTACTGGGCGGGCAGGTGGGGAGCGCGATGGCCCACGTCATGCTGTGGCAGTCGGTTCTGCCAGGTGAAGCGGTGAAAACCTGGCCGCCCTCCTGCGCCCCCTGTTCCGTACCGGCATGGGTAAGCGCCAGCGGGGCGGCCGCGCTGGAGCAGCAGGTGCTGATGAACAGCCTGATGGGCTGGTTTGAACAGCACGTCACTGCCGTGTTGACGGAAGAGAATACCGACCTGCCGCCCCTGACCCCGGCGGCAGTGCTGTGGGGCCTCGGACCCTCGCTGCCCGGAAGTCTGGCGTCGTCAGCCTGGACGACGTGGTTATCCCGACATAGCGGCCTGTCGCGGGTAGCGGGCTGGCAGCCAGATGAGCGCGACACCGGGGACGCTTCAGCTTTGCCGGATTTTATCCTGCCGCAATTACCGGCAGGGCGGGGGCTCATGCCACGGGGCAGGACCTGGCGCGCGGCGCTCGCTATTTTCACCCTCGCAGCTATCGCCGCGCTGCTCAGCAGTGGCTGGAACAATCGACAACTGCTGCAGCGCGTGGGCGTCGATATTGCCCGTTATGAGCGGATTGCGATGGATGATTATGAACCAAAAGCCAGCGCTGTCAGGGTGCTGCGTGAAGATGCCGCGCTGCTTGATAGCTGGGCGCGTAACGGCGTCCCGCTGCGCCTGAGTCTGGGCTTGTATCACGGGGCGCAGATTCGCCTGCCGTTGCTGGAGGCGATTCGCGGTTACGTGCCGCCTCCGCCGCCGCCCAGGCCGGTGCAGCGCGTCGCGCCGAACGTCATCCGCCTTGACAGCATGTCGCTATTCGATACCGGGAAATGGGTACTGAAGCCTGGTTCGACAAAGCGGCTGGTCAGCTCGCTGATGGACATTAAGGCCAGGCCCGGGTGGCTGATCGTGGTGGCGGGCCATACCGACAGCGTGGGTGAGGAAAAAGCCAACCAGCTATTGTCGCTGAAACGTGCGGAATCGGTCCGCGACTGGATGCGCGATACCGGCGACGTGCCGGACAGCTGCTTTGCCGTTCAGGGCTATGGCGAAAGCCGACCAATTGCAACAAACGATACGCCGGAAGGCCGTGCGCTGAACCGTCGTGTCGAAATCAGTCTGGTGCCGCAGGTAGACGCCTGCCGGTTACCGGACCAACCCTCTGCGTCATCCCAGGATGATGGCGCTTCACTACACAATGGAGAGTAATTCCATGGCAATTCCTGTTTATCTTTGGCTGAAAGACGACGGCGGCGCGGACATTAAAGGGTCTGTCGACGTTCAGGATCGTGAAGGCAGTATCGAAGTGGTGGCCCAGGAGCATAACCTGTACATCCCGACCGATAACAACACCGGCAAACTGACCGGCACGCGTATTCATACGCCGTTCCTGTTCACCAAGGAGATCGACTCCTCCAGCCCCTACCTGTACAAGGCAGTGACCACCGGCCAGACCCTGAAATCCGCTGAGTTCAAGTGGTACCGAATCAACGATGCCGGCCAGGAAGTGGAGTATTTCAATACCAAACTTGAGAACGTCAAGGTGGTGAAAGTGAATCCCCTGATGCACGACATCAAAAACCCCGCCTACGAGAAGCACAACCATCTGGAACAGATTGAGCTGCGCTACGAGAAGATCACCTGGACCTATAAAGACGGCAACATCATTCACTCCGATAGCTGGAACGAACGCGCCACCGCGTAATTGCCCGTCATATTTCGCGCCGCTGGCGCGCAGGCGACGTTCGCTCATCCCGGCCGCATCGTTATCTCTGCGGCCGGGGATTATTGCGGGCGATCGCCTGATGCGGGCAGCGTTTCTCTGCCCGCCGTTTTTTGCTGAGCGCCTGAGATACGGGGTCTCAGCAAAGAAAAACACAATCTGTCTGCCTGACCTTGTGCGCTTGGGGTTCCTGTTCAGGAACAGCGACGGGCGGTAGCGTGTCCGGAACCAATAAGAGAGGATCTCATGGAAAATCCAGCCAGCCTGTTACGCCGTCTTAATCCCTGCTGTGCCCGCGCAATGGAGGGGGCGGCCTCCCTGTGCCAGACCCGGGCGCATGCCGAGATCCTGCCCGAGCACTGGCTGCTTAAGCTGCTGGAACAGGGGGAAGGCGATCTGACGGTGCTGGCGCGGCGCTATGAATGGGATATGGATGCGCTGTGGCAGGATCTGCTGAACTGGCTGGATAAACAGCCGCGCTCGGTACGTCATCGTCCCCAGCTCTCTGACCATACCCTGAGGCTGATGCAGGAGGCCTGGCTGATTGCCTCGCTCAGCGGCGAAGCGCAGATCCGCAGTGTTCACCTGCTGATGGCGCTGGTTGAAAAACAGAATCTGATCCAGTGCGATGGGCTGTGGCCGCTGTTAACGCTGGGCCAGCGTCAGCTGGAACGCCTGCGCCCCTTGCTTGATGCCCAGTCCGACGAACGTCCGCCAGCGCAGCAGGAAGCGGCGCTGGCGCAGCCCCATGGCGGGGACGTGGAATTTGTGGGGCGTCCTGCGGGCAGCGAACTGAATGCGGATGGGCTCAATCCGGCGCTGCAGAACGCGCTGGACAAATTCACTCTCGACGTCACCGCCAAAGCCAGAGACGGCCAGATTGACCCGGTGTTCGGACGCGACACGGAAATCCGCCAGATGGTGGATATTCTCTCCCGTCGACGTAAAAACAACCCGATCCTCGTCGGTGAGCCGGGCGTGGGCAAGACCGCCCTGGTGGAAGGCCTGGCGCTGCGCATAGCCGAAGGCAACGTCCCCGACGCGCTGAAGCCAGTGTCGGTGCGCACCCTCGACCTCGGTCTGCTGCAGGCCGGCGCCGGGGTCAAAGGCGAGTTCGAGCAGCGGCTGAAAAATATCATTGAGGCGGTACAGCAGTCGCCTTCGCCGGTGCTGCTGTTTATCGACGAGGCGCACACGATCATCGGCGCGGGTAATCAGGCGGGCGGCGCGGATGCCGCCAACCTGCTGAAGCCGGCGCTGGCCCGGGGCGAGCTGCGGACCATCGCCGCCACCACCTGGTCTGAATACAAGCAGTACTTCGAGCGCGACGCCGCGCTGGAGCGCCGCTTTCAGATGGTCAAGGTGGATGAGCCGGACGACGACACCGCCTGCCTGATGCTGCGCGGCCTGAAGTCCCGCTATGCCGACCACCACGGCGTGCATATCACGGATGATGCGGTGCGCGCCGCCGTGACGCTGTCACGACGCTACCTCACCGGTCGCCAGCTGCCGGACAAGGCAGTGGATTTACTCGACACCGCTTCCGCCCGCCTGCGCATGAGTCTCGATACCGTGCCTGAGCCGCTGACCCGCATGAAGGCGCAGCTCACCGCGCTGGCGATGGAGAAACAGGCGCTGCTGGAAGATATTGCGCTGGGCAACAGCCCCCGCGGCGAACGGCTGGCGGCCATTGAGCAGGAGGAGATCCGCCTTATTCTGGCGCTGGATACCCTTGAAACTCAGTATGGTCAGGAGCTGCAGCTGACGGAGGCGCTGCTGGCCTGTCGCCGCGATATCTCCCGCCAGGCGGAAATTAACGACCTGCAAAACGCGCTTATTGCCGTCCAGCAGGGCAATCCGCTGCTCGGGCTGGACGTCGACGTCCGCACCGTGGCGACGGTGATTGCCGACTGGACCGGCGTGCCGCTCTCCTCGCTAATGAAAGATGAGCAGACGGAGCTGCTGAGTCTGGAAGAGAGTCTCGGCAAACGGGTGGTTGGCCAGGAGGCGGCCCTGAGCGCTATTGCCCGGCGCCTGCGCGCCGCGAAAACCGGCCTGACGCCGGAGAACGGTCCGCAGGGGGTGTTCCTGCTGGTCGGGCCGAGCGGCACCGGCAAAACGGAAACGGCTCTCGCCCTGGCCGATGCGCTGTTCGGCGGCGAGAAAGCGCTGATCACCATCAATCTCTCCGAGTACCAGGAGCCGCACACCGTCAGCCAGCTGAAGGGTTCTCCGCCGGGCTACGTCGGCTACGGCCAGGGCGGGATCCTGACCGAGGCGGTGCGCAAACGCCCCTACAGCGTGGTGCTGCTCGATGAGGTGGAGAAGGCCCATCGCGATGTGATGAACCTGTTCTATCAGGTCTTCGACCGGGGGGTGATGCGCGACGGCGAGGGGCGTGAAATTGACTTTCGCAACACCGTGATCCTGATGACCGCCAACCTCGGAAGCGACCTCCTGATGCAGTTGCTGGATGAACAGCCGGAGGCCAGTGAATCAGACCTGCACGAGCTGCTGCGCCCGGTGCTGCGCGGCCACTTCCAGCCGGCGCTGCTGGCCCGCTTCCAGACGGTGATTTACCGTCCGCTGCCGGCGGTTGCGCTGCGCGCCATTGTCGGGATCAAGCTCGGTCAGGTGAGTCAGCGTCTGGCTTGCCATTACGGAATCACCACCACCCTCAGCGAGAGCCTGTTCGAAGTGCTGACCGAGGCCTGCCTGCTGCCGGATACCGGCGCCCGCAACGTCGACAGTCTGCTGAATCAGCAGATCCTGCCGGCGCTGAGTCAGCAGCTATTGAGCCATATGGCGGCGGGGCAGAAACCGCGCCAGGTGACGCTGGGGTATCACGAAGAGGAAGGCGTCGTGATGGCGTTTGACGAGGGGACAATATCCGATGAGTAGCGTGAAATCGTTGTTGTTCAGCCATAACCACCACCTGCTTTCGGTGAAGGGATGTGAAGCCGGGCTTGATGTGCTGGCCTTCGAGGGCGATGAAGCCCTGAGCCAGCCGTTCCGCTACCGTATTGAATTCACCAGCGCAGACCATGCCATCAGCAAAGAGATGATGCTGATGAAGGCAGCCTCCCTGACGCTGCAGGCGCCGGTGGCTCAGGGCTTCGGCATCAATGTTCAGCAACCCGTGCGGGTTATCCAGGGCGTGGTGACGGGGTTTGAACGGCTCAGTACCTCCAGGGATGAAACGCACTACGCGCTGACGCTTCAGCCACGCCTGGCGCTGCTTAACCGCTCGCACCAGAACGCCATTTACCAGGACCAGTCCGTTCCGCAGATTGTGGAAAAAATCCTCCGCGAGCGCCACGGCCTGCGCGGTCAGGATTTTCTGTTCTCGCTGACAAAAACGTATCCGCGCCGCGAGCAGGTGATGCAGTACGGCGAGGATGACCTGCGCTTTATCACCCGGCTGCTGGGTGAGGTGGGGATCTGGTTTCGCTTTACCGCCGACACGCGGCTGCACATCGACGTCGCTGAGTTCTGCGACAGTCAGCAGGGTTATGAGAAGGGGCTGACGTTGCCTTCGGTCCCGCCGTCCGGGCAGCAGTCGGCCGGGGTGGACGCGGTGTGGGAGATGGCATGCCGCCACCGTGTCGTGGAGCAGCAGGTCAGTACCCGCGACTACAACTACCGCGAGGCGACGGCGGACATGAGCGCGCAGGTGGATGTCACCCGCGGGGAGACCACCACCTTCGGTGAGGCTTACCACTGGGGAGATAACTACCTGACGGCGGGGAATGCCCATGACCGGCATCCGGCGCCGGAGTCCGGGGCGTTTTACGCCCGCCTTCGCCATGAGCGTTATCTGAACGGCCAGACCCGGATGCAGGCCACCACCAGCTGCCCGACGCTCTGCCCGGGACAGGTGCTGAAGGTCACCGGCGGAGAGGAGGTGGCCGGGGAGTTTGCTGATGGCGTGCTCGTCACGGCGATGCACAGCCACGCCCGGCGCGATGCGGACTTTGCGGTGGAGTTTGCCGGCATACCGGACAGCCCGGACGTCGGCTACCGGCCTGAGCCCGGCGCGCGTCCGGTGATGGCCGGGACGCTGCCGGCCCGCGTGACCAGCACCCGGGAAAACGACACCTACGGGCATATCGACAAACACGGGCGCTACCGGGTGAATATGCTGTTTGACCGGGCGCGCTGGGAAACCGGGTTCGAGAGCCTGTGGGTCCGCCAGTCGCGGCCGTATGCCGGAGACACCTACGGTCTGCACCTGCCGCTGCTGGCGGGGACGGAGGTGGCGATTGGCTTTGAGGATGGTAACCCCGACAGGCCGTATATCGCGGGCGTGCTGCACGACTCGGCGCACGGCGACCATGTCACCATCCGCAATGACAAACGTAACGTCCTGCGCACCCCGGCCAACAACAAAATCCGCCTCGACGATGAGCGCGGGAAAGAACATATCAAGGTGTCGACGGAGTATGGCGGCAAGAGCCAGCTGAACCTCGGCCATCTCGTGGATGCTGAAAAGCAGCAGCGCGGGGACGGTTTTGAGCTAAGAACCGACAGCTGGGGAGCTATCCGGGCACAGAAAGGGATATTTATCAGCGCTGACGGGCAGGCGCAGGCTCAGGGGCAGGTGCTGGCGATGGAGCCGGCGGTCAGTTTGCTGAAAGGTGCGGTGAATCAGGTCACGGAATGGGGAAGCATTACGCAAACCCATCATAATGTTATCCCAGACACCGGCCCATTAAGCGCACTGACCACAGGCGCCAGCGATCTTAAACAGCCGACATTGCTGATGTCGGCCCCGCAGGGGATTGCCGCAGTCACGCCGGAAACGACCCTACTACACAGCGGTAACGGGCTGTATCTGCAGAGCCTGGGAGAGGTCAACATCACCACGGCACAGCGCTGTTCTCTGAATGCCAGCCAGGCTATTTCACTGCTGGCGCAACAGGAGGGGATGAGGCTGGTCTCCGCCAAAGGTCCGCTGCAAGTAGAGTCGCACGGCGATATTCTATCGCTGACCGCGCTAAAAGATATCACCGTCCAGTCAACCCAGGGGCATCTGCAGTTGACGGCTAAAAATGGCATCACCCTGGGTTGCGGCGGCGCATATATCCGTCTTACCCCGCAGGGAGAGGTACAGATCCACGGACCGGGGGTGATTAGCCTTAAGGGGCAGCATGATTTGCAGGGGCCGGTCAGCGAGGCGTTTCCCTTGCCTGAGCTACCGGCATCGGTGTGTAAAGAGTGCCTTAAAAAAGCCCAGGCGCTGGCGCAGGGCTTCGTGCCGCGGGAGGCATAGATGACCAGACAATGGATTGAAGAGGTCGCCGGAACCTGTCGGGCTTTCGGAACGGATTATCTGCATGTCATTATCGATCAGGCGGGGGTGGATTTTTCCGTTATTCCGGCGCTGAATTCGCTGTCAGTTGAGTGGCAGTCGCTTTTTCATGGACTTCCGGAAGCATTTATTGTCGATGATGCTCCGCTGGTGGCACGCTTTACGCTTGATGATCATGAGCAAATGCGCTGGTTACAGGATATCAGCCAGCAACTTGCCATCCAGGCGCCGCTGCTCCTGTTCTGCACATACTGGCCCTTTTCGGCGCTAGCGAACTGGCTCACGCAGTGTATGGATATTCTGCAGGAAGGGCGCAGCGGAATTTTACGCTTTTACGATACCCGGGTATTTCCGCTGTTGTTTACGCACATTCTCAGTGACGAGCAGCAAGAGCCATTGATGCGTCCGGCCCTGTTCTGGGCGTGGCAGGATTTTGACGGCCAGGCGAAAGGCATCAAAGGCAGTGGTCTCCCGCCGGAACGCGATGAAAATGCGCCCAAAATTGAACTCAGCGATCGCCAGCTTGAGCATCTGATGTGTATCAGCGATGTCATCGTCATGTTGTCGCACTGTGCTCCGCCTGCGGGCATGTTTGATTCAAGACAGTCACTGTTTTCGGCCTGTTACCAAGGCATGGTGGAGGCGACACGCCAGGGCCTTCTTCTGGATGACGCTCGTGAAGACTGGGTAATGAAGAAGTGGCTTTCCGACGTAAAAACCAGTGAGAGACCTTCAGAATGAAAAGCCTGGTCTGGCTGAGTACACCCCTCTCTTCATTACCCTCAACCCGACAGGGAGAGTCCGATGAAATCTGCATTAATCAGCCCGCTGCTGGCGGGTCTGCTGCTGTTATCCGGCTGCGCGCAGTCAGCCGCACAGGCCGGAGGCGGCGGTGGCGGCACCATTGACGCCATCAACCACACCAAATGGGCGATTAACCACTTCAGTATCAACGGCCAGTCGGGGATCGACATTATAGGCCCGTTTCAGGGGGGCGGCGGTGGCTGCTGCTTCAGCGTGCCCACCCGCTGGACGCCGGGTATGACGGTGCGCGTTGACTGGGAAACCGGGGTGGGGTACTCCATGGACTTTCCGGGGTATCAGGATAGGGAAAAATACCTTGCCTGGAAAAAAGGAATTGATGCCCAAAAGAGGCAGCACAGCAAAACCGTCCCGCTGCCCGACTATAACGGCCAGGATGTGTGCGGCATTACGGTGCACTTTTTACCCTGCGATGACGTGAAGGTGACCACCAGCTGCTGGTCACCGAGAAATGCGAACTATCCGATAAAAGAGCCCGTCAGGATGAAGGAGCCCGCCGTCTGTCCGAAGTAGCCCGCCTTCGTTTATTCAGGATGGCATCACCATCCCTTCATTACACTCAAACCGACAGGGAGAGTCCAATGAAATCTGCATTAATCAGCCCGCTGCTGGCGGGGCTGCTGCTGTTAACCGGCTGCGCACAGCCAGCCGCACAGGCCGGAGGCGGCGGTGGCACCATTGACGCCATCAACCACACAAAATGGGCAATTAACCACTTCAGTGTCAACGGCCAGTCGGGGATCGACATTATAGGTCCGTTTCAGGGCGGCGGTGGCGGCTGCTGCTTCAGCGTGCCCGCCCGCTGGACGCCGGGTATGACGGTGCGCGTTGACTGGGAAAGTGGTGAGGCATCGACTGAAGGTTTTCCTGGATTTGCTGATTCAAAAAAATACAGAGAGTGGAGAGATAATTTAAAACAAAACAACCGCCAGCACAGCAAAACTGTCCCGCTGCCCGACTATAACGGCCAGGATGTGTGCGGCATTACGGTGCACTTTTTAGCCTGCGATGACGTGAAGGTGACCACCAGCTGCTGGTCACCGAGAAATGCGAACTATCCGATAAAAGAGCCCGTCAGGATGAAGGAGCCCGCCGTATGTCCGAAGTAGCACGCCTTCGTTTCCCCGGGGTGACATCACCATCCCTTCATTACCCTCACCCGACAGGGAGAGTCCGATGAAATCTGCATTAATCAGCCCGCTGCTGGCGGGTCTGCTGCTGTTAACGGGCTGTGCACAGCCAGCCGCACAGGCCGGAGGCGGCGGTGGCGGCACAATAAAAGCCATCAACCACACAAAATGGGCAATTAACCACTTCAGTGTCAATGGCCAGTCGGGGATCGACATTATAGGCCCGTTTCAGGGGGGCGGAGGCGGCTGCTGCTTCAGCGTGCCCGCCCGCTGGACGCCGGGTATGACGGTGCGCGTTGACTGGGAAACCGGGGTGGGGTACTCCATGGACTTTCCGGGGTATCAGGATAGGGAAAAATACCTTGCCTGGAAAAAAGGAATTGATGCCCAAAAGAGGCAGCACAGCAAAACCGTCCCGCTGCCCGACTATAACGGCCAGGATGTGTGCGGCATTACGGTGCACTTTTTACCCTGCGATGACGTGAAGGTGACCACCAGCTGCTGGTCACCGAGAAATGCGAATTATCCGATAAAAGAGCCCGTCAGAATGAAGGAGCCCGCCGTCTGTCCGGAGTAGCACGTCAGGATGGCATCACCTTCACTTAATCACCCTCAAACCGACAGGGAGAGTCCGATGAAATCTGCATTAATCAGCCCGCTGCTGGCGGGTCTGCTGCTGTTAACCGGCTGCGCACAGCCAGCCGCACAGGCCGGAGGCGGCGGTGGCGGAACAATAAAAGCCATCAACCACACAAAATGGGCGATCAACCACTTCAGTGTCAATGGCCAGTCGGGGATCGACATTATAGGCCCGTTTCAGGGCGGCGGTGGCGGCTGCTGCTTCAGCGTGCCCGCCCGCTGGACGCCGGGTATGACGGTGCGCGTTGACTGGGAAAGTGGAGTCGCATTTGCCAGAGACATTCCTGAAATTCCTGAACCTGCTTATCCGAATTATAAAGGGCAGGATAATAAAGTCTGGACCGAAGAAATAGCAGAATATAACCAACAAAAAAGAGTTTGGTATAAAAAAATCAAAGCACTAAAACGTCAGCACAGCAAAACCGTCCCGCTGCCCGACTATAACGGCCAGGATGTGTGCGGCATTACGGTGCACTTTTTACCCTGCGATGACGTGAAGGTGACCACCAGCTGTTACACCTACGGCAGTCCGTCGTACCCGATAAAAGAGCCTGTCAGGATGAAGGAGCTCGCCGTATGTCCGGAGTAGCTCGCCTCCGTTTCCCCGGGATGGCATCACCCTCACTTAATCACCCTCAAACCGACAGGGAGAGTCCGATGAAGTCTGCATTAATCAGCCCGCTGCTGGCGGGTCTGCTGCTGTTAACTGGCTGCGCACAGCCAGCCGCCCGGGCCGGCGGCGGCACCATTGACGCCATCAACCACACAAAATGGGCAATAAACCACTTCAGTGTCAACGGCCAGTCGGGGATCGACATTATAGGCCCGTTTCAGGGTGGCGGTGGCGGCTGCTGCTTCAGCGTGCCCGCCCGCTGGACGCCGGGTATGACGGTACGCATTGACTGGGAAAGTGGGGAAGCTTCAACTGATGATTTCCCGGGATATGAAAACTGGAATAAATATCTTGAATGGGAAAAGAAAATAAAAGCCAGTCATCGGCAGCACAGCAAAACTGTCCCGCTGCCCGACTATAACGGCCAGGATGTGTGCGGCATTACGGTGCACTTTTTACCCTGCGATGACGTGAAGGTGACCACCAGCTGTTACACCTACGGCAGTCTGTCGTACCCGATAAAAGAGCCCGTCAGGATGAAGGAGCCCGCCGTATGTCCGAAATAACCGAAACCCATGCCGCCTGGGTCCCGCCGCCGTTTCCGCCGCAGGGACGTCTGCCGGGCCGGGCGCTGCAGGTTGGGCAGAACTGCCATCAGCAGAACAGCGACGAGCGGCGCTATCACCAGGAACTGTGCCTGGCTGCCGGACGGCGCGTGGAGCCGCCGTGCTGCAAGACACTGCACATCAGCCTGTTTTTCGACGGTACCGGCAATAACTTAAATCATGACTTTTTTATCGCGAACCCGAAGCACCCGACCAATATCGCGCGTTTGTTTCGCGCCACCATTGGCGACGGCACCGCCGGCGGCGTCACTGATACCAAAAAGATGCCGCTGGATGGGGTAAAAGACAGTGGAGGAAAATACTTCAAGTTTTATATTCCCGGCGTGGGCACCCCGTTCCCGGAAGTGAATGACCCGGACTATTCCACCATGGGTCTGGTGGGGGCAGTTAAGGGTGAGGATCGGATTAACTGGGCGCTGCTGCGGATTATTGATGTGCTAATGCGCCTGAGTAAGGACAAGGAAAACAACAGCATAAAGCTGTCCGAAGGAGCCAGCCGTGAATCCCTCAAAAAAATGGGTACCAGCTGGAACCGGCTGTGGTTTGGCGGCAGCCATAACCGCTATGAAGAGTTCACTCGTTTGCTGAATGATTTGGCCTCTGATTTGAAGCCCCTGATTATTCAGCCTGAGCCGGGCAAGCCGAAACTGACAGGCATCAAGCTGTATGTCTATGGTTTTTCCCGCGGCGCGGCAGCGGCGCGCACCTTTGTGCGCTGGCTGAGCGAACTGCTGCCCCCGCCGGCGGCGGAGGGTGAAAAACCGCCGCAGTGCCTGCAGACAGGCGGGATGCAGCTGCCCGTCAGCGTGGAGTTTCTCGGGCTGCTGGATACGGTGGCCTCCGTCGGGGTGGCGCATGTGGTGCCGGTTGCCGACGGGCATATGTCCTGGGCAGACGGCACGATGGAGCTGCCGGATGATGAAACCTATGGCGGGCTGATAAAAAAATGTGTTCACCTGGTTTCCGGGCATGAGCAGCGTCTCTGCTTTCCGCTGGACTCGGTGCGGCGGGCAAACGGCAAATACCCGCCCTGTGCCACTGAGGTGGTTTACCCGGGGATGCACTCGGATATCGGTGGAGGATATCCGCCGGGGGATCAGGGGAAGGCGAATGCTAAACATGATGGCTATCTGTTGTCACAAATAGTGTTGCATGACCTGTATTCAAGCGCTTTTTCTGCTGGCGCGCCACTGAAAGTCAATAAATTTAGTTTACCGGAGAGTTTAAGAAAGGATAGTTGGCGCGCTCTTGATGCTGAGCAAATTAGAGATTTTGTCGCTGCACCGGAATTAATATCACGCTTCAACGCCTGGCGTGAACTCACCCTGGGCCAAACCACGCCGAAAACGTTCGATCCCGAAGCAGCCTCTCACTACGAACCACCTGCCGCCGGCGGCAGTCTGGAAACCGTCATTGCTGAGCAGATGGCCTGGATCACCGCCTGGCGCATCGACCGCTATGCCAGAGGCTCGATGCTGAAAACGCCCTTCTATCAGCGCGCCACGAATACCGAAGCGCTGCCTGCCGCGCGGAAGGCGGCAGAAGAGGTTCGTGATGAAAAACAGGCGGCGGTGCTCAGGGCTCGCCAGAACCAGCTAGCAAACCAGCCTCCTGACAGGATGGACGAACTCGTTCTGCAGCCGGGCGTGAAGGATTTTGACCCAAAGATGGATCAAACCCAGCTGTTCGACGCGGCGAAGGAGTTCGGAAAGGATTACCACGACGGTTACCGTATCCCGGAGAACCTGGCGCAGCTGGTGCTGGATACCGTGCTGCAGCCGGTGATTTTCGTTCTCAATACCGATGATGAAGCGCAGGAATACCGGCGGATGAAGCGTGACGGAGAAGCCCGGGTGGCCGTCCTCTTTCCCGATGCCGGGGAGGCCAGCAACGCGGAGCAGCCTGCCGGGCTGGTGAGGGCGCTGTTTGATGACCAGATACATGACTCACGCGCCTGGTTTATGTATGCCGCGCTTGGCACGCGCGAGATGTGGACCGGTTACTTCCGCTACCGGATGATTTACTTCAGCGAGCGCTGCAGTAAACCGCTCTCGCCGCTGGTGCTCGCCGGAGACCTGGTGGGTTTTGCGACCGTGACTGCGGGTGTCGTGCTCAGTTTCCGGCAAAAGCGCCTGACCGGCAAGCTGGCCGGGCTGGCTGCGACAGGCGCCGTGCGCTCGCTGGAGGTGGCGGTGCTGGACAAGATAACCGGGGAAGCGCTGCCGGAGCTGCCCGGAGGGGAGCAGCTGCGGGCATTTACCCACGAGCCGGGAACCGTTGTCGCACAGCAAAAGGCGCGGAAAGCGGAACAGCAGCTGGCGCGGGGGCAAGCCGCGCTGCCGGCCAGCTGGCTGGAGGACGTTCTGACGACAACGGTCTGAACGCCGAAAAAGAGGAACCGATGGACAGGGAGAACTCGATGAAATCTGCATTAATCAGCCCGCTGCTGGCGGGTCTGCTGCTGTTAACCGGCTGCGCGCAGCCTGCCGCCCGGGCCGGAGGCGGCACCATTGACGCCATCAACCACACCAAATGGGCGATCAACCACTTCAGTATCAACGGCCAGTCGGGCATTGATTCAATAGGTCCGTTCCAGGGTGGCGGTGGCGGCTGTTGCTTCAGCGTGCCCGCCCGCTGGGCACCGGGTATGACGGTGCGCGTTGACTGGGAAACCGGGCAGGGTTCATCCGCGGGTTTCCCGGGGTTTGCCGACAGGGCTAAATATAAAGCCTGGATAGCAGACATTGATGCCCAAAAACGCCAGCACAGCAAAACCGTCCCGCTGCCCGACTATAACGGCCAGGATGTGTGCGGCATTACGGTACACTTTTTGCCCTGCGATGATGTGAAGGTGACCACCAGCTGCTGGTCACCGAGAAATGTGAACTATCCGATAAAAGAGCCCGTCAGGATGAAGGAGCCGGCCGTCTGTCCGAAGTAGCTCGCCTTCGTTTATTCAGGCTGGCATCACCCTCACTTAATCACCCTCAAACCGACAGGGAGAGTCCGATGAAATCTGCATTAATCAGCCCGCTGCTGGCGGGTCTGCTGCTGTTAACCGGCTGCGCACAGCCTGCCGCACAGGCCGGAGGCGGCGGTGGCGGAACAATAAAAGCCATCAACCACACAAAATGGGCGATCAACCACTTCAGTGTCAATGGCCAGTCGGGGATCGACATTATAGGCCCGTTTCAGGGCGGCGGTGGCGGCTGCTGCTTCAGCGTTCCCGCCCGCTGGACGCCGGGTATGACGGTGCGCGTTGACTGGGAAACCGGGGTGGGTTCATCTGCGGGTTTCCCGGGATATGAAGATGAGAAGAAGTTTTTAGAGTGGGCAAGGAATATTAAAGCTCAGAACCGTCAGCACAGCAAAACCGTCCCGCTACCCGACTATAACGGCCAGGATGTGTGCGGCATTACGGTTCACTTTTTGCCCTGCGATGACGTGAAAGTGACCACCAGCTGCTGGTCACCGAGAAATGCGAACTATCCGATAAAAGAGCCCGTCAGGATGAAGGAGCCCGCCGTCTGTCCGGAGTAGCACGTCAGGCTGGCATCACCCTCACTTAATCACCCTCAAACCGACAGGGAGAGTCCGATGAAATCTGCATTAATCAGCCCGCTGCTGGCGGGTCTGCTGCTGTTAACCGGCTGTGCACAGCCTGCCGCACAGGCCGGAGGCGGCGGTGGCGGAACAATAAAAGCCATCAACCACACAAAATGGGCGATCAACCACTTCAGTGTCAACGGCCAGTCGGGGATCGACATTATAGGCCCGTTTCAGGGCGGCGGAGGCGGCTGCTGCTTCAGCGTGCCCGCCCGCTGGACGCCGGGTATGACGGTGCGCGTTGACTGGGAAAGTGGTGAGGCATCGACTGAAGGTTTTCCTGGATTTGCTGATTCAAAAAAATACAGAGAGTGGAGAGATAATTTAAAACAAAACAACCGCCAGCACAGCAAAACTGTCCCGCTGCCCGACTATAACGGCCAGGATGTGTGCGGCATTACGGTTCACTTTTTGCCCTGCGATGACGTGAAAGTGACCACCAGCTGCTGGTCACCGAGAAATGCGAACTATCCGATAAAAGAGCCCGTCAGGATGAAGGAGCCCGCTGTATGTCCGAAATAACCGAAACCCATGCCGCCTGGGTCCCGCCGCCGTTTCCGCCGCAGGGACGTCTGCCGGGCCGGGCGCTGCAGGTTGGGCAGAACTGCCATCAGCAGAACAGCGACGAGCGGCGCTATCACCAGGAACTGTGCCTGGCTGCCGGACGTCGCGTGGAGCCGCCGTGCTGCAAGACGCTGCACATCAGCCTGTTTTTCGACGGTACCGGCAATAACTTAAATCATGACTTTTTTATCGCGAACCCGAAACATCCGACCAATATCGCCCGGCTGTTTCGGGCGACTATTGGAACGGGAACGGCTGGCGGGGTGCCGTCTGACGATCAGAGCAAGCTGTTTGATGATGACGGCGGGGGGGACGGGAAATATTTTAAATTCTATATGCCTGGCGTTGGCACCCCCTTCCCGGAAGTGAATGACCCGGACTATTCCACCATGGGTCTGGTGGGGGCAGTTAAGGGGGAGGATCGGATTAACTGGGCGCTGCTGCGCATAATCGATGTGCTGATGTTTAGTGCCACCGAAAAATGGCTGACCACCACAGAGAGTCGTCGTTCACTGAAAGAAATGAGCACCAGCTGGAACCGGCTGTGGTTTGGCGGCAGCCATAACCGCTATGAAGAGTTCACTCGCTTGCTGAATGGTCTTGCCCCGAAACTGATGCCGATGCTGATTCAGCCTGAACCGGGCAAGCCGAAACTGACAGGCATCAAGCTGTATGTCTATGGTTTTTCCCGCGGCGCGGCAGCGGCGCGCACCTTTGTGCGCTGGCTGAGCGAACTGCTGCCCCCTCCGGCGGCGGAGGGTGAAAAACCGCCGCAGTGCCTGCAGACAGGCGGGATGCAGCTGCCCGTCAGCGTGGAGTTTCTCGGGCTGCTGGATACGGTGGCCTCCGTCGGGGTGGCGCATGTGGTGCCGGTTGCCGACGGGCATATGTCCTGGGCAGACGGCACGATGGAGCTGCCGGATGATGAAACCTATGGCGGGCTGATAAAAAAATGTGTTCACCTGGTCTCCGGGCATGAGCAGCGTCTCTGCTTTCCGCTGGACTCTGTGCGGCGGGCAAACGGCAAATACCCGCCCTGTGCCAGAGAGGTGGTTTACCCGGGGATGCATTCGGATATCGGGGGAGGGTATCCGCCGGGGGATCAAGGAAAAGGCAACGATGAATTTGATCGATTTTTGTTATCGCAGATCTCGCTTCATGACATGTATGCCAATGCATTTCAAGCAGGTGCTCCATTAAAGGTTCCAGAACCATCGCTCCCAGAAAATTTGAAAAATGCTAACTGGAGGGCTATGGATCCAACAATGCAATTGGAGTTTGCTGTTTCACCTGAACTTATCAACCGCTTCAACGCCTGGCGCGAACTCACCCTGGGCCAAACCACGCCGAAAACGTTCGATCCTGAAGCAGCCTCTCACTACGAACCACTTGCCGCCGGCGGCAGTCTGGAAACCGTCATTGCTGAGCAGATGGCCTGGATCACCGCCTGGCGCATCGACCGCTATGCCAGAGGCTCGATGCTGAAAACGCCCTTCTATCAGCGCGCCACGAATACCGAAGCGCTGCCTGCCGCGCGTAAGGCGGCAGAAGAGATTCGTGATAAAGAACAGGAGAAGGTGCTCAGTGCTCGCCAGGACCAGATAGCAAACCAGTCTCCTGACAGGATGGATGAGCTGGTTCTGCAGCCGGGCGTGAAGGATTTTGACCCAAAGATGGATCAAACCCAGCTGTTCGACGCGGCGAAGGAGTTCGGAAAGGATTACCACGACGGTTACCGTATCCCGGATAACCTGGCGCAGCTGGTGCTGGATACCGTGCTGCAGCCGGTGATTTTCGTTCTCAATACCGATGATGAAGCGCAGGAATACCGGCGCATGAAGTGTGACGGAGAGGCCCGGGTGGCCGTCCTCTTTCCCGATGCCGGGGAGGCCAGCAACGCGGAGCAGCCTGCCGGGCTGGTGAGGGCGCTGTTTGATGATCAGGTGCATGACTCACGCGCCTGGTTTATGTATGCCGCGCTCGGCACGCGCGAGATGTGGACCGGTTACTTCCGCTACCGGATGATTTACTTCAGCGAGCGCTGCAGTAAACCGCTCTCGCCGCTGGTGCTCGCCGGAGACCTGGTGGGTTTTGCGACCGTGACCGCGGGTGTCGTGCTCAGTTTCCGGCAAAAGCGCCTGACCGGCAAGCTGGCCGGGCTGGCCGCGACAGGCGCCGTGCGCTCGCTGGAGGTGGCGGTGCTGGACAAGATAACCGGGGAAGCGCTGCCGGAGCTGCCCGGAGGGGAGCAGCTGCGGGCATTTACCCACGAGCCGGGAACCGTTGTCGCACAGCAAAAGGCGCGGAAAGCGGAACAGCAGCTGGCGCGGGGGCAAGCCGCGCTGCCGGCCAGCTGGCTGGAGGACGTTCTGACGACAACGGTCTGAACGCGGATAAGGAGGATCCGATGAATAAAGTCATTCGCAAAGGCGATACCCTGCGGGAGTATGGGGGCAGGGTGCTGATGGGGCATTATCAGTGTTTTGGTCTGGGATTCGCCTGCAAGGGCGACCCGGTCAAGTGTAACAAACACGGTATGACGACCATTGCTGAAGGCAGCGCACGAACCACGATTGATGGCCAGCCGGTTGCGCTGCACGGTCATCGCTGCGCCTGCGGCTGCACGCTGGTCAGCTCTAACCCAGACTGCGGGGTTGATCAGTGAGGCCGGTACCGGAGTATCCCCCGTACGGAGACGCGCGACCGCCTGGTACGGCCAGGTGGCTATCGGCTTCGGCCCTGCTGGTCCTGCTTAGCGGCGGGGTCAGCGCTTTACTTCCCTCGGCAGAAGGAAAAAGCGCCCTGGCCGCCACCGGGATCCTGTTGGCTCTGGTGCTGGCGGGTACCGGCTGGTTGATCCGGCTGCTGTACTACCGCATGAGCGTGCATAACGCCAGGTTCTATGACCAACTGGTAGCATACGAACAACAGCAATGGTGGGCGGAGCATCGGCAGCCGATCGGGTTACAGGAAGGTCTGTTGCTGGGGCCCATGGGCAAAACGACCACTGACTGGCTGCGGGTGCTAAGCCGTCACCAGCGTCCGCCAGAGGAAGAGAACGAGGGCGGCGGCAGGGCGCTGCGAGCGCCATACCTTTCAGTTTCTGAGGCTATCGCCCGCGAAAAACGGCTGGCGGAACTACTGGTGATGGAATGGCAACGACAGCGCAGTGAAAGAACGCTTACGCCGCCGCTGCGTTGCTACTGGCAGGGAACGGAGCTCGCCTGGCAGGCGTTTCGTGCACAGATGACCCTCACTGTTGCGCAGATGACACTACCCTCACGCCCGTATGCCTGGCGTGGGGAGGCCAGCCTCGCGGAGATAGCACACACTCTGGCGGAAGCTGACCCCGATGACACTGTGCTTATCGCCGGATGTCAGGTGATTGTCGCCCGGACGGGGGCGGTGCAACCCGCCGGAGAGTCTGCGGTACTGTGGCTCGCCGGACGGGACGGTCCGGTGCACCTGACCAGGGGGGAAACCTATTGCGCAGAAAAAGGGGAGGCCCTGACTGCTGTAGCCGCTCGTGTGCTGGAGCAGAACGAACTGAGCGGCCCCCCGGAAGCCTGTGCGCTGTTTTTTCAGCCGGGACTGGAAGCGCTGGCGCACAGCGGTTGGGATATTAACCTGTATCGCCAGGATGCCTGTTGGGGAGACATCGGCGAGATGGAAGGCTTGACCGTTCTGTCGCTGGCGGCGATCTACGCCGCGCACTACCAACAACCGTGTGGCTGGCTAGCCCGCGATCCCTTGAATACCCTCGCAATTGGAATTGTAAAACCTGATGGACAACGTCAATAAACCTGCCGCTATCTCTGTGGCGGCTACGGTTATCGTCTGTATTGCTGCGATCACGCTTCTGGTGCTCCTGGGCGGGCTGGCATGGTGGCTGTGGGCGATGGATCGTGCCACGCAGTGGGAAACGCTGCGCCCGCTTATCGCCACGGGCTTTATTATCTGGGGGATGGCACTCAGCCTGCTGGTACTGGGGTTTATGGCCTTTCGACTGCTGATAAAAGATAAGGTTAAGCCTTCAGCTGCGCCTGTGCGGCAACCCACCAGGCCCGCCGGGCGCGAAGCCCTTTATGCCCCGCTGAAAAAGCACCTTCACGCACGTTACCGCCTGCGCTGGCGCCGCAAAGTCCGCCTGCTGCTGGTTACCGGGGACGATGCAGCAATCGAACAACTGGCGCCTGGTCTGCGTCAGCAGCAGTGGCTTGAAGGTAACCGCACTGTGCTGATTTACGGCGGTAACCTGATCACAGAGCCCGACCAAGAAAAATACGCCGCGCTGCGCAAGCTGCGCCGCGGTCGTCCTCTGGACGGGATTGTGCGGGTGATGCCGTCGTCTCTCACCCTGACGCCGCAGATAAGCGAGAGCGACCTGCACGGGCTGGAAAAAATCAGTGAACTGCTGGGCTATGCCGCCCCGGTCTGGTTGTGGAAACTATGCGATAGTGAGTGGCCGCAGGCTGACCGCGCGGTGCAGGCGGTAGGCGTTAGCTTCCCGTTGCGCGCCACTGAGGACGATGTCGCCCGTCAGCTTGCGCAGATGCTGCCCATGCTGCGGGAGCAGGGGATGCGCCAGATCGCGGAGGAGACCCGCCACGACTTCCTGCTGCGTCTGGGGCAGCGGCTTATCGACGGAGGGATCGCGCAATGGCGCTGGCAGCTGGCGCCGTGGCTGACCGCCTCGCGGCAGCGGTTTGCGCTGCGTGGCCTGATGTTTAGCCTGCCAGAGCCTCGCGCCAAGGATCCTTATCAGGAGGCTGATACCTCGCCTGCGGGCCAGCCTCATCTCCTGACGCTGCCCGCGACCTGGCAGGGGATCGTCGATGACTGCCGCCGTTTACGCGGGCATCACGTGGGAATGGCATGGGAGCGGGGCCTGGCGTGCGGTCTGCTGGCCATCCTCGGCCTGTGGGCGGCGGGACTGCTGCTCTCCTTTGCCCTCAATTACAGTCAGATTGCTTCGGTAGCGGGAAAAGCCCGCGACCTGGTGGCCCACCCCTCTGTTTCTGACTATCAACTGACGGCCCTGCATGCCCTGCGCAATGAGGCCGGCCGTCTCGTGCACGATGGGCAGAAGGGCGCTCCCTGGTATCGGCGCTTTGGTCTGGACCATCATCAGCAACTATTAGACGCCGTCCTGCCCTGGTACGGTGTGGCAAATCATCGCCTGATACGTGACCCGGCCAATGCCGCGTTGCAGCAGGCGCTCAGCGCGCTGGTCAACTCCGCCCCCAATAGCGACCAACGAGCCCAGCTGGCGAAACCAGGCTATGACCAGCTGAAAGCCTGGCTGATGATGGCTCGTCCGGATAAAGCCGATGGCGCATTTTTCGCGCAGACCATGAAAACGGTCCAGCCGACGCGAATGGGGATCTCGACCGGTCTGTGGCAAAGTCTGGCGCCGGATTTGTGGGCCTTTTATCTCTCCCTGCTGCCCGAGCGGCCAGAGTGGAAGATCATCCCGGATGCGCAACGGGTGAGTCAGAGCCGTCAGGTTCTGTTGCAGCAGCTAGGTCGCCGCAATGCCGAAAGCACCTTATATGAGAACATGCTCAAATCCGTGCGTCGTAATTTTGCCGATGTGTCGCTGGAAGACATGACCAGTGGCACCGACGCGCGCCGCCTGTTTACCACCGATGAAGTGGTCCCGGGGATGTTTACCCGCCAGGCATGGGAAGGCGGCATTCAGCAGGCCATTGATAAGGCAGCCAGCTCGCGCCGGGAGGAAATCGACTGGGTGCTGAGCGATTCGCGCAAAACGATGTCGACAGACCTGTCGCCGGAGGCGCTGAAAGCGCGTCTGACCCGACGCTACTTCACCGATTTCGCCGGCAGCTGGCTGAATTTTCTCAACAGTCTGCGACTCAACCCGACGACCAATATCGCCGATGTTACCGACCAGCTCACGCTGATAAGCGATGTCCGTCAGTCACCGCTGATTGCCCTGATGAATACCCTTGCCTGGCAGGGGCAGGCGGGGCAACAAAGGGAGGGGCTGTCGGACAGCCTTATTAAATCGGCCAAAGATCTGGTGGGCGGGAAAGACAAGCCGGTCATCGACCAGTCGGCCGCCGGCCCGCAGGGGCCTCTGGATGACACGTTCGGCCCACTGCTCCAGCTGATGGGGAAAAACACGGGCAGCAACGTCATGTCGGCCGATAGCACCCTGAGCCTGCAAACCTATCTGACCCGTATCACCCGCGTGCGCCTGCGCCTGCAGCAGGTTGCGAATGCTTCCGATCCGCAGGAGATGATGCAGACCCTGGCGCAGACCGTCTTCCAGGGGAAAAGCGTCGACCTGACCGACACGCAACAATATGGCAGCCTGATTTCGGCAAGCCTTGGCGAAGAGTGGAGTGGCTTCGGTAACACTCTGTTTGTGCAGCCGCTAACTCAGGCCTGGGAAACCGTGCTTCTGCCGTCGGCGGCCAGTCTGAATGATAAATGGCGCCGATCGGTGGTCGCCAACTGGCACACCGCCTTTGACGGACGCTTTCCGTTTGCCGCCAGCAAAAGCGACGCCTCCCTGCCGATGCTGGCTGAGTTTGTGCGCAAGGACAGCGGGCGGATCGAACGTTTTCTCACGACGGAGCTGAACGGTGTCCTGCATAAAGAAGGCAGTCAATGGGTGCCGGATAAGGTCAACAGTCACGGCCTGGTCTTTAATCCGGCCTTTCTGCGCGCGATCAACCAGCTAAGCCAGCTGTCCGACATTCTTTTCACCGACGGAAGCCAGGGGATCAGCTTTGAGTTACAGGCCAGGCCTGCCCCGGAGGTTGTGGAGACACAGCTGACGATAGACGGCCAAAAGTTACGCTATTTCAATCAGATGGCCGACTGGAAGACTTTCCGCTGGCCGGGGGAGACGTATAAACCCGGCACTCTGCTGACCTGGACCAGCGTCAATGCGGGCACGCGCCTGTTCGGTGACTACAGCGGTACCTGGGGCTTTATTCGCTGGCTGGAGCAGGGTAAACGCCAGCCGCTGGATCGCAGTCAGTGGATGATGAGCTTCTCCGCTCCGGATGGCCGCACCCTGCAGTGGGTATTGCGCTCCCAGCTTGGGAGTGGCCCGCTGGCGCTTCTGGCGCTGCGCGGATTGACCCTGCCAGATCAGATTTTCACTGTCGATGCGGCTGAGAGCGCACAGGCCCTGACGACGGGGGTAGGGAATAGTGACATGGATGAGATGGAATAATGAGCATTTTACAAAATTTGGTTGCCGCCAGTCAGTTGGATGAAAGCGTACTGCAACAGCAGGCCCGGTCACGTCAGGCGCAGTGGCAGTCCTGGCTTGCGCCAATCAGTGACGCCCAACCAACCGGGGACGATCCGGGCTATGACGATGATTTTCAGCGTATCCGCGAGGAGGTCAATAAGATCTCCGGTGTCGATACCGAACTGATTTGCCAGCTGGCAGAAAAACTGCTGACTCAGACCTGCAAGGATCTGCGCGTGATCACCTTTTACGTGTGGGCGCGTCTGCAGCGGGAAGGCGAGAGCGGTCTGGCGGAAGGCGTTACGCTGCTGGCGGCAATGCTTGAGCGGTTTGGGGCTATGCTCCATCCCCAGCGTGAACGTAGCTGTAAATCGGCGCTGGAATGGCTTGGCAGTCGCCGGATGTCGGACAGTCTGTCTCTTTATCCGGAAGTCGACATGACCACTATGCAGGTCATTATCGGGGCGTTATTGCTGGCGGAAGCCTCTTTTGCCGGCTTGGCTGAGGCATCCCGCCCCGATCTTTCCGGGCTATATCAGATACTGGAGAACCGCCTGGTGCAAAACGGCGGAGCCCACAGTCTGGTGCCGCAGACCAGCCGTGAAGAACACGATCTGCTGCCCCAACATACGGACACCGCACCGGTAATGCATACCGTCACGTCTGGTCGTGATTTGCTCGATCAGGCTAAGGTGCTGGCGAAATATCTGCGTGAGTGTCCCGGTGGATGGCTGGCAGGTCATCATCTGATGAAGAGTGTGCGTTGGGATACGTTAACGGAGTTACCGCCGCTGGATGCCACGGGCCGGACCCGGCTATTGCCTCCCAAGCCTGAGAGTAAAGCCCATCTTAAGCGGTTGTATTTACAGAAAAGCTGGTCGGAACTGCTGGAGCATACGGACACGCTGTTGGCGCAAGGCGTCAACCACTTGTGGCTGGATGTGCAGTGGTACGCCTGGCAGGCGCTGCTGAAACTGGATGCTGACAGTGTACGGGCCGATATCCTGTGCCGGGATATGAAAGGGCTACTGGCTCGTCTGCCGGGGCTGGAAACCCTGGCGTTTAACGATGGTACGCCATTCGCCGATGAAGTAACGCTCAACTGGCTTAACGAGCGTGTTCTGGATGAGATGGCCGGATGGCAAGATGAGCCGGTAATGGCGGCGACCAGCGCTGATGAGGTGCTGTCGCTGGAGCCAGAAGTGCTCACCCGCGCGGACGATGAGGGTATTGAGTCGGCGCTGAACTGGTTACAGGCGCAGCCGGGCTATACCACCAGCCGCAATCGGTGGCTGATGCGCTTATTGATGGCGCGGGTCAGCGAGCAGTACGGAAAAAATGAAATGGCGCTGCATCTGCTGGCGGAACTCGACAGCCGCGCCCGGGAAATGACGCTCGAACAATGGAAGCCGGAGCTTATCTTTGAGGTCAAAGCCCGCCGACTCCGGCTGCTCAGAGGCAAGGCCGGGCGCAGTGAGGCAGAAAAAAATCGCTTGCTGCCAGAAATGGAGTCATTGCTTGCCGGGCTTATCGCTCTGGATCCCGCTCGCGCTGCGGTGCTGTGCGCATAATTCACGCATCATTCACATTGCACTCCCTGCACCTGCGGTTTTCTGCATATCTGAAAGCTATTACTCATTCTGGTGATTTATGGACGATTTAACCCTGCGTTATTACGACGCTGAAATGCGCTACCTGCTGGAAGCGGGTGAAGAGTTTGCCCGTGCTCATCCTGAGCAGGCGGCAATGCTCAATCTCGACAAAGCGGGCGCCCGCGACCCCTTTGTTGAGCGCCTGTTTGAAGGTTTTGCCTTCCTGATGGGCCGCATGCGCGAGAAGCTCGATGACGATCTGCCTGAGCTGACCGAAGGCGTGGTCAGTCTGCTGTGGCCACATTATTTACGTACCATTCCCTCGATGTCGGTCGTGGAATTCACCCCCGACTGGCCGGAAATGAAAGAGCCGATGACGATGGTCAAAGGCTTTGAAGTGCTTTCCCGGCCGATCGGTGAAAAGGGCACGCGCTGCCGGTACACCACCACCAAAGCGATCGCTCTGCAGCCGTTATCTCTTGAGCACGCCCGGCTGGCCACCGATACGGATGGCCGGTCGGTGATCACGCTGCGCTTTAACTGCAGCCAGCTGACGGACTGGCGCCGGGTCGATCTCAGTCATATCCCGCTCTACTGCAACGCCGATGCGCCGCTGGCCTGCGCCATGCACGAGGCCTTTACCCTCAATGTGGCCCGGATGTGGCTGCGCATGTCCGATGAGGTGGACAGAAGGCCGCTGGACGGGTATTTCAGCGCGCTGGGATTTGGCGAGGAGGACAGCCTCTGGCCTGAAGATGGCCGCAGTTTTCGCGGTTACCAGCTGCTGCTGGAGTATTTTACCTTCCGCGAAAAGTTCATGTTCATCGATCTGCGCGGGCTGGAGACGGTGGCTTTTCCGGCCGGACTGGCGTGGTTTGAAATCGACGTCGTGCTGGCGGAACGCTGGGAACATGACTTCCGCTTCAGCGAAAAGCAGCTGCGCCTGCACTGCGTGCCAGTGATCAACCTGTTTCCGCTGGAGTCCGATCCGCTGACCATCAATTCCCTGCAGACCGAATACCCGCTGCGCCCGATGCGCGTGCAGGACGGCCACACCGAAATTTACACCGTCGATTCCGTGATCTCCTCGCACCAGCAGGTTTACGCGCCGTTCTCAAGTTTTCGCCACAAAGGCGGCATGATGCGTCATGACGCGGCGGACTATTACTATCATACCCGGGTGCGCCGTGGCCCCTCCGGGCTGTACAACACCTGGCTTATCGTCGGCGGGGAAGCCTTTGACAATCATACCGTACCGGAAGATGAAAGCCTGTCGCTGACCCTCACCGGAACTAACGGCCAGCTGCCGCGGCGCGCGCTGCAGAGCACCGTGCTTGATACAGTGATGAAAACCACCTCGGCCAGCGTCGCAGTGCGTAACCTCTGCGCACCAACGCTGCCGTGCTATCCCCCTGCTCAGGACCGCTTTCACTGGCGCGTGCTGAGCCATCTGGGCAGCAGCTTTCTTTCCCTGATGGATAACGCGGAGGTCCTGCGCGGTACCCTGGCGCTGTATGAATGGACCGACAGCGAGATGAATCGTCGACGCCTGGAGGCCATCCTTGACGTGAAGCACAGCGCAATAGAACGCTTCGCACAGGGCCATCTGGTACGCGGCGTGGAGATTGAAGTCACCCTTGACAGTCACGGCTTTGCCGGACGAGGCGACATATGCCTGTTTGGCGAGATGCTCAGCCGCTTCTTTGCGCTCTACACCGATATCTACTTGTTTAACCGCCTGATTATCATTCTGCAACCTACCGGAGAACGACTGGAATGGGAAGAGAAGCACAGCCGCCGCATTCCCGGCTGACCCCACGGCTGGAGGCCGACCTGCCGCGGATCAATTTTTACCGCTTCTGCCAGCTTCTGGAAAAGCGGCGTCCCGGCCAACCGCTGATGGGGGCGACCAGCCATCCGGCAGACGATCCGGTACGGTTTTACCCGCATCCGGGGATGGGGTTTCCGGCCAGCGAACTGAAAGCCGTGGAATACGATGAGGCTGATGAAAGCAGGCCGCCGGTCATTCGCACCACCTTTATGGGGTTGTACGGTGTCGATTCGCCGCTCCCGACGGCATATCTCGATGATATTGCCCAGCGCAGGGAAGGGCATGAAGCGCTGCAGGGCTTACTGGACATCTTCAGCCACCGGATCATGACGCAGTTTTACCGCATCTGGCGGAAATACTCCTGGCCGGCCACCTTTGAGCCCGGCGGTAGCGATCAGCTTTCACAGTCGCTGCTGAGCCTGGCGGGGCTGGGTATTCCTGGAACAGCAGATCATATTGCCTCGCCGGCATCGCGTTTTCTGGCGCTGACCAGCGTGCTGCGCCAGCCTGGCAAAACCGAGCAGGGGATCCAGGCGCTGGTCACCCTGCTGGCCCCGGCGACTACCGTCAGGGTGAGCCCGTACAGCCTGCGTCCGGTGGCGATCAGCCAGCCGCTGGGCTTTTACGGCGATGACGACTTCCTGCTGGATGGTAATACCCCTCTGGGGGATGAAGTGATGGACGCCAGCAGCCAGCTACGGATAACCCTCACGACGGATAATCCCGAGGAGGCACAAGGCTGGAAGCCTGACGGACAGCTATTTCAGGACTTCCTTATTATGCTACGGGTTTATCTGGGCTGGCGATTCCGGGCCAATATCACCCTGACCGTGCCGACCCGACTGCTGGCCGTCCCGCCGCTGGGGGAAGGGCCGTTCTGGCTCGGCATGAATGGCGTACTGGGCGTGGGGGAGGATGAGCGTCAGGACGATATTCCTCAGACCTTTACCACTGAGCTGGGCACCTATTCGGGCCTGCAGTCTGCTACCTCATCACAAGGAAACCGACGTGTTACGTACAAGTTTGACTAAAACGGCCTGCCTGCTGCCCTTGTTGGCGTTTTGCCTGAGCGGATGCGGACTTACCCAACGTGTCACCGACGGGACAAAATCCGCTTTCAACGCCGTTTTTTATAAGAAAATTACTACGTTGCATCTGGATTTCACGGCCCGCGAAGCGCTCAATACCGACACCAGAGAGAATCACACGCTTTCCGAGCCGGTGGTGGTGCGCATCTATCAGCTTAAAGATCGCCAGACCTTTGACCGGCTGGTTTACCAGCAACTGCTCGAGGAGGGGGATATCCTGCTTGCCGCCGATCTTCTCGCCAGTCGCGATGTGGTGATCAGCCCCGGAGGTGACGCCAGTCTGAATATGCCGCTGGAGGCGGAGGCGACGTTCGTGGCGCTTGTTGGCCTGTTCCGCCATCCGGACCTGGAGAGAAATACCTGGAAGCAGGTACTGGCGCGTGAGGAGTTGGACCCGGACAAGCCGCGTATTTTTACCGCCGAAAACAATCAGCTACGGCTTAAGCCTGAACCGGCGAAGTAACGTCGAAAACAAACAGTTGTGGCGGGGCTATCGCCACAGTTCGCCCTCCACCTTCATTAACCAGCGAACGGGCGATAACCATCTTCACCACAGCACAGGGAGATAACGTGACAGCGAGGGAACGATTTTTTAAGAAACTGCAGCAACAGCAAAATCCGCAGCGGACACTGCCCCTCGACGGGTCGGCCGCTGCGGACATCAACGCCTTTCGCCAGCAGATGGCGGCGCTGGCGCAGCAGATCAGCCAGTGGTTTGACGGCTCAGGTATCGATGTGGAGGTTTCGACCCGATACCTCCACGATCTGAGCACCCTCGGCTATAGCCTCAACAGCGGCATCTGCCGGTACGATATCCCGGCTATCCGCCTGCAAAACGGCGAGCGCAGCGTCAATATTGTGCCGCAGCAGCTGTGGAACGGCGTTGAAAAAGGGGTCGTGAGCCTTAGTCTTGATACTCACGGCGGTACGGCGACCCGCCAGGTTTATTATCTGAGCCTGGCGCCGGACGATGGCTGGATGATCCGCAAAGCACACCAGCCACCGGAGGCGCGTCTTAATCTCACCGAGGATCGCTTTTTTATGGCGGTCGACAGCCTGGCCTGATGATACCCTGCGGGCCAGTACGCCCATGCGGCGGTGCAAAGCGCGCGCCGCCGCCCTGGGCCATCAGGCGCCAAACGCCCCGTCGATGGTATGCATGGCTCCCGTCACAAACGATGCTTCCGGACCCGCGAGCCACGCCACCATTCCCGCCACTTCTTCCGGGCGGCCATGACGCTTAATCGCCATAAAGCTGTGCATCAGCTCCTTCATCGGGCCGTTCTCCGGGTTGGCATCGGTATCAACAGGACCGGGCTGGACGACGTTGACCGTGATGCCGCGCGGGCCAAAATCCCGTGCCAGTCCGCGCGCCAGTCCCTGCAGAGCCGATTTACTGACCGCATAGGCCGCCATCCCCGGCACCGGCATACGATCGCCATTGACTGAACCGATGACAATAATGCGCCCGCCCTCCGGCATACGGCGCGCGGCTTCCACGGAGGCATGGTAGGGGGCATGAATGTTGATGCGGAACAGGCGATCGATGGCATCGCTGTCCTGCTCCAGGGCATCGCCGAAAATCGCGATCCCGGCATTGACCACTAACACATCCAGCGGACCGCTGTCGCGAACCAGACTTATGACCGCGTCGCGATCGGCGCTGTCTGCCTGTACCGCTGTGCTGCCCGTCTCTGCTGCCAGCCGCTCGGCAGCCTCTGGCGATCCGGAATAGCTAAACATCACCGATGCGCCATCGGCGGCAAAACGCCTGACGATCGCCGCGCCAATTCCCCGACTCCCACCCAAAACCAGCACTGATTTGTTGTTAAACGCTGTCATGTCCCGCACCTCGTGATATTGTAGTGATGATTACAATATGCTGCAGCAAAACAGGCTGTCAAGGATTAGTATAGTGACCACTACAAAATCGAGGCGTACTCCGGGACGCCCCCGTCAGTTTGATGCAGAACAGGCTATTGAAACGGCGCAACGTCTCTTTCATTCGCGAGGCTATGACGCGGTGAGCGTGGCCGATCTGACCCAGGCTTTCGGCATTAACCCCCCGAGCTTTTATGCCGCTTTCGGCAGCAAACTTGGGCTGTATACCCGCGTCCTGCAACGTTATAGTCAGCATGGAGCTATCCCCATCGCGGAACTGTTGCAAGACAACCAGCCGGTGGCGGCGTCGCTGAGTGCGGTATTGCAGGAGGCCGCCCGTCGTTACGTGGCCGATCCGGCTGCCGCCGGCTGCCTGGTGCTGGAGGGAGAGCATTGTCAGGATCCCGACGCTCGCGTGGCGGCGGGCGAATGGCATGCTGCTGCCAGGGCCAAAATCCACGAGTATATTGCCCGCCATTACCCGCAGGAGGCTTTGCGGGTGACCGACTACATGGACACGCTGATGCTCGGCCTGTCGGCGAAAGCGCGGGAGGGCGATAGCCTCCCGCGTCTTCTGCAGACCGCGCGGCTGGCTGGCCTGGCGCTGGAGCGCCTCCTGCCAGCCTGAGTTGTCAGATGGTTTGTCCGCCCGACACCTCGATTCGCTGGGCCGTCACCCAGCGGTTATCGTCGCGCAGCAGGCTAGCGACCATCGGCCCAATATCCTCGGGAACGCCGACCCGTCCGAGGGCCGTCATGGCGGCAAACTGCGCGTTAACCCCTGCGTCGTCACGTACCAGCCCGCCGCCAAAATCGGTAGCGATAGCGCCAGGGGCGACAGTATTGACGGTGATGCCGCGCCCGCCCAGCTCCCGGGCCATGTACACGCTCAGCATCTCCACGGCTGCCTTGGCGGCGGCGTAGGCGGAGAAGCCTGGGTATGAGACGCGGGTCAGCCCGGAGGAGAAGTTTACGATCCGTCCGCCGTCTGCCAGCAGCGGCAGCAGGGTCTGGACGAGGAAAAACACCCCCTTAACGTGGACGTTAAACAGCCCGTCAAACTGCGCCTCGCGCGTTTCGGCCAGCGGGGCGAATTCGCCGTGCCCTGCGTTATTGATCAGATGGTCGAAAGTGGCCCGCCCCCAGACGCTGGCCAGCGCGCTGCCGAGGCTGTCGGCGAAGGCCGGGAAGCTGGCAGTCTGCGCCATATCCAGCTGCAGAGCGATGACTTTACGACCGAGCGCGCGAATGTCGGCGACCACCGCTTCCGCCTGTTCGAGACTGCCGCGGCAGGTGACAATAACATCGCCGCCCTGGTGGGCGATAGCAAGTGCGGTCTGACGGCCAAGGCCGCGGTTGGCGCCGGTGATAAGTGCAATCTTAGTCATGGTCTGTCCTCTCTGGTATGTTGAGGCTCTACAATAGGGGCCGCGCGTCAGGTCGGGTTGCCCAATCCTTGTTATTTTTTGCCCATTTCTCTCCGTTCACTCCCTTTTGCCGGGAAATAGCGCATACTCAGGCTTTAAAACTTGCCTGAAAGGAACGTATGCGCGACGCCCTGTTCGATCACTGCCGCCGGTTTGCCGATGCTCATGTCGATAGCAGCGGGGTGGCGGTTACCCCGGTTCCCGGTATCACCCTGGTGCGGGCTCTGCACCCCGGCGATCTGCAGGCGGCCATCGCCAGGCCGCTGGTGGCCATGCTGCTGCAGGGGCGAAAGCAGGTGACTACCGGCCTGACAAGCTTTGACTATGGTCCGGGCGAGGCAATGGTGATTGCCGCGGATGTCCCCACCACCAGCCAGATCACCGAGGCCAGTCAGCGTTTTCCCTATTACGCGCTGGTGCTGGAGCTGGACCTGGCTATCCTGCGCGAGCTGACGGAGGCCGGGCCGTCAGGACCGGATGAAGTACCCCGCGTCGGTATCGAGCCGATGAACGCCGATGTGACGGACGCTGCTTACCGGCTGGCAAGGCTGTTTGATCAGCCGGGGGCGCAGGCGGTGCTGGGAGAAGGTCTGCGGCGGGAGCTGCATTACTGGCTGTTGCAGAGTGTCCATGGGCCGGCCATTCGGACGCTGGGCGCCGTAGACAGCCATTCAGCGCGGATCCGCCGGGCGGTGGCGATGCTGCGCCGGGATTTTATGCAGCCCGTCAGCATCGACGCGCTGGCCGATGCCGCCGGGATGAGCGTCTCGGTCTTTCATCGTCATTTCCGCGCCATGACCACGCTGTCGCCGCTGCAGTTTCAGAAGCAGTTGCGCCTGATCCACGCCCGTCGCCTGATGCTGGCGGAAGGCATGAGCATTGCGCAGGCTGCCGGGGAGGTGGGCTATATCAGCGTGTCGCAGTTCACCCGGGAGTATGCTCGCCTGTACGGCGCGCCGCCGGGCCGCGATCGTCGACGGGAAAAAATGAGCGCCTGACCTGGCGCGCGGGCTGGCGGCGGCTCCTCCCTGAGCCTGATGCCGGGGAATTAGTCCGCGATTTTCGCCGTGATATGTACGTTGTTGCCCATTCGCGCCTCAATGATGCGATAGGCGGTCGTGCCCTCGCGGGCGGCCTGCTGGCGGATTTTGCTCTCCGCATGGTCCAGGGTATCGCCGGTGGCGGTGATGGTTCTGGCATTTGCCGCCAGCGGCAGCAGACAACTCACTACGATCAGTGGAATTAACTTTTTCATCGTCATTCTGTCCTGTGAGAGAAAATCAGCGCGCGGCCTGCAGCCAGCCGGCAACGTTCTGGGTCGGCAGATGATGCCGGGCATTCCAGGTATCCTCCATCGGCCACCACATGCCGTCGCCCCGGGCGAAGGCGGCGCGATAGCGCAGCATGGTGTTCTCCGGGTCCGCCCGCAGCTGGTCCAGCAGGGCGGGCAGGGTATGAACAGCTTTGCTGAACGTTTGCTGCGTTACGCGCTCTACGGTGTCTGCCAGCTGCCGGTAAGAAGTTGTTTCGCCGGCAACAAACACCACCTCGTTGACGATCCGCGGCTGATGCAGATAAATCGCCGTGGTCAGGCGGCCAATATCCGCCGGTGAGGTGACGGTCACCTGGGTATCCCAGCTGCCAAGGGCGTGAAGGGTTCGGTTGGATAAATTCACTACATCGAAGTCTGGTTCGAAGAGAAAGCTGGTAAACATCCCGGTGGAGACAATGACCCACTCCGTGGCCTGCTGCGCGCGCAGCAGGGTCCGGACATCGTACTGCTCGTCCCAGACCGGCTGACCGCTGCCTTTGCCAACCACATCGTAATTGACGCCAAACTGCCAGGGAAAATAGCGGGGTACCCCGGCCGCCAGCACCGCGCGGGTAATTTTCAGCTGTGTCCCCGGACCGGCGACAAACCCCATGCAGTTAATCACGGTGGTGAATCCGCGAAACTGCCCGGCGAGGGCCTCCTGGGATCCACCGGCGATGTCGACCGCCAGAAAAGTGGCCCCGGCGTCGGCCAGCGCCTGATGGTTTGCCGACCGCAGCTGGCCGGTTTCATCCCAGGCCCCCGGCGAGACGATAACCGAGACCGTGCCCTGGCGCTGGAACACCGCAGGCACCAGCGCATCGAGAACGGCGGCGCCCAGTTGTCCCGCTCCCAGCACCAATACCTTTTCCTCATGATTAAAATTATCAGTATTCATTTTGACTCCTTACTCAGTTAAGCCCTGAATTGGCTGGTTACAGGCTCAGTGTAGGGGGGCGGGCGACATTCGATAAGTACAGCGTTTCGGGTTAGACTGTTCGTAATAATGGGATAATCAGCGCTGGGAGATAACGAAATGGACAAACTGGATGCTATGCAGGTCTATGTTGCGGTTGTGGACGCCCATAGCTTCGCCCGCGCGGCGGAGGTGCTCGGGCAGCCGCGCTCCACGGTATCGCGAGTGGTAAAGGAGCTGGAGGCCTGGCTCGGGGCGCAGCTTCTCCAGCGCACCACCCGCAAGCTCAGCGTGACGGCGGAAGGTCGCCGGTACTATGAGGAGTGTAAACGGCTGTTGGCCGAGATGGCGGCGATGGAAGCCTCCTTTCCCGGGCGCTCGGCTCAGCCCGCCGGACGGTTCAAGGTAGGGATGCCGCAATCCCTCGCCCGCCACTGCATTCTGCCGCGGATCGGCGAGTTTCTGCAGCAGTATCCCGACCTGGAGCTGATCCTCTGCTCAAGCGACAACGTGGAAGATATTATTCAGGAGGGATTCGACTGCGTGATCCGTACCGGGCGGATCGAAGATTCCACCACCCTGGTGGCGCGGCCTCTGGCCCGCTACCGCTGGATGATTCTCGCCGCGCCGGCCTGGCTCGCGGCCCACGGCTGCCCGCAGGACATCGACGAGCTGCACCAGCACCGCGCGGTAGGCTATCTCAACCACCGTACCGGGCGGACCATCGACTGGCTTTTTACTCTCGACGACGGTGATCGTGCGATCCGTATGCAGGAGACGCTGGTGGTCGACGATACCGATGCCTATATCCAGGCCGGCGTTCAGGGGCTGGGTCTGATCCGCGTCGCCAGCTATCTGGCGCAACCTTATCTGCAGAGCGGGGCGCTGGTCGCCTGTCTGGAGCAGACCGCTTCTGATCTTCCTTTGTCGCTGGTCTATCCGCAAAACCGCTATCTGCCGCCGGCGGTGCGCGCGTTTTATGACTGGAGCAGGCGTGTTCTGGAGCCTCCGCTCATCGAACGCTGACCCCGTTACTCGCCGCGCATGGCCTGTTTCAGTCTCGCCACCAGCCAGTTCAGCGCCGGATCCTGCGCCCGCCGTTTGTGACGCAGAATACACAAGGTAAATTGCGGATATGCCACTGGCGGAGCCTCTGCGCGCAGCGCGTACTGCGCCTGCCAGCGCTGCGCCAGCCCCTGCGGGACGGTGGCGAACAGCGGCAGGGTGGTCAGCAGCAGGGGAAAGGTGGAGAAATTCTGCGTGGCAAAGCGCACGCGCCGCGCCAGCCCCTGGCTGGCGAGCTGGCGGTCAATTTCACCGTGGCCGGTTTCGCGATAGGCCACCATCACATGTTCCCAGGCGACAAAGTCGCCCACCGACAGCGGGCCGCGACAGGGGATCTGCTGCGGCGACCACAGGGTGGTGACCCCCATGGTCATCACCGGCTCGCTGACGATCTCCCCGCGGCTCTGTTTGTTGAGAGACACTGCGACATCAATGCGATCCTCCTCCAGCAGCTGGCGTACCTGGAAGGGGTCGGCGGCTATCGTCTGCAACGAAACCCCGGGCGCCTCCTGCATCAGCCCGGGTAACAGCGGGGGCATCAGCCAGTGTTCGCTCCAGTCGCTGAGGCCGATACGAAAAAGCTGCTGCGCGCGCGCCGGGACGAACTCTCCGGCGCCAAACATCGCCGAATGCAGCTTTTCCATCAGCGGCTGCAGGTCGGTCATCAGCGCTTGCGCCCGCGGCGTCGGCAGCATGCCCCTGGCGCTGCGCACGAACAACGGGTCGTCAAACATCTCGCGCAGCCGTTTCAGCGCCCCGCTGATGGCCGGCTGGCCAAGATGCAGTGCCTCTGCGCAGCGAGTGACGCTCCCTTCGCGGTACAGCACCATCAAGACCGTCAACAGATTCAGATCGATACGACTAAAATCATTTTCAATGATTTTCTTCATTATGATAATCAATTTGAATGTGGGTTATCCTGGCAGCATAGTGAATATCACCCCGATAAATCAACCAGCGCAATACGCGCGGAGGGAGTGATGCAAACGTACCAGACAGGCGATAGCCTGATTTTCAAAGTGCCGGAGCGCGAGATTACCCTGCAGCCGGCGGCGCTCTATCCAGAGGCGTTCCCGGTAGCGGAGGCGGACGCCGTCATTCAGCCGATTGCGCTGTCGATCCACAGCTGGGTGGTGCAGACCCCCCACGATCTGATTGTTATTGATACGGCCACCGGCAACGGTCGGGAGCGCGGCGGTAATCCGCTCTATCATCAACTTAACACGCCGTATCTGGAGAATCTTCGCGCCGCGGGAGTGAACCCGGAGGACGTGACCCTGGTGCTACTGACCCACCTGCATACCGACCATGTTGGATGGAATACCGTGTGGCAGGACGATCGCTGGGTGCCGCTGTTCCCGAATGCGCGCTATCTGTGCTCGGCAAAAGAGCTGACGCGGGTGAAAAACAGCGAACGCTACCGGGCGCTGTGGCTCGACAGCCTGCTGCCGGTGATCGAAGCCGGCCAGCTGGAAACCGTCGATGTGGCGGCCCGGCCGCGGGTCGGCGGGCGGATCGCCTTTGTGCCCACGCCCGGCCACAGTCCCGACCACGCCGCGCTGATCCTCGCCTCCGGGGATGACTACGCCTGTTTCTCCGGCGATCTTCTGCATTCCCCGCTCCAGTTTGCCCACCCGCAGTGGAATTCGGCGTTCTGCGGCGATCCCCGGCTGGCGGAAGCCTCGCGACGGGAGATGATGGCGTGGGGGACAAGCCATCATGCTCAATGGTTCACCGGGCATTTTGCCGGGCCTTCCTGCGGCTGGCTGGAGGAGGATAAGCAAGGTGAATATCGCTGGCGAGAGGCCGGGCAACAGGCTGCAGATAAAGGGGAAGAGTGATGAATAATGCGCAAAGCGTGTTGGTTTTTGGCGCCACCGGTCAGCAGGGCGGCTCGGTGGCGCGGGCGCTGCTGCACCGCGGCTGGCAGGTGCGGGCGCTGGTCAGGGATCCTTTCTCCGTCGGGGCGGTCGCGCTGGCGGCGCGGGGAGCCGAGCTGGTGGAGGGTACCTTTGAAGACCGGGCGGCAATGCGGTCGGCGATGGCCGGGGTCGACGGCGTCTTCAGCGTCCAGCCCAGTTCGCCGGGAGGGACGGTGACCGATGAGCAGGAGGTACGCTACGGGATAACCATCGCCGATCTCGCCGTCGAGTGCGGGGTGAAGCATCTGGTGTACAGCTCCGGTAGTGCGGCGGGCGATACGCCGACCGGCGTAGCGCATTATGACACCAAAGCGGCGATTGAACGGCATATCCGCGGCCTGCCGCTGGCGTCGACCATCGTGCGGCCCGCCACCTTTATGGAGCTGCTGGTGATGCCCGGTTTTGGTCTTGATGAAGGGCATTTTCACTTTTTTATGCTGCCGGAGGGGAGGATGCAGGTGCTGGCGGTGGAGGATATCGGCCACCTGGTCGCCGCGGTTTTTGCCGCGCCGGCACGGTTTGCCGGCAAGACGTTCGAGATCGCCAGCGACAGCGTGACCGGTCGTCAGCTCGAGGCGTTATTTTCCGCGCAGGCGGGACGGCCGATCCCCTATTCGCGATTTTCCGACGAGGTGCTGGCCGCCAGTCCTTTTCTGCATAAGCTGACCGGGCTGGTGGACGACGGGCGGCTGGCCGGGCATGCCGACCTCGACGCCATGCGCCGGCTGCACCCGCAGCTGTACACCTTCGCCGGCTGGCTGGCCGGCCCCGGCCGTCCTGCCTTCGAGCGAGCGCTGACCAGCGCGGCCAGCTGGGCGTTTGATCGTTAACAAACGGAGGTTCCGGTCACCCGCCAGGCGTGCTGTCTCGCCGGTGACCGACCGCCGCTAGCCGGCAGTCAGGATCGCGTCGGCCAGCACCGCGAAAATCCGCTCGGCGCGCGGGGCATGGGACGGCTGCTCCCGTAGCCAGGCAAGTGCGGCAATCAGATCGAACAGTTCGTCTCCACTGAGATCTGGCCGTGCCTGCCCGGTCTGCTGCGCGCGGGTCAGCAGCGACGTGCCGGCGGCGCGCAGAGTCACGCAGGCGCTGTGCAGGGCGGACTCAGGATCGTCGATGGCGCTCATCAGCGGAGCGATGATCCCGCGATGCTGATGGGTAAACGCCACGCTCTCGGCCAGCCACTCCAGCAGGGCCGCGCCAGGATCGGCGGCGAGCAGAAGCGACTCAGCCCGGGCGGTTAGCGCCGCAAAGCGGCTGCGAAGCAGGGCTTCCAGCAGGCTGTCGCGGTTGGGAAAGTGGCGGTAAAGGGTTCCCATTCCGACGCCCGCCCGGCGGGCAATATCGCGTAGCGACGCTTCGGCGCCTTGCTCCACAAAAACCTCGCGGGCCACGTCGATTAACAGGTCATAATTTTTTCTGGCATCAGCTCTCATTGGCGTTCCTTGACAATCGGAGCACTGCTCCATATATTCGGAACAGTGCTCCGTTAAATATAACGCATTTCCATATGAGGAGAAAGCGATGTCGACGCAGATGATGAAGGCCGTTCAACAGCACGCCTTTGGCGGCCCGGAAGTCCTGAGCTATGAGGATGCGCCACTGCCGGCGCTGCAGGCTGGTGAGGTACTGGTGCAGGTGCACGCGGTGGGCGTGAACCCTCCGGACAGCTATCTGCGCGATGGCTATCAACAGCTGCCCCCGGAGTGGCGGCCCGAGGTCCACTTTCCCTTGATCCTCGGAACGGATCTCTCCGGCGTGGTGGTAGCGCGGGCAGACGACGTCCGGGAGGTGGCGCTCGGCGACGACGTGTATGCCATGGCGCGATTTCCCGAAGGGGCGGCAGGGGGCAGCCGCGCTTACGCCGAGTACGTTAGCGTACCGGTGAGCGACCTGGCCCGCAAACCGCGGATGTTAAGCCATCAGCAGGCTGCGGCCGTGCCGATGTCGCTCCTGACCGCCTGGCAGTTCATGATCGATCCCGGGCATGAGGTGGCGAATCCGCTGCAGCCGGAGCCGCACCGGCCGGTGCCGCTGGCGGGTAAACGCGTCCTGGTCAACGGCGCGGCAGGGGGCGTCGGTCATTTCGCCGTGCAGCTGGCGAAGTGGCAGGGCGCCGAGGTGATTGCCGTCGCTGCCGGCAGTCATGAAGCCTTTTTGCGTCAGATCGGCGCCGATGCTTTTATCGACTATACGACCACAGCGGTCGAGGAGACGGTGCGTGACCTGGATCTGGTTATCGATGCGCCGGGCGGGCCGGACAGCGGCCGTTTTCTGCGTACCCTGCGGCGCGGCGGCGTGCTGTACCCGATCTTCCCGCTCGGCTTTGCCGGGGCGGAAGAGGCACGGCAGCGCGGCGTGACCGTTTCGACTACCCAGGTGCGCTCCAGCGGCGCGCAGCTCGCTCAACTTGCGGATCTACTGGATGCTGGCGCCATTCGGGTCGCTGTTGACAGCGTTTTCCCGCTTGCACAGGCGCGCAGGGCGCACGAGCGGGCAGCGCAGGGCCATCTTGAGGGCAAAATCGTACTGTCGGTGATTGACCCGTCAGCAGAGTAAGGCCCGGCGGCCAGAGTTGCGTTTTTGGCTTCTTCCCGGCGGCGGACTAAAACAGCGCCAGCCGGGCAAGACGGTCCAGCGCGTTGCTCAGCGCGTCGTCCCCTGCGGTCAGGCTAATGCGAATAAACCCTTCTCCTCCTTCGCCAAAACCGCTGCCCGGCGCCACCAGAATATGCGCGTCCTGCAACAGCAGCTGGGCAAACTGCTGTGAGCTGTATCCTGGCGGCACGCCCAGCCAGAGAAAGAACGTGCCTTGGGCGGCACGAGCCGGCCAGCGCAGCGCGGCCAGTCGACGCAAAACCCACGTCCGGCGCTGATGATAGACCGCCGTCAGCTGCGCAATGCGCTCCGCCGGCAGGTTCAGCGCGGCGATCGCCGCATCCTGGATTGCGCCAAACACCGTGCTGTAGCTATGGGTATGCAGCTTTTTGAACGCGCGGATAATCGAGGCGTTGCCGACCGCGAAGCCGAAGCGCCAGCCGGCCATGTTAAAGGTCTTGGAAAAGGTATAAGTTTCCACTCCCCACGCTTTCGCGTCGGGCTGGGAGAAGAGGCTTAGCGGCGCGTCGCCAGCCGTGCTGCCGATGGCCGCATAGGCGAAATCGTGCAGGATCGGCACATGGTGACGACGGGCAAACTGCAGGGCGCTGGCGAACAGCGCCGGCGTGGCGAGGGCGCCGGTCGGGTTATGCGGGTAGTTGAGCACCACAAGGCCTGCTTTGTCCGCCACTTCCTGAGGAAGGTCGTCAAAATCCGGCAGGAACTGATTCTCCGCCCTCAGCGGCAGGCCAAAAAACGCCGCCTGAGACTGCAGCGCCGCCGAGCGGTAAATCGGATAGCACGGATCGGTGGAGATGAGGTATTGCCCGGGGCTGAGCAGCGCCCGCGGGATGCCGCCAATGCCGATATGGGAACCCTGAAACACGGCGACTTCGCTATGTGGATCGAGTTCCACATCATACTGCCGGCGATAGAACTGGGCGATCGCCTCGCGGACCTGCGGCTTGCCCCAGAACGACGGATAGCCATGGTTTTCACGACGCTGGATAGCGCTTTGCAATGCATCAATCACTTCGGGCGGGGTAGGCTGATCCGGGCTACCGCTGGAGAGATCGATCAGCGGCAGTGTCTCGGTGTTGACCTCGGCGGCCAGTTTTTCCAGAACACTGAATAAATTCTCTTCCAGGGCGTCCACCAGCGGTGAAGCAGTAAAATCAGGCATAAAATTTCCGGCTCAGATCGTAAATAATCCGCCATCTTTAAAGGATTTATTGCCGCGAGCTAAATAACAAAATTTGCAAAGCATTATTGTTTTCAGGATATGCCAGCATGATAAAAGGTTATGAAGAATAGGCAAAAGGAAAACCGGCGTTCTGGCTTACAACCCACAGTCGGCTGTGATTTAATCGCTCATTATCGCCAACCTTCGGGGAAAATACCTTATGAACAAATCAGTTGCGTTCGGGATAACATTCATCCTGTTGTCCGCTAGCTCTTTTTACGCCGCCGCCGACGATCATCTTATTCGCGTCGGCTTTAACCCCGGACCGTATAAAGAACAATTTGAAAAAGGCGTCGCGCCCTATTTATTGAGTAAGGGGTATAAAATCGAATATAAAGATTTCAGCGATGGTATTCAGATCAATGACGCGGTGGCCCGCGGCGCTATCGAAGCAAATATCATGCAGCATCCGGTATACCTGAAAGCGATTAATGAGCGACTGGGGATTGATAACGTGGGCATTGTGCAGGTACCGACGCCGCCGATGGGGCTGTATGGTGGGAAACTAACCACCCTGGGTACCCCGGCGGCAGGCACCGTCGTGTCGGTACCAAACCAGCCGTCGAATGAGTATCGCGCGGTACTGGTGCTGGAGAGTCTGGGCTGGGTGAAAATCAAACCAGACAGCGATCCGGCCACTTTTTCGCAGCGTAACATCGTGGATAATCCCTACAAAATTGTTCTCAAAGAGATGGATAATGCCCAGCAGGTTCGCGCGCTGCCGGACGTCGACTATGGCCTGATTCAGGGCAATTTCGCCGTATCCAGCGGCATGTCGCTCACCTCGGCATTAAAGCTGGAGACCGCCACCAGCCATTTTATTAATGTCGTGACCGTCGCCGGTAAAAACCAAAACGCGCAGTTTGCCAAAGATATTATTGCCGGCTATCACTCTGCCGATTTCAAAAAATATATTCTTAGCCATCCGCAGTATGATGGTTACCTGCTGCCTGATTATTTAAAATGAATAACGCGATGATTGAATTTCGCCACGTCAGTAAATCCTTTTCCAGGAAAGGGCATCCGGTACTGGCCTTACAGGATATTAATCTCAGCATTGAGCGGGGCGATATTTTCGGCATTATTGGTTACAGCGGCGCAGGAAAAAGCACCTTATTGCGGCTGATTAATCGTCTGGAAACGCCGGGCGAGGGCGACGTGCTGCTGAACGGCGAGTCGTTACAGGCCTGCAACGGCCAGCGTCTGCAGGCGATCAAAAAAGATATCGGCATGATCTTTCAGAATTTTAATCTGCTGAATTCGAAAACCGTTTTCCATAACATCGCCATCCCGCTTATTTTGCAGGGGCGTGACAAGGCCTATATTCAGGCGCGGGTGGCGGAGCTGCTGGCGTTTGTCGATCTGAGCGACAAAATGCACAGCTACCCCAATGAGCTGTCAGGAGGGCAAAAGCAGCGTGTCGGTATTGCCCGGGCGCTGGCCACTAACCCGTCGGTGCTGCTGTGCGATGAAGCTACCTCGGCGCTCGATCCCCACACCACGGTGCAGATCTTACTTCTGCTGCAGGAGATAAATCGCCGCTATGGCATCACCATCGTACTGATCACCCATGAAATGTCGGTGATCCAGAAAATCTGTCACAAGGTGGCGGTGATGCAGGCGGGCCGTATCGTTGAACAGGGAACGGTTTTCGACCTCTTTGCCCAGCCGCAGCACCCGGTCACCGCCAGTTTTGTTCAGTCGGTGGTGCACGACCGCCTGCCGCAACGGGTGGCGTCGCTCCTGCAGCGCGATAACGGCGCCCGGGCTTTACGCCTCGAATTTATCGGCGCGACGGCGCAGCAGCCGATCATTAATCACCTGATCCGCGAATATGCGGTCGAGGTCAATATCCTGTTCGCCAGTATGTCCGAAGTTCAGGGCCGGATTCTGGGATTTATGATTGTGCAACTCCTCGGCGAGCCTGACGAAACCGAACGCGCCATCACCCATCTTGCTGATGCAGGAGTGAAAATCATCCATGTTTGATCTTATAGATACCGCTATCACCGGCGATCAGTTTCTGCTGGCGCTGCATGACACTCTGATTATGGTCGCCGTTTCACTGGGTTTTGGCGCGCTGCTTGGCGTACCGCTGGGAATTGTGCTGGTGATTTGCCGTCCCGGCGGCATTGTAGCCCATCCGGTGGTGCATCAGGCGCTGAATCCGCTGATTAACGTGCTGCGCTCGCTGCCGTTTATCATTTTGCTGATTGTGATCCTGCCCTTTACCAGACTGCTGGTGGGCACCACGATCGGCACGGCGGGAGCCATCGTGCCGCTGATCGTCTTTGTCGCTCCCTATATTGCCCGGCTGGTGGAGAGCTCGCTGCTGGAGGTGGATGAGGGGATCCTGGAGGCCGCGGATGCCATGGGCGCCACGCCCCTGCAGACGGTCTGGCTCTTTATGCTGCCGGAGGCGGCGGCGTCGCTGATTCTGGCCCTCACCACGGCGACGATCGGCCTGCTTGGCGCTACCGCCATGGCGGGAACGGTGGGCGGCGGCGGGATTGGCGACCTCGCCATCACCTACGGCTATCAGCGCTTCGACGCCTTTGCCACCCTAACCACCGCTCTGGTGCTGATTGTGATTGTCCAGCTGATCCAGACGCTGGGCACCCGTTTAGCTCGTCGACTGCGCCGTGAATAACGGCCATTTCGCGCCGGGAGCCGCGCACTAAAGGCTTGTTAATCTTCAACGCCCTCCAGGATGGCAGGGCGATCTTATTTTGCCGTAAACAAATTCTGAGAATATATATAATGGATTATATAATCACCATAAATACTCACTGATGATAGCAATCTGAAAATAGATAACGGAAAGGGGGATTGCGCGCTTTTTGATTGATCTTGCCGGGGGCTTTGCTACTATCCAGGCGGCATTGAATGTTATTAATAATGCCCGAGAATGGAATGTAAAAATACCTCATGGAGTATGGCATGAAGCATGTACATAAGCTGGTCTGGATTGGCCTGTTCGTTAATATCGTAATCTGTTTTATTTCGCGTAATTTATTATTAGAGGAGGGACAACTGAACTTCCATCGTGGAGTGGATAGCATGTGGTCCTGGCTGGTGCTGGCCCTGTTTATTGCCGTGGTGGTTCAGGCGGTCAGCATAATGCTGTCAGGCCGCTATCCTTATCTGGCCATCGTCCTGGCGTTTGTTGGCGGTATCGTGATGGTGCCCGCCAGCGTGATCTTTCTGGTGGGCAGTCTGTTCAGCTTGCAAACGCGAATTAACGCCGGATTTACGCCGTGGCAGTCAACTGCGCAAGCAGGAACAGATGATAACCACAAGCTGTTAACCTTTAACGCCTCGGGCTTTTATCCTCAGGGGGCGCTGGCGATCATCGCCGGGATCATTATTTTAATGATTGGTATGGGTATCGGCGGCGTATTTATTGCTGCCGGTATTGTTGCGCTGTGCAATGGCTACCGTTTGCAAAATCGCGTGGTGATTGGCGTGAGCGGCGAGTCGATGATATTTACGCCAGGACTTTATGCTGATACTTACGTTATTCCCTTGCGTGACGTGGTCGTGGTTGAGCGCAGCAATAATGATGCGAAAGTTCGGCTGCTGATCCCGTCCAGCGGCAGGAGTTTTATACTGCGCAAAAAGATGCTGGCTGGCGATAACGTTAATGACGCCTTTGCCGCCATTCTGGCAAAACTGACTACCGTTTAACGCGGGTGGGGTTGATAAACCGCCAGGCGCCCTGGCGGTGAAAGAGAGGGTTAGCATACGCGGCTACCGCATCAGCCAACCCCCCCCTCGCGAACAGCATCAGCCGACCTGTTAATCCACGTTAGTAAAATAATCGCGCGCAGCGGTCTCGACGCGTTTCGCATCCAGCCCGGTCTTTTCAGTGATCTGTTCGATAAACGATTTAAATTTTTCGGTCATCACGTTACCCCCTTCCCAGTGGGCGACGTAGAATTTGCACTGATAGCGATAAAAATGGAGAGTGGTATCTCCTAACGTGTAATACATGAGCTTCTCCTGTCCAGTAATGCGGTTGCCGCGTCCACAGCGTCAGCAACCTTGTTCTCATCACGATCGATCTGTTCTCTATCCTCCTCCCAAATGGCTGAAATTTCCAGCGGAGGTTTGCCCCTGAGGGCAGGATAATGAAGGGCTAATATGCGGACAGGTAGTGATTTTTGCTGACAATGGCGAAGCCGACCCGATTACCGGCAGTTGCGCAGGTAACCGGGGGAAACAGGCAGGATTAGCGCAGCGCGTTGCGCTCGTCCTCGGTCAGGTCCAGGGGCTGTACCACGCCGCTTTCCGCGGAGCGTACCGCCGCTTCCAGCACGGCCATCACCGCCAGCGCTTCTACCGGCGGTACCGGATTGGCAATCTGACCGTTCAGCGCCTCGCGGATCTGCATATAGTACTGGCGCTGATCGCCCTGCGGAGTGGCCTGAGTGCGGGCCTGCAGCGCGGCATCATAGATAACCAGCGGGTCATCATCTTCACCCCAGCCGGCGCTTCCCGGCGCCACGCCTGCCAGCAGCTGGCTCTCCTGCTGGTCGGCCCGCGCTTTGATAACGCTGCCTTTATCACCGTGCACGGTAAAGCGCGATGAGCCGCCCGCGACCAGCATGCTGCAGTGCAGGATCACTTTATGCGCCGGGTAGTTTAGTACCACATGCGCCCAGTCGTTGATCTCCGCGCCGTCGCGCAGGGTCGCGATGTTGCCTTGCACCGACTGCGGCAAACCAAACAGCTGCAGCGCCTGGTCAATCAGGTGCGGCCCCAGGTCGAACCATAAGCCACTGCCCGGGACGTTCTGCTCGCGCCAGCGGACGCGGACTTCCGGGCGAAAGCGGTCGAAATGCGACTCGAAGTGTTTCACCGCGCCGAGGGTGCCTTGCTCAATCACCTGACGGATCCCGAGATAGTCGCTGTCCCAGCGGCGGTTATGGAAGACGGAGAGCAGGCGTTGTTTTTCCTCTGCCAGGGCGATCAGCTCCCGGGCTTCCTGCATATCGAGAGTGAAAGGTTTGTCCACCACCACATGCTTGCCGGCGTTCAGCGCCAGGCGGGCCAGCGGCGCGTGGGTGGCGTTGGGGGAGGCGATGACCACCAGATCGACATCCGGATGCTGAACCGCTGCCTCCGGGGAAGCGATGACCGTGACATCCGGCAGGTCGCGTTTGACTTTCTCTTCATCGCGCGAGGCGACGAACGCCAGATTCAGACCCGGCACTGAACGGATAAGCGGCGCGTGGAAGGTCTTACCGACGAAGCCATAGCCAATCAGGGCGATATTTATTGTGTTGTTACTCATCAGGTTCTCCACGCGGTTAAGCGTCAGCAATGTGTACAGAGAGGGCGGGGTCATCCCCCAGCTCAGCCCAGGGACGATCAAGAAAAAGATGGTGAATATCGCTGAGCCCGGCCACCAGCCACGGCTCGCAATGGTTGACTTTGGTATGGTCTGCCACCAGCCAGTGCTCTGCGCTGGCGGCCAGCATGGCGCGCTTCACGTCAGCATCGGCCTCCTGGCTGGCGCTCAGCCCCAGCCCGGCATGCAAGGCGCAGGCGCCGAGGATCGCGATATCGGCCCGGTAGCGGGCGACCAGCGACAGGGTGGCGCTGCCGGCGAAGAGCCGCTGTTCGCTGTCCCACTGGCCGCCAAGCAGGATCAGCTGAATGTCGGCGCGATCGCTGAACAGCTGGGCGATATCCAGAGAAGCGGTGATCACGGTCAGCGGCCCTTTAAGCTGCGCGGCGACCGCCAGCAGCGTGCTTCCGGCGTCGAGAAACAGCGTCGAGCCCTGGGGGATATGGGCGGCGACCAGCTCGCCGAGACGCTGCTTCGTCTGGGTGAGCAGGGCATTTCTTCCCTGGCGCGTCATCGCCGGCACGTTAAGGGCGATGGCGCCACCGTGGCTTTTCTGCAGCACGCCCTGTTTTTCCAGGTCGCTCAGATCGCGGCGAATGGTATCGGCTGACACCTGCAGCGCGTCAACCAGTTCGCTAATACTCAGCTGGCCGTTTTCACTCAGCCTGTCGAGGATGTGTTTTTGTCTGGCGAGCTTATGCATGGCAAGTGACCCCGCAAATTAACGCAATAAACAGCATAATACAGCAATGAGTGGCAAAATAAACCGCAAAAAAGCGCAGTGAGATCGGCAAAACGGGAAGAACTTGATTTCACTACGCTTTAACGTTAAATGAAGAGTGCAGCGCGACCCGGGGCGAAAGCGCTTTTTAATGAAGCTATTAGCCCTACTTACCGGGCAATAAAAAGCGAAAAAGCGCGCTTTCGCGTACCTTATAGAGAGTGCGCGCAATGTGACAGGTATGGATTAACGGAGGTTGAGTGGACGCGATTAAAGGCTCGGAGTTGCAAATACCGGACGCGATCTTCGCGTGGGTGCTCGACGGGCAGGGGGGCGTGAAGCCGCTCACCGATAACGATATTATCGACAAAGACAAGCCCTGCTGGCTGCATCTGAATTATACCCACAGCGACAGCGCCGACTGGCTGGCGGCCACCCCGTTGCTGCCCAATAACGTGCGTGACGCCCTGGCGGGAGAGAGCACCCGGCCACGGGTGACGCGGATCGGCGACGGGGCGCTGATAACCCTGCGCTGCATTAACGGCAGTACTGATGAGCGTCCCGACCAGCTGGTGGCGATGCGCCTGTACATGGACGAGCGGCTGATCGTCTCCACCCGTCAGCGCAAGGTGCTGGCGCTGGACGATGTGCTGGGTGACCTGAAGGAGGGCAATGGCCCGACGGACGGCGGCAGCTGGCTGGTGGAAGTCTGCGATGCGCTGACCGATCATGCCAGCGAGTTTATCGAACAGCTGCACGACCGCATTATCGACCTGGAAGATGACCTGCTTGACCAACAGGTGCCACCGCGGGGTTTTCTCGCGCTGCTGCGTAAGCAACTGATTGTGATGCGCCGCTATATGGCGCCGCAGCGCGACGTTTACGCCCGACTGGCCAGCGAGCGGCTGCCGTGGATGAGTGACGATCAGCGGCGGCGGATGCAGGATATCGCTGAGCGGCTGGGGCGCGGTCTGGATGAGATCGACAGCTGTATCGCCCGGACGGCGATCATGAGCGACGAGATCGCCCAGATTATGCAGGAGTCTCTGGCGCGGCGGACTTATACAATGTCGTTGATGGCGATGGTGTTTCTGCCCAGCACCTTTTTAACCGGCCTGTTCGGCGTCAACCTTGGCGGGATCCCGGGAAACAGCTGGCATCTGGGGTTTAGCCTCTTCTGCCTGATGTTAGTTGTTGTCATCGGTGGTGTTGCGTGGTGGTTACATCGCAGTAAATGGTTGTAAAGAATCGCCTTTTAGCGGCCGCATTGCCGGGAAAACCCGGCAATGTTTGAGCGAAATCAATAAACCACCTACCCATTCAGGGCAATATCTCTCTCGCAGGTGAATGCAACGTCAAGCGATGGGCGTTGCGCTCCATATTGTCTTACTTCCTTTTTTGAATTACTGCATAGCACAATTAATTCGTACGACGCCGACTTTGTTGAGTCGGCTTTTTTTTTGCGCTCTCCGGACCAGCTTCTACGCTTACTAAGACACCCGACGGTCTTCAGGCCGTTAAGCCTGCGGGTACGCCCGTATTACTCTCCGGGAGGCCTCTATGCATTACGCTTCAGGGCTGACAGCCCAGTCTATCCCCATCTCACCCGAGCCGAACGATCCGGCTCCTTTACCCGACCCACGACCGCGTCCGCAGCCGCAGCCCGATCCGCCGCCTGACGAAGAGCCGATTAAATTGTCGCATCAGGCGCGGAGATCTGCGAGGATACGCGCCTGCAGATTGTCCGTCCTTTAATACGAGAATACATTGTGACCGCTTTTTCTACCCTGACTGTTTTACCTGCCGCCCAATTAGCCAACCTTAATGAGCTGGGTTATCTGTCGATGACCCCGGTTCAGGCCGCCGCCCTGCCGGCGATCCTTGCGGGGAAAGATGTGCGCGTGCAGGCAAAAACCGGCAGCGGAAAAACGGCCGCATTCGGGCTGGGTCTGCTGCAGCATATCGATCCGGCGCGCTTTGAGACCCAGTCGCTGGTGTTGTGTCCGACCCGCGAGCTGGCCGATCAGGTTGCCGGTGAGCTGCGTCGCCTGGCGCGCTGCCTGCCGAACATCAAGATTCTGATGCTCTGCGGCGGGCAGCCCTTTGGCGCCCAGCGAGATTCACTCCAGCACGCCCCGCATATCATCGTCGCCACCCCGGGCCGTCTGCTCGATCATCTGCAGAAGGGGACGGTCTCCCTTGACGCGTTGCAGACCCTGGTGATGGATGAAGCGGACCGCATGCTCGATATGGGCTTCAGCGACGCCATCGACGAGGTGATCCGCTTCGCGCCGGCTGACCGGCAGACCCTGCTGTTTTCCGCCACCTGGCCGGCGGCAATCGCGGCGATCAGCGGCCGGGTGCAGCGCAATCCGCAGACAATTGAGATCGACACTGTCGATGCGCTCCCGGCGATTGAGCAGCAGTTTTTTGAAGTTTCCCGCCACGGTAAGATTGCCCTGCTGCAGCGCCTGCTCAGCCAGCATCAGCCCGCATCCTGTGTGGTGTTCTGCAACACCAAACGCGATTGCCAGGCGGTCTGCGATGCGCTCAACGCCGCCGGGCAGAGCGCCTTGTCGCTGCACGGTGATCTCGAGCAGCGCGACCGCGATCAGACGCTGGTGCGCTTCGCCAACGGCAGCGTCCGGGTTCTGGTGGCGACCGACGTCGCCGCCCGCGGCCTCGACATCAAATCCCTCGCGCTGGTGGTGAACTTCGAGCTGGCCTGGGATCCGGAGGTGCATGTTCACCGCATCGGCCGTACCGCCCGCGCCGGCGAACAAGGGCTGGCCATCAGCTTCTGTGCGCCGGAAGAGGCGCAGCGCGCCACGATCCTGGCCGACATGCTGCAGCTCTCCCTGAACTGGCTGCCGGCGCCGACGGGCAACACCATCGCACCGTTGACGGCGGAGATGGCCACGCTGTGTATTGACGGCGGTAAAAAGGCGAAAATGCGCCCGGGAGATGTGCTGGGAGCCCTGACCGGGGATATGGGTTTTGATGGCGCCGATATCGGCAAAATTACCGTTCATCCGGCTCATGTCTATGTGGCGATCCGCCAGAATATGGCGCAGAAGGCGTATAAGCAGTTACAAAATGGCAAGATTAAGGGCAAAGCCTGCCGCGTTCGACTGCTGAAGTAAGGGCAGGTTAGTGCGTCTCAGGCGGCTGCCTGAGACGCGTGAGGGTTACTTCACTTCCACCACGTTCAGACGCAGTTCATCGAGACGGGCGTCTTCTTCTTCCGGCTGCCAGCTGGCAGGTTGCAGGGGAATCTCTTCCCGGTCAAACGCCAGATCGCCACCGTCCACCACCTCGGAGCCGTGGGTGATGCCTTTAAAATCAAACAGATTGACATCGCTCAGATGTGAAGGCACCACGTTCTGCATCGCGCTGAACATGGTTTCAATGCGCCCAGGATAACGCTTATCCCAGTCGCGGAGCATATCGGCGATCACCTGACGCTGCAGATTTGGCTGCGAACCGCACAGGTTGCACGGAATAATCGGGAAGCCTTTGGCCTGGGAGAAGCGCTCGATGTCCTTTTCGCGGCAGTAGGCCAGCGGGCGGATGACGATGTGTTTGCCGTCGTCGCTCATTAGCTTCGGCGGCATCCCTTTCATTTTTCCGCCGTAGAACATATTCAGGAACAGCGTCTGCAGGATGTCATCGCGATGATGGCCGAGGGCGATCTTGGTCGCCCCGAGCTCGGTGGCGGTACGGTAGAGGATGCCGCGACGCAGGCGAGAGCACAGCGAGCAGGTGGTTTTCCCTTCCGGGATCTTCTCTTTGACGATGCCGTAGGTATTCTCTTCGACAATCTTGTATTCCACGCCCAGCTGCTCAAGATACGCCGGCAGAATATGCTCCGGGAACCCGGGCTGCTTCTGATCGAGGTTGACCGCCACCAGCGAAAAGGAGATGGGCGCGCTTTTCTGCAGATTACGCAGGATCTCCAGCATGGTATAGCTGTCCTTGCCGCCTGAAAGACAAACCATAATGCGGTCGCCCTCTTCAATCATATTGAAGTCGGCAATCGCCTCACCGACGTTGCGGCGCAGACGTTTCTGCAGCTTATCGATGTTGTATTTTTCTTTTTTACTGATTTCTTGATTTTGCAGCATGTAATAGTGGCTCAATTCATAGTGTGGCATCAGAAGAGCACGCATTCTGCCAGCCGCTGAACAACGTGGCGCTGGCGCGTAGCAATTATTGAGGTTTGACAGGCAACCGTGGCGTGTATGGTACGGATTCAGGGGCGGAATGTCAGCATCTTTCCGGCACTTTCCGCAGCGAGCAGCCGGGCGGGGCCGGCTGATGCGGAAATTAACAGCCCGCCGGGCGGCGGGCTGTGGCGTTAGCGGACTACCAGGACCGAGCACTCGGCGTGACGAACCACCGCGGCGGCGTTGGAGCCCAGCAGATAAGTCGTGATATCAGGCCGGTGGGAGGCGATGATCACCAGGTCGGCTGGCAGCGACTTGGCCAGAGCAAGGATTTTATCTTTTGGCGACCCTTCCGCGACGTGAAAATGCATCCGGTCTTCCGGGATAGAGAACTGCTTTGCGATCTCTTTCAACTGCGTTTCAGAACCCTCACGCAGCTCATCCATGCCGGGAAGCTCAGCGGTATAGGCCATTCCCAGTGAGGCATAATAGGGCAGAGAAGGGATCACGGTGAGGAAATGGACCTCGGCGTCGTCAATCCGCGCTTCCGATTCAACGTGACTGATAATGCGTTCAGTAAATTCTTTATCAGAGATATCGATAGGGACAAGAATCATTCTGCTCATAAAACCTCCTGTTTAAGTATCCCCTCATATTGTAAGGCAATATGGCACATTTTGTATCATGACCGCGGTCACATTTTGACATTAACGTGGCTTGCGTTCGGGGAATTTTCCTTTAATCACGCCGTCATAAAATCGCCCTTTTGAAACCACCTGTAAAAAGTCACGAAAAATACGCGGTGGAACGCCGGTATATTGTAATGGCGGCTGGTGATAAAAATAGATTTCCAGTGTGGCGGAGGCGTCATCGTAGGCGACGGAGATAATTCGGGAAGATTTTACCGGATGGTGGTGCATCATGGACGTCCTCGGGCAAGCACTGACTGGCCATGACTATATCATTAAACGGACGGCTATTTTAGCTCGTAAGATATAGCGTTTTGTTTTATCTGCAGCGAGGCGGGTGGGGGAAGCCCGCCGGAACCGGCGGGCAGGCGCATCAGAACTGGTAAACCAGGCCCAGAGCGACGATGTTATCGGTAGAGATACCGTTGTCTTCGTAGAATTTGTCGTTACCATCCAGCAGGTTGATTTTGTAATCAACATAGGTGGACATATTACGGTTGAAGTAATAGGTCGCGCCAACGTCCATATATTTGACCAGATCTTTATCGGCATAGCGGCCGTTATTGTACAGATCTTTGCCTTTGGACTGCAGGTAGGAGATGGCCGGACGCAGACCGAAGTCGAACTGATACTGCGCGGTGACTTCGAAGTTTTGCGTTTTATTGGCCACACCGTCGTTGCCGTACGGGGTCATATTGCGGGTTTCAGAGTACATGGTCGCCAGGTAGATATCGTTGGCGTCGTACTTCAGACCGGCGGTCCAGGCTTCCGCTTTATCACCGTAGGCGTTGGTCTGGGTCATCTGATCGTTAGTACGGTCAGAAGAGGTGTAGGCTGCCGCCGCGCTGATGCCCATGCCGAAGTCATAAGAGGTGGAGAGGCCGAAACCATCGCCATTGTCGAAACGAACATCGCTGTCGCTGCTGCGGTTATTGGTGCCGACGTTGATATCCTGTGCGTTCTGACCTTCGTTTTTACCCTGATATTGCAGGGCAAAGTTCAGACCCTCCACCAGGCCAAAGAAATCGCTGTTGCGGTAGGTCGCGACGCCGTTGGCGCGGCCTGCCATAAAGTTATCCGCATAGGTGTAGGAGTCGCCGCCGAACTCCGGCAGCATATCGGTCCAGCCTTCGACGTCGTACAGCACGCCGTAGTTACGACCGTAGTCGAAGGAGCCGTAATCGCCGACTTTGATACCCGCGAATGCCAGACGGGTCCACGCCTGATCGCTGGAGCTCTCGGTGTTGTTGGCCTGAACGTTATATTCCCACTGACCATAGCCGGTCAGCATATTGTTGATCTGAGTTTCGCCCTTAAAGCCAAAACGCAAATAAGTTTGATCGCCGTCTTTTTTCGAGTCGCTGGAGAAATAATGCAGACCATCTACCTTGCCATAGAGATCTAATTTATTTCCATCTTTATTATAAATTTCCGCTGCGTGAGCGGCACCGGCAGCTAATAAAGCCGGGATGACGAGGGCCAGTACTTTTCTTTTCATGAAGAAATTCCTTTAACTGTTTTTATGTTTTAGCTTCCGGGAAGGAAGTGAACTCATGCTAAAGGAGCGGTCTGAGATCCGGTAAGATTCAATTGTTACGATATAAGTAAAATCTAAAATAAATAATACCAGTGAAATGGTGATAATTATGCTGAATACATTCATGGGTAATATACAAAATAAAAATTATACATGCCCGGGCTAATCACGTATTATTTGCGCGTTATATGCCTTTATTGTCATGCCAATAATTTATTGTTGCCGTCTCATTCTACGGAATGATTTTGTTTATCGGTAAAACGACAAGCCCGAACGTTATGTTCGGGCTTTTTTTATGGCCGAAGGTGACGGGGCGGTTAACCTTCGCCTGGCGCTTTCTCCGCTTTGCCTGCCAGCTGGGCGAGGAAGTCATAGCGCTTTTGCAGATCGGCGGCGGCGTCTTTCCACAACTGCTCCGCCACTTCAGGCTGCTGGGCGTTCAGGCGGCGGAAACGTTGCTCATTGAGCAGCGTCTCGGCCAGCGCGTCTGATGGCGGACGGGAATCCAGCGCCAGTGGGATCTTGCCTTCGTCTGCCCGACGCGGGTCGAAGCGGTAGAGCGGCCAGAAGCCGGTGGCGGTCAGCTGACGCATCTGGTCGTGGCTGAGCGCCAGATCGTAACCGTGCTCTTCGCAAGGGCTGTAGGCGATGATCAGCGATGGCCCCGGATAGGCTTCCGCTTCCTGAATCGCTTTCACCGTCTGGTTCAACTGCGCGCCCAGCGAAATTTGCGCCACATAAACATGACCGTACATCATCATGCTGACGCCCAGATCTTTGCGCGCCTTGCGTTTGCCATGCTCGCCAAACTTGGTGACTGCCCCCAGCGGCGTGGCTTTTGACGCCTGCCCGCCGGTGTTGGAGTAACACTGGGTATCCAGCACCAGTATGTTGACGTTTTCCGTCAGGCTCAGCACATGATCCAGACCGCCGAAGCCAATATCGTAGGCCCAGCCGTCGCCACCGATCAGCCAGACGGATTTTTCCACCAGCGCGTCGGCATCGGTCAGCAGCTCTTCAGCGCCAGCCACGCCGGCCAGCGCCTGACGCAGGGCAGCCACCTGCTCGCGGCGAACTTCCGGCGTCGCCTCCGCATGCAGCGCCGCGTTCAGCTCTGCCGGCAGCTGGTCGGCAAATTCACTCAGCAGGCGCATCACGCGCTGGCGATGCTGGTCGACGGTTAAACGAAAGCCGAGCCCGAATTCAGCGTTATCCTCAAACAGCGAGTTGGCCCACGCCGGGCCGCGGCCGTTGGCGTCGGTGGTATAGGGCGTTGAGGGCAGGTTACCGCCATAAATGGAAGAGCAGCCGGTGGCGTTAGCAATCAACATCCGGTCGCCGTACAGCTGAGTAAGTAGTTTGATATACGGCGTTTCGCCACAGCCCGAGCAGGCGCCGGAGTATTCAAACAGCGGGCTAATCAGCTGCGAGGTGCGAATATCAATCCGCTCCAGTTTAGTGCGGTCGATTTCCGGCAGGTTGAGGAAGTACTCGTAATTGACCTTCTCCTCTTCCACATGCTCCAGGCGCGACATCATATTGATGGCCTTGATCTCCGGGTTCTGGCGATCTTTTGCCGGGCACACTTCGACGCACAGGTTACAGCCGGTGCAGTCTTCCGGGGCGACCTGCAGAACGTATTTCTGTCCGCGCATATCGCGGGATTTAACGTCCAGCGAATGCAGACTGGCAGGGGCGTGCTCCATCTCTTCCGGCGCGACCACTTTGGCGCGGATCGCCGAGTGCGGGCAGGCGGCGACGCAGTGGTTGCACTGAGTACACAGCGCTTCCTTCCAGATGGGGATCTCTTCGGCAATGTTGCGTTTCTCCCACCGCGTGGTACCCATGGGCCAGGTGCCGTCCGGCGGCAGAGCGGAGACCGGCAGCGCATCGCCAAGGCCGGCCAGCATCGCAGCGGTGACCGTTTTGACGAAATCCGGCGCGGCGTCGGAAACCACCGGCGGGCGGTTCGGACTGCTGGCGTTCACCGGCTGGAGCGGCACTTCCGCCAGCGATTCGCGGGCCAGGGCCAGTGCCTGCCAGTTGCGCTCCACCAGTTCCTGACCTTTGCTGCTGTAGCTTTTGGCAATCGCCGCCTGCAGTTCTGCCAGCGCACTGTCGCCCGGCAGGATGCGGGTGAGATGGAAGAACGCCATCTGCATGACGGTATTGATGCGCGCGCCGAGGTTGCATTCACGGGCGATTTTCGCCGCGTTGACCACGTAGAAATGCGCTTTTTTCTGATTCAGGGTGGCCTGGACTTCCTGCGGCAGGCGGGACCAGACCTCATCGGCGCTGTACGGCGTGTTGAGCAGGAAAATACCGCCGGGCTTCAGCCGCTCGGCCATCTGGTATTTATCGATAAACTGCAGCTGGTGGCAGCCGACGAAATCAGCCTGCGAAATCAGATACGATGAACGAATCGGTTTTTCGCTGACGCGCAGATGCGAGACGGTCAGGCCGCCGGCTTTCTTCGAGTCATAGACAAAATAGCCCTGTGAGAACCACGGGGTCGAGTTGCCGATGATTTTGATGTTGTTTTTGGTGGCTGACACGCTGCCATCGCTGCCGAGACCGTAGAACAGGGCCTCGAGCTTGGCCTCTGCGGGCAGGGTATTTTCGCCCAGCGGCAGCGACAGATTGGTCACGTCATCATAGATACCGACGGTAAAGCGCGGCTTCGGCTGAGCGGACTGCAGTTCACTAAATACCGCCAGCACGCATTCCGGGCCGAACTCCTTGGAGGAGAGGCCATAGCGGCCGCCGATGGTGCGCGGCAGCGTCTCGCGCTCGCCGCGGTTAAAGGCTTCCGCCAGGGCGGTCATCACATCGAGATACAGCGGCTCTGCCTGGGCGCCAGGCTCTTTGGTGCGATCGAGCACCGCTACCGCCCGGGCGCTTTCCGGCAGCGCTGCCAGCAGGTGGGCGGCGGAGAATGGGCGATAGAGGCGCACTTTCAGCACGCCGACTTTCTCGCCGCGGCTCAGCAGTTCATCAACCACCTCTTCGCAGGTACCGATGGCCGAACCCATAATGACGATCACGCGCTCTGCCTGCGGGTGGCCGTAAAACTCAAACGGTTTGTACTGGCGGCCGGTGGCGGCGGCGAAGTCGTCCATCGCTTTCTCGACATGCTCATACACCGCGTCGTACCACGGGTTAGTGGCCTCCCGCGACTGGAAGTAGGTGTCGGGGTTGGCCGAGGTCCCGCGGATCACCGGATGCTCCGGATTTAGCGCGCGCTGGCGATGCTCAGCGATCTTATCCTGCGGCAGCAGGGCGCGAATGGTGTCATCGGCCAGCGGGGCGATTTTGTTGATTTCGTGCGAGGTGCGGAAACCATCAAAGAAATGAATAAACGGCACCCGGCTCTGCAGGGTGGCGATATGCGAGATCAGCGCAAAATCCTGCGCCTCCTGGACGCTGCTGGCGCACAGCATCGCGCACCCGGTCTGGCGCACGGCCATGACATCGGAATGGTCGCCGAAGATCGACAGCGCGTGGGTGGCGACGGTGCGGGCGGCGACGTGCAGCACAAACGGCATCAGCTGGCCGGCCAGTTTGTACAGCGTGGGGATCATCAGCAGCAGGCCCTGCGATGAGGTAAAGGAGGTGGAGAGGGCGCCGGTCTGCAGCGCGCCATGCACGGCACCGATAGCGCCCGCCTCCGATTGCATTTCGACCACCCGGGGAACATCGCCCCAGACGTTTTTCAGTCCATTACCGGCCCAGGCGTCGGCCTGCTCCGCCATCGTTGAACTGGGCGTGATCGGGTAGATGGCGATAACTTCACTGGTGCGAAACGCGACGGAAGCGACCGCGCCATTACCATCAATCGTAATCATATGAAGACACCCTTACATTGCGCAAAAGAATGGACGCGTGAAACCGCGACGCGCCCTGTAATTATATAAGAGCTAGTTTAGCAAACCGTTGACGCCGCCATTTTTGCATTTGTGTCCTCAATAGGGCAGGTACCCGTGCCCAGATCAATATTTTGCCTCGTTCGCGGAGAAAATGGCTGCCTGCCGAGGGGGGAACACCATGCGATTCACTCCGTACCCGGGGCAGATCAAGCTTTAGGCAAAAATTTGCTAGAAAATGTTAATGAGACGCATAAATACGTGTTTACCCTCTCGACGCCGCGCAGCACGCTGCCTATTATTCTTGGGTTTGCTTTTTTAAGACGTTTCCGAGGGGAGAGAGAATGCGAGCTGCGATGTTAGTAGGATGTGCGGCGCTGTTGCTGTCGGCGTGCAGTAGTGAACCCGTTCAGCAGGCCACGGCGGCGCACGTCACACCGGGCATGCGGGCGGCGATGAGCGACGCCGGTCAGGCCAACTGCGCCATGATAGGCGGCTCGTTATCGGTGGCTCGTCAGCTCGATGGTTCGGCGATTGGCATGTGCGCGCTACCGAACGGCAAACGCTGCAGCGAGCAGGCGCTGGCGGGCGGCAGCTGCGGCTACTAACGGCGGCCCCCGGCGTCAGCGGCACCGCAGCGTCGGCTAGTGCATCAGGTCGGCGAGCTTATAGACCAGCGTCTGGTCGGCGGTCGCCAGCGTCAACTGGTTTTCCGTCAGATCGACCTGCGCGCCTTCGCGCAACATCTTGCCGATCGTCGCGTCAAGGGTGTTGAGCTGGGCATCGTGGCACAGCATCCGGGTCATCGCCAGCGAGTTCACCTTCAGCTCGCCGTCCGACACCTTACCTTCGCCGCTAAAGCCGTTGCACATATTGCCTGAAACAGACATCTTGCCCGTAATCGCCATCTTCTCACCGAAGCTCAGCTCCAGCGGCCGGTCGCTGGCGTTGACCGCCTGGCCGTTGACGCTGGTCAGCACGAAGCGATGATGCTGCAGCTGCTCCGCGCCGGTGGAGACCTTACTGTTATAGACACAGCCGGACAGCAGCATACCTGCCGCCAGTAGCGCCGCAAATTTGTTCATTTTCACTCCAAAACATTCACATGACTAATAAAACCAAGCCAGTGTAACGGTATCGCAGCGGGGATCTGTGGGGATTATCTGAATGTGCTCCCCCCGGGAGAGGAGCACAAAAGGGAAAGGAATCAGACGATGGCGTTCGGGCAGGTTTCGCCGTTGGCGACCTGCTGCAGGTTGCCCAGGGTCGTCTCCGAAATGCTGATCAGCGCCTCCGCCGTGAGGAACGCCTGGTGGCCGGTGAACAGCACGTTGTGGCAGGCGGAGAGGCGGCGGAAGACGTCGTCCTGGATAACGTCGTTGGATTTGTCTTCAAAGAACAGATCGCGTTCGTTTTCATAAACGTCCAGCCCCAGCGCGCCAATTTTCTGGTGTTTCAGAGCGTCAATGGCCGCCTGGGAGTCGATCAGCGCGCCGCGGCTGGTGTTGATCACCATCACCCCGTCTTTCATCTGATCAAACGCCTGGCGATTGAGCAGGTGGTAGTTTTCGTCGGTCAGCGGGCAGTGCAGGGAGATCACGTCCGACTCCTTGTACAGCGTGGCCAGGTCAACATATTCCACCCCCAGCTCCAGCGCGGCGGCGCTCGGGTACGGGTCAAACGCCAGCAGGCGCATGCCGAAACCTTTGAGGATCCGCAGCATTGCCACGCCAATTTTCCCGGTGCCGATCACCCCGGCGGTTTTGCCGTACATGGTGAAACCGGTGAGGCCTTCGAGGGAGAAGTTGGCATCACGGGTACGCTGGTAGGCGCGATGGATGCGGCGGTTGAGCGACATCATCATGCCGATCGCATGTTCAGCGACCGCTTCCGGCGAGTACGCCGGCACGCGCACCACGCGCAGGCCAAGCTCTTTCGCCGCCTCGAGGTCGACGTTGTTAAATCCGGCGCAGCGCAGGGCGATGTATTTCACCCCGTGGGCCTTAAGCTCTTCCAGCACCGGGCGGCTGCCGTCGTCATTGACGAAGATGCATACCGCTTCACAGCCGTTGGCGGTTTTAGCGGTCTTCGCTGTCAGCAGGAAATCGAAAAATTCCAGTTCAAAGCCGTATGCATCATTAACGTGCTGCAGGTACTTTTTATCGTACTGCTTCGTACTATAAACCGCGATTTTCATAAGACTTTTCTCCAGTGATTATACCGTCACGGTAGCATATTTAAAATAATCGTACAATTATTAAAAAATAGTTTAGTAAGGAGGTGCTAATCCTAATTCTAGAGCATATCGCGGAATTGCGGAATCTCTTTGAAAGACAAAGTTTTTTCACCACAAACTTAAACTGAAAGCCCCGGGGGAGAGCAGCAGAAGTGGCCATAGCAGGCCGGAGGTGACGTTGGCCAGCTGGAACGACCATAGCGGCAGACCGCTGGCGCCGCTGAAGAAAGGCAGGGTGGCGCGCAAGGGTGAGAGAAAACGGCTGAAAAAGACCGCCCACAGGCCATAGCGCTGAAAAAAGAGCCGGCTGCGGGCCAGCCGCTCAGCGGTCAGCCAGCGCAGATGCGCCAGTCGGTGACGGTAGCGAACGCCCAGCCACCACGAGAGCCAGAATCCGCCGATGGCGCCAAGGCTGGCGCTGGACCACATTAGCAGGAAATGCCCGAGGCTGGCGGAGGCAAAAGTCCCCAGCAGCAGCAGGCCGGAGGTGCCCGGGATCGCCAGCGACACCAGCGCGCAGGATTTAGTGAAGGTAAGCAGAAAAACAATCAGCAATACCCATGGATAGTGGTCCTGTGCGCGCTCAATGAGCGAGATAATTAACGACACCGTCTCTCCCGCAAGCCATTCCGATCTGACTGGAGTGTGGCAGGGGGCGCTTAAACAAAAGCTAAATAGTGACGAGCAATCGCCGCGCCGCGATACCGACTGGCAACTATGCTTTAACAGGTCGCAAACTTTCACTCACTGGTCGAACGTGTCACAATGGGCGCCTTTCGGCTTTTACTTATGTTGAATCAGGATATTAACTGCCCATGAAGGGTAAATATAAAGCCGCCATCGCGCTGGTGTTAGTTCTGGTGTTATTACCGCTAACGCTGCTGTTGACGCTGACCCACTGGGTGCCGACGCTGGCGGGTATCTGGCTGCCCGTGGGCACACGTATCTCGCTGCAGGAGAGCCCGCGCCTGACGCGGTCGGCCCTGTTGATCCCCGATCTGCGCTATCTGGTGGGCGACTGTGAACTCGCCCGGGTGACCGATACCCGCCTCTCGCGCCCCAGCCGCTGGCGCCTGCATATTGACCAGCTGGATATCAATAGCGCTTGTCTGAGCAAACTGCCGGCCAGCGATCCTGCGCCGGGGTCGCCGCGCACCCTCGCCGAATGGCAATCGATGTTGCCCTATAGCTGGTTAACCATTGACAACCTGCGGCTGTCGCCGTGGGAGAAATGGCAGGGGCGGCTGGTGATGTCGTTGACGCCCGCTCAGCAGGACATCGGCTTTGCCGGTAAGGAACTGAGTCTGCAGGCGCGCCTGCGCGGCCAGGCCCTCACCGTTAGCCAGTTCAGCGCCCGGCTGACTGACGATCAGCCGCCGGTGAAGCTGGTGGGGACCTTCCATCTGCCGCTGGTACCGGATGGTCTGCCGGTCGATGGCCAGATGCAGGGTACCTTTGAATTTCCGCAGACCGCGGAATGGATCGATGCCGAGCTCGAATGGCAGCACAATCGCGGTCAGCTGCTGGTGACGCCGCGCGGCGAGGTGGAGCCAATCCTGGATCTGCCGTGGGAGATCACCCCGGAGCGGATCACCATCAGCGACGGACGCTGGCGCACCCGCTACGAGGCGTATCCGCTGAGTGGCCGCGTGGCGCTGTCGGTGGGTAACTGGCAGCAGGGGACCGAGCAGATGACCGTCAGCGGTCGCCTGAATGTTCTCACCGAGGGGCATGCCGGGAAGGGTAATGCGGTGCTGAATATCGGCCCGGGCAAACTGAGCATGGATAACAGCGACCTGCCGCTGCGGCTCACCGGCGAGGCCAAGCTGGGAGAGATGATCTTCTACGCGGCGCTGCCGGCCCAGCTCAGCGGGCCGCTGGTCAGCCCGCAGCTGGCGTTTCATCCCGGAGCGCTGCTGCGCTCGCGCGGACGAGTGATCGATGCGCTGAATATTGACGAAATTCGCTGGCCGCTGGCCGGAGTGAAGGTCACGCAGCAGGGCGTCGATGGCCGCCTGCAGGCGATCCTCCGCGCCCATGAGCAGCAGATGGGCGACTTTACGCTGCACCTGGACGGCCAGGCGAACGATTTTCTGCCTGACAGCGGCCGCTGGCAGTGGCGCTACTGGGGCGAGGGGCATTTTACGCCAATGCAGGCGCGCTGGGATGTGAAGGGCAGCGGGGAGTGGCGCGACAATGCTATTACCCTGAACAGCCTCTCCACCGGGTTCGATAAGCTCGAGTACGGCACGATGCGGGTCAGTACGCCGCGTCTGACGCTCGAGCAGCCGATCCGCTGGCTGCGCGATGCCGAACATCCGCGGCTGACCGGCGCGCTGTCGCTGGACGCGGCAATAACCACCTTCTCCGGCGGCAGCTATCTCCCGGCGTCAACGCTGAAATTTGCTCTCGACGGTCGCGACCCGACATGGTTCCAGTTCACCGGCGCCCTGCACGCCGAGGCTATTGGCCCGGTGCGGCTGACCGGGCGCTGGGATGGCGAACGGCTGCGCGGCCAGGCGTGGTGGCCAAAACAGTCGCTGACGGTGTTCCAGCCGCTGGTGCCGCCGGACTGGAAGATGAACCTCCGGGAAGGCAGCCTCTATGCCCAGGTGGCCTTTTCAGCGGCAGCCGGGCAGGGATTTGAGGCGGGCGGCCATGGTGTGCTGAAGGGCGGCAGCGCCTGGATGCCGGATAATCAGATTAACGGCGTCGACTTCGTACTGCCATTCCGTTTCAGCGACGGCCACTGGCAGCTGGGCACCCGTCGCCCGGTCTCCCTGCGCATTGGCGAAATCGTCAACCAGGTCACCGCGCGCAACCTGACGGCGGACCTGCAGGGTACCTGGCCGTGGAGTGAGGCCAATCCGCTGCAGCTCAGCGACGTCAGCGTCGATCTGTTAGGCGGTAAGCTGACGCTGCTGCAGCTGCGCATGCCGCAGCGCGACCCGGCGCTGATCCGCCTGCAGCATATCTCCAGCAGCGAGCTGACCAGCGCGGTCAAAGTGAAGCAGTTCGCCATGTCCGGGGCGGTGAGCGGCGCGCTGCCGCTGTGGCTGGAAAATAACCAGTGGATTATCCACGACGGCTGGCTGCGTAATGACGGGCCGATGACCCTGCGACTGGATAAAGACACCGCCGATGCGCTGGTGGCGGACAACGTCTCCGCCGGGGCGGCGATCAACTGGCTGCGCTATATGGAGATCTCCCGCTCTTCGACGCGGATTAATCTCGATAATCTGGGCGTGCTGACGCTAAAGGCTACCATTAACGGCACCAGCCGGGTGGAAGGGAAAAGCAGTACCGTGCAGCTAAACTACGCTCATGAAGAGAATATTTTCGATCTGTGGCGCAGTTTACGCTTTGGCGACAATTTACAGGCGTGGCTCGAACAGAATGCCATGCTGCCCGTGCGGCGCTGTACGGACGGTAAGACGTGTAAGGAACCTAAATGAAGAAGCTGTTACTGGCCATGGTGGCGTCGATGCTGCTCGCCGGCTGTACGCCGCGCATCGAAATCGCGGCATCGAAAGAGCCCATCACCATCAATATGAATGTCAAAATTGAGCATGAGATCCATATCAAGGTCGATAAGGATGTGGAAAACCTGCTGAAATCGCGCAGCGATTTGTTCTGAGGCGACGATGAGAAAACGACTGTTAAGCGCCGCGCTGGCGCTGACCTTACTCAGCGCGCCCGCGCTGGCGTTGACCCTGAGCGAAGCGCGTCAGCAGGGGCGGGTAGGGGAGACGCTGAACGGCTATCTGGCGCCGCTGCGCCAGGATAAAGAGACCTTAGCGCTGGTGAAGCAGATCAATGCCGCGCGCAGCGAAAGCTACCAGCAGCTGGCCGATGACAACAATCTGCCGGTGGATGAAGTGGCGAAAATGGCCGGGCAGAAGCTGGTGGCCCGCGCGCAGCCCGGGGAGTACGTCCAGGGGCTGAACGGCCAGTGGCTGCGCAAATAATTAGCGACAGCGCTTACGGTATTCCCCCGGCGAGACGCCAAAGCGCTGTTTAAAGGCGGTGGAGAAATGGCTGTGATCGCTGAAGCCCCAGCGGTAGCCGATCCCCGCCAGCTTTTCGTCGTCATGAACGTTCTGTAGCGCCCGTGCGCACAAATCCAGCCGTCGGTTCTTAATATACTGCGCCACCACCAGCCCTTTGTCGGCAAACAGCCGGTAGAGACTGCGTACCGACATCCCCGTCTCGCTGGCCAGCCACTCCGGGCGTAAATGCTCCGACTGAATGGACGCATCGATTAAGGCAATAATCTTCTGAAACTGCTTTTCCCGCCGGGAAGGCGTGGGCTCGCGCTGATGCAGCACCGGGCGCAACAGGCAGGCTATTGCCTCCAGCGCCGCTTCGCTCTCGCTGGCAGAGAGCGCCGTGCCGCCCATGCTTTCCAGCAGCAGGCGCTGGCTGAGCTGCACCATCGGCAGGCATTTGTCCAGCCGGCAGGCGGTGGCGATGTCGCCTGACGGCGCCACCCGCTGGCGCGGCAGCAGCAGCGAGGCCTGACGCGAGGTCTGCTGCCAGACAATCGAGCACGGGCGGGCGGCGTCGATTAACGTGATATCGCCCGGCGCCAGCGTTACCTGGCGATCGTCCTGTTCGATGATGGCTTCGCCGGCGAGCTGAAACACGGTATAAAACCAGGCGTCGTTATCCCGTTTTATCTCATCGCGGGTGCGGTAGAGATTGACGCCGGCGGCGGTGACGGTACTCACTTTAAGGCTACCGGCATAGCGAGCGTCAATTTCGCCGTGGAAGCGTCCCTCCAGCGGCCGGGCGGCAAAATGGCCGCAGACCTGATTGATCGTCGCCAGCCAGCGCTGGTACGCCAGCCCCCCCTCTGCCGTGGTGATCATTCGCCGTCTCCCTGTGAAAACAATGTGTCTGCATTGTTGCATTTATGTCGCCTCAGGCAAGGGTGCGATGACGGGTATATGAAAGAACTATTACCCGCGGCACATTTCTGCGCGGGCAGACGACGGAATTGCGGTGACTGTCACAGCGGCGCAAACGAATGTCACGGAGAAAAAAGCGCCAGCCGCCAAGCGGACATAGACTGAAAGCACTATCCGCGAAGAATAAGGAAAGGGTATGTCCAGCTCTCAGATAGCGCTGCTTGCCAGCGTCCAGCAGTTCTTAGACCGTCAGCATGGCCTGTATATCGACGGCGCTCCCTTCGATGCGCAGAGCGAAAACCGGTTAACCGTCTGGGATCCGGCCACCGGGCAGGCGATTGCCACCACCGCCGACGCCAGCCCGGCGGATGTCGATCGGGCGGTGATGTCCGCCTGGCGCGCTTTTGTCGATCGCCGCTGGGCCGGGCGCACTCCGGCCGACCGTGAACGCATCCTGTTGCGTTTTGCCGATCTGGTGGAGCAGCACGGCGAAGAGCTGGCGCAACTGGAAACCCTCGAGCAGGGCAAATCCATTGCGATCTCCCGCGCCTTTGAGGTTGGCTGCACCCTGAACTGGATGCGCTACACCGCGGGGCTGTCCACCAAGATCAGCGGCCGGACGCTGGACGTTTCGATCCCCTTCCCGCAAGGGGCGCGTTACCAGGCGTGGACCAAAAAAGAGCCGGTCGGGGTGGTGGCGGGCATCGTCCCGTGGAATTTCCCGCTGATGATCGGCATGTGGAAGGCCATGCCGGCGCTGGCGGCGGGCTGTTCGATCGTTATCAAACCCTCAGAAACCACCCCGCTGACCCTGCTGCGGGTGGCGGAGCTGGCGACCCAGGCGGGCATTCCTGACGGGGTGTTTAACGTGGTCACCGGCAGCGGCGCCGGTTGCGGCGCGGCGCTGACCGCCCATCCGCAGGTGGCGAAGGTCAGTTTTACCGGCTCGACGGCGACCGGGAAACAGATTGCCCGCGTGGCCGCCGACCGCCTGACCCGCGTGACGCTGGAGCTAGGCGGCAAGAACCCGGCGATTGTGCTCAAAGATGCCGATCCCCAGTGGGTTATTGAGGGGCTGATGACCGGTAGCTTCCTCAATCAGGGACAGGTCTGTGCCGCCAGCTCGCGGATCTACATCGAAGCGCCGCTGTTTGACACCCTGGTCAGCGGTTTCGAGCAGGCGGTGAAATCGCTGCAGGTGGGGCCGGGGATGCAGGAGACGGCGCAGATCAACCCGGTGGTCTCCCGGGCCCACTGTGACAAGGTGGCGGCCTACCTCGAAGAGGCTCGCCAGCAGAAGGCAGAGCTTATCAGCGGCAGCGCCGGACCGGATACGGGGGGGTACTATATTCCGCCGACGCTGGTGGTTAACCCGGACGCCGGACTGCGCCTCACCCGTGAGGAGGTGTTTGGCCCGGTGGTGAACCTGGTGCGGGTGGCCGACGGCGAGGAGGCGCTGCGCCTGGCCAACGACAGCGATTTTGGTCTGACCGCCAGCGTCTGGACCCGCGATCTGACCCAGGCCCTGAACTACACCGACCGTCTGCAGGCGGGGACGGTGTGGGTCAACAGCCATACCCTGATTGACGCCAACCTGCCTTTCGGCGGCATGAAGCAGTCCGGTACCGGGCGCGATTTCGGCCCTGACTGGCTCGACGGCTGGTGCGAAACCAAATCCGTCTGCGTACGTTACTAATCCTCTGTCGGGAAAGGCGAAGGGCCTTTCCCGCTGCGCCGCTTGCCGACCTCCGGTCTTTCCCGCTACTGTGGAGGGCACTCTTTGCCCAACCAGGGCGGTGAATCACCCGGAGGTCTTCGGCATGACAGCATTTCCTAAGGTTGCACTTATTGGTCCCGGCGCCATCGGCACGACGATCGCCGCCACCCTGTTTGCGGTGGGGAGGGCGCCGGTGGTCTGCGGGCGTAACGCCCATTCGGCGCTGGTGCTGCGCACTGACGAGGGCAAGATCGTGGTGCCCGGCCCAGTGCATACCGACCCGACGACGATAGCCGCCCCCTTCGACCTGGTGTTTGTTGCAGTGAAAACCACCCAGACGGAGGCCATCGCCCCCTGGCTGACGGCCCTGTGTTCCGCAGACACCGTGGTGTGCGTGCTGCAAAACGGCGTTGAGCAGCGCCAGCAGTTTGCCCCCCTGACCGGCGGCGCGACGGTGCTGCCCTCGGTGGTCTGGTTTCCGGCGCAGCGCGATGCCGATGCCTCTGTCTGGCTGCGCGCCACGCCGCGACTGACCCTCCCGGATCTGCCGGGGGCAGAGCGAGTGCAGCAGGCGCTGGCGGGGACCCGCTGCGCGGTGGAGCTGGCGGCGGACTTTATCACCGTGGCCTGGCGCAAACTGTTGCAGAACGCCGTCGCCGGACTGATGGTGCTGACCGGACGCCGCGCCGGGATGTTCGCCCGGGAGGAGATCACTGCCCTCGGACTGGCTTATCTGCACGAATGTCTGCTGGTAGCGCGGGCGGAAGGGGCCGCCCTGGGCGACAGCGTGCCGCAGGAGATTATCGCCGGCTTTCACCGGGCGCCTGCCGACTTAAGCACCTCTATTCTGATCGATCGCCTCAATGGCCGGCCGCTGGAGTGGGATATTCGTAACGGCGTGGTGCAGCGTCGCGGGCGTCAGCACGGCATTCCGACACCGCTCAGCGATATCATCGTGCCGCTGCTGGCGGCGGCCAGCGACGGCCCGGGCTGACCCGGGCAGGGGCGGGGTTAGTCCACCAGGGAGGGATCGAGGTCGATCATCAACTGCTTCATTTCGGCAAAATGCTGCCGCGAGAAATCGGCAATCTTCTCCCAGTCCTGGGCGGTTTTTTCCGCCACCGCGTCTGACAGCACCTTCAGCGGCTGGCCGGTGGACCAGGCGGTGATCAGGATCTGACAGGCGCGCTCCAGGGTCCAGATATCATCGAACGCCTCGCCGATGGTCGGGGCAGTCACCAGCACCCCGTGATTCCCCATCAGCAGACGGCGTTTATCCGCCAGCAGGCCCGCCAGCCTGGCGCCTTCTGCCGCGGTGTCCGCCATCCCGCCGTACAGCGTATCGACGGCGACCCGGTTAAAATAGCGGGCGGTGTTCTGGTCGATGGGCAGGATCTGCGGCGTCGCCAGGCAGGCGAGGCTGGTGGTGTACACCGGGTGCAGATGCAGCACCACCCGCACGTCCGGTAGCCGCTGATGGATCTGCCCGTGAATAGCCCACGCGGTGGCATCGACGTCAGGGCGCGCGGCGCAACCTTCATCATCGGCGTTCAGCACCAGCAGATCGCTGGCGCGGATGCGCGAAAAGTGTTTCCACTTCGGGTTGAGTAAAAACGTTTTCCCGTCGGCGGAGAGCGCGGCGCTGAAATGGTTGGCCACCGCCTCATGCATGCCGAGATGGGCAATAATGCGAAAGGTGGCCGCCAGGTCGATGCGGATCTGCTCTTCATCGGTATCGCGCATGGGCATTACTCCGCTTTCGGCATCAGGGTCTGCAGATCGTCCGCCGTCGGCGCCTGGAAGTGATATTTCTTCAGCAGGGCGGCATATTCCGGCGTCGCGCTGTATTTTTTCAGCCCCTCTTCGAGGGCGGTTTTCACCTCAGTGTTGCCCTTTTTGACGCCAAAGCCGTTCAGCACCGGGTAGATCAGGGTGTCAGAGGAGATCACCACCCGGTCACCCAGCTTTTCCACCACCCCGCGCGCCACGGCGGCGTCGGTGATCTGCGCATCGACGGCGCGCGACAGCAGCGCCTGGGTGGTCTGCGGGTCGGTGGTATAAACGCTCAGCGCAATCGGCTGCAGCCCCTTCTTCACGCAGTAGTCGGTGGAGAGCTTTTGCAGTTGAGCCAGCCAGGAGGTGGCGCCCATCGAGCCGATTTTATGGCCGCAGAACGCTTCCGGGGTCTTAGGCTGGTAGTTGTCGCCTTTGCGGGCGAGGATCGCTTCCCCACTTTTCAGGTACGGCACCATATCGATCACCTTCAGGCGTTCGGCGGTAATGTACATCGACGAGTTGGTGATATCGAAGCGCCCGCCCTGCAGCCCGGGGATCAGGTTGGGGAAACGGGTATCGATATTCACTGCTTCACGGCCCATAGTCTTCGCCAGACCATCGAGCAGCTCGATGTCAAACCCGGCCGGCTTATTGTTCTCCATGTACTCGTAGGGGAAAAAGGTCATGTCCGAACCGGCGGTGATTTTGCCGTTTTGCTGAAAAGCCAGCGCGCTAAAAGATGTCAGCGCGCCGGCTGCGCAGAGCAGCAGGGCCAGCGGGCGTGGTGCGAAAAAGCGTGTCATAAAACCTCCGGAGGGTGGGCAAATTACATGCTGGCGCGATCGGCACCGGCCTGCTGAACGAAAAATGAAGCGCCGCGCGGCTTTTGCGGCAGACGAAGCTGATTGCCGGTGCTGCGCACCAGGCCGCTCTCTTCTCCGGCGACCAGCTGGCCGGCATGGCGGCTCGGCAGCGGGTTTTCGCCGTAGGGTAGCGCATCCTCCGCAGCGTAGACGCTGATGAACAGGGTGCGCGGCAGGGCGGTCTCGTTGGGGCTGGAGGCGTGCAGCAGGCGGGTATGCATAAAGCAGACGGAGCCCGCCGGGCCAAAACAGGCCTGCGGCTGCTGGCAGTGGGCGGTCACCACGTCGTCATCCACCGCGCCGGTAAAGCGTCCCTCCTGCCAGTGGGACCACAGCGGCCCCTGATGGCTGCCCGGCACCACGTTGAGCGGGCCATTCTCTGGCGTCACCTCGCTGACCATCAGCAGGGCGGTGATAATGTCGTCATTGCTGTGCGGGGTGAAGAGGAAATCCTGATGCCATTTCACCTCGGTGGCGGTGTGCGGCAGCTTGGAGTTAATTTTGCTGTGATGAAAACGGGTACCGCTGCCGCCGATCAGCTGCGCGGCGATGGTCGCCATCCGCGAATTCAGCGCGGTGTAGCGATAGGCCTCGGAGATCTCCGTCGGGGAGGCGACCCGGCGCAGCGACGGATGGTCAGGCGCATGGTCGCGCTCGATATCGAAGCGCGGCCGCCCGTCGAGGGTTTCTCCCCACACCGTCGCGTGACCGCGGCTCTCCTCCACCCAGCCGTCGAAATCGCTCTGCAGGGCGGCGATCTCCGTCGCGGAAAGCACCCCTTCGACCACCAGAAAACCCTGCTGATGAAACTGATCAATTTGCCACTGCGCAATCATAATTTTTCCTCTTCACGTCCCGATAGTTAAGCCAGAGAAACATCTTTGAGAAAGGCCTCGACGCGCGGGTGTTGCCCGCTGCGCATCGCCTGCGGCGTGTCATCGCACACCACCCGGCCTTTCTCCATAAACACGATCCGGTCGGATACTTTGAAGGCGAAGTTCATCTCGTGGGTGACGATGACCATGGTGATGCCTTCGTGGGCCAGGGATTCGATAACCTGCAGCACTTCATTCACCTTTTCCGGATCCAGCGCCGAGGTGGGCTCATCGAACAGCATGATCTGCGGACGCATCATCAGGGCGCGGGCGATCGCCACCCGCTGCTGCTGACCGCCGGAGAGCTGGTGCGGATACTTCCAGGCGTGCTCCAGCATGCCCACTTTGTGCAGCAGTTCGCAGGCGTGCTGGCGCAGCTCCGCGTCACTTGCCAGGCGGTGATAGCGCGGGGCCAGCAGCAGATTGCCGAACACCGTCAGGTGCGGGAACAGGTTGAAGCTCTGGAACACCATGCCGATGTTCAGGCGATGTTCGGCATTCTCCATAAAGCGCGGCTTCTGCTGTCCCTGGCGGTCGAGGTGAATAAAGGGTTGGCCGTTGATCTGAATTTCACCGTTGTCGATCTGCTCAAGACCATTCAGCAGGCGAATGAGGGTGGTTTTCCCCGAGCCCGACGGGCCGATGACCGAGACCACCTCGCCGGGCTGGATCTGCAGGCTTACCGCCCCCAGCACTTCGACGTTGTTGTAGGCCTTATGCAGCTTAGAGGCCTGCAGCGCCGGTTCATGACTCGGGGTAACGCTGCGCGCCATCGCCGGGCGGCGGGCGCTGGCCAGCCGCTGCATCTCGGCATCCACCGGACGGGCGGTGTTGCGCTGGGTCACGTCAAGGTAGTTCTCCAGCCGTTTCAGCAGAAAATCGAACACCGTGACGATAAAGATGTAATACAGCGCCACTGCCGTCATGGTCTCCATGACCAGAAAGTTCTGCGAGTAGAGCTGCTGGCCGACCATCAATATTTCGGTCAGGGAGATCACCGACACCAGCGAACTGAGCTTCACGATGGCGATATATTCATTGGCCAGCGCCGGCAGGGCGACGCGCAGCGCCTGAGGGATGATCACTCGCCACTGGATCCCGGCGTAGCGTAAACCCAGGGCCCGCGCGGCTTCGCTCTGCCCGCGAGGGATGGAGAGCAACCCGCCGCGGTGGATCTCGGCGATATAGGCCGCTTCGCTGAGGACCATCGCCAGCAGGCCGGCCCAGAAGGGATCGTTGAGCACCGGGGCGAAGGAGGGCAGCGCCTGCGGCATGTTGTAGACAAAAATCAGCAGGACCAGCAGCGGCATACTGCGAAATAACCAAATATACAGCCGGGCAGGGGTGGATAACCAGCCGCGCGGCGACTGTTTGGCCAGCGCCAGAATAAATCCGAGCACAATACTGCAGCCCCAGGTCAGCAGACTTAATTTAATGACGGTCCAGGTGGCCCACCAAAAATCGGCATCGCTGAGCAGGCTTAACATGTAGTTCCAGTTAAACGTCATGGGCTATTTCACTCGTCATAATTATCAAAAATGAAAGTGGCTCGGCTGTGCCGTAATGGGGCGCCACCGTTATTCATCGTGCGAATACACTATGCTGGCAGGAAGCTTTCAGAGGCAATTAGTAAATTTTTGGCCTTTAAGTTTAAAAAAACTATACAGCGATATTAACGATATGGAATTTAAAGTGATTGTTAAGATACTTTGCGTAAACAATTTAAAAACAATGACTGTAATTCAATAACTCTATTTTGTGGGGGAAAGGTATTTTGCGCGAAACTGGGGCGACCGCTGCCTGCCCAATGTGCAGCGTGATGCATGATGGTGCAACGGCGGAAATAAACGATGCAGACGCAGAGCGATAAAAAATATTGTTGCCCCCTGGCGGGCAATGCGCCGCTCTTTTCCGCGGGTGGCACGCGGATTGCTTGCGACGTAGAGGAAAACTATTCCGCCTGTGCGCCGGACCATATTTTATCAATGGTGATGCTATGAACCGATTTACCCTGAAGCAGCTCAAATATTTCGTCACCGTGGTGGAGACGGAGAGTATCGCCGAGGCCTCCCGCCAGCTGCACATTGCGCAGCCGTCGATTTCGATTGCCATCAAGAATCTGGAGAGCACCTTCGACCAGCAGCTGTTTATTCGCCACCATGCGCAGGGCGTTTCGCTCACCTCCAGCGGCCGGCGGATCTACGATAAAGCGAAAGAGTTGCTGCGCCTGTCCTGGGAGTTCGAACAGAATTCGCGAGCGGATAAAGAGCTGGTTTCTGGCATGATCTCCATCGGTTGCTTTGAATCGGTGGCCCCGCTGTATATGCCGAAGCTGGTGGCCGGGTTTAAAAAATGCTACCCGGACATCACCCTGCAGTTGTACGACGGCGAACAGCATGAGCTGATGCATGGCCTGCACCGCGGCCGCTTCGACCTGGCGCTGGTTTACGATCTGGAGCTTGGTCATTCGATCAATAAAGAGCGGCTCAATGCCCCGCATAAACCCTACGCACTGCTGCCCGCCGCGCATCCGCTGGCGCAAAAGGCGCAGGTGACGCTGCAGGAGCTGAGCCGCGAACCGATGATCCTCCTCGATGCGGTCCCGAGTAAAAATTATTTTATCTCCATCTTTAAGGAAAAGGGTTATCACCCGGAAGTGGCTTACAGCTCCCCCTCCATTGAAATGGTGCGCTGTATGGTGGGCCAGGGGCTGGGTTTTTCGGTGCTGGTCACCCGGCCCTGCTGCGATATGACCTATGATGGCGAAAGGGTGGTGCAGCGGGATATTGCCGATGAGATGCCCGCCTCGACCTTAATTATGGCGCATCTCGCAAATAATGAACCCACGCGGCCGACGCAACTGTTTATGGATTATTGTCGCAGTATTGAATTAACCCCAACTCACGCCTGAAATAACGCCTGTCGATGCGGCAGGCATTATTTTTTGTCGTCACTCAGCCTCGCAAAATTCTATTCAGTCGATCGTTTTATAATATTTTACCAATTCGTCACAGTTAAATAACCTGAAAGCCGTCAATTCCGGCGACGTCGTCGGCAACTGTGCTTGAAGGATAGCGAAATGACTGAACAGATTACCGAGATCGATACCCTGGTGGTGGGCGCGGGGCAGGCGGGCGTCGCCATGAGCGAGCATCTGACCCGGCTGGATATCCCCCACCTGGTGCTGGAAAAGCAGGGTATTGCCCAGGCCTGGCGCAGCGGACGCTGGGATTCGCTGGTCGCCAACGGTCCGGCCTGGCACGATCGGTTCCCGGGCATGGTGTTCCCGGACTGCCCGGCAGACAGCTTTGTCGGCAAAGAGCAGGTGGCAGACTATTTTGCCGCCTATGCCCGCAGCTTCAATGCGCCGATCCGTACCGGGGTGGAGGTCTTCAGCGCCGAACGCCTCGTCGGACGGCCGGGCTTTCGTGTCGACACCTCGCAGGGGGTGATTGAAGCGCAGCGCATCGTGGCGGCCACCGGGCCGTTTCAGCGGCCAGCGATCCCGGCCATCGCCCCGCAGAGTCCGGCTATTCACCAGCTCCACTCCGCGCACTATTTTAACCCGCAGCAGCTACCGGAGGGCGGTGTGCTGGTGATTGGCGCAGGTTCCTCCGGCGTGCAGATTGCCGATGAGCTACAGCGAGCCGGACGCGCGGTGTGGCTGTCGGTGGGAGCGCACGACCGCCCGCCGCGTCGCTATCGTCAGCGCGATTTTTGCTGGTGGCTCGGGGTGCTGGGAATGTGGGATGCCGCGGCCAATGCGCCGGGTAAAGAGCATGTCACTATCGCGGTGAGCGGCGCGCGCGGCGGCCATACCGTCGATTTTCGCCAGCTGGCGCATCAGGGGGTCACGTTAGTGGGGCAGACCCGTGGCTTTGACGGTGACAAAGCACTGTTTCACCACGACCTGGCGGAGAATATCCGCCGCGGCGATGCCTCCTACCTTGCGCTGCTCGACGCCGCGGACGCGTGGGTGGCCCGCAACGGTATGGACCTGCCCGAAGAGCCCTCCGCCCGCGAATTTCTGCCCGATCCGGCCTGCGTTACCGACCCGCTGCTCAGTCTCAATCTGGCGGAGGCCGGGATCGGCACCATCATCTGGGCGACGGGCTACACCACCGACTATCGCTGGCTGAAGGTCAACGCCTTCGATGACGCACAGCGGCCACAGCATCACCGCGGCGTATCGACGGAGCCGGGCGTCTATTTCCTCGGCCTGCCTTGGCTCTCGCGGCGCGGGTCCACCTTTATCTGGGGCGTCTGGCACGATGCCAAATATATTGCCGACCAGATCGCTATTCAGCGCCAGTACCAGCGTTACCAGCCGTCCTGTTAACCGTTGTCCGTAAGGAGTGCTTTGATGCCAACTCATACCCGTATTCGCATGTTTAACACCAAAGAGACCTACCCGAACCAGGCGCTGAACAACGATCTGTGCCAGGCGGTGCGGGCCGGCAATACCGTCTACGTTCGCGGCCAGGTTGGCACCGATTTCGCCGGCAATCTGATTGGCCTTGGCGACCCGCGGGCGCAGGCGGAGCAGGCGATGAAGAATGTCGCGCAGTTGCTGAAAGAGGCCGGCAGCGACCTCTCGCATATCGTCAAGACCACCACTTATCTGATCGATCCCCGCTATCGCGAGCCGGTCTATCAGGAGGTGGGCAAATGGTTAAAAGGCGTCTTTCCCATCTCTACCGGGGTGGTGGTGTCGGCCCTCGCGCAGCCACAGTGGCTGATGGAGATTGACGTCACGGCGGTGATCCCCGACGACTGGCAGGGGGAGGCGGCGGAATGACTCTCTCTATTAGCGCCCGCTGCCCGGAATCAGGTCAGCTGGGCATTGCCATTAGTTCGTCAAGCATGGCCGTGGGATCGCGTTGTCCGTGGCTATTGCCTGGCGTTGGCGCGGTCGCCAGTCAGAACATCACGTTACCGTCGCTGGGGCCGCAGATCCTCAGCGCGCTCGAGGCGGGGGCCAGCGTTGGGCAGGCCCTGAAGCAGGCTCTGGCGGAGGACCGCTTCCGCGAATATCGCCAGGTCGCGGCGATTGACGTCAACGGTGAAGTGGCGGTGTTCAGCGGGGAACATACTCTCGGGATCGGCGGCACCCTGGCGGGGGATAACTGCGTGGCGGCGGGCAACATGCTGGCCAGTCACGAGGTGATCGCCGCGATGGTGGCCGCCTTCGAGGCGGCCACCGGTGAACTGGCCAGCCGGCTGCTGGCCGGGCTGCGCGCAGGGATTGCCGCCGGGGGCGAGGCCGGCCCGGTCCACTCGGCGGCGGTGAAGGTGGTGGACGATTACCCGTGGCCGGTGGTCGATCTGCGCATTGACTGGGCGGAGACGGATCCGCTGGCGGCCCTTGAGCAACTGTGGCTGGCCTGGGAGCCGCAAATGGACGCCTATATTACCCGGGCGCTCGACCCGCGCGAGGCGCCCGCCTATGGCGTCCCCGGCGATGAATAACATCCTCGCCGCGCTGCTGGCCTTTGATACCACCAGCCGCCATTCGAACCTGGCGATGATCGACTGGATCGCCGATTTTCTCGCTGACCGCGGCGTGGCGTCGCGTCGTTTTTATGACCCGTCGGGCGGCAAGGCCAATCTCTACGCCCGGCTGGGGCCGTCCGGTGGCGGTGGGGTAATGCTCTCGGGCCACACCGACGTGGTCCCGGTGGACGGCCAGGCCTGGAGCGTGCCGCCGTTCAGCCTGACCGAGCGCGATGGCCGCTACTATGGCCGCGGCAGCGCTGATATGAAGGGGTTTCTCGCCTGCGTGCTGGCGGCAGTGGATGACTTTCTGGCGGCGCCGCTGCGCATGCCACTGCATCTGGCCTTCTCTTATGACGAAGAGGTCGGCTGTCTCGGCGTGCGCAGCCTGGTGGATTTTCTGCAGGCCTCACCGGAGAAACCGGCGCTGTGCCTCATCGGCGAGCCGACGGAGATGCAGCCGGTGTTCGGACATAAAGGCAAACTGGCCATGCGCTGCTGCATCGAGGGGCAGGCCTGCCATTCGGCCTATGCCCCGCAGGGGGTGAACGCTATCCGCTACGCGGCGAGGCTGATCAACCATCTGGATCGGCTGGGCGCGCGTCTGGCCCGGCAGCAGGACAGCCGCTTTTCGCCGCCCTTCAGCACGCTGCAGGTGGGCACCATTCAGGGTGGGGCGGCGCTGAACATTGTTCCGCAGTCCTGCCGCTTTGATTTTGAGATCCGCTACCTGCCGGGGATGCGTCCCGAAGCGGTCACCGAGGCGCTGGCGGCCTACGCCCGTCGCCAGCTGCTGCCTGAGATGCGCCGGGTCGGCAGCGGGAGCGACATCCAGTTCCAGCTGTTAAGCCACTATCCACCGCTGCTCAGCGATCCGCAGTCCGACTTCGCCCGCTGGCTGGCGCAGTGGTGCGGCAGCGATCGCTTCTCCACCGTGGCGTTCGGCACCGAAGGGGGGCTGTTCGATGAGATGGGCGTCGCGACCCTGGTCTGCGGGCCGGGCAGCATGGCCCAGGGCCATAAAGCCGATGAGTACATCAGCATCGCGCAGACCGAGCGCTGTATGACGATGCTGCGCCAGCTTTGCGCGTGGATGCGTGCCGAACCCGCGGAACCGCTCACCTGATCCCTCAACACAGGAACCCAAGCGATGCACAATCAACACTCTCCCCACATCGATCAAGCGACCATCGACCGCTGGCAGGCGGATGGCGCGGTGTTATTAAAAGGCGTCTTTACCCCCTGGGTCGAGCGCCTCGCCGAGGGGGTCACGGCGCTGATGGCCAGCCCCAGCGAGTATGGTCATGCGCGCACGGTGATCCCCAAAGATGGCTCGCCGCCTTTTTTTCAGGACTACTGCAACTGGTCGCGGATCCCGGCGTTTAGCGAGTTTGTCTTCCAGTCGGCCGCCGCCGAGATCGCCGCGGCGCTGATGCAGTCGCAGACGGCGAAATTTTTCCATGAACATACGCTGGTCAAACCGGCCGGGGGCAGCACGGTGACGCCCTGGCATCATGACCAGCCTTACTATTGCGTTTCGGGCCGGCAGAACGTCAGCTTCTGGATCCCGCTGGACCCGGTGGCGGAAGCCACCTCGCTGCGCTGCATTCGCGGGTCGCATCGCTGGGAGGAGGAGTACAGTCCCACCCGTTTCAATGGCACTAAGCTTTACGAGCACACCCGGTTCAGCACCCTGCCGGATATTGACGCCCATGAGGACGAGTACGATATCGTCAGCTGGGCGCTGGAGCCGGGGGATGCGGTGGCCTTTCATTTCCGCACCGTCCATGGCGCCCGCGGCAACCCCGGCGCGCGGGCGCGACGGGTCTTCTCCGCCCGCTGGGTTGGGGATGACGCCGCCTTTGCCGATCGCGGCGGCGTGACGTCGCCACCATTCCCCCAGCTGACCCTGCGGGACGGCGACCCGCTGGATTCCCCGCTGTTCCCCCAGGTCTGGCCGCGGGCGTGAGCCAGCGGCGGCGGGATCTGCTATGATCCCGCCTTTCGCTGTCTGGAGCCTGTCGATGTTCAACGACGCTATTGTTTATGACCGCTACGGGCCGCCGGCCGCGGTGCTGACCCTGCAACGCACGCCGCTGGCGCCGCTGGCGGGCGGACGAGTGCGGGTCAGGATGCGCTATGCCCCGGTGAATCCTTCGGATCTGATCCCCGTGACCGGCGCCTATCGCCACCGTACCCGACTGCCGGCCGTCGCCGGCTATGAAGGCCTTGGCGAGGTGGTCGCCGCGCCATACGGCAGCCGGCTGACCGCCGGCCAGCGGGTGCTGCCTCTGCGCGGAGGCGGCACCTGGCAGCGGTTTATCGATCTGGATGAGACCTGGCTGGTGCCGGTGCCGCCCGCGGTGGACGATCTGCTGGCCGCCCGTGGGTATATCAATCCGCTGACCGCGATGCTGATGCTCAGGCGCTGGCCGGTTGCCGGAAAACACCTCTTGCTGACCGCGGCATCCTCCTCCTGCGCCAGCCTGCTGGGGCAGTGGGCGCTGGCGATGGGCGCCCGCTCGGTGAGCGGGATTATTCGCTCGCCGCAGCACCGGGCGCGCCTGGAACAGTCCGGGATCTATCCGATCCTCGATACCGACCGGGCGCTGATGGAGAAGGTCAGCCAGCACAGCGATCTGGTGTTTGACGCGGTGGGCGGCGAACTGGCGAATACGCTGCTGTCGGTGTTGCCCGCATCGTCGACCCTGATCTCCTATGGGCTGTTATCCGGGCGGCCGCTGACCCAGACGCGCGGTTGCGCGACGGTGCGCAAGTTTCATCTGCGGGAGGCGTTGCCAACACTCAGCGTGGCGGCGTGGCGGGCGGCGTTCGACGAAATCTGGCAGCGCCTGCCGATGACCACGCAGCCGCCGGCCCGGCGAATCGCGTTGAACGACTGGCGGGAGGCGATTGCCGCCGCCGGCCAGCCGGGCAGAGGCGGTAAAATCCTGCTCGATTTTACCGCGGGTTAAGATTACTTTTTCTTCTCGCCAAGCGTTGGGGTTTCGTCAAAGAAGTTCCACGGCTTGAGCAGGGCGTGCGCCCACTCGGTCGGCATGATCGGCCACTCTTCGGCGCGCGCCACGTGGGTGGTGCCGGTGGTGATCCACACGACGTCGTCGTGGTTGGTCAGCGACTCATCATCCTGAGCATACTGGCCTAAGCCGGTATCGTGGGCGGAACGGTTAGGGTATTTCCCTTCCGGATAACGCTCTGTCGGGTGGTAACGCGTCACCCATAGCTGTTTATCCATAAAGCTCAGGCGATGGTAGATCCACTCGTCCGGGGCGAACTTCGCGCCGGTCGCCGCCGGGTGCGTACCGCCGGCGTAAGGGATAATCTGATAAGAGACCGGGTTGCCCATGCGGTTCTCTTTGCTGGTGTTGCTCAGCAGGCGAATGGTGCCAGGGTCAAATTTCTGCGCCGCTTTCTGCTCGCTGTCAATGGTGTACTGATTCACCTGCATGGTACTGGTGCGCGGGCCGCCGGCGGTGTTGGGCTTCACTTCCGGGTCCATCGCCACCAGGGTGTTGTTTTCGCCGTCCACGTCGAGGTCGAGGCGGAAGTTATAGATGTGCTGGTGAGTGGTGCCGACAATATTATGGTCGATCAGCGTCCCGTAGCGGGTATCCTCTTTGGCGCTGGGGTCATGCATGGTCTTCGCCAGCACGCCTTTTACCGCTTCAATCCCGGTGGCGCCGGCATCGATGCCGATGGTGCCGTTGTCGTGGAACACCCAGTCAAAGATATAATCATAGTTGCCGACGGTACTGATCCAGCGCACCACCAGTTCCCGGCGCTCGGTGCTGACGTTAGGTTTGCCCATTTCCAGATGCTTATATTCCGGCCCGGCATAGCGTTCAAATATGGCGACCGCGCCTGGAATCGTGGTCGGTTTGCCGGTGTAATCGGCGATGGTTTCATCCAGCAGTACCGCATTCGATGGCGCATCTTTGCCACGCACGATCGGCGAGGTCAGGGTGCCCATGCCGTAATCGCCGGAGTCGAGGTAGGCTTTGAAATACCAGCCGACGTCCGGGTCGCCGTAGGGAACGATCATCCCGCCGAGGGAACCTTCATACATCACCTGGCGTTTTGTGCCGTTATCGTTGTAAGTCACCGTCGAGAGAATGGGCCCGACGCGCGAGTTAAGGCGCAGATGGAAATCCCAGTTCCGCCAGTGGATGGTATCGCCGGTAATCGTATAGTTTTTGCCTTCCGGTTCGGTAATATCCAGCGGTTTCACCGCCGGGGCGTTGCGGTCTCGGCCATCATAAGGGCGCGGTTCCATTGGCACCGGGATCACCGGGCCTTCTTCAATTTTGATAATTTTCTTCGCTTCAAGGTCGACCACCGCCACCAGGTTTTCAATCGGGTGCGCCCAGTAGTTGCCGTCGCCGGTATCCAGATAACTGACGACCTTCAGCAGACGCGCATCCTGCTGCAGGCCATCTTTGCCATCAAAGTAGCCAACGGTGAGCGGGGTGGTAACCACTTTGCCAGGATCGGTGATACCGTGCTTTTTCAGCACCTCAGCGAATTCACTGCTGGCATTGATAATGTTCTGCACGCTGACAAAATCATCGAGCAGCACCATCCCGTGGGCGCCTTTAACTGGCGTCCATGAGAGAATTTTTTTGTTTTGCAGATCGACGACGGCTTCAATGACATGTTTGCCATCGAGCATCACCACATCGGCGGTGCGCGGGGCATCAACGGGCGTTCCCTGCAGGGCAAAGGCCCATACCGCCGCCTTGTCCGGTTCGTGTAAGGAAATCTCCGTAAAGCGGGTATTCGGCTGGAACTCCGGCGCAGCTTTAACAATGGTCACCGCTTCACCGATTTCCGCCGCCGAGAGCGAGTTTAGCGGGTGAGGGCGCTTTTCCACCTGGAAGGTCTGATCGAGACCGGACTGGAACACATCGTTGATAAAGGTATCGGAGACCCAGGCTTTACCTTCCTTCATTACCACCGGCACCGGTAGATCAAGGGATTTGCCGTTGACGATCGCCGTTTTGGCGCCGGGCTTGACTTTGACGTAAGCGCCGTCTTTTATCAGGGTAAACATTTGCGCGTAGTCATCCCACTGCACATCGGCGCCGAATTCCTGCAGCGTTTTATCCAGCGGCACCATGTGGGCTTCGCTACCGTGAGCGAAGACCGGTGATTGCCAGGCGCAAATCACCGCGACAGCCAGCGCCAGCGCGGTTTTACGAGGGGAAAACATTAAGCCGTTTGCCATTGTGACCTCATCTTATTGTTGTGTTGTTATTGCCGCTGCGAATGTCGGCTTTGTTACGCTTACCCTAGCAGTCTGCTGCTCAGGAACGTTTGTTTGCTTTTGCCAGCTTGTTTGTCAGTTTTGCCAGACGGACGTAAAAAATGCCTCCGCAGAGGCATTGAGAACGTGCGCCGATTTTTTTGCCGGGTGGCGGCTGACGCCTTACCCGGCCTACCCAACCGGGTCTGACTGTCTGTAGGCCCGCGCAAGCGCAGCGCCGCCGGGCGATTTTCAGTGCATCACGTCGGGAAATCTCCCTGCTGGCGCGCCACCAGGGTCAGAATGGAATACAGCGCCACCGCCTGCTGGTGCTGGTTGAAAATCTCCACCGCCCATTCCACCACGCCGGTGGCTTTCTCATCGGCGCTGCGCTGACGCTTAACGGTTTTCCGCTTACAGGTCAGGCGAACCTGAATGGTGTCTCCCGGTTTGACGGGTTCAATAAAGCGCAGGTTTTCCATGCCGTAGTTAGCGATAACCGGCCCGACCCCGGCATCGACGAACAGCCCGGCCGCTGCGGAGATCAGGAAATAGCCGTGAACCACCCGCTCGCCGAAAATCGACTCGGCGGCGGCGATTTTGTCCATATGCGCATAGAAATGGTCGCCGCTCAGGCAGGCGAAGTTAACGATATCCGCTTCGGTCAGGGTTCTGCGCGGGGTTAATAAGCTATCGCCAGGCTGGATCTCTTCGAAGTATTTACGGAACGGGTGAATGCGGTCTTCGCTAACCTGCGCGCCACGCACCCACTGCTGGCCGATGGTCGCCAGCATCGTTGGGCTGCCCTGGACCGCGGTACGCTGCATATAGTGTTTCACCGAGCGCAGCCCGCCAAGCTCTTCTCCGCCGCCAGCGCGGCCGGGGCCGCCGTGTACCAGCTGCGGCAGCGGCGAGCCGTGGCCGGTCGACTCTGCCGAGGACGCCTCGTTAAGGATCTGAATACGACCATGCGCGCGCGCGGCGCCAAGGATAAACTCGCGCGCCAGCTCGCCGCTGGCGGTAACCAACGTCCCGGCCAGACTGCCGCCGCCGGCGCGCGCCAGAGTCAGCGCATGCTGGCGGTCACGATATGGCATCAGCGTCGCCACCGGGCCAAAAGCTTCAATGGCGTGGACTGCCGGCGTTTCATCCGGCTGTGAGCAGTACAACAGGGTCGGCGGGAAGAATGCGCCGTCAGCATTAAGATCGGCCTGTCCGCCAAGCAGGGCTTCGCAGCCGGCGGCAATCAGTTTATTCACCTTATCCTGCACATCCTGACGCTGTTCGCTGTTAACCAGGGCCCCCATTTTAACGCCCTCCTGTGCAGGGTCACCGACGGTTACTGTATGCAGGCGGGAGATCAGTGCATCGCTAACCGCATTAATCTGCGCCAGTGGCACAATGATTCTGCGGATAGCGGTACATTTTTGCCCGGCTTTCGCCGTCATCTCGCGGACCACTTCCCGAATAAACAGCGCGAATTCCGGTTGCTCCGGGGCGACATCTTCGCCTAATACGCAGCAGTTGAGCGAATCTGCTTCCATGGTAAAGGGAATGGATTTGGCCACCAGGTTAGGGTGCGACCGTAGCTGCTGGCCGGTGGCGGCAGAGCCGGTAAAGGTCACCACGTCCTGGCTATCGAGATGGTCGAGAAGATCGCCCGCGCCGCCGCAAATCAGGCTGATGGCGCCTTCCGGCACCAGGCCGCTGTCGACAATCGCTTTTACCATCGCCTGGGTGAGCTGGGCGGTAGCGGTTGCCGGTTTAATGATAGCCGGCATACCGGCAAGCCATGTGGGCGCCAGTTTTTCCAGCATTCCCCAGCACGGGAAGTTGAAGGCGTTGATATGTACGGCGACGCCCGACTTCGAGGTCAGCACGTGACGTGCGGCAAAACCGCCCTGTTTGGAGAGCGGAATGAGTTCGTCCTCCGGCCACAGGATATCGTCCGGCAGTTCGCGACTACCCAGCCCGGCATACGTGAACAAAGTACCGATACCGCCTTCAATATCCACCCAACTGTCGGCGCGGGTGGCGCCGGTTTGCGCCGAGATAGCGTAGAACTCGGCTTTCTGCTCCAGCAGGTGTTTCGCCACTGCTTTCAGCATCGCGCTACGTTCAATAAAGGTCATCGCCTGCAGGGCTTTGCCACCGCGTTCAATCGCGAAGCGGCGCGCCTGCGCCATATCCAGTCCTTCACTGGTCACCTCCCAAAGCGCCGCGCCGGTAATGGCGTGATGGATAGTACGGGCGCGGCCCCGGCCGGTCTGCCAGGCGCCGGATAAGTAACTGGCTAACTGCTGCATCGCAAATCTCCAAATATGTTACGTGTGATATCTATAAATAGTTCTTTTATGAATCATAAAAATCAAGCCCGTATTTAATATTTTATTAACATTGTGATCGGTGGTTAATTGGCTGTTGTGCTTATATCGCTGTTTTATCTGCCATTTACAAAAGGTTTTGCGGTTATCATCACAAAAAGAATAAACAAAATTTGTGGTTTTATTTAACCAATATGTAACCTTCAATAAACAAAGTGATTCACATAAATGTTTTTGTTGTGAATATCGGAATCATAAAGGTGATGACGTGACAGAAGAACAACGCTTTGACCAGCGCATCGCGCAGGAAACGGCCATCGAACCGCAGGACTGGATGCCGGATGCCTATCGTAAGACCTTGATTCGGCAGATAGGCCAGCACGCGCACTCGGAAATTGTCGGCATGCTGCCGGAAGGCAACTGGATCACCCGCGCGCCGACGCTGCGCCGCAAAGCGATCCTGCTGGCTAAGGTACAGGATGAGGCCGGGCATGGGCTTTATCTCTATAGCGCCGCGGAAACGCTGGGCTGCGCGCGGGAAGACCTGTATCAGAAAATGCTCGATGGGCAGATGAAATACTCCTCCATTTTTAACTACCCGACCCTCAGCTGGGCGGATATCGGCGTGATCGGCTGGCTGGTCGATGGCGCGGCCATCGTCAACCAGGTGGCGCTGTGCCGGACCTCTTACGGCCCCTATGCCCGGGCGATGGTCAAAATCTGCAAAGAAGAGAGCTTTCACCAGCGTCAGGGATTTGAAGCCTGCATGGCGCTGGCGCAGGGCAATGACGCGCAGCGGCAGATGCTGCAGGATGCCATTAACCGCTTCTGGTGGCCGGCGCTGATGATGTTTGGCCCCAACGATGACAACTCGCCGAACAGCGCCCGCAGTATGGCGTGGAAAATCAAACTGCACTCCAACGACGAGCTACGTCAGCGCTTCGTCGATAACACCGTGCCGCAGGTAGAGATCCTCGGTATGACCGTCCCGGACCCGGATTTGCGCTTTGATGAAGCCAGCGGCCACTACCGCTTTGGCGAAATCGACTGGCAGGAATTTAACGAGGTGATTAGCGGCCGTGGGATTTGCAATCACGAACGGCTGGCCGCCAAGCGTAAGGCCTGGGAAGAGGGCGAGTGGGTGCGCGAAGCCGCGTTGGCCCATGCGCAAAAACAGCAGGCCCGCAGCGCGGCATGAGGAGAGAGAACATGAGCAAAGTTTACTGGCCGTTATATGAAGTGTTCGTTCGTAGCAAACAGGGATTATCCCATCGCCACGTTGGCAGTCTGCACGCCGCCGACGATCAAATGGCGCTGGAGAACGCCCGCGATGCCTATACCCGCCGCAGCGAAGGCTGCTCGATTTGGGTGGTGAAGGCCAGCGAAATCGTTGCTTCGCAGCCGGAAGAGCGCGGCGAATTCTTCGACCCGGCGGAAAGCAAAGTCTACCGTCATCCGACTTTCTATACCGTGCCGGACGGCATGGAACATATGTGAGGCGGCGATGAATACCCCTAACCCCGTAGCCACCTACGCCCTGCGTCTTGGCGACAATGGTCTGGTTCTGGCCCAGCGTTTAGGCGCCTGGTGCGGCCATGCGCCCGAGCTGGAGATCGATCTTGCGCTGGCCAACATCGGCCTCGACCTGCTCGGCCAGGCGCGCAACTTTTTAAGCTATGCCGCCGAACTTAACGGCTGCGGCGACGAAGATACGCTGGCCTTTGGCCGCGATGAACGCCAGTTCAGCAACCTGCTGCTGGTGGAGCAGCCCAACGGTAATTTTGCCGACACTATCGCCCGCCAGTTCTTTATCGACGTCTGGCACGTCGCCCTGTTCAGCCGTCTGGTGAACAGCCGCGACGCGCAGCTGGCGGCCATTGCCGCTAAAGGGCTGAAAGAGGTGCGTTACCACCAGCGCTTTAGCCGCGGCTGGCTGGAGCGTCTCGGTAACGGCACCGAGGAATCAAATCGCAAAATGCAGCAGGCGGTCGACAATCTGTGGCGCTTCACCGGCGAACTGTTCCTGGCTGATGAAGTGGAGCTCAGCCTGGTTGAGCAGGGCATTGCGGTTGATCCGCGCGAGCTGCAGGCCGAATGGCAAAGCGCGGTACACACGGCGCTGCTCGACTCTGGCTTACCGATCCCGCAGGAAGCGGCTTTCCGCAGCGGCGGCAAACAGGGGCTGCACAGTGAACATCTCGGCCCGCTGCTGGCGGAGATGCAGTATCTGCAGCGTTCGCATCCCGGACTGCAGTGGTAAATGAGGTGACTATGCAACGTCTTGCCGACATCGCTCCCGCAGAGGTTCGCACCATCTGGGGATTATTAAGCGCGATCCCGGATCCGGAAGTGCCGGTACTGACCATCACCGACCTCGGGATGGTGCGCAGCGTCGCGCGCCACGGCGACGGCTGGGTGATTGGCTTTACCCCGACCTATTCGGGCTGTCCGGCGACAGAGCATCTGCTGGGCGAGATCCGCACGGTCATGAGCGAGCATGGCTTTGTGCCGGTACATATCGTCCTGCAGCTGGATCCGCCGTGGACCACCGACTGGATGAGCCAGGATGCTCGCGAGCGCCTGCACCAGTACGGCATCAGCCCGCCCCAGGGGCACGCCTGCCATGCGGACATGCCCACCGAGGTGAGCTGCCCGCGCTGCGGCAGCATCCATACCTCGCTGATTAGCGAATTCGGTTCCACGGCCTGCAAAGCGCTCTATCGCTGCGACAGCTGCCGCGAACCTTTTGATTACTTTAAATGTATTTGAGGTTGCCATGACGACGTTCCATTCGCTTAAGGTGGCGAGAGTCGAGCCGGAAACCCGCGATGCGGTGACCATCACTTTTGCGATCCCGCAAGCCCTGCAGGCGGAGTACTGCTTTCGTCCGGGCCAGCATCTGACGCTAAAAGCCCGTCTGGGCGGCGAAGAACTGCGCCGCTGTTATTCCATTTGTCGCAGCCGCACGCCCGGCGAAATTAGCGTCGCGGTCAAAGCTATCGACGGCGGGCGCTTTTCGCGCTACGCCCAGCACGATATCCAGCAGGGTATGGAGCTGGACGTGATGGTGCCGCAGGGGCATTTCGGTTATCAACCGCAGGCTGAACGACAGGGTGAATATCTGGCGATTGCCGCCGGTTCCGGGATCACGCCGATGATGGCGATCATTAGCGCGACGCTGGCGACCGAGCCGCAAAGCCGCTTCACGCTGATCTACGGCAACCGCAGCAGCCATAGCATGATGTTCCGCCAGGCGCTGGCCGATTTAAAAGACCGCTATCCGCAGCGCCAGCAGGTGATACACCTGTTTAGCCAGGAATCGATGGACAGCGATCTGTTACAGGGGCGCATTGACGGCGACAAACTGCGCCAGCTCTCCGCGCATTTACTGGATTTCAGCCGTTTCGATGACGCCTTTATCTGCGGGCCGGCGGCGATGATGGACGACGCGGAAGCAACGTTACGTGAACTTGGTGTAGCGGAGAAATCGATTCATCTCGAACGCTTCAATACACCTGGCGGCAATGTGAAGCGCACCGCCGGTGTGCAGGCGGAAGGGCGCACGGTAACCATCCGCCAGGACGGGCGCGACCGGCTGATCGCCCTCAGCGCCGAAGACGACAGCATTCTGGATGCCGCGTTGCGCCAGGGCGCCGATCTGCCATTTGCCTGTAAGGGCGGGGTTTGTGCCACCTGTAAATGTAAAGTGCTGCGCGGCGAAGTGGCGATGGCCGCCAATTACAGCCTGGAAGCGGATGAGCTGGCGGCGGGTTACGTGCTGAGCTGCCAGTCGTTGCCGACCAGCGGCGATGTGGTGGTCGACTTTGACGCGCGGGGGATGGCATGAGTGACCTGCTGATCCACCGTCATGGCCGGGTGCTACAGCTGACGCTGAACCGCCCGCAGGCCCGCAACGCGCTGAACAATGCCCTCTTAACCCAGATTGCCGAGACGCTGGAGGCGGCGGCAGTCGATGGCAGCGTCAGCGTCTGCGTTATCAGCGGCAATCCGCGGTTCTTTGCCGCCGGGGCTGACCTCAACGAAATGGCTGAAAAAGATCTGCCTGCCACCCTGGATGATATTCGCCCACGGTTGTGGGGGCGAATCGATGCCTTTACTAAACCGCTCATCGCTTCGGTCAACGGCTACGCGCTCGGCGCCGGCTGCGAGCTGGCCCTGCTGTGCGACCTGATTGTCGCCGGCGACAACGCCCGTTTTGGCCTGCCGGAAATTACCCTCGGCATTATGCCGGGCGCTGGCGGCACCCAGCGGCTGATCCGCAGCGTAGGTAAGGCGCTGGCCAGCCGGATGGTGCTAAGCGGCGAAAGTATTGACGCCCGCCAGGCCCAGCAGGCCGGGTTGGTCAGCGATATCCATCCGGCGGCGTTAACCGATGAGTACGCCCTGAAACTGGCTGCCACCATCGCCCGCCATTCGCCGCTGGCGCTACGGGCGGCAAAACAGTCGCTGCGCCTGTCGCAGGAAGTCAGCCTGCAGGCCGGTCTGCAACAGGAGCGCCAGCTGTTTAGCCTGCTGAGCGCCACCGAGGACCGCCGCGAAGGTATCGACGCCTTCTTACAAAAACGTACACCGGAATTTAAAGGACGCTAATCGTGGAAGCTTTCATTCTCAGCGCAGTGGAACAGGGCGTCATGACCATTACCCTCAATCGCCCGGACCGCCTCAACAGTTTTAACGACCTGATGCATCAACAGCTGGCGGACTGTCTGAAGCTGGCCGAGCGCGATGACGGCATACGTTGCCTCCTGATCACCGGCGCCGGTCGCGGCTTTTGCGCCGGCCAGGATTTGAACGACCGCAATGTCGACCCCAGCGGCCCGCCGCCGGATCTCGGCCTGTCGGTAGAACGCTTTTACAACCCGTTAGTGCGCCGTCTGGCGGCGCTGCCGAAGCCGGTCATCTGCGCGGTCAACGGCGTGGCCGCTGGCGCAGGCGCTACCCTGGCGCTGGGCTGCGATATCGTGCTGGCCGCGCGTTCGGCCAAATTTGTGATGGCGTTCAGTAAGCTCGGCCTGGTGCCGGACTGCGGCGGCAGCTGGTTCCTGCCGCGGGTGGCCGGTCGCGCTCGCGCAATGGGGCTGGCGCTGCTGGGCGATAGCCTCAGCGCGGAACAAGCCGCGCAGTGGGGAATGATCTGGCAGCTGGTGGACGATTCAGAACTGGCGGATACCAGTCTGCAGCTGGCGCGCCATCTGGCGGCGCAACCGACGTTTGGTCTTGGGCTGATTAAAAAGGCGCTGCTGGCTGCTGAAACCAACAGTCTCGACGCGCAGCTGGACCTGGAGCGCGATTATCAGCGTCTGGCCGGGCGCAGCGATGATTACCGCGAAGGGGTCAGCGCGTTTCTGGCCAAACGACCACCGCAGTTCAGCGGGAAATAGGCCATGACAACATCCTTATCCACGGTGGCAGTGATCGGCAGCGGCACCATGGGCGCTGGTATTGCTGAAGTGGCCGCCGCAGCCGGACATCCGGTGCGTATTTTTGATATTAACCCTAAGGCCGTAGGCCAGGCGATAGAGGGTATCGCCGGGCGTCTGGCGTCGCGCGTTGCGCGGGGCAAACTGGCCCCTGAGCAGGCCGACGCGCTGCTGGCGCGCCTGCATCCGGCCCACGATTTAACCGCGCTTGCCGATGCAGATTTAGTGATCGAAGCCGCCTCTGAACGTCTGGAAGTAAAAAAGGCGCTGTTCGCGCAGCTGGCGGAGATCTGCGCGCCGTCAACGCTGTTGACCAGTAATACCTCGTCTATTTCGATTACCGCCATCGCCGCCGGGGTCAAAAACCCGGAGCGGGTGGCCGGGCTGCACTTTTTTAATCCGGCGCCGGTGATGAAGCTGGTCGAGGTGGTGAGTGGCCTGGAGACGTCTGCGGAGGTGGTAGAGCAGCTGTGCCAGTGCGTAAGCGGCTGGGGGAAACAGCCGGTGCACTGCCGCTCAACGCCCGGTTTTATCGTTAACCGCGTAGCGCGTCCGTTCTACGCCGAGGCCTGGCGCGCGCTGGAAGAGCAGGTTGCCGCCCCTGAGGTTATCGATGCCGCTTTGCGTGACGGCGGCGGTTTTCCGATGGGACCGCTGGCGTTGACTGACCTGATTGGCCAGGACGTCAACTTCGCCGTGACCTGTTCGGTGTTTAACGCCTTCTGGCAGGACCGCCGCTACCTGCCATCGCTCCTCCAGCAAGAGCTGACGCTGGCCGGGCGGCTGGGTAAAAAGAGCGGTCACGGCGTCTATCGCTGGCCTATGGAGACGCAGCCGGACGCGGCGCTGCCGTCGGTCTCTACTGGCGCTCAATCCATTACGGTTGTAAGTGACAACGTCACTGAATTAGATGATCTCTTGTTGCTGGAGACCGCAGGCGAGACGGCGCTGGCGCTGAGTGTGAAGCACCACCGCCCGGTGGTGGTGTATGACCTGTGCGCCAGCGATACGGTGGTGCTGGCCGCAGCGGCAACCAACGCGCCTGCGGCCACTGATAAGGCCGTGCATTACTTCCAACAGCAGGGCAAGAAAGTGCTACGTATCGCCGATTATCCCGGACTGCTGGTGTGGCGCACGGTGGCGATGTTAATCAACGAAGCGTTGGATGCGCTGCAAAAAGGGGTCGCCAGCCCGCAGGATATCGATACCGCGATGCGCCTTGGCGTCAACTATCCGCACGGCCCGCTGGCGTGGGGAGAAAGCCTCGGCTGGCGACGGGTGCTGCACCTGCTGGAGAACCTGCAACACCATTATGGCGAGGAGCGCTATCGCCCCTGTTCCCTGTTGCGCCAGAAGGCGCTGATGGAGAAGCACCATGAGCAATGATCCGTGGCGCAACGCGCGCGTGATGTACGAAAAAGATACCTGCGCCAGAAAGATGGGGATTGAACTTATCGAAATGGACGACGGTTTTGCGCAGATGAGCATGACCGTCTCGGCGGACATGCTTAACGGCCATCAAACCTGTCACGGCGGTCAGCTATTTACGCTCGCCGATACCGCTTTCGCTTACGCCTGTAACAGCCAGGGGCTGGCGGCGGTGGCCTCGGCGGCAAGCATTGATTTTCTTCGTCCGGCGTTTGCCGGCGACCGGCTGATCGCCACCGCCAGAGTCAAACAGCAGGGCAAGCTGACCGGCGTCTACGACATCGAAATTGTTAATCAACAGCAAAAGATTGTGGCCCTGTTCCGCGGCAAATCGCACCGTATCGGCGGCACAATCACAGGAGACGTGTAATGCGCGACGCCTTTATTTGTGACGGGATCCGCACGCCGATTGGCCGCTACGGCGGCGCGCTGGCCGGCGTCCGCGCCGACGATCTGGCGGCGATCCCGCTGCGTGAGCTGCTGAGCCGCAATCCCGGGCTCGACCCGGCAGCGATTGATGATGTGATTTTCGGCTGCGCTAACCAGGCCGGTGAAGATAACCGCAACGTGGCGCATATGGCGACGCTATTGGCCGGTTATCCGCATACCGTGCCGGGCACCACGATTAACCGCCTGTGTGGCTCGGGTCTGGATGCGATCGGTTTTGCCGCCAGGGCGATCAAAGCCGGCGAGGCCGATCTGCTGATTGCCGGCGGCGTGGAATCGATGTCGCGCGCGCCGTTCGTGATGGGAAAAGCCAGCGCACCTTATCAGCGTCAGGCGGAACTCTTCGATACCACGATTGGCTGGCGTTTTGTGAACCCGCTCATGGCGCAACAATTCGGAACTGACAGCATGCCGGAAACGGCCGAGAATGTAGCTGAATTGTTAAATATCAGCCGGGCCGACCAGGACGCTTTCGCCTGGCGCAGCCAGCAGCGCACGGCGCAGGCCCAGCGCGATGGCATTCTGGCGCAGGAGATCGTGCCGGTGCAGATCATCGGCAAGAAAGGCGCGGTCAGCGCGGTACGCGATGATGAGCATCCGCGCCCGGAAACCACGCTTGAGCAACTCGCGCTATTAAAAGCGCCGTTCCGGAAAGGCGGAGTCATTACGGCCGGGAATGCATCCGGCGTTAATGATGGCGCAGCGGCGCTGATTATCGCCAGTGAACAGCAGGCCAGCGTACAGGGGCTCACGCCGCGGGCGCGTATCGTGGCGATGGCGACGGCGGGTGTTGAGCCGCGCCTGATGGGGCTGGGGCCGGTACCGGCGGTGCGTAAAGTGCTGGAGCGCGCCGGACTCAATATTAACGATATGGATCTGATAGAGCTGAATGAGGCCTTCGCCGCGCAGGCGCTGGGGGTGCTCAGACAACTCGGCGTGCCGGATGATGCGGCGCACGTGAATCCCAACGGCGGCGCCATCGCGTTAGGTCATCCGCTGGGCATGAGCGGCGCGCGACTGGCGCTGAGCGCCAGCCTTGAGCTGCAACGCCGGGGCGGGCGCTATGCGCTGTGTACGATGTGTATTGGCGTGGGTCAGGGCATTGCCATGATCCTCGAGCGAGTGTGAGCTAATTTACCTGCGAGTACCCTACAATGATAACTACTACAAAATTAGATCCGATTGAAACCGCATCGCGTGACGAACTGCAGGCCCTGCAAACCCAGCGCCTGAAATGGACGCTGAAGCATGCGTATGAAAATGTGCCGATGTATCGCCGCAAATTCGACGCCGCCGGCGTGCACCCTGACGACTTCCGGGAATTAAACGATCTGCAAAAATTCCCCTGTACCACCAAACAAGATCTGCGCGACAACTATCCCTTCGATACCTTCGCGGTGCCGATGGAGCAGGTGGTGCGCATTCACGCCTCATCCGGCACCACCGGCAAACCGACGGTGGTGGGTTATACGCAAAACGATATTGATAACTGGGCCAATATTGTCGCCCGTTCGCTGCGCGCGGCCGGTGGTTCAGCAAAAGATAAAATTCACGTCGCCTACGGCTACGGCCTGTTTACCGGCGGCCTTGGCGCGCACTACGGCGCGGAGCGTTTAGGAGCGACGGTGATCCCGATGTCCGGCGGTCAGACCGAGAAACAGGCGCAGCTGATCCGCGATTTTCAGCCGGATATGATCATGGTGACGCCGTCCTACTGTCTGAATCTGATTGAAGAGCTGGAACGCCAGATGGGCGGCGATGCCCGCGGCTGTTCATTGCGGGTCGGCGTGTTTGGCGCCGAGCCGTGGACGCTGGCGATGCGCGCGGAAATCGAGCGCCGCCTGGGGATCACCGCCCTGGATATTTACGGTTTGTCGGAAGTCATGGGGCCGGGCGTAGCGATGGAGTGTCTGGAAACCGTTGACGGCCCGACCATCTGGGAAGACCACTTCTTCCCGGAAATCGTCAACCCGGACGACGGTACGCCGCTGGAAGATGGCGAGCATGGCGAACTGCTGTTTACCACCTTGACCAAAGAAGCGCTGCCGGTGATCCGCTATCGTACCCGCGACCTGACGCGCCTGCTGCCGGGCACCGCGCGGACCATGCGCCGCATGGATCGCATCAGTGGACGCAGCGACGATATGCTGATTATCCGCGGAGTTAACGTCTTCCCCTCGCAGCTGGAAGAGGAGATCCTCAAGTTTGAACACCTGGCGCCGCACTATCAGCTGGAGGTGAATCGCCGCGGTCATCTTGATTCGCTGGCGGTGCGCGTTGAGCTGAAAGAGAGCGGGCTGGCGCTGAGCCACGAACAACGCTGCCAGATTTGCCATCAGCTGCGTCACCGCATTAAGTCAATGGTCGGGATCTCTACCGATATTACTATCGTCAACTGCGGCAGCATTCCCCGCTCTGAAGGAAAAGCCTGTCGGGTATTCGACCTGCGTAAAGCGGTGGTTAGCGGTTAAATCTCTCCCCGGCTAAGGTCTGACGCCGTCAGCCGGGGAATTTCCTGTGCTATGATTCATAAAGGAAAAATATAACAACAGAATGAATCAGATGAGTAAACTCGACGCCTTTATTCAACAAGCGGTGACGGCGATGCCGATCAGCGGCACGTCATTAATTGCCTCGCTGTATGGCGACGCCTTATTACAACGCGGTGGGGAAGTGTGGCTGGGCAGCGTCGCGGCGCTGCTGGAAGGATTAGGCTTCGGCGAGCGCTTTGTGCGCACCGCGCTGTTTCGCCTCAATAAAGAAGAGTGGCTTGATGTGGTGCGCATCGGCCGGCGCAGCTTCTATCGCCTGAGCGATAAAGGGCTACGTCTGACCCGGCGCGCGGAACACAAGATCTATCGCGCCAGCGCACCGGAATGGGACGGCACCTGGCTGCTGCTGCTCTCGGAAGGGTTAGAAAAAAATGTGCTTACCGACGTCAAAAAGCAGCTGCTGTGGCAGGGTTTTGGCGCACTGGCGCCCAGCCTGTTAGCCTCGCCGTCGCAAAAGCTGGCGGATGTCCAGTCGCTGCTCCACGAGGCGGGCGTCGCCGAAAACGTCATCTGTTTTGAAGCCCATTCGCCGCTGGCGCTCTCCAGGGCAGCGCTGCGCAGCCGGGTGGAGGAGTGCTGGCACCTCACCGAACAAAACGAGATGTACGAGGCGTTTATCGCCTTGTTCCGACCGTTACTGCCGCTGCTACGCGACAGCGAACCGTCAGAGCTGACGCCGGCGCGCTGCTTCCACATCCAGCTGCTGCTGATCCATTTCTATCGCCGGGTGGTGCTCAAAGATCCGCTGCTGCCGGAGGAGCTCCTGCCCGCGCACTGGGCCGGGCAGAGCGCCCGTCAGCTGTGTATCAATATTTATCAACGTGTTAGTTCCGGCGCGCTGGCGTTCGTTAGCGAGAAAGGGGAAAGCTCGGTGGGCGAGCTTCCGGCGCCGGGCCCGCTCTATTATCAGCGCTTTGGCGGTTTGCCGGGCGCATAAGGAGGTTGCATGCCGATTTATCAGATTGATGGATTGACGCCGGTGGTGCCGGAGGAGAGCTACGTCCACCCAACCGCGGTATTGATTGGCGACGTGATCCTCGGCAGAGGGGTCTACGTCGGGCCCAACGCCAGCCTGCGCGGCGACTTTGGCCGCATCGTGGTAAAAGACGGCGCCAATATTCAGGATAACTGCGTCATGCACGGCTTCCCCGGCCAGGATACGGTGGTGGAAGAGGAGGGCCACATCGGCCACGGCGCCATCCTGCACGGCTGCGTGATTGGCCGCAACGCGCTGGTGGGGATGAGCGCGGTGATTATCGACGGGGCGGTCATTGGCGAAAACAGCATTGTCGGCGCTTCGGCCTTTGTCAAAGCCAACGCCGAAATGCCCGCCAACCATCTGATTATCGGCAGCCCGGCCAAAGCGATTCGCACCCTGAGCGAACAGGAGCTGGCGTGGAAAAAACAGGGTACCCGTGAATACCAGGCGCTGGTGGAACGCTGTAAGCAGACGCTGCACCAGGTGGAGCCTTTGCGGGAAGTGGAAGAGGGGCGTAAGCGGCTGGAGTTTGATGACAACCTGCGGCCGAAATCGCCGCGCTAACTTCCCAGAGCAGCCCGGAGAGGTTCAGTGGATTAGTGCTCAGCCAGTTCGCGAAAGAACGCCGGGTTGGCCTGGATAACCGCCAGTACTTTTGCTGCCAGGCCCGTAGGGTTGCGCCGCCTGGACTCCCAGCTTTTGATGGTATCCACGCTGGTACCCAGCGCTTTTGCCATTTCCGCCTGTGAAACATTAAGCTGCGCGCGGATGGCTTTCACATCAGCAACTTCATAGCGCGTCGTCCGGGCTGGGGCCTTATTGCCGTCTTTGATCTCAATAGCTTCTTCCAGAGACGCTTTAAGCTCGTCAAAGTAACCCATTTCAAACCTCATTTTTTAGTCGCCGGGTCAGTTTCCGGAGTTCGTTTTTTTCCGCTGCGCTCAGGCTCTCTTTGGTGTGCTTAGAGTAGGCTAAGACCAGATAGATGATCTCGCAGGTTGCCAGAAAATATATCACCCGCACGCCGCCGCTTTTCCCCTGTGAGCCTGTCGCCATTCTTATTTTCCGTAACCCGCCGGTATCCTGGATAAGATCGCCAAAATCCGGGTTGCCTATGAGTAGCCTCTGCAGTGCCCTCAGCTCTTCATCGCTGGCCAGCTGTTTTATCTGGCGGGTAAATAGCGACGTTTCGATAAATTCAATGGCATGACATACGAAAACACTCCTTGCTAAGGTACCATGTACACCATTGAGTGTACATAGTACGCACTCCTGTTTTTGACCATGACAACGGTTGCCATCAGCGAGCGGGAGTGAGCCAGATTCGCGCGGCGACGGCGATGGTACAGGCTGGATGCTTAAGGCGTTGGATTGATGCGTGAATTTACGAGGCGGCTCGTAAAAGGGAAACGGGCGTGGGGGAAAAAATACTCCCACCGGGCGGTGGGAGTGGAAATCTTAGGCTGCAACCACGCTGTCGATGGCCGCTTTCGCGTCAGACTGCGCTTTGGCCGCCACTTCCGGGCCGTAAGCGATACCTTCGGCGAACACGAAGTTCACGTCGGTGATGCCGATGAAGCCGAGGAAGGTGGACAGGTACGGAGTGACCAGGTCGGTCGGGGTATCTTTATGGATACCGCCGCGGCTGGTAACGACGACCGCACGTTTACCGGTCACCAGACCTTCCGGCCCTTTTTCGGTGTAGCGGAAGGTGACGCCGGCGCGAGCCACCAGGTCAAAATAGTTTTTCAGCTGTGTCGGGATGTTGAAGTTGTACATCGGCGCAGCGATAACAATCACATCGTTGCCTTTCAGCTCGGCGATCAGCTCGTCGGAAAGGGCCAGCGCTTCCTGCTGACGCGGAGTCAGCGGCGCGTCGCTCGGACGCAGGGCGCCAACCAGTTCGCCATCCAGAACCGGGATTGGATTAGCGGCCAGGTCACGCACGGTGATCTCGTCGCCCGGGTGTTTTTCCTGCCATTGTTCAACAAAATAGTCGGAAAGCTGACCAGATTGTGAGTACCCTGCCAGAATACTGGATTTCAGAACTAATACTTTGCTCATGGGTGTTTCCTTTTATTAATGTGATTGACGGGTCAATGCCCTGGTGCTTGTTGACACTGTATTCACAATCGCGCCACAGAGATAGCGCAATATATCGAATCCTATGTTCAGATTTTTTGAACAAGGCGCGGATGACACAGATGTGGTACTCTAAGGCAATACTTCAAAAGAGATTTTACCGGCAGAGCTCTGCCCGATAACGCTATGACAGAACAACAAAAAATCACCTTCTCCCAGCTTTATCAACAGCTCGACGGCCTGATGCTGCGCGATAAGACGCGCTTTGCCCGCCGTCTGCACGGTGTGAAGAAGGTTAAAAATCCTGAATCGCAACAGGCCATTCTGCAGGAGATGGCGCAGGAGATAAGCCAGGCAGCCGGTAAAGTCCTGCTGCGCGAAGCGGCGCGCCCGGCGATTACCTATCCGGAAAACCTGCCGGTTAGCCAGAAAAAACAAGAAATTCTCGAGGCGGTGCGTGACCACCAGGTGGTGATCGTCGCCGGGGAGACCGGTTCGGGCAAAACCACCCAGTTGCCTAAAATCTGCATGGAGCTGGGGCGCGGGCTGAAAGGGCTGATCGGTCATACCCAGCCGCGTCGCCTGGCGGCGCGAACCGTCGCCAACCGCATTGCCGAAGAGCTGCAAACGGAGCCGGGCGGCTGTATCGGCTATAAAGTCCGCTTTAGCGATCACGTCAGCGACAACACTATGGTCAAGCTGATGACCGACGGTATCCTGCTGGCCGAGATCCAGCAGGATCGCCTGCTGATGCAGTACGACACCATCATTATCGATGAAGCGCACGAGCGCAGCCTGAACATCGATTTTCTGCTCGGCTATCTGAAAGAGCTCCTGCCGCGTCGCCCGGACCTGAAAATCATCATTACTTCGGCGACCATCGACCCGGAACGCTTCTCAAAGCATTTCAATAATGCGCCCATTATCGAAGTCTCCGGGCGAACTTACCCGGTGGAAGTCCGCTACCGGCCGATAGTGGAAGAGGCGGACGACACCGAGCGCGATCAGTTACAGGCGATTTTTGATGCGGTTGACGAACTGGGGCGCGAAGGGCCCGGCGATATTCTGATCTTTATGAGCGGGGAGCGGGAAATCCGCGATACCGCTGATGCGCTGAATAAGCTGGATCTGCGCCATACCGAAGTGCTGCCGCTGTACGCCCGCCTGTCCAACAGCGAGCAGAACCGCGTCTTCCAGCCGCACAGCGGCCGACGCATCGTGCTGGCGACCAACGTGGCGGAAACCTCGCTGACCGTACCGGGGATTAAATACGTTATCGATCCCGGTACCGCGCGTATCAGCCGCTACAGCTACCGCACCAAGGTGCAGCGCCTGCCGATCGAGCCGGTTTCCCAGGCGTCCGCCAACCAGCGTAAGGGCCGCTGCGGCCGCGTCTCGGAAGGGATCTGTATTCGTCTTTATTCGGAAGACGATTTCCTGTCGCGCCCGGAGTTTACCGACCCGGAAATACTGCGTACCAACCTGGCGTCGGTCATTCTGCAGATGACCGCCCTGGGCTTAGGCGATATCGCCGCCTTCCCGTTTGTTGAAGCGCCGGATAAGCGCAATATCCAGGACGGCGTGCGTCTGCTGGAAGAGTTGGGCGCCATCACCACCGATGAGCAGGCCACCGCCTATAAGCTGACGCCGATGGGCCGCCAGCTCAGCCAGCTGCCGGTGGACCCGCGTCTGGCGCGCATGGTGCTGGAGGCACAGAAGCACGGCTGCGTGCGGGAAGCGATGATCATCACCTCCGCGCTGTCGATTCAGGACCCGCGCGAGCGGCCGATGGACAAGCAGCAGGCCTCTGACGAGAAGCACCGCCGCTTCCACGATAAAGAGTCCGATTTTCTCGCCTTCGTCAATCTGTGGAACTACCTTGGCGAGCAGCAGAAGGCGCTGTCGTCGAATCAGTTTCGCCGCCAGTGCCGGGTCGATTTTCTTAACTATCTGCGCGTGCGCGAGTGGCAGGATATCTACACCCAGCTGCGCCAGGTGGTGAAAGAGCTTGGCCTGCCAGTCAACAGCGAGCCGGCGGAATACCGCGAGATCCATACTGCGCTGCTGACCGGTTTGCTGTCGCACATCGGGATGAAGGATGCCGATAAGCAGGAGTTTACCGGCGCGCGCAACGCCCGCTTCTCCATTTTTCCGGGCTCCGGCCTGTTTAAAAAGCCGCCGAAGTGGACGATGGTGGCCGAGCTGGTGGAGACCAGCCGGCTGTGGGGGCGCATCGCCGCCCGCATTGAGCCGGAGTGGGTGGAGCCGGTAGCGCAGCACCTGATCAAGCGCTCGTACAGTGAACCGCACTGGGAGCGGGCGCAGGGTGCGGTGATGGCGACGGAAAAGGTCACCGTCTACGGCCTGCCGATCGTTGGCGCACGCAAGGTCAACTACAGCCAGATCGACCCCGCGCTGTGTCGGGAGCTGTTTATCCGCCACGCGCTGGTGGAGGGTGACTGGCAGACACGTCACGCTTTCTTCCGCGAAAACCTGAAGCTGCGGGCGGAAATCGAAGAGCTGGAGCATAAATCGCGCCGTCGCGATATCCTGGTGGATGACGAGACAATGTTCGAGTTCTACGACCAGCGCATCAGTCACGACGTCATCTCCGCCCGTCATTTTGATGCCTGGTGGAAGCAGGCCAGCCGCGAAACCCCGGATCTGCTCAACTTTGAGAAAAGTATGCTGATCAAGGAAGGGGCGGAGCAGGTCAGCAAGCTGGACTATCCGAACTTCTGGCATCAGGGCAACCTCAAGCTGCGGCTTAGCTACCAGTTTGAACCAGGCGCTGATGCCGACGGGGTGACGGTGCATATTCCGCTGCCGCTGCTCAACCAGGTGGAAGAGGCCGGCTTTGAATGGCAGATCCCTGGCCTGCGTCGCGAGCTGATCATCGCGCTGATAAAATCGCTGCCGAAGCCGGTGCGGCGCAATTTCGTCCCGGCTCCCAACTATGCGGAAGCGTTTCTCGGACGGGCGACGCCGCTCGAGCTGCCGCTGCTCGATTCGCTGGAGCGCGAGCTGCGTAAGATGACCGGCGTGACCATCGACCGCGAGGCCTGGCAGTGGGATCAGGTGCCCGATCACCTGAAAATCACTTTCCGGGTGGTGGATGATAAAAACAAGAAGCTGCAGGAAGGGCGCTCGCTGCAGGCGTTAAAAGACGCGCTGAAGGGCAAAGTTCAGGAGACGCTGTCGGCGGTGGCCGATGACGGCATTGAGCAGAGCGGGCTGCATATCTGGAGCTTTGGCACGCTGGCGGAAAGTTACGAACAGAAACGCGGCAACTATAAGGTGAAAGCCTGGCCGGCGCTGGTGGATGAGCGCGACAGCGTGGCCATCAAGCTGTTTGATAATCCACAGGAACAGCAGCAGGCCATGTGGCGCGGTCTGCGTCGCCTGCTGCTGCTCAACATCCCGTCGCCGATTAAGTATCTGCACGAGAAACTGCCGAACAAAGCCAAGCTTGGGCTCTACTTTAACCCGTACGGCAAAGTGCTGGATCTGATTGACGACTGCATCTCCTGCGGCGTGGATAAGCTTATCGACGAGGCGGGTGGTCCGGTGTGGACGGAAGAGGGCTTCAGTCAATTGCACGATAAAGTGCGAGCCGAGCTCAACGACACGGTGGTGGAGATCGCCAAACAGGTCGAGCAGATCCTCACCGCGGTGTTCAATATCAACAAACGGCTGAAAGGCCGCGTGGATATGACCATGGCGCTGGGGCTGTCGGATATCAAAGCGCAGATGGCGGGTCTGGTGTATCGCGGTTTTGTCACCGGCAACGGTTTCCGCCGTCTTGGCGATACGCTGCGCTATCTGCAGGCGATTGAAAAGCGTCTCGAGAAGATGGCTATCGATCCGCACCGCGATCGCGCGCAGATGCTGAAGGTGGAGAGCGTGCAGCAGGCGTGGCAGCAGTGGCTGAATAAGCTGCCGCCGAACCGCCGTGAGGACGACGATGTCCGGGAGATCCGCTGGATGATCGAGGAGCTACGGGTGAGCTTCTTCGCCCAGCAGCTGGGCACCCCGTATCCTATCTCGGACAAGCGTGTGCTGCAGGCGATGGAGCAGATTACGCCGTAGTAACATCCTTCCTCAGGCCCGGCGGCACCGTGTTGCCGGGTCTGCTGAAGGGAGACAGTTCCCCGCCGCCGCGAATAAGCCTGCCCTGGCGGTCAATTCCCCGTACCTGACGTTACCCGCAGGGTTTCTCGCGGTCATAGAATTAATGGAATCTGAAAATCGGGAAGGTGGCTTGGGTAACCTGCTTTGTTCGCGTATTTTTAGCCTTTCGCAAAGAGTCAAACAGGACACGGAGTGTTGATGACTAACTCGATATATAAAAAATATTTATTATTCATTAAAGTGACATGTTGTGTGGTAATGATTTTAGGGATAACAGGATGCAGCACGCTTTGTCTTAAGGAATATATCCGAGGTCAGGAATCACAAGTTAACGTATATGCGAATGATAGCCTCGTCGGGATCACATTGAGCCAGGATGGGAAAGCAAACAGCACAGTTGCATTTATTGGTGAACGCTTTGATTACCCGCTACAGCGCGGCGGGGAAAAAATTACGAAAATTTATCTATTGAAAGAAAATTATTTGCCTGAGCTAAAGATCACCGATCTGAAGAGTTTTATGATGGGGAAAACACGTAGCGAATTTTCAGGTAATATCCGGTTTCGCTATGGGCAGCGAATAATAGATGAAACGACGCGCGATGTTCTCGCGAAAAATGGCTTCGAATGCTATGGCTACGGGGTGAATACCGGGCCTTGTTATCTGCCTGTTAACGCGTTGCAGGGTACGATCCAGAAGAAAGGCAAAATCCCGGACAACCGCGCTATTCGCTATTTTGAACAGCCCTACCCGGTGACCTTCTATAAAAAGAATGGCCTGTCAGCGGCCCGCGTCCTTTATCCGGTGGCCGTTGTTGTTGATATTGTCACATCGCCTTTTCAACTGCTCGCGCTTGCCATCTATGACTGGCGATAATAATTCAGATGAACAGCCGAATACGCCGTGTAATACGATGTCACTGCGGCGGTGGCAAGACATCCTGTGATTTGTCATCGCCCCCGTCCGCGACGTTATTTACCACCTTTTAATACGAGATGATATGTATAAACCGCTAATGCTACTCCCCGCCATTGTTCTTGTCGCGGCATGTAAACCGTTTTCTGACTCTTCGCCCTGCGATGAAGCACAGCGTGCCATTAATGATGCCAATTTTTTTATTCTCACTTATCTTTCTCCTTTGAACGGCGATGTGCAAAGCGTGCAAATTGACGGTAAGCAAAATAACGACGCAGGCACGCTGCGTTTTTCCCAGTGCCGTCGGCTGGTAAGTTATGAGAGAGCAAAAACCTTTAATACCGCGAATGACTCAACGATAGTCAGAGATAATGTCCGCTGGCATAATGATAAAGGATGGGTACGGGAATATATCAGGCAGACCCGAAATGTGAACGGGAATATCAGAAAAATGGTCATGCGCGAGCAGTTCTATACCGATAATCTGGGACGGATTGTGCGCTCCGAAAATGTGTCCACCACCCAGCAATCATCAAAGCTCCTGAGCACGACCACCTATCACTATGACGAGCGGCACCAGCTGGTGCGTAAAACGGTCAATGGCGGCCTGATGGCTATGCTGTCTGTCAATTATCGCTACGTGGCAGGGCATTTAAGCGGTATCTCCGACTCGGATTCCACCTCGACGCTGCGTTGGGATGAAAAAGGACGTTGGCTATCCGAGGATAGAACCACCACTTATCGTACCAAATACCAGTCCCGCTGCTTAGGCTGGGATCCCGCGGGGAACTGTAGCGGAGAATATAGTGAACATGAAGGATACGGCGGAAAAAGCGAAGAGTCTCTGCATTATAGCTATACCTATTATCCCCAATGATCGTTCGCGGTAACCTGCCGCGGGTGACGCGTCTCGGCGCGGGGGTTCTCCCTCTCCCTGGGGGAGAGGGTCGGGGGAGGGCGTCAGGCCGCCCAGCGCTCATCCATTCACCCGCGCCAGCGTAAACCCATCCCATCCCTTAATGCCCACCGTCTGCAGCGCGGTGGCGGTGAGCCGCGGGTTATCCCCGATCATTTCGATAAACCGGCGCACGCCCTGCACGCGCGCATCCTCGCTTTGCCCGTTAATCACTTCGCCATCGCGCACCACGTTATCGCCCACGATCAACGTTCCGGGGCGCGAATAGTGCAGCGCCCACTCCAGATAGTGAGGATTATTTGGTTTATCGGCATCAATAAAGATCAGGTCGAACGGCTGCACATCCGCGAAATTTTCCAGCGTGTTCAGCGCTGGCCCTTCAATGAGTTCAATACGATCGTTTAGCCCCGCGAGGCGGATATTCTGGCGCGCCACCCCGGCATGGGTGGGATCGGCCTCAAGGGTGATCAATTTGCCGTCGGCGGGCAGCGCGCGCGCCATCCAGATGGTGCTATAGGCGCCGAGGGTACCAATCTCCAGGATCCGCTGCGCCTGCGTTATACGCACCAACAGCGCCAGAAGTTGCCCCTGATTGGCCGCAACATCGTGTTCAGGTAGCCCGGCGCGTTTGTTGTTTTCCAGTACCTGACTCAGTACGTCATCGTCAGGAATAAGCGAAGAAATCATGAAATTATCGACTGCAGACCACTGGTGTTGCATTGGTTGACTCCCTGGTGGTAGTGGTGGCCGGGTGGCGCGAGGCTGTCCCGGCCTGAATATGGGTTTCCGCTCTCTCCCTGGTTGAGGTTTCGCGTGCGTCACGCGTTCAACCAGCCGCCTCCCAGCGCCCGATACAGATCGATCTGCGCCAGCAACAGGTTATTTTTCACCTGCACCACGCTAAGCTGGGTGGAGAACAGCGTTCGCTGGGCATCAAGCACCTCCAGATACGAAGAGTAGCCGTTGCGGTAGCGGTTTTGCGCAATACGTAAGGTTTCCTGGGCAACGGTCTCTTGTTCCTGAAGCTCGTTTAACTGTTCGCTGTAGCGACTGATGGCATCCAGGCTGTCATTGACCTCTTTGAACGCGCCGCGCACTGCTTTCTCATAACTGTAGAGCGCCTGGTTGCGTTGCGCCATGGAAACATCCACCTGGGCATTTAACGCCTGGCGGTTTAGCAGCGGCGCCAGAATACTGCCGCCCACGCTCCACAGCCGCAGCGGGTTATCCAGCAGATCCGGCAGCGTGCGATCCTGCAGGCTGCCGGTGGCGGTGAGGTTGAGGGAAGGCAGCAGCTGCGCCTGCGATGACGCCAGCGTGGCATCGGCGGCCACCAGCTGACGCTGGGCCTGTACGATATCCGGGCGGCGGTTGAGTAAGGTGGACGGCAGCTGCGACGGCAGCCTCAGCGGCGTGAGCTGGGCAAATTCGCCGCGTTTTACCGCGCCGGGGTTATCACCGAGCAGCACGCTGAGGGCATTTTCCTGCTGGGCTATCTGGTGCTGTAGCGGCGGGATCTGGGCGCGCGTTGCGCGCAGCTCCGAATCTGCCTGCATCAGCTCAAGGCGCGAGGTATATCCGGTTTCAAACTGGCGTTTCGCCAGGCGCCAGGCGTCTTCCCGTGATTTCAGCGTCTGCTGGGTCACCCGCAACTGCTCATCCAGCGACAGCAGCGTGACATAGCCAACGGCCACCGAGCTGGCGACGCTCAAATTGGCCGCGGCGGCGGCGGCTTTCTGCGCCTCGAGGCTGGCCCCGGCGGCGCTGGCCGCGCTGCGGTTCGCTCCCCAGATATCGACATCATAGCTGGCGGTCAGGCCGCCCTTATACAGTGTGCTGTGGATCGGCAGACCGGTGGCGGCGGACTGCGCCCGGGCGCGGGTGCCGGTCAGGCTGGCGTCCAGTGACGGAAACAGACTGCTGTCGGCGGCGTAAGCGCGCGCCTGATACTCATTCACTCGCTCACGGGCGATCAGCACATCGCTGTTATAGCGCAGCGCCTGATCAACATACTGATTGAGCGTGCTGTCATGAAAATTGCGCCACCATACGCCTTCCACCGGGCTCGCCGGGCCAACGTCGGCCCGCCAGGCGGCAGGAATGGTCAGGGTCGGTTGCGCGCGCTGCACGTCGGCGGATTGGCAGCCGACCAGTGCCAGGACGACAGCAAGGGTGAGCGGGCGGATCATGGCTGTTTCTCCGCGCGGGTATCAATGGTTACCTGCACCGACATCCCCGGTCGCAGGCGTTCGCTGTTGTTCTGCCCGTCGTTGACCGTAATGCGCACCGGGATGCGCTGGGCGATCTTGACGAAGTTACCGGTGGCATTGTCCGGAGAGATGGCGCTAAATTCCACCCCGGTCGCCGGGGAGATGCTCTGCACCTTGCCGTGGAAACGCTCGCCGTTGAGCGCGTCGACGGTGAAGGTGACCGGCTGGCCGATACGCACCTCGGCCAGCTGGGTCTCTTTCAGGTTGGCGATCACCCAGTGCTGCGGCGGAACCAGCGAGGTCAGGTGGGTTCCGGCGCTGACGTAAGCGCCAAGACGCACTGAGATCTGCCCCAGCTGGCCGCCGGTGGGGGCGATGATCTGCGTGTTTTGCAGGTCGATCTGCGCCAGCTCAAGCGCCGCTTTGGCGCTGGCGACGTCGGCCTCCAGCGAATCGCGATTGACGATGGTCGATTCACGGTCCTGGCGCGACATCTCCAGCGCCGCTTTCGCCTGCTCAATATCCGCCGCCCCCTGGGCTGCGCTGGCGCGTGCTGAATCGCGTTCGCGGATCGACAACGAACCGTCGGCAGTTAACTCCTGCACCCGTTTTAAATCGGCCTGGATTTTCTGATTCTGCGCGCGGGCGTTTTGCAGCGCGGCTTCGTTTTTCGCTATCGTCGCCTCGGCGCTTTTGCGTTGCTGCAGATTGTTGCGCAGCGCCGCCTCCTTCATCGCCAGGGTGGCCTGGGCCTGATGCACCCGCTGCTTATAGATGCGGTCGTCTATCTGGAACAGCACCTCGCCCGGCTCAACAATCGCGAAATCTTTGACGTTGACGGCGGTGATGTAGCCGTTGACCTGGGGGCTGATAAAGGTGGTCTGGCCGCGCACATAGGCGTTGTCAGTGAACTGGCTATGCCGGGTGAACGGCGGCAGTTGCCAGGCGTAGAGGATCACCAGCACGCCGACGAGGCCTATCGCCGCGGCGGTAAAAATGGAGACCACACGAATGTTGTTCCGGGTGTTGGCCTGTTGTTTGGCCGCATCCTGCTGACTCATAACGACTCCAGAGATGAAATGATGATAATTATTTGCTGCCGGTGGCGCGTTTTAAGGCGATACGGGCGGTCAGACGTAAGCGAATTAAGCGCCAGAACACCCACACTAATGTCCCGGCGGAGATCGCCGCCGTCAGCAGATAGGTGTCATTCCAGGCGAGAATATTGGCCTGCAGCGTCGCGGCGTTTTGCAGCAGGGTGGTGGCCTGAACGTTGAGCAGCGCACTGTCGCCAATCTGGCTCTGATACATCTGGCTGTACTGCTGCAACCGCTCGACGATCAGCGGATTCAGGGTGGTTATCTGGTCCGCCAGCTGGCTGGAATGGAATTTCTCCCGCCAGGTCTGAAAGGTGCCGAGGATCGCCGAGCCGAGCAGGCCGCCAATGTTCTGGCTCATGCCGAACAGCACCGAGAAGCTGACCAGGTTGCGCGGGTCGGCAAACACGCCGCCAATCCCGGCGAGCATCGCCGGGGCCAGAAAGAAGGCGCTGCCGAAGCCGAGTAAAAACTGGCTGAACATTAATTGTTCCGGACGGGTGAGGGCGTTGGACTGGCTGTCGAGCAGCGAGGCTATCATGATCAGCGCCAGGGCGGTGGCGGTCGGCCAGTAGAGCTTCTGCGGGTTGAGCGTCAGACAGCTGGCAACGATCCCGCACAGAATACCGGCGAAAATCGACCACGCGAGGTTAGTCATCTGTTCGTTTTGCAGACCAACGTACTGCAGCCAGCCGATGACCCCGGTGTTCTGCTCCGCCAGCACGATGCGGATCAGCAGCATAATCAGGCCGAGGCGCACGATGCTGCCGCTGGAGAGCCATTTGGTATTGAGCAGGGGATTGCTGCGGTTATGCTCGAAAGTAATGGCGGCGACGATCAGCACCACCGCTGCCGCCAGCGCCCAGCCGATCCACGGTGCTTCGAACCACCACTCCAGCCGCCCCAGCGACAGCACGGCGCAGACCAGCGCCATGCCGGGCGCCAGCAGAAAGAAGGTAATAAAATCCTTCTTCTCGAAGACCTTTTTACGATCGCTCGGCGGCAGTTTCAGCGCGATGACGCAGGCCAGCGACACCAGCGCCAGTCCCAGTTCAAAAAAGTAGAGTCCGCGCCATTCATCTATCTGCAGCAGCTCGGTGGAAAAGAGGCGCGCCAGGGGAATGGCCAGCGACGAGCCGGTAATGCCGATGATTAGCCCTTTCAGGCGGTGGCGTGCGGGCCAGGCCTGTACCTGATAGTAGATCCCCAGCGAGCTGAGCGCCGCGGCCACCATGCCGTGGGCGGCGCGCACCATCATCGCCGAGCTGAGGTCGTTGACGAACAGGTGGAAAAGGTCACCAGCACATAGAGCACCAGAAAGCCTTCGGTGAAAGCGCGCAGTCCGAACTGCTGACGAAATTTCACCAGCAGCAGGTTGATGGAGACATTGGTCATGACGTACACCGCCGGCAGCCAGGCGATCTCGGTCGACCAGGCGGCGAAGGTGCCCTGCAGCAGCTGCAGGTTGGCGGTGACCACTGCATTGCCCAGCGCGCCGGTGAGGCACACCAGCAGGCCGACTACGCCGTAAGCGAGGCGTTTCTGCGGACTGTGCAGCGGCGTAGAGGGCGAGCCAAGCAGGGCCGGTTTTTCATGCGGCGCCCAGTCATGCGGAGCATAGGGGTTATCCTGGCGACGGGGCATTATTTCTTCTCCACTTCGCGCAACAGTTTTTCCAGCACCCGCTGAGTTTGCTCCCGCTCCTGCGGGGTAATCGCCGTCAGGATCTCTTCACGCAGATCGTCTGCTACCGTTTTGACCTGCTCATACAGCGCCATTCCCTGGCCGGTGGCGACCAGCAGCCGCTTACGTTTATCACGCGCGGTGGTGACGCGCTCCACCAGCCCGAGGGCGACCAGGCGGTTGATCAGCGGCACAATGGTCGGGCTCTCAACGCCCAGCTCCTGCGCCAGTTCGCTCTGCGACAGCGGCTGCGGCTGGCGGGCAATGGCGGCGACCGCCACCCAGCTGGCCTGGCTCAGGCCGAGGTCTTTCAGCCGGCGATTGACCGCCAGCCGCCAGTGGTGGGCAGTCAGATATAAAAGATGGGAGAAGTTAAGCTGTCGGTTGTCCATAGGTCGTCTGTCAATATCGTTAGAGCTCTAACGAGTTTATGCCTGACGACCGGCGGAATTCAAGGTGAAGGATAAAAAGAGGTTAACGGTATGTGCGTTTATTGTGGTGAGAAGGAGATTCCCCCTCACACCTTTTACTCATGGAGGATGTTCTTATTCTGCGCCATCACCCAGGCGATAAAGGCCCGCAGGGGAGCGGGAATATGTTTGCGGCTTGGATAGTAGAGGCAGAAATGATCCGCCGGGTAGCGGTAGTCCGCCAGCAGCTGAACCAGCGAGCCAGCGCTGAGCTGCTGCGTCACCAGCGACTGGTAGACGAAGGCGATGCCTAATCCGCTCTCCGCCGCCTGGATCATTGCGTTATCGGAATCGACCACCAGATCGCCTGCGACCGCGATCTCGCTGAGCTCGCCGTGGGGGCTAATAAACTCCCAGCGGTACTTCTCACCACTGGGAAAACAGCGGTTAATGCAGCGGAAATTAACCAACGACTGCGGGGTGTCGGGTTTGCCGGCCTGGCGAATATAGTCCGGGCTGGCCACCGGGATCAGCGACAGTTTCTCGCCAAAGGGGATGGCAATCATATCTTTGGGCACATCCTGAGAATAACGAATGCCGGCATCAAAACCAGACTCAATAATATTGACTTTCCGATCGCTGGTAAACAGTTCGAGGGTTACGTCGGGACAGCGATTTTTAAAGGCAATAAAATAGCGGTGAAAAAAGAGGTCAACAACAATCCGCGGTAAATTGATTTTAATCGCGCCTTCCGGCGTTTGGCGATGATAATTCAGACTATCAACCACCCGGCGATAATCATTAACCACTGGCATCATATTGTTAAGAAATTCCTCACCCACAGCGGTTAATGACAAACTGCGCGTCGAGCGATTTAGCAGGCGCACGCCTAACTTTTCTTCCAGATGATTAATGGCGGCGGTCAGCGCCGGTGGAGAAAGGTTTAACGCTTTGGCGGCCTGGCGAAAACTGCCATGTTTCACTATGAGCATTAATATTTCAATTTGTTGCAGATCGGGCAAGGTTTTCATTGTTAATTTCCAGCTAACACCGCATTAGGAATAGATTAATTGTTATCAATATGAAAGGGAAGTATATATTTAACACCATTCAGCAGGTAAGGAAAATAAGATGAAAACACGTTATCTTGGAAAAGAAAATTTTCAGGTTTCCGCATTAGGTCTCGGATGTATGGGAATGAGTTTTGCCTATGGCGGTGCTGAAACGTCGCAGGCGATAAATACGATCCATGCCGCCGTGGATATGGGCGTGACCTTCCTGGATTCCGCCGAAGTATATGGCCCTTTCGCTAATGAAATTCTGATCGGCAAAGCGATTAAAGGTATCCGCGATAAGGTGCAGATTGCCACCAAATTTGGCTTTCGTATTCTGCCCACCGGCCAGGGTCTGGAGCGGATGGCCGGCGTTGACAGCCGTCCGGCACATATTCGCGAGTCAGTGGAAGGGTCGCTGAAGCGACTGAATATCGAGACCATCGATCTGCTCTATCAGCACCGCGTCGATCCGGCGGTACCGGTGGAAGAGGTGGTGGGCACAATGGCTGACCTGGTTAAAGAGGGTAAAATTCGCCATATTGGACTGTCGGAAGTCTCTGCTCAGACGCTGCGCCGGGCCTGCAAGGTGCATCCGATTACCGCCGTGCAGACGGAATACTCGCTATGGAGCCGCGAGCCGGAGGACGGTATTCTCACTACCTGCCGCGAGCTGGGTGTCGGCTTTGTGCCATACAGCCCGCTTGGCCGCGGCTTCCTGACCGGGACTATCACCGATCCCGGCGTTTTGGCGGCGGATGATTTTCGCCGCCATCTGCCGCGCTTCCAGGCCGAGACCATGCGCCAGAACCAGCGACTGCTGGCGCGCCTGCAACAGGTGGCCATTCGTTATCAAGCCACCCTGGCGCAGATTGCTCTCGCCTGGGTGATGAGCAAAGGCGAGGATATCGTGCCTGTTCCGGGGGCGAGGACAATTGCCCATCTGCGCGATAATGCCGGCGCCGCGAATATTACCCTCGCGCCTGAGGATATTCAGACCATCGAACAGATTTTCACTGCCGACAACGTCACTGGCCTACGCTATACCCAGGGCGACTTTGATTTAATCGAAAAATAATCCCGGATGGGCAGTGGATTTGTTCCGTTGGCGTGACGTTGTCACATTTTTTGGGCAGTTCTCCGTCAGATAGCGCATATCCTCGGTGGTTAACGGCGTGGTAGCGAAAAAAGGGGCGGCGCAATGCCACCCCTGTTGCGGTTGCTGGCGGGGATCAGCCCGGGTAGATGCCGCGGTCTTTTCGCGCCATCAGAATGCGCTCGCAGGCCACGATATAGGCGGCGGTACGCAGGGTACACGCTTTCTCGGCGGCTTTATCGCAGACGTGAATAATGGCGTCGGTCATGATGCGGTCCATCTTGGCGTTGATCTCTTCTTCGCTCCAGAAGAAGCTGGCCATATCCTGCACCCACTCAAAATAGCTGACGGTCACCCCACCGGCGTTACAGATAACGTCCGGCACTACGATCACGCCGCGCTCGGCCAGCACGTCGTCCGCTTCCGGATAGGTTGGGCCGTTGGCCCCTTCCAGCACCAGTTTGCAGGTCAGCTTCTCCGCGCGCTCGCGGGTGATTTGCCCTTCCAGTGCCGCCGGGATCAGAATGTCCATCGGGGTGGTCCAGAAGGCGTCTTTATCGATCTCCTGGGCGCCAGGGAAACCGGCAATCTGCTTTTTCTCCGCCTGCCAGGCGGTGAGGGCGGCCATATCAATCCCGCCTTCGTTATACAGGGTCGCGGTATGATCCTGAATGACCACCACGCGGGCGCCGACGCCGGCGAACAGGCGGGCTGCTTCGCTACCGACGTTACCAAAGCCCTGCAGCGCGACTTTGGCGCCTTCAATTTCGATACCGGCGCGACGAGCCACTTCCCGGCCGGTGACAAATACGCCACGCCCGGTGGCCTTTTCACGGCCGAGGGAGCCGCCGAGGTGGATCGGTTTGCCGGTGACCACGCCGGTAATGGTGGTGCCATGGTTCATGGAGTAGGTGTCCATCATCCATGCCATCACTTTACCGTTGGTGCCGACGTCCGGCGCCGGAATATCTTTCTGCGGCCCGATAATAATGCCGATTTCGCTGGTGTAGCGGCGGGTCAGACGCTCCAGTTCACCTTCTGACAGTGAGAAGGGGTCGACGCGAATGCCGCCTTTGGCCCCGCCGTAAGGAATATTGACCGCGGCGCACTTAATGGTCATCCAGGCAGAAAGTGCCATGACTTCGTTAAGATCGACATCCGGATGGTAGCGAACACCACCTTTACCCGGTCCACGCGACAGATTGTGCTGAACGCGATAGCCCTCGAAGTGGCGGATGGTGCCGTCGTCCATTTGCACAGGAATGTCGACGATCAGCGCACGCTTCGGATGGCGCAGGGTTTCCACCCAGTAGGCAAGATCGCCGAGATAAGGCGCGACACGGTCGATCTGGCGCAGGTAGGTGGTCCATGGAGATGTACTACTTTCAGATGCGTAAGATAACTTTTCCATAAGAGTCCTGTTTCTCAGTGTTATTTATGTCGTGTAAAACCGTGGAATAGCTACAGCAGTAAACTCTGTGCAATGAATGGTATCACCAATTTTATAAAGCGGTATTTGACGGCAATTCCGATTTTTAAATTTTTGTTAGATTTTTTATTTTTTAAGTGAATAACTACGCACGCCAACCACCTACAAGCTGTGCATTTTAATTCACTTTTTATTCACTTAAGTGCATAGAAAAATATTTTTTCTATGTTTTTCATTATCTTGATGATCTTCAAAAAGTGAATAAATTGCTTCCACCCGTATTGACAATCTTATTGTTCACAGGCCAGCATTAGCCCACACAACAACATGACGTTAACCATGAATTAACAAATACCCGCAAAATAAATAGGGCTTATTTTTCCTGTGGTGAATATTTTTGCCATCACAGCGGGCGCGCTCGTGTCCAAAATAAGCCGAGGGTCAGGGTTAATGTCGATTGTCCAACGCGGCGGGAGCGTTTTCCGTCGTCTTACGTTCCGGAGATGAATGATGTCAGGCACTATGACTCGCGAAGATTTTGACGCTTACCTGGTTCCCTGTTTTGCCCCCGCGCCGTTTATTCCGGTCAGGGCGGCGGGTTCCCGCGTCTGGGACCAGCAGGGGAAAGAGTATATCGATATGGCGGGCGGCATTGCGGTGAATGCCTTAGGCCATGCCCATCCGGCGCTGGCTCAGGCCCTGCAGGATCAACTGGCGAAACTGTGGCATATCGGCAATGGCTATACCAACGAGCCGGTGCTGCAGCTGGCGAAAACCCTCGTGCAGTCGACCTTTGCCGATAAGGTGTTTTTCTGCAACTCCGGCGCCGAAGCCAACGAGGCCGCTCTCAAACTGGCGCGGAAATACGCTCACGATAAGTTTGGTGGTGAAAAAAGCGAAATCATCGCCTTCAACCATGCCTTCCATGGCCGGACGCTGTTCACCGTCTCCGTCGGCGGCCAGCCGAAATATTCCAGCGATTATGCTCCGCTGCCGCAGGGCATTACCCATCTGCCCTATAACGACATCGAGGCGGTCACCGCGGCCATCTCTTCGCGCACCTGTGCGGTGATCGTCGAGCCGATCATCGGCGAAGGCGGCGTGATACCCGCTGACCCGGCGTTCCTCCAGGCGCTGCGCACCCTCTGCGATCGCCATCACGCGACCCTGATATTCGATGAGGTGCAGACCGGGGCGGGCCGTACCGGCCATCTCTACGCCTACCAGCACTACAACGTCGTCCCGGACATCCTCACCAGCGCCAAAGGGCTGGGGGGCGGCTTCCCAATCGGCGCGATGCTGGCGAAAGAGGCCTGGGCGCAGGTCTTCCAGCCCGGCACCCATGGCACCACCTTCGGCGGCAACCCGCTGGCGGCGACCGTCGCTAACGCCGTGCTGGCCCATCTCGATGCGCCGCTGCTGGCGGGCGTTGGCGAGCGCCATGCGCTGATTGTTGACCAGTTGAATGCGATCTCTGCCCGTTACGATGCGTTCAGCGCCGTGCGCGGCACCGGTCTGCTGATCGGCGCTGAGCTGGCGGGGCCGCTGCGCGGCAAGGCCAAAACGTTGACCAACCTGGCGGCGGAAGAGGGGCTGATCGCCCTGATTGCCGGCCCGGACGTGCTGCGCTTCGCGCCGGCGCTCAATATCCCGCTGGCGGATATTGCGGAAGCCTTCGTGCGCCTTGATCGCGCCGTTGCTCGCTTAACCCGCTAACCGGGAGGACGGCCTGTGATGCTATTTCGTCCCGTACGGGAAAACGATCTCGACGACATCGTCCGCCTTGCCGCGCGGGCGGGGGTCGGCATGACCTCCTTACCGCATGATGCCGGGCGCCTGGCCGCCCGTATCCAGCGCAGTATCGAGACCTTCGCCGGCGAACTGCCGCGCGGCCAGCAGGGTTTCCTGTTTGTGCTGGAAGACACCGCGCTGGCGCGGGTGGTGGGGGTGAGCGCCATTGAGGTCGCGGTGGGCCTGGACGAGCCGTTTTACAATTTTCGCATTCAGAAAACGGTTCGCGCCTCGAAAGCGCTGGGAGTCTATAAGCCTCAGGAGCTGCTTAATCTCAGCTATGACCACACCGGGCACAGCGAACTGTGTACGCTGTTTCTCGACCCGGCCTATCAGCGCAACCGCAATGGTCTGCTGCTCTCCAAGGCGCGCTTTTTATTTATCGCCGCCTTCCGCGAGTGGTTTTCCCCGTACCTGTTTGCCGAACTGCGCGGCTGCAGCGATGAGCAGGGGCAGTCGCCGTTCTGGGATGCGCTGGGCCATCACTTCTTCGACATCCCGTTTGCCGATGCTGACCGGCTGACCGGCACCGGCATGAAAACCTTTATTGCCGAACTGATGCCGGCTTACCCGATCTATATCTCACTGCTGCCGGAAGCGGCCCGCGAGGTCATCGGTCAGGTGCATCCCAATACCGCCCCGGCGCGGGCGATCCTCGAGAAAGAGGGATTCAGCTGGCGCGGCTCGGTGGATATTTTCGATGCCGGACCGGTGCTGGAGGCGAACACCGATCAGATCCGCGCCGTACGCGACAGCCAGTGCCTGCCGGCCCAGCAGCTGATGGGCGCCCTGCCGGCGCCGACGCTCGTCGCCAACGGTCAGTTCGACAATTTCCGGGCGCTGCTGGTGGCCCACGAAGAGCAGGTCTCACTGGACGCCGCCGCGCTGGACGCGCTGCAGGTCAGTGAAACCGACCGCGTTTATACGGTAACCCTGAATCCAGAGGAAAACAGATCATGGCGGTAAAAGCACAGTTTATAGCCGGGCAGTGGCAGGCGGGCAGTGGGGCAACGATGAGCAAACTGGCCCCGGAGGATCAGTCGCTGCTGTGGCAGGCGGCCAGCGCGGGTGCCGACGACGTCCAGGCGGCCTGCGCCGCGGCGCGCGCGGCATTTTACCCCTGGTCGCACCGGCCGCTGGCCGAGCGTATTGCCGTGGTGGAGCGTTTTGCCGCGCTGCTGGAGACACATAAAGAGGCGCTGGCGACCCTGATTTCCCGGGAGACCAGCAAGCCGCTGTGGGAGACCCGCACCGAAGTACAGGCGATGATCGGCAAGGCCGCGATCTCCATCGAGGCCTATCACCAGCGGACGGGCTTTCACGAGTCGACGCTGCCGGACGGAAAAGCACAGCTGCGCCACAAACCGCATGGCGTGATGGCGGTCTTTGGTCCCTACAACTTCCCGGGCCACCTGCCCAACGGGCACATCATTCCGGCACTGATTGCCGGCAATACCATCGTGTTTAAACCCAGCGAGCTGACGCCGGCCACCGCCGAAATGACCGTCCAGCTGTGGCAGCAGGCGGGCGTCCCTGACGGGGTGATCAATCTGCTGCAGGGCGGAAAAACCACTGGCCAGGCGCTGCTGGAAAATCGTGATATCGACGGCGTACTGTTCACCGGCAGCGCGGCGGCGGGTTTCCACTTCCATCGCTATTTCGGCGGCCAGCCGGAGAAGATGCTGGCGCTGGAGATGGGCGGCAACAACGCGCTGATCGTCGCCGACGTGGCCGATGTCGATGCGGCGCTGCATGTGATTATCCAGTCGGCGTTTATCTCCGCCGGGCAGCGCTGCACCTGCGCGCGCCGGCTGATCGTGCCGCGCGGCGAGCAGGGGGATGCGCTGCTGCAGCGGCTGGTCGCGGCCAGCGCGCAGATCCGCGCCGGCAAGTGGGATGACCAGCCCACGCCGTTTATGGGCGGAGTGATTTCTCTCGACGCCGCGCAGAACATGCTGGCGGCGCAGCAAAAACTGGAGGGGCTCGGCGGCAAGGTGCTGCTGCGCATGCGCCAGCCCGACCCGCACTCCACGGTGCTGACGCCGGGGATCGTCGACGTCACCGGTATCGAGGTGCCGGATGAAGAATACTTTGGCCCGCTGCTGACGGTTATCCGTTATGACGATTTCCCGGAGGCCATTCGCCTCGCCAACCAGACCCGCTATGGCCTGGCCGTCGGGCTGATCTCCAGCGATGCGGCGCAGTTTGAACAGCTGGCGGACGAGGCGCGGGCCGGGATCGTCAACTGGAACAAGCCGCTGACCGGCGCCTCGAGTAAAGCGCCGTTTGGCGGGGTGGGCGCCTCCGGCAACCATCGCGCGGCAGCGTGGTACGCCGCTGATTACTGTGCCTGGCCGATGGCCTCTCTGGTCAGCGATACGCTGACGCTCCCGGCGACGGTATCGCCGGGCCTGCCATTCTGATAACGGATCCTGTGAGGACATATGTCTGGTTTTGAAGCAAACTTTGATGGCCTGGTCGGCCCGACGCACCACTACGCCGGACTCTCCGTCGGCAATGAAGCCTCGCAAAATAACCGCGATGGTCTCTCTAACCCTAAAAAGGCGGCGCTGCAGGGGCTGTATAAAATGAAAGCCCTTGCCGATCGCGGCTTCGTGCAGGGCATTCTGCCGCCGCAGCCGCGTCCGAATCTACGTCTGCTGCGCGAAGTCGGTTTCCAGGGCAGCGATGAGCAGGTCATCCGGCAGGCGGCCCACGCGGCGCCGCAGCTGCTCTCCGCCTTCAGCTCCGCCTCGTCGATGTGGACCGCCAATGCGGCGACCGTCTCACCGTCGGCGGACAGCGCCGATGGCAAAGTCCATTTCACCGTCGCCAACCTGAACAATAAGCTGCACCGTATGCAGGAGGCGCCCACCACCTCGGCGATCCTGGGCGCCACGTTCGCCGATCCGCGCTACTTCGCCCACCATGCGGCGCTGCCGCAGCATGGCGACCTCGGCGATGAAGGGGCAGCCAACCATAACCGCTTCTGCCGGGAGTATGACCGACAGGGGGTGCAGTTTTTTGTCTACGGTCGACGCGCCAGCGGCGGGATCGCCCCGGTGAAGTATCCGGCGCGGCAGACCCTCGAGGCCAGCGAGGCGGTGGCCCGCCTGCATCAGCTGGATCCGCGCTACACGGTGTTTGCCCTGCAGGCGCCGCAGGCTATCGATCGCGGCGTGTTTCACAACGACGTCATCGCGGTCAGCAATCGCCATGTGCTGTTCCACCATCAGCAGGCGTTTGTCGATCAGGCGACGGTGCTGGCGACGCTACGGGCTAAAAGCGACAGTCTGGATATCCCGTTCACCAGCGTGGAAGTGCCGGACGAGCGGGTGTCGCTCGATGACGCGGTGTCCTCTTACCTGTTCAACAGCCAGCTGCTGAGTAAACCTGACGGCAAGATGCTGATCGTGGTGCCGGAGGAGTGCCGCCAGCGGGAAAACGTCTGGCGCTATCTGAGCGACCTCGCCGCCGACAGCGCATCGCCGATCGATGAAGTGGCGGTCTTTGACCTGCGGGAAAGCATGCGCAACGGCGGCGGCCCGGCCTGTCTGCGGCTGCGGGTAGTGCTCAACGAGGCTGAACGCCAGGCGGTCAACGCCCACAGTCTGATGAACGACGAGCGTTATCAGCAGCTGACGGCATGGGTGGAAAAACACTATCGCGACCGGCTGCACGCCCGCGATCTGGCGGACCCGCAGCTGCTGCGCGAGGTTTATCAGGCGCTGGATGAGCTGACGCAGATCCTGCGCCTGGGCGCGGTCTATGATTTTCAGCGTTAAGGAGCGGCAGATGGAGCACCTGGTTAACGATTTACTGCACTGCCGCCTGCAGGAGTGGAGCTTCCCGGCGGGCATCGAGGCCCGCTGGCTGGGCGAGGGGATCCTGCAGTTGCTGCCGACGGCGCCGTGGCGCCAGGCGACGATCCTCTCCGCGGGCGTGCATGGCAATGAGACCGCGCCGACGGAGCTGCTGCTGCAGTTGACCCACGATCTGAGCCAGGGGCGGCAGCCGCTCACTCAGGCGCTGCTGATCGTCTTTGGTAACCTGCCGGCGATCCGCGCCGCACGCCGCTATCTGCACAACGACCTGAATCGCCTGTTCGGCGGCCGCCATCTGGCGGTCACCCCGGGGAATGAGTCGCGGCGGGCTTTTGCGCTGGAGCAAGCGGTGCAGGCCTTCTATCGCGCCGCCGATGCGGCGGGTCCGGTCAACCGTAGCCATCTCGATATGCATACCGCCATTCGCGGGTCGCTGTATCGCCAGTTTGCGCTGCTCCCGGCCCACGCCGGGGATTTTTCGCCTGGCTTCTACCAGCTGTTGCAGGCCAGCGGGATGGACGCCATCGTGCGGCATACCGAAGCGGGCGGCACCTTCACCCATTTCACCTGCGAAAAGTTCGCCGCGCAAAGCGCCACCCTGGAGCTGGGGAAAGTGATGCCGTTCGGCGCCAACGATCTCAGCCTGTTCGCCGCTACCGACGCGGCGATCCGGGCCTGGATTTCTGACGCGCCGCTACCGCCGCGCGACAAAGCGCCAGTGGACTACTTCCTGGTCGAGGAGAGCATCATCAAGCGCGAGGGGAAATTTACGCTTAATCTCGCGGCCAACGTTGAGAACTTCACCGCGCTCCCGGCGGGATACGAAATCGCTCGCCAGGCGGAGAAACGGTGGGTGGTGCAGGCCCGGGCCCCCTATATCCTCTTTCCCAATGCCGGGGTCGCCACCGGTCAGCGCGCCGGGCTGCTGCTGCGCGCCGCGGCTCTTCGCCTCCCACAACCAGCCTGAGGAAACACCATGACTGAACATCAACATCAGGCGTCTCCTGCCGCCGGAGGTGAGGGCGCGTCACAGCTTAAACGCGGGCTCGGCGCCCGCCACATTCAAATGATTGCCCTCGGGGGCGCCATCGGCACCGGGCTGTTTATGGGGGCGGGGCGCAACATCGCCGTCGCCGGCACCTCGATTCTGGTGATCTATGTGCTGGTCGGGTTCTTTACCTATATGGTGATGCGGGCGATGGGGGAGCTGCTGCTCACCCGCCATGACTACCGCTCGTTTGCCGACTTTGTCGGCGAGTATCTCGGGCCGCAGGCCAGCTTTTACCTCGGCTGGACCTACTGGCTAAGCTGGGTAGTGACCTGCATTGCCGACGTGGTGGTCTGCGGGAGCTATATGCAGTACTGGTTCCCGGAACTGTCGGCATGGATGCCGGCCCTCAGCATGCTGGCGATCCTGTTCCTGCTTAACCTGCTGTCGGTGAAAATGTTTGGCGAGGCGGAGTTCTGGTTCGCCCTGATCAAGGTGATCACCATTATCGCCCTGATCGGCACCGGCGGCTGGATGATTGCCACTGGCTGGACTTCTCCGGACGGCGTGACGGCTTCTCTCAGCCATCTTACCGACCCGACGGCTTTTATGCCTCACGGTATCACCGGTTTTTTCGCCGGCTTCCAGATAGCGATCTTCTCCTTTACCGGCATTGAGCTGCTGGGCACCATGACGGCGGAGACCCGCGATCCGCAGCGCATTTTGCCCAAGGCGATCAATGCTCTGCCGCAGCGGATTATCATCTTCTATCTGCTGTCGATGGTGGTGATTATCGCCGTCGCCTCCTGGCCGGGGGTATCGGCGGAGACCAGTCCGTTCGTGACGCTGTTTGCCAAGGCCGGGCTGCCTGCCGCCGCGGCGGTGATTAACTTCGTGGCGCTGACCTCGGCGATGTCCTCGGCCAACAGCGGCGTCTTCTCCAGCACCCGCATGCTGTACGGCCTGTCGGTGGAGAAGCATGCGCACTGGCAGTTTCGCATCCTGTCGCGCAATACCCGCATCCCGGTGCGTAGCCTGCTGTTCTCCTGCTTCTGCATGCTGATCGGCACGCTGCTGCTGTTCCTGGTGCCGAACGTGATGACCTTGTTCACCATCGTCTCGACCCTGGCGGCGATTATGGTGGTGTTCAGCTGGGGGATGATCCTCGTGGCCTATCTGGTCTATCGCCGTCAGCGTCCGGACCTGCACGCCGGGTCGATCTTTAAGATGCCTGCCGGGGTGGTGATGAGCTGGGTGAGCCTGCTGTTCTTCGCCTTCGCCATCTTCATCATGATCTTTGACCCGGACACGCTGCTGGCGCTGTTGGCTTCTCCGCTGTGGTTTATTGCCCTGTGGGGCTTCTGGAAGCTGAAGCAGCGGCGTGAGGGGCAACTGACACTGGATAACCAGAGCGCCTGACACTCGCCGGCCAACCTGGCCGGCTAAGCAGGAGGTGAAGACGTTACGTCTGTTTCTGCCCGGTGGCGGCTGGCGCCTTACCGGGCCTACATGCTTACCGGACCTGGGATGAGCGGTATCCCTCACGGTATGATCCCCCCTGTAGGCCCGCGCAAGCGCAGCGCCGCCGGGCAGGATAGTCGGTTCCGTAGCGGCTTTACTGCCCGGTGGCGGCTGGCGCTTTACCGGGCCTACATGCTTACCGGACCTGGGATGAGCGGTATCCCCCGCGGCGTGATCTCCCTCTGTAGGCCCGCGCAAGCGCAGCGCCGCCGGGCGGGATAGTCGGCACGCTACCTGCCCAGACGGCGGCGGTTAGGCGCTTTCCGCCCGGGAAGGGGCCGCACCCGGCGCGGACTTCATCCGGCTGGCGCAGAAAATTGCCAGCAGCGAAATCACCACCGTTACGCCCAGATAAACGGCCACCGGCCGCCAGTCCCCGTCATATTTTGCCAGCAGACCGGTGGCGATAAGCGGCGCGGTGCCCCCGGCCAGCGCGGCACCCAGCTGGTAGCCGAGGGTGATCCCGGTATAGCGCACATTGGCGCTGAAAATCTCAGAGCACAAGGTGCCGAGCACCGCAGTTACCGGCGCCCACAGGATGCCGAAGGCAACGACCGTCGCCAGCATGATGCCCCAGTTGGTGCCGGTGTCGAGCAGCAGGAACCACGGAACGATAAACAGCCCCAGCAGCACCACGCTCAGGGTATACATCTTTTGCCGCCCCACCTTGTCTGACAGCAGCCCCATCAGCGGGATCATCACGGTGGCCACCAGCGCGCCCAGGGTCACGGATTCCAGCGCCTGCGACTTCTGATAGCTCAGGGTGGTGGTGGCATAGCTGACCACAAAGGTGGAGAAAATATAGAAGGGCGCGGTCTCCACCACCTTCAGACCGGCGGCAATCAGCACTTCGCGCCAGTGGTGCTTAAGCGTTTCGCGCAGCGGGGCTTTCGCTACCTGGCCGGATTTTTTCACCTGCTTAAAGGCGGGGGTTTCGTCGATATCTTTGCGGATCCACAGGCCGAGAAAAACGAGAACGGAGCTGAGCAGGAACGGTATGCGCCAGCCCCAGGCGAGAAACTGTGCCTCATCGAACAGGGTCATCAGCGAGACGATAAACGTCGCCATCAGCATGCCGATCGTCACGCCGGCCTGGGGAATACTGCCGAAAAAGCCTTTCCGCTTTTCCGGCGCGTATTCGTAGGCCAGCAACAGCGCGCCGCCCCATTCACCGCCGATACCCATGCCCTGAATAATGCGCAGGGTAATCAGCAGGGCGGGCGCCCACAGGCCCACCATCTCATAGGTGGGAAGCAGGCCGATCGCCACCGTGGCGCTGCCCATCAGCGACAGGGTCAGCACCAGCGTCTTCTTGCGGCCGATGCGATCGCCGATATGGGCGAAAATGACCCCGCCGATGGGGCGGATAAAAAAGGTCAGCGAGAAGGAGAGCCAGGAGAGGATCAGGCCGATGACCGGGTCGACCATCGGAAAGAAGATTTTGTTGAACACCAGCGCGGCGGCGGTGCCATAGAGAAAATAATCGAACCATTCGATGGCGCTGCCTGTCAGGCTCGCGATCAGGACCTTCTTGATTTCTGCAGAATGTATGCAGTGTTGTCTTGTGGATTGCTCATTACGAAACGTTCTCCCGCGACGGTAAATAGGTCAGGTGTCACTCTGTGCGTGCAGGGTGCAACCCGGTGTGAAAAGGTTGTGTAATTGTTAAGCAACTTAGGGGTGAAGGTTACAATTGGCAAGTTCAGCGCTGGCAAACTGGGCGTTATGGCGCGCTATGGACTGGTGTAACCGCGAAGCTATTTTTTATTTTCCACCTGATTTTGCTGTTTTTTGTTATTTTCATAGTGAGTTGTTCAGGTGCAACCCGCCTGTTTTTAGATGTTTCTTGTTATTTCAAAATGGTTACAAATCGACGCCGCTTTGCCTCCCGCGAGGCGGCGTTTATGATGGCGAATGCATCCTCTCCGATCGGCTGAGAGGGATTAAAGGAGACAGAATGGCAGAACAATTTCCTCTGCTGTCGGCAGCGACGCTGGCGGCGGCTAACCAGGTCGGCGCCTGGCTGGCGCAGGACGATCTGGCGACACTGCCCGCGATGCCGGAAGTGGACGTGATGGTGCTGGCCGGCAATGCCGTGATCCCGACCATTGACGCCGCCTGTCGGCTGGCGGCTAAACGGGAAGTCCCGCTGCTGATCAGCGGCGGCGTGGGACATTCTACGAACTATCTCTACGAGGCGGTGCGCCAGGATCCCCGTTACCGTACATTGCCGGTGGCGGGGCGTCCGGAAGCGCATATTCTGGCCGATATTGCTCATGACTACTGGCACATTCCACGCTCGCGGCTGGTGGTGGAGGACCAGTCGACCAACTGCGGCGAGAACGCCCGTTTTACCCGGAACACGCTGGAGAGCCGGGGGATCCCTCATCGTCGCGGGATCGTCATTCAGGACCCCACCATGCAGCGGCGAACCATGGCTACCTTCGCCCGCGTCTGGCAGGGGGCGACGACGCCGCCACAGTGGCTGAGCTTTCCCGGCTGCTCGCCGGTGCTGGAGCAGACCGATGGCCAGCTGGGGTTCGCGGGCGGCGGGACGGGGCTCTGGCCGGTTACCCGCTACCTGGCGCTGCTGCTGGGCGAGCTGCCCCGTCTGCAGGATACGCCTGACGGATACGGCCCGCGCGGGAAAGACTTCATCTGCCACGTCACCTTTCCGCCGGAGGTCGTCGATGCCTGGCGACAGCTGCGGGAGGACGCCCGGCTTGCCGGGGCGCTGCAGGTGCGAACCCTCGGCTGAAAAATGCCCGTTTACGGCAGATTCGTCGCAAACGGGCATTTTGTGTTATTGAAATGTAACTTAAAACGGGTGCATTAGGCCCATTTTTATGAATTAGCTCACAGAACGGCGCTAATGTGCTGCGAAACGGCGGCTTATCCGCTCGATATTTAACAAAAAAATCACTTGTTAAATACAAATGCACCACAGGAGCAGCCATGACAGCACCCGTTCAACACCCGATGTATATTGATGGCCAGTTCGTTTCCGGTCGCGGCGACGGCTGGATCGACGTGCTTAACCCGGCGACCGAAGCGCTGCTGTCGCGGATCCCGGACGGGACCGCCGAAGAGGCGCGGCTGGCGATTGACGCGGCGGAGCGCGCCCAGCCGGCCTGGGAAGCGCTGCCGGCCATTGAGCGCGCGGGCTGGCTGCGCAAAATTGCCGCGGGTATCCGCCAGCGTGCCGACGACATCGCCGGGCTGATCGTGGCTGAAGGCGGCAAGATCCAGCAGCTGGCGGCGGTGGAGGTCGCGTTCACCGCGGACTATCTCGACTATATGGCCGAATGGGCGCGGCGTTACGAAGGCGAGATCGTGCAGAGCGATCGCCCCGGGGAGAATATCCTCGTCTTTAAACGCGCGCTGGGGGTGACTACCGGGATCCTGCCGTGGAACTTCCCGTTCTTTCTTATCGCCCGCAAGCTGGCCCCGGCCCTGATCACCGGGAATACCATCGTCATTAAGCCCAGCGAATTTACGCCCAATAATGCCATCGCCTTTGCCGAGATTGTCCATCAGGTTGGGCTGCCGAAAGGGGTCTTTAACCTGGTGCTCGGCCGCGGAGAAACCGTTGGTCAGGAGCTGGCCGGTAATCCGAAGGTGGCGATGGTCAGCATGACCGGCAGCGTGGCGGCAGGGGAGAAAATCATGGCCGCCGCGGCGAAAAATATCACCAAAGTGTGCCTCGAGCTCGGCGGTAAAGCGCCAGCGATTGTGATGGACGATGCGGATCTGGAGCTGGCGGTGAAGGCGGTGGTGGACTCGCGGGCGATTAATACCGGGCAGGTGTGTAACTGCGTCGAGCGGGTCTATGTCCAGCAGGGTATTTACGACCGCTTCGTTAACCGTCTCGGCGAGGCGATGAAGGCCGTGCAGTTTGGCGATCCGGCGGCGCGGGACGACATCGCGATGGGGCCGCTGATCAATGCGGCGGCGCGGGACCAGGTGGCGGGCAAAGTGGCGAAGGCGGTGGCGCAGGGGGCGCGGGTGGCGCTGGGCGGCCAGCCGCTGGAGGGCAAAGGCTATTTTTATCCGCCGACCCTGCTGCTGGATGTACGCCAGGAGATGGATATTATCCACGAAGAAACCTTCGGACCGGTGCTGCCGGTGGTGGCGTTTTCGACCCTCGACGAGGCGCTGGCGATGGCCAATGACAGCGATTATGGCCTGACCTCCTCAATCTATACCCGCGATCTGAACGTGGCGATGAAGGCAATTAAGGGGCTGAAATTCGGCGAAACCTATATCAACCGCGAGAACTTTGAGGCGATGCAGGGTTTCCACGCCGGCTGGCGTAAATCGGGGATCGGCGGCGCTGACGGCCGCCACGGACTGAACGAGTACCTGCAGACCCAGGTGGTCTATCTGCAGGCCTGAGGCACTCAACACCGTACCGGCGGGCAGCGCAGGCGGCCCGCCGTTCACTTAGCGGGCAAATTTCTCCAGCACGCGGATCAGCTGGGTGACAAAGCCGTATTCGTTGTCGTACCAGGCGACGGTTTTCACCAGCTGTACGCCGCCAGCCTCCACAATCTCCAGCTGGGTGGCATCGTAGATTGAACCGAAATGGCTGCCGATGATATCGGAAGAGACGATCTCTTCTTCGGTATAGCCGAAGGATTCATTGCCCTCGGCCGCCTGCTTCATCGCCTGATTCACTTCATCCGCGGTCACCTTTTTCTCCAGCACGGAGACCAGCTCCGTCACCGAACCCGTTTTTGTCGGCACACGCTGGGCATGCCCCTTCAGTTTACCGCTGAGGGCCGGGATCACCAGGCCGATGGCCTTAGCCGCGCCGGTGGTGTGCGGAATGACGTTCTCTGCCGCCGCACGGGAGGCGCGCAGATCTTTACCGCGCGGCCCGTCCACCAGCGACTGGGTGCCGGTATAGGCATGGATGGTGGTCATGGTGCCGACGGTGATGCCGAAGGCATCCTGCAGCACTTTGGCCATCGGCGCCAGGCAGTTGGTGGTGCAGGAGGCCACGGAGATGATGGTGTCATCCGGAGCCAGAGTGTCATCGTTGACGTTGTAGACGATGGTTTTCATCTCGCCAGCGGGGGCCGAAATCAGCACTTTGCGGGCGCCGGCCTGGAGATGGGCTTGCGATTTCTCTGCTGAGGTGTAGAACCCGGTACACTCCACGATCACCTCGGCGCCGGCCGCCTGCCACGGAATATGCTGCGCCTCTTTTTCGGCATACACGGTGATGGTTTTACCGTTGACGATCAGCGCGTCTTCCGTAAAGTCGACGCTCCACGGGAAGGGGCCGTAGTTTGTATCATGCTTTAACAGGTAGGCCAGCACCTTTGGCGAGGTGAGGTCGTTGATAGCGACCACTTCCAGGCTGCTGTCGACTTCTAATAAGCGGCGTAACACCAGACGTCCGATACGACCAAATCCATTAATTCCAAGTTTACTCATGGATATTCTCCGGTTGGTAAAACGACTCGATGTAATAAAACTCCTCCAGGCTTAGCCCTGTCACTTAGATTGGTCAACCGATAATTTGTGCGCAACGCCAGTGCGCCAGGACTGTTGAGTAAAAAGTGAATGTTTTCCCGGTCTTTTTTGTCGTCGACGGCAGAGAAAAATTTTTGTTACCGGGATGAGAGTGCCGTCTGCTGGCGAAACGGTGAAAAGCGTCTATGCTTAACTATTGAATAGCTTAGTAAAATAATGACGTTAGACGAAGGGAGAGGTTATGGGATTCTGGAGAATTGTTTTCACTATCATTCTGCCGCCGCTGGGCGTTTTGCTGGGTAAAGGCTTCGGCTGGGCGTTTATCCTCAACATCATTCTGACCCTGCTGGGCTATATTCCTGGTCTGATCCACGCCTTTTGGGTGCAAACCCGCGACTAAAGATGAACCGCTCGCGACGCCCCCCGGCGACCCGTTCAGGGGGGCAGTAAACGCTCTTTAAACAGCAGGGTATTATCCTTCGACCAGTAATGGCGGGTATTGTCCTCAAGATCGACGGTCCACTTAAATACCCCGGCGCTGGCCAAATCCTGGCAGTACTGTTCAAAATTGATGGCCCCGGCGAAGTGGCGGATAACCGCGGCTCTGGTCAGACAGTGGCTGACCTCAGCGCATACGCGCAGCAGGCCGCGAGCGCTTTTTATCGAAATCACGTCATCGTTCGCCATCACGAAATTCACATTGCCGGTGGTGACAAAATAGATGTAGTAGGAGACCTGATGCCGCCGTAGCTCACCGGCGAAGGTGGCAAAATCAGCATCCGAGCGAACTTGTTCAAAAAAATGACCCAATCTTGCCAGCAGTTCCATTTCTGTCCTTACGGTATTGTCGTGTCAGGCTGCTTTGTGTGCGGGCAAAAACCATTCACGAAATCACTTATTCATTTTTAAATAATATAGGCGCGTTATATTAATGGTTATTATGTAACTGGAACACCGTTTCAAGTGTTACAAGCTATTGCAATCGTTTGCCAGGGCGAGCCAGCGAAGGGGAAGGTCGCGATGTGAACAACGGGGAGAAGCGCCGGCGATGAAGATCGCCGGCGGCGGGAAGGACTTCCCGCTGCAATTATTTCTGGATCAGATAGCGAATGGTGGGGCCATCCTGCTGAATATCCAGCACCGTATAGCCGTGGTTCCTGGCATCGAGGGGAATGTTATTGATCGACTGCGGACAGTCGCTGACTACTTCCAGGATCTCGCCTTTTTGCAGGGAGGGCATCGCCTCCAGAGTGGCAACGGCCGGATAGGGGCAGGGTTCGCCGACCATATCCAGGCGATAATCAGGGATGATGTTTTTCATGCGCTCTCCTTCACGGTCCGGACCGCCGCCGACTGACGGCGGAAGAAATGTCTCTCCCAGGCGATCACCAGCAGCAGGGCGATCAGCAGCAGCAGATAGGTCGCCAGCAGCCCGCCGAAGGGGCCAAAGGCGTTTAACAGGTTAATTTTCTGCCAGTGGGTGGCGAGGGGGGCCGAGATATCGTCCCAGCACCAGGCAAGCAGCGTTGAGCCGATGACATTGCCCAGCCCCACCCACCAGTAGTGAACCTGACCCTCTACTGCCCGGTACATCCAGCCGGTTTCACACCCGCCGGCCAGCACGATACCAAAACCAAACAGCAAGCCGCCAATCGCGGCGTTGGGACCCGCCCACATAATTTTCGGCGCCATCCCCAGCTGCACATAGCTGAAGATACCAATGGCGCTCGCCGCCATGCCGAAGATAATCGCCTTCGCCATCACCGTCCGGCCGGTGATCCACATATCGCGAAAGGCGGAGGTAAAGCAGATCTGCGCGCGCTCGATAAGCAGACCAAAGCCAATACCGAACAGCATCGCCAGGCCCAGTGCCGGGTGGTCTGCGGCGGTGAGCAGGCCCCAGCCGATCATGGCGAAAAAGACCACCATCCCCAGGCGGAAGCGGCGGCGCGCCTGCTGCGGTTTTTGGGTTAACGGCGAGGCGGCGGACACTTTTTGCATTTTTACCGGGATGCGAAAAAGGGGCAGCAGCGTGAAGCGGGCGCCAAACCAGGAGCCGATGGCGGTGGCGATGGCAAACAGCCAGGCGTGCAGGGAGAACTGCGGAATGCCGGTGAAAAAGGCGGCGAGGTTGCAGCCCATCGCCAGTCGTGCGCCAAAGCCGGCGATGATGCCCCCGGCCACAGCCTGCATAATGCGGATGCGACTGCGCGGGAAACGCAGTTTGACGTTATTGGCCCACAGCGCCGCGGCCAGACAGCCGCCGAACATACCGATGATCATCCTGCCATCAATGCGGGTCAGCGGCGTCCCGTCAAGATGGATCAGCTGATAATAGCCCCATTGCTCGCTGTGGACGCCCATCAGCTGCAGCAGCTGACCACCCCAGCGGGTGAATTCGCCGGTCACCGCCCAGAAGGTGCCGGTGATGCCAAAATAGTAGGTAGAGAGGATGCCTGCCGCGATAACCGCCGGGACGGGGGACCAGAACCGGATAAGCCAGGCCTGTTTAAAGGATTGCCATGTCATAAGAATGCCTCTGAACTCAGAAGGTATTAAAGGTCGATGAGCGACCGAAGGGAGCAAATAGTACCCGCCTCAGCGCCGGCTTTCTCTGTTTTGGATCAAGGCACTACCTGTGGCGACAGCGTCATGTTTAGCCGGCGCGATCTGCGTCGGTTAGCTGATTGCCCTTTGGTTTAATTTCACGGTGCTAGTATGCCGGGTTCTTTTTTCGCGTATGGCGTAGGTTACTGAATGTTAAATAAATTATTATTGTTGTTATCAGGACTAGTGATGGTCGCCATGCCCTCGGCGCAGGCCGGAGAATTAAACCTCTATTCGATGAATACCGGCTCATATGTTTATCATATGACCGGTAACCATGGACAATATAACGAACATTTCAATAACAACTTTTTCTCGGTGGAGCGCAAGTTTTCTGCGGATTCAAAATATAGTGTGCTGATCGGCACGATGAAAAACAGCTTTGACGATCGCTGTCTGACTCTCGGCGTGCGCCGCGACTGGCTGAAAAACGATACCGGCTGGGTGCTGAAAGGGGTGTATGCCTATACCGGGGAATTTTTCTTTGATGCTTTCAGCCACTGTGGGGATTCAGGTACCTACCGTACCGCCAAAAAAATCACCGGCGTCGGTTTTTCGCCCTATATCTATCATGGGCTGCAATATAACTTCACCGATTATTTCGGCGTGGAAGGCGGCATTATTGTGCCGGCGATCTTTGTGATGAGTATTCAGTGGCGCTTTCGCTAAGCGCCTGGCCAACCGGTTGCGGCGCGTAGAACCGTTCTCAGATAGCCTGAGACTGATGACCTGGCGGTCGTCTCAGGCCATCAGCGCAGGATTGCGGGGATTAATGCATGCCGAGGCGAATGAGATCTATCGGGCAGAAACGGCCTTCGCGGCCGTCAATTTCAACGCAGTCTGCCCGGCGCAGCTGCTCGGCGGTTTTCCCCTCGCCATGGATAGCTTTAATCACTCCGGTCCCACCATTGCCAGCGATCATTACCATACTGCCGGTAGCAATAGCGTTACGATTACGGTCATAGGTTTTCATGGTCTCCTCCTCAATAAACCTGTGTGGAAGCAATGATTAAGCGCCTAAAGTAATACGCCTGTTTGCTTAAAAAAGTTTTGAGAATAATCAAAAAAATTTTAAACAAGCAGGCGCAAATGCGCAACGGGGCTGCGACCTACGTGTGAAAACCGCCTGACAGCGATGGGTAATATGTCTGCCAGGTGACTGTTTTATGACGAAATTATTAACCTTGCCAGGCGGTGGAAAATAGCGAAAGATGGCGCTTTTCGGGCACCCATGTGCCAGTGCCTGTCCTGAGGGTTCCATGAGTCAAGACGTCACCGCGAAGATGTTAAAGCCCGATTTTGATAGTGAAGTATCCGGCCTGGTGCATGGTTATCTGTTTCATGAACAGCGCCCCCCGCAGCCTATCCTCTCTGGTGAGGTATGCGCCCGTTATCAGGCGCTGGCCGACGACAGGGCCTTTATCTGGTTGCATCTTAATCTCAATCACGCCACCGCGGAGAAATGGTTAACCAGCCACTTTCCGGTGGCGGACTTTTTCTTCGAGGAAATCCGCAGCGGATCGCATACCACCCGCATTGAACGACAGGGCGAGAACCTGTTCGCCGTGCTCAACGATGTGCTGTTTCGTCCGCAGGATACCAGCGCCGAAACCGCCACGCTGTGGCTCTACTGTAGCCCTAAGCTGGTGGTGACGGCGCGCTTTAAACCGTTACGCTTTATTGAATGGATGCTGCCGCGGCTGCAGACGCTCAGGGTGAACACGTCTACCGAGCTGCTGGCTTTTCTGCTGGAGGAGCAGGAGGAAGTGCTGGAGCAGGTAGTGCGCCAGGCCAGCCGCCACGTTGACCTTATCGAAGAGCGTCTCCTGAGCAGCCGCGTGCAGCGCAACCGGGCCGATCTGGCGCGGCTGCGGCGGATGCTTCTGCGTTTTCAGCGACTACTGGCGCCGGAGCCCGCAGCGATGTTCCGGCTGCTTAACCGGCCGCCGGGATGGATGGATCGCGCGGTGGTGCAGGCGTTTCGCCAGTTCACTGAAGAGTTTAGCGTGGTGCTTAACGACCTGTCCGGCCTGATCGAGCGCATCAGCCTGCTGCAGGAGGAGATTGGCGCCCGCCAGCTGGAGCAGAGCAACCGCACCCTCTATACCCTGACGGTGATCACCGTTCTCGCACTGCCGATTAATATCGTGGCCGGTTTCTTCGGCATGAACGTCGGCGGGATCCCGCTGGCGAGCAACCACCACGGGTTTATCCTGCTGGTGGTGATTGTCGCCGTCTTCACCCTCGGCGCCGGTTACCTGGCGTTCCGTCGGCGCGATGACCTGTAGAATGCACGTCGAATCAGCTGAGGCTGCGCAGGGCGGCAATCAGCCCTTCGACGCCGCGCGTCAGCTTCTCGCGAGGACAGCCGACGTTGAGACGCAGAAAGCCGTTGCCCTCGGCGCCATAGGTATAGCCCGGCATAATCGCCACCTTCTGGTCGGCGATCAGCGCCTGCTGTAGCGCACGGTCGTCGATGTTCAGGGGGCGCAGGTCGATCCACGCCAGATAGGTGGCTTCCGGCGGCTGCCAGCGTAGCGCAGGGAAGGCGCGGTTGAGCGTGTCGGCCACATAGCGCATATTCGCCTGCAGGTAGTCGCGCAGGGCGTCGAGCCACGGAGCCCCGTCGCGGTAGGCAGCGATATGGGCAACCAGCGCCGGCACCGCGGGTGATGAGAGCCCGTCGCGCCCCTTCAGCGCCTGCAGGTAGCTGTCGCGCGCGTTCGCCTCGGGGATAAAGCCGTAGGCCCCGGTTAGTGCCGGAATATTGAAGCTCTTCGAACCGGAGGTGAACAGCGCCCATGGCCCCTGAGCGACCTCGCTCCACGGGATATGGCGGTGTTCGCCCCAGGTCATATCCATATGAATTTCGTCGCTAATCACCCTGACGCCATGTTTTTGACACAGGGCCGCCATGGTCTGGAGCTCCTTGCGCCGCCAGACTTTCCCCGTTGGATTGTGCGGGCTGCACAGCAGTAGCAGGGTATTTTTCGGCTCGGCCAGCGCCGCTTCCAGGCGTGCCATATCGCAGTGCCACTGATTATCCGCCAGGGTCAATGGCACCGGGGCAATCTGCCGCCGGTTAGCGGTGATGGTGTTAAAGAAGGCATCATAGGCGGGGGTATGGACCACGACGCCGTCGCCTTCGCTCGACCACTGGCGGATGGTTTCCGCCACCATGTAGATAACCGACGGCCCGTAGACCACCGTTTGCGGATCGATGACGCTGTTAAAGCGGCTGGCGTACCAGTGGGCAATCGCCCCGAGAAACGCCTCGTTCTGCCAGCGGCTGTAGCCGAACACGCCGTGGGCCAGTCGCTGGCTGAGGGCATCGAGAATGCACGGAGCGGTGGCAAAGTCCATATCGGAGATAGTGAACGGCAGCAGGTCGGGGGCGCCAAACCGGTCGGCGACATAGTCCCACTGTGTGCACCAGGTGCCGTGGCGGTCGATGGGGGTAGCAAAATCAAACATCGGAACTTCCTTAGCGAGTGTCCCCCTCCGCTGCGGAGGGGGACCGGGTGTCAGGCCTGAACGGTATTCATCAGTGTGGCCATCTCATCTTTTACCGATTGCACCTGCGGGCCAATGACCACCTGCAGATTATGCTGATTGAGCTGGACCACCCCGATGGCGCGATGGGCTTTCAGCGCGGCAGCATCCACTTTGCTCATATCGTGGACCGACAGACGCAGACGGGTAATGCAGTTATCCAGCGAGACAATGTTCTCGGCGCCGCCGAGGGCCGCCAGAATCGCCGGCACGTTATACCCGGATTTGCCGATGGTGCCCGCGACGGCTTTCTCCACGCTGGCGGCGGTGTCGATATCGCGGCCCGGCGTTTTCAGGTTGAAGCGGGTAATGGCGAAGCGGAAGATGGCATAGTAGACCGCGAACCAGATAGCCGCCACCACCGGCACCAGATACCACTTGGTTGCCAGACCATGCAGGATGCCAAACACCACGAAGTCGATGATATTGCCGTCGGTGTTCACTGAAGTGTAATGGGTATAATTGATATTTGCCGATGTACACTGTGAACAATCAGGTTACTGCAATGTTGAAAATTACAGCTCCCACTCAACTGTGTATGCCGGAAGGAAGCCAAAGACAAGATTGTAAATCCCTTTGAATTTCTCCGTTGTTACCAACACCCCACACAATCATCATCCCTCTTTTATCAAGGCATGATTTCCGTTGCCCCCTTTCACTCCTTCTGATATGATAATGAGTTATTATAAATATTTCCGTAAACTTTGTTCCGTAGTATTTCTCTCCTCGAAAACATCCCCAACGTCAGATGCAAGGCGGCTTTGCGCTATCGCAAATGCCATCGTTTTACCGTGGTTTTAGGTAGTAACTATGTAGGGGGTGTGATCTCTTTCTGAGTACAAAAAGGTTAATTTAACAATGATGCAACAATCACAAACCCTATTCGAATCGTCGGTTTTATCGGCAACAAGTTTTCGTGCCGTCTACCATGAACACGGACGTTACAAAACAATTAATGGCAACTCCTTTGTTCATGATGGTCATGAATACCGGATTAACACAAGAATCGGCTCTGGTGTTCGTCATGACATACTTATGTCAACAATCAACGAACTGAAAGCAATCCTGAAGTTCTACAGTCGAGTGTTCCTGACCCGTTTTGATCTCCACCTCCCTGAGTTCACTTCTGTTGAAGCTGGTAACGAATACATACGCAAACTATTCAAACGATTACGTGACCGCCTGGAGTCTAGAAACAACGGTTTATCAGAACCTATCATCGATTTTGCTTACGGTTGGGTTTGCGAACAGGAAAAGGCTTCACAGCCACATTACCATTGCTGGATTGCACTTCCACATCGTTCGGTAAGGTGGTTTGGAACGCCAGACAGAGGTATTGCTGGTGTTATTACGGAAATCTGGATGAAACTGACTGGTGGGAAAGCAACACTTGTGAACTTGTCTAAAGCCACTAAAGACTATCCCGATCACTACGTCATTCATCGTGATGATCCTTCGACACTCGAAGGTCCGGTATTCTGGCTTTCTTACCTGGCAAAAGAACGCGGGAAGTCGCAGACAGGGAAGGGAACGCGCTTGTATTCAACATCGAAATTGAGTGGTAAAGCACTGAATTCGTAAATGTCGCACTGGAAGCCCGTAGAGCGTTTTTTCTTTCCAAGGCATGAATCGTATTACCCATATCATAAAAAGCGCTTACAGCTTCGCTCAGAGCGTTTTAAGGCATGATTTGAACCTGATTAACTTTAGCTTCGGTCAATTGCATGATAGTTCAACGATAGTTGCTTTGCTTATAGATTCATACATTTCTTCAAAATTCCGAGCGAAGCGAGGGACACGAACGTAGTGAGTGTCTAATGTCTACTATTATATTTTTATATTTTATATATAGAGAAAAGTAGACATATCCGTATACTTTTTAACCAGTTTGGCTATCCGTCTTCGCTTCGCTTGACGAAACTCGCTTCGCTCGTAATTCAGGACATCACTTCAGCATTTGAAGCAAGTACACGAACGTAGTGAGTGTTTAATGTATTCACAGCCCGCAGAATGTTTTGTTCGATGATTATTGTCCGGTCGGAATCGAGAAAAAAGTATTAGATCAGATTTGGCCTGACACAGCTTTGCCGCAGAGCCGGAGGCAATTTGACATTCCGCCCCTTGCCAGAAGCGTAAGTTGAACAACCATCTGTGCGATCAAAATATGACAATACTTTGATGGTGTAGCGGGTATTACTACCTTAAAACATGATATGTAACTGGGGATAATTGCCGCCAATAACCCAGATGGGGTTTATCGTGATGGGGCCAAGTTGAGATATCCGTTATGAAGAGACCAATAGCGCGCAAAAATGATCGTCTGCCAGTGCCGAGAACAAATCACTTTACGCCTGAAGCGAGGCAGCGTGTTATCAATGGACTCGTTGCGACGGCTAAAGCTGACTTCGTATCCTTAGTTCACTGGCTGAAAACAGGTAAACAGAATGGTGAACCTATTCCGTTAGGGAAGGTGCGAACAAGTTCCTGATATGAGATCATCATATTCATCCGGAGCGCATCCCAGAGGGACATCATGAGCCATCAACTCACCTTCGCCGATAGTGAATTCAGCACTAAGCGCCGTCAGACCCGAAAAGAGATTTTCCTCTCCCGCATGGAGCAGATTCTGCCATGGCAGAATATGACCGCTGTCATCGAGCCGTTTTATCCCAAGGCGGGCAATGGCCGACGGCCCTATCCGCTGGAGACCATGCTGCGTATTCACTGCATGCAGCATTGGTACAACCTGAGCGACGGTGCCATGGAAGATGCCCTGTACGAAATCGCCTCCATGCGCCTGTTTGCCCGATTATCCCTGGATAGCGCCCTGCCGGATCGCACCACCATCATGAATTTCCGCCACCTGCTCGAGCAGCATCAACTGGCCCGTCAATTGTTCAAGACCATCAATCGCTGGCTGGCCGAAGCAGGCGTCATGATGACCCAAGGCACTTTGGTGGATGCCACCATCATTGAGGCACCCAGCTCTACCAAGAACAAAGAGCAGCAACGCGATCCGGAGATGCATCAGACCAAGAAAGGCAATCAGTGGCACTTTGGCATGAAGGCCCACATTGGTGTCGATGCCAAGAGTGGCCTGACCCACAGCCTGGTCACCACCGCGGCCAACGAGCATGACCTCAATCAGCTGGGTAATCTGCTTCATGGAGAGGAGCAATTTGTCTCAGCCGATGCCGGCTACCAAGGAGCGCCACAGCGCGAGGAGCTGGCCGAGGTGGATGTGGACTGGCTGATCGCCGAGCGTCCCGGCAAGGTAAAAACCTTGAAGCAGCATCCGCGCAAGAACAAAACGGCCATCAACATCGAATACATGAAAGCCAGCATCCGTGCCAGGGTGGAGCACCCGTTTCGCATCATCAAGCGGCAGTTCGGCTTCGTGAAAGCCAGATACAGGGGGCTGCTGAAAAACGATAACCAACTGGCGATGTTATTCACCCTGGCCAACCTGTTTCGGGTGGACCAAATGATACGTCAGTGGGAGAGATCTCAGTAAAAACCGGAAATAACGCCAGAAATGGTGGAAAAAATAGCCTAAATAGGCTGATTCGATGTGTTTGCGGGAAAAAAATCGGCCCAGATCCGCGAAATTTTAATCAGCGAGTCAGCTTGGGAAGAAATGACCTGCTTATTCGCACCTTCCTTAGATAAATGCGAAAGTCTTCGAACTGCTATTCTTAATCTTGAGACCCTTAAAGCTGGTGTACAAACCGACTGGAAGCATGCGATCCAGTTGATGGAAAAAGAAATCAAAAAAAGCCACCAACTGAATGCCTCGGTTCCTGCACCCTCACAGCTTGTTACTGGTGTTCTGAGAAATCTTAATGATATCAGCGAGAAGATCGCAGCGGGTAAAGCTGTTCCCGAGATGCTTGGCAGGCTCGAAAATATGCAGCAAATGATTGCCAACCTCAAGGGTAATGAGGGGCTCATTAAAAGTATCAGCATTCTAACCCGAAGCGCACAGGATGCTTTGCGTGGCTATAGCAAGAAGCAGCCAAAATCAAAAATTAGGAAGCCTGAAAAAGCAAATCCTCTCCTTCGTGAAGAACAATCCTTTCGTGCCGAGTGTGCCCCACTAATCGGGGAAAACGATATTTTCATAATCGCTAGTTGCATTATTTCAATGTCGGCTCGGTTGGGGCAATACCCTGTTAGCCTGGCTAAAAGAGCAGCCGCTTTAAAAGGTGTCATCAAAACTGAGCTTTTGCCCGAACTGCTGGAGTTACTTCAGCAGGATGTAGAGTTGAATGCCTTAGTACCGCTCCACAGAGACAAAGATGACAATACTCGTAGTGATGGAGGCAAGCTTGTTGGATTGACAGGGGTCGTTGAGGGAGGCTCCTCTATCGGTGTTGAAGCGCAGCGCATTATTACCACAGAACTTAAAAAGCTCGCGTATATCTCCGCAGTTCAGCGCGTTTATCTGGATACAGCTCGTTTAGGACTGGCTTTGGAAAACGATACGTTTAAGGTTATCGAGGAGGTAAAACGTATTGCTGATAAGCACAAATGGAGTCCATTATCGGTTGCGGTGTATGCCACTTACAAAACGCCTGGCATAATACCGGATATCGCCAGAGATGTGATTACTTTACTGGCACAGGATGAGGTTCTTCCAGCGACCGTCAAACGATAACTTTATTTGTATTAGCTCAGATTTGGCCTGACAAAGGTGTGGCGCAGGGCCGAACTCTATCTGACAGCTCGCTCCGTGCCAGGTGCGGACATTTTGTCTATCGATTCAGGCGGTCAAATTCAGTAAACCACTTCATACTCACTGATCAGCCGCGATGTGTGCGCTGTGTTGCCGTTATTGCAATCACATCCTAAGAAGATTTCTGAGAAACGCAATTAACTTCAATGATATTATATACAAAGGAAACGCTGGGAAACTGGGGCAAAGTTTGGGTGTCACAAAGCCCCGAATAGTTTCGCGGTGCATCACATAGCAATCACCTATCCCTGAGGTAAATATATGGACTTTACGGAATATCAAGAAGAAATAATTGAAGATGTTAAATCTTGCCTTGAAAACTTACAAGTCCAACCCATTTTATTCATGGGGGCGGGTATTTCACAACGATATATAAAAGCGCCTGACTGGGAAGGTTTATTAAAGCAACTAGCGGAAAATTGCCCCTTGATCAAACGCCCTTATGGTTACTACAGCCAAACAAAGGGTGATAACAAACCATTGATTGCTAGCGATTTTTGTGACTTCTATGCTGAGTGGGCTTGGGATGATGGCAAGGATCGCTATCCAGAGACATACTTTGAAGGAACGACTCCAAAAGATATTTATATTAAGCATGAAATTGCATCTATTCTGAATGAATTATCAAACTCCGTTGATTTTTCGAACATGGAATATACAGAGGAAGTTCAGAAATTAAGGAAAGTAAAACCTCATGCAATAATCACAACAAATTATGACGACACATTAGAAAAAATATTTGACAATTATCAGGCAATAGTTGGTCATAATGTTGTTAAAGTGAATTATTCATCTTATGGCGAAATCATGAAAATTCATGGTAGCAGTCATGAAGTTGAAAGTATTGTTATTACAAATGAAGATTATGTTGATTTCTATAAACGTAAGAAATATATCAGTGCAAAGTTGCTAACATATTTTGCTGAACACCCCTTGTTTTTCTTTGGGTACAGTATCAATGATGAAAACATAAAGTCAATTCTCTCTGATATAGATGAAATCATCGCTCCCAATAATGCACTTATTCCAAATATTTATCTTGTCTCCTTCAGTAAGGACTGCGAGGCCACTGGTTCTCATCAAAAGGAATTGCTAATCGGTGTTGGTGAGAATAAAAGCGTTCGAATAAAGGTGATATACGCAAATGATTTTGGTTGGATTTTTGATGCGTTATCATCTAATACACCGGAAATTAGCGTTAATCCAAAACTTGTGCGTGCATTTCTAGCCAGAACGTACACATTCGCATCAGAATCCCTTGTTAAACAAGAGCTTCCATACGATTTTGAGATGTTCCGCAATATTGCAGAGCATGATGATGCATTAGCAAAAATGTATGGTATCGCTGAACTCAATAATGGACAGGCACTAAATGCTAGTTTCCCATATACAATGTCTGATCTGGCAAGGATTCTCGACATGGGATCGTGGCACTATGTTAATCAAGAATTCGAAAAATTAAGAAAACTAACCGACTTCAACATTAAAGCATCAGACAACAATTATCATGTTTTCATTAAATCTGGGAAAAGTGGTGTCGGAAAATACTCATCAGAGGCACTTGACTTATTGCGAAAATTAATAAATGGGGAGCAATTTGAGTTAAACCCATAATTAAAGATGATGCACTCAATGACGTTATATTAAAGAGGCCGCTGCGAGAGACTTTTTTGCAGCGGTCTTTTGAACATATGGGCATTTCTAACGAACCAGTGATTAGACATTTTCACTGAATCTTGACATGTCTTCCTGAGTTAAATAGTTTTTTTTCAGTTGTTTTACGTCCTATCCTCGCTCAGAGCGGACAGTCAGGTTCGATTGTACTCTGTCTGCGGAAACTGTCAGTGCGAGTCAAAGCCAATACACTTATTTGAACTAGCTTACCAATTCCTTTTTGATCCGGTAGAACGTTGCACGACTGATATCAGCAGCTTTCATTATGTGGGCTGGTTTAACGTTCTGCGCCAGCATTTCGCGAACAGTCTCACGGGCTTCCATATCTTTTTCTTTCCCCGTATACAAACCTGCCTGTTTTGCTCTCTCGATCCCCTGTGCCTGACGTTTACGCCGAGTTTCATAATCCTGTCGTGCCATTGTTGCGAGGATATCGATTAGCATGGAGTTGACTGCCCGAAGAATGCCACTGGTAAGGTCATTACCGGACATTTCAACCATCTGCCAACTGGTCGGTAAGTCCATTGATACGATTACCAGCCCTTTACTATTCAACGTAGCTTTGAGTTCAGCCCATTCTTCATGTTGAAGACGACTGAGACGGTCAATTGCTTCAATAAGAAGCAGATCACCGGGTTGTGCTTCCACCAGTAGATGCATGAGTTCAACACGATCAAGCTTCGCACCACTTGCATTCTCAACGTATTCTCCGGCAACCGACCAGTTTTTGCTTTGCGCAAATTCGCGCAGGCTAACTAATGCACGATCAGCATGTTGGCCTTCCGTAGATGCACGGCAGTAGATACGGACATTCATTATGTATTCTCTTTGAAATATCAATCCAATATCCATATGATACATTACGTTATTTTGCTGTCAATAGAGTTAAATTTAAACCCTATCGATACTTTGTGTCATGGTCTTTATCAGGTATACCTAAAAGAGATATTGTTCGGATGGTATTCAGATCTTGCTTGGGGTATACGATTTGGTCAGTTTCTGTAGCTGAAGCACTCCGGTTTCATTTCAGCAGGTCTTAATCAAATTCAGTGTGCCATACATGCGGCACGAAAAAGTCTGGCATCAATGTGACCAGTTCTATCACCCACCACAGTCACTACAGTGGCCACACAGTTGGGGACCCAAAGGATGTTGTTTACCATTTTGCAATGGTTGACAGCTACCCGAAAGCAACTCCTCTTCGAGAGCGCTCAATTCCTCAGTTAATCGGGTTTGCAATTTTAGTTTGTTGAACCCATCCACACTGGGCGTAAGTGTATAGTTGTGATAACTGTCAACTTTTCTTCTCTCTTCTGTTCAGAATAAATTAATGTTCAGGCGTTATGATAAATAGATGTTATCGCCACCATGGCGCGGTCTTTACAGGAATAAATCTCACCATTTTTATATTTTCACCACAGTACCTCAAAATTTCATATACCAAAACTGAACTTGGCCGGGTAGTATTGGCTGCTTAGTATTAACTGTAGATGCTGTTATTAGGAGTTTCAGGTGCAGGTAAACAAACTTACGGATGATATTGATATTAGTTCTCATGAGCGTTTCCTCGCGGCCCGTAAAAGCACATGGGTTAGTGTGCTTGTTAATTGTTTTCTGACATCCGGGCAAGTGATTACTGGCGTATTTTCCGGATCTCAGGGGCTTATTGCGGATGGTATCCATTCTCTGTCTGATTTAGTTTCAGACTTTGTGGTGCTTATTGCTAATCATAAAAGTAAAAAAAATCCCGATGATGACCATCACTACGGGCATCATCGTTATGAAAATGGTGCATCATTAATTCTGGGGACAATTTTATTCATTGTTGGCATCGGGATGTTATGGTCAGCAGCAAATAAAATGCAACAACCAGATGATATTCCTCAGGTACATATTGTTGCTCTGTGGGTGGCCTTAGCCGCACTGGTTATCAAAGAGCTTCTTTTTCGCTATATGCTGGCAGTAGCAACCCGAGTAAAATCCACTATGCTGGTTGCCAATGCCTGGCATGCCCGCTCTGATGCCGCCTCATCTTTGGTGGTGGCTATTGGTATTATTGGTAGTTTATCAGGGTTTAAATTGCTTGATCCGGTAGCTGCACTGGTTGTGGGACTGATTGTGACCAGAATGGGATATTCATTTATGTCAGATTCGCTTCATGACTTGATGGACAGGGCCGTGGATATTGAAACTGAAAATAGTATAAAAACAACATTATTGTCCACGCCTGGGGTCGAAGGCATCCATGACCTCAAGACCAGAAAAATGGGGGACCTTGTTGTGGTTGATGTTCATCTGGAAATTGATGGTGATTTATCAGTGAAAGTAGGACATGACATTGCTGTTTTGGCCAGGAAATCAGTTTTAGATAATCATCATGTTTTAAATGTTATGACACATGTTGACCCTTATTTTAAAGGTGATAATAGTCCTGGTTGCGGGGGCAAATAATCCTGAAAAATAATATGAATGCTGCTGTTTTTTAAGAAGATTGGGAAGGGATTATTTTTTTGCGCAATATTACCCCTTCTGACTGTGAAAACGAGAGTAAACAATATGGAGGCTATTATGAGAAAAATTATGCGTACTGTTGTGATAGGAGCCACCCTTCTTTTATCCCCCTGTGTAATGGCTGGTTCTGACGGTGTTGAACATGCCATGAAGATGATGAATAAAAGCTACCGCGCAGCACTTAAGGAGGAGGACGTTACATCCTTCAGGAAAGATATGCGGGAACTGAAAGCAACAGCAGAGTCCATCCTGAACAGCCCTGTAGAAGGGTATGACAGGGAAACGTATGTTGCAGGCATGTCACTTCTAATTGATGAGGTAACTGCCGTTGAAAGTACCGCTGAGAAGGAAGGTCTTGACGCCGGGAAAATTGCAGCACAGAAACTAGGCAGTCTGATGAGAAAATACCACAATAAACTAGGTGTTGACTGAGACCGGGAATTATTCGGTGAAGGTAGATATGCTGGAAAGATATCCCTGAACTGACATGATACACGTGCCTGTAATCAAGCAGATAGCTATGCACTGGTGAGGAAATTTCACAACGTTATCTTATCTGCAAAATACATATAAAAATGTTGGGGTAACAAACATGCATTATCAATGCTACATATTTTAGTTTGTTGCCTCAACATAAGTTAAGTACCTATTGGTGTTGCGCGGGGTGGATTCAGGGGGCCAAATTATATTTGGTGGTCACGCGTCAGTCTGTGTTTTGTTTGTTGGTCATGATGACCTGCTCCCCGTTGATTAACACACTGATGCCCGTAATGTCTTCATCATCGGTATGAGACCCTCATTAAGATGCTTTTTTCCGGCAAATAAATCATCAGTATCCTCTTCGAGGCTGGAACAGGGATTCTAAGCCATGTGCTTTGCCGTAAGAAGATCATTTCCGACGTCACCTAATGTGGCTTGGTGAATGGATTTTGTCATGGCTGCACTCTTCATCGGTCGTCGGATTAAGTGCCGTACGATCCACGTCGCTTTTGGAATTTCAAGCGTTCAGATATAAGCATTCTGTACAGCATTGCGTTGTTTCGTGGCTATCTGGCGACGATAAGAACCACTCAGGAACCTGAATTTACCTGTCGAGTACTGGGCCTTTGAACATGGTTTGGATATTACTGAGTGCATCTTGGTTTTGAGAAGTTAAGGTTATCATTAATAAAAAGGCATAATATTGAGTGGTCAACCAACCTTAAAAAAGTGGCTAAATTATGAACGAAAATTTACGTAATGCTCTTCCTCACAAAAACACACCATTTCTACGTGTGCTGCATATCATCGTAGCTGTATTGATTTTATTGCAGATTATTAATTCAAACCTTACCGAAAGCGATGCGCTTAGTGACTATACTCTCACTGGGTTCGTAACATGGTTCCATGTTATCACTGGGTTATCACTGATTGTCCTTGGGTTTGTCATGCTTGCATGGATGCTGACACAACGAGGATTTCGTTACTATTTTGCCTGGGTGGTCCTTGATTTTCGAGGTGTGGTTGAAGATATCAAAATGCTGATATCATTCCGTCTTCCTGAAGCTCATGCTGGTGGGATTGCTGCTCTGGTTCAGGGGCTTGGTGTACTTGCACTATTGGGCGTTGCATTATGTGGTGGATTCTGGTTTGCTCTCAATACTGCTCTTGGCACGTCACCTGTGCTGACAGAAACCGTCCTGCATGTGCATAAGTTTCTGACTGTATTTATTGAAACCTATTTCTGGGCACATGGTGCGATGGGGTTGCTGCATATCTTCCTCACCGTTCGTAGCCAAAGGAAAAATCCCGTTACCGAATAGTGCTGTAGGTTTATGATGGATAAGATGCCCTGTAATGGTTGGCTAAAACAGACTATAACCGCGCATTTATCCGTCAATGCATTTTCTATTTATCCGTAATTCCGATGAGTATGCGTATTTGAAGGAAAAAATATATGCATCTTGAACGACATAGTATCGAAAAAGTGGGATGGCTGAGGGCAGCTGTACTGGGGGCAAATGACGGAATTGTTTCGACAGCGAGCCTTGTTCTTGGGGTTGCATCTGCAAATAGCAGTCCTTCCGGTGTTTTACTTGCAGGTGTTGCAGGACTGGTTGCCGGAGCTATGTCAATGGCTACAGGGGAATATGTTTCCGTCTCATCTCAGGCGGATACCGAAAACGCAGCACTTGCCCAGGAAAAAAGGGAGCTGGAAACTGATTATCAGGGAGAGGTGCGGGAACTGACTTCACTTTATATGCAACGTGGACTGGAGCCAGAGCTTGCCCGGCAGGTTGCGGAGCAACTTATGGTCAAAGATGCCCTGGATGCTCATGCCCGTGAAGAACTGGGGTTGACGGATATAAATTCTGCACAGCCCCTACAGGCAGCTGTCTTTTCTGCCCTGAGTTTTTCCGCTGGTGCGGTGTTACCCTTAATCGTGGCATGGCTCTCCCCTCTGAAACTGGCTTTTTTGTTGATAATCCTTTCCACCCTTTTTTCACTGGCGGTCCTTGGCTATATATCTTCGGTTTTGAGTAAAGCCTCTCCTGTCAGGGCGATCATAAGAATTACGTTCTGGAGTACCATGGCTATGCTTTTGTCTATGGGGATTGGTCATTTTACAGGGCAGGCCCTGCTTTAATGTTATGAAGCACAATTCGAGTACCATCTTACTGGCGATGCTTCGCAAAACAATTTGCAATGCAGCTCCCTTCAAACTCGATTCCTGCTTGCGCCAATACCTGTTGAAGGGGTGATGGAGGGGATTCTCCCCCTCCATTTCAAGGGCAAGGACAACGCTACTTCTGGCAAATTTCCCGGTCGTAAACGCCACCATTGACAACCAAAATTTGTCGTTTCTTCTTTGAAATCATATCAGTCATTATCTTCGAGTCATCAAGAAAGATACCACCAAAGGTTCCAGGTCGTGCATTCTTCCCGGCGATTATAATCAGATCCCCAATATTCAATGCAGCAACTTTATCGTTATTGTAATTCGTATCTTCAAATATGAACTTCAGGCCTTCATCTGAACCGGGAATACCCAATGTTACTACAGGATTTTTTCTGAAAGTAACAGTACCGATACCAGTTATTTTTCCTGTTACCATTAACTGACATTTTTTGAAGTCATTTGTTGCCCTGAATTCATGTTGTTCAAACCGCGCATAAACTTCCCCTATTGTATACATTCGCGGAAGTATATCGATTATCGATGGTTTGGATGGTTGCTCAGGTTGTTGCTGAGTTACGGTATCAGCATTTACCTTGGCCTTCACTTCGGGGGTTTTAGGCTGATATGGGGGGGCGTCAGCCCGTAAAGGAGATTGATGCCGTAGGCTATTGCGACGGTTATGACTGCTATTTTAATATAACGTTCATAGGGTGATTTCATTTCGTTCTTCCATGAATTCTATTTTGGTAACATGATTGCCATTGCGGTGTATTTTCATATTGTCTGTTGGGGACTTCACCGTATTACGAATTTCGTTCATTGTTTCTTTCGATAACATATCGCAGCCTTCCATATACATAACCCTACGGGTATCGGTATCTGGTATGTTAGTGAAACTGCTACTGACCCATAAATCGGGTATTTCAATTCCATGTATCAGCTTCATATACACAACGATGAACGCATCTGTCAGGTGAAACCGTCCAACTGTGTATTTTCCGGTATAGGTATTACCAGAAGACGATGCTACCCAATCGTTTTTTAAAACCAAAGTCAGTGCATTATTTTCCATATTCAGACTCCAGTTCACGAATGCGATTGTTCGTCATGTCGGTAAGACATTTCTGTTCATTATTGCAGCCGGATTTGTGCTTTATCCATTCTCTTTGAGAAGGAAGCAATCGTTTTCGGGTTTCAGGGCTAAGGCTTTTCCAGACCGAATTAAGTTTCTCATCGCTTGCTTTATAACTGTGTGTATCGACGTTTGAGGTTACTGCATTGTTTTTGGGAGCTTCGCTACCGCTGCTATAGAAAACGGGTGCACGTACTCCCTGAGCGTAGTCTTTAGCTGCTTTTTCCCCCACGGCTTGCCCATTCGCAGTCAATACCTTTCCGAACTCTGTAGTGTCGAAACTGTAATTGCGGATCTCGCCATTGAAGTCCAGCTTCACGTTAACGGTTGTTGACTTCGAAATGGCAGTCAAGAAATCACCAGCTTCGGACCCGAAGGAACAAGCGACTTCTTTAGAATCACTGACATTAGGGCGTAACCCGTGCATCGTGAATCTGCCGTTATCAGTTGTAGCAGTGATATCTACCAGCGGAACGATTGATGATGATTGCTTTGTCATCGCGAAGCATATTCCCTTCAGATTTACATCCCTGTCCATCCCGAGAAACATCAGTGCGTTTTTGTCGCTGCTGGCGACACCCATTGATTTTGCCTCTGGCAAGAAATACACGGTACTGGAGGCGGTGGTTAAACCTGAAACGAAAACAACACCTGACGCCATGATTTTTAACGTTTTAATAAGAATTGTCATTCTGGATACCTTCTTTCTTTCGCACTCCATCGTGGACAGAGTATTCATTCCGTGAGTCTTGTTTACGAGAAACACTAACCGAAGAATCATGATCTTACATTGATCTATGAAATCTATCAATATCGTATAATTGATCTGTAAAAACGATCGATTAACATGGGGAGAAGAGGGGGAAGATGCGAAGGGTATTGTTTTTAAAGGGTTTTAAAATGGTTCATATGCTTGGTGTTAACGTCGGGCGGCGGGCAGCGGTTAGTCTTGAATACTGCGATTGAAAGACATAACAATCTACTTTGTGCGGGGTTTCCGGCAACCATAGAGGTGTTTCGATAAGGAGCGGTGCAATAAGTACAGTTCGTAGACAGAATGAATACGATGTAATTTTGAACCCTTGCTCTACAACGCTCTGTATCAAGTTTTACGGGGGTTTTATATTGAACGATGCCTGAAGTCTGCTTTAATCGCTCTGACAAGATACAGAGCGATTCATGGCTATATAGCGATGGATTACGCTAACATTTCTGTGGGGCAATTTTACAATGGCACTAACACTTACCTTTATTCCGTCAGTTCATCGATCAGTGTTCGGGGATGATCTAGTCGTTTTTTCGCTTCCGTCATGAACTTGTCTCGGTTGATCAATATGTCAATATGGTCATGCAGTATCAAACCTTCAGATTCAAGAATTTGAATATCGTTGATAGTCTGCGCTTCAACATAAATCTTACCCTTCTTCCAGCCTGAGTTGTTTTCGATAACGATACGCTGTTTATGCTGATCGCGGTATGTGATGGTAAACAAGTTGTGTTTCTTATCTATTCTGGAGCAATCTACGCGCATAATAACGGTCTTAATGTTTGCTCTTATTTTTGTGCGTAAAGGGTTAAGTGCGTCATCAATGTCAAACTTCCTGAACTTGTCCCAACCTTCAGTGTTCATTTGCACGATTGATTCATCGTATAGTCTTTTTTCCACTATCAGACTTTGTTTTTCTTGTTCTAGTTGATCAATTTGCGAAGTGAGGCTATTAATGATCTCAGGGCTTTTAGCTGAACCTATAGCCAATACATAGTTCTCAATTTGCGATTGTATGTCCGCTATTTTCCCTTCTAAACCAGATGGTTGATATTTCGTCTGTAAGAATATTCTATCGGCTATTAGTTGTAAAATCGTCCTTTCAAGGGTGCTTGCCCTGAATCCCCACTTATTACAATCTTGATGTAAATCTCTGGATGCACATTGGTAACGGTAAGCATGTGGATGGTTTTTAAGGGTTGATTTAGCCTTAACCATGTAACATGAGCAGTGCGCACAGTGCAAAATACCAATACCGGAAAGTAATGGTATTTCTGGATTACTCTCGCGATTCGGGGCAAATCCTTTGTTTCCAACTTGGAGCTTTAACGCTTCATATTCATCTTTGCTGATGATCGCAGGGTAATAATCATCCAGAACGTATTCTGCATTGTTTACAGTGATTACTTTTCGTCCATAAATGGCAGGTTCAAGGATTCTGGAACAATGCTGCATATTCCATATACCTTTTGATTTTTTGTTGCCAATAACCGGTCCATCGTAGTTGTTTTTCAGATGTTGAAGGATCATCCGATTTGACCAACCGTCTTGTTTTAACTGGATAATTTTTTTTGCTATGGGGAACAGGACTGGATGCGGATTGACATATCCAGTACTTGAATCTGTCCACCATTTATCCGAGCCTAACTCTTTAATTGCGACTACAGGATCACCTGGTTTCCGTTCCTGGTGACGTCTGATCTTGGACAGAGCACTTGCAATGGTGCGGTGTGATTTGGTTGAACTTTCTTCGTTTGCACGGCTGAACAACATCACGCTAAACATCAGTTGCTGCAATGTCTCGGTGTTTACTTCAGTCTGTCTGTAAACCTGTTTATCAATCCCGGTAATTACCGTGATGCCATTAAGTAATAAGCTGGTGAAAAGGTTAACCGCTTGCATGGCGTTCTGGCGTGAGAAGCGATCAAGGGATTCAATCAAGAGGAAAGACCCCTTTGGGATCAAACCGGATTCAACTTGGTCTATGAAATCCGATAAAGCTCCTTCCTGAACGTTTTTACCCTTGTACGCGGATACCCCTAAATCTTGGTATTCCTCGAAAATCTCCAGATCGTACTCAGTAGCAATCTGTTTTGCCATTTCAGCAATGTAGCTCTTCTGACGCTCAATCGAACTACCTTTACCTTGTCGTTCGCTGGAGTAACGGATATATGAATATAAGCGTGGACGATTCATGGTATTGAATTTCACTGGAAGTACTGTATTTCTTAAGATTGTAACATGTGCAGACATTGGTCATCACCTCCTTGGTAATCCATTGGGGCGACAGGTATAGCTGTTTTTACGCCTCAATTCTTAATGAGGTGTATTTTACTTTAGTGTTGCCGATGGTCACTCCGAGCACCGCCATGATGGTAAAGCCGAGACCGGTCAGCAGCGCGTGGATGACGTACAGCACCGGCGCCACGAACAGGAACAGGAATTCCAGCGGCTCGGTGGTGCCGCCGACCACGCAGGCGATGACCCCGGAGATCAGCAGGCCTTTAATTTTATGCCGGTTTTCCGGACGGGCGCAGTGGTACATCGCCAGCGCGGCGCCCGGCAGGCCGCCGAGGAAGGCCGGCATTTTACCCTGCGACAGGAAGCGGGTGGCGCTTTCGGCGAAGCCGTGGGTAGTCGGGCAGCTCAGCTGCGCCTGGAAGATGGTCAGCGCGCCGCTGACGCTGTGGCCGCAGACGTCGAGGGTACCGCCGGCTTCAGTGAAGCGGATCAGCGCCACCAGGATGTGGTGCAGGCCAAACGGCAACAGCAGGCGCTCGCCGGTGCCGAAGATCATCGGGCCAAAATCCCCGGCGCTGTTGATCATCTTCCCGAGGGCGTTGATCCCCATGGCGAAGACTGGCCATACCAGCGGGATCGCCAGCCCGACCAGCCCCAGCACCACGGTGGTGACGATCGGCACGAAGCGAGTGCCGCCGAAGAAAGCCAGGGCATCCGGCAGGCGAATGTTATGGAAGCGTTCATGCAGCAGCCAGACGATGATCCCGGCGATAACCGCCCCGAGGATCCCGGTATCGATCGACGGAATGCCGATGATGTTCTGGATATTGTTAGCCTTCAGGATCGCGGCGTCAGTGGTGGGCAGAATGCCTTTCGCCGTCAGCCAGAAATTGACCGCCAGATTCATGACCGCATAGCCAACGAAGCCGGCGAAGGCGGCGACGCCTTTGTTCTCCCGCGCCAGACCCAGCGGGATGGCGATACAGAACATGACCGGCAGGAAGCTGAAGGCGAAGGAGCCGACTTTGCTCATCCAGATAAAGATCGCCTGCAGCAGCGGCATATCCAGCCATGGCAGCAGCGTCAGTACATCGTGGCTGCTTAACGAGCTGCCGATCCCCAGCATGATCCCGCAAAACGAGAGCAACGCCACGGGCAGCATGAAGGTTTTTCCCAGCTGCTGGAAAAATTCCCATAAGGTGATTTTTGGTGCTGTTTTCGCCGTCATAGCACGGTTCCTGATTCATAAGTGGTCGGGAAGAACTAACGCCACGGCAAGATAAAACGTTTTACCACTTTTTAGTGCGATAAAAATCACATATTCAAGCGATAATAACGTTTATAAAGATCGCACAATGATAAAACGATTTATCGACAGGCAAGGGAGTCAGCCAGCAGGTTATGGCAATCGCAAAAAAGATCACCATCAATGATGTGGCGCTGGCTGCCGGCGTCTCCGTGAGTACCGTTTCACTGGTACTGAGCGGTAAAGGGCGTATCTCCAGCGCCACCGGCGAGCGGGTTAATCAGGCTATCGAACAGCTGGGATTTGTGCGCAACCGTCAGGCGGCCTCGCTGCGCGGTGGGCAAAGCGGGGTGATTGGCCTTATCGTCAGCGACCTGTCAAAACCGTTTTACGCTGAATTAACCGCCGGCCTCACCGATGCGCTGGAGAGGCAGGGGAAAATGGTATTTCTCACCCAGGGAGGACGCAGCGGCGAGAAGATGGCCCAGCGGTTTGATACCCTCGCGGCGCAGGGTGTCGACGGGGTGATTATCGCCGGGGCGATCGACCGCGGGAGCGAGCTGCGCGAGCGGGCGGCGGAGGCGGGGGTGCCGCTGGTGTTCGCTTCCCGCGCCAGCTACCTTGATGATGTCGACCTGATCCGCCCGGACAACATGCAGGCGGCACAGCTGGTGACCGAGCATCTGATCCGCCGCGGCCATCAGCGGATTGCCTGGCTTGGCGGGCAGAGCTCGTCGCTGACGCGCGCCGAGCGGGTCGGCGGCTATTGCGCCACGTTGCTGAAATACGGTCTGCCGTTTCACAGCGAATGGGTGCTGGAGTGCGAGTCCAGCCAGAAGCAGGCGGCGGAGGCGATGGCGGGGCTGTTGCGCCAGAATCCGACCATCACTGCGGTGCTGTGTTACAACAACGTGGTGGCGACCGGCGCATGGTTCGGTCTGCTAAGGGCTGGAAGGCAGAGCGGGGAGGATGGCGTCGAGAGTTACTTTGAACAGCGGGTGGCGCTGGCGGCATTTGCCGATGTGCCGGAGGCGGCGCTTGATGACCTGCCGCTCACCTGGGTGACCACCCCGGCGCGCGAGATGGGGAAAACGCTGGCCGATTCAATGCTGCGGCGGCTGGAAGAGGGGACCGGCGAGGCGCGAAACCAGATAATGCCCCCGCGGCTGGTGACGCGAAAATGACGGAGACGGCGCGCGATGGCCGTCTCCTGAACCGATAAGTTACGGCTGCGGGGCCGCGTCGTCCTGCTGAGGAGCGGCGTCATCCTGCTGCGGCTGGCCCTCCTGCGGCGCGCTGTCCGGCAGCGAAGGCGCTTCCAGACCAAACATCGCGGCAAAATCCTGCAGCGGCATTTTCTGTCCGTTCAGCGTCACCTGGCCGTTCGCGTACTGCAGACTGCTGCTGATGGCGTTATCTTCCATGGTGGTGATGCGGAACATCTGGCCCATCGCTGCCAGGCCTTTGACCTGCTGTTCGGCGAGTTTGGCGGCATCGGCCGGTTGATAACCTTCCAGACCGGCGATTTTCGTCATAAACTCCGTCGCCATATCCACCGGGATCACCACCTTGCCGTCAAGAGACTGCACCACGCGATCCAGGCTGTCCGCCAGGGTCTGCGGCGGGGTGGTCACCTGGGCCGGGTCCTTCAGCAGAACCGACAGATTCAGCGTGCTTTCGCCTTTGGCGTTGCGCCAGCTCAGCGGAGAGATAGTCACCGACGGGTTGCCTTTAAGCAGGATCGGCAGCGCATTGAACAGGGTTTCGGTTAACGCCTGCTGGTACAGCTCCGGATTCTGCGCCAGCTCCGGTTTCGCCAGCAGCGCCTGAGACTGCGCGCTGTACTGCTGACTAAACTGGTGCCACGCCTGACCATCGACATTATCCACTTTTAGCGTCAGTTTGCCGCTGCCCATATCCTGCCCCTGCAGCTTGAGGCTGTTGACGGTGTAGTTCACCTGGCTGTTCACGCCTTTGCCGTCCTGGGTCAGCGTGGAGCCGCCGTCCAGCGCCATGCCGTCGATCAGCGCCAGCTCTTTGCCTTCGACGCTGATGGCCAGTTTATCGAGGGTCATTTTTTGCTGGCCGATGCGTTCGTTGAAGCTGGCCAGCTCGGTGGCGCCGTCGGTGGTCAGGTTGACGAAGCGCAGCTGTACCTTCTGGTTATATTCGTTGAGGGCATCGATCTGACCGCTACCGGCCTGGCCCTTCAGGCTGATGTTTTTACCGTCGCGGTCGGCCTCGAGCTGGAACTGACCGCCGCTGAAGGTGACTTTTTCATCCCCTTTGGCGTAGTCGAGGGCATTGAGGATGATAGCCGACTGGCTGTCGCCGCTGTAGGCAATGCGCGTATCGACGGTAAAGGGGGAGCTGCCTTTGGCTATCTCGAACAGCGCCTGGCTGGCGTCGTTTTTCACCAGTGTGGTGTGGACCGACGCCATCGCCGGGGCCAGATTGAAGGCTTTTAACGAGGCCAGCGGGAAGGGGCCGTGATCGACCACTTCGTCCAGCACCACGCTCTGCCCGGCGGCCAGCCAGCCGTTAGCCTGACCGGCGACTGGCTTCACCACCAGCTGCAGGTGGCTGCTGAACAGCCCGCGCTGGTAATTCTGATAGCTCAGCTCCAGACCTGACTCCGGCGCGCTGCTGCGCAGCTGGGCGTTGGCCTGCTGCACCATATCGGCGATCCGGCCTTCCAGTTGTTTGCCGGTGAACCAGGCGCCGCCTGTCCATACCACGCCCAGCGCCACGATGATTCCTGCTGCGACCAGCGATTTTTTCATAGCATTTGTCCATAAATGAAGCCAGGCGGAGAGACCGCCTGGCTGAGTTGTCACGATCAGTAAGCGCGACCTGAAAGGTCAGCCACTTACTGGAGCTTATTGAATACGCGCGCCACGCGACCGTGGCCGGTGACCTGCACCGGTGATTCACTGGCGGCCACGAAAGCTGACTCGCCCGGCTTGAGGGTCAGGCTCTGTTCACCTTTGTGCAGCACGGCTTCGCCGTCAACACAGAACACGATCGCCGCGCTCGCCTGGGCCAGATCGCTGGCCTCGGCGGAGAGGTCGTGCAGCGAGAAGGCAAAATCTTCCACCGGGATCGGGAAGTCCAGCTCCGCGCCGTGGCGCTGCGGCTGGGTCAGCAGCTCAGCCGCCGGTTTGGCTTCGAACTTGACGTTAGCGACCAGCTCAGGGATATCAATGTATTTCGGCGTCAGGCCAGCGCGCAGTACGTTATCTGAGTTGGCCATCACCTCCAGCGCCACCCCCTGCAGATAGGCGTGCGGCGTTTCAGCAAACAGGAACATCGCTTCGCCTGGGTTCAGCTTCACCACGTTCAGCAGTAGCGGGGAGAAAAGGCCGCTGTCGTCCGGATAGAATTCCGCGATCAGGCGGATAGTCTGCCACGGTTCGCCCTGTTCACGGGCCAGTACCTCGCGCAGCACCTGCAGCGCCTGGGCCTTTTCCGCACCCTGCATATTCAACAGGCTGGCAAACAGCTGGCTCAGGTGCGTCGCGTCCGGCTGCTGCAGGAACGCGCCGATGGCCGGGTGCGCGGCGGCTACCGGCTGCAGCAGGCTGACAATCTCGCTGAACTCGCGGAAGGCGTTCATCGCCAGGAACGGCGTCAGGGCGAAGACCAGCTCCGGCTTGTGGTTCGGATCTTTGTAGTTGCGCTCGGCGGCGGAGAGCGGGATGCCGGCGGCGTTCTCGCGGGCGAAACCTTCTTCGGACGCCTGCTTGTTGGGATGAACCTGAATGGAAAGCGGTTGAGCGGCGCACAGGACTTTAAACAGGAACGGCAGCTCGCCGAAGCGTTGTGCTACCTTGTCGCCGAGCAGGGCGGCTTTATCCGCGTCAATCACCTCGCGCAGCGAACGCGGCTGGCCGTCGGCCGCCAGGATCTGCGAGCTGCTTTTCGGATGCGCCCCCATCCACAGCTCGGCCATTGGCAGGTTGTCCGGGTTGGCGATGCCATACAGCTCGGTTAAGGCGGTGTGACTTCCCCAGGCGTAGTTCTGTACGGCGTTGATCAGCTTTTGCATTCTCATTCCCTGTATCAATCAAAGTAAATTATCGCCCTATTAAACCAGCAAACCGTGGAGAAGCAACTGCTGAAAGAAAAAGTCGTCCCTGTCTCAGTTTTTGTTAAAAAATTGTGTAAGATTGATCGACTCGCTTTTCTACAGGCACATGGAGTCCCTGCCTGAAACATAATCAGCCAAAGCAGTAAGTGAGAGTACAATGTCGAATAAACCGTTTGTTTACCAGGATCCTTTTCCCCTCAAAAAGGATGACACCGAGTATTATCTCCTCAGCAGTGATTACGTCTCCGTCGCCGAATTCGCCGGCCAGGAAGTGCTAAAAGTTGACCCTCAGGCGCTGACCCTTCTGGCGCAGCATGCCTTCCACGACGCCTCCTTTATGCTTCGCCCGGCGCATCAGCAGCAGGTGGCGGATATCCTTAACGACCCGGAAGCCAGCGAAAACGACAAATACGTCGCGCTGCAGTTCCTGCGCAACTCTGATATCGCCGCCAAAGGCATTCTGCCCACCTGCCAGGATACCGGCACTGCCATCATCATGGGTAAAAAAGGCCAGCGCGTATGGACCGGCGGGGGCGATGAGGCCGCGCTGGCGCAGGGGGTGTACAACACCTATATCCAGGACAACCTGCGCTACTCGCAGAACGCGCCGCTGGATATGTATAAAGAGGTCAACACCGGCACCAACCTGCCAGCGCAGATCGACCTCTATGCTACCGATGGCGATGAGTATAAATTCCTCTGCATCGCCAAGGGCGGCGGCTCGGCGAACAAAACCTATCTGTACCAGGAAACCAAAGCGCTGATCACCCCGGCGAAGCTGAAAAACTACCTCGTCGAGAAGATGCGCACCCTCGGGACTGCCGCCTGTCCGCCGTACCATATCGCCTTTGTGATCGGTGGCACCTCGGCGGAAGCGACGCTGAAGACCGTCAAGCTGGCGTCCACTAAATACTACGACGGCCTGCCGACGGAAGGTAACGAACATGGTCAGGCGTTCCGCGATGTGCAGCTGGAGCAGGAGCTGCTGCTGGAGGCGCAAAACCTTGGCCTCGGCGCGCAGTTCGGCGGGAAATACTTCGCCCACGATATCCGCGTGATCCGTCTGCCGCGTCACGGCGCGTCCTGCCCGGTAGGGATGGGGGTTTCCTGTTCCGCCGACCGCAACATCAAAGCCAAAATCAACCGCGACGGCATCTGGATCGAGAAGCTGGAGAGCAACCCGGGGAAATATATCCCTGAGCATCTGCGTCAGGCCGGGGAAGGCGAAGCGGTGAAGGTGAACCTTAACCAGCCGATGAGCGAGATCCTGGCGCTGCTGTCGCAGTATCCGGTGTCCACCCGCCTGTCGCTGAGCGGCACTATCATCGTCGCCCGCGATATCGCCCACGCCAAGCTGAAAGAGCTTATCGATAATGGCGAAGCGCTGCCCCAGTACGTCAAAGACCATCCGATCTACTACGCGGGGCCGGCCAAGACGCCGGACGGTTACGCCTCCGGCTCTCTGGGACCGACCACCGCAGGCCGCATGGATTCTTACGTCGACCTGCTGCAGTCGCACGGCGCGAGCAAAATCATGCTGGCGAAGGGTAACCGCAGCCAGCAGGTGACCGACGCCTGCCACAAACACGGCGGCTTCTACCTCGGCAGCATCGGCGGCCCGGCGGCGGTGCTGGCTCAGCAGAGCATCCGCAGCCTGGAATGTGTGGCCTATCCGGAGCTGGGGATGGAGGCTATCTGGAAAATCGAAGTGGAAGATTTCCCGGCGTTTATCCTCGTCGATGACAAAGGCAACGACTTCTTCCAGCAGATCCAGACCTCGCAGTGCTCGCGCTGCGTGAAGTAACCCACGCCGCCCTCCGGGGCGGCTCTGGCCGATGACAAACCGGTTTTCGTCATTGTGATCGCCTTTCTGCCGGGTGACGGCTTTCGCCTTACCCGGTCTACGAAAAACAGCAATATCAAATAGTTACGCTCTTCTCTGTAGGCCCGTGCAAGCGCAGCGCCGCCGGGCAATCCCGACGATTGCATTTTGTCAGCGGTCCGGGCCGCCCTCCGCGGCGGCTTTTTTATGCCGCTTAGCGGCACGAACCACTAAAACAACTTATTAATCTGGCCAATACTTAATCTTTTGAGCAGGTGAGCTTTGTCGCTATGACGCACATTCCATCCAAGGAGAAAGTAATGACAACGCATCGCAGTGAAAAAGATTCGATGGGCGCCATCGACGTCCCGGCGGATAAACTCTGGGGCGCCCAGACCCAGCGCTCGCTGGAGCATTTCCGCATCTCAAGCGAAAAAATGCCCGGGGAGCTGATATACGCCCTGGCGCTGACCAAACGGGCGGCGGCGAAGGTTAACCAGGATCTCGGGCTGTTGACGGCGGAGAAAGCCGGGGCGATCGTCGCCGCCGCTGACGAAGTCCTCGCCGGAAAGCACGCGCAGGAGTTTCCGCTGGCTATCTGGCAGACCGGCTCCGGCACCCAAAGCAATATGAACATGAACGAGGTGCTGGCTAACCGCGCCAGTGAACTGCTTGGCGGTGAGCGGGGGATGGGGCGAAAAATTCATCCCAATGACGATGTGAATAAAAGCCAGAGCTCAAATGATGTGTTCCCGACCGCCATGCACGTTGCGGCGCTGATTGCCCTGCGGGAAAAACTGATCCCATCGCTGCAGGGGCTGCGGGCGACGCTCAACGACAAAGCGGTGGCCTTCAGGGATATCGTCAAGATCGGCCGCACCCATCTGCAGGACGCCACGCCGCTCACCTTAGGCCAGGAGATCTCCGGCTGGGTGGCGATGCTGGACCATAGCCTGAAGCACATTGAAGCCAGTCAGCCGCATCTTGCCGAGCTGGCGCTGGGCGGGACGGCGGTAGGAACCGGCCTGAATACCCATCCGGAATACGCCGTACGGGTGGCGGCCGAGCTGGCGTCGCTCAGCGGACAGCCATTTGTCACCGCGCCGAATAAGTTTGAGGCGCTGGCCACTGTCGATGCCCTGGTCCATGCCCACGGTGCGCTGAAAGGCCTGGCGGCGTCGCTGATGAAAATCGCTAACGATGTCCGCTGGCTGGCCTCCGGCCCGCGCTGCGGTATTGGCGAAATCGCCATCCCGGAAAACGAACCGGGTTCCTCCATCATGCCGGGTAAGGTCAATCCAACCCAGTGCGAAGCGTTGACCATGGTCTGCTGTCAGGTGCTGGGCAACGACGTGGCGGTGAATATCGGCGGTGCTTCCGGCAACTTTGAGCTTAACGTCTATCGCCCGATGGTCATTCATAATTTCCTGCAGTCGGTGCGGCTGCTGGCGGACGGCATGGCGAGCTTTAACGAGCACTGTGCGGTGGGTATCGAGCCGAATCGCGAGCGGATCAGCCAGTTGCTCAATGAGTCGCTGATGCTGGTCACTGCGCTGAATACCCATATCGGCTACGATAAAGCGGCAGAAATTGCTAAAAAAGCCCACCACGAGGGGCTGACCCTGAAGGCCTCGGCGCTGGCGCTGGGCTACCTGACGGAAGCCGAATTCGACAGCTGGGTGCGCCCGGAGGAGATGGTCGGCAGTCTGGCTACTCGCTAGCCAGCCAGAGGTGCAGGCGCGGGATCAGTAATCTCAGCGACTGCGCCTCCGGTTTGTAGCGATACTGCACATTGTCGGCATCGTAGTTCAGCAGCTCGCCAATATCCGGCACGCTCACCCCCTGGCTGCCGGAAATCAGGGCAATCAGCGGGCTGGGGCAGGCGTACTGTATCTGTTTCTGCTCGCTGGCGTACCAGACGCGGGCGATCGGCTGCACTTTCACCGGCCGTTTGATCTTCAGCCGCGCCCTCTGCGGCAGGGCGGCGATGTCCTGATACTCCCTTTCAAGCTTGCTCTGCCACTGTTCACGGGTCCACGGCGGTACCGCCCGCGGCGATTGCAGGCTTTTCTCCAGCATCATCAACACCTGATCGCGGGTCAGGTTTTTAATCACGTGCTTATTGGCCCAGCCGAAGCGGATGGTGCTGGGGTCGACAAGGGGCGTCAGCGTGCGATAGGCGCTAAGGGTAATTAAGCCCGGCAGGTGGCGATGCACCCATTCAAAACGGGCAGTGGAGGGCAGGCCGGAGTCGACGGTGACGATTTTCTCGAAGGTGGCCTTTAGGGCATTGATATGCTGAATGCGCGCCAGCAGATCCTGTTGCTCCGCAGCGGTGACCTGCAGGCAGATAGCGCCCGGCAGGCGAACGGCGGCCTTGCTGCTGCGGGTTTCCGACTGCTGCTGGATAAACAGATGGCTGTAGTGGCGTAGCGCGAGCGCCAGGGCCGCCTTGCCGATGTGCTGTACCACCGGAATGGTGGCCAGCGGATCGTGCTCGGCATCCTTACTGACCGCCGGCAGTTCAAATACCCGGCCCGCCAGCAGCCGACAGTCACTTAACGCCTGCCGGAACGCCTGCAGCTCCAGCTCGATCTGGCGAAAGGTATCATTCAGACGTTCAACGAGGTCGTAGCTGGCCATGATCATTACCTTAGTTACAACATACTATTGGATTTTTGCAGCATACCTAGCGCGCGGCTTCTGCGCAAGTTTTCTTCAGGCAGAGGTAAAATCAGGCAGCTGATGATAGACCGGCCAGCTAAAGCAGAAGCGGGCGCCGCCGAGAGGGCTGGCCTCGCAGCGCACGTCGCCGCCCATTGCCTGGGCGATACTGTGGACAATCGCCAGGCCGAGGCCGCATCCACCGGTCGCCCGGTCCCTGCTGGGATCAAGCCGGACAAAGGGCTCAAACACCCGCTCGCGCTCCTCGGGGGCGATTCCCGGACCGTCATCATCAACCTGCAACGACGCGCGTGAACCTTGCAGGGTCAGGCTGACCGCCACCTGCTGGGAACTGTAGCGCAGGGCGTTATTCACCAGATTATCCAGTACCCGCTCCATCAGCCGCATATCCAGCGCGCCGTAGTTACCCTGGGTCAGCGTCGCCAGAGCGACCTCGCGCTGTGGGTTGACCATCTGAATATCCTCGACATGGTCACTGATCCAGGCGGGAAAATCGGGGGTGGTCAGGCTGAGCTCCGTCTGCGGGCGGTCAAGGCGGGCGTAGGTCAGGAGTTCTTCAATCAGCGCTTCCAGCTGACCGATATCGCGATTCAGCGCCTGCGATTCCGCTTCGGTGAGGTTTTCGCTCATCTCCAGACGATAGCGCAGTCGCACCAGCGGCGTTCTCAGCTCATGGGCGATACCGTCAATCAGCTGCTTTTTGCTGGCAATAAGTGCATTGATGTTATCGGCCATCTGGTTGAAGGCCACCCCGAGACGTTCGAAGCTGGACATACTGTCGAAGTGAATGCGCTCCGTGAGGTGGCCTTCGCCAAAGCGCTGAGCAGCGGTCTCAATGCGCAACATGTCCTGCCAGTGCGGACGCATCCAGATAAACACCGGAAAGGCCAGCGAGATGGCGATAAACGCCATCAGCGCCACGTCCAGCAGGCGCATTTCATGCAGAAAATAGAGATAGGGCACCGGGCCCACCGACAGCACATAATGGCTGCGGGGAATGCGCTGAATAAAGGTGTACTGATCGTCGAGGGCGACAATATCGCCGGCGCGCAGGTGCTGCAGGGAACTCTCCGAGAGCTTAAATTTGCTCATTGGCTCGATGTGCAGATCGAACGACAAATTCAGGTCCAGCTCTTTAAGGGTTTTGCTCCAGTCGCGCGGCGGAATTTCCCGCAGCTCGCTGCGCATCAGATACAGCGAGCTTTTCATCAGATCGTCAAGCGACTGCCGTCCGGCGCGCTCCGCGGTAAATTTATAGACCAGGCCGACCAGCATGGTCATCACCAGAAAGCAGACGAAGAGCAGAAGATAGAACTGCACGAACAGCTTTTTCATTACATTACCGCGTATTCAAATGAGGACCTGTCTGGTGCCCCGGGACCATCTGCCCGGCGGGGCGGAAACGTCATGGGTTTATCTGGGCGAGCCGAGACCCGCGCGGGAATAACCGATACGCTATCAAAGCAGGGTTTATGCCCCCTGACAATAGCTAGCCGGGAGCGCACTGTCGTTTAATATGTGACAGTGTCACTCATCGTGAGTTTACGTCGATATCAGGCCAGTAGTGTGCCTAACGTATTCAGTACGTCGATGGATGCGCTACTCGCGATAGTAGGGGATATCGACCGGATAGAGGGTCGTCAGACTCAGCAGACGACAGCGCACCAGCTTTTCCGTTTTGGCATACCAGTAAGCAAATTCGCCGGTGGTCTGGTGGTAAATCATCTGATCGAGGTTGGCAAACGGGATCACCAGCAGCGGTCCCTGGCGAACGTGGCCGCCTCCCGTTTCAAAGTGATGCTGTCCCCAGGATTGCTGGGTATGTTCATAGCGGTGGAGGATCACCTCGATTTGCCCGCGCTGTGGACAGAGGAGTCGAATATCGGCGTTGTCGAGGGAAAAAGCCCAACCAGAGAGTGAAGTGAAGAGTGAGAGTGCCAAAAGTACAACGTATTTCATCATGCAAAAGTCCTGTGTTTTCAGGCTTTATGCCACTCTGATAACAGTAAGTCCTTGAGCACAATCATATTGAAGGCTTATGTGATGGGGAACTGTACGGCTAAATCTATTGATTTACGCAATATGACTAATTCGCAGCGGGCAGCGGGCGCGCAGAGGGAAACCCGCGCAGTTGCCCTAAGCAGTAAAAGTTGAGGTGGTTACTGTCGGGGAGTGCTCCATAAAACGGGCCCCTCGCAGGGCCGCGGGAGAAGCTTAGTTGTCCCAGGCGTGTGGGGCGAACAGGTAGCCTTTGTTGCGAACGGTCTTAATACGATAGGGCTCCGTGGCGTTGTCGAGCAGTTTTTTGCGCAGGCGGGAGATAGCCACGTCAACGCTGCGATCCATCCCGTCGTAGGTGACGCCGCGTAAATTTTTCAGCAGCGCGTCGCGGTCCATAATTTGCCCGGCGTGGGTGGCCAGCTCCCACAGCAGATCGAAATCGGCCGTCGACAATGCGACGCTTTCTCCGCCGAGCAGCACCTGGCGGTTGACCGGGTCAATGGTCAGCGAACCAAAGGAGATGGTTTTGTGCGGCGTGAGCGTTGCCGGGGTACCGGCGCCGGCGCCCGCCGGAGCGATATGCTGGCGTAAATGCAGACGCAGTCGCGCGAGAAGCACCGCTGGCGGTGTGGTTTTCAGGATATAATCGCTGGCGCCCATCTCGAGGGAGAGAATATGGTTCATGTCGCTGTCGAGTGAGGTCAGCAGGACAATGGGCCCTTGCCATTGCCCGCGCAGATCGCGGCAGAGCGTCATCCCGTCTTTGCCGGGTAGCATAATGTCCAGCAGCACGAGGTCCGGTTTTTCCCGGGCGATCACCTCCTCTGCGCGGTCGCCGCGAGGCTCGACCACCACATCCATATCGTGCTTGCCGAGATAAGCGGCGATCAACGCGCCTACCTCAGGGTCATCCTCAACAAAAACGATTTTATTCATGTCTATCGCACATCAGTAAAAGAAGTAACATACACCGCGCTTATTTTACCCGCCATTACTCTTTTATAAACAGCGCTAAATCCGCTATGCTGCGCTAACTTATTGATTCACTGTTAAGGCATAAGGATATGGGGCTGTTAATCAAAGCGCTGCTGGGTGCGCTGGTGGTGGTGCTGATTGGCGTGCTGGCGAAAACCAAAAACTACGCTATCGCCGGCCTGATCCCGCTGTTTCCCACCTTTGCGCTGATCGCCCACTATATCGTCGCCAGCGAACGGGGGATTGAAGCCTTGCGCGCGACCATCGTGTTCGGTATGTGGTCGATTATTCCCTATTTTATCTATCTGCTGTCACTGTGGTATTTCACCGGGATCATGCGCCTGCCGTTGGCGCTGGCAGGCGCGGTGGGATGCTGGGGGCTGTGCGCCTGGCTGTTAATCCTTGGCTGGAGCCGCTTCCACTAACGCAGCGGGCGGCCGCCGTCGACGGCGAATGAGCGGCCGGTAACGTAGCGACTGCTCAACAGGTAGTCGATAAGTTCACTAATCTCATTTTCACCTGGGGCGATTTTCATCAGCGATTTATCCAGCGCCTGCTGACGATACGCCTCGTCGTCACCCTCATTAAACATAATCAGCGACGGTGCAATGGCGTTGACCTTAACCTCTGGCGCCAGCTTGCGGGCGAAGGAGCGGGTCATGTTATCCAGTGCGGCTTTGCTGGCGGCGTAGGCGATATGTTTGTCGCTGCCGCGCTCTACCACATAATCGGTGATATGGATAATGTCGCTGGCGGCATGACCGTGGCCGCGCAGCAACGCCTCCAGCGCGTGGTTGAGCAGATAGGGAGCGTGGACGTGGATCTGCATCATGCGGTTGATGACGGTGCTCAGCGGGACGCCCGGCTTTTCCGCCATCCAGTCGCTGGCGTTATGGATGATGGCGCGCAGGCCGCTGGTATGCGATTTGACCGCTTCGGCGAAGGTGAGTATGCCGTCATCGCTGCTGAAATCGGCCTGCAGACAGAGGGCGCCCGCTTCGCGCAGGCCGTCAATCGCCGGATAGGGCGTGCGATAGCTGACGATGACGGGCTGGTGCTGCTGCAGAAAATGGTGTGCCAGAGCGAGGCCGATGCGGCGGCCTGCTCCGGTGATCAGAATCGGGCGGGGCTGTTGTTCAGCCATGGGTATCTCCTATGCATTCTGCGGCAGGGCGACCGCTTACCCCACCAGCATCCACGTTGCCGGCACAGCGGCAACCAGCAATAAACCAATTAGCGCCACTTCGCGGCGTTTGAGCGAACGATCGTGCTGGTGCGTACGTCGGGCGTACAAAAAGACCAGAAGACCCGGAGCGTAAAGTACCACCGACAACAGCAAATGCACAGGTCCCGACGCGTATAATAACCATAAGCCATAAATGCAGGCACCGATAGCCACTGCTTTGTGCAGTAGGCGTGTGGCGATTTTCAGCAAAAAGGCGCCGACCAGCAGATAGGGGACGAGGATCATCTCTGAGGCAATAGTCAGCAGGGTGCCGTAGTCTGACCCGGTCAGCCAGATGAGCACCAGCGACAGCTGAACGCTGATATTGGTCAGCCACAATGAGGCGGACGGGGCGTTGTTGCTATTCTGACGGGCAAACAGTCGCGGGAAGGCTTTGTGCGTAGCGGCGAGGAAAGGCACTTCCGCGGCCATAATCGTCCAGCTCAGATAGGCGCCGCACACCGAGACGATAAGCCCGGCGGCAATCACGATCTCCCCCCACGACCCCATCAGCCTGACCATCAGTCCCGCCATCGACGGGTTACGCATTTCAGCCAGTTCGCTGCGCGGCACGACGCCCAGCGACAGCAGGGTGACCAGCAGGTAAACCGCGAGGGCGGACAGCACCGCCAGCAAGGTCGCACGGCCAACGTCGCGCTTGTGCCGCGCGCGGGCGGACACCACCACCGCCCCCTCCACGCCGATAAACACCCACAGGGTGATCAGCATGGTATTTTTCACCTGCTCCCACACCGGTACGCCCAGCGCCAGGCCGCTGAAATCGAGGCGGAACGTATCCAGCTGGAAGGCCAGCGCGGCAAGCGCGATAAACGCGCCCAGCGGCAGGAGTTTAGCGAGGGTGGCCACCAGGTTAATGCCCGCCGCCGTCTGGACGCCGCGCAGGACCAGAAAGTGGACGACCCACAGCAGACCCGACGCGCCGACGATGGACTGCCAGGTATTACCATCGCCAAACAGCCGCAGCTCAGGGGTATCGGTGAAAAAACTGAGCGCCGAAAAGACGATGACCAGATAGGAGACGTTGGCGACCACCGCGCACAGCCAGTATCCCCAGGCGGAACAGAAGCCGATCAGCTCGCCGAACCCTTCGCGAGCGTAGGTGAAGATCCCGCCGTCAAGGTCGGGGCGAATACGGGTCAACAGCAGCATGGCGAAAGCGAGAAACAGGATCCCGACGCCAGTGATCGCCCAGCCGATGAGCAGAGCGGAGGGGCTGGCCACGGCAGCCATATTTTGCGGCAAACTGAATACGCCAGCGCCGAGCATTGAGCTAAGGACCAGGGCGGTCAGGGCGCTCAGGCCCAGTTTCTTTTCCATTGCATTCCCGAGGTGAAAACGGCTGTTCCAGAATATTTATTTTGCGAAATCGCATAAAAATGGAGGATTGCGCTAAGGCGCGGGATTTTACGGAGTGTCCGGGGGCCATGCAATGGCGGGGGATGAAAAAAAATGAAAAGGCGGCAATGCGCCGCCTTTTTAGCCAGTCAGCAGCGATTATTTGTACAGATCGGCGCTGATGGTGATATTGCCGCCGCGTTCCTGCCACTGGCGAGTAATGTGGTAGTACTTCGCGCCTTTCTTCGCCGCACGTTTCGCCGTCTGATAGGAGATCTCGGTCATGTTGCCGTAGTTGCCGGTGAACTGAATGTTATCGAACGGCACCATTTGCGCCGCGGTGACTTTGTTCACTTCTTCCACTTTAGTGCCGTCCGGCAAGGTGACAGTGTAACGCCCGCCTTTGGAGGACTGCGTTTCGAAGAATCGGCCTACGCCGGTACCTGAACCCACCGCAGCAGTGGTGGCGACGCCAGGGATTTCCACGTTTTTCGCCGCTTCGCCGCCTTTGGCCAGCGCTGCGCGGCCCGCTTCAGAGTCAGCCGGGATAGCATCCGGGCTCTGCAGCACGCGTTTTTCCGCATCTTTTTTGTAGATATAGGCGGTAATGCGCTGGTTGCCGCCCTGGTTGGCGTCCACCTGGCGCACGATAAAGAACGCATAGGCACCTTTTGCTTTTGCCGCTTTGGTGATGGCATCGTTCACTTCCGGCTGGCTGCGATAGAAGCCCTGAACGGTGACAGTGTCGTAGGGCATCAGCTCAACGGCCTGATCTTTTGGCAGCTCCATCACGCCATTAATGATGCGATTCTTCGGCGCCTCTGCTTTCGGCGCATCCTCTTTATAGAGGTCTGCTGTGACGCGCCAGTTGCCGCCATTGCCGTAGTCTGACGTGTCGACAACATAGAATGAGGCCGCGCCGTCTTTGTCGGCTTTGCGCGATACTGCCTGCACGGCGTCGCCGATGGCGTTAAAGCGGCCGGTGACGACAACGCGATCGTAGGGCTTCAGCGCAGCCGCCTGCTCCGGGGTCAACTCGGTCGCTGCATGGGCAGACAACGCGGCGGTTGTCAGGAGAGCAGACGCCAGGAGGGTGTTTTTAAGCTTCATAAAAATAATCCTTTGCCTTGCGCAAACCATATACTGGTGTTGTTGTTGACTGAAAACATTTGATTATTGCATTTAATCGCCGTGACTGTCTGCGTCATTTTTTGCATGCCGCCCAAATCGTATACTACGGAAAGATAACATTTTTCGATATGTTGAAAAAACAGCCGCTTGACCAGCAAAAACGATAATCAATACCACTTTTATTAGTTAATGTAATGTTAATACAATGATCTCTATGGCGATAAATGGCGTTTTATGCCGCCAGACAAGCGGATTATCAGGCCTGAAAGGCATATTCAGGTAAATATTGCTGCCCGGAACCATCTGTGCTGACAATAAGCAATAAAATCAAAAATTGTGTTTTATCGTTGTAGATCACAATCGGTATTTTCAGTAGGTTATAAAAAGTTTGTTACTGTTTCATTTTGCAGTCAGCGAAAGACGGCGAGGACGTTGTCGCGGTCTTGTCGTTGTTGGTCAGAAAAGTAAACCATCATCAAAAACCGATGGAAGGGAAAACTATGCGTATTGGTGTACCACAAGAGAGGCTAGCCCAGGAGACCCGGGCCGCCGCCACGCCGAAGACCGTTGAGCAACTGCTCAAACTCGGCTTTAGCGTCGCGGTCGAAAGCGGCGCCGGGAAACTGGCCAGCTTTGACGACGAGGCCTTTGTCCAGGCTGGGGCTGAAATCGTGACCGGCAACGAGGTGTGGCAGTCTGATGTCATCCTCAAGGTCAATGCCCCGAATGACGATGAAATTGCTTTGCTGAATCCGGGAACCACGCTGATAAGTTTTATCTGGCCGGCGCAAAACCCGCAGCTGATGGAAAAACTGGCGGCCCGCAATATCAATGTCATGGCGATGGATTCCGTGCCGCGTATTTCCCGCGCCCAGTCGCTGGATGCGCTCAGCTCAATGGCTAACATTGCCGGCTATCGCGCTATCGTTGAAGCGGCGCATGAATTTGGCCGTTTCTTTACCGGGCAGATTACCGCCGCCGGTAAAGTTCCCCCTGCCAAGGTGATGGTCATTGGTGCCGGGGTGGCCGGTCTGGCGGCGATAGGCGCTGCCAACAGCCTGGGCGCTATCGTCCGTGCTTTCGATACCCGTCCGGAAGTGAAGGAGCAGGTGCAGAGTATGGGCGCCGAGTTCCTCGAGCTGGACTTCAAAGAGGAGGCGGGCAGCGGCGACGGTTATGCTAAGGTCATGTCCGAGGCGTTTATCAAGGCCGAAATGGCGCTGTTCGCCGCCCAGGCGAAAGATGTCGATATCATCGTCACCACGGCGTTAATCCCGGGCAAACCGGCGCCGAAGCTGATCACCCGCGAGATGGTTGATTCCATGAAAGCGGGCAGCGTGGTGGTCGATCTCGCTTCGCAAAACGGCGGTAACTGTGAGTACACCGTGCCGGGCGAAGTGGTGACCACCGCCAATGGCGTGAAAATCATTGGCTATACCGACCTGCCGGGCCGTTTACCGACCCAGTCCTCGCAGCTCTACGGCACCAACCTGGTCAACCTGCTGAAGCTGCTGTGCAAAGAGAAAGACGGCAATATCGTTATCGATTTCGATGACGTGGTAGTGCGCGGTGTGACCGTGGTGCGCGAAGGCGAAATCACCTGGCCGGCGCCGCCGATTCAGGTCTCCGCTCAGCCGCAGGCCGCGGCGAAAAAAGTGGAAGCGCCGAAAGAAGCGGTGAAACCGGCGTCGCCGTGGCGCAAATATGCGCTGATGGCGCTGGTGATTATCCTCTTTGGCTGGCTGGCCAACGTGGCGCCAAAAGAGTTCCTCGGCCATTTCACCGTCTTCGCCCTGGCCTGTGTGGTCGGGTACTACGTGGTGTGGAACGTCTCCCACGCGCTGCATACGCCGCTGATGTCGGTGACGAACGCCATTTCGGGGATTATCGTTGTTGGTGCGTTGTTGCAGATAGGCCACGGTGGCTGGGTCAGCTTCCTGAGCTTTATCGCGGTGCTGATCGCCAGCATTAATATTTTCGGTGGTTTTACCGTGACTCAGCGCATGCTGAAAATGTTTCGCAAAGGATAAGGGGTAGCACATGTCTGGTGGATTAGTTACAGCTGCATACATTGTTGCTGCAATCCTGTTTATTTTCAGCCTGGCGGGACTGTCGAAACACGAAACGTCGCAGCAGGGCAACTATTTCGGTATCGCCGGGATGGCTATCGCCCTGATCGCCACAATTCTGGGGCCCGATGCCGGCAACGTCGGCTGGATTATTCTCGCGATGGTGATCGGCGGGGCGATCGGTATTCGTCTGGCGAAGAAGGTCGAGATGACCGAGATGCCGGAGCTGGTGGCTATCCTGCACAGCTTCGTGGGCCTGGCGGCGGTGCTGGTTGGTTTTAACAGCTACCTGCAGCATGAAACCGGGATGGAGCAGATTTTGGTCAATATTCATTTGACCGAAGTGTTCCTCGGCATCTTCATCGGTGCAGTGACCTTCACCGGTTCGGTGGTGGCGTTCGGTAAACTGCGCGGCAAAATTTCCTCGAAGCCGCTGATGCTGCCCAATCGCCATAAGCTGAACCTGGCGGCGCTGGTGGTCTCTTTCATTCTGATGGTGATTTTTGTTCGCGCCGACAGCACCGGCACCCAGGTCCTGTGCCTGCTGGTCATGACCGTCATCGCCCTGGCCTTTGGCTGGCACCTGGTGGCCTCTATCGGCGGCGCGGACATGCCGGTGGTGGTTTCCATGCTCAACTCCTACTCGGGCTGGGCGGCAGCGGCGGCGGGCTTTATGCTGAGCAATGACCTGCTGATCGTCACCGGCGCGCTGGTAGGCTCTTCCGGTGCGATCCTCTCTTACATTATGTGTAAGGCGATGAACCGCTCCTTTATCAGCGTGATTGCCGGCGGCTTCGGTACCGATGGTTCCTCCAGCGGTGGCGATGAAGAAGTGGGCGAGCATCGCGAGATTAGCGCGGAAGAGACCGCGGAGATGCTGAAAAATTCGCACTCGGTGATCATCACCCCGGGCTACGGTATGGCGGTGGCCCAGGCGCAGTATCCGGTGGCTGAAATTACCGAGAAGCTGCGGGCGCGCGGCATCAAGGTGCGCTTTGGCATCCACCCGGTGGCCGGGCGTCTGCCAGGACATATGAACGTCCTGCTGGCGGAAGCCAAAGTGCCTTACGACATCGTGCTGGAAATGGATGAGATCAACGACGATTTCAGCGATACCGACACCGTGCTGGTCATCGGCGCCAACGACACCGTCAACCCGGCGGCGCAGGACGATCCGAAGAGTCCTATCGCGGGTATGCCAGTGCTGGAAGTCTGGAAAGCGCAGAACGTGGTGGTCTTTAAGCGTTCGATGAACACCGGTTACGCCGGGGTACAGAACCCGCTGTTCTTTAAAGAGAACACCCATATGCTGTTCGGTGATGCGAAAGCCAGCGTCGATGCGATCCTGAAAGCGCTGTAATGTAAAATTATTGTTTTACAACCTTTGTTTATAAGCCGTCTCCTGTGAGACGGCTTTTTTATATACAAGGGGATGCCTGGAATTGTTCATAAAATAAGCGGCAAGAGGTGATATAATGTCCCGGTTCTTACATCAGACAGAGGATATTATGGATACCGAGTTAACCCCAACGCAGATGGCCATCGAATTCTTACGCCGCGACACCACCGTTATGACCCCAGCGCAGTATCTGAAAAAGCTTAAACTGCTGGAGCTGGAGTTTGCTGACCTGATGGCGCTCTCCTCGCTGGAGCTGAAAGAAGAGATCGATCTGGCCTGGCGTCTGGGTATCCACTAAGTCATTCATTCTCACTGAACAATGACGGGGCCGCGAGCGGCCCTTTTTTGTGCCTGACGGATAGCGGGCAAAAAAATCCCCCGCGAGGCGGGGGATGAGGGGCATAACAGGAACATCAGTTAATCGTCGTCGTCGTCGTCCAGTTCCACCGGCGTCTGGTAGGCTTCTGGTTTGAGCACCAGCAGATCGCAGCGCAGGTGGTCGACAACCTGTTCCGCGGTATTGCCGAGGAACGCCGCCGACAGGCCGGTTCGTCCAACGGTCCCCAGCACCACGATCCCCGCCTGCAGATGCTCGGCGAGATCCGGGATCACCTCTTCAGGCAACCCTTTTTCGACGTGTGTGAATTTCTCATCGATGCCAAACTTCTGCCGCAGCGCTTTCATCGCCAGCAGATGCTGGCCGCGAATGGCATCGTTGTAGACGCTGGGATCGAAATCCGGCAGTTCAATGGCGATATTGATTGGGGTGACCGGGTAGGCGCCGATCAGGTGCACTTCTGTGTGGTTGACTTCTTCCGCCAGCGACAGGGTTTCGCGAACCAGCTTCTCGTTGAGGGTGTTGTGGTAATTCTCTTCGCTGGCGAGATTGACAGCCACCAGCGCTTTGCCGCCTTCCGGCCACGGCTGGTCTTTGACCATCCACACCGGGCAGGGGCATTTACGCAGCAGATGCCAGTCCGTCGGGGTAAAGATCACCGCTTCCAGCTTGTCGTGCTGGTGGGCCATCTTCAGCAGCAGATCGTGTTTCTCGCTAACCACTTCCTGAATAATGGCTTCAAAGGGGCGGTTGTGCCACACCACTTTCACGTCAATTGGCACACCGGATTCAAGATAGAATTTCGCCTGCTCGCGGATCCAGGCGGTACGTTGGGCAATGACGCCCTGGCGCATTGCCGTCCGCTCGTCCGGGGACAGCAGGGTGGTCATTTCATAGGAAAAATCATAGATCGGCAAAAAAGCTTTGATGCGTCCACCAATCCGTTGGTGCAGGTACACCGCTCGCCTAAGCGCCGGCTGGTCGTCCTGGTTAGGATCGATTACTACCAGCATGCTCTGATACTTCGCCATACAGGGTCTCCTTACAACTGCAGCTACCGTCAGTTAATAAAAAGATAACTCATATGGATGAATTGAAACAGGGGAGGAGCCTGGTCAGATCAACAAATCTGAAAAAATTGCCGATTCTGACCAGGTGTTGCGCAGAGATTACGCGACGTTGCGCGCCTGTCCGGCCAGCTGGGCCAGCAGATCGCTGTTTTCAATGGTGATGTATTTGCCTTTCACCGCCAGCATGCCGCTTTTCTGAAAACGACCCAGCAGACGGCTGATGGTTTCGACGGTGAGGCCGAGATAGTTGCCGATATCGCCGCGGGTCATCGTCAGACGGAACTCACGAGGAGAGAAACCGCGCTGGGCGAAACGACGAGAGAGGTTATAAATAAACGCGGCCAGCCGCTCTTCGGCATTCTTTTTGGAAAGCAGCAGGATCATATCCTGGTCGCCTTTAATCTCACCGCTCATCAGACGCATCATCTGCTGACGCAGATTCGGCATTTTTCCGGAAAGATCGTCGAGGGTTTCGAAGGGGATCTCGCAGACCATTGAGGTTTCCAGCGCCTGCGCAAAGCTCGGGTGCAGGCCGGTGCCGATGGCGTCAAAGCCTACCAAATCGCCCGCCAGATGGAAGCCGGTGATCTGCTCATCACCTTGTTCGGTGATGGTGTAGCTTTTAATGGTCCCGGAGCGAATGGCGTACAACGACTTCAGCTCATCACCGGCTTTGAACAAGGTTTGACCTTTCTGGATAGGCTTTTTCCGCTCGATAATATTATCCAGCTGATCAAGCTCATGCTCGTTCAGAGTAAAGGGGATGCAGAGCTGGCTAATGCTGCAATCCTGACAATGGATAGCACAACCGCCAGACTGAATGCGTCGAATAATTCGCTTCTCAGGGATCATATGTCTGCTCAGGCCTTAATTGATATTGGTCAATTTTAACATCTTTTTGATGAGCAGGTAAGTCTTCAGGCTCTGAAACACGTAATATCAGCAGGGTAAATCAAAACAGCCCGATATCTGATTGATTAGAAATAGGTTATTCAGCCACATTTGATTGTAAAATTACCTGAAAATTCCAGAAAAGGCATTTTCAGTCAAAGCAACAGATAGCCCTCGTGGCGCAAAAGCCACTCTTTACGCTGTACGCCGCCGGCATAGCCGGTCATGGTGCCGTTGCGCCCGATGACCCGATGGCAGGGCACCACGATACTCACCGGATTAGCGCCATTAGCGGCCCCTACGGCGCGGGCGGCGCCAGGACGACCCAGCGCTTCGGCCAGCTGGCCGTAGTGCATGACCTGGCCACAGGGGATATCGCGTAACGCCTGCCAGACGTGTCGCTGGAAAGGGGTGCCAGCCGTGGCGGTAGGCAGGGTGTCGATGATGGCCAAATCGCCGGCAAAATAGTCGTTCAGTTTACTGCTGAGACCGCCGGGATTGCGGCAGTCGACGCGCTGGTAGCCTTCCCGGCGATAATGCACGTCGAGCAGCGTTTCCATCCGATCGCGATGCTCGTCCCACTCAACAGCGCGCAAATTAAACTGTTCGTCGCAGAGCACCCACAGCGGCCCCAGCGGGGTATCCATTTTATCCTGCAGCAAGGTCAACATCTTTCCGTCATCCACTATTGTTGCGAGGACCACACGATACCACGCGCTGACGGCGGTCAACTATACTCCCAAAAGATAAACCCCCATCACGGGCTGCGTTCAGTGGCCGCGATGATGATTTATTTTTGGATCGATCCTGGCGGGTTATCGGGCATGGTTTTTGCTACGTTTAACAGACGACGTCCCGCCTGCGCACAGTTTTGTGCGTCGACGCGGCGCGGTTAACAACTCGGAGGTGGGGCTATGCAATATATACTGACCGGCGTACTGGTATTGATCGTCAGCGGCTTAGGGATCCACGCGCTGACGCTGGTGATTGAGCGGGGGTATAAAGCGTTGTGGTATAAATTCGCCAGCGTGGAACAGGCCAGCCGCAAAGTGAAGATTTCCCGCTAACGTGACGCGGCCGTCCCTGGCGCATCAGCGGTTTAAGATAGCCGCGGATAGATGCCAGGGCCGATCGGCAGTCCCACCAGATACCAGCCCACCAGCAACAGCAGCCAGACGGCGAGAAAGATCAGCGGGTAAGGGAGCACCAGTGAGTAGTAGGTCCCAAGCCGGGCATCCGGCCGGTAGCGCTGTAAAAAGCCGAGAAACAGCGGCACAAACGGCGACACGGGCGCCAGCGGCAGCACCGATGAATCGGCGATGCGAAACAGGATCTGCGCAAACGCCGGGTGAAAGCCCAGCAGCATAAACATCGGCACGAAGATCGGCGCCAGAATCGACCAGATGGCCGAGCCGCTGGCGATAAACATACACAGAAAAGCCGACAACAGCGCAAGGCCGACAAACGCCGGAACACCGTTCATGCCTGAACTCTCCAGCAGATCCGTCAACCCAACGGCCATAAACTTGCCCATGTTGCTCCAGTTGAACATCGCCACGAACTGCGCCAGCGGGAAGACCATCACGATAAACCCGGCCATCTCTTTCATCGGTTCAATCATTAACTGCGGCAGATCGGCCTGGCGGCGAATTTTGCCGGTGGCGATGCCGTATGCCAGCGACACGAAAAAGAAGAAAAAGATAATCAGCGGCACGATGCCTTTGATAAACGGCGAGGGCATGACCGTGTGTTGAACCGGGTCGCGCAGAATACCGTTTTCGGGGACCACCATCAGGGCGATGATCGCCACGAATACCAGCGTTGCCACGCCGGCGATGCGCAGGCCGAAACGCTCCTCGGGGGTCAGCGTCTGCAGCTTTTCCTCACGACTGCCTTGCCACTGTCCCAGCCGCGGTTCCACCAGCTTATCGGTGATCAGTCCGCCGACGAGCGTCAGAACGATCACCGAGGTCGCCATAAAGTACCAGTTGTCGATCACGCTGACGTGTAATGAGGCATCGATGGATTTTGCCGCCTCGGTGCTGATCCCCGAGAGCAGTACGTCGGTGGTGACAATCAGTAAATTGGCGGTAAAGCCGCAGCCCACGCCGGCAATCGCCGCCAGCAGGCCGGCGACCGGATGCCGACCGACGGCGAGGAACATCAGCGCGCCCAGCGGCGGCATAATCACCAGCGCCGCATCAGATGAGATATGGCTGAAAAAGGCGATAAACAGCACCATATAGCTGGCATAGCGGGCGCTAACGTGCGAGGCCATCTTGACCATCAGCGCCGGCAGCAGACCCACGCGCTCGGCAAAGCCGGCGCCCAGCACCAGGGCGAGGATCGCCCCCAGCGGCGCAAAACCGCTGAAGTTTTTGATCACATTCGGTAAAAACCAGTGCAGCCCTTCCACGCTGAGCAGGTTTTTGACCACCACCCGCGAACCGTCCCCGGGGTTCTGCACCCCGACGTTGAAGGCGGAGAGGATCGCCGTGGCGGCGATCAGCACCACGATAAGATAGATAAACAGCAAAAACGGGTGCGGGACTTTGTTACCGATCTTCTCTACCCAGCCATAGCGCTTTCCGCCGGGGGAAGACGACGGTATGGATGACATACTCATGGGCATTCCTCTGTTGTCGTTGTTGTGTTGGGCAGGCCTGCTCCCGTACTGCCGGCGGTTATTATGGTCGGTGCGTGCCGCGATGCCGGTCAGTGTCTGTCTGGAGTGGTCTGGTCTGTATGGTTAGCGTAAAACCGACGGTCTCACCTCCGCCGGGATCGGGCAGCGATAGGGGTGTTCGGCCAGCGCCTGCCTGAGCTCCTGCTGGCTGGCCGCCAGCAGCGCGCTGTCGCTGAATAAACGGATGGCGGTTGTGCCGAGGACTTTCCCCGCCAGCAACATGCCCTTATGGGCGATGGTGGTTCTGCCCTGGCTCACCAGTTGCCAGCTGTGCAGCGGGGTTCCCACCGCGAAGCACGGGCTGAAGCACTGGGCCACTGGCGCTTTCCAGCTGACATCGCCGACGTCAGTGGAGCCGGCGAGGATGTTATCGGTGGCCGCCCACGGCGCCACCTCATCAATCAGCAGCGTGTCGCGGTGGCGGCGGGCAAACGCTTTGCCTTCCTCCCCACTGGTGCCGGCAATATTGTGCAGGCTGTTATTAATATCGTTGGCGCTGAGAGTGGCGCGGATCGCCGCGGCAAAGGCGCGTTCCTCGTCGCTCCAGTCAGGGGTACCGTAATGACAGACCGCCTGATACATCGCCGCCTCAAGCGTACGGTTGGGCAGATAGCTGGAGCAGGCCTTTTCAAAACGGCAACTGACCTGCGTCTCGGTCATCAGCGCGGCCCCCTGGGCAATCTTCTCGATGCGGGCGAAGATCTGTTCTACGTCGGCCATCTCCGGGGCGCGGATCAGATACAGCACTTCCGCCTGCGCCTGCACCACGTTGGGCGAGACGCCGCCGGTATCGGTAATGGCGTAATGAACCCGCGCCTTCTCGATAATATGTTCATTGAGGAAGTTGCTGCCGGTGGTCATCAGGGTGACGGCATCCAGCGCGCTCCGGCCCAGGTGCGGTGAATTAGCGGCGTGGGCGGCGGTGCCGGTGAATCGCCATGCCGCCTGAATATTGGCGAGGGTGCGGGTGCTGAACATCCCGGCCCAGGCTTCCGGATGCCAGGTGAGGGCCGCATCGACATCATCAAACAACCCTTCGCGCACCATAAAGGTTTTTCCCGATCCGCCTTCCTCGCCGGGACAACCGTAAAAGCGCAGCGTGCCCGCGCCGCCGTGCTGCTGCAGCCAGGCTTTGGCGGCGACCGCCGCGGCGAAAGCCGCGGTACCGAGCAGATTGTGCCCGCAACCGTGGCCGTTGGCTCCCGGTGTCGAGGAGGTCGGTTCTGCGCAGTGGGCCTGCTGGCTGAGTCCCGCCAGGGCGTCAAATTCGCCGAGCAGGGCAATGACCGGTTTGCCCTCGCCGACGCTGGCGATAAAAGCATTCGGGATCCCGCCGGCATCGCGGGTGAGCTGAAAACCTTCCGCTTCCAGGGCGTCGGCCAGCCGTTGGGCGGACCAGAACTCCTCAAAGCGGGTCTCCGGGTGGTCCCAGATGTCGTCGGCGATCGCACAGTAGGTGTCCCGTTGTGCCTCAATCATCTCGTCCACAAACTGAAAAATGGCTTCCATCACACCCCCCGCTGCCAGGGAAAGTTAAGCGCGACGCGCGCCAGAGTCTCGACCGCCACCGCCATCACGCTCTCATCGAAATCAAATTTCTCGTTGTGGTGACCGGCGCTCAGTTCGGTGCCGAAAATCATGTACGAGGCGAGGCCGCCGCGCGCCTGGACCCGGGCCATCATCAGGGTGGCATCTTCCGACCCCGCCGGGGCGGCGATGCGATCCACCGCCTGTTGCACGCCGGGTACCTGAGCGGCCTGCTCACGCAGATACGCCACCCATGCCGGCGACGGCGCGCTGGCGGTTGCCGCGCCCATCATGCGCAGTTCGTAGCGGGCTTCGTACATCGCCGCGGCCCCGGCGATGACCTGCTGCGCCCGCTCGAACACGTACTGGTTAATGGCTTCGCTTTCGCCGCGGGTTTCCACTTTTAACAGCGCGGAAGAGGGCACCACATTGCGTCCGGTACCGGCCTGCATCACGCCGACGTTGACCCGCGAGGCGCCGGCGCTGTGCGGCGCAATGGCGTGCAGGCCAAGAGCGGCCTGGGCGGCGGCCAGCAGTGCGTTGCGCCCGTCCTCGGGCTTGCCGCCGGCATGGGCGGCCACGCCGTTGAACTGCACGTCGAATTTGGTAGTGGCCATAAAGTTGTCCCCGCCGCAGACGACGGTGCCTGCCGCGACGCCGGTACCGATATGTATCGCCGTGAAATAGTCCACCTCGTCCAGTACGCCGGCGGCCACCATCGCGCGGGCGCCACGGGTCCCTTCTTCTGCAGGCTGGAAAATCAGTTTGATCACCCCATTGAGCTGGTCGGCATACTGCTTCAGGACGTGCGCCAGCCCCAGTCCGATGGCGGTATGGCCGTCATGGCCGCAGGCGTGCATCATGCCGGTATTGCAGGAGGCGAAATGGTCGCGATGGGGGCGGTGACTGTCGTCGTGCTGTTCATTGAGATCGAGGGCATCCATATCGACGCGAAAGGCCAGGGTTGGGCCGGGACGTCCGGTGTCAAGCGTGGCGACCACCCCCGCAAATCCGCCTTCAAACGCCGGTAACCAGCGCTCCGGCGCACCCTGTTCGCGGGCGCGCTCGAAAGCGAGGGCCAGGGTCTTCTCGTCCGGCAGCCCCATCCGGCTGTCGGCATCGATAACGTCGCGGCCCAGCGCCAGCTGATAGCCGAGTCCGTCGAGGATCTCCGCCACCTTGCTGGCGGTGCGGAACTCCAGCCAGCCGGATTCCGCGTGCAGGTGAAAATCGCGGCGCCATTGGGTCATGGAGGGCGCCAGCTGGCGCAGGTATTCTTCAAGTTGCGGCATAGCATATCCTGTCATAAGTAAAAAATGTGACGGCGTTCACGATGTGATAGCTTTTGTTTATCGCTAACGCGCTACAGGCCTTAACACCCTTAACCTGCCACAGCCTGATGGATTACAGTAGATGTCATTTTCTTCTGTCTGATAAACAATGGTTATCACCTAAAACATGGCATTTCAGATCAAATTTCATCAAATCCGCGCCTTTGTCGAAGTGGCCCGGGAAGGCAGTATTCGCGGCGCCAGCCGGGCGCTGTCGGTCTCGCAGCCGGCGCTGACCAAAGCGATTAAAGAGCTGGAGGAGGGGCTTTCCGCCCAGCTGTTTGTCCGCCGCAGCCAGGGGGTGGCGCTGACCGAAAACGGCGAAAGTTTTTATCAACATGCGAGCCTGATCCTTGAGGAGCTGCGGGCGGCGCAGGATGAACTGCTGCAGCGCCAGGGAGAGCAGGCCGGGCAGATCAATATTGGCCTTGGCGCCAGCGTCGCCCGGTCACTGATGCCGTCGGTGATCTGCCGCTTTCATCAGCAGCATCCGCAGGTAAAGGTGCGGATCATGGAGGGCCAGCTGCTGGCGATGATTAATGAGCTGCGCCAGGGGGAGCTGGATTTCACCATTAACACCTACTATCCCGGGCCGTACGACCATGAGTTCAGCTTTGAGAAGCTGTTTGAGAAACCGTTCGCGGTATTCGCCCGCGCGGGCCATCCGGCGGCGCAGGCTACCTCGCTGGGGGAGCTGATGGATCACCACTGGACCATGCCGACGCCGCGCGGCAGCTACTTTAAACAGTTGCAGGACCGGTTTAATCAGGCCGGGATGGCGCCTAAGGTGGATATTGTTTGCGAAACCTTCTCGTCGTGCATCAGCCTGGTAGTGAAAAGTGATTTTCTCAGCATCCTGCCGGTGGAGCTCGGCAACGATCCGCTGATGGCGGACAAGCTGGTGATGATCCCTGTCCGCGACGTCTTGCCGACGGCCGCCTATTTTCTGATACAGCGGCGCGACACCCGGCAGACGCCATTAACGGCGTCGTTAATCACGCTGTTTCGTCGTCAGAGCCGACAATTGTTTCCTTAATCGCCCGTGGCGCTCACTTTGCCAGCGAACGCGGCTAAACGCGTTGAGGGGGGAGCGCGGGGCGGCTATAGTAGCTGGCGACAGCCGCTGGAGGAGAGCCCATGAACCTTGATGACAAATCCCTGTTTCTTGACGCCATGGAAGATGTCCTGCCTCTGAAACGTAACAATGACGTGCACTGGCATCCCGGGCGCAACAGCCGCGCCCCGCAGCGCGTCGATACCCTGCAGCTGGATAATTTCCTCACTACCGGCTATCTGGATATCGTGCCGCTCGCCGCGCCGCTGGAGTTTAAGCGCGAAGGTTTGCAAAGCGGTGTGCTGGATAAGCTACGGCGGGGGAAATACAGCCAGCAGGCGAGCCTCTCCCTGCTGCGCCAGCCGGTGGAACAGTGTCGACAGATGCTCTTCGCCTTTATGGTGCAGGCGCAAAAAGAGGGATTACGCAATGTGCTGATCGTTCACGGCAAAGGCCGCGACGATCGGTCCCACGCCAATATCATCCGTAGCTATCTGGCGCGCTGGCTGGAAGAGCTGCCGGAGGTGCAGGCCTTCTGCGCCGCGCTTCCACATCACGGCGGCAGCGGCGCCTGCTATGTCGCGTTGCGTAAATCGGCCGAGGCGAAGCAGGAGACCTGGGAGCAGCACGCCAAGCGCAGCCGTTAGCGCAGAAGCAGCGTCAGCTCGCGGGCGGCTTTCTGCAGCTCCGGCAACACGCGGTCGATCATCTCGCGGGCCGACATCTGGCCCGCATGTACCCCAACGTTCAGCGCCGCCTGCACCTGCCCCTGGGCGTTAAACAGCGGTACCGCCAGGGAACGCAGCCCCATCTCCAGCTCCTGATCGTTAAGCGCATACCCCTGCTGATGCACCCGTTTCAGTTCGGTGCGCAGCTTCGCCACCGAATCCACCGTCTGCGGGGTGTAGCGGATCATGGTCACCCGGGCCAGCATATCGTTGAGCTTCTCCTCCGGCTGATGGCTGAGCAACACCCGGCCCATCGAGGTTGCCCAGGCGGGCAGGCGGCTGCCGATATCCAGGTCGATGGTCATAATGCGCGAACTGGAGGCGCGGGCGATATACAGGATATCGTCCCCGTCGAGGGTGGCGATGGAGCAGGACTCATTGAGCATTTCGCTCAGATGCCGCAGCACCGGCTGCGCCGAACGCGCCAGCGGCGTGGAGGCCAGCCAGGCGTGGCCCAGCGCCAGGATCCGCGGTCGCAGCTGGAAATTCTTACCATCTTCGGCATACACGAACCCCAGTTTGCTCAGGGTATACAGGCAGCGGCGCACCGCCGCGCGCGGAATGCCGGTCTTCTGGCTAATCTGCGAGATGGACAGCAGGGGCCGCTGCGGCGTGAACGCCTGGATCACCTCCAGACCCCGTGCCAGAGAGGCCATAAAGTTCGGATCGCCCTTAAACGGATCGCCGTCGCCGGTCAGTAAATCGTCTGGATGCTTGTCCATTTCTGTTCCCCATATTTGCCATCGATCACATTCTTTCGCTAAAGATAACCGATGTTCGATTATCGCACCATATTTCGATTATCGCCCTTGACCGACATCGTTAAGCGGGTCACATTTTGTGCGAACAACGAATAAAAGTGCGATTACCGCACATCACTGGAGCGACCTGATGATTGATAAAAGCGTATCGACGCTGAGCGAGGCCATCGCCGGGATCCACGACGGGGCGACTATCATGATCGGCGGCTTTGGTCCCGCCGGCCAGCCGACCTTTCTCATTGACGCCCTGATTGACCAGGGCGCCCGCGACCTGACCATCATTAATAACAACGCCGGTAACGGGGAAGTGGGTCTGGCGGCGCTGCTCAAGGCGGGCCGGGTGCGCAAAATGATCTGCTCTTTCCCGCGCCAGGTGGATTCGCAGATTTTCGATGATCTCTACCGTCGCGGCAAAGTGGAGCTGGAGCTGGTGCCGCAGGGCAACCTCGCGGCGCGGATCCAGGCCGCTGGCGCCGGGCTGGGGGCGGTGTTTACCCCCACCGGCTACGGCACGCCGCTGGCGGAAGGCAAGGAGACGCGGGAAATCGATGGCCGTCACTACGTGCTGGAATATCCGATTAAAGCCGATTTCGCGCTGATTAAAGCCCACCAGGGCGACCGCTGGGGCAACCTGGTCTATCGCAAGGCGGCGCGCAACTTTGGCCCGATCATGGCGACAGCGGCGAAAACCACCATCGTGGAGGTCTCGCAGCTGGTGCCGCTGGGCGACCTTGACCCGGAAAACATCATCACCCCCGGCATTTTCGTCCAGCGAGTCTTCTCGCTGGAAAACCTGACTGCCGCACAACGCGCCTGAGGAGCCTGAGATGCAAAAACTGACCCGTGACGAAATGGCCCAGCGCGTGGCCCGCGATATTCCCGAAGGCGCGTATGTGAACCTCGGTATTGGCCTGCCGACCCGCATCGCCAATTACCTGCCCGCTGATAAAGAGGTGTTCCTGCACAGCGAAAACGGACTGCTGGGGATGGGGCCGAAACCGCAGCCCGGAGAGGAAGACCCGGAGCTAATTAATGCCGGCAAAGAGTATGTCACGCTCCTGCAGGGGGGCTGTTTCTTCCATCATGGCGACTCCTTCGCCATGATGCGCGGCGGCCACCTTGATATCTGCGTGCTGGGGGCCTATCAGGTCTCCGCCAGCGGCGACCTCGCCAACTGGAGCACCGGCGCGCCGGATTCGATTCCGGCGGTTGGCGGGGCGATGGATCTGGCTATCGGCGCCCGTCAGGTGTTTGTGATGATGGATCACCTGACCCGCGACGGCGAGTGCAAGCTGGTGGCGCACTGCAGCTACCCGCTGACCGGCGTCGGCTGCGTCAGCCGGATCTATACCGACCTGGCGGTGATCGACATTACCGATCGCGGCCCGGTGGTGCGGGAAATCTTTAACGGTCTCTCTTTTGAAGAGCTGCAGCGCATCACTCCGGTGGCGCTGACCTTTGAACAACTGGCGGAAAGCGCGTAAGGAACCTATGATGAATCAGGCATTTATCTGCGATGCGGTGCGTACACCCTTTGGCCGTTTCGGTGGTACCCTGGCGACGATGCGCGCCGACGACCTGGCGGCGCTGCCATTGAAAGCCCTGCTGGCGCGGAACCCGGGACTGGATCCCTCGCGCATTGACGATGTGATCTTTGGCTGCGCCAACCAGGCCGGGGAAGATAACCGCAACGTGGCGCGGATGGCGTTGCTGCTGGCCGGGCTGCCGGAGAGCGTACCCGGCAGCACCATCAACCGCCTGTGCGGTTCCAGCCTCGATGCGATCGGGGTTGCGGCGCGGGCGATTAAAAGCGGGGAAACACAGCTGATGATCGCCGGCGGCGTGGAGAGCATGTCCCGCGCGCCGTTTGTGATGGGGAAAGCGGAGAGCGCCTTTAGCCGCAGCATGCAGATGGAAGATACCACCATCGGCTGGCGCTTTATTAACCCGCAGATGAAAGCCCTGTACGGCGTCCATTCCATGCCGGAGACGGCGGAAAACGTCGCCGACGAGTTTGCCATATCACGCGCCGACCAGGACGCTTTTGCGTTACGCAGTCAGTTGCGCACCGCCGCGGCGCAGGAAGCGGGACGCTTCGCCGATGAGCTGATCGCCGTCCAGGTGCCGCAGCGCAAAGGCGAGCCGCTGCTGTTTAGCCGCGATGAACATCCGCGCAGCACCTCGCTGGAGGCGCTGGCTAAACTGCGCGGCGTGGTGCGCGCCGACGGCAGCGTCACCGCCGGCAACGCCTCCGGCGTTAACGACGGTGCCTGCGCGCTGCTGCTGGCCAGCGAGACGGCGCTGGCGGCCAACGATCTCCAGCCGCTGGCCCGGGTGGTCGGCGTGGCGACGGCGGGCGTCGCACCGCGGATCATGGGCTTTGGCCCGGCGCCCGCGGTGCGTAAGGTGCTGGCGCAGACCGGCCTGACATTAGCCCAGATGGATGTGATCGAGCTGAATGAGGCCTTCGCCGCCCAGGCGCTGGCGGTGACCCGTGATCTGGGTTTACCGGATGATGCCGCCCACGTTAACCCTAACGGCGGGGCGATCGCGCTGGGCCACCCGCTCGGCGCCTCCGGCGGCCGGCTGGCGATGACCGCGGCTTATCAGCTGAAGCGTACCGGCGGCCGCTACGCCCTGTGCACCATGTGCATTGGCGTCGGACAGGGGATCGCCCTGATTATTGAACGTGTTTAAGGAGCCAGAATGAGTTTGTTGACCCCAATGCTGCGCGGCAGTCCGCTGACCGACTGGTTCAGCGACGCGCAGCGGGTGCAGGGCATGCTGGATTTTGAAGCGGCGCTGGCGCAGGCGCAGGCCGTCTGCGGGATGGTGCCGCCGGAAGCGGTCGGGCCGATTGTCGCGGCCTGCCGCCACGAGGAAATCGATTTTGCCGCGCTGGGCGAGGCGGCGGTGGGGGCCGGTAACCTGGCGATCCCGCTGGTGAAACAGCTGACGGTACAGGTAAAAGCGCGAGATCCTGAGGCTGCGCGCTACGTCCACTGGGGCGCCACCAGTCAGGACGCCATCGACACCGGACTGGTGCTCCAGCTGCGCGGGGCGCTGGATGCCGCTGAGACCTTGCTTGAGCAGCTGTTGGCTGCCCTGGCTCTCCAGGCGGATCGTTATCGCGATACTGTCATGCCGGGTCGGACCTGGATGCAGCATGCGCTGCCAGTGACCTTTGGCCTGAAGCTGGCGGGCACCCTCGACGCGCTCCTGCGCTGGCAGCAGCGGCTGCGCGAGATGCGTCCGCGGCTGCTGGTGCTGCAGTTTGGCGGCGCCGCGGGCACTCTGGACGCGCTAAAAGAGAAAGGGCCGGCGGTTGGCCAGGCGCTGGCACAGATCCTCGGTCTGTCGCTGCCGGATACCCCGTGGCACAGCCTGCGCGATCGGCTGCTGGAGGCGGGCGCCTGGTTTGCCGGCGTCTGCGGTACCCTGGGGAAATTCGCCAATGACTTCTCCCTGCTGATGCAGACCGAAGTGGCTGAAGTGGGCGAGCCGGTAGCGGAAGGCCGCGGCGGCTCGTCGACAATGCCGCATAAGCGCAATCCGGTGGCCTGCGCGGCGATCCTGACCGCTGCCCAGCGCACGCCGGGGCTGATGGCGACCCTCTACGCCAGCCAACTCCAGCAGCACGAGCGGGCGCTGGGCGGCTGGCAGGCGGAGTGGGAGACGCTGCCGGAGCTGATTACTCTGGTGGGCGGGGCGCTGGCGCAAAGCGAAGCGCTGGTGCGCGATATGCAGGTCTTCCCGCAGAAGATGCGCGCCGATCTCGATATCACCCATGGGCTGATTATGGCCGAGGCGGTAACCCTGGCGCTGGCGGAATTCATCGGCAAAGCCGAGGCGCATCATCATATCGAGGCGCTGTGCCGTCAGGCGCTGGAGCGTCACTCTCCGCTGGTCGATCTGCTCGCGGCTGACCCACAGGTCAGTCAGTATCTCTCTCGTGAACGCTTAACCACGCTGCTGGACCCGGCAACGGCGACCGGCAGCGCCGAACGCTTTGTGCGCCAGGTGCTGGCGCGTTATCAGGAGCAACGTGATGAATCTTGATTATCAACTCGACGGGCCGGAAGGCGCGCCGGTTATCGTCCTCTCCAACTCGCTGGGCACCACCCGGGCGATGTGGCAGCCGCAGATCGAGGCGTTAACCGCCCATTTTCAGGTACTGCGCTATGACACGCACGGCCACGGTAAAACCACGAAAAATGGCAAAGTGACCCTCGCCCAGCTGGGGGAAGATGTGATTACGCTGCTCGATCACCTGAATATCGACCGCGCCTGGTTCTGCGGGATCTCGATGGGCGGTCTGACCGGCCTGTGGCTTGGCCGTTTTGCACTCGAGCGTTTCTATGGGCTGGCCGTTGCCAACACCGCGGCGCGCATTGGCGATCAGGCCAGCTGGCTGTCGCGGGCGCGGGCGGTACGCCAGGAAGGAATGGCGGTGGTGGCCGCCGGGGCGGCGGACCGCTGGTTCACTCAGGCGTTTCGCCAGAAGGCACCGGAGGTGGTGGAGGCACTGTGTCATCAGCTGACTCATACCGACGCCGAAGGTTATGCCGCCTGCTGCGAGGCACTGGCCGCCGCCGACCTGCGGGGTGAAGTAGGGCAGATCCCGCTACCGACGTTAATCATCGCCGGGGAAAGTGACCCTGTCACTACGGTTAATGACGCTCATTTCCTGCAGCAGCAGATCCCCGCCTCCGAGGTGGTGGTGCTGGCGGCATCGCATCTGTCAAATATTGAGGCGCCGACCCATTTTACCTCAGCGTTGCTGAGCTTTTTTCAGGGAGAACGCCATGGAAGATAAACAGCGTTATCAGGACGGCATGGCGGTGCGGCGCAAAGTATTGGGCGACGTTCACGTCGACCGTACGCTGCAGCATCTGACGCCGTTGAATGAAGAGTTTCAGGACTTTATCACCCGCTACGCCTGGGGGGAAACCTGGACGCGTCCGGGGCTCGATCACCATACCCGCAGCATGATCACCATTGCTATGCTGATCGCTCTCAATCGCGAGGCGGAGCTGAAGATGCATCTGCGCGCGTCGTTTAACAACGGGGTGACCCGCGATGAGCTGAAAGAGTTAATTATGCACTCTGCGCTGTATTGTGGGCTGCCAGCGGCCAATGCCACGATGCATCTGGCGCAGCAGGTGTTTGACGACATCGACGCCGCGCAGGGGTGAGTCGCCGTCCGAGTCGGATTGCCCGGCAGTCGTTGTAGGCCGGGTAAGGCGCAGCCGCCACCCGGCGAAATGGCGGGTATGGCACCGATAGATTGCCCTCCGGCGCAGCGCTTGCCGGGCCAGGGAAGCGAAGATCGCCTGTAGACCCCGTAGGCCGGGTAAGGCGCAGCCGCCACCCGGCGAAATAACGGCACAACCGGAAATGTCCCTGTTCGCACTATGTTTGGCAGGGCCACAACGTTTGGCAGGGCTACAACTTCTATGCTAATTCCGGGCAGATTGCGCTCCCGGTTGATCTTCTGCGTTATGTCTCTTATGGCGCAGGGAGCGCACATGGGGCGGCCAGTCGCCGCCGCCCCCTGTACCCCCGGGCTCCGGCCAGCAAAATCGCCGCTGCGCGGTCCCTTCGACTTATCCCGGCAGGCTTCGGGTCGGGCCGAGGCAGCGTCCGTGCAAAACACGGCCCTCAGCCCGCATCCATGCGGGCTGCCCCGGCCTGCCGGGAACGTCTCAGCGATTTTGAGGCCGCCAGCACCGGCAGTTTCAGCAATAATGGTGAATAAATTAACGACAGGTCGTACGTACGTAGGCCGGGTAAGGCGCAGCCGCCACCCGGCGAAATAATGTCGTAAACGTAAATTTCCCTGCTCGCGCTGCGCTTAGCAGGGCTACCACTCCAGTGTTAATTCCGGGCAGATTGCGCTCCCGGTTGATCTTCTGCCTTATGTCTCTTATGGCGCAGGGAGCGCACAGGGGGCGGCCAGTCGCCGCCGCCCCCTGTTCCCCCGGCCTGCCGGGAACGTCTCAGCGATGTTGAGGCCGTAACACCGGCAGTTTCAGCAACAATGGTGAATAAATTAACGGCAGTCCGCACGGACCGTAGGCCGGGCAAGGCGTTAGCCACCGCCCGGCACAAACGCGGCACTGCGCTGGCTGTTCTTGCTCAGCGGCGCCGCCGACACCCGGCGGAAATGCCGCTATGTTATCCCTTATTTCTCCGGTTCCTGCGGCGCGACGGCCGGGGCGGTGTACCACGCTTCCTGCGGCACCACCACCGCCGCCTTTGGCTGCATCACAAAGTTCGGCGACATTATCTGCACCCCGAACTCGTTGAACACATCAATAATGCTGCTGTGCAACGCGTTACGGCCCTCGGGTAGCGTCGTCGCGGGGAGTAAGCGCACCTGCAGCTCATACGAGGTGTACCAGTCAAGCAACCCCAGCTTACGCACCACCGGGGCGATTTGCTGATCCACGCCGGGGGTGCGTCTTGCCGCCAGCTCCAGCAGCGCATGAACCTGACGCCACGGCGTATCGTAGCCGATGGTGACGCTGGTGGTGAGGTTGATCCCGCCATCGGCGCTCCCGGCGCTGAGATTAATAATTTTCCCGCTGACCACCACCGCGTTGGGAACGGTAACGATGTAATTCTCACGGGTGAGAATTTTGGTCGCCAGCACGCCAATCTCGCTGACCTGTCCCTCATTATCGGCAAGACGGATCCAGTCGCCTTTGCGCAGCGCCCGGGAGTAGATCAGCACCAGGCCGCTCATCGCATGGGTCATTACCCCGGTCGACCCGAGGGTCAGCATCAGGCCGAAGAACACGCTGATGCCCTTAAAGGCCAGGGAGTTGGCGCCGGGAAGGAACGGGTAGGCGGCGGAGAGGGCGAACAGCCAGATGACCACCGAGATCAGCCGGCGGGTGGCGCTGACGGTTTCCGGATGGATGCCTGGCACCTGGATGCGGCCGGCGGCGACCTGGTCGAGAAGCACTTTTACCAGGCGAATGATAAGCCAGGTGAGGAGGAAAATAAGCACCACAATCATCAGCCCCGGCAGGGAGGCGACAATCGACAGCGAGAGATCGCGGATCACGCCCAGCGACCATTCGCCCAGTGATTCGCTCCATACCCGCGTCCAGGGAAATAAACTGAAGACCCAGCTCAGCCAGAGATAACAGGCCAGCATGCCGATAAAGATAACCAGCACCGCATAGAGTCGAACTTCAATATTGCCGAGATAGCGCCGCCAGTGTTGGGGAATGGCGCTGCGTTTTTCGAGGATCCGCAGCAGGAAAAAACGCCGCACGCGTCGCCAGGCGCGAAAGGCGCTGTAGTAAAACAGCGCCAGCAGCAGCGCCCCGGCCAGCGCTTTGCCGGCAGAGAGCAGCAGATAGCGGGTGTTGAACTGTTCCCGCAAACCGGTGCGCTGGGCTTCCATTCGCGCCAGCACCCGCTGGGCCGCCTGGTCGAGGGTTAAATCGTCGCCCTCATCAAGATCCCCCTGGCTCAGCAGCAGTACCGGCTTGCCGTTCATCATAAACAGTCGGCCTGGCTGACCATAGCGGATAACCGGCACGATCCGCAGTGGCTGGCGAATATCATCCTCGGTAAACGCGCGCAGGGCGCTGCGGGTGCGCAAAACGCGCTCTTCAGGCGTCGTCTGGCCAAAGGTGGCCTGCAGCATCACTACCGGCTGGTGGAAAATATACACCGTGCGCGCCTGTTCACGGGCCGTTGGCTGCTGTCGCGGTTCGGCGGCCTGCGCTGGCTGGAGCACCAACAGCGCCAGCGCCCAGAGGATAACGATGCTCATCCTGTTCATAGCGGCACCTGAGATAAGAATTATTGTTATTTTTCAGCAAAAAACGGAGGGCTTTTAGATGAGCATAGCCTGGCGCGAAGTGAATTCAAGCCGGGGCGCGCGGGCATAAAAAAAGCCGTCACCCAAACGGCGACGGCCTGAATTAGCGTCAGAGGAGAGCGTTAACCGTGCTGTTTACAGCCGGCGCACTGCTTGTTCTGGATCTGCTGGAAGAAGTCGTTGCCTTTGTCATCGACGAGGATAAACGCCGGGAAATCTTCCACTTCGATTTTCCAGATAGCTTCCATCCCCAGCTCCGGATAAGCCACGCACTCGAGGCTCTTAATGCTTTGCTGCGCGAGTACTGCCGCCGGGCCGCCGATGCTGCCGAGGTAGAAGCCGCCGTGTTTGTGACAGGCGTCGGTCACCTGCTGGCTGCGGTTGCCTTTGGCCAGCATTACCATGCTGGCGCCGTGGGACTGCAGCAGATCGACGTAAGAGTCCATGCGGCCAGCGGTGGTTGGGCCGAGGGAGCCGGAGGCATAACCGGTCGGGGTCTTGGCCGGGCCGGCGTAGTAGATCGGATGGTCTTTGACGTACTGCGGCAGCGCCTCGCCGTTATCGATAAGTTCCTTCAGCTTGGCGTGGGCGATGTCGCGGGCCACGATAATAGTGCCGTTAAGGCTCAGGCGGGTGGAGACCGGATGGGCAGACAACTGAGCGAGGATCTCGCTCATCGGCTGATTCAGGTTAATACTCACCACCTCGCCTTCGCCGGCCTGACGCAGATGCTCAGGAATATATTTCCCCGGATTGCTCTCCAGCTTCTCGATCCAGATACCGTCGCGGTTGATTTTCGCTTTGATGTTGCGGTCGGCGGAGCAGGAGACGCCCATGCCGATCGGACAGGAGGCGCCGTGGCGCGGCAGACGGATCACGCGGATATCGTGGGCGAAGTATTTCCCGCCAAACTGCGCGCCGAGGCCGAGGTTCTGCGCTTCCTGCAGCAGTTCCTGCTCCAGCTGCACATCGCGGAAGGCCTGACCATGCTCGTTACCTTCAGTCGGCAGGCCGTCGTAGTAGCGGGTCGAGGCCAGCTTGACGGTCTTCAGCGTCGCTTCCGCCGAGGTGCCGCCGATCACAAACGCGATATGGTACGGCGGGCAGGCGGCGGTACCGAGGGTACGCATCTTCTCAACGAGGTAGTTTTTCAGCTTCGCCGGGGTGATCAGCGCCTTGGTTTCCTGGTAGAGATAGGTTTTGTTGGCGGAACCGCCGCCTTTCGCCATGCACAGGAACTTGTATTCTTCACCGTCGACGCTGTAGAGATCGATCTGCGCCGGCAGGTTGGTGCCGGTGTTAACCTCTTTATACATATCCAGCGGCGCGTTCTGTGAGTAACGCAGGTTATCTTCGGTATAGGTGTTGTAAACGCCCTGCGCCAGGGCGGCTTCATCGCCGCCGCCGGTCCACACGCGCTGGCCTTTTTTTCCCATAATGATGGCGGTGCCGGTATCCTGACAGGTCGGCAGTACGCCCTTGGCGGCTATTTCCGAGTTGCGCAGGAACTGCAGGGCGACATATTTATCGTTATCGCTGGCCTCGGGGTCGAGCAGAATTGACGCGACCTGCTGCTGATGGGAAACGCGCAGCATAAAAGCGGCGTCGTGGAAGGCCTGCTGGGCGAGCAGGGTCAGCGCCTGCGGTTCCACTTTCAGAACCGGCTGGCCGTCAAATTCGGCGACGGAGACGTGCTCTTTGCTGAGCAGATAGTATTCGGTATCGTCGTGCGCCAGCGGGAACGGATCCTGATAAACAAACGGTTTAGTCGACATAATCACTTACTCCATAAAGATAAAAACCGCCGGGGTAGTCCCGGCGGTTATGAATCAGAACATCATGGACATCCACGGATAGCCAATCAGCAGCAGGGCGGCCAGGAAGATGGCGCCAAAGATGGTGCCGAGGCGCCAGTAATCTTTGGTCGGCAGGTAGCCGCTGCCGTAGTAGATGGGGCTTGGGCCAGTACCGTACGGGGTGATGATCCCCATCACGCCCAGCGAGGTGACCATCAGCAGGACGAACACTTCCATATTCATCCCCGGGATTGTCGAGGCAATGGTCAGCATGGCCGGCAGCAGCGCGGTGGTGTGCGCGGTGGTGCTGGCAAACAGATAGTGCAGCAGGTAGAACGCCAGCAGCAGAACGATGGTCGCCATGCCCGGAGAGATGCCGCTCATCAGCGCGCCGCCCTCTTTACCCAGCCAGGCGATAAAGCCGGTGGAGGAGAGGCCGTCGGCCAGCGCCACCAGGGTGGCGAACCAGACAAAGGTGTTCCATGCCGCTTTGTTGTTGGTGATGTCGCTCCAGGAGAGCACGCCGGTCCACAGCATCAGTACGATAACCAGCAGGGCGGCCAGCGCCGGCTCAATCCAGTCGGCGGCGAAGATCCACATCATCAGCGCGAAGCAGACGAACACCAGCAGCAGGATTTCATTGCGCGACAGTTTGCCCAGTTTTTCCAGTTCACGTGCGGCCCACAGCGGCACTTCGTTATTGACTTTCACCTCCGGCGGGTAGAACCAGTAGGCCAGCAGCGGCATGGCGAGGATCAGCAGCACGCCGAGCGGCAGGAAGGCGATAAACCAGGTGCCCCAGGAGATATTGATGCCGACAATGCTTTTTACCAGCGCCAGCGCCAGCAGGTTCGGCGCCAGTGCCGACAGGAACATCGAGCTGGTGATACAGGCGGCGGTGATCGCTACCCACATCAGATAGGAACCGATTTTACGTGCGCTCGGGTCGTTTGGCTTTGAACCGTACAGCGGCGGCAGGTTAGCGATAATCGGGTAGATAGTCCCCCCGCTGCGTGCGGTGTTAGACGGCGTAAACGGCGCCAGCAGCAGATCCGCGAAGGTGATGGCGTAGCCGAGCGTCAGACTGCGACGGCCAAGATATTTCACCAGAATCAGCGCCAGGCGGCGGCCGAACTGCGTTTTATCGTAGCCGGCGGCGAACATGAACGCACCGAAGATAAGCCACACGGTGGAGTTGCCGAAGCCGCTCACCGCCCACTTAAAGGAGGCGCCGGCCATTTTGAAGCCTGGCGCGGCCATCTGATCCGGGCTGAACAGCAGCCACTGGCTGCACAGCGCGATGACCACTACGCCGGTGATGCCGATAACGGCGCCGGGCAGCGGTTCAAAAATCAACCCAACGATCACCCCGACGAAGATAGCGAAGTAGTGCCAGGCGTACGGCGGCAGGCCGTCCGGGACCGGAACGAACAATAACAGTACGGCAACGATAATTGGCAGCGCCATCATCAGGAGACGTTTTTTAGTCGCAGTCGTTGGCTTGACTGCACCGGCAGGCGGTATGGTTGTCTTTTTCTCTTTCATAATGAGTATCTGCAAGTTGTTGAAAATAACGTTTACGCCAGTGACATACTCGGTGGTTTCTTTAATTACAAAAGTTACTTTAGTTTTTATTTTGCGTTTCTGAGTATCGTCAGGGCGGTTATTTAACGCGTTTTATGAGGCGTTAAATTAAATTTGTTGGTTATTTATATATTGCGCTTTCAATGGCTGTTGCAATTGATCAAGATCAAGAAAAGCAGGTGATTTCACTATTTTTTTTATTATCAGTATAACCCTATATGATGAGGTGTTAATTTGGCTAAAATATCAATGAATGTTAAATTTTAAATGAACGATTAATGCTTTGGTTATTACATTTATCTGTATCTTTATGATTTGTAATGAGTAATTATCCTGCACGCACAGTTGATTATGTTAATGAACGTATCCAAAATGTTATCACACATTTGTATTATGTAAATGTAATTTATTATTTTAATAATACAATAGAGGTAGCGATGTTATTACTGGGGTTAAATAGTTTTATAACTAACGTAATTAGTTTAGTAACTAAAAAACACGCTATATTATTGGCATGACAACAGGAATTAAAAACCACAACCAATAATGATTCCGTCACCCCATTCTGAGCTTTTAATATTTTAAAATCTGGAGCGTAACTTATGACCAGTAACGAACGTATTTTACAGCCATTTACTTTACCAAATGGTACCGAGCTGAAAAACCGTTTGCTCATGGCGCCAATGACCACCTGCACCGGTTATTTCGATGGCACCGTCACCAGCGAGCTGGTGGAGTACTACCGCGCACGCGCTGGCAGCATCGGTACCATTATTGTCGAGTGCTGCTTTATTGATGACTATGGCCTGGCCTTCCCGGGCGCGATCGGCATTGATAATGATGAAAAAATTGCCGGCCTCGCCAAAATTGCCGAGGCGATCAAAGCGCAAGGTTCAAAAGCGATTCTGCAGATCTACCACGGCGGCCGTATGGTCGACCCGCAGCTGATCGGTGGCCGCCAGCCGGTGGCGCCGAGCGCCATCGCCGCTCCGCGTGAGGGCGCCGCTATGCCGCGAGCGCTCAGTGGTGAAGAAGTGGAAGGGATGATCGCCAAGTTTGGCGACGGCGTCCGTCGCGCGATCCTCGCCGGTTTTGACGGCGTCGAAATTCACGGCGCCAACACCTACCTCATCCAGCAGTTCTATTCGCCGAACTCTAACCAGCGTGACGACCAGTGGGGCGGTAGCCGCGACAACCGCGCCCGTTTCCCGCTGGCGGTACTGGATATTACCCACAAAATGGCCCGCCAGTACGCCGACGATGCCTTTATCATCGGCTACCGCTTCTCGCCGGAGGAGATGGAGGTCCCGGGGATCCGCTTCGACGACACCATGTACCTGCTGGAAAAACTGGCCGCCCGCGGCGTCGATTATCTCCACTTCTCGGTGGGCGCAACCCTGCGTCCGTCTATCGTCGATACCCGCGATCCGACGCCGCTGATTGAAAAATACTGCGCCATGCGCTCTGAAACCCTCGCCCAGGTGCCGGTGATGGGGGTCGGCGGGGTCGTCAACGCCGCTGATGCCGAGCAGGGCCTCGATCACGGCTATGACCTGATTGCGGTAGGCCGCGCCTGTATCGCCTATCCGGACTGGGCGTCACGTATCGCCGCCGGCGAAGAGCTGGAACTGTTTATCGACAGCACCCAGCGTGAAGCGCTGCACATTCCTGAACCGCTGTGGCGCTTCTCGCTGGTGGAAGCGATGATCCGCGACATGAGCATGGGCGACGCCAAATTTAAGCCGGGGATGTTTGTCGAGACTGTCCATGACGATGCCAATGAGCTGGTAATCAACGTCAGCCTCGAAAATGACCATATTGCCGATATCGAACTGGCGGCGAGTCCGGTGCAGACCGTGGAATTAACCACCAGCTTCGAAGAGATCCGCGAACGTATCCTCACCGCCAATACCCCGCATGTGGATGCGATTTCCGGCGCCACCAGCCAGACCGAGGCGGTGAAAAAAGCGGTCGCCAAAGCGATGCTGAAATCGAGCAAAGCGCTGGCGGCGGAAGAGGGCGGCAATGACGCCGCGCCGAAAAGTTATGACGTGGTAGTGGTGGGCAGCGGCGGCGCCGGTCTGGCGGCAGCCATTCAGGCTCACGACGAAGGCGCCAGCGTACTGATCGTCGAAAAAATGCCGACCATCGGGGGCAACACCATTAAGGCTTCCGCCGGGATGAACGCGGCGGAAACCCGCTTCCAGCGCGTAAAAGGGATTCAGGACAGCAAAGAGCTGTTCTATCAGGAAACCCTGAAAGGCGGCCACAACAAAAACAACCCGCAGCTGCTGCGCCGTTTCGTCGAGAATGCGCCGGAAGCCATTGAGTGGCTGGCGCGTCGCGGCATTATGCTCAACGATATCACTACCACCGGTGGGATGAGCATCGACCGTACCCACCGCCCACGTGACGGGTCGGCGGTCGGCGGCTATCTGATCAGCGGCCTGGTGCGCAACATCACCAAACGCGGCATCGACGTCCTGCTGGATACCTCGGTGGAAGAGATCCTGATGAGCGGTAACGAAGTTAGCGGCGTGCGGCTGGTCAACGACGAGAAAGAAGTCATTGAAGTACAGACCAAAAGCATCGTAGTGGCCACCGGCGGCTTCAGCGCTAACAGCGCCATGGTAGTGAAATATCGTCCGGACCTCGAAGGCTTCGTCACCACCAACCACAAAGGGGCTACCGGGAGCGGTATCGCGCTGCTGGAGCGCATCGGCGCCGGCACCGTGGATATGGGGGAAATTCAAATTCACCCGACCGTCGAGCAGCAGACCTCGTACCTGATTTCCGAGTCGATTCGCGGCGGTGGGGCAATCCTCGTCAACCAGCAGGGCAACCGTTTCTTTAACGAGATGGAGACCCGCGATAAAGTCTCCGCGGCGATCATTGCCCTGCCGGAACATTACGCGTACATCGTCTTTGACGAGCATGTGCGGGCGAAAAACAAAGCCGCTGATGAGTACATCGCCAAAGGCTTCGTCACCAGCGCCAGCTCACCACGCGAACTGGCGGAGAAACTGGGGATGGATTACCATGCCTTCCTCGCCACGCTGGAATGCTACAACGGCGCGGTGGAAAAACAGCATGATGAACAGTTTGGCCGCACCACCGCGCTGCGTGCGCCGATCAACGAAGGCCCGTTCCACGCTATTCGCATCGCCCCCGGGGTGCACCACACCATGGGTGGCGTGACCATTAACACCGATGGCGAAGTGTTGAACGTAGCCCGGCAGCCGATCCGCGGCGCCTACGCTGCCGGTGAGGTGGTGGGCGGGATCCACGGTGGTAACCGCATCGGCGGTAACGCGGTCGCGGATATCATCATCTTTGGTACCCTCGCGGGACACCAGGCGGCGAAACGTGCGAGAGGATAATCTGTAACCTTGCTTTATCCGGGCTGGCGCTTTCGCCGCCCGGTTTGTCCCTTCTAAGGAGAGCCCGATGTCCGATAACCGCGTCTATAGCTACTCCGCTGTCCTGATGGGATCCCCCATCCTGCTCAAACTCTGTTCCCACGATGAGGCGCTGGCCTCCCGTGTTTTTCAGCTCATCAAACGCTACGAAGACCTGCTAACCGTTAACCGCGCCGAGTCGCAGGTGATGGATATTAACCACGCCGCCGGGCGCCATCCGGTCACCGTCAGCCGGCCGGTGTTTCAGCTGATCCAGTGCGCGAAAGCCGCCAGTATGGTGCGCGACAGCGCCTTTAACCTCGCTATCGGCCCGCTGGTGAAGCTGTGGCGAATTGGCTTTCAGGGGCACAGCGTGCCTGACGCGGCTGATATCCGAGCCCGACTGACACTGACCCGCCCGCAGGAGGTGATCCTCGATGAGGCAACCTGCAGCGTGTTTCTCCAGCAGCCGGGGATGGAGCTGGATCTGGGGGCGATCGCCAAAGGCTATATCGCTGACCGGGTGCGTGACGATCTGCGTCAGCAGCAGGTCGAGAAGGCGCTGATCAACCTCGGCGGCAATGTGCATACCCTCGGAGAATGGACTATCGGCCTGAAAAAACCGTTTGCCGATGCGCAGGCGCTGATCGGTTCCCTGACGGTCAACGGGCAATCGGTGGTCACCTCGGGAACCTACGAACGCTATTTCGAGCAGGACGGTAAACGCTGGCACCATATTCTCGACCCGCGCAGCGGTTATCCGCTGGATAACGAGCTCGACAGCGTGACGGTGATTTCCGCGGATTCCTTAGACGGCGATATCTGGACCACGCTGCTGTTCGGCCTCGGCGTGGAGAAGGGCTGCGCAGCGCTGCGTCAGCGGCAGGATATCGACGCGATTTTCGTCACCAAAAATCGCGACATTATTCTCTCATCGCCGCAGCGGCTGCGTTTTGCGCCGCTGGACAGCGGCTACCGCATTACTGACTGTACTGCTTAAGCAAACTGTACTGTTCGGCCACCAGGCGGTAGCGATAGACCGGCCGCCCGGTAGCGCCGTAGTGGATAGTGGTGTAGAGAATATTGATCTGCGCCAGCCAAATCAGATATTTGCGGCACGAGACGCGGGAGATATTGACCGCCGCCGCCAGCTCATCGGTAGAGAATTCGACGTCCGGATGGGCGTCAATCCACTGGCAGAGCGTGCGCAGCGTTTGCGCGGTTAATCCCTTGGGCAGTTTGCGTGCGTCGCTGGCCTCCGGCGCGCCGCCGTGCAGCAGGCGGTCAACGTCGGCCTGTTCGTAATAGGGCTGGCCGGTTATCAGCTTGCGCTTCTCCCGCCAGGTGGTGAGCGCCTCTTCAAAACGCGGAAACTGGAAGGGTTTGATCAGGTAATCGACCACCCCGTAATGCATGGCGGTCTGCACCGTGGCGGCATCCGCCGCTGAGGTGATCATGATGACATCGATAGCGCGCCCCGACTCGCGGATGGTCGGCAGCAGATCGAGCCCGCTGTCCTGCTGCATGTAGACATCCAGCAGCACCAGATCGATCTCCTGCTGCGGATCGTTAATCATCTCCTGGGCCTGACTGAGCGTCGAAGCGCTCCCGCTGCAACGAAAGCCGGGAACCCTTGCCACATACAGGCGATTGAGTTCGGCCACCATCGCATCATCGTCAACAATCAACACATTTATCACGCACGTTTCCTTTTACTATCCCAGGGGAGATGAACAAAAAATTGGGTAAATACGCCGGGTTCCGATTCGACGGCGAGGGTGCCGCCCAGCTCGCGCAGCTGCTGGTTGGCGAGAAACAGCCCGACGCCGCGATTCTCGCCTTTGGTGGAGAAGCCTTTGGTAAAGATAGCGTCGATGTTATTCTCCGGGATCCCCGGCCCGTCGTCGCTCACTTCACCGCTTAGCCAGCCGTCCTGATAGTGCAACAGCAGGCCGATCTCACCCTCCGCCTGGCCGCTCATGGCATCCAGCGCGTTCTCGATAAGGTTACCCAGCACCGTCACCAGCACGGTGACCTGCTTCTCATTCGGGCAATCCGGTACCAGGCTCTCTTCCGCCAGCGTCAGAGTAAAGCCGCACTCGGTGGCGCGCTGAATTTTACCGATCAGAAAGCCGGCCACCACCGGGGATTTAATGCGGTGCTGAATATCACCGATATCCGCCTGGTAGCGGTGGGCGGTCTGCAGCACATACTCCTCGAGTTTGCCATAGCTTTTCATATTCAGCAGGCCGAGGATCACGTGCAGTTTATTCATAAATTCATGGGAGGTGGTGCGCAGGGCATCCACATAGCTCATCATGCCGTCCAGCCGTTGCAGTAACTGGCTGACCTCGGTCTTGTCGCGGAAGGTACAAATGGCGCCGACCACCGCCTCCTGGCTGCGGATGGGCACTGTATTGCTAATCAGCAGCAGGCCATTGCATCCCAGCTCGCGGTCATACATTGGCTCGCCACTCTGCAAGACAGTTTGCAGGTCGGCGAGCAGGGGGCTTGAGGCGAGGGTCTTATCCGGGCCGGAAAAAAGGATCTCCTGCGCCGCGGGATTGATGAGATTTACCTCGCCATGGGCATCGACGGCCACCACCCCCTCCTTCAGGGCGTGAAGCATGGCCTGACGCTGCTGAAACTGGGTGGAGATTTCGTGCGGCTCCAGCCCCAGCAGGACGCGCTTGAGGCCGCGCACGAGGCTCCAGGTGCCCAGCGCGCAGACCAGGGCGCTGAACAGGATGGTCAGCAGGACATCCCAGCGGCTGTTGGCGATCTGTTGATCCACCTTACTCAGCGAAATGCCGACCACCACCACGCCAATCTGCCGATGCTGGTCGTTGAACACCGGGGTAAACACCCGCAGCGCCAGGGCCAGCACGCCGTGGTTGATAGCAACGTTCTCTTTGCCCTGCAGCGTCGGCAGAATATCCTGGCCGATGAACGGCTTCCCGATGATCGAGCTATCCGGATGCGAATAGCGAATGCCTTGCATATCGGTGACGATCGCATACAGCAGGTCGTTGCGCCGGGTAATGGTCTGGGCCAGCGGCTGGATGATCTGCTGCTGCGGGGGCGCCTCCAGCCCGCGCTTCACCTGCGGCATATCGGCCATGGTGCGCGCCACCGCCAGCGCGGTCTCTTTCAGGCCATCGCGCGTGGCATTGCTGATTTGCATATACCACAGGGCATACACCAGCAGCAGTACGGCGCCGATAACGCTGCCGATCATCAACGAGACGGCCGTGCTCAGTTTTAAGGATAAGGCGCGTTGACGAACGGGTGGCTGGTGAGCAGATGCCTTCATGACGATCCCGGATAGATTCAGTGAAGGCATATTATCGCTGATAGGGCGGTTTTCATAAAGCCGTGAAAGCAAAGTCGATCGAGGCGGTTCAGCCAATGCGTAAACCGTTTTATAACCTCTGCCAGCGATCCTTCTGGCTGACCATGTCGGCGGGCGGGGAAGATGAGGTCTAAGACACTATTGTTCAGATAACCGGCAATCGCCCGCGAACGGGTGCTCGGGACGATAAACTGTGACCCCGGCGGCGGTAAAGCGCAGAAGATTCACCTTATAGTGGCGACAAAGGTTAAATAGGCCTGATGAATATAAGGACATACATCAGGCCGCTGATCCCGCCGCGATGCGCTTTTTCTGTTGTAAATGGAGGTTTTTATGAGCAGTTCGCTAACCGCTTCAATGCAGGCACGCCGTCACCCCGATACCACCCACATTGATCGTCTCGCCACGGCCGACATGCTGGCGATACTGCACCAGGATGATAAGCAGATATCGGAGGCGGTCGGCGCCTGCCTGCCGGATATTGCCCGGTTAATTGATATCGCCACCGCAACGATGAGCCGGGGAGGGCGTCTGATCGTTATCGGCGCGGGCGCCTCGGGCCGTACCGCCGTCCAGGCGGTCAGCGACTATTCGCCGGAAGGCAAACACGCGCTGGTAGGGCTTATTGCCGGTGGCCCGACAGCGGCGATGGCTGAGATGGAAAACGCGGCGAATAATTACGACCTTGGCGCTTTTGAGCTGCAGTCGCTGGACTTTACCAGCAACGACATGCTGCTGGCGCTCACTGTTAGCGGCAAAACGCCGTGGGTGTGGGGGGCGATGCGCCACGCCTGGTCTTTGGGGGCGCCCATTGCGGTCATCACGCAGCAGGCGGCCAGCGAGGCGGCGCAACTGGCGGATATCATCATTGCTCCGCAAACCGGACCCGAAGCGGTGGCGGGCTTAACCAATCCGAAGGCCCAGCAGGCCCAGCGGCAGATTATCAACATGGTGTCGACCGGTCTTGCTATCCGTGATGGTCGGGTGTTCAGCAACCTGCGGGTGGATCTGCAGGCTGACGGTCCGCACTGGGCAGAGCGGCAGATAGCGATTGTGATGGCCGCCACCGACTGCACCCGCAGTGAAGCCAAAGCGGCGCTGGCCAGTTGCCATCACCACTGCCGCACCGCGATCCTGATGCTGCTCAGCGGGCTGGATGCCTGGCACGCGCGTGAATTGCTGACGAAACACCACGATCATCTGCGTCTCGCTCTGCGCGAAGCCCAGCGCAGCGCTGTCACTCCCGCCCAGTAATCCCTCCTCTGCCAGGCGCGCGCGATGAGCATGCGCCTGGACTTTAGTAATTAAAGAAATGCTTATCTTTTATTTTATCCAGCAATAGCGCTGAATTTTCAGCGCTATTTTTTTTGTGGCGTGGTTTTATTTTAAAATTCACTTTTTTAAGTTAAATAATTGTTTGATTAAAAATGCGAGAGTGTAAATGATATTTTAAAATAAAGTAAAAGTGCGTTAATATGCTGCCTCTTATTACCGTGTGCTACGTGATAATTCTATTATGCCTGCAATGAAAAAAACGATGATTTCCTTTACCGCCTTAGCCATGTTCGTCAGCGCGGCGACGCATGCTGAAGCGGATACCTCTAAAAAAACTGACTTCCTGCTGATTGGCGGCGGGATCATGAGCGCCTCGCTCGGCACCTGGCTGCAGGCGCTGCAGCCGGACTGGGACCTGACCATGGTGGAGAAACTGGACGGCGTAGCCCTGGAATCTTCCAATGGCTGGAATAACGCCGGTACCGGTCATTCGGCTAATATGGAGCTGAACTATACGCCGCAGCGGGCCGATGGTTCGATTGACGTCAGCAAAGCGCTGGATATTAACGAACAGTTTATGATTTCCCGTCAGTTCTGGTCGGCCCAGGTGAAGCGCGGTATTTTGCACGATCCGCACTCCTTTATTAATTCCACGCCGCATATGAGTTTTGTGTGGGGTGATAATGTCGACTATCTGCAGAAACGTTATAACGCGCTGCAGCAGACCACCTTATTCCAGGGAATGAAATTCTCCACCGATCATGCGCAAATTAAACAGTGGGCGCCGCTGGTGATGGAAGGGCGCGATCCGCAGCAGAAAGTGGCCGCTACCTGGACGCCGGTGGGCACCGATGTTAACTACGGCGAAATCACCCGCCAGCTGATCGGCAGCCTGAAGAAAAACAGCCATTTCAGCCTGCAAACCTCCTCTGAGGTAACGGATTTCAAACGCAATGCCGATAACTCCTGGCACGTGACGATTAAGAACGTGCAGAGCGGGGAAGCGCAGACTATTGACGCCAAATACGTCTTTATCGGCGCCGGCGGCGGCGCACTGAAGCTGCTGCAAAAAACCGGTATTCCGGAAGCGGATAACTATGCCGGCTTCCCGGTGGGCGGCTCGTTCCTGATGACCGAGAACCCGGCGGTCACCGCGCAACATCTCGAGAAGGTATATGGCCAGGCTTCGGTCGGCGCACCGCCGATGTCGGTGCCGCACCTTGACGCCCGTTATCTCGACGGTAAGCGCGTGGTGCTGTTCGGGCCATTCGCCACTTTCTCGACCAAGTTCCTGAAAAATGGCTCGTTCTTTGATATGTTGAGCACCACCACCACCGATAACGTGCTGCCGATGACCCACGTCGGTCTCGACAATTTCGATCTGGTGAAATATCTCGTCAGCCAGGTGATGCTCAGCGATGACGACCGCTTTGCGGCGCTGAAAGAGTACTACCCGGACGCGCGTAAAGAAGACTGGAAACTGATCCAGGCCGGCCAGCGCGTACAGATCATCAAGAAAGACGCGGAGAAGGGCGGTGTACTGAAGCTCGGTACCGAAGTGGTGGTCGATCAGCAGAAAACCATTTCCGCGCTGCTCGGCGCATCGCCGGGGGCTTCCACTGCCGCGCCGATCACCCTGAACGTGCTCAAACAGATGTTCCCGACGCAGTTTAACTCGCCGGAATGGCAGAGCCGCATCCATGAGATCGTGCCGAGCTACGGCCAGAAGCTGAACGGCAACGTGGCGCTGACCCAGCAGGTATGGGATGACACCGCCGCGGCGCTGCAGCTGACGAAGCCGCCGGTGATCCAGATGCCAGCGGCGGCGCCCACCGCGACCGCCAAACCGGCTGAGCCGCAGCGCGAGGCCTCGCCGCAGCACGATATGGCGCTGTAACGCCACATTCGTGCGGTGAACATCAGGGGAAGACTACGGTCTTCCCCTGATGATTAAAAACAGTGCCTGATGACGTTTCGCTTATCAGACCTGATGGATGGCCTCACAGCCTGATGATTTTGCATGTTGTGTCTCCGATGTATCGAACCCATTTATGAATTTTATTCATAGCCTTGTTTTGCCTGGCGGGGATTGTCCGTGTCCCTGAAACGGCTACCATTGCGGGCCGTTTTTCCGCCTTTCTCTCCTTAACGGATAGCCTAAATGACGTCATCGCATCAGCGCGCCACCAGTGGGGCGCTTTTTATTTTGATTCTGAGCGGCCTGATGGCCTTCACTTCACTCTCCACCGACATTTACCTGCCGGCCATGCCAGTGATGGCCGCGCAGTTGCAGGGCGACGCGGAGCTGACCATCACTGGCTTTCTGATTGGCTTTGCGCTGGCGCAACTGGTATGGGGACCGATAAGCGATCGACTCGGGCGTCGCATACCGCTGTTTATCGGCATGGTGCTGTTTATTATCGGTTCCGCGGGCTGTGCACTATCGACCACTATCGATCAGATTGTTTTCTGGCGCGTATTTCAGGCCCTGGGCGCCTGTACCGGGCCGATGCTGGCGCGGGCGATGGTCCGCGATCTCTTTGCCCGTACCCGCGCGGCGCAGATGCTTTCGACGCTGACTATCGTGATGGCGATTGCGCCGATTGCCGGTCCGCTCATTGGCGGGCAGCTGATTAAATTCACCAGCTGGCACGCCATTTTTTGGTTGCTGGTGGCGATTGGCGGGCTGATGCTGGTTGCGCTGTGCTGGCTACCGGAAACCCTGCCGCCGGCGCGTCGGCAGCCAGGGTCGCCGCTGGGCGCTTTTCGCAACTACGCCGCGCTGGTGAGAAACCGCACGTTCATGCGCTATACCCTCAGTCTGACCTGTTTTTACGTGGCCGCTTACGCGTTTATTACCGGTTCGCCGGATGTCTATATTCGCTATTTTGGCGTCGCCCCGCAGCATTACGGCTGGCTGTTTGCGGTCAATATTGTCGGCGTCATGCTGATGAGCGTGGCGAACCGCCGGCTGGTTCAGCGGCATGCGCTGGGCACCTTGCTGAAAGCGGCGCTGGCGGTATCGGCAATCGCCGTTAGCGTACTGGCTACCGGCGTGCGTTTACAGGTCGGCGGCCTGCCGCTGATCGTGGTGAGCATTTTCCTCTATTTCTCAATGAATGGGGTGATTGCCGCCACCTCCACCGCCGCAGCACTGGATGAGGCCGGGGAATATGCCGGTTCTGCTTCGGCGCTAATTGGCTCGCTGCAGTACGGCAGCGGTATTGTCTCCTCGCTGCTGCTGGCATGGCTGCACGACGGTACACCCTGGACCATGGCATGGATTATGGCGGCATTTACTCTCGCCAGCCTGTTCCTGGCATGGACTCATCGCCATAGCGGCGGCAGACAATAGGGGTCGCCATCAACACAGTTTTAGTGGTTATTGTTATACTGGCCTGAATTTGTATAAGAAAACGCTAACCAGGAGTGTGGAAGGGCCATGCAAGACGATATTAACCAGGAGATCACCTTCCGCAAGCTGTCGGTCTTTATGATGTTTATGGCGAAGGGCAATATCGCCAGAACCGCCGAAGCGATGAAGCTCAGCAGCGTCAGCGTCCACCGCGCGCTGCATACGCTTGAAGAGGGCGTCGGCTGCCCACTGTTCGTCCACAAAGGGCGCAATCTGCTGCCGCTGCAGGCGGCATGGACGCTACTGGAATACTGTCAGGATGTGATGAGCCTGATGAGCCGCGGCCTTGAGGCGACGCGCAAGGTCGCTGGCGTCGGTCAGGGAAGACTACGTATCGGTACGCTCTACTCCCTGACGCTGGAAACCGTCCCGCGCATTATCATGGGAATGAAGCTGCGCCGCCCGGAGCTGGAGCTGGATCTGACCATGGGTTCCAACCAGATGCTGCTCGATATGCTGGAAGATGATGCGCTGGACGCTATCTTAATCGCCACCAACGAAGGGGAGTTCAGCCAGACTGCTTTCGACGTGGTGCCGTTGTTTGAAGATGATATCTTTCTCGCCGCGCCGGCGACGGAGCGGCTGGATGCCACTCAGCTCGCCGACCTGCGCGATTTCGCCGACCGGAAATTTGTCTCGCTGGCGGAAGGGTTTGCCACCTATGCCGGGTTTCGGGAAGCGTTCCATATTGCCGGTTTTGAGCCAGAAATTGTCACCCGGGTAAATGATATTTTTTCGATGATCAGCCTGGTGCAGGCGGGCGTCGGTTTTGCGCTACTGCCGGGGCGGATGAAGAAAGTCTATGAGAAGGATGTCCAGCTGTTGAAGCTGGCGGAGCCCTACCAGATGCGCCAGCTGATCTCGATTGTTTATTCGCACCACCGTGAACGCGACGCCGATCTGCTGGCGCTGGCCGCGGAAGGGCGGATGTACGCCCGCAGCCTTAGTCGCTAAGCCGCTGCGCCAGATGGCGGGCGATGTCCACACCGCTGCGTTCCAGCGAAAGCGTTTCTCCGCGCCAGCCCGCCTGGCGGGTCAGGCAGGTGAGCACGCCGCCGGGGGGCATCTCAATGGCCAGGCGCGCGTCGCGCTCATCGGCGGCAATCATCGCTTCCTGCCAGTGGACCGGGCGCGCCATATTCATCGCCAGGTCGTCGGCGATCCGCTGCGGGTCCCACAGCACGCGCGCGGTTGAGCCGCTTAAATAAGCGCATTGCGGACGCGTTAAGGTGATGCCGGCAAAGGCGTTTGCCAGTTCAGCGGCGGGTTTATCCAGCAGCGCGCAGTGCGACGGAACGCTCACCGCCAGCCGCCGGGCCTTACTGGCCCCCGCCTGCAGCGCCCGCTGCGCCACCTCGGCCATGGCCTCATCACGACCGGCGATCACGAACTGCGTTTCGGCGTTCAGGTTGGCGAGATAAACCTCATGGCCCTGGATCAGGGCTTCCACCCGAGAACGGGTCAGACCCATGATCGCCGTCAAACCGTAACCCTCGGGATAGGCTTGCTCCATTAAGTCGCCGCGCAGGGCCACCAGTCGTAGCGCGCGGGTGAAATCGAGCGCGCCGGCAATGACTGCGGCGGGAAACGCGCCGATCGACAGGCCGCTGACCATCTGCGGATTGACGCCCTGGCGCTGTAATTCTCGCGCCCAGGCGACACCGGCGATCAGCAGACAAAGCTGGACTGCACGGGTGTGTTGTAGCGCATCGGCGCTATCGAGAGTATCGACTTCCTCCCCCAGCACATTGCGCGCCTGGGTGAGGATCGCCTCACGATCGGGGATCGCCGCCAGCATGCCAGGATGCTGGCCGCCCTGGCCGGGAAAGGTAAATAAAATCTTCATCATTCCTCCCTGTGCCACGGCGTCGCGGTTAAGCGCGCGCCGCGGGATGTTTTCAACAGCGCGCGGCCATCGCGCAGCCATTCATTAAGGGCAAAGGCGCCGTACGGCGTTTCGACCTGGGTATCGGCGCGGCACGGGAGTTGGGCCACACGGGCCTGCCACTCGCGCAGCGCCTCGCGATCCAGCGGCTGCGGCGCGCGGATCAGCAGATCCAGATCGCTTGCCGCATGGAGTACCGGGATCTCAGTGGCCAGCGCGTAGCCGGTACTGCCGGTGACGCCCCAGCGCCAGGGCCAGGGGTGTAAGGTAAGGGCGATAGCCGCCTGAACCGGCGGCTGTGAAACAAAAGGGGAGCCCAGCAGACGCTCGCGCTCCACCAGCATTTCCGGCGTCACGCAGCGCACGATATTGTGCGCCTGGACCCAGCCGGCGGCACGCTGCTCGCGCTTCATGCCCCGCACCCCCACCGGGATGCGGGCCTGGTCGTCAACGTCGCGCCTCACCACCACCGGCAGCGCAGCTCGCCACTGCTGAGCCACCCACGGCTCGGCAATAGCTTCCAGGGCGCTGGCGTGGTTTAACCAGATTAAGTCGTGGGGACGCGGCGTTGCTGACATGGTTTACAGTCCTGAAGTCAAAGAGATAAACAGCGGTAGCGACAGGATACACAGAACCGAGCTTAACAGCAGCACGGCTTCAGCATCCGGGGACTGTACGCCAAAGCGGTTGCCGAAGACCACGCCGAAGAAACCGGCGGCCAGGGCAATCATCAGGATCGCGGTAATGGCGATGGAGCCGTGCAGACCCAGCAGCATCACCAGACCCCAGGCAATAAACGGCTGCACCAGCAGTTTGACGATGGTGGAAGTGGCGATCAGCGCATTGAGCTGCAGTTTACGCGCCGACAGGATCACCCCGGTGAGGAACAGCGCGGCGGCGGTGGCGGCCAGGCCCAGCGGTTTGATGGAAGCCAGCAGCAGATCCGGCATTTTAATGCCGATAGCGGAAAGCACCACCCCGAGCAGCGGACCCCAGACGATCGGCTTTTTCACCGAACGCCACATCAGCACCGGCAGCATCGCCAGCGTGGAACCGGTGTTTTCACCTGCGGCGCGGGCTTTTTCACGTTCCAGAATCAGCAGGCAGAACGGGGTCATCAGCACCGAGCCGCAAGCGATAGAAACCGCCACCGACAGCGAGGTTGACGCGCCTTCACCCAGCACGCTGCCGAGGATCGGCAGACCCAGCGCGGCATAGTTCGGCAGGGCGACGGTGAGGGTCAGCACCGCGGCATCCTGCGGGGTGCGTTTGAACACGCTGGTGGCGAGGAAGTAGATGGCGGCATAAGTTATCCACATCGCGCCGGTCAGCACCAGCACCAGCGGCGACTGGGCGACAATACCGGCCCATGGGGTTTGTACCGTGGCGCTGAACAGCGTGGCGGGTAAGGCAAAATCCATTACAAAGATATTGAGCAGGGAGACATTTTTATTATCTACCATCCCGGCCTTACCGGCCCAGAAGCCCAGCAGCATAATGACGAAAATCGGGGCAAGAGCATGAATAATCACATAAGTCATAAATCACCTGTAAATAAAATAGAGTACTGGCGCGATTGTTATTTTTTCTAAAAGCCGTCCCTTCCCGGAGCGTGTATTCCGCGCTCCGGGGGACCGCTTCCGGCAGGTTTTCTTCTACTACTTACGTACGAACGTCTTACCAGCTGGCGCGCATGCGATCGCGAACCAGTTGTGAGCTGCGGCGGTTTTCCGCGCCCAGGCGGCACTTCAGTGAGGTATCTTTGCGCGCGTCAGCGATGGCGTCGCGCAGGGTACGGCTGACCAGCGACAGATCGCCTTCGTCTGGCGCATCCGGATTATTAATATCCAGAAGGGCGGAGAGCAGGCCGAGCGTCGCATAGTTGCTGACGTCGTAGGCCATCGGCGGGATTGTCGCCGCCAGTTTCTCCAGCGCCTCCACGGTACGCAGCGTAATGCGCGCTGCCGATTCTTTCCCCATCGCGTGGACCAGCACACCGCTATCGTTAAAGGCGATCAGGCGGTTGGCCTGATAGCCGTGGGCCAGAAACGCCCCGGACATCGCTTTTCCGACAATCAGGCCAATCACCGGGTGGCCGGCAAGACGGGCTTTGGCGTAGGCGCCTGCCGCCCCGGCTAGCGCCTGGTGGATGCCGAAAGCTTCTTCGCGGCGGCCATAGGCCTGGCTTGGGACATCAATTACCGCGACGATCGGCCGTTTGACAGGCTGGTCAGCGTCAGCGGCGATGGTTTCATTGACCACTTTCGCCAGCGTCCAGCCTTCCAGCAAGCCGACTTCGCCGCCGGCGGCGCGCGGGTAGTGGTTGTTGGCGTCTGGCACCACGGCGATAAAGCGGACGCTTTCGCCATCAATCTGGCCATCTGCGACCTGCACCGAAGGGCACAGACCACTCATCAGCGGCGCGTCGGGCGCCAGTTTATTCAGCCACAGCGCGGCGCGGTTTGGGAACTGACTCATTATTTATCCTCCCGGGCAAAAAGCTGTTTAATCTGCGCGGTATCCGCCTGCTGGCGGGTATCGAACTGGCTCAAGCGACGCAGATAATCGTCATAGTTGTCGCTACGGTGCTGTACCGGTACGCCTTTGGCGATCGCCTCGTTCATTGCGGTTTTAACGGCGTTAACGCCATCGTTAACCAGCGCGTCGATCAGGCCGCTGGCGGCGCGAATTTCACCCCCGGTCATGCTCCAGATAAACGGCCGGTTGCGGGAGTCGTACTCTTCAATGCCGGCTTCCTGCTCGATAACCTGCGGGCCGTTGAGGCCAAGACGGGCTTCACGAGTGACGATAAGGTAGCTGCACAGCGCCGCGGCGATGGACATGCCGCCGAAGCAGCCGACGGTACCGGTAATAATGCCGACGACCGGGGTGTAGCGGCGCAGGTCGACAATCGCGGCATGAATATCGGCGATGGCGGCCAGACCAAGGTTGGCCTCCTGCAGACGTACGCCGCCGGTTTCGAGGCACAGCACCGCCTGGGTCGGGATACCGTTGCGGTTATCTTCCGCCGCCAGCTCCAGCGCGGCGGCCATTTTGGCGCCGGAGACTTCGCCCATACTGCCGCCCTGGAAGGTGCCTTCGATGGCAATCACCACCGCAGGTTGGCCGTTGATCGTGCCTTTGGCGACCACCATACCGTCGTCGGACTGTGGGACGATGCCCTGCGCGCCGAGCCACGGCGACATAATGCCTTCAAACGGATCCAGCAGTTCGCGGTAGCTGCCGTCGTCCAGCAGGGCGTGGGCGCGTTCGCGAGCGCGCAGTTCGATAAAGCTGCGATCGTTACGCATGAGCGGCCTCCTCAAAGACTTGTTCAATACGAATACGGGCGACGCCCGGCGTGGCGCCGAAGTCGTGGATAATCAACTGCCCGGCGGGCAGACCGTTGATCAGGTTCAGCCTGTCGAACAGCGCCTGCCAGCGCGCCTGGCTGTTATCCACGGAGGTGGTGATCTGTACGTTGAGCGTGGCGCTCTGTGCGGCGGTATAAAGCACTTCCATATCGCCTGAACCTACGACCCCTGCCAATGCTTTGCCGCTGAGGGCGCGGTTGGCAGGAAATGACAATGTAATCTGTTCCATAACATCCTCTGAATGCGTTAGCCGGCAACCCGGTCGAGAAACAGGGTGGCGGCAAGGAGATCGGCCGCGCCACCCGGCGAGGCGTTGTGCGCCAGCATCTGCGCATCAAGGCGCGCCAGCGCGGCGCGACCGGCGACGCTGGCGCAACCGCCAGCCGCCAGAACCTCGCGGGCGCCTTGCTGCATAGCGTGCAGGCCATTCATGCCGGCGCGCGACAGCACGCAGGTATCGCTCAGCGAGGTCATGATGGCCATCAGCGCATCAAGGCGCGCCTGCGGCTCGCTGGCGCCTCGCGCCCGGCTTTGCTGCAGTTGCGGCAGCGCCAGGGTGGTAACATGCGGAAATCCGCGCTGCGCTTCCTCGCGTGCGCCCGGCACCTGCCAGCGGCGGCTGGCGCGCAGACCCTTACTAAAGCTTTTCGGCGCGAAACCGTCCGGCAGGCGGGCAAGGGCGGCTGCGGCGGCGGCGATCGCCTGTGATTGACCCTCTCCACCCAACATCGCCACCGCGCTGACCAGCAGGCCCAGCGCCCAAATGGCGCCGCGGTGGGTGTTAACTCCACCTGTCGCCATCATCATCTGCGCTTCACCTTCGCGACCGAGGCGGCCGACGGTTTCGCGCAGGGCGATATCCGCCGGACGCTGCCAGCTTTGCTGCGCCAGCGCGTGAAAGGTCGGCTGCAGGCTGCGGGCGGAGCGTTCCATCAGGTCCAGATTGAGATCCTGATGCGCGCCGTTGCCGCGACTATCGACCAGGCCCGGTTTCGGACTCAGACGGGCTTCGTCAATCAGACACGCGCTGGCGGTATGCGCCAGCCAGCTGACGCGGCTTTCTGCGTGCAGGGGGGAGAGATTTTTCATTACCAGCTCCGGAATTTTGCCGGTGGGTTGTACAGTCCGTCGGACCACTCCACCAGGTCGGCGACGCTGCCGGCCGCCAGTAGCGAGCGGGTGGCATCGCTACGGCGAATGCCGATATCTTCCGGGTACACCACTTTGCCACTCTGGCGCAGCGCGGCGACGCGTTTGGCGTCCACCCCAAGACCGATATCAGTGATCCCGGCCACCGCGGCGACCATTGCCCGGCGCTCTTCAAGGCTTTCCGCGCGGTACAGGTAGGCGATACCTTCTTCGGTCAGCACATGGGTCACGTCGTCGCCGTAAATCATCACCGGCGCCAGCGGCATGCCGGAAGTTTTGGCGACGTCGACGGCGTCGAGCGTTTCAACGAAGGTCGGTTTCACCCCGGCCTGGAAGGTTTCCACCATCTGCACCACCAGTTTTTTCCCGCGCTGCATCGGGTCTGGCTCGGTGATCATATTGAGCCAGGCCGGGGTGGCGTGGCGACGACCGTGCGGGTCGTGGCCCATGTTCGGCGCGCCGCCGAAGCCGGAAAGCCGGCCGCGGGTGACGGTGGAGGAGTTGGCCAGACCATCAACCTGCAGGGTCGAACCGATAAACATATCTACCGCATACTGACCCGCCAGCTGGCAGAAGGCGCGGTTGGAGCGCATCGAACCGTCCGGGCCGGTAAAGAAAATGTCCGGACGGGCGCGGATGTACTCTTCCATCCCCAGTTCGCCGCCGAAGCAGTGCACGCTCTCCACCCAGCCGCTCTCAATCGCCGGGATTAAGGTCGGATGCGGGTTCAGCGTCCAGTGTTTACAGATTTTGCCTTTCAGGCCGAGCTGTTCGCCGTAGGTGGGCAGCAGCAGTTCGATGGCGGCGGTGTTGAAGCCGATCCCGTGGTTGAGCGACTGCACCTGATGTTCCGCGTAGATGCCTTTGATCGCCATCATCGCCATCAGAATGTGTTCTTGCTTAATCAGACGTGGGTCGCGAGTGAACAGCGGCTCAATAAAGAACGGTTTGTCGGCGACCACCACGTAATCGATCCACGAGCCGGGAATATCGACGCGCGGCAGATCGCATTCGTCGTCCACCAGTTCGTTAACCTGCGCGATAACAATCCCGTCATGGAACGCGGCGGCTTCCACCAGCGCCGGGGTATCTTCGGTACTTGGCCCGGTATACAGATTACCTTTACGGTCGGCTTTATAGCCGGCGATCAGCGCCACATTCGGCGACAGGTCAACGTACAGGCGGGAATAGAGTTCGATATAAGTGTGAATGGCGCCGATTTCGAGCAGGCCATCTTCCAGCAGCTGCGAAATGCGCAGGCTCTGCGTGCCGGAGAAGGAGAAGTCCAGCTTACGGGCAATGCCCTTTTCAAACAGGTCCAGGTGCTCGCTGCGCCCGACGCTGGGCATAATCATATGCAGGTCGTGGATTTTTTGCGGATTGACTTCCGCCAGCATGCGGGAGAGGAAATCAGCCTGTTTCTGGTTGTTACCTTCCAGTACTACCCGGTCGCCGGGAGCGATCAGATTTTCCAGTACGCTGACCAGTTGGTCAGTGGGGATGACCTTGCCGGCGATCTTCGCTTCGGCCAGTCGCCGCTGTTTTTCCGTCCGGCGACGGTTCCAGACCCGCCCCGTCGTTTGTTCGGCATTCATTATTAACCTCCTGATTCGACAAATCGTTTGTTTGTCCTGGTGGTAGTTAGTGTGCGTCGCGTGGCGCTGGGCATCAATTAAGCGTAGTGGGAGATCGTTAGCTTGAGAGTAATAATTTCGAGTCGCCCTTTGTGATGAGGATCACTAATACAAAAGGCGTAGGGGTCTACCGCGGGCGCAAAGGTGTGGAAATGGGCCGGTCTGATGCCGGCCCGGGGAAAGGTTACTCTTTACTCACATCACTGAGTAAGAAGGCAATACTCTGCCCGCCGCTGGTCTGCTCCAGGGCAATTTTGACGATGATCGTCAACGGCACCGACAGCAACATGCCGACCGGACCCAGCAACCAGCCCCAGAAGATCAAGGACAGGAACACCACCAGCGTGGAGAGTCCCAGGCCGCGTCCCATAATCCGCGGCTCCAGAATATTACCGAACACCAGATTAACGATAAGATAGCCGGCCAGCACCACCAGCGCCTCGTACAGGCCGCCGAATACCAGAACCTGCAGAATCGGCGGGATAGCCGCCAGCACGGAACCGATATTGGGAATATAGTTTAGCGCGAAGGCCAGCAGCCCCCACATAAAGGCGAAGCGTACATCCAGCAGCACCAGCATGCCCCAGACCACCAGGCCGGTGACCAGGCTAATCGCGGTTTTCAGCACCAGATAATGCGACACGCTGTCAATGGCCCGCTGGATGGCGCCCATGCCTTCTACCGGGCGGGACATCAGCTGCTGCAGCTTGGCGGGAAGCTGCGGAACTTCCAGCAGCATAAACACCACCGTCAGGAGCAACAGAAAAATTGAAGACATGGCGTTCGACAGCTGCGTGAGCAGGCTGGTCACCAGCGTCATCACGGCGTTAGGGTCGATGTATTTATTCAACTCCACCACCGAGACGGTGAACCCCATGCGCTGCAGCCAGGGGGCGATGGTCTGCATCGGCTCATACAGATAGTTGCGATACTGCGGCAGGGTACGCGCCAGCTCGTTCAGCGAGGTCCCCAGCGAAGCCAGCAGCACCACGGCCAGCATGACAATGAGGCCAATCAGCAGCGAAATCGCCAGTACGCGCGGTACCCGGCAGCGGACCAGCAGTTGTACCAGCGGATTGATGATGACCGCCAGAAAGAGGGCGAGAATAAAAGGGACAATAATGTCCGCCGCAAAGCGAATGCCGGTAAGGATGATCACCAGCATGCCCAGCATGATGACCATCTTTAATCCGTTAAGTGTAATAATGGGTTTAGCCATAGGGTCCCGACCTCGATCTTCCTTGCCTATTAACAGGTTGCGTTACATTAGCATAATGACGTTTTTTTGCAGAAAAAACGCATTGAAGCAAAACAGCGGCGTAAAGAATTGCAAAGTCTTTGAATTAAATGTAGCACTATGCTACAAATTTAGCTGTGTATAACTACTGAGGATAATTTTCATCCGCACCGGACGAGAAGCAACACCGCGGATAATTGTAATTTTATGGACAATCAGTTCAGGATGTATATTTTAAATCACCCCGCAGTATCCCTTTCTTTTTCCCGTTTTGCCGGCGAACAGCACTGGCATTCGGCGCTATAGTCACCTTTCTTACTGCCTGAGCTGGCGCCAAGCGCACAGCGAAATCTACGTCAGAAATTTTCCGGTTTACGTTTCGCGTAAACGGTAATGGATTATATTCTCAAGCAGGAGAAAGGATCATGTTTTATTGGATTTTATTGGCTTTAGCGATTGTCGCTGAAATTACCGGCACCTTGTCTATGAAATGGGCAAGCGTGAGTGGTGGGCACACCGGCTTTATTTTAATGCTGGCCATGATTGCCCTCTCATATATTTTTCTCGCCTTTGCAGTTAAAAAAATAGCCCTCGGCGTGGCTTATGCATTGTGGGAAGGAATTGGCATTTTGCTGATTACTCTGTTTAGCGTTCTGTTGTTTGATGAAAGCCTGTCGCTGTTGAAGATAGCCGGCCTGACGACCCTGGTGGCGGGGATTGTCTTAATTAAGTCCGGGACTCAGAAAAAAACGTCGAAGCCGCAGGAGGTGAGCCATGCAGCAGTTTGAGTGGGTACACGCCGCCTGGCTGGCTATCGCCATCGTGCTTGAAATCATCGCCAACGTCTTTTTGAAGTTTTCCGACGGCTTCCGCCGCAAAATCTACGGTATCCTGTCCCTGGCGGCGGTGTTGGGGGCATTCAGCGCCCTGTCACAGGCGGTCAAAGGGATCGATCTCTCAGTCGCCTATGCGCTGTGGGGCGGCTTCGGTATCGCGGCGACCATTGCCGCCGGTTGGGTGCTGTTTGGTCAGCGCCTGAATAACAAAGGCTGGGCGGGGCTCATCCTGCTGGTGGCCGGCATGGTGCTCATTAAGCTCGCCTGACGTCTTGCCGCCTGCGAAGGCAGGCGGCAAACAGGCCCACTGTGGTGATGGCCAGCTTGTAATTATGCCCGGTGATGATGAGGACTGCGCAGGTTCACGGCTTTCGGCTGGCGAAAAATTTCTTCCGCCACGAGGGGGCAAAAATACATTCTCTCGCCGATCACGGTCTATTACTCTCCGGCCAGCGTTTCGAGCTTATCACGAAAGCCGGTGACGGAAATGGCGCGGTTGTCGGCCCGCCAGCGATCCTGCGGACCAGGAGCGGAGCTTTGCACGGCGATCACCTGCCAGCCATCCTCGGTCTTCAGCAGCAGCGGCGAGCCGCTGTCCCCTGGCAGGGTGTCGCACTGGTGCGACAGCACGCTGCTTTGCGCCCAGCCGGTCACAATGCAATCCTGGTGACTGTACAGATTATCCAGATGATCTTCAGGATAACCTGACTGGGTCACTTTCCGGTCCGCTGCCTTCAGCGCGGCGGTTAAATCGGCCTTACTGCCGGGGAAAAGCGGGATCGGCGTGATGCCCGACGGGGCGTAACGCAGGACGATCAAGCCAAAATCTGACGGCGCAGCGGCGGAGGGGACGATCCAGCCATCGCCATCAGCCTTCAGGCGCTTACCTAAACCTGGCTCCACCCGCCCATCAATACCGTGAATCTCATACACCCAGTTGCCGTTGCGGGAAATAAAGCGCAGGGCGACCGCTTTGTCCGGCTTGCCGCGCGGGGGGGTTAACAGACAGTGTCCCGCGGTTAGCGCCAGATTCGGAGAGATGAGCGTGGCCGTACACAAATTGCCGCTGGCGGTTTCCAGCTGGCCAATCGCATCCCACGGGCTCTCTTCAGGGTGGCTGACGGCTTTACGATCATCGTGGCCGAAAAAGAGCGTTTTAATGTCTTTGGCGCTCAGACCGCTCTCATCGGCATGGGCGCCCAGAGGCAACAGATAAAATGAACACAGTAATAACAGAACGTCTCTACGCATATCACTCTCTGGGGAGGCTATGATGTCTATTGACAGTAGCAGGAGATTTAAGTTTTTGAAAGTAAACACTAATTCCAGTCAGCCCAAACGGCAATCTTTACCGAAGCGCGGCTGGAAAGACTGCCGGCTAAACCGTCTGATTTCAAACAGTTAATGCCAACAGTCTTCAGTGATTATTTCCGCAGAAAGCGGCGTGCGGCGCAACTCAATTCGTGTATCAGAACGTACTGAATCTGATTAATATTGCATCAATTCGCTCTTGGGACTATTCCTGGTTTGTCAGGGATGGGCGCAAAAATAATACGTTTACCCACCAGAACTTCACCAGAATTCGCACTTCTTTACGCCCCTCGTAATTATTTTCAATGCGAAACATTTTCTCACCGAAAACGTTGTTACGGTCAACCTGCCGTTGAGTAAATAGAGAGGTAATACCGGCGATGATACCTCAATTCTATTTCCCCGTGGTTCGGAGGGTATATGTCTAAAAAAGGTATTCGCGCACTGGTTTATGTTTCCCTGGTCTCGGTCGCTATCTGGGGTGCGACCGGTTATCTGGTGATGGAAGCGGTACGCGTACTGTGAAGAGTCTGGTCACTGCGAGGTGGCCGGCGCGCAATAGTTTATGACTTAAGTGTCTGGCGTCTTCGGGCGCCGGACATTTTTGTGCTGCTGGAATTTTCAGGTAAAGGAGATGCAGGAAGGTGTGGTCAGCGATAGCCGCACGATAGTGAGTTAACTGAAAAGCCAGCAGGAGCAACAAAATCAGAGCGGGGTGGACAGGATTAATAGAGGAAAAAGCGGGTAGCAACCACTGCGCAAATGATTAACAGGATCAGGATGAGCTCAAAACGATAGCGCCGCAGCATAGTGCTCTCCAGAAAAAACGGCGCTGAAACAGCGCCGATTATTTAAGAAGGTTGGTTCACCGGGAGGAATTATGCTGCCGGCTGTGCAGCTGGTTTAGCGGCCTGGTGTTTAGTGGTTTTGTGGTGTTTTTTTGCTGCCTGGGCTTTCTGGGCTACCGGTTTAGCCGCAGTTTTGTGGTGCTTTTTCGCTGCCTGGGCTTTCTGCGGAGCGGCTGGTTTAGCGTCTGCTTTTTTGTGTTTTTTAGCGGCCTGGGCTTTCTGGGCAGCGGCTGGTTTAGCGTCTGCTTTTTTGTGTTTTTTGGCAGCCTGCGCTTTCTGCTCTGCAGCCGGTTTTGCCGCAGCTTTGTGCTGTTTTTTGTGATGAGTGGTCTTGGCAGCCGTGCTGTGGGTAGCAGCTGGCGCCTGAGTGGTGCTTGCTGCATCAGCAGCGAAAGCGGCAGAAGAGAGACCCATAGCAGCGGCAACGACCAGAGCTAATACTTTTTTCATTCTGATATCCTCGAAAAGTTTTCTTAATTTCAACCCCACTGCGGGGCCGGTGAAATCACTATATGCTTGTCTTTTCGGGCTTTCCGTGAGTGTTTGGTATCGGCGTGTAACCGAATGTACAAGCCAGGGGGGAAGGACGCGCCGGGTAGCCCGGCGCGCACGATCACAGGTAACGGGCGGTAAGATGGTCGCGGAAATAGCGGCTGCTTAGTTCTTCGCCGGTGGCCTGCTGGATCAACTGCGAGGTGGTGAAGCGGCTGCCATGCTGCCAGATATTTTGTCGCAGCCAGTCGAACAGGGCGCTGAAATCCCCTTCGGCGATATCGCGGTCTAAGGTCGGCAGCGCACGGCGAGCGGCGGCCATCAGCTGCGCGGCATACATTGCGCCCAGGGTGTAGGAAGGGAAGTAACCAAAGCCGCCGTCGGTCCAGTGAATATCCTGCATGCAGCCATCGCGATAATTGCCGGTGGTCGACAGTCCCAGCCAGTGCTGCATTTTCTCGTCCCACAGCGATGGGATATCTTCCACCTCAATGTCGCCGTCGATCAGCGCGCGTTCAATTTCATAGCGCAGGATCACATGTGCCGGGTAGCTGACCTCGTCGGCATCGACGCGAATAAAGCCCGGTTTCACTCGCTGATTCCAGGCGACAAAATTGTCCTGGCTGAAGGCCGGCTGGTCGCCAAAGCGCTCGCGCACCGCCGGCAACAGGCGGTTTAGGAAGCGCTCGCTGCGTCCCAGCTGCATTTCAAAGAACAGGCTCTGCGATTCGTGAATGGCGGTGGAGCGGGCGAGCCCAACCGGCTGGTCGATCCAGGGCCGGGGCAGGTTCTGTTCATAGCGGGCGTGGCCGGTTTCGTGGATCACGCCGAACAGGGCGCTGAGCAGATCCTTTTCATTGTAGCGAGTGGTTATGCGCACGTCCTGGGGGACGCCGCCGCAGAACGGGTGGGCGCTGATATCGAGGCGCCCGCCGTCGAAGTCAAAGCCGAGGATGCGCATCGCCTGCAGGCCCAGTTCCCGTTGTTCAGCAATGGGGAAAGGCCCCTGCGGGGCGATTAACGTCTGCTTCGCCTGCTTCTCCACCGCCTGGCTAAGCAGGGAGGGTAGCCACGATTTGAGATCGGCGAACAGGCTGTCCAGCCGCGCGCTGGTCATATCCGGTTCGAAAATATCCAGCAGCGCGTCGTAGCGTGAACCGCCTCTGGCATCGGCGCGGATCTGCGCTTCCTGACGGCTCAGTTTGACCACCTCGCGAAGATTGTCGGCAAAGCCCGTCCAGTCGTTGGCGGGACGCTGGCTGCGCCAGGCATGCTCACAGCGGCTGCCGGCCAGCGATTTAGCCTCCACCAGGCTCTCCGGCAGCAGCGCCGCCTGATCGTACTGACGCTGCATTTCGCGCAGGTTGGCCTGTTCGACATCATTGAGATCCTGCTGGCGGGCCTCCTGAAGCCATTGCCCCACTTTTTTATCGGTCAGGATCTGATGCTGCAGCACGCCGAGCTCGGCCAGCGCTTCGCTGCGGGCGACGCTCCCGCCCGGGGGCATCATCGCGAACATATCCCAGCCGGCGATGGCGGAGAGATGCGAAAAGCGCGACAGGCGCTGAAAGGTGCGGGTAAGCTGCTGATAAGGCGTATTTTCAGTCATAGTAGCGTGCGGTCCGTGACAGGTGAATAAAGAGATTATCGGTCTGCTTCTACACTATCCTGATACGCCCCGCGGGTCGAGCGTTGCGCACAGGGGAAGGGAAAGACACATGGTGGGAGAATAAGCTCACCTCTGTGATCGGTGTGACAGAAAACGGTAACATATCGGTACTAAACTGTGATCGATTACACAGGTCTGGAGGTTCGGGGGTGGTTTATGAATCCGTTCACCTGGCTGTTTATTGCTTTATTGTCCATTGATGCCTTGAGAGAGCTGATGGGTTTGTCATCCATCATGGGCATGTGGTGAAACGTGGCCCGCAGGCCACGTCACAAACGACTATTTCAGTCGCCGATGCAGGCACGTGCCGGTCAGTAGCGCGGCAAGGAGCAGTAGCGCGATAAAGCCTCCGACGCCGTTCCAACCGTAGTGGTGCCAGAACACTCCGCCTAATGTCCCCGCCAGACTGGAGCCTAAATAATAGCTGAACAAATACAGCGATGACGCCTGGCCGCGGGCGCGGCGAGCGCGGGGGCCAATCCAGCTGCTGGCAACCGAGTGCGCGGCGAAAAATCCCGCCGAAAACAATAGCATGCCGATGAAAATGAGCCACAGTGAAGAAAAGAGCGTCAGCAGCAGACCGCAGAGCATCACCGCCGTAAAGCCGAGCATCACCGGCCCGCGGCCATAGCGTACCGTCATGGCGCCCGCCTTCGGGGAACTCCAGGTACCGGTGAGATAGGCCACCGACAGTAGCCCCACCACAGCCTGGCTTAACGACCATGGCGACATCATCAGCCGGTAGCCAATGTAATTAAACAGGGTGACAAAGGCCCCCATCAGCAGGAAACCTTCGACGAACAGCAGCGGCAGGCCGCGGTCGCGCCAGTGCAGGCGAAAGTTAATCAGTAATGTTTTCGGTCGCAGCGAGGTGGGACGGAAATGCCGAGACTCGGGCAGGATGCGCCAGAACATAACGGCTGCAGCCAGCGCGAAGCCGCTGATTACCGCCAGCGCCACGCGCCAGCCGAAGAAATCGGTGAATACCCCGGTGAGCAAGCGGCCGCTCATGCCGCCGATGGAGTTGCCGCTGATATAGAGCCCCATGGAAAAGGCGACAAAGCTGGGATGGATCTCCTCGCTCAGGTAGGTCATGCCAACCGCCGCTACGCCGCTCAGCGACAGGCCGATCAGCGCGCGCATAATCAGAATGCCGTGCCAGCTGGACATCATGGTCGACAGCAGCGAGCAGCAGGCGGCCAGCAGCAGGGCGGTGACCATCACCGGTTTGCGGCCAACGGCATCGGAGAGCGGGCCGGTAAACAACAGGCCTACCGCCAGCATCGCCGTGGAAATGGAGAGTGAGATACTGCTGCTGGCCGGCGATACAGCGAACTCGTTCGACAGTACCGGCAGGATCGGCTGCACGCAGTAGAGCAGGGCGAAGGTGGCCAGCCCGGCGGAGAACAGCGCGAGGGTGACGCGCATAAACTGCGGGGTGCCGCGCTTAATAAACTGATCCGGGCGGGATGCACCAGCGACGCTGACCTCGCCCGCCGGCACGGTGTCAACGGTTGTTGTACGACTCACAGAGAATTCCTTGCGTAGAAGTTGCTGCTTACCAACAGAGTGTTGTGACCATTCAGCTCACATTTTTAGGGTATGAAAATGTAAATATTCTGTCTAATATATTAATAATCTCAAATAAGACGTTTTAAATATGAATATCGAGTTGCGTCATCTGCGCTACTTTATCGCCGTCGCCGAAGAGCTGCATTTTGGCCGCGCCGCGGCGCGACTGAACATCTCGCAACCGCCGTTAAGTCAGCAAATTCAGATCCTTGAGCAGCAGACCGGGGCGCGTCTGTTCGCCCGCACCAACCGCAGCGTTAGCCTGACGGCGGCCGGGAAACAGTTTCTCGCCGACAGCCGCCAAATCCTCGCCCAGGTCGATGACGCGGCCGCCCGCGCCGCGCGTCTGCATCATGGGGAAACTGGCGAGCTGCGTATCGGTTTTACTTCGTCGGCGCCTTTCATTAAGGCGGTGTCTGATACGCTGTCGATGTTTCGCCAGCGCTATCCGGATGTGCATATTCTGACCCGGGAGACCAACACTCGCGAACAGATCGTGCCCCTGAGCGAGGGAGCCCTCGACCTGGGACTGTTGCGCAATACTCAGTTACCGGACACCCTGGCATGGGAGCGGGTGCTGCGCGAACCGCTGCTGGCGATGGTGCCGGCCAACCATCCGCTGGCCCGTCTGCCCTCGGTCAGCCTGGCAGCGCTGGCGCGTGAACCCTTTGTCTTTTTCGACCCGCACGTCGGCACCGGCCTGTATGACGACATCCTCGGCTTGCTGCGCCGCTACGGGCATACGCCGGTGATTGCCCAGGAGGTGGGGGAGGCGATGACCATTATCGGCCTGGTGGCGGCCGGGCTGGGGGTGTCGATTCTGCCGGCCTCCTTTCAGCGCGTGCAGCTCAGTGAAATGCGCTGGCTGCCGATTGAGGAGCAGGATGCCGTATCGGAGATGTGGCTGGTGTGGTCGAAGCACCACGAACAGGGGGCGCTGGCAAAACGCTTTCGCGATGCGCTGCTGGCCTGGAAAACCGAGCAGAATTGAGGCGAAAACAGGCTGGAAATGTGCAGTAAATCACAAGGCTAAGTAAAAATTTGACGTTCACCATCGAAGTGCTTCACCATAGCCGAAAGTTTATTTCGAAGCGCGAAAATAAGGGAGTCAATGGTGGTAGCGGATAGTCAACCAGGCCATATCGATCAAATTAAGCAGACCAATGCGGGCGCTGTATATCGCCTGATTGATCAGCTCGGCCCGGTTTCGCGTATCGACCTCTCCCGATTTGCGCAACTGGCGCCCGCCAGTATCACCAAAATCGTCCGCGAAATGCTGGAAGCGCATCTGGTGCAGGAGACGGAGATCCAGGAGCCCGGTAGCCGTGGCCGTCCGGCGGTAGGACTGATGGTGGAAACCGAAGCCTGGCACTATCTGGCGGTGCGCATCAGCCGCGGCGAGATCCATCTTTCGCTGCGAGATTTAAGTAGCCAGCTGGTGGTGGAGGATCAGCTGGAACTGGCGCTCACCGACAGTACGCCGTTTCTCACCCGGGTTATCGACCACATTGATCGGTTCTTTATTCGCCATCAAAAGAAGCTGGAACGCCTTACTTCCATCGCCATGACGATGCCGGGAATTATTGATACCGAAAATGGCATTATCCATCGAATGCCGTTTTATGAGGATGTCAAAGATGTGCCGCTGGGCGAAGCGCTGGCTAATCATACCGGCGTGCCGGTCTATATTCAGCATGACATCAGCGCCTGGACCATGGCGGAATCGTTATTTGGCGCCTCGCGCGGCGCTCGTGACGTCATTCAGGTGGTGATCGACCATAACGTGGGCGCCGGCGTCATTACCGACGGTCGCCTGCTGCATGCCGGCAGCAGCAGCCTGGTGGAGATCGGCCATACTCAGGTCGATCCCTACGGCAAACGCTGCTACTGCGGCAACCATGGCTGTCTGGAAACCATTGCCAGCGTGGAGAGCGTGCTGGAGCTGGCGCAGATGCGCATGGCGCAGTCGATGAGCTCTCTGCTGCACCAGCGTCCGCTGAGCGTGGAGTGGTTGTGCCAGGCGGCGCTGCAGGGCGATCTGCTGGCCCGAGATATTATCAGCGGCGTAGGTAACCACGTTGGTCGTATTCTGGCGATCATGGTCAACCTGTTTAACCCGCAGAAAATCCTGATTGGCTCGCCGTTTAATCTGGCGGCAGAGATCCTTTTTCCGGCAATTTCCAGCTGCATTCGGCAACAATCGCTCCCCGCCTACAGTCAGCATATTGCTGTCGAAAGCACCCAGTTCTCCAACCGTGGAACGATGGCTGGCGCGGCGCTGGTCAAGGATGCGCTCTATAACGGATCCTTACTCATACGACTGTTACAGGGTTAACATTTTTTCATAGTCACACCAAAAATTGCGCTATCTCAAGCCGACCCCCAGCGGCTTCACGTAGACTTTGCCCACTGTTGATTATTTCTCTCCCGTATATTTCATCGACAAAACTGTGGGGTTAGTGATGTTTAAGCGTTTCTTTATTACAGGTACAGACACCTCTGTCGGGAAGACAGTGGTTACCCGTGCGCTGTTGCAGGCACTTGCTGCCAGAGGCAAAAGCGTGGCCGGGTACAAGCCTGTGGCGAAGGGCAGCAAAGAGACGCCGGACGGTTTGCGCAACAAAGACGCGCTGGTACTGCAGAGCGTCTCCACGCTGGCGTTACCCTATGAGGCGGTCAATCCTATCGCCCTGAGTGAAGACGAAAGCAGCGTGGCGCACAGCTGTCCGATTAACTATGGTCTGTTGTCAGATGGTTTGCAGCGGCTTAGCGGGCAGGTCGAGCATGTGGTGGTCGAAGGCACCGGCGGCTGGCGCAGCCTGATGAACGACCTGCGACCGCTCTCCGAGTGGGTGGTGCAGGAGCAGCTCCCGGTACTGATGGTGGTGGGGATCCAGGAAGGGTGCATTAATCATGCGCTGCTTACCGCCCAGGCGATCGCTAATGACGGGCTGCCGCTGATCGGCTGGGTGGCCAACCGGATCAACCCCGGTCTGGCGCACTATGCTGAAATCATCGATGTACTCAGCAAAAAGCTGCCGGCACCGCTGATTGGCGAACTGCCGTATTTGCCGCGCGCCGAACAGCGTGAGCTGAGCCGTTACGTCGATTTAGACATGCTCGGCAACGTGATGGCGATAGATCGAATCCCGGCGTAACGTCCGCGACAGCACTGACGCCACGACGCAGGTTATCAGCAGGCCGGGCAGCAGGACATACTGCCCGGTCATCTCACAAATCATCAATGTCGACATGATCGGCGCATGGGTGGTAGCGGCCAGAAACGCCGCCATACCCGTCAGCCCCATCAGGATGGCTATCTCCTCATTTCCCGCTAACCACAGCCCGCTGAGGTGGGCAAACAGCATGCCCATCGCCAGGCCGACAAACAGCGTGGGGGTAAAGACCCCGCCGGGCGCACCGGAACCGCTGCTGGCCAGCACCGCCAACAGTTTGCACAGGAACACGGCGAGCAATAGCGCGCCGGGCGGCGGTACCAGCAAATAGCTTTGCACTACGCTGTAGCCGTTGCCCCATACCGCCGGAGTGAGGAGCGATAAGCCACCGACAATCAGCCCGCCCAGCGCCAGCTGCCACGGCGGAGACAGTTTCAGTTTGACGAATCCGCGGTGGCTGTAGTCCATCAGCCAGATAAACAGTGGCCCACACACCCCGGCCAGCAGCCCGGTGGCCAGCATTAAGCCATAGTGCAGCGCATTGAGGTTCTGCTGCAGGACGACGTGATACAGCGGCGCGGCGCCGCCATTGAGAAACTGCGTCAACAGCAGGGCGACCACCGCCGAGATAACCACCGGCCCGAGCGAGGCCAGCATCAGCGTACCGAAGAGGATCTCGGCGATAAACAGGCTTCCGGCCAGCGGGGCATGATAGGCGCTGGCCATCCCGGCGGCGGCGCCGCAGGCGACCCATAGCTTCCATTCACTCTGCGACGTGAAGCGGCGGGCAAACAGCGAAGCCGCCAGCGCGGCCAGCAGGATCATGGCGCCTTCCCGGCCAATGGCGCTGCCGGTGACGACCACCAGCAGCGAGGCCAGCGATTTCACCAGGCTTGCCGGGGTATCGAAACAGCCATCGCCGGTTTCCAGCGCTTCCATGTAATCGGTGGCGGCATGAGGGCGCGTGACGCTGCGACGCTGCCAGAGCCAGAGTAAGGTTCCTGCCGCCAGGCCACCCAGCGCCGGGGTAATCAGCCGCCGCCACGCCGGCAGCGACTGTGCGGCGTTGACCAGGCTCCCGCTGTCATTGCCAAGAAACAGCGTTTCCAGCACCACCATGGCGTGGCGAAATAGCGCCACCGCCAGCGCGGCGAGAAGACCAATTAGGGTGGCGATCAGCAGGCGGCGAAACATCACCTGCACATCAGGATAGGGATGGAGACGGTGCATCACTCACGGCAAGGTTCGGAAAACATGGCCTTATTGTGATAGGGAATAACCTTAGATGCAAAAGCGATAAGTGCGGGGGAAGGGCTGAAAAGTGGCAAAATAATACCGCGCCGGATACCGGCGCGGTGAAAGGATTAACGATAGAGCGGTTTCTCCGCCACGGCGATCGGCAGATTCTCCTGCCATTGCGCCAGGGTCGTCTGCGCCAGCTGACCCAGCGTCCGGTAGAAGGGGTGGGCGGCGTGTTCGACAAAAACGCGCAGGAAGCGCCCGGACCACGGCAGCAGATGCCAGGCCAGCAGTTGAGCAAACAACGCATCCTGCTCGGTTTCGCACAGCCATGCCGCCAGGAGTAGCAAGGTGCCGAAATGATCTTCGGGTTCGTTGCCATCGCCCTGCAGCGCGATGCCGTTCTCGCGCATCCACTGGCGCAGGGCCAGCGTGGAATCGCCAAACAGCACCGACTCTTTATCCAGCCAAACCGAGCCCCAGGGCGGCGCCGGCAGGGCCCACGGCCCGATAAACAGGCGCTGCCAGGCTTCAGGCAACGTCTCTTCCGCCGATGCGGTAAACCCTGACGCCAGCGGGGCCGCTACCGGGAAGGGCCACTGCTGCTGCCAGCTCCCGTCCTGGAAGGCGGCGACCAGCGGCGCAATTTCCACGCTATTCGGCGCATAAGAGAACAGCGCGCCCAGGGTGCGGGCGCTTAACGCGACAGCGTCGCGATTTGGGAACGGCATCATGACATTATTCCTTACTGCGGCGCGCTCGAGCGCCGTCTCATTAACCGGCAACCGCCATACCGACGGTCATATGCAGACCATAAAACAGTCCGCGGCCTATACATTCAGCGATCAACACCAGCAGCAGACCAACCAGCAGCCCCACGGCGCGCGGCGGCTGGCGGCGGATCAGTGGACAGAGCCAGCAGCCAAGACCCAGGGCCAGCAGGATCAGGCGCAACGCCTGGAGTTTGCCGTAGTCTGGCAGCAGGGTGGCTGCCTGCTGGACTGGGCTGTGGATGGCGCCGAGCCCGGCGCTTTGCATAACGATCACCGCGGCGCTGATCGCCAGCGCGGCCACGCTCAGTCCGGCAAAAAACCAGCCGTTAAAGTCGACTTTCGCCAGCCGCAGCAGCAGGGCGGCAAACAGCGGCCCGCTGAGCAGCACCGTCAGAAAGAACGCGCTGGTGGTATAGCCATTGTACCATGTCGGCACGGTATCGATTTGATAGACCCGGGTCATCGCCAGCACAAACAGCAGGCCCAACAGCAGAGTGACGATCAGCCAGACTTTTCCCAGCGCTGCCGGCATTTTCCCCAGCACCGCCAGCAACCACCAGAATCCACCCACGGCGAAGAACAAGGCGCCGCTGGCGATTTCGTTGCTCAGCGCCGAAGCGCCGACGCGATTCAGCGAGTTAAACGCGCGCAGCGGTGAGCCGAGATGCATCACCGAAGCAAGAAAACCGATGCCCATCAGCAGCCAGATAAAAAACATGCAGCGCACCAGCCGCTGTCTTGCGGCGTGCTGGTCCGCGAGCGACAGCCAGCCGAGGCCGCTAACGATGATCGCGCCAACCACGCATTGCCCCAGCACCGTAAACAGCACCAGCGGCCATTCATGCCATCCGCTTCCCATCTCACACCTCCTTCGGATTCGCCAGGTAACCGGTGGTATCACCACACGGCCGGGCATTGGCGTTAGGTTTGATCACAATGCTCGGCCGGGTGAAGTGCGCCGACGGCAGCGGCGCCACCGCGGCCAGCTGGCCGTGCTTTGCGCGCAGCTCGGCAATCGGACCGAAATCAAGCGCCCGCAGCGGGCAGGACTCGACGCAGATCGGTTTTTTCCCCTCGGCGACGCGCTCATGGCAGCCATCGCACTTGGTCATATGGCCTTTGTCGGCGTTGTACTGCGGCGCGCCGTAGGGACAGGCCATATGGCAGTAGCGGCAGCCAATACAGACATCTTCGTTGACCACCACAAAACCGTCTTCGCGCTTGTGCATTGCGCCGCTCGGACAGACCTTGGTACAGGCCGGATCTTCGCAGTGGTTGCAGGCGATGGAGAGGTAATAAGCAAAAACGTTCTGTTGCCAGACGCCGTTGTCCTCCTGCCAGTCGCCGCCGGCATATTCGTAAATACGGCGGAAGCTGACCTCGGGTGTGAGATTCTTGTAGTCCTTACAGGCCAGCTCGCAGGTCTTGCACCCGGTACAGCGAGCGGAGTCGATAAAGAATCCATATTGCGTGCTCATGGTTTACTCCTTACACCTTCTCGATGTCGACCAGGTTGGTATGCTGCGGATTCCCCTTCGCCAGCGGCGACGGACGGTGGGTGGTCAGGGTATTCATGCAGGCGCCATGGTCGACCCGATCGCCGGCCATATTGGCGTCGTGCCAGGCGCCCTGGCCCATCGCTGAGACCCCCGGCATGATGCGCGGGGTCACTTTCGCCGGAAGACGGACTTCGCCGCGCGGGTTGAACACCCGCACCAGATCGCCGTTTTTAATCCCGCGTTTCTCGGCATCGAGCGGGTTGATCCACACTTCCTGACGGCAGGCGGCCTGCAGCACGTCCACATTGCCATAGCTGGAATGGGTGCGCGCTTTATAGTGAAAACCAAACAGCTGCAGCGGGTACTGACTGCGCAACGGATCGTCCCAGCCTTCAAATGTGGAGGCGTAGATCGGCAGTGGGCTGATGACTTCGTCTTTCTCCAGCTGCCAGCGCGCGGCAATCTCGGCGAGCCGACTGGAGTAGATTTCAATTTTGCCGGACGGCGTTTTGAGCGGATGCGCGTCGGGATCGCGGCGGAAATCCTGGTAAGCGACGAAGTGGCCGTTCGGATCTTTACGCTTGTAGATGCCCATCTGCTTCAGGTCGTCGTAGTCCGGCAGCGCCGGATCTTTCGCCACCATTTTGGCATACAGATATTGCAACCACTGTTCCTGGGTGCGCCCCTCGGTAAAGCGCTGGTATACGTCGTCGCCGAGTCGTTTCGCGACTTCACTTAAGATCCAGTAAATCGGTTTGCGTTCGAACTTCGCCGAGGTGGCGGGCTGGATAAAAATCAGATAGCCCATATTGCCCGCGTAATCATTAGGGATGATATCTTCCTGCTCGACGGTCATCAGGTCGGGCAGCAGCAGGTCGGCATATTTCGCCGAGGAGGTCATAAAGTTGTCGATAACCACGATGGTTTCGCATTTACTCTCATCCTGCAGAATATCGTGGGTCTTATTGATGTCGGAGTGCTGGTTAATGATGGTGTTGCCCGCATAGTTCCACAGGAACTTGATCGGCACATCCAGCTTCTCTTTGCCGCGCACGCCGTCGCGGGTGGCGGTCATCTCCGGGCCACGGGCAATGGCGTCGGTCCAGGTGAAGCAGGAGATGGCGGTCTTGACCGGGTTTTCCAGCACCGGCAGGCGCTCAATGGTGATGGTGTAGGTTGACTCGCGGGCGCCGCTGTTGCCGCCGTTAATGCCGACGTTGCCGGTTAAGATCGGCAGCATGGCGATCGCCCGGGCGGAAAGCTCACCGTTGGCCTGGCGCTGCGGTCCCCAGCCCTGGCAGATGTACGCCGGTTTGCTCATACCGATTTCGCGCGCCAGTTTGATGATGCGATCGGCAGGGATACCGGTAATGCGCGAGGCCCACTGCGGCGTTTTGGCGATCCCGTCATCGCCTTCGCCGAGAATATAGGCCTTATAATGGCCGTTGGCCGGGGCGCCTTCCGGCAGCGTTTTCTCGTCGTAGCCAACGCAGTATTTATCGAGAAAAGGCTGGTCCACCAGATTTTCGTTAATCAGCACCCAGGCGATACCGGCCACCAGTGCGGCGTCGGTGCCGGGGCGAATAGGGATCCACTCATCTTCCCGACCGGCGGCGGTATCGGTGTAGCGCGGATCGATAACGATCATCCGGGCGTTCGAGCGCTCGCGGGCCTGCTCCAGATACCAGGTTATACCGCCGCCGCTCATCCGGGTTTCCGCCGGGTTGTTGCCGAACATCACCACCAGCTTACTGTTTTCAATATCCGAGGTGCTGTTGCCGTCGTTACTGCCGTAGGTGTAGGGCATGGCGCAGGCAATCTGGGCGGTACTATAGGTACCGTACTGATTGAGCGAGCCGCCGTAACAGTTCATCAGCCGCGTGACCGGCGAAGCGGAAGGCGACGAACGGGTGATGTTGCCGCCGACAATTTCCGAAGAGTAGTTAATGTACACCGCTTCATTACCGTACTGCGCCACCACGCTTTTCAGGCGGTCGGCGAGGGTATCCAGCGCCTCCTGCCAGCTGATGCGGACAAATTTGCCTTCTCCGCGTTTACCAACGCGTTTCATCGGGTAGTTAAGGCGATCCGGGTGGTTAATGCGCCGGCGAATTGAACGCCCGCGCAGGCAGGCGCGCACCTGATGGTCGCCGTAGCGGTCGTCGCCGGTGTTATCTGTCTCAACGTAAATAACCTCGTCATCCCGCACGTGCAATCGCAACGCGCAGCGGCTGCCGCAGTTAACCGAACAGGCACCCCAGACGACGCGGGTCGTGTCGCCGGTAGCCTGCTGCACTGCCGCCGCGGCGCTGCGCAGCGTAAAGGGCAGGGTGAGGCCGCCGGCGGCCAGCGCCAGAGAACCGAGGGCTGTGGATTTGATGAGCGCGCGTCGGGTGACGCCGCCGGGGGATTCCTGATTCGACATTGCTCACTCCATGATAGTTATGCTGTGCGGAGAAGGGCCGCCCGCGTCATCAACAGACGCAGGGGTGAGCGATAATACGTTATGGGTAGCCAGCAGATCTTATCCCTGGTCAACCAGAGATAAGATCTTTCATTTGAAAGCCGGGAAAGGCTTACTGAGTGTCGCTTTCGACGGGGGTATCGCTGTTACGCGTATAGGTAATTTTAAAGGTGTCATTGGCGCAATGTCCCACTACCTGAACGCCGGCCTGATCTGCCTGATCGTTGGGCACAATGGCCAGGCTGAAGGCCGTTTCCGGTACGCCATTATTGATGATCTTTTGCTGTATTTCGCTCTTTACCCGTTCACAGGAATCGGGCGCGGCCAGCACGGTGGTGGAGCACAGCAGTAGTGCGGCGCCTGTCCACAGGGATAGTTTCATCTTACACTCCTTATCGATGTTATCCAGAATTAAGCATAGCAGAACTGGTGTAAACAATTGTATTTGCTAATATGATCGGATGTACACAAAAGGAATCGCCTGTGAAAAGATTGTATTGGCTGATCCCGGCAGCGCTGCTGCTGACGGCGTGCGACCGCCAAAGCGCTCCGGAAGCCTTCACCCCGGAGATGGCGAGTTTTTCCAATGAATTTGAGTTCGATCCGCTGCGTGGGCCGGTGAAAGATTTCAGCCAGACGCTACTGGATGAACACGATGTGGTGGTAAAAAAGGTAAGCGCTCAGCTGTCAAAAGAGGGGTGTTTTGATCTCCTGACCCTGGAAGATAGGGAGAACAATACCGGCGCCACGCTGCTGCTGGACGCCAACTATTATGTCGATGGACGCACCCACGAGAAGCGGCTACGGTTGCAGGGCAAGTGTCAACTGGCAGAGATGCCCGCCGCCGGGGTGATCTGGGAGACGGATGAGAACGGTTTTATTATTAGCGCCCGCGGCAAAGAGACCACCGCCACCTATCGTTATGACAGCGATGGCTATCCGCTGGGAAAAACCACCACTGCCAAAGAAGAGCAATTTACCGTTGCCTCCACGCCGTCGAAGGACCCTCGCAAGAAAATGGACTATACCGCCATTAGCACCTTCAACGAACGCACGCTGGGCACGGTGCGCCAGACCTGCGACTACGATCGCCACGACAATCCGCTGAGCTGTGAACTGCAGGTTATCGATGAAAGCGTGCAGCCGCCGCTGACCCGCCACTACACGATTAAAAACCGCATCGACTATTACTGAGCCGTCGGCTTCAGCAGAGAGGGGCCGGGTGTTTTGTGCTCGGCCAGATACTGATGCTGGAACAGACACATGCGGATGGTGTTGCGGTACTCGCCGTTAATGAAAAACTCATGGATCAGTTCACCCTCGACCATAAAGCCGAGCTTGCGGTAAATATGGATCGCTTTTTCATTCTCTTTATCGACGATAAGATACAGCTTATACAGATTGAGCACGGTAAAGCCATAGTCCATGGCCAGCCGCGCGGCGCGTGTGGCGAGGCCTTTTCCCTGGAATTCGGGAGAGATGATGATCTGGAACTCGGCCCGGCGGTGCACATGGTTGATCTCAACCAGCTCGACCAGTCCGGCTTTATCGCCGTTGCATTCGATGACAAAGCGGCGCTCGCTTTGATCGTGAATATGTTTGTCGTAGAGATCGGAAAGTTCAACGAAGGCCTCATACGGCTCTTCAAACCAGTAGCGCATTACGCTGGCGTTGTTATCGAGCTGGTGGACAAAGCGCAAATCTTCGCGCTCAAGGGGGCGGAGTCTGACGTGTAGCGCGTCGGTCATGGGTAATCCTGTGGTTAAAGCTGAACAGAACAATAGGAAAGGCGGCGCCCGCAGGCGCCAGCGTTGTCAGGAGGCAGATCAGGGATTGATAGCCCGACCGGTGCGACGATCAAGGCAGCGCAGGGTGTTCGGCTCCCAGTAGGCGTTGACGTTGGCGCTTTTCTGGCAGTTATCCTGCGCGTCGAAAGCGACATCGGTTTTGTCCCACTCTTTTTCCGCCCGTTTATTTACTTTCTGGCGCAGGCTGCGGGTGTCGTTCCATTGCTCTTTTTCCATCGACGCCTGTTGACGGCTTTGCGCGCTGTCGCCAGATTCAATCACCAGCCGGTCGGTAGCGGCGAACGAGCTGGAGGTGTAGACCACGGCGCTTAACGCCAGAATGGCGGTCAGGCACCAGCGTTTGTTCAGTGTCATGTTCATCACGATTTCCTTTAAGTGATGGGTTAACCCTCAGGTTAAGTTTACTACAGCTCTTTTACCGGGCATAGCCGACAAAACAGCGTGGGGCAGGCGCCATTATCGCGTAGAATAGTTCAACGGCTGGTCTCTTTTACGAATCTTTTAATGCTCAAAACAACGCTGCTGTTCTTCGCTACTGCCCTGTGTGAAATCATCGGCTGTTATCTGCCATGGTTATGGTTAAAACGCGGGGCCACGCCGCTCTTGCTGATCCCCACCGCTCTGGCCCTGGCGCTCTTCGTCTGGCTCCTGACGCTCCATCCTGCCGCCAGCGGACGGGTGTATGCCGCTTACGGTGGGGTCTACGTCTGTACCGCATTGCTCTGGCTGCGGGTGGTGGACGGGGTCAAACTGAGCTTTTACGACTGGGCGGGGGCGGCCATCGCCCTGTGTGGGATGCTGATTATCGTGGCGGGCTGGGGACGGGCGTGAATCACCTGTGTGATCCCGGCCACCTTTTTTAACCCTGATTCTTGTATGGTAGTCGACCTGTTGCCTTACTTATCAGACATCATATTTGGTTATGACTCTGTAAGGAACAATGATGGCCATCGATACACTTACCGCCCATCCGGGCGCGACGCCCCTGCGCATTCGTCGGGTGCAGAAGATCACGTTAACGCTGTTATTTATCGCCGGTATCGTTAACTTTCTTGATCGCTCTTCGCTCAGTGTCGCCGGGGAGGCGATACGCGCCGATCTGGGGCTGAGCGCCACCGAGTTCGGGGTACTGCTCTCCGCCTTCTCGCTCTCCTACGGCTTTGCGCAACTGCCGTCTGGTATTTTGCTCGATCGCGTCGGGCCGCGGATTGTGCTGGGCGCCGGACTGATTTTCTGGTCTGCGATGCAGGCCCTGACCGGAATGGTCAATTCGTTTTCACATTTTATTTTGCTGCGCATTGGGCTCGGGATCGGCGAAGCGCCGTTTATGCCTGCCGGCGTGAAATCGATCAACGACTGGTATGCGCAAAGAGAGCGCGGCACGGCGGTAGGGATTTTTAACTCCTCGACGGTGCTGGGTCAGGCCATCGCACCGCCGGCCCTGGTCATTATGCAGCTGGCCTGGGGCTGGCGGATGATGTTTGTGGTGATTGGCTTAGCCGGGATCTTGGTCGGTCTGTGCTGGTATGTCGGCTACCGAAACCGCCGGCACTTCTCCCTGCAGGAGGAGGAGCAGCGCTATCTGGCCAGCGAGGAGGTGGCCCGCCCGGCGCTGAAGTTCAGTGAGTGGCTGGCGCTGTTCAAACGGCGCACCACCTGGGGGATGATCCTGGGCTTCTCCGGTGTGAACTACACCGGCTGGTTATATATCGCCTGGCTGCCCGGCTATTTGCAGGCGCAGCAAGGGTTAAGCCTGGCGCGCACCGGCTGGGTGGCGGCGATCCCGTTCCTTGCCGCGGCGGTGGGCATGTGGGTCAACGGCCTGGTGGTTGATGCCCTGGCGCGCAGAGGCTACGATCTGGCGAAGACCCGCAAAACGGCGATCGTTATCGGTCTGGTGCTGTCGGCGCTGGGGACCCTGCTGGTGGTGCAATCGTCCACCCCGACCCAGGCGGTCGCTTTCATCTCCATGGCGTTATTCTGCGTTCATTTCGCCGGGACCTCGGCCTGGGGACTGGTGCAGGTGCTGGTGGCGGAACACAAAGTGGCCTCGGTGGCAGCTATTCAGAACTTTGGCAGTTTTGTGTTTGCCTCGTTCGCGCCGATCGTCACCGGATGGGTAGTGGATACCACCCATTCTTTCAATCTGGCGCTGGTCATCGCCGCCGGGGTGACCTTTGCCGGAGCGCTCTGCTACTTCTTTATCGTCAGAACCCGCATTGACTAACGACACTCGTTAAGCCGTTAACAGCAGGCCCGCAGGGACGCGCGGCCGCCATGTTCTTCCCTTTCCGTTGCCTTTTACTACCCCGTCCCTGCGGTGAGGGTAGCCAGCCATGCCCGAAACATTATCAGGTAAGATCTTCTTGTATGGTAGTTGACAGAAATCAAAGATGTTATACCAATTGCGTGAGAAGGTGGGTGGCACAAAGGCATTCTCCTCGAGAGTTCTCCCCGAGAATGGTTGATGAGACACATAACAATGAGAGTCATCATGGAAAACACCCTCTTAACCGCTCGCGCCACGCTGCCTGGCTACGATCGCAGCGCACTGATCCCCCGTATTGTCCACCTTGGCTTTGGCGCGTTTCACCGTGCCCATCAGGCGGTGTACGCCGATATGCTGGCCAGCGACCACGGTAGCGACTGGGGCTATACCGAAGTGAATTTGATTGGTGGCGAACAACAAATCGCCGATCTGAAACAGCAGGACCTGCTGTTTACCGTAGCCGAAATGTCCGCCGACGCGTGGACGGCGCGCGTGGTCGGCGTCGTGAAGCAGGCCCTGCATGCGCAGGTCGACGGACTCGAAACGGTGCTGGCGGCGATGTGTGAGCCGCAGGTGGCCATTGTCTCCCTGACCATTACTGAGAAAGGCTATTGCCACTCTCCGGCCAGCGGTGAGTTGCAGCTCGATCATCCGCTGATCGTCGCCGATCTGCAGAACCCGCATCAGCCGAAATCGGCGCCGGGCGTGGTGGTGGAGGCCTTAGCTCGCCGTAAAAAAGCGGGCCTGCCTGCTTTTACCGTGATGTCCTGCGATAACATGCCGGAAAATGGCCACGTCATGCGCAACGTCGTCTGCGCCTACGCCCGGGCATTAGACGAGGATCTTGCCGCGTGGATTGCACAGAACGTGACCTTCCCGTCGACGATGGTGGACCGGATTGTCCCGGCCGTTACGCCGGAAACCCTCGATAAAATTGCACAGCTGACCGGGGTACGCGACCCGGCCGGGGTGGCCTGCGAACCCTTCCGTCAGTGGGTCATTGAGGATAATTTTGTTGCCGGGCGTCCGCAGTGGGAAAAAGCGGGGGCGGAACTGGTCGCTGACGTGGTGCCTTTCGAAGAGATGAAGCTGAGAATGCTCAATGGCAGCCATTCGTTCCTCGCTTATCTCGGCTATCTGGCCGGTTATCAGCATATTAACGACTGCATGCAGGACGACAACTACCGTCGTGCGGCGCTGTCGCTGATGCTGGACGAACAGGCGCCAACGCTGAAGGTGAAGGGGGTGGATCTCTCACGCTATGCCAGTTTGCTGATCGACCGTTACAGTAATCCGGCGCTGAAGCACCGTACCTGGCAGATTGCCATGGACGGCAGCCAGAAACTGCCGCAGAGGATGCTGGACTCGGTGCGCTGGCATCTGCTGCACCAGCGTGATTTTACGCTGCTGGCGCTGGGTGTGGCAGGGTGGATGCGCTACGTCGGCGGTGTTGACGATGCGGGTCAGGCAATCGAAATATGCGACCCGTTGCTGCCGGTTATCCAGCAGGCGGTGGCCGCGAGCGCCGATGGCGAAGCGCGAGTCAAAGCGCTGCTGGGCATTGAGGCGATTTTCGGCGTGGAACTGCCACAGGAAGCACGCTTTGTCGCGGCGGTGACCCGTGCCTACTTAGCGCTACAGCGGCAGGGGGCCAAAGCCACCGTTGCCGCCTGGGCCGAGGCGCAATAAGTATTTTCCGGTGTCGGCCTGGGGCCGACACCGGCTGTTCTGCTATTACTAGCACGTTCCGCTGATATTTCCTTTTTTTTGCTGTCGATCGCTTTTGCTGGGCGGAAAATATGATCGAACGCAATGTCTATACATAACTCTATATTTCCCTGATTTACTAAAGATAATTAGGCCTTATTTTTCCGAATAATGGCTGGTATTTCAGCGCCAGAATGGCATAGTTAAGTCATTGAAAAAGAACTTTCTCTGGAAAAGGAGTACGGGCCATGTATAAAAAAATTTTATTGCCTGTTGATGTCTTTGAAATGGATTTAAGTGACAAAGCAGTGCGTCACGCGGAATTCCTCGCCACTGCGGAAAACGGTGAAATCACATTGCTCAACGTGCTGCCGAACAGCAGTCGTTCGCTATTACGCGGCTTTACGGCGGATATTCGTAAATTCGAAGCCTATATGAAAGAAGAGTCGGAGAAAAAGATGCGCGAGGTAGCGCGACTGTTCGACATCCCGATGTCGCGGATCCATACCCGGGTGGTGTTTGGTAACGTGCGTGATGAAATTCTGGCTATCAGCAACAACGAAGAGTTCGATGTGATCGTGGTGGGCTCGCGCAAACCGGGCATTTCTACCCATCTGCTGGGCTCCAACGCCGAGTCCATTCTGCGCTACGCCAAAACGCCGGTGCTGGTGGTCAGATAACCCCCTCAGTCTCGACGGCTGCGAGCATCTTTCGCAGCCGTCTGAACGTTACTCTTCGCTAAACCAGTCGCGATTTTCCTGGCGGATCAGCAGTACGGATTCGCTGATTTCATGCAAATGGACATTCATCGCCTGTTCAACGGCGACGGCGTCGCGTTTTTCCAGCGCGCTGAAAATCTCATGGTGCTGACGCAAAAGCATCTCCGGAGAGGTGATATGGTCCAGGCTCATGTAGCGCACACGGTCAATTGCCGCTTTAATATTTTCTACGGTATCCCACGCCAGCTGACAGTCGGCAATAACTGACAGTTTCTGGTGAAATTCATCATCGAGCAGGAAAAAATCGTTTAATTGCTGCCGGTCGACGGCAATACGCTGCTGATGGAGATTCTGTTCCAGCTGATAAATTTGCTCATCGTTAATCATGCCCGCGGCACGGCGGACCACCGCGCACTCAATCGCCTGACGGACAAAGCAACCATTGCGTACTTGCGACAACGAAATTTTATTAACGTAGCTGCCGCGCTGGGGACGTATCTGGATAAGCCCGTTTTCCGCCAGCTTGATGAAGGCCTCGCGCACCGGCTGACGCGACACATCAAAACGCACGGAGACTTCTTTCTCCGACAGCGGCGTGCCTGGCGGGATCAGGCAGTGAACGATATCCCGACGAAGGATGCGGTAAATTTGCTGATTGACGGGTTGTGTCGGATTCAGTTGCGTTTCTGCGGCCATTGATGGTTACTTTTTAAGGGATTATGCGCACTATTTTACGCGTTTTTTGCGGTTCCGCCCATACCCGGCCCGCAGGCCGGGTGGCTGGCGGTTAGCCCTGACGGTGGACGCTGAGTCCGGCAAAGCTCTGGCTGACCGGCATCATTTCCAGGGTGTTAATGTTGACGTGTTTTGGCAGGGTGGCGACCCACCAGACCGCTTCAGTCACATCTTCCGGAGTCAGCGCTTCGGTGTTCTCGTAAGTTTTGCCGGCTTTGGCATCATCACCTTTAAAACGAACATTCGAGAACTCGGTGCCACCGACCAGACCTGGCTCGATGTCGGTGACGCGAACCGCGGTGCCGTGCAGGTCGGTGCGCAGATTGAGACTGAACTGGCGGACGAAGGCTTTGGTCGCGCCATAGACGTTGCCGCCAGCGTAAGGCCAGCTGCCCGCCGTGGAGCCGATATTGATGATATGCCCGCGATTGCGTTCCACCATTCCCGGCAGGACGGCGCGGGTCATATACACCAGCCCTTTATTATTTGTGTCGATCATATCTTCCCAGTCTTCTACGCTGGCGCGATGCGCTGGCTCCAGACCGAGCGCCAGGCCGGCGTTGTTTACCAGCACGTCAATCGCCTGCCATTCGGCGGGCAGGTTAGCGATCAGCGTCTCGATGGCGGCGCGGTTGCGGACGTCCAGTTGCGCAATATAAAGGTTATCGCCCAGTTCGTCTTTCAGCGTCTTCAGGCGCTCTTCGCGACGTCCGGTAGCAATCACTTTATGACCGTTAGCGATAAAACGGCGAGTAATACTTTCACCAAAACCGGCGGTGGCGCCGGTGACCATGATAATCATCTTACTGTTCCTCAACGCTTTTTGTGTTTTCATACCATAGCACGCGCAGACGGCGACCGGTAACGGAAATCATTGCGACCCCTTAAGGAGAAGCCTAATCTTACAGAATTAGCCTGTGCAGGAGAAAAAGATGTCTGAGCGTAACCCCTTTCTGAGCGTCAGTTTATTGCCTTACCAGGCGCCGCCGTTTGATCTGATCCAGGACAGTCACTATCGTCCGGCATTTGATGAGGGCGTCCGCCAGCAGCGCGCCGAGATCCGCGCTATTATCGACAATCCACAGCCGGCAAATTTTGCCAATACGCTTGAGGCATTGGAGCAGAGCGGGCAATTGCTGGCGCGGGTTACGCGAGTGTTTTTCGCCATGGCCGGCGCCCATACCAATCCGTTTATTCAGTCTCTGGATGAACAATTTTCCGCCGAGCTTGCCGAGCTGGGAAACGACATCTGGCTTAACGAGGCCTTATTTCAACGAGTCAATACCGTCTACCAGCAGCGCGATGCGCTGACGCTGGATAGCGAATCCCACCGTCTTCTGACCCAGACATGGCACCGTTTTGTTCACGCCGGGGCGACGCTGACGCCCGGGCAAAAGGCGGTACTACGCACGCTGAATACCGAAGCGGCCACGCTGCAAAGCCAGTTCCAGCAGCGACTGCTGGGAGCGGCTAAAAGCGGCGGCTTGGTCGTTGATTACCGGCATCAACTGGATGGCCTGACCGAAGAGGAGATGGCGGCGGCGGCAGACGCAGCGCGGGAAAGAGGGCTCAGCGACCGCTGGTTGTTGACGCTGACCAATACCACCCAGCAGCCGCTACTGCTTTCGCTGCGCGACCGGCAAACGCGGGAGAACCTCTTTAACGCCGGCTGGACCCGCAATCAGCAGGGCGATGAGCATGATACCCGTGGCCTGGTGCTGCGACTGGCGGCGATCCGCGCGCAGCAGGCGGAGCTGCTGGGGGCGGCCGATTACGCCAGCTGGGCGCTGACCGATCAAATGGCGGCTTCCCCGGCAGAGGCATTGACCTTTATGCGCCGGATCGCGCCGGCGGCGCGGGCGAGGGCGGAACGCGAGCTGGCGGACATCCAGCAGGTTATCGACAACGAAGGTGGCGAGTTTGACGCACAGGCATGGGACTGGCTTTATTACAGCGAGCAGGTGCGTCGGGCCGCCTTCGCCATCGATGACGCGCAGCTAAAACCTTATTTCTCCCTCGAGCGCGTATTGCATGACGGGGTATTCTGGACGGCCTCCCGGCTCTTTGGTATCCGCTTTGTCGAGCGCTTCGATATCCCGGTTTATCACCCGGATGTGCGGGTCTGGGAGATCTTCGATTGTAACGGTGAAGGTATGGCGCTGTTTTACGGCGACTATTATGCGCGGGATTCAAAAAGCGGTGGCGCGTGGATGGATGTGTTTGTCGAGCAGTCGACCCTGCAAGAGCAGCGACCGGTTATCTACAATGTGTGCAATTACGCCCGGCCGCAGACCGGGCAGAGCGCGCTACTGTCCTGGGATGAGGTGATCACCCTGTTCCATGAATTTGGTCATACCCTGCACGGGCTGTTTGCCAGCCAGCGCTACGCCAGCCTTGCCGGAACCAATACCCCGCGGGATTTTGTCGAGTTTCCGTCACAGATCTTCGAACACTGGGCCAGCCAGCCGCAGGTGTTTGCTCATTATGCGAAGCACTATCAGTCCGGTGAACCGATGCCGGAGGCGCTGCGCGACAATATGCTGCGTACCGCCACTTTCAATAAAGGGTACGACATGAGCGAACTGTTGGCTGCCGCACTGCTTGATATGCGCTGGCATAGCCTGTCGACCTCGGCGTTACCGGAAGACGTCGACGCGTTTGAGCAGAAGATATTGCGGGATGAACAGCTGGATCTGGCGGCAGTACCCCCGCGCTATCGCAGCAGCTACTTCTCTCACATCTTCGGCGGCGGCTATGCGGCTGGCTATTACGCCTATCTGTGGACGCAGATGCTGGCCGACGATGGTTATCAGTGGTTCGTGGAGCAGGGGGGATTGACCCGCGAGAACGGCCAGCGTTTCCGCGACGCGATTTTGTCACGCGGAAACAGTACTGATTTAGCGGAACTTTATCGCCAGTGGCGCGGGCACGATCCGCAAATTGAACCGATGCTGAAAAACCGCGGGTTGAGCGCGTAGCGGGATTTACGCCTGAAATGTAATCTGCAGCAACACCGCTCGCCGACAGGTCTACCTTCGGCAGCGGTGTTTTCGCCAGAGTGGCGCTATCCGTCGTGTCACGGTGGCTTTATCGCTTAGCTTTTAGCGTTACGTCTGATTTAACGCATTTTACGATTAATTTTTAAGACCTCAAACAGCCGCCGAAAGCTAAAAATAATGTCAGTTATTTTATTAACATTCGGAATTATCCTACAAGGCTTTACCTTTATCTTAAAGGCATGGCGTCGGGTTGTTTTTGAAAACTTATACCCCTTATTATCTCTGCAGTATCTTTATCTTTGGAAAGGTCATGCATGAGTAATTTTCTGTTATTAGTTCTCACTGTGGTGCTGTTGTTAATATCATTATTTTTTGGCCTTTCATATGTTAAGGAACGAAGAAAACTGAAGATGCGGTTTAACAAAACCCGTCGTTAGCGGTTTCTGCCCGAGGATAGCGCATGGGCGACGGATGAAAATATCGCAAGCTCTTGCCTGGTGTCGATTTGGAATTTTTTCATTATATTAATTTTATGTGAAAATACCGTTTTGTGGCTGATACCCAGCTCTTGCGCTATCTGCTGGTTGCTCATTCCCGTATTTATCGCGTCGATAATAAAAAGCTGTGACTTGGTCAATGTTAACCTCGGGCATTTAAGACAGCGGCGGCTGTCTGGTTCCGATTCGATAATTTTGGGCCTGATTAACTCCGCCAGACGATAAGCGATCAGCTTTTTAAGACTGTGTAGATCGGTATTTTTATTGATAAAAGTCGCATTCTGCAGACAAAGCGGTAGCCGGTCAGCGCGTACAAGTTCGGTTTTGGAAACAAAAATGAAAATACGGCTCTGACGAGGAGTTTTCTTGAATAATGGGTGGCATAGATAATGCTCGCCGCTTTCCATTTCAGTAAACAACATATCAACCAGATTAATGGTGTCAGGGCTGTAGGCGTGCAGTAAAAAGGGAGTGCAAATATTCTCTTCATTGGCGATTTCGAGAAGAAGTTCGCAAACCCCTCGTTTCAGGAAAATATTCTCAGTGTTAATTAAAAAATCAGGCATAGTGGTGGTAGACACAAAGTCAATAAATGTTGATGAGCTAATTTCCCAGCAGGCGTGCTTTATGGATATGGGATTAGGATATTTCTAATACACAGCAAAAGCAACAAGTCCAATTTTGGACCTGTTGTTCAATTATTATAATTATTCTTTTTGAATCATAGGGTTGTGAGTCATTGTTATGTTTAGGTTTTCAATAGTTTGGCACAAACTGCTTAAATTGCTTATTCAGCGCACATTAATTTTAGGTCCTGATAGATTAATTCAAGCAATACATTCACTATATGAATTGTTTTTTCAGAAAAAAAAGGTACAACCATGCTTCCTGAGTCAGCGTTGCCAGAATAAGGCGTGTGGTGGTTATTACGGGGAGAGAACATGTTTCGCCGCTGCAGAAGAGGGATGGCAACGGCGTGCCAAAGGATCAGTTATCCGGGTTGTTCGAGACGCTTTTCCACACCATTCCCAGGCCGAACAACATCGACGCGAGGAGGGCGAACAGACTGGTGGTGATAAAAATGCCGATCATAATGAGACCTCAATGAGTGCGTATGCATTCTGTTAGGCACGGGCTCACAAGAAAGGTTCCTTCCTGCTGCAGCTATATTTCCACCAGTGGTCCAGGCAGGCCGGGCACCCGGTCAATGGAGGCAATGCACCTTCGTTCGGCGATGTAAGTGGCCGACGTTTGTACGACGCTGCTCTGGTACTGGCACAGAGGCGCTGGGGGCCTGTAGCGTGTGGCGCTCGGGTTGTTGACAATACCCCCGACAGATTATATATACATGTCGCTTCTGTTTATTGAATGTTAAACAGCATCAGTTATGGGATGCAGAAGCGCTAACGCCCCCGCCGTCCGGCGGGGGTTATTTCAGGGCGTGGTGTATATAGCCACGTCGCTGGAAAGAAAAATTTTTATTTCCGCCCTTGAAAAATGCCCAATGGATATTATTTTATATAGCGGACAAGCAATGCTTGCCTTTATGTTGAGCTTTTGAATGGATATTCAGGAGGTTAATTATGGCACTCAAAACCTTGTCAGCACTCCCCGTTTTTGCTGATTCTCTTTTTGCCGATCGTTTTAACCGCATTGATCGCCTTTTCAGCCAGTTAACAGGCGACACGCCGGTGGGTACATTACCGGCTTATGATTTACAGAAAGTCGATGACAGCAATTTCCTGCTCAGCGTCAGCGTGCCTGGCTGGAAAGACGAGGAGCTGGAAATAGAAACCGTTGGGGGCAATCTGCATATTTCCGGCAAACGCCAGGAAACTGAACCCTCGACAGACAGCGGTGAACGCTGGATTTATAAAGGCATCCGCCGCGCTAATTTCCAGCTCAGTTTCTCTCTTCCTGAGCATGCCCAGATCAATCAGGCGCAGCTGGATAAGGGGATCTTAAAAATAGCCATTCACCAGGAGATCCCTGAGAGTGAAAAACCGCGCAAAATCGCCATCGAGAATCAGGGCCGGGTGATTGAACACAAGGTATGATTCGCTGTTTGCGTTGGGTAAATACTGTCAAGGCCCGCGGTGTTGCGGGCCTTTTTTATGGGGAGTGCGGCCTGCCAGGGGAGGAGAAACCCCGTATGCTATTCTGTTTACTGACGCTGTAAGGCTTTTATTCCTGTTACTGGCGGTGAGGACTCACAATGACTGACGAGAACGGAGACTATCTGAAAACCACCCAGGCGCTGACGGCAGAAGTGGCCCAGGCGCTGATCGCGCGCGGATGGCGACTGACGACAGCGGAATCCTGCACCGGGGGTAATCTGGCGGCCGCGCTCTGTGCGCAGGCGGATACTGCGGCCTTTTATGATACCGGCGTCGTGACCTTTAGCGATGAGGCCAAGCGTCATGTGCTGCAGGTTCGTGAGGAAACGCTGGCAGTCCACAGCGCCGTCAGCGAAGCCTGCGTCAAGGAGATGTCCGCCGGTATTCTGGAGATTGCCAGGGCCGATATTGCTATCGCCATTAGCGGCTATGCCGGCCCGGAAGGAGGAGAAGATGGTACTCCCGCTGGTACCGTATGGTTCGCGTGGAATTTTCGCGGCCAGACTGAAACCAAAAGGATGTGCTTTGCCGGCGACTGCGAGGCGGTGTTGGCGCAGGCAGTGCGTTACGCCCTGTCAGCGCTGGGTGAAAAGCTTCCCCACTGGCAGTGAAGCGCCCCGGCCCGGCGACCTTACAGGTCGGTGGTCTGGCGCGCCACCGGCCAGTGAATGTCTCCGATACCGTTAAGACACGGTCGCGAGAAGAGAAACCCCTGAAACAGGCGAATGCCGACCGACTGCAGCCAGCACCACTCTTCGAGGGTTTCGACGCCCTCGGCGACGACGGTAATACCCAGATCCTCGCAGCAGCGGACCACCGAGGCGACGATCGCCTGTTTAGTGCCACTGATATGAATATTGCGCACCAGATCTGCATCTACTTTGATTTTATCAGGCTGAAAGCGGGTCAGTAGCGACAGCCCGGAATAGCCTGCGCCAAAGTCATCGATGGCCACTCTCATGCCAGCAACGCGCAGCGCTTTCAGCACCTTACGGAACTGATCGAAGCAGGAGATAACTTCTGTCTCGGTGACCTCAATCAGTACCTGATTCGGTCTGAGACCCGCAGCCTGCAGACTGTCCATAAGCCAGCCTACCGCGTCAGGATGGTTATACAGCGACCCGGGCAACAGGTTGATCGCCAGTTGCTGCTTGCCGAGCGGCAACTGGCCGGCGAGAGAAAAAGCAAAGGCCTTGCTCTCCAGATCAAACCGGTACCGATCCTCCGCAGGGACGGCGGCAAACATTTCCACCGGCGAACCCCCGGTTGGGCTGCGGATCAGCGCCTCATAGGAAGAGTAATGCCGATCAGTTAAGGATCAGTTGATCGATCCAGTGGCTGTGTAAGAATCCGGAAATGCTCACCCGTTTCCGGATTTTTTTATGCACATTGGACAGGCTCTTGATCTGGTATCCCGTTACGATTCTCTGCGTAACCCACTGACTTCTCTGGGCGACTATCTGGACCCGGAACTCATTTCCCGCTGTCTGGCCGAAGCCGGTACCGTCACCCTGCGCAAGCGTCGCCTGCCGCTGGAAATGATGGTCTGGTGCATTGTCGGCATGGCGCTTGAACGTAAAGAACCCCTTCATCAGATCGTCAACCGTCTGGACATCATGCTGCCGGGCAGTCGTCCCTTCGTCGCCCCCAGCGCGGTGATCCAGGCCCGTCAGCGTCTGGGAAGCGAAGCCGTCCGCCGCGTATTCTCGCAGACAGCACAGCTCTGGCATAACGCCACGCCGCATCCACACTGGTGCGGCCTGACCCTGCTGGCCATTGATGGTGTGTTCTGGCGCACACCGGACACACCAGAGAACGATATCGCCTTCCCCCGCCAGACGCATGGCGGAAACCCGGCACTCTACCCACAGGTTAAAATGGTCTGCCAGATGGAGCTGACCAGCCATCTGCTGACGGCAGCAGCCTTCGGCACGATGAAAGACAGCGAAAATGCGCTCGCGGAGAAACTTATAGAGCAAACCGGCGATAACACCCTGACGCTAATGGATAAAGGCTATTACTCACTGGGTCTGCTGAACGCATGGAACCAGGCGGGAGAACACCGGCACTGGCTGATCCCTCTGAAAAAAGGCGCGCAGTACGAAGAGGTCAGAAAACTGGGTAAAGGCGACCACCTGGTGAAGCTGAAAACCAGCCCGCAGGCACGAAAAAAGTGGCCGGGTCTGGGAAATGAGATGACAGCCCGCCTGCTGACCATCACGCGCAAAGGAAAAGTCTGCCATCTGCTGACGTCGATGACGGACGCCATGCGCTACCCCGGCGGGGAAATGGCGGATCTGTATAGCTATCGCTGGGAAATTGAGCTGGGTTACCGGGAGATAAAGCAGACGATGCAACTGAGCAGGTTGACACTGAGAAGTAAAAAGCCGGAGCTTGTGGAGCAGGAGTTGTGGGGCGTGTTGCTGGCTTATAATCTGGTGAGATATCAGATGATTAAAATGGCAGGGCAACTGAAAGGATACTGGCCAAATCAGCTGAGCTTCTCAGAGTCCTGCGGGATGGTGATGCGGATGCTAATGACGTTGCAGGGCGCTTCACCGGGTCGTATCCCGGAGTTGATGCGTGATCTTGAAAGTATGGGGCAGTTAGTCAAGTTACCGATAAGGAGGGAAAGGGTCTTCCCAAGGGTGGTGAAAGAGAGGCCTCAGAAATACACCACCGCCCTGAGAAAGGGCCAGTCAGTTGCTTAACTGACTGGCATTACTCATAGGAAGAGACCCTTTTTTTAGCCGGCTCAACAATCGCCTGCAGCGCAAACTGGCAGGGTTGACCGGGAAGATTGCGCGGCGGCACGGTGGTAGAGGAGGGCATCATCGTCCAGCGAGAGGGCTGCAAGGCGTCGGGCAGACAATAGCGTCCGCCATCGGCGATAAAGGCGCTTATCAGCCTGAACATACGGTCATTGACCGGTTCGGATTCGCCGAACGAGCTAAAGCGCAGGATTTCCTCCAGCGCGGCATCGTTTGCGTAATCGCGAAGATCCAGCTTGTGCATCCCAACGTTCAGGAAGCGGCGATAGGCCGAGTAGTCGCGCATGAGCTCCACCACGTCACGATGGCGCGAGTCGTGTTGTATTTCACTGAATAACGCCTCAAGGCTCTCCTCGTGCCCTTCCAGTACCTGGAAGAACTGCAGGCCATTAAAAAGTAAAATGCCGGTGATCCCCAGGGGTAAATTTTTGGCGCTGGCGTGAAGGATAAGGGCATCGAGATCGACGAGCGGGAGTGCAGGATCAACCTGGCTGCGGTAAATCAGGGTGGTTAGCATAGTTATTCCGGTCACTGTAGCAAGGTATAATGGCTTGTACAGCGCGTTAACAGGGAGGTATGGCCTGACCTCGGAGAGGGAAGCCTGCATTTTCCGACATTCAACCAACCGTGATGTCCGCTACGCGGAACGGGAGCTTCACTTTGTGATTCCCTTCACTCTACAGGGAATCATATATTTAGCTATCTTTTTCTCATCCTCAATGGAAAAAGGCCCTCACAGGCCTCTCATTCCCCTTCTGAAGTACTGGTGCAGCGTTTTAATTTGCTACTTAAAATCCGCCACTAGGAATTATCCTACCATAGTATTTCTCGCTCTCAAAAAGTGGTGTTGGTCTTGCCTGAATAAAATTGAGTGAATATTATCAGTCTAAATTAAATTATTTTATCAGGACTGACGGGAGCGATCTTTTTATTATTTTGCGCCTTGTTTTATGTCCCATTACTTCTTTATGTAAAGGTATTTCTTATATAAAGGAAAGACGTAAGAGACGATACGTCTTCCGTTCCAAACGATGACCTGTGAATGGGATAAACTAACGATTCGTATCAGCGTCTGGTGAGTAATTGCACAAGATTGTTAAATTGCTGGCGGCTATTCAAATTAAACTTACTCATAATATTCTTTTTATGCGAATGAATCGTTTTGTGACTAATTTTTAGCGCAGCGGCGACTTCATGCGGACTTAGGCCAATACTAAACGCGTAAATAACTTTGGTTTGCGCGTCGCTGACCGACTTACACGCGCAATTAATGCAACGCCGCAGGCGATTGAACGTCTGGTCTTGCCGCGATAGCAGAGGACGCTCAATTGCGTGAGCTATCTCATCTTTTAGACGCTGAACGCAAGCGTGAGGGGGCATAAACACCGCATGCCGTAGACAGTTGGGTAAACCCTTTTCGACGGTAATGTGTTCATTGTCCGGGAAAATAAAAAGCGAGTATTGTTCTGGGGCATGCTGAAAAAGATCATGACACAGGTACCATTCACCTGCGACCATTTCCGTGAATACCACATCAGCTTGCGCCATCGATCCTGCATCCCATTGTTGAGAAAACTGATAGTCTGGCCGCCCGGAGGCCTTCATCGCTTCATCAATTAGTTCCGCAATAGCGATCCGCAAATAGTGATTTTTTATATTGAACAAAAAATAAGTCATATAACTTCCCTGTGGGCATTAAATAACATGTCAGGATAAATTAAAGAATATAATGATGATGCAAAGACTATTTTTAGCCGAGGTAATCTAAGGGATGTTTTTCATTAATGCAATATCTGGCGAGGAAAGTAAGATAATGGTATATTGGCATGCGAAAATTCCTAATAAACAAAACGTTAAGCATATATATGCCGGTATTTTAAGTGGTTTCTTGTTTTTTTATTTTTGCGATGCATAAAAAGCTTAGTGCGGGCTACCACCTGTTGCTAAAATTAGCGGAGGACAAGAATACAGGAAGTATGCGGTACTTATGAAGCAGATGCTCTATTTAAAAATGCTGGCGTGGCTCGAGGATAATATCTACTGTAACCCGGCTATCGATGACCTGGCGCAGTATATGGGCTATTCGCGTCGGTTTGTCTATGAGGTGTTTTATCAGTATGGCCAGTTACCTATCGGACAGTATATCCGACTACGGCGGTTGACTATCGCGGCGGTAAGTTTGCGATTAACACGGCAGCCGATCGCCGCCATTGCCTGGCAGTTAAGCTATGACTCGCCGCAAACCTTTTCCCGGGAGTTTAAGAAGCGCTTCTCGCTCTCGCCTCGGGAATACCGATGCGCTGTGCATTGGGACACGGCTTTGCTGTTAAAGAAATTCGACCCCGAGGGAGAGAGCCTGCCTCTGGCCCGTTTCTGTTCGCTGCCTGAAAGGGTCTATCGTGGCTCTTCAATGACGTATGAACTGCGCCTGTCGGATATGGTATTGCAAAGCCCCTCGAAGACGGCTGTCAGACAAAAGATTGACCGCTTTTTTACCGCCGGCGGAGACAGCCTCTCTGTGTTATCCGATTATTATGCGGCGAGAAACAATGAGCTTAACGTCGAGGTTAACGCCTTTGTCGGTTGTCATCTGCAGCGAGAGGCGCTGCCTGCGCTGAAGATGAGCAGCACGCTGACGACAAGGTCCGGGCTGTATGTTGGCGTCGAATTTTACGGCAGTTGGGCGCGCTACGCCCGATTATCCAACGATCTGTATATGGAGTTGTTGCCAGCGCTGGGAGCAAGCCGACGAGAGGGGGTCGATATTGAATGTTTTGTGGAGCGCCATACGGAAGGTGGACCCGCGGCGGAAAGGCGCTATCGCGTACGCTATTTTATCCCGGTGACGCTGTCTGGTGAGGTGACAGCCTGCCAGCGTCCCGGTAACTGACAAATGACAAATAAAGGTGGCCTGGCGGCCACCTTCGCGAATATCACAGTACAAACCACAGCAGCCAGGTGATCAGAAAGCCCGTCACTCCCATGATGGTCGTCAACACGGTCCAGGTTTTGAGCCCGTCCGGAACGGAGAGGCCAAGATAGCGCGTGACCACCCAGAAACCAGCATCGTTAACGTGCGACAACCCGAGTGAGCCGAAGCAGGTCGCCAGCGTCACCAGCACCAGCTGAATCGGGGCCAGCCCGATAACCGCCTGCGATAGCAGACCGGAGGTGGTGAGGATCGCCACGGTGGCCGACCCCTGCGAGGCCCGAAGTACCAGCGAGAGCAGGAAAGCGGCGGGCATCAGCGGCAGATGAATGGTCTCCAGCGCCTCGGCTAAGGCATTGCCGATGCCGGAGGCGACCAGCACGCCGCCAAAGGCGCCGCCGGCCCCGGCAACAAGGATTACATCCGCCGAGGAGGGGATCGCGCTGCCGGTGACGTCGCCCAGCTTTTTCAGGCTCATCCGCCGACGAATGCCCAGCGTCCAGCTGGCCAGTCCCAGGGAGATCAGCAGAGCGACCGGCGGGGTTCCAATGACGGTCATCAGCTGGCGCACCGCGTTTTCCGGCAGCAACAGCGCCTGACACAACGTCCCGGAAACAATCAGCACGATAGGCACCACGATCAGGCCGCCGATAACCAGCGCATTCGGCGGTGGCAGACGGGTCTGTTGCGCGTTAACGGAGAGGTCGGGCACTTCAGCCGTTTGCTGCTGCTCCAGCACATTAATCGACAGATGATAATGGCGTCGATTGATAAACCGGGCGACAAAATAGCCCACGATACCGACGACTATCGATACACCAATCCCCGCCAGCATCAGCCAGCCGACATCGCTATGCAGAATGCCTGCCGCGGCCGCTGCGCCAGGGTGGGTGGGCAGCGCCACGTGGACGGTTAGCATCACGCCGGCCATCGGCAGACCAAACTTCAGCGGCGACAGATGGGCGACTTTGCTGAAGCCGTAAATTAACGGAATGATGATAATAAAACCGACTTCAAAAAAGACCGGGGTGCCGAGAATAAAAGCCACGATGGTTAAGGCGGCAATCGTCCGTTTAGAGCCCAGCACGCCGGTTAATGTTTTCGCCAGCGATTCGGCGCCGCCGGAAATTTCAATCAGCACCCCCAGCATTGATCCTAAAATAATAATGCTGGCAATGTGGCCGAGCAGGCCACCCATACCTTTTTCGATTGTCGTAATAATTTTATCCGCCGGAATGCCGGTGGCGAACGCCACCAGCAGGCTGACGATCAGGAGCGCCACAAAAGGATGCGCTTTCGCTTTAATCACCAGCAGGAGCAACAGCACTACGCTGGCTAACGCAATAAGTAACAGCGCCGATGTCGACATAGGTTTGCCTCGGGTATTAACAGGTGTACAGAGAGATATTTTTTATTAAACGGCTTTATTTTTTGCGGTAAGGCGAGAACCATCCCAGTCCGGAAAGCGTGTCCGCCCGGGGAATATATTCGCAGCCGATCCAGCCGTCATAACCAGTTTTATCCAGTAGTGCATAGATCCACGGATAATTAATTTCGCCCTCATCCGGTTCATGACGGTCCGGTAAAGAGGCAATCTGAATATGGCGATACTGGCCAGCATATTCGGTAATAAGATGGCTTAAATTGCCGTCCACTTTCTGCGCGTGAAACAGATCTAACTGCACCGCCAGGTTCGGCCTGTCGACCCGCTTCATCATCTCCAGCGTTTGATATTGGCTGTGATAGAGATAGCCCGGTTTGGTCTGGGGATTCAGCGCTTCGATAAGTATCCGCTTGTCGTGGCGGGCAAAGCACTCCGCCGCGTAGCGCAGATTATCGATCAGCACCGCCTCGCAGGCCGCGCGATCCATTCCCGGCGGTACCACGCCGGCCATGATATGCACCTGCGGGCAATCGAGCTCGCGGGCATACTCCAGCGCCAGCTCGATATCGCGCCGGGCCTCCGCGCTTCTTCCGGGGAGGGCGGCGAGACCCCATTCTCCGGCGTTGACGTCGCCGGGTGGGGTATTGAACAGTACCAGCTGCAGCTGGTTTTCCTGCAGGCGCTGTCTGATTTCCCCGGCGGCATACTCATAGGGAAACAGAAACTCGACGGCTTCAAAACCGGCGCCGGCAGCGGCGGCAAAGCGGTCCAGGAAGGGCAGTTCGGTAAACAGCATGGATAAATTTGCAGCGAATTTTGGCATAGTGTTATCTCAGTTCATTCACTTCGTCAGCGGTCAGGTAACGGATCTCGCGATTGCCGAGGGTAAACATCAGCCGCGCGGTCTCTTCCAGCTCTTCGGTATTGTTGGTGGCTTCGCGCAGCGATGAGCCGGTGACCACCGGACCGTGGTTAGCCAGTAAAAAGGCGTTATAGTGCGGCGCCAGCCCGGCCAGCGCCTGGGCAATACGCTCATCGCCCGGTCGGTAGTAGGGAACCACCGGGACGTCGCCGACGCGCATCACCACATAGGGGGTAAAGGGGCGAATACAGTTGTGCGGATCGAGCCCCTGCAGACAGGAGAGCGCGGTCAGGTAGTGGCTGTGCAAGTGGACGATCGCTTTGCAGGCCGGGTTATGCAAATAGACCGCCCGGTGAAACGTGACCTCTTTCGACGGTTTGTCGCCGGAGATCCATTCCCCCTGCAGCGTCACCACCGACAACCGCTGCGCCTGCAGTTCGCCCAGGCAGGAGCCGGTCGGCGTCGCCAGCAAATTGCCGTCCGGCAGCAGCAGCGACAGATTACCGGCGGAGCCGGTGGCATAGCCGCGGTTAAACAGTGAGGCGCCAATCTGCACCATTTCCTCTCGCAGTTGTTGCTCAGTCATGACGAAACTCCTGCTGGGCACGGGCAAAGAACTGGATATCGCCAAAATTACCTGACTTCAGCGCCAGGGAGAGCGGCTGGCGGGTGTCGCGGACCCAGGGAACGCCTGGGGAGATCGTCGGCCCGATATGAAACGCCTCGACGCCCAGCGTCTGCGCCACAATGCTCGAGGTTTCCCCGCCGGCGACAATAAAGCGGGTAAACCCTTTCGCCTTGAGGGCGGCAGCGAGGGCGGCAAACAGCTGTTCCACCCGTTCGCTGCTGGCCTTATCGCCATACTGCGCCTGGATCCGCTGCAGCGTTTGCGGCTCGGTGGTGGCATAGACCATCGGCGCCAGCGGCGCATCGCGGTTCGCCTCTACCCAGTCTGTCAGGGTCTCGACATAGCTTTCCAGATCGGTAAAGCAGGCGCTTAAGTCGACGGCGCGGGCGGGGGCCTGTTCACGGTAGGCCGCCACTTGGCTGTTGGTCATCACCGAGCAGGAGCCCGAGAGCACCACCGCCGGGCCGGCCAGCGGCATGCCCGCGTGAGCGCTCTCGCCGCGGGCGCCATGGCGTTGCGCCCAGTCGCGAGCGAGACCGATGGCGAGACCCGAGCCGCCGGAGACCAGCTTCACCTCCCGTAGCGCCACGCCCTGGGTGAGCAAATCCTGTTCACGGAGGGCGTCGAGTACCACATAGCGCACCGCCGGATCGCTGATTGCCGCCAGCTCGGCAGCGACCGCCTGCGGCCCCTGGTCGACGATCGGCCAGGCAATCAGCGCCGCTTTTCCACGCCCCTGGCGTTCAATTAAGCGCCCCAGGTGCGCATCCTCCATCGGCGTCACCGGATGGTGGCGCATCCCGGACTCATTCAGCAGTTGCTGACCGACAAACAGATATCCCTGATAGACCGTGCGGCCATTCACCGGCAGCGCCGGGGAAATCACCGTCCTGGTCTCACCCAGCTCGGCCAGCAGGGCATCCAGCACCGGGCCAATGTTGCCCTCCGCAGTGCTGTCGAACGTGGAACAGTACTTGAAATAAAACTGCTGACAGCCCTGCGCCTGCAGCCAGCGCAGGGCCGCCAGCGACTGGCTAACGGCGCTTTGCGCCGGGCATGAGCGGGTTTTCAGGCTGATGACCACCGCCTCGCTGGTCAGCGGAAGATCGCGGGTCGGCACGCCATTCAGTTGTACCGTCGGCATGCCGTTACGCACGAGGAAGCTGGCAATATCCGTGGCGCCGGTGAAGTCATCGGCAATGACACCAAGCTGCATCTTGTCTCTCCTTACTGTTTGTGGCCCGGCAGGGTGATGCCGTTGAAAATCTTGATCACCGCGCTGTCATCTTCCCGACCGAATCCGGCATTGCTGGCGGCGGTGAACATATTCAGCGCGGTGGTGGCGAGGGGCAGCGGGAAGGTCAGCGCCCGGGCGGTGTCATTTACCAGGCCGAGATCTTTGACAAAAATATCGACGGCGGATTTTGGCGAGTAATCGCCATCGAGGACGTGCGGCATGCGATTCTCAAACATCCAGGAATTACCCGCCGCATGGGTCACCACGTCGTACATCGTCTCCAGCGGGATCCCGGCACGGGCGGCCAGCGCCATCGCTTCGGCGGCAACGGCGATATGCACCCCGGCCAGCAGCTGATGAATAATTTTGACCGTCGATCCAAGGCCAATATCGCTCCCGATGCGATAGACTTTGCCGGCCACGGCGTCCAGCACCGGTGCGAGGCGGGCAAAGGCGGCATCGCTCCCGGAAGCCATCACCGTCATGTCGCCGGCGGCCGCTTTCACTGCGCCGCCTGATACCGGCGCGTCGAGCATCAGTAGCTGGTACTCCGCCAGCGCCGTGGCAATCGCCTGGGCATCGGCAGAGGCGATGGTGGACGACACCATGACGACGGTGCCCGGCTTCAGATGGGCGGCGAGGCCGTTCTCGCCGAACAGGATCCCTCGCACCTGGGCGGCATTGACCACCAGCAGGACGACCGCATCCAGTTCAGCGGCGAAAGGCACCGCGCTGGGACCCGTGTCTTTGGCGCCCGCTTCCAGCAGTGCGCGACAGTTATCAGGGTTGATGTCAACGCCCCAGGTGTTCAGGCCCGCCTGCAGGCAGGCGCGGGCGGCGCCCATGCCCATCGAACCCAGTCCAATCACGCAGACGTTAGTGTGTACAGTCATGACGGTCTCCTTGTGAATATTCGTTAATTAATGTGATTTAATGATAGAATAAAGCGTTATCATGTGAAGTTATGTGAGGGTAATCACGAATAACCCACATGAATATAAAAAATTCACAGGTTGAAAGAGGCTGCACATTGCCGATTCTTGCCCTAAAATAGTGAAAAAACAGCGGTAAAGCGCGATAACGACACAGGGTGTCACCAGGTGCACAGCGCAGGTTGTGACGCCAGGTGTGAAAAAATGGTAAGGGGAGAGCGGTGATTCCAGTAGAACGTCATCAGCGTATTTTAGCCCTCGTGGAGCAGCGCGGGGCAGTAAGCATCAATGAGCTGACGGAGATCCTCGGCGTGTCCCATATGACCATCCGTCGGGACGTCAGTAAGCTGGAGGAACAGGGGCTGCTGGTCAGCGTCTCGGGCGGTGTACGCGCCGTCAGCCGGCTGGCCACGGAGCCCAGCCATCTGGTGAAGAGCACCCTGCAGAGTGAAGAGAAGCAGGCGATTGGCGCGCTGGCGGCGAGTCAAATCGCTAAAAACAGCTGTATCTATCTGGATGCCGGGACCACCACCCTGGCGCTGGCGCGGGCGATCCTCGACCGGGATGATCTTCAGGTGGTCACCAATGATTTTGAGATAACCCAGCTGTTGATCGATGCCAGCCAGTGCGGGGTGATCCACACCGGCGGCACGCTGTGCCGGGAGAACCGCTCCTGCGTGGGCGAATCGGCGGCGCGAACGTTACGCCATCTGGCTATTGATACGGCCTTTATCTCCGCCAGCGGGTGGGACAGCCGCGGTATTTTCACCCCTGATGAGAACAAGGTTACCGTCAAGGAGACCGTCAGCCAGGTCAGTGCGAAAAGCATCCTGCTGTGCGACAGTTCGAAATACAATCAGGTGGCCACCTTTATGGCGTTACCCTTGACCCGGTTCACCACCATCATTACCGACCGGCATCTCTCCGATGCCGCCGCCAGTCATATCGCCCGGCATGCCTGCGAAGTGCTGCGCGCCGGTTAGCGCTGCCAGTGCTCGATCAGCGCCGCGCCGATAGCGGCGATCTGCTGGTTACGCTCGGCGATGGTCGCCGGCGTATCCCGCATATAAATCACCACAATGCGCTCCGCTTTGCCGTCCGGGCCGAGCAGGGCGACAATGCCGCGCGCACCCCGTTCGCCAGCCCCGGTCTTGTCGGCGATAAACCAGCCCGCCGGCAGCACGGCGCGGATCAGCGGGCCGGCAACCCGATCGTCCACCATCCACTGCAGGAGCTGCTGCTGTGAACGGGCGCTCAGATGCTGCGCAGTCAGTAGTTTACGCAGCGTGGCGGCCATGCTGGCCGGGGTAGTGGTGTCGCGCATGTCGCCGGGAAGCGCCTCATTCAGTGCCGTTTCCCAGCGGTCAAGACGGGTGACGTTGTCACCGATCTGGCGCAGAAAGGCGGTCAATCCCGCGGGGCCGCCGACGGTGGCCAGCAGCAGATTGCCAGCGCTGTTATCGCTCATGGTGATGGCGGCGGCGCAGAGTTCGCCGATCGTCATCCCGTCGGTAAGGTGTTTTTCGCTGACCGGGGAGTAGTCCACCAGATCCTGCTGGCGGTAGTGGATCCGCCGATCCAGTTGTTCGACCCCGGCATCCACCCGCGCCAGCACCGCGCCGCACAGCAGCACTTTAAAGGTGCTCACCATGGGAAAGCGTTCATCGGCGCGCCAGGCGGCCAGCGTGCGGCCGCTGGCCAGATCCATTTCCACCATCCCCACGCGGCCCGACAGCTGGCTTTCGCTTTGTTTAATCTGCTCAAGCGGCTGTGGACCGGCGTATACCGCTAGTGGCAGGTTGGCTAACAGGGAGATAACACACAGGCGAACATAACGCATAACCGCAATACTTCCTTGAGTGAGGGCCGATAAAGGCGAGCAAAGGAGCGACAAATAAGAATAACCCGGCGTTTTGCTGATTCACAATTCCTCTTTTTTCCTTCATCATTTGTCATCTTTTATTTCGAATAATCAATATTTAGCCCAGCCTCAGCACGCTATTTTTTGACTCAAGGCCGCGATGAACTATAAGAAAGTACGTAATACCGCACTCTGGCTAGCGCCGCTTGCTGACGATAACGCCCGCCGGTCTCCGCGGTTCGTCAATGATATACACCATACCGGGAGGAACTGGTGCACCCGATAATTAAGGTCATGCTGGTGGGAGGTAAGGCCGACGGGCTGTTGGTCAGCGTCGCCGATGACGCGACCGAGGTCTCGGTGACGCCTGCGCAGTATGGTGCGCCATCCGGGCAACCGCTGAGCTATCGCATCGTAAGTCAAACCATTGACGATGAACGTTATTTCTTTGGCGTCTTCAGTGACGCCCATCAGGATAGCGATAAGCTGACGCGGGTGGCTCTGACCCGTGGAATGAAAAAAATGTTCTGTTAAACCATGCCTGAAAGGGATGTGACAGGGGCTCTCTGGCGCCGCTGTGCTACCGTGGCAGCCTTCTTCTTTGGGCAGGACGCATCATGATCCAGTACATCCGTATTCAAAACTTTCGCTCAGTGAGGGATATCGCGCTGGAGCTTGGGCCGCTGAACATTGTCTTCGGCCCCAACGGCTGCGGTAAATCCAATATTTATAACGCCATCCACCTGCTGACCGCCGCCGCTGACGGCAGGCTGTCGGGATTTATCAGCGAAGAGGGCGGTCTGGAGAATATGATGTGGTCCGGGGAGCGTTCGCCGGTTGATCGCCACCCCCGGCGGCTGCAAATCGCCTGCCGGACGGACAGCTTTGATTATGAGCTGCAGATAGGTTTCCCGGAAAAATTACCCTATCCGACGCAGTTCATGCTCGATCCGATCGTTAAAGAAGAGAACATCTGGCTGGCCGGCTACGCCCGCCGGCCTTCCTCTCGCGTATTACAACGTAAAAATCAGGCGGCGTTCCTCGTCGATGTGACGGGGGAGAAAAGTACTTTCACCGAAAGCATTTATGAAAACGAGTCGGTATTTGGTCAGCTCGGCGAACCGCATCGTTTTCCCGAAGTGTCGCGGGTGCGCGAGACCCTGCGTCGCTGGCGGTTTTATCATGAGTTCGCCATCGGCCGCCACTCGCCGCTGCGCCAGCCGGCCGTAGGATACCGTTCACCGGTGCTCGACAGCGATGGTCACAACCTGGCGGCCGCCTTTCAGACCATTGTCGAAATTGGCGCGGAAGAGATGATGTATGCGATCCTCGCGGACGCCTTTCCCGGCTGTCAGTTTTACTGTGAAAACGAGTACTCGCGTTTCGTTCTGAAAATGCGCCGCGAAGGGATCCGCCGCCCGCTGCTGGCGGCGGAGATGTCCGACGGCACGCTGCGCTTTCTGTGCCTCGCCGTTGCGCTGCTCAGTCCGCGCCCGCCGGCCTTTCTGGCAATCAATGAACCGGAGAACAGCCTGCATCGCGACATGTTGCCCGCGCTGGCCCGGCTGATTATCGAGGCATCCCGTTACAGCCAGATCTGGCTGACCAGCCACTCGGCAGAGCTGGCGGCGCTGATTGCCGCCGGGGCGCCGTGTCAGCGCTATGCGCTGGAGAATCGCGACGGGGAGACGCGGATTGTTGAGTGAGCCCTGTCATCCCTGACGGGCGCGTCGGTCAGGCGGGGGTCTGCGTCTCCGCAGCAGGCAGCAGGCTTTTACCGCCGCGCAAGGTGATGAATGAGAGCAGGGTGAAGCTCAGGGTGATAGACCCGAGGATCAGATACGCCTGATGAAACCCCACGGTGTCGTACATCCGGCCGACCCAGGCGGAAAGCACCACCCCGGACAACTGTTTCGACAGGTTAAAACCGATCAGGAACAGGGTGGCCGAAAGCCGCGGGTTAAAGGCGGAGGAGATATATTTAAAGGTTCCGACCAGCAGGAAGGGGATCTCAAACATATGCAGCATCTTGAGGATCACCACCTCCACCGCCGATGAGGCAAACGACGACCCGAGAATACGCACCGACATGATCATCCCCGCCGTCAGCAGGGCGTTTTTGGCGCCGATACGGTTAACAATGGCCGGCGCGCAGAACATGATCAGCGCATTGAGCAGCTCGCCACCGGTGGTGACGAAGCCAAACACTTCGGTACCGCGCTGCGGGCTGGCGAAAAAGCTTTTGAAAAAGTTGGCGAACTGCTGGTCAAACACGTCGTAGACGCTGGCGACGCCCACCACATAGATAATAAAGCCCCAGAAGCGCGGCATACGCAGCAGCTCTGCCGCGGTGCGCAGCGAAAAGGCCTGGCGATTGGCGCCGAGCGCCTCGATAACGTCGGCGCTGTTGCTGCTTTCCGGCCGCGACAGCCAGAGCAGCAGGCCGAGCACCAGCGCAAAGCCGGAGGCGATCCAGAAGGTGATATTCGGGTCGATGCCGAACAGCACGCCGGTTATCGAGGCGCACAGCGCCCAGCCGACGCAGCCTGCGACCCGCACTTTGCCATATTCAAAGCGGTTGGCGCGGCTGACGCGTTCGATATAGGCTTCCACCGCCCCGGAGCCGCTGGAGAAAACAATCCCCAGATAGATCCCGCCCACCAGCGACCCGGCGATAATATTCATTTGCAGCAGCGGGGAAAAAACGAAAATAAAGAACGGTGCGAAGAGAATTAACAGCACCGTAATGGTCCACAGCAGATGCTTGCGCAGGCCGAGCTTATCCGACATCAGGCCGAACACCGGCTGAAAAATAATCGCGAATAACGAGATGGAGGAGAAAACGATCCCGGTTTCCGTTTTGGTTAAATGGTTAACGTCCGCCAGCCACACCGGGAAAAACGGAAAGTAGGCTGACATAATGAAATAGTAAAAGAAAAAGAACAGCAGGAAATAGACAAAATTATGCCGTTCTCGTGGCGCCAGTTCAGAGAATTTCATCACCATGATCCCTTGTTATTCTGTTTGTAGGGTGGGGACTTTCGCCCCCACGGATTAAAGGCAACGCAATGAGACCTCGTACTGCCAGCGCGTCCCGGTCAGCAGCCACTGCGGCAGCACGCTCGGGGTCCAGGAGTCATCGCCTCCCACCCCCATGTGCAGGCCGTCGAGGGTGATCCAGACGCCGTCTTCGGCCTGCATCTTGTGCCAGTGGTCGGTCTCCATCAGCTGACGGGTGCTCCACGGCTGAACGGAGAAGTGGAAATGACCGCTGACGTGCCAGCGTCCCCAGTCCAGCGCCTGGGTATCGCAGCGCAGGCCGTTTTCCGTCGGGAAGATGTAGGGGGTCGTCATCGCCGCCAGCGGCTGCTCCCAGCGGGCGAAGCAGGCGCTGCTCCGCCGGTCAGGGTAGTTCTCATGCGGACCCAGGCCCAGCCAGCTCACCGGCGCCTGCTGATCCGCCACCTGGAAGTGCAGCCCGACCCGCGGCAGCGGCGGCAGGGTTTCCGCCCGTTCGCCGTCCACCGCCAGCCGCAGCGTACCGTCCGCGGTGAAGTGCATGCGCCAGTGGCTGACAATCACCACCTCTTCGCCGCGCAGATAGTGCCAGCGGCAGTCGACGAGGGTTTCATTCGCCAGGCGCTGCGCGTCGCATTGCACGCAGCGCGCCTCCAGATTGAACAGGCCGGCGCTTTTCCAGCGCTCCACCCAGGCGTTGGGGTCAATGCGCTCCACTTCGCTGACTCCGATGTCGTTGTCGAGCGGCGCGCGAATAAACTGGTCGCGCAGCGGGGTGAGCAGCTGCTCCTGGCCATTAACCGACCAGTGGCTCAGCAGCCCTGTCAAGCGATCGACGGTCCAGCATTGCGAACCGGCGCGGATCTGCCAGGCTTCATCGCTGACGATAAGATCCGGCGCGCTCGTCGGGGCAGGCCGTTCCGGCAGGGCCAGCGGCGCCGGCAGGGGAAACTGATGCCAGGCGACGTGGTGCTCCGCTTCTGACCAGGCGGTGGCCTTAGGCTGGGTCACCTCCAGCGTCAGCCACACCGCGCGGGCGCCTGCCGGCAGGGTCAGGCTGTCGAGCAGCGTTATCTCGTCGCTGCCCTCCGGCGGCAGCGCCAGGGTCTGGTTGCCGTGATACAGGGTTTCACCGGCCGACTGCACCTGCCAGCGCAATACTTCGTTGTCGGTTTCACGGAACAGGTATTCGCTGGTGATGCGCACCCGCAGCGGCGAGGTCGACAGCAGCGTGAACTGAAAATATTGCTGGGCGTGCTTCGCCTCCACCAGCGACGGGTGTGGCGTGCGATCGGGAAACACCAGACCGTTCATACAGAACTGGCGATCGTTAGGCTTATCGCCAAAGTCACCGCCATAGGCCCAGCCGACGCTGCCGTCGGCAAAGGTTTTGCGGATCGCCTGGTCGGCCCAGTCCCAGATAAACCCGCCCTGCAGCCGCGGGTACTCGCGGAAGGCCTGCCAGTAATCGGCGAAGTTACCGAGGCTGTTGCCCATCGCGTGGGCATATTCGCAAAGGATCAGCGGCCGCTGCTCGCCGGGCAGGCTGATCCATTTTTTGATCCCCCATTTGGGTACCGCCGGGATCGGCTGGTCGCGTTCGACGCGGGCGTACATCGGACAGATAATATCGGTGGCGGTGGTATCCGCGCCGCCGCCCTCGTACTGCACCGGACGGCTCGGGTCGTTGCGTTTCAGCCAGTGGTACAGCGCTTCGTGGTTGCCGCCGCCGCCGGACTCGTTGCCCAGCGACCAGATGATAATGCACGGATGGTTGCGGTTGCTCTGTACCATCCGGGTGACGCGGGCGCTGAAGGCTGGCAGCCACGCCGGATCGTCGGACAGCCGATTCATCGGCACCATCCCGTGGGTTTCAATATTGGCCTCGTCGACCACGTACAGACCGTAGCGGTTGCAGAGTTCATACCAGCGCGGCGCGTTGGGGTAGTGCGAGCAGCGGACGGCGTTAAAGTTGTTCTGCTTCATCAGCAGAATGTCCTGCACCATATCCGCCTCGGTGACCACCTGACCGCGCAAATGATGGTGTTCATGGCGGTTAACGCCGCGGATCAGCAGCGGTTTGCCGTTGAGGCGCAGCAGGCCGTCGGCTATCTCGATGCGGCGAAAGCCGATGTCCCACGCTTCGGCCTCCAGCAGTTCGTCGCCGCGCCACAGGGTGACCACGGCGCGATAACAGTTTGGGGTTTCCGCGCTCCAGTGCGCCGGCGCCGCCACCGCCAGGGAGAAATCGACCCGCTCCGCGTAGTGGCCGCGCTCATCCACCGTCGGGGTGCCTAACGGCTGCCGCCCGGCGGCGACCTGCTCCTCGCCGCGCCACAGGCTAACCCCGACGCTGAGCCCGGCAAGCGCCGCCTCTGTCGCGTCGACGGTGGCCCGCACCTGCAGAGTGCCGTCGCGGTAGAGGGCGTCGAGGGTCGGCATCAGCTGTACGTCGGTCAGTCGCTGGTGCGGCTTATTCAGCAGCCATACCGAGCGGAAAATGCCGCTCATCCGCCACATATCCTGGTCTTCCAGCCAGCTGCCGGCGCTCCAGCGCATGACCATCACGCACAGGCGGTTGTCACCCGGGCGCAGGAAGGGGCTGAGATCGAACGCTGCCGGCAGGCGACTGTCCTGCGAATAGCCGACCCACACGCCATTGCACCACAGATGAAACGCCGAGTTGACGCCATCGAAAATAATCTGCGTTTGCCCGTTCTCGCACCACGTGTCCTCAACCGTAACGTGCAGGGAGTAGCAGCCGGTCAGGTTCTCCTCCGGCACCCGCGGCGGGGTGGTGTCGATAGGATAGCGAACGTTGGTGTAGATCGGCGCGTCATAGCCCTCCATCTGCCAGTTGGAAGGGACCGGGGTACTGCGACTGTCCGGCAGATCCTGCGTCAGCCACTGCGCATCCACCGCAAACGGGCTGCGGGCGTAAGCGAACTGCCACTCGCCGTCCAGCTGACGGCGATAGGGAGAGGGCTGCTCATCCCTGGCGGCAAGCTCATCGCGCCAGCTGGCGAAAGCGGGATGCGCCGGCAGGCGGTTGAGGTGGGTGATGGTCTGGTTTTGCCAGTCTTTGCGGGCGAGGATCGCGTGAAAATCAGGGACATGGCCGTGCCCGGTATCATAAATTTGCATGTGAATACCCAATAAGTCAGAAAAAATGTCGTTCGCTAAACAGGATGATTAACGTTATCGGGTAATTTGTTTTTTCCAGCAACCGCACTGGATATGAAATTAACAGACGATCACGAAAGCGAGGCCAAAGCGCTATTTTTTGTCGTATTTTGAACATAAAATGTTAGCGCACGACATTGTAATTGCTGAGGAGAAAAGATGCCGCGTCGTACCGCAACCCTGGAGGATGTCGCCCGCGCGGCGGGCGTGTCCCAACAGACGGTTTCCCGGGTGCTGAACCGTCCTGAGGTGGTGTCAGCCCGCACCCGGGAGCAGGTGATCCGCGCGATGCAGACGCTGCACTATGTGCCCAACCGTTCGGCGCAGCTGCTGGCCGGCAAGGCGGCGCCCTCCATCGGGCTGATTACCGCCTCCCTGACGCTGCATGCCCCCTCGCAGATCGCGGCTGCGGTAAAAAGCCATGCCAGCCTGCACCAGCTGGAGGTGGCGATAGCGATGCCGGCGCAGGCCGATTTTGTCGCGCTGCAGGCCCGGCTGGACGAACTGCGCGCCCAGCATATTCGCGGGGTGATCGTCAGCCTGCCGCTGGAGAGCGCCACCGCCGAGCGGCTGGTTAAAGAGAACCCGGATATGGCCTGCCTGTTTCTGGACGTCTCCCCGGAGGCCGAGGTCTGCTGCGTGCGCTTCGACCATCGCGACGGCTGCGGGGCCTGCGTGCGCCACCTGTGGGAGCTGGGGCATCGCGAATTTGGCCTGCTGGCGGGGCCGGAAAGCTCAGTTTCCGCCCGTCTGCGTCTCGCCAGCTGGCGCGAGGCCCTGCACAGTCTGAATATCGCCCGTTCAACCACGGTATTCGGCGACTGGAGCGCCGCCAGCGGCTGGCAGAAAACTTTTGAGCTGCTGCATCTGCAGCCGCGGATTAGCGCCATTGTCGTGGCGAACGATCAGATGGCGCTCGGCGTGCTCAGCGCCCTGGCCCAGCTCAACCGCAGCGGCAGCCAGGCGGTGTCGGTGACCGGTTACGATGACACCGCCGACAGTCTCTATTTCCAGCCGCCGCTGACCACGGTGGCGCAGGACTTCAATCTGCTGGGGCAGCGGGCGGTGGAGCGGCTCATTGCCCTGATGGCGGCGCCGCAGCTGCGGATCCGCGAGCTGCTGCCGACCCGGCTTATCGTGCGCCAGTCGGCCTGGCCGGTCGCCGATGCGCAGGACCGGCAGCAAACCCTGGCGCAGCTCAAAGCACTGGTGGAAAAGCTATAGCCGTTGACCGTTGAGGCTTTATTGAGGTTGACCATGCTAACCTCGGCAGCCAACGTAGAGAGGTCAGGATTATCTGTCTGCGAAAATGCAAAACAAAATCTATCCATGCAAGCATTGATTTACCGCCAGTCATATGGCGGTTTTTTTTTGCCGCTTCCATCCTCTCGCGTTGTCTTCAGTCCGGCTTGCCGTCTGGCAGATCCTGCGGCGGCATGCTAGATCTTGCTTCCGGGGATCCATCCGGGAGACGACGGGAGACAAGGTCATGATGGTGATAGAGGGCAAAGAGGCGATCGGGCGGGTGGACTGGCAGCGGGTGCGAAGCATCATCGCCGAGGCCGGGCTCAATGAACGTGATGTTGCGCAACTGGAGCAGGCGTTCCGCCACAGCACCTTCTGCTGGTTTGGCTATGAGAACGGTCAGCTGATTGCCGTGGCGCGAGCCATTAGCGACTGCACCTGGAGCAGCTATCTGGCGGATGTGGCGATCGTCCCCGCGCGGCAGGGGCAGGGTTACGGACAACAGCTGATGCTGGCCGTTCGGGAACAATTACTGCCCTTCGGCAAAATTTTTATCTATGCGGTGGCGGATAAGATTGCGTTTTATCAGCGCGTTGGTTTTGCCATGCTGACCACCGGTATGGTCTGCGCCAGCGAGGAGGGTATGCACAACATGCAGGCGCAGGGCTATATTCGCCAGCCCTGAGCACGCCTGGCTTAAGCGTGTAAACCAGGCGCAGGCGCTGTCAGAGGGGGCGTTCAAGCACAAACAGATACGCTTCCCGCGACCAGAACAGGGCGGTACGGCGGCGCTCCACCGACATGGTTTTCACTTCCCAGCCCTCACGGGTATAGCTGCTGAGAAACTGGCTCATTTTGTCAGGGTCGGCCTTGGCTTCGCCAAAAAACAGGCTGCCCAGCAGCCCCTCTTTATAGATCACTACCCGACACTCTTTCTTCATCATCGACCCTCCTGGCGACCGGTTTACCGTGGCCGCCTATTGTCCGTGGCTGCGACGATTTTGCAATCGGAGAAGGCGTAAACTGTTTCCGATACTGCAGCGGGCTTAGCGCGAAGTGCTGGCGAAAATGGTGGCGCAGGGTGCCGGCGCTGGCAAACCCGCAGCGCTCAGCGATCTGATCGATGCCCATCGTGCTCTCCGTCAGGTGCTGGCGGGCGCGCAGCAGTCGTTCCTCCAGCAGCCAGCGGGCGGGCGTTTTTCCGGTCGCCTCCTCAAAGCGGCGCAAAAAGGTGCGCGGTCCCATGCCGGCGCGCTGCGCGAGGGAAGCGACGGTATGGCTGGCGGCAAGATGCTGGTGCAGATAGTCAAACAGCTGCCCAAGGCGCAGGCTCTCCCGGCTGCGGGCGACCGGGCGCAGGACCTGCTGCGCCTGACCGCCGTCGCGATGGGGAGAGACGACCAGGCGGCGGGCGACGACGTTGGCGGCTTCGCTGCCGAAATCCTCGCGCACCAGATGCAGACAGAGGTCGATCCCCGCCGCGCTGCCGGCGGAAGTCATCAGCACACCGTCGCCCACGTAAAGGACATCTTCCACCACCTGAATCTGCGGAAAACGCGACTGCAGCGCCGCGGTGTAGCGCCAGTGGGTTGTCGCCTGGCGGCCATTGAGCAGCCCGGCGGCAGCGAGAACGAACACCCCGGAACAGATGGAAATAATCCGGCACCCGCGGGCGTGGGCGGCGGCCAGGGCGGCGCACAGCGCCTCGGGGACCGGGGCGTCGATGCCGCGCCAGCCGGGGACCACAATCGTATCCGCCTGGGCGAGAAGTTCAGGGCCGCCGTCGGTCATCAGGCGGATGCCGCCGGTGGCGCGCAGCGGGCCTTCATCGACGGCGGCGACGACGAACTGGTACCAGTTGTCGCCCATTTCCGGGCGCGGCAGGCCGAAGATCTCCACGGCCACGCCAAACTCAAAGGTGCACAGGCCATCGTAGGCAAGGGCGACCACCTGATGACGTGACGGTGTCACCGAAGGGGTTGTCAGGATGTTAGCGTTTTCTGTCATGGTTGCCGGCAGATAAGGGTGAGGGGCGTCAGTAAAGTAGTGTTATCACAGACAAGGAGAAGACGCCATGAGTGTAGTAACCCAATTTACCCCCGCCGCTTCCGCTGAGGCTATCCGCTGGTTCCGCCATAAGCTGCATCTTGAAACCGACTGCGCCGATGTACACAGCGCCCAGCGTGCCGGCGAGGTCGACTTTGTCCTGCTGCACGTGGTGGGTAGCGAGGCGGCCTTCGCGCATCGGCATCTTCCCGGCGCGCTGCATCTCCCGCACAGTCAGATCACCGCCGGGAGAATGGCGGCCTGGCCGGCAGATACCGTGTTTGTGGTCTACTGCGCCGGGCCGCACTGCAACGGTGCCGACGTTGCCGCGCTGAAGCTGGCTGAGCTGGGGCGACCGGTGAAAATGATGCTCGGTGGGCTGACCGGCTGGGAAGATGAGGGCTATGCGTTTGCTTCCGGTGATTGAAAATTTTTCATGTACCATGAAATATTCTCGTTTGCGACCCGCCAGCCTGCATGCCAGTATCTGGACATATAGCCATCCAGAAGTCTAAAAATTCAAATAATGAACTATCACGGTGGGCAACTAACGCGCCCACCGCTAAGGAGACAGCATGCAACGTCAACAGGCCCCGTTCCGCGCAGACATCGTCGGCAGTTTTTTGCGCCCGAACAGTATTAAACAGGCGCGTCAGCAGCTGGCTGAGGGGGTTATCGACGCCGGTCAGCTACGCGAGATCGAGAATAACGCGATCCGTCATCTGGTCCAGCAGCAGTGCGACTGCGGCCTGCATGTGGTCACCGACGGCGAGTTTCGTCGCGCATGGTGGCACTTCGATTTCTTCGACGGCCTGCAGGGGGTTGAGCGTTATGATGCCGACCAGGGGATCCAGTTCAACGGTGTGCAAACCAAAGCGCACGGCGTGCGCGTCACCGGCAAGCTGGCCTTCGGCGATCACCCGATGCTCGAAGATTTCCGCTATCTGAAAAGCATCAGCGGCGACGCGCAGCCGAAGATGACCATTCCCAGCCCGAGCGTGCTGCACTTCCGCGGCGGACGGAAAGATATTGATGCCACGGTCTACCCGGATCTGAGCGACTACTTCGACGATCTGGCCACCACCTGGCGCGATGCGATCCGCGCGTTTTATGACGCCGGCTGCCGCTATCTGCAGCTGGACGATACCGTCTGGGCCTATCTGTGCTCCGATGCCCAGCGTCAGCAGGTTCGCGAGCGCGGCGAGGATCCGGATGCGCTGGCGCGTATTTATGCCCGGGTGCTGAACCAGGCGCTGGAGGGTAAACCAGCCGATCTGACGGTGGGCCTGCACGTCTGCCGGGGTAACTTCCGTTCAACCTGGATCTCGGAAGGGGGTTACGAGCCAGTGGCCGAGGTGCTGTTTGGCGGCGTCAATGTCGATGCCTTCTTCCTCGAGTACGACAACGACCGCTCCGGGGATTTCGCGCCGCTGCGCTTTATTCGTCCCGGTCATCAGCAGGTGGTTCTCGGACTGATCACCACCAAAAACGGTGAGCTGGAAAATCCGCAGGGGGTCAAAGCGCGTCTCGCCGAGGCCGCGCAGTACGTACCGCTCGAGCAGATCTGCCTCAGCCCGCAGTGCGGTTTCGCCTCCACGGAAGAGGGCAATGCCCTCAGCGAAGACCAGCAGTGGCAGAAAGTTCGCCTGGTGACCTCCATCGCCGCCGACGTCTGGTAATTGCTTTCTTAGCGCAGCGTTGCACCGTGATGAGGCAACGCTGCCATCCTCTTCGCCACTATCGCCCACCTGCGCCGCATCCTGCTGTTTTCACAACTTGGCACCTTTTTTGCCTTATCACCTCTGGTTAGCTGTTAATTCTTTATTTTTGCGCTACTCAGGAGTGAATCATGCAACGTAGAACGTTATTAAAAGCTTTTGCACTCTCCGCCTCTGTTATGGCTATGGGTCTCTCCTTTCAGGCCTATGCCGCCGACACCATCAAAGTCGGGATCATGCATTCGCTCTCCGGGACGATGGCGATTTCCGAAACGCCGCTGAAGGACGTCGCGCTGATGGCCATCGACGACATCAACGCCAAAGGCGGGGTGCTGGGCAAAAAGCTGGAGCCGGTGGTGGTCGACCCGGCCTCCAACTGGCCGCTGTTTGCCGAGAAGGCGCGCCAGCTGCTGGCCCAGGATAAAGTGGCGGTAGTGTTTGGCTGCTGGACCTCGGTCTCGCGTAAATCGGTGCTGCCGGTGTTTGAGGAGCTGAACGGCCTGCTGTTCTACCCGGTGCAGTACGAAGGGGAAGAGATGTCCCCCAACGTCTTCTATACCGGCGCGGCGCCTAACCAGCAGGCCATCCCGGCGGTGGAATACCTGCTGAGCGAGGATGGCGGCGGCGCTAAACGTTTCTTCCTGCTGGGGACGGACTACGTCTATCCGCGCACCACCAACAAGATCCTCCGCGCCTTCCTGCATGCCAAAGGGATCCAGGACAAAGATATCGAGGAGGTCTACACCCCGTTCGGCTACAGCGATTACCAGACCATCGTCGCCAATATCAAAAAATTCGCCGCCGGTGGCAAAACGGCGGTGGTCTCCACCATCAATGGCGATTCCAACGTGCCGTTCTACAAAGAGCTGGCTAACCAGGGTCTGAAAGCGACCGATGTGCCGGTGGTGGCCTTCTCGGTGGGGGAAGAGGAGCTGCGCGGCATCGATACCAAACCGCTGGTCGGCAACCTCGCGGCATGGAACTACTTTGAGTCTGTCGATAATCCGACCAACAAAGCCTTCGTCGCCGATTATCGCGCGTATGCCAAAGCGCACAAGCTGCCGAATGCCGATACGGTGGTGACCAACGATCCGATGGAGGCGACCTGGGTGGGTCTGCATATGTGGGCGCAGGCGGTGACCAAAGCGGGCACCACCGATGTCGACAAAGTGCGCGAGGCGATGGCCGGGCAGACCTTCAACGCGCCGTCCGGCTTTACCCTGACCATGGACGCCACTAACCATCATCTGCATAAGCCGGTGATGATCGGTGAAATTGAAGGCAACGGTCAGTTCAACGTGGTCTGGCAGACCGATAAACCCGTTCGCGCGCAGCCGTGGAGCCCGTGGATCCCCGGTAACGATAAGAAACCTGACCATCCGGTGAAAACCGTCAGCCAGTAAGCGCCAGGGCCGGCGGGGCTGAAGCATAGGGACCGTCGGCCGCTGACCAGAGGAGAACGACATGAACGCATTGCGTCTCATGAGTGTGTTGGCGCTACTGCTGACCTTGCTGCCATGGCGGGCGCAGGCCGCGGAGGCGGACGACTTCGTTGCCGCCAGCCGCAGCCAGCAGGCGCAGCTGTTGACTGAGTGGGCGGCAGCACCGCAGGCGGATCGCCTGCCGCTGCTGCGGGCGTTGACCACCGAGAGCCTGGTGATGGACTACGGAAAACATGCTTTCCGCACCCGACAGGGCGGATTACAGCCACTGGGCGCTGCCGCCGCGCCGCAGGGCGAAACCCGACCGGTCCGTCTGACCAACCGGCTGCGCAATCTGGCTGCCGGCGCGCTGGCCAGCCACCTTATTTTAAGTGACAACGTCACGGAGAGGGCTTCCGCCGCGCGTACGCTACAGCGGGAAGCGACCCCGGCCATGGCCGCGCTGCTGCAACAGCGGCTGAAGGCGGAAACCGATGATAATGTGCGCGGCCTGCTGGAGGTGGCGCTGGCGCGCCTGCAGCTCACTCAGCCTGAGGCCAGCGCGCGGCTGGCCGCCGTGACGCTGCTCGGCCATTCGGCGGACCCGGAGACCCAGGCGCTGCTGATCCCCTTTACCGATGCCCAGCATGAGCCGGATGCGGCGGTGCGCGAGGCGGCCAGCGACAGTCTGCAGAAGATCAAACATCGTCTGCTGCTCGGCGATCTGCTGGGCCAGGCCTTTATGGGGCTGTCGCTGGGCTCGGTGCTGCTGCTGGCGGCGCTGGGGCTGGCGATCACCTACGGCCTGCTGGGGGTGATTAACATGGCCCACGGCGAGATGTTAATGATCGGCGCCTACAGCTGCTGGCTGGTCCAGCAGGCGCTGGCGCAGATCGCGCCGCAGTGGCTGGCCTTTTATCCGCTGGTCGCGCTACCGGTGGCGTTTCTGGTGACCGCCGGGATCGGTATGGCGCTGGAGCGCACCATTATTCGTCATCTGTATGGTCGGCCGCTGGAAACGCTGCTCGCCACCTGGGGGATCAGCCTGATGCTTATCCAGCTGGTGCGGATGCTGTTTGGCGCGCAGAACGTCGAAGTGGCTAATCCCGCCTGGCTCTCCGGCGGCGTGCAGGTCCTGCCGAACCTGATCCTGCCGTGGAACCGGCTGGCGGTGCTGGCGTTCGTCCTGCTGGTGCTGTGCTTTACCTGGCTCATCCTGAACCGCACCCGTCTGGGGATGAACGTCCGCGCCGTGACGCAGAACCGGGCGATGGCCGCCTGCTGCGGCGTGCCTACCGGGCGGGTGGATATGCTGGCCTTTGGCCTCGGCTCCGGTATTGCCGGGCTGGGCGGCGTGGCGCTGTCGCAGCTTGGCAACGTTGGGCCGGAGCTGGGTCAGGGCTACATCATTGACTCGTTTCTGGTGGTGGTGCTGGGCGGCGTCGGCCAGCTGGCCGGCAGCGTGGCGGCGGCCTTTGGGCTGGGCATTTTTAACAAAATTCTCGAACCCCAGATGGGCGCGGTGCTGGGCAAAATCCTGATCCTGGTGATGATTATTCTGTTTATTCAGAAACGCCCGCAGGGTCTGTTCGCGCTGAAAGGGAGGGTTATTGACTGATGAGCCAACCAATCACCTTAACGCTGGCGCAGCGCGCGCCGCGGCCGCTGCGCTGGCTGGGGATCTTACTGGTGCTGGGGCTGCTGAGTATGCCATTCCTGGCGCTGCTGCCGGCCTCGCATCCGCTGGCGGTGCCGAGCTGGCTGCTGACGCTGAGCGGCAAAATCCTCTGCTACGCCATTGTGGCGGTGGCGCTGGATCTGGTCTGGGGCTATGCGGGCATGCTGTCGCTGGGGCACGGGATTTTCTTTGCCCTCGGCGGGTACGCCATGGGGATGTACCTGATGCGTCAGGCGGCGGGCGACGGTCTGCCGGCGTTTATGTCTTTTCTCTCCTGGAGCGAGCTGCCCTGGTTCTGGTGGGGCACGCAGCATTTCGCCTGGGCGATGGCGCTGGTGGTGCTGGTACCCGGTCTGCTGGCCCTGGTCTTCGGCTGGTTTGCCTTTCGCTCGAAGATCAAAGGGGTCTATTTCTCGATCATGACCCAGGCGCTGACCTATGCCGGCATGCTGCTGTTCTTTCGCAACGAGACCGGGTTTGGCGGCAACAATGGCTTCACCGGTTTTACCACGCTGCTGGGCTTTCCGATCACTGCCACCGGCACCCGCGCTGCTCTGTTTATGACCACCGTCCTGCTGCTGTTGCTGACCCTGTGGCTGGGTTCGGCGCTGGCGCAGAGTAAGTTTGGCCGGATCCTCACCGCGGTGCGGGATGCCGAAAACCGGCTGATGTTCTGCGGCTACGACCCGCGCGGCTTTAAGCTGCTGGTGTGGACGCTGTCGGCGGTGCTCTGCGGTCTGGCGGGGGCGTTATATGTCCCGCAGGTTGGGATCATCAACCCCAGCGAAATGTCGCCGACCAACTCCATCGAGGCCGCCATCTGGGTGGCGCTCGGCGGGCGCGGCACCCTGATCGGTCCGGTGCTTGGCGCCGGGCTGGTCAACGGCGCGAAAAGCATTTTCACCGTGGCGATGCCGGAGTACTGGCAGCTGTTTCTGGGCCTCATCTTTATCATCGTGACCCTGTTTTTACCCCGCGGGGTGATGGGCCTGCTGCGTCGAGGAGACCGCTAATGCAACCGGATGAAGGACTGTTTACCCGTCAGCTGCCCGGAGATCGTTTTCGCGAACAAACCGATCCGGTGCTGCAGCTGGAGAACATCAACGTCAATTTCGACGGATTTCAGGCGCTAACGGATCTGTCGCTGGCGATAGGCGTCGGCGAACTGCGCTGTGTGATCGGCCCCAACGGGGCGGGCAAGACCACCCTGATGGACGTGATCACCGGCAAGACCCGACCGCAGAGCGGCAAAGCGCTCTATGACCAGTCGGTGGATCTGACTACTCTTGACCCAGTGGCCATCGCCCGCCAGGGCATCGGGCGCAAGTTTCAGAAACCGACGGTCTTCGAAGCGCTGACGGTGGCGGAAAATCTCGCCCTGGCGATGAAGGGGGATAAATCGGTGTGGGCCAGCCTGCGCGCCCGGCTGAGCAGCGAACAGGGCGATCGGCTCAATGAGGTGCTGCGCCTGCTGCGTCTCGACGGCGAGCGCTACCGCCAGGCCGGTCTGCTGTCCCATGGTCAGAAGCAGTTTCTCGAGATCGGCATGCTGCTGGTGCAGGAGCCGCATCTGCTGCTGCTTGATGAGCCGGCGGCCGGCATGACCGATGCGGAAACGGAGTATACGGCGGAGCTGTTTCGTACCCTGGCCGGACAGCACTCTCTGATGGTGGTGGAGCACGACATGGGATTTGTCGAGACCATCGCCGACCGGGTGACGGTCCTGCATCAGGGCCAGGTGCTGGCGGAGGGATCGCTGCGCGAGGTGCAGGCCAATGAGCAGGTCATTGAAGTTTATCTGGGACGTTAAGGAGCGCCAATGTTACAGGTGAGTCAGTTACATCAGTACTACGGCGGCAGCCATATTTTGCGTGGGGTGGAATTTTCCGCCCGCCAGGGCGAAGTCACCTGCCTGCTGGGGCGCAATGGCGTCGGTAAGACCACGCTGCTGAAATGCCTGATGGGGCTGATCCCGGCGCGCAGCGGTGAGGTGCGCTGGCAAGATCAGAACATCACCCATCGCAAACCGCACCAGCGGGTACAGGCCGGGGTCGCCTACGTCCCCCAGGGGCGCGAGATTTTTCCGCGCCTGACGGTGGAAGAAAACCTGCTGATGGGGCTGTCGCGCTTTCCCGCCCGTGAAGCGCAGCAGGTGCCGGAGGAGATCTACCAGCTTTTTCCGGTGCTCAGGACCATGAAGCAGCGGCGGGGCGGTGATTTATCCGGCGGCCAACAGCAGCAGCTGGCGATCGGCCGCGCGCTGGCCAGCCGTCCCCAGCTGCTGATCCTCGATGAACCCACCGAGGGGATCCAGCCTTCGGTTATCAAAGAGATTGGCGAGGTGATCCGCCAGCTGGCGAGCCGCGGGGATATGGCGATCCTGCTGGTGGAGCAGTTCTATGACTTTGCCGCCGGGCTGGCGGACCACTACCTGGTGATGTCGCGCGGCGCCATCGTCCAGCAGGGCAAGGGCGGTGATATGGAGAGCGACGGCGTGCGCGCCATGGTGACCATCTGACCAGGCCGGCGGCGTGCGCGCCGCCGGTATGCGAGCTATTTGCGCAACAGCCGCTGCAGGCGCGCCTGCCGCCAGTTTTTGATCCATTCGCCGAACACAAACAGGCGTAATCCTCTTACCACCAGCAGAGCGCCCCAGATCAGGGCCACCCAGCCGGACCAGGCGTACTGCGGGTTTGTGAAGTGGTTGAGCACCGCCAGCAGCACGCAGACCACCAGCGCCACCGACAGCGAACGGAAAAAGCGGCTCTCCTGATGCACCCGCGCTTTGGCTTCCTCGATGCGCAGATCGAGCGAGGCTTCCGGGCCCGGCGCGTCTTCCCGCCGGGATTCGCCGCCGATCTCGGCCACCGTCACCTCAAAGACCGCGGCGAGGGCGCTGAGGGTCTCCAGCCCCGGGCGTTCGCCATTCTCAATACGCTGGATCGTGCGGACGCTGAGACCCGCCATTTCGGCCAGCTGCTCCTGGGACCAGGCGCGCTGCAGCCGTAATTGTTTGACCTGATTGGTGCTGTTCATATTCGTATGCTCCATAACGTTCTGCGGATGTAAACCTGTGATGGAGTATGGTGAACCGGGCCGCCAGCCACCACGACAGCGACCCGACAACGGCCCGACATCAACCCGACAGCCGCATGCCAGCTGGTGTCAGGCGTTAGCCAGCGGACAATCCGGCTGCCAGGGACGGGCATTCATCCCGCGGAAAATCATCAGCCAGGCGGCGACAATCGCCACGATAAGAATGACAAAAAGCGACCAGTGCGGCAGATGGGTGAGGATCATCCCGGTGAACATCGGGTTGAATGCCGCGCCCAGCCACCCCAGCGACTGGGCGGAGAAGTAGCTGGCCTTCATCCCCGGCGGGGCAATATGGTCAATCAGCATATACTCCCCGGGGGCATAAATCACTTCCCCGAGGGTGAAGATCACCGCCGAGATCCCCCACGCCCACAGGCTGGCGCCAGAGAACATAAAGCCCACGAGGCCGATAACAAAGCAGACGGTGCCGAAGGTCATCAGCGGGCGAATATTTCTGGCGCTCAGCCGCCGGCCAACCGCGTACTGCAAAGCGACCACCACCGCGGCGTTAACCGGCAGCACCACGGCCACCACTTTCTCGGCGAAGTCACTGCTGGCGACCACCAGCACATACTGCGAGAGACAGGAGGCGAAGGCGCCGCTGACGAAGGAGGCCAGCAGCCCGGAACAGGTAAACCACAGCAGCGCCCGGTCGCGCAGCAACACCGACGGCGACCAGGGCGCGGCGCCCGGCGGGGCCGTGGCGGCGCCATCCCGCTGGAGAAACAGCTGAATAAACACCAGCGGAAAAGCGGCGCAGGCGGCCGCCAGCCAGAATGGCAAATTGATGCTGTGCATCACCAGCAGGGTGCCGATGGGCGGGCCAACGGTCCAGCCGATATTGAGGATGGTATAGTTCAGCGAGAAGATACGCGCTTTTTTCTCCGGCGTCAGCCGGTCGGCGAACCAGGCTTTTAGCACGGTGGAAAACACCGAGTAGGCGCAGTTGATCAACGCAAAGAAGATCACTACCAGGATAGCGTTATTGACCAGCGGTATCGCGCTAAATCCCAGAATAAACACCAGCACTGACCACACCATATAGCGCTTTTTGTCGAACTTATCCGCGAGGATGCCAAAGCCCATGCTGAACAGCACACCGATCACCAGCGCCAGTGACAGGGCGTAGCCAATCACATCCACCTCCAGCTGAAAGCGTCGGGTGAGGTAGATAGTCATAAACGGCAGTGTGGCTCCGCGGCCAATAGTTAATAGCAACGACGATGCCAGCAGCGCAATGGTGGAGCGCCGGAGAGTGGTGATCATGATTTCCTTGCCTGTCATGTTGTTATCATTTTATGTCTTCGATCACAAATAACACGGCCATTACGCCTTGTACAGGTCGCCCCGGCCGCCGGGTGCACTTCCGGCCCTGCCAAAAATAATGATCTATCCCGGCGGCCGCTTTTTGGTTACTTTGATTTTGTTCACAAAAATTCCAATAACGACAGAGGCAGGGTATGACGAGGAAAGATGGACTGCTGGCGCTGCTGGTAGTGGTGGTGTGGGGGCTTAATTTCGTGGTGATTAAGCTGGGATTACACAACATGCCGCCGCTGATGCTGGCGGGGCTGCGCTTTATGCTGGTGGCCTTCCCGGCGCTGCTGTTTGTGTCCCGACCGGCCATCCCGCTGCGCCTGCTGCTGGGCTATGGCCTGACCATCAGCTTTGGTCAGTTTGCCTTCCTGTTCTGCGCTATCGGCCTGGGTATGCCTGCCGGGCTGGCTTCGCTGGTACTGCAGGCGCAAGCCTTCTTTACCATTATTCTCGGCGCCTTCGTCTTTGGCGAACGCCTGCAGGGCAAGCAGCTGGCGGGGATCGCGCTGGCAATCTTCGGCGTACTGGTACTGGTGGAGGGCAGCCTCGGCGGGGAGCATGTGCCGCTGGTGGGCTTTATGCTGACCCTGGCGGCGGCGCTCAGCTGGGCCTGCGGTAATATCTTCAACAAGAAAATCATGTCGCATGCCGCCCGGCCGCCGATTATGTCGCTGGTGGTGTGGAGCGCGCTGATCCCGGTGCTGCCGTTTATGCTGGCCTCATGGTTGATTGATGGCCCGCAGACCATGCTGGCGAGTCTGCAACACATCGATCTGCTGACGATACTGTCGCTGCTCTATCTGGCGTTTATCGCTACTATCGTCGGCTATGGTATCTGGGGTTCGCTGCTGGGGCGCTATGAAACCTGGCGGGTGGCGCCGCTGTCGCTGCTGGTGCCGGTGGTGGGAATGGCCAGCGCCGCACTGCTGCTGGGGGAGACGCTCAGCGGACTGCAGCTCACCGGGGCGGTGCTGATTATGGCCGGGCTCTACATTAACGTCTTCGGCTTACGTCTGGTGCGGCCAGGCATGGCGCGCGGATAAAAAAAAGCCCCGGAGACGGGGCTATACACAATTATGCGTGTAATGGCATCACAGGTCGTGCTGCTGGTAGTACGGCACGCCAAGCTCGTCAGATTTATCATTGCCGGCCGCCATATGATTGAAATCAAATGGCGAGTCGTTATGTTCCGAAGGGATAATCATCGTATCACGCTGGTTTTGACGCACCGGCGTGGTGTTTTGCTCCGCATAGCTGAGGCTGGAGGCCAGCGACAAGAGTACGATAGCTGCGGCAGCGAATAGTTTCATGATTTCCTCAATACGTTTTTTATCGTGCAGGTGTTTAACAACAGTGAGTTAGCGGATGTAGATAGCGGGACTCGCCAGGTACATTCGTTATGCGATATTTGTGGGGCGGAACATCGAAATAGTTCTTGAACGTTCGCGTCAGGGTCTGCTGCGACTCGAAACCGTAGCGTTCCGCCAGGTACAGGATTGGCTCATTGCTCTGCTTGAGCTTTTGCGCAATCTCCGTCAGCTTGCGGCTGCGGATGTACTGGCCGAGGGAATGGCCGGTCTCTTTCTTAAACATACGTTGCAGGTGCCACTTGGAGTAACCTGAGCGCTCAGACACTTTTTCCAGCGACAGGGGCGATTCCAGGTTATCCTCGATCCACGACAAAATACTATGGATAGTGATGGCGTCATTATTACGTCTGGACATCATCTTACCTCTTCTTATTTTTACGGCAGGACCTTCTTGAGCAGTTGCTCAAGCATGGCGACTTCGTCCGCCGACAGATTTTTTGTTAACTCCTGGTGTAACTTCTGACCCACAACCTGATGACACTGCTCGCAAAGGGCTGCGCCGTCTGGCGTCAACTGCACCAGCACGCCGCGTTTGTCAGCGGGGTTGGGTAACCGTTCAATCCAGCCTTTGCACGCCAGGCGGTCGAGCATACGCGTCATCGCGCCCGGGTCGACGGAAAGCACGGTTTTCAGCTCAACGGGGGTAATACATACTTCGCAACGAATGGAGCAGAGCACGCGAAACTGGGTCGCGGTAATATCCATAGGTGAGAGGTAGTCGTTGAGCAGGCGATCTTTTTTCTGGTTAACCATCTGGATCAAGCGACCCAGCGGGATCATTTCATTAAACAGGTCGCTGGTACTTTTCATGATGGTTGCCCAGGCAAGTAATTAGTTGCAGGTGATACTATTGCCCAGGCAATCATAAGTCAACATTATGAATTTGCCGATGCCACGATTTGCTAAAAGAAAAAAATCTGACACGGGTCACTTTTTATGATTTTTCTAACGCTTGTTATTTTTTAACAGAAGTGGTTTATCACCCGGGCTGGTGTCGGATCCCTCGAAGCCGGTATACTCACGGAACGAAATCATCCTGAAAAAATGAAGATTAACGGGACTTTAATTAACTATGTTCGATTTGTTTAAAGCGATAGGACTCGGCCTGGCGGTGCTTTTACCGCTGGCTAACCCACTCACAACCGTGGCGCTGTTCCTGGGCCTGGCGGGCAATATGAACAACGCCGAGCGGAACAAGCAGGCGTTGATGGCATCGGTGTATGTCTTCGCCATTCTGATGGTGTCGTGGTATGCCGGACAGGTGGTGATGAATACATTCGGCATATCAATACCTGGGCTGCGTATCGCCGGGGGATTGATTGTGGCCTTTATCGGTTTCCGTATGCTGTTTCCCCAGCAAAAAGCCCACGATTCGATGGAAGCGAAGATCAAATCGGAAGAACTGCAGGATGAGCCGACCGCCAATATCGCCTTTGTGCCGCTGGCGATGCCCAGTACCGCCGGTCCGGGCACCATAGCGATGATCATTAGCTCTGCCTCGACCGTTAAGCACGGCGTGGACTTCCCGGAGTGGGTGGTGCTGGCGGCGCCGCCGATCATCTTTTTGCTGCTAGGGGTGATTCTGTGGGCGTGTCTGCGCAGTTCCGGCGCGATTATGCGTCTGGTCGGCAAAGGGGGGATCGAAGCGATTTCCCGACTGATGGGCTTCCTGCTGGTCTGTATGGGCGTGCAGTTTATTATTAACGGCGTGCTGGAGATTATTTCGACCTGGCATCCCTGACCGCCCCGGATGGGATGAGAGACAAAAGCCTGCCGGTAGTAATGCCGGCAGGCTTTTTTGTGCGATGGATTCAGGAGTGGTGCGGCTGATGGTCTTCCAGCGATACCGGCCAGCGGCGGAAAATCATCAGCGACCAGACCAGCGCCACCAGTGCCGGAATGGCGCCGACATAGCCGACAGAGGCCATCGACAGATGCAGACTCACCTGGCTGCCGACCAGCGCTCCTGCGCCAATACCGATATTAAAGATGCCTGAGAACAGCGACATCGCCACGTCGGTGGCGTCCGGGGCGGAGGCCAGTACTTTCACCTGCATGCCAAGGCCGATAATCATGATCGCCACCCCCCAGAAGATGCTGAGCAGCATCAGGTGGTGCGGGTTATGCGAGGCCGGCAGCAGCAACAGCAGACAGGCCAGCAGCAGGCCGATAGCGATGCTAATCAGCCCGGAAGCGTGCTGGTTGCCGAGCTTACCGAACAGAATGCTGCCGATAATACCGGCCCCGCCGAGGATCAGCAGCAGCACGGTGGCAAAGTTGCCGCTCAGGCCTGCCACGGTCTGGACAAAGGGCTCGATATAGCTGTAGGCGGTATAATGGGCGGTCACCACCACCACGGTCAGAATATATACGCTGACCAGCGCCGGGCGGCGGAACAGCACCGGCAGGCTTTTCAGCGAGCCTGAATGTTCGCTCGGCAGGGTTGGCAGCAGCTTCACCAGGCAGGCCAGGGTGGCTAACGCGCCGAGGCCAATCGCCAGGAAGGTCATCCGCCAGCCAAAATACTGGCCGATGATGCGGCCAATCGGAATACCGAACACCATCGCCAGCGCGGTACCGGTGGCGATCAGGCTCAGCGCCTGCGCGCGTTTGCCTGGCGGCGCCATGCGTATGGCCAGCGCCGAGGTTATCGACCAGAACACCGCATGCGCAAAGGCGATGCCGATGCGGCTGATGACCAGCACGTCAAAATTCCAGGCAAAAAACGACAGGATGTGGCTGGCGATAAACAGAATAAAGAGGGCGATCAGCAGCCGCCGGCGCTCCACTTTACTGGTCAGCAGCATAAATGGCAGCGACATCAGCGCCACTACCCACGCATAAATGGTCAGCATCATGCCCACCTGCGCGGTTTCCATGCCGAAGCTGTCGGCAATATCCGACAACAGGCCAACCGGGGCAAATTCTGTGGTGTTAAAAATAAACGCGGCGATGGCCAACGTCACGACACGTAGCCACGCTACCTTGCGTGAGACCGTATTCGTAGTCATAAGCTCTGGACTGGTGATTCAGGGGAAGATGTGACGCTGATCTTAAAACGATTGCTGGCGAAAAGACAATCATTTTGTGATCTGCATCTCATTTTGTTGGCGGCGCCTGGCCGCGGTTAAGCAATTAATTTTGCTATGGATAGTGTCAGGGAGGCGCTTTTATGTCATGTTGAGGGAAAGTAAAAAAAGTAAGGACAGTGTATGCAGGAAATTCAATTTTATCTGGTCGATGCTTTCAGCGATAAAAACTTCGGTGGCAATGCCGCTGCCGTCTGCCCGCTCAGCGAGTGGTTAGCCGACGATGTGCTGCTGAAAATGGCCCAACAGCATAACCAGTCCGAAACGGCTTTCTTTGTCCGTACCGACGAGGGTTATGAGCTACGCTGGTTTACCACACTCGGCGAAATCAACCTCTGCGGCCATGCCACCCTGGCGACAGCGCACGTGATTTTCGAATATCTTGACCATCCTTCGGCGACCATTACCTTCAGTACTCGCTTTGTGGGCGATCTGCGGGTCACCCGCAGCGGCGACTGGCTGACGCTCGACTTCCCGGCCTGGTCGACCGCGCCGGTGGCCAATCCGCCAGCGGACCTGCTGGCCGGGCTGGGGCTTGAGTCCGCCGTTGAAGTACGGGAAGGGCGCGATTATCTGGTGGTGCTGGCGGATCGCCAGCAGGTTGAAGCCGTGCAGCCGGATATGGTGCGGCTGCAAACGCTTGGCAAAATGATCTGTGTTAGCGCGCCGGATGTGGAGTATGACTTTGTCAGCCGCTTCTTCTGCCCGGGTGAAGGAGTACCGGAAGATCCGGTGACCGGCTCCGCCCATAGCATGCTGATCCCCTGGTGGGGCGAAAAGCTGGGGAAAACCACCATGATGGCGCGCCAGGGTTCCACCCGCGGCGGCGACCTGCGCTGCCAGTGGCAGGGCGACCGGGTGCTGATCGGCGGCCAGGCGACCACCTATCTGCGCGGGACGGTTTACCTGCGAGGGTAACAATGTGTTTACGCCCGGTGGCATCCTCTACCGGGCGGATTGGACTTAATGTTGTTCAGCAGCATTAAGGACGGGTGATTTTTCACCCTTGTCATTGATAGGTTCAATTTTACCCATCAGGAACAGGTAGTTGATTATCCCGATAACGACAAGAATGGCCGAGAAAATCAGTGCCCAGTTGAATGAGCCTGTCGCAGCAACGATCGCACCCGTAATGATAGGGCCGACTGCGCCTCCCATATTCGAAACCGTATTTTGCAGCCCAGCGACAATTGAGACGCTGTTTTTGGGGGCAACATCACCCGGTAAGGCCCAAACCTGCGACGCAGCAACCGTGGTTCCTGATTTGGCGACACAAAGAAGAAAAACAGTCATGAAAACCGAGTCGGTAAATGGTGCAAAACCGATGCAAAGTGCCATGAGTAAGCCGATGGTCAAAAACAGTTTACGGGTCGCTGTTAGAGACAGTATTTTCTTATGTACCAGGCGATCTGAGGCCCAGCCAGCAAAAACTTCAATCACCATCCCACATAATAAAGGCAGAGCGGCTACCATCCCCATTTTAATAAAATCCATACCTTTCTCTTTTACCAGGTAAGTGGGAAGCCAGGTAATGAAAAAATAGGACGTATAATTGATGGTGAAAAAGCCGATGCACATTGCCCAAATGTTACGATAACGCAAGAGCTTATACCATTTCATTGGCAATACGGTTTTGTCGCCGTGATGTTGTTTTTGGCCATCGCGAATAATGCGCACTTCCGAAGGACTGATGCGTTTATGTTCTTCAGGGTTTTCAGCATAGATAAAATACCATGCGATAACCCATAAAATGCCCACACTACCGATGATCAGAAAGGTCAGTCGCCAGTCAAAGGTGTAGATCATCCAGACGATAAGCGGCATGGCAACGGCACCGCCAAATTTAGACGCGCTGTCGAACAGGCCGGATACCGTCGCGCGCTCTTTGTCCGGAAACCAGCGTGCGGCGATCCCTGCATTGCTGGGGTAGGCGGCGGCCTCGCCAACACCTAAAGCCAGACGCAAGGCGAGAAGTGATTTAAACCCCGTGGCAACCCCCATCATCGAGGTGGCGATTGACCACCAGGCAACGGCTAAACCAAGACCTTTTTTCTGTCCAAAACGATCGGCGAACCACCCCGCGGGGATCTGTAATAACGAATATGACCAAAAAAAAGCAGCCATGATAAACCCCATCATTTCGGGGTCGAGCTTCAGTTCATCAATTAAATGAGGGGCGGCGGCAGATAATACTGTCCGGTCGATATAGTTAATGGCAATAGCCAACCACATTAATCCGGCTATCCACCAGCGAATACGAGTAGTGTTAGCTGTCGTGTTCATATATTCGGCTCTGAGTAGATGTTCGTTATATTGGTGGGAATGACATGCTTCCCACCTCGTTATTTACAGCGAATTCATAATGTTTTCAGGTCGTTCACCGCGACAGACGCAGGTAATAATATTGTTGACGCAGCGTGCGCTAATATTGCTAATGGCGCCATCCGTATATCCAGCAATATGCGAGGTTGGCGCAAAATTGGCCAGGGTAAACAAAGGATGCGTAGCGCACGGCTCCTCGAGAAAAACGTCAGCTGCGGCTCCGGCGAGGTGTCCTGATTTCAGTGCCTCATACAAAGCGTGTTCATCAACGATACCGCCTCTGGAAACATTAATGAGGAACGCCCCTGATTTCATCTGCTGTAGCCGGGCGGCATTAAACATATTTTCAGTTTCCGGGGTTAACGGCGTATGCAGACTAATAAAATCACTTTGCGCCGTCAGAGTATCCAGTGAAACATATTCAACCTGATGCTCCTGAGCAAATTCTCTGTCCGGCCAGGCGTCGGTGGCCAGCACTCGCATATTGAATCCGCGCGCACGTCGCGCCACTTCCTTGCCGATATGGCCTAAACCGACGATCCCCAGCGTTTTGCCATAAACATCAGTGGCAAAAATACGAGGCCAGTTGCCTGCTTTCGTTTCACTTATTGCCTGAGAAATCTGGCGGGCAGTATTGAGAATTAAACCAAAAGCAAAATCGGCCACCGCATGCTTATTGGCATCCGGAACGTTAGTGACAAAAATATTGCGCTGACGTGTCGCGTTAAGATCGATGTTATCCACACCAACGCCGTGTTTGCAGACAATTTTAAGCCTGGGCGCTTTTTCCAGCAGAGATTCATTGATATCGGTAAAGGCGACAATCATCGCTATGGCATCAGGCAGATGCTGAGCCAGCATTTCTGTCGAGGCATCGGCAGGCAACATGACCAGTTCCAGATCGGCCTCTTTCAGCGCTGAAATAGGCGCGTCGTCGTATTTGGCGAATGAGGGCGAGGTGCAAATTACTTTCATAACCGTTTCCTGTTTACTGGCGACGCGTAGCGTCGCAAATACAAGGTCTTGCCCCAGCCAGTGAAGGCCGGGGCGGATATGTAAATTAGTGAAGGTAGGTGTTAATGATATTTTTAATCTGCTGCAGCTGTTGGTCACTGAACTGCACCGCGTAGCGGCTGTCGCCCACCTCATGACCCATCAGCTGCAGGGCTTTTTTCACCGCCGCGGGCGAGAACGCCACCTTATACAGATCGGTGCGCAGGCCCGTCACTCGCTCCTGGGCCTGGCGCGATCCGGCGATATCCCCGGCGTGAAAGTGCGACCAGATGGCGTTGATTTCAGCGGGCGCGACGTTGGCAAGCCCCGAGATGCAGGCTGAACAGCCGTCGACAAATCCCTGATGAATAAGCGAGTCCGGTCCGTTCAGAACGTCGAAGCCGTCGATATCGCGCACCGCGTCGAGAAAGCCTTTCAGGCTCTCATAGCTGCCGGCGCTGTCCTTGATGCCGACGATATTCTCGTGCCGGGCCAGCTGGCGCGCGGTCTCCGGGGCAATGGTGTTCCCGGTGCGCGCGGGAATGTTGTAAAGAAAGAGCGGGACGCTCAGCGCGTCGGCGATCGCCGTATAGTGGTTAATCAGCTCTTCCTGCTTCAAGGGCACGAACCACGGGGTGATGGCCGATACCGCGTCAACGCCGAGGCGGGCGATCTGCTGGCCCAGTCGACGAGTTTCCCGGGTGGATATTTCCCCGATATGGGCCACCACCGGGACGCGACCGGCCGCTTCTTCCACGCAGGTTCTGGCGACGGCGATCTTCTCTTCCTCATTGAGGACAAAAAATTCGCCGTTGGTACCGCCGCAGAAAATACCGTTGCCCGCGGCGATCTGGCGCTGTACCTGCTGGCGTAGCGCAGGCAGGTTAAGCGCGCCCTCGGCGGTAAAGGGGGTGACGATGGCGGTCAGTACGCCGCTAATAGCTTTCCTCATTTTACTTTCTCCTGTTAGGCATGTTCTGGAAACAACGTCTGGTAGATAGCCGCTATCTCTTCACGGCTGACGCTGCAGGGGGCATTGTTCATCAGGCGTTTGACGTTTTGCGCCGCCGCGCTGAGGGCGGGAATGCTCTCCTGCGGCACGCCGAGCGCGGCCAGGTTGTCGGGCAGCGGCAGTCGTTTCACCAGCGCCGCCAGCCACGCGACCAGCGCATGGGATTTCTCTTCCTCGCTGAGCGTGCGATCCGCGTCGGGGATCAGATCCCAGACCTGAGCAAATTTCGCCACCGCGTGGGGGCGGACCACCCGCATACAGGGCGCCAGCAGGATGGCGTTGGCCACGCCGTGCGGCAGATGCCAGGTGCCGCCGAGCGGATAGGAGAGCGCATGCACCAGGTGGGTGCCCGCATGGTTAATCGCTGCGCCGCCGTACCACGAGGCCCAGAGCATCTCCAGTTTTGCCGTTAGATCCTGCGGCTGATTCACCGAGCGCTCGATATGGCGCACCAGCTTGTGCAAACCGATTAACGCCGCGTTGTCGCTCACCGGATTGGCGACGGTGGAGGTAAAGCACTCCAGCAGATGGCACAGGGCATCAATGCCGGTCGACGCCGCGATGCTGGCCGGCATGCTGGTGGTCAGTTCCGGCAGCAGGGCGACATAGTCCGGCAGCAGCACCGGGGAGATGATCCCCACTTTGGTCTGCTGCTCGGGGATTGCCAGAATGGCGTTCGGCGTCGCTTCAGAGCCGGTCCCGGCGGTGGCCGGGATTAACAATGAGCCGAGCCGTCGTTGCGGCTGCTCACCGGCCAGCAGGGCCGTCAGAGCGGGCGCCTCAGGGTGCAGAAGTACTGACAGCAGTTTTGCCACATCCAGCACGCTCCCCCCGCCGATGCCAACGACCATCTGTGGCTGGCTGGCGCCCAGCTGGCTGACGATCTGCTCCACATCATGATGGCTTGGCTCCGCCGGCACCGTGTCAATGACCTCGACCTCGCGTCCCTCAGCCGTCAGCAGGCGATGGATCGCCTGGGTTGCTTCCAGCGCCCCGACGTTCTTGTCGGTCACCAGCAGGATAGAGGTTTTACCGGCCAGCAGCGGGCGCAGAGCCGATGAGGCGCCCGCCCCGCTGATAATCGTGCTGTGTATCGTCGCCACACGTTTCTCCTTGGTAGTAATTGATTATTTTCAATCATTCATGAGTCACAGGACTCGTCTGGTGGGGAAAAGTTATAATTTATACGGCAGGTTAATAACTTGAGATTGCTCACATTTAATCAAATATGATTGCATATAATCAATTCAGGATTTCATCGACCACAAGGCAGGACAATGAACGACGACGGCAATAACAACGTGCTGGTGCTGGCGGATGACTTTACCGGGGCGAATGATGCCGGGGTCAGCCTGGCAGAAGCAGGGATGGCGGTGGAAGTGGCATTTACCGCCGGGCAGGCGTCCTCCGTGCGGGCATTAATTCTTAACAGCGACAGCCGGGCGATGAGCGCCGCCGCGGCGGCGTACAAGGTTACCGCTCTGCTGCGCGGTGCGGTGACATTCACTGCGCACTGGCAGGTAAAGAAGATCGACTCCACGCTGCGCGGAAATCCCGGCGCCGAACTGGAGGCGATGATGACGGTGCAGAATTGTCGGGTGGCGGTGGTGGCGCCGGCGTATCCGGCGGCCGGGCGGCATACCCGGGACGGGCGCTGTTATGTCCGTGGGGTAGCCCTCGATCAGACTGAATTTGCCAGCGATCCGAAAACGCCGGTGAGCCGGGCGGATATTGCCGGCATTCTCGCCATGCAGAGCCGGCTGCCGTGCCGCTCGCTGAGCGCCGCGCAGCTTCCGGCGGCGTTAGCGGCTGCTGACGAGGAGAGGCGGGTACTGATTGTCGATGCCTGGGAAGACGGCCACCTGGATCAGGTGATCGACGCCGTCGCGCCCCATGCGCGCAAGACGTTGCTGGTCGGCTCGGCGGGCCAGCGCTTCGCGCTGGCCCGCCGCCTGCGACGTAGTGAGCAGGGGCCGCTGCTGGCGGTGGTCGGTTCAATGAGTGAGATGGCGCAGCGACAGGTTGCGGCCCTGCAGGCCCACCCCCGGGTGAGGCAGATTGAGATTGACGTGGCGCGGGTCTTTAGCGGCTCGCCTGAGGATGAGGCCCGGCGGATCGCCGGGGTGCTGCGCGAAGGCCGGCACTGCGTGGTGACTACCCGCCCGGACAGCGCTGCCCGGCAGGGGATAGAAGCCCGGTGCCGTGAACAGGGCCTGAGCCGTGCCGCATACGGCGAGCGCATTTGTGGCTGGCTTGCCGCGCTTACGGCGCAGGCGGTGGCGCAGTGCCCTCCTGGCGCCCTGTATCTCTCCGGCGGCGATGTGGCCATCGCTGTGGCTCAGGCGCTCGGCGCCAGCGGGTTCCAGATCCGTGGCCGGGTGGCGGAGTGCGTTCCTTACGGGCATTTTCTCGGTGGCCGCTGGTCGCGGCCGGTGATGACCAAAGCCGGAGGATTCGGCACCGACACCACGCTGTTACATGTTGTGAATTTTATTGAGGAGAAACTGAGTGTCTAAAACGATTGCAGTCACAATGGGCGACCCGGCAGGTATTGGTCCGGAGATTATTATTAAATCCCTCGCCGAGGGGGCGCTGAGCGGCGCACCGGTGGTGGTGGTGGGCTGTGCCCAGACGCTGCGGCGGATCCTGGCGCTGAATATCACGCCGCGGGTGGAGCTACGCATCATCGACCATCCCGCCGAAGCAGTATTTTCCCCGGCGACGATTAACGTTATCGATGAACCGCTCAGCGACCCGCAGGAGCTGCGTCCAGGCGAAGTCCAGGCCCAGGCGGGCGATCTCGCGTTTCGCTGCATCAAACGCGCGACCGCCCTCGCGCTGGAGGGCGCCGTCGCCGCCATCGCCACCGCGCCGCTGAATAAAGAGGCGCTTCATCTGGCGGGGCATGCTTTCCCCGGCCATACCGAACTGCTGGCCCACCTGACGCAGACCACCGATTACGCCATGGTGCTGTATACCGAGAAGCTTAAAGTTATCCATATCACCACCCATATTTCCCTGCGCAAGTTCCTCGATACCCTCAACCAGCCGCGGATTGAGACGGTGATTGGCGTGGCAGATCGGTTTTTGCGCCGTGTCGGCTATCAGCGTCCACGCATTGCGGTCGCCGGGGTCAACCCGCATGCCGGGGAGAATGGCTTGTTTGGCGATGAAGAGATCCGCATCGTCGCCCCGGCGGTCGCCGCCATGCAGGCGCAGGGGATAGCGGTCACCGGACCCTGTCCACCGGACACGGTGTTTATGCAGTGTCATGAAGGGATGTACGACATGGTAGTGGCGATGTACCACGATCAGGGGCATATCCCGCTGAAGCTGCTCGGGTTCTATGACGGGGTGAATATCACCGCCGGGCTGCCGTTCATCCGCACCTCAGCGGATCATGGCACCGCGTTTGATATTGCCTGGACAGGTAAAGCGAAGTCTGAGAGCATGGCAACCTCCATTGAGCTCGCCATGCAAATCGCGCAGGAATAACATGAAGGGATATAACCGGTTAGAGCAGATTATGGACTTCCTGAAAAGCCATAATCTGGTGACAGTCGACCAGCTGGTGGCGGCGACCAACGCCTCACCGGCCACTATTCGCCGCGACCTGATCAAACTCGATCAGGAAGGGGTGATCAGTCGCACGCATGGCGGGGTGACGCTGAATCGGTTTATTCCTTCCCAGCCGACGACGCTGGAGAAAGCCCAGCGCAGCCCGCTGGAGAAGCAGGCGATCGCCAGCGCGGCGGCAGCGCTGGTGAAAGCCGGCGACGCTATCGTGCTCGACGCCGGCACCACCATGATTGAGCTGGCGCGGCAGATCACCCATCTGCCGCTGCGGGTGATCACCAGCGATTTACATATCGCGCTGTTCTTATCGGAATTTAAGCAGATTGAAGTGACGATTATCGGCGGGCGCATCGACGACAGCAGCCAGTCGTGCATCGGCGATCACGGCCGCCGTCTGCTGCAGACTATCTGGCCGGATCTTGCCTTCGTCAGCTGCAACGGCTGGGACCTTGAGAAAGGCATCACCGCCCCGACCGAAGAGAAGGCCGCCCTGAAACGGGATCTGATGGCCAATGCCCGGCGGCGGATTCTGCTGGCGGACAGCTCGAAATACGGCGCCTGGTCACTGTTCAACATTGCTCCGCTGGCGTCGTTGACCGATATCGTCACCGACGCCCACCTGCCGGAAGAGACCCGCGAAGCGCTGCTGACCCTCTCCCCGCAGCTGATCATTGCCGACTGACCCGGACGTCGTCAGGGCAGACGAGCGATATTGGCTTTGATCACCGCTATCGACTGGCTGAACTTCGCCTGCTCTTCGGCGGCCAGCCGCAGTTCAATAATCTGCTGCACGCCGCCCTGGGCCAGCACCGCCGGCACCCCAGCCGCTGCGCCGCTGACCCCGTACTCGCCGTCAAGAATGCAGGAGACCGCCAGCGCGCGGTGGCTGCCGGTGAAGATATTGCGGCAGATCTCGGCGATGGTGCCTGCCACGCCATATTCGGTGCAGCCTTTACCCGCGTAGATCTCAAACCCCAGCTTACGCACTTTTTCGGCCATGGCCTCGCGATCGAGCGGGTGGCCGGTGCGCTGCTGATAGAGGTCGGCGATCGGCGAGCCGTACACCGAGGAGTGCGACCACACCGGAAACTGGGTATCGCCATGCTCGCCGAGGATAAAGGCGTCGATGCTCTGGGCGCCAATCTCCAGCTCCTGCGCCAACAGGCGACGCAGGCGGGTGGTGTCCAGCCAGACGCCGGTGCCCAGCACCTGGCTGCGCGGCAGGCCGGAGAGCTGCCATACCTGCCAGGTGATGATATCGCAGGGGTTGGTGGCCACCAGGAAGATGCCGTTAAATCCGTTCGCCATCATCGCCGGCACAATGCTCTTCACAATCTTCGCGGTGGCGGTCAGCTCATCCAGCCGGCTCTGACCGGGGCGCAGCGCGCCGCCGGAGACGGTGATCACCGCGATATCGACATCGGCGCAGTCGCTGGCCTCGCGGGTGGAGATGGTCATCATCCCCGGCAGGTAAGCGGCGGCATCGCTCAGGTCCTGAGCGTGGGCTTCAGCGCGCTGCTGGTTAAGGTCGACGAGGATCAGCTCCTCGCAAATACTCTGATTGAGCAGGGCATAGGCCGCCGATGCGCCGACGTTGCCAGCGCCAATAATCATCACTTTACGGGCTTTAGTGTGCATGTTGTGGTCTCAGAAACGAACGACAGACAATAAAGTTACTGTGTTTCAGTGAGTTAGTGCAATAGGAGGGCGACAATATAAGTTAATGCTATGCCGGTAAGCGCCGCCGGCCGCGCTACAGTGGCGTAAAAAAAGGAGCTCACCTATGTATACCATCACCGACATCGCCGCCACCGACGCTGAATTTACCGCCCTGATTGCCGCTCTTGACGCCTGGCAGGAGACACTTTATCCGGCGGAGAGCAACCATCTGCTGGACCTCGGCCAGCTGCCGCCGCAGACGGTGATCGCCCTGGCGATCCGCAGCCCGCTGGGCGAGGCCGTTGGCTGCGGGGCTATCGTCCTCAGTGAGGAAGGTTTTGGCGAAATGAAACGGGTCTATATCGATCCGCAGCACCGCGGACAACAGCTGGGGGAAAAACTGCTGGCGGCGCTGGAGGCGAAAGCGCGTCAGCGCGATTGCCATACCCTGCGCCTGGAGACCGGCATCCATCAGCATGCGGCGATTGCCCTTTATACGCGCAACGGCTACCAGACACGCTGCGCGTTTGCGCCGTATCTGCCGGATCCGCTCAGCGTGTTTATGGAGAAACCGCTGTTTGTCGATCTTCGTTCAGCAGCGCTATAAAGGCCTCCAGCTGGCGGGTTTTGGCGCCCCGGCGCCACACCAGCCAGGTGGTTAGCCAGCGCCACTCTTCGGCCAGCGGCCAGGCGGAAACCTGCTGATGGCCTGGCATGCTCTCCAGCATACTGCGCGGGATCAGCGCCAGGCCGGCGCCGGCGATCACGCAGGCCAGCATCCCATGGTAAGACTCCATCTCGTGGATCCGGCCCGGGGTCGCTCTGTCGGCATGGAACCAGCTCTCAAAATGCCGGCGGTAGGAGCAGTTGGCGCGAAAGGCGTAAACGTTGGCCCCGTTCACTTCGCTGGCGCGGTCGATGGGCGCGTGGCCGTAAGGCGCAACGATCATCATCTCCTCAGGGAACACCGGCAGCCCCTCCAGACCCGGATGCACCAGCGGGCCGTCAACAAACGCGGCGCTAAGCGCCCCCTCCAGCACGCCGTCGATCATCGTCCCGGACGGGCCGGTGGAGAGCGCCAGATGAATTTTCGGGTAGCGTTGATTAAAGTGGGCCAGGGTGGTGGGGATCCGCACCGCCGCGGTGCTCTCCAGCGAACCCAGGGAAAACAGTCCCTGAGGTTCGTCGCCCGCCACCACCATCCGCGCCTCGTCCACCAGGGCGAGGATCTGCTGGCTGTAGCGTAAGAAGCTGTGGCCCGCGGGCGACAGGCGCAGGCGCTGGTTCTCGCGAATAAACAGCTCAACGCCGAGGTCGGCCTCCAGTTGGCGGATGCGGGTGGTGAGGTTGGACGGCACGCGATGCACTTTCTGCGCCGCCTGAGTAATGCTGCCGGTGCTGGCGACCGCGTTAAACATCTCTAGCTGAGTCAGGTCCATAATATTCTTCTTTTGTGAATGTGTTGCTTAATATTATTCATTTTCAATGAATGGAAAGGTAAGCCAGAATACGGTCACTTCGCAAGCAACGAGAGAGAGAATAACGATGAATTTATCTGCAACGCACGCCGTCTCCGTCAATCCGACTACCGGTGAGGTGGTCTCCTCGCTGCCGTGGGCCAGCGAAAGTGAGGTTGATGCGGCGATCGCGCTCGCCGCGGCAGGCTATCGCCAGTGGCGTCAGACGCCGCTCGCCGACCGCGCCGACGCCCTGCGCCGCATCGGGGCCGCGCTGCGCGCCCGCGGTGAAGAGGTGGCCCAGATGATCACCCTTGAGATGGGCAAACCGATCGCTCAGGCGCGCGGCGAGGTGGCGAAATCCGCCAACCTCTGCGACTGGTACGCTGAACACGGCCCGGCGATGCTGGCGACCGAAGCCACCCTGGTGGAAAATAATCAGGCGGTGGTTGAGTATCGTCCGCTGGGCGCTATTCTGGCGGTCATGCCGTGGAACTTCCCGGTCTGGCAGGTGCTGCGCGGCGCGGTGCCGATCCTGCTGGCCGGCAACAGCTACCTGCTGAAGCACGCCCCGAATGTGATGGGCAGCGCCCAACTGCTGGGCGAGATTTTTGCCGCCGCCGGCCTGCCGGATGGCGTGTTCGGTTGGGTGAACGCCACCAATGACGGCGTCTCGCAGATCATCAACGATGACCGCATCGCGGCGGTGACCGTCACCGGCAGCGTCCGTGCCGGCAAGGCGATTGGCGCGCAGGCGGGCGCGGCGCTGAAGAAATGCGTCCTCGAACTGGGGGGATCCGATCCCTTTATCGTGCTCAACGATGCTGACCTGGATGAGGCGGTGAAGGCTGCCGTCACCGGTCGCTATCAGAACAGCGGCCAGGTGTGCGCCGCCTCGAAACGCTTTATTCTCGAAGCCGGCATTGCCGACGCGTTCACCCGCAAATTCGTCGATGCCGTCGCGGCGCTGAAGATGGGCGACCCGCGCGATGAGCAAAACTACGTCGGGCCGATGGCGCGGTTTGATCTACGCGATGAACTGCACCAGCAGGTGACGGCGACCCTCGATGAAGGGGCGACTTTGCTGCTGGGTGCGGAAAAAATCGAAGGGGCAGGCAACTACTATGCGCCAACGGTGCTGGGCAACGTTACCGCCGGAATGACCGGCTTTCGCCAGGAGCTGTTTGGCCCGGTAGCGACCCTGACCACCGCTCGCGACGCTGACCACGCGCTGGCTCTCGCCAACGACAGCGAGTTTGGCCTGTCGGCCACGGTCTATACCACCGATGAGGCGCAGGCCCAGCGCTTTGCCCGCGAGCTGGAGTGCGGTGGCGTCTTCCTTAACGGCTACTGCGCCAGCGATGCCCGCGTGGCCTTCGGCGGCGTGAAGAAGAGCGGGTTCGGTCGCGAGCTGTCGCATTTCGGCCTGCACGAGTTCTGTAATGCGCAGACCGTCTGGAAAGACCGCCGCTAATACATCGTTCGCCCCCTGACGACCGTCGTTCTCGTCTGCTATACTCGCCCACCAAATTTCGATGGTGGGCAAGGAGCCGCGTGTGGCGACGGTGATCAACAATGCAATGCTGGAAGCCATTCTGGCAGAAATCAGGCCGCTGATTGGCCGCGGAAAAGTGGCGGATTATATTCCGGCGCTGGCCAGCGTCAGCGGCGACAAGCTTGGTATCGCGATCAGTACGGTCGACGGCCAGCACTTTGCCGCTGGCGATGCCCATGAACGTTTTTCCATCCAGTCTATCTCCAAGGTATTGAGCCTGGTGGTGGCCATGAACCACTATCAGGAAGAGGAGATCTGGCAGCGGGTGGGGAAAGATCCCTCCGGCCAGCCCTTCAACTCGCTTCTGCAGCTGGAGATCGAGCAGGGCAAACCGCGCAACCCGTTTATTAACGCCGGGGCACTGGTGGTCTGCGACATGCTGCAGAGCCGGCTCAGCGCCCCGCGCCAGCGGATGCTGGAGATTGTCCGCCGCCTGAGCGGTGTAGCCGATATCGCCTACGATCCGGTGGTGGCCCGCTCTGAGTTTGAGCATTCGGCGCGCAACGCCGCCATCGCCTGGCTGATGAAATCCTTCGGTAATTTCCATAACGATGTCGCCACCGTGCTGCAGAACTATTTCCACTACTGCTCGCTGGAGATGAGCTGCGTTGAACTGGCGCGCACCTTTCTGTTTCTTGCCGACCGCGGTATTGCCCCGCATCTCGATGCGCCGGTTATCGCGCCCATTCAGTCCCGCCAGGTGAATGCCCTGATGATGACCAGCGGCATGTACCAGAACGCCGGCGAATTCGCCTGGCGCGTTGGCCTGCCGGCGAAATCAGGCGTTGGCGGCGGGATTGTGGCGATTGTGCCGCAGGAGATGGCGATCGCCGTGTGGAGCCCGGAACTTGACGACGCCGGGAACTCGCTGGCCGGCGTGGCGCTGCTGGAAAAACTGACTCAGCGGATGGGGAGGTCGGTGTTCTGATGGACAATCAGGATCGGTTGTTTGCCCGCCTGGCGCGCTCGACGTTTCGTTCACGTTTTCGGCTGGGGGTAAAAGAGCGGCAATACTGTCTCGATAAGGGGCCGGCGATCATCGACCAGCACGCGGCGGATTTTATTCGCCAGCGGCTGGCGCCCGCGGAACCGGTGAACGATGGTAAGCAGACGCCGATGCGCGGCCATCCGGTATTTATCGCCCAGCATGCGACCGCCACCTGCTGTCGCGGCTGTCTGGAGAAATGGCACGCCATTCCCCACGGCCGCGCGCTGAGCGAACAGGAACAACACTATATTGTGCAGGTGATCCATCACTGGCTGGTGCTGCAGATGAACGGCCCGTCGGTGCGGTAATGTGCATTTGATCGGCGCCGGAGTATGCCTGATAAATATTCTCATGTTATGATAATCCGCTAACTAATTATTAACATAATAACTACCTGAAACAATTAGACGGATAATTACTGAATGTCTTCACTGTCGATTCGGTCATTTACGCTGTTTCGTGAAGAACAACCCGTGCGCGATGCACTGGTCTTATTTACGTTAACACTACTGCTGCATTTTCTGGGCGCGATGCTGCGTCTGGTGCAGGAGCTTTCGTTCTTCTGGCCGCTCAATGCAGTAATGGCTGGGATTTTTGCGCGCTACGTATGGCTTAACCGCAGCTATTTTTATGCCGTCTGTTTTGCAGCCATGCTGGTTTATGACGGATTAACCTCGCGCTGGGGGATGGGCTTTGCCTCATTGCTAATTAACTTCTCCAATATTGTTTTTATTGTGACGCTGGCGCAGCTGGTGCTGTGGGACAAACGACGCGCCGATTCCATGCCCGGCCCGATCAATGCGCTGAATTTATTCTGTTTCTGCCTGTTCGCCGCGTTGCTGTGTGCGGCCGTTGGCGCACTGGGTTCGGTGGACGTTGAGCGCGCGACCTTCATTCCCCAGCTGGCGGACTGGTTTAGCGAACAGTTCTCGACGGCGGTGCTGATCGTGCCGTTTATTCTGACCCTGACGTTGCCTTCTGCATTAAGCGGCTTTCGCTTTCGCCAGCTGCTGCCGGTACTGGCGCTGGTCCTGTCGATTGCGCTTGGCGTAGCGGTGGGGGGCGCGGGCAGCATTACCTTCCCGTTACCGGCCCTGATCTGGTGCGCTGTTCGCTATCCGCTGCCGCTGACCTGCCTGCTGACTTTTCTCACCGGCATCGGCGAAATACTGCTGGTGGCTAACTCGTTAATCCACCTTTCGCCGGATGCGCGAATGCAGCCGTGGCAGCTGTTCTCCACCCGGCTGGGGATCGCGGCCATGCTGATTAGCCCGGTGATTGTCGCCTCCAGCGTCGAGGCGATTAACATGCTGGTGAAACAGTTGGCCCTGCGCGCCGATTTTGATTTCCAGACCCGCGTCTATTCCCGTTCCGGGCTGAGCGAAGCGCTGAAGCGTCAGGCGCTGCCGGCGGATAAACTGCTGACGGTGATGGTGCTGGATATCGATGGCTTTAAGCGGGTGAATGACGCTCTGGGTCATGAGGGCGGCGACTGCGTGCTGACCCAGTTTGCCCAGCAGGTGCGACAGCTGGTGGGCGAGCAGGGGATGGTGGCCCGCATTGGTGGCGAAGAGTTCGCGGTGGCGGCGGTCGTCGACAGTACCCAGCAGGGCTATTTACTGGCGGAGAAGATCCGTCACGGAGTGGAGTCGCAGACTTTCGGGCTGGGCCAAAACCCTATTCACTTGACCATCAGTATGGGACTGGAGACGCGCGAGGTAGGACAGGCCCGCATCACCGAGCTGTTTAATCAGCTACTGCTGGCGGCGGACGATGAGATGGTGAAAGCCAAACAGACCGGCCGCAACCGTATCTGTATGCCAACGCTGACCGAAAGCGCGCCATAAGAAAATCCTATACCCATTCTGCTTGTGTTAATTATTGGTTAAAAACATAGTGATGTGGTCGATAACAGGGAGCTTTTATGACCACATCCTTTTCACTGCGCACGCTATCGCGTGACGATATTCTTCATCACCTCCCAGCACTAAGCGATATCCTGGCAAGCTGCGTCAACGGCGGCGCTTCGGTGAGCTTTATGCTGCGCTTTCGCGCCGCAAACGGCTAAAACGTTCTGGCAACGCACTGCCGACAGCGTGGCCGCCGGGGAGCGCATCGTGCTGGCCGCCGTTGACGCGGATGAACGTCCCGTCGGCACCGTGCAACTTATCACCAGTCAACCGGAAAACCAGCCCCATCGAGCGGATGTCGCCAAACTTTTGGTTCACCAAAATGTCCGCCGACAGGGGATCGCTCAGGCATTGATGACTGAGCTTGAGCGGCTTGCCCGACAGGAAGGAAAGACGGTGCTGGTACTGGACACGGCGACCGGCAGCGGGGCGGAACAGTTCTACGTTCGCTGCGGCTGGGAAAAAGCAGGAGAAATCCCGCGCTATGCGCTGATGCCTGACGGCGAGATGACCGCCACCTCCCTGTTCTATAAGTTTTTGCCCTGACGGGCGCTATTGCAGAATGCTTTGATCAAAACAGGGTTTCAATGGTAGAAAAACCTGATAAGTTATTGGACCAATTACTCAGGTTGTATGACTACTATTAGAGGGAACCCATTGTGAAAACTTTAAACCGTCGTGATTTCCCCGGCGCGCAGTACCCTGACCGTATCATCCAGTTTGGAGAAGGTAACTTCCTGCGCGCATTCGTTGACTGGCAGATTGACCTGCTCAACGAGCATACCGACCTTAATGCGGGCATCGTGGTCGTACGGCCGATCGCCACCGATTTTCCGCCGTCGCTGAACACCCAGGACGGCCTTTACACCACCATTATTCGCGGTCTGAACGAGAAGGGCGAAGCGGTCAGCGATGCGCGCCTGATCCGTTCGGTCAACCGGGAGATCAGCGCTTACGCCGATTTCGACGCGTTCTTACAGCTGGCGCACGATCCGCAGATGCGGTTTGTCTTCTCCAACACCACCGAGGCGGGCATCAGCTATCATGCCGGGGATCGTTTTGACGACGCGCCGCCGGTCAGCTATCCGGCGAAACTGACGCGTCTGCTGTTTGAACGCTATCAGCATTTCGCTGGCGCGGCCGACAAGGGATGGGTGATTATTCCCTGCGAACTGATTGATTATAACGGCGAGGCGCTGCAGGCGCTGGTGCTACGCTATGCCGCCGAATGGGAACTGCCGCAGGCGTTTATCGCCTGGCTGACCTCAGCGAACACCTTCTGTTCGACGCTGGTGGATCGCATCGTGACCGGTTATCCGCGCGATGAAGTAGCGGCCCTTGAGGCTCAGACCGGCTATAAAGACGCCTTCCTTGATACCGCCGAGCATTTCTACCTGTTCGTAATCCAGGGGCCTGCCTCGCTGGCGACCGAGCTGCGTCTCGATAAGCTGGCGCTCAATGTGCGCATTGTGGACGATATCAAGCCGTATAAAGAGCGCAAAGTGGCTATCCTCAACGGCGCGCATACCGCGCTGGTGCCGGTGGCCTTCCAGGCCGGGATCGACACCGTCGGTGAGGCGATGAACGACGCGGAGATTTGTGCGTTTGTCGAAAAGGCCATTTATGACGAGATTATTCCGGTGCTGGATCTGCCGCGCGATGAGCTGGCATCCTTCGCCAGCGCGGTGACCGGGCGCTTCCGTAATCCCTATATTAAACATCAGTTGCTCTCTATCGCCCTTAACGGCATGACCAAGTACCGCACTCGTATTCTGCCGCAGCTGCTGGCAGGGCAGAAAGCGCAGGGGGTATTACCGCCGCGCCTGACCTTTGCCCTCGCGGCGCTGATCGCCTTCTATCGGGGAGAGCGGCAGGGTGAAAGCTATCCGGTACAGGATGATGCCGACTGGATGACCCGCTATCAAACGCTGTGGGCCCGCCATCGCGATGGCCAGATGAGTACCCGCGAGCTGGTTACCGCCGTGCTCAGCGTGGAGGCTCACTGGGAGCAGGACCTGAGCCAGATCCCCGGACTGGTGGAGCAGGTCACCACTGACCTTGACGCTATCCTGACCCGCGGTATGCGCGACGCCGTCAAGCCTTTGTGCTAATTGCGCACCACGTTCACCCGGCTACGGCCGGGTTGAATCGCCTTTTAATTAGTTACAACATACTTTTATATAGCTCTCACTAAGCCGGTTGTCGGCCCCGCTGCAAAAGGCTTTTTAGTGCCAAATCGCGCTCCCTAAACCAAGAATTGCCGCGAAGTCGCTTGAACAAATATCTGCGCAGGAAAATAATGGCCTTAACACATATTTCCTGCCAATGTTCGCAGGCTAATTCATTCATCTGTAAGGAAACTGGCATGGTCATCGATATCCGGGAAATACGGCCGCACGACAAAGCCGAATGGCTTCAGCTGTGGGAAGGCTATACCCGCTTTTACGGCAGCCCGCAGCCGGAAGAGGTGACCGAAGCCACATGGCAGCGGATGTTGGACATGAACTCCCCGCTGCTGGGCAGGGTGGCCGTGGTAGATGACGCAGTGTTGGGCTTCGCGATTTGCGTTCTGCATGAGGGAACCTGGGTCACTACACCGATCTGTTATCTTGAGGATCTGTTCGTCGACCCTGCATTCAGGGGACAAGGCATTGCCAGAACCATGATTAAGGCATTACAAAGCGAAGGGGCGGACAAAGGCTGGTCGCGTCTGTACTGGCATACCCGCCGCGATAATCCTGCTCGCCATCTGTATGATGAATTTACCCCGGCGGACGATTACGTGCGCTACAGGATCACGCTGACGTCCTGAAGCGATAAGAAGTTGTTAAGCTTTTCCCGCTATAACAGGGGGAACAGGCTCAGGAGAAATAACGATGGAAAAACGTCTGGAAACAGTGGTCAATCTGATTATGTTTCTTTCGCTATTGGCTACGGCCTGGGATCTCTCGCTGGTGCATCATCTTGCCTGGTAGCAAACATATCGCCTGAACCGCGGCGCCTCATGCGGCGCCGCCTGCCTTATTCGCCTGCCATCTTCCCTCCGCTAAAACTCCAGTCCTCCAGTTGGTTAAACTGGATAACCACCATCACGTCCTGCGGGCTGACCGCCATCTCATCGTCTAACCGCGCACAGAGCCGACGATAAAGCCCCTGTTTCTGCGCCCGGCTGCGCGGTTTACCGGCGAAAATATGAAACAGCACGCAACAAAAGCTATCAGAGGTATTTTTACCGGACAGGGTTTGAGTGAATATAAACAAGAGAGAAAAATTTATATCACTATCAAGATCATCGTTTTATACGTATATTGAAAGGCCAGATCACCGTAAGAAATATGCGCTGGGAAAATGAATAGTCTAATAAAGGAAGAGGCTGATTATGTATTATAGGGATTTCATTATTACCTCTATCGAGGCAGAGCATATCCTGGCGCTGAAACTTGATGAAGCATTTGCTGGAGTGAAAAAGAATGTTATAGATACACTGAATCAAATGGGAAGTGGTATAACCCGTGCTTCGTATTATACTTCCTGCTTAATGGATAATTATCAGGATGTTTGTTCTAAGTTAAAGCAAGAGGACACAAGATTTATTGCAGGGCTGGCGCAATTATTTACAAACCGTGATATCATTTTTCAAATGATTAAAATATATATAGAAACCTATTTTCAAAATAAAAAAGAAGAAAAAGCTCAATATATTCTCAAGAAGCTTGTCAGCGCGGGAGTTTACATATCATCATCAGGATTAACTAATCGGATTTTAATCATGGCAGTAGCAACCATGATTTGCCAGACTTCCAGATTTAATACAGTTGTATATGGGCGTATCAACAGGGCAAGGTCATTAGTCCTTAAAGGGAGTGTAACTGCTACCGCAGTGGTATTGAACGTATATGGATTGATTCAGGATGCCGCAAATAGCGCTGACAATTTGAAAAGGCATAATTCATTTTATTACAATGCATTATATTCCAACCATCTGGAGATGATGTACTTCCTCATCGAACCTGTCATCACAGGAGTTCCTTATTTAAATCCGATGATTATTTCCGATGATGAACTTGCTGAATTACTTATTAAATTAATGAGGTGAATGGATGGATTTCTTGAAAAGATGGTTAAAGGAAGAGTTCATTCTTTTTTTATGGGGATGGGGCATTGTATTATTAATCATTGTATTTAGCATGATTGCAGTCTCTCTTTTCCCTGACATTGCCATTAACTTAATAGGACTTTTTGTTTTATTAATCATTGGGTTTCACGTTGTTGTTTGGTTTAAAGTTAAAAACTGATATGAAAGAGGATGGGTAATGTCAAATCCAGCATATTTATGGTTAACTGATGAGAATGATTCGCCTATTATAGGTTCTTGCCTGATGCCCACGCGCACGGGTTCTATCGAATTGCGCGCAGTGAATCATCATGTTTGGTTACCTGCCGATAATAATACAGGAAAGCTGACGGGAACCCGTCTTCATACACCGATTAAAATTCAAAAAGAGTTTGACAGAACAACACCTTTGTTATTTAGGGCTCTTTGTGAAGGTCGAACATTAAAATTGGCAACACTAAAAATGTACAGAATAAATGAGGCGGGACTGGAAATTGAATATTTTAACATAGCGATGACGAATATTAAGATTACGGCAATCACACAAAATTTACATCCGGCCGGAATGACAAGTACTCACCTTGAAGACATTGATTTCCGTTATGAGACGATCACCTGGAGATACACAGAAGGAAACATCATGTATCGTGATTCATGGAACGATCGCTGTTGTGCCTGGTAGCAAATGATATAGTGCTGAACCGCGGCGCCTCATGCGGCGCCGCCTGCCTTATTCGCCCGCCATCTTCCCTCCGCTAAAACTCCAGTCCTCCCGTTGGTTAAACTGGATAACCACCATCACGTCCTGTGGGCTGACCGCCATCTCATCGTCTAACCGCGCGCAGAGCCGACGATAAAGCCGCTGTTTCTGCGCCCGGCTGCGCTGTTTTCCGGCGAAAATATGAAACAGCACGAAGCGGGCGCTGCGTCCTCCGCTGAGGTAGTGCGGGTCGTAAATGCGCTGCTCGTCGGCGGCCTGTTCGATAAACTGAAATTTATCTGCTGTCGGCACGTCAAACTCTGCCACCAGGCATTCATGGAATAACGTTGACAGCTGAGCAAACTCCGCGGGACGCCAGGCGGTGCCAAGCGAAATTCGGGTCAGGGGCATGACGCCTCCTGCGCGTTCAGGCAGGTCAGGGCGCTGGCCGCCGCCGGCCAGCCGGCATAGAACGCCAGATGGGTAAACAATTCGACAATTTCTTCCCGGCTCAGGCCATTCTGATAGCCGAGCGCGATGTGCCACGGCAGCTGTTCAGTTTTGCCCTGCGCCGTCAGGGCGGAAAGCGTGATCAGGCTGCGTTCGCGGGGCGACAGCTCGCTGCGCGCCCAGATATCGCCAAACAGCACCGTTTCGGTTAGCTCGGCTAGCTTTGGCGCGATAGCCGCCAGCGTTCGGCGGTCGACAGGAGGAGTACTCATAGTAGTGATTCTCTTTGCAGGTTGAAGGCGTAATCACTGTCGCACGCTGACTAAGATATTGAATATCGCAACGTTCAGGATTATCAATCCTGAAAATCAGGATGGTATAGCAGATCCTTTACCCCGTTCATCACTACGCTTTCCTGGCCCCTATACCAACGGTCAGGCGGCGATCCTTCGCGCCACCATAAACAACCGCGGGAACCGCAGAAGCACTTTGCCGTTACACTGTAACGGATAGTGATCGGCCAGCAATGCGAGATAGCGTGTAAGAAACGCGCTTCCGGCCTGCTCGCCCAGGCCTGCAAGATAGGGGCGTAATCCGGTGCTCTGCAGCCAGTCGACTATCGCCTGATGAGACGCGAGGGGATGAAAATAGGTAGTGCGCCAGAGATCAACCTCACAACCATGGCGGCTCAGCAGATCGTACCAGGCGGCGGGCGGGAGTAACGGCTGGCGCCCGCGGTCCGGCAACCCCATCTCGCTGGCAACCTGCCGCATCAGGGTGTGGGAGGGCTCCTGCCAGTTATCCGGCATCTGCACCGCCAGCGTCCCGTTAGCGGCCAGCTGTTTCACCAGATGCGGAAAAAGCGTCTCGTGGTCCCGGAGCCACTGCAGCGAGGCGTTGGCATAGATCACGTCAACAGGTTGCGCAGGCTGCCAGCGGGCAATATCGGCGTCGATAAATTCACAGTCGGGCAACGCCTGCGCCGCCTGGGTCAACATGGCCGGGGAGTTATCGATGCCGACGATCGTCGCCAGCGGCCAGGCGGCGCGCAGCAGCCGGGTACTGTTTCCCGGTCCGCAGCCAAGGTCGACGGCGTGCTTCACCGGCAGATGGGCAATACGGGAGAGCAGGTCGGCCGCGGGGCGGGTACGTTCAGCGTCGAATTGCAGATAGAGCGAAGGATTCCAGTCGGCCATCGGGTGCAGTCCTGTGTGAGGGAGACAGGGCAAAGCATAGATCGCCTCAGGCGACCTGTCAGCGGTTAATCATCCTCCGTGGCCACTGTTTCGTGACAGTGTCACAAAATATAACATAACCGGATAGAACCCGGGCTGTCGGCAGATCCTGTGAGTGATAAGTGGCAGGGACCGCATCTGCGCCCGCAAGGGACGCAGGGGCTTATTCGGCGTTCTTCAGCGCTTCGGCACGGCTGGCGGTGGCGTAAACAAAATCCAGCATTGGCTCGAGATCGGTGTCGTAGCCGGCCTGAATAATTTTTCCTCGCAGCCACTCAATTTCGCTGGTGATATCGGGATGAAAAATGTTGTTATCCTGCGCCCGACGCAGCCATTTCAGCAGAAAGTTATTCTTTCCTCTGATACCGCCCGATTTTTTCGACTTTCCGTGCATTTTCAGCGCGACCAGGACGCAGTAGTAGAAATGAACGCGCTGATTAAAACTTTGGTGCATGTTTGTGTTTCCCGCCAGAATCAGGAATTCACCGTGTGGGTCAGTGATTCGGATTGGACTACGGTACCGGGCTGGATCGTTGCGCGATCTCTGTTGTTCTCCGCTACCGTCCTTGCCTCTGCTGCCAGACGCTGAGGGAATGTTGGCATGGAAGCCGAATCGTCGTCAATTACCGATTCGTTTTTTGACCAGGCCCGGGAGCCTGGTCAGATTATGCCTGCGACCTCACCCGCTGTTGCCGGTGTACGCGTAAAATCAGCAGGAAAGCGAACACCACCACGATCGCCGCCAGTAAATAGAGCGTCGCAAGATCGTAAAAGCCGGCGACCCATCCGGCCAGTGGCCCGGTGAGCCCCAGCGCCAGGTCAAGGAATGCCGAGTAGGTGCCGAGGGCGGTGCCCTGGTTTTGCTCTTCCACCTGTTTGACCGCCTCCACGCCTAATGCAGGGAAGACCAGCGAGAAACCGGAACCGGTGAGAAAAGCGCCGACACCGGCCACCCAGGCTGATGGCGCCAGCCAGATCAACAGCAGGCCGAGACATTCGATCACAAAGCAGGCCAGGGAGACCGGGACGCCGCCGTAGCGGGTAATGGTATTTCCCAGCACCAGGCGAACACAGATAAAGCCGATGCTAAACAGCGAAAGGGTAAACGCGGCGCCCTGCCAGCTGTGCGCCGCAAAATAAAGGGTGATAAAGGTGGCGATCACGCCGAAACCCACGGTGCCAAAGGCCAGACCCAGGCCATAAGGCCAGATTTTTCGCACCACCGCGTGAAAGGGCGCTCTGACGCCGGCGGTCACCCTGACGTCCTGGCGGGTACGGGCGAACAGCAGGCCGATGGCCGCGACCAGCACCACCAGCGAAGCAAAGCCGCTGATGCCGAAATACTGGTTAAGGGTGACCCCCAGCGGCGCCCCGACCGCCATGGCGACATAGGTCGCCACGCCGTTCCAGGAGATCACCCGCGACGTGTGGATCGCGCCGACGGTTTTGATCCCCCACAGGGTGGCGCCGGTGGCGGTAAAGCTCTCGCCGACGCCGAGAAACACCCGGCCCGCCAGCAGCGCGGTGATGGCGAGCATCGGCGTTGCCTGCAGGACGACGGCCAGCAGCGTGAAGGCGCCACTGAGCAGACAGCAGATGATCCCGAGGCTGACCACTTTTTTCGGGCCCCAGATATCGGTATAGCGCCCGGCGTGCGGCCGACTAATCAGCGTCGAGATGTACTGCAGACTGATCACAATTCCGGCCACAAAGGTGCTGTAGCCCAGCTGATAGTGAATGTAACCCGGCAGAACGGCCAGCGGCAGGCCAATGGAGAGATAGCAGATACACGTAAAAACAACGATCGAAATAATGCGCAAATTGAGTTGCGTAGTGCTGACGGAAGTGCTCATAGGGATAAGATGTTAATACAAAGAGGTAGTTAGCATAGCGCGCCGGGAGGACGCTGGCGAGTCGCGACCGCGTTTTATCGGTAACCGACGGGAACGATGTCTGTCCGAATGTAAATAATTGCTTTTACCGCGGCTGACGCCCGCCCCGATCAACGTCAGCTCGCCGCCAGGCCCGACGAATCGTGCGTGATGCCCCAGGCGCGGTTTTGCAATACGGTGCGATAGCCATCGCGGTCGACGAAAGTGACGCCATTGACCTCCCAGTAAGGGTTAAACGCCGTAACGCGCAGAAACCCGGCGGCGTCCATGGCGGCGCACTGTGCTTCCCATGCCGCCTGCTGCGGGTAATACAGCACCAGTAAATCTTCATCTCCTGGCGAGGGAGTGACGGGGTGGTGGCGACAGTGGGTGAATTCCAGATGCCACTCCGCGTCGGGCGCGCCGAGCATTATCCCGCTGAATCCTTCGTGATCGGTAAAACTGCCGAGCTGCTGAAGCCCCAGCCCGGCGCAATACATGCTGGCGGCGGCGTCCAGTTCACTGACCGGTCTGGCAATACGCATATGGCTGAACGACATAATGACTCCCGTAAGGCGTAGGCCGGGTCAGGCGTAGCCGCCACCCGGCAAAAAAGCGGCATCATAGCCGTGACCTGGCGCCCGGCGGCGCTGCGCTTGCGCGGGCCTACGGACCGCAGGATCCCATTAGCCTGAAAACGCAGCCCTGTAGGCCGGGTCAGGCGCAGCCGCCACCCGGCAAAAAAGTGGCATCATAGCCGCGACCTGGCCCCTGGCGGCGCTGCGCTTGCGCTGGCCTGCGGACCACAGGATCCCATTAGCCTGAAAGCGCAGCCCTGTAGGCCGGGTCAGGCGCAGCCGCCACCCGGCAAAAAAGCGGCATCATAGCCGTGACCTGGCGACAAGCGATTTTGTCGCCAGCGTTGATACTGTAGCGGTAAAACGCCGCTGCGTTTATCGGGAAGAGCTCTGGTGCGCCTCCTGCCAGTGCATCGCGGTTTCCTTTTTCAGCTTAGTCGTTCGCCACACTTTGCAACAGCTTGCGCCATTCGCTCAGGGCGGGAGCGCTGTCCCCGTTGCGCCAGATAAGCTGGGTGGTCGCCGCGCACAGCGGTTCGCTAAGGCAGTTTTCGGGAAGCGTCATCTGCGCCAGCACGCTCTGCGGCAGCAGGCAGGCGTAGCGCCCGGAGGCCGCGCAGGCGAGCATGCTGTGGTAGGAGTTGACCTCATGCACCTCGGCAGTTATTTGCTGCGCTGCCAGCCAGCGTTCGCCCAGCGCCCGATAACTGCACCCGCTGGCAAATGCCGCGAACCGCAGCGGGCCCGGATTCCGCGGACGGACCAGCATCAGGGTTTCATGAAACACCGGGGTGAATGCCAGCTCGGCAGGACAGGCCGGTTGACCATCGGCCCCCGGCGGCAGGCAGACCAGCGCGGCATCAAGAGCGGCGTTGACCACTCCCTCGGTTAACTGGCGGGTTGGCTGGGTGGAGAGCACGATCTCTACCTGCGGGCACCGCTGTTGAAAGCAGGTCAGCAGCGGCGGCAGCCGGCTGGCGGCGGTCGCCTCCATCGCGCCCAGCCGCAGGGTACCGCTGGGGGTCACCGGATTCAGGGCCTGCTTTGCTTCCTCCGCAAGACTCAGGATCCGCCGGGCATAGCTGAGAAACTGCGCGCCTGCCGGGGATGGCACCATCTTCTTATTGCTGCGGACGAAGAGCGCCACGCCAAGCTCCTCTTCCAGTTGCTGAATACGGGTCGTGATATTGGACTGCACGCGGCCGAGCCGTTTCGCCGCCTGGGTGACACTTTGCGTCTCTGCCACCTGGATAAAGATCTGCAGTGTGCTGTGGTTCATATTTTTATTCTCAATATAAAAATGATATTGATCTTATCATCTTTAAAAGAGATGGTAAGCCTCCGGCATCGCTAATGCATGAGGAAACCATGAGCAACCCGCTGCTTTCGCTTCTTGATATTGATTATCCCCTGATTCAGGCCCCGATGGCGGGCGTCTCCACCCCCGCGCTGGCCGCCGCGGTAAGTAATGCCGGCGCGCTGGGCTCGCTGGGGCTGGGCGCGTCAACCGTTGCCCAGGCGGAAACGATGATAGCGGCTACCCGCCAGCTGACGGACCGTCCGTTCAATGTCAATCTGTTCTGTCATGCGCCGCCCCGGCGCGACGCCCGGCGGGAAGCCGACTGGGCAACAACATTACGCTCCCATTTTGCCCGCTATGGCAGTACGCCCCCGGATTCGTTAAAAGAAATCTATCAGACATTCATCGGTCATACGCCGATGCTGGAGCTGCTTCTCGACCTGTCGCCGGCGGTGGTGAGCTTTCATTTTGGCCTGCCTGCGCGCGAGACGATCCAGCGCCTGCAACAGCAGGGGATCGTCACCCTGGCAACAGCAACCTCGCTGCAGGAGGCGCTGGTCATCGAGCGCGAGGGAATTGACGTGGTGGTCGCTCAGGGCTATGAGGCGGGCGGGCACCGGGGGATCTTTGCTCCGCAGGAGCCTGATGCCCAACTGAGCACCTTCACCCTGGTGCAACTTCTGCGGCGTCGGCTAACCATCCCGGTGGTAGCCGCCGGGGGCATCATGGACGGGGCGGGGATCACCAGCGTAATGCAGTTGGGGGCGCAGGGCGTTCAGCTCGGTACGGCGTTTTTACTGTGTCCGGAATCGGCCGCCGACGCCGGTTATCGCGCGGCGATCAACAACAGCATTGACGGACGTACGGTGCTGACCTCCGCGATATCCGGGCGTCCGGCACGCTGTCTGGCGAATGCCTTCTGTGCGCTGGGGGAAGCCTGTCCGGCGAGCGCCGTGCCGGACTATCCGCTGGCGTACGATATCGGCAAAGCGCTGGCCGCCGCCGCGAAAGCCCAGGGCGTCCATGAGTATGGCGCCCACTGGGCCGGGCAGGGGGTGGGATTGATCCGCGAGTGTGACGCCGCCAGTCTGGTGCGCCAGCTGGCGGCAGAGTGCGGCTGGAACTAATGTCTGACGGTTAGCGACGGTGGGCGAGGCTGCGCACCAGCCGATCGCCGGCCATTTGCACGCCCTGGACCATCGCCACCAGGATCAGCACCGTGCCAAACATCACTTCATTATTAAACCGCTGATAGCCGTAGCGGATGGCGAGGTCGCCGAGTCCGCCACCGCCGATCACGCCGGCCATGGAGGAGAAACCAATCAGCATCACGATGGTCAGCGTGATCCCGGCCAGCAGCGTTGGCAGGGCTTCCGGCAGCAGAGATTTAAAAATCACGTGCCAGACGTTGCCACCCATCGACAGAATGGCTTCGATTCTCCCGTAGTCCACCTCGTCGAGCGCGTTTTCCGTCAGGCGGGCAAAGAACGGAAAGGCGCCGATGGTCACCGGCACGATGGCGGCGGTGCTGCCCAGCGTGGTGCCGACGATCAGGCGGGTAAAGGGGATCAGGGCGATCAGCAGCACGATAAACGGCAGCGACCTGCCGATGTTGATCACCGCGCCTAACAGCGCGTTCAGTTTCGGCATCGGGGCCAGCCCGTTGGCGCGGGAAATAAATAACAGTACGCCGGTGGGCAGCCCGATCAGTACGGTAAACAGGGCCGCGAGGCCCACCATATAAAGCGTATCCAGCGTGCCGTCGAGTAATAACGGCCACAAATCTTCCCAGCTCATGCTACTCCGCATAATGGCCTCCCCTGAACGCCGTGACGGGTAAGAAAATCCTGTTCAGCCTGCGGGTCGTGCAGCAGCGACTGGCGCAGCCGCGACCATGGGGTCACCAGCAGGTCGGCGAGTTTACCGCTCTCGACAATCTCGCCCTGTTCCAGCAGCGCCGCGTGGTCACAAATGGTTTTCACCACCTCAAGCTGGTGCGTAATCAGCACAATGGTCAGATTAAGGCGCTGGTTAATATCCGCCAGCAGGGCCAGCACCGAGGCGGTGGTCTCGGGATCCAGCGCACTGGTCGCCTCATCGCAGAGCAGCACTTCCGGCCGGGCGGCCAGCGCCCGGGCGATACCGACGCGCTGCTTTTGCCCGCCGGAAAGTTGCGACGGGAAAGCGGCGGCCTTTTCGCTGAGATCCACCAGCTCCAGCAGTTCGCGCACCCGGGCCTCGCGAGCGGCCTTCGGCACCCCGGCAATCTCCAGCGGCACCGCGATGTTGTCGGCGACGGTACGGGCATGCAGCAGATTGAAGTGCTGGAAAATCATCCCGGTGCGCAGGCGATAATCCCGCAGCGCCGCCTTGTTCAACTGGGTAATATCCTGTCCGTTCACCAGAATGCGGCCCGAGGTGGGCCGCTCCAGTAAATTGAGACAGCGGATGAGCGTACTTTTGCCGGCGCCACTGCGCCCGAGAATGCCGTATATCGCTCCTTTTGGGATCTGCAACGCGATATCGTTCAGCGCCGGTCGGCCGGTTCCGGCGTAGGTTTTGCTCAGCCCTTCGATGGTGATCATGACTGAGGGGCCACCGGGATCACCGAGCCGTTGTAGGTTTTGCGGATAAACTCCGCCACCTGCGGCGACGTCAGATCTTTCGCCAGCGCCTTAATGCGCGGGTCATTCGCCAGGGCTGGGGTGGTCACCAGAATATTGGCGTACGGGTTATGCTCGGCGCTTTCCAGCCCCAGGGCATCTTTCGCTGGCACCAGGCCGGCTTCCAGCGCATAGTTACCGTTAATCACCGCCAGGTCGACATCGTCGAGGGAACGCGGGATCTGCGGTGATTCAATCTCCAGAATCTTCAGGTGTTTCGGGTTCTCGACAATATCCTTCGGCGTCGCCAGGGTGGTGGCCGGGTCGGTAAATTTGGGATCCAGCTTGATAAGCTTCTGCGCCTGCAGCAGGAACAGCGCCCGGCTCAGGTTGGTGGTGTTATTCGGCACCGCCACGGTGGCGTTTTCCGGCAGTGATGAGAAATCTTTATGCTTGTGCGAGTAGATCCCCAGCGGCTCAATATGCACGGTGGCCGCGACGGCAAAGGTTTTACCCAGCGCTTTCTCCTGATCCTTCAGATAGGGGACATGCTGGAAGTAGTTGGCATCCACATCGCCACTGGCCAAGAGTTCATTGGCGTTGACCCCGCTGGTCAGCTCCACCACCTTCAGATCGAGGCTGGGATCGATTTTTTTGATGTAGTTGAGGATCTCCGCATGGGGAACCGGGTCCGCGGCGACGCGCAGCGCGGCGGCCTGGGCAGACGTCCATGCCAGAGAAAGAGACAGTGCGACCCCTGCCAGTTTAAAAGCGGCATATTTCATGGTGTGTTCCTTTTTAGTTATGGTTAAACGATCAATTGCTCGGCGCGTTCGCGAAACACGTCCTGATAGTAGCGTTCCGCCACGTCCGGATGGGAGCGCAGACGGCCCTTGAGATAATTCCAGCCGACATCGCGCAGCAGCGGATTGTGCGGATCGCTGTCCGGACCCAGCGCTTCACGCGCCAGTTCGGGCGGCAGGGTGTAAACCGGCACCACCGCGTCAAGCTGGGCGCCGAGGAAGAAGGCGATAGAGAGGCGCTGTTGCTGCGCCGGCGGCGACACGACCCGATGGACGGTGGCGCGCAGATAGCCGTTGGTCGCCAGCTCCAGCAGTTCGCCAATATTGACCACAAAGCTGCCGGCCAGCGGCACGGCGTCGATCCACTGTCCAGGCGCGACCTCTACCTGCAGCCCTTTCTGCTCGTCCTGCAGCAGGAAGCTGAGAAAACCCGAATCTTTATGGGCGCCGACGCCCTGGCTGCTTTGCGTCTCCTGCTGGCCGGGATAGCGGATCAGTTTGATATGCTCGTTGGGTTTGTCGCCATAGAGCTGGTCGAAAGCATTCTCCGGGAGCTGCAGCGCTTCGGCAAAGGCGCGCAGCAAGCGGATGCCCACCTGGGTCATTTGCTGTTGCCAGTGAAGTAATACCGGTTTAAGCGACGGCAGGGCGGCAGGCCACAGATTGGGGCCCTGAAGGCGCTGCCAGCGCAGGGCGTCGTCGCTGAGGGTCAGCGCCGGACGTTCGGCGCCGATATCAAACTGTTCCCGCCAGTCAGGCTGGCCGCGCGTCAGCTCAGAGGCCGCGCGGTTATAGCCGCGAAAATGGGGGGAGTGGATCATCGCCACCTGCTGTTTTTGCGCCTCATCGAGGGCAAAAAAGCGTTGGGACTGGCGCTGAACTTCATATTGAAGCGCGTCGTCGACGCCGTGGTTGATCAGATAGAAGAAGCCGATGTCGCGAGCGGCGTGACGCAGGTCGGCCAGGAAGGCCGCTTTATCCGCGGGGTCCGCGTAGCGGGCCAGGTCGAGAATCGGCAGGGTGGTCGCGTTCATTGTGTTCTCCGAAAACGGGGTAATAAGTTATGGGTTGATTCAGGTTCAGGGTTCGGGCACAACAGCAGCGCATGGTGATTTCCTCTGTCCGGGGCTGAACACAGCTTGCCTCAAGGCCAAATAAGCAACCAATAACGTTATTTTCTAATTTATGACCGCGCGGGGTTCAGTGCTTTTGCGTTAAATAGATATAGGCGCGAAGCGCGTAATGAAGCCGGTTGCGCCGGTCGGTCAGAGCCAGTAAGGTAGGCGCACTTTTTTAATGCGCAACGGACGTATCCTTAATGCACAGCTCAAAAGATCCCCTGCACGGCGTGACGCTGGAAGCGCTGCTCAATGCCCTGGTGGCGCGCTATGGCTGGGCGGAAATGGCCCGCCAGGTCAACATTAACTGCTTTAAAAGCGATCCCAGCATTAAGTCCAGCCTGAAATTTCTCCGCCGAACACCGTGGGCGCGTAAAGAGGTGGAGGCGATGTATCTCGCCTCGCTTGATGATGATGCGCCGGTCGAAAAAGCGGATCCCTGGGCAAACTGGCAGAAAAAATAACCCTTACCACAGGACACCATCATGCAGAGCTGGAGCAGTAAAGATTTCACCGCCGACCGCGCGTGGGGCGCGCTGGATATCGCCAATTTTTCCGGCACCACCGTGCGTCTGCACTGGACCGACCAACCCTATATCTGGCACATCAACGACGGTCAGGAGGTGTTTGCAGTGATGGATGGTCAGGTGGCGATGCATGTGAAGGTCGACGGCGAGGAGCAGGTGATCATGCTGAACGCCGGCGATATCTTCTACGCTGAGGTGGGATGCGAGCATGTCGCCCATCCGCAGGGGGCGGCGCGTATTCTGGTGATCGAGAAAGAAGGGTCGGTCTGATCCCGCCGGCGGGTGGTTCGTTAGTCCGCCGTTTCATCGCCTGGCAGATGCCATATACCGCGTTGATATAAATAACTTATCCAGCTTTCGATATATTTAATTCTTGTTTGCCAATCCCATCATCCCGGCACTATCTTTTGCCGCAGACGCCTGACCAGGCACAATCGCGGGAGAGATCATGGCAACCTTGCAGTGGGACCACGCAGTACAGTTTGTGAATCAGCCGGAAGCGGCCATTCAGACCTTTGCCGACCAGCAGCTGCGGGCGGTGGCCGGCGGGCGCCATCCGGGGTGGGGAACCCGCAATGCGCTGAGCTATTTTGGCCTGACCTATATCGAATTTCTCGCCATTTCCGACCCGGATGAACTGCGCGCCGCGACGGACCGGTTCCTGCTCTCCCGCGACGCCGCACGGTTGCTGCCGGAGAACGAGGCGCTGTTTCGGGTAGCGCTGCGCAGCGACGACATCGACGCCACCCATGACCAGTTGCGTCGCAAAGGCGTGACAGTGTCACCGATTGTCGATGGTCAGCGCAACGATCCGCAGGGCAATATCATCCGCTGGCGGATCTTCACCATCGATGGCGACTTTGACGGGCTGGTCTATCCCTTTGTGCTGCAGTGGGGTGAAGACGATGCCACCCGGCTGGCGCGGCTGCGTTCCCAGGAGCTGGACGTGCCGCATCCGCTGGGAGATATCGTGCTTGAGCAGGCGGTGTTCGAGGTGGTCAATCCGCAGGCGGTGCGCGATCGCTGGCAGGCGCTGCTGGGCTTTCAGCCACTGGGTGAGCAGGGGCTCGACGTGGGCAGCCAGCAATTTATCTTCCGTGAAGGGGCTGGCAACCAGCTGACCGAACTGGTGTTCCGCGTCGCCGACCCGGCGCTAAAGGGACAGCGATTTCGCGTCGGCAACGGCGTGTATCGCTTTACATAAAAGCTGAATCTAGCGTGCCGTGGCGCGCAGGGCACCCGGCGGCTGGCCGGTGATGCGTTTGAAGGCCCGGCTGAAGGCCGCCAGCGATTGATACCCGAGGCTGAAGGCGACCGTTTCCAGCGCCTGGCCTTCGTGGGTGATGTACTGCACCGCCAGCCGCATACGCAGCTCGGTCAGATAGCGGGCGGGGGTGGTGCCGGTGGCGGCGAGAAAACGTTCCGCGAACAGCGAGCGGGAAAGCCCCGCCTCCCGCGCCAGATCTTCCACTTTCCAGTTGACCCCCGGGCGCTGATGCATGGCATAGATCGCTTTCGCCAGCCGGGGATCGCGCAGGACCTGCACCCAGCCGGTGGCGTTGCCACATCCGCACGCGACCCAGCCGCGAACAATCAGCGCGGCCACCACGTCCGCCAGCCGGGCGAGGATCCCGGCATAGCCTGCCTGACGGGTGAGGGATTCCCGTTCCATCGCCGAGAGCAACGGCTGGATCTCCGGCCAGGTGTTAAGCAGGCTGCTGACCCGCATCACCTCGGGCATGGCCTTCACCAGCGGCTGCATGCCGCCGAGCTCAAAGTCCATACATCCGCTAAAAATAACGACGCGCTCCGGGCAGTCAGGGCGATCCGCGGCGTTGATGCAGCTCACCGTGCTGCACACCGTTTCGCTGGGCAGCTGGGCCACATTGACCGCTGTAGCCTGCGGATCCGAGAGCAGGGCGTGCCCGTCGCCGTTGGGAATAAACAGCGCATCGCCGCTCTCGAGGGTGAACTGTTCTCCGCTGGCCATGCGCAGCAGCACCGGCCCGCGGCTGATGAAATGGAACTGGGCTTTGCCCGCCACGGCGCTAAAGCCGACGCCAAACGGGCGTGCGGTTTCGATGCGCCGGTAGTTGACGCCGGAGAGGCGCATCCCGCGCAGCAGTTCGCTGGTCAGGTCGATGGTGGGCTGGGTCATGGTAATCCCGGACGAATAATCAATAACTGGAGAGTATGCATCATATATCGTCCGAAGGTAAGTCCCTAAGATGGCCAGGATGTTAATAAAACTGGAGAGATGTATATGAGTTCCTGCATAGCTGCTGACGCGAGCCTGTCTCCCGCCAGACCTGCCTGGCGCGCCGTCTATGCCCTGGCCCTCGGGGTGTTCGGCCTGATCGTGGCCGAGTTTCTGCCCGCCAGCCTGTTAACGCCGATGGCCAGCAGCCTCGGCGTCAGTGAAGGGATGGCCGGACAGGCGGTCACCGCCACGGCGCTGGTGGCGTTAGTCACCGGCCTGCTGATCGCCACCGCCACCCGCAATATCGATCGCCGCTGGGTGCTGATGTTCTTTTCCGTGCTGCAGATAGTCTCCAGCCTGATGGTCGCTTTTGCCGATTCGCTGGCGTTTCTCCTGCTGGGCCGTCTGCTGCTCGGGGTCGCCATCGGCGGCTTCTGGGCGATGTCCACCGCCACGGCGATGCGTCTGGTACCGGCGGCCCATGTGCCGAAGGCGCTGGCGATCATCTTTTCCGCGGTGTCAATTGCCACGGTGGTGGCCGCGCCGCTCGGCAGCTATCTTGGCGAGCTGATCGGCTGGCGCAACGTGTTTATTCTCTGTGCGATACCGAGCCTGCTGGCGCTGCTCTGGCAGCTGTGGGTGCTGCCCTCCATGCGCCCGGAGAGCGTCGGGACCTTCTCCACGCTGTTCAGGGTGCTGCGCCGTCCCGGTATGCTGGGCGGCATGCTGGCGACGATCCTGATTTTCAGCGGCCATTTCGCCTTCTTTACCTACCTGCGACCGTTCCTTGAGACCGTGGCGCAGGCCAGTGTCGAAGGGGTCTCGCTGATATTGCTCGGCTTCGGTATCGCTAACTTTATCGGCACCTCGGTGGCGAGCTATCTGCTGAGCCGTAGCCTGCGCCTGACCCTGGCGCTGGTGCCGTTGATGATGAGCGTTCTGGCGCTGCTGATGGTGACGTTTGGCCATCTGACCGTGCTGGACGGGCTGCTGGTCGCCCTGTGGGGATTTGCCTTCGGTCTGGTGCCGGTGGCCTGGTCCACCTGGCTTGCCACCACCGTGCCGGATGAGGCAGAAAGCGCGGGCGGTCTGCTGGTCGCCTCTATTCAGCTGGCCATCAGCGCCGGGGCCGCCGGCGGCGGGGCGGTGTTTGATCTCCACGGCGCCAGCGGCGTCTTCACCGGCAGCGGTCTGCTGCTGGTGAGCGCGATGGTGATTGTCTTCGCCGCCGTGCGGGTGAAACCGGTCGCCAGCCCTGACCAGCCGGAGACGGGCCGCTTATCCCGCGAGATCGATAACTAAATTGGCCGACAGGCTGCGGGAGCAGCACAGCGCAATATGCTGCTCCGCGGCCTGTTTTTCCGCCGCCGACTGCACGGTATCCCGGTGGTCGACGGTTCCCTCCCGCACCGGCGTCAGGCAGGCGCCGCAGATCCCCATCTCGCAGGAGAGCGGCACCGCGACGCCATGCTCCTGTAGCACCTGGGCGATGGTTTTGTTCCCCGGGACCGGCCAGCGTTCCCCGGTGGAGGCGAGGGTGATGGTGAAGGTTCCGTCCGCCGCCGACGCTGCCGTCGGGGCGGGCGGCTGGAACGCTTCGCTGTGCAATTGCGCCTCCTCCCATCCGGCCGCCCGCGCGGTATCGCGAACCCGGGCCATAAATCCGGGCGGACCGCAGAAGTAGACCCGGGTGTCGGCGTCCGGCGCCCCCAGATCCTGCGCCAGCCGCTGGCGCGGACTCTGCCCCTCGTCTGAGCAGTGGATCTGGCAGATTCCACCGGTTAGCTGGCGGGCGATCTCGGTGGCGAAGGCGGCCTCCTGCGCACGGCTAACGTAATAGTGCAGCGTAAAGCTGGCGCCGGACGCCGCCCGGGCGTGGGCCATCGCCAGCAGTGGCGTAATGCCGATCCCGGCGGCGAGAAGCACCACATGGCCGCCCTCGTGCAGCGGAAAGTGGTTGCGCGGGGCAGAGATCATCAGCGGTTGTCCCGGGCGCAGGGTGTCGTGGACATAGCCTGAGCCACCGCGGGACTGCGCCTCGCGGGCGACGCAGAGCAGATAGTGATCCCGTTCGGCCGGGCTACCGGTCAGGGAGTACTGGCGGATCAGCCCGCAGGGAAGATGGAGGTCGATATGGGCGCCGGGCGTCCACGCCGGCAGCGGTTGCCCCTCGGCGCTCACCAGACGAACGGCCAGATTTTTCGCGCCCTGACGCCACAGGCCATCGACCACCACGGGGAATATGTCGCGCATATGACCTCCACTCATACCAGAAAGAAATCACCAAAACCCATCTTCTTCAGCCCGCGCCGGTAGGCGATGGAGCTGCGGTCTGCCGGAATATGCGCCTCAAGGGTAAGATCCAGCGGCAGCCGCTCCGGACGCTGGGTCTCTACCATCAGGCGGTCCTCTTCGAACACCCGCAGGTTGAACGCATGTACGTCTTCCACCGGCACGTGCAGGTCGAAATTGCGGGCAATAGGGGCAAACATTCGCGTCACCCGGGACGACACCGGCGAGGCGGCGTTCATGATCACCAGCCTGGCGTCGGCGGGAAAATGGATGGTCAGCGTAGCGGTGAACGGCAGATGCATTTCAAAGTGACGCAGCCACTGGAACCCTTCCGGCGCGCGGAAATCGGCGCTGGCCGGGTAATTGCCCACCGAGCTCCAGTAGTCGGCAACAAAGCCGAACGGCGTCTCCTGCGGGGTGTAGTCCGGCACCTGCTGGTTGTCCGGATCGGCGAAGGTGTCGGTGTGGATCCACGCGAAGTGGGCGACATCGAGAAAGCCTTCGACCTGGCGGCCGGCAAACCCCTTCACCTCGAAGGCCGGGCAGTTGATCTGCTGAAATTCCGCGTCGTCCCAGTGCGGCATGGTCGGTAACGGCGGCGGATTGTCCGGATCGCAGGCCAGGCAGGTCCAGATCAGCCCGTAGCGTTCCTCTACGGCGAAGCTGGTGAGATGCAGTTTGGCCGGAATAGGTTGCCCCGGGCTGGAGGGGATACGGTTGCAGCGGCCATCCTCGCCAAAGCGCAGGCCATGATAGGGGCAGACGATGCCTTCCTCTTCATGAAACCCCAGGGTCAGCGGCACCCCGCGGTGCGGGCAGACGTCGCGGGCGACCACCACCTGGCCTTTAATACGGTAGATGACCAGCTGTTCGTCCAGCAGGGTGGCTTTCACCGGGGCGCCGGTAATATCGCAGGCGCGGGCCACCGGGTGCCAGCAGCGGGCCAGCCGCAGCCAGTCCTCGGGATCAAAGGTGCAATGGGCGGGGGGCGTGGGGGTGATTGTCTTCATGATTTCTCTTCCTGCTCACATCGGTGATTGTTTTATTGTTGTGAGATTATTGTTGTCATATTAGGGTGTTCACATCCATCACCATTAATTCACTCAGCTGTTGCAAAAAAGAGTACAGGGGCGCCATGAGTCCATTTTCCCGTTTCGCGCACTATTTCATCGCCGTGGCCCGCTGCGGCAGCCTGCGCCGGGCCGCCGAGCAGCTGCATATCTCGGCCTCGGCGATTAACCGCCAGATCCTGCAGGCCGAGGAGGCCTTCGGCACCCCGTTGTTCGAGCGCCTGCCGGAAGGACTGCGGATGACTACCGCCGGTGAACTGCTGTATGACAATCTGCTGCGCTGGCAGAAGGAGTTTCGTCAGACCCGACAGAAATTTGATGAGCTGCAGGGGATGAAGCGCGGGAGCGTCAGCGTTGGGATGGTGCAGGCGCTGGCGGAAGGGGGCTTCGCCGCCGCGCTGGCGGAGATCATCGCCAGCTGGCCGTGGCTGGAGCTGGATCTGCAGGTGGCTGACAGCCACACCGTCAGCCAGAAAGTGCGTCAGGCGGACCTGGACGTCGGCCTGATCCTCGATCCGCAGGGGCAGGCCGGGCTCAGCGTGCTGGCCTTTGCCGAACTGGAGGTGGGGATTGTGATGCGCCCGGACCATCCCCTGGCGGGGGCGAAAGCGCTGTCTTTGGGCGAGCTCAGCCTGGAGCGGCACATTGTGCCCGGCGCGCCGCTGATCGTCCATGAGCGGGTGGCGCTCCTCTATCGCCACCATGACTTTGCGCCGGAGAATACCATCAGCTGCAATGATATCCGGCTCATCAAATCGCTGGTGCTGCGCGGCAGCGGCGTGACGCTCCTTAGCCTGCTCGACGTGCTGGACGAGGTCCAGCGCGGGCAGCTGGCCTTTATCCCGCTGCGCAGTACGCTGCTGCGACCGCTGACCCTGGCGCTGTGCACTGCGCCCTCGCGTCAGCTTTCGCGGCCCGCGCAAATGGCCATTCAGACGCTGAGTGCGGTGATCGAATCCATGGCGACGGTCAGCCCAGCGGCCCGCTGAGGATGGTGTCGCACATGCCGTTGATAATGCGCTCCCCGGTCTCCTCGCGCAGCTCCTGGTACCAGGCTTCGGTGAGCTGCATATCCTTCCCGTGGGTGATATCGCAGCGCTTGCGCGCCTTCAGCACCAGGTCACGAACCCGGTCGCAGCGCTGGGCTTCATACTCGCCCAGGGCGGCCGCAATATCGTGGGTCTGGCGGAACACAGCGCCCAGCACCACTGCATCTTCCATCGCCGCGCAGCCCCCCTGGCCAATATCCGGGGTGGTACTGTGTCCGGCGTCGCCGAGCAGCGCGACGCGGCCGCGTACCAGGCGGCTGAACGGTTCGATATCATGGATTTCAATGCGGTTAGTGGTCTGCGGATCGAGGGCGGCGATAAGCTTCTGCACCGGCGGCGCCCAGCCGGCAAAGTAGCGGCTGAGGTCGGCGCGCAGGGTGTCGCGATCCTCCGCCAGACCCGCCGGCAGCGGCACATCAAAGAAAAAGTAGAACCGGCCGCCGGAGACCGGCATCAATGAGACGCGCTTGCCTTCGCCGACAAAGGTGGTCCACTGATCGCCGGGTGCCAGCGCTTCATCTATCTCCACCAGACCGTTCCAGTTGACGTAGCCGGCGTAGCGGCGCGGCGGGGTAAAGCCCAGCACCCACGGACGCAGTGCGGAATGGCTGCCGTCGGCGGCAATCAGCAGATCGCCGCTGGCGCGGCTGCCATCGGTAAACCACACCGTCACGCCGTCGGCGTCTTCCTCACAGCGGGTGACGCGTTTGCCGAACTGCACGCTTTCCCGTCCCCAGAAATCCAGCATTTCCCGCTGCAGCTCTGCCCGGGAGACCGGGCAGGGCCGGCTGCCGGTGCGTTCGATCAGCGGGGCGAGACTGAACTGGGTCATGTTCTCGCCGCTGCGGAAATCGCGATACGCCATCCGGCGCAGCGGCCCGCCGAAGGTCTCCATGATGTCGCCCATGCCGAGGTGGGCCATGCACTTCACGCCGTTGGGCCACACGGAAATCGCCGCGCCGACCGGTTTGATCTCTTTCACCGCTTCATAGACGTCGCAGTCGATCCCCGACTGTTTGAGCGCCACGGCCGCACTTAAGCCGCCGATGCCGGCGCCAATCACGATTGCTTTCATTTTATTCTCCTTATCCAGATGTCGTGACTGACTCCAGCAATTTGCGTACCAGTTCGCCGGAGGGAGGAAAACCGCCTGCCACAGGCACAGCGATGGCTCATGACGCACCGCATCGGTGCAATGTGACGAATTGGTTGCCTTTTTATGAATCAAAAGTTTCTCAATGTTGCATTAAGAATCTATTGTTTCAACGGTCTGGTTCAGCAGCGGCGGGAAGACATAGGTAAAGAGAGTGATTTAAGTTGATGATTTTGAAGTGTTAATAAAATTTTCCGATCGTTTTTGTCGCCTCTGGCCTGCTTTGTGCACTAGCCCATGCACTTCTCTTTGCTACGGGATAACACCATGTCTGACGAACATCACAGCGGCCTGCTTTACGGCCTTGAACAGCGGATCCCACCGCTTCCGGCTTTTTTCAGCGCCCTCCAGCATGTGCTGGCGGGCCTGGTGGGGATTATCACGCCGCCGCTGATCATCGGCGCGACCCTCGGGCTTGGCGAGTGGCTGCCGTATCTCATCAGTATGTCGCTGCTGGCCTCGGGCATTGGCACCTTTCTGCAGTCCAACCGGGTCTGGGGCATGGGGGCCGGGATGATCTGCATGCAGGGCACCAGCTTCGCCTTTCTTGGCGTGGCGGTGGCCGGGGGGATGTGGGTGAAAGCGCAGGGCGGCGGGCCGCAGGATATTATGGCGATGCTGTTCGGCGTTAACTTTGTCGCCGCGCTGGTGCCGGTGATTGTCAGCCGTTTTATTGAGCCGCTGAAGAAAATCTTTACCCCGATTATTACCGGCAGCGTGATTGCGCTGATCGGCATCAGCCTGATCAAGGTTAGCGTCATCAACTGGTGCGGTGGGGAAAAGGCCGAGGATTTCGCCAGCATGAGCAACATCGCGCTCGGGGCGGGTACCCTCGGGGTTATCGTCCTGCTGAGCTGCGCCAAAAACCGCTGGCTGCGGCTCTCCTCGGTGGTGGTGGGCATTGTCGTGGGCTGTGTGGCGGCGGGGCTGAGCGGTCAGTTCCATCTTCACAGTCTGGGCGACACCCTGTTTCGTCTGCCGACGCTGTTTCCGTTCGGTTTTCAGTTTAACAGCGCGATATTTCTGCCGGTCGCCCTGGTGTCGCTGGTCTGTATTCTGGAGGCGGTGGGCGATCTGACGGCCAACTCGCTGATTTCGCAACAGTCTATTGATGACCATGCTTTTCGTAACCGGCTGAAGGGCGGTATCCTGGCGGACGGCGTTAGCTGTATGGTGGCCGCCATGCTCTGTGCTTTTCCCAACACCACCTTCGCGCAGAACAACGGCGTGATCCAGATGACCGGGGTGGCCAGCCGCTACGTCGGGCGCTACATTGGCGTGATCCTGATCCTGCTTGGACTGTTTCCCCCGGTAGGCGAACTGCTGCGGCAGATCCCGGCGCCGGTACTGGGGGGCGCCACGATGGTGATGTTTGGCTGTGTGGTGGCGGCCGGGATCCGGATTATTACTCAGACCCCGCTGAGCCGTCGCGATGTGCTGATTGTGGGTCTGGCGTTTGGTGCTGGCCTTGGCGTCGAGTCGGTGCCGGCGTTTCTCAGCCATTTTCCGCCGATGGTCGGCGATCTGTTCGGTTCGGCGGCCACCAGCGGTGGGCTGGTAGCGATAGCGCTGAACCTTATTCTGCCGCAGGAGCAGGCGGCGACGAAAACGATAAGGAGTCAGGATGATCGCGCTGAGTCAGTTTAACGGCCTGAGTAAAGATGAGGCAGTGGGGCTGCTGGCCCCCTGCGTGGCGATCCCGGCCTGGGGCGAGACGCTGGTGAGCTTGCGACCTTTCGCCAGCCGCCATGCGCTGCTGCAGACCGCCCGGGAGGCGATGGCTAACTGGGGAGAGGACGAGCTGAACGCGGCGCTCAGCGCCCATCCGCGGATCGGTGAAAAGCCGACCGGCAGCCAGGCGCACGCGGCGCTGTCGCGCCAGGAGCAGTCGGCGGTGGACAGCGAGAATGAGCGGCTCGCGCAGGCCCTGCGGGAGGGCAATGCCCGCTACGAGGCCCGTTTTGGCCGGGTGTTTTTAATCCGTGCCAAAGGGCGCAGCGGCGATGAGATGTTGCAGGCGCTGACGCGCCGGCTGCAGCATACCGCCGACGAAGAAGTGGCCGAGGCGCTTGCCCAGCTGCGGGAGATTACGATGTTAAGACTGGAAGGAGTGATTGGCGAATGAGCACCCTGAGCACCCATATTCTGGATATTTCCACCGGTACGCCGGCAGAAGGCGTAACGGTCAGCCTGAGCCGGGAGGGCGAGACGCTGGCGACCCTGGTGACCAATGCGCAGGGGCGTATCGCCACCTTCAGCGACGCGCCGCTGCCGGCGGGGCGCTATTGCTTAACGGCGGAAACCGGGGCGTGGTTTACCCGCGCCGGGCGCGAGAGCGTCTTTACCCGGGCGCAGATTGATTTTGTCATCGGCGAGGCGGCAGATGACCATTTCCATCTGCCGTTTCTCATCGCCCCGGGCGGGTGGTCGACCTATCGCGGCAGTTAAGCCCGGCTGTCCGGCCTGGATCGTTACGGAGCGGGCAGAGACAGCCCCCAGGCCCGGTAAGGTGCAGCCGCCACCGGGCATGTACAGGCATCTCAGGCTACCCTCTTTCCTGCTTTATCCCCACATGAGGATAATCCTCTTTCTATCCCCATCAGGGGATAATCTTGACATTATCCCCTGCAGGGTATAAAACCAAATTTATCCCGATAAAGGGATAAATGATGGTGAGGAACCAGACGATGAATTCCCCGCAGATATACAGTCCCGTGCAGCTGGCCAATTATCTGAAGCTGCTGCGCCAGCAGAACCACTGGACACAGGATGCGCTGGCCAGGCGGATCGGTATTAAGCAGGCGACGCTGTCCAATTTTGAAAATCACCCCGACAAAACCACCTTAACCACGCTGTTTAAGATCCTCCAGTCGCTGGGGGTGGTGATGACCCTGAACGCCAAAGCCACAGAGACGGCGCCGGCTCCCGATAACAACACGGACCTTGACTGGTAATGGCAACGCTTATCACCTGGATGAACAATGTGCGCGTGGGCACCTTAACCCGCCAGGCCAACGGGGCGCACAGTTTTCGCTACGACGAAGAGTGGCTGCGCAGCCCGCGCGCCAGACCGCTCTCCCTCTCGCTGCCGCTGCAGTATGGCAATATCACCGCCGACGCGGTGTATCACTATTTTGATAACCTGCTGCCCGACAGCCCACAGGTCCGCGACCGGATCGTCAGGCGCTATCAGGCGCGCTCAACGCAGCCGTTCGATCTGCTGGCCGAAGTCGGGCGCGATAGCGTAGGGGCGGTGACCCTGCTGCCGCCGGGGGAAGAGGCGTATCTGGAGGCATTGCGCTGGCAGACGCTGGACGAGGCGCAACTCACCTCTCTGCTGACCGCCTACCAGTCGGATATACCTCTCGGAATGGTGAACGGCCAGGATGATTTCCGTATCTCGGTGGCCGGCGCCCAGGAGAAAACGGCGCTGCTGCGGATGGGCGGACACTGGTGTATTCCGCAGGGCACCACGCCGACCACGCATATCATTAAACTGCCGATCGGCGAGATTAAGCAGCCTAATGCAACGCTGGATCTGCGTGAAAGCGTGGATAACGAGTATCTGTGCCTGGCGCTGGCCAGAGCGCTGGGCCTGGCGGTGCCGGAGGCAGAGATCATCACCACCCCGCGGATCCGCGCGCTGGCGGTGACCCGCTTCGACCGGCGCTGGGCGCAGGAGGGACGGGTGCTGCTGCGTCTGCCGCAGGAGGATCTGTGTCAGGCGTTTGGTCTTCCTTCAGCGATGAAATACGAGTCCGACGGCGGACCGGGGATCGCCGCGATAATGTCTTTTCTGCTGGGGTCCAGTGAAGCCCTGAAAGACCGCGCTGACTTTATGAAATTCATGGTCTTTCAGTGGCTGGCCGGGGCGACGGACGGTCACGCGAAAAACTTCTCAATTTACCTGCTGCCCGGCGGTAGTTACCGCTTAACGCCGTTCTACGACATTATTTCGGCGTTTCCGGTACTGGGCGGCACGGGTCTGCATCTGCGCGATCTGAAGCTGTCGATGGGGCTCAATGCCACAAAAGGGCGGAAAACGGAGATTAACGCGATCTATCCGCGTCATTTTCTGGCGACCGCCAAAGCGGTGAACTTTCCCCGGGAGCAGATGCTGGCGATCCTCAATGAGTTTGCCGGGCGGGTGCCGCAGGCTATCGACAGCGCCCGCCGGACGCTGCCAGCGGACTTTTCCGCCCACGTCTGGCAGGCCATTACGGAGAATATGCTGAAGCTGCACGCCCGCCTGCAGCAAGGGTTGCAGGCGTTATAGCGAAGCCGGCGGGCGGCTAGCTCTGCGGCTGCCCCCAGCGGCTGCGCAGATAGTTGACCGCCTGTCGGGTTTGCGGCTGATTGAGATTATTTTCGCGGAACAGGATCGTGCCCTGGATCTGCGGCAGAGTCTCATTGAGGTCGAGCTGCTTTTTCAGCTCCGGCACACCGCCGTCCACCGTCCAGTCAGGCTCATTTTTAGACGGCTCACCCACTTTGTACAGCGCCACGCCGATATACAGCCGGGTATGCGTTGGCTTAACCACCTCGGCCCACCAGTTGGCCAGCACATCATAGCGCGCCGCATCGCGGGCAAACGGCCAGTAGATCTGCGGGGCGATGTAGTCGAGCAGTCCCTGCTGCACCCAGCTGCGGGTATCGGCATAGGACTCATCATACGCGGCCGCGCCCCGGGTATCCGACCCCGCCGGATCGTGGGAGCGGTTGCGCCACACCCCGGCCGGGCTCACGCCAAACTCAACGTTCGGATTGAGCTTTTTGATGGTGCTGGAAACCTGGGCAATGAGCTGCTGGGTGTTATGCCGGCGCCAGTCGCCTTTCGAGGCGTAGCCCTGCCCGTAACGGCGGAAGGTTTCATTATCGTTAAGCGGTGAAGCGGCGGTTTCGGTGTAGAAATAGTCGTCGAACTGCACACCGTCAATCGGGTAGTTTTGCACCACTTCTGCGACGATGCTGGTGATCCAGTCCCGCGCTTCGGGGATGCCCGGGTCGAGAACAAAGCGATCGCTGGCGGTGCGGATCCAGTTACGGTGCAGGACGAACACGCTGGCCGGCACCTGCGTGAGGGTGTTATTCAGCTCGGCAACGGTCGACGGTTTGGTGTTGACCGAGACACGATAGGGGTTAAACCATGCGTGAACCTTCATACCGCGCTTGTGCGCTTCATCCAGCATAAACTGCAGCGGATCGTAGCCGGGGTATTCGCCGATTTTACCGGTCAGCATATCGGACCACGGCAGAATATCTGACCGCCAGAGCGCCGTACCGTCCGGCTTCACCTGGAAAAAGACGGTGTTAATGCCCAGGCGCTGCAGGTTATCGAGTTTGGCGATCAGCGCCAGCTTTTGCTGGGTGATGCGGCTCTCCGGCGTACTGGCAATAATCGACCCGACCGGCGGCCAGTCAAGGCGCGAAACGGTGGTGAGCCACACGCCGCGTACCGGCTCCCGGTGCGTCTGGCCGGCTTTAACGGCTGCGCTTTTCGGCGGCGTGACGAGGGATTTAGGGGCCTTACTGGTGCAGCTGAACAGCATGCCGGCGGCAATGAGAACCGCACCTGCCAGCGCCACTTTGCTGGCTAAGGGGAATCGACGAGAATGGCTGATGATAAACTCCCGTGTAATCAGATCGTCGCGTGTAGCGGCTATTCTCTTACGATTCGTGGGTCAGAGCAATTCCTTCATCCGTCGGTTCGCCATCGCTTAGTCATAATGTAAGGTATAGGTCGCAACGGCCGACACCTGACCGGCGGTGACCCGGGGGCGGGTCTGGTAGTAGCGGGCAGTGAGCGGCAGCGTAAACCGTCCCGGGCTGGCGCTGCCCAGCGTCATCTCATGATTCAGGGCGACCGGCTGACGATGGTAAAGCAGTTGCACCCCGATACCCTGCGCCCGATCGTCCGTGGCGTCATTGCGCAAAACGCCATGATCCCGGGCGGTGAGGGGCTCTGCGCCGTCAACACGCAGGGAAACCGTGACCGCGCTGTTGCAATCCAGCTGCAGCGCGAAAGGGGTATCGCCGGTGGTTTTGCCGACGCCGCCGAAGTGGTCAAGCATCGCGGCGGGCAGCTTAATCAGCGCTGGCGTGGCGTCATTCACGGAACATCCCGCGGTGTTGACCCTGCCGGTTAAGTCTAACGCGGCCAGCGGGGTATGCTCTGCCATTAAAAAATGCTCGCTGTGATACTCAAGCTCGCCCGGTGTCGCCGCGGGACCGGTTTTAATAAGCTCAATCGTCAGGCGGAAATAGCCCAGTTTCCACACCGCATCAGGCAATATGGCCGGATTGTTCACCCGTTCGCTAAACGGCGAGGGCGTCGGCCGGTCAGGAAAGCCGCCATAGCCGCCGATAGCGCGCAGCGATACGCGAACGCCAATGCCGGCGAGGTTGGTTTGATAAACCGTCGGTCGCGTCGCCCCGCCGGACAGCAGACTGTCCAGCAGCAGCGGCGACAGTCCGTGCGGGTCGTCCGCGCAGCGGATCCACTGTTCGCCGCCGTCGCTAAGGCGATTCCAGGCAAAACTTTTGTGATACAGCGGGGTGCCCGGTCTGGCGTCAGCCGGCACGGTGAGTTGCCCTACGTTCAGCCGAAGGGTGCTGGCCTGGCCGCGGACAAACACTGGCGTACAGGCCCATCCGCTGACGGCCGGTAACAGGGCAAGTAACAGCGTCAGAGCGGCCCGACGCAGGAGAGTTAAAAAGGACATGTTAACGTCTGCTGTAAAATGAGTGGATGGGGTGTCTGCGCCAGCGTCGGGGTGAGATCGTAGCGGGCAGTACAGTGCTGCTGAGGGCCTGGCCCCCATTGTGCATACAGGGTGCCTTTCGGCGCCAGGCCGGCGAGGTACACCTGACCCTCGCTGGCAACGATGCTGCTGGTATCTTTGGCGCGCACCTCGCTGCCAAAGGGCAGCGGTTGTCCCTGCGACTGCAGTGTAAACAGCGCTTTATAACCAACGTGGGTGTGAAAACGCGCCAGCACCACCGCGTCTTTGGTGGGCACCAGCGTCACGGTGCTGTTGGCCAGATCCACATTCTCCGGCAGCGAGTGGCTGTCGAGGGAGACGTCGTTGCGGTGATAGGCGGTGGCGAAGGGCAACACGGCGTACCCGTCTCCATTGGTGGTGATGGTTTTCTGGTTGGCGAGGGTCACACCGCTGGCACCACCGGCGTCAATCAGTACAACCGAACCATTCATTTCGGGCGTAAAGACCACCCCGTGGCGGTGAATCAGGATACCTCCGCTGGCGCCGTAGTTCAGGCGAGTGGCCTGCGAATCGCGGCTGTAGCCGATATTGAGGTCGCCCATTCCACTGCTGTAGCCGGCCGTCAGGCTGCCGCTGTGCCCGTTTTGCCGATCGAGCGTTTGGCTGACGGCGTAGCTAAGTGCATGATTATCCAGCAAGGTGCCGTTGAGACTGACCATCTGACTGTCGGCACTGTGGCGGGAGGAGGTCAGGGTATAGCCGGCATAGCTGCCCGGCAGCAGATGGCTCAGCGGCACTGAAAGTGACAACGTCACCACTTTGTCGGACTGTGGCTCGTCGTCCTCCTCATCACTGTCACTGCTGTGAGAGTCGCTGTAGCTGAGCGACCACGCGATACCGTGAAACTGGCTGCTGATCCCCATATTGGCGGTACGCTGTGTGGCGCCCCCTGACCAGTAGCTGTCCTGGTCGAGACTCAGATAGAGGGTGATATCGTACGGCAGACTCTGGCTGGCGGTGATTTGCAGGGTCGATTTTTTGTTGTCGTTATCCTGCGAGTCGGCGTCGGGATCCGGGCTGGAATACGCCTCGCTCAGCGTGGCATAGCGCTGATGTGAATAACGCCAGCCCGTGAAGGTGAACTGCGTGCCAAGACGGTCAAAACCTTTGCTGTACTGGAGCTGCCAGGCCCGGCCATCGATCGGATCCTGCTGCTGCCCGTCACGGGCGTTTAACAACTGCAGCGAGAGCGCCCCGGCATCGCCCAGCCCTTGTCCCGCACCGACCGAGAGATTGTGGTATTGCGCCGTGCTTTGCAGCCCGCCAAACAGCGTCAGGTTGTGGGCAAATCCGCGCATCAGCGACAGCTGCATCATCGACGGCTGCTCGCTGGCATCGTCGCTATGATAGCGCCCGGCGACGAGGTTGTATTTCAGGTTGCCTTCGCGCTGCATGCTGGTCACCGAAGCATACGGCTGGGTGAAGCGGCGAATTTCGCCATCCGACTCTTTGACGGCAACCTCAAGATTGCCGCTACTGGCGGTAGGATAAAGATCGTCAATCACGAACGCGCCAGGGGTGACGTAGGTTTGATACAGCACGTAGCCATTTTGCCGAACCGTGACCTGGGCGTTGGTTCTGGCTATCCCGCGGATGGTCGGGGCAAAACCTTTCTGCGAGTCCGGGAGCATCGCATCACTGGAGGCGAGGGCAATTCCCTGAAACTGGACCGCGTCGAACACATCGCCCGACGTGAAGGTATCCCCGAGCGTCAGTTCACTCCGCCAGCGCGTCAGATCGCGCTCAAGCCAGGCGCCGCTGGTGGTCCAGTGGGGCTTATCGTCGCTGTTGGCGGTCAGGCTGTTGCTGGCGCGCAGGCGCCAGGCGCCGGCGTTCACGCCACTTTTCAACATCAGATAGTTATCGCGCTCGGTGTTGCCCTCGCGGGTACGCTGGCTGGCGCCTGAAAAGCGGTAATTGCTCTGAAAGGCGCTGATACCTTCATCCCACAGCGCAGAAGGGACATTATCCCTCGCCTGGTGCGTCATCAGCGCCTGGGGAATGGTCATTAACAGCCGTTGATGGGCAAAATCGAAATTGACCGTACTGCCCGGCAGCAGCGTGGTGAGTTCGGGGCATGAGCGGGGCGTTGCGCCGGGTGCCTGTGCCAGCACGGCCGGATTAACCCCCGCCTGCACCAGGTCTTCCCGTTGAAGGCAGGGCGTCAATTGTCCGCGATCGTTCTGGCGAAACGTGATGATCTTACGGGCGTCCAGGGTGACGCCGTTGACCTGCCAGTTCACCGGATAGTCGCCAGGCGGCTGGCTCGTTTGCTGATTGAAGCGCTGCAGATCCACCGTCGGCAAATGGTCGTTTTTTTCCAGCAGATCCATATTAAAGGTCGCCTGGGCGTGCAAAGGCGCGCTCTGTCCGGCAAGCAGGATGGAGAGGCTGACGACGGTAACGGTATGAGCCGGGCCGTGGCGCATCGCGATTTCAGGCGGTTAATGCGCCGGGACGGGGGCGCTAAACGTCTGTACAGCGCCAAAGTCATCCAGTATGCGCCAGCTCACCTCGTGGGCGCAGGACTCGCCGGCCAGGGCGTACTCTTCACGGCTGTGAGGGGCAATCACGCTGTGCTCAAGCGGCGTTTTCTGGTTCTGGCCCGCGCAGCTGAGCGTGGTGATAGTCACATAATAGGGAGAGGCGTTTTCCGCCTGCAGGTGGTTGCCACTGACGTGCCAGCGCAGGTGCTGCGCCGCGTCGAGCGCCGAGCCGGGGAGCCCTGCCGGGCGATAAATTAACTTAAGTTGATTCTTAATGGCAAATTGCAGAATGTTCTCGCCAGCCGGTGCGGTATTGGCGGGAATCACTTTGATGTTCAGGGTGAACAAACTCTCCCGGTCATGCGGTAGCTGCGGCGAGGTTAACAGCACGCGCAGATCGTTGCTGTCTCCGGCGTCCAGACGGAACAATGGCGGGGTGACGATAAAGGGTGATTTATTATTATCAGCCAGATCGTCCACCCAGCTCTGAATAAGCACCGGATCGTGAGGATTCGTATTTTTGACGGTAATGTCGGCCTCATGACTTTGTTCATTATAAATAACACGTGTGCCGGCAATGGCAACCCCGGCGGCAGACGCCAGGAACGGGCAAAAGAGAAGACTCAGGATAAAAGCCACTTTATAACACTGCATAGTTGAGGATCCGGTCACGAGGAATGAAAATAAGGGCAGGGGGATCTGCCCTTGATAACGACGGAAATCAGAACATTCTATTCATAAACAATATCAATATTGGCTGTGGCATTAATATTGCCGGCAGTCACATCCTGTGAGGAATCGCTTTTCAGATCGGCAATAAAGTTAAATGCAATATCACCGTTTTCGTCGGCTTGCGAAACCGCCGTTTTGCTCTGCTTGTCAAAGGTCAGCTGAGTGCCTTCCGTTGAGCCATCAGGAGAAGAGAAGACTTCAATGCCCACACCTTTGGCGGTATCCGCGGCGTCGGAGAGCGCCAGCACGGCGGCGCTGGTGCCGTTAGCATTGGTGTCTGGGGTACCCTCCAGGCTGATACTGATGTTCTGTGCCAGCGGGCAGCCGGTCAGGTTGATGGTGAACGGCGTTTCTGCGGTTTTCGCTTCATGTGATTTCAGCGCCGACATATCGACGTTGCCAAAATCGACATTCACATCGCCACCATTGTTAGCGATCTGGCAGGACTCGTTAATAATTTTACCGGTGAAATTCAGTGTTCCCGCCGCGCGGGCGGTGGTCACAGTAGCCAGACTTAAGGCCAGCAGTGAACCAACAACCAGCAGGGTGCCTTTTTCTTTCATACTCAAACCTTATTAAATAATCACAAGTTAATAAAAGCGTTTAACATTTTTAAAGCATGTTTTTTATTTCTGTTCACAAAAGAACGGTAAGCATCGCTAATGTATACTGCCGTCGGGGGCGGGATTATACGGAGAACATCGTAAAGGCCCATTGATAAGGTGTGTTAAGCTGTAACATTATTTATTTTTTAGTGTAAGTATAATCTCATTTGATATTAAAAATGGTTCCATACATATAATGCATTATTTCCAGTAGATAACTATTCCGACATATTTTTGATAAAAAGTTGCTGTTATTCCCGGCAGTTGAACGGACAGCCCGGAATAATCATTTACGCTGCCATTATTTTGCAGTAGCGTGGAGTAACGGCAGGAAGCCGCAGGTTGTATGACACAGAAACGATTCTGTGCCGCGCAGTGTCACCCGTTCTCAAGGAAGATTGCTATGTCTCCGTCCCGTCTCGCTCTGTTATGTCTGTGTCTGGCGCCGCTGGCGTCGTCTGCGGCCCTCTCTGGTCAGGTTCATTTTTCAGGGCATGTCATCAATCCGGCCTGTCTTATCACCCCGCAGCGCGATCGTATCGCGGTTTCGTGCCAGCACCGTTCACCGCAACAGGTCGCTGTGACAGGCCACCGCCCACGCTATGCGATGCCGGATAATCGCGGCGAGGTCAGTATCCACTGGCGAAATGCACAGCATAGTGAAGCGGATGTGATTATTCGCTATCGCTAAGGCGGGATAGAGGCGATGAAGGGTAAGCGGATGCAGAAGGTAAAAGGTAAGCTGTGGTGGGGTTTATGCGCGCGCCAGTCGTAAGCACCGGGGCGACGCGCGCGCAGAAAATCATTCATGAAAACAATTATTGCCGCCGCCCGGCAGCAGAATCAGACGTTAGCCGGGCTCCCGGGCGAACAGCGGGATCGGCAAGCGGCCCACCGTCATACAGAAAGGGAAGACACGCTGTGTATCCGCGCTTGCTCATCGTCGCGTAGCGTCAGCACCTCAAAACCGTTCGCGGTGACGGCTACGGTATGTTCCCACTGTGCCGACAGTTTTTTATCGCGGGTAACCACCGTCCAGCCATCTTTTTTGGTCTTGATGCGGCTGTCGCCCTGGTTGACCATCGGCTCGATAGTGAACACCATGCCTTCGCGCAACACGGCGCCTTCCCCGGGCCTGCCGTAATGCAGCACCTGCGGCTCCTCATGCATTTCCTGACCAACGCCGTGACCGCAGTATTCTCTGACCACGCTGTAGCCATGGTCCTCGACCCAGCGCTGGATAGCATGGCCAATGTCGCCCAGCGTCGCGCCAGGTTTCACCACCTCAATGCCTTTCCACATCGCTTCATAGGTGGTCTTTACCAGCCGGCGGGCCAGCGGGGAGACGTCGCCGATGAGGTACATCTTACTGGAGTCAGCGATCATGCCTGCTTTTTCCAGCGTAATGTCGACATTGACAATCATCCCCGAGCGCAGATGTTCGGTCGCTTTGGGGATCCCGTGGCACACCACATCGTTAACAGAGGTGTTTAACACATAGGGAAAATCATATTGTCCCTTGCTGGCCGGGCGGGCGTGCAGCTGGTTGACGATAAAATCTTCCACTCGATCGTTAATTGCCATCGTGGTGACGCCGGGCACGATAAAGGTATCCAGCATATCAAACACCGATGCCAGCAGCTGGCCGGCATGGCGCTGCCGCGCGAGTTCATCGGCAGTTTTAATGATTATTGATGGCATTGATCACCTCCAGCAGACGGTCAGAGCCGGATTTCAGCATCAGCAGTTTGATTTGCTGGTGGTTAAGCTCGGGGTAGAGTTCACTCATCATACCCAGACGGATCCAGTATTCCGCCTGGGCATTGACGGAGCGGGACATGGCTTTGCTGGCATCACGAATATCATCGTGCAGCAGATCGGAGATTTTGACGATTCCCATAGATATATACCGTAATGATTCGTATATACATCGTATACAATCCAGTGCGGTATGTCCTTGGCATTTTGTGGCGTGGATGGTGAGCACCATGTAAAAAAGCCCGACCAGCGGGCTTATATTCAGCATTTTTTCGGGTTAAACATTCGCGCTGTTCACCATGGCGAAAATTACCCATTAAATTATCGGTATGCAGAAAGAAAATAACATGATGGCAACGCATCAGTATATTTTATGCAGGTGTTAATTTTGCGTATTAATATTCTCCCGTCAGGCCGGGAATCCAGGGGGTTTACAGCGCGTCGGTGAGTTTATCCACCACGACTTTACCACTGTTATCGAACTGCGTTATGCGAAAGCAGTCGCTCCAGGAGCGGCGGGTCGTAAAGCGGTCGAAAAGTGACACCCGGCCTTTACGCTGACCGTCTTTACTCAGAATAACCCATTCAGTGACTGCCGAATAATGCTGGTTATTGTCATGACGACTCTGTTGTTCAACAAGCTGGTCTTCTTTTTCCACTTTTAAATAATCACGCAACATATTTAACCTCCATAGAAAGTATTATTAACATTACTCCTTTTATTTATTCTTTCAATCAAACTTTTTAATCAATAAAAGTGACTATTAGTGGACGATTGAAGTGGCAAAAAGGCCGAGGCGATCACCTCAGCGGACAGGAGATTCCACTACGCTTTATCATGTATTCGCTGCACTGCCTGCGACTGCCGGGGCCGCAAAGAGGGCAACATAACGCGTTAACCTTGTATTCATCATGGGTGTTGTTCTGCTATATCTAGTGCGTTTTGCCACGACCGAGCCACAGAGAGCGCTGTAACATGAGTCACGATCACCTGACAGACATTGCCTATCGCCACTTTATTGAAAGTGTTAAAGATTATGCCATATATATCCTGAGCACCGACGGCGCGGTCATCAGCTGGAACGAAGGTGCCCGCCGGGCAAAGGGCTATCTGAGCGAAGAGATTATCGGTCGCTATTTTGGTCTCTTCTATAGCGAGGCCGAGCAGCGCTCCGGCGTGCCAGCGAAAAATCTGGAGGTTGCGGTCCGTACCGGACAGTTTGAGGGCGAAGGCTGGCGCTATCGCAAAGACGGCTCCCGCTTCTGGGCGCATGTGATGATCGATACTATCCACGATGAGCAAAATACCCTGCTGGGTTTTGCCAAAATTACCCGGGATATTAGTGAACAAAAGGCGATTAACGATCGTATTGCCTGGATGGCGCGATACGATGCGCTGACCGGGTTAACTAACCGCGTGGAATTCTTCGAGCGGGCGGAAAAGCTGATCACCAGTAATGATGCCCGCCGGTTTGCTGTTTTCACAGTCGACCTGGATAAGTTTAAAGAGATTAACGATCTGGAAGGCCATCTTATTGGCGATCAGCTGCTGCAGCGCGTGGCGGGCGCGGTGCTGAAAACGCTGCAGAAAGAGGAGGTGGTGGCGCGCTTTGGCGGCGATGAGTTTGTTGCGCTCAAGCCTTTCTAGGATGAGAGCGAAGTGGACGCCTTTGCCGCCCGCCTGTGGCACTGTTTTAGCGGCAAACAGACCTTTGCCGCAACGGAAGTGATCCTTTCCGCCAGCATTGGCATTTCGGTCTATCCGCTGGACGGAACGGACATTAACACCGTACTGAGTAATTCCGATCTGGCCATGTACCGGGCGAAAAGCAGTCTCGATACCAAAATATGCTGGTACGAACGTGAAATGGATGACAAAACGCGGCAGCGAAATATGATGGCCGCCGACATTCGCCGTGGAATTCACACCGGAGAGTTCTCGCTGCACTATCAGGCGATCCGCAATATTAAAGATCGGCGGATAACCGGTTACGAAGCGCTGTTGCGCTGGCAGCATCCGCAGCTGGGAGCGATCCCTCCGGAGGTGTTTATTCCGGTCGCCGAGGAGAGTGGCGCCATTGTGCCATTAGGCTACTGGGTACTGGAGCAGGTCTGTAGCGAGTCACTGGATAACCGGCTGAACAAAAAAATCTCAGTTAATATCTCACCGGTACAGTTGCGTCACCGTAGCTTTATCGAAAAAGTCCGCGAGATCCTGATGCGAACCGCTTATCCGGTTAGCCTGCTGGAATTTGAAGTGACGGAGACGGCGTTCATCATCAATAAACAGCTGGCGTTCAGCGTGCTGCATCATCTGCAAAAAATGGGCATCAGTATCGCGCTGGATGATTTCGGCACCGGCTACTCCTCCCTGAGCATGCTGCGCGATTTTCATTTCGACGTGATTAAACTCGACCGTAGCTTTATGCAGGATGTGGAGAGCAATCCTCAGGTTCGTTCTTTTGTGCGGGCGATAATTTCGCTGGGTAACTCAATCAATACCCCGCTTATCGCCGAAGGGGTGGAAACCGAGGGGCAACGGCAGATCCTCGAAGAAGAGGGATGCGACGAAATGCAGGGCTTTCTGTTCGGCGAGCCGGTCGATATTAACCATCTGCCGCAGCAGAATTAACGCGCCCGCCGTTGGCTGGTGGGCGCGGGATCGTTACTGATGCGCCAACGGAGGCTGCCCGGAGAGATGAAGCAGCGCGGAGCGCAACGAGACATCGAACATCTGCCCATGCGTCAGTCCAGGGTAGCGCCAGAACTGCACCGTCAGACCGTTACCGGCCAGCTGCCGCTGGGTCTGACGCAGTACGCCCAGGGAGGCTTCATGCCCGGAGGGCTCGGCGGCGGCTTTTCCATCGCCTTCCAGCAGATACAGTGACGTCCCGGTAAACGCGGTGCCATCAAGGGTCGCGGTGTCCTTCAGGGGATAGGTCTGCGCCTGGCCAAGCGACGGGCTGGCAGAATAGTAGATCCTGAACAGGGAGTGGTTTCGCCACGCGTCGAGTACAAACAGTCCGCCGTAGGAGTGGCCCCAGAGAGCCCGCTGGCGCGGATCTATTTTCAGGTTAGCTTCCGCCTGGGGCACCATCGTTTCGGTCAGGAGCTGGCGAAAAATATAATTGCCACCGGTTTTCCGCGGCGGTGGCGCGGGTTTACCCGTGCGAGGTGTGAACGTCTTTAGCGGTGGGGTGTAATCCCAGGCCCGGGCGGCGGTGTCGAAAGGCAGCGCCGTCTGATAGCCGATCGCGACGATCACCGGCGGGGAGCCAGCGGAAAGCTGCTGCAAAAATGCGTCGCTGAGCTTATCCATCACCGCGTTACCGTCCAGCATATACAGCACCGGGTAACCGGCGGCAGGGGGCGCTTTATTGGGTACGGCGGTCCACACCCGGTAGTGGCGTGCACCATCGACAGAATCATACTGGCGTTGGGTAAAGTGGTAGAAAGCCGATCCTTTGGCCGCGATGTTTGGCCCCAGCGGCTGAAGATCTGGCCGGGCGCAGCTGCCGCTACTGTAGAAGAGTGCTCCAACCGCCAGCGTCAGCAGCCCGCTAGCCCGGCCTGTGGTGATGCTCCCTGAACTCTGCTTCACGTCGTCTGTTCCCCCTGTTTTTTATCTTCTGACATTTTGTCGGGCCGACACGTTAGCACAGCTTGATTGATAATGGTTCTCATTTCTTTTTGTGCGCGAACATTGAGGCTGAATGGCTGCGGTCGGGGGGCGCAAATGGTACAGATAAGAGAGCAGGCCGCCTGTCGGCGACCTGCTCAGAACGGTCAGGGGTCGCGGTGGAGGTTACGCAACAGCCTCTTTATCAGCGGGGCGATCGCGATAAAGAGCAGCGCAATAATCACGACCAGCAAAAGCGTCAGCCCTTTATGGTGGCTGATAAGCACCCACAGCATCGCCAGCGTCATTAGCAGATTCCTTGTATGTCCGCGTTAGCCGTCACTGAGGTGAATGAAATTCAACAAAATAGTCATCACCACCCAGGCCAGCAGCAAAAAGCGTCGTTTGTCATGACGTGATTCCAGCGCAGCGAAATAATTCGCGCTATACCAGGTTGATATAATAATAGCCAGCGTGATGATGGCCTGCCAGACCGCTTCGCTGTAGCCAGTGATGCGGCTTATCCCACGAAAGCAGAGTACAATCGCGATACCATTAAGTGCGTTGCACATCAACCATCCCCACAAACTGGCAGGACGGCGAAAAAAATATCCAAGTCGTAAAACCAATGTCGTATACACCTTGCCAAAATAATCGCGCTGTAAAATGCAGTTTAAATGCCGAAAGGGTATTGATGTAAATCAAAATTAATGGGATGGCGAGATTATTCCTGGCGAGGCGCGTCAATAAACGCCTAAAGCAGAGAACGGCGAAAATGTAGGGATAATATCTATATCATTGTTTTATATGTGTAAAGTAGAGGTGTTACTGCGATAGTTGCTACACTCGTTATATTTATAAGTCATTTAAGATACGTTAATTTCCATTGTTATTATTGGGATTGACGTTATAACGGGGAAAATTAGGTGATTCGTAAGATCGTCTTCCTGCCAGGGGTAAGTAAAGAAGCCACCCGGGACAACGGCCCCGGGCGGAAAGGCACTTAATGGGGCAGGGCGTTATGCTGCAGAATTTTCAGGAAGTCATTTTTGTCTGAAATTAATGACAGCGCGTTAGCGATTAGCTCATCGCTAAATATCGAGGCAATTTCTTTGAGCACATCAATATGCTCTTTCTCTTTCGCGATCACGCCGATGGCAATAAACATCACATTGCTGCGATCCCAGATAACCCCATCAGGAAACTGATAGATCTCAATCCCGGTTTTGAGGATGATATCCGTCGCGGATTTCGGCAAATGTGGCAGGGTGATGCCATTGCCCAAAAAGGTCGAGACCTGATGTTCGCGCTCCAGCAGAAAGTGAACGCACTCCTGATTGACATAGCCTTTGGCTTTAAACTCCGCGCCAATCATGGCGATGACTTCCGCTTTGTTACTGGCCTTGCAGCCGATGTGCAGATTATCGAGCGTGATGTTATCGATCATAACCAACCTCCCTGGTGAGACGAGTGGATTTTTTACCCTCATGATTCGCTGACAGCTCCGCTTCTAACTGCTCAAGCGACTTATTGGACGTCTCGGGCAGGGCGAAGACCACGAAAAGAATGGCTAAATAGTTGATGGCCGCGAAGATGAAGAAGACCGGCCCAAGGCCCAGTTTCGCCTGCAGCAGCGGGAACAGATAGCTGACCACCGCGTTCATGATCCACATGAAAAATACCGAGATACCCATCGACAGACCGCGGAATTTTAGCGGGAACAGCTCGGCTAAGACCACCCAGGTAATAAAGCCCATCGAGCCCTGCATCACACCGACGAACAGCGCGCCCAGCAGCCAGATGACGGTGGCTTTCAGATCGCCCACCAGGGTGTAGTCGACAGTGGCGATAATCAGGTGCAGCGTGGCCATAATGGCAAAGCCGTAGATAATGATCGTCTTACGTTTGAAACGGTCGACAAGGAACAGCACGCCAATCAGCATACCGCCCACAGAGAAAACACCGTTCAGCACGTTGCAGATCAGCGAGGTTCGTTCGGAGAAACCGGCGGCACTCAGAATTTCCGTACCGTAATACATAATGACGTTAACGCCGGTGGTTTGCTGCAGGGCGGCCCAGGTAATACCGACCAGCAAAATTTTGAGGATCCAGGGCGTTTTGACGATCGTGGCAAAGGTGCCCTGGGCGCTGTTCTTATTGCCAGCTTCAATTTTGATTAAGGTAGAGATGTCGTCGTACTCTTTCTGCGCGCGTTCCGCCGGGCGGATCTGTTTGAGAATATACAGCGCTTCATCATGACGATTTTTGCTAATCAGCCAGCGCGGGCTTTCCGGCGCGCGCCACATGCCCACGAAAAGACAGATGGCCGGGATGGCCTGGACCAGCAGCATATAGCGCCAGACGTCCGGCAGATGGCCCCAGATGATGCCGATGATCGCGTTGATGGCAAACGCCGCCAGCTGGCCAATGACGATGGCGACTTCATTCAGGCCGGTGAGTTTGCCACGCATCTCGGTGGGCGCCACTTCAGAAATGAAGGTCGGAGCGGTAACCGAGGCGCCGCCGACGGCGTAGCCCAGCAGGGCGCGGGCAATCAGCAAAGTCGTGATATCGGGGGCAGCGGCGGAGAGCAACGCACCGATGAGAAAAATAAAGGAGAGAAACAGTAAGTATTTTCGCCGGCCGAAGAAGTCGGCAAACTTGCCGCCAAAGACGCTGCCCAGCGCGGCGCCGACCAGCAGAACGCTCATGACCAGCCCCTCGGTGGTCGGGGTCAGCGCCATGTATTGCTTCAGTGAGGAAAAGGCGCCGTTAATCACGCCGGTGTCGTAACCGAAAAGCAGGCCGCCGAAGGTGGCCACTAAGGTAATCTGATGAAGTCGTTTTCTCTGTTGCTGGTTCAGGTTTGTTATAAATGACATGGTAGTCCCTTTATTTTGTTGAACGACACAAGATAAAAATACATCTCCCCAGTCAGGATTTATCACGCCTGTGTTGTCGTAACTAACTGAATTAAATGATTTTATTCTTTGTGTGATTGCTCGGCACAAGGCAGGGTACGCTAAGCAATGGCGGTCAAAGAGGTTTACGGCTTGGTGTTGACATAGATGTAGTCGATATCCGTTCTCCTTTTGGGTTAGCGATCTTCAGTGCGTCGGTCGCGCCGACATTTGCCGATGAACAGCGCTCTGGTGTAGTACGTTGCTGTCGCTCCGGCGATTTACCGTGGTAAGAATATGGCACAAAGAAATGGAATGAGCATGCTACAAGATCACATTATGAAAATTTAATTTCAAATTGGTGTTGCAGAATGGTAAATGCATGAAGCCAATCACAAAGGATGGAGGGAGCATATCCCCATGAAAACCAGGTTAAATTTACATCCTGGTAATAATGATGTTGTTTTCAGTGGGTTAATGTAAATCAAAGAATACAACGCAGATCACATTTTTACGCCATAATACCGAAGAATAGAATTTATATTTCATTACTGTGATCAGGGTAAAACGAGGATGGCGGCCTTCTGGCAACGGTCTGGAGGGGAAGAAAGCCCATGGGGGAGGTTATAGGATGAATGTGTGGCCGGCGGGAACGCTGGGTAAAAATGCAGAGAAGGGGGATTCTCTACATCTTACCCATCACGAAAAAGATCAGTGCAGTGCGGGCCAGTAGCCTTCGTTGGCGACGATCAGTTCATCGAGGATGGCTTTCGCCACCGCGGCGCTGGGCACCGTTTTTGACAGGGTGATGGCCTGCCACAGTTTCTGGTAACTGCCCTCAATCCAGGCATCAACCACCAGCTTCTCGACCGCCACCTGCTGCTCCATCAATCCTTTCTGGAACGACGGGATTTTCCCCATCGCCAGCGGTTCCGGGCCGTTGACGCCCACCAGACAGGGAACTTCCACCATCGCCGTCTCATCAAAGTTGGCGATGGCTCCGTTGTTCTCGACGATCAGCAGCATCCGCTCCTGGGTGTTAAAGGCGATGGCGCAGGCGAGGTCGACAATAAAAGTGGCATGGGCCCCGGCATGGAAATGCGCGCCTTCCGCAGTACCGCGACGGGTGATCTCCCGGGCCATATCAAACACCTCTTTTTCACGCCCGGCCATGACCTCGTTGGCCCGGGTAAAGTCTGGATCGGCGTGCGCCACCTCATAGTCCGGGTAGAGATAGTATTTCAGATAGGTGTTAGGCAGCGTCGACGGATCGAGGGCAAACACATCCTTCACCTTTTTAAACGTCTCGATCCAGCTCGGCGCCTTATGCTGAAAGTCTTCCTTTGGGCTGCTGTATCCCTGCTCCGCCACGTGACGTTTCAGCGCCGGCATCAAATCGTTACCGGCTTTATCGGTGATGCTGGTCCACCAGCCGAAGTGGTTCAGGCCGTAGTATCGGACGTTCAGCGCCTTACGCGATGGCAGGCCGAGGATGTCGGCAAACAGCCCCTCGATGGCCACCGGCATATCGCAGATGTTGATGATGCGCGCGTCGGGCCGCAGACGACGGGTCGCTTCCGCGACGATAGCCGCCGGGTTGGAGTAGTTGAGCATCCAGGCCCCTGGCGCGTACTGCTGCATATAATCGACCAGCTCCAGCACCCCGGCAATGGAGCGCATACCGTAGGCAATCCCACCCGGGCCACAGGTCTCCTGACCCGGCACGCCATATTTCAGTGGGATCTTTTCATCCTTTTCCCGCATCTCATACAGGCCAACGCGAATATGCGCCATCACGAAATCCACGCCGGTAAAGGCCGCCTGCGGATCGGTGGTATAGCTGAACTTCACCTGCGGGAAGCGTTCTGCCACCAGAATGGCGCAGGCGTCGCCGATGGTCTTCTGACGCTGGTGATGGTTGTCGTACAGACGGATCTCCCGCAGGGGAAAGCGTGACATATTTTCCAGTAACATCATCACAATCCCTGGGGTATAAGTACTGCCGCCGCCGGCAATCGTGACCACAAAATTATCTTTCATTTACCACCTCGTTATTCAGTAACACCCAGACTGGCGTTGACCGCCGTTCGAATTTTGTTGACCCCCAGGCCATAGATCACCTGGACATGGTTTCCTTTGATCAGCACGTTGCTCCCGCCGCTCTCTTTCAACAGCGTCTGCTGGATAAGGGCGGGGTCCCGCACATCAACCCGCAGACGGGTAAAACAGTTTTCCACCGCACAGACATTCTCTTTACCGCCCAGCCCGGCAATCACCAGCGCGCCTTTATCCCGATGCTCGCGATTAGCCTGTTGCGAATGTTCATCGTCGGCTGCGGTTTCGCGCCCCGGGGTGAGCAGCCGCAGACGGGTAATACAGAAGGTGCCGACCAGGTACATGGTCGCGGTTTCCAGCAGGCCGAGGGCGACAAACAGCGGCCAGCGCGTCACGCTGGCGCCTGCCGGGAGGTTATATACGACGAAATCGATAAGGCCGTTGGTGGCGCAGACCCTGACATGAAGCAGCCAGGCCAGCATCTGGAAAAAACCGTCCAGCAGGGAGTAGATAAGCCACAGCAGCGGGGCGGTGAAGATAAAGAGAAATTCAAAAGGTTCGGTGATCCCCACCAGGACGGAGGTAACAATCAAGGGGATCAGCGTGACTTTCAGCCGCTGCTTATTCTCCGGTTTCGCTGTGCGGTAGAAGGCGAGCGCCATACCGGCGGTGCCGAAAATCTTCACCATGCCATAGGTGAGAAAACGGGCGGAATCACTCAGCGCGCCAATGGGATGGCGGGCGATTTCGGCAAGAAAAATGGGCTTGGCACCCATTACCGTCTGACCATCAACCAGCAACTGACCGCCGATAGAAGTAAACACAAACGGCGACCAGATCAGATGATGCAGCCCGGTCGGGATCAGGAACCGGTTGAGAAAGCCGTACAGGAAGACCCCGATGGCGCCAAAGGATTTCATAAAGCCGGTCAACGCTGAGATGCCCAGCTCCACCATCGGCCAGAGATAGACGGTGGCGATAGCAAACAGGCCAACCAGCGGCAGCATCACGATCAGCACCAGCTTGCTGTTGCCGTAGATCGACAGCGCGCCGCGAAACTCAATACCGACCACACGATTGTGGACAAAGGCGACGGCGCAGCCGAGGATGATACCGAGGAACACGCCCATATCGATAACCTGAAAACCGAAGATAAAGGTTTGTCCGCTGCCGTACAGTTGCGCGTTAGTGGCCCCGGTCGCCAGGCGATGGGTCAGGGTCAGCCAGCTGTTGTTCGCCGCCAGGTAGATAAGCCAGGTCATCGCCGCCACGAAGGTCGCTTCAGCCTTGCGGGTTTTCGCGAGGCCGCTGGCCAGCCCCAGGCAGAACAGAAACCCGAGATGGTTCATCAGCGCCCAGAGCATGCTGGAGACGAATTTCCCCACCAGGTAGATCCCGCTGCTTTCATCCACCCACAGTCGGTTGGTTGTCATGCTGAACAGGGCGATCAACAGGCCGATAGCTGGCAGATACAGCACCGGCCCGATCATCGCCTTGGAAAAGTCCTGAAGCTTTTTCACCCCAATCATGGTTGTCCTCTTGTCCTCGCAGACCTGCTGAATAGGCTTATCAGACTAGGAGCTGACCATCGGTATCCCGAGCAGGAAAAGGGCCAACTGTGACGAAAGTCATATATATTGTTACTGGACAGATATATAAATATGGCGTGATTTATAGATGAGTTAGGGTTGGATTTTTCGCCGTAAAATAAAAATAATCCTTTATTTACATTTGGTTGATCAGAATTCCATTTGCCAGAAACTACGCCATCGAGACATCTAAAAGTGATTTATAAAAAGATTGCCACTGAACTGAAGGCCCGCATCAACAGCGATGACTATGCCGTGGGCGATATGCTGCCCAGCGAAAAAGCGCTCGCTGCGGAGCTGCAGGTCTCGGTGATGACGCTGCGCAAAGCGCTGGCGCTACTGGAGGAGGAAAAACTGATTGCGCGGCGTCACGGTAGCGGAACCTGCATTGTGCGTAAAAGCAACTATCATGGCGGAGAACTGGAGGGGTTTAACTACCAGATGCAGGTGGTCGGCGTCACCAACTACCGTAACAAAGTCATTGAATTTACGCTGCTTGATGCCCCTCCGGCCATTGCCCAGCAGTTAAAGATCCAGCCGGGGGAGAAAGTGTATTACGTCCGACGGCTGCGGCTAATCGATGAGGTGCCGATCCTGGTGGAAAACAGCTATATCCCATTCGCCACCTTTCCCTGGCTCAGCGTGGGTAACCTCGAGCAGTCTAAGTTCAACTATTTCAAAAAAGAGTGCCATATCACCATTATCGAGAGCCACCGCAGCTATACCCCGGTGTTGGCGACCCGCGAGCAGGCGGAGCTGCTGCAGGTGGCGCCAAACAGCCTCCTGCTGCGGGTGCAGTCGATCAGTTACGCCCAGAACCGGGCGATCGTCGATTTCTCCGACATTTACCAGAACACCAGTAAATACAATGTGAAACACATTACCCGCCGCTAGTGGATTCAGGCCAGCCATCCCCGACAGATCAGCTCCACTCCCAGCGCCAGCAGGAACAGCAGAAAGCCCTGACGAAAGCGTTGCGGGCTGAGACGGGTGCGGATCCGTTGTCCCAGCCACATGCCGAGCAGCGCCGGTAACAGCGCCAGTGCCGACAATAGCCCTGCATCATCATGCCAGCCATCGTGCAGGGCGAGGCCAGCCGCCATCGCCAGGGTGGAGAGGGTGAACGACAACCCCAGGGCCTGCACCAGCTCGTCGCGGCGAAAGCCCAGCGCCTGCAGCCAGGGAACGGCCGGAATGACGAATACCCCGGTCGCGCCGGTGATCACGCCGGTCAGCCCACCGACGATCGGCGACAGCCACTTCTCCACGCGGGCGGAAACCTGAAACACCGGACCGCAGAGCGCATAAGCGGCATAGACTATCAATGCGGCGCCAAGCGCCAGCGCTGACCACCGGGGATTGAGGTCGATCAGCAGTGAGGACCCCGCCAGCGTGCCAATAAGAATCCCGGTCATCATAAGCCAGAGGCGGCGCACAATCTGCGCCAGCGCCGGGCCGGCCAGTAACTGCCAGAGATTAGTGAGCAGCGAGGGGAGCACCAGCAGCGCTGCGGCGGCCTGCGGCGGCATCAGCAGGCCAAGCAGGCCCATCGCCACCGTGGGCAATCCCATGCCGGTCACCCCTTTGACCAGCCCGGCGGCAATAAAGATCAACAGGAAAGAGATCGTGTGTAAATCGAACATTATGGCTGACTTTTCAGGGTAGAAAGGGGCATTGAAACAGCTGGTCGCAGGGGCAACAATGCGGTATGTTGGCCAAAGACTACGGAAAAACCGAAGGGTAAGGAGAGCGTGATGCGACTGGATCTGGCGGATCTGCGGTTGTTTATCGCCATCGTGGATACCGGCAGTATTACCGGTGGGGCAGCCATGGCCCATCTGGCCCTGGCCTCCGCCAGCGAAAGAGTGCGCAAGCTGGAAGCAGAGGTCGGTGTTCCCCTGTTGCAGCGTCATGCCCGCGGGGTGACGATGACGGAGGCCGGGGAGGTACTGGCGCGCCATGCCCGCCCGCTTCTTGAACAGCACCAGCGTCTGCGCCAGGCGATGCACGCCTTCGCCCGCGGTCAGCAGGGGACGCTGCGCCTGTTCGCCAACACCTCAGCGCTGTCGGCATTTTTGCCGGGGAAGCTTGCCGCCTGGATGGCAGCGCACCCGGCAGTGCAGATCGAAACCGAAGAACGCACCAGCGCGGATATCGTCAGCAGCATTCTGGCGGGCGTGGCGCAGGCCGGGGTGGTGTCCGATGCGGTCGACCCCGGGCCGCTGCATCTGGATCCTGTCGCCGATGATCCCCTGGTGCTGATTGTGCCGCCGACTCACCCTCTGGCCGGCGCGAATGAAGTGGCGTTTGCGGCGGTCATCAACGAGTCGCTGGTCGCCCTCTACCAGACCAGCGCACTGCAGCAGCATATTGAACAACATGCCGCCGGGCTCGGCCAGGCGCTAAACGTCCGGGTCCGGATGAGCCATTTTGAAGGGCTTTGCGAGATGGTGGCTCACGGCGCCGGCGGGGCGATCCTGCCCCGCGTCATTGCCGAACGCTACCAGCAGCGCTACCGGTTTGCCGTCATCGCGCTGCAGGATCGCTGGGCACAGCGCCGCCTGTGTCTGTGTTATCAGGATGATGCCCGGCTGACGCCAGCGATGCGCCGTTTGCTGGCGTGGCTCCGACAGCCGTGAGACCATGAGTGACGGCGTCACTTTTTATGGCGGTTATTGCTACTGACATCCGTGTCAGAGATGCGATAGTAGACGTCCGACATTTATTAACACGCGAATCAGGACAGACAAGATGAGTACATTACCAAAGGTCGCGGTGCTGGGACTCGGCGCCATGGGACATGCTTTTGCCAGTAACCTGCTGAAAAACGGCTTTACCGTAGCCGGCTGGAACCGTTCGCCAGCCCGCGGCGAGGATTTACAGGCGCAGGGGTTATCTCTGCACGCCACGCCGCAGCAGGCGGTCGCCGATGCCGAGGTGATCATCAGTATGCTCGCCGACGGTCAGGCTACCCTCGACGTACTGGCGCAAATCGCACCCGCCTGCCAGCCGCAGGCGATTTACTGCCAGATGGGCACCATCGGCCTGCCGGAGACGCAGCAGGCCATCGCGTTGTTGCGGGAACGTCAGCCGGCGATGACCTATATCGATGCCCCGGTGTCGGGGACCAAAGCCCCGGCGGAGAACGCGCAGATCCTGGTGCTCGCCAGCGGAGATCGTGAAAAGGGCGCCGCCGTCGAGCCGGTGTTCGCGGCCATCTCCCGCGGGACGCAGTGGTTTGGCGACGCGGGCAACAGCCAGAAAATGAAGCTGGTTCTCAATGCCTGGCTGATTTCGATGATGCAGGGCATCGCGGAAAGCGCCCAGCTGGCGAAGACGCTGGGCTTTACCCCCGACCAGCTCTGGAGCGCTCTGGAAGGCGGCCCGCTGGCCGCACCGTATGTCAAAGTGAAACTGGATGCCATCGCCAGCGAGCAATTCGCGCCGCAGATGCAACTGGCGCATGCGCTGAAAGATGCCCGGCTGGCGCTCTCCCTGGCCGAGCCGCACACCATGCCGGGGCTGGATAACATTGCCGAACTGTGGCAGCAGGCGGCGGACGCGGGATATGCCGGCCAGGATTTGTCAGCGGTATATCAGTGGCTGTCGACGTCGGCGAAAGCGTAGTACCGCATCCTCAGGAAAAAGTGGCCGTGGTGGCCACTTATCCAGAGAAGAGCTATTTCCCGGAGAGAGCCGGGCGAGTGTCGATCCCTTCGTCAATGCGCTTGATCATATAGGGAAAGAACGGATTGGAAGACTGACGCATCAGCGAGTCCAGACCCACAACCAGCACCGAACGCTCGCCGCGAGCAGCAAACGTGCCGAGGCTGATCCCATATTGATTCAGCGGATGGGGATAGCGCCCGTACAGCGAATCGCTTAACGGGAAAGGGAGCGCGACATGAGAAAGGGAGTATACGTCCGGCAGATAGCGCATTCCCTGCAGCTTTTCCACTGTGGTGTCTGTTTTCCCGGCAGATGTTGTGCGGATTTCCATATCGGTACTGGCTGAATTCGCGTTAGTGATGATCGTGGTCTGATAAGCGCGTGGCGGCGCGGGCAGCAACCGCGCCAGCGCGGTGTAAGACGTCCGGCGTAATAATGAATTAAACCTGACGGCATGATTCAAATCGAAGAGGACAATTTCACTGCCATTTTCCGGCAAACGGTTATACAGCGCCGTCACGATCGCCCGCGTACTGACCGTTGAATCCACAACGGACTGAAAGGTCAATACCGGCGGTAAGCTGTTAAGTCTGTGATTTCTCGAGTCAGTCACTATCTGCTTTTGCAGCGCTTTGGTCAGCAGGAAGGACTGCCGGGCGGCGTTCGTCGGGAAGGAGTTATATTTGAACGGATTAAACTCGGGCATGATGTTTAACCATGCGGCTTTCGAGAAGGCGGGAAGAAACGCGGGCCAGCCAGCGAGGCCGGAAAAACGCGCGAAGCTGGTAATACCGATCATCGGAGAAATCAGGATCACCCGCTGGGGTTTTGCCAGTTCGGCATTATCCAGCGCGTCCAGCGAATATTTCATTGCCAGCGCGCCGCCGTTGGAAAATCCGACGATATGCAGGGGCACATCATTACCCGTCAGTCGTTTCGCTTCTCTCACCGCAAGGCGCGTGGCGGCAAGCCAGTCCTGCCAGTCCACATCGGTCAGCCCGGCGGGAACCGTCCCATGGTCCGGTAATCTGATACCGATGGCGACATACCCCTGTTGCCGGTAATTTTCAGCGATATGCCGCAGGCTGTAGGGGGTATCTGTCAGACCATGCAGCAACACCACGGCGCCTTTCGGTTTGCCATCCGGCATCATGATATATGACCGATTCCAGTTGGTTGGAAACGAGTCCGGATAGATGGGGCTGTGACTATAGTAACGATTCAGTTCGGTTTGCTGCTCAGCGTCCAGCTTATCGGTAACCTGGCGTTTTACCTCACTGAAGAGCGCATTCTCTTTGTTGATGTAATCGTTCCAGTCAGCATTGTCGATTTCCTCCGCGTCCATCTCATGCGGAACCCAGGTATGCCAGAGCTGCAGCTCGGGTCCGCGCTGAATGTCATAAAGGCGTAGTCCCAGAGCGCCAACGATCAACAGCAGCAGGGACAACACGATACGTTTTAACCAGGTTACCCATTTCAACGCGTAGCTTCCTTTCTTAATGACATGTTTTCTGAGTATAAATAAACATGGTCAGGGAGATTTACTTTTTATTAGGTTTCCTGTTATCCACACGTTGCGGCAGCAGGTGGATGACACGATGGAGCAAGTTCTTTGTCTTGCAGCGAATAACCTGGCAGACCCCTGAGGCGAGGATACGACGGCACGCTACTCATTTTTCTCGAGTCTCGCCTGAGGACGTTATTCTCAGGTGTAACAACAGGCTAAACGATGCCGGTAAAACGGTCAGTGTAACCAGCGTGGCAACCAGTAGTCCCCCGATAATCGCATAGGCCATCGGTCCCCAGAATACCTGATGAGAGATGGGGATCATTCCCAGAATGGCGGCACAGGCCGTCAGGCAGATGGGGCGCGCACGATGCTCTGCGGCCGCAATAATGGCGGCATCGCTTGCCATTCCCTGAGCAAGATTGCTGTCAACCTCGCTAATCAGTATGACGGCGTTACGAATGATCATGCCAGCGAGCGCAATCACGCCAAGCAGAGCGACAAATCCCATCGGTGTTCCGCCAGGTAACATAGCCAGCACGATCCCCGGTAAACCAAACGGGGCCATCAGTATAGCCAACGCCATACGGGAATAGTTGCGCAACTGGAGCATCAACAGCAAGAGCATGATGACCAGTGTCACCGGCAGAACCGCATAGACCGAACTATTACCTTTTTCAGATTCAGCAACCGCGCCCCCTTCTTCAATGCTGTAGCCTTCAGGCAGTTCCGCGCGCAACCTGTCTACCGCAGGTCGCAACGCTGCGGATACCGCTTCGGCGCGAAGTCCCGGGGCGAGGTCAGTTTGCACGGTGATGAAAGGCAAACGCTGTCGACGCCAGATAACCGGATCATCCACGCCCCAGACTGGCGTGGCAAAGGCGCTGAGCGGGATTTGTTTCCCGTCATTCCCCTGAACAGTCAGCGAAGAAAAGGTGGCGAGGTTAAGACGCTCATTGTCCCTGGCCCGGAGCACCACATCGACAAGGCGGTCATTATCGCGAACCGACGTGACCACACTGCCGGACCAGACGGTATTGAGCATCCGGGCCAGACTTTCTGACGACACGCCCGCAGCCCGGGCTGCGGTCTGATTGACCTTGAGGGTAATGACTCTCTCCGGTTCTCCCGCCGTCTGATTAACCTCGCGAGAGGAGGGTGACCGGCCAATGACATCGCTCAGGCGGTTCGCGATCGACCTGACCTTCAGATAATCTGGTCCACTCACCCTGTATTTCACTGGCCAGCCGACGGGGGGCCCAAGTTCCAGGGGCGATACGCGCGTGATGATGTCGCTAAAGCGCGTAGCCAGTATCCTGTTTAACTGTCGATGAAGACGATCCCGCGCTTTAAGATCTTTAGCTACCACCACTATCTGGGCGATATTTTCATTTGCCAGAAGCACATCCATAGGCAGGTAAAAACGGATCGCTCCCGACCCAACGTATGTCGAAAAGCGATCAACGTTGCGGTTGCCTGCCAGGGCCTTCTCCAGCTTTTCAGCCGTATTTTGCGTTTCCGACTGCGAGGCATTTGCCGGCAGCGTCAGGCTTACCAGCAATTCTGGCCTGTCGGAGGCGGGGAAAAACTCCCCCTGCATAAAGGTTGTTCCGTAAACGGACAGACCAAGCGCAATGAGAGCAATACACACGGTGGCGAAGCGGTGACGCAACGCCTTGCGCAATAGCCACTGGTATCCGCGGGCCATCCGTCCAGGACCTTTCGCCTTCTGTCTGATGTTGTCAGATAACAGCCACGTCCCGGTTAATGGTGAAAACAGGATCGCGACAACCCATGAGCACAGCAGGGCGATGAGCACCACGGCAAACAGGGAAAAGCAATATTCACCGGCGCTGGACGCAGCAAATCCCACGGGAATAAACCCGGCAATCATCACAAGGGTGCCCGTCAGCATCGGAAATGCGGTCGTTTTAAAAGCCCGGGTCGCCGCCTGCCGGCGGGAATCCCCGGCTTCCAGACCAGAGACCATGGTTTCCACAGTGATCATGGCGTCATCGACCAGCAGGCCCAGCGCGATAATCAATGCGCCGAGAGAAATACGCTGCAGACCTATTCCTGCCAGCATCATTCCCGTAAAGGTCATGGCCAGAACCAGTGGGATGGCCGCAGCCACTACCAGTCCGGCTCGTAAACCCAGTGAGACAAACGAAACGGCCAGGACGATCGCCACGGCTTCGATAAGCACCCGGATAAACCCGCTTACGGCGTCGCTGACCACCGCTGATTGATCGGCAACCTTGACCATCTCAATACCGTGCGGCAGCGTGACGCTGATGGCATGCATTTTTGCATTCAGCGCGGCGCCGAAACGCAGCATATTACCCGTCGGCGCCATCGAGATAGCCAGCCCGATGGCGGGTTTGCCGTTGACCCGGTAAACCGGCTGGGGAGGCTCGGCGTTTTCCCGACTAACGGTGGCAATATCCGTCAGAGGAAGGTAACGATCGTTAATATGCAGCGTGACGGCACGTAAGCTCGCTTCAGAAGTCAGCTCCCCGCTGACCTTTATCGCCATATTTTCCTGTCCGGTGCGGATGATACCTGCCGGGACAACCGCATTTTGTGCTTTGAGGGCATCTGCTACCTGCTGGATGTTCAACCCCATACCTGCCAGACGCGCAGGAGAAAAAGAGAGAACTATCTGTTCCTGCTGCTCACCCAGCAGGCTGGTTTTTCCGATATCCGGTAACGACATGAGTTCCCGGCGGATTGTCTCAACACGGTCCCGGACCTCCCGCAGGGTATAGCCCTCAGGTATAAAGCCATAGATCGTACCGTACGTGTCATCGAACTCGTCGTCGACGGCGGGGCCCTGAACGCCTTCTGGCAAAGAGGGGGCAATATCCTGCATTTTCTTACGTACCTGATACCAGATATCCGGCACCTTTTGCGGCGGGGTATCGTCACGAAGATTGACATGAATAACGGAGCTCCCGGCGCGGGTCTCACTTTCGAGATAATCAAGCCAAGGGGTTTCCTGCAGCTTTTTTTCCAGCGTATCGGTCAGCAGTCGGGTGGTATCCGTTACGGATGCCCCGGGCCATTGCGCAGAAACAACGGCCGTTTTAATCGTAAACGCCGGATCTTCGTTACGTGGCAGGTTCTCATAACAGAACGCGCCCATAGCAATGATCAGCAGCATGAAGAAACTGACCATCTGCTGATGATTTAGCGCCCAGGAGGACAGGTTAAATTTCTCATTCAATACGGGTTTCATGATTCGCACTCCCCGGCAATCACCGGCTCGCCGGAGCGTAATTTACTCACGCCGGCGGTAATCACCCGGTCGCCTGGTTCAAGGCCGCCGGAGATAATGACCGTGGTGGCGGTATAGTATGCTGGTACCACCACGCGAAGCTGCGCCTGCGACTGTGGGTTAATCACATAAACCGCCGGTTTGTCGTCGACGCGGCTCAGCGCTGAAGCGGGAAGGGCGTATCCATGCGGACCCGTTGCGGGTAACGTGACGGTGACGCTGGCGCCCAGCGCCATTGCCAGCGGTGGGTTTTGCAGGGTAGCCCTGACGCGCCATGTGCGGGTCTGAGGATCGGCCTGCGGGCTAATATCTCTTACCGCGGCGGAAGCTTGCACCGACGGGTCGCTGAGGAGGGAAACTCGCAAGCCAGCCTGTTCCTGTGGCGGGATCGCCTCGGGTTTAGCGATATCAAACACCACATCGCGGGCTTCACCGGTCGCCAGCGTCAATACCGACTGACCACCATTGACCACCTGACCCGCAGAGGCGCTTACTTCGGTGATCACGCCGCTTCGCGGCGCAATCAGACGCGTCCAGCCAAGGCTTTCCCGGGCATTACGCAACGCGGACTCGCTGTTTTTTAAACGCGCGCGGGCGACAAGCCAGTCTGCGCGGGCGGTATCGAGCTGCGTGCGGGCAATCGCGCCTGTTGGCATTAGCTTTTGCATTCGGTTGACGTTAAGTGCAGCAACCTGAGCAGAGGCTTTGGCTCCTTCATAATCAGCCTGTGCGCCATCGAGCTGATTCTGACTGGTTGTATTTTCAAGCGTGGCCAGCAGTTGCCCTGCATTGACCCGATCGCCAATATCGACGCTACGCGTCACTATCCGGCCGCCGGTACGAAAGCTCAGAATCGTTTCATCGTGCGCATGGATCTCTCCGGTTCTTTCCAGCGCGGGAAGGGTTTGCGCTGAGCCAACAACAACGTAGCGTACCGTTCGCACAGGATCAGTCGTATTACCCTGGTTGTCCCCGCATCCGGGCAGCAGAAAAATCACTACCGAAAGAATGGTCAGGGGGAGAAAGTGCAGCCAGGAAAGGGGGCGCGCCACGTCGTACAAATGGTGCAGACTGTGGCGGAGGGAGAGTAAAAATTCATCTGACATAACGCCGCTCCATAAAGGTGATGGCGTTATTAAATGCGCGCTTAGTCGAGAAAGATTCGACGTTTCGTCAAGGTATTATCAAGAGCGGCTATTTTCCATCTCAGACGACGTCCAGGGTAACAAAAGGGTGACTGCGAGTCCGCCGGTTTCAGGTAACGACGCGCTGATACTGCCACCATGGGCCTGACAAATCGCGCGAGCAATCGACAAACCGAGACCGCTGCCGCCGGAGTGGCGGGCACGAGACTGCTCCTCCCGGCTAAAACGGTTGAACATTTCCGGCAGGAACTGGGAGGATACCCCCGGGCCGTCATCGCGAAATTCGAGGCAATATTGCCCGCTGGCGTAGTGCAGCGTGACATCAAGATGGCCGCCATCACGCCCGTAACGGAGGGCATTTTCCATAAGAATGGTGAAAACCTGGCCCATACGGAACGTATCGCCTTTGAAGGGACACGCCTGAGAATGATGAAGCCTGATTGTAAAACGATGTGCATCAGCCTGGGGCATGATCCATGTCGCCCGTTCTTTAAGCAGCTCATCCAGACGAAAGGGTTCGTTTTCCAGCACCAAATTCCCGGCATCAGACAGCGAGAGCAGATGAAGTTCATCGGTCAGGCGATTCAGGTGCTGAAGCTGTTTCATTACCATTGCCAGTTGTTCCGGGCTGGCATCAAACACACCATCCAGCATGCCCTGCAAACGTCCGATAGCGGCAGTCAGGGGGGAGCGAAGCTCATGCGCCATGGCCACATGAGAGGTACGTAACTCTTTTTCATAGCGAGCCAGTTTCCCCGTCATGGTATTAAAGTCACTGGCAAAGCTGACCATTTCAGCCGGCGCATTCCTGATGAGTTCTGCCTGGCGGCCAAATTGTCCTTCGGCGACCTCCTTTGCCGCATCACGCAGCCGGCTGAACTGCAGCGCCAGTGGCCTGGCATATCTCAATCCCATCACCACAATAAAAGGGATCATGACCAGGACCAGTAACGCCACGGTGACCCAGTCCGCCGAGGCGATGGATGGGGTTGAATAACTCAACCCCCACCAGGTATCGACGATTTGATGGAAGCGCACCGGGTTCGCCTGCGGGTTCTGGCTGAGCGCAAGAAACTCTTGTCGGACCGATGCCGGCATTCTGCCTATGTTCCAGTAATTCTGCACCGCATAACGTAGCCACATACAGGTCGCAATGACAATTACGCTTCCGATGGCCAGCGCTAATATACGTGCGCAAATCCAGCGCCACAGGGAGGAATAGCGGGTTTTTGTCATGGTTGTCTGAACCTGTAGCCTACGCCGCGAACGTTAACCAGCACGCCGGAAATACCCGCCGCCTCGAGTTTTTTACGCAGGTTATAAATATGGGTATCCACCACGCGCTCCAGGGCTTCACTTTCCGGCAAGCAGTGCTCAAGTAAATGCTGGCGGGAAAAAGGGCGTGAAGGAGAGCGCATAAGCGTGGTCAGTAGTGAAAATTCGGTTGGGGTCAGATCCAACGTCCGCGGTGTGGTCCCGTCGACAATGCTCGCCACGATGGCCGTAACATCCACTTCGAGCGATTGCCAGCGAAGGATCTCTTCCTTTGTTTCTGTTTGATTGCTGCGGCGCAGTACCGCCTGCACCCGAGCCACAACTTCTCCCGGATGGTAAGGCTTAACAACATAATCATCAGCGCCATAGCGCAAGGCGCCAATACGATCGGGAGTATCTCCCATGGCGGTGACCATGATCACCGGAACATCATTTTTACGGCGCAGGCCAGCCAGGACTTCGGTGCCGTTAAGCCCCGGAAGCATCACATCCAGCAGGATCAGATCGGGTTTCCACCGGTGCGCCATATCCAGCCCGGAAAGACCATCTCCGGTAATGACGACATCGTAATTTTCACGGCGTAAATAGGCTTCGAGCACGCCAGCCGCATCGGCGTCATCTTCAATAATCAGCACTCTTCTGGACAACATCCATTCACCTTGACCGTTTCTTAACACTATCCCGACGATTCATTGATTTTGCCAAATCATACTGCGCCAACATTTTGTGGCGGCACCTGCCTCAGGAGAAGCCGGCGTCTGTGAGGAGAACAGTATGATAGCGATAAAAAAAGCCCTGTATATGACCGTACCGCTTTTGACGGCCATGACATCCTGCGTACAAGCAAATGATGACACTTCCTCCGGCACCTTCACCATTGGGCTGGGAGGCCACTACACTCCGCGATATTCAGGTTCAGACAAGCAGGTATGGCAGGTGGTTCCTGTACTTCAGGGGCGTAACGGCGCATTTTTTATTGATACGCAGAAAGGGGGGGGATATGACCTGCAGAACGCCAGCGGCTGGTACTTCGAACATACGCTGGGATACGATCTGGGAAGGGCGGATAAAAATGCCAGCTGGCGGGCAGGGGCAAATAATCTGAAAGGGATGGGAGACATTGACGCCTCCCTGAACACGGCCCTTGCCGTCGGCTGGCAGGCGCTTTCGTGGCTCAGTGTTGAAGGTAAAGCGACGCTGCCTTTAACGGACAGCCAAGGGGTAAGCTATCAGGCATCCTTGACGTTGCTCCCTGTACAAACTGACCATGACACGGTCGCCTTTCAGACGGCGCCCCTGTTTGGCGACAACCGTTACCTGAATACCTGGTATGGGGTGGATCCGCAGCAGAGCCAGCGCTCAGGTTATAGCCGCTATTCAGCACCGGGGGGATTTTATGGCATAGACAACAGTCTGACCTGGAGTCACCAGTTTGATGCCCACTGGGGCACGGTTATCAGTGCTGACTATACCTGGCTTGAGGAGCATGCAAATGAGAGCCCGATCGTGTTACGACGTAACGAGGCGGCACTGACAGCAGCTGTCATCTGGACATTTTAGGGCGGAGAAAGCGCGGCGTGCGGTTTGTCGGGTTAGCATTGAGTGAGTCGGCATTGTTTGGCAGATACGGAACCAGAAACGAGACATGATGTTAACGGCGCCGGAAGACCTGGTGCGGTCCTCGTGTCCACTCTTTCCGAGCCTTCAGATTTTTACATCCATCAGAATCCAGTGCTTTCGACTGTAAAATTTATTCTTTGAGTTTGTCGTGTTGACTTATTCTGTAAAAAGATTACTTTTCAGGACATGAAAAAGATACTTATTATTGTACCCGATGGCGGCATGCTGTTTGAATCCGCCGGTATTGCTGACATTCTGATGCAGGCCAACCGCCTGCACCCGGAAGGTGCCCGGGAAATCTGCTACCAGGTCAAGCTAGCGACAACTCAACCGCATCAGGTTATCCATGGTCAGTCAGGTTTAAATCTGCTGGCCGACCATCGTCTGCATGAGATTGACCCTCGCGAGCCCCTCGATACCATCATGATTACCGGCAGAGGTCAAAACCCGCAGGAGGGGATGGCGGTGGTTGACTGGTTGCGCCTTGCCGCTCCCCATGCCCGCCGCATAGTCTCCATTTGCGGCGGTGCGATGCTGCTGGCGCAAACCGGACTGCTGGACGGCAGACGGGCCACTACCCACTGGAAGCTGCTGGAAACCATGCAGGCGGAATTCCCGCAGATCCGCATCGAGGGCGGGCCGCTCTATATTCAGGACGAACATATCTGGACCTCTGGCGGGGTCAGTTCCGGCTTTGATCTTACGCTGGCGCTGGTTGAAGAAGACTATGGCTTCAGCCTGGCGCGCGATATCGCCCAGGACTTCGTCATGTATCTGCGTCGCCCGGGAGGCCAGCTGCAGTTTAGCCGCTATAACCTTCAGCAGACCGCCACCCAGGGCCCGATTAACGATCTGCTGGCGTGGTTGCTCGAAAACCTCACCGCCGACCTCAGCGTAGATAAGCTGGCGGAAAAAGTCGCCATGAGTCCGCGAAATTTCACCCGCGTCTTTACCCGGGAAACCGGCGCTTCGCCAGCGCGGTACGTCGCGGAAGCCCGCCTGGCCGCCGCGCGGCAGCGTTTGGAGCAGACTCACGAGACGCTGGATCGTATCGCCGAGCAAACGGGATTTGGCAGCAGTATTAACCTGCGACGCTTGTTTGAGAAACAGCTTAACCTCACTCCAGGTGAATATCGTCAACGATTTCACTGTCGCAAAATGGCGTAAAGTGATCCTTTTTTGTCATTTACGCCATAACCCGTCCGTCCTACTCTGACTCCAGCGATAATCGATAAGGAGTTAATTATGGTAAAGGTCGGTATTAACGGTTTTGGCCGGATCGGACGCAATGTACTGCGCGCAGCACTGAATAATCCGGATATTCAAATTGTGGCAATCAACGATTTGACGGACAGCAAAACGCTGGCGCATCTGCTGAAATACGACTCGCTTCTCGGTAAGCTGGATGCAGAGGTCACCGCGGGTGAAGGGGGGCTTGTTGTTGATGGTAAACCCATTACCGTATTCAGTGAACGCAACCCGGCCAGTATTCCGTGGCGTCAGTGTGAAGTCGACATCGTTATTGAGGCTACAGGATTATTCACGGACCGTGAAAAGGCTGCTGTACATATCCACAGCGGTGGCGCCAAGCGCGTGATTATCTCTGCCCCGGGTAAAAACGATGATTTAACCATTGTGATGGGCGTTAATGAGAGCCTTTACTCCCCGGATAAACACTACGTGATCAGCAACGGAAGCTGCACCACCAATGGTCTTGCACCTGCTGCACAGGTCCTGCACCAGCATTTCGGTATTAAGCATGGTCTGATGAACACCACCCATGCCTACACCAACAGCCAGGCGCTGCACGATCAGCCGGAAAAAGATCTGCGCGGGGCTCGCGCCGCCGCATTGTCGATTGTGCCTTACTCCAGCGGCGCAGCGAAGGCTCTGGGTAAAGTTATTCCTGAGCTGGATGGGCGTTTAACGGGATACTCGCTACGCGTCCCTGTGCCAGTGGTGTCCATTGTTGACCTCACCGTCACGCTTGAGCGAGATGTGACGGTCGAAGAGGTGAACAATGCTTTTCGCGAAGCCGCCGCAGCGGGACCTCTGAAAGGGATCCTGGGTTATAGCGATGAACCGCTCGTCTCCAGCGATTACCAGGGAGACCCACGCTCGTCGATTATCGACGGTCTATCAACGCTGGTGATTGGCGGTAATATGGTCAAAATTCTGGCGTGGTACGACAATGAATGGGGATTCTCTAATCGTCTCGTTGATCTGGCATTGATGATGGCAAAGCGTGAAAGCTAATCCACTGTGTGTTGTATTCATCTGTAAAAGTATAAGCAGTTCAGCTGGATGAATAGTGGCTCGAGTATGATTCATAGATGAAACATAACAAATCTTTCTGACCGCGATATAAAAGCATAAATGCCCGAGAGAGCATTTATGCTTTTTCGGCGATGAACGGAATTGCGATATGTTGTAGTCAGGTGCTCCCTGGTGGTAGCTAATCACCAGATACAAGGGAAGGGGGAGGTGAGGCAGAGCCTGTCAACATGGAAGCCGGCTGCGTTGGGCTTCAGTACACCATTCAACTTCAGCTGGCGGTTCTGTTTATGGTCGCGATGGCACTCGTCATTTGAGTGCGGAAACGAAGCTGGCGTCTTTTTGAGAATCACGTCTGTGGCTGATCAAGCCCGGTTGATACACACTGCAGGCGGCGCGCTATCAAATGAGCATTTCATCTGGCATCCCGTGACGCGTTCGGTCAGAAAATGCAACAGCAGTAAGATATGCCGGACAGTACAAGCAGCAGGTGTGGCTGAATGAATTTCCCTGGCTTTTACTGTACGAGAACAGGCTGTAGTGGGCGAAGTGATTGTTAAAAGCCATGCTTGATTTATCACCTCGAACATTTTGCCTTATAGCGCAGCATTCACGTGCATGAAAGGAATGACGGTCATAGTGTTGATGTGGGAAGAGGCAGCTATCAAAGATGACGTTATTGAGTACGACATTGCATTTAACATAATATACATTATGCGCACTAATGTCGTAGCAGTTAAGTTGTAACATCTGGCCTGGACTAAGTTCCCCATCAAAGGATTCTGATGACGGATCATGCAGCGGCTTTTTTACTTTAGATGAAGTCAACCGACTCAAAATCATTCAAGACGTTGTTGACCGGCGGCTGACTAATCAGATGGCCGCGCAGCGTCTGGGTATTTCCGACCGCCTGTGCCGACGCCTTCTGTTGCGTTACCGTGAATCTGGCCCGCCTGGTATGGCTAACCGCCGTCGAGGAAAACCCAGCAATAACCACTGGCCTGATGGCCTTGCACAGTATGCGCTCAATATTATCCGCGAGCGCTATACCGACTTTCGGCCGACGCTGGCGTGTGAGAAACTCGCAGAACTGCACGATGTTCACCTGTCCAAAGAGATTGTCCGTTCACTCATGGTCAAAGCCGGTCTCTGGATCCCCCGCAAACAACGAGCTCCAAATTAAGGTCTGAGCTCCCCATATTTATAAGAGGCCGTAACACCACCATCCATCAGAATATCGCTGCCGCTGATATATGTCCCCGCAGGCCCGAACAGAAATTCGGCTAACGCCGCAATTTCATCCGGCGTGCCGCCACGCCCTGCGGGTGATTTCTCAAGCATATTTCGGTAAAAATCGCCACGCTCAATACTAGTGAGTTCATCATATGCCAGAGGAGTGAAAACGATCCCTGCGCTGATACAGTTGATACGGGCCCCTCTTTTCCCCCATTTTACTGCCTCAGCCATTACCCGCAGCGCATTCCCACGTTTAGAGATCTGATAGGCGTACAGGCTGTCATCAATTCCTTTAACCAGCGGAAGCTCCAACAATGCCTCTGGTGACAGGGTCGCTAACTCATCAGCCTGTGTTTGTGAAAGCGCATCTATTTTCAGGCGATGGCTGGACTGAGAGCCAATCACCACGGCGGAGCCCCCCGGTGCAATGACTTTACCGAACTCTTCAAACACCACCGCTGTCCCATACAAATCCACACGCAGAATATCCTGAGCTTTGGCCTGCGAAGGTGATAAGCCTGCCGTGTTGATGACTCCTTTAATTTCGCCATGCCGGGTCGCTATCTCGACTAGATCCTGTACGGATTTTCGGGAAGCAATATCGACAATCGCTGTACTGACCGTGAAACCGGCGCGGGACAGGATGTTTTCAGCTTCCTGGGTATTTTCAGATTTGATATCTGCCAGCAAAATATGCTTACCCACACCCACTCTTCGCGCAATTGCTTGGGCAATGGCCCCACTGCCAATAACAACAATGACTTCTTTCATACAAAATACCTCAATGTCATGGGCGAATGTGCGCCTTTCTCTTTCGCCAGCGCACACCTTTGCGGTTTAGTGTTATAACGCCAGCTTAAGAATGGTGGTCAGTGTTTCCTGAGTATAGGTCTCCGCCAGGCCAAACCAGCGGGTATTTCCTTTCAGATTTTCCAGTATGGCTGGCATATCGACCTCTGTAATGCCTAACTGTGACAGACGGGTCGGTGTGCCAATTTTATCGAACCACGCTTCGAGCGCGGCAATGCCTTCTTCTGCGGTTCCTTTACCAAATAGCGTCCGGGCAAAGCGCGCAAACTGTGTCGGGTTTTGGCTGTGATACCACTTCATCCACGCAGGCATGATCACCGACAATCCCGCCCCGTGCGGGACGTTAAACAACGCCGAAAGTGAGTGTTCAATCATGTGGTTAGGGTAGCTGAAGCCCGAGGTCCCGGCATAAGTTAGCCCATTTAGCGCCAGCGTGGACGCCCAGGCAAATTCGGCACGGGCGTTGTAATCTCCCGGATCTTTTAACAACATTTCTGTTGTCTCCAGCACCGTGGCAATCACTGTCTCAACGAGACGCGACTGGATTTTTGGTTGTACCGCTGCGGTGAAATAGCCTTCAATCGAATGGGCGATAATGTCGGCGGCGGAATAGACCAGATAATCACGGGAAACGGACTGCATTAGCGCCGGATTGACGACAGAGACCTTCGGAAAGGTATGTACAGAGTGAAGAGCAAACTTCTCCCGGGTGACGTCATTGGTGATGACAGCGCCGCTGTTCATTTCGCTCCCGGTTGCCGCAAGCGTCATAATCGAAAACACCGGTAATGCCGCATTGATCTGCCCTTTGCCAATAAATAGATCCCAGACATCCCCATCATACAAGGTACCTGCCGCAATGGATTTGGCGCTATCAAGCACCGAACCGCCGCCCACGCTCAACACCGCATCAACCTGATGCTCCCGCGCTACCTGAATACCTTCCCGGACCTTTGAGAGTAACGGGTTACTGACGATGCCGCCAAACTCAACATAGCGGATCCCATGCTGAGTCAGGTTCTGGCTAATCGTCGCAAACAAGCCATCGCGTTTGATGCGCTCGCTGCCGTAAGCCAGCAGGACATTTTTGACGTTATGTTCAGCCAGAATCTGGCCAATAAGCTTTTCTTTGTCTGAGCCAAACTCAATACGGGTCGGATTATAAAAACTGAAGTTATCCATCTCACTGCCTCTCTGAAATTAAGTCCCGATATTTGCGAAGTGCCACTACTATAAGAAAATGATTTGCAACCAACTAGACAGCAAATGGGTGAATCAGTTACAACTAAATGATGTAAATAAGTGGATGCGACCATGATTAATGAATTGCGCTCTATGACGACATTTGTCCGGACAGTTGAGCTGGGAAGCCTGAGTAAAGCCGCAGATGCTCAGCAGATATCACCCCAGGCGGCGAGCAAGGCCTTAAAACAACTGGAAACGCATCTGGGGGTGAGGTTGTTCCACCGCACCACTCGAAATATGTCATTAACGGAGGAGGGACAACGTTTCTTTGAAGCGGCAAAGCCTGCATTAATGGGGCTGCAACAGGCGCTGGCGACGGTGCAACAGACCCGCGAGGAGTTTGCCGGACCGTTACGTATCGTCGGTCCCCGTTCAGTTGTTCAGCAGATTATTAAGCCCGTGCTGATTGAATACAGCCGCCTCTACCCGGAAGTTCAGCCCGATGTGCAACTTGATGACGGGATAACTAACTGGGTTGAGAAGCGAGTGGATGTCGGTTTTCGTATCAGCGTTTCACCACAGGAAGGGCTGATTGCCCGTCGCTTGTTCCCCCTACAGTTGATCATTTGTGCTTCGCCAGCCTATTTGCGTAAATATGGCGTACCGAAAACGCTGCACGATCTCAGTGCCCATCGGTGTAGCGTGTTTCGCCATGCCGCAACCGGGCGCCTGATCCCCTGGACAGTGAAGTCCGGGGACAATGTGCAGGATCATCATGTTAACCCTGCCATGTCGACCAATGATGAGATGCTGGAGTTACATGCTGTATTGATGGGCGAGGTCATTGCGCAGGTGGCCGGGCCGACGGCGGCGCAATACATACGGTCTGGTCAGCTTATTCCATTGTTGACAGATAACATCGCTGATATTCACAGTTTATTTTTATATTACGGAAGCCGTATCGCGCAACCACTGAGGGTTCGTCGATTCATTGACCTCACAATAGAACGTCTGGGTAATATGAATAACTTAAATTTATCAACAGAGGAACTAAACAAAGCTCATATTCAAGGTTTGCCTGTATATTAATCAGGCCCCTGAAAATGTGGATTAAAATCAAATACTGCATAATGTTAAACAATGCTGAGGATATCATTTTAAATATCACGGACATTTTAACTTTGCCCTGCCCCGGACATCTGAACTTAGCTTTGACAAATGTCGTAGCAGTTAAGTTGTAACATCTGGCCTGACCTAAGTTCCCCATCAAAGGATTCTGATGACGGATCATGCAGCGACATTTTTACTTTAGATGAAGTCAACCGACTCAAAATCATTCAAGACGTTGTTGACCGGCGGCTGACTACTCAGATGGCCGCGCAGCGTCTGGGTATTTCCGACCGCCAGTGCCGACGCCTTCTGTTGCGTTACCGTGAATCTGGCCCGCCTGGTATGGCTAACCGCCGTCGAGGAAAACTCAGCAATAACCACTGGCCTGATGGCCTTGCACAATATGCGCTCAATATTATCCGTGAGCGCTATACCGACTTTGGGCCGACGCTGGCGTGTGAGAATCTCGCAGAACTGCACGATGTTCACCTGTCCAAAGAGATTGTCCGTTCACTCATGGTCAAAGCCGGTCGCTGGCTCCCTCGCAAACAACGTGCGCCGAAAATTCAGCAGCCACGTTATCGCCGGGCCTGCTGCGGCGAACTGATCCAGATTGGTGGCTGCGATCATCACTGGTTCGAGAACCTTGCGCCCGCCTGTACCGCACTGGTCTATGTCGACGATGCGATGAGCTGCGTGATGCAGCTTCGATCTGTAAAATCAGAATCATCATTCACCTATTTGAGAGTGGCAAGGCCATCGGGAAATACATAGAGGTCTGGCACTATCCGGATGCACGAAAAGAACTAACTCAGGCTTAACGGCGTTGCTCTTCCCTACTCCACTTATGATCGCTGTCGGAAGTCGACCAAAGAGCATAAGCGCCATAGAATGAAATCTGCTTTATAAATGCTGTATACCGGTAAGCTGTCAGATGACCAAAAAGATTTACACCGCAGAAGAAAGGTGAAAAACGCGCTGGCCCTTTTAAGGAAAAACTCAACGTTTTACAATAGCGCTACGGTCTTAACAGAGGAAAAATAGTATGTTGTTCTGGAAAAAGATGGTGCAAAGAATCGACGTTTTTGCTGCGTTGCTCGCACCACGCTACTTCCGGGTGTAAACCTAATGAGCCCGATAAGTACGGCGCTATCGGGCACAGATACCAGCTTAACGTTGGCAGGATCTTTTTCGGCGCAACCTGCATATATGTAATATTTCCCCCCACATGCGCAGCAAGGTAAACCGGTGAACCAGAGGATATTGCCAGCGGAGTAAGGTCAGAAACATAGGGCCTCCCGTTTTGTATCTCTCAGGCCAATGCTAACGAAACGTTGGCAGTAAACCAAAAACATCCAGCACCACCGTCAAGTAAACAATGCCTCCACAGACGATAATCAGATTGAGAACGACATTACTGCATGGCGCGGTATATATCGCAGTGGCGAAACGTCGACGCGCGGCCTTCACCAGGAACGGCGGCAGGATCACGCTCCAGATAGTAAACGCCAGTCCAGCGTAGCCAATCGCATGGACAAAGCCATTCGGGAAAAAGACACAGACGGCGGCCGGTGGAAAGTAAGTCACTAGCGCGGTTTTCAGGCGCCCCATGCCGTTATCCTGGAAGTGGAATAAATCAGCAATGTAATCAAACAGGCCAAGCGTTGCCGCCAGTAGAGAGCTGGCCACGGCGAAGTATACCCCAGACATGGCAATAGGTAGAGAGAACATCCCACCACCAACCACGGTAGCAATGACGAGCATCGTACCGCTGGTTAGGCCGGGAGTACCACTCTGTCGTTCAATGGTATTAATATCCATAATAAATGTTCCTGTTGACTAATATTTATAATTACGGCTGTCATGTATACATCTTCGGATAATAAGATATTGAAGTCAGGTTTGTATTTGTTATATATACCACGATTACAGAAAGTGAAATAACCTTCTGTAGCGGAGAATAAAGACCAAAAAGCCCCATCTATTGATGGGGCCAGTCAGAACGTTTAGATATAATCAAAACGAGCAGTAAAGAAACGAAGCTGCTTAGGTTCATAAATAAACTTCAGTCCACGGATATCTTCTTTGTGCTGGTAGAGTTTAATAATACCGTCCGCCACTATATCCATATGCGCATAAGTATAGACACGACGCGGGATGGTCAGCCGGACCGTTTCCAGTTTCGGACGGTGGTGATCGCCCGTCTCTTTGTTTCGACCCGCAGAGATAATGCCGCGCTCCATGCTACGAACGCCGGTTTCCATGTAGATACTTGCCGCAAGACTCTGCGCCGGGAACTGGTCCTGTGTCAGATGTGCGCAGAAGCGTCGGGCATCCAGGAATACAGCATGGCCGCCAATTGGTTCAACGATCGGCACGCCAGCCGCTTTCAATTTATCGCCCAGGTAGCGAACCTGCTTCACACGATGCTCAATGTACTCAAACTGCATCGCTTCGCGCAAACCGATCGCCATAGCTTCCATATCACGCCCAGCCAGACCGCCATAAGACGGCATCCCTTCGTAAACGACCACCAGTTCTTTTGCCGCAGAGAACATCTCATCATCGTTCATGCACAGGAATCCGCCGATGTTAACCAGGCAATCTTTTTTGCCGCTCATGGTGCAACCATCAGCATAGCTAAACATCTCATGAACGATATCTTTGATGCTCTTGTTTTCGTACCCTTCTTCCTGCTCTTTAATGAAGTACGCGTTTTCAACGCAGCGGGTCGCATCATAGAAAATTTTAATACCGTGTGCGTGAGTTAGTTCACGGACTGCACGCATGTTGGCCATGGAAACGGGCTGTCCCCCTGCCAGGTTCACGGTGACGGCCAGACAGATATAGGCAATATTTTCAGCACCCTTTTCGTCAATCAACTTCTGTAATTTTTTAAGATCAATATCACCTTTAAAAGGGATATTTAAATCTGCATCGTGCGCTTCGTCACGAACGATATCCACAAACGTCGCACCATTCTTTTCCTGATGATAACGCGTCGTAGTAAAGTACATATTACCAGCAACATATTGCCCTGGCTTAATAGCCAACTGAGACAACAAGTTTTCTGCACCACGTCCCTGGTGAGTAGGAACAATATGCTTAAAGCCAAAAAGCTCCTGAACGGTTTTTTCCAGATGATAAAAGTTTTCGCTGCCAGCATAAGCCTCGTCACCGATCATCATCCCGGCCCACTGCTTATCGCTCATCGCATTGGTGCCGCTATCTGTCAGCAGATCAATATAAATATCTTTGGAATTTAACAGGAAAGTATTGTAACCCGCTTCCTGCATTTTCTGAATGCGTGCATCACGAGAAATCATCGATACAGTTTCAACGCTTTTAATACGGAAGGGTTCTGCCGGATAATTCATGTTATTTCTCCAGTTAACAGTGTTCATGTTCGTATTAATGTGAGGTAAAACATGCCCGTTTCATCAGTGAACGCTGATGAAATATTATTTACCGCCTCCGGTAGCCGGGGGCGGATGTAATTTAAGGGCACTATGCAAGAATTTATTGATGAAGGGAATACTTAGAGCGACATTCAATGACGGTCTTAATTTAATAAGCTGTAAAAGTGAGTGATATAAATCACATGGTTTCTTGTTAACCATTCATATTCAATGAGTTATTTTTTTCACTTTTATTTAGAGTTTGAGGTTCTCCACAATTGATGTGCTTCCGCTCTGAAAACTTTACTTTCCAGCCTAAGTAACTCATGTCCTGGCGAATGAGTACCCATACAGTTTGTCCGAGAATGATCACTCTGTGGGCTTATTTTTGTGACTGAAATCACTATTATCGTAAAGAAAAGTGTACACTTAAGCGTTGTTTCACAGATTGTGATTTGCTTCCGTGAATTTCATTGCAAATTCTGGACTGTTTTTGGAAATAGCATTTATTGTCAGCCACTCCCGCCTAACAAATCTGCGATAAACATGCCGGCCCTGCAGCGTTGTGCGACGAACTTGTGCTGCAGAATGTTTTGATCGGGAACGCTATATGCTGAGCTGAAACACGGTATGTTTAGCTAATAATCAATTGAAAGAAGGAGCGCTTTATGACACAGCACGAACAGTTTTGTCAGGCCTGCGGAATACCGATGTCCGCACCTGATGCGCAGGGTGCCAGCGAAAAATATTGCGCCTACTGCAGCGACAGCGACGGTAATCTGAAGTCCTGGGAAGAGGCGGTATCCAGCCTGGCGGGGTTTCTCGATTCATGGCAAAAAGTTGGCAAAGAAGAATCGCGCAAGCGGGCAATACGCTATCTGACAGCAATGCCCGCCTGGGCACATAAAGCAGACGAGTAAGCCGTTTCTTCTTTATCTTTGCTGAAGGCGGACCCCCTCCCCTGAACGTGTTTGCTTTGTATCGTGATTTCTGAAATTGGCATACCGTGCAACAGCCCGCGACAAGCGGGCTTTTTTTATCTGAAACGTGTTACAGGCGACAAAGTTGCTGCACAAACGCAGGCACGAAACGTCACGTATTCGGTTACTGAAATGTCATCATCATTGCGTCAAAATCAATGGTCCATTTGTAGTGCCTTAAAAACTGGTGACTGAGAAAACCATCCAGAATCATACCGGATTCAGTGAAATAGAGTTGTTCCGGTAACACGCCATAAAGGCCGGTTAACCCCTTCTGATGTAAAGCGCCGACAGAAACACTGTCGATGGGCAGCCGGGTTACTGCAAAACCGCCTCCGCCAAGCCCTCCTTTGTTGTCATCCGGCGCATAGCGCTCCCCGTCCTGCAGTTTCAACCCAGCATAATTCAGTGCTTCTTTCTGCAACAAAATTGAAGCGTCCGGATCGTCAAGGCCAGAATCAAGGAAGAACGTCATACCCTCCTTACCGTTGACTGCACCTTTGACTATCATAAAATGCGTTCCTTCAAGAATGAAGGGTATATGCGAGCCATCCCGTTCGGAAACCTCACGCTGACTGATTTTCCTTCTCGGCATCAGCACCAACTGCCGCTCTGGATAATCCATCGTGGTGAGAAACTGGTGAAATACACCCGTGGATAAAATACCGTCGATATCAATTTTTTTACCCGTTCTTTCATCGGTGAAAACCCATGACTCAGGAAAATCTGCAATATCAACAGGAACATCATGTAATGTGACGTCTCCCAGACCCAATGTCTGTAGTCTGGAATGATTGATTTCTGCTGTCTTTCCGCCGGCATATGTCCCCGTGAAACTTGCCTGTGATGTAAGTCCCAGCGTCTTCGCCATTTCAGATTTGATAACAAACAAATCGGCTCCAGTATCTATGAAGACATTGACAGGTTGTCCGTTCACCATGACGGAGACTACGGGGAGATTATTCATCGAGATGAACGGAAGAACAGCCTTATCAGCTTTCCAGTCCAGTCTGTAAGGCTGGGCACTGCCGAAGGAACTCATTAAAGTCAACAGGGCTATGTCATTTTTACTGAGAGATTTCAGTTGATCATCATCGAACAATTCTCTCGCCTTTGAATACTGACCGGTCTGATAATAGATATAGAGCAACTTGATGCGACTTTTCAGGTCCCTGGCACCCTTTCGAAAAAGAGCCTCAGCCTGGACGTAATCCCCCTTTAAATAATGAACCACTCCCTGCGTATAAAGTGCATTGTTCGCATAATGCGGGTCGCTTAATAATGGTTTGAGATATTTTTCTGCTTTATCTAAATTGCCTGCTATTAGTTCATCTTGCATAAGATCCCAGAGCAGGGTCTTATTAGAAGGATCCGCGGAAAGACGTCTCTCCTTTAAAGCGATACGATTTAAATACTCACCACGATCTAGCCTCTCATCGTGACTTTTCATCGAGGTGCTTGCAGTCAGTTCCGTATTGGTACCCTTCTCAGCAGCAACGGTGATTAAAGGAATGAAAGAGAAAACAAATGATAACGCCAATAGCCTTTTAAACATGGTTGAAACTCCCTTCGGAAAAATCTAGTCACACTGTAGATGAGAACAAAGAAGCTTTTTTAAGTGTTATCAGAAAAAAGATTATGGGATCTCAATATATTTATTATCAAGACTGACACCAGCCCGGACTAAACTTCATCGTCCCTTATAGTCCAGTATCTCAATGCCATCAAAAGGAGATATGATCTGGTCATATCCGTCGTTATAGCGGCGAATGTAAGTATCATCGACAATATACACGCCCTCCTCTCCTGATTTCATTTTTTTGGTGCCACCAGGTAACATGTAAATGCGTTTGCCTCCAGGCGGTTCTGATACAGAATAGTAAACAGGAGAGCGTTCGCCGGGCTTCCGTTTGACAGCCGTCGGTCTGTGAGTCGATTTATTTTTGTCGTTCTTATGTCCCGGTCGGGAAGAGCCTTTACGCTCTTTCTGAATGTCAGAATGTTGATTAACTTTTCCCGAACGGTCTTCTCGTGGTGCTGCTATGCCAACGCCGTTGAGGAAAAAAATAAAAAACAATATACTCAGTACTTTTCTTTTCATAAATATTTACCTTTTACGTATAACGTCATAAGGAGCATGACTCCAGGCAACACCGCTGCAAACAGCGGTGTGTTCAGGAAAGAAAAGAGCTATGGCGGCTGGGTTAATACAACCTGTTTATCTCACTCATCCTCTTTCGATGGAATATAACTAAAGAGATCGCCAGGCTGACAATCAAGATATTTGCACAGTGCATCAAGGGTTGAAAATCGAAAACCTTTAATTTTACCTTGTTTTATTAGCGAAAGATTCTGCTCGGTAATACCAATAGCATCAGCAAGCTCCTTTGACTTCACTTTCCTTGCGGCGAGTAATACATCCAGTTTTACAATGATTGCCATAAATGATCCGCCTTACAGGAAGAGTTTATTTTCTTCGTACAGAACGCTTGCCTTTTCCAGTATTTTCGCCACTGCCATCACGCACAGCGAAATAAAAATCCAGACGATATGATGTAGCTCAAATCCAAATATTATTTCACGCTCGCCAGTGGGGTTAAGCAGAGACAACCAGTAACTGAGAACAGGACCGGCAAGCAGATCCATTACCGTCCAGAGACCCAGTGAGGCTCCAACTCTGCTCATATGCTGTACCGAACGGGCAGAAAAATAGTTCCGGCGAGCATAAGCTTTAAACAAAGAGCGTAGCTGATACAGGCTGTAACAGAGAGGAGCCATAACCAGCAGACTTATCACGCCGACGCCTGCGGCCTGCCACCATGGCAACGCGCGCAGATTGACATCGAGAGCAGAAAGCCGCAGATCATCAAGCGACAGTCTTATCCCGTACAACTCATCCGCAAAGGATAATGTAGGGAAAAACAGAACAAGCGAATTCAATAAAACAACAGCAATCAACAGCATCATGGTGAATGAGACCATTCTTTGGCTGAGTTGCGCCAGTGCATCAGTGGACATAAAACCTCAGTAAGTCTGCATTAGGGTACAGTTCAAAGAATACACAAAATTAAAATAAAACGATAATTTTTTATCGTTTTGCTTTAATGTAAATCAAAAAAATAGAAATTTATTGTTATATTTCAGTTGGTTATTGATCATGTTTTTTACTCACGTATCCCTTTCTCTGTTCAGAAATCAACGATGACGTTTTGGTCAATAGCACACGTCGCTGAAATACAAGTAAAAATTATCATCTGCCCTGGCCATTATTCTGTCATACAGCGGTGAGCTTCATATTTTTTAACAATGTGTCAAAACGTTCCTGCGCTGAGCGAACAGTATTGATACTTAATGTAATTCTCTGATTCTGCGGCGGCAAAATTTCAGGGGGTGACGTACTTTTCCATCACCCTCTGCAATGCATCCAGTGCATCTAATCAATTAATCAGAGCTGCGCAAGTATCGCCTCTACGCTCGCTTTTGCATCACCAAACAGCATGGTGGTGTTTCCATACCTCCACAACTGTTACATGAACAGATATTCATCGGCCCCGTTGACCCAATGTCGCCGGTATTGGTTTTGATACCCACTATCGCGACAACTGCCTGAAGCAGCACAAGCTACCATCAAAGTATAATCAATAAGCGTCAAAGTGCAGGTTATTTGCCCCTGTACGGCAGGAAAGTCTGTATTCCGGCAAGGCGGCACGAGATTAAAGTCCTCGTGAAGGCGAAAACCGGAGGGCAGCGGAGATCATTGTGCCGGCAATGGGCCCCGGCGAATAATAACGACTGGCGAGATGGCTTTATAAAAATCAGTCATTGGTACGAAGCAATATGAATTCAACTGACACAGGGGCAAAAGCCCCTGCATGATTACCGGCGGCTCATGGCCAGCTTTGCGGCAAATATCAGAAACAGGCAGCCGGTAGTCCGATCCATCCATTTCACCACGGCTGGTTTTTTCAGGATACCCGCGGCATAGCGAGTGGCGGTAATCAGCGTTAATGACCACAGCGTACCAATCAATACATGGATGGCGACCAGAAGAAAGGTCCAGCTGATGGGGGAATGCCCGGCGGGGATAAACTGGGGCAAAAATGAAACGTAGAAGACGCCCATTTTGGGGTTAAGCACATTCCCCTGCATCCCGCGCAGGAACCCGTTACTCGTGGTAGTGGATTCTGTCGGATGGATGTTAAATTGCTGGCGCGGGCGCAGAAGCAACTGGATGCCCAGCCAGCACAGGTACCCTGCTCCACACCATTTCAACACGGTATAAGCAAACTCAGAAACCGCCAGTAGCGCCCCTAACCCAAAGGCCACCAGGGCGCCCCAAATAAAGCATCCGAGATCAATGCCTAACGCGGTATGCAGGGCTTTGCGTCCACCTTCAGCGACGGCAGTACGGAGGATGAGCGCGGTATCGAGACCTGGGGTCAGGGTTAACAGTGTGGCAGCGAGGGTGTAAGCAAGAAGTGAATCAGCGACAAGCATTTCCAGTCTCCGAAAGAGATAAAGCTACTGAAATGTTCACATTTTTGCAACAGGATTATTTTCCCTGCTCCACTTTTCTTCCGGGATGACAGATGCAAAGAGTAGCCCACGACTAAGGAACGCGTAGTCATGGGCTGATGTGCTTACAGGAAGCGCTTAATGTTAATTTAAAATAACCCGGGGATACGTTAGCTCACTTTAATATCATCCAGGGCGATATCCTCTTCTTCGTAATCATTCTCAATAATCACGTCGCGAGGGATATCTTTTTTGATGACGGCATAGACCGTCGCGGTAACAACGATATTCACCAGCAAGGCCATGATACCTGCCATCGGATGTGACATTGTGGGGATCATCAGTACTCCACCAAAAGGCACCGTCGCATCCGCACCATAGACCATGGTGACCGCCCCGCCGCAGGCGCCGCCGATAGCCGCTGCGGCAATACCACGCACAATATCATTCATGACGATCGGGATAGAACCTTCAACGATATTCACAATCCCCATCGGGACCGCTGATTTTAAGGTTTCCACTTCTTCACGGTTATAGATATTTTTACGCAGCAGTTTGGCAATAAAGAAAGCCAGGCCAAATCCGATAGGCGTAGCGGTGTTAACTAACTGAAGTGCGGTAATGGGTTCATTTATCCCCTGCGCCTGCAGGGTCAGCACGAAAGCAAAGCATGTCTTATTCAGCGGGCCGCCAAAGTCAACGATACACAATGCGCCAATGACTGCACCTAACACCAAATTCGACGACGTGCCCATGCTTCTCAGGAACGATGTGAGCGCATCCGTGAAGATACCGATAGGCGTACCGATGATATAGACCATAATCAGGCAGCTGATAATGGAGGCAAAAAACGGAACGATCAGCGTCGGCATCAACCCGCGGGCCCAGTCAGGGACCTTGACGTTTTTAATGATCGCCAGCGCAATATACCCGGCAATATAGCCACCAATCATCCCACCGATAAAGCCTGCGCTAATGGTATTCGCCGCCAGCCCGACGACAAATCCTGGCGCGATGCCTGGCTTGCCGGCTATCGAGCCAGAAATCCCTACGGCAATCACCACCGGCAACAGTCCAAGCGCTTTAGCGCCCAGAGTGGCCATAGCCTGCCACACATCGAAATGTCCCAGCACTAACGTATCCTGCACCGTCCCGCCAAGCCCCATCCCGATGGCAATAATAAACCCAGAACCACAGACAATGGGGATCAGAAACGAGATAGCGGTCAGCAGATGCCCTTTCGGGTTTGCTGCTTTCCATATTCCTTTTATCGTCATAAGTCACACTCTTTTATATATAGTGGCTGCGCGGCGTGAAAAGTTATGAATTTACTATTTCACTGAGTTTTTCAATCAGCTTATTGGGGGATTTCACTGCCGTTTCCGTCGCGACTTTGACGACTTTCTTGCCGGCAAATCTTTCTTCGCCCGTCACTTTGACGTCGGCAGCAAGCAGAACAATATCTGCCCTGGCAATTTCATCAGCGGTTAACGGGTTCTCAATGCCGATAGTTCCTTGCGTCTCTATTTTAACGTTATGTCCGGCTTTTTTAGCCGCAGTTTCAATTTTCTTTTGCGCAATATAGGTATGTGCAATCCCCACCGTGCAGGCGGTAACGCCGACAATATTCATCACGTTTCTCCGTTAATTAATCTAATAAAGCATAAAAGGATATTAATAAGTTAGTATTAAGCATCGGCGCTTTCAGTTGCTGAATTGAAAAGCGCAATGATTTTATGTGGATCAGATTCAACCAGTAATTTAGCGATAATGTCTTCGTCTGCCAGAGACCCGGACACTTGTGCTAACAGGCGAATATGAGTGGCATTTTGGTCCACCAGGCAAACCGCAAATAAAATAACACAACGCACATCGCTGCCATCCATGGTCTCCCAGGGAATGGCATGTTGCGTGCGTCCGATGGCTAATGCGGTACGGGAAACACCGGAAGACTTGCCGTGTGGAATAGCGATATGGTTTTCAAAGCCCGTGGAGCCTTGCTCCTCACGTAACCAGACATCGCGAATAAAGTCTTCCTTATTGGTGACGGCGCCGTCCTGGATCAGTAAGTCGGTGAGTTCTTCTATTACCTCTTCCTTCGTTCTGGCGGTCATATTTAACTTGATGTTATTAACATTAAGTACTGTCGAAATATCCATAATTCACCCGCATTAATATAGAGTGGTCGTTGAATGACAGAGCAGGCATCGCTGGTATGATGCAGATCTTTTAAGTCTGATTTAAATAGATGCTGTGGTTCAAAGAAAATTAATACAGTAATAACCCGTTAGGCTGCGACGGTTTCCCGCTGGAAGATCTCGATCATTCTGTCCCACGCCTGAGTGACATCCTCATGGAGAGAAAACAGACCTGATGTGCCGACGATAAAGACATCCACCCCGGATGCAGCAATCTGGCCAAAGGTTTTTTCATTGCAAGAGCCATCAATTTCGGTCAGATAATGATAGCCATTATTTTTGCGCATAGTGATGAGCTTTCTTATCTTGTTTAGCGACTCAGGGATAAACTTTTGTCCGGCATAGCCAGGGTCAACCGACATGACCGTCACTTTATCCAGCAGATGCGCATATTCGGCAATACTTTCTGCCGGTGTCGCCGGGTTCAGTACCACCCCGCACTTTTTACCCGCATCCTTAATCTGATTCAGCAGGCGGAAAATTTTGTTATTCGCCGTCTCGGGATGAAAACTGATGATATCGGCGCCGGCATCGAGACACATGGGAATGATATCTTCCGGGTGATTCACCATCAGATGAACATCGATGGGGACAGTAGTGATTTTTTTCAGATTCTCAATAAAAAAAGGCGATAAAGTGATATTGCGGACGTAATTGCCATCCATTATATCAACATGGTAAAAATCCGCTTTTTTATTCATTGCCGTGATCTGTTCTTTGAACTGTGTTAAATCCATGCACATTAATGAGGGTGAAAATTTGGCGCTCATAAACCACCTCCGGGAGTCAATAGTTAGTTAAAAATTGCGATGATATGACCCAGCACGATCCCGACAACGCCAAAGTCGGCGTCCCCAAACGTCGTGGAGCCAAGGCCCATATTCCCCATCATGGGCAAAAGAATGGCTGGCAGGAACGAAATCAGCAGACCGTGGGCAAATGCCCCTACCACCGCCCCGCGACGTCCGCCGGTAATGTTGCCGTAAACCCCTGCCGTGGCCCCGCAGAAAAAGTGGGGAACCAGGCCCGGGACGATGACACTTAAGCCGAACAGCGGGCAGAGGAACATACTGACCAGCCCAGCCATAAAGCTTGAGAGAAAGCCGACGATGACGGCATTCGGAGCAAAGGGAAAGACCGTCGGACAGTCCAGCGCCGGCTTCGCATCTTTGACCAGTTTGTCCGCAATCCCTTTAAACGCCGGGACGATCTCGGCAATCACCATCCGCACCCCGGCGAGGATGATATAGACCCCCGCAGCAAATGTAAGGGACTGAATAATGGCGAAAATAATAAAGTTCTGGCCTGCGCTCAGCGTCTCCTCGACATAAGATTTGCCCGCAACGACCACCAGCACGATGAACAGAATCATCATGGTAAGAGAGATGGCCACCGACGAGTCGCGAAGGAAATTGAGTGACTTAGGCACTTTAATCTCTTCAATCGAGGGGCTTCCCTTACCGACGACTTTGCCCACCAGCGCGGAAAGCAAATAACCAGTAGAGCCAAAATGGCCGAGGGCCAAATCGTCGGTATTGGTGATTTTGCGGGTAAACGGCTGCAGGATGGCCGGGGAGATCACCATCATGGCGCCGAGAATAATCGCGCCAATAGTCACAACCCAAATTCCTGATAACCCCCCGACTGACAAAATGACCGCCAGCATCGCTGCCATATACAGCGTATGGTGCCCGGTCAGAAAGATGTACTTTAATGGCGTGAGGCGTGCCAGCGCGATATTGATCAGCATACCCAGCACCATTATGGTGGCGGTTTCCGTGCCATAATTCTTCTGTGCCAGAGCCGCCATGGCATCAGTGTTGGGTACCACGCCCTGGATATGGAAAGAATGCTCAAATAACTGACTAAAAATCGTTAACGTATAGGCAATAATACCAGCGCCCGCGGTTAAAATGACAAACCCCATAATGGTTTTCAGCGTGCCTGAAATAACGTCTGAAATTCCTTTTTTTTGCAACAGCAGACCGATCAGTGAAAATAAACCAACCAGAATCGCCGGTGTCCCTAGCACATCATAAATAATGAAATGAAGCATGTTAAACTCCACGAATCAGATAGCCGTTGCTTAAATATGTTCTGCTAAAATTTCTTTAATTTTATTGTTATCAAGTAGATTACTTAACCCAATCACCCGGGCAGAGTGATTGCTAAGATGTTCTGCAATGTCTTTGGCACTGAGAATAAGATCGGCAGTTTCGCTTTTCGCCGACGTCAGGTCGGTATGGGCGACTTCCGCTTCTTTATTCAGTTCGGCAAGGATTTTTTTGACATTCATTTCAACGATAAAACTACTGCCTAAACCATTGCCGCACACAATGAGTACTTTTTTCATTCCCTCTTCCTCTCAGTCAATGACAGCCTGAATGGCTTTGATGTTAGCGGCATTTAATAATCGGGTTAACTTTTGCTGATCGCTAAAGATTTCTGCCAGCTCGCCGATCATCGTGATATGTTCATCCCCGGAGCGTGCACAAAGTATGATAACCACGTACACCGGATCGTTCTCTGTCGAGCCGAATGCCACCCCTTCTGTAATATGAAGAAGCGATAGTCCATTTCTTAACACACCCTCTTCAGGGCGAGCATGTGGCATCGCTAAACCTGGGGCCAGGACATAATAAGGCCCTATTTCTTCATGGCTTTTTAAAATCGCCGTAATATATTCTTGCGTCACATACTCTTGCGCCAGCAAGGGTTCGGCTGCAAGTCGAATGGCATTTTCCCAGGTATCAATAGTGTTAATGACATTAATTTTATCCGGTGTTAACCAGTCGCTGATCATATGCTCTCCCGAGGGGGTCCATGTGCTGCACTATAAACAGCTAAATAAAATGCAACTGTGATGCACCTCCCAAAGTTAGCGCTAACAAGCAAAAATGTTAAAAAGTGCGTTACCGCTAACACTGGTTATAATGTGCTTTCCCCTTCGCTGTGGTAAGTTATAATGCAACTCGCAGATATACTTTCGATATATTTTATTTTTCAAACGGTTGGTGATTTTGGTGAAGAGTTTAGACGCGGACGGTAGCCCGAAAGAAAAACGTCGTAAGGGTACTGGTAAGATAACCCTGACCGAAGTGGCTGAGTTTGTCGGCGTGAGCGCCATGACCGTCTCGCGTGCGCTGAGAATGCCTGAAAAAGTGAACCCTGAGCTTCGCGATCGCATTGACGCGGCCGTCAGTCAACTCGGCTATGTTCCCAATCTTCAGGCTCGCAATCTGGCGTCGGTCCATTCCGATCTCATTCTCGCCGTCGTCCCCACCTTCTCTTCGCCGGGTTTTTTGCCGGTCTCTGAAGCGCTGCAAAAGATACTGACCGAACGCGGGTATACCATGATGTTTATGGAATCCGGCCATGACGGGCAAAGTGAACAAAAGACGTTTGAAAAAATGCTCGCTTATAACCCGGCAGCCATTATTCAGTTCAATATCGACACCATTGAGAGCTGCACCCAGCTGCTGGCCAATGTGGATGTCCCTATTCTGGAAATTGGCGCGTTAAATACCCACCCCGTGGGCATGTGCATCGGCGTGGATTACGGTAAAGCCGTAAAACAGATCGTGACCCACCTGGCCGACGCCTCATTAAAAAACATCGCATTGCTCTGTACACCGGCCAACAACACGATGTTTCGCCAGCTGCTCAGCGGCTGGAATACGGCGATGCTCTCCCTGAACCGTTCTCCGCATCGGGTGGTGACCACGCATTTGCCTTCCACCATCGCCACAGGCGTCAATATATTTAAGGATATGATGATTACCTGGGGCGATCTCGATGCGTTAATTTGCACCTCGGATGAAATGGCCTGCGGATGCATGATGGCCTGCCACAGTGCCGGCATAAAAGTGCCCAATACCGTATCCATTGCGAGTTTAGGCGGCGGGGTGTTATCGACAGTCTGTTCCCCTGCCCTGACAACCGTTGAGTTTCCCTGGCATGACATTGGGGTGAAGGCGGGTAAAGCCCTGCTCGACCTGCTTAACGATAAGCCGTGTGAAAAGTACATTGAAATCCCGTCAGTACTCAAAGTTCGGGCCAGTACCGCGACGTAACTGCAGTCTGTAGCGTGCTGAGGAGCGATAAGGTGCCAGCGGGCGGCTTCCCATATCTAATGTGATAGTTAGTATTTCTACAGGAAGCATTTCTCCCTACCAGAGTCCATACGATAAATACCCTGGTCACAAAGCACAAAAACAGTCGGGACAGAGCGTTTATTCGGTACTAAGCGGGTAAACCGCCATCCTTATTTGCCGTTTACCTTGCCAGCCGCCCCAGGCGGTGATTTCCATAGCCTCGACCCGCCTGGACGGTTTTGCGCAGAAGTCTGTCTCGCGCCAGTCCAGGATACACGCTATGTCTTACGCCAGTTAGTACACGAAGCGCACCGCGATAACCCATGTGCACCGCCCTGGTGCCGCACATTCACCATGCCGAACCTCGTCAGACATGCCCCTGGTACATTAACGTGTTGAATACAAAAGACTATTTCATATGGCACGTTTAATGCTATTTCGCTTGTATACCGCGATGTGGACAAGAACGTATGCCGTATGGCCACAACAGCTCGCCAGTCTGCGGTCGCAGTACTTCTCGTTCTGATGCGCTTCACGGAAGCCTGCTAACTGAAAACGGAGAACAACATGACGACACTCAGCGAACCGTTGGTTACCCCGAGATATGGCAAATGGCGCCAGCTGGTGCTGGGCTTGATCTGTATGGCCGCCATTTCCAGCCCGCAATATGTCTGGACGCTGCTGACAAAACCCCTGGCCGCCAGGCTTGGCGTGGGTCTGCCAGAACTGCAGGTCACCTTCTCGCTGCTGATCATCCTGCAGACCTTCTTTTCGCCTTTTCAGGGGCGGTTAGTGGAAAAATTTGGCCCACGACGGCTGATCGCTATCGGCACGGTGATGGCGGGAATGAGCTGGGTGCTTTCCGCGCAGGTAAACGGTCTGGCGACGCTCTGGCTGGTATATGGCTGCATGGGCGGCCTCGGGACCGGCATCGTTTATATCGGCGTTGTCGGCCTGATGGTCAAATGGTTCCCGCAGCAGCGGGGATTTGCCGCCGGCGCAGTGGCGGCGGGCTATGGGATGGGGGCGATTATAACCACCTTTCCTATCTCCCTGTCGCTGACCACCAACGGCCTTGAACATACCATGACGACTTTCGGCATCCTTTTCGCCCTCGTCGGCTTCCTCGCCAGCCAGGGGCTGAAGCTGCCGCCACCCGCGGTCTCCCAGCCCGTCAGTCAGACGGTGGCGCAAAGCAGCAGATCGTTTACTTCCCGGGAAATGCTGCGCCAGCCGCTGTTCTGGCTGATGTTCGCCATGATGGCGATGATGTCGACTTCCGGGCTGATGGTCACTTCGCAGATGGCGGTGTTCGCCGAGGATTTCGGCATTAGCCAGGCGGTGGTGTTTGGCATGGCGGCGCTGCCGCTGGCGTTAACGATAGACCGCTTTACCAACGGCTTAACCCGGCCGCTGTTTGGTTTTATTTCCGACCGCTTCGGCCGCGAGCAAACCATGTTTATCGCCTTTGCGCTGGAGGGCGTGGCGATGATGCTCTGGCTGGCGTGCCGGGAAGATCCGCTGCTGTTTGTCCTGCTCTCCGGGGTGGTGTTCTTTGGCTGGGGGGAGATTTTCTCTCTCTTCCCGTCGACGCTCACCGATACGTTCGGCAGCGAGCATGCCGCCACCAACTATGGCTGGTTGTATATTTCGCAGGGCATCGGGTCAATCTTCGGCGGCCCGCTGGCAGCACTGCTCTATCAGTACACCCACGGCTGGCATGTGGTCTTCAGCTGCGCGATTGGCCTTGATTTTGTCACCGCCGTCCTCGCGCTGTGGGTGCTAAAACCGTGGCGCGCGCGCTTTATCCGCCAGCACAGCTAACTGCAGTCCTGACAGAAGTGACGGCTCGCCCGTCACTTCACTGATATTCGCTGCGCAGCAGCGCGTACAGGTACTCATCGCCCCACTCACCTTTAAAAAAGATATTCTGCCGGTAATGCGCCTCGCGACGAAAGCCCAGCCCTTCCAGGAGTTTGATCGCGCCGGTGTTGCGGGTATCAACCACCGCCATCAGCCGGTGATGGGCTAATTGCTCAAAGAGTAAGGCCATCACCGCCCGCACGGCTTCCCGGGCATACCCCTGATGCTGATACGCCGGGGAAAAGGTCATCCCCAGCTCAGCCTGTCTGCCTTGATCGAAAAAGTGGATCCCCACATCTCCCGCCAGCGCACCGTTGGCCTGGATCTCTACGGCAAGCTGGAACCAGCTCTCATCCTCAGCAAAGGCCAGCGAACGCTGTTGTTCATAGAAGGCTGTCGCCTGTGCCATATCGTAGTGGGTCCAGCTCTGATAGCGGGCTACTTCCGGTAAGTTGCGATAATGGCTGAAAGACGGCAGATCTTCCGTTCTGAACCGGCGCAGCAGCAGCCGGGGCGTGGTCAGGGGTAATTTCATCTCTTCTCTTCTTCTCAATGAGACGGGCAATGGCGGGGCCATCTTAACCTGCGCAGCCTGACGCTGCCAGGCTCATGGCGGAGCCTCATCCCAGCGATAGATTTTAGTGGCGGCCAGCGCCAGCATGGCGAAATCTTCCGGCGTATCGCCGTAGGCGAAGATCTCCTCGTAATCGGTTAGCTGGGAGTTCAGGCGCAACACCGGTCATTCCATGAGTCACGATAGATAATATTCCCTTCGGTATACTTCCAGGTGATCGCCTCATAACGCAATTCGAGTGTTTCGAGATGGGTACTACTCATCCCACCCGGAGAAAGAAATGGTGCAACCGTGGTAAATTTGACGTTTTCCAGAATGATATTGAAATATTCGGCTTCGATACCTGTTTCCAGAATGCGGTACATCTTGATTGTCGCCTTCTTCATGGTTCGGCCTTCGCAGACGGCTCTGTACAAGAGCGGTGTTGTTTGGTCGAACTCCTTTACGATCGTTACAGGTTGATGGATCCGCGTACCGGTTAGTTTTCCCCAGTTTGGATCTACCGGAATAGTTACCCCATGAGAAAAGGATTTTAACTCGATAGAACCCAGGCGCAGTGGCATCAAACAACTGCCGAGAATTGGGGAACCATTTTCATCTTCCAGCCATAAATGTGCGGGTGTAGACATATTATTCCCTTATAAATTTAATATAAAGTTAAGTTTTCAATGTCAAAATTTTACAAATCGATAAAACATTATAATTACAAATACGAAAAACAGGGGAACAAGCCAGAGAGGCATCTCTGGAAAAAAGAGCCCTTGTGCCATGGCGAAGAGGATTGTCAATACAGCAGGGCCATAATATGAAATTAACGATCTGAATATTCTTCGCAGCAACCTTTTAATAAGATTCATCATAGTTATCGGATCATCCTGGTAATGATGTCTGTAATACCCTCATTCGATGCCTGTCGTGCTGTAAACGTTTCAGACTTCAGAAATAATGGCTATCAGAAAGCACATCATTCAAAGCTTATGTGTATAAAGGTCCAAATAATACGCTGGTTCGGAGACATAAGGACATGACTTGTGCATGTCTACGCAATCTTGTTTTATTGAGGGAACCGACACCGCATAAACCGCGGCTGATTTACTTTTTACCCGTCTGGCGGCAAGATCCGGCATAATGCACCGCTGTCACATGACAGCCGTGTTACCAACGGTCGTGACAGCGAACCATTCGACAGGAAAACGCATGAAGCCAAAACAAGCGGACATTCTCCGCCACGCCAGCGCGCTGTTTAATCGCGAAGGATATCAGTCGCCCAGCATCGAGCGGATTGCTGAACATGCCGGCATCTCCAAAATGACTTTCTACCGCTATTACGCCGATAAAGAGGCGCTCATTCTGGCTATTCTCAGGCAGAAAGAGAGCAAATTTATGCAGGATCTGGCGCAGATCACGGCGGATAAAGCCAGCGCGCGGGAGAAGCTGTTTGCCGTGTTCGACTATTACCATCGCTGGTTTACCTGCGAAACGTTCCACGGCTGCATGTTTACCCGCGCGCTGTTTGAATATGGCGCGTCATCGCCGGCGATCCGGGAGCAGTGTTCCCGCTTCAAGTCGCTCCTCTGGCAGTTCTTCCGCGATATTCTCCTGCTGGTGTTAAAACCAGAGCCTGCCGAGCGGGTCGCCATGATGATGGTGATGCTCATCGATGGCGCTATCGCCGCCCAGCAGGCCGAGTCCGTGGAATGTCGGGAGATCCCGCCGGGGATGGCCGCCTGGAGCGCGGCCAAAGCGCTTATCTACTCAGAAGGCGGCACGCTCTGAGCCGCAACGCTGCCGTCCAGTGATTGCAGCGCCGCCAGCAGACCATCATAGTAATCGTTACAGGTTTGCAGGCGCAGCGCGGCGCCAAAGTAGACCTCCTCCATCGCCGCCGGATGTTTTTTGCCAATCGGCACAATCACATTGTTCAGCCAGCCGTCCGCATGGCCGATATCGACGGTGATATGTTCGGCATAGTAATGCACGTCGCGATCGGAAAGCCCAATCCGCCGACAGCCCGTTACCAGTTTTTCATACTGCGGCGGGTCGAGCAGCTCGGTCATGGCCATCACGCCCAGTGATTTGTAATAATGCTGACGGTTAACGCCGCCCAGCATAAAGGCGTTATACCCGGCCAGCCCCTGCCACTCGTACAAATGGGCAAAATGATTGTCCGGCAAAGCGATATTCCGCCGCTTCAGTAAATCCTTGTACAAATTGACGTGGGTGATCTCAGTGCTGCCCTGGCCTATCTCATCCCACAGATTTTGCGCAATCTCGGCGCGAGTTTCCGGCAGCGAACCGACCAGCCCCATCGCCACGAGATCGAAGAACAGCAGATTCAGCGCGCTGTCGCTTTTGAAGAAATAGTCGATTTGCGCCACAGAGGCCTTGGTGGCAAGGAAATCGAACAGCGGATGATGAGACGCCGGGTGTTGCTGGCATAAGGCGCGCAGTTCGTCGACGATATTGCCGGCGTTCAGCATCGGTCTCTGGCAGTGGAAACGTTTGCTTTCCGCGCGCAGCCACTCAGACTCAATGTAATTTCTGATCCCGGAAAGCAGCGGATGAAACTGATTGGCTGCCGCTGGCGAGAGCGGGTCGGCAAGCCAGGACTGGTAGAGAATGAACAGCGCGTGGTGCGCCCGCTTTTTAGCCTGCGGGTCGTCAGCGGAGAAGGCGCGAATACAGGTATTCTCGGTTAGATGCCAGGCCCTGTCGGACACCAGTGGGTTAGCCGTCAGCTTCAGCGACAGCGCGTTGCTGTGAACAAGCTGGTCGATTAATTCATCCAGCGCCAGCCTGGCCATCACCGCGGTCTGGTCGCTTCCAATCACCCCATTATCAGTATTACGCATGATTTATCCCTGTGAAATACATGGCGACTATACGGTATAGTACCGTTTAAAAAGCGGCAATGAAAATTCAATAACATCTTATATGTTATTGTAAATAAAAGACTTATAACATATTACACAAAAACCACTAAAAAAATATTGATATTATAAAATTGATAAAGTTACCATCCGGTATAGTGATAAGCGACGCAAGGAATAAGCATGCCCTATCTGTTACTGACGCTGGCAGCTCTGTTTTGGGGCGGGAATTATGTTGTCGGGCACGTGCTGGTGCAGGGCGTGGATCCGATCCTGATGACCGAAGCGCGATGGGCGTTAACGGCGCTGCTGCTGGGCCTGCTCTATCACCGGCAGATCGCCGCCAGCCGCCACCTGCTGCGGGAAAACGCCCCGGCGGTGCTGGTGCTCACCCTCTGTGGCCAGGTCAGCTTCCCGCTTACGCTCTATATTGGCCTGCAAACCACCTCTGCCCTTAACGCCGCCATCTATATGTCTGCCACGCCGAGCATGGTGCTGTTGATTAACCGGCTGATTTTCCGCGACCCGGTATCGGTGCGTAACTGGCTGGGGGTCATCTTCAGCACCCTCGGCGTAATGATCCTGTTATTCCAGGGAAACCCACTGCACGCCGCCTCGCTGCATAGCTTTGCCATCGGCGATCTGTGGGCGATGGGATCGGCGCTGAGCTGGGCGCTCTACTGCTCGCTATTACGTCTGAAGGACCGCCGGATCCCGGCGAATGGCTTTGTCGCCGTCAGCTCGCTGCTCGGCGCGCTGATCCTGCTGCCCATCGTCATCTTCTGGCTGATGCGCCACCCGGCGCAGGACTGGGCCGCCTGGCGCGAGCCGTTTTTCCTCAGCGGCCTGGCGTATCTGGTGATTTTCCCGTCGTGGCTGGCCTATCTGTTCTGGAACAAAGGTATCGCCGCGATTGGCGCCACCCGGGGAGAAATTTACACCCATATCATCCCGCTCTCCGGCGGGGTGTTTAGCATCCTCTTCCTGCATACCCAGCCGCATGCCTGGCATCTGTTCAGCGCCCTGTTTATCATGCTGGGGATCGTCATTTGCTCCCTGGAAAAACGCCTGGCAGCGGCCGGGCGCCTGTCGACACCCGGTCACAGAGGTTAACGACTGGTGGAGAGCGGCTGGGGATGCACCTCCCCTGCAGGGTGGATCACCCGTCCCTCACGGCCGAAGAAGGTCAGTACGGTAATGACGATCGCCACCGTCCCGGCCACCAGGGCCATTGCCAGACCATAGTTATGCCCGTGATGTTGAGCAATGGAGGCCTGCAGCGTGGCGTTCACCGAAGCCAGCAGATTGCCCAGTTGATAGACGAAGCCAGGCAGTACCGCCCGGGTGTTGGCCGGCACCAGTTCGTTGAGCCAGGTCGGGATCACCCCCCAGGCGCCTTGCACCATAAATTGCATCAGAAATGCCCCAGCCCCCAGCGCCAGCGAGCCGCTGGCGAAGGCCCACAGCGGGATAACCGGCAGCGCCAGCAGAGCGGCAATCATAATCGCTTTGCGCCGGCCAATCTTCTCCGACAGCGAACCGAAAAACACCCCGCCGATGATCGAGGCGATGTTGTAGCAGACCGCGATGATGCTGACCGTTTTAGGCTCAAAACCATGCTGAACTTTCAAAAAGACCGGGTACAGATCCTGCGTCCCGTGAGAGAAAAAGTTAAAGGCCGCCATCAGCACCACCAGATACAGGCACAGCTTCCAGTGACTGCGCAGCACCGGCAGCAGGGCCGTACTCGCTTTATTCTGCCGGGCCGCCAGCCAAACCGGTGACTCCTCGACGCAGAAATAGATAAATGGCAGCAGCAGAACCGGAGCTGCTCCAATCACAAACATCCCGCGCCAGCCGAGCTGCTCAAACAGCAGCCCATAAGCCACTGCCGCCAGCAGATAGCCGAAGGGGTATCCCGCCTGAAACAGGCCGGACATCAGCCCGCGCGAGCGATCGGGGATCGTCTCCATCGCCAGCGACGAGGCCACGCCCCAGATCCCGCCCATCGCCACGCCATACAGCACCCGCAGCAGGAAAAACAGCATTAATGATGGCGCGGCGGCAGAGAGCAACTCAAAGGCTGAGAAGAAGACGATATTCAGCATCAGGATCGGTTTGCGGCCATATTTTTCCGCCGCCCTGCCGAAAATCAGCGCGCCCACCGGCCGAACGGCCAGGGTCAGGAGAATCGCCAGGGTGACCTCTTCAAGGTCGACGTGAAACGAGTGGGCGATATCGCTCAGTAAAAAGACCAACAGAAAGAAATCGAAAGCATCGAGCGTCCAGCTTAAAAAACTGGCAATCGCCGCGTTGCGCTGTCGTGAAGTCCAGCCATGCATCTTGTCATCCCTATCCCGACGGCATTGCCGGGAGCTTGCGCGGCGTCCGGCAGAGCACGCTGGTGTCACCGCTTTGTAAATTGTTTGTATAGAAAGTTGCTCTTTTGTTAATTACACCTCTTTATCGGCAGTCGGCAAGTTTATTAGCCTGCTAATTTGTTTCAAATTGCGTGCAACGCTCCACCGGTTCGGCAATTTTCGACCAGAATTAAGGACAGGCAGAGTTAAGTGAATCGCCGTACATGCCGTATCCGCCCACAGGAAGGGAGAGAATCATGAAGAGTATTGCCATCGTCGGCGCCGGGCCGACGGGGATTTACACCTTGTATGAACTGGTGAAGCGTGGTGAGCTGCTGGCCATCACGCTGTTTGAAAAAGAGGCGCAGGCCGGGGTGGGTATGCCCTACAGTGACGATAATACCGCGGCACAGATGCTGGCCAACATTGCCAGCATTGAGATCCCCCCCATCGACCTGACCTATCTGCAATGGCTGCAGCAGCACAGCGACGGCTGGCTGACGGCGCGCGGCCTGGAGCGGCACACGCTGCATGAGCGCCAGTTTCTGCCGCGGGTGATCCTCGGCGAGTACTATCGCGACCGCTTTCTGTATCTCGTTGAGCGGGCCCGGGACGCCGGCTTTGTGATTCGGGTCTGTGAATCCTGTGAAGTCACGGATATTGCCGTCCAGCCCGCCGGGATCGCTATCTATACCGATAGCGCCGCAGAGCCGGTGATGGTCGACCTGGTGGCGATTGCCACCGGCCATCTGTGGCCAGAAGAAGAGCGCGCCAGCCGACAGTACTTCCCCAGCCCGTGGACCGGCCTGATGGAGGCCCGGATCGCCCCCTGCCGGGTGGGGATCCTCGGGACGTCATTAAGCGCGATTGATGCCGCCGTTGCGGTGGTAGCCCGCCACGGTGTTTTCCATACCGAAAACGACAAAACGACCCATTTTGTCCTCCATCCCGGCAGCGAGGCGCTGGAGATAACCCTGATGTCGCGCAACGGCGTGCTCCCGGAAGCCGATTTTTACTGCCCGATCCCGTGGGAGCCGCTGGAGATTGCCACTCCCGCCGCCCTCGAAGCGGCCGTTGCTCAGGGCAGCGACGGTCTGCTGGATCGCGTGTTCGGGCTGATCGTCAAGGAGCTGGAATATACCGCGCCGGACTGGTGCGCGGCGACGGGGCTCCGTCAGCTAACGCCTGACACCATCGCCGACGTCTGGTTTGCCGACCGGCACAGCCACGATCCATTCCAGTGGGCGCAGCGCAATCTGCAGGAGGTGGAGCGTAATAAACGCGACCACCATACTGTGCCCTGGCGCTACACCATACTTCGTCTGCATGAAGCGATCGAAACCGTGGTGCCGCAGCTCAACGACGAGGACAGCCGTCGCTTCCGCCAGGGCCTCGCCCGGGTGTTTATCGATAACTACGCCGCCATTCCGCCGGAATCCATTCGCCGGCTGCTGGCCCTGCATCAGGCGGGTATTCTGCGTATTGTGGCGCTCGGCGAGGATTATGATTTGCAGCGTGAGGCCAGCCGAACCGTCATTGTTCATCACCAACAGCGCAGCGAATTTGATGTCTTTATCGATGCCCGCGGACAAAAAGCGCTAAAAACCCGGGATCTGCCCTTCCCTTCACTGCGCCAGCAGCTGCTGGCCTGCGGCGACGACATACCGGATGTCGGTGATGACTACACCCTGCAGGCCCCTGAGACGCTGCGCAGTCGGGTCGCCTTCGGCGCTCTTCCCTGGCTGATGCACGATCGCCCGTTTGTGCAGGGGCTGACGGCCAGCGCCGAGATTGGCAGCGCAATGGCCCGCGCCGTGTCGCAACAGGCAACCGGCCGTCGGCGTCGCCTCTGGTTTATTGAATGACGGAGCGCTTAAGCGCAATAACCGAATACGGGGGTCGCAGGCAGGCATGCTATAAACAGTGACTGTCTGCCCCTCTGCAAGACCACGCCTAACATTTACGAGGTACACATGAGTCATCTTTTTAGCGCGACGCGTATTGGTCAGCTGACGCTGGATAATCGCATCGTTATTGCCCCGATGTGTCAGTACTCTGCCGATGAGGGAAAAGCCACCTCCTGGCATCGGATCCATCTCGGACAGCTGGCCTTCTCCGGCGCAGGCCTGTTAATTCTGGAAGCCACGGCGGTAGAGCCTGCGGGGCGTATTTCCCCGGGGGATCTGGGGCTGTGGGATGATGAAACCGAAAACGCTCTGCGCGCGGTGGTAGAGGATATCCGGGCCTGGTCGCCTGTCCGCCTCGGGATCCAGCTGGGGCACGCCGGACGCAAAGCCTCCTGCGCGGCCCCGTGGCAGGGAGGGCATCAGCTGGCGCTCAACGCAGGTGGCTGGCAAACCGTCGCCCCGTCCGCCGTGGCGTTTCACGATGGCGATCGCGCCCCCGCTGAACTGAGCCATGCCGACCTGGCGCGCATCAAAGCGGCTTTCGTTGCCAGCGCGCTGCGCGCCCAGCGGCTGGGCTTTGAGCTGATTGAACTGCACGCCGCCCACGGCTATCTGCTGCACCAGTTTCTCTCCCCGCTCAGTAATCAGCGCCGCGACGAGTACGGCGGTTCGCTGGAAAACCGGATGCGCTATCCGCTGGAAGTCTTTAAAGCGATCCGCGACGCGGTAGGCAGCGCCATGGCGGTGGGGGTCAGGTTGTCGGCGACCGACTGGGTCGAAGACGGCTGGGACTGCGAACAGTCCATTCAGTTTAGCCAGCAGCTGGAAGCGCTGGGCAGCGACTATATTCACGTCTCCAGCGGCGGTTTGTCGCCCCAGCAGGCGATCGCCGTCGGACCGGGGTATCAGTTGCCTTTCGCCCGCGATATTCGCGAGCAGGTAGCTATCCCGGTGATTGGCGTGGGGCTGATCACCGACGCGCAGCAGGCGGAAATGGCGCTGGAAGAAGGCGATGCCGACCTGATCGCCCTCGCCCGCGCGGTACTCTACGATCCGCACTGGCCGTGGCACGCTGCGGCCAGCCTTGGCGCCCAGGTGCGCGTGCCGTCGCAGTACCTGCGATCGGAGCCGCACGGCCTGAAAGGCACCCTGGTCCCGAACCGCTGATCCCCGGCGAGCATAAAAAAGGGGTATCGTAAGATACCCCTGAGCAGGATGTTATTGCGGTCCATGTGCCGGGCGGCGGCGCCTTGCCCGGCCTACAAAAGGATGATACCCGGTCATTGCGCAGCCAATCGGCCCCCTGCGTAGGCCTGTGCAAGCGCAGCGCCGCCGGGCAATCTATCCGGCTCCGCCCCCTATATTTCCGGGCGGCAGCCCGGAAAACACCGCGAGTTACTGCTGGGCGGGCGGTGGCGTGGTGTTCTGTTTGTCCGCCGCGATACTGTCCTGGATAGCCTTGGTTTTACTCGCCGCCTCCGCCGAGAGCTGATTGGCGTCGCCGATGGCGTTGTCTTTGATCTGACCCGCCTCTTTGACTATGCGGTCACTTTCCTGCTTTGCGTTCTGCTTCACGGCATCGGCCTGGGCTTTCGCCTGCTGGGCGATGGCATCCGCTTTCTTGTCCGCCTCCGCCTTGATGGCGCTGGCCTGATCCTTCAGGCGGTCGGCCTCGGCGTCAGCCTGGCTTTTCAGCGTATCGATTTGCTTATCCGCATCCTGTTTAATCGCCTGCGCTTTGTCCGCCGCGGCATCCTTCATCTGCTCCGCATTATCTTTGGCCTTATCCAGTTTGTTATCCACTTTCGACGCATCGTCGCAGCCAAACAGGGTCAGACACAGGGCGGAAGCAAGCAGTGTTTTATTCCAGAGTTTCATCAGCATTCCCTTACAGGTTAAGTCGTTATCCAGCTTTGTGATTCATTGCCTTAATAGCATTCACATTTTATATATAATCGCTCAGTCGGCAGAGTCAAGCCGACACCGATCGATCCAGCGTCGCTACCAGCCCCTGCAGCCAGTCGGCAAAGACCCGCACCTTATGCGACAGATGCCGGTGCGGATAGAGCAGCGACAACGGTCGCCGCGGCGCCGGGAAATCGGGCAGAATTTCCACCAGCTGTCCACTGTCGATATAAGGTTGCAAAAAGAAACGCATCCCCTGCAGCATCCCCAGCCCCGCCAGCCCGGCGGCAGTAAAGACTTCAGAGTTGTCCAGCACCAGTTTACCGGGGATGGCGATCTGCCTGATGCCCTCCGCGGTCTGGAATCGCCAGGGCATAATCTGCCGGCTGCTGCTGTTCACCCAGTTCACCGCCAGATGCGACTGCAGGTCCTCCAGCGTCGCGGGCGCTCCATAGCGCGCCAGATAGCCCGGACTGGCGCAGGTGGTTAACGCCACCTCCCCCAGCGAACGCGCCACATAGTCGCCATCCTCAAGATCCCCCACCCGCAGCAGGCAATCCAGACCATCGCGCAGCATATCCCGGCGTACGTCGGAGCTGCTGAGGACAATCTCCACCTCCGGATGGGTCTGATAAAACTCCGGCAGATGCGGGATCACCAGCAGCCGGGCAAAGGCGATCGGCATATCAACGCGCAGCTGACCGCGGATCGGCCGGTCCGGCGCGAACGACTCCAGCAGATCGTCGGCCTGGGAGAGCAATGGTTTGCTGCGGCGATAAAACTCTTCCCCCTCCGGCGTGAGATACAGACGCCGGGTGGTGCGCTGCAGCAGCCGGACCCCGCTCTCCTGCTCCAGTTGCTGCAGCGCTTTGGTCACCGCCGGTCGGTGGATCTGCAAATTTTCCGCCGCCTGGGCAAAGCTGCCGGCATCGACGATTTCAATAAAAATTTTAATATTTTCAAACAGATTCATTTGCATGATGGCCCGCCTCCCACCTCTTCATCAGTGCACATTATTACTAATTTAATAATAGTGATGAAAGTTTTTGCTCATTTTTTAAAACAATAAAGACGCCTACACTGCCCTCATTGCCGCATCGCTGGGGCGAAGAAATTTATAACTTATTAACATACAAGGAAAAATATCATGCAATCTAACCGCGTCGCCCGCATTCTGGGTATTGAAAAACCGGTGGTCCAGGGGCCGCTCTCCTGGCTGACCGATGCGCGTCTGGTGGCGGCTGTCGGCAACGCCGGTGGGCTTGGCGTGCTGGGTCCAAACGCCGGGCTGACGGCGGCAACCGCCGTTTCCACTCCGGAGGCCACCGCAGAGAAAATGCGCGAAGAGATCCGCAAAACCAAACAGCTGACCGAGAAACCCTTTGGCGTCAACCTGATCCCGACGGCGGAAAACGACATCTGGACGCCGGCGATCCTGCCGGTGATCAAAGAGGAAGGGGTTAAGGTGGTGGTCTACACCGGCTACGGCGATGGTTCATTAAAACCGGCGCTGTTTGATGAGCTGAAAGCCGCCGGGATCACCATCATCTATCGCGATATCAACCCAACGCCGGAGAACAGCCGCCGTGCGGAGCAGGCCGGAGCGGACATTATCGTCGCCACCGGCTTTGACGAAGGTGGTACGCTGCCGGCCACTGCCCTCGGAACCTTCACCATCGTCCCGCTGATCGTTGACGCGGTACAGCGGGTTCCGGTGATGGCCGCCGGAGGGATCACCGACGCCCGGGGCGCGCGCGCCGTCCACGCCCTCGGTGCGGAAGGGGTCTTCGCCGGCTCGGTATTTATCAGCACCATCGAAAGCCGGGTTCCCGACTCGGTGAAAGCGAAAATTGTGGCCGCCAACGGTCTGGATCTGCGCCTGTTCCGCACCCTGCCGGACTACTATCGCGCCCTGCCCGGCAAACTGAGCGACAAACTGGTGGCCATGGATCGTGCCGGCGCCTCAAACGCCGAGCTGGCCCAGGCGATGGGCGGCCTGCGCGGGATGCGGCTGGGCATGCTGGAGGGAAATACCGATGAGGGGTATATCTCGGTGGGCGCGGGGATCGGCAACATCCGTACCATCGCCTCCGTCGCCGAAGTGGTCAACCAGCTGGCGGTGTGAAGCCGCCAGCCGGCGCGATCAGGCGTCGGCCACCTTCTCTACCGCCCGGGAGAACGCGTCGATAGCCAGCCCGACGTCGGCGGCGGTGACCGACTCCGCCGGGTGATGGCTGACGCCCCCCAGGCAGCGCACAAACAGCATGGCCGATGGCCAGCGCTCGGCGATGGCGATGGCGTCATGCCCTGCGCCGCTCGGCAGCGTCAGCGAACGCCCCTGCACCGCCGCTACCGCCTCGCCCAGCACCGCCTGCAGGTGACTGTCGCAGGCGGTGGCGGCGATGCGATAATACTCCTCGGCGGCGAAACGCAGCTGGCGACGCCCGGCAATGGCCTGCGCCTGCGCCAGTAGCTCATCCAGCAGCGCCGTCAGCGGCGCATCCTGCGGGCCGCGAATATCCAGCGTCAGCTGCACCTCGCCCGGTATCACGTTTACCGCGCCCGGCGCACAGCGCAGGGTGCCGACCGTCGCCACCAGGTTACCGCCGCGCTGCCGGGTCAGGTTCTCCACCTGCACCATCCATTCCGCCGCCGCGGCGAGGGCGTCCTTGCGATGGAGCATCGGCACCGTGCCGGCATGGCCAGCTTCGCCGGTAAAGCGGCAGTTCAGCCGTCGGGCGCCGTTAATTGCCTCCACCACACCGAGCGCCAGCCCCGCCTGCTCCAGGCACGGCCCCTGCTCGATATGCAGCTCCAGATAGGCGGCGATATCCCGCGGGTGACGGGCGGCGTGGCCGATCCGCGCCGGATCGAGTCCGGCATTCACCAGCGCCTGGGCGACGCTCACTCCATCAGCATCGCACTGTGACAGCCAGCTTTCAGGCCAGGTGCCGGTGACGCCGCGGCTGCCGAGCAGGGTGATGCCAAAGCGGGTACCCTCTTCATCGCCAAAGCCGACGATCTCGATTGCCTTTGCCAGCCGTCGCCCCTGCTGGTGCAGACGCTGGACCACCTCAATCGCCGCCAGCACGCCGAGCATGCCGTCGTAGCGTCCGGCGTTGCGCACGGTATCAAGATGAGAACCCAGCAGCACCGCCGGCGCCCCCTCCTGTTGCCCTTCATAGCGTCCGCAGATATTGCCGACGCTGTCCTGCCACACCATCATGCCGGCAGCCTGCATCCACTGGCCCACCAGCTGGTTGGCCTGCAGATGCTCGGGTGACAGATAGACCCGGGTCAGGGCATCAGCGGTTTCGCTGAGGGTGGCCAGCCGATCGGCGCGGGCCATCACCCGGCTGGCCGCCGCTTCTCTCTCCGCCTGCTGGCGGACTGTGTCACTCATAGGGTGGCCTCGGTGCGGTAGTGATCCCAGGCCGCCTGCATCGCCGCGCCCTGAGTGGTAGAGAACCTGAGGTAGTTCAGGACCGCTTCCAGCGCGCTGAGCGTTTGCATCACGCAGTCTTTACGCGCGTTATAGCCCATGGTGCCAATGCGCCAGACTTTACCGTGCAGCGGGCCAAACGAGGTGCCAATTTCAATGCCGAAATCGTCCAGCATCAGCTTGCGTACCTGATCGCCGTTGACCCCGTTGGGGATCACCACCCCCAGCACGTTATTCATTTTGTGCCGCAGGTCGCCAAAGGTCTCGAGCCCCATCGCCTGGACGCCCTTCAGCAGCGCATCGCCGTGCAGTTTGTGGCGGGCGATGCCGTTGTCGAGTCCCTCCTGGAGGATCAGTCGCGCACATTCCCGGGCGGCGAACAGCGCCGAGGTCGCTTCGGTATGGTGGTTGAGGCGCTCCGGCCCCCAGTAATCCATCACCATGCCGAGATCGAAATAGTTGGAGTAGATCATCTCGTCGACCCCGTCGTGATGCGCATCGGTGCGGATCCCCTGCTCAATGCAGCGGCGGCGGCGGATGACCTCTTCCATCCGCGGGCTGAGGGTGATGGGCGAGGTGCCGGAAGGACCGCCCAGGCACTTCTGCATCCCGGCGGACACGGCATCCAGCTGCCAGGCATCGGTTTCCAGCGGGTTGCCGCCGAGCGACGCGGTGGCGTCGGTATAGAACAGCACATCGTGACGACGGCAAATCTCCCCCAGCTCTGCCAGCGGCTGCAGCATGGTGGTGGAAGTATCGCCCTGCACGGTGAGCAGCAGGCGCGGGCGCACGCGCTTGATCGCGTCCTCAACCTGATCCGGCGTAAAGACCTCGCCCCACGGCACCTCGATGGTGTGCACCTCTGCCCGGCAGCGACGCGCGATCTCGCACAGCAGATGACCAAACCGGCCGAACACCGGCACCAGTACTTTGTCACCCGGACGGATAGCCGACACCAGAATCGCTTCGATCCCGGCGCGCGAAGTGCCGTCGACCAGCATCGTCCAGCGGTTTTCGGTGCGAAACACGCCGCGGTAAAGCGCCATGACTTCATTCATATAGTGGGTCATCGCCGGATCGTACTGGCCAACCAGCTGGCTCGCCATGGCGCGCAGCACGCGCGGGTCGGCATTGATCGGCCCCGGCCCCATCAGCAGGCGCTGCGGCGGGTTAATTTGCGAAAACTGAGTGATATCCATCTGCCATTCCTTACGTTAGTTAAGACCGCGCACCGAGGAGATAAACTGTTTCAGTTCGCTGGTCTGCGGGCTGGCGAACAGCGTTTTGCTGTCGCCCTGCTCCCAGACGCGCCCCTGATGCATAAACACCACGCGGTCGCCCACTTCGCGGGCAAAATTCATTTCATGGGTGACGAGGATCAGCGTCATACCTTCCGCCGCCAGTTGCTCCAGCACCTTCAGCACTTCCCCCACCAGCTCCGGGTCGAGTGCCGAGGTGATTTCGTCACAGAGTAAAACTTTCGGCGACATGGCCAGCGCCCGGGCAATGGCCACGCGCTGCTGCTGGCCGCCGGAGAGGTTGGCCGGATAGTAATCCAGACGATCGCCAAGACCGACCTTCTCCAGCATCCGCTGCGCCAGCTCCCGGCATTCGGCCTGAGACTTCTTCAGCACCCGCCGCGGGGCCAGCATGACGTTCTCCAGCGCCGTCATGTGCGGGAACAGGTTAAAGTTCTGGAACACCATGCCGATGGAGCGGCTGATCTCCCGGGCCTGGGAATCGCGGTCGGTGATGGTCATGCCCCCGAGCTTGATGCTCCCCTCCTGGTAGCCCTCCAGACCATTGATGCAGCGCAACAGCGTGCTTTTACCCGAGCCGCTGCGGCCGATGATCGAGATCACTTCCCCCATGTCGATATCCAGATCGACGCCCTTCAGCACATGGTTGTCGCCGTAGTACTTCTGCATCTGATTAATGGTGATGAGAGGCATTGAATTTGTTCTCCAGATAGCGGCTGTAGCGGGACAGCGGATAGCACAGAATGAAATAGCCCAGCGCCACCAGGGCAAACACTTTAAACGGCTGGTAGGTGACGTTGGTCAGCATCGTCCCCGCCTTGGTCAGCTCCACAAAGCCAATAATCGATGCCAGCGCCGTCCCTTTGATCACCTGTACAGCAAACCCGACGGTCGGCGCGATGGCAATGCGCAGCGCCTGCGGCGCCACCACCCGGTACAGGGTCTGGCCGAAGCTCAGCCCGAGACAGCGCGAGGCCTCCCACTGGCCTTTCGGCAGCGCGCGAATGCTGCCGAACCAGATATCCAGCAGAAAGGCGCTGGTATAGAGCGTCAGAGCGACCGAGGCGGCGGTCCACGCCGAGACGTCGACGCCGAACAGCGCCACGCCAAAGAATGCCAGAAACAGCTGCATCAGCAGCGGCGTCCCCTGAAACAGCTCGATGTAGCCGCGGATCAGCCGTTTCACCTGGCGTCCGCCGGTGAGGCGCAGCAGCAGTAACGGTAAGGTCACCAGCGCCCCGCCGGTGAACGCGACCAGCGACAGCAGCACCGTCCAGCGACCGGCCAGCAGCAGGTTGCGGATAATGTCCCAGTCAGTAAAAGTGGTCATCAGGCCTGCACCCCCAGCCATTTACGCCCCGCCGCCATCAGCAGCTGGCGCATCGCTATCGATAACGCTAAGTAGATCCCGGTGGTCACCAGATAGACCTCAAAGCTCAAAAAAGTCCGCGACTGAATCAGGTTGGCGGCGAAGGTCAGCTCCTCATAGGAGACCTGCGACACCACTGACGAGCCGAGCATCACGATGATGCACTGGCTGACCAGCGCCGGGTAAATCCGCTGCAGCGCCGGGGGCAATACGACGCGAACGAAGGTTTGCGTCCGGCTAAGCCCGAGCACGCGACCGGCTTCCCACTGGCCCTTCGGCGTCACCTGAATGCCGGCGCGGACGATCTCGGTGCTGTAGGCGCCGAGGTTAACAACCATCGCCAGCAGCGCCGCTTCACCGGCGGTCATCTTCAGTCCCAGGTTCGGTAAACCAAAGACGATAAAGAAGAGCTGCACCACAAACGGCGTGTTACGGATAATTTCCACATATCCGCCCCATACCCGGCTGAGGACGCCCGGGCGCCCGCTGCGGATCGCCGCCCCGAGGATGCCGATCGCCAGGCCGCCGATCGTCGCCAGCACCGTCAACTGCACCGTCACCCACAGGCCGGCCAGCAGCTCCGGCCAGTGCGGCCAGAGCTCAGAGAAATGAAGTTGCTCCGTCATTAACAGACCTTACGCGCCGAGGCTGGCAGGCAGCGGCGCTTTCAGCCACTTCTCGGACAGACCGTTGAGGGTGCCGTCCTTAATGCCCTCCTCGATCAGGGTATCCACTTTCGCCTTCAGCGCCGGTTCGTTCTTTTTCAGACCGATAAAGCATGGCGAGTCCTTCAGCATAAAGCTCGGCACCGGCGCTTTGTCGGCGTTCTGCCGGGAGATGGCCGCCACCACCAGATTGCCGGTCGCGACATACTGCACCTGACCGGACAGGTAAGCCGACAGCGTGGTGTTATTATCCTCGTAGCGCTTAATCTGCGCTGCCTGCGGCGCCACGCTGGTCAGCACCATATCTTCCACCGCCCCGCGGGTTACACCGATGCTTTTACCACTCAGCGCGGCCGCGTCCTTCAGCTCCGCCCCTTTCGGGCCAAACACGCCGAGGAAGAACGGCGCATAGGCGCGGCTGAAGTCGATCACTTTCTCGCGCTCGGCGTTCTTGCCGAGGCTGGAGATCACCAGGTCCACCTTATCGGTCTGCAGATACGGCACGCGGTTGGCGCTGGTCACCGGGACCAGCTGCAGCTTGAGCTTCATCGATTTCGCCAGGTAGCGCGCCATATCGATGTCATACCCCTGCGGCTGCAGGTCGGTGCCCACCGAGCCGAACGGCGGAAAATCCTGCGGTACGGCAATGCGAATGACGCCGCGTTTTTCAATATCCTGGAGCTGGTCCGCCCGCGCGGCAGAAACAGACGAAAGGAGACAAGCGGCCCCGGCCAGCGCGATCAACAGTTTTTTCATGGTGTTTACCCGTTACGTTAGCATGAAACAAAAGATTCTTTGAACCTGTTTCTGCAACTAATGTGCCAGACACGGACGATGCGTGGTTTTAGAGGGGGATAAGGTTAAAAGCGAGATAAGACGGGCATTCAGCGCGCAGAGGATCGATAAAGAGAGCGCCAAACGTGGAATTTTACGCACCAAAATAATGCATAGCACCACGCTGGCGCCCCATCAGCGTTGTTCCAGCTCATCCATCTGCTGATAAAGCGTGGCGATGTCGTGGATCCGCGGACGCCCGCTGTCGAGCGTTTCATGGAGAAAGGCATTAGCCAGCAGATTGATCAGGCTGTTGACCGAGGCATAGCTGTCGTAAGCCGAGACGCTGTCCAGTGGCGCGCAAAGCTGCCAGCGGGAGAGCGGAAACAGGCTGTGGGCCTGCGGCTCGCACAGTAACAGGACCGGTACCCCATCGCGCTGCAGCTGCTGCAGCAGCGGGCGGACTATTCGCGGCCGGCGGCGAAACGCCATCATCACCACCAGATCATCAGCGGTCAGATCGACCAGCTCTTCGCTAAGGCTCTGGCCCGGCTGGGGCAGCACCAGCACCTGGCCGCGGGCCTGCAGCAGCTGCTGGCGCAGGTGCAGCGCCGCCGGATAGGCGTTACGCATGCCTATCACCACAATGCGGCGCGCGGCCACCATCGCCGTCAGCGCCTCGGCGAACTGCCCCGCGTCGAGGGCGTTGACCCATTGGGTAAGGTTCGCCATCTCCTGCTTATAATGGCGCGCCAGCAGCGTGTTACCCTGCACCGCGTCGCGCTGGTCAGTGAGCGGCATCCCGCTCTGGCGCAGGGTGCGCAGTTCATCGCGCATGTCCTTATATTTGTCATAACCGAGGCGCTTAAACAGGCGGCTGACGGTGGCTTTCGACACGCCGCTCAGCTGCGCCAGCTCGGCGCTGTTGTAACTTATCAGGTCATCAAAATGGTCGAAGATGAAATCCGCCACCCGCTGCTCCTGCGGCGACAGCGAGGCGTATTGCCCTTTCAGTCGTTCATCGAGTTGTTGCATAGCGCCCCTGTAACTTTTGTTTCATCAGCTATCCCTCATCATACTGTATCTGCTATGCCTTACACATAGCGTGCCAGTGGGAAAATGACGGTCATTGTTTTTATCAATGAAACGAAACGTTCAGAGGTGGAACAGCTTTTGCAATGTTCTGCGGGTGATTCGTTCAGAAAGGATAATTTATGCACAGTAGCAACGTTTCGACCCACGGCATGGCGGTCGCTCCCCACCACCTCGCCAGCCAGAGCGCGCTGGCGATCCTGCGCGAGGGCGGCAGCGCCATTGAAGCGATGGTGGCTGCCGCCGCCGCCATCGCCGTCGTCTATCCCCATATGAACGGTCTCGGCGGGGATGGCTTCTGGCTGATTGTACCGCCGGAGGGAGAGCCCATCGCCATTGACGCCAGCGGGGCCGCCGGGTCAATGGCCACCCTCGAGGCCTACGCCGGACAGCGGCATATTCCCCACCGGGGAGCGCAGGCCGCGCTGACCGTCGCCGGCACCGTCAGCGGCTGGGACGAGGCGCTGCGTATTTCACGGGACTTAACCGGCCGCGCGCTGCCGGTGGCACGCCTGCTGGCCGATGCGATCGGCTATGCCGAAGACGGCATTCCGGTCACCGCCTCGCAGGCCCACGCCACCGCCAGCAAACTGGAAGAGCTGCGCCATCAGCCGGGATTCAGCGAAACCTGGCTGGTAGCGGGCGAGGCCCCGCGGCCCGGCAGCCGCTTTCGCCAGCCCGCCCTCGCCGGTACCCTGCGCCTGCTGGCCAGCGACGGCCTCGACAGCTTTTATCGCGGGCCGCTGGCCGAGCGTCTCGCGCAGGGCATGGCCGCGCTGGGGATGCCGGTCACCCTCGGCGACCTGCAGGCCCACCGCGCCCGGCGTCCGACGCCGCTGACGCTCCAGCACCAGCAGGGCACGCTGTGGAATCTTGCGCCGCCGACACAGGGGCTGGTGTCGCTGGCGATCCTTGGCATCACCGACCGCCTGAACATGGCCGATGCCGATGACGCGCAAACGGTGCACCGTATCGTTGAAGCCACCAAGCGGGCATTTGCCCTGCGCGATGCGCATATCACCGATCCACGCCATCTGGATGTCGATGTTCAGCAGTTGCTCACTCCGGAAGCCCTGCAGCCGCTGGCCGACAGCATCGACGACGCCTGCGCTTCGCCCTGGGGCGGCGGCAAAGGCCCGGGCGATACCGTCTGGATGGGCGTCGTGGATAACAGCGGGCTGGCGGTGTCGTTTATTCAGAGTATCTATCACGAGTTCGGCAGCGGCGTGGTGATCCCGGACACCGGGATCGTCTGGCAAAACCGCGGGGCGGCCTTCAGCCTCGACCCGCAGCATCTCCTGGCGCTGGCCCCTGGCAAACAGCCGTTCCATACCCTCAACCCTGCCGCCGCGCGCCTGAACGATGGCCGGGTGATGGTCTATGGCTCAATGGGCGGCGACGGTCAGCCGCAAACTCAGGCGGCGCTATTTACCCGCTATATCCTGCAGGGGGTGCCGCTGCAGGAGAGCATCTCCCGCCCGCGCTGGCTGCTGGGGCGCACCTGGGGCCAGTCCTCCGACTCCCTGAAGCTGGAGGGACGCTTTGCCCCCGCCTGTATCGCGCGCCTGCGCGAGCTGGGGCACGAAGTCGACGTGCTGGCCGATTTCAGCGAAGCGATGGGACACGCCGGCGCCATTGTCCGCCATGCCAACGGCCTGCTTGAAGGGGCGACCGATCCACGCAGCAACGGCGCCGCCGCCGGATACTAAGGAGCAGACTATGACCACACAGCCAGACTGGAGCGAGTATCTGACGCAGATGACTCACCTGTTGGATATGGAGCTGGATGCGCCGCGCCGTGAGGAGCTGGCGCGCCAGTTTGCCCGTATCGCCGCCATGGCGCAGCCGCTGATGGACTATCCCCTCGGGCCGCGCGAGGAGATTGCGGGGGTGTATAAAGCATGACACTTCATCACTTCACCATCGCCGAGCTTCAGCGGGCGCTGCACGAGGGCGAACTGAGCGCCCGGGAGATCGCCCGCCAGACGCTGGACGCTATCGCCCGCGTGAATCCGCAGATCAACGCCTGGACCGAGGTCACCGCCCAGCGCATGCTGGCGGAGGCCGACAGCATTGACGCCCTGCGCCGGGAAAAGCGTCCCCTGCCGCCGCTGGCTGGCATTCCCTATGCGGTGAAAAATCTGTTTGACGTCGCCGGACATACCACCCTCGCCGGGGCGGAACTGCTGAGCGATCGGCCGCCAGCGGCCAGCGACAGCTGGGCGGTGCGCCAGCTGCACAGCGCCGGCGCCCTGCTCAGCGGGATGCTCAACATGGACGCCTACGCCTACGGCTTTACCACCGAAAACAGCCACTATGGCGCGACGCGCAACCCGCACGATCTGTCGCGGATCGCCGGCGGGTCTTCCGGCGGTTCGGCCGCGGCGGTGGCGGCCGGGCTGGTCCATTTCAGCCTCGGCAGCGACACCAACGGCTCGATCCGCGTCCCCGCGTCGCTGTGCGGGATCTTTGGCCTGAAACCCACTTTCGGCCGCCTCTCCCGTTCCGGCAGCCATCCGTTTGTCGCCAGTCTGGATCATATTGGTCCTTTTGCCCGCCGGGTGGCCGACCTCGCCGCGGTGTATGACGCCCTGCAGGGGCGCGACCCGGCCGATGACTTTCAGGCTGATAAAGCCAGCGAGCGCACCGGCAATCTGCTGGAGCGGGGGCTGGAGGGGCTGCGCTGCGCGCGGCTGGGCGGCTATTTCACCACCTGGTGCGATGACGACGCCCGGGCGGCCGTGGATCGGGTCGCCCACGCGCTGGGTGCCGACAGCGAACTGCAGTTCGCGGATGCCGCGCTGGCCCGCTCGGCAGCTTTTATCATCAGCGCCAGCGAAGGCGGCAATCAGTACCTGGCGGATCTGCGCCACTCGCCCGAGCGTTTTGAACCTCACTCCCGCGAGCGGCTGCTGGCCGGGGCGATGATCCCCTCCGCATGGTACCTGCAGGCCCAGCGTTTTCGCCGTCATGCCCGCCAGGCGATGAAATCCCTGTTCAGCCAAGCCGACGTGCTGATCGCCCCGGCCACCCCATGCAGCGCCACGCCGATAGGCGCGGAGGAGATGGTGATTAACGGCCAGCCGCTGCCGGTGCGCGCCAGCATGGGAATGCTGACGCAGCCGATCTCCTTCCTCGGGCTGCCGGTAGTGACCGTGCCCCTGCGTACCGCCAGCGGCACGCCGATTGGCCTGCAGCTGATTGCCGCGCCGTTCAACGAACAAGCCTGTCTTCGCGCCGCGCGGGCGCTGGAAGCGATGGGCATTACCGATGCCCGAGTGGCGGAGAGTGCAGCATGATCAACCTGGACAATGTAGACCGCCCGGCGATCCTCGCCGAGGTAACGGCGGCGTTTTATCAGTATGAAGAGGCGCTGGTCAGTAATAACATCGAGGCGCTGGATGCGCTGTTCTGGCATGACCCGCGCACCGTGCGGCTGGGGGCCGGCGAGAATCTGTATGGTATCGAGGCGATCCGCGCTTTTCGCGCCGCCCGCCCCGCCGCCGGTCTGGCCCGCGACCTGCACCAGACCACCATCACCACCTTTGGCGCGGATATGGCCGTGTGCAGCACCGAGTTCACCCGCGAGGGCAGCGCCCGCCTGGGCCGCCAGCAACAAACGTGGGTGCGCTTCCCCTACGGCTGGCGGATTGTTGCCGCCCAGGTCAGTCTGATGGACTGAGTGGCGTACACTGGAGCGGACCGGGGGAATAAAGTCTCCGGTCCGGTAATACTCTGTTTGGAGTCGATGATCATGGTGTTAATCAGAACAGCGGAATCAAAAGATATCCCCTCGCTGCAAACGCTATTTCTGCAGCTGGGCTATCAGACGGAGACGGCGATCTTAGAACAACGCATCTCTGCACCGCAAAGTACGCTAAGTGTGCTGGTGGCTGAAGCAGAAAACGCCGTGTGTGGCGTCATCGTTATCAATTTTATTTTACCAGTACATGAAAACAGGTTATGGGCATTAATTTCCGCGCTGGTCATTGAGGAAGCGTCACGTGGTTCAGGAATAGGCCGCCAGCTTCTCCATGCCGCTGAGCGTCTCGCCCGCGATAAACAATGCGCTCAGATCGAGCTTTCAAGCAGTGAAAAAAGAATCAGAGCGCATCAATTTTATGAAAGTAACGGCTACAAGGAGGTCCGCAAGCGCTTCGTTAAACCGTTGTCTTAACCGCCAGCGCGCGAGGGCTTACCCCGGATAACTGTAATTATATTTTGCCCAGCAGGATATTTAACATGCGGCGCAGGGGTTCCGCCGCGCCCCACAATAGCTGATCGCCCACCGTTAACACCGAGTAGACGGGTTCATTATTTAGCGCCATTTTCTTATAGCGGCCAATTCCAACCTGCAGCGAACCGCTAATAGCCGCCGGGGTCAATTGACTGACACTCTCCTGCTTATTATTGCGGACATAGTTTACCCACGGATGGGAATGGGTGACTAACTCAGCAAATTCTGCTTCGCTGACCTCACGTTTCAGTTTCAGTGTAATCGCCGCGCTGTGGCAGCGGATCACCCCGACGCGAATGCATAAACCATTGACCGGGATGGTACCCGGCGCAAGGCCAAGGATTTTATTGGTTTCCGCCTCGCCCTTCCACTCTTCGCGGCTATTTCCATCGCCTAAATCGCTGTCGATCCACGGAATGATACTGCCCATTAATGGCACGCCAAAATGCTCTACCGGCATGCCCGCGCTGTTAATCAGCGCACTCACTTTATTCACCAATGGCAGCACGGAACCTGATGACGTCAGTTCATCCGCAGATAAATGCTGACTGATATAAGCGCTTTGCGCGATTAATTCCCGCACCTGTTTGGCGCCCGCCCCGGAGGCAGACTGATAGGTCATCACGCTCATCCATTCGATCAGCTCGGCTTTTATTAATCCTGCCAGACCCATCAGGCTCAGCGTAATGGAGCAGTTGCCACCGACAAACAGTTTAATTCCTGCTTGCACAGCACGATCAATATTATCGCGGTTGACCGGGTCGAGAATAATGCACGCTTTTTCATCCATCCGCAGCGCCGACGCCGCGTCAATCCAGTAACCTTGCCAGCCATGGTTAATTAAAGCAGGATAAATGGCTTTGGTATAATCTCCGCCCTGACAGGTAATGATGATATCCATTTCGGCGAGGGCACTGAGGGAACTGGCATCTTTAAGAATGTCGCTTTTACCCTTAATAACAGGACCCGCGCCACCCGCACTGGAGGTACTAAAAAAATGCGCCGTAATATCGTCAAAATCATTTTCTTCAATCATTCTTTGCAGTAATACAGAGCCTACCATTCCTCGCCAGCCGACAATACCCACCTGCTTCATTTATTTAACCTTTATAAGTTATGAGAATGTTAATTTGCATTTCGCAATACTTTATATCGCATCCCCCAATAAAGGTCATCAGCCACCACATCGATTTCTGTCATTATTAAAATGTTTCATCCACCATCAGCGATTTTTATCTCTTATCCCGGTAAAAAAACGTCATTGGCGGTTAAAGACGGCGGATACTCATTCGCAGAAAGAAACGGCCTTGAGAAATGGGATCGGCTCACGTCCAGAGCGCGGCGAAGAGTAACTTGCATTTTGATAGTGACTATGTCAATTTGCTCACGACGCCACCGACTCATCCAGGTCTACTCATGAAAAACGAACCGCTTTGCCACGCTCCCTGCCCCATCGCCCGCAGCCTTGGCCGCATCGGCGACAGCTGGAGCATCATGATCCTGCGCGACGCCTTCGCGGGCTTTACCCGCTTTGACGAGTTTCAGAAAAGCAGCAACGTCGCGCCTAATATTCTGTCACGCCGTCTGAAGGAGCTGGTGGATGACGGACTGCTGGAGAAGGTGTGCTACAGCAGCACCCCGCCGCGCTACGAATACCACCTCACGGAACGCGGCCGCGATTTCCGCATGGTGCTGCTGGCGCTGGCGGAATGGGGTAATCGCCACTTCGCCCCCGAAGGGCGTCAGATGCAGCTGGTGGAAACCGCCACCCAGCGCCGTGTGGATCCAGTCATGGTGGATAAAGCGACCGGGGAAGAGATTATCCCGGGTAAATACGCCATGGTGCCGGGACCCGCCGCCTCGCCGCTGATGAAATATCGTCATGAATATCTGCTGCGCAAACGCGAAGGCGACAGCGGGCAAAAATTCCAGCCGGAACCTTACAGAGATGCCAGCAATGAATCCGACCAGTAAGAAAAGCCTCCTCACCCTGACGGCGCTTGGCGTCGCCGCCCTCGCGGCAGCGAGCTACGGCGCATACTGGTGGCATAGCGGGCGCTTTATGCAGACCACCGATGACGCCTATGTCGGCGGCGACATTAGCGCCATCTCCAGCAAAGTCTCTGGCTATATCCAGCAGCTGGCGGTGCAGGACAATATGGCAGTGAAAAAAGGCGATCTGTTGATCCGTATTGACGACCGCGATTATCGCGCCGCCCTCGCGAAAGCCGCCGGAGAAGTGGCGGCGCAGCAGGCCGCGCTGGCCGATATCCAGGCCACCCGCCAGCTGCAGCAGGCGACCATTGCCGGGTCTGCGGCCTCGTTACTGGCCGCCACGGCGGCAACCGAAAAACTGGCGAACGACAACCGACGCTATAACGCTCTCGCCGCATCGAGCGCGATTTCCGCACAGATCCGTGATAACGCCTCCGCCGATTACCGCCGGGCACACGCCGAGCAGGAGAAAGCCAAAGCGGATAAAACCGTGGCCGAACGTCAGCTGGCGATACTGGATGCTCGCCAGCAACAAACCCTGGCCGCCCTGGCGCAGGCTCAGGCTAACCTCGAGATGGCCAGGCTGAACCTCAGCTATACCGACATTCGCGCGCCGTTCGATGGGGTGATTGGCAACCGCCGCGCGTGGTCCGGCTCGTTTGTCAGCAGCGGTACGCAGCTGCTCTCCCTGGTGCCTGCGCACGGCCTGTGGATTGACGCTAATTTCAAGGAAAACCAGCTGGCGCATATGCGTGCCGGCCAGCCGGTGACCATCGTCGCCGATGTGCTGCCGAACCATACCTTTAAGGGCCATGTCGCCAGCCTGGCGCCGGCGACCGGCTCACGCTTCAGCATTCTGCCGGCGGAGAACGCGACGGGTAATTTCACTAAAATCGTGCAGCGCGTGCCGGTCCGCATCGCGCTGGAAGGTGACGGGGCAAAGCTTGACGTCCTGCGCCCGGGACTGTCGGTGATCGTCACCGTGAACGAAAAGAGCCCTCGATGAGCACCGTTCAGGCGCTGTCCGTCCCGCAGGGTCTGTCGATGCCGACGGCGAAGAAGATCTTCGCCTTCGCCAGCATGTGCGTGGGGATGTTTATTGCCCTTATCGACATCCAGATCGTCTCCGCCTCGCTGCGGGATATTGGCGGCGGCCTGTCGGCGGGCGACGATGAAACCGTCTGGGTACAAACCAGCTACCTGATCGCCGAGATCATTATTATCCCGCTTTCCGGCTGGCTGGCCCGGGTCATGTCGACCCGCTGGCTGTTTGCCGCTTCCGCGGCGGGCTTCACGCTGATGAGCCTGCTGTGCGGCTGGGCGTGGAACATCCAGAGTATGATCGCCTTCCGCGCCCTGCAGGGACTGGCGGGCGGGTCGATGATCCCCCTGGTGTTCACCACCGCTTTCGCCTTTTTTCAGGGCAAACAGCGGGTCATCGCCGCGGCGACGATCGGCGGCCTGGCCTCCCTCGCCCCTACGCTGGGTCCAACGGTGGGCGGCTGGATCACCGAAAACTACAACTGGCACTGGCTGTTCTTTATCAACGTTGTTCCGGGGATTTACATCGCGGTGGCAGTGCCGCTGCTGGTAAAAGTAGACAGCGCCGACCCCACTCTGCTGCGCGGCGCCGACTATCTCAGTATTCTGCTGCTGGCCTTGTCCCTCGGCTGCCTGGAATATACCCTCGAAGAAGGTCCGCGCTGGGGCTGGTTTGATGACGCGACCCTGACGACCACCGCCTGGGTCGCCCTGCTCTGCGGCGTGGCCTTTGTTATCCGCACCCTGCGCCATCCGCAGCCGGTGATGGATCTCCGCGCCCTGCAGGATCGAACCTTCAGCCTCGGCTGCTATTTCTCGTTTATGGCCGGCGTCGGCATCTTCGCCACCATCTATTTAACCCCGCTGTATCTGGGGAGTGTGCGCGGTTTCAGTGCGCTGGAGATCGGCCTGGCGGTATTTTCCACCGGTCTGTTCCAGGTCATGTCTATTCCGTTTTATTCGTGGCTCGCCAACCGCGTCGATCTGCGCTGGCTGCTGATGGCCGGGCTGATCGGCTTTGCGGTGTCAATGTACAGCTTTGTTCCGATCACTCACGACTGGGGGGCGGACCAGTTGCTGCTCCCGCAGGCCTTTCGCGGACTGGCGCAGCAGTTTGCCGTCGCGCCAACGGTGACCCTGACGCTGGGCAGCCTGCCGCCCGCGCGCCTGAAGCTGGCCTCCGGGCTGTTTAATCTGATGCGCAACCTCGGGGGCGCCATCGGCATCGCCCTGTGCGGCACGGTGCTTAACGACAGAACCAATCTGCACTATAGCCGCCTGGCGGACCATCTGAATAACGCCAACCTGGCAATGAGCGATTTTGTTCAGCGCAGCGCGGCAAACTTCACCGTCCAGGGGATCTCGCCGGATGCCGCGCAGACGGCGGCGCTGAAAAATCTTTCCGCGCTGGCGCTACGGGAGGCGCGAACCCAGGCATTTTCCGATGCGTTCTACCTCATCATGATGGGTTTTTTACTTGCCGCGCTGCTGGTTCCCTTGATGAAAAAGCCGCCGGCACACTGATACTACAGGAGAGTTAACTATGGGCGTTTCCGTTAAACGCATTGTCGTCACCGGGATGGGGATTGTCAGCCCGCTGGGCTGCGGCGTACAGCACGTCTGGCAGTCGCTGCTGGCAGGAAAGTCAGGGATCACCCGACTCAGCGAGCAGCTGGTCGCGGATATTCCCTGCAAAGTGGCCGGCCAGGTGCCGTCCATTGACAGCGATCCGCTGCACGGCTTCGACCCGCTGGCGACCATCCCGGCGAAAGAGCGCAAAAAGATGGATCGCTTTATTGAGTTTGCGCTGGTCGCCGCCCGCGAAGCGCTGACCCAGGCCGGTTGGGCGCCGGCATCCGCGGCCGAACAGGAACGCACCGCCACGGTGATCGCCACCGGGATCGGCGGGTTCAGCGAGATCGCCAATGCGGTACATACCACCGACGCGGGCCGCGTCGCCTCTCGCCGTTCACCATCCCCTCTTTTCTGGCCAACCTGGCCGCCGGGCATGTCTCTATCGCCCACGGCTTCCGGGGCCCCATCGGCGCGCCGGTCACCGCCTGTGCGGCAGGCGCCCAGGCCATTGGCGATGCAGCGCGGATGATCCGCAGCGGCGAGGCGAATATCGCCCTCTGCGGTGGCGCGGAAGCGGCGATTCATCGCGTTAGCCTTGCCGGGTTTGCCGCCGCAAGGGCGCTGTCCAGCGCCTACAGCGACCAGCCGGAAAGCGCATCCCGCCCCTTTGACCGTGACCGCGATGGTTTTGTGATGGGAGAAGGCGCGGGGCTTATCGTAATTGAGTCGCTGGAGCACGCGCTGGCGCGCGGTGCCACGCCGCTGGCCGAGCTGGTCGGCTACGGCACCAGCGCAGATGCTTATCACCTGACCGCGGGCCCGGAAGATGGTAACGGCGCGCGTCGGGCCATGGAAACCGCCCTTCGCCAGGCCGGGGTGACCGCCGCAGAGATTGACCATATCAACGCCCACGCCACCTCAACGCAGGTCGGTGACAAGGGTGAGCTGGCGGCGATTAAAAATCTGTTTGGCGCCCATCCCGTCGCCATTACCTCGACGAAATCCGCCACCGGCCATCTGTTAGGCGCAGCCGGCGGGATCGAGGCCATCTTCACCATTCAGGCGCTGCGTGACCAGGTAGTGCCGCCGACGCTGAACCTGCACCACCCCGATGAAGAGGCGGCAGGCATGAACCTGGTGGCGCTGGAAGCTCGTCCACAGAAGATGCGCTATGCGCTGTCGAACGGTTTTGGCTTTGGCGGCGTTAACGCCAGCCTGCTGCTGAAACGTTGGGAATAATCATTCGCACCCCCGCGGGCACTGGTCGGCGGGGGACTTTTTACACTGGCGCCTGCTGATGGTCGTGGCGGATGATGGTAAAATCTTGTGCGCTACCGAGGAGATATGAAAGACCACGCCCGGCGCCACCAGACAGGCCATTGCCCAGTTGGAGTCCTTCCTGGGATTTCGGGTATTTACCCGTGAGCATCGACTCAACGGTATTATCGCTCTGGGTGACCAGATAGTTAAACATATCAGAAACATGCTTTCACAGTTGAATGCCATTCACGAACTGACTAACCAGGGCCGGAACGTAACTCGCGGACGCATTCGCCTGGCCAGTTTCTCCTCCGTGACGTCCACTTTGTTGCCCGGCCTGCTGCGCGACGTTAAGCGTCTGCATCGGTGTATCGACGTCATACTGCTGGTGGCTCTGACGAAGAAGTCGAAGAGTGGCTTGCCTCAGACACCGTCGAACTTTGGATGGTCATGAATCCCGTTCCCGAACGGGCAGTGAGTGTATAATCATAGCAAAGGCGCGGTTGCAACTCAGTAAAATGCCAAGTACGTAGTCAACCTCTGTAACTTAAATTGAGACGTGTGTTGTCAAAGTATTTTTATGGGGGTGTTTTTTATTATTTAATGGGGTGTTTGTATGTAGTCTGTTATGATACTATTATTGTCACAAAAAAATAAATGGCATTTAAGGAATATATGGCATACTATTTTGATTTTTGTAACGCTAGTGAGGCGCCAGATGAAAAGTTGGAACTTTTCATACGCGATTATAGTGAAGAAGAAAAACTGGATAACGCTTTGATCACCCAAGATGCTAATGTGTGTTTCTCATTTGCATTCTACTGTCAGCGCTTAAATCATCTCATTTCTATTTATAACGATACAAAATACGAACGGGTAAAATTGCTGATATTTCTGAGAAATAATGATATTAGACATCTAAATCATATTTTTTATAAATCACAATACTCAGAATACGTTATGCGGTTGATGGATTTTATTGAAATATTACGAAAAAAACTGAATATTAAATCACCATACATAAATGTAGTGGATGTTGTAATCGATAACATCACTGCAGAAATCGATGCATCCAATGGGGATCTTTCGGATGCTTCACACAGCTCAATGTTCTGCAATGCTCATAAACGCAGCTTTGGTTATGCATTTTTAGATAGAAGGATAAATTTTTATGTATGTGATAACTTAGGTAAACTCTATGAGGAAATAAAAGAAGCGAGCACAGCAATTCGTAGATGTGTCATCATTATTAATGATGACGTAAACAGCGACGTACTATCTAATTTATTTATCCGGTACCTTCCTGTTAAAATAGTCACTGTAAAAGATGGGAAGTGGAAAAAATGGATGGATAGTCGCTGCGGTTTCAGGTCAAGCTTCCAACAGATCATATATAAGTGCGAAAGAATACTCAAATCAAAAAAAAATATTGAGCCCGAATTTAAAAAACTTATCACTGAGTTGAATTCATGGCTCTACCATACACAAAATAAAGTTGAAGGTTATTTTCATAACTATTATACGCTGAGCGTAAAGAAGCGTGACTTCATAGCTATAAACAGCGCTATGAAAATCCTTTCGCATAAGGTGGCGAACACAACCTCATATTATTTTTATCGAGATTCAGAACTTATAGAAAAAGAGCTAAATGATCTTGGAGATGCACTGTGTTTTTATTTTGATCAATCAAATATGATTTATGAACTGCCCTCAACCATTTTAACAGGCATCCGATGTATCCGAGAAGACGCTAATCTTTACCGTATCGATGCAAAAACACTTTTTCAAGAAAATAACCTTAGCGCGGCTCTGAAGAATTGGTTAAATGCTCGTTTTACAGGGCATGACCTGGAAGCAAGAAGCGAAGAGAGTATTGGCAATGGACGAACTGATATCTCAATATTTTATAAGTCATCCCGGGTTGCCATCATTGAATCAAAATTGATACGTAGCCAGAGTGATAAGAACAACATAAAACAAAGCATCCAAAATGGTTTTCATCAGGTTTTTATCAAGTATTCGTCGTTTCTAAATCAAGAATTTCTTTTCCCGCCCAGTCTCTACCTCGTGATTTTCGCCTTCGACGCGGATTATAAGAAAATACGTGACCAGATTTTTAGTGTTATAAATGATCTTCAGCATGAACCAAGACTCCGTCTTATTGAAGGACCAAAAATATCTTCCACCTGTTACCGATACATCGCTTCCTGGTCAGCAGAAGACTCCGCTTGTGATAAGGTATTCATTGATATTGTACTGGCTGACCTGCGAGTTAACGATAATCTGGATCAGAAGCATGGACGTTACCGGTGAAATCAATATTTGGTAACAATAGTCATTCGGAATGGAAGAGGTAAAATGTCGGAGAATCCTCTCTAATATGTCCAATACGTCACGCATGACACTTAAATGCTGATTCCAATGACCTCCTTCGACTCGCCTCCAGGCGCTTGGCATGTACCTCACCAGAATTGATAACGAATACAATGCTTGTCAAAAGTTAACAACTGTGAAGAAAACTGAGAAAGGGATTCAGGTAGGGTTAAATCACAGAGATGCCCTTTCGCCATTCCGCCTTCAGCCGTGATGATACTGCAGGTTTTTTGAATATCATCAGCGCGCCTCGCGCAAAAATCCACCTCGACGCCTTCTCGCGCTAACCATACGCTCAGCGCCTGACCAAATCCCGTGCCACCACCGGTAATTACAGCTCTTTTACCTCTCAGCATCTTCATCCATCCTTTATTAATGATTAGGGGAGAATGTAGATATATATGAGGAAGCAGATTGACATCTTTCAGTTAGTGCCATTTTTTGACGGTAGGGATAAGTTGTACTGCTATATTTCCATCGCGCTCCTGTGGGCAAGCAACATCCGCTTCTGGCACTAGTCTGCCGTAAAGGGCAGCGAGGAGCGGACGAGCTAACGAAGGTGAAGATCCGCTGTGAGCGAAAAGCGGATTTTTGTCGTTCTGTCATCAAAACTGGCGACTTATATCAGGATATCGCAATCCCCCTCGCCCTCAGGCTACGTCTGCTTGAATTGATTGCCTCAAGAAGGCGGAGGCGGCTTTCGCACAGATGAATGGCGAGTAATTCTGCTGCCTTATCAGTATCCCGCGACCGAAGCGCAGCAATTATTTCTCGATGATCATCCCACGCGGGATTTGACGGTGCTTTGTCGAGCCATCGTGCCCGTGAAAGCCGGCGCAGGGCATCGCTTATCCCCTGGAAAATAAACGCATTCTGACAAAGACCGGCCAACTGGAGATGGAATTGTGTGCCAACATCGTCCATCACATCTTCTGACGCATCCACAGTATTCGTTTTTAGCAGGTTTTCCAGACCGTTAAGTTGTTCTTCTGTCATCTGGCTGGCAGAGAGTTTTAATGCCGCCACTTCCAGTACTTCCCGGTAAATACACAGCTGTTCAACTTCACTGACATCGATCGGTGCCACTAACCAGCGTAGCCCATCACGACAGACCAGCCCTTCTGACTCCAGCTTTTGTAATGCGGCACGCACAGGCGTACGTGACGCGTTAAACGTTGCTTCGGCCCAGCGCTCCGTTAACCGTTCTCCCGGCCCCAGCTCCATGTTAAGTATCAGTTTTCTTAATTGGTTTTCAACTTCTGATGCCTGGCTCATAACGACAATGTTCTCCCGCAAATTGACAGTAAGATGCGCAATCTATATGGTATCCCAATTTGGTATACCAAGAAAGAGTGTTCTATGACCCAATTCTATAACAGCTTCTGGCGGCGAAACCTGATTGTTTGCTTCATTGGCTCGTTCTCAACCGTCTTTGCAATGACCCTGATGCTGCCCTTTCTGCCTTTGTATGTCGAAGAACTGGGTGTTAGCGGGCATACAGCGGTCGTTCAATGGTCTGGCGTGGCATTCAGCGCAACGTTTATCACTGCCGGTTTGATCGCCCCAGTCTGGGGAAAACTCGGTGACAGATATGGACGCAAATCGATGCTCGTGAGAGCCAGCCTTGGCATGGCGGTTACTGTTTCGCTTATGGGGCTGGTGACAAATATATGGCAGCTGGTCGGACTCAGGTTGTTAGTTGGCCTGGCGGGAGGATACTCATCCGGCGCGACAATTCTTATCGCAGTTCAGGCTCCCAGAGAGCGTGCAGCCTGGGCGCTGGGGATTGTTTCATCGGGTGTAATGGCTGGCAATCTTGTCGGTCCACTTGCCGGAGGATGGCTCCCTGGTTTGATCGGTATTCGAACCACATTTTTCTGTGCAGGCGTACTGATATTTCTGTCATTTATCATGACCCTTACTCTCATTCGCGAAGAAGTGCAAAAGCCTGCGGATACAGTGGCAAAAGCAGGAGTGAGCTGGTCGCAGTTGCCTGCCCGTACTGTAATTATCTGCATGCTTTGCACCGGTCTGCTACTGATGCTGGCCAATATGTCGATAGAGCCCATTATCACAGTCTATGTGCGCACTCTCGTCAGCGAGGCTTCTCAGATAACGAAAGTGGCGGGATATGTGATGGCAGCAGCGGCGCTGGGCAGCATTATTTCCGCCTCATGGCTTGGAAAACTGGCGGACAGGATAGGACATTTACGCATTATCACGCTGGCGCTGACTGCGGCCGGTTTGCTGCTGATCCCTCAGGCATTTGTCACTTCCGGGTGGCAACTGATTGCCCTGCGTTTCCTTATGGGACTGGCGCTCGGCGGCTTATTGCCTTGTATTGCAGCAGTGATACGTCATCGTGTACCAGAAGGGATGGTGGGCAGCATTCTTGGCTATTCCGTCGCAGCGCAGTTCGCTGGCCAGTTCATCGGGCCACTGATGGGCGGCTTTGTCGGAGGGCATATCGGTATGCGAGCCGTCTTCCTGGCAACCAGCGGCATCCTGCTAGCCGGCGCTGCCTGGAACTTTAAAATACATCGCCAGTCAGCAACACGCTGACTGACTTCATTACTTTTCATCTGCAAATTTGGGAAATTTTATGCCAAATCAACTCAGTAACATCAGTAAAAACAGCGCGCTGTTGGTTATGGATTTTCAGACGATCATCCTTAACAATTTCCTCCCGCACGAAAGCGCTGGAAACGTTATCCGCAATACCGCATCGCTGATTGCCGCTGCGCGCACGGCAGGCGTACCGGTCATTTATGTCAGCGTCGGATTCCGCAAGGGGTATCCAGAGGTCAGCAAGAACAACACTATCTTCGCTTCGATTAAGGAGAATGGAATTTTTATGGCTGATAACGAGAGCACGGCAATTCATCCTGATGTTGCTCCGGCAGAAAATGAAGTCGTCATCGTCAAACGCAGAGTTGGAGCTTTCTCGTTTACTGAACTTGAGATGATCCTTCGTGCTCAAGGCATCGAAAACCTGATCCTTACGGGTGTGACTACCAGTGGTGTGGTGCTTTACACAGTCGGGCAAGCTTTTGATCTGGATTACCGCCTTATCGTTGTGAATGATTGTTGCGCAGATCCAGACCCTGACACCAATATATTTTTACTTGAAAAAGTGCTACCTCAACATGCTTTTGTTACCAGTTCCTCTGTAATATCAAAAGCCTGGGCATAAAACTATGAATTTCTGACGTCAAAATACGGGAGGATATAACCGGGGATCCCCAGTCATCTGAACGTCCGCTCCTGGTGGCGATAGTCAGCATCATGTCTGGCCCAGGAGAAATCTCCAGAAGCGTCAGTGCGAGAAGGAAAGTCATAAACGTTTCGATGGAAGGCATCCTGGTAGAGCCCGAAAACATATTTCCGCTACGTTACCTCCGTTCGATGCGGGCAAGAAGCGGACGTTGTACTTCAATCATCATCGATTTGAATGACAGCAAGGTAATGGCTAATCCAGGTGGCGTAAATGTGTCGCGATCCCCCAGCTTAGAACGGTACAGCTTCCATTAATCAGCTCGAAAACGGCGTAACTCGCATTGGGTTGTGCATAGCGGTGAAAATCATCCACAGATCCACTTTTTAACGTCGCAAGCACGCCCTGAATGACCTGCCCATGAGACACAATACATATTGTTCGATGATGATGTTTTTTTTCCAGACTGGATAAAAAATGTATCATTCGCTGCGAAGCATCTGAGAGAGACTCACCCCCTGGCGGACAATACTCTGCATCCAGGGTGAATAATGCTTCTGCGGCGTCCGGATTATTTTGCAGCAGCGCTACGGTTGTCATGCCTTCAAACTGACCAAAAGCCTGTTCTTTCAGAGCCGGTTCAGCTATCAGTGAACAATAAAAACGCTCAGCCAGGCGCTGTCCCATTTGCCAGGCCCGGCCAAGTGGAGACGCGTAAACACATTCTACCCGGTAATCACTCTCTGCAAACGCTGCCAATAAAGCTGATGTTTGACGCTCCCCACGAAGCGTCAATGCGCTATCACTGTGTCCCTGAATAATACCTTTTACATTCCATTCTGTTTCCGCGTGTCGAACCAGTATCACTTGCATCATTGCAGGGTCACATAAGCCGTTATTTGAAATGTTATCAACTAAAAACCCCCCTTTGATATGCAGGCAAGTTCTCAGCTCTCGACGAAAAACAGGAACAAGTGTAGCTGATAATGGTTATGTTCAGCTTCAGAAGTGACGCAGTTATCGACGTTAACGTCTGCTCTGGCACAGAGCGAACGCTTCCCCTTGTCGACGCGAAAAGCAACTCTGCCCATGCCTCTATCTCAGTAATACCTGTATCAGTTGCACGACGATATACACTCCCGCTATCACCTGTATGACCCGGAACCCCCATCTCAGATAGCGCCATTGATAACGTTCTCTGGCATCAGCCGCTTCAATGGCGGGCTCGGAACGTTTTCTTTTCCTGGTCCTGAACGTATCGAATCCCCACAGGACGAGAAGAAAGATGATGATAATTTTTTCAACGATAAGATGGTTCACAAAGAGAGACTCCAGTCTTCTCACGGTTACAGGCAGAATAGATAAACCGCCTTGAGGTAGCCACCACTAAATGTAGGGGGACCTGAAAACGCAAGCCAGGCATTCCGGGATTGTCTGTCTTATGACTGCGTTAACGCAAAGCAACGCCATAAAAAGCGACATTCATTTCCGACACATGCTGCCGCAGTCCCCTTCCCCGAAGCATCAGGCTGGATGATAAAACGACGGCGGCTGCCCGGTTACGCGGCGAAACATGGTGGCGAAAGAGGACGCATTGTCGTATCCAAGGGATAATGCCACGTCATTCACCGGTTTACCCGCTATCAACCATGCCAGGGCGCTCACCACGCAGGCTCGCTGACGCCAGGCGGAAAATGACAGGCCCAGCTGCTTCAGGAAATGGCGGCGAAAGGTGCTCTCGCTCATAAACAGCGCCCTGGCCCAGCGCGCGGCAGGATCATGAATAGAAGGATTAAGCAAAAAAGCCTGACAAAGCGCCAGCAGCGCCGGATGCTGCGGCAACGGAATATCAAATTCGCGGACCGGCATGGCGGCCAGCTCCAGCAACATCAACTGGATCAGCATGCGATCGCGTGGGCTGTCGTACAACGGCGGTAAATCCACAGCCTCAAGCAGTAGCTGGCGCAACAGCGGCGAGACGCTGATCACTTCGCAACGACGGTGTTTAATCAACGTGGCCACGCCATCTGGCTCTATATATAAGCTACGCGTGGTCACCCCCGCAAATCTGACGGCGTGCACGGTTTCAGGGGGGATCCAGACCGCGTGTTGCGGCGGAACCACCCATTCTCCGTCCTGCGTAGTGACATGCATCAGTCCGGTCGCGCCATACAGCAGCTGTGCACGACGATGCTGGTGCGGTGGCAGTATATACCCTTGCGCATAGTCATTGCCTAACGCCACCACTTCGCGATCGAGCCGATCGACCTCGTCAATTTTTACGTTGCGCACACCTGCCCCCCTCTGACCGATTTACAAAGGTAATTGAGCGCTACGCAAATGGGAAGCCGTACGCGACCGGTATAAGCTGCTCGCTCATTTTCAGGGCGGGGATATTCTCTTGAATGATATCGTTATTATTGCGCTGGCAGGCTTTACGACCGGCATTACCACGGTACTGTTCGGCTTCGGGGGCGGCTTTGTGGTGGTCCCCTTTGTCTATCACCTGATGCTCCGTCAGCCGGAACTCACGGGCAACGCCATGCATGTCGCAGTGGCCACCTCAACGGCGGTGATGATATTTAACGCCGGCTGGGTCAGCTATCGAAACTGGCGGGCGGGCAAGCTTGCCGTACAGACGTTGTTTCCGTTGTTGTGGTTTATTGCTATCGGGGCGGTGGTGGGTTCCTGTCTGGCGGGGATATTGAGCGAGAAGATCGTTCGCGCGCTGTTTATTCTCTATATGCTGGCCACCATCAGCGATTGTTTGTTGCGCAAAGGTTTCTTCAGGGGCAGCGCTCGGCGTCGGCTGTCCCTGCCAGTGGTCACCGGCGGCGGTATGGTTATCGGTATGATTGCCGCATTGCTGGGCGTGGGTGGCAGCGTCATGACGGTGCCCCTGCTACGGCGACACGGGTATGAGATGCAGGAGTGCGTTAGCGCTTCCAACCCACTTTCTCTGCCTGTGGCGCTATGCGGGGCTGTGACCTATGCCATCATTGGCTGGCACAGCATTCCGCTGGGCGGGTTTATTGGGTTTATCAGCCTGAAAATTTTAGGCCTGCTCGTCCTGACCGGCTGGGCCGGGATAGTGTTTAGCCGCCGGGCAATCCCTGCGGTATCTGATGTATGGTATGCACGCATCTATGTGCTGCTATTGTGCCTGGTGCTCCTCGCCATGCTCATCCAGTAATCACGATACATCGCGGTGAACCGGTGCGAGAGACCTGACCGGACGGTGCCCTCTCCCTGCGGAGAGGACCATGATAAAGGGCAGCAAGCTACCCGCGATACGGATGGACCTCGCGCCAGTGGTCGGCAATTTGCTGCCGGGTGCAGACCCACACCTTGTCGTGCTGCTGGATATAGTCAAGAAAACGCTGCAGCGCGCGGAAACGCCCCGGGCGCCCCAGCAGCCGGCAGTGCATCCCCACGGACATCATCTTCGGCGCGGTTTCACCCTCGGCGTACAGCACGTCAAAACTGTCTTTCAGATAGGTATAAAACTGCTCCGCGGTGTTGAACCCCTGGGCGGTGGCAAAGCGCATGTCGTTGGCGTCGAGGGTATAAGGCACGATCAGGTGCGGTCGCTGGCTGCCGTCGCTGCAGGCCACTTCGCTCCAGAAAGGTAAATCATCACCGTAATAATCGCTGTCGTACTCAAAGCCGCCGTGCTCCACCACCAGCTGGCGGGTGTTGGGGCTGTCGCGGCCGGTATACCAGCCGGTGGGCGGTTTGCCGAACAGGTCGGTTAACACCTGAACCGCTTTTTGCAGATGCGCGCGCTCCTCGGCAATATCCATGTGCTGATAGTGGATCCAGCGCCAGCCGTGGCTGACCACATCGTAATCCGCGGCCTTGATCGCCGCCACAATCTCCGGATGCCGCGCCAGCGCCATCGCCACCCCGAAAACGGTCAGCGGCAGCCCGCGCTGGCTGAACTCGCGATGGATGCGCCAGAACCCTGCCCGGCTGCCGTACTCATAGAGTGAATCCATCGACATATGGCGCGCCGGGTAGCTGGCGGCGCCGATAATATCGGACAGGAACTGTTCCGACCCCGCATCGCCATGCAGGACGTGATTCTCGGCGCCTTCCTCATAGTTGAGGACGAACTGTACCGCGATCCGCGCCCCGCCCGGCCAGCGCGCGTGCGGTGGCTGCCCTGCATAACCTCGCAGATCGCGAGGATAGTGTTCCTGGTTCTCTCCCATCTCCTGCCCCTTTTAAAATGGATTTAACGACTGAAACTGTCCGCTTAACGCTTTTTTCTCCGGAAACGCTAAGTCTCCGTGCTTGCTGGTCGCCAGCCCCAGCGCGACCAGCGATTCCACCATCTTCACCGCCGCGCTGACGCCATCGATCACCGGCACCCGCAGCTCGCGGGTCAGCTCCTGCGCCAGGGTCGCCATCCCGCCGCAGCCAAGGACAATCGCCCCGCTGCCGTCCTCTTTCAGCGCACGAATGCAGCGCTCACGCACTTTCTCCTGCGCCAGGCCGCTGCCGTCTTCCAGCGCCAGCACCGGCAAGTCAATGGCGTGCAGCGCCGCGCAGTGTTGATGAAATCCGTACTGGTGCAGCAAATGACGGGCGATGATCAGCGTGCGCGGCAGCGTGGTCACAATGGAGAAACGGGTGGCGACCATCGTCGCCATATGCATTGCCGCCTCCGCGATACCGATCACCGGCCCCTGGGCCAGCTCCCGCGCCGCCAGCAGCCCCGGGTCGCCGAAGCAGGCGATCACATGCCCATCCACCCCCTGCTCGCGTCCGGCCCTGATCTGCTCCAGCACGCCGACCGCCGCGATGGCTTCGTCAAAGTGGCCCTCAATTGACGGCACCCCGGCGCGGGGACAGACCGCAAGGATCTCGGTGCCCGGCGCAGCGACCACACGCGCGGCGGCGCCTATCGTTTCGGTCATCGCCAGGCTGGTGTTGGGGTTAATCACTTGTATACGAACGGAAGACATCACGACTCCTTGTGGCCGGCGAACAGCCGGGAAAAATCGGGCAGGCTGACGCCACCGCGCTCGAAGCACAGGCTGGCGACAATATGATCAAAATGGTGCATCAGCGCCTCGCTGAGCGGCTGCAGGGCTTTATCCCGTAGCAAACCCACCAGCTGCTGGTGATCGTCGCAACGGCAGCCCTGTCGCCAGGGAGCGCCCCAGGCGGCAATCACTAAAGAGGAGCGCTGGCTGAGGCGGGTCACCATCTCGGCGAGCACCGGGTTGCCGGAGATAGCCTGCAGCTGAATATGAAAGTCAGCGGAGTGGCGGATCGCCGCCGGGCCGTCGTTCGCCTCATGGGCCTGCTGTTCACGCTGAATAATGTTCTCCAGCGCCGCCAGATGCGGCGGCTGGCAGCGCGCGATCACATCCGGCAGATTAGCGACCTCAAGCAGCGCCCGGGTACGAAAGATCGCCTGGGACTCTTCCACGCTGGGGCTGGTGACGTGTGCACCACGTTTGGGCGTTAAGGTGACCAGTTGCACAGCGGCGAGTCGTTGCAGCACCTTTCTGATGCCGGTGCGACTCACGGCGAACACCTCCGCCAGCGCCTCTTCCGGCAGTTTGCTGCCCGGCGGCAACTGATGTTCGACGATGGCCGTCATCAGCGCCTGGTAAATGCTTTCGTCCTTGTCCTGCAGCGCTGGCGCGGCCTGGAGACGATGTTCATTATTCATTAACCCACTCCGGTTTCACTTATCGATAGCAGATCGTATACATAAAATTTATTTTTTGTATACAAGATTCATCATTCTGGCCTGGATCCTGCAATAGCCTCAGCAATCCATTTCACAGGGTTTTCATTCAGAGGAGCAGGTTTCATGCCACATTCATCCCACACGCAGCAGACGAAGACTCACGAGGCGGCCGCCAGCTACAGTCCGCGGCTATGTAATGACGATCTGGCGCCGACCCGCGACCAGAACTGGAGCTGGTACAATATCTTTTCATTCTGGATGTCGGACGTGCACAGCATGGGCGGCTACGTCGTGGCGGCGAGCTTCTTTACGCTTGGGCTGGCCAGCTGGCAGGTTCTGCTCTGCCTGCTGGTGGGCATCTGTATTGTCCAGCTGTGCGCCAACCTGGTGGCGAAGCCGAGCCAGATGGCCGGGGTGCCTTACGCGGTGATTTGTCGTCAGGCGTTTGGCGTTTTCGGCGCCAATATCCCGGCGGTGATCCGCGGGCTGATCGCCTTTGCCTGGTACGGCATTCAGACCTATCTGGCGGCGAATGCCCTGATGCTGGTCCTGCTCAAGTTCTGGCCCTCCCTTGCCTCGCTGACCAGCAGCAGCTTTCTCGGGCTGTCGCCCCTCGGCTGGCTGTGCTTCGCCACTATGTGGCTGCTGCAGGCGATGGTGTTCTGGCATGGCATGAACGCCATCAAACGCTTTATCGATATCGCCGGTCCGGCGGTTTATGTGGTGATGCTGGCGCTGGCCGGCTGGATTGTATACAAGACTGGTCTGGACGGTATCTCCTTTACCCTCGCCAGCAAATCCCTGAGCGCCGGCGAGCAGACCTGGCAGATGATCACCGCCACGGCGCTGGTGGTCTCCTACTTCTCCGGGCCGCTGCTTAACTTCGGTGACTTTTCCCGCTACGGCAAAAGCATGGGCGAGATCCGCCGCGGTAACCGCTGGGGACTGCCGTTTAACTTTCTGCTATTCTCGGTGGTTACCGTGGTGATTGTCTCCGGCACCCAGTCGCTGTTTGGCAAAATGATCACCGACCCGATCGAAACCGTCAGCCGCGTGGGTAACGATCTGGCGGTGGCCATCGGCCTGCTGACCATGATCACCGCCACCATCGGCATTAATATCGTGGCTAACTTCGTCTCGCCGGCCTTCGATTTTTCCAACTGCGCCCCGCAGAAAATCAGCTTCCGTACCGGCGGGATGATTGCCGCGGTGGGCTCGATACTCCTGACGCCGTGGAACCTGTTTAACTCGCCGGAGCTGATCCACTATACCCTCGACGTGCTGGGCGCCTTTATTGGCCCGCTGTTTGGCATCCTGATCGCCGACTTCTACCTGATCAAACGCGGCCGGGTGTCAGTGGACGATCTGTTTGACGATACGCCGCAGGGTAAATATTGGTACCGCAACGGCTTTAACCCGAAAGCGATTGCCGCCCTGCTGCCGTCGGTGGGCCTGGGGCTGATTATCAGCTTTATTCCGGCCCTGCATGAAGTGGCGAACTTCAGCTGGTTTATCGGCGTCTTCCTCGGCGCCACCACCTACCGCTGGCTGGCTCGCGACGAGCGCGAAGTGCAGGCGAAAGCTGCCTTCCGCTCCGGCGCGGTGGCGCAAAAAGAGTAACCTTCCCCTTCTGCCGCGGCGTCTGGCCGCGGCAGGCTGCAAACTGGCACCAATCTTGCTGTTTATCACTATTCCCAGAGCGTTAAGAGAAGGCAGGTTCGATGATGGATTACCAGACCGCAGTGCGCGGTGCATTTTTTGATATCGCCGGCGTGGCGGAGACACCGGATGAGGTGGCCGCCCAGGCCCGCTATCTCGATGATGGCCTGTTGTTCCTGCAGGAGGGGAAAATTATCGCCCTGCTGCCATGGCAGGAGGGGGAAGCCTTTCTGCATCCCCTGAAGGGCTATGTCGATCTGAGGGGTAAGCTGCTGCTGCCGGGGTTCGTTGATGCCCACGTTCACTATCCGCAGACCGAGATGATCGGCGCCTTTGGCGAACAGCTGCTGGAGTGGCTCACCACCTACACCTTCCCGGTGGAGAGCCAGTTTGCCGATGCGGAGTATGCCCAGGAGATAGCGCAGTTTTTTGTAAATCAGCTGATAAGCCATGGCACCACCACCGCGCTGGTGTTTTGTACCCTGCATCCGGCATCGGTGGAGGCGTTATTCAGCGAAGCGCTGCGCCTCAATATGCGCCTGATCGCCGGGAAAGTGATGATGGATCGCCAAGTGCCCGACTACCTGTGCGAAACCGCCGGGGAGAGCTACGAGCAGACCCGGGCGTTGATCCGCCGCTGGCATCAGCGCGGCAGGCTGGGCTATGCCATCACCCCGCGCTTTGCCCCCACCTCGACCCCGGGGTTGCTGGAGGCGGTGCAGCGCCTGCGGGCCGAGTTTCCCGACACCTGGCTGCAGACGCATCTCAGTGAAAACCGGGAGGAGATCGCCTGGGTTAAACAGCTGTGGCCTGAGCATGCGCGCTATCTGGATGTCTATCATCACTATCAGCTCACCGGCGAACGCAGCGTCTTCGCTCACGGGATCCATCTCGATGATGCCGAGTGGCAGTGCCTGCATGACACCGGGTCCGCAGTCGCCTTCTGCCCGACGTCGAATCTGTTTCTCGGCAGCGGGCTGTTCCGCCTGCCCGCCTGCTGGCAGCACCAGGTGCGGATGGGCATCGGCAGCGACGTCGGAGCCGGGACCACCTTCAGCATGCTGCGGACGCTGGGCGAGGCCTACAAGGTAGGACAACTGCAGAGCTATCGCCTGCGCGCCAGCGAGGCCTTCTATCACGCCACCCTTGGCGGGGCGCGCGCCCTGCGGCTGGAGGAGAAAATTGGCAATTTTCAGCCGGGCAAAGAGGCGGATTTTGTGGTGATTGACCCGGCGGTCACTCCGCTACAGCGCCTGCGCATGGGCCGCTGCCATGACATTTATGAGCAGCTGTTCGTGCTGATGACCCTGGGAGATGAACGCAATATCAGCGAGACGTGGGTGAATGGCGAGCGGGTGTGGTGTCAGGATTGACCCTCACCCTGGCCCTCTCCCAAAGGGAGAGGGAACCATCCGGTCATCGTTGCGACGCTGGCACGCCTCCAGGTCCTCTCCCGGGGGGCCTGTGAATTGCCTGGCACCAGAATTTGGGTCATCAAAAACTCATTGCCAGGCCAACGCCGTAGCCTGTGGTGTTATTGCCGAACATGTAGCGCGCCACCAGCCGGGTGCGGGTGATAAAGACCGGGTATTTACTGCTGTCCAGCTCGAGGCCAATTCCCAGCGAGGTCAAACCGGTAAAGCCCAGCGCCCCTCGCTGATCGCCGAGAAATTCGGTATGCGCCCCCTCCAGGACGTAACGCAGCGGGTTACCCAGCAGCGTCCAGTCGGCAATTGGCGCGCGGCGGCGCAGATACAGGCCAAGATTCTCCGCGCTGGCCTCCCCCTGCACCACCTCGGCGCTGCTGTTGAAGCTTTGCAGATGCATATAGGAGTAACGCAGTTCGGCATCAATATCCTGGGTGGCGGAGAAGCGTTCGTAATCCAGCATCAGCGCCCCGCCCAGCCCCCAGGCGTTGAACCGTCCGCCGTCAAGAAATTGCAGCTCGGCGTCGGTCTTTCGCTCAATGGCCCAGCTACCGATACGCGCATCGCTGGCCAGGGTGCCAAGCATCACATTGACAATCGGCCGCAGCACCAGGTTACCGCCGAGGCTGTCCCGGTGCAGCGAAAAATCCCAGCCGACGCCGCCGGTGGTGGTCAGACTGTTCCATTTGGTCGGCACATTCCGCGTCTGTTCGCCATTGCTGACCACAAAGCGCGGGTCGTAACGACTGTAGCCCAGGGTGCCTTCGAGATACAGTGGAAAAGCATCGCTCAGCGTTGCCCCGCCACCAAACTGGGTCATGGTCAGGTTATGTTTGTCATTGCTCCCGGAACCGATGTTGAGATCGCTGGCCGTTACGTCGGGGACCACGGTATAGCTCATCAGCGTCAATACCGCGTCAGCACGCTGTTTGATGGCGTGACCGTCCGCCGCCAGTATTGCCGGCGCAGAGAGAGAAACTACCGACAGGAGAACCAGAACACGCACCATAAGTCGTTTGCCACCTTAGCCCAGGCTTACGCGATGACCGCCCAAACCGGCAGGCTGGACTCCCTTAGTATAGTTGCGAGTCTGCCTGAGCATCAGGCGAAAAACATACTCCTGCCCTTATTCTGATCGCCCGACAGGCACTGCCACGCTTTCCAAGGGTAACCGCGTCACCCGGTTGCGCCCGTCATTCTTTGCCGCATACAGCGCTTTATCGACGCGGGAAAACAGCTGATCGACCGCTTCACCCTCATGATGTTCAGCCACGCCGATGCTGACGGTCACCGACAGGGTCTGGTACTCGCTAACCGCCTGGCGGATCCCCTCCGCCAGTATCAGCGCGCGGGCGATCGGCGAATGGGGTAAAAAGAGCAGAAACTCCTCCCCGCCCCAGCGATAAATTTTATCTTCGCGGTCGACCGATGTTTCCAGAATGCGGGAGATAACCAGTAAGACTTCATCCCCTTTTTGATGCCCGTGAATATCATTAATGCTCTTGAAATGATCGATATCGATCAACAGCAGACAAAATCCCCGCGCAATAAATGTGGGCGCCTCGACCAGGCGATAAAATTCGCGGCGATTAAGTAACCCGGTTAGCGGATCGTGGGCGGCCGAGAATTCCAGCTCTTTTTTCAGATGCACTTCTTCGGTGATATCGTGAATGATGCATAACATCAGACGAATATTATACAGCACCACCGGCCCGGCATAGGTCTGGACATGGCGCAGTGAGCCGTCCGCCAGAATATGAGTAAAATTAAGCGGCTTATGCCCGCCGGGCATATTGGCAATATTATTCATAATGGGGATCACGTCCCGGCCAAGGGTATTAATTTGCCAGGTATGTTTGTTGCGCATTTCCTCATCGGAATAATGATAAAAACGCAGCGCCGCAATATTAGCATCCACAATCCGGCCATCTTTATGTGGGTCGATTAACAGCATCGGCGCGGTGTTGGTCATAAAAAATCGGGCAAAAAAGCCATTATTGCGCCGCTGGTAGCGGCGAGAGCCGGTATGAATAGACTGATTTTGCGCAAGAAGCTTCACCGCCTCAAACAGCAGCAAGCAACCGCAGTCCTCGGTATCAATCAGGGTGGTTTTGCAATATACCGACTGCAATCCATTGGCGGTGGGTAGCGTCCAGACTTCAAATACCTCGGTCATGGTGTCGAGATAACGAAGATAATGCTGCAGCTGTGTTTCCGGGCAGGTGGAATAGATACCGTTACGCATCTCATTGAGCGACATCTCGCCGCTCAAGGTCCGGGAAGCCTGATTGGCATAGACCACGCTTTCATTAAAAGGATGGACTACCCATATCGGGGTACTTAATACATCAAAAACAGCCAGCTCTTTGAATAACATACAGGCCCCAAACCGACCAATCCCCCGCCGGAACAACACATTTCCGGTGCTCCCCCTGACGCTGGCATAAAGTGAAAACAAAACGAAATCGAATAACCTTCATTACGCGCGTGCGCGGCAAGTATAGTCGGTTATACGCCCAGCGGAGACCCGTGAGGGTGACTTTGCACACGCTTTAGCCACCCGGGTACGATAATTCCTTTATTATTAATTTTATTTCAACAGCATAGCTGCAATGCCAGAACTGGTAGTCGCTTTTGATCACAGACTGTGATCCCGTCATATTGCAGGCTGGCTGCGCATGCGTTTTATCGCTGCCGCAGTGGCTGCCCTTTTGCAGGCAGAACAATCGTGATAGTTTCTATCATACCTCTCATTCTCAATGGCCATCACGGTGAAAAAAACTGCCAGCAAAATCACCCTTGCCGACATCGCTCGTGAAGCCAATGTCGGTATTGCCACCGTCGACCGGGTGCTCAACAAGCGCGCGGCGGTGAAGGAATCCACAGCATACCGCGTGCGGGAAGCCGCCCAACGGCTGGGGTTTACCCTCGAGCAGCCCCACTATCGTCTGGCTGCCGGCAAAGCGCCGGTCACCATCAGAATGGGCTTTATTCTGCTGCAGGAGAGCCACTCCTTCTATCTGCCGCTGGCCCGGGCACTGACGCGGGAAGCCGCGCCGTGGCTGCCCGCTGACCATACCCCGGTGATACTGCATTTTGCCATTGATGCGGTGGAAGCGATGGCCCAGGCTATTCACCGGCTCAGCGACGAGGTGGAAGTATTAGGCCTGGTGGCGCTGGATCATCCGCTGATTCGCCACGCCGTGGCCCGGGCCGCCGCCCGCGGCGTTCGCGTGTTCACCCTGCTTTCCGATCTGGCAGTCCCCCAGCGCAGCGGGTATATCGGCCTCGATAATCAAAAAGCCGGGCGCACCGCCGCCTGGTTTATCGAGCGCTTATGCCGCGGGGATGGCGAAATTGGCATTATCATTGGCGATAATCGTTTTAGCTGTCAGGAAAGCTGTGAGATCAGCTTCCGTTCCTGCCTGCGAGAACAAGGCATGGGGCAGCAAATCCTTGAGCCGGTTCGCAGCCATGAACGGGCGGATATCGCCAGGACCGTGACAGAACAGATGCTGAGTCAATACCCGACCCTGCAGGCGATCTACGCCCCCTGCGGCGGCGTCGAAGGCATCGTCGACGCGCTGCGGGACAGCGGCCGTCAGCAGGAAGTCACCCTCGTCTGTCACGGCCCGCTCAGCGACAGTGAGCTGGCTCTGATCGACGGCACCATTGATATCATTCTCAACCACCGGCTGGATGGGTTTGCCGCGGCTACGCTACGCGCGATGACCGAGGCCGTTGCGCGTCCGCGCAGTGAAGTGATTTCTCTGCCTCAGCCTTTCGATATCATCACCAAAGAAAATATGTGAATCCCCGCCCCGTGGCCGAGGGGGCCTGTTGGCGTCCGGGCCGCGCGCCTGCTTGTTTTGATAAAAAACTATCAAAAAAGCCATCAAACAAAACCATGACGATTATCATAAAATTAACATTCCATCGTTGTTGATAATGAAATTTTCATTCAATACTCAGCGGCATCCCTTGTGAGAAAAAGGAAGCCGACATGACACATCCTATCGCCAATGCCCCCTGCAGCTGGGGCGTCGATGACCCGAAAAACCCTGACCTGCCCGCCTGGCGCACCGTGCTGAAGGAGGCGGCGCAGGCAGGCTATCGCAGCATTGAACTGGGCCCGTGGGGCTATCTCCCCACCGATCCGGCCAGCCTGCGCGCGGCCCTGGAGCAGCAGCAGTTGTCGCTGGTCGCCGGGACGCTCTTTGACGATCTGGTGAGCGAGGCTCATTTCCCCACGCTGGTGGCGCTGACCCATCAAATCTGCCGTAACCTGTCGCAGGTTCCCTCCGCCGAACCGATCCCGGGGCACCCTTTCCAGCCGCCGTATCTGGTGATTATCGATTTCGGCAACCCTGAGCGGGCACGTTTCGCCGGGCGCGGCGCGCTGGCTCCGCGCCTCGATGATAGCGACTGGCAGCGCATGATGAAGCACATTACCGCCCTCAGTACTCTGGCCTGGCAGGAGTACGGTGTGCGCGCGGTTATCCATCCCCACGCCGGGGGCTGCATTGAGTTTGCCGATGAGATCGAGCGGCTGGCCAACGATATCCCGCACGATGTCGCCGGGTTGTGTCTGGACACCGGGCATCTCTATTACGCCGGGATGGATCCGCTCAACTGGCTGGATCGGTATTACGACCGCCTGGACTATCTGCACTTTAAGGATGTCGACCCACAGGTTTATCAGCGCGCTCTCCATGAGGGCATCGACTTCTTCACTGCCTGTGCCGAAGGGGTAATGTGCCCGCTCGGCAGCGGCGCCATTGATTACCCGACCATTAAAGACTTTCTTGCCCGCCGGGGCTATCAGGGCTGGATAACCATTGAACAAGAGCGTGACCCGCGCCATGCCGCAGGCAGTCTGCAGGCGGTCACGGAGAGCCTGCGCTATCTGCGCGGCGTTGGATTCTGACAGGAGACACGAGATGATTAACGGTTTAAAACCTCTCGACCGCACCCTGCGCTGGGGCATGGTTGGCGGCGGCGGCAGCAGCCAGATCGGCTATATTCACCGCTCAGCGGCCCTGCGTGACAACACATTTGCGCTGCTGGCTGGCGCGTTTGATATTGATGCCGAGCGCGGACGCCAGTTTGGCCAACAGTTGGGGGTGGATCCCGACCGCTGTTACGCCGACTACCAGAGCCTGTTCCGCGGCGAAGCCGCCCGGCCTGACGGCATTCAGGCAGTGTCGATTGCCACCCCGAACAATACCCATTATGCCATTTGCCGGGCAGCGCTGGAGGCTGGCCTGCACGTGGTGTGCGAAAAGCCGCTGTGCTTTAGTAGCGAAGAGGCAGACGAGCTGGTGGCCCTCAGCCAGCGGCAGCACAAGATCATCGGTGTGACCTACGGCTATGCCGGCCACCAGCTGATCCTGCAGGCCCGGCAGATGATCGCCGACGGGCTGCTGGGGGATATTCGCATCGTCAATATGCAGTTTGCCCACGGTTTTCACGCCCAGCCGGTGGAGCTGGAAAACGCCAGCACCCGCTGGCGGGTCGATCCCCGCTTCGTCGGCCCCAGCTATGTGCTGGGCGACCTGGCTACCCACCCGCTGTTTTTGGTCGAAACCATGGCTCCGCAGCTGAACATTACCCGGCTGATGTGCGCCAGACAAAGCTTCGTTAAAAGCCGCGCTCCGCTGGAAGATAATGCCCATGTGCTGATGGAGTATGACAACGGGGCCGTCGGCTCGCTGTGGAGTTCCGCTGTCAACTGCGGCTCTATGCACGGGCAAAAGGTGCGTATCGTCGGGGAAAAAGCCAGTCTCGAATGGTGGGATGAGCAGCCCAACCAGCTGCGCTACGAGGTTCAGGGCGAACCGGTGCGCATTCTGGAGCGCGGCATGGACTACCTTGATCCGCTGGCACGGCAGGATGACCGCATCGGCGGCGGTCATCCGGAGGGGCTGTTTGAAGCCTGGTCGAATCTCTATCGCCGCTTCGCCATCGCCATGGATGCCGCCGACCGTCGCGACGAAGCGCTGCTGGCCGACTTCTGGTATCCGGACGCCCGCGCCGGGGCGTTCGGCGTCCGCTGGGTAGAAAACTGCGTCCGCTCTGCCGACAACGGCGCCTGCTGGGTCGACTTTCGCTAACTCGCTGGCTCAGGGCGCTCGCCCTGAGCCTTTGACGCTATTTTTCAATGCGCGCCAGCTGGGTCTTATCCGCCTCCCGGGCGCGATCCGCCAGCCCCTGAAACGCTGCGGCGCCATAATAGGGCGCGGGAACCGGCAGCGCCTGCATATCGTGCCCGGGGTAGATCTGCAGTTCGCCGAGATCGCGTAAGCGGAATCCCCCCACCTGCGCCGGCATGGTCAGGCGATACGGCGGCAGGGTTTCGAACGGGATCGGCGTCGGTAGCCGGTTTTCCTGCAGATCGTAGTTACGTTTCAGCACCAGGAACTTATCCGGCACCCGCCGGTGACTGTTCCACCAGTCGCCATCGATCCGCTGGAACATCGCTTCTGTCTCCCCTAGCGTAGCCACCAGCAGCCGGGTCAGCGCCTGTTTCAGCGCCACATCCATGGCCTGGTTATACGCTTCCACTGAACCACCGTGGCCGCTAAGGATCACGTTTATCGCCAGCCGGGCGCCGAGTAAATTGGAGTAGAGATCTTCCGGCGAAAAAGCGGAGATCTCCTCAGAGAACCCGGGAACCGACTGGAAACCATACCACTGGGCGATTTCGTGCCATTGCGCAATTTCAAAGGCCAGATGCCCGGCCAGCCAGGCCGCCAGCTGATAGCGCTGCCTGACGCCCGCCGGCGGCGTAAAGGCATTCAGCTGAACGCGGCGTACGCCCAGCTCTTCACTGTAGAAGATCCGCCCCGCCTGGCCCAGCGTCGGCGCAATACGATTGAACAGATAGAAGGTGTAGTCCGCCGTATCGCGCACATGGGCGATATCAATAAACCCGCCGCGACGGGTATAGATGAGCCCGTTCTGCTCCTCGCTGAGCCCGAGCAGGTTTTTCACCGCCCCGAACGCGCTGTCGTTGTAATGGTGCTTGCCCAGCGTATCCAGGGTCAGCACATTGCCAATCTGGTATACCGGGATCGGGATGCCCACCGCGCGCACGTGCAGGTCGTAACCAAAAGCGCAGCACGGTCGCAGCGACTCCGGCGGCGGCAGCTCACCCAGGGTGGGCACCGGATGGATCGCCGTCACAGCGGGCAGCACCGGATCCTGCGCCAGCGCCGGCAGCGACAGTGCAAACAACAGCCATAAGGCTTTACGCATCAACAGCCTCTCCACAACAACAAAAGAGCGCGCATCTTACCGGCAGATGGCGCCAGCAGTTTTAGTTAAAAACGGTATTCACCGGAGACAAAGAAGCTATTGCGCTCGTTAAAACCAAATTCAGTCAGCACGTTAAAGTTTTTGGTGACTTCATACTGGGCGCCAATCAGCATATTCCAGGGTGAGGTTAGCTTCTGCTTGACGTCGAATTTCCCCTCGCCGTCTTTGTTGACTGCGGCAATCAGGGGCTGAAGCTCTGGCGGCATATGCAGGTCGGCCAGATCGCCTTTAAACTCCTGCTGCACGTCCTGATACATGCTCCCGACCCACAGGCTGAGGTGGGACGGCCCGTCGATCCCCTGAAAACTGAAGCGGTAGCCGACGCGCGGCGAGACGGTGACCGCCGAGATGCTGCCGTCGAGAATATCGAAATCGGTACGGGTGTAGTTAGTGTCTACTAACCCGAACCAGTTGCCGTATCCCCCGGCGAGCGTAAAGCCGGTTCCCCAGGTGGTTCCTTTGAAATCAAGCGTAAAATCAATATTCTGCAGTTTTCCACTCTGATAAAGCTGATGAACCGCGCCGGCGATCGCCCGGTCCAGGCCACGAAACTGCGAGGGATCCGAATCCACAGAGACCTGAGAGACGGACGATCCGCGGGTATGCCCCACCAGCCCGTAAACGTTGAGAAACGGAAAGACCCACATGTCGAGACGCAGGTTTTCCGTTTTGCTCTTCTCACGGGTATGTCCAGCATCGATGGCGAACATATCGCTGGGGATAGGATGGTTACCGAGCTTAAGCCCGGAAAAGGTAATACTGTCGACCATGATATCCTGACGGATATTCATATAGCTGAGGTTGACGCCGTAGGGTAACGGAATCGAGTACCCCCTGGCGCGCGCCTCATCGCCCCAGATCGGAAAATAGCTGTCGTTCTCGTCGGGTTCCGCGGCCGACGCGCCACAGGTCGCCAACAGCAGCGTCAACACCGCTCCGGATGCTCTCATTGTTATTCTCATCTATCGTTAGAAACCCGAGCCGATATTGAAACAGACCGCCTGCGCCACCGCTGGCTGCTCCCATTGTGTATCCGTCGTCTTCGCCCCCACAAATTCCTGCAGGACTCAGCGCGAGGTTTGCGCCGTGGCCGCGCAGTCCCTCTGATAGCGATAGCGCGAGACAGGGACAGGCCATCGGCATCAGATGGGGATATCGAACATGCCATCTTGCGCATCGAAGCGATCGGCGACATCCCAGGCGCACAGAGCAGGAAAATCAGCGCCAGCGGGGACAGCGGGAATTTCATGCTCACTCCGGGGCTGTGGGGCGCGCACGACATGCGTGGCGAACAGGATTAACGCAACAGGATAATGAAAATATAACGTAAGCAGATAAAACCCACCAACGCGTAGCTGCCTGTTTTTCAGCTATTTTTAAACGAAAAAGTGCTGGCCATCACAGAAAACCGCGTTTGCTTTGCCGCCCGGCGCGGTGATTGTATTCAGAAGGTGAATGTCGTATAACATAGCGCTACCGAGGGGTGTCCCGTGAGGGCTGAGATGGCGTAAGCCGAACCCTTTGAACCTGATCTGGGTCATGCCAGCGAAGGGACGGGTCGGCAATTTTGCCAGCATTACCGCCATTGCCTGTTCACACCCCTGCACGCCCGGATCTCCCCTGAATGACTGGAGGTCCTGTGATTGTTCCCGCGTTTAGCCATGGCCTGTATGGCCGTTTACGCCAGCTTGCCGCCGCTGACTGGCAGCACTATGTGGCGCATCCTTTCGTCCAGCAGCTTGCTGACGGCACTCTGGCGGAGAGCGCGTTTCGTCGCTATCTGACTCAGGATTATCTGTTTCTGATCCACTTTGCCCGCAGCTACGCGCTGCTGGTGAGTAAACTGCGCACGCTGCCGGAGATGCGGGCCGCGGCCGCCTCAATGAACGCCATCCTCAATGAACTGCCGCTGCACGTCGGCTACTGCGCCCAGTGGGGCATCAGCGAGCAGGAGATGGCTGCCCAGCCTGAAGCGCCGGAAACCGTCAACTACACCCGCTACGTGCTGGACGTTGGCCATTCAGGCGACGCCCTGGATCTGCTGGTCGCCCTGATGCCCTGCGTGGCGGGCTATGCGGAAATCGGCCTCGGCCTGCTGCGTCACCCTACCACCCGGTTAACCGATAACCCCTACGCCTCATGGATCCGCAACTATGGTGATGAAGATTATCTGCAGGGCGTTAGCGCCGCGCTGGCGCTGCTGGAAACCGTGTGGCAGCAGCGCGGGAGCGAGGCCCGTCTCACTGAGCTGAGCGAGATCTTCACCACCGCGACCCGGCTTGAAGCACAGTTCTGGCAGATGGGCCTGAACGCGGCGGCGGAGGCCCGGGCGTGACGGCGCCGGGTATCGAGATCCGCGGCCTGAGCCTGCGCTTCGGCGATCGGCAGCTGTTCGATAACCTGTCGTTGACGCTTCCCGGGGGCCAGTGGGTGTCGCTGCTCGGCGCCAGCGGGGCCGGCAAAACCAGCCTGCTGCGGATAATTGCCGGTCTGGCGCCCGCCACCGGCGGAGAAGTGGTCGCCAGCGATGGGCAGCCGATTCAGGGCCGTCTGGCGTGGATGGGGCAGAAAGATCTGCTCTATCCCTGGCTGAGCGTCCGGGAGAATGTCGCCCTCGGCGCACGGCTGCGGGGGGAAAAAGTGGACCACAACCGGGTCGCCACCCTGCTTGAGCAGGTGGAACTCACCCCCTGCGCCGACGCCCGGCCGGCAACCCTCTCCGGCGGTATGCGTCAGCGCGCCGCGCTGGCCCGCACCCTGTATGAGGATCGCCCCATCGTGCTGATGGATGAGCCTTTCTCGGCGCTGGACACCCTCACCCGCACGCGCATTCAGACCCTGGCGGCCACTCTGCTGACGGGGCGCACGGTGGTGCTGATCACCCACGATCCGCTGGAAGCCTGCCGGCTAAGCCACCGCCTGCTGGTGCTGTCGACGGCAGACGGCGACATCGATGACAGCCATCACCTCGCCGGCACGCCTCCGCGCGCACCGGATGCCCCCGACCTGTTGGTCGCCCAGGCGGCATTGCTGCAGCAGCTGATGAGGGCGCATCCATGAACGGACGTCTCTGGCGCGGGGGCATGGTGTTCTGCGGGCTGATGATCCTCTGGGGGCTGGCCAGCCGCAGCGGCATCCCTCACTTTCTTTTACCCTCCCCGACGGCAGTCGCCGAGGCGCTTTGGGTTAATCGCGCCTATCTTGGCTGGCACACGCTTATCACCCTCAGTGAGATCCTGTGCGGACTGGTGTTGGGGGTTGCGCTCGGCGTCACGCTGGCGCTGGGCATGATCCTCTCTCCGCGCCTGCAGCGCTGGCTGATGCCGCTGGTGCTCACCAGTCAGGCGATCCCGGTCTTTGCCCTCGCCCCGCTGCTGGTGCTGTGGCTGGGGTTTGGTATGAGCGCCAAAGTGGCGATGGCGGTGCTGGTAATTTTCTTTCCGGTGACTTCCGCTTTCTTTGACGGCCTGCGGCGGGTCAACCACGAGTATCTCGATCTGGCGCGCAGCATGAACGCTTCCTTCGGCGCTCAGCTGCGCCATGTCCGGCTGATGGCCGCCCTGCCAGCGCTGGGCTCCGGCCTGCGCATGGCGGCGGCGGTGGCGCCCATCGGCGCGATTATCGGCGAATGGGTCGGCTCTGCCGAAGGGCTGGGCTACGTGATGCTCAATGCCAACGCCCGGCTGCAAACCGATGTCTGCTTTGCCGCGCTGTTTATTTTAGTGCTGCTGACCATTCTGCTATGGCTGGCGGTGGACACCCTGCTGCACCGGCTGATCGACTGGTCGCCGGAATAAAAATGAAGTAATAAAGGAAAACAGATGAAAAAGTCGCTTTTCGCCGGGGCAACCCTGACGGCCCTGTTCAGCGCTCACGTGCTGGCCAATGAACCGCTGACGCTGGTGCTGGACTGGTACATTAACCCCGACCATGCGCCGATTATGGTGGCCGAGCAGATCGGCGCCTTTAAGGCCCAGGGGCTGGACGTCAAGATTGTTCCCCCTTCAGACCCGGCGCTGCCTCCGCGCCTGGTGGCCGCCCGCCAGGCGGACCTGGCTATTACCTACCAGCCACAGGTCCACTTCTTCGCCGACGAAGGGTTACCGCTGGTGCGTGTGGGCACGCTGATCAACTCGCCGCTGAACACGGTGATCGCTCTCAATAAGCAGATCAAAACCCCGGCAGATCTGCAAGGCAAAAAAGTGGGCTACTCGGTCAGCGGCATTGAGCAGGCCACCCTGGCGACCATGGCGCAACATGCCGGTATCGATCCGGCCAGTATCAAACTGGTTAACGTCAATTTCCAGCTGACCAGCGCCCTGCTGGCGGGCCAGGTGGATGCGGTCATTGGCGGCTACCGTAATATAGAAGCGCAGGAGCTGAAGCTGCAGGGCAAAACGCCGGTAGTGATGAACGTCGAAGATTACGGCGTGCCGGCCTATGACGAACTGGTGATTGTCGCGAATCGCGACGCTATCCATGAGGCGAAGATCCGTAAATTCCTCACTGCCCTGCAGGCCGGGGTGAGCTATCTGCGCGCCCATCCGCAGGAAAGCTGGGAGGCGTTTGCCGCCGCCCACCCGGAGCTGAAGACCGAGCTTAACCACCAGGCGTGGCTGCAAACCGTGCCGCTGTTCGCCACCGCTCCGGCGGCGCTGGATAAAGCGCGCTACGACGCTTACGAACAGTTTTTATATAACAATAAGTTGGTGAAAAAAGTTACACCTTTAACAAATTATGCGGTGGAACTGCATTGAGACTTGCTATCGCTGACGGAACGCATTCCGTCAGCGCGTTAACCCAACGGCAATAAAAATATAGAGACTTTCTCACTAATAATTACACTTTTAAGGGTTATCATGACGCGGAAGTGTTCTATTATAATTCAGTGAGTTACGTTAATTTTTACCCCCATAAGAATAACGTCAAAATAACGTAATCAATAAAACGTTGAATGCGGATTTAAAAAGCCATATATTGTGCGCGCTTTATGAATGCCAATTCAATTCCTTAGACCAATTATTCAACCAGCATTCAACCGCAATGCTGGTTGTGGGAGTGATATGATGACGGATAAAGTCCGTATTGATACTTTACGTGCCGATTTATTAGACGCAAACAACGAAACCTTTTTGGCCCGTCAGGCCGAATTCGAATCGAATGTCAGGAGTTACCCGCGTAAGTTACCGCTGGCTATCACTAAAGCTGAAGGCGTGTGGCTGACGGATGCGGATAACAAACAGTACCTCGACTGCCTCGCGGGCGCCGGTACTCTCGCTCTGGGCCACAACCACCCTGATGTATTGCAGAGCATCCAAAGTGTCATTACCAGCGGCTTGCCGTTACATACCCTCGATCTGACTACCCCGTTAAAAGATCGTTTCTCCGAATACCTGCTCTCTTGCCTGCCGGGCGAAGGGAAAGAGTATTGCCTGCAGTTCACCGGTCCTTCCGGCGCTGACGCCGTGGAAGCCGCGCTGAAACTGGCAAAAAAATACACTGGCCGTACGGCGGTGATCAGCTTCTCCGGCGGCTATCACGGGATGACCCATGGCGCGCTGTCCGTGACTGGCAACCTGTCGCCGAAAGCGGCGGTTAACGGCATGATGCCGGAAGTCCAGTTCATGCCTTACCCGCACCTGTACCGCTGCCCGCTGGGCATCGGCGGCGAAGCCGGCGTGAAAGCCCTGACCTACTACTTCGAAAACCTGATCAACGACGTGGAAAGCGGCGTGCGTAAACCGGCGGCGGTGATCCTTGAAGCCGTTCAGGGTGAAGGCGGCGTGAACCCGGCGCCGGTTGAGTGGCTGCAGCGCATCCGCAAAGTGACCGAAGAGCATGGCATTCTGCTGATCGTCGATGAAGTGCAGGCCGGCTTTGCCCGTACCGGTAAATTCTTCGCCTTCGAACACGCCGGGATCCAGCCGGACATCATCGTGATGTCGAAAGCGGTTGGCGGCGGTCTGCCGATGGCCGTGCTGGGCATTAAAAAGCAGTTCGACGCCTGGGAACCGGGTCACCACACCGGCACCTTCCGCGGCAACCAGCTGGCGATGGCTACCGGCCTGACCACCCTGCGTCACCTGCGCGACAACAAGATCGCCGACAAAGTCGCCTCCCAGGGCGAGTGGCTGAAAGGCAAACTGGCTGAGCTACAGAAGCGCTACCCGGTGATTGGCCACGTTCGCGGTCTTGGTCTGATGATCGGTATCGAAATCGTCAAGCCGAACGAAGCGCAGGATCACATGGGCTGCTACCCGGCTGATGGCGAACTTTCTGCCCTGCTGCAGAAGAAATGCTTCGAAGCTGGCCTGATCCTTGAGCGCGGTGGTCGTCACGGCTGCGTGCTGCGCCTGCTGCCGTCCCTGCTGATCAGCAACGCGGAACTGGACGTGTTCCTCGACAAATTTGAACAGGCCCTGCTGGCCGCCGGCGTAAAACCGGTCTGAGTGGAGTAAGTGACCACCATGTCCACATTGAATCCGATTCTTGCTGGTTCGGCGCAGAGCATTGAGGCCTATCAGCAGGTTATCGACCAGACCAGTCAGGCCGTTGTGCAGTGGCTGAAGCAACCTGAGATGTATCAGGGGAAAAGCGTTGACGAACTGCGTGAACGTATCTCCCTTGAATTTAACGAACAGGGTCTGGGTAACCAGGCGGCGATTGACCGTGCGATTGAGTACTTCCTGAAAGACAGCCTGTCGGTGCATCACCCGCAGTGCGTGGCGCACCTGCACTGTCCGAGCCTGGTGATTAGCCAGGCGGCGGAAGTGTTGATCAACGCCACCAACCAGAGCATGGACTCCTGGGACCAGAGCCCGTCGGCAACCATCATTGAGATGAAGCTGATCGAATGGCTGCGCGCCCGGGTCGGTTATCCGGCTGGCGACGCCGGCGTCTTCACCAGCGGCGGCACCCAGAGCAACCTGATGGGCCTGATGCTGGCGCGCGACGCCTTCTTCGCCCGTCAGGGACACTCCATCCAGCAGGATGGGCTGCCGGGAGATATCCGCAAGTACAAAGTGTTGTGCTCGGAAAACGCCCACTTCTCGGTGCAGAAGAACATGGCGCTGATGGGCCTCGGCTACCGCTCGGTAACGCTGGTGAAAACCGACGAATTCGCGCGGATGGACGTGACCGATCTGAAAGCGAAGATTGCGCAAGCGCAGGCTAACGGCGAGCAGATCATGGCGATCGTCGCCACCGCCGGGACCACCGACGCGGGGGCTATCGACCCGCTGCGCGACATCGCCGGTATCGCTGCGGAACATCAGATCTGGCTGCACGTTGACGCAGCCTGGGGCGGCGCCCTGCTGCTGTCTGAGCAGTATCGCGACTACCTTGACGGTCTGGAGCTGGTGGATTCCGTTACCCTGGACTTCCACAAGCAGTTCTTCCAGACCATCAGCTGCGGCGCCTTCCTGCTGAAGGACGCGCGCCATTACGAGCTGATGCGTTATCAGGCGGCCTATCTCAACTCCGAGTTCGATGAAGAGCATGGCGTACCGAACCTGGTGTCTAAGTCGCTGCAGACCACCCGCCGCTTCGATGCGCTGAAGCTGTGGATGGGCCTCGAAGCGCTGGGCCAGAAACAGTATGCGGCGATCATCGACCACGGCGTCACGATGGCGAAAAACGTGGCGGAGTACGTGAAGTCGCAGCCGATGCTGGAGCTGGTCATGCAGCCGCAGCTGGCGAGCGTGCTGTTCCGTTCCCGTCCGGCACAGATGGCCGGGAGCGACGCGGCGGCTATCGCCCTGCTCAACCAGCGCGTTGGCGACGCCCTGCTGGCGTCCGGTCGCGCTAACGTTGGCGTGACCGAGCACAACGGTGTCACCTGCCTGAAGCTGACCCTGCTGAACCCAGTGGTAACCCTGGATGACGTGAAGGTTCTGCTGAACCTGGTGGATCGCACCGCTCAGGAGCTGCTGGCGCAATAATCTGCCTTAGCGAGGCGGCGCCTGCCGCCCTGCTGCCAGCTATGCCTGCAACAAGCCGATAATATCCTTATCGGCTTTTTTTATTACTTTTCGCGCCACAGACGCTCACTTCGCAAGGCCCGTTGACCCCTGCCTCTCGCGATGCCACAGTACTATCCCGAAAATAACAATGTTCAGGATAAATATCCTGAAAATAAGGATGATGATGGAGAAACGCTTACCAGGGCTGGATCTCGACGCTCTGCGCAGCTTTGTGACCGGCATAGAGTGCGGTAGCTTCGCCCAGGCAGCGCTGCGCCTGTCGCGTTCCACCTCCGCGGTCAGCGCCCAGCTTAAAAAGCTGGAGAGCCAGTGCGGTGCGGCGCTGGTGGTTAAGCAAGGCCGACATCTTGCGCTGACGGCTGAAGGCGAAAAGCTGATGAGCTACGCCAGACGCCTGCTGGCGCTCAACGATGAAACCCTGCGTGCGCTGCAGGGCGAGCGGCTCACCGGCGAGATTCATCTGGGCATGCAGGAAGATTTCGGTGAGTCGCTGATGCCGGGGATCCTCGGGCAGTTTACTCGCCACCATCCGCAGGTGCGGATAGTTGCCAGGGTGGATCGCAATGGTCCGCTGCGTCAGGCGCTGGCGGAAGAGGCGCTGGATCTGGCGCTGCTGTGGCAAACCGAAGATCAGGGTCCCGGGCTGGGCCTCTGCCCGCTGGCGTGGATTGCGCATCCTGACCTGGATATTCGCGCTCTGCTGGCCTCCGGCGAGCCGCTGCCGCTGGTGATGTTCGACAGCCCGTGCCTGATGCGATCCCGCGCTATCGCCTGTCTCGATGCCGCGGAGATCCCCTGGCAGGTGGTGTTTGTCAGCCACAGCCTGAGCGGCATCTGGGCGGCGGTGCAGGCCGGGCTGGGCCTGACGATACGTACCCATATCGGTATGCCCGGCAATCTGCGCACCGCAGGAGGTCTGCTGCCAGCGCCAGGTAGCCTGGCCGTCAGCCTGCGACAAACCCCGCGTGAGGAGCACCATTCCGCCGCCGTGGCGCTGCTCGGCGAACTGATGACCGAGGCCCTGCAGGGGTGGCTCGACAGGTGACAGTGTCACGCCACTTCCATTCACCCTCACCCTAACCCTCTCCCTGCAGGGAGAGGGAACCGTCCGGCAGTCACCGGCGATGGGCACTCTGCGCCGTTCCCGCTTCAATGCCCGGTGGCGGCTGCGCCTTACCGGGCCGACATTCTCCCTGCGCGCTCCTGTAGGCCGGGCAAGCGCAGCGCCGCCCGGCATTGGGCTCAAGGGCTGGAGGGATCCGTCCGCCAGACGCCTGCGCCGCGGGTCAGGCTTTGCTCTCCTGCAGCAGTCGCTGGATCACCTGCTCCTGGCGGGCATAATCCCCTTCGCCGAAGGCGGTATAGCGCAGTTGTCCGCGAGCGTCGAAAATGTAATGCGCCGGCCAGTACTGATTGCCGAAGGCGTTCCAGATGGCGTACTCATTATCCGCCACCACCGGGTAGGTTATCCGCCAGTCCTTCACCGCCTGGCGCAGCAGAGGCAGCGAACGCTCCCAGGGATATTCCGGGGTATGAACGCCAATCACCACCAGGCCCGCCGCGCGGTATTTGTTCGCCCAGGCGCGCACGTAAGGCAGGGTATGCTGACAGTTGATACACTCCCGGGTCCAGAAATCCACCAGCACCACTTTGCCCTTCAGACGCTCCGGGGTTAACGCCGGGCTGTTGAGCCATGCGCTGCCTCCCGCCAGGGAGGGCATCGCGCTGGTGGGCTGCGGCGCAGCGATGGGCTGGAGGATGGTCTTTTGCTCCGGCTGCGGCAGACGGGCGGCCAGCCGTTGCTCCAGCGCCTGGCTCAGTCCTCCCGCACTTTGCAGATAGCGGTCGCCACCGCTGGCGATCAGCGCCACCGAGGCCAGCATCGCCAGCCCCGCCAGCCGGCGCAGCCGTTCGCCGAACGCCAGCCCGCGACGCAGTCGGGCGATCAATGCTGCACCACACCACCCCAGCAGGAATAACATCAGCGCCCCGCCGCTGCCGTAGGCCAGCAGTAACCCGCCAGTGGTCGCCTGGCCCGGATGAACAAAGCCCAGGCTGAGTATCGCCCCCAATACCGGCCCGGCGCACGGGGCCCACAGCAGGCCCACCGCCAGCCCGGCCAGCAGAGAACCGATCCAGCCGCGCTGGCGTGAGCTGGCGTCGTTAAGCTGATTCCCCAACGCCACCAGGGGGGAGGTCAGCCGCTGCGCGACGCGCTGCGAAAGCAGGCTCAGCCCGACCAGGGCGAAGAACGCCAGCGCCAGGCCGCGGCCTGCGAGGGTCAGATTCACCACCCAGCCGCTGGCGACCGTCACCAGCCAGGAAACCGCGCCGAACATCAGCGCCATTCCAGCCAGCATAATCGCCAGTTGCCCCCGGCGGCCCCGGACGCTGGCGAACAGCAGCGGGATCACCGGCAGCGTACAGGGGCTCAGCAGGGTTAACATTCCGCCCAAAAATGCAATGAATATCGACATCGCCTTCTCCTCATTATGCCGTCGCTGCCGAGAGTGACAGCCACGACATTACAGCAAGGGCGTGTATGGCGAATGTGTCGGGAAAGCGGGAGAATTGTCGGCTTAGTTATCCTTCTTCCCCGGAGATACAGCAGGATACAATCCCGCCGCGGCAAGGCGAACGCTGGCGTCCAGGCCGCCCTGCGGGCGGTTGGCCAGACGCAGCGTGCCGTTCATCTGGCTGACCAGCTGCGCAGCAATCGCCAGCCCCAGACCGGTGCCGCCGGTGTCGCGATTGCGCGAGTCCTCCAGGCGATAAAACGGCTGCAGCACCGCCTGTAGCGAGGCCTCCGGGATCCCCGGCCCCTCATCCAGCACATGGAGGGTGACATCCCCGCCGACGTCGCGGGTCAGGGTTATGGTGACCGTGGTGCCGAATTTCAGCCCATTATCGATAAGATTGGTCATCACCCGGCGCAGGGCCTGCGGCGGGATCCACACCACCCCGGCGGTCTCTTCGGGACAAAAACGCACCGGCCGGCCGACATCGGCATAATCGCAGACGATGGTGTCGAGAAAGGCGTCGAGGTTCAGCCGCTGGCGCGCCTCCGCCAGCGGCTGCGACGTGCGGGCGAAGGCGATGCCCTCCCGCACCAGACGGGTCATATTGTCGAGATCCTGCAGCAGCTTATCGCGCAGTTCCGGCTGGTCGGCCATCTCCACCCGCAGCTTCATTCGGGTGATCGGGGTTTGCAGATCGTGGGAGATGGCGGCGAGGATCCGCGCCCGCTCCTGCAGATGATCATGGATGCGCGCCTGCATCGCGTTAAACGCGCGGGCGGCACGGCGGACCTCTTCCGGCCCCTGCTCGGCCATGGTTCCCACCGTGTCGCTGGCCGGTTCAAGGGCATCCACTGCGCGGGTAAAGCGGGTGATGGGCAGCAACACCTGACGAACGGCATACCAGGCGCAGGCCAGCAGGAGGACAAACTGAGCGATCAGCACCACCGGCAGCCAGCGGGCGATGGCCGGTAGCTTCGGCCACAGATCGAGCGTCAACGGGGCGCCGTCGTGGAGGGTAATATGGGCCTGAATATGCTGCCGCGGGCCGGGGATCGCCACAATACTGACCGGATACTGCGCGCTCAGCGCCTCCTGCAGGGAGCGGGCCGCGTCCCGGGCGCGCCAGCTGTCCGGGTAATCGCCGCGTTCGCCGGCGTCCAGCTGGTAGCGGTAGTTGCCGCGCGCCAGCTTTGGCAGCCATTGCGGGCGCTCAGCGGCCGGCAGACGGTCGAGGATCGCCACGCTGGTGGCGACATCGGAAGCCAGGTTGCCCAGCATCACGCTGCGGGCGCTGCTCATACGCTCATAAAACAGCAGCGACAGGGTTAAGGTATTCGCCAGCAGCAGCGCCAGAAACAGCAGCGCCATCAGCCGCGACTGCAGCGAGGCGGGCCAGAACCTCATTCATGCCTCTCGCGGATGGAGACCGGCACCGACAGCACATAGCCTTCGCTACGCACCGTCTTAATGTAGGCCGGCTCGCGGGCATCCTCCCGCAGGCGCTGACGCAGTCGGCTCACCAGCAGGTCAATCGACCGTTCAAACAGTTCCGCGTCGCGTCCCTGGGTCAGATTCAGCAGCTGATCGCGGTTCAGCACCCGCTGGGGGTGGTCGAGAAACACCCGCAGCAGCCGATACTCCGCCCCGCTGAGGGCGACGATGGCGCCGCTGTCATCCAGCAGGTGGCGGGCGGCAGTGTCGAGCAGCCAGTCGCCAAAGGCGATCAGTCTGCCCGCCTCGGTGATCTGCAGATTGGGCGGCAGCGCCCGGGTGCGGCGTAAAATGGCTTTGATGCGCGCCAGCAGTTCGCGGGCCACAAAGGGTTTAATCAGATAATCGTCAGCCCCCATTTCCAGGCCGAGGATCCGGTCACTGTCGTCGGTGCGGGCGGTGAGCATCAGCACCGGAATATCCTGCTGCGGGTTGGCGCGCAGCTGGCGGCAGAGCGTTAAGCCGTCCTCGCCCGGCATCATGATATCCAGCACAATCAGGTCAATTTGATGATTTTTGAGCACCGACCACATGGCTTTGCCGTTCGCCGCGCCGCTGGCGCGATATCCCGATTTTTCCAGATAGTCGACAATCAGTTCCCGAATATCGCGGTCGTCATCGACGACCAGGATGTGGTCAATACGCGCCAAAGGCTGCTCCTGCGGCAAAATTAACTCTTCACAAGCATAAGCCGTGTTGCCGGAAGCGCAACGTCGCGCCGCCGGCAAGGCGCGGATTACAAACGGTCGGCGTCCACCACCGCCTGGACAAAGTCTGCCGGGTCCTCCTGCGGCGGATTATGGCCCACCGCCCCCTGCAGATCCCGGTGTTCGTATTTCCCGGTAAATTTAGCCCGATAGCTGGCGGGAGCCGGATGCGGCGCGCCGTTATTCGCCCCTTCAAGGGTGATGGTGGGCACGGTTATCGGCGGCAGCGCCGCCAGCCGTTGTTCATAGCCGGCATACTTCGCTTCCCCCTTCTCCAGCCCCAGGCGCCAGCGGTAGTTGCTGATGGTGATCGCCACGTGGTCCGGGTTATCCAGCGCCCGGGCGGTTTTGGCAAAGGTCGCATCGCTGAATTGCCACTGCGGCGACGCCTGATGCCAGATAAATTTCGCAAAGTCGTGGGTGTTCTGCCGGTAACCGGCTTCGCCGCGCGGGGTGGCAAAATAGAACTGATACCACCACGACAGCTCCGCCTGCGGCGGCAGCGGTTTTTCGCCAATCTGCTGACTGCTGATCAGATACCCGCTCACCGAGACCAGGGATTTCACCCGCTGCGGCCACAGCGCGGCGACGATATCCGCCGTGCGCGCGCCCCAGTCAAAGCCGGCCAGATCCGCCTGCCTGATGTTCAGGGCGTCCATCAGATGGACAATATCGGCCGCCATCGCCGACGGCTGACCGTTACGCGGCGTGCTGGCGGAGAGGAAACGGGTCGTGCCGTAGCCGCGCAGATACGGAACAATGACCCGGTAACCCTTCTGCGCTAAAGCCGGCGCCACCTGGGCATAGCTCTGAATATCGTAGGGCCAGCCGTGCAGCAGGATCACCGGCTGGCCGTCGCGCGGGCCGATATCCACATAGCCCATATTCAGGTCGCCGGCGCGGATCTGGTGGATCTTGTCGAACGCCCCCGCATCTTCAGCGGCGCAAACGGCGGCGGACCACAGGGTGGATAACCCCAGCGCCGCGGCGCTGGTAAACCGGATCAGGGATAATCTGTTCATCGTTTTCTCACCTTTTATCGTCATCAAGAGAGTACGTGACCAGTAAAACGGAAATTTGTATCCGCCATGTGCCCGACCGGGGCCATTTTTATCTCTTAATGTCAGCGCTGCGCCGCGAGATACAGTGTGATACAAAGTCGAGGTTGGCAATTGTTGCGGGCATGTGAATTTATGCTTGCCCCGGGAGATAAATCCGTTACCGTGGCAGGCATTTTTCACCACTTAAGAACGCAGGAACCCGCTATGGCGATTTTTGATGGTCACAATGACCTGCTGCTGAATCTCTGGCTTCACCATCGTGAGGATCCGGTGAGCGCCTTCTTTACCGGGATAGAAAACGGCCATCTCGACTTTCCGCGTATCCGCCAGGGCGGGCTGGCCGGCGGCCTGTTCGCCCTCTTTGTGCCGCCGCAGGAGTATATTGCCCGCGTGGCGCCACAGTACGCCAGTCAGGCGTGGGAACCGCTGGCGATCCTCTGGCAGCAGCTGGCTATTCTCAAGGCGATTTGCGCCCACGATACCGACCGCGCGCGGCTGTGCCTGAGCGCGGCGGATATTGAACGCTGTCGGCAGGATAACGCGCTGGCGATGGTGGCGCACATCGAAGGCGCTGGCGGGTTCGACGCGCAAGGCGACGATCTGCAGGCCTTTTATCGCGCCGGGGTGCGCAGCATCGGTCCGTTCTGGAACATCGCCAATCGCTTCGGCTGCGGGGTCACCGGCGCCTTTCCCGGCAGCCCGGACAGCGGCCCGGGTCTTACCCGCGAGGGCATTGCGCTCATCACTCAGGCCAACGCCCTGAAGATGCAGATCGATGTTTCGCATATGAACGAGCAGGCTTTTTGGGATACCGCCCGCCACTCCACCGCCCCGCTGGTGGCCACCCACTCCAATGCCCACGCCCTGTGCCCGCAGCCGCGCAATCTTACCGACCGGCAACTGCGGGCGATCCGCGACAGCGGCGGCGTGGTGGGCGTCAATTTCGGCAATGCCTTCCTGCGCGCCGACGGCCGGCGCGACAGCGACACACCCTTAACCACCATTGTCCGGCATATCGACTATCTTATTAACATAATGGGTGAGGATCATGTGGCTCTCGGCTCGGATTTCGACGGCATCACCCTGCCGGACGAGCTGGGCGATGTGGCCGGCTTACCGCGGCTTATCAATGCCTTGCGGGACAATGGCTATGATCAATTGGTGCTGGATAAGCTGCGGTGGAGCAACTGGCTGCGGGTATTAAAAAATGTTTGGTAACAATAGGTTATATTGTAAACATAAAGTTAATTCCTTACATATTCCGGGTTGATCTCTCTCCCGGTGAAGCGCAATATGCGGCGGCCGTCACAGATCGACTATGATTCGTGAGGCCTGTCTCATTTTTAGGAGGAACAAAACATGTGGAAGAAACCTGCTTTTATCGATTTACGTCTCGGTCTGGAAGTGACGCTGTACATTTCTAACCGCTAATCGCCCCGCCCGCCGTTCGCGCGGGCACCTTCATTCATTACCCGGTCCGTCTTCATGTTCATTAAAGTCCTCGGCTCCGCCGCTGGCGGCGGTTTCCCACAATGGAACTGCAACTGCGCCAACTGTCAGGGCCTGCGCAACGGCACCATTCAGGCCACCGCCCGCACCCAGTCGTCGATCATCGTCAGCGATAACGGCAAAGAGTGGGTACTGTGCAACGCCTCGCCGGATATCAGCCAGCAGATTGCTCATACCCCCGAGTTAAATAACCCCGGCGTGCTGCGCGGGACGCATATCGGCGGCATTATTCTCACCGACAGCCAGATCGACCACACCACCGGATTGCTGAGCCTGCGCGAGGGCTGCCCGCACCAGGTGTGGTGCACGCCGGAAGTTCATGAGGATCTCTCCACTGGCTTCCCGGTGTTTACCATGCTGCGACACTGGAACGGCGGCCTGGTGCATCACCCCATCGCCCCGCAGCAGCCTTTTACCGTTGACGCCTGTCCTGATTTGCAGTTTACCGCGGTGCCTATCGCCAGCAACGCGCCGCCCTATTCGCCGTATCGCGACCGGCCGCTGCCGGGCCATAACGTAGCGCTGTTTATCGAAAACCGCCGCAACGGCCAGACGCTGTTCTATGCGCCGGGGCTGGGTGAGCCGGATGAAGCCCTTCTGCCGTGGCTGCAAAAAGCGGACTGTCTGCTGATCGATGGCACCGTCTGGCAGGATGACGAACTGCAGGCCGCCGGCGTCGGGCGCAATACCGGCCGCGATATGGGCCACCTGGCGCTCGGCGATGAGCACGGGATGATGGCCCTGCTGGCCTCCCTGCCGGCAAAACGCAAAATTCTCATTCATATTAATAACACCAACCCGATCCTTAACGAGCAGTCTCCCCAGCGCCAGGCGCTGACGCAACAGGGGATTGAAGTGAGCTGGGACGGGATGGCAATCACCCTTCAGGATACCGCATGCTGATCACCGACACGCTGTCGCCGCAGGCCTTTGAAGAGGCCCTGCGGGCCAAAGGCGCCTTCTACCATATTCACCACCCGTACCACATCGCCATGCACAACGGCGACGCGACCCGCGAGCAAATTCAGGGCTGGGTGGCGAACCGGTTTTATTACCAGACCACCATCCCGCTGAAAGACGCGGCGATTATGGCCAACTGCCCGGATGCACAGACCCGGCGTAAATGGGTGCAGCGGATCCTCGACCACGATGGCAGCCACGGCGAGGATGGCGGGATTGAAGCCTGGCTGCGGCTGGGGGAAGCGGTCGGGCTGAGCCGCGACGATCTGCTCAGCGAGCGCCACGTGCTGCCCGGCGTGCGCTTCGCGGTGGATGCCTATCTTAACTTCGCCCGTCGCGCCTGCTGGCAGGAGGCGGCCTGCAGCTCCCTGACCGAGCTGTTCGCCCCGCAGATCCATCAGTCGCGCCTCGACAGCTGGCCGCAGCACTATCCGTGGATCAAAGAGGAAGGCTATTTTTACTTCCGCAGTCGTCTGAGCCAGGCCAACCGCGACGTTGAGCATGGTCTGGCGCTGGCGAAGACCTACTGCGACAGCGCGGAAAAACAGAACCGGATGCTGGAGATCCTGCAGTTTAAGCTCGACATTCTGTGGTCGATGCTCGATGCCATGACCATGGCCTACGCTCTGCAGCGCCCGCCCTATCATACGGTCACCGACAAGGCGGCCTGGCACACGACCCGACTGGTGTAACCATGCAAAAAACCTCCATCGTCGCCTTTCGTCGCGGCTACCGCCTGCAGTGGGAAGCTGCCCAGGAGAGCCATGTGATCCTCTATCCGGAGGGAATGGCCAAACTCAATGAGACCGCCGCGGCGATCCTCGAGCTGGTCGATGGCCGGCGCGACGTCGCGGCGATTATCGCCATGCTTAACGAACGTTTCCCGGAAGCCGGCGGCGTCGATGACGACGTCGTCGAGTTCCTGCAGATCGCCTGTCAACAGAAGTGGATCACCTGCCGTGAGCCAGAATAAACCCGCCGTCAATCCGCCGCTGTGGCTGCTGGCGGAGCTGACCTACCGCTGCCCGCTGCAGTGTCCCTACTGTTCCAATCCGCTGGACTTCGCCCGGCAGGATAAGGAGCTGACCACCGAACAATGGATCGAGGTCTTTCGCCAGGCGCGGGCGATGGGCAGCGTACAGCTGGGCTTTTCCGGCGGCGAGCCGCTGACCCGTAAAGATCTGCCGGAGCTGATCCGCGCCGCGCGCGACCTCGGGTTCTATACCAACCTGATCACCTCGGGAATTGGGTTAACCGAGAGCAAGCTCGACGCCTTCAGCGAGGCCGGGCTGGACCATATCCAGATTAGCTTCCAGGCCAGCGATGAGGTGCTCAACGCCGCTCTTGCCGGCAACAAGAAAGCCTTCCAGCAGAAGCTGGCGATGGCCAGAGCGGTGAAAGCGCGCGACTACCCAATGGTGCTCAACTTCGTCCTCCACCGGCATAACATCGACCAGCTCGATAAAATTATCGAGCTGTGCATTGAGCTGGAGGCCGATGACGTCGAGCTGGCCACCTGCCAGTTCTACGGCTGGGCGTTTCTTAATCGCGAGGGGTTACTGCCGACCCGGGAACAGATCGCCCGCGCCGAGCGGGTGGTCGCCGATTACCGGCAGAAAATGGCCGCCAGCGGCAACCTCACCAACCTGCTGTTCGTCACCCCGGACTATTACGAGGAGCGGCCGAAAGGCTGCATGGGCGGCTGGGGATCGATTTTTCTCAGCGTCACCCCGGAAGGCACCGCCCTGCCGTGCCACAGCGCGCGCCAGCTGCCGGTGGCGTTCCCGTCGGTGCTGGAGCAGAGTCTGGAATCGATCTGGTATGACTCGTTCGGCTTCAACCGTTATCGCGGGTATGACTGGATGCCGGAGCCGTGCCGCTCCTGTGATGAAAAAGAGAAAGACTTCGGCGGCTGCCGCTGTCAGGCCTTTATGCTGACCGGCAGCGCCGATAACGCCGATCCGGTGTGCAGCAAATCCCCGCATCATCACAAAATCCTTGAGGCCCGACGCGAAGCGGCCTGCAGCGACATCAAAGTCAGCCAGCTGCAGTTCCGCAACCGGGCCCGCTCACAGCTGATCTACAAAACCCGGAACCTGTAATGACCCTGGCGACCCGCACCATCACCCTGCCGGGCGGCCTGCAGGCCACCCTGGTGCATCAGCCGCAGGCCGTGCGCGCGGCGGCTCTGGCGCGGGTCGCCGCCGGCAGCCACCACGAGCCGTCGCACTTTCCCGGTCTGGCGCACCTGCTGGAACACCTGCTGTTTTACGGCGGTGAGCGCTACCAGGATGATGACCGACTGATGGGCTGGGTACCGCGCCAGGGCGGGAGCGTCAACGCTACCACCCTGGCCCGCCGCAGCGCGTTCTTCTTCGAGGTCGCCGCCGGGGACCTGGCGGAGGGCATGGCACGTCTGGGAGAGATGCTGCAGGCCCCGCGGCTGCTCAGGGACGATATTCAGCGCGAAGTGGCGGTGATTGATGCCGAATACCGCCTGATCCAGCAGCATGAGCCGTCGCGCCGGGAGGCCGCCGTGCGCCACGCCGTCATCGCGCCCGCGGCGTTTCGTCGCTTTCAGGTAGGCAGCGCTGACGCGCTGGCGGGCGATCTCCCTGCGTTGCAGGCAGCCTTACGCGATTTTCACCGCACCCATTACGTCGCCCGACGAATGCAGTTCTGGCTGCAGGGGCCGCAGTCGCTGGAGGCGCTCGGCGAGCTGGCGGCCCGTTTCGCCGCCGGGCTTGCCGCGGGCGAGGCTCCGCCGCCGGCGCCGCCGCTGCGCCTGGGCGAGTTCACTGCACTGCAGCTGGCGGTCTCCAGCCAGCCCGCGCTGTGGCGTTGCCCGCTGATCGCTTTAAGTGACAACGTCACGTTACTGCGCGAGTTTTTGCTGGATGAAGCCCCCGGCAGCCTGATGGCCGGCCTGCGCCAGCGCCGGCTGGCCGGGGATGTGGCGCTGAACTGGCTGTATCAGGATCGGCACCTCGGCTGGCTGGCGCTGGTCTTCGCCAGCGACCGGCCGGAAGAGGTCGACCGGCAGATAACCCACTGGCTGCAGGCGCTACAGCAAACGACGCCTGAGCAGCAGCAACACTACTATCAGCTGTCCCGGCGCCGTTTTCAGGCGCTGTCGCCCTTCGATCAGCTGCGCCAGCGGGCATTCGGCTTTGCCCCCGGGGCGCCGCCCACCGGGTTCGCCGATTTTTGCGCCGCCCTGCTGGCCGCCCCCGCGGTCAGCCTGACCTGCCAGACCGTTTCCCCGGGGGAGCCTGTTGCCACCCAGGGCTTTAGCCTGCCGCTCAGCCGCTGGTCGCCACGTCCGGTCACTGACCCGGCGCTGGCATTCGCTTTTTATCCGCAGGCCGCTGGCGAGCTCGTGGCCGAAAGCCCGGCGGAAGCCGCGCCACTGTGTCACCTCCTGTCACCGGGAGAGCCGCCGACGCTCGTGTTGCGACCGCCCTTCTACTGCTCGCCCACGCCGGCCAAAGGGCTGGCGCGCGGGGAACAGCTGCGCCCACTGCTTGCCGCCCTGCGCCACACCGGGGGACACGGCGAGTGGCATCTGTTCGACGGCAGCTGGCAGCTGATCCTGCAGCTGCCAGCTGCCGGCCAGCGCCCGGCGGCGATCCTGCAGGCCATCGTACGGCAGCTCGCGCTCCCGGTTGCCCCGCTGACCCCGCCGCCGGAGAGTATTGCGATCCGTCATCTCATGGCCCAGCTCCCCGAACGGCTGGATACGTCAGCGCACCAGGAAGGGTGGCTGGCGGCCCTGGTGGGCGGCAGCGCGGAAGATGCGCAGTGGGTAGCGCGTCAGCTGAGCCTGATTACCGCCCCGGTTAATCCGCCGATGCCCGCTCCGGCCCCCTGCCGCCGCGGCGTCGAACGTCTGGTTTATCCGGGAGGCGATACGGCGCTGCTGGTCTTTATTCCGCTGCCGGATGGCGCCTCGCTGGCGGCCCTGCGGCTGCTGGCGCAGCATTGTGAGCCGCTATTTTTCCAGCGCCTGCGGGTGGAGCAGCAGATTGGCTATGTGGTGAGCTGCCGCTATCAGCGGGTCGCCGATCGCGACGGGCTGCTGATGGCGCTCCAGTCCCCGGATCGCCGCGCCGGGGAATTGCTGCGCTGTGGTAAAGACTTTCTGCGCCAGCTGGCCCCCATGGATGAGGCGACCTTCAGACCGCTACAGCAGCGCCTGGCCGCCCAGGCCCGCGCCCGAATCGCCCCCGAGGAGCAGGCGCTGGACGCCCTGCGCCAGAGATATGGTTTACCGGTGGTGACGCCGCAGGCGGCTGACGCGCTGCGCGTTGCAGAGGTGGCCGCCCTGTGGCGCGAAATGACTCGCCGCCGTCGCCGCTGGCGGGTGCTGTTCACCAGTGGAAATTAATGGCCGGGGGCATCCGGGGTGAGAAAGGCGCTGACAAAACGCGTAAGGATCGCCGCGGCCTGCGGGCTCTCCTGCACCTCGTCGTGTAACCGTTGCGGGTCGATGCCCTCCGCCTGCAGCACCGCCTCCCGGTAGCGGATCAGTGAGCGGGCAACAGGCGCGGTGAATTCCGGGTGAAACTGCGTGGAGACGGCGTGCGGTCCGTAGCGCACAATCTGGTGGCGGTCGTGGGAGGATGCGGCCAGCACGGTAGCCCCCTCCGGCAAACGGGTCACGGTTTGCAAATGGCTCAAATGCGCGGGAAACGAGGCCGGCAGACCGCTCAGCAGCGGGTCGTCGACACCCCATGGCGACAAAGAAATGGTTTGGCTGCCGCTTTCCCGCCCGCCCGGATGATACGCCACCTCGCCGCCCAGCGCGTGGGCCATCAGCTGATGACCATAGCAAACGCCGAACAGCGGCATATCGATAGCCACCGCCTGACGGATCCAGTCGGCGGTCCGTTCGCTCCACGCCAGCCGATCGGTGACCATCGCCCACGAACCGGTCAGTATCGCCACGGTCTGGTTATCCGGCGCCGGCAGCGGTTCATCTTCAAACACCCGCACCGCGGTCAGCTGCGCCTGCCACGGCGCCAGCAGCGTGCGAAACCAGTGCGGCAGATCGCCATGCGCCTGGCGGATGGCCGTCGGCGGCGTGCCGGTCTGAACCAGCAGTAATCGGTTACGTGTCACCCTTCCCCCTCACTCCGGGTCATGTTCTCTGCGATCACTATGCCGCCGGGAAAACGACGGGACAAATAACCAATTTTTATGGCCGATGCGCCTGCGGAATAAGACCCGGCTCTTACCGGGCGTCGGCGCTGTCAAGCTGCGGCACGTCGGCCGCCGTCGACGGGGCCTGCTGCGGGACGAAAATATGGTCCAGAATGGCGCGCGCCGTCGGTCCGGCCACCACCCCATCCCCGCCGCCGTTCTCCAGAATCAGCGCCATCGCCACCTTCGGATGCTGGTAAGGGGCAAACAGGGTGTAGAAGATATGGTCGCGCAGGCGTACCGGGATCATTTTGGCGTTATAGGTCTGGTTTTGCTTCAGGCTGAAGACCTGCGAGGTCCCGGACTTTGCCGCAATCTGGTACGGCGCGGTATGGAACAGCTTATAGCCGGTGCCGTTGGGCAGATTCGCCATGCCGTACATGCCGTTGCGTACAATGCCCCAGTACGGGGATTTCGGATCACCCACCTGCGGCAGGTCCGCCGGCTGCTGATAGCGTTCCACATGGTTGCCCTGCTTCATCGAATAGAGTAGATGCGGATCCTGCACCTTACCGTTGTTCAGCAGGGTGGTAAGCGCCTTCACCATCTGGATCGGGGTCGCGATCCAGTACCCCTGGCCGATGCCGACCGAGATGGTGTCCCCCTGATACCATGGCTTTTTATGCACCCGCTGTTTCCACTCCCGGCTCGGCAGCACCCCGGCGTACTCCTCATTAAGGTCGATGCCGGTGGACTGACCGTAGCCGAATTTGCTCAGCCACTCATGGATCCGGTCAATGCCCATCTCGAAGGCAACCTGGTAGAAAAAGGTGTCAGCCGACTCTTCAATGGCTTTGGTCACGTTGAGCATCCCGTGGCCGGTTTTCAGCCAGTCACGGTAGCGGCGTTGCGTGCCCGGCAGCGTCCACGTCGGCGCCCCGAAGAAGGTAGTGTTCGGGGTGATCACGCCTGCAGACAGCGCCGATAGCGCCATATAGGGTTTTACCGTCGAGGCCGGGGGATACAGCCCCTGGGTGACGCGGTTGATCAGCGGCCGGTCCGGGTTATCCAGCAGCGATTTGTAAGCCTGATAGCCGATACCTTTGACGAACGGATTAGGATCGTAACTGGGACTGGAGACCATTGCCAGCACACCGCCATCCCGCGGGTCGACCACCACCACTGCCGCCCGCTGCCCTTTCAGCACCGACTCAATATACTGCTGCAGGTGCAGGTCGAGAGTCAGATAGAGGTTTTTCCCGGCCACTGGCGGTACCTCTTTCAGCAGACGCACCACCCGCCCGTGGTTATCCACCTCCACTTCCTGATAGCCGGTGGTGCCGTGCAGCGCTTTTTCGTAATAGCCTTCGATCCCCTGCTTACCGATATTGTGGTCGGCGGCGTAATTCTCTTCTTCGCCATCTTTCGCCAGCCGCTGCAGATCGCTGTCGTTAATTTTCGACACATAGCCCACCACGTGCGCCAGTTCAGCGCCATAGGGATATTCCCGTTGCTGGTAACTCTCCACCGTCACGCCGGGGAAACGGAATTCGTTGACCGCAAAACGGGCCACCTCCACATCGCTGAGGTCCGACTTCAGCGTCACCGCTTTATAACGACTGTTGTGATGCATATCGTCGCGGAAGCTGGCGATGTCATCCGGCGTCAGGTCGACAATCGGCGTCAGGCTTTGCAGCAGTGCGTTCATGTCGGGAATTTTGCTCGGGATCACCTGCAGGCGATACAGGGTAATGTTCTGCACCAGCGGAATGCCGTTGCGATCGAATATCAGCCCGCGGCTGGGGGCGATGGGCAACATTTTGATGTCGTTCTGGTTTGACCGGGTCTGGTAGAAATCATGCTGCTCCACCTGCAGATGGTAGAGGTTAACGATCAGCACGCCAAAGCAGACCACCACCAGCAGAAAGGCAATTGCGGCCCGGCGGATAAACAGCATCTCTTCCGCGGAGTGGTCGCGAATTTCATCTCTCAAAAGGGGCATTAGCGGTACATCACCTGAATCACTGGAAAAGCCAACGGCGTAACGGCCGGGAAGCATAGCCTTATCGCAGCGTCAGCCCTACTGAAAGGTTGCTAATGATCTGGCAGAAATGTTTCAGCATGTTAGAGGATTCGTTATCCTTACCCTCGCCCGTGACGCGTCAGACTGTATTCACGTTGCCCGACGCGTCGGCGCGGCTCACTGTTCTGCGCGGGCCGCCTTGTCGGAGGCAGCCGACTTCCCTGAGGTATAGATTAAGTACAGCGCCAGGGCCAGGCATATCACCGCCGCCAGTCGCGCAGGCGAGAACGCCATCGTGCTGTTGCCCAGCCAGCCAAAGTTGTCGATTAGCAAGCTCATCGTCAGCTGGCCAAAGATCACCGCCACGGTGGCCGTCGCGGTGCCTATCCGCTGCACCGCCAGCACCATAATGACGATGTAGGGCACACCGCAAAAAGCGCCCAGCAGCTGCCATTTGGGCACCTGAAGCAGGGTTACCGAGGTCGCCGGAGCAAAAAACAGGATCAGTAATCCGGTCACCAGCGCGCCGGTGGCAAAGGTTAAAAAGGCGCTGCGAAACACCCCCACCTGGCTGCCAAGACGCCCGTTTATCGCCGCCTGAATGCTAAGCAATGCGCCGCCGCACAGCGCCAGAATAATTATCAGCGTACTCATTTTTACTCCTTAACCCAGGGCCACCAGCAGTAACGCCGCCATAATCAACCCCAGCGCCACGGCGCGTCGCGGATCGATTTTGCGCCGTGGGCTGCCGAACAGCCCGAAATGGTCGATCGCCAGGCTTTTCGCCACCTGACCCGCCAGAATGCCGATCATGGTCATGGCAATACCAATCACCGGCGTCGCCACGGTCAAGATCACCACATACCCCGCGCCCAGCAGGCCGCCGGTGAGTTGCCAGCCGGGCAGAGAAAAGAACGACGGGCTGCTGCGCGGGCTGAAAAACAGCATCAGAAAAAAGGTTAACACCGCGCCAATCCCAAAGATGCTCATGGTCGCCCACAGATCTCCGACCTGGCTCGCCAGCGGCCCCAGCAGTCCCGCTTCCACCGACAGCCCCATGCCGCCGGCAATCACCAATAAAATGAATAATAAGGGCATTACTGCGCCTCCTCTGAACAACAGGCGGCTGAGCATAAAGCAGCGTGGTGATGTGATAAACGGTATAATGAAGGAAACACTTTTGCAGGAATTGCACAGATGGCCGATGCCAGCAGCGTCGATTTTCGCGCCCTTCAGCTTTTTATCGCGGTTTACGATAACCAGAGTTTTTCCGTGGTGGCCCGCCGCGAAGGGGTCTCTCCCTCGCTGATCTCGCGGACCATCCAGCAGCTGGAAGATGCCCTCGGACAGCAGCTTTTCTACCGCAACACCCGTGCCGTGGTACCAACCGAAGCAGGTCGCCTTTTTGCAGCCTCCGCCCGCGAGCTGCTGGGACAGTACGCCGACGCGCAGCGGGCGTTACAGGATCGGGCGCAGGTCCCCGGCGGGCTGGTGCGGATCAATGCGCCGGTCTATTTTGGTCAGCGGCATATCGCCCCCTGGCTTCCGGAGCTGGCGGCCCGGCATCCCAAACTGCAGTTTGACCTGACGCTGACCGACGATTTTATCGATCCGCATCGCGACGCGACGGATATCCTGTTTCGCATCAGCAACCTGCCGGACGCGGGCTACCACGCCAGAGTGTTTGGCAGCCAGCGCTATTACCTGACCGCCTCCCCCGGGTATGTCTCCCGCTTTGGCAACCCGGCCTCGCCGGAGGCGTTGCGTCAACATCGCACGCTGGTGTACGGCGGCTCGCAGGGGGCCAACCGCTGGCTGTTTCGCCAGGGTGAAGAGGCATGGGTGCACTATCCGCAAACGCCGCTCATGACCTCGAACAATGCCGATGCCCTGCTCACTTCGGCCATTGGCGGCATGGGGGTGGTGTTGTTTCCCGACTGGATGGTCAGCGAAGCGCTGCGAAACGGGACATTAGTCACGCTGATGGATCGCTTCTCGGCGGCCATCAGCCACACGCCATCGTACATTGCGGCAATCTATCCTTATACCCGACATCCTTCTCTGAACGTGCGGACGGTCATTGACTATTTTGCCGGGGTGTATGGTTCACCGCCCTACTGGCAACACTAATGCGTATGGCGTAGTAAAAATTGTCATATCTCAAAGAATTAGCGTTCCATCAACAGGATCCTTCAAGATCGTTTCCTTTGCCGTCTCGTTACGGCTATGGTTACTAATGAGGTTAATCTCAATCTCCGGACCGAAGTGGTCCCATCAGGGGGTTGCTTAACCCTGGTTGAACGGAATTAGCTATTAAATCCGTAGACTCATTCAAATATCGCTTATTGGTAGCAGTGTATATCGTAACGGCATTCACAAAAGCAAACGGAGCCTGATATGAGCACGTCTAACGACCCATCCAACAACGCATCCGCCGGGAAGTGCCCTTTCCACGCCGAGACGCCAAAACAGAGCGCCGGCAGCGGCACCGCCAACCGCGACTGGTGGCCAAACCAGCTACGTGTCGATCTGCTGAACCAGCACTCCAGTCGTTCCAACCCGTTGGGTGAGGATTTTAACTACAGGGAAGAGTTTAAAAAGCTCGATTACTCCGCGCTGAAGGCTGACCTCAGAGCGCTGCTGACCGATTCGCAAGAGTGGTGGCCGGCAGACTGGGGGAGCTACATCGGCTTGTTTATTCGTATGGCCTGGCACGGCGCTGGCACCTACCGCACCGTTGACGGTCGCGGCGGCGCAGGTCGTGGACAGCAGCGTTTTGCACCGCTGAACTCCTGGCCTGACAACGTCAGCCTCGATAAAGCCCGCCGTCTGCTGTGGCCAGTGAAACAGAAATATGGCCAGAAAATCTCCTGGGCCGACCTTTACATGCTGGCGGGTAACGTCGCCCTGGAAAACGCGGGCTTCCGCACCTTTGGTTTTGGCGCCGGTCGTGAAGATGTCTGGGAGCCGGATCTCGACGTCGACTGGGGCGATGAGAAAGAGTGGCTGGCCCACCGTCATCCGGAAAGTCTGGCGAAACAGGCTATCGGCGCCACCGAGATGGGTCTGATTTACGTCAACCCGGAAGGACCAAACGCCAGCGGCGAACCGTTGTCCGCTGCGGCGGCCATTCGCGCCACCTTCGGCAATATGGCGATGGACGATGAAGAGATTGTCGCCCTGATCGCCGGCGGCCACACGCTGGGTAAAACCCACGGTGCTGCCGAAACCAGCCACGTCGGCGCCGAACCGGAAGCCGCGCCGCTGGAAGCGCAGGGTCTGGGCTGGCACTCCAGCTACGGCAGCGGCGCAGGTGCGGACGCCATTACCTCCGGTCTGGAAGTGGTCTGGACGCAGACGCCCACCCAGTGGAGCAACTACTTTTTCGAGAACCTGTTCAAATACGAATGGGTGCAGACCCGCAGCCCGGCGGGCGCAATCCAGTTCGAAGCCAAAGACGCGCCGGAAATTATTCCGGATCCGTTTAACCCGGAGAAAAAGCGCAAACCGACCATGCTGGTCACTGACCTGACCCTGCGCTTCGACCCTGAGTTTGAGAAGATTTCCCGCCGCTTCCTCAACGATCCGCAGGCCTTTAACGAGGCGTTTGCCCGGGCGTGGTTCAAGCTGACCCACCGCGATATGGGGCCAAAATCCCGTTACCTCGGTCCGGAAGTGCCAAAAGAAGATCTGATTTGGCAGGATCCGCTGCCGGCCGCGACTCATCAGCCGAGCGCGGAAGATATCGCCAGCCTGAAAACCGCCATCGCCGGTGCCGGCCTGTCAGTTAGTGAGCTGGTATCGGTCGCCTGGGCGTCCGCCTCCACCTTCCGCGGCGGCGATAAGCGCGGTGGCGCCAACGGCGCACGTCTGGCGCTGGCCCCGCAGAAAGACTGGCCGGTCAACGCCATCGCCAGCCGGGTACTGCCGACCCTGCAGGCGATCCAGCGCGCCTCCGGCAAAGCGTCGCTGGCCGATATTATCGTGCTGGCCGGTGTGGTCGGCGTTGAGCAGGCTGCCGCTGCCGCCGGCGTCAGCGTCAACGTGCCGTTTACCCCAGGCCGCGTCGACGCCCTGCCTGAGCAAACCGACGTCGAGTCGTTTGACCTGCTGCAGCCGCTGGCGGATGGCTTTCGCAACTACCGCCGTATCGAAGGCGGGGTGTCAACGGAAACTCTGCTGATCGATAAAGCCCAGCAGCTGACGTTAACCGCCCCGGAAATGACCGTGCTGGTCGGTGGCTTGCGCGTTCTGGGCGCGAACTACGACGGCAGCAAACACGGGGTATTTACCGACCGCGTCGGCGTGCTCAGCAATGACTTCTTCGTCAATCTGCTGGATATGGCCACCGTCTGGAAAGCGGCCGATGATAACGCGGAGCTGTTTACCGGCAGCGACCGTAAAACCGGCGAAGCGAAGTACAGCGCCACCCGCGTGGATCTGGTGTTTGGCTCCAACTCGGTACTGCGCGCCCTGGCGGAAGTTTACGCCTGCGCCGACGGGCAGCAGAAGCTGGTGCATGACTTCGTCGCCGCCTGGACCAAGGTGATGAATCTCGACCGCTTCGACCTGTAATCTCTCCGCCCCGGCTCCCGCCGGGGCGTTTTGCTTATACCGCCCGCGGCAGCTGTTGCAGGCGACTCCACGTTCGTTGAATATCCTCCAGTTCCACCCCGGCCACCAGCGTCTGCAGATCGCAACAGGTTACCAGCAGCAGGCGGATCTGCTTTTCATACAGCACATCAATCACGTTGATAAAGCGCTGCTGGGCCGCCGGCCCCACCGTCGCCAGCGGCGGCACCTCGTCCAGTAACCAGACGGCATAGCTTTCGCTGAGCGTGAGATAGTCCATCACCGCCGTGGCGGACTGACAGAGCTGGGCAAAGGTGAAGTGCAGCAAGTCAGGTGACGCCACGACCGCCTGGAGGGTGCGGTAACCGACCTCCAGCGAGACGGGTTCGCCAGGCAGCGATGGCAGATCGTACAGCTGACGCTGTTGCGCGCTTGGGGTAACCCACCTCCGCCCGCTGCAGAAGGCGTTATCCTGGCTCAGATGCCGTTCGCGATAATCCTCTTCGCCGTTAAGCGCGACAACCGCCAGATGGGCGCGGATCAGCGCGATCGACGGTAAAAAGCGTTCGTGATACAGCGGATTAGGCAGCAACAACTCCGGTGGGTAGTTTGACGTCGCCAGCAGCACGATGCCCCGTTGAAAGAGGTGTTCCAGCAACACCTTGATCAGCATGGCGTCGCCGGGGTCGTGCAGATGAAATTCGTCAAAGCACAGCAGACGGCAACCGGAGGTCATCTGCCTCATCACCGCCTGCAGATCGGGCGCGCCGGGGGCATTCAGCCGCTGGTGCAGTTCGCGGAAGAAGTGATGAAAATGGACCCTCCGCCGGGCAGCGAGCGGCAGGCTGGCAAAAAAGTGGTCGAGGATAAAACTTTTGCCGCGTCCGGTCCGTCCCCAGACGTACAGCCCCTGCGGTGTGCCGGACGCGGACATCAGCTGCTGGCCCAGGGCGTCAAGCCGGGCGATAAGCGACAGCTGATCGTCGTCCAGCGTCAGGCGCGCCCGCGCCGCCTGCTCGGCCATCACGTGGCTAAAATAAAAATCGGCCGTCGCCTCGGACGAGCCAGACCCCGACGGCGCACATCCATCTTTTAACATTTTTATAACCTCCTGCGAAGGGGCCATTCTAGCCGCTTTCCCACAGGTTGGCGACTCGCACAACCGGAAATGCCGTCAGCGGTGATTTACTTCAATTCCGTCGCTGAGGCGCGGCGAAAACCAGCATGAAACTCATCTTTATGCCTCCGCAGCGCGATCTTGCGCTAAAGAATGTCCTTAAGGCTTAGGATTAAAAATTTAAAACTGTTAACAATCAATTAACATTAGCAGGCAAACCATTCTTCCTGAGGAACACAACACCATGTCTACCACCCAGGTTCTCGGCGAAACGCCCTATACTTCGCCAGGACAACCGCACGCCAGCTTAACCGGACGCATTGATGCGCTGCCCGCCTCCTTCGGGTTATGGTCGTTTATCACCCTGCTCTCACTCGGCGGTTTCTTTGAGCTCTACGATCTGTTCCAGACCGGCTACATCAGCGCCGGCCTGCTGGCGGAGGGGATTTTCCACACCGGACAGGCGGGCATCTTTGGCATTGCCGACCAGGCGGCCTTTGCCTCCGCCACCTTTATGGGGCTGTTTATTGGCGCCAGTCTGCTGGCGCCGCTGGCAGACAAGCTGGGGCGCCGCCTGACCTTTATGGTGGCACTCGCCTGGTACGGCGTTTTTTCACTGCTGATGGCGACACAGAGCAGCGCGGAAGGGGTGATCTTTTTCCGTTTTCTGGTGGGGATCGGCCTCGGCATTGAGCTGGTGACCATTGACACCTACCTCAGCGAATGGGTGCCAACCCATCTGCGCAATAAAGCTTTCGCCTTTGCCTTCTTCATCCAGTTCCTCTCGGTGCCGGCGGTGGCGCTGATGTCCTGGATGCTGGTGCCGACCACCCTGTTCGGCCTCAGTGGCTGGCGCTGGGTGATCATCTTCGGCGCGCTGTTCTCGCTGGCGATCTGGTTTATCCGCAAAAAGCTGCCGGAGTCAGCCCGCTGGCTGGAAAGCAAAGGGCGGCATGATGAGGCGCATGCGGTGATGAGTGAGATGGAAACCCGCTGCGGCCTGACGCCGTCGCCGAAGCATGCGCATGCGGCGCAGAGCGTCGTCAAACGCGGCACCTTCCGCGAGATCTGGGCGCCGCAGTATCGGCAGCGCACCCTGATGCTGATGGTGATGAACTTCTTCCAGGCGATCGGCTTCTTCGGCTTTGGCAACTGGCTGCCGGCGCTGCTCTCCGGTCAGGGGGCCAGTATCACCCACAGCCTGCTGTACGCCTTCTTTATCACCCTCGCCTATCCCCTGGGCTGCCTGTTCTGCACCCGCTTCGTGCATCGCTTTGAAAACAAGTGGCAGATCGTCCTTTCCGCGCTGATGACCGTCATCTTCGGCACCCTGTTTGCCCTGCAAAACAGTCCGATTCTGCTGGTGATCTGCGGGTTTATGATCACCTGGTCCAACGCCTGGCTGACCATCAGTTACCACGCCTACCAGGCCGAGGTCTTCCCGACCCACATTCGCGCCCGCGCCGTCGGCTTCTGCTACTCGTTCAGCCGGCTCTCCACCGCGGTGACCAGCATCCTGATCGGCATTATTCTGCAATACGCCGGCACGCCGGGAGTGATTAGCTTTATCGTCGTCAGTATGCTGATGGTGATGCTGTCGGTGGGGATTTTCGGCCCGAGAACGCGGGGCATTCGTCTGGAGAATATCTGATGGCGGTCGCCGCCGAAGGTGCCGGCGGCGACATATTTTATCAGGTGCGATGTTGCAACTGGCGCTGAACCTCAATAAGCTCCGCGATCAATTCCCGCGCGAGCATAGAGGTCATTATATGATCCTGGGCATGTACCAGAATAAGATTAACCGGTACTTTGCCACAGCCCTCATCCATACCAATAAGCATGGTTTGTACATCATGCGCGCGTTTTGCGGCATCTGCGGCGTCCTGCATCAGCCTATCAACGTCCTGCCACACTCCTTTTCTGGCGGCTTGCAGCGCCTGCATCGCCAGACTGCGGGACTCACCGGCGTTAATGATGAGTTCCATGACGGTTGCTTCCATATCCATACGGGTGCCCTACTTGTTGAGTGAACATTCATCCAGCAGCGCCAGCGCCGCATCAAGAATTTTATCGCCACGCATCATGCCGTAATCCATGCTATCGATAACGGCGACTCTCTTACCCACCGCAGCGGCCTTTTTGTTAAATTCTTCGAATTTATATTTAATCTGCGGCCCTAAAAGACAGCAATCGTAATTTGGTAACGTGCGGTCAAAATCATCCATTGAAACAGCAATAATATCGACAGCAATGCCTTTCGCTGCGGCCGCTTGCTTCATTTTATTCATCACCATGCTCGTTGACATGCCGGCAGCGCAGCACAAAAATATTTTTTTCATCTTATTTACCTGTTCCTGTAACGTATTATTGATGCTTATCTTTGAGATTTTGGTCTAAAAAATTAATAATAATTTTTGATACTTCAGGCTGATACCACATCAAACCTGCGTGATCCGCCCCTTTCACCACGTAATGGGTGGACGGTATTTTTTTCGCTAGCAGCGCCTCGTGTAAAAGCGTTGACTGGCTGGGTGAAACCACATTGTCGGCATCGCCGTTCATTAGCAGAAAAGGCGGCGTTTTATTCGAAATCCAGGTGATGGGATTAGCCCGTTTCGCCTTTTCGGGATAGGCGGAGATAGCGCCACCGCCTTGCCAGGGAATACCATTAACCAGCATCGCCTCTGGTATGGCCGGTGACTGATGCGCTTTTTGAATGTCCGCGGAAAAGTCAGCGCCGACTTTCGTCAGATCGGACAGGCCATAGAGATCAACCACCGCCTGCACATCGCTGCTTTGATTTGAATACTCTCCCTGGTCGAATTCCTTATGACCGCTGGTGGTACCCACCATAGCGGCTAAATACCCACCCGCCGACTCGCCCATCACAGCGATATGGTTGGGATCGATGCCTAATTTTTCAGCATTGGCGCGTAAAAATCTGACCGCCGTTTTCGCATCTTCAACCATGCCCGGGAAAGTCACATTGGGTACGACCCGATAGGTAATGCTGGCGACCACATAACCAGCCCGGGCAATATCGACCCGCTGACCGATAAATTTTGATTTGGGCGCATCGAGAAAGCCGCCGCCGGTAATAAATACTACTGCGGGTAACGGTTTATCAGCATAAGGCTTGAGCAAATCCATCGTTAACTGGAGCGGTCGTCCCATGATATTTTGCGTAAATGAATAGGCAATATCAGGCACCATCTCGACGGCCAGAGCGCTTGGTTTAATAACGATAGTTTTGCTGTCTGTTAAAGGTGTTTGCGCAAAAGCAGACGGAATAATAAGCATCGTCAGCAGAGCAGCGACGTGTTTGTTCATAGGGTAATATCCTGTAGTGATGTAGTAATGATTCAGAACCAGACTTCCATTCGATACCCGACTCGCCACTCCGAGTCTTCCGGCAATAACGTGACCTCTTTGTCCCCGCCTGCGTAGGTAACCGTCAAACTGAGAATCGGCGCGACATACGGTAAAACATCCAGCTGTAGGGCCGGGCCGGCGGCAATTTTGTAGCCGACGCCGCTGGCACCTTCGACGCCATTTTTGTTGATAGTGTTATTCACCATGACTTCATACAACATGGAAAGATTTTGGTGATGAATATTTTGCTTAACGTTTACGCCGGTAAAGATCCCGGTTTCATTCGCGGAACCATAGGTCATGTCCCCCCCTGAATAACCTGTATCAGGTATAAAGGTGGTTCGGTCAGCAGTTTTTTCACGCCTGGTATATTCATAGATGAAAGCCGGCGAGACGGCAAAATCATCAAACAACGTCAAGTTTCCGTCGGTGGAAAAACGCATTGAAGAATCGCCCTCTTCGCTAAGGACGGTAATACGACTGGTGTTCAGATAAGGAGCAATAACCCCTTTACCATACTGTAATTTGACTGTCGATTGTCCCTTTGCCACTCCCCAAAAAGACGGCATGCTGTATTTCGCGGAAAAACTAATTGCTTTCTGCTTGCCAGTGCCCAATGGATCATCAATTTCTTTAACATAGGTCATACCCAGTTCTGTCTGATCGATACGATAAGCCATATCAACGATGCGCCGCGAGCCTTCTATCGCCTGCGGCGCGGTATCGCTGGACCAGTCGATCTGGTCGGTACCAACGTTCAAATCAAAATTCTTACTGTTATAACCGAGGCCGGAATCAATATGCACTTCTTTGGTATTGTAAGCGAAGATATTAATACGTTGATCGAGGTAACGACGCCCAGCCCAAATGTTTGCGCCCTCGGGAAGAAAAGAGAGCCCACCAAAGCGCCCATAATTCTGTGCCGTTTCTACCGTTTTATCGCCGTAACCCACCATTTCATAGGTGTAATCAGCCCATTGCTCAGGAGAAGCCAGACCCTGCCATTTTTTAGTGATAGCCAGCGATGTCCAGTAATCGTGCCAGAAACTGTTTCCCAAATCGCCCATTTTGCCACGAGGATCCTGATTAGGTCCGGTGGGGTCGGTATGCAATGACATGTTTTTGGGACGGTTTAGTTCGCTCTGAAAATCTCCAGCCACCATGCCATATCCATTTAGCTGGAAGCTGCCGTCGTCGCTTAGATTGGCCGCATGGCATAGGGTCGCAGGCAGAAAACATGAGATAACACCTGGAATAATAATTCTGGGGTTCATTCTTCAGACTCCATCGGGTAAGAGATATAAAATAAATAAAATTATTATTTTTATTGCTTATCTGATTTTATTTAAAGAATGCCACTCGTGTTATAACCCAGCTTGCCTTTTTATATATCGGTTGTTGCCGATTTTACTTATTACAAAAACATGCAATAGCATGAACGCTGTGCGCCAATTTACTATTCAGGAGTTCAGATCACGATACTCCTTAATACTCATATTATATTTCTCTTTAAATACTTTATAACAATGCGAGGCGTTTTCATAACCCGTCATATTAATAACATCAATAATAGAGTGATTAGTATGCTTGAGGAGATGGATCAACACATCCAGGCGTTTTTCAACCAACAAATCACTAAAGTTCTTACCGGTGAAGTCTTTTATCAGTTTACTCACTTTATAATTAGGCTGATTTAAACGACAGGAGATCTCTTTCAGGCTGGCAGTTTTATAATCTGTATCAATATATCTCAACACGGCCATGGCAAGTGATTCATTGTAACTGCCGTTGATATGGTAATCGCTGGCTTGCACATTCGAGAGCAGTTCGGTCATCAACAGTCCCACCAGGAAATTGACGCGTATCTCTTTTAAGTGGTTATTACTGTAGATCTCGCTGATGATGACATGCATAATGCTTTGAATGGCGTCGATTTCCCCCACTTTAAAGTGAATATGCTCTCCATGCTTTTTTCTGCCATTAATTGCTGAAAGGATAAAACGGGAAATGATGTTATTTTCGTCAAAAAGGGACATGAGTCGACCGAAAAATTCGGTCTTAATAATAAAATTGATGATAATATCATTCTGCCCAGCGGCTTCAATTTCGTGTCTGGCAAACTGGTTGATAAGCAGTATCTCACCCTTACCCAGAGTGAGACTTTCTTCATTAATCTTCTGATGCATTTTACCCTGATATATATAAATAAGCTCGATAAAGCCATGAGAATGCAACGGAATTTTAGTAAATCGGGTCTGCTTTTCAATATGAATGTAGTTGTCTTTGAAAAACCTTCGCTCCATATGGCTTTTAAATTTATGACACAGTTGATAGTTAGCGCGAAGCAGTTCGAGTTCTCTATCGGTATAAGCCAGTAGCTTTTCATGAATATCATGGTGTAACATAAAAGTACCTAACTGGAGCGAACGGTTGGGTATGCACTATCATTATAATAGTACTTTTATCTCACCTGCATCGGTAATGTCATAAAACTGATGATAGCTATCACAGTCTATCGGCGCAGGTAATTGTTTATTAAGTTGATACACTTTTGGTAATTTAAGGGTGCATTTTTTGAGGTTAAAGGGCACTTTGATGACTAATTCAATGCCTTTTTTATAGCGCCGCCAGCGACACTCAATACGCCCTCTGATTGTTTGATGCCAGCAATCCACAAAGTTAATCGTCTCAGTAAAGGATGGACTGATTAAAATAACATCAGCACCAACCGCCTCCTCAGCGACGGTAATGCCGCCCAAAGCCTGAAACAGCCAGCTGGTATAAGAACTGAACATCGCGTGATTATTTGAACCATTCAGGTTATCACCGAAAAATTCCTTCAATGTGCTGGCATCATTTTTAAGCATTTTCTTGAATCCGGCTTCGACTCTTAACCATTCAAGGATTAATTCATTATGACCATAGCGATGAAATATTTCATAGGCAAAACTTTGGCCAAAAATCCCACAGGTGATAACATTTTGCTCTTTTTTGATGAGATCGATCAATGCATTCAATGAACTGTCGATATCATCACACAAATCGAAGTAGATTGCAAAAACAAAGCTGGTCTGACTGCGATCGGCGAAGCTGCCATCCGTATTCTTATAGAGTGTTAAAATTTTCTCTCTAATTTTATTGGCCTTGCTAATATATTTTAGCCATTTTTCTTTTAAGCCAAGATCATCACATATTTTTGCGATAATTAACAAATGGTAATAATAGAAACAAGCACTGGTGAAATGGAGAGCTGGCGAGCCATTTTTGTAATTACGCATATCATGATCGCGGCTTCCCCAGTCACCCAGGCAGCAGGTTACCAGGTCATCAAAGTCACGCATTTCCAGGGAGAGGATTTGCTTCTCAAGAAATGGCAAGCTTTCGGCCAACAGATTGACGTTGCCATAATGTCGATAGTGAATGGCTATCAAATAAGGTAATACCAGTTGCCAACCCAGGGGTCCCGTTTCCCCGCCGACGCCATTAGTTTTAATTCCCATAAATGGCGCAGTTTCGGTCACACCACCACAGGGACGAATATCATTGATAAAATCAAAGATAGTTTTCTTATAAATAGCGGCAGAGTCAAACTGATACACTTGCGACCGGGCCAACGCGACAATGTCTCCGCCATAGGCGAAACGTTCGCGGGCACAATCCCCGAAGACCGAATGAATGTTATTGAGTTTAGTTCTTTTAGCAACCTCAAAGAGCTTATTTATGTAAGGATCTGAGCAGTAAAAGCCCCCGTTTTCCCTTAGTACAGTATGTACTGAAAGCGCCTGAACATTGTTTAATTGTTCAATATTAATACCGCTTAACTGCACATAGCGAAACGAATGACAGGTAAAGGCATTGATAAAATGATTCTTCCCACTGCGGCATTCAAAGGCATCCTTCTGCTCCGCCCTCGCCGGTGCTCCAATTCCGCCGTCAATAACCACACCTTCAGTAACCTGTTTGCCGACAAATCCTGCAAGGGTGGAGTCAGTGTTTAGTTCATAGTTTTCATCAACGTCTTCGCTATAGAGCAGTTCCACACGTTGATTCTCAGACGCGGTAATGGATAAATCGATAAATCCGGTGATGATGGCACCGAAATCAATAATGAATGTCTCTTCGTCTACGACGTGGATATGCTCTGCCCCGAGGGACAACGTATGGTTAATTTTCGGAATAAAACTCGAGACCAGACGGCCTTCAGGCCCGTTGCTCAGCACCACGTTTTTCCAGTCAGGCATCAGCAAATCGGTGGTGTTGTCTCCGCGAAACACTTTCATATCCAGGCGCTCGCCCAAATAGATATTATTGAAGGTATAAGCGCCTTCGCAATATTGCCAGTCGGCATCACTACCGATGATTATTTCGCGATCTGCAAACTTCATATAAATGTCAGCGATGACCTGTGGTTCACCGATGGTTAAGGTCTCTCTCAGGTTATATTTACCAAATAATTTAAGCGGCGCTGGATTAAACCAGCCATCGGCTAGCTCAACAATGACTTCATTTTTCGGCTGATTAATAAACGGCTTTATACTGTAAGTATCATAATAAATAATTTTAGCATAATTTGTCCAGTCAGTATTAAGCTCACCGCGGGTGACCTCTTTACCGTTGATATACAATTTATAAAAACCAAGACCAACAATGCTGATATAGGCATCAAGGAGGTCTTCGTCGAGATGAATTGTTTTTCTCATCACCACATTACGTTTACCGCGATAGTAATGAATATCATTAGTGAAGTGATGCCCACCGCTCACCCAGCGGCCAGAAAAATGGCCAAGGTTACTGGTTGTAAAACTGTTTCTAAAAACGTTGTTCTCACCATTGTCACCGTGGGTAAGGACTTCTATGATATAAGAAGTAAAGCGTTGTAACGATATTGCATCGAGAGTGATAATGGTATTATTACCCTCTCTTGCGATAAGAGATACCAGTTCGGCACCTTTATACACTTTTATCGAAAATGACTTTTGAGGATAATTGGTAGACCAGCACACCATAATTGGCAGATGATCGACAATAATGTTTTCCGTTTGGTAATTGATACTTAACATCTTTCCCACCATGGCTAAATTGGCGTTGCTGGCATATTTTTATGGAGCATTCAAATGGTATCTGTCTGATTTTCTTCCCGGCAAGCGACAAGATCGGCAGTCTTGAAGAAGAAATACCATCCTGCAAATCGCGCAAAAAGTCCTATAAATTGGAAAGCGGCAATTTTCCAGCTCCCCTGCATAAAACCAGAAATAATGATCGGCATGCCGGCCGGGGTACTCACCCCAGCGACGCGAGGCAATACGCCAATGACCGTTAGATACCATGCAATGCCGAGCATGATGCCATTGATAAAAATATAAGGAATCGCCAGAGTAAAATTCATTACCAGCGGCACGCCATAAGCCATCGGTTCGCCAATGGTGAAGATAGCTGGCGGCAAGGCGATCTTACCGAGCGTTTTATAGCGTGCGCTCTTCGCGAAAAAAGCGAGCATAATAGCCAGCGGCAATAGATCTCCAGCAGCGCCATAAGTCATAAAGAACGCAAAGCCTGTGATGTTGGGTAAGTCGACGCCTGCAGCATACGCAGCAAGCTGCTGGGCATCCATGGCAAACCAGATCGGCGCTACGATACCGAGGGTGATAGCGTGGCCATGCAGCCCAAAAAACCATAGCAATTGCGCAACAACAGCAACAAAGATGAGTGACCAGATTCCGGATCCAAGTGAAGTTAGCGGAACCTGGATTAATTTATAAATAATTTCGTGAATGCTACCATAACCAACACTGGTAATACCTGCGGAGATAATTGTAAATAGCGTCAGGATGGCGATTCCTGGAACCAATGAAGAGAACGATTTGGAGATAAATTCCGGAACGTTTTCTGGCATTTTGATAATCAATCCCTTACGGGTTATCGCCACGAATATTCGTGTTGAAATTATCGCCACCAGAATGGCGGTAAATAGCCCCATAGGCCCCAGCCATTGGCCAGGAATTGAAAATGATTGCCCTAATGGCCCTATTTCACCGAGATCATACGGCGTTAAAATAAAGAAAGAGATCATTGAAATCAGACCTGACATGAAGCCATCAACATCGAAATTTTTCGCTAGCGTATAGGCAACGGAGAAAGCGACAATCACGGCTAAAAAATTATTCGTGAAGGTAATCGGGATATCAAAGAAGCGAGTTAAGTTGTGTCGTAACAAAAAATCCTGGTATGGAGCAAATGGAAACACTTTAAGCAAAGTCGCCACAGAGCTCATAATCGTTACTGGCAATATGAGCATCATACCGCTCATAATTGACTTAAGGTAGGTATTTTGACCAATGCTTTGCATCAGTTGCAAAGCCTTTTCTTGTACAATGTTGGTATGAGATGACATGTAAACAGTCCGTGATGTTATTAGTTTTCAGACATATTCATTTAACAATTCATATGCCGGCATGACATTAATGCATCATAATCTAACCAGGAAGTCAGCCTAATATATCATTATGGAGTAATACATATCGGTTGTTGTTAACTTAAATGACGGCTGTTGCCGTAGTTAATATTTGTGATGTGTACTGCAGGAGGGATAAAAAATTGTCATTAAAGCTTGTATCTTCTGGACAACATTAAGCGGCACCGCAATACCACTTTTACCAACGGTCCTGCACCACCGGGGCTATATTGGCACTCTCCCATCAGAGGGTCGTTTAGACATTTTAGTGACAAGCCGCCAGGTCGGCGGCCAGGCCTCAGCCAAATATCCCCTGCGCCTCAGCGAAGCATTTCTCCGCCAGGGTCGAGACCGGCTCCTGCTGGCGCATAATCAGCGCCAGCTGTGAATCGACCTGGCTTTCGGCAATCGGCAGAATTTCAAGATTGTCGCTTAGCGCTTCGAGGCCGTTGTTAAGCGGCATAATGGCGCAGCAGATCCCCGCCTGCACCGCCTGGATAATCTGAAAGGTCGAATCACTCTCAAAGACATACCTCGGCGTTAGCCCTTTGGCCTTAAAGCTGATTTCAATGGACTCCCGGTAGTACATCCCCTTGGTCAGAAAGCCAAGGGGCAACGTCGCCAGCGCCTCCCAGCCCGGCGTCCCGGCGCTGAAGTCGTAATGGCGTTTATCGTGCAGGAGCCCCATCCGGGTTTGCGGCAAGCGGGCAATCTTGAACTGACGCTCGTCCAGGTGCTGCAGATAGCAGATCCCCAGATCCAGCTGATTACGGCTGACGCCGTCGATAATCTGCTCCGAGGTCATCGACAGCAGGCTGAACTGCAGCGCCGGATATTTCTCCGCCAGGGGGGTAATCAACTGCATCGGATTGAGGCTCGCCAGCGGCACCATGCCCACCCGCAGCTGGCCGACCATCTGTCCGCGACAGATCGCCGCTTCTGCCGCCAGCCCGTCATGGGCGGCGAGCACCGCCCGTGCCCAGGCCAGGATCCGCTCCCCTTCCGGGGTAAAACCTTCGAAGCGCTGGCCGCGCTGGATCAGCGTGAGGTTAAGCTCCTCTTCCAGATTGCGAATCCGCATGGAGAGCGTTGGCTGGGTAATATGGCAGGCCGCGGCCGCCTGGCCAAAATGGCGCGTCTGATCGAGCGCGATTAAATACTTGAGTTGCTTAATATCCATTCTCTTTCCCGTTTGAACCCCGCCGTTCACCCCCGGGGCCGCGCACAGGTTACCAGAATGTTAGTTTCACTAGCGATAAATTCAAGCGAGGATATACAAGGCGCGGGGGGGCGCAGGACGGCGCGATGCCGCCCTGCACACTACCTTTTAGCGCACGCCGGCCAGCGGGCGGATCTCTTTCGAGCGCAGCGTCAGACGGACCGGGACCGACTTATACGAGGGGGTGCCGCTCTCTTCATCCAGATAGTTCAGCGGCACCAGCACGTTAGCTTCCGGATAATAGGCGCCGACGGTACCGGGCGCGATGCCGTAGGCCACCACCGTGATATCTTCCAGCGTCAGCTCACTGCCCGGCAGCGCGGTATGAATATCTACCCGATCGCCATGTTCCAGCCCCTGGGCGGCCATGTCCTGCTCGTTCATAAACAGCACGTCACGGCGGCCAAAAACGCCGCGATAGCGGTCATCCATCGCATAAATCGTGGTGTTGTACTGATCGTGGCTGCGCAGCGTCACTAAGCGCATCACATCCTCGCCCTCCACCACCACGTTCTCATGCACCCCTTTAAACACCGAGAACATCGCCTTGCCGGTGGCGGTCGGCCAGATACGCTCGGTCGGCGGCAGCGGCATGCGAAAGCCACCCGGGTGGCGAATGCGCTGATTATAATTCTCGAATCCCGGAATAGTCTGTTCAATCAGATCGCGAATGCGGTCGTAATCTTCCACCAGGTACAGCCAGTCCACTTTACTGGCCGACAAGGTCGCTTTCGCCAGACCGGCGACAATCGCCGGTTCCGAACGCAGCGTCGGCGAAGCGGGCTTGAGCTTGCCCGACGAGGCATGCACCATCGACATTGAATCCTCGACGGTAATCGACTGCCGGCCGCTGGCCTGCAGATCGAGTTCGGTGCGCCCCAGACACGGCAGAATAAAGGTCTCTTTCGCCGTCAGAAGATGCGAGCGATTGAGCTTGGTGCCGACGTGAACGCTGAGTTCAAGCCCGCGCATCGCCGGGAAGGCGCGTTCGTGGTCCGGCATCGCCACGGCGAAGTTACCCCCGAGGCAGATCAGCGCTTTGGCGTCGCCGGCGATCATCGCTTCCAGGGCCTTTACCGCATCGTGGCCATGATGCCGCGGCGGCGTAATCCCCATCACCCGCTGCAGGCTGTCGAGGAAGGCCGAGGAGGGTTTTTCACTGATCCCAACGGTGCGGTTTCCCTGCACATTAGAGTGGCCGCGCAGCGGACAGATGCCGGCTCCCGGCTTGCCGATGTTGCCGCGCATCAGCAGCAGGTCGGCAATCAGACGCACGTTAGAGGTGCCTTTGTTATGCTGGGTGACGCCCATGCCGTAGGTAACGATGGTGGCCCTGGATTTGGCGTAGGCCACGGCGACCTGGGTCAGCGATTCGCGCGTCAGGCCGGACTCCTGTTCAATATCCTGCCAGCGGGTGGCATGCAGATCCTCGGCGAAGGCGCTGAACCCCTGGGTATGCTGGGCAATGAACGCGTGGTCGAGGACATTGCCCTGCTCCTCTTCCAGCTGCAGCAGCGCTTTGGCGATCCCTTTCAGCGCCGCCGCATCGCCGCCGGCCCGCACCTGGTAGTAGGTCGAGGCGATCGGCGTCGAGCGCCGGGTCGCCATCTCCATCACGTTCTGCGGGTCGGCAAAACGCTCCAGCGCCCGCTCACGCAGTGGGTTAAAAACGATAATCGGCACGCCGCGACGGGAAAGCTCATGCAGGGTGCCCATCATCCGCGGGTGGTTGGTTCCCGGGTTGTGACCGATGGAAATCACCAGTTCGGTCTGGTCAAAGTCATCGAGGGACACGGTACCTTTGCCAATACCGATCGACTGCGGCAGGCCCACGCTGGTGGATTCATGGCACATGTTGGAGCAGTCAGGGAAGTTGTTGGTGCCATACTCGCGGGCAAACAGCTGGAACAGCCACGCCGCCTCATTGGACGCCCGGCCAGAGGTATAGAACTCGACCTCATCTGGCTGCAGGCCGCGAAGGATCTCGCCGATGCGGGCGAAGGCCTGCTCCCACTCCACCGGCCGCAGGGTATCACTGGCGCGGTCGTAAACTAAAGGATGGGTTAAGCGGCCGTAGCCTTCCAGTTCAAAATCACTTTTCGCCAGCAGGGAGCTCACCGTGTTGGCCGCCAGAAATGCGGGCGTCACCCGTTTGGTGGTCGCCTCCCAGGTCACGGCTTTGGCGCCATTTTCGCAAAACTGGAAAGTGGATTTATGCTCTTTGTCCGGCCAGGCACAGCCCGGGCAGTCAAACCCATCCGGCTGGTTGGTGCGCAGCAGCGTGGCGGGCGCCTCGAAGGCATCCATCTGGGTGCGCACGGCGATGGCCGTGGCCTTCAGTGCGCCCCATCCGCCTGCCGGACCGTCGTAGGGGTGAACACCGGGAACCGCGCGTCTTTTACTGGTCATCTCTTTACTCCTGCTGCTCTGTTCTGGCTGTCGCTAGCCGAAAAAGGCGTACGACAACCCCGGCGACGAAGCGTGATTAGCGCGGCGTCACCTGATAAAAATGCGGTTTCTCAAGGATAGTACGATGGGAAAGCGTAGATACTGCGTTTGTTAACTGAATAATAACATACGCCACAATTCTGTATAATTGATGTTATCTATCAGGTGTTAAATTTAACTTATTTGCAATTTCTGCGCCTATCGCCGCCCTCGCCGGGGCGGGCAAAACGGGCATGAGAACATGATGACCGGGCAGCGGAAACCGCCCGGCGCGTCGGGCTCAGGTCAGGTTGAAGTAACGGTCAGGACGCAATGTCTCCGGCAGCGGATGCTGGCCGGTCATGTCGAGCAGATTGCGCTCGATGGTGTTACACATCGCATTCAGCGGCAGGTCATTGGCTGCCGTACCGAACGGGTCCTCCAGCTCTTCCGCCAGCGAATCCCACGACAAAAAGGTGTAAGAGATAAAGACCGAGACAAACGGCGTCATGTAGTGCAGATCGCCCACCAGGGCGAACGGCAGCAGCGCGCAGAACAGGTAGACGGTACGCTGCAGGATCAGGGTATAGGCGAAAGGCACCGGAGTGGTGGCCAGCCTTTCACAGCCGCCCAGCACATGCGCCAGCTCATCGAGCTTGTTGTCCATCAGCCCGTAGGTGATGTCGCTGAGCTTACCCGCCTCCCGCAGCTGACCTATTTCGTTGCCAACCAGCAGCAGGATCCGGTTAGTGGGCATCGAGCTGGCAAGGATCTCCCCCACCTTATCCTCCGGCAGCAGCCGCCGCAGATCGTCCGTCGGGTCGGTTTTGCGCAGCTGGTGTTTCAGGCTCCAGCTAAAGGCCACCAGATAGCTGACGATGTGGCGATGGGCGTCGTGTTCGGCAGGCAGGATGTTGCGCAACTGGCGTACCAGCGTGCGTTCGGCGATCAACACCGTCCCCCACAGATTGCGCGCCTCGACGAAGCGGCTGTAGCTGGCGCTGTTGCGAAAGCCGAGGAAAATCGCAATGGCGATCCCTAACAAACTGAAGGGCGCCACGGTTAAGTGAACCCCCAGCTGTTCGTACCACTGATAGCTGATAATGGCGATGATCGACATCAGCACATTAAGCAGCAGACGAAAGGTGATTTTTGACAGCACGGAGCCGTGCCAGTCAAATAAGCGAAGAAACCAGTGTTGTTCTGGCCGAATGATCATGGTCTGACTTCCTGAATTACCGCTCTGGTCATTATCCCGGAATAAAGAATAGAGATTATCTATGAACCGATTGGTTTATTTTATCGTTAACTGCGATGGGCAGATCTGCGCCATTATTTAGCGATGGTAATGGCGTTTTTAGTATGGGCCTTTTTTATATTTCAGGCAATCAATGCGCCAGCAATAATGGCTCAGAAGAAAAAATTGCCGCTGAGCCAATTCATTTTTCCGCTTATGCTACCGGGTGTAGCAGACCGCTGTCGTCAACCGCAGGCGCTTCGCAGGGATCGACATGCACCATCACGTTAAGCACCGGATGCTGCGCCATGACCCGCTCCCGCGCCTGCCGGGCAATCTGATGCCCTTCAGCTACCGACATCTCACCGGCCACCTCGAGATGGACATCCACCAGCACCAGATCCCCCGCCTTACGGGTTTTCAAATCGTGCAGGCCCGCCACGCCCGGCGTGGCCTGCAGCGTGCCGGCGATCGCCCGCTGCGTCTCTTCATCGACCGCGCGGTCCATTAAATCGTGCAGCGCCGTGGCGGCGAAACGATAGCCCATGCGGGAGATGAGCAGGCCCACGGCCAGCGCGGCAAGCGGATCGAACCAGGCGAACCCGGCCAGGTTGCCGATAATCCCCAGCGCCACCACCAGAGATGACGCGGCGTCGGAGCGGGCATGCCAGGCGTTGGCGATAAGCAGCGACGAATTCAGCCGCGTAGCGGCCGCCAGCATATAGCGAAACAATCCCTCCTTGACCACCAGCGCTGCCAGCGCCATCCACAGGGCCACGCTGTGCACCGGCGGAATCGTCTGCGGCCCGGCGAGGTGGTCCGCCGCGGACCACAGCATACCAATCCCCACCAGTACCAGGATCGCGCCGAGGATCAGCGAGGCGCCATTCTCGTAGCGCCAGTGGCCATAGTGGTGATCGTGGTCAGACGGTCGACGGCTTTTTTTATTCGCCATCAGTACCACGCCATCGGCGACCAGATCGGAAAAAGAGTGCATACCGTCGGCAATTAATCCCTGAGAGCCGGAGAATATTCCCACGACCACCTGCAAGGCAGAAAGAAAAATATTAACCACCACGCTAACAAGGGTACTCTTTCGTGCCTGCACCGAACGCTCATGATATTTATTATCATTTTCAAAATGATGTTGTGTCATTATTTATCTCCCTTTATGAGCGGCAAGAATAAACTGACAAGCTGAGTTTATGCTTAACAATATAAAAACCATTGTCTTGCCGTTTAACGATATCGCTGCTGCGGTAATTTATCTTTCCTGAAGGGCTGGCAGGACCGCTACAACCGCGTGGTAATGAACTATCTTTTGCAGAGAGGCCACAGGTCGGGCCACTTTCTCTTAACCACTACAGGAGTCAGCGATGTCAGAGATCACCTCATCCCGGCTGCGTTTTGCCATTAATCTGGGCAACGCGGTTCTGGCCCGTCTCGGGGAGACAGGAGCGCCAGCAGGCATCACCGTTGAGCTCAGCCATCGGCTGGCGACGCGCTGGGGCGTCAGCGCCGAGTTTGTGCCCTATCCTGCCGCCGGTAAAGTGGTGGCTGACGCCGGCGGCGAGCACTGGGATATAGCCTTTCTGGCCATCGATCCGGCCCGGGAAGCGACCCTGCGTTTTACGCCGCCCTATATCACCATCCAGGGGACCGCGCTGGTCAGAGCCGGTTCGGCCTGTCAGCGGGTGGCTGACATGGATCGCCCGGCAACCACCATTAACGTCGGGCTAAACGCCGCTTACGATCTGTGGTTAACCCGTCATCTGCAGCACGCCAGCCTGAATCGCCTTCCCTCCTCGCAGGAAGCCATCGACGCCTTCCTCGCCGGTGAGGGGGATATGGTCGCCGGCATCCGACAACCGCTGGAGGCAACAGCCCGTCGGCACGCTGGCGTGCGGGTACTGGCGGATAATTTTACCGAGATCCAGCAGGCCATCTGCGTCGCCCGGGGGGACGTGGCTCGTTTTAACGCGGTAAACGACGCGCTAAGCGAGTGGCGGGCGGATGGCAGCCTGAAGGCGCTGATTGCCCAACAGCTGGGCAATGCGCAATGATCTTCACCCCACGTCCATCCGGCGCATGGCGCAATGCCAGGCGCCGTTGCGTACCGAGGCGCGCAGCACGCGGGCAATGCCATGGACCATCAGACGCGTCGCGCGCCGCTGCAGCGGCGTGAGCGACAGCCCCAGCATCTCCTGCGCCCACGGCGGCAAAAGGTCAATTCCGGCACGCATCATGACCTGGCCGACCGGCTGGCTCAGCCGCCCCGGCAGGCGAGTGGTGAGCAGCACCTGGGCCACCTCGCGGGTGCGTTCATCACAGCGCAGCCGCGGGCGCATGGCCTCAAGATAGTCCGCCACCTCCTGCGGCGTCTGAGGGATATCCTGAGCCCCCAGCCGACGGGCGATTTCCGCCGACTCACGGAAGTAATCCTCCTGACGCCCGGCGCTGACCACCGTCCGCTTGTAGCGCAGGTGAGAGGCCATAAAGCGGCTGCACTCGGCGACATGCACCCAGGTCAACAGCGCCGGGTCGCTGGCCCGATAAGGGGTTCCGTCCTTATCCACCCCGCCAATCCGCTGATGGATCCCCTGCACTTTGGCGATCAGCCGTTCGGCGTCGGGGGTGGCGGCAAACGTGGTGGCGGAAATAAACTGGCTGGTGCGGCGCAGGCGGCCAAAGATATCTTCGCGAAAACGGGAGTGATCCCAGACCCCGGCCAGCGCCAGGGGATGCAGCATCTGCAGCAGCAGCGCACTGATACCGCCGCAGAGCATCGAGGTAAAATCGCCATGTACCTGCCAGATGGCCGACTGCGGACCAAACAGACCCGGCTCGCCTTTGGGCTGTTCAAAATCGATCTCTTTTAGCGCCATGCCCGTCAGGCCGAGCACCTGCGCCTCGATCATCCGGCGAATGCCGATCATGATGGTGTCCCTTACGTTCACTAAAGGACAAAAGATACCACTATTGGGCAGCGCAGGGAGAGATATTGCGGACAGAGTGCCCGCATAACGCGGGCACGGCAGCTTATGGATTCAGCTGGTAATCGAGGGTGATATTGGCTTTCAGCACCTGCGATACCGGGCATCCGGCCTTCGCTTTCTCGATGATCTCATCGAACGCCGCGGGTGAGACGTCCGGCAGGACGATCTGGCTTTGCAGCGCGATATCGGTAATCGCAAATCCGCCATCGGTTTTATTGAGCGTGACCACCGCCGTCGTGTCGATGGACGTGGCGGTATACCCCTCTTCGCTGAGCATCAGCGACAGGGCCATTGAGAAACAGGCGGCATGCGCGGCGCCGATCAGCTCCTCGGGATTGGTGCCCTTCACCCCTTCAAAACGGGTGTTAAAGCCATAGGGCTGTTGGTTCAGCGCCCCGCTCTCTGTTGACACGGTGCCTTTGCCATGTTTCAGGTCGCCTTCCCAGTGGGCCAGCCCTTTCTTATGAATCGCCATATGATTCCTCCAGTGATGATGTCGAACAAAAGTATAGTGCGTGATGCCGGAGCTGCGTCTTTTTACCGCCTCCGGCACCCGCATTCCCGTCGTTTTGGTGTCGTTTTGTGTCTTTGATGACGAGTTGATGACGCTAACGGCCATCGCGTGGATGCCAGGGATCGGATTTGTCATCCTTGCTGTCGTCCCGTTTACGCGGAACTTCGCCCTGTTCGCCCGGCGCCTCCCGGGCGGGATGTTTACCACGCTCTTCGCCTTGCGAATGAGAAGTTGTGCTCATATCGACGTGCTCCGCTTATTTGGGCGACTGCTTGAGCAGGCGATCGATACGTACCACCGGCGGCGTCATTTTGCGATCAAGACTGCCGTTGATACTCACCAGATCGTCAGGCTCTACATGTTGTTCGTTAAACGCGGCAGTGGGAACAATGACGGTGATGGTGCCGCTTTTGTCGCGAAACTGGTAACGGTCATCCCCTTCACGGGTGAGGAGATTACCGCGCAGCGAGATGGTCGCGCCATCGTGCATGGTTTTCGCCTGTTCGACGGTCATGATCCGCCCCTCCTCGACGCCGCGATAGCCATCATCCAGTTTGTGTGGCGGCGGCGGTGCGGCATCCTGGCTAAAACCCCCCTTATCTTCCGCCTGCGCTATCCCCACGGCGAACAGACCGGCCATGACCCATGCTAATTTTTTCATCATGCCTCCATGTTTTTGCTGATGATGACAATAAAGCCTGGCTGAGGCTGGCCATTTTTACAAAGTCAATTGTTCTGATATCGTCTAATATAAGAAAGTCCTTAATCGTTACGCTGTTGCCGAAACGAAACGCGGGGAAAATAATAATGATTAAGAATCAACAGCATTGTCCCGGCATTGATGAGAATGAACGAGCCCTACGCTTCGAATATCGTTTCCGGCGCTACGGGATAATTATCCTGAGCCTCATCATCCTTACCGCGCTAAGCGGCCTGTGGTCCTCCGGGTATTTCAGCGAAGCGCACCGGGATAGTGCCACTGGTGAATTAAGCGTCGATTACCAGCGTTATGCCAGGCTGATGAGTGAGACCGAACTGAATATTCTGATACACCCCGATCAGAAAAACGAGACGACGATAAGCTTCGCCAGCACCCTATTATCCCGCTACCAGATCGGCGATATCCGTCCGCAACCGGATAAAATGTACAGCAGCGGGGGGAAATTATATCTCGTATACCAGCAGACGCCCCATCGTTTGCCGATGTCAGTGTGGCTTTCCATTACCCCAAAAACGGCGGGAAATATCACGCTGAAGGCGGCAGTAAACGATCGTCCCGCTGTCACCTGGACTCAATTTATTTATCCGTAGGAGTCGCTATGGAAATGGTCCTCAGAGCTGCGGCAATCTATCTTATCCTTTTGATTATTTTTAAGATTGCTGGCAGAAGAACGCTGATGCAGCTTACCAATTTCGACCTGATATTGCTGCTGATTATTAGCGAAGCCACCCAACAGGCGATGCTCAGCACCGATTATTCGGTCACCGGCTCGATGCTGACCATCGTCACCCTGGTCAGCATCGATATTTTATTCGGCTATATTAAGAAACGTTTTGCCCAGGCGGAAAATTTCCTCGATGGCTCTCCGGTTATTGTGGTGGAAAATGGTGCCGTCATCGACGAGAAGATCAGGCTCGTTAATATATCTGTCGATGATATCCTGCTGGCCGCCAGGCAGCACCATGGGATTTACGAGCTGCACGCGATAAAATATGCCATTCTTGAGCGTAACGGCCAGATATCCATTATTCCTGAACAGAAATAATAGCGGTTTGGCTATTTATCGCGCTCCGGTTGCTTATCGCCCGACTCCGGGGCACGAGTGGCATCATCCTCTTCTTTTTCAACGCTAAGAACGTCTACTGGCAACATTTTTCCTCCTCGCTGTTTGTCAGGGATCTTACAGATTATAGAACGCCTACGCCGGTCCAGGCAGGATCCGTCCAAAGTAACCCGAATATGTCGTCTGATTCACACGGCGTTCATTCCAGGATATTTCCCACTTCTGGAATGTCGTCGGTGAGAAATAATTAACCGATCCGTGCAGTGAATATTGCGCTAGCTAAAAATAATGAGGTCACTATGTCTGTAATGGTCATTACCGGAGGTACGGCAGGCGCGGGCAAAGCCACCGCGCTGCGTTTTGCCCGCGCCGGCTACCATGTGGCGCTGATCGCTCGGGACGAAACCAGTCTGCAGGAGACACAGCAACGCTGTGAACGATTCGGGGTAAAAACGCTGGCAATTAGCGCCGACGTTGCCGATGCCAGCGCCCTGCAACGCGCCGCCGCTGAGGTGGAAACCACGCTCGGCGCGATAGATGTGTGGGTCAACAATGCCATGACCACCGTGCTGGCGCCCTTTCGCCAGATGAGCGACGAAGAGTTTCGCCGGGTGACGGAGGTGACCTACCTCGGATACGTGAACGGTACCCGCGCGGCGCTGGAGGTGATGACGCCCCGGGATCGGGGGGTGATTATTCAGGCGGGCTCGGCGCTCGCCTGGCGGTCGATCCCTTTGCAATCGGCTTACTGCGGAGCCAAAGCGGCGATCCGCGGTTTTACCGATGCCGTGCGTACCGAACTGATGCACGAAGGGATCCACATCCAGTTAACCATGGTTCAGCTGCCGGGGATGAACACCGCCCAGTTTGGCTGGGCGCGAAACAAGATGGATCAGGCCATGCAACCGGTGCCGCCGGTCTATCAGCCGGAAGTCGCCGCCGAGGCTATCTATAGCGTCGTCCGGCGCCCGGTCAACGAGCTGTGGGTCGGGAAAAGCACCATCCAGTCGATCCTCGGGCAGGTCTTCTTCCCGCGCCTGCTCGATCGGCTGCTGGTGAAGAAAGCCTGGGAGGGACAGTTTACCGGCCAGCCGAAACCGGCTGACCACCAGGACGACTTGTTTTCACCGGTGCGCGGCAACCATCCCGGCCACGGGCCCTTTAACGATAGCGCGCGGCGTAAAGCAGTGACGATCAGCGCCGATCTCCCGGGGAAAGTGGCCGCCGGCGTTGGCGTGGCGGTAGCGACGATGGCCCTGCGGGCGCTGTTTCGTCGTGCCGGGAAACGGCGCTAAAACAGGCTGCGGCTGAACCAGCGGTAACCGTATCCTCCCAGCTTCAGCCGCGCGTCTTTCCCACCGTGCAGCGCGTCCTGGTACAACTTATCTTCCAGAATTGGGCTCCAGTAGCCCTCGGCCAGCGGCGGGAGCTGGACCTCCAGCGCCTGCGGGCTGCAGTTGGCCAGCATCAGCAGCTCGCGCGACTCGCTGCGATAGCTCAGGCCCAGCACCGCAGCGGGTTTCACCGCGAGAATGGCGAAAGGAAGGGAGCCCGGCTCGGTATATTCCGCCCGCGCCAGTACCATATTGCGCACCCGGTGTAGCAGCGATCGGGGATGACGCAGCGCCGCTTCGACATTGACCCGCAGGTAGCGCCACCGTCCGCTGGCCACCGGTTTTACCGGCAGGTCGTCCCGCGCCGCCCGGGAAAAGCCGCCGTTGGGCGCAGCCGACCACTGCATCGGTGTTCTGACCGCGTAGCGTTCCGGTAAACTCAGATCGTCCCCCATGCCAATCTCGTCGCCATAGCGCATCACCGGCACGCCGGGCAGCGCCAGCAGGATCGCATGGGCCAGCGCAATGCGCCGGGTATCGCCATCCAGCATCGGCGCCAGCCGCCGGCGCACCCCGCGCTGATAAACGGACATCGATTTATCAGGAGCAAAGGTGCGGATAACCTGGCGCTTATTGCGTTCGCCAATCCCCTCGAGATCCAGTTCATCATGGTTACGCAGCCAGTTAACGAAGCAGCACCCCTCCGGGGGTGACACCATCGCCTGCAGGGCCTTCACCACCGGTGCGGCGCGCTGCTGCGCCAGGCTGAGGTAGAGGTATTTGTTAAGCCAAAAATTAAGCACCATCTGCAGCCGGTCGCCGCGGCCGAAATAATGGCGGTAGTCCTCCACCGCCACATCCACTTCCCCCAGCAGTATCGCATCGGGATTGTGACGCTGAACGACCTGCCGGAGATGGGTCAGAAGCGGGTAGCCGCGCGCCTCGTCGCCCTTCCCGGCCTGCTTGACCAGATGCGATGCGGCATCAAGGCGAAAACCTGATACCCCCGCCTGCAGCCAGAAGGTGATGATGTTTTCGATTTCAGCGATCACCGGCGGATGAGCAAGATTCAGATCGGGCTCATGACGATAAAACATGTGCCGGTAATACTGTCCGGCCTGTTCATCCCAGCGCCAGACGCTCTCCTCAACGCCGGGAAACATCGGGGGATCGTCGTTTTCCGGTGGCTTATCGGCCCACAGATAGTACGGCCGCCAGGGAGAATGAGGATCCTGCCGGGCCGCCTGAAACCACGGGTGCTGCGCAGAGGTGTGCTGAATGACCAGCTCAACGATGACCCGCAACCCCAGCTCCCGGGCGCGGGCAATCAGCTCAATCACGTCGGCGATGGTGCCGAATCGTGGGTCGGGCTGCAGATGATCGCTGATATCGTAGCCATCATCCTGCAGAGGGGTAAGATAAAACGGGGTCAGCCAGAGAACCGTCGCCCCAAGACTGCGAACGTAGTGGAGCTTTTGGCGAATACCGGCGAGATCGCCGTAGCCATCGCCGTTGGCGTCATAAAACAGCGAACTATCAACCTGATAAATGACGGCCCGGTGAAACCACTCTTCACGTTGCATCCCTATCACCTCGCGTTCTGCCCGTCAGTCACCGAGATTCAGCGCGGTTTGCGCACACCAACCTCTTTCTCGCAGGGTGGGTCAACGGGCGCTGATTCATTCTGCGTTGCCGGGAGGGGTCTGTTAGCGACTGCGTCAACCAGAGCCTGTTGTCTGGCGGTTAACAGCAGAGGCACCTCTCCCTCGGCGGCGGGGAGCGCGATAGTGTGGCGTTTAACCATAATTTATCTCCGACTGCTTAATGTCCGACCTCTACGCCAGGACGTTCAGCGCGATGAAGAAATTCCGCCACCAGCGCCGACTGATGATGACGCAGCCAGTCTGCCATACCTCGCTCCTCCGCCAGTATCGCTTCCAGGGCGTGAAGGGCATGGTGGTCACCTGCCCGTTTAGCCGCCGTTAATAAGGCGGTATAGCAGGCGACCTCGAATTGGGCAAAAACATAGGTAGTGGTAATGATTTTAACGATCTCATCGCCGGGCAGCATCATGCCGATGGTCTGGCCCAGCGCCGCCACACGGCTCATCGCCTCTTTCAACGCGGAGCGGGAAATATGATTGCGGGCAATAAGATCCTGCAGCGCCGATAATTGCCGACGGGTTTCGTAAAGATGTTGTTCAAGACGGGTGCGTAATGGCGGATAGTTTTCTACCCTGCGACTCACCGCTATCAACATCGTTTCAGCTTGTTTTTCCATTGCATGCGCATCGCGAAGCCAGTTGTGGTAATTTTCAATATCAGTCATACAAGCCTCTTTGGGCAAACACGTTATTTTGGCGCGGAATTTTCATTCTCTTCCGCCGCCTCGTCAGCTCGCGCTGCGCTATATCCTGATAAGTGCCCAACAATATTTGCGTAAATACTGATAAGGATGACCCACAGGACGCTGTTTTTCCACCAGATTAACGAGGGTATGGCCAGACCTACCCACATCACGGCGGCCACAAGATGACAGCGTTTAATAAAAACCGGCGTCAACTTCATTTTATTACCTGCTGTAATGTAAATATTCGCCCCTTAATCAGCGTATTGCCAAATCATTTATCTATGCTGTTGCTCAGATAAATGCCTATGGTTTGCCATCTCCTGTTAATTATTAAAGGGTCCAATAAACAGAAACCTGCGGACCAGCGGCCCACAGGTTTTTGTTCTGACGCCTTTGTGAGGCGTCTCAGGCTTCAGTCATTAACTGTCACCGGCTTTACGCCCGCCGCCATGACTATTCTTACCACCCTTTTTCCCGGCTTCGGATGCCCGCTCAGGATCATTTTTGAAGTTCCCGCCGCTGTGCTGTCCGCCTTTACGCCCGGCTTCGGATGCTTTTTCACGATCTTCTGCAAAATTACCTGAACCGCCTCTATGCTCTGCCATAATTTTCACCTTGGGTTTGATCAATATCGGTTGGTAAATGGAAAATGACCCTGTTACAAATCATCGCCCTCGCTATCTAACACTAGAGGAATACCCGCAGGGGTCAAATTAAAACCGGACTTTAAGCAAGACAATGTGGAAAATAAAAATATACAACGCAGCGGCGATAAAAAATAATCACCATGTAACTAACTTATTCGCTTCGGGTTGTTGTCATTTATCACTGCGCTTTTTTTACCAGGCAAGGTTTTGTAAATAAATGAAAAGCATCAAACCTCTTTTTTTGTCCCACGGATAGACACATTTGCTTTCAAAAATAATACCTCTCTTTGGGTAGTTGCTCACTCCCTGGCATAAATAAAAATATATTTTCACAGACAATATGGCTGACTTTAAAAGCTAAAAACGAGAACTCTACCTGATGGAAAAATAGCGCCACGCGGTGATTAATGATGGAATAATCCTAATTTACCACTCGTAATAATAACGCAGCGCCAGACCGTGAAATACGCCGAGGATCAGCCAGTTAAGAATTAATCGCGCCGCTTTTAAAGGACGTAAACCGTCCTGCTGTCTGTCGCTATTGGCCTGAATGGGAGTGAAGCTGGCCTATCCTTATGGCTGGCCCGTTCTGTCTGAAGGAGATGACTATGCAAGATGAAAAACCGCCAATGAAGAAATTACCCACCTCCATGTTGCCAGAAGAGACGGCTCCCCGTCCGGAGTTCCCGGAGCAAGAACAAACCCCACCGGGTCTGGATGCGGAGATGGAGCCTTCGCCGGACCATGGGGAAACCAGCTATACCGGCACCGGGCGACTGGCCGGTAAGAAAGCGTTAATCACCGGGGGCGACTCCGGGATTGGCCGCGCAGTGGCGATTGCCTTTGCCCGCGAAGGGGCCGACGTGGCAATCAATTATCTGCCGGAAGAGCAAGAGGATGCGGATGAAGTCATCGCGCTGATCAAAGCCGAAGGCCGCACCGCCGTGGCCCTGCCGGGGGATATTCGCTCCGAGTCGTTCTGTCAGTTGCTGGTCGCCGAGGCGGTGGAACAGCTGGGCGGTCTGAGCATCCTGGTCAATAACGCCGGACGCCAGCAATACTGCGAGACGCTCGAGGAGCTCACCACCGAAGATTTCGACGCCACCTTTAAAACCAACGTCTACGCGCCGTTCTGGATCACCCGCGCCGCACTGCCTCATCTGCAGGCCGGAAGCGCGATCATCAACACCACCTCGGTGCAGGCCTATAAACCCAGTCCGATCCTGCTCGATTATGCTCAGACCAAAGCTTGTCTGGCGATCTTTACCAAATCGCTGGCCAAACAGGTGGCCAAACGAGGCATTCGCGTGAACGCCGTGGCCCCCGGCCCTTACTGGACGGTGCTGCAATCCAGCGGCGGCCAGCCGGACGAGAAAGTGAAACAGTTCGGGAAAGACACCCCTATGGGGCGCCCGGGGCAGCCGGTAGAGATCGCCCCCCTGTATGTTACGCTGGCATCCGACGCCTGCTCATATACCTCCGGGCAGGTCTGGTGCTCTGACGGCGGGGACGGCGTAGTTTAAGCCTTCCGCCAGACCGGTGCGTCACCCAGCGCCGCCTGTCCAGGCGGCGCTATTTTGCCTTCTCGCTTCGCTTTCCCCGCGCGGTGATTTTTTCTCTCCTGCAGCCGCGGCGACCGGCCGCGTGCTATGATGTCCGTCCGCCGCTGAGCGACGCCAAACCTGAGGACAACTGATGAGCAATGAGATCCCCCTGAAATTTTATGACATCGTGGACGAATACGAGACCGAAGCGGCTTCGCCGGTTAAGGAGACGGAACGCGATGCGCTGGCACGCTATTTTCAGCTGCTGATTGAGCGACTGATGAATAACGAAGAGATCGAAGAAGAGGCGCAGCAGGAGATGGCCCGCGAAGCGGCCATTGATGAACGCCGTATTGACGATATTGCCAACTTCCTTAATCAATGGGGCAATGAGTAAGGCACCCTGGCAGCTCATCCACCGGCGCGGCTGAAGTGCACTCAGGCCCCGGCGGCGGCCTCCCCCAGACGCCGCTGTAGCGCATCCAGAAACAGCGGGAGTCCGTCGGGTTGGTAGTCACGGGAAAGGTAGATGCCGTAGACGCTCAGCGCCTTCGGCGTCCAGTCAGGAAGCACCACCTCCAGCGCCCCGCTGGCGATTGCGCTTCGCGCTTCCAGTTCGGGGAGCATCGCAATGCCGCACCCGGCCACCGCCGCCTCCAGCAGCAAAGAAGAGATCCCCGCGCTCAGATTACCCTTAACCGCCACCGAGGCCTCCTGCCCCTGCGCATCGCTGAACTGCCAGCGCTGGCCGGCAAAATGGCTGTATAACAGGCAGTTATGGTGTTGCAGATCGTCAAGCGTCGTCAGTGGGCCATGCTGGCGAAGCCAGCGCGGTGCAGCACAGAGGAGTGAACGACACAGCCCGAGGCGGCGGGCGATCGCCCCGGCCTCCGGGTTGTCGGTAATGCGAATGGCCACATCGATGCGTTCGCCGATCAGGCTGACCGGATGGTTATTGATATCCAGCTCCAGGCGCAGCAGCGGGTAACGGGCAAGGAAGTCCGGCAGCAGCGGAGAGATCAACTGCATTGCCGTGAAGTGCGCGCAGGCCACGCGCAGCGTGCCGCTGGGGTCGGCCCGCTGGCGCTCGCCAGCGATCTCATCGGCAATCCGCGTCAGACCACGGGTCTTAAGCAACACCTTTTCTCCCGCCGGGGTCAGCGTGAGCCGGCGGGTTGAACGATGGATCAGCCGGGCGCCGGCCCAGCTTTCCATCTGCTCCAGATAGCGGCTCACCATCGGGCGCGACATCCCCAGCGCCCGCGCCGCCGCGCTGAGGCTCCCCAGCTCGCAGATGCGCAGGTACACCTGCGCCGCAATCACCCTGTCCATTATGGCCCCTTCATCTGCACGATTTATGAAACTCAGCATCTCTTATTTCAGGAATTCTATCAAATAACGAAATCCGTACAATGAAACGCATTCACCTGTTAATGAGAACGAATCATGAAATTATCTGCCCTTGCTATGGCCACCGCCCTGTTCAGTAGCGCGGTCTTTGCAGCGCCACTAACGCTGCAAACCTATAACCCGCAAGAAAAAGGCCTTTTTGCCGTTAACTCGACCCTCGTTTCCGGCCCCCATGAAGCGGTGCTGTTTGACGCGCAATTTAGTGTGAAAGACGGCGAAAAGCTGGTGGAAATGATCAAGAAAAACGGCAAGCCGCTCACGCGGATTGTGATCACCTCCGGCGATCCTGATTTCTATTTTGGTCTTGAGCCACTGGTGAAAGCCTTCCCGCAGGCGGAAGTGGTCGCCACCGCGGAGGTGGTCAAGCATATCGAAGCGACGAAAGCGGCCAAGCTGGCGTACTGGGGCCCGCAGATGAAAGATGGCGCGCCGACGCAGGTCTACGTCCCGCAGGCGCTGAAGGCCAACAGCTTTACCATCGACGGTGAGAAAGTGACGATAATGCAACCGCATGACTACGCGGCGTTCGTCTGGATCCGGGCGAACAAAACGATCCTCGGCGGCACCGGCGTGGCGTGGGGCATGCATCTCTGGACCGCCGACACCCAGACACCGGCCAGTCGTCAAAAATGGCGCAACACGCTGGACCAGATGATCGCCCTGCACCCGCAGCGGGTGATCCCGGGCCATTATCTCGGCACGCCGCCGGAGGGAGACAGCGCAGTGCGCTTTACAAAAACCTATCTCCAGCAGTTTGAGCAGGCGCTGAAGACGCATCCGGATTCTGCCGGCGTGATCAAGGCGATGGAGACGCAGTGGCCGGGGCTGGCGGAGAGCAGCTCGCTGGAGTTAAGCGCCAAAGTGAATACCGGCGAAATGAAGTGGTGATCCTGCCGTGGCGAGAGGAGACTGTTCTTAATCTGCCGCACTAAGGTTGCTATTGCCGCGAAAATGGACCACCCTACCAGAGGTCGCACACAAAACGTGCGGCCGACTTTGGGTTACATTTCATCCGGTCACACCGGGTTTGCCCTTGAAACCAGAACAGGATAAAGGAGTCAGAATGAAATCGAACCATCAGGCACGTCATCTTCTCGGTCTGAACTACAAGCTTTCCCGGCAGAAAAAAGTGGTGCTGGAAGGCGATGAAGAAACCACCCTCAACCACATCCATGCTACCGGCCGCAAACGCCGCGGTGGTTAATTTTCAGTCTGAATGATGATAAATAACACCGTCCTGTTGCCAGGATGGTGTTTTTTTATGGCAAATGATTGCTTGTTTACCCGCTTGAAGGCCTTCTGCTCTATACTCTGCCCGCTGCTTTCCACCCGCCCTTCGCTTATCGCCGCGCCGGGACTGTGGTCATGATCAAGGAGTTAGTGCGATGCAATTCACCCATAAGAAAAACCGTTCCCTGTACATCCCCTACGCGGGTCCCGTTCTGCTTGAATTCCCCCTGCTTAACAAGGGCAGCGCCTTCAGTATGGAAGAGCGCAGCAATTTCAACCTGCTCGGCCTGCTGCCGGAAGTGGTTGAAACTATCGAAGAGCAAGCTGAACGCGCCTGGATCCAGTATCAGGGATTCAAAACTGAAATCGACAAACATATTTATCTGCGTAACATCCAGGACACCAACGAAACCCTGTTCTATCGCCTGATCGGCAACCACCTCGAAGAGATGATGCCGGTTATCTATACCCCAACGGTGGGTGCCGCCTGCGAACGTTTCTCCGAGATCTACCGTCGCGCCCGCGGCGTCTTTATCTCCTACCAGAATCGCCATAACCTTGACGACATCCTGCAGAACGTCCCGAACCACAACGTGAAAGTGATTGTGGTCACCGATGGCGAGCGTATTCTCGGCCTCGGCGATCAGGGGATCGGCGGGATGGGGATCCCGATCGGCAAGCTGTCGCTGTACACCACCTGCGGCGGTATCAGCCCGGCTTACACCCTGCCTGTCGTGCTGGACGTGGGGACAAACAACCAGCAGCTGCTGGACGATCCGCTGTATATGGGCTGGCGCCATCCGCGCATTACCGACGACGAGTACTATCAGTTCGTTGACGACGTGATCCAGGCGATTAAGGCCCGCTGGCCGGACGTCCTGCTGCAGTTTGAAGACTTTGCGCAGAAGAACGCCATGCCGCTGCTCAACCGCTATCGCAATGAAATCTGCTCCTTTAATGACGATATTCAGGGCACCGCGGCGGTGACCGTCGGGACGCTGATCGCCGCCAGCCGCGGCGCCGGTAGCCAGCTGAGCGAGCAAAAAATCGTCTTCCTCGGCGCGGGCTCCGCTGGCTGCGGTATCGCCGAGCAGATTATCGCCCAGATCGTCCGCGAAGGACTCAGCGAAGAAGAGGCCCGCCAGCGCGTATTCATGGTTGACCGCTTCGGTCTGCTCACCGACGGTATGCCTAATCTGCTGCCGTTCCAGAACAAGCTGGTGCAGAAGCGTGAGCATCTGCAGGGCTGGGATACCTCCAGCGAGGCACTGTCCCTGCTGGACGTGGTGCGTAACGTGAAGCCGAACATCCTGATCGGCGTCTCGGGTCAGCCGGGGCTGTTCACGGAGGAGATTATTCGCGAGATGCACAAGCACTGCCCGCGTCCGATTGTGATGCCGCTCTCTAACCCGACCTCACGGGTGGAAGCCACGCCGCAGAATATCCTGAGCTGGACCGACGGCGAGGCGCTGGTCGCCACCGGCAGTCCGTTTGCCCCGGTCACCCTGAAAGGCAAGCAGTATCCCATCGCGCAATGCAATAACTCCTATATCTTCCCGGGGATTGGTCTGGGGGTAATTGCCTCCGGCGCGTCGCGGGTCACCGACGAGATGTTGATGGCCGCCAGCGAAACCCTGGCGAAACACTCGCCGCTGGTGAACAACGGTGAAGGTCCGGTGTTGCCGGAGCTGAAGGATATCCAGACCGTCTCACGGGCGATTGCCTTCGCGGTTGGCAAGGTGGCGCAGGAGCAAGGCGTGGCGGTGAAAACCTCCGCCGAAGCACTGTTGCAGGCCATCAGCGATAATTTCTGGCTGCCGGAATACCGGAATTATCGTCGCACCTCGATTTAAGCGCTCTCACCGGGCCGAGATATCGGCCCGGTTATTAATAACGTCCGAATAATATCTCCCGCCTCAGAAACGTCCTTTTCGCCAGTATTAATTCACCGTAAAAATAGTAAACAGATAGCGTTTGCCCCGCGCTCCTTGCTGTGCAAAATAGTTGCCTCTCATCTCTTCACAACGGAATGTGAAATGCAAAAATTAACCTCTGGCGCGAATAAAGCGAATGCGATTCCGATCCGCATTGTCTTGTTTCTCATCGGCGGTATCGCCATCATCACTGGAATGTGCCTCTTCAGCGGCGATATGTGGATGCTCACCCCGCGCGCTGAGCAGTATCAGCCCGCCACCGGCGAACTGGTGGATGTCGTCATCTACACGCCGAGTAAATTTTTCTTCGCCCTGCTCTACGTATTATTCATGACTTTGGTCTGGCTGCTGGCGGTACGTAAAATCCCCTGGCGGCCGATACAGCATCCTGTATTACCACTGATGGTACTGATTGCCGCCGGGATATTTATTTTCCTCCATCCGGAGGTTACCCCCGGGCGGGATGCCAGTATTCAGTACGGTAAACACAACGTTTATTACACTGCCATTTTCTGGAGTAAAACGAATTCAGATCGACAGGTTACTCAACCCTCTAAATATGAAGTTTTTGTTGAAGCGAAAGATCCCCGCTGGCCGATCGACAGAAACAATCTTCGTCGCGCCTGGCGCTGTGAAGTGCAGCGGCATAGCCAGTTTTACACCCTGTCATTCAATGAGGGCTGGTTTCCAAACGGCGATCCGCAGGTCATGGCCCGCCAGTGTACTCAGGTAAGCGATCTGAACGCGCTCAGTGAAACGGCAATTATGATTGCCCGCCCGATCGCCACCGTCCCTGTGGAGGCACCGTAAATGAGCCAGCAAAAAAGGGTTCTGCAACCGATATTACGCCTCTGGCTGGGGCTGTTTAGCGGACTGCTGTTGGTGAGCGCCATCAGCGCCTTTCACGGTGAGTACTGGTATTTCGGCGATAAGCAGGCGTTTTACGCGGCGAAAGCCGGCGAGGTTTCGGTGCATGAACTCTATACGCCGGCAAAAATCCTCTTTGCTTTTATCGTCAGCACGATCCCGCCGCTACTGTGGCTGCTGCTGGTTAACCGTCGGGCGCCGCGGCTGCTGACCCACATTCTCTCACCGGTGTTACTCCTGCTGGCGGGACTGGTGTTTTTCTTCCTGAGACCCGACGTGATACCCGGCGGGGAGACCCCTGTCTATCGCTACGGCGAGCGGGAGCGCTACTACCAGACGATACGCTGGCAGAAACCGGAGCCAGGCGCATGGCGGGATACCCGTTCTGAGTACAACGTGTATATCGAATATCGCGATCCAAAGGGATATCGCAAAGCTGACAATATTAAAAACGCCTATACCTGTGAAACCCACCGGGAGTCTCGCTTTTTTACCTTAACGACCGAGGAGAGTTGGTATCCGGATGCGTATGCGAATATTCTTGAGGCCCCCTGCCAGGCGATAAAGGATCCCCAGGCGCTGACGGAATATACCCGCGATCACGCCCGCTGGTTTCCCATTATTTTTTAAATAAATCACTGATGATACTTTCAATGATTCTCACTACTGAGACAAACAAGGAACGTTAATATGCCCCACCAGGTTGCGACAAAAAATATGACGAATAGGATGATCATTTTATATTTAGCACTGACAGGAATAACAGGGTTAGTCTATGGCTTATGTTCACTGAGTGGTGAAACACTGCATTCCCCCTTTGAAATCAGTTCATATGATGCCGTTGCTGGTGATCTTATCGAACATAGTCTGTACACCTTCTATAAACCGTTTGTCGCTATTCTCTGCTCACTCGTTATACCGTTGATTTGGCTGTTATCAACGAGAAAATCAACGCATCGTAAACTGCGTCATCCGGTTATTCCCGTTATGCTTTCTTTGCTGATTTTCATCTTTTTGGGATTGTTCCCCGGCGTTATTCCCGGTGGAGAGACAACCCGTTATCGTTACTTCCTTCATGATAAGCATTATCTCAGTATTGTCTGGGCAAGCATGGATCCAGATAATTATTTTGAATCCAGATCCCACTATGAAACTTACATAGAATACAGAGACCCATATGGATTCCGAAGAATTGATAACATTAAAAATGCCTATCACTGTGAGCAAACACGTGAAACTGTTTTCCTGACGCTTTACATTTCTCAACGCTGGTTCCCGAAGGGTAAACCTGATGTCCTCGAAGCCCAGTGCCAAAAAATAACTGACGCTAATACACTGACTGAAGCGGTACTGGCAAAAGCGTATTGGTTTCCCTTTGTACGCTAAACTCTGAGGGGGCGCCGCGCGCGCGCCCCTGCCAGTTTTGTCACTGGCGCCGCTTGCCTTTCCCCACTACACTGCCATCACCCATCCACTTACTGACGAAAAAAGGAGGACCCCCATGCTGTATTGTGAAATGTTTATTGTTTCACATGCCTTAGGCAATTGCGCCAGCTCAAGCGTTATCGGTATCGTGCTGCGATAACTACGGCTTGAGCGAAGACCCTTCACGCAATCCCTTCTTACCGGGTTATCGTCAGCGAGTTTTGACGAGGCATTCGCATGCCTGTAACTCTTGAGTAAGTTGACTATGAGTACATTACTAACTGCCCATGCGCTCCACGTGGAGACGGCCTTTGGGCCGCTGTTTAACACCCTCTCCTTCACCCTGAAGAAAGGCGACCGTATCGGTCTCATCGGCCATAACGGTTGCGGCAAAAGCACCCTGCTGCAGGTGCTGGACGGGACGATCGCGCCCACCTCGGGCAGCGTCTCACTCGCCGGTCAGTGTCTGATGGCCCGCGTTGAACAGCATCTGCCGGAGGCTCTGCGTTCGCAGTCGCTATTGCAGGCAGTGCTGGCCCCGTTACCCGCCGATACGCGGGAAGCACAGCGCTGGCTGGCCGAACGCCTGCTGGCGCAGATGGGCTTTACCCCGGCGGTGACGGCGCAGCAGACCTCAACCCTGAGCGGCGGCCAGCACACGCGCCTGCTGCTGGCCCGGGCGCTGATCCGCCAGCCTGACCTGTTGCTGCTGGATGAGCCTGGCAACCATCTCGATCTGCCCACCCTGCTGTGGCTGGAAAGCTTCCTGCAAACCTGGCAGGGGAGCTTCGTGCTGGTGTCACACGACAACACCTTACTGGATGCTGTAACTAATACCAGCTGGATCCTCCGTGACCAGACGCTGCACAGCTTCGCCTTGCCCTGCAGCGCCGCCCGTCAGGCACTGCAGGAGCAGGATGAAAGCGCTGCGCTGCGGCATAAGGCCGAGCAGAAAGAGATCGACCGGGTCAGCGCCAGCGCCCGGCGGTTGGCCACCTGGGGTCGGGTCTATGACAACGAAGACCTCGCCCGCAAAGCCAAACAGATGGAGAAGCAAGTCGCCCGCCTGAAAGACGAGCAAACCGAGCTCAGCGTCGGCCCGCCGTGGCGTCTGTCATTGCAGGGGGACGCCCTGCCGGCTGACCGCCTGCTGGAGATGGACACCCTGCCCGTCGCGCCCGCGCCGGGCCTGCCATCCCTCTTCACCACCGGCGTGGCGCGCCTGCGCAGTGGCGATCGCGTGGCCATCATGGGGCGTAACGGCGGTGGTAAATCGTCCCTGCTGCGCCTGCTGTGGCAGCAGATGAACGACACATCGCCACTCCCGGGGCTGCGCCTGCATCCCCGGCTGCACCCCGGCTATTATGACCAGACGCTGGAGCAGTTACCGGACGATGCCAGCCTGCTCGACGCCCTGACGCCGTTCGCCCCGTCGGCAGAGGTGCGCAAACGGGCGCTGATCGCCGCCGGGTTTGGCTGGGCGCGACATAGCCAGCAGGTCAACAGCCTCAGCGGTGGCGAGCGGTCACGATTGCTGTTCGTTGGCCTGTCGCTGGCGCGCTACAGCCTGCTGTTGCTGGATGAACCCACCAACCATCTTGATATGGAGGGCAAAGCGGCGCTGGCGCAGACGCTGCGCGACTACCCCGGCGGCGTGCTGCTGGTCAGTCATGATCGTGAGCTTATTAGCGAAAGCTGTAACCGCTTCTGGCTGATCGACCATGACGGGTTAACGGAATGGCACAGCCTGGAGGCCGTGTATGACCGTCTGCAGGCCGTAGCTCCCGCTCCGGAGAGTCGGCCTGCTTTGCAAAATCCCCCCGTCGGAGTGGATGATGAGGAAGTCCTGCTGGCGCGGCTGATTGACCTGGAGCAGTGGCTGGCTGACGATATGGCCCGCAAGCCGAAGCATCAAAAGCCATCACTTCAGGCGCAGTGGCGGGAGGAAATTGCCCGCCTGCTTATCCAGCTGACGTAATCTTCATGCTCTCCCACCGGCTAAGGCGCCACGCCCTTAGCCGGTGTTTCCGGGCCGGGTAAACTGCTGCTCGGTCATCACCTTTCCCCACTGCTCTCCCTGCCATTCGCGGGTTAACGTGAAGCCAAAGGATTCATACAGTTTGCGGGCCGCGTCCAGCCCTTTAAAAGTCCACAGCTGCACCGCGCTAAACTGGCGACTATCGCAGAAAGCCATCGCCTCGCTGAGGAGGCGCCTGCCAATGCCGGTTCCCCGGCAGCTGTCATCGAGAATAAACCAGCGCAAATGCGCCTCCTGCTGGCCGAGGTCCTCGCCATCGATGGCCAGCGAGCCGACGATTTTCCCTTCGCGGATCGCCAGCCAGATCTGGTTGGCCGGGGAGGAAAGCCGGGTGGCAAATTCCGCTACACCGCTGGCGACCTTACCTTCAAAAAAAGCGCCAAAGTCATGATGACGGGCGTAATACTCCCCGTGCATCTGGGCTATCCGGCCGATCATCCCCGGCTGGTAGCCGGTCATCAGCGAAATTTGCGGAGCCGTATTCGCGAGCGCGCTATCCCGACACTGCGCCAGCGCCCGGGCATAGGCCGCCAGTCCAGTGGCGACAGTTTGCTGCTGCGTCTCATCCAGATGGTCTAACGCCTCCACCACCTGACGGGTACCCCAGGCGTTAATTTTCGCCACCGTATGGTGCCCCTTTGCCGTCAGGGCGAGTGATTTCGCGCGCGCATCCTCCGCGCAAGGACGCTCCTCCAGCTCACCGGCCGCCAGCAGACGAGAAACCATCCGGCTGACGCTTGATTTTTCCAGTCCCAGCAACGTGACCAGCTGCGCGGCCGTCATCTCCCCTCTCATCGAGACCTCAAGCAGGGTGTGCACCGCCGAAGGTGAATAATGGGTGGCGGCCAGCGTGGTGCTCATAAAGCCCAGCTCGCGCACCATTAACCGCGAGGCGGTACGAATCTGTTGGATTAAGGGGGTATCAGGCATGGCGGCGGGTCCAGAAAATGAAATAGTTGTATAATACAACCATTATCTTTATCCTGCGCCAAGATGCAATATGGTGGGATAAGCGTTGCCATGTGACGTGTGATTTCACCGCCGCAGGGGTCGTGAGAGCGAATGCCGCGGGCGTCGGACAGCACCCGCGATGAATATTATTGCGGGTTCTTCGCCTTCCAGGCCTCCCAGGCCGATTTGATCTCCTGCTTCGCGGCGGCGGCGTCATTAAAGCCGGCCAGCTCGACCTTTTTACGCCCCTCCGGCAGCGCTTTATAGACCCGGAAGAAGGCCTCCAGTCGCTGCTGCTCTATTTTTGGCAGATCGGTGATGGTCTTGATGTCGTCGTAGGTGGGGTCAATTTTACTGGCCGGCACGGCGATGATTTTGTCGTCTTTTTCTCCGCCGTCTATCATCTTCAGCACTCCAATTGGCCGCAGCTTAATCAGCGTGCCCGGCGCCATTGGCGCGCGGGTATAAAACACCACGTCCAGCGGATCGCCATCCCCGGCCAGCGACTGGGTCAGCGAGCCGTAGTTCGCCGGGTAAGCCACCGGCATCGACTGAAAGCGGTCGGCGATGATAAACCCCGTTTTGGCGTCGGTTTCATACTTAATGATGCCTCCTGCCGGGATCTCGGTGACGGCGTAAAACTCTTCCGGGTTATTTTCCGGCTGGGGAAATTCCAGCACATTCTGCGCCTGGGCGGCGGCGGACATAAACAGACCGGCGGTGAGGACGATTTTTACCAGATGCATTGTCGATTCACTCTGTTGTTATAAGAAATTGATGCGCAAAACGATAGATTTGAGTGATGACAAAAACATGACCATTCGGTGTCAATATTATTACCTACCAAATATAGCGATATCGTATGAATTTTGTGCTACCTCTGTAGCAAAAAACCACATTCTGTACTAAGCAGCTTGTATTTCCCCGCTCAGCGTCTAATCCTTATTGGGTGCTATTGCATTAATTAAATTAATCAATCCCCCACAAGGAGACAGGCATGAAGGCAGCTGTTGTTACCCACGACCATCAGGTTAACGTCACGGAAAAAACGCTGCGCCCGCTGGAATACGGCGAAGCGCTGTTAAAAATGGAATGCTGCGGCGTGTGTCATACAGACCTGCACGTGAAAAACGGCGATTTTGGCGATAAAACCGGCGTCATTCTCGGCCATGAAGGGATCGGGGTGGTACAAAAAGTCGGCCCGGGCGTCACGTCCCTGAAACCGGGCGATCGTGCCAGCGTAGCGTGGTTCTTCGAAGGCTGTGGCCACTGCGATTACTGTAACAGCGGCAACGAGACGCTGTGCCGTTCGGTGAAAAACGCCGGTTATACCGTCGATGGCGGCATGGCGGAAGAGTGTATCGTCACCGCTAACTATGCGGTAAAAGTGCCGGACGGCCTCGACTCCGCCGCCGCCAGCAGCATCACCTGCGCCGGCGTCACCACCTACAAAGCGGTCAAAGTTTCCCACATCAAACCGGGTCAGTGGATCGCTATCTACGGCCTCGGCGGGCTGGGCAACCTGGCGCTGCAGTATGCGAAGAATGTTTTTAACGCCAAAGTGATCGCTATCGACGTTAACGACGGGCAGCTGGAGCTGGCGGCTTCGATGGGCGCCGACCTGACCATCAACTCCCGTAATGAAGATGCAGCGAAAGTGATTCAGGAAAAAACCGGCGGCGCGCATGCTGCCGTGGTGACCGCGGTGGCTAAAGCGGCCTTTAACTCGGCGGTGGATGCCGTTCGCGCCGGTGGCCGCGTGGTCGCGGTAGGCCTGCCGCCGGAGGCGATGAGCCTCGATATTCCACGTCTGGTGCTCGACGGCATCGAGGTGGTCGGTTCGCTGGTCGGCACCCGTCAGGATCTGGTGGAAGCTTTCCAGTTTGCCGCCGAAGGTAAAGTGGTGCCAAAAGTCACCCTGCGCCCGCTGGAAGATATCAACGCCATCTTTAAAGAGATGGAGCAGGGTCAGATCCGCGGCCGTATGGTTATCGATCTGCGCAGCTAATCGCCGACGCCTCTCCCGTCCGGGAGAGGCGCTTTTCCCTCGCTTCCCGCCCCGGGAAGTAAATGCAATTTCCGCAAATGCTTAGCGCAATTCCTTGCTTCCTTTGTTTTTAGCCGCGCCCGATGATGGCAACACAATAGATAACAAAGGAATTCACCATGCATCGTCATTTTCGCCTGCCCGCGCTGGCCGCGCTGTTTCTCTCTGGCGCCTTTTCCGTCTGGGCTGCCGACACGCCGGTTAAAGGCGGCACCTTGATTTATCTGGAGCAGCAACCGCACACCAATCTCTATCCGCCCGCCGGCGGCTTTTATCCAAATGGCGGAATTCTCAATCAGATAACCGATAAGCTTACCTGGCAGAACCCGAAAACGCTGGAGATTGAGCCGTGGATCGCCGAGAGCTGGACCAGCAATGCCGATAAAACCGAATACACCTTCCACTTGCGCAAAGGCGTCACCTTCTCAGACGGCACCCCGCTGGACGCCGCCGCCGTGGCTAAAAACTTCGACACCTATGGTCTGGGAGATAAAGCCCATCGCCTGCCCGTCTCGGAGGTGATCAATAACTACCAGCGCAGCGAAGTGATCGACCCGCTGACGGTAAAATTTTACTTCAACAAACCGTCGCCGGGCTTCCTGCAGGGCACCGCCACCATCGGCTCCGGTCTGGTGTCCCTCAGCACCCTGCAGCGCAATTTTGAAGCGCTGGGCGATGCCCGGCATATTATCGGCTCCGGGCCCTTTGTGGTGCAGGATGAAAAGCCAGGCCGCGAGCTGACGCTGGTGGCGCGCAAGGATTATCAGTGGGGGCCGAAAAACAGTGCCCAGCAGGGACCGGCTAACCTCGACGGCATCACCTATATTGTGACGCCGGAAGATAGCGTGCGCATCGGCGCGTTGCTGGCGGGCCAGGCGGGCTTTATTCGCCAGGTGCAGGCCTACGATGAGAAGCAGGCGACCGATCAGGGGTTTAAGGTCTACGCGGCCCCTACCCGCGGGGTCAATGACAGCCTGAGCTTCCGCCCGGATAACCCTCTGGTCGCCGACCTGCGGGTGCGTCAGGCCCTGCTCCATGCCACCAACGCCAGGCAGGTGGTGGAGACGCTGTTCTCCGCTAACTACCCGCAAGCCACCTCCGTACTGGCCAGCTCTGCCGCCGGCTATGTCAATCTGAGCGATAAGCTGACCTTCGACCAGGCCAAAGCCCGGCAGTTGCTGGATGAGGCCGGCTGGAAGCCCGCCGCCGACGGTATTCGCAGCAAAGACGGACAGCGGCTGGCGCTAACGGTATATGAGTCGCTGCCGCAGCCGCAGAATAAAGAAGTGCTGCAGCTGATCGCCCAGCAGTGGCGCCAGGTGGGTGTGGCGTTAACCGTCAAAGCCGGGGATGCCGGTAGCCGTACGCTGGACAATCTTGACCCGCAGAAAACCCCGCTCACCGTCTCAGAAGTGGGCCGCGCCGACCCGGATGTGGTGAAAAGTATGTTCTTCCCCAACAACCGCGATGCGCTGCTGCAGAAAGGCGGCTCCAGCGATAAAGTCCAGCACTTTCGCGATGATAAGCTAAATGACCTGCTGACCGGCATCTCCGCGGCGGTAGAGCCGCAGCAACGCCTGCAGTTAACCGGGGACGCCCAGCGCTATCTGATCGACAACGCCTATGTGATCCCTATTTTCGAAGAGCCGCAGGTGTTCGCCGGCGCGCCATGGGTCAAAGGCGTCAGCTTCGAGGCCGTCGGTCGCCCGTCGTTCTACGGCGCGTGGCTGGACAAGCACTAAGAGGCCGGATATGAGCGCTTATCTTCTGCGACGGTTCGGCCAGGGGCTGCTGGTCCTGTGGGCGGCATTTACCCTCACCTTTTTCCTGCTGCAGGTGCTGCCGGGGGATGCGGTGCTGATCAAGTTTCAGAACCCGGACCTCGGCCTCAGCCCGGCGCAAATCGCCGAGATGCGGCTGGCCTACGGCGCCGACAGCCCGCTGTGGCGCCAGTATCTGCATACGTTGCTGGCGATGCTGCACGGCGACTTTGGCTATTCCCTGCAGGCGGGTCTGGCGGTCAGTAGTCTGATTGCCAGCAACCTGCCGGATACCTTAAGCCTCGCCCTGCCGGCCTTTCTGCTGGCGGTGGCGCTGGCGTTCGCCCTCGCTTTCGCCTCGCGGCTGCCGGGGCTGCGCTGGCTGAGCAATTTTCTGCAGTCGCTACCGGTGCTGTTTATCTCTCTGCCTACCTTCTGGCTGGGTATCGCCCTGATCCAGCTGTTTTCCTTTCAGCTGCGCTGGATCCCGGTAATTAACCCTGGTCCGCTGGAGGGACTGATTTTACCGGTTATCGCCGTCGCGCTGCCCATTTCCGCGCCGCTGGCGCAGATCCTGATGCGCAGCATGGATCAGGTGGCGGTTCAGCCCTTCGTCGCGGTCGCCCGCGCCAAGGGCATGAGCGAGACTGGCGTCCTCTGGCACCATGTCATGGGTAACGCCCTGCTGCCAGCGCTGAATATTGCCGGGCTGCTGCTCGGGGAGCTTATTGCCGGGGCGCTGATCACCGAGACCGTCTTCGGCCGCAGCGGCCTCGGCCAGCTGACCCAGCAGGCGGTGAATAACCAGGATATCGCCGTGCTGCAGGCGGTGGTGATGATCTCCGCCCTCGGTTTCGTCCTGATCAACCTGCTGGTCGACCTGGTCATGCCGCGACTGGATCCCCGGCTCCATTTACAGACCGGAGGTGCGAAATGAGCCTGGTCGATTATGCCATCGCGGTTCGCCGCCGCCCGGAATGGCGCAGGGTGCGCCTGCAGCCTGGCCTGTGGCTGGCGTGGGCGGTGATGATCACTGCGCTGTTAATGGCCCTCGCCCCGCAGTGGTTTACCGCCGCGAACCCGCTGGAAGGGATCCCCGGCGCTCAGCGCCTGGCGCCGCAGGCGCACTACTGGCTGGGTACCGACCAGCTGGGGCGCGATCTGTGGACGCGGGTGGTGTACGGCGCGGTACATTCTCTCTCGGCGGCGCTGATCGCCGTCGCCATCGGCCTGGCGTTCGGCACCGCCCTTGGCACCCTCGCCGGGGCGCTGGCCGGTCGCGTGGAATCCACCATCATGCGCCTGGTCGATGTCCTGCTGGCCATCCCCTCCCTGCTGCTGCAGCTGACGGTGATTATTCTGCTCGGTTTCGGTACGGTGAATGCGGCGGTGGCGGTCGGCGTGGCGGCTATCGCCAGCTTCGCGCGCCTGGCGCGGGCGGAGGTGGTGCGCGTGCGCCACAGCGATTACGTCGAAGCAGCCCAGGGCAGCGGGGGCACCTTTCTCGCCGTCTTCTGGCGCCATATTCTGCCCAACTCGCTCACCGCGGTGTTTGCTTTCGCGACGCTGCAGTTCGGTCAGGCGATGCTGGCCCTGGCCACCCTCAGCTTCCTCGGCTACGGCACCCCGCCGCCGGTGCCGGAGTGGGGATTACTGATCGCCGAAGGCCGCAATTACCTGTCAACCGCCTGGTGGCTAACCACCTTCCCCGGCCTCGCCGTGGTCGCCGTGGTCCTTGCCGCCAATCGTCTTAGCCGCCAGTGGAGTGGAGTACGCCCATGACCGTTCTGTCCGTTGAAGATCTGCGCATCAGCTACCGCTCACGGGGCGAATGGCGCGAAGTGGTGCACAACGTCAGTTTTTCCATCCAGCGAGGCGAAATGCTGGCCTTCGTCGGAGAGTCCGGCTCGGGGAAAACCACCACCGCGCAGGCCATAATCGGCCTGCTGGCGGATAACGCCCGCCGCGACGCCGGGCGGATTGTCCTCAATGGCGAAGTGATTAGCGACTGGTCGGCAAAACGCCTGAACCGCCTGCGCGGAGTGAGCATCAGCCTGGTGCCGCAGGACCCCGGCAATTCGCTCAACCCGGTAAAAACCATTGGTCAGCAGGTGGAAGAGATCCTGCGCCTGCATCAGTCCCTCTCCGCCGCTGAACGCCGACAGCAGGTCCTTAACCTGCTCACTAAAGTCGGTCTCAGCCACCCGGAACAGCGTCTTGACCAGTACCCACATCAGCTGTCTGGCGGGATGAAACAGCGAGTGCTGATCGCCATCGCCATTGCCCTGCAGCCGGATCTCATTATTGCCGACGAGCCCACCAGCGCTCTCGACGTCACGGTGCAGAAGCGCATTCTCGATCTGCTTGATATCCTGCGTCACGAATCGGGGACCGCCGTGCTGTTTGTCACCCACGATCTGGCGCTGGCCGCCGAACGCGCCGATCGGATCATGGTATTTCGTCAGGGAGAGATTCAGGAACAGGGTGCCACCGAGGTGATTGTCCAGCGTCCGCAGCACCCTTATACCCGCCAGCTGCTCCACGATCTGCAGGATGCGCCGCTGAGACTGACAGCGGCGCGTCACCGGCCGCTGGCCACACCGGCCATTCGCGTGGCGGGGATCAGCAAACGCTTCTCGCTGGGCAAACAGGCGCTGCAGGCGCTCGACAGCGTCAGCTTTGAGGTCAAACGCGGCAGCACGCACGCGCTGGTGGGGGAATCCGGCTCCGGGAAAACCACCCTGGCGCGGATCCTGCTGGGTTTTGAGCACGCCGATGCCGGACAGGTGACCATCGACGGTATCGACGCCGGGCATCTCAGCCGCGAGGCGCAGCGGCAGCTGCGACGCAAAATCCAGTTTGTCTACCAGAACCCCTTCGCCTCACTCGACCCGCGTCAGACGCTGTTTGCGATTATCGAAGAGCCGTTAAAAAACTTCGAACGCCTCAGCGCCCCGGCGCGTCGCCTGCGCGTGGAGAACGTCGCCGCGCGGGTGGCGCTGGCTCCGGAGCTGCTGTCGCGTACGCCGCGGGAGCTCTCCGGCGGCCAGCGGCAGCGGGTGGCGATTGCCCGGGCGCTGATCCTCGAGCCGGCCATTCTGGTGCTTGACGAAGCGACCTCGGCGCTCGACGTCACCGTTCAGGCACAGATCCTCGCCCTGCTGCAACAGTTACAGCAGCAGCTGGGTCTGAGCTACCTGTTTATTACCCACGATCTGGCGACGGTCCGGCGCATCGCCGACAGCGTCACGGTGCTGCGTGCCGGCCAGGTGGTGGAGCATGGCGACGTTGACCGCCTGTTCGCCACCCCGCAGCAGGCCTACACCCGCGAGCTGATCGCCGCCATCCCCCAGGTTTCCCCCCGCTTAGTACAGGCCCACACGGAGAATGCATAATGCCTAAACGCCTCGGCTTTTTTACCCGTCTGCTCGATCAGGGCTCCGCGCAAACGCGCTACCGGCTGGCGGCCGAACAGATCCGCCACGCGGAGCGCTTGGGCTTCGACAGCGCCTGGATTGCCCAGCACCATTTTCATGAACAGGAAGGCGGCCTGCCTTCGCCGCTGGTGTTTCTCGCCCACGTCGCGGCGCAGACCGACCGGATCCGTCTCGGCACGGCGATTATCACTCTGCCAATGGAAAATCCGCTGCGCGTCGCCGAAGACGCGGCGGTACTGGATTTACTCACCGACGGGCGACTGGAGGTGGGGTTTGGCTCCGGCGGCACGCCAACCTCGTTTCTGCCCTTCGGCCTGACCAGCGAGCAGCGCGGGGCGGTATTTGCCGACCATCTTCACCTGATCCACAGCGCCTGGCGCGGCGACACGCTGAGCCACCCGGACAACCATCTCTACCCGCCGGCGCCGCAGCTGGCGGAGCGGATCTGGATCGCCACCTTCTCGGTGGAGGGCGCCATCCGCGCCGGTCAGGCGGGGCACGGGCTGATGCTGTCGCGCACTCAGCCACGGCCGTCCGGAGAACCACGGCTGCCGCTGGACGCCATTCAGAACCCGATCATCGACGCCTACCTGGCGGCGCTGCCGGACGGCGTTGCGCCGCGGATCCTCGCCTCGCGCACCGCCTTCGTCGCCGACAGTCACGCCCACGCCCTGCAGGTGGCCGAGCCCGGTCTGCGCAAACAGGCGACACAGCACCGGGCGGCGGGTCATACGATCGAAGGTGACAGTGTCACTGACTTTTTGCAACAACTGGATGCCCACGTCGGCGATCCTGAGCATGTTATTGCCTCCCTCGCTAAGGACAGCGTGCTGGCCCGCGCCACCGATATTTCGTTTCAGGTGCACTCTGTCGAGCCTTCGCACCGGGATACGCTGCGTTCCATTGAGCTGATCGCTCAGCATATTGCCCCCCACATCAGATAAGGAGTCACCATGACGCTGAGTCAGGATATTCTGGCCGAACTGGCGGAGATCGCCGCCGGTTCCCCGCTCGACCAGGCGCGCGCAGTACGCGACGCCGCTACCCGTCACGCCCAGGGAAGTTATGAAGTGCTGTTCAGCCAGCAGGACGCTGACTTTCCTCTTGATGAACGCTTCGCGGTGGCCGCGAAGGTAGCGAAATTACACCAGGCAGACGCGCTGGCGGCGCACTATGCCGGCTTTGGCCTAGCCGACCCGACCACCGATCGTCTGGTCCCGGCGCTGGCGTTCGCCCGCCTGTTGACCTTCACTCCTGTCGAAGCGACTCCCGGCGCGCTGCACACCTTGACCAGCGCGGGCTGGAGCCTGCGCGGCATCGTCACCCTGGCGCAGCTGGTGGCCTTTGTCAGCTTCCAGAGCCGACTGCTGCTGGGCCTGCGGGCGCTCAACCATAAACCGATCGTCATCGCCGATTCGCCGGTGGTCGCCGGGTACTGGCACACCACACCGCATACCCAGAGCGGCAAAGCGGCCCCGGTTCGCTTCACCCGCGACGAGCTGCACTGGGAACCCTGGCTGGCCGATAAACCGCTGGCGGAATTCAGCGCTGAAGAGCAGGCGACTCTGGCCAAATATGGCCATAGCGACTCCCCCTACTTTCGCCTGCTGGCGCGCAATCAGCCGGTGCTGGAGCAGCGGACCCTGACCGATAAAGGCATTTTCTATACCCCGGGAGGATTGCCGCGCGCCGAGCGCGAGCTGGCGGCCACGGTGACCAGCAAAATCAACGGTTGTATCTATTGCGCCTCGGTGCATGCCCGCAAAGCGGCGCAGCTGGCGAAGGACGAGACCGCCGTGGACACGCTGCTGGCGGTCACGCCGGGAGAGAATCTGCGCGACGGGCAGTCGCCGCGCTGGCAGGCGGAGATCGACGCCGCCGCCGCGCTGTCGGTGACGCCACCCGCGTTAAACGCCGGCCATCTGGCGGCGCTTGATGCGCAGGGTTTAGAGACCCTGGCCCAGCTGGATCTGCTACAGTCGGCGGCCTTTTTCGCCTGGGCCAACCGCCTGATGCTGACGCTTGGGGAGCCCTGGCGCGAGTAAGCGGCGTCAGACGGCCTGCCGCCGCTGGTGACAGCCATAGATGAGCAAGGCGCTCATCGCCAGAAACGACAGCGCGGCGGCGGGGAGCGCCACGCTGTTCCAGCCGAAGCCCTGGGCGATCATCATCCCGCCGCAGAAGGCGCCGATAGCGCTGCCGAGGTTAAAGGCGATCTGTCCCCCTGCCGCCCCCAGCATCTCGCCGCCTTTGGCGTTCTGCAGCAACAGGATCTGCAGCGGCGCCGACAGGGCAAACAGCCCGGCACAGCAGAGAAACGCCAGCGCCAGCGAAGCGACTTTGTGCTCACCGAAGGCAAAGATCAGCAGCAGCGTCACCGCAATCGCCCCGTCGGTTATCGCCGCGATACGCAGCGGGCTGTAGCGCCCGGAAATTTTGCCGCTGAGCAAATTGCCGACCACCATTCCCAGCCCCGCCAGCATCATAATCAGCATCATCCGGCTTTCGGCAAAGCCCGAGACATGGATCATAAAGGGTTTGATATAGCTGAACCAGGCAAACACGCCGGCGTTACCGAACATGGTGGCGGCGAAAATCAGCCACGGCGCCGGCGACGCCAGAAAACGAAACTGCTCGCGCAACCGGGTGGAGGCCCGGTCATAAAGCGTGGGCACCCAGCAGAAGATCGCCAGGAATACCGCCACGTTAAACACCGCGATAAGCGCAAAGGTATAGCGCCAGCTAAAGTGATGCCCGAGCCAGGTGCCACCCGGCACGCCCACCAGGTTAGCCAGCGTCATGCCGCCAATCATCCCCGCCACCGCGGCGGTCACTTTCCCCGGCGGCGCGATTTTCGACAGGATAATCGCCCCCACGCCAAAGAACGCCCCATGAGGGAAACCGGAAACCAGCCGGCCAAGCGCCAGCATGGGGTAGCTGCTGGAGACGGTAAACAGGGTGTTACCGAGAAGGCACAGCGCGGCAAGAAACAGCATCACCGATTTCAGGGAATACCGGCTGGACAGCAGCGCCATGATCGGCGCGCCAATCACCACGCCGAAAGCGTACCAGGCAATCATATTGCCGGCGGCGGGGATAGATATCCCGACATCGTGCGCCAGCTCCGGCAGCACGCCCATAATGCCAAATTCCGCCATGCCGAGTCCGAAGGTGCCCAGCGCCAATGAAAAAATCGTTTTTTTCATACATCTGTTAGGGGTATTGAGAGACGGCCGGCATTATTGACCATCCTGCCCCGACACACCAGCTAAAAACGCCCGACGGCAGTTTCCTCCATACAACGGCCTGATTCGTTCATGCCCCCCAGCAGCGTGGCATACCGGCAGCGTGGTTTCGCAGTGACAATCCCCTATCAAAATCAGTGGGCTCAAAGGGATAAACGCCTAATTGATCACAAGTTAACTTGAGGTTGTAAAGTCAAAACATCGTTCATCTCGGGAGAATTATCCATGCAAACTGTTGATGTCGGCTTTACCCATGTTGCCTTTACCGTCCGCTGTCTGGCCAGCAGCATCGATTTTTATACCCGCTATACGGCGATGACCGTTATTCACCAACGCGAACCCGATCTCCCCTCGGCGCGGAAAGTGGCATGGCTCAGCGACCGCACCCGGCCTTTCGCCCTGGTGCTGGTGCAAAGTGACGATCCGGCCGATACGCCGCTGGGACCGTTCGGCCATCTCGGCGTCGCCTGTGCTACCCAGGCCGAGATCGATGAGAAAGTAGCCCTCGCACGGCGGGAAGGTGTTTTACGCCGGGAACCGGAGCAGCTGGGCGATCCGGTGGGTTATTTCGCCTTCTTTGCCGACCCGGACGGCAACACCCTGGAGCTGTCGTGGGGACAGCGGGTGGGTCTGGAAGTCATCCAGACGGCAAAACCCGGCGAATAATTTTCCATCGCCTCGCCGGAGGAGGATTACACTTCAAAGGGATACCCCGGCAACACGGAGCATGGCGATGGGCAACAAGAAAAGCGGTAATCCGGTCGACACGGCGGCAAAAATCGCGCCGCTCGACAACAAAGCGTATGAGAAAGCGCTGCGCAAACTCCACGTTGAGCTGGTGAAACTGCAGCGCTGGGTGGTGCATAAGGGACTGAAAGTATGCATTGTCTTTGAAGGCCGGGACGGCGCCGGGAAAGGCGGCACCATTAAGGCGATCACCGAGCGCGTCAGCCCGCGTATCTTCCGGGTCGTGGCCTTACCCTCGCCCACCGAGCGCGAAAAAAGCCAGCTCTATTTTCAGCGCTATATCAAGCATCTCCCGGCGGCCGGCGAGATCGTGATTTTCGATCGCAGCTGGTACAACCGCGCCGGCGTTGAGCGGGTGATGGGCTTTTGTACGCCGGAAGAGGTACAGAAGTTTCTCGACGGCGCGCCGATGGTGGAGCGAGGTATGGTCGAATCGGGCATTATTCTGCTCAAGTACTGGCTGGAGGTCTCGCCGCAGGAGCAGGAGCGCCGCCTGCGGGATCGCATCGACGACGGGCGTAAAATCTGGAAGCTCTCGCCGATGGACATCAAATCTTTCAACCGCTGGGATGAATATACCGCCGCCCGCGACGCCATGTTCGCCGCCACCGACACCGCCTGGGCGCCGTGGTTCGTCGCCCGTTCAGAAGATAAAAAGCGCGTGCGTCTGAATATCATTACCCATCTGCTGTCGCAGATCCCGTATGAAGCGTTACCGGTGGAGCATGTGACGCTGCCGAAGCGCAAAATTGGCAAAATGAAACAGACCAATTTCCCCTTCCGCTTTATTCCAGAGAAGTTTTGATTATTTCCTGCAGCGCTGGTTAATACCAGCGCCAGGTTTATTACAATAACCATGACTATTTCAGGCTGTTACTTTCCTCTGGAAGCTGCTTCGCAAAATAAATATTAAAGTTCCTGCTGGGATTTATTTTTTAGTGAGTAAAGTGAATAATCACAGAACCAACCGCAAGGAGCCTATGATGAAAAGTAATACGCTACGTAAAAGACCCACTGACGTACCCGTCCAGAAGGCGTCAGCACAGCCAGGTAAGGATTTACGAGAAGCAGATAAACAGCGACAGCACAAGGAATTCATTGCCGCAATGAATGAATTTATTGCAAAAGGAGGCACTCTTACTGATGATGAATTTTTCAGGGTACTATGATGCTTGAACAATTCAATGTTTATCGGAATTGTTCTGCTCAGACAAATAAAACCCTGCCGTATTATATGATCGTGCAGAATGATTATTATGCAGACCTGGCCACGAGAGTCATTATTCCTTTAATGCGACCACAACAGTTACCACGCTGGCATCAGCATGTCGTACCAAGGATAAATATAGAATTTGACAGCTTTTTACTTTGTACGCCAATGATTAGTAACTTAAATAATAAACGGATCCAGCCACAGGATTTCGTCTGCAATCTGAATCATGCGCGCCAGGGCGTTATCGATTCAATCGATACACTTATCACGAACTCCTGACTGTCGGTAACCCGCTCCGACATCTCCGGAGCGGGTTTCGCGCCGTGAAGGCTTACTTCATCCCTTCGCGACTCTCTTTCATCGCTTCCAGGCGTTCGACATCACGATACCAGCGCGGGTGGTGTTTCTTCGCCCAGCGGCGGCTGACCTTACCCTCAATCATCCCCTTAATCGACCCTTTGACCCAGAATGCCATATACATATGGATAAGGATGGCGTGGATCAGGATAATCGCCGAGGTGGCATGGATCAGCAGGCTGTAACGAATGACCTGAATCGGAAAATACGGCGCAAAATACGGCCGCCAGATAATCACTCCGGTCACCAGCAGCACGAAAATCATGCTCATGATGGTCCAGAACATCATCTTCTGCCCGGCGTTATATTTACCGACCCGCGCAACCTTATGTTCGTTGCCTTTCAGCACCTCCACAATGCCCTTCAGCCAGGGAATATCCTGCTTATCCGGAATATTGTGGTGCACAAAACGCACAAACATAAACATCAGCGCGACAAAAATCAGCACCCCGAAAAACGGGTGCAGGATACGCCCCATCTGCGGCGTGCCGAAGGTTTCCGTTAGCCACTGCAGCGTCGGGAAGAAGAACGAAATTCCCGACAGCGCCACGAGGAAGAAACCGATCACTACCGTCCAGTGACAGGCGCGGTCGATAAACGTTGTGCGCACAATCATCTTCGATTTACTCATCATGCTCCTCCTCGTCATCGTCAACTTCCTTGTTCGGACCGATACCGATGTAGTGGTAAATCAGTCCGGCAAAGGTGGCGATAAAGCCCGCGGCCGCCAGCGGTTTAAGCGCCCCCTTCCACAGACTGATACTGGTATCGATCTGCGGTTCCTTCGGCAGCTTGTGATACAGCTCCGGCTGGTCGGCATGATGCAGGACGTACATCACGTGGGTGCCGCCGACGCCCGGCGGGTTGTAAATCCCGGCGTTGGCATAACCGCGTTTTTTAAGCTTATCCACCCGCTCCTGCGCCACCTCCAGCATCTCTTTTTTCGTGCCAAAGTGGATAGCGCCGGTAGGACAGGTTTTCACGCAGGCCGGCTCCTGACCAACGCTGACCCTGTCCACGCACAAGGTGCATTTATAGACCCGGTTATCCTCTTTATTAAGACGCGGGACGTTAAACGGACACCCGGCAATGCAGTAGCCGCAGCCGATGCAGTTTTCCTGCTGGAAATCGACGATGCCGTTGGCGTACTGAATAATCGCCCCGGCGGACGGACAGGCCTTCAGGCAGCCCGGATCTTCGCAGTGCATACAGCCATCCTTGCGGATAAGCCACTCCAGCTTGCCGTTCTGTTCGGTCTCGCTAAAGCGCATTACCGTCCAGGATTTGGCGCTGAGATCCGCCGGGTTGTCGTACACGCCGACGCAGTGCCCCACTTCATCGCGGATATCATTCCACTCGGAACAGGCCACCTGGCAGGCTTTACAGCCCACGCAGGAGGAGACATCGATAAGCTTGGCGACTTCCGCCTTATAGTCCCGCGCGCGCGGCGCGGGGGTGATCGGGTTGGTCGCGGAGCGTTTAATAATGTCTTGTGTTTCCATCGCCATTGAATCGCTCCTTACGCTTTCTCGATGTTGACCAAAAACGCCTTATACTCCGGCGTTTGCGAGTTGGAATCGCCGACGTTAGGCGTCAGGGTGTTGGCGATATAGCCTTTGCGGGCCACACCTTCAAACCCCCAGTGCAGCGGGATCCCGACGGTCTCCACCGGCTGGCCGTTGACGTTCAGCGTGCGCAGTCGGCGGGTCACCACGGCAACCGCGCGAATAAAGCCGCGTTTGCTGCTGACTTTCACCCAGTCGCCGTTAGCGATACCTTTGCTTTTCGCCAGCCCTTCGCTGATTTCGACAAACTGTTCCGGCTGCGCAATCGCATTAAGCAGCGCATGCTTGGTCCAGGTATGGAAGTGTTCGGTCAGGCGATAGGTGGTCCCGACATACGGGAACGTATCCTTCTTACCTAAGCGAATGGCGTCCTCTTCATACAACCGCACCACCGGGCTGGAGACCACCTTCGGGTGCAGCGGGTTGGTGCCAAGCGGCGTTTCCATCGGCTCGTAGTGTTCCGGGAATGGCCCCTCCGCCAGTTTATCGAGCGCAAACAGGCGCCCCAGGCCCTCCTGCTGCATGATAAACGGCCCGGTGTTGCTCCCCGGCGGCGCGGTATTGAAGTCCGGAATATCATTCCCGACCCACTTACTGCCGTTCCACTGGATCAGCATCCGCTTCGCATCCCACGGCTTGCCGTTGATATCGGCTGAGGCGCGGTTATACAACACCCGGCGATTGAGCGGCCACGCCCAGGCCCAGCCGAGCGTATTGCCCAGGCCCGAAGGATCGGCGTTATCGCGATTCGCCATCTGGTTACCCTGCTCGGTCCAGCAGCCGGTGTAGATCCAGCAAGATGACGCGGTGCTGCCGTCATCGCGCAGCAGCGCGAAGCTATTGAGCAGTTGCCCTTTTTTCGCCAGCAGCACCCCATTGCCATCGTAGAGATCCGCCAGCGCGTAGCCGTTGTTCTCTTTTGCAACCTCTTCCGATTCCGGATGATCTGGCTGCTTATAACTCCAGCTCATTTTCAGCAACGGTTCCGCGCCCTTGCCACCTTCGCGACGGTACAGCTCGCGCAAACAGTGATAGATCCCGGCCAGGATTTCGCCATCGTTGCGCGCTTCCCCCGGCGCGTCCTGGCCTTTCCAGTGCCACTGCAGCCAGCGGCCGGAGTTGGCGATCGAACCATCTTCTTCGGCAAAGCAGGTCGACGGCAGACGGAAGACTTCGGTCTGAATCGCAGCCGGGTCGACATCATTAGACTCGCCGTGGTTCTGCCAGAAGGTGGAGGTCTCGGTCACCAGCGGATCGATAACCACCATATATTTCAGCTTACTGAGACTACGCACCACTTTGTTTTTGTCCGGGAAGGACGCCACCGGGTTGAAGCCCTGGCAGATGTAGCCGGTGACGTTGCCGTTATCCATCATATTGAAATACTTGATAACGTCGTAGGCCTGATCCCATTTCGGCAGCCAGTTGAAGCCCCAGTCGTTCTCTTTCTGCGCCGCCTCACCGTAGAACGACTTCATCAGGCTGACGAAAAATTTCGGGTAATTGCTCCAGTAGTTCACCTGCCCGGGTAGCGTCGCCTTTGGCGTGTTGGCGCTGAGGTAGCTTTGCAGGTCGGCCTGTTTGTCCGATGGCAGCGTCAAATAGCCCGGCAGGCTGGTCGACAGCAGGCCCAAATCGGTCAGCCCCTGAATGTTGGAGTGGCCGCGCAGGGCATTGACGCCGCCGCCGGCCATGCCCATGTTGCCGAGCAGCAGCTGAATCATCGCCATGGTGCGGATGTTCTGCGCGCCGACGGTGTGCTGCGTCCAGCCCAGGGCATACAGGAAGGTGGTGGTGCGGTCTGCAGCGCTGGTTGACGCCAGCACCTCACACACTTTAAGGAAGTCCGCTTTCGGCGTACCGCAGATGTTTTCGACCACTTCCGGCGTGTAGCGGGAAACATGCTGCCTGAGCAGATTCCACACGCAGCGCGGGTGGCTGAGCGTTTCATCGCGTTTGGCGTAGCCGTTTTCATCGAACTGGTAGTTCCAGGACGATTTATCGTACTGGCGTTTTTGCGCATCGTAGCCGCTGAACAGGCCCTCTTCGAAGGCAAAATCATCCCGCACCAGCAGGCTGGCATTGGTGTAATGCTTCACGTACTCGGCATTGATCTTATTATTTTCGATCAGGTACAGCAGCACGCCCGACAGGAAGGTAATGTCGGTACCGGAACGAATCGGCGCATAGATATCGGCCACCGAGGCCGTGCGCGTAAAGCGCGGGTCAACGACGATAAGCGTAGCATCGTTATTATTTTTCGCTTCCATCGCCCAGCGGAAACCCACCGGATGGGCTTCGGCGGCGTTACCGCCCATCACCACCACGACGTTGGCGTTTTTGATATCAACCCAGTGGTTGGTCATCGCACCGCGACCAAATGTTGGAGCAAGACTTGCTACCGTTGGTCCGTGTCAGACGCGCGCCTGGTTGTCTACCGCCAGCATACCCAGCGAGCGCACGAATTTTTGCGTCAGCATGCCGGTCTCATTGCTTGCCGCCGAGGCGCACAGCATCCCGGTGGAAAGCCAGCGGTTAACCGTGACGCCCTGCTCGTTCTTTTCAATAAAGTTAGCGTCACGGTCGGCTTTCATCAGTCGGGCGATACGGCTAAAGGCTTCATCCCAGGAGATGCGCTGCCATTTATCCGAGCCCGGCGCGCGGTATTGCGGATAACGCAGACGGTTTTCGCTGTGGACATAGTCCAGCAGGCCGGCGCCTTTCGGGCACAGTGCGCCCCGGCTCACCGGATGGTCCGGGTCCCCTTCGATATGGTAAATCGCTTCTTTGGCGTTTTTCGCGCCGTCGCCGAGGCTATACATTAATAGCCCGCAGCCCACGGAGCAGTAGGTGCAGGTGTTGCGGATCTCTTTCGCTCGCAGCAGTTTATAGTTGCGTGCCTGAGCCAGCGCCATTTTGGGGGCAAAACCCAGAGCGGCGGCTGTGGTTCCGGCCATACCGCCTGCGCAGATCTTAAAGAATTTTCTGCGGCTGACGTCCATTGCATTCCTCCATGCAGGATGTTGATTCATCGCGCGGAGGAAACTAACAGCAAAATGCCGGGAAAATTTGCGTCAAATCAAGGAGGAAAACCAACGCCCCCTTAATCGCCAGCCAGGGTCATTTTCGTTAATCCCTAAGGGTTAGCGACGGCGGAAAATTTCACCCCTCGCCGATAAAAAAATGATATATATGCCGGCTGCATTTGCGTAACCATCAGGAAAAGCATGGAGAAAAAGAGAGCCACGACGATCGGCTTCGCCGCCATTATCTTATGGAGCACGATGGTCGGGTTGATCCGCGGCGTCAGCGAAGGACTGGGACCGGTTGGCGGCGCGGCGATGATTTATAGCCTCAGCGGCCTGCTGCTGATTTTTACCGTCGGTTTTCCCAATCTGCGCCAGATCCCGCGGCGCTATCTGCTGGCCGGCAGCGTGCTGTTCGTCAGCTATGAAATCTGCCTCGCGCTGTCGCTGGGCTATGCCGCCAGCCGCCAGCAGGCCATTGAGGTGGGGATGGTCAATTACCTGTGGCCCAGCCTGACGATTTTGTTCGCCATCCTGTTTAACGGCCAGAAAAGCAGCTGGCTGGTGATCCCCGGCCTGCTTCTCGCCCTGCTCGGCGTGGGCTGGGTGTTGGGCGGTGAGCACGGCCTGCAGTTGGACGAGATTATCAGCAACGTCATCTCCAGCCCGCTCAGCTATCTGCTGGCCTTTGTCGGGGCGTTTATCTGGGCTGCCTACTGCACGGTGACGGCCAAATATGCCCGCGGTAAAAACGCCATTACGCTGTTCGTCCTGTTAACCGCCCTGACGCTGTGGCTGAAGTTTCTCGCCACACCGCAGCCACCCATGATCTTTAGCTGGCCGGTAAGCATCAAGCTGCTGACCGTTTCGGTGGCCCTTGGCCTGGCCTACGCGGCGTGGAACGTGGGGATCCTGCACGGCAACGTCAGCCTGCTGGCGGCGGCGTCGTACTTTACGCCGGTACTCTCCTCTGCGCTGGCGGCGATCCTGCTGAGTGCGGCCCTGTCGTGGTCATTCTGGCAGGGCGCCGGGATGGTGTGTCTCGGCTCCCTGCTCTGCTGGTATGCTACCCGGCGTTAGCCGAGATCGCCCCCGGCCACCGGCAGCGTGACGCCGGTGATATAGCTGGCCTCATCGCTGGCGAGAAACAGGATCGCGTTCGCCTGTTCCGCCAGCGTGCCGTAGCGGTGCTGCAGGCTGCTCGCCACCGTCTGATCGACCACCTGTTGATACCACGCCTTCTCCTGCTCGCTCGGCTGCTCTTCGTTACGCGGCGTCAGGCGCGGCGGCGCCTCGGTCCCGCCCGGCGCCACGGCGTTAATCCGAATACCGCTGCCGCTGTACTCCATGGCAATCGACCGGGTCAGCGCGTTAACGCCGCCTTTCGCCGCCGAGTAAGGCACCCGGTTCACCCCTGCCGTCGCCACCGACGAGATATTGACAATGCTGCCTTTGCCCTGCTTCAGCATCCACGGCAGCGCCGCGCGGCAGCCCCACAGGGTAGGAAACAGCGAGCGGCGGATCTCTTTCTCAATCTGCTCCGGTTGGTATTCGGCAAAGGGCCGCGCCCAGATGGTGCCCCCAACGTTGTTGATCAGCACGTCGAGGCGGCCAAAATGCGCGACGCCCGCGGCAAACGCCTGCTCGGTACTTTCCCACGCTTCCAGATCCGCCTCCAGCGCCAGCACCGGACAGCCGGATTGCGCCAGCGTCGCCGCCAGCTCATGGACATAGGACGAGCGATCGATGAGCAGCAGGGCCGCGCCTTCTGCGGCCGCCTGCTCCGCCGTCTGGCGGCCAATGCCCTGGGCCGCGCCGGTGATGGCGACCACTTTATCGCTAAAACGCATACTGCCTCCTTATGCCGCCGCGCTCTGGCTGGCGATAAATTTCTCATACCAGAATCCCGCCGGGGTGATGCCGCGGTCGCGCAGCGCCGTGGCGACCGCATTGACCATCGGCGGCGGGCCGCAAAGATAGATGTCGACGTCGCCGTTATTCAGCATCGCGTCGTCGAGATGGTTGGTGACGAAGCCGCGCTGCGGACAGGGGCTGTTTTCATCCGCCACCACCGGCAGCCAGCGATACCTCGTCAGCTGTTGAGTAAAGGTGTCCAGCGCGTCGGTTTTCACCAGATCGCCATCGCGGGTTACCCCGTACAGTAACGTTACCGGACGCTGGCTACCTTGTGTCTGCAGGGTGTGGAGCATGGAGAGCAACGGCGCCAGGCCGGTGCCGCCGGCCAGCATCAGCAGCGGACGATCGCCGTGGCGCAGATAGAAGCTGCCCATGGGTCCGCTGAGGGTCAGGCGATCGCCGGGCTGCGCCCGCTGCGTCAGCCACTGGCTCATCATCCCCCCGGGCACATTGCGGATCAGAAAACGTCCCTCCCGCGCGCCGGCAAGCGAGCTAAAGGAATAGGCGCGGACGTGGGGCGTACCCGGCACCTGGATATTGACGTACTGTCCCGGCAGGAAGGCCAGCGGCTCATCGAGAGCAACCACCAGCTCGATGGCGGAGTCCGACAGCAAATTGACCTGCTGCACCTGCGCCCCGAGCGTCGCCAGGGCGGTTTTGCACTGGGCAGCGGCCACCGGCACATCAATCACGCAGTCGCTGGTGGGCACCATCTGACAGGTCAGCACCTAGCGGGCCTGCGCTTCCTCGTCGTTTAACGCCTCGTCGAGATACTCCTCGCCGAGGGTATATTCCCCGCTGGCGCAGTGGCATTTGCAGGTGCCGCACACGCCGTCCGAGCAGTCCATCGGCAGATTCACCTTCTGACGATAGGCCGCATCCAGGACTTTCTCTCCGGCGTTGCACTGAATAAAGCGGGTTACGCCGTCCTCAAAATTAAGAGCAATAGAAAAGGTCATAAGCGCCTCTTAAATGTGGTAAACGTCAATCACCTGACGGATATAGTCGTTGTTCAGGCGCACGGTTTTGCGCACGATCTGCGGTCTGCCGTCCTGCTCGGTCAGTGTGCAGCAGGTTGAGCCGAAATAAGCATCCGTGTGCTGATAGCGATAGCTCCAGGTGACCCAGCTGTAACGCACCTCCAGCCCCTCGTCATTTTCCCCCAGTAGCTCAACGTTGCTGATAATGTGGGTGGTCCGCGGCTCCGGCGTGCTGGCCCCGGAGCGCTCGGTTTTAATGCGGTAGACGCGATCCTCCAGCCCTTCGCGGTTGGGATAGTAGATAAGCGAAATCTCTTTTTGCGGGTCGCGGGTCAGCTGGTCGTCGTCGCCCCACGCCGGCATCCAGTAGACTACCTGCGGGCTGTAGCAGCTGAGCCATTCGTCCCACTGACGATCGTCCAGCAGACGGGCTTCGTAGTAGAGAAACTGGCGAACCTGTTCGAGGTTAAGCATCAGGCCACCTCCACGCGCTGAGTAATCGACTGTTCATAACGCTGCTGTTCCTGTTCAATGGCCGCCAGCATCAGCGTCTGCCAGTGGTGGTGATGGGCGATGTACAGCGCTTCGTCCTCCGATTTCACCCCGCTTAACCGCGGCGAAAAGCCGGCATGTTGCGCATGCTCATCCGCGCCGTCGACCCAGTGCAGCGCGCCGCGGCTGAGATCGCTCCACGGAAGATTTTCGCCGAGATAGCCGCGCTGGCAGGCGCTGAACTCTTCGAGGTCGTCCGGCGTCCCCATGCCGCTGACGTTAAAGAAATCCTCGTACTGGCGGATACGCAGGGCCCGCGCCTGGTCGGATTCCCCTTTCGGCCCGAAGCACCAGATGGTGACTTCGGTTTTATCCACCGCAATGGGACGGATCACGCGGATTTGGGTCGAGAACTGATCCATCAGGTAGACATTGGGGTACAGACACAGGTTGCGGGTTTCGTTGACCATCTGGTCGGCGCGTAGTTCGCCGAATTCCGCCAGCAGGCGCTCGCGGTGGGCATAGACCGGGCGCACTTCCGGGTTGAGCGCCCGGGTCCACAGCAGCATATGGCCATTATCGAATCCGTAGCCCCCGCCGAGGCTTTTAGACCAGCCGTTGGCATCCACCGCGTGCGTCCCTTCCGCTTCATAGTTGCGGCGTGACATGGTCGAGGCGTAGTTCCAGTGCACCACGCTGACGTGATAGCCATCGGCACCGTTTTCCGCGCCCAGTTTCCAGTTGCCCTCATACACATAGCTCGACGAGCCCTTGAGGACTTCCAGCCCCTCCGGCGCCTGGTCGACGATCAGATCGATGATTTTGCTGGTTTCTCCGAGATAGGCCTCCAGCGGCTGCACGTCGGCATTGAGGCTGCCAAATAAGAAACCACGATAGGACTGAAAACGCGGCAGCTTTTGCAGGTCGTGGGAACCGTCCTGTTTAAAGCTCGGCGGATAACCGCCAGTGCTCTCGTCTTTGGCTTTTAATAATTTGCCATTATTGCTAAAGGTCCAGCCGTGGAACGGACAGGTGAACGAATTTTTATTGCCGGTTTTGCGGCGACATAACATGGCACCGCGGTGAGCACAGCTGTTAATTAACGCATGCAGCTCATTCTTTTTATCGCGGGTAATAATGACCGGCTGACGGCCCAGCGTCAGGGTATAATAATCACCCGGCTCGGGAATTTGGCTTTCATGGGCAAGAAATACCCAGTTACCTTCGAAAATATGCTTCATTTCAAATTCAAACAGCTGCGGGTCGGTAAATATAGAGCGATGGCAGCGGTAAATATGATTTTCCCGGTCGACAATTAAGGCATTATTGATTTTGTCTTTGAGCGTCGAGAGCGTTTTTTGCATGAGTCAGTCCCTCCTGCAGAATTCAGGATGAAAGAAACAGGGTGAATTTTTCGTTTTCGAGTGCGATGTCGGGCCCGGGCAGTCGCGTGCCCGGACCGATAATGCCGCTTACTCTTTAGCGCGCAGGCGGGTGCCGCGCTGCTCTTCGTCGGCGCTCAGCGCTTTACACAGAGTGAAATCAAAACAGACCTCGGTGTGCTCTCCCTCAAGATGGCGCTGCGCGATGATCTCGCGGTCGGTCACTTTTACCGGGTCAGCAATCAGGCCGTCGCGGGTGGCAAAGGCAAAATCGTCCCACAGGTATTTATCGCCATTGAGGTTAATCTGGCTGGTCAGATGCTTATGCCCCGGGGCGGAGACGAAGAAGTGAATGTGCGCCGGACGGTTGCCGTGGCGGCCTAACTGGTCCAGTAGCTTCTGGGTTGGGCCATCCGGCGGACAGCCGTAGCCGGAGGGCATGATGCTGCGCACACTGTAGCGGCCATCGGCGCCGGTGCGGATCCGCCGCCGCAGGTTGTACTCGCTCTGGCTTTGATCGAAGAACGAGTAATTGCCGAGGGTGTTGGCGTGCCAGATATCAACAATGGCATTGGCTATCGGCTGGCCCTGGTTATCTTTAACCTGACCGTGCAGCCACATCACTTCCCCGGCGTCGGCACCGTCATCCATGCGGGCGTGGCCGTCGGCCAGCGGCGCATTGGCCACGTACAGCGGCCCTTCAATGGTGCGCGGAGTGCCGGTTTCCCGATGCGCCGCCGCGTCGATGGCGTCCTGGCGAAGGTCGAGGAAATGTTCCAGGCCCAGGCCCGCCGCCAGCAGCGCCGCCTCCTGACGTCCCCCCAGCTCATGCAGATAGTTTACCGCGTGCCAGAACTCTTCTTCCGTGACGTTATAGTCGTCAATGAGGGTGCAAATATTTTCCAGCAGACGATGAACAATCGCCTTAAAACGTTCATCGCCGCCGGCAACATCTAATCCGGCACTGTCGCGTAATAATTTCTGAATAGCAGGCTGTTGTACGAATACATTACTCATACTGGTTCTCTCTTATATTTTTCAGGGTATACGCCGGGAATACCGGCGTGAGGTCAGATATTGTTATTATTAGCGATCGTCATCGCGAATTGATGACGGATGACGACACAGAGCTTCCACTTTTATCGCCATAAAGGGATAGAGCGGTAATCCCATTAATATTTGATGCAACTCTTCGGCATCTTTAACATCGAAAATACTGACATTGGCGTAAAGGCCGGCGACGCGCCAGATATGTCGCCATTTGCCTTCCCGCTGTAATTGTTGCGAATAGGCTTTTTCGCGTTGTTTAATTTCCTCCGCCTCGGCGGCGGGAAAGCCAGGCGGAATATTGACGGTCATATCCACTTTAAATAACATTTTTTTCTCCTGTCCCCGCTATGGCTGGCGGGTATAAAAACGCAGTTTGTCTTCATCCAGCTCGACGCCAAGACCCGGCATTTGCGGTAACAGCACCTGACCGTCGGCAAAGGTCAGCGGCACGCTGACGATATCGTCCTTCAGCAACAGCGGGCCGAACATCTCGGTACCCCACTGCAGCGGCAATGTCGACCACGCGTGCAGAGAAGCAACGGTCCCCACGGTCCCTTCCAGCATGGTGCCGCCGTACAGGCCAATCCCCGCCGCCTGGGCGACGCGGGCCAGCGCCAGCACGCTGTTCGGCCCGCCCGCCTTGGCGATTTTCAGCGCGTAAGCGCCGGTAAAGCCCTGTTGCGCCAGTTGATAACCATCGTAGGCAGTCGCGACGGCTTCATCCGCGAGGATCGCGGTTTCGATTTGCTGGCTTAAGCGCACCAGGGCGGCGTTATCGTGGGCGCTGACCGGCTGTTCGATGAGATCGACACCCATCGCCGCCAGCTCGCGACAGCCTTTCGCGCCGGTGGCGGCGTCCCAGGCCTGGTTGACGTCGACGCGAATGCTGGCGCGGTCGCCTAACGCTTCCACGATGGCGCGGGTATGACGCAGGTCGGTGGCGAGTTCACGCGCGCCGATCTTCAGTTTGAACGCCCGGTGGCGGCCTTCGGCCAACAGTTTTTCCCCTTCGGCGATATCTTTCGCGGTATCGCCGCTGGCTAAGGTCCACAGTACCGGTAGCGTCGTGTGCAGCGCGCCGCCGAGCAGCGCCGACACCGGCAGACCTAAGGCTTTGCCCTGGGCGTCGAGCAGCGCGGTTTCGATGGCGGACTTCGCAAAGGTGTTGCCTTTAATGGCGCTGTTCATGCGGGCGGTTAGCGCATTCAGGTTATCGGCTGGCTGCCCTTTCAACAGCGGCGTCAGATAATGGGCGATCGCCGACGAAATGGCCTCCGGACTTTCAACGCCATAGCTCAGCCCACCGATGGTGGTGGCCTCGCCGATGCCGCAGATGCCATCGGAGCGGGTAAGGCGCACGATCACCAGCGACTGGCAGCCCATGGTGGTCATCGACAATTTATGCGGCCGGATGGTCGGGACATCCACAATCCAGCTCTCGATTTGTTCTACGGTGACAGTCATTTTCTGTTCCTGATGAGATATATAACTTTTTGTACCCACATCCATAACGGGGAGGTCTGTGCCATTGACAATAGGGTTCAGCCTGGCGGATGGTCAACGGCGATAATCGAAATGTTGTGCGATTATCGGCACGTTTGTTAAAAGGCAGTTAATAATGTGATCGTGGTGGTAAAACCGGCACAATTCAGCGCGCCCCATTTCACGCACGGTATAGTGATCTCCCGTGAGCCTTACGTTGCAACGGAGAAGGATGCAATGAGCGACAATATCCCCACTACGCTAAGCGCCAGGCAGGCCGAGCACGACCCCAACTTTATGCTGTCTCTGGCCCGCGGGCTGGCGGTCCTGAACGCCTTTACCCCCCAACGCCAGCGGCTAACCATTTCCCAGCTCAGCCAGAAAACGCAAATCTCCCGCGCGGCGGTACGCCGCTGTTTGTATACCCTTGCCGCGCTGGGGATGGTGCACAGCCCCGATGGCCGCCACTATGAGCTGCTGCCCCGGGTGCTGGCGGTCGGCCACGCTTATCTGGCCGGCACGCCGCTGGCGAAAGTGGCGCAGACGGCGCTGGATGGTCTGGGCAAAGCGCTCGGCGAATCCTGTTCGGCAGCCACGCTCGACGGGGATAACGTGCTCTATATCGCCCGCGCGGCGGTCAATAATTTACTGAGCATCGATCTGGGGCGCGGCAGTCGCCTGCCGGCGTGGGCCACGTCAATGGGGCGGGTGTTACTGAGCGCGCTGCCGGAGGAACAGCTCGAAGTGACATTGTCACGTGCGGCGCTTATCCGCTACACACCGCATACCCTGTGCGATTTGGCCGGATTACGTGCTGAGATCGCCCGGGTGCGGATGCAGGGCTATGCCCTCGCCGATCGGCAGATCGAGGTGGGCTTGTGCTCGCTGGCGGTACCGGTGCTGTCACGTCATGGCCAGGTGGTGGCCGCGCTGAATGTGGGGGTGCCCGCCGCGACGGTCAGCGCCGCGGCGTTAAAAGAGAAGGCCCTCGCCCCGCTGCGCCGCGCGGCAATGGACCTGTCGCTGCAGCTATAGCGCCGCCCGCGGTTTCGCCACAGTGGCAAGGCTGCGCCAGATCCCGGCGGCCAGCAGCAGAAGCAATACACCCGCCGTCGCCAGCACCAGACTGTGAGCCTGAATAAATGCTGTCTTTGCCGCTGCCATCAGCGCCTGCGACACCCCGGCGGGCAGCGCCTGGGTGAGACTCACCGCCTCGCCAATCGATGACGCCGCCTGCTGCGCCATGGCGTCACTCAGGCCAGACGGCAGCACAATAGAAGCGCTGTAGCTACGGGTCAGGATCAGGCCGAACAGCGCAATGCCAAGACCGGCGCCCAGCTCATAGGCCATGGTTTCAATCGCCCCGGCGGCGGCGGCTTTCTCCTTCGGCGCTGCCGCCATGATGGCGGCGCTGGAAGCCAGCAGCGCGCTGGCCACGCTAAAGCCCAGCAGCGTCATCAGCCCCCAGGCCAGCCACTGCTGGGTGCTGAAATCGGTCAGCGCCAGGCCGAGAAAGCTGAAGGCGCTGAGCAACATCCCGCCGGTCGCCACCTCGCGCAGCCCGAGCCGGGAGACCAGCAGTCCGGCAATCGGTCCGCTGAAGCCGCTGGCCACCATCACCGGCAGCATAAACATCCCCGCCTCGAACGGTGTTTTCTGATGCACGAACTGCAGCTCCTGAGCCATCAGTAGCTCAAAGCCCACCAGGGTAATCAGGGCCGTCATCGCCATCATCACCCCGCTTAAAATAATACGATGGGTAAACAGTCGCATATCCACCATGGGACGGGCCGCCGACAGCTGCTTGCGGATAAACCAGCTCAGCATCGCCGCCCCGCCGATCGCCACCAGCGCGGTGAGCCACAGCGCCAGCTGGCCCTTCAGCGCCGATTTCGCGCTAAACACCAGCATCAGGATCGCGGCAATCAAAACGAGCGCCTGCAGCAGGTTCAGGGGCTGCTCGCGGCGCGCGGGCTGGCGCGGGACCACTTTCGCGTTAATGGCAATGACCACCAGCACGATCGGTACGTTGATCAGGAACACCGACCCCCAGTAGAAATGCTCCAGCAGGAGCCCGCCCACCAGCGGGCCAAAGGCCGCGCCGCCGGAGCCGACCGCCGCCCACAGCCCCAGCGCCATGTTGCGCTGGCTGGCCTCGGCAAAAGTGCTGCGGATCCCGGCCAGCGTCGCCGGGACGATCATCGCCGCCCCCACCGCCAGCAGGGCACGGGAAGCAATCAGCGTCAGAGCCGTCGGCGACAGCGCAGCGCACAGCGACGCGACGCCAAAAATGGCGCTGCCGAGCAGTAGCAGGCGCTTAAAACCGATCTTATCGCCGAGGGCGCCCATCGGCAGCACCATGCCGGCCATCACTAATGAGTAGATATCAATGATCCACAGCAGCTCATTGCCACTGCTACCCAGCGCCACGCTGAGGGTCGGCGCGGCCACATGCAACACCGTGGCGTCAATCGCCACCGGAATATAAACCAGCAAAATCGCCATCAGCGTCATCCATTGCCGTGACATAGCGTGTACCTCAATCAATATTGAAAATTGGACACATGTCCAGGATGGCGATCCTGCCGGAATGTTGAACGCATGTCCAACTTTTTGTTACACTCGGCCAAAGCCAGATGACAGTGGGGTTCTATGCACTATTTACAACGAGATGCGCGACGGGAAGGGATAATGCAGGCCGCCATGCGCCTGGCGTTGAGCGGCGGCTTTGCCGCCATGACCGTGCGGCAGATCGCCCGCGAGGCGCAGGTGGCCGCCGGGCAACTACACCACCACTTCGCGTCTATTGGCGAGCTGAAATCACAGGTCTTCATCCGTCTGATCCGCGAGATGCTCGATATGCCGCTGGTCCCCGAAGACGCCAGCTGGCGCGAGCGGTTGTTCTCGATGATCGGCAGCGAGGATGGCCGGCTGGAACCCTATATCCGCCTGTGGCGCGAAGGCCAGGTGCTGGCCGACAGCGATCCGCAGATCAAAGCGGCCTACCTGCTGACGATGAATATGTGGCATGCCGAGACCGTCGCCATCATCGACCAGGGCCTCGCCAGCGGCGAATTTCGATCGGCGGAGCCTGCGGCGGATATCGCCTGGCGCTTTATCGCCCTGGTGTGCGGCCTCGACGGGATTTATGCGCTGGAGGCACAGGCCCTGGATGAGGCGGCGTTTAGCCGATACGTAAATAAGATGATTACGCTGGAGTTATTTTAGCTAAGACTTACATTTAGTAACAATTAATTCCGCTACGCTTACCACGTGCTCTCTGTGAGCACGTTTTTTTTATCTACGCTTCATAGATAACGCAGTGTAAACGTTATTCACCATCCCCTTGCAATCAGCTGTTGACCTTATTTATTGACTCCTTTCCAGGCAAATAGAGGGCAATATGTCGGTACAGAATGAGAAAGATAATCATTACCTTTTGACAAACTGGCGACCTGAAAATAAGGCGTTCTGGGAAAATAAAGGTCAAGCCATCGCGCGAAGAAATCTATGGATATCAGTGGCCTGCCTGCTGCTTGCTTTCTGCGTGTGGATGTTATTCAGCGCCGTGGCGGTCAATCTCAATAAGGTCGGTTTTCATTTCACCACCGACCAGCTGTTTTTATTAACCGCCCTGCCTTCACTTTCCGGCGCGATATTACGGGTCCCCTACTCCTTTATGGTACCCCTCTTTGGCGGGCGCTACTGGACCGTATTAAGTACGGTGATCCTGGTGGTGCCTTGTATTTGGTTAGGGGTGGCGATCCAGAATATTACTACTCCGTTCTGGGTATTTATTATTATTGCGCTGCTGTGCGGTTTTGCCGGCGCGAATTTTGCTTCCAGCATGGGAAATATCAGTTTCTTTTTTCCCAAAGCCAAACAGGGCAGCGCGCTGGGGGTCAATGGCGGCCTTGGCAATCTCGGCGTTAGCGTGATGCAGATGGTCGCCCCGGCGGTGATCTTCCTGCCGCTCTTCACCTTCCTCGGCGTGCACGGCGTCACCCAGCCCGATGGTTCGACAATGACCCTGAGTAATGCGGCGCTCGTCTGGGTACCGCTGCTGCTGCTCGCCACCGTCGCCGCCTGGTTCGGCATGAACGATATCGCCGGTTCGAAGGCCTCGATTCGCGATCAGCTTCCCGTACTCAAGCGACCGCATATGTGGCTGTTAAGCCTGCTCTATCTGGCGACGTTTGGCTCGTTTATCGGCTTCTCCGCTGGCTTCGCCATGCTGGCGAAAACCCAGTTCCCCGCCGTCGATATCCTCAAACTCGCTTTTTTCGGGCCGTTCATTGGCGCGCTGGCGCGGTCGTTCGGCGGGATCATCTCCGACCGTCTGGGCGGCGTGCGGGTGACGCTGGTCAACTTCGTCCTGATGGCGCTGTTTACCGGCCTGCTGTTTCTGACCCTGCCAGGCAGCGGATCCGGCAGCTTTCTCGCCTTCTACGTGGTGTTTATGGGGCTCTTTCTAACCGCCGGTCTGGGAAGCGGCTCCACTTTCCAGATGATCGCCGTCATCTTCCGCCAGCTCACCATCGACAGCGTAAAGCAGCGCGGCGGCAGCGATGAAGAAGCGCAGCACGAGGCGGTGACCGATACCGCTGCCGCGCTGGGCTTTATCTCGGCGATCGGCGCCATCGGCGGTTTCTTTATTCCAAAAGCCTTCGGCACCTCGCTGGCAATGACCGGCTCGCCGGTTGGCGCGATGAAAGTCTTTTTTGTCTTCTATGTGGTTTGCGTGCTGGTGACCTGGCTGGTCTACGGCCGCCGTAAACCCGCATAACCATAACGATTTATCTGCCGGATGGCGGCTTACGCCTTATCCGGCCTACGCCTTCGTTCGCTCATCCGGCCGGGTGGCACGTTGCCGGACATCATCGGAGCAGGAGAAATGTCATGAGTAAACTTCTGGATCGCTTTCGCTACTTTAAGCAGAAAGGCGACACCTTTGCCAACGGCCACGGCCAGGTCTACAACAACAACCGTGACTGGGAAGATAGCTACCGGCAACGCTGGCAGTTCGACAAAATTGTCCGCTCCACGCACGGTGTGAACTGCACCGGCTCCTGCAGCTGGAAAATTTACGTCAAAAACGGCCTGGTGACCTGGGAAACCCAGCAGACCGATTATCCGCGCACCCGGCCAGATCTGCCCAATCACGAACCGCGCGGCTGCCCGCGCGGCGCCAGCTACTCCTGGTATCTCTACAGCGCCAACCGGCTGAAGTACCCGCTGGCGCGTAAACGGCTGATTGAGCTGTGGCGCGCAGCCCTGGCACAGCATCCCGACCCGGTGCTGGCCTGGGATAGCATCATGCAGGATCCGGCCAAAACCCGCAGCTATAAAGCAGTGCGCGGCAAAGGCGGCTTTGTTCGCTCCAGCTGGAAAGAGTTAAATCAACTGATCGCCGCCGCCAACGTCTGGACCATCAAACACTACGGCCCGGACCGCGTCGCCGGCTTCTCGCCGATCCCGGCGATGTCGATGGTCTCTTACGCCGCAGGTACCCGCTATTTATCGTTGATCGGCGGCACCTGCCTGAGCTTTTATGACTGGTACTGCGATCTCCCCCCCGCCTCGCCGATGACCTGGGGCGAACAGACCGACGTGCCGGAATCCGCCGACTGGTACAACTCCAGCTACATTATTGCCTGGGGCTCCAACGTCCCGCAGACCCGAACCCCGGACGCCCACTTCTTTACCGAAGTACGCTACAAGGGCACCAAAACCATCGCCATCACGCCGGACTATTCGGAAGTCGCCAAGCTCTGCGACCAGTGGCTGGCGCCGAAGCAAGGCACCGACAGCGCGCTGGCGATGGCCATGGGCCACGTGATCCTTAAAGCCTTCCACCTCGATAACCCGAGCGATTACTTTCTTAACTACTGCCGGACCTACACCGACATGCCGATGCTGGTGATGCTCGAGCCGCGCGACGACGGCAGCTATACGCCGGGCCGTATGCTGCGTGCTTCCGACCTGCTTGATGGTCTCGGGGAAAGGAATAACCCGGAATGGAAAACCGTCGCCTTTAACGCTGACGGCGAACTGGTGGCGCCGAACGGCTCCATCGGCTTTCGCTGGGGCGAAAAAGGCAAATGGAATCTTGAACAACGGGCAGACGGCAACGATGTCGAGCTAAAGCTGTCGCTGCTGGATATTCGCGACAGCGTGGTGTCGGTGGGCTTCCCTTACTTTGGCGGCAACGAAAACCCGCATTTTCGCAGCGTAGCGCAGTCACCGGTGACCCTTCACCTGCTACCGGCGAAACAGCTGACGCTGGCCAGCGGTGAACGCGGCCTGGTGGTCAGCGTCTATGACCTGATTCTGGCTAACTACGGTCTGGATCGCGGTCTTGACGATGCCAATGCCGCGCGCGACTTCGCGGATGTCAAAGCCTATACCCCGGCATGGGCCGAGCAGATCACCGGCGTACCGCGTCAACATATCGAACAAATCGCCCGCGAATTCGCCGATACGGCGCATAAAACCCATGGCCGTTCGATGATTATCCTCGGCGCCGGTGTGAACCACTGGTACCACATGGATATGAACTACCGCGGGATGATCAACATGCTGGTGTTCTGCGGCTGCGTTGGCCAGAGCGGCGGCGGCTGGTCGCACTATGTCGGCCAGGAGAAACTGCGCCCGCAGACCGGCTGGCTGCCGCTGGCGTTCGCGCTGGACTGGACTCGTCCGCCGCGGCAGATGAACAGTACCTCTTATTTCTACAACCATGCCAGCCAGTGGCGCTATGAAAAACTGACCGCTCAGGAGCTGCTGTCGCCGCTGGCCGACACCAGCAAATTCAGCGGCCATATGATCGACTTCAACGTTCGCGCCGAACGCATGGGCTGGCTGCCCTCCGCGCCGCAGCTTAATGTTAACCCACTGAGCATCAGGCAGCAGGCCGACGCTGCCGGGCTGTCCCCGGCCGATTTCACCGTCCAGTCGTTAAAAGCAGGCGATATTCGCTTTGCCGCCGAGCAGCCGGATAGCGGCAACAACCACCCGCGCAACCTGTTTATCTGGCGTTCTAACCTGCTGGGATCGTCCGGTAAGGGCCATGAGTACATGCTCAAGTACCTGCTCGGTACCGATAACGGTATTCAGGGCGAGGAGTTTGGCTCCACCGCTGACGTGAAGCCAGAGGAAGTCGAGTGGCAGACCGCGGCGATAGAGGGCAAACTTGATCTACTGGTGACCCTCGATTTTCGCATGTCCAGTACCTGCCTGTTCTCCGATATCGTCCTGCCGACCGCCACCTGGTATGAAAAAGACGATATGAACACCTCAGACATGCACCCGTTTATCCACCCCCTTTCCGCCGCCGTCGACCCGGCCTGGGAGGCGAAAAGCGACTGGGAAATCTACAAGGACATCGCCAAAAGTTTCTCTGAAGTGTGCGTCGGCCACCTTGATAAAGAGACCGATGTGGTACTGGTACCGCTGCAGCATGATTCTCCGGCGGAGCTGTCACAGCCGTTCGATGTCCTCGACTGGCGCAAGGGCGAATGCGATCTCATTCCAGGCAAAACCGCACCGTCAATTGCCCTGGTTGAACGCGACTATCCCGCCACCTGGGACCGCTTCACCTCTCTCGGCCCGCTGCTCGATAAGCTCGGCAACGGCGGGAAAGGCATTACATGGAATACGCAGAGCGAAGTCGATTTCCTCGGCAAGCTTAACTACCTCAAGCCGGATGGTCCGGCCAAAGGCCGACCGCGCATCGACAGCGCCATCGACGCCAGTGAAGTCATCTTGAGCCTGGCGCCGGAAACCAATGGCCAGGTGGCGGTGAAAGCCTGGCAAGCGCTGGGAGAATTTACCGGCCGCGAGCACACTCATCTGGCGCTGAATAAAGAGGATGAGAAGATCCGCTTTCGCGATATTCAGGCGCAGCCGCGCAAGATCATCTCCAGCCCAACGTGGTCCGGGCTGGAAAGCGAGCATGTCTCCTACAACGCCGGTTATACCAACGTGCATGAGCTGATCCCCTGGCGCACCCTCTCCGGGCGGCAACAGCTCTATCAGGATCATCCCTGGATGCGCGCCTTCGGCGAGAGTCTGGTGGCCTATCGCCCACCGATCGATACGCGAAGCGTCAGCCAGATGAAGGAAGTGCCGCCAAACGGCTTCCCGGAAAAAGCGCTGAACTTCCTGACCCCGCATCAGAAATGGGGTATCCACTCGACCTATAGCGAAAACCTGCTGATGCTGACGTTGTCGCGCGGCGGGCCCATCGTCTGGCTAAGCGAAACCGACGCAAAAGAACTGGGGATTGAAGATAACGACTGGATCGAAGCCTTCAACGCCAACGGCGCCCTCACCGCGCGTGCGGTGGTGAGCCAGCGCGTGCCGCCGGGCATGACCATGATGTATCACGCTCAGGAACGCATTATGAATATTCCGGGTTCGGAAGTGACCGGTCGTCGCGGCGGTATCCACAACTCCGTCACCCGCGTCTGTCCAAAACCCACGCATATGATTGGCGGCTATGCCCAACTGGCTTACGGCTTTAACTACTACGGCACCGTCGGCTCCAACCGCGACGAGTTCATTATGATCCGCAAAATGAAAAATATTGACTGGCTGGATGGCGAAGGTCGCGACCAGGTACAGGAGGCGAAGAAATGAAAATACGTTCACAAGTCGGAATGGTGCTGAATCTGGATAAATGCATCGGCTGCCATACCTGCTCCGTCACCTGTAAAAACGTCTGGAGCAGCCGCGAAGGCATGGAGTACGCGTGGTTCAATAACGTGGAAACCAAACCGGGCATTGGCTACCCCAAAAACTGGGAAGATCAGGACGAGTGGCAAGGCGGCTGGATCCGCGGTATCAGCGGCAAGCTCACTCCGCGCCTGGGCAACCGCGTCAGCGTGTTGTCGAAGATTTTCGCCAACCCGGTGCTGCCGCAGATTGACGATTATTACGAACCCTTTACCTACGATTATCAGCACCTGCACAACGCGCCGGAAGGCAAATACTTGCCTACCGCCCGCCCACGTTCGCTGATTAGCGGCGAGCGTATGGATAAGATAAAATGGGGGCCAAACTGGGAAGAACTGCTCGGCGGCGAGTTTGAAAAACGCGCCAAAGACCGTAACTTCGAAGCCATGCAGAAAGAGATGTATGGCCAGTTTGAAAACACCTTCATGATGTATCTGCCGCGCCTGTGCGAACACTGCCTCAATCCGAGCTGTGTCGCAACCTGCCCGAGCGGCGCTATTTACAAGCGTGAAGAAGACGGCATCGTGCTGATCGACCAGGATAAATGCCGCGGCTGGCGGATGTGCATCAGCGGCTGTCCGTACAAAAAAATCTACTTTAACTGGAAGAGCGGCAAGTCGGAAAAATGCATTTTCTGCTATCCACGTATTGAGTCCGGGCAGCCAACGGTCTGTTCAGAAACCTGCGTCGGGCGCATCCGCTATCTTGGCGTACTGCTGTATGACGCCGACCGCATCGAAGAAGCGGCCAGTACCGAACATGAAACCGACCTCTATGAGCGCCAGTGCGAGGTGTTCCTCAACCCTAACGACCCGGCGGTCATCGAAGAGGCGTTAAAACAGGGTATTCCACATAACGTGATTGAAGCCGCGCAGAAATCGCCGGTCTATAAGCTGGCGATGGACTGGAAGCTGGCCCTGCCGCTGCATCCGGAATACCGCACCCTGCCGATGGTCTGGTACGTGCCGCCCCTGTCGCCGATCCAGTCGGTGGCCGACGCCGGCGGCCTGCCGGGCAACGGCAACATCCTGCCAGCGGTTGAGAGCCTGCGTATACCGGTGCAATACCTGGCGAACCTGCTGAGCGCCGGCGATACCGGTCCGGTCCTGCGCGCGTTAAAACGCATGATGGCGATGCGCCACTACAAACGTTCGCAAACCGTCGAAGGCGTCACCGATACCCGCGCCATTGAAGAAGTGGGCCTCAGCGTTGAGCAGGTCGAAGAGATGTATCGCTATCTGGCGATCGCCAACTACGAAGACCGCTTTGTGATCCCCACCAGCCATCGCGAACTGGCGGAGGATGCCTTCCCGGAACGTAACGGCTGCGGCTTTACCTTCGGCGATGGCTGCCACGGGTCAGATACGAAATTCAACCTGTTTAACAGCCGGCGGATCGACGCCATCGACGTCAGCGGCGTGCGTAAGCATGGGGAGGGCGAGTGATGCGGATCCTGAAAGTGATCGGTTTGTTGCTGGAGTACCCCGACGAGTTACTTTGGGAGAACCGCGACGACGCCCTGGCGCTGGTCAGCGCCGATGTCCCTTCCCTGACGCCGTTTGTCAGTGAGCTGCTGACGGCTCCGCTGTTGGATCGCCAGGCCGAGTGGTGCGAGGTGTTCGAGCGCGGGCGCGCCACCTCGCTGCTGTTGTTTGAACATGTGCATGCCGAATCCCGCGACCGCGGCCAGGCGATGGTCGACCTGATGAATCAGTATCAGCAGGCGGGTCTGCAGATCGATTGTCGCGAGCTGCCCGATCATCTGCCGCTGTATCTCGAGTACCTCAGTATTTTACCCCCCGCGGAGGCGCGCGAAGGGCTGCAGAATATCGCGCCGATTCTGGCGCTGATCGGCGGCCGCCTGAAGCAGCGAGCCTGTCCGTATTATCAGCTGTTTGACGCCCTGCTGGCGTTGGCTAAAAGCCCGCTCACCAGTGACAGTGTCACTAAACAGGTGGCGGGCGAAAAGCGCGACGATACCCGTCAGGCGCTGGACGCCGTGTGGGAAGAAGAGCAGGTGAAGTTTATTGAAGATAATGCGACCGCTTGCGACAGCTCGCCGATGCAAGCTTATCAACGACGCTTTAGTCAGGATGTGGCGCCGCAGTACGTTGACATCCGTGCCGGAGGCCCGAAATGATCCAGTATCTGAACGTCTTCTTTTACGATATCTACCCTTACCTCTGCGGCACCGTTTTTCTGGTAGGCAGCTGGCTGCGCTATGATTACGGGCAGTATACCTGGCGCGCCTCATCCAGCCAGATGCTGGATAAGCGCGGGATGGTGCTATGGTCGAACTTATTCCATATCGGCATCCTCGGCATCTTCTTCGGCCATCTTTTTGGCATGCTGACCCCGCACTGGGTCTACTCGTGGTTCCTGCCGATGTCGCAGAAGCAGCTGATGGCCATGATCCTCGGCGGCGTCTGTGGCGTGCTGACCCTGGTCGGCGGACTCGGCCTGCTGGTGCGCCGCCTGACCAACCCGCGCATTCGCGCCACCTCCACGACCGCGGATATTCTTATCCTGTGCATTCTGCTGATTCAGTGTGCGCTGGGGCTGACGACTATTCCCTTCTCCGCCCGGCATCCGGACGGCAGCGAGATGCTGAAGCTGGTGGACTGGGCGCAGGCGGTGGTCACCTTCCACGGCAGCGCCTCGGCGCATCTGGACGGCGTGGCGTGGATCTATCGCGTCCACCTGGTGCTGGGGATGACCATCTTCCTGATCTTCCCCTTCACCCGTCTGGTTCATGTGTGGAGTGCGCCGGTGGAGTATTTTACCCGCCGCTACCAGGTGGTACGCTCCCGGCGCTGACGGCGTTTATCATTCATCCTTACCGGTAGCCCGGATGAGGCGCTCGCGCCGACTCCGGGTCATATTTATCGGCCCCGGTTCCAGCCTTTATGCCGGATGGCGGCTGCGCCTTATCCGGCCTACAGGGGCCTCTCACAGGCGCATACCCCCCAGGCCCGGTCAGCGCAGCGCCACCGGGCAAGATATCAGGCACGGTATTTCGCCGGATGGCGGCTGCGCCTTATCCGGCCTACAGGGGCCTCTCACAGGCGCATACCTCGTAGGCCCGCGCAAGCGCAGCGCCGCCGGGCAAGATATCAGGCACGGTACCTGTAATTTCGCCGGGTGGCGGCTATCGCCTTATCCGGCCTACAGGGGCCTCTCACAGGCTCATACCTCGTAGGCCCGCACAAGCGCAGCGCCGCCGGGCAAGATATCAGGCACGGTACCTGTAATTTCGCCGGATGGCGGCTGCGCCTTATCCGGCCTACAGGGGCCTCTCACAGGCGCATACCCCCCAGGCCCGGTCAGCGCAGCGCCACCGGGTATCAGGAGAGTTACTTCCCGGCTTCCGGATGGGTATCGAACGCCGCCATCACCGCCGCCAGCGCCGCTTCGCTGAAGCCATGTTTAGGATCGTCGACGCCCAGCCCGAAGCGGGTCTGCAGCCCTTCATACAGCGCAGAGACATCGGCAAAATCAACCTTCTCCACCACGTGGTTATTCTCCCAGTGGGTAAAGTGGAAATTGGTGAGGGTCATTTTGCCGCCGTCGGGCAGATGACGGCACATCAGCAGGTGGTGGCGGAAGTGGGACTGCGGCCAGTGCGCCGACCAGAAGTTGCCCATCACATAATCAGACGCATACTGCCGGCCTAAATCGAAATGGTACATCGACTGCCAGTGCTCATGATGGTTGAACTGCAGCGTCCACTCATCGCCCTCATGCACCAGACGATAGCTACCGTGCGGCGTTTGCTGCGGGATATCGGCCAGCAGTTTGATCGGCGCGGTCAGCGTCTGGCCACCGAAGCCGACGTCGGCAAGCCAGCGCTCCCCCGCCACTTCCACCAGCAACAGACGGTGAGTACGCGGCGGCATCTGCGGAGGATTGGCCAGCACCACACGGCCCAGCAGGCTACGGACGTTAAAGCCTATCTCGCGCAGCGCGCGCTCCAGCAGGCCATTTTGTTCAAAACAATACCCCCCGCGGCGGGCAACAATCAGCTTCTCTTCCAGCGCCCGATCGTCAAGGTGGATCTCACGCGGCAGCAGGACGTCGAGGTTTTCAAAGGGGATGGCGCTGTTATGCTGCAGATGCAGCTCGCGCAGGGTATCAATGGAAACATCAGGCTCCCCCGTCCAGCCCAGACGGGAAAAATAGGCGCGTAAAAAGGGACTCATCAAGGCCTCCAGCTGTAGGTGTCCGACATTTATAGCCTATTTTTCCGCGTTGACCGTCTTTTTTGTGCGCTTGCCGTTAACCGCGCGTGCGGCGCTGCCTCAGCGCCCGCGTCGTGAGCATCTGTACCAGACCGGGTCGGTATCCGCCGGGGCACGCTCGCCGGAGATAACATCAGGGGAGCCAACACCGTGCGATCTCTTTGGGAGTGAGTGCTGGCGACTCTCGTCAGACGTGATGACGTATTGATTACATTTTCATTGCGGCATAACGTGTTATCTGCCAACCGACCCATTATTCAAGGAACACCTATGAGCCGCTTTCGCCACGTTGAACTGCAGTATGCCAGCCGCCTGCTCAACCACGGCCCGACCATTTTGATCACCAGCTACGACGCCCCGTCCGACCGGCGCAACGTTATGGCCGCCGCCTGGTCAATGCCGGTGGAGTTCGCCCCGCCGCGGGTGGCTATCGTGGTGGATAAAAGCACCTGGACGCGGGAGATCATCGAGCGCAACGGCACCTTCGGCATTGTGGTTCCCGGCGTCGCCGCCGCCAGCTGGACCTACGCCGTCGGCAGCGTCAGCGGCCGCGATGAGGACAAATTCAATGCCTGGGGGATTCCGGTGGTGACCGGTCCGGAGCTGGGGCTGCCGCTGATCGAAGAGAAGTGTCTGGCGTGGATGGAGTGCCGCCTGCTGCCGGCGACGGCGGCCCAGACCCAGTACGACACCCTGTTCGGGGAGGTGGTGTCTGCCGCCGCCGATGAGCGCGCGTTCGTCACCGGACGCTGGCAGTTCGACGACGATAAGCTCAATACCCTGCATCATCTTGGCACCGGCAATTTTGTCGCCAGCGGCCGTCATGTGCGGGCAAACTCCCTCGACGAATAAGCGTCACTTGCCGCGGGCGGCAGGTTTTCCCCCTGCCCGGCCTGCGGCCCCCTTTTTAACCCAGCGGGCGGCGGCGATCGGCGCTGGGCGTGAGGCCAAACACTTTTTTATACAGGGTGGTAAAGTGATTACTGTTGGCAAAGCCGCACAGATAAGCCACTTCGGTAATAGTCATCTCCGTTTCGCGTAATTTGACCCGCGCGGAGACCAGCCGCAGACGTTTCAGATAATTATCCGGCGTCAGGCCGGTAGCCTCTTTAATATGGCGAAACGCCGTGCGGGTGGTGAGATGAAATTGCTCCGCCAGCTGCTGCCAGTTATGATCTTCAAAACAGTGTTCCTGCAGCCAGGTCAGTAATTTATGCAGCTTATAGCGGGTGCTGCTGTATTCCGCTTCCGACTCGGCAGTAAGAATGGTGGTCACCAGCTGAAAAAAGAGAGACTCCCGTAGCGGGGTATTATCCGCCGCCCTCAGCGCCGGGGAAAATATCTTTTCCACCAGTTCCCGACAATAGCTGCGGGTCTCCGGGGCCAGCCAGCCATAGCAGGCGGCGCGCTGCGCCGATAATTGCCGCAGCAATCCCTCCATTTGCTGTAAATAGTGAAAGCTCACCCCCGGGTTAATTAACACATTAATCAGCTTGAGCGTCCCCAGCTCATCATAATAATGGACATCGCCAGGCTGGACGTAAAAAACATCGCCCTGCTGAATATACAGCGGGCGGCCATTAATAACGTGTAGTCCATGCCCCTCCTCGACGATCACCAGTTCGGCAAACTCATGGCCATGCTCCTGGCTATTATCCTCCGGATCGCTGGCGTACATGCCGAGCTTATCCTGGGGATGGGTGAAATAATACTCAACGGTCAGTGTCATCATTACAGCAAATCCTGAACAACCTTATGGCGCAGGGGCACGATAATCTATTCCGGCCCTCGCCACGCGCCCGATGTGCGGATTTGTGATCGCCAGCGCCCCCACCTCATTATTCCTGCCATTTTCACTGACGGTTTGGCATTGCCAGAGTGGTGCCGTCGCCGGACGACGGCCTATGCTGCGCCTAACCTAATTGAGAGGACGCAGTATGTCACAGGCAATTCAATACAACTCCAGCGTGGCGATGATCCGCCATCCGCGCTTTTTACAGCGTGCGGCCGACCTGACGCCCGCGCTACATCACCAGCGCCAGATGCCGCAGGCCATCGTCGAGGCCGTCGCCGATCCGGCGGCGCTGAACGGCTGGCGGGGACACACCGTCTGCACGCCGGAGCAGTTTTATCAGCAGCCGCTTCGCGTCGGCGACAGCTTCATTATTGATTTTGGCAGCCATTTTGTTGGCTACCTGCAGTTCAGCTGCCGCAGCGTCGGCAGCCCGCCGGATGCCCCGGCCCATCTGCACTTCACCTTCGGCGAGACGCTGAGCGAAGTCTGTGAGCCGTTCAGTGAGTACCAGGGATGGCTGAGCAGCAGCTGGTTGCAGCAGCAGGATCTGTGGCTCGATGTCCTGCCCGCCCGGGTCGCTCTCCCGCGTCGCTACTGCCTGCGCTACCTGAAGGTGGAGGTCAAAGCGCTGTCGCGCAAGTTTCGTCTGCAGTTCGATGAGATCGCCCTGGACACCGTGACCTCTGCCGGCAGTCCGCAGCTGGCGGAAATCGCCGATCCGCAGCTGAAAGCCATTGATGACGTTGCCGTTCGCACCCTGAAAAACTGCATGCAGGAGGTATTTGAGGATGGGCCGAAACGCGACCGGCGGCTGTGGCTGGGCGACCTGCGCCTGCAGGCACAGGTGAACGACGTCACCTTCGGCCACCACGATCTGGTCCGCCGCTGCCTGTACCTGTTTGCCGGCCATACCCGGGAAGATGGCATGGTTTCCGCCAATGTCTTTGTTCAGCCGGAGGTGCGCGCCGATGACACCTTTCTGTTTGATTATTCATTGTTTTTTGTCGACGTGCTCTATAACCACCTGCAAAGCACTGGCGACACGGACACCGCCCGTGAACTGTGGCCCACGGCGCGACGGCAAATCGAGCTGGCGCTGACCCGCTGCGATCCCCAGGGTCTGGTGCGCGACAGCGATGACTGGTGGGTATTTATCGACTGGCAGGCAGAGCTGAATAAACAGGCGTCGGCGCAGGGGGTGCTTATCTACTGCCTGCAGCGTGCCCTCTGGCTGGCGCAGCGTTTTGAACCGCAGCGGGTAGCCGACTACACCGCTACGCTCGCGCAGCTGAAAGAGGCCGCCCTCCGCCACCTGTGGGATAGCGAGCGGCAGGTGTTTATCAGCGGCGCCGCGCGCCAGGTCTCGTGGGCGTCGCAGATCTGGCTGGTGCTGGCGGAGGTTGGCACCGCCGGGCAGCGTCAGGCGCTGATGCGCCGCCTGCAGCAACAGCCGCCGGCCATTGCCATGAACACCCCGTACCTGCGCCATCATCACATTGTCGCCCTGCTGCAGTGCGATCTGCGCGAGGAGGCGGTGGCAGAGATCAAAGCCTACTGGGGAGCGATGGTTGACTACGGCGCCGACACCTTTTGGGAAATTTTCGACCCACAGCATCCTGACTTTTCCCCGTATGGCAGTAAGCTCATTAACAGTTACTGCCATGCGTGGAGCTGTACCCCGGCCTGGTTTATTCGCCAGTACGGACTTTAACAACAACGATAAGCGAGTGATTTATGGCAGAAACAACGTTTACCCTGTGGCGGCAGCGCCTTGGCTATGGCATTGCCGATCTCTCCTGCAACCTTGTGTGGCAGATGATCTCTCTGTATCTGATGTTCTTTTACACCGACGTGATGGGCCTCCCGGCCTATTACGTCGGCCTGATGTTCCTGGTTACCCGGCTGGTGGACGGCGTGGCCGACGTGCTGATGGGGCTGGTAATCGACAATACCGCCACCCGCTGGGGGCGCTGCCGTCCCTGGCTGCTGATCGGCGCCCTGCCTTTTGGCCTGCTGTGTATTCTGGCCTTTTATGTGCCGGATTTCGGCACCACCGGCAAACTGCTGTACGCCTTTGTCACCTATCTGTGTCTGTCCTTCCTCTACACCCTGGTGAACATTCCGTTCTGCGCCATGCTGCCGTTTTTAACCAGTGATTCCGCAGAACGCACAACGCTGTCGGCGGTGCGCATTTTGCTGGGCTCCCTTGGCGCCACCATTGTCGCCGTGGCTACGCTGCCGCTGGTCGGTGCGCTGGGCAAGGGCAACCAGCAGCAGGGATTCCTCTATACCGCGGTGATTTTTGGCGTACTGGCGACCTTTTTCCTGCTGGTGAGCTTTCGCAACGTTGAAGAAAAGATCACGCTCAGCGGAGAGCGCATGACCCTGAAACGCGCCTGGGTGAGTCTGCGCGCTAATCGTCCGTGGTGGGTCTTCGCCAGCAATATCTTTCTGATGTGGGGCGCCTTTTTCTTTCAGACCGGGGCACTGGTGTACTTCTTCCATTATTACGTCGGGAATACCGAGCTGACGGCGGTTATCGCCGGGATCTCCACCTTCGTTCCCCTGCTCGGCACCCTCACCGTCCCGCTGCTGGCCCGGCGTATGAAAAAACGTCATGTCTATCTGGTGGCCAGCGCGGTCAATCTGCTGGGGATGGGGATTATGATGCTGTCTGGCGCTCACGCCCTGGGACTGATCGTCGGAGCGGTGATCCTCTCCCTTGGCGCCGGTCAGCGCACGGCTATCTATTTCTCGATGCAGGCCGACCCGGTGGATTACGGCGTGTGGAAAACCGGGATTAATACCGCGGGTATCCTGACCTCGATAAACGGTTTTCTCGGCAAGGTGGCGATGGCCGGCGCCGGCGCCATCACCGGCGTGCTGCTCTCCTCCGGCGGCTATATCGCCAACCAGATGCAGAGCGACAGCGCCCTGCTGGCCATCAAGGCCTGCTATTTGTACATTCCGGCGCTGTTGATCCTCGCCTCGATGCTGTGGATGGGCCGCTTCTACCGTCTCGACGATCAGTATGAGCAGATCCGTGCCGACCTTGATGCCGGACGCGGCGCCACGCCAGCCCCGGCCCCGACCACCGGAGAATCCCCCGCCATGTAAGGCGCCCCGCTGATTTAACCTCTGGATAAATTAAGGACTTTTATGCGTATCTCTGTGATTAGCGCAGCGATTTGCTGCGCCCTTTTTCCGCTCATCAGCGTCAGCGCCGCCGGGTTGAGCGTGGAACAACGGCTGGCGCAGCTGGAAGCGCGCCTCAATCTCGCTGAACAGCAGGCCAGCGAGGCCAGCCGCCGCGCGCAGCGGGCAGAACAGCAAACCGCCGCCGCCGAACAGCGCGCCGCGGCGGCGGAGCAGCAGGTGCAGGCCCTCAGCCAGCAGACCACGGCCCGCGAACAAAAACAGCAGGCCACCAATCAGCAGCTGAGTGAACAGCTGGCGAAGCGCGCCCCGGACGACGGCTTTACCTTTAACGCCTATGCCCGTTCCGGCATGCTGGTGAACAGCCATGGTAAAGGCGCCCGCGGCGGGCCAGGCGTCTCCCCGGCCAGCTCCCTCAATGGCGATGCCCACGTCGGCCGTCTCGGCAACGAAAAAGATAATTACGCTGAGCTGAGCTTTGGCAAAAAGCTCACCTTCAACGATGGCTCTTGGGCGCGCTTTAAGACCATGCTCGCCGACGGGGCCACCAACCCGGATCCGTGGGTTCAGGACAACGACAGCCACCATCTGAACATTCGTCAGCTGTACGTCGAGATGGGCGACTTCGCCGAGTTCACCGGACCGTTAAAACGCGCCTCGATTTGGGCCGGCAAGCGCTTCGATCGGGATAACTTCGATATCCACTTTACCGATAGCGACATCATGTTCCTCGGCGGTACCGGCGGCGGGATCAATGATGTCGACTGGGGAAGCGGCCTGCGCGGCGACTATTCGGTGTATGCACGTAACTTCGGCGACCTTGGCAGCGATAATTACGCGGATAATGACATCCAGAATCTGCTGTTCACCGCCAACCACTTTTATGGCAACTGGCAGCTGATGACCACGGTGATGACCGCCCAGGGCAACGATGACCTGAAAGATAATACTTCAACTACCGGAAGCTATGCGCTGCGCAGCGATAACACCGCCAAAAACGGCTACTACGCGATGCTGGCCCTGCACGACAAACAGCAGTTCTACGGCCTGGCGCCGGGGGTGTCGGAAAGTGCGCTGCAATACGGCGTCGGGCTGGGCGCCGAAGCGCGTCAGCCGGGGAGCGATGGCGATCTGACCGAGAATGCCGCCTCCCTGCGCTTTGCGTCGTACGGTATCCTGCCGCTGGGGAAAAACTGGCAGCTGGCGCCGTCGGTGATAGCCCAACACAGCGAAGACCGCTATCGCGACGGCGACCGCTACGACTGGGCGACGTTTAACCTGCGGGTATCGCAAGGGATCTCCGCCCACTTCGCCCTGCTGTATGAGGCCTCGTGGCAGTATATGGATCTCAATCCGAACGGGCGCAGCTATCGCTATAATGACAACGTTTATCAGTATCAGGCGGTGCGCGGCGATTTCTACAAGCTGACCTTCGCCCCCACTTTTAAAGTGGGCGATGTGTTTGATATCAAAGCGCGGCCGGAAATCCGCTTCTTTGCCACCTGGATGAACTGGGATAAAGCCCTGGATCGCTACGCGATAAATGACGATTTCGGCAGCAAAGGCTTTACCGCCGGCGGGACATGGAACTTCGGCGTGCAGACGGAGATTTGGTTCTGACCGAGCGTCACTGGCGGGCATCACGCCCGCCAGTGGCAATTACATGCTATAACCCGGTTTCTTAATCAACTGCGCCATCTGCGGGGCGATCTCACTGTCCCACACCGCCTGCCACGCCTCCGGCTCAACCTGAGTCAGCGCGACGCTGACGGCGCTCTCTTTGCTGTTCAGATGGCGGATCAGCACCTCAGTGATGTCGGCGGCCAGCTCGGTTTTCTGTTCGTCAGTCAGTTCACGGGGAAAACATTTAATATCTACATGCGGCATAGCAAAGACTCCTTGTGGTCAGAGCCATAACGCTACCACAGAATGGCCGTTCTGGCTGGCATCACGTGCGTTAAATCAGCTTGTTGCGGCGCAGCGCCGCGGCCAGCTCCGGTCGCTGACAGACCGCCCGGGCGACGGCGGCGAATTTTGGCGTGTGGTCGTTAAACCACGTCTGCCGCGGCCCCCAGCTGTACATCGCCGCGATATAGCAATCCAGCAACGTTACCGACGCGCCCAGCGCCCACGGCCCGGCGGCCAGCTGCTGTTCGAACCAGAGATAGAGAGTTTTCCGGTACTGGCGACAATTCTCCACCAGTTGCTCCGCGGCGGCGGGCGCCCAGCGTTCCGGGTAATCGGCATAAGTAAAGGTAGGATAGACGTTGGCCACCAGCCAGACCAGCAGACGCTGGAACTGCTGACGCTGCGGCGTCCCTGGCGCGGGGGCTAGATCGGGACGCTGGTCGAGGATCATCAGCGCGATGGCGGCGGTTTCAGTCATGATGCTCCCGTCGGCCAGCTGCAGGGTGGGCACCTGGCACAGCGGGTTAATCTGCCGCAGACGCTCGCGCGCCGGGCCGGGCTGGTCAAAGCCCTCGACGTCAACCACCTCGTAGGGAATATCGGCCAGGGAGAGCATCAGCTCGCTAATCGTCGAGCCCCATCCCGGCACGCCATAAACGGTTATCATGGGCTGCCTCCAGGGTAAAGCCTAAGTGTAGGCAGAAAATTGCCGCTCACCCACCCGGCATATTGCGCCCTGAAAAAGCAGGGCTACGCCGATTCCCGCGCCACCAGCTGAAAGCCGATATCTATAATCAACCCGCTTTCTTCTCCCCCTTCGATACGGTCGGCCAGCAACGTAGCGGCCCGTTCGCCGATGGCATGACGGTCGACGCTGACGGTAGTGATGGCCGGACGATTGCTGGCGGCGAAATCCAGATCGCCAAATCCGATCACCGCCAGATCCTGCGGTACGCGTAGCCCCCGGCTTTCGGCTTCCATAATCGCCCCCTGGGCGAGGGTATCTGAGCTGCAGATGATCACATCAAACTCGCCGGCGGCCAGCAGCTCAGCCAGACCGCGCCGCCCCAGCGCCAGCGACGCCGGGAGCGGCACTTCAACCTGAGGCGCATCGTCCAGCCCTTTTTTAGCCAGTCGGGCACAGAGCCCCTGCTTACGCAACATCGCGCGCGCATCGCCCGCCCACAGCAGACCCGGACGCCGATAGCCTTTCTCCAGCACGTACTCGCCAATGGTTTCGCCCACTTTTTCATGGGAAAAACCGACCAGCATATCCAGCGGCGTCGGGGTGAGATCCCAGATTTCCACCACCGGCGTGGCGGCGTTAAGAATCGTTTTCTTTAACAGCGGCGCATGCTGGATGCCGGTTAACACCACGCCATCGGGGCGCCGCGACAGTAAGGTGGAGACCAGCTCGGCTTCGGTCTGTCGGTCATAGCCCGCCACGCACAGCAGCATATGGTAGCCGCGCGCCGCCAGAGTATCGCTTAGCGCCTGGATGGTATCGACAAACATATTGTTATTGATCTGCGGCACCACGACCGCCACCAGCTTGCTGCGCCTGGAGGCGAGCCCCCCGGCCAGCGCATTGGGGATATAGCCCGTCGCCTGCACCGCCTGCATCACTTTCTCTACCGTTTTTGGCCTGACCAGCTGGGGTGTATTCAGCGCCCGACTGACCGTCATCGGCGACAACCCGGCGCTGCGAGCCACATCCTCCAGCGTCGGCGCCCGCGTCGGCTTTTTGCTTTTCACGGCTAAGCCCCTGTGTTAAGTCGTTTCCTGTGGGCATTATTGATGATGCCCCACGCAATTGCCAGCGCCCGCCGCGTCTCCCCTAACAGAATCAATGACCTGCGCCCCATAATGTTATCGCTATCATTTTAACTTGTCACATTTCACAAACTGTTTTGGATTGTGACCTGCACAGCAAATTTTTCGCCTTTATAACGGCCAATTGTGATCGTTTGTACAAATTAAAACCACTAGCGTAGCGTCAAAGCATTTCACTATCACAAATGATAGCGCAATCATTTTGTTATCAAAAAGGACACCACTATGACCTCAAGCGCCAATTCCGAGTCCGTAACCTACGCCAAAGCTTTCGGCGTCAAAACCGCCGCTGAAACCGGTGACCGCATTGACCACGTGAAACTGTCGCTGGCTTTTCTGCCGCTGGCCACCCCCGTCAGCGATGCCAAAGTGCTGACCGGTCGCCAAAAACCGCTGACCGAAGTGGCGATTATCATCGCGGAAATTCACTCCCGGGATGGATTTACCGGTGTCGGCTTTAGCTACTCGAAACGTGCGGGCGGCCAGGGCATTTACGCTCACGCCAAAGAGATAGCCGATAATCTGCTTGGCGAAGATCCAAACGACATCGACAAGATCTACACCAAACTGTTGTGGGCCGGGGCTTCCGTCGGCCGTAGCGGAATGGCGGTACAAGCTATCTCCCCTATCGATATTGCCCTGTGGGATATGAAAGCCAAGCGCGCTGGTCTACCGCTGGCCAAACTGCTGGGCTCGCATCGTGATTCCGTGCAGTGCTACAACACCTCCGGCGGCTTCCTGCATACCCCCCTGGATCAGGTGTTGAAAAACGTGGCTATCTCCCGTGAAAACGGCATCGGCGGGATTAAACTGAAAGTCGGTCAGCCTAATACTGCCGAGGATATCCGTCGTCTGACGGCGGTGCGTGAAGTGCTGGGCGATGACTTTCCGCTGATGGTCGATGCCAACCAGCAGTGGGATCGCGAAACCGCCATCCGCATGGGACGTAAGATGGAGCCGTTCAATCTGATCTGGATTGAGGAGCCGCTGGATGCCTATGACGTTGAAGGCCACGCGCAGCTGGCCGCCGCGCTGGATACGCCGATTGCCACCGGCGAGATGCTGACCAGCTTCCGCGAACATGAGCAGTTGATCCTCGGCAACGCCAGCGACTTCGTGCAACCAGATGCCCCTCGCGTCGGCGGGATCTCCCCGTTCCTGAAAATAATGGATCTGGCCGCGAAGCACGGTCGCAAGCTGGCCCCGCACTTTGCCATGGAGGTGCACCTGCATCTCGCCGCCGCTTACCCGCTGGAGCCATGGCTGGAGCACTTCGAGTGGCTGAACCCGCTGTTTAACGAGCAGTTAGAATTGCGCGATGGGCGGATGTGGGTTTCCGAACGCCATGGTCTGGGCTTCACCCTCAGCGAGCAGGCGCGCCGCTGGACCCAGCAGAGCTGCGAGTTCGGAACACGCCCGTAATCACGTTCCCCGGATAATGACGCCAACGCCTTATCCGGGCTACCGGTCCGCAGACCACTGAGGACCCGTAGCCCCGGTAAGCGCAGCGTCACCGGGGATAAACCTCTGACCCGCTGTACTCGCTATACACGAAATCCTGCAGCCAGCATCAAGGCGGCATGGAGGATGACGTGTCTTCACAACCCTGCAAAGAAGTTGAATAACATGCAACAGCAACTAAAACGCAGCAACGTGCGTTACGGCATATTACTTTTTTTATTTCTCGCGACCGTATTTAATTATGCTGACCGGGCCACTCTGTCCGTTGTCGCGCCCATTATGAGTAAAGAGTTAGGTTTTGACCCTGAAGCCATGGGCCTGGCCTTTTCGGTGTTTGGTATTTCCTACGTCATTATGCAAATCCCCGGCGGCTGGTTGCTGGATAAATATGGTTCGCGGTTGGTCTATGGCTGCGCGCTGATTGGCTGGTCGGTCGTCACTATGTTCCAGGGCACTATTTATCTGTTTGCCAGCCCGCTGGTGGTGCTGGTGATCCTGCGTCTGATGATGGGCACCATTGAAGCGCCCGCCTTTCCGGCCAACAGTCGCCTGAGCGTCCAGTGGTTTCCCAATAAAGAGCGTGGATTTGTCACCTCGGTCTATCAGGCGGCGCAGTATATTTCGCTGGGCATTATTACGCCGCTGATGACCATCATTCTGCATAATTTAAGCTGGCACTATGTCTTTTATTATATTGGCGCTATCGGGGTGGTGCTGGGGATATTCTGGCTGGTAAAAGTGAAGGATCCTTCACATCATCCTAAAATTAACCAACAGGAGCTCGATTATATTCGTGAAGGCGGCGGCGTACCGGAATTAGGTAGTCAGAAAACGCAGCAAAAATTAACCCTCGCGCAGATTAAAAGCGTCTGTGTCAATCGCATGATGATCGGGGTTTATATCGGCCAGTTTTGCGTCACCTCGATTACCTGGTTCTTCCTCACCTGGTTTCCGACCTACCTCTACCAGGCCAAAGGCATGTCAATCCTCAAAGTCGGGTTTGTCGCCAGTATCCCGGCGATAGCCGGCTTTATCGGCGGCCTGCTGGGCGGCGTGTTTTCGGACTGGCTGCTGAAACGCGGCTACAGTCTGACCACCGCCCGTAAGCTCCCGGTGATCTGCGGCATGCTGCTCTCCTGCATCATTGTCGTCGCCAACTACACCTCTTCGGAAGTGGTGGTGATCGCCGCCATGAGTCTGGCGTTCTTTGCCAAAGGTTTCGGAAACCTCGGCTGGTGCGTGCTGAGCGACACCTCGCCAAAAGAGATGCTCGGTATTGCCGGCGGCGTGTTCAATATGTGCGGCAACCTGGCGAGCATCATTACCCCGCTGGTCATCGGGGTGATCCTCGCCAATACCCACTCATTTGATTACGCCATCCTCTACGTCGGGTCCATGGGCGTGCTGGGCCTGTTCTCCTATCTGTTCATCGTTGGGCCGCTGGATCGCTTGACGCTCACTCCGCGCACCGTTTGATTGATGACCCTGGCGAGCATTCGCCTCCGCTGTTTCGCATCGTACTCCGGCGAAACAGCGGTTTTTTAGTAGGTTATCCCCGGCGGGTTGACCACCGACTGCGTCACCGCTTCGCCCTGCTCTCCCCAGCGCGCCAGCACCTGCTGATATTCACCGCGGGCAATCGCCCCGTCGAGGGCCGCCTGCAGGGCATAGACCAGACCGTTGCCTTTTTTAGTGGTCGTCGCCACCCACGCTTTTTTCGGCCCCAGGCCCACCACCCGGGTCTGGCCGTTAAGGGCGGCTTTATAGGCTGCCACCGACTGCGGGCCGAAAAAGATATCCGCCCGCCCGGACTGGATATAGAGGTTGCCGGAGGCATCATCGGTCAGGTAGACCGGCTGGGCCTGCGGCCGTCCGGCGGCGCGGTTGTCCTCGTTCCAGCCCAGCAGGATCCGCTCCTGATTGGTGCCGGACCCGACGATCACTTTGCGCCCGGCGAGGTCGGCAGGTCCGTTTATCGCGGCGATGTCGCTGGTGGATTTCACCGAGAAGGCCAGGGAGTCCACCCGGTAAGTCGCAAAATCGAACTTCTCTTTGCGCTTCTCGGTCACCGCGATATTGATCAGCGCCACATCGTAGCGGCCGGAGGCGATGCCCAGCGGCCAGTCCTCCCACGCGGTGGGCACCAGCCTGAGCTTCAGGCCAAGGCTTCCGGCCAGCAGGCGGGCCATATCCGGGTCGCTGCCGATCCGCGTGCGGTTGTCGCTGGCCAGCAGCGCCAGCGGCGGCGAATTGAGCGCCGAGATCGCCACCGTCAGCGTCCCCGGCTCGACGAAGCGATAGCCCGGCGGGATTTTCGCTATCGCCTGCGGGTCACGGGTGACCGGCAATGGCTGCTCATTGGCGCGCAGATCCAGCGCCGCGTGAACGCTCATGGCAAAAGCGCTGAGAATAAGGGTCATTAGCGCTCTTTTCATGACGGCAGCACCCTGGATAAAAACTGTCGGGTACGCGGATGCTGCGGATGGTTGAGCACCTCGTCGCTGCTGCCCTGCTCGACGATCCTGCCGTCGACCATAAACACCACCTGGTCGGCCACCTCGCGGGCAAAGCCAATCTCATGGGTCACCACCACCAGGGTAGTGCCGGAGCGCGCCAGCTTCTTGATAACATCCAGCACCTCGCCCACCAGCTCGGGATCCAGCGCCGAGGTGGGCTCATCAAACAGGATCACCCGCGGGTCCAGCGCCAGCGCCCGGGCAATGGCGATACGCTGCTGCTGCCCGCCGGAGAGATGCCGCGACCAGGCGTCGGCTTTATTGCGCAGTCCGACGACGTCCAGCAGCTCCCAGGCGCGGGCAATGGCTTCTTTGCGCGTGACCTGCTTGTGGGCGATCGGCGCCTCAATCAGGTTCTCCAGCACCGTCAGGTGCGGAAACAGGTTAAAGTTCTGGAACACGTAGCCGACGTTGATCCGCTGGCGAAGAATTTCCTTTTCTTTCATCTCATACAGCTTGTCGCCTTTGCGGCGATAGCCGATATAGTCGCCATCAATCTGAATAAATCCCTCATCGACACGTTCGAGGTGATTTATGGTGCGCAGCAGCGTGGACTTGCCCGAGCCGGAAGGGCCGAGGATCACCGTCACCGTGCCCGGGGGGATCTCCAGCGACACATCGTCCAGCGCCTTGTGGCGGCCATAGTATTTGCTGACCCCGGTGATAGAGATATGGCCATTATGAGAGCTGGGCATGAACGGCCTCCTGCGGCTGTGGTTGACGTGCGGGTTGATTCAGACGGCTGCTGCGGGCGCTGTTTACCGCCGAGCGACGCTCGCTGCGCGCCAGGGCGCGTTCCACCAGATACTGAATGGCGGAGAGGACGCTGGTGATCGCCAGATACCAGGCGGCGCCGACCATCAACAGCGGGATCACCTCCTGGGTACGGTTGTAGATCATCTGGATGGTGTAGAACAGTTCCGGCATCGCCAGGACGTACACCATCGCCGTTCCCTTGGCCAGACTGATGATCTCATTGAAGCCGGAGGGCAGAATGGTGCGCAACGCCTGCGGCAGAATAATGCGCAGCGTACGTCGCCAGGCGGGCAGCCCCAGCGCGGCGGCGGCTTCATACTGCCCATGGTCGACCCCCAAAAAGCCGCCGCGAATGATCTCCGCGGTATAGGCGCTCTGCACCAGCGTCAGGCCCACCACCGCCGTGGAGAATTGCCCCAGCACGTTAATGGTCTGATAGCTGGCCCAGGTGACGCCGGTAAACGGGATCCCCAGCGACAGGGTGTCGTAGAGGTAGGAAAAGTTATAGAGAATGATCAGCACCACAATCAGCGGCAGCGAGCGAAACAGCCAGATATAGCTCCAGGCGAGGCTGCTGAGCAGCCACGATGAGGATAAGCGGGCCAGCGCCAGCAGGCCGCCGAAGATCACGCTCAGCACCGTGCCGAGCAGGGTCAGAAGCAGGGTTTGTCCCAGCCCCTCGAGGATCACCGGGTCAAAGAACCAGCGGGCGAAGACGCCCCACTCCCAGCGCGGGTTAAAGGCCACCGACTGGATCACCACCGCCAGCACCAGCAGGGCGACCAGCGCCCCGACTACCCGCAGCGGATAGCGCGCCGGCACCACTTTGATTGTTTCAGATGAATGCATCATGCCTCCTCAGGCGCTGTGACTGAAGGCGCTCACCGCCAGCGCTTTAGTGAACCGCAACCGGCCATCGTAGGGCGGCTGACTGTACTCTTCCGGGTCGCGCGTGAGGTCAAACTGCGCCTCATACCCCTGGCTGAGATAGAGCTTTACCGCCTCCGGCTGGCGGAAGCCGGTGGTCAGGTAGATATGGCTGTACCCGGCCAGCACCGCCCGCCGCTCCAGCTCCTGAACCACCTTCGCCGCCAGCCCCTGCTGGCGCAGGTCGCGGTGCGTCCAGATACGTTTGATCTCCGCGGTGTGGCGATCTTTCGGCTTATAAGCGCCGGTGGCGATAATTTCGCCCTCCCGCTCAAGGACGATAAACAGCCCCTGCGGCGGCACATACCACTCACTCAACTCCACTTCCGCATCGCGGGAAAAATAGTCGCCGTAGCGGGCGGCGTATTCGGCAAACAGCCCGCTAATAATCGGCTGTAGCTCCGGGGCGTCCGGAGAAATATCGCGGAATGCTTCGCTCATCGCGCCTCCTGTCAGTCGCCCAGTCCGGGCGGGTTGATTTCCGATTGCGGAATGCTTTCCACTCCTTCACCCCAGCGGTTAAGCACTTTGGCGTAATCCCCGCTGGCGATAGCGCCGTTCAGCGCCGCCTGGACGGCATTCACCAGCCCGCTGTCTTTTTTCAGCGTCACCGCGATATGCGCCGCTTTCGGCCAGCCGCCATCGACGCTGCCCACCAGTTTGGTTTTGCCGGACAGCGCCGCCTTCCATGCGCCAATCACGTTGGGGCCGAAAAAGGCATCGGCTCGTCCGGTTTGCAGAGCCAGCGTCTGGGCGGCATCATCCTTGGTGTAAACCGGGGTAAACGGCTTCAGCCCCTTTTTGACGTTCTCCGCATTCCACGCCAGCAGGATCGCCTCCTGGTTAGTACCGGAGCCGACGATAATCTTCAGCCCGGCGATATCCTCCGCCTTGTCAATTTTGTTCAGCGGACTGGTGCTTTTGACGTAGAAGCCCAGCGAGTCTTTGCGGTAGGTGGCGAAATCGAACTTCTCTTTACGCTCTTTGGTGACGGTAATATTGCTGATTGCGGCATCATATTTGCCGGAGGTGACGCCCAGCGGCCAGTCTTCCCATGAAGTGGGAACCACGTTCACTTCCATTCCGAGGCTCTCCGCCACCAGCCGGGCGATATCCGTCTCGCTGCCGAGCAGGGTTTTGTTGTCATCGGCGAAGACCGTCAGCGGCGGTGAGTTCAGGGCCGCCACCGCGACGGTGAATTTCCCCGGCACCGCCAGATGCAGGTCTTTCGGCAACAGGGCAATGGCCTGCGGATTTTTCGCTGTGTGAATCGGCGTTTTGTTGGCCTCCAGGCTCACCCCGGTGCCATTGATCCTGACGTCCTGGGCCCACGACGAGGCGCTAAATGCCAACGCGACGGCCAGCAAGAGTGTTGTTTTCTGCATAGCGTGATTCTCTTTTATTATTTTTGGAATTGATTAGCGGGTAGCGCCAGACCCAGACTTTCCCGCAGGGTGGTGCCCGGATAGTCGCGACGGAACAGTCCACGCGCCTGAAGCAGCGGAACCACCTCATCCACAAAACGCGGGAAGGTTTCCGGCGTGCCGCCCTGAATAATGAAACCGTCCGCCGCATGCTGTTCGAACCACAATTGCAGGCCATCGGCGACATCGCTGGCGGTGCCGGTAAAGCGCGGACGTGGGCTCGCTGCCTCCAGAGCCACCTGGCGCAGGGTTAATCCCCGCTCGCGGGCGTGGCGTTTAATCTCGTCGGTGGTGCTGCGGAAGCTGTTCTGTCCCAGGTCGCCAATATCCGGGAAAGGTTCGTCGAGCGGGTACTGCGAGAAATCGTGGTGTTCGAAATAGCGCCCGAGATAATTCAGCGCATCCTCGATGGAAACCAGCGCCGCGGTAGTCTGGTACTGACGTTCCGCATCCTCGGCGTCATCCCCGACGATGACGCTGACGCCCTGGAAGATATGCAGTTGATCCGGGGTGCGCTGATATGCGGCGAGTTGGCTTTTGACATCCCGATAAAATGCCTGCGCCTCGGCCAGCGAGTCCTGATGGGTAAAAATGGCATCGGCGTGGCGTGCGGCTAATTTTTTGCCGTCGTCCGACGCGCCGGCCTGGAAAATAATCGGTCGGCCCTGCGGCGTGCGGGCAATATTCAGCGGCCCGGCAACTTTAAAGAAATCGCCGTGGTGATCGAGCGTATGCAGTTTATTTTTATCAAAGAACTGGCCAGTCTCTTTATTGCGCACAAAGGCGTCTTCTTCCCACGAATCCCATAAGCCTTTCACCACCTGCAGATACTCATCGGCAATGCGATAGCGCAGCGCATGATCCGGATGTTGGGCGCGGGAGAAGTTTTTCGCCGACCCCTCCAGCGGGGAAGTGACGACATTCCATCCCGCCCGTCCCTGGCTTAAATGGTCGAGGCTGGCGAACTGGCGAGCGGTGGTAAACGGCTCACTGTAGGAAGTGGATAAGGTCCCCACCAGCCCCAGACGCCGGGTGACCGCCGCCAGCGCGGAAAGTACCGTTAAAGGTTCGAAGCGATTTAGAAAATGGGGAATCGATTTTTCGTTAATATATAAACCGTCGGCGACAAAAATAAAATCCAGCTTCCCCGCTTCCGCTTTTAACGCCGTCTGTGTGACGAAGTCAAAATTAATACTGGCGTCCGCCTGCGCCGCCGGATGACGCCAGGCGGACATATTTCCCGATGCGCCATGTAATATCGTTCCCAGACGCAATTGTCGATTTCCAGACATAGCTACCCCTTCCCCTGTCATCCATTAAATATGTTGTAATGCCTGTTCCGCCAGACGGGCGAAATAGTGCGCTGCGGGCGCAATAAGCCGTTCGTCCGGATTAAATGCCGGATGGTGCAGACCATATTCGCTGGCGCTGCCGATGCTGACGAACGCCCCGGGAATATGCTGAAGATAGACCGCAAAATCTTCGCCGCCGAGATGCAGATCGGCGTGATGGGTGCGGTACCCGGCCTGGGCCGCCACGTCGCTGGCGAAGTCGGCCCAGCGGGCGTCGTTGACCAGGGCCGTCGGGCCGGCATACCAGAAGACGTCAATCTGTGCGCCAAAGGCGCTGGCGAAACCGGCGGCGATCTCGCTGACCCGGGCCTTGACCCGCTGCTGCACGTCACTGCTGTGGGTGCGCAGCGTCCCTTCCAGCTCGACGCTCTCCGGCAGCACGTTCCAGGTATTGCCCCCCTGGATCCGCGTCACGCTGAGCACCACCGAGTCGAGGGTGTTCACTTCCCGGCTGGCCACGCTCTGCAGCACCGTCACCAGCTGGCTGGCGAGCAGGATCGCATCCTTTCCTTCATGTGGGCGAGCGGCATGCGCCCCCTTCCCGGTCACTTTGAAGACGAAGCGGTCGACGTTGGCGTAGAACGCGCCGCCGCGGGTGGCAAATTCCCCCACCGGCAGGCCGGGCTCATTGTGCATGCCAAAGATCGCCGACACATCCTCCAGCGCCCCAGCGCGGATCAGGGTTTTCGCCCCGCCAAAATTTTCCTCCGCCGGCTGAAACAGGATCCGTACCCGCCCCGGGAGTTCCGCTTCCCGCTCCTTCAGCAGCAGCGCCGCCCCCAGCATCACGCTGGTGTGAATATCATGGCCGCAGGCATGCATCACCCCTTCATTTTGCGAGCGGTAAGGCAGACCGGTCGCCTCCTCGATGGGCAACGCGTCGATGTCCGCCCGCAGAGCAATCACCTTGTCGCCGCTGCCGACTTCGGCGACCAGCCCGGTTTTCAAATCGTAGGGCAGCAGTGTCAGCCCGCCGCTCTGCAGCCAGTCGCGGATCCGCGCGGTGGTGGCTACCTCCTGCAGGGAGAGCTCCGGGTTCTGGTGCAGCTCGCGCCGCCAGCTAATCAGTTGTTGTTCAAAGGACATTCAGCACCTCCTTGCCGTAGTGAGCCTGCGCCAGCAGGCGCAGGGAGTGCAGGCGCGCTGGCCCGTCGCTAATAGGGGTATCAATGATGAGTTCATCCAGCTGATCTTCCGCCTGCAGCGCGTCAAGCCGGGCTTTAACCTGTTCGGGAGTACCGGAGATCAGTGAGGATTCGCGGCGGTGGATGCGCGTCGGCCGGCTGCCGGCCTGGCGGGCAAAAGCGGCGGCCTGAGCCTCGCTGCCGACGGTCACCCGCTGGCCGTTCTCCAGCTCGACGCCCCACACCTCGACCTGCTGCGCCAGCGCGGCGGCGGTGGCCGGATCGTCAGCCACCACCACCTGCACGGCGACAATCGCCTCACGCGGGCTGAGCTCGCGCCAGCGGTTGAACACGGAACGGCGCAGCGCGCTGTCGCCATTGAGATGGGCGGCAAAGACAAAGTTCCAGTCAAGACGGGCGGCCAGTTCAGCACTCTCCAGACTGGCGCCGAGCAGGAAACCGTCGGCCCGGCGCGGCGGGATCGGCGTGGCGCGCAGGCTCTCCTCTCCCCCTGGCTCAGTCAGTGACAGCCAGTTATCGAGCTGCGCCAGCTGATCGGCAAAGGTGCCTTTCTCCGCCTGATGCAGGCCCTGCTGCAGAGCGCGGGTGGAAAGCGGCAGGCCGCCAGGCGCCTTGCCCACCCCGAGATCGATGCGACCCGGTGCGAGTGCGGCGAGCAGGTTAAAGTTTTCCGCGACCTTATAGGGGCTGTAGTGCTGGAGCATGACGCCGCCGGACCCGAGGCGAATGCGCCGGGTGTGGCCCAGCAGCCAGGCGATAACCAGCTCCGGCGAGGGGCTCGCCAGCTGATCGGTATTGTGGTGTTCGGCGACCCAGAAGCGGTGAAAGCCCCAGGCTTCGGCGTGTTGCGCCAGCGTTAATGTACGCGCCAGCGCCTGCGCAGCGGTTTCCCCGGGGGCAAGCGGACTTTTATCCAGGATACTGATTCGATAAGACATTTCGCAGGCTCATATGAAAGTACGTGCCTGCATTATTAAAATCTCTGCTAACTATTGAGAAACAATTAATTCACATGTGTACTGCTGAAAATTAGATATGCCCGGCTGACCGCTGCGCTTCCAGCTCACACAGCAGCGCCTCAGCCTGCCGCGGATTACGCACCCGGACGAAGCGAATATGGCGATATTGCGGATCCTGCATATCGGCCAGATAGCGTCGGCGATGCTGCCGCCAGGTCTTCAGCGTCCACAGGATAATGGATTCCCGACTGCAGAACGAACGACGAAAGCTCTCGCGGTTGCCCGTGCCCGGCCACAGCTCCTGATGCCGCCACGCCCGGCTCGCCGCCCGCCATACCGCCTGGCGCAACGTGCGCCAGAAGCCATAATCTACCCAGATCACCAGATCCACCTCGCGCCATTTAACGCTGCGGCTGCGATTATAATTGCCATCCAGCACCCAGCCCGGCGTGGCCGTCGCGGCGGCAATAGCGGCGAAAAACGCCTCATCCGGTGCGCCCTGCCAGTTCGGCCGCCAGTACAGGCGATCGAGCTCGATCCACGGCAGCCCCAGCCGGTGCGCCAGGCGCCGGGCCAGGGTGGATTTGCCTGAGCCGCTGGTGCCGACCACGTTGATGTTCATCTCTGTTTCTCCCTGGTAGCCAAACGAATACTTATATCAATGTTAAATGGCGTATACAGTAGTGATGCTTATCAATGATAAAAGGTGTTTTCAGGATGAACCCCTATGAAGCACGCTACAGACAACTGTTAGCCAACGGAGCCAGCGCCTGGGCGGGTGATGGTTTTGCCCGGGCAAAGATACAACAGGAAAAAACATTTCATTGGCTGGATGCCCATGGCTATTTACCCGCTCCCGGCGCGCCGGTACTTGAACTGGGATGTGGCAATGGTGCCATGGCAGCCCAGTATCTGGCGGAAAGAGGCTATGCCGTATCGGGTGTTGATGTGTCCGAAACGGCGATCCGCTGGGCAGAAGACCGTTTTCAGCAAGCGGGTCTGGACGCCACATTTTTCGTCGGCAACGTCTGTCATCTTTCCCAATGTGAGGATGCCCAGTATGCCTTAATCATTGATGGCAGCTGTCTACATTGTCTGCTGGAAGATGAGCGTCGCCGTTTTTTCGCCGAGGCGAGAAGATTGCTGAAATCCGCAGGCCGGCTGGTGATCGGCTCGATGTGCGGGCTTCCTCGTTATGCTGAAGACCTCGCCACTTACGATCCTGCCAGGCATCATCTCCTGAAAGAGGGGCAGCCCTGGCGTACGCTTAAACCCCTCCCGGCTTTACTGAATGAGATACAGCAGGCGCAATTTACCGTCCTTGCCACCAACGTTAAGCACAATGCCTGGTGGGACCATGCCACCATCGTTTGTTCGGCAAACGGGCCGTCGGCAGATCCTCAGGAGAATTAATTTCAGGCTGACCGCGCCATCGGTTATGCAGCGCCAGTGAAGATGGCGCTGCCGCCAACAAAGCAGTCTTTATCCAGCGTCAGGCTGGCGATTTTATGCACCGGGCCACGCATACGGACCTGAAAATCCGCATCGAAGGCGATGTGCAGCTGACCACCAGGCATGTTGACATCCACCCGATCGTCCACCTTCCCTAACCGGCGCATCGCGCTGGCAGCCGCACAACTGCTGCTCCCGGAGGCCATCGTGAACCCCGCGCCCCGCTCCCAGATACCAATCTTCAGCGTATGGCGATCGATAACTTCCACGAACTGGACATTGGTGCGTTTGGGGAACAAGGAATGGTGTTCGATTTGCGGTCCTAAACGATGAACCTGCGCCAGATCGAGCTTATCGACGAGAACAACGCAGTGGGGATTGCCCATGGAGACCAGCACGACGGACAGGGTTTCATCCGCCAGCGGCAAAGGATAATTCACCGCCTCAGGCAAATTCACTAAGGCGGGCAGCGCCGCCGGATTGAAATTCGCCCGCCCCATGTCGACGCTAATCTGATGAACATCGCCATGCACAGTGCAATAAACGTCACCGCCCGCCGTGTGTACCAGAAAGGGCTCATGGCCGACACGACCGATATCAAAAAGATAACGCGCATAGATCCGTAGCCCGTTACCGCTTTTCTCCGCCTCGGAGCCGTCCGGATTGATAATACGCAGAGTGGGATTGATCTGATCGCCGCTGTCGATCAGCAGGCCATCCGATCCCACGCCATAGTGGCGATGGCACAGAATTTGTATATGCTCGTTGCTCAACTGATCGGCAACGTCGCGATGGCATACCAGGTAATCATTACCCAGCCCGTGATATTTATGAAAGTGTAAGGGTGTCATTGTGTGGGTTCGCCTGGCGCTGCAGTTTTTTGGACATATTACATTACATTCGCCGTCTTGATGAATTAAACCCTGCGTTGTTAACCGTCGTGATCATTCTGCTCCACTGCGTCCGGCTATCAGACTGGCGCCTCCCCTCCGTCGGGCTTACACTCAGCGTACCTGTGAGCGGTATTCATCAATCCGGAAAGATTATGCTAAAAGAGAACGTAAACGATCTGCTCTCCTTTATGGTGGTAGCGCGTGAGCGCAGCTTTACCCGCGCGGCGGCCCAGCTTGGCGTGTCGCAATCGGCGCTCAGCCATGCTATGCGCCATCTTGAAGCGCGGCTCGATGTGCGGCTGCTGACCCGCACCACCCGCAGCGTGGTGCCGACCGAAGCGGGCGAGCGACTGATTCAGCGCCTCGGTCCGCATCTGGAAGAGATGGAGCAGGCCCTGGCCGCCCTGCGCGACACCCGAGAGCGCCCGGCGGGCAACCTGCGCATCACCGCCGGGGAGCATGCCGCCAGCGCGGTGCTCTGGCCGGCGCTAAAGCCATTTATGCTGCAATATCCTGATATTAACATCGAAATCACTGTTGATAATGGTCTCACGGATATCGTGGGTGACCGCTTCGACGCCGGGGTGCGTCTCGGCGAACAGGTGGCAAAAGATATGATTGCCGTGCGCATCGCCCCGGATATGCGGATGGCGGTGGTGGGTTCGCCGGCCTATCTGCAGCGGGCCGGTACGCCGCAAACGCCCTGGGATCTTGCCCGGCATCGCTGCATCAATCTGCGTCTGCCGACACGAGGGGGACTTTACGCCTGGGAATTTGCCCGCGATGGCCGGGAGATTCAGGTGCGAGTGGAGGGACAATTGATCCTCAACAGCCTGCCGCAGCGCATCGACGCGGCGGAAGCGGGCCTCGGGCTGGCCTACGTTCCGGACGATTGCGTGGCGGAGGCCTTAGCCAGTGGCCGGCTGGTGCGGGTGCTGACGGAGTGGACCCCCACCTTCCCCGGCTACCATCTCTACTACCCCAGCCGGCGCCAGCATACCAGCGCTTTCACGCTGTTACTGGAAACTCTGCGACGCTGATCTCATTGATAAATCTGTCAAATGCTATCGGTAAATGTTTTAGGTGCGTAACTATTACGTTACGTGTAGGATTCAGCGCCATGTCTGAGCTTATCTCCTACGTCAGAATGATGAGAAAGCCAGCATAATGTGCCAGCCGTCCTCCACTCCGGCTGCAAACATGGGCATTGACAGGAAACTGATACATCAATGAATACGAAACACGAAAATGCAGCGGAGCATCATGCTGCAAAACGCCACTGGCTCAACTCACATGAAGCGGGTTATCACAAAGCGATGGGCAACCGTCAGGTACAGATGATCGCCATCGGCGGCGCCATCGGTACCGGTTTGTTCCTCGGCGCCGGGGCACGTTTACAAATGGCAGGGCCAGCGCTTGCCCTGGTCTATCTGGTCTGCGGCATCTTCTCCTTCTTTATTCTTCGCGCCCTCGGCGAACTGGTTCTCCACCGCCCCTCGAGCGGCAGCTTCGTCTCCTATGCCAGGGAATTCCTCGGTGAAAAGGCCGCTTACGTGGCCGGCTGGATGTACTTCGTTAACTGGGCCATGACCGGGATCGTCGATATCACCGCCGTGGCGCTGTATATGCACTACTGGGGCGCGTTTGGCGACGTGCCGCAGTGGGTCTTCGCCCTTGGCGCGCTGGCCATCGTCGGCACCATGAACATGATCGGCGTGAAGTGGTTCGCCGAGATGGAGTTCTGGTTCGCGCTGGTTAAAGTGCTGGCGATCGTCGCCTTCCTCGTGGTCGGCACCATTTTCCTCGGCTCCGGTAAGCCGCTGGATGGCAATGCCACCGGCTTCCATCTGATCACCGATAACGGTGGTTTCTTCCCGCACGGCCTCCTGCCGGCGCTGGTGCTGGTGCAGGGCGTGGTCTTCGCCTTCGCCTCCATTGAGCTGGTGGGAACCGCGGCCGGCGAGTGTAAAGATCCAGAGTCGATGGTGCCGAAAGCCATCAACAGCGTGATCTGGCGTATCGGCCTGTTCTACGTCGGTTCGGTGGTGCTGCTGGTACTGCTCCTGCCCTGGAATGCCTACCAGGCCGGACAAAGTCCGTTCGTCACCTTCTTCTCAAAACTGGGCGTACCTTATATCGGCAGCGTGATGAACATCGTGGTGTTAACCGCGGCCCTCTCCAGCCTTAACTCGGGTCTCTACAGCACCGGGCGTATTCTGCGCTCGATGTCGATGGGGGGCTCCGCGCCGAAGTTTATGTCGAAGATGAGCCGTCATCACGTCCCTTACGCCGGGATCCTGGCGACGCTGGGGGTATATGTGGTGGGGGTGTTCCTTAACTATCTGGTGCCGTCGCAGGTGTTTGAGATCGTACTTAACGTCGCTTCGCTGGGGATCATTGCCTCCTGGGGCTTTATCGTGGTGTGCCAGATGCGTCTGCGCAAAGCGATCAAGGAAGGGAAAGCGGCAAAGGTCAGCTTCAGAATGCCGGGGGCGCCGTTCACCTCCTGGCTGACGCTGCTGTTCCTGTTCAGCGTGCTGGTGCTGATGGCCTTCGATTATCCGAACGGCACCTACACCATAGGCTCAATTCCGCTGCTGGCGGTATTGCTGGTGGCTGGCTGGTTTGGTGTGCGTAAACGCGTCCATGCCATTCACAGTACGGCGCCGACGCTGAGGAAGTAACAGGCAGGACTCCCGGTTTGTCCGTCGCGGGCAAACCGGGAGGTCAGAACTTAATTATCTTCAACCAGCTGCGAGACATCGCTGCTGTTAATTTCCCGCTTATTACCCGACTCATCGATATAGCTGGTCATCCCTGTATCTTCATCCAGCTGCGGCTTGCCGTGGGTGACAATCGTCTGACCGCTTTTGGTGGTCATCACGTAGTTGGACGTACAGCCTGCCAGCAGCGCCAGCATGGCGCCTGCGCAAAGTACCATAAATGGTTTTTTCATTTTATCTCCACTGATTACTACTGCCCGCGCCTGGCGGGAAAGGGGTAAGTGTATAACCATCAGGTTTATCGGGCCAATACGCGTTTGTAACAGAGGGTGAGGTGCCTGTCCCGGCCCGCCAGGATGCCGGGCGCGACGACCATGAACCGATCGGCGTCGCGCCCGGGCGCCTTACAGCGCGATGCGGATCACGTCGTCCGGTGCGGTAGCTTCTTTTTCGCGGCTGGACGCCTGTTTCACGCTGACGTACAGCGTTTTGCCGTCCTCGGAGAGCGCCAGGCTGTTGGGGTGAGTCGGCGTTTTAAAGGTCTTCACCACTTTATAGCGCTTACCGTCGATAACGCTGACTTCTCCGGCCTTGCGGTGCGTCACGTAGGCTTCATTACGCACCGGGTTAAACAGCACCGCCAGTGATTCCGGCGCGGCAATTTTCTCCAGCACCTTGCCGTCGCGGGTATCGACCACCAGTACCTCCGGCTGCTTGCTGTCGGTAATAAAAGCACGGTGACCAGCGGTATCCAGGCTCAGGTTAAGATAGAAATGCGCTTTACCGTCATCCTGCAATTTCTTGCGCGACACAATGGTATTGCTCTCGCTGTCGATGGTCAGCAGTTCGCCGTCGGCATTGGTGGCATAGAGACGCTTAGCCTGCGGATCGATCGCCAGACCCGTGGCCATCGCGCCGGTGCCGGTAATGGTTGTTTTCAGCTTCAGGGTCGCGCCATCCACCACCCAAATCACGCTCTCTTTGCCCAGACCGGTAATGTAGACCGTGTTGGTCTGCTCGTTCACGGCCAGCTCGCGCGGCTGCAGCGGGCGCACGGTTTCGCTGCGCTGACGCTCGTCAAGCACCAGCCGCCCCTTCACTGCCCCGGTTTTGGCGTCAATAGCGGTGACAGTGCTGTCGACGGTATTACCAAACCACAGCGTGCCGGTGGCATGGTTGATAGTGGCGCCGAACGGCTTCAGATCGTTGTGAATAATCTGCGTCACATCCAGGGTGTTAGGGTCAAGACGATAAACAATACCGCCCTTGTCCAGCGAACGGCTCTGCGACGTGGCAACCCACAGGGCATTCTCCTGCTGGCTGTAGGCCATTTCATAGGCCCCTTTCCCCACGGCCTTACGCAGCATCTCTTCTGCGGCGTGGGCGCTAAAGCTGCCCGCCAGCAGCAGAGAGGTGAATAACAGTGAATGGCGCAGACGCGGCGCGGCAAAATGACGTAGTGACATGACGACTCCCTTTGATAAACCAGTATGTGCTGACCCGACATCGCTTCCGGCGGTAAAGTCCTGGCTTTACCTTGATTTTTGAATGCGAATAGTAATCATTATTTATATCAAAGTGGAGCGCTAATTGTTGTTGTTCGGTAAATTCATCAGCAAGAAGCACTATCCGTTAACCAACGGCAGTTAATAATTTTCAAATATTTTACAAACGAGGTAACATATATACATATGTTCCATTTGGTTCGTCTCTGAGTATTATCGATGAAAATCCTGTCCGTGCGTCACGCCGCCCTGCCGGCGCTGCTGCTACCGCTGATTGCCGCGGCCCAGGCCGCAGATGAACAAACCATGGTGGTGACCGCCGCGCCAACCACGGTTTCTGAGCTGGATACCCCCGCCGCCGTCAGCGTGGTCAATGGGGATGAAATGCGCCAGGCCGCGCCGCGCGTTAATCTCTCTGAATCGCTGGGCGCCGTACCGGGCCTGCAGGTGCAGAACCGGCAAAACTATGCCCAGGATCTACAGCTGTCGATCCGCGGCTTTGGCTCCCGCTCAACCTACGGCGTGCGCGGGCTGCGCATCTATGTGGATGGCATTCCGGCGACCATGCCCGATGGCCAGGGGCAGACCTCGAATATCGATATCGGCAGCGTTGACACCATTGAGGTGCTGCGCGGCCCCTTCTCTGCCCTGTACGGTAACTCGTCCGGCGGGGTGATCAACGTCACCAGCCAGACCGGCGCCCAGCCGCCCACCGTGGAAGCCAGCAGCTACTATGGCAGCTTCGGCACCTGGCACTACGGACTGAAAGCCACTGGCGCCGTTGGCGACGGCAGCCATGCAGGCGATGTGGATTACACGGTTTCAACCAATCGCTTTACCACCCATGGCTATCGCGATCACAGCGGCGCGCGCAAAAATCTGGCGAACGCCCGGCTGGGGGTGCGCATCAACGACGTCAGTAAGCTGACCCTGCTGCTGAACAGCGTGGACATCAAAGCCAATGACGCTGGCGGCTTAACCGCCGACGAATGGCGCGATAACCCGCGCCAGTCACCGCGCGGCGACGAATACAATACCCGCAAAAACACCCGGCAGACCCAGGCCGGCCTGCGCTATGAGCGCCAGCTCAGCGCCCAGGACGATCTCAGCGTTATGATGTACGCCGGGGAACGTGAAACCACCCAGTTCCAGTCCATTCCCCGCGCGCCGCAGCTGAAGCCGAGCCATGCCGGCGGGGTGATCGACCTTACCCGCCACTACCAGGGGATCGATACCCGGCTGACCCATCGCGGAGAGCTGCTGGTGCCCGTCACCCTGACCGCCGGGCTCGACTACGAGAACATGAGCGAGCGGCGCAAAGGGTATGAAAACTTTGTGATGGTCAACGGCGCGCCGCAGTATGGCGAACAGGGCGCGCTGCGCCGTAACGAACGCAACCTGATGTGGAACGTCGATCCCTACCTGCAGACCCAGTGGCAATTAACGGAAAAACTCTCGCTCGATGCCGGGGTTCGCTACAGCTCAGTATGGTTCGATTCAAATGACTACTACATCACGCCGGGCAATGGCGATGACAGCGGCGATGCCAGCTATCACAAATGGCTGCCCGCAGGCTCGCTGAAATATGCCCTGACCGACGCGTGGAACGTCTACCTCTCCGCCGGCCGCGGCTTCGAGACGCCGACCATTAACGAACTCTCCTACCGCTCCGATAACCAGAGCGGCCTTAACTTCGGCCTGAAGCCCTCCACCAACGACACGGTGGAGATCGGTAGCAAGACGCGGATCGGCAATGGGCTGTTCACCGCCGCCCTGTTCCAGACCAATACCGATAATGAGATCGTGGTCGACAGCAGTAGCGGCGGGCGCACCAGTTATAAAAACGCCGGCAAGACCCGTCGTCAGGGGATGGAACTGGGACTGGATCAGCAGTTTGGCGAGAGCTGGCGTCTGAAGGCGGCCTGGACCTGGCTGGACGCGACCTATCGCACTAACGTCTGCGATGATGCCAGCTGCAACGGCAACCGTATTCCGGGGATCGCGCGCAATATGGGCTACGCCTCTTTCGGCTATCAGCCGGAGCAAGGTTGGTATGCCGGCAGCGATATTCGCTATATGAGCGACATCATGGCCAATGACGAAAACACCGCCAAAGCCCCCTCCTGGACGGTGGTTGGCCTGACGACCGGCTATAAATGGAGTTATGGCAAAATGGATCTGGATCTGTTCGGTCGCGTCGACAACCTGTTCGACCGGGAGTACGTCGGCTCTGTCATCGTTAACGAGTCCAACGGACGCTACTACGAACCTGCACCGGGACGCAACTACGGCATCGGCCTGAACCTCGCCTGGCGCTTCGAATAACACGCCCCTGCGCCCGCCGATGGCTCTCGCTATCGGCGGGCGCAGCGCTTTTCCTTATCGTCTCTTCCACCGCCAGGCTGACACCGCCAACCACCCGCGCTTGACACTCCATCCCCTTCGTAGTCAGATAGCTGCCATATAATCACCATGATGACTATTTATAGTGATCGGTATTTTCATCCGACAGGGAGGAATAAATGGATAATGTCGTTTATGCGGACTGCGTATTAATTAACGGCAAGGTCGCCACGGTGGACGCTCATTTTAGTTTTAAGCGCGCCATCGCCGTAAAGCAGGGATGGATTATTAACGTTGGTGAAGACCAGGAGATTCAGCAGCATATTGGTCCCCAGACGCAGGTCATTGACCTTGAGGGCAAACTCATTCTACCCGCCGCGCATGACTCTCATATCCATATCGGCTGGCTCGCTGACAGCTGGCATTGCCTGAACTGCCAGGACGTGCGTTCCCTGGCCGAACTGCGGGAAAGACTGCGCGACCAGGCAGCGCGCACTCCGGCCGGAGAGTGGATCCGCGTCTGTGGACTGGATCCGAATGCGATTGAGGAATGCGCGGCCGAGCAGCGCTCCCTGACGCGCTGGGATATTGACGATGTCACGACCGATCATCCCACCCTGCTCGCCCTGTGGGACGGTCACTCCTGTATCATCAACAGCCGGGCGCTGGCGCTCTCCGGTCTTGACGCCAGCACGCCAGATCCCCTCGGCGGACATCTGGGACGAATGGCCAGTGGCGAACTGGACGGTAATTTCATCGACCTGCCCGCCCTGCATCTGGCATCCGGCACGATGCCGCGTCTGACCGTAGCGGCCCTCAAAGAGAACCTTCTGGCAGCCCAGCGCCTGATGAACAGTGAAGGCTACGCCAGCTACACCGAAGGCGCGATGGGGCCGGGGGAAAACACGCGCGAGGTGGGCGCCGCGGGGGATCGCGCCATCGCCGCGTACCGTGAACTGCAGGATGAAGGGAAACTCACCGCCCGGGTATCCATCGCCTTTTACTCCGCCGAGCGGGGCGTTCAGTCCTGCGCCACTCTGAAGCGCGATCTGGATAGCTTTGATTTCTCTCTGTTCACCGACCGGGACTGGCTGGATTGCCGGACCATAAAGCTGTTCTGCGATGGCGTACCCACGTCGCACACGGCGTGGATGAATCAGGATTACGCCGACCGGCCGGGATATCGCGGACGCTCGGTGTTTGGTGGCCCCGGGGCAACCGAGGAAGAACAAGCTGAGGCGCTACAGCAGATGATTATGCTGGCTCACCAGCGCGGTTTTCAGGTGGCTGTCCACGCGGTCGGCGATAAGGCGGTAAAGACCACGGTTAACAGCTTCGTGCAGGCGATTCAGCGCTATCCGGGGGAGAGTCGGCGGAATTATGTGCTGCATGGCTCCATGGGCGATCGGCAAGATTTCGTGACGGCGGCAAAATACGGCATTCTGCTTTCCGAACAACCCTCACCCGGCGGCCCGGCGTATGACTACGAACAACGTGCCCGCTACTGTGGCATCAAGGGGGAAATCTGCAAAGGACTGCGGGATATCATCGACCTTGGGGTCATCGTCGCCGGCGGGTCAGATGGCATTATGGCGTTGGTGAACTGGCGCAAAATGGTTCAGGCTGCCGTCACCCGCAAATCATCGTCCAGCGGCAAGGTTATTCGCCCGGAGCTGGCGATTAGCGTGGCGGATGGCGTGCGGATGTACACCATCAATGCGGCCTGTCAGGAAGGCAAAGAAACGGTACGCGGCTCAATTGAGATCGGCAAAGTCGCTGATTTTCAGGTGCTGGATCGCGATATTTTCGCCGTTGCCCATGAGGAAATTGGCGACAGTCGCGTGGTGATGACCATGGTTGCCGGAAACATCGTCTTTCAAGACTAACCGCGCTCACCCGGCGCAGGTCGCCGGGCGGGCAGCGGGCTGCACCAGCGGAAGGCGACTGCCCGTCAGGGGCAACGTTCTTCCGCTACGGGAGCGAATTAAAGCAGATTTCTCAGGGACAATTCGAAAATGATCTTCTCCGCCTGGCAGGAGAAGGCGATGGAGAGGTCCAGTTTCACCGCGTCGCCAGCGGCGGCAATGGTGTAATCGACCTGCGGCGGTTCACTGGCCGGCGCCGCGGCGGCGGCACGTTCGCGAACGGCGGCAACCGTGGATTCTGCTTCCTCGCGGCTCGGGAACATTTTCTCAGCCCGGTAGACGCAGTCCTCGTTATCAATGATGGTACCGACATCAATGGCGCAGCCTTTGGTGCTGCATTTATCTACTACATCTTTCATCGTAATAACCTCTCGAGTTTTCTTAAGGATAAGAATCCGCTCGCCGAAAAGCAAACCATTAATATCCGTAAGGATTAGCAATTTTCTAGTATATCGCGCCGCGCCGGGAACCATCTTGCGCCACCGCAAGGCGGAGCATCATGGTTCCGCAGGGTCGCGCGACGCTATCGCCCCAATCGTGCTCACCATCACACTATTCTGCACACCATCTCGTCTGCCTCGACTCGCAGCGTTAGTCTGGTCACAGAACATCGCCAACAAGGAGCTGCTATGGCACTGCCGATTATGATTGATTGCGATCCGGGACATGATGACGCGATCGCCCTGGTTCTTGCCCTCGCCTCGCCGGAGCTGGAGGTCAAAGCCGTCACCGCTTCCGCGGGCAACCAGACGCCGGACAAGACCCTGCGCAACGTGCTGCGTATGCTGACGCTGCTGAACCGGCCGGATATCCCGGTGGCTGGCGGCGCGTGGAAGCCGTTGATGCGCGATCTGATCATCGCCGATAACGTGCACGGGGAAAGCGGACTGGATGGCCCGAATCTGCCGGATCCGGCCTTTGCGCCGCAGAACTGCACTGCCGTCGAGCTGATGGCCAGGGTGCTGCGCGAGAGCCAGGAGCCGGTGACCCTGGTGGCCACCGGGCCGCAGACCAACGTCGCCCTGCTGCTCGCCAGCCACCCGGAGCTGCACGCGAAGATCGCCCGCATCGTGATCATGGGGGGCGCGATGGGGCTGGGCAACTGGCAGCCGGCGGCGGAGTTTAATATTTACGTTGATCCGCAGGCGGCGGAGATGGTCTTTCAGTCCGGGATCCCGGTGGTTATGGCGGGGCTGGATGTTACGCATCGGGCGCAAATCCTTCCCGCCGATATCGAGCGATTCCGCCAGATTGGCAATCCGGTGTCGACCATTGTCGCCGAGCTGCTCGACTTCTTTATGGCCTACCACAAAGATGAAAAATGGGGCTTTGACGGCGCGCCGCTGCACGATCCCTGCACCATCGCCTGGCTCCTCAAGCCGGAGATCTTTACCACTATTGAGCGCTGGGTCGGCGTGGAAACGCAAGGACACTATACCCAGGGAATGACGGTGGTCGATTACTATCATCTGACCGGCAACCCGCCCAATACCACCCTGATGCTGGATGTGGACCGCGAGGCGTTTGTCGATCTGCTCGCCCAGCGGTTAACCTTTTACGCCTGATAGCGTTACCTGCCCCTCTCCCCGCCGGGGAAAGGGGCAATTGCCGCGTTACCCGGCGGGCTGGTCGTCCGCCGCGACGCGGATCACTACCTTACCGAAGTTCTCACCTTTTAACAGGCCGATCAGCGCCTGCGGCGCCTGCTCCAGGCCATCTATCTGCTGCTCACGATATTTGATTTTCCCCTCCTGCACCCAGCGCCCCATCTGTTGCTGGAATTCGGCGATCCGATGCCCGTAATCCTGGCCGATAATAAAGCCCTGCATCCGGATGCGCTTTTTGAGGATGGTCGCCATCAGTAGCGGCAGACGATCCGGCCCGTCCGGCAGACCGGTAGCGTTATAGCCGCTTACCAGCCCGCAGACCGGTACCCGCGCGGCGGTATTCAGCAGCGGCAGCACCGCGTCAAAAACCTTGCCGCCGACGTTTTCATAATAAACGTCAATGCCCTGCGGGCAGGCCTGGGCCAGCTGTTCGGCGAAATCATCCGCACGATGGTCAAGGCAGACATCAAAGCCTAACGTCTCAACCGCATAGCGACATTTCTCCGCGCCGCCAGCGATGCCGACGGTGCGGCAACCCTTAATGTTGCCGATCTGTCCGACCGTGGCGCCCACCGGCCCGGTGGCCGCGGCGACCACCAGCGTTTCGCCCGCCTTCGGCTGGCCAATATCCAGTAATCCCATATAAGCGGTGAAGCCCGGCATCCCCAGGACCCCCAGCGACCAGGACGGGTGTTGCGGATTGTCCCCCAGCTTCACCAGTCCACTGCCGTCGGAGAGTTCATAATCCTGCCAGCCGCTGTAGCCCAGCACCCAGTCGCCGGGCTGATAATCGGCATGATTTGAGCTGACCACGCGGCTCACCGTTCCCCCGACCATCACCGCACCGATAGCCACCGGCGGCGAATAGGAGGGCGCGTCGCTCATGCGCCCGCGCATATACGGGTCGAGCGATAAATAAACGGTACGCAGCAGCACCTGGCCCGGGCCTGGCGTCGGCACCTCGCTCTCTTCCAGGCGGAAATTCTCTGCCGTCGGTTCACCATGGGGACGGGAAGCCAGGACCCAGCGGCGATGGCGTTGCGGTTGATCTGTCATAGCAAACTCCTCTTGTTAGCAGACTGTACTGAGGCTAGCTGCTTTATGCGCATTACGCTTTAACATTAAGAGCCGGATGGCGATTGATTAAGACGAACCACCAGATAGACGCAGGTCGCCGCGGATTCATTAATAAAGCGACAGTCGTTTGGCGGACCAAGCTCCAGACAATCTCCTGCCTGCATCTCATGGCGGGTATTGCCTTCGACGAACACCAGCTCGCCCTGCTGGAGCCAGATCAGCTGGCGGGCCAGAGCATAGGACGCCGCCGGCATGGGTACATCGCTGCCGGGCGGCAGCTCAATCTGCACCAGATCGATGGGCAGATCGCTGCGCGGCGAAACGTGGCGGCGCAGATAGTGGCTTTGCGGGTCGTGCCATACCGGCTGGCTGGCAAAGCGCAACAGCTTGCCTTCCTGCATTTCCGCACGGGCGATCAGGGTCGACATACTGATGCCGAAGGCGCCGGAAAGCCGACCCAGCATCGAGGCTGTCGGACTGCTTTCGCCGCGCTCGATTTTATGGATCATCGCCCGCGAGGCGCCGGCCCGTTCCGCGAGGTCGTTCAGCGACCAGCCGCGGGACTCGCGCTCGATGCGGATACGCGCGCTGATGCGCTGATTGAGGTTGTCTTCTATAGTATTCATAACGTAACACTATAGTAGGCGACCGTCCTTTGCACAACCGCCGCGCAGTCCGCGACAGGACGGGGTTATCAGTAAAATTTCTGCTGAAAACGGATGACAGCATGACGTTCATTATTGTAATAATAACGTACTACTATAGTGTACAGAAAACTGAGGTTTGCTATGACCATTCGCCCTGCCATTAAAGATGACTGCGCGGCGATCGCCGAGATCTATAACCATGCCGTCGTCCATACCGCCGCCATCTGGAATGATAAAACCGTGGATACCGACAACCGCATCGCGTGGTATGAGGCCCGCCAGCTGGCAGGCTTTCCGGTACTGGTGAGCGAGGAAGACGGCGTCATTACCGGCTACTCCTCCTTTGGCGACTGGCGCGCGTTTGACGGCTTTCGCCACACCGTAGAGCATTCGGTGTACGTTCACCCGGATCATCAGGGAAAAGGACTGGGTCGCCAACTGCTGGTCGCCTTGATCGCCGAAGCACGACGGCTAAATAAACATGTGATGGTTGCCGGCATCGAGTCGCAGAACCACGCTTCGCTACATCTGCATGAAACGCTGGGCTTTATCACCACCGGACAGATGCCGCAGGTGGGCACCAAATTTGGCCGCTGGCTGGATCTGACCTTTATGCAGCTGCAGCTTGACGAGCGTCAGGAACCGGACGGCAAGGCATGAATGCGTCGCTCACCCTCACCTGCCTGATCGCCGCCGGCGTTGGCCTGGTGGTGCAGAACACGCTGATGGTGCGCATCACCCAGTCGTCATCGACGATCCTGATCGCCATGCTGCTCAATTCGCTGGTGGGGATTGTTATTTTCGTAACCTTGCTGCTGCTGCGCCAGGGCATCCCCGGTTTTCAGGAACTGGCCCAGAGCGTGAAGTGGTGGACGCTGATCCCCGGCCTGCTGGGGTCCTTTTTCGTCTTCGCCAGCATTAGCGGCTATCAAAACGTTGGCGCTGCGACGACCATTGCGGTACTGGTGGCCAGCCAGCTGGTGGGCGGCCTGATCATGGATTTAGTTCGCGCCCACGGCGTGCCAGTGCGGGCGCTCATCGGACCGTTATGCGGGGCGGTGATGCTGGTGGTCGGCGCCTGGCTGGTGGCCAGACGCCAGTTCTGAGCGCATCTTCAGAGGATCGCGCCGCCTTTGGTCAACTGCTCGCGGCGCGCGTCCTGCTCTTCCTGATGCTGTCGCCCATGATGGGCAATGGCGGTGCGCAGACGCTGCTGCTGAGTATAGCGTTCCTCACGACTGAGCTGCGCATCATCGCTCAGGGCGATCAGCAGCTCATTCATATGAGCGATAACCCCCTCGGCAATGGTATTATCAACGTTGACAATAACCTCATCCAGATGTGCCATCCTGTTCTCCTTTCGCTTAATTCAGTTTCGCTTTGGAAAAATCACTTCCCATCATGCTCACAGTGTAGCCGCTGACGTTGCTGCGGGTGGCATAGAAGGTCTTGCCGGTCGCCAGGGTGATCCATGGCGCCTGCTGGTAGAAGATCTCCTGCGCCTGTGCGTAAAGTTTTGCCCGCGCCTGCGGATCGCTCACCAACAGCGCTTTCTTCACCAGCGCGTCATAGGATTTATTGCACCAGCGGGCGGCGTTGGAGCCGGTCTGGATATTATCACAGCTGAGCAGCGTACCGGCAAAGTTGTCCGGATCGCCGTTGTCCGACATCCAGCCATACAGGGCGCTGTCATGCTCCCCTTTGCGCATGCCGGCAAGGTATTCGCCCCATTCATAGCTGACAATCTTTGCTTTTATCCCTACTTTGGCCCAGTCGTTTTGGATCATTTCGGCAATGCGTTTGGAGTTAGGGTTGTAGGGGCGCTGGACCGGCATCGACCACAGGGTCACTTCCGCCCCTTGCTCCAGACCCGCCTGCTTGAGCAGCGCTTTCGCTTTCTGCGGATCGTAGTCGTAGTCAGGGAGATCCTTCTTATATCCAAGCATCGCCGATGGGATCGGTGATTTCGCTACGCTGCCGGAATCAAGGAATACCGCCTTGACGATCGCCTGCTTGTCGGTGGCGTAGTTTAACGCCTGGCGTACCAGCACATTATCAAACGGTTTTTTCTCGGTATTAAACGCCAGATAGCCGACGTTCAGCGCCTCGACCGCATGCAGCGCCAGATCGTTATTGCCCTTAATCACCGGGAACTGTACCGGCGAAGGCGCAGGAATAATCTGGCACTCGTTGGTCTGCAGTTTTGCCAGACGGGTCTCGACGTTCGGCGTAATGGAGAAGATCAGGTGCTTGGTTGGTACCTCGCCTTCCCAGTAGTGGGGATTGGCGATATAGCGGATTTGGGAATCCACTTTATACTGCTGCAGGGCATACGGCCCGGTACCGACAGGCCAGTTATCAACATTCTCTGGCGTCCCTTTCTTCAGCATCGCCTCACCATACTCCGCCGACAGAATAGAGGCGAAGTCCATGCCCCAGTCGGCGAGAAACGCCGCGTTCGGCTCGTTAAGCACGAACTGGACGTGATAGTCATCGACCTTTTTCACCGACTTAATCAGCTTATCGAGGCCCACGTCGTGGAAGTACTCATAGTTCCCCTGCGACACCTTGTGATAAGGATGTTGGGGATCCATCTGGCGCAGCACGGAGAACAGGACGTCGTCGGCGTTAAAATCACGGGTCGGTTTGAAGAATTTATTGCTGTTGAACTTTACCCCCTGACGCAGAGTAAAGGTCCAGGTTTTGCCATCCTCAGAGACGTGCCACTCGGTGGCCAGCGACGGAATCGGTGTGTTCTTCACCGGGTCAAAAGTGACCAGACGGTTATACAGTACCTGCGAGCTGGCGACGAACGACGGGCCGGAGCTGGCGATCTGCGGATTGAAGGACTCCGGGGAGGCCTCTGAGCAGTAGACCAGTGTGTCATTGCCTGCGGCCCATGCAGCGCCGGCCGGCAGCAGTGCGCTCAGCAGCAGCGCCAGCGTGGTTTTCCCTGTAGACATGGTTATAAGTCCTGATTATTGATTATAAGAAGCGTAATAACAGCACAGCCCCTCGCCCCGGGCAAATAATCAATGGCTATCACCTTATGCTAATCACGCTGAATGTGTTGTTTTTATCGGCATCGCGCTGTTTTTTCCGCCAGACAGCGCCGGGTGGGTGTGAGCCGCTCTGAATTCCTGCAAAAAATTGTGCGATAACCGCCCGGCTCACGCTTACCGTCAGTGCCGCCCGGTACACTGGGAAAACCGCAGAACAAGAGGTTTCCATTATGACAATCACCTGCAATTTGTACCTTAACGGCCAGTGGCACGATGCCGAAGACCGCCGCACCTTTACCCGCCGCCACCCTGCCCACGACGATGTGGCCTCGGTGGCCGCTGCCGCCAGCCTCGCCGACGCTAAACGCTGCGTCGAAGCCGCGGCCAGCGCCTTCCCACGCTGGCGTGATACGCCCCCGGCGGAACGGCGTCGCTTACTGCTCGACGCGGCGGAACATATGCTGTTGCGCGAGGCTAAATTTATCGCCGCTATGGCGGCAGAGACCGGCGCGACCGCCCATTGGGCGGGGTTTAACGTCCATCTGGCAGCGGATATTCTGCGGGAGGCGGCAGCCCTCACCACCCAGATTGAAGGACAGATCATCCCCTCTAACGTGCCGGGAAACCTGGCGATGGGCGTCCGCCAGGGGGCCGGCGTGGTGCTGGGCATGGCGCCGTGGAACGCACCGCTGATCCTCGCCACCCGGGCGCTGGCGACGCCGTTGGCCTGCGGAAACACGGTGATCCTTATGGGCGCCGAGCTGTCGCCAGCCACACAGGGACTGATTATTGACGCTCTTGACGCAGCGGGCTTCCCGCCGGGCGTGGTCAACTACCTTACCTGCGCGCCTGAGGATGCCCCGGCGCTGGTGGAGTCGCTCATTGCCCATCCGGCGGTACGGCGGGTTAACTTTACCGGCTCCACGCCGGTGGGGCGGATTATCGCCCGCACCTGCGGGCAACATCTCAAGCCAGCGGTACTGGAACTCGGCGGTAAGGCGCCGCTGCTGGTGCTGGACGATGCCGATATCGAGCAAGCCGCGGCTGGGGCCATTTTTGGCGCCTTCGCCAACGCCGGGCAGATCTGTATGTCCACCGAACGCATTATTGTTGACAACGCCGTGGCGGAAACCTTTATTCCGTTGCTGGCCAAACGCGCCGCCGCCCTGCCCATCAGCCTCACGGGCCCGGTAGTCGATATGAACACCATTACCCGCTGCAATGCATTAATCGACGACGCGTTAGCCAAAGGCGCTCGTCTGTTAACCGGCGGGAAAGCCAGCGATACTTACATGCCTCCAACCTTACTGGACGGTGTCACACAGGAGATGCGATTGTGGCGCGAAGAGTCCTTCGGGCCGGTAAAAGCGATTATTCGCGTCAATAACGAGGAAGAGGCGCTGACCGTAGCCAACGACAGCGAATATGGGTTGTCCGCGGCGGTCTACAGCCGTGACAGCGCCAGAGCGTGGAACGTGGCGCAACGCCTGCAGACCGGCATTTGCCATATCAATGGCCCAACGGTTCACGATGAGGCGCAAATGCCGTTTGGCGGCTGCAAAGCCTCCGGCTATGGCCGCTTCGGTGGCCGGGCCGGTATCGCGGAGTTCACCGAGCTGCGCTGGATAACCCTCCAGACCCAGCCCCGCGAACTTCCTTTCTGACGCCGGTATTCCCTTAACCGTGGCTGGCGATAAGCTGCGCCAGCCCCTCCGGGTTTTCCCACGCCATCGAGTGCCCCGCGTGGGGCACAATCCCGACCGGGATGCCTTGCGCCTGCATCAGGTCGATATCGGCATAAGGCAGCGACAGCTCGCCGACAATCAGTCGTTTCTGACAGCGTAACCGACAGAGCTGGGTAAACCAGGGCGTGTCGCTGCCACGTATCAGGCTGCTGGCGGCCCGCCAGACGGCCCAGGGCGCGCTGTTTTGCAAACAGCCGGCCCACGGTGAGCGCTCTTCAGCCAGCAGCCTGGCATAGCCTTCGGCGATAAAAGCCGCTTCGGATTGCGCCGCAATGCGCCTGCTGTATTCGCCGCCGCCGGCAAACAGGTTTGGTTCGGAGACCAGCAGCGTGGTCACCCGCTCGCCCAGCAGCCCCGCCGCTTCGATGGCAACACTTCCGCCCATGCTATGCCCGAACAGCGCGAAGCGCTGCAGGCGCAGGTGGCTGAGGAGCTGCTCCACGACGACAGCCTGATCATGTATGTTGTAACTAAATCCCTGCGGTTTGTCACTGTAGCCAAAACCCGGCAGATCGATGAGTATTTTGCGCCGCCCGCCCAGGGCGGGATCGCTGACAACGCGGGGATAATCGTAAGATGACGCACAGCCGAGGCCGTGGATAAATACCACCGGAAGGCCCTCTCCCGGGAGATCGAACCAGCGCAGCGTGGCGCCAGCAGCGGACGAAAAGAAACCGTTCACCTGCATGCCTCCATGATAAGGTTACTGGTTTTTTATACAGTAACCTTACCCTTTCCGCTACCCTTTTCTGCCCGCAGCGGCCAGAAGGTTAAAACAGCGAGACCAGCAGCGCCATCGGGAAACTGAACGGCCAGGTCGCCCCGATCAATAGCGCAGCCAGCAAACGGATCACCCAGCTCTCTTTGGTTAAAAACCAGCTAATCACGGCGCATATCACGCCCATAATGGCGTAAAACACCAGCATTTTTTGATATAACGTCATTCTTGTCCTTCCTTCCCTGAGGGGCGTTCCATGGTGGAATGATTATCTGCCATGACGTCGTGATTCAGAGATACCTGTATAACAATTTCAGAAACAGGCTGAATATTCAGAATAAAGCCTGATTCGTCTTAATCCGATAGCGCAACCGCAGGCGCCGTACTATACCTTTAGGGACTTACTCATTAAGGTGGCGTTATGGATGTCTCCAGTAAAACCGTCATTCTGATTAATGTCTGCGCCGCGTTTGCGCTTATCAGCCTGCTGTCCGTAAGATTTGGCTGGTTTTAATCATTTTACTCAGCAACGAAACCTAAAAAAGCAGCCTCCAGGGCTGCTTTTTTACGCGCGAACAACAGAATCGATATTTTGCTGCCGAGCGGTGGGGGCTAACGGCCCGGCCGCTATTTCCTTATTCAAACTGGGGTTATAGCGCGGCAGAACATTAACGTTTTCACTATCCCATTCGGCGGCGGCGCAAACGGCCTGCTCCACGCCGGTGTTCTCACAGCTCTGGATACGTTTCGCCGGGGCATTACCATAGCTCAGCGTCAGGATGCCGATAGCCAATAAAATAAAAGCAAAAATTTTCACAGCCACATCAACGTTAAAATCTAATATGCGGTAAATGATCGCATGACGGATGTTGTAAAGTCAAACCTGGCGGCGCTGCGGGCGGCATTTCGGCCTCAGCGATGGAATATGCGAGAGTGAGAACAAATATCCTGCAAGGACCGCTAATATAAAAACCTTATTATTAATCCCGAAATAGATTTCGGCAACCCACGACCGGCGACAACCGACAATTAAAATATCCCGACGCTTATGTCGACCGCGAGGTAATGGCGCCCGAAAAGTTGACTAATGGTGCGATTATTCCCCCGCCCGGCAGATCCTTAACCGGAGAAAGGCTAGATTCAAGCCGTTGTAACATAAACCCTTCACGCTTTTTTGCGGCAAATATGCGCGACAGAAGGCGCTAAATGACAATAAATATCATTTGCCTTGCCCTGAGATAATACTTACATTCATAACTATTGGTAATGTTTTTGCGCTACGGCGCTTGATAAATTCGAGGTGGATATGTCCGGAATCATCACGCTGGTCATCGCGCTGATCCTGCTGATCGCGGCGGTGTATAATCTTATTTCCTATATACGGGATCGGCGCAGCGCCAGCTTGCCGAGTAAAAAAAACCGGCACTGAAAGGCAACGATGTGATGCCGCTCTGCTCCATCGAGGCCTCAGCCCTTCTACCGCAACTACGGATACAAAAAAGCCCCTGCCAGCAGGCAGGGGCCGATATTTGTTCGCGAATAGCGATGTTCCCGCCCCACCCGCCGGGCGCTGTGCGCCCAGGGTGATTGGCGGTCCCCATCCGGCGCTTATCTCCGGCACTCACGATGGCTTAGCTCTTGAAGGGGCATAAGAATAATCTCATATCCCCGGCATTGAGTTTTGACCTTTCTTGCCATTGTGACTATTAGCGAACTAACACACCCGTGGCGAAATAATCGCCTGGCGCTTAACCGGCAACACGTTAGCCATGCTTCACCATCACGTGGCGAACCACGGTGTAATCTTCCAGGCCATACATCGACATGTCCTTGCCGTAGCCCGACAGCTTCTGACCACCGTGCGGCATTTCGCTCACCAGCGTAAAGTGGGTATTGACCCAGGTGCAGCCGTACTGCAGCCTGGCGCTAAGACGATGGGCGCGACCGACATCTTTCGTCCATACCGAGGAGGCCAGACCATACTGAGAGTCATTCGCCCAGCTCAGGGCCTGCGCTTCATCGCTGAAAGGCGTCACGCTAACCACCGGGCCAAACACTTCCCGCTGGACAATAGCGTCCTCCTGCCGGGCGCCAGCGAGGAGCGTCGGCTGGAAGTAATAACCCGCGCCGTCAGCCCGACTGCCGCCGGTGACCACTTTAATATGCGGCTGCGCCCTGGCGGCTTCTACCGCCGCGCTGACGCGTTCGAGATGGGCCAGCGAACTGAGCGGCCCCAGCTCGGTAGCGGCGTCCTCCGGCGCGCCCATTTTCAGGCTGGCCACCGCCGCGCCCAGCTTCTCCACCAGCTGCTCATAAATGCCCTGCTGGGCGTAGATCCGGCAGGCGGCTGTGCAGTCCTGACCAGCGTTGTAAAAACCGAAAGTCCGTACCCCGTCGACCACCGCATCAATATCCGCGTCGTCAAAGACGATGACCGGCGCCTTCCCCCCCAGCTCCATGTGGGTACGTTTAATCGACGAGGCGGTATGGCCGATAATATGGGCTCCGGTGGCAATCGATCCGGTCAGGGAAACCATCCGCACTTTCGCGTGGGCGGTCAGCGGATCGCCCACCGTTTTGCCGCGGCCAAACAGCACGTTGATCACCCCCTCCGGGAAAATATCTTTTGCCAGCTCTGCCAGCTTCAGCGCCGTCAGCGGGGTGATTTCTGAAGGTTTGATCACCACACAGTTGCCCGCCGCCAGCGCCGGGGCCAGCTTCCAGGCCGCCATCATTAGCGGGTAGTTCCACGGGGCAATGGAAGCCACCACGCCCACCGGATCACGGCGAATCATTGAGGTATGTCCTTCCAGATACTCTCCGGCAGCCATTCCCGGCAGGCAGCGGGCGGCGCCGGCGAAGAAGCGGAAGACATCCGCAATGGCCGGCAGCTCATCGTTGATCACGCAGTGCAGCGGCTTGCCGCAGTTCAGCGACTCCAGCTGCGCCAGGGTCTCCGCCTGCGCCACGATGACATCCGCCAGCTTCAGTAAACATTCCGAACGCGTTTTCGGCGTTGTCTGGCTCCAGGCTTCAAATGCCCGATCCGCCGCCTCAACGGCGGCATCGACCTGGGCCGCTGTCGCTTCGGCAATCTCCAGGATCACATCGCCGGTTGCAGGGTTGTATACCGGCACCTTTTCGCCTTCACCTGCCACTAACTTACCGTTTATCAATAGGTTGTGTTGCATAGCATTATCCTGTTTCATGGTTTTATTTCCCGTTTCCGGCGTCGTTATCGCCGTCGCGGGTGAGCCACCAGGCCCCTAAGATTGGTATGGTTGTTACCAGCATCACCAACAGCGCGACAACGTTGGTGACGGGCACATCGCGCGGCCGCCCCAGCTGATTCAGTAGCCACAGCGGCAAGGTGCGTTCATGCCCCGCGGTAAACGTGGTGACGATAATTTCATCAAATGACAGGGCGAATGCCAGCATTCCCCCCGCCAGCAGCGCCGACCCCAGGTTGGGCAACACCACGTAGCGAAAGGTCTGCCAGCCGGTCGCCCCCAGGTCCATCGAGGCTTCTACCAGGCTCCACGACGTCCGGCGGAAGCGGGCGATGACGTTGTTAAACACCACCACCACGCAGAAGGTCGCGTGCCCCACTACAATGGTCAGTAGCCCAGGCTCGAGACCGACGGCTTTAAACGCCGTCAGGAGCGCCAGGCCGGTAATGATCCCCGGCAGGGCAATGGGTAATAACAGCAGTAGCGATACCGCATTCTTGCCAAAAAAAGTGCTGCGCCACAGGGCACCTGCAGCCAGCGTGCCAAGGACTAAGGCAATAGCAGTCGACAGGGCGGCAATTTTAAGTGACAACGTCACGGACTCGAGGATATCGCTGCGCCCTGCGACCTCGCTAAACCAGCGTAGCGTCAGCCCCTGCGGCGGAAAGCTGAAGGCCGCATCCTCGGTATTAAAAGCATAGATGGCGATGATCAGCAGCGGAAAGTGGAGGAACACCACGCCCCCCCAGGTCGCCAGTTGCAGATACCAGGGTGCGCGATCAGAGTGCATCGAAGGCTCCCAGACGTTTCACGAACGCCAGATAGAGGGCAATTAATACGATAGGTACCAGGGTGAACGCCGCCGCCATCGGCATGTTGCCGATCGCCCCCTGCTGCGAATAAACCATATTGCCAATGAAGTACCCCGGCGGGCCGACCAGCTGCGGTACGATAAAGTCGCCCAGGGTCAGGGAAAAGGTGAAGATTGACCCGGCGGCAATGCCGGGAATGGCCAGCGGCAGCACCACATGGCGGAAGGTCTGCCGTGGCGTCGCGCCAAGATCGGCCGAAGCCTGCAGCAACGACCCCGGAATGCGCTCCAGCGCCGCCTGTACCGGCAGGATCATAAACGGCAGCCAGATGTAGACGAACACCAGAAAGCGTCCAAGACCGGAGGTGGACAAGGTGTTACCGCCAACCGCCGGAACGCTCAACAGCGCGTTCAGAGCCCCTTCCAGACCCAGATGGCCGAGGAACCACTGCGCCACGCCATCTTTCGCCAGCAGCAGCACCCACGCGTAGGCTTTGACGATATAGCTGGCCCACATCGGCAGCATCACCGCGATATAAAAGAAAGCCTTCATTTTGCCGCTGGTGTAACGCGCCATATACCAGGCCATCGGCAGCGCCAGAATGGCGCTGGCGAGAGTGACACACAGCGCCATCACCAGGGTACGCACAATAATGTCGTAGTTGGCGGGGTTGAACAGCGCCCGCAGATTCGCCAGCGTGAAGTCACTGGTCACCGACATGGTGAAGTCGTCAAAAGTATAAATGCTCTGCCACAGCAGGGTCAGCAGCGATCCCAGATAGACGATGCCAAACCACATCAGCGGCCCGATCAGCAGTAAAAACAGGCCCAGCGCCGGCCGGCGCCAGAACATCCCCGATACGCGTCCGCTCTGCGCAGGAATCAACGCCATGGTCATCTCAGCCTCCGCTTTCCAGCGGGGTCATCGCCGACCGCGCCCAGGAAGCCAGTACCGTTTGTCCGGTTCGCGGTACGCTGGCCGCCGCAGCACCATCAATATTGGCCTGGCTGACCAGCAGTTTGTCGCCATCCGCCAGACGGAGCTCGATCCGCGTCGCCGCCCCCTGATACTGCACCGCCTGCACCACGCCTTGCACCTCCACCTCGCCGCCGCTCTGCAGGCGAACATGCTCCGGACGCAGCGACCAGCTGCCCGGCATACCGCACAATCGCCTGGCCGCCTCGGCTTCAAAGACGTTGGCGGTGCCGACAAAGCCAGCGACAAAGGCGGTCTTCGGGTGCAGATAGAGCGCCTGCGGGGCGTCGACCTGCTCGATACGCCCGTTGTTAAACACCGCCACGCGGTCCGACATCGACAGCGCTTCGCTCTGGTCGTGAGTAACAAAAATGAAGGTGATCCCCAGCGATTGCTGCAGCTTTTTCAGCTCCACCTGCATCTGCTCGCGCAGCTTTAAATCCAGGGCGCCCAGCGGCTCGTCGAGTAGCAACACCCGCGGCTGGTTCACCAGTGCTCTGGCAATAGCGACCCGCTGCCGCTGGCCGCCGGAAAGCTGCGAAGGTTTACGCTGATGGGCAAAGCCGAGGGCCACTTTTTCCAGCGCCTCCTGGGCGCGGGCATAGCGCGCTTTCTTCGCCATCCCTTTGACCATCAGACCATAGGCGACGTTGTCGAGGATCGACATATGGGGAAACAGCGCGTAGTCCTGGAACACGGTATTCACATCCCGTTGCCAGGGCGGCAGCTCACTGGCCGGCTGACCAAAAATACGGATAGTGCCGCCAGAGAGCTGTTCGAATCCGGCGATCAGCCGCAGACAGGTGGTTTTTCCCGAGCCGGAGGGACCCAGCATCGAGAAAAATTCGCCGTCGCGGATGCCAATGCTGACCCCATCCACCGCCCGCACATCGCCGTACAGACGCGATACATTCTGAAACTCGACCGCGTACGTCATTGTCTGCCTCCCGTCCTTAGCGGCCGCCCATTATCGCAATATAGTCCTGAGTCCAGCGGCTATAGGGAACGTATTTCCCGCCTTCGGCGACCGGTGTTTTCCAGAAATGGATGCGGGTAAACTGGTCATAGCCGTTGGTTTCACAGCCTTTTTCCCCGAGCAGCGCGCTGGCTTTACAGCCCTCAGGCACTACCGGGAGCGAGCCGAACCAGGCTGCCACGTCGCCCTGCACCTTCGGCGTGAGCGACCAGTTCATCCATTTATAGGCGCAGACCGGGTGCTTTGCTTCGCTGTGCAGCATGGTGGTGTCCGCCCAGCCGGTCACCCCCTCCTTCGGAAACACGGTGGCGACCGGCTGGCCTTCCGCCTTCAGGCCGTTGGCCTGATAGGGCCATGAGCTGGAAGCCGCCACGCCTTCGTTTTTAAAGTCGTTCATCTGCACGGTGGCATCGTGCCAGTAGCGATGGATCAGCGGCTGTTGATCGCGTAAGACTTTCAGCACTGCGTTGTACTGGGTTTCGGTCAGTTGATAGGGGTCGTTAATCCCCAGCTGCGGCTGGGTGGCTTTGACAAACAGCGCGGCGTCGGCAATATAAATTGGGCCATCATAGGCCTGCACCCGCCCCTGGTTGGTTTTACCGTCCGGCAGGTCCTGCTTAACGAACACCACGCGCCAGCTGTCCGGCGGCGTCGGGAATACGCGGGTGTTATACATCAGCAGGTTTGGCCCCCACTGATAGGGTGTGCCGTACGCTTTACCGCCGACGTTAAACCACGCTCCCTTCGCAATGCGTGGGTCAAGAGTGCCCCAGCCCGCGATCAGCGCCGTATTGATCGGCTGTACGCGTTTGCCCATGATCAGGCGCAGCGAGGCATCCCCTGACGCGGTCACCAGATCGTAACCGCCCTTGGCCATCAGGCTGACCATTTCGTCAGAGGTGGCAGCGGTTTTGACATTGACCTGACAGCCGGTCTCTTTTTCAAACTGGGTGACCCAGTCGTACTGCTTGTCGGTCTGGCCGCGTTCGATATACCCCGGCCAGGCAATAATATCGAGACGCCCTTCTGGTTTATCCAGCGACGTGAGCGGCTCGGCAGCCTGAACGGTCAAACAGGCCATACTCAGCACATAAAGGCTGCAACGGGCAAATTTTTTGCTCATCAGGTGTTACTCCTGTCACAAAGGAATTAGCGGCAGCCGTGCCGTAAAAATATCTCCTGAAATAAGGGTAGTCAGCAGTTTAACGCCCCCGGGGGAATTTATGCAGGTTGTGACCCGGGACGCATTACGCAAAAATCGCCAACACAAAAATGACTTTATGGATTATAGACAACGAGTTAGACAAAAAGGAGGGGTATGCATATTTCCTATGGTGGGCGCCGGTAAAATAATGACCGGCTTCGATTAAAAGTCACCTGCGTTTATTTTTTGCCAGCGTTTATTGTGCGCCAAAATAGCCTGACGGGTCAGGAAAGCTGCTCACGAATAAGCTCCCCCAGCCGTTTAACCCCCTGTTCTTCACGTTCCCCCCAGCCCCAGGCGGTATTAAAACGGAAAAAAGAGGTCCAGCTGGCGGTGGTGGAAAACATTTTTCCCGGCGCGATACTGATATGCGATGCCAGCGCCCGGGCGCTGAGCGCGCTGGCGTCGGCGCCTTCCGGTAGCTCGATCCACAGAAAATACCCGCTGTCGCTATGGTGGATGGTCACCTCCGGCGGCAGATGGCGCAGCAGCGCCTGCCAGGCCAGCTGTTTACGCTCCGCCAGCTGGCGACGTAGACGACGCAGATGGGCGTCATAGCGCTTGGTGGACAGGTAATCCACCAGGGCTAACTGCATCGGCGAGCTGGTGGAGAGCGTGCTCATCAGCTGCAGCTGCTGGATCCGTCGCGCCTGTTTACCGGCTGCCACCCAGCCGATGCGAAATCCGGGTACCAGACATTTGGAGAACGAGCTGCAGTGCAGCGTCATGTCGTTATGGTCCCAATACTTCGCCGGTAACGGTTTCTCACGGCCAAAATAGAGTTCGCTATAAACATCATCTTCAATAAGCGTGACGTTATAGCGCGCCAGCAGCGCCACCAGTTGCGCTTTTTTCGCCGCGCTGAGGGTGAACCCGAGCGGATTCTGACTGTTGGTCATCAGCCAACAGGCCTTGACCGGGTAGTTTTCCAGAGCGGCTTCCAGCGCCGTCAGGTCAATGCCTTCCTTAACGTCAGTCGCCACCGACAGCGCTTTCAGACGCAGTCTTTCCAGCGCCTGCAGGGCACCGTAGAAACAGGGGTTTTCCACCACCACCCAGTCTCCCGGCTCGGTTACCGCCTGCAGGCTGAGGTTAAGCGCCTCCAGCGCTCCGGCGGTGATGACGATCTCGTCCGGCGAGACGTTCATTCCCTGCAGGGCATACCGGCGGGCAATGGCGTGCCGGAGCTCCGCATTGCCCGGCGGCAGGTTCTCAATGACGCTCATGGCGGTGGCGGTTTTACTCACCTGCGCCAGCGAGCGGTTGAGCTGCTGCAGCGGGAAGAGGCGCGGATCCGGAAAGGCTGAGGCAAAGGGCAACATCGACGCCTGGCGGCTGGCCTGTAGGACTTCAAAGATATAGGTATTGATATCAACGGCTTCATCGCGGGTCACCTGGGCAGGCGGCGCCGGCTGCCGGAGCTTTACCGGCTGGGGGGCGACATAATAACCCGACTGTGGACGGGCGACGATGCGCCCCTGGCTTTCCAGCAGTTGATAGGCATGGCTGACGGTCATAAAGCTCATGCCGCTGCTGACCACCTGCTCGCGCAGCGACGGCAGCCGATCGCCAGGCAACCAGACGCCAAGCGCGATCTGTTCGGTCAGCTGCTGCGCCAGCTGTTGATACTTTTTCATTGCGGCCGTTCCCGTACGATAACCTCCCTTTATCATATATCAGTTAATAAAAAATAATAGGTTTTGATAACTGTTATGCCTGCGAAGGCGTCCATGATGCCCCTGTCCTCCGGACCAGAGGCGTTTAAAATATCATCACCCAACATAGCGTGATTAAAACAAACCAGAAAATCAGCATGGCACCAAGCGTAATACACAAACTCTGTAATCCTTTTTCAGACATTGGCATTCCCTTATTTCATTATCCGGTTAATACAGTACGAAGAGTCTAATGACTGGACAATTTAATATTTTTTAATTCACTATTAACTGGCTCATCCTTTTTACTGATTCTCATATTAATGAATGATAATAAATCAGGCCGAAGAGGGTCATACCCCGTCAAAAGATATCCGGGCACAGACATGTCCGGACGGTCAAAAACATAACAGTGGCCAACTGTTATCGTAAAAAATGGCCGGACTGTTTCTGCCCCCTCACTCCCACGCTGCCTAAAATTGCGCTGAATCAATTTTGTTGTGGAGTCCTGCATGTTCGGTCTTGATGCATTCCATCTGGCGCGAGTTCAATTCGCCTTTACGGTCTCGTTTCACATTATTTTCCCCGCCATTACCATCGGACTGGCCAGCTATCTGGCGGTGCTCGAAGGCTTATGGCTAAAAACAAAAAATCCTGTCTGGCGCTCGCTGTACCACTTCTGGTCAAAAATCTTCGCCGTCAACTTCGGCATGGGGGTGGTTTCCGGGCTGGTGATGGCCTATCAGTTCGGCACCAACTGGAGCGGTTTCTCTCAGTTCGCGGGCAGCATTACCGGCCCCCTGCTGACCTATGAAGTCCTGACAGCGTTCTTTCTGGAAGCAGGCTTTCTCGGAGTGATGCTCTTCGGCTGGAACCGCGTGGGGCCGGGGCTGCACTTTTTCGCCACCTGCATGGTGGCGCTGGGCACCATCATCTCGACCTTCTGGATCCTCGCCTCTAACAGCTGGATGCAGACCCCGCAAGGGTTTGAGATCGTCGATGGCCAGGTGGTGCCCGTCGACTGGCTGGCGGTGATCTTTAACCCGTCATTCCCCTACCGCTTACTGCATATGACAGTGGCGGCGTTTCTCAGTAGCGCGCTGTTTGTCGGCGCCTCGGCGGCCTGGCATCTGCTGCGCGGCAATCAGTCGCCGGCGATCCGTAAGATGTTCTCTATGGCGCTCTGGATGACGCTGCTGGTTGCCCCCGTCCAGGCGCTGATCGGCGATATGCATGGTCTGAATACCCTGAAACACCAGCCGGCGAAAATAGCCGCCATTGAGGGCCACTGGGAAAACCCGCCGGGCGAGCCAACGCCGTTGCTGCTGTTTGGCTGGCCTGATATGGAGCAGGAGCGCACCCGCTACGGGCTTGAGATCCCGGCCCTGGGCAGCCTGATCCTCACCCACAGCCTTGATAAACAGGTGCCGGCGTTGAAAGAGTTCGCTCCTGAGGATCGCCCGAACGCTACCGTGGTGTTCTGGTCGTTTCGCCTGATGGCCGGTCTTGGCATGCTGATGCTCCTGCTCGGCGTACTGGCCCTGTGGCTGCGTCGCGGCGGCCGACTGTACCATTCACGGCCATTTCTGCGCTTTGCGCTGTGGATGGGCCCTTCAGGACTGATTGCTATTCTCGCTGGCTGGGTGACCACCGAAGTGGGCCGTCAGCCATGGGTGGTGTATGGCGTTCAGCGCACCGCTGATGCCGTTTCCGCCCATGGCGATCTGCACATGTCGGTGAGTTTGTTGACCTTTATCGTGGTGTACAGCGCGGTGTTCGGCGTCGGCTACAGCTATATGCTGCGCCTGATCCGTAAAGGGCCGCAGGAGATGCACCCGGCGACATCCGGAACCCCTGCCCGCCCGCTGTCCGCCGCCACTGAAGGCTATCTGCAGAAGGAGTCCCGCTAATGGGTATCGAATTATCGGTGATTTGGTTTGTGATTATCGTCTTTGCCACGCTGATGTACATCGTCATGGACGGCTTTGACCTGGGTATCGGCCTGCTGTTCGGCACGGTGCGGGGCGGTGAGGATCGCGACATCATGGTTAACAGCGTCGCCCCGGTATGGGATGGCAATGAGACCTGGCTGGTGCTCGGCGGCGCCGGACTGTTTGGCGCCTTTCCCCTCGCCTACGCGGTGATCATCGACGCCCTGTCGATCCCCCTGACCCTAATGCTGATCGGCCTGATTTTTCGCGGCGTCGCTTTTGAGTTTCGCTTCCAGGCCACGCCGTCGCACCGACCGTTCTGGGATCGCGCCTTTTTTGGCGGCTCCCTGCTGGCGACCTTCAGCCAGGGCGTGGTGGTCGGAGCGGTGATCAACGGTTTTACCGTCAGCGGTCGCGCCTTCAGCGGCGGCATGTTTGACTGGCTGACCCCGTTCACCCTGTTTTGCGGACTGGGGCTGTGTGTAGCCTATGCGCTGCTGGGCGCGACCTGGCTGGTGATGAAAAGTGAAGGCGCGCTGCAACTGCGGATGCGCGAAGCGGCGCGCTGGCTACTGGTCGCCCTGCTGGCGGTGTTTGCCGTCATCAGCCTCTGGACGCCACTGGCGCACCCGGCCATTGCCGACCGCTGGTTCAGCCTGCCGAATCTCTATTTCCTGCTGCCGGTGCCGCTGCTGGTGATCCTCATCAGCGGCTGGCTGTGGCGCACGCTGCATCAGCGCGACCGCCATGTTTCGCCCTTCACGCTGACGCTGGGCCTGGTCTTTCTCGGCTTTAGCGGACTGGGGATCAGCATCTGGCCGCATATTATCCCGCCGGCCATCACGCTTTGGCAGGCTGCCGCACCCCCGCAAAGCCAGGGCTTTATGCTGGTGGGCGCACTGCTGATTATTCCGGTGATCCTGGGCTACACCTGCTGGAGCTATTACGTGTTCCGCGGCAAAGTTCAGCCCGGGGAGGGATATCACTGATGCATACTGCCTGGCCTAAACGTCTGCTGTGGCTGATCGCGATCTGGGGAGGCAGCGTACTGACGCTGGCCGCCATCAGCCTGCTGTTTCGCCTGCTGATGACCGCCGCAGGGCTAAAAGTCTGAGTGGGATGCAGAGAAGTCCGAAAAGGGATTTCTCCATCTTATCTTCACTTTTGCCTGATGAAATACGGCGATACATCAGAAGAAAGGATATTGCTATGAAGAAGTTAGCTTTACTGTCCGCCGTGATGACGCTGGGAATATCGTCATGGGCTTTCGCTGCCGACAACCCGCCGCCGCCAGAAAAAGGCGCGCAGCATCAGGGTAAACCGCCGGCGAAAAACGGCCAACACGATGGTAAGCAAGCGCAACACAACGGCAAACAGCCGCAGCATGATGGCAAACAGCCGCAGCATGATGGCAAACAGCCGCAGCATGACGGCAAACAGCCGCAGCATGACGGCAAACAGCCGCAGCATGACGGCAAGCAGCCGCAGCGTGACGGCAAGCAGCCGCAGCATGACGGCAAACAGCCGCAGCATGACGGCAAGCAGCCGCCAAAAGGCGGCGATCACAGCGGGAAACCACTGCCGCCAAAAGCGTAATCCCTCAGGCCTGGCCTTCCGCGCCAGGCTTTTTTTTCACCGTCCTTCAGCCACCGCTGACAAACTCTTGCCCTTCTTTGAGAAGCCGAGAAAAAAACCTGCACAGCGCCTGGCATAGTAAGCCCACGCCATTGATTCGCAGAGAAAAGGTATGTTGAGGAGAAGCATGAGCGCGCTGCTGTTGCTGTGTGCGCTTTTTTCAGGACATCTGCTGGCTCGCCGCCAGGGACACGATTACTTTCCGGTGCAAAGCCTCGAACAGCAGCTGCTGCACGAGGCGGATAGCGATGAGCTGCGCAGCCGGTGTGAAGAGGTTGCTGCCGAACTGCGCGAGCATCACCGCTGGCAGGACGCCCACAGGCCGCGGGCGCCCCTAAGCCAGTAGCGTCGAATCAGGCGCCTTTGCGCTTCGGCAGGGTTTTCAGCAGCTCGTCCGGACTGACGGAAGCCACAATGCTCCCCGGGTGCGGCATTTTGAGGATATGATTTTTAATCTTGCCCACCACGTGCATTTCGCACGGCCGGCAGTCAAATTTCAGGGTCAGCACTTCATCGCCATGAATCAGCTGCATCGGCGTCGCTTTCCAGCTCTTGATGGAGCCTTTGGCCTGTTTCGGACAGAGATTAAAGGCAAATCGCAGGCAATGTTTGGTGATCATCACCGGCACATCGCCCTTCTCTTCGTGCGCCTCATAGGCCGCGTCAATAAGCTGCACGCCATAGCGCTGGTAAAACGCCCGCGCCTTATGGTTATAGACGTTGGCGAGGAAGGAGAGATGCGTCTCCGGATAGACCGGCGGCGGCACAGAGACCGGCTTGCGGGTACCGCGCTGCCAGGCGTTGAGGCGGGCTTCATCCAGCATCTCCGCCGTTTCCCGGCGCAGCTGGTTGAGCAGGCTGTTGGGAACAAACAGCGGCGGCAGATTAACCTGCACGTCGCGCGCGTAGTAGATGGTTTGCCCCAGTTTGGTGACACCGTCACGCAGATTGGCCAGCGCCTTTTCCGCCTGGTTGGCTTCGGCAAACTCTCCGTCGAGTGTATGGGTCACGCTGATGCCATCTTCGCAGGTCATGGTTAACACCAGCTGTTCCTGCCAGCCGCTCAGCGTTATGTCCACAGCAATACGGCGTTCGCTGGAGGTTTTCAGCAGCGCCTGCTGCCAGTTATGATCGAGATTGCGGTTCAGCGCCTGATGCGGACGCACTTTATGCAGATCCGTCGGCATCTCGTTCGGCCACACCCGATAGCGATTTTCGCCGGTTTTTTCCACCGTATTGGCGCGAAAGCCCACCACTTCACGCTTAATCATCACGTTGAGACCGTCGCCGTTAGTTAACGGTTCGCTGACCTCAACGTCGAGATGGTCTTTACCCACCTTCAGCACTTCGCCCACCGGCAGGCCGATAAATTTTGGCGAATCAAACGCGCCGATATCACCTTTGCGGGCATTAACAAAGTAGTCGGTACTGCCGCGGTGGAAGGTTTTATCGGTGGACGGAATAAAGAAGTGCTCGGTGCGTCCGGCCGAGGCGCGCGCCAGGTCGCCACGATCGTCGATAATAGCATCCAGCATCTGCCGATAGTGGGCTGTGATGTTTTTCACGTAGCTCATGTCTTTGTAACGACCTTCAATTTTGAAGGAGCGAACGCCAGCATCGATCAGCGCTGCCAGGTTGGCGGTCTGGTCGTTGTCTTTCATCGACAGGAGGTGTTTTTCATAGGCTACCACTCGCCCCTGATCGTCCTTCAGGGTATACGGCAGGCGGCAGGCCTGCGAGCAGTCGCCACGGTTGGCGCTGCGCCCGGTCTGGGCGTGTGAAATGTAGCACTGGCCGGAATAAGCCACGCACAAGGCGCCATGGATAAAAAATTCGATAGTGGCGTCAGTATGATCGTAAATGGCTTTGATCTGACTAAGGTTCAGTTCGCGCGCCAGCACGATCTGGCTGAAACCCGCGTCAGAAAGAAATTTCGCTTTTTCCACGCTGCGAATATCGCACTGGGTGCTGGCATGCAGCTCAATCGGCGGCAGATCCAGCTCCATAATCCCCATATCCTGCACAATCAGCGCGTCAACGCCTGCTTCATAGAGATCGGTAATCAGCCGCTGCGCCGGCGCCAGCTCATCGTCATGCAGAATGGTGTTCAGCGTCACAAAGACCTTCGCGCCATAGCGATGGGCAAAAGGCACCAGCCCGGCGATATCGCTCAGACTGTTGCTGGCATTATGCCGGGCGCCAAAGCCGGGTCCACCGATGTAAACGGCATCGGCGCCGTGGAGGATCGCTTCGCGAGCGATACCGACGTCGCGAGCAGGACTAAGAAGTTCAAGACGATGATTGTGCAGGCGCATACGCGTGTTGTTATCCAGTATAAGGGGTCGAAATGGCGGCTATTGTAGTCAGAACCGGGCGCGGACGAAAACCTTTTCCGCCCTGGTGAAACAACGAATTTTCACTTTTCAGCAAAGTATTGAAGGAAAAGATATTTCCCTCAATTCACGCCGCGGAGTACGGTGGTCACGTATTCCGGATTTTCCTCGTCACGTTGTGAGTGGTTATCATCAGTCATCTTGTCTGGCCGCGGGCTCGCCCGCGGTTTTTTCTTTTGGATAATGGATAAGAGAATGGAAATGCGCCACCTGAACGTCGCGGTTGCGATACGCATGGGCCGCATCGCCGGCGAAGCGCCGTCCCTCTCCTGCCTGCAGTGAATGCCACTCCCCCTGTACACAGAGATCCAGAGTGCCGCTAATCACCACTACATGTTCAATCACCCCTTTTTCATGCGGCGTCGATTCGCTCAGCGCCCCGGGGGCGAGCGTTATTGAGAAATGGTCAAAGCGCAGCTCCGGGTCCCATGGAAAAACCGGGGTCACCACCATCGCCTGCTGCTGCGGATCAAACGCGGCGGGCGCAGCGCTGGCGTCAGGCACGATAAACGCCGAAAACGGCACGTTCAGCCCGGTGGCAATCTTCCACAGCGTTGCCACCGTCGGGCTCGATTCATTACGCTCAATCTGCCCGAGCATGGCTTTCGACACGCCAGTCTCTTCCGCCAGACGGGACAGACTCCAGCCGCGCTGCTGGCGCAGGGTTTTAAGCGTTGCCGCCAGATGTTGCGCAATATTCATTCTACCTCCTGATTAAGCTGACCAAAGTATACCCGCATTGGCCTGATTCTTCAGGGTATTTAGCGGCGTCACCGGCCGTTGCGGCCATCATTACTTGCCGGATATCCGGAGAATCTCTCTGCTTGTGCGCTATAGCGCACAATGCTAGAGTAACTGGACGTTATAACGCACAAGGGATTACTATGCGCCCCTTTACTGTTCCGCTTCCTACCCTGTTTGCCGGCTTCGTCGCCGTGCTGGTGGGTTACGCCAGCTCCGCTGCCATCATCTGGCAGGCCGCCGCCGCGGCCGGCGCTACGCCCGGACAAATCGCCAGCTGGATGACGGCGCTGGGTCTCGCCATGGGGATCAGCACCCTCGTCCTGACCGGCTGGCGTAAAGTTCCGGTGCTCACCGCCTGGTCAACGCCGGGCGCAGCGCTGCTGGTCAGCGGCCTGCAGGGCGTTACCCTTGCTGAAGCCGTCGGGGTGTTTATCTTCGCTAACGCGCTGATCGTCCTCTGCGGCGTGACTGGCCTGTTTGCCCGGCTGATGAAGGTCATTCCCCATTCGCTTGCCGCGGCGATGCTGGCCGGCATTCTGCTGCGGTTTGGTTTGCAGGCCTTCGCCGGCTTGCAGGATCATCTGCTGCTGTGCGGCGGCATGCTCGCCGCCTGGCTTCTCTGTAAAGCACTATGGCCCCGCTTCGCGGTGGTGGCCGCGCTGGTCGTCGGGGCGCTGATCGCGGCGGCATCCGGGGACGTCGCCAGCGCCGCCGTGCCGCTGACGTGGGTGGCACCGGAATGGATCGCCCCGCAGTTTACGCCATCGCTGCTGCTCAGCGTCGGCCTACCGTTTTTCCTCGTCACCATGGCCTCACAGAACGCTCCCGGGTTCGCCACCCTGCAGGCAGCGGGCTACACCGTGCCGGTGTCGACGCTGATCGTCGCCTGCGGCGGGCTGGCATTATTGCTGGCCCCTTTCGGGGTCTATTCCATCTGTATCGCGGCCATCACTGCCGCCATTTGCCAGAGCCCGGAAGCGCACCCGGATCCAAACCAGCGCTGGCTGGCGGCAATGGCGGCGGGCGTTTTTTATCTGCTGGCCGGGCTTTTCGGCGGGTCGATCACTGCCCTGATGTCAGCCCTGCCGACGGCGTGGATCCAGATGCTGGCGGGACTGGCGCTGCTCGGCACCATCGGCGGCAGCCTGTTTCAGGCGGTGCATCAGGCCAGTGAACGCGACGCGGCGGTGCTGACCTTTCTGGTAACCGCCAGCGGCGTGTCGCTGGCGGGAATTGGCTCGGCCTTCTGGGGCGTGGTGCTGGGAGGGGTGAGCTACGGCGTGTTATCCGCGCTGCGCCGCTCGTAGCTGGGAGGGCGTCAGGCCGGTGGCGGCTTTGACCCGGTGGCTGAAATGGCTGGCGGAGCTGAACCCGCACGCGAACGCAATCTCGGTTAACGGCAGCGTGCTATGGCAGATCAGGTGTTGCGCCTTCGCCATTCGCTGCTGCATCACGTACTGATGCGGGGCCATATTCAGCGACTGACGGAACATTCGCGCAAAATGAAACTCACTCAGTCCCGCCTGCTGCGCCAGGTCGGCCAGGGTCAACGGCTGATCGAGATGGGCGTCGATCCAGGCCAGCACGTGACGCTTTACGCCCGGCGCCAGCCCCCCGGTGACCGACGGCAGACGCCACTGTACGGTGGAATAGCGCTGAATCAAATGGGTAAGCAGTAAGCTGCTGGCGGCGCTGAGGATCAGCTGGTTCGCCGGCTGACGCCAGTCGTTAGCCAGCAAAAACTGACGATATACCGCGGTGATTTTATCATCGCTGGCGAAGGTCTTTTCCTGCAGGGTGAAGGTCGCCGGGCTGCGGTCCCACACTTCCTCGCCGACGCGACGCAGGTGCTCATCGGTACAGTAGAGATGCACAAACGACAGATCGCCGCGGATATCCCAGACGCTCTCATCGCCTTTCGGCATCAGACAAAAACGGTCCGGGCCGCCGCCATTTTTCCAGCCGTGCGGGGTTTTTTGATAGCTTTCGTAGCCATCGGCCACGTACAGACTCAACGTATGATGATCGCTGCGGACCGTTATGGTATCACAATGGTTATACCAGGCGGCCAGTTGAATACCGGAATTCAGCTCCACGGTTCCCTTCAGCACCGCGTTCTGTCGCCGTAATGTTTCAAACGTCCCGTAACTCATCGCCTTCACGCATTTATCTGTAAAAAACCTAGTCTAGGGAGACTGTGGCGCGGTTTCCAGTCTTCCGCATACCTTTATGACAAATAAGCGCAAGAATTTGCAAGCCGACAACAAACTGGTGAAAGCCGCGGATGGCGACAGGCAGCATACTGCTTCCTTCAACAAGGCTAAGGAGAACCAGGGTGAACGCATTACTCTATGCACTCGTTGTCGTCATCTGGGGTACAACGTGGATTGCGATTTTTTTACAGCAGGGACCGGTGGCTGCGCCGGTATCGATTTTCTGGCGTTTCGCTGTTGCCAGCGTGACAATGCTGACGATTCTGCTCGTCACACGACGCCTGCGGCCGCTGCGCGCCAAAGACCATCTCTGCTGCCTGCTGCAGGGCTGCTGCGTCTTCTGCTTTAATTTCTGGTGCTTTTATACCGCCGCCGCCTGGATTAACACCGGGCTGGAATCGGTGATCTTTTCGATGGCGGTGTTGTTTAACGCCATCAACAGCTTTCTCTTTTTCCGCCAGCAGCCGCCGGGGCGCTTCTGGGCCGCCGCCGCGCTGGGTCTGGCCGGTATCGTCACCCTTTTCTGGGATGACCTGCTGGCTAACGGGCTGAACGCCTCGCTGCTGTGGGGGATCGGCCTGAGCGCGCTGGGCACCTACGGCTTTTCGCTGGGCAATATGTTCAGTATTCGCCACCAGCGCCGCGGCCTGGAAACCCTGACCACCAACAGCTGGGCAATGCTGTACGGCACGCTGGTGATGGGGGCGATCGCTCTGCTGCGCGGCGATAACTTTATGCCGCAATGGACCGTCAGCTACCTTGGCGCCCTGCTTTATCTGGCGCTGTTCGGCTCGGTGATCGCCTTCGGGGCCTATTTCACTCTGGTGGGGCGCATTGGCGCCAGTAAAGCCGCCTATAGCACGCTGCTGTTTCCACTGGTCGCACTGTCTATTTCCACTGTCTACGAGGGATACGTCTGGCACAGCAATGCCGTGATCGGACTGGCGCTGATCCTGCTGGGTAACCTGGTGATGTTTGCCAGACCGGAACAGCTATTGCTACGACGGAAGCTGGCCTGAAGCGGCGGGCAGAAGAACAGCGCCGTCATCAGACGGCGCTGTGATCATTAATGCTGAGAAGGGTCGAATTTCACGGCGTCGACCGCCATATCATCGATAACCTGCTTCATGGTTTCGACGGTCAGCGGCGTGTTTTCATTGGCCAGGGTCTTTCCTTCCCCTTTACGAACAACCTTGATCACCGGCTTGTTAGTGCTGGCGTCGATCAGTTCGGCTTCAAAATAGAGGTCGGTGTCCATGGTACGATGGCCGGTCGCAGCCTGAGTACCAGCAACGATCATAGCCACCGGGATCACTTCATAGAACTGCAGCCCTTCTTTGCTGGAGTCCACCCCGGTGATCGCCCCGCGGAAAATGAGGCTGCGCTTGCCAGCCGTGGTGGCCAGCGGTTTACGCTCGGAAATAGCCTGTTTCAGCTCTTTGTTGGTGTAATTAAGAATATCCTGCAGCGCCTTCTCCCCTACCTGGGTGGTCGGCTTCGGTACCGGATAGTAGGTCACCGGATGGTAAACAACGTTGTCGTAGTTAGCCGGATTGTAATTTGGATCGATCCAACGCAGCTCCGACTTGCCGGAAGCGGTAGTGGTTTCTTTCAGGTTGGAATAATCTTTTAAGAAGCCCGAATATTGATTCGGTTGCGCCAGTTTCGACGCACAGCCAGTCAACGCTAACATCCCCGCCAGAGCGGCGACTTTCAGTAAAACGCGAGTACGCATAGAGAGATCCCTGTAAATGCAGTTTTTTTCGGCAGACGTTATAGCAAATAGGACCTACTAGTTTTGTGACAAAAAAAGGGCTTCGTCAAGCAAGATTTATAAATATTGATGGTCTGAACATTACGTTATTAAATAATCACTTAAAAAAAGAAACGACCTGCATTATATCGCTCTTTACTGGCTGATTTTTTACTCAGCGGAGTCGTGTTTTATGGCGAAATAAGCGGCGCAGGCACCGCATGTATTTCCTGCGCCGACAAGATTGATTAGGCTGGTTTGCGCGCCAGGAGCGTAGCGAAGCGCAGTTTAATACGGTTGCCGCTGGCGTCGGTCCGATGCAGTTCTCCGACGTCTTCATTGTATTTCACCCGCTCCCAACCACGGTAGTAGTCGCGCAGCTCGTTAGGTTTAAAAGCAAACGGGAAGCCGACGGTGCAGGGATAGTCTTCGGTGTCCATCGCCGCCACAATCAGGTTATAACCGCCGGCGGCGGTGCAGCGTTGCATATTGGCGATCAGTCCCGGGATGGTAGCAGGCTCCAGGAACATCATCACCACGGTGGAGAGGATCAGGTCATACTCGCCGTCAAAGCTCAGACTGTTGAGGTCTTTCACCGCCGTATGCAGATTTTCCAGCCCCTCGGCGGCGCGAATGCTCTCCAGATTATTGATGCTCATCGGATTTTTATCCCAGGCTGTCACTGTGAAGCCGTTCGCCGCCAGATAAAGGCTATTGCGACCGTTGCCGCAGCCCAGATCCAGCGCCCGCCCCGGCGGCACCACCGTCGCGGCGTGCAGTACCTCGGAATGGGTGCGGGTCAGGCTATATTTTTCAGTAAAATAATCCGCGTCACGTATTGTCATGATCCTTCCTTCTTATTCAGGAGTGTTTCCTGGTCGACCTTTACCAACAGTTTCCCGCTGACCAACAGCAACACTGTGCGTAACAACAGCAGGCCGACAACCAGATTGCTAAAAATAAACAGCGGCATCGCCAGATAATGAAAAAAGCCGTCCGCCTTTGCGCGGCCAAGATGCAGGCCGGTGGTGGCCAGGGCGGAAATACCGAACGAGAAGCTCCAGAAGGAAGCATTGAACGGCTGGCGAAGGTACCAGGGCATCAGGCGCAGCATGAACAGCAGCTGCAGCAGACCGTAACCAAACAGCAGCTTAGCGAAGGTATCGGCCTCGCCGCCGTTGACGCTAAGCCAGGCGCTGCAGGCCACCAGCGCAGGCGCCAGCTGGATCCCCAACGAGGTGCGTAACGGCGGGGGCAGTTCACCCGCGCTGCGCAGACGCTGGAGGATTGCCGGCTCGAGGCTCAGCCAGGAGAAGACCCCGGCGCCGAGGAACACCAGTCCGGCATCGGTAAACCCCAGCGCACCACAGGCCATCGCGCTGATGAAATTGTTGGCTACCGTCGGCAGATACAACCCCGGCGTAGTGGCCTCGTGAGGATGCGTCCCCCGCCACAGTCCGGCGCTTTGCCAGGCGGCATAGGTAAGCTGCAGCGCCACGCCCGGCACAAACAGCCCCAGCGCCAGCGGCCGGCACCACGGCACCAGCCCGATCGCCACCAGCAGCGTGGTGGCCGGAAACAGGCTGACAAAGCTGCTGCTGACCGGATGACGCATCTCCTCCAGCACGCTCGCCGGAAAGCGAATCGCCCGGCAGAGAAACGCGATGCTGAGCAGCGCCCACATCGCTATCGCCAGCGTCACCAGACTTTCGCCGATGCTGCGGCTGACCGGCCAGAGGGTGCTGGCATAGCGCCAGGCGAAGCCCATGCCGATGGTGCCGAGCACCATGCCAAAATAGCCTGCCGGCAGGTTCAGCACCTGCCTGGGCCTTTGCTTATTCTTCATTTTGTTGATGATATCAATTTAATTTGAAGTTGCATTTTAAAGGAACCTTATCCCGCACGCTACGGCGATCTTTGCTATGTTTATGTTAACCAAAAGTAATGAGGATCGGCCATGCGTAAATACCGTCTCAGCGAACAGACCCGGCAGTATTGTTATCAGGAAGAGCATGGCAAACAAAGCGTCACCCTGCGCCAGATCGTGGCGCTAATTGATTTCGCTGACGTGAAAGCAGGCAGTGAAGGCGGCTGGGTGGATACGGAAAGCGCTCTCAGCCAACAGGGTCTGTGCTGGATCTACGATGCCAACAGCGTGGTTTTCGCCGGGGCAAGTATCCGCGACGATGCCCGGCTCACCGGCCCCTGCGTGGTCAGTCATGGGGCCACCATCCGGGGACAGGCCTGTATCGAGGCCTCGCACATCAGCCACGAGGCAGATATAAGTGACAACGTCACGGTTTATCATAGTCAGGTGCGCGGTTATTGTCGCCTCGCCGACGAGGCGCGGCTCCTGCCCCACTGCCAGGTGATTGCCGCCCGCGGACTCACCGCCGATCGCGACAAAATACTGCAGATTTATCAGCGAGCCACCGTCAGTGCCTCACGTATTCTTCATCAGGCTCAAATCTATGGAGACGCCTTCGTTGAGCACGCCTTTGTCGAACATCGGGCAGAGGTGTTCGACCAGGCAAGACTTGAGGGGAATGAAGAAAACGACGTCTGGGTCTGCGATAACGCCCGGATATACGGCCATGCCCGTCTGATCGCCGGTCGCGGAGAAGATGCCATTCCCACGGTGCGCTACAGTTCACAGGTGGCGGAGAATGCGGTGATTGAGGGCAACTGCCTGCTGAAGCATCGGGCAATGGTCGGCGGCGAGGCGCAACTGCGCGGCGGGCCAATTCTGCTGGATGATGAGGTGCTGATCCAGGGCCGGACAATCATCGTCGGCGATGTGATCGTTGAGCATCAGGTGACGATAAGCGACGATGTGCAGATCGTCGCACGTGAAGGCGAAGCCATTCATCTGCGCGGCCCGAAGACGCTGGTCGCGCAGGAGCAGATCACCCGAACACCGCTGTTAGGCGCGCTGTAACGCCTCATCGCGGTCAATAATGCGCGCGTAGATATTCTGATCGTCATAGCTGCCGTTCAGATATTCAGCCTGCCTCAGACAGCCTTCAAGGACAAACCCATTGCGCAATGCCACCTGGTTGCTGCGGGTATTGGCCACCCGGCATTTGATCACAAACCGGCGCACCAGCCCGCTGCGGGCGTAATGGTGGATAAAGGCCTGCAGGGCGCGGGAAAGCAGCCCCTGCCCCTGGTGCTCTTCATCGATCCAGTAACCGATATAGGCCGTTTTATTCTGCGGTTCGATCTGGTTGAACGCCAGGACGCCAACGAGACGATGGTCGAGAAACAGCAAAAACATTTTGGCGTAGTCCCGCTGATGCAGCATCACGTTACCCTGCACGTGGCGGCGGGTTTCCTCTTCACTGCGCACCTCGGCGGGCCAGCTAAGCGACTGCGTTAGCCAGCGCTGGTTTTTCACCACCAGCTGGTGTAACTCGCTAATATACTGCTCATCAATGGCGATAAGCTTCAGCGCCTCGGTCACCGGGATCGACTCAGGTGCTGTTGGGATAGATGTGGTCATGGCGCTCTCTTCTGGCCCGCAGGGGTTGCCTGCGGGGGTCAGCTGTCATGGGTTATTTCATGATCCGGTCGTCAACGTAGTTACGTTTATCCGCTGCCGGCGGGAAATACTGATAAAGCCAGGTTTCGCTGATAGCGGCCCCCTGACAGCGCAGGAACAGACGCATCTCCACCGGGTCGGTCGAATTCGAGGTCGGATACCAGTCAAAGAGGATACGATAGCCATCGAACGGCTCGACGTAGAGGATCTCTATCTGCTTCGCTTCCCCACTGGAAAGGGTGATCACCGGTTCAATACCGCGCGGCGCGGCCGCCTTGAGATCGCCGCCGACGAAGTCGATGGCGAAGCGACGCGCCCACTTATCCGGGTAATGTTCACCCGGCGCCCATCCCTCAGGGAAGCCCCCCATCCCGGTGCGGGTGGCGAGAACGCGCGCCAGCGGCGTGCTCACCGGCGGTTGCGCGCTCCAGTATAGGCGATAGCGGAAGTCCAGCTCGTCGCCGGCTTTCACCGCCTTTTCTGGTTGCCAGAAGCAGACGATGTTATCCAGTGTCTCGCCGGTGGTCGGGATCTCCATCAGGCTGACCGCCCCTTTGCCCCACTGATTACGCGGCTCAACCCACAGGCTGGGACGCTTGTTATACCAGCCCATCACGTCCTGATAGTGGGAAAAATCGCGGTCCAGCTGCAGCAGACCGAAGCCGCGCGGGTTCTTGTCCTGGAAAGCATTGAACTGTAGCTTCTGCGGGTTATTCAGCGGTCGACAAACCCACTCGCCGTTGCCCAGCCACATCGACAGCCGATCGGAGTCGTGGATCTGCGGGTGAATGGTATCGCACATCCGGCGCTCGTTGTTGCCGCAGCTGAACATACTGGTCATCGGGGCGATACCCAGCTGTTTGATGTCCTTGCGGGCGTAGAGGTGGTTCTCTACGTCCATAATGACCTGCGTATCCTGGCAGTGGATAGTGAATTTATAGGCACCGGTGATGCTCGGGCTGTCCAGCAGCGCGTAAACGGTAAACACCGTGGCATCCCCTTTGACCGTTTCGAACCAGAAGGAGGTGAAGTCGGGGAACTCTTCCGGGGTATCGGTAAAGGTATCTACTGCCAGACCACGGGCCGACAGGCCATATTGATAGGTGCTGTCTACGGCGCGGAAGTAGCTGGCGCCGAGGAACGCCACGATATCACGGCGTGCCAGTTCGGGCGCTTGAAACACCCGGAACCCGGCGAAGCCGAGGTCAGACTGGCCTTCCAGCTGGCGGGTGTCAACGCCAGCGTCGTTGTACTTAAACAGCTCCGGGCGGAAGTGGATTTCGCGCGCCTGTTGGGTATTAGCGTCTAAAGAGAACATCCGCACGCGGCGACGGAACCCCATCCCGACGTGGAAAAACTGGATGTCCAGTTTGCGTTCTTCAATGTTGTTCCACAGCGAGTGGTTGGCGTCGTACTGGATGCTGTTGTAGGCCTGCGGAGTGAGGTTGGCCAGCGTCGGTGGCAGATCGCGCGGGGCGCCGCCCCACGGTTGACGCGCCAGGTCGTGGGCCATGGCCTGCAGCACGGTGTAATCGAAACGACGCGTTTGCCCGTCGGCAATGCCCGCGTCCCCGGCAAAAGCGGCCTGGCTGAATAAGGAAGCGACTCCTGACGTTCCGCATACGGCGGCAACAGCCATGGAAGATTTAAGAAAACGTCTGCGGTTCATGCCTGAGAAAGCGTCCTTCTACACGGGTGAATTGATACGCAACGCCACATCACGTTGCGTGATAAATTCCGCCCACTCTAGACAAAAACGATTAATAATCCAATTGTTGGCCGCAGAAAAAAGGGTAAAAAAGCCCTGTCCAGCGGAACTGCCTGTATTTTTACTTTTGCCAGCGAGTCTGCACGAGCTGCAGACTCGCCCCCTGCGGCTTGCCGCGCTGAATTATTGACCGGATAGCTATTCTCTGTCGCTGAATATTTATTACATTTATACCTCCCCACCATGCGCTATTTTTAGGCACGATTCGCGTAAATTTCCGCCACGCCTGGTGCTAAGTTTTGATGGATAACCGCGCAATATCTTTATGTTAGCGGCCAACACGGGAGCGCCGTCCGGGCTATCCCTTCACGCTCTCCAGGGAATTCATTCAGGAGTCATGCTATGCAAGTAAAAGCAGCCGTCACGCTGGGCAATCAGCAGCCTTTCGTCATTAAAGACATCGAGGTCGCCCGGCCGGGCAAGGATGAGATATTGGTCAAAATCGCCGCCACCGGCGTGTGTCACACCGACGCGGTGATGCGCGACAACCCCGGGGTGGTGCCCATGCCGGCGATCCTCGGTCATGAAGGAGCCGGGGTGGTAGCCAGCGTCGGAGAAGCGGTCACCGGAATTAAGGCAGGCGATCATGTGGTGCTCAGCTACGCCGCCTGTCACCATTGCGAAAACTGTTTAAGCAACCATCCTTCCGCCTGCGAAGACTTTAATCCACTTAACTTTGGCGGTCGCCGTGAGGATGGCACCACCCCTTATCGCCTGGGAGACCAGGATCTGTCCCTGTTTTTTGGCCAGTCATCGTTCAGCCAGTATGTGGTCACCCGCGCAACCAATGCCATCGTGGTCGACCCGGAGGTTGATCTTACGCTACTCGGCCCGCTGGGCTGCGGCATCCAGACCGGCAGCGGGACGGTGCTTAACCGCCTGAAACCGGTCGTGGGGGAATCACTGGTGGTGTTTGGCTGCGGCGCGGTGGGGCTCAGCGCGATCATGGCGGCGAAATTAACCGGCTGCTCGCAGATTATCGCGGTGGATATCCATGACAATCGCCTCGCCCTGGCCGCTGAACTGGGCGCCGCGCATCAGATCAACGGCACAGCACAAGATGCCGTTGCCCGCATCAAAGCGATCACCGGTAAAGGGGCGCACTACGCGGTGGAAACCACCGGCGTGTCGGCTATCGTGCTGCAGGCCGTGCACGCGGTAAAACCGTTAGGCACGGTGGCGATAGTGGGCTTTACCGGCGATATCACCTTTAACGTGCAGAACGACCTGATGGCGGAAGGCAAATCGCTGGTCGGGGTGATTGAAGGCGATGCCGTTCCGGCCCTGTTCATTCCACTGCTGGTTCAGCTTTATAAGCAGGGCAAATTCCCGGTTGATAAGCTCATCCAGCGCTATCCGCTGGCCGAGATCAACCAGGCGTTTGCCGATTCAGCTTCCGGCAAGGTGATCAAGCCGGTAGTGGTCATGTGACATGACGCCGTCACCATCCGGTGGCGGCGGTCACTCCCTTCGCCATGGCGACATTTAGTCCAGCGTCACATGGTGCTTCATCACCCGACGAAACAGCGCCAGCCGCGCGCGCATAAAGCGATTCTCCACTTTAAACCCGGCACGTTTATGCAACCCAATGCGCAACAGACGGTCCCGTCCGCGCAGGCAGGCCGGCCAGCGCACCGCGCCGGCAAGCGCCTGTTCGCCGCTGGCGACGCGGGCAAACTGGACCCAGTAGTCAGCGACCTGGGCGGCAAAGGCCAGATCCGCTGCGCTGGCGTACTGCCGGACGGGTTCTGTCAGCTGCAGGTTATCAAACACATAGGGCACTTCGTTGCCATGCCAGGCGCCGTGTGGATAGGTGTCATGCTCCGCTTGCGCGACATAATCAAACCAGTAACGCCAGCACGGCTGGCCGACGCGCTGCTGGGCCTGCATCACCACATAGCCGAGAGTAGTAAACGCCATATCCCGGCAGACTTCCCGTCCCAGCGCTTCATCACCCTTCACGCCGGGATAGAGGAGTTTGATAAGCCCCAATCCCAGACGGCGCTCGCGGCGCAGCTTCTGGATCTGCCCGGCGATATCGACGCCAAACACCGCCATCACGCTGGCTTCATCGCTGTTGGAGCCGATCATCACCGGCATCGGGTGCTGGCGCCCGGCGAAAAAAGTCTCCAGCATCGGCTGCGGGAGGACTATGTCCCCGGCAATGGGGGCCGGGCCCGTATTGAGCGGCGCGGTGAGCGACCAGAACGCCTCCGCCGGGATCGCGCGCAGCTGGTCTGCGCTGGCATTAGGCAAGGCGAAATGTTCCGCCAGCAGGCGGCCTTTCTCCAGCGCCCTCTCCCGCGGCAGGTCGGGTAACGTATACCCGCTCTGGATAATCGCCTTATGGAACAATCCTTTGGCTTTGGGCGAAGCCATCAGCGACAGTACGCTGCGCGCCCCGGCGGATTCGCCAAACAGCGTGACATTAGCGGCATCCCCGCCGAAGGCGTGGATATTCTCCTGGACCCACTGTAGGGCGGCAATCTGGTCGAGTAGCGCGAAATTGTACAGGCGTTCGCCTGCCTCTTCCTCCAGCGCCGGATGAGCAAAAAAGCCGAGATGTCCCAGACGATAGTTGACCGTCACCACCACCACGTCACGGCTGGCAAGCGCTTTGCCATCGTAAGGCGGCAGGCTGCCGGCGCCGATGGTAAACCCGCCGCCGTGCAGCCAGACCATCACCGGCAGCGGCTGCGCGGCGCTGGCGGGGGCCCAGACGTTGAGATATAAGCAGTCTTCACTGAAACGGCCGGGATCGCCGCCGCCGAGTTCACGGCAGTAGTCAATGTCCTGCCAGCTGGCGGCGGAAAAGGCGTCGGCCTGGCGGACGCCCTGCCAGCGCGCAGGGGGCTGTGGCGCACGCCAGCGCAGCGGGCCGACGGGCGGCGCAGCGTACGGAATACCGCGCCAGATATAAATCCCCTGCTCTTCGCACCCGGCCAGACTTCCCTGCCGGGTTTTCGCCAACGGTTTCGACGGATGTTGCATAACCTGCTCCCTGTAAGGCTGATGCCAGCAGGGTACTGATTTTACAGCAGACCGCAACGTCGTTTGCTGCGCTCCTCCGCCTGCCGGTACAGTTCAAACTCATCCTGCACCGGGCAGCCCAGCGCCGCCTCAAAGACCTCGCGACTGGCATTCCCGTGGCTGCGCGCCTGAATTTCATTGCCCAGATTAGACTGAAAAATACCCGCCGCGCTGACCGGTAAAAAGTCTTCATAAATAATCGGCTGGGCGACCACCCACCCGCGCTCAATCAGCGGCTGCGGATCGTCCCCCGGGCGAAATGCCTGGCGATGCGCCTCACCGGCGGGGGTCAGGCGGTAACGAAACCAGGCCAGCCCCTGCTGACGCAGCAGAAATTCACTGTCGGGAAATTCACGAAACACCTCCTGCAGATGCAGCTGGTGGCTGAGATTGTCTTTGCCGGTCCCTGCCGCCTGCAGCAGTCGGTCATACAGCGCGCGTCCTTTTGGCGTCAGCGCCACGCCGCGCTGCTCAATTTCGCCAAAGCGAGCGCTGTGGGTACCTTTATGTTCGCCGGCGAACATTACCGGCTCCTCAAGCGCCTTAAAGCTGGTCTGCCGCAGGAGGATCGGAACCTCCCGGCGCGGTGGCCCTTCAATCAGCGCTTTGGGCTCAATGCCGCACTCTGGCATCAGGGCCTGGGCGCGGTCAATATCCAGCGTCCGCGGCGTCAGGTGGTTGATATGGCATCCCGGAAAGCAGACCACATCGGCTATCAGGCGGTGCTCGCGATGCAGAGCGTGGTACGTTTCCTCATCGACGGTGGCATGCCGGTGCCAGCGAAAGGTCTCCAGCGCCTCCTGCACAAACTCGCGCGCGTCGGCAGAGGTGAATTCGCCCTCAGCTTCATACTGCGCAATCAGCGCCAGACAGCGGGGAGTGAAGATGTTGCGCCGGGCGAGGATCGCCGCGGCCCGCTCGCGCAGAGCACGATTTTCAATCAGCTCCAGGCGCAGCAGTGAGGTGAAAACCCGAAACGGATTGCGCGACAGCGCGGCATCGTCGATAGGACGAAACGCCGTGGAGTGCACCGGCACCCCCGCCTGCGAAAGATCGTAATAACTCACGGGATACATCCCCATGATGGCAAACATGCGACGCAGCGTCGCCAGTTCCTCCGCCGTGCCCACGCGGATCGCGCCGTGGCGCTCCACGTTCAGGCGCGCCAGCTCGTCGGCATTGGCCAGTTGTTCATGCAGCTGTGGATTATTTTCCAGTACCGCCAGGTTGACGTCAGCCACCAGCTCCAGCAGCGCCCCGTACTGCGGAACTTCCTGCTGGTACATGGCCGACATGGCCTGCGAAAAGTGCTCCCGAATCTCATCAGCCGTGATGGTGTTCGCCATGATGTGTTACCTCCAGTGAATACTTCCTGGAGTGTAGGAAAGCTGCCTCCCGGCGGGGGGAAGAATTTACAAACTGTGATGGCGATAACCTGCTTCACTCCAGTGACGCGGCGCGGGGCATAACCCACAGTTATGAAAAACACCCTGTAATTTCACTTTAAATTAACAATGCATTTACACACACTGATTCTGGCGACATTACAACAACATGCCCCTCTACCGTCTATACGGAGTACCCGATGAACGACAAATGGTCACCACGCGAGGTTATCCATCGCGGCTACAGTAGTCACCCGCCCGCTTACGCGCCGGGCTATAAAACCAGCGTCCTGCGCTCCCCGAAAAACGCCCTGATCTCCCTGCAGAATTCATTGTCAGAGATCACCGGGCCGGTTTTCAGCCACGACGATCTGGGCCCTCTGGATAACGATCTTATCCTCAACTACGCCAAAGAAGGCCTGCCGATTGGCGAGCGAATCATCGTCCACGGCTATGTCCGCGACGGCTTTGGCCGGCCGATGAAAAATACCCTGGTGGAAGTCTGGCAGGCCAATGCCGGCGGCCGTTACCGACATAAAAAAGATCAGTATCTGGCCCCGATTGACCCAAACTTCGGCGGCTGTGGCCGGGTGCTCACCGATGACAACGGCTATTACTGTTTTCGCACCATCAAGCCCGGCCCTTATCCCTGGCGCAACCAGGCCAGCGACTGGCGTCCGGCGCATATTCATTTCTCGCTCTCAGGCGACGCCTGGGCGCAGCGCCTGATCACCCAGATGTACTTCGAAGGCGATCCGCTGATTAAACAGTGCCCGATCGTCCGAACCATTAATAATGACGACGCCGTGCGCACGCTGATCGCCGAGCTGGATATGCACGCTGCCGTGCCGCTGGATTGTCTGGCCTACCGCTTCGACCTTGTTCTGCGCGGCCATCGCGCCACGCTGTTTGAAAATCGCACTCAGGGGGCCGCCCGATGAAAGAGTATCTGCCTGAAACCGCCTCGCAGACGGCGGGACCTTATGTTCATATCGGTCTGGCGCCGGACGCCGCGGGTTTTCATATTTTTGAGAAAAACTTTGGTCCGGTCCTCACCACCGCCGATACAGCCGGGGAGCGAATTACCATTGAAGGCCGGGTTATCGACGGTTCCGGAACGCCGGTCCGCGACGTGCTGCTGGAGATCTGGCAGGCCAACGCCGCGGGTCGCTATAACCATCCTGACGACCGTCAGCAGCAGAAAGCCGTCGACCCGGCCTTCCGCGGCTGGGGACGTACCTGTTCTGATTTCACCTCCGGCGTCTGGCGTTTTGAAACCATTAAGCCTGGCCCGGTGGTTGGCCGCGACGGCCGCCTGATGGCGCCGCACGTCAACCTGTGGGTCGTCGCGCGGGGGATCAACATCGGCCTGAACACGCGGATGTATTTTGCCGATGAACACGAGGCCAATGCCAGCGACCCGGTGCTCAATCTCATCGAGTGGGAGGTGAGACGCAAAACGTTGATCGCCGAGCGTGAAGTTCGCGGTGCAGAAGTGGTCTATCGCTTCGACATTTATCTGCAGGGCGAAAACGAAACCGTCTTTTTCGATATTTAGCGTCGCGCTGACCCCCCTTCGCCCCGTCTCTGTGGGGCGAAGGCGTTTTTAAATCACCGGGAAAGATCTTGTAATATAACCAGGTCAAATGTTAATAATATTTTGCTATCTGGTTATCAAATTTAAACAAGGCCGCTTGTCTCTTTCACCGCTGTGTTTTTAACATCATCTTACTATGGAAAAAAATGGTCTCTTCAGTCAGCGCATTCGCTTGCGCCATCTACACACCTTCGTGGCCGTCGCTCAACAGGGAACGCTGGGGCGCGCGGCTGAAACATTAAATCTGAGCCAGCCAGCACTCTCGAAAACGCTTAACGAGCTAGAACAGTTGACCGGTACCCGGCTGTTTGAGCGAGGCCGTCTGGGAGCACAGCTGACCCTGGTCGGTGAACAGTTTCTGACGCATGCCGTTAAGGTGCTTGATGCCCTTAACTCCGCCGGCCAGGCGCTGAACCGCAAAGAGGGTATGAATAACGACGTCGTGCGCATCGGCGCGCTGCCCACCGCCGCGCTGGGGATCCTGCCTACGGTGATCGGCCAGTTCCATAAGCAGCAAAAAGATATCACGCTGCAGGTCGCCACCATGAACAACACTATGCTGCTTGCCGGGTTAAAATCCGGGGAGATTGATATCGGCATTGGACGCATGTCCGATCCTGAATTGATGAGCGGGCTGCATTACGAGCTGCTGTTCCTTGAATCCCTGAAGCTGGTGGTTCGTCCGGGACACCCCCTGCTTCAGGAGACGGTGACCCTTAGCCGGGTCATGGACTGGCCAGTGGTGGTCTCACCGAAGGGCACTGTACCGCGGCAAAATGCTGAGGCACTCCTGCAGAGTCAGGGCTGTAAAATGCCCGCCGGCTGCATTGAGACCCTCTCGGCCTCCCTGTCGCGGCAGCTGACGGTCGATTTCGACTATGTGTGGTTCGTGCCTTCCGGGGCGGTGAAAGACGATCTTCGTCGTGGCGTGCTGACCGCCCTGCCGATCGCCACCCAGGGCGCCGGGGAGCCCATCGGCATTCTGACCCGCGTCGATGCGACACTGACCCCGGGGACACAAACGCTGCTTAGCGCCATCCGCAAATCCATGCCTGCCTGATCCTCTTTCTCCCCGGCCTGCGCTGGTCGGGGACTCACCTTTCTGCCTCTCCCCCGTCCGCGCGCCTTGAACACATTCAGCAAAATAATCATTTAGTGCGAAATTATTTATTAACAATTGCGCAAATTTCTTTAACAGATCTATCATATCGTGATTTCACCAAATGGTTCACTCGAAATCAGATTTGGCAATAAAGACGTATTTACGAAGGTTCAAACCACTTCATTCATAAATGAAATAATTAGAATGTGTTTCATTTGGTTCGCTCTGAGGTGGTGGGTGTGGTTAAGGAGATTACATGGCAACTGGCAACGCGCCGCGCGGATTCCCCCGGATCCTGCAGTGGCTTCTCGCCGGACTGATGCTCATCATCGGTCTGGCTATCGGTATTCTTGGGGTAAAACTGGCTACCGTCGGCGGCACGCTGTACTTCGCACTGATGGGCTTGGTGATGGTCATCGCCGCAGTGCTGATTTTCCGTCACCGCCGCGGCGGCATTGTATTGTACGCCGTGGCGTTTATCGCCTCGGTGATGTGGGCGATTAGCGACGCTGGCTGGAACTTCTGGCCGCTCTTCTCGCGCCTCTTCGCCCTGGGCGTGCTGGCTTTTCTCGCCGTCCTGGTCTGGCCTTTCCTCGCCAGCCCGCCGGCGAAAAAAGGCCCGGCTTTTACCATCGCCGCCATTTTTGCCGTGGCGCTGGCGGTAAGCTTTGGCTGGATGTTCAAACCCGAACCGTTGGTCAGTGCCAGCGAAGCGGTACCGGTGAAGCCTGTCGCGCCGGGCGAACAGCAGAAAAACTGGGCGCACTGGGGTAACACCACCCACGGCGACCGTTTCGCCGCGCTGGATCAGATCAACAAACAAAACGTCAACCAGCTGCAGGTGGCCTGGGTGGCGCATACTGGCGATATCCCGCAGAGCAATGGCTCCGGCGCGGAGGATCAAAATACGCCGCTGCAGATTGGCGATACGCTGTACGTCTGTACCCCTTACAGCAAAGTGCTGGCGCTGGATGTGGACAGCGGGAAAGAGAAATGGCGCTATGACTCCAAATCCTCTTCGCCAAACTGGCAGCGCTGCCGCGGCTTAGGCTATTACGAAGATAGCCAGGCGCAATCTACGCCAGCGTCAGGCACTCAGCCTGCCGCCTGTTCCCGTCGTCTGTTCCTGCCGACCATCGACGCCCGCCTGATCGCCATTGATGCCGACACCGGGAAACTGTGTGAGAGCTTCGGCGATCGCGGTATTGTCGACCTCAGCGTCGGCATGGGAGAAGTCAAAGCAGGCTACTATCAGCAGACCTCTACCCCGCTGGTGGCGGGCAATGTGGTGGTGGTGGGTGGCCGCGTCGCGGATAACTACTCGACCGGCGAACCGCCTGGGGTGGTCCGCGCGTTTGACGTCCACACTGGCAAACTGGCGTGGGCGTGGGATCCTGGCAATCCAGCGCTGACCGGCGTACCGCCGGAAGGCCAGACCTATACGCGCGGCACGCCAAACGTCTGGTCGGCGATGTCCTACGACGCGAAGCTGAACCTGATCTATCTGCCAACCGGCAACGCCACACCCGATTTCTTCGGTGGCGAACGTACCGCACTGGACGATAAATATAGCTCGTCTATCGTTGCCGTAGATGCCACCACCGGCCAGGTGCGCTGGCACTTCCAGACCACTCACCACGACCTGTGGGATTTTGACCTGCCTTCCCAGCCGCTGCTGTACGACCTGCCTGACGGCAAGGGCGGCACCACGCCGGTGCTGGTGCAGACCAGCAAGCAGGGCATGATCTTTATGCTCAACCGCGAGACCGGCGAGCCAGTGGCGAAAGTGGAAGAGCGTCCGGTACCGGCGGGCAACGTCAAGGGTGAACGCTACTCACCGACGCAGCCTTACTCTGTAGGGATGCCGATGATCGGCAACCAGACGCTGACCGAGTCCGATATGTGGGGAGCGACACCGATCGACCTGCTGCTGTGCCGTATCCAGTTCAAAGAGATGCGTCATCAGGGCGTCTTTACCCCACCAGGTGAAGACCGCTCTCTGCAGTTCCCGGGCTCGCTCGGCGGCATGAACTGGGGCAGCGTTTCGGTGGATCCGAACAACAGCCTGATGTTCGTCAACGATATGCGCCTGGGCCTCGCCAACTACATGGTGCCACGCGCGAAGGTGGCGAAAGACGCCAGCGGGATTGAGATGGGCATTGTGCCGATGGAAGGTACGCCGTTTGGCGCGATGCGCGAACGTTTCCTGTCGCCGCTGGGCATTCCGTGTCAGAAACCGCCGTTCGGCACCATGTCCGCGGTGGATCTGAAAACCGGGAAACTGGTGTGGCAGGTGCCAGTGGGCACCGTAGAAGATACCGGGCCGCTGGGGATCCGTATGCATATGCCCATTCCGATCGGCATGCCGACCCTTGGCGCCTCACTGGCGACACAGTCCGGACTGCTGTTCTTTGCCGGTACGCAGGATTTCTACCTGCGCGCCTTTGATACCGCGAACGGCAAAGAGATCTGGAAATCGCGTCTGCCGGTCGGCAGCCAGTCCGGCCCGATGACCTATGTCTCACCGAAAACCGGTAAGCAGTACATTATTATCAATGCCGGCGGCGCCCGTCAGTCACCGGATCGCGGCGATTACATCATCGCCTACGCGCTCCCTGACCAGCACTGATCGACCTAAGTAAAAGGGCCCATCCGGGCCCTTTTTTATGAGTGACGATACGCGATTACTGGTCGCCAAAATGGATGACGGTACGAATCGATTTGCCTTCATGCATCAGATCGAAGGCTTCGTTAATCTGCTCCAGCGGCAGGCGATGGGTAATAAACGGGTCGAGGCGAATTTTACCCGCCATCGCGTCTTCCACCATTCCCGGGAGCTGACTGCGTCCTTTCACGCCGCCGAAGGCGGAACCGCGCCACACGCGGCCGGTTACCAGCTGGAACGGACGGGTCTTGATCTCCTGCCCAGCCCCTGCGACGCCGATGATGACGCTCTCACCCCAGCCTTTATGGCAGCACTCCAGCGCGGCGCGCATGACGTTAACATTGCCGATGCACTCGAAGCTGAAATCCACGCCCCCGTCGGTCAGCTCGACAATCACATCCTGAATCGGCTTATCGTAGTCGTTCGGGTTAATAAAGTCGGTTGCGCCCATCTCTTTTGCCAGGGTGAACTTATCCGGGTTGGTATCGACCGCCAGAATACGCCCGGCCTGCGCCTGCACCGCGCCCTGGATCACCGCCAGACCAATGCCGCCCAGACCAAAGACCGCGACGCTATCCCCGGCCTTGACCTTCGCCGTGTTGTGCACCGCGCCGATACCGGTGGTCACGCCGCAGCCCAGCAGGCACACTTTATCCAGCGGCGCCTGCGGATTCACTTTCGCCAGCGAGATCTCAGCGCAGACCGTGTATTCACTGAAGGTGCTGGTGCCCATGTAGTGATAGATCGGTTCGCCGTTGTACGAGAAACGGGTGGTGCCGTCCGGCATCAGCCCTTTGCCCTGGGTGGCTCGCACCGCCTGACAGAGGTTGGTTTTACCCGACTTACAGAACTTGCACTCACCGCATTCCGCAGTATACAGCGGGATCACGTGGTCCCCCGGCTTAAGGCTGGTGACGCCCTCGCCTACTTCCACGACCACGCCGCCGCCTTCATGGCCCAGCACCGCCGGGAAGACCCCTTCCGGATCGTCGCCGGAGAGGGTAAAGGCATCGGTATGGCAGACGCCGGTGTGGGTGATTTTCACCAGAACTTCGCCTTTCTTCGGCGGCGCGACGTCAATCTCAACGATTTTTAACGGCTGGCCGGGACCAAAGGCAACTGCTGCGCGTGATTTCATAACTGTCTCTTCCTCGTCGTGATGTTATTTTAAATAGGATCGTAGCAGATGACCGACCTCTGCCATTCTCGCGGCCCGCTGGTCCGGGGTGGTCTCGCCGCTAACCAGCTCGTCCTGCAGGTGGATCTCCACCATTTCGCCCATCAGGCCATTTGCCGCCCCGCGAATCGAAGCAATCTGCTGCAGGATTGTCATGCAGGGTTCGCCAGACTCCAGCGCGCGCTCGAGGGCTTCAACCTGGCCGCGAATGCGTCGTACGCGACTGAGCGCCCGTTTTTTATCTTCAGGTGAATGTGGCACGATTACGCCTCCGTATCATATAGGGGGGTATACTATATTTTATTACTCATAAAGGCAAAAAAAACCCCGTCGCGGGACGGGGTCAGGCAAAACGGTAACCATCGTTTAGCGCTTACGGGGCATCATCCGCAGCAGGGTATTATCTTTCCACCAGTAATGATGGAGCAGCGCGGCAAGGGCATGCAGGCCAATCACAAAGTACCCAGCGTTGGCTAACCATTCATGGATCGCCTTCAGGCTATCTACCCGCTCAAAATCGCTCTGTGGCGCATAGGGCATGGTCAGGCCAAAGGCGTACCAGGGATTTCCGCGCCAGTACATCATCACCATCCCGATCAGCGGCAAGGCAATAAACAGCAGATAGATAACCAGATGACCGAGATGAGCAAAGCCGGTCATCATCGGCGACGGTTTCGGCACGATCGGCGGCGCTGGCGACTTCAGCCGCACCAGCAAACGCACCACCATCAGCACGCAGATGGCGATCCCGCAGGAAACATGAATCATATTAATCAGCGGCCGGTCGCTACGGGGGAAAAAACCTCGCAGCTCCATCGCGGCATAGGCCACCACCACCAGCAAAAAGACCAGCCAGTGGATGCCGATCTGCAGGCCCGAATATTTATCGCGCATGGAATATCCTTAATGGAAAATGTGATGCAGCCAACATAGCCGCCTTGCCTTAAATTTTCATTAACCTTTACGTTGAATTAACAATTGATTACCACATGCACTGGCCTGCGCGGCGTGCCTTAAACAGGTAGAGATTGCCGGCCAAAGATTATCCCTCGGTCCTTACAAAATTAAACAGTTTTGTCACCTGCCGCTACGTTGCGCCTTCTATAGTAGAAAACATCTGTCGGGCCACACTGCGCAGGGAGATGAAAATGAAGAAAATCGGCTTATCGTTGTTGCTACTGACCACACTGGCCAGCCCGGCTTTTGCCGCAGACTGTCAGCCAAACGGCATTGGCGGCTCGTTTTGCATTAACGATGACGGCACGACCACCGACACGGTGCCTAATGAAGTGAATGGCATGGATACGTACTCGAATAATGGCGGGTATACCAGCTCCCTGCCCGATCGGTCAGGAGCAGATGAAGCACTGGAAGGTTCATCGCTTTCGGCGCAGCAAGGCGTCAGCAGCGGCCAGAGCGACAGCGCGCTGGCGGGTCGCGACTGGCATTCGCCGTCCAATCTGAATGATGGCGCCGCCACCTCCAGCATGAGCGTGCTGGATACCCCCTGAGAAGGGAGGCTAAGCAAAGCTCCAGCCCGCGGCGCCGATAGCCACAGCGAACAGCAGGCAGGCCAGCGCCGTTTTGCGTAACAGCATGGTATAGAATGAAATCGCAACGCCAATAAACACCACAATCAGAATGGGCCACATGCTTAATAACATCAGCAGAAAACCCGCAATATTGTTATGGATTACGCTCTCCACATCCGCATCCTTGCCTCATCGTCGATAAAGTAAGCAGAATTTAATATGTTACATGAATACATTCAAATAAAATATAAATGTAAATAATTATGCAGCGCATTCTGCGGCGCTGAGCGGCCCTGGCGCAGGCTTCTGTATCTGTTGCCTTTTTCAATCGTTTTAAAGCATCAGGCATCTGTTGTATAATGACGTGCACTTTAACTAAAAAAAGAGTGCGACCATGATTGATTCTTCATTGCCATTAACCGACATTCACCGCCACCTTGACGGTAACATCCGGGCCCAAACCATCCTCGATCTTGGCCGCGAGTTTAATATTGCCCTTCCCGCTACCACCCTTGAATCGCTGCGTCCCCACGTCCAGGTCACCAGCCTCGAACCGGATCTGGTCAGTTTTCTCGCTAAGCTCGACTGGGGGGTGAAAGTCCTGGCCTCGCTGGAAGCTTGTCGCCGCGTGGCGTACGAAAACGTGGAAGATGCCGCGCGCAATGGCCTGCACTATGTCGAGTTGCGCTTCTCTCCTCGCTATATGGCGATGACCCACCAGCTTCCCGTCGACGGCGTGGTTGAGGCAGTTATCGCTGGCGTACGTGAAGGGAGCCGCGATTTTCAGGTCGAGGCCCGCCTGATCGGCATTATGAGTCGTACCTTCGGCGAAGCCGCCTGTCAGGAAGAGCTGGCGGCGCTGCTCGCTCACCGCGAGGGCATCACCGCACTCGATCTGGCCGGCGATGAGCTCGGTTTCCCGGGCGCGCTGTTCCTTAATCACTTTAACCAGGCCCGCGACGCTGGCTGGCATATCACCGTCCATGCTGGCGAAGCGGCTGGTCCGGAAAGTATCTGGCAGGCTATCCGTGAGCTGGGCGCCGAGCGCATCGGCCATGGAGTGAAAGCGGTACAGGATCCGGCCCTGATGGACTACCTGGCCGAGCACCGCATCGGGATCGAATCGTGCCTGACCTCCAATGTGCAAACCAGCACCGTGGCCTCCCTGGCCCAGCATCCGCTGAAGCAGTTCCTTGAGCACGGCGTGCTGGCCAGCCTCAACACCGACGATCCGGCGGTCCAGGGGGTCGATATCATTCACGAGTATACCGTGGCGGCGCCAGCGGCAGGCCTGAGCCGGGAACAGATCCGTCAGGCGCAGATCAACGGACTGGCCCAGGCGTTTCTGAGCGAACAGGAAAAAGCCGCGCTCATTCAGCGGGTTGCTAAAGGCTGAAGACAGGCCCGGCGGCTGTGCTGCCGGGCAACGCCTCATACCAGGCTGAGCGTGGCGCGATGCCTGGCCGACTCGAGACCCAGCTCAATCAGGGTCATGATCTGAATCGCCTCGCTGGCCGGGACCGGGTTTTCCCCCGCCCCGTTAAGCGCGTCGCGGATTGCAGCATAGTAAGCGGGATAATTTCCCGGTAGCGTCAGCCAGGTCTCCTGGCGGCGTTCGTCACCTTCGGCGCGGGTCAGCGTACCGTCGCGCATATCATATCCCCAGTCCTCTTGTGGCAAACGTTCGCCATTTTTAAGCCGTTCCTCTTGCGGGTCGAGACCATACTTTATATAGCTGGCCCGCGAACCATGAACGATAAAGCGCGCAGTCTCCGCGGCGGCGAGTAGCGTACCGTGCAACACCACCCGCCGCTGGGGATAAACCAGCACGGCGTGGAAATAGTCAGTGGATTGCGCGCCGGGCCGCAGCTGAGCGAGATCCACGGTAATGCTCACCGGCAGGCCAAACAGCACTACCGCCTGGTCGAGCAGATGCGGCCCCAGGTCATACCAAATTCCGCTCCCGGGGCCCGCCTGCTCCCGCCAGCGCTGGCGCACCTGGGGGCGGAAGCGGTCGAAATGTGATTCGAAATAACACACTTCCCCCAGCTGACCTTCGTTAATCAGCGCCCTGACGGTTAAAAAATCGCTGTCCCAGCGGCGATTATGAAACACCGACAGCACGCGGCCGCCGTGCTTAGCCAGGGCCTCCAGCTCACGAGCTTGTGACAGTGTCACGGTAAAGGGTTTATCGACTACCGTATGCTTCCCTGCCTCCAGCGCCGCTTTGGCCAGAGAGAAATGGGTGTCATTCGGGGTGGCGATGACCACCAGGTCGATGTCAGGATCGGTAAGTAACTCACTCGCCTGGCTTATCACCTTCACGCCTGGCCAGTCCGCATGAACGTTATCGGCGTCGCGGCTGGCGATCGCCGCCAGCGCCATGCCCGGCGTGCCACTGATTAACGGCGCGTGAAACGTTTTGCTGGCGTAGCCGTAGCCTATAAGCCCTACCCGGATCGCGTCACTCATGTTACCGCCTCGCTTTCATCTGATGTCAGGAGCAGGTTAATGAAAATAATCTTACAAATAGTGAGCAGGATTTATCATTTTTTAACCTGCGCTTTTTCCGCACACTTGCAAAATCAGACAGATACCCCTTGTGATCTGCTGACCATAGAGTAACATTTCACGCTGTGTTCAAAGGATAATGAAGCATGATGACAACTGTTTTTACCCGTATTGTAGAACTTATTGGCTGGGTTGTTTTTGGTATTTCCGCTCTGCTTTTGGTTATCGCGCACCATATTGATAACTACCAGACGCCACCGCCTGCGGATGTGGTGCAGACTAAGTAGCACCGTCGGGAAACAGTGACCCGCCTCGCAACTGTGCAACCGGTTTCAGAAACCGGTTGCACATACATCCTGCCTTTTATTACACTCCCTCTATCATTAGACAGGGAGCTTTCTCATGGCCGCTTTTCCGCAACATTTTTTATGGGGTGCCGCAACCGCAGCGTATCAGGTTGAGGGTGGGCACAATGCTGACGGTAAGGGACCGTCAATCTGGGATATCTACTCCCACCTGCCGGGAACTACCTTTGAGGGAACCACCGGCGATGTCGCCGTCGATCACTATCACCGCTTTCGTGAAGATGTGGCGTTAATGGCCGAAATGGGCCTGCAAAGCTACCGTTTTTCCATTTCATGGCCCCGGCTGTTGCCCGCAGGCCGTGGCGAAGTTAATGAAGCAGGAGTGCAGTTTTACAGCGATCTGATTGATGAACTGCTGGCGCATAATATTGAACCAATGATCACTCTCTATCACTGGGACCTGCCGCAGGCTCTGCAGGATGAGGGCGGCTGGGAGGCACGCAGTACCGCCGAAGCCTTCGCGGAATACGCCCGCTTGTGCTACGCGCGCTTTGGTTCCCGAGTGAAGCTCTGGGCCACCTTTAACGAGACGATTGTGTTCATCGGCCACGGCTACATAAACGGCCGGCATCCCCCGGCGGTGCGCGATCCGGCGCGTGCCATTCAGGCCTGTCATCACGTGTTTATCGCCCATGCGCTGGCGGTGAAGGCCTTTCGCGAGATGGCCGTGGCGGGCGAAATTGGTTTCGTTAATGTGCTGCAGCCGCATACCCCGCTCACCGACAGCGAGGCGGACATAAAGGCCACTGAACTGGCTGACGCCATCCATACCCACTGGCTGTACGATCCGGTACTAAAAGGCACCTATCCTGCCGAGCTGCTGGCGCAGACCCAGGCCCTGTGGGGCGTACCGCGCTTTGCCCCGGGGGACGATGCGTTGCTCCGCGACAATCGCTGCGACTTTATTGGTCTGAACTACTATCGTCGGGAAACGGTATCCGCGCAGCCGCCCGAAGTCGCTACCGGCGGCGAGCCTGGCGTAGAGGGTTTGTTTTATTTTGTGCATAATCCGCAGAGCACCTATACCGAATGGGGCTGGGAAATCTGGCCGCAGGGGCTGACCGACGGCATTATGATGATCAAGGCGCGCTATGGTGATATCCCTATCTATATCACCGAGAATGGTCTGGGGGCGAAAGACCCGATCATTGCTGGTGAAGTGGTCGACGACCCGCGAATTGATTACCTGAGCAGCCATATCGGCGCCCTGGAACAAGCGCTGGCGCTGGGAGCAGACGTGCGGGGTTATTATCCGTGGTCGTTTATCGATCTGCTGAGCTGGCTCAACGGTTATCAAAAGCAATACGGCTTTGTCTATGTCGATCACCAGCAAAATCTGGCGCGGAAACGAAAGAAGAGTTTTTATTGGTACAAATCTGTTATTGCCAGTCACGGCGAACAGCGTTAATCTTCTCCTGCGGGCGCCATTCGGCGCCCGGTCTGGTTTTAGAATATTCTTAAACATCTCCCTACTCTTCAAGGCTGGCTTTGCCCCTTGTCATGGGTTTATATATCCTGAATCATTCCATGCGGCCCCAGCAGAAGGCGCCATTGGTTGAGAGTAGGTTTAGTGAATGCTGATAATATTCAATGTAATTATTCCGATTATAAAATGGATACGAAAATGACCGTTCTGGACTATTTATTAAAATTCCGCAAAATCAGTTCGCTGGAAAGTCTTGAAAAACTTTTTGATCACCTTAACTACTCCCTGACCGACACCGAAGAGATCGTGAATATGTATCGTGCGGCCGACCATCGCCGGGCGGAGCTGGTTTCTGGCGGTAAATTGTTCGATGTGGGCCAGGTGCCTAAATCCGTTTGGCGATTCGTGCAGTAAGGCTGTCATCCTTCACGCCAGTTGCTTATACTTCCCGGCCTGCTTTTACTCACTGGCGTTGAATAGGGGAGAATCATGACGTCTCAATCTGCGGAACGCATCGGCGGATGGCTGCTGGCACCGCTGGCCTGGTTGCTGGTGGCGCTGTTAAGCGCCTCGTTATCGCTGCTGTTTTTTGCCGATGCCCTCATGTCGCCGCAGACCTATGCGCTACTGCATGCGATGAGCGCCGGACACCTGGCGCTGTGGATCGCCTCGCTGCTCTTTGCCCTGGCCATGTGGTATTACACGCTCTGGCTGACCATTGCATTTTTCAAGCGACGGGCGGTAGTGCCGAAACACTATATTATCTGGCTGCTGATTACTCTGCTGCTGGCGATTAAGGCTTTTGCCTTTTCTCCCGTTTCAGATGTACTTGCTCTGCGTCAGCTGCTGTTTCCGCTGCTGGCTGCCGCGCTGCTGGCACCCTATTTCCGCCGCTCGCAGCGGGTAAAACGGACCTTTGTTAATCCGTAATAACCCCACACTTAACCTGTTGTCGCCGGTATCGATTTATTCGATAATAAGCGGCTTTTTTTCGTTTCAGGTCGCATGATGGCTGATTATTTACTGCTCTTTATTGGTACAGTCCTGGTCAATAACTTCGTTCTGGTGAAGTTTCTTGGTCTGTGCCCGTTTATGGGGGTTTCCAAAAAGCTGGAAACCGCAATGGGGATGGGGCTTGCCACCACCTTCGTGATGACCCTGGCCTCTATTTGCGCCTGGCTGATTGATACCTGGATCCTTATCCCGCTAAACCTGGTCTATTTACGCACCCTGGCTTTTATTCTGGTTATTGCGGTGGTGGTCCAGTTCACTGAGATGGTGGTACGTAAAACCAGTCCGGCGCTCTATCGCCTGTTGGGGATCTTTTTGCCACTTATCACCACCAACTGCGCGGTGCTCGGGGTGGCTTTGCTGAATATCAATCTGGGCCACAATTTCCTGCAGTCCGCGTTGTACGGCTTTGCCGCCGCCGTCGGCTTCTCGCTGGTGATGGTACTGTTCGCGGCGATCCGCGAACGTCTGGTGGTGGCCGATGTACCCGCGCCGTTTCGCGGGAACGCCATCGCCCTGGTTACCGCCGGTTTAATGTCTCTCGCCTTTATGGGCTTTAGTGGTTTGGTGAAGTTGTAATGAGCGCAGTCTGGATAGCCGTGATCGCCATCAGCCTGTTGGGGCTGATTTTCGGCTTAATACTGGGGTATGCCTCCCGCCGTTTCGCGGTGCAGGATGATCCGGTAGTAGAAAAAATTGATGAGCTGTTGCCGCAGAGCCAGTGTGGGCAGTGTGGCTATCCTGGCTGCCGCCCCTATGCGGAAGCGGTCGGTGCCCAGGGGGAAAAAATTAACCGCTGCGCCCCGGGTGGGGAAGCGGTGATGTTAAAAATAGCCGCCTTACTGAACGTCGATCCGCAGCCAGTCGACGGCGACGAGCACGAGGCGGAGCCGGTTCGCATGCTCGCGGTGATAGACGAGCCGAACTGTATTGGCTGTACCAAATGTATCCAGGCGTGTCCGGTGGATGCCATAGTTGGCGCGACCCGCGCCATGCATACCGTGATGAGCGACCTGTGCACCGGCTGCAATCTGTGTGTGGCCCCCTGCCCGACCCAGTGCATATCACTCGTTCCGGTGGCGACGACCCCGGAAACCTGGAAATGGGATCTGCATGCGATCCCGGTGCGAAATATTCCTGTGGAACAACATGTTTAAGTTATTTTCCGCTTTCCGAAAAGATAAAGTCTGGGATTTTAACGGCGGTATTCATCCCCCGGAAATGAAAACCCAGTCTAACGGCACCCCGCTGCGCCAGGTATCGCTGCCGCAGCGTCTTGTTATTCCATTGAAGCAGCACATTGGCGCCGAGGGCGAACTGTGCGTCAAGGTGGGCGATCGGGTGCTGCGCGGCCAGCCATTGACTCGCGGCTGGGGCAGAATGCTCCCCGTTCATGCCCCGACCTCCGGCACCATTGCCGCCATCGCCCCGCACACCACCGCCCATCCGTCAGCGCTGGCGGAGATGAGCGTCATTATTGACGCCGACGGCGAAGATCGCTGGATCGAACGCGACGGCTGGAGCGACTATCAGACCCGGACGCGTGAAGCACTTATCGAACGTATTCATCAGTTTGGCGTCGCGGGCCTCGGCGGCGCCGGCTTCCCTACCGGCAGCAAACTGCGCGGCGGCGGGGATAAAATCAAAACGCTGATCATTAACGCCGCTGAGTGTGAGCCTTATATCACGGCGGACGACCGCCTGATGCAGGACTGCGCGGCGCAGATTGTCGAGGGGATCCGTATCCTCGCTCATATTCTGCAGCCGGACGAAGTGCTGATCGGTATTGAAGACAACAAGCCGCAGGCCATCTCAATGCTGCGGGCGGTGCTCTGCGACGCCCATGGTATCTCGCTGCGGGTGATCCCTACCAAATACCCCTCCGGTGGCGCCAAGCAGCTGACTCAAATTCTCACCGGCAAGCAAGTGCCGCACGGCGGCCGTTCGTCGGATATTGGCGTGCTGATGCAGAACGTCGGTACGGCCTACGCGGTAAAACGCGCTGTCATAGACGGCGAACCGTTAACAGAGCGCGTGGTCACCCTCACCGGTGAGGCGGTGACCCGTCCGGGCAACGTCTGGGCGCGCCTTGGCACGCCGGTGCGCCATCTGCTGGATGACGCCGGCTTTTGCGCCAGCGCCGAACCGATGGTGATCATGGGCGGCCCGCTGATGGGCTTTACCCTGCCGTGGCTGGATGTTCCGGTGGTGAAGATAACCAACTGCCTGCTGGCGCCTTCCGCCAGCGAGATGGGCGAGCCGCAGGAAGAGAAAGGCTGCATTCGCTGTAGCGCCTGCGCCGACGCCTGCCCGGCCGATCTGCTACCGCAGCAGCTGTACTGGTTCAGCAAAGGCCAGCAGCACGATAAAGCCACCGCCCACAACCTGGCGGACTGTATCGAATGTGGCGCCTGCGCCTGGGTTTGCCCAAGCAATATTCCGCTGGTGCAGTACTTCCGTCAGGAAAAAGCCGAGATCAGCGCGATTCGTCAGGAAGAGCAGCGCGCCGCGGAGGCCAAAGCACGATTCGAAGCCCGACAAGCGCGCCTGGAGCGCGAGAAAGCGGCCCGCGCCGAACGGCATAAAAAAGCTGCCGTTCAGCCTGCCGCCAAAGATCAGGAGGCGATTAACGCCGCCCTGGCCCGGGTACGTGACAAGCAGCGTGACGCCGCGCAACCGATCGTTATCCAGGCTGGCGCCAAACCGGACAACAGCGAGGCGATTGCCGCTCGTGAAGCGCGTAAGGCTGAAGCTCGGGCGCGCAAAGCGCAGCAGCAGGCCGCGCCGGTGGACGCTCCAGTGACAGACACCGTCGATCCGCGTAAAGCCGCGGTGGAAGCTGCTATTGCCCGCGCCAAAGCGCGTAAAGTCGAGCAGCAGGCCGCGCCGGTGGACGCTCCGGTGACCGACACCGTCGATCCGCGTAAAACCGCGGTGGAAGCGGCTATTGCCCGCGCTAAAGCGCGTAAGGCCGAGCAGCAGGCCGCACCGGTGGACGCTCCGGCGACCGAACCGGTCGATCCACGTAAAGCCGCGGTGGAAGCGGCTATTGCCCGCGCCAAAGCGCGTAAAGCCGAGCAGCAGGCCGCACCGGTGGACGCTCCGGCGACCGAACCGGTCGATCCGCGTAAAGCCGCGGTGGAAGCGGCCATTGCCCGTGCCAAAGCGCGTAAGCAACAGGCAGCCCAGGCGGAGATCGCGTCAGCCGCAGCCAATGACGACCCACGCAAAGCGGCTGTCGCCGCCGCGATCGCCCGCGTTCAGGCGCGTAAAGCAACACAGCAGGCCGTTAACGAGGAATAAATGGTTTTTAGAATCGCAAGCTCCCCTTATACCCATAACCAGCGGCAGACCTCGCGCATTATGCTGCTGGTGCTGCTCGCCGCCGTGCCTGGCATCGTGGTCCAGACCTGGTTTTTCGGCTGGGGCACCGTCCTGCAGATCGTCCTCGCCGCCCTGACGGCCTGGGCGACGGAAGCCGCTATCCTTAAACTGCGTAAGCAGCATATTGTGGCGACCCTGAAGGATAACTCCGCCCTGCTCACCGGCCTGTTGCTGGCGGTGAGTATTCCGCCGCTGGCTCCCTGGTGGATGGTGGTGCTCGGCACTGCCTTTGCCGTGGTGATCGCCAAGCAGCTGTACGGTGGATTAGGCCATAACCCGTTTAACCCGGCGATGATCGGCTATGTCGTGCTGCTGATCTCGTTCCCGGTGCAGATGACCTCCTGGCTGCCTTCGTATGAGATTGCCGCCCATATCCCGGCGTTCAGCGATGCGCTGCAGATGATCTTCACCGGCCATACCGCCGCCGGGGGCGACATGAGTAGCCTGCGGCTGGGTATTGATGGCGTCAGCCAGGCCACCCCGCTGGATACCTTTAAAACCTCTCTGCATGCCGGACATAGCGTCCAGCAGGTGTTACAGTTGCCGGTTTACGGCGGGGTACTGGCAGGTCTGGGCTGGCAGTGGGTCAATATCGCCTGGCTGGTGGGCGGCCTGTTCCTGCTGTGGCAGAAGGCGATCCGCTGGCATATCCCGGTCAGCTTCCTTGTTAGCCTCGGCCTGTGCGCCGCTCTCGGCTGGTTTTTCTCGCCGCAGAGCCTGGCCTCACCACAGATGCATTTGCTCTCCGGGGCGACCATGCTTGGCGCCTTCTTTATCCTGACCGACCCGGTGACAGCCTCAACAACCAACCGCGGCCGCCTGATCTTTGGCGCCCTCGCCGGCCTGCTGGTCTGGCTTATTCGCAGCTTCGGCGGTTACCCGGACGGCGTGGCATTTGCCGTTCTGCTGGCGAATATTACCGTTCCACTGATCGATTACTACACACGCCCCCGCGTGTATGGCCACCGTTGAGGAGCGATGATGTTAAAAACAATGCGTAAACACGGTGTCACGCTGGCGCTGTTTGCCGCCGGCTCCACCGGGCTGACGGCGGCGATCAATGAGCTGACCAAAAGCACTATCGATCAGCAGGCGGCCCTGCAGCAGAAAGCATTATTCGACCAGGTCTTACCTGCCGACCGCTATAATAACGATCTGCTCAAGAGCTGCTATCTGGTCAGCGCCCCGGCGCTGGGGAAAGGTCAGCATAAGGTGTGGATTGCCAAAAATAACGACCAGCCGATCGGCGCGGTCATGGAAACCACCGCGCCGGATGGCTATTCCGGGGCGATACAGTTGCTGGTTGCCGCCGATTTCAGCGGCACCGTCCTCGGCACCCGCGTGACCGAGCATCATGAAACGCCAGGTCTTGGCGATAAAATCGAGCTTCGCCTGTCGGACTGGATCACGCATTTTGCCGGGAAAGTCATTCACGGCCAGGGCGACAGCCACTGGGCGGTTAAAAAAGACGGCGGCGATTTTGACCAATTCACCGGGGCCACCATCACTCCCCGGGCGGTGGTCAATGCCGTTAAGCGCGCAGGCCTGTATGCACAAACGCTGCCTGAGCAACTTCCTGAATTCACCGCCTGTGGAGAGTAACCATGAGCGAAGTTAAAGACGTCATCGTCCAGGGCCTGTGGAAAAATAACTCCGCCCTGGTTCAGCTGTTAGGCATGTGTCCGCTGCTGGCGGTCACCTCGACCGCTACCAACGCTCTCGGGCTGGGCCTGGCCACCACCCTGGTGTTAACCCTGACCAACCTGACCATCTCCAGCCTGCGCCGCTGGACCCCGGCGGAGATCCGGATCCCCATCTATGTCATGATCATCGCCTCGGTGGTGAGCGTCGTGCAGATGCTGATCAACGCCTATGCCTTCGGCCTCTACCAGTCGCTGGGGATTTTCATCCCGCTTATCGTCACCAACTGTATCGTGGTGGGCCGCGCCGAAGCCTTTGCCGCTAAAAAAGGGCCGGCGCTGTCGGCGCTGGATGGCTTCTCTATCGGCATGGGCGCCACCTGCGCGATGTTTGTGCTGGGCTCCCTGCGCGAGATCCTTGGCAACGGCACGCTGTTTGACGGCGCCGACAGTCTGCTTGGCAGCTGGGCTAAGGTGCTGCGCATCGAGGTTTTCCATACGGATACCCCCTTCCTGCTGGCTATGCTGCCGCCAGGCGCCTTTATTGGCCTCGGTATGATGCTGGCGGTAAAATATCTCATCGATGAACGTAGCAAGCAGCGAAAGGCGCAGGCGGCCCGTGCCGGCTCTGTCGCCCCGTCTGATGTGACAGGGAAAGCGTAATATGAACAAAGCCAAACGCCTGGCGATCCTCACCAGGCTGCGGGAAAACGATCCCCACCCCACCACGGAGCTGCACTTCAGCTCCCCGTTCGAGCTGCTGATCGCCGTTCTGCTCTCGGCGCAGGCCACCGACGTCAGCGTCAACAAAGCAACAGCAAAGCTATATCCGGTGGCGAATACGCCCGCAGCGATGCTGGCGTTGGGTGTAGAGGGCGTTAAATCCTATATTAAGACCATTGGTCTGTTTAACAGCAAGGCAGAAAACGTCATCAAAACCTGTCGGATCCTGCTTGAACAGCACAACGGCGAAGTGCCGGAGGACAGAGCGGCACTGGAGGCCCTGCCTGGCGTGGGTCGTAAAACCGCAAACGTGGTGCTGAATACCGCGTTTGGCTGGCCGACGATTGCCGTAGATACTCACATTTTCCGCGTGTGTAACCGCACACAGTTCGCCCCGGGGAAAAACGTTGAGCAGGTGGAAGAGAAGCTTCTGAAAGTGGTACCCGCCGAGTTTAAGGTCGACTGTCATCACTGGCTTATTCTGCACGGACGTTATACCTGCATCGCCCGCAAGCCGCGCTGCGGCTCCTGCCTGATAGAAGACCTTTGTGAATTTAAAGAGAAAGTCTACGCCTGATCTCTGCTGCCGAGCCATTACCTAACCCTGAGTTATGGCTCGGATTTATGCATTTAACCCGCCGTTAACACCATAAAACCCGGCGTATTATGGCTAATAATCCGGCTATATAACGAACAGTCAGTTCTTTCTTTTTTTCTCAACGCAAAATTTCTATACATTTGTGATCGAGATCATACTCGCAACTTATTGTTGATCTGTTGTTGCAAAATTGAAAATAAAAGTCAGGGATTACAATGGGTGGACAAAGTTTACCAGGATAATTACCCATTATTTTTTAGGATAATGGTCCATATCACTACCATTTCGCTTAATCAGTAGAATATATCGCCTTTTCGCCACACCTGCGCTGAGGATTAAGATAAAAATATCATCGATAGCGAAACGGTGAAATTTAACTCTGGATAACATTCATATGTCCGGAGCATTATACCACCTACAATATGTGTAACAGATTATTACAAAAGCCTTGCCTGATGCGCCAGGATAGTGAACATTACTTGCCGTTTTCCCTCCAAGAATAACTATAAAGGCGGCGGTCCAACGAGATTGCGCCCCGAACACCCCCCAGTAAATATGGGATGTAAAAAAAGAGGTATATGTGTCTACTGCAAACAATAAACCAGCAGAAAGCGTGAGTCTGAACGCTTTCAAACAACCACGCGCGTTCTATCTCATTTTCTCGATCGAGTTGTGGGAGCGTTTTGGTTATTACGGCCTGCAAGGGATCATGGCCGTTTACCTGGTAAAACAGCTGGGTATGTCGGAAGCGGATTCCATTACTCTGTTCTCTTCTTTTAGCGCGCTGGTCTACGGCCTGGTTGCTATTGGCGGCTGGCTCGGCGATAAAGTGCTGGGCACCAAACGTGTCATCATGCTGGGTGCTATCGTGCTGGCCATCGGCTATGCGCTGGTGGCCTGGTCCGGCCATGATGCTGCCATCGTCTATATGGGTATGGCGACCATCGCCGTCGGTAACGGCCTGTTTAAAGCCAACCCGTCTTCCCTGCTTTCGACCTGCTATGACAAAAACGACCCGCGTCTGGACGGTGCATTCACCATGTACTACATGTCCATCAACATCGGTTCGTTCTTCTCTATGCTCGCAACCCCGTGGCTGGCCGCTCGTTTCGGCTGGAGCGTGGCGTTTGCCCTCAGCGTAGTGGGGATGGTGATCACGATTATTAACTTTGCCTTCTGCCAGAAATGGGTAAAACAGTACGGCTCCAAACCGGACTTTGCCCCGGTACACATGGGCAAACTGCTGGCGACCATCGCTGGCGTAGTGGTGCTGGTCGCCATCGCCACCTGGCTGCTGCACAATCAGGGTATCGCACGTATGGTGCTGGGCGTCGTCGCGCTGGGTATCGTCGTGATTTTCGCCAAAGAAACCATGGGCCTGAAAGGCGCCCCGCGTCGTAAAATGATCGTCGCCTTCCTGCTGATGGTAGAAGCGATTGTCTTCTTCGTACTGTACAGCCAGATGCCGACGTCCCTGAACTTCTTCGCCATCCGTAACGTGGAGCACTCGATCCTCGGACTCGCCTTCGAGCCGGAACAATATCAGGCGCTGAACCCGTTCTGGATCATGATTGGTAGCCCGATTCTGGCCGCCATCTACAACAAGATGGGTGATCGCCTGCCGATGCCGCATAAGTTTGCTATCGGTATGGTACTGTGCTCTGGCGCGTTCCTCGTCCTGCCTTTAGGAGCGAAGTTCGCCAGCGACGCCGGTATCGTCTCGGTGAACTGGCTGATTCTGAGCTACGCGCTGCAGTCTATCGGTGAACTGATGATTTCCGGCCTCGGCCTGGCGATGGTCGCTCAGCTGGTTCCTCAGCGTTTGATGGGCTTCATTATGGGTAGCTGGTTCCTCACCACGGCAGGTGCGGCGATCATCGCCGGTAAAATCGCTAACCTGATGGCGGTCCCGGAGAATGTTACCGATCCGCTGGTGTCGCTGGAAGTGTACGGTCACGTATTCCTGCAGATTGGTATCGTCACTGCGGTTATCGCCGTCCTGATGCTGCTGACGGCGCCGAAACTGAATCGTATGACTCAGGACGACAGCGCCGACATTAAAGCACGCGAAACCGCGGCAGCCTGACGCCGCAGGGAAAACTAAATATTTTTAAGCCGCTAACGTTAGGTTAGCGGCTTTTTTTTTACCCCTGGCAGGACTAACATACACAAAACTGCAGCCACGAGGAGTCACGCATGAAACTGTTCTACAAACCCGGCGCCTGTTCCCTTGCCTCGCATATCGCCCTGCGCGAAAGCGGTCTGGATTTCACTTTACAGAGCGTAGATCTGGCCAAAAAACGGCTGGAAAACGGGGATGACTATCTTCTGATCAACCCGAAAGGTCAGGTTCCGGCACTGCTGCTGGATGATGAGATCCTGCTTACCGAGGGCGTGGCCATTATGCAGTACATTGCAGACCAGGTTCCGGATCGTCACCTGCTGGCACCGGTGGGCACTATTGCCCGCTATCAGACGCTGGAGTGGCTCAACTACGTGGCGACGGAGCTGCATAAAGGCTTTACCCCGCTGTTCCGCCCTGACACCCCGGAGGACTATAAGCCCGTCGCCCGCGCCCTGCTGGAGAAGAAGCTGGAGTACGTTGACGCAACGCTGGCGGATAAACAGTGGCTGACCGGCCATCGCTTCACGATTGCCGATGGTTATCTGTTCACGGTGCTGCGTTGGGGCTACGGGATCAAACTGAATATGGCTGCCTACGGTCATATCGGCAGCTGGATGGCGCAGGTGGCAGCGCGTCCGGCGGTGGCTGACGCACTGGCGGCGGAAGGCGTCAAGTAAGTTCTGGAGCTGCCCGGCGGCCTGCCGGGCAGAAACGAAACGTTACAAGCGGGTGGCGCTGAAGCAATGCTCCGGCATGGCGATACGATCCTGCGCCGCCACCACCTGCAGTTCATACTCCTGCATGTTTTTGGTGGTCAACATAATCTCGTACACTGCGGCAGTAACGTGCTCGAGCGCATCACGCAGGCTGGCGCCCTGCAACAGTTTTACCAGCAGTAAACCGCTGGTCACATCGCCAACGCCGACCGGCTGACGCAGGCCAAAATCCACCAGCGGCCGGCTGATATGCCAGGCTTCATCAGCCGTCACCAGCAGCATCTCAAAACGATCCATGCTCAGACCCGCACGGGCGAGATGCTTGACTAATACCACTTCCGGACCCTGAGCAATCAGCTCCCGCGCCGCAGCCACCGCGTCGTTCACGCTGGCGACCGGATGACCGCACAGGATCTCCAGCTCCACCAGATTCGGCGCAATGATATCGCTGGCCGGTAGCGCATAGCGCACGTGGAATTCCGCCACGCCCGGCGCGACGATGCAGCCTTTCTCGGGATGGCCCATCACCGGGTCGCAAAAATACTTCGCCGCCGGATTGGCCGCTTTTACCTGACGCACGATACCGAGGATATGCTCGCCCTGCTCAGCGGAGCCGAGATAGCCGCTCAGTACCGCGTCACAAGTCTGCAGCTTATCAATAGCGGCAATGCCCTGGACGATCTCCGTCAGGTGTGCAGGCGGCATGACGCAGCCGGTCCATTTGCCGTACTGCGTATGATTAGAGAACTGCACGGTATTCAGGGGCCAGACATTGGCGCCCAGACGGCGCATCGGAAACTCGGCGGCGCTGTTGCCGGCGTGGCCAAATACAACGTGAGACTGAATGGCGAGGATGTTCTTCATTTTCTTACCACAACCCTAAAAAGAAAAAGGGCGTGGTTTCCCACGCCCTGGTAGTATTTATTATTTCCAGCACACCAGGCAGTAATTTTTCTTACCGCGGCGCAGCAAGGTGTAGCGGCCAAACAGACGGTCGCTGTCGGCAAAAACATATTCCGGGTCGGCCTGTTTTTCACCGTTGATGGTAACCGCATTAGAAGCGACGGTTTTACGCGCCTGTCCGCGGGACGGCTGCAGCTCGGAATCCACCAGCGCCTGCAGCAGATCGGCGCCTTTTTCCATTTCGATCATCGGCACGCCATCCTGCGCCAGCTGCTCGAAATCGGCTTCGCTCAGATCGCTCAGATTACCATTGAACAGGCTTTCGGTAATGCGCTTCGCCGCTTCCAGCCCTTCTTCGCCGTGCACCAGGCGCGTCACCTGCTCTGCCAGCACATACTGGGCGCGCGGCACTTTACCGCTGTTTTTGTCTTCTTCTTCCAGAGCATTGATCTCAGCAATGTCCATAAAGGTGAAGAACTTGAGGAAGCGATAAACGTCCGCATCCGCGGTGTTGATCCAGAACTGGTAGAATTTATACGGACTGGTTTTCTTCGGATCCAGCCATACCGCGCCGCCCTCGGTTTTACCGAATTTGGTGCCATCGGCTTTGGTGATCAGCGGAACCGTCAGGCCAAACACCTGGTTCTGGTGCAGACGACGGGTCAGATCGATACCGGAGGTAATGTTGCCCCACTGGTCGGAACCGCCGATTTGCAGTGCCACGCCGTGCAGCTTGTTCAGGCAGGCGAAGTCATACCCCTGCAGCAGGTTGTAAGAGAACTCGGTAAAGGAGATACCCTGATCGTCACGATTCAGGCGCTGCTTCACCGCTTCTTTATTAATCATCTGGTTAACAGAGAAGTGTTTACCGATATCGCGCAGGAAGGTCAGCACATTCATGCTGCCAAACCAGTCATAGTTGTTCGCCGCAATCGCCGAATTGTCCCCGCAGTCAAAATCAAGGAACGGGGCCACCTGTTTGCGGATTTTATCCACCCACTGCTGCACGGTATCCTCGGTGTTTAGCTTACGCTCAGCGGCTTTGAAGCTTGGGTCGCCAATCAGACCGGTTGCGCCGCCCACCAGCGCCACAGGTTTATGGCCTGCCTGCTGGAAGCGTTTCAGGCATAACAATGGAACAAGATGCCCCAAATGCAAGCTGTCAGCGGTAGGATCGAAGCCGCAATAGAGCGCGATCGGGCCTTGCGCCAGTCGCTCTGCTAACGCTTCCTCGTCCGTCACCTGGGCTACCAGCCCCCGCTCTTGCAATTGTTTAATCAAGTTACTGCTTGCCATCAAATTCTCCATGTATAAACGACTGCACCTCTGCCGGTACACGACTTTTCGCCAGATGCGAAAAGTACATAGAATAAAGCGCCGGCCCATTCAGCGCCAGCGCTTCGATAACTAATTTCGGCGTTTACGGCGCCAGGCGGTCTATTTTCCAGGCGCCATTATCGCGCTGGTATAAAAAGCGGTCATGCAGGCGGTGTTCTCCACCCTGCCAGAACTCCATCTGCTCAATGCTGACGCGGAAGCCGCCCCAGAAGCTCGGCAGTGGCACTTCGCCCTGCTGGAATTTTTGTTTCAGTTCGAGAAATTTACTTTCCAGAATACCGCGAGCGGAGATCCGGCTCGACTGTTTCGAGACCCAGGCGCCAATCTGGCTGTCGCGCGGGCGGCTATGGAAATATTTGACCACTTCCAGCGTCGACAAACGCTCCGCTTTGCCGATCACCATCACCTGGCGCTCCAGCATATGCCATGGAAAAAGCAGGCTCACCTGCGGGTTGTTTTCAATCTGATGGGCTTTGCGGCTGCCAAGGTTGGTATAAAACACCAGCCCTTTTTCGTCGTAATGCTTCAACAGAACGATGCGCTGGTAGGGTTGACCGCGCTCATCCACGGTGGCAACCACCATGGCCGTCGGGTCAGCGAGTTTCGCGTCGCAAGCCTGGCGTAACCAGCGTTCAAACAGCGGCAGGGGTTCAGCAGGAAGATCGTGGCGACGCAAACCGCCACGGGTATATTCACGGCGCAAATGCGCAATTTGCTGGAGTTCGTCGTTATCAGACATGGCCATTGAGGAAGTAGTCATAAGGTGGCGTTATTGTGCGCCCCCCCGACAGAAATCTCAACGTTTGGCCGTCTGGAGCTGACAGTTATCGAGGACGATGCGGTCACGCTTATAGACGGTAGCGGTATCGCCCTTCGACCAGAAGACATAGACGCCATCGGTGTAGCGCGCGCCGGAGGCCGACAGCCCCTCAGCCAGATTCAACTGCTGATTATCATAGATAAAGCTAACCTGCTGACGCGCATTATTGCGATGGACCGTCAACGGTTTCTGGTCGCACTGATACTCAAGCGTGTCCGTCTGCATCCGCTCAACGAACTGGTTGTAGTAGCTACAGCCCGCCAGCATAAAAGGTACAACTGCGATAAGAATTTTTTTCATTCGTTTGCCTTCGACTTTCCCGGTCACGGAGGGCGCTCACCCTCCCCTTAACCGGTCCAGTTTACTGGTAGCGTCCTGGTTAATATTTCAGTTAACTCCGATTCTGCGGTGGATTAGCGGGAAATATAGCCCCCAGCACCGTGGCTTCACTGGCCCCCGTGACTGACGGCAGATTGCCCGGTAAACCGGCAAGCGTGCGCCAGGCAAGCCAGGCGAAGGCCAGAGCTTCCATATCATCACCGCTGATACCCGCCTCGTCGGTGGTCGACACTTCCGTTCCCGGCAGCAGAGCCGCCAGGCGCGCCATCAACAGCGGGTTGCGTGCACCGCCGCCGCACACTAACAAACGCTCGCAGCCGCCGCTTAACAATACCTGCTCACTGATGGTGACAGCAGTCAACTCCGCCAGGGTAGCTTGCACGTCCTGCCCGCGAAGTCCTGGGTAACGAGCCAGATGTTGCTCCAGCCAGCCGTAATTGAAATATTCACGACCGGTGCTTTTCGGCGCCGGCAACGCAAACCACGGATCGCTTAGCATATCCTGCAGCAGCGGCAGCAGCACTTTCCCTTCGCTGGCCCATTGCGCATCCTTGTCATAGGGTTTCCCCCGCTGACGCCAGATCCAGGCGTCGAGTAACATATTGCCGGGTCCGGTATCATAGCCGCGCACCGGCTGGCCTGGCACCAGTAACGAGACGTTGGCGATCCCGCCGATATTGAGCACCATCCGCCGCTCAACCGGATGGGCCAGCAACGCATGATGAAATGCCGGAACCAGCGGCGCACCCTGCCCGCCTAGCGCCATATCACGGCGACGAAAATCACCGACGACAGTGACCCCGGTATGGGCAGCAATTTGGTTGTTATCGCCAATTTGTAGCGTGTGCGGCGCATCGCCAAGCGGTTCGTGCCATACGGTTTGCCCATGGCAGCCAATGGCAATCACATCTGTCGGTTTGAGGTTCTCCTGGCGCATCAATGCCTGTACGGCCTCGGCAAACAGCCGTCCCAGACGAGTATCCAGACGCCCCAGCTGTGACAGGGTCAGCGGCTGCCCCTGACAAATAGCGAGGATCTCTTCTTTTATCGCCTGCGGGATGGGCCAGCTGAGACTGGCCTGCTGCGCCACCAAATTTTCGTTAATGGCGGCTAACACGACATCGATACCATCAAGGCTGGTACCGGACATAACGCCAATAAAGCGACCCGATCTCATACGTTTTCCTTCATTCCATGACCCTCGTATGCCCCTCACTCCATCATAAAGTGCTCGCTAATGCTATGTTGTAATAATACTTTTTAACAATAGAGCGACAATTCAGAGAACATCGTAAAGAAGCGGCGTTTAGTTTAGGTTGAAGCACCATTAATTATTATTTTTTGTATAGTCCGAGGAGAACCTATGCCCGCCGACGACTAAATGCCATATAATTAACCGTATGGACGTTCAATTGAACACCTTCGGTGAACAGGAGATTCATAAATGATTTTACGTGTTTTGGCTGTATCGATGATTGGTTTTACGCTCGCAGGCTGCGTCAGCAGCAGCGGCCTGTCCGGCGACGTTTATTCCGCATCTGAAGCCAAACAGGTGCAGAGCGTGACATACGGTACGATTGTCCATACGCGCGCCGTACAGATCCAGAGCGGTGATGACAGCAATGCGATTGGCGCGATTGGGGGTGCTGTGCTGGGCGGGTTCCTCGGGAACACCATCGGCGGCGGTACCGGTCGCTCCCTGGCAACCGCGGCAGGTGCGGTCGCCGGTGGCGTAGCGGGTCAGGGTGTACAGGGTGCGATGAATAAAACGCAGGGTGTCGAGCTGGAAATCCGTAAGGATGACGGCAACACCATCATGGTAGTGCAGAAACAAGGCAGCACGCCGTTCTCCGTCGGCCAGCGCGTGGCGATTGCCGGAAGCGGCAGCCAGGTCACCGTCTCTCCACGATAATCACCCTTACGATGCGGCCGATAGCGCCGCATCGTATTTTTCGGCGTCGTTTATTTCCACGTAACAGATTCGTATTAGCCCTCAGACTTATTAATTTAATTAATCCATCAATCATTGCGCCTGCGCAATATCTTGTCCTGCTCACCCCACTACTCTCAACGGGTAATAACATTTTTGTCGCCTGAATGTCGATATTGCTGCTTTTTGTTGTGGAATCTTCTCTATGCGCATACCTGCGAATCATCTTACAAAACGTATCATCATTTATATTTTTATTTGTATCTTAGCGGGGGTAGGCATCGCCGGATTGACGGTTTTTTTTCATAGCAGCCTCAGCATCACTTCTTCAATATTATTTCCTCTGCTTACCAGCTTTTTGATGGTATTTCACATTACTATCGCCTGCTTTATGGGGATGAAGTACTGGAGCAGTAAACGCCGTTTGTATCTGACCCCTATTGCATTCGCTTTCGCCTGTTCCGCACTTCTGATGCTGGGCACCCTCAGCAGTTATCCGGACTGGTGGACCTGCATGACGACTCCAGTGGTCAAACACAATGACGCCGTTATATATTATTTCTTCCGTAATATAATGATGGCTTTATCATTCATGTCATCAATAATATTATACTATTTCCGCCAGCGTTTGATGCATTCGTGGAAAGCGCACGCAATTACATTCATGGCGTGTATTATTTTTTCTTTAACTATTATTATTTTGTCCTGGCTCTTCTCAAGCCACTCACCGTGGTTGAACATCGACTTCATCGATGATACCAGCCATACTTTTACACCGCTGTGGCAAAGTATTACTGGCTGGGTGCTGATATGCATCTGGTTTATTACATTGATTTTATTAATCTGCCTGAGCAAATTGCGCAATATATTTTGGTATAGCGGCGCTTTTTTTTGCAGCGCTTATCTCTTTACCCTGTATCAGCTCCTCTCCGTCACGGGGGACCTCGATCAAACCTGGTACCAGGCTCGTTTCTTTGAAACGCTCTGCACACTGTTCCTCATCCTGGTGCTGCTGGTTGATGTTTTCATTCTCTACCGGGAATCGAACCATAAGTACGTCAATTCGTATCAGAACTCGATCCGTGATCCTTTAACTCGTCTCTACAACCGCAGCTTCTTCTACGACACCCTCAATCAGCAGCTTTCGAAGGTCAATGCCCAGCATCCGCTGTCGGTGCTGGTCAGCGACCTCGACCACTTCAAACGCATCAACGATAACTACGGTCACGTAGTAGGGGATAAAGTGATCCAGTTCGCCGCCTCGGTACTGGAGAACCATTCGCGTGTTGACGACGCCGCCGCACGGATTGGCGGGGAAGAGTTTGCTTTATTGTTGGTCAATACCGGTGAAGAAGATGCCCAGGCGATTGCCGAACGAATCCGCCAGGCGGTCAGCGTTGAGCAGAGCCATTTGCCGGAACGAATGACCATCAGTATGGGCGTGTATACGACGCGTAACGCCAGCGTGAGCGCAGAGGAGTGCGTCCAGCGGGCGGATGCGGCCATGTACGAAGCAAAAAACAGCGGGCGTAATCGGGTGGTGGTCTGGCGCGGTCAGAGTAACTGAAAAAAGGCCCGGGGCAATCCGGGCCGCAAAAAGATTAATCTTTTGCCTGGAGATCGAGGATATTTTGTTCAAGCTTGCGAATTAAGTGGAGCAACGTTTCCACTTCCTGCTTCGACACCCCTGTCAGGATCTCGTCGCGGGTCTTGCCTATCACCTCTTCCATCTCATTGATCAGCGGTTCAGCTTTTTCGGTTAGTTTGATGCGTTTGGCCCGCCGATCGCTTGCGCAGGTCTGGCGCGAAATGAGCCCCTTTTCCTCCAGTTGATCGAGCGTGCGCACCAGCGATGGCTGTTCGATACCAATGGCTTTCGCCAGTTGGATCTGCGACTGCTCAGGCGGCAGCTGGTGGATGTTATGCAGCGTGACCCAGTGGGTCTGCGTTAACTCCAGAGGTTTCAGGCGATGGTCGATTAGTGCGCGCCAAACGCGGACTAAACGTGCCAGATCAGAACCAAGTGGCGATTCCAATTTCATCTCCTTATAATTAGCTTGCTAAGTTATTATACTGATTTTAGAATAGTGTGCAGCATTTGAATTACCAAAACAAATGAATTACTTGATTCAACAAAAACCAAAACAATGATTTACACTGTTAAAGAGTAGCACGTCCTGGGGTTATCCCTGTAATGGCAAAGGATTTTTGCTTGTGAAACTGAGTCTTAACACATCCGGATTGCCGCTGCAGGACCTCGTGTTCGGCGCATCCGTCTATTTCCCCCCGCTGTTCAAAGCTGTTTTGTTAGGTTTTTTTATCTGGTTGTTGTTACATCGCCAGCTGCGTGACTGGATGTATGCGGGCGACATCTGGCATCCCTTGCTGATGGATCTCTCCCTGTTTGCGCTCTCGGTCTGTCTGGCCCTGGTGTTACTGATTGCCTGGTGATCTCCCTGCTATGAAAAAATTAAAATATCTCTCAACGCTGTTAGTGGCGGCCATCGCCTTGATTGCCGCATGGTTGTTATGGAGTTTCTACACCCAGTCTCCGTGGACTCGCGACGGTAAAGTCCGTGCGGAACAGGTCGGGATCACCCCGCAGGTTTCCGGCAGTATTCTGCAGTTGAACGTGACCGATAACCAACGGGTAAACGCGGGAGATGTCCTGTTCACCATCGATGATACCCCCTACCGCATCGCCGTATTAAACGCACAGGCACAGCTGGCGAAAGCGCAAGCCGAGGTGGCGAAAGCGCAGGCTGAGCAAAGCAAGGCTGCCAGCGATGCCCGCCGCCGCCGCAACCTGTCGCAAAATGCTATCTCGACTGAAGATCTTGAGAACGTCAATACGGCGCTGAACACGGCCACCACCACCCTCGCCGCCGCCAAAGCCAGTATGGGGGTCGCCGAGGCGACGCTGAAACATGCGCAGTGGCAGCTTAGCCAGACGACGGTTAAAGCCCCCGTGGACGGCTGGGTGACTAACCTCTCCACCCGGATCGGCGACTACGCTACCACTGGCCATCCAGTCTTCGCCCTGGTCGACAGCCATTCGTTCTACGTTCTGGGTTACTTTGAAGAGACCAAACTGCGCCATATTCGCATCGGCGATCCGGCGCAGATAATCCTCTACAGCAATCAGCAAACGCTGCAGGGTCATGTCGCCAGCATCGGCCGCGCGATTGTCGATCAGAGCGTCGAACAGGGAAGCGGTCTGGTGGCTAATATCAAACCCAATATCCCCTGGGTCCGTCTCGCGCAGCGCGTCCCGGTACGGATCGCGTTCGATAAGCTGCCGGCCGACGTCACGCTGGTCTCCGGGACCACCTGCACGGTCTCGGTTGGCGGACAGTAATGAATCTACAGCCCCTGTCGTGGCGCACACTGCCCTGGGTTAAAGCCACCCGGCCGCAGTGGCGATATGCACTGCGCAATGGCATTGCCATGTGTCTGGCGCTGAGTATTGCCTACGCGCTGGATCTCGATGAACCCTACTGGGCGATGACGTCTGCGGCGGTGGTAAGCTTCCCCACCGTCGGCGGGGTAATCAGTAAAAGTTTTGGCCGCATCGCCGGCAGCCTGCTCGGCGCCTGTGCCGCACTGCTGCTGGCAGGTCATACCCTCAACGATCCCTGGCTATTTCTGTTGAGTATCTCCGGCTGGCTGGCACTGTGTACCTGGGCCTGTGCCCTGTTCACCAACAACGTGGCCTATGCCTTTCAGCTCGCCGGCTATACCTGCGCTATCATCGCCTTTCCGGTCATTAACATCAGCGACAGCTACGAACTGTGGGTCATCGCACAGTCGCGTGTCTGCGAAGTCATTGTCGGGATCCTCTGCGGGGGGGTGATGATGATGATCCTGCCAAGTACCTCCGACGGCAGCAACCTGCTGACGGCGTTAAAGACTATGCACGCCCGGCTGCTGGAGCACGCCAGCTTGCTGTGGGTGCCAGAAACGACGGATGCCATCCGCACCGCCCATGAAAGCGTGATTGGCCAGATCCTGACCATGAACCTGCTACGGATCCAGGCCTTCTGGAGCCACTACCGCTTCCGGCGGCAGAACCCCCTGTTGAACTATCTGCTGCATCAGCAGCTCAGAATGACCAGCGTCATCTCCAGCCTGCGGCGCATGCTGCTGAACTGGCCCGACGCTCCGACGTACACGCGTGAAGTACTGGAGTCGCTGCTCACTGAACTGGCAACCCCCCGCGCCGACAGCTATCACGTCGCACGGATCCTGGCGCCGCTGGCACCGCCGCCGGGCGCGGATTACCGGCATATCGCCTTCTGGGCGCGGTTACGCTATTTCTGCCGTATTTATCTCGAAAGCAGTCGCTGGATCCGTCGGGTTGAAAACGCGTCGGCCATCACCGAGTTCAATGTACCCTCGGCACCCGCACTGGCACGCCACACCGATCAGGCAGAAGCCTTGCTCAACGGCATCCGTACCTTTTGCGCGCTGGTGGCGATTGGCGCGTGGGGGATCAGTACCCAGTGGACCAGCTGCGCGGCGGCTCTGACGCTGGCCTCCATTTGCTGCGTGCTCTATTCGGTTTCCGCCTCGCCGTTTCGCTCGCTGACGCTGCTGATGCAGACCCTGGTGCTGCTCTCGCTGTTCAGTTTTGTGGTGAAGTTCGGCCTGATGGTACAGATAACCGACCTGTGGCAGTTTCTGCTGTTTCTGTTCCCGTTGCTGACTACCATGCAGTTGCTCAAGCTGCAGTGGCCAAAATTTGCCGGCCTGTGGGGGCAGCTTATCGTCTTTATGGGCTCGTTTATCTCCGTGACCAACCCGCCGGTGTACGACTATGCGGCTTTTTTTAATGACAATTTAAGTAAGATTGTCGGCGTGGGCTTTGCCTGGCTGGCCTTTGCGATACTCAGTCCCGGCTCAGACGCCCGCAAAGGGCGGCGCCATATCAGGGCGTTACGGCGTCACTTTGTCGATCAGCTCAGCCGTCATCCCCAGCACAGTGAGCATGAATTTGAATCGCTGGTCTATCATCACGTCAGTCAGTTGAGTCAAAGTAAAGATGCTCTGGCCCGGCGCTGGCTGCTGCGTTGGGGCGTTGTGCTGCTGAACTGTTCACACGTCGTCTGGCAGCTACGTGAATGGGAGACCCGCTCTGATCCCCTCGCCCAGGTGCGCGATCTGTGCATTAACTTGCTGCGTGATGTGATGAGCGAGCGTGGCGTACAGCAGCGACCACTGGCCTCCACTCTGCAGGAGCTGCTGCGGATCTGTGACGCCCTTAACCACCACCATCAGCCGGCAGCCCGGGAGCTGGCCGCCGCAATCTGGCGGCTCTATTGCGCCCTGTCGCAGCTGGAACAGGCCCCGATCGCCGGCACGATTGGCGAAAAGACTACTTAATCACTCCGCAGGCAAACCGCTCGCCGCCGCCGCCCAGCGGCTGCGGGCTGTCCGCCATATTATCGCCACCGACGTGGACCATCAGCGCCTTCCCTTTCACTTCTGCCAGTGTTTTCAGTCGCGGGGCAATAATCGGCTGGGCGGCCACACCCGCATCATTAACCACCAGCAGGGGCAGATCGCCAAGATGACCGGTGCCCAACGGCCCTTCATGTTTACCGGTATGTTGTGGATCGTAATGGCCACCCGCCGCCCCGGCGGCCACGGCTTTGCCCTCTTTCATCGCCGGCTGGCAGCTGCCTTCAGCATGGATATGAAACCCATGCTTGCCCGGCGGTAACGCCCGCAGATCGGGGGCAAACTCAAGGCCGCGATCGGTTTCGGTAATTTTTACACTACCGATGGACTGCCCGACGCCCTGGCTGGTCACAAGATTTAGTTGAACATCTTCACTGACGGCCTGTGCGCCAGCGCAAAATGCGAGGGAAAGGATTGCGAGAATACATCGTTGCATAACACCTCCGGATGGCTGTCTCCCTGTTAAGTGTAAACCAGGAACCGCTTTCCGGAGGCGAAATGCCCGTTACGGGACGTCGTAGCCGAGCGCGGCTTTACGGATACGGAACCATTGCTGACGGGTCATGCTGAGTTTTTCGGCCACAATCGCCGAGCGCACACGCTCGATTTTGCCCGAACCAATAATTGGCAGCGGCTGCGACGGCAGACGCAGTACCCAGGCATAAACCACCTGCTCGATGCTGTCGGCGTTGAGCTCGTGCGCCACCTGCGCCAGCTCATCGCGCAGCGGCTGGAAGCCCTCTTCGTTAAACAGGCGACCACCGCCAAGGCAAGACCATGCCATCGGCCGAATGCGCAGTTGCTGCAGTTGATCGAGGGTACCATCGAGCAGCAGAGGCTGATGCACCGGTGAAATTTCAACCTGGTTAGTGGCGAGGGTAAACGGCAGGCGCGACTGCAGCAGCGTGAACTGGGCAGGAGTAAAGTTGGATACGCCAAAATGGCGCACTTTGCCGCTGTGATGCAGCGCGAGGAAAGCTTCTGCCACCTCATCGGCATCCATCAGTGGGTCCGGACGGTGGATCAGCAGCAGATCGAGATGATCTGTCGCCAGGTTACGCAGCGATTGCTCAGCGCTCAGTACGATGTGGTCGCGGTCAGTAATATAGTGGCCGATAGTGTTTTCGGCGCGCGCCCGGGTAGCAATGCCGCATTTGCTGACAATCTCCATCCGGCTACGCAGATGCGGCGCCAGCTTTAGCGCTTCGCCAAAGGCGGTTTCACACTGGTAATCGCCATAGATGTCGGCATGATCGACGGTCGTCACGCCTAAATCGAGATGTTGTTCAATAAAGCTGACCAGCTTGCCAGGAGACATCTGCCAGTCCATCAGACGCCAGTAGCCCATCACAAAACGCGAAAATTCCGGCCCCTGGGGAGCCATAGCAATACGCTGAACCATAACCGCTTCCTCAATAAAAAAGTGCTCTGAGTATACGTAATTTTTGGCTTAAAACAGTGAGGGTTGCTGCGGTTCTTCTGCTGGATCTGGCCTGTTCGCACGTAATTTGCGCAGCAGGCGCTGGCGGCAGAGACGCAAAACCTCTTGTTTCTGCGCATCGCTCATTTTTTGCCAGTCGAAGCGTTCCTCACGGCTGCGAAAACAGCCGCGACAGTAGCCGCGTTCATCGGCCTGACATATTCCCCGGCACGGGCTCTGCACCGGAAAAAACTCTAACTGCTCTGCCACCACACGCCTCCTGTCCCCTCGTCTCCTTTCATTGAAGACGTTTCCCCGCGCCGACGCAAATTTTGTTCACCCTGTGCTGCGCCAGCGGACATTTTTCCGTTGGGGGTTGCATTAGACCAATCGGTCTACTACAGTGTGCTCCATGAACAGACACAGCGAATGCGATACCCGAGAACATATCCTGGTCACCGGCGAGCAGCTCTGCATGCATCGCGGTTTTACCGGAATGGGCTTGAGCGAACTTCTGAAGACGGCGGAAGTGCCCAAGGGCTCTTTCTACCACTACTTTCGCTCTAAAGAAGCCTTCGGCGTCGCGCTGCTTGAACATCACTATACCGGCTATCTGCAGCGCCTGGTCGACCACTTCGATCATGGCGACGGCAACTATCGCGACCGTCTGCTGGCTTATTATCAGCACACGCTGAACCAGTTCTGCCAGCAGGGGATTATTAGCGGGTGCCTCACCGTTAAGCTATCGGCGGAGGTGTGCGACCTGTCAGAAGATATGCGCGCCGCCATGGATCGCGGCGCCAGCCAGATTATCGCCCTGCTGGGCGAGGCGCTGGAGAAAGGACGTCAGGAGGGTAGTCTGACGTTTGACGGCGAGGCCATGACCCTGTCGCAGGTGCTGTATTCCCTGTGGCTCGGCGCCAACCTGCAGGCCAAAATTACGCGTAGCGCAACGCCGCTGGAAAGCGCCCTTGCCCACGCCAAACAGATTATTGCGGCGCCTGCTGTTTAACAGGCGTTTTTATTTCATCAGTTACTAGACGACCGGTCTACTCAGGAGTCATTATGTCGGAAGCAAAATTATTTAGCCCGCTGAAAGTCGGCGCGGTGACCGTTCCTAATCGCGTATTTATGGCGCCGTTGACGCGTCTGCGCAGCATCGAGCCGGGCGATATTCCTACCCCGCTGATGGGCGAATACTACCGTCAGCGCGCCAGCTCCGGCCTGATCATCAGCGAAGCAACGCAGATCTCCGCTCAGGCCAAAGGCTATGCCGGCGCGCCAGGGCTGCACAGCCCGGAGCAGATTGCCGCCTGGCAGAAAATCACCGCCGGCGTGCATGCCGAAAACGGCCATATCGCCGTGCAGCTGTGGCACACCGGGCGTATTTCCCATAGCAGCCTGCAGCCTGGCGGCGCCGCCCCGGTCGCACCGTCGGCGCTGAGTGCTGGCACCCGCACCTCCCTGCGCGATGAAAACGGTCATGCCATCCGCGTCGATACGTCTATGCCACGCGCGCTGGAAACCGCAGAGATCCCGGGAATTGTCGACGATTTCCGTCAGGCGGTCGGCAATGCCCGCGACGCGGGTTTCGATCTGGTTGAACTGCACTCGGCCCATGGCTACCTGCTGCACCAGTTCCTGTCGCCTTCCTCTAACCATCGCACCGACCAGTACGGCGGCAATGTGGAGAATCGCGCTCGTCTGGTGCTGGAAGTGGTCGACGCCGTGAGCAAAGAGTGGAGCGCCGACCGGATCGGCATTCGTGTGTCGCCAATCGGCAGTTTCCAGAATGTCGATAACGGCCCGAACGAAGAAGAAGACGCGCTGTATCTGATTAGCGAGCTGGCGAAACGCGGTATCGCTTATCTGCACATGTCCGAGCCGGACTGGGCGGGCGGCAAGCCTTACAGCGAAGCCTTCCGTCAGAAAGTCCGCGACCGCTTCCCGGGGGTGATCATTGGCGCTGGCGCCTACACGGTAGAAAAAGCCAACGACCTGATCAACAAAGGGCTGATTGATGCCGTAGCCTTTGGCCGCGATTACATCGCCAACCCGGATCTGGTAGCTCGCCTGCAGAAAAAAGCGGCGCTTAACCCACAGCGCCCGGAATCCTTCTACGGCGGCGGCGCGGAAGGCTACACCGATTATCCGACTCTGTAATCCCTCCATTGATAGCGGCGACATATCGCCGCTATACTCAACGCTCTGATCTATCAAATAAACTGCATAGGGGACATTATGCGCTTACTCCACACCATGCTGCGCGTTGGCGACCTGCAACGTTCAATCGACTTCTATACCAACGTGTTGGGCATGAAGCTGCTGCGCACCAGCGAAAACCCGGAGTACAAATACTCCCTCGCCTTTGTCGGCTACGGCGAAGAGAGCGATACCGCGGTGATTGAACTGACCTACAACTGGGGCGTGGACAGCTATGAGCTGGGTACGGCCTATGGTCATATCGCCCTGAGCGTCGACAACGCTGCCGAAGCCTGCGAGCGGATCCGCCAGAACGGGGGCAACGTCACCCGTGAAGCCGGACCGGTAAAAGGCGGCACCACCGTCATCGCCTTCGTGGAAGATCCGGATGGTTACAAAATTGAGCTGATTGAAGAGAAAGATGCCGGCAAAGGCCTCGGCAACTAACGCTTCACGGCCATAGCCTTTGTTTTCATGGCTCGCCCGGGCGCTGCGGCGCCCGTTGTTTTCACCCCTGCCTGCTGCAAGCCGCGGCAAAATTTGCCATAATGCGCGCTACTTTTTTCCAGCTAAGAGAATCTGATGTCCGAGAACGCTCAACTGAATGGTCTGTGCGACCGTTTCCGCGGTTTTTATCCAGTGGTAATCGATGTCGAAACCGCCGGATTTAATGCCAAAACCGACGCCCTGCTGGAGATCGCCGCCATTACGTTAAAGATGGATGAGCAAGGCTGGCTGATGCCCGATGAAACGCTGCATTTCCATGTTGAACCTTTCGAGGGCGCCAATCTGCAGCCCGAAGCGCTGGCCTTTAACGGGATTAACCCGCACGACCCGCAGCGCGGCGCCGTCAGCGAATACGATGCCCTGCATGCCATCTTCAAAATGGTACGCAAAGGGATGAAAGAGAGCGACTGCAGCCGGGCCATCATGGTGGCGCATAACGCCACGTTTGACCACAGCTTCACCATGACCGCCGCCGAACGGGCGGGGCTAAAACGCAACCCGTTCCATCCGTTCGTCACTTTCGACACCGCCGCGCTGAGCGGGCTGGCGCTGGGCCAGACGGTGCTGTCCAAAGCCTGCATTGCCGCAGGCATGGCGTTCGACGGTGCCCAGGCCCACTCCGCCCTCTACGATACCGAACAGACGGCGCAGCTGTTTTGCGAGATTGTGAACCGCTGGAAGCGGCTCGGCGGCTGGCCGCTGCCTGTGGCGACGCCGGAATGACAAAAAAAGCGACTTCCCGGGAAGTCGCTTTTTTGCTGATGGCGGGAACTACTCCGCTTTCGGCTCGTCGGTGTGGTACTTCGCCGCCGTCTCTTTGATCAGCTGCTGCAGTTCGCCGCGCTGGTACATTTCGATGACGATATCGCAGCCGCCCACCAGTTCACCATCTACCCACAGCTGCGGGAAGGTCGGCCAGTTGGCATATTTAGGCAGCTCGGCGCGGATGTCCGGATTCTGCAGAATATCAACGTAAGCAAAACGTTCGCCACAGGCTGACAGCGCCTGAACGGCCTGGGCAGAGAAACCGCAGCTTGGCAGTTTCGGCGACCCTTTCATGTACAGCAGGATCGGGTTTTCAGCGATTTGGCGTTGGATTTTTTCTAAAGTCGAGCTCATTGTCGTGCTTCCTTAAACTTCTTTCTACGGCAGTAACTTGTCATTGTAGCGTCCTGAAGGCAGGACGGATAATAACATTTTCTTCACTATTCCTATTTTATCTTCTGTTGCGCGAAGTTGCCTTAAAAATATCATTTTGATGGCGCGGGCTAGCGCGCATTGCGCATTTTCTGCGCGAGACGGTCAATGTCTGACGCGTTTTCTTGCAATCGTTAACCAATCGACATTTTTGATACAAAAGAATATTAACTTTCCGGTTTTTTTTGCTTTAGAATCGTTCCGGTTTGTCATTCATCATCAGGCATTTGTACATGTCTGTAATTAATCAGGGGATTGCTCAGTGGCGCGGCTAAACAAAATCGCGATATCGCTCTGTGCATTACTGTTCACATCTATCTCATTCACGCCACTGGCTCATGCGTCAGGGCATTCTCACGCCTCTGCCTCGCCAAAGGCGTTGGCCGCGAAAAGTGGCTCAGAGCGCAAGAAAAAAACCAGTCAAAAAAGTAAAACCACCGCTAAAACCACCAGTAAAAAGTCTTCCAGCACCCGGCTCCCTTCCCGCACTACCGCCGCAAGCCAAACCGCACTAAACCGTCAGGCCGCCGGCGTTACGAAAAAATGCGTCCTGCGTAAAGGCTATAAAAAGCAGTGTGCGAAAACGATCGCCGCCAGCGCCGAGCCGACTCTGGCGCTGAACAGCGTCAAAAGTAAATGCGTGGTGCGTAAGGGCTATAAAAAACGCTGTAAACCCGAGGCCAGCGAAGCGAATCTGACGATTGCCGACGCGCATAAAGTCCGGGTACAAAAAGCGCAAAGTACCGCCATGAATAAACTGATGGGCCAGCTGGGTAAACCGTATCGCTGGGGCGGCACCTCGCCGCGTACCGGCTTTGACTGCAGCGGGCTGGTGTATTACGCCTACAAAGACCTGGTTAAGATCCATATCCCGCGTACCGCCAACGAAATGTACCACCTGCGTGACGCGCGTCCGGTGGATCGTGACGAACTGCAGAGCGGCGATCTGGTCTTCTTCCGCACCCGCGGACGCGGCACTGCTGACCACGTTGGCGTCTACGTTGGCAATGGGAAATTTATTCAGTCACCGCGTACGGGACGCGACATTCAAATCACCTCCCTGAGCGAGGACTACTGGGTTCGCCATTACGTTGGCGCCCGTCGCGTCATGACGCCGAAAACCATTCGCTGATCCCGGTCTGCCGCCGACGCGGCAGGCCGCCTCCCCTGCTCGTTCCCCATCCCCACCCGCAGAGGATATTGCAAATTGCTCTCTTTGCCCGGCGTTTCACGACGATAGCGGGTCGGCGACATGCCAAAGTGACGGCGGAAAGCACGACAGAATGCCGCCTGTCCCTCGTAACCGAGACTCTCAGAGATACTCTGCATAGAGGCCTGGGTCTGCGTTAAATAGATCGTCGCAATGGACATCTTCCGCCGACTGACGTAATTCGCTAACGTACAGCCGGTCACCATGGCGAATTGCCGCTGGAAATACCAGTGCGAATACCCGGACTTTTTGGCAATCGCGCTCACCGGCAGGGTGTCAAATATGTGGGCTTCGATCCAGTCAACGATCCCCTGCACCACCGGGATCATTTTTGGACTCACCACCTCATCTGTTCTTTTCATCGTGAACATCCTGTTGGTCACTTTCGTCGGGTGGCTATATTTGTCATACAAATATGAAAATAGACAATGAATTATTGGCATAGCGGTGATTGCCTGGATGCATATTTAATTTAATAAGTTGATTTAACAAAGATTGGCTAGCATGCAGTGGTTGTGCAACGCGGCCGCCATTTAGGGAAAGCGGTCGGGTTGACCTGTCAACGACAGAATTCACAACGGCAGATACTGGCTACTAATACATTTTTGTTACATTACCAGGCGGAAAGCGCCTCGGTTTTCCAGAAAACGGTTAAGTCTTCGACAGTTGCGCCTGTCACAATAACCTTTATGGTGGTAAGGCTTTTCACTGCCGGCGGCAAATGTTAACATTCTCAATACAATAACACGCCCGGGACGCGACAGCGTTGGGCGGTCAGAACACGATTCAGGTGAAAACCTCATCCTGTCAATGTGAGATAAAACAAAAAGTTATAAGGAGAGTAGCAATGTCGTTTGAATTACCTGCATTACCATATGCAAAAGACGCCCTGGCGCCGCACATTTCCGCAGAAACCCTGGAATACCACTACGGTAAACACCACCAGGCATATGTCACTAACCTCAACAACCTGATCAAAGGCACCGCGTTCGAAGACAAATCCCTCGAAGAGATCGTGCGCACTTCTGAAGGCGGCGTATTCAACAACGCAGCGCAGGTATGGAACCATACTTTCTACTGGAACTGCCTGGCGCCAAACGCCGGCGGTGAACCGGAAGGCGAATTAGCGGCAGCGATTGCAAAATCCTTCGGCAGCTTTGCTGATTTTAAAGCGAAATTTACCGATGCCGCAGCGAAAAACTTTGGCGCCGGCTGGACCTGGCTGGTCAAAAATGCTGACGGCAGCCTGGCTATCGTCTCCACCAGCAACGCCGGTACGCCGCTGACCACTGATGCGAAACCGCTGCTGACCGTTGACGTCTGGGAACACGCTTACTACATCGATTACCGCAATGCCCGTCCAAGCTATCTGGACCATTTCTGGGCGCTGGTTAACTGGAAGTTTGTTGCGGCCAACCTGGCGGCATAAACGACAAACCGCAGCAGGGTCTCCCCGGCTGCGGTTCTTTTTTAGCCCTTCCCCATCCAATGATTACTGGCTGGCGAAAGCCTCTTCCGGCTGCGCTCGTCCGCTAAACCAGACCAGCAGCAGCGCCAGACCGGCGATAATCGCCCCCATCACCGGCACAAACGCATAGCCCAGTCCGCCAGAGATCACCGCCCCACCGGCGGCAGCGCCCAGCGCGTTGCCGAGGTTAAACGCGCCGATATTCACCGAAGAAGAGAGTCCCGGCGCTTCATGTGCCACGCGCATGACGCGCATCTGCAGCGGTGGCACTACCGCAAAGGTGGCAGCGCCCCAGACAATCATGCTGATGGCCGCCCCGACCTGAGATTGCGCCAGCAGCGGGATTGCCAGCATGATCGCCATCAGCAGCAGCAGAAATCCTTTCAGGGTGCCGGAGACCGACCGGTCGGCGAATTTACCGCCCAGATAGTTACCCAGCGAAAAGCCGACGCCAATCAGCACCAGCATCGCGGTAATGAACAGCGATGAAGCGTGGGTCAGCGTATTGAGCACTGGCGAAATGTAGGTATACAGCGTAAACATCGCACCCGCGCCCAGGACGGTAGTCAGCAAGGCAGAGAGCACCTGAGGGCGCAACAGGACGGCCAGCTCTTTTTTGACTTCAGGGCGTTCACCCGCACTGCCCTTCGGCAGGGAGAACCACAAGCTGACCATTGCCAGCAGGCCTAACCCCGCGGTGGCGAGGAAAGACATTCTCCAGCCAATGGTTTCGCCAAGCCAGGTGGCCGCCGGTACACCGCCAATGTTGGCGATAGTGAGTCCCATAAACATGGTGGCTACCGCGCTGGCCTGCTTATGTTTCGGTACAACGCTGGCCGCCACCACCGACCCCAGGCCAAAGAACGCGCCGTGGTTGAGGCTGGTAATAATGCGCGACAGCAACAGCGTGGTGTAATCCGGCGCGATGGATGACAACAGGTTGCCGACGGTGAAGATCCCCATCAGAAAAATCAGCGCATTGCGCCGTGCGCGATGTGACAACAGCAGGGTCATCAGCGGTGCGCCGACCATGACGCCGATGGCATACGCACTGATCAGCATTCCCGCCACCGGTATCGAGACGTCCACACCTTTCGCAATCACCGGCAGCAATCCCATCGGGGAGAACTCGGTGGTGCCGATGCCAAAGGCGCCGATCGCCAGCGCGAGTAAAGGAAAGTTGATTTTCATTCAATGACTCCATCAGGCCGTCAGAGAGGACGGCGTAACATCAGAAGTCAAAAGCATGACATCAATCACAAAAAAACAAAAGTGAACGAAATGACAAAAGATTTTTGCAGAATTGATAATAATAGCGGTGGAGAGGGAGGAGGCGCGCTCCTCCCGCAGCGGAAACTTAGTGCAGTATGGCGGTCAGGCTGAAAGCGACAATCACGCCGAGAGCAATAATCGTGGTGATCAGCGAAAACTTTAAATTGGTATCCATCATTTTTCCCTCTAGTTATCCCCACACCAAAAGTGAGCTTGCTCATTTTTGCACAAAAAATCGCAAAAATCTTCCGGGATTTAGGGCGATGCACATTTTTGCTCTTCCACTTTGCCCCAAGATCGGACAAAATCCCACGCTAATTTAAAAGCGTATCGGCCATTGACCCCTTCCTGTCGTTCTGTGTCGTTTTCCCGACGTGATGCAATGTTGAAAATTGTATTCAGGGTGTGTGTAGGCAAACGTTTACGTATCGATGATCAGGCGATCAGGTCAAGGCATGGAGTGAGATGTAATGGCAACTATTAAAGATGTAGCGAAGCGCGCAAACGTTTCCACTACAACTGTATCACATGTAATTAACAAAACCCGTTTCGTTGCCGAAGAGACGCGTAATGCGGTGTGGGCGGCGATCAAAGAGCTGCACTACTCGCCGAGCGCCGTGGCCCGCAGCCTGAAAGTCAATCATACAAAATCGATTGGCCTGCTGGCGACCAGTAGCGAAGCCGCCTATTTCGCTGAAATTATTGAGTCCGTGGAAAAGAGCTGCTTCCAGAAGGGCTATACCCTGATCCTGGGTAACGCTTGGAACGATCCGGAAAAACAGCGCGCCTATCTGTCGATGATGGCGCAAAAGCGCGTCGACGGTCTGCTGGTGATGTGTTCTGAGTATCCGGATTCGGTTCTGAGCATGCTGGAAGAATACCGCCATATTCCGATGGTGGTGATGGACTGGGGCGAAGCGAAAGCTGATTTTACCGATGCGGTGATCGATAACGCCTTCCAGGGCGGTTATATTGCCGGACGCTATCTGATTGAGCGTGGTCATCGCGAAATCGGCGTGATCCCGGGGCCGCTGGAGCGCAATACCGGCGCAGGACGCCTGGCCGGTTTTATGCAGGCAATGAAAGAAGCGCATATCAACGTGCCGGAAAACTGGATTGTGCAGGGCGACTTCGAACCTGAGTCCGGCTACCGGGCAATGCAGCAGATCCTGAACCAGCAGCATCGCCCAACGGCGGTATTCTGCGGTGGCGATATCATGGCGATGGGCGCTATCTGCGCCGCAGACGAAATGGGGCTGCGCGTGCCGCAGGACATTTCGCTGATCGGTTATGATAATGTGCGCAACGCCCGCTATTTCAGCCCGGCGTTGACTACCATTCATCAGCCAAAAGATTCGCTGGGCGAAGCCGCGTTTAACATGCTGTTGGATCGTATCGTCAACAAGCGTGAAGAGTCACAGTCTATCGAAGTTCATCCCCGACTGGTCGAACGCCGCTCGGTGGCGGATGGCCCGTTTGTCGATTATCGCCGCTAAGGCCTCTGCGGGCGCGGATCATTCCGGCGCCCGCAGCCACTCCCGGTTTAGCGTATCGCTGTCTCCCAGATAGTCCAGCATCCAGTTCAGCGCCGGTGAAGCGTCACTCTGCTGCCACGTCAGGCAGCAGGCGGCATCCGGGAACGGATTTTCCAGCGCCAGTGCGGTCCATTCACCGCGATCTATCCATGGACGGGCAAAATGGCTCGGCACCATACCGACGCAAAGTCCAGCCGACAGACAGGTAGCAGACGACTCCCAGTCGGGAACGACCACCCTCTTCTGATTATCCAGTAACCATGTCGTTCGTTTGGGCAGTGAACGTGAGGTATCCTCTCGCACCAGCGACGGCCAGTTGCGCAGAACATCGTCGCTCAGAGGGCCATCCATCTTCGCCAGCGGATGATCGCTTGACACCACGCAGTCCCAGCTCAGCATTCCCATATCGCGGAACGCATAGCGGCCGCCGACCGGGATAGATCGCGTTGCGCCGATCGCCAGCTCTACACGGCCATCGGCCAGGGCATCCCACACGCCGTTGAATACCTCCTGAAAGACGATCAGTTCGACGTCGGGAAAATGGCGATAGAAATCGACGATCATCTGGCGCATGCGCGCCGGTTTCACAATATCGTCCACCGCGATCGACAACTGTCCGCGCCAGCCGTTGGCGATTTGCTGACACTGCTGGCGGGTGATCTGCATTTTTTTGATAACAGAGCGCCCTTCCTGTAAGAACCAGACTCCAGCCGGGGTCAGCGCCACGTCACGATGACGCCGCTCAAACAAGGGAACCGCCAGCCATTCTTCAAGCTGACGCACGGTATAGCTGACCGCGGAAGGGACCCGGTGCAGCTCCTGCGCGGCAGCGCTGAAACTGCCATTACGGGCAACGGCATCAACCACTTCCAGAGAGTATTCAGACCACATATTCTGCCTGCAAATTTTTTGAATGCATGTGACAAATATTAGCGTTTCACAAGCCACAATGCACTGCCTACACTCTGCGCCATCGTACCTGCCGTCAAAAATGAGAACGTTATGTCACAACCTGGGAAAGGATTTTTAGTCTGGCTGGCTGGCCTGAGCGTGCTGGGCTTTCTGGCCACCGATATGTACCTGCCGGCGTTTGCCGCCATGCAGCAGGATCTCAATACCTCCCCCGCCTCAATCAGCGCCAGCCTGAGTCTGTTTCTCGCTGGCTTCGCACTGGGCCAGCTGTTTTGGGGGCCGCTGTCAGATCGCTACGGGCGTAAACCGGTGCTCCTGAGCGGGCTGGCGATTTTCGCTCTCGGCTGTCTGGGAATGCTGTGGGTGCACAATGCCACTCTGATGCTGGCGCTGCGCTTTCTGCAGGCGATCGGCGTCTGTGCCGCGGCGGTTACCTGGCAGGCAATGGTCACCGATTACTATCCCGCACAGCGGACTAACCGTATCTTCGCTACCATTATGCCGCTGGTGGGATTATCGCCAGCGTTGGCCCCGCTGCTGGGCAGCTGGTTGTTGATTCACTTTGAGTGGCAGGCCATCTTCGCCACCTTGTTTGCAATTACCTTGCTGCTGATGCTGCCGGCATTGCGCCTGAAGGCAGCGGCAAAGCCAGTCGCCGTGACACAGCAGAAGATCACCTTCCTCGCACTGCTGCGTTCGCGTGAATACAGCGGCAATGTCCTGATCTACGCCGCCTGTTCCGCCAGCTTCTTCGCCTGGCTCACGGGATCGCCTTTTATCCTGCACGAGATGGGCTACGGCCCAACCGCCATCGGCCTGAGCTACATCCCACAGACCATCGCCTTTCTGGTGGGAGGCTATGGCTGCCGCGCGCTGCTGCAAAAGTGGTCCGGTCAACAGATGCTGCCGTGGCTGCTGGTGGTCTTCGCCGTCAGCGTAGCCGCCACCTGGCTGGTCGGTCTACAGACGCATGCCTCGCTGGTGGCGTTAATGATCCCTTTCTGCCTGATGGCAGTGGTCAACGGCGGGATCTACCCCATCGTGGTTGCTCAGGCGCTGAAGCCTTTCCCGCAGGCGACCGGCCGGGCAGCGGCGCTGCAGAATACCCTGCAGCTTGGCCTGTGCTTCCTGACCAGTCTGCTGGTATCCGCGCTGATCGCCACGCCGCTGCTGACCACCACCAGCGTGATGCTGGTCTCGATTGGCTTAGCCGGGATAGGCTTTCGTCTGCAGCAGACACCTGAGCTGACTCCCCGCTCTTCCCACGCTTAACTTACCTCGCCGGGACCCGGACCAGTCGTTAGCATGCTAAGAAATTTTTATTGAAAGCCAGTACTTAGCGTCCTATACTGGATCCGGGTTCACATAAATAGAAAATAGTTACAGATTAACGGATGCAGGATGCCTTCGTTTCACCATGGAAGGCCTTTCGGCAAGGGTTATCTCCCTTCCTCTGTTTACGTCGGATAGCGACTTCACGGATTATCCGTGAGATTTCTCACAAAGCCAAAAAAGCGTCTACGCTGTTTTAAGGTTCTGATCACTTGGGCGTGATGGAGAAGCTATGAGTTCATCGTGTATAGAAGAAGTAAGTGTACCAAATGATGACTGGTACCGGATTGCAGCTGAATTATTAGGCCGTGCGGGAATTGAAATCAATGGCTCCGCGCCGTCAGACCTGCGGGTTAAAAACCCTCTCTTTTTTAAACGGGTTTTGCAGGAAGGTTCGCTGGGTTTAGGCGAAAGCTATATGGACGGCTGGTGGGACTGCGAGCGTCTGGATATATTCTTCCACAAGGTGTTACGCGCCGGGTTGGAAAAACAGCTCCCTCACCATTTCAAAGATACACTCCGCATAGCAGGCGCTCGTCTGTTTAATTTACAAAGTAAAAAACGCGCCTGGATTGTGGGCAAAGAGCATTACGACCTCGGTAACGATCTGTTTAGTCGGATGCTTGACCCTTACATGCAGTATTCCTGCGGTTACTGGAAAGAGGCGCAAACCCTTGAGGCCGCGCAGCAGGACAAACTGGATCTGATTTGCCGCAAGCTTGAGCTTGAACCGGGTATGCGGGTATTGGATATCGGCTGTGGATGGGGTGGTCTTGCCGAATATATGGCACGACACTTCCAGGTCAGCGTCGTGGGTGTAACTATCTCCGCTGAACAGCAAAAGATGGCTCAGGCCCGTTGCGCCGATCTCGATGTGGAGATTCGTCTCCAGGATTATCGCGATCTGCATGACAGCTTTGATCGCATTGTCTCCGTAGGCATGTTTGAGCACGTGGGGCCGAAAAATTACGCCACCTACTTCGAGGTTGCCGACCGTAATTTGAAACCCAATGGCCGTTTCTTACTGCACACTATCGGTTCCAAAGTCACTGATCATAATGTTGACCCGTGGATCGATAAATATATCTTCCCTAACGGCTGCCTGCCTTCCGTGCGTCACATTGCCGAAGCCAGCGAGAAGCATTTTGTGATGGAAGACTGGCACAACTTCGGCGCCGATTACGACACGACCCTGATGGCCTGGTATGAGCGTTTCCTCGCCAGCTGGCCGGAAATTGCCGATAATTATTCAGAACGTTTCAAACGCATGTTTACCTATTATCTGAACGCCTGCGCCGGCGCCTTCCGCGCCCGCGACATTCAGCTCTGGCAGGTGGTGTTCTCGCGCGGTATTGAACATGGACTGCGCGTCGCCCGTTAAATAACACTCCCCCGCCGATCGGCGGGGGATTTTTTTCAGGCTTCATTGACCTTCGCCGCAATCTCTTTCGCCGCCAGCACGCGCTCTACCGTATCGACAACCGCCTGGGTCTGCGGATCGATCTCAATATTGACGCGATCGCCCAGCTTTTTCGCTCCCAGCGTGGTCCGCTGCAACGTCTCCGGAATAAGATGCACGCAGAAACGAGTAGCCGTGACCTCTCCCACCGTCAGACTAATGCCATCAATACCGATGAATCCTTTATAGAGGATGTATTTCATCAGCGTCGGATCCTGCACTTTAAACCAGATCTGACGATTATTTTCGGAAGTGAGGATTTTCACAATTTCTGCTGTGGTCATGATATGGCCGGACATTAAATGCCCGCCAATTTCGTCGCTGAATTTCGCCGCTCGCTCAACGTTCACTTCATCGCCGATCTTGATATCGCCGAGATTGGTAATACGCAGTGTCTCTTTCATCAAATCGAAGCTGATGCGCGCGCCGTTGATTTCAGTCACCGTCAGGCAGCAGCCATTATTGGCAACAGAGGCGCCGGTTTCCAGCCCCTCCAGCATATGTGCCGGTAACTCCACCACGTGGGTGCGAAAATTGGGTTTATCATCAATGGAGACCACTTTCGCGGTTCCCTGAACAATACCTGTAAACATCTTAGGCTCCTGTTGAAAATCATGACGGTATGATTACCGTTTTCGCTATCAGGAACAATAACAGGAGGGCAAAGCGGTTGCCAGCGCGCTTCGTGCCCCGACTCTTTTTTCACTGGCTTAATGGCTAATCCTCGCTACAATAGACTGGAAATTCCTCATTTTTATCCCCTTGCTGCCAGTTACGGCGGCTTTTTTAGTCTCAAAATAACAACAATTCGAAGGTGTTCACGTGCAGAAGTATTTTATTGAAGCGCGTCAGTTATTAGCTCTGGCCATACCCGTCATCCTCGCGCAGGTGGCGCAGACGGCGATGGGGTTTGTCGATACCGTGATGGCGGGTGGCTACAGCGCCACGGATATGGCTGCCGTGGCCATCGGGACCTCCATCTGGCTGCCAGCGATCCTCTTCGGCCACGGCCTGCTGCTGGCGCTGACTCCGGTGGTGGCACAGCTTAACGGCTCTGGCCGGCGGGAGCGTATCGCGCCGCAGGTGCGTCAGGGCTTCTGGCTGGCCGGCTTTGTCTCGGTGCTGATCATGGTCGTGCTGTGGAATGCCGGGTATATCATCAGCTCCATGCACAACATCGATCCGTTGCTGGCGGAGAAGGCGGTTGGCTATCTGCGCGCGCTGCTGTGGGGCGCGCCGGGCTATCTGTTCTTCCAGGTAGCGCGTAACCAGTGTGAAGGGCTGGCTAAAACCAAGCCCGGGATGGTCATGGGCTTTATCGGCTTACTGGTTAATATTCCGGTGAACTATATCTTTATTTATGGTCATTTCGGCATGCCCGAACTGGGCGGCGTCGGCTGCGGCGTAGCGACTGCTTCGGTTTACTGGGTGATGTTCGCCAGCATGCTGTGGTGGGTGCGCCGGGCGCGTTCGATGCGGGATATTCGCTGCGCCGAGGGCTTCAATGGCCCCGATTTCGCCGTCCTGTTGCGGCTGGTGCAGCTGGGGTTGCCCATTGCTCTGGCGCTGTTCTTTGAAGTCACTCTGTTTGCCGTCGTCGCGCTGCTGGTCTCCCCGCTCGGGATCATTGACGTCGCCGGTCACCAGATTGCGCTGAACTTCAGCTCGCTGATGTTCGTTTTGCCGCTGTCGCTGGCGGCAGCGGTCACCATTCGCGTCGGCTTCCGCCTTGGCCAGGGCTCAACGATAGATGCCCAAGTTTCGGCCCGCACCGGCGTGGGCGTGGGCGTCTGCCTGGCGGTATTTACCGCTATCTTTACCGTGCTGATGCGTAAGCAGATTGCGCTGCTGTATAACGACAACCCGGAGGTGGTGACGCTGGCCTCGCATCTGATGCTGCTGGCGGCTATCTATCAGATCTCTGACTCCATCCAGGTGATCGGCAGCGGTATCCTTCGCGGCTATAAAGATACGCGGTCTATCTTTTTTATCACGTTCACCGCGTATTGGGTGCTGGGTTTGCCGAGCGGCTATCTGCTGGCGCTGACCGATATGATTGTGCCCCGCATGGGACCTGCCGGTTTCTGGTGCGGATTTATCATCGGCCTGACCTCTGCCGCCATCATGATGATGCTGCGGATGCGTTTTCTGCAGCGCCAGCCTTCCAGCATCATCTTACAGCGCGCCGCGCGTTAACTTATCTAAGCCCGCCACTCCGGCGGGCTTTTTCGTTCTACGGCACAGCGGCCGCATTGTACATTCCGTTACTCCCCGACACCAAAGACTCACTGATGACCTCCCGGCAGGCGCTTATAGTGTTGCCAACAGCCCCGCAGTGGGGTTACTCAAGAAACCAAGTCGAGGATTTCAGAATGAAAAAAGTATTAGCTCTGGTCGTTGCCGCTGCTATGGGTCTGTCGTCAGTTGCTTTCGCTGCCGATGCGGCGAGCACCACCCCGAGTGCAGCAGCCAGCCATACCACTGTTCACCATAAGAAACATCATAAAGCGGCCGCTAAACCGGCTACTGAGCAAAAAGCCCAGGCTGCGAAGAAACATCATAAAGCGGCCGCTAAACCGGCAGCCGAGCAGAAAGCCCAGGCTGCGAAGAAACACCATAAAGTGGCCGCTAAACCGGCAGCCGAGCAAAAAGCGCAGGCTGCGAAGAAACACCATAAAGCGGCCGCTAAACCGGCTACTGAGCAAAAAGCCCAGGCTGCGAAGAAACACCATAAAGTGGCGCACCATGCAGCTAAACCGGCGGTTAAACCAGCGGCATAACGGTCAGGGCATAAAAGGTGATAAACCGGCGCTGAACAGCGCCGGTTTTTTTTCAGGAGGACATCATGCTGCAACGCTATCGCTTCGAATTGCTGCTGTTATTGCTCATCGTCTGCGCACTGTTTACTCTGCGCTTGATGTTTAAATAGCTGGCTGCTGAACCCATTTACGGGCCGGCGGCGTATAGTCGCGAAAACCGGCGATAATCTCCTCCACCGAGTCTGCAAACGGCAGCATCTCCGCATAGCGCGGATGCATAAACCCTTCCCGCACCATGTTATCGACCATCGCCTGAAGCGGATCGTAATAGCCCTTGATATTCAGGAACGCGCACGGTTTCTCATGGATCCCCAACTGCGCCCAGGTCCACTGTTCGAAAATTTCTTCGAGCGTCCCCGCCCCGCCCGGCAGGGCAATAAAGCCATCCGCCAGCGCCGCCATTTTGGTTTTCCGCTCGTGCATATCCTCGACCACATGTAGCTCCGTCAAACCACGGTGGGCAATTTCCCGCTCCACCAGGCCGCGCGGCATCACGCCTATCACCACGCCACCAGCCTCCAGCGCCGCATCGGCGACCGCCCCCATCAGACCGACTTTGCCACCGCCATAGACAAGCGCCAGCGCCTGCTGCGCCAGTGTACGTCCAACCAGACGGGCGGTTTCGAGATACAGCGGATGTTCGCCAGCTGAAGAACCGCAGAAAATACCAATAGATTTCATCTTCGTTATCACTCCTTCTCTTCTGATGGCCGATAATTTAACACAACGGCAACCCTTCCGCGCTGGATTAGACTGGCTGAAAAATGAGAGCTGTGACGCTCGCTGGCGAAGAAATATCCTTGTGGTTCAGTAAAATATATCCGGAATGGGTAAAAGTTCCGCAATCGCATGCAATGTACAAGAAAAGTGACGTTTACCTCTTGCCACATCCCCTCCCTGCCGTTAATATGCGTCCCCGTTGTCACCACAACATTGCGTTCGTAGCTCAGTTGGTTAGAGCACCACCTTGACATGGTGGGGGTCGTTGGTTCGAGTCCAATCGAACGCACCATAATGCGTTTATAGCTCAGTTGGTTAGAGCACCACCTTGACATGGTGGGGGTCGTTGGTTCGAGTCCAATTAAACGCACCATAATGCGTCTGTAGCTCAGTTGGTTAGAGCACCACCTTGACATGGTGGGGGTCGATGGTTCGAGTCCATTCAGACGCACCAAGCTTTTTTCTCTGTAGTTTCTGAATTTTATCCCCTGCTCCCCGATTGTATTGCTGATTTAAAATGTTGTGTATGGGCAAAGAGCTTTGCTTGCCTCTTCCATACTAGTCCACATTAATGCAGGGGAAGCCAACCCTTTAAATGAGTATCAAAAATCGATTAACAGACCACGCTGTTTAATTTTTTAATGATAATCAGTCCATTCGTCATATATATATGCATATGCAAAACGATATATCAGATACCCCACCAGGAATTCCACAACTGAAAGTAAACCCCAGAGATATTTATATTCATTGACTGAGAAAAAAAGAACCAGCCAGCCAGCGCGATACCTGAAGCACCTAATCCCATACCTGCCCCCTTGATAACACGGGAAAGTATGATGAATAATTTTCGTTTTATATTCATAATCCACCAAACAAGTATTCACATATTTTTTTAAATTCTGCTGAATCTTATCACCGACCATACACGCTGTTTCGAAAGGTTTTACAATATCCTCAACAAGGAAATACAGAAGATCCAGTTCTCCCAGACTTTGCAGTTTATCATGCAGTACCGGATTTCTGCGCTTCAGATATCGGGACGTGTATATTGCTCTGGATGTTTCAGCACCAATGGATAATAATAACCCGGCAAGACTTCCTGCGAAAAAAGCGGACACGCCTCTGGAGGCGCTCCCCCTCTACCTCATCCCAGTCCAGGGTCAGGTGCTGCGGCTTCTGTTCTGCCGCTATATGGGGTAACAGTTGCTAACTCAGCACCGGCAATATCTGCTGATTCAGCAGGCTGTTACTCATCGCTTTACTCCATCTTTTCTGGCGTTAAACTCCATCACAACGTCCTTCATTCATTTACCTCCGCCGTCCCGCCCCCTGGCTGCGCTAACGCACCCGCCTGTTTTCGCGAACGCTACCGCCCATCGCTGTCTCCTAAAGGAACCCTAAGCGCACTGAGCAAGGCAGAACGGTGGCTTTTTTTAACGTCCTGGATAACAGACACTCAGCAATACATGCACATGAAAATCCCGTTTGTCTCCGCGTATTCGCGGAGTACATTCAGTTTGAATTCAGCGGTATTTCGGTTCAGCTCGGAGGTGGCTGCGTAATGTTGAAAAAGACGATAAACAGAATAAAAAAATAAACTGACAATATTTTGTCATGCCAGAGAAGGAAGCCGTCTGGACGCAGGGCGGAAGCGGTGGCTTCGCAAAAACAAGATTCCATACTGAAAACTATCTCTGGCGTAATAAGGCAAGCATGCGGTAAATAAGGGATAGAACCTTGCCACAAGAGAATAAAGAAAGTCCAGCCCCGGTCTGGCCAGACTAACTTTTTAAGATTAACGCCCGAACGACATTGAGAAATTAAATATAAAAGACCTTAGCCATTGATCGTGTAATAATATGGCGGACGAGTCGCACATATCCAGAATAAGCGGCGAAAAACGCACCATGAAATACATGGTAGTCCTGATTTACATCAATAAGCGCCAGCCGACCATTATTTCACATAACCCGCCACTAGTGTCCTGGCGATCCTGACACGGATAATATTCCCCGACCATAAAGCGCAGCGGCAGCTTGCGCATCTACCGCCTGGCAGACAAGAACCGCATATCGCCTTCAGACACGGCGAAGGCTGACCTGCGCCATCGCCAGGGCATCTTCTCCAGCCGGCAGCCGCGAAGGGGCATCAGGATCGTTCACCATTCGCCAGACGGCCTGAGCCACATCAACCGCCTGCGTCACGCTGGCGTTATCCTGCATGCGGTCGAGGATCTGCTGACCGAGCGCCGCATAGCTTTCCGGGAGCTGCCCCATCGTCCGGCGGGCGTTTTCCCCGAACCGGGTCTGCGGGGCGCGTCCCGGCAGGACCAGCCCGACGCGAATATTGAAAGCACGGAGCTCCAGCGCCAGCGACTCCGTGAAGGCATTCACTGCCGCCTTGCTTGCGGTATAGACCGCCAGCAGGGGCATCGGTTGCAGGGTCACCGCCGAGGTAATATTGACAATTGTCCCGCTACGGCGTGCTCTGAATCGGGGAAGTACCGCCTGAGTCAGGGCGATAGTTCCCAGGGTGTTGGTGGCAAACAAGTCTGCTATCGCCTCGCGCGATGCGCCCTCGAGGGCGTTAAGCATCCCCACTCCAGCGTTGTTAACCAGAACATCGATCTCTCCCGCTTCGGCAAGGGCCTCCGCGATACTCTGCGCCGAGGTGACGTCAAGACGCACCAGCCGCAGGCGGTCGCTGGCGGGCAACAGACCTTCCTGCGGGACACGCATGGTGGCGATCACCCGCCAGCCATGTTCGAGAAAATAACGCGCCGTCTCCAGGCCAAAACCCGAGGAACAGCCGGTGATCATAATCGTCTTCATATTTCTGTCTCCCGTTAACGTTTCCATTTCAATCATAGACAGCCTTTCCCGGACGATATAGGGTCAATAGTCCACCATTCATTAGCAGGAGTCCGGGAATGAGCGATCCGCTGGCGGAGATCATCGCGATGTTAAATCTCAGAGCGGTGCTGACCAAAACCATCGAGGGGGCGGGAGAATGGCGAGTGAGGCGTTCGGATGAAGGGATGTCGTTCTACGGCGCCGTGCTGGCCGGGAGTTGTCGGCTGGAAATTGACCAGCATGAGCCGCAGATCCTGCGCGCCGGGGATTTTATTTTGATCCCGGCGGCGTACCGCTTCGCGCTTACCAGTCTGGCCCCGCCCCGATCGCCAGCGCTGGAGACCATCCCGGTGCGGCTGGCGGAGGGACACTTTCGGCTGGGAGCGCTTGACCAGCCGTCACAGATGCAGGCGCTGATTGGCCACTGCGCTTCCGGTTCGACGAACGCCAGCCTGCTGGCCTCGCTGCTGCCAGCCTTTGTAGTGGTCCGCGACCAGCCGCGGCTGGCCACCTTTGTCAGGCTGCTGAAAGAGGAAGCGCAGGCCGATCGCGCGGGCAAATCTTTCGTTCTGGCGCGGATGGTGGAACTGCTTTTCATCGAAGCCATCCGTTCCACCGGAACTCTTGCGACCCCCGGTCTGGTGCGCGGCCTGAGCGACCCGCGGGTCGCCCAGGCAATCCGCCTGCTGCACCAGGACCCCGCCAGACGCTGGACGGTTAACGCTCTGGCCGCCGACTGTGCGCTGTCTCGTTCGACGTTATTTGAACGCTTTATCGAACTGACCGGGGTGACGCCGATGGGGTATCTGTTAGGCTGGCGGATGACGCTGGCCATGCAGTGGCTGAGCGAAACCGGCATCAGTATTGCGGAAATCGCCGAACGCATCGGCTATGGTTCGGCCAGCGCGTTCAGCGTAGCCTTTACTCGTTATACCGGAATTTCGCCGGGCAAATATGCCCGGCAGCGGGCGACGCAACAGGCCACAGATGCAGCCATCACCTAACCTGCTGCAATCTCCGCCAGCAGCCAGCGCTCGAACATCTGCAGCGGCTGCTCCCCCTCCCCGCCGCCGGGTTTAATCAGACAGAAACGCTTGGCCAGCGTCGGGGAGCCGGGCCACGGGGCGACCAGCGTTCCGACACGCAACTCGCTTTCCACGTACATCTTCGGTACCAGGGCCACCCCCTGCTGGCTCAATACCGCGGCTATCGCCATCTCATGCAGATCGTAGCGTGGACCCTGCGCCGGATTATCGAGCGTCAAACCACACTCGCGGGCATAGTGCAGCCAGGCGTCGGGGTTTTGCCGCCGGTGAATGCGCGGCAGCCGGTTAAGCTGCCCCGGGAGATCGTCATCCGTCACCAGCGCAGCATGACAGACCGGCAGCAGATACTCCTCGAACAAAAACGTCACCTCCATCCCAGTCCACGCCGGGTGATCAAAATGGATGGCCGCATCAAATCCGCTGCCCGGCAGGATGAAGGGATCGCTGCGGGCGGCGATATTAACCACGATATGTGGATGCTGCGCCGTAAAGCGCCCGAGCCGGGGAATTAACCAGCGGCTGGCAAAGGTGGGGAGCACAGCGATCTCCAGACTGCGACCCTCGGCGGGCATCCCGCTGACGTCATGGGTGTCCCGCTCCAGTCGGGTGAGGATCTCACGGACCTGGCGGGCATAGCGGGCGCCTGCCGGGTTGAGCCGTACCCGACTCCCTGTTCTGTCGAAGAGTTTGCTGTTGAGGAGCGCTTCCAGACGGGCTATCTGCCGACTGATCGCCCCTTCCGTTAACGCGAGCTCCGCCGCGGCGCGGGCAAAATTGCCGTGGCGGGCGGCGGCCTCAAAAGCCAGTAGCGCAGCGCTGCTGGGGATTTTACGACGCATAACGATGGCTCCTGTACGGCCTCGGCGAAAGTCAGTGACAGAATATCACTGAACCTTGAATTAACATCGTTTTTCAGCGCCAGTTTTAGCCGATAGGATGATGAAAACTCACTAAAGCGCCTTGTAAGCGCAATCATCTGTCCAGCGAGGTCCCAATGCTCTATGTCGTCGAATGCGCCTACACCGACCCACAAAGCGAAACGGCGTGGAATACCTTTTACAATCAGGAAAAACTGCCGGCGCTGGTGTCTGTGCCCGGCTTTTATGCTTCCCAGCGCTTCCGCGCCCTCAGCGAGGGTTGCCCCCGCTATCTGGCGCTGCACGATATCCGCGATGCTGCCGTGATCGACAGCGACGCCTATCGCCGCAACGGAGGGGGCCATTTTGCCCACTGGCAATCGGCGATCACCGACTGGCATCGCCACCTCTATGTTACAGATGGCGACATGCGGGAAGTCCGGCCAGATGAGGTGCTGCTGCTAAGCGATACCGCGCAAACCCTGCCCGTCGCCCCACTGTGGGTCCTGCAGCCCGGCGGCCTGGGGACCCAACACGCCCGGTGTGCTGCCATCCTCCCGCGCGACGACCTGAAACACCTGGCCACGGCAGCCACCGTCTTTGTTTATCAACCCATCACCGCCCGGTTGCGTAACCCGGCGCAGCGAGCTTGAGGTCATGATGATACCAGCCCCTTTTTATACCCTGACGCAAGGCGACCTGACGGTAAGCGCCGTGAGTGATGGTCAGATGGCGGCGCCGCTGACGTTACTCTCGGGGCTTCCCCCTGAAGAAGCGGTGCGCCTGCAGCTGCAGGCGGGGATCGCTTCACCGGAGACCATTGAGATTGGCGCCTATCTGATCCGCGGTCGCGGGCACACGGTGCTGGTGGATACGGGCACCGGTGGGGTCAACGGCGTCGGCGGCGCACTGATCGCCAGCCTGGCGCAGCTGGGCGTGCGCCCTGAAGAAATCGACACCATCCTCCTGACCCACGCCCACCCGGACCATATTGGGGGCCTGCTCACGGCCGCTGGTGCACCAGCGTTTCCCCGTGCCACGGTTTACCTGCCCTGGCGGGAACAGGCTTACTGGCTGGCGGCGTCGACCCTCGCCAATGCCAGCGATCGCGGCCAGCGTAACGTGCTGTTCGTCCGCCGCGTGCTGGCGATCTGCGCAGAACAAATTCGTGAACTTAATGAAGAAACAAGGGTGGCAGGTATCCAGCCATGTGCGCTGCCCGGCCATACCCCCGGGCATACCGGCTATCGACTGGAACTGGGCGATACCTCGCTGCTGATCTGGGGGGATATCGTCCATTTTCCGCCGATTCAGACCGCGCGGCCCGAGGTATCGGTGGCTTTCGACGTCGATCCTGACCAGGCCCGGCAAACCCGCGAGAACGTGCTGCGTCAGGCCGCCAGCGAACAATGGCTGATCGCCGGGATGCATCTTGGCCTGCCTGGTTTTGCCAGGGTGGTGGAGACCCCCTCCGGCTATCTGTTGCGGGCGGTGTAAACGTCGCAGAGGTAAGCCCTGCATGTCCGCAGGGGCAAGCAGGGCTTTATGTAAGGGAGGTTGGACAGGCCGCTAACCGCGGCGCTTCCAGCCCTTTTTACTTTTGCAGCTGGCTTTAGTGGCGACCCATGGGTGACGCAGTTGGGTGAGCTGAAGATCCTGAGAGGCCGGGCTGGCCGACCAGCGTTTGTTACAAAGAGGCTTACGAGTTGCAATGGCCATAAAACGCTCCTGAAAGTAATGAACAGTTCCCTGGGTAATTCCATAAGTTCAGAATCAGCTTAACACCGTATAACGTAAGTTATTTCAATCTTTGTTTTACTATGTAAATGTTCAATACCAGTAGAAAGGCATTAAATTGATCTAGATCAATGTAAGTGCTTTTATTTTTTTCTGCCATCCATATTTTCAACCGCTTACCAGCGCCCGCGTCTTGATTAAGACTTTTCCTATACCACATAATCCAACAGAACACAGCAAGATTATCAGATTTTTATTCTAGTTATGTATGCGTATATGGTTATTTGTTTTGATTATTCTAGCAGATAAAATTAACTTGGTCAGGACGCGCCTGGCAGGTAATCTGCATCGGCAATAAGAGAATTTATCATGGAGTGGTGGATGACTAAAGGCTATAAACTACTTGGCTATAAGTTAGCGGATGATATTTTCTACTGCCTGCATCATCGGGAAATTATCACGCTACGAGGGACCCGAAAACAGATTCAGCTGCGTAGCACCATGGCCTGTTTACTGGAGTACCTGCTGGCGCATGGCAGGGAACGGTTAGTCAGTGACGAAGAGTTAATGATTAACGTCTGGGAAAAAAATAATCTCCGCCCTTCCGCGCAGCGCCTATGGCAAGTCATTCAGACTTTAAAATCCCGTCTGGCCGAGGTGGGGGTGGAAAACGCATTAATTATTCGGGTTAAATGTGAAGGGTATTATATTAATAACGCGTATGTAGCCGAAATTTATTCATTTAAACCACCGGGCATGTTGAATTATATTAACACCGCGCCTGCTGATATGAAGAAACTCCTGGTACGCAGCTAATCCCCTCTCCGGACCCCATACGTCGCATGTAACAGGTATTTCCCGTTGAACATTTTAATTCACAGCAATAATATTTATTTTAATATCGGCCTTGCCCAGTGTATTCGGGATATTCAGCAAACGGCGCCCGAATTAAAAGTTATTCACTCCCTGCCGCTCAGTCATCTACCAGAACTGACCGCGCTGGATGTCATTATTCTGTCGCTGGAAAACTATCATGATTACCAGGCTGCCGCTGAGATCGCCCAGCACTTTCAGGGCCTGGTCATCGGCTTTACGTCAGCCAGTCACGTAAAGCGTGGCCGTGCCTTTTTCGCGGATACCCTCCTGTGGGTCAGTCAGCGCGAAACGGTACGTGAAGTGAGCCGCCTTCTGCACTGCCTGGCCGAGCGTCGCTGGCCCCTTGTGCCGCGTCATCAACGTCAGAGCGTTTCTTCTCGTCAGCGAGCCCCGCTCAACCGCCTGGAAATGCGGATGATAAATGCCACCATGAAGGGTCAGTCGGTGCATCAAATGGCCGCTACGCTGGGGATCAATCGTAAGCGGGTCTATAACGGTCTGGAAAGGATTAAAGTGAATTTCCGTCTGGTCAGTCATAGCCATTTCCATCATTTCATGACCGCCAGGCTCTCTTTTAGCCGCCTGTCCACCGATCTCCGCCCACTGACAACGGCGCCTGCCCCATCCCGCCCGCAGCGTGCGGCCTCACGCTCGCGCGAAAATCATTCATATTATTTGAAAGAGTTTCGCAAATTGTTTTGATTTTAACCTCAAGGCGTCAAGCGTATTCTTTATCACATCAGGGCAACAGGCCCTTTATCAGACACCAAATTAAGGAATACGACCATGAAATTAATCAAAACTTTCGTTGCTGTTGCTGCTCTGTCTCTGTTCTCTGCTGCCAGCTTCGCCCAAAGCGTTAGCGCCACTGCCTCCACACTGGACCGCGCGGAAGCAAAAATTGCCGCCCAGGCCGCAGAACAGGGTGCATCCTATAAAATCACCAGCGCCCAGTTTAACAACCGTGTTCATATGACAGCCGAACTGAGCAAATAATCCCCTTGCCCCTTAGCGCTTGCTAAAGCGCCGTCCCGCACGGCGCTTTAGTATTTCCCCTTCCTGACGTTTCCCAACAGCCCCGAGTGGCATTCGCCCGTATCCGGACGCTACTGACTCTCTTCCAAAAAAAGAGCCTGATGTGAAAAAATACCCGGTTCGCTGGAGAGCATGAAATTGATAGATCTGACTTTGCGGACATGCCGGAAGCCTTCCGCTGTCTGTAAAGGGGCGCCGTGCATGGCGTGGTGGGGGAATGAACAGGGCCTCCCTGCCCTGAGAACGGCTTTATTCGAAAAAGACGTCCGGATTTTCCGACAGCGACACAAAGGATTTCGTGTTTTTATCCAGCGCCTGAATGTCACCGCTTTCAATGTCGTAGAACCAGCCGTGCAGGCGCAGAGTCTGATCGCGCAGACCAACCGCCACCGACGGATGGGTTTTGATGTTGTTCAGCTGGGCGATGACGTTTTCCTGCACCATGCCGTTGACCTTATCGGTTTCGCTGGCCCAGGTTTTCTTTTCCACTACCGCTTTCGCGGCGTCGGCGTAGCGCAGCCAGTGGGAGACCGCCGGCATCGGCTCGAGGCACTGGCAGGTGGCGATGGCTTTCATCGCCCCACAGTTGGAGTGGCCGCAGATCACGATATCCGTCACTCCCAGGGCAACCACGGCATATTCGATGGTCGCTGAAACGCCGCCCGGCTCCGGCCCGAAAGACGGCACGATATTCCCGGCATTACGAATGACAAAGAGCTGTCCCGGCTCCTGCTGGGTAACCAGTTCCGGCACCAGACGGCTGTCAGAACAGGAGATGAAAAGCGCTTTGGGATTCTGGCTGGAGGCCAGGCTGCGGAAGAGCTCTTTACGCTGGGGGAAGATCTCTTTCTGGAAGTTGAGGAAGCCCTCAATGATATGTTGCATAGCAGTGTCTCTTCTCTGTAGTTATTACGGTATGACAAAGATCACAGTTATTCAGTTTACCATTGATGACAAGAATGGGAATCGTTATTCAAACAGTTGCACAGAAAACGCGCGGCGCCGACGCCCGCTCCCCCCTCCTTTTCCACACGGTTTTGACGTGCTTTCCTGAGCCAGTTTGCTACTCTGTCTGCTCGTATCGTTCACCCGTTGCCGACCGCCTGTCTGCGGCGGAAATACCAGGAGTTGCTATGTTCTTATCCAGCCTGATGGCCATTGCCGCGGTGCTGATCATGGGCGTGATCAGTCCTGGCCCAAGCTTTATTTTTGTCGCGCGCAATGCGGTTGCCCGCTCGCGTCTGCACGGTATGGTGACCGCCCTCGGTACCGGCGCCGGCGCTGCCATTTTTTCTATTATGGCGATGCTGGGCCTGCAGAAGGTGCTCACCGCGGTACCGGAACTGTTCATTGGGCTGAAGGTGGCCGGCGGGCTCTATCTGCTGTGGCTTGGCTATAAAATTTTCCGCGGGTCGGCGCAGCCGATGGACTTTTGCGCCAGCGGGATGGCCGGCAATCGTTCGCTGCTGAAGACCTTCCGCGACGGGCTGTATACGCAACTGAGCAATCCCAAAACCGCGCTGGTGTTCGCCTCAATTTTTACCGCCCTGCTGCCAGCGCAGATCCCCACCGCTTTCTATTACATTGTGCCGCTGATGAGCTTTCTGATTGATGTCAGCTGGTATTCGCTGGTGGCGCTGGTGCTGTCTGCTGACCGGCCGCGGCGGGTATACCTGCGGCTGAAACGACGAATCGACATCGCCACCGCGACGGTGCTGGGGGCATTGGGTCTGCGGCTTATCGCCACCTCCCTGACCCGTTAACGGCTACACGGTATGGATGCGGATATCGTGCTGCTGAAAGGCAACACGATATTCGCGGCTGATATTCTCTTCCACCACCAGTACGTCAATATCGCTGCTCGCGGCGACCACAAACCGCGCCACCGCCGGAATTTTATCCGAGGTCAGGCCAACAATAATTTCGCTGCATTGTTTAATAACCGCTTTTTTGAACTCGCAATCGGCGTAGTCAAAGCCGGTCAGGCCCGACTCTGGCGCCATGGCGCAGCCGCCGATAAACCCCTGGTCGAATAACATGCCCTGCACCTGAGCTACGGCAGCAGCCCCGACGCAGCCGCCGCTTGCCCGCTGTACCTGGCCGCCGAGGATCACCACGTCATACAACGGTTTTTTCATCAGTACCGCAGCGATCTCCGGGGAGTTCGTCACCACCGTCAGCGCCAGCTCGGCGGGCAGCGCCTCGGCCATCGCCAGATTAGTGGTGCCGGTATCGATGAAAAGGGTGCCACCGGGCTTCACCAGCCGGGCACACTGCTGTGCGATCCTGAGCTTTGTTGCTCGATTCTTATCTTTCCGCTCACTGTAGTCCCCGGCCTCCGGCAGGCTCAGCACCGCCCCGCCGTACACCTTTTTACACACCCCCTCGCGGCTGAGTTCATGCAGATCGCGCCGGATGGTGTGTTCCGATACCTGAAGCCGCGCGGCCAGCTCCGCGCAAACCACCCTGCCGTTTTCCTGCAGGATCTGGCAAATCAGCGCTTGTCGCTGTTGCGGGAAAGCAGCATAATCGAGCAAACCAAACTCCTTAAATAATCAAAACCGAGCAACAGCAAGCATGATCGTCTGCCCTGCTCTGATTGTCAACGTTCCTGCCCGGAGGTTTACCATGAAAATAGCCCATCTTGCCCTGTGGACCCAACAGCTCGACGTCCAGGCCCGCTTCTGGGTTGAGTTTTTTGCCGCTAGCATCAATGAAAAATACCTCAGCCAGACCAACCCCGGTTTTGCCTCCTATTTTGTTACTATCGACGATGAGGTAGTGATCGAGCTGATGACCAAGCCTGGCCTGCAGCCGGCCAGCGCGGATAACAACCATACCGGCTGGGCGCATCTGGCCCTCTCGGTAGGCGGGGCAGAACAGGTCGATGCCCTCGCTCAACGCGCCGGGGCTGCCGGGATACTGGTTTCGCCGCCGCGCACCACCGGCGACGGCTATTATGAGGCGGTGATCGCCGATCCTGATGGCAACCTGATCGAAATCGTCGCATAGTCAGCAGATCGCCAGCAATAAGGAGGCATCCATGGCTCATTACCGGATTATCGACACCGCGACCTGGCCCCGCCGGGACCATTTCACCTTTTACCGCCAATTTGCTAACCCCAGCTTTAATCTCTGCGTTCCGATAGCGGCGCAGCGCCTCTACGAATGTGCGAAGGAGCGTCGGGTCTCGTTTTTTCAGCTCGCGCTTTATGCCCTGCTGCGCGCGGCCAACGGGGTACCGCAGCTACGCCAGCGTGTGCGCAATGACGAGGTGATTGAATATGACAACCTGGCGGTAATGACACCGGTGATGACCGTTGGGGAGGGATTCCGCCAGGTGTGGTGCGACAACGCCCCCGAGTTCACCGCCTTCAGCGACGCGGCCACGCCGAAGATCGTCGCGGCAAGAGAGACATCCCCGGCACCGCTCATCGTCGATGGTGAGCATTTTATCTGCGCCAGCTGTCTGCCGTGGCTTCACTTCACCTCGATGACCCATGCGGAATATGCCGTCGGCGCGGCGGTGCCCGCGCTTACCTGGGGAAAACTGCAGAATGGCGTGATCCCGGTGGCCGGGCGGTTTAACCATGCCTTCGTCGACGGTCTCCACGCCAGCCGCTTTTTTGCCCTCGTCGGAGAGGGATTTAGCGACCCCGAGCGGCTCTGGCAGCCGCTAACCGCGACCGCCCCCTCACTGCTACCCCCGGCGGCGAAGGGGCGCTGAGGCCTCGCCATACTCACCGCCGGACAGCCCCCTCTGTCCGGCGATCGCTTCTCCAGCTGTTGCCTTTGCAACAGCCAGCGCAAAAGTACGCTGCATTTGCAGCAGTCCGCACCACCAGCAGACCTCTGCAACCCGCTAAATACCGCCATCGCGCCTTCCTTACTCGCTGGCACAGGTTTTGCTTATTCATACATATAACCCCCAGGTATTATGAATTATTTATTTATCTAATTTATGCATAAGCTATCTACTGAATAAGAGAGAAGATGATGTCAGCCAGTTCACCCGCTCTGCCTTACACCCAGTCCACGCCGCAGGCGCATATTATTGCCAGCGATGCGGAAGCCCTTGCCATCGCCCATGAGATCGCCGCCGTGCTTAAACCCGGCGCCGCCGAGCGCGACCGCACGGGTATCGTTCCGGCGGAGATCGTCAACACCTATTCCAACAGCGGACTGTGGGGCATCACGGTACCACGCCGCTTTGGCGGCGCCGAGGTTTCGGCCGCGACTTTGGCGCAGGTTATCGCCATTGTCTCCGCGGCCGATCCGTCGTTAGGCCAGATCCCCCAGAACCACTACTGCCTGCTGGAGGACATTCGTCTGCAGGGCAGCGACGAGCAGCAGGCGTTTTTTTTCGCCCAGGTATTGCAGGGCTATCGCTTCGCCAATGCCCTGTCGGAAACTGGAGGGAAAACGGTGCTCGATATTCGTACCCGTATCGAGGAAGGCGCCGGGGGCCTGCGGATCAATGGCCGTAAAGGCTACTGCACCGGCTCGCTGTACGCCCACTGGATTGGCATTCTGGCGCTGGACGCCGACGAACGCGCCCAGCTCGCTTTCGTGCCGCACGACAGCCCTGGACTGACGGTGGTCAATGACTGGGCGTGCCTCGGTCAGCGCACCACCGCCAGCGGCACCGTACTGGCCGACAATCTTCCGGTTAATCCTTTCCACCTTTTTCCAACCTGGAAGTCTTACGCCAGCCCGACCCTCGCCGGCCCCTTCGCCCAGCTGACCACCGCGGCGATAGACGCCGGTATCGCCCGTGCAGCGCTGGACGATACCGTGGCGTTCGTGCGCGACCGCGCCCGGCCGTGGATCGACGCCGGTGTGGAGCGGGCGAGCGACGATCCGCTGACTATCTACCATATCGGCCAGCTGGACAGCCGTCTTGCCGCCGCCGACGCGCTGCTGGAACGGGCGGGACGGGTGCTCGACCGCTATAAAAATGACCTCAGCGAGGAGCACGTCGCCGAGGCCTCGCTGGCGGTTGCCCGCGCCAAAATCTGGACCACCGAAGTGGCGCTGGAGGCCGCCAGCCGCCTGTTTGAGCTGGGGGGGACGCGCGCTACCGGTGAGTCGCTCAACCTCGACCGTCACTGGCGCAACGCCCGGGTGCATACCCTGCACGACCCGGTTCGCTGGAAGTATCAGCTGCTGGGCAACTGGGTGCTGAACGGTATTCGCCCGCAACGACATGACTGGAACTGATATGACGAGTCTGCTGGCGTTTTTCGCGCAAATCGACTGGAGCGATGTGGCCCAGGCCGCCCTCGACACCCTCACTATGCTGGCCTGGTCGCTGGGCTGGACCGTGCTGATTGGGCTTCCGCTGGGGATTGTGCTCTATCTCACCGGCGAGCCGCGTTTGCTGTATGCCCCGCGCCTTTACCGGCTGCTGTCATTGTGCGTCAACGTGCTGCGATCCCTGCCGTTTATCATTTTACTTATCGTAATGATCCCGGTGACCACGTTGCTAACCGGCACCTCGCTGGGGGTGGCAGGGACCATCCCGCCGCTGGTCGCCGGCTGCGCCCCGTTCTTCGCCCGGCTGGTGGAAACCGCCCTGCGCGAGGTGGAGCACGGCCTGGTGGAAGCCAGCTGGTCGATGGGCGGCAGCACCTGGCAGCTTATCTGGCACACCCTGCTGCCGGAGTCGCGGGCCGGGCTGATCGCCGCCGTAACCGTGACGGCCATTTTGCTGGTCGACTACACCTCGATGGCCGGGGTAATCGGCGGCGGCGGGCTGGGCGATCTGGCCATTCGTTTTGGTTATCAGCGCTTTCAGACTGACGTGATGGTGGTCACCGTCCTGATGCTGATTGCGCTGGTACAGCTTCTGCAAATGAGCGGCGACCGCCTGGTGCGCTACGTCAGCCGCAAATAACTTACTCCTCCAGGTTTCAGGAAATCACGATCATGAAAAAATCCATTATTGCCGCCGGACTGCTGGCCCTCTTCTCCACCGCAGCGCTGGCTAACGAGACGCTGATCGTCGGCGCCACCCCGGTACCGCATGCGGAAATCCTTGAATTTGTGAAGCCGGTGCTGGCAAAGGAAGGCGTCGACTTACAGGTCAAAGTGTTTAACGATTTTATTCAGCCTAACCAGCAGCTGGCGGAGAAACACCTCGACGCCAACTACTACCAGTACCGTCCGTTTCTCGATAACTACAACCAGACCCGCCACACCAACCTTGTGCCGGTGGTCGGGGTGCATATCGAGCCCTTCGGCGCCTACTCCAGCAAATACACGACCCTCGCCGCGGTGCCTGACGGCGCCACGATCGCCATCCCTAACGATCCGGTGAACACCGGCCGCGCGCTGGTGATGTTAAGCAACGCCGGGCTGATTACCCTCAAAGATCCGCACAATCCGCAATCGGCAACCAGGGACATCACCAGCAACCCGCATCACTTTAAGATCCGCGAACTGGAGGGCGCCATGCTGGCGCGGGCGGTGAAGCAGGTCGACCTGGCCTTTATCTTCGCCAACTATGCGCTGGAGGCCGGCATTGATACCGATAAAGCGTTGCTGGTGGAAAAAGGCAGCGATCTGTACGTCGAATATCTGGTGGCGCGCCCGGACAATATTCAGGATCCGGGCATTCAGAAGCTGGCGCAAGCGCTGCATTCGGACGCGGTTCGTCAGTTCATCCTGACGCGTTATCAGGGCAAAATTTTACCTGGATTCTAATCACCGCGGGCAGCGGCGTCAGCCGCTGCCCGGGCTAACGGAGCGTATCATCGTGACGCATATCCCCTCCCCACCGATCCATATTGAGTTTGCCGGTATCAGCAAAGCCTATCCTAACGGCGTGCAGGCGCTGCAGGACATTGACCTGACCATCCGTCAGGGCGAAATTTTCGGCATCATCGGCCGCAGCGGCGCCGGAAAATCCACCCTGCTGCGCCTGTTTAATCGTCTGGAGAATGCCGACAGCGGCGAGATGTTCATCCACGGTGAGTCAACCGTGCGCTACTCCACGCGCCAGCTGCGCGATCTGCGTCGGCGGGTGGCGATGATTTTTCAGCACTTTAACCTGATGGCCACCAAAACCGTGGCGCAGAACATCGCCTTGCCGCTGAAGATGGCTGGCGTCCCGGCCGGCGAACGCCAGCGGCGGGTCACGGAAATGCTTGAGCTGGTGGGCCTCAGCGCGCTGCGCGACAGTTATCCGGCCCGCCTTTCCGGCGGCCAGAAACAGCGGACCGGCATCGCCCGGGCGCTGGTCACGCAGCCGGAAGTTCTGCTGTGCGATGAGGCAACCTCGGCGCTGGATCCGGAAAACACCCTGTCGGTGTTAGCCCTGCTGAAGGAGATTAACCAGCGCCTGGGGCTGACTATTGTGCTAATTACCCACGAAATGGAGGTCATTCGCACCCTCTGCGATCGGGTCAGCGTGCTTGAGGGCGGGCGCATTGTCGAACAGGGGGACGTCTGGCGCGTGTTTGGCAACCCGCAGCACCCGGTGACGCGCGCCATGCTCGGCCAGCAACATCCCGACCGCCCGGAGGCCGGGCCGACGCTGCGCGATGGCGAGCAGATCGTGACCTTGCGTTTTGACGGCAGCAGCGGACGCGAACCCAATCTGCAGCATATCGCCCGCCTGCTGGGGGCCGATGCCCGACTGCTGTACAGCAACTGCGAGCGCATTCAGGGTCGGGTGATCGGCCAGCTGCAGGTGCGGCTGAGCGGGCCGCTGGCCGCCAGCGCGCTGGCGCAGGATGGCTGGGTGGCGGACAGCATTCTGACCCACCGACCTCATCCAGCGGAAACCACTGCGTCTTAGCAAACAGATGGAATTATATTCCCGATCCTTTGCTAAGGATAATTGGTTATAAACCATAGCGTTTCAGTGTTAGACAGGGCGAAGTGCGCCTCTTATCTTTCGTCATGAATTGTAAATAACCACGCAATCATTTGATGAGGTAGCACTTTTGTCCATATTACAACAAGGATTAAAAACCAGACAAACCCGCTTCGCCCTGGCGCTAAAAGTGGCCCTGCTCGGCGGCGTGGTGGCATTTTCTTCTGGCGCCTTTGCGGATGGGATCCTGAAAGAAGGCATCACTCCGGCCACCGACGCCAGCCAGATCCCGGCAAGCGCCAGGCTGCGCACAGACACGGTGGTGGCCGGGATCTCCGAGCCGCAGGGGATCTTTAACCCCTACTTTTTCGTCAACGGCTGGGATGAGAACGTCACCAACGTTATCTTTTCACGCCTGATCGACTGGGACAGCCAGGGTAAGCTGGTCCCCGGGCTGGCGGAGAGCTGGACGGTCAGCCCGGACAGTAAAGTCTACACCATCAGATTGCGCCCTGGCCTGACCTTCAGCGACGGTTCACCGCTGACGGCGGAAGATGTCGCCTTTACCCTGACGGTCCTGCTCGACCCCAGCTATGATGGCGATACCGACATCACCCTGGCCAATATCGCCGGCGGCGCGGACTACAAAGCCGGCAAAGCTGACAGCGTCAGCGGCCTGAAGGTCATCGACCCGCTCACCCTGCAGGTGACCACCACTCAGCCAGGCGCCACCACGCTGGCCAAAATTGGCGGTCCGGTGCTGTCGAAAGCCTGGTACGGCAAAGGGTATCAGCGGGGACATCTCGACTATCTGCGCTCACTGCACGGCAAGCCGCTGGGCAACGGCCCTTACGTGTACGACAAATATATTCCCGGTCAGGAAATTCGCTTCCATGCCAATAGCCATTTTTACCGTGGAACACCGCCAACGCCGCGCTTTATCTACCGCGTGACCAATCCGTCGACCAACTTCCAGCTGTTCCAGACCGGGGAGACCGACTATGACGCCTTTACCTCGCGTCCCGACGATATTGAGCAACTGAAGATGCTCGGCTTCGCCAACATTAATCTTTACGGCTCCAGCGACTACAGCCAGGTGGAGTTCAACGTGCATCGCCCGGCGCTGCAGGATAAGCGCGTGCGCCAGGCGCTGATTTACGGTCTGGATCGGCAGAAGCTGATCGACGTGGTCTATCAGGGGTACGGCAAAGTCGCCATCGAGCCGATCGCCCCGATCTCCTGGGCCTTTAACGCTGAAGGCGTCAACCCTTACCCTTACGATCCGGCACAGGCGAAAAAGCTGCTGGATGAGGCCGGCTGGAAACCTGGCGCCGACGGTATCCGCGCCAAAGACGGCCAGCGCCTGGAGCTGACCCTGCTGGTGAGCAAGAAGGTGCTCAACGATGCACTGATCCCCATCGCCAAGGAGAACTGGCGGCAGATTGGCGTACTGCTGAAGCCGCAGGTGGTGGATTTCAACGCCCTGATGGCGCAGCGCAAAGCCGGAAATTACGATCTGGCCTCCTTTAGCACCAGCACGCTCAACGACCCGCACGACGGGGTATGGGATTTCTACAGCAGCGAAGCGAAAGAGTCCGGCTACCATAATGTGGAAGTCGATAAGCTGATTAACGCCGGCAATGCGGTGCTCGACATTGAACAGCGCAAGCCGATCTACCACCAGCTGTATAAAGTGCTGGCCGACGATCCGCCGGTGATCCTGCTCGGCTATCGCAACATCCTTTCCGCCAGCAGCGCCCGCGTCACCGGCTTTAAGCCGGATATCTACAACGGCCTGACCGGCAGCCTGCCGGATGTAAAAATCGTCAAGTAACTCCCCTGGCCGCCGGGTTAACCGGCGGCTGATATGAGACCGTCATGAAAAATTTCATCCTGAGGCGCTTGCTGCAAACGCTGCCGATGCTGCTGCTGGCCTCGTTCATCATTTTTATGCTGTTCGCCAAAACCCCCGGCGACTTTATCGATGGCAATATCACCCTGACCGCCGCCCGCGCTGCGGAGCTGAAGGCGATCTACGGCCTCGACCAGCCGCTGTTCACCCGCTACCTCCACTGGCTGGGACAGCTGCTGCACGGCGATTTAGGCTTTTCACTGCAATATCAGATCCCGGTCAGCCAGTTGCTCAACCAGTACATCTGGAACTCTTTTCTGCTGGCCAGCGTCGCGCTGGTCTTTTACTGGGGCATTGGCCTGGCGGTCGGCGTGGTTTCCGCCCTGCGGCCCGGCTCCTGGTTTGACCATCTGGTAAGCGTCGCGGTGTTTGCCGCCATGTCGTTCCCCACCTTTTTCCTCTGCCTGCTGCTGATTAAATGGTTTGCCGTCGATCTCCACTGGCTACCGGTAGGCGGGATGACCAATACCGGCAGCGACGAGAGCGGCTGGCAGTATGTGCTACAAGTGGCCGCCCACCTGGCGCTGCCGGTGCTGGCGCTGGTGATGCTGCAGGCGGGCAGCCTGGCGCGCTATGTGCGCGCCAGTATGCTCGACGTGGTGAAAATGGATTTTATCCGTACCGCCCGCGCCAAGGGATTGCAGGAGCGCACGGTGATCCTCAAACATGCCCTGCGCAACGCCCTGCTGCCGATTATCACCCTGCTGGGCTTCGAGCTGCCGGGGCTGTTCTCCGGGGCGATCATTACCGAAAAGGTATTCAACTGGCCGGGGGCGGGCCACATTCATATCGACTCGCTGGCCGCCCGCGACTATCCGGTGCTGATGGGGTTTACCCTGTTTCTGGCGGTGCTGACGATCGTCGGGAATCTGCTCGCCGACGTGCTGTACGCCTGGGCCGATCCGCGTATTCGGGTGAGGTCGTGATGATCCTGTCTTACTTTGCTTCCCGTCGCCGCCAGCGGCAGGCGGCTATCCCGGCGCTGGCGCATATTCCCCCCTCTCTCTGGCGCCAGGGGTGGCGACAGCTACGCCGTAACCGGCTGGCCATGTTCTGCCTGATCCTGCTGGCGGTGATGGCGGTGTGGTGCGTGCTGGGGCCCGTCTGGTCGCCGTGGAAAGAGGATGCCACCGATGCTCTGAGCATCAACCAACCGCCTGGGGCGGAACACTGGCTGGGGACCGATTTTCTCGGTCGCGATGTCTACACCCGCCTGCTGCTGGCCGGGCGCATCTCGCTGATTATCGGCCTGCTGACCATGGTGATGTCGGTGTGCCTCGGCTACCTGCTCGGTGCCCTCTCGGGGTATCTCGGCGGGTTAACCGACAAACTGATCATGCGGGTGGCCGACCTGGTGATGACCATCCCCGGGTTACCGCTGTTGATCGTCGCCGGGGCGATGCTTTCCGAGCTCGATTTTTCGCCGGACTCGCGCATTTATATGGTGGTGGTGATGCTCAGCCTGCTGGAGTGGCCCCGACTGGCGCGGCTGGTGCGCGGACAATGTCTCTCCCTGCGCGAACGCGATTTTATGCTGGCCACCCAGGTGCTGGGCCTGTCGGCGCGTCGCCGGCTGTTTGGCCACCTGCTGCCGAATACCATTCCGATTCTGGTGGTGATGGCGACCATGGCCGTCGCCAACGCTATTCTCAGTGAATCCGCGCTGAGCTATCTCGGCCTTGGCGTGGTGCCGCCGACGCCGTCGTGGGGCAATATGATGGATGCCGCCAATAGCCTGATCGATTTCCAGCGCCGCCCCTGGCTGTGGATGCCGCCGGGCATCGCCATCTTTATCACCGTGATCGCCATCAACGTGCTGGGCGATGGCCTGCGCGACGCCATGGATCCCAATATGAAACCGAGGCTGAAATGACCACGCCGTTAGTCTCCTTTAATCATCTTTCCGTCTCTTTCGCCGGGGAACGCACTCGCGTGCGCGCGGTGCAGGAGGTCTCTTTCACTATACAGGCCGGGCAAACCGTTGGCGTAGTGGGCGAATCCGGCTGCGGCAAAAGCGTCACCGCCATGGCGCTGATGGGCCTTCTGCCGCCGCAGGCCGCGCGCATCGACGGCGGTGAGATCCGTTTCGCGGACCGCGATCTGCTGCGACTGAAAGCCAGACAGATGGCCGACCTGCGCGGCCACCAGCTGGCCATGATCTTTCAGGAACCGATGTCGGCCCTGAACCCGGTGTTGACCATCGGGGAACAGCTGTGCGAACCGCCGATCCGCCACCTCGGCGCCACGCCGAAAGCCGCCTGGCAGCAGGCCATCCAGCTGTTAAGCGAGGTCGGCCTGGCGCGCGGCGACAGCCTGATGACCCGCTACCCTCACCAGCTTTCCGGCGGCATGCTGCAGCGGGTGATGATCGCCATGGCGCTGAGCTGTCAGCCCAAACTGCTGATTGCCGACGAACCCACCACCGCGCTCGATGTGACCGTGCAGGCGCAAATCCTGCGCCTGCTGCGCGACCGGGCGCGGGCCAGCCAGATGGCGATGATGCTGATTACCCACGATCTGGGGGTGATCGCGCAGATGGCCAAGCAGGTAGTGGTGATGTATGCCGGACGGATCGTGGAACAGGGCGCCACCGCGGAGGTGTTACGGCATCCGCAACACCCTTACACGCGGGGGCTGATCGCCTCCCGCCCGGTGCCGGGTGAGCGGCGTCGGCGGCTGTACTCAATTCCCGGCCAGGTGCCGGACCTGGCCGCCCTGCCGGCGGGCTGCGCCTTTGCCGGGCGCTGCGAGCGGGCGACAGCGCGCTGCCGGGAGGCGATTCCGCCCCTGCTCGGCGAGCGCCATCGAGCCGCCTGCCTTTATAGCGAATTTGCGGAGGCGACAGCATGAGTGAACGCTATGTCATTGAAGTGGATGGATTGAAAAAATATTTTCCCCTGCGAGACGGCCTGTTTGGCCAGCAGACCGGCGAGCTTCGCGCGGTGGACGGCGTCAGCTTTAACATCCGTCCGGGCACCATTTTTGGCCTGGTGGGCGAATCCGGCAGCGGTAAAACCACCGTCGGCCGGACCCTGCTTGGCCTGTATGAGAAAAGTGCCGGCAGCGTGAAATTTCACGGTCAGGAGCTGGCCGACCTTACCGCGCCTGCCCTGCGCGCCATCCGGCCCAGAATGCAGCTGGTGTTTCAGGACCCCTACAGCTCACTGAACCCGCGGCTGCGTATTGGCGACGCGATTGGCGAAGCCATGCTGCAGCACAAGCTGTGCACCCCCGATGAGCTGTATGACCGGGTGATCGCCGTGATGAAAATCTGTGGCCTGGCGCCGGAACACTACGCCCGCTTCCCGCATCAGTTCTCCGGCGGCCAGCGCCAGCGGATCGGTATTGCCCGGGCGCTGATCCTCAACCCGGATTTTATCGTCGCTGATGAGCCCATCTCGGCTCTCGATGTGTCGATTCAGGCGCAGATCATCAATTTGTTTTCCGATCTGCGCGACGACCGCGGCGTCACCTTCCTGTTTATCTCCCACGATCTCGGGGTGGTGGAGCATTTATGTGACGATGTGGCGGTAATGTATCTGGGACAGCTGGTGGAAAGCGCCAGCCGCGATGCGCTGTTCAGTCGCCCTCTCCACCCCTATACCCGCGCCCTGCTGGCCGCGGTGCCGACCCTCGATCCGCACAGTGAACCGCAGGCGCTGGTGCAAGGCGAGATCCCGGATCCAGCCAATCCGCCCACCGGCTGCCGCTTTTCATCCCGCTGCCCGCAGGTGAGCGAACGCTGCCGCAGCGAGGCGCCGGCGCTCCGCGAGATAGTCCCGGGCCATCGGGTCGCCTGTCATTGGGTCTCCCCCTGAGCACGGTCGGCGGGGTTGTTTATTTCTAAACAACCGGCCGATTGTGCGCGACGGCGCCAGGCTTTACTATCCGCTCCGTCTTGTGAGACGCGTTATGAATGAAGCGTAATATTTTTGTTCATTTTTGCCCGATGGCTTCGGGCATTTTTTTCTCTACGCCCGGGAGCGATCCTGTCGGCAACACATTTAGCGGGGCGCGGTCGCCCGTCTGTCAAAACGCAGCAATGGAATTGCTTGTCCGCGTCCCGCTATCCCTTTCCCTTTATCTTTCCCGCCGGTGATTAAAAACCTGCAAAAAATAAGAAATGATGAGATTGCCAGGGGCATAGCTTTCTCTTATTTTTTAAGCGTGTACTCCCCTTCAAGGAATCAACATCATGCTCAAGCGTCGCACACTTAAAACAGCACTGGCGGCGGTTATCTCTCTTGCCGTGCTGGCCGCGCCAGTCTATGCCAACCCGGGTAACGGCAACGGTAACGGTGGTGGTAATCACGGGAACAGTGGTAACCATGGCAATAACGGCAATAATGGCGACCATGGTAATAAAGGCCAGAATAAAGGTCAGTCCACTGACGATCATGGCAACCGTAAAAACTACGGTAAACCCGACCACGTCGACAGCGATATCAGCTTTTCACGAGCGCGCTCCCTTGCCGTGAACTACGGTCTGGTCGGCTATCAGGCACTGCCGCCGGGTATCGCCAAAAATGTCGCCCGCGGCAAACCGCTGCCTCCGGGGATCGCGAAAAAGACCCTGCCGGCTTCGATGATTAACGACCTGCCCTATTATCCTGGCTATGAATGGCGCGCGGTCGGCGATGACCTGGTGCTGGTCGCCCTGAGCACCGCCATCGTCACCGCCGTGATTAACGGTGTGTTTGACTAAATCACCTGCTTATTGAAAAGCCTCGCTCCGGCGAGGCTTTTTTGTGCCTGATGCCGGAGCGTGACGACTCACCGGCATAACCAGTATGATAACGGTTCAACCAACCCGAGACCGACTATGGACAAAGACACAGTAGTGACGCTGTTGAAATACAAGCGCTGGATTGACCTTGCCACCTTGCAGGCGATCCGCGCAATTGACGGAACGGTATATGGTGAAAAACGTCATCTGACCCTCAGGCTGATGAACCATATCCATGTCGTTGATATGATTTTTCGGGCGAACCTGCGCGGCAGGCCGCACGGTTATACCGCGCTGAATACCCCCGAGACGCCAACCGTTGATCAGCTGGAGACGGCCATGACCGCCTGTACAGATGAGTACATTCAGTACGTCAGCGCCATGACCCCCACCGATTTCCACCAACGTATCGCCTTCAAATTCGTCGATGGCGGCGACGGCAATATGACCGCAATGGAGATGCTGAATCACATGCTCTTTCACGGCACCTATCACCGCGGGGCGGTGGGCTGGATGATTGGCGAATGCGGCGGCGTGCCGCCGAAAGAGGTGCTGACGGTTTTCCTGCGCGACCATCATGCCTGAGGGAGCGATAGCATCAGCCGTGGATCGCACGGAGGATCAGCAGAAGTTCAGCCTGATGACGAGTATGGGTTTTCCGGTACAGGGCGCTGAGATGGGTTCTGATCGTGGCGATGGATACGCCCAGATGTAAGGCGCATTCATCCGGTGTCATGCCCCGCACCAGCAGCTCCGCCACCGCATTCTCGGCGGGCTTAACGTTAAACAGCTCCATCAAGGCGCTGCCGGTGAGAAACGGCTCGGGAATAATCACGCAGGCGACCCCGGCAAGACGGGCTGCCGGGATCACGAGGATCGGTTTCGGCTGGCGCCCGGCGGTATAGCACAGCCCTGCCTTCGGCGGCTCTGCCGTCCGGGTGGCCTGCTCGATGGCGCGTTTGAGTTTTTTACTGTCAGTATCGAGGCACAGCGTATCGCCCCCGCTATACCAGGAGAGGCGGGCGTTGGCGCGCAGGTAGCGTTCAGCATGCGCGCTGGCGTAGAGAATTTTACCGCCATGATCCACCAGCCATACCGGGTAGATCCCGTTGTCCATCACCGCGCTCTGGTATTTTATGGTGTCCCGCAGTTGTTCAAACCGGGCGTGAAGCTGGCAGGCGGTTTTTAACGCCGGGATCAGGCGCCTGAACAGTTCAAACTGCACTGGCTGCGGATAAGCCGCCGTATTGGCCGTCATCAGTGACAGATAGGTGGCATAGCCATTGATGGTGCACAGCTTGACGCTGGTGAGATGATTCAGGTCGTTGGGGTGATGAAATTCATTGTAATAGACGCTGCCGGCAATAAACTTATCGCCCAAATACTCGCGGTCCCGATACATTTGCCCGACCGGTAACGCGGTCAATATTTTTTCGGCGGGATCGATAGCCAGAAATACATCGCGATAGGCGGTAAAGACCTTCTCCTCAAGCAGGAATGAATCGGTCAACAGATGCGCATTGCCTTTGTCGTAAAACAGAAATGCCGCGTACTGATGGCCGGTCAGTAACGCCAGTTTCTGCAACGCCGATTTCCACAAATCAGGATCCAGGGTGGCCATCAGCACCGTTTCCAGGATCTCGATGTAAATCAGTTCCGGATCAATCGCCATAACGACACCTGTGAGTCACTGTTTCCGCGGCCGGAGCGGCGCATGTGGCCGCCCTAATCAGCATAGTTCCGCCAGCGAAACAATGACAGTCCCGGTTCGCTAAGCAGACCGGGAAGCATGACGCCAATGCGCTATCAAGGGGTTCAGGATTCGCTGTTGCGGGTTTGCAAAGCGCTCCCGTTCCGGCATAGCGTCCGCCAGACCATCAATGCGCACACCAGGGTGACTGTAAGCACACCTGTTTTAGTTCCACGCACTTTTTGAGAGTTCCGGTTTTTCAGCCATCAGCCGGTACTCTTCCGGCGTCAGGTTGTTCAGGGATTCATGAGGCCGCTCGTTGTTATATTCCATCAGCCAGCGCCCGGTAATTTCCCGTGCTTCATTCAGTGTTCTGAACAGGTAAAAATCCAGGATCTCTGTCCGGTATGTCCGGTTGAACCGGTCGATAAACGCATTCTGTGTTGGCTTACCCGGCTTAATAAATTCGAGTTGCACGCCATGTTCTTCGGCCCACTGTGCCAGCGCCAGTGAGACGAGTTCTGGTCCGTTGTCCATCCGCATCTTTAGCGGGTAGCCGCGATTTGCCACTATCCTGTCCAGTACCCGGACGACACGCTGAGCCGGGATATTCAGGTCGATTTCTATCGCCAGTGCTTCACGATTAAAATCATCCACCACATTGAAGGTCCGGAAGCGTCTGCCGCAGACCAGCGCGTCGTGCATAAAATCAATGGACCAGCTCTGGTTTAACGCTTGCGGTGTCGCCAGTGGTGCTGGATTACGTACTGGCAGTCGCTGTTTTCCCTTGCGACGAAAATTCAGTTTCAGCAGGCAGTAAATCCGGTGAACACGTTTATGGTTCCAGGTATTGCCCTGCCTGCGCAGCAGCTGGAACAACTTCTTAAAACCGTAGCGCGGATAGCGTTCTGCCAGTTCAGTCAGCGCACAGATCACCGGTTCATCACGTCGGGTATCGGGCTGATAAAAATAGACCGTCCTGCTCAGCGATAACGTCCTGCAGGCCTGGCGTAAACTCATGGCAAATTGCGCCGTCAGATAGCTGACGAGTTCACGTTTTATCGCTGGTTTTAAAGCTTTTTTTCGATGACGTCTTTAAGTGCCCGGCACTCAAGGCTGAGATCAGCAAACATCTGTTTCAGACGTCGATTCTCATCTTCAAGGTCTTTTATTTTTTTAATATGGCCGCTTCCATCCCGCCATATTTCGCCTTCCAGTTGTAATAGCTGGCTTCCGAAATAGCGGCCTCACGGCACACATCCTTGACGGTACGTCCGGCTTCGACGGACTTCAATACGGCGATGATCTGGTGTTCAGTGAATCGGATCTTGCGCATAGCGATCTCCTCAGGGGACATAATCAGTATGTCGGAAGATCTCTAAAAGTGAATGGTCCGTTTTACCGGGATACTTACACTTTGATGGCAACAGCACTGGCGACACAAATTAAAGTCGTGAGTGAAATCATCAAAACCTATGACGAACGAATTGAAACGCTGTTTGACACATTGCCAGATGCGGGGCTGTTCAAATCCCTTCCGGGCATGGGGCCGTGTATGGGCCCACGGATGCTTGCTGCACTTGGTGATAACCGTGACCGGTTTAACAGCGCTGAAGAAATTCAAAACTATGCAGGTATTGCCCGGTGACAGAAAGAAGTGGCCAGAAATCCTGGGTTCACTGGAGATGGCAATGTGCGAAGTTCGTCAGGCAGACCTTCGTTGAATGGGCTGCCAAGACGGTTAACTCATCATATTGGGCCTGACTTTATTATCAGGGACTGCGAGAAAAAGGAAAATCTCACCAATCTGCAATCCGTGCTCTGGCGTTTAAATGGATAAGGATCATTTACCGCTGCTGGAAGACCAGAACCCGCTACGACGAAGCGAAATATTTGCTGGCTCTCGAAGCGCGACACTCGCCCTTACTGAAGCCATAAAAAGCTTGTCGAATGTCTCAGGGCGTGAAGCGGAAGTTGGCATTTGTCATAACCGCAGGGATGTAGGACTAACATTGACATGTAATAATCAACCGGGATCAGGTCAGCGGCCAGCTAAAGTAGGAAGGTCAAAAAACAACATTAACGTACAATAATTTTCGATATCCAAACTGAGCCCTGTCTGAAACAGTTCAGCTTGGTAAAAGGATTAGGCTGTTATCTTGAGCGCAATTGAGTCTTGTGGACATTAGCTAAAATTCGATGAAATGCATCTTGTATTTTTTATTTATAGATAAATTTGAGGGCTTTTGACATTACACTTCTTAGCATAATGGTAAAGGGTAATGATGCTCACTTTGGATGGGTTTGCTTCTATACTACATAGGTATTTGTAAGACACCCCCATTTTGTTGGCGAGTTGTTGTCGAGTCAGGCCAGCGATACTGCGCCATTTCATCAGTGTTTTCTGGAGAGTTTCCTTTAAAACTTCATTTTCAAAGCCGCTTTTTACCGCTGTTACAGTAAGTGCCTCTTTTCTGAAATTATTCCAGTATTCATGGTTAGTTGGTTTTGATAAGTCCAGTCGGTCTGCCAAAAATGCTAAGGCGTCATTCTGGTTGAAACGCATCTTTTTCTTCATCGCTACGCCTAGAATTACCTCACCTTCAACGGTTCTGCGAATGAAAATAACTCTTTGGATGCCTGCTCCTTCTGTTTGAATCCCTGTTAAATTATCATCCACCCTTACCAGGGTAGAGAAACCATCGCCGAGCAGGAACCTGTCGATAGTATGTATCACCTTCGCCTTAGAGTGGGTCGGGAGAGCTAAAAACTCAGCCTGTGCTGTTCCAGTTATTTTCATATTCCTGGGGCTCCGATGTTGATTAGTTGCATTTTCTGTTCAGACCATAATTAGCCTTTTCAGACCTGATGAACACGAATGTCCAGGCCTTTGAATGCATTAACATATTCCTTTACTGTATTTTCCTCTGTCACAATGACATCGATATCGGTACTTTTTGCCACAACATATCTTGCAACACCGGGCATTTTCTCTGCCGTTAGAGCAACAATATTTTCGCTGCTTTGTTGTATGACGGCTTTTTTGAATTCACAGTCAGCATAGTCGTAACCCGTTAATCCTGATTCCGGGGCCATCGCACATCCACCAATAAATGCCTGATCAAAATTTATTCCCTGGATCTGAGCTAAGGCAGTGGAACCGATACAACCGTTCACACCCTTTTGAATCTGCCCGCCAAGTATGATCACTTCGCATAATGGTTTATTCAGAAGCACAGTCGCTATTTCAGGCGAATTCGTCACCACGGTTAAGCCAATGTCTTCAGGAACAGCCTCTGCCATGACCAGATTAGTTGTTCCTGAATCAATGAAAATGCAGGTATCTGGCTTAACCAGTTGTGCACATTTATGCGCGATTTTGCTCTTTGATGAGGTGTTCAGCGATTTTCTGACGGTAAAATCACTCACTTCAGGGATGATGATTACCGCCCCACCATAGACCTTTTTGCAAAATCCATCTTTGCTAAGTTCATGTAAATCACGGCGAATCGTGTGTTCAGATACATTGAGGGTACTGGCTAATTCGGCGACAAACACTCTGCCGGTCTCACGAAGAGATTCTTTTATGTACTCTTGTCGTTGGTCGGGGAAAGTTGCATAATCGAGCATGTGTTTTACCTGAAGTTATCTAAATGAAGCATCAGAGAGCATGATCGTGCATTCATGATCCTCATGTCAACTCTCTGTATACAAAGATGAGGCCTTAAAGTGTTAGCAATTCCTGATGTGAGTTTTCTGAACCAACTCGCTGCGTTATCTGAAGATCTCATTCTGAAGGAGCACGCAGCGGCCGTAAATCAACAGGGAGGGAGGGATATTACTAATCACGAACTCCATTATGGCTGCAGTGGCAAAATCCAGGGCATTTTAAAGGACTATATTTCGACGGCATTCCCTGGACACACCGTGTTTGACAGCAGTCGGGATGAGTCATGTGATGAATTTGTATGGTCTGTTGATGTTTTTAATATGGAAAGGCTGAACGACCGTGGCATTCCTGCGAGAGGTGCCACCGCCGGATTATCTCACCGGGGAAAAATCGTGGCTGGCATGGTCGTCAGCCCCTTCACACGGGAACGTTTCTGGGCGGAGGGCGCCGAAGCCATGGCCTGCAGTCCTTTCGGTGAATTTCGACTTAATACCAGAAGAAATATCCAGTTGCATCAGTCGATTATGCACGTCAGTGAAGGCGACTATTTCGAAGATGCCACCCGGAAAGGTATTCAAAGCCTGTCGTCCCGAGTGCTGATGTCAAGATGGGGCGATCCGTGCCACGCCATGACCATGCTGGCTGCCGGTTATATCGATTTGTGCGTCATTCATCCCGATAAGATGAGTGCGTTCTCACCCCTGATCCTGCTGGTAAAAAATGCTGGCGGATGTGTGACAGAGCTATCCGGACCGAATTCCGGCTATCTGGCCAGTTCCGGGCCAGTTCTGCATGCTGAAGTCCTCAGAGTACTTAATTCATCTAAATAAAGGTCATTCATGTCCATTTCATTACTGGAACGCTATCAGCGCTTAGGTACAAAACTCATTTTGTTTATCACGGGATTTAGCTCGTCTTCGTGGGCCGTGGTGGTGCCTTATGCCAGGGCCAATACTGGTGTAAACGAAGCGACGTTAGGTACCCTTCTACTTTGTCTCGGTGGTGGCGCATTGCTGGCCATGCCACTTACTGGATATCTGACGGCAAAATACAACTGCAAAAAGGTTATCCGGGCTTCCGTCTGGAGTATTATTTCCTCACTTCCTTTACTCTCATTGATCACCTCACCGCTGCTGCTGGCGGCAGCGCTGCTGATATTTGGGACCGGAATCGGTATTACTGCCGGGGCCATCAATATCCAGTCTGTCATCGTGGAAAAAAAAGCCGGTAAACCGCTTATGTCTGGCTTTCACAGCATGTACAGCTGCGGAGGGATCGCCGGTGCCGGGCTTATGACCGTACTTCTTTCTGTGGGTATATCGATTTCTGTTGCGACGGCGTTTGTCTCGGTAGTGGTGATTGCGCTGCTTATTATCAGTCAAAAGGGGCTCCTGACTGAATCCAGCCATGTGGAAGGCCCCACTTTTGCGAAGCCAAAAGGGATTGTCCTGTGGATGGGGATTATTTGCTTCAGTGTCTTTCTTGCAGAAGGCACGGTACTTGACTGGAGCGCCGTTTTCCTGACGGAAATCAGGGACGTGGCTGAATCTAACGGTGGGCTAGGTTTCGCGACATTTGCGTTGGCAATGACTTTTGCCAGACTGATTGGGGACCGCATCATTACAGGGCTGGGCGCTATACCGGTTGTGATTGCTGGGGCTCTCATCGCTGCCGCCGGGTTTGCGCTGGTGCTATTCATCCCAGACTGGAAAATATCCCTGGCCGGATATGCGTTAGTGGGCTTGGGTTGCGCCAATATTGTTCCTGTCATGTTCTCCGCAGCAGGGCGACAGGCTGTCATGCCTGCAGCGGTGGCAATTCCAGCTGTGACAACGATGGGTTACCTTGGCGTTCTGGCAGGGCCTGCCATCGTCGGGTATGTTGCCCACTTCAGCACATTACCCGCAGCGTTCATCTGTATTAGCGTGCTGATGATCCTGGTCGCCCTGATGACCCTGAAAACGAGAAACGTGATGGTCGGGAGAATCTGCTCGGCTGAATCAGGAGCCTGAATTCCGGTGCACATACCGGCTGATAGGGTATCGGCGCCGGTATGTGGTTTTGCTGATTATTCATATGCAGAAGGTGTGATCATTCCACTATATCCGGAGGGCACACTGAAAATAGTTCAGGATGATAGCTATGGTTAAGATGACTGATGTCGCCCGTCACGCGGGCGTCTCTATCGCGACAGTATCAAGGGTGTTATCGGGAGCAAACGTTGTGTCCCCGGACACGCATAAAAGAGTCATGGATGTTATCGCTGAAACAGGTTACGCCATTAACCAGACTGCACAGAGTTTATCGACTCAGTCTGCGGAAAATATTGGTTTGCTGGTCAGTGAGGCTGTATATAAAACACGGTATTTTCCTGAGCTCATCCGGCTCACCGCGCATTTTGCGCAGGAGCATAACAAGAAACTTATTATAACGGATGCCAGGGCTGATGCTGAGGATGAACGGCAGGGCATCGCCCGTCTGGAGAATCAGCAGTGTGCAGTGATATTGATCATGAGTGTATCGATGGGTAGCGCAGAGTTGGGGCGAATAATTGAGCGCTCTGCAGCAGATATCATTCTTATTAATAAACGGTTAATACAAAATCCGCGCCATGCTATCTGGGTGGATTATCAACCATGTATTCTCAGATTGGTGGAGATGTTAACCCGCTATGAGCGTGATGATATCGCCATACTCGGTGATTTCTCGCCGGGAACGCCTGACTGCGAGATTATTGAACAATTCAGGTGTGCTGCCAGGAAGCTCAAACTGCCTCGTTCGAAATATCATCTGGTTCCCTGCGCAAGGAATTTTCAGGCGGGGCGCATGGCCATGTCTGGCCTCCTGTCGGGCAAAAAGTCCGTATCTGCTGTCATTACCTGCAATACTGAAATCTATAATGGCGTATCACAGGCCCTGTCCGAACAGCAGATACCTGTTTCCCCTTTACTGATTACGTTTGATGAAATTTACGATCCGGTACTTGAGCATCAGGATGTTAATGTTGTCGTCATAAATTATCCGGAACTTATCAGGGAAGCACTACATAAAGCAGCAGCGCTGTTTCACAATGCACCCGGCACTGACCAAAGGTATTCAGGGGAAATCTTATCCTGAGAACGTTCTGACGATACGCCTCCTATGGAAGGGAGGCGTACTGTACACCAGGTTCGCGGCGCCGGAACCGTTTATAGAGACAGAACAGAGCCATCAGTCAGAGCAAGCAGCTTCGCTGCTACGGCTGTACCATCATGTTTTCCCCGTTCCCAAACATCTTCAAACTCATCCAGCACAACACGATATTCCTCGCATTCACTGACCTCATCACTCAGATAAGCAAATCCGTTAACGTATTTATCTATAGCGAGAAATCGACGGTTGCCAAAGAGATACAGAACCGGCAAAGCTACATTACTGCTCTGGGTTTTCCATTCCCGTTCAAAACGTTCTGACACTTCTCTTAACCCAAGACCCAGGCTCTCCTTGCACTGAAGGATATTACTGATAAACACAACCGGACATCCTGACTGCGATACAGCCGATGTGATCCCTTCGACCTGAAGATGAGGAAGAATGCTGGTATAGAAACTTCCCGGACCAAATACAATGAGATCAGCATCCCTGATTGCTTCCAGTACCACCGGGTTGGCGCCAGGAGCATGACCGTCAGACGTGCGTAATTCAATATTTTTGATGCCCGTTGAAGCATCCGATTCTGCCATCTTGGTTATCTGGTCCTGAGGCGAAACAATTTTTCCGTCATTCAGCGTTGCTGACAGAGTGAGATCGTTACAGAGCGATGAAGGCCAGACGTTACCTGAAATTCCGCAAAGCTTTCTGAACACAAAAATGGCAGTGTTGATATCTCTGTTATGCGCCAGATAGGCACCTGAAAGAATAAAATTCCCGATACTGCCATTTCGGTAATCAAAGGTATTGCCGGCTTCTGCTGCAAAGGTTTTCAGGTAATTTACGATAGCCCCCCGGAGACCGGGCTCCAGCCTTTCAAGTAGAGGGTGATATCCCTCCAGGTAGGCTGTAAATTCCGTTCTCGCATCCTGAGACTGCAGATCGGAGGATAAACGTGTGTTACAAATGCGCACGACGTCACCCGACCGTTTTTCCCCATGAGCCATCGTCATCAGGGCCTGACGAATATCTCCAACAGAAAGCATATCGAGACTCAGTCTGATTGTTCTCGAGCTCCCGCCACTGTCCCAGGCAGGCACTATGCGGGTCAGAGAGACATCCTCCCGGCACAAAGCATTATTCAGTGAGCGACAGGCACTCCCTCCTGAAAACAGAACCACTCGTTTCATTACGTGCTTCCTCATTACCAACTATTGGCCCGATCCTTTTGTCTCAGGAGGGGGAACATGATGTTATCCACTAGCTCGATTGTGCTCGGTTAAGTGGTTTTAATCTTTACTTTATGCTCGATTATGATACTTTGTGAGAAAAACAACAAGAACTGGCCATGTTTTTCATATGAATAGCTTGTTCACGAAGTACCGATGACCGAATACACGTTGAATACGCAGGAGACTGGATTAATGAACGAAAAATTGCCCCCCTGTGCTGACGTCGGGGTGGAGCGTATCTGTCTTAAAGATGGGGATTATTTCTTCCCTGCAGAGCCAGCTATAAAAGCAGATTCCCTGCGGACAAAATCGCTTCTTCATCGTTTTAACCACATTGACCCCGCTGAAACTGGCGCCCGCCTGCGATTGATGAAAGAACTGTTGCCTGAATGTGGAGAAGGTGTATCTGTCACCACTCCTTTTCATTGCAGCAGAGGGTATAACATCCGGGCGGGGAAGAATTTCTACTGTAATGTAGACTGCGTCATCCTGGATCTCACAGACGTTACTATCGGGGATGATGTTCAACTGGGTCCTCAGGTGAACATTTATACCGTCAGTCATCCCATCAACCCCGGACACCGGAGTACAGGGATAGAGTATGTCCAGCCGGTCACCATAGGCGACCGAGTCTGGATTGGAGGTAAATCGGTTGTTCTTCCAGGCGTAAAGATCGGCAATGATGTTGTCATCGCCGCCGGGAGTGTGGTGACCCGCGATATTCCGGACAGAGTTATAGCCGGTGGAGTGCCCGCAAGAGTGTTAAAACATATTCAGTAAAGGAGAGAAACTAAAATGAATGATTCACATATTGGAAAAATTATTCTCGATGAATCCACAATCGCGAAAGGTGTCAATCTTGTTGCGGACAGGCTTAATGCTGATTTCAGCGATGCTGTGATTATTACCGTCGTACCCGGCGGGATATTTTTTACTGCTGACTTAACGAGAAAACTGAACTTTGATGTTGCAATGGATTATATTTCCTGTCCACACACACCCGGTGAACGTAATAACGCGTCAGAAATTGTCTTCCACAACAACATTGGAATTGAGGGACGACATGTCATTGTTATCGACGACGCGATCGAATCAGGGGGGACAATGAGACGTCTTGTGGAGCATCTTAACGAAAAATATCATCCACAGTCAGTCTCGGTTGCCGTCCTTTTTGTTAAACCCGGACGTGTATCCATTCCTGCACGGTGTTATTACGCATATGAGATGGAGAATGATGATCTACTCATAGGATATGGCATGCCCTGGCAGAACAAGTTCCGCAATCTACCCTGTGTGTCTACGTTGATCAAAGACAGCTAAGCTTGCGTTGGAGCGACGTCCGCTTATGGCACAAAGCAGACGTTAACACCTACAGCATCGAGAAGCTTCAGAATGCCGCGTCAGCGGCATGGAGGTGCCAGATGAGGTTACATGTGTCTGTGGAGTCAAATGGCGCCGAAAGCCCGGCGTAGCCGGTTACCGAGCTATAAATTCGGCCCCCCTGCCCTGGTTAGCCTTAACCCACTAACAGCAATAAAGAAGTTAAGGTAATCCCTTTACCCCCGGTGAGCTGGCTTTACGGCGTTTACGACGTAAAGGGCATGATTTTCAGGGCCTTAACCAAGGTAGCTTGCTACTGACGCTTAGGGGGATGTTCTTCAGTTATTTCAACGATACCAGGGAACTTAACACGGTAGCTGAAAAGCTCAGCGCCGGATATCCTGCCGCGCGGCCAGCGAAAGCCGGCGGCAGGAATACCACGCAAGGGAGCATCCTACCCTTTGGCGAAATTGGCCTGGATCCGCTGCTGCAGATAATCCTCGGCGCTGATGGGCGGGTACTTTCTCTGCGGCCCGAGGATCTCGACATCTTTATTGGCCTGGCAGAAAAACGCCAGGCTGTAGCGCGGCCCCTGATATTCGTGCGGCAGCGGGTTTCTCACCCGGTGGAAGTTAGACGGCAGCTGGTCGTCGCTCCAGCGCATCAGCATGTCGCCGATATTGCAGGTGATGACCTCTTCCCGCGGCTCAATGCTGGTCCACTGCTGGCTTTCGCGGTCTTTACCGGGACAAACCTGCAGGCCGCCCTGGCCGGGGCGCTGGAACAGCAGCGTCAGACAGTCAAAATCGGTGTGCGCGCCGGCCCGCCACATCCCCTGCTGCGACTGCCCGGTTGCATAGTAATGCAGCATGCGTAAGGTGCTCTGGTAGCTGTCACGCTGCGGATCGTGCGCGGTGGTGAAAAACGATTCCGGAAAACCGAGCTTCAAAGCAAAGCAGGAGAGGATCTTCATCCCCAGCTGCCAGCACTGCGATTCAAACCCGAGCATCGTCTGCTGAAATGCTGGCAACTCCCGATCGCTGGGCCAGCGCCCGGCCATCAGCGGCCGGGTTATCTGATAGGACTCTTTTTGATCCGGCGTGCGGGTCGATGGCCGGACCTGCGCCTTGCTCTCCCAGCCGGCGTTGCCTGCCAGCGGATACTGGCGCTTCACCTCGTCGGGCAGGTCGAAAAACGCCTCGGTCATGCTGAAGGCCTGGCGGATCTCCGCCAGCGGAATACCGTGGTGGCTGACCTGGAAGAAGCCAATCTCCACCGCCGCCTCCCACAGTTGTTCGGCAATTTCACTTTTTCTTTCGGCAAAGTTCGACAGGTCGATACAGCGCACTTCGCGGGCGAAGGTCTCTTCACCCTGGGCGCCCATCAGCGCCTCTTTTTCCAGTTCCTGTAAGGCGTAGCGTTGATTCTGGGGGGTTGAGGTCATCGTCATTATCCTGTTATCAGTTAAACAGCGGCGCGCTGCTGGAGGGTACGGACGGCCGCCAGCGCGTCGTGGCGCATCGCGTCAAGATCGAGACCGGGAATGGCGTCATCTTCCACGATGGGGCGGCCATTGAGCAGCAGCGCCTTCAGCGCGGCGCGCCCGCCGCAGGCCACCGGCCCAATGGCCATATCATGCAGGCCGAAGTAGCGCGGATCGTCCAGCCGGTAAATGGCGAGGTCCGCCTGCATGCCGACCTGCAGAGTGCCGCTCTGCGCTAAGCCAAGGATCTGCGCCCCGCCGGCGCTGCCCCAGCGCACCACATCCTCCACCGTGGCCGCATCGGCCCCGCCCTCGAAGGTGCCCCCGGCGTAGCGCGGCTGCGCCAGCATTCCCTTGCGCGCGCGCTGCAGCAGCCATGCGGCATGGGCTTCGCTTTGCATATCCGCCGCTTCATTCGAGGCAGCGCCGTCCACTCCCAGCGAGACCGGGACCCCGGCCTGCTCCAGCGCCAGCAGATCGGCGATGCCGCTGCCCAGTCGGCCATTGCTTTGCGGGCAGTGGGCGATGCCGGTTCCGGTACGGCCCAGCAGGGCAATCTCCTCCGGCAGCAGCTTCACCAGATGGGCAAACCACACGTCATTTCCCAGCCAGTCATGCTCCGCGCAGAACTGCACCGGCGTCATGGCGAATTTCTGCCGCGCGGCGTCGAGATAATCGACGGTTTCCGATAAATGGCTGTGCAGCCGGATCCCCAGCTGACGGGCCAGCTTCGCCATCTCCCGCAGCTGGGCGCCCGGCGCGGAGTGCAGGACGGTAGTGGGCGCCATCACCACCCGACGCAGAGAACCGGGCCGGGGGTCGTGATAGCGGCTGACCAGCCGTTCGATATCCGCCATATAGCCGTCGAAGGTTTCCGGACGCAGCGCTACGGGCAGATCCTGTTCCACCGCCCGGCCCTGGGTCGCCCCACCCCGACACAGGACGATACGCATCCCCAGCGCTTCCCCTTCGCTGAAGACAATCTCCGACGTATCGAAAGGCATATCCGGCCAGTACAGGTAGTTGTGATCCGCCACGCTGGCGCAGCCCGAGCGCAGAAGCTCCACCAGACCAATGCGCACCGCCAGACGAAAAGTGTGCTCATCGAAGGCCGCGCGAAAGCGGTACGGCGTGGCGCTCAGCCAGGCCGTCAGGCTCTGGTTCAGCCCCTGCGGCTCGCCCTTCAGTAACGACTGAAAAAGATGGTGGTGTGTGTTCACCCATGCCGGATAGATCACGCAGTCGCGGGCATCGATCTGTCGCTCTTCCGGCTGCGGCGTCAGACTGCCGATGGCCGCAATCTTGCCGTCGCGGATGCGAATATCCGGCCCGGCCAGCCGCGCCGCCTCCCCCGGCAGACCGCTGAGGATGGCATGGGCATTTTTAATGATTAATGACATGGCGTCGCTCCTCAGGGTTTAACCTGCATGGCCTGGACAAATTCGGTGGTGTAGGCCTGTTTCCAGTCGGTGGTCACCGCCAGCAGACCGGCGCTGACCATAAAGTCGCGGGTCTTCTGCCAGCGCGCGTCGGTCATCGTCCCCCAGCCCTGGCTGGCGGCATCCCCGCCGTCGATCAGATGATGCTCACGGATCTGGGTCACGCCCCAGGCGAGCAGATCGTCGGTCATTTTCGGGTTGTCCTGCTTAATCAACGCATTTCCCGGCGCCGGATCCTTGAGATAGCTCACCCAACCCTCCATTGAGGCACGGACGAACTTCGCCATCGCCCCTTTACGCTCGGCGATGGTGTCCGGGCGGGCGATGAGAATGCCGCCGTAGGGAGGATAACCATGCTCAGAAAACAGGAAGAAGTTCGCCTTCACCCCGGCCTTCTGCACCTGAAACACCTCGGAGCTGACATAAGCCTGCTGGGCGACGGCGTCGTCGACGACAAAGGGTTGAATATTGAAGGTATAGGGGCGAACCTGCGCATCGCTCAGCTGGTATTGCGCCTTCAGCCACGGCCACCACGTCGCCTGACCGGAGCTGGAGACCAGCAGGGTTTTGTCTTTCAGCCCCTGCAGGGAGGTGACATCGGCGTGGGTCAACAGCCCCTGGGGATCGTACTGAAAGGGCGCGGCAATAGCTTTTGCCTGGAAGCCGCGCTGAATGCCTTCCAGCAGCTGCAGGTCGTAACCGATGATCACATCGGCCCGCTTCGACAACAGCAACTGCATGCCGTTGACCTGGGGGCCACCGGAGCGGATCTCGACGTCGAGACCGTATTTTTTGTACAGCCCGGAGGCCTGGGCCTGATAATAACCCCCCTGCTCCGCCTGGGCGTACCAGGAGGTCAGCAGAACGATTTTCTCCTCGGCCTGAACGGCCAGCGAGACACCGCCGAGAGCCATCAGGCCCAGCCAGCGTAAGCCCCGGGGAAGGCGTGCATGACTTTTCATTATCCCTCTCCTCTTCATGCCGGGAGAGGGGCGAGCAAACCACGGCTCAGCCTCCCATCCCGGTCAACATTGAACCGCGACATGGTGACTGAGCAATGTCCCGTATGGATAACCCGTACTGACCGCTTCTACTCACACTCAGTTATACAAAAACAATGCCAGATTTGATCGCCCGCGAACTACCGCGAGAAATCGCCTGCGCCGCCGCCCTTGGGTATGCAACCTTTGATTCATGCACACCAAAAACGCACCACAATGGTGCGTTAATGAATGATTTTAGTGCCTGCCCGGTCGCTCACAGCTGGCTGAAGAGCATCTCCAGCTGGTTCAGCATCATCGAGGCGGCGAGGGAAAGCTGGCGGGCGGGCGAGACGCACAGCGCCAGCGTGAAAGGTTTAAGCTGCGGATCGGTTAGCGGCACAAACGCCAGCTGGCCGGACTCGATCTCATCGAGAATATCCAGCCGGCACAGGATGCCGATGCCCATCTGCTCTTTGATCAGGGTGCGGATCATGTGAATGTTATTCGACACCGCCACCTCCTTCACCTCGTTGCCGCTGATATTCACCAGCGCCGCCACCGGCTCGCTGATCATCAACGGGACGGATGGCAGAATAAACGGGTAGTCGAGGCACTGACTAAAGCGCACCGCGCTGCGGCTGGCCAGCGGATGGCCGGTGGGCACCACAATACCCATATTCATCTCGGCAAACGCCCGCACCTGCAGTTCGCGGGAAGTCTGGGGATTGAGCATGATGCCGAAATCCGCCTCGCCGGAGATCAGCGCCTGCTGAATGTGGATATTGTTGATGGTGGTCAATGTAAAAGAGATGTTGGGATAATGTTTATGCACCTCTTTGAGCATCGTCGAAAAAAAATGCCGGTTAATAGCATCGATGGTAGCGATGCGCACATGCCCCCGCCGCAACCCGCGCAGGTCATCCAGCTGTTCGCAGACCCGGGTAAAGTCCTTTTTCCAGTTATTGGCCGCGTGCAGGAGCAGCTCCCCGGCGGCGGTCAGCCGCAGCCCGGTGGGGTGGCGCTCGAAGAGCGGCATCGCCAGCTCCTGTTCCACGCGCAAAATCTGCCGATCGATGGAAGACGCCGACACATGCAGCGCCTCTGACGCTTTACGAAACGATCCCTGACGGGCCACTTCGGTGAAATAGAGCAGAAATCGGGAGAAGGCAAACATGGTATGGGTGCTCTCTTTTTTGCAACGGGTTGTGCGAATCAAAGCTCTGGACGCAACAGTTTTATCACAATACCGTAGCATTCATAGCGGAGAAACGATCGTTTCACCCATTTTCTTGCACGCCGGACAGTTCACCGCGAAGGGGAGTTATCTCTTCGCCGCCCCTGGCCGCCCTGCAGACAGCGGAATGAGGGAGAGTAAATGGTAATGCACAGCCACGATCTTATTTCGGTCTCGGTCGGGGAAATACGTCCCAATGGTGAGGGAAACCTATCCATAATATTGCAGGCGGCGGCCGGGGAAATATTACCGGCCTGCTCCGCCGGGGCGCATATCGATATTATTATTCCCGGCGTTGGCCCCCGGCAGTATTCCCTGTGCGGCATGCCTGACCGCAGTAATACTTATGAAGTTTGCGTCAGGCTGACTGACACCTCCACCGGCGGCTCACGCTATTTGCACCAGCAGCTCAAAGCCGGCGATCGGCTCGCCATTTCGCCGCCGCGTAACCATTTTCCCCTGCCGCAGGCCGGGCGCTACCTGCTGTTTGCCGGCGGTATCGGCATCACGCCGTTGCTGGCGATGGCTGAAGCGATTGCCGCCAGAAAGGGGGCGCTGGAGCTGCATTATTATGTCGCCAGCGCGCGCCAGACGGCCTTCTCCCCGCGCCTGACCCAGCTGGCTGCGGGCGGCACCGTGGCGATCCACTGTAGCGAGGAAGGCGCGTCGTTTCGCCAGCGGATCCCCGCCTGCTTAACCACGCCCGATCCTGATACCGCAGTGGTCGCCTGCGGCCCGGAGGGGTTTATTCAGCGACTGCAGTCGGTCATGGAGGAATATTGCTGGTCGCCGTCGCAATTCGTCTTCGAGCGTTTTACTCCCGCGGCGGAAAATAATACCGCGGCGAAAAATGCTTTTTATATTGAGCTGGCCTCCAGCGGCCAGCGTCTGCAGGTCGCCGCGGATCAAACGATTGCTCAGGTATTACAGCACGCCGGGGTGGAGGTGATGCTCTCCTGCGAACAGGGAATGTGCGGCTCCTGTATTACCGGGGTCCTCGACGGGATCCCCGAACACCGGGACAGCGTGCTGACGGCGGAAGAGAAAGCCGGCAACGACCAGATCACGCTCTGCTGTTCGCGGGCGAAATCCCCGGGTCTGGTTTTGGATCTGTGAGGAGACTGACGATGACGTTCCCCTCCTCTTCCTCGCCGCTCGCCGGCATCAGCCGCGCCCGCCTCCCGGCCTGGGCGCTGCCCGACGGCTGGCCGACGCAGGCCAATGGCGAACCGCTGCTGGCGGACCTGGCCTTTCGCGACTGTCGGATTGCCGCACTGACCCCGACCGACCAGCCGGTTCCCGGCCTGTGGGACCTGGCGGGGGCCCTGACGCTCCCCGGCCTGGTGGAACCTCATGCCCATCTGGACAAGACCTTTACCATTGAACGCTGCCGTCCGGCGCAGGCCGGGCTGCTGGCGGCGATCCACGCCATGCACGAGGATCGCCGGCACTGGACCAGAGCGGATATTCAACGTAGGGCGTCCGCCGCGCTGGCCCGGGCGGCAGCAAATGGCGTGACCCATTTGCGCAGCCATATCGACTGGTTTACCGCCGACGCACCGGACGTCTGGCAGGAGATCGCCCGCCTCGATACCGGCGGCATCACCCTGGAGCGAGTGGCGCTGGTCCCGCTGACCCTGTTTCGCGATCCGGCAGACGCCGGGGCCATTGCCCGAACGGTCGCCAACAGCGGGGAGCGCTGCCTGCTGGGCGGCTTTATCCACTCCTCCAACTGGGACGCCGCCGCCATGGCAAACCTGCTGGATAGCGCCGCCCGCTGGGATCTGGATCTGGATTTGCATATCGATGAGGAGCTCCGCGAGGTGTCTCAGGGGATGGCCTGGCTGGCGGACCATCTCTCCCGCCACCCTTTTCCCGGGCATATCTGCTGCAGCCACGGCTGCGCGCTGGCCGCCGGCAGCGACGAACAGGCGGTGCCGATCCTGCGCCAGCTGGCGGCGCACGGCGTCACCCTTATCGCTCTGCCGATGACCAACCTGCTGCTGCAGGATGCGACATTCGGCCGCACGCCGCGCCAGCGGGGGATCACCCTGCTGCACGAGGCGCAGGCCGCCGGCGTGGCCACCCTGCTCGGCTGTGACAACGTTCAGGATGCCTTCTGCCCGGCGGGCAGCTATGACCCGCTGGACACCCTGGCCTGCGGCCTGTTCAGCGCCCAGCTCAGCGACCTGTTTGACCGGCAGTCGCGGCTGATCTGCGATCGCGCGGCGTTAACCGGTTCGCCGGCAGACGCGGCGCCCTTTGCCGTCGGCGCGGCGGCCAGCGTGGTGATTTTCCCGGGTAGCGACCGTTTTACCTGGCCTTTAAACAGCGCCGCCCGTCTGGTGGTTAACCACGGCAGATTAACCCACCGGCGCGTGTGGCAAGAGGAGATGGCACATGAGTCTTGAAGCAGGCGCGGGGGCACCGCTGGCGCGGTATGCCGCCTGGCGCAGAGCCGGCGATTTTATCTTTCTCTCGGGCATTATTCCGGTCAATCCCCTGACCGGCACCATCGTCAACGGCTTTCAGGATGTGCCTGAGCCGGTGCGGGAGCTGCTGGGGGCGACCGGCGAATTTTCGACCGACGCGAAACAGGGCCCGATCCTCGCCCAGAGCTGGTACGTACTGGAAAGCATCCGCCGCACCGTGGCGTCCGCGGGAGGGCAGATGAGCGACGTTATCAAGCTGGTGCAGTACTTTCGCAACCTTGACCATTTTCCCTATTACAGCCGGGTCAGAAAGCTGTTTTATCCCGACCAGCCGCCCGTTTCCACCGTGGTGCAGGTCAGCGAAATGCTGCCCGACGCCACGGTACTGATTGAAGTTGAAGCGACCGTCTGGTTACCCCCGTCATTTAACTCCGAGGCTCCGCGATGATTAACGGTTACATTCCTGCCGCGCGCTTTCTCCCTTTTCTGAGCTGGACGGACGTTGCCGCCCTGCCGGATAAAAGCAATACGGTTATCGTCCTCCCCACTGGAGCGATAGAACAGCACGGCCCGCATCTGCCCTGCTCGGTGGACAGCGTGATATCTTCAGGCGTGGCGGGCCATGCCCTTGCCCGGCTGCCGGCGGCGATCCCGGCCTACGCCATCCCGCCGATCGTCTACGGTAAGTCCGAGGAGCATCTGCATTTTCCCGGCACCCTGACCCTCAGCGGCGATACGCTGCTGCATACCGTGCTGGAGATCGCCGAATCCCTCTATCGGGCCGGTTTTCGCAAGCTGCTGATGATCAACGGCCACGGCGGCCAGCCGCAGATCCTGCAGATCGCCTGCCGGGAAATGCGCCTGCGCCACGGGGATTTCATCGCCATCCCCCACGACGTGTTCAACGTGCCCAACTGCGAAAAGCAGTTTCTCAGCCCGCATGAACAGCGGATGGCGATGCACGCCGGGCATAGCGAAACGGCGCTGATGCTGGCGCTGGCGCCGGAGTGCGTTCATATGGAGCGGGCGGTCGCCAACTTCCCGCCGGAATTTCCCTGCCCGACCCTGTCAAAAGGCCGCCCGGCGGCGGCGTGGGCCTCCTATGACTTTGGCCCCAGCGGGGTGATTGGCGACCCGACCCCGGCGACGCGGGAGCAAGGCGAAGGGCTTCTCGACTCCCTCGCCGCCAGCTGGGCGCAGGCGATCATTGAGATCCACCGCATGGCCTGGGTCGAACGTCGCGAACCGACCTGGGGCAAACAGCACTGGCACGGCTTTGTGCAGTCTCTACCCCCCTCTTTCGTTGCTGGATCCAAGGAGCCCTGATGAATACCAGACCGACGCCCGTTTTTACCCTGCTGACCGTGGCCGCCCTCGCCACCTCAGCCTCCTGCTTCGCGGCGGAGAAGTTTACGTTTCTCACCAACTGGTATGCCCAGGCCGAGCACGGCGGGTTTTACCAGGCCCAGGCCACCGGGCTGTATCAGCACGCCGGTCTCGATGTCGAGATTAAAATGGGCGGCCCGCAGATCAACGTCATGCAGTTGATGGCGGCCGGCCAGGCGGACTGTACCCTTGGCGACAACGGTCAGGCGCTGGAGACCTGGCAGGCCGGGGTGCATGCGGTGACCGTCGCTACCGTGTTCCAGCACTCGCCGACGGTCTTTATCACTCATAACAAAGTGGAGAACCCGGCGGAGCTTAAAGACAAAACCTTCCTGCTCGCCACCGAGGCCTATACCTCTTTCTGGCCGTGGGCGAAGAGCGAGCTGGGTCTGGCTGGCAGCAAAGTGCGCCCCTATACCTTTAACGTCCAGCCGTTCCTCGCCGATAAAAATCTGGTGCAGCAGGGCTACGTGACCTCCGAGCCGTTCTCCGTCGCCAAAGGCGGACAGCCGTTCTATGTCTATCCGCTCAGCGACTGGGGCTACCCGCCCTACGGCAACTCGATTATCTGTATGGCCGACACCATCCGCAAACGTCCGGCGGCGGTGGCGGCCTTCGTCAAAGCCTCTATGGAGGGCTGGAAAAGCTACCTGCAGGATCCCGCCCCCGGCAACAGCCTGATCGGTAAAGCAAATCCGCAAATGAGCGCCGAGCAGATCGCCTTTGGTATTGCCCAGATGAAGCAGTACCAGCTGGTGACCGGCGGCGATGCTAAGACCGGCGGCATCGGCATCATCACCGAGCCGCGGCTGAAGAAAACCTGGGACATGCTGGTGAAAAACAAACTGATCGACGCCAGCAAGGTGCCGTTTGAGCAGACTTACACCCTGGAGATGGTCAAAGACGCCGGAGTGATGCCATGAATACCGCCCCGAAACTGACCGTGATGAGCGACACCCGCTTTACGCCCGCCTCTGCCACCCCGGCCATTGAGGTGCTGTCGGCGGAGAAGATCTACAGTAACGGTACCCGGGCGCTGCTGCCCGTCAACCTGACCATCAATCAGGGGGAGTTTATTACCCTGCTCGGCCCGTCCGGCTGCGGGAAGAGTACGCTGCTGAAGATGGTCGCCGGCCTGGTGGAGCCCAGCGACGGCAAGCTGATGCTGTGGCGGCGCGACAGCCGGGAAAAAGCCCAGCATCCGCTCTCGTTCGTCTTCCAGGAAGCCACCCTGATGCCGTGGAGCAGCGTGCGCAATAACGTCAGGCTGCCGCTGGATCTGGCCGGCGTGCCGCGGGCGGAAGGTAATACCCGGGTGAGTGAAGTCCTTGAGCTGGTGGGGCTGGGCAAATTCGCCGACGTCCTGCCGCGCGAACTCTCCGGCGGCATGCAAATGCGCGTCTCCATCGCCCGCGGCCTGGTCACCCGGCCAAAGCTGCTGCTGATGGATGAGCCCTTCGGCGCGCTCGATGAAATCACGCGTAATAAACTCGACAGCGACCTGCTGCGTCTCTGGCAGGAGCAGAACCTGACGGTGGTGTTCGTCACCCACTCGATCCATGAAGCGGTGTTTCTCTCACAGCGGGTGATCATGATGGCGGCCCGTCCCGGACGGGTGGTGGAAGATATTGCCATCCGCGAGCCGTTCCCGCGCAGCGAGGCGTTCCGCGTCAGTCCGGCCTTTTCCCTGTATGCCCGTCAGCTGCAGGACAGTCTGTTGCAGGCCAGTCAGTCCGGTATGGAGTCATAATATGAAAAACACAACCTCAACGCCGTGGGTCCAGCATCCGCGTTTTCTCAAAATTCTCTATCCGACCCTCGTCGCGGTGGCGGTGGTGCTTCTGTGGCAGGGCGCGGTGAGCTATTTCCGCATCCCGGCCTTTCTGGTGCCGTCGCCGCTGGTGATGCTGGAGAGCCTGTGGACGCATCTCACGCCGCTGCTGCTGGCGCTGCTGTTCACCCTCAAGATCACCCTGATCTCGTTTCTGCTGTCGATTGTCATCGGCGCCGCGGTGGCGTTTATCCTGGTGCAGAACCGCTTTGTGGAAACCGCCCTGTTTCCCTACATCGTGTTTTTGCAGGTGACGCCGATCGTCGCCATCGCCCCGCTGATCATCATCTGGGTGAAGGATGCCACGCTCTCGCTGGTGGTGTGCGCCACCCTGATGGCGGTCTTCCCCATCATCTCCAATACCACTCAGGGCCTGCGCAGCGTCTCCCCCGGCCTGCTGAGCTATTTTCGCCTCAATCACGCCAGCCGCTGGCAAACCCTGGTGCGGCTGCGTATCCCTTCGGCGCTGCCCTATTTCTTCGGCGCGCTGCGTATTTCCAGCGGGCTGTCGCTGATTGGCGCGGTGGTGGCGGAGTTTGTCGCCGGGACCGGCGGGACCAATACCGGTCTGGCCTATCAGATCCTGCAGGCTGGCTACCAGCTGGATATTCCGCTGATGTTTGCCGCGCTGCTGCTGATCTCTCTCGCCGGGATCGCGCTGTTTGGCGTGATGTCCTGGGTTTCGCGCCGGGCGCTCAGCGCCTGGCATGAAAGCGAAGCCGTGCAATCTCATTAATGTTTTGCTGACGAACAGGAAGAAAAATGATGACTGATGAGCAGCGTCAACACGCGGTCGCGGCGATCCAGCAGGCACTCCCGATGCTGGAGTGGACCTTACAGCCGGCGAAGATCAAACGGCTTTCCCGCGATTTTCACTGGTTCAGTCCGCTACTCACTGAGCAACTGGCGGGGAAACAGGCGGACGCGGTGGTTCGCCCACGCGACGAAGAGGAGCTGCGCCAGCTGGTCGCCGCCTGCGCGCAGCACCAGCTGCCGCTGACCCTGCGCGGCAGCGCCACCGGCAACTATGGCCAACTGGTCCCCCTCGAAGGCGGGCTGCTGGTCGATATGACCGGACTCAACCAGATCGTCGCCCTCGGCAACGGCACGGTACGCGCCCAGGCCGGCATTCGTCTGGCAGACATCGAAACCGCCGCCCGCCCAACGGGCTGGGAGCTGCGCTGTATGCCGTCAACCTACCGCCTGGCAAGCCTGGGCGGCCTCTACGGCGGCGGGTTCGGTGGCATCGGCTCCATCAACTATGGGCCGCTGGCGGCGCCCGGCAATGTGCTCAGCGTCAAAGTGATGACCGTCGAGCCGGTCCCCCGCATACTGACCATCCCGGCTCCCGAAGCGCTGCTACTGCATCACGCCTACGGCACCAACGGCATCATTCTGGAGGTTGAGCTGGCGCTGGCGCCCGTGCACCAGTGGATTGAACGTCTGGACGTGTTTGACGATTTCGCTGATGCGCTGAACTATGCCAACGCCTGCGTCCGCTCGCCGGGGCTGGTGAAACGTCAGGTCGCGCTGCTGGCCACGCCGATCGCCGACTATTTTAGCCACCTCAAGGATCGTTACCGCACCGGGCAGCATGCGGTTATCAGCCTGATCGCCGAGGAGAGCGAAGGACTCTGCGCCAGCCTGTTACAGCGCCATCGCGGGAGCAACGCCATCCGTCAGGCCAGCGACGAGGCCCGGACGCAAAACGCCTCGTTAATGGAATACTGCTGGAACCACACCACCCTGCATGCGCTCAAGGTGGACAATACGCTGACTTATCTGCAGACGGCGTTTGATCCGCTGCGCTATCCGCAGCAAATTTTACAGATGGAGCAGCACTTCGCCGGGGAGGTGATTTCCCATATTGAGTTTCTGCGCGATAGCGAGGGCAATCTCACCGCCAGCGGTCTGCAGCTGGTGCGCTATACCACACCCGCGCGGCTCAACGCCATCATGCAGATATTTCGCGACAACGACGTCAAGATTAACAATCCCCACGTACTGCAGGTTGAGGACGGCAAACAGGGCGAGATCCGTCCTGACGTCGTGGCGGTGAAACAGTCTCTCGACCCGGCGGGATTGCTTAACCCCGGCAAGCTGCGCGGCTGGGCGCTGCGCGACCAGCTGGAGCTGGACAGCAACCCGCTGGCACTGGCCACCCGCGAAACCCCCACGACCTGAGCGTCCCATTCCGGGGTACGCTAACCGGTCGCTGGCCCGCATCTCTTCCTCCTGCCCGCGCGGCGAGTTTTTTTACGCCACTCATTCATATGAATGAGTGGCGTGTCGGTTTCCTCCGTTATACTCATCAAAAAAGCGACGATATATTTATTATCGCGAGTCAGTTTTCGTGCCGAATTAAATAGTTATTCCGAACACGCTCTGGCGTATTTTTATTTCGCGCCGTCATTTTATTACAACTTATCAATTACTGGCCTGAACGACGAAAATTGACCGTAAAATTAGTCGACATGAATTTTCTACTGTGAATTAAACACATGATAAAAACATTGTGATTTATTTCCCTTCAACACAGCAAGAGTGAGGATAATATGAGCGATGCCATTTCTTCGCAACTTGAAAACATCATTACGATGCTGATCGCCATCAGTATCGCCTCGGAAAGACTGGTAGAGATTATCAAAGGGTATTTTCCCTGGCTCAATCTGGAAAAACAGGATCCGGTCATCGAAGGACGGCGCAAATCTGCCCTGCAGCTGTTAGCGGTAGCTGCTGGTATTGTGACGGCGTTTTTGACCCAACCTTTTGTCGCCGGCAGTTTCTCGGCCATTAAACATCCGGACCTGATGACATTATGCATTGGCCTGATGGCGAGCGGTGGATCGGCGCTCTGGAACGTCATTCTTAATTATCTGTTGCAAGTGAAAAACCTGAAAAAGGAACAAGTCAGCAGCGCGAAAGCGGCTCCTGTCGCCGATCCTGTTCCCCCCTCTCCGGTTTATCAGGACGTGGTTCCTGGCGCAGAGCCGGTCAGCTCAAATCCCTGTTTTAATCCGGAGGGTAAATAACATGGTATGGCGGGTCGCAAAGAGTCTGCTGATACTCAGAGATCAGATTGATCAATTCGCGCCACATCGCAACACGGACAGCGATGGCACCATTGGCGATGAACATCATGCTCACACCAACTCGGATCATAATCCGCAGGTGATGGATGGCAATATTGGTGTGGTAACGGCTATCGATATTACACACGATCCTTATCACGGGTGTAATGCTCAGGCGATTGTCGATGCGCTGGTCGAGAGCAAAGACAAACGAATTAAATATATTATCTGGAACAAACGGATCATTAGCGCTTCTGTCCAGCCATGGATATGGCGGGATTATCATGGCGCCAGCCCGCACGATAAACATTTCCACTTATCCGTGGTGCCGGTGAAAGCGCTGTACGATTACACCTTACCGTGGCTTTTGTTTAAGCCACAAACCGGGAAGTAAAAACGAGTTAATTCTCTTTCTCCTGTTACTACGAGGCTAACATGACTCAACACACTGATATTGAGAAAATAAAAGCGGCACTCAACGCCATCGAAGAACTCGAACAGATTGCCCGTTCAACGCAGCCAGCCGATATTAAAAATTTTTGCGTGGAATATAACAAAGCATGGAAAAAGAAAGTGGATGCCGCACTGGCGCTGCTTGACGGATCTACGGGCGCACTGCTTGTTCAGTTAGTTCCGCACTTACCCATGCTACTTATGATTATTAAGATGCTTAAAGAAGGCGTTGAACAATATTGTCAACTGCATCTCGCGGTGGAGCCTCCCATCTATAAATAAATTTCCTCCATCCGGCCAGGGCCTGCCCGGGCACTGGCCTCTCCCCCATCGGTGTACGTCTCTCAGCCCAACGCCGACCTTATCCTGCGCCGGACAGTCCCGCCATATGGACGATAAGCCCTACCGCGGCGGCGGCGGCCAGCACCCAGGTCAACTTCCACTTATAGCGAAACAGCAGCCCGGCGGCGCCCAGGGCTATGGCTGCGGACCACGGGTCGAAACCGGATGGTCCCCAGACGCTATGCCAGATAAAAAACAGCGCCAGATTCAGGATAACGCCCACCACCGCGGCGGTGATGGCGGTCAACGGCGCGGTGAATCCCACCTTATTATGGGTCGTTTCAATAAACGGCCCGCCGGCGAGAATAAAGATAAACGAGGGTAAAAAAGTAAACCAAGTCACCAGGCACGCCGCCGCGATGCCCCCCAGCAGCACATCATCAACGCCCAACACCGCTTTGGTGTAGCCGCCGACAAACCCGACAAAAGTCACCACCATGATCAACGGTCCGGGGGTCGATTCCCCAAGGGCGAGGCCGTCCATCATCTGCCCTGCCGTCAGCCAGCCGAAGTGGGTCACCGCCCCCTGATAAACATAGGGCAGGACGGCATATGCCCCGCCAAAGGTCATCAGCGCGGCTTTGGTAAAGAACCAGCTCATCTGGGTCAGCGGATGCGCCCAGCCCAGCATCAGCGTCAGGGCGGCCATCGGCACCAGCCACAGCAGCAACCCGGCGATCAGCACCCGGGAGGTACGCCGCCAGCTGAACAGGGCGTGGGCCGGGATCGGCGTCGTGTCATCAATAATGGCGGCCCCGCCAGGGTGACTCGGAGCACGATGGGCGTCCGCTTTGCCGAATGTTGCCGGCGCCAGCCGTCCGCCGATAAAGCCGACGATCGCGGCGGCGAGGACAATCAGCGGAAAGGGAACGTTCAGCGCAAAAATAGCGACAAAGGCAGCAGCGGCGATAGCCCAGTAGGCGCCATTTTTCAGCGCCCGCGAGCCAATGCGGTGCGCCGCCTGCAGCACGATTGCCGCCACGGCAGGCTTGATGCCATAAAAAATCCCCGCCACCACCGCGACATCCCCCCAGACGAGGTAGATCCACGCCAGGGCGATGAGTAACACCAGCGAGGGCAAAATAAACAGCACCCCGGCGATGACGCCTCCCCAGGTTTTATGCATCAGCCAGCCGATGTAGGTGGCCAGCTGCTGGGCCTCCGGGCCGGGCAGGACCATACAAAAATTGAGCGCATGCAGGAATCGCCCTTCCGATATCCAGCGTCGGTTATCCACCAGCTCCTGGTGCATCATGGCGATCTGCCCGGCAGGCCCGCCGAAGCTGATAAACCCAAGCTTCAGCCAGAAGCGAAAAGCCTGCCAGAAGGAGACGGAAGCGACGACGGAAGGAGTGTCAGTCTGCGGAAGAACGACCGTTTTGCTCATGGTTGCCAGACCTCATTTCACAGGACCTCAGTAAGCCGTCGAACAGCGAGCAGGCTGCCGCCAGCAGTTGGTCATCGTCCGTAATGGTTTCCCGCAGCCCTGCAAGAATGCTTTCCACCCCCGCCGCCTCCGGGGTCGGTACCCCACCGACGTCCAGGAAGTGGATCAGCCGCGCCAGGCTGTCGGGGATCGCGGCTTCCAGCGCAAAGCGGTGGACCAGTACTTCAAAAGTCACCCGCGTGCCGACGTGGCTGAACGGCGCGCCGTCAAAATCAAAGCCGACCGCCGTCGCCGGGCAGGTCTCGGGGGCGGCCAGCCACAGGAACCGCGCCTCGTGGTCGATAAAGCGCCGGATAAGCCAGGCGCTGGCCAGACGATCGACCCACGGCCGTCGGCGCGTGGCCCACTGCCGGCCGCGAAAGGCTTCTCTGTCCAGCAGGCTCAGTTCGCCCGCTACCGCCTGCGGCTCGTCCGGCGATAATCGCTGATTTATCGCCTGCTCAACGACGGCCAGTCGCTCAGCGGTTTGCTCCCGGGCGGCCCCCGGGAAGAAATCAATGGCCTCAATTCGCCGGTAATCACGCTGAATTTTACGCAGCTGTTTGAGCTGAGCCGCCAGTTCGTCGGCGGATAACGCCCTCTGCAGCGCCTGCAGATCCTGCAACAGCGCGCCGTACTGTTCGCGGCGATCGAAGAGCGGCCTGAGCATCTCTTCTTCCGCTGACTCAATCGTAAACACATGCCCGGTCCCCCCTTCCGCGCGGATCGCCTCGCAGGTGCTGAGGAAGGTCTCATGGCCCTGGCGCACGTCGGGCAGCAGATAGACCCCGTCGCGCAGGACTGCTGCCCCACTCTGCTTCAGGGTTCGCCAGACACGCATGCGCAGCGTGGCTTGCGACGTTGTCAGGTTAAGTATCAGGAGATGCATTGTCATGGTGTAGAGATTACTACAGCATGTAGCGTATGTGACGTTTTTACGCGCTGTAGCTTAGATGAAGTTCAGTAAAGCAAAGCCGAAAAGCGCAAATGGCGGCCCGTCTGGCGAGCCGCCATTTGCGGCCCGGTTTTTCCACGGATCAGTCGCGCCCCGCGGCGGCAAATTTCGCCGCAATCATCGCGGCCGTCGGCTGTACGCCCCCCAGACTCCACTGCTCCGGGTCATGTTCGTCAATGCGGATCCACACCGACTGGCGGAACTGCGGATCGCCCTGCCCCTCAATCTCCACCAGCAGATCGGTCATCCGTCGCAGCAGCTCACTTTTCTGTTCCGCCGTCATGATCCCTTTAATGGTTTGCACGTTAACAAATGGCACGCTATGCTCCTTAGCATCTAAGTCTAAAATTCAAACTCAGAGTAGAAGGTCAATCTCGCGATGTCAAAAAATAAATCACTACCCTATCTCGACCCGGAGCTGTGCGGCCTGGCGGAAGGGGCGAAAATCCTCGGCGACCGCTGGGTGCTGTTGATCCTCCGCGAAGCGTTTTACGGCGTGACGCGTTTTGAAACGATGCTGGCGCACACCCACATCACCCGCCAGACGCTCACCACCCGGTTAAAAACCATGACTGAAACGGGATTGTTGAGCAAAGTGCCCTACCGGGAAGCCGGCTCCCGCGAACGCTATGAATATGTTCTGACCGACAAAAGCCGTAGCCTGGCGCTGGTGCTGTTCGCCCTGATGGAATGGGGCCACCAGCAGGTGCTGCACAGCGCACCGCATATTGCGCTGGTGGACACCGCCAGCGGTGAGACCGTCCATCCCGGATTCGTCACCGCCAGCGGCGCCGTGGCGAACCCCGCCGCGCTACAGATCGTCAAAGCCGATAACCATGCCGAAGGCTGAGGAAGGTGTTCCGGGCGCCGGACGCGCGGCCTCGCCTGCTCGACAGGTCACCAAAACGCCGGGAAAGGAGGAAATCTGGCGGGAAACGCGCCAGTGAAGAAAGGATAGCGCCGGGCGGGCGGCAGCCCCCTGCTGCCCGCCCGGCGTGTGAGTGGCGTTAATTCACCCGCGCTGGCAAGGTAATTTGCTGCAGGGCATTCGCCATATCAATCTGAATCAGCTCTTTAAGACCTTCGCGTTTAATAAACTGGCTCCGGTGCTTACTTTTCACCTCTTCAATACTTTTTTTGATCTCTTGCGCGGGCAGTTTATACCAGCCACGTGACTGCTTCTCACCGCCCATTTCCAGCCACAGCGATGAATAACTGGCTTTCACCAGATCGCTTTTCACGTGGTAATCGGCATCAATCGCGTAGATCGTCGTGATGTTGAAATATCGCAGAAAACCATACAGCACGCTCATGATGATATTTTTCGGCCGCGCGCCATGCAGCTCTTTCGTCAGCACCTTCACTTCGTCATTGGTGATGTCTTTCCCGCCCTGGATGCCGCCGATATAGGCGCGGCCATCGTCGGTACAGGAAAAACAGACGCTGTAGACGCGGCGCTCACCGAGAAACAGCTGCAGCATCAGCTCCCCCTCCTCCTGAAACGGCGACGCCAGCAGCTTAACGTCAAGGTTATCGCCATTTTTCAAAGGAATAACAAACATTGCGCGGCCAAAATCCGCCACATTGTACAGCTGCGGCAGGACGTCGGGGTGAAACGTTTTCTCAATAAAATTCAGCGCACCGTGGGCGATATCCAGTTTGCGACGTTTTGACAGCCGTTTATTAAGATAGGCTTTAAAGGGTTTATCCTCGAAAGGCACCAGTCCTTTGGTTACGGCCGTCAACCGCGCGCACTGATATTGCGCACAACGTTCTTGATATTCTCTGTATTTACCTCCTGCGAGCGACAGCTCTCTGCATTTTCGTAATATTTTTTTATAGTTTAATTTGACCTGACCGATCACTTTATTATGTTTACGCCATTCTTTGATGGCGCCTGCAACAGTATGTTCCATTGATTAAGATCCATAGATTCATCCATAATCGCCGGCATATTAACATAAAAGCGTTTCGTCAACGCTTAATTACTCCTTCGTTGTCCTTTCATTTAATATATACACAGGAAATCATTCTGCATGGTTATTAATTAATCCAACGCCAGTCTGTCAACGGTTAATTATGGTAGGGAGAGCGTGGCATTCAGCGACTTAACGCTCTGTGCGTTCGGCGCAGAGCCCGGCTACATCCGCTGGCGATTTTGCCCTATACTTGACGCTGATTAAAAACCAGCAACGATAGGTAACTTATGGAAATTGATCTCGACAACCTGGTCTTCAGCGGCCTGGATGAAGCGGAAGAGCGCAACGCGGAGCGTCTGGAAGAAGCGGACAAAAAAGCCCAGGCGATCGTTGCCGATGACGATTGCGGCGACGCCTGCAAAATCTGATTATCCAACCGGCCAGCTGGCCGGTTTTTTTTGTTCCTCCCGCCTGCTCAGGTAGGCAAGAACCCTTTCAGCGTATCCAGCAGCGCCTGCGCCGCCTTTGACAACGGCAGGTGCCCGGCATGGATCGCGCCGACGCACTTCTCAATCGGCGGATCGCTGAGCGGGAGACAGACGGCGCCCAGCGACGCCATCTGCGTTTTACACAGCGCCGGCACCGCGCTGCCCCCCAGCCCGCTGGCCACCATTCTTCCCACCGTCACCAGCTGGTGGCTCTCCAGCGCCACGTCCAGCTGACGACCGCTGCGCGCCAGCGCCTCCTCCAGCATCAGGCGTACCGCCGAGGGGCGCTGCAGGGTAATAAAATCGAGGGTCAACAGCTCCTGCCAGGTGAGCTGCTTTCTCTTCGCCAGCGGCGATTGCCGGGGAACGATCGCCACGAAGCGGTCCACCGCCAGCGGGGTAAACAGCAAATTGTGGCTGGGCGATGGCTCGAAGGCGATGCCCATCTCCACTCGCCCCTCGCGCACCATCTCGATCACCTGCTCATTAATCACGTCATGCACCGTGACGTTCACCCCGGCATAGCGGTCGCGAAAGGCCTTCAGCGCCTCCGGCAGGACGTTGGCGGCAAACGACGGCATCGCGGCCACCGAAATTTTCCCCCGCTGCAGGGTAAAGCTCTGACGCATCGCCTCCTCGACGTTATCCCAGTCGGCCAGCAGCTGACGGGCCATCGGCAGAAAGAGTTCCCCCTCCTGAGTAAGGTTCACCTTGCGGGTGCTGCGCTGCAGCAGCGCGCCGCCCAGCGCCTCCTCTAACCCTTTGATAGTCAGGCTGAGAGCGGGCTGCGACAGATTCAGCCTTTCGCTGGCGTGGGCAAAATTCAGAGTGTGAGCTACCGCTAAAAACGCGCGTAACTGTTTGACACTCATTCTCATTTTTCTTCCTGTTAACTAATTGAAAAAAATTAGTTAACAGGAAATTAATTAAAAATCCAAATGAGTGGGTCACAAATTCAAAATTATCAAATCAGTCTCCTGCGCCAATGATAAGGCTATCGCAAGGCAGGAGAGACAAGATGGCAGGACTGGATAAACGCGTCGCCAGCTACGAAGCGGCGCTGGAAGGGTTAACGGACGGCATGACGCTGCTCGCCGGCGGCTTCGGCCTGTGCGGCATTCCCGAGAACTTAATCGCCGAGGTGCAGCGTCGCCAGGTGCAGGGGCTGACGGTGGTCTCCAACAACTGCGGCGTCGACGGCTTCGGTCTCGGCCTGCTGCTAGCGTCGCGCCAGGTCAGCAAGGTGGTGGCCTCTTACGTCGGGGAGAACGCGCTGTTTGAACAGCTGGTGCTGAGCGGCGAGCTGGCGGTTGAGCTTACCCCGCAGGGAACGCTGGCCGAAAAAATCCGTGCCGGTGGCGCCGGCATCCCCGGCTTTTACACCGCCACCGGGTATGGCACCCCGATCGCCGAAGGCAAAGAGGTGCGCCAGTTCGACGGCAGGCACTACATCCTTGAAGAGTCGATCCGCGGCGATTTCGCGCTGGTCAAAGGCTGGAAAGCCGACTGGTACGGCAATGTGGTTTATCGCCATACCGCGCAGAATTTCAACCCGCTGATGGCCACCGCCGGGCGTATTACGGTGGTGGAGGTGGAAGAGATTGTGCCGCCGGGCGAACTGCCGCCCTCCGCCATCCACACCCCGGGGATCTATGTCGACCGACTGATCGTCGGGCAATTTGAAAAACGTATTGAACAGCGCACCCTGCGCGCCGGAGGGCACTGAGATGCTGACCCGTGAACAAATGGCGATGCGCGTCGCCCAGGAGCTGCGCGACGGCGACTACGTCAACCTCGGGATCGGTATCCCGACGCTGGTGGCCAATTACATTCCCGCCGGTATTGAGGTGATGCTCCAGTCGGAGAACGGCCTGCTGGGGATGGGCGAATTTCCCGACGAAGCCACAATCGACGCCGACATGATTAACGCCGGCAAGCAGACCGTCACCGCGCAAACCGGGGCGGCCATCTTCGACTCCGCCCAGTCGTTCGCCATGATCCGCGGCGGCCACGTCGACCTGACCGTTCTTGGCGCCTTTGAGGTCGACGTCGCCGGCAACATCGCCTCATGGATGATCCCTGGAAAAATGGTCAAGGGGATGGGCGGCGCCATGGACCTGGTGGCCGGCGCGCAGAACATCATCGTGGTGATGACCCACGCCTCAAAAAACGGTGAATCCAAACTGCTGCCGCAGTGCACTCTGCCGCTCACCGGCGTGGGCTGTATTCGCCGGGTGCTCACCGACCTGGCCCTGCTGGACATTGTCGACGGCGCGTTTGTCCTGCGCGAGGTGGCCCCGGGGGTGAGCCCCGACGAGGTGATGCGTAAAACGGCGGGACGGCTGATCGTGGCCGACGATGTGCGCGAAATGCGCTTCAGCTAAGGAGAGATCATGACCGATATTGCCATTGTTGCTGCAGTACGCACCCCGGTCGGCAGCTTTCGCGGCGCCTTCGCCCCTCTTTCCGCCGTTGACCTCGGCGCCGCGGTGGTACGCAGCCTGCTTGAACGCTGCCCGTTGCCCGCCGCGGCGGTCGACGAACTGATTTTCGGCCAGGTGCTCGCCGCCGGCTGCGGGCAGAACCCGGCGCGCCAGACCGCGCTGCGGGCCGGCCTGCCGGTGGACACCCCGGCGGTCACCGTCAATCTGGTGTGCGGCTCCGGGCTGAAAGCGGTTCAGCAGGCGGTGCAGGCGATCCGCTGCGGCGACGCCGAGATCGTCATCGCCGGCGGCCAGGAGAGCATGAGCAATGCCCCCTACCTGATGCACGGCGCCCGCGACGGCCTGCGTTTCGGCCACGCCAGCCTGCAGGACAGCATGATTCTGGACGGCCTGTGGGACGCCTTTAATGACTACCACATGGGCATCACCGCCGAGAACCTCGCCGACGCCTTCGACATCAGCCGCGAGCGCCAGGATGCCTTTGCCGCCGGGTCCCAGCGCAAAGCGGCGGCCGCCATCGCCGCCGGACGCTTTCGCGACGAGATCGTCCCGGTCAGCGTCCCGCAGGGCAAAAAGCCGCCGCGTGTCGTGACTGACGACGAGCAACCGCGCCCGGAGACCAGCGAGCAGCAGCTGGCCCAGCTGCGCCCGGCGTTTCGTCCCGCTGACGGCAGCGTCACTGCCGGGAATGCCTCGTCGCTGAACGACGGCGCCGCGGCGGTCCTGCTGATGAGCGTCGATAAAGCGCACGCGCTCGGGCTACCGGTGCTGGCGCGCATTGTCAGCTCAGCGGTCGCCGGGGTCGACCCATCGGTGATGGGCATCGGCCCGGTGAGCGCCTGCCGCAAAGCGCTGCAGCGCGCCGGCTGGACGCTGGACGAGGTGGATCTTATCGAAGCTAACGAGGCTTTTGCCGTCCAGGCGCTGGCCGTCGGTCAGCTGCTTGAGTGGGATAGCGAGAAGGTCAACGTCAACGGCGGTGCCATCGCCCTTGGCCATCCCATCGGCGCCTCCGGCTGCCGGATCCTCGTCAGTCTGGTGCATGAGATGCAGCGCCGGGGCGCCAGCAAAGGGCTGGCAACCCTGTGCGTCGGCGGCGGCCAGGGCATCGCCATGACCCTTCAACGTTAACAGGAGCTACTATGTTTACACCACGCCTGGCGGTACTTGGCGCGGGACTGATGGGCGTCGGCATCGCCTGTCATTTCGCCCGTCACGGTCACGCCGTCCGCCTGTATGACACCGATCCGCAGCGTCTCGCCGAGGTTCCGGCGGTGGCCAGCGCCATCCTGTGCGAGCTGGAGGCCAGCGGCCAGCAGGATCCCGCCGACCGCGACGCCGTGCTGGCCCGTCTGACCCCCACCCCGGCGCTGAATACCCTGGCCGACACCACGCTGCTGATAGAAGCGATCCCCGAGCGGCTGACGCTGAAGCACGCCCTGTATGCCGAACTGGAAACGCTGATCGCCGACGAGGCGATTATCGCCAGCAACACCAGCGGCCTGCCGCCGGACTCGCTGGCGCAGGGCATGCGCCACCCTGAACGGCTGCTGATCGCCCACTTCTGGCATCCGCCGCACCTGATCCCGCTGGTGGAAGTGGTGCCCGGGAGCGCCACACTGCCCCATCTGGCGCGCCAGGTGAGCGACTTTTGCGCCGCCTGCGCGCTGGAAGCGGTGGTGCTCAATCGCGCCGCGCCGGGCTTTGTCGGCAACCGGCTGCAGTTCGCCCTGCTGCGCGAAGCACTGCATATCGTCCACAGCGGCATTGCCTCTGCCGAGGTGGTGGACCAGGTGATGCGCGCCTCGCTCGGCCGCCGCTATGCGATGGTCGGCCCGCTGGAGGCAGCGGACATGACCGGCCTGGCGACGGTCCAGGATATCTGCCAGCACCTGCTGCCGGAGCTGGCCAGCGGCACGGAGATGATGTCGCTGGTGGCGGAGAAGGTGGCGCAAGGCAACACCGGCGCCCGCAGCGGGCAAGGCTTTTACCGCTGGGATGAGGCGCGGCAACAGCGCATCCAGTCGCGCCGGGAACATCAGCTTCGCTACGCCCTGAAGCCTTAGTATCGCGTTCTGTACCCCTACAATAACAATGAGAGTGAGACGTCGTGATGAGTGTGATAATTGCCCTGGCCGCGCTGGCGTTACTGATGCTGGCGGCCTACCGTGGATACAGCGTGATCCTCTTTGCGCCGATCGCCGCCCTCGGCGCGGTGCTGCTCACCGATCCGGGCGCGGTCGGCCCGGCCTTTACCGGCCTGTTTATGGAAAAAATGGTCGGCTTTGTGAAGCTCTATTTCCCGGTGTTTCTGCTGGGCGCCGTGTTCGGCAAGCTGATTGAGCTGTCGGGATTCTCGCGCTCGATTGTCGCCGCCGCCATCCGCATCCTCGGACGCCGCCATGCGATCCCGGTGATCGTGCTGGTGTGCGCTCTGCTGACCTACGGCGGGGTGTCGCTGTTTGTGGTGGCCTTTGCCGTCTACCCTTTCGCCGCCGAACTGTTTCGCCAGAGCGGGATCCCGAAACGGCTGATCCCGGCCACCGTCGCTCTCGGGGCCTTCTCGTTTACCATGGACGCCCTGCCCGGCACGCCGCAGATCCAGAATATTATTCCCACCAGCTTCTTCGGCACCAACGCCTGGGCGGCCCCGTGGCTGGGGCTTATCGGCTCGCTGTTCATTATCATTTTCGGCTTGCTGTGGCTGGAGCGTCAGCGCCGCAAAGCTCAGGCCCGCGGCGAAGGCTATGGGACCGACCTGCAAAATGAGCCGGAGACGCCAGATGACATCGATCTGCCGCATCCGCTGATCGCTATCGCCCCGTTGCTGTTAGTGGGGGTGCTGAATCTGCTGTTTACCCACTGGATCCCGCAGTGGTACGGCGCCAGCCATGAGCTCACCCTGCCGGGTCTGGCCAAGCCTGTGGTCACCGAGGTGGGGAAAATCACCGCCATCTGGGCGGTACAGGCGGCGCTGCTCTCCGGCATTGTGCTGGTGCTGGTCTGCGGCTATCGCAATATTCGCGGCCGGCTGGCGGAGGGGAGCCGGACGGCGGTCGGCGGTCGGCGGCGCTATTCTCGCGGCGATGAACACCGCCTCTGAGTATGGTTTCGGCGCGGTCATTGCCGCCCTGCCGGGTTTCCTGGTGCTGTCGAAAACCCTCGCGGCCATTCCCAATCCGCTGTTAAACGAGGCGATCAGCGTCACGGTACTGGCCGGGATCACCGGCTCGGCCTCCGGGGGGATGAGCATCGCGCTGGCAGCAATGTCCGAGACCTTTGTCGCCGCCGCCCACGCCGCCAATATTTCGCTGGAGGTCCTGCACCGCGTCGCCGCTATGGCCAGCGGCGGTATGGACACCCTGCCGCATAACGGGGCGGTGATCACGCTGCTGGCGATCACCGGCCTGAGCCATCGCCAGGCCTACGGCGGCATTTTCGCCATCACGGTGATCAAAAGCCTCGCGGTGCTGTTTGTCATCGCCACGTTCTATGTCACCGGGATTGTCTGATACCAGACTGAAGGAGGAATAAAATGAATTTAAACGGTAAAACGGCGCTGGTCACCGGCTCCACCAGCGGCATCGGTTTAGGGATCGCCAAAGTGCTGGCGCAGGCGGGCGCGCAGGTGATCCTCAATGGCTTCGGCGACAGCAGCCACGCGCGGGCTGAAGTCGCCGCGCAGGGCAAGATCCCCGGCTATCACGACGCCGACCTGCGCGACGTCGGGCAGATCGAGGCGATGATGCACTATGCCGAAAGCACCTGCGGCGGCGTCGATATCGTGATCAATAACGCCGGCATCCAGCACGTCGCCCCGGTGGAGCAGTTCCCGGTGGACAAATGGAACGATATTCTCGCCATTAACCTCTCCAGCGTCTTCCACACCACTCGCCTGGCGCTGCCGGGCATGCGCCAGCGCAACTGGGGACGCATCATTAACATTGCCTCAGTGCATGGCCTGGTGGCGTCGAAAGAGAAATCGGCCTACGTCGCCGCCAAGCACGCGGTGGTCGGCCTGACCAAAACCGTGGCCCTGGAAACCGCGCGCAGCGGCATCACCTGCAACGCCATCTGCCCTGGCTGGGTGCTGACCCCGCTGGTGCAGCAGCAGATCGATAAGCGCATCGCCGAGGGGCTCGACCCGGAGCAGGCCAGCGCCCAGCTGCTGGCGGAAAAACAGCCCTCCGGGGAGTTTGTCACCCCGCAGCAGCTGGGCGAAATGGCGCTGTTTCTGTGCAGCGACGCCGCCGCCCAGGTGCGCGGCGCCGCGTGGAACATGGATGGCGGCTGGGTGGCGCAGTAAGCCGCTGGCGCCGCGAAGATCAGAACATCGCCAGAAAGCGTTTCACCGTTCGCGAGCGCTCGAAGCGCCGCCAGGCGATGGCGATATCGGTCTTCAGCGGCGCCCCGCTGAGCGGGTGATAGCTGACGTTCGGCTGCTGAATGCAGGTCATCGACTGCGGGACCAGCGCGAAGCCGAAGCCGGCATTGACCATGCTCAGCGACGACGAAATCTGCGACGACTGCCAGGTGCGCTCCATATCGATCCCGGCGCGCAGGCAGCTGTTGTACACCAGCTCATACAGCCCCGGGGCCACTTCCCGCGGGAAGAGGATCGGCGCCTCGTCGCGCAGTTGCTCCAGAGTCAGGGTCGGCTGCGTCGCCAGCGGGTTATCGCGCGGCAGCGCAATGACCATTGGCTCCTCATCAATGATCCGCAGATTAAACGCTTTACTGCTCTCGCACGGCAGACGGACGAAGGCGATATCCAGCTCGGCCTCGCTCAGGGCGGTCATCAGATTGGCCATGTTGCCCTCCATCTGATGGAGGGTCACCCCGGGGTGATCGAGCTGAAAACGGTGCAGCAGGGTGAAGATTTGCGGATGGAAAGCATCAGAGCTGGTAATGCCTAGCGACAGGCTGCCGTTCATCCCACGCGCAATGCCCTTGGCCTTCTCCAGCGCCGCATCGCTCATGGCGAGGATCTGACGGGCATCCTCATAGAACGACTCACCCGCTTCCGTCAGCTCCACCCCGCGGGTTAAACGCCGAAACAGCGGGGTCCCCACCTCGCGCTCAAGCCGCTGAATTTGCTGACTTAATGGAGGTTGTGAAATACCCAGTTCCTTGGCGGCCTGGGTGAAGTGCCGCGTCCTGGCGACGGCGACAAAATAACGAAGATAGCGAAGTTCCATATCGAAAACGTCTCAAACCAGCATGGTTTCTATATTGGAACTGTGAGCTGAATCGGGTCAACATTTATTTAACCTTTCTTATATTTGTTGAACGAGGAAGTGGTATATGAATCATTCTGCTGAATGCACCTGCGAAGAAAGTCTGTGCGAAACCCTGCGGGCGTTTTCCGCGCAGCATCCCGAGAGCGTGCTCTATCAGACATCGCTCATGAGCGCCCTGCTGAGCGGGGTTTACGAAGGCAGCACCACCATCGCGGACCTGCTGAAGCACGGCGATTTCGGCCTCGGGACCTTTAATGAGCTGGACGGGGAGATGATCGCCTTCAGCAGTCAGGTCTATCAGTTGCGCGCCGACGGTAGCGCGCGTAAAGCCCAGCCGGAGCAGAAAACGCCGTTCGCGGTGATGACCTGGTTTCAGCCGCAGTACCGGAAAACCTTCAACCATCCGGTGAGCCGCCAGCAGCTGCACGAGGTTATCGACCAGCAAATCCCCTCTGACAACCTGTTCTGCGCCCTGCGCATCGACGGCCATTTCCGCCATGCCCATACCCGCACCGTGCCGCGCCAGACGCCGCCGTACCGGGCGATGACCGACGTCCTCGACGATCAGCCGGTGTTCCGCTTTACCCAGCGCGAAGGGGTGCTGGTCGGCTTCCGTACCCCGCAGCATATGCAGGGGATCAACGTCGCCGGGTATCACGAGCACTTTATTACCGATGACCGCAAAGGCGGCGGTCACCTGCTGGATTACCAGCTCGATCACGGGGTGCTGACCTTCGGCGAAATACACAAGCTGATGATCGACCTGCCCGCCGACAGCGCGTTCCTGCAGGCCAATCTGCATCCCGATAATCTCGATGCCTCCATCCGTTCCGTAGAAAGTTAAGGGGGTCACATGGACAAACAGTATCCGGTACGCCAGTGGGCGCACGGCGCCGATCTCGTCGTCAGCCAGCTGGAAGCTCAGGGCGTACGGCAGGTGTTCGGCATCCCCGGCGCCAAAATCGACAAGGTGTTTGACTCACTACTGGATTCCTCGATTCGCATTATTCCGGTACGCCACGAAGCCAACGCCGCGTTTATGGCCGCCGCGGTCGGACGCATTACCGGCAAAGCGGGCGTAGCGCTGGTCACCTCCGGTCCCGGCTGTTCCAACCTGATCACCGGCATGGCCACCGCCAACAGCGAAGGCGACCCGGTGGTGGCCCTGGGCGGCGCGGTAAAACGCGCCGATAAAGCCAAACAGGTGCATCAGAGTATGGACACGGTGGCGATGTTCAGCCCGGTCACCAAATACGCCGTCGAGGTGACGGCGCCGGATGCGCTGGCCGAGGTGGTCTCCAACGCCTTCCGCGCCGCCGAACAGGGCCGGCCGGGGAGCGCCTTCGTCAGTCTGCCGCAGGATGTGGTCGATGGCCCGGTCAGCGGCAAAGTGCTGCCGGCCAGCGGGGCTCCGCAGATGGGCGCCGCGCCGGATGACGCCATCGACCAGGTGGCGAAACTTATCGCCCAGGCGAAGAACCCGATCTTCCTGCTCGGCCTGATGGCCAGCCAGCCGGAAAACAGCGCGGCGCTGCGCCGTTTGCTGGAGGCCAGCCATATTCCGGTCACCAGCACCTATCAGGCCGCCGGGGCGGTGAATCAGGATAACTTTTCTCGCTTCGCCGGCCGGGTCGGGCTGTTTAACAACCAGGCCGGGGACCGTCTGCTGCAGCTCGCCGACCTGGTGATCTGCATTGGCTACAGCCCGGTGGAATATGAACCGGCGATGTGGAACAGCGGCAACGCAACGCTGGTGCATATCGACGTGCTGCCCGCCTATGAAGAGCGCAACTACACCCCGGATGTCGAGCTTGTGGGCGATATCGCCGGCACGCTTAACAAACTGGCGCAAAATATCGATCACCGGCTGGTGCTCTCCCCGCAGGCGGCGGAGATCCTCCGCGACCGCCAGCACCAGCGCGAGCTGCTGGACCATCGCGGCGCGCAGCTGAACCAGTTTGCCCTGCATCCGCTGCGCATCGTTCGCGCCATGCAGGATATCGTCAACAGCGACGTCACGCTGACCGTGGACATGGGCAGCTTCCATATCTGGATCGCCCGCTACCTGTACAGCTTCCGCGCCCGTCAGGTGATGATCTCCAACGGCCAGCAGACCATGGGCGTCGCCCTGCCCTGGGCCATCGGCGCCTGGCTGGTTAATCCTGAGCGCAAAGTGGTCTCCGTCTCCGGCGACGGCGGCTTCCTGCAGTCGAGCATGGAGCTGGAGACCGCTGTCCGCCTGAACGCCAACGTGCTGCACCTCATCTGGGTCGATAATGGCTACAACATGGTGGCCATTCAGGAAGAGAAAAAATATCAGCGCCTGTCCGGCGTCGCGTTCGGGCCGATGGATTTTAAAGCCTATGCCGAATCCTTCGGTGCCAAAGGGTTTGCCGTGGAAAGCGCCGAAGCGCTGGAGCCAACCCTGCATGCGGCGATGGACGTCGACGGCCCGGCGGTAGTGGCCATCCCGGTGGATTATCGCGATAACCCGCTGCTGATGGGCCAGCTGCATCTGAGTCAGATTCTGTAAGTCATCACAATAAGGAAAGGAAAATGAAAAAAGTCGCACTTGTTACCGGCGCCGGCCAGGGGATCGGCAAAGCTATCGCCCTTCGTCTGGTGAAAGATGGATTTGCCGTGGCCATTGCCGATTATAACGACGCCACCGCCAAGGCGGTCGCCTCCGAAATCAACCAGGCCGGCGGACGCGCCGTGGCGGTGAAAGTGGATGTTTCTGACCGCGATCAGGTGTTTGCCGCCGTCGAACAGGCGCGCAAAACGCTGGGCGGCTTCGACGTCATCGTCAATAACGCCGGCGTGGCACCGTCCACGCCGATCGAATCCATTACTCCGGAGATTGTCGACAAAGTCTACAACATCAACGTCAAAGGAGTGATCTGGGGCATTCAGGCGGCGGTCGAGGCCTTTAAAAAAGAGGGTCACGGCGGGAAAATCATCAACGCCTGTTCCCAGGCTGGCCACGTCGGCAACCCGGAGCTGGCGGTGTATAGCTCCAGTAAATTCGCGGTACGCGGCTTAACCCAGACCGCCGCTCGCGACCTCGCGCCGCTGGGCATCACGGTAAACGGCTACTGCCCGGGGATTGTCAAAACGCCAATGTGGGCCGAAATTGACCGCCAGGTGTCCGAAGCCGCCGGGAAACCGCTGGGCTACGGTACCGCCGAGTTCGCCAAACGCATCACTCTCGGTCGGCTATCCGAGCCGGAAGATGTCGCCGCCTGCGTCTCCTATCTTGCCAGCCCGGATTCTGATTACATGACCGGTCAGTCATTGCTGATCGACGGCGGGATGGTATTTAACTAATAAAAAATAAGCTCTGACATGGCTTGCCCCTGCTTTCACGCAGGGGCTTTTTTTTGGTTTGGGTGTGAGCTTCGTGCAAAACACAGCAACGATATTTGAAAGTCTCTGGCGTTCTCACTTACGCTTCGGCACAACGTGGCAATCTGGCTGGGATGAAAGTATGCTTTGAGCGAAGAGCTACCTGTCACTATGTGCGATTGAATATTTTGTCACACGAGCATAACAATCCTGTTGAGAAATCTGGATCTAACATCTATATATCAGCAATATACTCCGCTTTATAAACTGTAGATCGGGAGATTACTTTGCAGTCAGATCGCTCAAGACTTTATCTTCGCCGCGTTAACGCATCAGATATAGATGATCTCTTCAGGATTTATGGCGACCCTGCAACAAATACGTTCAATCCAGCAGGCCCGTATCCTGATATGAGTCACGCACGTAATGTAATGGCCCGTTGGCTTAACCACTGGGAGAATTATAGGTTCGGAAACTGGGCTATCTCACTGAAAGAGAATCCCGATAGAATTATCGGTTTTGGAGGGCTTAGCATTATCAGTTATGACAATACACCGATAATGAACCTGGGGTATCGTTTCTCTACAGAGTCGTGGGGGAAAGGTCTGGCGACAGAGTTCGCTAAATATGCGGTCGGGTACGGGTTTGATGTTTTAAAACTGGCTGAGATTTCTGCGGTAGTAAGACCAAACCATCTGGCATCCCAAAAGATCCTGACGAAAGCAGGTCTCCGGTTTTCACGAAATATTCATGACGTGAAAAATGAGCCCGCAAGCATGCTTTTTACTGTGACTCTGGATGAGTGGAACAACGCGCTAAGTAGGGGAACTACCCCACCCATTGATCATTAGAGTTCATGCGTAACGTCCGCTGCTGGCGCGGATCGGACGAGCGATTGAGTTGAAGGTCCGCTATGAGCGAAGAAAGGACGTTTGCAATCGCTCTCATTCTGATGACAGCGCCAGCAGAGAAAATCCCTGATGGCGGCGTATGGCACCTAATCCGGGCTACGCTCTGGTGCCGTATTTTTGCCGGGTGGCAGCTACGCCTTACCCGGCCCGGTGATTTGACGCTCTAATCGCGCCCTTCGTAGGCCCGCGCAAGCGTAGCGCCGCCGGGCAAGGACTGCGGGCATGGGCCGATTTTATGCCGGGTGGCGGCTGCGCCTGACCCGGCCTACAAAACTTACCCGGCCTACAAAAACTGCCCGTACCGTCCTCGCGGCAGACCCCAAGTTCAGCGCCGCCGGGCTGTTACTGCGCCTGCTGCTGCGCCTGCGCCAGCTGGCGGACGATCGCCGCGCGCCGCGCATCTCCTTCCGGCAGCCGGGCCAGTAACGCCTGCAGGGCTGCCACGGCCTCGGGGTAATCTTCATTACGCACCGCGCTCAGGGCCAGCATCTCCAGCACCGGCAGGCTGGTCGGCTGCCGCTGATGCAGGTCGCGCAGCAGCAGCTCGCCCATCCGAACCTGGCCGCTATCCCCCGCCCGCACCAGCGCGCTGGCGTAATCGAAAGCCGTCGCGGGGTCATCCGCCGCCAGAGCATGCGCCCGGCCAAAGGCGCCGATCGCCGTCTCGCCATCGTTTAACAACAGGCCCAGCCGCCCAAGCAGCTGCCAGCCGGCGAGGTCGTTCGGGGTATCCTGCAGGTGGCTGCGCAGGCCAAGCCGCAGCTCCGCCAGCTCATCCATTCGTAGCGGCGCCGCCGTCGGGTCCTTAACCTGCTGCAACAGCGCAGGATAATGCCGTTCAGCCTGCTGCCAGAGCAACACCTGGCCAATATCGCTGGTTTTCAGATACAGGCCCAGACTCAGGATCACCAGCAGCAGCGCGCCCGGAAGCAGCACCCAGCGGTTTAGCGGCCGTTCGCCAGGCAGTGTCTGCGGCGGGATATCGGTCAGCAGCGTGCGCTGCAGCTCGACGACCAGCGCCGGGTTGTCCTCGCCGCGCTCCTGCGCCAGCTCCTGCAGACGCGACTGGTACAGGGCGCGGTTGAGGGTATCGCGGTCCACCGCCCCTTTGCCCGACCACGGGAAGTACAGCAGCCCCAGCGCGCCAGCCAGCAACAGCCCGGCGATAACCACCAACAGACTCATCGTTCTTTTCCTTCTTGCAATAATGCCGCCAGCCGCTGGCGTTCTTCGGCGCTGAGCGCCGCGTCAGGAATGTCGCGACGACGCGCGCGGGCGATAATCACCCCCGCGCCCGCCAGGACGAACAGCCCCGGCCCCAGCCACAGCAGCACCGTGCCCGCGGTCAGCGGCGGCTCGTAGCTGACAAAATTGCCGTAGCGAGCCACCATATAGTCAACGATCTGCTCTTGCGTTTTTCCCTGCTGCATCAGCTCGTACACCTTCTGCCGCATATCGGCGGCAATCATCGCGTTTGAGTCGGCGATGCTGTTGTTCTGGCATTTTGGGCAGCGCAGCCGGGAGGTGATCTCGCGGAAGGCCTGCTCCTGGGCCTCATCCTTAAACTGCCAGGTGTCGATGGCGGCCCACGCCTGGCCGGTCAGCATCAGCGCCAGCAGGATGACCATTACGCGTCTCATCAGCCCGCCCCCCGGTTGTATTGATCCCACAGCGGCTGGAGCTCCTCGCGCCACACCCGTTCGTTCAGGTCGCCGGCATGCCGCCAGCGGATGAAGCCCTGACCGTCGATAAGAAACGTCTCCGGCGCGCCATACACCCCCAGATCCAGGCCGAGCATGCCGTTGCCGTCGTACAGGCTCAGCCTGTACGGATTGCCCAGGCGCTGCAGCCAGCTCATCGCCTTCTGCCGATCGTCTTTGTAGTTCATCCCCACCACCCGCACGCCCTGCTGCGCCAGGCCGTTGAGAAACTGATGCTCGGCGCGACAGGTTGGACACCAGGTGGCCCAGACGTTGAGCAGCAGCGGCTTGCCGTCAATCAGCGCCCCCCGGTCCAGCGTCTGCCCGGGGGTATTCAGCGCTTCCAGGCGAAATGCCGGCAGCGGTTTGCCAATCAGCGCCGACTCGAGGGTCGTCGGGTCATCGCCATCGGCGTTGCGCATCAGCTGCCAGAACAGCGCGGCGGCTAGCACCAGAAACAGCACCAGCGGGATAAACAGTAGCTTCCGGTTCATGAAGCCTCCTGCAGCTTCTTACGCATCCGGTAACGCGGGTCGAGCATGCAGCACAGACCGCCGAGGGCCATCAGCACCCCGCCGTACCAGATCCAGCGAACAAACGGTTTGTAGTACAGACGCACCGCCCAGCTGCAGTCGCTCAGCTCTTCTCCCAGCGCGGCGTACAGATCGCGGGTCAGCCCGCCGCTGATCGCCGCCTCGGTCATCATCATCCGGCTGGCGGTGTAAAAGCGTTTCTCGGCATACAGCGTCGCTTCCGGGCGGCCGTTGCGGGTCACGGCGATAATGCCTTCGCCGCCGGTCCAGTTGGGGCCGACGATATTGCGCACGCCGTTAAACACAAAGTGATAGCGGTGGATATCGATACTGTCGCCGGGGCGCATCCGTACATCGCGTTCCACGCTGTAGTTCTGGCTGAAGGTGATGCCGATAACGGTCACCGCCACGCCGACGTGGCCGAGCACCATCCCCCACTGGCTGCGGGTCAGAGTGCGCAGGCCGCGCCAGAAGCCGTGGCGATGGGTGGCCCGTTCGTGAACCTCCATCAGGGCGAAGATCAGCACCCACAGGGCCATCATCAGGCCGATGACCGCCATGGCGGTGATACGGTCCTGCAGCAGCCACGGCAGCGCCAGAGAAAGTGACAACGTCACCACCAGGGCAATAATCAGGCGTTTAATCTGCCTGGCGACGTCATCGCGCCGCCAGCGGATCAGCGGTCCCAGCCCCAGCAGCAGCGCAAAAGGCGCCATCAGGGCGGTGAACATGGTATTGAAGAACGGCTCGCCAATGGAGATGCTGCCGAGGCCCAGCTCTTTATGCACCAGCGGCAGCAGCGTTCCGAGGAGCACCACCAGCATCGCGGCCATCAACAAGATATTGTTGCCAAGCAGGAACGACTCGCGCGACCACAGCGTATGTTCCACCCGCGCCCGCACCCGGCCGCCCTTCAGGGCGTACAGCAGCAGCGATCCGCCGATGGCGACAATCAGCAGTACCAGAATAAACAGCCCGCGCGACGGATCCGAGGCGAAGGCATGCACTGAGACCAGCACCCCGGAGCGCACCAGGAAGGTGCCCAGAAGACACAGGGAGAAGGCGGCGATGGCCAGCAGCACCGTCCAGGCGCGGAAGCTGCCGCGCTTCTCGGTCACCGCCAGGGAGTGTAGCAGCGCGGTCCCCACCAGCCACGGCATAAACGAGGCGTTTTCCACCGGGTCCCAGAACCACCAGCCGCCCCAGCCCAGTTCGTAATAGGCCCACGCCGAGCCCAGCACGATGCCGAGGGTGAGGAACATCCATGCCGCCTGGGTCCAGGGACGCGACCAGCGCGCCCAGGCAGTATCCAGCCGCCCCGCCAGCAGCGAGGCGATGGCGAAGGCGAAAGCCACCGAGAAGCCGACGTAACCCATATAGAGGATCGGCGGATGGAAAATCATGCCGATATCCTGCAGCAGCGGATTGAGGTCGCGGCCATCAATAGGATACTGCGGCAGGCCGCGGCTGAACGGATTGGAGGTGAAGAGGATAAACAGCAGGAACCCAAAGGCGATCATCCCCATCACCGCCAGCACCCGGGCGACGGCGTCGAGCGGCATCCGGCGGCTGAAGATGGCGACGGCGAAGGTCCAGACGCTGAGCAGCAGGACCCACAGCAGCAGCGAGCCCTCGTGCGCCCCCCAGGTCGCCGCCACCCGATACCACACCGGCAGCGCGCTGTTGGAGTTTTCCGCCACGTAGCGGACGGTAAAGTCATTGACCACAAAGGCGTGCACCAGCAGCAGGAAGGCGCCGCCGATACAGGCGAACAGCCCGCAGGCCAGCGGCCGCGCCAGGGCCATCAGCCGCCGATCCTGCCGCGCCGCGCCCCACAGGGGATAGACGCTCAGGAGCAGCGCCAGCCCCGCCGCCAGACACAATAAAAAGTTGCCCAGCTCCGGCATCATGGCTGCGCCCCCGCTTTCTCCGGCGTCATGGCGTTTTTCACCTCCGGCGGCGTGTAATTTTCATCATGTTTGGCCAGCACCTGCTGGGCGGTAATATGCCGCTCGCCGTCCAGCACGCCCTGGGCCACCACGCCCTGACCTTCACGGAACAGGTCCGGCAGAATGCCCTTATAGCTGACGTCCACCACCCCGCGGGCGTCATACAGCTTAAAGCGCACGTCGAGGGTTTGCGGGTCGCGCTGCAGGGAGCCCGGCTGAACGTAGCCCCCCACCCGCAGCCGCTGCCCGGTATGGGGCAGCGCCCGGGTTTCCGTTTTGCCGTAGATAATTTCCCCCGGGGTGTAGAACAGATCGATATTGCTGCTCAGGGCGTACAGCGTCAGGCTGACGGTCAGCCCGAGGCCGGCTAGCACCGCCAGCACGATATACAGCCGGGTTTTACGACGCGCTTGCATCCGCGGCCTCCTTGTCATGTTCGCGGGCGGCAGCGATCCGCCGCTCGCGCGCCTGCTGGCGTCGCACCTCATGGAATAGCGCTCGCCGCGCCCACAGAGTGTGCACCGTCAGCAGGCCAAAGGCGGCGACGGCCACGGCCACTGCCAGCCAGACGTACACGGCATAGCCGCCCATATGCAGGAAGGCGGCGAAAGACGAAAAGGCGGGGCTCATCGGGAGGCTCCTTTGCTAGCCAGCGCCACCACCCACGGTCGACGGCGCTCCAGCTGCAGGATCAGGTTACGCAGGCGCATCAGGGTCAGCGTGACCGACAGCGCGAGGAAAGCAAAGATGCAGATCCGCAGCGGCAGACGCATGCTTGGGTCGATGGTTTGCTGCAGGTTGGTCGAGCCCTGGTGCAGGGTGTTCCACCAGTAGACCGAGTAATGAATGATGGGCAGATTGATCACCCCAACCAGCACGAGGATCCCGGCCGCGCGCCCGGCCAGCCGCCGGTCGTCAAAGGCGTGCCACAGGGCGATGACCCCGGCATACAGAAACAGCAGCACCAGCTCTGAGGTCAGGCGGGCGTCCCAGATCCACCAGGTCCCCCACATCGGCTTGCCCCATGCCGCGCCGCTGACCAGCGCCACCAGGGTGCAGACCGCCCCCACCGGCGCCAGGGCGGCGATCGCCAGGTCGGCCATTTTGATCTGCCAGACCACCCCGACGAAGGCCGCGACGGCCATCGCCAGGTACAGCCCCATCGACCACATCGCCGCCGGGACGTGAAGGTACATGATCCGGTAGCTTTCCCCCTGCTGATAGTCCGCGGGGGCGAAGCCAAAGCCCCACCCCAGGCCGATGGCCAGCAACAGCGCGCTTAACGCCGCCAGCCAGGGGATCCAGCAGCCGCACAGGCGGTACAGCCGCTCGGGGATCGCCAGTTGATGTAACGCTTTCCACATAGACGCTTACTCACACGGTTATGATGACCGCGCCCGCAGGCGCAGCGAATTATTGCACGGTCAGCCGCAGCGCGGCGGCGGTGGCGAACGGGCACAGGGTGGCGCTGGCGGTTAAGAACGCCGCCAGCATCGCCAGATAACCGCTGACCGGGAGCCCGGCGGCGGCCGCCTGGCAGGCTGCGGTGGCGAAAATCAGCAGCGGCACCGCCAGCGGCAGCACCAGCAGGCTCAGCAGGACGCCGCCGCGCTTCAGGCCGACCGTCAGGCCAACCCCCACCGCGCCGAGAAAACTGAGCGTCGGGGTGCCGAGCAGCAAGGTCAGCACCAGCACACCGGCGTCATGCACGCTCATCCCCAGCAGCAGCGCCGCCAGCGGCGAGACGATCAGCAGCGGCAGGCCGCTCATCATCCAGTGGGCCACCACTTTCACCAGCACTACCGCCACCAGCGGCGTCGGCAGGAGCATCAGTTGCTCCAGGGAACCGTCCTGCCAGTCGTCGCGAAACAACCGATCCATTACCAGCAGCGCCGCCAGCAGCGCGGCGACCCACACCACGCCCGGCGCAATCTGCGCCAGCAGCTGCGGCGCGGCGCCGACGCCGAACGGAAACAGGGTGATGACGATCAGAAAGAACCAGAGCGGATTGAGGATCTCCGCCCCGCTGCGCCACGCCAGGCGCAGTTCCCGGGCCAACAGCGCTCGCATCATTGCCCGCCTCCCGCGTCGCCGCCGAGGCGCAGGGTGCGCAACGGGCAGCGCAGCGGCCGCAGCGGCTGATGAGTGGTGAGGATCGCGCTTCCCCCCTGCCGGGCGTGCTGCTCCAGGCGGCGGGTCAGGGTTTCCATCGCCGTGGCGTCGAGGGCGGTGAACGGCTCATCGAGGATCCACAGCGGCGCGTCGGTTAACCACAGGCGGGTCAGCGCCACCCGCCGCTGTTGCCCGGCGGAGAGCTGGCTCAAGGGGAGGTCTTCATAGCCCGCCAGGCCGACGGCGGCGAGGGCGCTTTCCCGCTGCTGAAGGCGGCTGGATGGAAAGAAGAAACGCAGGTTTTCATCGGCGGTCAGCGCCGCGTTGACGCCGGGTTTATGGCCCAGCCACAGCAACTGACGATGAAATGACTCCCGGACCTTCGCCAGCGGATGCCCCTGCCAGCTCACCACCCCGCTTTCCGGGCGCGCCAGGCCGCAAAGGATCCGCAGCAGCGAGGTTTTCCCCGCGCCGTTATCACCGGCGACCTGCAGCAGCTCGCCGGCAGCGAGGGACAGCGTCAGCGCCGCAAATAGCGGTCGATCGTCAACGATGCAGGTCAGTCGCTCTGCATGCAGCATGAAGGCAAACTCCTTGATTCAGACAGTATTTTACGTCGTGGCTAAGTATGGGTTGCGCCGCGCGGGCGACGCAACCCTGACGATTACTGTCCGGCCCCCGGCAGCTTCGAGATATCGGCGTTGCCTAACGCCTTCTCATCGTGCGCCGCGGTCTCCTTACGCACCTTCGCCACATCGCTGGCGCTGACCGCCGGCGCGTTGTTGCCCCAGCTGGTGCGGATGAAGTTGACCACATCCGCCACCTGCTGGTCGTCCAGACGCCAGCCGAACGACGGCATGGTCAGGTTGGAGACCGCCTCTTTCACCGCCGGCGTGGTGCTCCCGGTCAGAACGATGTGGATCAGCGAAGTGGCATCTTCGGTCTGTACCACCGGGTTGCCCTTCAGCGACGGGAAAGCGCGCTTATAGCCTACGCCGTCGGTGCGGTGGCAGGCGGCGCAGTTATCGACGTACAGCGCGGCGCCGGTTTTGCTGTCGTTCCCCTTCCACAGGTCTTTCGCCACGCTGTCTTCCACCGGGGCTGGGGTCTGTTTGCCGCCGCGCGGCGGGAGCGACTTCAGATAGCGGGCGATGGCGGTGATGTCGTCATCAGAGAGATACTGCAGACTGTGCTCCACCACATCGCTCATGCCGCCGAAGACCACCGATTTATCGTTGCGTCCGGTTTTGAGGAACTCGGCCAGCTCGGCTTCGCTCCAGGTTCCCAGACCGTCGCGGTTTTCGCCGCGCAGGCTGGAGGCGACCCAGCCGTCAATCGGCGCATTGCTGCCCGCCAGGTAATCATCGCCTTCGCTTTCGCTGAGCGCTTTTTCCTGCATCGTCAGGCTACGCGGGGTATGGCAGGCGCCGCAGTGGCCCAGGCCTTCCACCAGATAGCGGCCGCGCTCCAGCACCGGGTCAACCTGCGGGTTGGCGACAAAGTCGCTCGGCGTCGGGGCGAAGATGCCGCGCCAGAACGCCAGCGGCCAGCGCATCGACAGCGGCCATGGGATGTCGGTGTCCTTGTTGGCGACATTCACCGGCTCCACGCCGTGCATAAAGTAGGCGTACATGGCGCGCATGTCCGCTTCGCTGATCCGCGCGAACGAGGGATACGGCATCGCCGGATAGAGCGTGGAACCGTCTTTCCGCACACCCTTGCGCACCGCGTCGTCGAACTCTTCGAAGGTGTACCCGCCGATGCCGTGTTCTTTATCCGGCGTGATATTGGTGGAGTAGATAGTGCCGATCGGCGTCTCCATCGGCAAACCGCCGGCGAAAGGTTTCCCTGCTTTGCCGTTGGTGTGGCAGGCGACACAGTCCCCCGCCCGCGCCAGATACTCCCCCTGCTTAATCAGATTGCTGTCCGCAGGCGCCTCTTCGGCAAAAGCCGCGCAGCTCAATGCCCCAAGCACCAGGGCCGATAACCATTGCATTTTCATCATCTGCCTTCCTTTATGCCTGCACCAGGGGACCCGGATTTTTCAGATACTGCTCACGGATCGCCTTCGCTGACCAGTAGGCCAGCGCGGCCACCGTGCCGGTTGGGTTGTAGCCCAGCCCCTGCGGGAACGCGGAGGCGCCGATGACGAAGACGTTATGCACGTCCCAGCTTTGCAGATAACGGTTAACGGCGCTGGTTTTCGGATCTTCCCCCATCACCGCCCCACCGTTCATATGGGTGGTCTGGTAGGTGGTGGTATCAAAGTGGCTGTTGGCGTTTTTTGGGCTGCCGAGGATATATTTCGGCTTCATCGCTTTGGCGATCGGCGCCATCTTATCGAACATAAACTGCGCCATCTTGATGTCGTTTTCCTGCCAGTCGAAGGTCATGCGCAGCAGCGGCTGGCCGAAGACGTTTTTGTAGTTCGGATCAAGATCGAGATAGTTCTGCCGATAGGACTGGTGCGCGCCGTGGGCATCCATCGACAGGTGATGGGTGTAGGTGTCGGCCACCGCCGCTTTCCACTTGCTGCCCCACGCCGGGGTGCCCGGCGGTACCGGGAAACCGGATATGGGCTTGGTCCCGGCCTGGTTGACCCAGAACGGCGAACCGCCGACAAAGCCGGCCGCGCCGTGGTCGAAGTTGTCGGCGTTGAAGTCGTCGACCCCGACGCCGTTGCCGCCCGCGCCGATAAACGGGTTGGTATAGGTGTCTTTGTCGAAAATGGCCTTGATGGTGGTCATGTTCTGATAGGCGAAGTTACGCCCCACCACCCCTTCGCCGGTCTCCGGATTGTAGGGTTTGCCGATCCCGGAGAGCAGCATCAGGTGCACGTTGTGGAACTGGAAGGCGCCGATAATCACCAGGTCCGCCGGCTGTTCCATTTCACGCCCCTGGCCGTCGACGTAGGTCACGCCGGTGGCGCGGGATTTGTCGTCGGTCAGGTTGACCTTCAGCACGTTGGCGTTGGTCCGCAGCTCAAAGCGTTTTTCCTGGCGCAGCGCCGGCAGAATGTTCACGTTCGGCGAGGCTTTAGAGTACATGTAGCAGGCGTAGCCGCTGCAGAAACCGCAGAAGTTGCACGGGCCCATCTGCGCGCCGTAGGGGTTGGTATAGGAGTCGGAAGTATTGGCCGACGGCAGATTATAGGGGTGATACCCAACTTCCAGCGCCGCTTTTTCAAACAGCTGCGCCGACCAGGTGTTTTTCTGCGCCGGCAGCGGGAAGTCGTCCGAGCGGTCCGGGGCGAAGGCGTTGCCGCCGCGGCCTTTGCCGACCACCTTGCCTTTGATCGACCACGCGGTCCCGGAGGTGCCGAACACTTTTTCCGCTTTATCGAAGAACGGCTCCAGCTCGTCGTAGGTGACGCCGAAATCCTGGATGATCATATCCTGGGGAATGAAGTTTTTGCCGTAGCGTTCTTCATAGTGGCTGCGCATCCGCAGTTCGATGGGATCGACGCGGAAATGGACGCCGGACCAGTGCAGCCCGGCGCCGCCCACGCCGGTACCCGGCAGGAAGGCCGCCAGCTGGCGATACGGCACCGCCTGCTGGCTGGTGTTATGCCGGATGGTAACGGTGCTTTTCGACAGATCCTGGAACAGCTTGCGGCGGATGTTATAGGTCAGCTCATCGATAACCTGCGGATAAGCGCCGTCCGGCCAGGTGTCGCGCATCGGGCCGCGCTCCAGCGCGACGACGTTGAGCCCCGCTTCGGTCAGCTCTTTGGCCATGATCGCCCCAACCCAGCCGAAGCCGACGATCGCGACATCGGTTTTTTTCAATACGGTGGCCATGATTACGCCCTCTCCCCATTAATTGATACCGGCGGGAAGGGGTAGCGTTCGCCCCGTTCAACCCAGTCCATAAAGTCGGCGCGCGCGCCGGGAAAATTAATCAGCGTCCAGCCGACCATACCTTTATTGCCGCCATGGATAGGGTCGCTGAAGAAGCCTTCGCGGGTGTTTTGCAACAGATAGGTGAAGAACAGCGAGGCCGGCAGCTGTTTGAACTCGGCTTTGCCGGATTCCCACAGGCCGAGCGCCTCGTCCTGCTGCTCGCTGCTCAGTTCAGCGAAGGTCTTGTGATATTTGTCCTGACACCAGGCCTCGGCGTCGGCGATCCCGAGGTTATAGATCTGTTTGGGCACCAGCGGCAGCTGATAGCCCATCTCTTTCGGCACGTCGGGGTTAAAGGGACCCTGCATATACCAGATGGAGCCGGTGGCGTAAGGGGTATTGAGCTGGCGGTCGATAAACTCCGGGACGCCGGCCTCTTTGGCGCCGGGACCGAGTTCATCCGCCGGGATTAAGCGAGCGACGACGGCGTTGATAAACACCCACTCACGATCGTTGAAGAACTGCGGCTTCCAGTCGCTGGCCGCCGCGGTGTTCCCGGAGGCTGGCTCTGAAGCGGGGGCCGCCTGCGCGGTCGCGCTGGTGGCCACGCCAATGGCCCCTGCTCCCGCGCCGCCGATCACCACCGTCGGGATCAGCGCCATCGATTTCACCAGGAAATCACGCCTGGAATTGTTGGTTTTCTCGCTCGACATCATCACATTCCTGTCATTGAAAATTACTGTTTTTGTCGCAGACAAACCCAGTGAATGTCGTGCTGGAACCGATACCATTGCGCTTTCAAACCGCTTAGCGTCTGGCCCGGCCCGGCAAGTCGGATAAAACATCGCCAGAGGCGACATCATTTATAGGGTTATCGTTTGGATAGTAGACGATTCTCAACGAAACGCGGGAAATCGGAGCGAAATTCACCGGAATGTCATCGTGAGAAGGGTGCTGCCATAACCTTGAGGCGGTAAACCGACGGCGTTCACACCGCGCTGAGCTTACCTGTGCGCCAAAAAAGAGTGACTTGTATCACAAATGTTATTTTTTGTTTATGGTACATGGCAGATTAAACGTCTGTAAACACTCGTATTAGGAATAATTAAACATTTAGAGCTGTTAAAAAAGTTAATAACCGTTGTTAATTATTTTCCATCTATTTCCTGGCTGAACCGTTCAGCTGGCGATATTCCGTCCACAGGAGAAGAGACGTTATGTTCGATCATGTGAAATTCGGCGTCAGCGACTACGCCGCAAGCAAAGCGTTCTTTTTACAGGCTCTGGCCCCACTTGGCGTAACGCTGGTCGGCGAAGGCGAACCGAGCTACGGCGCAGAGCTGGCCGGCAGCGGCGATGTTTCTCTATGCCTCTATCAAAGCGCGGAAAAACCGGCGCCGCTGCACATTGCCTTTCGTGCCGACAGCCGCGAGCAGGTCGATGCCTTCTGGCAGGCGGCGCTGGCCGCCGGAGGAAGGGACAACGGCGCGCCGGGGTTACGGCCAAACTACCACGCCAGTTATTACGCCGCGTTTGTGATTGCGCCAGACGGGCACAATATTGAAGCCGTGTGCCATCTGGCGGGGTAAGCTGAGCGGAAAAAAATTCCCACGTCCGTGGGAAACGCTGAAGGTATGGATGTGTCGGATTCAGCTGACCGGCTCAATGAGGGCGGACAACAGTCCGGTGAAGTGGGTATGTGACTCAATGACATAATCCGAGGAGACTTTATCGCGGATTTCGAAACGGTCATCTGTGAAGCTGTAGACAATCACGGACATGCCCTCTTCACCAATCACTACTTTGTCATTGAGGTTTGGATCGACATAGATTTCGTTAATACGCGTCTCAAAGTTTCGAACAAAGATATTCGACCATGCAGGTTCACCGTTCTCTGCCTGCACCAGGCTGTACAATGTCATGCCATTGTACTCACCCCCATCCATAATATTGAACATATCCGCGTAGTCCGGCCGACTAATCAATAGTCGTTGAATATCCTCATAGCCCCTTCTTTTCTTGTCCTCCCATTCAACAGGCGCGACTTTGTGCATTAAATCTGCCATGACGTCTGGGTCTACAGGGTCGGCTACGGGATAATTACCTTCAACCATCAGCGACTTCAGGTTACCAATGGTGAAATAGCGCTTTAGCTGGGCGGGGAATAAAACTGGCATTGCGATTGTTTTTCCTTTCTCGTCGCAAAACTCGACCAGATAGCCAGTTGTTGGCGTATTAAAAACCATAACAATCGTACCAGGCGTTCCTTTTACCAGCCCTTCATTCGGTAAATCCTCACCTAAAACCACAACGTCTAATTCGGCTCTTTTCATGTTTATTTCCCTATTTAACGTAAATAGTTGTCAGGCGAGGAACGAGCGCATCTGTTTCATACATCCAGCCTGTACGGATGACCGCCGTTTCACCATTGATGCCTAAAATTGGCATATCTACAGCCATTGTTTGACCGTAGTTGTTTGTCTGCAATATCTTTGCTGGGGCCGATAATACGCCCTTCTGAATTCGTGCGGCTAAAACATCCGCATTCGTTGGGTTGTACCCCATGGCAGACTCAAACACCCGAGCCTTATGACCGCCTGTAGGATGTGTTGAATCTAAAGCGTACGTCGCGAGTTTTTTCGGATCGATAACGGCATGTTCAGCATTCACTAACGTACCGTTCTCAGAGATGAAGCCCTTTACATACGGACTTTCAAAGGCTGGTATTTTACTGAGACTCGATAACTCATCTAACTCACTTAAAGGATTCACCCTACCCATTGTTAATCCTGCCGCGAAAGAGGCTCCTGCAATGAGTAATCCTTTATTGTCCATAATCTGGTCGTAACCTGCAGGCGCATCCCCACCCAGTTGCAACGCTGTTTCATGGAATCCTTCAATGTTGCCATTATATACACCGCCAGCGGCTAGCAGTCGGCCAATGGTCTTACTGTTTAGTGTCTTTGACGCTGGTGCGATTCTTGAGCCATTATAATTGTGTTGTATATGCTGAGTGGGAGCTGGCTTCCTTCCTTGGCGATCGGCAATCGTGTGCCTGTAGGCGTTCATAATTTCGTTCTTAAACCACGCATGGTATAACGAAGCGGTAGGGGTAAAAATTAAATCGCCATTGTCGTCGATGTAAAATGGATTTCTGTCACTGCTCCAACACCTGGAGATATCCAGACCAACAAGCCAGCCAATTTGTAGCCTGTGCTCTACCTCATCGTAGATAGGATCTGCATAGCTACGTTGCCTTCGTTCATATGGCCTTTTATGTGGAGATGAATTGTATATTTCCTTCGGTAGGCCAAAAGCGAGGCTGTGACCATTCGCCTCACAGGAGAGGTCGTAATGTATACACACTTCTCTTAGCGAACCTGCTGGTGTCAAAATATATTGAAAGTCTTCAGGTTTTAACTGGCGTATTAAATCATGTGACTGGTAAAGCCGAAACATATGAATTCCCTATCCTTCATTTTATAAGAATCATTCGCGGTTATTGCTTTAAACAGTTCCCTTCTCTATCGCAATAAAATACTCCTACCTCTCCCAAACGACAGTTTCATTAGCTAAAAATCATTTTAAGTTTCGCTGGCTATAAAATATTTATTCTAATACGAGTATTCCGCTTATTGCTAAGCCCCACATGCGTAGGGAAGACTAGTCGCGCAGCTCGTAACAGATCCCCTCTTTGGAAACACCCCCACGTGCGTGGGGAAGACGCTGGCCGTGATCAGCCCGCAGCGGCGCGCGAGGAAACACCCCCACGTGCGTGGGGAAGACCACGGTCGCGCGATATGCTTTGCCGATGGCTGGGAAACACCCCCACGTGCGTGGGGAAGACTCACAGGCTCAATCATCGACCCGTTAAGGATGAGAAACACCCCCACGTGCGTGGGGAAGACTACCAGGTCGTATGACACTTGCCGCGAACAATAGAAACACCCCCACGTGCGTGGGGAAGACAATGCCTGTCTACGCTCGGGTTCTCTGCTGATGGAAACACCCCCACGTGCGTGGGGAAGACCATGCCTGTATAAATCGGGATATAGCCAATATAGAAACACCCCCACGTGCGTGGGGAAGACAACTTCGAGGCAATCCCCTTTCTGTAACTGGTAGAAACACCCCCACGTGCGTGGGGAAGACGATATAGTCCTGCGCCTGCGAGCCCGGGCGATAGAAACACCCCCACGTGCGTGGGGAAGACCTGTAGGGCGGTCGAGGTGGACGAAGAGGTCTGGAAACACCCCCACGTGCGTGGGGAAGACGGCTGGTTGAAAAACTGGATCAAACCGGGGTTAGAAACACCCCCACGTGCGTGGGGAAGACAAAGCCGTTGAAAAATGGTGCGAAGATCAAAAGGAAACACCCCCACGTGCGTGGGGAAGACCCCCCAACCGCGACCGCGCTGCGGACCAGCAAAGAAACACCCCCACGTGCGTGGGGAAGACAAGCTGCCCAAACACCTCCACCTGCGGGGGGAGGAAACACCCCCACGTGCGTGGGGAAGACCAAACACCTCCACCTGCGGGGGGAGTTCACCCGGAAACACCCCCACGTGCGTGGGGAAGACACCAACATATTGTGAAAGAGCGAGAATTTAACCACAATATCCACGTATTACGACAGTTTTAGGGTTTCAATAATCAGCTGTAACCCACTGAGTTCAATAATCGGCTTTCTGACCTCACCCTTGTAGCGAATTTCATAACCAGGCGGTTGAGGAATACTGCGAAACAGCATCAGGCCCGATTCCACAGGCGTGTACTGCATCAGATAATCAACAACGGTTTGTGCAACCGAATCTTTGACGCCTGAGACGAACACATTTGGCCGGGGTTCGACAAACCACAGCTTCATTCGTCCACGGACCGCTGGCGGCAGATCATTTGCCAGTACGACGAGCACCTTTTCCTCCCATTAGCTCATTGATATCGGCGGCAATAAGGTTGAGCAAATCCAGGGCTATCACTCGTTTTCTGAATGCCTCAGAAACTTTATGTTTATCATATCGACCCGCCATCTCCCTCGACAGCGAAAAAGCCAGATCGATACAGAGTCGTTCTTTATATAGGTCGGCCAAATCATAGACAAACGGTAAAGGGCTACCTGAATGGATAAAGCCGATATACGGCGAGTAGCCCATCGCATGCACAACCGAGCATAAAATGCCATACAGGGCGGCGTTGGTGGAGGTCAGTACCTGGTTTGTCAGGTCACTCAGTTCAAACTTGCCTGGTGTAAACTGACGCCCTTTCCAGCCGACGCCATACTCCTGCGCTTTCTGCTGATACAACGCGCGAACCCGACTCCCCTCCATGCCCATCATGCTGTTTAAACTTTTACCCTCCAGATCGGCATCCGGAAAGCGTTTAGCAAACATCATCCTGGCAACCTTAAGGGCAGACGCCCCATCGCAGGCCAGCGCCATCTGCGCTTTAAGATTGCGGGTATCAGCAGTGGGCAAAAAACCGGCGGCATAAAACAGCAGGCTATCCTCGCCCACCCAACACACCGCGCAGTTAGCGGCGGTCGCGGTTTTGATCGCCTCATGCGTCACAGTTGTCCCGGGGCCGAGCAGCAGCGTGTTGATGGTCGCCACCGGGAGAGGCACCACGTTGCCATCCGCATCCACCCATTTCACACTGCTGTCATCAATTTCCAGCCGCCCGCGCTCAAGATAGAGAAAAGGATATTTATCTTTTACCTGAGGCAGGAGTTCGCGGGTAACTTTGACAAACAGCCTCTCCCCCAGGGCCATTAGCCGCACTCCAGCACGGTCACCTGACGATCCCGGTAACGCTTATGCCGGCCGAACTGCACCGGGACATCATTAAGCGTGATGACATCGCCATCCCCTTCCCCTTCAATGACCCTGTAGCTCAGCGTGCGCCGCTTACTCTCAGCTAATGTCCGGGCCTGCTGCCATGCCGCTTCTGCGCTGTCATAGATGCCCTGATAGATCAGCTCGCTGGGCACGCAGCTTTTACGACCGAGATATAAATCCCATACCGGATTTTGTAGCGCCTCTGGTAACGACTCGGCTTGCTGGCTGCCAAGCCCCATTACCACGGCGAATACGGCATCCTGGAGATAGTGGCGGTAGGTCATTTTCGTTCCACCCCCTACGGCTTTCTTTCCATCGGATGTTTTAGGGATCAGCAGACTTTGCCACGGATCGCTGTCGTCATATCCGCTGCCAACCATCTGGAAATCGCACAATGTCGGCTCGCGCAGGAGCGGCTGGCCCTCCTTGTCGGTTCGGGCGTAGGCGCGAACCTCCATCGGCAGGTTATTCATCTCCGCCAGCCACTCGACCTCTGGCCCCGCGGCGCCTCGTGCACAGCAAATCAGCCCCAGAATGCCCGAGCGGGTCGGGAAATTCAGCGTATCGCGTACACCGAACTTTGAATCGAATCCCCATGACTGCAGCGGCCCTTCAAGCCACAGCAGCATATAGTGCGTAGTTTGGCTCATCTTCACCGTCCATTACAGATGTGACTGCAAGTCAGCGATCAGTCGGTCAATGCTGTAGTCAAGATCCTCACCCCACTCGTAATCGCCTTGTTTGCCGAACAGGGAGCCAGAGAGTTTTTCTTTTGTATGCAACCAGTCTTTGAGCGCCGCTTTACTGGGGGATAAGAAGCCTTCACCCTGACTCTTAACGGGCTGCTCGAATGAAGCCTGCAGACCCTGACCTTTACGCAGTAACACGCGAGCATATTCCCACGGGCAGGCCCCGGACTGCGTTGTCTGTCGGGCTGAGGGGACGGCGACATAGAGTGCCTTAACAAAAGCGGCGACGGCGGTTTTCATATCGGCGCCCTCACCCAACGTCTGCGCCAGTTGCCCGAGATCCAGGCTGACATAGCGATAGTAGGTCGCCGAATTAAACTCCAGGCTGCCCATATGTGCCGAACCGCTTTCATCCTCCGTTTTACAGTCATCCACGGCGGTAAAAAACTCGACCTCATTACTCACTTTATGGGTGGAAATGGCATGCGCGAACGATGCCGCCGCCTCAACGTTCATATCCGCCGCTTTGGCCACCATACGGCCTAAAAGCGCAATATCCAGGGCATCCAGGGTATTGTTAACCACCTTTTTGGCGACCTTGACCAGTTCTTTGTCTTTCAGGCTCGCGGCGTCAAAATCTTTTTCCTGCGCATAAGCGGCAAATGCGGCGGCCTCAGCCGCGCTGAGAAACAACAGGGTATCGTCGGAGAAAAAAGCGGCCATCGTCTCACCGCAGTGAGTGGCCTGTTCTTCGCTCGCCCCTGCTGTGCGACAGGCATTGGCCAGCAATGAAGCAATTTTTTTACTACGCACCCCGAGACGAATTCCAAAATCTGGCAGCGCCAGACGAACCTGACGTTTCCAGCACTGCGATGACACTCTGGCGCGCGACACACCGCCGACAATAGCGGACTTGGGAGCCCCCACGTCATCGCGGTTAAGGCAGGTCACCGGGAAAGACTGCAAAATATGAAACTCGATACGGGTGTTTTTAAATGGGGTAGTCATTGGATTATCCTTAATAAATTGATTAACCATCAGGAAAAAAGCGCATCAACAACGGGCACAATCTGCAGCAGGCCACAGCCAAAGGCTCGCCCTTTGCCAATGCCATGATGAAAGCTATGCTGGAACTGCTGTCGGTCGGTGACGGTAAGCAAGCCCTGCACCGTCGCCTTGCCAAGGGTCACCTGGCGACCTGCTTTATCTTTAAATTGCAGCACTTCCACCGCGTCAACCTGCAGGCTCGACGCATCCACTTCAAAGCCCCAGCGGCTGGCAGCGCGCTGAATGAACCACTGCGCAATATCAGTCCGGCCTTTCACCGCGACGCGTTTACCTGTCTGTTTATCCTTCCGTACCGGATTCACCTGCACCTGAAAGCGATAATGTGAATGAGAGAGAAAGGCGGCCGGAATTAATCTGCTGTTGACCTCACCGTACAGCCCATCGACCTTTGCAGCGGGAGGTCTGTCAGAGACGATCAATACTTTGCGGCCATGGAAATCTCCGCCCTGGTCGGCATAAGCAATCCCGCTCGACATATGGCTGCACTTCTCCTGGTCTGTGCGCGCATCAGCAAACAGGCTGTACACCACCCGGTGCAGGGAATAGGCATCGCTGATTTTCAGGGCTTTCACCGCAGCGCGATCGAGATGTAAAGCACTCGCAAAGAGTTCAGTCATGTGGATTCCCCGCCTCATTCCCGGCTGCCTCATCGGCTCGACGATAGAATTCTTGCGCCCAGCGGGCGCGGATCCGTTCGCGACTGCTGCCGGAAAACCACTGCAGTTCATTGAGTAGCCTGGCGAAATCCAGTGTCACATTGCGGCTGGCCATTAATGCCAGCAACGGGCGCAGAATACGGCATGCTTCACTCGTCGAGGTACAGGCCAACAATCGCCGCAGGCGGGCTTTCGCCTGTTCAGACTGATTCCCTTCGGGATAACAAGCTGCAATGGCGCCTCCCAGCGAGGTCGTGCCATTGCTGGCCGGTTTCACCCTGGCCAGCGCGGCGCCAATGACGCAGTACGGAAGGCGCTGCCACTCTTTTTCCAGATCAATGCCAAACCCTGCCAGAATTTCCCAGCTCTGATACTCAGTCGCCGGGTTGTCCGCTCGTTTAAGGCGGGCGGCAAAGCCATTGTCTTTTGCGATACGCTCAATCACGTAACCGACAAATCGTTTGGCGGGCAATTCGTTACTCGCGCTTTCAGCGGTAACGTCTGCAGGAAACTGATCCATTAAGATCCTCCTTAATCGACGGTGAGATATTTGGAAAAATTAGGCCGGGACTGCGCCCAGGCATCTAATTGACGGGCACTGTCACGAGGACAGAGCCGATTAAAAACCTGGCCGGCATAGCTGATAAACGTTTTTCGTAACTGATGACGCGCGGAATGGTCTTCCCCGGAACTCAGGCAAACATTAATGAGCGCCTGGGCCTGACGCTCGCAGAGTTGCCAGAATAGCGCCGTTGCTTTTTCGGCCTGTTTTGCCACAAAGGGTTGGGCCTTACCGGTTGCTGATTTATCAATATCGGAAAGCTGTCGGAAATAACGTACAACTGCACCCCAAAGCTGTTTTTGCACAGCATCAAGCTGCGTCATTTCATATTTTAAATATTCAATAAAGCAATTATTAATTAATTCGGATGACAACCATATTTCTGACTGAACATAATCATCCATTCCTGAAGCATACTGTTCACCCGCATTACTACTTACCCGTAAGCCGCCCGACCATAGCGCAAACTGAACCGTATTATGGGCTATTCGCTTCAAAGGAAGGTTAAGCTGACGGGTTTCATATCCTCGGGAGCTATCCTGCTCAATAAACTGTAATAACGACGTCAGTTCGCGCCAGGGGCGTTTGCCTGGGTTAACCCATAATGCCTTCGGTTTCTTTCCTGAAAAATCGACGGAAACCGTGGGATCGGTTTTGCCTTCCAGATAGCCGGCATGGCTTATACCGTCGCTATAGTGAATACCGTCCCCGGCTAACAGACAAAATTTACCCATTGGGATCAGGCGGCCAAGCAGCGATGCTTTTAACGAACGCGCAACGTCATCATCTTCCCCTGTCGGCATTCGCTCCCACGGCGCAGTCCCCAGCGTGGGATACATCACCAGTTGTGCAATATCCTCAGCGGTAAATAAATTGAGCCAAATGCTCTGTACGATTGAATTCCCCTGCCAGAACGAATGTAACAATCCCATATGCCCGACAGAAATCCCGGCCTTTCCACTGCCCGGCTTCCCCTTGTCGTTTTGTTTACCCCGATAGCCCGGCGTTAATACCACAGAGTTATCGGTTTTCTTGCCTCCGAGCCCAAAGCCCATTTGCACAATAATAGCTAGCGCTTTGTCCGCATCAGTTAATTGCTGCTGTTGCTGACTTTCGGTTAAAACGGTGGTATTGCCGGTACTCACCTCAGGTGATAATACGCCCAATGACTTACATTCAGCGGCCTGAATAGCGGGCATCTGTAAGAACGGCTTTTCGCCATACAGATAAAAACGGTCGTGCCATTTAGCAAGGTACTTCAGGCAGCAATGGGCCATTCCCTGCCAGCCCATCTGCTGCCAGTCGCTATCATCAGCCGGCGTCGCGGCTGACTGGGCGATAGCAAGTAGCAATTTGGTAAGCGCGATTTTTTCTACCGGATTTCCCCCTAAAGCGCGTAATGTCGGCTGACTGAAAATATCGGTTAAACTGACCAACCCCACATCCACGACCGCAATCCAGGGTTCATCAATCAAATTGAAGCGGTTCTCCATGGTTTATTCCTTTTTGGAAATGGCCCGGAAGCCAAGATATTCACTGTATTCAAGGGTGTATTTCTCTCCCGCGGGGCGGCCATCCAGCGTCTTCAGTTCACCCGCGGGGCTGACAATGGCAACGCGCAATAACGCCTCATCATCTTCGGGGCGGCCGAGATAGAACACCTCCTGCAGGTGTAATTTTTCCAGATCACTTTTTGCTATCGTGGGCGGACAATAAGCCGGATTAACTCGTACCAGCTGCTGATTCAGCGCCACCGCCAGCTGTCGCCATTGCAACCGACTTAAACGGTTGCGCCCATGAGGAAGGGCTAATTCACCATCATCAAGAAGGCGCATATACGTGACGCCGTCTTGCGTACGCAGACCACGCAGCAGCAGCAGATCATGAGTGTCACGATCGCTATAGCGAGTCTCCGCTTTATGCTCAGGCAGCGTTTTCCCGCCGCCAGATAACGTGAGCTTCGCCAGCGACTGCAGCGCCTCTTCACCAGAACGAAAGCGGCTGCCATTCTTGAGTTCATGCAGTAGCGTGGCCCATGGTCCCTCTTCCGCACGTGCAACATAGGTCCGGTCGATCAGGGGACGAATATCTCCTGGCAACGAGAGAGACGGGATCTCTTGCCAGACCTCCAGACTGCGGCATAACACATAGGGTGAGTAGACCAGGGCGCTCATGCCGAATGCCGAGCCCGGGTTGGCTAAAGCGCTCTCCAGCGAAGGTGACAATAGCCAGCATTCCGCCTTCGCACTCACATTGCGGGGTGTATCGGTATGTCGCCACAGCCGGCCAAGACGTTGCAGCAACATATCGGATGGCGCAAATCGGCTCACGAGGAAATCGGCATCAATATCAAGGGATTGTTCCAGAACCTGGGTGCCGACTAAAATACGCCCGCACTGCTGACGTTGCGACCAGCCGGTCCGGCCGTAGAGCGCGATCCAGCGTTGCTCATGCCGGTTGCGGTGCTGAGGCGTAAAACGAGAATGTAAGAGTCCGATTTCACATCCCACCTCAACCGCCCGGCTAGCCATATCCAGATACCGTTGCTGCGCTTCAGCTACGGTATTTTCAATCCACAACACCTGTTGCCCACGTTCTGCGCGCCGCAGCGCCTCTTCCAGCGCGGATTCATCATTGTTACAGGAATACAGCGTAAGGGTGGCGTGCTCAGTGACAGGAACGCCAATCTCTACCAGCGCTTGCTCTCTTGCGCTGATGGGCGCGGCGGTGATCAGCGGGTAGGCCTCACTGCTTGTAGTCTGTTGCAGCAAGGCGTCACGGCGGGCCCGACTCAGCGTGGCGCTGAGAATAATCACCGTACAGTCGATTTGACGCAGAAATTCGACTAACGCATTAAGGATCGTGCCGGTGTACAAATCGTATGTATGAACTTCGTCAAGGATCACGACCTTGCCTGCGAGCCCTAACGCTCTGACAAAACCATGCTTAATATTCATCACCGCCATCAGCGCCTGATCGATGGTACCGACGGCAAACGGCGCTAATAAGCCGCGTTTACGGTGGTTAAACCACGCGCCACCAGGGCTTGCTTCTTCTCCCATCTCGGTATTCATCAACCAGGCGCCAGAATGTAAAAGTAAGGCATGCTGTGGAGTTTCAGTACTGACAATTTGTTGCAGAAACGCATTAAAGCGATCGTATATTTTGTTCGAGGTAAGCTGGGTGGGTAGCGCAAAATAAATACCGGTTGCTTTTTCCTCAGTCAGCATTTGATAAGCAGCGTATAACGCAGCTTCGGTTTTCCCCATCCCCATTTGCGCTTCGAGAATATAAAGACCCGGCCCCGCAACCTGGTCAATAAAGCGCGATTGCGCTTCGCGTGGTTCCTTCGACGGATCGTCAGGAAAAAAGACCTCTGCAAAGGATAGTCCCTTACGTATAACGGGTTTAATAAAACCGGCGTTATTAAGGGCTGCCGTTATGGCAGGCTGCCACGCTTGCTCAGGATTTTCAAAAAATTCGCCAGAGCCAATCCAGTCGGCTACCGAGGTCAACCCGGCGACCACGCGAGCCTGAGCCGCTGAATCAAATGTCGGCCAATCAGCGGAGAGTTCCGCTTTCAGCTTATCCACGAGTTTTTTACGCTCATCAAACCAGAGCGGCCCGCCGAATACTTCAGCATCACCACGCCTGCCGTTGAGCCCTGGATTAAAACCATGGTGCTGACCAAGGATCTCAGGAACATAGCGCGGAGCATATAAACTTTCCGCTGTCGCCTGACTGACGCCTGCATGTCCTCCCCAGAGCGTTTCGAGTCCGGGATTCACCGCCGATAACCCAGCAAGACGGAGGTCATTAACGTCACAGGCCGCAAAAAGTTTGGCGGAAAACGTCGGACTGACCTTTCCGATATCGTGGCCAGCCGCTGCCATTTCACTTCCTGCGGGAAAGAGTCGACTTCGCATCGGCTCGGGATACAGCGCTATAAGCGCCCGGGCAATCTCCCCGACAATCTTACAATGACTCAATACCGAGCGTCCCTGCACCACGCGACCATCACTCAACATCCGGGTTTTCGCCGGGCAGTTTTCAAAACTTATCGCCGCGATGGCATGTTGATTTTGTAGCGAAACCCTGGTTAAGCGCCTCATGAAAATCATCCTTAATAAAACATGTGCGTTTTATTAATACTAAAGTCAGGAAGCTTTATAAATAATTTTTTATAAAATAAAAAGCACTCACAAACGCTGCGCTTAATGTGAGACATCAAATCGACAATATCAGACATTATAAATAAGTAGTATGAATAATCATACTTCAGGTGCGCCAGAAAAATGGACTTAACAACCATTGCGAAATAAAAAATAAATATAACACATGAATATGAATTTTAAATTCACATGAAAAATATATTAAACTGTGTTTGCCAAACTAAACCAAGATAACGATAACAACGGTTGACCAGCTTTGTTGAATCGCCCCACACGTGTGGGGAAGACCCACCGACGGCGACGTCATAGACCATCACGAGAGAAACACCCCACGTATGTGGGGAAGACCATGAAAGAAGGTGCGCACTGAAAGTTACATGAGAAACACCCCCACGCATATGGGGAAGACCTCACATCAAGAGAGAACCCAGGCTGAATCCCAGAAACACCCCCACGCATGTGGGGAAGACCTGATAAAAAAGCGAACAGGTTTTCCCATTCGAGAAACACCCCCACGCATGTGGGGAAGACAAAATAAACGTGGCGCGGCTGTGGCAAGAGCAAGAAACACCCCCACGCATGTGGGGAAGACGGGGTTGCCTTTCTTATTCTCGCGCCAGATGTAGAAACACCCCCACGCATGTGGGGAAGACCTCTAAATATGAGGATTCGACCGGCAGATAATAAGAAACACCCCCACGCATGTGGGGAAGACGTAACCGTTGAACAGTTTGTTCCTGGCGACTGGGAAACACCCCCACGCATGTGGGGAAGACCGCCTGCAGGCGCTAAACTCGAACGAAAACCCAGAAACACCCCCACGCATGTGGGGAAGACACCAGCATATTGTGTTTAGCGGCGTATTAAAACACCAGATTTACGATAATTGCACTCCGCAGGGGTTCCGCATCAGCATCACATTCATCAAACGAAAAAGTAAGTCCCCATCTCACCACCGTTGACTTGCTGCTGACCAGGACCGGTCTACCCTACTCGCCTCCCCGGGCCGCAGCCAGGCGCAAAACACTTTTGTCATTCCCGGAACGTAGCGCGTCATCCTGGCGCTTGCCTTCCGTGGCTTCGCGCAGTTACCGCTGCGGAAAAATCCACACATCCTCCGCCGGGAGCGTCAGATGGCAGTGTTCGGCATCGCGCAGCGCCGTTCCGTAGGCACGCAGCGGAAAGTCGTCGCCTTCGGTACGGAACAGGTACTCCCAGCGGTCGCCAAGATACATGCTGGTCAGCAGCGGGAGCTGGAGACTGTTATCCTGCGCTGCGCCGTCCAGACGCAGGCGCTCGACGCGGATCACCGCCGTCGCCGGTTGGCCGACGCTGACCCCCTCGCCCGCTCGTCCCCACAGCGTCCAGCTGGCGCCTTCAACCCTCGCACGACCGTTCTCCAGCGCCGTCACCTTACCGTGCAGGCGGTTATTGCTGCCCATAAACTCGGCGGCGAACAGCGTCGCCGGACTGCCGTACATCTCCTGCGGCGTCCCCTGCTGCTCAATGACGCCATTATTCAGCAGCAGAATACGATCGGAGATGGCCATTGCTTCATTCTGATCGTGGGTGACCATCAGCGCCGACAGCCCCAGCTTGATGATCAGCTCGCGCAGAAACACCCGCGCCTCTTCGCGCAGCTTGGCGTCAAGGTTGGAGAGCGGCTCATCCAGCAGGATAACCGGCGGGTTGTAGACCAGCGCCCGACCGATGGCCACCCGCTGCTGCTGGCCGCCGGAGAGCTGGTGCGGATGGCGGTTGCCAAGATGCCCCAGCCCCAGTTGATCCAGCACGCGTTGCACCCGCTCTTTTATCTCCCCGGCGGCGACTTTACGCAGCTTCAGCGGATAGGCCACGTTGTCGAACACCGTTTTGTGCGGCCACAGGGCATAGGACTGAAAGACCAGGCCCAGGTTACGCTCTTCGGCCGGGATTTCGCTGCGCGGCGTGCCGTCGTACACCGTGCGGTTGCCAATGGCGATCCGTCCGCTCGTCGGTTTTTCCAGCCCGGCCACCGCCCGCAGCAGCGTGGTTTTGCCGCTTCCCGACGGCCCCAGCAGCGATACCACCTCCCCCCGGCCGAGCGTCATGGACACCCCCTTCAGCACCGGGTTGTCGCCATAGGTGAGATGCAGATTTTCTACCGATAATTCAATCATGTAATTTCACTCCAAAGCGCAGGGCGATACCGAGGCCAATCACCACCAGCAGAATATTAATAAAGGAGAGCGCCGCGACGATATCGATGGCCCCCGCCGCCCACAGCGACACCAGCATCGAGCCGATGGTTTCGGTACCCGGCGACAGCAGATAGACGCCGGTGGAATATTCGCGCTCAAAGATAAGGAACATCAGCAGCCAGGAGCCAATCAGCCCATAGCGCGACAGCGGGACGGTCACGTGGCGGGTGATCTGCCCCCGGGAAGCGCCGGTGCTGCGCGCCGCCTCCTCCAGCTCCGGGCCCACCTGCAGCAGCGTCGAAGAGATGAGTCGCAGGCCGTAGGCCATCCACACCACGGTGTAGGCCAGCCAGACGCTGAAGATGGTGTTGCGCAGGGCGCGCAGCTGCACGATAAGGTGCTCGCGCAGCCAGTCGGCCACCGGCAGCGCCGAGAGCCAGCCGTGCTTCAGCGACTGATCGAGCCACATCGGCACGAACAGGAACACCCACAGGAAGGCCAGACCGGCCAGCAGCCCCGGCACCGCGCGCGGGACCAGCACGCTGTAGTCGAGAAAGCGGGTGACGTTGTCGGCTTTGCGATGCATGGCGATGCCGACAAACAGATAGCAGATCACCGCCAGCGCGCCGCCAACGATGCCGATAGCCATCGAGTTGACGATCGCCCGCAGCAGGTTGGGCTGCTGCCAGATATTGTGGAACGTCGCCAGCGAAAGCTCATCCCACAGCGACACCCCGACGCCCCAGTTGGAGATAAAAGCGCGTAGCGCCACGCCGAGCAGCGGTACGCCGATGGTCACCGTCAGCCAGGCCATCACCACCGCTCCGGCGACCCAGCGCCATTTGCCCAGCGGCAGCGCCCGCGCCTGCGACGCCTTGCCCTTCATGGTGACAAAGCGGTTGGCGGTGCGCATCAGCCGCCGCTGGAGCATCACCAGCGGGATGGTGATGCAGATCAGCACCACCGCCACCGCCGCCATCAGATGATAGGAGGGGGTGCCGAGCTTGTTAGTCAGCTTATAGAGATAGGTCGCCAGCACCATGTTGCCCTCGGGGTCGCCCAGCACCAGCATCAGACCGAAAACTTCCAGACCGAGGAAGAAGAGCAGCACGCAGGCGTAAAGAATGGACGGGCGCACCATCGGCAGACTCACCGAGGTCATCACCTGCAGCGGCGTGGCGCCGACGGTGCGCGCCGCCTCTTCCACGTCGGAACCGACGCTGCGCAGCGCCGAGGAGATATAGAGATAGGCGTGCGGCACGTGTGTTAAGCCGGCGATAACCACAATGCTGAACATCGAGTAGATATTCCACGGCACAAAGCCGATCAGCTGCTGCGCCCACTGGGAAAAGAAGCCCACCGGCCCGGCGGCCACCACGTAGCCAAAGCCCAGCACCATCGGCGAAACGAAAATCGGCACCAGGATCAGCGGCTCAATGAACCGTCGGCCGGGTAAATCGGTGCGCACCATCAGAAACGCCAAAATACCGCCCAGCGGAATGGCGATAATCACCAGGCCAAAGGCGAGAATAAAACCGGATCTTAATGCCAGATAAAAATCCGGGTCGGTAAAAATAAAGGCGAAGGCTTCCAGACTCCAGGATTTGGAGCGGGAAAAGAATGGCGCGGAGAGAAAACTCTGCACCACAATAAATAACAGCGGGACGTAAATCACCAGCGCCGTGATGCACACCACCACGCCGCGCGGCAGCCCCTGCCACTTTCTGCGTAATACATTCATGGTTCATCCCTTCGGTCAGGAGAAAAAACCCGCCGGGTGTGAATAAGGGGCATCGGCGACGCCCCGGGGGAGGATTATTTCGCGGCGGCGCTGCGCCATTGTTTAATAAACTGCAGGCGTTTTTGCGGCTGTAAATAATCGAGCAGCGTTTCGTTGACCGGGATCGGTTTTAACGCTTTGCCCAGCAGCGCGGTCATGCCGTCGATATCATTTTTACCTTCAATATCGCGACGAATAGAGGGAATATCCGCCTGGCTGGCGAGGATCTGCTGGCCTTTTTCCGACAGGACATAGTCGAGCCACAATTTCGCCGCATTGGGATGTTCGCTCTCCTGGCTAATAAACGAGACGCGGGAGAGCACCAGCACGTAATCTTTCGGATAGGCAATGCCTAAGGAGGGATCGTTTTTCGCCCGCGCTTCGGCATAGGAGCCCAGAATGTTATAGCCGATCAGGTTTTCGCCAGAGGAGACGCGCTCCATCATCGTGCCGGTGGAAGACTGCACCGTCAGGCCGCCTTTGGCAATATTCGCCAGGTCGGTAAAATAGTTCGCGTCGGCCTGGCTGTCCTGCACCGCCAGCATAAAGCCGAGGCCCGATTTTTCGATATCGTAAGTGGTGACTTTGCCTTTAAATTTATCGGCCTGGCTGGCGATCAGTTTTGCCAGCGCGGTATGCGAATCCGGGACCTCATTCTGCGGGATCAGGCGTTTGTTATAGATAAACACCACCGGCTCGTAGGTGGTGCCATAGGCTTTCTGCTGCCAGACCGCCCAGTCGGGTAATTGCTTCACCTCCGGCGAGGCATATTGCTCCGCGTATTCGGTAGCTAATTTCAGCGCGGTATCCATCGACGAGCTCCACACTACGTCCCCGCTGCCGCCCCCGGCGGCCTGCTCGCTGATATAGCGGTTATACAGCTCGGTGCTGTTCATGTCGTTATATTCGACTTTTACGCCCGGATATTGCGCTTCGAATCCTTTAATTAACGGCCCGGCCGCTTTGGTATCAGTAGTGGAATAGATCACCACCTTGCCCTCTTTGACGGCGGCATCCACCGTTTTTTGATAATCCGCCGGATAGCCCGCAGGCACCTCCGCCCAGGCGGCACAGGCGAAAACGGCCGTCAGTGAAACCACTAAACCACTTATTTTCTTATACATGATACCAACCTTTAATCATCAATTAATAAACACAAATTTAACATATAGTGGTATCAGCTCCCCTTGCAACGACGGGGATGGCTTTTTTCTGGCTTTTGTGACACTGGCAGAATTTAAAAATGTGGTGTTTATGGCGTTAATTAAAACGCGATCCCGACCCGGTTTTTTATCGCCTGGCGCCTGACTCAGACGCAGACGCGGTGACGTTCCACCGGGAGAAGCCGCCCTTGACCTTCTGCGCCGGGCGGCGCAGCATAAAACGGCAAACATAACAAAATAACAACAGACTACAGGAGAGAATCAGTGCCTACAGGACACCGCTTTCTGGCGACGGATCTGCATCAGTTTGTCGTCTCACTGTTTACCCATCTCGGCAGTACCCCGGGGGAAGCCACCCTCGTCGCGGACCATCTGATCGCCGCCAATCTTGCCGGGCATGACTCCCACGGCGTCGGGATGATCCCCAGCTACGTGAAATCCCACGCCGGTGGTTTTCTGCAGCTCAACCGCCACGCCACGGTAACCAAAGACGCCGGCGCCGTGGTCACCCTCGACGGCAACGCCGGCTTCGGCCAGGTGGTTGCCCACGAGGCGATGCAGTTAGGCATTGAAAAGGCGAAGCAGCACGGTATGGCGGCGATCGCCCTGCGCAATGCGCATCACGTCGGGCGCATCGGCTACTGGGCCGAGCAGTGCGCCGCTGCCGGGCTGATCTCCATTCACTTCGTCAGCGTGATCGGCGATCCGATGGTCGCCCCGTTCCGCGGGAAGGACAGCCGCTTCGGCACTAACCCGCTGTGCGTGGTGTTCCCCCGCGAGGGCCATCCGCCGCTGCTGCTGGACTACGCCACCAGCGCCATCGCCTTTGGTAAAACCCGCGTCGCCTGGCATAAAGGCGAAGCCGTCGCGCCCGGCTGCCTGATCGACGCCAAAGGGCTCCCCACCACCGACCCGGCGGTGATGCAGACTTCGCCGCTGGGCGCCCTGCTCACCTTCGCCCAGCACAAAGGCTATGCCCTGGCGACGCTGTGCGAAGTGCTCGGCGGCGCGCTCTCCGGGGGACAAACCACCCATCAGGAGAGTCTGCAGACCAGCGTCGACGCCATCTTTAACTGCATGACCACGGTGATCCTGCGCCCGGACGCGTTCGATGCCCCGGACAGCCAGGCGCAGACGGAGGCCTTTATCGCATGGTGTAAACAGACACCGCACGATCCCGATGCCCCGGTGCTGGCGCCCGGCGAATGGGAGGCCGCCAACCGCGAAGCGCGGCTGGCCCACGGGATCCCGCTGGATGCCGGCAGTTGGCAGGCTATCTGCACCGCCGCGCGCAACGTCGGCCTGAGCGAATCGCACTTCGACCGCTGCCGCCCTCTCGCCTAGCCACGTTTTACCCCGCAGAGCGTCTGACGTCGGCGCTCTGCGTCATCGTCATTAGTGACGAGGTCACGCTCCCGTCAGTAATCACCTTTCATTTTACAATAAAAATCAATAAGTTAATTTTTGGCACAAGACCTGCATAACGCAGCAGGCCTGCGTCTGCATCACCACCAGGCGATACCGCGATCGTTGCCCGTCGGGCCCGGCGCGACAGCGATCCTCAGTTCACTGTTAACAGGTCTGTTACTGATGAAAAAAATCACGAGCGTGTGCCCCTACTGCGGGGCGGGTTGCAAACTTAAACTGGTTGTCGACAACAATAAAATCATTCGCGCGGAAGCCGCCGACGGCGTCACCAACCAGAACCAGCTGTGCCTGAAGGGCTACTACGGCTGGGATTTTCTTAATGACACGCAGCTCCTGACGCCCCGTCTTAAACAACCGATGATCCGCTATCAGAAAGGCGGCGCCTTTACGCCGGTCAGCTGGCAGGAGGCGATTCGCTACACCGCCAGCAAGCTCAGGGAGATCAAAGAGAAGCATGGCCCGCGCGCCATCATGACCACCGGCTCCTCGCGCGGTACCGGCAACGAAACCAACTATGTGATGCAAAAGTTCGCCCGCGCGGTGCTCAACACCAATAACGTCGACTGCTGCGCCCGCGTCTGCCACGGTCCCTCCGTCGCCGGGCTGCAGCAGGCGCTGGGCAACGGGGCGATGAGCAACTCGATAAGCGACATCGAAAACTCGAAGTGCCTGCTGGTGTTTGGCTACAACTGCGCCGACTCCCATCCAATCGTCGCCCGCCGGGTGATCAAAGCCCGGGACAACGGCGCCAAAATCATCGTCTGCGATCCGCGACGCATTGAAACCGCACGCATAGCCGACCGTCATCTACAGCTCAACAACGGCAGCAATATGGCGCTGGTGAATGCCTTCGGCTATGTGCTACTGGAGGAGGAGCTGTATAACAAAACCTATGTCGAACGCTATACCGAAGGGCTGGACGCTTACCGCGAGGCGGTGAAAGATTACGCCCCGGAAGCGGTGGAAGCGATCGTTGGGGTCAGCGCGCAGCAAATCCGGGAGGCGATGCGCATCTTCGCCGCGGCCCCATCCGCCACCATTATGTGGGGCATGGGGGTCACCCAGTTTGGCCAGGCGGTGGACGTGGTGCGCGGCCTGGCAAGCCTGGCGCTGCTCACCGGCAACCTGGGACGGCCTAACGTCGGCGTGGGGCCGGTCCGCGGGCAAAACAACGTGCAGGGCGCCTGCGATATGGGCGTGCTGCCGAACCTGTTCCCCGGCTATCAGGAGGTCACCGATCCCGCCGTGCGGGCGAAATTCGCCGCCGCCTGGGGCGTCGACCCGGCGCTGATGGATGACCAGGTCGGCACCCGCATCACCGAGGTGCCGCATAAAGCGCTGACCGGCGAGATTAAAGCCTATTACATCATGGGCGAAGATCCGCTGCAGACCGAAGCCGACCTCGGCCTGGTGCGCAAAGGCATCGAGGCGCTGGACTTTGTGGTGGTGCAGGACATCTTTATGACCAAAACCGCGGAAATGGCCGATGTCCTGCTGCCAGCCACCTCCTGGGGCGAGCACGGCGGCGTCTTCACCTGCGCCGACCGTGGATTCCAGCGGTTTGAACAGGCGATCCCTCCGGCGGGAAATGTGAAGCGCGACTGGGAGATCATCAGCCTGCTGGCCAGCGAAATGGGCTATCCGATGCACTATGAGAACAACCAGCAGATCTGGGACGAGATGCGCGAACTCTGCCCGCTGTTCTACGGCGTGACCTGGGAGAAAATGGGCGATATGGGACACGTTCAGTGGCCGTGCCCGACCCTCGATCACCCCGGCACGCCGTGGCTGTATAAAGACAACCGCTTCGACACCCCCTCCGGTAAAGGGCAGTTGTTCGCCACCGCCTGGCGCGCACCGGCGGAGCGCCCGGATGACGAGTGGCCGCTGGTGCTCTGCACCGTGCGGGAAGTCGGGCACTACTCCTGCCGCTCAATGACCGGCAACTGCGCCGCGCTGCAGTCGCTGGCCGACGAGCCGGGACGGGTGCAGATGAATCCGCTGGACGCGCAACGGCTGGGGATCGCCGACAAACAGCTGGTGTGGGTCAGCTCCCGCCGAGGAAAGGTGATCTCCCGCGCCGACCTTAGCGATCGCATTAACCCGGGGGCGGTCTATATGACCTATCAGTGGTGGGTGGGCGCCTGCAATGAGCTGACCCAGGATAACCTCGATCCGATCTCCAAAACGCCGGAAACCAAATACTGTGCGGTGAAAGTGGAAGCGATAGCCGACCAGCAATGGGCGGAGCGCTATGCCTGGACGGCCTACAGCGACATGAAGGCGCGACTGAAAGCCGCCGCCGACGTCTGATCTCAGGGAGCGCGCCGCGCTCCCCCTCTTTCGCTGCCGGTGGGTTACGCCGCCGGCAGCTGTTTCTCCACCAGCGCCACCCACATGGCGACGCCGGGGCCGATCAGCGCATCGTTAAAGTCATAGCTGGCGTTATGCAGCGGCTTTGACGGGATTTCGCCGTCGGTGCCTATCCAGAAATAGGCCCCCGGACAGGCCTCCAGCATGCAGGCAAAATCTTCGGAGGCCATTGACGGCGCCTGGTTCCAGCGCACCGCTTCCGCGCCGAGAGTGGCGGCGGCGACCTCGCGCAGCTGCTGCGCCTGCAGCGCATGGTTTTTGGTCACCGGATAGCCCGGGAACCAGCTAATCTCGCCCTGCACATCGGACACCTGCGGCTGGGTCGCCACATAGCTTTCGATGAGCTCCCGCACGCGGGCGCGAACGCGATTGCTCAGGCAGCGGAAGGTACCGCGCAGCACCACGGTGTCCGGCAGAACGTTGATCGCCTCGCCGCCGTTTATCTGGGTGATACTGACCACCGCCGAATCCTGCGGCGACAGGCGGCGGGAAGGAATGGTCTGCAGCGCCATAATCAGCTGCGCCGCCGCGACGATCGGATCGGCCCCGCTCTCCGGCATCGCCGCATGACAGCTTTTCCCGCGCAGGGTGATCTCGAAGGCATCCAGCGAGGCCATCATCGCGCCATCGCTGAGCGCCACTTCGCCAAGGGGGATCCCCGGCCAGTTATGCAGCGCATAGATGGCATCCATCGGGAAGCGTTCAAATAGCCCCTCTTCCACCATTTTGCGCGCGCCGCCGAGGTTCTCTTCCGCCGGCTGAAAGACAAAGTGGACGGTGCCGCTGAACCGACGGGTCTGCGCCAGATGGGCGGCGGCCGCCAGCAGCATCGCGGTATGGCCGTCGTGGCCGCAGGCGTGCATCACCCCGGGGCGGCGCGAACGGTAGCTGACGCTCCCCAGCTCGGTGATCGGCAGGGCGTCCATATCGGCGCGCAGGCCGATGACCGGCCCGGGGCCGTTTTCCAGGGTCGCCACGATGCCGGTGCCGGCCAGCCCGCGGTGAACCTGTAGCCCAAACGAGGCCAGCAGCTCCGCAACGCGGCGTGAGGTCTCCTGCTCCTGATATCCAAGCTCAGGCGCGGCGTGAAATTCACGTCGCCAGCCTGTGGCTTCGGCGATCAGTGACGGCGATACAGCCATGTATTACTCCTTTCCTGCATAGCGTAATGCTGAATAATCGGTCATGCGTCGCGTTTTTCCCCGTCGCTCACCGGCGTCGGGGCGCTGCCGCTCCCTCCGTTATATCCTGTCGTTAACACGCTGACAACGTCACGAAATGCGGCGGCGGCGCGGCGTACAGCCCTTCTGCCGCCCTGCGGTCCTTTTTTGGTAGTGATTTCAACGGTGACAACGGCCAGGCGATTAATTATTATGCAGATCAGGACGGCATTTTGCCGAAGGATCCACTACTGACCTCGCCGTAATCGGAAATAAAATGTTTAACCCAGACCAGAATCGTCTCGCACCCACGCTGGCGATGATCATGGCCGCGTCGCTCGTGGGATTTATCACCGGCTATACGGTGCCGTTAATCAGTCTTGAGCTGGCGCAGCAGCAGATCGCGCCGCTGTACGTCGGCCTGCTGGCCGCCCTGCCGCCCGCCGGCATGATGATCTCCTCCTTCCTCTCTCCTGCGCTGTGCCGGCGCGTTGAAATGGGCGTGCTGCTGAGCGGCAGCCTGATCCTGCTGGCGCTGGCGACCATCGCCTCATGCATGACCACCGATATGGCGCTGCTTCTGCTGCCGCGCCTGCTGACCGGCCTGGCCTCCGGGGTCATTATCGTGCTGGGCGAAAGCTGGATCACCGGCGGTGCAGCGGGCAGCCAGCGCGCCACCCTCACCGGCATCTACGCCTCGGCCTTTACCGGCTGCCAGCTGGCCGGGCCGCTGCTGATCTCCGTCGGCCCCGCCTGGCAAACCTCAGCGCTGATAGCAATTGTCGCGGTCACCGCGGTCTGCCTGCTGATGCTGCGCCATCTGCCCACCGGCACCCGCGAAAGCCTTGGGGAGCGCGCCAGCTGGCGCAGCCTTGGCGCCTTCCTGCCGGTGCTGGCCTCCGGGGTCTTCTGCTTCGCCTTCTTCGACGCCAGCATCCTTGCCCTGCTGCCGCTGTACGGCATGGACAAAGGGCTGAATGAAGGGATGGCGGTGCTGCTGGTCACCGTGGTGCTCACCGGGGATGCGATGTTCCAGACCCCGCTCGGCTGGCTGGCCGACCGGGTCGGTATCCGCCGCGTGCATCTGAGCTGCGCGGTGGTCTTCAGCCTGGCGCTGCTGGCCCTGCCGCTGATGCTCGGTTCACGCCTCCAGCTGATGGCCATTTGTCTGCTGCTGGGCGCCGCGGCGGGCGCGCTCTATACCCTGTCGCTGGTGCGGGCGGGGAAAACCTTCAATGGGCAGAAGCTGATTATGATTAACGCCCTGTTCGGCTTCTTCTGGTCCGCCGGCAGCGTCGCCGGGCCGGTGGTCAGCGGCATGCTGATCGGCATCACCGGTTACGATGGCCTGATCGCCACCCTGGTGGCCAGCGGCGTGCTGTTCCTGCTGATCCAGTGTCTGTGTAAAAACGAGAAAACCCTGCTTGCCAGTGAGCAGGAAGAGGAGATGGATGAGGCGACGGAGTCCGCACGGTAGTTTTGAGGGGCTGGCCTGGCGCCAGCCAGCCCGCTCGCCAGCAACCAGGCTGAGGTTTTACGCCATCAAACCTGCTCCAGGAGGACATCATGTTTTCATACATCATGCTTGGAACCAATGACCTGCCACGCGCCATCAAATTCTATGACCCGTTAATGGCGCTGCTGGGACACGTCAAAGCCGGCCGTAACGAACAGGGGGCGTCCTGGGGGACCTTCAACGGCAATCACACCTGTGGGCTGTGCGTGGGCGTTCCTTTTGACCAGCAGCCTGCCGGGGTGGGCAATGGAACGATGGTGGCGCTTAACGCCCGCTCCGTCGCACATATTGCGGAACTGCATGCCCTCGCCCTGCAACTCGGCGGACGTGACGAAGGCGGTCCCGGTCACCGGCCGCAGTATGGCGACGGTTTTCACAGCGCCTACGTCCGCGATCCCGACGGCAATAAGCTGGCGTTTGTTTACTATGCGTCTGCAGATTGAATGGCTGCAGCGGAGGTGGCTTTTGCAGGCGGAGATAAGGGAGTCAGGACGGCCAACTTCGCCGTCCTTATTCACCGAGGAATAAAAAAGCCAGCAGCTCAAGCGCTGCGGCTTATCTTCCCGGCAAGTTATCTACCGCAAAGTGATAACGTAATCCGGCGTCGCGCATACAGCGTTTCCGCCGCCAGCTGAAAACGATATTCCATCGCCTTCAGCTTTTTCGTCTTGAGCTGTTTTAGTGAAATACCCTCGATATGCCCTGTCGCGACCAACCACCGGATTTCAGCCGTACTCAGCTTGAGCTGTTTTTTCAGTATTGATAGCAGGCTGACGCGAAATGGCTGACTGACTCTGACGCGCACCGTTATCCGCGGGCACGCCATCAGCGTCACCGACCATTGCTCCTGAATACGAAAATCAGGTTGCCCCGACGGCTCGGCGCGGTTGCGCTTCAGCGTCGCGAGGTCAGCGGCATAATAGTGAACCATGGCTGCATCGTTCTGCAGCAGGCGCTGAAGCAGTTCACGGTTTATCTTGCTGACGTGCAGCCTGGAAAACAGGGCGATATTCCAGGTGTAATCGCAGCGCGTGCATTTATAGATGCTCCAGATATCCAGCAGCTTCTTTTGCGAATTCACCCGGATGGCGCCGGAAGGCGCGAAGTCGCGAAGTCGCGAAGTCGCGTTTTACATTGCAGGCGGGGCAGCGTTTGGCAATGTGCTGATACCCCACGGGCGTGACCGTCCATGTAACTGTCATAACGTACCTTTTTTAACCCATACGAAACCGAGTCCGTCATTAACGGACCATGATTTTTGGCGTATGAAAAATAGTTAATCGCTATTTTTCAGTGGGTTAAAAAAAGATTTCCAACGTTATTTTCCTGGAGAAGTCCTAATCGACACCCTGAGATTAACAAAGGGGTTATCGCGGGATATATGAGCCCAGTCAATGTTTGCGCGGATGATTAAAAGCTTCGTCAATACACCCGGAATGCTCAGCGGGCTGGCATCGCGCCAGCCCGCCCGGTTTACAGCACCTTGCTGAGGAACGCGGCGGTGCGTGGGTTGGTCGGCGCGCTAAAGATCTGCCCCGGCTTGCCCTCTTCCTGAATCACGCCCTGGTCGATGAAGATCACCCGGTCGGCCACTTCGCGGGCAAATCCCATCTCGTGGGTCACGATCACCATGGTCATCCCCTCGCTGGCGAGGTTCTTCATCACCTCCAGCACGTCGCCCACCAGCTCTGGATCCAGCGCCGACGTGGGCTCATCGAACAGCATAATCGACGGCTTCATCGCCAGCGCGCGGGCGATGGCAACCCGCTGCTGCTGGCCGCCGGACAGGCTCGCGGGCCAGGCGTCGCGCTTATCGCTTAAGCCCACCTTCGCCAGCAAGGCCTCCGCCAGGTCGACTGCCTGCTGGCGCGGCATATTGCGCAGATTCATCGGCGCCATGATCAGATTTTCCAGCACCGTCATGTGCGGGAACAGGTTAAAACGCTGGAACACCATGCCGACGCTTTCGCGCATCTTGTTGAGGTCGGTGGTCCGGTCGTGGGCGGCAAAGCCGTTAACTACCACCTCGCCGTCGCTGACCGTCTCCAGGGCGTTCATGCAGCGCAGGAAGGTGCTTTTCCCCGAGCCGGATGGGCCGATGATGCACACCACTTCCTGCGGTTTAATATCGCAGCTGATGCCGCGCAGCACGTGGCTGTCGCCGAAGCGCTTATGTAAGTTATTAATGTGAATCACTTTTGCCAAACCTCTTTTCCAGACGGTTAACCAGCTGCGCCAGCAGGAAGGTGATCACCCAGTAGACCAGAGAGATGGTCAGGTAGGGTTCCCAGTAGGTGGCGTAGGCGCCGGAGACGGTGCGCGCGGCGTAGGCCAGATCGGCCAGGCCGATCGCCGAGGCCAGCGACGAGTCTTTGACAATGGCGATGGCGTTGTTGCCCAGCGGCGGCAGAATGCGGCGAAACGCCTGCGGGAGGATCACCTTGCGCATGGTTTTCCACCACGGCATGCCCAGCGCGCGGGAGGCCTCCATCTGCCCCTTGTCGATCGACTGGATGCCGGCGCGGAAAATCTCCGACACATAGGCTCCGGCGTTAAGGGTGATCGCCACGATGCAGGAGAGGAACGCCCCGTAGCTGGCGCGCAGTTCGCGGGCAAAGTCGGCGCTCATCAGGCCGCCGGTCACCAGCAGGCCGTCGCGCGGGTTGATAAACAGCGGCACCAGCGCAAAGTGCACCACCATGATCTGCACGAACAGCGGCGTACCGCGAAAGGCGCTGACGTAAAAGCGCACCGGAAACTGCACCAGGTAGCGGAGAATATATTTCCACGGCCCGTGCTCGGCCTTCGCCATCCGCCCCAGTCCTAGCGTTAACCCCCACAGCGTCCCGAGGATCACGCAGATAATGGTACATTTAATCGTCATCAGGGCGCCGTCCACAAACAGCGGGCCGTACTCCTCGATGATCTCCCAACGGAATCCCGTCATAGTCCTTCCCTAAAAAATACGGCTATCGCCTGGGCGATAGCCGTGGTCACTGAAAATGGTGGATTATTGCGCTGGCAGCGTCGGCACGTTGTCGTCGAACCAGGTTTTATAGATTTTGGCGTAAGTCCCGTCAGCAACGATTTTTTGCAGCCCGGCGTTGATTTTGCCCAGCAGTTCGCTGTTGCCTTTCGCCACCGCAATACCGAAATACTGACGCTCAAATTTGGCATCCGGCACCAGCTTGAACTGCTTCTCCGGGTGCTGTTTGATGTAGTACTTCACCACCCCGACGTCGCCAACCGCGGCGCTGACGCCGTCCTCAAACAGCTCCTGGAGCATCAGCGGGGTGTTGTCGAAGCGCTTGATCGCGGTGCTGTTTTTGCCCAGCACCTCAGAAACCACGATATCGCCGGTACTGGAGTTCACCACCCCGACCTTCTCGTTTTTCAGGGCTGCCAGCGAATCCACCTGCGAGTCCTGGGCGACGACGATAGACTGCTCGGCCGGGAAGTACGGCGCGGAGAAATCGACCATCTGTTTGCGTTTATCGGTGATGGTGATCCCGGAGATGATGATGTCGCGGTCGCCGGTGTTCAGCGTGGCGAAGATGCCTTCCCAGGGGGTATTGACCAGCTTGACGTCAAAGCCTTCGGCTTTGGCGATGGCCTTGATGATGTCGATGTCGAAACCTTCCAGCTGTTTCTGGCTGTTTTCAAATTCAAACGGCCGGTAGGTGCCGCCGGAGCCGACGGTATAGGTTTCCGCAGCCGCCTGGCCGGCTGCCGTCAGCGCGGCCATCATGCAACACGCTTTGAGCAAATTCTTGATCATGAGATATCCTTTTTATGCATTTATTTTGCATAAAAATACACACACTGACTTTTATATGCAACCGGAAACCTTCCCGCTGGTGAATTATCTTATTAACTGCCGCGTTTACCGCCGGATTTACCAATGGCCCGGTGCAGGTCGTTGATTCGCTTCAGGGATTTCACCGTTTTTTGTGGCGTGGTGGAGGCCACCGACAGGATAATCATCTCCAGACAGACCAGCACCGTGCCGTGCAGCGGCATCCGGCTGCTGTCGCCGCCGCGCGGGACGTCGATCACTACCTGCGCCTCCTGGCTGAAGCGCGAATCCACCGCCTGGGTCAGCAGGATGGTCGGGATACCCAGCCGCTTGGCCTCGCGCAGGGTGGTCATCCCTTCGCGATGGGGAGACTTTTGCCCCATCATGATCAGCACATCGCCGCGCTGCAGGCCGATAAGCTGCTCGGCGAGGCTGAAGCCCGTGCGGTTCATCACATACGCCGGCAGGCCAATGCGGCTGAACAGCCGGGCGGTGTACTCGGCGAGGATCCCCGAGGCGCCGATGCCGAAGATCCCTACCTGCCGCGCGTCGCTGAGCAATGCCACCGCCTGGGCCACCGCCGCGCGGTTGTCGGCTCGCGACAGGACCTCGCAGACCCGCTGATGGCCTTCAAGCACAAAATCAATACTGGAGTTAACGTCGCTGGAGAGCGCCGTGACCGTCGAGCGCATCTTTTCCGCCGAGGTGACCGAGGTGCCGAACCAGCGCTCCATAGTCTGCTTAAGCTCGCGTAGCCCGGCGAAGCCCAGCGCCTGGATGGCGCGCACCACCGTGGCGTCGGAGGTCTGGGTCGCCGTGGCGATCTCCATCGCCGTATGCTCCAGCACCACCTCGCGGTTGTCGTTGATATAGCTGACCACGGCCCGCAGCCGGGGGGAAAGCTGGTGCGCCCGGGCGCGATAGCGTTCGCCGAACAGATCGACTTTGCCCTTCTCTTTTTTTACCGCGCTTTTCATTTAGCCTCCGCCGGGATCGGTCTGCCGGCAATATGCGACTGCACCTGGGCCACCATCAGAGACAGCGCGGCATAGGAGTTAGAGATCACCTCTTCCCGCGGCAGCAAAATATAGTGTCCGGTGCGGCAGGCACGCATAAAGTCGCACCAGCCGGGCATCACGCCTTCCATCGCCTGCAGCTCATCCTGCGGCTTACCGCCGGTATCCGACCGCCAGGTGGCGAAGACAAAATCGGCGTCCAGCTCCGGCAGCTGTTCCGCGCTGACGTCAATGCGCTGGCCGTCGGGGATCCGCTCAATCAGCGGCGGAAAGCGGAACCCGGCGTCGCGCAGCACCCGGCCCAGCGCATGATACGAATGATGCACCGTGACCTTGCCGTTGTTCGCCTGGATCACTGAGACGCTGTACTGCGGTGGGTTGACCATCGCTTTCAGCTGTCTGATTTGTTCCTGATAGCGGCGCTCGAGGATCGCCAGCCGCGGCTGGGTGCCGGTCAGTTGCGCCAGCTTGCGGTAAATCTCCGGGGCGCTGCCCTGCAGATGGTCGATGCTCACCGTCGGGGCAATCTTCTCCAGTTGCTCTACCGACACGTGGCGGCTGGGCTCGGTGATAATCAGATCCGGCCTGGCGGCGGCTACCGCTTCCAGATCGATATCGGCGGTGCCAATAAAGCGAATCTCGCTGTTGTCGAAATCGACGCCGGTAAGCTGGGCGCTGGATCGCAGATAGTGGCTGCCGTCCGGGCGCGTCCGGCCGTGGCTGGCGATCGGCGGCGCCCCAAGCTCAATCAGCGGAATGGTAATATCGAGATCGTGCATCGAAACGATACGCTGCGGATGCAGCGGCACGGTGACCGTGCGGCCTAAATCATCGGTGAAAGTTTGAGTTTGTGGGGCGGCGGCGCTGACGGCCCCCGTCAGCAACAGCAGCAATGAGACGAACCAACGCATACTACCTTCCTGGTTAAAGGGCATCACGGCGACGCCAGAGCAAGACAACAAAGAACGGGCAGCCCACCAGGGCAATAACAATCCCCGCCGGGATCTGCAGCGGGGCAAACGCCAGCCGGCCAAGGGTATCGGTCGCCAGCACCAGCAAGGCGCCAATCAGCGCGCTGCCGCACAGCAGCGATACCTGGCCGCCGCGCAGCACGAAACGCGCCATATGCGGCGCCATCAGGCCCACAAAGCCCAGGCTGCCGACGCAGGAGACGCTGGCCGAGGTCAGCAGCACCGGCGCGAAAAAGCGCAGCACCGTCAGTTGCTGCAGACGTACGCCAAGGCCGATGGCGGTCCGGTCGCCCAGCAGCGCCACGTCCGCCGCCCGGGCGGTACAGAACAGGATGATGGCCCCGGGCAGCGCCCAGCAAACGGCCACCGCCAGCAGCGGCCAGGTGGCGGCCTGCAGGCTGCCCGCCAGCCAGATCATCGCCGTCTGCACGTCGCGAACGTCGGCGGTGGTCATAAAGATGCCGACCGCGGCCGCCAGGGTCCAGGAGACGCCGATGCCAATTAAAATAAAGCGCGGCCGCGCGCAGTCGCGCGCCAGGGTCAGGACCAGCAGGGCCACCGCCACGCCGCCGACCATTCCCGCCAGCGGCCGCCAGACCAGGCCTACCGCCGGGAAAAACAGCACCAGCGCCAGCACCACGATGCTGGCCCCCTCTTTGACGCCAATCAGCCCCGGGTCGGCCAGCCCGTTACGGGTGATGCTCTGCATCGCCGCCCCGGCCAGCCCCAGCATGGCCCCGCACAGCAGCGCCATCAGGATCCGCGGCAGGCGGATATCAAACAGAATAAAGCGCGGCTGCTCGCCCAACCGCTGCGGCGTCAGCAGCGTCGACGCGGGCAACGGATAGCTGCCGCGGCTGAGGCTGTACAGCCCGAGCGCCAGCAGCATCAGCATCATGATGGCGGCAACTTTTAGCGCCGCCGGGCGCAGCAGCAGCTGGCGGGAGGCGATAACCAGCGGCCGAAAACCGGCCCGGTGAACGGCGCGCTTCATTTAAAAAACCTCGCGGCGATAAAGATAAACAGCGGCGCACCCACCAGGGCGGTCATCGCTCCGGTCGCCAGCTCCTGCGGCGCGACCAGCGTCCGGGCGGCGATGTCAGCCAGCACCAGCACCAGCGCCCCCACCGGCGCCGCCAGGGGCAGCGCCAGACGGATATCTTCCGTCACCAGACGGCGCACCACGTGCGGCACCACCAGCCCGACAAAACCGATCGGCCCGGCCACCGCCACCGCCGCACCGCACAGCAGCGCAATCGCCAGCAGGCCCAGCAGCCTCGTCTGGACGAGATTAACGCCAAGGCCCAGCGCCACCTTATCCCCCAGCGCCAGCACATTAAGCCGTGGGGCAATGAGCAGCGCGACGCCAAGGCCGATCAGCGCCGGAACCAGCGCCGTCTGCAGCGTGCTCCAGTTCAGTCCGGCCAGGTCGCCGGCCAGCCAGGTACGCATCGCCAGCAGCGTCTGTTCATCGAGGATCAATATCGCCGCCGTCACCGCCGACGCAAACGCTGACAGCGCCACTCCGCACAACGTGATGCGCAGCGGCGTCGCCCCGCCGCGCCCGGCAGAGGCCAGCGCCAACACGCCGCCGAACAGCAGCGCCGCGCCGCAGGCGGCGGTCAGCGGGCGCCCGGCGGGAAAAGCGCCGAGAGACAGGCCCAGCGCAGAGGTCGCCACCACCGCCAGCGAGGCGCCGGCGTTAAGGCCGAGAATATGCGGCTCGCCAAGTGGGTTACGGATCACCGTCTGCAGCAGCAGCCCGGCGACGCCGAGCGCCGCGCCGGTCAGCAGCGCTGCCGCCAGCCGCACCAGGCGCAGATCGACGATAATCCGCTGGTCGAAATTGCGCGGATTGTACTCCAGCAGCGCCTGCAGCACCGTCTGTGGGGCGATCCAGCGGGCGCCCAAACCAAGATGCACCAGCGAGGCGGCGATAAGCAGCAGCGTTAGCAGAAAGAGCGCCAGTCGGGGGCGGGCATGACGCCGCGCGGCGTACAGAACGGCGGCGCTCATGCGTCAACGGCCTGGCGGGCGCGAAACGGCATAAAGAACGGTTTGCCGGTTTGCGGGTTAATCGACATCTGCACGTCAACGTCAAACACACGTTTAATCAGCTCGGGGCTACAGACGTCGTTGTCGCTAATCGTGCCGGCGATGCGCCCCTGTTTGAGGAACACCAGCAGATCGGCGTAGTTCACGGCAAAGTTTAGGTCATGGAGCACCGTCACCACCGTGCGGCCATGTTCGCGGGTGAGGGTCTGGAGCAGCTCGAGGATATCGACCTGATAGCGCAGATCGAGCCAGGTGGTCGGCTCATCGAGCAGAATGGTGGCCGTTTGCTGGGCCAGCGCCATGGCGATCCAGCAGCGCTGACGCTGGCCGCCGGAGAGGCTGTCCACCGGCAGATGGGCGAATTCGGCGGTACCGGTTAAGCGCAGCGCCTCCTCCACCGCCTGCTCATCGGCCTCGGACCACTGGCGCATCAGCCCCTGCCACGGGTAGCGCCCGCGCGAGACCAGCTCGAAAACCGTTAACCCTTCCGGGGTCAGCGGCGATTGCGGCAGGATGCCCAGCTGGCGCGAGACGGCCTTTGTCGGCATCTGGTGAATGGCTTGCCCGTCCAGACGCACGCAACCGCCGAGCGGTTTCAGCATTCTGGCGATGGTCGAGAGCAACGTGGATTTACCGGAACCGTTCGCCCCGGCCAGCACCGTCATTTTGCCGGTGGGAATGGTCAGGTTGATATCGTCAACGATCAGGGTCTGGCCGTATCCGGCCGACAGGGCATCCAGTACGATCCCCTGCTCTGCAGGTTTCACCCGCTGTGGCATAACTCGCTCCTGCGCCGCAGCGTTCCAGGCCATCGCTGAACAGTCTGCAGTCAAACAAAAATAAATCTCATTCTCTTTTGATCATGACGGGGATAGATGTAGTAGTCAATACTCGCCATCGTCATCCGTCCGTCGCGAGCACTACAGCGAGGCTGCGCAACAGTAAAACCAATTAAATCATTTAATATCAATAAAATAACAACACACCACCTCATTGAAAAGACGTGATAACCCCGCCATTTCCCACCGCCAATTTTTTATCTTACATAACGTTTACTACTACATCTCTTCATGATTGAATGATTCTCAATTACACATCTGAAGGCGCATTCAGACGCTAAACAGAGTGCTTTTATTATTCAGGGCAATGATTTTATTGGCTTAATCTGACCGCAAAGGCAGATTCGTTCACGAGAAACAGATAATGACTCAACCCCATGTCGCCTGCAGAGCCTTGCAAGGGCGCGCGCTTTTTTCGCTTCTTTTTTTAGCCTCACCGGGATTAATGGCCGCCGACAATAGCGCGGCGAAAAGTAACAACGACGCGGAAGAGACCATCACCGTGGTGGCCGACGGCGCGCAGCAGAGCGCCACCAGAGGCTATCAGCCACTCAGCTCCGCCACCGCGACGCTGACCTCGATGCCGCTGCTGGATATTCCGCAGGTGGTTAATACCGTCAGCGATCGGGTACTGGAAGATCAGCACGCCACCTCACTCGACGAGGCGCTGTATAACGTCGCTAACGTGGTGCAGACCAACACCCTCGGCGGTACCCAGGACGCCTTTACCCGCCGCGGCTTCGGCGCCAACCGCGACGGCTCGATCATGACCAACGGCCTGCGCACCGTGCTGCCACGCAGCTTTAACGCCGCCACCGAACGGGTGGAAGTTCTGAAGGGGCCAGCCTCGACGCTGTACGGTATCCTCGACCCCGGCGGGTTGATCAACGTCATCACCAAACGGCCGGAGCGGCAGTTCTCCGGTTCGGTTTCCGCGACCTCCACCAGCTTTGGCGGCGGTACCGGCAGCTTCGACGTCACCGGCCCCATCGAAGGCACGAATCTGGCGTACCGGCTGATTGGGGAATACCAGAATGAGGATTACTGGCGCAATTTTGGTAAAAACAAAAGCAGCTTTATCGCCCCTTCCCTGACCTGGTTTGGTGAACGGGCGACGGTGACCGCGTCCTATTCGCACCGCGACTACAGCGCGCCCTTTGACCGCGGCACTATTTTCGATCTGAATACCGGCCATGCGGTGAACGTCGATCGCAAAACCCGCTTCGATGAAGCGTTTAATATTACCGATGGCTATTCCGATCTCGCTCAGCTCAACGCCGAGTATCGCCTTAACGACGCCTGGACCGCGCGCTTCGACTACAGCTACAGCCAGGATAATTACAACGATAACCAGGCGCGGGTGATGGCCTATGATTCGGCGACCGGCAACCTCACCCGCCGGGTCGACGGTACCCACGGTTCAACGCAGAAGATGCACTCCACCCGCGCTGACCTGCAGGGCAACGTGGTGGTGGGCGGCTTTTATAACGAACTGCTGACCGGCGTCGCCTATGAGAATTACGATCTGCTGCGCACCGATATGCTGCGCTGCAAGAACGTGAAAGGCTTTAACATCTATCATCCGGTCTACGGCACCCTCGACACCTGTAATACCGTCTCCGCATCCGACAGCGATCAGCGTATCCAGCAGGAGAGCTATGCCGCTTACGTGCAGGACGCGCTGTACCTGACTGACAACTGGATCGCCGTCGCTGGCGTGCGCTACCAGTACTACACCCAGTACGCCGGTAAAGGCCGACCGTTTAACGTCAATACCGACAGCCGCGATGAGAAATGGACGCCGAAAGCCGGCCTGGTCTACAAAGTGACGCCGAACGTCTCCCTGTTCGCCAACGTCGCCCAGTCGTTTATGCCGCAGTCGTCGATCGCCAGCTATATCGGCGAGCTGCCGCCGGAAGAGTCCACCTCCTACGAAGTCGGCGCCAAATTCGACCTGTTAAACGGCATTACCGCCAATATTGCGCTGTTTGATATTCACAAGCGTAACGTGCTGTACACCGAGAGCATTGGCGATGAGACAGTGGCCAAAACGGCGGGCAAGGTGCGTTCCCAGGGCGTGGAAGTGGACCTGGCCGGGTCCATCACCGATAACCTCAGCGTGATCGCCAGCTACGGCTACACCGACGCCAAAGTGCTGGAAGATCCGGATTACGCGGGGAAACCGCTGCCAAACGTGCCGAAACATACCGGCTCGCTGTTCCTGACCTATGACATTCATAACGTCTATAACAGCAACACCCTGACCGTCGGCGGCGGCGGCCATGCGGTCAGTAAGCGCTCCGGCACTAACGGCGCGGATTATTATCTGCAGGGCTATGCGGTGGCGGATGTGTTCGCCGCCTATAAGATGAAGCTGCAGTATCCGGTGACACTGCAGGTGAATGTGAAGAACCTGTTTGATAAGACCTATTACACTTCCTCGATCGGCACCAATAACCTCGGCAACCAGATTGGCGACCCGCGCGAAGTGCAGTTCACGGTGAAGATGGATTTTTAAACCTTTATGCTCCCCGGCGGCGTTGCGCTGCCGGGGACGGTCAGTAGTGAATTAACGCGGACGGTTTTACTTCCTTGCGCCGGCGTTCTCATACAACTTGTCGATGATCTGCTGCTGTTCAGGCGTCGGTGTTATGCCCAGAGAATGAAAGATTCTCCCTACCGCATACAGTTGTTCATTGCCGCCGGTATCTTTAATCGTCATCGGCACCTGGGTGGTCAGTTTATTCAAGGTAAACGTGAGGTGTTGCTGGCATACCAGCGTGTTGGTTTCGCATATATTCTGCAACAGGATAATGTTTTGGCTATCAACCCGCTCTTCCAGCACCAGCAACTCCCGGGCTTTGTCCCACTCGCTGGCCCGCATATAAAAATCAATCATATTTTCAGCTTCGAAGTCCGGGACATGCTCATGCAATACCCGGTGAGCGTTAGCCGTGTCATTGGCATAGCTGTATAGTTCCGCCAGCGTCTGAAACGGTCTTGCCATTCTTCTGCCCGGATTGTTTTTCGCTTCCGCGAGATAAACAGGTTCAGCATTGGCAGCCAGTTTCTGCATCTCCGCCACGCGGCCCATATTCCTCAGGCTTTTCGCAATCTGCTTTGTCGCGCTCTCCCATGAATCAAACTCCAGCCGCTGGGATTCGGCGATCAGCATGTTTAAATAGTTATTGGCCAGCGCATCCTGTTTACGTTCATAGAGATACTGCAACGCCTGCATTTTATTTTCATAGCAATAATCACTGCTATAGCAGGCATATTCCGCGGCCGTCATCAGCTTGTCCACTCGCTGTTCGAGCAGCGCCAGTTCATCCACCTCATGAAGTAGTTGAATCAGACTCAACTCATTCTGCGGCTTTGGTTCGAAAGCAAAATCTTTATCAATCTGGGCCACTCTTGCCGAAAGCAGCGACGCGTATTGTTGCGTCAGGCCATTGTTTTTATAAAACGCCAGTAGTCCCGGTAACGACTGTTCATAATAACTGCCGTCATTACCGGTGGCCTTTGTTAACCTGGCGACCAGTTCCAGCGCTTTATTTTTATTACCCACAAAGGCATAAAGATCTATTAAATCAATGTATTGTTTATAGTAGTGAACATCTGAAATTTTCCGCTCAGCGATAATCGCATCCATCATGGCCAGCGCTTTATCGGCATAAGCGGTGGCATTGGCGATATCCTTTTTATCCTGATAACCCTTCGCAATCATCACCAGCATCTTTAACTGCGAAGGCAAAAACTCCCTTTCAGTTGCATAATTTTTCTCATATAGCGCGGCAGCTTTAGCAGGGTCTGACCGATAAGCGGTAAAAACAGTGGGATAATAGTAGGCTTTTATCGTCGGATCCGATTTATCCAGCAGCGCCAGGGCCGGTTCCGGCTGCTTATTGTTAACCCATGTGTTGATATAACTCTCATAGGAGGTGAATGACGCGGGTTGGCTAAGACCGATTTTATGTAAAAAATCCAGTGCCGCCTCCGGGGAGTCGTTTTCAGCAAGCCAGCTGGCGGAAAAATTAAGCGCATTCTTTGCCGCTTTGGATTGGGTATCCAGCTTTTTCAGTAACGCATCGGCCCGCGCCATCGGGCCGTACATAAACAGCTCTCTTTGCAATTCAAACCACGGGTCTTGTGCCGAAAATTCGGCGTTGTCAGCAAGCGGCACCGCCTTTTCAAGCTTACGTTCAACAACGGAATAGACGTCCTGCGGCGCCTGATGTTGTGCCATGGCCTGGGTGGTCAACAGCGAAGCCAGGGATAATAGCGACAGCTGAGCAAGTGTAGTTTTCATTCTCATAATTCCTTTTAATTTTATTTTTCCATTTTCAAATACGGCTTGAGCGCGACAAGCGCCTCTTTCATCCCGCCCTGCGCGGCAATAATGAAATACTGCTTAGCCTTTTCGGCATTTTTTTCAACGCCATCGCCGTTCTGATACATTAAACCCAAATGATAATTCGCCTGGGGATTGCCCTGAGCAGCTGATTTCACATACCACTGATAAGCCTCGGGTAAATTCTTCGCGACCCCGTTACCGGTCAGATAAAGATAGCCGATCTCCAGTTGCGCTTGATCGTCCCCCAGCGTTGCCGCTTTTAATAAATAATCACGGTACTGATTTTTATCTTTGACCACACCGTAACCGTTATCGTAGGACTGCGCCAATCGCCGCAGTGCTGCGGCGTTATCCTGTTTAGCGGATTTTTCCAGCCATGCTACTGCCGTTGCATAATCCATGCAGGCAAGATGATATTCACCGAGTTTATACTGCGCGACAGCATCTCCCTGACTCGCTTTCTCTGTCGTGGCAACGGGGGCATACAATACCGCCAGCTGTTCATTTTTCTGATAACAGCGGATCGCTTTGACGCCATCGGGACCATAGGTTTCCTCAGTACCATTCCTCTCACCGTCAATATACGGCACTGCCGTCAATAATTTTCCCGTCCGATCGTTAAATGTTTTATTCATGCCATTTCTGACGTCGTCGACATAAATTGTTTCTTCGATCATTTTTCCGGTATCTTCGCTCCAGCGCCGGTCCGGGCCATTCTTTTTGTCAGCCTTATACAGGGTGGTATAGAGGAGTTTACCCCGCTCATTCCAGTACTGATACTCCCCGTCGAGCTTGCCATCTTTATACATAAAAAGGGATTTCGGCTGACCGTTTTCCTGCCACTCTTCAGAGCGCCCCTCCTTAATGCCTTGTTTATAGCTCACGGCGGTATACAGCTTGCCGTTGGCAAACCACTCTCGGGATACGCCCTCCCGGCGCCCGGCATTATCGAAGAGGATCTCCTGCTTTAACTGGCCGTTCTCATACCAGTTTTTTTTCGCCAGCTGTTTACCGTCTTTATAGGTTGCGGTGGATATCAATTTTCCTTCGCTGCTGTACTCTTCTGTCACGCCGTCATTATTACCTTTGTCGTTTTTATGCGAGATGAAACGCACTTGTCCCGATGGATAGTAAGTCATTGACTCGCCGACAACCTTGCCCTGACGGTAGATGTTCTTCTCTTTCACTTTACCATCGGGAAAATATTCATAGGCCGGGCCATCCAGCTGTTGGTTAAGATAGCTGTGCTGCTGTTTCAGGCGACCGTCTTCATAATAATGAGGGCATTCACCATCCACAATTTTATTGTCGACAAACTGGCGCTGACTTTCTATCGCCCCATTCTGATAAAAGACACTATACTCGCCATTCATTAAGCCATTACTAAACACCGCGGTTTCCGCTTTTTTACCTTTTTCATCGAAATAGGTGTCATAGCGGCCCTGCAGCTTGCCCTCTTGATTATAAGTGGCAGTACTGCTGACGTTGCCGCTGCGATACCATGAGGTCATCTCACCGATAAATTTTTGTGATTTGAAAGCTTCGTCATCGGTATAGCCCGTAAATGCTTTGTGCGTATGCGGGAGTGGTTGCGTATTATCCGCCTGCGCTTCTATATACCAGCCCACGACTTGCCATAATTTTTTATCTTTATCATAAGGCAGAGGGAGCTCTACAAAGGATTCCGCCCGACGTTTCACTGTTCTTGTTATTTTTTCATTCAGCCACAGATAAGGCGATTTTTTCATATATTCTGCGCCGCACAATGCCTCGGTACAGAGTTCCATGCCGGTCAGCATCGATGTCCCTTCGCCATCACATTGATCGACGGTGAGATAAAAATAGCGTTCGTCGAGCATCGCGGGTACCAGACTTCGTATTTTTTCGACATAGTCTTTAGGCGTCAAACCGAAGGATTGCGGGCGCGCCGAAAGCGTATCCCGCTGACAGGGCGTTTTAGTTTTAAAATAGAAACGATCGGCCAGTAGCAGTTTCATCTCTTTGCCAATAGCGGTTTTATTGACTTCAATTTTATCTATTTGCGCAATGAATGTTATTGGAGGGGATAATTCCGTCGGGGCAGGTTGTAAAAAAGCCACTGAGGGATAAGCCATACAAATAATGGCGAGAGGTATCTTTCGCAAAACTAATTCCTTGTTTTGAGTAAATTTGTCGGAAAGATATTATCGTCAAAAAGCAGGTAAAGTGATAAGCATATTATTCGCTGGTGCAAAGCCAATCACGCATGAGTAGCGCGCCCGTAAGCTTCTGAAAAAGAAATCACCGGGCCACACAAGCCCGGTATTCCGCCCTACCAGTCCTCCTCCTGGCCGAGGATGCGCAATATATCCTGACGATGCTGCAGCAGCTGCGGGTTATCGCGATGACGGGGAAAATCCAGCGGCAGCGCGAACTCGGCGATAATTCGCCCCGGACGCGGCGACATCACCAGCACTCGCTCGCACAGCAGCAGCGCCTCCTCGATATCGTGGGTCACCAGCAGGCTGGTATACCCCTGCTGCTGCCAGAGGGCGATCAGCTCCCGCTGCATGCTGATGCGGGTCAGGGAATCCAGCTTACCCAACGGCTCGTCGAGCAGCAGGAGACGCGGTTCGTTCAACAAGGCGCGCGCCAGCGCCGCACGCTGCGCCATCCCCCCGGACAGCTGACGCGGCCACGCCTCGCTGAAGGCCTGCAGCCCGATGCGGTCAATCAGCGCGTCTGCCTTCGCCTCCAGCCCCTTTTTGCCCTGCGCCTGCGGGCCCAGCAGCACGTTCTGCCGTACCGTCAGCCATGGGTAGAGCGTCGGATCCTGAAATACCAGAATTCGCTCCGGCCCCGGGGCGCCGAGCGGCGCGCCGTCGATCTGCATCTGTCCGCTCTGCGGCGCTTCCAGCCCGGCCAGCAGCCGCAGCAGGGTTGATTTACCGCAGCCGGAAGGGCCCAGCAGCGCCACGCTTTCCCCCGGTCGCAGCTGCAGACTGATATTCTCCAGCACCGGTACCGTCTGTTTGCCAAGCGTAAACGCATGATGAAGATGGCTGATGGACACCGCCGCGCCGCGCGCTATCGTCTCGGTTACCATTGCATCCCTCCCCGCTGCCAGCTCAGCAGCCGGTCACGCAGCATAAATAATCCGCTTATCAGGCCGGAGCATAACAACGCCATCACCAGCAGCGCGGCGTACATATTCGGATAGGCCGCCCAGCCCTGAGCCCACTGGAGGTAAAAGCCGATCCCCGACTTTACCCCAACCATTTCGGCGACAATCAGCACCGAAAACGACGCGCCTAGCCCCATAAACAGGCCGACAAAGACGTTCGGCAGCGCGGCGGGGATCGCCACCCGCAGGATCAGGAAACGCTGGCTGGCGCCGAGGGTCCGCGCCACGTCGTACCACGCTTTATCAATGCCCATCACTCCGGACCAGGTCAGCACCGTCACCGGGAACCAGGTGCTCAGCGCGATCAAAAACACGCTGGCGCCGAAGCTCGAGGGAAAAATAAACAGGCACAGCGGCAGCAGCGCGGTGGACGGCACCGGCCCCAGCAGACGTAACACCGGATGAACCCAGTAGCCAATCCGTTGTGACCAGCCGATGGCCAGACCGGTGATGAACCCGCTGCTGGTGCCCAGCAGCACGCCGAGCCCCAGCAGCCCCAGGGAGTGCAGCAGGCTGTCGAGCAGGCGCGGCCAGTCGTCGTGTAGCACCTCGATCAGCGCCTGCGGCGGCGCGAAAAACGGCACCGGCAGTACGGCACTCTTGGCGGTCAGCCCTTCCCAGACAGCAAACAGCACCGGCAGCAGCGCCAGCCACTTGCCGGCATGCAGCACGCGGGCGCCGCGCGCTCGCCAGTAGCGATAGCTCAGCGCCAGCAGCAGCAAGCCGCCGCCGAAGGTGAACTGCGCCAGCGCCCAGCCTTCGCTAAACGGCCAGCGCCGTCCGGCGTCGGGCCAGGCCAGGGTAAACAGACCGCCCAGCAGCCACAGCGCGGCGGCCAGCAGCCCCTCTCCCCACAGCGGCGCGCGGCCGGTGGGGCGCGCCAGAGCCTGCTCAGGCGAATACGTTGGCATAGATACTCTCCGCGAACTGATGGGGATCGGTACCCGGCTTGATCACCTGCACCCGCTGCAGGTCGACCGCGTACTGCGTCAGCTCTTTCACGAACGCTTCGCCCACCGCGTGATGGCCGTGGCCCTGGCCGTGCAGGATGCCGCTCACCTCCGCTTCATTGGTGTTGAGCGCATGGGCGAGGAAGGATTGCGCCACGCTTTCCGGGTGCGCGGCGGCATAGCTGTGCGCCTCCAGGATCGCCTGAGTGAGCGCCGCGGCCGCCGGTTTATGGTCCCGCGCCAGGCTCCCGCTCACCCCCAGCACGCAGCAGCTGAGGTTGGCATAATCTCCGGTCATATTGCTGGCGATCAGCTGATACTTGCCGGTCTCCAGCAGCCGATAGCTGAACGGCTCGCTGCCGCTGATGGCGGCGATTTCGCGTTTGTCCAGCGCCACGCTGAGCAGATCCGCCGGGTAGACTTTCCACTGCACGTCGCCGATCGGGTCGATACCGTGGCGCTTAAGCAGGATGGCGAAGAAGTTTTTATCCGGCCCGGCCATGTCGGTGACGCCGATGGTTTGTCCCTTCAGGCTCTCGAGGCCGCCGAACGGCGAGTCTTTGGCCGTCAGCAGGTTCAGACAGCCGCCGTGGGTCCCGGCGGTGAGCTTGACGTCAAAGCCCTGCTCCAGCGCCTTCAGCCAGCGCAGCGCCATCCCCACCCCGGCGTCGGCCTTACCGGTGGCGATCGCCTCCAGCAGCACATCAGTGGAGTTGCCGAAGTTAACAAACTCAACGTCGAGGTTATATTTACTGAAAATCTTCTGCTGCTCGGCGACGGCGACCGGCGCGAGGCATACCGCGCTTTTATTGATCGCCAGCTTGATCTTGTAGGGCTCTGGCAGGCGCAGCGCCGGATGGGCATCGCCGCTGGCCATGTTCGCCATATCGTGAGCCCACAGCGGCAGAGAGACCCCGGCCAGCGCCAGGCCGCCGCTGAGCTGTAAAAAACGGCGGCGGGAAAAAGCGGATCGGGTCATGGCGTCACCTCGGCGGCGGGCACGCTAAAACGGCGGTCAAAGGTCGGCTTCACGTCCAGCCGGGTGCGGATCAGGCCGTTGGCGAGATAAAAGTCCGCCGTTGCCTGCTGCTGGGTCACGGTTTCCTCTGCCAGCGGCTGCCATTGCGACTGGCGGTTGGCAAACTGCGCGCGGGCGATCTCCGCCGGGAAGCGGATGATCTCCCCCAGCGTTTTGCCGTAGCTGTCGAGATTGGCGTAGGCCCAGCGCTCAGCGCCGGCCAGGCGCTGGAGATAATCCTGCAGCGCGGCGCGTTTTTGCGGATCGTTCAGCGCGGAATCCGTTGCCGCGAGGAAGGTATTCCCCGGCAGCAGCCCTTTGCCGCTCACCAGAATCTGCCCCTCGTTGGTCTTCACCATTTGGGTGGTGTAGGGCTCCCAGGTCGCCCAGGCGTCTACCGAACCGTTAAGCAGCGCCACTTTGGCGTCCACCGGGCCGAGGAAAACCCACTGCACCTCCTTCGGTGAAATCCCCGCCTGCTCCAGCGCTTTCAACGCCACGAAATGACCAATCGACCCTTTACCGGTGGCGATGCGTTTGCCTTTTAAATCGGCGCCGCTTTTTAACGTGCTGCCGGGGGAAACCAGCACCGCGGTCCCCGCCGGGTTGCTTTTATCCACGGCAATGGCTTTCACCGGCGCACCGTTGGCGAGGGCAAAGAGCAACGGCGCATCGCCGATGATCCCCGCGTCCACGGCGCCCGCGTTGAGGGCTTCCGCCAGCGGCGCGGCGGCCGGGAACTCGGCCCATTTAATGTCGTAAGGGAGATTTTGCAGGGCGTTGGCCGCCTCCAGCTGCGAACGCATGCCGCCTTTTTGATCGGCGATACGCAGGGTGATCCGCTCCTGCGCTGTCGCGTAGCCGCCCAGCGCCAGCAGCATCAGCGCTGCCGCCACCCGGCCTGAAAATGATAGACGCATCGTGATTATCCTTGTGATTGAAAGACGAAGTTGCCGGCTGCCAGCCAGGCGCTGTCGCTCTGTGGGGTATGTACTCGTCCGCAGAGGACGTTGCGGTAGTGGCGTTCCAGCGGGTTTTGACGGCTCAGGCCATGATTGCCGGTCAGCTCGAGCGCGAAATTCACCGCCTGAATGGCGTTGTCGGTGATGGTAACTTTCGCCAGATTGGCCTCGATGGCGGAAAAGCGCAGCGCGGCGGCCTGCTCCAGCAGGCTGCGGTTGACCAGCAGCAGCCCGGCGATCTGCCCGACTTTCTCCTGCACCCGCGGCAGTCGGGAAAGCGGATGCCCGAGACCGGCCGGCACCCGCCCCGCCAGCCACGTCACCAGCCAGTCGTGAGCGGCGCGGGCGATGCTGTCATAGATCGCCGCCAGCAGCGCCGTCTGCCGGTTGGCGAACAGGCGAAACGGTTCGGCCTGAGCGGCGGGGGGCGCATCGGCCGGCCAGACATCCACCGCGTGCTCTGCCGCCACCCGCACGTGGTTAAAAATAACTTCATGGCTGCCGGTGGCCCGCATCCCGGCGTGATCCCAGCTTTTCACCACGCTGATACCCGGGCTGTCGCCAGGCACCAGCCAGGTGCCCACCAGCGGCGGGTTATCATCGCTTCTGGCCCACACCGCCAGCCAGCGCAGCCCTTCAATGCCGGTGGTATAGATTTTATGGCCGCTGATGTCCCAGCCCTCCGCGCAGCGGGTTGCCACGGTATCCGGCAGGCCGCCCCGCGCCGGGGAGCCCAGTTCAGGCTCGACGCGCAGGCTGTTGATCAGGCCACCCTGTTCGACAGCATCGTGAAAAACCTGCTGGCGCAGCGGCGCGTGCCAGGCGTCGTTTTCCGCCAGCCGCAAATGGTGCAGATACTGCATGCAGACGATCAGCGCTGTCGCCGGCTCTCCCCAGGCGATGGCGGCGATGGCCTGCTGCAGCTGAGCCAGGCTGGCGCCCGCGCCGCCGCAGGATGACGGCACGGCGAGACTTAACCAGCCCCCAGCGCGCAGATGGTCGATATTACGCCGGGGAAACTCGCCGCTGGCGTCGAGGCTGGCCGCCTGCTCGGCCATCTGCTGGCGGAGCGCCGTCAGCTGCCGGGCCCAGTCGTCGCGCTCAGGCTGGATCACGATGCGCGCTCCGCTAGCGCACGCTGCGCGGCTTTTTCCCGGGCGATCGGCAGCAGCGCCCGGCCATAGTCGGCCGCGTCGTTCAGCGGGTCGAATCCGCGGATCAGGAAGTTGCGCACCCCGAGGTCGTAGTAATCGAGCAGCGCATCCGCCACCTGCTCCGGAGTGCCCACCAGCGCAGTGGAGTTATGTCCGCCGCCCACCAGCTGGGCGATGCCGGTCCACAGGCGTTTGTCCACCACCCTGCCCTGCGCCGCGGTGGCCCGCAGCCGCTGGGCGCCAATGCTGTCCGGTTTGGCTTTGAAACCGCCCCCGCGCTGTGCCGCCTGCTCGGTGGCGACGTGCAGGATATGCTCGGCTTTCTCCCAGGCTTCGGCTTCGCTGTCGGCAATAATCGGCCGGAACGAGACGCTGAAGCCAATATCACGCTGGTGTTTCGCCGCTTCGGCGCGCACGCGCTGGATGGTCTCCCCGGTTTGCGCCAGCGACTCGCCCCACAGCGCGAAGACATCGGCATGTTTGCCGGCGACGGCGATGGCCGCTTCCGACGAGCCGCCAAAGTAGATGGGAAGATGCGGTTTTTGCAGCGGGCGAATGGCGGACCAGGCCTGCTCGGCCTGATAGAAATCGTTGTGAATATCCACCGGCTGCTCGCTGGTCCACACCTGGCGCACGGTGTCGAGGAAGGCATCGGTGCGGGCGTAGCGCTGGTCGTGGTCGAGATAATCGCCATCCCGGCGCTGCTCGGCATCGTTGCCGCCGCTGATGATATGCACCGCCAGCCGGCCCCCCAGCAGGTGCTCAAGGGTGGCGAATTTGCGCGCGGCGAGGGTCGGCGAAACAAAACCGGGGCGATGGGCCAGCAGGTAATGAATTTTCTGCGTCGACAGCCCGGCCAGGGCCGTCACCAGAAAGCCGTCGGGTTGATCGGACCAGTGGCCCACCAGCAGGCGATCAAACCCGGCGGCCTCATGGGTTTGCGCAAAGCGAACGATATAGTCGCGGTCAAAGATTGGCCCCACCGGGGCAATCGTTTCGGAAGAGAGGCGGTGGCCAATCATGCCGAGAAACTGAATGCTCATGAACAACTCCTTGCGTCAGGGTAATGGCGTGGCCGCGACGGCGGCGCTGGTCATTACCCTATACAGAGTGAGTTAATGAGCAAAATGCATTTTTATCATATCTTAATATGCTGAATAAGCATTAAACAAAAATACATACTATTTTCAGTCGGATACGGTCAGCCGTTGCACCATTTTGCTGGCAAAAAAGGTCAGCGGCGACTGCAGGTTGGCCAGATACCGGGCGTGGATAAGCCACAGCGAAACCGCAGGCTGAAAATCGCTGAGCTCCAGCACCATAAGCTCTTCCCGCCACGGGCTGGCCGCCAGCGCCGCCCGCGGCACCAGACCCAGCCCCAGACCCTGCGCCACCAGCGCCATCTGCAGCTGCGCACCTGCGCTCTCAACGTTGAGCGTCAGCCGCAATCCCTGGCTCTGCAGCTCGCGAATCAGCCCGGCGCGCAGGCCACAGCCGTCGGGGTTAAGGATCCAGCCCTGTTCGGCGCACTCCCGCAGCGATGACGCGCGCAAATTCAAACGCCGGGCGGCGATCGGCACCACCTCCAGCGGACACAGCAGGCGCCCGCTGTAGCCCTCGGCGAAGTTTTGCTGGGCCGGCCCCATCGCCAGCATGCCGTCCAGCTCGCCGTTTTCCAGCCGACGCTGCAGCTGGCCGCTCCAGCCGCAGGTCACCTGGGGCGACAGTCCGGGAAACTGCTGGCTCAGGGCCGACAGCGCCGCCGGTAGCGCGATCTCGCTGATGCTCTGCGGTACGCCGAGACGCAGCGCACCGCGCGGTTCGCCTTCCGGATCCAACAGGCTGTAGAGTTTTTTCGTCTCACGCTTAATGCTCAGACACTGCTCGTACACCCGGTGTCCGGCGGCAGTCAGGGTCAGCGGGCGGGTCTGGCGCTCCAACAGCGTCACGTTCAGCTCCTGTTCCAGACGCTGCAGGCGCCGGGTGATGGCCGACTGGGTGATCCCCAGATATTCCGCGGCCTGATTGAGGGAAGAAAACTGGACCGTGGCCAGCAGAGCGTCAATGTCGTCGATGCGCATAGGTTCCTTAATGTGAATTTTGCATATTAATATATGCGTAAATTGCATTTAAATAATATTAACGCCTCTGTTAGCGTTTTGACCAGTCCCTCTGACAGGAACCGCACATGACTGCACCACGACTGGAAAAATTACGCCATTTCATACATGAGGTTGACCGCCTGCACCGCGAACACCACCAGACCGCCCCGCTGCTTGACGCCGTGGCGCAGCGGCTGGCGGCGCTGGTGCGTTACGACGACTGGCTGCCGGAAGAGTACACCCTGCCGCATCCGCACCATTACCAGCAGTATCTGCTGCATGCTGACTCCGGGGAGCGCTTCTCGATTGTCAGCTTCGTCTGGGGACCGGGGCAAGCGACGCCGATCCATGACCACCGGGTGTGGGGAGCCATTGGGATGCTGCGCGGCGCGGAGGAAAACCAGCGCTACCAGCTGGATGCCGATGGCATCCCGCGCGCACTGGGCGCCGCCACGCTTCTGGAAGCAGGCCAGGTGGAGAAAGTCTCCGCTGACGATGGCGATATTCATCGCGTCAGCAATGCGCTGGCGGATCGCGCCTCCATCAGCATTCACATCTACGGCGGCAATATCGGCGCGGTGAAGCGCGCCGTGTATACCCCGGAAGGCCAGCAGAAACCGTTTATCTCCGGCTACTCCAACCGCCATTTACCCAATATCTGGGATTCCTCCCGCGAACATCAAGGATAACCACTATGTCCACCTACGCTTATCGCCAGGCCGCCGGGATCCGCCAGGCGCTGCTCGACCGTCGTGAACTGGCGCTGATCGACGTCCGCGAAGAGGCCGATTTCGCCACCGATCATCCGCTGTTTGCCGTCAATCTGCCGTTCAGCAAACTGGAGCTGGAGGTCCGCCGGCGGATACCGCGCTTCACCACCCCGATCACCGTCTACGACAATGGCGAAGGGCTGGCGGAGATCGCCGTCGAACGGCTGCGGGCCTGGGGCTATCAGGATGTGGCCCTGCTGGCAGAGGGGCTCGCCGGCTGGCGCCGCAGCGGCGGCGAGCTGTTTCAGGACGTCAACTCCGCCAGCAAAGCCTTTGGTGAACTGGTGGAAAGCGTGCGCCACACGCCGTCGCTCAGCGCCCGGGAGGTTCAGGCGCTCATCGACAGCCGGCAGGAGGTAGTGATCGTCGACGCCCGGCGCTTTGATGAGTACCAGACCATGAGCATCCCCGGCAGCATCAGCGTGCCCGGCGGCGAGCTGGCCCTGCGGGTGGAGAGCCTGACGCCCTCCCCGCAGACGCCGGTTATCGTCAACTGCGCCGGACGCACCCGCAGCATCATCGGCACCCAGTCGCTGATCAACGCCGGCGTGCCAAACCCGGTCCATGCCCTGCGCAATGGCACTATCGGCTGGACGCTGGCCGGCCAGACACTGGCGCACCAGCAGCAGCGGCAATACGATCCCTCCGCCCGCGCCTCCGGCGTCCGGGCCGCTGAGGTGGCGCATCTTGCCGAACGGGCCGGGGTGGCGGTCATCGATGAGGCCACGCTGCAACGCTGGCTGCAGCAGAGCGACCGCACTACCTTCCTGTTTGATGTCCGCAGCCCCGAGGAGTACGCGGCGGGTCACTATCCCGGCAGCCTGAGCGCGCCAGGCGGCCAGCTGGTGCAGGAGACCGATCACTTCGCCAGCGTACGAGGGGCGCGAATTGTGCTGCTGGATGACGATGGCATCCGGGCGGCGATTACCGGCTCGTGGCTGGCGCAGATGGGCTGGGAGACGGCGCGGCTGAGCGCGCTGTCGGCCAGCCAGTTGAGCGAACGCGGGGTGCCGGCCGCCGAGGTGCCGCCCGGCCCGCAGGCGAAGGAGATAAGCCCGGCGCAGCTGGCGCACCAGCTCGACGAACCCGGTACGGTGGTGCTCGATTTTACCACCAGCGCCAACTTTGTCGCTCGCCATATCCCCGGCGCGTGGTGGCTAACGCGCTCGCAGCTGCGCCAGGCCCTGGATGTGATCCCTCCCGCCCAACGTTACGTGGTGACCTGCGGCAGCAGTCTGCTGGCCCGCTACGCGGTGCCGGAGGTGGCGGCCTTGACCGGTAAACCGGTGCAATTGCTTACCGGTGGGACGCTGGCGTGGATCGCCGCCGGTCTGCCGCTGGCGCATGGCGACAGCGGCCTCGCCGTCGAGCGCCGGGACCGCTATCGTCGTCCGTACGAAGGAACCGATAATTCCGCCGAGGCCATGCAGGCCTATCTGGAATGGGAGTACGGCCTGGTGGATCAGCTGGCCCGCGACGGCACCCACGGTTTTCGGGTGCTCTAACGCGAGCGCCCCTCAGGCCTCGCGCATGATCCACGAATACTGAAAGCTCTTCGGCGCCGGGAAATGGGTCCGGCGCCGGTAGGAGCCCAGCGACTGCGGGGTGCAGTAGGTGCAGCTCCCCAGCCATTCAACGCTCGCCGGCGCCACTCCCGACTCTGCGAAGATCGCGTCGGCAAAGGCGCGCAGATCAAACCACAGATTATCGCTGCCGCGTGCAGCGGCTTTGAGCGGATCGCTGACCGGGCCCGAACGGGAATGAAACAGCCGCTGGCGATGGCGCGCCACCCGATCACCGCCGGGCTGATCCAGCAGTTGCTGATAAAATCCGGCGGAGACTTCGTAACAGCAAGGGTGAATATGCGGCCCGACGGCGATGACCAGATCGGCCAATGCCACCCCCTGCTGGCGAAAACAGGCCAGACTGTTGTCGACAATGCCGCTGACCAGCCCCTGCCAGCCGGCATGCACGCTGCAGACGAAGCGACCGTCGCGGGAGGCGATCAGCATTGGCAGGCAGTCGGCGGTCACTACCCCCACCTTTTGCCCCGCCACGGCGGTAAACACCGCGTCGGCGTGCGGACGCGTCGGCAGCGGCTGCTGATAGTGATGAACCTCATTGCCGTGCACCAGCTTCACCGGCGCCAGCTCGGCATAGGGAAAGGCGGCGGTTTCGTGGACATCGAGAAAGGCGTGGCGGATGCCAGGGATAGCATTGAGCAAACGGGAGGTGTAAGCCATAGGGACGATAAGCGTCAGGGAATGATGTCTTACCTTAGGCCAGGTGACGCGGACAGGCAAGGCGGCGACCCGGCATTTTTTTGCCAGACCGCCGGATGCGTCTCAGACAATCACGGCGCGCTGCTGGCGATGCATCAGCCAGAACACCGCCACCCCAGCCAGCACAATGCCCGGCGCCGAGGCCGCCATCACCCCGACGGTGCCGGTGCCGAGGGCCAGCATCTTGCCAGCCAGCAGCGGGCCGCTCATCGCCCCAAGACGGCCCACCGCCACGGCGGTGCCCACCCCGGTGGCGCGGATGGCCGCGGGGTAAAAAAGCGGCGCCAGAGCGTACAGCACACTTTGTCCGCCTGTGGCAAACAGCCCGGCGACAAACCCCGCCAGCAACATTCCACTCAGCGACGACGCGCTGCCCAGCGCCAGCAGGGAAGCCAGAATCCCGCTGTAGATCAGGAGCGACATCCGCAGCGGGGTGAGTTTATCCATTAGCGCCCCCAGCAGCAGCGTGCCGCAGGCGGCGCCGATCTGCAGAGAGAACATCACCCCCGCCGCCTGGCTGGCGCGGAATCCCTGGCCCACCAGCAGCATCGGCAGCCAGTTGATCAGCATATAGACCACCAGCAGGGTGAAGAAATAGCCCAGCCACAGCAGCAGCGTGGCGGCGGCCTGGCCTGGGGCAAACAGGCTGCGCAGCGGCGCGCTGGCCTCCGCGCGCTGAAACGCCTGCGACTCCGGCAGCCAGCGCATCAGCAGCGGGATCAGCAGCAGCGGGACCACGCCGCCAATCCAGAAAATGGTCTGCCAGGCCGCGGCGAGACCGGAAAAGCCCAGCGCTGCCGCCAGCGCGGCGCCGATGGGCACGCCGCAGTACATCAGGCTCACCGCCCGGCCGCGAAAGCGGGGGCCAGCGGCTTCCGAGGTTAAGGCAATCAGGTTCGGCAAGGCTGCGCCGAGCCCGACGCCGGTGAGCAGGCGCGCCAGCAGCAGCGTCGGGAAGCTCCATGCCAGCGCGGTGGCCAGCGAGAACAGGCCAAACAGCAGCACCGACCCCAGCAGAATGCGCTTACGTCCGTGGCGGTCCGCCAGCATGCCGCCCACCAGCGCGCCGGGCAGCAGGCCGAGGATCCCGGCGCTGAAGATCCAGCCCATCTGCATTTTATCCAGCGCAAAGGCCTGCGCCATGCCGACGGCGGCGATCCCCGCCGCCTGCAGATCCAGCCCTTCCATCAGGGCCACCATAAAACAGAACCCGATGGTGGCCACCAGGCGTGAGGGGGTTGCAGTCGTTATCTTGGTCATAGGGTACCTTGGCGATAGCCGGATAAGCGGAGCAGGTGACTGGCGGCTGATGCGTTGTCAGCCGCGCGTTTGTCGTTATTTATTGCGGTTAAGCAGATCCAGCGCGACGTCGACGATCATATCCTCCTGGCCGCCGACCATCCGCCGCTTGCCCAGCTCGACGAGAATATCCACCGCGCTGAGGCCATAGCGCGCAGCCGCCGCTTCGCTGTGGCGCAGGAAGCTGGAGTAGACTCCGGCATAGCCCAGCGCCAGCGTTTCGCGGTCGACGCGCACCGGGCGGTCCTGCAGCGGCCGCACCAGCTCATCGGCCGCGTTCATCAGGGCGTAGAGATCGGTGCCATGCTGCCAGCCGAGCTTGTCGGCGGCGGCAATAAATACCTCCAGCGGCGCATTGCCCGCCCCCGCCCCCATCCCGGCCAGGCTGGCGTCTATGCGATCGCACCCCTCTTCCACCGCGACGATCGAGTTCGCCACGCCGAGGCTCAGGTTATGGTGAGCATGCATCCCGGTGGCGGTCTCCGGCTTCAGTACCGCCTTCAGGGCACGGAAGCGGTCGCGAATGTCGTTCATGTTCATCGCCCCGCCGGAATCCACCACATAGATACAGGTCGCGCCATAAGATTCCATCTTCAGCGCCTGCTGCGCCAGTTGCTGCGGGGAGATCATATGGCTCATCATCAGAAAACCGACGGTGTCCATCCCCAGCTCGCGGGCAAAGGCAATATGCTGCGCGGCGACGTCCGCTTCGCTGCAGTGGGTGGCGACCCGCACCACCCTCGCCCCGGCCTGATACGCTGCTTTCAGATCGTGCAGCGTGCCGATGCCCGGCAGCAGTAAGGTGGCGATTTTCGCCTGGCTCACGACATCCGCTGCCGCTTCAATCCACGCGATGTCGCTGTGAGCGCCAAAGCCGTAGTTGAAGCTGGATCCCTGCAGGCCATCGCCATGGGCCACTTCGATGGAGTCGACCCCAGCCTTATCCAGCGCGCCGGCGATCTGCTGCACCTGCGCCAGGGAATACTGGTGACGAATGGCGTGCATGCCATCGCGCAGCGTCACGTCCGAGATATATAGTTTTTTACCGTTCATGCTGTCGCTCCCGCCGCGCTGTGCATTGCCCCGGCCATTTGCTCCGCCGTCGCCAGCGCCGCCGAGGTCATAATATCGAGGTTGCCCGCGTACGCTGGCAGATAGTGCGCCGCCCCTTCCACTTCGAGGTAAACCGCGGTTTTCAGGCCGGAAAAACAGCCGACGCCGGGCAGGTTGACCGGCTTATCCTCGGGGATAACCTCAAACTGCACCTGCTGCTTCAGCCGGTAGCCCGGGACGTAAGCCTGCACCGCCGCCGCCATCTCGGCGATCGAGGCGGCAATCGCCTCCTGCGACGCCAGCTCGCTCAGCACATACACGGTATCGCGCATCATCAGCGGCGGCTCCGCCGGGTTCAGCACGATAATCGCTTTGCCCTTGCCCGCGCCGCCGACTTTTTCAATCGCCTGCGAGGTGGTTTCGGTAAATTCGTCGATATTGGCCCGTGTGCCCGGCCCGGCGGATTGGCTGGCGATCGAGGCCACGATCTCCGCGTAATGCACCTTCGCCACTCGCGAGACCGCGGCGACCATCGGGATGGTCGCCTGCCCGCCGCAGGTCACCATATTGACGTTGCCCTGGTGGAGATTAGCCGCGAGGTTGACCACCGGCACGCAGTACGGGCCAATCGCCGCCGGCGTCAGGTCGATGACGCGGATCCCCGGCTTCGCTTCGCGCAGTGCGGCATCGTTTTTGATGTGCGCCCCGGCGCTGGTGGCGTCAAAAACAAAATCGATGTCGGCAAACTCCGCCATCTGCATCAGACCGCCCACCCCTTCATGGGTGGTCGCGACGCCCATGCGCCGGGCGCGGGCCAGGCCATCCGACTGCGGGTCGATGCCGACCATCACCGCCATCTCCAGATGCTGGCCGTGGCGCAGGATTTTAATCATTAAATCGGTACCGATATTCCCGGAGCCGATAATGGCAACTTTACGTTTACGCATCACGTTGTCCTTCTCCGGCGGCGACGAAGCGTGCCGCGACTGAGCCAATACCTTCGATATGGGCGACAAAGCTGTCCCCCTCGTTAATCGTCACCATCGGGCCTAACGCCCCGGTCAGCACGATATCCCCCGCCCGCAGCGGTTCGCCGAGGCTGGCCAGCTTGCGCGCCAGCCAGACTGCGGCGTTCAGCGGATGCCCCAGGCACTCGCTGCCCCGGCCGCTGGAGACCAGCTCCTGGTTGCGGGTCATGTGCATGGCGCACTGCTTCAGATCCAGTCCCGCCGGGCGCTGCGCCGGGCCGCCAATGACGTACAGGCCACAGGAGGCGTTATCGGCGACGGTGTCGACAAAGCCGATTGACCAGTCGCGAATGCGGCTGCCCACCACCTCCAGCGCCGGCAGCACCCATTCGATGGCGTTATACAGCTCATCAAAGGTGGTATCGGCATGCGGCAGATCCTGCTTCAGCACCAGGGCGATCTCGGCCTCCACTTTGGGCCGCAGCACGCGGCCAAACGGCACCTCGGCGTTATCGCCGTAGCACATGTCGGCAAACAGGGTGCCGAAGTCGGGCTGGTTGACCCCCAGCTGCTGCTGCACTTTGGGATGGGTCAGGCCCACCTTGCGCCCCACCACCCGCCGGCCATGGGCCACGTGGTGCTGGACGTTCAGACGCTGGATGGCATAGGCGGCGTCGGCATTGTCGACGCCGAGGATATCGCGCAGCGGGGCGATCGCCTGGCCGCTCTGTTCCGCGTCGCGCAGCTGCCGGGCCAGCGCGTCAAGAGAAAAAGTCATCATTAACTCCTTAAGCCCGTGCGAGGAAATTGAGCACCAGCTGATTAAAATTGTCGGCATGTTCCCACTGCGCCCAGTGGCCGCAGTCGCGGTAAATATGCAGTTCCGAACCGGCGATCCCGGCGAGCAGGCGCAACCCGGCGTCCATCGGCACGAAGCGGTCATTGCGTCCCCAGACGATCAGAGTTGGCGCGCTGATTTCGCCCAGCCGCGGGCCAAAGTCAGGAAACTGCTTCGGGTTGGCTTCCAGGCTCTTGACGAAGTTGTCCAGATGGTCGCGGCGTGACAGCATATTGTTGAGACGCGCCTCGAACAGCGCCTCGGTGAGGTCGCGGGTGTCGAAGACGAAGATGCTCATCATCTTTTTGAGGTTTTCAATGGTCGGCTCGCGGTACAGGGCGTTCAGCAGCTTGATGCCCTCGGTCGGCATCGGCGTGAACAGGCTCATGCCGCCGGTGCCCCCGCCCATCAGCACCAGCTTAGCCACCCGCTCCGGCCAGCTCAAGGTGAAGGCCACCGCGCTATGGCCGCCCATCGAGTTGCCCAGCAGATGGACTTTATCGATCCCCAGCTGATCGACCACGCTTTTCAGAATGCGGGCGTTGAGGTCCGAACGCGAGCCGCTGTTGACGATAGCATCGCTTTTGCCCCACCCCGGACAGTCGAGGAGCAGCACGCGATAGCCCGCCTCGACCAGCGGGTCAATATTGCGGCTGAAGTTAGCCCAGCCGGTGGCCCCCGGCCCGGAGCCGTGCAGCATGACCACGGTCTCTTTCCCGTCGCCGCAGTCATTGATATGGATACGCAGCGTGCGGCCCCCCTCGTCGACATTGAGGAATCGGCTGGTGGCGGCTTCAGTTTGCGGTTGATAGCTCATGTTAGTCTCCCGGTTAATCAAATCTCGGTGGTGGCGCTCAGCGAGCCGAATCCGGCGATCCACTCGGGGATCGGCCGGTAATAGCGGCCTTCACTGCGCCAGGGGCCAAAAGCGGATAGCGCGGCAAAAGCGGCCACCCAGGTCTTAATTTCGTGCGTCGATTTCCCGGCCATCGCCGACAGCTCGTCATTGCCGATCGCGTCCAGTTCGCTCAGCCGCCCCTGCTCCAGCAGGCTCATAAAGCGGTTGTCCCAGACCGGGTTTAGGGGATGGAGCGAGTGCGGGTCTTCGGTAAACCGTCGGGCGGCATTGATCACCCGCTGCTGGCGCCGTTCGCGTTCGTCCGGCGGCAGCTGTTTTCCGCCGCCGAGCAGGCGATCGCGCAGATGAGCGTCGGCCTTCGCCAGCTCCGGCACCGGCGGCTGGTGCGAGAGTCCGCCCGAGCCGAGGATCAGCACCCGCTTATTGAGGGTATTGAGAAAGCGGCCCATCGCCTCACCCAGCAGCCGGGTGCGTTGAAAACCCGGCAGCGGCGCGGCGACGCCGTTAATAAACACCGGCAGCACCGGCACGTGGTCCAGGCCACCCAGCAGAAACTCCAGCGGCTGGGCGAAGCCATGGTCCACCTGCATGTTGTACGACACCGCCAGGTCGATACCGCTGTTGAGGATGGCGTGGGCGCAGGCTTCCGCCAGCTCGGCGGGCACCGGCAGGTCGCCGGCGGCGCTGGCGAAGTCGCCAATCGCGGTGACGCCGACCCCGAGGCAGAACGGCGGCATCACGTCATAGAAAAAACCGTTGTAGTGATCGGGGGCGAAGAGCACCACCAGCTCTGGATCGAATTCAGCGATCCGCCGCCGGGCGTCGGCAATCACCCGGTTCACTTCATCGAGGACCGCCTGCTCCGGGTCCACGAATCCCACCAGCGGAGTGTGGGAGAGACAGTGCAAATAGGCATCCATATCAGGCCACCTTCTCTTCAGCGTGGGCGGTATCCCCGGTTGCGAGGGTCATTTTTTCCGCCAGAGCGGTCAGCTGCGCGCCGAGGGTTTGCGGGATGGCGAGAGCGGCGACAAAGCGGTCCGGCCTGACCACGGCGATGGCGGTGTTATGCAGTGCAAACCAGCTTTTGAGGCGGTTTTGCGTATCGCCAACCCGCAGCGTGCCGGGGGCGTTATCCTGCTCGCGATGGATCTGCACCTCGGGCACCACCTGGATAAAGCGCACGCCAATCGCGCGCCAGCGGGCGATCTGCCCGGCGTCGAGCCCCCACTGCGGGTTGCAGCCCCAGCCGATAATGGCGAAATTCGCGCCGATGACGTCGTCGAGCAGTACGCTCTCACCGCTCTCCAGCGTCACCTGCGGTTGAATAAACATTTTGCCCACCGGCGAGGTTTTGCTGGCGCCGTCGGTCAGCAGCGCCCCCTCGCGGTATTGCGGCATTGGCTTAAAGCGCATTTCGAGGAAGTAGCGCTTCACCGGCGGCAGGTAGTTCAGCAGCCAGGAGAGGCCGTCGCGCGCGGCCCCCTGCCAGCGCTTCGGCGGCGCCAGCACATGGCCGGCGGTAACCGACAGGTCAATCATCGCTTTCGCGTGGTCGCGACGCTCCTGCTGGTAGCTGTCGAGCAGCGTCTCTCCCGCTTTGCCATTGACCACCAGCGCCAGCTTCCACGCCAGGTTGAAGGCGTCGCGCATGCCGCTGTTATATCCCTGCCCCTGCCAGACCGGCATGATGTGCGCCGCATCGCCGGCCAGCAGCACGCGGTCGATGCGAAAGCGCTCGGCAAGGCGGGCGTTATGGGTGTAGACCCGCTGGCGGATCAGCTCGACGCGATCCGGGTCCGGCAGCACTTTGCTCAGCAGACGACGCATATTGTGCGGCTCGCTGAGCTGGGCTTCGGTTTCTCCGGGCATCACCATGAATTCAAAGCGGCGCACGCCATGGGGCAGCGCGGCGGAAACGTAGGGTCGCACCGGGTCGCAGCACAGGTATACGTGCGGGGTGGCCAGCGGGTCGTTGGCGATATCGATGACGATCCACTGATTCGGCGCGGTCTTGCCTTCGAAGGGGACGTTCAGCGTACGACGAATAAAGCTGGCGCCGCCGTCGCAGGCCACCAGCCAGTCAGCGCGCACCGTCTCCCGCTCGCCGTCCGGTCCTTTAAGATTTAACGTGACACCGTCACCGTTCTGGCTAAAGGCTTCTACTTCGCGGGAGAAGAGGCAGCGGACCTGCGGGAAACGCTGCAGACCGTGATACATCACCGCATCGACCTGGGGCTGAATGAAGGCGTTGCGCCGCGACCAGCCAAACTCATCGGTCATCGGCTGGATATCGGCAAAGCAGCGCCCCTTCGGGGTCAGAAAGCGCATGGCGTGCCACGGCGTGGTGTGCGGCAGCACGTCATTCACCAGTCCCACCGCCTGCATCGCCCGCAGGGATTCATCGTCAATGCCGATGGCCCGCGGGTAATCGATCAGTGTGTCGAGCTTTTCCACCAGCAGCACGCTGATGCCCATCTGGCCAAGGTAGTTGGCCATCATCAGGCCAACCGGACCGGCGCCGGCGATGGCGACCTGAGCGGTATGCTGCACGGCGGGTTGAATATCGGGTGTAGATGTTGTCATTCTCAGCGACCTCACGACTCGGAAACTGCCCGACTGACAGGCAATTTGTTAATCATGTGTAAACGTATTTTTATAATGGGCTGAGTATAGGGCGGGGGTTTTCGGCTACAATCAAAACATCACCGAATGTGCACCAGGTGCACAGCGCTGTTTATAAAGCATTTTAAGGAAGGATTTATGCATGACGATGGGTCCACAGCGTACAAAACGGTGCGCGGGTTAAGCCGGGGTTTGTTGTTATTAAAATTGTTAAATAAATTTGACGGCGGCGCGACGCCGGGCCTGCTGGCGGAGTTTAGCGGCCTGCATCGCACCACCGTGCGCCGGCTGCTGGAGACGCTGCAGGAGGAGGGTTTTGTCCGCCGCAGCCGCTCCGATGACAGCTTCCGTTTGACCATTAACGTCCGCCAGCTGAGCGATGGATTTCGTGACGAACATTGGATTTCTGCCCTCGCCACGCCGCTGCTCGGCGAGCTGCTACGCGAGGTGCAATGGCCGACAGACATCACCACCCTAGACGTCGACGCCATGGTGGTGCGCGAGACCACCCACCGCTTCAGCCGGTTGTCGTTTCACCGCGCGATGGTCGGACGGCGGCTGCCGCTGCTGCTCACCGCCTCCGGGCTGACGTGGCTGGCCTTTGCCCCCGACGCGGAACGCGACGCCATCGTCAGCATGCTGGCCGCCCGTCCGGAGGCTGAGTATCAGCTGGCCCGCGAACCGGAACGGCTGGCGGCGATCCTCGCCCGCACCCGCCAGAACGGCTACGGTGAAAACTTCCGCGGCTGGCAGCAGGAGGAGAAAATCGCCTCCATCGCCGTGCCGGTCTGCAGCCAGCAGCGGGTTATCGGCTGCCTGAACCTGGTCTATATCGCCAGCGCGATGACCATTGAGCAGGCGGCGCAGAAGCATCTTTCCGCCCTGCAGAGGGTGGCGAGCCAGATAGAGGCCCGCATGGAAGAGGAAGAAGTGTGGTACGAAATGCCTTGTTCGTGATGAGGGTAAACGCGATCAACCATTGCGCCCGGCGACGTTATATAATTTAATACATAGCGAATTTTTCACGCCATTCGGGCCACACCATGTCAAAACACCCCTTACTGCTGGGCCTGACGCTGCTCAGCGCCAGCCTGTTCACCGGCCAGGCCTTTGCCGACCGCACCGTCACCGACCAGCTGGGTCGCCAGGTCACGCTCCCCGACCACATCACCCGCGTCGTGGTTCTGCAACATCAGACGCTCAACCTGCTGGTGCAACTGCATGCCGCCGAGGATATCGTCGGCGTCTTAAGCAGCTGGCAGAAACAGCTCGGGCCGCAGTTCGCCCGCTTTATGCCTGAGATCGGGCAACTGGCGACCCCGGGCGATCTCACCCAGGTCAATATTGAAAGCCTGCTGGCGCTGCGTCCGCAGGTGGTTTTTGTCGCCAACTATGCGCCGCCGGCGATGATCGCGCAGATCCAACAGGCAGGGATCCCGGTGGTGGCCATCTCGCTGCGCCAGGACGCCGCGGGTGAAAAAAATAAAATGAACCCCGCCATGGCAGACGAAGAGCAGGCCTATAACGCCGGGCTGGTGGAGGGGATCCGCCTTATCGGCGAGGTCGTCGAACGCCAGCCCGAGGCCGAGGCGCTGATTCACTACACCTTCGAGGCGCGTAAACAAGCCAATGCGCCGGTGGCCGATATTCCACCGAACCAGCGGGTGCGGGTGTATATGGCCAACCCCGATCTGAATACCTACGGCGCCGGTAAATACACCGGGCTGATGATGGCGCACGCCGGGGCGCTGAACGTGGCGGCCGCCAGCGTAAAAGGCGCCCGTCAGGTGTCGCTTGAGCAGGTGCTGGAGTGGAACCCGCAGGTGATCTTCGTCCAGGACCGTTATCCGCAGGTGGTCAAACAGATAGAGAACGATCCGCAGTGGCAGGCGATCGATGCGGTGAAACACCACCGCGTGTGGCTGATGCCGGAGTACGCCAAAGCCTGGGGTTACCCGATGCCGGAGGCCCTGGCGCTGGGCGAGCTGTGGATGGCGAAAAAACTCTATCCTTCGCGCTATCAGAACATCGATGTGGACAGTAAAGCCAGGGATTACTATCAGCGTTTTTACCGCGTGGCGTGGACGCCAGATGCGCGCTAACCGCCATCCCTGGCGGTTGCAGGGTAGCCTGGCGCTGGCGACGCTGGCGATCGCTGTCGTCTCTCTTTGTTTCGGCCAGTACCCGTTAAGCCTGCGCGCCGTTGGGCACACCCTGGTCCATCTGCCGCCAGGTGAAGGGGTGATCGGGCAGATCGTCTGGTCGGTTCGCCTGCCGCGCGTGGTCATGGCCCTGCTGGCCGGGGGAGCGCTGGGGCTGTGCGGCGCCACCTTGCAGGGCGTGTTCCAGAACCCGCTGGTGGATCCACACATCATCGGGGTGACCTCCGGATCCGCCTTCGGCGGCACGCTGGCGATCCTGTTGGGCGTTGGCAGTCTGCTGATGATGGCCTCGACCTTTTTCTTCGGTCTCGTCGCGCTGGGGCTGATTTACGCCCTCGCCGCCCTGCAGGGACGAGAAAGCACGCTGGGGCTGATTCTGTCCGGGATCATTCTCAGCGGCTTCTTCGCCGCGCTGGTCAGCCTGATGCAGTACCTCGCCGACAGCGAAGAGACGCTACCGAACATTGTCTTCTGGCTGCTCGGCAGCTTCGCGACCGCCAGCTGGCATAAGGTACTGCTTATGTCCCTGCCCATGGCGCTTGCCGCCGGGGTGCTGTGGAAGCTGCGCTGGCGGATCAACCTGCTGGCGCTGGAGGAGCGCGATGCCCGCAGTCTTGGCGTTCCGGTGGCTGCGCTACGTCGCGGCGTACTGGTCTGCTGCGCGGTGCTGGTGGCAGCCCAGGTGGCGGTCAGCGGCAGCATCGCCTGGATGGGTCTGGTGGTCCCGCACCTCGCCCGCCTGCTGGTGGGCGCAGACCATCGTCGCCTGCTGCCCACCGCCTTCTGGCTCGGCGCCGCCCTGATGCTGGTGGTGGACGATCTGGCGCGCACGCTCACCCAGGCGGAGATCCCGATCGGGATCATCACTGCCCTGCTCGGGGCGCCGCTGTTTACCTTTTTACTGGTGCAATCCCGGCGCCGGAGTACGGCCCGATGAACAGCTCATTATCGCTGCAAACGCTACGCTACGGCCACCGCCAGCCGCTTTTCGACCCGCTTACGCTGGCCTGCCGTCCCGGTGAGATCTGGGCGGTGCTGGGCGCCAATGGCCGGGGAAAAAGTACCCTGCTGGATACCCTGACCGGCGTGCTGCCGCCGCTGGGCGGCGAGGTGCAGTGCGAGGGGGGCGTCGCCCTGGTCCCGCAGTCGTTTCGTCCCGCTTTCCGCTGGCGCGTGAGCGATGTGGTGCTGATGGGCCGCGCCCGTCACGTGGATCTCTTTGCCCAGCCGGACGAGGAGGATGCCCGGCGGGTTGAGCAGGCGCTGGCGCAGCTGGGGATTGCCGCCCTGGCCGGGGATGACTTCGGCGCCCTCTCCGGCGGTCAGCAACAGCTGGTGCTGATTGCCCGCGCGCTGGTCAGCGCCAGCCAGAATATCCTGCTGGATGAGCCCTGCTCGGCGCTGGACCTCGGTAACCAGCAGGTGGTATTGCAGCTGATCGTCGACCTCGCTCATCGCCAGACGCGCACCGTCCTGTTCACCACCCATGATCCCAACCACGCCCTACAGGTGGCCAGCCATACGCTGCTGCTTCTGCCGGAGGGCCAGTGGCTGGCGGGCGAGACCGCCGACGTACTGAGCGAAACGCATCTCCGGCAAGCCTACGGCCTGCCGGTACGCCTGATCCACCATCCCGCCTCCGCGTCCCCTCTGCTGGCGCCCGGGTTTACGCTGCGTCGCTGAACGGCATAAAACCCGCCTGCCGGAGACAGGCCTGGCCAACGTCGCCGAGGATAAAGCGATACAGGGCCAGCGCGGCGGGGTCAGCGCTGAGGCGCGCCAGCTGGTAATCACAGCGAATATTCCACGGTGCCGGGATAGTCAGGGTACGCAGATCGTCGCAGGCGGCCAGCGCGGGGCCATAGTGCGCATAGCCGATAAACAGATCCGCCAGATTCTGACGAATAAGCCACGCGCCGGCTATCTCTCCCGGCGGCACGCTCAGTGCGTCTCTGCCGCCGACCAGCGGCTGCGCCCGCCCGGCTATCGCATTGCCCAACCCAGGGTGGCGTGCCTCAATTTGGGCGAACAGCTGCCAGGTATAATCTCCCGACGGATCGCAGCCCGGCGTAGAGGTGGCCAGCCGCAGGCGGGGCGTGCTGAGCAGCGTCAGCCAGTCCAGGCCATCGTTGTCCGGTGAGCGCCGGGCGGTCAGCATCAGCTGGTTGCCGGCAAATCCCTGGCATTCCTGCGCCAGACCCGCCTGCAGCAGCGCCTGCGGGTGCGCCGCGTTAGCGGACGCAAAAACCGCGCATGGCGCCCCGGCTTCGATTCGCTCGCGCAGCAGGCCGGCAGGGCCAAACTGCGCATCGACCGCCAGGCCAGTATGCTGCTGAAAGTGCGCCACCAGCGGCAGGAAAGCGCTTCTCAGGCTTCCCGCCGCCAGCAGCGTGAGAGAGGTGTTTGTCATAGGATGTCGCTATAAACCGGATAATATAGCGCTATATTACCCGGATTGACGGCGCGTCAGTAGCGAATTTCTGCCAGGGCCCGCAGCTGCTCGGGGGTGGCTACCGGCAGGTCGAAAAAGCGCAAATAGGCGGGGATCATTTCAAACAGCATGTCGGTCCCGCGCTGGATAGGGCACTGCCGCGCCTGAGCGGCCCGCAGCAGTGGAGTGTACTCCTGGGTCATCACCACCTCTCCCACCCAGGTGCCCGGCGCCAGACGGTCGACGTCCAGCGGTAGCGGATCGCTGGCCTTCATCCCCAGCGGGGTGGCGTTGACCACCAGCTCGTGTCCGGCAGGATCGGGCTGCATCAGGGTGATATCGAGCTGCGGATAGTGCTGGAGCAGCCGACCGGCGAGGGCGTGCGCCACCTCAGGACGGGTGTCGTACAGCGTCAGGGCGCTGACCCCTGCCGCTGCGAGGGAGGCGGCGATAGCCGACCCCACCCCGCCGCTACCGACCACCAGCGCCCGCGTCCCCTGCGGGTTAAACCCTTTACGACGCAGGCCCAGCACAAATCCCTCGCCATCGAACATGTCTCCGCTCAGGCTGCCGTCGGCCTCGAGACGGATGGCGTTGCAGGCGCCTGCGATGGCCGCCGTCGGGCTCAGGCGCTGCACCAGATCGCAGGTGGCGATTTTATGCGGCATCGTCACCAGCGCGCCGATGATGTTGGTCATCGTAAACAGCGGCGGAATAAACGCGGCGTAGTCCTCCGGCCTGACCCCCATCGGCACCACCTTCACGTCCACCTGCTGGTCAACGAACCATGGGTTATAGATCATCGGCGCCTTAAAACTGGCGGTCGGATAGCCAAGGTGCGCTATCAGCCGCGTATTCCCACTAATCACCATGCCTTGCTCCTTTGCTTACTGCGATAACTCAATACGTTTGACGTCGCCGAGGATAAACAGATAGGCCACCACGCCCAGCAGCGCGGCGCCGCCGATGTAGATCAACGCGTAGAAAAAATTGCCGAACCCGGCAACGATAAAGCCGATCACCAGCGGGGTCAGGATCCCCGCGAGGTTGGCGCAGAAGTTAAACAGACCGCCGGTCAGGCCGCCCAGCCCCTTCGGAGCGATATCGGAGATCAGCGTCCAGCCAAGGCCCACCATCCCCTGGCCGAAAAAGGCAAATGACATCACCAGGATCACCGCCAGATCGCTCTGCAGCCAGTTGGCGGTAATGATGCAGCTGGCCATCAGCAGGCCGGCGACGATCGGCAGTTTACGGCCGAGGTTGGCCGACCCGGTGGCCTTGAGCAGTTTGTCGGAGATCCAGCCGCCAAACATCACCCCGCCGGCGGCGGCGACAAACGGCAGGATGGAGAAGAAGCCGACCTTCAGCCACGGCATATGCCGCTCGGTGGCCAGCCAGGTCGGGAACCAGGTGAGAAAGAACACCAGCACGGTATTGCCGGCAAACTGGCCGATGCTGGCGCCGATGATCTGCCGTTTACTCAGCAGCTGGCGGACCAGCGGCCAGCTGAACGCCACCTGCTGGTCCGTTGGCGCGCTCAGGCCGCCGCCGTTTTCGATATGCTCACGCTCCTGCTGGCTGAGGCGCGGATCTTCATGCGGTTCGCGATAGCAGCGCCACCACACCAGGGCAAACAGAATACCGACCGCGCCGACGCTGACGAACAGCACCCGCCAGCCAAAGCCGTCCATGATCCAGAACAGCAGCGGCGCAAAGCAGGCCAGCCCGAGATACTCCCCCACGGTGTAGACCGCCGTGGCCTTTGCTCGCTCCTGTTGTGGGAACCAGGCGCTGACCACCCGGCTGTTGACCGGAAAGCACGGCGCTTCGCTGATGCCGAGCCCGAAGCGGCACAGCAGCAGCGTCTTCAGCCCCACCGCCATGCCGTGAAACAGGGTAAACAGCGACCACAGGGTCAGCGACAAAAAGTAGGTCACTTTGTTGCCAAAACGGTCAAGAAACAGCCCGCCGGGGATTTGCGCCAGGGCGTAAGTCCAGGCGAAGGCGGAGAAGAGGATACCCATGATTGCCGGGTCGATCCCCAGCTCACCGGTGAGCTTTGGGGCGGCGATCCCCAGCACGGTGCGATCGAGATAGTTAATCATGGTCCCCACGGCCAACAGCGCAAGGATGCCAATGCGCCGCCGGGAGCGACGCGCGGTGACGGCGGGCTGGGCGGCAGCCGTCGGATTTGGGCTATATGAGCTCATAGTCGGTTCCTGTCTCGGGTACAGAGGGTGTTGTTATTGTGTTTAACGCATAATGAACCATTTGATTCAGGCTAACAATACTGCATCGCCGCCAGACGAACGGCTGCGTTCGCCGCGCCATAGAGCGCGTAGCCAGCCCGCCGTTCGGTTAACTCAAAGAAAAAGCGCCCGGCGGTAAAGGGCCGGGTGTAAAGATGCAGGAAATCCCCGCCCTGCGGATCGCGGTCATAGAGAAGCTGCTGGCGCTGAAGCTGCGCGACGTCCAGCTCGCCGCCAAAGCGCGCCAGGAGATCATCATAGTAATTAGCCGGGATCGGCAGCGCATAGCGGGCAATCTCGGTAAGCTGATCGCAGGTGTTCTGCAGGTCGCGACAGGCAAAGGCCGCATGCTGCAGCCCCGCGCCCTGATAGCAGGCGACCGAGCGGGCGATCTGCGTCGCCCGGCTCTGGGAAATATTCAGCGCCAGGCGGATATCGCCCTGCGGACTGCGCACCGCCAGGCTGCGTACTAGTCCATACGGGTCCGGCAGCGTTTGTTCATGTTCAAGGGTAAAACCAAATACAGTGCGGAAGAACATCACCCAGTTGTCGCGGCTGTCGGCTTCCATCCCCAGCGCCAGATGGTCAATGCCGAGATAATCCTCGCGCATCGTCAACCCGTCACGCAGGTGAAAGTCGCGCTCGTAGATCGCCTCCCCGGCGTCAATGAGATAGATAAGGCTGCCGTCGGGGGCGCAAATCGCCGGGATCGGCGTTTCGTTCGGCCCGGCGTCGCCCTGCCAGGTGGCGTACCCCAGCGCGCGGGCGCGGGCGACAATCGGCGCGCTGTGCTCGACGCGTAGCGCCATCGCGCAGAGCGATACCCCGTGGCGTTGATAAAAGTGATCGGCCCAGCTGTGGGGCTGATGGTTGATAACGACCCGCGCGCCACCGTTGCGCCACAGCGTCACCTGCTTGGAACGGTGGCTTCCCTCGTGCTGAAAACCCAGCCCCTGCAGGTGCTGCCCGAGGCGCTGCGCCTCGGCGGCGCTGGCGGCAAACTCGATAAACTCCAGCCGGTGATAGACCGGCAGCGGCGGCGGTGAAAACAGGTCGGCATCGCACGCCGGAAGCCGGCGGCGGGTCTGCTCTTCCAGCCACAGCAGCGAACGGTAGCCGTCTTTGGCCGTCGCGCCGTTCGGCGAGGCGCGAAATCCGTCGTTGAAGATCTCCAGCGACCAGGGGCCGCGGTAGCCACAGCGGGTTACCTGCTCGGCAAACGCCTCCAGCGGCAGCTCGCCCTGTCCGGGGAAGCAGCGAAAGTGGCGGCTCCACTCCAGCAGATCCATTTTCATGTATGGCGCATCAGCAAGTTGTACGAAGGTGATTTTTTCCACCGGCACCGTCGGCAACGCGTCCAGCGTGTCGCCGCGGGCCAGAATGTGAAAACTGTCGAGCACCAGGCCCAGCGCCGGACTGTTGACCTGCTGCACCCGATCCCAGGCCTGCTGCCAGCGGTTCACATGGGTTCCCCAGGCCAGCGCCTCGTAGCCGATAGCGATCCCCTCTTCCTCCGCCAGGGTCGCCAGCGCCCGCAGGTCCGCAACCTGCAATTCGCTGTCCGCCGAGCAGTCCGGCTGCACGTTACTGCACAGCAGCAGCGTGTCGCAGCCCAGCTCATGCATCAGGGCAAATTTGCGTCGGGCGCGGGCCATATTGGCCGCAAACTGCGCCCGGCTGGCGCCTTCGAAGTCGCGAAAGGGTTGAAAAAGCGTGATTTTTAACCCTAAATCAGCGGCCAGCTGGCGGATTTGCGCCGGCGTCCCCGTATAATAGAGCAGATCGTTTTCGAAAATTTCCACTCCCTGGTAGCCCGCCGCCGCAATAGCGTGCAGCTTCTCAGGCAGAGTGCCGGAAATCGAAACGGTGGCGATAGAGCGCAGCATAAGGTCCTCGGGTCAACAGCTGTCGTGAGCCTTGACTATGTATCATTTGGTTCATTTACGCCATACTAGGTTGCTAAATTGTGATCATTATGTGTATTTTTTGTCACCCAAGAAAAAGGAGTTGCCATGACCGTCGTTGCTCATGATGAAGCACAATCGCTGAAGGCGCGGATCTTCAGCGCTGCCATCGCCGTCTTTGCCGAACACGGGCTGTCAGGCGCCCGCATGGAGCAGATCGCCACCGAGGCGCAGACCACTAAACGCATGGTGGTCTACTACTTTAAAAACAAAGAGCAGCTCTATCAGGAGGTGCTGCAGCATGTGTATGCGCGGATCCGCGAAACCGAGCAGCAGCTGGGGCTGGAGAATGTACCGCCGGTGGAGGCGCTGGTACGGCTGGTGCGCTGGAGCGTGCGCTATCACGCCACCCATGCGGACTATATGCGCGTCATTTGCATGGAGAATATGCAGCGCGGCAAGTGGTTAAAAACCTCGGGTGAGCTGAAACCGCTGAATCGTACCGCCCTGTCGATTCTGGAAGATATTTTACTGCGCGGCCAGCAGCAGGGTGTCTTCCAGGCGGGCCTTGACGCGCGCGATGTGCACCGGTTAATCAGCAGCTTCAGCTTCTATCAGGTGTCGAATTTCTATACCTTCAGCAGCCTGTATCTTGACGACCCGCTGCCGGCCATCGACGATGAAGCGATGGTGGCCCACCACTGCGACATTGCCGTCCGGGCGGTGGTCCGCTTCGTGATTTCCTGACCCGAAGGCGTAAGACGTTAGTGCCCGGAAAGGGCGTGGATGACTTTGGTCATCGCCTCCACGGTAAGCGGCGAACGCTGAATTTTGCTGTTCGCCAGCGAGGTGCGTAGCACGCCGGCGATGACAATGTGTTTCGGCTCCTGGCCCAGGTCACGCATTTCCAGTACCACTTTGCCCACCACGCGGCACATTTCCTGGTACAGCTCGTCGTCTTTCGCTTTATTTCCCATTGAGTTCGGCTCGCATTTTATCATTATCAATCAATTCATTATTGATAGATTTTTTCGGCAACGCAAATCATCCCCCGCCGCCGTGGTCAAAGGCATGTTTTATCTGCTCAAGGCGCGGGAAAAAACCGGTTCTGCCGTCCCTTTTCATACCGGCTGATGAAAAAATGTGTTGCGTAGTTTTATGCATATCGTGCTGGTTTTGTTACGCGTTTTGTCCATATTTTGAAACGAGGTTTTTATTTTCTTTTTTGATTTCGGCAGCGTATAATGCGCTTCGATTCTTTCTTGAATGGTTTCAGCGCATTGGACTGCATGATAAAACGCATAACACCTTGCCACATTTCATGGGCTGAACCGCCAGCACACATTCTTCTGCACGCTCCGGGGTTGTCACCTATCCTTAGGGCGTGGCTTAGCAACTTTCGTAATACAGGTTTGGCTCCCCGGCAGTGCGCCCGCGGAGCGCGAATTCCATATCCTTCACAACTTAAAGACTAAAACTGTCATGAAAAAGACCAAAATTGTTTGCACCATCGGTCCGAAAACCGAATCTGAAGAGATGCTGACCAAAATGCTGGAAGCCGGCATGAACGTGATGCGTCTGAACTTCTCCCACGGTGACTATGCGGAACACGGTCAGCGCATCCAGAATCTGCGCAATGTGATGAGCAAAACCGGTAAGAAAGCCGCTATTCTGCTGGACACCAAAGGACCGGAAATTCGTACCATCAAGCTGGAAGGCGGCAATGACGTCTCCCTAAAAGCCGGCCAGACCTTCACCTTCACCACCGATAAATCCGTCATCGGTAATAACGAAATCGTCGCGGTAACCTATGAAGGCTTCACCTCTGACCTTACCGTCGGCAACACCGTTCTGGTGGACGACGGTCTGATCGGCATGGAAGTGACGGCTATCGAAGGCAACAAAGTTATCTGTAAAGTGCTGAACAACGGCGACCTTGGCGAGAACAAAGGCGTGAACCTGCCTGGCGTCTCCATCGCCCTGCCGGCGCTGGCGGAAAAAGACAAACAGGACCTGATCTTCGGTTGCGAACAAGGCGTGGACTTCGTCGCGGCCTCCTTCATCCGTAAACGTTCTGACGTCGTCGAAATCCGTGAGCACCTGAAAGCCCACGGCGGCGAAAACATCCAGATCATCTCCAAAATTGAAAACCAGGAAGGCCTGAACAACTTCGACGAAATCCTCGAAGCGTCTGACGGCATCATGGTAGCTCGTGGCGACATGGGCGTTGAGATCCCGGTTGAAGAAGTTATCTTCGCCCAGAAAATGATCATCGAAAAATGTATCCGCGCGCGTAAAGTGGTTATCACCGCCACCCAGATGCTGGACTCCATGATCAAGAACCCGCGTCCGACCCGCGCTGAAGCCGGCGACGTGGCTAACGCCATTCTCGACGGCACCGATGCGGTTATGCTGTCCGGCGAATCCGCGAAAGGTAAATACCCGCTGGAAGCGGTCACTATCATGGCGACCATCTGCGAACGTACCGACCGCGTAATGACCAGCCGTCTGGACTTCAACAACGACAACCGTAAACTGCGCATCACCGAAGCGGTGTGCCGCGGCGCGGTAGAAACCGCTGAGAAACTGGAAGCGCCGCTGATCGTGGTCGCCACCCAGGGCGGTAAATCCGCACGCGCGGTGCGCAAATACTTCCCGGATGCCACCATTCTGGCCCTGACCACCAACGAAACCACTGCTCGCCAGCTGGTGCTGAGCAAAGGCGTTGTGCCGCAGCTGGTGGAAGAGATTGCCTCTACCGATGACTTCTATCATCTGGGCAAAGATCTGGCGCTGAAAAGCGGCCTCGCGCGTAAAGGCGACGTGGTAGTGATGGTCTCCGGCGCATTAGTGCCGAGTGGTACCACTAATACGGCTTCCGTACACGTGCTGTAATAATTTACAGGTTAATTGGTTTTTTTTAATAAAGCGCCTCTTGGGGCGCTTTTTTTATTCATTGATTAGCTCTTCCTATTAAAAATGCAAATCGGAATTTACTATTTAATAAGAGATTATCTAAGATGAATCCGATGGAAGCGCGCTGTTTTCACTCGGCTTTTTCAGCGATTTTGTTCAATTCGATGCTTCTTTGAGCGAACGATCAAAAATAAGTGCGTTCAGGTAAAAAAAATATTCTCATCCCAAAAAACTTTGTGTAATACTTGTAACGCTACATGGAGATTAACTCAATCTAGAGGGTATTAATAATGAATCGTACTAAACTGGTACTGGGCGCGGTAATCCTGGGTTCTACTCTGCTGGCTGGTTGCTCCAGCAATGCTAAAATCGATCAGCTGTCTTCTGACGTTCAGACTCTGAACGCTAAAGTTGACCAGCTGAGCAACGACGTGAACGCAATGCGTTCCGACGTTCAGGCTGCTAAAGACGACGCAGCTCGCGCTAACCAGCGTCTGGACAACCAGGCTCACTCTTACCGTAAGTAAGAGTTCTGGTAATAAAAATGGCGCACTCTGTGCGCCATTTTTTTTGCCCTCGTGATGAGGGCTATTGGGTAAGCAGGCTGTTGTCAGATGAACTGTTCTGCGCCGACAGCGACGTCGCCGCGCTACCCGCCCCCGCCGATACCACCACCGGATAGCCCGCCCTTCTCGACATCGCTTTTTTCAGCTGCAGGTCATCTACCGCTTTATCCTCTGCGAAGGCGTGAAACGCCGCAGGCAGCGTGTAAGCGATAGTCCGGGTGTTTTCCCCTTCGGTCTGCGATAGCGGCCTGTGGACCTCTACGTAGCGTTTCCCATCCGGTTCGACGGCAAACTTCACCGGCTGATTGATAATCCGTACCGGCGTCCCGGTTTTCACCTGGCTGAACAGCGCTTTGATGTCATCGGCGTTCATTCGCATACAGCCCGAGCTGACGCGCAGCCCAACGCTGTCCGGGGCATTAGTGCCATGAATCAAATATTCACCGTTACCGTAGGCCAGACGCAGCGCATAGCGGCCCAGGGGATTGTTCGGCCCGGCCGGCACCACCGCCGGCAGCGTCACCCCTTTTTCCAGCGAGCGCGCGCGGATGCCCGCGGTGGGCGTCCAGGTCGGATTGGGGATCTTCTGCCCAACGCGGGTGGTCATCTCCGGCGTTTCCAGCCCTAACTGGCCAATGCCCAGCGGATAGACCTGCACCTGATTCTCTCCCGGCGGGAAATAATACAGCCGCAGTTCGGCAAGGTTGACGACAATGCCTTCCCTCGGCACGTCGGGCAGCAGCATCTGAGAAGGGATCAAGACCTGGGTGCCGGGCTTCGGCTGCACCGGCGCAATCGTATCGTTGGCTTCGAGGATCAGCATCGCCGCGGTATCGAAATGGCGCGCAATCGCCTGCAGGTTGCGATCTCCCTCCTGGACCGTCCAGTACTGATTCTGTCCAATCAGCCGACTGTTGGCGGGAGGAAGCGGGTAATCAACGGCCCAGGCGGCCGTGGAGGCGCCAAGGGCGCTGAGAAGGGCTAAGGTGATCATCGTTTTGCGTTTCATACTGAGATTCCTTCTTTCGCTGATAAAACGCCAGGAGACTGAACGGCGGCAGGGTCAGTCCCCTGCCGGACGTAACAGAATGAAATCTACCTGTTTATTCTAGCTAATATTTGCGGCTTTCGCGCGTATCGCGCGTATCATGGCTTCGAGGCCTTGCGAGCGGGAGGGGGTGAGATGCTGGGTGAGCGCCATTTTTTCAAACCACGGGCGCACGTCGAACTCGGTGATGTCCTGAGCGGTCATCCGGTCATAAAGGATAAACACCACCGCAATCAGCCCTTTGACGATCGCCGCATCGCTGTCGCCGCGCAAGGTGATAACGCCGGAGGGATCCTGGTCCATCACGATCCACACCTGGCTTTGGCAGCCCTGAATAATGTGCTGCGGGCTGTGCTCCTCCGGGCTTAGCGGCGCCAGCCGCTGGCCCAGCTCAATGATATAGAGATACTTCTCTTCCCAGTTGGCGCAACGGCTAAAGTTACGCAATAGTTTGTCTTTGTCCGGTAATGCCACCATTGTCACGTCCTTTACCCTAACAGTTTGTGGATCCGCTGGAGGCCGGCCACCAGGCGGTCCACCTCTTCCGTGGTATTGTACATCGCCAGCGAGGCCCGACACATAGCCGGTACCTGATACCGGGCCATCAGCGGCATCGCACAGTGGTGGCCGGTTCGCACGGCGATCCCGTAGTTATCGAGGAAGCTGCCGACGTCATAGGCATGATGCTGACCGAGGTTAAAGGCAATCACCCCTTTACGCTGCGCGGGACCGTAAAGGATCAGATCCGGCACCGCGCGCAGGGCATCGAGAGCGTAGCGCATCAGGGTCTGCTCATACTCGGCAATCTGCGTCAGCCCAAGCTGGCTGACGTAGGTCAGCGCCGCGCCGAGGCCAATGATCCCCCCGGTATTGGGTGTACCGGCCTCAAAGCGCCACGGCGCCTGATTCCAGGTGGTGCCCTCCGTCAGGCTGACGGTGGCGATCATCGACCCGCCCCCTTCCCACGGCGGCATCGCCTGCAGCAGTTCGGCCCGGGCGTAGAGCACGCCGATCCCGGTTGGGCCATACAGTTTGTGTCCGGAGAAAACATAAAAATCGCAGCCCAGCGCCTGGACGTCCACCGGGTGGTGCATCACCGCCTGGGCGCCATCCACCAGCACTTTCGCGCCATGCTGATGCGCGAGGGCAATCAGCGCCGCCAGCGGGTTTTCCGTCCCCAGCACGTTGGAAACCTCGGTAATCGCCAGCAGGCGGGTACGCTGATCAAACAGTCCCGGAACGACGTCCAGTTGCAGGGTGCCGTCCGGGTTCAGGGGGATCACCCGCAGCTCAGCCCCGACCCGGGCGCAGAGCATCTGCCACGGCACAATGTTGGCGTGGTGCTCCATCTCGCTGATGATGATGTTATCCCCGGCGCCGACGTTGGCGTTTCCCCAGCTGTTGGCCACCAGGTTGATGCCTTCGGTGGTGCCGCGGACAAACACCAGTTCCTCCGCCGATCCGGCGTTGAGGAAGCCGGCCGCCTGCTGGCGCACGGCTTCCATTCGCGCGGTGGCTTCCGCGCTGAGGGTATGGATCCCGCGGTGCACCGCCGCATAGCCGTGGCGATAAAATTCCGCTTCGGCGTCGATCACTGCTTCCGGTTTCTGGGCGCTGGCGGCGCTGTCAAGATAGACCAGCGGCTGGCCGTTAACCTCCCGGCTGAGTACCGGAAAATCGGCGCGAACCCGTTCAACTGAAAATGTCATACCGTGCCTCCCGGCAAACGCTGTCCAATCCGCGCCAGCACCTGCTCTCTGAGCGCATCGCTGCGGATAGCCTCGGTGAGCTCGGCGGCGAAGGCATAGAGGATCATCTGCTGCGCCGCCTGCTGTTCAATACCGCGCGAGCGCAGATAGAACAGCTGTTCTTCGTCAATGCGCCCCACCGTCGCCCCGTGGCTGCATTTCACGTCATCGGCGTAAATCTCCAGCTGCGGTTTAGTGTCGACCTCCGCCAGCCGTCCGAGCAGCAGATTGTTGTTGGTCATCTGGCCGTCGGTTTTCAGCGCGTGCGGCGCGACGTTGATCAGCCCGTTAAATACCGCCCGGCCCTTATCGCTGACGATGGTTTTGTGCAGCTGGCGGCTGGTGCAGTAGCCGACCTGATGGTCGAGCCAGGTGCGGCTGTCGCAGACCTCATTGTTCACCGGCATCGCCAGCGAATTGAGGCGCAGGTTGCTGTTTTCGCCGCCCAGGCGGGTGCTGGTATGATGACGCAGCACCTGACCGCCGAGCAGGAAACTGCTGCTGAAAGCCGAGGCATCGCGGCCCAGCAGCAGGTCGTTATGGGCGAAGTGGTAGCTGAGCGCATTCTCAAACGCCAGCTTGATATGTTGGAGGTGCGCGTTATCGGCCACCGTCATGGTCAGTCGCCCGCCGGTGAAGTGCGGCTGCTCATTGAGGCTGAGGTAGTGCTCGACCACAGTCGCCTCCGCCCCACTCTCCAGGGCCAGGTGGTGGCGATAATGGGCGGTATTCAGCGCCTCGCCGGCCAGGCCGCGGGTGATATGCATCAGCAGCAACGGCTTATCCAGGCGACGGTTGCGCGGTACGCGAAGGCGGGTCACCGTCTGCGCCAGACTTTCGGTCAGATGGAGAAACACCTCCGGACGCAAAGCATCCGGCAGATGCTGGCGCTGGATATCAACGCTAACCTCCACGCCGCTGGCGGCGAGATCGTCGCTCAGCTCCGGATGGTAGCGGCCGTCGATAAACACTAGCCGCCAGGCATCCAGCGGCAGCGCCAGGGCATCGCGCTGTTCAGCGCTGAGAGACGCCCCCTCTTCAGCGACAAAGCGGCCGTTCAGTAGCGCATCCAGCGGGGTGTATTTCCAGTCCTCGTGCTTGCGCGTCGGCAGCCCCAGGCGCAGCAGCTGCTGCAGATGCTGGCTGGCCTCAGCCGTACGCTGGCCAGCCTGCGCTTCAAACAGATGGTGCCACTGCTGCAGCGCGTTACTGCTGTTCGGTAAGCCAGCCATAGCCCTGCTCCTCCAGTTGTTTGACCAGAGTGAAATCGCCCGACTTCACGATCCGCCCCTGATACAGCACGTGGACGTAATCCGGCTTGATATAGTCAAGGATGCGCTGATAGTGGGTGACGATGATAAAGGCGCGTTTGCCGTCGCGCAGCGAGTTGACGCCGTCTGAGACAATCTTCAGGGCATCAATATCCAGCCCGGAATCCGATTCATCGAGAATGCACAGCTCAGGCTCAAGCACCGCCATCTGCAGAATGTCGTTACGCTTTTTCTCACCGCCGGAGAAACCAACGTTGACCGAACGGGTCAGGAGATCTTCCGGCATCTTCAGCAGCTTGATTTTCTCTTCCATTAAATCCTGAAAATCGAAACGATCCAGCGCCTCCTGGCCGCGATAGTTGCGCACGGCATTCAGCGCGGTCTGCAGAAAGAACTGATTGCTGACGCCGGGAATTTCCACCGGATACTGGAAAGCCATAAAGATGCCTTCTCCGGCGCGATCTTCCGGGGCGAGTTCCAGCAGGTCTTTACCCTTAAACTCAATGCGCCCGCCGGTGACCTCGTAATCCTCACGACCGGCCAGGGTGGCCGAAAGCGTACTTTTGCCTGAGCCGTTCGGCCCCATAATGGCGTGGACCTCGCCCGGGCGCACCTCAAGGTTGAGCCCGCGCAGGATCGCTTTCTCTTCGACGGCGACGTGTAAATCTTGAATACTTAACATCTTTTTTCCTTAATTATCAGCCGACGCTGTGTTCAAGGCTAATGGCCAGCAATTTTTGCGCCTCTACAGCGAACTCCAGCGGCAGTTCAGAGAAGACGTCTTTACAGAAGCCGTTGACGATCATCGAGATGGCATCGTCTTCACTGATCCCTCGCTGCAGGCAGTAGAACAGTTGATCTTCGCCAATCCGCGAGGTGGTCGCCTCGTGCTCCAGCTGGGCGCTGTTGTTGCGGCATTCAACATACGGGAAGGTATGGGCCCCGCAGTCCGGGCCGATCAGCATCGAATCGCACTGGGTGTAGTTGCGGGCGTTAGTGGCGGTCGGCATGATTTTGACCAGCCCGCGATAGCTGTTCTGGCTGTGCCCGGCGGAGATCCCCTTCGAAATAATGGTCGAGCGGGTGTTCTTGCCGATATGGATCATTTTGGTGCCGGTGTCCGCCTGCTGGTGACCGCTGGTCAGCGCTACCGAGAAGAATTCGCCGATCGAGTTATCGCCGCGCAGGATGCAGCTGGGGTATTTCCAGGTGATGGCCGAGCCGGTTTCCGACTGGGTCCATGACATCTTGCTGTTCTCCCCTTCGCACAGCGCACGCTTGGTGACGAAGTTGAGAATGCCGCCGGTGTTGTTATCGCCGGGGAACCAGTTCTGCACCGTGGAGTATTTCACCTCCGCATCTTTATGGATGATGACTTCCACCACCGCGGCGTGCAGCTGATAGCTGTCGCGCACCGGCGCCGAGCAGCCTTCGATATAGCTCACATAGCTACCTTCATCGGCCACCAGAATGGTGCGTTCAAACTGCCCGGTTTTTTCGGCGTTGATACGGAAATAGGTCGACAGCTCCATCGGGCAGCGGACGCCTTTCGGCACGTAGATAAAGGTGCCATCAGAAGCGACCGCAGCGTTCAGCGCGGCAAAAAAGTTGTCGTTGCCTGGCACTACGGTCCCAAGATACTTTTTCACCAGTTCCGGATGGTCGTGGATCGCCTCGCCGAAAGAACAGAAGATGATCCCCTGCTCGGCCAGCTTTTCGCGGTAGGTGGTCGCCACCGACACCGAGTCGAATATCGCATCCACCGCCACCTCGCGCCCTTCACGTACCGGCACGCCCAGCTGGTTAAAGGCTTCTTCCACCTCGCTGGTCAGGAAGGTATTGGCCCCGGTCTGCTGCACCGCGCCGGGCTCGGAGGCGCAGGTGTCATCGCAGTTACCGCAGGAGGGAGCGGAATAGTAGCTGTAATCCTGATAATTCAGCTTATCGTAATGCGCCTTCAGCCAGTGCGGCTCCTCCATTTCCAGCCATGCCCGGTAGGCATTGAGCCGAAATTCCAGCATCCACTGCGGCTCATTGCGGCGAGCGGAGATAGCCCGAACGACCTCTTCATTAATGCCTTTGGCCAGCTCATCGGTTTGCAGGCGAGTAAAAAAGCCTTCTTTGTAGTTGAGCGGGCCGCCGGTCCAGGTTTTGACATCGTCAGTTGCTTCAGTATTACGCGACATAGTTACTCCGCCTGCACCCCAAAACTTTCGCCACAGCCGCATTCGTGCTGCGCTTTCGGGTTATGAAATTTAAAGATTTCATTTAAACCTTCCCGGACGTAATCCAGCTCCGTGCCGTCAATGAACGGCATCGCCTGCAGCGGTGCCCACAGCTTCGCCCCGTCAGACTCAAAGAGCAGATCGTCGGCTGCCGGCTCGGCAATCATTTCGAGCACATAGGCAAAACCGGCGCAGCCGCTGGTTTTGATCCCCAGCCGTAGCCCTTTTTTGTCCGGCTGCTTGCGCATCAGATCGCGGATATGCGCGGCAGCGGCCGGCGTCATGGTCAGTCCCTGCCAGCTGAAATCGGCGGGATTAAAGGTTCCTGCTTGTACTTCCATCGATAGACCTCCAGGTTGGCGCCATCAAGGCATACCGCCATGTTAGTGATAATGATTATCACTTCAACCCTTCTGCAGCAGGGGTATTGCCCCCTTTAGCGCTTTTTATAAGCATAGACCCTCGCCCGGGGATTATCAGGGTGGGCAGGGTGAACTTAATCTTTTGATTTATAATATGTTATTCTGAAATCGTTCTATATCCGCACGCAATGGTAAAGATGTATCGAAAATACCGATTTATGCAATAGCAGATGACCCGGTTCCTGTTTATCGGGCAAGCGGGAGAAGGAAAAGTGACAGCGTCACCTAAAGGCCGATAAGGCGCAGAGCCAGTCGTTCAGGATGAGAAAGCGCCAGCCTGTGACGCTTTCGGCAAGAGACAATCGCAGCTCGCCTGGCTGCGATCACGGCAATGAAAACCGTGATGAAACGGGTAAAGGGATTGCCTGGCAGGGTAGCGGCTGGCTAGGTGCCTTTTCTGACCAGGCGGGCGGCTTGAACAAAAACCTCATCTTCCACCCCGTCCCCCTTCTGTCTGCCCAGTCTCACCAGTTCATCCACGATACTCCCTTGATTAATCTGCTTCTGTGTAGCCACTAAGCTAATGACCGCCGCGCCGATGGCCATGCCAATCAATGCCGTTTGTTCGTCTTTATCTTTCATGCTATCGCTCCGTCTGTCCTCCTCAGAAAGGCTAGCAAAAGATACCACCAGCTCAATTTCAAATTCATCTTCTTTACACCTCCCGGAAAACGCGGGCGCCGCGCTGACCTCTCCTTCCCCCTGGTGGCGATGGCGCAAAGCGCTGTCGCCTCATGCCGGGTCTTTATTTTGCCGGCTTCACGTTGCGCGAAAATAAACAAAATAACGTCGTTACCGCCTGACCCTAAAACGAAATAATACCCGCAGCGATAATTCTGGATTATTCCCTCAGGGAATAGCGAGGATGCTAATATTTCATTTCCCCCGCGTTTTTCAGAAGCCTATAGTTTTTTTACCTGCAGAACATCCACTTAGGTTTAAAAAGATAAGGACATAATAATGATTGTTTCAGCCCCCAGTGATTATCGCGAAGCCGCTCGCCGCCGTCTGCCACGCTTTCTGTTTGATTATATTGACGGTGGCGCGGTGGCGGAAAATACCATGAACGCCAACGCTACCGAGCTTGCCTCGGTAGCCCTTCGCCAGCGCGTGCTGTGCGGGGCGGGCGAACCGACGCTGGCCACCACGATCCTTGATGCAGCATGGGCGATGCCCGTGGCGCTGGGGCCGGTCGGCGCCACCGGAATGTACGCCCGCCGCGGCGAAGTCCAGGCGGCCCGCGCCGCCTCCCGCGCAGGCATCCCGTACACCTTATCCACGGTGTCGGTCTGCTCCATTGAAGAGGTGGCAAGCCAGGCCAGCGGCGCGCTCTGGTCCCAGCTGTACGTGCTGAAAGATCGCGGCTACATGCGCAATGCGCTGGAGCGCGCGTGGGCTGCTGGCATGAAAACCCTGGTATTCACCGTCGATATGCCGATCCCCGGCTCGCGGTATCGCGATAACCGCTCAGGGATGTCCGGGCCGCACGCCACCCTGCGACAGTATCTCCAGGCCTGTACTCATCCACGCTGGGCAATGAACGTCGGGCTGGCGGGCAGGCCTTTGTCGTTTGGTAATATCGAAGCCTACACCGGCCATAAAATGACCATGAACGACTATATGGGGTTCATCAGCAACAACTTCGACCCGTCCATCGCCTGGCACGATCTGGAGTGGATCCGCGACAGCTGGCAAGGGAAATTAATCATCAAAGGGATCCTCGATGCCGACGATGCGCGCAATGCCGTGCGCCTCGGCGCCGATGGCATTGTGGTGTCGAATCATGGCGGCAGACAGCTCGATGGCGCCATCCCCACTGCCAGGGCGCTACCAAGGGTGGTGGACGCGGTCGGTGACGATCTGACGGTACTTGCGGACTCCGGAGTGCGGTCCGGCGTGGACGTCATTCGCCTGCTGGCCCTCGGCGCGAAGGGCGTGCTGCTCGGTCGGGCCTATATTTATGCCCTGGCCGCGGCGGGCGAAGCGGGCGTGGCGCATCTGCTGCACTTATTTGCCGAGGATATGAAGGTCACCATGACCCTCACCGGCGCGACCTCGCCATCGGCCATCAGCCTCGATTGCCTCGACCGCCTCGAACGGGACCAACACCGCACCCAGGCGGTGCCGGTATCCCTAACCGCCTGAGCGCATCCCTGGCCAGGCCCGGGTTACCCCTGAGCATTCAGCGCCGGCTGTTGTACCGCCGGCACCGGACGGATGCGGAACCAGATCGCGTACATGGCTGGCAGGAAGATCAGGGTCATGATGGTTCCCCCCAGCGTCCCGCCGATCAACGTATAGGCCAGCGTTCCCCAGAAGACCGAATGGGTGAGCGGAATGAACGCCAGGATCGCTGCCAGCGCGGTCAACAGAACCGGGCGGGCGCGCTGCACCGTCGCCTCCACCACCGCGTGAAACGGATCGAGCCCCGCCTGCTCGTTATGATGAATTTGGCCAATCAGGATCAGCGTATTGCGCATCAGGATCCCCGATAGTGCAATCAGGCCCACAAGGGCATTGATGCCAAACGGCTGATTGAACAGGAGCAGCGTCGGCACCACGCCAATCAGCCCCAGCGGCGCGGTGAGGAAAACCATGACCATCGCCGACAGCGAGCGCACCTGCAGGATAATGATCAGCAGCGTGAGGGCGATCATGATCGGAAATAACGGCACCATCGCCCGGGTGGCTTTGCCTGACTCTTCTATCGACCCCGCGGTCTCGATGCGATACCCCGGCGGCAGCGCGTCGATAATGGGCTGCAGCGGCTTCATCAGCGCGGTGGAGACATCCGGCGGCTGCAGGTTATCCGCGACATCTCCCCGGACGGTGATCGTCGGCATGCGATCGCGACGGCGAAGCAGCGGGTCCTCCATTCTGATCGCCACGTCGCCAATCTGTGACAAGGGAACCCGCTGCCCGCCGCTACCCACCAGGGTGAAGTCGGCGATTTTCGCCGGGTCCAGCCGGATATCGCCCGCTGCGCGCCCGATGACCTGCACGGCGCGAATATCTTCCCGGACGGTGGTGATGGGGATCCCTGACAGCAGGAACTGCAGCTGCTGGGCGACAGACTGGGAGCTGAGTCCGCTCGCCTGCAGCCGGTCCTGATTGAGGCTGAAATGCATCACTGGCACCCGCGACCCCCAGTCGGTATTGACGGTGCGCATCAGCGGACTGGCCTGCAGCACCGATTTAACCCGATCGGCGATGTCGCGCAGAGTGTGCGGATCGGGTCCCATTACCCGCCAGGCGACCGGATAAGGCGAATAAGGGCCAAACACCAGCTGAGTGACGCGCACCCGCGCTTCCGGCGCCAGGCCATTGGCCACCGCCTCCCGCAGCCGCCGCTTGAGCGCCTCGCGGGCGTCCTGACCGTCGGTCAACACCACCAGTTTGGCAAAGGAGGGATCGGGCAACTCCGGGGCCATCGCCAGGTAAAAGCGCGGCGCGCCCTGGCCGATATAGCTGGTGACAATCTTCGCCTCCGGCTGCTGCTGCAGCCAGTGCTCAATTTTCGCCGTCGCGGCGCTGGTCTGGATAATCGACGACCCGTAAGGCATCTGTACTTCAACCAGTACTTCCGGACGATCGGAGGTGGGGAAAAACTGCTTTTTCACCACGCTCATTCCCAGTATCGCCACCATAAACAGCACCACCACGCTGGCGGCCACGCGCCATTTGCGGGCGATAACCCGGGTCAGCAGCCGACGGAAGCGCTGATAGCGCGGGGTGTCATACAGCGCGGCGTGGCCTGCCGCCGCGGGCTTTCTGTCCGGCAACAGGTGCACCCCCAGCCAGGGGGTAAAAATCACCGCCACAATCCAGGAGGCAATCAGCGCGATACCGACGATCCAGAACACGTTGCTGGCGTACTCCCCGGCGGTGGACTGCGCAAATCCATTGGGCATAAAGCCCACGGCCGTCACCAGGGTACCGGCCAGCATGGGCGCCGCGGTATGGCTCCAGGCATAGGCGGAGGCTTTGAGGCGGTCGTACCCCTCCTCCATTTTGACCACCATCATTTCGATGGCAATGATGGCATCATCCACCAGCAGGCCCAGGGCGAGGATCAGCGAGCCGAGAGTGATGCGGTCGAAGTTTTTGCCGGTCGCCTCCATTACCACAAACACCACGGCCAGGGTTAAAGGCACCGCCGCCGCGACCACCACCCCCACGCGCCACCCCATGCTGACAAAGCACACCGCCATCACCACCAGCAGGGCGACAAAGAATTTGATCATGAACTCATCGACTGCGGCGCTGATATTCACCGACTGATCGGTCACTTTGGTCAACGACATGCCGAGCGGCAGGCTCTGATTGATGCTGGCCGTTTCGGCGTCCAGCGCTTTCCCCAGCGCCAGACCATTCCAGCCCTCGCGCATCACCACCCCCAGCAGCAGCGCCGGTTCGCCCTGATTGCGGATCAGGAAGGTCGCGGGATCTTCATACCCTCGCTCAACCGTGGCGACATCGGCCAGTTTCAGCGTTCTGCCCCCGGCAATAATCGGCGTGTCGCGGATCGGCTGCAGGCGGTCGAACGCCCCGTCGAGGCGGATGAAGATCTGCCCGCCCCGGGTCTCGATAGCCCCGGCGGCGGTCAGCACATTCTGGCTGTTCAGCGCGGCAAAAATCGCCTCTGGCGAAAGGCCCAGGGTGGCGAGACGATCATGAGAAAACGAGAGATAAATGCGCTCCGCCTGTTCGCCGAGGATATTCACTTTTTTCACCCCGGGTACATGCAGCAGCTGCTGGCGCAGGGCTTCGGCGTCACGCACCAGTTGCCGCGGCGGCTCTCCCCGCGCTTTCAGAGCAAAGAGGGCAAAGGTGACATCGGCGAATTCGTCATTCATCATCGGGCCGGAGACGCCGGCAGGCAGGTTTTTCGCCTCATCCCCGAGCTTTTTGCGCGCCTGATAAAACTGCTCCGGCACCTCGGACGGCGGGGTCTGATCCTGCAGCGACAAGGTGATCAACGCCATGCCAGGGCGGGTATAGGTCTCAGTGCGATCGTACCACTTCAGCTCCTGGAGCCGTTTTTCCAGCGGCTCGGCGACCTGATCCTGCATCTCCTGCGCGGTGGCGCCGGGCCAGACGGTAATGACCGTCATTTGCTTGACCGTGAAGGGCGGATCTTCCGCCCGCCCGAGTCCGAAGAACGCCACCAGCCCGGCGACGGAGATGAGGATAATTAAAAACAGGGTCACCGACCGCTCGCGGACGGCCAGCGCGGAGAGATTAAAACGCCCGGCGCTCATGGCTGGCTCCCGGCGGCATCATGCTCGCGTCGTTCCGCCAGCCGCACCACTTCACCCTGGTGCAGGAGATGGGCGCCCAGGGCGACGATCGGTTCGCCGGGCTTCAGCGGGCCGCTCACCCGCGCCGTTTCATCATTCAGGCCGAGCACGGTCACCGGTTGCCAGGAGACGGTAGCCGGACGGGAGGCAATACGCCAGACGCCCGGGCCGTTGCCCGGATCGTAGAGCGACGCCAGGGGCACCTCCAGCACCTCGCCTGGCGCCTGGCCGTTGCCGATGCGCAGGGTCACGGTAGATCCCAGCGGGGCGTTGGCCAGGGCGCCGTTCAGCACGTAGCGCGCTTCAAAGGTGCGGGTGGTGGCGTCAGCCGCGTCCGAAAGCAGTCGCAGGGTCGCGGTGACCGGCTGAGATTCGCTACCATAGCGTATCGCCAGCGCCTCGCTGCCGACCGCCGGGCGCAGCGTCTCTGGCAGCTGAACTCGCGCCTCACGCTGCCCCGCCCGCGCCAGGCGGATCACCACCTGCCCGGCGCTGACCACCTGCCCCGGCTCGGCGAGCGTTTCCACTACCACACCGTCAGCGTCTGCCAGCAGTCCGGCATAGCCGGTGGCGTTTTGCGCCACATTGGCCTGCGCCTGAGCCGCGCTCAGGTCGGCTCTCGCCGCCTCTGCCGCGGCGTTAATCTGGTCAAACTCCGCGGCCGAAACGGCGCCGCTCGCCACCAGGCCGCGATAGCGGGCCAGATCGTTGGCCGCTTTCCTGGCCCGCGCCCGCGCAGCATCCACGGCCCGCTGTTGCGACTGCGCCTGCAGGGTTAAGTCAGCCGGATCCAGGCGCAGCAGCAGTTGACCGCGCCTGACGCTCTGCCCGGTCTCCACCAGCCGTTCAAGGACTTTTCCCGACACCCGAAAACCAAGGTCGCTTTGAGTTCGGGCCACCACCACGCCGGTAAAGGCCCGCGAGCTGGCCTCGGCGCGCTCGACGGTCGCTACCCGAACCAGCGGCGGCCGGATGCGGGGGTCGTCATGATCGGCAGGTTCGCCGCAGCCCGCGAGGGCCAGCGGCAGGAAGCAGACGGCAAAATGGACGGCGTTGAGCCTGAGCATGGGTCACCTTAATGAAAAGACCGGATGGTGAGCGCATTCTCAGACTAGTGACCAATAAAGTCAATGGTCACTAATCAGGGGGAGAGACTTCTCAGGATCAGGGAGGCAAGCAGCACCGCCGCGGTGGGTGCGGTGTCGAGATTGTATTGCAACTGCACCGGGTTGATGAAAGGACACATCACCATATAGACCGCCAGGGTCGCCTCATCCAGCGGGGTTTTGCGCTCGAACTCACCCGCCTGGCGGCCTTCGACAAGGATTTGACCAATCAGCTGCTGCAGATGACCGGCATACTGTTCCGTTGAAGGCCATTTATCGCGCGCCGCGACGGCGGCGATGTCGTACAGTTTGCGATCCTCGAAAAACAGTTCACTGCCGGCCTCGGTCAGCGCCCGGAACAGGCGGCGCAGTTTCTCACTGGCGGAGGGCGCATCGGCGATGGCCTCGCTGACAGCCACCATGATCCTCTCCAGCCGGCTGGCGCAAATCGCCTCGCCAATCGCCTGCTTGGAATCGAAGAATTTATAGATATAGGCTTTGGAAAAGCCTATCGCTTTGGCGAGATCGGTGACCGTCGTTTTCTCATAGCCATAGCGACTAAAGTGCGCCATGGCCGCGTCAAGAATCTGATCCCGAACGCTGTGGTCATGGGGACCACGGCTTGCAGGGGTGGGGGTATTTTTCTTCATCCGTTTAGCTTAATGCGATCGCTATCGTTTGACAACGAGTGACGTTATTATGATTTAGTCACAATATCACCCCTGGCTATGATCCGCTCTCGCGCATCTCGGTGTTTATCTCGCCAGCGGGCAGACACCCCAGGCCTTGCAGCGTCTGAAGCACCGCGCTGTCGAGTGGGGTATGCGGCTCCGCGCCCAGAAAATCAACCAGTTTATCGTTGCGCAGGCGTACCGGCAGACGCCAGAGATAGTGCATCTCGACCATTTCGCGCAGAGTGGCGTTGAAGGGCGCCGCCAGCTTCACCAGCCGCCAGGGAAAGGATTTCACTGCCGCCCTGCCGCCATAGCGGGCGACCACCCGCTGGATAGCCTGACTCATTTCGCTGCCGTCTGGGTCCCAGTGGCCCTGCATATGAAAGCGGGCAAACGGCTCAAGCTCATGTCGGCGGGCCAGCAGCGCGGCAATGGTGGCGGCGACGTCGGGCAGCCAGGCCCACTGATGCCCTACGCCGATCGTCCCCGGGTAGCGAATGATGCGGGGAAGCTGACCAGGCTTGATCAGCCCCTGAGAAAACCAGTTATTCCCGGCGCGCGGACCAAAAAAATCGCCCGCCCGGACAATCAACACCCGGCCACCACGCTGCACGTAATCCTCCAGCGCCTGCTCCATCTCCACCCGAACGGCACCTTTACGGGTCACCGGTTGCTGAGGGGCCGCTTCGTCAATCAGCGGAAACGCATCCGGTCCATAGTTGTAGGCTGTGCCGGGCAGGACAACTAACGCCTGCTGCTGCTCGGCGGCCAGCAAAGTATTGCGCAGCATGGGCAATACCTGCTGCCGCCAGTGCCGGTAGCCCGGCGGGTTCACCGCATGGACGATAACGTCGCAACCGGCAGCCGCCGCCGCAACCTGTCCGGCATCCAGCGCGTCGCCAGCTATCCACTGGATGCCATCAGCGGGATCGCGAATCTGAGCCCCGCGCTTGAGCGCCCGAACCTGCCAGTTGTTCGCCACCAGCCGGCGCGCCACTTCCCCGCCGATGCCCCCGCTTGCTCCCAGAATCAGGACCTTGCCGCTGCTGTTCATCATCTTTCCCCGTGTGCGAATGGATGCTTGACAGCCTACCTGCGGCTCATATCAAATGAAATTGCATACCATCATCGAGCAGCTATACATTTTTGTATGAATACCTCTATTCCCTGGGAGTGGTACCGAACTTTTCTCGCCGTGCTGCAGGAAGGCTCCTTATCAGGCGCATCGCGCACCCTGAACATCACCCAGCCGACGGCGGGGCGCCATATTGCCGGGCTGGAGGCCGCGCTCGGCCAGGCCTTATTTACCCGCTCGCAGACCGGCCTGCTGGCGACCGACGCGGCGCTGGCGCTGCGGGTACACGCCGAGGCAATGGACAACACCGCCCGGGCGCTGGCACGCACGGCGGCTAACTTTAGTCGCGACAGCGCCGATCTGCGGGGGGTGGTGCGGGTGGCCGCCAGCGAGGTGGTCGGCGCCGAGGTGCTGCCGCCGCTGGTTGCCCGGCTCAGGCAAGCGTGCCCGCATATCGTCATCGAGCTGATGCTCTCCAATCGTGTTCAGGATCTGCTTCACCGGGAGGCGGATATCGCAGTGCGGATGGTCGCCCCGCAGCAGGAGCAGCTTATCGCCCGCCGTCTCGGCAGGATCGAGCTTGGGTTACATGCTACCGCCGCCTACCTGACGCGCCAGGGGCAGCCCGCTACCCTCGACGATCTGGCCGGCCACGCGCTGATTGGTTTCGACAGCGCCACGCCCCTCGTTCGCCGGGCCCTGGCGCGCTACCCCCGTTTTCAGCGCGAGGCCTTCGCGATGCGGACCGATAGCGACCTCGCCCAGCTGAACCTGATCCGCGCCGGGGCGGGGATTGGCATCTGCCAGGTGCCCCTTGCTAATGGCATTATTCCCCTGCAGCGAGTGCTGGCAGCCGACTTTTCTCTGGATCTTGACACCTGGCTGGTGATGCATGAGGACCTGCGTCACAGCCCCGCCTGCAAGCGGGTATTTGATTTTCTCGCCCAGGGGTTGCAGGCGTACATCGCCGGCCCGATGACGATCTGATCCCCGGGCGCACGCCTGTCTCGCCCGGGGAAGGTCGCGGGAACGCCCCCGCCTTACCTGGCCGCCAGCTCGCGGCGAACGATCTCGGCGCCGGCGCTCAGAGCATGCAGTTTGCCGGTCGCGACATGGCGCGGCAGCGGCGCCATACCGCAGTTGGTGGATGGGTAGAGTTTATCGGCATCGACGAACGCCAGCGCCTTGCGCAGGGTACCGGCCACCTCTTCCGGGGTTTCGATAGCATGGCTGGCGACATCGATCGCCCCGACCATCACTTTTTTACCGCGGATCAGTTCCAGCAGGTCCATCGGCACCCGCGAGTTATGGCACTCGAGAGAGATAATATCGAGGGACGACTTCTGCAGTTGCGGGAAGGCCTCTTCATACTGGCGCCACTCGGAGCCCAGCGTCTTTTTCCAGTCGGTATTCGCTTTGATGCCATAGCCGTAGCAGATATGGACCGCCGTCTCACACTTCAGCCCTTCGGTGGCGCGTTCTAACGCGGCGATCCCCCAGTCGTTGACTTCATCGAAGAAGACGTTAAAGGCCGGCTCATCGAACTGAATAATATCAACCCCGGCGGCCTCGAGCTCTTTCGCCTCCTGATTGAGGATTTTGGCAAACTCCCAGGCCAGTTTTTCCCGGCTTTTATAGTGGTTGTCATACAGGGTATCAATCATCGTCATCGGGCCCGGCAGTGCCCATTTAATCGGCTGACGAGTGAGCTGGCGCAAATAGCGTGCGTCCTCCACGAAGACCGGTTTCTGGCGCTCCACGGCGCCTACCACCGTCGGGACGCTCGCCTCATAGCGGTTACGAATTTTCACGATCTCGCGTTTGGTAAAATCAACGCCGCTGAGATGCTCAATAAAGGTCGTGACAAAGTGTTGACGCGTCTGCTCGCCGTCGCTGACGATATCGATCCCGGCGCGCAGCTGGTCATCGAGGGATAAACGCAGGGCGTCGCGCTTGCCGGCCAGTAATTCTTCGCTGGACAGTTTCCAGGGCGACCACAGCGTTTCTGGCTGCGCCAGCCAGGAGGGTTTAGGTAAACTGCCGGCGGTCGAAGTGGGAAGCCATGTTTTCATAATAAGGAACCTTCTGTTTTTAAATTAGCACAGCGCGAAATTAGCAGACCATTGCTCAAGCAACGTCTTGTGCGGATTAATAAAATGCTGTTGGGTAAATTTACCCTGCTCTATCGCCAGCAGGCTGCGCTCTTCCCGGTCATAAACAATTTTGGTTAATGAATGATCCTGGTGATGAAGATTGGGCTGATAGTATTGGCCTGCCGCGGAATTGGCATTGTAAATCTCCGGGCGATATATTTTCTGAAACGTCTCCATCGTGCTGATGGTTGCGATCAGTTCCAGGCTGGTGTAATCGCTGAGCAGATCGCCGGTAAAATAAAAGGCCAACGGCGCAACGCTGTGTTTCGGCATAAAATAGCGCACCTGCAGACCCATTTTGCTGAAATAGCGCTCGGTCAGCGAGACACCTTCCTGAGCATATTCAATGCCGAGGACCGGATGTTCATTGCCGGTGCGGCGATACACATCTTTACTGGACACGCTCAGGCAAATCACCGGCGCCTTGCTGAAGCTGGCCCGCCAGGCGCTGGATTGCACGAAATCTTTAAAGATATTGCCATGCAGCTCGCCAAAGTTTTCCGGCACGCTGAAGGTACTTTGGTCTTTATTATGTTCCAGCAGCAGCACGCTAAAATCATAATCCCGGACATAGGAGGAGAAGTTATTGCCGACGATGCCGGCATGGCGTTCACCGGTCTTGTTATCGACAATATGCGTTTGCAGGATCTCTATTACCGGAAAGCTGGCCTCCTGAGCAATATTCATCTCGACAGAAATAATATCCAGTTCGATCGCATAACGATCGCTGTGGGGATTATCCCAGTGCGCCAGGGTATTAAAGCGGTTATTCATCATGATTAACGTATTGCGCAGATTTTCCTGACGGTTCTCCCCTCTGGCCAAATTGGCAAAGTTGGTGGTAATACGCGTATTTTCCGCAGGGTTATAATTTTCATCAAACCGGCTGCGGGTAATCGTATAGGTAAATTCGTTATTCATGGCGATAGTCCATCCTGGTGTCGGGCATAAGCGTAATACTCTCCCAGGCAAGGCAAAGTCAGGCCTGGCGCGCTTCAACCGATAAATGTTGTTGATTCGTTAATGAGTCTATTTTTGCCAGAGTCAGCGATGGAGGGAAAGCGACTTAAATTCATTGCAACATGAGCCATCCTCATGTTGGTCCGTTCGCTGGCGATAGCGAGGTGCGGAACGGGCGTGCGCCATTGCGCCGCGATCACAGACGCCAGTTTAAGCAGCGTCCGGTCAATAATCATTTGTTCGGTGAATGTATACCAGGGTACAATCTTTAACCATTCTAATACGTGCTTTGACGTTGCCGCCGTACCCGTTTAGCTGGAGCTGTTGTCGTAAATAATGATTGTTGATATCAGTATTATGTCGATGTGCATGGCCGTGCTGCTCATTATGAGCGTGCTGCTGAACTAAGATGCTTCCCCAATGACACAAGCTCTCATCTGACCTTCACATTCGCGAAGAAAAAAGGAGATTCAGAGGATTCGCGCCGTATGGGATTGTCCTGCCTGCCGCCGCCCTCTACTCTTTTGCTACTTGCTTATGGAGGAATACCAGATGAAAAAAGCGCTAACTGCCCTGTTCGCTATCGCCGCGGTTGCCGCCGCCAGCGCCTTTGCGGCCGATAAAACCGACGTCCCGGCGCCCGCCGTTGATAACGGAGCCCGCCCTCCGCTGGAGATGGGCCGTGGCCCGCTGCCGCCGTTCCCGCCGCAGCTACCGCCGCACAGACCGGTGCTGTTTTCGGCCACGGTAGCGACCGATACGCCGGTGGAAACCATTAACAAACTGACCACGTTGATCCCCGCCAGTCAGGCGAAACACTACGAAGTTCACGTTGAGGTGGTGCCCGTTGGAGAGTGAGCCGACTGAAAGTGCTGACGGCATTCCACTTTGCCGCGAGCCATAAAAAAAGCTGCCGCTTATCGCGGCAGCCTTTGTTTACGTCGTTAAAGCAGACTGGCTGGTGATTAGCTACGCACTTTACGGTAGATAAACAGCACGACCAGCGCACCGATAACCGCTACCACGAAGCTACCGAAATTAAAGCCATCGACCTTACCAAAACCAAACAGGGTACTGATCCAGCCGCCGACCACCGCACCGATGATCCCCAGAATAACCGTTACAATAAACCCGCCGCCGTCTTTCCCCGGCATAATCCACTTGGCTAAAATACCGGCAATAAGTCCAAAAATGATCCAGGAAAGAATACCCATGGTTAACCGTCCTCTTGTTACCTTTAAGCATTTAGTATTGAAAAGAGTAGCATATATAACGAGAGTGGATCGGCAATTATATATTTATTAGATAATTCCTTGCCGCGGCGCGGTGGCTCGGATGACAAAATATCTCACGCTGACAAATCATCCTCGCTGATTACCCTAAAAAGTGGGAGGCTATTCGCCTCCCCGATGATGAACTTATATTACCGCGGTGGTTAACCGCGAGGCGCAACACAATCGCGCCTGTTCATCGAAAATCTCAATTTGCCAGACCTGATGGCGAGCGCCTACGTGCAGCGCCTTGCACACCCCGCGCACCCGGCCTCCGCGGGCCGAACGAATGTGGTTGGCATTAACCTCCAGCCCCACCACCTTCTGTTCGCCTTCGCTGCACAGATAACCCGCCACCGACCCCAGGGTCTCCGCCAGCACCACCGACGCTCCGCCGTGCAGCAGGCCAAACGGCTGCTGGGTGCGGCCATCCACTGGCATGGTCGCCTCCAGCGTGTCGTCGGTAAACGTCTCAAAGCGAATATCCAGCAGCCCTACCATATTTCCCTCACCGAGCCGGTTGAGCTGCTCCAGCGTGGCCTGACGTTTCCAAATCATCCTATTATCTCCAGTAACGCCTGCAGCGGGTGGCGAACGCCGCTGCCTTCAATGCGCTTCACCTGACTGCGGCAGGAGTAGCCCGTCACCAGACAGCGGTTACGCGGCAGCCGCTGCATCGCCTGTTGCCAGGAGAGCGCGTAAATAGCCAGCGAGTTGGCATGGTTTTTCACCTCATGCCCATAGGTGCCTGCCATCCCGCAGCACCCGACGCTGACGTTTTCCAGTTTTGCGCCAAAGTGGGCAAAAATATCGGCCCACTGTTTCGTCGCCGCCGGTAGCGCGGTCACTTCCGTACAGTGGCCGAACAGGTACCAGGGCTCCCCTCCCTGATCCGGACGGGCAGCCGTCGTCAGGGCCTTCGGCAACCACTCATGCACTAACAGCACCTGAAAATCGCCGCGCTTGTCGCCGAGCGCTTGCTTGTACTCATCACGGTAACAAAGCACCAGCGCCGGATCGACACCCACCAGCGGCATGCCCAGCTGCGCCACGCGGTTGAGGAAGTCCGCCGTCTTCTGCGCGGTGCGCGCGAAGCGGGTGAGGAACCCTTTGATATGCTGCGCTTTGCCGTTCGGCGAGAATGGCAGCAGCACCGGCTGATAGCCTAGCGCTTCGACGAGGCGAATAAAGTCAGCCACCACCTGGGCGTCGTAGTAGCTGGTGAACGGATCCTGCACCACCAGCACCATCTTCGCTTTCTGCTCAGCGCTCAGCGCTTCGAGCTGCTCCAGGGTCATGTTGGCAGAGCGGTGGCCGGCCATCTGCTGCTTCAGCGACGGCGCCGAAAGCAGCGGCAGATCAACCATCCCGATGTGCTTCTCCGACAGCTTTTTCAGCCACGGCTGGTTAATGAAGAAGTTAAAGGTCTTCGGCGCCTGCGCCATCAGCGGCGCATAGGATTCGACCGACGCGACCAGATGATCGCGCACCGGACGCAAATAGCGGCTGTGATACAGCTGCAGGAAGCGTGAGCGAAACTCCGGAACATCGATTTTAATTGGGCACTGGGTCGAACAGGCTTTACAGGCCAGACAGCCGGACATCGCCTCTTTGACCTCGTGCGAGAAGTCATATTCGCCTTTGCGCGCATGCCAGCTGTTTCGCGTGCGGGCTACCAGCGAACGCAGGCTGACGCCCTGCTCCGGCAGCGCCTTCTCCAGCTGGTTGGGATCGACGCCGCGGTCGGCCAGCAGGCGCAGCCATTCGCGGACCAGCGTCGCCCGCCCTTTCGGCGAGTGGATGCGCTGGTTGCTGACTTTCATCGACGGACACATCGGGCTCTTGACATCAAAGTTGAAGCACAACCCGTTGCCATTGCACTCCATCGCCCCGCGCCAGCTGCTGCGCACCGCGATGGGGATCTGCCGATCCCAGGTGCCGCGCTTCACCGCATCGACTTTCATCATCGGGGCATCAACGCCTTCCGGAGGACAGATTTTCCCCGGATTCAGTCGGTTATCGGGATCAAAGGCCGCTTTGATTTTCCTGAGTTCGCCGTACAGCGCCTCGCCAAAGAAGGCCGGGCTGTACTCCGCGCGGAAGCCTTTGCCATGTTCGCCCCACAGCAGGCCACCATACTTCGCCGTCAGCGCCACCACGTCGTCGGAGATCTGCTTCATCAGCACCTCCTGCTGCGGATCGCACATATCCAGCGCCGGGCGCACGTGCAGCACCCCGGCATCCACGTGACCAAACATGCCGTAGCTCAGGCCGTGGCTGTCGAGCAGCGCGCGGAACTCGACAATATAATCCGCCAGGTGTTCGGGCGGTACGCAGGTATCCTCGGCAAACGGGATCGGCTTAGCGGCACCCTTAGCATTGCCCAACAGGCCGACGGCCTTCTTGCGCATGGCGTAGATACGCTCCACGCCATCGAGATCGTGACAGACCTGCCAGCCGATGACGCCCGCCTCGCTACCGGCCATCAGCTCATCCAGCCGCTGGCACAGGGTGGTGACCTGCTGGTCAATCAGCGCCGCGTCATCTCCGGCGAACTCGACGATATTGAGCCCGAGCATTTCTTTATCCGGCACATCGGTGATCAGTTCGTTCACCGAATGCCAGACGATATCTTCGCGCGCCAGATTGAGGACTTTAGAGTCGACAGTTTCCACCGACAGGGCTTTCGCTTCGACCATAAAGGGCGCGTTACGCAGCGCAGAGTCAAAGGAGTCGTATTTGACGTTGACCAGGCGGCGCACCTTCGGCAGGCGGGTGATATCCAGCCGCGCTTCGGTAATAAATGCCAGCGTGCCTTCTGAACCGGTCAGGATACGGGTCAGGTCGAACTCGCTCATCTCGTCGTTAAAGACGTGGCGCAGATCGTATCCGGTGAGAAAGCGGTTGAGTTTGGGAAACTTATCAATGATCAGTTCACGCTGCGCCTTGCAGCGCTGGTAGACCGTGTTGTAGATCCGGCCAATCGTCGATGGGGTATTGCCCAGCGTCTCCGCCAGCGCCACCGGCACCGCCTGGGTATCGAGGATATCGCCACCCATCAGCACCGCCCGCAGGCCGAGCACGTGATCTGACGTTTTACCGTACACCAGCGATCCCTGTCCGGACGCGTCGGTGTTTATCATCCCGCCCAGCGTGGCGCGGTTGCTGGTGGAAAGCTCCGGGGAAAAGAAGTAGCCATAGGGCTTAAGAAACTGGTTCAGCTGATCTTTGATGACCCCGGCTTCGACGCGCACCCAGCCCTCTTCGGGGTTAATCTCGATGATGCGATTCATATAGCGGGACATATCGACAATAATCCCGCCGTTCAGCGCCTGGCCGTTGGTGCCGGTGCCGCCGCCGCGCGGGGTAAAGATCAGCGATTTAAAGCGTGGTTCCGCGGCGACGCGCGCCAGCAAGGCCACGTCCGCTGTAGAACGCGGAAAAAGGACTGCATCCGGCAGCAGCTGATAGACGCTGTTGTCGGTAGCCATCGTCAGCCTGTCGGCATAGCTGGTGGCGGTATCGCCGGTAAAACCCTGTTGCTCCAGTACCTGCAAAAAATTCAGCACCAGCTGAACTACCCCTGGCGCCTGAGAAATTTGTGGGATCATCACACTTGACCCTGCCTGACTATGTTGTGTTTGAAAATATTGTGTTGGTGCTAACTAAACGTTTGCGTAGCGCATTCAACTTTTTATCACATTTTTTTCATATGCGCCCACGTGTTTTCTGTGCAAAATCAGCCCGGCAAAATTATTGATATTATTATCAGTACATGGATTTACGCGGCGCCAGCATTTTGGCGCGACTGGAAAGGTAAAATTTCTCTATGATAAACCCCCATCAGCCTCGGGACATTCCGCAAATACTGCTGTCGGTGCTGTTCCTGGCCCTGATTATCATTTCCTGCCTGTGGGTTGTGCAGCCGTTTATTCTGTCCTTCGCCTGGGCCGGTACGGTGGTGATCGCTACCTGGCCGGTGCTGCTGCGTCTGCAGCGCATGCTGTTCGGCAAACGGATGCTGGCGGTGCTGGCAATGACCCTGCTGCTGTTTTTGCTATTCGTTATTCCTATTGCTCTGCTGGTCAACAGTCTGGTGGATAACAGCGTCCCGCTGATCAAACTCATCAGCAGTGGAAATGTGACGCTGCCGGATTTTGCCTGGCTGAACAGCGTACCGCTGGTGGGCGATAAGCTCTACTCCGCCTGGCACGGCCTGCTGGATATGGGCGGCTCGGCGATTATGGCCAAAGTTCGCCCGTATATCGGCACCACCACCAGCTGGTTCGTCGGGCAAGCGGCGCATATTGGCAAGCTGCTGGTCTACTGCGGTCTGATGCTGTTGTTCAGCGCGCTGCTCTACTGGCGCGGCGAGCAGGTGGCCTATGGCCTCCGCTACTTCGCCACGCGCCTGGCGGCCAAACGCGGTGATGCCGCGGTGCTGCTGGCCGGCCAGGCCGTACGCGCCGTGGCGCTGGGCGTGGTGGTGACGGCCCTCACCCAGGCGGTGCTGGGCGGGATTGGCCTTGCCCTCTCCGGCGTGCCCTACGCTGCTCTGCTGACCGTGGTGATGATCTTTACCTGTCTGGTCCAGCTCGGGCCTTTGCTGGTTCTGGTGCCGTCGATTATCTGGCTTTACTGGAGCGGGGACACTACCTGGGGCACCGTGCTGCTGGTGTGGAGCTGCGTGGTCGGCACCATGGACAACGTCATTCGTCCGGTGCTCATCCGCATGGGCGCCGACCTGCCGATGATCCTTATCCTCACCGGCGTCATTGGCGGCCTGATCGCCTTCGGCATGATCGGCCTGTTTATCGGTCCGGTGCTGCTCGCCGTCTCCTGGCGTCTGTATGATGCCTGGGTACACGAAGTGCCTCCACCGCCGAAAGACCCTGATGTCGTCCTTGAAGAGCTCAGCGAGCTGGAAGCCGGGCGTAAGTAATCCCGTATCAGGCGGGGAGACCCGCCTGTTTCCCCCGCCGGGATAATTGTTAAGCAAAATTTATCTATCGCCGTTAAAACGCTGCCCTTGTACGCCACTTCCCTCCCTCTTGTCCCCCGGTCCTTCACAACAATTTAACTATTGAGAGGAATCTGATCGACGGCAAAGGCCCCACTGCCTACTATTAGCTCACGGTTATAAATCAACACCTTGATTTATAAGCATGGAAATCCCCTGAGTGAAACAACGAATTGCTGTGTGTAGTCTTTGCCCATCTCCCACGATGGGCTTTTTTTTGTCCTGCGCATCACGACACCGGGCAGCCTGTCACCGGCAAAAAAAATCCCCGGCATCGCTGCCGGGGATGAGTGCTGTCAGGGCGAACTTATTTTTTCAGTTCCGCCAGACCTAACCAGGTTTGCACTACGGTATCCGGGTTGAGGGACAGGCTATCAATCCCTTCCTCCATCAGCCAGGCGGCAAAGTCTTCGTGGTCGGACGGCCCCTGGCCGCAGATGCCGACGTATTTACCCTGTTTTTTCGCTGCGCGGATCGCCATCGACAGCAATGCTTTCACCGCGTCGTTGCGTTCATCGAACAGTTCAGAAACCACGCCAGAGTCGCGATCCAGGCCGAGCGCCAGCTGGGTCATGTCGTTCGAACCGATGGAGAAGCCGTCGAAGTACTCAAGGAACTGCTCGGCCAGCAGCGCGTTAGACGGGATCTCGCACATCATGATGATCTTCAGCCCGTTCTCGCCGCGCTTCAGCCCCTGACGCTCCAGCTCTTCGACCACCGCTTTCGCCTGCGCGACGGTACGGACGAACGGCACCATCACTTCGACATTGGTCAGTCCCATGTCGTTACGCACGCGCTTCATCGCTTCACACTCCAGCGCGAAGCAATCGCGGAAGCTTTCGGAAACGTAGCGTCCGGCGCCGCGGAAGCCGAGCATCGGGTTCTCTTCTTCCGGCTCATAACGCTCGCCGCCCACCAGGTTGGCGTATTCGTTCGATTTGAAGTCCGACAGACGCACAATCACCCGTTTCGGGTAGAAGGCGGCGCCAAGGGTAGCGATCCCTTCGGTCAGGCGGCCAACGTAGAACTCTCTCGGCGAATCGTAGCCTTTCATCAACTCGCGGATTTCATTCTGCAGCCCCGGCTCCTGGTCGTCGAATTCCAGCAGCGCACGCGGGTGAACGCCAATCATACGGTTGATGATGAATTCCAGACGCGCCAGGCCCACGCCTTCGTTCGGCAGGCAGGCAAAGTCAAACGCGCGATCGGGGTTGCCGACGTTCATCATCACCTTCAGCGGCAGATCCGGCATGTCTCCAACGCTGGAGCTCTTAACGCTGAAGTCCAGTAGCTCGGCGTAGACATAGCCGGTGTCGCCTTCGGCGCAGGAGACGGTGACATTCTGGTTCTCCTGAATGCGATCGGTAGCATCGCCGCAGCCGACCACCGCCGGGATCCCCAGCTCACGGGCGATAATCGCCGCGTGGCAGGTACGCCCACCGCGGTTGGTGACAATCGCCGAGGCTTTCTTCATGATCGGTTCCCAGTCCGGGTCGGTCATGTCGGTGACCAGCACGTCGCCTGGCTCAATGCGGTTCATCTCGCTGATATCGTGAATAACTTTAACCGGGCCAGCGCCGATCCGGTGACCAATGGCGCGCCCTTCGGCGATGATCTGCCCCTGGGCATGGAGGGTGTAACGCTCCATCACCTGACCGCGGGAACGCACGGTTTCCGGACGCGCCTGGACGATAAACAGCTTGCCAGTGTGACCATCTTTCGCCCACTCGATATCCATCGGACGACCATAGTGCTTCTCAATCTGCACCGCCTGCTTCGCCAGCTCCTGCACCTCCTCGTTGGTTAACGAGAAGATATCGCGCTGCGCCTGCGGCACATCTTCGATACGTACCTGCTTGCCGTGCTCCTGGGTCGGCGCATAAACCATACGGATCTTTTTCGACCCCATGGTGCGGCGCACAATCGCCGGGCGGCCCGCGGCCAGCGTCGGTTTGTGGACGTAGAATTCGTCCGGGTTCACCGCGCCCTGCACCACCATCTCGCCAAGCCCCCACGCCGAGGTGATAAACACCACCTGGTCGAAGCCGGATTCGGTATCGATGGAGAACATGACGCCGGAGGAGGCCAGATCGGAACGAACCATCCTCTGCACCCCGGCAGAGAGCGCCACGCCGCGGTGATCGTAACCCTGATGCACGCGATAGGAGATCGCGCGATCGTTAAACAGTGAAGCAAACACGTGCTTCACGGCAACGAGCACGGCGTCAAAGCCCTGCACGTTGAGGAATGTCTCTTGCTGCCCGGCGAAGGAGGCGTCCGGCATATCTTCCGCAGTGGCGGAAGAACGCACGGCGAACGAGGCCTCGGCATTATCAGCGGACAGCAGGTCATAAGCATCGCGAATCGCGGTTTCCAGTTCGCTCTGGAACGGCGTGTCGATGATCCACTGTCGGATCTGCGCGCCCGCTTTCGCTAATGCGGAAACGTCGTCAATGTCGGTTTCATCCAGCAGCGCATAGATGCGCTGGTTAACACCGCTTTGGTCGAGGAACTGATTAAAAGCATCAGCGGTGGTGGCAAACCCGTTAGGTACGGAAACACCCATACCGGACAGGTTCGTAATCATTTCACCAAGGGAGGCATTTTTGCCCCCAACTCTGTCTACATCATTCATGCCGAGTTGGTTATACCAAAGCACCAGCGGTGACGAGCCATTGTTGGACATCGAGACAATCCTTTTGTGATTTAATACCAGTGAAAAAAATTTCACGATCGACTGCAGGATTATCCTGACATATTTATGGAACTGAAAAAAACGGTGAATCGTTCAAGCAAATTATTTTTTCTTTTTTCGGACTGTTCCCGCGATATAGCTAACCTGATGATTTTTAGGAATTCTGCTGAAAAACGCTGGAAATAACGACAACAAAAAGAAAATGAACCACCCTTTTCATTAAAAACAAAAATAGCGTTTCAATTTTAACAAGAGACAAATCAAACAGGGATATGCTTAAATTTAATATCCGCTTTCAGGCAATTAAACTCATTATACCGGATGGTCAAAATGGAAAGTGCTGTAGATCGCCACGTATTTTATATTTCTGACGGTACCGCCATTACGGCGGAGGTGCTGGGGCATGCCGTGATGTCGCAATTCCCGGTCGCCATCAGCAGCGTGACTCTGCCGTTTGTTGAAAACATTAGCCGTGCGCGGGCGGTAAAAGAGCAGATCGACGCCATCTATCAGCAAACGGGGATTCGCCCGCTGGTGTTCTATTCCATCGTGATCCCGGAAATCCGCGACATTATCCTGCAAAGCGAGGGCTTTTGTCAGGACATCGTCCAGGCGCTGGTAGCCCCGCTGCAGCAGGAGCTCAACCTCGACCCGACGCCGGTGGCGCACCGCACCCACGGCCTGAACCCCGGCAACCTGATTAAGTATGATGCACGTATCGCCGCCATCGATTACACCCTTGCCCACGACGACGGCATCTCTCTGCGCAATCTTGACCAGGCCCAGGTGATCCTTCTCGGTGTGTCGCGCTGCGGTAAAACCCCCACCAGCCTGTACCTCGCCATGCAGTACGGTATTCGCGCCGCCAACTATCCGTTTATCGCCGACGATATGGATAATCTGGTTCTCCCGGCGTCGCTGAAACCCCTGCAGCATAAGATGTTCGGCCTGACCATCAACCCCGAACGGCTGGCGGCGATCCGCGAAGAGCGTCGGGAGAACAGCCGCTACGCCTCTCTGCGTCAGTGTCGGATGGAGGTGACCGAAGTGGAGGCCCTGTATCGCAAGAATAAAATCCCGTGCCTGAACAGTACCAATTATTCTGTTGAGGAAATTGCGACAAAAATCATGGACATCATGGGGCTGAATCGCAGAATGTACTAACACACTAGTACATTATTAAAAATTTGTTTATGCTATCACCCGTGGCCTATACAGGATCATGCCCTGCTCTTGCAATAAGCAGGGATTGGTTTATCGTGATGCGCATCACTTCCCGGCATTTTCGCCGCGGAAGAAACAGATTTTTGAGACCCCAATGAATAAAACAGACGAATTGCGTACCGCGCGCATTGAGAGCCTGGTAACGCCCGTGGAGCTGGCCCAGCGCCATCCGGTGACGGCCGACGTGGCTGCCCACGTCTCGGCCTCCCGCCGCCGAATTGAAAAAATCCTTAACGGCGAAGACCGCCGCCTGCTGGTGATTATCGGCCCCTGTTCCATTCACGACACCGACGCGGCGATGGAGTATGCCCGCCGCCTGCAGACCATGCGCGAGCGCTACCAGCCGCAGCTGGAGATCGTGATGCGCACCTACTTTGAAAAACCCCGTACCGTGGTCGGCTGGAAAGGGTTAATCTCCGATCCGGATCTCAACGGCAGCTACCGGGTCAACCACGGAATTGAGCTGGCGCGGCGCCTGCTGCTGCAGGTCAATGAGCTGGGCGTGCCGACGGCCACCGAGTTTCTCGATATGGTGACCGGTCAGTTTATCGCCGATCTCATCAGCTGGGGGGCCATCGGCGCGCGAACCACCGAAAGCCAGATCCACCGCGAAATGGCTTCAGCGCTCTCCTGCCCGGTCGGGTTTAAAAACGGCACCGACGGCAATACGCGCATCGCGGTCGACGCCATCCGTGCCTCCCGCGCCAGCCATATGTTCCTCTCCCCGGACAAGCAGGGGCAGATGACGATTTACCAGACCAGCGGCAACCCCTACGGACATATCATTATGCGCGGCGGCAAACGGCCAAACTATCACGCCGAGGATATCGCAGCCGCCGGCGAGGCGCTACGGGAGTTTGATTTGCCGGAGCAATTGGTGGTGGATTTCAGCCATGGTAACTGCCAGAAGCAGCACCGCCGCCAGCTGGAGGTGTGCGCCGATATCTGTCAGCAAATTCGCGCGGGCTCCACCGCTATCGCCGGGATTATGGCCGAAAGCTTCCTGCAGGAAGGCACCCAGAAAGTGGTCCCCGGCCAGCCGCTGGCCTGGGGCCAGTCGATCACCGACCCCTGCCTGAGCTGGGAAGACAGTGAAAGATTATTGAGCGAACTGGCCGCCGCCACCGCCACCCGTCTGTAACCGTTCCGCCCACCGCGCCTGCGGTGGGCTTTGACGTTCCCGCCTTACCCCTACCAAATCCGGTAACACGATAAATAACGCTTGCCGTTAAAAACAACATTATTGATAATGATTATCATTGTTGCTTTGATTTTTATTTTGAGAGCTATGACGCGTATGGATAACACTGCCACAGCTGAAAAACCAAAAGACAATGCCCCCTATCCCGTAGCGACGGACAGGCAGATCAGCAGTCGGGTGCTGTTAGGTAGCGAAGGACGGGTAGTCATTGAACATGGCGGCCAGCGCTATCTGCTGCGTCAGACCAACGCCGGGAAGTTAATTCTGACCAAATAAGCGCCCCGCTGAACGCGGGGCGAGGCAAGTCAGCTTGAGCAGCTGACTTCCAGACGTTTCCCCCAGTCCGGAGGGCGGCGGACGTAGTCGTCCTCGCGATCGGTAAAAGGATCAGCCAGCGCGGCATGCAGGCGCTCCAGCTCGCCCATATCGCCCGCCTCAGCCTGCTCGATCGCCCGCTGCGCCAGCCAGTTACGTAATACCAGTGCCGGGTTGACTTCCTGCATCCGCTGCTGGCGCTGAGCGTCGTCCACCTGTTCATCACGCAGCCGCGCGCGATATCCAGCGAACCAGCTGTCAAAGGCTGCCCGGTCGATAAACTCGTCGCGCAGCGGTGAGGCGGCGCTGAGCTGTTCGCTGTGGCTCAGCAGGCGGAACGTCCGGGTATAGTCGCTCTTCTCGCGGATCATCAGGGCAAACAGTCCGTCCAGCAGGTCGTTATCCCCTTTCTGCTGGCTGAACAGGCCGAGCTTATCGCGCATCCGCTGGCCATAAGCGGTCAACAAGGCGTGCTGATACTCATCCAGCGCCGCGTTCAGTGACTCAGCGCTGATAAACGGCGACAGCGACTGGGCGAGACGCTGCAGATTCCACAGCCCCACCGCCGGCTGGTTTTCAAAACTGTAGCGCCCCTGGTAATCAGAGTGGTTGCAGATGAAGTCCGGCTGAAAATCGTCAAGAAAGCCATAAGGGCCGTAGTCGATGGTCAGACCGAGAATCGACATGTTGTCGGTATTCATCACCCCATGAGCAAATCCGACGGTTTGCCAGCTGGCAATGGTCTGTGCGGTGTGCGTGACAACGTCACGGAACCATAACAGATACTTGTCTGCCTCATTCTGCAGCTGCGGCCAGTGGTGGCGAATAACATAGTCGGCCAGTTGCTGGACTTTCTGCGGCTCACGGCGATAGTAAAAATGTTCGAAATGGCCGAAGCGCACATGGCTCTCAGCCACCCGCATCAGCATCGCGCCAGGCTCCACGCGTTCGCGGTAGACCGGGGTATCGCTGGTCACCATCGCCAGGGCGCGCGTCGTCGGGATGCCCAGAGCGTGCATCGCCTCTGACGCCAGACTTTCCCGGATCGTCGAGCGCAGCACGGCGCGGCCGTCCCCCATCCGCGAATAGGGCGTCAGGCCAGCGCCTTTCAGATGCCAGTCGTAACGGCGACCATCCGCCAGCTGCTGCTCGCCGAGCAGGATCCCGCGTCCGTCACCCAGCTGGCCGGCCCAGGCGCCAAACTGATGGCCGCTATAAACCTGCGCCAGCGGCGACATGCCCGGCAGCAGCGCTTCGCCGCCCCAGACGCCGGCGCCGTTTTCAGGCGCAAACAGGGCGTCGGGCACCCCCAGCTGCTGTGCCAGCGGGGCGTTGCGCCAGATGAGTCGGGCGTTATCCAGAGGCGTTGGTGACAGGGAAGTGTAAAAGTCCGGCAGTTCATCCCGCCAGTGGGTGGTAAAAGAAAGGGTCATGGTTCCTCCTCTCTCCAGTGTAGTGCCTGGAACCGCGGATTAACACGGGCGGAAAACAGGGTTATCGGCATAAAAAAGGGAAGCTCTCGCTTCCCTCTGCGTTCTGAATGGCGTCAGATGCGCCGCGCCTGCCAGAACTTTTTGTTCCAGTAGACGTTATCCAGCGAGGAACGGGTGACGCCCTGGCTGGTGGAGGCATGAATAAACTGGTTGTCGGTATCGTAGATGCCAACGTGTAAACCGCTCTCGCCTGAGCCGGTTTTGAAGAACACCAGATCGCCGGGCAGCAGATCGCGCTTATCGATGCGGGTACCGATTTCCGCCTGCTCGCGGGTTTCCCGCGGCAGCTGGAGGGCAAATTTATCGCGAAACGTGCGCACCACGAAGCCGGAGCAGTCAACGCCGCGCGGCGTCATGCCGCCATAGCGATACGGTGCGCCGCGCCAGCTGCGCAGCTGCTCGTTCAGATTCGCCACCACCGTAATGGAGTCAGCCAGCCGTGGATTCGGCGGCGGTGCCCGGTGGCTGCTGCAGCCAGCTAAAATTAACGCCACCGCCAACATGAACCAGAAGCGCATTTCAGATAATCCCTCTGTCCCTAATCTCTTTATCGCAATAATTTAGCTTGTTTATCAATACACTGACAAGGTGACTGCGTGCTACTGTGACGCGATGAGCATAATATGACCGGCCACCTCCACGCGCTGGAACGGGATCGCATAGGCGGCGGTTAAATTTTCCTCGTTCAACACCTCGGCGGTCTCTCCGCAGGCGATGGCGTCGCCCTGGCAGAGCAGCCAGCTCTGTCCGGCATGACGCAGGGTATGGTTGAGATCGTGGCTACTCATCACCACCGCAATGCCCGCCGCGCTCAGCTCGTGTAACAGCCGATCCAGCGCCGCCTGCTGGGCCACATCCAGACTGTTCATCGGCTCATCCAGCAGCAGCAGTTGACCCGCGGGATTACTCAAGGGATCGATCTGCAGGATCACTGCCGCCAGCCGCACGCGCTGCCACTCACCGCCTGAGAGCTGATTGACCTGACGGCCGAGCTTATTGTCCAGACCGAGCCTGGCCGCAATAGTGTTCAGACGATCGCTATCACCCTGCTGCTGCATATGCAGCGCCAGGTAGTGCCATACCGGCATGGCGAACGGCGGGGTCTGCTGTTGGCACAAATACCCGCGACGGCGCGCCAGCTCGGTTGCCGGCCACTCATCAAGCAGCCGTCCGTTAAAATGAACCGTACCGGGACCGTCGGACAGCCCCGCCATGCGGGTCAGCAGCGTGCTCTTCCCTGCGCCGTTCGGCCCCACCAGGTGGACGATCTCCCCGGCGCGAAAGGCCGCAGAAAACGGGGCCAGGCGCCCCGCCGTCTCTACATCCTGTAGCTGCATCAAAACGGACATTATTTCGCCAGCGCTCCTTTAATCGCCGCCACCAGCTGCGGATCGTCCGGCGTCATGTCCGGGGAGAAACGCTCAATGACGTTGCCTTCGCGATCGACGAGGAATTTTTCGAAATTCCACAGAATGTCGTCCACATACAGCGGCGCCCGGCCTTTGCTGGCCATCCGCTCATAAAAACCGCTGCCTTGCGGGGCCACCGCTTTTGGCGCGGCGGCAATCAGCTTTTGATAGAGCGGCGCGCGATGTTCACCGTTAACGTCAATTTTGCTGAACAGCGGGAAGGTGACGCCGTAGGTGGTGCTGCAGAAGGTCTTAATCTCTTCTTCACTGCCCGGCTCCTGGCCGAGGAACTGGTTACAGGGGAACCCCAGCACGCTAAAGCCCTCGCCGGCAAACTGCTTTTGCAGATCCTCGAGCTGCTCATACTGCGGCGTCAGGCCGCATTTCGAGGCCACATTGACGATCAACAGCACCTTGCCGGCAAAGGATGCCAGGGTGGTCTTCTCGCCATCAATGGTCGTCACTTCGGTATTCAGAATGTCATGTTGCATAGCCTGTCCTCAATGGATAAACCGGTTTCCGGTGAAGGTGATCCCTATCTACTGTAGCGGATTCAACGTCCGCCATTCTACTGCCAATCCCCCCGAGTTGTCGCATGATGTAACAGCGCTTCGCTGGACGCCGGCAACATGAAAACCTCTCAATTGGGCAGTCGACCATTTCCGTGTACAGTGTCCCGGTAATGTAATATGGTTTCGTTACTTGTTAATTTAAGAGAGTTTTAGTGATGAAGAAGTTGTTTAGCCTGGCGTTAATCGCCACCTCTGTCGCCCTGCTGAGCGCCTGCTCTCCGGATGAAGATAATAAAGTGAAAGTCGCTATCAATACCGGGCCGGACGAAGCCATCTGGAAAGTGGTGGAGCAGGTGGCGAAGGATAAATATCATCTCGACGTCGAAGTGGTTTCCTTCAATGATTATGTGCTGCCCAACGAAGCGCTGAACAACAAGGATGTCGATGCCAACGCCTTCCAGACCCTGCCTTATCTGGAGGCACAGTCGAAAGAGCGCGGCTATAAATTTGCGGTAGTCGGCAAAACCTTTGTCTTCCCTATCGCCGCCTATTCTCACCGGATCAAAAATATCAGCGAACTGCCCGAAGGGGCGACGGTGACCATCTCTAATGAAACCACCACCCTCGGACGCAGCCTGCTGCTGCTCCAGGCGCAGGGATTACTCAAGCTGAAACCGGGCGTCGGCTATTTACCCACCACGCTGGATATCATCGACAACCCGAAACAGCTGAAAATTGTTGAAGTGGATACCCCGCAGCTGACCCGTACCCTTGATGATCCGAACGTCAGCCTGTCGATCATTAACACCAACTTCTCCGCCCAGGCGGGCCTGTCGGCCGCCCGCGATGGTCTGTTTATGGAAGGGCCGGATTCCCCTTACGTGAATGCGATTGTCGCCCGCGAGGATAATAAGGACAGTAAGAAAATCCAGGAACTGAAAGCCGCCTTCCAGACCAGCGAAGTCGCGGAAAAAGCGAAGGAAGTCTACAAGGGCGACGCGATCAAAGGCTGGTAAGCCTGAACCGGCGCCGTCCCTGCCGACGGCGCCGCGCTATCCCCGCCCCCGCGAACGCAGCAGCAACCAGATAAAGACCGGCGCGCCCAGCGTCGCCGTCACCACGCCAATCGGCAACTCTGCGGCGGAAAGCGCCAGTCGGGCAATGATATCCGCCCCCAGCAAGGCGCTCGCCCCGGCCAGCATACAGGCCGGGAGCAACACCCGGTGATCGCTCAAGCCGCATAGCCGCAGAATGTGCGGGATCACCAGGCCAATAAAGCCAATCGCCCCTGCCAGCGCCACGCTAACGCCGACCATCCAGCCGGTCGCCACCACCAGTAATTTGCGCCACAGCCACAGCGGCAGCCCGAGCTGACGGGCGGAGACTTCGCCCAACGCCAGTAAATTCAGGGGTTGTGACTGCAGACAGACCCAGCAGAGCACCGGCAGGAGGGCTATCATCAGCCACAGCTGCTGCCAGTCGACGCCGCCAAACCCGCCCATCATCCAGTACATCAGTTGCCGCAGGTCAAAAGAGGTAGAGAAGTAGACCGCCCAGGTCATCAGGGCGCTGCAGATAATCCCCAACGCCACCCCCGCCAGCAGCAGACGGCTGGTGGAGAGATGGCGGCGGGCAAAACGCAGCAGAATAAAGGTGATCAGCAGCGCGCCAAAGATGGCACACAGGCCGAGCGCCCAGCCGGGCAGAATCCCTTTCCCCAGCAGGACCGCGGCAATCAGCCCGACGCCCGCGCCGTTGGAGACGCCCAGCAGACCTGGCTCGGCCAGCGGATTTTCAAACAGCGCCTGCATAATCGCCCCGGAGAGCGCCAGCGCCGCCCCCACCAGCACCACCGCCAGGGTTCGCGGCAGGCGGATCTGCCAGATAAACAACTGACCTTTGGCGCTCAGCCATTCGCCTGGCGGGATCCATTGATCCCCCGCGCACAGGCTGATCAGCAGGGTGACCAGCAGCAACAGCGTTAATCCGAAGAGCCAGCGCCGGCTGCGGCGCTGTTGGAGATGGGCGAGAGTCAGCATAGATTCCATTACGCAGTGGGAACAAGAGGCTGATTTTACGGTGGGTATCCCGGTGAGAAAAGGAAAACCTCATGTTCCTGCGTTGACGCGGAGAAAGCCCCCGCGTCGCCCCCCCTTCTTTTACACCAGGATCTGAAACAGCAGTGCAAAGAGGATGATATTCGCCACCACAATTGCCCAACCGTTATAGAGCATATATTTCAGATGCGTAGACTGCGCCAGCCCCATCTGGCCAAACATGTCCGAAGAGGGAAACGGCCCGAACCAGTCCACCTGAGACGAGGCCAGCAGCACCGCGGTGGTCCCCTGGGGCGGCACGCCGGCGGCCATCAACATCGGGCCAAAGATTTTATGGGTAAACGTCATCTGGGCCACCGCCGCACCGGGCACATGGCCGATAATATTGAACGCGAAGATGCTAAAGCACAGCCAGGCCGGGGAGATCCCCTCCAGCAGCGGTTGGGTATACTCCAGCAGCCCCTGATAGGCATGCAGGCCATCCATCAGCTCCAGGATCGGGTTATATAGCCAGTAGAGAATAAACATCCACACCAGACGGCCGCAACCGTGATACAGCGCCTGCAGGATCTGCGTCGGTCGCAGGCCGCCTACCAGCCCGGTCATCAGGGCCACCAGCAGCATCACGATAATCGCAAAGCTGAAGCCAGCTTTGATCACCACGCCAACCACCGCCATCACAATGATCGTCGCGGCGAAGGCCAGCGCGCTTAATTTACGCCGACGCTGCTGCGCGGCGCTGAGGTCCTCTTTTGGCTTCTCCGAAAGATCGACGTCATAGCGCAGTTTGCCTTCGGTCATCTTCTGGATCCGCCCCGCCATTATCCAGCCGGCCAGCAGCGTCACCGCACTCATCGGCAGACCGACGTACAGCAGATAATCCGGATAGCTCAACCCGCCGAGGCTGAGGATTGTCACGGTGCTGGGGGTGAAGGGCCCGGTAAAGAGCCCAACGGAGCCGGCGGTCATCATCAGCGCGGCGACCGTCGGCGGCGTTAAGCGTACCGCTGCCGCCACCGGAATGATCACGGCCACGATAATGGCGTTACCACCGGCCATGGTGCCCAGCGAACCACAAATTAAAATTGATGAGACGACAATACCGAATTTCACTCGCGTCTGACTCGACAGCCCGATGCGATAAACCACGAACTTCACCAGCTCAACCGCTGCGCCAGTGCGGGTGGCCACTTCCCCCACGCCGGCGCCAAGCATAATAATAAGCCCAACGGTGGCAATAAATGATCCGGTGGATTTCGCCAGCATGGCGCCCATTTCCGGCAGGCCGGTCGAAGTCATTATCATGGCGATAATAATCGAGGAGATGACCGCCAGCACAATATCAACGCCGATCAGCGATAATATCGCTAACGCTACCAGCGGCGTAAATCCCAGCAGGCCAAGCTCGCTGCCCGGTCGACCGTGGCACCACAGCGCAATCATCACGAACAGCAGCAATAACAGACCAATAATAACGTTTTTTCGCGTGATATTTCGTCTGACAGGCGCATTGCCTGCGAGCGTTGAGTCACTCATAACACTCCTTAATGCCAATCAATCTGACCGTATTAGTCAGGTGGCGTATTGGGGCCTGCTCAGAAAATATCCTCCCTCTTTTTCATTATTGATTGGCCGCGGCCTGAGGGTCTGTTGGGTACAAAGGAAAAATTCTGAGAGCGTAATATTCCGCCATCCGGCGGGACCTACAGCACAATATGTAACCAGCGCGCTGATTGGTGATTAAATTTATGTTAACTTAGTGTTAGTAGAAAATGACTTTTTATCGGTAGGCTATAACCCTGAGTTAACTGTTCATGAAACTGCGTCATCTGGAAATCTTCCACGCCGTAATGACCTGCGGCTCTTTATCGCGGGCGGCGGAAGCGCTCAATATCTCCCAGCCAGCGGCCAGCAAAGCGTTAAAAAGCGCCGAAATGAAGCTGGGTTTTACCCTCTTTCAGCGGGTGCGCGGCAAGCTGCTGCCGACCAGCGAGGCGATCACACTTTTCGAAAAAGCGCAGAGCATTTATCAGGACCTCGACAACCTGCGCCTGCTGGCCGATAACCTGGCCCGCGATCCGCGCGCCAAAATCACCTTAGGCTGCCTGCCAAGTCTGGGATTAAGCCTGGTGCCAGAGCTGGTAACCGATTTTTATCAGCAAAACAGCAATCTGGTGATGACCCTGACCACCGAGCACACCGAGACGCTGGTCAGGAAACTGGATTTACGCGAGATAGATTTAGCGCTGACGCTGCAGCCGGTGCAGCAGGGGGAGATCCTTACTACCCTGATTGCCGAAGTACCGCTGGTGTACATCGACCGTCATTATCGTCAGGGGGCAGTGGATATCAGCCAGATCGATCAGCAACGCTGGATCTCACCGGGGCCGCACTCCCTTTCTGCCGCCATCGCCACCCGTCGCGACTTTTCCACCACCCGGCTAAACGTCCAGACCTACTATATGGCCACCGAGTTCGTGAAGCGTGGCATGGGCTGCAGTATCACCGATATCTTTTCCGCCCAGCACAATCTCGCACCGGAGATGATCCATCCCATTACGCCGCCAATTGCTATTAACCTCTGCCTGCTGCGCCGGGCCGATGTTTCCTTGAGCCCGATGGCGCAAAAATTTGTCGATTTTCTCTGCCAGCGGCTACGTCAGCAGCTCAAAACGATTAACCTGCGGTTATACCCTGACCATAAAAAGTCAATTGCGCCACTGGGGTAAATGCTTTGACATAACCCATAAATTTATCAGCGGTGGATTTATCGGGTTATGAACAAACGCATTGTCATTATCGGCGGCGGCGTGGTCGGTCTGGCCACAGCCTGGGAACTGATCAAGCGCGGGCATCAGGTGCAATTACTGGAGCGCAATGCCGAACCGGGCAGCGCCACCAGTTTTGCCAACGGCGGACAATTAAGTTACCGCTACGTCGCCCCCCTTGCTGATAGCGGCGTTCCCCTGCAGGGAATGAAATGGATGGGCAAAGCCGATTCGCCGCTGAATATGCGTCTTAGAATGTCTTTCCAGCAGTGGCGCTGGCTGCTGCAGTTCCTGCGCGCCTGTAATAGCCAGACCAATAAAATGAATGGCGACCATATATTGCGCCTGTCATTGCTCAGCCGTCAGGTTATGCAGGCGTGGCGGGATGAGGATAATCTTGCCGATTTCCACTGGCGGCGCAGCGGTAAATTAATTATCCACCGTCGGGCATATGATTTTAATAAAGCGGCAAAAGGCATAGACCCTCAGTATCAGCAGGCGCTGAATGCTGACGGTTGCCTGCGGCTGGAGCCGGCGCTCAGACATATCAGCCCTTCACTACAGGGCGGAATTTATTCGCCGGGCGATGAAACAGCGGATTGCCATCAGTTTTGCCTTGCCCTGCTTGATAAGCTCAATGCCAGCAGCAACTTTAGCCTGCTCACCCACTGTGAGGTGCAACGGCTTAATAAGCGCGGCGGATGCATCAGCTCACTGGAAACCAGCCACGGGACCATCACCGGCGATGATTATGTCGTTGCCGCCGGTAACGGCAGTGGTCCTCTGCTTGGGCATCTGGGGGTTCGCGTGCCGCTGTGCGCCCTGAAGGGGTACAGCCTGACCCTGCCCTATCCTGAAAAAGCAGGTATTGCCCCTGACATCAGCGTCACCGACTACGGGCACAAAATCGTGTATGCCCGCCTTGGCCAACAACTGCGCATCGCGGCGATGGTGGACATCGGCTACGACGGCGACGAACTGCGCGAGAGCCGCATTCAGGCACTGAAAAACATCGTCGCCCGCAGCTTTCCCGAACTCGAAGGGCTGGACAAGGCCGAAGCCTGGACCGGCATGCGCCCGTCAACACCAGCAGGCCCGCCGATGCTGGGGCGCGCCGGATACCCCAATCTGTGGATGAACCTCGGCCAGGGTAGTCTCGGCTTTACCCTCGCCGCCGGCAGCGCGGTGGTGCTGGGCGCGTTAATCGACAATCAGGCACCCACTATTTCTTTAGAAGGTCTCACATGGAAACAAACCGCATGACCATTATTCGCAATAATCCACAACCTCGCCTTTCCGCCAGCGTTGCGTATGGCGATCTGCTGTTCCTCTCCGGACAGACGCCGAAAAGCAATGAAGACGATATCGTTTTACAAACCCGCGAAGTGCTGGAGAAGATCGACGCGCTGCTGGCGGCAGCCGGGAGCGATAAGCAGCACATTCTCTCCGCGCAAATCTGGCTGAAAAATATCGAACGTGATTTCGCCGCGTTCAATGAGGTGTGGGTGCAGTGGATGCCGGAAGGCCATAGTCCGGCGCGAGCGGCCGTGCAGGCGGAGATGGCGCGACCGGAAATCCTGGTGGAGATCATGCTCACCGCCGTCAAAGCGTAGGGACGTATAAAAAAGAAAAAGGCCGCAATGCGGCCTTTTTAATTAGTTCAGATTATTTGTCTTTAGGCGACGCGTTTTCGACACGGCTTTTCAGTTTCTGACCGGGTCTGAAGGTCACCACGCGCCGGGCTGTAATGGGAATATCCTCCCCCGTCTTCGGGTTACGTCCCGGGCGTTGGTTCTTATCCCGCAAATCGAAGTTGCCGAACCCGGAGAGTTTGACCTGTTCTCCGTTTTCCAGAGCACGACGGATCTCTTCGAAAAACAACTCGACCAGTTCTTTGGCATCCCGCTTGCTAAGCCCAAGCTTATCAAACAGATATTCTGACATTTCAGCTTTTGTAAGCGCCATAGGTTCAATCCCTCAATGATGCCTGGAATCGCTCTTTTAATGCCTCTACACATCTGGCAACGGTAGCGGCAATCTCCTCTTCTTCGAGTGTACGGCTGGTATCCTGCAGGATCAGGCTAATCGCAAGGCTCTTATACCCTTCCGCCACACCCTTACCACGGTACACGTCAAATAAGTTTACGCCAACTACCTGATTTACGCCAACTTTCTTACATTCGGCTAAAACATCGGCGGCAGCCACGTTTTCCGCGACCAGCACCGCGATGTCGCGACGGTTCGCCGGGAAGCGGGAAATATCGCGCGCCTGAGGCACCACGCGGTCTGCGAGCTTGTTCCACTCCAGTTCGAACACCAGAGTGCGACCGTTCAGATCCAGTTTACGTTCCAGCTCCGGATGAACAACCCCAATGAAACCAATACGTTCACCTTTAAGATAAATCGCGGCGGATTGTCCCGGATGCAGCGCGGTGATCGCTTCGGCACGGAATTCGATGTCGGCTAATTTACCGGTTAAATCCAGTACGGCTTCCAGATCGCCCTTCAGATCATAGAAATCGACCGTCTCTTTCGCCAGTGTCCAGTGCTCTTCGTAGCGGTTGCCGCAAATCGCCCCGGCCAGCATTACATCCTGACGAATGCCCAGCGGCGCATTGGTGTCTGGCACAAAACGCAACCCGCTCTCAAAGATGCGCACGCGGTTCTGCTGACGGTTTTGGTTGTAGACCACGGTTCCCAGCAGGCCGGTCCACAGCGACAAGCGCATCGCCGACATTTCGCTGGAGATCGGGCTTGGCAGGATCAGCGCCTCTTCACCGGCGTGGATCAGCTGCTGGACTTTCGGGTCGACGAAGCTGTAGGTGATGACTTCCTGATAGCCTTTGTCATTCAGCAGCGTTTTCACGCGCTTCAGCGACAGATCCGCTTCACGGTGAGTCCCCATGATCAGGCCTGCTTGCACCGGCTCATCGGGAATGTTGTTGTAGCCGTAAACGCGAGCCACTTCCTCAACCAGATCTTCTTCGATCTCCATATCGAAACGCCAGCTCGGCGCGACCGCCTGCCATTCGCCCTCGCCAACGGTCACTTCGCAGCCGAGGCGCTGCAGAATGTCAGTAACCTGCGCGTCGTCGATATGATGGCCAATCAGGCGATCCAGCTTGCTGCGACGCAGCGTAATGGTGGCACGTGTTGGCAGATGCTCTTTGCTGGTAACGTCGATTACCGGGCCGGCTTCGCCGCCGCAGAGGTCAATCAGCAGACGAGTGGCGCGCTCCAGCGCTTTATACTGCAGCGCCGGATCGACGCCACGCTCATAGCGATGAGAGGCATCAGTATGCAGGCCATGACGACGCGCGCGACCGGTAATAGACAGCGGGCTGAAAAAGGCGGACTCCAGCAGCACATTTTGTGTTTCGCCGTTCACGCCGGAGTGTTCCCCGCCGAAGATCCCACCCATCGCCAGCGCTTTATTATGGTCAGCAATGACCAGGGTATCGCTGTCAAGCTTAGCCTCGGAGCCATCCAGCAGCACCAGGGTTTCGCCCTCTTTCGCCATACGCACCACGATCCCGCCTTCAATGCGATCGCGGTCAAAGGCGTGCATCGGCTGACCCAGCTCAAGCAGCACATAGTTGGTGATATCAACCACCGCGTCGATGGAGCGGATGCCGCAGCGGCGCAGTTTCTCTTTCATCCACAACGGCGTCGGCGCTTTGACGTTGATGCCTTTCACGACGCGGCCGAGATAGCGCGGGCACGCCTGCGGGGCATCAACCTGAATCGGCAACACATCATTGATGGTCGCGGCAACCGGGGTAATTTCCGGCGCGTTCAGCGGCGCTTTGTTCAGCACAGCCACGTCGCGCGCGACGCCGATGATGCCCAGGCAGTCGGCACGGTTCGGGGTAACGCTGATTTCGATGGTGTTATCGTCAAGCTTGAGGTATTCGCGGATATCAGTGCCGATCGGCGCATCGGCCGGCAGCTCGATAATCCCGCTATGGTCGTCGGAAATCCCCAGCTCGGAGAAGGAGCACAGCATCCCTTCAGACGGCTCACCGCGCAGCTTCGCGGCCTTAATTTTAAAATCGCCCGGCAGCACGGCGCCGATGGTGGCTACAGCGACTTTCAGCCCCTGACGGCAGTTTGGCGCGCCGCAGACGATATCCAGCAGACGCTCACCGCCGACATTGACTTTGGTAACCCGCAGTTTGTCAGCATTCGGATGCTGGCCGCACTCCACCACTTCACCGACAACGACGCCGTTGAAGCTACCGGCAACCGGCTCAACGCCGTCCACTTCGAGGCCAGCCATGGTGATCTGATCGGAAAGCGCTTCGCTGTCGATCGCCGGGTTAACCCATTCGCGTAACCACAGTTCACTGAATTTCATTGTTCTGTCCTGCCCTTATTTAAACTGTTTGAGGAAACGCAGATCGTTTTCGAAGAACGCGCGCAGATCGGTGACGCCATAGCGCAGCATGGTCAAACGCTCCATGCCCATGCCGAAGGCAAAGCCGGAGTAGACTTCCGGGTCGATACCCACGTTACGCAGCACGTTCGGGTGTACCATCCCGCAGCCCAGCACTTCCAGCCATTTACCGTTTTTACCCATCACGTCAACTTCCGCGGACGGCTCGGTGAACGGGAAGTAGGACGGACGGAAGCGCACCTGCAGATCTTCTTCAAAGAAGTTGTTCAGGAAGTCGTGCAGCGTCCCTTTCAGGTTGGTGAAGCTGATATTTTTATCAACGATCAGGCCTTCCATCTGATGGAACATCGGGGTGTGGGTCTGATCGTAGTCGTTACGATAGACGCGGCCCGGCGCGATAATACGAATAGGCGGCTGCTGGTTTTCCATGGTGCGGATCTGCACGCCGGAAGTCTGGGTGCGCAGCAGGCGAGTGGCATCGAACCAGAAAGTGTCGTGGTCAGCGCGTGCCGGATGGTGACCCGGAATATTCAGCGCATCGAAGTTGTGGTAATCATCCTCGATTTCCGGGCCCGTCGCCACGGTAAAGCCGAGCTCACCGAAGAAACTTTCAATACGGTCGATGGTGCGGGTGACCGGATGCAGGCCGCCATTTTCGATGCGACGACCCGGCAGCGAGACGTCAATGGTCTCTGCGGCCAGACGGGCGTTCAGCGCCGCGCCTTCCAGTTCAGCTTTGCGCGCGTTCAGCGCCTGCTGCACCTGCTCTTTCGCTTCGTTGATGACCGCACCGGCTGCCGGACGCTCTTCCGGCGGTAACTCGCGCAGGGTGGTCATTTGCAGGGTCAGATGCCCTTTTTTACCCAGGTATTCCACGCGGACGTTGTCCAGCGCAGCAACATCTGATGCCTCGTTAATGGCTGCCTTGGCACTGGCAACCAGCTCTGCGAGATGTGACATGGTTTTCCTCATTATGTCGGTGCAGACACCGGTTATAGTGAAATTAATATCCCGAATCCATATACGAAAAAAGCCTCCACAGGGGAGGCTTTCTGGCGCTGTTTTCCGTTTCTTCTTTCACGCGCTAGCCTCCTGAGTTCAGGTGCTAAAGTAAAAAAAGAAGCGGAAAATAGCAGCATTCATGCTTGCATTACCTTGTCTGGTAAGAAACGTCAGACCTGTATTGAAAAGCCTGCGCCGATAAAAGTCAATGTATTGATGGTGTTGAAACGAAAAGAGGGAGACAAGCTCCCTCTTTCAACTGGCTTATGCCAGAGCTGCTTTCGCTTTTTCGACCAGAGCGGTGAACGCTACTTTGTCGAATACAGCGATGTCAGCCAGGATCTTACGGTCGATTTCAACAGAGGCTTTTTTCAGGCCGTTGATGAATTTGCTGTAAGAAATACCGTTCTGACGTGCTGCTGCGTTGATACGTGCAATCCACAGTTGACGGAACTGACGTTTACGTTGACGACGGTCACGGTAAGCGTACTGACCAGCTTTGATAACAGCCTGGAAGGCAACGCGGTATACGCGAGAACGCGCACCGTAGTAGCCTTTAGCTTGTTTCAAAATTTTCTTGTGACGTGCACGTGCAATTACACCACGTTTTACGCGAGCCATGTGTGCTCTCCTGTATCTATTCTAAGTTAAAAAAGTTAAACGTTAACGACTTATGCGTACGGCAGGCACGCGATTACCAGGCCCAGATCGCCTTTGGAAACCATGGCTTTCGGACGCAGGTGACGTTTACGCTTGGTAGCTTTTTTAGTCAGAATGTGACGCAGGTTAGCGTGCTTGTGCTTAAAACCACCTTTACCGGTTTTTTTGAAGCGCTTAGCAGCACCGCGTACGGTCTTAATTTTTGGCATTTTAATAACTTCCACTTCGCATTGTTAATAAACGAAACAAAGGCGAACAAAACCAGTGAGCCGAAGCCCACCGGAAATGTTTCTTGATGGCCTTACTGTTTCTTCTTAGGAGCGAGCACCATGATCATCTGGCGGCCTTCGATCTTCGTTGGGAAGGATTCGACTACTGCCAGTTCAACCAGATCGTCTTTCACGCGGTTAAGCACTTCCATACCGATCTGTTGGTGGGCCATCTCACGACCGCGGAAACGCAGCGTGATCTTGGCCTTATCGCCATCTTCGAGAAAGCGAATCAGGCTGCGGAGTTTTACCTGATAGTCACCTTCATCAGTACCAGGGCGGAATTTAATTTCCTTAACCTGGATAACTTTCTGCTTCTTCTTCTGTTCCTTAGAAGACTTACTCTTTTCATAAAGGAACTTGCCGTAGTCCATGATACGACAAACTGGCGGCTCGGCGTTAGGGCTGATTTCAACTAAATCTACTCCAGCCTCTTCAGCCTTTTCGATAGCTTCTCTCAGACTCACAATACCCAGCTGCTCACCTTCCAGACCTGTTAAGCGAACTTCCTGGGCGCGAATCTCGCCATTGATACGATTCGGACGTGCCGTTTGAACTCGTTTTCCGCCTTTAATACCTTATTCCTCCAGTTGTTGAAGACTGCGGCTGCGAATCTCTTGTTGCAGCTTCTCGATCACTTCATTTACGTCCATGCTGCCGAGGTCTTTCCCGCGACGGGTGCGCACGGCCACTTTGCCGGCCTCAACCTCTTTGTCGCCACAGACCAACATATACGGGACACGACGTAAAGTGTGCTCGCGGATTTTAAAGCCAATCTTCTCATTTCTCAAGTCTGCTTTTACACGAATGCCCGCATTTTGTAGTTTACGCGTCAATTCGTTAACGTATTCAGCCTGAGAATCGGTAATATTCATGACTACTACCTGCACTGGTGCAATCCAGGTTGGGAAGAAGCCGGCAAATTCTTCGGTCAGGATGCCAATGAAGCGCTCCAGAGAACCAAGAATTGCGCGGTGAATCATAACCGGCACCTGACGCTCGTTGTTTTCGCCTACGTAGGAGGCGCTTAAACGCTGCGGCAGAGAGAAGTCCAGCTGTACGGTACCGCACTGCCATGCACGATCGAGGCAGTCATACAGGGTAAATTCAATTTTCGGGCCGTAGAACGCCCCTTCACCCAATTGATATTCAAATGGGATGTTATTTTCTTCCAGCGCCACCGCCAGATCCGCTTCCGCGCGATCCCAGGTCTCGTCGCTACCGATACGTTTTTCCGGGCGAGTAGACAGTTTGACGACGATCTTCTCGAAGCCAAAGGTGCTGTACATATCGTAGACCATACGAATACAGGCGTTCACTTCATCGCGAACCTGATCTTCAGTACAGAAAATATGCGCATCATCCTGGGTAAAGCCGCGAACACGCATCAGACCATGCAGCGCACCTGATGGTTCGTTACGGTGACAGCTACCGAATTCCGCCATACGCAGCGGCAGATCGCGGTAGGATTTCAGTCCCTGGTTGAAGATCTGCACATGACCCGGGCAGTTCATCGGCTTGATGCAGTATTCACGGTTCTCAGAAGAGGTGGTAAACATCGCATCTTTGTAGTTGTCCCAGTGGCCGGTTTTTTCCCACAGCACACGGTCCATCATGAACGGGCCTTTCACTTCCTGATACTGGTACTCTTTCAGTTTAGAGCGAACGAAAGTTTCCAGTTCGCGGAAGATAGTCCAGCCGTCATTGTGCCAGAACACCATCCCCGGCGCTTCTTCCTGCATATGATACAGGTCGAGCTGCTTACCGATTTTACGGTGGTCACGCTTGGCGGCTTCTTCCAGACGCTGGAGATAAGCATTCAGCGCTTTTTTATCAGCCCACGCGGTACCGTAGATACGCTGCAACATTTTATTGTTGCTGTCGCCGCGCCAGTAGGCACCGGCCGTTTTCATCAGCTTGAAGTGATGGCAGAAGCGCATGTTCGGTACGTGCGGACCGCGGCACATATCGATATATTCTTCATGATGATACAGGCCAGGCTTGTCATCATGGGCAATGTTTTCGTCAAGAATAGAAACTTTATAGGTTTCGCCGCGTTTCACGAAGGTTTCACGTGCTTCGTGCCAGCTCACTTTCTTCTTGATGACATCGTAGTTTTTCTCGGCGAGCTCATGCATACGTTTTTCGAGCGCGTCGATATCTTCCTGAGTCAGGGTGTGGTCGAGGTCTACGTCATAGTAGAAACCATTATCGACAACCGGGCCGATAGCCATTTTGGTATTGGGCCACAACTGTTTGATGGCATGGCCTAACAGGTGCGCACAGGAGTGACGAATGATCTCCAGACCTTCTTCATCTTTCGCGGTGATGATAGAGAGAGTGGAATCGGTTTCGATCGGATCGCAGGCGTCTACCAGTTCACCGTTTACCCGCCCGGCAATGGTGGCTTTCGCCAGGCCTGGACCGATATCCAGCGCAACATCCATCGGACTAACAGCGTGGTCAAAATGGCGTTGGCTGCCATCAGGAAGCGTAATTACAGGCATTTTATGTCCTTATTTGCAGTGGTGCCCCACACGAAAGAGCACATACAAAACTATATAATCATAATTATCATCAGGTTAAGGCGCAGTTCCCGCTTCACTCTGCGAAAATAGGAGCACGATCGGCGCGATCGTTCCCGGCTGCCGCCGCCTGCTGATAACACCGGGGAGTAGTTTACACATCATTGGTACGTGATTAAAGCCGCAACAGCATAAATGATGGCAGAATGCGGAGAAAACAAGAGGACCACGGATAAAAAGCAGAATATCCGCCGTTAAGGCGCGGTAATAATCGCCAGCGAAGCCGGGCGATATTATTCGGACGAGATAAAAGAGGCGCGTTGATATTGCCAGCTGAATGTTTATCGCAGGTTGTTAAACCGGTACCACTTTATCCGGCTTAATAGACTGAGCGCGAAATCGTAACCGGAAATATTATGACCACTCGCCAGCCACCAGCGTATGCACATTAAAGGCGTCGCTCATGGATTGTCCGGTAGTATGGGAACCGGGGGCAATATTCGAACCGGCTTCAACATCGGTAGCTTTGGCAATGCCAATCTGCGTATGATCCTGGTTGCCAGACGGCGGAACGGGCGTAGCGGCTGACGCGCCAAAGGAAAGCACGCACAGCGCCAGGGCTGCGATGGTAAATTGTGTCTTTTTCATGATGTTTATTCTCTTATTACGGAAGACATACCGGATAACGTCACCACCCGGTTAGTGTCTGTTAGTATAGATCCAGATCACATATTTGTCCGTCGAATATTTAGCTTTTTGTGTCAAATAGAATGAATATTTGTCAGCAAAGCTGATAATAATGGAGAAAAAATGGAGGACAATTTGTTTTTATAAAAACTAAAACAAATGGTCAGAAAAAATAATGTCACTTATTGTTAAATCTAAAACGAACAGGCCGGCAAAGCCGGCCTGAAAATATTACATTTTATACCCGAGGGACAGCGAGGTCCGACGGTCGGTATGTTCCGGCGCAGACGAAGGCGGCGCGGAGTTCCAGGTGACGTTGTAGGCAACCTTCAGAGCGAAATGGGCGTTAATCGCCACGTTTAATGCGCTCTCAGAGTTGACCGTGGTGTCCTCAGCGCCAAACACTGATACCCCTTGCGTAAATTTCGCGTTATCAGTCATCTGCCAGGCCCAGGTGCCGGAGGCGTATCCCAGCGGCTGGGTGTCCGTATCCCCGTCAGTATACTCGTCATAGCGGACGCCAGGACCGAATTCAAACCGCAGACTGTGCACCGGACCATTAAGGATCTGCCGACCATAGCCCGCCGTCAGGACATCGCGCTGCTGATAGCCGTTGTAGCGGTCGGTTAGCCAGCTTCCCTGACCAAAAACGTAGTTCATGTCGGTCAGGTTATAACGGCTACGTCCCCCAACAGCATATTTTTCTGAGGATCGTTCATCGTTGGAGGAGGTATTGCTGGCGTTGCCCCACAGCGACCAGGCGGTGGTATTGCCATACCAGGTCAGGGTGGAATCGGCCGTCATCGAAGAGTTCTTGGTGTTGCCGGACTGCGCCAGGTAGCCTGCGTTAACCACCCCTTCGAACGGTTTTTTGGCAGCGGAAGGGTCATCCATGACGGTAAATACAGAATCATCGGCCAATGCGCCAACAGACGCAAAAAGCCCCCCCGCCAGCATAACCGCTGCGGGTACTGTCTTTAAAAGCTTCATTATAACTCTCTAAAATACATTTTTTAGGACAGTACAAATGATGAACAGGCATAAGCTTGCCGGCTCATTGAATTTAGCGTCCGTACAACATAAAAGAGACCTGAGGGTCTCGGAAACTTTCGCGAGGATCGCGGAGTGCAGGTCCTAAGAAAGGTAGCAAATTATAAAAAAGCACGAATAACATAGCAATCACTTACTCTTTCGTTTTTTGAATAAGACAGCTCCGGAAACAATCTTTATTTCATAATGAAAATGGAGGCTTCTTTGCAAATCTCTCAGGAACGGCACTTCCCCTCCCTGAGCCATCGTGCCATGCTTAAATAAAATACAGTCACCGTATTAAGGAGGAGAAGGAATGACCAAAATTTATACGCTCACGCTGGCCCCCTCGCTGGATAGTGCCACGCAGACCCCGCAAATCTACCCGGAAGGGAAACTCCGCTGCAGCGCCCCGGTATTTGAGCCTGGCGGTGGCGGGATCAACGTCGCCCGCGCCGTGACCTTTCTTGGCGGTAAAGCCACGGCCATTTTTCCGATTGGCGGCGCCACCGGCGAGCATCTTGCTGCTCTGCTGGCCGATGAGCAGGTTCCGGTCGAGACCGTCGAAACCCGCGACTGGACGCGGCAAAACCTGCACGTCCACGTGGCGGCCAGCGGCGAACAGTATCGCTTCGTTATGCCCGGCGCGGCGCTGACGGACGATGAATTCCGCCGTCTGGAAGAGAAAGTCCTGACCATCGAACCCGGCTCTCTGCTGGTGGTCAGCGGCAGCCTGCCGCCAGGTATCAGCGTGGAAAACCTGATGCAACTGGTGAAAAATGCGCAACAGCAGGGGCTGCGCTGCATCATCGACAGCTCCGGTGATGCGCTGGCCGCCGCGCTGGACGTCGGTAATATTGAGCTGGTGAAACCGAACCAGAAAGAGCTTAGCGCCCTTGTGCAGCGCGATCTCAGCCAACCCGATGATGTTCGCCTCGCCGCTCAGTCATTGATCCAGTCCGGTAAAGTACGTCGGGTAGTCGTTTCACTCGGTCCGCAGGGGGCGTTAGGTGTTGACGCCAGCGGCAGCGTTCAGGTGGTACCGCCGCCGATGAAAAGTCAGAGCACCGTGGGCGCCGGCGACAGCATGGTGGGCGCCATGACCCTGCGTCTGGCGGAAAACGCCAGCCTCGAAGACATGGTACGCTTTGGCGTCGCTGCCGGTAGCGCCGCGACCATCAACCAGGGTACCCGCCTCTGCTCGCAGGCCAATACGCAAAAAATCTACGATTATCTCTGCGGGCGTTGATCTTCCCCGACCCCTCCGCGCCGCGGAGGGGAACCACGATATTGGCAGGATGGTCTATGCTGGAAAGGCCATGCATAACAACGGGGTGTAAAGATGAGCAATGAGATTACCGCCTGGGTCGTCAGCGTGATCTTCCACGAGCAGGCGCTGACGGAGATCAACGAGGTCAGCAACCATTTTACCCGCGCCGGGTTTGTACTGACCCTCAATGATGAAGAGGGCACTCCCCATGAGCTGGGTACTAACACCTTTGGTCTGTTGAGCGCCCAGGAGGCAGAGGAAGTGCAGGCCCTCAGCGCAGGGCTGGCGGAATCGGCCCTTGGCCGCCCGGCAGAGATCACCGTCAGCACATTCGCCGAGTGGTTAAAAGCTCAATAAGTGCGTTTAGCGCAACGGAAAGCGTCAGTTGTGCGTCAGTTCCAGGTTTACCCGGTAGTAATGCGCTAACCTTATGATATGGTGGAAAACATGGGGAGAGACAGCATGTGGCAAGCAATCAGTACTCTTTTACGCGATTGGCATACCGATGACGCTGAAATCGAACTGAAAACCGAGCTGCCCGGCGGAGAGATCCATTCCGCCTGGCATTTACGCTTCGGCGGTAAAGATTACTTCGTGAAATGCGACGAACGGGAACTCCTGCCTATCTTCACCGCCGAGGCCGATCAGCTTGAGCTGCTGTCGCGAAGCAAAACCGTTCGCATACCGCAGGTCTTCGCCGTCGGCAGCGATCGTGACTACAGCTTTGTGGTCATGGAGTATCTCCCTCCCCGACCGCTGGACGCGCATAATGCATTCCTGCTTGGCCAGCAGTTAGCCCACCTCCATCAGTGGAGCGATCAGCCGCAGTTCGGTCTGGATTTTGATAACGATCTTTCCACCACGCCACAGCCCAACGCCTGGCAACGCCGATGGTCGGTGTTCTTTGCCGAGCAGCGAATCGGCTGGCAGCTGGAGCTGGCGGCGGAGAAAGGCCTGCACTTTGGCAATATCGATACCTTAGTCGACGTGGTACAGCAGCGACTGGCCAACCATCAGCCGCAGCCGTCGTTGCTGCATGGGGACCTGTGGTCAGGTAACTGCGCTTTAGGACCGGATGGCCCCTATATTTTCGATCCCGCTTGCTACTGGGGCGACCGTGAGTGCGATTTAGCCATGTTGCCGATGCATCCGGAGCAGCCCCCGCAGATCTACGACGGCTATCAGTCCGTCTCGCCGCTGCCGTCAGGTTTTCTCGACCGTCAGCCGATCTATCAGCTCTATACGTTGTTGAACCGGGCGATTTTGTTCGGTGGCCAGCACCTGGTGACGGCCCAGCAGGCGCTGGACGATGTATTAATGGAAAAAACGCGTTAGGCAATAATGTTCACGGCGGACGTCCCGGTCCGCCGTGGTTCATTATCAGTTAATCTCGACGCCGTTCAGACGGAATTTGATGGTCATTGTCACGCCGGTTCCCGGTCTTGCCTGCTCATAACGCCATCTGCGCATCGCGCTTTTCACTTCGCGCTCGAACATATTCGCCGGCTGAGCAGAGAGGATCTGCAGATTATCAATGCGACCATCAGGCGTAACGTCAAACTTCACCCGCACCGTTCCTTCAATGCGCAGCGCCTGGGCGCGTGCCGGATAGGTCGGCTGGACACGGCTGATCGCCCGCGGGCCGCTTGGGGCAGTGACCGTGGGTTTGGCCGCTGCGGTCGAGGTGCTCGGTGCGGTACGTGCCGGCGTCGTATTGTTGTTTTCAAACGGCGAGGCCGGACGCGGCTCCGCTGCCGGCTTCACGTCCCGCTTCGGCTGCTCAACCTTTTTCTCTGGCTTTGGCTTGGGTTTAGGTTTGGGCTTCGGCTTAGGTTCCGGTTTATGGATCACCACCGGCGCCTCTTTCGGTGGTTCAGGTACCACCTCAGGTTCAGGCTCAGGTTCGGGTTCAACAACGGGCTCCACGACTGGCTGCGCCGCCGGGGGCGGCTCAAGATCGGCCGGCGCCACCATCGTAATCTCTATCGGCTGCGTCGGAGAAGGCTGTTCAATAACCTGATGTACCGAGGTATAAAGCAGCCCCGCCACAACGGCACCGTGGATAGCCACGGACAGCAGCGTTGGCCACGGGAAGCGGCGAGGTAAATCAAGGGTCATTGCGCTCATAGTCGTTTCTGTTGAAAAATGATGGTCCGATTTTAAATGCAAATAGCAATCATATTCAATAAGGCGTCTTAACCTGAGTCAATTTTTGCCACCATTTGCAGAAAAAAGCCGCGTCGGCAGCGCATTCAACGCCAATGTGCATCTTTGCATTGCAGTCCATCGCCGTTTCACTTAACGTAATTCGCCTGTTTATTGATAAGGAGCTTTGCCGTGCTTTACGTTATCTACGCTGAAGATATCGCCGATTCTCTGGAAAAGCGGCTGTCAGTTCGCCCCGCGCATCTTGCGCGTTTACAACTCTTACATGATGAAGGTCGGCTGCTTACCGCCGGGCCTATGCCGGCCGTTGACAGCAACGAACCGGGCGCAGCGGGATTCAGTGGCTCAACGGTGATTGCTGAGTTTGAATCGCTGGAAGCGGCTCAGGCCTGGGCCAATGACGATCCGTATATCGCCGCCGGCGTCTACCGCCAGGTCTCTGTTAAGCCGTACAAAAAAGTGTTTTGAAAATATCCTTTTTTTGTTCTGGTTAACCACACAACCAGACCAGGCTACCCGATTAAAGGGCGTATTTTGCTACATGACATTCAAATGTCGCCCTTTTTAACCGCACGGTAGCGTTGGCTGTAATCTGCCTGACATGCCCGGAAAATAGGTCCATCCCCTCTCCTGCTCCAACACCTCCGCCCTCCATGAAGGTGTACGAGCATCCCTGCTGTCCGACAGAGGCCTCTGAGAATGTTCTCTGACAGAGTAACGCGGTCTTATTCAGAATAAGCAAGCCTGGTCAATGCGAGTTGAATGACAAAAACCTTATGTGCGTCTGTTATGTATGTTCATGTATTTTATTTATCGCCTGCTTTATATGCCTGCACATCCTGATATTGCCCAATAAATTCGAAACAGAGTTGAAAGAGAAAATTACAGCGAAATGGTTTCTTACCGACAGATATTAAGCTTTAAGTAAAATCGATTAAAAAATTTGAAAAGGAATAACAAATATTTTCAATAACGATGGTCTTTTTATGGGCTACCATTCATGTACTTGAACATGCTGAGGACCTCTTTTGTGAACGCTCTGAAAAAAACCGCATTATTTTCTCTGCTTGCCTTATATATCCCGCTTTCCCAGGCTGCTGCTACGGAATATAGCCTCGATCCGCAGCATACTTCGGTTGTTATTGCCTGGAACCATTTTGGTTTTTCTAATCCCACCGCCTATATATCTGATGTTTCAGGAAAACTTTCTTTTGATAAAGAGAGCCCTGAGAAATCCTCTGTGAATGTTACTCTGCCGGTGAAAACTATCGACACTCACGTCAAGGCATTAACAGATGAATTTTTAGGCAAAGACTACTTCGATGTCAAAACATTTCCTGAGGCCACTTTCCAGAGCACCCGTGTAGTAAGTAAAGGCGGCAATAAATATGATGTTGAAGGTAATCTGACCATTAAAGGCATTACTAAACCCGTCGTACTACATGCAACGCTCAATAAGCAGGATATGCATCCTATGGTCAAAAAGCAGGCCATTGGATTTGATGCCACCGGGGTCATTAAACGTTCCGACTTCAAACTGGATAAATATGTACCGGCGGTGAGTGATAACGTGACCATCACGTTATCCACTGAAGCCTACGCCCAATAAGTTTACGCTCGGGTGATGGCGTGATTTTATTGAAGACTGATATTCCGCAGGCAATGTAAAATCAACACAGGTTTTGAATATCAGTCCATGCTGTTTATCGGTTAGTGGATATCGCGACAGGAACAGGCTCTGCAGATAATCACTAAGCATGTATAGCATAAATAGAGATCTGGCGGAGAGGGAAACGGCTACGGCACCGCGTGCGGTGCCGTCTGTCAGCTTGCTTAACTCTCGGGGAAGATAAACAGCAGAGCATGGCGCTGCCGTTTTACCAGTCCCTTCCTGATAGCAAGGATCCGCATATTGCGGCGCGATTGGGCTTCCAGCCAGCGCGCTTTACGGCGATTCACCTGTCTCAGCATGCGCCAGCGCCCTACTTCCGTTCTACTACGCTTCATTGCAACGACTCTACGAGTGAAAACAGCCTCCATTATAAACCTCTGCCAGCAACTGACTACCGCTTTCGCTGCGTTTTTATTTGCCAGAAAAATACTGATGCGTAAACTCATCACATAACGTCATTCAAAAGGATTTTACATCTATGACAACCTTTTACACGGTGGTGAACTGGCTGGTCATTCTGGGGTACTGGCTGTTGATCGCCGGTGTAACATTACGAATTCTAATGAAACGCCGCGCTGTCCCGTCCGCTATGGCATGGCTGTTGATCATTTATATCCTGCCGCTGGTGGGGATCATCGCCTATCTCTCCTTCGGTGAACTGCATTTGGGCAAACGCCGGGCTGAACGCGCCAGAGCGATGTGGCCCTCCACGGCCAAGTGGTTAAACGACCTCAAGGCCTGCAAACATATCTTCGCGGAAGATAACAGCCCGGTGGCCGAATCCCTGTTCAAGCTATGCGAACGGCGTCAGGGGATTGGTGGCGTCAAAGGCAACCAGCTGCAATTGCTGACGGAATCTGATGACGTGATGCAGGCTCTGATCCGCGATATTCAGCTGGCCCGTCACAATATAGAGATGGTCTTTTATATCTGGCAGCCCGGCGGCATGGCCGACAGCGTCGCCGAGTCGCTGATGGCGGCCGCCCGCCGTGGGGTTCACTGCCGGTTAATGCTCGACTCTGCGGGCAGTGTGGCTTTTTTCCGCAGCCCATGGGCAGCGATGATGCGCAATGCCGGCATTGAAGTGGTCGAGGCTCTCAAAGTGAACCTGATGCGTGTGTTCCTGCGCCGGATGGACCTGCGTCAGCACCGCAAAATGGTGATGATCGATAACTATATCGCCTACACCGGCAGTATGAATATGGTCGATCCGCGCTACTTTAAACAGGACTCGGGGGTTGGACAATGGATTGACCTGATGGCGCGGATGGAGGGCCCGGTGGCTACTTCCATGGGCATCGTCTACTCCTGCGACTGGGAAATCGAAACCGGAAAGCGCATTCTGCCACCGCCGCCGGACGTCAATATCATGCCGTTCGAAGAGGCCAGCGGACATACTATCCACACTATCGCTTCCGGCCCGGGCTTCCCGGAAGACCTTATCCATCAGGCGCTCCTCACCGCCGCCTACGCGGCGAAAGAGCATCTGATAATGACTACGCCCTACTTCGTTCCCAGCGACGATCTGTTGCACGCGATCTGTACCGCTGCTCAGCGCGGTGTCGACGTGAGCATTATTTTGCCGCGCAAGAACGATTCGCTGCTGGTGGGCTGGGCCAGCCGGGCCTTTTTCACCGAGCTGCTGGCCGCCGGGGTCAAAATTTATCAGTTTGAAGGCGGACTGTTGCATACCAAGAGCGTGCTGGTCGATGGCGAACTGAGCCTGGTGGGAACCGTCAACCTGGATATGCGCAGCCTGTGGCTCAACTTCGAGATCACGCTGGTCATCGATGACGCCGGTTTCGGCAGCGATCTGGCGGCGGTTCAGGATGACTATATCTCGCGCTCGCGCCTGCTGGATGCCCGTCGCTGGTTAAAACGTCCCCTGTGGCAGCGGATCGCCGAGCGACTGTTTTACTTCTTCAGTCCGTTGCTGTAAAACGTGCCCATCAGATACCGAATGAGTAGCAATCATGGATATGGATTTAAACAACCGCCTGACTGAAGACGAAACGCTTGAGCAGGCTTACGATATCTTTCTCGAACTGGCGGCCGATAACCTCGACCCGGCGGACATCATTCTGTTTAACCTGCAGTTTGAGGAGCGCGGCGGTGCCGAGCTGTTTGACCCTTCCGCAGACTGGGAAGAGCATGTGGATTACGATCTGAACCCGGATTTCTTCGCTGAAGTGGTGATTGGCCTGGCGGATACCGACGGTGGGGAAATCAATGATATCTTCGCCCGCGTGCTTCTGTGCCGCGAAAAAGATCATAAGCTGTGTCATATTCTGTGGCGTGAATAACGCTCATCGCCTGAGTAAAAGCCTGCCGCGGTCTTCCCGGCAGGCTTTTTTTATGTTTTATGCCACCAGCTTACTTCGGTAACGCATGACCGCAGGCGTGGCAAAAACGGGCGTTATCATCATGTTCACCCTGCCGGCACTGCGGGCATAAGCGATGCTGACGCCGACGGTTCAGGGCGCTGGTCATATGGGTAGTGATGAGCCCGGTCGGAATAGCGATGATGGAATAGCCAATCAGGATGAGTATTGAGGCCAGAATGCGGCCCAGTGGAGTGTGCGGGGTAATATCGCCGTAGCCGACGGTGGTGATGGTCACAATGGCCCAGTAGACCGAGGCATTGAGTGTGGTAAAGCCGTATTGTGGTCCTTCAATCAGATACATGAGCGAGCCAAAAATGACCATCACAATGGCAATAAACGAATAGAACAGAATCAGCTGATGGCGGGCGCTGACGATAGCCCGCCAGAATACGTTCAGCGAAGGCATAAAGCGCAACAGTTTGAGGATACGCAGCGCGCGGATCGCCCGCATTGCTCGCCAGGCAAAGACATAATTCAGGCTAATCTCCGGCCATAGCCACATTACGTACAGCGGTAGAATCGTCGCCAGATCAATCAACCCCCAAAAGCTGAAAATATAGTGGAGCGGATTGGGCCAGGTGGCGATACGCAGCAGGTACTCTACGGTAAAGACCGCGGTCACCAGCAGCTCCAGCCAGACAAAAATATGCCATTCGTCTAATGTCAGATGATATTGCGTGCCCAGCCCCGATTCGATAAATATCACCAGCACGCTGAGCAAAGCGAAAAGTCCGCACAGTCCTTCAAAGCGGCGGCCGGAACGTCGGTTCTGATCGAAAAGTAAATGATAAAGCCGCAGACGAGCGGCAGAAAGCATACCCACTTCGTTAACCTCGCAAAGAAAAGGGCTGACCTGCGTCAGCCCCTGAGATTATAACGGGTCTACCTTCAGGCAGGAAACCGCATGGCGGAAACTGCCCTCCAGCACCGGGCGGGTTTTGGCGCACTCTGGCCCGGCAAGCGGGCAGCGGGTGCGGAAGACACAGCCCGACGGCGGGTTAATGGGTGAAGGTAACTCCCCCTCCAGCAACTGGATGGTTTTGGTTTTCTCGAGGTCCGGGTCGGGGATCGGCACCGCCGACATCAGCGCTTTGGTGTAGGGATGCAGCGGATTGTGGTACACCTCGTCGTAAGTGCCCAGCTCCACCGCATGACCCAGATACATCACCAGGACGCGATCGGAGATATGTTTAACCACCGCCAGATCGTGGGCAATAAATATCAGCGACAGCCCCATTTCACGCTGCAACTGCTGCAGCAGATTGACCACCTGCGCCTGAATCGACACATCAAGCGCGGAGACTGGTTCATCGCAGATAATCAGCTTTGGCTCAAGAATTAACGCCCGCGCGATACCGATGCGCTGGCACTGACCGCCGGAGAACTCATGCGGATAACGGTTGATCAGGTTCGGCAGCAGCCCGACCTTCATCATCATTGCTTTGACGCGATCGCGCACTTCCTGACGGGGCATCTTCGGATGATAGGTACGCAGCGGTTCGGCGATAATTTCGCCGATAGTCATGCGCGGGTTCAGCGAAGCCAGCGGATCCTGGAAGATCATCTGAATATCGCTACGCACCTCGCGCCACTCTTCCGGCTTCATGCCCAGCAGATCTTTACCCAACCAGGCCACTTTGCCATCGGTCGCTTTCACCAGGCCAATAATGGCGCGGGCGAAGGTTGATTTACCGCAGCCGGACTCCCCCACCACGCCGAGGGTTTCCCCCTCATAAAGACGCAGCGTCACGCCATCCACCGCTTTCAGCGTTTTCGACGGCTGCCAGAACCACTGTTTGCCATCTTTGATATCGAAGTGCACCTTCAGGTCGGCAATCTCGAGCAGGACTTTTCGTTGTTCAGTTACGGCGTTCATAGCAGATCCCCCACCGGTTTAAAGCAGGCGCGCAGGCGGCCTGGCGCGAACGACTCCAGCGGCGGTGCGCTGCTGCACTGCTCCATGGCGTGCGGGCAGCGCGGCTGGAATGGACAGCCTTTCGGCAATCGCAGCAGGTTTGGCGGGTTGCCAGGGATAGTTAACAACGCATCGCCCTCGGCATCCAGACGAGGAACTGCATTCAACAGGCCAATGGAGTATGGATGCGACGGTTGATAGAAAACATCGCGCGCCTGACCGTACTCCATGGTGCGCCCGGCGTACATCACCAGCACTTTATCGCAGATCCCCGCTACCACCCCGAGGTCGTGGGTGATCATGATGATGGCCGTATTGAATTCGCGTTTAAGCTCATTCAACAGCGTCATGATCTGCGCTTGCACGGTGACGTCCAGCGCGGTGGTGGGTTCATCCGCGATCAGCAGCCGCGGCCGGCACAGCAGCGCCATGGCAATCATCACGCGCTGGCGCATCCCGCCGGAGAATTCATGCGGGAACATCTTCATGCGCTTACGCGCTTCCGGCATTTTTACCGCATCGAGCATCTTCACCGACTCTTCAAACGCCTCGGCTTTGCTCAGTCCTTTGTGCAACATCAGGACTTCCATGAGCTGCTCGCCCACCCGCATATACGGGTTAAGAGAGGTCATCGGATCCTGGAAAATCATTGAGATTTGCTCGGCGCGCAGTTTATTCAGCTCGCGCTCCGGCAGATTCAGGATTTGCCGACCGTTAAAGGTGGCGGATCCTCCGATACGGCCGTTGGCCGCCAGCAGTCCCATCAGGGCGAAGGCGGTTTGCGATTTACCGGAGCCAGATTCGCCCACAATGCCAAGCGTCTCGCCCGCCTGCAGGGTGAAGTTCAGGTCATTGACGGCGGTGACATCGCCATCCGGCGTTTTAAAGGTGACGCGAAGATCTTTCACGTCCAGCAGCAGGCCGCTGTGACTCTGCGCTTGCGGCGCCTTTGCCGTTTCAATCATAGTCATGGCAGCGCTCCTTAGCGGTCTTTCGGGTCGAGGGCATCACGCAGACCATCGCCGATAAAGTTAAAACAAAACAGGGTCACCACCAGGAAACCTGCCGGGAACAGCAGCAGCCAGGGCGAGACTTCCATGGAGTTAGCGCCATCGCTGAGCAAGGCTCCCCAGCTGCTGAGCGGCTCTTGCGTTCCCAGTCCGAGAAAGCTGAGGAAGGATTCGAAAAGGATCATGCTGGGAACCAGCAGCGAGGCATATACCACCACCACCCCCAGCACGTTGGGGACGATATGGCGCAGCACGATGCTGGCCGTGGAGACGCCACCGACCTGCGCGGCTTCGATAAACTCTTTACGCTTCAGGCTCAAGGTCTGTCCGCGCACGATACGCGCCATATCCAGCCAGGAAACCATGCCGATGGCCACGAAGATCAACAGAATGTTCTGACCAAAAAAGGTGACCAGCAGGATAACGAAGAACATAAACGGGAAGGAGTTGAGGATCTCCAGCAGACGCATCATCACCGAATCTACTTTGCCGCCGAGATAACCGGAAAGCGAACCATAGAGCGTGCCGAGGATCACTGCTACCAGCGCCGCGGCCACCCCGACCATCAGCGAAATACGTCCGCCGATCGCCACGCGCACCAGCAGATCGCGTCCGGAGGAGTCAGTTCCGAAGTAGTGGCCTGAGGCCATATCCGGGGGGTTAGACATCATGCCCCAGTCGGTATCGAAGTAGGAGAACGACGACACCATCGGCGCCAGGGTAACGAACAGTGCAATAAGCACCAGCATAATCAGGCTGGTCACCGCAGCGCGGTTATGCATAAAGCGGCGACGCGCGTCCTGCCAGAGGCTGCGCCCTTCCACTTCCAGCTTCTCACTGAAGTTTTCCAGCGCCTCGCTATTTTTCTTACTTAACATCATGGCGAACTCCGGCTTCAGTAGCGAATCTTCGGATCGATAACGGCGTACAGCACGTCAACGATGGCGTTGAACAGGATAGTCAGGGCGCCCACCAGGATAGTCAGACTCAGCACCAGCGAGTAGTCGCGGTTAAGTGCCCCGTTAACGAACAGCTGACCGATCCCCGGCAGGCCGTAAATGGTTTCGATGACCATTGAGCCGGTAATGATGCCCACGAAAGCCGGCCCCATATAGGAGAGCACCGGCAGCAATGCCGGCTTCAGCGCATGGCGGAAAATAATGCGGCGCATCGGCAGCCCTTTCGCCCGCGCGGTGCGGATAAAGTTAGAGTGCAGGACTTCAATCATCGAGCCGCGAGTGATACGCGCAATACTGGCGATATAAGCCAGAGAGAGCGCCACCATCGGCAGGATCATAAATTTCAGCGCCCCACCGTTCCAGCCGCCGCCCGGTAGCCAGTGCAGCGTAATAGCAAAGATCATCACCAGCAGCGGCGCCACCACAAAGCTCGGGATAACCACGCCGGTCATGGCTACCCCCATCACGGCATAGTCCCAGCGGGTATTTTGCTTCAGAGCGGCTATCACCCCGGCGGCAACACCGATCACCACCGCCAGGAAAAAGGCAGCGAAGCCCAGTTTCGCCGACACCGGGAAGCTGGCCGCCACCAGATCGTTGACCGAATAATCTTTGTATTTAAAGGAGGGACCAAAATCGCCATGCGCCAGCTGCTTCAGATAATTGAAGTACTGCGTCATGATGGGATCGTTTAAATGGTATTTTGCTTCAATATTCGCCATGACTTCAGGCGGTAGCGTACGTTCCCCGGTAAAAGGACTTCCCGGAGCCAGACGCATCATGAAGAATGAGATGGTAATAAGAATAAATAGCGTCGGAATCGCTTCCAGACAGCGACGTAAGATAAATTTTAACATTGCCCGTACCTTCTGGCGTGTGCCTTTGCACTGCTCTCAAATAAGACACGATGGAGCGAGCAAAGACCCGCTCCACGTATTGCCATTAATGTTTGATAACGTAAAGATCTTTGGTATAGACGTTATCCATCGGGTCTTTACCGGTGTAGCCCCCTACCCACGGTTTCACCAGGCGGGCGTTGACGTAGTAATAGACCGGTACGATCGCGCTGTCTTTGTCCAGCTGCTGTTCCGCTTTCGCATAGGCTGCCGTGCGCTGCGCTTCATCTGACGCTTTTACGGATTCAGCCATAATTTTATCGAACGCCGGGCTCTTATAGTGCGCGGTATTCATTGAGCTGTCAGAGAGCATGGTGTTCAGGAAGGAGGTTGGCTCGTTATAGTCGGCGCACCAGCCCGCGCGCGCCACGTCATAGGTGCCCTGATGACGAGTATCGAGGAACGTTTTCCACTCCTGATTGACCAGCTTCACGTCAATGCCCAGGTTTTTACGCCACAGCGAGGCGGCGGCAATCGCCAGCTTCTTGTGCAGATCAGAGGTGTTATACAGCAGGTTGAAGGTTAACGGTTTATCTGCGGTATAGCCGGCTTCGGCCAGCAGTTTCTTCGCTTCTTCATTACGTTTTTCCTGCGACCAGGTAAACCATTCCGGCTCGCTCAGTTTCGCGCCATCGGTATACGGCGGCGTGTAACCATAGGCCGGCAGATCGCCCTGACCTTTCACCTTGTTAGCAATGATGTCGCGGTCCAGACCCAGCTTCAGCGCGGTACGCACGCGTACGTCGGTGAACGGCGCTTTCTGGTTGTTGATTTCGTAATAATAGGTACACAGATACGGGTCAACGTGCAGCTCGTTGGGGATCTCTTTTTTCAGCTTCTGGAAGAGTTCGATCGGCAGCTGGTTATAGGTCATGTCCAGTTCACCACTGCGATAGCGGTTAACATAGGTCACTTCGGAAGAGGTCGGCAGCCAGGTCACGGTGTTGATAACGGTTTTGGCATTATCCCAGTAGTGCGGGTTGCGCTCCATGACAATACGTTCGTTGACCACCCAGTCTTTCAGAGTATACGCGCCATTGGTGACGATATTGCCAGGCTGTGTCCACTTCTCGCCAAATTTTTCAATGGCCGGTTTGTAGACAGGAGACATCGCCGGGTTAACCAGCAGTTTGTAAAAATAGGGAACCGGCTCGCTGAGAGTGACTTCCAGGGTGTGGTCATCAATGGCTTTTACGCCCAGCTCGCCTGGCGCTTTCTTGCCGTCGATGATTTCGTCAACATTGAGGATATGACCATACTGCGGGTAGCTGGCATAGGGAGACGCTGTTTTCGGGTCCACCAGACGCTGCCAGCTATAAACGAAGTCCTGGGCAGTCACCGGCTCGCCGTTAGACCATTTTGCATCTTTACGCAGATGGAAGGTCCAGACTTTAAAATCTTTATTATCCCAGCTCTCCGCCACCCCAGGGATCGGGTGGCCATCTTTCGGCGAGGTATTCAACAAACCTTCGAACAGATCGCGGCTAATATTCGCCTCGGGGACCCCTTCAATTTTATTCGGGTCCAGCGATTGCGGCTCGGCGCCGCTATTTCGCACCAGCGTTTGCTTATCTGCCAACTGCACACCGGCCGGGACATCCGCTGCCATAGCCATATTGCCGGCGATCAGTGCGGATAGCACTCCCGCGGCGATCAAACGTTTTTTAGTGATGATGGTCATTGTGTTGTAACTCCAGTCATTATAATTACTGGTTTTTTAACCAGCCTGTTTTTCCCCGTTTTCGGGATCTGTCCAACGCAGGAGTTTGCGGTTGGCAGATTGCTATCACCGACTTATTTATTACGACCGCTCGATTGGCAGTCTTGACGTCGATTCGTTGCCCTCGCTGGAGGGTCGTTCTGGCGAAATGAGTTAATTAAAAATAATTCTCATTTACGCATATCATTCAGCAGACGATAACGGCGGAAAGTATCAAAAGGTAAACACCTCCGCCAATGCAATTTGCAAATATGTTACCGGATTCTCTTTTATTGCCCGTTTTGCTATCGACACAGGGTGTTGCCACATGCCATAAATATAAAAATATCATTATTAATCATATAAATATGATATTTGCAGCGACCAGCAGAACGGGATCAGGCAAAAAGATGGTTTTTTGTACAAAAATTTAACAAAAGGTTACTTTTTAGCACATTCATCTACAGCCTTGTTAAAATTACTAATATCATTTCAATGATCCGACAGCAAGTGCCAGAGAATGATGTGAGGAAAATAACATCTCCGTGGGGAAAAGCGCGAGCAGAAGACAAAGAGAAATGTTTCATATGTAAATGAAAAATATGAAATTACAGACATCATTGCAAAACATTATCCCGGCAGCGGAATTCGCTTTCATCAATAGGTTTTGCTAATAATCGCGCAGGCGTGAACGCGAACCGTCACGCCTGCATGGCGAATAACTAGTTAAGCAGCCCCGGGAAAAGAGCTTTAATACCGGTCACAATGAACTCGATACCGAGCGCCATCAGCAGCAAGCCCATGATACGAGTGATGACGTTAATCCCCGTTTGCCCTAACAGACGCACCAGCCAGGGCGCCATACGGAATATGCCCCAGCAGCAGAGGGCAAAAACGGCAATCGCCAGAGAAAAGCCGAGCAGGTGCACCCATGAGTGATAGCGGGTTCCCCAAACGATGGTGGAACTGATTGCCCCCGGCCCGGCCATTAGCGGTAGCGCAAGCGGCACGACACCGATACTCTCCCGAACCGCCGTCTCTGACTTCTCCTGCTTGTTCTGTTTATCTTCACCGAGCTTGCCGCTTATCATCGACATCGCAATAGTGACCACCAGGATCCCACCAGCGATGCGGAAGGAATCGATGGAAATACCAAAAATTTGCAGAATGCCATCCCCCAGAAACAATGATGTCAGAAGGATGATCGCCACCGACAGGTTAGCCGTCAGATTGGTCTTATTCCGCACTGCTGCCGGTTGGTAGCTCGTCATACTAATGAACACCGGAATAATGCCGACCGGGTTGACCAACGCAAATAAGCCGATGAAAAATTTAAAATATGCAGAAAAATCGAACAAAGATTGAGTCACATTGGGCTCCGCAGCATCATCAAAATTGGCGGTTGACTGTTATCAGCATAAGATAACTGCGCGAAACATACGCTTTTTGCCTGCAATATTCATTATAAATATGCATAACCCGGTGATATGTATCGAATGTTGGATATATGTGTATTTAATGCTAACTATTTCTTTAATTTCAAAACCCTCCCATTACACTTGATTGAATCGGTTAAAAAGCAGCCAGCTGAAAGGTATCAGCTACGCCAATATTTGATCTAAATCACGTATTTTGTACTCAGAAGTGAGTAATCTTGATGACACCAACAGAGTGGAAGGCAGCAGTACCTGACAGAGAAAGAGACAAAGCTTTTTTAGTAAATCGGTAAAACAGCACCCTGATTTTTCTACATAAACATTTACATGCAAGCTGTTAACAGCCTGTCTATAATGTCGAATCGAGCAACTGATTTACTAAAAAAGTTTAACATTATCAGGAGAGCATTATGGCTGTTACTAATATCGCTGAACTGAACGCGCTTGTTGAGCGTGTCAAGAAAGCCCAGCGTGAATATGCCAGTTTCACTCAAGAACAAGTCGACAAAATCTTCCGTGCAGCCGCTCTGGCCGCCGCAGATGCTCGAATCCCTCTCGCTAAAATGGCCGTTGCCGAATCCGGAATGGGTATCGTAGAAGACAAAGTGATCAAAAACCACTTCGCTTCTGAATATATCTACAACGCCTATAAAGATGAAAAGACCTGTGGCGTCCTGTCAGAAGACGACACTTTTGGTACCATCACTATCGCTGAACCTATCGGTATCATTTGCGGTATCGTACCGACCACTAACCCGACTTCCACAGCCATCTTCAAATCGCTCATTAGCCTGAAGACCCGTAACGCCATCATCTTCTCTCCGCATCCGCGTGCTAAAGAAGCCACCAACAAAGCCGCTGACATCGTGCTGCAGGCTGCCATCGCTGCCGGTGCGCCAAAAGACCTGATTGGCTGGATCGATCAGCCGTCTGTTGAGCTGTCTAACGCCCTGATGCACCACCCGGACATCAACCTGATCCTCGCGACCGGTGGTCCAGGCATGGTGAAAGCAGCATACAGCTCCGGTAAACCTGCTATCGGTGTTGGTGCCGGTAACACGCCGGTAGTAATCGATGAAACTGCAGACATCAAACGCGCCGTAGCATCCGTACTGATGTCTAAAACCTTCGATAACGGCGTTATCTGTGCTTCTGAGCAGTCTGTTGTTGTGGTTGATTCTGTTTATGACGCGGTTCGCGAACGTTTCGCCAGCCACGGCGGTTACCTGCTGCAAGGTAAAGAACTGAAAGCTGTTCAGGATATCATTCTGAAAAATGGCGCGCTGAACGCCGCTATCGTTGGTCAGCCAGCGGCGAAAATCGCTGAACTGGCAGGCTTTACTGTTCCGGCCTCCACCAAAATTCTGATCGGTGAAGTGACCAACGTTGACGAAAGCGAACCGTTTGCTCACGAAAAACTGTCGCCGACGCTGGCTATGTACCGTGCGAAAGATTTCGAAGATGCAGTAGCCAAAGCGGAAAAACTGGTTGCCATGGGCGGTATCGGTCACACCTCTTGCCTGTACACCGACCAGGATAACCAGCCGGCTCGCGTGGCTTACTTTGGCCAGATGATGAAAACCGCACGTATCCTGATCAACACCCCAGCATCTCAGGGTGGTATCGGTGACCTGTACAACTTCAAACTCGCGCCTTCCCTGACTCTGGGTTGTGGTTCCTGGGGTGGTAACTCCATCTCTGAAAACGTTGGTCCGAAACACCTGATCAACAAGAAAACCGTTGCTAAGCGAGCTGAAAACATGTTGTGGCACAAACTTCCGAAATCGATCTACTTCCGTCGTGGCTCTCTGCCAATCGCACTGGATGAAGTGATTACTGATGGTCACAAACGCGCGCTGATCGTGACTGACCGCTTCCTGTTCAACAACGGCTATGCCGATCAGATCACTTCCGTACTGAAAGCAGCGGGTGTTGAAACTGAAGTCTTCTTCGAAGTTGAAGCTGACCCGACGCTGACTATCGTACGTAAAGGTGCCGACCTGGCGAACTCCTTTAAACCAGACGTGATCATCGCGCTGGGTGGTGGTTCCCCGATGGATGCCGCGAAAATCATGTGGGTCATGTACGAACATCCGGAAACGCACTTCGAAGAACTGGCGCTGCGCTTTATGGATATCCGTAAACGTATCTACAAGTTCCCGAAAATGGGTGTTAAAGCGAAGATGGTGGCGATCACCACTACCTCCGGTACCGGTTCTGAAGTGACACCGTTTGCTGTGGTAACCGATGACGCAACAGGTCAGAAATATCCGCTGGCAGACTATGCCCTGACGCCGGATATGGCCATTGTTGACGCCAACCTGGTCATGGATATGCCGAAGTCCCTGTGTGCGTTCGGTGGTCTGGATGCCGTCACTCACGCCCTGGAAGCTTACGTTTCCGTACTGGCTTCTGAGTTCTCTGACGGCCAGGCTCTGCAGGCTCTGAAACTGCTGAAAGAGTACCTGCCGGCCTCTTACCACGAAGGTTCCAAAAACCCGGTTGCCCGTGAACGTGTACACAGTGCCGCAACTATCGCCGGTATCGCGTTTGCGAACGCCTTCCTCGGCGTGTGTCACTCCATGGCGCACAAACTGGGTTCCCAGTTCCATATTCCGCACGGTCTGGCCAACGCCCTGCTGATCTGCAACGTTATCCGCTACAACGCGAATGACAATCCGACCAAGCAGACCGCATTCAGCCAGTACGACCGTCCGCAGGCTCGTCGTCGTTACGCCGAAATCGCTGACCACCTGGGTCTGTCCGCACCGGGCGACCGTACCGCAGCGAAAATCGAGAAACTGCTGGCATGGCTGGAAAGCATTAAAGCTGAGCTGGGTATTCCGAAATCTATCCGCGAAGCTGGCGTTCAGGAAGCTGACTTCCTGGCCCACGTTGATAAGCTGTCTGAAGATGCATTCGACGACCAGTGCACCGGCGCTAACCCGCGCTACCCGCTGATCTCCGAACTGAAACAGATTCTGCTGGATACCTACTATGGCCGCGAATTCGTCGAAGGCGAAGCTGGGGTGAAAGCAGAAGTCGCTCCGGTTAAAGCTGAGAAAAAAGCGAAAAAATCCGCTTAATCGACAGCGTAAATACGCTAAAAGCCTCATCCTCGGATGGGGCTTTTTTTATGCCAGTCATCAGCCACGGTTTTACCACAAAGTAGCCGCTGGCTGGCTTATCGCAGGCAAAAAAAGGCGCCCACGGGCGCCTGTATGAGCTTCTGAGCGTATTAGCAGGGACGGTGCTGGTTTTGTACCTGAGTTAACGACCCAACGCTTAGCGCCTCTTTATAGTGCTTACGACAAACTGAGACGTATCGTTCATTACCGCCGATGACCACCTGCTCGCCCTCATTATAAGGACGTCCTTCCTGATCAAGACGCAGCACCATGCTGGCCTTCCGGCCACAGAAACAAATGGTTTTCAGTTCCACCAGTTTATCGGACCAGGCCAGTAAATATTGGCTGCCGGTAAAAAGCTCGCCGCGAAAGTCTGTGCGCAGGCCGTAACAAAGCACCGGAATATCGAGCATATCGACAACTTCGGACAGCTCATGAACTTGTTCGCGCGTCAGAAACTGGCTTTCGTCCACCAGCACACAGTGAATCGGCTTCAGCTTGTGCTCTGCCGCGATATCGTTAAATAAGGACGTCTGCGGGTTATACAAGCGGGCTGGGGAGGAGAGACCAATACGCGAGCTGACTTTGCCAGCGCCAAATCGGTCGTCAATCTCAGCGGTATAAACGACGGTACGCATCCCCCGCTCCTGGTAATTGTACGAAGATTGCAACAGAGCGGTCGACTTACCTGCATTCATTGCAGAGTAGTAGAAATAAAGTTGTGCCATCGGCTGCGTGACCCCAATCAATGTGTTTTATCGCGGCGGCGATTGTACCATATTTTATGCGCTCAGCCGCCCTTTCAGCAGGGGTATTGTCGCGGCGCTGAAGGGCCTGGAAAGTGAAAGGATTATGGAGATTAATTGAATTTGCAGGGCCATTATTTGTTCGTATCGCTATGCTACCAGCAAGGTAACCATTGTCTTTTCGTGCTTATAGCCCCGCAGGACAAGGGCTATAAGCCTGGATGCACACTGTTTTATATTAAGGGGCGTAACCAAAAATGCGCTAATACTGAGGCGGCATATTTACCCAGGTAAAGTATAATTTTTCTCCCTAAACCTCAAAAAAAGCATACTGCCTCAGTGTTTTAGCTGGGGTTCCTCGCATCGCTATAAGCAGGAAAGATGTGAAGCGACACGGGAATTTTAACTTAAATTAATTAATTCCCGCGACAAATAACCAGTAATTTTGAATTCCTTACATTCTCCCCTATTGCACAACGCAATTTATCGCTCTATTATTAGTTCAACAAACCACCCCACAATATAAGTTTGAGATTACTACAATGAGCGAAGCACTTAAAATTTTGAACAACATCCGTACTCTTCGTGCGCAGGCAAGAGAATGCACCCTGGAAACGCTCGAAGAAATGCTGGAAAAATTAGAAGTCGTCGTTAACGAGCGCCGTGAAGAAGAAAACGCTGCTGCGGCGGAAATTGAAGAACGTACGCGTAAGCTGCAGCAATACCGCGAAATGCTGATTGCTGACGGTATTGATCCGAATGAACTGCTGAGCACCATGGCTGCCGTTAAAGCCGGTACCAAAACCAAGCGTGCTGCGCGTCCGGCTAAATATAGCTATGTAGACGAAAACGGCGAAACCAAAACCTGGACCGGCCAGGGTCGTACTCCGGCAGTGATCAAAAAAGCAATGGACGAACAAGGCAAATCACTGGACGATTTCCTGATCTAATCTTCATTGCTGCTATATAAAAATCCCGCTGCGGCGGGATTTTTTTTGCCTTGAGTACCAATATAAAAAAACCGGGAGTCGCTGACGCGCTCCCGGCTTTGGGCTTTCAACCGCGCGGTAGATTACTTCGTAACCGCAGCTTCAAGCCAGGCTTTAAAATCGTCACCCAGCGTTTTGTGGCGAATACCATATTCGACAAACGCCTGCATATAGCCAAGCTTATTGCCGCAGTCATGGCTCTTGCCCTTCATATGATAAGCTTCAACTGTCTCTTTCTCGATCAGCATATCAATCGCGTCAGTCAGCTGAATTTCATCCCCGGCGCCAGGAGGGGTTTTCGCCAGCAGTGGCCAGATATCTGCGCTGAGGACATAGCGCCCTACTACCGCCAGGTTGGACGGAGCAACGTCAGCTTTCGGCTTCTCGACCACCCCTACCATCGGTACACTTTCGCCCGGCTTAAGGGATTCGCCTTTACAGTCAACCACGCCATACGCGGTCACATCCTCAACAGGCTCAACCATAATCTGGCTGACGCCGGTTTCATCGAAACGAGAAATCATCTCTGCAAGGTTATCGCGGCTCAGATCTGATTCATATTCATCCAGAATAACGTCTGGCAGAATAACCGCGACCGGCTCATCACCTACCACCGGATGGGCGCAAAGCACCGCGTGGCCAAGGCCTTTCGCCAGACCTTGACGAACTTGCATAATGGTGACGTGCGGCGGGCAAATAGACTGCACTTCTTCCAGCAGCTGACGTTTTACACGTTTTTCCAGCATCGCTTCCAGCTCAAAACTGGTATCGAAATGGTTTTCGATAGAGTTTTTGGACGAGTGCGTTACCAGAACAATTTCAGTAATTCCTGCAGCGATACATTCATTAACAACGTACTGAATTAACGGTTTATCTACCAGCGGCAGCATTTCTTTTGGGATTGCTTTTGTGGCAGGCAGCATCCTGGTGCCTAATCCCGCGACCGGGATAACCGCTTTTCTGACTTTAGAATTAAGGGCAGCCATTGAAATCTCCTGGACTGTTTGTTTTTTAAACTTCTCGTTACAAATAACGTGTCGAGTATATCAGTCAACCGCGTATTCACTGATCTGAAAAGGTTCCGATAGCCTCGAATTAGGACTTTTACGCATAAAACTGCTCGATGGTACCACCGGTAAAGGGCTACGGGTAATCCTGTCTGCTTAGATATAACGTTAATTGCTCATTCCGCAGACAACATTAAGCGTAAACGTCCTCCGGCCCCCCAAATTTGGCACTGCCAGGACGTACAACGCTGGCTAATTTGGTTGAGGTAGGCTTCCCCCAACGTCCCTAAAGGAACGCCATTACTTATCTGAATTTGATGTTCACCTGTATTCAGTGTGCCATTGAGACCAGCAGAAACCAGAATTAAATTTTTCAATCCGCTGTGGTAATAACCCACCAGTAAAGGGAACTGTCCAGGAAGATTAGCCTGACGCAGTAACTGATTGACCTGTTTTAACAGGCTCCCCATTTCAGGTAAGCGTTGTCCCTGGTGCGCAAGTTGCTCCTGCAACAGACCATTGAACAACGCGCGCAATAATAACGCCGCCAGTACACCATTATCCCCGGCTCGGGTGACATCCAGACAATAGAACGCTAAATCATTTTCTGAGAGCGGTGCAATATCAAGTACCAACCCGGGTTTGTCCGCCGACACCAGTTGGCGATAATGGATCCGACAGTGCGACATTTCCTGCTGCACTGGCGGCTGCAATTCCTGCAGTAATCTTGATGCGGCGGTGGGATTACTAACCAGTGCGTCCCAGTCCTCAAACAGACGCTCTTCCTCTTCCACACGTGAGCTGAACATCGCGGGATAAAGGCAGGCATAGACAGTCTCGCGCAGGCGATCGAAATCTTTTACGGGCTTTAGCAGCACGTCCTGGACGCCAAGCCGCAACGCTTTGGCTATGTCCGCCATGTTTTCAGTCGCCGAAATCATCAAAATCGGCAACTGCTCGCCGCGGTTTCGCAGCGTCTCCACCAGCTCCAGACCGTTCATTCTCGGCATAGAAATGTCGCAAATCATCAGGTCCGGATGCACCTCTGTCATTTTATGCAGGGCATCCATGCCATCTTCTGCCAGCCAGGTTGTGGCTCCCAGCGAGGCCAGCCATCCATGCAAGAGTGAGCGGAAAACGGGTTCGTCTTCAACTATCAGAATCTGTTTTCCCGCCAATGGCTGCGTCATGATATCTCCCCTGGCTGACGATAATTCAATAGTGGCACGCTATTCACACTATCGCCTGTCAGATTTTACTTAAGTCAGGTACTCGTGCGTCAAACCGCTGTACGCACTAAGGGTAATAGTTCATCCATTTTCTTTTCTACGGCCAAATGCCCCGCAGCAATCGCCTCACCCGCGCGATGGAAATCCAGCGTCGACACTTGCGGACAAAAAGGCTGCAGCAGGATATCCGGTGGGTCGCCCGCCATACGATTGCGTTTAAGACGGTTCTCCAGAACCTGGATAGACGTGGTCATGATCTCCATGGCCGTCGGCGTCACCGTTGCACGTCGGGCACTCATTTGCGTCAACCGCGCGCGCAGGCGAGCATGCCATGGACCTTCCTTCTCTTCAGCGTCCCGCCGGGGCGTGTCGAGGGAGAATAAATCTTGCTGCATGAGATGGGCATCATGCTGCAGGTCTACAGCAATCACAATGTCCGCCCCCATCGCACGCGTCAGCGACACCGGTACCGGATTGACCACTGCGCCATCCACCAGCCAGTAGCCATTATGCCTGACCGGCGCCATCAGTCCTGGCATACTGCAGGAAGCACGAATCGCTAAATGCAGATCGCCTTCGGTAAACCACAGCTCCCGGCCGGTGCTTAAATTGGTGGCGACAGCGGCAAAAGGCCGTTCGCAGGCCGCGATATCGGTCACAGGCATGATGCGGCGGTAATGATTAAATACCTTTTCCCCCCGCAGCAGTCCACCGCGACGCCAGGAAAGGTCCATCAGCTTCAGGACATCCCAGTTGCTGAAAGAACAGACCCATGATTCGAGCGCCGGGAGTCGGTTACAGGCGAACGCCGCTCCTACCAGAGAACCGATAGAGCAGCCGGCCACGATATCAATTTCAATACCGGCCCGCTGAAGAGCGTTGATGACGCCAATATGCGACCACCCGCGGGCCGCCCCCGCCCCTAACGCCAGACCAATTTTAAGCTTTCTCATGAGTACTGATAACTATCCTTCCACTCTGAGCGTGGCAACATTGTCACGCCTCAGTTAACATAAAGCCCTTTGGCGTAAACGCGCCGTTACTCTTTCTTCCATGGAGGCAATTTTGTCGCAATTGTGCCCCTGTGGCAGCGCACTGGAGTATAGCTCATGTTGCCAGCGATATCTGTCCGGCGCCGAGCTTGCGCCTGGCCCGTCACAGCTTATGCGCTCCCGTTACAGCGCGTTCGTCATGAAAGATGCCGACTATCTGATTAAAACCTGGCATCCGTCCTGCCAGGCGCAGCAGTTTCGCGCCGATCTGGAAAAGGGGTTTAGCCAAACCGAGTGGCTGGGCTTAACCCTGTTCGCCAGCGATGAAGGACGAACCCCAGATGAAAGTTTTGTCAGCTTTGTCGCCCGCTTTAATGACAATAACCGTCCAGGCGCCATTATTGAACGTTCCAGATTCTTAAAAGAAAATGGACAATGGTACTATATCGACGGGACACGGCCGCTGATTGGCCGCAACGACCCCTGCCCTTGCGGTTCAGGTAAAAAATTTAAAAAATGCTGCGGCCAGTAACGCTGCCGTAGCGCTTGCAAACACTACAGGATTTTCCTCGCGATGCATTCATTACAACGTAAAGTACTACGCACTATTTGCCCTGATCAGAAAGGCCTCATCGCGCGTATCACCAATATCTGCTACAAGCATGAACTCAACATTGTGCAGAACAATGAATTTGTTGACCACCGTACCGGTCGTTTCTTTATGCGCACCGAGCTGGAAGGCATTTTCAACGACACCATTCTGCTGGCCGATCTGGACAGCGCCCTGCCCGAAGGCTCCATCCGTGAACTGAATCCTGCAGGCCGCCGCCGGGTGGTGATTCTGGTCACTAAAGAAGCGCACTGCCTTGGCGATCTGCTGATGAAAGCCAACTATGGCGGACTGGACGTCGACATTGCCGCGGTTATCGGCAACCATGACACGCTGCGCCCGCTGGTGGAACGCTTTGGTATTCCGTTCGAGCTGGTCAGCCATGAAGGGCTGAGCCGCGACGAACACGACAAGCAAATGGGTGACGCTATCGCCGCCCACGAGCCGGATTACGTGGTACTGGCCAAATATATGCGCGTCCTCACGCCGGAGTTTGTCGCCAGCTTCCCGAATAAAATCATCAATATTCACCATTCGTTTTTACCGGCGTTCATCGGCGCGCGTCCCTATCATCAGGCCTACGAGCGCGGCGTGAAGATCATCGGCGCCACTGCCCACTATGTGAATGATAATCTGGACGAGGGTCCGATTATCATGCAGGACGTGATTCACGTCGATCATACTTATACTGCAGAAGATATGATGCGTGCTGGGCGCGATGTCGAAAAAAACGTTTTAAGCCGCGCGTTATATCAGGTACTGGCGCAGCGCGTATTCGTTTACGGTAACCGGACGATCATTCTTTAATCGACTAAGAAATGAATTGGTTAGCTTTACGGCGTTACGGGTAAAAATCAGGCAACCAGTTTATTTTTGTCAAAGGAATGCTTTACAGGGGCGCATCATTTGGTATGATGCGCCCCGCTTCCCGAGAAGGAAGCAGGCCAGTACTAAGCATTACCCCGTGGTGGGGTTTCCGAGCGTTCATAAGGGAGCTGACTGTAAATCTGCAGTCATCGACTTCAAGGTTCGACTCGAGCACCAGCGAGAGAACGTTGCCGAAGGCAACGGCCCGAAGGGTGAGGAGCTTTAGCTCCGAATAATCCTTCCCTCCTGTTGAATGCAGCAGAAGTGAATATTCCCCGTGGTGGGGTTCCCGAGCGGCCAAAGGGAGCAGACTGTAAATCTGCCGTCATCGACTTCGAAGGTTCGAATCCTTCCCCCACCACCATTCATTTTGCTGAATAGCCTACAATATGATTTTACCCCTGGTGGGGTTCCCGAGCGGCCAAAGGGAGCAGACTGTAAATCTGCCGTCATCGACTTCGAAGGTTCGAATCCTTCCCCCACCACCATCTCTCCATGTCATGCCCAGCTTAATCTACCTGCGATATTCTAGATTCTGCCCTACGGGGAAGGATGAGAAGCTTCGACCAAGGTTCGACTCGAGCGTAGCGAGAGAACGTTGCCGCAGGCAACGGCCCGAAGGGCGAGGCGCTTAGCGCCGAGTTATCCTTCCCCCACCACCATCTCTCCATGTCATGCCCAGCTTAATCTACCTGCGATATTCTAGATTCTGCCCTACGGGGAAGGATGAGAAGCTTCGACCAAGGTTCGACTCGAGCGTAGCGAGAGAACGTTGCCGCAGGCAACGGCCCGAAGGGCGAGGCGCTTTAGCGACGAGTTATCCTTCCCCCACCACCATCTCTCCATGTCATGCCCAGCTTAATCTACCAGCGATATTCTATATTCTGCCCAACGGGGAAGGATGAGAAGCTTCGACTAAGGTTCGACTCGAGCTCCAGCGAGAGAACGTTGCCGCAGGCAACGGCCCGAAGGGCGAGGCGCTTGAGCGCCGAGTTATCCTTCCCCCACCACTCTCGCGCTCTCTGCAACCACCTGTGCTGCTCTCTCCTCGCTCGCGCTTCGCTTAGCGAGGCTACAGGCACTGCTGACCGGTAACCGCAACGTCTGCGAAAAAATCACAGCGGTGGCAACCGCCTTTTTACCGGCGAGCTTTTCACCACCGAGGTATTGCACTGCGCATATTCCGCCAGACCGTCCAGCAGGGTATCAAGCTGGGCAATGTCGCGCACCACAAGGCGCATCACGAAACAATCTTCCCCGGTCACCTTGTCACTTTCAATGCATTCCGGCATCGCCTGGATATATTTATCCACTTTCTGCAGCAGCCCCGGCAGCGGCCGGACCCGCACCAGCGCCTGCAGGCTGTAGCCCAGCGCAGCGAGATTGACCCGCGCCCCATAACCCTGAATAACGCCCCGCTCCTCCAGGCGCTTCACCCGCTCGGCCGTGCTCGGCGAGGTCAGTCCCACTCGTGCGCTCAAGACCTTTAGCGAAACTCTGGCATCCTGGGTCAGGCAAGTGAGGATCGCCCGGTCTATTTCATCAAGAATGTCATTCATCTATTTCACCTAATTATAAAAGGCATTTAACCCTTTCAACCTTAATTCAGCCATATCACCCTGTCAGGGTTTTTCGCACAATAGCTGAAAAATTGTGGAGGTGAAAAATGCAACTTACCCGCGGCGTCTGGCAAATGAGCCTGGCAATGATAATCTCCGGCTCGATCGGCGCGTTCGTGCTGCTCTCGGGTTTGCCGGTGATTGATGTCGTGTTCTGGCGCTGCCTTATTGGCGCGCTAACCTTGCTGGTGTTTATCGTGTTAAGCCGCCAGCCCTTCAGCCGGCTAACGCGTTTCACTCTCGCTCTGGCGGTGATTGGCGGCGCGGCGCTGGTCGTCAACTGGCTGCTGTTGTTTGCCGCCTATTCGCGGATCTCCATCGGCATGGCCACCGTGGTCTATAACACCCAACCGTTTATGCTGGTACTGATGGGGATGGTGCTGGGGGAACGGGTCAGCGCCGTGAAATGGGGATGGCTACTGCTGGCCTTTGGCGGCGTGGTGATCCTGCTGTCGAGCGAACTGATGCCCGCGCACGGCGAGGGACTCATCACCGGCGTGTTACTGGCGCTGGGCGCGGCATTCTTCTATGCCCTGACCGCCATTATCGCCCGCAAGCTGCGGCCGCTACCGGCGCAGCATATCGCTTTTATTCAGGTTATCGTCGGTACGGTAATGCTTTTGCCGCTGGTTCATGCCCCCGAGTTTAACAGCCATTTTCCCTGGCGCTATTTGCTGATCCTCGGCATCGTCCATACCGGGATTATGTATCAACTTTTATATAGTGCGATTCAAAAGCTGCCGACCCCGGTCACTGGTTCGCACTCGTTTATCTATCCGCTGGTGGCTATCGTGGTTGACTATCTGGTTTTCCATCACGCGCTCACGCCGCTGCAGTTGGCTGGAGGGGTGCTGATTCTGTTTGCTGCGGCGGGCAACAACCTCGGCTGGGGCGAAAAAAAACCCCGCCATGGCGGGGTCAGTCAGCCGTCACGGGTCAATTAGCGACGGGCGCGGACAATCTGGTATTTGCGCGTCAGGTATTCGACCGGCGCGCTCCAGATATGAACCAGACGGGAGAACGGGAACAGCAGGAACAGGGTCATGCCCAGCACCAGATGAACGCGGAAAATAAACGCCACGCCATCCAGATGCTGCGAAGCGCCGCCGTGGAAGGTCACCACCGACTGCGCCCAGCCGACCAGCTTCATCATTTCACTGCCGTCCATATGCTGGGCAGAGAACGGGATCGTCAGCAGGCCAAGCGCACACTGCACCATCAGCAGGGAGAGGATCAGAATATCCGCTCCGGTGGTGGTGGCGCGAACGCGCGGGCTGAGCAGACGACGCTTGAGCAGCAGTAACCCGCCCACCAGGGTCATCACGCCGCAGGCGCCGCCGGCGATCATCGCCATCTTCTGCTTGACGTCGATAGGCAGGAAGGACTCATACATCCAGTGCGGGGTCAGCATGCCGAGGAAGTGGCCGGCGAAAATACCGAGGATGCCGATATGGAACAGGTTCGACGCCAGGTTCATCCCTTTACGATCCAGCATCTGGCTGGAGGCCGCGCGCCAGGTGTACTGGCCATAGTCGTAGCGCAGCCAGCTGCCGATCAGGAACACTGAGCCCGCAATGTACGGATAAATGTCAAAGAAGAACATATTCAGGAAGTGCATTATTGCTGTCCTCCGTTAGAGATATTCAGATATTGCGGGGCCACGGCTCCGGCAAAACGACGCTGGTGAGCGGAAATTTCCGACTCGCCGCAGCCCTGGTCGGCAAAGAATTTGACCTGTTCTTCTTCCCAGACCGCGTCCAGCGCCTGCGGCGTATCGTCGCGCGCCTCGTCGGCAATCTTCTCTGCCACCTTCTGGCTGTCGACCTGAGTATTAGCCAGCTTCAGTAACAGCTCGAACAGCACCGCATAGCGACTTTCGCGCTGCTGCAGGCGCGCGCTGAGCAGGCCGAGGATCGGCGCGACGTCCCGCAGGCCGCCAAGCGCTTCCTCTTCCGGCAGTTGCGCCAGATACTCCAGATACAGCGGCAGGTGATCCGGCAGCTCGTGGCTATCAAGCAGCAGACCGTGGCGCTCATACTGCGCCATCAAATCCACCATCGCCTGCCCGCGATCGCGTGATTCGCCGTGGACATGTTCAAACAGCAGCAGCGAGGTGGCGCGGCCGCGGTCAAACAGTTCGCTATAGGCCGCCTGGGCATCCAGCGGATCCTGAGCCACTAAATCGCGCAGGAAAACGCCCAGCGCGTGGGCATCCTCTTTGCTGAGTTTCTCTGATGACGCGAGCGCCTCGAACATCTCCTGCTGATGCTGCCATAAGGCAGCGTCAGGGTATTCGAGCAGACGCGACATAATCACGAGTTCAATCATGCGTGCGGCTCCGTTTTGCTGGTCACGTCGATAGCGTCGATGCGACGGCTGTTGAACAGGTTGAACTGGCTGTCCGAGCCGTGGCAGCCATCGCCAAAGCTGAAGCCGCAGCCGTTTTTCTCCGGAAACGCTTCTCGCGCCTGTTCACGGTGGCTGCTCGGCACCACGAAACGATCTTCGTAGTTAGCGATCGCCAGATAGCGGTACATCTCCTGGGCCTGCGCTTCGCTCAGCCCCACCTCTTCCAGCGCACGGGTATCGACGACGCCGTCGACGGTTTCCGCACGTTTGTAGTGACGCATCGCCAGCATCCGCTTCAGCGCCAGCAGGACCGGCTGGGTATCGCCGGCGGTCAGCAGGTTCGCCAGATACTGCACCGGAATACGCAGGCTTTCCACGTCCGGCAGAATACCGTTACTACCCAGTTCGCCCGCATCGGCGGCGGACTGAATCGGCGACAGAGGCGGCACGTACCAGACCATTGGCAGGGTACGATATTCCGGGTGCAGCGGCAGCGCCAGCTTCCAGTCCATCGCCATTTTATAGACCGGCGACTGCTGCGCGGCTTCAATTACGCCCTGCGGTACGCCATCTTTTAACGCCTGTTCAATCACTTTTGGATCGTTTGGATCGAGGAAGACGTCCAGCTGGCGCTGATACAGATCTTTCTCGTTCTCGGTGCTGGCGGCGTTTTCAATCGCGTCCGCGTCGTACAGCAGGACCCCGAGATAGCGGATACGGCCCACGCAGGTTTCGGAGCACACCGTCGGCATTCCGGATTCAATACGCGGGTAGCAGAAGATGCATTTCTCGGATTTCCCGCTCTTCCAGTTGAAATAGATCTTCTTGTACGGACAGCCGGTGATACACATCCGCCAGCCGCGGCACTTGTCCTGGTCGATCAGCACGATGCCGTCTTCTTCACGCTTATAGATGGCGCCGCTCGGGCAGGTCGCGACGCAGGCCGGGTTCAGGCAGTGCTCGCACAGGCGCGGCAGATACATCATGAAGGTGTTCTCGAACTGGCCGTACATCGCCTTCTGCATATTGTCGAAGTTCTGATCTTTGGCGCGTTTTTCGAACTCGCCGCCGAGGATCTCTTCCCAGTTCGGGCCGCTGGTAATTTTGTCCATCCGCTGGCCGGTGATCAGCGAGCGCGGACGGGCGATCGGCTGATGCTTACTTTCCGGCGCGTTGTGCAGATTCTGGTAGTCATAATCAAACGGCTCGTAGTAATCGTCGATCCCCGGCAGATGCGGGTTGGCGAAGATTTTACCCAGCAGCATCGCGCGGTTGCCCATGCGCGGCTGCAGCTTACCGTTGATTTTGCGGATCCAGCCGCCCTTCCATTTTTCCTGGTTTTCCCAGTCGTTCGGGAAACCGACGCCTGGTTTACTTTCAACGTTGTTGAACCAGGCATATTCCATCCCTTCCCGGCTGGTCCAGACGTTTTTACAGGTGACCGAGCAGGTGTGGCAGCCGATGCATTTATCGAGATTCAGCACCATGCCGACTTGTGAACGAATTTTCATTTTACGCTCTCCTGTACCTGGTCGTTGCCTTCGCCGTCTAACCAGTTAATGTTCTTCATCTTACGTACCACCACAAACTCATCGCGGTTGGAGCCGACGGTACCGTAGTAGTTAAAGCCATAGGCCAGGTGGCCGTAACCGCCGATCATGTGGGTCGGTTTTGGCGTAATACGGGTGACGGAGTTATGGATCCCCCCGCGCTGACCGGTGATTTCAGAGCCCGGCAGGTTCACGATGCGTTCCTGCGCGTGATACATCATGGTCATTCCGGCCGGTACGCGCTGGCTCACGACCGCGCGCGCCGTCAGGGCGCCGTTGGCGTTAAACACTTCAATCCAGTCGTTATCTTCGATACCCAGATCTTTCGCATCCGCTTCGCTCATCCAGACGATCGGGCCGCCGCGCGACAGAGTCAGCATTAGCAGGTTATCGCTGTAGGTCGAGTGGATACCCCATTTCTGGTGCGGGGTCAGGAAGTTCAGCGCCTTCTCCGGATTGCCGTTGGACTTCTCGCCCATCACCGCTTTCACCGAACGGGTGTCAATCGGCGGACGATAGACCAGCAGGCTTTCGCCAAAGTCGCGCATCCACTGGTGATCCTGATACAGCGACTGGCGGCCGGACAGCGTGCGCCACGGGATCAGCTCATGAACGTTGGTGTAACCGGCGTTATAGGAGACGTGCTCATCCTCCAGGCCAGACCAGGTCGGGCTGGAGATAATCTTCCGCGGCTGCGCCTGAATATCGCGGAAGCGGATCTTCTCGTCTTCTTTGTTCAGCGCCAGGTGCGTGTGCTCGCGACCGGTGATCTCGCTCAACGCTTTCCACGCCTTCACCGCCACCTGACCGTTGGTTTCCGGCGCCAGAGTGAGGATCATCTCCGCGGCGTCGATGGCTGTTTCCAGCTTCGGCTGGCCTTTCGCCGGGCCTTCCGCCTTGGTGTAGTTGAGCTTACGCAGCAGGTCCATTTCGCTCTGGGTATTCCAGGCGATGCCTTTACCGCCGTTGCCGATGGTTTCCAGCAGCGGGCCGATCGAGGTGAAGCGCTCGTAGGTCGCCGGATAATCGCGCTCGACCGGAATAATATGCGGCGCGGTTTTCCCCGGGATGAGATCGCATTCGCCTTTTTTCCAGTCTTTGACATCCAGCGGCTGCGCCATTTCCGCGGCGGAGTCGTGCTGGATCGGCAGCGTGACGACGTCGGTTTCTTTACCGAGGTGGCCCACGCACACTTCAGAGAATTTCTTCGCGATACCTTTATAGATATCCCAGTCGCTCTTCGATTCCCACGCCGGGTCAACGGCGGCCGACAGCGGGTGAATAAACGGATGCATATCCGAAGTATTCATGTCGTCTTTTTCGTACCAGGTGGCGGTCGGCAGCACGATGTCGGAGTAGAGACAGGTGCTCGACAGACGGAAGTCGAGAGTTACCACCAGATCCAGTTTGCCGTCGAGGCCGTTATCCCGCCACTCGACTTCTTCCGGCTTCACGCCGCCCTGCTTGCCAAGGTCTTTGCCCTGAATGCCGTTCTCGGTACCCAGCAGGTACTTGAGCATGTATTCATGACCTTTACCGGAGGAACCCAGCAGGTTGGAACGCCAGATAAACAGGTTACGCGGGTGGTTTTTGCCGTTTTCCGGTTGCTCGGCCGCAAAGCGAATCGAGCCCTCTTTCAGCGACTTCACGGTGTAATCCACCGGGGTCATGCCGGCTTTCTTCGCTTCGTCAGCGATACGCAGCGGGTTGACGCCAAGCTGCGGCGCCGACGGCAGCCAGCCCATCCGCTCTGCGCGCACGTTAAAGTCGATCAGGTGGCCGCTGTAACGGGATTTATCCGCCATCGGCGACAGCAGTTCCTGCGCGGTCACCGTTTCATAGCGCCACTGGCTGGAGTGGTTATAGAAGTACGAGGTACTATTCATGTGACGTGCCGGACGCTGCCAGTCAAGGGCGAACGCCAGCGGCTGCCAGCCGGTCTGCGGACGCAGTTTTTCCTGGCCCACATAGTGCGCCCAACCGCCGCCGCTCTGACCGACGCAGCCGCAGAAGATCAGCATATTGATCAGGCCACGGTAGTTCATGTCGAGGTGGAACCAGTGGTTGAGGCCCGCCCCGACGATAATCATCGAACGACCGTGAGTTTTATCGGCGTTATCGGCAAATTCACGGGCGGTACGAATGATATGCGCGCGGGAGACGCCGGTGATCTTCTCCGCCCACGCCGGGGTGTAGGCTTTCACTTCATCGTAGCCGGCGGCGCAGTTGTCATCGTTCAGACCGCGCTCCAGGCCGTAGTTAGCCATGGTCAGATCGTAAACGGTGGTGACCAGGGCGGTGGAGCCGTCGGCCAGCTGCAGGCGTTTCACCGGCAGTTTGTGCAGCAGAACATTCTCGAGGTCAACTTTGTTGAAGTGCTCTGTGCCTTCGCCACCGAAATACGGGAAGCCGACGTTTGCCACTTCATCATGGCTGCCGAGCAGGCTCAGACGCAGCTCAATCTCTTCGCCGGTTTTACCATCGCGCTGTTCGAGGTTCCACTTGCCTTTGTCGCCCCAGCGGAAACCCAGAGAACCGTTCGGTACGCTCAGGTCACCTTTCTCATCAAAGGCGACGGTTTTCCATTCCGGATTGTTCTCCTGACCGAGGGAGTCCACCAGGTCGGACGCGCGCAGCGTGCGGCCGGCGGCGTAATAACCATCGCGCTCCTCGAGCATCACCAGCATTGGCATGTCGGTGTAGCGGCGCACGTAATCGGTAAAGTACTGGCTCGGCTTATCGAGGTGGAACTCACGCAGCATCACGTGGCCCATCGCCAGCGCCATCGCGGCATCGGTCCCCTGCTTTGGCGCCAGCCACAGATCGCAGAGTTTGGCGATTTCGGCGTAGTCCGGGGTAATCGCCACGGTCTTGGTGCCTTTGTAGCGGACTTCGGTAAAGAAGTGGGCATCCGGTGTACGGGTCTGCGGCACGTTGGAGCCCCAGGCGATAATGTAGCTGGAGTTGTACCAGTCGGCGGATTCGGGTACGTCGGTCTGCTCGCCCCAGGTCATCGGCGAGGCCGGCGGCAGGTCGCAGTACCAGTCGTAGAAGCTCAGGCAGGTGCCGCCGATCAGCGACAGGTAACGGGCGCCGGAGGCGTAGGAGACCATCGACATCGCCGGGATCGGCGAGAAGCCGGCCACGCGGTCCGGACCGTAGGTTTTGACGGTGTAGACGTTAGAAGCGGCAATCAGCTCATTCACTTCCTGCCAGGAAGAACGTACAAAGCCGCCGCGGCCGCGGGCCTGTTTGAAGCTTTTGGCTTTGTCGGCGTCTTCGATAATCGAGGCCCATGCCTCAACCGGATCGCTATGCTGAACTTTCGCTTCCCGCCACATCTTCATCAGACGTTTACGCATCAGTGGATATTTCAGGCGGTTCGCGCTGTACAGGTACCATGAGTAGCTGGCGCCGCGCGGACAACCGCGTGGTTCGTGGTTCGGCAGGTCCGGGCGGGTGCGCGGGTAGTCAGTCTGCTGGGTTTCCCAGGTCACCAGACCGTTTTTGACATAAATCTTCCAGCTGCATGAACCGGTGCAGTTAACACCGTGAGTGGAACGCACAATTTTGTCATGCTGCCAACGTTGACGGTATCCATCCTCCCAGTCCCGGTTGGTGTTAAGAAGCTGGCCGTGCCCATCGGCAAAGGTTTCACCCTTCTGTTTGAAGTAGCGAAACCGGTCCAGGAATTTACTCATCGGGTTTCTCCTGATATGGAGCCTGACGGCTCTCTGATAAATCGACATTGCTGGATTTGCAGCGAAGGTAACGCTATGAAAGAGGGCGAGAATTGATAGCGATCAATCCGAACTGGCTTGTTACTGCGCAGCAAAACCTCGATTACCACCAAGGTGGTATAAGATGTTATTTTTTAACTTATTGTTTTTTAATGATTTTCACCTCAAAAAGCGGCGCCTCACCGGGATTTGTTAACAACGGAGGTATTAAGGGGTAGAGCCATTTCACTGGCAAGCCCACCTGTTCTGGCTCAGCGGTCGATGCGGACAATTTTCTCCAATAGTATGTTGTAACTAATTAAGCGGTTAAAAAAGGCGCCTCCGTGGGGAGCGCGCCTTTTTATACGCCAACGTTACCGCGGCCGATTACTGACGCTTACGACCGTATACCGCCCAGGTGATCACCACGCAGGCAATATAGAACACGAGGAACACTTTCATCGCCCCGGCCGGCGAGCCGGTCAGATCCAGCGAGATACCGAACGCTTTCGGAATAAAGAAGCCGCCGATAGCGCCAATGGCGGAGATAAAGCCCAGTGCCGCCGCGGTATCGGTCGCCGCCTCGCGCATCGCCTGGGCTTCGCTGCCGCCCTGGGCCTTCACGCGGTCCATGGTCAGCTTACGGAAGATCACGGAGATCATCTGGAAAGTGGAGGCGCTGCCCAGCCCGGCGGTCAGGAACAGCACCATAAACACCGCAAAGAAGGCGATAAAGTTGCCGCCCTGGCCGTTGGTCGGCAGGGTCAGGAACAGCAGCGCACAGAAGACAGCCATCACCACGAAGTTGACCAGCGTTACGCGGGTCCCGCCGAGACGGTCGGAGATCGCCCCGCCCATCGAACGCGCCAGCGCGCCAATAAACGGGCCGAAGAAGGCATAATGCAGGATCTGCACATCCGGGAACTGGGTTTTCGACAGCATGGCGAAACCGGCGGAAAAGCCGATAAAGGAACCGAAGGTAGCCAGATAGAGCAGCGCCATGATCCACAGATGCAGGCGTTTGAGGACCGGCAGCTGTTCGCTCAGCGACGCTTTAGAAGCCGACAGGTCGTTCATAAAGAACCACGCCGCCAGGGTGAAAATAACCAGGAAAGGTACCCAGATCCACGCGGCGTTTTCCAGATACAGCATCGAGCCGTCCGGCTGTTCGCTGCCGGTCCCGCCAAAAATGGCAAACACCGAAACCGACACCACCAGCGGCGCGACCAGCTGCATCACGCTGACGCCCATATTACCGAGACCGCCGTTGACGCCGAGCGCTCCGCCCTGCTTCGCTTTCGGGAAGAAGAAGCTGATGTTGGCCATACTGGAGGCGAAGTTGGCGCCGGCGAAACCGCACAGCAGAGAGATAATCACGAAAACGCTAAACGGCGTGGAGGTATCCTGAACCGCAAAGCCCAACCATACACAAGGCACAATCATGATCCCGGTGCTGAACGCCGTCCAGCGACGGCCGCCGAACAGCGGCACCATAAAGGCGTAAGGTACACGCAACAGGGCGCCAGACAGCGCCGGCAGCGCGGTCAGCATAAACAGCTGATCGGTCGTAAACTGAAAGCCCACTTTGTTGAGGTTGACGGCAACCGCGCTAAACAACATCCACACGCAGAACGCCAGTAACAGACAGGGAACGGAGATCCATAAATTACGGCTCGCCACACGGTGGCCGCGCTGTTGCCAGAATTCAGGATCTTCAGGCCGCCAGTCGGTAATGACCGAGCGATTAGCCTTCTCCGGGAGGGAAGATTGACTCATAGATACCTCTGATTATTCATATTTCCTGCCGCTACCTTAGGGGTTGCCCGGGGCGGTAAGTTGATATAAATCAAAGGAAAAGCGCGCACTAATTTGTGCAAAAATAAACCATGCTCCGAAGTGAGTAGAGAATGGTGGGGAAAAAAGTGTGGTTTTTCACGCGACTGCCGGGTTCCGTATAACCCCTCCCCCAACGCCACCTACCACCGACAATTAAGGAGTAACTCTTTAGGGGTATGGGTATACTCCAGGGGATAGCCGAGAATAAGCGCCACTCCCGGAGAGATCCCCGGTTCAGGAGCCACGCATTCCATGTTAAAACGTCTTTTTACCCCGCTGACGCTGGTCAATCAACTGGCGTTAATCGTGCTGCTCGCCACGATTATTGGCGTCGCCGGCATGGCGATCTCCGCGCGCCTGGTGAACGGCGTGCAGGGCAGCGCGCACGCCATTAACAAGGCCGGTTCATTGCGTATGCAAAGCTACCGGCTGCTGGCGGCGATCCCGCTGAATGAAAACGATCAAAAACTGGTGGCGGACATGACCGCCACCGTCTTCAGCCCGGAGCTGCAAAATTCCGCCCGCCGCGACGGCCAGGAAATCCAGCTTAAAGCCCTGCAGCAGTACTGGCAGCTGGCGCTGGCCCCCGGCATGCAGCGCGCAGTCAATCAGGCGGAAGTGGCCCAGGATGTCGCCGACTTTGTCGATCGTATCGACCAGTTGGTCACCGCATTCGACCACACCACCGAGCAGCGTATCGAACGGGTGGTCTGGATCCATCGCATCCTCGCCATTGGTATGGCGCTGCTGCTGATCTTCACTATCATCTGGCTACGCGCCCGCCTGCTGCGGCCGTGGAAACAGCTGCTGAGCATGGCGCGCGCGGTGAGCCAGCGTGATTTCACCCAGCGGGCGCACATCAGCGGCCGCAACGAAATGGCGACCCTGGGCATGGCGCTGAATAACATGTCGGAAGAGCTGGCGGAAAGCTATGCCGTGCTCGAGCGGCGGGTGCAGGAGAAGACTGCCGGACTGGAGCAGAAGAACGAGATCCTCGCTTTCTTATGGCAGGCCAACCGCCGGCTGCACTCCAGCGCCCCGCTCTGCGAACGTATTTCGCCGGTACTGAATGGCCTGCAGGGGCTGACGCTGCTGCGCGATATCGAGGTACGGGTTTACGACCTGGAAGACGAAGATAATCACCAGGAGTTTACCTGCCACTCGGATGATGACTGTGATGATAAAGGCTGCTACCTCTGTCCACGCAATCTGCCGCCGCTGCCGGATGGCGGAACAACGCTGAAGTGGCGGCTGTCAGATGCGCATAGTCAGTACGGCATCCTGCTGGCGACGCTGCCGGTTGGCCGCCATCTCAGCCACGATCAGCAGCAGCTGGTGGATACCCTGGTGGAACAGCTGACCAGCACCCTGGCGCTGGACCGCCATCAGGAGAAGCAGCAGCAGCTGATCGTCATGGAAGAACGGGCCACTATCGCCCGCGAGCTGCACGACTCCATCGCCCAGTCGCTATCCTGTATGAAGATGCAGGTTAGCTGTCTGCAGATGCAAGGCGACGCCTTGCCGACGGAAAGCCGCCAGCTGCTGGGGCAGATCCGTAACGAACTGAATACCTCGTGGGCCCAGCTGCGGGAGCTGTTAACCACCTTCCGCCTGCAGTTGACCGAGCCGGGGCTGCGCCCGGCGCTGGAGGCCAGCTGTCAGGAGTACAGCGCCCACTTCGGCTTTACGGTGCAGCTTGATTACCAGCTCCCGCCGCGCTTTGTGCCCTCGCATCAGGCGATCCACCTGCTGCAGATCGCTCGCGAAGCGTTGAGCAACGCTCTGAAGCATGCCAGCGCAACCGAAGTAACCGTGACGGTGTCACAACGCGATAATCAGGTTCGTCTGGTGGTAGCGGATAACGGCCGCGGCGTACCGGACCACGCCGAACGGAGTAACCATTACGGTTTAATTATTATGCGGGATCGCGCCCAGAGCTTGCGCGGTGACTGTCAGGTACGACGCCGGGAAACCGGTGGAACCGAAGTGATCGTCACGTTTATCCCGGAAAAAACGTTTTCCATCCAATAAGGAGACCCTCATGAGTCAACAGGAACGGGCAACTATCCTTCTCATTGACGACCATCCGATGCTGCGCACCGGCGTGAAACAGTTGATCAGCATGGCGCCGGACATCCAGGTGATTGGCGAGGCCAGCAATGGCGCGCAAGGTATCGAGCTGGCCGAGTCGCTGGATCCTGACCTGATCCTGCTGGACCTTAATATGCCGGGCATGAACGGTCTGGAGACGCTGGATAAGCTGCGTGAGAAATCCCTTTCTGGCCGGGTAGTGGTCTTCAGCGTCTCCAACCATGAAGAGGACGTTGTCACCGCCCTGAAGCGCGGCGCCGATGGCTATTTGTTGAAGGACATGGAACCGGAAGATCTGCTGAAAGCGCTGCAGCAGGCGGCCGCCGGAGAGATGGTATTAAGCGAAGCATTAACGCCGGTGCTGGCCGCCAGCCTGCGCGCCAACCGCGCCACCTCCGATCGGGACATCAGCCAGCTGACCCCGCGCGAGCGCGACATTCTCAAGCTGATAGCCCAGGGACTGCCGAACAAAATGATCGCCCGTCGCCTGGATATCACCGAAAGCACCGTCAAAGTACACGTAAAGCACATGCTGAAGAAAATGAAGCTCAAATCCCGCGTGGAAGCGGCGGTATGGGTCCACCAGGAGCGAATCTTCTAAGGCGAGTCCGTCCAGGAGACGCCTGGCGTGGTAAACTTGACCAGCGGCTCGGTCAGCGCCAGGGCGATCTCATTGGAGGAGACGCGCTGCCCCTGTTTATCCTCCACCACCACCGACAGGCGCCAGCGGTTCGCGGCGCCCGGTTCACTGTTCCACATCGGCATAATGATGCTCCAGCCATCGGGGCTGCTGGCATCTACCGGCGGCGTCAGGCTGAGGGCCTGGGTGTCTCCCTGCCAGTGCAGCGCCTTGATGCCATGCAGACTATGGATCTGCAGCTTCAACTGCACCGTCTCCCCGGACTGCAGATCCCAGGGCGGCGTGGCCAGATAGACCGTCAGATTTTTGCGCTGACGATACTCCACCACCGGCAGATTATCCCGCTCCGGACTATCGAAGCGGCTCCCGCGCAGCGAGTTGCTGATCGCCACCTCGTCTGCCGCCAGCTGCTGCTTAAGGGGTACGCCAAAGCGGTAGTTAAGCTTCAGGCCAACATTGTTCTGACTGACGCCATTTTCCCCCTGTTTATGCTTGGCGGTCACGGTGACCAGGGGGACCGGGGTGTAATTGAGTCCGACGGAGACGGCCACCGGGTTGTGGTAGCCGGTGCCGGTATGAAACAGATCGACGCTGTCGCCGAAATACTGTTCAACGCTGACGCTGGTATTAATGTGCTGATAGAACGGCAGCCGCGCCTGGGCGGTGACATCATATCCCGTAGCCATCCGCTGCTCCTGAGTCTGATTCTCGCGCAGTTGCCAGTCGCCCAGCGGATGGTAGTAGTTTGCCGACAAGCGGAGATATTCTCCCCATGCCTCGGCGCCAACACTGCCACGCGCCAGGCTTTCGCTCAGTACTTTGTCGTAAAACGAGTTATAGCCCAGCAGCCAGCCGCCGACCCGCCAACGCTGGCCAAGCCCGATGTTGCCTACCAGATCGTTCTCGCGTTGGGTCACCGAGTACTGGTTCCACGTCAGGTAGCGGTCATTATCCTGCAACGGTACGAACCAGCTCCCTTTACTGCCGGTGAACTTACCCTCTTTATCGACCAGCAGGTCGACATTGGCGTTGCCCCACGGCGAGAGCCAACTCTCCAGCTGATGACTCACTTCATTGCCGATTTTACTGATGGCAAACAGCTGCGCCTGTTCACCCGCCGTCAGACCATTGTCGCTCATGCTGGCCTCGCCAAACTTCTTCGCCACTTCGGCAAAGTGCCGGGCGTCGTCATCAACCTGGGGAGCAATCCCCATATCGGGCAGCGGATCTTGCGCTTGCGCAGGGCGGGTGGTGTCGCTGGCGGTCAGCGCCCAGACGGGAACGCCCGGCAACAGCAGGAGAAAGGTCAACGTTGGCAACAAACGGAACGACACAGGCATTAACAGAGTTTGCGCAAGCTCACAAAAATGGATAGAAGTGTTAGTTTATCGTTTTTTCCCTGCTCCCGCAGCCCTGTGGGCAATTCCAGGAATAAGCTGAAACCGGTTGGGTAAGGTGCCGCCCAACCGGAGGCGTCGCTGCGCGCCACCGTTACGCCCGGGTTCGTTGCGCCGCCAGCAGCGCGTTGAGCTCCGGCACGCAAGAGCCGCAGTTGGTCCCGCATTTCAGCTTCCCACCCAGCGCCCCGACGCTGGCGCAGCCGCTGGCGATGGCCTCGTTAATTGACCATTCCCCCACCCCAAAGCAGCTGCAGACGATCCGCCCCCGCGGCGCGACGGCGGCGCCCGGTCGGCCGCTAAGCAAGGCATGTCGCTGGACGGCATCGGACGGCGGCGCGGCAAAGGCAGCGCTTATCCATGCGCAATCAACCGCCGGCTCGCGCGCATCGCTCCACCAGCCGAGCATCAGCCTTCCCTGATGCCAGGCCAGCAGGTTCCACACCGCGCCGCCGTCAGCCACCTGTAACTGCCAGCCGCGCCGGGCGCACCACGCGCTGAGCCACTGTCGGGCAGATGCCTCCCCGGCCAGCGAGTAGTGCAGCACGCCTGGCGCCGCCCGCCGCCGCCAGTGCCAGGCCGCAGGAAATGGTAACGGTTCGCGGCAAAAAAGCTCGCTGTGCCAGGCCGGTTGCCAGGCGGCGATGGCCACCGCCGCCTGTTTACTTTCCGGCTGGCCGGAATACGGGTCCGTGACGGCGGCCAGCAGGTTATTTACCCGCCCCTGACGGGCAAACTGGTTGTTCCAGTGCATCGGAACAAACAGCGAGCCGGGGCGCTGCCCTTCGCTGATCGCCACTTTCGCCACCATCACCCCATGCCGCGACCAGATCCGCGCCAGCCCGTCAGCGGGAAGCTGATAGCGAACGGCATCCTGCGGCGCCACCTCCACCATTGGCTCAGCGATATGCTGCATCAGCCGCGGCACCGCGCCGGTACGGGTCATGGTGTGCCACTGATCGCGGATCCGCCCGCTGTTGAGGATCAGCGGATAAAAGGCATCGGTTGTCGCCCGGGTCGGTTGAGGCGTCACCGGCACCATCCGCAGCCTGCCATCGCCATGCCAGCCGCGCGTGATATCCCAGGCGACCTCGCTGCGGCTGACCGGCCAGCGCACCGGCGGCATGGTGTCCCACGCCTCACGGCTGAGATCCGCCAGCGCGCCGATATCAAACGCCCGCTGGCCGTCGTTTTCGAAACCGGACAGCGCCGCATGCTCGCGGAAGACGTCATGCGGATGCTGCCAGGCAAACGCCTCGCGATACCCCAGAGCCTGGCCCACTCTGGCGATGATCCACCAGTCCGCTTTCGCCTCCCCCGGCGGCGGCAGAAAGCTGCGCTGACGGGAGATCCGCCGCTCCGAGTTGGTGACCGTGCCATTCTTCTCGCCCCAGGCCAGCGCTGGAAAGCGGATGTGGGCGAAACGTCCGGTATCGGTCTGGGCGGCGACATCCGAGACGATCACCAGCGGACAGGCGGCCAGCGCCTGGCTCACCGCGTGGCTGTCAGGGAGCGACACCACCGGGTTGGTACCCATGATCCAGACCGCTTTGACCTCGCCGCGGCCAATGGCGGCAAACAGCTCCACGGCGGTCAGCCCGGGGGTCTGCGCCAGCCGTTCCGTCCCCCAGAAGCGGGCCAGCCGCTGCAGATCGTCTGGCACAAAATCCATGTGCGCCGCCAGCATCGTCGCCAGCCCGCCGACTTCGCGGCCGCCCATGGCGTTGGGTTGACCGGTCAGCGAAAAGGGGCCGCATCCGCGGCGGCCATACTTCCCGCTGGCCAGATGGACGTTGATGATGGCGTTACATTTGTCGCTGCCGCTGGCGGATTGATTGATTCCCATGGTGTAGAGGGTGATCGCCCGCGGGGCGGCGATGAACTCGCGATAGAATCCCGCCACCTCATCGGCAGGCAGACCGCAAAAGGCCGCCACCCTCGCCACGTCCCAGCCGCGGGCGGCGGCCAGCGCCTGCGGGCCGTCGCGAAAGCCATCGACGCAGGCTCCTGCCTCAGCCAGGGCGTTAAGCAGCCCCGCAAACAACCCGCCGTCGCTTCCTGGGGCCAGCGCCAGATGGCGGTCGGCGATCTCGCAGGTAGCGGTGCGCCGGGGGTCGATCACCACGATCCGCAATCGGGGATTATCCCGCTTCGCCTGCGCCAGCCGCTGGAACAGCACCGGATGCGCCCAGGCGGCGTTCGAGCCGACCAGCACCACCAGATCGCTGTTTTCCACATCCTCATAGCTACAGGGCACCACATCGGCGCCAAAGGCCCGCTTGTAGCCGGTCACCGCCGACGACATACACAGCCGCGAATTGGTGTCGATGTTCGCCGCGCCGATAAATCCCTTCATCAGCTTGTTGGCGGCATAGTAATCCTCGGTTAACAGCTGGCCGGAGGCGTAAAAGGCCACCGCCTGCGGGCCGTGCTGGTCGATAACCTGTTGCAGGCGCGCAGCGGTCTCCGCCAGCGCCTGAGACCAGGCTACCTGCTGGCCGTCCACCTCCGGCGCCAGCAGCCGCCCCGCCAGGCCCGTGGTCTCCCCAAGGGCCGCCCCTTTGACGCACAGGCGGCCGAGGTTGGCCGGGTGCTGATCGTCGCCGCGCACGCTCACCTGCCCCGCGTCGTCCACGCTCGCCAGCACCCCGCAGCCTACGCCGCAGTAGGGGCAGGTCGTTCGGATGGTCTGCATCAGGAGGCCTCCGCTCGGGCCAGCAGCTGCTGGCTGCCCACCCACACTTTGCCGTTTTCCACTTTCACCGGCCAGGCGCGTACCGCCTGTTCACTGCCGTCGCACGGCCAGCCGTCGCGCAGGCGAATCCGCTGTTTGTACAGCGGGGAAATCACCACCGGCTCGCCGCCGACGTCCCCTAACAGCCCGCGTGACAGCACGTTGGCCGCGCTGCCCGGCTCGCGGTTGTCGAGGGCGTAGACCCGATCGCCAAAGCGGAACAGGGCAATCTGCCGCTCCCCTAAGCGGGCGCCGATCCCCGCCTGCGCCGGGATGGCGTCAAGGTCGCATACCGCCTGCCACGGCCGGGATGGGAGTTCGCCCTCGGGCAACGTCTCAGTCTGTAACAGCTGCGGCTGACCACGCAGCTCGTGGCGCTGCACCGCCTCGTCCGGCTGGTCGCTATTAACGAAGGAGCGGAACAGCGCCAGACGCTGCGGATCGTTGAGGGTGGTCTGCCACTCGCACTGGTAGCTGTCGACGATCCGGGCCATCTCCTGCTCCAGCTCCTCGCCAATGCCGAGACTATCCTCCAGCACCACCTGCCGCAGATAGGCGACGCCGCCCTCCAGGTTATCCATCCAGGTGCTGGTCCGCTGCAGGCGATCGGCGGTACGGATATAGAACATCAGCAGACGATCGATGCTGCGGATCAGCGTCGCTTCGTCGAGATCGCTGGCAAACAGGTCGGCGTGACGCGGTTTCATCCCGCCGTTGCCGCAGACGTACAGATTCCAGCCTTTGTCGGTGGCAATCACCCCGATATCTTTCCCCTGGGCTTCAGCGCATTCGCGGGTGCAGCCGGAGACCGCCATCTTGATTTTGTGCGGGGCGCGTAGCCCTTTATAGCGATGCTCGAGCCGTACCGCGAGCCCGGTGGAGTCCTGCACGCCGTAGCGACACCAGGTTGAGCCGACGCAGGATTTCACCGTGCGCAGCGACTTGCCGTAGGCGTGGCCGGTTTCAAACCCGGCGTCGGCCAGCTCGCGCCAGATAGCCGGCAGCTGTTCCAGCCGCGCGCCAAACAGATCGATACGCTGGCCGCCGGTCACTTTGCTGTAGAGCTGGTAACGTTTGGCGATCTGCCCGATAGCGATCAGCCCGTCCGGCGTCACTTCCCCTGCCGCCATCCGCGGCACCACCGAATAGGTTCCGTCCTTCTGAATGTTGGCGAAATAGCGGTCGTTGGTATCCTGCAGCGGCAGGTGCGCCGGCTTCAGCAGGTACTCGTTCCAGCAGGAAGCCAGCACCGAGGCCACCAGCGGTTTGCAGACATCACAGCCGTGTCCCTGGCCGTAGCGGCTAATCAGCTGCTCGAAGGTATGGATATGATTGACCCGTACCAGGTGGTAAATCTCCTGGCGCGACCACGGGAAATGCTCGCAGACGTCTTTTTTCACTTCGACGCCCTGCTCCGCCAGCTGGTACTCCATCACCTGTTTCACCAGCGCGCTGCAGCCGCCGCAGCCGGTGGCCGCTCTGGTGCAGCTTTTTATCGCCGCCATATCCCCCGCCCCATTGTTCACCGCCTGGCAGATATCGCCTTTGCTGACATTATGGCAGGAGCAGATCGGCGCGCTGTCGGGCAGCGCCGCGACGCCGAGCGCCTTCGGCGCGGCGCCCTCCAGCGCGGGCAGGATCAGGCTCTCCGGACGCGGCGGCAGCGCCATGCCGTTCAGCATCATCTGCAGCAGCGTGGCATAGTCGCTGGCCTCCCCCACCAGCACGCCGCCAAGCAGGGTTTTGCCGTCCTGACTGACGACGATTTTTTTGTACACCTGCTGCGGACCGTCGGTCCATTGATAGCTCTGGCAGCCCGGCGTGCGCCCCTGCGCATCGCCAAATGAGGCGACGTCCACCCCCAGCAGCTTCAGTTTGGTGCTCATGTCGGCGCCGCTAAAGCAGGCGTCTTCTCCCGCGAGGGTGGCCGCGGCGATACGCGCCATCTGATAGCCCGGCGCCACCAGACCGTAAATTTTATTGTCCCACAGGGCGCATTCGCCTATCGCCAGCACGTCCGGGTCAGAGGTGCGGCACTGGCCGTCGATGTGAATGCCCCCGCGTTCGCCCACCTGCAGCATGCAACCGCGGGCCAGCGCGTCCTGCGGACGGATCCCCGCCGAGAAGACCACCATGTCGGTCCGCAGCGCGCCGCCGTCGGCAAAGTTCAGCCGCAGGCCGTCGGCCTCGCGCACGATGGCGGTGGTCGCTTTGCTGGTATGCACCCCCACGCCGAGGGCGACGATCTTCTCCCGCAGCATCGCCGCCCCGCCGTTATCCAGCTGGACGGCCATCAGGTTCGGGGCAAACTCCACTACGTGCGTGTCCAGCCCCAGCTGTTTCAGGGCGTTAGCCGCCTCCAGCCCGAGCAGGCCGCCGCCGATAACCACTCCGGTCTTCGCCGCGGCGGCATGGGCGGCGATACGGTCGAGATCGTCAAGAGTGCGGTAGACAAAGCACCCGTCGAGATCGTTGCCAGGGATCGGCGGAACAAAGGGATAGGAGCCGGTCGCCAGCACCAGTTTATCCCAGTGGGTTTCATGTCCCTCGGCATCTCGCACCAGCCGCGCGTCGCGGTCGATCGTCGCCACCGCCTCGCCGAGGCGGAGTTCGATGCCGTGCTGGTGAAAGAAATCATCGGCCACCAGCGACAGCGATTGAGCGCTGCGCCCGGCGAAATATTCGGAAAGATGTACCCGGTCGTAGGCGGGGTAACGCTCTTCGCCAAACACCACGATTCGATATTGCTGATGCAGATTGCGGCTCACGCATTGTTCGAGAAAATGGTGGCCGACCATGCCATGTCCCACCAGCACTAATACAGGTTTCGTCATTGTCATCATTCCTGCAGCCTGCGGCTGCGTTGAAGAGGGGTCAAAAAGCCAGTCCGCGGTGGCGGGCTCGTCGCTTTCCAGGCGCGCGGTGAGCGCGGCGGCGGCGGTGCAGTCGCCCATCAGCAGCACGCCGCGCAGGCGGCCGTCGCGCAGCAGAAGGCGACGGTAGTGGCGATCGATGGGGTCCCAGCTGGTATAGATGTCATCCTGTTCGCCGGCCTGCTGCTCGCCAGCGCTAAAGAGTTCAATGCCGGTAACCTTCAGGCGGGTCCCGGCGTCCTGCCAGACAAAGCCCTCGCCGGGGGCGCCGCACAGGCGATCCGCCAGTACCTCGGCCTGGCGCAGGCAGGGAGCCACCAGCCCCCAGGTCTGGCCGTCAATTTCGCAACATTCCCCGACGGCGCTGATCCCCGGCAGCGAGGCGGCCATCTGGCGGTCAACCACGATCCCCCGCTGACACAGCACGCCGCTCTGCGCCGCCAGACGGCTGTTAGGCTGCACGCCGGTGGCCAGCACCACTCTGGCGGCACGGAAAGCGCGCCCGTCCGCCAGCCGCACGCCATCCTCTTCGATGGCGGCGATCCGGCATTCCAGCACGCAGCGGATGCCGCGTGCTTCAAGTTGCTGCCTGAGCTCATCGGCGGCAAAAGCGTCGGTCAGCGGCGCCATTAATCCGCTGCCGCGATGCAGAAGAGTGACCTCTCCGCCGTGACGACGCAGCGCCGCCGCCGCTTCCACCCCCAGCACCCCGCCGCCAATCACCACCGCCGGGCCGGGTATCGCCAGAATACGTTCCACGTCCGCCAGAGTGCGGAAGGGCATAACCTGCGGACGATCACTGCCCGGCAGCGGCGGGATAAAGGGCCGCGAACCGGTGGCGAACACCAGCTCATCCCACGGCAGCCAGGTTTCCGCGATGCGCAGCCGCCGTTGCTGAATATCGACTTCATCGACCGCCTCGCCAGACCGCAGGCACACCCCGTGCCGGGTGTACCACTCCGCCGGCAGCAACGGGATCTGCGCCGCCGTTTTTTCACCTGCCAGCAGCGGCGAGAGCTGAATGCGGTTATAGGCCGGGTGCGGCTCGTCGCCGACGACGGTAATGGCAAACCGCGCGGGGTCGCGCTCAACCAGCCGCTGCACCAGCCGGGTGGCCGCCATGCCGTTACCGATCACCACCAGTCGCCGCGTCATGACCGCCTCCTTACGCCGCTTTCGGCTGTTTTTCATACAGGAAATGGAGGATCTGCTGGCGCAGATGGTGATACCGGCTGTCGTCCGCCAGCTGAACGCGGTGGCGCGGACGCGGCAGATCGACCGCGAGGATCTCGCCGACCGTCGCCGCCGGACCGTTGGTCATCATCAGCACCCGATCCGAGAGCAGCACCGCTTCATCAACGTCGTGGGTGATCATGACGATGGTGGTATTGAGCTCCTGCTGGATATGCATCACCGTGTCCTGGAGGTGGGCGCGGGTCAGCGCATCCAGGGCGCCGAAGGGCTCATCAAGCAGCAGCACTTTCGGCTTCATCGCCAGCGCCCGGGCGATACCCACCCGCTGCTTCATGCCGCCGGAGATCTCCCCGGGACGTTTGTGCAGCGCATGACCCATCTGTACGCGCGCCAGGTTGTGTTCGATCCACTCCCGGCGCTCACTCTTGCTCATGGTGCGACGGAACACCTGATCCACCGCCAGCGCCACATTGTCGAAACAGCTCAGCCACGGCAGCAGCGAGTGGTTCTGGAAAACCACCGCCCGCTCCGGCCCGGGACCGGCGATTTCCCGGTTATCACACAGTAGTCCGCCCTCGGTAGGGGTGGTGATCCCGGCGATCAGGTTTAGCAGGGTCGATTTTCCGCAACCCGAGTGGCCGATCAGGCTAATGGTCTCCCCTTCGACGATATCGAAGGAGACATTCTGCAGCGCCAGGAACTCGCCGCTGGCGGTGTTGAAGCGTTGGCTGACGGCCTGCACCTGAATTAATGGTTTCATGTTGGCTCCTTATTTTTCCTGCCAGCTAAAGCGGCGAGCGAGCAGCATCAGGCCCTGCTCCAGCAGCAGGCCGACGACGCCGATAATGACGATGGCGATGATGATGTTTTCCACATTGAGGTTGTTCCACTCGTTCCAGATCCAGAAGCCGATCCCCAGCCCGCCGGTAAGCATTTCCGCCGCCACGATCACCAGCCAGGCGATGCCGATGGAGAGGCGCACGCCGGTAAGCACCGCCGGCAGCACCGCCGGAAAGAGGATTTTGCGCATCACCGTCCACTCCGAGAGCTGGAGGACGCGGGCGACGTTGAGATAGTCCTGCGGGATCCGCCGCACACCCTCCGCGGTGTTGATCACCATCGGCCAGATGGAGCAGATAAAAATGGTCCAGCTGGAAGCCGGCTCCGCCTTCTGGAACAGCAGCAGGCCAATCGGCAGCCAGGCCAGCGGGCTGACCGGGCGCAGCAGAGCAATCAGCGGATTAAACATGCGGGCGAAGAACAGCGAACGGCCGATCAAAAACCCCAGCGGAATGCCCGCCAGCGCCGCCAGGCCGAAGCCCACCGCCACGCGCTGCAGGGAGGCCAGCACGTTCCAGCCGATGCCCATGTCATTGGGCCCGTCCTGATAGAACGGATCGGCAAACAGGGTCAGCGCCGAGTCCAGCGTGCTCAGCGGCGTGGGAAAGCCTTTGCTATGCATCGCCGCCAGCTGCCAGGCCAGCAGCAGCACACCCAGCCCCAACAGCGGGGGCAGCAGGCGCTGGGTGAGCTCACGCAGCCAGCGCGTGACGGTCGGCGTGGTGCGCCGGACCTGCACCGGCGGCAGGATAATCACTTCGCCAGGCGCGTTGTCCACGCTGACGACCGGTTGCTTACGTTGTGCCTGCTTCATCTCATGCCCCCTTACGTTGAATAGAGAAATGGCGGGCGTAGCCTTCCGGGTCGGACCCGTTCCAGACCGTCCCGTCCATTAGTGTGCTGCTGCGCATCGCGGCTGCCGGGGTGCTGATCCCGCCGACCGCCTGGGCGGCAGCCTGCCAGACATCGATGCGGTTAATGCGCGACGCCACCGCGAGGTAATCCGGAGCCTGCTTCAGCAACCCCCAGCGGCGGAACTGGGTGAGGAACCACATCCCGTCCGACAGCCACGGGAAACTCACCTCGCCCCCGGCCCAGAAGCGCATCGGATGGGCATCCTGCCAGCGGCGGCCAAGGCCGTTGTCATACTCTCCCAGCATCCGGCCGGTGAGGTATTGCTCCTTGGTATTGAGCCAGCCGCGTCTGGCGAGCAGGCGGGCCGTCTCCCGGGTGTTCTCCGGCGAGGCGGCGATCCAGCGCTGCGCCTCCATCAGGGCCGCCACCAGCGCGCGGGCGGTGTTCGGGTTGCGTTCCACCCAGTCGCGACGGGTGCCCAGCACCTTTTCCGGATGCTCGGGCCAGATATCCTGGGTAGTGGCCGCGGTGAAGCCGATACGGTCGTTAATAGCGCGGGCGTTCCACGGCTCGCCGACACAAAAGCCGCTCATATTGCCGATGCGCATGTTCATCACCATCTGCGGCGGCGGCACCACGACGGTGCGCACATCGTTGAAGGGATCGATGCCGGCGCTCGCCAGCCAGTAGTAAAGCCACATGGCATGGGTGCCGGTAGGAAAGGTATGGGCGAAGGTGTAACTGCCCGGCGCGCTGCGGTCGATCAGCCGCTTCAGCCCGCCGAGGTCGGTCACCCCTTTCTCCTGCAGCTCGCTGGAGAGGGTAATCGCCTGGCCATTGCGGTTGAGGGTCATCAAATTGGCCATCGCCTGCGGCTTGCTGGCGATCCCCAGTTCGAGGCCGTACAGCAGGCCATAGAGAATATGCGCCGCGTCGAGCTCGCCGGCCACCAGCTTGTCGCGCACCGCCGCCCAGCTGGCTTCCTTACTCGCCACCAGGGTGATGCCATATTTTTGGTCAAACCCCTTCGCCGCGGCGATGGCCAGCGGCGCGCAATCGGTCAGCGGAATAAATCCGACCCGCACGCGGGTTTGCTCCGGTTTGTCCGAGCCGCCGGCCCAGGCGGCCTGCATCACGCCCGGCAGCAGCATCGCGCCGCCCAGCGCGGCCCCTGCCTGCAGCAAGCGCCGCCGGGAAATTGAAAATTTGTCGCCCATATCCGCTCCACCATGCGCAAAAAAAAAGCGCCCGACAGTGCATACGCACTGCAGGACGCCTTTATCCACGGACACCCGAACCGCCATTGGTTCGTTGCCCGGACTTTTATTCACTTAATAAGTAATGCAAACGGGATGCCAGCTTTGGCAATAGCGCGCTGGCGGGCTTTTTCTCAACGCTGGCCGGTTTTTCACCTAAAAGTGCACCGCCGGCAGGCAAAGAATGCCCATCGATTGTGCATCTACTCCTTTGGTGTTAGCGGCCAAATCGCCTTCACCATCAGCAGCGCGCGGGCTATCTCAACCATGCGCTGATTTTTGTCCATGGCCATCTTGCGCAGCGTCTGCCAGGCCTGCTCCTCCTGCATTCCCTGGTGCGTCATCAGCAGACTTTTCGCTTTTTCGATCAGCTTGCGCTCTTCGAGCGCGTCTTTCAGCGAGGCCAGCTGGCTGGAGAGCTGCTGCAGCTCATAGGCCTGCTGGCGCACCAGCGGCAGTAGCTGTTTATCGAGCCGTGGCGTCACGCTATCGTCTTCCTCTCCGGCCTGCCAGCCAGGCGCGTCGTCTGCTAACAGCGCGTCGGTGGCATCCAGCAGATCGTCGATCAGTTGCTCTTCCACTTCGCGCAGTTGCTCAAGCCGTTGGGTTTGCAGGCCAAACCAGCGCAGCGCCGTTTCCCCGCCGTCGGCAGCCGGCTGGCGGGTACAGGCGATCCGCCGCAGCTGTTCAATATCCAGACCGGCGTGGCACTGGGTTCTGAACAACTGGACGGTCGCCGGGCTGCCCAGCGCCTGAAAGCTGTCGAAGCAGGGCTGCTGACCGTCAATACGGTCCACCAGCTGCTGGCGCAGGCTGTCGCTGAACTCGCCGCGGGTAAAGCCCAATGCTCCCAGCGCGCGCTCCTGGCCCACCAGCTCTTTTCCCTGCATAAAGCTGTACAGGGCGACCATCCGACCAGCCACCGGCGGATCGTCAATGCTGTCATTGAGCTGCGGGGCGATGTTCAGCAGATGGCGGATGACGCGGCTGAACTGCTCCGTCGCGGCTTCAGCGGCAATTTGCCGGCGGCCGATCTGCGCGCGTAGCGCCGGGAGCTGCGCCAGCTCGTCAACCGCTCTGGCGATACGCCAGCACAGCGCGCTGCCGGCTACCGCGCGCGCCCGTTCGAGGCTGGCATAAAACAGGGCTAGCCGCTCGTCAACCAGCGCCCCTCCCGCCCGACACTCCGCTGTATACAGCAAGCCGCCCGAGCAAAGATAGATATTTGACGCCCCGCGCTCACACTGCAGCATATGCACCAGCGCGCTGAGCTGGCTGGCCAGTTCCCCCAGTTGGCTAAGCTGCTGAAGCTGTTGCTTTTGCAGGCGACGCGCCAGCTGCAGCCAGGCCGTCGCATCGTGCGCATGACCAGTCGTATTATTCATACCCCTCCTCCGGGTTAACGCTTTATACTGCCTAAAGCAATAACCGTGCCTTTAAGAAGGAGTTTGTATGCAACGTATTGTGATCATCGCCAACGGCGCCGCCTACGGCAGCGAATCCCTGTTCAACAGCCTGCGCCTGGCCATTGCCCTGCGCGAGCAGCAGTCCGACCTCGATCTCAAGCTGTTTCTGATGTCCGACGCCGTCACCGCCGGGCTGCGCGGGCAGAAGCCAGCAGAAGGGTATAATGTGCAGCAGATGCTGGAGATCCTCACCGCCCAGCAGGTTCCCGTGAAGCTGTGTAAAACCTGCGCGGACGGCCGCGGGGTCAGCGTACTGCCGCTGGTTGACGGCGTGGAGGTTGGCACTCTCGTTGAGCTGGCCCAGTGGACCCTGGCGGCAGATAAAGTGCTGACCTTCTGAATCTGGGGCGCCAAACGGCAGGAAATATCAGGTTTCGCAGCCTGCGGAGGTAAAAAAAACGTTAGCTGAATGCTTTCAGGAACAACGTCATTTTTGTTTAATCTTTATCCCTTTTTTTGATCAAAATCAGCATCCCGACCCGCGCCGTTTGGTGTGATGCACAGAGCAAAGTGTGAACAATATCACGCGAGGACTGGGTGGGCAGGATGCTGTAGCGGGACAGAAACGGGGTATAAAATGGCGATGGTTAAAGCAAGTTTGACGTTATTTGGTGGTGACACGCTGGTGGTGCGGTGCTCAGAGCGCTGCCATATTCATCTGATGAGCGCGAAGGTCCCGGGCGACAGTCATGCGGATATTCTGAGCGTGCAGGATCGGGACAGCGCCTATCTGACGGTGCCCTACAGCGGCACCTGGAACGTGCTTATCGACAGTCACAGCCAGTCGCTGGAGCACTCCATCAGCTACGTGCCGGCCTGACCGTCACTGCCAGAACACACGCCCGGTCATGCCGGGCGTGAGATTCATGACAAACCTCATGCAATCATTGTACTTGCAGATTGCACCAGAAAAATAACAAGGAAAATCAATTTATTGATTTTCGGCTGATAACCACCAGTAAGGAAAAACCACGCTTTTTCCTTACTGGTCAGCAATCGGACGCCCGGTCATGCCGGGCGTTTTCTTTTGCGCGCGCTCAGGCCAGGCCCGCCGTCGGACTCTCGCCCAACAGCGCGCGGACGCTGGCCACCAGGTCATCGAGACTGGCATCGTGCATGCCCAGCTTGCGCAGCGCCTGCTCAAGCGAAAACAGATACTGGGCGTTGGTGCCGAGCGGCCCGCTGGCCCGGGCGATCAGCGGGGCGATAACCTGGGCACTGGTATCCGGTTCAAACAGTGGATGGCGCGGATCCATAATAAACACCAGGGCATTCACCGTCCGTCCGTCGTCCAGCTCCAGCTTGCACCAGGTGGGCAGATAGCAGCCGGTGATCATCTCCCGCTTCCACAGCAGGGTCAGCTCCTCCTCCAGCGTGTCGTCAGGCAGACGATAGGCGACGCCGGTGGTTCGGCCGCCCTCTTTGAGAGCCAGCATGCGTCCCGGCTGGCAGGCACTACCGCGCCCGGCGGTCAACCGCAGGCAAAACGCACGGTGCCAGCCCGGCAGCGTGCCGGTGCAGGACTCGCGATAATTGAGCGCCGGGTTCCAGATAAGCGAACCGTAGCCAAAGATCCATACTGAGCCATCATCCGGGCGGCAGGCCAGCGTCGCCGCCAGCGAGGCTGCACGTTGTTCTGCCGACCAGAGTAGCGATTCCTCAATAGCGCCAAACGCTGTCTTACAATCCGCATTCATTAAGAAATCACGAGTTAACACTGTTTACTACCTCCGCCACTGCCCGCTTCCCGGCGTTCGTCTCATGCATCCGTCAATATTGCTGAAATATTATCCAGCTTTATCTTTCAATAAGCAATCAGCGGGGCGCTGGCAAGCGAAAAAGCGGCGTCAGCGATTATTTTTTCTTATGCCACTTATCATCATCGCCTTTCTCATAGCTGTTCTTCACCGCCGCCCAGGCGACTTTGTGCGCCGTCTCTTCGCGGCTGGCGTCATCGCGCCGCTCGTCTTTATCTTTATATTGATCCCAGGCACTGTTAAACGCTTCTTTGTAAATTTCCTGCGCATGGGCAGGCAGAACGTGCTGAACGCTGTCGGGGAGCTCTCGTTTACTGTGATAGGGCATAATGATCTCCTGTTTGAGCATAAAATCTCAGTTTGGTACGCGGACGGCTGGCTATCAAGGCGATGCTAAGTGATAAAACGATTTTAGTAATTATCTGAATAGTAAGTATTAAATAAAATTAAGCGCAAATTATAATAAACTAATCAAGATATCTCTCGATACCCGTAAACTTAAGTAAAAATACAGCGTCAATTTAGCAAAATCTGTTACTTTACCGCCCTACGTTTTTATAATTATAACACCTGCATAAATGGAGATGGTTCATGACCCATGCACATGAGGCGGTAAAAACCCGCCATAAGGAGTCCTCCCTCGTCTTTCCGGTGCTGGCGCTGGCGGTGCTGTTTTTCTGGGGAAGCAGCCAGTCACTGCCAGTGGTTATCGCGATTAATATCCTCGCGCTGGTGGGTATTTTAAGCAGCGCCTTCAGCGTAGTCCGCCACGCCGACGTCCTCGCCCATCGCCTGGGCGAACCCTACGGCTCCCTGATTTTAAGCCTGTCGGTGGTTATCCTTGAGGTCAGTCTGATCTCCGCCTTAATGGCCACCGGCGACGCCGCCCCGACCCTGATGCGTGATACCCTCTACTCCATCATAATGATCGTCACCGGCGGTCTGGTCGGTTTCTCCCTGCTGCTGGGCGGGCGTAAATTCGCCACCCAATATATGAATCTGTTCGGCATTAAGCAGTATCTTATCGCCCTGTTTCCGCTGGCAATTATCGTGCTGGTGTTTCCGATGGCGCTGCCGGGCGCAAACTTCAGCACCGGGCAATCGCTGCTGGTGGCGGTGATCTCGGCGGCCATGTACGGCGTTTTCCTGCTGATTCAGACCAAAACCCATCAGAGTCTGTTTGTTTATGAGCATGAGGACGACGGCGACGATGACGACCCGCACCACGGTAAACCCTCCGCCCACAGCAGCGGGTGGCATACCGCCTGGCTGCTGGTGCACCTGGTAGCGGTGATCGCGGTTACCAAAATGAACGCTAACCCGCTGGAAACGCTGTTGACCAGCATGAATGCCCCGGTGGCCTTTACCGGCTTCCTGGTGGCTCTGCTGATCCTGTCGCCGGAAGGTCTTGGCGCCCTGAAAGCGGTGCTCAATAATCAGGTGCAGCGGGCGATGAACCTGTTCTTCGGCTCCGTGCTGGCCACCATCTCGCTGACGGTCCCGGTGGTCACCCTCATCGCCTTCCTGACCGGCAACGAGCTGCGCTTTGGCCTTGGCGCGCCGGAGATGGTGGTGATGGTCGCCTCGCTGGTGCTCTGCCATATCTCCTTTTCCACCGGGCGCACCAATGTGCTGAACGGCGCGGCCCACCTGGCGCTGTTCGCCGCCTACCTGATGACCATTTTCGCCTGATAACCTTTCTCCGCCCGGCAGAGCCCGGGCGAAAAAAAAGCCTGCCGGTTTTTACGCCGGCAGGCTTTTTACTAATGCAATCAGACTTACTTGCTGGTATCCAGCTCGTCGAAGCTTTTCACCAGATCGTCAATCGCTTTCATCTGCTTGAGGAACGGCTCCAGTTTATCCAGCGGCAGCGCGGACGGGCCGTCGCATTTCGCGTGGTCCGGATCCGGATGCGCTTCGATAAACAGACCGGCGATACCTACCGCCATACCGGCGCGAGCGAGTTCGCTCACCTGGGCACGACGACCGCCAGAAGCCGCGCCAAACGGATCGCGGCACTGCAGCGCGTGGGTGACGTCGAAAATGACCGGCGAGTTGTTGGAGGCTTTCTTCATCACGCCGAAGCCAAGCATATCCACGACCAGATTGTCGTAACCGAAGTTAGCGCCGCGGTCGCACAGAATGACTTTGTCGTTGCCCCCTTCGATAAACTTATCGACGATATTGCCCATCTGACCCGGGCTGACGAACTGCGGCTTCTTGACGTTGATCACCGCCCCGGTTTTGGCCATCGCTTCCACCAGGTCAGTCTGGCGCGCGAGGAAGGCCGGAAGCTGGATCACGTCCACCACGTCAGCCACCGGCTGCGCCTGGCTGGCTTCATGAACGTCGGTGATGATTTTCACGCCAAAGGTCTGCTTCAGCTCCTGGAAAATCTTCATCCCTTCTTCCAGACCCGGCCCACGATAGGAGTGGATGGAGGAACGGTTGGCTTTATCAAAGGAGGCTTTGAAGACGTAGGGGATGCCGAGCTTCTGCGTAACGGTGACGTAATGTTCGCAGATGCGCATCGCCAGATCGCGCGACTCCAGCACATTCATCCCGCCGAACAGCACGAACGGCAGGTCGTTTGCTACGTTGATATCACCAATGCTAACCACTTTTTGTTTCATAAGTTCGCCTTATCAGGGTGTAACCGGAATGGTTCCAGACTAATGCAATGTAATTTGTTTGTGCGAAATCGTGTTGATCTGCGCGCGGATCATCTCACTGATCGGATCCTCCGGGCACTGCTCAACGAAATAGCTCAGATCCAGCAGCGCAACGTGATCGCAATCCAGCTGGGCGTAAATCAGCCCACGGTCGCGGATCTCGTACGGATCTTCCGGGTTAAACTGCAGCAGCGCCTCGCTGGCGCGCAGGGCCAGCTCCATCTGTCGCTCTTCCATCAGCGCCGACTTCAGGGTATCCAGTAGTTTGCGGATCACCTCGGCATTATCCGCTTCGTCGAGGTCTTCATTAAACAGTTCTGCCACCGGGCCGATGTTGCCTTTCAGCCAGACCTCCAGGGTATGCTCGTCGAGGGTCTCGCCGTTGAACGGATTAATCAGCCACATCTCCTCGCTGGTTTCCGGATCCGCGCGCAGCAGCATCTGGGTCGGGAAGATCACTGGCACCACCGGCAGCTCCAGACGCTGGGCAATCCACAGCAGGATCGCGCCTAACGACACCGCACTGCCCTGGCGGGTGACCAGCACTTTATCCAGCCACAATGCGTCGGAAAGACGATACACGCCCTGCGAGGCGCCAAAGCCCCACTCCTCGTAAAACAACTCCAGCAGGCGTTCTATCTGGCGCTCCTGGTCCCACGAAGGCGCAATCTCCTCCTGCGCCAGGCGCAGCAGCCGCTGCAGCTCTTCCTCAACAAAATGCGTCGGAAAATCGTCGCGGACCTGTACAGAAATGAGGACCATGCCATCACATAATGGCGCTTTGTTAAATTCGAAATCCGCTAATGACCCCATGACCTACCCCAGTATCGGTATTCTTGTGATGGCGAGTTGAATGATGATAAACAACACCACCAGCGCCAGCAGGAACGCGATAAAGCGGCTCTGCTGGCTGCGCGGACGACGACGGCCCAGCGCGATAAAACCTAATGCGATGTAAATGATAACGCCAAACAGCTTTTCAGTCAGCCATGCGCCGTCTTCAGTGAACGGCAGGTAATGCGTTATCGCCATTAATCCCGCGCCGCTGAGAAACAGCAGCGTGTCGCTGCAGTGCGGCGCAATTCGCACCCACCGCTGGTTCAGCAGTGGGCTCTGGTGATACATCCACCAGTAACGTAAAACGAACAATCCTACCGACACCGCCACGCTGGCGATGTGCAGGTAGAGGACAGCCGTGAATAAGTTCATCCGCCAATCTTCTCCATGCCCATGTCCGGTAAATGCCCAAGAGTCAAACGTTCATTGTCGCCATAGTCGCGGCAGGTCGCGACATCAAGATAACCCGCCTCGCGGAACAGGGTGCGCACCGCTTCGCCCTGGGTCCAGCCATGCTCCAGCAGCATAGTGCCGCCGGGCAGCAGATACTGTCGCCCCTCGCGGATAATCTGCGCCAGATCGGCAAGCCCATGATCGGCGGCGACCAGCGCCGTCCGCGGCTCAAAGCGCACATCGCCCTCGGCAAGATGCGGATCGGCGGCATCGATGTAGGGCGGATTACTGACAATCATGGCGAAGCGCTGCCCGGGCAGTGCGCTAAACCAGTCGCTTTGCCGTATCGTCACGTTGGCGATACCCAGATGGGCGGCGTTGCGTAACGCCAGCGCCACGGCGTCCGGCATCCGGTCCACCGCGGTGACCTCACAGTCCGGACGCTCGCTGGCCAGCGCCAGAGCGATAGCGCCGGTTCCGGTGCCAAGATCGAGAATACGGCACGGCGCGGCGGGCAGACGCGCCAGCGCCTGCTCTACCAGACATTCGGTATCCGGACGGGGGATCAGCGTCGCCGGGGAGACGAACAGCGGCAGCGACCAGAACTCGCGCTGTCCGACCAGATGAGCGATGGGCTCCCCGCGCTGGCGTCGCTCCAGAAGCGCCTCCAGCGTCGTCGCCTCGTCAGCAGAGAGCGTCGTTTCACCGAAGGCCAAAATCCAGGTACGCGCCCGGCCGGTAACGTGTCCCAGCAGGATCTCGGCGTCACGTCGCGGGCTGTCGCTTTCACGCAGCCGGGCGATCGCCTGCTGCAGCCAGGCCTGAAAGGTCATCATTCCTGCTCGGACAGCGCCGCCAGCTGATCGGCCTGGTGTTCCTGCACAATCGGCTCAATCAGCATGTCGAGTTTGCCCTCCATCGCCTCGTCCAGACGATAGAGCGTCAGGTTGATACGGTGGTCGGTCACGCGGCCCTGCGGGAAGTTGTAAGTACGGTTGCGGTCGCTACGATCGCCGCTGCCCAGCAGGTTGCGGCGCGTGGAGGCTTCCGCCTGCTGGCGTTTGGCCACTTCGGCGGCGCGGATGCGCGCCCCCAGCACCGACAGCGCCTTAGCTTTGTTTTTATGCTGAGAACGCTCGTCCTGACACTCCACCACAATGCCGGTCGGCAGGTGCGTAATACGGATAGCCGAGTCGGTGGTGTTAACGTGCTGACCGCCCGCCCCGGAGGAACGGAAGGTATCGATGCGCAGATCCGCCGGGTTGATGTCCGGCATTTCGGCTTCCGGCAGCTCCGGCATCACCGCCACGGTGCAGGCAGAGGTGTGGATACGCCCCTGCGACTCGGTGGCCGGCACGCGCTGCACGCGATGCCCGCCGGATTCAAATTTGAGCCGGCCATAGACGCCGTCGCCGCTGATCTTGGCGATCACTTCTTTGAAACCGCCGTGCTCACCTTCGTTGGCGCTGAGGATCTCCACCTGCCAGCGGCGCGATTCTGCATAGCGGCTGTACATGCGGAACAGATCGCCGGCAAACAGCGCCGCTTCGTCGCCGCCGGTCCCGGCGCGCACTTCCACGAAAGCGTTACGCTCATCATCAGGATCTTTCGGCAGCAGCAGAACCTGCAGCTGTTGCTCCAGCTGTTCGCCTTTTTCTTTGGCGTCACGCAGCTCTTCCTGCGCCATTTCGCGCATTTCCGGATCGTCGAGCATCATCTGCGCGGTTTCAATATCCTCCTGCACCTGACGCCAGTCGGTATAGCAGCGCGCCACATCGCTCAGCTGAGCATATTCCCGCGATAGTGCGCGGAATTTATCCTGATCGGCAATCGTCGCGGCATCGCCGAGCAGCGCCTGCACTTCTTCATGGCGCTCGTACAACGCTTCCAGTTTGGCAACAATAGAAGACTTCATAGGCGTGAATTCACCCTGTCCTGAAAATAAGAGAAAGGTGCGCTATTCCAGCCCGAGGCTGTTGCGCAGAATATGCAGGCGTTCATCGTCCCCGTCACGGGCGGCCTGCTGAAGAGATTTGGTTGGCGCGTGGATCAGGCGATTGGTCAGCTTGCGCGCCAGATCCTGCATTATTTCCTGGGCATCACCGCCCTGCTCCAGCGCAGCCAGCGCCTTCGCCGTCAGCTCCTCACGGACCTGCTCAGACTGAGAGCGGTATTCGCGAATCGTCTCGCTGGCGCTTTGCGCGCGCAGCCAGGCCATAAATTCGCTGGTCTCCTGCTCAACGATCGATTCGGCCTGCACCGCGGCGGCCTTACGCTGCGCCAGGTTATGCTGAATGATATTTTGCAGATCGTCGACGCTATAGAGGTAGGCGTTAGCCAGTTTGCCGACCTCTGGTTCAACGTCGCGCGGGACGGCGATATCCACCAGCAGCATCGGCTGGTTACGCCGCGCCTTAAGCGCGCGCTCCACCATGCCTTTGCCGATAATTGGCAACGGGCTGGCGGTGGAGCTGATAATGATATCAGCCTCTTTCAGCCGTTCGTCGATATCGCTGAGGGCAATCACCTCGGCGCCCACTTCTTCCGCCAGCGCCTGGGCGCGTTCACGGGTGCGGTTGGCGATGACCATTTTGCGCACGTGATGTTCGCGAAGATGGCGCGCTACCAGTTCAATAGTTTCACCGGCGCCGACCAATAACACGGTGACGCTGGAGAGCGATTCAAAGATTTGCCGCGCCAGGGTACAGGCAGCGAAAGCCACAGAGACCGCACTGGCGCCGATATCGGTTTCGGTACGCACGCGCTTGGCCACCGAGAACGATTTCTGGAACATCCGCTCCAGTTCGCTGACGTTAAGATGGCCGCGGCTGGAGTCGGCGAAGGCTTTTTTCACCTGGCCGAGGATCTGCGGTTCGCCCAGCACCAGCGAGTCAAGGCCGCTGGCGACGCGCATCAGATGGCTGACAGCGTCGTTATCCTGATGCCAGTAGAGGCTTTTCCGCAGGTCTTCTTCGTTAAGGCCGTGGTAGTTGCACAGCCAACGGATCAGCGCTTCCTGCAGGTTATCCTGCTCTTCGACGCTGAGATAGAGTTCCGTGCGGTTGCAGGTCGACAGCACCACCCCACCCTGCACCATCGGCTGAGCCAACAAGCTCTCCAGCGCCTTATCGAGCGTTTCCGGCGAAAACGTGACGCGTTCTCGCAGGGCGACCGGAGCTGTTTTGTGATTGATGCCAAGAGCTAAAAGGGTCATTGTGAGGGAGTAGTACCAGCGTTGCTAAGGTTAGTCTGAGTGCATCATACAGGATGCGCGTAATCAATAAAAGAGAGGCTCCCCTTTTGGAGTAATAGCCAAAGCAAGACCGCCATTAAGGTTAATTTTTTGATTTCAGACAACTTGAACGTAGACGCTATCGCCCGGCGACGCTAGCATTAAGGGTTATAAATGTAACCTGCTACACAAATCGGCCCGCTGTTCCCCTGCCGCCGTTTTTCCCTGTAGACATCAAGGATTTGTCATCATTATGAATCGACTGTTCCGCCTGCTGCCGCTGGCCAGCCTCGTCCTTACCGCCTGTTCTCTTCATACGCCGCAAGGGCCTGGCAAAAGCCCGGATTCGCCGCAGTGGCGTCAGCATCAGCAGGCTGTTCGCAGCCTCAACCAGTTCCAGACTCGCGGGGCGTTTGCCTATCTTTCCGATCAGCAAAAAGTCTATGCCCGCTTCTTCTGGCAACAAACCGGCCAGGACCGCTATCGCCTGCTGCTCACCAACCCGCTGGGCAGCACCGAGCTGTCGCTGACCGCGCAACCGGGCAGCGTCCAGCTGATCGATAACAAAGGCCAGACCTACACCGCCACCGATGCCGAGGAGATGATTGGCCGCCTGACCGGGATGCCGATCCCGCTGAACAGCCTGCGCCAGTGGATCATCGGCCTGCCGGGCGATGCCACCGACTATTCGCTGGACGATCAGTACCGTCTGCGTGAACTTAACTACACGCAAAATGGCAAGACATGGCACGTCACTTACGGTGGCTACACCAGCGATACCCAGCCAGCGCTGCCGTCTAATATCGAGCTGAACAATGGTGCCCAGCGTATCAAGCTGAAGATGGATAACTGGATCGTGAAATGATGACCCGCTGGCCCTCTCCTGCAAAACTGAATCTGTTTTTATACATCACCGGCCAACGGGCCGATGGTTATCATACTCTGCAGACGCTGTTTCAGTTTCTTGATTACGGCGATACGCTGAGCATCGAACCGCGTACTGACGGCCAACTGCGCCTGCTGACGCCGGTGCCCGGGGTGCCGGACGAGGAGAACCTGATCGTTCGCGCCGCGCGTCTGCTAATGTGTGCCGCCAGCGAAAGCGAACGTCTGCCGGCGGGCAGCGGCGCCGATATCAGTATCGATAAGCGCCTGCCGATGGGCGGCGGCCTGGGCGGTGGCTCCTCCAATGCCGCCACCGTGCTGGTGGCGCTCAACCATCTGTGGGGCTGCGGTCTCTCGGAAGATGAGCTGGCGACTCTTGGCCTTCAGCTGGGGGCCGATGTGCCGGTTTTCGTGCGCGGCCATGCCGCCTTCGCCGAGGGGGTGGGTGAAATACTGACGCCGGTAGAACCCGAGGAAAAATGGTACCTGGTGGCCCACCCGGGGGTCAGTATTCCGACGCCGATCATTTTTCGCGATCCGGAGCTACCACGAAATACCCCGCGCCGGTCAATTAATACGTTATTAAATTGTGAATTCAGCAACGATTGCGAGCTTATCGCAAGAAAACGTTTTCGCGAGGTTGATGCCGCGCTTTCCTGGCTGTTAGAATATGCGCCGTCACGCCTGACCGGCACAGGGGCCTGTGTGTTTGCTGAATTTAACACCGAATCCGCTGCCCGTCAGGTGCTGGACACTGCCCCGGCATGGCTAAATGGCTTTGTGGCGCGCGGAGTTAACCTTTCGCCGCTCAAGCAGGCCCTGCTCTGAATCCTGCGCCGTGATGGCACATTGATAATGAGTCAGCCGGGGAAATTGAGTTACGGTGACAACGTCACCCTGTTCCAGACGTTGCATCGTGCTCTTTAAATACACCGACTGGATCGAATGGCGCCATCCCGCACATTATTGGCCCATTCATCCACCACTGGACGCATGCCTGAGGTTCTTCTCGTGCCTGATATGAAGCTTTTTGCTGGTAACGCCACCCCGGAACTAGCACAACGTATTGCCAACCGCCTGTACACTTCTCTTGGCGACGCCGCTGTAGGTCGTTTTAGCGACGGCGAAGTCAGCGTACAAATCAATGAAAACGTACGCGGTGGTGATATTTTCATCATCCAGTCCACTTGTGCTCCCACCAATGACAACCTGATGGAACTGGTTGTTATGGTTGATGCTCTGCGTCGTGCTTCGGCAGGTCGTATCACCGCCGTTATCCCTTACTTCGGTTATGCTCGTCAGGACCGTCGTGTTCGTTCTGCTCGTGTGCCAATCACCGCAAAAGTGGTGGCGGATTTTCTGTCCAGCGTCGGCGTTGACCGCGTGCTGACCGTTGACCTGCACGCAGAACAGATCCAGGGCTTCTTCGATGTGCCAGTCGATAACGTGTTCGGCAGCCCAATCCTGCTGGAAGATATGCTGCAGCTGAACCTGGACAACCCGATTGTGGTTTCTCCGGACATCGGCGGCGTCGTGCGTGCCCGCGCTATCGCTAAACTGCTGAATGATACCGATATGGCTATCATCGACAAGCGCCGTCCGCGCGCCAACGTCTCCCAGGTGATGCACATCATCGGCGACGTTGCCGGTCGTGACTGCGTGATGGTCGACGATATGATCGACACCGGCGGCACCCTGTGTAAAGCGGCAGAAGCGCTGAAAGAGCGTGGCGCGAAACGCGTATTCGCTTACGCGACGCACCCAATCTTCTCCGGCAACGCTATCCAGAACATCAAAAACTCTGTCATTGATGAATTTGTCGTCTGCGATACCATTCCGCTGGCACCAGAAATCAAAGCGCTGGATAAAGTGCGTACTCTGACGCTCTCCGGTATGCTGGCTGAAGCTATTCGCCGTATCAGCAATGAAGAATCTATCTCTGCTATGTTCGAACATTAATCGAGCCCAGCACAAAAACCCGCTGCGGCGGGTTTTTTTGTCTCCGCGCTTTATTTGTATGATCAATGCCTCCTTCACCTGCCATTTAGTTGACAGATGATGCGCTCATGGATGAAACATTATTGTGAACAGATTATTTTCCTCACATGTGATGCCTTTCCGCGCCCTCATCGACGCTTGTTGGAAAGAAAAATACAGTACCGCCCGCTTTACCCGCGACCTGATCGCCGGGATCACCGTCGGGATCATCGCGATTCCGCTGGCGATGGCACTGGCGATTGGCAGCGGTGTGCCGCCGCAGTACGGCCTCTATACCTCCGCGGTGGCAGGGATTGTGATCGCTTTAACCGGTGGGTCGCGCTTTAGCGTTTCCGGCCCAACCGCCGCCTTTGTGGTGATCCTTTATCCGGTTTCCCAACAGTTTGGCCTGGCGGGGCTGCTGGTGGCGACGCTGATGTCGGGGATATTTTTGATTCTCTTCGGCCTGGCGCGCTTTGGCCGCCTGATCGAATATATCCCGCTGTCGGTTACCCTCGGCTTCACCTCCGGGATCGGTATCACCATTGGTACCATGCAGATTAAAGACTTCCTCGGCCTGCAGATGCCCCATGTGCCGGAGCATTACCTGCAGAAAGTGGCGGCGCTGGCGATGGCCCTGCCGACCATTAACCTCGGGGATGCTGCCATCGGTATCGTTACTCTTGGCACCCTGATCCTCTGGCCGCGGCTGGGTATTCGCCTGCCGGGCCATCTTCCGGCATTACTCGCCGGTTGTGCGGTGATGCTGGTCGTCAATTTGCTCGGTGGCGATGTCGCCACAATTGGCTCACAGTTCCACTATCAGCTGGCGGACGGCACTCAGGGCAACGGTATTCCGCAACTTTTGCCGCAGCTGGTGCTGCCCTGGGATATGCCGGGTTCAAACTTTACCCTGAGCTGGGCCTCGCTGCAGGCTCTGCTGCCTGCCGCCTTCTCCATGGCGATGCTCGGCGCCATTGAGTCTCTGCTGTGCGCGGTGGTGCTCGATGGCATGACCGGTACCAAGCATAAAGCCAATAGCGAGCTGATTGGCCAGGGGCTGGGCAACATTGTCGCGCCATTCTTCGGCGGGATCACTGCCACCGCGGCGATTGCCCGCTCGGCGGCGAACGTCCGCGCCGGCGCCACATCGCCGGTTGCCGCCGTGATCCACGCCCTGCTGGTGATCCTCGCGCTACTGATCCTCGCCCCGCTGCTCTCCTGGCTGCCGCTGTCGGCGATGGCCGCCCTGCTGCTGATGGTCGCATGGAATATGAGCGAGGCACATAAAGTGATTAACCTGCTGCGCCATGCGCCGAAAGACGACATCGTGGTGATGCTGATGTGCATGTCGCTGACGGTGCTGTTTGATATGGTGATTGCTATCAGCGTCGGGATCGTGCTGGCCTCGCTGTTGTTTATGCGCCGTATCGCACGCATGACCCATCTGGCGCCGGTCAACGTCGAAGTGCCAGACGATGTGCTGGTGCTGCGGGTGATTGGACCGCTGTTCTTTGCCGCCGCCGAAGGCTTGTTCAACGACCTGGAGACCCGGATCGCTGGCAAGCGCATCGTGGTGCTGAAATGGGACGCGGTGCCGGTTCTCGACGCCGGTGGTCTGGATGCCTTCCAGCGCTTTGTGAACAAGCTACCGGAAGGCTGTGAATTGCGCGTATCTAACCTCGAGTTTCAGCCGCTGCGCACGTTAGCGCGCGCCGGCGTTAAGCCGCTGCCCGGACGCCTGAGCTTCTACCCCGATCGTCAGGCCGCGCTGGCTGACCTGTGATCACCCGGCGGCAGGCCCCTGCGCCTGCCGCATCAAGGCTCCGGTCGCCTGCTGCAGCCAGCGCAGCACCACCGGCGTCATCCAGGTACCCTTCATCAAATGCGGCTCCTGCTCCATCGCCTGACGAAACTTCTGTAACGTCTGCGGCCGGGTGCCGGCGTAGGACTGAAACAGTTCAAGCCACGCCCGGGCCAGCGCCTGACCCGACGCCGAGTCCGGCGCTACGCCCTCCCGACACGCCTGATGCAGCTTCGCCACCAGCGCAGGCCACTCCTGTAGCCGGTCGAAATAGTGCCGGCGGGTGAACGCCATCTCCTCGTCGTCGAGGTAACGAGCCCAGATGGCCAGTTTGCTTTCGGCAAAGGCCTCGGTGATAAAGGCGATGATGGCCGGGGTGACGCCGGTCTGTTCAACCATTTGCGGCTCGGCGGCATGCATCTCGTTCAGGCGGGTCAGAAACTCCGGGCGCCCTGCCGTATCCTGCTCCAGGCGCTCCATCCAGCGCGTCGCCAGACTCATCGCCTGCGGACTGTCCGTCGGGCAGCCGCTCGCCATCAGCGTCTGCACCTCCTCTGTTAGCTCGCGCCACGCCTGCGCGCGCTGTTCATCCTGTGCCGCAAACGGCAGCGCGGCTAACTCCTGTTGACTAAACCAACGATCGTACATTTTCATTAACTCCAGCGTCTGTAGCCAGGACTCCAGATCGGGTTCATTGCCGCCCGCCAGCGCCTCGCGCAGCACCAACAGCCGGTCGCGCAGCCTGCCGACATCGCGCAATTGGGCGTTGAGCGTCTCTATCTGCTGCGTCAGCAGCTCGGGTAGCGACAGCGTTTGCCGATCGAGATAGTCCTTGATGGTGGCGAGCGTCAGCCCGGCCTGCGCCAGCGCCTTTATCATATGCAGGCGCTGAACCGCGGACAGGTTATAGAGCCGATAGCCCGCCTCGCTTCTGGCCGAAGGCGTTAACAGCCCCGTCTGTTCATAATGATGCAGCGTACGCACCGTCATTCCGGCGCGCTTCGCCAGCTCTCCCACCTGAATTAACATGACTGCTCCTCTCTGTGGCCAGGTCCGCTACTCTGCAGCCTGACGTAACGTCAGGGTCAAGCAAAAACCGCGCTTGTTTTTCACTGTTGGCGGCAACCATAGCAGCACGAAGGTCAGGACGGAATGGGGGCGTAATGTGGCGGGAAATGAAAAAGAGATTACGAGAGACACAGGAAAACGCATCGGCCGTTACCGGCCGATGCGGGAAATCATGCTACGGTTAGCTGTGGCGATGCTGGTTACGACGGCAGCGTTTATCGTAGTGGCGCACCCACCAGTAGCGATCGCTGACCTGCTCGTGACCGCCAATACGGGCACCGGCCAGCCAGAGCACAGCGCCGACGAAGATACTTAAGATTGCGCCATGCGCAAAGAATTGTGGCAGGTTAAGCTGCGGAAGCTGGTTCAAGATGGAGTAACCCACCCCCACAACCATCACCACCAACCCTAACCCCATGAGTACGTTACCGAGTAACGAAGCGTTTTTGCGTTTCATGTGTCACCTCCGGAACTTTGGGTTGCCTGGGAATATCCCCAAATCTTATAGGTGTAGTATAGACAAGGCCCTTTCTCAGGAGTGCGCACACGATCACAATAGTGAACAGCGATTAGACAAAAATTTACAAATAACTCTCTGAACAATATCAAATTCTAATGATTTAGGGGAGCAATCATCAATGCTGGTGTTGTCTCCAGGCCAGAACTTTGTCAAGCGCGCCCGCAGACAGTACACTACGCGGCAGAGAATGCCCCATGCAGGATAGAAACGTGACTATTAAACTGATTGTCGGCCTGGCTAACCCCGGTGCGGAATATGCCGCCACCCGGCATAACGCTGGCGCCTGGTATGTAGATTTACTGGCGGATCGCCATCGTGCGCCGCTGCGCGAAGAGAGCAAATTCTTCGGCTATACCTCGCGTATCAACCTGGCAGGCGAGGATGTTCGCCTGCTGGTCCCCACGACCTTTATGAACCTCAGCGGTAAAGCAGTCGCTGCGATGGCGACCTTCTATCGTATCAATCCGGATGAAATTCTGGTCGCCCATGATGAGCTGGATTTGCCGCCGGGCGTGGCGAAATTTAAGCTTGGCGGCGGCCATGGTGGCCACAATGGCCTGAAGGATATCATCAGCAAGCTGGGTAATAACCCCAACTTTCACCGCTTACGCGTCGGAATTGGCCATCCGGGCGACAAAAACAAGGTTGTCGGTTTCGTGCTCGGCAAACCGCCGGCCAACGAGCAGAAACTGATTGATGACGCCGTCGACGAAGCGGCACGTTGCACGGAAATCTGGTTAAAGGACGGTCTGACTAAAGCGACCAACCGTTTACATGCCTTTAAGGCGCAATAAGCCGTTGTCGTGCGGCATTTTTGCCGCGCACCGTGTATAATAGGCAAAGCTATTCAATTTTCTGCAATCTGTTACTTATAACAGATTGATTATCCAAAGATTAAGGTGATTTAAATCATGGGATTCAAATGCGGTATCGTCGGTTTGCCCAACGTCGGCAAATCCACCCTGTTCAATGCGCTCACCAAAGCGGGTATTGAAGCGGCCAACTTCCCGTTCTGTACCATTGAGCCGAACACCGGTGTCGTACCGATGCCCGATCCGCGTCTGGACAAGCTGGCGGAAATCGTCAAACCGCAGCGCATCCTGCCGACCACAATGGAATTCGTGGATATTGCTGGCCTGGTGAAAGGCGCGTCCAAAGGCGAAGGTCTCGGCAACCAGTTTCTGACCAACATCCGCGAAACCGAAGCTATCGGCCACGTGGTTCGCTGCTTTGAGAACGATAATATTATCCACGTCGCGGGGAAAGTGAATCCGGCGGAAGATATCGACGTGATCAACACCGAGCTGGCGCTGTCGGATCTTGATACCTGCGAACGCGCGATTCACCGCGTCTCCAAAAAAGCCAAAGGCGGCGATAAAGACGCGAAAGTTGAACTGGCCGTGCTGGAGAAATGCCTGCCGCAGCTGGAAAACGCCGGTATGCTCCGCGCCCTGGATCTGACTAAAGAAGAGAAAGACGCGATCCGCTATCTGAGCTTCCTGACCCTGAAGCCGACCATGTACATCGCGAACGTCAATGAAGACGGTTTCGAGAACAACCCGTACCTCGATCAGGTTCGCGCTATCGCCGAACAGGAAGGCTCCGTCGTAGTGCCTGTTTGCGCCGCGGTTGAAGCAGACATCGCCGAGCTGGACGATGAAGAGCGTGACGAGTTCATGGCTGAGCTGGGCCTCGAAGAGCCGGGCCTGAACCGCGTGATCCGCGCCGGTTACGCCCTGCTTAACCTGCAGACCTACTTCACTGCGGGCGTGAAAGAAGTTCGTGCATGGACCATCCCGGTCGGAGCGACCGCGCCGCAGGCAGCCGGTAAGATCCATACCGACTTCGAAAAAGGCTTTATCCGCGCGCAGACCATCGCTTATGAAGACTTTATCGCCTACAAAGGCGAACAGGGCGCGAAAGAAGCCGGTAAAATGCGTGCTGAAGGTAAAGACTACATCGTGAAAGATGGCGATGTGATGAACTTCCTGTTCAACGTCTAATCCCGCTGGCTGGCGTTTTCGCCGCCACCGCGCAATAAAAAATCCACGCTCAGCGTGGATTTTTTTGCCCAGGCGCCAGGCGGCACGCTACTCCACGATATGGGTCTCTTCTGCCGCCTCGTAGCCATCAATGATCTGCACAATCTTCTTTAACTCACTCTCAATAAAAGCCGGGGTGGCACTTTCGCCAGAGGCCGGATGATGAAGCTCCACCGAGACCCCGCTGGCGGCATTGGTCAGTGACAGACTGATCTCCTGCTGGCCCATCGAGGACGACGGTCGCCCGATATGCTGCACGATGGTCGCCGCCGCCGCGCGCGTATCAACGTCTGCGAGATGCGACCATCTCAGCTCAACGTGCCCCTGTTGCCCTGCCTTTATTACCTGCAGCGTATAGCCGCTTCTTGCCGTTGCCATGTCTTTTCCTCCGGTTTCGTTGCCCGGGCGTCACATTGTCAACCCGGTTTTATCAGCAAAGTTCGTTCACTTGCGCCTTGCCGTTAATGACTCTTTTCCACATAGGTCTGCATGTTTTCTTTGGTCACTAACTCAAACGGGATCCAGACATGAGACTCGACCTTTTCTCCTTTAATCAGCTTCAGCGCTACCGCTAAGGCCGTTTTGCCCTGACAGACTGCGTCCTGGAAGACCGTCACCTGAATCTTGTCGCTGGCCAGGGCTTTCAGGCCGTCCGGGGTGGCATCGATCCCACCGATCAACAGCTTTTTCTGGCTCTTCTCGAGCGCCATCGCCGCGCCAATCGCCATTTCGTCGTTGTTCGCCGCCACAATATCAATCGCTTCCCCGTTGCCTGTCCAGTTCTGCATCAGATCCATTCCCTCGCTGCGGGAATAGTTGGCCGGCTGTTTCTGCACCACTTTCATTGCCGGATACTTGGCAACCACCTGCTCCACGTCTTTGGTGCGCTGCAGGGCGCCGGCATCGGTGAGGTTGCCGATCATGATGGCGACATTGCCTTTGTAGTTTGCCAGCTTCGCCAGCGCCTCCATCTGCAATGTGCCGGATTCTCGCTCATCCGAACCGACAAACACCACGCCCGGCGGAAGTGTTTTATCCCCCGGCGTCCGGTTCACATACACCAGCGGCATCCTGGCCTGCTGCGCCATCTTCGTTAGCTGCGGGGTGCTGGCGGAATCCACCGGGTCAACGATGATCGCGTCCACACCGGAGGCGATGAAGCTCTGCACCTGATCGGCCTGACGTCCGGTGTCGCCGCGGGCATCTTCAAACTGCACGTCGACGTGGCGGGCGTTGGCCTCTTTCTCAATGGACTGGCGGATAATGGTGAGAAAGTTTTGATCGAAGTAAGCCATTGAGACGCCGATCTTCTCCGCCAGCGCCGAGGCGGAACTGGCCAGTAACCCTGCTAACAGGATGATTTTACAGTGCTTCATAACACGCCCTCAGGGTTCGAAATGAAATTTTCAATATAAATACAAATGGTATATTTAAATCATTTTCAGACTACGAAGGGCGTTCTGAACATGCAATGATGATGTAAAGAAAATGTTGCCATGCGCACACTTTATTTTGCCGTCTGACTCACCGAGGACTCACCGGTTGGGGGGAGCGCAGCGGGCGTCGACTGCTTGCGCTTCAACAGGGCATACTCCACTAACAGCTGTTGCAGATGCAGCTCCGCGAGGCTTCCGCGGGCGGCAGGCCAGGGTTCATCAGCGGGAAGCGCGGCCAGCTGGCGCAGCTGCTCCTCCAGCGGAACGGCGCGGTTGAACGACTGCATAATGGCAAATACTGCGGTCTTCAGTTCGCTCACCGTCAGGTATTTCCCCTTCTGCTCGTCAAGGGCATTGAGCCGGTCGGCGAGCCGCTGCAGCTGCTGCATACCCTCCGACCAGCCGGTAAGGTTTTCCGCGGGCAACGCAGCAGCACTCAACTGCTGCCGCCACTGCTGTGCCAGCGGTTGCGCCTGATCCGGCCAGCGGCTCAGGGCATGGCGGACCAGCTGGTCGCCGTAGCTGACCGCCCAGTCCGGCGTCAGGTGGGCAAGCTCGTCCAGCAGGTCCTGCATCTGACGAACATCGCCCGGCCGCTGGAGAAGCGCTGCCGGCAGGCCCGGTATCGGCCCGGCCTTTTGCGTCAGAGAAGGCGGTGGCGGAGCGGCTTGACGCAGCGCCAGCCATCCGCCGACGGCGATGCCCGCCACCGCCAGCATGGTGACCATCCCGCCGATAAACGGCTTCCAGCGCGTTGCTGGTGAAGGCGGAGCCAGCGGCTCAGCCTGTGGTCTTAGTTTTAGGTCTGCCGCTGGCTCAGCCTTCGCTGCATCCTCTTCGCTGGCCAGAGAAACAGAGTGTTCCAGGCTGGACGCCACCATCGGCGGTACGGCGGGAAGCGCTGGCGCAGAGTCAAGGCTATCGAAGCGAGTTGCCGCGCTGTGCAGCAATGCACGCAGTTCACTCAGCTGGTTTTCAGGAGCAATCTCAAGGCGCAGCAGGACCGCTTCGAAAGTTTGCAACAAACGTTCAGCCTGACCAAGCGACTCAAGATCGTCCGGGGTCAGGCTCAGGGTGCGGATCACCTGCCGCAGCCGCTTACTCAGAGTACGAAGGATCTCTGTGCGGGCGGGGACCGCTTGCGGCCACAGGTTTTTCCCCTGGTGGGCCAGCAGCGTTTCCATGAGCGACAGGCCCTCGTTGATCCCTGCCAGCCCGCCCAGCCGGGCGCGAGCCAGCGTATACCAGGCGACGGTCTGCAGATCTGCGCCGTGATGCTCGAGCAACGCGCGGGCAAGCTGCTCGGCATATGACCAGTTAATATCCGGCCGCGCCGGGTGGCTAAGCTTGTTCATTTCCGCACGCAGGGCAATAAAATCAGCCAGCGTGCGCGGGTCGCCACCGGTTTTATAGTGGCGGTCGTTGTATGTTGTCATCATGATGTCTTTCAGCGAGAGATTAGAGGGCGGAGCGGGCGTCAAGATACTGCTGACGTTTAAGGTGGCGGATCAACACCCTGCCTTCGGGCATAAACGCCGTTCCATAGCGCACCAGACCGATTCCTTTCAGCTCCGCATCAATGGCATAGCGCAACTCGCCGGGTGCATGCTGATCGAGCATCACTACCGCGATCCGCAGCAGGCGCGGTTCGTATTTGAGCAACACCGCCGACAACGTGCTCATCAGCTGGTGCGCCGATGCCGGCATGCCCTGAAGGATAGCGGTCATATCCAGCAAGCCGTAGTCTGGCAGATGCGCCAGCGTTCCGGCCCGACAGTTAAGGATGCGCTGCATGTTATCGAGCACCGACAGGATGACCTGATCCGTTTCGCTGACAGTATTCAGGTCAAGCCCGCCGGCGAAATTACCGTACAGGATGTCATACAGGGAGGGACGAGGCATTTTCACTTCTCCTTAAGCGGGTGCAGCGTCAGTTGATTTTGGCTGGCTTCGATAATGCGCGGCCTCGCCGGGTCAAGATCGTCCCGGGTGAGTACCAGCCGCCAGCTGTTTTGCGTCAGGTCTGGATCGATAAACATGGCCGCCACCGCCACAAACTGCGCGCGGGTTTCCATGGGCATATCGACGGTCACCGATTCGCCCGGACGCAGGCGAACATCTTTTTCCGCCACCCGATCCGCCTGCAGCGCCAGGCCATCGCCGGCAAACAGCGACGGGTAGTCAGTATTGTCAAACGCCTGCCGATCCTTCAGCTGGTAAATACGCACCACCGTCGCCAGGGAGGCGCCCTTGGCGTTGTTATTCACCCCTTCCCGGGCGCGAAGATCCAGATGAAGCGTTTTCACCTGGGGGTAAAAAATGGACTGGGTCACGGAAACGGCGCCGTCTTTCACGGTCTGCGTCAGGCCGCAGCCGGTTAAGAGGGTGGCCATGAGGAATGCCAGCAACGTGGCAGAGGGTTTAACTGCGGTATTCGCCATCTTCATCGCTCTCCCTGCGGTGGATATTTTCCTGGACACATTGATAGCGCCCCAGATAAATCGTGATCTTGTCTTCAGCCTGTTTCCGCGCATCCAGCGGACGCAGCACAGCGGTACGGCCGAGCTGGACAGCATGCGCCTGCTGGCAGCAAAGTTGCGCATCCGGCAGTAAATGGCGGGCGATGCAAAGCTGCAGCCGCACGTCGAGATGAGATCCAAGCCAGACGTGCAGGAGTGCCATCAGGTCGCTGAGCAGTTCGCCGCCGGGCAGCCAGCCGCGGACCTCGTCAGGCAGGTCGGTCGCCAGCTGCAGCAACACCTGGCCGTTCACATCTGTGGCGTGGGTTCCCATCACTGGCCGATGTTGCAGGCTAACCGGCTGGCGGATGCTCATCGTTAACGGCTGCGATAAGGGGATCCGGCAGGGATCGTGGTGGTACACCGTCGCTCGGGTCCCCGGGGCCAGGAGCGCCACCAGCGCCGCCATGCCTTCCCCGGATCGCCCCGGCAGCATCATCACCGGCAGCAGCGCCAGAAAGCGCGACAGCGGCGCTGCGGCAACGGCGGCACATCCTGGTATGCCCAGCCCCGCCAGGCCCAGTAGATACTGCGAGGTGTTGTCCGTGCCACCCGCCCCAAAGGTCGCCGGGTAGGAGTATTTGCGCCAGATACGGTAATACTGGGCGATCAGACGATGGTTAAAGATATCGAGAAAATCCTCGGTGGCCTCGACGCCTTCCCGCCGTTGCGCAATGTCATCGCTATAGTGGGTCGGCAGCGGGGATTCCACGCCGTAGAGTCCCATAAAAGCAACGCGCACCGTCGGCAGCCGGGACGGTTCAGGATCGTCCATTCCTCGAATTTCGCCGGCCGGGAAACCCATCCCCGGATGCGGGCGAAAGCGTATGGGCTCATCACCCAACTGCCAGTCGCTGCCGATGACCGGCGCCTTCGGCTGGATCTCCTCCAGCAGCTGGCAGAAGCGGTAAAAATTCATGTATGGCAACTGAGGCCGGAGCTGATCCATCAGCCGGGCAGCCGCAGACTGTGATTCTCTTTCCACCGGATACATTTTCCTTCAGGTTGAACAATGAGCGTTAGCTGGTTGAACTGATTCATATCGGCATACAGCGCGAAAAAGCGGTTGAGCATGTCGCCAAACAGATGGACATCCCCCATGCCGGTAAATCCACTGCCGTCGAGCGTCACTTCGATATCCAGCCCGCGCAGCAGGAATCCCTGTTCGAAACGCTGGATTCGGTGATGGCTGACCGCCAGAATAGCGTCCAGACGGCGGTTATTGAGCTCATCCTCCCGCCAGTTGTAGAGCGACAGCGTACCGCGCAGCACCTCGGCGCTGCTCATCATATTGAGAAAACGAGTGCCCAGATGGCTCATGACCCGCCAGTGGTAGCGGTCTTCCGCCGGGGGATATACCGGCAATGTGGGCTTACAGAGATTGCGCACGGTAAGCGGCGTAGCGGATATCGGCTCACAGCGATCCAGCAGCGTGCTCTGTAGCGCCCTGCGCGGCAGCTGGCCATTCGTGCCGGTGATACGCAGGGAGACCGTTTCCCGCTCCAGCGCCCGGTCGGCCTCCCATTGCTGTCCGCCGAGGATAAGCCAGGTGTCGTGCATACCGGTAACGCCCCGCTTGACGCGGGTGTGGTAGTAGCGCTCCGGCGCATGGCGACGCATCATCCCGCCCTGGTGACGAAAGCTGGTGAAAGGCACATAGCGCGCCTCCCCGGTGCGCCCGGAGCCGGTCACGCTGTCGACAGAATAGATTTCGGTATGCCCGTCCTGCAGGCGCTTCGGACGCAGGAGGTATTCGCTCTCCAGCCCGCTGATGGTCAACGGATCGGCCTCGAGGGTAAACAGGTTAATCACCGGCACACAGTGCAGGCGCAGGCTGCTTGCGCTGACGGGTAAATCGCTTTGCCAGACCTCGCTGAACACCACCTCAAGCGTGAAATGCGATATCCCCGCCGACAGGGTGATGTTTTCCAGACCATTTAGCTGCACGAACATAAATTTTTCGCGAAAGATGAAATACTCGAGCAGCAGCTGATAGCCGCTGAAAGCGCTCTCTCCCTTCGGCCATAAACGATCCTCCTCGCTGAATCCCCCTGGCGAAAAATAGCCGTCGAGGCTTACCCGTTCTGCCTGACCCGGCAGGCGCAGGTACAGCGCGGCCTGGCGTCGGGTCAGCCACAGATGGAGGGCGCTGCCGGTAACGGCGTCTTCCCCCAGGTACAGCGGCAGGCGGCGGAGATCGGTCTGCGACCAGTCAGCCAGCTCGCTACAGGTGAATCGTAGTCGCAGGGCCGAACGTCCGTCCGGCTCTGCCGTCATCACCGCCTCCTCTATCGCCAGTGGGTTAAGCGTCTGATCGCGGGTGGTTCGGTACCGGCACACGGTATTTTTCGGTCCCAGTGGGCGGGAGCTTATCTCAAACCCGTCGGGCACCGTTTCCGCCATCTTCATCGCCGGCAGCGTTGGGGTCAGCGCCACGATCGATAACGATGGAATGGTGCGCAGATAGTGCGGCCACAGCATGCTGACCAGCCCCTCGGTCAGTTCCGGCAGATCATCATCAATTTTTTCGCGCAAGCGACCTACGGAAAAGGCAAAGCCTTCAAACAGGCGCTCGACGTAAGGGTCCGGCGTGCCGGCTTTATCGAGATCCAGCATCGCCGCCCGATCGGGGTGAGCCTGCGCGAACGCTTTTGCCGCCTCGCGCAGGTAGCGCATTTCAGCATCAAAATATCGCAGGGTTAAATCGTCCATTATGAATATTCCCTTATTCGTCTACAGGGAGGCACGCAGCATGGCTGCGCGGCCAGATTAGTTGGCCGTCGGGCGGCCATGAGCGAAGGAGGCCTGGCGTTGCAGGTCAACGCCAATCAGTGAGGGAGAAGGTTCAGTATCCCTCTTCGCCGGGTATATCGTCGGTCAGCGGAACACGTTCAGCAGACGCGCGCACGCTGAATATCGTCTCCGGTAGCGTAAAGTTTCGCAGCGCCAGCAGCGCCAGCGGTCCTTCCCCCGCCTCGGTACGCAGCGTGTAGTTCAGCAACAGACCATCCGGCGCTTTCCAGCTCAGGCTCCAGCTGCTGCTCGTTCCGGGATAAGCGCTGACCACCGCCTTATCCAGCAGACGGATCCACCCCCAGGCGCCCGGGAAATCGCCATACTGGCGGGTGCCCGCCCGGGTACTGATCCAGCTCAGACTGGCGCCCGGCGCTTCGGTGTCAGCGGGCCAGCTGAACCGCCGCCAGACCGGCATCTGGTTCATATAGACAAGTTTCTGATTGTCGATGACCAGCTCCGTCTGCATCACGCCGTCCGCCGTGCCGGGGCGAAGCGCAAAATGCAATCCCGCTTCGCCGTTGGCGAACGCGACGTCGGAGAGATGGCTCAGGGTATTCATCGCCTGCAGAAAGGCCGGGTTAAACGTCAGCCCCTGAGCATTGATACTGTCCGCCATCCAGCGGCTCCCCTCTTTATGCAGCACGCCGTTCAGCCGGGTCTGCAGAAAGCGGGCGATGCGCCCGGTCTCGCTGTCGAGGTATTTTGCCAGCAGCGGCAGAGAGACTTCACTGCTGGTATTTTTAAAGGGGTAGCGACCGCCAAAAGCGCTATTCCAGTCCTCCACCACCGCGCTGCGCCACTGGGCGTTGAGACTTTCCGCCGCCGGGGTCAGCACCTGCTGCCAGGCCTGTTCCATCGGGCGAACAAACAGCGTTTGCCCAAATCCACTCCACTCCTGGCCCAGCCCCGCCGCCACCAGGCTGCCGTAGTCGCGCGTTTCGGTTAAATCCACGGCCTTGCCCTGGAATACCGTCTGCGCAAGCAGGCGCGTCATCGCCTGCGGATCGGTGGCGTTGGTGACCTGCTGCAGGCGCAGACGCACCTGGGTGACGCGGGTCAGGAAGGTCTGCAGGCTAAGACGGCTGGTGGGTGTCCCGCCGTCGCGATTGTCCAGCAGCGCCAGTACGGGCCCGAAGGTGGCATCCAGAGGACCGCGCGAGCCGGACTGCTGATCGATGACGGGTGGGTTGTCACGGTTGAACAGCTGCCTGGCCGATTTGACCAGCGAATCGGCGATGGCTTCCCCGGTCTGGCCGGTTCGCCCCTGCACGCTCAGGGTGTTCATCAGCGCCACCAGCGGCGACTGGCGCACATCGGCCATCAGGGTCAGCTGGTCGATAGCATCGGAGAGGGTCGCCGCGCGCTGCCAGCGCAGACTGTTGAGGAAATCCAGCCAGGAGCCGCTGAAATCAGCGAAATAACGCTCCGCCAGCCTGGCTCGCAGAGCTTCCGGCGACGTCGACTGCGCGGCAGTCTGCTTCGTATCGCTCAACACCCAGTCCATTTCATCGCGGCGTTCCGCGACCACTTTCTCAATGGCCGGCTGCACGGCCTGCTCCCAGGCCTGACGGGTAAACATGCCCGGCACCACCTCATCAGTGCTGAACAGACGCGAAGCATCGGTGTCGGCAGTCATATCCGCCAGGCGCATATCGGCATACTGATTCGCCACCTGCGCGAGCATCTTCTGGTAAAGCGTGGACTCACTGTTGCGCTGGCCCATCTGTCGAATTAACCGTGTGCGCACCTGGCTGACCAGACCATCATCGACAGGCAGACGCCACTGCGGATGCGACACCAGACTGGCGGCATAAAATGCCAGCAGCGAAGGGCCGCTGCCCTGCCAGACGGCGTCGGCGATGCCTGAGCGCTGCGACCAGTCCTGCATTAGCGTGGTGGCGAACCACGCGGCGTCCATTTTTTCCGGGCGGGTCAACATCAGATATTGTTTCAGTTGTCCGTAAGCGGTCTTCGTCATCTTCTCACGCAGTGGGCTGTCCGGCGGCAGGTGCACGAAGGCGGTGAGCTGCTCTTCCAGATGATGCGCCGCCGCATCGCGCAGCAGCGGCTGCGCCCTCTCTCCGTAGCGCGGGAACAGCGCCGCCAGCAGGTCATCGTTCTGACTGAGGCCAGCGCGGAGGTACCACGGCGCTCCGTGCTGCGAGCGGTATTCCAGTTGAGAAAGCGTTTTCTGTAACGCGGAGAGCGCATGCAGGCGTACGGCCAGCGGCTGTTTTCCCGCCGAGGCCTGCTGCACCTGCTCCTGTGCGATCGCCACCAGGTGGCGGTTGGCGATAAAAGAGACTGTCATTGAGGCGGCCCAGAGTAACATCAGGGCGGCGGCGGCCACGCTCATCCCACGCATCCAGTTGACTCCCTGTTTGCGCGGACGTAGACCTGCGGGTAATTCCGTCATCCTGTCCGGCAGAATATCCCAGCGGTTATCCCGGCCCCAGTGATGGCTGATACTGCGGCCGGCCTCCGCCGACGGCGCGCTGAACACCACTCCGGCCAGCGGCTGCGGGCGGTAAGGATTAAGCAATACCGATAACGGCTCCGTCACCGTTTCCGGTTTACGGGTCAACTGATCGGCCAGCGCGAGTAAAAAATTGTGCTGTGGCTGACCGCATATCTGCTGGATGCCCTGCTCTATCAGTAACGACGCCAGGGCAGTGAACTGTTCGGCAACTATTTGCGGCGTACAACCTGCAGGTAACAGGCAGCCTACAGGCTGAGTGATACGTCCATTTTTTTCGTTGCCCCCCTCATACAGCGACCAGACGTATAGGGGTAGTTTCCAGCCAAGAGCTTCGTAGCGTAGCTTTAGAGAGTGAGACACACTGTCCATTTCATCTGGCGTGAGCCTGGGCTTCGTTCTGTTCATCGTTGTCAAAACGCCGTCAAAGCCCGATGTTACCCACACCATACCATCAGCCGGGCGATAACGCAGTTTACGCAGCGCTGTGAACCAGGCGTTATCTACCGCTGCCCCAGGGTCTCCACCCCACAGCAATAATGTACCCTGATCTTCCTGCCAGAGTTCCTGCGTGAGCTTTGGGGTCAGTTGTTCTACGTCTCTGACTGAGCCAATTATCAGCAGAATACGGACTTTGCGGGACCAGGCGCGTCCATACTGATAGCGTAGAGTCTGGCGAATTTCCCCCACCGTAATATGATGGGGAGGTGTCAGCGCCACGCGCCCTTCTTCGCCGGGTAAGACGCTGGCCTGCTGCGACTGCCGGCGATATAAACTCTCCTTCACACGGCGGGACATTGCAGGAAGGTAAAAAACAAATACCAACGCCAGACAGACCAGGACAAACACCAGTACCTGCTCGCCCCGCGTATTGATATTCAGCATGCCGCCATAGCGGGTGATCCCCCACCATATTGCAGCCATCCCGGCCAACGTAAGCCCGGCCAGGCCAAACCGGCCCAGGCCATTACCCGGTATATTCATCTTCACTCCCTGGGGTGATGGTACTGATAAAATGTTCCTGTTCGCTGGAAAATAACGCCAGCAGGGGCTGTTTACGGAGGCTGACCAGATCGGCTGCCAGCGCGATCAGGAGCCAGGGCGCTGCGGGTCCCGGAATACCGCACCATTTTTCCAGCAGCGCGATATCTTCAGCTTTCCATGGGGTATGCATTTTGCCGCCCTGCGTGATAAGCGCGGCGCTTCTTTCCGTCCATTTTTTTGCGTCCCCGATAACGGAGGGCGTATGGCAGGCGACAGTCTGGGTTTCCAGAAACAGGGTGATATCGTCTTCAAAGTTCGTCATATCTAAGGGCATAGGACGTAACAGCCGTGATGAGTGCGGCAGATGGTATTTTTGCGCCACATCATCGCTGGTCAGCAGCAGCACGGCCAGCCCGTCGGAGTATGCTGTACCACCGTTGAGCTGGATGACCAGGAGTAAATTGACCGTCAGTACAGGCTGCTTCAGGCGCTCCTCCACTTCCGACAGTGAGAATGAGCCGGTAACGGTAATATCATCAGGCACGGCACGACCAGGAATGTGTTCTTTCCAGAGATTACTGAAACTGCTGGTCAGCTCAGGCGAGGGATTATCCGTGATCAGGGTGACATACAGCGGTAGCTCTTCCGGCAGGCACTGCACGCGCTCTTCTATACTGGTCAGCAGCGCATGCATCGCACTCAACTGCACGGGCTCTTCTACCGGAAGGTAATTAATCCTGCGGGTAAGTCCGTATTGCTGAGGCCGCTCACTCCCCCAATGCGCCGCAGAAATATGATCCGGCAACAGCACTGCACTGCCCAGAACGGCCAGCCAGCGCCCGGCCCAGTCTTCCCACCTCTGCTGTCCGTATTCCGCCTCTTTCAGCAAGAACTGATGCGCTTTCAGATCCCTGTCCCACAGGTAGCAACGCAGGCAAAAAATCAGCAACCAGCATCCTGCAGGCATCAGGGATACCCACCAGATATTTATCACTGAGATAATTTTTACGGTGCCGGAGGCATGGAGGATAAAGAGCAGGACACCGATAATCGCCATCAGTACACCGGCAAACAGCCATCGGGTCAGTGAAGGAGCCGATGGCTGCTCCATGGTCAATGCTTTTGTTCGTACCCAGCCCATTTTTTATCCTATCGCGCATTCCGGCGCGCCGGAAATCACCTGGCAACCGCACTGACATTTGCAGCCATCGACCACGATGGCTTTACCATCGGAAGACCATTCCGGCGATCCCTCAATAATGGCATTAGTGCCATGTCCCGGAATCGGGCAGCTGACTTTATCCCCCACCAGCGCTACGGGCTTTCCATTTACAATCATGGTGGAAGATGCGGAAATAACAGCACCGCCGTGCGTGGTTTTATCGCCGAGTAATACAAAACCTTTGGACATTGAATTTCCTTTTATATATCAGCGATACAGTAATTATTAATTAGAATACTCAATCGCATCTATTTCAACCTAAAGAGTGAGGCAATAACATTTAATAACAGACAAAAAACGGCGACTCCTGTCAAAGGAAGAATAATAAACATAAAATAATATCTGGAATATCTGCACACCTCTCTTTACTTAATACATACTTCTTCCCCCAGGTGATATCCCCTACATTAATAATTTTTCACTTCGAACGCCAATTGCCAGACGACCTTATACTCGTGAAAGTCGCCTTAATTTCTATTGCATGCTCTATACAATAAAAAACACACTAACAACAAAATAATCAGAATTATAAGCAAATAAAACAGACATTTTCTGATTAGGTGGCAACAGTGGGTATACCTCGCTAATATGACGACTATTGCTCCCTATCATTTTGCGTTCGCCATAACCTATGGGAAATCCAAAGCGTTCGCGCATCCATCGCTGCGTCATTACTGGTTCAAGACTAAAAGGCAGCGGATTAGGAAATAACCAAGCCGTTTTATTTTCATCTTCTAACCGCAAAGTCACTTCCTCAAGATTTTTTCTGGTTATTTATAAAAGATGAAAATATTCTTTCTCGCCTCATATCCAGCCTGAAAATATCATCACTAACAGTAATCGTTGGTTTTGTTTTGTAGGGAATTAAACCTTGTTCATAAATATCCTGATAAGGTTTACCTAATTGCTTCACAAGTGTTCGATATCAATATTCATTTGCCACCAAGTCGCTTTTTATCAAGCGCAATATGAATCTCCTTTTCTCGCTCCAGTGGATAAAAAGTCACGGTTTCTGAAAATAAATCATTGTTATAGGCAAATCCGACAGAACTATTTTGATGAGGTATAGGTAAGGTATATATCTCTTCCCCCCTATAAGCAGTCATAACAATTTTTGCTTCAACGTAAACCATCGGAAATCCTAGATAAGCCCGCACCCACTGGTGAATCATAACTCGTTCCAGACCAAACGGCATAGGATTAGGAAACAGCCAGTCAGTTTTGGCTTCATCTTCAAACCTTAACATTTCTTCTTTCAGATTTTTAATGAGCACCACCTTTTCCGTTGACAATCATCGTTGATGACGATGAAATAATTTCACTACTGTACATGATTTTACCATCCATTAGAAAAAAACCTTATATGTTGAACGCCACCGATTTTTTAAAATAAGATATAGCATCACACATTATTTATTAACGGCACAACGAAATACATACTGCGGACCAACACCATATTTTTCATAGTCATCGTCTTTACTAATCTTTGGCACCGGCAGATCTGATTGTCTGAACATGGTTAAAGCGTACTGTCTGTCGCCGCCAACATTCCCGCGCAGGACTTTTTTAGTACCCTGCGCAGGGCCCTGAGGATCGTTTACCGGAGAATGAGAGTAATAATCTGCTGCATACCAGTCATTGGTCCATTCAGAGCCACTGAGTCCCATATCATACAGACCTAAGGGGTTTGGCGGGAACTTCCCTAATGGATAAAAAGGAAGCCCAATACTATCAGTATAACTATCCAGTTCGTCCTGGTTCGGGAAATTTTCCCCGGGTAAAAGCTCACCATTGTTGGTAGCAAACGGAAGATACTGCCCTCTGGATCTTGCTGCATACTCCCATTGCGCCTCTGTCGGCAAATCAATTTTTTTACCGGACTCCTTACCTAACCACTGACAATAGTCTTTTGCCTGTTGCCAGGTCACATTTGCTGAATAATCATCGGATAATAAAGATGGATAATTTTTCATAAATGGACCTACCGGCAGTGCTCTTTTATTAGTAAGTTTTGAATACTCTCTATAATTCTTATTGCTAACCTTATATTTTGATAGTAAAAAATCACTTAACACAACCTTATGTAATACCTTATCATCCTGGTTTATGCTGAAAGGCAGTTTTTCACCGACTAATGGGCCAAAATCCCCCATTAAGAACTCGCCGCCCTTAACGGGAACCATGTTAGAAAGCGACTTAGCAACAAGCGCTTCAGACAAGGTTTCACGCTTGCCAATACTCTTCTGGTCGCACCCGAGCAGTAAACTGGCGGCAACAGAAGCAACTACGATTAATTTTCTCATCTTATCACCTAAGCCTTTGCATCAGGCAGTCATTGTCCCCGTCGGGTGCTGGTCGTCGATCATGGCAAGATATTCTGACATCAGGCTATCAGGGACAGGTTTAAATAGTCTCTCCGGTTTATTGGAACATTCATTCAACGTTGTTGCTCCGGTTAAAATGATATATGTCACCACCAAACGACATTATTTATTGATGACGCAACGGAAAACATACTGCGGACCAACACCATATTTTTCATAATCATCGTCTTTATTGATCTTTGGAACTGGCAAATCTGATTGTCTGAACACGGTTAAAGCGTATTGTCTGTCACCGCCAACATTCCCGCGGAGGACTTTTTCGGTCCCCTTTACGGGTCCCTGAGGATCGTTTACCGGAGAATGAGAGTAATAATCTGACGCATACCAGTCATTGGTCCATTCTGAGCCACTAAGTCCCATATCATACAGACCCAGGGGGTTTGGGGGATATTTCCCCACTGGATAAATAGGAATACCTGCTCCATCAGTATATTCACTCAGCTCATCCTGGCTGGGGATGTTTTTACCGGGCAGGAACTCACCATTATTCGTTGCAAACGGAATGTATTGCCCTCTGGATCTTGCTGCATATTCCCATTGCGCCTCTGTTGGTAAATCAAATTTTTTACCAGACTCCTTACCTAACCACTGACAATAGTCTTTTGCCTGTTGCCAGGTGATGCCAACAGAATAATCACTTTTTTGCAATGATGGGTAATCTTTTAGCAGAATATTAATGGGTGGTTTTTTTACTCCTGTTATCTGCAGATATTTATTATAATCATCATTGGTGACTTTGTATTTTGATATTGAAAAATCGCTTAATACAACCTTATGTAATACCTTGTCATCCTGGTTTATGCTGAAAGGCAGTTTTTCACCGACTAATGGGCCAAAATCCCCCATTAAAAACTCGCCGCCCTGAACGGGAACCATGTTAGAGAGCGACTTAGCAACAAGCGCTTCAGACAAGGTTTCACGCTTGTCAGTACTCTTCTGGTCGCACCCGAGCAGTAAACTGGCGGCAACAGAAGCAACTACGATTAATTTTCTCATCTTATCACCTAAGCCTTTGCATCAGGCAGTCATTGTCCCCGTCGGGTGCAGCTCATCAATCATGGCAAGATATTCTGACATCAGGAAATCCGGGATAGATTAAATATCCTATCCGGTTCAGCCGAATATTCGTTGAGCATTCTGACTCGGTTAAAATAAGAGATGGCATCACACATTATTTATTAACGACACAACGAAATACATACTGCGGACCAACACCATATTTTTCATAGTCACCATCAACTTCTTCTGGGAGTGGTGAAGCAGATTGTCTAAACATAGTCAATGCGTACTGTCTGTCGCCGCCAACATTCCCACGCAACACTTTCTCGGTCCCTTGCTCTGGTCCCTGAGGATTCTTTACCGGAGAGTTGGAGTAATAATCTGCTGCATACCAGTCATTGGTCCATTCTGAACCACTCAATCCCATATCATACAGCCCTAAGGGATTTGATGGGTATTTACCTACTGGATAAATGGGAAGCCCCATCCCGTCAGTGTATTTATTCAGTTCATCCTGGCTTGGGACATTTTTTCCTGGTGAAAACTCACCATTGTTAGTAGCAAACGGAAGATACTGACCTCTGGACCTTGCTGCAAACTCCCATTGCGCCTCTGTCGGCAAATCAATTTTTTTACCGGATTTTTTACCTAACCACTGACAATAATCTTTTGCCTGTTGCCAGATAACACCTGCAGGATAATCCCCCTTTAGCAGAGAAGGATGACGTTTTGCCAGTATATCCACAGGTGGATTTTTTTTATCTTTTACTTTCAAATAAACATTAAAATCATCGTTAGTGACTTTATATTTTGATATCGAAAAATCACTTAAAATAACCTTATGTAAAGTTTTATCATCCTGTTGTATGCTGAAAGGTAATTTTTGACCAACTAATGGACCAAAATCACCCATTAAAAACTCACCACCCTGAACGGGGACCATATTAGAGACCGATTTATCCACAAGTGCTTTAGCTGCTTTTTCACTCCCGGTGGTATTTCCCTGATCGCACCCGGTCAGTAAACCGGCAGCAACGGAAGCAACTACGATTAATTTTCTCATCTTATCACCTCAGCCATTGCATCAGGCAGTCATTGTACCCGTCGGATGCTGGTCGTCGATCATGGCAAGATATTCTGACATCAGGATATCCGGAATAGGTCTAAATGGTTCATCCGGGCCAACGGAAACCGGAAGGTTATTATGCAATAAGGTGAGCTTTTCGCCATAATTGGTATAGAAAAACAATTTTCGTTCTCCAATGACTAAAAACTTAATCACATCTTTTTCATTCAATTCTTTATTACCTTTCTTCTCCCCTGGCGACAACGTCAAATGCTGCATGACATTGTTATAATCTGCCTGACTTTGTATCCACTTCAGCGCCATAAACACCGCTTGTTTTCGCCTCTTTAGAGGACCGAGCTTCCAGCTGTTAACGGAAAAAAAATCATTATTCTGATTTCGTGGATCAAGCCAGTCCACCCAGTTCTGATCAATTAATGTGGCAATCACTGCCCCTTTTGTTTCCGGAGGGGTATATTTAAGCTGGTCGGGGTTTGACAAAATACTATTCATCAGATGAACGCGCTTATTTTCATCTTCAAGATCGGTTTCAATTCGTCGTAATATTATTCCCATATTCTTTAGCATGGCCTCACCCGCCTGTATCCCTTGTGCCGCCATAATAATAGGAATTGCACATAAAGAACGGAAGGCATCTCCTGCCATCATCTGCTCAAGCTTCTGATAATCCACATTTCTCAGCATATAAAGAAAGCTCTTCATAAAAGCCGCAAAGCTGCTGCCATCAACTTCAAAACCGACTTCCCCTTTGGCTCCCACTCCCCAACATAAAGCCGCTTTACAGTAAATACGAAAACGTCCCTGAATATAGGTGATATAAAAAACCCCACTTCCCCCTGCGCCTGCCTGCACCGTCATCCCCGCTTCCAGTTTGGCTATCGCGGCAAACTTCTTCTCTTTATTGACAATGGGTTTGTTATCTTTCTCAACACCTATAGCTACTGGCGTATCATCAGGATGCGGGTCAAACCACTCAATGGCACCACTGATATTACCTCCCGCCTGAGCACCAACAAAAATACCAATTTCACCTCCCCCCTGTGCTTCAGGTATTGTTGAGGTCTTTAAATTCACCTGCTGCTGTCCTGGTAACGGTGGGGCAGTCAGGGTTGCAGGATGGCCTTTAATGCCATAGCCCTTTCCCATTTCTCCACTCCAGTCTGCTGTCACCCCTAATTCAATTGCAGCACTGGCACCTACGCTACCTGACAATACCAGTTTCATGGCAAAACGCAGCGCTCCCATATTACAGACACCATCCGGTGTCTGTGGAGTCACTTTTTTCGCCGGAAATAAAAGGCTGACACCTAACCTGTCCGGCAGGTACAGGGCCGTTTCGGCCTTCGCCTCCCCCAGTGCAAAACTGGCATGACCTTCAATTTTTCCCTCCAGTTTTTTTTCTGACGGATTATATTCCGCTGATGCACCCGCTCCATGGCTGTAGCGCATCAGTTGAGCCTGCGCGCTGATATCAACATACTGGTGATAAACAGATTCATCGACTTTACCATCCCCCTTTGGCCAGGTCAGAGATTTGTTCATTTCCTCTGCCCAGTGACTGACAATAACATTCGTATCGTCAACAAGATCGAATTTCAATGAAACAGGTACGTTACTTAGTTGTTTTTTTAGTTCTGCTGTATCTATTTTTCCCTGACGTATGGTTTTATTAACCTGATTACCATTCGCATCCTGAGAAACAATAGTTTTGTTTTTATATTTTATGAAACTGGCTTCACCACTTTCTTTATCAACTTCGCTGAGCTTATATGTTCGCCACTGGTGTTTTATTTTATCGGAACGCACATAAGTTTTCTTGAATCCTTTCACTGTGTTATTTTTAAGCGGAATAAGTTCCATTATACCAATGGCAGTATCTTTCATTTTATCATTAAGCAATTCCCCCTCCGGAGGATTCGCTGTTAGTGACATAAGCTCTTTCCGCAAAGCCTGATTTGCTTTGTTTAAGGCTTCATAGGCTTTAGTGATTTCACTTTCAAATTTTCTTGCTGGCACTCTGCCTGCCTGAGTGATTGCTTCAAAATTAATATCATCAAGATTTTTTTGCGCCTGTTTCTGAGTTTCAAGCAAGCCAGACAGAAAATCATGCTCCTGTTCGATAATTTTAGTATCTGAAGCCTCCAGAAAAAGCAATGTTGCGCTACCTGGGTGAAAATAACATTCTGGGCCATATTTTCCTTTTACAACCGTTCCCGTCCCTTGTACCGATGTTTTACTTTTCTCTTCTCCGGTAGCCATATGCTATTCCTTCATTCTTTAAAGTAATTCTATATGCAGGGCATCAGGCAGGGCAGTATAAACTGCAACAGTTTTACCTTCCGCATCGGTCCTGCCTTCAAATACTTTACCTTCACCGGTTGTTATCCTGTACCGGGTAAAAGGTAAAATCTCCCCGGACTCTTCATCTTTTGCAGTAAAAAACTCACTGAAACCGACGGGAAGCTCAGGTTTGTTTGCATCATAATCAGCTGCGCCCATTTTCTGCACATTGGCCGATTTCAGCAGAATATTCCCAGGGCAGCCCAGCTCGATATTGCCACCACTTAGCCTGATATACGCTCCCGCACAGTTCACCACCAGTTCCTCCGCCGCCGTGATTTCCACTCGCCCTTCCACGCTGGTCACGGTGATATCCTTTTTCGCCGTCGCCTCCAGCGCATCATCCTGCGCCTGGATTTCAATCTTTCCCTTCGCCGCAAACAGCTTCATCCCCGCCTTTCGCGCCAGCAGGCTGACGGCTTCTCCCGCCGCCACCGTAAAACGTTTCAGCGCACTGATGTCCGTATTCTGCTGTGACACAATCCCCACGCTGGCGCTACCCGAAGACAACCGTACCGCCTGCGGACTGCTGATGCTCACGCCCTGCGGCGCATTCAGCACTATCCCCGGCTGCGCCAGCTCTTTCAGCGCATCGTTCAGCGTCTGCTGGTTGCCGGTATCCGATGGCAGGGCCTGAGCCGATTCCGCTGCCGACGCCAGGCTTTTCGCAATACCCAGGGCATTTTCAAGCTGCGCAATCGCCTCCTCCATTGCCAGCATCCTGTCGCCTGCCGAAGGCTGTTTATCCGCACTGATAAACACCCCCGCACCGCCCCGGATGCTCACCCATTTATCCGTACGCAGTTCCGCACCCTCGCCCCGCAACTCCCTCTGCGCATTCACGTTATGCCCCAGGTTCAGCTGCGTCTTGCCGCCGTACTCGGTGCTGAGCTTGATATGCTCCTCGCCGCGCTTATCCTCCATTCGCAGCTTATTATTGGCCGGAGTACGAATCACATTGCGGGTGCTGTTTTTCTCCGTCACAGGGTCGACATGCCGCGAGTCATGCAGCGCATGCGCAATATACGGCCGGTCGGGATCGCCTTCGTGGAAAGCAATCGCCACCTCCGTGCCCTGGATCAGCGGGAAGTGAAAGCCGTACACGTCGCCGCCGTAGGGTTTGGCGAGACGCACCGGCATGCTTTCCTGACCCTGCCCTTTCTCATCTCTGTCAGGGTCAAATTTCACCCTGTACAGGCCGGACGCATCCTGCCAGGCGTAGATATCATTCGCTTTCGCGCTGGTCACCCGCGCCGTCATGGTGCCAGTCACCTTCGGGCGCGGCAGCAGCGGCGGACGCCAGCACAATGTTTCGCTGTAGGGCACCGCCAGCAGGGACACCCGCAGCGCCTCCCGGCGGCTGGCGGTAAAACCGGTGCCGATGATTAACAGCGGATCCTGTACGGGCGCAGGCAGGGTCGACGGCAGGCTGTCGGTAACGGTCAGCACCTGGGCCGGCGCCAGCCAGGCTGCAGTACTGATCGCGGTAATAAGCGTCTGGTGAGCCAGAAAACGCTCATGGTCGAGGCGGGCATAGAAGTTGGCGGTCTCCGTCTGCGGGTCGATTTTATCGCCACGCTCCCGGTGGCGAAGCTTATAGTGGTATACCTCACCGTAAGTGATGCCTTCACCATTTCCCCGGGTCATATCCGCTGTTGCCGACTGGAGAACGCTCTGCGCATCGCGGGGGTTATAATCCCGGGTAGTGACGTTCGCCTCTACGACGTTGTGGGTGATGCTCAGACCCCATATCGATTCCGTACCGCTGTCGCTCATCCCGGACGGGCTGTTTACAGGAAGTGTTTTATCGAACATCAGCGCCCGCTGCGCGTCGGCGAAGTGAACCACTTCGCTCTGCGCCTCTTCCTGCAGGGTGAAGAAATAAAATATCCCCACCTCTGCCAGCAGGCGCTGGATAAATGCCAGGTCGCTCTCCTGATACTGATTAATTTGCTCGCGCCGTGGATAGTGTTGCTTGAGATTAAACTCATACTCCCAGTCATGCAGGTGATGTTCCTGCAATACCTGCTCCACCACCTCCGGTACCGATTTGTTGACGAAAAAACGATGGCTGCGAAACTGTTTATCCAGCAGGGAGAGAAACGGCTGGAGGGTTATCTGATAGGTCGACTGATCTTCAGAACGATTGACGCGCTGGAAGGTGGTAATCACACCATGGACGCGTTTGCAGTCCGCCAGCTGCTGCAGTGCGCCGCCGCCCATCGTCAGCATGGCGGGTTTGCTCAGGAGCTGTGCGGCATCAATATTTTTCTCTGCGCTGGTAAACGTAATAGTGTAATAATAAAGTTCACTCAGTTTTTCTGCCCCACTGAATTCTTCCACATCCAGCGATGCGGTACATGAAGGAATACCCAGCTGGTAACGGTTAAGGGTGGTGACGGTAATTATTGAAGAGGTATCCATTATATTCCTGTTTTACTCCGCTGTAATGACTATCAAAAATCAATTCACAGGACGCCCTGTTTAATTTTGTTTAATGATAATCATCTCATTCATCATAAATATATTTATGTGCATATCGATATATCAGATACCCCACCAGGAGTTTCGTAACTAAAAGGTAACCCCAGGGATATTTATATTCACTGACTGAGAAATAAAAAAAGCAGCCAGAAACCGGAGCCTTCAACGTTTATCGCCGCCAGCATTTCTCTGCCACTGTCCTTAGCGCTATCCATAATGATCTCCTTTATCCATCCCCTTTCCCGAGCTTCATCCCCGCAGAGGCTTCGCTTAGCCGACAAGATTGACTGGCTGCAGGCACGCTACCGCCCATCGCTGTTTCCTGTTTATCAGGGACCCGGAGCGCACAAGGTCAGGCAGGCAGATTGTTGTTCAACCTCCGCGATCGGGGTCGCGGATTACTCGGTTTCGCTTTTTAATGCGTCAGCCCCGGCTCCTGACGTATTAGCCGTGCCCGGCGTCAGACAGGCGTCCTTCTGCGGGACCAGACTGATCTCCACCCGGCGATTTTGCGCCCGCCCCTCTGGCGTCTCGTTGCTGGCGACAGGACGACTTGCGCCGTAGCCCTGCACCGCAAAACAGCTCTCCGGCACATCGCCGGTATCGCGCATCCAGTCGCGGACCGCCTCGGCACGCTTCAGAGAGAGTTGTTGATTGGATTTATCGTTGCCGATGCTGTCGGTATGGCCTGCCACCACGATCAGCCAGCCGGGTTTCGCCTTAATGCCCAGCAGCGAGTTCACCAGCAGCTTTGTCGAACCCGGTTTCAGTGTCGATTTGCCGGTATCGAACAGCGCCATGCTATCGAGGCGGATCGTCTGCGGTCCCTGCATAACCTGCTTAATGACCGGACGCACCGGCGGGGGCGGCGCCCAGTCATTGATAGCGGCTTCCACGAAGGGGATCAGCCGCATCCCCTGATACAGCCCCAGCCGGTAACGCAACGGCTCTCCCCGGCGCAGCCAGTCATCCAGCAGGCGGCTGTCGGCACGCAGACGCTGCTGCGCCTGCAGCTTCGGCATCGGCGGCGTGCCGCTGAGGCGGTGGTACACCGCCAGATGATCGCCGACGCTGCGCACCAGGCGCTGGTTGTTGATAAAGGAAGCCAGCATCGCCAGCGCCAGAAAGAGGAAGCCCACGCCAGCGGCAAGACCAGCATCGCGCATCCGGCGGCTGACCCCGTGGCGGTGCGGCAGTGACGACAGAAGAAGATCCGGCAGCGGGTGAGGACCTGGCGCCGCGGCGTTGCCAGGAGAGAGCGTGGTGATCCCGGCGATTTGCTGTTGCCAGAGGTTATTCGCCACCGGCGCCACCGGTGTCAGGCAGATGCCCGCAGCACACAGTTTCAGCGGAGGAAGTTCCGCCTGCCGGGCGCGGAATGGCCGGAAAAGAGCGTTTTCGGCCAAGGTCAGAATGCTCTCCAGCCACAGCATCTGATACAGGCGTGAGGCAGGGCTGCCCTCCCGCTGCCACCCGGCAACCGACTGGGGCGCTTGTCCCTTCTGCTGTACCTGGAGACCAGGCCTCTCCGGCGTGATGGTAAACCAGCGGTTTTCCGCGGCCTGGCCGCCTGGTGGTGTCACCCAGAACACGCTCCACACCGGCGGCAGACCGTTCAGCCAGGTTCGGCACTGAACGATACTCCGCCGCCAGTCGCACAGCGACTGCGCCAGTTGCTCCCCGGTGGAGTGGCGCTCCGGTACCACCGCCAGCAGCACGGAAACCTGCGATACCAGCGCCGGACGCGCCGCCGTCAGGTACTGCGCCAGCAGCGGCAACTGCTCCGCACTGTCCACCCGAAGATACCAGCCATGGCGGGTTTCGCAGTGCGCCGAACGCCCGGGAAACAGACCATCGGTATCCCCACAGACCAGAACCACTCCGCCCTGAAAATCCTCAGGCGGCAGGACGATTTCCGGTCGCTGATGGCTGACTACCCTGCGACGCTGACGCCAGAGCGCCGCGCCGCCCGCCAGCAGGATGCACAGACTAAAGATCACCTGGTTGCCGCTGGACAGCGGCCAGAAGCCCAGCACCAGCCACAGGGCCAGGATGGCGGTCAGTATCGTAAGCAGACGACGGGCGTTATCACGCATCTCTTATCCCTGCCCTGCTATCTGCGCCACCATCTGTGACAGCACGAAGGAGAAGGTCAACCACAGCGCCGCCAGCGCTACAATGCCAGCCGCCCAGCCGAACCAGTACATCCGCCGTCCGCTGCGCAGCCGGGAGGCACGAACCACCACCGGCGTCTCCTGGGTCATGCTGAACGGCGGGACCCGCGCGCCAAGCGCATGCGCCACGTCCTCACGTCGTTCGTCGTCCTCGGCGCGGTACTGTCCGACAAACCCCAGCTGTAAAGTACGGAAGAAGCAGGTCAGCACTGCCGTATCCGCCGCGGGCTCTCGCAGCAGCTGGCGGATCCGTTCCCAGAGCTCTTCCCCGGCGTTGAGGGTGCTGAAAAAGCGCGCCTGCAGCGGATCCTTGCGCCACCTGCGGTAACCATCATCCTGACTGGCGCGGTTGAGGACGCTCTCATCGAGCAGCGCGCAGTAGGCATAGAGCATCTGCTCAGCGCTGGCGTCACTGATTCCCGCCGCCGCCAGCGCCTCGCGCGCCTCGGTCACCCATCGACAGGCCTGGCGATAGAGCGCCTCGCCATCGGTCACCGGCTGGCCGCAGCGTAGCTGGCTGACCATCAGCCAGCCCGGGTAAAAGATTTTGTTGATCAGATCGCTTTCAGAGATATTCATGAGCGCAGTACCGCAAAGAGTTCAAGTTTCACGTCGCCAAGCGATTCCGGGGTATAGAAGGTGCAATTCCCGGCCTCCAGCATCGCGCGGGCGGCATCGGTGGAGAGATCCAGAGCGAAATATTGGTTTTCCAGACGTAGCGGAATGGCCGCCGGCACATGGCTCAGCGGTTTAATTACGATACCGCTCAGCGCAATGTTGACGACCTCGGCGACATCGTCGTGACTGCCCGCCTTGCAGAGCTGCGGAAAGCGGCTCTGCAGCTGGTGAGGAGGCAGTGAAGAGCGCACCGACAGATAAAAATCTGCTCCCTCGCGCAGTCGCGCATCGTGTAGCCTGCCCCGCCAGATCTGCCGGTCAGCGCCCTGCTCCAGAGCGATGGCGATCACCCTCGAGGGCAGACTGACTTCAAGCAGCGTGTCCAGCAGAGCAAACAGCGGCGGGAATACCTGTTCTGGCCAGTCATGCCGGTAGCGGGGGATAGCTTCCAGATGATGTTCAAGGGAGAAGGTCATCAGACTGCCGGCCAGCCTGGCCAGTTCGCGATAGAGCAACTCCGGATGGCGCGAGGGAGCCTGATGCAGTTCGCTGAGCACCGGCTCGGCGCTGTTCAGCGCATTAAGCAGCCAGAACAAGGAGACATCCGCCACGGCAAAATCAGCCATCCGCGCATTGCTTTCACGGCGCATGGCCATCAGGCGTCTGCGCCGGGCCTGCAGGCGATGTAACAGCTCACCCAGCTGGCTAACCAGCGTCGGGCTTGCCGCCAGCGACAGCAGCGGTGGGATGAATCCCGGGTCAACGATCCACTGCCCCTGGGCATCGCGCAGCAGACGCGCTACCGGGCAGGTAAGGAAGGCCGCATTTTCCTCGGTGGAAAGACGCAGCGTCAGCGCGTGACGCAGAACGGCCAGCTCGCTGCGTTCATGGCCGGCGAGCTCCTGAACAGTCACCTGCTCAGCGCGCCAGCGGCGCGGGCGGGCGCTCTCCTGGCCGTCGTCAAGATTGCCGCCGCTGGCGCTGAGCAGCGGCAGGGAGAGCAGAACCTCCACGCTGTCCTGCATCACGTCCGATACATCGCGGACCGGCGGTAGGGTATCCGCCAGCTCGGTGTCAATCAGCGTTCCGTCGGCAAAACGAACGATCAGCCGGGTGGCGTTGAGCCGGGAAAGGGTGAGCGCACTGGCGTCAAACTCCGCACGCAATACCCCCCACGGGTGGGCGAGCGCCATGCGGGAGACCGTGTCGGCGACGTGCGCATCCCAGCGAGCCTGCTGCTGAAACTGCTGCGGGACCAGAAAGGCCCCGTCGCGCCATAATGGGCGGAAAATCTTCATTGCACCTCCTGTGCCTTTCGCTTTCATCTGTTGCCCTAACGGACTGACTGCCGCGCAGGACAATAATCGCCCTCCGCACTGGCTCTCACTTCCTGCATTTGTTCGGGCGCACAGTCATGTCCGGCGATATACCGCAAAAACGCAATTTGCGTTATTTTTCTTTTACGCCTTGTTCGACAATATTGTTTGCCTGTCAATGACCAGGGCAGGAAATATGAGGCCTTATCCGCGAGGGTATCCGGACCAGATGCTGCAGTTATTTTTCAATGGAGGTTTATCATAATGCGAAAGATCGGAAGCAGGCAACGTTAGGGGCAAATAATATTTAAATCAAACTCGCCGATTTTTATTACACAGCCCTCAGTCATTCAGAATAAATATTTTATAATCAGGCTTTTTATTATTTATTAATTGAATATTTATTATTGTACTTATCGCTCAGGCGGCCTTTTTATATTCATCTTAAATATAATTCATTCTCAACAATAAAAATACCACCGCAGTTCCTCTGCCACGACCTGAGTTTATCCCGGCAACAGAGCGATGCCCGCACGGTTACCCCGCCCCACCCGGCCATTGCCAGGCGCTGAATTCCCCCGTATTTTGGGTTTCCGCTCCGCTGTATGCGGGCAAGACGATGAACGCGAGAGGAAAAATGAAACCGCTATTTGTCTATGGGACGCTCTGTCCCGGTCGCAGCAATGCGCACATTCTGGAGGCGATCGGGGGCGAGTGGCGTCCCGGCTACGTCACCGGCACCTTTTACGCGCGCGGCTGGGGCGCAGCCGCCGATTTTCCGGGGATCGTCCTCGACGCTCACGGCCCCCGGGTCAACGGTTATCTGTTCCTGTCCGATCGGCTGGCGGCGCACTGGCCCATGCTGGACGACTTTGAGGAGGGATACGATCGGGTGCCGGTGGAGGTGACCACCGACGATGGGCAGCAGGTCAGTGCCTGGATTTATCAGCTCCAGCCCCGGGAGTAATCCCCGCCGCGAACGCCCTGCACGGTACCGCAGCCCAGTACGTTCGCGGCCTGGCGGTCAGCCCGCCAGGCTTTCCGCCACCGGAGTCACCAGCACCTTCTTCTCAGCCCAGCAGGCGACGTTATCGAGCACCAGTTGCGCCATCGCCGCGCGGGTGCTCCCGGTGGCGCTGGCCATATGCGGTGTAACGACCACATTACTGCGCTGCAGCAGCCCGGCCGGCACCGCCGGTTCATGGCTGAAGACATCCAGCCCCGCCCCGGCGATAATCCCGCTCTCCAGCGCGGCAACCAGCGCGGGCTCATCAATCACGCTGCCGCGCGAGATGTTAATGAGGATCCCTTTCTCCCCCAGCGCCGCCAGCACCGGCTGGTTAATGAGCCCCTGGTTTGCCGCCGTTCCCGGCGTGCAGATAACCAGAAAATCACTCTCCGCGGCCAGGGTCAGCAGATCTTCCCGCCAGGCATAATTTAGCGCCGGGAGACGCTTGCGGTCATGATAAGCAATCTGCATGGCGAACCCCTCGCAGCGCCGGGCGATGGCCTGGCCGATGCGCCCCATGCCCACGATGCCAACCCGCGAACCGGAGACTTTTTGCGTCCACGGAAAACCGCCCGCCGCCCACTCGCCCGCTTCGATAAACTTGTGGGCGGCGACGATCTGCCGCGAGGTCGCCAGCATCAGGCCCAGCGCCAGATCCGCCACATCGTCAGTTAACACCCCCGGCGTATGGCTGACCCGCACCTGGTGCTCTGCGGCCGCCTGCACATCCACGCCGTCATAGCCGACGCCAAAGACGGCAATCAGCTCCAGCGCGGGCAGGCTGGCGATCAGCTCTCGCGTCACGGTGGCTTCGCCGTTGGTGATGAGCACGGTAAAGGTGCCGGCCAGCGCGCAAAAGTCGGCATCGGTGAGAGTTGTCAGCTCCACGAGGTGATAGCGCCGCGCCAGTTCCGCGGTCAGGGCATCCGGGAGCGAGGCCTGTTTTAACACGTTCAGTTTCATAGCTTATCTTCTTTCAGAGAGTGGAAGGCGGAGGGTTTCTGGCCGCTCCGGGAGACGATGATGCCGATAATCCCGCCAAGGGCCAGCGCCACAGCGACGATCAGCAGTCCGGAGTGATAGCTGTTGGTCAGGTCCTTAATCTTCCCGAGCAGCGGCGGCAAGCCTAAGCCGACAAAATTGGCGATGGTGTTGATAAATGCAATGGAGGCTGCGGCCGCCACGCCCGCCAGCTTCTCGGTGGTCACCGCCCAGAACACCGGCGTTAGCGCGAAATTAAAGCCCACGGTGAGCACCAGCAGCAGGTAGGCAACCAGCAGGTTGCCGGCATAGATAGCGACCGCCAGCGAGAGACCGGCCAGAATCAGCGGCAGCCCCATATGCCACGCCCGCTCGCCGGTCACATCCGAATGACGGCCATTGAGGTACATAAACAGGCAGGCGAAAATAAACGGCACCGCGGACAGCAGACTAATAACCACATTGCTCTGCTCGCTGGCCATACTTTTGAGGATCAGCGGTAAGAAAAGCGTGATGCCGATGGAGCCGAACGCCTGCAGAAACCAGACCAGACTCAGCAGGAGTACCACTTTATTTTTCAGCGCACTGAACCAGGAGGCGTGTTGATTAACTACCGCGCCGCGGTTATCAGCGGCAATCTGCGCCGTCAGCCAGCCTTTCTCCGCCTCAGAGAGCCAGGCCGCCTTTTGCGGGCTGGAAGGCAGCAGCCAGAGCACCAGCGCCCCCAGCACGATGGCGGGAACGCCTTCAATGGCGAACAGCCAGCGCCAGCCGGCGACATCGGCAATGCCATGCATATTTAAAATCAGCCCCGAGACGGGCAGCCCGATGATCGACGCCAGTACCGATCCCATATAAAAGAACGACATCGCCCGCGCCCGGTTGCTCTTCGGAAACCAGCAGGAGATATAGTAAATAATCCCTGGGGTGAATCCCGCCTCCGCCATACCGAGTAAAAAACGCATAATATAGAGCTGGGTCGGCGTCTGGACGAACGCCATGCCGGCGCTCACCATTCCCCAGGTGATCATTATTCTGGCGATCCAGATCCGCGCCCCCACCCGGGTCATGATCAGGTTGCTGGGAATTTCGAAAATAATATAGGAAATATAAAACATCCCGACCCCAAGGCCGTACATGCTGGCCGTTAATCCCAGATCGGCGTTCATTTGCAGCGCGGCAATGGAAATATTGGTTTTATCAAGATTCGCGACAAAATAGCAGATAATAATAAAGGGGATGATTTTGCTGTTTAGCTTTTTTAATGTAGAAGTACAGAGTTCAATGCTCATAATAATAACCCCATGACTTTGCCTCGGGCAGGGGAAGACCGCCCGCACCAGGCAAAGATTGATATTAAGAATCGCAGCAGGTATTAACCGGGGACTACCACTCGGCGACCACGCCATCGGCAAGGCGCCAGACGGGGTTCCGCCAGTCAGGAGCGCGTCGGCTCATCTCGATCACTTTCTCTTCGTCGATGTCGACCCCCAGCCCCGGCTTCATTAATGGCGTAAAGTACCCCCCCTCCATATTGAAATCGGCTTTGTTTTTCACAAAGTCGAGTAACTCGGCGCCCTGGTTATAGTGGATCCCCATGCTCTGCTCCTGGAAGACAGCGTTGTAGGAAACAAAGTCCACGTGCAGACAGGCGGCCAGCGCGATGGGGCCTAACGGGCAGTGCGGAGCCAGCGACACGTCCGCCGCTTCCGCCATACCGGCAATTTTGAAGCACTCGGTGATGCCGCCGGCGTGAGAGAGATCGGGCTGCAGAATAGCCAGGCCGCCGGCCTCCAGCACCCGCTTGAACTCAAAGCGCGAGAACATACGCTCGCCGGCGGCCAGCGGGATCGCGGTTTGCGCCGCCAGCCGCGGGTAGTACTCCGCCTGCTCGGCCAGCACCGGCTCTTCGATAAACAGCGGCCGATAGGGTTCCAGCTCTTTAATCAGCAGTTTCGCCATCGGCGCGCTGACGCGGCCATGGAAATCGAGGCCAAATTCGATGTCGTTGCCAAATGCTTCGCGGATCTGCGCCACCGTGTTCACCGCCGCATCCACCGTGCGCGAACTGTCAATCATCCCCATTTCCTGACAGCCGTTGAGTTTGAAGGTATCAAACCCCATCCCGCGCAGCGTCTTAATCCCGGCAATGACCTCAGCAGGTCTGTCCCCTCCCACCCAGCTGTAGGCTTTGATTTTATCGCGCACCAGGCCGCCCAGCAGTTGCCAGACCGGCGCATTCAACGCCTTCCCTTTAATGTCCCACAGCGCCTGGTCAATACCGGCGATCGCGCTCATCAGGATCGGCCCGCCGCGATAAAAGCCGGCGCGGTACATAACCTGCCACAGATCGTTGATCCGCGCCGGATCCTGGCCAATCAGATAGTCCCCCAGCTCATGTACCGCCGCCTCCACGGTACGCGCCCGGCCTTCAACGATCGGCTCGCCCCAGCCGACTATCCCCTCGTCGGTTTCAATCTTGAGGAACATCCAGCGCGGGGGTAAACGCCAGGTGGTCAGTTTGGTTATTTTCATTTCACAGCCTCTTGATACGCCCTAACAAATGCGGCGGCCTGCTCTGCGGTCCGCGCTACCGGCTGACCGGCGCGATAGAGATCGCTGCCCAGCCCCGCGCCCGCACAACCGGCCTCGATCCATTGCGCCAGGTTTTCCGGCGTGACGCCGCCGACGGCAAATACCGGCACCGACGCGGGCAAAACCGCTTTCAGCGCCCTGATGTAGTCGGGGCCAAACGCCGAAGAGGGAAAAATCTTCAGCGCCTGCGCCCCGGCCTCCAGCGCGGTAAACGCCTCGCTTGCCGTCGCGCAGCCGGCGCAGACGGTCATCCCGTGCCCGACGGCCCGGCGGATCACCGCCGGCTGCACATTGGGGGTCACCACCAGCCGCCCCCCCAGTTGCGCCAGCCGATCGACCTGCGCTTCCTGCAGCACCGTTCCGGCGCCAATCAGCGCCTGCGCGCCGTAGGCCTCGACCACGGCCGGGATGCTCTGTTGCCATTGTGGTGAATTGAGCGGGATCTCCACGGTGTCGAACCCGGCGGCGATCGCCGCGCCGACGTGCGCCAGCGCCTCGTCAGGGGTGATGCCGCGCAGAATAGCGATCAGCGGAAGTGAGGTTTGCCACTGCATGTGCGATGCTCCTTATACCAGCCAGAAAGGCATCGTCGCCCGACACTGTCGTCACCTGGCGCCCCAGCAGCTGAAAAGCCTGCTGATAGCGCGCGATGAGGGACGGACCGGCAACGATCGCGATAGCCTGTTCGTCGGCAATGAAGGCGCGCATGCTGGCCACCTCCGCGCCAATTAACAGGCCGGATAGATACTCGCTCACCTGCTCCCGGGCCAGCGCCCCCAGCACGTGCGCGGCGCGGGTTTCAAAAAGCTGTGGCAACACCGCGGGTGCGGCCAGGCCGCGCGCCAGCCCGGCGTGAAACGCCGCCGGCGCAGCCTGCTGCTCAGGTAATCCCGCACCGATCAGGGAGTGCGTCAGCAGCAGATGGTGCAGTTCGCCGGTCATCACCGTGCGAAAGTCTTCAATCCGCCGGCCGTCGGTTTTGACCCATTTGCAATGGGTGCCGGGCATGACATACACCGCCGCAGGGGCCAGCAGGCGTGCGCCGAGGAGCTGTGTCTCTTCGCCGCGCATGACGTTGTGGTGGTCCTCGCGGGAAGTGCAAAGCCCGGGGACAATCCAGATCCCTTCATCTACGGCGGTCAACTGGTCGCCAATGGCCGTGAAATCGGCGGGAAGCGGTAAATAGGGCGCGTTCTTCCAGCCCACGTTGCTGCCTACCATTCCCGCCATCACCACCGGGGTACGCCCCTCGCGCCAGCCATTGATCTGTGTCGCTAACACCGCTGCCGGCGATTGACCGTTCAGACGGGCGATCCCCGCCGCCGACTGCCGGCTGTCGAGGCAGCGTTCGCCCTCAAACAGCCAGGCGCGAAAATTGGTCGATCCCCAGTCAACAGCGATGTAGCGAGATGTCATGTGATTTCCTTCAGTCTTCGTGTCGAGCTGGCGATCATGGTGAGCGCCGCCTGCTCTGCCGCGTTGCTGTCCTGATGGCGAATCGCATCGAACAGCGCTTTATGTTCCTGGAGCGTTTGCGGCATGTTGGCCTCATCCCCCATCCAGGTCCGTTCAAATATCGCGCGCTGCAGCGAGCTAATCGCCACGCTGAGCTGCTGCAGCACCGGGTTATGCACTGACGCCAGCACCGCTTCGTGATAGCGAATGTCGGCTTCATTAAAGGCATCGCGCTGCTGGTTGTTGGCGATCATGTCATTCAGCGCCGCCTCAATCTGCGCCAGATCGCTGGAGGTGGCCCGCTCTGCCGCCCAGCGGGCGATCGCCGGCTCCACCAGATTACGCACTTCGCTCATTGCCGCGATGAGCCCCGGGTCTTCATCCTGTTCCAGCGCCCATTGCAATACGTCGCTGTCGAGGAAATTCCACTGGCTGCGCGGCGCGACGAAGGCGCCGCGATAGCGTTTCATCTCAATCAAGCGCTTCGCCTCCAGCGAGCGAAAGACTTCGCGGATGATGTTGCGGGAGGTGGCAAACTCCTCGCACAGCTCAGCCTCCGCCGGCAGCGCCGCGCCGGGAAGATATTTGCCGCTCACAATCTGGCGGCCCAGGGTCACCATCAGCCGATCGGTTTTAGTCAGGTTCATAGCGTGTCCTTAACGGGGTTATGCCCGGTTACTTTACTCCGTTCAGCGCATTTCCACCCGGTCTGGTAGTACAAACGTGAACCTGTTCATCCTTGCTTGCGACACATGGTAGTACTATTAATAGAAATTGTACTACAATCTAGATCACAAAAAAGACAACTCATAACAAAAAAGGATCGTCGGCATGCAAAAAGTAGGGGCGAAGATCCTTCGCCGGGGACGGGAAAGTTGTGCCTGCGAGGCTGGGTTAACCTGGCTTCGCCAGGGGCTTGTCAGGCTAATCGGGTTACGAGCGGTTGGTAGTCTGGCGTCGTTTCTGCCAATGCAGGTATACTTGCCAGATGTTTCCTCAGTTTCAGACACGCAGATGACAAAACTCACTTTACAAGAGCAGATGCTCAAAGCCGGCCTGGTCAGCAGCAAAAAAATGGCTAAAGTCCAGAGGACGGCGAAAAAATCCCGCGTTCAGGCCCGTGAGGCCCGGGAAGCGGTGGAAGAAAATAAAAAAGCCCAGCTGGAGCGCGATAAGCAGCTCAGCGAGCAGCAAAAGCAGGCGGTGCTGGCGAAAGAGTATAAAGCCCAGGTGAAGCAGCTGATCGAGATGAACCGCATTACGGTCGCCCGGGGCGATATCGGCTTTAACTTCACCGATAATAATCTGATCAAAAAAATCATGGTCGACAAGACCACCCAGACCCAGCTGATTAACGGCCGTCTGGCGATTGCCCGCCTGGCGGTGGATAACAAGCCCGAAGGTGAATACGCGATTATTCCGGCGGTGGTGGCCGAGAAAATCGCCCAGCGCGACGCCAGCAGCATCGTGTTGCACAGCGCCCTGAGTCAGGATGAGCAGGATGAAGACGATCCGTATGCCGACTTTAAGGTGCCCGACGATCTGATGTGGTAACCCCGGTTTTCCAGCCGCAGGCGATCAGAACGGACTCGCCTGCTGGATATGCATCGGCTCATGGCTGACGGGGTGGACAAAGCGCAGTTCGCTGGCGTGCAGCATCAGCCGCGAAGCGCATTCCGTGCCGGGCAGCTCCCGGCCACCGTACAGATCGCAGCCAAGGATTGGATAGCCCAGCAGCTGGCAGTGAATACGCAGCTGATGGGTCCGTCCGGTCTCCGGGGTGAGCGTCACCCGGGTTAACGCCAGCGCCCTCTCGCCTTCTCGCGCCTGATACAGGCGGTCTATGACCCGATAGCGCGAACGCGCCGGTTTGCCGTGGCGGGCGCAGAGCGCCATGCGCGGGAAACGGGCCGGATCTTTGGCGATTGCCGCCTCCACTATCCCCTCATCTTCCGCCAGATGGCCGCACAACAGCGCCGTATAGACCTTGTCCACCGTGCGCTGGCTGAACTGCTGGCACAGCAAGGCGTTAATGCCCTTGTTGCGGGCGATCACCATCAGGCCGGAGGTGCCGAAGTCCAGGCGGTGCACCAGGGTGCAGCCCGGAAAGCGCTGTACCAGCCGATGATGCACGGAGTCGAGGTTGCGCGGATCTTTGCCCGACAGGCTCAGCAGCCCGGCGGGCTTATTGATCAGCAGCAGGTGTTCGTCCTGATACAAGAGGGTGATCTGTTCGCGACACGGCGGCGCGACAAAGGTATCGATAATGGTGGACATCAGGCGGCCCGAAGAAGGAGTGGCTGGCGATAGTACCCCATTTTGCCCAGCGGCACGATGCTAGCGCACAATCCGCCCTCGCGGCGGCGTCATTTATCACCCACACTTATCGCAAAGGCATGGCCTGTACAGGCAATGTGCTTTACACTGCGCGCTGCAAAATTTGTGTTAACCAACGAGTAATACGGTAATGGCGATGAACGGAACAATCACAACGTGGTTTAAAGATAAAGGTTTTGGATTTATCAAAGATGAAAACGGCGAAAATCGTTATTTTCACGTGATTAAGGTCGCCAATCCTGATCTTATCAAGAAAGACGCGGCGGTGACTTTCGAACCTACCACCAACAATAAAGGGCTGTCGGCCTACGCGGTGAAGGTCATTCCGGAAAGCAAATATATCTATATTGCCGGCGAGCGGTTGAAGCTGACCTCCATCAAATCCTATGTGGTGTACCGGGAAGAAGAGCCGGTCGAGACCCGCGTCGATAAAGAAAACGCCGTGCTGTCGGTCGGGCTGCTGATGAACAGCATCCGGCCAAAAGCCACGGTGCAGCCGGGAGAGATGCGCTCGGTGAAAAAGCTGGCGATCACCACCTTTCAGGGGACAACCCTGATCTTTTCGGAAGACGAAATCGATATCGATGCCACGGTAAAACTGCTTAAGGTGTAAGCCCTGGCGCGCGGTTTCCCGCGCGCCCGAAGATCTGCCCGATAGCCTACCCGCCATCGCCCCATCCGGTGAGGGGCGATGCGCCTGACAGCCGATAAGGATGCCGCCGCCATGCCCGTTAATTTCGACTTCAACGATCTCTACGCCTTTCGCGCCCTGATGGAATATGGCAGTTTTCGACTGGCGGCTGAATCCATCTGCCTGTCGCAGTCGGCCCTTAGCCGACGCATCGAAAAGCTGGAGACGGCGCTGGGCAACCGGCTGTTCGATCGCACCACCCGGCGGGTGACCCTCACGCTGTATGGGCAAAATTTTGCCGAACGTTCGGAGCAGCTGCTGGCCCATGTCGAGACGGTGCTGGCGGATATCAGCCAGGTCAGCAAGGCGCGCACCGGGCTGGTGACGGTGGCGACAGTGCCTTCCGCCGCCTACTACTTTATGCCGGAAATCATCCGCAGCTTTCAGGCGCGTTATCCCCAGGTGCGCATCCGGTTGATTGACAGCAGCGTCGGGAATGTGATCGAGGCCGTCAGCAGCGGACAGGCTGACTTTGGCCTCTGTTTTGCCAAAAACCTGCCAGCCAGTCTCGAATTCACGCCTCTTGCCGACGACCGCTATGTGGCCGCCTGTCGGTACGATCATCCGCTGGCGCGCAAGACGCACCTCAGCTGGCAGGCGTATTTTGAACAGGATTATATTGGCCTGGATCGGGTCTCGGGCAACCGGACTCTGCTCGACCGGGAGCTGGCGCATCTGACGCCGGCGCGGCCAAGTATCTGCGAAACCCGTCACGTCACCACGATGCTGGGGATGGTGGAGGCGGGCATCGGCATTGCCGCCGTGCCCGCGATGTCGATGCCCGCCGGGGAGCATTCCGTTCTCCGCGCCGTGCCGCTCACCGACCCGGTGGTCACGCGCACGGTAGGTCTGATCCGCCTCAGCGGCCGTATTCAGTCCTACGTGGCGGCAGAGCTGGAGAAGCTGATTATTGAACAGTATCCTTCTGGCTGACCGGCGCGGCGGCGGCCACGCTCCGCATACCGGTGGCATGGATGGTCTCCTGCGCCGCCGGTGAGGCGAGATACGCCAGCAGCGCCTTGCCTTCCTGCGGGTGGTCGGCGCTGATGGTCACCGCCCCGGCAAAGCGGGTGATGTACTGCAGGTTATCCGGCAGTTCGCCGACAAAGGTCACGCCGGGTACCGGCAGCAGTTCGCTCACCTGCTGAAAACCGATCGCATACCGTCCCTTCGCCACTTCCGAGGCCACCGGAATGCGCTCCACCATCTGCGCTTTGCTCTGCATCGCGTCATCAATGCCCAGGGTGTGGAACAACGTCGAGCTGACATAGCGTCCGCTGGCGCTGTCGGAGTAAGCGACCGACGGTGCGGCCAGCAGCGCCGCCCGCAGTTGGTCTGCGCTGCGGATAGCCGGCAGCGGCGCCCCCGCCTTCACCACCACGCCGATCGGCGAGTCGGCCAGCTCCCGGCGCGAACCCGGCTGCGTACGGCCCGCTTTCTCGAGGCTGGTCAGCGCGTCCCCGACCATGATCACCACGTCCGCGTGTTCGCCCCGCGCCAGGCGGTTAGGGATCGCCTGCGGCGTTTTCCCCATCGACGGGCCGGGGATCACCACCAGATGGTTGCCGGTTTGTTTTTCCCACGCCGGGGCCAGCTTTTCCAGCGCCGCTTTGAAGCCGCCGGAGATCATCACGGTCACCTCAGCGGCCAGCGCGCTGCCGCCGCTGGCGGCCAGCAGCAGCGTGGCCAGCAGGGTTCCTGTCGTTTTACGCATCATCTTCTCCCTGATTAACGTGCTGTCTGCAGCGCAACGGCGCGACGGCGATAGAGGTAGCAGGTGGCCAGCAGGCCGCAGATGGCGGCAAAGCTCATCCAGTAGCCGGGCGACGCTTTATCACCGGTATACTCGATCAGCGCCGTGGAAATCACCGGCGTGAAGCCGCCAAACACCGCAGTCGCCAGGCTGTAGGCCAGTGAAAAACCTGCCACGCGCACTTCGGCGGGCATAATTTCGGTCAGCGCCGGGATCATCGCTCCGTTGTACATGCCGTAGATAAACGACAGCCACAGCAGCACGCTCAGCATCATCAAAAAGCTCGGGGCGTTCGCCAGCATGGTCAGCGCAGGCCAGGCGGTAGCCAGCGCCAGCAGGGTCATGGCAATCAGCACCGACCGGCGGCCAAAGCGGTCGGAGAGCGCCCCGCCCACCGGCAGCCAGAAGAAGTTGGAAATTGCCACCAGCAGCGTGACCAGCAGGCTGTCAGAGGCGCTGAGCATCAGCACCTTTTTACCAAAGGTCGGCGCATAGACGGTGATCAGGTAGAACGCGGTGGTGGTCATCGCCACCATCATCATCCCGGCGATAACCACCTGCCAGTTCGCCAGCAGGGTGGCGAACACCTGGCGCATCGCCAGATGATGGCGGCGGGCAGTAAACTCCCGGGTCTCCTCCAGCTTACGGCGCAGGATAAAAATGAACGGCACGATCAGGCAGCCGAAAAGGAACGGAATACGCCAGCCCCAGTCGCTGATGGCGCTCGGCTCCAGCACCGCGTTGAGGGCAAAGCCCATCGCGGCTGCCACCATGATGGCAACCTGCTGACTGCCCGACTGCCAGCTGGTGTAAAAGCCTTTGCGGCCCGGGGTGGCGATCTCGGCCAGATAGACCGACACCCCGCCCAGCTCGGCGCCGGCGGAAAAGCCCTGCAGCAGACGGCCGATCAGCACCAGCAGCGGCGCCCACAGGCCAATGGTCTGATAAGAGGGGATCAGCACGATCAGGAAGGTGCCGGTGGCCATAATCGACAGCGTGACGATCAGCCCCTTGCGCCGCCCTACCTTGTCGATGTAGGCGCCAAGCACAATGGCGCCGATGGGGCGCATCAAAAAACCGGCGCCAAAGACCGCGAAGGTCATCATCAGCGAGGCGAATTCACTGCTCGCCGGAAAAAAGGTATGCGCAATGTAGGTGGCATAAAACCCGAACAGGAAAAAGTCGAACTGTTCAAGAAAGTTACCGGACGTGACGCGCAGAATGGCGCCGATCCGGTCCCGGGTACTCATCAGTGAGGTTGTCGAATGCATGCAGGTCTCCAGTTTGTTATCCACGCGTTGTCGCGCGCCTGTTGCTGAAGACTGAAACAGAACCGGGAACGAAATAAGCGTAATAAACGCATCCATTAATGCATTTTACGCATTAATAACATTTAACTAATTAACATTACTTTTATATACAATCATTTAACACACCCCATTAAGACGGCGCCGCCCAGCGTCGTAGAAAAGCCAGTTTTCCGTTTTGTGACCGAGGCCAGGGTACGTCGCCAGGGCCGTCAGGCGCGCAGGAGTCAGGGCCACCCCGGCTCAGGAAGCCTCATGCACCAGCGTCTGCAACAGCGAGATCAGCCAGCGGGTAGCCTCGCGCTTCCCGCTGCGTTGGTGGGCGTAAATCTTGACGTCAAACGGCGGAACCGGAAACGGCAGCGGGAAAATGGTCAGCCGGGCGGCGCGGGCCAACGTCTCCGCCGCTCGCCGGGGCAGCGCCATCAACAGGTCGCTCTGCTCAATAATAAAGGGCGCGCTCAGCATCGAGGGGGTTTTCATCGCCACCTGCCGCGAATAGCCCTGCCGTTCCAGTTCGCAATCCAGCACCCCCTGCTGTTCATTCCACGGGGTCACCACCAGATGTCGGGCCGCAAGGTAGGCGTCCAGGGTCAGCGCCGTCCGGTCGGCCTGGCTGATGACCACATATTCGTCCCGCAGCCAGTTAATCTCCTCGAAATCGGGATGGGCTGGCTGGTCGGGGGTATTGAACCCGAGGGCAAGATCGACCTCGCCCGCCAGCAGCTCGGTCAGCGCCGGGCTGTGGGGCAGATAACGGAGTTCAAACCGCAGCCCGGGCGCCTCGCGCTGCAGGTGGTGCATCAGCGTCGGAAAGACACAGAACGCGGTGAAATCGGTGATCGCAATCTGCATGCAGTCGGTGCTGGCGGCCGGCACAAACGCCGCCGGCGGCGTCAGCTCCTGGTTGAGAAACTTCAGCGCCGAAGCAATCGAGGGCGCCAGCTGGCTGGCATAGACGCTGGGGCACATCCGGTGGCCTTCGCGGTAGAACAGCGGATCGTTGAGGGCGCTGCGTAGCCGGGAGAGCGCATGGCTCAGCGCCGAGGTGCTCATCGCCAGCTCTTCTGCCGCCAGACGCACCGAACGGTAGCGATAGACCGCGTCAAAGACCGGCAGCAGGTTGAGGTCAATCCGGCGCAGGACAGGATGCATAATATTCATCGTTTGCTGATTTCATTGCACTTAATTCTTTTCACAATACCGCTTATGCTCAGGGTCAGCAATTTTGCTTTCCCTTAAGACTACTCAGACAGGACGACCCATGAGCATTACGATCCGCCAGGCCACCCCGGACGACGCCACCGCTATTTACGACATGATTTATGAACTCACGGTCTACGAGAAAGCCCCCGAAGAGGTGGTGACGACGGCAGAGGAGATCAGAGAGACGCTGTTTGGCAACGGCAGCAAAACCGAAGCGCTGATCTGCGAGGTGGCGGGCAAGGCGGTGGGCTACGCGGTGTTCTTCACCAGCTACTCCACCTGGCTTGGACGCAATGGTATCTATATGGAGGATCTGTACGTGACCCCCGACTATCGCGGGATCGGCGCCGGCAAAGCGCTGCTGAAAACCATCGCGCAATATGCTGTACAGCGTCAGTGCGGGCGTCTGGAGTGGAGCGTGCTCGACTGGAACCAGCCGGCGATTGATTTCTATCTGAGCATTGGCGCGCAGCCGCAGGATGAGTGGGTGCGTTATCGCCTCACGGGCGATGCGCTGCGGGCCTTTGCGGAGTAAAGCGGCTCGCCAGCAGGTCGGCGCCAGGCGTCGACCTGCTGGCCGCGGATCAGGCTTCGACCGCGCTATTCTGCAGCTGCGGACCGGCCAGCGCCAGACGCGCGCCCGCTTCGGTATCGCTGTACTGCTTAAAGTTATCCATAAACAGCTGAGCCAGACTCTCGGCCTTCTCCTGCCACTTCTCCGCTGAGCTCCAGCCATTACGCGGATCCAGCACCGCGCTGTCTACCCCAGCAATGCTCTGCGGGATCGCAAGATTGAACACCGGGATGGCCTCATCGCGCAGCGGGCCGGTGGTGCCGTTGAGGATCGCGCTAATGATGCTGCGGGTATCGCGCAGCGACAGGCGTTTGCCCTCGCCGTTCCAGCCGGTATTGACCAGCCAGGCTTCGGCACCGGATTCCGCCATCTTCGCCGCCAGGACGCTGGCGTACTGGGTTGGGTGAAGCAGCAGGAACGCCGCGCCATAGCAGGCGGAGAAGGTCGGCGTCGGCTGGGTAATGCCGCGCTCGGTGCCCGCCAGCTTCGAGGTGAAACCCGACAGGAAATGGTACTGCATCTGCTCGGTGGTCAGACGGGAGACCGGCGGCAGGACGCCAAACGCATCGGCGGCAAGGAAAATCACCTTTGACGGATGGCCCGCGCGGGACACCGGCTTGACGATATTGTCGATATGCGACAGCGGATAGGAGACGCGGGTGTTTTCGGTTTTGCTGCCGTCGGCATAATCCACGCTGCCGTCGGCGCGCACCACCACGTTTTCCAGCAGCGCATTGCGGCGGATGGCGCCATAAATCTCCGGCTCCGCCTGCGGGTCGAGATTGATGGTTTTGGCGTAGCAGCCGCCTTCAAAGTTAAACACGCCGTCATCGTCCCAGCCGTGCTCATCATCGCCGATCAGCTGACGATGCGGATCGGTCGACAGGGTGGTTTTCCCGGTCCCGGAGAGGCCGAAGAACAGCGCCACGTCCCCTGCTTCGCCACGGTTGGCCGAGCAGTGCATCGACGCGATGCCTTTCTGCGGCAGCAGATAGTTCATGACCGAGAACAGCCCTTTCTTCATTTCGCCGCCGTACCAGGTGCCGCCGATGAGCTGAATACGCTCGCTCAGATTAAAGGCGACGAAGTTCTCGGAGTTCATCCCCTGCGCCTGCCAGTTGGCATTGGTGCAGCCCGCGCCATTGAGCACCACGAAGTCTGGCGTAAAGCTGACCAGCTCGTCGGCGCTCGGCACGATAAACATGTTTTTGACAAAGTGGGCCTGCCACGCCACCTCGGTGACGAAGCGTACACCAAGACGGGTGTCCGGGCTGGCGCCGCACCAGGCGTCGATGACGTACAGTTTTTTGCCACTCAGCTGGCCCGCCACCAGGCTTTTCAGGCTGCGCCACACCTCTGGCGATAACGGTTTGTTGTCATTGCGGCCGAGGCCGGAGTCTGCCCACCAGACGGTGTCGCGAGTCTGTTCGTCCCGGACGATGTATTTATCGCGCGGTGAACGGCCGGTGAAGATCCCGGTATCAACGGCTACAGCGCCAGAGTCGGTCATCACGCCGCGGGCTGCGCCGGTCAGCTCAGGAGAGGTTTCATGTGCAATAAGCAAATCGTAATCAGGGTTGTAAAAGAATTCGCCGCTTGCATTAATCCCCAGCTCCTGCAGAGCCATTTTTACTGATTCAATTTGTTGTGACATGGAACTCCTGACAAACTATTTAAGGTAAGAGGCCTGGGTTATTCATTGCTTTCGTCATCGTCGCCGGCTATTTAATAAGATAAATCCTGGGCAATGAAATAAAGCAATAAATAAACGTGAGTCGCGATTTCATATCGTGCTCTTGTAGGGTCGCCGATACGTATTCATAAATCTCAACTTTCCAAAAAATGTTAACACCTGTCGATAATTATGTTAATTGCATAGTTTCTATGCGCTATGCTAAAATTGCATAGCCTTTATTGCGTTTTTGAGGACTGGATCGGTGTTGGCAAATCTGGAAGTAAAATGGCTGTATGATGTGATTGCTCTCGAGGAGTCGCGCAGCTTTACCCTGGCGGCCAAAGCCCGCAACATCTCTCAGTCCTCCTTCAGCCGACGCATCCAGTCGCTGGAGGCCTCCCTCGGATTCAGCATCTTCGATCGCAGCGCCAACCCCCTGCAGCTGACCAACCGTGGCAAAATTTTCGTCGGCTATGCGCGAAATATGCTCGACGATATGGATTTTCAGATCAGTCGTATTAAGGGGTTAAATAACACGACCCAGAAAATAAGAATTGACGCCGCCCCGTCGCTGTCGGTGTTATTACTGCCGGAGATCATCGCCGGTTACACCGACCGTAAAAATAAGACTTTTCATGTTGAATCGATTAACGTCAACGACGCCGTATTTAACCTGAAAGAGGGAAAAAGTGATTTTATCCTCTCCTTCTATAATGAAGAATTAATGAACTATCCGTTTATTAATCATAAAATTTTTGATTCTTACCTGCATCTGGTCTCCCCCTGCGACGAACATGGCCGGCCGCTGTTTCATTTACATCGCGGCGTGCTGCCGCTGATGAAATACGCCAACGACAGCTATATGGGGCGCCAGGTGAACCAGGTGATCGACCGCACGCCGGAGATCACCTTCTCCCTCACCTTTGTCTCTTCCATGAGCGAGCTGCTCAAGCGCATGATCCTCAATGGCGACGGCGTGGGCTGGCTGCCGCAATACTCTATTCAGCGCGAGCTGGACGAAGGCCGACTGACGATCCTCGATGACCGCCTGTCGCTGCCCATCGGCGCCTGGCTCTACCGCTCCGGCTCGCGGCTTAACCAGGCCGCCGAACGTTTCTGGCAGCACATTAAAACCCGTAACGAACCGCGGGAATAACTCCCCTCAACCGCCGATCCCCAGATACGCTTTACGCACCTCCGGGTCGTTGAGCAGCGCCTGGCCGCTGCCGCTCAGGCGGATCTGGCCATTCACCATCACATAGGCGCGGTCCGACAAACTCAGGGCATGGCGGGCATTCTGCTCCACCAGAAACAGCGTCATCCCCTGGGCCGTCAGCTCGCGCAGGATCTGAAAAATCTGCTTCACCACCAGCGGCGCCAGCCCCAGACTCGGCTCATCCAGCAGCAGCAGACGCGGTCGGCTCATCAGCGCCCGGGCGATGGCCAGCATCTGCTGCTCGCCGCCGGAGAGGGTCATCGCCCGCTGTCCCCGCCGCTCTTCCAGCCGGGGGAACAGCTGATACATTCGGGCCTTGTCTTCGGCCTGATAGCGGTTGCCGATGGCAATGGTCCCCATCAGCAGGTTCTCCTCGACGGTCATATCGGGAAAGATGCGCCGCCCTTCCGGGGCCTGGGCGATGCCGTTGCTGGCGATAAAGTGGGTCGATTTCCGGCTGATCGCCTCCCCGCGATAGAAAATCTCCCCGCCGGCAATGCGCGGCTGGCCGAAGACCGACATCAGCAGCGTTGATTTACCGGCGCCGTTGGCGCCGATCAGCGCCACCGTCTCCCCCTCGTTGACGGTGAGGGAGACCTGCTTCAGGGCCTGGATCGGCCCGTAGAAGACATCCACCTCATTAAAGGCAAGCAGTGGCTGGCTCATCGGCGCGTCTCCTCTTCCTCAGCGCCAAGATAGGCGGCAATCACACTGGCGTTGGCCTGGATCGCCTGCGGCGCGCCGCGGGCGATGACGTCCCCGTGATCGAGGACGATGATATGATCCGAAATCTCCATCACCATCCCCATATCATGCTCGATCAGTAGTACCGTGATGCCGTGCTGCTGGCGCAGAAAGCGAATAATCCGGCTCAGCGCCTGGGTTTCCACCGGGTTGAGGCCGGCGGCCGGCTCGTCCAGACAGATCATCTCCGGGCGGGTACACATGGCGCGGGCGATCTCCAGCCGCCGCTGCTGACCGTAGGAGAGGGTCCCCGCCAGACGGTTGGCGCAGTCCACCATCTCCACCACCTCCAGCCAGTAAAAAGCGCGATCCAGCGCCTGACTCTCCGCCTGCCGATAGCCACGGGTATTGAGGATCCCGGCCAGCAGATGGCGGTTAACCTGGGTGTGCTGGGCCACCAGCAGGTTCTCAATCACCGACATCTCGCGGAATAAGCGAATATTCTGGAAGGTGCGCGCCAGGCCAGCGCGGTTCACCAGATGGGTGCCACCGAACATCTTGTAATAGATCCGCCGCCCCAGCTGCGCCGGGTGGAGAAAATCGTCCGGGTGAAGCTTCTGCCCCAGCACCTGAATGACATCGGTGACCTTTTCCCGCGCCCGCAGCACAATACTGCCCCCCGTCGCCCGGTAAAAACCGGTCAGGCAGTTAAACACCGTGGTCTTGCCCGCGCCGTTGGGGCCGATCAGGGCGGTGATCGACCCGCGCTCCACCTCCAGATTGACATCATTCAGCGCTTTGATGCCGCCGAAATGCATCATCAGATGCTCCACGCGTAAGATGCTGTCGGTCATGGCGCGACTCCTTTTCGCAGTGCGACCCCGCTGCGGCTGGTGCGCACCAGGCCGCGCGGCCGCCAGATCATCATCATCACCATCAGCACGCCGAACAGCAGCACCCGATATTCGTCAAAACCGCGCAGCAGCTCCGGGGTGACCGTCAGGACAAACGCCGCCAGCACCACCCCGAGGGTGGAGCCCATTCCCCCCAGCACCACAATCGCCAGGATCAGCGCCGACTCAAAAAAGGTGAACGACGTCGGGTTAACAAACCCCTGATAGCTGGCGAAGAACACCCCGGCGATACCGGCGGTCGACGCGCCGAGCATAAACGCCGAGAGCTTCACCAGCACGTGGTTGAGCCCCATTGCCCGACAGGCGATCTCATCCTCGCGCAGCGCCTCCCAGGCGCGGCCGATGGGCATCCGCGTCAGACGATGTTTCACCAGCAGCACCAGCATCACCACCAGGCACAGCACGGCGTAGAGAAAGATGAATTTCAGGTTGGGGTTGTAGCTGACGTGGAAAAACTCATGGATGGGGATGCCGCCATCTTTCGCCCGGCGGGTAAACTCGAGGCCAAACAGCGTGGGCGACGGCACCGGTACGCCGTTAGGGCCGCCGGTGAAGCTCACCCAGTTGTTAAGCACCAGACGAATGATTTCGCCAAAGCCAAGAGTGACGATAGCCAGGTAGTCGCCATGCATACGCAGCACCGGAAAGCCCAGCAACGCCCCGGCGAGTGCCGCCATCACCGCCCCCAGCGGCAGCATCGCCCAGAAGCCGAGGCCCAGGTACTGGTAGCCCAGCGCCAGACCGTAGGCGCCGATGGCGTAAAACGCCACATAGCCCAGATCGAGCAGGCCCGCGAGCCCCACCACGATATTCAGCCCCAGGCCGAGCAGGACGTAGATCAGCCCAAGGATCGCCACGGTCAGCAGGTATTTGCTGGCGAGAAGCGGAAAGGCAATGGCCAGGACCACCAGCAGCGGCATTATCCAGCGCAGCCGCGATCGGTAGCCCGGCGGCCGGACGTACACCCCGTCATCCGCCCCCTCAAAGCGGGCAATAAAGGCCTTGCCCCGCCGGCTCTGCAGCAGCAGGCTGAGCGCCAGCCTGCCGGCCATCACCACCGCCACCAGGATCGCCACCCGCGCGGGCGCGAGGGTAAAACCATACCCTTTAAGCACCACGCCGACGATCGGGCCAAAGACAATTAACGCGCAAAGACCGGCCAGCACGCTGTCGATCAGCGCGCTTTTGATACCCCGCGCAGGCTGGCGCGTCAGTTCACCCATAAAGCCTCCTCAGACCTTGGCCACCAGCGGACGTCCCAGCAGCCCCTGCGGGCGAAAAATCAGGATCGCCACCAGCAGCGCAAAGGAAAAGACATCTTTGTAATCCGAATTCACCAGCCCGGCGAACTGGGCTTCGGCCACCCCAAGCAGTAGCCCGCCCAGCATCGCGCCAGGCAGCGAGCCGATCCCGCCCAGCACCGCGGCGGTGAAGGCTTTGATGCCGATAATAAATCCGATATAGAAGTCGAAAGTGCCGTAGTTCATGGTCACCAGCACGCCGGCCAGGCCGGCCATCGCCGCGCCGATGACAAACACCAGGGAGATCACCCGGTCGGTATTGATGCCGAGGATCGCCGCCATGCGCCGGTCCTGCTGGGTGGCGCGACAGATGCGCCCCAGCCGGGTGTACTGGATAATCCAGGTCAGGATCAGCATCCCCACCAGCGCCGCGACGAGGATAAAAACTTTAGTCCAGGTGATCTGCACCACTCCATCGCCCACCGTCATGCGCAGCGCGCCGCTGAGCAGCGTCGGGATCCCCTGCTGGTTCGGTCCCTGGCTCAGCTGGACATAGTTCTGCAGGATCAGCGACATCCCGATAGCCGAGATCAGCGGCGCCAGCCGCGTCGAGTTGCGCAGCGGCCGGTAAGCGATGCGCTCGATCGCCCAGCCGTATACCCCGGTGACCACGATGGTGAACACCAGGGTGGCGAAAATCAGCAGCGGAAAGGAGTGGATCCCGAAAAAAGAGAGCAGCGCCAGGCCGATGGCGCACAGATAGGCGGAGACCATATACACCTCGCCGTGGGCGAAGTTGATCATGCCGATGATCCCATACACCATGGTGTAGCCGATGGCGATTAAGCCGTACACCGCGCCCAGCGTCAGCCCATTGATCAGTTGTTGCAGAAAAAACGCCGTCATAGCCCCTCCAGCCGCCAGGCAGACGGCCGCCGGGTTCAATTCCCGGGCGACCGCCGTCGTGTGACGATTCGCAAGTCAAAAGGACAGAGCGTCCTCAGGTCGTGGCCGATCAGAGCTGGTGATATTTGCCCTTGTCGTCCCACTGATAGACCACGTAGTCAGACACCTTGAGGTCGCCTTTGCCATCCCAGGCTTTCTTGCCCATCACCGTATCGACGTCGTGGCTCTTCAGCCAGTCGCTGGCTTTGGCGTTATCGGTGCCTACGGCGTTCCAGGCCGCGGCGATAGCCTGAATGGAAGCGTAGGCGTAGAGGGTATAGCCTTCCGGCTCAAAGCCGCTGGCGCGGAACTTCTCGATCACCGCTTTGCCGTCCGGGAGGGTGCGCGGATCCTGACCAAAAGTCATCAGCACGCCGTTGGTGAACTGCGGCCCGCCGGCGGCCGTCACCAGCTCTTCCGTAACGATACAGTCGCCAGAGAAGAATTTGGCCTGCACCCCCTGCTCGCGCATCTGACGCACCAGCGGGCCCGCTTCCGGATGGCAGCCGCCAAAGTAGACCACGTCCGGCTTGAGGGCGCCGATCTTGGTCACCAGGGCGTTAAAGTCTTTTTCACCGCGGGAGAGGCCTTCGTACAACACTTCTTTGGTGCCGCGCTTCGCCAGCGCCGCGCGGGTGGCATCGGCCAGCCCCTGACCATAGGTGTCTTTATCGTGGATCACGGCAATTTTCTTCGCCTTCAGCACGTCCAGCATATAGTTGGCGGCAATCACCCCCTGCTGGTCGTCACGGCCGCACATGCGGAAGAGATCTTTCATGCCGCGCTCGGTGATCTGCGGGTTGGTCGAGCCGGGGGTAATGGTCAGGATCCCGGCTTCGTCATATACCTCGGAGGCCGGCATCGTCGAGGAAGAGCAAAAGTGCCCCACCACGGCGGAGACTTTCGCTTCATCCACCAGCCGGTTGGCCACTGCCACCGCCTGCTTCGGTTCGCACGCGTCATCCCCCTGCACCAGCACAATCTTTTCGCCTTTGATGCCGCCGGCGGCATTGATATCGGCCACCGCCTGCGAGGCCCCCTTCCAGTACTGGGCGCCGTAGGTGGCGTTGGGGCCGGTAAAAGGCCCGGCGACGCCGATCTTCACGTCGGCCTGGGCGTAAAAGGCCATGCTCATACAACCTGCTATCACAACATGAAGCGTCATTGTTTTCAGTTTCAAAGACATTCGGATATTCCTCAGCGATGTAAAGCCTGGCGTCATGGAATGACGCAGAAAATATCACTTACCGTGTGGTGCCGACGCAGGCGCAGCGCCAGGACGGCCAGGGTGGAAGAAGCAAAAATCCCGCCAGGAAGGAGTGGAACACCGAAGAGCAGACGCCCCGGTCGGTACGCACGCGACGGCAACCCGTGCCGCATCCGGCATGGGGACATTTCCTTTCAGGTCGGGAGATCGTTAGCCATCACGTGGCGAGCCGGACAACGCGGTATCCGTACCGGCCAGTGAGCTAAACATAGATGCAGTTCGCGCTGGCTGCGCGCCAGCGTGGTGCAAAAATGCGAATATGATCAACAGTGGTGATTATTTTGTTGCGGTAATGTGAAGGTGATAACAGAGGAGCCCGCTCAGGGCTCCTCTGTGGCCTGGCGATCGCTCAGAGTTGGCTGGTGAACGTTCGGGAGATCACATCCTGCTGCTGCTCCCGGGTCAGCGCGTTAAAGCGGACCGCATAGCCGGAGACGCGGATCGTCAGATTCGGATACAGCTCCGGGTGTTCGATCGCATCGAGCAGCTTTTCCCGGTTCAGCACATTGACGTTAAGATGCTGGCCCCCCTCCACCGTCTCCTCGTGGTGGAAGTAGCCGTCCAGCAGCCCCACAAGGTTGTTTTCCTGCGCCGACGGCGCTTTGCCGAGGGCCGCCGGCACGATGGAGAAGGTATACGAGATGCCATCTTTGGCGTAGGTAAACGGCAGTTTCGCCACCGAGGTCAGCGACGCCACCGCCCCTTTCCGGTCGCGGCCATGCATCGGATTGGCCCCCGGGGCGAACGGCGTCCCCGCCCGACGTCCGTCCGGCGTATTGCCGGTCTTCTGCCCGTACACCACGTTGGAGGTGATGGTCAGGATCGACTGGGTCGGCACCGCCTGACGCCAGGTGGGGAGCGCCTGAATTTTGCGCATAAAGCGCTCCACCAGGTCGCAGGCGATGGCATCGACCCGATCGTCATTGTTGCCGTACTGCGGATAATCGCCCTCAATGACAAAGTCCACCGCCAGCCCGTGATGGTCGCGCACCGGCTTCACCCGGGCGTACTTTATCGCCGACAGCGAATCCGCTGCCACCGACAGGCCGGCGATGCCGCAGGCCATCGTGCGGTAAACGTCGCGGTCGTGCAGGGCCATCAGCGCCGCCTCGTAGCTGTACTTATCATGCATACAATGGATGATGTTCAGCGCGCTGATGTACTGCACCGCCAGCCAGTCCATAAAGTGGTCGAGGCTGGCCATCACGGTGTCATAGTCCAGCACCTCATCACGCAGAGGGTCGGTTTTCGGCCCCACCTGGATCTTCAGTTTCTCATCCATCCCGCCGTTGATCGCGTAGAGCAGCGTTTTGGCAAGATTGGCGCGGGCGCCGAAGAACTGCATCTGCTTGCCGATCACCATCGGGCTGACGCAGCAGGCGATGGCGTAGTCGTCGCTGTCAAAATCGCTGCGCATCAGATCGTCGTTTTCATACTGCAGCGACGAGGTGGCGATCGACACCCGGGCGGCATATTTTTTAAACGCCACCGGCAGCGCCTGCGACCAGAGCACGGTCAGGTTGGGCTCCGGCGCCGGCCCCATGGTGTGCGGGGTATGCAGGTAACGGAAGGTGGTTTTACTGACCAGGGTGCGGCCATCCAGCCCCATGCCGCCCAGCACCTCCGTCGCCCAGATGGGATCCCCGGAGAACAGCGAGTCAAATTCCGGGGTGCGCAGGAAGCGCACCATGCGGATCTTCATGATGAAGTGGTCAATCAGCTCCTGGGCCTGCTCCTCATTCAGCAAACCGGCGCGCAGATCGCGTTCGATATAGATATCGAGGAAGGTGGCCGTGCGCCCCAGCGACATGGCGCCGCCGTTCTGCGACTTCACCGCCGCCAGGTAGGCGAAGTAGAGCCACTGCACCGCCTCCCGGGCAGTGCGCGCCGGGTGAGAGATATCGCAGCCGTAGCGGGCCGCCATCTCCTGCATCTGCAGCAGCGCGCGCCGCTGTTCGGCCAGCTCTTCGCGCAGGCGCAGGGTGGCTTCCAGCGCCTCGCCGCGCTCCAGGGCCGGCTGCAGGTCGGCAAACTGCAGCTCACGTTCGCGAACCAGATAGCGGATGCCGTACAGCGCCACGCGACGGTAATCGCCGATGATCCGTCCGCGGCCATAGCCGTCCGGCAGCCCGGTGAGCACTCCCGACTTGCGACAGCGCAGCATATCCGGGGAATAGACGTCAAATACCCCCTGATTGTGGGTCTTGCGCAGCGCCGTAAACTGATACTCAAAGTCGGGATCCATTTCGCGGCCATAGGCCTCGAAGGCGCTTTTGATCATATTGATGCCGCCAAAAGGATGCAGAGCGCGCTTCAGCGGCTGGTCCGTTTGCAGGCCGACGATCTTTTCCAGCGGCTGGTTGATATAGCCCGCCGCGTGGGCGGTGATGGAGGTGGCGACATTGGTGTCGAAATCCACCGGCGCATGGGTAGCGTTCTCGACGCGGATCCCGGCCATCACCTGCTCCCAGAGGGCGGTGGTGGCTGGCGTCGCGTCGGCGAGGAAGGACTCATCGCCCTCGTAAGGGGTGTAGTTATGCTGAATAAAGTCGCGAACGTTAATCTGCGTTTGCCACGCCGTACCGCGAAACCCCTGCCAGGCGTCGGCGTATCGGACATCCTGGATATCGATATCTACTTTCATGAACATCGTCTCTCTACAGAATAAAAAGTCAGGCCAGCGCCGCCGCGGTGTGGATCCGGCCTAAGCGGATCGCATCGAGGGCAATCATGCGCTCTTCATTGGTAGGAATAACCGCGCAGCGTACCCGGCTGCCGTCGGCGGAGATCAGGCGCTCGCCGGCCGAATTCGGCTGCTGATTGCGGGCGGCGTCCATCTCAAGGCCAAACACCGCCAGCCGCTCGCTCACCAGCCGGCGGATCAGCACCGAGTTTTCGCCAATCCCGCCGGTGAAAATAATGCCGTCGAGACGCTGCAGCGCGGCGGCGTGACCGGCAATATGGCGGGCGATGCGATGGACAAAGGTTTTAATCGCCAGTCGGGCGCGGGCATGGCCCTCATGCCAAGCCTGCTCCAGCACCCGCAGGTCGGAAGAAAGGCCGGAGATCCCCAGCAGGCCGGAGGCGGTGTTGGCCACCCGCTCCAGGTCGCTGAGGGTCTGCCGGGTTTCCCCGGCAATCCACGCCATGGCACCGAAGTCGACATCGCCGCTGCGGGTGCCCATCATCAGCCCTTCCAGCGGCGTCATCCCCATCGAGGTGTCCACACTGCGGCCGTTACGCACCGCGCAGATCGAGGCGCCATTGCCCAGGTGGGCGATCACCAGGCCGCTCTCCTGCTCCGGTAACCCGAGCAGCGCCAGGGCGCGCCGGGAGACATAGCGGTGCGAGGTGCCGTGGAAACCGTAGCGGCGTACCCCGAGATTCTGGTAATACTCCCACGGCAGGCCATAAAGAAAAGCTTCCGGGGCCAGGGTCTGGTGAAAGCTGGTATCAAAGACCGCCACCTGCATCACTTGCGGGAACAGCCGCTGCGCCGAGGCGATGCCGCTGAGGCTGGCGTAGTTATGCAGCGGGGCCAGGGACGATACCTGGCGAATATTATCGATAACCTCCTCGCTGATAATGACCGACTCGGTGAACAGGTCGCCGCCGTGGGCGACACGGTGGCCAATCAGGGCCACGCTGTCGATGAGGTCGCGTTGGGCTAATGCCCCGGCAATCGCCTGCAGGGCGCCTTCGTAGCCGCGCTGCGCCAGCGCCACCGGCTCGCCGCCGTTGAGCGAGAGAGACGCCCGTTCCGCGTTGATGCCCTCGGCCACACCGTTAAGCAGGCAGTCGCAGCTGGCGACGTCCAGGACGGAAAATTTGATCGACGACGAGCCGCAGTTAATCACCAGTACTACCGGATATTCAGTCATGTTGCACTCCGCGTGGCCTGAGCCGGATTAGAACAGTTTGTAAACGATGTTGAGGATGGTCAGCAGACCAATGGCGGTCACAAAGAGGTTATCGAAACGGCCACGGTATTTGGCCAGCGAAGGCGCTTTACGAATGGCGTACATCGGCAGCAGGCACAGCAGCGAGGCGATAATCGGCGCGCCCATCGCCTCAATCAGGTCGAGGATATTGGGGTTGGCATAGGCCACCATCCAGGTCGAGCCCATGATGAACACCATGCTCAGGGTGTTGAGCTTGCCGCTGGAGACCCGGGTTTTATCCCCTTTATAGCCGAAGCGCAGGATCAGACCGTTGAGCCCCTCAAGGGTGCCGAGATAGTGGCCGAAGAACGATTTGAAGATGGCCACCAGGGCGATGATCGACGCGCCATATTCCAGCACCGTGGCAAAGGTGGATTTAGTGCCCGACATCGAGGCAAAGTGGTTCGCCAGATAGGAGAGCACCGGGATATTCTGCGCCTTGGCGTCCGCCATGTTCTGCGGTGAGAGGGTAAACAGGCAGCTGAAGGCGAAGAACATCACCACCGCCACCATCAGCATGCTGGCCCGGGAGATGATCTGCGAGCATTTACGTTCGGTATACTCGCGGCCAAACTGCGTTTCATACTCTTCACGTTTGGAGAGCACAAACGAGGAGACGATCGGCGAGAAGTTAAAGGAGAACACCATAATGGAGATGCCCAGCCATACCGTCACCAGAATGCCGTCGTGACCGGTTAAGGCGATATCGCTGAGGTTGACCTGGTCAATCACCGCACTATTCCAGTATGGGATCAGGGACAGGGAGATCAGCACCAGGCTGGCGATAAACGGCCACACCAGATAGCTCATCACCTTGACCATCAGGTCTTTGCCAAACCAGATGACAAACGCCATCAGTAGCAGCAGGAGCAGCGCCACCACCCCGCGGTTGAGCGCCGGCATCTGCAGCTGGTTCTCCCAGAAGGTCATGAAGGTATTGGTGATCGTGACGCCATAAATCCACAGCAGCGGGCAGATGGCGAAGAAGTACAGGAAAGTGATCACCACCCCGCCGGTTTTGCCAAAATGCTCTTCCACCGTCTCGGTGATATTGCCGGAGGGGTTAGCCCCCGACAGGCACAGCCGGGCCAGCGCCCGATGGCAATAGAAGGCGATGGGATAGGCCAGCACCAGCATCACCAGGATCGGGATCAGCCCGCCGAAGCCGGCGCGGATAGGGAAAAACAGCACCCCGGCGCCGATAGCGGTGCCAAACAGGCCCAGGGTCCAGGTGGTGTCAGATTTACGCCAGGACGAAAGGCTTGTCTGGCTGGATGCAATGCTCTCAGTCGTACTCATATCCTGTCCTCACTTATGTATTGAATTAAGCGTCAACAAAACCCGTAATTTGCGATACCCGGGAGAGATCGATATTGCCCCCGGAAATCAGGCTGACCGTTTTGCGGTTCTGGATATAGCTGTCTAATTTGCCGCTTAATAACGCGGCGCAGGCCAACGCCCCGGCCCCTTCGGTGATCACTTTATTGCGCTGAATTAAGGCGACCATGCTCTGGCGAATGTCGTCCTCACTCACCAGGACGATGTCATCCACCAGCTGGCGGGCGATTTCATAGGTCAGTTTCCCTGGCCGGGCAACATCGCAGCCATCGGCTAAGGTGCCGGCGTGGCGATGGCTGGTGATTTCGCCGGCATACCAGGAGGCGGCCATCCCGTGAACATTCTCCGACTGCACGCCAATAATGCGGATCGTCGGGTTAATGGATTTAATCGCAATCGCGATGCCGGCAATTAATCCCCCGCCGCCAATGGGCACGATGACATTATCCACGTCGTACAGATCTTCTAATATTTCGAGACCAATCGTTCCCTGCCCGGCGATAACCTGCGGGTCGTCATAGGGGGGAATAAAAATACGGCCCTCAAGTTCAACAATATCGCTGGCTTTGGCGAGGGTATCGTTAAAATTATCGCCATGTAGCACCACTTCCGCCGAATAATCACAGGTGGCGGCAACTTTCGATTTCGGCGCCCCTTTCGGCATCACCACTTTCCCGTCAATGCCAAGCATGGCGCAGGAGAGCGAAACGCCCTGAGCGTGGTTGCCCGCCGAGCAGGCCACTACCCCTTTGCGTTTTTCCGCTGCGGTTAAACCGCAGAGCTTATTAAAGGCGCCGCGGATTTTAAATGAGCCCGTGCGCTGCATGTTTTCAAATTTAAGGAATATTTCTCCCTGGCAGCGTTCGCTAAAATAATTCGAACGGGGCATACCTGTTTTATATATTTTTCCCGCGAGGCGTTGTTTCGCTTCGAGAATATCGTCAATAGATACCGGAAGATCGTAGGTAATATGCATTATGGCCTCTGTATCTTAATATAAAGTCAATGACCGGGCGTCATCCTGCTGATAACAGCGAGGACGTGTGTTGGATTATTTAACGACTTTCAGTTACGCAATAATTTGTAATGGCTGCCAGTGGCGATTGCCCTGCCCCGAGGAATAATGTTTCGCCATCTCCACCAGCGACGCCGCGGCGGTTTTTAACCGGTAATTTTTCGACCATACCGCGGCATAGCGCGCCACCGGCAAGGCCTCTTTGATCGGGATGGTGACAAACTGGCTCGAGCCGAACGGCGTGGTCATGTCGCAGGGGATCACCGTCAGAAAATCGGCATTGAGCACCAGGTTATAGATCGTCACCACCGAATCGGTATTAACGATATTTTCGCGGCGGATGCCGCTGCGCTGCAGGGTGGCCAGCAGTTCGCTGTAGTAGCCCATATTGGTCTCCGGCAGCACCCACTGCTCATGCTGGAGCGAGGCCAGACGGACGGTGCCGTTGCCGATCCGCGCCCGATTCGCCACCAGCACAAACTCAGACTCAAACAGCGGCTCGACGTGCAGGTCCTGCAGTTTCATCTCATCGCTCAGCGTCCCGATGGCAAAGTCAAGACGCCCGTCGCGGATCGCCGGCAAAAAGGCGGAGAGCTGCGCTTCATACATCGAGACCCGCGCCTTCGGGAAGGTCATTTTAAACTGATGCACCATCTCCGACATAAAGGTAAACCCCACCAGCGAAGGGAAACCGAAGGAAACATCCACCACCGTGCTGCTGGTCAGGGCATTCATTTCATTGACCATATTTTTCATTTCACGGGTGATCGTTTCTGACCAGTTGAGAAAAACCTGCCCGGCCTCGGTGAGCGAAACGCCGGTATTTCGCCGGACGATTAATTCGCTGCCAAAATAGCTTTCCATGTCACCAATAATTTTACTGACCGCCGGCTGAGTGAGTCCTAACGCTTTTGCTCCGGCCCCGATTGACCCGCTGCGGATCACTTCCTGGAAAACCACCAGATGCTGTGTTTTAGGCAGAGAAAAAGTATTCATCGCGTCTCACTTTCATTCCTTTGTTGACGGCGGAAAGTGTAACAAATCGCGTTTGCCGGGTTATGTGAGAGCTCTCACAAAGGCTCCGCGGCAGCGGAGAGCGGTTGTCTTTCCGCAGTAAATAACGGTTAAAATACAATTACATAAAATAATTTAGCGCGCTTTTTGAACGTTTATAATCGCCGGCGAATGCGGGGATAAAAATAATTGATGGCAATAACATTGATGCCAACCTGGCGATAAAAAATACGCCTTTTGGCCATATTACAAACAGGCGTGCCGGCTGAATCAGCAAGCCTGAAATTAAATTAATTCTATAAACAATAAAATTCGCATGTAATAAACGGCGCTATTTTGCTGCAATCTTGTCTGACATCACAATTTATCGCCGGGAGGCGGTAAAAAAGGCGGGCCATTCCTTACATTAAAGAAACATTATATTCACAAGTCGAAGAGGGTTGGCGCCACGACCAGCGATGGCTTTTTCGCCCTCCGGCAGCGGGTCATACTTTGATTAAAATCAACCATAGCAATTTATATTTTCTGTAGTCCGGAACGTAGTCATTTGTGTTGTCGATCACAAATCCATAAATAGGCTGCCCGACCTCACCTCCGCCGCAGCGGATTAACCAGCTTTTCACTATGCAAATGCAAATAACGTATTTGCCCTCCCTGCGGGCGCTCTGTAGTTTGAGCCAGGATCCCGGCGCAAATTTATCCGGGTCAGGACTTTATTATTCAGAGTGTTGAATTCCGCCATGATTAAATTAACGCATCTTTTTAAAACCTATCCAGGCAGCGCCCAGCCGGCCATTCGCGACCTCAGTCTGGATATTGCTCATGGCGAATTCTGCACCTTCGTCGGCCCGAGCGGCTGCGGAAAAACCACCATCCTGCGGATGATCAACCAGCTGGATATTCCCGACAGCGGCGACGTCTATATTCAGGGCGTCCGCCTCGCAGACGCCGATATTATCCAGATCCGCCGTCAGATCGGCTTCGTGATGCAAAGCGCCGCGCTCTTTCCCCATCGTACCGTGGCGCAAAATATCGCTACCGTGCCGCGGCTGGCGGGCTGGAGCAAAGCGCGGATCCGCGCGCGGATTGACGAGCTGGTGGCGCTGATGTCGCTCGACAGCCATCTGCTGCACCGCTATCCGCATCAGCTCTCCGGCGGCCAGCAGGGGCGCGTGGCCATCGCCCGCGCCATCGCCGCCGATCCGCCCATTTTACTGATGGATGAGCCCTTCGCCGCCATCGACCCGGTGGTTCGCGAACGCCTCCAGGATGAGCTGTTGCTCCTGCAGCAGCGGCTGAAAAAAACCATTGTGCTGGTGACTCACGATATCAATGAAGCGATCCGCCTCGGCGATAAAATCGCCATTTTCCAGGAAGGCGGCGTGCTGGCGCAGTTTGATACCCCCGACCGTATTCTGGCCCAGCCGGCAAGCGAGTTCGTGCGCCGCTTTATCGGCCCGGAGCCCAATCTGAAGCGGCTGGGCATGATTCAGGTCGGCCAGCTGCCGCGTCACGATGTCCCCCTGCTCGACGAAGCGCTGACGCCGATCGCCAGCGCCCACCCGCCGCTGGCCAGCCCGCTGCGTCTGGTGCTTGACCGACAGCGACGCCCGCTGCACTGGTTCGATCCGCAGCGGGGTCTCACCCTGCCGGTGGAGCGCCCGCTCGCCAGCAGCCACAGCCTGCGTTTTGCCTACAGCGCGCTGCTCGACGTGGCGACCGGCGTGCTGGTGCATGTTAATGGCGAAGGGCAATACCAGGGAGCGGTATCTCACACCCTGCTGCAGCAGGTGCTCGACGGCGCGGTAGGAGTGGGACCTCATGATTGACTGGAGCTGGGTTATCGATAACGACGCGATGATCGGCGATCTGCTCTGGCAGCATGCGCGGATGGTCCTGCTGGCGCTGCTTTTCGGCTCCCTGCTCACCGGCGGCCTGTTAGCGATTACCTTACGCTGGCCCGCGACGGCGCAACCGCTCATCACCCTGTGCGGGGTGCTCTTTACCATTCCCTCGCTGGCGCTGTTTATTTTATTGCTACCGTTTACCGGGCTGTCGCTGACCACCTCGCTGATTGGCCTGACGCTGTATTCGCTGCTGATCCTGCTGCGCAACGTGCTGGCCGGCATGGAGAAGCTGCCGCAGGCGGCGCTGGAGTCGGCGCGGGCGCTCGGCTACACCCGCGGGTTTCGTTTCTTCGATATTGAGCTGTGGCTACTGCTGCCCTCTCTGTTTGCCGGGCTGCGCATTGCCTCGGTGACGCTGGTCGGCCTGGTCACCGTCACCGCGCTGATCGGCCAGGGCGGGCTGGGGCAGCTGCTGCTGGCGGGTTTTAATCAGGACTTTCTGACGCCAATTGTCGTCAGCCTGATCCTGAGCCTGGTTCTGTCGCTGGTCTTTGACTGGCTGATAGCCCGTCTTGGCGACTGGCTTACGCCCTGGACGGAATGATGACCCTGCTGTTTGCAACCTTTCACTGACTAACCCAGCCGGAGCACTGGCTGGGTGATGAGGGCATCCTCCTGCGCCTGGGACAGCATCTTTATTACGTGCTGGTCAGCATGGCCGTGGCCTGCGTCATCGCCCTGCCGCTCGGCATCGCGCTGGGCTACTGGCGCAAAGGCGCCTTCGTGGTGATTAACCTGTTTAATCTCGGCCGCGCCATTCCGTCGTTAGGGCTGATTTTATTGTGCATCATCGTTTTCGGTTTTAACGATATCCCGGTGCTGACGGCGCTTATCGCGCTCTCGATCCCGCCCATCCTCACTAACACCTGGGTAGGGATTTATCACGCCGACCGCCCACTGTGCGATGCCGCCATCGCGCTGGGCATGACCCCCTGGCAAAGCCTGTGGCAGGTGCGGATCCCGCTGGCGGCGCCGCTGATCCTCGCCGGGGTGCGCACGGCGCTGGTTCAGCTTATCGCCACGGCGGTGGTCGCGGCCTATGCCGGTTTGGGCGGGCTGGGACGTTTTCTGATCGACGGCCTCGGGCAGCGGGATATCCCGCAGGTGATCGGCGGCTCGCTGGTGGTTTCCCTGCTGGCGATAGGCGGTGAACTGCTTTTCGCCCGCTGCGCCGGCCGCCTGACCCACCGCCGTATTGCCGCGCCTTATTAGCGTGAAACTGACATGACCCCAGCGCCTGGGGCTGATTAACCTGAAAATAAAAGAGGTATTATGAAGCAATTATTTGGCAAGGCCGTCACCGTCCGTCGATTTCGTCTCTCGCTGCTGGCCGCCGGGCTCTTCAGCCTGAGCGTTAGCACCTTTGCCGCCAGCGTCACCGTGGGCGGAGCCAATTTTACCGAAAGCTCCATCCTCGCCAATATTTACGCCAGCGCGCTAAAGAAAAACCATATCGAGGCCAACACCCGTCTCAACCTTGGCAACCGGGAAATTATTATTCCGGCGCTGCAGAGCGGTGAGATCGATATCGTGCCGGAATATCTTGGCGCCCTGCTCAATTATTACAACGGCAAAACCGAAGCCACCAGCCAGCAGGCCGTTAGCGCCGAGCTGGCCCAGGCCCTGCCCGCTGATTTCACCCTGCTGACCCCCGCCCCGGCCACCTCGATCACCGCCTGGGCGGTACGTGCCGAGACCGCGGAGAAATACCATCTGCGCACCCTCTCCGACCTGAAGCCCATCGCCCCGCAGCTGGTGATCGGCGGACCACCGGAGCTGGCGGTACGTGCTCTGGGCCTGCCGGGGCTGAAGCGCGTCTATGGCCTTGAGTTCAAAGCGGTGAAATCGCTGGACATGGGCGGACCGCTGACCCGACTGGCGCTCAATTCGGGCAAAATCGACGTCGCGACGGTGATCTCCACTCAGGGCAACCTGGCGAAAGAGAAATGGGTGGTCCTTGAGGATGATAAACATGAGCAACCGAGTCAGAACGTGGTGCCGCTGGTGCGCAAAGCCAGTCTGACGCCGGAGATCGGCGCCGTGCTCAATGCGGTTTCCGGCAAGCTGGACAATGCCACACTAATTGCCCTCAACCAGCAGGTCGATCTCCAGCATAAAGATCCGGCAGCCGTCGCCGAGCAGTGGGTTAATGCCAACTTCCCGCAACCCTGACCGTTACCCCGCCACGGATGGCGTTCAGCCAAGAGTCCACGCTATGTCTACCCGACACATGATCCTGAACCTGTTCTTTTACAATCCGCAGGGAGATTACCGCTTCTCCTGGCGCCACCCTGATGCACCAGAAGCGGAAATATTTACCCTCAACTATTACGCCGAGCTGGCGCGCAAGGCCGAAGCGGCGACCCTGGACGCTATCTTTGTCGCCGACCATATCGCGGTGTGGGATACGGTGCCCAGCGGCCTGACCCACTATGCCAACGCCCGGCTTGAGCCGCTGACGCTGCTCTCCGCCCTCGCCGCGGTGACGGAGCATATCGGCCTGATGGCCACCGCGTCGACCTCCTATAACGAACCCTATAACCTGGCTCGCTACTTTGCCTCGCTGGATTTCCTCAGCAATGGCCGGGCCAGCTGGAACGTGGTGACGTCGTGGCTGGAAGAAGAGGCGGCAAACTTCGGTCTGGAGCAGCTTCCCCGCCACGGCACCCGCTACCAGCGGGCCAGTGAATTCATCGACGTGGTCACTCGCCTGTGGGATTCCTGGGAAGATGGCGCGGCGATTTTCGATAAAACGCGCGGCGTATTCGCCGATACCGGCAAGGTGCATCACCTCGACTATCAGGGCGAGTACTTCCGCGTGCGCGGCCCGCTCAACGTCCCCCGTCCGCCGCAGGGCCATCCGCTGCTGGTGCAGGCCGGCTCTTCAGAGGCGGGCAAAGCGCTGGCCGCCACCTGGTCTGATATGCACTTCGTATTTATTCACTCGATCGCCGAGGGGCTGGCCTATCGCGAAGAGATGAACCAGCGGCTGCGCCAGCACGGGCGCGATCCGGCCCATTTCAAAATTATCGCCGGGGTCCTGCCGGTGGTGGTGGATTCCAGCGAGGAGAAAGCGGCCCGCCAGCAGCTTAACGAGCAGCTGATGAGCGACCAGATGGCTATCGACCTGCTCTCCTCTTATCTGCGAATGGATCTCAGCGCCCTGCCGCGGGACCAACCCCTGCCGCCGCTGCCCGATGAAGAGAGCTTTGACGGCATCCGCACGGCGCTGAAGCTTATCCGCCAGTACGATCCGCGGCTCACCCTGCTGGAGTTGGGGAAATTGTTATTACAGAGTTCCGATAGCTGGCTGCTGCTGGGCAGCGCCGAGGAGATTGCCGCCACCTTAACGGAGACCTGGCAGGCGGGCGCCGCCGACGGGTTCAATCTGATGTTCCCGCTGCTGCCGGGAGACTTTGACCGCTTTGTTGACCAGGTGGTACCGATTCTGCAGCGTAACGGCGTCATGCGCGATCGCTATCCGCCCGGCACCCTGCGGGAAAAGCTCGGTCTGCCCGTGGTGGAAAACCGCTTTACCGCGCCGTAGCCCGACATGGCCCGCCCCGGCGCAGATCGCTGGCCGGGGCATTTTACCTATAGCTGGCTGACCCCCAGCGCCGCGGCCTCATCCCGCCACGCCAGCAGCGGCGCATAGGCCTCCCGCGACATATCGCTATAGCCGCAGATCAGCAAGGCGTCGCACAGGGGGCGATAGCGCGCATCGCTCACCAGCTGCTGGAGCGCCTCGCGCAGGCTATTCAGCGTCGCCGCCGGGGTGGCGCCGGCGGTGATCAGCGGCAGCCCTGGCGCGGCCGGGCTCCAGCCGATCGCCACCAGGCCTGCCAGGGCCTGCGGCTGATGGCGCTGCAGCAGCGCGTAGGTCACGCAGTCGATGGCGGCGATATCGGCGTTTTCCTGCTGCAGCTCGCGCAGCGACTGCCGATGGCTGCCGCTGAACACCACCGCCGAAAAAAATCGCCCCTCCCGGGAGAGCGGCGCGACCATTTTACGCAGCACGTTGTAGCCGGACTGCGAGTGCTCGGCATTGCACACCGCCCGACGGCCAAAAAAGTCCCCCAGCATCCGGTGCCTATCCGCTTCGCGGACCACCAGCAGGCTGCGGTAGCGGCGCCCTTCACAACCGGGCGCGGCGTAGTGGAAACAGCCCACCGTCTGCACCTCCGGCAGCTGAGTCACCAGCGGGTAGCCGCAGGTCTGGCTCAGCAACAGCGTCGGCTGGCGCCAGTGGTCCAGCAGATCCTCGGGGTCAGCCGCCGGAGGATCTCCCGTCACGGTCACGCCGCGTTCGGCCAGCAGCGACTGCACCGCCTGCCACAGGGCCTGGGTCTGTTGACGGTGGATGGCATACATCGGAAAGGTCATGCGTTCAGCCATGTTCTCCTCCCGCTTGCGCCTGCTCGCCAAAGCCCGGATGGGCGTTCACCGCCACTGCCCGGCGGCCAAAATGGCGTCGCCACTCGCCGTACCCACGCACCAGGAACCCCTGATTACGCTGCAGATAAACCGCCTGGCGATGCAGATACAGCCGACGTAAAGCGTACCAGGGGACGCCGGGCAGGTCATGATGCACCGCATGGTAGTTGAGATTGAGGAACAGCACCCGCCAGGGGAGCCCGGCCTCGTTGATCACCGAGCGGGCCAGCGGGTCATCCGCGGCGCGGTGTTCGAGAAAAGAGCGCACTTTGGTCAGGGCCAGCGCCGGATAGCTCACCGCCAGCACAAACCACAGTGGGGAAAAACCCTGCGCCACCATCCAGGCCAGCAGGCCCGTCAGCAGCAACAGATGCAGACTCCACATGGCGATAGCGCGGCGGTCGCCCTCGCGGAAAGCGTGCAACGCGCTGTTCAGGGTGTGAATTATATCCATCAGCGGCGCCAGCAGCAGCCGTCCCCAGAAGGTATTGCGCAGGTGGATAAGGCGGCGCTGCCAGGCAGTGAAGCGCTGCCAGCTTTCCGCCGTCACATAGTACGATTCGGGGTCGTCCTCGGGGTGCGTCAGTAGATGGTTGCGATGGTGCGCCAGATGGCTGTCGCGGTAGATGCCATAGGGATACCAGACCGCCAGCGGCAGCGTCCCCAACAGCTGGTTAAACCATGCCAGCCGGGTGGGATGCCCATGGATAAGCTCATGCTGTAAGGACATATACCAGGTGGTAAACCAGATCAGCAGCAGCGTGGCCGGCATCAACCCCAGCGTCTGCCAGCCCGCCACGCAGGCAAACCAGCCGCCGTAAACCGTCACAATCAGCAGCCATGTCGGCAGCTCGCTGCGCCACAGCCAGCTGCGCGCCAGCTGGCGGTTCAGGATGCGCTGCTGGTCATCCACATAGACAGCCGTCTTCTTTTCCGTCACTTCCGATACCTTGCCGTGTTGCCTCATTTCCTCCGAAGATGTGAGATAACACGTTAAATAACAAAGTATTTAATTGACTTAGCTTTGCCAAAAAGCGCGTTTGTGTTCAGCAGGGCAAAGAGAATCCCGTCCATGGCGCAACAGGCTGGCGATGGTTACACAGCTCCTTCGCCCGGCGGCGCTGCGCTTGCCGGGCCTACGGGATCCCCCCTCCCCGGTTCATCCAGACCAGTGCAAGCGCAGCGCCGCCGGACAAGGACAGCGGCATCGCTTTTGTGCCGGGCGGCGGCGGCGCCTTGCCCGCCCTGCGATGCGTGCTGCCTGTCGTTAATTTATTTACCGCTGTTGCTGAAACTTTACCGCCAGGTCGGGATCGGAAAGAGGATACTTAAGGGCTGCAGCACCTTACCCACCTTCGCGCCGACGATACCGGCGGAGCGTCACCGAAACTACTCCTCTTCCCGCTCCGCTGGCGTCCAGGTCGGCAGGGTGCGGAAGGTATGCAGCAGCCCCTCGGACCACGCCTTGCGGATGCGGTTAAAATAGGGATCGCTGTCGGTGATGCGATGCTGCCCGGCGCTGCTCAGACTGTCGCTGCGGTAGAGCAGCGTATCCAGCGGCAGGCCGACCGACAGATTACTGCGCAGCGTCGAGTCAATGGAGATGAGCGCGCAGCACATCGCCTGCTCCAGCGGCGTATCGATGGTCAGCACCCGATCGATGATCGGCTTGCCGTACTTGCTTTCGCCAATCTGGAAATAGGGCGTGTCGCGGGTGGCTTCAATAAAGTTACCCTCCGGATAAATGTGGAACAGACGATGGGTTTCGCCGGCGATCTGACCGCCAAGCAGCAGGTTGCAGTTGAAGTTGGTGTTACTGCAGTTCTGCTGGTTGCTGCTGTCGCGCTGGATCACCTCCAGCAGCGTTTTACCGATCAGCATCGCGGCGTCGTAGAGGGAGGTGACCTGCATCAGGTTCGGCTCTTGCTGGGTTCGGATGCGCGCGCTGAGCAGGCTTATCACGCTCTGGGTGGTGGCCAGGTTGCCGGCGGATTGCAGCACCAGCACCCGTTCCCCCTCCTGATGGAAAACGTGTAGCTTTTTAAAAGTGGCAATATGGTCGACGCCCGCGTTGGTGCGGGAGTCGGAAGCAAACACCAGTCCATCCGCCAGGCACATGGCCACACAGTAGGTCATTGCGGTTTTTCCCGTATTATTGCTGCTGCGCCTGCTGGCTGTGTTCGCGCACTTCAGCGTTGGTTAACATAATTTCCCCGCCGCCGCCCAGCCGGGTGCCCCGTACCGGGCAGGCGTCGAGATAATCCAGCCCGGTCGCCAGCCGCAAATGCTGATTCAGGCGACGGGTATTATTGGTGATATCAAACGATCGCCAGCGGCCGTCGAACCAGACTTCCGCCCAGGCGTGCATCGCCACATGCCGGGCGTTATCACTGTATACATAACCGCTGACGTAGCGCGCCGGGATCTCCAGCGCCCGGCAGCAGGCGAGAAAAACATGGGTATGATCCTGACACACCCCCTTCGCGCGGGCGAAGGCGTCGGCGGCGGAGTCCTGCACCCGGGTCGCGCCGGGGGAGTATGGCATTCTTAACAGCAGATCCGCCATCAGCTGATTCAGACTCTCCTCCGCCGCATCGGGACGATAGAGGCGCTGGGCAAACTCACGGATCGCCGTATCGGCGCGGGTTAGCGGCGTACTGCGCAGAAACACCAGCGGCGACAGCAGTTCGGCCTCTTCCCCCCTCACCTCCTCTTCCTCGTCGGCGATATCGACAATCCCGCTGGCGCGAATGGTGATCTCCTTGTGCGGGTTATCCAGCGTCAACACATGCAGCACATTGCCCCAGCCGTCGGTGGTGGTCACCGCCGCACCGTCCGGCAGGGTCAGCGTCCAGGCGGTGATGGTCTGCCGGCCGGTGCTGCGCGGCGTCAGGCGCAAATACTGGGTGGAAAACTTCACTTCTTCATCGTAGCCATAGCGAGTGAGATGATCGATGACCAGTTTCATAAGGCCTCCAGATAGGTTTGTCTGATGCTGTCGGACAGCGCGTTAATTCTCGCCAGCAGGCCGTTAAGGGTGATCTGCAGGTCCGCCTGCGCCAGGTCGGCGCGGGTACTGAAGCGCAGGTCAACGTTGAGCTGATGCGCCAGGCGCAGCGGTTGATAGGAGCGATCGTTGGCGATTTTCTCCAGCTCGCCGACCAGATCGGCAATGCTGGCGCGCAGCGAACGCGGAATATCGTTGCGCAGGATCAGCAGCTCCATCACCGTTTCCCGACTGACCGGCTGGCGATAGAGGCTGTTGTAGGCTTCGCGGGCGCTAACCGCATTGAGCAGGGTATCCAGCCGGTAGTATTCCCGCACCGGGTCCGGATCGTTGGTTAGCTGTTGATCCTTAATCAGCAGCAGCTGGGTGGTGGCAAACGCACGCTCAATCAGGGTGCCAATACCGATAAAGCTCAGGGCGTCGTTGCGCAGCAGCGTGCCGATCACCGCCCCGCGAAACAGATGCACCCGCTCTTTCACCCACTCGAAAAAGCCGTCGCTGCCCAGTTCGCCCAGCCCCTGCTGGCGCAGGGTTCGCAGCTCGATTCGGGTCGCATTGATGCTCTCCCACACCTCGGCCGACAGGCTGCCGCGCACCGCGTGCGCATTGTTCCACGCCATCTCCACGCAGCTGTAAATGCTGCAGGGGTTGTTGCCATCGAGGGCAAAAAAGTTGAGCAGGTTGCTCATGGTAAAGCGGGCATGGCGCGCCTGAAACAGCTCGTGGGTCATCGACAAATTCAGCGGCAGCGCCAGATCCCGCGACTGCTGGCTGTGGCGGGGGATCATCGATAATTTCCAGGTCACGTCCAGTACCCGGGCGTAGCTCTCCGCCCGCTCGAGATAGCGGGCCATCCAGAACAGTTCACTCGCCGTACGACTTAGCATGATGCGTCATCCTCCATCACCCAGGTATCCTTGGTTCCGCCGCCCTGCGACGAGTTGACCACCAGCGACCCTTCGGTCAGCGCCACGCGGGTCAGGCCGCCGGGCACCAGCCGCATCTCCTGCCCGGACAGCACGTAGGGCCGTAAATCGATATGTCGCGGCGACAGACCTTCATCAACGAAGGTGGGACAGGTCGACAGCGCGAGGGTGTCCTGGGCAATATAGTTGGCCGGATTGGCCAGCAGGCGCTGGCGGAAGGCCTCTCGCTCCTCTTTGGTCGAACGCGGGCCAACCAGCATGCCGTAGCCCCCGGCGCCATGGACCTCCTTGACCACCATCAGCTCGAGGTTACTCAGCACATAGCGCAGGTCCTCTGCTTTCCGGCACTGCCAGGTGGGGATATTACTGAGGATCGGCTGTTCGCCGAGGTAAAAGCGGATCATCTCCGGAACGTACGGATAGATCGATTTGTCGTCGGCGACACCGGTGCCGATGGCGTTGGCCAGTACCACGCCGCCGGCGCGATAGACGGACAGCAGCCCCGGTACGCCGAGCATCGAATCGGCGCGGAAGGCCAGCGGGTCGAGCCAGGCGTCGTCGATGCGGCGATAAATCACATCCACCCGCCGCGGCCCCTCGGTGGTCCGCATATACACCGCGCCGTTCTTAATGAACAGGTCGGCGCTTTCCACCAGCTCGACCCCCATCTGCTGCGCCAGGAAGCTGTGCTCGAAGTAGGCGCTGTTGAAGCGCCCCGGGGTCATCACCACGACACAGGGGTCATCCACCAGCGAGCTTTCGCGCAGGGTCTGCAGGAGGTAGCTTGGGTAACGCTCCACCGGCGCAATGTGATGCTGCTCGAACATCTCCGGATAGAGGCGCATCATCATCTTACGGTTTTCGAGCATGTAGGAGACGCCGGACGGCGTACGCAAATTATCCTCCAGCACGTAGTACTGACCGTCGTTATTGCGCACCATATCGACGCCGGTGATATGGGCATAGGTGTTGTTTGGCAGGTTGATGCCCTGCATGCACGGCTGATACTGCTCGTTGGCCAGCACCTGCTCGGCCGGGATCAGCCCCGCGCGCAGGATATTCTGCTCATGATAGATGTCATAGAGGAAGGCGTTCAGCGCTTTCACCCGTTGGCGAATGCCGCGGTCAATGCGCTGCCACTCCCCGGCGGGTATGATCCGCGGCACACTGTCAAACGGGATCAGCCGCTCGGTTCCCTCATCCTCGCCGTACACGTTAAAGGTGATGCCGATACGGTGAAAAAGCAGTTCCGCTTGCGCTTTTTTCTGCCGGATAGAGAATTGATCGGTGTTGCGAAACCATTGCCACCAGGCATTATAGTGCGGCCGCTGTTCCCCCTGCGCGGTCAGCATCTCGTCATAATAATGCCCATCAGGAAGCGTAATTTTTATCATGGCCATCCCCTCCGGTTGGACTCACTTTGTGGTAATCCCGGTAAGAGATAAGCATTAATTATGCCAGGTCATCTGCCGACGCGGCGTTGTGCAAACGGGTTCTTACGCGCCGTTTGATTGTGCAAAAAATCACCGCGCCGGCGGCCCGCGCCCGGCAGCGGTTGCACCGTCGTGAGGCAGGGCTATGTTTTTTGCGCCATCGTGGACGCCAGCGCCGTCAGCCAGGCGGCATAGTCCGCGGGCCAGGCGGTCGTCGGCGTGCCCGGGCGCCCCATGCCAAAGCCATGCCCGCCGCTGGCATAGCGCCAGAGCTGCACCGGAACCTGATGCTGACGGCAGGCGTCGGCCATCAACAGCGTATTATGCGGGTCGGAAACCGGATCGTCCTGCGCCTGCACCAGGAAACAGGGCGGCGTGGCCTGTGTCACCCAGGTTTGTACCGACCAGGCGCGGTCGGCTGCTTCGCTCGCCTGCGGCCCCACCAACTGGCGATGAGTCGCCGTATGGCTCCAGGGCGGCAGGAGCGTGATCACCGGATAGATCAGCGCGGCGCCGTCGGCGGTGGCGGGCTGGTGGTCCAGCACATCCTCCGGCGGATAGCTGGCAAACGCCGGCCGACAGGCGGCCATCCCCAGCAGATGTCCCCCCGCCGAAAAACCGAGCACGCTGACCTGCGATTCCCGGGCGCGAATCAGCCGCAGGGCCCGCTGCGCATCCTGCAGCGGCGCCAGCGCCCCGGCCCGCCACCCTTCCCCCGGCAAGCGGTAGCTCAGCACATAGGCGGTATAGCCGTGCGCCGTCAGCCAGTGCGCCGCCGGCCAGGCCTCACTGGCCATCTCGATCCGCTGGTATCCGCCGCCGGCCGCCACCAACACTCCGTGGCCAGTGGCCCGGGCGGGTTGCCAGACCGTCAGCACAGGACGAGCGATATGGCTCAGCGCGCCGCGGGCGGATAACCGGGCCTCGCCCCCCGGCCCGCCGCCCCCCGGCGGTTGATCCGGCCACAGCGGCAGCGTCATCGCCGGAGCAGTGGCCGCCGCGCCCCGCGCCGCAGACAGCGCGGCGGCGCTGAACAGCAGAAATTGACGTCGATTCATAACTGACTCCCGGGCGCGTTAGCTTGCCTGTAAGCCTAACCGCTTTGCTGGCGGTTGTATCAGAAAACCTGGCAGGTAAATCCTCTGTTTTCGCGCAAAATGTTACCCCTGACACGCGCAGCGGCAGATATTCGTCTAAGGTTTTTGGATGGCCAAACGTCGTGGCCCGCAGTCGATAATGATAAGGAGAACTCCCCATGACGAGTACTGATGCACATCGTCCCGCTGCTTTGCCCTGTTCCCTGCGCCTGGCAATCGGCGGCGCCCTGTTCGCCCTGATGAGCCTGAACGCTCAGGCGGCAGACGGCAAAACAGCGCCGCCCCCCTCGCCGGATATTCTGCTGGGCCCGCTGTTCAATGATGTCCAGAGCGCAAAGCTCTTTGCCGATCAAAAAACCTTCGCCGACGCCATTCCTAACAGCGATCCGCTGATGATCCTTGCCGATTACCGGATGCAAAAAAACCAGGCCAGCTTTGACCTGCGCCACTTTGTCGAGCTGAACTTCACGCTGCCGAAAGAAAATGACACTTATGTGCCGCCTAAAGGGCAAACCCTGCGTCAGCATATCGATGGCCTGTGGCCGGTCCTGACCCGCAGCACCGTCGAGGTGGAAAAATGGGACTCGCTGCTGCCGCTGCCTAAGCCCTACGTGGTCCCCGGAGGACGCTTTCGCGAAGTCTATTACTGGGACAGCTATTTCACCATGCTGGGTCTTGCCGAAAGCGGTCACTGGGATAAAGTCGAGGATATGGTCGCCAACTTCGCCGCGGAAATTGATACCTGGGGCCATATCCCCAACGGCAACCGCACCTATTACCTCAGCCGTTCGCAGCCCCCCTTCTTCTCCTTTATGGTAAGCCTGCTGGCGACGCACGATGGCGACCAGGTGCTGAAAACTTACCAGCCGCAGCTGGAGAAAGAGTATCGCTACTGGATGGCCGGGGCGGACGCGCTGGCCCCCGGCAGCACCGACAAACGGGCGGTGCGGATGGCGGATGGCGCGCTGCTCAACCGCTACTGGGACGATAACGACACCCCGCGTCCCGAGTCCTGGCTTGACGACGTCAAAACCGCCAAAAGCAACCCGAATCGTCCGGCAACCGAGATCTATCGCGACCTGCGCTCCGCCGCCGCCTCCGGCTGGGATTTCAGCTCCCGCTGGATGGATAATCCGCAGCAGCTCGCCACCATTCGCACCACCTCGATTGTCCCGGTCGATCTCAATGCCCTGATGTTCCATCTGGAGAAAACCCTCGCCCGCGCCAGCAGGGCAGCGGGGGACAGCGCTGGCGCTACGCAGTACGATGCGCTGGCTAACGCCCGCCAGCAGGCCATCGAGAAATATCTGTGGAATGATAAAGAGGGATGGTACGCCGACTACGATCTGAAAACCCACAAGGTGCGCAATCAGCTGACCGCGGCGGCGCTGTTCCCGCTGTACGTCAATGCGGCGTCACGCGAGCGGGCGACGAAAGTGGCCGCCGCCGCTGAGTCGCGCCTGCTCAAACCCGGTGGACTGACCACCACCACCGTCAACAGCGGCCAGCAGTGGGACGCCCCGAACGGCTGGGCGCCGCTGCAGTGGGTGGCGGTCGAGGGCCTGCAAAACTACGGCCAACAAAAGATCGCCATGGAGGTCAGCTGGCGCTTCCTGAGCAACGTTCAGCATACCTATGACAGCAAGCAAAAGCTGGTGGAGAAGTATGACGTCAGCTCGACCGGCACCGGCGGCGGCGGTGGGGAATATCCGCTACAGGATGGCTTTGGCTGGACCAATGGCGTCACCCTGATGATGCTGGATCTGATCTGTCCGCAGGAGAAACCCTGTGACGCCCTGCCCGCCACGCGCCCGGCGGCGTCTCCTTCCGCGCAGAGCCAGCCCGCCGCCAACGACCCGGCGCCGGCGGCCGCGCAAAAGACCGGCTCCTGACGCTTTTCCGGCCCGCCGCTCCCCCTACCAAATTCGGTAGGGGGGAAGTCATCTCCCTGCTGACAGCAGCCCCGCTCTGCGGCGCGCGGGAAACACCTGTCCCACTCCATCGCCCAGGACCGTTCACCTTTTCGCTTGATCACATAAATACAAACAATAATAATTCGCATTACTTTTTAACGAATAATGACAGATTCGTTTTTCACGCGGCGGCGTACAGGAGTACCAGACCGCGTTGGTTCAGGATGATCTTATGAACGTGGCTATTTCCCGAAAACGCCCGGGGCTGCTGTACGCCCTCGTGGTCGCCCTTCCCTTCACCGCGCAAGCCGAAGAGACGGTGGTGGTCACTGCCAGCCCACCGGCGTCTGCCAGCGCGCCGACTGAAGGCTACAGCGCCAGCACTTCGCTCGGGGCGACGAAAACCGACCAGCCGTTAATCACCACCGCCCAGTCGGTGTCGGTGGTCACCCGCCAGCAGATGGCGGACCAGGGGGCGAATACCATCAGCCAGGCGCTGGAATATACCCCGGGGGTTTACTCCAGCTTCGGCGGCGGCGCGACCCGGTTCGACGCTATCTCCCTGCGCGGCTACCACGGCGGCGATGTCGATAACCTGTTCCTCGACGGCATGCGCCTGATGAGCGACGGCGGCAGCCATAACGTTGTGCAAATCGACCCATGGTTTATCGAACGCGTGGATGTGATCCGCGGCCCCTCCTCCGCGCTCTACGGGCAGAGCGTGCCGGGCGGCGTGGTCAACCTGACCTCCAAACGCCCGCAGTTCAGCCAGCAGGGCCACGTCCGTCTGACCGGCGGTACGCAAAATACCAAAGGCGCAGCCTTCGATTACACCGACGCCATCAACGAGCAGTGGGCATGGCGGCTGATCGGGATGACCCGCAGCAGCGACACGCAGTATGACCATACCCGCGAAGAGCGCTACGCGATTTCGCCTTCCCTGCTGTGGCAGCCGGACAGCGATACCTCGCTGCTGCTGCGCGCCTATCTGCAAAAAGATCCCTCCGGCGGCTACCACGGCTCTTTGCCACTGGAGGGCACTCGCTACGCCCACAATGGCCGTAAGCTCTCCCCCAGCACCAACGAAGGCGATCCGGGAGATGGCTATCAGCGGCGCCAGCAGATCTACAGCTATGAGTTTGACCACCAGTTCACCGACGTCTGGTCGGTCTATTCCGCCGGGAGCTACACCCATACCAACGTCTCCCTCGATCAGGTCTACCAGGTCGGCTGGATAGATGACAGCGACATGCTGGCCCGCGGCTACAGCGGTTCGCGCGGTTCGCTGGACGGCTGGTCAACCGATAACCGCCTGCGCGCCGATTTCAATACTGGCGACCTGGCGCATACCCTGATCCTCGGCGCCGAATATCATCGCTTCCGTAACGACCTGTGGACCGGCGCCGGCGGGGCGGCGCCGCTAAACCCGTTTAGCGGCTATACCGCGCAGACCGGCCATACCGTTACCTACAGCGATAACAATAATCGCCGCTACTACCAGACCGGGCTGTACCTGCAGGATGAGATGGCCTGGAACCGCTGGCATGTGGATGTTTCCGCACGCTACGACCGCATCGTTTCCCGGCAGGTCAGTGATACCTTAGGCACCTCAAACCGTCGTTCAGACGACCATATCAGCGGCCGCGCCTCGCTGTTGTACGCTCTGGACAACGGTCTTTCGCCCTACCTGAGCTACAGCCAGGCGATTACCCCGGCGATGCTGCCGGGCGCGGACGGCAAACCATTGAAGCCGACCACCGCCGAGCAGGTTGAAGCCGGCCTGAAGTTCCAGCCGCCGGGCAGCCGCGACCTCTATAGCATTGCGATTTACGACCTGACGCAAAAGGATGTCGCCACCCGCGACCCGAACATCGCCACCGCCACCTATATTCCGGCGGGTAAGGTCCATTCCCAGGGCGTTGAGCTGGAAGCGCACCACCAGATCACCCCGCAGCTGAGTACTATCGCCTCGTATACCTGGAATCGTCTGCGCTTTCAGGACACCAAAGACGGGACCGACAACAACACGCCGCAGCTGACCCCGGATCAAATGGCCTCCTTCTGGGCTCGCTATCAGTTCCCGGCGGGGATCTCCCTTGGCGCTGGCGTCCGCTACATCGGTAAACAGTGGGCGGATGATGCGAATACCGAACGGCTACCGTCGGTCACGCTGATGGATGCCATGATACGGGCCGACCTCGGCGTCTGGTCGCCGGGGCTGAAAGGCGCTTATGTGCAGGTTAACGCCAACAATATCGGCGATCGCGAGTATATTTCCGGCTGCTATGGCACCGGCAACTGCTACTGGGGGGCAGAGCGCAGCGTTATGGCCACCGTCGGTTACGACTTTTAACTGACCGCAGCAATATCAGCCTCCGGCCATGACGGCGGAGGCTTTCGTGAAGACTTTCCGTCTCGCTTTTATTGCTGATATTAAATTAAAGATGCCGCCCATTATTTCACTTGCCCCCCTCGAATGAGAAAGCTTACTATGCTGGCGCAAACCGGTTATAGCGCTCACAAGGAATAAAAGTGAACCCAGTCATTAGCTATATCGTTGATTTACATCCGTTATCATTTATGGGTTATCATGTATTATTCACCACTGTTATATATATTCTGGTGAATATTATTATTGCGAAGACCCGCCCGACTGAAAATACCACCGCCGTTCCGGCGCCCTATTCTATCTCCCCTTCTTTTTTAGCCTGGCTACGTAATAGCGCCACCAGCGTCATTCAGCTGGCCATGTTCCGGCTGTTAAGAAAAAACTATGTCACTCTCATCCATTCTGCGGAAAATATTCAGCTCTGCGCCAATCAGCAGTATGCAGAATGCAAAATGACCTGTGTGGAAAAAATACTGTTTGACCATTTCGCGACGCCAAAATCCAGTCACCAGGATCTCCCGCTTTCTCTGCATGTTGCTGAACGGAACCACTGGACCACCGATCCCCAGTGCAACGGGCTGCGGCTAAGTCCGACACAGCAAACGTGGAATATGATACTGGTGGTCGCGCCATCACTGGTGTTAATTGCCGCGCTCGCCTGGAAAACACTTTTTGATAATCAGGCGATGACTCACTCCAGCGTAATGAGCTGGCTGGCGATGTTTATGGTATCCGGCCTGTGGTGGCTGTGGCTGTTATGCATCACCTTAAACGCCACCCGGCTCGACCGGGAGGGGATCGCTATTAATATCCTTCACCATTATATTGATACCCTGAAAGAGACGCTTATTGCTGACGCCGATATCCTGACCGATGAAAACGCCGATTATTGCGTGGCGATTGGTTCAACCACCCTGCTTCCCGAAAGATTTGGTGAATATGTAAAAGTCATCAAACTTATTCAGTATCCCTTTTGTCTGCAACGGCTGGATTAACGAGGGGAGAGTATGTGGAATTTTCTGATGCATCTGCATCCACTGCTGTTTCTCGCCGGATTTATGTTTATCGTCCCGGGTATTTTTATTGCTATCGGAACGACGATCGTCCTGACACGGACAGCAGCTCAGCCCCAACCGCACGCGACGGAGGTCAGTCCATGGCTGCTGGCCTGGCTGACCGGAGAAGGGACCCGGGTGATCCAGCTGGCGATGTTCAGCTTACTCAGTAAAAAGTATCTGTGGATCCCGGAGGCCGGGCAGGTTTTGGCCAACGGACGCTATGCAAACGAGGAAATGAACGTCATTGAAAGACTCCTGTTTGACCATTTTGAGGAGCGAAAGCCGTGTCATGAAGATCTGCCCTGCAGCCTGAGTATTGCCAGACGTAACCTCTGGCAGGAACAGATAGCGAGCGCGGGCTTAGCCTTAAGTCCGCTGCGCCGCGGGTGTAATATGCTGGCCATCGGCATCCCTTCGATCGCCCTCGGCGTTATCGTTGTCAGTAAGACCTTTATCTGGCTCGACTTCACCGCTTACAGCATCTTCAGTTGTCTGCTCATGCCCGCGGGTTGTGTGCTATGGGGCGGGTTATGGATAGAGGCCATTAGCAAAACCATACGTCTCGATATCTGCGGCATCTCACACCATGACGCCCATGCCTGCATCGATGCGTTAAGAGAAGCGTTAGCGCTGAAAGGCGATCAGGGGGATGACGCGACAGCCATGCTCTGCGTGGCGGTAAACGGCCCAGGATCCCTTCCCGAGCGCTATCGCGACTATACCACGCTAATTGCGCCGATAAGCGATATCACCTCGCTGCGCACAGAGGATTAGGTGAGTGGGAAGCGCTCACCCCGCCAGGCCTGCGGGGTGAGCATAGGCCTACATGGCGTCCAGCGCTTTCTGTAGTTTCCAGATATAGCGCGGCGCCTGCGGTGCCGGGTGTTTTTTCACCACATGCTCGAAGAACTCATCGGCGTCGAGATCGTTAATCTCATCGATGGCGTCCTGGCGGTCCGACGAGAAGGTGCGCAGCAGCGCGCCGGCGCCGTTGGCATAGGAGACCACCACCGCGTAGCGCATCACCTGCGGGTCTTTGATCCCCGCCAGCGGACCGTTCTCCAGAATGCTCAGATAGGCGGCCCCCATCGAGATATTGCGTTCCGGGTTTTTCAGCTCGCTGACCGACGGTTCGCCGCGCCAGCCCATCCGCCGATAGACATCGCGTCCGGAGGTCGACGGCTTGAGCTGCATCAGTCCGACGGCGCCGGATTTACTCACCACCACAGGATTACCGCCCGACTCAATGGCGATGATCGCCGTGATCAACTGCGGGTCTACACCCCAGGCGGCGCCAGCTTTTTCACTGATCGGCATCCACTGCATCGCCCGCTTCACCGGGACTTCAGGGTTCCACGGCGGATTGGTGTAATCATGTTTCGAACTACAACCGGCCAGAAAAACGACTAAAATAAGCAACCATCTCAATTTCACACATCTATCCTTATCTACCCAAACGCCATCATGCTGCAGATCGACGGCAGCGGTACGTCCCCCGCCTGCCGACAACCTGAAGGATGACGGGTGCGGACTGAAGTTAGCCACCTGGAGATGACAATCGCCATTCCAGGCGGCATCATAACCCTTTCATTCATAGCAAGGAATTATCATGTCTCAGTTTTATCTGGTCGCGCCATCGGGTTATTGCATCAACCAGCAGGCGGCAGCCCGCGGCGTCGAGCGTCTGCAGCAGGCCGGACACGAGGTGGCCCACCAGCAGGTCATCCCCCGCCGACAGCAGCGTTTCGCCGGGACTGAACATGAACGCCTGTCCGATATTAACCAGCTTGCCCAGCTGCCCGGGCGCAACCGTATCGTCCTCGCGGTGCGCGGCGGCTACGGCGCCAGCCGTCTGCTGCCGCATATCGACTGGCAGGCGCTGGTTGCCCGCCAGCAGCGCGATCCACTGCTGATTTGCGGCCATAGCGATTTCACCGCCATCCAGTCGGGCCTGCTGGCTGCGGGCAACGTTATCACCTTCAGCGGGCCAATGCTTGCCGGCAACTTCGGCGCGGAGACCCTCGATCCGTTTACCGAACACCATTTCTGGCAGGCGCTGCACCAGCCGGAATTCACCCTCGAATGGCCGGGTGAAGGGCCGAACTGCCGGGTGGAAGGCACCCTGTGGGGCGGAAATCTGGCGATGTTGACCTCGCTTATCGGCACGCCGTGGCTGCCGGCGATCCGCGACGGTATCCTGGTGGTGGAGGATATCAACGAGCACCCGTTCCGCGTCGAGCGCATGCTGCTTCAGCTGTTGCACAGCGGTGTGCTGGCGGCGCAGAAAGCAGTGATCTTCGGCAGCTTCACCGGCAGCGCGCCAAACGACTATGACGCGGGATACGATTTGCCGCAGGTCTTTGATTACCTGCGCCAGCAGCTCTCCCTGCCGCTGATTAGCGGACTGGAGTTTGGCCACGAGCCGCGCACGGTGACCCTGCCGCTGGGCGCCCACGCGCGGCTGGCGAATCAGGCGGCAGCCACCACCCTGACGATCGGCGGTCACCCGGTACTGGAAGAATAAATTTCCCGGACGCATAGGCGGATCCCCTGCGAATTGTTAAAATAGTGTCACTTTTAGCCATTTTTTCACGCCAGTCAGGGAGTACGTGAACATTGGACGCCGCTGCGGTCATTAGTCTGTTTATTCTGGGTTCTGTTTTAGTAACCTGCAGTATCTTATTGAGCTCCTTTTCTTCGCGCCTTGGCATCCCGATTCTGGTCATCTTTCTGGCCATCGGGATGCTGGCAGGCATTGACGGCATCGGTGGCATCCCTTTCGACAACTACCCCTTCGCCTATATGGTGAGTAACCTGGCGCTGGCGGTCATCCTGCTCGACGGCGGGATGCGCACCCAGGCCAGCTCCTTTCGCGTCGCACTGTGGCCCGCGCTGTCGCTGGCGACGGTCGGGGTACTGATCACCTCGGCGCTGACCGGGATGATGGCGGCCTGGCTGTTCAAGCTGGATCTGATCGAAGGCCTGCTGATCGGCGCCATTGTCGGCTCCACCGACGCCGCGGCGGTCTTCTCGCTGCTCGGCGGCAAGGGGCTCAACGAGCGCGTTGGCTCAACGCTGGAGATCGAGTCAGGCAGTAACGACCCGATGGCGGTCTTCCTGACCATCACCCTTATCGAAATGATCCAGCAGCACCAGACCGGCCTCAGCTGGATGTTTGCGGTGCATATCATTCAGCAGTTCGGCCTTGGGATCGCCATCGGCCTCGGCGGCGGCTACCTGCTGCTGCAAATGATTAACCGCATCGTGCTGCCCGCCGGGCTCTATCCACTGCTGGCGCTGAGCGGCGGGATCATGATTTTTGCCGTCACCACCACCCTCGACGGCAGCGGTATCCTCGCCGTCTATCTGTGCGGTTTTCTGCTGGGCAACCGGCCGATCCGCAACCGACACGGCATCCTGCAGAACTTTGACGGCCTGGCGTGGCTGGCGCAGATCGCCATGTTCCTGGTGCTGGGCCTGCTGGTGACGCCATCCGACCTGCTGCCGATCGCCATCCCGGCGCTGCTGTTGTCGATGTGGATGATATTCATTGCCCGGCCGCTGTCGGTGTTTGCCGGTCTGCTGCCGTTTCGCGGCTTTAACCTGCGCGAGCGGGTGTTTATCAGCTGGGTCGGCCTGCGCGGCGCGGTGCCCATTATCCTCGCGGTATTCCCGATGATGGCCGGGCTGGACAACGCCCGTCTGTTCTTCAATGTCGCCTTCTTCGTGGTGCTGGTGTCGCTGCTGCTGCAGGGCACTTCGCTGTCGTGGGCGGCGAAAAAAGCCAAAGTGGTGGTGCCGCCGATCAGCTGGCCCATCTCCCGCGTTGGGCTGGATATACACCCGGAAAACCCGTGGGAGCAGTTTGTCTATCAGCTGGGAGCCGATAAATGGTGCATCGGCGCGGCGCTGCGCGATCTGCATATGCCGCCGGAGACGCGGATTGCCGCGCTGTTTCGCAACAATGCCCTGCTGCACCCCACCGGCAGCACCCGCCTGCGGGAAGGCGATATCCTGTGCGTCATCGGCCGGGAGCATGACCTGCCGGCGCTGGGTAAAATGTTCAGCCAGTCGCCGCCGGTGGCGCTCGACCAGCGCTTTTTCGGCGACTTTATTCTTGATGCCGAGGCCCGCTTCGCCGATGTGGCGCAAATCTACGGTCTCGACGGCGGAGAGGAGTTCCGCGAGCATCAGCAGTCGCTCGGGGAAGTGGTGCAACAGTTACTGGGCGCCGCGCCGGTGGTGGGCGATCAGGTGGAGTTCGCCGGGATGGTGTGGACGGTGGCGGAGAAAGAGAACGATCACGTGCTGAAGGTCGGGGTGCGGGTCGCGGAAGACGAGGCGGAGTGATCCGCCCCGGAATACGTTACAGGGTCACAACCGGCACCCGCGGTGCCAGGGCGCACATCAGCTCATAGCCGACGGTGCCGCTGCTGGCCGCCACGTCGTCGATTTTAATCTCTTTGCCCCACAGCTCAACCGGCGCGCCGATCCCGGCCTGCGGACAGGGCGTTAAATCGACCGCCAGCATATCCATCGACACACGTCCCACGGTGGTGGTGCGTACGCCGTCCACCAGCACCGGCGTGCCGCTCGGCGCCACCCGCGGATAGCCATCGGCATAGCCGCAGGCAACGATACCAATCCGCTGCTCCTGGGTGGTGCGGTACAGGCCGCCATAGCCAATCGCCTCGCCGGCGCGCAGATTCTGCACGCCGATGATTTCGCTGCGCAGCGTCATCACCGGCTTCAGCCCGGTGTTCGCGATGTCCTGCCACTGCCCGGAAGGCGACGCGCCATACAGCACGATGCCCGGACGCACCCAGTCAAAATGCGCTTCCGGATGCCAGAGGGTCGCCGCCGAGTTGGCCAGCGAGCGCGGGCACTCCAGCCCCTCCGCCGCCTGTTCGATACGGCGCATCGGCTCGACAATGCCCTGCGGGTTCTCCGCCTCCGCGAAGTGCGACATCAGCGTCATCTCGCCGACGTTACTTATCGCCCGCAGCTGCTGCCAGACGGTGTGCACCCGCTCAGGCATAAAGCCCAGCCGGTTCATGCCGCTGTTCACCTTGAGATAGATATCCAGCGGCGCGCGCAGCTTCGCCTGCTGCAGAGCCTTAATTTGCCAGTTGCTGTGGACGCTGGTGGTTAAACGATATTGATCCAGCACCGCCAGCTCATCGGCATGGAAGAAACCCTCCAGCAGCAGGATCGGGCCTTTCCAGCCCTGCTCGCGCAGCAGGATCGCCTCTTCCAGATTGAGCAAGGCGAAACCATCCGCCGCGCTTAACGCACTCCATACCCGCGCCACGCCATGGCCATAGGCATTGGCTTTGACCACTGCCCACAGGCGCGACCCGGGGGCCGCGCGACGCACTATCTGTAAATTCTGCCGCAAGGCCAGCAGGTCGATGCTGGCCACTACCGGACGGGTCATGCAAGCTCCTTAGTTGTGTGCGCCGTGCAGGTGCTGCGGGCGCGCCGGGGTAAAACCGGGGCGGTAACGGGCAACCGCCAGATCGTCGTAAGGGATCGCCGGCGTGCGCCCGGAGATCAGATCGCTGATAAGCTGCCCGGAACCGCAGGCCATGGTCCAGCCGAGGGTGCCGTGGCCGGTGTTGAGCCACAGGTTTTTAAACGCCGTGCGCCCAACTACCGGGGTACCGTCCGGCGTCATCGGCCGCAGGCCGGTCCAGAACGTCGCCTGCTCCACGTGGCCGCCGCGCGGGAACAGGTCGCGCACCACCATCTCCAGGGTTTCGCGACGCGGCTGCAGCAGCGCTTTGTTAAAACCGACGATCTCGGCCATACCGCCGACGCGAATGCGCTGATCGAAGCGGGTAATGGCGATTTTGTAAGTCTCATCAAGGATAGTTGAAACTGGCGCACCGTCCTCCTGAGCGATCGGAATGGTCAATGAGTAGCCTTTCAGCGGGTAGACGGGAATATCCACCAGCCCCTTGAGCATCGCGGTTGAGTAGGAGCCAAAAGCCATCACATAGGCGTCGCCCTTGATAATCTCATCGCCGCATTTCACCCCGGCGATGCGATCGCCCTCCTGCAGCAGGGCGTCCACTGCGGTGTTGAAGCGGAAGGTCACGCCGGCCTGTTCCGCCATCGCCGCCAGCCGGGTGGTAAACAGCTGGCAGTCGCCGGTTTCATCATTGGGCAGGCGCAGGCCGCCGGTCAGTTTGTGGCTGACTTCCGCCAGCGCCGGCTCCACTCCCGCCAGCCGCTTCGCTTCCAGCAGCTGATACGGCACGCCGGCATCTTCCAGCACCGCGATATCGCGGGTGGCGTTTTCATACTGTTTGGCGGTCCGGAACAGCTGCAGCGTCCCGCCCTGACGGCCTTCATACTGAATGCCGGTGGTGTCACGCAGCGCCTTCAGGCAGTCGCGGCTGTACTCCGCCAGGCGCACCATCCGGCCTTTATTCTCCATATAGTGGCGGGTGTCGCAGTTGCGCAGCATCTGCCACATCCACTTCAGCTGGAACGAGGTGCCGTCAAGGCCGATCGCCAGCGGCGCATGGCGCTGAAACATCCATTTGATCGCCTTCAGCGGCACCCCCGGCGCCGCCCAGGGCGCCGCATAGCCGGGGGAGATCTGCCCGGCGTTGGCCGCGCTGGTCTCCTCTGCCGGACCGGGCTGACGGTCGATGACCGTCACTTCATGACCCGCCTGACTCAAATACCACGCGCTGGCTACCCCAACCACCCCACTTCCCAGTATGACGACACGCATAGCGACTCCGTAACAGTTAAAGAACAATCATCTAATTACAAATTGATAACTCAGTTGAAAATATTATTCAACATACGCTTTATTTATGGTGACTTAACTCACAGCAAACCGCACCACACCTGCGCTGTGAGATTTACGATCTCATGCTGCGCTTTATTTTTACCCAGCATTAAATTCTGTAAATAAGCGAAAAATACGGCTTTGAGATGGGGAAATCGCGAAGAAAAGAGATTGGCAGATAACACAGTTTGCTGTGCCGTGTTCTATGCTTGTTTAGAGGTTTTCCGTTCAGAGAAAACCAACAACAACGAGGGCGCGCTAATGGCTACGATTGACTCCATGAACAGGGACACCACCCGTTTAAGCGATGGACCCGACTGGACGTTCGAGTTACTGGAGACCTACCTGGCCGAAGTGGACCGGGTCGCCAAGCTCTATCGTCTTGATACCTACCCGCACCAGATCGAAGTCATTACTTCCGAGCAGATGATGGACGCCTACTCCAGCGTCGGCATGCCCATCAACTATCCGCACTGGTCGTTCGGCAAAAAATTTATTGAGACCGAACAGGCCTACAAGCACGGCCAACAGGGTCTGGCGTATGAGATAGTCATCAACTCCAACCCCTGTATCGCCTACCTGATGGAAGAAAATACCATCACCATGCAGGCGCTGGTGATGGCCCATGCCTGCTACGGGCATAACTCGTTCTTTAAAAATAACTATCTGTTTCGCAGCTGGACCGACGCCAGCTCGATCATCGACTACCTGATCTTCGCCCGCAAATACATTACCGAGTGCGAAGAGCGCTATGGCGTCGACGAAGTGGAGAAACTGCTCGACTCCTGCCACGCGCTGATGAACTACGGCGTCGACCGCTATAAACGTCCGCAAAAAATCTCTCTGCAGGAGGAGAAAGCGCGGCAAAAAAGCCGGGAAGAGTATCTGCAGAGCCAGGTGAATATGCTGTGGCGCACCCTGCCGAAGCGGGAAGAGGAGAAGGCGATTGAAGCCGCCCGCCGCTATCCTTCCGAACCGCAGGAGAACCTGCTGTACTTTATGGAGAAGAATGCTCCGCTGCTCGAATCGTGGCAGCGCGAGATCCTGCGCATCGTGCGCAAAGTCAGCCAGTATTTCTACCCGCAGAAACAGACCCAGGTAATGAACGAGGGGTGGGCGACCTTCTGGCACTACACCATCCTCAATCATCTCTACGATGAAGGGAAAGTGACCGAGCGGTTTATGCTGGAGTTTCTCCACAGTCACACTAACGTGGTGTTCCAGCCGCCGTACAACAGCCCGTGGTACAGCGGGATAAACCCCTACGCGCTGGGCTTCGCCATGTTCCAGGACATCAAGCGCATCTGCCAGTCGCCCACGGAAGAGGACAAGTACTGGTTCCCGGATATTGCCGGTTCTGACTGGCTGGAAACGCTGCATTTCGCGATGCGTGATTTCAAGGATGAGAGCTTTATCAGCCAGTTCCTGTCGCCGAAGATCATGCGCGATTTCCGCTTCTTCACCGTGCTCGATGACGATCACAACAATTACCTCGAGATCTCGGCGATACACAACGAAGAGGGCTATCGCGAGATCCGCAACAAGCTCTCGGCGCAGTATAACCTCAGCAATCTTGAGCCAAATATCCAGGTGTGGAACGTTGACCTGCGCGGCGACCGCTCGCTGACCTTGCGCTATGTGCCGCACAACCGCGTCCCGCTCGATAAAGGCCGGCGCGAAGTGCTGAAGCATGTGCATCGTCTGTGGGGGTTCGATGTGCTGCTGGAGCAGCAGAACGCGGACGGCAGCATTGAGCTGTTGGACCGCTGCCCGGCGCGACCGAACGCGCTATAGCATTGCGGGCGATTAAAATAACCAAGGGGGCCATCGGCCCCCTTGTTCTGTTTAGCGATCGCGAATAGCCGGCTTAACGCATATTCATGGCTAAATCGCCGGGCAGCGATTTCTGCATCCGGTGCCAGATCTCGCCGCTGTCGTGACCATAGCGACGAACCAGCTCATACACCTGATCGTGCAGGCCGGCTTCACATACCTTCGCCAGCTGGTGGTAAAAGCCGAGTGCCAGGCTGCGGGCTTCCGGGCTGGAGAAATAGTGGCGGCCGATGCGGGTATACAGCCCCTTCATGCCATTAAGGATCAGGCCGTAAATCGGGTTGCCGGAGGCGAACGCCAGACCGCGGAAAATGTTGTAATCGAGGTCGGCAAAGGCGTCGGCGTGATCTTCCACTTCCCGGGCGCTGTCCAGTACCGCCAGCGCTTTATCCGGATGCTGACGAAATGCGGTGCGGATAAAAATCGTGGAAATGTTGGTGCGCACAGAGAGCAGATTATCAATCAGCTGCGGCACGCTGTCGTGATCGAGGCGCGCCAGGGTTTCGAGGATATTCAGCCCGGAGGTTTCCCAGAAGTTGTTCACTTTGGTGGGTTTACCATGCTGAATGGTCAGCCAGCCGTCACGGGCCAGGCGCTGCAGCACTTCGCGCAGGGTGGTGCGGGTGACACCGATCAGCTCAGAAAGCTCGCGTTCAGCGGGGAGAATCGATCCAGGAGGGAAGCGGTTATTCCAGATACTCTCAATGATGTACTCTTCCGCGAAACCCGCAGGGCTCTGCGCCTTAATGACCATAGTAAGATTTCCATTACACAGCGTTACAATTGTACTCATCATACCAGAGCCGTTATAGGGCAGATAGCATGGCAAGTGAATTAAAAAGGGATCGCCGTTTCATTTTCCGCTTTTACTTTTGCTTTGCGCTTTTCCTTATCCCCACTCGCCGCTACGCGAAGAAAGTTGCTTCTCATTTTACTCAACTGGTACTCTTGCCAATAGTTACGCACAAAATCATGCACTAATTGACCGGGAAGGATTCTGTCGTGGAAATTTCTTATGGCCGCGCGCTGTGGCGCAATTTTCTTGGCCAGTCGCCGGACTGGTATAAGCTGGCATTAATCATTTTCTTAATCATAAACCCGCTGGTGTTTGCCGTGGCGCCCTTTGTCGCCGGCTGGCTGCTGGTGGTTGAGTTTATTTTTACCCTGGCCATGGCGCTGAAGTGCTACCCGCTGCTGCCGGGCGGCCTGCTGGCGCTGGAAGCGGTGCTGATCGGTATGACCAGCCCGGACCACGTGCGGGCGGAGATCGCCAACAACCTGGAAGTTCTGCTCCTGCTGATGTTCATGGTGGCGGGCATCTACTTTATGAAACAGCTGCTGCTGTTCGTGTTTACGCGCCTGCTGCTGGGGATCCGCAGTAAAATGCTGCTGTCGCTGGCCTTCTGCCTGGCGGCGGCCTTCCTCTCAGCCTTTCTCGATGCGCTGACGGTAGTCGCAGTGGTGATTAGCGTCGCCGTCGGTTTCTACGGCATCTATCACCGCGTCGCCTCGGCTCGCCCTGATGATAACGATCTGCTGGATGATAGCCATATCGACCAGCACTACCGGGAAGTGCTGGAGCAGTTCCGCGGCTTTCTGCGCAGCCTGATGATGCACGCCGGCGTCGGGACCGCGCTCGGCGGGGTCATGACCATGGTCGGCGAGCCGCAAAACCTGATTATCGCCAAAGCCGCAGGCTGGCATTTTGGCGAGTTCTTTATACGTATGTCGCCCGTGACTCTGCCGGTGCTGGTCTGCGGCCTCCTCACCTGTTTGCTGGTCGAAAAGTATCATCTGTTCGGCTACGGCGAACCGCTGCCGCCGGCGGTGAGGAAAGTGCTGCAGGACTTTGACCATCGCAGCCGCGCGCAGCGTAGCCGTCAGGAGCGTCTGCGACTGGTCGCTCAGGCGGTAATTGGCGTCTGGCTGATCCTCGCCCTCGCCTTTCATCTGGCCGAAGTTGGGCTGATTGGCCTGTCGGTAATCATCCTCGCCACCACTTTTAGCGGGGTGACCGATGAGCACGCCATTGGCAAGGCGTTCACCGAGGCGTTGCCCTTTACCGCGCTGCTGACGGTTTTCTTCTCCATTGTGGCGGTTATCATCGACCAGCAGCTGTTCACCCCGGTCATTGAGTTTGTGCTGCAGGCCTCGCCGCACGCGCAGCTGTCGCTGTTTTATCTGTTCAACGGCCTGCTGTCGTCCATTTCGGATAACGTTTTTGTCGGCACAGTCTATATTAACGAAGCGAAAGCGGCCCTCGAACACGGCGCTATCAGCCTGCCGCAGTTTGAGATGCTGGCGGTGGCAATCAATACCGGCACCAACCTGCCGTCAGTGGCCACCCCAAATGGTCAGGCGGCATTCCTGTTCCTGCTGACCTCCGCGCTGGCGCCGCTTATCCGACTCTCCTATGGCCGCATGGTGTGGATGGCCCTGCCCTACACCATCGTACTCACGCTGGTCGGCCTGCTGTGCGTCGAGTTCACCTTGATGCCGGTCACCAACTGGCTGCTGGCGCACGGCTGGGTGACCACGCCCGTGCTGCCCTGACCCGATCCTGGCCCGGATCCATCCGGGCCATTCAATAATCCGTTACGTAATATTTTCCACCGCGCCTCTGGCGTCGGTTCGGTTTTCGTTTACACTGCCATGATTTAGCATCTTCCAGGGAAATGATTATGTTGCAATATTTAAACCAGTGCTCAAGGGGACGCGGTGCCTGGCTCCTGATGGCGTTAACCGCTTTCATTCTCGAACTCGTCGCGTTGTGGTTCCAGCACGTGATGCTGCTGCAGCCGTGTGTGCTGTGCATTTACGAACGCTGTGCCCTGTTCGGTATCATGGGCGCGGGACTGGTGGGCGCCATCGCCCCCAAAACGCCGCTGCGCTATGTCGCCATGGTAATCTGGCTGTACAGCGCAATACGCGGACTGCAGCTGGCGTGGGAACATACAATGATCCAGCTGCACCCGTCACCGTTCCAGACCTGCGATTTCGCCGCCCGCTTCCCAAGCTGGCTGCCGCTGGATAAATGGCTACCTCAGGTCTTCGTTGCCACCGGCGACTGTTCGGTGCGTCAGTGGCAGTTCCTGTCACTGGAGATGCCGCAATGGCTGGTCGGGATTTTCGCTGCTTATCTGGTGGTCGCTATCCTGGTGGTTATTGCCCAGCCTTTCAAAGCGAAAAAACGCGATCTGTTTGGCCGCTAAGCCGCGGCGAGTACCGCCCACAATGAAACGCCCTGCGGGGCGTTTTTTTATGTCTGCTGCGCATCGTTGCATCGTTTCCTGCCTGTGGTTGACCACAGCCCCTAAAAGGTGCATATTAAATACATCTTATACAGCACCACAGGAGCTCACGATGTCATCATTACTGATTCCCGCTGACTGGAAAGTTAAACGCTCCACACCGTTCTTTACTAAAGAGAACGTCCCTGCCGCTCTGCTGAGCCATCACAATACCGCGGCCGGCGTCTTCGGCCAGCTGTGCGTCATGGAAGGTACGGTGACCTATTATGGTTTTGCCGATGAACAGGCGACGGAGCCGGAGAAAAAAGTCGTGATTCACGCCGGGCAGTTTGCCACCAGCCCGCCGCAGTACTGGCATCGCGTGGAACTGAGCGATGACGCCCGCTTCAATATCCACTTCTGGGTGGCTGAAGAATCCGACGGTGAAAACGGGCTATTCCACGCCAGGAAAGCGTGACCCGGCGCTTAGCGCGCCCTGTCAGGTAGGTTGAGGATATGGTCCTGCCAGTCGACGACAGTGGACTCGGGGACCGCAATGTGGCGAACGGAGATGCGTTCGCCATGCATCGCCGCTTTTGAGCCGGTCAGCAGCGGATGCCAGGTCGGCAGCGGCTTACCTTCCGCCAGCAGGCGATAGGCGCACGTCGGCGGCAGCCATTCGAAGGTCGGCAGGTTTTCGCGGGTAAGCTTGATGCAGTCCGGCTCATACTCGAAGCGGCGTTCGTAGTTACGGCACTGACAGGTTTTGATATTGAGCTGACGGCAGGCGACGTTGGTGAAGTAGATCTCATCGGTATCTTCATCCATCAGCTTATGCAGGCAGCACTGGCCGCAGCCGTCACATAGCGATTCCCACTCCGCGTCGGTCATTTCATCCAGTGTTTTTTGTTGCCAGAAAGGTTGTTCGCTCATCGGAGTGTCCGTCATTACCAGTTAAGGGTGCACCTTATAACCAGTCTGGCACGCCGATGCAAGTTTTGCCGCCCCAAAAGGCGGCAAGCAGCGCTTACAGTACGCGGGTAGTGAGCGACAGGCCGTTGAAGCCGACCTCCAGCTCGTCGCCGCTGTGCAGCGGCCCGACCCCATCCGGGGTGCCGGTGAGGATCACGTCCCCGGCTTTGAGGGTGAAGAAGCGCGACATATAGGCGATCAGCGGCACAATCTTATGGATCATGTCGGCGGTGGTTCCCTGCTGGCGCACCTCACCGTTAATTTTCAGGCTCAGTGGAGTATTCTGCGGGTCACCGTGGAACTCGGCGGCCGGGATAAAGCCGGAAATCGGACAGGCATTATCGAAACCTTTGGCTTTCTCCCACGGTTGTCCGGCTTTTTTCATTTTAGCCTGCAGGTCGCGCAGAGTGAGATCCAGCGCAACGCCATAGCCGGCAATCCCCTTCTGCACATGCTCTTCCGTTGCCTGACGCAGCGTACTGCCGATCAGCACCGCCAGCTCGACTTCGTGATGCACGGAGCCCAGCCCTTCGGGAAGCACCAACGGCTGACGAAGATCGCACAGCGCGGTCTCAGGTTTAATAAACAGCACCGGCTCTTCCGGCGTCGCACTGCCCATTTCCTTGATGTGCTTCGCGTAATTACTGCCGACGCAAACCACTTTGCTCACTGGATAATCCAGGAGCGCTCCCTGCCAGTTATGATGTTGGTACATTATTTTCCCTCGGTGGGTTAATCGGATTGTTTCCCCTGTTCCGCCAGGTGTTTCTTTAGTAGATTTTCAGATGGCGGGGGAAGTTGCAGGTAATAACCCTGCTCACTCAACGCCTGTTTCACTTTTTCCAGGTCGGCGTTAACCAGCTTTTTACGTCCATCCAGCGGCAGCAGCATCGCCATCTGCGGCGTGCCAAAGCTGCGCATTAACTCGTCAGGAACGCGTGAGAAATCGTCCTTTTTTTCGACGTATAAATAGGTTTGTTCACGTTTAGTACTTCGATAGATCACACAAAACATAGTTTTACTCGGAATTAGACCTGTGGTCACTTGCCTCAATATATGAGTGACTATAACATGCCTTTTAGTCTTCGGAATATCACCGCACTTCGGCGGTCGATAAACAGCAAATTGAGTAAGGCCAGGATGTCAAATACGCCAATCGAACTTAAAGGCAGTAGCTTCACGTTATCTGTCGTTCATTTGCACGATGCAAATCCCGAGGTTATTCGTCAGGCGTTAGAAGACAAAATCGCCCAGGCTCCCGCCTTTCTGCGTCATGCCCCGGTGGTGGTGAATATCGCCAGCATCGAGGAGAAGGTCGAGTGGCGCGCCGTCAACGAGGCTATCGCCGCGACCGGTTTACGCATTATGGGCGTCAGCGGATGCAAAATTCCGCGCCTGAAAACCGAAATCGACCGCGCCGGGATCCCGTTATTAACCGAAGGGAAAGAAAAAGCGCCTCGTCCGGCACCGTCCGAACCCGCCCCTCCGCCGCCAGTTGCTAGTCAGATCACAAAAACGCGTTTGATTGATCAGCCGGTACGTTCCGGTCAGCGCATTTATGCGCCACACTGTGATCTTATTGTTACAAATCATGTGAGTGCCGGTGCGGAACTTATCGCTGACGGAAATATCCATGTATATGGCATGATGCGAGGACGTGCGCTGGCTGGCGCCGGTGGCGACAGAGACGCCCAGATATTTTGTACCCACCTTGCGGCGGAGCTGGTTTCCATCGCCGGGGAATATTGGCTGAGCGATAACATCCCGGCCGAATTTTATGGCAAAGCGGCACGCCTGCGTTTAGGTGAAAGCGCTTTGGCAATTCAACCGTTAAATTAATCCCTTTTTAACAAGGAATTTCTATGGCACGCATTATTGTTGTGACTTCGGGTAAAGGGGGCGTTGGCAAGACCACCTCCAGCGCGGCCATCGCTACAGGTTTGGCCCAGAAGGGAAAGAAAACCGTCGTTATCGACTTCGACATCGGCCTGCGTAACCTCGACCTGATTATGGGCTGTGAACGTCGCGTCGTTTATGATTTCGTCAACGTCATCCAGGGTGATGCCACGTTAAACCAGGCGCTGATCAAAGATAAGCGCACGGAAAATCTCTACATTCTCCCGGCTTCCCAGACCCGGGATAAAGACGCCCTGACCCGCGAAGGCGTCGACAAAGTTCTCGAAGAACTGAAGAAAATGGAGTTCGACTTCATCGTTTGCGATTCCCCGGCAGGCATTGAAACCGGTGCGCTGATGGCGCTCTATTTTGCGGATGAAGCCATCATCACCACCAACCCGGAAGTCTCCTCCGTACGTGACTCTGACCGCATCCTCGGCATTCTCGCATCGAAATCCCGCCGCGCGGAAAATGGCGAAGAGCCGATCAAAGAGCACCTGCTGCTGACCCGTTACAATCCAGGCCGCGTCAATAAAGGCGATATGCTGAGCATGGAAGACGTGCTGGAAATTCTACGCATCAACCTGGTGGGCGTGATCCCGGAAGACCAGTCAGTTCTGCGCGCATCCAACCAGGGTGAGCCCGTGATTCTGGATGCCGCGTCGGACGCAGGCAAAGCCTATGCCGATACCGTTGAACGTCTGCTCGGAGAAGAACGCCCTTTCCGCTTCATTGAAGAAGAGAAGAAAGGATTCCTCAAACGCCTGTTCGGAGGATAAATTATGGCTTTACTCGACTTTTTTCTCTCGCGAAAAAAGAACACGGCTAATATTGCGAAAGAACGCCTGCAAATCATCGTCGCCGAGCGCCGCCGCGGAGACGCGGAACCGCATTACCTGCCGCAGTTGCGCAAAGATATCCTGGAAGTGATTTGTAAATACGTGCAGATCGACCCGGAGATGGTGAGCGTGCAGCTGGAGCAGCGGGATGGTGATATTTCCATTCTTGAGCTGAACGTGACCCTACCCGAAACGGAAGAGTCGAAACCCTGACCCTGTTGTTCCGCCCGAAAAAAAACCGGCAACGCCACGCGCCGCCGGTTTTTTATTGCCTGGAGCAGGCCGTCCGCTAACGTGGATAGTCGTTTAATAACGACGTCAGCCGCTCGGCCATCAGTTCCCCGCGCCAGCCGGAAATCAGCTCCGGCTCAGCGGCCTGGGTTTTCAGCTGCCAGTGCCAGTTCAGCAGCTGGTTGATCTGCCGACGCGAGGCCAGCAGTTCCGCGCTCACGCCCTTGTCGGCGCTCACTTCCTGCACCAGCGCTTTGATATCTTTAAAGGCTTTGCGGTAGCCCGGCATATCAATGAGGTTTTGCAGCGGGGCCGGCAGGGCCGATTCCGGCAGCGCCTGGGCTTTCTCGACCAGACTAATCAGCGTTTTGCCATGGAAGCGAATTTCGCTACCGGACAACCCGAGGCTGTCGAGCTCGCCGAGGCTAGTGGGCATATAACGCGCCACGCTCCACAGATGCTCTTCCCGCACCACAAAGTTCACCGCCAAATCGCGCTCACGCGCTTTACGCAGGCGCCACTCCGCCAGCAGCTGCAGGCATCCCAGCTGGCGGGTACGCAGCTGCCAGGCGTTGCCGATATCACGCCAGGCCTCGGCCGGTTCGACCACTTCCTGACGACGCTGCTGCATCAGACGGCACTCATCGAGCGCCGCCGACAGCCAACCCGCGCGATCGGTTTCCGCCATTAACTGGCTGGCGATCGGCAGCAGGTACCAGACGTCGGCCGCGGCATATTCGCACTGACGCTCGGTCAGCGGGCGCGCCAGCCAGTCGGTGCGGGATTCACTTTTATCCAGCGCTACCCCGGAATACTCTTCCACCATCGAAGCAAAGCCCCAGGACATCGGGCGGCCACAGAACGCCGCCAGGATCTGGGTATCGATCAGCGGCTGCGGAATCAGGTTGAACGCATTAAGGAAGACTTCTAAATCTTCACTGCCGGCATGGAGGTATTTGGTCACCTGCGGGTTGAGGAGAAGGTCGCGCATCGGCGCCCAGTCGCTAATCGTCAAGGGATCGATCAGAGAGACCTGGTTGCCGTCGAACAGCTGCAGCAGGCCCAGCTGCGGATAATAGGTGCGGGTGCGGACAAATTCTGTATCCAGAGCGACGGCGGAGGCCGTGCTTGCCGCTTCGCAGACAGCGCGCAGGCCATCGTCGGTGGTGATCATCTGATAGTTCAAAGCATACTCTCTTAACCTGCGCCCATAAAAAACGCCGGCGTAGCCGGCGTCAGGCGACTCATTCGTTACTTAGCCTTTATTGTCCACTTTAGCGCGCGCTTCGTCACGCAGTTCTCGCCGCAAAATTTTCCCGACGTTGGATTTCGGCAGTTCGTCACGAAATTCCACCAGCTTCGGCACTTTGTAGCCAGTGAGATGGCGGCGGCAGAACGTAATCAGCGCTTCTTCCGTTAACGCGGCATCTTTCTTGACCACGAAAATCTTCACCGCTTCACCGCTGCTGCCGGACGGCACGCCGATGGCCGCCACTTCCAGCACCCCGCTGTGCTGCATGACGACATCTTCGATTTCATTCGGATAGACGTTAAAGCCCGACACCAGGATCATGTCTTTTTTGCGGTCTACGATGCGCAGGAATCCCTCGTCATCCATCACCGCGATATCCCCGGTGTGCAGCCAACCGTCTTTGATAATTTCATCCGTCGCGTCAGGCCGCTGCCAGTAGCCCAGCATCACCTGCGGCCCCTTGATACAGAGCTCGCCCGGCTGCCCCGGCGCCACGTCGTTATCATCATCATCCACCAGTTTCGCTTCGGTGGAGGGCACCGGCAGACCAATGCTGCCGCTGTGGTAGTCAATATCGTGCGGGTTGACGCTGACCAGCGGCGAACACTCGGTCAGGCCGTAGCCCTCCAGCAGATATTGTCCGGTCAGTTTCACCCAGCGCTCGGCCACCGCCTGCTGCACCGGCATCCCGCCGCCGGCGGACAGGTGCAGAGAAGAGAAGTCCAGCTGCTGGAACTCTTTGTTGTTCAGCAAAGCGTTGAACAGGGTATTGACCCCGGTCATGGCGGTAAACGGATATTTCGCCAGCTCCTTCACCAGCCCGGGAATGTCGCGCGGATTAGTGATCAGCAGATTCTGCCCGCCCAGTTCGATAAACAGCAGGCAGTTCATGGTCAGGGCAAAAATGTGATACAGCGGCAGCGCAGTCACCACGAACTCTTTACCGCGATGCAACAGCGGACCGTAGGTGGCATTAACCTGCTCGAGGTTTGCCAGCATGTTGCGGTGGGTTAGCATCGCCCCTTTGGCCACGCCGGTGGTGCCCCCGGTGTACTGCAGAAAAGCCAGATCTTCCGCAACAATCTCCGGCTTAACGTACTGCATGCGGTAGCCATGCTGCAGCGCGCTGCGAAATGAGATGGCATCCGGAAGATGGTATTTAGGCACCAGGCGCTTGATGTACTTGACCACAAAGTTCACCAGCGTGCCTTTGGCGGTGGAGAGCTGGTCGCCCATGCGCGTCAGGATCACATGCTGGACCTGCGTTTTCGCCACCACTTTTTCCAGAGTATGGGCAAAGTTAGAAACGATAACGATCGCCGCCGCGCCGCTGTCGTTGAGCTGATGCTCCAGTTCACGCGGGGTATACAAGGGGTTGACGTTGACCACGATCATCCCGGCGCGCAGGATGCCAAACAGGGCCACCGGATACTGCAGCAGGTTAGGCATCATCAGGGCCACGCGATCGCCCTTCTGCAGCCCTAACCCCTCCTGAAGGTAAGCGGCGAAGGCCCGGCTGCGCTCCTCCAGCTTACGGTAGGTCATCACTTCACCCATATTGATAAACGCCGGTTGGTCAGCGTAGCGGGTGGTGGCATGTTCAAACAATTCAACCAGGGATTGATAGCGGTCAGGATTTATCTCCGCAGGAACATCCGCGGGATAACGGTTTAGCCAAACCTTTTTCACTGCATCACCTCTGAAATAGTTATTCGTCGTCATCACAGCCCCTGGAAAATACATTTTGTTAACATTATATTAACTCAGCGTACCAGTTTATTAATTAGGCGATGAGCAGGTTGCGAAGCGCGTCACTATTTTTTTTCTTATTCAACTGAAAACAAAGAAACAGCGGACAAGCCGCTGTTTCTTTCAACTTACAAAAACAACAAAATCATTCGGTTACAACGTTTCTCACCTCAGCAGGACCGGGGTTGTACCAGCCCCAGCCGCCATAGCCGTAACCCCAGGGGCGCGGACCCAGCATCCACGGATCGATAGGCTGCGGGGGCATTACCACCTGCTGCACCACGTTCCAACGCTTATAGCCGGTGGCGTTCATCAACATGAATTTATACGACGTTGCGCCAACTTTACCGTCTACCACGCCGGCAATCGGCCCGACGACGGTCACCAGTTGACCGCGGAAGTCCACCGGATCGAGGAAGCCATTAACATCAGCATAGATCCGCCCCCGCGATGGTTCGCCCAGTACAGGCCGCGCACCACTGTCCAGCGGCACGGTGGCGATCTCTAAACGGGTTTTCCCCTGCTGGTTCTGCACATTGACCACCTTGCCGCCAAAGCGCGCTTCCTGGCCAACGTACAGCTGCGGGGCGTTCATCACCCGCACTAAATCCTGCTGCGGCGTAGGGCTGGTGCCTTTGATGGCATCCGGCACCGATACGCAGCCGCTTAACGCAACGGCAACCGCCGCGGCCAGCAGCCAGCGAACGCCCTGTTTTTGACCCGCCATGATGCGACTCCTTTTCTCAGTCTTCTTGTTACTGAGATTCACTCGCGGCCCGGAAGTTTCTTCCACGCCACCTCGTTTCGCAAATAAACCGGCTCCGCTTTCTCCACGGCCACGGTTTTCCCCGCCGCCAGCAGGTAACAGGCTAACGGCAGCATATCTTCTGCCGCCGGCAGTTCAATTTCACCGCTGCTTAAGGTCAGTCCGCTTTCTTTCGCCAGATCCGGCCACGCCTGCCAGCCGGTGCCGACGGTGGCCCATTCGCCGGAAAGCTGCGCCAGCCGTTCGGCCACCGCGTCCGGTTTAAGTACCGCTTCGGTCTCTTCACCGTGCCAGACGCCCTGCTCGTCGCGCTGGTACTCAGCCCAGTAGACTTCGCCCATTCGCGCGTCAATCGCCGCCAGCACGCGGGTGGCGCCGGTTTTGCGCCAGGCGCCCTGCGCCATGGTGGCCAGGGTGGAAACGCCGATCATTGGCAGTTCGGCGCCGAGCGCCAGCCCCTGGGCGATACCAATGCCGATACGCACGCCGGTAAAGCTGCCCGGACCGCGGCCAAAGGCCAGCGCGTCAAGCTCGGTCAGCATGGTGCCGCTTTCAGTCAGGACCTCCTGCACCAGCGGCAGGATACGTTGGGTATGTTCGCGGGGACAAATTTCGAAATGAGCACTAAGGGTGCCATCATTCCACAGCGCCGCGGAGCAGGCCTCTGTGGCGGTATCGATAGCCAAAATTCGCATGGGTGGTCACGCTCTCGTTACATAGTTCAGGCCTTCAGGCAGCCTGTTTCCCGGCATACGGTCAACCCGCCGCCATGCCGCCCGAAGTCTATTGGGAACCGCTAATTAACAAAATGGCGCGCAGCTTAACACATTTTAGTGCGGATTACCTTGCCGGCGGTACGGCGAGAAAGCGCACCGCCCGGCGGATATCGCGGGTTCGCGGCGCCGGCGGCAGGCTCGCCAGGAACACCGCCCCGTAAGGGCGCATCACCAGCCGGTTGTCGCAGATCACCAGCACCCCACGGTCGTCAATATCTCGGATCAGGCGCCCCACCCCCTGTTTAAGGGTGATCACCGCGTCCGGGAGCTGCACTTCATCGAAGGGGTCCCCGCCGCGCAGACGGCAATCTTCCATCCGCGCTTTCAGCAGCGGATCGTCCGGCGAGGTAAAGGGTAGCTTATCGATAATCACCAGTGACAGCGCGTCGCCGCGCACGTCGACTCCCTCCCAGAAGCTGCTGGTGGCCACCAGCAGCGCATTTCCAGCGCTGACGAACTGCTGCAGCAGCTGGCCTTTGCTGGTCTCCCCCTGCAGCAGCACGGGTAGCGTCATGGTAGCGCGGAACTGCTCCGCCAGATCGCGCATCATGGCATGCGAGGTACACAGCATAAAGCAGCGACCGTCGTTGGCCTCGATCAACGGCTTGAGCATCGCCGCCAGATGCCGCGCCGCGCCGGGCTGATTCGGCAGCGGTAGGTTGCGCGGCACGCAGAGCAGCGCCTGATGCTGATAATCAAAGGGACTCGGCAGCAGCAGGGTCTGTGCCTCGTCGATCCCCAGCCGGGCAGTGAAGTGATGCAGGTCGTCGTTGACCGACAGCGTCGCCGAGGTAAAGATCCAGCTCCCCGATTTCTGCGCCATGACCTCTTTAAACTTCTCGGCCACGGTTAACGGCGTCAGCGCGAGGGTGAAGTGGCGCGAGGTACACTCATACCAGTAGCTGTAACCCGGCTGATTAATCTCTTTCAGCCGCTTTAAGCGCCCTCGGTAGAGGGTCGCGCGCTCAAAGGCGGCATCGAGCAGCGCCGAGCGCCCGAGGGAGAGTTTGGCGACGTCGTAACACAGTTCAAGAGCGTCATCGAGCAGCAGCAGCGCGCGCTGAATGTTGGTGTCCGCCAGCAGTTCGCGCAGGTTGCCACGATAGCCGGGATCGCCCAGCTGCAGGCGGAAATCCTGGGCGCTTTGCGCCAGGCGGTCGGCACATTTTTGCAGCTGCTGGGTATCCTTGAGTTCAGTGCGATAGGCAATGGTGATGTCTTTCGCCAGGTCCAGCAGCTGGCGGCTGGAGAGCGACTGGCCAAAGTACTGGCTGGCAATATCCGGCAGCTGATGGGCTTCATCGAAGATCATCACTTCCGCCTCGGGGATCAGCTCGGCAAAGCCGCTCTCTTTGACCACCATATCGGCCAGGAACAGGTGATGGTTGACCACCACCACGTCGGCGTCCATCGCTTTTTTACGCGCCTTCACCACGAAGCAGTCTTTATACAGCGGGCAGTCGCTACCGAGACAGTTATCGTTGGTGCTGGTGACCAGCGGCCAGGCCTGGGAATCTTCCGCCACGCTGGCGCAGGTGCTAATGTCGCCATCCTGGGTTTGGTTCGACCAGGAGCGCAGGAGGATCACGTCGCTGAGGGTTTGCACCGGCAGATCGCCGCCCGCCAGCGCCTGCTGCTCAAGACGTTCGAGGCACAGGTAGTTAGAGCGCCCTTTGAGCAGCGCCAGTTTACCGGTAAACTTAAGCGCTTTGGCGACGGTGGGCAGATCGCGGCTATAGAGCTGGTCCTGCAGCGCTTTCGACCCGGTGGAGATAATCACCTTTTTTTTCGCCCGCAGCGCAGGTGCCAGATAGGCATAGGTTTTACCGGTTCCGGTCCCCGCTTCCACCACCAGCGGCCGGGAGGCCTCAATCGCTTCGCTGACCGCCACCGCCATCTGGCGCTGCGGTTCGCGCGGTTTAAATCCCGGTATGGCTTTGGCTAGCTGGCCGTCTGCTGCAAAATCGTCGATCACATTGCCCCCTGGTTATTTGGACAGTGATTATGTCAGGGAGCACGGCGTTTCGCCAGTCCGGGTAGTGACGCGCGCGGCACATTATGGCAGTCTTGCCGCAGCCGAATGGAACCCTCAAGAGGAATGAGAAATGACAATTACGCGTATTGATGCTGAAGCCCGCTGGTCAGACGTGGTGATCCACAACCAGACTCTGTACTACACCGGCGTGCCGGCAAATCTCGACGCCGACGCCTTCGAGCAGACCGCTAATACCCTCGCGCAGATTGACGCGGTACTGGAAAAACAGGGTAGCGACAAGTCGCGTATTCTTGACGCCACCATCTTCCTCGCCGACAAAAATGACTTTGCGGCGATGAATAAGGCCTGGGACGCCTGGGTAGTGGCCGGTCACGCCCCGGTGCGCTGCACGGTAGAAGCCACGCTGATGAAACCGCAGTATAAAGTCGAGATCAAAATTATCGCCGCGGTGTAATTACTCGTCTTCGTCTTCATCTTCAAAGCGCGCGACGATCTGCTCGCCGGTATGCGTTGCGCGCAGCTCTTCCGCCACCAGGGCAATCGCCTGGCCGCTGCTCATCCCCTGGGCCATTAGCTCATGGATACGTTCGACCGCTTTTTGCTGTTGCTCGTGGCTCAGCGAAGGTAAACCTGCAAACATCTTTTACTCCTGCTACATTGTGGGGCGTAATTATTTCACGCCGTCCCCGCCTACGCCAGAGGGACGGCAACGTTCAGGATAGAGAAAGATGTTGTCCCCCGCGATTATTACCCTGCCCTGGCGCCCGGATGCGGCCGAACACTATTTTACGCCGTTAAGCGCCACGCCCTGGGCGATGCTGCTGCATTCCGGCTTTGCCGATCATCCGCATAACCGCTTTGATATCCTGGTGGCGGCCCCGCGCGCCACGCTGCTGACGCGCGGTGAACAGACCTGGGTCGATGACGGCGAAACCGTTTGTATCTCTGCGGAAGATCCGCTGCAACTGCTGCAACAGCAGTTGGATCGCTGTCAGTTAACGCCGCCGGCCGATGAAAACCTGCCGTTTCTCGGCGGCGCGCTGGGGCTATTCGGCTACGACCTGGGCCGCCGCTTTGAGCGTCTCCCTTCGCACGCGCAGGCTGATATCGCCCTGCCGGAGATGGCGGTAGGCATTTATGACTGGGCGCTGATCGTCGACCACCAGCGTCAGCAAATTTCACTGCTCAGCTATGACGACCCGCAGCAGCGCCTGCAGTGGCTGGAATCACAAACACGCCAGCCGGCTCAAACTTTCTCCCTGACCTCCAGTTGGCAGTCAAATATGAACCGCCAGCAGTACGGCGAGAAATTTCGCCAGGTACAGGCCTATCTGCAAAGCGGCGACTGCTATCAGGTCAACCTCGCTCAGCGCTTTCAGGCCAACTACGTCGGTGATGAATGGCAGGCTTTCCGCCAGCTAAACGCCGCCAACCGCGCCCCCTTTAGCGCCTTTATCCGCCTTGAGGAAGGCGCGATTTTAAGCCTGTCGCCGGAGCGCTTCATTCAGCTGCGCCAGGGCGAGATCCAGACACGCCCGATAAAAGGCACCCTGCCACGGCTCGATTCGCCGCTGGAAGATGCGCAGCAGGCTGAGAAGCTGGCAAATTCGCCGAAAGATCGCGCCGAGAATGTAATGATTGTCGATCTGATGCGCAACGACATCGGCCGCGTCGCCGTCCCGGGCAGCGTGCGAGTCCCCGAGCTGTTCGTGGTCGAGCCGTTCCCTGCGGTCCATCATCTGGTCAGTACCATCACCGCCCGCTTACCGGCAACGCTGCACGCCAGCGACCTGCTGCGCGCCGCCTTTCCCGGCGGGTCGATCACCGGCGCCCCAAAGGTGCGGGCAATGGAGATTATCGATGAGCTGGAGCCCCAGCGACGCAATGCCTGGTGCGGAAGCATCGGCTACCTGAGCTATTGCGGCAATATGGATACCAGCATCACCATTCGCACCCTGACGGCCTGGCAGGGGCAGCTGTACTGCTCCGCCGGCGGCGGAATTGTGGCGGATAGCGATGAAGCGGCGGAATATCAGGAAACTTTTGATAAAGTTAATCGTATCCTGCACCAACTGGAGAATTAAACCATGGCGGACCGCGCCCTCAATCTGGATGACTTTCTGTCCCGTTTTCAGCTGTTGCGCCCGCAGCCTTCGCGCCATGCGCTTAATCAACGGCAGGCAGCGGTGCTGGTGCCGATCGTGCGTCGGCCGCAGCCCGGCCTGCTGCTGACCCAGCGTTCGCCGCTGCTGCGCAAGCACGCCGGCCAGGTCGCCTTTCCCGGCGGCGCGGTAGATAACACGGACGCGACGCTTATCGCAGCTGCCCTGCGCGAAGCCCAGGAAGAAGTTGCGATCCCGCCGGATGCAGTCGAGGTGATTGGCGTCCTGCCGCCGGTAGACAGCGTCACCGGTTTTCAGGTGACGCCGGTGGTGGGCATTATTCCCCCGGATCTGCACTACCACGCCAGCCAGGACGAAGTCGCCGCAGTATTTGAAATGCCGCTGGCCGAAGCCCTGCGCCTGGGGCGCTACCATCCGCTGGATATTCACCGCCGCGGCAATGACCACCGCGTCTGGCTCTCCTGGTACCAGCATTATTTTGTCTGGGGAATGACCGCCGGGATCATTCGCGAGCTGGCGCTGCAGATAGGCGCGCGACCTTAGCTATACTGATTATGAGAGGGCGCTCTCACTATTAGTAAAATCGCGGTTATCCATTAGTTTAATTCATGTGAATAGTTGAACTGACAGGGCGCTTCCCTCTTACACTATGCGCAGTTATTACATCGTTACCGCACCCGCGGTAACCCTGTCAGGAGTATTATCGTGATTAGTCTATTCGACATGTTCAAGGTGGGGATTGGTCCCTCATCTTCCCACACTGTTGGCCCGATGAAGGCCGGTAAACAGTTCGTCGATGACCTGGTCGAAAAAGGATTGCTTAATGCAGTGACCCGCGTGGCGGTTGACGTCTACGGTTCGCTGTCATTAACCGGCAAAGGCCACCATACGGACATCGCCATTATCATGGGACTGGCGGGCAATCAGCCCGATACGGTCGATATTGACGGCATCCCGGCATTTATCCGCGACGTCGAGGCGCGCGGTCGGCTGCTGCTGGCCAACGGGCAGCACGAAGTCGATTTCCCGGCCGATGACGGCATGCGTTTTCGCAGCGACAACCTGCCGCTGCACGAAAACGGCATGACCATTCATGCCTGGGCCGGCGAGAAAGAGATCTACTGCAAGACCTATTACTCAATTGGCGGCGGCTTTATCGTTGACGAAGAGCACTTCGGCAAAGAAGACGCCAACGAATTGCAGGTGCCCTACCCGTTTAAATCGGCGCAGGAAATGCTGGCCTACTGCAAAGAGACCGGCCTGTCGCTCTCCGGGATGGTGATGCAGAACGAACTGGCGCTGCACAGCAAAAAAGAGATCGAGGATTATTTCGCTAACGTCTGGCAAACCATGCGCGCCTGTATCGACCGCGGCATGAATACCGAAGGCGTGCTGCCTGGCCCGCTGCGCGTGCCGCGTCGCGCCTCGGCCCTGCGTCGCCTGCTGGTGGCCAGCGATAAGCTCTCCAGCGATCCGATGAACGTCGTTGACTGGGTCAACATGTTCGCGCTGGCGGTCAATGAAGAGAACGCTGCCGGCGGTCGCGTGGTGACCGCGCCGACCAACGGCGCCTGCGGCATCGTTCCGGCGGTACTCGCCTATTACGATCATTTTATCGAATCTGTCAGCCCGGAAATTTATATCCGCTACTTTATGGCCTGCGGAGCGATCGGTGCGCTGTATAAGATGAATGCGTCCATTTCCGGAGCCGAAGTCGGCTGTCAGGGCGAAGTCGGCGTCGCCTGCTCGATGGCGGCGGCGGGCCTGGCCGAACTGCTCGGCGCCAGCCCGGAACAGGTTTGCGTGGCGGCGGAGATCGGCATGGAACATAATCTCGGTCTGACCTGCGACCCGGTCGCCGGTCAGGTACAGGTGCCGTGCATTGAACGTAACGCTATCGCCTCCGTCAAAGCGATCAACGCCGCGCGAATGGCAATGCGCCGTACCAGTGAACCGCGCGTCTCGCTCGATAAAGTGATCGAGACCATGTACGAAACCGGGAAAGACATGAACGCCAAGTACCGTGAAACCTCCCGCGGCGGCCTGGCGATTAAAGTTCAGTGTGACTAAACTGTTCGCTTTCGTTTACGCCCGCCAGAGGCGCCGACGTCTTGCCTCGGGGAGTGAACGTCCTCTGCCTTTCTGATGCGCCCTCAGTGGCGCATTTTCTTTTTTCTATACCTAGCGATATTCTGCCACTACAATTGCTCTATTAAATAAGCCACGCTTAACCACTCGTCCTGTCGACAGGGTGTCGCACATGCAGACTGCACAAAAAGTCATTACGGCCTATCGTCGCAAACGCATTATTGTCTGCCTGTTGGTAGCGCTGATAACCCTCGGCGCTACCTTAGCCATTCGATTTATTTCACAGCGTAGCGTAAATGAAGATGCTATTCGTACCGCCGCCAGCCAGCGGGTTACGGCGCTGGATAATATTCTGCGCCCGCTAAGCGTGGAGCGGGAGACGCTGTTGTCGCTGGTCGATAAACCCTGCATGGATATTCATCTGACGCTGCGCAAAATGGCAGCCTCGCTACAAACTGTTCGTTCCATCGCCCTGGTGTCGTCGGGCACGATCTACTGTTCAAGTATCTTTGGCCAGCGGCAGGCGAATTTACACCAGCTGCAGCCCGCGCTGCCGGCGCATCATCCTCTGCTGCTCTTTTCAACGGACAATTCGCTGCTTAAAGGCACACCGGTGCTAATTCAGTGGTATCCAGCCTCGGAGAGCGGCCTGGATGGTGTGATGTTGATGTTCAATATCGAGCTGCTGGGAACCTTAATTCTTAATGAAAAATCGGCCCTGATCAGCGACGTCAGCCTGCAGGTTGGCGACCGTTATTTTAGCAGCAGCCATGGGCTTCTTGATAAAGCGCATGCTCCGCAGGGAACGGTGATTTATCGCCAGCGCTCGACGGAGTTTCCTTTTACCGTCAACATCAACGGCCCCGGCGCCACGGCCATCGCTCTTGAAGAGCTGCCCGGTGAGCTGCCGCTGGCGCTGATCTTCAGCCTGTTAATGACCGGTATCGCCTGGCTGGCCACCGCGGGCAGAATGAGTTTCTCGCGGGAAATAAGCCTTGGCATTTCGGCCAGGGAGTTTGCCCTCTGGTGCCAGCCGCTGCAGGATGCGCGCAGCGGACGCTGCTGCGGGGTTGAGATCCTGCTGCGCTGGAACAACCCCCGCCGCGGCGAGATTTCGCCCGAGGTATTTATTCCCATCGCCGAAGGGGACAATCTGATTATTCCCCTCACCCGCTATGTGATCGCCGAAACCGCCCGCCGCCTGGACGCCTTCCCCAGCGAGCCGCATTTTCATATCGCGATTAATGTCGCTGCCCGTCACTTTGCACACGGTTTGCTGCTGCATGACCTGCACAATTACTGGTTTAGCGTCAATCCGGTACAACAGCTGGTGGTTGAACTCACCGAACGTGATGTCCTGCAGGATGGCGACCAGCACATGGCCGAACATTTGCATTTAAAAGGGGTCCAGCTGGCGATAGATGATTTTGGCACCGGTAACAGCTCGCTCTCGTGGCTGGAAAAACTGCGGCCGGACGTGCTGAAGATCGACCGCTCGTTTACCAGTTCCGTCGGGATAGACAGCGTCAATGCCACGGTGACGGATATTATTATAGCCCTCGCCGACCGTCTGAATATCGTTACCGTGGCCGAAGGGGTGGAGACGCTGGAGCAGGAAAGCTATCTCCGGGGCCACGGCGTCGATGTGCTGCAGGGATTTTATTATGCCCGGCCGATGCCGATAGAGGCGTTTCCGGCGTGGCTGGCAGACAGAGAGGGGCAGAAAAGCGAGGGGGGAGAATAGCTCGCCGGCCACAGGGGCCGACGAGCAGGGCAATTACTCTTCTTCGTCGCTCAGCGGACGGGTGACCACCGCGCGGACCAGGTCGACCCGGTAATCATTCGCTTCCACCACGGTAAACTGCAGCGGCGGTAGCGACACGGTGTCGCCAATGCGCGGGATATGGCCATTGACGGCGATCACCAACCCGGCCACCGTGGCAATATCCTCATCTTCATTGACCAGCGCATCCAGTCCAAGCGCCTGCTGCAGCGCATGCAAGTCGGTCGAGCCTTTGATCAGCCAGCCATCGCCGTCAATGACGATCTCCGGCGTCTCATCGGCATCCGGGAATTCACCGGCGATGGCTTCCAGGACGTCCAGCGGCGTCACCAGCCCCTGTACCATGCCAAACTCGTTGGTCACGATGACAAAGCTGCCGCGCGCGCGGCGCAGAACGCCGAGCAGATTGATCGGGTCCAGCGTTTCCGGGACGACAATCGCCGGGGAGGCAGAGGCCAGCGCCGCAACGTTTTCTCCCGCCTCAAGGGCCACCAGCAACTCTTTCGCCCGCACGATACCGATGATTTCATCCAGCTCTCCGCGGCAGACCGGGAACAGACTGTGCGGCGACGACAGCAGCTGACGACGAATTTCGTCATCACTCTGTTCGGCGTCGACCCAGCTGATTTCACCGCGCGGGGTCATAATACCGCGCAGGGAGCGCTGGGCCAGCGTCAGCACGCCGTTAATCATGTAACGTTCTTCTTCGGCAAACGCCCCTTCCGGCACCGGTATGGCTGCCGGGCTGTCGGCGTCATGGCTGACGGAGGTCTGTTTCCGGCCGCCCATCAGGCGCAGGATCGCATCCGCGGTACGGGCACGCAGCGGCAGCGTCGACTGATGTCGGACAAAGTTGCGTCGCGCCACCTGGTTAAAGAACTCGATGATGATCGAGAAACCGATCGCCGCGTACAGATACCCTTTCGGAATATGGAAGCCAAACCCTTCCGCCACTAGGCTCAGGCCGATCATCAACAGGAAGCTCAGACAGAGCACCACCACCGTCGGGTGCTGGTTGACAAAGCGCGTCAATGGCTTCGACGCCAGCAGCATCATGATCATGGCGATCACCACCGCCGCCATCATCACCGGCAGATGGTTAACCATCCCGACCGCCGTGATCACCGCATCCAGAGAGAAGACGGCGTCCAGCACCACGATCTGCAGCACCACCACCCAGAAACTGGCATACCCTTTACCGTGACCGCTATCGTGCTGGCGGTTTTCCAGCCGCTCATGCAGTTCAGTCGTCGCCTTAAACAGCAAGAAGATCCCGCCGAGCAGCATGATAAGGTCGCGCCCGGAAAAGGAGAAATCAGCGATAGTAATCAGCGGCTTCGTCAGGGTCACCATCCAGGAGATCACCGACAGCAGCCCCAGGCGCATCACCAGCGCCAGCGAAAGGCCGATCAGTCGCGCTTTATCGCGCTGCTTCGGCGGCAGTTTGTCCGCCAGGATGGCAATAAACACCAGGTTGTCGATACCGAGCACAATCTCCAGAACGATAAGCGTCAACAGGCCAGCCCAGATTGAGGGATCCATTAACAATTCCATGTACGACTCCGGTTAGCGGCAAGCTGAGTCATCGCCATGTCATGCATGGGCGCGACAATAGGTGCTGAGAGAAAAGCGTGATGCGTGGAGGTGGCAACCAGGTGCCAGAAAGTGAAAAGACGTCGATGACGGTCCATACTGCGGGCTATGCCCTATACTCCTGAGTAATTAAACGGAAGTTAAACATAGCAAAATATAGATCGAAATTGGAAAAAATTTACCTGAATTTGCAATAACTAAGGCTATTTTTTGCGCTGCAAAATTATTACCAGGCGATGCCTGATTAACGGATCTTCATCACATTAATTATTTTTTCACTGTCTAAAATAATTCGCGGTAGTAACTATTTTCTATCTTACACCCTAACTGAATCGATTTTGTCCTCAAGAGTGATTCAGGATGTATCAAAGCAGATGATGCATTCACGATAATAAAGGAGGTAGCAAGTGACGATTGCTATTGTAATAGGCACACATGGTTGGGCTGCAGAACAGCTGCTGAAAACAGCAGAGATGCTGTTGGGCGAGCAGGAAAACGTTGGCTGGATCGATTTCGTTCCGGGTGAAAACGCCGAAACGCTGATCGAGAAATACAATGCCCAGTTGGCAAAACTGGATACCAGTAAAGGCGTGCTATTTCTCGTCGATACATGGGGAGGCAGCCCGTTCAACGCTGCGAGCCGCATTGTCGTCGATAAAGAGCATTACGAAGTCATCGCCGGGGTTAACATCCCGATGCTGGTGGAAACCTTCATGGCCCGCGATGATGACCCTTCGTTTGATGAACTGGTCGCCTTAGCGGTGGAGACCGGTAGCGAAGGCGTGAAAGCGCTGAAGGCCAAACCGGTGGAAAAAGCGGCTCCCGCGCCAGCCCCTGCCGCGGCGCCAAAAGCCGCCGCGCCGGCCAAACCGATGGGCCCGAACGACTACATGGTGATTGGCCTCGCGCGCATTGACGACCGCCTGATCCATGGTCAGGTCGCCACCCGCTGGACCAAAGAGACCAACGTCACCCGCATCATCGTCGTCAGCGACGAAGTGGCCGCGGATACGGTGCGCAAAACCCTGCTGACCCAGGTTGCACCACCGGGCGTCACCGCCCACGTGGTGGACGTCGCCAAAATGATCCGCGTTTACAACAACCCGATGTACGCCGGGCAGCGCGTCATGCTGCTGTTTACTAACCCGACCGACGTTGAGCGTATCGTCGAGGGCGGCGTGAAAATCACCAGCGTCAACATCGGTGGTATGGCGTTCCGCCAGGGCAAAACCCAGGTTAACAACGCGATTTCGGTCGATGCCAAAGATATTGAGGCGTTTAACAAGCTGAACGCACGCGGTATCGAGCTGGAGGCACGTAAAGTGTCCACCGACCCGAAACTGAAAATGATGGATCTGATCGCCAAGGTTGATAAATAACCCGGCCGATCGCGCCCCAGTTTTCACTTTAAGACTTAATCAACAGGAGAAGTACAATGGAGATTACCCTTCTTCAGATTGTGCTGGTGTTCATCGTCGCGTGTATTGCGGGTATGGAGTCGGTGCTTGATGAATTTCAGTTCCACCGTCCTCTGGTCGCTTGTACGCTGATTGGCGCCGTTCTCGGCGATATGAAAACCGGTATTATCATCGGCGGTACGCTGGAAATGATCGCTCTGGGTTGGATGAACATCGGTGCGGCGGTTGCCCCTGATGCCGCGCTGGCGTCCATTATTTCCACCGTTCTGGTTATTGCCGGCCATCAGAGCATCGGTGCCGGTATCGCGCTGGCTATCCCGCTGGCGGCGGCAGGCCAGGTGCTGACCATTATCGTTCGTACCATCACCGTAGCCTTCCAGCACGCGGCAGATAAAGCGGCGGAGAATGGCAACCTGACCGCCCTGTCGTGGTTGCACGTCTCGTCCTTGTTCCTGCAGGCGATGCGTATCGCTATCCCGGCCGTCATCGTCGCCATTTCCGTCGGTACCAGCGAAGTCCAGGGCCTGCTGAACGCGATCCCTGAAGTGGTCACCAGCGGTCTGAACATCGCCGGCGGTATGATCGTGGTTGTCGGTTATGCGATGGTTATCAACATGATGCGCGCAGGCTACCTGATGCCGTTCTTCTACCTCGGCTTCGTCACCGCCGCTTTCACCAACTTCAACCTGGTTGCGCTGGGTGTGATTGGTGCGGTTATGGCTATCCTCTACATCCAGCTGAGCCCGAAATATAACCGCGTCGCGGGTGCCCCGGCTCAGGCGGCTGGCAACAACGATCTCGATAACGAACTGGACTAACAGGTGAGCGAAATGGTTGATATGACTAAAAATACCACCGAGAAAAAACTCACTCAGAGTGATATTCGTGGCGTGTTCATTCGTTCTAACCTGTTCCAGGGTTCATGGAACTTCGAACGTATGCAGGCGCTGGGCTTCTGCTTCTCCATGGTTCCGGCTATTCGCCGTCTGTACCCTGAGAACAACGATGCGCGTAAGCAGGCGATTAAACGTCACCTTGAGTTCTTCAACACCCACCCTTACGTTGCCGCTCCGGTACTGGGCGTCACGCTGGCGATGGAAGAGCAGCGCGCCAATGGCGCAGAAATTGACGATGGCGCCATCAACGGTATCAAAGTCGGCTTGATGGGGCCGCTGGCCGGCGTCGGCGACCCGATCTTCTGGGGTACCGTACGTCCCGTGTTCGCCGCTTTAGGCGCCGGGATAGCAATGAGCGGTAGCCTGCTCGGTCCTCTGCTGTTCTTTATCCTGTTCAACGCCGTGCGCCTGCTGACCCGTTACTACGGCGTCGCCTACGGTTACCGCAAAGGCGTCGACATCGTTAAAGATATGGGCGGCGGCTTCCTGCAGAAACTGACTGAGGGGGCATCTATCCTCGGCCTGTTTGTCATGGGGGCACTGGTTAACAAGTGGACGCACGTAAACATTCCGATGGTGGTGTCAAAAATCACCGGCTCTGACGGACAGGTTCACGTCACCACCGTGCAGACTATCCTCGACCAGCTGATGCCGGGCCTGGTGCCGCTGCTGCTGACCTTCGCCTGTATGTGGCTGCTGCGTAAGAAAGTTAACCCGCTGTGGATCATCGTTGGCTTCTTCGTCATCGGTATCGCCGGTTACGCGGTCGGCCTGCTGGGTCTGTAATTTTCGAGCTGTACGCCGGGGGCTTGCCCCCGGCTTTTTTTTATCAGGAGAAACGCAAAGCAATGACATTCACGGACCTGGTAATCATCCTGTTTATCCTTGCGCTACTGGCCTACGCCGTGTACGACCAGTTTATCATGCCGCGGCGGAACGGCCCGGTACTGCTGGCGGTCCCCCTGCTTCGCCGCAGCCGCGTTGACGGCATCATCTTTGTCGGCCTCATTGCCATTCTGATCTATAACAACATCACCCAGCACGGCACGGTCATCACCACCTGGCTATTATCTGCCCTGGCGCTGATGGGTTTCTATTTATTCTGGATCCGCACGCCGAAAATCATTTTTAAGCCGCGTGGATTTTTCTTCGCCAACGTGTGGATAGAATATCAGCGGATTAAAGAGATGAATTTATCTGAAGATGGCGTGCTGGTGATGCAATTAGAGCAACGGCGGCTACTTATACGCGTACGAAATATCGACGATCTGGAGAAGATTTACAAACTTCTCGTTTCAACTCAGTAAGTTAAGAATATAGCCAGCGCTATATTTTTCCAGTTTTCATGTGGGAAATTATATAGCCCTGGCTATATTTTCCCATCCATCGTCATTCATTTTATTAACTATTAATTTACTTATAAATTTAAATGAAAATCGTTATCATTTGGTTGGTAAAATAGCCATCTTCTGTTATTGTTTTATATTCTAAAAATATGTTAAGGTTGCGCCCGTCGTTGGGGAGTAGCCAATTTCCTGTCTGTCGGGGAATGTGCGTGTCAACATACTCGTTGCAAAACGTGGCACGTACGGGTTGAAGTGATTCAATCAGGCGAGACCATAGATACATCACTGCTGTACGTATTGCTCAGCCATTGAGCGGCTCCGCGTATATTTACTGGGGGCAGCGATGTGTCATATGGATTATCCCCGGTCAGGACACGCACATGAATTTATCCGCTACCATTCTTCTCGCCTTCGGCATGTCCATGGACGCCTTCGCGGCTTCTATCGGCAAAGGCGCCACCCTGCATAAACCCAAATTCTCAGAAGCTGTGCGCACCGGGCTGATTTTTGGTGTCATTGAAACCCTGACGCCGCTGGTCGGCTGGGGGCTCGGCATGCTGGCCAGTCAGTTTGTCCTTGAATGGAACCACTGGATTGCCTTTATTTTGCTGGTGTTTCTCGGTGGGCGAATGATCGTCGAAGGTTTTCGTGGCGACAGCGACGAGGCGTGCGAGGCCCCCCGCCGACATGGCTTCTGGTTGCTAGTCACCACTGCCTTTGCCACCAGCCTCGACGCCATGGCTGTCGGCGTCGGTCTGGCCTTCCTGCAGGTCAGCATTGTGACCACCGCCCTGGCGATCGGCTGCGCGACGTTTCTTATGTCAACGCTGGGGATCATGGTCGGCCGTTTTATTGGCCCGCTGTTGGGTAAACGGGCCGAAATCCTCGGCGGTATCGTGTTGATTGGTATCGGTAGCGAAATCCTCTGGAGCCATTTCGCCGGTTAACCTTTACGCTTCGCGCTGCCAGCAATGGATCATAAAATCGGTCTGGCAGCCAAAGGTCGCCTGCTGACGCAGCGCGGCATGCACCTCAGGCCTGGCGCGCCAGGCAAAAGGCGTCATCTGCAGCAGCGCCTGCGCTTCGCTTCCCGTCAGGGTCATCGGATAGGCCAGCTGCTCCTGTGCCTCCAGATGGAACCCCGGCATCGCTTCCGTCTTCAGCTCATGCAGGCGAACTTCATCGTAAATCAACCCTTTCAGCTCCAGTAAGTGGCGGGGACCCGGCGTGGCGGTGATCACCCATCCGCCTGGCCGCACCACCCGCGCCAGCTCTTCAGCGTTACAGGGCGCGTAAATACGCACTACCGCATCGAAACTGGCATCGGAAAACGGCAGCCGCTGGCTGGAGGCTACGCAAAAATTAACCTGCGGGTAGCGTTTTGCCGCCGCGCGGATCGCCGGCTTCGACACATCCAGCCCCCAGCTGCGGCCAGCGATGGTGGCAAACGCATGGGTGTAATACCCCTCTCCGCAGCCGATATCCAGCAAGTCCGCCGGGGCGTAGCGCCGCAGCCGTTCGGCGATCGCGTCACGGAGGGGCTGGTAATGCCCGGCGTCAAGAAACGCCCGACGGGCCTGCATCATCCCGGCGCTGTCGCCAGGATCGCGCGACCGTTTGAACTGCACCGGGAGCAGATTAACGTACCCCTCTTTCGCCAGGTCGAACTGGTGCCGCTGCGGGCAGGAATAGTGACGGTCGCTAAGGCTGAGCGGCGCGTGGCAAAGGGGACAACTGTATGACATGACGGCTCCGGTGTCGCTGAAAGGGCGAAAGTGTAGCGCTATTCGCCCCTGCAGACCACTGTTACAGCGCCGGCGCCAGTGGGTGACTGTCATGCATCACGATCAGATTCTCCGCCCCCTGCGGCATGCCGTCCGGCATGACGTTCTCCAGGCGCAGGACATCGCCCATAATCTGGCTGAACACTGGGGCGGAAACGGCCCCGCCGTAGTAGGAACCATTGCTCGGATCGTTCATCACCACCACCAGCGCGAACTGTGGGCGACTGGCGGGCGCCACACCGGCGGTATAGGCCACATATTTATCGATATATTTGCCGTCCGGGCCGATTTTCTTCGCCGTCCCGGTTTTAACCGCTACCCGATAGTCACGCACCGCCGCTTTGGTCCCTCCCCCGCCCGGAAGCGCCACGCTTTCCATCATGTGTTCTACGCTGTGAACAATGTTTTCCGGCATCACGCGCGTGCCAATCACCGGCGGGTCGATACGCGTAATCGACAATGGTCGTTCAATACCGAAGCCGCCGATAGTTGCATAAACATGCGCCAGCTGGAGCGGCGTGACCATCAAACCATAGCCGAAGGCGAAGGTGGCACGATCCAGTTGTCCCCAGTAGCGGCGCTGTGGCATCAGCCCGGCGCTTTCACCCGTTAACCCCAGCCCGGTCGACTCACCGAAGCCGAAAGCCTTGTAGGTATCGATCAGATGTTGTACCGGCATGGCGAGCGAGAGATGCGACACACCGGTATCGCTGGACTTCTGCAGGATCCCGGTCAGGGTCAGCTCCGGATAATAGCCGACGTCGCGGATGCGGTGGCCGTCGAGGACAAAGGGATGCGTGTCCACCACACTGTCCGGCTGGACGATGCCTTGCTGTAGCGCGGTCATGATCACCAGCGGTTTGACGGTCGAGCCGGGTTCAAAGGTATCGCTGATAGCGCGGTTACGGAAATCATCCAGCGTTGCCGTATCGCGATTGTTCGGATTGAAGTCCGGATAGTTGGCCATCGCCAGAATCTCGCCGGTGTCGATTTTGATCAACACCGCCGCCCCGGACTCCGCTTTATTCCAGCGAACAGCGTTATCCAGCGCATCTTCGGTAACCGTCTGCAGTCGCTCATCGATACTCAACTGCAGATTATGCGCCGGGACCGGCGGCACTTCGGTAATGTTCTCAATGACATTGCCATGTTTATCTTTACGCACCAGACGTCGCCCGGGTTTACCGGTCAGCTGGGCGTTAAAGCTTTTCTCCACCCCTTCAATCCCCTGATTATCGACGTTAGTAAAACCCAGCAGATTGGCAGCCACATGGCCAGCTGGATAGAAACGTCGCGATTCATCGCGGAGATAGACGCCCGGCAGATGCAGTTTATCAATCCACTCGGCCTGCTCGGGATTGATCTGGCGCGCCAGATAGAGAAAACGGGCGTGCGGATGACTCTGTACCCGCTGGGCCAACTCCCCGAGATTCAGATGCAGCGCCTCGGCCAGCGCCTGCCAGCGAGGCCCATAGCCCACACCGCCCTTTTCCATGGTGGTCTGCGGGTCAATCCAGATAGCGCTGACCGGAACGCTCACCGCCAGCGGCCGCCCCTCGCGATCGCTGATCATGCCCCGCTCAACCGCAATCGGCTCTTCGCGCAGCGATCGCATATCTTCTTGTTTCACAAGGTTATCGGGTGAGATTATCTGTAGCCAGCCCACGCGAGCCAACAGCAGCCCCAGACAACCGAGAATAGCCACACACAGTAACCCGAAGCGAATCGGGGTAAAGTTGGCCGCGGACTTCGTTTTTTTGTTTAGCACCATAGCTCCGGCATTGTTTTGCAACCAACTGATTTAACAGAAAATTAGCAAAACAGACTGCTACACAATGCTAATAAAGTTGAGTATTTGCAACAAGGCGCGACGAGAGGGGTAAAAATGACATGCTTTGCAATAAAAACGCAAAAGCCCCGCACAAGCGAGGCTTTTATACAAGAAGAGTGGTCTTGTATCAGATAGCAGTTACGTTAACTGCAGCCGGACCTTTCTGGCCGTCCTGAATTTCGAACTCAACGTTCTGGCCTTCAGCCAGAGTTTTGAAGCCGTTACCCTGGATAGCGGAGAAGTGTACGAACACATCTTTGCTGCCATCAGCCGGAGTAATGAAACCAAAACCTTTAGACTCGTTGAACCACTTAACTTGACCTTTAATCTTTGCCATTTGCAAAATTCCTTAGACTGTTTTCTTCGCCTGCTGGCGTTTACATAGATAAAACTGACACATAACTGCATGAGGCACTAATTTAAGGTTCGGCAGAGAAGCGGTATTCAACGACAACGTGTTTACTCAGGACTTCTTTACTGAAAATGCCACACATAAACAGAACTGTACCTCGTTTAACCCGAAACGTGTTATCACACACTACGTAAATAATGGCAAGCCATTTTTAAACGTGTCTCGATCGTTCGCACAAATTATAAGGTAATCATTTGATCGCCTGCACATTTATGCGTCTTTGCCGCCCCTGGCAAGGCGCTACAGCCTTCGCTAATATCGCCTGGACACTGCCTCATTACTGCAACTTTTTTACCATAGCTCAACAACTTCGCTTCGTCCAGGTATGTCCGTATACGAACTGCCATACTGCCACCATCGCAAGCGCAATGGTGAATATCGATGCGCATAATTCGTTATAACCGCAGACGAAAAATCGCTAAAGCCGCGTTAGTGTAGTGATAATAAAATCTGTTAGTTGCTGTACTAAAAATAGTGCTAATTCTGCACCTTAATAATGAAAAAATGATGACAGTGTCACGAACCCGACAATAAACGTGACGGAGTTGACTTTATTTACAGCATGTAAAAAGGAAATAATGCGCGGGGAAAGGAATAATGGAATAAGAATAAGATATTACTGCCAGCTATCATGCAGGTGCGCATCTTATGATGCACACCTGTCGAGCCTCTTAGCGCTCTGCGACCAGGCGGATAAAGTCATCGTCCGCTTTTGCCTTACCGGCGACGGTCGGCTCAGCCACGTCCTCTTTTTCCGGCGCATTAGCTTCGCAAAGGCGACGCAACAGCGCATTCTGCCGCTTTTGCTGATCCAGCAGCGCCTGCAGCAGCTCTATCTGCTCATTCGCCCGCGAACTGGCGCGGTTGACGAAGAACCATAACAACAGACCGACAAGGAGCAGCGCTACGGATACGGCCAGCGATGCCAGATTTAAAATTCCAGGATTTAGTAACTCACTCATTTCACCACCTCAAAGAGAAGGCGTTCATTCTACCACCCACGCCGCAGAAGGAAATCAGTCGTCAGAAAAATGTCTTACCACGGGATAAATTTATTGATAGTGCAAATACCGCTGAAAAACTGTACATCCTGGTCGCACATTACGTTAAGCATCTGAGTCCACAGCAACAGGCAGCCTGCTATGATGACTATCAGTAAAACCCACCGTAATTTTTTCACTCCACTCTCCGCATCAGTACTTTATGTCGCCAGGATAACACGGCCTTCTTAAACCGCGGCTAACTGTATTACGAAAGGCAAGTTTAGGAATCATCGACTTGTTTCAAAACGTGTTCATGTCACAATCACGGCAAGGATCATACAAATAACGAGGCATCAATGCGATTAATCATTCGTACTATTGTCGTGGTGGCTATCTTATGGATTGGCGTATTATTAAGCGGCTATGGCGTATTATTCCACAGTGAAGAAAACGTGGGTGGGTTGGGACTGAAGTGCCAATATCTCACCGCGCGCGGTGTGAGCACCGCACTTTATGTTCATTCCAATAGCGGCGTAATTGGTGTCAGCAGCTGTCCTCTGCTGCGTAAAAGCGCAACCGTGGTTGATAACGGCTAAGACGGCGCCCGGCGACCACGATGTAGCATCGCGGTCGCCACAGGCTTAAGCTATCGCGTCAGAACGGGTAGTCGTTATATCCCATTTGTTCAGAAATCTTGCGCGCCGCCTGGTGCAACATCGCCACATATTCATGCAGACGTTCTTCTGAAAAACGTAGCGTCGGGAAAGAGATACTCAGCCCCGCGATGACCACGCCGAAACGGTCGAATACCGGCACACCAATGCAGCGCAACCCCTCTTCCTGCTCTTCGTTATCTTCGCCGTACCCCTGCTCCCGAACGCCATCCAGTACCTTCAGCAGCTCCTGCGTGCTGGTGATCGTCCGCTCGGTGCTGCGCTTATACTCCACGCCCTCGAGGATCTGCTCCACTTCGCTGCGATCGCGCCAGGCCAGCAGCACTTTGCCGATCGCGGTGCTGTACAGCGGGTTACGGCGGCCAATACGCGAATACATCCGCAGGTTGTACATCGAGTCAATCTTGTGAATGTAGACGATACTGTCTTCATCCAGCGCGCCGAGGTGGATAGTCTCTTTCGTCAGTCGCGAGAGTTCGCGCATCTGAATATCCGCGCTGCGCACCAGGTCGACGTTCTGCAGCGCGCGTGCGCCAAGCTCGAACAGCTTGAGGGTGAGGGAGTATTTCTCAGACTCCCCTTCCTGTGCTACATAGCCCAGTGATTTCATGGTCTGTAAAAAGCGATAAACGGTGCTTTTTGACATCATGACGCGCTGGGACAGTTCGGTAATGCCAATTTCACGCTCTTCACCCAGCGCCTGCAGGATACCAAAAACCTTCAATACTGAAGAGACAGAATCTGGCTGTTTATCCAAATCTGCACCTGCCATTTATCACCTCGTCGTAACTGTTTTATAAAATTTAGAACCGGTTTTTATTATAAATTCGCCGCCCCTGGGCCGCAATCATTCTTCTGCCACTTCGTTACAAATCTGCGACATGCTGCGGATTAATCAATGCTAAACTCATCATTCAAAAAACCGTTTCATTTAAGACTCATATTCACCATGGATAAAAACTCTTCCGATGGCGTGCCGCTGCCGCAACGCTATGGCGCCATTCTGACCATCGTGCTTGGGCTGACCATGGCCGTGCTCGACGGCGCAATCGCCAACGTCGCGCTCCCGACCATCGCCAGCGATCTCAACGCCTCACCGGCGGCGTCAATCTGGATCGTCAACGCCTACCAAATCGCCATTGTCATCGCCCTGCTGCCGCTCTCCTTTCTCGGCGACATGGTCGGCTATCGTCGCATCTATAAGATAGGCCTGGTGGTGTTTATCTTTACCTCGCTGGCCTGCGCCCTGTCGCGCAGCCTCGAAATGCTGACCTTCGCCCGCGTCGCTCAGGGGCTGGGCGGCGCCGCGCTGATGAGCGTGAACACCGCGCTGATCCGCCTGATCTATCCGCAGCGCTTTCTTGGTCGCGGCATGGGCATTAACTCCTTTGTGGTCGCTGTTTCTTCGGCGGCTGGCCCGACTATCGCCGCGGCGATCCTCTCCCTTGCCTCATGGCAATGGCTGTTTTTAATTAACGTCCCGCTCGGGATCGTCGCTTTTGTCCTGGCGATGCGCTTTCTGCCGCCCAACAGCGCCCGCAGCAAAATCATCCGCTTCGATCTGCCGAGCGCCATCATGAACGCCCTCACCTTCGGGCTGCTGATCACCGCCCTGAGCGGTTTCGCCCAGGGGCAGTCCACGCAGCTGGTGCTGGCGGAGGTGGCGGCCATGCTGGTGGTGGGCTTTTTCTTCGTTCGCCGCCAGCTCAAAATGCCCGTCCCGCTGCTGCCGGTCGACCTGCTGCGCATCCCGCTGTTCTCCCTTTCTATCTGTACCTCCATCTGCTCCTTCTGCGCGCAGATGCTGGCGATGGTCTCCTTGCCCTTTTTCCTGCAGTCGATGATGGGACGCAGCGAAGTGGAGACCGGTCTGCTGCTGACGCCGTGGCCGCTGGCGACCATGGTAATGGCGCCGCTGGCTGGCTATTTGATTGAGAAGTGCCACGCGGGGCTGCTGGGGGCCATCGGTCTATTGATTATGGCCTGCGGTCTGTTCGGCCTGGCGCTGCTGCCGTCGGCGCCTTCCGATCTGGATATCATCTGGCGCATGGCACTGTGCGGCGCCGGCTTCGGGCTGTTTCAGTCGCCAAACAACCATACCATCGTTGCCTCGGCTCCGAGCCATCGTAGCGGCGGCGCCAGCGGTATGCTGGGCACCGCTCGCCTGCTCGGCCAGAGCACCGGCGCGGCGCTGGTCGCGCTGCTGTTCAACCTGCTCGGCAACAGCGGTACCCACACCGCCCTGCTGCTGGCCGGTATCCTGGCTACCGTTGCCGCACTGATTAGCGGTCTGCGCGTGACCCAGCCGCGCGCCGCCTGACGGGCAGCAAAAAAAATCCGCAGCGTGCGGGCTGCGGATTTTTGTTTTCAGCGTCAGATGACGAATTACTTCAGATATTCACCGCTACGCAGGGCTTCAATACGCTTATCCAGCGGCGGGTGAGTCATAAACAGCTCGCTCATGGATTTCGCTTTACCGTTGATGCAGAACGCCATCATGCTGCTGGCTTCCTGCGGCTCATAGCTGGTTTTCAGACGCTGCAGGGCAGCAATCATCTTTTCGCGGCCCACCAGACGCGCCGAGCCGGCATCGGCATGGAACTCACGGTAACGCGAGAACCACATGGTGATAATGCTCGCCAGAATACCGAACACCAGCTCCAGCACCGTGGCAACGGCGAAGTAGATCAGCGGGTTACCATTGCTGCTCTCCCCTTCATCTTCCCGGTTGCCGCCGAGGAAACCGGCCGCAATCTGCGCGATTACCCGCGAAATAAAGATAACGAAGGTGTTCACTACCCCCTGAATCAGCGTCATGGTCACCATGTCGCCATTGGCAATATGGCTGATCTCATGGGCAATTACCGCTTCCGCTTCATCACGGCTCATGTTTTGTAACAGCCCGGTGCTGACGGCGACCAGCGAGGCGTCGCGACGCGCGCCGGTGGCGAAGGCATTGATATCCGGCGCGTGATAAATAGCCACCTGCGGCATGGCAATACCCGCCTGCTGCGCCTGTTGTGCAACGGTGTTCATCAGCCAGCGTTCCGTTTCGTTGCGCGGCTGCTCGATCACTTCCCCACCCACAGACTTCAGCGCCATCCACTTCGACATCATCAGCGAAACGATAGAACCACCGAAGCCGAACAGCAGGGCCATAATCAGAAGACCGGTCATGCTGCTGGACTGGATCCCCGTGAGGCTTAACACCAGCCCGAACACAACCATCACTGCCAGGTTCGTCAGCAGGAAAAGCGCGATTCGCATCATAATTTTCTTTTTACCTCAATTTAACAAAACGCACTATGCGATTACCCACATCGTATGGGTCAGGCTGCAATTTTCAACCATCAACCCCCGCTAAGTCACGATAAAAACACAACTTTACATTTTGTAGCATCTTGCTGACAGCGGCTGATCAGGTTGACATTTTGTTAGCTGAGCTGAATGGCGATGACAAAGCGCGCAAAAAAAACGGGCACCTTCTGAGGTGCCCGTTAGTGACTTATTTACTGGCCGGCGGTTCCACTGCCGGGCGCGCTTTTTCAAGATGCGCCAGGTCGACCGCGATGTGGACCGTTTCATCAAGATACGGGTCCGGTTCCTGATAATCCTTCGGCAGATCGTCCAGTTTTTTCAATGGCGGCTTGCCTTCGCGTTTCAGGCGATCGTTAATCCGCGCCAGACGAATCGCATCATCCTCTTCGTTCTCTTTCTCACGCTGGGCGTAGTTCAGAGAGACGATGTTACGCTTGTCTTTCATCGCGTTATAACGGGCAATATCCTTCATGATGTACTGGAACTCCGGATCCTGTGCAATGCGCTCGTCGTGGCGCTTGAGCAGCTCCGGTCCAAACGGGGTCAGATCCCCGGACTTCACATAGGTGGCCGCATTGATACTGTCCCATGGCAGAGCGTTGTCTTCATACTGCTCGCCGGTTTCGCGATCTTCATTCCCGGTGGGCATCATGATATCCGGCGTCACGCCTTTGCGCTGGGTACTGCCGCCGTTAATCCGGTAGAACTTCTGGATGGTGTACTGGACAGAGCCTAACGCCGGCCAGTCCGGACGCAGCATCTGATCGTAGATACGATTCAACGAGCGATACTGCTGTACAGTCCCTTTACCAAAGGTCGGTTCGCCAACGATCAGCGCGCGGCCATAATCCTGCATCGCCGCGGCGAAGATTTCAGACGCCGAGGCGCTAAAGCGGTCAACCAGCACCACCAGCGGCCCTTTGTAATAGACCACGCCATCGTTATCGCTGTCTTCGCGCACCTTGCCATTGTTATCCCGCACCTGCACCACCGGGCCGGACGGAATAAACAGCCCCGAGAGCGATACCGCCTCGGTCAGCGCCCCGCCGCCGTTGCTGCGCAGGTCAATGACGATGCTGCTGACGTTCTGTTTTTCCAGCTTCTGCAGCTGTACTTTCACGTCATCGGTCAGGCCAACGTAAAAGCCCGGAATATCCAGCACGCCGACTTTTTCTTTACCGACGGTTTTCACCGACATCTTCACCGCGCGATCTTCCAGACGGATGCGTTCGCGGGTCAGGGTGACGATACGCGTCTTGGCCCCTTTACCGGCTGGCAGGATCTCAAGGCGCACTTTGCTGCCCTTCGGCCCTTTAATCAGCGCGACAACGTCATCCAGACGCCAGCCGATAACATCGACCATCGGCTTCCCGGTCTGGCCAACGCCAACGATGCGATCGCCGACGCTGATGGCTTTGCTCTTCGCGGCCGGACCGCCCGCCACCAGCGAATTAATGACGGTGTAGTCATCATCCATCTGCAGCACGGCGCCGATCCCCTCAAGAGAGAGGCTCATCTCGGTATTGAACTGCTCGGTATTGCGCGGCGACAGGTAGTTGGTGTGCGGGTCGATTTCGCGAGCGAAGGCGGTCATCGCCAGCGAGAAGACATCTTCACTGTTGGTTTGCGCCAGACGACGGATCGCAAACTTATAGCGACGGGTTAACGTGTCGCGGATCTCTTTATCGTCTTTACCCGCCAGCTTCAGACTTAGCTGGTCAAACTTAACCTTAGCGTCCCACAGCTTATTCAGCTCGGCCTCGTCTTTTGGCCACGGCGCTTTGGAACGGTCAAGATTGAAATTGTCGTTGCCGGTAAAGTCCATCGGACGTTCCAGCACCTTCAGCGCATACTGATAGCGTTCGAAGCGGCGCTGCTGCCCCAGGTTGTAGAGGTCGTAGAAGACGTCCAGTTTCCCGGTGCGCAGTTCGTCGCCGATTTGGTCTTTTTTGGCCGCAAACTTCGCTACATCGCTGGCCAGCAGCACATTGTGGCTGTAATCCAGCAGGTTCAGATAACGGTCAAAAATCTTTGCCGAGAAGGCATTGTCGAGATCGAACTGACGGTAATGAGAGCGGGTAAAGCGCGATGTCACGCGCTCGCTTACCGTCGCGTGCTGCGGCTCTTCTTTCAGCACGGGGATTTGATCTGCGCGGGTTATGTCATCAACGGCAAAAGCATGGCCTGCTAGTGTCAGCAGGCCCGCAAGCGCGGTGATTTTAAAAAATGTGTTCATGCCTGGCCCGGCCTCCGTTTCAGAACACCAGGTGTTCTGCGCGTACAATCATTGACATACCAGAAGTCAGCTGTACACGAACGCCATCTTTGGTGATTTCCAGAACGGTGGCGTCCATTGCGTTATTGCCTGCTTTCACCTTCAGCGCCTGGCCGACGGTCAGAACGGAAACATCCGATACCGGAGTATGACGCTCTTCACGTGGGGCTTTGGCCGCAACAGGACGCGGTTTACGCTGTTCAGCACCTTCTTTACGACGCGGCTGCTGAGGACGCGGTTTACGCTCGCGGCGAACCCCTTCATCCTGCTGGCCTGCGGCCGCGGCGGCTTCGCGTTTTTTCGCCTGCTGGGCAGCGCGCTGCACCTGAACGCGAGCTTTCGCTTCTTCCAGTTGCTGACGCGCATGGGCAATGTGCTGTTCTTCCAGTTCGCCGCATGGGTTGCCGTCGAGATCGACGCGGATTGCGCCGGCTTTTACACCGTACAGATAGCGCCAGCTGGACGTGTAGAGACGTAATGCAGCGCGAAGCTGGGTTTTGCTGAGATTCATCTCACCACCCACTCGCTCAACGAGATCCTGAAAAATTCCGATTTTCAGGGGGCGCGCTTCACCTTCAGCGCTAAAGCACTGCGGGAAACGTTCGGCCAGAAAGGCGATAACTTCTTTACTGCTATTCAACTTAGGTTGATTTTCCATGAAATTTCCTGATTACAACGGACGTAGCCAACAAGCCGCAGGCATGAACAGGCGACATTATAATGACGTCCTCGCTAAATGCTACGTTATCCGTTGATTATCCCACGACACGGGTAAAGATTTTTTGATAATCAGTGGCTGCGATAAGTTTTTCCAGTTGCCCGACCAGCGTGCGCAACCCCTGCTCATCTTCAGCAGTGAAGCGGTTGTACACCGGACTGTCGATATCCAGCACGCCGATAATCTGGTCGTTCACCCGCAGAGGGAAGACAATTTCCGAATTACTGGCGGCATCGCAGGCAATGTGGCCGTCAAAGGCGTGGACATCCTCGACGCGCTGGACCTGGCCTTGCGCCACCGCCGCGCCGCACACGCCGCGCCCGACCGGGATCCGCACACAGGCCAGTTTGCCCTGGAACGGCCCCAGCACCAGGGTATCGCCTTCCAGAAGATAAAAACCGGCCCAGTTGACCTCTGTCAGCCGCTCAAACAACAGCGCGCTGGTATTGGCGATCATCGCCAGAAAACTGGTTTCACCTGCCATTAATGCCTGGAAATCGCGGTTCAGATCCGCGTAAAATTCTGTTTTGCTCATTATATCTTCACTTGGTTGTCTTACTGCCTGATACGTACAGCCTACTAAAATAAGCATTAAATGCGCTTGGGCTCAAGATGAATTCATTCATAGGTTAAGATAGTTAGATACATTCATTCCTGTACGTAATAAATGCCGATAAAAACAACTACCCTGAAACCTGCGAATAAGATGGTTGTGCATGCTGTCAGCACACCCCTTCCCTATACGCATTACCAACGCTGTGCCCAGTGTGACATGCTCTTTCGCCTCCCGGTGCTCAAACGCAACCAAAGCGCCTGGTGCCCACGCTGTCACGCAAAGGTGCGAGATGGCCGCGACTGGTCGCTCACACGTCTGGGCAGCATGGCACTCGCAATGCTGTTGTTAATGCCTTTTGCCTGGTCCGAACCTCTGCTGCGCCTGCACCTGCTGGGGATGCGCATCGATGCCAACGTCCTGCAGGGGATCTGGCAGATGACCGCGCAGGGCGACCCCATTACCGCCGCGATGGTGCTGTTTTGCGCCGTGGTCGCGCCGGTGCTGCTGGTGGTCTCCATCTGCTATCTGTGGCTGGGCAACGTGCTGGGAATGAACCTGCGCCCGGTGCTATTGATGCTCGGCAAGCTCAAAGAGTGGGTGATGCTGGATATCTATCTGGTGGGCATCGGCGTCGCCTCGATCAAAGTGCAGGATTACGCTTTTCTACAGCCGGGCATCGGTCTGGTGGCGTTTATCTCCCTGACACTGTTGAGCATCCTGACGCTTATCCATATGAACGTCGAAGAGCTGTGGGAGCGTTTCTACCCGGAACGCCCGGCGACCCGCGCCGATAATAATCTCCAGGTATGTACCGGCTGCCACTACACCGGCTACCGCGACGCGCGTGGCCGCTGCCGACGCTGCCACACGTCGCTGCATCATCGCCGGCCGCAGAGCCTGCAGCGCAGCTGGGCGGCGCTGATTGCCTCGTTGATTTTCCTCTTACCGGCCAACCTGCTGCCCATCTCCATCATCTACGTCAACGGCGCGCGTCAGGACGACACCATCCTTTCCGGGATTATCTCCCTGGCCAGCAGCAATGTCGCTATTGCCGGCGTGGTGTTCATCGCCAGTATTTTAGTACCATTCACCAAAGTTATAGTGTTATTTACCCTGCTGGTCAGCATACAATTCAAGTGCGAGCAGGGCCTGCGCACCCGCATCCTGCTGCTGCGGTTGATCACCTGGATTGGCCGTTGGTCGATGCTGGATCTGTTTGTTATTTCACTCACCATGTCGCTAATAAATCGCGATCAGCTCCTCGCCTTCACCATGGGGCCGGCGGCGGTTTACTTCGGCGGCGCGGTAATTTTAACTATTCTTGCAGTTGAATGGCTGGACAGCCGCTTACTTTGGGACGCACATGAGTCAGGAAACGCCCGCTTCGCAGACTGAAGCCAGAATAAAAACCAAACGCCGTATCTCGCCATTCTGGCTGCTGCCGGTCATCGCGCTGCTGATTGCCGCCTGGCTTATCTGGACCAGCTTTGACGATCGCGGATCGACGATTACTATCGATTTTCAGTCCGCTAACGGCATCGTGCCGGGGCGGACGCCGATCCGCTATCAGGGGGTGGAAGTCGGCACGGTGCAGGATATCAGTCTCAGCAAAGACCTGAGTAAGATTGAGGTTTCCGCCAGCATCAAGCGCGATATGAAAGATGCGCTGCGCAAAGAGACCCAGTTCTGGCTGGTCACGCCGAAAGCCTCACTGGCTGGCGTATCGGGCCTCGATGCGCTGGTGGGCGGGAACTACATTGGCATGATGCCGGGAAAAGGTGAGCCCGAAGATCACTTTGTCGCCCTCGACACCCAGCCCAAATACCGCATCAACAACGGCGAGCTGATGATCCATCTGCAGGCGCCGGATCTTGGCTCCCTGAACAGTGGCTCGCTGGTCTACTTCCGCAAGATCCCGGTCGGGCGGGTGTATGACTACACCCTGAATGCCAATAACCAGGGAGTGACCATTGATGTGCTGATCGAGCGCCGGTTTACCAACCTGGTGAAAAAAGGCAGCCGCTTCTGGAACGTCTCCGGCGTCAAGGCCGACGTCGGCCTGAGCGGGGCCAAAGTGCAGCTGGAGAACCTGTCCGCGCTGGTGAATGGCGCTATCGCCTTTGACTCCCCCGCCGACTCGCAGGTCGCCTCGCAAAATGATGACTATCACCTGTACGAAGACCTGGCGCACAGCCAGCGTGGCGTGGTGGTCACGTTGGATCTGCCTGACGGCGATGGCCTGAAAGCGGGCTCGACGCCGCTGATGTATCAGGGGCTGGAAGTCGGTCAGTTGAGCAAACTGAATCTTAATCCCGGCGGCAAAGTTACCGGCGAGATGACCGTCGACCCGAGCGTGGTGACGCTGCTGCGGGAGAACACGTTGATTCAGATGAAGAAGCCGAAGCTCTCCCTCGACAACCCCAGCGTCAGCGCCCTGCTCACCGGTAATACCTTTGAGCTGGTGCCCGGCGAAGGCGAACCGCGCAATCATTTCTCGGTGATGCCGGCGGATAAAGCGCTGCTGGATGAGCCCAACGTCGCCACTGTCACGCTTTCGGCGCCGGAGAGCTACGGCATCGACGGCGGTCAGCCGCTGGTGCTGCACGGCGTAAAAGTCGGCCAGGTGCTGGAGCGCAAACTGACGGCTAAAGGGGTAACTTTCCAGGTGGCCATAGCCCCGGAGTACCGCGATCTCATCCGCGGCGACAGCAAGTTTGTGGTTAACAGTCGTCTGGATGTCAAAGTGGGGCTTGACGGTGTGCAGGTGCTGGGCGCCAGCGCCAGCGAGTGGGTGAATGGCGGGATACGCGTGATCCCGGGTGAAAAAGGCGAAATGCAGAGCAGTTATCCGCTGTACGCTAACCTCGAAAAGGCGCAGGAAAACAGCCTCAGCGAAGTGCCGACTACCACGTTAAGCCTGACTGCCGAAACGCTGCCTGACGTTCAGGCCGGTTCGGTGGTGCTGTATCGTAAATTCGCCGTCGGCGAGATCATCGCTGTCAAACCACGCAGGGATGCTTTCGATATCGATCTGCATATCAAGCCGGAGTACCGCTATCTGCTGACCAACAACAGCGTCTTCTGGGCGGAAGGCGGTGCGAAGGTCAAACTTGACGGCAATGGACTCACCGTGCAGGCCTCGCCGCTGGCCCGCGCCATTAAAGGGGCCATCAGTTTTGATAACCTCAACGGCAGCAGCGCCAACGCGCGGTTGAACAACAAACGTATCCTTTACGCCTCGGAAACGGCGGCGCGCGCGGTGGGCGGCCAGATCACCCTGCATGCGTTCGACGCCGGGAAAATGGCGACCGGGATGCCGATTCGTTACCTTGGCATTGATATCGGTCAGATCCAGTCGCTGGAGCTGATCACCGCCAAAAACGAGGTACAGGCGAAAGCGGTGCTCTATCCGGAATACGTCGGCACCTTCGCCCGTGCCGGGACCCGCTTCTCAGTGATCACGCCGCAAATCTCCGCTGCGGGCGTGGAGCACCTGGACACCCTGTTCCAGTCCTATATTAACGTGGAACCCGGTCGCGGCCCGGCGCGACGGGACTTTGAGATCCAGGATACGACGATCAGCGACTCGCGCTATATCGACGGTCTGAACATCGTGGTGGAAGCCCCAGAAGCCGGGTCGCTCGGCATCGGTACGCCGGTGCTGTTCCGCGGGCTGGAAGTGGGGACCGTCACCGGCCTGTCGCTGGGCTCGATGTCCGACCGGGTGATGGTGAAATTGCGTATCAGCAAGCGTTACCAGTATCTGGTGCGCAATAACTCGGTATTCTGGCTGGCCTCGGGTTACAGCCTCGATTTCGGTCTGATTGGCGGGGTAGTGAAAACCGGCACCTTCAATCAGTTTATCCGCGGGGGGATCGCCTTTGCCACACCGCCGGGGACGCCGCTGGCGCCGAAAGCCCAGGATGGCAAGCACTTCCTGCTGCAGGAGAGCGAGCCGAAAGAGTGGCGGGAATGGGGCACCGCCCTGCCGCAGTAGCCCTCCCCCCTTCTCCCGCCGCGGAAAACACCGGGGCGGGAAGATGACAAACCGCACGCCCCGGTGTCCCGCGCCGGGGCGTTTATGCTAAACTGCGCACCCTTTTTTTCTGTGGTGCGCTGCCTGTGGCTGAAAATACTGTCTATTTCCCTGAAGCGTTTCTCGCTCAAATGCGCGCGGCCATGCCTGCGCATCTCTCGTTCGACGACTTTATCGCCGCCTGCCAGCGCCCGCTACGCCGCAGTATTCGCGTCAATACGCTGAAAATCAGCGTCGACGATTTCCTCTCTCTGGTCGCCCCGTATGGCTGGCAGCTGACGCCGGTTCCCTGGTGCGCAGAAGGATTCTGGATCGAGCGGGACAACGACGATGCTCTGCCGCTGGGCAGCACCGCCGAACATCTCAGCGGGCTGTTCTATATTCAGGAAGCCAGCTCGATGCTACCGGTCGCCGCCCTGTTCGCTGATAACCGGCAGCCCGAACGGGTGATGGACGTTGCCGCCGCGCCGGGGTCGAAAACCACCCAGATTGCCGCCCGAATGGGTAACGCGGGCGGCATCCTGGCTAATGAGTTCTCTGCCAGCCGGGTAAAGGTGCTGCATGCCAACATCAGCCGCTGCGGCATCAGCAACGTTGCGCTGACCCACTTCGACGGCCGGGTTTTCGGCGCGGCGCTCCCCGAAGCTTTCGACGCCATCCTGCTTGATGCTCCCTGCTCCGGCGAAGGCGTGGTACGTAAAGACGCTGACGCGCTGAAAAACTGGTCGCCGGAGAGCAACCTCGACATCGCCGCCACCCAGCGCGAGCTTATCGACAGCGCCTTCCATGCCCTGCGCCCTGGCGGGACGCTGGTGTATTCCACCTGCACCCTGAACCGCGAGGAAAATCAGTCGGTCATTCAGTGGCTGCTGTCCCGCTACCCACAGGCGGTGGAGATCCTGCCGCTGGGAGATCTGTTTTCCGGCGCGGCCGATGCTTTAACCGCAGAAGGATTTCTGCACGTGTTCCCACAGATCTACGATTGCGAAGGCTTCTTTGTTGCTCGCCTGCGCAAGACAGCGGCGATCGATCCGCTCCCGGCGCCAGGTTATAAGGTCGGTAAATTCCCGTTTGTACCACTGAAGGGACGGGAAGCCGCCGCGGCGACCGCCGCTGCCAGGACCGTTGGGCTGGAATGGGATGCAAGCCATACGCTGTGGCAGCGGGATAAAGAGCTGTGGCTGTTTCCGCAGTCCATGGAACCTCTGTTTGGCAAGGTGCGTTTTTCTCGCATCGGCGTGCGCCTGGCGGAGCTGCACAATAAAGGCTACCGCTGGCAGCATGAGGCGATTATCGCCTTTGCCGCCCCTCAGCACGCCTTCGAGCTGACGCTGGGGGAAGCGGAGGAGTGGTATCGCGGGCGCGATGTCTATCCGCAGACCCCGCCGCAGCAGGATGAAACCATTGTGACCTTCCAGGGCGTCCCGCTGGGCCTGGCCAAGCGGGTTGGTTCTCGTCTGAAGAACAGCTATCCGCGAGAGCTGGTGCGCGACGGAAAACTTTTTGCCGGCAAGGTGTGACGTCGCGCAGAAAATGCGCACTTTTTGACTGGCGGTTTTCGCCCCATTGACTACGCTGAAAAATGACGGCCGCAACTGGTCGTACCACAACTCAGCTGAAAAATGGGGTGAAGCGATGAGTAAAACCAATGTCCGCATCGGCGCGTTTGAGATAGACGATGCCGAACTGCACGGTGACCATCAGGGTGAGCGAACGTTAAGCATTCCCTGCAAATCCGATCCAGATTTATGTATGCAACTTGACGCCTGGGATGCCGATACCAGCGTTCCCGCCATTCTCAATGGCGAACATTCCGTCCTCTACCGTAAACATTACGACCGCCAGTCCGATGCCTGGGTCATGCGCCTAGCCTGACACCAATGAACCCGTCGCCTGAGACGGGTTATTTATTTCCCCATCCCGCCGTCATCCCCTACACTAAATAGTATGTGAACCCGAGCATGAGGCCAGGATGTTTGCCTTAGTGTTGTTTATTTGCTATCTGGATGGCGGCTGCGAGGACATTGTGGTTGACGTCTACCGCGAGGAAACGCAGTGCATAGTGGCGATGGAAGATCAGCGGATCCGTCACGGCGGCTGCTACCCGATCGAAGATTTTATTGACGGCTTCTGGCAGCCCGCCAGCGAATATAGCGATTTTTAGCCTGCCGACTGCAGCGCCACCAGCGTCAGCGCCCCACCAAACACGGCGCCCGTGTCAATATAGTGTTGGTTATCGTGGTCATAACGCGCCTGAAGCGGCGTATGACCAAACCAGAAATGGTCAGCCCCGGCGATTGCGCCATGACGCCCCGCCAGATGTTCGCTCAGGCGGTGGCGGCTCCATAATACCCGCTTGGGATCCACCGGCTGCTGCCAGTGATAGACCGGCGCCGGATAATCGGCATGAGCGATCACATGCCTCACGTTTGCGCACTCAACTTCAATAATCAACGGCAGCTGCTGACAACGCCACAGCAGCCGGTCAACGTCGGCCCGCTGCTGTGCATGGCTTCGAGCGTACCAGTCGCCGCCGTTCATCTGCCAGAGCGCCATATCCCCGCTCTCCAGTGCCTCCAGCGCCATTTGTTCATGATTTCCCCGCACGGCCCTGAACCAACGACAGCGCACCAGGGCGAGACACTCCGCGCTCTGTGGCCCACGATCGATCAGATCGCCCACCGAGATCAGCAGGTCGGCCCAGGGGTCAAAGCGCAGCTGACGCAGGCGGCCCATCAGCAGCGCAAAGCAGCCGTGCAGATCGCCCATTAGCCAGATATTACGCCAGTCACTGCCATTAATACGTTGATACATATCATTACCTCTCTGCGGTAATTATAGGTAATTCCAGCTCAGGTCCGCCGATTTTTTATTTTCACTTCAATCGATTTTAAACAAACGGCAAATATAGTCGGTCAGGTGATTAAGCTTGCCAGAGGCTCGTTTTAAAATAGGAGGAAATAACAACGAGGTGTTTATCGTGACAGACAATAGCCTGCATTCATCCAGCGTGCTTGCGCCGCGCTCGCATCTTATTGCCGATCTGGTGATGGGCAGATTAACACCTGCACCTATCTGGCGGCAGAAAAATTATCGCTTAAAGTTCTTGCTACGTACCGTATTATTTTATAGCCCGACCAGAGCGATGCTGGAGGCACTTAGCGCCCGGGACGATTTTAATCAGCTGCTGGCTGCGCAGGCAACGCTGCCGGGGAAAGTACACCGTCAGTATCTGACCCGCGATCTCAACGCCTGGCAACGGGCAATGGCGGTGATAAGTCATTATCGCTACATCGACACGCTGCAGGAGTCGCTACTGGCGCATGCCATGACCGCGGTCAATGAGGTCTCGCTGCTAACGCTGGATGGCAAAGATGACAGCCAGTTCACCCTCTCCGCCTCCTCGGCGGGGAAAGCGGAGCGAGAGGGAGAAACCACGCTGTGGTTACGCGACAGCAACCACACCCTGTTAGCCAGTGCCACCTTCAGTGTAACCTGGGATGGCGAAGCCTGGCAATTAATCATCGGCGGTCTGCAGGGACCGCGACGCCACGTTTCCCATGACGTGATTAAGCAGGCGACACGCGCCTGCTATGGCTTGTTCCCAAAGCGTCTGCTGCTGGAGTTTATCTGGCTACTGGCTGCCCGCAGCCATATCGAGTCGATCTACGGTGTCAGCGATAATGGTCATGTGTTCCGCGCGCTTCGCTATCGCCTGAGCAAGGGGCGCCATTTCCATGCCAGCTATGACGAGTTCTGGCAGTCCATCGATGGCAAGCGGGAAAGCGCCTGGCGCTGGCAGTTGCCGCTGGGTCTGGAAAGAAAATCGCTGGAGAGCATCGCCAGTAAAAAACGGGCCGAATACCGACGTCGATTCCAGTTGCTGGATCAGTTGACTGAGCAGGTGGCAATATTGACGCAACCGCGCCACCGTGCTTGAATTTCACTGCCTGTAACGCCGCGCTGACACGCGGCGTTTGCTTATTCGGTCCTTATTTCGCTACTATCATGGCCCCTGGCGCCATTGGATAGTAGGTGGCAAGATGAGTAAAACCGAAATGTTCCTGCTGATTATTCTTGCCATCATTCTGGTTGGCTGCATATGGTTTATTTTCAGCGATGAAATTTGGCTTTTACTCTGCTATCTCGAAAGTCAGATATACCCCACTTTTAGCGTTCCTGAATAAATTTATGTGTTGGGAAAAAGCCTTTTTGCCTATTATTTTATCCACACGCTTGTGCTGAGAGCGCTAATCGCATGAATTGCCAAACCGAGTAGATTTTGCTTATTTTATTTATCATACAAATATGTATACTAGCAGACTTCCGATGTTGGCCCGCCAGTTAACCTGCACGCCGGGCCTGTTTAGGTGCAGGTTTTTTCTTTTCGTCTTCCCTTCCCCAAGTCATGCGCAGCAAGCGTTATCCTGAAGCGTTTAAAAGTGAAGCAGTCGAACAGGATGTTGATCGTGCCCATTCTGTTTCCAGTATTGAAACACGTCTCAATGGCACTACCCCTAGTCGCTATACCTGGATAAAGACGCACGGGCCGGACTCGTCCACCAACAAATAGCATTCAGAGGCTCAGGTCGAGAGCCGCCGACTCCAGAATAAACCGAAGCGGATTACTGACGAGCGGGACAGATTAAAACACCGCGGTGTACTTCACGAAGCTGTTCGACTGAGGGACGTCTTTACCGGTGACAACTTCTGATCCAGGCCTGTTCGTCTACTTTGTCGGGTGGGGAATGATCATCCGAGCTGGTTTTACATCTGATTTTAGCAGCCGTATTCACCGCAGCATTAGGCGGTTCTGAGGCTGACGGACAAATCAAAAAAGTTCTGCCTGGAATCCGGCTACGTCTATGGTTATCGCACCATCTCTCTCGACCTGCGAGATAGCGGGCAATATTGCAGGATAAACCCGGTCTGGCGGTTGAAGACGCGTGCAGGGATAAAGACTCTGAAGGGGGGGGTACCGAAGCCCATGAGCGCGTAAAGGGGAAACCAGTATCGTAGCACTCAACAGACTCAAGCGGCGGTTCATCCCGGATGAACTGGATGAATCTTGGATAAGGAAAATCGCTTACATCCGAACCACCAAAGGCTGATTGTATTTTGATTGTTGGCCTGCTCATACACAACGTTATCAGCTGGTCAATATAACCCGCTGGAAAGGATATTGCCCTGTATATACCTTTGCTGGCCGTGTGGCGTCGTAATCCCCAAAACCCGGCGCAGGTTCTTTCTGATCACGGTAGTCAGTACGCAAGCCATGAGTGGCAGTCGCTGCGGAAATCATCCGGTCTGCGGGGCAGTATGAGCCGTCGCGGTAACTGTCACGGCAACGCAGTGGGAGAAATATGCCACCGCCTGAACCGCGAACCGATAAAGTAAAAAATCTACGGAACACGGGAAGCAGCGCGCAGCGATATTTTTATTATGTCGAAATGTTCTATAACCGTAAGCGCGGCATAGTTCGCATCATCAGGTGTTATCGACAGAATATGAAAATCAATATTATCAATTACTCAGAAGTGTCTAAATTAGACATGGCGCTTCACTTTTCCATTATTCAATATGGTGACTTATATTATTTGACTACCATTCAAAGTAATTTTTTATTTCAAAACTAGAGACAAAGGTTGCTTTTCCGCTGGACATGAAATCATCCTATGCAAGGGCATTAGTCTTAAAACAGGCGGAGTCTTCGACTTTTTATTGATTATCCATATAGCCTCTCTATGGAAATTCATCTATAATGCTGACATGAATAACAAAAACATCCTTAACAATGTTCGCGGGAAATTGTAATTAAGATGAAATTCTCAGTAATTATTCCAGCATTCAATGCTGAACTTTATATAGAAGAATGCATTCAATCGGTTCTTGACAATGCGTGTCATGATATAGAAATCATCATTATAAACGATGGTTCCACCGATCGAACAGGGGATATCATCAACTCTTTTAAAGATGATTTTATTCATAAAATCCACACTGAAAATAAGGGACAATCCGCTGCCAGGAATACTGGCATTAATAAAGCAACTGGTGATTACATCCTTTTTTTAGACAGCGATGACAAACTTAACAAAAAAACCTTACATAGGTTGCTGGAGGTCATATCTGAAAGTAAGGCAGACGTTATTTTATTCGAGTCAGACGTTTTCTTTGATGATGAACTGTTAACAACCAAGTTCAATCCCATCTATGAAAGGGCACAGTCATTAGCAGATAAAGCACTCACCGGCGTTGAGTTTTTTAAAACAGCAATGAATGAAAACAATTATATAGTAAGCCCTTGTCTATATACATTCAAAAAAGAGTTTTCCCAGGATATAAAGTTTAAGGAAGGAATCATTCATGAGGATAACATATTCACTACGATGTTACTTCTGCATAACAATCCGTCGGTATATTGCATCAAAGAAAAGCTTTATCAAAGACGAGTACGGCATGGTTCCGTTATGACTCAGAAAAAAGGTGACAATCACCTTAATGGCTACTATGCATGTGTATCTGAATTAATAAACAACCCACCCAACAATCATTTACTGGCTCTCCCTGAATATAATAAATTCCTCACACATATGCTTGATTGTTTTAAATACACCAATCTGGATATTGCCAGGCAATATAAAGATGAGATGAGACAAATGCAAATTCAACATGAGAGTGAAATTAATGAGATCAAAAGTCATATTTCAGCATTAAAACAGTCCTCATCATGGAAGATTACAGCTCCGCTAAGGAAAATAAAAGATATCATCAAAAAGTGATTTTTTTAAAGAGTATGCATTACGCATACTCTTTAATGTTGATTTCGCCGCGTATTCCCGCTCGGCCTGCGGGGTTACTGGAGATGAGATTAGCGTTCAAAGAAAAGTACCCAGCCAGACCACCCAACGAATCGGAAGACTCATAGCGCAAAAGCGCTAAGCAGTGGTCAATTTTAGTATGCCACAACAAAGTACTGTCTGGATGAACATGATAAAAAATCGTTCGTTATGCTCTGAATTTTATGTAAAAGGAATGTTAGAGCGCGTTTTGTTGTGTTATAAGTGGATTCGACCGCAATGTGGAAACTGGGGAAAAGTTCGCATAATCTCGGTCACACCCTTGTAGATCTCTGATATCTATGGGGAATAAAAAGAGACCGAATACGATTCCTGTATTCGGTCCAGGGAAATGGCTCTTGGGAGAGAGCCGTGCGCTAAAAGTTGGCATTAATGCAGGCTAAGTCGCCTTGCACTATAAGAATAGTTTAACGCGTCAGCTTTTCCAGTCCGTGGCCAATGTGACCACATAATTCATGGAAAAGGGCCGCCAGTTAGACAAAAAACCGCCACAGCCGCTAGCCGGCAATGGCGGTTTTTTTTATGCTATTACAGGAAGATAGTACAAAAATTTAGCAGAGCTTCTGCGCTCGTTCGATAAACGGGGCGAGGCTCATTTTTTGTCCTGGATGCTGCGGATCGTCGATCTGGATCACTGAGATCGGCTGCGCGGTGGTTTTCCCGGCTTTGACCTGCTGTTCAGCCACCTCATTAAGCGGATACTGGACCAGCGTGCTCGGGTTGATAGCGTAGAGCGCATTACCCGGACGACAGGTCAACATCACCTCCTCACGATTAAATGCCCAGCTTTCTTTCCCCACCTCAAAGCGGCTTACCGTGATAATTTGCGGCGCCGCCAGAGCAGCGCCGGAGCTTGCCAGTAACAACATGGTCAGAACAATTTTTTTCATGATTTTGCCAGTTAATTCAATAAGGTTCCCAGGTGGCAAACAGACTAACGGCCAGTAGCGCCAGCGCGCCTAAACCCATCTCTGCCTGTGTGGTTCGCAGGATCAGGTTTTCCGCCCGCGAACCGCTTGCCGACATGCGTGGTACCAGAACATACCTGTTCACTAACGCAATTGCCACCATCCCGGCGACCAGCGCACATTTGATCAACAGCATCCGTCCCCATGGAGAGGCACCAACCATTCCCCCCTGGATCAACAGCGCATTGATCACACCGCTGGCAATCGTGCCGGCGACGGCCAGATGCCCGTAGCGTGAAAAGCGCGCCATGGTATAGACCGCCGCCCGCCGCCAGCGTCCCTGCGCGAGGCGCAGACAATAGATGAAGGGCAACAGACCGCCGAACCAGCTGGCAGCGCAGAAGAGATGCAACGCATGATTGGTCCGCTGCAGGGCGCCAAGGAGACCCTCGTGCATAGCAGCATGCCCTACTCCGGCGGAAAGCAGCAACTGGGCCGCCAGAAGCGCCACCAGCTGTCGGGCACCACGACGGGGGCGGATCCATACCACGGCGAAAGCGATCCATGCCAGCAGGATCTGCCAGATCCATACCCCACCAAAGCGGGTACCCGCTACTGCCTGCCAGACGGCGGGCTGCCAGACGTCCGTCCAGCCGTCGCCCATTATGCCTCCCTGCAGCAAATACAGCCCCACCGTTGAGAGCGCGCCGATCAACATCACCGGGCGTAACAGGGGGTAAAAGCGCTGCATCAGCAGGCGTCGCAGCGTCACCGGCGCCCACCACGCGCCGTACAGCACGCAGCCAAAAGCCAGTATCAGGGTGAAAAAGTGCGCAAAGCGTAGCGTGATATAGAGCCCGGTCAGCATTTTACTTCACGCTAAAGGTGTATTGCCCCTTGGTTTTATGGCCATCCACCGAGACCACATGCCATGACACGGAGTACTCCCCCGGCGACAAGGTTTCCGCCAGGGGTATGGTGACCTGCGCGGGATTATCGGCATGACGGGTCAGTTTTCCGGTGGCAACCGCGCGCTGCTGCGGACCCGTGATGGTCACGCCGCTGAACGCGGGTTCTATCCCTTCAGAGAAACTGAGCGTCAACGACTGCGGGGCGGCTGTCAGCTGGGCACCGGCGGCGGGGGTCTGCTGTTGCAGGTGAGCGTGGGCGAAGGCGCCTGCCGCGGTTAACATACCGGCAAACGCAACGGAGAGGCGCAACGCGCGTCCAGCGAGGAGTCGCATATTCGTCATTCCCTTTTGTTATGTCTGTAGCACAGAGAATAACCCTGTATAATGGCAGAGTCGAGCTAAGCGTCAGCGCCTCGACCGGGTTTACCAGCACACTGGAGTAAATAATGGAAAGAAATCTGGCCAAAATTTCGCAAGATGAGATGGATAAAGTCAACGTCGATCTCGCCGCCGCCGGCGTCGCCTTTAAAGAGCGATACAACATGCCGGTGGTCGCTGATTTGGTCGAACGCGAGCAGCCGGCCCATCTGCGCGACTGGTTTCGGGAACGGCTGATCGCCCATCGGCTGGCCTCTGTCTCCCTTTCCCGACTGCCGTGGGAGCCGAAACAGAAATAATGCGCGCTCGCCTGCTCGTCGTCGGTTGGCAAGACCGGTCAATTCCTTTACGCTTATCGTTTTGCTTTGGAGCGAGCCATGCTGCGCGTCATTGATACCGAAACCTGCGGCCTGCAGGGGGGCATCGTCGAAATCGCCTCGGTCGATATTGTCGACGGACAAATCACCAACCCGATGAGCCATCTGGTGCGCCCCGATCGCCCCATCAGCCCGCAGGCGATGGCCATCCATCGTATAACGGAAGAGATGGTTGCCAATAAGCCGTGGATTGAGGAGATTATTCCGCACTATCATGGTAGCCCGTGGTATGTCGCGCATAACGCCAGTTTTGACCGCCGGGTGTTACCGGAGATGCATGGCGAGTGGATCTGCACGATGAAGCTGGCCCGCCGCCTGTGGCCAGGGATCAAATACAGCAATATGGGGCTATATAAATCACGGAAGCTAAACGTGATGACCCCACCGGGGCTGCATCATCACCGCGCGCTGTATGACTGCTATATTACTGCTGCGCTGCTGCTGGATATCATCAACGTTTCCGGCTGGACGCCTGACGAAATGGCCGATATTACCGGCCGCCCGGCGCTGCTCACTACCTTTACCTTCGGTAAATACCGGGGTAAAGCGGTCGCCGAAATTGCTGAAAACGACCCCGGCTATCTGCGCTGGTTATTCAACAATCTCGACCGCATGAGCCCCGAGCTGCGCCTGACGCTTAAGCATTACCTCGGGGAATAGCCCCTACACTGCCGCTTTGCCCGGCAGTGTGCCCTGCGCCAGGGCGATGAAAAAGGCGTACTCGAGCGCCACCCCTTCATAGCTTTTGAAGCGACCGGATTTGCCGCCGTGCCCGGAATCCATATCGGTACAGAGCAGCAGCAGGTTATCATCCGTTTTCAGTTCCCGCAGTTTGGCCACCCATTTGGCCGGCTCCCAGTATTGCACCTGGGAATCGTGCAGCCCGGTGGTCACCAGCATATGCGGATAAGCCTGCGCCCGCACGCCGTCGTAAGGACTGTAGCTTTTCATATAACGATAATAGGTCTCATCCTGCGGATTCCCCCACTCTTCAAATTCCCCCGTGGTCAGCGGAATAGTTTCATCCAGCATGGTGGTCACCACGTCAACGAACGGCACCTGGGCTATCACGCCATGAAACAGCTCTGGACGTTCATTTACGGCCACGCCCATCAGCATGCCGCCTGCACTGCCGCCCATGCCATAGCAGAGCTGCGGATCGCCGTACCCCTGCGCCAGCAGCGCATCGCAGACGTCCAGATAGTCGTTAAAGGTATTTTTCTTGCACAGGAATTTACCGTCCTCATACCACTGCTGCCCCAGTTCGCCACCGCCGCGGACGTGGGCGATGGCGTAGACAAAGCCGCGGTTAAGCAGACTCAGCCGGCTGGCGCTGAAATCGGCATCAATACTCTCACCATATGAGCCATAGCCATAGACCAGCAGCGGATTGTTCCCTTTACGAAAATGGTCGCGATGGTAGACCAGCGAAACCGGGACTTCGACGCCATCGCGAGCCGTCACCCACAGGTGTTCACTCTGGTAACAGCGCGTGTCAAGCCCCTTCACCTCCTGCTGCTTGATGACCCGCCGTTCACCGGTATCCATATCCAGTTCAAACAGGGTGTCCGGGGTGGTCATGGAGGAATAGCCATAGCGCAGGCGCGACGTTTCGGGTTCCGGATTATAGGCAAGCCAGGTGACATAGGCCGGATCGTCAAAGGCGATCCCCACTACCTCCCGGGTCTTGCGGTTAATTTGCCGCAGGCTGGTCAGGCCGCGCTGGCGCTCTTCAACAACCAGCCAGTCGGTAAACAGCGTAAATCCTTCGAGCATCACGTCATGACGTGGAGGGATCAGCGTGGTCCACTGCTCTTCATCGCGCAGTACGGTACGGTAGAGACCAAAATTCTTTCCGTCCCGGTTGGATCGCAGATAGAAGGCATGCTGATAGTGATCGAGGCTATATTCGTGATCTTTACGCCGCGGCAGGAAACAGACCGGCTCGGCGTCCGGCAGCTCGGCGTTGAGCAGCAGCACTTCGCTGGTGGTGGCGCTGGAAAGATAAATCACCACGAACTGCTGAGAGGTGGTTTTATGCACGCTGACGTAGAAGGTCTCCTCTTTTTCCTCGTAGATCAGCGCGTCGTTCTGCGCCGGAGTGCCGACAGTGTGGCGCCAGACCTGATAAGGAAGCAGCGTAGTCGGATGTTTACGCACATACCACACAAAGCGTGAATCGTTGCTCCAGGCAAATCCGGAGGTGACATTTTCGATAATTTCCGGATACCACTCCCCACTGCTGAGATCGCAGAAACGCAGGCCATACTGGCGACGGGAAAGGTAATCCTCCGCCACGGCCATCAGCTGGTTGTTCGGCGCGATGCCCAGCCCGCCCAGCGTGTAGAACTCGCTCTTCGCCGCCCGCTGGTTGCCGTCGAGCAGGATTTCCCACTCGTCCCACTCCTCTTTCAGCACCGACTGCCGCTGGTAGATAGCGTATTCGCAGCCTGGCTCATATACCTGACGGTAGCGAAAGCCATTTTTACTGTAGGGGGCGGAGACTTCCCGCTGCGGGATGCGGTCGATAATCTCTTTCAGCAGACGTTCCTGCAGATTGAGCTGCGAATCCATCACTTCCTTGCCGTAGGCGTTTTCCGCGTGCAGGTATTCCAGCACGTCAGGTCGCGCACGCTCATCGTCGCGCAGCCAGTAGTAGTTATCGATGCGTGTATCGCCATGCAAGGTCATGGCGTGCGGGATCCGTTTGGCTTTAGGTGGCATGTTATTCTTCTGCTGCTTTATCGTGACACAAGTGCATTCAGGGCGCACGGTGGCGCCTGAATGATGACGTGTCTATAAGGGTGGCAAAAGACGCGGGCGATGCAAGCGAAACGTGATAATTTAACCGCTTAGCGCTTGTTTTTGTGACTGGATATCCTGTTCGATGTCGGCCCGCACATCTTTTGGCAATGCCAGAGCCTCTCCCAGCGCGTTCAGATAGCTGCGCTCCATAAAATGGTCGATATCAATCACCGCGCAGCTGAGGTAATAGATCTCCAGCGCCTCCTGCGGATCAACAATGCCCTCTGCCAGACGCTGCGGATCCAACGGCTGGGCCAGCGCCTGGTCAATCAATACCCGGGCCTGAACGTCAATATTGGCCGCCCGCAGCTGGGTTTCAATATTCGCCCGCTCGTGGTCATCAATATGGCCGTCGCTTTTCGCGGCAAACACCAAGGCCGTAATCAGCCGTACGCTTCGCGGATCGACATCCGCCGGCACCGCAGTCGTTTCAGGGACAGATCCGGGTGCGGGCGTGTGCTGAGCGCGCATTTTCTGCTGATACTTGTTCCACAATACCGTGCCTGCCACCGCCCCGCCGCCTGCCAGCAGCGCGCTGGTGCCATATTTCGCCAGCAGTTTGCGTGACGATTTGCTGGCCACCAGCAGTCCGGCCAGCCCACCGATGGCGCCGGGTAGTAAGGCGCTTCCTGTTGACGACTCGCCAGTCGGTGACGCGCCCTTCTGCCCAAGCAGCGACTGCAGTTGATTTAGCCAGTTAGCCATGGTTTTCCTCTCAGGTGACAAACACTGTTATCAGCCTAAACGACGCGATGTCAGGAAATGTTAGACGTGGCTAAAGATGCGCAAAGGTGGGCGCGGCAGACGGCTTCCTGCCCCCTCAGCCGATGGCTGGCCGCCGCTAATCAGGCCGCTTTGCCTTTGCGCGCTTTGGCAACCGGCACGGCGTCATCATCCGCCGAAGAAGTCTCGCCGGCCGCCGCCGGTGCGGGGACGTCGTGCGCGGGCGTATCATGCTCCGGCAGTCGGCCGACGCGCAGAATATGCTGCAGCGCCTCTTTTCGCTCTGCCAGCCACATCGCCATGGTATCGCGCTGGGCGTCATCCATCTCCAGCGGCGATGCCACCAGCCAGTCATTCAGCACCTCTGCCAGATCGAGCATTTTGTCGTAAGCGTCGGCCTCTTTTTTGCTGGCAAAAGACATTTTTTCCTCACCTTCGCGGATCACCACATATTTAATTTCAACCGCCATGCTGCAGCCTCTCAATACTGTATTTTTATACAGTATAACAAATTTCCTCTGCGGACTCAACTCACGCGCGTAAAGACAGACGCAAACGTTTTCGTTTATAATCGTGGCCATCTTTTTTTACTGCGGAAGAGAGTTATGACTGTATTAGGCACCGCGCTGCGCCCGGCAGCCACCAAAGTAATGCTGTTAGGTTCCGGCGAGCTGGGCAAGGAAGTCGCCATTGAATGTCAGCGTCTGGGCATTGAAACTATCGCCGTCGACCGCTACCCCGATGCCCCGGCGATGCAGGTCGCCCACCGCGCTCACGTCATCAATATGCTGCACGGCGAGAGCCTGCGCGCCCTGATTGAACAGGAAAAACCCGATTACATCGTGCCTGAGATCGAAGCGATAGCCACCGATACCCTGGTCGAACTCGAGCAGGCCGGGCAGAAAGTGGTCCCCACGGCGCGGGCGGCAAAGCTCACCATGAACCGCGAAGGCATTCGCCGCCTGGCGGCAGAAGAGCTGCAGCTTCCTACCTCCCGCTATCGTTTTGCCGACAGCGAAGACGGCTTCCGCGCGGCGGTTACCGAGATCGGTTTGCCGTGCATCGTCAAACCGGTGATGAGCTCCTCCGGCAAAGGCCAGAGCTTTATCCGCTCGGCTGACCAGCTCAGCGAAGCCTGGCGTTATGCGCAACAAGGCGGCCGCGCCGGCGCCGGGCGCGTGATTGTTGAAGGGGTGGTGAATTTCGATTTCGAAATTACCCTGCTCACCGTCAGCGCCGTCGATGGCGTGCATTTCTGCGCCCCGGTTGGTCATCGTCAGGAAGACGGCGACTATCGTGAATCCTGGCAGCCGCAGCAGATGAGCGACCTGGCCCTCGAACGTGCCCAGACCATCGCCCGCAAGGTAGTGCTGGCGCTGGGCGGTCATGGCTTGTTCGGCGTGGAGCTGTTCGTTTGCGGCGACGAGGTGATCTTTAGTGAAGTCTCCCCTCGCCCACACGACACCGGCATGGTCACGCTGATCTCGCAGGATCTCTCGGAATTCGCCCTGCACGTTCGCGCCTTCCTTGGACTGCCCGTCGGCGCCATCCGCCAGTATGGCCCGGCCGCCTCCGCGGTGATCCTTCCGCAGCTGACCAGCCAGAACGTCCGCTTTGGCCAGCTACAGTCAGCCGTCGGGGCTGGCCTGCAGCTGCGTCTGTTCGGCAAGCCGGAGATCGACGGCACCCGCCGCCTGGGGGTGACCCTCGCCGTTGCCGATTCGGTTGAGGAGGCTGTAGTACGGGCTAAAACCGCCGCCGCTGCGGTCATCGTCGAAGGCTAAAGACAAAAAAACCCGGTCGCGTTGCCGCTGACCGGGTTGTTGACCTTGAGGCGCCGTTTACTTCGCGCCTTCCACCGCTTCACGCGCCAGGGTGGTGATGCGATCGTAGTCACCGGCTTCCAGCGCGTCGGCTGGCACCAGCCAGGAACCACCGATGCACAGCACGCTGTTCAGCGCCAGATAGTCACGGTAGTTAGCCGGAGAGATACCGCCGGTCGGGCAGAAGCGAATGTGGCCGAACGGACCCGCAATCGCCTGCAGGGCTTTCACGCCGCCGTTGGCTTCCGCCGGGAAGAATTTAAACTCTTTCAGACCATACTGCATACCCAGCATCAGCTCGGACACCGTGCTGATCCCCGGGATCAGCGGAATGGTGCCGTCTTCGGTCGCCGCTTTCAGCAGGGATTCGGTCAGCCCCGGGCTGATAGCGAACTGCGCGCCAGCTTCCGTCACCGCTTTCAGTTGCTCAACGTTGGTGACTGTGCCCGCGCCGACAATCGCGTCCGGCACTTCTTTAGCAATCGCGCGGATCGCTTCCAGGGCGCACTCGGTGCGCAGGGTGACTTCCAGCACGCGCACGCCGCCCGCGACCAGCGCTTTCGCCATCGGTACCGCGTGCTCCAGCTTTTTCACTACGATAACCGGGACAACCGGACCGGAGGTGAGGATTGCTTCTGCTGTTGTTTTCCAGTTTTTCATCAGGATTTTCTCTCGCCAGATCTAGAAATTAAATCGTCTTAAAAAGTGATGCAGGTTGCGCCCTGCTCCGCGCCAGAGAGCTTCTCACGCAGCGCCCCAAACATCTCCCGACCGGTTCCCACGCGCGACGCGCTGAGGTCAGGGATATGCGGCTGACGCGCCGCCAGTTCGGCATCCTCCACCAGCAGCGTCAGTTCCCCCGTCTGCCCGTTCACGCGAATAAGATCGCCATCGCGCACTTTCGCCAGCAGCCCACCGTCGTACGCTTCAGGCGTGACGTGGATGGCTGAGGGGACTTTACCGGAGGCGCCAGAGAGTCGGCCATCGGTCACCAGCGCTATTTTGAAACGGCGGTCCAATAATACACCAAGTGGCGGCATAAGTTTATGTAATTCTGGCATCCCGTTCGCTTTTGGTCCCTGATGACGGACCACCACTACGCAATCTTTGTCCAGCAGACCCGCTTCAAAGGCTGGCAACACGTCGTGCTGGCTCTCGAACACCACCGCCGGCGCTTCGATCACCTGGTTCTCTACCGGAACGGCTGAGGTTTTCATCACCGCACGTCCCAGGTTACCGCTCAGCACTTTGGTGCCGCCGTGACGGGAGAACGGTTTTTCGAAAGTGGCGATGACCTGGTCGTCCAGCGGCGCTGTCGCCCCTTCACGCCAGTCCAGCTCGCCGTTATTCAGCCATGGCTCCAGGGTGTAGCGTGACAGACCGAAGCCGGCTACGGTGTGAACATCCTCATGCAGCAGGCCGCCTTTCAGCAGTTCGCGCACCAGTACCGGAACGCCGCCCGCTGCCTGGAAGTGGTTGATATCCGCCGGGCCGTTGGGATAGAGGCGCGCCAGCAGCGGCACCACGTCGGACAGGTCGGAAAAATCATCCCAGTTAATGATGATCCCTGCCGCGCGAGCCATCGCCACCAGGTGCATGGTGTGGTTGGTGGACCCCCCGGTCGCCAGCAGCGCCACGATACCGTTGACCACCACTTTTTCGTCGAACATTTTCCCCAGCGGCATCCACTCGTTGCCATTGCCGGTCATGCGGGTGACCTGGCGCGCGGCGGCGGCGGTCAGCGCTTCACGCAGCGGGGCATCCGGATGGACAAAAGAGGAGCCCGGCAGCTGCATGCCCATAAACTCGACCACCATCTGGTTGGTATTCGCCGTGCCGTAGAAAGTACAGGTCCCCGGCGCGTGGTACGAGGCAGCTTCGGACTCCAGCAGCGCCATACGATCCACTTTACCTTCCGCGTACAGCTGGCGAATGCGGACCTTCTCTTTATTAGCCAGGCCGCTGGCCATTGGACCGGACGGAATAAAGACCGACGGCAGATGGCCGAAAGAGAGCGCTGCCATGGTCAGGCCGGGGACAATTTTATCGCACACGCCGAGGTACAGCGCGCCGTCGAACATGTTATGCGACAGACCAATGGCAGCGGACATGGCGATCACTTCGCGGCTCAGTAAAGAGAGCTCCATCCCGTCCTGCCCCTGGGTTACGCCATCGCACATCGCCGGCACGCCACCGGCCACCTGGCCGACCGCATTGGCGCTATGCAGCGCTTTACGGATGATGTCCGGATAGTGTTCATAGGGCTGGTGAGCGGACAACATATCGTTGTAGGACGTGATGATGGCGATATTGTTGCGCAACATGCTTTTCAGGGAGGCTTTGTCTTCCGCCTGGCAGGCCGCGAAACCGTGAGCCAGGTTGCCGCAGGCCAGTTGCGCACGATGCACGGTGTCGGTTTTAGCCTGGTTAATCCTTGCGAGGTAAGCCGCGCGGGTATCACGCGACCGTTCGATAATGCGATTTGTTACCCGTAACATTGTCGGATTCATAAAGGCTCCTCAAATTTTTATCTGTCCGGCCGCTGCGTGATGACGTATTTTTGTGCTAAAGGCCACCAACACCAGCGCTCAGGGGCAAAATGTCTGAAAGCAGTGTAATAAAAAAAGCCCCGTGGGTGAATCCTCACGGGGCTTAAAAGATTAAAAAGCATGCGACTTTCTGCGTCAGATCATGTTACCGGTAAAATAACCCTGACGGATTAGCCCGCAGGCTTATTCAAACTCGTTCCACGAACGGCCGTCGCGGGTGATCATCGCCACTGACGCAACCGGTCCCCAGGTCCCGGCCTGATACGGTTTCGGCGCATCGCGATCGGCAGCCCAGGCTTCGGTGATGGAATCCACCCACTTCCACGCCTCTTCCACTTCATCACGACGCACAAACAGCGCCTGGATGCCACGCATGGTCTCCAGCAGCAGACGTTCATAAGCATCGGCCAGGTGCGTCTGGTTGAAGGTTTCGGAGTAGCTCAGATCCAGCTTGGTGATCTGCAGGTTATGCTTATGGTCGAGTCCAGGCACTTTGTTCAGTACCTGGATATCCACCCCTTCGTCCGGCTGCAGACGAATGGTCAGCTTGTTCTGCGGCAGCTCCTGCCAGGTTTCTTTAAACAGGTTAAGTTCCGGCGTTTTGAAGTAAACCACGACCTCAGAGCATTTGGTTGGCAGACGTTTGCCGGTACGCAGATAGAACGGTACGCCAGCCCAGCGCCAGTTATCGATATCGACGCGGATCGCCACGAAGGTTTCGGTGTTACTGGTTTTGTTGGCGCCCTCTTCTTCGAGGTAGCCCGGCACTTTTTTGCCCTGGGCAAAGCCGGCGGTGTACTGGCCGCGAACGGTTTTCTCACGCACATTGGAGCGATCAATGCGGCGCAGGGATTTCAGTACCTTAACCTTTTCATCGCGGATGCTGTCGGCGCTGAGATCGGACGGCGGCGACATGGCAATCATGCACAGGATCTGCAGCAGGTGGTTCTGGATCATGTCGCGCATCTGCCCGGCCTGGTCAAAGTAACCCCAGCGCCCTTCAATGCCCACCTCTTCTGCCACGGTGATTTCAACATGATCGATGGTACGGCAGTCCCAGTTATTGACGAACAGGGAGTTGGCAAAGCGCAACGCCAGCAGGTTGAGGACCGTCTCTTTGCCGAGATAGTGGTCGATACGATAGACCTGGCACTCTTCAAAAAACTCGCCGACCTGGTCGTTGATTTCACGGGACGTTTCCAGCGAGGTGCCCAGCGGCTTTTCCATCACCACGCGCGCAGGTTTGGCATTGAGCTTCGCTTCGCCCAGCCCTTTGCAAATTGCGCCAAAGGTGCTCGGCGGCATGGCGAAATAGTTGATGGTGACACGGTTCTCTTGATCCAGCATTTCGCCCAGGCGAGTGAAGCCGCTGGTGTCATTGACGTCAAGATTACAGAACTCCAGACGTCCGCTCAGGGAATCCCACAAACCTTCATCAATTTTTTCCTTCATGAAGGTTTCCAGCGCTTCGCGCACGACTTTGGTGTAAGCCGCGCGATCCCAGTCGGCACGCCCCACGCCAATGATACGGGTGTCAGCGTGGATCTGGCCCGCTTTTTCAAGCTGATACAGGGAAGGCAACAATTTACGTCGCGCCAGGTCGCCCTTCGCGCCGAAAATGACCAGGTCGCATGCCTGGGCCGTTTGCGTTACCGCCATGTCATTCTCCTCAGTTGATAGTCTGGTGCTTTTGCCAGGCTATATTTGTAATTTTCTTACACTGCACTGTACTGTGTTTACGTATTTCCCGAAAGCCTTCCCCTCGGTTTGCGGCGGTAAAACCGCACAGGGTGAAAACATTCGCTGATGATTTGGGCATCTGGCCGTGATTGTTCGTTGTTTGTGCCTGGTTCAGGTCAGTAAAATACGACTCTGATCATGTAATGAAAAAAAACAACATTATTTCACGTCATTCCTCACCGCTGGCGCTTGCGGAGGGGTATATTCTTGCTAAAACGCCCGATGATTTCACCGATTAATGAAATCGTTTCCATTGATGAGCGCCCTGTTACTAATGAACATGCTGGAAAAAATCCAGTCCCGACTGGAACACCTTAGCAAATCTGAACGCAAAGTGGCGGAAGTGATCCTTGCCGCCCCCGCACAGGCCATTCATTCGAGCATCGCCGCCCTCGCCCTTGAGGCCGGGGTGAGCGAACCCACCGTCAATCGCTTCTGTCGCAGTCTGGAAACCCGTGGATTTCCCGACTTCAAACTGCATCTTGCCCAGAGCCTCGCGCACGGCACGCTCTATGTTAACCGGAATGTTGATGAAGACGACAGCGTTGAGTCATACACGGGAAAAATATTCGAATCGGCCATGGCGAGTTTAGACCAGGCCCACCATTCCCTCGACATGTCGGCGGTGAACCGCGCGGTGGATCTGCTGACCCAGGCGAAAAAAATCGCCTTTTTCGGTCTGGGTTCCTCCGCAGCGGTCGCTCATGACGCGATGAACAAGTTTTTCCGCTTTAACGTGCCGGTCATCTATTCCGACGACATTGTCCTGCAACGCATGAGCTGTATGAATTGCGATGACGATGATGTGGTGGTGATTATCTCGCATACCGGAAGAACCAAGAGCCTAGTGGAGCTGGCGCAGCTGGCCCGTGAAAACGATGCCATGGTGATCGCCCTCACTTCCGCCGGTACGCCGCTGGCCCGGGAAGCCACGCTCGCCATTACCCTTGATGTCCCGGAAGATACCGACATCTATATGCCGATGGTCTCCCGTCTGGCCCAGTTGACCGTCATTGATGTGCTAGCGACAGGCTTTACCTTGCGCCGGGGGGCAAAATTCAGAGATAACTTGAAGAGGGTCAAGGAAGCGCTGAAGGAATCGCGTTTTGATAAAGAACCGTTCGTACCCAGTGATAATCAATAAAAGTTGATAACAAGCAGTACCCCATTACACCTTCGATAACGATCCGGCTGTGCGACGTTGCAGGCTGGCGCTACCGAATCCATGTTCACGCAACACCAAAGTTGTATCAGTCAACGGAGTATTACATGTCCAGAAGGCTTCGCAGAACCAAAATCGTCACTACCTTAGGCCCAGCAACGGACCGCGATAACAACCTGGAAAAAGTTATCGCCGCGGGCGCAAACGTAGTACGTATGAACTTCTCTCACGGCACCCCGGAAGATCATCAGCTCCGTGCCGATAAAGTGCGTGAGATTGCGGCAAAACTGGGCCGTCACGTAGCCATCCTCGGCGACCTCCAGGGACCAAAAATCCGCGTATCGACCTTCAAAGAAGGCAAAATTTTCCTCAATATTGGCGATAAATTCCTGCTAGACGCTAACCTGGGTAAAGGCGAAGGCGACAAAGAGAAAGTCGGGATCGACTACAAAGGCCTGCCGGCGGACGTCGTGCCGGGCGATATCCTGCTGCTCGACGATGGTCGCGTGCAGCTGAAAGTCCTCGAAGTGCAGGGGATGAAAGTGTTCACTGAAGTGACCGTCGGCGGCCCGTTGTCTAACAACAAAGGGATCAACAAACTGGGCGGCGGCCTGTCTGCCGAAGCGCTGACTGACAAAGACAAGGCCGATATTGTCACCGCCGCTAAAATCGGCGTCGACTACCTCGCCGTCTCCTTCCCGCGCTGCGGCGAAGACCTCAACTACGCCCGTCGCCTGGCGCGCGATGCCGGCTGCGATGCGAAAATCGTCGCCAAAGTTGAGCGTGCGGAAGCGGTCTGCGATCAGGACGCGATGGACGACGTGATCCTCGCCTCCGATGTGGTGATGGTTGCGCGCGGCGACCTCGGTGTCGAAATCGGCGATCCGGAGCTGGTTGGTATCCAGAAAGCGCTGATTCGTCGTGCTCGTCAGCTGAACCGTTCCGTCATAACCGCTACCCAAATGATGGAGTCGATGATCACCAACCCGATGCCGACCCGCGCGGAAGTCATGGACGTGGCCAACGCCGTGCTGGACGGCACCGACGCGGTGATGCTTTCCGCGGAAACCGCGGCCGGTCAGTACCCGTCAGAAACGGTAGCCGCGATGGCACGCGTCTGTCTGGGCGCCGAAAAAATCCCCAGCCTCAACGTTTCCAAACACCGTCTGGACGTCCAGTTCGACAACGTGGAAGAGGCGATTGCCATGTCGGCAATGTACGCCGCCAACCATCTGAAAGGCATCACCGCCATCATCACCATGACCGAATCGGGCCGTACCGCGCTGATGACCTCGCGCATCAGTTCCGGCCTGCCGATTTTCGCCCTTTCCCGTCACGAACGCACCCTGAACCTGACCGCGCTCTACCGCGGGGTAACGCCGGTATTCTTCGACAGCCAGAATGACGGGGTGGCCGCCGCGCACGATGCCGTCAATCTGCTACGGGACAAAGGCTACCTGGTCACTGGCGACCTCGTGGTTGTGACCCAGGGCGACGTGATGAGCACCATCGGCAGCACCAACACTACGCGTATCCTCACCGTAGAATAAGCGCCGCCAGCGACAAAAAAGCCTCCTGACGGAGGCTTTTTTTATTTTTTCTTCGGATACAGCTCTTTGCGCTTGTAGGGCTCGATTTCACCCGGCTTACGCGTCTTCAGTAGCTTCAGGATCCAGGTATATTGCTCGGTATGCGGCTTAACAAACACCTCCACCTCTTCGTTCATTCGCCGGGCAATCGTCGTATCGTCAGCGTCCAGCAGGTCGTCCATCGGCGGACGGACCAGCACCGTCAGGCGATGCGTCTTGCCATCGTAGACCGGGAACAGCGGTACCACGCGGGCGCGGCATACCTTCATTAAACGGCCAATCGCCGGCAGCGTGGCCTTGTAGGTGGCAAAGAAATCCACAAACTCACTGTGCTCGGCGCCGTGATCCTGATCGGGCAGATAGTAGCCCCAGTAGCCCTGGCGCACCGACTGGATAAACGGTTTGATCCCATCGTTGCGCGCGTGCATACGCCCGCCAAAACGACGGCGCACGGTATTCCACACGTAATCGAACACCGGGTTACCCTGGTTATGGAACATCGCCGCCATCTTCTGCCCACCGGAGGCCATCAGCATCGCCGGAATATCCACGCCCCAGGCATGTGGAACGAGGAAAATCACCTTCTCGTTATTGCGCTGCATCTCGTCGATGATCTCTTTGCCCTGCCAGTCAACGCGGGCAAGGATTTTCTGCGGATCGCGCAGACCCAGCTCAGCCATCATCACCATCGCCTGTGGCGCCGAGGCATACATGGCGTCGATGATAGCCTCCCGCTCGTGCTCGCTTTTTTCCGGAAAGCAGTACAGCAAATTAATCTGCGCCCGGCGACGCGAGCTTTTTGCCAGACGTCCTACGAAGCGACCGAGTTTGCCAAGGATCGGATCGCGAAAGGAAGGCGGCGTCAGCGCGATGCCAGCGAAGGCAAAGACGCCCAGCCACGCGCCCCAGTAGCGCGGCAGTAAAAAGGATTTCTCAAACTTAGGGATAAACTCAATATTATTTTTTTTCGTTTCCATGCCCAATCCGCAGGTCGACTGCTTAATCAAGATAATGGGATAGTGTAGCGAGACGTTGGATAACCTACAAAAGAAAAAGCCGGCGCCCTGAGGCACCGGCTTTCCACTGACCGGCAGTTAGTCAAACCGCAGCTGCGGAACGACCTCTTTGACCTGCGCCAGGTAATCGGTACGATCGGACCCGCTCAGCCCTTCGGTACGCGGCAGTTTCGCCGTCAGCGGGTTGACCGCCTGCTGGTTGATCCACACTTCATAGTGTAGGTGCGGCCCGGTAGAGCGACCGGTATTCCCTGACAGCGCAATACGATCGCCGCGCTTCACTTTCTGCCCCGGCTTCACCAGCAGTTTACGCAGGTGCATATAGCGGGTGGTATAGGTACGACCGTGGCGGATCGCAACATAATAGCCGGCAGCGCCGCTGCGCTTGGCCACCACCACTTCGCCATCGCCCACCGCCAGCACTGGCGTTCCCTGCGGCATCGCGAAATCGACGCCACGGTGCGGTGCGACGCGGCCGGTCACCGGATTGAGACGACGCGGGTTAAAGTTAGAGGAAACGCGGAACTGACGCGCCGTCGGGAAGCGCATAAAGCCTTTCGCCAGCCCCGTCCCGTTGCGGTCGTAGAATTTGCCGTCTTCGGCGCGGATAGCAAAGTAGTCTTTACCATCGGAGCGCAGACGCACGCCCAGCAGCTGGCTTTGCTCACGTTTGCCGTCGAGCATTTCGCGCGACATCAATACCGAAAATTCGTCGCCTTTCTTCAGCTTACGGAAATCCATCTGCCACTGCATGGCCTTGATCACCGCGCTGATTTCCGTGCTGGTCAGCCCGGCATCACGCGCGCTGGACACAAAGCTGGCGCCGACGGTGCCCTTCAGCACGCTGTTGACCCAGTCGCCTTTCTGCAGCTCGCTGCTCATTTTAAAACCGTTATCCACACGGGTATAGGTGCGGGTTTCGCGGCGGGACATCTCCCAGGTCAGACTCTGCAGATCGCCATCGGCGGTCAGGGTCCAGGAGAGCTGCTGACCAATCTTCAGGTTACGCAGTTCTTTATCGGCGGAGGAGAGCTGGGCGATATCGCCCATATCGATACCGTACTGGTTCAGAATGCTGCTGAGCGTATCGCCGGTCGACACCACGTATTCGTGCCCGCCGGCATCGGTATCGGCTTTTTCGTCGAGTTCATCCTGAGGAATGGCTTCTTCTTCCTGTGGGGCCTGGTCGATCGGCTCGGAGGCTTCCGGCAGCAGGGAGCGGATCTCGCTTTTTTCCAGTTCAATGGTTCTGACGATGGGAGCGGATTCCGGGTGGTAAATGTAGGGTCGCCAGACGGCGACCGCTAAGGTAAGAACGCTAAGCGACCCCAACATGACGCGATGAGGTCGTGGCAAATTGTTGAATGCCTGAGTGACAGCGCGGGCTATCTGTTGCACGTATTCACTTCCTCGTTAATCTCCTTTCAGGCAGCTCGAATACTGATTTGCCAGCTGGGTGAGGAATTGCGGGTAACTCGTTTTACCCAGCGTAATTCCTGTCCCCAGCGGATCCAGGGTTCCCATGCGCACAGACGTGCCCCGGGCAACAGCTTCGATAACTGCTGGCCTGAACTGTGGCTCAGCAAAAACGCAAGTGGCTTTCTGCTCAACCAGTTGTGTTCTGATTTCGTGTAAACGCTGCGCACCGGGCTGTATTTCAGGGTTGACGGTAAAATGCCCCAGCGAGGTCAAACCGTAGTGTTTTTCAAAGTAACCGTAGGCGTCATGAAAAACGAAATAGCCCTTTCCTTTCAGCGGTGCCAGCTCATTGCTCACCTGCTTGTCGGTCTCCGCCAGCGCGGCCTCGAACTGCTGCAGGTTGCTGTCGAGTTTGGCTCGACTCTGCGGCATAAGTTCCAATAATTTATCGTGGATTGCAACCGCCGAAAGCCGCGCTATCTCTGGGGATAACCACAGATGCATATTGTAAATACCGTGATGGTGATCGCCGTCACTTTTTTCTGCTGCGCCATGGTCATGACCCGCATGATCGTCATCGTCGTCCGCGCCGGTGATGAGCAGCGGTTTGACTCCATCCAGTTCGGCAATCGTCACCTTTTTATTCGCCGCAATGCTTTGCGTCGACCTATCCATAAAGGCTTCCATTTCCGGACCAATCCATACCACTAAGTCTGCGTTCTGTAAGCGTTTTACATCAGAAGGACGGAGAGAATAATCATGCTCGGAGGCACCATCAGGGAGCAGTACCTGAGTCTCGGTAACCCCATCGGCGATGGCGGCAGCGATGAAGCCCAGCGGTTTCATGGAGGTGACCACAGCGGCGCTGGCCTGCGGTACCTGCGCGAACAAAAAAACAGCGCTAAGTCCAGCGCAAAGAAGCGTATTTTTATGTAACATAATGCGTCTAGTCATCGAAACGAGTGAGTGTGATGTGATATTATAACATTCACTAGCTTGTGCAACCCCTAAATTACTATGACAAACCTTGTAACGCTGGAAAATGTCTCGGTGGCCTTTGGCCAACGCCGCGTGCTGTCTGACATCTCGCTGGCTCTTACGCCAGGCAAAATATTAACGCTGCTGGGCCCGAATGGCGCCGGCAAATCGACCCTTGTACGGGTGGTTCTCGGGCTGGTAGCACCGACAGAGGGTGTGATCAAGCGGGAAGCACGCCTGCGGATCGGCTATGTGCCGCAGAAACTGCATCTGGACGCCACGCTGCCCCTGACCGTCAGCCGCTTTCTGCGTTTGCGTCCTGGCACTCACAAAGACGACATCCTGCCGGCGCTGAAGCGCGTGCAGGCCGGGCATCTGATTGACGCGCCGATGCAAAAGCTCTCCGGCGGCGAAACCCAGCGCGTGCTGCTGGCCCGCGCCCTGCTCAACCGCCCGCAGCTGCTGGTGCTGGATGAGCCAACCCAGGGCGTTGACGTCAATGGCCAGGTGGCGCTCTACGATCTAATCGATCAACTGCGCCATGAACTGGACTGCGCGGTGCTGATGGTATCGCACGACCTGCATCTGGTGATGGCTAAAACCGACGAAGTCCTGTGCCTGAACCAGCATATCTGCTGCTCCGGCGCGCCGGAGGTCGTCTCCATGCACCCGGAGTTTATCTCCATGTTTGGCCCGCGCGGCGCGGAACAGCTGGGGATTTACCGCCACCACCATAATCACCGCCACGATCTTCAGGGGCGAATTGTACTGCGTCGGGGAAACAGCCGCTAATGATTGAACTTCTGTTACCTGGCTGGCTTGCCGGGATGATGCTGGCCTGCGCCGCCGGTCCGCTGGGCTCCTTTGTGGTCTGGCGCCGCATGTCCTATTTTGGCGACACGCTGGCGCATGCCTCGCTGCTCGGCGTCGCTTTCGGTTTATTGCTTAACGTCAATCCGTTCTATGCGGTGATCGCCGTGACCCTGCTGCTGGCCGGCGGGCTGGTGTGGCTGGAAAAACGCCCCCATCTGGCGATCGATACCCTGCTGGGCATCATGGCCCACAGCGCGCTGTCGCTGGGGCTGGTGGTGGTCAGCCTGATGTCTAACGTCCGCGTCGATCTGATGGCGTACCTGTTCGGCGATCTGCTGGCGGTGACGCCGCAGGACCTGATCGCGATTGCCACTGGCGTGGTGATTGTGATAGCCATCCTGCTCTGGCAGTGGCGGAATCTGCTGGCGATGACCATCAGTCCGGACCTGGCGTTTGTCGACGGCGTGAAGCTGCAGCGGGTCAAGCTGCTGTTGATGCTGGTCACCGCCCTGACTATCGGGGTGGCGATGAAGTTCGTCGGGGCGCTGATCATCACTTCCCTGCTGATTATCCCGGCCGCCACCGCCCGCCGTTTTGCCCGCACACCGGAGCAGATGGCCGCCGTGGCGGTGGGCGTGGGCATGCTGGCCGTCACCGGCGGGCTGACCTTCTCGGCCTTCTACGACACCCCGGCCGGGCCGTCGGTGGTGCTGTGTGCCGCCGTACTGTTTATTCTCAGCATGACGAAAAAAGCCGCCAGCTAATAATGAAAAAGCCCGGTCGCGCTGCTGACCGGGCTTCCTCACTACCTGCACCACCGCAACACGCTACGGCATTTCCGGCGGTGTAATCCCGAAGTGATTCCAGGCGCGCACCGTCGCCATTCTTCCGCGCGGCGTACGCTGCAGAAATCCCTGCTGGATGAGATAAGGCTCCAGTACATCTTCAATGGTTTCCCGCTCTTCGCCGATCGCGGCGGCGAGGTTATCCAGCCCCACCGGCCCACCAAAGAATTTATCTATCACCGCCAGCAGCAGTTTACGGTCCATATAGTCGAACCCTTCCGCATCGACATTAAGCATATCCAGCGCCTGGGCGGCGATATCGGCAGAGATGGTGCCGTCGTGGCGCACTTCCGCGAAGTCGCGCACCCGGCGCAGGAGACGGTTAGCAATACGCGGCGTACCGCGTGAACGGCGGGCCACCTCCAGCGCGCCTTCATCGCTCATCTCCAGCCCCATATGACGGGCGCTGCGGCTGACAATATGCTGTAGATCGGGTATCTGGTAGAACTCCAGACGCTGCACAATGCCGAAGCGGTCGCGCAGCGGCGAGGTCAACGAACCGGCCCGGGTAGTAGCGCCGATCAGGGTAAACGGCGGCAGGTCGATTTTGATGGAGCGCGCCGCCGGACCTTCGCCAATCATAATATCCAGCTGGTAGTCTTCCATCGCCGGATAGAGTACCTCTTCCACCACCGGCGAAAGACGATGGATCTCATCGATAAACAGCACGTCGTGCGGTTCGAGGTTGGTGAGCATCGCGGCGAGATCGCCGGCCTTCTCCAGCACCGGGCCGGAGGTGGTGCGCAGATTCACCCCCATCTCATTGGCGACGATATTGGCCAGGGTGGTTTTGCCCAGCCCTGGCGGGCCAAAAATCAGCAGGTGATCGAGGGCGTCGCCGCGCAGTTTCGCCGCCTGGATAAAGATCTCCATCTGCGAGCGCACCTGCGGCTGACCGACATACTCTGCCAGCAATTTTGGGCGGATGGCGCGGTCAGCAGCCTCTTCAAAGCCGCTGCTGTCTGCCGATACCAGCCGGTCTGCTTCAATCATCCCTTACCTCACAACGCGGCGCGCAGCGCTTCGCGGATTAGCGTTTCACTGTTGGCGTCCGGACGCGCAATCTTGCTTACCATCCGGCTGGCCTCCTGCGGTTTATAGCCCAGCGCGACCAGCGCGGCAACCGCTTCCTGTTCGGCATCGTCTGCCGTCGGGCCTGCCGGCGAGGTCAGCACCAGATCGGCCGCCGGGGTGAACAGATCACCGTGCAGGCCTTTGAAGCGGTCTTTCATTTCGACAATCAGGCGTTCTGCGGTTTTTTTACCAATGCCCGGCAGTTTCACCAGCGAGGCGACTTCTTCCCGTTCAACGGCATTGACGAACTGCTGCGCCGACATGCCGGAGAGGATCGCCAGCGCCAGCTTGGGCCCCACGCCGTTGGTTTTAATCAGCTCTTTAAACAGCGTTCGTTCCTGTTTGTTGTTAAAACCATACAGCAGCTGGGCATCTTCACGCACCACAAAATGAGTGAAGACAATTGCCTCCTGCCCGGCCTCCGGCAGCTCATAGAAGCAGGTCATGGGCATATGCACTTCATAGCCGACGCCCGCCGTTTCCAGCAACACCAGCGGGGGTTGTTTTTCGAGAATGATGCCTCTGAGTCTGCCTATCACATGGGGCTCCTGCGTTATGGTCTAAGTATCTGGCGGTATCATAAAAAAAGGCTGGATAGATATCCAGCCTGATTTGCGATTATCGTAAGCGCCCTCGCGCCAGATTAAGCCGGGTCTCGCTGATTTGAGCGACATTCTGGCTAACGTGGCAATGAGTGATGGCAATCGCCAGCGCATCCGCCGCATCCGCCTGCGGGTTAGCGGGCAGTTTGAGCAGGGTTCGCACCATGTGCTGGACCTGGCTCTTCTCGGCGCTGCCAATCCCGACAACGGTCTGCTTGACCTGGCGGGCGGCGTATTCAAACACCGGCAACGCCTGATTGGTCGCCGCGACGATGGCCACCCCGCGCGCCTGCCCGAGCTTTAACGCCGAGTCGGCATTTTTGGCCATAAAGACCTGCTCTATGGCGAAATAGTCGGGCTGGAACTGGGTGATGATCTCCGTCACCCCGGCGTAAATCAGCTTCAGCCGCGACGGCAGATCGTCCACTTTGGTGCGGATGCACCCGCTGCCAAGGTAGCTCAACTGCCGTCCGACCTGGCGGATCACGCCATAACCGGTGACGCGCGACCCCGGATCAATGCCGAGAATAATAGCCATCACGCGCCTCCGGTTAATCGTGGATGCGACAGCATCACAGCGTGGCTGCGACCTCGTCGGAGATCTCGCCGTTATGGTACACTTCCTGCACGTCGTCGCAGTCTTCCAGCATATCGATCAGACGCAGCAGCTTCGGCGCCGTCTCGGCATCCATATCCGCTTTGGTGGACGGGATCATCGACACTTCAGCAGCGTCGGCTTTCAGGCCAGCGGCTTCCAGCGCGTCGCGCACGGCGCCCATCTCTTCCCACGCGGTGTAGACGTCGATGGCGCCGTCGTCATAGGTCACCACGTCTTCTGCACCCGCTTCCAGCGCCGCTTCCATAATAGTGTCTTCATCGCCTTTCTCGAAGGAGATGACGCCTTTTTTGCTGAACAGGTAGGAGACGGAGCCGTCGGTACCGAGGTTACCACCGGTTTTGGTGAAGGCGTGACGCACTTCCGCAACGGTGCGGTTACGGTTGTCGGACAGACATTCCACCATCACCGCGGTGCCGCCAGGGCCATAACCTTCATAAATGATGGTTTCCATGTTCGCGTCTTCATCACCGCCGACGCCGCGCGCGATGGCGCGGTTCAGGGTGTCGCGGGTCATGTTGTTAGACAGCGCTTTATCAACGGCCGCACGCAGGCGCGGGTTGGAAGCCGGATCGCCGCCGCCCAGACGGGCTGCGGTGACCAGCTCGCGAATGATTTTCGTAAAGATTTTACCGCGTTTAGCATCCTGTGCCGCTTTGCGGTGTTTGGTGTTGGCCCATTTACTATGACCTGCCATAAAAAACTCTCCAAAAAGCGCGCCCTTTCAGGCGGCGTTAATTACAAATTCTTCAATCGCCTGCCGGTTGCTCCACGACTTGGTCAGCGCAGCGGCTTCCGTCGCGCTAACCCAGCGGTAGGCCAGATGTTCGGTGAAGGTAATCTCCCGCTCATGAGGCAGCGCAAGACAGAACCAAAATTCTGTATTGCGCTCCACGCCCGGCGCATAGCGATGACGCAAATGAGAAAATATCTCGAACTCCACCGTGCGCTGACAGTCGATTAAGGCCAGTTGCTCGCAGGCAACATCAATGGCGACCTCTTCCTTTACTTCACGCGCGGCGGCCTGCAGCGCGGTCTCTCCTGCTTCCAGGCTGCCGGTGACCGACTGCCAGAACGCGGGATCGTCGCGCCGCTGCAACATCAGCACCCGCTTCGTATCTTTGGCGTAAATCACCACCAGCACCGAAACGGGCAGCTTAAATGACATATTACTTGTTCTCCAGAGACGCTTTCGCCTCTTTCTCCACAACCTGAATACCCAGTTCACCAAGCGCAGTCGGATTGGCGAAGCTTGGCGCTTCGGTCATCAGACAAGCCGCGGCGGTGGTTTTCGGGAAGGCGATAACGTCGCGGATATTATCGGTACCGGTCAGCAGCATGGTCAGACGGTCAAGACCGAAGGCCAGGCCGGCATGCGGCGGGGTACCGTACTTCAGCGCATCCAGCAGGAAGCCGAATTTCTCACGCTGTTCCTGTTCGTTAATGCCCAGAATACCGAATACGGTCTGCTGCATATCGCCGCGGTGGATACGCACCGAACCGCCGCCGACTTCATAACCGTTAATGACCATATCATAGGCGTTCGCTACGGCCTCTTCCGGCGCGGCTTTCAACTCATCCGCCGTCATATCTTTCGGCGAGGTGAACGGATGGTGCATCGCCGTCAGACCGCCTTCGCCGTCGTCTTCGAACATCGGGAAGTCGATCACCCACAGCGGCGCCCATTTGCTTTCGTCTGTCAGGCTCAGGTCTTTACCGAGCTTCAGACGCAGCGCGCCCAGCGCGTCGGCCACCACTTTCTTATTGTCAGCGCCGAAGAAGATCATATCGCCGTCCTGCGCGCCGGTGCGTTCAAGGATCGCTTCCACGATCTCCGCAGTCAGGAACTTCGCCACCGGACTGTTGATCCCGTCCATGCCTTTCGCACGCTCGGTCACTTTAATATAGGCCAGCCCCTTCGCGCCGTAGATCTTCACAAAGTTGCCGTATTCGTCAATCAGCTTGCGGGTCAGAGATGCCCCGCCCGGGACGCGCAGCGCCGCCACACGCCCTTTCGGATCGTTGGCCGGGCCGGCAAAGACCGCGAATTCCACAGACTTCAGCAGGTCGGCGACGTCCACCAGCTCCATCGGGTTACGCAGATCCGGTTTATCGGAGCCATAGCGACGTTCGGCTTCGGCGAAGGTCATGATCGGGAAATCGCCCAGGTCGACGCCTTTCACTTCCAGCCACAGCTGACGCACCATCGCCTCCATGATCTCACGCACCTGCGGCGCGGTCATAAAGGAAGTTTCCACGTCGATCTGGGTAAATTCAGGCTGACGGTCGGCACGCAGGTCTTCATCGCGGAAGCATTTAACGATCTGATAGTAGCGATCGAACCCGGACATCATCAGCAGCTGTTTGAACAGCTGTGGGGACTGCGGCAGCGCGTAGAATTTGCCTTTATGCACGCGAGAAGGCACGAGGTAATCGCGAGCGCCTTCCGGGGTGGCTTTGGTCAGCATCGGGGTTTCGATGTCGAGGAAGCCATGGTCATCCATAAAGCGGCGCACAAAGCTGGTGATTTTCGCGCGGGTTTTCAGACGCTGCGCCATTTCCGGACGACGCAGGTCGAGGTAGCGGTATTTCAGACGCGCTTCTTCGGTGTTGACGTGATTGGAGTCCAGCGGCAGCGATTCTGAGCGGTTAATGATCGTCAGATCGGAGGCCAGCACTTCGATGGCGCCGGTGGCCATGTCCGCGTTGATGTTTTTCTCTTCACGCGCGCGGACGGTGCCAGTGACCTGAATGCAGAACTCATTACGCAGTTCAGAGGCTAATTTCAACGCATCCGCACGATCCGGGTCGAAAAACACCTGAACGATGCCTTCGCGGTCGCGCATATCGATAAAAATGAGGCTACCGAGATCGCGACGGCGGTTGACCCAACCACACAGAGTCACCTGCTGCCCAACGTGGGACTGTCGAAGCTGTCCGCAATATTCTGTACGCATGAGATATCCCTTAACTTAGCCGTCGGCGGATTGTCGTCTGCCCTGCAGGCGACGAGGTCGCAGCTTTAGCTGATGTCACAACTGAATGAAAAAAGGCGGCTATTATACTGGAAATTCTGTCGTTCGATAAGTCCGACGCACGATGTACGCTGCTTTGCTGCGCGCTTAACGTCTACACTCACATAAATTAACAATATTTGTTACCCTTTTGCAGAAGCCGCGCAGGTATTGTAGCCGCCTGACAACAGAAGAAGATACGGGGATACCATGTTAGAACTCAATGCAAAAAACACGGCGCTGGTGGTGATCGATCTGCAGGAAGGCATTCTGCCTTTTGCCGGTGGACCACATCGGGCTGATGAGGTGGTGGCGCGCGCCGCTCGCCTGGCAGACAAGTGCCGGCAACAGGGTTCGCCGGTCATCATGGTCCGCGTCGGCTGGTCCGCCGACTTCGCCGAAGCGCTGAAACAGCCTGTCGACGCTCAGGCCGGAGCACATACGCTACCCGAAAACTGGTGGACCTACCCGGCCACGCTCGGTAAGCAGGAGAGCGATATCGAAGTGACCAAACGCCAGTGGGGCGCGTTCTATGGTACCGACCTGGAGCTTCAGCTGCGCCGCCGCGGGATCGACACCATTATCCTCTGCGGTATCTCCACCAACATCGGCGTCGAATCCACCGCCCGCAACGCCTGGGAGCTGGGCTTTAACCTGGTCATCGCCGAAGATGCCTGCAGCGCCGCCTCCGCCGAGCAGCATCAGGGCAGCATGACGCATATTTTCCCGCGCATCGGCCGGGTGCGCAGCACCGAGGAGATCCTCGCCGCGTTATGATTTATATTGGGCTTCCCCAGTGGTCGCACCCGAAATGGGTGCGCCTTGGCATCACCAGCCTTGAAGAGTACGCCCGCCACTTCAATTGCGTGGAGGGCAACACCACCCTGTATGCGCTCCCGAAGCCAGAGATCGTCGCCCGCTGGTACGAACAGACCCACGATGACTTCCGTTTCTGCTTCAAATTCCCTGCCACTATCTCGCACCAGGCCGCGCTGCGCCATTGCGACGAGTTAAGCCGTGAATTTTTCGCCCGCCTGGCGCCGCTGGCCCCGCGCATCGGCCAGTACTGGCTGCAGCTGCCGGCAACCTTCGGTCCTCGCGATCTCCCCGCGTTATGGCAATTTCTCGACGGGCTGCCGAAGGATTTCACCTACGGCATCGAGGTTCGTCACCCCGAATTCTTCGCCAAAGGCGAAGCAGAGCAGCAGCTGAACCGCGGGCTGCACGAGCGCAACGTTAACCGCGTGATCCTCGACAGCCGCCCGGTTCACAGCGCCGTGGCCACCAGTCCGGCAATGATCGACGCGCAGAAAAAGAAACCCAAAGTGCCGGTGCATGCGGTGATGACCGCCCGGCAGCCAATGGTGCGCTTTATCGGCGGTGACGACATGGCTCACAACCGCGAACTGTTTCGCGTCTGGCTGCAGACCCTGCTAAAGTGGCATCAGTCCGGCACCCCGTGGCTGTTCCTGCATACCCCGGACATTGCTTTCGCCCCGACGCTGGTGGATACGCTGTGGAGCGATCTGCGCGCCGCCCTGCCGGCGGCAGGAAATGCGCCGTCGATACCGCAGCAATCCTCCCTTTTCTGATATCCTGCTATCATAATCGGAGCCATCTGACAGAGTTAAAGGGAGTTTTCGTATGGTCAGCGCGCTGTATGCCGTTTTAGGTGCGTTATTGTTAGTGAAGTTCTCATTTGACGTGGTGCGTTTGCGCACCCAGTACCATGTAGGCTACGGTGACGGTGGTTTCAGCGAGCTGCAGGTCGCCATTCGCGTTCATGGTAATGCCGTCGAATATGTACCGATTGGCCTGATTTTGCTGCTGTTTATGGAGATGAACGGCGCCCAGACCTGGATGGTGCACGTTTGCGGCATTTTATTGATTGTCGGGCGACTGATGCACTCCTGGGGTTTTCATCACCGCGTTTACCACTGGCGCCGCTCCGGCATGAGCGCCACCTGGTGCGCGTTGTTGCTGATGGTGCTGGCCAACCTCTGGTATATGCCCTGGGAGTTGGTTTTCTCCCTCCGTTAGCGCACAATACGCCGTTTTCGTTTTTTCGGGTTTAACGTTATGTCTCACCGCGATACGCTTTTTTCCGCGCCGATTGCCAGCCTCGGCGACTGGACCTTTGATGAACGGGTTGCTGAAGTCTTCCCCGATATGATCCAGCGCTCTGTGCCCGGCTACTCCAATATCATCTCGATGATCGGCATGCTGGCCGAGCGCTTCGTTCAGCCCAACACCCAGGTTTACGATCTTGGTTGTTCGCTGGGCGCCGCCACCCTCTCTGTGCGCCGCAATATTAGTCATCCGGGATGTCGCATTATCGCCATCGACAACTCTCCCGCGATGGTAGAGCGCTGCCGTCGCCATATTGACGCCTATAAAGCGCCGACGCCGGTCGAGGTTATTGAAGGGGATATCCGCGATGTGGCCATTGAAAACGCCTCGCTGGTGATCCTGAACTTTACCATTCAGTTCCTTGAGCCGGGCGATCGCCAGGCGATCCTCAATAAAGTCTATCAGGGGCTTAATCCGGGCGGCGCACTGGTGCTCTCGGAGAAATTCAGCTTCGAAGACGCCCACGTCGGCGAGCTGCTGTTCAATATGCATCATGATTTTAAACGCGCGAACGGCTACAGCGAGCTGGAGATCAGCCAGAAGCGCAGCATGCTGGAAAACGTGATGCTGACGGACTCCGTGGAAACCCATAAAAAACGCCTGCGTCAGGCTGGGTTCGAACATGCCGAACTGTGGTTCCAGTGCTTTAACTTTGGCTCGCTGGTGGCAGTAAAATCCGGGGAGCAGGCATGATCGACTTCAGTAACTTCTATCAGCTGATCGCCAAAAGCCCGCTGTCTCACTGGCTGGAAACGCTGCCTGCCCAGGTAGCCGCCTGGCAGCGCGAGGCCCTGCACGGCAAGTTTCGCGAATGGGAGCGCGCCGTTGAATTTCTGCCGGAGTTAACGCCCTGGCGTCTGGACCTTCTGCACAGCGTCACCGCCGAGAGCGAAACGCCGCTCAGCGAAGGCCATCAGCTGCGGATAGAAAATTTGCTTAAAAACCTGATGCCGTGGCGCAAAGGCCCTTATTCGCTGTACGGCATTAATATCGATACCGAATGGCGTTCCGACTGGAAATGGGAGCGCGTTCTGCCGCACCTGTCCGATCTCACCGGGCGGACTATCCTCGACGTGGGCTGCGGCAGCGGCTATCACATGTGGCGGATGATCGGCGCCGGCGCACATCTGGCGGTCGGCATCGATCCCACCCAGCTGTTCCTGTGCCAGTTTGAAGCGGTGCGTAAGCTGCTCGGCAACGACCAGCGGGCGCATCTGCTGCCGCTGGGTATCGAGCAATTGCCGGCGCTGGAAGCTTTTGACACTGTGTTCTCGATGGGCGTGCTCTACCATCGCCGCTCGCCGCTGGATCACCTGTGGCAGTTGAAAGATCAGCTGGCGCCGGGGGGCGAGCTGGTGCTGGAGACGCTGGTGGTCGAAGGCGATGAAAATACGGTGCTGGTTCCGGGCGACCGCTATGCGCAGATGCGCAACGTCTATTTTATTCCTTCGGCGCCGGCCCTGAAAATGTGGCTGGAGAAGTGCGGATTTATTGACGTGCGCATCGTCGACGCCTGCGTCACCTCGACAGAGGAGCAGCGGCGCACTGAATGGATGACGACCGAATCGCTGGCCGATTTCCTCGATCCACAGGATCAGAGCAAAACGGTGGAAGGCTATCCGGCTCCGCTGCGCGCAGTGATAATTGCCACCAAACCGGAAACCCAGCAGTCGCTGGCGAAAAAGGCGAGATAAAAAAAGGCCCCTGTTTAATGGGCAGGGGCCTGGTACGGGCAATCATCATATTGGGCGACATGATGTGCAGCAAAAATCGTTTAACGTCTCCAGGCGGAAATCATCTTTTTCATCTCCGCCACCGCTTCGCCATTGACGGCGTAGCGCCTGTATTCGTCTGCATCGGGATCGGCTGACATCGAAACGCCCGGATGACGAAAGCGCATTTCCGATGGTAACCACTGGCCTGCCGAGCTATGAACCTCTTGCACCCCCGCCTGCAGAAACAGCGGCAGGTTCGCGGCGCGGACTCCCGCACCGGCCATAATGATTGGAGTATCCCCTGCGGCAATAAGTTCCGTAATTAATGAAATACCTTTCTCTGCCGAGGATTGCTGACCGGAAGTCAGGATACGTTTGACCCCCAGGTTACCCAGCGTATTCCAGGCCTGACGCGGGTCGGCGCACAGATCGAAAGCACGATGAAAGGTCACCGCCAGCGGTCCTGCCGCGGCCATTATTTTTTTCATCCGCGGGATATCGACCTGGCCATCGGCATCCAGCACGCCGGTCACCAGCCCTGGAAACCCCAGCTCCCGCACCAGGTGAATATCGGCAAGCATCGCGGCGAACTCCGCCTCGGTGTAGCAAAAATCGCCGCCGCGTGGGCGAATAATCGGATGCACCGGGATGGTAATCGCCTCGCGCACCGAGACCAGCACCCCGTAAGACGGCGTTAGTCCCCCTTCCTGCGGCGCGGCACAAAGTTCAATACGGTCAGCGCCGCAGCGCTCAGCTTCCCGGGCGCACGCCATGCTATAGCAACAGATTTCCAGTACCGCCATTCCTCTCTCCCTGATCCAGACAACCTTGTTAGCATGTCACGATTTCACGCGGCAGACGCCGCGCGGCTTCACAGTGTTACCTATCGGCTTGCTCGCTGGCGACGATTTGTTCTATGGACCACGGATGAAATTTTATCGTCACGCTGCCATCCGTTACCGCCAGGGTGGGATTCGGCAGGCGCTCGCGTTCCCCTTTCGGCGAGCTGGTTTTGACGACAATTCCCGGCTGGCCAAGCCCATCATCGGCCAGCAGCGCCAGCGCGCGGGCATTTAAGGTTGCCGGATCGCCGGGCAGGACAATTTCAATATGCTCCCAGCCCTCATGGGGATAACGCTTTTCACCCGGCCACGGCAGCTCAACGATATGGAAGCGCCAGTGCGCCACGCAGACCGGCTCCGCCAGCTTGAACAGGCAGATAGGCCGGCCGTTGATCATATTCTCCGACAGCAGGGTTCCGCACTGTTCCAGACCGCGGCGCCAGCGTTCCGCGGTGGTATTCTGATGACAGCGCAGGGAGATATGGTCGGCGTCGAGTCCAGCGATCTCCAGTCCCAGTCGCGCAGCGAAGCGCTGCAGCGCTTCGGAAAATCGCGGGAGATCCGCCGTAATATCGGCCAGTTGTTCAATCTGCTGCCAGTTCGCCATGGGTTTGCTCGTCACTTATGTTCGTCAATAATAAAAAGGCTAATCTACCGTGTTTCGGCCTGCGGACCAACCGCCGTCCTGCTGATGGGCAACTGAACGGCGATGGATTGCGCACGCCGCCACGCCGCGCGCAATGCTGACGGACGGGGACAAATGCAGTATACTCCCGCCCTAATTTGTCCACATTCCGGCGCCGCCTCCCTCGGGGGCTGGCGCATTACACGTAAGGTATTCCGGTGAATATTCAGGCTCTTCTCTCAGAAAAAGTCAGCCAGGCCCTGATCGCGGCAGGTGCGCCTGCCGATTGCGAACCTCAGGTCCGCCAGTCAGCAAAAGTTCAGTTCGGTGACTATCAGGCCAACGGCGTGATGGCTGTCGCCAAAAAACTGGGCATGGCGCCGCGACAACTTGCAGAGCAGGTACTGTCTCATCTTGACCTCAACGGCATTGCCAGTAAGGTTGAAATCGCCGGGCCGGGCTTTATCAATATTTTCCTCGACCCCGCGTTCCTGGCGGACAATGTCAACCGCGCGCTGCAGTCTGAGCGCCTGGGCGTCACAACCCCACAGGCGCAGACCATCGTCGTCGACTACTCGGCGCCCAACGTGGCGAAAGAGATGCACGTCGGCCATCTGCGGTCGACCATCATCGGCGATGCCTCGGTCCGTACCCTGGAGTTCCTTGGCCACAAGGTGATCCGCGCCAACCACGTCGGCGACTGGGGCACCCAGTTCGGCATGCTGATCGCGTATCTGGAAAAACAGCAGCAGGAAAACGCGGGTGAAATGGCCCTGGCCGATCTCGAAGGGTTCTATCGCGAAGCGAAAAAGCACTACGACGAAGACGAAGCCTTCGCCGAGCGCGCGCGCAGCTATGTTGTTAAGCTGCAGGGCGGCGATGAGTACTTCCTGCAGATGTGGCGTAAGCTGGTCGACATCACCATGTCGCAGAACCAGATCACCTACGATCGCCTGAATGTGACGCTGACCCGCGATGACGTGATGGGTGAAAGCCTGTACAACCCGATGCTGCCGGGGATCGTCGCCGATCTGAAAGCCAAAGGGCTGGCCGTCGAGAGCGAAGGCGCCACCGTGGTGTTCCTTGATGAGTATAAAAACAAGGAAGGCGAACCGATGGGCGTCATCATCCAGAAAAAGGATGGCGGCTACCTCTATACCACCACCGATATCGCCTGCGCGAAGTATCGCTATGAAACGCTGCACGCTGACCGTGTGCTCTACTACATCGACTCTCGTCAGCACCAGCACCTGATGCAGGCGTGGACCATCGTGCGTAAAGCAGGCTACGTGCCGGACTCTGTGCCGCTGGAGCACCATATGTTCGGTATGATGCTGGGGAAAGACGGCAAGCCGTTTAAAACCCGCGCCGGCGGCACCGTGAAGCTGGCGGATCTGCTGGACGAAGCGCTGGAGCGCGCCCGCCGCCTGGTGGCGGAGAAGAATCCGGATATGCCGGCTGACGAGCTGGAAAATCTGGCTAAAGTGGTGGGCATCGGTGCGGTAAAATATGCCGACCTGTCGAAAAACCGTACCACCGACTACGTTTTCGACTGGGATAATATGCTGGCGTTCGAAGGCAACACCGCACCGTATATGCAGTATGCCTATACTCGCGTGCTCTCCGTCTTCCGCAAAGCGGGCATTGACGAAAATGCGCTGATCGATGCGCCGGTGGTCATCGCCGAAGATCGCGAAGCCCAGTTGGCCGCGCGCCTGCTGCAGTTTGAAGAGACCCTCTCCGTGGTCGCTCGCGAAGGGACGCCACACGTGATGTGCGCCTACCTGTACGATCTGGCGGGGCTGTTCTCCGGCTTCTACGAGCACTGCCCGATCCTCAGCGCGGAAAGCGAAGAGACCCGCAACAGCCGCCTGAAGCTGGCGCTGCTGACGGCGAAAACCCTCAAACTGGGCCTCGATACCCTGGGTATCGAAACCGTAGAGCGTATGTAATAAGCAACCCGGCGAAAGCCGGGTTAGTTTTATTCACCGCCCCGCCAGCGGGGCCTCCTGCTCAGAAATACTTGCGCAGATACTCCGTCAGACAAAGGATCGCCATCGCCTGGCCATAGGGCATCGAGGTAAGCGGGATCTGGCGATAAAAATCGAGGTCTGACCCCATCCCGGTGCCAAACGAGGTCTGCAGCAGCTCTCCCTCAGGTGAAATATTCCGCACAATCCCGCGAATCGCTTTTTCCGCCACCCCGGCATAGTGCTGGCCGACGTAACGCTTGCGCACCGCTTTGAGAATGCCGTAAGCAAAGCCGGCGGTCGCCGAGGCCTCAGGATATGAGTGCGGATCGTCCAGCAGGGTATGCCACAGGCCGCTGTCGTCCTGACATTTCGCTAAGGCAGCAATCTGCGCGTTGAGTACCGCCATCAAATAGCGCCGTACCGCGTTCCCCTCGGGGAGATCCACCAGCTCCAGAAAATCCGGGATCACCATGGTAAGCCAGCTGTTGCCCCGCGCCCAGCGCGCCCGGGCAAAGTTATGCCGCCCCTCATAGCTCCAGCCGTGAAACCACAGCCCGGTCTCCCGGTCCATCAGGTTCTGCACATGGAGCAGGAACTGATAGGTCGCCTCCTCCACATACTGCGGGCGATTGAGCAGCTTGCCAATTTTGGCTAACGGCAGCACGGTCATCATCAGGGTGTCATCCCACATTTGCTGATGGTTCTCCTCTGCCAGAGTGATGTGTTGCATCCCGCCCTGCTCGGTGCGCGGCATCTCATGCATCGCCCACTCCGCCCAGCTCTCCAGCCACGGCAGATACGCCCTCCGTCCTGTTTCTTCAAAACGATACGCCAGCGTCAGAAACGGCGCCATGGTGTTGACGTTTTTGGTCGTCGCTCCCTCGGCAAAACGCTCGTCAAACCAGCGGTCGATGATATCGCGCATCTCGATGTCACCGGTTTGCTGATAATACTGATAAATGCCGTACAGCCCGACGCCGTGGGTCCACTCCCAGCCGGCCCAGCCTTTGGTATCGATAACGCGCCCGTCATCGAGGCGCAGTAGAAACTGCCCGCTCTCATCCTTGATATTCACCAGATTTTGCGTCACGTTGCGGATCAGCGCCTGCAGTTCGCTGCGGGCGATAAAACGCTCAGGCTGACACAGTAAGGGGCTATGTTTGACCGGCCAAACTTTCATGTTGTTAACCTCGGGTGTATGTCGAATTGAAAGCGCCGCCCTGGGTGAGCGCCGGGGCAGCAGGTTTATGACGATTCAGATAGCCAATATTGTTATTGCCCCACAGGCAGTCGTAAGGCATCCCCGCCAGCATCTCGACCACCGCGCGGTGTTCCGCACGGGTCTGTTCCGGCTGGGCACTGCCGAGATCGCGCATTCTGAGGGTTTCACTGCGCAGGATGCTGTGAGTGTGCAGGTTAAGCTTGAAGCGTAGCGAGACGAGGAAGCCGCAGGCTAACACCACTACTGTGCCGACGCTGAGGATCAGCAGAATGGTATGGCTCACCCCTTCAGGCTGTATTTTTTGCCCGGAGACAAACCCCGACAGCTGCATGATGATACCCACCAGCATTACCGCCCCCGCCTGCGAGGCTTTGCGGGTCAGCGTCATGATGCCGGCAAAAATCCCCTCCCGGCGCTGGCCGGTGATCGCTTCATCGACGTCGGCAATATAGGTGTAGGTATTCCACGGCACATAGTTAATGCCGCCGCGTCCCAGTCCGGCAACAGCCGAGATGAGCAGCAATAATGAGTAGACATCGCTCAGCCCGGCGTAATAGAGCAGCGCATACGAGAGCGAGCTCAGACCAAACAGAACCACCACCATGCGGTAGGACGGCGCGGGGCCAAAGCGAATGCACAGCGGGATCATGGCGATCACCGCGATAAACTGAAAGATAGCCATCGTTCCCAGCAGATTCGAGGCGACAGAGGCTTCCTGCATCAGAACAAAGACCACGTAATAGGTAAACACGGCATTGAAGACATCCTGGGCGATATAGCCCCCCAGATACATGCCAAGGTGCTGGCGGAAAATTTTTATCCGTAGTGTGGAGCTCAGCTCAATAATCAGACGATTGAGGCTCTGGCCGAGGGTTAAGTTCTGTTTTTCCGCCTCCGCCCGCAGCGCCGCCTCTGACCACGCTTCACGCGGCCGCTCCCAGGTGAAACACCAGACGAAGGTCAGCATCACCGCGCACAGGACCGAGAACACCAGACTGGCATAAAAGAATGAGCTGGCATTATCTTTGCCGAGCCAGGTCAGCAGGATCCCCGGCAGAAAGGAGGCTAAAATCGCCGACATCTGCGCCATCGAAATACGCGCGCCGGAGAATTTGGTTTTCTGTTTAAAGTCATCGGTCATTTCCGGCACCAGCGTCTCGTAGGGCACCAGAATCATGGTATAGACCATATCAAACAGCAGATAGGTGACCAGGTAGTACCAGAAGCCCATCTCGCCGACCCACATCGCCGAGTAGCTGAATACACACGGGATGCCGAGCAGAATAAAGAATTTTCTGCGGCCGAAACGCTTGCCAAGCCAGGTGGTGCCGAAGTTATCGGTGAGAAAGCCCATCAGCGGGCTCACCACCGCATCCAGCACGCGGGCAGTAGCGAAAATAAGCGTGGCCTCTATTGGGGTGAGTCCGCAGAAGGTGGTGTAAAAGTAGAGCAGCCATGCGGCGGTAAGCGCCGTCGTGCCGGCGCCGAGAAAATCGCCCGCGCCGTAGGCCAGGTAGTTAGCCAGTCCAATTTTTCGTGTTTTCATCGTCGTGATCCTGTGTCTTTTTTTAAAAGAACGCCGACAATCGTTCCGGATTTTTTACCGGAAGGGAGTGGGTACCTGGCTACACTAAAAGCAGCGAAACGACGTTACCTTTGCGCTTTTGCCATGAAAAAGCCGCCAGTGGCAAAGAGACAAAGAGGCGCCCTCTTCACTTCACTCATTTATAAAACAGCATTTCTTTTTACTCAAAAGATTGGTCCATTTTAATGATATCACCCTGAAATCACGCACAGGCGAAGAGGCTCGCAAATCCCAGGTGTGGCGCTTGCGCAGCCGGGGAAACAGGAGTAAAGAAGGAAAGGAAGGGTTATTCCGCGTATCTCAAGGAGGCCAGATGCCTTATTCACATCTGCTGGTTGCCGTCGCACCAACGCCGGAGAGTCAGATATTAATTAAAAAAGCGGTGTCGATCGCCCGCCCCGTTAATGCGAAGGTGAGCTTTATCACCCTCGCCACGGATCCGGAGATGTATAACCAGTTTGCGGCGCCGATGATGGAAAATCTGCGCGAACTGATGCAGGAAGAGATGCGTGATTTTCTCAACGAGCTGGCTCGCCACGCGGACTACCCAATAGAAAAAATGACCATCGCCTGTGGCGAACTGGGCCATCATATTAAGGACTTTTGCCGGTCAAACCAGGTCGACCTGGTGATCTGCGGCAATCACAACCATTCCCTGTTCTCGCGCGCTACCTGCTCAGCGAAAAGTATCGTTGGCAGCTGCGGCGTCGATGTCCTGCTGGTTTCCCTTGAAAAGGGCTAACGCCGGTTAGCCCTTATCCTGACCTAGGCCAGTTTAGGGAAAGTGGCTATCTTCCCCCGCAGACGGCTCTCCTCGCTGCGCGGCGAAATATGCTGCAAATCCTCGACAAAGCGCGCCTGCCAGTTATGAATATCATTCTCTCTGATCACGTCCAGCATCGCGGAATGACGGGCGATACGTTCCGCCAGCGGCATGCTGAGCGCGCGATCCAGCGCGGCGGCCACCTCGTCGCGATCGTAAGGGTTGACGATCAGGGCGCTGGTCAGCTCCTGCGCCGCCCCGGCAAATTGCGACAGCACCAGGACGCCAGGGTTATCCGGATCCTGCGCCGCAACATATTCCTTCGCCACCAGGTTCATACCATCGCGTAGCGGTGTCACCAGCCCGACGTCAGAGTAGCGGAAGACCTTCATCAGCAGCTTACGGTCAAAATGCTGGTTCAGGTAGTAGAGCGGAGTCCAGCCAAGCTGACCAAACTGGCCATTGATGCGTCCAGCTGCGGTTTCCAGTTGATGGCGGATATCCTGATAGGCCTGCACATCGCCGCGGGACGTCGGTGCAATCTGGGTGTAACGGATCTTGCCATGGTGCTGAGGGTACTTCTCGAGCAGCGTCTCGTAGGCGAGGAATCGCTCCGGCAACCCTTTTGAGTAGTCAAGGCGCTCCACGGAGAAGATATTCTTCACATTTTTCAGCTCATTTTTCAGCTGGGCCAGCTTCGGCGGCAGTGGACCTTTGGCGTTGCGCGTAATCTCGTCTGGATCAATGCCAATCGGATAAACTTCGGTGCTGAAGGCTTTACCCCACGCCTGATAACGTTTATCGCCGAGCTCGGAGAGCCGGGTCTGCATGGCAACACTGTCAAGGAAGGCGGTTCTGTCGCTTTCGGTCTGGAAGCCCAACAGGTCGTAATCGCACAGTTGCTCAAGCAGCTCGGCGTGCGGTGGCAGCGCGTTAAAAATCTCCGGCGTCGGGAACGGAATATGCAGGAAGAAACCGATGCGGTTGTTGACTCCGCGCTGACGCAGCTCGCTGGCGAAAGGCAGCAGATGGTAATCATGGATCCACAGCGTATCTTCAGGCTCAATCAACGGCAGAAGCTTGTCCGCCAACATCGCATTGACCCGCTGATACCCCTCCCAGGCTTCGCGCTGGAAGCTGACCAGGTCAAGGCGATAGTGGAAGGCCGGCCACAGCACGGCATTGGAAAACTGGTTGTAGTATTCATCATGGTCCCGCTCATTGAGGTTGAACGACGCCCATGAAATATTCCCGCGGGAGACCTGCTTCAGCGGCTGCTGGTCATCGCCAATTTCGCCGCTCCAGCCAAACCACAGACCCCCCGCCGCTTTCAGTGCCCCCAGGATGCCGACGGCCAGGCCGCCTGCGCTCGATTTTTTATCGTCCGGTAAGGCGATACGGTTAGAGACTACGACTAAACGACTCATGGTCATCCCTCCTTTCGGTTTGCGCGTCATACGCCAGATGTTGCAACCACGTCCTTACAGCGGCGGCATCCGCCAACCGCCAGTGCGCCTGAGTTTCCCCGGCGCCTACTTTGACCGACATTCCCTGCAGTTGATTAACTACGGTGAACCCCGCTTCGTCGGTCAAGTCATCGCCGACAAAAACCGGTTCACGGCCGGCAAACGGCGCCTCCTGCATGAACGCAGTAATCGCCTCCCCTTTATTCACCCCCCGGGGTTTAATCTCCACCACGCACTTGCCAAGCTGAAGCGCCAGCAACGGGTAGCGCTGAACAATGCGTTGCGCCAGCTCCAGCACAGCGCTTTGCTGTTGCGGGGCCTGGCGATAGTGCAGGGCGAAAGCCATCTCTTTACTCTCCAGCTCGCATCCCGGGAGCGCTTCCAGCGCCGAGGTGAGCTCAGACGCGATCTCATCGCGCAGCGCCGACGGCAGAGAGACGATATAGGTTTTTCCATTGATATCACGGCGCTCGGCCCCGTGAACACCGGCCAGCGGTAGCCGCCAGGGATGGGTTAGCGCGTCAAGTTCAGCCATTGAGCGCCCTGAAATCAATGCCACTGCGCCCCCCTGCTGCTGGGCCAGCGCGTTGAGCGCCTGCAGCGTGTTGTCAGGTATCACCACCTGATCGGGGTGCGGCTGGATATCGGCAAGAGTACCGTCGAGGTCAAAGAAAAAGGCGTAGTTTCCGGTTAGCGCAGGCGGTACAGATATCTGGTTATCCACCCTGTTTCCTCCTTATCATGGCCAGCCGAAGCTGGTTGTTAATTATATGTTAGCCATGTAAGTATAGACAGTGTGACCAACCTCGCCATTTTTGATAGTTACCGCCAGCGAAACGGGCGCTGGCGGCAATTAGTCTGTAGACTTAAAAGTTCGGCTTAATTTCAGGCCGCACGTTTGGCTTTTTGTTTGTAACGGTCAAAGATTACCGCCGCCAGCAGGATCACCCCGCGCACGACGTATTGTGAGAAAGGCGAGATGTTCAGCAGGTTCATCGCATTCTCCACGGTGCCAAGGATCAGGATCCCGGCGACCACATAAGAGATCTTGCCGATCCCGCCTTTCAGTGATACTCCGCCCAGCACACAGGCCGAAATCACAATCAGCTCATAGCCAATCGAGGTCATTGGCTGGCCGCTGGTCATGCGCGACGCCAGAATGATGCCCGCCGCCGCCGATACCAGACCGGAGAGCACAAAGATAATAATCTTGGTGCGTACCACCGGGACACCGGCCAGACGCGCGGCTTCTTCGTTGCCACCAATAGCCAGCGTATTACGGCCAAAGGTGGTTTTGTTTAGTAATAATCCGAAAACCACCAGGCAGGCGACGGTCAGCCAGATAGGCGCCGGCAAACCAAACCAGTTGGCGTAGCCGAGGGTAAAGAAACGCTCATCTTCGATCCCTACCGCTTTACCATCGGAAATAATATAGGCCAGGCCGCGAACAATCTGCATGGTGGCCAACGTGGTGATCAGGGCGTTAATTTTCAGGCGCGCAATCACAAAACCGTTAACCAGGCCACTGACCGCGCCTAACAGCAGGCCAGCGGCAATCCCCAGCCACAGGCTTTCGCTCAGGTTAATCACCACCGCGGTAGTGACCCCGGCACAGGCGATAACCGACGCCACCGACAGGTCGAAATCCCCGGAAGCCAGGCAGAAGAGCATACCGCAGGCCACCATTCCGGACATCGAGATCGCCAGCCCCAGCCCCTTCATGTTGACGAATGAGGCAAAGTTGGGCACAAAAATTACGCAGCCGATAAACAGCACCGCAAACACCACCAGCATGCCAAACTGATCCCAGATACGGGCAAAGCTAAAGGCAGAGCGGGTAGCGCCGGACGTAGTCACTGATGACATCATTTACTCCTTACTCAGGCGACAGCCTGACTCACTTTTGGCATTGCAAGGCTTAACGCCTGCTGTTCATTGGCATCTTCATGCAGCAGTTCGCCGGCGATTTGCCCTTCGCGCATCACCACGATGCGGTCGGCAACGCCCAGCACTTCCGGCAGATCGCTGGAGGCAAACACCACGGCGACACCGGAGGCGGCGAGACCATATATCACGTTGTAAATTTCATGTTTGGCGCCGACGTCGATGCCGCGAGTGGGCTCGTCGAGCAGGATCACCTTCATCTCTTCCGACAGCCAGCGGCCAAGGATCGCTTTCTGCTGGTTGCCGCCGGACAGGTTCATGATTAGCTGTTCCGGGCCAGGCGTTTTTATGTTCAGCGACTGGATATGCTGAGCGGCATTGTCCGCCTCCCAGGCGTTGTTAATCAGGCAGCCAGCATGGATATGTTTGCGCCGGGCGCTGATATTGATGTTGTCGCGCACCGAGTGAACCGGAATAATCCCGTCGGCTTTACGATCTTCCGGGCACAGCATCATGCCAGCCTGGATGGCCTGGGCCGGTTTGCGGATGTCGACAGGCTGGCCATCGATATACACCTGACCGCCGGTGATCCGGGTGCCGCCAAATAAGCCTTTCATCAGCTCGCTGCGCCCGGCGCCCACCAGCCCGAACAGGCCGACGATTTCGCCACTGCGTACCGAGAGACTGATCGGCGTACGCACGCCCGGAGCTTTGACCTCCTCCAGGCGCAGCCGCTCTTCGCCGTACGGTCGTGACTTCCAGCCATATATATCGCCCAGGTTGCGTCCCACCATCGCCTGGACCAGCGCGTCGTGGCTGACGCTCGCCATATCGTCAAAGGTGCAGACATAGCGGCCATCCTTAAAGACGGTGATGGCATCGCTGAGCGCAAAAATTTCTTCCATCCGGTGTGAAACATAAATGATGACCCGGCCCTCTTCCCGCAGCTCGCGGATAACGCGAAACAGGTTGTCGATCTCCCGGGCGGAGAGCGAACTGGTCGGTTCATCGAAAGCAATGATCTTGGCGTTACGCGCCAGCGCTTTGGCAATCTCCACCATCTGCCACTGGCCAATAGAGAGATACTTCAGCGGCGTTTCGGGGTCGATATCCAGCCCCAGATGTTCCAGCTGCAGACGAGCCTCATAGTTGAGCAGCGAGCGATTGACGATGCCGCCTCTGTGCGGCAGTTGGCCAAGATAGATATTTTCGGCGACGGTCATCTCCGGGATCAGATGCAGCTCCTGGTAGATAATCGCCACGCCGGCGTTCAGCGCCTCCATGGTATTGGAGAACGCCATCTGCTGGCCGCCGATCTGCAAATGGCCTGCGGTCGGGATGTAGTTGCCACTGAGAATTTTCAGCAGCGTCGATTTGCCTGCGCCATTTTCACCCATCAGGGCGTGGACCTGTCCGGGATAACAGTCAAAACTGATATCGGACAACGCCTTCACGCCGGGGAATGTCATGGTGATGCCGCGAAATGAGAGATAAGGGGTAGACTGTTGCATAACGACTCCACTCTTCTGCACTCAGCCCCCACCGCTACGGCAGGGGCCAGTTCAACCGGGCTGTTACAACCCTTTTTTCGCCAGCTCTTCTTTGAAGTTATCGCGGGTGATCAGTACCACGTCGGTCACCGCTGTGAACTTCGGCGGTTCAACGCCCTTGGTGACCCAGTTGTAAAGCATTTCGCTGGTTTTATAGCCATGAATATCCGGACTTGGCAGCAGGGAGCCATAGAAGCCGGTCGGTTGCGCTTTCGACAGTTCGTTCACGGCATCTACGCCGTTGATGCCGATACCAATGACATCCGGCGCTTTAAACCCCTGGCCTTCGGTGGCACGCACGCCGCCGAGGACGGTGTTGTCGTTCATCCCGACGATCAGCCAGTGCTTAACCTGCGGATGCTGAACCAGCATCGAGTTACCGGCGTCGAACGCCCCGGGGATATCGTTAGATTTGGTTGGTACGCGGTAGATTTGCGCTTCCGGGAAGCCAGCCGCCTTGAGGGCATCAATAGAACCGGTGGTGCGACGGCGGGCGGTGTCCAGCTCATCAGCGGTGATGGCCATCACGGCGGTGTCTTTGACATCCCAGCCGCGTTTTTGCATCTCTTTATACAGTTCCTGCCCCTGGCGGGCGCCGATTTCGCTGGCCGCCATCATCACCAGCGGCACACTCTCCATCGGTTTGCCTTTGGCGTTGACGAACTGATCATCGACGGTAATGACCTTCATATCATAGCCACGCGCTTTAGCGACAATCGCCGAGCCGAGCTTCGGATCGGGGGTACAGATAACAAAGCCCTTCGCGCCGCTGGCCGCCAGGCTGTCAATCGCGTTGAGGGTTTTCTCCCCATCCGGGACCGCAATTTTAATAACGTCAAAGCCTAAATCTTTTCCTGCTTTATCAGCAAATTTCCACTCAGTCTGGAACCATGGCTCTTCTGGTTGTTTCACCAGAAAACCCAGTTTAAGATTTTCCGCCATAGCTGATTGTGACATAACCGCAGCGAGACCAATGGCCGCCAGCGCTTTAGTAAATTTGTGCATGGTAAACTCCAGCTTTAATTCGCTTTCATGTAGGGAAAAATCGGAATTAACAATTTTATCGGCATCAAAACAAGGCATTAGAAAAATCGCATTCCCTACTGCCGTTGTTAGAGTAGTAATACCCGGAAATTAATTCTCCATACGAGAGCATCATCACATCGCGGAATTACAGTAATTGCGTACATACATTTAGCAAAAAATGACATAAAAAAAGACATAATTGTCATACAATTTAACCTGGATATAGCAGGATTATCTATACCATCAGCAGACTTATCCTTGCGATGTCAGAGAGGTTTTAACAGGGAGTTAAATCGCTGTTATAACGATGAGGATAATGCGTTTGAAAGGGCCGTTTCCCGCCTGCCGGGCATCATGATCAACGGTCTGATGCCGGAATCGTACTGAGGCCCGTTTAATATCGCGAAAAAACGGATCTTTAACGTAATTTATTCCGAATAAAAGGCTATCCCTCTTATAAAAAAGCCTGCAACAAAAAATAAAAATAATCATCATCAACCTGAAACATTGCTTATGAAATAACTTATTTCTTTTTCTTCTACGATTAATTTCGTAGTCAAATAGCGATAACTTATAACCTAATCAGCACTACACGCCCCAGTCGGCGCCGCACAGCTCAAGCTCGCTGTCATTTATGAATAATGGTGTAACAAAACGTAAATTACCCATATTGAGAGTTTTCTTAATTCATTTCAGCGAGTATTCTTAACTGGTCGGTAAGCGGAAATATTACCCGACACATATGGAATGTGTAGAGTTTTATTATTCTGCAACAGTGCAGTGCGTCACCCTTTTACTTGGCTGTTTCCATCCACTGAGGTGATGCGCATCAGTAACCCTTCCCGGTTAATAAGGATATTTTTATGGCAGTTCCAGGAATGGCACAAAAGCTAAACACCCAAATGAATCTTGAGTTCCACGCCTCTAACGTTTATCTGAACTTAAGCGAGTGGTGCGCCCGGCATCGCTTCGACGGCGCCGCGACGTTTCTGCGCACCCGCGCGCAATGCAGCATTACGCTCACCATGCGCGTGTTTGACTATCTGAAAAAAGCCGGCAGCTGGCCTATCGTCAATCCCGACCACGCCTGTAATCCAGAGTGTAGCTCGCTGGAAGACCTGTTTACCCAGACCCTGCTCGATTACCGTCAGCGCAGCACTATGTTGAGCGGTCTCGCCCAGGAAGCCAAAGCGCAAAGCGATGACAGCACCTGGCGGTTTCTCACGCTGCTGGCGGAGGAGCAGCAGCAGGATGGCCTGCTATTGCAAAGCGTGCTTGAGGAAATTCGTAATGCCGATAAAGCCGGACTCGGGATGGAGCAGACCGATCGTCGTCTGATGGCGTTCGTCGGGGACGCACAGAAACCGCACTAAGCCGTATCAGGTACCCGGTCAGGGGGAGCGCGACCGCGCTGCCCCGCCCTCTCCTTTAACACCATTTCGTCAATTTTCCCTGTCATCTATTCTTCAAAAGAATAAAAAAGTTTTAACTCGATCCCATTCCCTGGTCGCCGTTACCCCTTAAGAGGGATTAGTGAGCAAGGTCACTTTTTGCTGAGCCGAAAAGAAATATAAAAACAGTGTTTCAAAAATTTAAAACACGGGGTTTATTTTATGGCTCGATACACGGCTTCAGCCACTGAACGGCTGCAGGGAAGACCGATTTTGTTACGCCATCAGTTAGCCTACGGCGGCGGCAACCTGTTGGGAAGCGGCGCACTGGCGATTAGCGGAGCGTGGTTACTCTATTTTTATACAACCTTCTGCGGCCTGACGCTGATCGAGGCCTCATTTATCTTCTCCGTCGCGAGCATCATCGACGCCATCAGCAACCCACTGATGGGTTATCTGACGGATAACTTTGGTAAAACGCGGTTAGGTAAACGCTTTGGCCGCCGGCGTTTCTTTCTGCTGATCGGCATTCCGCTGATGATGTTCTACCCGCTGCTGTGGGTGGAGGGTCTCAGTTTCTGGTATTACCTGTGTACCTATGTGGTATTTGAGATCATCTACACCTCTATCATGGTGCCCTATGAAACACTGGCGACAGAGATGACTGATGATTTCTCGCTGCGCTCAAAGCTTACCGGCTATAAAGCCATCTTCGGCAAGCTGGCCAACTTCCTCGCGGCGTTTATTCCCGGACAGTTCATTCTGCTGTATGGCAAAGATTCCGCGACTCCCTTCTTCCTCACCGGACTAACCTATGGCGTAATTCTGATCATCGCCATTTCCTGCCTGTGGCTGTGCAGCTGGGAGCGCGAGCGCGACGAGGAAGTCGATACCAGCGCGAAAAAAGGATTGTTCAGCACCCTGCTATCGCTGGCCAAAGATATGCGTTCCACTTTTTATCTACGCGTGTTCCGTAAACATCTCGGTATGTACCTCTGCGGGTTTGGCGCGGAATGGCTGTTTGCCTCCATTTTCACCTACTTCGTGATCTTCGTTCTACAACATGATCCGGCGATGGTGGCGGGCCTGAACAGCCTGAACTCGATTCTGCAGCTCATCTCCACCGCGCTGTTTATCGGCCTGTGCGTGAAAAAGGGCTTCAGCAAACCCTATATCCTGGCGCTGGGGATCGTGATTTTCGCAGTGCTGCTGTATACCTCGCTGTGGTTTTTCCATCTACCGTCCGGCCTGGCGACAGTGCTGATGTTCGGCATTACCGTGCTGTTCGGCCTGGGTACCGGCGGGGTTTACTATATCCCCTGGACCGTTTACACCTTCCTGGCCGATGTCGATGAGATCTACACCGGACGCCGCCGGGAAGGGATCTATGCCGGCGCCATGACCTTTTCAGGGAAAATTCTGCGCTCGATTGTGGTGTTTTCGATGGGAGCGATTCTGAGTTTCTATGGCTTCCAGTCAAAAGCGCACAGTCAGCCGGAAAGCGCAGTGACCGCTATCGCGGTGGTATTCTGCGTCGGGGTCATCGCATTAGCGCTGGCCGCTATCGTCTTCAGCAAACAGATGAAGCTGGATCGTAAGGCGCATCTGGTGGTACTGCAGGAAGTCGCGCGGATTAAAGCGGGCGGTAAAATCAGTGATATTGCGCCAGACGTGCGGGTTATCGTGGAGGATCTGGTTGGCCATCGCTACGAAGAGTGCTGGGGCAACAGCAAACTGTTCAAAAGCGCTGACCCAACCCCAGCGCAGACCGTGGTGTCCCATTAAAGTAGCACACCCCGCCCGGTAACCGGGCGGGGTCTGGTATTAATGCGTTTCTTCCTGTGGAGTAAACTTCAGCTCAATCAACGCGATCGCTTTCTGTACCGCGCGAAGGGTCACCGGATCGGCAGAGGCCGGATGGCTGGCGAAGTCGATCGCTTTCAGCTGAGTGGTCATTTTTTCACGGACTTCCACCGGCGCGATGACGTCAATCACATTGAGGATTTGTTTGATAACCAGCTGGCAGGCCACTACATCGGAAACCAGCTCGTCGTGTTCGCTAAGATGTTGAGACATTAATTGCTCCTTTTTTCCGGAGCGTAATAGTACCCTAAATCGTTAGTGATGATAAAACCTGCCGTGGCAGGTTTTTTTAACTATCTTACTGGCTGGCGGCACCTTTCCTGCCGTATTGCACAGGATCACACTCTGAATGGCAGTAATGACATGACTACCGCGATCTCTTCCAGGAACGAACGTGCTTTTTCCGCGCCTGCGCTGTTGGTGGCTGGCGCCTTTTTTATGGAGTTTCTCGACGGGACGGTGATCGCCACCGCCCTGCCCGATATGGCCAGGGATTTTGGTGTTAGCGCAGTCGAACTGAATATCGGTATCAGCGCCTACTTGATCACCCTCGCGGTACTGATCCCGGCCAGCGGCTGGATCGCCGATCGCTTCGGCGCCCGCGCTATTTTCACTCTCGCCCTGGCTATCTTTACCCTGGCCTCGGTTTTTTGCGGCCTTTCCACCGAGGTGAATACCTTTGTCGCCATGCGTATCCTGCAAGGGGTCGGCGGCGCGCTGATGGTGCCCGTTGGTCGCCTGGCGGTACTGCGAACCACGCCAAAACACCTGCTGATCAAGGCCATCGCCACCCTCACCTGGCCGGCGCTGGTGGCCCCTATCATTGGCCCACCTCTGGGCGGATTTATTACCCGCTACGCCAGCTGGCACTGGATATTTTTTATCAATGTTCCGCTGGGCCTGGCGGCCATTTTCCTTTCACTGCGGCTCATTCCTGATATACGTGAGACGGAAAGGCGTTCCTTCGATCTGACCGGTTTTATCACCACCGCGGTGGCGATGGTCAGCCTGGTCACGGCAATGGAAAGGCTCGGCGATCGCCAACCGGCGATCTGGCCGACGCTGGCTCTTGCCGCTCTTGGCTTCGGCTGTCTGTTATATTCTATTCGTCATTTCCGCCTGGCGGCGGCGCCGATGGTTCGTCTTGATGCTCTGCAGGTGCCGACTTTCCGGGTAACCATGTACGGCGGCTCGCTGTTCCGGGCCTCGATCAGCGCGGTGCCCTTTCTGCTTCCCCTGCTGTTTCAGGTGGGGTTCGGCATGGATCCTTTTCACTCCGGCCTGCTGGTGCTGGCGGTTTTTGTCGGCAATTTGACCATCAAACCCGCTACCACGCCGCTGATTCGCTGGCTGGGCTTTCGTCGGCTACTGCTGATCAACGGCGCGCTGAACGTCTGTTCGCTGCTGGCCTGCGCGCTGCTCACGCCGCAGACGCCGGTCTGGGCCATCATGCTGATCCTTTATCTCGGCGGGGTTTTTCGCTCTATCCAGTTTACGGGTGTGAGCACGTTGGCCTTTGCTGATGTCCCCGCCGCGCAGATGAGCGATGCCAATACCTTGTTCAGTACCGCGTCGCAGCTGGCGGTAGGGCTGGGGATCACGCTCGGCGCTATCGGCATCCGCCTGGGTGAGCAGGTTGGCGACTGGCTGCATCTTTCCACTGTGCCGGGAATTGCCTTTCGCCTGTCGTTTGTCTTTATCGCGTTGATCTGTCTGGTGGGGATGATCGACAGCCTGCATCTGACCAAAACGGCAGGCAGCAGCGTATCGGAAAAGAAACACAAATAAACGAAAGGGCCAGCGAGGCTGGCCCTGGCAAGGATTAGCCAACAATCTGGCGAACGAAGGCCTCAATCGCTTTATCCTGGCAGTTTTCGAAGAAACACTGCTGGAAGCGTGGGCCGGATACCGCGGTTTTCACCAGCTCAGGATCGATGGCGCGCAGGGTGTCGAGATAGTTCTCTTTGACTACCGCTGCTTTGACCTGGTTGAGGATCCCGGCATTGCGCACCTGCGGTTCTTTACGCTCCGGCGGATAGCCTTCGCCATTGCGACCGGTAAACGCTTTTTCAAAGATAAACCGTACGTTCAGTTCAGCGCCCCAACCGAAACCTTTGGCAAACGGCAGCGACAGAGCGTTACCGTTGTTGATCTGGGCAAACAGGAACGCATCCGCCGGATCGATACAGTAGCCGCAGACCACGCCCGGATGGATATTCAGCGACATCAGTGCCCCCTGCCCGGTACCGCAGCCGGTGACGACAAAGTCGACTGCTTTCGAATTCAGCAGGATGCTGGCCATGATCCCGAGGTGAATGTAGGTCAGGTGATGATCGTTCTCATCGCTCATGCCAACGTTATAGACCGGGAATCCTTTTTCGTCGGCAACTGCGGTAAGCTCCTTGAGGATGATGGCGTTTTTGTTCGCCTGGCTGTTCTCCATCATCAGTGCAATCTTCATGGTTTACTCTCCTGAATGCTGTGCGGGCCTGCCCGCAGAATGTCATTGGCGTTGACTGTACTTTACTACCATGAAAACAAACTTTCAAATTTTATGAAAAGTTGTTTTAAAAATTACGCAGCGCTTCACATTTTCACGCCCCCACTGCGGCATCCTGCGCCCGCGCAGCACTGTGTCGCACCGCGCCGGGACGAAACCGATGCCGGCCGGTCATGCTCCCCCTCGCCAGACCATCAACGACCTTATTTTTATTTCTTCTTCGATTTTAATTAAATTAAAACCATTCTCATTTATTATTTTACTGCCAATGCGTGTTATTCCCATTTGCATTTTAAATAAATTATTTTTAAATTTACTTTTTGCAAATAATTAAATAACAAATTATAGTAGCAGCCTATAACATCTATTTTTAATTCCAGGAGCGCGATGATGCTGAAAACGGAAATGATCGACAAACTTAATGAGCAGATGAATCTTGAACTTTATTCTTCTCTTCTTTATCAGCAGATGAGCGCCTGGTGCAGTTACCATAGTTTTGAAGGCGCTGCGGCGTTCCTGCGTCGCCATGCTCAGGAAGAGATGACGCATATGCAACGCCTGTTCGACTACCTGACCGACACCGGCAGCCTGCCGCGAATCAACGCTATCGCTTCTCCGTTCGCCGACTACGCGTCGCTGGATGAACTGTTCCGCCAGACCTATGAGCATGAGCAGTTGATCACGAGTAAAATTAACGAGCTGGCGCACGCGGCCATGACCAGTCAGGATTACCCGACCTTCAATTTCCTGCAATGGTATGTTGCTGAACAGCACGAAGAAGAGAAATTATTTAAATCAGTGATTGATAAACTGAGCCTCGTCGGGAAAAGCGGCGAAGGCCTGTACTTTATCGATAAAGAGCTGGCGACCCTCGACACGCAAAATTAATCGCCCAGGCCGCGACGACTTTACGTCGCGGCATTGTTTAATGGCGGCAAATCTTATTTTCTGCGGTAGTAAACCCTTCCTCTTTAGCTATAAATTTGCCTTTTTTCTGTAAGAAGGCCACCAGCTCAGCAGCACTCAAATTTTCCGCTGAACATGTATGAAAGCGCGCCTCTGCACCGAAACGACGGTGAATCGCCGTTTCCAGCGAGGAGACCGTCCAGGACTCCTGCGACGCCAGCATCATCTGCAGTACTTCATGACCATGAATAGAAGACATAACCCCTCCTGAAAACTGCCAGCTTAGGCCAAACGGGCAGCCCGTGCTTTGCGTCAGCGCAGACTTTTGCCTGTCAAATTTCGTAAAGTTTACATTACACCACTTGTAACCCTCATTTGACGAATGCCGCAAGATCCCCTACTCTGCGCGGCATAATTTATTGTTATTTGCTGTAGGGATAGCGAAAAGCGTGAAAAACCGCACTCTGGGCAGTATTTTAATCGTAGCAGGCACCACAATCGGTGCGGGAATGTTGGCGATGCCATTGGCCGCCGCCGGCGTCGGTTTTGCCGTCACGCTGGGTTTACTTTTCACCCTGTGGGCGTTGATGTGCTATACCGCGCTTTTACTGCTGGAAGTCTATCAGCATGTCCCTGCCGACATGGGGCTGGGCTCTCTAGCGGCGCGCTATCTGGGCCGATACGGGCAGTGGGTTACCGGGTTCTGCATGCTGTTTCTGCTATATGCGCTCACCGCGGCCTATATCAGTGGCGCCGGTGAATTACTGGCTTCCAGCCTCAATCAGTGGCTGGACTGGCAATTGCCGCCGGCAGCGGGCGTAATGATCTTCACGGTGCTCGGCGGGGCGGTGGTCTGCATCGGTACCGCGCTGGTCGATCTGTTCAACCGTTTTCTGTTTAGCGCCAAGATCATCTTTCTGGTGGTGATGCTGGCCCTGCTGATGCCGCACATTCATCAGGTGAATCTGCTGACGCTGCCGGTTGAGCAAGGCCTGGCCCTGTCAGCCATTCCGGTCGTCTTTACCTCCTTTGGCTTTCACGGCAGCGTGCCCAGCATCGTCAGCTATCTTGGCGGCGATATACGTAAACTGCGGCGGGTGTTTATTATCGGCAGCTTTATCCCATTAGTGGCCTATATTTTCTGGCAACTGGCGACGCTGGGCAGTATCGACGCCCCAGCCTTTACCGCCCTGCTGGCGCAAAACGCCGGTCTGAACGGTCTGCTGCAGGCGATCCGCGAAGTGGTTGCCTCACCGCACGTGGAGCTGGCCGTTCATCTGTTTGCCGACCTTGCGCTGGCGACCTCATTTCTCGGTGTCTCGCTCGGCTTGTTTGATTATCTGGCCGATATGTTTCAGCGCAAAAACAGCGTCAGCGGGCGTCTGCAAAGCGGCATAATCACCTTTCTGCCGCCGCTGGCGTTCGCCCTGTTCTATCCCCGCGGCTTTGTTATGGCGCTGGGCTACGCCGGGGTGGCGCTCGCCGTGCTGGCCCTGATGTTGCCAGCCCTGCTGGTCATGAAGAGCCGTCGTCAACATCCGCAGGCCGCCTGGCGGGTGGCTGGAGGGGCTCCGGCGCTATGGCTGGTTTTGCTGTGCGGAGTGGGCATCGTAGCGATCCAGTTCTGCATCGTCGCCGGACTGTTACCCGCAGTGGGATAAAAAAGGGGCCGAAAGGCCCCTTTTTCATTTCGCTAAGCAGCATTGCTTAAACTTTTTTCCGCTGCCGCACGGACAGGGATCGTTGCGTCCAACTTTCGCCTCGTTTCTCACCGGCTGTGGGACCAGCACCGGCTGGGGATTCGCCATCCAGTACTGATAAAGCGCCAACGCCGCCGGGGTAATACGCTCAATGCTGGCGATAAACTCATCCGCCGTCAGATTATCCAGCGCGGCAAACTGTTCTTCGCTGCCGTGGAGCGCGATCGCGTCCAGCTCCGGCTGAAGTTCAGCGGGCAGCGTTGACCAGTCGCTCAGCGCCACGCCGCGGAGATAGCCAAAGCACCACTCTTCGACGATGGTCAGTTCCTGACCTTCCGCTTCGCGGGTGCCAAACAGCGGTTCAAACTGATCGGGATAGGACTCCAGTCGCTCGGCGATGTCGCTCATATGCTGCAGCGTCAGATTGACAAAGCGATCCCGTTCGCGATCGTTGGCCCAGCGGGGCACATTGTCCGCCCCGCCCCAGATGGCGAGCAGCCACTCGGCAGGCTCGATGTCAGTCGGCGCAGAAAGGATTGCCGTCAACAGGCCATCCAGTTCAGACACATCCAGAATAGCGCCTTCGGTGGCGTATTTCGCCAGGGTTTCGTCCAGCCATTCCAGTTCGTTTTCGTTTAAAGGTCCGGTATTCATTCACAGGCTCGCATGGTAAAAATCGGGCCTACAGTAGCCGAATTGTTGGCAGAAAGCCACCCGGCGACACCCATTGTGCCGGTATCAACGGTAAGCGATCAGGCCAGACCGTGCAGTGCCGTTGCCACATCACGGCGGGCCTCCTCCCCTAACGGCAGCAATGGTCGGGGAAGCGAGTCAGGATCGCAGAGCCCGAGGATCGCCGCGGCGCTGGCTATCACCCGCAGGCTACCGCCATAGCGGTCAAAGCACCGCCAGAGCGGCGCCAGTTGCTCATTCAGCGCAATAACCTCTGTTGTATCACCGGCACGTATCGCGTTGACCAGCCCCCGGGAAAGATGGGGAAAAAGGCCGCCACAGACCGAGTACCACACTTCGCAGCCTGCCTGCAAACCCACTGTCGCCCAGGCATCGCCGCTGACGCCGAGCGAGACACGGGCAGGAAGATGACGGCGTAAGGCTGCCACGCGCTCACTGGCCCGTGGCTCAGGCAAGCCGGGAATTTTGATCGAGGCAATGGCCGGCAAGGCGGCGATGCGTGTCTGCAGCTCATCCGGCAACGTGACGTGTGTGGTGCGAGGATTGTCGTACAGGCAAACTGGCACTGAAACATGCCGACAGACCTCCTCGTAAAAAGCATAGATCTCCTCCGCGGCAAGCGGCTGATAGGACATCATCGGCAGTAACAGCGCATCTGCGCCAGCCTGTTGGGCATCTTCCACCAGCCGCAGCACCTCGCTGGTGGCAATAGCGCCGACGCCCACCATCATCGGGATCGACCCCGCATGCGCCTTCGCCACCTGCACCACACGTCTGCGCTGCTCACGGCTGAGATAAGCGTAGCTGCCGGTTGAGCCTAAGATGCCCAGGGAGTCGACCCCGGCATCGGTAAGACGCGCAAGAATACGGCTAAACGCCTGTTCATCGATATCTTGTTGACGCAAAGGTGTCAGGGGAAATGCGCAAAGTCCAGTGAACATGATGCCTCCGGCAGGCTGGGATAAGAGTCCGGTTGATAGTAGCAAGGGAAGATCGTTTTGTCCTGGGACAAATGAGACGTTGACTGCAAGGGTAGAGTTAACAGAAAAACGCCGTGGAGTCAGGCTGGCGGAAAAGGCATCAGAAAGCGAAAGTACAGACACAAAAAAACCACCCGTAGGTGGTTTCACGACACTGCTTATTGCTTTGATTATTCTGTATTTCCCAATGGTACCCGGAGCGGGACTTGAACCCGCACAGCGCGAACGCCGAGGGATTTTAAATCCCTTGTGTCTACCGATTCCACCATCCGGGCTCGGGATATAAAGTGGAGGCGCGTTCCGGAGTCGAACCGGACTAGACGGATTTGCAATCCGCTACATAACCGCTTTGCTAACGCGCCTTTGATACTGAAGCACCCGCAACTGCCGATGCTGTTAATCTGGAGCGGGAAACGAGACTCGAACTCGCGACCCCGACCTTGGCAAGGTCGTGCTCTACCAACTGAGCTATTCCCGCATCATCAAGTTATTTGCTAATCACTTGATTTTGTTATCGTCTGGAAGACTGTGCCGCCGTTCGATGCGTTGCATTCTACTTATCTCTGGCGGTGAGTCAACGGTATTTTTCGCAACTTTGTATCGTTTGCTGAAAATAACGTCGAAACGATCACTGATCAAGCAAATCGCCGCGCGCCGCGTTCAAATACTGCAGCATTGACCATAGCGTCAGCACCGCCGCCACGAGGAAAAGCGCGATCCCGGCCCACTCTACCCATGGATAAGGACGCCACAGCATCCATACCAGGGCGGCCATCTGCGCGGTCGTTTTGACTTTACCAATCCACGAGACCGCCACGCTGCTGCGTTTCCCCAGCTCCGCCATCCACTCGCGCAGCGCCGAGATAATAATTTCACGGGCAATCATGGTCGCCGCGGGCAGCGTAACCCACCAGGTATGATAATGCTCGGCAACCAGCACCATGGCGATAGCCACCATGACTTTATCAGCCACCGGGTCAAGGAAGGCGCCAAACCGGGTGCTCTGATTCCAGCGACGGGCCAGAAAACCATCAAACCAGTCGGTCACCGCGGCGACAAAGAAAATCAGCGCGCAGGCAAACGGCGCCCAGCTAAAGGGCAGATAAAACGCCAGCACAAAGAACGGGATCAGTATGACGCGAAACAGAGTAAGCAACGTAGGGATATTAAATTGCATAGTGACGGGTAACTATCTGTTGTAAGTAAAAATTAGCCCTATGTTGCTACAGAGCCCCTAATGTTTCAACGAGTAGAAGATCTTTTCTGCCAGAGCGTGAGAGATGCCCGGTACTTTGGCAATTTCCTCGACGCTGGCCTGCTGCAACCCCTGCAAACCGCCCATATACTTCAGCAGCATCTGACGACGCTTCGGCCCCACTCCCTCGATAGTCTCAAGCGAGCTGGTGCTCTTCACTTTCGCCCGTTTTTTACGATGTCCGGAAATCGCATGATCGTGCGATTCATCGCGGATGTGCTGGATTACGTGCAGGGCCGGCGAATCCGGCGGCAGGCTAAACCCCTCCCCTTCCGGTTCAAAGAATAACGTTTCCAGGCCGGCTTTACGATCGCTACCTTTTGCCACGCCCAGCAGTAGGGGATGATGTTTATCCCAGGGCACGTCCAGCTCTGCAAACACCGCTTTCGCCTGGGCCAGCTGTCCCTTTCCGCCGTCGATTAAGATCACATCCGGTATTTTGTTGTCATCAATCGCTTTACCATAGCGACGACGCAGGACCTGATTCATCGCCGCATAATCATCGCCCGGGGTAATGCCGGTGATATTGTAGCGTCGATACTCCGCACGCAATGGACCATTGCTGTCAAATACCACACAGGACGCTACGGTCTGCTCGCCCATGGTGTGGCTGATATCAAAACACTCCATCCGCTTCACGGCCGGCAGCTCCAGCACAGTAGCCAGTGCCAGTAAACGTTGATGGATGGTCGACTGCTGAGACAGTTTAGTGGTTAACGCCGTCGCCGCGTTAGTGCGCGCCAGCTTAAGGTAACGCGCCCGGTCGCCGCGCGGTTTCGTTTGCACATTGATTCGACGTCCCGCCAGCTCCGACAGTGAATCGGCCAGCAGCGTTTTATCGCCGAGGCTGAAGTCGAGTAAAATTTCCCCCGGAAGCGTGCGCATCTGGCTACCCTGCAGATAGAACTGGCCGACAAACGTCTCCACAACCTCTCCCAGCTCGGTGCCGCCCGGCACCTTCGGAAAATAGCTGCGGCTGCCCAGCACTTTGCCCTGACGGATAAACAGCACATGAACGCAGGCCATTCCGGCATCGAAAGCGACGCCGATTACGTCAAGATCATCGCCGCTGTTAGAGACAAACTGTTTCTCCGTCACCCGGCGGACGGCCTGAATCTGGTCGCGAATGCGCGCCGCCTCTTCAAACTCCAGACTCTGGCTGGCCTTCTCCATCCTCGCGATGAGCTGGGTCAGGACCTGATCATCTTTGCCGGCCAGGAACAGCCGCACATACTCGACCTGTTGAGCGTACTCTTCCTCACTGACCAGGCCCACCACGCATGGCCCAAGACAACGCCCAATCTGATACTGCAGGCAGGGACGAGAGCGGTTGCGATAGACACTATTTTCACACTGGCGAATGGGGAAGATTTTCTGCAGCAGCGCCAGGGTTTCCCGCACGGCATAGCCGTTGGGAAAAGGACCAAAGTACTCGCCTTTCGCATGCTTAGCGCCACGATGCATTGCCAGGCGCGGATGGGTATCGCCGCTGAGGAAAATGAAAGGATATGATTTATCGTCACGTAACAGCACGTTGTAACGTGGCTGGTACAGCTTGATATAGTTATGCTCCAGCAGCAGCGCTTCCGTCTCGGTATGCGTGACGGTGACATCAATTTGCGCAATCTGCGCCACCAGCGCTTCGGTTTTACGCGACGCGAGATTGCTGCGGAAATAGCTGCTGAGCCGCTTTTTCAGATCTTTGGCTTTGCCAACATAGATGACGGTCCCGCCAGCATCATACATCCGATACACGCCGGGCTGGCTGGTCACCGTTTTCAGGAAAGCTTTTGCGTCAAAAACATCACTCACTGGCTTGCTAACGACTCCGCATTACACAGGCCATGGCGAATTGCCAGGTGGGTCAGCTCCACATCGCCATGAATGTTTAATTTGCTGAACATTCGGTAGCGATAGCTGTTAACCGTTTTAGGACTCAGATTCAGCTGCTCTGAGATCTCATTCACCTTCTGACCTTTGGTGATCATCAGCATAATCTGCAATTCGCGTTCAGACAAACTGGCAAACGGCGATTCCGTTTTTTCCGGTTCAATCTGACTTAGCGCCATTTGCTGAGCAATATCGGAAGCAATATAGCGTTGTCCTGACGCCACGCAGCGGATCGCATTCACCACTTCCTGCGGTGCCGCACCCTTGCTAAGATAGCCCGCCGCCCCCGCCTGCATGACCTTGGCAGGAAGAGGATTCTCGGTATGCACGGTGAGCATGATCACTTTCGTGCCCGCCACAGAGCGCGCGATTTTGCGCGTGGCTTCAAGACCACCGATCCCGGGCATGTTCATGTCCATCAGGACGACATCTGCGGAATTAGCCCGGCACCACTTCACGGCGTCCTCGCCGCAACAGGCTTCGCCAGCGACTTTAATCCCTTTTATATCTTCCAGAATGCGTCGTATCCCTGCGCGCACCAGTTCGTGGTCATCAACAAGAAGAACGTTGATCAAAGGAATAATCTCCAGAATGAGGGATAACGCTACTGATACTTTATCTCCCACATATTACCGGGTTTTATTGCTAATTTAAAAGGCAAAAAAATGCCCTCTCCTCGATTTGACTCTCATTTATGGCAATGTCTGTGCACACATAGTGGAAAGTCATTGAGAACAGTCAGTTGCGCTGGTCTTATTTGTTAACAATCCTCATACAGAAAGCACAAAAAACACAACAGATTACGTAGCGCATAAATACGAAGCAAAATATGTAACAAATATTAACGTGCTAAATAGATGGAATAAATTAATGGCGGACTGGCGGCTATTACGTATTATCCGAAGCGCTGAATCATTCACAACTCAGATGAGAGGACAAAAATTCAGCACTCCTTTTTTTTCTTTCGCTTGTGGTATACTGCGCGGCCTTCACATTGAGTAATGCGCAATAGCGCAGCAAGCTAACGAGGATATCGATGAGCACACCAGATTTTTCCACTGCTGAAAATAATCAAGAACTCGCGCAGGAAGTCTCCTGCCTGAAAGCGATGATAACGCTGATGCTACAGGCGATGGGTCAGGCGGATGCGGGTCGCGTGATTATTAAAATGGAAAAGCAGATCGCGCAGATGGAAGATGAGGCTCAGGCTGCCGTATTCTCCAGCACCGTTAAGCAAATTAAACAAGCTTACCGTCAGTAATCCTGTACCGGCTGAAAGTATCCCTGACAGCCGGTGTCACGTCTGGCACGCAGAACGACAGGCGCTCTCAGATTAATCCCGTCGCCACGGCGTAACAGGCGATTTGCGTTTTATTCGGCGCATTAAATTTCCGTTGCATATTCTTCTGATGGAAATTCACCGTATTTTCCGAAATCGAGAGAATCATTGCCACTTCCGCCGAGGTCTTCCCTTCCGCCGTCCATTTAAGAATTTCCAGCTCGCGACGGCTGAACTTCATCTCCGGCGGCATCACCATTTCGTCTTCCAGACGCAGCAGCGCCAGCAAGCTGAGCTCCGTCAGCGTTCGCAGGCGCATCTCCAGCTCATCTTCAGGGTAAGAGCCCGGCAAACGGTTATTCGCCGACACGGAGAGAAAGCCTTGTGCATGATTCGGAAGCGTCAGGCACTGGGTCACCCCTTTTTGCAGACCGTGATCGCGGGCTCCGTCCCACAATACTGGTGCATCGCGAAACAGACCATCGTCCCATGGCAGATGACCACGCAAAAAATTCTCCGGCCGTAACACAGGATCTATCGCGAAATAATTCTCAGCCTGGTAGTGTGACATCCATGCGCGGGGATAGGTCGACTGGAACGTGACGCGGGGGCGGGTGAAAGGCACCGGATGACGTACACAAAGCGTGTAGTAATCATATTCCAGCGCTTCAGTTTCTCGTTGCAGGAGATTATAAACCTCCTCACCGGTGGCCATGGACTGAAATTGATGCAGCATATCCCGCCGCCAGCTGAAAAAATCATTGTCCCTCATAGCTGTGCAAATAACTCCTGATTGATAATCATTATTATAAATACAGAAAACTAACACATAAATCTTATTTATATGTATAAAATATCGTTGCTGTCGCATTTATTAGCCTGATGCCTGGCCTTTTGGCTCATGACGCGCAGAAACTCAGTCTCCCTCTGGCGTCATTTTCTACACCCAACCAGGGAGGATGGGAAGCGGTGTATACGGCCACAGGATGAATAAGGCGACGGAGCCTTCCCATGACAGGAAGGCAGGCTAAACGCGGCAGCTCCGGGTCAGGAAGCCGCCGCGCCAGCATATCATTTACTGCATCAGGAATTTTTCGAGGAACTGACGGGTACGCGGCTGCTGAGGTGAGGCGAACAGCGCTTTCGCCTCACCCTGTTCGATAATCCGCCCCTGGTCCATAAAAATAGCCCGATCGGCGACATCGCGGGCGAAGCTCATCTCATGAGTCACGATAACCATCGTACGCTTTTCCTGCGCCAGCTGGCGGATGGTATTAAGTACCTCCCCTACCAGTTCAGGATCGAGGGCCGATGTCGGTTCATCAAACAGGATCACGTCCGGACGCATGGCCAGCGCGCGAGCAATAGCCACCCGCTGCTGCTGACCGCCGGAGAGGCGGCGCGGATAGCTGTTCTCTTTTCCGCTGAGCCCCACCTTTGCCAGCAGATCGCGGGCTCGCGCTATCGACTCCTGCTTGTCTTCCCCTTTTACGATGACCGGCCCTTCAATAATGTTCTCCAGCACCGTACGATGGGGAAACAAATTAAAGTTCTGGAAGACAAAGCCAACGTGCTGGCGCAGCTGGCGGATAAGCCCTTTCTGCGGCCCGAGGCTACGGCCGGCGTCGATCGTTACCTCGCCGACGCGGATGGTGCCGCTTTCTGGTTGCTCCAGCAGGTTGATGCTGCGCAGCAGGGTGGTTTTGCCCGAGCCGCTGGGGCCGATGATCGCCACCACTTCCCCTTTCTGCACCTCCAGGTCGATACCGTGGAGCACCGTCTGGCCATGGAATTTTTTCACCAGGCTTTTTACTTCTATCGCACTCATTTCGGATCACGCTCCTGGCGGTTCAGCTGGTTTTCAAAATAGTTCTGCAGCGAGGAGAGTACCGTCGCCATCACCCAGTAAATGAGGGAGGCCGCCAGATACATAGTGAAGACCTCAAGGGTTCGCGAGGTGATAAGCTGCGCCTGACGGAACAACTCCGGCACCTGGATCGTCGCCGCCAGCGAGGTATCTTTTACCAGGCTGATAAAGCTATTGGACAGCGGCGGCAAAGCGACCCGCGCCGCCTGGGGTAAAATAGCCCGGCGCATCGTCTGCCAGGGCGTCATGCCGATACTCGCCGCCGCTTCCCACTGCCCCTTGTCGATGGAAGCGATGGCCGCACGCAACGTCTCCGCCGCGTAAGCCGCCGTATTTAGCGACAGACCAATCATTGCCGCCGGGATCGGATCCAGCTCGATGCCAAACTGCGGCAAGCCGTAGTAGATCATAAACAGCTGGGCAATGAGCGGCGTACCGCGGAAAATGGAGATATACATGCGCGCCAGCCACTTTATCGGCCACAACGGCGACATGCGCATCAGCGCCAGAATAAAGCCCAGCACCAGGCCGAAAAACATCCCGCCAATGCTCAGCTGCAGTGTAAAAACGGCCCCTTTGAGCAGAAAAGGGGCGGAATCGATGACCAGTTGGATACTTTCTTGCATGCTGTGTTTTCTGTATTAAAGGTGCGGATGATAGGCAAACAGCGCTGGCGCCCCGCCGGTATGGACGAACAGAATCGGCCCTTCATCCTTAAATCGCTTCTGCGTGATGCCGTCGATAAGCCCTGCCATCGCTTTGCCGGTATAGACCGGGTCAAGCAAAATACCTTCCAGCTGCGCCAGCAGCTTCACAGCGGCCATCCCTTCTTCGTTCGGCGTACCGTAGCCCGGGGCAAAGTAATCATCCCACAGCTGAATGTCGGCTTGCGCCTGCAGCGCCAGACTGTTGGCCACGGCCTGCTGCAGCGCCACCACTTTCGGCAATTGGTCCGCGACCGAGCGCGATACCGTCACCCCAATTAGTTCTGCCTGCGGCATCAGTTGTTCAAGGCCGACCGCCAGCCCGGCATGCGTACCGGCGCTGCCGGACGCCACCACGACCGACGAAATCTCCACCGCGCCGTCACACTGCTGGGCAATTTCCAGCGCGCTTTCCACATAGCCTAGCGCTCCGAGGGCGTTCGAACCGCCAACCGGAATAACGTACGGACGATATCCCTGCGCCTCGATACGGGTCGCCAGCTCGTCGAGCTGGGCGGCAGGATCGGTCAGGGCATCACACATCTCAACCTGGGTGTTAAACAGATCCAGCAGCAGGCGGTTACCATTGCTCAGATAGTTCTCCGCCCGGGTGCCGATGGGGTTTTCCAGCAGCGCCACGCAGTGCAGCCCCAGTTTGGCGGCGACCGCGGCAGTCTGCCGCACGTGATTAGACTGGATCGCGCCGGCGGTGATTAAGGTATCCGCGCCTTCGCGTAGCGCATCGGCGGCAAGAAACTCCAGCTTACGCAGTTTGTTGCCCCCCATCGCCAGCGGCGTCGTATCATCACGTTTGATGAAAATTTCACGTCCGAGGTGATCGGACAGACGCGGCAGATACTCCAGCGGCGTTGGCGCGCCAATCAGTTCCAGACGCGGAAAGCGGGTTAAATTTTGCAGTGACATGGCCCCTCCTGACTCAGTTATGCTTCATTATGCACACAGTTATGCGCTAAATAAAAAAGGCGCTTCCAGGAGCGCCTTTTTTACCCGCCGTCCGTTATTTCGTCACGTCAGCGCCAAACCATTTCTCGGACAGCGCCTTCAGGCTGCCATCTTTCTGCATATCGGCTATCGCGCCATCTACCGCTTTCAGCAGATCGTCGTTGCCTTTGCGCAGCGCCACGCCGGCCTCCTGACGGGAGAACGCTTCACCGGTTACTGCCAGGGTATTGTTGGTTTTTTTCACCAGATCCAGCGCGGCCAGACGGTCGACCAGAATGGCGTCAATACGGCCAACGCGCAGATCCTGGTACTTCGTCGGGTCGTCATCATAGGTGCGAACATCAACGCCCTGCACGTTCTGACGCAGCCACTCTTCATAGTTAGTGCCCAGCCCAACCCCGACTTTCTTGCCTTTCAGATCCGCCGCGGTTTTAATCGCGCCTTCGTTACCCTTTTTCACCAGCGCCTGCACGCCAGAGATGGTATACGGGGTAGAGAAATCATATTTCTTCTTACGTTCATCGGAGATAGTGACCTGGTTAATCACCACGTCAATGCGTTTGGAGTCCAGCGATGCCAGCATACCGTCCCATTTGGTCGGCTTGAGATCGGCTTTCACGCCGAGGTGTTTAGCCAGCTCATTGGCAAACTCCACTTCAAACCCGGTCAGCTTGCCGTCATCACCCTGAAAGCTAAAAGGAGGATAGGTGCCTTCGAGGCCCACGCGCAGGGTGCCGCGCTCTTTAATCTGATTAAGCAGGTTTTCCGCCGCAAAAGTTTTCACGCTGACGCCAGCCATCAAAACAACGGCCATCGCGCCCATCAGCGCCTGACGACCCAGAAGTGCTAATTTCATAGATACCCCGAAGGTTAGGATTTTCCTGTAGTGTAAAGCGCTTAACGGCCTCACACCAACATCGTTACGCTACATCTTATGCCAATTTATTATATATGATCCCGTTTAGGGTATAGCGAAAATCAGGCCTTTCCTCCCCCGTTTTGCTGGATATCTCCCATACTGCAAAGGTCAGCCTGTTGACGTCTGGAGCATGGAAGATGAAAAACCCCACCTTGTTGCAATGTTTTCACTGGTACTACCCCACTGGCGGCGAACTGTGGCCTGAGGTCGAAGCGCTGGCCCCCAGTCTCAATGAGATTGGCATCAATATGGTCTGGTTGCCCCCCGCTTACAAAGGTGCTTCAGGCGGTTATTCCGTCGGCTATGACACCTACGACCTCTTTGATCTCGGCGAGTTTGATCAAAAGGGCTCTGTCGCCACTAAGTATGGCGATAAAGCGCAGCTGCTGGCGGCCATAAAGGCCCTGAAGGAGCACAACATCGCCGTGCTGCTGGACGTGGTGGTAAACCATAAAATGGGCGCCGATGAAAAAGAAGCGCTACGGGTCCAGCGCGTCGATGAGCAGGACCGCACCCAGATTGATGAAGAGATCATTGAGTGCGAGGCCTGGACTCGTTACACCTTCCCGGTGCGGGCCGGTCAGTATTCCCAGTTTGTCTGGGACTACAAATGTTTTAGCGGCATTGATCATATCGAAAACCCGACGGAAGACGGCGTATTTAAAATCGTCAACGATTACACCGGCGAGGGCTGGAATGAACAGGTTGACGATGAACTGGGTAACTTCGATTACCTGATGGGCGCCAATATCGATTTTCGCAATCATGCGGTCACCGAGGAGATCAAATACTGGGCGCGCTGGGTGATGGAGCAAACCGGCTGCGACGGTTTTCGTCTTGACGCGGTGAAGCATATTCCCGCCTGGTTTTACAAAGTGTGGATCGAACACGTTCAGGAGGTGGCGCCGCAGCCATTGTTTATTGTGGCGGAATACTGGTCCCATGAAGTGGAGAAGCTGCAGCAGTATATCGACCTGGTCGAGGGCAAGACGATGCTGTTTGATGCCCCGCTGCAGATGAAATTTCATGAAGCGTCGCGCCAGGGGCGCGATTATGACATGAGCCAGATTTTCAGCGGAACGCTGGTGGAAGCTGACCCGTTCCATGCCGTTACCCTGGTTACCAATCATGACACCCAGCCGCTGCAGGCCCTCGAGGCGCCAGTTGAGCCGTGGTTTAAACCGCTGGCCTATGCGCTGATCCTGCTACGTGAAAATGGGGTGCCCTCGGTCTTCTATGCCGATCTCTTCGGCGCCTCCTATGAAGATACCGGCGGTGACGGACAAACCTACGCTATAGAGATGCCCGTTATCGAGCAACTGCACGAACTGATCGACGCCCGTCAGCGCTTTGCGCACGGTGTGCAAACGCTCTGGTTCGATCACCCCAACTGTATCGCCTTCAGCCGCAGCGGCACCGACGAGGATCCTGGTTGCGTGGTGGTCATGTCCAATGGCGATGAGGGGGAAAAGACCCTGACGCTGGGCGAAAATTATGGCAAAAAACGTTGGCGGGATTTTCTCGGTAACCGGGAAGAGATTGTTGAAACCGACGACGATGGCTGCGCGACCTTTACCTGCAACGGGGGAAGCGTCAGCGTGTGGGTAATGGAAGCAGTGCTGTGAGGTGATAATCGACGGGCGGGCCAACATGGCCCGCCGGTGTTTTAACGCGCAGTGGCAGGCGCGCTGACGGGTCCAGTCGCACGCGCTTTCGCCCATGCCTTTTCACACTCGGGAGTGAGGCGTTCAACGCGGGTCAGCGTCATACGATCATAGGACAGCATGTTACCTTCACGCTCGATCGGATAGATATCCAGGGAAGCCGTGACGTTGTAAACCTGACTATCGCGGTTCATCAGTTTACCCGGCTGCGCGATCACACGCTGCCACTGGCGACAGTCGAAAGTATCCCCTTCTTTGGTGACAATCAGGCTGGCAATCGCGTCCGGACTCATCATTTCGCTCTGCGGCCCTTTCGATTGCCAGTAGCCCTCAAGACCGGCCGGTGCTGGCGCTTTAACAACGTCGTCGTAATGATCAACCTGCACACATCCGGCCAGCGCCACGACCATGCCCGCAAAAACTAACTGTTTCATCATTCATCCCACAAGCCGATAAAAAAGTATTGTGGCATTAAAGCGTTAAGCCTTCCAGCCCCGACGTCAGTGGAACCCCTGAGCCTAGCCTGAGCCAGCATGGCGCCTTTCATTTGAAATAAGGAAATTCTGAAAATAAAATATTAACAAGGCCGTAACCATAGCATCTATGGGCACTTTTTGTTTTTAATTCGCTCACACTACCGGTTCTCGACTTTACTTTAAGAGTTTTCCTGGCAAATTATATGCATGGATGCGGAATAGTTTAAAGGAACTAAAGGGTTCTTTCTTACCTACTATTATTTCCGCCCGCAAGGACTGCTTCCCATCACCGGTGGGAAGTGAATATCGTTACGTGTTGATTGAGGATGGGTCATGTCAACGATGATTATGGATTTGTGCAGCTATACCCGGTTGGGATTAACGGGATACCTGACTAGCCGGGGTATAAAAAAGCAGGATATCGTTGAGGTCCGTGCAGTCACAGAACTGCAAAACCACTGCGCGTCGGGTCGTCCGGCGGTGGTCTTTCTTAATGAAGATTGTTTCGTGCATGACGATGAGAGTAATACAATTATCCGTCAGATCATCGTGCAAAATCCGGCCACGCTGTTTGTTATCTTTATGTCGCTGGCAAACATCCATTTTGACCGTTATCTACGGGTACGTAAGAACCTGTTGATCAGTTCAAAATCGATAACACCAAAAGACCTTGATGTCATTCTGGTTAATTATCTCAAATGCAAAAATAGCAGCCTGGGGCAGTTAAATTTACCCACCTTGTCATTGAGTAAAACAGAATCAAATATGCTGCAAATGTGGATGGCCGGACATGGGACAACGCAAATTTCAACGCAAATGAACATCAAAGCAAAGACAGTATCATCCCATAAAGGCAATATTAAAAAGAAAATCCAGACGCATAATAAACAAGTTATTTACCATATCGTTCGACTCACCGAAAACATCACTTCAGGTATTCAGGTGAATATGCGCTAAAACAAACTGGCGGTGATGCCGCCAGTCCGGTTTTACGAAGCTTCTTTTTCAACGAAGATCCCATCCGGGTGTCCTATTTCATTGAAAAACCAGATCCCGAGCGGATAGTCTTCCAGCGAAACCAGATACATCGTCCCTTCACTAAACGACTCAATTGCCAGTACTACGCCCGACCGACGTGGACCACCGTCGGTCTTCACTGTCACACGATCGTTCACCTGCATAATTCATCTCCTCTATTTTTCAGCCAGTGTAGAACAAAACCGCGCAACTCGCAGCGTCGTGGCCAGTGACTGGTGTTTTTTTAGACCGGCTATACTTAAAGTGGCGTGAGCAACGCTCAGCGAGTGGGGGGTAATGATGAAGAATCGATTGACAGGCCAGGTCGCGGATGACGTAGAGGTCAATGTGGATGCCCTGCTGGCAGCGATTAATGAGATCAGCGAAAGTGAGGTTCATCGCACTCTGGATGACCCGCAGCGTGCCAGTATTGACGGCCGTGGCGCGCATACCTGGCGCGAACTGGCGGAGGCATTCGAGCTTGATATTCACGATTTCAGTGCCAGTGAAGCCAACCGCTAAACGCGGTTGAAAAAAATCCCGACTCGCAGGAGTCGGGATCAAACTTGCTAATGCAAGAAGCACTTGAAAATTCGTTACACCGAGAAATCCGATGCGTTGAAACATTATCCTCAATTATTTTGCATGACAAGCGATATTCATGACGCAAATTATTGAGGATGTAGGCGCTTTGCCACAGACAAGCCTGCAAGGCTGATGCTGGAAGGGTTCGTCGCAAACCGGTTTCATTCGATAGCGCGATTGCCTGCCCTCACTTTAAGATAATTCTCATTTTCCCCATCAGGATCGAAACGTTTTCTTCACACATCTCAACGAAAACAGACTTGATTGCGCCCATTTTGCTTGGCCTGGTAGAGTCGACGATCGGCAACCGACTGTAAAGCTTCAAATTGATACTCCCCCTGCTCTTCGCTGGCGCTCACCCCTAACGAGGCGCTGACCCGCAGCGTCACGTTATTATGTAAAAAGACCTCCCGGCCCTGAATACGCAGACGTAACCGCTCCGCCATCGCCGCCGCTTCCCGCAGCGTGGTATTCGGCAGCACGATACAAAACTCTTCTCCACCTACCCGGCCCAGTAGATCCCCCTCACGGACAGTGCTGGCCAAGGTACTGGCCACCGTGGACAGCACTCTGTCGCCCGCCTGATGACCATAGCGATCGTTAATGCTCTTGAAGTGATCCAGGTCGAGCTGGATCACCGCCAGCGGCCGTCCACTGCGCTGGCAGGCGCTGGCTACCGCCATCGCTTGCTCAAACAACGCCCCGCGATTGAGCAGGCGAGTTAAAGCATCATGCCATGCCTGCCATTCCAGGGAGGTCTGCAGAACGCTCATATTGCGGACCATGCGGCGGATCACCAGCCAGGAAAGCAACAGCATCAGCGTAAAGAGGATCCACATCAGGGTCAAAGCGATGGTGATGGTGCCAAAATTGCCTCGCACGCCTTCCCGCAAGGTATGCACCCGCAGCAGCACGCCGTCGAAATTACGCAATTTTGACCAGCTGATATAGCGTGTCAGCAGACGCAACCCGCCCTGATTATCATGGGCAAACGCGCGGCTGAGCAGTTCTTGTTCCCGCGGTGACAGCAACGTGAGGACATTTCCCGGTGCGGAAGAAGCCAGCAGGTTCAAATGGCTATCATAGAGTTGATACTCCCCCTCTTGTCCTCCCTGCATGGCGCTGACCAAAAACGCTTTTATCTCATTGACTGAAAAATCCATCGCCAGCACGCCGCGCCAGTAACCGGCAAAATCCAGCGGTATCGAAGCGGTGACCACCTGCTCTTCCAGCTGCGGGTCATCATCAGGAAAGGTTTGCCAGATGACGCCTCGCCCGGGATTATTCCGCTGGGTCTGGCGGGTAAACCAGAGGGCATTGACGGCTTGCGAATAATGCGCCCTCAGCTGCGCCTCATCCCTGAGCGGCAGGGTGGAGGTGAAAAAGCCGCTGCGGGAGATATACTGCATCCGTTCAGCGAAATCGCGGTCATGCTGCGTCAGATTCAACAGATAGCCCAGCTCAAGCGTGGCCATCAGTTCATCCGCCGCCAGCGGATCGTCCGCTAACAGCATAGGATTGTTGCTGACGACACTGCCCGAAACGCCAAACACCGGCAGCGTTCGGCGATTTGGCAGCGCCACCCGCCAGGCCTCCAGACGGCGCTGACTCAGATAGCGCTGGCTGGCCTTACGCAATACGTCGATATCGAGCGGCTGTTCGAGAGCAGCCTGCATCCCGTGACGAAAAAACATCATCCTGTCGATGTTGAACTGCAGCAGTCCATCCATTTCATGCGCGACGTTCGCCAGGTTGTTACGCTGGTTAGCCACGTAGGCCTCTTCCAGGACGTTGATTTCACGCCAGATCAGCAGCGTGGATAAAAGCAGCACCACGATAAAGCACACATTGACCACATGTGAAGGACGAGTCAGATGATGAAGCTTTTTCAACGTCAACCGCAGTGACTTATCCATCATTTTCTCGCAGTACGTTCCGCAAACCAGACCCTATCCGCGTCCCAGGCGCTTTGGCCTGCGGGCGCACTAAAACGCCAGGCATCTCCGGCGCAGCGTTTTCAGGAGTAGACAACACGACGCGTTATTTCAGGGACTGACGCAGACGGCTAACTGCCTTCACTCCCGCCAGAACCACCGCACCAATGATAAAACCCAGCACCAGATTGGCGATGACCGGCAGCGAGGAGGCCAGCACCCCACCCATACCCGCGCTCCAGTGCTCAATGGCATGATGCAGCGGCGCGATGCCGTGAACCACAATCCCACCACCAACAAGGAACATGGCGAGCGTGCCGACGATAGAGAGCACTTTCATCAGTCGGGGAGCCACGGCTAATAATCCTTTGCCCAACCATTGCGCCAGCGCGCCGCGCTTCTCCACCAGCCAGTATCCCATATCATCCAGCTTGACGATCACGCCCACCAGGCCGTACACCCCGATGGTCACCAGGATGGCGATACCGGAGAGGATCAGGATCTGATTGAGCAGCGGTGCTTCCGCTACAATGCCGAGGGTAATGGCGACAATTTCCGCAGACAAAATAAAATCGGTGCGAATCGCCCCTTTGACTTTGTCACGCTCAAAGGCCAGCGGATCGCGCTCCGCCAGCGCTTCAAGGCGCTGCTGCCGCCGTTCGGGATCCTCTTTGTGTTTGCGCGCCTCCAGGCTGTGAAGCACCTTCTCCACCCCTTCGAAACAGAGAAACGCCCCGCCCAGCATTAATAATGGCGTAATCGCCCAGGGGATGAAGGCGCTGATCAACAAAGCCAGTGGTACCAGGATCACTTTATTAACGAACGACCCTTTTGCCACCCCCCAGACTACGGGCAGTTCGCGATTCGCGCGCACCCCGGTAACCTGTTGGGCATTGAGAGACAAATCGTCGCCCAGCACCCCTGCCGTTTTTTTCGCTGCGACCTTGCCCATCACAGAAATATCATCCAGCAACGTGGCGATATCATCGAGTAACGTTAAAAGACTACTTCCTGCCAAAATGATTTTCCTTCTCTTTTCATCAATGTCTCCCTCGAGTATGCGTTAAAAAACGGCCGGTGCCCAAGGTACAATTAGTCAATATAAATTTAACAAATTCGGGCAAATTAAGCGCTCGCCAGCACGATCGTTTTCACGTTTACTATATGTCCCCTTTCTATCTCTGCACCGTCGTGAGGAAGTATGTCTACCCGTCAGCTGTTACCGCTTATCGGGGCGCTGTTTGCGCTGTATATCATTTGGGGTTCAACCTATTTTGCCATCGCCGTCGGCGTCGCCAGCTGGCCGCCGCTGATGATGGCCGGCATTCGCTTTCTCTCGGCCGGCGTGCTGCTGCTGGGCTGGCTACTGGCCACCGGTCATAAACTGCCGGCATGGCGGCCGCTGCTTAACGCTGCACTTATCGGAATTTTGCTGCTTGCCGTCGGCAACGGCTTCGTCACCCTGGCTGAACATCAACATGTACCCTCCGGCATTGCGGCGGTGATGGTTGCTACCGTTCCGCTGTTCACCCTGTGCTTCAGCCGCTTTTTCGGCATCGCCACGCGAAAACTGGAGTGGCTGGGCATTGCGATTGGCCTGGCGGGTATCGTGATGCTAAACAGTGGTGGCAATTTAAACGGCAATCCCTGGGGGGCGCTGCTGATCCTGATCGGCTCATTAAGCTGGGCGTTTGGTTCGGTTTACGGGTCGCGGATCGTGCTGCCGACCGGCATGATGGCGGGCGCTATTGAGATGCTCGCCGCCGGGATCGTCCTGCTGGCCGCCTCATGGCTGAGTGGCGAAACCTTAACCCAGGCGCCCTCCTGGTCAGGGATTGCCGCTCTGGCCTATCTGGCTATCTTTGGCTCGCTTATCGCCATCAACGCCTACATGTTTTTAATCCGCAATGTCACCCCGGCGGTAGCCACCAGCTACGCCTATGTTAATCCGGTGGTCGCGGTTCTCCTCGGCACCGGCTTCGGTGGCGAGAGTCTGTCACTCATCGAGTGGCTGGCGCTGGCGGTGATTATTTTCGCCGTGGTGCTGGTGACGCTGGGGAAATATCTCTTCCCCGCCCACAGCGAGGCTACCCCTTGTAAGGTGGCGAAGTAAGCGCCAGCTCGCGGATCCCCTGCGTGTCGATCTGCGCGTCGTGCCCGGCGCCGCAGATCCATTCTTCCAGACGCTCAGTGAGCGCCTTATCGTCCAGCTTCAGACGGCCGCGCAGGGCGCATTCCCAGATGATCAGCACCCGCCAGCCCTGCTCTGCCAGCTGTTGCCGGTCGCGGGCGTCGCGCGCCACGTTGCCGGCGATTTTATCCAGCCAGAACGTCGTCCGGGTGGCCGGTACTTTAAACAGATAACAGTCATGGTGATGCCAGAAACAGCCGTGAGTAAAGATAACGCAACGGTAGTCGGGTAACGCGAAATCGGGGCGCCCCGGCAGCGCACGCGCCTGGGCAACAAACGTGAAACCCGCCTGGGTGAGAAGGCCCGCTATCCGCTTTTCGATTGCCGTATCGCGCGTGGCGATAGCCCGCATATTTTTACTGCGGGTGGCTTTATCGTGAACATCCGCCATCGTTATCATCCGCTTCACGACGCGCCACTGCCTGAGCGATGCGCGGCGCCAGGAGTCTCGCCACCGCGGCAAAGACCGGAACCACCACCGAGTTGCCGAACTGACGATAGGCCTGGGTATCCGATACCGGAATGCGAAAACGCATCCCCTGCGGCGATTCAAAGCCCATCAGCCGGGCACACTCGCGCGGTGTCAACCGGCGAGGCCGCCGCAGTTGATTTTGCGGATCGTCGAAATGCGTCTCACCCAGCGCCCGGTCCCAGCCGCGATCGACAAGAATTTCGGCACCATCTTTATAGTAGCGGGCAGACAGCGTCCGGGCCACACTATGGGGATTGCTGGGATCAACCAGGCCATAACCAAAGCCATTGCCCCGCGCCTGGTGCTTGCGGGCATAACGATAGAGATATTTCCACAATACCGTGGTGAGGATAAATTTCGCATCGACCGTCGGCTCCAGCAGCTCGCCAAACGTTGGCCTCACCGACGGATAGAGCGCAGCGATGTCGCGCAGGGTAAATCCTTCATGCAGCTGCAGATCGCGACGAAAACCCACCAGCACAATGCGCTCGCGGTGCTGCGGTAAAAAATGACGCCCATCGATCACCTTCGGGTCATCCGCTCCGGTATGCCCGGCATCGGCCACCTCATAACCCAGCTCATCCAGCGTCTGCATGATGATGCGGAAGGTACGTCCCTGATCGTGACTTTTCAGATTTTTAACGTTCTCCAGCACAAAAATGGCTGGCTGACGGGCAGCGATAATTCTCACCACATCAAAAAACAGTGTTCCCTGAGTTTCGCAGGCAAAACCGTGGGCGCGGCCCATGGCATTTTTTTTGGACACCCCGGCGAGGGAGAAAGGCTGACAGGGAAAGCCTGCCAGCAGCACGTCATGCTGAGGGAGGGTCTCGCGGATATGCTGTGCCGCCTCTTCGTCGCTGACCTCAGGACGATGGCTGAGAGTGATATCGCGAATATCTTCATTAAAGCGATGCTGCTGCGGGTCGCAGTACCAGTTGGCCTTATAGGTACGCACGGCATGCTTGTTCCACTCGCTGGTAAAGACACATTGCCCACCGATAGCTTCAAAACCGCTGCGGATCCCGCCAATGCCGGCAAAAAGATCGACAAAACGGAACGCATAGTGCGGATGATGGACCGGCGGCGAGGGCAGCAGCGTCGCCAGATGGGCGATCTCCTGCGGACGTAAACGTTCCGCCACGCGGTTAAGCGTCACCACTCGCTTGAGGATCGCCGCACTCCAGTGCTGCTCCCCGACGCTTATCAGCTCGGCGACCAGCGTTTTCACATCGTAGATCGTCATTAACTGACGCAGCAGCGCCTGAGCCTCTTCACTGGCCTGCTCCGTCAACGACAACGACTTGTTTTCCTTGATTAACTTTTGTGGCATATCCTCAACCAGCGCGGACGATTTTTGCAGAGAGTACCATAAATCACGGGTCGGTTGACGCCTGCGGTGCAAAGCGGCGTAAAACCGCTTCATCCAGCGCCAGCGGCTCGCCCTGCAGCTCCGCGCTAAGCTTGGCCATAAATTCGACGAGAAAGCGCATTATGCTCGGCCATCGCTCTGCCTCTGACTGTTTGCATGCTTTCCGGCAGGCGCAGGAGTTTGCACTGGAAATGGTCGAGGGCATATTTTCTGTCATCCAGCGCCCGCTGGTCGGCAAAGGGATCAGCGGCATCAAACAAGATGGTGTTCAGCGCGCCGGAGACGGCGAAGACCCGCGCCAGACCAATCGCCCCCAACGACTCAAGACGGTCGGCATCCTGCACAATCTTCGCTTCCAGCGTCCGGGGGGAAATAGACGCGCTAAAGCTGTGCGCTTCAATGGCATGACTGACCGCCGAATAACGCTCTGCAGGAAAATCGGCAAACGACGACTGCAGGATAGCGAGCGTCTTCTCGGCGGCCATCATGGAGGAGCGGCTTCGCTCGGGATGATTTTTTGGCAGACTGACGATGTCATGAAAATAGCAAGCCGTCAGCAGCACCAGTTGGTCAACATCCTCCCCTGCGGCCAGTTGAGTGGCCGTGGCCCAGACGCGACGAAAATGGGACAGATCGTGCGCGGCATCATCCTGCGTGTGATGCGTGAGTATCCAGTGCTCAAACCGTTGCTGCCAGTCAATCAGGTCCATAGGCTTTCCTCTCTATAAAGGTCAGCCTCGAGCATAGCAACTTTACCGCTGATTATCCTGGCCACCGCGGGACGGTCGGGTATACCAGACGACCGCGCCGAGTATCGCCCCAATGCCCCCGAGAACCAGCATCCCCAACAGCGCACCCAGCCATTTCCCTGCCGTGGTTCCAAAATCGCCGTCCACGCTGGCGCCGGGAACGCTCTGAATTTTTCCGACCACCCACCAGTAACGCACAATGACCCAGATACAGTATCCGCAAAAAGCATACAACGCCCATAACGCGAGCTTCCCTCCGGGGCTGCGTTTTGCCTGCTCTTCCATCTCTTTCCTCTCCGTGACACAACACACTACCGCCACCAAAAACGTGACTAACATCACATTATACCGCCAACCTGCGTCACAGGCAGCAGTTTCATCTCTTTCTTCTGCGCCAGCTCGCGACTTCTGCTGCCAATGCACACAGACTGAAGAGGTGTCTTGATTATTTCCCCGTAAGCTTAAAGCCATTCATTCTTTAAATAACGCAAGCTGAGTTAATAATTTCCTGGTTATTTCCATTCACGAAAAATAAATTTCCATAATGAATAATGCCTTTGACTATAATTTATACAATCCATTTCATAACATTAACAACATCTAACCAATGTTCCAATAAAGCATTGCTATATAATAAGATAATAAATCTTGCACAAACATCCAAATTTAATATAAAGAACCACATGGAAATAATTAGAAATATTTTACATTATTTATTTACATATTTTATTTTAAATAAAGGTGAACTTAGTCGTTAGTATCGGATCGTCATTCCGGAGGGTTTGTCATAATTCATAGCAATTATTATTAAAAGGGAATATATAATGAAAAGAAAAGTACTGGCACTCATGGTACCGGCACTCTTAATGGCCAATGCCGTTAACGCCGCGGAAATCTATAACAACAACGGCAACAAACTGGACCTCTACGGTAAAGTCGACGGCCTGCATTACTTCTCTGACGACACTTCAGAGGACGGCGATCAGACTTATGTTCGCTTTGGTCTGAAAGGCGAAACACAAATTGCCTCAGAATTAACCGGCTACGGTCAGTGGGAATACAACATTCAGGCAAACACCACCGAAAAAGAAGGCGCGAATTCCTGGACCCGTCTCGGCTTTGCCGGTCTGAAGTTTGCCGACTGGGGCTCACTGGATTACGGTCGTAACTACGGCGTAGTTTACGACATCGAATCCTGGACCGATATGTTGCCGGAATTCGGCGGCGATACCTACACCCAGACCGACGTCTACATGACCGGCCGTACCAACGGCGTGGCCACCTATCGTAACAGCGACTTCTTCGGCCTCGTCGATGGCCTGCACTTCGCCCTGCAGTATCAGGGTAATAATGAAAACGCCGGTTCTGGCGAAGGCACTAATAACGGCGGTGATCGTAAACTGGCGCGGGAAAATGGCGACGGTTTCGGTATCTCCAGCTACTACGATCTCGATATGGGCATCAGCTTCGGGGCAGCCTATTCGTCTTCTGACCGTACCCATAACCAGCTGGCAGAAGCTCGTAGCAGCCAGCGCTACGCCAATGGCGATAAAGCCGATGCCTGGACCGTCGGGGCGAAATATGACGCCAACAACATCTATCTGGCCGCCATGTATGCAGAAACCCGCAACATGACCTTCTACGGCAACGATAGTTTTGGTGGGATTGCCAACAAAACGCAGAACTTCGAAGTGGTCGCGCAGTATCAGTTTGACGACTTTAATTTACCGCTGCGTCCGTCTGTCGCCTATCTGCAGTCGAAGGGTAAAGATCTCTACACCTATTCCCGCTACGGCGACAAGGATCTGGTCAAGTATGTTGACGTGGGCATGACCTACTACTTCAACAAAAATATGTCCACCTATGTGGATTACAAAATCAACCTGCTGGATGAAGACGACCGCTTCTATAAAAACAGCGGTATCGCGACCGATGACATCGTCGCCCTCGGTCTGGTCTATCAGTTCTAATCCCCCTCTAAGCCCGCGCTCAGCGGGCTTTTTCTTACTCCCGCTCCGTTGAGATCACTCTTTTCAACATTGCCGCTTTCCAGGCGCACCTTCCCTCTTTATGATGCGTTTAAGCTCGTTCGGGCAACATTCAGCGGTAAGGACACAAAAGGATAAGGCGCGCAGGCGTTTTACGCTGAAACCAGGACGATGATGATGGCGATACCCCAGCCCAGGCGTTATACCTGAAGCTAACGGAGTCATCGAAGGGGAATGGTCTTACGAGGAAAAAGTGGCGGAGAGAGGGGGATTTGAACCCCCGGTAGAGTTGCCCCTACTCCGGTTTTCGAGACCGGTCCGTTCAGCCGCTCCGGCATCTCTCCGCTGTGATGGTTGCTATAATGCCAGGATCTTTGGCATTTTAATAGCACCTGTTTCGGTAATCGTGTTCAAGTGACGACTTTGCGAGCAATATGATGTTTAAATGGCCCTGGAAAGCAGATGATGAGTCCGGCAACGCAGAGATGCCCTGGGAGCAAGCGCTTGCCATTCCGGTTTTAGCCCATCTTTCGCCCTCTGAGCAGCAGAAGCTTACGCAGATGGCTGCCCGTTTTTTACAGCAAAAGCGGCTGGTGGCCCTGCAGGGGCTGGAGCTGACTCCGCTGCATCAGGCGCGCATTGCTATGCTCTTTTGCCTGCCCGTTCTTGAACTTGGCATTGAGTGGCTGGACGGTTTCCATGAGGTCCTGATCTACCCTGCCCCGTTTGTGGTCGATGACGAATGGGAAGATGATATTGGACTGGTTCATAATCAACGGGTAGTACAATCGGGACAGAGCTGGCAGCAGGGTCCAGTGGTGCTGAACTGGCTGGATATTCAGGACTCGTTTGATGCCTCAGGCTTTAACCTCGTGGTGCATGAAGTGGCGCATAAGCTTGATGCGAGAAACGGCGATCGGGCCAGCGGCGTGCCTCTCATCCCGCTGCGCGAGGTTGCTGGGTGGGAGCACGATCTCCACGCGGCGATGAACAACATTCAGGATGAGATAGACCTGGTGGGAGAGAGTGCAGCGAGCATTGATGCCTATGCGGCGACCGATCCTGCGGAATGTTTTGCCGTGTTATCAGAATATTTTTTCAGCGCTCCCGAATTATTTGCGCCTCGTTTCCCGGCCCTGTGGCAGCGTTTCTGCCAGTTTTACCGACAGGACCCGCTAATGCGTATTCGTGAGAATGGCCTGCAGGATGAAGACGAACGGCGCATTGTACACTAAAACAACGTGTTGAACTAAATTTAGCCATTTGAATCAGCGTGTTAATTTTAGTGTTGACACAAAAATGCGGGGCCAGTAGTATGCGCCTCGTTCACACGATTCCTCTGTAGTTCAGTCGGTAGAACGGCGGACTGTTAATCCGTATGTCACTGGTTCGAGTCCAGTCAGAGGAGCCAATTTCCTGTTTTCATGCATCCTTGCGAATCATTATATGATGTTGGTTCAACAGGTTAGCGTGAAAACTCTTCCCGGTGCATTTTGATTTTACCCTCCGCATCGGGAAAAATTGGTGGTCAAATCTGGGGTCAGGTTAGTTCGATAATGGAGTGACCCCCATATGTCCCTTACCGACGCGAAAATCCGCACTCTCAAGCCTTCTGATAAACCCTTTAAAGTCTCCGATTCCCACGGTCTGTATCTGCTGGTCAAGCCGGGTGGCTCACGTCACTGGTATCTCAAGTACCGTATTAACGGTAAAGAATCCCGCATTGCGCTGGGTGCCTATCCTGCCGTCTCCCTGTCTGATGCGCGACAGCAGCGTGAAGGTGTCCGTAAAATGCTGGCGCTGAACATCAACCCGGTACAGCAGCGGGCTGCTGAACGTGGCTCACGAACACCGGATAAAGCTTTTAAAAACGTGGCGCGGGCGTGGCATAAAACTAACCGGAAATGGTCGCAGAACACCGCTGACCGTCTGCTTGCCAGCCTGAACAATCACATCTTTCCGGTTATCGGGAACCTGCCTGTATCAGAACTTAAACCCCGTCATTTCATTGACCTGCTGAAAGGGATCGAGGAAAAAGGTCTGCTGGAAGTTGCGTCCCGCACGCGGCAGCACTTGAGTAACATAATGCGCCATGCGGTCCATCAGGGGTTAATCGATACTAACCCGGCAGCAAACCTTGGCGGCGTGACCACACCTCCTGTCAGACGGCACTATCCTGCCCTGCCACTGGAGCGGCTGCCTGAACTGCTTGAACGTATTGAGGCATATCATCAGGGCCGCGAACTTACCCGGCTTGCCGTCCTGCTGATGCTGCATGTGTTCATTCGCTCCAGTGAACTGCGTTTCGCCCGCTGGTCAGAGATTGATTTCACAAACCGGGTCTGGACGATACCCGCGACGCGAGAACCCATTATTGGCGTGCGTTATTCCGAGCGCGGGGCCAAAATGCGAATGCCGCATATCGTCCCCCTCTCAGAACATGTCATCGCCATTCTGAAACAGATTAAAGATATCACCGGTAATAATGAACTGGTCTTCCCCGGCGACCATAACCCGTATAAGCCAATGTGTGAAAACACGGTCAACAAGGCATTGCGGGTGATGGGCTACGACACAAAAAAGGATATCTGTGGCCACGGCTTTCGGGCGATGGCATGCAGTGCGCTGATGGAATCGGGTTTATGGTCAAAGGACGCAGTAGAACGCCAGATGAGTCATCAGGAGCGCAATACCGTGCGCATGGCTTATATTCACAAGGCAGAACATCTGGAAGCCCGCAAGGCGATGATGCAGTGGTGGTCCGATTATCTGGATATATGCCGTGAAGCCTACGTTCCACCATATTTCCTTATCAGAAAATAAAGCATTACGCCAGATAGTTCATGAATTATCTGGCGTAACAAATCAACCCCATATCGGCGTCAATTGATATGGTTTTTTTAGTTTAAATCCCATGACTGCGAAGGAGTAATGACTCCTGTAAGGTATTTGCCTTTGAAAAAGGCTATTGCGGATGTTCTCTACAGAACATTCCATAGTCTTAAAACGGCCGACAAAGGAAAACTCTAAGAAATGCAGATCAGGCTCCTGACGTATCGAACACGCTGCTGGTTTAGGGCGAGAAGGTACTCGGCTATTAACTTGACGTGAACATTACTGTGTTTGCTTCCCAGCCCCACTCATTCTCCCGGTAAAACCGGAATGTTATCAAGACTGATTAAATAGCAAATAAAAACAACTTTCTCGTGAAAGATTGCATTCACTTTAACGGAATTGAAAACATCACACGCAAAATATCATGTAACTTTCATGGTTTCATGTGATAAGCTAACTCATGTCCCTTGTAAAGTTACATGAGTTTATCTTTCCGATGCGAGTTTGCAACGTCTTATGGTGCGCACACATCACAAAGTAACGCAGGTAAACGCTGTGACATGTAGGGGCCAACAAACAACTTAACTTTACCTTTATAACCACATGATTTTTGGAATGATTTATGACTGTATCGTTCAAACTTCGCATGTTGTGCTTAACCGGTACACTGGCTGTCATCGGGCTGTTCCTTTCAAAACAGAGCGTCATACCCGGCGCGTATGCACTTGAGACATCAAACTTTAAAACGGTGCGAACTACGTCCGCAGTTGTTCATACGGTAAACGACTGGGTCGAATTCTCGGGAAAACTGGAAGCCACCGATGAGGTCACTGTACGTTCAAAAGTTACAGGCTCGATTGTGGATGTTAAGTTCAGGGATGGTCAGTTGGTCAGGAAAGGCGATATTTTATTTATTATCGATCCAGCCCCTTATAAGACTGAACTGGCCCGGGCTCGTGCAGCATACGCGCAGGCAAAAGCGAAGCAGGACTTGGCATTGCTGGATCTGTCCCGGGGTAAAAAACTTATCGGGACCCATGCTATCTCACAGCGCGATTATGACGTTCTGAACAATGCCGCCCGGGAATCGAAAGCAGCCAGGGAGATTGCCGAAGCTGAGGTCGAGAGCGCCAGGCTCAGCGAAAGCTATACCCGGATCACCGCACCGGTAACTGGCCGTATTTCCAGAGCAGAACTGACAGTCGGTAATCTGGTCGCAGCCGGTATTGACAGTCCGGTTCTTGCATCCATTGTTGCTCTTGATCCCTTGTATGTCGCTTTTAATGCGGATGAACGAACCTATCTTAATTATATCGACAAGCTTTCAAATAAAGACAAACCTGAAGTGCTGGTAGGACTGGCCGATGAAAAAGATTATCCACATAAAGCCATTCTTCATTCTGTGGATAATCATCTCAGTACTGAAACCGGCACTATCAGGATGCGCGCACTTCTTGATAATCCAACATCAAGGTTGCTTCCCGGTTTACAGGCTCGGGTCAGACTCCAGGCAAGCAAATCTTATACAGCAGTAATGATTGACCAGACACTGATCCGCACCGACCAGGACAGACGCTATGTTCTGGTAGTCGGAAACAATGACAAAGTTGAATATCGCCCCCTCGAACTGGGAAACAGACAGGGGGAACTGATTGTTGTGAAAAAAGGCCTCAATAAGGGTGACAGAGTTATTTCCGATGGGGCGCAGTTGGTCAGTCCCGGTGAAACAGTCGTTGTCAGCAAAGACGAATCCCCTTCTTCAAAATCCCGGGAAGGAAATAAGTCATCATGAAAGTATCAAAATTCTTTATCGACAGGCCGGTTTTTGCTGGAGTACTGTCTGCGTTGTTCATTCTGGCAGGGATTATCGCCATATTTCGTCTACCGGTATCGGAATACCCACCGGTTGTCCCCCCATCCGTTATCGTTCATGCCCAGTATCCTGGAGCCAATGCCACTACGATTGCACAGACGGTTGCAGCTCCAATAGAGGAAACTGTGAACGGCGTAGAGAATATGCTGTATATGCAGTCACTTTCAAATGAGGATGGCAATCTCTATCTGACAGTGACCTTCAAACTGGGCACAGATCCCGATCAGGCTCAGCAATGGGTGCAGAACCGGGTGTCGCAGGCTCTGCCCCGGTTACCTGAAGATGTCCAGCGACTGGGTGTCACAACGAATAAAAGCTCGCCGAATATCACACTTGCCGTTCATATGATATCGCCTGATGGCAGATATAACGATAATTACATCAGTAATTACGCCATACGTAACATCAAAGACCAGCTCTCGCGTATTGAGGGAGTTGGCCAAGTATCAGTATGGGGCCCCGGTGGTTACGCGATGCGAATCTGGCTTAATCCTGATGCTATGGCTGCTCGCGGACTGACGACATCAGATGTCGCCTCTGCTATCCGTGAACAAAACGCCCAGTCACCAGTGGGAAGCGTTGGCGCAGCCCCTATGGCGGAAGAAACACCGTTACAGTTGTCAGTTAATGCCAGCGGTCGGCTTAAAACGGCTGAAGAATTTGGCAACATTGTGCTTCATGCCCGACAGGATACCAGAACGACATTATTGAAGGATGTCACCCGTATTGAACTGGCCGCTGAAAATTATGCCATGCGTACTTACCTGGATAAAAAGCCTGCGGTAGCGCTGGCCATACAGGAGTCTCCGGGCGCAAATGCTCTGGAAATTGCCTCACGGGTAAGTCGCACAATGGAAGAGCTGAAAAAACAGTTCCCCGAAGGACTGGATTACCAGATAGTTTACAATCCAACCAAATCAGTCAGGGCGGGTATAGAAGCTGTGCTTCATACTCTTTTTGAGGCCATACTCCTCGTGGTACTGGTTGTTTTTCTTTTCCTCCAGACCTGGCGCGCCTCAGTCATTCCTCTGCTGGCTGTTCCCGTTTCGATAACCGGCACAATGGCATTTCTGTACCTTTTTGGGTTTTCAATCAATGCCCTGAGCCTTTTTGGCCTCGTCCTGGCTATTGGCATTGTCGTTGATGATGCCATTGTTGTTGTTGAAAATGTAGAAAGAAACATAGAAAGAGGCATGACGCCATATCATGCCGCCTGCAAGGCTATGCAGGAAGTCAGTAGTCCCATTATTGCGATCGCGCTGACGCTGAGTGCCGTATTTGTTCCGCTGGCTTTTATGAGTGGCCTGACCGGGAGGTTTTATCAGCAGTTTGCAGTGACAATAGCAGTTTCAACGATTATCTCCGCTATTAACTCCCTTACGCTCTCACCGGCTCTCTCTGCCATGCTGCTGAAGTCACGTGATTCAGACAGCGACTGGCTTACGCGCATTATGCATCGTAGTTGTGGACGGTTCTTTACTGTTTTCAACCGCCTGTTCAACAGTAGTGCCAGGCGATATGAAAAAGGTGTTGGCGCGCTTGGCCAGCGCAAGATTCTGATTATGGTGATTTATGGCATTCTGCTGGCAATTACGCTGTTACTGGGCAGGTCTGTACCTGGGGGGTTTATCCCTGCTCAGGATAAAGAATACCTTATCAGTTTTGTGCAGCTTCCTGCTGGCGCATCATTGTCCAGAACAGACCGGGTACTGGAAAAAATGAATGAAATAGCACGAAGTGAGCCAGGAGTATCTTCCACATCTTCTTATGCTGGATTGTCTGTAAACGGCACCACCACAAGCCCTGGTTCCGGTCTGACATTTGTCCTCCTCAAGCCTTTTGAGCAACGGCCTGGCATCAGCGCAGATGATGTTGCCGCCTCTCTGAATGCCAGATATCAGTCACTTCCTGGCGCAGATTTTGCGGCCGTTTTCCCGGCACCACCCGTTATGGGTCTGGGTTCCCTGGGGGGATTCAAATTGCAGCTTGAAGACAGAGGAAATATCGGTTACGACGGAATGGCCGAAGTACTTCGACGCTTTCAGGCAGAAGCAGCTAAATCACCTGTGCTGACGCCACTTTTTTCAACATACCAGAATAATTCTCCACAAATTAATGTCGATATTGACCGTAATCGCGCCAAACAACTTGGGGTGAACATCAGTGATATCACCGAGACATTACAATCCTATCTTGGCTCATATTATATAAATGATTTCAATATAATAGGTCGTGTATATCAGGTAAGAATGCAGGCCGACGCAGAGTTCAGGGCGACCCCGGAGGATATACTGAAACTACAGACCCGAAATGCCGATGGCAATATGGTACCGCTGTCTGCCATAGCCCGTATTGAGCCGACACACGGTCCTGAGCTGGTTACCCGTTATAACGGTTTTACAGCGGTCGATCTTAGTGGCGCTCCTGCTCCAGGCTATTCTTCAAGTCAGGCGATGGAAGAGATTGAACGTATAGCGATGAAAACACTTCCACCCGGCGTAGAGTATGAGTGGACAGACCTGACCTACCAGCAAATTCTTGCAGGCAACAGTGCCGTCTGGATTTTTCCACTCTGTGTATTATTGGTATTCTTGGTACTGGCTGCCCAGTATGAAAGCCTTACGCTCCCTTTGGCTGTCATTATGATTGTCCCAATGAGTATCCTTTCTGCACTTACCGGGGTGTGGCTGACTCATGGGGACAATAATATCTTTACGCAAATTGGATTTATCGTCCTGGTCGGGCTCGCATCTAAAAATGCCATTCTTATCGTTGAATTTGCCCGTGAACTTGAGCTTTCAGGTAAGTCTGCCTTTAACGCGGTGAAAGAGGCATGCCGTCTCAGGCTGCGTCCAATTCTGATGACCTCACTGGCTTTCATCATGGGTGTAATCCCCCTGATGGTATCGCATGGAGCAGGCGCTGAGATGCGTCAGGCAATTGGGATATCAGTATTCTTTGGCATGCTCGGCGTCACCCTTTTTGGCTTGTTTATGACCCCCGTGTTCTACCTGTTAGCCCGACAAATATCAGGGAAACCACTGCACTCGGCCACTTTACCGGACGCGCCTGAGGAACAGCCGATAACAGAACAGGCTTCAGACTAAAATTTATGGTGACCTTTCAACAGCCGGACATTATATGATGCCCGGCTGTTGAATTTATTTATGTTTAAGGACTTCCGGCACAAGCTTATCAAGGGTAAGTTCAGCAAAGCGGTTCGTAATCAGACGTCTCGCCTCTTCAAGCGTATCACTTATTTCATTGTTAACTGCATCCTCTATCTGGCATTTGTCATGTTCAGTCGCCCAGCCTATTGAAAAAAGTTCAGTGCTGCCAATAGCGTGGAAAACCTGAAGGAGAGTGATGTCTCCGAGAGGTTTCTGGAGTGTCCAGCCACCTCCATGCCCTTTTTCAGAATGAATGATACCCGCCTGTTTGAGCCCCTGGAAAAGGCGTCTGACCACAACCGGATTCGTATTGATCATCGAGGCTATATCTTCGGAGGTAACGGGATCGCGGATTTTATCCATATGTATCAGCACGTGTAATGCACGGGACAGCCGGTGGTCTTTTCTCATTTTTTATCCTGTTTTCTGCGAAGTTGCTTATGAAACTTTCGTTGTTGCATAAGTGGCGCGATTTCATGTATCTTATACTATTACATGAAATCCATACAGAGAGTATTTTTTATGTCATTCGATAATGTGTTAGAACAGTTATGGGTCTGCCTCGTCATTGCACTGATGTCCAGTTGCATTTCAATCACCGTCACGCAGCAGGAAATGTTTCGCCCGTTGCGTGAATGGATGGTCAAAAAAAATGCCATGATAGGCTACCTGTTCAGTTGTTTTTATTGTTTCAGTCACTGGGTGGTTTTTGCCGGTGTTGCAATTTACAGGCCCGTTCTTGTTCATTCCGGATTCTGGTTAATTGACCTTGCGGTTACGGCATTCTTTACCATCGGTTTAACGGCTATGTTCAGCGGGATCATTCTGAAAGTAATGAGAAACGCTATCGCCAAAGCAATTGAAGAAAAAGAAATGAAAGACAAGCTGGGTTTGTAAATCGAACGGAGCCTGAAAACCTGGTGATGAAAACAGGACGGTTAGCCCGGCAATCTGCGCGTATAAATGGCACTACTGCTTTACGCTTTCGCACCAGGTTTTGCGATGTTTTTACGTTCGTCTTCCACGCAGTTCACAGAGGTACGGGTACATACTGGTTCTGGCTGCCGGTGTTGATGTGCCGGCAGGTGTAGCTGACATTTTTGTTACGAAAGAAAATCCCACAGGTTATTCAGATAACCTTCATATCAGCATGAACTGTTAGCGTCCTGGCGTCTCAGTCCGGTTTACAGTGAACATTTGCGCATGAATATCGACAGTTGCAGATTAGTGTGTCGATGTCGCTGCTTCGAGTTGCGCAGGTTCCATCAGTGCGAATGCCGTGCGCATTTTACGTGTCTCCTCTCCGGGACTGCGACCAAACAGTCTTTTGAACTCCCGATTGAACTGCGACGCACTTTCGTAGCCGACCCGAGCTGCTGCCCCTGCTGCAGTAACGTTGTCCCGTATCATCATCAGTCGCGCCTGATGAAGACGTACTGACTTGATGTACTGAATGGGAGAAGTCGCCGCCACGGCTTTGAAATGCGCATGAAAAGCCGGAACGCTCAGGCCAGCTTCGTGCGCAAGTGAAGCCACATCCAGTGGACGGGCGTAATCGAGGTGGATACGCCGTAACGTACGTGCAATACGTCCAAAGTTGCCATGGCAGGCCAGCGCAGCACGAATGGCTCCGCCCTGTTCACCCAGCAGCACACGAAAAATCAGCTCCCGCACAATCCCCGGCCCCAGAACCCGCGCTTCAAGTGGTGAAAATAATACCTTCAGAAGACGAACTGTCGTATCTGCCAGCGTGTCGTCAAGTGGTGTGGAGACAATGCCAACGGGTGAACCTGATGCAGTGGCATGGTGATCGACAGCCATAACCAGGTCTGCCACAGCTGTCATATCCAGCCGAATGGACACAGCAAGAAAAGGTTCTGCCGGGCTGGCATCTGTCTCGCTTGAAAATGGCAGAGGTACTGACAGCACCAGGTAGTGCAAAGGGTCGTAGTGGTAAACCCTGTCAGCCAGGTAACCTCTTTTGTGCCCCTGACAGACAATAACAATGCCTGGTTCGTACAACACGGGGGTACGCCCCAGCGCACCGTCAGCACGCATCAGACGCACGCCATCCAGCAACGTACGGGTGTGACCTTCATGTGGGGCGAGCTGGCAAATCATAGCCGCCATTTCGGACTGTTGAGATATGGAGGGCAATCTTTCTGGCATACATCAGACCTGCTAACTGAATTTAATGATTATATTTTCACTCCCTGCATGCTTAAAAATCAATAAAGAAAATAGGATTAGGCAATGATGCAAGAGTGTCAGGCCTGTCGTCGTATGTGCCCTCTCTTTATGATACCTGCCTGTTTGATATTCCAATGACATTCCCTGTCCCGCCCGGTGACAGGCAAGGAGGAGTGATGAAAACAGTGGTATCAGAAACGTCTAAGGTGGTCATTCTTACCGGTGCCAGTAGTGGTATAGGTGAGGCCACAGCCCGTCATCTTTCCAGTAAGGGGCATCATTTGTTTATCGGTGCCAGACGTATGGAAAAACTGACCGCACTGGCGACAGAATTGCGGGCAATGGGGGGTAATGTTGATGCCATGGCAATTGACGTCACGCAACCAGAAGATTTGCAACGCATCGCAGCCAGGGCGCTGGAGAAGCACGGACGCATTGACGCGCTCATAAATAACGCTGGCGTTATGCCACTCTCACCGCTGGCAGCGTTGAAGGTCGAAGAGTGGAACCGCATGCTGGATGTCAATGTTCGGGGCGTTCTGCACGGAATAGCCGCCGTCCTGCCGATCATGCAGGAGCAGGGTTATGGCCACATCATTAATATTGCCTCCACAGGCGCGTATACGGTCTCGCCCACAGCCGCTGTCTATTGCGCCAGCAAGTTTGCCGTGCGCGCTATTTCTGACGGACTGCGACAGGAGACCGACGCGATCCGGGTGACGCTGGTCAGCCCGGGGGGGGTCGAGTCAGAACTTGCCGATCATATTACGGACGAAACAGCCCGGACTGCCATGCGCGAATTCCGGCGCATCGCCTTACCTCCGGAGCCCGTGGCGCAGGCAATCGCCTATGCCATCGAACAACCCGCTGGCGTTGATATCAGCGAACTCATCGTCCGCCCTGTGGCCAGTCCTCATTAACCGTAAACATGTTTTCATTTATTCAGGAGTGTTCATGTCAGAGTCAGGCTCTTTTTCCAGGGCTATGCCCTTTGCAGGCCGTGTTGCGATTGTCACCGGTGCCGCCAGCGGTATCGGCCTGGCGACCGTCGAACTGTTGCACCGCCAGGGCGCTCGTATCGTCGCAGTTGGCCGGGGGGATAATGTCAATGCGCTAGCACGTGAAGGCATTGTCCCCGTTGTCGCCGACGTGACTCAGGAAGCCAGTGCGGAACTGGCCGTGCGGACTGCAACAGAACAGTTCGGTCGCCTCGACGTCTTAATCAACAACGCTGGCATCATCATCAACCAGCCCGTGGCAGAAATGACGCTCAGGGAATGGAACCAGGTCATGGCTGTTAATGCCACGGGGGCATTCCTTTTTTCAAGGGAAGCCATGCGCCCAATGATGGCGGCAAAATCGGGTGCAATCGTTAATATTGGTTCTTACGCCTGTTATCAGTCTTTTCCCGGTATCGCCGCCTATGCAGCCTCCAAGGGGGCGCTGGCACAGTTAACCCGCACACTCGCGCTGGAGGCTATCGCTCACGGTATTCGTGTTAATGCAGTCGGTTCCGGAGATGCGGTGACAAACATCACGAATACAATCCAGCCCGACGGGCAGGCATATCTGGCAGAGCATGGTCGTAAAGCGCCTGTTGGTCGTGCAGCCCACCCCGATGAAATCGCAGAAGTAGCAGCCTTTCTGGCGTCAGACAGGGCCAGTTACATTGTCGGCGCAGTGGTTATGGCCGACGGTGGCATGAGTGTCGCCATTCAGTGATGCAATTCATTTTTCAACAACAGGAGTCTTCATCAATGCAACAACAAACCTCCCCTGCAAAAGTCTGGTTTATCACCGGCGCTGCTCGTGGTATTGGCCTTTCACTGGCACGCCAGTTACTGGCGCGAGGCGATGCCGTAGCCGCAACCTCCCGCACCCTGACCAGTCTGCGTCAGGCATTCGGCGACGATAACGCGCGACTGCTGGCGCTGGAGGTGGACCTGGTGAACGAAGCCAGCGTTCAAAAAGCCATCGACAGCACCATTGCCGCCTTCGGGCGCGTTGACTGTGTGGTCAACAACGCAGGCTACGGCCAGCAGGGCACCATTGAAGCATTAACCGACAGCGAATTGCGTCGCAATTTCGATGTTAACGTATTTGCTCCCCTGCATGTACTGCGCCATGCCCTGCCGCATATGCGTACGCGGCGCAGCGGCCATATCTTCAACGTGGCGTCGATCGTGGGCTTTCAGGGCGGTTACGCGGGCTGGGGCAGCTATGTCGCCAGCAAATTCGCACTGGCCGGTCTGACCGAAACCCTGGCGGCCGAACTGGCCGAGCTGAACATCAGAGCCACAGTGGTTTATCCAGGACCGGTGCGCACCGGGTTCCTGTCAAAGGAGACGCTGGTCGTGGCCCAGCGCACAATCTCTGATTATACCGAAGCTCAGGCCTCGCTGGACCTCCATCTGAACGGTCTGGACGGCAAACAGGCTGGCAATCCTGATAAAGTCGCTTCTCTGATACTGCAGGCGGCCAGTGCTGACACCCCACCCGTGCATCTTTTTGCAGGTAAGATTGCTAACACCCTTGCTGAACAAAAAATGCATGCAGTGAGTCAGGACATTGATGTCTGGCGAAGTGCGTCAGATGCCACGGATTTTGAAGAGTAATACCCCATTCACCGGGGACATGTGAACCACACTGTCCCTGATTTGCTTTCTGGAGGATATCTCATGCATGACAGCCTGCCTGCGGAGAAAGCGTACCGTATTCTTGAAGCTGGTCCCGTTATTCTGGTATCCACGAGGGGGACAGATGGCCGAACGAATCTGATGACCGCAGGTTTTCACATGATGATGCAGCATGCCCCACCGCTGGTCGGTGTGATTATCGGCCCCTGGGATTACAGCTATCAGGCGCTGTCAGATACAGGGGAATGTGTTCTGGCTGTACCGCCAGCCGGGATGGCAAAGACCGTTGTGGACATCGGTAATTGCTCGGGGGAAACAGACGACAAATTTTCGCGTTTCGGCCTGACGCCCGTCGCCGCGCAATCGATCAGTGCGCCTCTGGTAGATGAATGCCTGGCTAACCTGGAGTGCAGAGTGGTGGATGACCGCCAGGTGCGGCTCTATAACCTGTGGGTGCTGGAAGTTCGGCGGATTTGGCTTGACAGCGCATGGCAGGAACTGCGCCTGCTCCACCATCAGGGCGATGGCCGTTTCAGTGTCGACGGAGAGATGCTTGACCTTAGTGACAGGATGGTAAAATGGCGCGACCTGATGAACTGAATGTTGTTCCATTCTGACTACAAGCGCTTGCTGGCAATACATCACCGGTAAAAGCCGGTAATGTATTGTCATGAAAAAGGACGCAGGTCTTGTGATCCATCCCGTAGCAGGATCTGACGGCCAACAGAATGAAAATGTACGCTAAAAAGTTAACTCTCTTTTTACTTTACTGACGATTATCCGGGTGACTTAACATCGTTCTGCTCCAGTCATAAAAAGCGCGAACTGACGGTGGTATATAACGGCTATAGGGGTATACCAGGGATAGCGGTAATTTAGAGGTGCTGTTCTCCAGACAGGAGACCAGTTCCCCGCTTTGCAGGTACGGCATAGCCAGATAACTGGCGACACGGATTAACCCAACCCCCTCTATCCCGGCCTGAATATAGGCATCGGTATCGTCAACGATTAGCACCTCTCTCATACGGATCGCCCGATCCCCACCATCAAGGGTAAAAAACCATTCAGTTGTGCGTCCGGTGCGGTGATTCAGATAGCCAACCGCGTGATGCTTTTCCAGTTCATCCAGTTTTTGCGGCTTGCCGAAAGCATCAATATAAGACGGCGCGGCCAGAACGACCCAGGTAAAACCAGGCAGTGGGCGGGCAACCAGGGTTGTTGAATCTTCGATCCTGCCAGTACGGATCACGCAGTCATACCCTTCCCTGATGATATCCTCAACATTATCGCTTGAGCACAGCATCACTTCCAGCCCGGGGTACTGGCGGAGAAACGACGGGAGCCCGGGGATAATGCAATGTCGGGCGAGGGAATGGGGCATCCCCACTTTGAAACGGCCTCCTGGCTGCTCAGATCGGGTGGGAAAAGACGACTCCATGGCCGCAATATCCGTCAGGATCCTTTTGCATTCGTCGTAGTAGCGCTGGCCCTCCGCCGTGATGCTGAGTTTGCGGGTAGTACGCTGCAAAAGCTGGATACCAAGCCAGGACTCCAGCTCCCGGATAACCCTGGAAACCGTAGAGCGTGGCAGGCCAAGCACTTCTGCCGCTCTTGCAAGGCCATGCGAGTCCACCACGCTGACATAGACCTGCATTGCTCCCAGTTTATCCATCCCGTCCTCTCTTGCCTGTACACGTTTATTATCCCATAACAGCGAATAGTCTAACCCGGTTCCGTGATCTTATCGAAGGTCCATCGCTGCCTTACTCTGTAGTGGTCAAGTAATATTGGCCACGGTTTTACAGTAAAAATGGTACCTGTTCTCAGACTCTTCCGGCGTCAACCCACCGTTATAATGGTGAGGTCTGACGCTGTTGTAGTAGTTCAATATGTAACCATTAATTTGCTGTCGGGCTTCGTCCTTGCCTGCGTAACCATTCACCGGTACCCATTCTGTTTTCAGACTGCGGAAGAAGCGTTCCATGGGACTATTATCCCAGCAGTTTCCCCGCCGACTGACGCTTTGTTTTATTCTGTAACGCCAGAGAAGTTGTTGATATTTCAGACCGGTATACTGGCTTCCCTGATCGCTATGGAACATGACATCACGCGGTTGACCACGTGTTTCATAGGCCATCCGCAGGGCACTGCTTATCAGTGCGGTATCGGCATGTACTGACAGACTCCAGCCGATAACCCTGCGGGCAAAAAGATCCATGACGACCGCCAGATAGCACCAGCGATTTCCGGCCCAGATATACGTAATGTCTCCGCACCACACCCGGTCTGGCTTGGGCACAGCGAACTGACGCTCGAGCAGATTAGGCAGGCAGGTATGCTCCTGACGGGCATTTTTGTACTGATGTTTTCCAGGCTGGCAACTGCTCAGGTTCAGATGTTTCATCAGACGCCCCGCACGGTAACGGCTCATCGGGACGCCGTTTTGGGTCAGCATGTCAGCCAGAGTACGCGCCCCTGCTGAGCCCCGGCTCTGATTCCACGCCCGGCGTATTTCGCTGCACAGCCTGACTCGCGCCGGATTAACCGTATCGCGTCGTTTTCGCCAGTATCGGTAACTGCTGCGGTGTATTCCCAGAGCAGAACACAGGCTGACGACCGTGTGGCTGTCACTCAGTCTGGCAACTATCGTGAACCGTTCAGTGAGTCGGACATCAAGAGCGCGGTAGCCTTTTTTAATATCGTATTCTGTTCCTCCAGGCGACGAACCTGCTTTTCCAGCTCGCGGATACGTTGCTGGTCTGGAGTAATAGGTGTGGCAGAGGGCGTAATCCCCTGGCGCTCACGCCTGAGCTGGCGTACCCAGCTCTCAAGCGTGGTAGAACCGACATTCATCGCTTCACTGGCTTGTCGATAGGAGTAGCCCTTATCAACAATCAGCTGTGCACATTCCATCCTGAACTCGGGGGTGAAAGTACGCTTAGTTTTCTTGTTCATTAAGTCACCTGTTTTGTGTTGAGGTGAGAATATCACCTTTAATCAGGTGGCCAAATTTACTGTGCCACTACACTCTTACTCCCACTCAATGAACAAGTCTAACAGCGTATAAGGAACCAATATGGCAGAGCATAAATTACACTCAGGTGAAAAAGTACTGGTCCTGGGTGCCGAACAACTCGGGGCGGCTGTACTGCAGCATCTGCTCCCGGCAGTCACTCAGCGCGAGGGCACTGTGTGCGTTATCGTTTCGCCTCGTGCCTGGGATGAACAAGGTCAACTGAGAGCTTCCACGCATCAAAAATATGTGGATGCCGGTGCAAAATTAATCCCTCTGGATATCGCCGCCTGCACAACGGACTCCCTGAAGGATCAATTTAAAGAGTTTGATACCGTTATCAATTGCATGGGGTTTGTTGCAGGCGCAGGCACCCAGATAAAAATTACCCGCGCAGTACTGGAAGCCGGAGTTAACCGCTACTTTCCATGGCAGTTTGGTGTTAACTACGATGTCGTCGGCAAAGGCAGCGGCCAGCCGGTCTGGGACGAACAGTATGATGTAAGAACATTACTGCGAGAACAACACAACACCGAATGGATCATTATCTCCACCGGTATGTTTACCAGCTTTCTCTTCGAGCCTGCATTCGATGTGGTGAATTTATCCGCACGGACTATCAATGCGCTGGGGGGATGGGACACACAGGTTACAGTAACTTCTCCGGAAGATATCGGCCGACTCACCACCGACATTTATCTACATCAGCCGCGTATTGCCAACGAAGTGGTGTTTGTTGCAGGAGAAACGACTTCCTATGGTGAACTGGCAGAAACGGTCGAGCGAGTGACACAACAAACCTTTGTAAAAAAGGTTCTGACCCTACCGACCCTGCTGGAGGAATTGCAGGCCAGCCCGGATGACCAGATGCTTCGCTATCGTGCGGCCTTCGCCCGAGGAGACGGTATGTGGTGGCCGATGAACGACACCTGGAACGTGCAGAATAATATTCCCACGCAGAATATCGCAGCCTGGCTTAAGTCATCCATTTAATTATTAATCAAGGGATTATCAATGAAAACTACCATGACGTTGTTATTCGTCTCTATAGTCCTGCCTTTTTCAGTCTGTGCTCAAACCGTGACGGCAACAGGCGATACGGAGCAGACGGAAGAAAAAAATTCGCCAGCAGGCTGACAGGGATTATAAAATCACCGAAGCCCGCATGGGAAATAAAGTATATATCACAGCAGAAAAAGTCCTGCCGGAATAAATAGATCTGGGTGAAACAGCCCCTTGAATTTACCAGGTATGGCTGTCGACGCAGTCAAGGATATTTATATCGTATTACATACTGGAGGTTTTTATTTTGATTCATCAATAAATTTATAAAGTATAACGGGTGGGTAACTGAGAGTTTTACCGTACGTATCAGGTAAAACTCCCCCACCATCATGTACAGCAACGCCAGTCTCCCCCTGGCAGCGGCGGATACCTGGTCCAGAAAATGCGAATAACTTATATACCAGGCATTTCTGAATGACCTGTTCTGAATGCCAGGGGACTACTTACAGGCAGATATCATTACGTAACTAAAAAAGTCGCATAGGATTTTATCCTGAATAAAAATCAGTACGTAAGATGCCTGTTAAAAAAATAACGATTTATGGAAACCACATGATGTTTAGTTCTGCAATCTGATAATTCATAATAATTTGTACGACTGTAAAATTTAAAAAATTACCGTCAGGCAGAGAGGCGAGTAACTGGCGGGGCTACTCACCTCATACCCGGTATATGAATACTACAGGATACTGATAGTAATTTTCTCGTGGCTCAAATTTTCAGCCAATTAAGTCCTGCAACTCACTGACCGTATTGTGGCTTGAATACCTGTCAAGCTGACCAAACAACGGGTCCCATTCATGGATTTCAAGTTTAGCGATGAGACCTTCACGAGCAAAAGGGTCCGCACTGATCATGGACTGGACTTCATCGCGCGTCTCAGCCCTGAAAATAAGAAATCCCGCCCGCAGCGGCGTGTTTTTGAGCGGACCGGACGCTAACAGTTTGCCCTGTTCTATCAGCCCCTTCAGATAAATCACATGCTCACGCACAAAGATATTCCACCCGGTGCCATCCGGATGGTCCATTCTGACTATATAAATCTGCATCATTTTCGCTGTCCTGTTCATGAGACAAAAAATAAGCATAATAAGTATTAGCAGTTTTTAAAATTCGCCAATATTGAGTTCTGAAACAACCAGGAGTAGCGAATGCTGGATAAACTTACCGGAATGCGGGCCTTCGTTGTTGTTGTTCAGACAGGCTCTTTTGTCGCGGCCGCAGACCGGCTCGGTATATCGCCTCAGATGGTGGCCCGCCATATCGCCACACTTGAGAAGCAGCTTGAAACGCGTCTGCTTAACCGAACGACGCGCAGGCAAAGCCTGACGCCGGCAGGCTCGCTGTACTACAGGCGTTGTGAAACAATTTTACAAGCCATCAACAGCGCAGAACGGGAAGCAAGCAGTACGAGCGAGGTTCTTGCAGGTACGCTACGGCTGAATGCGCCGGTAACATTCGGCCGTTATGTCTTAGTGGATTTTTTGAGCATATTTCTTGAGCGCCATCCGCAAATGCGCATTGAACTTACTCTTTCTGATGACGTTATTAATCCTGCTTCAGAAGATTTTGACCTGGTGATACGCATCGGCGAGCTTGATAAGAAACTCCGGCTTGCGGCAAAACCGTTGCCGCCATACCGATTTATTGTATGCGCAGCTCCTCAATACCTGACAAAGTACGGTCATCCAGAACAACCTTCTGATCTGAAACATCATGAGTGTCTGGTTTTTGCGCCCTGGTCTGCGGGATTAAGCCATTACTGGCCTTTTGCCAGTAATGAAGGACCTGCTGAAGTGATGGTAAACTCTCGCCTGGCGATTAACGACTGGGGAGCAATGCTTGAGGCTGCATTAAGGGGCACAGGTGTGCTGGTTGGTTATGAAAAAGGGCTCAGGAAACTTATCAACAGGGGAAAACTCATTCCTGTTCTGGAGGACTTCACTATTCCCTCACGGGAAATGCATTTATTGTACGACCCTTCTCGGGCTAACGAAAACCGGTATAAAGTTTTTATTGACGAATTGTATGAACATCTTAGCTAATTATTCCGGCAAACCTTTTAATAACAGCAATCTCACTTAGTATCATTGCTGTCAGTCAATTTCACAGCAGATGAGCAATAGCCTATCTCATTGGGCTATTTCTTTTGCCATTAAGAACGGACATTCGCCTGAAAGCTGAGATGAAATTTCTTTTTTTATTTAAGACACCTGTCTTGTCTTGAAGTAAGACTATCTCCTCTGTTCAGTTGGTTAAATTCAATCTGCCATTACAAAACGAGCTGAACGGTGTTTGAAGTGAGGGATTTTTGAAGTGCCCCCCCTCCCTGGACATTCCCCAAATGGTTAGTACCTGCCAACTTATCCCCGGAACAGGCATCTGCCTTAGACTGGATTCGTAGTGATCAGTAAGGATATATCTTCGGAGGTAACGTGATCTCGAAATGTATCCATATGAAACAGATAAAACCATGCCCGCGAACCCGCAGACGCATATTGCGGGTTCAGGGGGGCTGAAGGCAGATGCTAAGGCAGGGTTCAACGAGCTGTATCGCGAGTGACATATAAAGGAAGCGACAGCTGGGCTTACGCACAGCGAAAATCCACGACGTGCACGTGCGCACCCCGTCGGAAATAACGACCGAAGCACTGCATCGCATCGGTGAACTGTACGGCATCGAAGCCAGTATCCGGGGTAAAAGCGCAGCGGGCAGGCTGGATATCCGCCATGAAAAAGCAATACCGCAACCGAACGCACTGGAAGGTTGGCTACGTAAGAAACAGAAAATGCTCTCACAGCACTTGGATTCGGTTGCTGGAAATGCGGCTCATGATCCCGCCCCTGCGGATGAAAGTCGGATCCTCTGCGTATGCAAGAGGCTACGAGAGCTATTCGCCGTTCAGTAGGGAGTACGCACGAATGTTTGGATGTCACAGAAGCAGGATGCAACCATCGGTTCCCTGGCACTGGAGGATTATGTGGTAAAAGCACACGCCTAAGCAGGCGTTCTGCACCTCCGCAGAGAATGGGTTTGGTCGACCCGCCTTGATTGCCGTCAGCATAAACGGTCCGGTAGCGCCGTCAGCACAGGCGTGCCTTTTCATTTTAGGGAGAGGATCATTCCTGCTGCCCCGGCGATAAGAACCGCATCGATGAGAAACTCGAACGTGTGCATCTGGAGCCGCTGGACGAGACGTTTCGCAATCATCGACCCGGCGAGCAATGCGATGCCGATGGCAAACCCACGTGTGATGACGGCCGGTGCAAGGACGCCCGATATACCGAATGTACCGAGCTTGCCTGCGTAGAGCAGGATAGCGCTTGCCGCCTCCGATCCAAGAAACGCGCTGCCACTCATTCCGTACCCGGTGAATACCGGCACGCTGAGCGGCCCGGTGGACAGCACGAACCCCGTGAGGAACCCGACAATCGCCCCGGCAAAACTCAGGTGCCAGAGGTTCAGATTGAGGTTCGATCGTCTGATGAGGCGGCGCAGCGGGATCATCGCAAGGAAGAAAGCTGCCAGGAACATGTCCACAGTGGCAGGAGAGATCGTCAGCAGCGTGTGCGCCCCGAGCACAGCCGCAGGAACTCCCGCCAACGAATAGGCAAACACCGGCCGCCAACGGATCTCATGCCACCAGGCAATCACCCGCCCGATGTTGCCGAACAGGGACGCAATCGCCATAACAGGTACCGCGATCCGTGGCCCGTACAGAGTGATGAGGACGGGCAGCATGATGAGCGACGAGCCGGTGCCGACGACGCCGCTGAGCACTCCAGCTCCGAAGGCGAGGAAGAAGAGAAGTAATAGCGTGATCATCTGCCTGGGGTCAACCTGGACCATCGCTCGCAGCCGCAAGAAGCGGCACCAGGATATCACTGATCGGCGTTGGAATGCTGTGAACCCGGCCGCGACGCGCAATGACGCCGTTGCGGATATCCCATTCGAGCGGTCGGCCAGCTTCTCGATCCGTGAGGATGGAGGTGCTCATGTCTGCAGGAGCCGCCCGGAACTTATCGAGGATCTCCTGCGGCACTTCGTCGCCGAGTTCAGCGCCCTCTGCACGTGCCACGGCCAGGCATTCCTGCAAATAAGCCAGCGTAAGCCTGGCGATATCAGCGCGGCCGAACATGCCTGAGCGGCGGTGCGTGAGTGCCATGAGTCCAGCCACCGCATTCTGCATCAGCTTGCGCCAGGCCAGGGAACTGAAATTTGCGGCCAGGTCTACGGAGCACCACGTGCCTTGCAGCGCTGCGGCCACTACACGGGAAGCTGGTGTGTCTGGCACGCTGAGGAGCGCCTCACCACGCAAGCGTACCGAGCCATCGGACTGCGCTTGCGCAGGGAACCATACGACAGCGGGAACGATCTGTCCGGGCAGAGAGTACGTAGCGAGCCTGTCCAACTGTTCGACTCCGTTCTGGAGCACGCAGACAACCGTCTCCGGGCCAATCAACGACTTGAGCCATTCTGCTGCCGCGTCGATTTGTGTGGACTTGACTGCCAGAAAGACAAGATCAGCCTTGCGAGTGATTTGCGCCGGATTCGTCTGTACCGGACCGGGTACGGTGATAAAGCGGTCGCCATCTTGCAGCGTCAGGTGATCGCGGGGAGTACGTCCACACAGCAATGGTGTGCGGCCGACTTCTTGTAACGCCGCCGCGACTGTGGTGCCGATGGCACCTGGCCCCACAACAGCGACAACCGTATTGATTTCAGTGTTCATGAATGCGGACTCCTTGCAACAGAATCTACTTACGTGGTGGTTGTGCCCTTCACAAAGGGTATGTAATATATTACATATGAAAAAAGAAATTGGTAATAGAATTTCAGAAGGTGAGCAGCGGTTACAGCAATGGCTTGGCAGCATTCACGCCCGAAGCGGCGACCTCGCTGCAAGTGAGGCTAAAGTTGTCGATCTCCTGCTTGTCGATCCTTTGTTTGTCGGTACCAGCACGACAGCACAGGTTGCCACCCGTGCTGGTGTATCACCGCCGACAGTAATACGCGCTGCACGAGCGATCGGGTTCACCGGGTTCACTGAACTTAAGATAGAGATTGCCCGGGCTCGTGGTACTGCCCGATTCTTTGCACCGCCTGACGTTCTCACAGCGGATGCGACGTTGGCATCGGTGCTGGAAACATCAGTTCGTACTGGTGTAGACGCGCTGACTGCGATCAGCGGTGCTATCGAAATCTCCGCCCTTGATGAGGCGGTCGATTTAATCCAGAGCGCACGCCAAGTATTTGCATTTGGTGCTGGCCCCTCGGCTACGGTTGCCGCTGATGCTGTTTTTCGTCTGCGAACGGCTGGTGTGATAACCATCAGTATCCAGGATTATTTATCAGCGATGATTGCTGCTCGCCTCCTCGGTCCAGGCGACGTGATGATCGTCGTCAGTTCAACAGGTCGCACATCATCCACACTCGCCATCGCTGATGCCGCATCCTCGGCCGGAGCATCGCTTATCGCAATAACTAACCAGTACGATACCCCACTGGCGACACTCGCCAACGTGTCGCTCATTGTTGGCGGAATGCCACTCCCGGCACAGATGGCTGCTGCCGGGAGTCGACTGGCCCAGCTCATCGTTATTGATACGCTGGTCGCTGCTCTCACTCTGCGGGATAAAGAACAAAGTCGCCGCGCTGAACGGGCGGGGATTGATTTGCCGGATATGTCCTGATGCAGCTCAGCACGATTGCGATGATTCTTACTGCTGCGGTAGCTCATGCAGTATGGAATATTGCCTCAAAATACAAGAGGGAAGACACACTTGTGTTCGTCTGGGCGTACAGCTGTGCCTCAGCATTGCTGTGGCTCCCGTTCAGCCTCATTCTGATAGTTGAGGGACAACAGGAGCTCGACTGGCGACTCGCAGTCGGCGCAGTTATCTCGTCTGCACTTCATATCGCTTATTCTCTCATCTTGCAGGCGGGCTACGAGCGCGCCGAACTGGGTGTTGTTTATCCGATTGCCCGGGGAAGTGGGCCGGTTCTGACGATACTTTTTGCAACCCTTCTCATGGGAGAACGGCTTTCACCAGGAGCTTTAATCGGCGCTTTTATCGTTATCGCTGGTATTTTCGTTGTCACCGGCAATCCGTTCAGGAGCGGAAGCCGACCACTACAGGGAATGCTTTGGGGGGCAGCGACAGGCACCGCCATCGCTGGCTATACACTCTGGGACGGTTATTCGGTAATCTCTCTGCACCTGGATCCAGTGCGCTACTACGCCAGCACACTCCTGCTACAGAGTGTGATTCTTACCCCTGGTGCGATGCGGCGACGAAATCGCATTCCAACTGCTGTACGTGTGGATATCATCCCAATCCTTATCATTGCTGTATGCTCTCCCCTTGCCTACATCCTTGTACTGACAGCCATGCAGAGCATGCCACTGGCACTCGTCGCTCCTCTCAGGGAAACATCCATTATTGTCGGCTCCCTTCTTTCGTACTGGCTGTTTCGTGAAAATCATCTGGCACGCCGGATTGCCGGTGCAGTGGTGGTGCTGACCGGCATCGCAATAATTAGCCTTTGATCGCTTCGTTGGATGCCAATCGTCGTCTTATTGTCAGCGTGGGTCGTTCGTCGAAGTTCAGTTTTCATCACCAGTTTGATCGCAAAGCTATGCCACATAGCACTATTGGCTTTATAATCATTAACGGTAAAAGTGGTATTGAATAGTGATACTCCGATGCAACACATTCAACATGTAGCCTGATTCTGATAACCGCTTTCGTTAGAAATGGCTTACTCCATAGCGAGAGTTCGTGATGCTCAAAACAGAAGATCTCAACACTATGATATCAATTGATGAGATTCACTTTGCTGACTGGCAAATCTGGCCACAGCTAAGGATTCTGTTACATCGGGGTAAGCCAGTAAGAATTTCTGCCAGAGCTTTTGATGTTCTGGTTGTTCTGGTGAGTGCCAGAGGTAAAGCCGTAAGTAAAGAATCTTTACTTACGCAAGTGTGGGGAAATGAAATCGTCGAAGAAAATAATCTTCAGGCACAAATTTCAGCTATACGCCGCATACTGGGACATGACCGCCATCTACTGGTTACTGAATTTGGTTGTGGTTATCGCTTTAATATCAACAAATCGCCAACTGAACCGCTCTCTAAATCAAAAATACCTGAGCCCGCTATTACCCCTTTTCTAGCGTCGATTCTGGGGCGTGATAAAGCTGTGCAGGAATTATGCGCCTTATTGGATCAATACCGTCTGGTGACGATTACAGGCTCAGGGGGCGTGGGTAAGACTCGTCTGGCATGGGAAGTCGTCAGTCTTACACACACGCATTTTCCTGATGGAATATGTGTGGCTGAACTGGCTCATATCACCGAAGCATCCAGCTTGCTATCCGTTATTTCACAAGCGCTCCATCTTCCATTAGCTGCCATTCATAATGATGCCGATTCACGGCAACAGCTTGCACGGCGTCGATGTTTACTGCTGATTGATAACTGTGAACATGTAATTAATGAACTTGAACCAGTGATTACGTTGCTCCTGCACCTGGCTCCCCATATCAAACTGTTGTTGACCAGCCAGGTAGCGTTGCAGGTTGCCGGCGAGCAACAATATCTACTACCACCATTACAAGTTCCTGAGAGCGAAGAGGCTGATACCCACGAGTTACTGAATTTTTCCAGTGTCCGCCTCTTTATCGAACGCGGGCAGGCAAATCGACATGATTACCATCCATCAGCCAGCGAACTGTCTTTGATTGGCGAGTTATGCCGTCATCTTGACGGTTTGCCGTTGGCGATTGAACTTGCGGCCTCCCGTCTGCCAGTCATGAGTGTCAAAGAGATCTATAGCCGACTGGAAGACCGTTTCCAGCTATTGAGCAATACGCACAGATCTCTGGAGCCCAGACATCAGAAAATACTGACCGCGCTGGAGTGGACTTATCAGTTGCTCAACACACGTGAACAACGATTATTTTGCTCTCTGGGGATCTATACCGATATGTTCAGTGTGAAATCAGTAAGCGACCTTCTGCTGATTAAAGACAAGCATCGCTGGCAGGTTGTTGACGATCTGCAAAGATTACTGGCTTTATCCCTGATTCAAGTCAGTACTCAGGTACCAGAGACCCGTTTCCGCCTGCTGGAAACCATGCGCCAGTTCGCATGCGATAAACTCAGGCAACAGGGTGAATATACTGTTCTTGAGGCCCGTTTTGCCGGTTATTATAAAGTTCTGGTAGAAGAGGCCCAAGGTGATTGGTTTATGCTGCCAACGGGACAGTGGCGTGAACGTTATAGCCATATGCTTAATGATTTGCGGAGTGTATTACAGCAAACGTTGACTGAGGGGGCCGATCCTTCTAAGGGGCTTAAGATATTACAAGCGATGACCCCTTTTTGGATTGAATATTCACTATACGATGAATGTCAGCGCCATATTTATCCTCTGCTTTATGAAAATACTTCGCAGGTAGTATTAACGCTACGCCAGAGAATGAATCTCAGCGCTGTAGCAGGTAAGGCGTCAACCTGGGCAAAAGGCCCTACGCCTGAAACACATTCAGCCTGGAAAACCGCGCTGACAATTGCAGAAAAGCTCGACGACAAAGAAATACGTTTACAGGCACATTACGGATTATGGTTGTATTATCTGCGTACTGGCGAGTTGGATAAAGCGCTTGAGCATGCGCAATCTATGTGCGAGCTAGCACGGTCCATTACCGACGAGGAGGCGATGGCAACCGGGCTGCGTATTCTCGGTGTATCCCTGCATTTTTTGGGCCGTCATGATGTCGGGCGTGATTATCTCCAGCAATCTCTTGATTGGTATGAACATGGTGAATTAAGCCACTCTTTCCGTTTTGGTCTTGATCAAGAGAGCGCCGGTCAGGCCTTTCTGTCTCGTTTACTCTGGTTACAGGGTGAGTATAAGGCCGCGAAACAGATGGCATGGCGCGGTGTTAAAAAAGCCGCTCGTTTGCAGCATGTCTGTTCTCTTTGCTGTGCACTGGCTGAAGGCGCTTGTATGACAGCAGCACTGGATCGTAATCCGCGTTGGGTTATAAAGGCCGCAAACTGGCTTATTCATCTGGCAAAAAGGCATGATTTATATTTCTGGAAGACATACGGCGAGCTGTTTCTTGTTTGGGCCAAACAGTTCAGTCATACCGATGTTAGTCAAACCACACTGTTTAGCTCGTTGCGGACGATGGGATTAGATTGGCAATATTCACCCTTGTTGTCAGAAATTGATACCGGGTTATCGCTGAGAGCCACCCGCCAGGATCATGAAAACTGGTGCACGCCTGAGCTGATGCGTCTTTCTGCCACTCAATTACCTCCTCGGAAGCAACGCCTGCTGTTGGAGAAGGCCCTGGACAAAGCGCGTCAGCAACAGGCTCATGGCTGGGCCCTCCGTATTGCTTATTCATTGGCGACATTGCAGGCTGAAGCCGGGGAAAAATGGGCTGCTAAACAATTGATACAGGACGCTTTACATGATGTTGATGACTCAGACAATGCGACGGATGTAAGAAGTGCTATTGCGCTATGTGCCCGAATAGGGGCCTGAATATTTACGTTTTACGGCTATCAACATCCCCATGATCACGAGTCCGCCCCCTGCTGAAGAAATCAGCGCCCAGCTATGAGTTGTCTCCCATAACCAGGTGGCAGTCAGTGAGCCACATGCTCCGCCAATAAACATAACGCACATAAATAATGTATTAAGACGGTTTCTGGCATCCGGACGCAAAGAATAAATCGTGTGCTGATTAGCTATCAGTACACATTGCTCACCCGCATCCAGTAGTAGAATGCCCACCACCATACCCACAATACTGTTCCATCTCCAAAAAACAGTCCAGGCTAGCAGCATGAGTATCACACCAAAAACAACCATTCGGAATGGTCCCTGACGATCGCTGAAACTTCCCGCCAGAGGCGCACACAGAATACCGATTAACCCCAAAGCAGCTAGGGCGCCGGTTATCCCTGCACCGTAATCGTAGCGATGAGCTAACCAGAAAGGGAGCACGGTCCACAGCACGCTGAAGGAGGCAAACAGCATTGCTTGTGTAAGAGTTGCACCACGCACCTGCGGCTCGTTTTTCCACAGCAGTCCTAATGAACGTAATACCGCCAGATAGTTAAACTTTGGCGTTGACAACGACTGAGTAGGCAAAATGCGTAAGATGAAAAATATAGCCAGCAATGTCATGATCGCGCCGGATAAAAAGACGCCACGCCAGCCGAAATACTGACCAATAAGGCCTCCGATAGCCCGGCCAGCAAGGATACCTGCCAGGACACCGCTCATCACCGTACCAACGGTTTTACCTCGTGCAGAAGTTCTTGAGAGCGAGGCGGCAAGCGGCACTATCTGTTGAGCTACTGTTGCAGCCATCCCGGTAAGGAAGGAGAAGAACACCAACACTGTCGCCGTTGGGGATAACATCATGCCGATCATTGCCAGGAAAAGCACCTGCGCTTGACGCAGGATAAGCCGCTGACGTTCAATATAATCGCCCAGGGGGATCAGAAAGAATAAGCCCACCGCATAGCCTACCTGGGTGACCATGGGGATCAAAGAAACAGCTCCCCATTCATTGGGAAATGATCCGGCAATTAAATTCAGGACAGATTGATTAAAATAAATATTAGCCACAACAATACAACAAATAATCCCCAGCATAAGAATCCTGGTAGAAGAAAGCCCGTGATTGTCCGAACGCATTGACCACTCCTGGCACTAAACTCAATATTGTCTGGAGTATAAGCAAAGGCGACACCCAACTCTTTGACCGCTTTTTTCAGACATCTGAATTCTGATGCACAAGCTCCTGAAAAAGAGATTTGTTACTAATACTGCTCATGTTATTGACTGTGCTTAACTTGAGGAGCAACAAATGGATTTAAAACTGACTGGAAAAGTGGCTCTGGTAACTGGAGCCCATACCGGAATTGGTTTCAGCATTTGTGAAGAATTGGCCGTGAATGGTGTGCATTTAGTCATGGTGGCCAGACGAGAACCTGAGCTGATTCTTGCTGCGAAAAAAATTTCAGAGAAATACGGTGTTTCGGTGCTGCCTATTGCCGGGGATGTGACTGATCCCAAACTACCTTCTTTAGTGGTTGAACAAGCGGAAAAAGTTTTTCAGCGTATTGATTTACTGGTGAACAATGCCGGAAGAGCTCATGCGGGCACGCTGTTAACCACTTCGGAAGAAGACTGGCAGATAATGACTGAGACCAAATTCTCCGCCATGCGACGTTTTTGTAAGGTAATCATTCCCGGGATGCAGAGACGAAACTGGGGGCGTATTGTCAATATCTCATCCATTGGCGGTATCTACCCTAATCCGCAACTTACCGTCTCACACGCACTGAGCGCCGCTATCAACAACCTGACCCGTAGTTTAGCACTTAGCGTGGCTCCGGATGGCATTCTGGTCAATGCGATCGGAGTGGGTGCTGTCGCGACGGATAACTGGGCGCAGAACATGCTACCGAATGTTCGCAATCGTCGTCCTGAACTGGCTGACAGAACAGACGAAGAGGTAATGGCATTACTGGGTAAAGAGAAAACGCCTGTGGGCCGCTTTGGACTTCCTGAAGATATTGCTGCAATTGCTACGTTCCTACTTTCTGGGAGGAATCAGTTTGTTACTGGACAGACAATTGAAGCATCAGGCGGAGCAGACAGATTTATGTAATGTCTTCCATTCAACTTAAATAATGTTTGAGAATTGAATTAGTTTAACCTGATATTTGTTCTTCTTTTCAATCACTGCGAAATATGAGGCCGGATATGGGGGACTGAAACGCTAAGAAGCCCCCGTATCAATATAATCCAAATATTATAACGTAATAGATCCCGCACCATGAAATTAATTTCACTGGAAAATTCATGGTATTTTTTTAAAAAATAGAAATAGAGGCAAACCACTATGTCAAAAAAACAAACACTATCAAATACAAACTATAGTTCGCCTGACTGGCTGACTATCCGTGAAGCAGTCGAAGTGATAAATAAAAAAGGACTGAAGATTAAAAAAAAGTGACATTTACAGGCATGCATTACATGGCAGCATTCATCTCTCTATTTACTTTCAGTCGCCAATTACATTACGAAAAATACAGAGATCGAGCTACAAAGTAAGGCTCAGACCATGTGATATGTCATCAATAAATCGTTTATGTCTTCTTGACAAAAAAGCGTTTATTGAAGGACATAATTTTATTGTTAGCACTACTGGCAAATATATCATTCCCACAGAGAGAGTGATTGACACTCTATTGATTGGATATGAATATGTTCTAGTACAAAAATTACTTTCCCAATCTCTTAAAATACCATTACCTGTAACAGGAGCTATTGATTTTAATCATGGCATAACAGTTAGCTTACAAGGAGAACCATTTCAACTATTCGATAAAATGACATGGGAAGAAAGAATAACACAAAAAATTATGCAACTCCCTAAAAACATTTCACCATATGTACATAAAGAGATATTCTCAAAGAGGATAAATAATTACCTGGGGAAAGAGTATTTCCCGGCTCATATTTTACCTCGGGATGCCTGGTTTGTTATTCGACATGCTGAACTTGATAAAGTCATTGACATCATAACCAATAGCAGAGTGCCCCCATTATCTGCAACGCGAATATCAACACCACTATCTCGTTTTTTCTGGCTGGCCTGTAAAAACAATGAAGTCATCCGTCCATTAATTAGTAAACCGTACAAACTACTATCTATTTTCGAACAATGGGCATCTGACGAAGGCATTACCGACAGGCTCAGTGGTGATAAGTTAAAAACTGCACTCGTACGCGGTTCCCCCACATCAATGTCTGATTGACGCAAGTGAATTTTACCAAACCCAAATGTCCGTATTAAGGACTCTAAAATCAGTAATACGGACATAATTAGTTTTTTTGACTCTTTTTTCCTTGTCACCTCAAGGGACATTGTATTTCTGTACTACTGGTATCAATACATATCATCAATTATCAAGCATTAGAAAAGTAAAAGCAAGCAACAGTACTTAAATGCTCGCAACCACGCATATACATTAAAGCCACTCCTTATTAAAGGAGGGTTTAGTCGAATTGCATAGGTTCGCTCGAATCCAAAATCCACAAAATAGATTAACCTTAGCTCATCCAACTACTAAATACATACATGGGTTCGTAATTATATTCCAATTAATGAATCAGACTGTACTAACCGATACCTTACACATGCAAAAGCATGAAAAAAACATATTGCACAGAAAGCCTTAAGTTCATTTACAATGAAATAAATGAGAATTTTTATTTTCTTCAAAAATCTATAACAGCGGTACTAAGACCATTATTACAAGATGAACCCCACCCATAACCCAGATACTTACTAAGGATTTAAAAACTCATCCTTATGATACGGGTAATTACCTTACCCCCAAGAAGAGTTATTTTTAATATTGACGGCATTTTTTCTATACCGGTGTGGTGGGACATTATATCTTTTTCGGAATGCCCGAGTTAATGATTGCTGAGAGTCAAAGCCAAATCGCATCGCGATGTTTATCAAAGGTTCATTTGTTGTGATAACAGCCTCTAAAATAAGACATAATTTTTTCTCTCTGATAAAACCTCCCAGGCTCTGCCCTGTTTCAGAAAAAAACAGTCTCTGCAAATGCCATTTTGAATATCCGGACCTGATAGCCACATCATCAATTTTTAGTGGCATCTCTATATTTTTGTTTATCCAGATAATTAAGTTATTTACAAAATCTTTTCTGTTTTTCATAACCGAAACCTTAGAATTACTCTACTAGAAATACATTTTCATCAGGCATATAGATCAAGAGCTGACAATCCCTAAGTTCTGCATAAATCCTCAATAGAAACCATACTTTTTATTATGGTGTGATGGATATACTCGCAGACAGTCCAGCCACCAATTCAACTCCCTCCGGCAATCTGTCAATATGAATCCGAACCGGGATACGCTGCGCGAGCCGCACCCAGCTAAAGGTTGGCTCGACATTAGGCAGGCCAAGCCCCCCGGTCTCGTCATTGTTATCATCTATTCCGCGTCCGATACTCTCAACATGACCCGTGATCACCGGCTTAAATCCCATCAGCGTAATGTGTGCAGTATTTCCCGTGCGGATATGTTGCAACTTAGTCTCTTCAAAATAGCCAACCACCCAAAAACTATTGGCATCAATGATGGAAACTTTAGTTTCTCCCGCTGTGGCATAGTCACCAGGGCGAAGCCGCAAATGTGTGACATAGCCCGTAACCGGTGACCGAACAATAGCATGCGATAAGTTAAGCTCTGCAAGGTCCAGCGCAGCCAGTGCACCGTGGTAATTAGCCGCAGCGACGCTGGCTGCGCTGGCTGTTTGTTGTAAATCCTCGCTGGAAATCACCCCTTTAATCTGAGAGCGTCGCCTCGCCGCATCCTGGCGCATCAGCATTTCATGACGTTTCGCCTCAACATCAGCCTGGGCGCTGACCACTGCCAACCTCAACCAGTGCGGGTCAATGGAATAGAGCACATCGCCCCGATTAACCCACTGATTATCGCGGACGGCCACATTCAGAACCGGTCCAGAGACATCCGGCGCAATCTGGACCACATCCGCACGAACCCGACCATCGCGGGTCCAGGGGGTTTGCACATAATGTTTCCAGAGAATAAAAGCCAAAAGCGTAGCAACCGCCACAGCGCTGAGCGTCAGCAAATAGCGGCCCAGTAGAGAAAGTAACGATTTCATTTTAAAAACCCCAGTTCGGTCAGTCCCTGCAACAACAGGTAAAAAGTAATAATAAAGATGGAAAAATCGATCATCGGGCGAAACGGCAAGCGACGGTAACCCTTGCTTAGCGAGAAAAGCTGCACGAGTAATAGCGTACAGGTGAGCGCGACGAGGGAAATTAACAGTAGACCGGGTACAAAAACGCCCTCAATATTGAAATCATTGATCATCGACAGGCTCCATTTCCTGAGTGCTTAATGCGCAGTACAGATCAACCAGTTGATTAACATGATGCCGCGATAGTTCATCTGCTACGGACAGGCTACGCTCAGTCAGGCTGACAATCCGTTCAAGTAAGGTGTTAATATCCGTCGAGTGTGTAAGACAATTGAGAACCTCTTTTATTTCTTTGTCTGCATGCGCATCCCATCGGCGTAATCGCATTACACACAGGCCTATACGCAGGGTGTGCAAAAGATGATTCAATGCCTGTTCTGATGACTGTCCGCTGCGCGGCAAACGTGGCAGTATCAACGCAGCCCGATCGATCATCAGGTTGATCCAGAGAGTTTCATCAGTATTCAACACACCTTTCACGCTGCGGTTAATATCGCGCTGGCATAATTTAAGCAGGCGATTTATTGCCGCATCTGCCTGCACAGTCTGCAGAAAGCCCATGCTGAATACCGCAAAGCCAGTTGCAGAAAATAATGCGATAGAGGTATTCACCGCCACGGCAAAATCCCCGCTGTAATGAGCACCCAGCTCGCACAAAATAGGCAGCGTCAGTGTGATCCCCATCGCCATAAACGTGGTGGGCGGCCTTGCCTGGAGCGATCCGGCAAGCAGATATACCGGAGCTAGAACCACTACCAGCACGATAAAATCACTGACTTGCGGTAGGAGAACGAAGCTGTAAATCAGGCTTATCACAACTCCCCAGAGGGAACCAATGATGTATTTCACAATATGCGGGGCAGGCGTATCGAAGCTGCCAAACAGTGTGCAACAAACGCCAAGGATAGATACTGCCGTACCGCCATCAGGCCATGCCGAGAAAATCCACACCATGCAGCCGCTCAAAATGATGGTGAAAGCGCCCAATGCGGTGCGGGCAGCAGTAAGAGGATCGCGGTGGAATACATACCCTTTCACGGTATTCATTTCTGAGTGCGCAGGCATCTGATTCGCGTGATGAATGGCATCCGAAAGACGATAGCACTGCTGCACGAGGACAATGGCCTCTGTCAGGTAGCGCATAAAACTTACATGCAGTGCTTCTACAAACGTCAACTCATGTACGACATAGCGCTGCAGTAATTTTTCACTGCGTTTTTTGAGCGCTTCCCCCTCGCTTTTAAATTTTCCTTCATCTTTGCAGGCCAGCCAGACCTCAACATCATCCATTAAAATTTGCACATCGAAAGGTATCTTCGCTATCAGCGCTAAACGGTCACGTAACTCACAGTTAACAATGACTAATCGCGCAAGCCTGTCATGAAGCCTTTTTCTCGCTTGCCGGACCGGTACAGAGAACGCAAAATCATAAGGGATATGATGGCTGATGCCCTGCAGGAACTGCAATGCCAGTGCCATATGCAGCGGCGAGGAAACAGGATCGGGTTTGCCTGTTAAAGTCTCTGCGATACGCTGTCGCGCCGCGAGCAGCGTCTGCGATAATTTACTGTTGAACTGGCCTGAGATGCGCGCGGGTAATACATAGCGATGAATAAGTGCCGCGCAGAAGATACCGATCATGATTTCCTGTACCCGAGTGATAGCGATGTCAAAAATCGCGCCAGGATCGGATACAGCAGGGAAGCCAATCAGACTCGCAGTGTAACCAGCAAGGACAAAACCATAGGCCCGGGGCGTACGTTCCAGCAAGGACAAATAGAGGCAGAATGTAATCCAGCCTGCCAGTATCACGCTGCAAAATACGGGGGAATTCACGAACGTGGGTACAATTAATACCGTCATGCCAGCGCCAATAACCGTTCCCACCAGACGATACAAACTTCTGCTTAGCGATGCTCCGACGGAGGTTTGGGAAACAATATATACGGTGATAATTGCCCAGGAAGGCCGCTCCAGGCCAATTGATAATGCAATATAGTATGCGAGCATCGCAGCGGTAAAACTCTTCGCCGAATAGAGCAGAGCGTTCGCATCATTCAGTAGTGAAGGAGAAGCCATACCGTGAAGACGATGGCATATCGTGTGTAAAAAAATGAAAGTAACTCGCGTTAATTTTTTCATGCCGGAAATTATTACCGGCTTGCATATCCACTTAAATACTCTATTCTGTCAAAAAATACCTAAATGTTGCCAATCTATGTTACCCCCACTTGCCAATACGCTGTTCGATCCGGATACCACCTCCTGCCCCGCAGTCGCGCGTCATTTAGATTTTGTCGATTACGCGGCCGAAGTGCCTGTGCATACGCACCGCAAAGGGCAATTGATTATTGCCCTCTATGGAGCGGTCATTTGTCGCGCCGAAAATGATATCTGGATCGTGCCGCCTGATTGTGCCGTCTGGATCCCTGGGGGAGTGCCGCACAGCGCAAAAGCTACTTGGAATGCGCATCTCAACTATCTTTTTATCGAGCCTGGAGCCGCCGAGCTGCCGGAGCGATGCTGCACTCTGGCCATTTCTGGTCTGATCAAAGAACTCATTGCCCGTTTAACCCACGAGGGCATCGGATACCCACCAGAAAGCCATCTAGCCAGACTGACCAGAGTAACACTTGATGAATTAGCCACCATGCCTCAGCAGAAACTGAGCCTCCCTGTGTCGTCGCATCCTAAAATCCGCGCCATGGCCGATGCTCTGGTCAGTCAACCTGATGACCGAAGCACATTCAAAACATGGGCAAAAAGACTGGCGCTTAGCGAGCGTTCTCTCGCGCGTTTAATGCTGCGCGAAACCGGGTTGACGTTCGGACGCTGGCGTCAGCAACTGCAACTGATAATTGCTCTCCGGGAACTGGCTAGCGGCGTTTCGGTTCAGAATGTTGCGGCTAATCTGGGGTATGAATCGGTTAATGCGTTTATCACCATGTTCAAAAAAACCATGGGCAGTACACCCGCACACTATTTTGCCGAACGGAAAACAAGCGCACACTTAACCGATATTTAGCGACATCAGGTTTTCCAAGAAACCAGAGGTGAGTCATAGAGCTGCCATATCCGTCTCCCTGTGCGGGGGATCACACTACAGAATCTTTACGGCATGGAACCTCCAGCCAAGACTATATTGCCTCAGCCGCCTTAACGATAACAAGAATCAAAGGACTTTATTATATCTGTTGGATCGGTCTATACATGATCGGGAAGCACAATCAATTCAGCATTGTGTTAAGGAAGTAGTTGAGCATATATGTTTCGACCACACAGAACACTTCTATGGCGATGCTTCATAGCGCATTACCGCTAGAGTGGTAACGCCCCCCCTGACTGAAATTCACAATGAATGTATTTAACCGCATCTTTTTATTGTCCTCATTATCACGCTAAGTCATGACACCATTGCACCAGCGAAACGCTGAAAACTACACAGCAGCACAACTATCCTTCTCCACATCCTTATACAACTAATAACTTATTATTTATTCACTACAAAACCGTACTAAGGATCTTCCCATCAGTAATAAGGTGCTATCGGCTTTTCCTAAGCTTACTGCTGTGTTCTTTTATTTTCTCTGGACATGCACCAGTCATTCCACAATAGGAGAATACAATGACATCACATCAGTTATTACGTTTAAAACAGGTCGAAGAAAAAACCGGTTTGAAACGCTCTCAAATTTACTTGTATATGAAAAATGGTTCGTTCCCACGTTCAATAAAAATTGGCCCGGCCAGTGTGGCCTGGCTCGAATCGGAAATTGATGAATGGATCAACCTTAAGTTAGCCGGACGTTAGATCAGTTAAAAATGTCCGTTTATTTGCTCAACTTTTCCATATAGATTGAGGAGATAACAGAATGATTCCATTAATTAATTACACCATCTTAACTGATGCATTGCACGCTCTGAAAGAAGGCAATATTCGTCACTGTGAATCCCTCGGATTTACTTTCGACGAAATGAATGCTCTTAATCAGTTATCACTCGATGAGCTGTTTACGGTCAGCCGGGCGGCAGCTCCCTTTGTTTCGGTCAGTGTCCGCCATGATGTTCTGCATCATTTACTGGCGCAGGCCCGCCAGGAATACCACCATCAACAGGAGATTAACCGTGCTATCCGCCTGGGTGGCTCTATCTCGTTGCTCAACCACTATTTTGGCCTGACATCAAATGAAGTCTGCCTTCGCCGACGGTTGCTGGGTGTAAGCGTGCCGTATGGCCGAACGCCTGAACCGGATGAAGAGACGGATGCGGCTATCTGGCTGCAATGGCAGAAGTGCCGGGTGGAAAACCTTGAATCCCCCGACGCGCTGGCCGCCATGATGCAGGTGACGGAAAAGCTATTGCCGGACGCCGAAGGTCTGTCTCTCACCACCATCTGGAAGCGCATCACACTCTGCGAAAAGGAAGCCGCCAACAGGAGGGCATCAAATGCCGGATGAGATCGACCGCGATCAGGAGTTCAATGAACAACGACTGGAAGAGATGATTGAACAGAGCCGTTTCAAACCAGGAACAACACCATCATTATTCCACTGCCGTTTATGCGGTAAACCTATTCCTGAAAAACGACGGCAGGCACTACCAGGCGTAACAACCTGTACGGAATGTCAGGATAAACTTGAACGCCATCGTTGTTAAATGTGAACCAAAAGACGTATGAGTAATAAATGCTCATACGTCTTTATCTGTATCAGAAAATAAAAATTAATCCCCATAATTTACTTCAACTTCCTTTCCTGCTCTCCAATTTCTTTATTTATCCATCCGACTAACTCTTTCATTTTTGTTTTGAGTTTATCGTTTATGACTCGATCCAGACCCCTCATGCTGAACACGCCATTACAGAATGGTTGCCCTAATGGACGTTAATTCGTCCGGGCCGGGTATTGCTCTTTAATAATACGGGACGGGCTGTCACAAAACCACAATTCAGGGTGCCGCTGAATGTTCTCGCTGACCCGTTAAAACCGGAATGCAGAATCGGGACGTGATCGAAAAAATATTATTTTCTACCATTTTATTAAAAGGGCTCATCATGAGAAAACCCGATTATTATGCATATGTTACCCAGGAAAGTCAGCCGGATACTCAGGGCGAGAAAAATACATACTGGACAAAAGTCGGCGTTGCCTTTGCTCACCACGGTAAAGCCGGTCTGAATATTGTCCTGACGCCCGGTATTGCCGTCTCCGGCAAACTAGTCCTGCTGGAACCCCGCGAGGAAAACAGTCCGCAGCAGAGTACGGCTCCTGTCGAAACCGCGCAGTAATCCCTTTGATTCTGACTCCACAGCATGCAGCGTCTGCAGACCCTGCATGCTGTCTGCTTTCTGAGGCCATCATGCTTTCCACCACTGCCTTTCTGGCGGCGGCCATGCAGTGCGCCGCCAGCATTCATCCGTCCACGGCACTCGACGTGGCGCGGGTGGAATCCGGTTTTAACCCGTATGCCATTGCCGAGATTGTTCCGAACTCCGGAGAATCTTCCGGCGATAAACACGTTAATTCTCACCAGCCAGCCAGTCGGGGAGAGGCAGAGCATATTCTCCGCCGCCTGATGGCTCAGGGCCGCCGTTACTCTGTCGGCCTGATGCAAATCACCAGCACCAATTTCCGCCATTACGGCGTCACGGCCAGCGACCTGCTTAACCCTTGCATCAATCTGTCGGTATTTGAGCGCATTCTCGCCGACTGTTACCGGCGCGGTGGCACCCTGAAACGCGCACTCAGTTGTTACTACTCCGGCAACTTTGAAACCGGCCAGCGACCGGAATCCGCCTTTAACCAGACCAGCTACGTGCAGCGCATTGGCTATGTCGTCCCGTCCACCCGGGAAGACCGGCAGCGTGACCCTGACCGGAACGCGCAACCGCCTGTCCGTTATCCCGCAGTTGTGCTGCGTGGCGATCCTGCCGGTGCCACTGCGCCGGTCCTGACTTCTCTGCATTATCCCGGTGCCGTCATTCGCGGCGCTATCCCTGTTATCCCTGATGAGGATAAATGATCATGCGTAAACGCCGTTACTCCGTTGTTGCTTCCGTGCTGCTGCCTGCCCCGCTGCTGGCGGCGGACAGCGGATTTAACAAGGCCAATGAGACACTGAGCAATACTTCGACCGGCCTGCTGGGACTGGCCGCCGTCACCATCACGCTGGCGACCATGTGGGTGGGCTACAAGGTGCTTTTCGACGGCAAGAGCCTGCACGACATGCGTAACGTCATCATCGGCGCGATCCTGATTGTCGGCGCGTCCGGCTTCGGTGCCTACTGGGCGTCATAAGCGAGGTAACGATGGCTACGCTGAATAAAGCACTTACGCGGCCTGCCGCCATTATGGGTATTCCTCTGGTGCCGTTCGTTCTCGTCAGCGGGGCCATCGTCCTGCTGGCGGTCTATGTCAGCTATTACCTGGCACTGTTGCTGATCCCGGCCTGGGCGGAAATGAAAAATAAAGCCCGAAAGGACATTCATTATTTCAGTCTGCTCTGGCTGGCGTTTAAAACCCGTGGACGACTTTTCACCAATACCCATTTTGGCGCGAATGCCCTTCTGGCGAATCAGTACGATAATGTTGATGTCTCGGAGTTTATTCAGAAAATGAAATTAAACGAGCGTATTACGCTGGATAAATATATTCCGTACTCCTCCCATATTCACCCTTACGTCATCAGAAACCGTCACCGTGATTTTGTTGCCACGTGGGAACTGGGCGGCACAGTCTTTGAATGTGAAGATGAACATCACCTGACCCTGATGGCCACGTATCTGAACAATATTATCCGCTCGTATGAAGGTCTGCCGGTAACATTTTATATTCACCGGCTCCGTGAAAAATACCATGATGCTTTTGAAGCCTGTTCGGGTATTCCTTTTTCCGATGACGTGACGCGGCGGTATTACCAGCCGGTAAAAGAAAAACCGTTCTGGCGGCACCGGCTGTTTTTCACCGTCTGCTACGCACCGTTCTCTCAGATTGAGAAGAAAACAATGAAAGCGCAGTCGCACGGTAAACGCCAGCCAGCTCTGGATGACGCGCTCAAAATCATGCTGGAATACCGCGAAGCACTGGAATCTTCATTATCCCGCTATATGGCAACGCCGCTGGGGATATATGAAGAAAACGGGCGGGTATATTCCTCGCAACTGGCGTTCTTCCACCGCCTGATCACAGGCCAGTGGCAGAAAGTGGCCGTAACGCGCTCGCCGTTTTATGAAACGTTAAGCACGCCGGACGTGTTTTTCACCACCGACACTGGTGAATGCCAGACGGTCAGCGGTTCCCGCTTCTTCCGCAGCCTGGAGATTAAGGATTATTCCCCGGAAACCCATACCGGTATGCTGGATGCGCTGCTGTACGCTGAAAGCGAGTATATTCTGACGCAGTCCTTTACCTGTATGGCACGGGATGAGGCGCAGAATCATATCCGGCTGGCGGAAAAACGGCTTAACTCCACGGACGACGACGCGATTTCCCAGCGCGAAGAGCTGATTGTCCTGCGCGACCTGCTCCAGTCCGGACATGTGTCGTGCGGTAAATTCCACTTTTCCCTGCTGATCTCCTCAGACAGTGCCGGACAGGTGGTGAAGGACACTAACGTTCTGGCCCAGCCCTTCGCCGATCTGGGTATTATGACGACGCTCTCCACCCTGTCACTGCCCGCCGCGTATCTGGCGCAACTGCCGGGAGTCTATACGCTGCGTCCCCGACTGGTGGCCGTCAGCAGCCAGAATTTTGCCGATATGGCCTGCCTGCATAACTTCCATTCCCACAAACGCAGCGGTAATCCGTGGGGGGAAGCCATCGCCATCCTCACATCTCCTGGCGGTGGCGGGTATTACCTGAACCTGCACGACAGCCAAGCCGGGCGGGATGACACCGGAGAGAAAACGCCGGGGAATACGGCGATTATCGGAAAAACCGGCTCCGGTAAAACCCTGCTGATGACCGTCATGCAACAACTGATGCAGAAGTACCGTAACCCGGCGTCGTTTGCGCCTTCTGCCACCCTCAAACGGCTGACCACGGTGTATTTCGATAAGGACCGGGCGGCGGAGATGGCGATCCGCCAGGTGGGTGGACGATACTTCCGCATCCGTACCGGCGAGCCCACCGGCTTCAACCCGTTTGCGCTGGAGCCAACCCGCCGGAACATCAGTTTCATCAAACGGCTGGTGCGCATGCTGTGCCGCCGAAACGGTAAGCCGCTCGATCCGCGCGATGAGGAGCGGATCAGTGCCGCCGTGGACACCATCATGCTGGACTATCCGCCGGAGTTCCGCCGGTTCGGGATCACCCGGCTGCTGGAAGTGCTGCCGGAGCCGCCGACTACAGATGCCCGCACCAACGGGCTGCGTATTCGCCTGAAACAGTGGGCGCAGGGGGGCGAGTTCGGCTGGGTGTTTGATAACGAGGCTGATACTTTCACCATCAGCGATGTCGATAACTTTGGTATCGACGGCACCGAATTTCTGGATGATGACGATATTCGCGGCCCCGTGACCTTTTACCTGCTGTACCGTGTGACCAGTCTTCTGGACGGTCGCCGCCTGGTGATGTTTATGGATGAATTCTGGCGCTGGCTGGCCGATGTCGAATTTTCCCGCTTCTCGCTCAATATGCTGAAAGTCATCCGCAAGCTGAACGGTATCTTCGTTCCGGCAACACAGTCACCGGATGAAATCGTCAGACACCCCATAGCCCCGGCGATTATTGAGCAGTGCGGTACCCAGATTTTCCTCGCCAATACGAAAGCCAGTCATGCAGATTACGTGGAGAAAATGAAAGTGCCGGAAAGTGTTTATGAGATGGTCAGAAACCTGGATCCGGGCGAGCATTATATGGTCATCCTGAAAACACCGTTGCGGGCCGGAGAAACCCGCCCGTTTGTGGCAATGGCGAAAATGGATCTGTCCGGACTGGGTAAACTCACCCGGCTTCTCAGCGGCAGTGAGGACAACCTGAAAATATTCGATGCCATTTATCAGGACGGTATGCGACCTGATGAATGGAAAGATACCTTCCTTGAGCGGGCAATCTGATATTCATACGGAGGTCATTGATATGCGTAGCAGATATACCTTTCTGGCATTATCGTTATTTTTCCCGACGCAGGCGTTCAGCGCCGGAATACCGGTTTTCGACGCCGTGCAGAATACCGAATCCATTAACCAGTGGATGCAGAAATTACAGCAATGGGAGGATACGGTTACCCATTATAAAAGTGAACTTGATGCGTATAAGAAGCAACTGGCTACCGCAACCGGCGTGCGGGATATTCAGGGTTTTCTCAGTGATGCCCGAAGCCTGAAAACCGATATTGATAATCTCCGTAAGAACGGTATTTCACTGGATGATCTGCTGACCACGCAGAACAGTTCATATTCTTCTGAACTGCAAAACCTTTACAATAAATACAAATCGTTCAGCGTATGCAGCGAGGAACAGGAAGGAATAAAATCTCAGGCCCTGGCCGACAGTTGTAAACAGATGATCCTCAATCAGGCAATGGCGATTGAGAATACCACTGACGTTGAAAACAGGATCAACAGCACACTCAGCGATATATCAGACTTATCTGACCGTATATCGAATGCGCAGGACTCGAAAGAGTCTCAGGATCTGGCTAACGCCATCGCAGCGAAAAGCGTACAGTTAAATGCGCTGACGAATCAGTGGGAGATGTCTGTCAGACAGGCTGAACAGCGAACGACATTGCTGGAACAGCAAAGACAGAAAGCCTTTGAACAGCAGCAGCTAACGGCACCTGTTGCTGACCTTAATAATTTATAAGGAGGTTATCCGTGCTCAGATCATTATTCACCTTATACATACTCTCAGGTGTGATATTACTGTCCGGCTGCAAGGAAACCAAATCCGAGGTCTGGTATAAACAGCATCCTGACGAAACTTATGCAGTTTATACGCAATGCCTGAAGGATGGCGAGGCGAGCGATAACTGTGAGTTTGCCCACCGGGCAGCACTTATGTTTGCACAGGAAGGCCAGCCTGGGGTTAAAAAGAAATTCGGGGCGATATTTCAGCAGGAAGCTGAAAAACGAAATGCAGTGACACAGTAATTTCTCCTCCAGCAAAACAAGGAATTCTCCCTGTTTTTTATTTCCTTTCTTTATATATCAGGTGAGGCACCATGTCCGGTGGTATTTTTGTGGGTATGGACAAAAACATCATGGATGGACTGAATGCCGTACTGGAAGGCCAGTCTTCCACTTACGGCACGATGATCAGCGTCATCATTGTCAGCTCTTTCACCTTATTTATTCTGTATCGCGGCTATCAGACGCTGGGCGGCAAACTCCGGAGCCCGGTTGAAGATGTCGTCTGGGATGTGGGGCGAATGCTGCTTATCACCACCTTTGTGTTAAACCTTGATGGCTGGCTGGATATGGCGGTAGCGGCTATCCAGGGACTTAAAGACGGTATCAGCGGCGATGATAACGTCTGGGCGCTGCTCGATACCGTCTGGGAAAAGGCACAGGCGCTGGGGCAAAAGTTATTTAATATGGACACCTCAACTTACGTCAAACTGAATGGTGGCCTTGCCGAAGTCCTGGTATGGGGCGGCTCTATTGTCCTGCTGATGGCAGCCACCTTTGCCAACCTGCTCGCCGAAATCACCATCCTGTTAATGACGACCACCGCGCCGCTCTTTATTTTCTGCCTGTTGTACGGTTTTCTTAAACCGATGTTTGATAACTGGCTGAAAACAATTTTCGCGGCAATATTAACGATCATGTTTTCTGCCTTATCCATCCGTATCGCCATTAATTACCTGAATAAAATACTGGATGCCGCAACAAAAACATCTGCTGAAACTAATATGGTCACGCTGGCGGCGCAGTGCCTGCTGGCCGGGGTCGCGGCGGGTGTGGTGGTCTGGTTTTCCGCGAAGCTCGCCAGCGCACTCAGCGGGGCCGCCGTACAGGCGGTACTACAGGGGGCAGCCATGAGTGGCCTGAGCGGACTGGCGAACAAATCTGCAAGCCTTGCCGGCCCAGGCGCCAGGGGCGGTTCCCGCCTGGCTGCGAAAGGCGGCATGGCCGTCGCCGCGGCGACCGGCAGGCTCACTGGCGCAGGCACGGATAAAACCGTGAGCGCCTGGCAGAAACGCGCCGCCGCCATCGAAAGCATGAAACGCCTGAACCGGCAGCGTCACCGTTAATCCTCCCGACCCTTAATTTCCTTTCCCCGTCACGCCGTGGCCTGCGCCACCGGTGCGGCATTCCTGCATCCATATAATAAGGGGCTTCCATGAAATTCAGCATCTTCCTTCTGATGCTGTGCGCGCTCACGGGCTGCGCACGGCATCAGGGCGACCTTCCGCCGGTATCCGGCGAACCCGAGCCGGTGAATTCCCCCGCCATCATTCAGGAGCTGACTCACCATGTCTGATATTCAGAACATTATTAATGTTTCCCGCTCTTTTGAATCCATACTGCTGGAAAAGGAAGAACGTTCCCGAAAAACCGCCTGGCGGGTGGCCGCTGCCGGACTGATTCTGGCCGCAATGGCGATTACGGCCATTATTATTCTGCTGCCGCTGAAAACCACCGACACTGAATTATGGTCAGTGGATAAACAGACCGGTCGCTATGAATATATGACCCGCGTGAAGGAGCGGGATATTTCATCTGAAAAAGCGCTGGCACATTCACTGGCAGCACACTATGTCAGACTCCGCGAGGGATATAATTATTTCTCCCTCCAGCGTGATTATGACGACGTGCAGTTATTTAACAGCGACAGCGTGAACCGGGACTATCTGGACGGGTTTAACGGCGACCAGGCCCCGGACGTGATTTTTAACAAGGCGGAATATGTTGTTGATATCGCCATTATTTCCAATGTGCATGCGCCTGCCACCGGGCCGGATAATCTGGCAACACTGCGTATTAAGCGCACAATTCGTCGTATTGCTGATAATTCCGTGAAAACGGATGTGTGGAATATCCGCCTCACTTACCGCTACGTTCCGCACCGGCAACTGACCAACAGCCAGCGCGAAGTGAACCCGCTGGGCTTTATCGTCACCAGCTACCAGCGCGACAAAGAGCTGAGGGGGGAATGATGCTGAAACATACCCTGCTCCTCTCTGGCTTAATGATGTCATGCGTGGCATGGAGCGCAGCGACACCGCGCGGCAGCGCGTATGACAGCCGGATGCAGAACGTCACATACAACAACCAGAACGCCACGGTCGTCAGTACCCGCCCCGGCTACGTCACCATGCTGGTGTTTGACGATGATGAAACCGTTATCGATGCGCAGGCGGGTTTTCCCAAAGGCTGGACCGTGACGAAAAGCGATAACCGGGTGGGCGTCAGCCCGAACCCGATTACCCAGCCGGTCACGGATGCCAGCGGCAACAACGTCAGCCAGGTGTTTCTGCCGACGGAAAAAGACTGGAAAACCAATCTGTTCGTGGTGACCTCGAAGCGCGATTACAGCCTGGAGCTGAACGTGCTGGATAAAGACTCGCCCGCCCAGGCCTTTGTTATCCGCTACCACTATCCCGATGAGCAGAGGAAAAAGTCAGCCGCCGCCAGCGCCACCCGCCAGCAACGACAGGAGGAAACACTGGACCGGCAGCGGATAGCGGCGGCATTCGGGCAGACCACCACGCCGCGCAACTGGCGCTATACAAAACGGGTGGCCGCCTGTTCCGCCGCCATCGCCCCGGACTTTACCTGGGATGACGGTCGTTTCGCGTATATCGGTTTTTCTCCCTCGAAAACCCTGCCTTCCGTTTTCAGGGTGGTTAATGGTCAGGAGCAGGCTGTCACGCCCGGAACGGTTAAACGGGGCAGCTACACCGTGATGGTGGTTCCGGCATCGCCGCAGCTGGTACTGCGCTACGGTACCTCGGTGGTGGGGATCGAAAACGACGGGTTCGGGCGCATCCCGCTGACCAACAGTGACACTGTTTCACCCTCCGTTATGCTGGAGGCAAAATGACCGACAAATCTTTCCCGGACGAACCGGAAAAAACCACCGCAGAACGGGAAGCGGAAGCCCGTGAACGCGCCCGCGCGGCAATGACATATCAGGAGCCGGAGCAGAAAACATCGCCTGGTCAGCCGGAAGTGTCCCGTTTCCGTAAAGCTTCCGGTCGCCGCACGCTGATCGTCAGCCTGCTGAGTCTGGTCCTGGTCATCGCGCTGGCATCCGGTGGCGATCGTCTGCTCAGCGCCCTGAAAAGGGGTGATGAGAAAGAATCTCACACCGCGCCGCCGCCCTCCTCCGGGGCGGTGCAGCAGGAGCGTAAAAATCTGGGCATGGACAGTAATCCGTTTGGCCTGTTCGGGCCAGGGGGGCAGGAAAGCACGGGACCTGCCAGTCAGAGCACCCCTGCCACTCCAGCTCTGTCGCCCGGGCCGCCCGCCCTGAACAAGGCGGCAGCACTGGCCGACGGGCTGAACAGCGGCAGTACAGGGTCAGGCGACAATATACGCACGTCCCGAAGCGGATTGCGCAGCAACGCGGAAACGTCGGGCAGCCCGTCAGCCTCCACGGCGTACACATCCTGTCAGTCGGTACTGGTCAGTGACGAAGATGGACGCCTGCGCTGCCCGGATACGACAGCACCGGCAGGCAGCAGTGACAACGAGAATCCGGGCGTTGCCCGTGCCACCGGTGTCAGACGGCTGGGCCTCGATCCCGATCTCTATATCCCGGTGGACCGCTATATTCCGTGTTCGATGATGCGGCGCTTCGTATCAGATGTTGGCGGTCATATCTCCTGCCTGATCGGTGAGAATGTCTGGAGCGCCAGTAATCATGTGAAGCTGATCCCGGCAGGAACGGTCGCCCGTGGCGTCTACCGCACCGGCGCACTGCAACACGGGCGCAGCCGGATGTTTGTGCTGTGGACGGAGCTGCGCACGCCGGAGCCCGGCAGCCTGCAAATCCCGCTTACCGATACGCAGGCCACCGGCCCGCTCGGTGAGGCGGGGATCGCAGGCTGGATCGACAGCCATTTCTGGGCGCGTTTCGGCAACGCCCTGATGCTGAGTACCGTACAGGACGTGGCGGCAGCGGCATCAGATGCCGCGCCGGGTAAAGACCGCAATACTGACTATACCGAAAACACCCGCGCCGCCACGGCGGAAATGGCGAAAACGACACTGGAAAACAGCATCAATATCCCGCCCACGATGTACCTGAACCAGGGCGATGTGATCGGCATCATGACCGGCACGGATATTGATTTTTCCTCTGTTTATCAACTACGGCTGAAAAAGAAATGGTATGAGCGCTGAAAACCTGTCACTGGATTTTATGAAAAACCGGCTGTTTGGTGATTTTCTTGCTCAGGATGGCCTGACAGAAATTGCTGTTAACCGACCAGGTGAGCTGCATACAAAAATTCGGGGAAAATGGCAAAAACAGGCATCCCCCATCACGTTGCGTCAGTGTCATGCTTTTGCCAGAGCGCTGGCGTCCTGGCATGACGATAATATTGACGATACATCACCCATCCTTTCTGCAACATTAGGATCCGGCGAACGTATTCAGGCGATTATTCCCCCGGCCTGTGAACGTAATACGGTGTCCATTACGCTGCGCAAACCCTCATTTGAGCAGAAAACACATCAGTCATGGATTGATGCAGGATTTTATCAGCGCGTGGCTGGTCAGGAAAAAACGGAAAGTCAGGATAATGCACTGATCCGGTTATATCACAGCGGGGATATTCCCCGCTTTATGGAAAAGGCGGTGGAATACGGCAAAACGATTTTTATTGTGGGTGAAACCGGCTCCGGCAAAACCACCTATATGAAAACGCTGCTGCATTATATTCCGCTGCATCTCCGTCTGGTAACGATCGAAGATAATCCCGAAATCCGTTTTTATCACCATGCCAATTATGTGCATCTTTTTTACCCTGCGGATGCCGGGGATAACGCTATTATCACGCCTGGCAGGCTGATCCGTGCTAATTATCGTATGAACCCTGACCGGATATTACTGGCGGAAATTCGTGGCCGGGAAGCGTGGGACGCGCTGAAAATTATTGGTTCCGGGCATGAGGGATTAATCACCTCCCTGCATGCAGGCAGCCCGGAAGAATGTATTGAAGGGATCATTGACCGCTGCTATGAAAACCCCGACTGCCGAAATATTCCTTTTGATGTGCTGTTACGCAAGGTACTTAAAAGCATTGATGTCATCGTCAGTATTGATATACACGGCGATGTTCGCCGGATGCGTGATATTTACTTTAAGCCAGTTCATTTAAATAGCATAAAAGAGGCATTCAGAAAATAACCCCGGTAAATAACATTATCCAAAATACGTAACCTTTCATTAATCATAACGGTGACTGAAATGAAAAAAGCAATATCCTCCGTATTATTGCTCTGCGTTATGGCGTTATGTTCAACATCTGTACTGGCTGCTGATGCCTGCGAAGTGGTGTTATGTATGTACGGTAAAACAACCGGAAATGGCGGCGGCAGTGAATGTCATTCCGCTGAACGGGCATTCTTTAATATCGTAAAAAAGAACAGGCATGGTTTTCTGCCTGACCATACGGCCGATGCCAGACAATCGTTTTTACTTGAATGTGATTCGGCAGACCCGGCGGCTATCGGTCAGATCATCAGTAAATATGGCCGCGTTCGTGGTTAATACTGGCGAGACGGGCACAGAGCGTGACGGTTTTCAGGTTTTTACGGCTTCTGTTTTTCGCGGATTAAGGAGCGAAGAAACAGGGGCCGCAAAAATGAGGCCGCGGACAGAAATATTTTCGCGGGTTAAGGAGCGAAAATAATTCAGGCACCGCGCCTCACCTGCAAACAGCCGCGCCCACGCGGATTTTGCAGGCCGGGGGGAGCCGGATAAATTTCGCCGCCCCGGCGAGCGAAAAGCTGTCGCCCACGACAGCGGTTTACCCGGGGGGCACACCCCCGCACACCGTCGCGGCTAAGTCTCCGGCCAAAAGCCGGTAGCGTGGCGCGACCACCCTCTTTAAAGGTCAGCTTCCCTTTTATTCCCGCAGCGAGGAACGAGCAAAGGGAAGAAAAAGGCGAAAGCGACCGTCTTAAAGGGGGTGGTCGCGCGTAGCGGGCGACGGTGTGCCGCCGTTGACGTCGGGGGTTTTGGCGCGGCGTCCAGCCGCGACATTACCCCCATGCGACAGGTAATAAGGGCGTCCAGCCCGCATGAACTGGCGCACGCCGTGACGTGCAGGGAAGCATGCTTTCCTGCATATGGCCGCACAGCGGCCACCATCTTTACCCCATACGCTCGCCCCGCCTTTTCGCCCTACACCGTGGGGCGAACTGATAGGGTGATGTCATGGGGCGAACCGCTGATGAAGGAGGCAACGTGATTTTGAATAAGCTGGCCGTTTCACTGTCGCCGATAGTGAATGGCGCGCTTAGCTTCATTGCTTTTATGCAACAGCATCAGCTGATGCTGGCGCTGTTATCAGGGCTGACGATGCCATTTTTCGCGTCGATGAAAAGCGATGAACGGCAAAAAGCCCCGCTGTGGCAAAAGCTGATGATTGCTTTTTCCCTGCTGTGTTTTCTTTGCGGTACGATGGCCCCGGTTGTTATCTGGATTTTCCAGTGGCTTTATAAAGGCCGTGTAGTCGCCAGCATTCCCGTTCCGGCATGGCCGGTGCTGATTGCCTTTACCGTAACGGGTTTTATTTTGCATATTCTGTTGCGCAGGGTATTAACCCCTGAATTAGACAAAATAAAGAAACGCCTCGTCAGAAAAACCACGCTTGAACGGGAATTACGCACCGATGTCCGTACGGTGAAATCACTGCTGCCGGAAACACTGCATTATGACCCGCTGGATTATATCGACCTGAACAAAGGGTTATTTATCGGCATGGACCGCGATGTTCAGCCGATGTATCTGCCGTTAAAAGACTGGCAAAAACAACACGCAGATATTATCGGCACCACCGGAGCGGGCAAAGGCGTTGCCACCGGAATATTACTCTATCAAAGTATTCTGGCCGGTGAAGGCGTATTTGTGATGGACCCCAAGGATGATGAATGGGCACCCCACCTTTACCGCAAAGCCTGCGAGGATGCAGGAAAACCTTTTGCCCTGATTGACCTGCGGAAACAACAATACCAGTTAAATCTGATTGAAGGCATCACGCCAGATGAACTGGAAGAATTGTTTGTTGCCGGTTTCAGCCTGGCGGAAAAAGGGCAGGAATCTGACTTTTATCGGATTGACGACCGGAAGGCGGCGCGGATAGCCGCGCAGTTTGTCACCCGTAATACGGCCTCAACCATTCGGGATGTGTATAACGGAGACTACGTTCAGGGTACTGCAGATAAGATAAAAGCCTTTTTCGGGAAAATTGAAGAGCTGGCTTTACTCAATGCCATTAATGCCCCCACTGGATTTTCGCTTAATACGATATTTAAGGAAGGCGGTTGCTGTTATGTGATTGGTTCAATGCGCAACAGCAAAATCATTACCACTCAGCGCATGCTGTTGGTACGCCTGTACCAGCTGGCAGAGAGGCGCGAGCGGGTGAAAGACGTGCCCCGCCCCATTGCTATTTATCTTTCCGAACTGAAATACCATTTATCCAGGCCCGCGCTGGAAGGTTTAGGCGCGGCACGCGATAAAGGCGTGCATATTATTATGGACCACCAGTCGATTGCCGATTTAAAAGACTGTCCGGCAGATTTGAAGGGTGACGCCGTTGTCGGCGCGGTCGTTGAGAACGCCAAATTCAAACTGGTTTACCGTGTCATGGACCCGGACACCGCGGAATGGGTGGCCAGGATGTCAGGCACCATATTAGTGGATGACGAGGTCCGCAAAGCGAAAACCGATGCCGTGCTGACAGAGACTATCGACGACGAACGCACCATCAGGCAGGCCGAGCGTTTCTTTACCGACAGCAATATGATCCTGAACCTACCCGATTTTGTCAGCTTCATCTTCACGACAAAAACTCTCCCCTCTGCTTCTCTGATTTCGCCCATCAGGGTGAAAAAACGCGAACTGGAGATCTGTGCCGTGTCGCCCGCGATTGCCGCCACCGCCACAACGGTAAACATCACCCTGGATTTTAGCGAGGAGGAAATCGCCCCCGGACCGGCATCAACGCCGGATATCACCACAACGCGGCCCGATCTTTTTTTTGATACGGACGAAAAAGACACAACAACACCGAATGCCGATAAAGAGTAAAACCCGTCATTGCTGGATTTTTAAAAGGGGGGAATGATGCTTATCACCGCATACCGCGAACGCCAGACGCGGCACCGCGAAAAAATACAACGACTGCTGAATTTCCTGAAAGAAGAAACGTACAGTGACTTTAAAACGCTGATGCTGCTGTTCGGCTTCAGAGACCATAAATCGCTATATTCCCTTCTTTCAAAAGTCGAGGGTATGGGCTTAATACAAAAACATGTCCTGGTATCGCGCACGATGAAAATTTCATTGTGGGGCATAACCAGTGACGGACTGGCCGTAGTGTTAACCTCCGACGATACACTTTTTCCGGCACGGTTTGAGCCGTCAAAAATCACCGGCTGGACACTGGAGCACCACCTTGATAATCAAACCGCCCGTATCATCCTTGAGCAAAAAGGCGCATCCGGATGGATAAACGGCGATCGCACAACCTTCCTCAGTCGTTATCAGACCAGCCACCGCCCGGACGGACTGATTACCCTGCCCGGCGGAACCGTGATCGCCATTGAGACCGAGCGCCGTCTGAAAACCAAAGCCCGTTACCAGTCGATCATCGCCAGCCATTTGCTGGCGCGGACCCATAAAAACTGGATTTACGTTTTTTATATCGTGCCGGACCCGCAGAAAAAACGCGGTCTTGAACGGCTGTTTGACAGCATCAGGCACGTGATCGTTAACCATCAGCACATCCCGCTGGAAACCCGCCACCGGAATGTCTTCCGCATCTATACACTCGACGAGTTGCAACGGCTCGATGTAAGTCACTGCATATAGTTGTTCTTTATCACCAACTGCCCCAACCCGCCCGCCAGCAGCGCAATGACCGGAAGTAATGCCCTACCTAAATACTCCCCCACCATCAGAACTGACAGGACTCCAGTATGAACAGAGAAACTGACCGACTTTCGGACGTACTAACTGAAATGAGCGCAAAAGCGTTGGTGACGTGGATGACACATTCTGCGTTACATGGCTTTCCGCGTGAAGCATTACTGGAACGCGGCAACGATTTTGTATATGCCTTACAAGCAAATTTTGTGCTGCTGCGTGATGTACTGTCAGAAACGCTGGAAGATATTGAGCAGCAGAGCCATGACCTCGAAGAAAGACTGAATAACCTGGAACAGCGGCTACTTGCGCTTCAGGTAGTTGCTGATAACCGGGAATAGCTGCCCATTCAGCCCTGTCCGCGTGATTTGCGTTATTCCACTGTAGAGACATGACTGTTCGGTGCTCGCCTGGCTGCGCTCCGCCTCACTCGTGTCTCTACAGCGTTACTGTTTTAAGCGGCCCTACACGCAAAGCCGCATTCCGTTGCGACTCCTTCCTGCTCAGATTTTATCCATCAAATAACGATGCGCTTTGGATGCCGCGCTGGCGGCCTTGAAAATATAGCGTTTGTCGTTCCTCAGTGCTTTCAGCCAGGAAGCAATATAACTTTCATGCTGAACCTCTCCGACAATCCCTAGGTCCGCCATTAGGAACGCGCTTCCAAGCTCGGCGATCAACTCCTCAAAAGCATAATCCTCACTGCCAAACTTCCCTTTCATTTCACGATTCAGCCGACTTTTGGCTCCACTCCAGTGAACCAGCTCATGCATACCCGTAGCGTAGAAATTGGCAGCATCGCTAAAAAGACGACGTTCCGGTAAATGGATTTCGTCGGTTGATGGTGCGAAAAAGGCGTTCTGCCCCTTCGCAATGATGGTTGCACCACTGTTACGGAAAAGCGCTTCCGCCTGCGGTAACGGCTCAAAGGTCTCTGCCGGGAAAACGGCTTCATCACTCAGAGTCAAACCGTCAATTTGCTCAACATTAAACACGGTGAAAGTCTTAAGCATCGGAATATATTCAGTTTCTCCTTCGTTATTTTCCCTTTCCAACATGGTATAGAAAATAGCTGTTGTGCCGTGTTCTCCCTTACGTACCTGCCCGCCTTCCGCTTTTGCCTGTTTGTAGGTCATCCAACGCGAATCATTGAATCCCTGTTCTGACGCACTGCACCACAACAACATGATATTCATTCCACTGTAACCCATACCAGTTGCGTAATTGGACGGTAAACCCGACATACCAGGGGTACGCTGCCACGGACACGCCCAGGGTTTAACACCAGTTTCCAGTGCCGCAATGATGCTGTCAGTGACGGTCTGATAAATATCAGTTTTGGTTCTGGTAAATTTCGTTTTTGAGGAGCCTGACAGGTCCAGCGGGGATACGCTGGTCGCCGCTGCGGTGTTAGGGGCGCTAGCCTGGGTATGCAGGGAAATAGTCATGATTTTTTCTCCGTCAGTGGTGTGATTTTCGTCTTCGTATCGCCTGACGGTTCGCTTTCCCGACATCGTTCCGGCCCGCAAGGGCGCAGAATGCGTGCTATTTACCCTTGCGGGACGGGTTGTGTTGGGAAACGATTAGCCGGAAGCTGATACGGGAACGAAAAGCACACGGAAGGAAAAGATATGATCTACATAGCCGGGCGTAGCGCCCCTTGGTTCGCAGCGGTGAAATGGGTTGAAGGTTGTGATTTAGAAATTGAATTTCACTGTATAACTTCAGACCTGATGTAGCAGTGTTCTGAGGTAGAACACACTCAAGTCTGACACTCATCTTTAACGAAAGCGGACATTAGAGAGTACACACTAGGCATAAAGCTACGCCAAAAGGGTATATCTCTTGAAGAAAATGGAATGACTATATCGATAAGCGTTAAGTGAACGCCGTATTGACGGTTATTTATCGGTGAGAACCACGTTCCATGGCAGCAATTCGGCCACTTTATTTGTAGACGCCTTCGGCAGTACGCCAGGATATGGTGCAGATAAGCCTCAGGGTCAATACATTGAGTTTGCATGTGCCTATCAGCCCATAAAGCAGTGCGCCGCGCTTACCGCCATTGTCACTACCGAAGAATATATAATTCTTTTCCCCAGACAGACCTCTCTCAGCGCCCGCTCCGCATCATCATTATCAGGTTCCACCGGCCCGTCATCGCAGTAATAACACAGAGCACCCCACTGATTGAGCGCATAAGCGAACGCCACCCCCAACCGGGATTTCTACGACAGTGTCGCGCTTTTCTCTATCAACCACTTATGCAGCGAAGCCAATTGCGGTTTGCTCGGGGATTGCCTAGAAGCTAGGCGCTCTGATGCCGGGAGCCCGCGTATTTCTGGCCTCAGCCTTATTTGAGGTCATGATAAAATCCCACATATTCAAGTGCTGACTTTTCAAGGGATTATCTTATAGGATCAGTTGCCTTCCTGTTGGCGCGTAACTTAAAGCTCATCAATTCAGCTTATGAGTTTTTTATTATTTATTCTTATAGCTCTGCGATTGATACCTGATCAAAAGAGTAGTATCAATTGTCTCCTTCTAAATAAAGCATGCTATATAGAGTTTGAACTTTAATCTATTGAGATTGGATACATAGAGTTTGATGCACCTTTCAAATAAACTCCAAACTTCCAATCGATAGTATAAATTAGGAATATTCATCGGTATTGTTTTGAGAGGTTTATTACCCCTCTCAAAATGTTTTCTAGTTATCGCAATAAATAATTGGAACAGCATTAGCCTCTTTTACAGCATGAGAAAAAGAAGACAAGATCCATAGCAGTTGAATCACATGAGGCTTAACCGGTTTTTTTCTTCGCAAATTAATGAACTCGCGCTCTATCTCTTTTTTGGATAAAAATGAACAGCTAAGAATGCATTTTCTATGCAATTTAACATCCTTAAAAAGGTCGTCAAGGTATTTTTTAATGTTTTTAGTGTCACCTTTTCTTACCTTTTTTATCTTGGTTGATACTGACTTTTTATTGTAAACTCCAGTATAATTTTTATTAAATTTTGTTTTTAATTTAACAGTAAAATCAGCAGTATTAAAATACATATATCCAAGATTTTTTATACCCTGACCAACAACGTCATGAAGTTTACTTGCTGATGTGCTTTTGTCACCATGCTTTGAATGAATGAAACAAATGCATGAATCCGCTTTATTAAATGTGATATGGTCTGCCCACTCATTCCCTAAGTCATCGCAAAAGATGTAATCATCCCCACTATGAATGTTTTCCACCACATCAAACATGGAATCATTAGAGAACTTATCCATTCCTTTTAAAAGCAAACCTTTCTCACTTAAGACGTTTTTTATATTAGCTTTAGGGACAAGCATTTCTAATATGTTATTGATTTCCGATATGCCTGAAGAGTCTTCGAAACAATTACCCATAAAATACATATAGCATGGGTCAGTAAACGTAATGCTGTAGAAACCATTTTTAAAGATAAAACTTTGCAAAGTTATATCTTTAGAGTTGTACGAAACTTTTATTTTTTTTAGAACAGTAGAGTCAATCGTTAGTGTTTTGTTGTTTTTTCGTATCTTAGCCTTACCAAGCGGCACTTGAATAGTCAAGTCGGATTTTATTTCATAAACTTTTTCAAGTTTACGAAGCAACCGATTTACTTGTATTTCATTTAGAATGCAATCGGATCCATCAGGCAATTTGTATTTCAGTATGGCGCCTTCCGATTGTAACTTTTCATATAATGAAGTACTTTCTATTAATAAGGCACTTGGCACAGTAGATCTTAAAACCTCACTTAAATCTTTTTGTTTTGCAAAAGAATTGAGGAAGTCCTTAACCCCTCCACCTTGCCTTATCAGACAAAGTTGATTATAAGACCATGTCGCAATTTCATCGAAATTAACTCTCTGTGATGCCTCTACCAATCGTCCTGAACCAGAGATTGTCTTAATTATTGCACCTTGCCTAAGTTTTAAGTAGTAAGGTATTGACCTACCAGCAGCATGAGTAGAGTAAGAACCTTTAAGATCTGCTGATTCTGCAGATCTATTTCTGATTGCCTTATCTGAATTAGTTATTGTTCTTGTGGATATTTTTTGGAATAAAACATCAGAATCATTAAAGGTGCTAGCCAATAAATTACTCGATACTAAATTAAAACTTCTTTCAATATCATCTGAAATATTTGCACAGCTTTTCTTTATTATTGCCACACTATTATCAAACTCAAGAATTAATATAAAAGCATAAATTTTATCTTGGTAGTTCTCTCCGCCCTCGATCTCCCCAATAAAATACACTGGCTTGAGTGTTGGGAAGATTCGCAATGAATATTTATAAGGGATATCATTTTCAATTAATCTTTTGTCAATTCTAAACTCCTCTAATAGGTAATCACTACCAGGTTCAATATTGTCATCTGCAGCATCCAAAATATTAGTTATTTCAACGTCTGTTATTGTTCTGTTTCGATTGTCTTCTGGTATTATTAAGTTATAGAATTGAATGTTTTTTGTAAGCTCTAATCTATCAATCATCATAAAACTCCTGTTAGTATTTGGCACATTTTTATGATTGTACATTCCCTTATAAATCACACCATTAATATCTATCTATCATAAGGTTGAACAGGCGAATCGCTAATGGAAGATTGCTCTTACCGACGAGGTTCTCGCCCAACAAGACTATGTTGCCCGTCAGAGGGATATTAACTGTCTCAAAATCACGAAAGTTGAGTATCTTTAAATTTGCAAAACACATAACAACCCCTATAAATCAACCTATCAAATCTAGCCATCATATTTTTACTAAATTTATTGCATTGGCACAGCACTGCAGCAAGTTATAGTTAATGCCTCAATTGGATTTATGTTCCAGCGTTCACATTCTCATGCAGAGCCAAACCTTATCTTCTCCAGACCTACTTACAAATCTTTCGCCTGCCTAGACGTCGTTGTTCCAGTTAAACCTTCATTACTTCAGTCACCGGATAGTAGCTATCCCCGCCAACATAGCACAGTATTCTTACGCTCAGAAATAAGTGCGCTGTAGGCTCAAATTTGCGTCTTGCCATTATTTCTGGGGTGTTATCCAGCTTGTTGGAATAAGTTTTACGCCATTACGCCAGCGATCAGAGACTGCAGCCTGAAACCAGTCATCTTTAAGGTCTGCATGGTCCATAACTATTATCTGTAAATCAGGGGCGAGCGTTTTAGCAGCGTGGTTGATTAGGCTGAACAGCCGATTTACAGCGTTCTGATCTTCATTCTTCAGAGCGTCAATAGACCCATCATTATCTTTTTCAGGTGGATAATGCGCCTGCGATGGCTGGTCGAGAATTAGAAATCCTGGCACGGGGCGTTTTTTTTGACGGAACCAGCGATGAAGGGCCAGATGAGCCAAAATATGGTAGCCGACCCAATTTTCCCCGCTGCCCATACGGAAAAGTGGTACCGGTCCGTCCAAGGTATCTGCCACAACGGTGAGTTTGCGGATATCTAGACGCAGGTTGCTTCCCTGATGTTCTAGATCGAGAAGTTCCGAATATTCAGTCATATAACGGCCGATTATATTGAGGAAGGCCGCAAGTTTCTCTCGTACAGCAGTCGGATCCAATTTTTTTTCAAGGAAACTTACAGTTAATTGCTGATTTTCTAACCGGGTGCGAAGACCCGAATACTGCTCTGCATCGCTGACAGTTTCAAGATACTGTGCGATTTTCCCCAGAGTCCGCGCCTGCAGCATAAAGTTTTCCTGCTGTACTCGCAGATATTCAGCTTGTTGGATGCAATCACTGATTTTTTTCTGATTCTCTCGAAGATTATTGAGGAGAGTATTTTCCTGTATTTGGAGGGCTGCTAAGCGCTTCTGGAGCCTTGGATTTTCTGCTTCTACCGCCTCAAGTTGTCGGCTCAATTCATTGAGTGAATGGTTGAGTTGAGCAACAGAAGGAGGAATGTTTTCGAGGTGACTTTCGCAAAGAGGACAAAGCTGCGATACCTCTGAGGACTTTATCAAATTCACTACGCTGAGTCTTGCACGCTGCTCCCGCGCCTCTCGCTCATAGCCGGTTGATTCTGAGGTAAACGCCCGCGTTTCACGAATCTCGCTATTCAGTCTCTCAAGCTCAGTACGCATCCCTTGACGTTCTGAGCGCAGTCGCATCAATATGTCATCATGATCACTTACTACAACTGCATCTGAAAATACTCCTCGCTCGCTCAAGCTTTGGAGCAGAGTCATGCAGGCCTCATAGTTTACAACTACGGTTCGATCGTCGGTAAGCCCTGCCATTTTAGCTTCTTCAAGAAGAGCTTTTGCACGCGGAAATGTGGCGTCATCCAGCGATTCAGCTTCCCGTACCAACCTTTCAAGCTGACGCAGTAGTTTTCGCGCATCGTCCAATTGGGCTTGCTGTAAGAGCCGCTCTTCATCCATTGCGCCAAGAAAATAAGGAAAGGTGTCCCGGATAGCCTGCGCTATAAAACCATCATCTTGGCGATGAAACAGACGCTGTTTGTTATCAATGTCGTTCTGATCCTGGAAACAAAAAAGAAGCGAGTGGCGGAAATTTGCCTCCAGAGAGGGTCGCGTAGGACTCGGGGGACGGTGTTCGTTTTCATTAATGCCGATTGCCGTTCCCAGAAATTTCTCCACAGCGTTGACTGTAGTGTTTTTGTGGAGAGTTGCGCCATCGGGAATCGACAGGGAGCTCCCTCGGGCAATATAGATGTCGCCGTGAGACTGTGTACCGGCATCTGGATTGCGTCGCGCGATAAAGATTTGGCTATCATTCAGTTGAAAAAGGATCCCATACCATTGCGTACATTTGCGGATAACGCCATCGGCTACGTAACATTCGCTTCGCCCGGTAACGTAATCAATAATATCAATTATTGCTGATTTACCCGTTTTGGATGCGCCGGTCAAGATGTTCAGTTGACCGGGATGAAGGGTGATTTCACGACGTTCTCCCCCGTGGTTGTAAATCACAAGGCTGGCTATCTGAAGACTCATGGCGCTATCCCCCATGCAGCATAAATAGTCGCTGTTGTACCAGCTGCTGCGAGCCAACGCCCCAGAAATGCCGCACGCTCAATGCATTCTCCGGCTTCCTGAGTAAGCAGCGGCGTTCGTTTTTCTGTAGGTGGGAGCAGTTTAGCTCCTTTCTTTAAGTCACCATTTTCATCCAAGCAAAGAGCGCTTTGCCTTGTGCCAAATAATATGCTCTCACGGGTAATACCGTTTAGCCGCCTGACTCTGTCGGGGAAATTAATCATCGTATCTCGGTTGTCCTGGCACCATGCCATTAGTGACGTTACGGTTGTAGCAGGCAGAGCCTTGCGTGTTTTCTGATGAAGAATTATCGGAAGGATTATAAAGGCTAGTGCAAAGGGTAAAGAGCAACCGGTCTTTTTATTGAATTCTGACGATGTATTGGCTATAAGCAATACGCAGAAAGCTGGGTTGAAGAGGTAGCTCTCCTCTATGGGACGGGAAGACCAAGGCTCCATCATCAATCCTCTCCTTTCTGTTCATCACTATTATTCTGCATGAAGTCAGGGTGCCACCCCACTGCGTATCGGTTAGCCAAAATATGGTAGCTTCCGTGGGTAAGAAACCGCTCTCGTAGGCTGCGGAGAGGAAAACATGCCTGCTGTTCTGCCCATGTGAACAGGTCCTTTCCAGAACGTATACGATCGGACTCATCACTATCAGGTAATAAATCGTCTTTCTGTGCGGCGAATCGTGGTTGCCAAGCCTCTATCAGGTCTTGCTCGAACGTTTTAAGCTCATCATTAAGCAATAATTCTTCTCTTACCCATTTTGAGCGTTGCTCTGAAGCTCGGTAATAATCACGGATGGCATACTCAATACGGGCCGAACCGAGATTTATCTTTCGCAATTGATTGACAAAGGGTCGACTATCTAGCTGAGCGATCACTTCTTGAGGAGGAGAAAATGACCGAAAATCTACAGGTAATGAGGAACGTCGAAACTCCTCTCGCAGTTCATCAATGCGGGATTCAATAGCCAGCACTGGGATGCTGCCCACCTCATTGCCGCTGAGCATACGTATCACTTGGTCGAACCACCAGCCTTCTAAACGCTCGGTGAAAATTTCGATATGCTGTCTTCCTACAGCACGGTGCAACTGCCGGTAAATATCTTCTTTAACATCAGTAATCGAAGGAGATCTATCAAGTACATATATTGATCTTAACAGAGCAAATCGAGCCTCCTCCGGTAAGAGCTTATAGGCGTTGAAAGCTTCTTGTAGCGCGCGGTTATTTGAACTGTTTGCAGTCGTGAGTAACAAAAAATCGGCTTGAGCCTCGTTACGACTTTCTGTTCGTAATAGAAAAGACGCCGAATTCGAAGGTGCCAAACCAGTTGTTATTAGGAAGTGACGAGTTCTTGAGAAACCGCCACTATCGGTGGCTACACTTTTTATCCAGATGAGTAGCGTTTTCCAAAGGTCAGCGCTGCTGTCAGTCAGCTTTCCAGTTTTGGCTTTATGATGTTTGGTCTGGATAAGATGAATCGGTAAGCCGTTTGCCTCAAAAGCTATATCATCAAACTTTTCAATTGAAATCCTGAACTCTGGTGAATCCAGAGTAGCTTCCAGTCCTTTTAGCAATGCGTAGCGACACTGATACAGATAGCCAGTGGCCGACGCGCTGGCCTCATGCGCGTTACTCATCCCGTCACTCCGTTAATTTATCGATAATATTTTCTAACTGAAATCCAATCAATTTACTACTGTCAACACCCAGGATTCTGAAAAATATTTTATGAGGGGAACCCTAGATAGCCTAATCAGTCCAAGTACAACATCCGCCCCTTATGTAAGCAACTTCCACTCTTAGTATGTGCAGACTGTTAGACCTCTTTGCTCTCTTAGGATAGATTCCTCGATGCTCTCGTTAGTTATGCTAACGTTTAGGGTTAAACCATAGTAACGATCACCACATTCCGAGGATTGCTCAACCTGATTTATTCAATCCGCAACTATTGGTGGTCATTTTGGTGGTCTTGACAGGATGAATGACCTGCTCCCCGTTGATTAGTACACCCGATGTTAGTAATGTCTTCATAAGCCACATGAGGACATCCCCATGAAGAAGCGTTTTTCCAACCAACAGATCATTAGTATTCTCCGCGAGGCTGAAGCCGGAGTAACGTCGAAGAACTTAAAGTGATGACGTGAGGCAACTTTTGGGTTGGAAGAAAATTGCAGCTTGCGGCCGTCGCACAGAGGGTTTAATCCACCTCTCTCAGAAAGACCTGGCATAAGAATACGGAGCTTTTGAATGCTATATCCACGTTGGTGCGACATAACTATCCAAGAGCAAGACAACAAGCAGCTATGGCGCTTGTCCGAACGCGATGGAGGAAGGGCTGCTATCGAAGCTACCCTAACTACTCGGATCCGAGCTCACTACGACAATTTGGACGAAATAGCTGAAGACGTCCGTGAGTTGGGATACCCAGGCGCGGCTGCAATTTTGGCTGAGCGCATGCCGCGCTCCACCCGAGCACGTTCGGGAGAGCTTGGCGAGATCCTCGCGACCGAGTTGGTCGAAGAACATCTTGAATTCGAGGTTCCGATCCGTCGCCTGCGATACAAAGATGGTCGAGAGATGGCGCTGCGCGGCGACGATTTCGTCGGTCTAAAGCTCGATGACCAACAAAAATTGCACTACTTAAAAGGCGAGTCTAAGAGTCGTGTAAACCTTGCCAACGCCACCATCTCTGAGGCACGAAAAGCACTGTCCAGAGACGATGGCAGACCTACGGCAACGTCCCTTCTCTTCGTCGCGGATCGACTCATGGAGGGTGAAGGCGAACGACGGCAGATGGGTAGACGGATTCGTAATGAAGTCGCCAGTCGATCTGCGCCCCAAGGGCGAACCAGTCACATGCTGTTCACCTTGTCGGGCAACGCCACGCCTCAGGCACTGTACGACGATCTCGCAGCGGCGGATCTGGTTCGTCCCCATCTTTCTGCAAATTTGCGCATAGAAGACCATCAGGCCTTCATTCTGGCCTGCTACGAGAGGGCTCTGGCACTTGGAAACGACTGAAGAACTGACTGCATTCCTGCTCGACATCACACAAGACGGATATCGAGGTCGCTTGCAGGCCCGGGGTCAAGCAAGGGCTCTTATTCGCCATGAAGGAAACTTGCCACCAGACGCTCCAGCCTTCAGCGAAGGGATCGACTCCGATCTTGCGGACTATGGCTTCTCAGTACTACGTGCTTCCTTGGCGCTACGCGAGCTTGAAGGTGATGCAGTGACTTGGCGAAAAGGCTTCGTACAGGCAGGTGGGGCCTTTGAGGCATTGGTTCAGAACGGGTCACAGGCCGACGCATCTCGAGGGTTCTATCGAACAGTGGGGGCTGCTTCCTATCACTTGGCCAACTACTCTGCGCTGGCATTTTCGCTTCTGTCGCAATTACAGGCCGATCAGAATCGTTCGCCTGCCGAGGATGCTCTCGCGCTCCTAATCGTGCGTGATCTTCAAGGCTTGGTTCAACGTGCGAGGGAGTGGCTTAGCAGCCCAGCGAACCGAGATGAGGGAATCGCCAGAGCTGCGGCCGAGGGAGCGCTTGACCCCGACGATATCGTTTCGCGTGTAGCGACGTCGACAATGTTCAGAGCATTGGTGTTCTTTGAGTTTGCCCTGCAAACCGGCCAAGAGTCCCTCGTTGTAGAAGCTCGCAACCTGCTGAAACGGGCGATTTCGTTGACCAAAGCGGCCAGCGCGGTGTCACTCTGGTGGATTCTTCGAATCACCGTGAACCTGATAGATGATCTTTGGGCAAGCAGTCTGCACAAGGTTCTGCCCTCCGAAGGGCCACTAGGCTCGCAAGACTACGCACAACTTCGGAAGCTTTTTGTCTCTGAGTTGTACTGCAGGAGGTCATCTGAGGTCGAATTGTGGCCTTCTCAACTTCTGGCGGCACAGCGAGCCGTCGATGTCTCCGACGACCTAGTGGTCGCGCTCCCCACGAGCGCGGGCAAGACGCGGATTGCAGAGATCGCTGCGTTGATGGCTCTGGCGTGTGGTAAACGCGTTTTGATAGTCACGCCACTCAGGGCTCTGTCCGCTCAGACCGAGCGCTCCTTCCGCAAGACATTCACACCTCTTGGATTTTCCGTCTCGTCGCTGTATGGAAGCAGCGGTGTAGCAGGAAATGACGAGGATGCGCTCCGGGAACAGAACATCGTCATAGCCACCCCAGAAAAGTTGGATTTTGCTTTGCGGAACGACCCCGACATCATCAATGATGTCGGCTTGATCGTCCTAGACGAAGGACATCTGATTGGTCCAAGTGAACGCGAGATCCGCTATGAGAATCTGGTGCAACGGTTGCTGCGGCGCACTGACCATGGCGACCGGCGGATCGTTTGTCTTTCGGCAATTCTGCCGGCAGGCGATCAGCTCAACGATCTGACTGCATGGATTCGCAGTGATGCGCCTGGCGATCCGATCCAGTCCAGTTGGCGCCCTACGCGTCAGCGCTTTGGCACTCTGTCTTGGCTCGGAAATTCTGCGCGGCTGAGCTTCGACCTTGAGCCAAATGGCCCTTTCATTCGACACTTTGTGCCAGAGGTCCCACCCATTCGCCCTCGTCGTACGGCATTTCCAAAGGACAACAAGGAGCTAACTCTCGCAGCGGCATGGAAGTTCTCTGAGCAAGGAAAGAGAGCTCTCGTATTTTGCACCCAACGAGATCATGTTGAAGGATTTGCCGAGACGGCCCTGGACCTGCAGCGACGAGGCTTTCTGCCATCTCTGCTTGCCAACGCCCAAGAGGTTGAACGTGCCATGGCCGTAGGTAGGGAGTGGCTAGGCGCGGAACATCCTGCAGTACGCTGTCTGGCCATCGGCGTTGCGATTCATCATGGTCGTCTTCCCGGCCCCTTCCTGCGGGAAGTGGAGACACTACTTGCCGCAGGCGTTCTACGCGTTACCGTGGCGTCACCCACCTTGGCGCAGGGACTGAACCTCAATGCAGCGGTACTCCTGATCCCAAATCTGTACAGGGCGGGCACTCTGATCACGGGTGAGGAGTTTGCCAACGTTGCTGGCCGCGCCGGGCGCGCATTCGTGGATCTCGAAGGACTCGTGATCCACGTAATGCATCAGCCAGAAAATTGGCGCCACCAGCGATGGAGAGAGTTGGTCACGTCGGCCAAGGCTCGGTCACTCTCAAGCGGCATCATTGTCGTGGTCAACGAGGTCATACGGCGCCTCGCGACGTCGGGTGTTTTTGCGCGTGGGGATGCCATGGATTACCTGTCTAGCACGCAAGATGCTTGGTTCCCGGATGCTGTAGATGGTGAGATGGAGTCAGACTCAATGGAGAGCCTCATCGAGCGGTTGGATACAACCGTCCTTGGGCTCGTCGAAGCGCTTGACGCGCAAAGTGCGGATCTACCAAGGCTGCTCGATGAAGCCCTTGCGGGTTCACTTTGGGCAAGGCAAATCGCTCACCTTGACGGCGCCGAAAAGCAGAAGCAAGTGTGGATTCTCCTCAGTAGAGCACAGCTCATTTGGAACAAAACAACGGTCGAGCAACGCAAAGGTCAGTTCGCGATGGGAGTGGGCCTAGAATCGGGCCTTGCCATCGACGCGTTGGCTGTCGTGCTGACTGAGCTTCTTGACCGTGCCGATGCAGCCGCCCTCGCCAGTGACGCAGATGCCCTGATCGCTGCTCTCATTGGAATGGGAGAGCGGCTTCTTGCGATCCGTCCCTTCGTTCCAGATGACCCACTGCCGGCGAACTGGAGAGACTTGCTGGGAGCTTGGGTGCGAGGGCAAGACGTAGCAGCCATCGGCCAAGAGGGAATGCGCTTCGTGGACGACGCATTTGTCTATCGCCTGGTGTGGGCGATTGAAGCCATCCGGATGAATCGGCGCATCAATGGAGGCGAATCAGAACTACCCGTCGAAGGAGCTGCTGCCGCCTGCCTGGAAGCTGGACTACCGTCCAACGCCATGGCCATGCTTGTTCGGGCCGGACTGCCCTCGCGGGTGGCCGCCAAGATAGCCGTGGAGCAACTCGCGCCCGCCTTCACGAATCGCGCGGAAATGAAAACCTGGTTACGATCGGAAGAAGTAGCAGGCTTCGACCATGTTCCTGGATGGCCCACGCTTGAGACTCATGCAATCTGGCAGCAGTTTCGGCACGACGTTGTGTCAAGCGTAGATGGCAGGTGGGCGTCGCAGGAGTGGACGATGCAATGGGCAACAGACTCAACAGTGCCTCTGCGTATTGAAGTTGATCCGCAAGATGGACAAGTGTCGATAGCGACGCCAGATTTTTCACAGCTCACAACAATCAGACAGAGGCTTCAGGCGGAACTACCGAGCCTGCTTGAAGTTGAATCTCTACAGAGCGGAACGAGTGTCACCATCCGCCGTATTGGAAAAGGCGAGGCGCGTTGGGTGGATAAGGACTGATAGCTTTTTTGTGTAGATGGTACGTAAAATCAGCCACTGCTCCGAAAACGACACGGAGCCTGCTCCGGCCACAATGACCTGATCCAGCATACGCACCTCAACTAGCCCCAGGGCTTCCTTGACCACTTCACGCGGATACACCGATGCACTGTCGATGGTGCCGTGGAACATCTCCCGGTGCTCGATCAGCCGGTGGCGCGTATCCAGAAACAGCACCGCAAAGACTTCATGCTCAAAGCCTGCCAACTTGCTGCGCAGGTATTCCTTGACCAGCGCCGTGGAACTAAAACGGGTGCACTTAAACTCTGACTAACAAAAGATTTGTATGCTCAAGATAGATTGCATGTACAGCATAAGTGGTCAGTTTGGGGGGGCTTGACAGAAAGGGATTTGCGATTTAGCTTAATTATCAGCCAATTAATGGCAAAGGCGATCCCAGTCAAAGGAGCCGTATTTAAGAAGAGTCCGCTTAAGGATACTTAAGCAGGATTTTTTGCTGTTCTGCGTTCTGTATACCCGTTAACAAGACGATACCCCTATCACACTCTTAGTAAAATGGCGGCCATCAGTGACCAATCATTGCTTTTGTCTCAACACCACAATGTTAGGATCATTGGCGCAAATTTAAGTATTCCCCTCTTATCTAAGGTTTTATTATGTTTTACAGACATGGAGTCACAGTATGATGCAAAAACATTTTGACATTGTTCAGGCTATTATCGGTAACTGCTTTATGAACAATATGGCAAACAATAGATTTTTATACAGCAAGACGAATGGTAGCTCAACTACAAAATACCCATTAAACTGCATAGGTTTTTTCTCATGGAATAGCAGCTTGCAAAATAATTACACAAAATTTGTCCTATTTCCTATTTTCTTTGATTATCTGGATAGCTATGTTGATCTTCGTTTTGACTGTGTCAACGAAAGCTTCAACAAAAAAATCCTCATTCTCGAATCCAATATTGATAAAGATTCAATTGATGATTTGTTCCTTCATACGCTGTACAAAATGTGTTCTCAGATTAGAAATAAAATGCTTCACCATCGGCTCAACTATAACGGTGCCGAAGTGACAGCCAGCGAGACCACTGTCACCATTCCGCAGTTCAGAGTTATCAATGAACTGATTTACCAATATGTAAAATTCTCAAAGACCGGTAATTCACTCTTTGAAAAAAACGCTCTCTATTCCGGGTTAGTTGATATTCTTAAAAAAAATAACGATAGTGAACATGAGTTTGTTCAACGAGTAGAGTTGATGTCCGACTACTTGTTCATAACCCCCTATGAAGCTCGCGATTTGCACACTATCAACGCCCCCATGACTTCCACTGACCTCATTATCGATCGAGTCTCTTATCCTGCAAAATGTTTCTACGATGACAATGAAATATTTAAGGAAAAATATCCAGATCCTGAAGAAAAAATCATCATTGGAAATCGTTATTATTTTTTCCAAATGGAAGACAAATTATACTTAGTACCTTCGGAAGCGGTAAACCATCGCAAAAAGATCACTTTCGGTGAGATTGATGCCTGGGAGTTTCAAACACAGTAACCTTTCTACAGGTCCGATGCACGTGTGTATCGGGTACTTCAGCGTGAGCCAGTGCATCCGGGTTATGCTCGCAGGAAGAGATACAAAGAGTGCAGTCGGTGAAAATGTGGAAACAAAGCATCACCTATTACGATACATACACTGACTTTATGAGTAACATCAGGAAAATCAAACTTCATGTCCCTGAAAACTTCCAGCAGACCGATATAGCTGGGGTTGTTAGCGACCAAACCACCATCCGCAAAATAAGTGCGGAGATCTTCACAATAGGTTGGTGATTTGTTTTGATTTGGTGATTGATCTGATCGCACAATCCGGGCTGGGTTCCCTCAAAGTGATCTACTATTCCGCGCAGCTATTTAGTCGATGTTGAGCAGGTCATTAATATGCGGCGTTCATGGTCAGAGAAACCAACTCGATAGCCGACTGGCGAGAGGCCATTTTATGGTCTGTTGCACTTCAGCACTTGGTGGTCATTCTGGTGGTCTTGACAGGGAGAGTTTTCAGGTTTAGCTTATTTATTAGCCAGTTACTGGCAAAGGCGATCCCAGTCAGAGGAGCCAAATTTAAAAAGCCTGCTTTCGAGCAGGCTTTTTGCTTTTGAGCTTTCATCAGACCGGCCTCCCCTCTGGCCAGTCCGGCCGCATAAGGGTTAGCGGCGCATTAGTGCCTCCTGCCAGCGTCGCGTCAGATAGTTATGTTCATCCATCACCGAATTCCATACCGCAATATGTCCCATCCGCTGCTCGTAGCTTCCACCATCCCGACGTTCACCCGCAGGAATCAGCGGCGCGCCAGAGGCATCCAGGAGTAATTCAGCGGCCGGTTTTCCTGCATACCAATAATCCCATTCGGCCTGCGACAGACAAGCGCGGCTCCGCTGCGGGTTGGAAATATAATACCCCTGCCGGGCCATTACTGCGCCGGGCCAACCAGACTGCCACCAGTTAAGGTAATCATAGGCCGCTTCTTTTACCTTCCCGGTCACGCAGCGAGACAGCGACATGCCGCCATACCACGCCCGATAGCCTTCTCGCGGGCGCGCCATTTTATAGCCTCGCTGATGGAAATGGCGCCGGAAATAGATGGGAGCCCATAAACTCTGGACCTCAACGCATCGATTATCGATTAAATCGCATGCCTGATCCTGGGACGACCAGAATGCGGCAAAATGTCCCTGGCGATTAAGATGGGCTAATCCTTGAGTCAAAACATCGATCTCTTCCAGTGTCAGATTGCCAATATCGGCAAACTGCGCCATCCCCGCGCCCTGCATAGCCAGAGCGGCATCGATCCCTCCCATAGCCGCATCCTCCTGCAGGGCGACCGCGCCAGTGAGCGCACTATGCAGCAACCATCCCCAACTCTCTTCTTCCTGCTGAAGCGCCTCGGGAAGACGGTCGACATGATAGGCAAAGCTATCGGCATTATGCGTCAATGGCAGCATACTGATGAGATCGCTCGGCTGGCTGCTTAAATGGCGATCCCGTTGAACGTACAAGCGCTGGGACGGTACACTGCCATCGGCGACAACGCCGTTCAGCGTGCCCTGCTTCGCCAGTTCGTTTACTTCGTCCCAATATTTCAGCCGCTTCACCTCCAGCGGCTGAATAGCACGTGCCGGCCAGACAAAATCGATATTATGAAACCACTGGTCATAGAGATCGTAACTTTCAGGCTGCATAACCGCGATGCGCTGGGCATCTTCCACGCTATGCAGCAGGTATTCGATCTTGATCCCCAGCTCCTGCTCAGCGCGAACGCGCAATATCTCCAGCAACGTCACCGATGTGCCCAAAACCCGAAGCGTTAATGGGGGAGAAATAATCGCCGCAGAACTCATCCCTTCAGGACTCCTGTAATACTTGCATAAAGCGGCTAAAGGCCTGCTGCAAGCGATGCGCCTCCAGTCCACGTAATATAAATACCAACGTTGAACGGCTTAACGCTCCCGGCCAGTCATCCAAATGCACCGGAGGATGCAACGTATGCTGTACACCATGAATAACCACCGGACTATCGCTGTCGCTCACGCGCAAAATGCCTTTCATTCTCAGCACCGCGCCACCATGGCAATGTAATAGCATGGATAACCAGATAGCAAAAGCGGGCCAGTTTAGCGACTGCTCAAGCGAAATCACGCACGTTTCTGTCGTGGGATGCGCCCCGCCATCGCGCTTTGGCAGCAACGAAAACGTGTTGTCAGCACATGACCCTAACCAGCGGAAACGTTGTTCATGAGAGCCGCGAAACACTTCACTTCGGAACAGCCAGTCCGGGGTATCCTGCGCCAGCCGCGTAGTGCCCACTTCCGCCAGCGGATTAAGCTGACGCAGCCACTGCTGGAGTGTCACCGTCTCCTCGGGGGCAACGCGATCGCTCTTACTCACCAGCAGTTTGTCCGCTGCCGTCACCTGCGCCAGCCACTCGGGCTGAAGATCGGCTTGACGGTGGGCATGTTCCGCATCGACAAGTGTGACCAGCGTCCCTGGCGTGAAATGGCTCTGCAACTGACGATCGTGGAGAAGCGTCGATAAGATGGGAGCCGGATCGGCCAGCCCGCTGGTTTCCAGAACCACATAGCGAAACGGCGGGATCAGGCCGCGCGCCCGCCGTTCATAAAGCGCCAGCAGAGCGGCCTGCAATTCCCCCCGAATCTGACAGCATACGCAACCGCTCGGCAATAACACGGTATCCGGCGCGACTTCGTGAAGCAGATGATGGTCGATCCCGACCTCGCCAAACTCATTCACCAGCAGAGCAATGTCGTTCACGTCCTGCCGGGTGAGCCAGTTTTTCAGCAGCGTTGTTTTACCGCTACCCAGAAACCCGCTCAGCACATGGAGGGGTAATTTCTCTTCAGCAGGCATAGGCTTCCCCTTTGGCCTCAAGCGAGGCTAACCAGGCATCATCGAGCGGATCGATCGCCTGATGCAGCATCTTCTCTGCTTCTTTCCACAACCGATCCAGGGAGTGGACCAGCACCTGTTGTCCCGTCGGGCTGGCCAGCAGCCATTGACCATGAAATTCCGTCAGCGAGAGGCGCCAGGGCTTCAGCGTACGGTTTAGTAATGCCAGCTGCCGCAGGCGCAGCTGGCGTAGGGGAATATCCTGCCGCAGCGGATCGCTCCACTGCGGCCCGTTATCAAGCAGGCCGCATACTCCGCACATCATCTACTCCTCAAGGCATCACATCACCCGAATTAGGCCCCAGCGTCTGGCCAACGAACAGATTTCCCCCTGGCTCGCTGGCCAGCAGCAGCGCCACCGGCGCAACTTCTTCTGCTCGCCCAAAGCGCCCCAGCGGCAGCTCCGCCGTTTTTGCCGTCTTCCACGCCTGGTGGATCCCCTCAATAAGCGGGGTTTCAATCGGTCCGGGTGCGATAGCGTTTACCAGCACATTGTGGCTGGAGACTTCCAGCGCCAGTGATTTCGTCAGGCCAATTACGCCAGCCTTAGCGGCCGCATAGTGACACAGCTCTGCCCCACCTTTGATGCCCAGTTGGGAAGCGATATTGATAATACGCCCCCGGCGTTGGCTCAACATCACTGGCAGAGCTCGCTGGCAGGCCAGAAACACGCTGCGCAGATCGACGGCCATCATGGTTTCCCACATCTCCAGGGTGATATCGGTGCAGGGAGCCTGGGTAAGCATGCCCGCATTGTTGACCAGAACGTCAATCCCCTCATAGTGCCCCAGGCAGGCATCCACGCCAGCCGTTGCCCCGTCGACCTCGCCAACGTCAGCCACCACGCCATAACATTGCGCCCCAATTAACCGACTACGCTGTACCACCCCTTCCAGTTTTTTACGGTCCCGGTCGGTAAGTATCAGTCGTGCCCCTTCGCCGGCAAAAAGCAGTGCGATAGCCTCGCCGATACCACTTGCCGCCCCCGTCACCACACAACGTCTGTTTCGCAACTGCATAGTGGCTCCTTAATCCGGCCAGCGGACGGTCAAACCACCGTCAACAATAAGGCTTTGCCCGGTCAGATAGCGGCTTTCGTCGCTGGTGAGAAAAGCCACTACGCGAGCAATATCATCCGGACAGCCAACCCGCCCCAGTGGAATCGATCTGGCTGCTTTTGCCAGCCCCTCCGGCCCCAGTGAGTTCTGTTTATCCAGCGACTGTGGGGTTTCAATCAACCCGGGGATCACGGCGTTGCAGCGGATACCTCGTGGTGCAAGCTCAACGGCCAGTGAGCGACAGAGCCCGGGGACCGCGGCTTTCGCCGCCGCGTAGTGCGCGTGCTCCTGCCAGCCATAGACGCCCCCGGCAATCGATGAGATCGCGACCAGGCTTCCGCCGCTGACCAGCCGTGGCGAAGCCGCCCGGAAACACCGCATCACGCCGGTTAAGTCTACGTTAAGCATTTCGCTCCAGCGCTCGTCGCTCATCTCTTCAATAGAGGCACAGCGTAAGATCCCGGCATTGGCGATAACATAATCAAGGCGGCCAAAATGAGCGACGCCTTGCGCTATAAACGTATCAACCGACGCCGTATCGGCGACGTTCAGCGGCAGCCAGAGCGCATCGCCACCAGCCTCCTCAACCTGAGCAGCGGCGACAGTTGGGTCATGCGGATCGTCCGGGTAGTAACCGGCGATCACCCGCACACCGCGGCGGGCATACAGGGTGGCCAGCGCCAGACCAATGCCGCTTGCCGCACCACTGATTGCCGCTACTGGCTGACTGATGTTTGTCGTTTCCATCGTTGCTCCTTACGCCTGAGGTTGCGTATTAACGGTCTTGTTCATCCCTGACGCGTGCTGGACATCGCCACGCGCCAGCCACATCACCCCACCCGAGATAAAGCAGGGTATGGCGCCAAACCACAGCGCAGCATCCTGCCAGTGCCCTTCATGGCTTAACACCGCGGTGGTACCAACGCTGGCGATGATCGCCCCGACCGGTCCCATCGCGCCAATCAGCGCCCCTGCCGTAGCACGGATGGCGGTAGGAAAGCTTTCGCTAATGAAAAACAGCGCGGCGGCGTAGGGACCAATCAGGAAGAACAGACCAATACTGTAGAGCGTGACGATAGTGGCAAAGTTGTCCGGACAGTAAAGCATGCCGGCAAACGCCACACCGCCCAGCATCCACCCGACCGCGATAGTGTTACGACGCCCAATCCGGTCGCCCAGCCAGCCGTGAGCCAGGTAACCGCAATAGCCCACGAGGTTGGACAGGATTAAGATAAGCAATGAGTTGTTAAAAGAAACATCATGGGTTTTGGTGATGACCGTCGTTCCGAGCACGCTAAAAATCTGAATGGCAAACCAGTTAATCAGGACCGCCGCCCCCAGTACCAGGGTGGCGCGCAGTGATGGACCACGAAACGCTGCGGCAATCCCACCGCGGTGATGTTCTTCCCATGAAATCTGATAATCCTGAGCGACCTGACGGGCTTCGGCGACCTGCCCTTGTTCACGCAAATGTTGGATTTTCTTTTGTACCTGGAACTGAGGTGTTTCTTTAAGTTTTAGCGCCAGCACAGCGATGACCAGTGAAGGTAATGCCGCAAAAATGAAGCTGCCCTGCCAGCCGATGATGGGCATTAAAATGGCGGTCAATGCTGAAGCAACCAGCGCGCCGACCGGCCAGCCACCTTGCACAAGACTGTAGACAAACCCTTTACGTTTGTTGAGCTTCGGATCGTCGAGCGCGGTATACAGCTCCGATAAATAGGTGGCGTTCACCGTCTGTTCCGCGTATCCCAACCCCGCGACAGAGCGAATGGCCGTCAGCGCACCTTTGCCCCATGCGCCGCCCACAGCGGTCAGTAATGAGCACAACGCGGCACCGCCAACGGTAATGACAATCCCCATCCGGCGTCCCAGACGATCGACCAGCGGACCAATCGCCAGCGCGATCACTGCGCCGCCTACCGCCACCCAGGTGGCGATTTCCGCTTGCTCAACCTCATTCCAGCCAAAATGGAGACCAATTTCCGGCAGCAACGTGCCAAAAAGGATGAAATCATAGACAGCGAAAACCCAGGCAAAAAAGGCAATCCAGGTGGCAAATTTCACATCCTTGATGGTTAACTGCTGCGGCTGCCAGCCGTTTACGGAGGTTTTGTTAAAAATGCTCATAGCGTAATCCCTCTGTCAGGGGGTAAATGACATTATGCCGAGCGCGGTTTGCGCGCTTTAAAATCATCTGCAATTTCGTCAAAGGTCACGAAGCGAACGCCATCGTGGCTACGGATGTACTGAATCAGGCGTTCAAGCATCAACAACACCTGGGGACGGCCGGAAACATCGGGATGGATAGTCATGGTGAAGACGGCGTAATCATTTTCGCGATAGACCCAGTCGAACTGGTCGCGCCACATCTCCTCCAGATGGCGTGGGTTGACGAAGCCATGGCTATTAGGGGATTTTTTGATAAACATCATCGGTGGCAGATCGTCGAGATACCAGTTGGCTGGAATTTCAACCAGATCGGTCTCCTCTCCGCGCTGCAATGGTTTCATCCACGCATCGGGATGCTTGCTGTAGTCGATTTTTGTCCAGCTGTCACCTACCCTGACATAGTACGGATGGAAGTCGTTGTGCATCAGACTGTGGTCGTATTTAATGCCCTTTTTTAACAGCAGCTCGTTAGTCACATTGCTAAATTCCCACCACGGCGCCACATACCCGGTTGGGCGTTTACCGGCTAACTGCGTTACCAGTTCGATGCTACGATCCAGCACGGCTTCCTCCTGGGCCGGCGTCATGGCAATCGGGTTCTCATGGCTATAACCATGGATCCCCACCTCATGCCCTGCCTCCACAACCGCTTTCATCTGCTCCGGAAAGGTCTCTATCGAATGCCCGGGAATAAACCACGTCGTACGTAATTGCTGCTCCGCGAACAGTTTCAGCAGTCGTGGCGCGCCCACTTCCCCGGCAAACAAGCCGCGTGAGATATCATCTGGTGAATCCTCGCCACCGTATGACCCCAGCCAGCCGGCAACGGCATCAACGTCCACACCAAATGCGCAAAGGATTTCTTTGGCCATGTTTATTTTCCTTTTGAGTTGAGGGATAACGAATTGGCGCCATCACCTTTGGAGGGCGCCAGCAGATGCGCTACTGCACAGGCAGCGCCTAAAAGCGAGCGATCTTCACCGCTCGATGAAGAGAAAAGCAGACTGGTATACAGGCCGTTCGCCGTCGTACCGCTTGGCACCGCGAGACCGGGCATATCCAGTAAACTACCTGGCATGGTTAAGCGCAGCGTGGCGCTATTGGCGAGGGCAAATGTCTCGGCATCCGCCTGCAAGGGCGCCAGTCGCGGCGCGGTATGCGCGACCGTCGGGGTCACCAAAATCGCGCCATTGAGTTCTTCAGCCAGTGCCTGCTGCCAGACCGGACGTAGACGCATAAAGCTGGTGAGCACCGCCGGATCAATCGTGCCGGAGGCCAGCAGCCGGCGGCGAATGAACGGATCCATCGCCGTTGCTGCCGGTGATGCCAACAGCGAGGCATGTAACTGAAAGGCTTCAATCGCCCCTGGCCAGCCATGGTGAGCAATCCAGGTAAGTGCCTCATGAAAGGCTGGCAGGCACCGATATTCAACAACAACGCCTGACGCCGCTAATCGGGACAGCAACGAGACACTGTTGTCACGGACGCTAGCATCAGCGGCGTCGAGAATGTCCGGATCGACAATTAACCGTGGAACCGGCGACGAAGTCGTCTCCTCGCCACAGAGAATGACATCAAGGGCGTAAGCATCGCGAACGCTGCGACAAAGAGGCCCGAGCGTATCGAGAGACGCCGCCAGGGGAAACACTCCGCTCGCGTCATAGCGGTGACGGCTGGCGCGAAAACCGACTGCTCCGTTAAACGCAGCAGGGATACGCACGGAACCCGCGGTGTCCGTTCCTATTGCAATACAGGCCACCCCTTGAGCAACCGCTCGCGCCGCGCCACTGGAAGAGCCGCCAGGAACATGTTCCTCGCCATCGGTTGCCAGTAATGCCGGGGTGGTAAACGTCGGGTTAATACCCAGGCCGGAAAAGGCAAACTCACTCAGATTGGTTTTGCCGATAGTCACCATTCCCGCCTGCGTCAGGCGCGCTACCATTCCGGCATCGTGTGTCGCGAGAGGCGCATCCAGACGGGTTGCGGAACCTGCAGTGGTTCGGGTCCCGGTGATATCGAATAAATCTTTCCAGCAGACCGGGATACCGTCCAGCGGGCTCAGCGGCGCGCCCTTACGCCAGCGCTGCGTCGAGGCGGCAGCCTCCTGACGGGCGCGTTCGGGAGTCAGCGTAATAAAAATCCCCTGGGTCTCTTTTGCCGCCGTCAGGCAGGCTTCCGTAAACGCAAGTGGCGACAGCTGGCCGCTGGCAAACAGCGCGGCAATGGCACAGGCATCAATTTGCCCCTGCTGAAATTGCAGGCGAATCGTATTCGCGTTCATATCACCCTTAAATGTATATTTAAATAAAAATCCATTTAAACATAGCAAAACAAGTGCCAGAGCAATGACATAAAAGTGTCTAAAATGTGATCATTGTGTGTTAATTTTGTTTTAATTATGTATTTTCAAGAAGATATAAGCGGCTGGAGTAGTGCAATAACAGTTAGAAGGGAACGTCATGAGCGAGTGCTTTAAATGTATATTGTATGTGATGATCCATTAATGGGCAGCCTGCACCAGCGCGGTGCCAATGATGGGCGTTGGTATGACACTGCTCAGGATGTGATAAGGTAAGTTTGATGAGGTAAGGATCGAACATATGGTCATGCAGACAAACCCTTCGCATGCGGCAACGGAAGACACCGCCGCTGCGCGCTATGAAGTTATTCGTCAGTTTTTACGTCATATTCTGGTTGCCCAGCGAGTGCCCAAGGGGCTGGTGCTTCTGGAAGGTCCGTTAGCACAATTATTCGGTACCAGCCGGGTGCCAGTGCGTCGGGCGCTCAGTCTGTTACATGAAGAAGGGTTAATTACCCGCTTCGAGGGGCGTGGTTTTATCGTGGCGCAGCCTGACGAAGAGGTCGAGCCATTGCGCCTTGCCCTGACCAGGGAGCTCTTCGGCCTTGACGAGCAGCAGCCCCTGGTGGATACCCGTACCAGTGGTGAAAAGGTGCTGGAAAACCTGCAGGTTGTACTCTCAACAGCGATGGTATTTGGCTGTTACTCGGTAAATGAGCAAAAAGCGGCACAATATTATAATGTTAGCCGCTCGGTGATCCGTGAAAGTCTGATGCGTTTGCGCGACAAGGGACTGGTAGAAAAAGAACCTTACTCACAGTGGTTGACCGGCCCGCTTACCGCGCGCGAAATCGCCGATCACTTCGAGATCCGCGCCAGCCTTGAACCCGCAGCGCTGTGCAAGGCAGGCCCTCATCTTCCATCGGCGTGGCTGGCGTCTATGCTGCAAAAGACGCAGGGTTATAAAGGTCGACAATTGACCGCCGCGGAACTGGAGTTACTGGAAGAAGATCTTCACATCCGCTGCCTCGAACCGGCAGGTAATAAGCTGATGATGCAGATCCTGCGCCAGCATCAGTCCCCTTTCATCATCACGCGTATCTTCTATGATTTACTGGCCATTCCGGTAGAAACCGCCACGCTGGAAGAACACGCTCTGGTGTATGACATGTTGCTGAAAGGAAACTGGGCGCTGGCGGCCGCCTGCCTGAAAGATCACCTTGAACGCGCGCAATCCCGGACGCTTCAGCGTTTAAAAGTGCTTTCCGTGCTGCCTGTCCCCGAGTTACCCGATTTTATGGAAGCGAACTAAACAGATGGCGTCCCGCAGACGGTGGTCAGCCCGCCATCGTTCGAGACCTACAAACTCCCCTGCACCGCTGCAGCGCTGATATTCACCGGCATGCCGGAGCGGCGCTGCAGGGTTTGCTCGGCCTGCGAAGGACTCACTCCCGGCCCCTGAGTAAACTCGCGCAGCGACGACGTCATCGGTAAGGGGACCTTTCTGTCAGATTCAAATTCCGCCCGGTTGCGCGACAGCGGCTCGTGCACCTCCAGCCAATGGCTGCCGTCCGGCTCCACGGTGTACTTCACCGGCTGATCGATTAGCTGGACGCGCGTCCCGACCGGCACATTATCAAACAGGAATTTAATATCGTCATTGCGCAGGCGAATGCACCCCTGGCTGACGCGCAGCCCAATGCCAAAGTTAGCGTTGGTGCCGTGGATGGCGTACAGCCTGCCAATGTAGATCGCATACAGCCCCATCGGATTATCAGGCCCGGGCGGCACCAGCGCCGGCAGGGTTTTGCCCTCTTTCGCATACTCGCGCCGGGTATTGGCGGTCGGAACCCAGGTCGGTCCCTCCTGCTTGCGCTCTACCGCCGTCACCCAGTTACGCGGCGTTTCACGCCCCGCCTGACCGATGCCGATTGGCAGGACTTCGACGCTATTACCCATTGGCGGGTAATAATAGAGGCGCATTTCCGCGACGTTGATGACGATCCCTTCGCGCACCGTGTCGGGCAGGATCAACTGCTGGGGGATGGTTAGTGTTGAACCGGAATGCGGCAGATATACATCAACGCCGGGGTTAGCTTCCAGCATATTGCTCAACCCCTGGCCGTACTGGGCAGCAAAACTTTCCAGCGGTTGGGTGTTGTTCTCCGGAACGGCGATGGTAAATGTGCTGCCTACCAGACGGCTTCCCTCCGGCGGCAGCGGATAGCTGACGGCCAGTGCGCTATGGCTGGCGAGCAGCATCAGCGCCGAACAGAGTAATTTCACACGCCGCATCGTCATTTTCCCTTCCTCAGTCGCGACTCTCGTGTGTGAATTATAGCGGTATTTTCTCTACCCGACGCGTTAACCCGCCATGGCTTAAATCTGATAGTCGATAGCAGCCTCTTCCGGCTCCATCGCCTGGCGCTTGATCTCATCAAGCGACAGTCCGGCATTGCACAGTTCGATAAAGCGCCAGACGTAATTGCGCTGGAGCTGGCCCCGCTTTAAGCCCAGCCACACGGTATTGGCATCGAACAGATGGCGGGTATCGAGGCGCGTAAAAGTATCGGCTTCCCGGGCATCCCCGGACTGCTCAGCGACCAACCCGACCCCCAGCCCCAGCTCAACATAGGTCTTGATAACATCGGAATCCTGCGCGCTCAGCACGATATCCGGCATCAGCCCTTTGCGGTTGAAAGCTTCATCGATACGCGAACGGCCAGTGATCCCCTGCCGATAGGTGATTAACGGCCAGCGGGCAATCGCCTCCAGCGTCAGGGGAGAAACCTGGGTCAGGGGGTGATCCTTCGGCACCAGCAGGCTGTGATGCCAGCGGAACCAGGGGAAAGCCGCCAGCGTCGGATCGTTGCTCAGGCGCTCGCTGGCGATGCCAATATCCGCCCCGCCGTTATGCAGCAGCGCTTCGATTTCCTGCGGGGTGCCCTGCACCAGTTCGACGCGGACATCAGAGAACAGCTCACGGAAGGCTTTAATCACCGGCGGCAGGCTATAGCGCGCCTGGGTATGGGTGGTGGCGATGGTTAAAACGCCGGAGGCATCATTCGTAAAGAGATCCGCCAGCCGCCGGACGTTGCTGGCTTCATTGAGGATCCGCTCGGCAATCGATAATAGCGCTTTACCCGGCTCGGTCATGCCTAACAGGCGCTTACCGCGGCGGATAAAGATCTCAATCCCCAGCTCCTCTTCCAGTTCCCGGATATGGCGACTGACGCCTGACTGCGAGGTATAGAGCATATTCGCGACTTCCGTCAGGTTGTAATCCTGACGGGCCGCCTCACGGATAATTTTCAGTTGCTGGAAGTTCACCCTTTCCTCCGGGCCAATGGACTTAACGTATCTGCTATTGTTAAAGTCTGTTGTCCCAGGTAACAAATAATAAAAACCAGCAACTTATTCCTTAAGAGAATATAGCCTAACTAACCAGCTGCAGTTCACGGTTCTCCAGCGACGGGCGGCTCACCAGAGACAGCAGGATCTCTTTCACCGCCTGCGCCTGCGGCGACAGACTACCGCGTGCCGACATATTCAGCGACAGCGACAGGCTCATCGACGGCGTGCTAATCCGCGCCATCCAGCCGTTTGCCGCGCCGCACAGGGAGCGGGCAGCGGATTCCGGCAGGACCGTCGCCCCCATGCCGCTGGCGATAGCCGCGGTCAGGGTGGTAATGGATTCGATCTCGCCGATAATTTTCGCCGACAGACGACGCAGGGTGAACGCCTCGGTGACCCGCGCCCGTACCGCGCTGTAATCCCGCGGCAGGAACAGGTTCATCTCCGCCACCGCCGTGAGATCCACGCTCTGTCCCGGGCAGTCGCGGGTACCCACCAGATAGAGGTCCTCTTTCAGCAGCGGCTGACTGACGATGCCGGCCACCGGTGAACGCTCATACAGCACCGCCATATCCAGCTGGCCCGCCAGCAGTTTGTCATTCAGCGCGGTGCCACTGCTCTCCTGCAGATAGACCATCACCTCAGGCAGCTCATTACGCACCGTCTGCAGCAACGGCATGGTAATCGCGGAAGCTGCAGTACCCGGCGCCAGGCCAATCGAGACCTGACCACGCAGCGTCTGGCCGACGTTATTAACCGCCAGCTGCGCCTGCTCGCACTGGCGCAAAATGGTCCGCGCATGGGTATAGAGAATTTTACCGGCTTCCGTTGGCGTGACCCCTCGCTTGGTGCGTATCAGCAACTGCTGGTCCATTTCACCTTCCAGGGTCGCGACCTGCTGGCTGAGGGCCGGTTGGGCGATGTGCAAGACTTCAGCGGCCTGGGTCAGACTGCCGATATCGACGATTTTCACAAAATATTTCAGTCGTCTTAAGTTCATTTTGCCTCCTGTAAGGAACGCCAGCGTCAACGCTGGAAGTGTGATGCAAGGAGTTTTGCAATTTGCTTGCCAGCTTTGCATTTCCACCGCTGTTGCCCGCCAGAGGCCGTGTTATAAGGGATAGTGATAGCAATCCGAGTTTTATTTGCCCGGTAAGCAGATTGTGGTATGCCCCATCAGAGGTATATTTGCACCGCAACGGTGCAAACAGGTGAAAAAAACGACGCCAAAAAGTGAGTTGTTGAAATAGTCAGCAGTCGAACGCGATTCTTTGAATCAGGCTTTGACAAGGCAGTCCGGCATCGTTAATATGCGCCCCGTTCACACGATTCCTCTGTAGTTCAGTCGGTAGAACGGCGGACTGTTAATCCGTATGTCACTGGTTCGAGTCCAGTCAGAGGAGCCAAATTTAAAAAGCCTGCTTTCGAGCAGGCTTTTTGCTTTTCTGCGCAGTACGCCTGCCGGAAGGCGAACGGCCCACCCTCCGGCGATTGCGGCTCTAGCGCAAACTCTCTTCTTTCAGATCAATCTCTCTCAGCACCTCATAAAAGGTCGTATCGCTGATGTTATGCGCGCGCCGCAAGCGGAACAGCTCCTGACGCTGGGCGACAATGACCTCCCTTTGCATATATTTCTCCAGTCTGGCGCGTTTAGCCAGCTCCAGCCCGACATCCTGCCCCTCTTCATTATCGTTATAGTGAAGTCGCCGCTGGTACGTTTCCAGCAGCATATTACCGGCATCGGCGCGCAGCGCTTCCTCACTGGGATCGTCCAGCGGTTCATCCAGCAGCGCGTTCAGGCGGTTAATAGCCACTTCGGTCATCACCGCGCCAATATCATCCTTTCCGGTGTCATGAGGTAAATCATCGGCAAGATAGCGGGTCATGAACGGCAGACCGACCGCCGCCACAATGAGCGACATCAGGATCACCGCCATGGAGAGAAAGATCAGCAGTTCGCGCCCTGGAAACGGCGACCCATCGGCCAGCACCACCGGTAGCGTGAGGATACCGGCGAGGGTAACGGAGCCTTTGACCCCGGCCAGCGCCATCACGGACATGATGCTGAAGCGCGGGCGAATGGTGATGGCTTTCCCCCGGCGTTTACGACGGAAAATCGTCAGGGTCATCGACAGCCATACCCAGGCAAAACGCATCACACCGAGCGCCAGGGTGATGGCTACCGCGTACAACAGCAGATACCAGGGAGACGAGACCCCGGCCTGACTGGCTACCGCCGGCAGCGTCCTTAGCATACGCGGCAGCTGTTCGCCCAGCATGAGAAAAATCATTCCGTTGAGGGTCGTCTGCAGCATGCTCCATACCGCGCTACTTTTCATGCGCGTCGCCGGAAGCCGGGGACCCGACAGCTGCTCATAGTGCATTGCGATGCCGGCAGCAACCGCAGCAAGGATCCCCGAGACATGGAACGCCTCGGCAAGCAGATAAGCAACAAAAGGGATAAGCAGGCTTATCAGGATCTGAATAGCGGGCTCCTCGCGGGTGCGCCGCACGAGGAAATTATTGCATTTACCGGTCACCCATACCACTACGAGGCCACTGAGGATCCCCCCGGCCGCCATCAGAAAAAACTTCACGACCGCATCTCCCGGCGAGAAGCTGCCGGTCAGCACCGCGGCGATGGCGAAATTAAAGGCCACGAGGCCTGAAGCATCGTTTAACAGCGACTCCCCTTCGAGTATATGCGCCATCCTCGAGGGAAGCGGCGAGCTGGCGGTCATCGCCGAGACCGCTACCGGATCGGTGGGTGACAGAATAGCCGCAAGGGCAAACCCCGCCGCCACGGTGATAGCCGGAATAAGCCAGTGAATAAACAGACCAATGCCGAGGATCGTCACCAATACCAGACCTATCGCCAGTGACAAAATAGGCTTCATATCCCTGAAGAATGCGTCTTTGGGGATCCGCCAGCCATCGAGAAAAAGCAGCGGCGGGATAAACAGCAGCAAAAAGATATGCGGATCGAAATCAACCTGAAATCCACACGCGGCCAGCGCGGCACCCGCGGCTATCTGGATAAGCGGCAGGGGCACCTTAACGGGCAGAAGATGAGACAGGAACACGGTCACCACGATGGCCATGATAAAGACCAGCACAATAGCAATTAGCGACATTCATCCCCTCCTCTGGCGGTAATATTTATTCTGTACATCTGGCTGTTATTCCTTTTCGCAGGTGGTATTCAGCAACGGGGTATTTATCCCGACGCCGAGAATAAAGGACAGACTTCACTGTCTGGCGGCGTTTCTATTTAAACTGAGTTAGCATCAAGTGCCGAATCAGGGGTGACAATGTGTTTTATCATGTCGACTTTGTCAATGCGCCATCGTCTGCAAATCACTGCCAGCCCGTCTTCCGGGGAGAGAAGCCGTTATGGATCTGCCGACCGGGGACTACGCGAATTAGCCTTTTCACAAGGACAAAACGGCTCAAGCGCTCCGGTCACCCGGTATCTCTATATTTCCGATATTATTCATCCCTATCATTCATTGTGCATACGAATATTAATGACCTGCCCAATATAATCGGCAGATTTATATTTTTTGTCCCCACTGCAGGGAAAACCCCGTATTAGCAATAAATAATCATTAACGTCTCTCCTGCCCGGGATGATTCGTCAGCCAGGCTTACGCTTCCATGCCGTGCTTGCCCTGCCCCGGGATTGGGCGTACCCTGACAAACAATTAAACCATACGGTCTAAATGATGAATCCCGACATCTCTGACAACCTGAAACCCCGCCGCGGTCGGCCCCCAAAGGTCGATCGCCAGTTTATCGACACGCGTCAGGCGCTGATTCGCTCAGGCCTTGAGGTCCTAACTGAAACGGGCTATCTCGCAGCAGGGATCGAGGCCGTCATCAAGAACATCGCCGTACCCAAGGGATCGTTTTACCACTGTTTCAAAAGCAAGGAAGCCTTTGGCCTGGCCGTGCTTGCCGCCTATGGCGACTTTTTTGCGCATAAATTAGATAAATTCCTGCTGAATAGCGCCGTACTACCGCTGGAACGAATGGCGGCCTTCGTGCGTGATGCCGGCCAGGGAATGGAGAAATACCAGTTCCGTCGCGGCTGCCTGGTGGGCAATCTGCTGCAGGAGGCGCCGCTATTACCCGAGGCGTTTCACCAGCGATTGAAAACCATTCTGGCGGCATGGGAGGCGCGAGTAGCCCGCTGTCTGCACGAGGCACGGACTGCCGGGACCATCGCCAGCGACGCCTCACCGCAGGCGCTGGCGCAGGTATTCTGGATCGGCTGGGAAGGCGCGGTGATGCGCGCCAGGCTGGTCCAGTCCGCCACTCCGCTTAACCAGTACTGGGAATTCTTCGCGCACAGTATGACGACAATAACACCTGCACAGGACGGCGATAGCGCCGATAACCCCCTTCAGACGAGGAATACTCAGTCATGAAAGCATTAGTTCTGGACCAGATTGACAACCGTACCGTAGCCACCGTTAAAACGATCGACCTGCCTGCCCTCGCCGAAGGCGATGTGCGGGTCGCCGTCGACTGGTCGAGTCTCAACTATAAAGATGCGCTGGCAATCACTGGCAAAGGAAAGATTATCCGTCAGTTTCCGATGGTGCCCGGTATTGATTTTGCGGGTCAGGTGAAAGAAAGCCGCGATCCGCGCTTTGTTCCCGGCCAGGCCGTGATCCTTACCGGCTGGGGCGTCGGTGAAAACCACTGGGGTGGCCTGGCCACTGAGGCCTGCGTCAAAGGTGACTGGCTGGTTGCTCTGCCGGAGACGCTCAGCGCGCGCCAGGCGATGATCATCGGTACCGCCGGCTTTACCGCGATGTTATGCGTCGATGCTCTCGTCAACGCGGGCATCACTCCCGAAAGCGGGGATATCCTGGTCACCGGCGCCAGCGGCGGGGTCGGCAGCACAGCGGTGGTATTACTGAAAGCGTTAGGCTATCGGGTAACCGCAGTATCGGGCCGGGAGTCAACACACGACTACCTCCGCCAGCTGGGCGTCGATGCGATCCTGCCGCGCAGCGACTTCGCTGAAACCCGTCCACTGGAAAAACAGCTATGGGCGGGCGCAGTCGATACCGTCGGCGGCCCGGTGCTGGCCAAAGTGCTGGCGCAAACGCAATACCGCGGCTGCGTCGCTGCCTGTGGTCTGGCCGGAGGATTCGACCTGCCAACCACCGTGATGCCGTTTATTCTGCGTAATGTGCGCCTGCAGGGGGTGGATTCGGTGATGGTGCCAACCGCTGAACGCGGCGCCGTCTGGCAGCGTCTGGCCCAGCTTCTGCCGGAAAGCTACTACCAGCAAGCCGCCACGGAAATCACGCTGGAGCAGGCGCCAGCGTATGCCGCAGATTTCCTGAGCAACAATATCCACGGTCGCACGCTGGTTAATATCAGTCGGTAAGCCCCTCCGCCCGGCACTCAGCGGTGCCGGGCGGCGCCGCAATCCCGGCATATCATTTCCTTTCCCACGGGATTATGATGGCGCGAACGAATGGCTTTGCGAGTGGTAAAAAAGTAAATGGATGTCATAAGCATCATTATGTCGGCGGGCAAATCGTCCGTTGACGTCGCGCTGTATACGCTGTTGCCGATCATGGTGATTATGCTGATCATCATGAAGTACCTGGAGGTCCGCGGCATCCTCGATGTGATTGTTCGCTGGGTTGCTCCGCTGCTGAAGCCCTTCGGCTTAACCGGGATGAGCGCCTTCGCTCTGATCCAGATTAACTTTGTCAGCTTCGCTGCGCCGCTTGCCACGCTGTCGATTATGGACAAACGCGGCGTTTCCGACCGGCAAATGGCCGCCACGCTGGCCATGGTGTTCGCCATGGGGCAAGGCAATGTCTTCTATCCCCTCACCCCTTTTGGTCTGCACTGGCTGGCGTCGATCGTTATCTCCGTGGTTGGCGGCCTGTGCGCGGCGGCGGTGGCCTGGCACGTCACCGGCCGGCGCTTATCGGTCGTTGAGAATCCCCGCGCGGAAGCGCTGCCCAACGCTGAGCAAAACAGCCAGGGTATTCTGGCGGTAATCAACAGCGCCGGCTCCGACGCCATCCGCCTGGCGCTTGGCGCGGTGCCAATGCTGATCCTGTCGTTAACCATCGTGGGACTGCTGCAGGGCGCCGGGGTCATCGACCTGCTGCAGCAGTTGCTGAAGCCGCTTCTCGCCTGGCTACACATCCCGCAGAATTTTGTGCTACCGGCACTGGTGAAATGCGTCGCCGGGGGCACCGCCTACTTTGGCGTCATATCCGAGCTTATCCAGCAGGGCAAAGTTACCGTCAGCCAGGTCAACGCCTCGGCGGGGCTGCTGATCCAGACATTCGATTTGCCCGGCATTGGTATTTTTCTCGGCATCAGCTCACGGTTTGTCCGTCTGTTTCGCTTCGTGGTTCCGGCGGCGATCGTCGGGATCCTGCTGCGCACCGTTCTGCACCTGATCCTGTTTTAACGCCTCCGCTCTGGCCTGCGCTTTCAGGCAGGCCGCCACCGCCGCCTGTTCGCCGCAGGTGATGTGCTCATCGACGCGCGCCAGCATCCACGGAAAGAAAGGATTGGAGGTGACGCGCATTAACGTCTCCAGCCCCACGCTCAGCGTTCCAGTTTCCCCTCGCAGTGAAATAGTGCCCAGGCTGATGCCGTAGCGGTTCTTCTCGTCCGGCTCGCGACCATACAGCGAGTCACTCAGGGGAAACGGCACTGCCACATGCGACAGAGAATACATATCCGCCGGCCAGGCGAGATGCAACGGGTAACGATGCTCGTTCTGCTCCTGCGCCAGCGTGGTACGGGCGACGGTCTGCAGCGTGTGTGCCGTCGCGTTGGTCACCACCGTGGTGGTATAGGCCCGCGGCGCCGGCGGCAGCAGCGTATTCACTGCCGCATAGAGCGCAGGACGAAACAGGACGCGAAGATCCGCCGCCTGGTTAATATCGAACACCACCAGCTCGCTGCCGTTGTCCGGCAGGTAGCGATACAGGGACTCCACCACCGCCCGGGTGCTGACCGTGGAATCCATCACCGACTGGAAGGTGAGGACCGGCGGCAGTGCTTTCAGCTCGTCCTGCCGCGCCGCACGAATAATCTGCTGCTGCAGCGCCTGACTTAACAGCCAGGACTGTCTCGCCGCCTTAACCGGAAAGGAATTGTACTTGAACGGATTAAACTCAGGCGCCACGTTCAGCCAGGCCGCGCGGGCGAACGCCGGGAAGATGGACGGCAGCCCGGCGAGACCAGCGAAACGGGCAAATGCGGTCACGCCAATCATCGGCGACAGCAGGATAATCTGCTGCGGCTGACGCAGGTGGCTGTCCTCCAGACTATCAAGGGCGTACTTGAGCGCCAGCGCGCCGCCGTTAGAGTAGCCGACCAGATGTAGCGGCACATCTTCCCCGGCCAGACGGGTCGCTTCGCGTACCGCCAGACGCGTTGTCGCCAGCCAGGTCTCCCAGTCAACCGCGGTTAAGGCGCCGGGCGCGGTACCGTGGCCCGGCAGACGTGGCACCACCGCCACATAGCCACGCTGCTGCCAGCGCTGCGCCAGATCGCGTACGCTGTAAGGCGAATCGGTCAGGCCATGGAGCAGCACCACGCTGCCGCGCGGCTTACCCTGCGGCACCAGCACAAAAGAACGGTTCCAGTCCTGGTGAAACTGTCCCGGCCAGACCCGGCTATAGCGATAAAAGCGGTTGACGGGTGTTTTATCTTCTTCCGGCAACTTGTCAGTCACTTCCCGCTGGAGATCGGCAAAAATAGTCTGCTCCCGCGCCCGATACTGGGCAAAGGTCGCCTGGTCTATCTCTTCGGCCGACATCTCGTTGCCACTCCAGGTATGCCAGCGATGCAGGGCCGGGCCGCGCTGGGACTCATAGATCCGTCCAGCGAGAAAGACCACCAGCAGCACCAGTACCGCAATAATCCCTTTTTTCAGTAGCGAGCCGAGGACGACGCCCGGCCTTTGCCAGTGTCGAAAAATATGCTTCATGACGCTCTCTCTTATATTTATCACCTGGCCGTTATCACCCATCTCGTTCCTGACGGACTATTTTTACTGTCTGCTTTTCAGCATAGTTATCGCTGTCGGCAAATTAAACCCGGCCGATCATTCACTCTCAAAGAAAAAAAGCCTAACGATGAGATCAAGGTTCGGGCGCGTATTTCTAAACACTGTATAAACCAAGGGGATAATCTTATTGTCAGACGTTAAAGAAACATGAATTATCGACGTACGTGTCACCAGGACAGGGAGAAACTGATGGAGTGGTGGGTAAAAAAAATACAGGACAATGCTTCAGCCAGTCCCTGCCGCGTCGTGCTCCAGAGCGGCACGCTGGAGATGATCGCTGAAATTGAAGCCTGTAGACTCCATCTGCGGGTGGGGGATAAACTCACACCGCTGACCGATGCGCGCTATTGTCTGAATAATAATCCGGCGCACACGCTAAAGATCCTCAACGCCAGCCATTATAGCAGTGAGCGCTGGGCCAACTTCGTTGGATAAACAGCGCGGCGGGCCCTTAGCCAGTGACGTTTCAGTATCTTCGCATTCACCAGATAAATTCCCTTTCGCCCTTTTCGCGCTGTGACATACTATCGGGAATGTCAGCAGACCTGAAACAAGGAGCGAATCATGAATAACAAGGCCGCCAGTCTGACCCCGGAACAAGCGCTTACCGAGCTGGAAGCGCGCTATGAAGCCTCGGTCACCGCGCTACGCAAAGCCATTGGCGACTATATCGACCATAATACGCTCCCTGATACCGAAGCCCGCGCGGAAGGCCTTTTTGTCTATCCGCAGCTGTCGGTCTCCTGGGACGGCGCCGACCATAAGGCCCTCAAAACGCGCGCCTGGGGGCGTTTCACCCATGCCGGTTGCTATACCACCACCATCACCAATCCGAAATTGTTCCGCAGCTATCTGCTGGAACAACTGACCCTGCTGTATCAGGACTATGGCGCCCATATCAGCGTCGAGCTGTCGCAGCATGAGATCCCCTATCCTTACGTGATAGATGGTTCCACTCTGACCCTTGACCGCTCGATGAGCGCCGGTCTGACACGCTATTTTCCCACCACCGAGCTGTCGCAGATTGGCGATGAGACCGCGGATGGCCTGTTCCATCCCACTGAGTTTTACCCGCTGTCGCACTTTGACGCCCGTCGTGTCGATTTTTCGCTGGCGCGTCTGCGACACTATACCGGCACGCCGGCGGAACATTTCCAGCCCTACGTGCTGTTCACTAACTATACCCGCTACGTGGATGAGTTCGTCAGCTGGGGCTGCAGCCAGATCCTCGATCCTGACAGCCCCTATATCGCCCTCTCCTGTGCCGGCGGGATCTGGATCACTGCGGAAACCGAAGCGCCGGAGCAGGCCATTTCCGATCTGGCCTGGAAGAAGCACCAGATGCCGGCCTGGCATCTGATCACCCACGACGGCAAAGGGATCACGCTGATTAATATTGGCGTCGGCCCGGCAAACGCCAAAACCATCTGCGACCACCTCGCTGTGCTGCGCCCGGACGTCTGGCTGATGATCGGCCACTGCGGCGGCCTGCGCGAAAGCCAGAGTATTGGCGACTACGTGCTGGCGCACGCCTATCTGCGCGACGACCATGTGCTGGACGCCGTTCTGCCGCCGGATATCCCGATCCCCAGCATTGCCGAAGTACAGCGCGCCCTCTACGACGCCACCAAGCAGGTGAGCGGGATGCCCGGCGAGGAAGTGAAGCAACGGCTGCGTACCGGAACAGTCGTCACCACCGACGACCGTAACTGGGAACTGCGCTATTCCGCTTCGGCGCTGCGCTTTAATCTCAGCCGCGCAGTAGCTATCGATATGGAGAGCGCGACCATTGCCGCCCAGGGCTATCGTTTCCGCGTCCCCTACGGCACTTTACTCTGCGTGTCGGACAAGCCGCTGCACGGTGAAATCAAACTCCCCGGCCAGGCCAACCGCTTTTACGAGGGCGCTATCTCGGAGCATTTGCAGATCGGTATCAGGGCGATCGACCTGCTACGCGCCGAGGGGGATCATATGCACTCGCGTAAGCTGCGCACCTTCAACGAGCCGCCGTTCCGTTAATCGATGACGCAGAGATAGAAAGGAAATACGCTGGCGTTCCCCGCAGGGGAGCGTCAGTGTGCAGCGATATACCCACCGGCGAGCAGAGTCATTTGGCGCTGAAGATGCCCACTTTTATTTTGTAAGCCATAAGCCGGACAATATCATTCTGGGCCTTTGCAAGGCTATCTGCGGAAGAAGACTCGGTCGACTCATAGCCAATAATATCCTGGTTTTTGAGTATGGTGCGACCATTCATGCTCATCATTATTTTTCCCCTTAGGGTGGTCGTATATTCTGTTCCGCTGTAAACGGCATTTTCAGTATAAGTATAGGTGCTATTGACACAGCGGGTTTTCGTTTCACCGGTTTTCATTTTTTTCCCTTTGCCGTCGCGACTGAAAACAGGGACATCGTAACACTGCTGTGTGACGCCCTCTCTTTCTTCCGGCGCGGTCCGTCTGTAACTTCCGGATTCACGTTTGGCTTTGGTTAAGCGCAATGTAATAACAAAATTTGTACCGGTTTTTTGTGGGGCATTGGGATAGTCGAAGACATAGTGACACATACAGCTGACTTCCAGAGGGTAAGGAAGCACTTTATTCCTGTCGCTAGCTTCTTTTTTGCGTTCATCGAGTGATTTTTCCGCGTAATAGTGACGAAGTCCGGGAATAACGCCTTCCCTCAATACATCTTTACCCGCGATAGCCCTGTCCCCGGCATTTTTTAAAATAATATGATTGGTAGCATTTTCATAAGCCGTTTGCAGATCGTGATTAAGACCTTTACGCCCCGGGCTGTAACGATAAGTTGCAAGCAGGTCATGGAGCTTCACTGTTTTATTTTTTTCTTTTTGCGCCAGTTGATAAAAAGCCTCTCCCGCCAGGTCCCTTCCTTTTTGCTCGTAAGCCGTGGATGGGTAAGATTCAGGATGAATCTGCGCTTTCATTTCTGCCGTCATTAAGGGCATGACGCGGCGCATCTCCGGCATCCAGCAGGCATAGCTTTCGCCTTTTTGCCAAATATCATTAATACTAGATTGTGCATGAATATATTTAAGATTAATTATAATTTTATTGTAATTATCGACATAGGCCTGCAATACTTTGGCTTGCAGACCGGTACTCCCCTTAGCCTGTGCGATTGCCAGGGCTCCCTTCAGGTAATCAAGGCTGTCACAATAGGAAGAAGAATATGAATTCTTATTTGCCAGATAGGAAGCGCTCTCCAGGTTACGGTTGATTTTACCTCGCGAAGTCCATGCACAGGCGCTTAATAAGAGTGTAGATATCAATACTATAATAAAGTATTTACTTTTCATCGTTATTTCCATTAACAAAAAAGAGTGTAGTGAATAATCAGATCGGAGTTCCATTCGCATCTTATTATACGATCCCGTGCGGCAATGGAAACGGTATTTTAGAGAAGTGAGTGTGTGTTCTGCATTGATGATGGATAATTATATGACAAGCTTTATTGAAACAGAGAAATGTATACAAAGGAAAATGCTGTGTTCCCCGCTGGGAAGCGTCAGGATGGGCCAGACGAACGGCCCGGTGATGACTTTAGATCTTCGTCCACAGAGAAGCGTGGCGGGCAGAAAAGCAAAAAGCCTGCTCGAAAGCAGGCTTCTTAAATTTGGCTCCTCTGACTGGACTCGAACCAGTGACATACGGATTAACAGTCCGCCGTTCTACCGACTGAACTACAGAGGAATCGTGTGAACGGGGCGCATAGTAACGATGACGCCCGGTCCTGTCAAAGCCTGTTTTTAATAAAATGAATCGTTTGCCGAATTATTCTTCACTTTGCGCAAAAAATGGCGTTTATCCGGCAAGAGACTCAGTTTTTTTCTGGCGAAGCCTTCACGCGCGGGTACTTCCACAGCCAGCGCCCGCTCACCATGCGGAAGTAAAACAACACGCCGCGCACTGCCCAGTCGAGCACCATCCCCAACCAGACGCCGATCACCCCCATCCCCAGCACGATACCGAGCGTATAGCCCGCCACCACCCGGCAGCCCCACATGCCAAGCATCGACACCCACATGGTATAGCGTACGTCGCGCGCGCCTTTAAAGGCGCAAGGTAAGGTCCACGACAGCGACCAGATCGGCATAAACAGCGCATTGAGCCACAAAAGCTGTTTCACCACCTCTTTTACGTCTTCTTCATGGGTATAGAACGAGGCAATAAAGCCGGCGAAGGGGGCGCTGCCCCAGGCAATTAGCGTCAGAATGATCGTCGACAGCCAGAATACGTGCCAGGCCTGAAATTCAGCCTGGCCAATCTGCCCTTTCCCCAGCCGCTTGCCGGTAATAATTGTCGAGGCAGATCCAAGGGCGTTGCCCGGCAGGTTAATCAGCGAAGCCACCGAAAAGGCGATAAAGTTGCCGGCGATAACGTTGGTGCCCATCCCGGCGACAAACATCTGGGTCAGCAGTTTACCGCCATTGAACAGTACCGATTCGATACTGGCCGGAATGCCGATCCCCATCACCTCCCAGATAATGGCGAAGTTAAAGGGTTTAAAGTAGCCTTTCAGCGACAGTCGTAACGCCGGGTTGAGCCCCACCATCAGCACCCAGATCGTGGCTATCGCGCCAATATAGCGGGCAATGGTCAGCCCAAGCCCGGCGCCGACAAAGCCCAGCCCCGGCCAGGAGAAGATGCCGTAGATGAGCACGCTGCTGATTAAGATATTGAGGATATTCATCCCGCCGTTGATCAGCAGCGGGATTTTAGTGGTTCCGGCGCCGCGCAGCGCCCCGCTACCGATCAGCGCAATCGCCGCCGCCGGGTAGCTCAGCGCCGTCAGCTCCAGATAGGTCAGCGCCAGGTCCTTAACCTGGGCGGTGGCGTCGCCGGCGACAAAATCAATAATCTCCTGGCCAAAGGCATGGATCACCCCCGCCAGCAAAATCGAAAACAGGGTCATAATGGCCAGCGACTGGCGCGCGGCCGCCCTCGCCCGTCGCCGATCGCGCTTGCCGAGGCTAAAGGCCACCACCACCGTGGTGCCGAGATCGATGGCGGCAAAGAACGACATAATCACCATGTTGAAGCTATCGGCCAGACCTACCCCGGCCATGGCCTCTTTTCCCAGCCAGCTGACAAGGAAGGTACTCAATACCCCCATCAACAGCACACAGGCATTTTCCAGCAGAATGGGCACAGCGAGAGGGCTAATTTCGCGCCAGTACAGCACACGATAACGCTGACGTTTTTTAAACCAGGGTGTCCGTTCGACGGCCTGGCGTACGGCGGAGGTGACGTTCAAGAGAGACCTTAGTGAGAGATGTTGAAACAACATTTCAAATGATGATTGAGAAATGGGTATCCTGCAAAGTATTTTTCCTGAATAATTGTCGGAAATGACAACAAATTGTTGATGGAAGCGGCAGTTGCACCTGAACAGGCGAATTGATGTTTGACAAAAGATTTTTCGCCGCTAAGATACGACTCCACACGATTCCTCTGTAGTTCAGTCGGTAGAACGGCGGACTGTTAATCCGTATGTCACTGGTTCGAGTCCAGTCAGAGGAGCCACATTTAAAAAGCCTGCTTTCGAGCAGGCTTTTTGCTTTTTTGCGTCGCTGACGTTAACTCAGAATCGCATCCAGCCTGGCATCGATAACGGCGTCAGGTATGCGTTCCAGACGCTTGCCGTTCCGGGCCGCCGCCCTACGCCCCGAATCTCCTCCGTGAACGCAGCCCAGCTCAGCCTGAAAAAGCCCCCGCCAGTAGGATGAATTCACCGCCGCTTGCGGGTGAGATAGCGTGGATTATCCACGCTGTCTAACGTTATACCCGGAGGCACCATGAACCTCAGACAACAGCAACAGCAGGCGTTCGATCGCAGCGGAGACCCCCTTATCGTTGGCGACGTCAGCCACTGCCCGCTGCCACCAGAAACCCTCGCCGCGCTGGGCCCCGATTCACCCTATGTGGTGCAGGTATACGGCTCGGGACTGACCGGCGAGGTTTACCGGCTGCGCATCGCTGGCAAGGAGTACAATTTAAAAAAACGACGCGCCGTCGCCGGCGTCGCCAACCTCAACGGCCAGCTGTCGTTTTTAAATGAAGTGCAGTGCCGGCAGGCGTTGCAGCGGCTGAAGGATAACCCGGTCACCGCCCCGCGCTTCACCCACATTGTTCCGACGCTGTATGCCGATTATCGCCTCGGCATCCTGCTCTCACCGTGGCTCGATGGCGAGCTGATCCACCAGCTGACCCCGACGTTGATCGCCCAGCTATTTACGACCCTGGAAGCCTGTGAGGAAAAGGGGCTGATGGAGTGGGATCTCTGTCGTGGAAATCTGCTGGTGGACTGTCAGGAGCAGCTGTGGCTGTTCGATTTTGGCTATATGTATCCCTTCGATCCGCTCAGGGAATTCAACAGCAACGGTCTGGCCGATCCGCTGTTTCACTTTGTCGAGCGCTTTGAGACCCGTTTCTTTTTTGGCTGGCTGATGACCCAGGTCCCCGACGCGGAGCAGCAGCTGGCGCACTATCGCGATCTGAAGCGGCTGGCGCTCGAAAGCTACCGGCGCAAGCTCGCCTGGCTCCGCGCCCGGCGGGCCGCTCCGCAGGTGCAGGCCCATTTTCAGCAGATAACGGCGCGCTGGGCGTCGGCGCTGGCGGACCCAGCCGCGCTGAGCCGGTTATTTGCCGTTGAGGCCTTCCGCTCCCACGTGCTGGATATCGAAGACGATCTGCATGGCCAGTCGTGTACCTTACTCACCCTGCAACGCATCGACTGGGTGCTAAACCAGCTGGAGCAGCATTATCGCTTTATCGCTGACGAAGGCGGTCTGTTTTACGACAACGAAGGGAAATCACAGCAGGCGCTGCTCAGCAGCTATGCACAGAAGCGGCAGCAGGCACAGCGGTATCTGCAAAACGCCTCCACGCCAGGTTAGCGACGTTCGCGCCCCTGTTTCTGCTTTGCCTGGTACATCAGGCGGTCGGCGGTGGCCACCAGCGCGTTAAGATTGGGGTGAGTGGCGGGATCGTACTCAACGCAGCCCCAGGAGAAAGCCAGCTGCCAGGGATGAGCCGCCTGCTGGTTAAAACGGGCCACATTCTGGCTCAGTGTCTCCATTGCTGTTGCGGCATCGTGGCGGCCGGTATTGGCGAACAGAATAATAAACTCATCGCCCCCCTGCCTGGCGAGAATATCGGACTCGCGGAAGGCCGCTTTCATCAGATCGGCGATGGCGATCAGCGCGCGATCGCCCTCTTCATGCCCCCAGGTATCATTGATATGTTTGAAGCGGTCGAGGTCGACAAACGCCAGACTCATCGGCTCATGGCGGCGCTGAGCGGTCAGCAGGGCATACTCTGCCAGGGTGAGGAATCCCCGACGATTAAATAACCCTGTGAGTTCATCTGAGGTTGCCGCATCCAGCACCTTAAACTCATCCTCCACGATCGCCGCCAGATCGCTTAAGATCTGGATTTCATGGGCGGAAAACGAACGCGGCTGATGATCCATCAGACAGAAAGACCCCACGGTGGCACCATCCGGTAGTTGTACCGGATAGCCGGCATAAAAGCGGATAAACGGGGCCTGGATCACCAGCGGATTATCATGAAAGCGCACGTCCTGCTGCATGTCGTTGACGATAAGCGGGTCGGTTTGCAGAATGGTATGGGCGCAAAATGATATATCTCTCGGCACCGTGTCCACATCCAGACCGGCACAGGATTTGATATGCAGCAGATCTTCCCCCACCAGACTAATGGAGGCGACAGGCAGGTTGTACAGCGAACGAGCAAGCCTGGTCAGGCGATCGAAACGTTCTTCTTTTCCGCTATTCAACAGCCCGGAGGAGCGAAGCGATTGCAGGCGACGCTGCTCGTCGGGATGAAGGCCGGCTAATTTCATTGTCTCTCTCTTGTCTCTTGCGCAGAATTCTGCCGGGTTTCCACAGAGAAACCCGGCGTTTTATCCTGCCAGGGGGAAATTGTCGTCAGGTATCCCATGAGTTAAGCAGATTTCCCCTGCTCGTCAACCAGCGCGCCCCGGCGACTGGCGACCAGGGCGCTGGCGGAATGCCATTAACGGCACTCTGCCCGGCAAAAGGGGAAGATCAGGCGCGGATAAACGCCAGCAGATCGGCGTTGATGGTATCGGCGTGAGAGGTGTGCATCCCGTGCGGGAAGCCAGGATAAATGATTAGCTGGCTGTTCGGCAGCAGTTTGTCCTGCAGAATGGCTGCATTTTTATAGGGAACCACCTGGTCGTCATCCCCCTGCATCACCAGCACCGGCAAGGTGATCGACTTAAGGTCTTCCGTCTGGTCAGTCTCTGAAAACGCCTTGATACCTTCATAATGGGCCTTGGCGCTGCCGATCATTCCCTGTCGCCACCAGTTCTGGATCGTCCCCTGCGACACTTCTGCCCCGTCACGATTGAAGCCATAGAACGGGCCAGAGGCGACGTCGAGATAGAACTGGGCGCGGTTCGCCGCCAGCGCTTTGCGGAAACCATCAAACACCTCGATCGGCGTACCGCCCGGATTCTGCTCGGTTTTCACCATCAGCGGCGGGACGGCGCTAATTAACACCGCTTTCGCCACCCGCCCCTGCGGCTGGCCGTAGCGGGCGACGTAGCGGGCAACCTGGCCGCCGCCAGTGGAGTGCCCGACGTGGACCGCATTGTACAGATCCAGATGTTCCACCACCGCCGAAACGTCCGCCGCGTAATGGTCCATATCGTGCCCCTCGCTAACCTGATCGGAGCGGCCATGACCCCGACGGTCGATAGCGATGACCCGAAAACCTTCGGCAAGGAAAAACAACATCTGGTTATCCCAGTCGTCGGCGCTCAAGGGCCAGCCGTGATGAAAGACAATCGGCTGAGCTTCCTTTGGACCCCAGTCTTTGAAGTAAATGTTGACGCCGTCTTGGGTGGTGACAAATGCCATGTTACAGACTCCTCTTTCAGGATAACCAGCCTGCAGGCCCGTGCCTGGGCTGAACGCCGACGGCGGCCGGCAGGAGTGCCGACCGCACAGGAATGTGATGCCTGTAACAGTGTAGAAGAAATTTGTCACCACGCCGGGTGACTTACCCCGTCTCGTTTCATTTGCCTCCCGGACTCACTTACGCCGCACTCTCCAGCTGCCTGATGCGCACGATCAGCGCGCCGAGCAGCGACAGGTCCAGCAGCACGGCGAAGGCGAAGCACACGCCGCTGCGCCCGGCCCCGGCAGTGTGTTGGGCCAATAGCGTCGCCGCGATGACAACGACCACGCTCAGCAGCGTTGCGCCACCGAGTCTGGGCCCACACTGCATCGACCGTCCCGCCGCAATCCGCCAGGCGACAGCCGCCCCCGCCCCGCCGCACGCCACGCCCGGCAGCATGGCGGACCAGTCCTGCCCGCCATACCAGGCCACCAGCGCCAGCAGCCAGCCGGCCGCCGACAGCAGAAAGGCCCAGCGCGTCGCCGCCAGGGGCGAGCGATAAAGCCAGGAATGCCCGCGTGTGGATCCCCACCCGGCGCCGCAGGCGGCGCTCAGTGCCGTCAGCAGACTCAGCGTGCCGGTCACGCCGATAACGGGAACCATGTTTAACAGCAAGGCTCCGGCGGCAAAAGCCACGCTCAGGGCGATGGCGCGGCCACGCGGCTCGATAATCCCCGCCGCGTCCGCGGCGGTGTAGCGGCTTACAACGTGCATAATTGACTCCTGACAGGCGAAGCAGCATGAATTTAATTCATGCCACTGTCTTTACATGCCCGTAGCCTAGCGCCACTATATTGCCTTACACAAACGCATAGTTTTCAGCCATAGATGAGAAAAACTCAGCCATGAGAACACCCCGTCTACCGCCGCTGGGGGCGCTGCGCGCCTTTCATGCCGTCGCCCGCCACCGCAGTTTTAAACAGGCCGCCGGGGCGCTCGGCGTCAGCGCGACGGCGGTCAGCCATCAGATTAAACTGCTGGAGTCGGTGCTGGAGTGCCGGGTGTGCGAACGCAGCGCACAGGGCGTTAGTCTGACTGCGGATGGCGAGATCCTCTACGCCGCCACGCAGCGCGCTTTTAGCGCCCTGGAACAGGCCGTCGTCCAGATCGCTCATGCCCGTCAGCCACCATCCTTAACCGTCACCACCACCTCCAATTTTCTCACCCACTGGCTGGTGCCACGGCTGGCGGACTTTACCGCTCGCTTTCCGGCTATCGACCTGCGTCTGCACACCAGCGTCGAACGGGTGGATCTACAGTTGGGTACCGTGGACGCCGCGATTCGCTATCGTGAAACGCCGGAACCAGACCTGTGCTGTACGCTGCTGTATGAGGATCGTTTTATCGTGGTCGCCAGCCCGTCCCTGGGCCTCGCCCGGCCTGAAGATCTGCAGCGGGTGACGCTGTTTCACGTCGCCAACCGCCGCGTGCCGGCCGACTCGCCAAACTGGGAGAACTGGCGCCGCCGCTATGGGCCGTCGACGCTGAATATTGATGCGGGGTTAACCTTTAGCGATGAGACCCATGCCCTGCAGGCGGCGGTGGCCGGCCAGGGGGTGGTGATCGCCAGCGAACTGCTGGCACGGGATCTGCTGCAGCGCGGGGTATTGTCCGCGCCGTTTTCCTGCGCATTACCGGGCGCCTGCTACTACCTGGTCACCACCGAGTCAGTGGCGCAGCGCGCGGATATTATCGATCTACGGGAGTGGCTGGTCGACCAGATGGCATTAGGTGACGGTCGCCATCCGGCGGAAGAGTAGCGGGCTTACCAGCCGCAAACGTTGGTCTCTTCATCGGACTCGTAGCCGCGAACGATATTGATCAGATCCTTCACCGTATCAGCGGCGGTGAACGGGTCGCGCAGCGCCGCCAGCGAGGAAAAGGTTTTATCAACCGAGACGCCGTTATTATTATTGGTGACGGTCAATACCCACTCTCCTTGTTCATTGCCACCCGGCAGGTCATTCAGCAGACTATTAACGGCCTCCACTGCCTGCTGCGGAATATACAGCGCCATCGGTTTGAGGAATATTTTTTCACGCTTCTGGTGTAGCTGGCAGTTTTCCAGCGCTAAAGCATAGCCTTTATTTTCACTGGTCATCTCTTTTTATCCCTCTATGAGTATTTGCGGATCAACGTAAAAGTCGACATTAAACACCGTGTCTTCGGTGAGCGCCTCAATACAGTGCCATTTTTCCGGCGGAAAGACGCCAAACTGTCCAGCTTCAATGGTCAGGGTTTCCACAGGATCGGGGCTGGTTTCATCGGCATAGCCGAGATAGCGGATCGCCCCCTGCATCACCGAAAGACGAGGGTAAACCCCCTGTCGGGTGCCGGCATCCAGATGGCGGCGCCAGATAGAGGCCGGGGCGGTCTCTTTGGTCCACAGCGGCGTGCTGCGGGTGTGAACGTAATGGGTGGGAATAATGATTCGCTGCATGATGGTGCCTCACTTTACCGCCGCAAACGAGGCGGTCAGAAATAGCCTATATGATGCATATCATATACCTCTTTTAAACGTTGAGGATATTATTTTATTGTCGAATTTTACCCCTACCCCTTTTTATACCCCTCAGGGATTAGCGACACGTTTAAATAAAAAAGCGATTTCAGGATCCTGAAATCACCCGGAATAATAATATAAACGTGTTCGGGAGTTGCTAGCGCAGTGGACTTGGCTTACCGATTAAATACCCCTGGACCAGATCACACCCCAGCGCCTGCAGCGAGGTCAACTGTTCTTCGGTTTCCACGCCTTCCGCCACAATACGCATATGCAGGCTCTTTCCCATACTGATAATCAGACGAACGATATCGAGATCGTCTTTTTGCGCCGGAATATTAATAACAAACGAGCGATCGATTTTAATTTTGTCGAACGGGAAGTAGCTTAGGCGCGACAGGGAGGAATAACCGGTTCCAAAGTCATCAATGGAGATCTGAATGCCCTGCTCACGCAGCTGGCTGAGAATTTCCAGCGAGCGGGTGTTCTCGTTGAAGACATCGGATTCGGTGATCTCCAGATCCAGGCGTCGCGGATCGAGGCCGGTTTGCTGCAGCACACTGATAATGGTGTCAGTCAGCGAGGTGTTCATCAGCTGAATAGGTGAAACGTTAACCGAGACCTTGAGCGGCGTCGCCCAGCTGGCCGCTTCGGCACAGGCGGTCTTCAGTACCCACTCACCAAGGGCATTAATCAGGCCGATTTTCTCTGCCACCGGAATAAATACCGTCGGCGGCACGGCGCCGCGTACCGGATGAAACCAGCGAACCAGCGCTTCATAACCATAGATTTCGCGGGTAACGGTATCGGCGATCGGCTGGTAGTAAACTTTGAATTCGTCATGGGCCAACGCGAGCAGCAGATCGTCTTCGAACGATTTATTCTCCTGCAAACGTTGCAGCATCCCGGGTCGGAAAATTTGCACATGCCCGCTGCCCTCTTTTTTCGCCTCATACAGCGCGAGGTCGGCACATTTGTACAAATAATCGGTACGGCTTTCGCCGTCTGAAATCACGATCCCAATGCAGGCGTCGATATTAATTTGCGCATCATAGATCTGATAGGGCTGGCTGATTTTTTCGCGGATAACATTGGCCCGCTCAAGGGCCATCTCTTCGGTCAGATCGTAAGAGAGCATCGCGAACTCATCCCCGCCGAGGCGATACAGCGTCTCGGTGGTTTTACGAAAAAAGGAGAGACGACTGGCCAGATCCTGCAGCAGCTTATCGCCAGCATCATGGCCGAGGGTGTCGTTCACATCCTTAAAGCTGTCGAGGTCGAAAAGCATCACCACGGCGGATCCCTTATAAGGACGCACCTGATTGACGATCTCCTGCAGTCGTTGCCAGAAAGAGAGGCGGTTGGGCATGCCGGTTAGTGAATCATGGTAGGCATCGTACTGGAGACGGCGGTTCTGCACCTGCAGCTTCTCTTTTGAGATCTGCAGATCGTTGGCCAGGGTCTTCATACGAACATGGGCGCGACGCAGGTTATTATTCTGCCGCAGCATCAGCAAACCCAGGGTAATACACATGGCGATCAGCAGAATGGAGATCACCGAGTAGATATAATAGAGATGCTGAATTTTATCATGCGTGACATTAACGATATTAATATCTTGCGTCAGCGTGGCGGCGGCCATTGAGGTCAGGGGGCCATCCAGTTCACTCAACACCGGCAGGATCTGTTTGACCTGCTCCGGCGTCATGGTATCAACTTGTTTATCAAGCAGATGAAGATTACGAATCAGCGTCGCGACCACCGCCTTCCGCTGTTCGCTTTTATTAATAAATTTACCCAGATCGCCCTGCTGCAGGAGTTCGATCTGGCTCATCATGATCTCCAGGCGCAGGCGCACCTCATCGTGGTCCGCCCCTTCGGCCCCGATCGCCATTCCCGCCAGACGAGACTCCAGTCGCATATATTCCGACACCATCTGCGACATTGACCAGGAGTCTGTATAGCGGGTAAATTTTTGCAACTCACTTTGTCGCTCATGCACCAGATAGGTAATATATCCGGTAACAATAAATAACGACAAAATAATAGCCGTGAGTATTCGATTCAAGATCCAACCCTTATTCTATAATAATCTTTGAAACTTGCCAGGCCGATCGGGAATAATAGATCTGGTTCTGTAATTCAGCACTACTGTCGTAAGGGTAGACGATAAATAATGGGCCTTTATCTCGAATACGCATATATTCGCCGTTCATTTTTAACGCCATAATGACCGGGAATTTATAAAAATCATCCATCGGGATAATGGTCGTGTAGTCGTTCAGCGCCAGCACGCGAGCAGATGTGCCTTTCGCGCCGACTAAATCCATGAGTTTATTAAGGGGAATGCCGTCAAAACGGACCTTACCGGTGTACCAGGGGGTGGTGGTTTCCACCGTCTTCATCCCCAGTTTTTCCAGCATTGCGAGATCAAAAACGGCCTTGTCACCGACGTTTGTATTTCCGATTTTTCCGGAAATGGTCAGCACAGGTTTTCCTGTCGGCGCAGGCAGTTTTTCAGCGTAAGCAGAAGGTAACATCACAGAACAAAATAAAACTGCAAGAAGTAAACGCATTTAACTCACCATTCCAGAGAAGGAGACGTGTTAAGTGTAAACCATTTACGTCAATTCTTAAAAGATGTCCCTCTTTGCTATCCGTTGATTTAATTAAAAGTATAAGCTGGTGGACAAATTGCCAGAATGTTTACCACAGGTTGTGATTTCGCCCGCCATTCCAGTCGCTTATTTTTTGCACCATTCTGTTTTTTGCCATGCAAATCGCTTTCCTGAACCGGCACGGCACGGTAGTCTCAGGACAGGCGCCAGGGTAAAAGCGTCTCATTCCAATAACGACAAATTACGTGACTGACAGGACAGGGTATGGATTCAACAATAAGCGTGCAGCCCGCCGAGCCAGCGGATGCACTGCATCGCGCCCGTCGGGCGGCATGGGGCAGTTTTGCCGGCGCCGTGGTCGACTGGTACGATTTTCTTCTCTATGGCATTACCGCCGCGCTGGTATTCAACCGCGAGTTTTTCCCGCAGATTGGTCCGGCGATGGGGACGCTGGCGGCGTTCGCGACCTTTGGCGTCGGGTTTCTCTTCCGCCCGCTCGGCGGCATCATCTTTGGTCATTTTGGCGACCGTCTCGGGCGCAAACGGATGCTGATGATGACCGTCTGGATGATGGGCATCGCCACCGCCTGTATTGGCCTGCTCCCCTCGTTCAATCAGATTGGCTGGTGGGCGCCGGTGCTGCTGGTGTTCCTGCGGGCAGTGCAGGGATTTGCCGTCGGCGGCGAATGGGGCGGCGCCGCGCTGCTCTCCGTCGAAAATGCGCCGAAAGGGAAAAAAGCCTTTTACAGCAGCGGGGTGCAGGTGGGTTACGGCGTCGGCCTGCTGCTCTCCACCGGACTGGTATCGCTGATCAGCAGCCTGACCACCGACGAGCAGTTCCTCAACTGGGGCTGGCGCTTACCGTTCCTGTTCAGCGTGGTGCTGGTCCTTATTGCGCTGTGGATCCGTAACGGCATGGCGGAATCGCAGGAATTTGAAGCGCAGCAGAGCCAGGCCAACCTTCAGCCGGAGAAAAAGCGACTACCGGTGGTGGAAGCCCTGCTTCGCCATCCGGGAGCGTTTTTACTGATTATCGCCCTGCGGCTGTGCGAACTGCTGACGATGTATATCGTCACCGCCTTCGCCCTCAACTATTCCACGCAAAACCTCGGCCTGTCGCGCGAGCTGTTTCTCAACATCGGCCTGCTGGTGGGCGGTCTTAGCTGCCTGACTATCCCCTGCTTCGCCTGGCTGGCAGACCGCTTTGGTCGCCGACGGATCTATATCACCGGCGCGCTGATCGGCACGCTGAGCGGTTTTCCGTTCTTTATGGCGCTGGAGAGTCAGTCTGTTTTCTGGATCCTGTTCTTCGCCCTGATGCTGGCCAATATCGCCCATGATATGGTGGTCTGCGTCCAGCAGCCGATGTTTACCGAGCTGTTCGGCGCCAGCTATCGCTATAGCGGCGCCGGCGTCGGCTACCAGGTGGCGAGCGTGGTCGGCGGCGGTTTTACGCCGTTTATCGCCGCGGCGCTGGTCACCTTCTCCGGCGGTTCATGGCACAGCGTGGCCCTCTATCTGACCGCGGGATGCCTGCTGTCGGCGCTCACCGCCCTGCTGATGAAAAAACAGACCGTCCACTGACCCACAAGCGGAGGGCGTGACCCGCGCCCTCCGGTAAGGAGAATGCATGTCTCTGTTATCGCTGGCCGACTGCTGGCCTCGCCGTTTTACCCCCTCCTCGCTGGCGCTGCAGTTTTGCGAGGACCCCACCCAGGCGGAACAGCCGCTGTTTGCCAAAGCCTGCGCCGGGGAAGCCGTCGCCCAGCTCTGGCAGGCACCGCAGGGATTTGTGGTGCCGGGGAGCTATCGTCAGTTTGCGGATCTGCCGGCGGTCAGCGCGCATTTTGCCGCGCGCGGCTGGCCGGTATGGCTCCGCCGCTCCGGGGGCGGTCTGGTACCCCAGGGGCCGGGTATTATCAACCTTAGCCTCGCCTGGCCGGTGCAGCAGCCGCTCGGCGAGGCCGCCGAACCTATCTATCACTCGCTGTGCGCTGTGCTGCAGCGTACCCTGGCGCGCTTCGGCGTTGCCAGCCACGCCCGGGCGGTAAACGGTTCCTTTTGCGATGGCCGGTACAACCTCGCCTGCGGAGAGGGCGAGGCGGCGCGCAAGATTGTTGGCACCGCCCAGTACTGGCGGCCGCTGGCGGCAGGCCGCGGCCATGTCGTGCTGGCCCATGCGGTGATCCTTATTGACGCTGATCTTACCGCGGCGCATCAGGCGGCAAACGCCTTCGAAGCGCAGCTCGGCAGCGAGCGGGTCTATTGCGCCGACAAAACCATCACCCTCGCACAACGGCTTCCCGGCGAGCGCCATCTGCTTCCCCGCTTTAGCGAGGCGCTGGCGCGGGAGCTGGACGCGGCTCGCTGAAGGTCGCTTTCAGGTAGCGGCTGAAGGTTTCCACCGCGCGCGACACGCGCGGGGTATAGGGCCGGATGACGTACAGCTTATCGGCAAACACCTCCACCGGCTGCCACGCCGGCAGCAGCTCCTGCACCAGCCCGCGACCGATGGCCTCCCGGGCGCTGAAATCCGGCAGCAGCGCCACCCCCAGCCCCGCCAGCACCGCATCACGTAGCGACTCGCTGTTATTCGTAGCGAACGGCCCCTGCACGTTGATCGTCACCCGTGCATCGGGCGTCTGGCGGGAGGTGAACGTCCACTGCGGGCGCTGTGGCCCGCGGGGATAGGTCAGGCACTGGTGGTGGCGCAGATCGTCGGGGGTCTCCGGGCGGCCATGGCGGCGAATATAGTCGGCGGACGCCACGATCAGCGTCGCAGTGTGACACAGCGGCCAGGCGACGTGGGTGTCCGGGAACGCCTCGCGCCGACAGTGGCGGATGGCAAGATCGAACCCTTCGCTGGCCAGAGAGACCAGCCGGTCGGTCACCTCCAGCTGCAAATGCAGCTGGGGATGCTGATGCAAAAACGGCGCGATCGCCGGGACCAGCTGCTGGCGGGAAAAGGCCACCGGCGCGGTCAGGCGCAGCGTTCCCCGCAGCGGCCCGCCCTCATCGCAGGCGACGGTGAAAATATCCCGCAACTGACCAAACGGCTCGTTGAGTTCCGCCACCAGCCGCAGTCCGTCGTCGCTGAGGCTCACGCTGCGGGTGGTGCGATGGACGAGGGTTTTACCGATCACCCGCTCCAGCTCGCTGATTTTCTGGCTGATAGCCGACTTGCTGATCCCCAGCTTTTCCGCGGCCCGGGTATAGCTTTTTTGTTCTTCCAGCACCGTCAGCCAGTACAGATGGAGCCAGTAACTCTCCGGACGACTCTCGCTCATGTGATTGTTCACCAGTAAAAACAATGTATTCAACTATAGCGGTTTTTGCCGACGGCGGCATCGGCTAGCATCTTGTTGAGCCCATCATTATTCCCTAACGATAAGGAGCACCTGCATGCCATTACTGACATTTGACCTGATTGAAGGCCGTACGGAACAGGAGGTCAAAACCCTGCTGGATGCCGCCCATCGCGCCGTGCTACGCGCCTTCGAGGTACCAGAACGCGACCGTTACCAGATTGTTCATGAAAACAAAGCCCACCATATGGTGATTGAAGATACCGGCCTCGGACTGACCCGCACGCGGGATCTGGTGGTGGTGCGGGTCTATACCAGCCCGCGCAGCGAGGCGCAGAAGCAGCGCTTCTTCGCCATTTTGCAGGAGGAGCTGGCGGAACACTGCGGCCTGAGCGGCGATGATCTGATGGTGTCGATTATCAGTAACCAGAAAGGCGACTGGAGCTTTGGCCGCGGGGTCGCGCAGTATCTTACCGGCGATCTGTAATCCGCAGCCCGCTGTACGCCCTTAGCGGCGGGCTGCCGTCGCGATACGCTGCCGCGCCTGCTGCTCGATATTCTCCAGCAACTCCTGGACATCGTCTTCATCAATGTCGAGGAACTGGCCTTCCAGCAGCGCGGCGTGAATATCTTCCCGGGTGACCGAAATACCCAGCGGCACCGCCCTGGATTTGACCTCCTCTGCCGCCAGCGGATGCGGATAACGGCGGCCAACCAGGTTATTAAACACAATAGCCAGCAGCGCCAGCATCAGCGAGTTGAGGAGCACCGGGGTCAGCACAAAGTGATAGCCTTCGCTGTGCACCCCGGCGCCGCCGAGGATCGCCGTCAGGGCCACCGCGCCGCCGGGGGGATGCAGACAGCGCAGAAAATACATCCCGGCGATGGCCAGAGCCGCCGCCAGACCGCAGGCCAGCGCCGCATCGGGGACCAGCATACCGACCGTGACGCCGATCAGCGCCGACAGCACGTTGCCGCCGACAATCGACCACGGCTGCGCCAGCGGGCTGCTCGGCACGCCAAATAACAGCACCGCCGACGCGCCCATGGGGGCAATAAACCACAAATTGACTTCGCCGAGCAGCCAGTGGCTGAACATGCTGGTTACCGCCAGCCCGGTGCCGGCGCCAATAGATCCCAGCACGATATGCCGGCGGGCCACCGGCAGCGCGTGCGGCTTCAGGCGCCCAAGGAAAATCCGCAGCCGTGAAAACAGCCCCGCAGAAATGACACTCAACATCGCTTTATCGCTTAGGTCATAGGAATTACTTATATTTTATTTTCTTTTTTTAACCTTAAATTAACAACCCTGTCTTTCGCAGGGGATAGCGCGGGCGGCGATGTCCGACGGCATTGTGCTGTGAATTCTCGCGGGGGCTGATAGAATCCCTTTTCGGTCAGGGGGATACCCCTTTTGCGAATTGAAGGTCATAACCCAGTGAATAATAAAATCTCTTTAGCGAAAGAAGTGGCATGGGCCAGCCAGAATATGCCGCGTACCCTGCGTCAGGTCGCCGCGCTGCCCGACCTCAGCGGCGTGCGTCTGGCCTGCTGTATGCACCTCGACATGAAAATGATCCCGCTGGTGCAGGGGATCCTCGACAAGGGCGCTCAGGTCTTTTTAACCACCTGTAACCCCACCACCGTGCAGGACGAGGTGGTAGCCTGGCTGGTGGAGCGCGGCGCCGAGGCCTGCGCGTGGCGCAATATGCGCGATGCCGACTGGCATCAGTCATGGGAAAAGGCAATTGCCTGGCAGCCAACCCATCTGTGCGAAATGGGCGCCGATATCACCACCCTGCTCCACCAGCGCGGCGAATTCGGGAACATCGTGGCCGGTCTGGAAGCCACCGGCTCCGGCGTCAGTCGCCTGGGCGATATTCAGCCCGGTTATCCGATCTTTAACTGGGACGATCTGCCGGTAAAAGAGGGGCTGCACAACCGCCATATGGTCGGTCTCACCGCCTGGCACACCTTCTTCCAGACCACTCATCTCACCCTGCATGAGAAAAAAGTGCTGGTGATCGGCTACGGCCTGGTCGGTCAGGGTGTCGCCGCGGCGGCGAAAGCCTTTGGTGGCCAGGTGATGGTGGCGGAGATCGATCCTGCCCGCCGTCTGCAGGCGGCTTACGACGGCTGGCACGTGGTGGATTTGCAGGAGGCGATCGCCTCGGCGGACGTGGTGGCCACGGCGACAGGCGGTAAAAACGTGGTTAATCGCCAGGCGCTGGACCGCGCGAAAGCGGGAGTCTTTATCCTTAACGTCGGCCACGTGGCGGAAGAGATCGACGGCGAGTACCTGCGCCAGTACCCCCAGGAAGAGGTGATGCCGTATATCAACGCCTACCGCATGGCCGACAAAACCGTCTATCTGCTGGCCAATGGTTCAATGCTCAATCTGACCGCGGGCTTCGGCGACAGCCTGAACGCCTTTGACGTCACCCTCGCGGTGATGGCCAGCGGCATCCGCCATATTGTCACCGACGGCATGCGCGCCCCGGCGAAGGTTTATCTCCTACCCCAGGCGGTCTGGCAGCAGGCCCTGTAAACCCGGCGCATCGCCCCCATCGCGGGACGATGCGCTTTACCATCAGGATGACGGCGCGCTATCGGGCAACACAATATTGCTCTGCGCCAGCGTTCCCATCTGGTTGTACATCACGCTGGCGGCATCCAACAGGTGCATCGCCAGCGCGGCGCCGCTGCCCTCTCCCAGGCGCATGTCCATATCGAGATACGGCCGCAGACCCAGCGCGTCGAGGGCGATCTGCGCTCCTTTCTCCGCCGACAGGTGTGAAGGAATAAGATAAGGGTGCGCCGACGGGGCCATGCGGCAGGCGGCCAGGGCAGAGGCATAGGAGAGGAAGCCATCCAGCACCACCGGCAGGCCACAGGAGGCCGCCCCGAGGATCACCCCGGTCATGCCCACCAGATCGTAACCGCCCACCTTCGCCAGGACATCCAGCCCCTCTTCCGGGTTCGGCTGGTTAAGGGCTATCGCCTGGCGCACCACCGCCACCTTATGGCCCCGCTGCGCCAGCGGCAGATTGGCCCCACAGCCCACCACGGCGTCAGGATCGCTGCCCGTCAGGACACTGATCACGGCTGCGGCCGGGGTGGTATTGGCCATTCCCAGTTCGCCGACGCCAAAAAATTTCACCCCGTCGGCGGCGAGCTGGCGGGTGAGATGCATGCTGGCCAGCAGCACCGTCTCCGCCTGCTGGCGACTCATCGCCGCCGTCCGGGCGATATTCCCGCTACCGCGGGCCACCTTGAGGTTAATCAGGCCCGGCAGCGGGTCGGCATCGATGCCGACATCCACCACCTGCACCCTGGCCCCGGCCTGCGCCGCCAGCACGCAGACGCCGGTGTTGCCCCGCACCATATTGCCGGCATGAATGGCCGTCACCCCCTGCGGCGAAGGGGTCACGCCTTCATGCCAGACGCCATGGTCGGCGCACATGACCACGATCGCTTTCTCCGCCAGCGCCAGCTGCCCCTGCAAGCCAGGCAGACCGGCCAGCTGCACCGCCAGCGACTCCAGACGGCCAAGGCTGCCGGGCGGCTTTAACAGGCCATCAATATGCTGCTGAGCGCGCGCCATGGCCGCCACATCGGGCTGCGGAATGGCAGCCAGTAACGCCGAAAGTGTTTCCATTCTGTTCCTCACCGTTGGCGTCAGGCCTTACAGCAGCGCCAGTAAAAAGAGTAATTCGCCCAGCTCAATCGCCGCCCCGAGGGTATCTCCGGTCTGCCCGCCGAGGGTTCGCTTCAGCGCCCATCCCAGACCCCAGATCAGCACCAGGGTGATCAGCGCGGCGCGCAGCCCCTGCAGCCCCAGCAGGGCGGTGGCCAGCGCGATCGCCATCGCCATCGTCACCAGCGTCTGCTGCAGGCTAATTTTGCCGATAAACAGATTGCCCAGCCCCTTTTCCCGCGCATAGCGATGACGATACATCAGCAGCACCGCCATCCCGCGACCGACGGCGCAGGCCGCCGCCAGGGCTGCGATGGGGTGGATATCACGCAGCAGCAGCTCGCCGATCGCCAGCACTTTCGCTACCAGTACGAAGATCAGCGCCAGCCCGCCGTGGGTGCCCAGCCGGCTGTCGCGCATGATCTCCAGCATCCGATCGCGGGTGCGGGCGGAGAAAATGCCGTCGCAGGTATCAGCCAGCCCGTCAAGATGGAATCCGCCGGTGAGCAGCGCCAGCGCCAGCACGCCGAACAGCGCCGCCAGCGGGACGCCGCACCACGGATGCAGGAGGAGCGCCACCGCGCCGGCGATGGCGCCAAGCAGTAAACCGACCAGCGGAAAGGTGACGATACTGCGCTGGTACTGTTCGATCTCCAGGCCCTGAGATAACCGCGCCGGGACCGGCAGGCGGCTGATAAACGAGAGTGCAGCAAAGAATGACTTAATCACGTGAGGTTGACTCCTGTCGGCGAAAGCAGCGGAAGAGTTCTGTCGCGCCCGGTCAGCACCTGAGTTTGTCTTCTGGCGAATCGATCGTCGGAGAGGTGAGAGGTGTTGAGATATCGCCCTGACGCCGCTGCGTCAGATGCCCGGCCAGGATGAGAGAAACCTTTCCGATATCAATACGTTTTTCGCGGGCCAGTATAGCAAAGTGTCGGTGAGGAGAGGCAGTTGCCGGAACAAAGTTTTCGCAGAAAAAAGCAGGGAAGAGAGGGAAACGCGGAACAGCCCGGCGACGCTGACCGCCGCCGGACCGGCAGGGTTTAGCTTTCGACTTTGGCTTCGCCCATCACTTTCAGTTTTTTCGAGATGTCGCGGCGCTCTTTGGACAGCTCGGCATTTTTGATGATGTAATCATCAACGCGATCTTCGTAATCGCTCTTCATGCTGGCGATGATGCCCTGGATGGCTTCCACGCTCATGCCCGGTTTGATGTAGTCGCTGAGGTTGTCCAGCAGCAGAACGCGCTTCTGGTTATCACGGATCTTTTTCTCAACGTCCTGAATTTCACGCTGCAGTTTGTTCTTACGACGGTACAGACGAACAAACTCCAGTACGTCCTGGAAAGAAGGCTTAGTTGTTTCCATTTTTACACCCCTAATAATTGAGATTCGGATTCGTAAAGCGACTGCGTTATAGGGCTAACATAACTGCTAGCAGCCGCTGATGACAATGTTTTTTCCTTTGCGTTTATCATAACCCTAAACGCTGCTGAATCGAAACAACCCATGTGGTTACCCGGTGCATCTGGTGTTTATTTGCGCAACGCGCGGCAGATCAGATGCGAGAGCAGCTCCAGCTGGCGCGCCAGTTCGATTGAGAGCCAAACATAGCCATGGACCGGGGTTTCCGCCAGGCCGTCATCACCCTGCTCTTTCAGCAGCTGGCGCAGTTCGAGGACGATCTCAGTCAGCTTTTCATTGTTGGCGCGCACAGGCTGAGGGTTCCCTTCGTACAGCGCGTGGGCGATGGACAACAGCGTCTGCTGGGTCATCTGCTGCGTCTCCCGCAGGGTGTGCGCATTGAGCATCACAAAGTGACCCGGACGCGTTGCCCACCAGGCGTTGATCTGCAGCTCCAGCATGCAGACGAGGTTGCGGCTGACGGTCTGGATAGCCTCGAAGATCGCCTTCTGGATGTGCGTCTCTTTGCTGGCGGGGGTGATCAGCCCGCGCATTTTAACCACGTCGTTCAGCGCCTGCTGGAGATGCTTTTCCAGCCGCGGTCGATCCACCAGATTTGGCGAGAAGCCGGCCTGGTAGAGGCGGTTAAAGTTGGTGACATAGCTGGCCATCTGGATGCGCCAGTGGATGAACGCCCGCTGCGGCCAGATGCCGGTAAACAGCATCGCCAGCAGCGAGCCGAAGATCACGTCGCCGCTTCGCCACAGCGCGGTATGCATATCGCCGGGCGGCGCCCCGACCACCACCGACAGAGTAATGCCGATCAGCAGCGCCTGATAGGGTTTCTTGCCCAGCGCCAGCCAGCCGCAGAGGAACATCGCCGCCGCGCACCAGAGGACCATCAGCGGCAGAGAGATGAGCTCAAGCTTCAGCGCCACCAGCCCCAGCGCCGAACCGAGGATCGTGCCGCCGATACGCTGAAACGCCCGCGGCACGACGTTACCCCAGAAGGAGATCGGCCCCATCACCACCACCAGAGTGATGAGAGGCCAGGTTCCCTCAGGCACGTTCAGCAGCCGCACCAGCAAAAAGGTGAGCACAAAGGCCAGCGCAATCCGCACACCATGCACCACCCGATAATGGCGATACAAGCGGATCTCAAATGGCTTGAGTGATTTATCAGCGCGCACAACCCTCTCCGGCAAAACGAAAAGGCCAATTGTAACTGCTTTTTCGCCCGGAGCATGCCGGGAATGTAAAAAACCTTGTCCGAAACAGGGGTAAACCGCTACGACGCGACGCGCTCAACGGGAACATACATGTCGATATCCCAGTAGCCGTCGTGGTTGCCGTCGTTAAGATAGACCTCAAAGCAGGGCTGGGGGGCGATGCGATACGCCGTGCTCTGCTGCAGGCTGTCAAAAAACTGCATCCACGGGGTGGCGAAGTCGTAATCCACCACCCGCGCGCGGGCGCAGGCGTAATCCCCGCCGGCAATCGCCGTCAGTATCACCCCTTCGCTGTTGGCGGGAATGACGTAATTCTCATCAACGGTCACCGCCGTCGCGCAGCGCAGTTTTTCCGCTGGCACTTCCTCCGGGTTATCGTAGTAGACGGCCACCCATTCCCGGGCGGGCACCTGACGGTTCTCAACCCACATCATCAGTTGCTCAAACCCCTGCTTGACCGTGTGCTCCCAGGGCCCGACCAGATGGAAACCGGCAATGGTTTTCTTGCCGAGGGTGGTGACGCTGTAGTTCATCTTGCCTCCTTTGGAAATAAAGGACTGTATTAATATACAGTTAATTTAACAGGAGATCCCCCCTCAGTATGTGCGCGAATTCACAGAGTCGCCATCACACTGCTGAAAAAACAGGCGCCCCGCCAGCAGGAGCGACAGACGAAAAAAAACCGCCTGCAAAGAGGCGGTTATCATGGTTACAGCTCGTGGTGCAGGTAATCGCTCATTCGCGAGAACACCCCGCCTTTATTGATGCTTTCGAGGGTGACCAGCGGATAGTGCCCCACCACCTTGTCGCCGTCATACAGCGAAATCTCGCCGACCCGCTGGTTGGCGGCGATCGGCGCCTCCAGATCCTTCTTATCCAGCACATATTTCGCTTTAATCCGCGACACTTCCGCCTTCGGCAGCGCTAACCAGAAATCCTGATCGGTGCCGAGCTTAATCTGCTCTTTATCTCCGTACCAGATGCGTTCGCTGCCGACCTTCTGGCCCTTCTGCAGCACCTGCACGGTGTCGAAGTTCTGCTGCCCCCAGTGCAACAGTTTAGCGGCCTGCTGCTCGCGGCCTTTCGGACTGTCCGCCCCCATCACCACGGCGATCAGCCGGCGCTGGCCATCCACCGCCGAGGCGATCAGGTTGAACCCGGCGCCCGAGGTGTGGCCCGTTTTCAGGCCATCGACGTTCATGGTTTTATCCCACAGCAGACCGTTACGGTTTTGCTGGGTGATCCCGTTCCACGTCAGGCTTTTCTGGCTGTACATGTGGTAGACGTCAGGTTCGCCATGAATAATCGCCCGCGAGAGCACCGCGAGGTCATAGGCCGAACTGTGCTGGCCCGGAGCGTCGAGGCCGTGGACGGTTTCGAAATGGGTGTCCCGCAGGTGCAGTTTTTCGACATACTGATTCATCAGGGCGACAAACTGCGGCTGGCCGCCGGCGACATAGTCGGCCAGCGCGACGCAGGCGTCGTTACCGGAGTCGACAATCAGCCCGCGGCTGAGGTCGCGGACGCTGACGCGATCCCCTGGCTTTAAGAACATCAGCGATGACCCGTCGAACACCGGGTTGCCCTTCGCCCAGGCGTCTTTACCCACGGTGACGATATCGTCAAAGGTGATACGATGGCTGTCGATGGCGCGATCGACCACGTAGCCGGTCATCAGTTTGGTCAGACTGGCAGGATTGCGCTGCTGATGTTCGTTACCCGCGGTCAGGACCTGACCGGTGGTGTAATCCATCAGCACCCAGGAGCCAGCCTGAATGGAAGGCGGCGCGACCGTAGCAGGTAAGTCGACGGCAAATGCGCAGGAAACGCTCGAAGCGAGCAAAGATACAGCAATAAACAAACGGCCTTTCAACGGCATATCCTCTAGATTTACAGATCCGCCGTCCTTTTTACGGAACTTCGCGTTTCATATCAGGGTTTAATTGCAAGAAAATATGACACAGCAGAGGAAGTTGCTTGCCGCGACCCTTCTGATGACCGGGCAAATCGTTTACCATACCGGTCGCACGCCACCACGGATAATGAACAGACTATGCAAGATAGCGTCAACCAGCCCGGATTTTTATTCCACGATTATGAAACCTTCGGCACCAGCCCTTCCCTCGACCGGCCGGCGCAGTTCGCCGCCATCCGCACCGACGCGGAGCTGAATGTGCTCGGCGAGCCCGAAGTGTTTTACTGCAAACCCGCTGACGATTACCTGCCGCAGCCGCAGGCGGTGATGATCACCGGGATCACCCCGCAGGAAGCGCTGGCCAAAGGGGATAATGAGGCCGCGTTTGCCCGCCGCATCCACGATCTGTTCACGGTGCCGCAAACCTGTATCGTCGGCTATAACAACGTGCGCTTTGATGACGAAGTGACGCGGAATATCTTCTATCGCAACTTCTATGACCCTTATGCCTGGAGCTGGCAGCACGATAACTCGCGCTGGGATCTGCTCGACGTGATGCGCGCCTGCTATGCCCTGCGCCCGGAAGGGATCGCCTGGCCGGAGAATGACGAAGGGTTGCCGAGCTTCCGGCTTGAACATCTGACCGTCGCCAACGGTATTGAACACCAGAACGCCCATGACGCGATGGCCGATGTGTACGCCACCATCGCCATGGCGAAGCTGGTGAAAACCCGGCAGCCGCGGCTGTTTGATTATCTCTACAGCCACCGCAATAAGCGCAAGCTGGCGACGCTCATCGACGTGCCGCAGATGAAACCGCTGGTGCATGTCTCCGGCATGTTTGGCGCCGCGCGCGGCAACACCAGCCTGGTGGCGCCCCTGGCCTGGCATCCGGAAAACCGCAATGCGGTGATTATGGTCGATCTGGCGGGCGATATGGCGCCGCTGCTGGAACTGGATGCCGATGCCTTGCGCGAGCGGCTTTACACCCCGCGCGCCGAGCTTGGCGATCTGCCGGCAGCGCCGATCAAGCTGGTGCATCTCAATAAATGTCCGGTGCTGGCTCAGGCCAATACCCTGCGCCCGCAGGATGCCGACCGGCTGGGGATCTCCATTCAGCGCTGTCTGGAGAATGCCCAGCTGCTGCGGGCGAATCCGCAGGTGCGGGAGAAAGTGGTGGCGGTCTATGCCGAAGCCGAGCCGTTCGTGCCGTCCGAAAACGTCGACGCCCAGCTGTACAATGGGTTCTTTAGCGATGCCGACCGCGCGGCGATGAAAATCGTGCTGGAAACCGAACCGCGCAATCTGCCGGCGCTGGATATCACCTTCGCCGACAAGCGCATCGAACGCCTGCTGTTTAACTACCGGGCGCGCAACTTCCCCGGCACGCTCGATGAACATGAGCAGCAGCGCTGGTTAGAGCACCGTCGTCAGGTGTTTACGCCAGAGTTTTTGCAAGCCTATGCCGATGAGCTGCAGATGCTGTATCAGCAGTATGCGGATGATAAAGAGAAGCTGGCGCAGCTGAAGGCGCTGTGGCAGTACGCACAGGATATTGTCTGATTGGCTGAAATTCCCGGGTTGCGGCTAACGCCTTACCCGGGAACATTGCTTAGCTTTTCGCGCGGCTGGCGATGATTTCATCCGCCACATTACGCGGCGCTTCCGCGTAATGGTGGAACTCCATGCTGTAGGTTGCCCGTCCCTGCGACATCGAGCGCAGCGTGGTGGAATAACCAAACATCTCCGCCAGCGGCACGTCGGCGCGGATGATCTGGCTGCCGAAGCGCTCTTCCATCCCCTGCACCATCCCGCGACGGGAAGAGAGATCGCCCATAATATTCCCGGCGTACTCTTCCGGCGTCTCCACCTCGACGTGCATCACCGGCTCAAGGATCACCGGATCCGCTTTGCGCGCGCCTTCCCGGAAGCCAAAGATCGCCGCCATGCGGAACGCCATCTCCGAGGAGTCCACGTCGTGGTACGACCCGAAGGTCAGGGTCGCTTTCACGTCAACCACCGGATAACCCGCCAGCACGCCGGTGCCCATCGCTTCGCGCAGCCCTTTCTCCACGGAAGGGATGTACTCGCGTGGCACCACGCCGCCTTTGGTGGCGTCCTCGAAGACGAAACCGCTGCCCGGCTCCAGCGGCTCCAGGGTCAGCACAACGTGCCCGTACTGCCCTTTGCCGCCGGACTGGCGCACAAATTTGCCTTCCACGTCCATCACTTTCTTGCGCAGGGTTTCGCGGTAGGTGACCTGCGGACGACCAATGTTGGCCTCGACGCCAAACTCGCGCTTCATCCGGTCGACAATGATCTCCAGATGCAGCTCGCCCATGCCGGAGATAATCGTCTGGCCGGACTCTTCATCGGTATGTAGACGGAACGACGGATCTTCCGCCGCCAGCCGCTGCAGCGCGATGCCCATTTTCTCCTGATCCGCTTTGGTCTTCGGCTCGATGGCCAGCGAAATCACCGGCTCCGGAAACTCCATCCGTTCGAGGGTAATGATCGCATCCGGATCGCACAGCGTATCACCGGTGGTCACATCCTTCAGACCGACGCAGGCCGCGATATCCCCGGCGTGCAGTTCGTCAACTTCGTGGCGGTCGTTGGCCTGCATCAGCACGATACGCCCGATGCGCTCTTTCTTGCCCTTCACCGGGTTCCACACCGCATCGCCTTTCTTCAGCGTCCCGGAGTAGACGCGGATAAAGGTCAGCTGGCCGACGTAGGGGTCGGTCATCAGTTTAAACGCCAGCGCCGACAGCGGCTCATCGTCGCTCGGATGGCGTTCCGCCGGCTGGCCTTTCTCATCAACGCCTTGTATCGCCGGAATATCCAGCGGCGACGGCATCAGCTCCACCACCGCATCGAGCATGCGCTGCACGCCTTTGTTTTTAAAGGCGCTCCCGCAGAGCACCGCCTGGATTTCCCCCTTCACCGTGCGCTGGCGCAGACCGGCAACGATCTCCGCCTCGTCCAGCTCACCGGTTTCCAGGTATTTATCCATCAGCTCATCGCTGGCTTCCGCCGCCGCCGAGACCATTTTCTCCCGCCACTGCTGTGCCGTCGCCAGCAGATCGTCAGGGACAGGCCCATAGCTGAAGGTCATGCCCTGGGTGGCGTCATCCCACAGGATGGCGCGCATTTTCACCAGATCGACAACGCCGGTGAAATGCTCTTCGGCGCCAATGGGGATCACAATCGGCACCGGGTTAGCCTTCAGACGGTCGATCATCATCTGCACCACGCGGAAGAAGTCCGCGCCGGGGCGGTCCATCTTGTTGACGAAGGCCAGCCGCGGAACGTGGTATTTATTCGCCTGGCGCCAGACGGTCTCCGACTGGGGCTGCACCCCACCGACGGAGTCATACACCATCACCGCGCCGTCGAGCACGCGCATGGAACGTTCCACCTCAATGGTGAAATCCACGTGCCCCGGGGTGTCGATGATATTGATCCGGTGCGGCTCGAAGCTGCGGTCCATACCCGGCCAGAAGCAGCTTACCGCCGCCGAGGTAATGGTGATCCCGCGCTCTTGCTCCTGGGCCATCCAGTCGGTGGTTGCCGCGCCATCGTGTACTTCACCCAGCTTATGGCTCATCCCGGTGTAAAACAGGATGCGCTCGGTGGTGGTGGTTTTACCGGCATCGATATGCGCGGAGATACCGATGTTGCGATAACGTTCGAGGGGGATGGGTCGGGGCATGATGCGTCCTTAGTCGTTTTGACTGTCAGTCTGCGGTCGGAATGATCCGCAGTTCATTTAACTGCCGCCTATCATAGTACAACTGTACGAGTATATTCGAACTATTTTTGCTATTATTATGATTGGTCAGGTTGCGGCGGCGCGCGTGGCATCAGAACCGGAGTTTGGGTATAGTAGCCGCCAGCCGCCGATATGGGCTGCGGCTGCTATGCGCCGCGCCACTGCCGACACAGGATTATTATGATCGCCAATCACCCCGAACGAGAACAAATTCGCCTGGAAAATGTCCTTTCCGCGCTCGGTAACCCACTGCGACTGGAGATCATCCGCACGCTGGCCGACGGCAGCGAGCTGAGCTGCAACGCCCTGCGCCAGGAAGAGGTGGCCAAGTCCACCATGACCCACCACTGGCGCGTCCTGCGCGACAGCGGTGTGATCTGGCAACGGCCTCAGGGACGGGAGAACATGATTTCGCTGCGCCGGGAAGATCTGGACGCCCGTTTTCCCGGCCTGCTGGATACGCTGCTGAACGTGATGCAGCAGCCGTGAATCGCTAACCCACAGCCTACTCCTCTCCCGCCAGCCGCTGATACTGCCTGAAACGGGCCCGGGCATCGTCCTCCGTTTGCCGGAACAGCGCGTCCGCCAGATCCGGCGTGGTTTTATGCAGCGCGGCATAGCGCACCTCGCCGAGCAAAAAGTCGCGGAAACTCTCTTCCGGCTCTTCGGAGTCCAGTATAAACGGCGTTTTGCCCTCGGCTTCCCGCTGCGGATGATAGCGCCACAGGTGCCAGTATCCCGCCTCCACCGCCCGCTTCGCCTCGCGCTGACTGCAGCGCATCCCGGCTTTCAGACCGTGGTTGATACAGGCGGCATAGGCGATCACCAGCGACGGTCCCGGCCAGGCCTCGGCCTCGGCGATGGCCCGCAGGGTCTGATCTTTATCGGCGCCCATGGCGATCTGGGCGACGTAAACATTGCCGTAGCTCATCGCCATCATGCCGAGATCTTTTTTACGCGTGCGTTTCCCCTGAGCGGCAAATTTGGCGATCGCCGCCACCGGGGTCGACTTGGACGACTGGCCGCCGGTGTTGGAGTAGACCTCGGTATCAAACACCAGAATATTGACGTCTTCCCCACTGGCCAGCACATGATCGAGGCCGCCGAAGCCGATATCGTAGGCCCAGCCGTCGCCGCCGAAGATCCACTGCGAACGCCGGACGAAATAGTCGCGGTTCTGCCAGAGCTGCTCCAGCAGCGGGACGCCCTCTTTTTCCGCCGCCAGCAACGCACTGAGGCGGTCCGCGCGCTCGCGGGTCCCCTCCCCCTCATCCTGCTGCGCCAGCCACTGCCGCATCGCGGCGTGAAGCGCGTCGCTGACCGGCAGCGCCAGCGCGGCGGTCAGCTCCTCGGCGATCTGTTGGCGGATCGCCTGGCCGCCAAGCATCATGCCGAGGCCGAACTCGGCGTTATCCTCAAACAGCGAGTTTGCCCACGCCGGCCCGTGGCCGCGATGGTTGGTGGTATAGGGCATCGAAGGCGCGCTGGCGCCCCAGATCGAAGAGCAGCCGGTGGCGTTGGCGATCAGCATCCGGTCGCCAAACAGCTGGGTGATAAGCCGGGCATAGGGCGTTTCTCCGCAACCCGCGCAGGCGCCGGAAAACTCCAGCAGCGGCGTTTCGAACTGGCTGCCTTTGACCGTCGTTTTGCGAAACGGGTTATCTTTTGGCGCCAGTCCCAGGGCGTAATCCCAGACCGGAGCCATCGCCCGCTGGCTGTCGAGGGAGACCATCTGCAGCGCCTTGCCGCGCGACGGGCAGCTCTCCACGCAGTTGCCGCAGCCGGAGCAGTCCAGCGGCGAGATAGCCAGATGATAGTGATAGTCTTTGGCCCCCTGGGCGGGTTTACTCAGCAGCCCGGCGGGAGCCGTGTCCTGCTCTTCAGCGTTCAGTAACGCCGGGCGGATCGCCGCATGCGGGCAGACAAAGGCGCACTGGTTACACTGGGTACAGCCGTCAGGCTGCCAGACCGGCACCTCCAGCGCGATGCCGCGCTTCTCCCAGGCGGCGGTGCCGGAGGGAAAGGTGCCGTCTTCCATTCCGGCGAAGGCGCTCACCGGCAACAGGTCGCCACGCTGGCGGTTCATGGGCTGCAGGATATCGCGGATGAAGTCCGGCATCAGGGTGCTCGCCTGCGGTGCCGGCGCCTCGAGGGTCGCCCAGTGGGCGGGTACCGTCACCCGGTGCAGCGCCGCCATCCCCAGCTCGATAGCCCGCTGGTTCATCTCAATGACGCTCGCCCCTTTGCTGCCATAGCTTTTCTCCACCGCCTGCTTGAGATAGTCTGCCGCCGTTTGCGGATCGATAATCGCCGTCAGCTTAAAGAACGCCGCCTGCATCAGCATGTTAAAGCGCCCACCGAGGCCCAGCTCGCGGGCAATGTCCACCGCATTAAGGGTATAAAAGTCGATCTTTTCCTGCGCCAGATAGCGCCGGACGCTGACCGGCAGGTGCTGCTCCAGCTCTGTCTCGGACCAGCTGCAGTTGAGCAGAAAGGTGCCTCCCGGCTTCAGCCCCTCCAGCAGGTCGTAGCGGTCGACATAGGATTGCTGAGAGCAGGCGATAAAATCGGCCCGGTGGATCAGGTAGGGCGAGGTGATCGGCCGGTCGCCAAAGCGCAGGTGCGAAACGGTGATCCCCCCGGACTTTTTCGAGTCGTAGGAAAAGAAGGCCTGGGCGTAGAGTGGCGTGTTATCGCCGATGATCTTGATGGCGCTTTTGTTCGCCCCGACGGTGCCGTCCGAGCCCATCCCCCAGAATTTACAGGCGGTGATCCCGGCATGGGAGACCGCCAGCGGTTCCTGCCGGGCGGGCAGCGAGGTAAAAGTGACATCATCGACAATACCCAGGGTAAAGCCGTCCTTCGGCAGCGGCTGCCTGAGGTTGTCAAACACCGCGGCGATATCGTTGGGCAGCACGTCCTTACCGCCGAGCGCGTAGCGACCGCCGACGATCAGCGGCGCATCGTCGCGTTGATAGAAGGCGTTCTTGACGTCGAGGCACAGCGGTTCCGCCTGCGCCCCCGGCTCTTTGGTGCGGTCAAGGACGGCAATACGCTGCACGCTGGCGGGCAGTTGCGCGAAAAAGTGCGCCAGCGAGAACGGCCGATAGAGATGGACGCTGAGCAGCCCCACCTTCTCCCCCGCCGCATTCAGCGTCTCCACCACCTCCTGGACGGTGTCGCACACTGAGCCCATGGCGATAATTACCCGCTCGGCATCCGGCGCGCCGTGGTAATTAAACAGGTGATATTCCCGCCCGGTCAGCGCGGTGATCTTCGCCATATAGCTTTCCACCAAATCGGGCAGCGCGAGGTAGAAGCGGTTACCGGCCTCCCGCTCCTGGAAGTAGATATCCGGATTTTGCGCGGTGCCGCGGATCACCGGATGATCCGGGTGCAGCGCCTGCCGACGAAAGCGCTCCAGCGCCGGGCGGTCCAGCAGCGTCGCCAGTTGCTCATACGCCAGCACCTCAATCTTCTGTATTTCGTGCGAGGTGCGAAAGCCGTCGAAGAAGTTGATAAACGGGATCCGCCCGGCGATCGCCGCCAGGTGCGCCACCGCCGACAGGTCCATCACCTGCTGAACGTTATTCTCCACCAGCATGGCGCAGCCGGTCTGGCGTACCGCCATCACGTCCTGGTGATCGCCAAAAATATTCAGCGAATTGGTCGCCAGTGCCCGCGCGCTGACGTGAAAAACGCCCGGTAGCAGTTCACCGGCAATTTTGTACAAATTGGGGATCATCAGCAGCAGCCCCTGCGAGGCGGTGTAGGTAGTGGTGAGCGCTCCCGCCTGCAGCGCGCCGTGGACCGCCCCGGCGGCACCGGCTTCGGATTGCATCTCCATCAGGCGCACCGGCTGGTCAAACAGATTCTTTTTACCCTTAGCGGCCCATTCATCGACATTTTCCGCCATCGGCGTGGAGGGGGTGATGGGGTAGATGGCCGCCACGTCGGTAAAGGCGTAGGAGATCCAGGCCGCCGCCGTGTTGCCATCCATTGTTTTCATGTTTCCGGACATCGTTCAATCCTCAAAGGTGAGCGTTCTCTTTACCGCGGCAGCCCGCGGCAAACCCTGTCACCTCTCCAAGCACAGCCTGTGCCAGCTCGCGGATTGCCGCCTGTCGCTTATCAATTCAACAGGTTAAGGGAAGAAACGCGCAGGCCCGTCCGGCAGGATTGCGGGGAATAAGACACTGTGCGCGACAAGCTGTTGAACAGGTGACAAAGCGCCGCGCCGGGCCCGTGGCGGGAAATTGTTCTGTTTCGCACATTTGGTAGCGTTATTGTGCCGTTTGCTCAGCCTCCCGGCGCGGCTGTTTTACAAAAAATACTTATTTATCAAATAACTGAGCAAAAATTCGCAGCTGGTACGTTCCCTGCACTTCTCTGCTGGCAAACACTCAACAACAGGAGAAGTCACCATGACCATGCGTCAATGCGCTATCTACGGTAAAGGCGGTATCGGTAAATCCACCACCACCCAGAATCTCGTCGCGGCCCTCGCCGAGATGGGTAAGAAAGTGATGATCGTCGGCTGCGATCCGAAAGCGGACTCCACCCGTCTGATCCTTCACGCTAAAGCCCAGAACACCATCATGGAGATGGCGGCGGAAGTGGGCTCGGTCGAGGATCTGGAGCTCGAAGACGTGCTGCAAATCGGCTATGGCGATGTCCGTTGCGCCGAATCCGGCGGCCCGGAGCCAGGCGTCGGTTGCGCCGGACGCGGGGTGATCACCGCCATCAACTTCCTCGAAGAAGAAGGCGCCTATGAGGAAGATTTGGATTTCGTCTTCTATGACGTCCTCGGCGACGTAGTCTGCGGCGGCTTCGCCATGCCGATCCGCGAAAACAAAGCCCAGGAGATCTACATCGTCTGCTCCGGCGAGATGATGGCGATGTATGCCGCCAACAATATCTCCAAGGGGATCGTGAAGTACGCCAAATCTGGCAAGGTGCGCCTCGGCGGCCTGATCTGTAACTCGCGCAAAACCGACCGGGAAGACGAACTGATCATCGCCCTGGCGGAGAAGCTTGGCACGCAGATGATCCACTTCGTTCCCCGCGACAACATTGTGCAGCGCGCGGAGATCCGCCGGATGACGGTGATCGAGTACGACCCGACCTGTCAGCAGGCCAACGAATATCGTCAACTGGCGCAGAAGATCGTCAATAACACCAAAAAAGTGGTGCCGACGCCGTGCACCATGGACGAGCTGGAATCGCTGCTGATGGAGTTCGGCATCATGGAAGAAGAAGACACCAGCATCATTGGTAAAACCGCCGCTGAAGAAAACGCGGCCTGAGCACAGGATCCTCACCATGACCAACGCAACAGGCGAACGTAACCTTGCGCTCATCCAGGAAGTCCTGGAGGTGTTTCCCGAAACCGCGCGCAAAGAGCGCAGAAAGCACATGATGATCAGCGATCCGCAGATGGAGAGCGTCGGCAAGTGCATTATCTCGAACCGTAAATCGCAGCCCGGGGTGATGACCGTGCGTGGCTGCGCCTATGCGGGCTCGAAAGGGGTGGTGTTTGGGCCAATCAAAGACATGGCCCATATCTCGCACGGCCCCATCGGCTGCGGCCAGTACTCGCGCGCCGGACGGCGCAACTACTATACCGGCGTCAGCGGTGTCGACAGCTTCGGCACCCTGAACTTCACCTCTGATTTTCAGGAGCGCGATATTGTTTTCGGCGGCGATAAAAAGCTGACCAAACTGATCGAAGAGATGGAGCTGCTGTTCCCGCTGACCAAAGGGATCACCATCCAGTCGGAGTGCCCGGTGGGCCTGATCGGCGATGACATCAGCGCCGTGGCCAACGCCAGCAGCAAGGCGCTGGATAAACCGGTGATCCCGGTGCGCTGCGAAGGCTTTCGCGGCGTATCGCAATCGCTGGGCCACCATATTGCCAACGACGTGGTGCGCGACTGGGTGCTGAACAATCGCGAAGGGCAGCCGTTTGCCAGCACCCCGTATGATGTTGCCATCATTGGCGATTACAACATCGGCGGCGACGCCTGGGCCTCGCGCATTCTGCTGGAAGAGATGGGGCTGCGCGTAGTGGCGCAGTGGTCCGGCGACGGCACCCTGGTGGAGATGGAGAACACCCCATTCGTTAAGCTTAACCTCGTCCACTGCTACCGTTCGATGAACTATATCGCCCGCCATATGGAGGAGAAACATCAGATCCCGTGGATGGAATATAACTTCTTCGGCCCGACCAAAATCGCCGAATCGCTGCGCAAGATCGCCGATCAATTTGATGACACCATTCGCGCCAATGCGGAAGCGGTGATAGCCAAATATGAGGGGCAGATGGCGGCCATCATCGCCAAATATCGCCCGCGGCTGGAGGGGCGCAAAGTGCTGCTGTACATGGGGGGGCTGCGGCCGCGCCACGTCATCGGCGCCTATGAGGATCTCGGGATGGAGATCATCGCCGCCGGCTACGAGTTTGCCCATAACGATGATTACGACCGCACCCTGCCGGACCTGAAAGAGGGCACCCTGCTGTTTGACGATGCCAGCAGCTATGAGCTGGAGGCCTTCGTCAAAGCGCTGAAACCTGACCTCATCGGCTCCGGGATCAAAGAGAAATATATCTTCCAGAAAATGGGGGTGCCGTTCCGCCAGATGCACTCCTGGGACTATTCCGGCCCCTATCACGGCTATGACGGCTTCGCCATCTTTGCCCGCGATATGGATATGACCCTGAACAATCCGGCGTGGAACGAACTGACTGCCCCGTGGCTGAAGTCTGCGTGATTGCCCCTTCACTGTCCCGTCAGTCCACCGATTTGTGGCGCGGGAGGAGAACACCATGAGCCAAACGATCGATAAAATTCACAGCTGTTATCCGCTGTTTGAACAGGATGAATACCAGACCCTGTTCCAGAATAAAAAGACCCTTGAAGAGGCGCACGACGCGCAGCGTGTGCAGGAGGTTTTTGCCTGGACCACCACCGCCGAGTATGAAGCGCTGAACTTCCAGCGCGAGGCGCTGACCGTCGACCCGGCCAAAGCCTGCCAGCCGCTCGGCGCCGTACTCTGCGCGCTGGGGTTCGCCGGCACCCTGCCCTACGTGCACGGCTCCCAGGGCTGCGTCGCCTATTTTCGCACCTACTTTAACCGCCATTTTAAAGAGCCGGTCGCCTGCGTCTCCGACTCCATGACCGAGGACGCGGCGGTGTTCGGCGGCAACAACAACATGAATCTGGGCCTGCAGAATGCCAGCGCGCTGTATAAACCCGAGATTATCGCCGTCTCCACCACCTGTATGGCCGAGGTGATCGGCGACGATCTGCAGGCGTTTATCGCCAACGCCAAAAAAGAGGGATTTGTTGACGACAGCATCGCCATTCCTTACGCCCATACCCCCAGCTTTATCGGCAGCCATGTCACCGGCTGGGACAATATGTTCGAAGGGTTCGCGAAGACCTTTACCGCTGACTACGCCGGGCAGCCGGGCAAACAGCAAAAGCTCAATCTGGTGACCGGATTTGAGACCTATCTCGGCAACTTCCGCGTGCTGAAACGGATGATGGCGCAGATGGATGTCCCGTGCAGCCTGCTCTCCGACCCATCAGAGGTGCTCGACACCCCCGCCGACGGCCATTACCGGATGTACGCCGGCGGCACCAGCCAGCAGGAGATCAAAACCGCGCCGGACGCCATTGACACCCTGCTGCTGCAGCCGTGGCAGCTGGTGAAAAGCAAAAAGGTGGTTCAGGAGATGTGGAACCAGCCCGCCACCGAGGTGGCCGTTCCGCTGGGCCTGGCCGCCACCGACGCGCTGCTGATGACCGTCAGTCAGCTGACCGGCAAACCGATCGCCGATGCCCTCACCCTTGAGCGCGGCCGGCTGGTCGACATGATGCTGGACTCCCACACCTGGCTGCATGGCAAAAAATTCGGCCTCTACGGCGATCCAGATTTCGTGATGGGGCTGACGCGCTTCCTGCTGGAGCTGGGCTGCGAGCCGACGGTGATCCTCAGCCATAACGCCAATAAACGCTGGCAAAAAGCGATGAAGAAAATGCTTGATGCCTCGCCGTACGGTCAGGAAAGCGAAGTGTTCATCAACTGCGACCTGTGGCACTTCCGGTCGCTGATGTTCACCCGTCAGCCGGACTTTATGATCGGTAACTCCTACGGCAAGTTTATCCAGCGCGATACCCTGGCAAAGGGCAAAGCCTTCGAAGTGCCGCTGATCCGTCTGGGCTTTCCGCTGTTCGACCGCCATCATCTGCACCGCCAGACCACCTGGGGCTATGAAGGCGCAATGAACATCGTCACGACGCTGGTGAACGCCGTGCTGGAAAAACTGGACCACGGCACCAGCCAGTTGGGCAAAACCGATTACAGCTTCGACCTCGTTCGTTAACCATCAGGCGCCCCGCCGCAGGCGGGGCCAGGAGGGAGTATGCCCATCGTGATTTTCCGTGAGCGCGGCGAGGCGCTGTATGCCTATATCGCCAAACAGGATCTGGAGGCCCGGGTGCTCCAGGTCGAACATGACGAGACGGACCGCTGGGGCGGCGCGATTGCCCTTGAAGGGGGACGTCGCTACTACGTCAATCCGCAGCCGGGGCGACCCGTCTTCCCGATAAGCCTGCGCGCCACCCGCAGCACGCTGCTATAAGGAGCTGGAAATGTCCGACAACGATACCCTTTTCTGGCGTCTGCTGGCGCTGTTCCAGACGCTGCCGGAGCTGCAGCCGGTGCAAGTCGTCGACTGGCTGGCGCAGGAGTGCGGCGAAACGTTGACCCCGGCACGGTTAACCACCCTGACGCAGCCTCAGCTGGCCGCCAGTTTTCCTTCGGCGACGGCGGTGATGTCCCCGGCCCGCTGGGCGCGGGTCATCGCCTGCCTGCAGGGGGTACTGCCCGGCCATTTGCGCATCGCCCGCCCCCCTCAGCGAACGCCGCAGCTGCGGGTCGCTTTTTGCTCGCAGGATGGCCTGGCCATCAATGGTCATTTTGGCCAGAACCGGCTGTTTTTTATCTATGCCTTCGATGACCAGGGCGGCTGGCTGGAGGATTTGCGCCGCTATGCCTCTTCTTCTGCGGCGTCTGATGCCAGCGAGATGCGCGCCAGACTGCTGGAGGATTGCCATCTGCTGTTTTGTCAGGAGATTGGCGGGCCTGCCGCCGCGAGGTTGATCCGCCATCAGATCCATCCGATGAAAGCGCCGCCGGGCACGACGATTCAGGCTCAGTGCGACGCGGTAAGCGCGATGCTGGCCGGTCGGCTGCCGCCGTGGCTGGCGAAGCGCCTCAACCGGGATAACCCTCTGGAGGAACGTGTTTTTTAATCGTTGCGTTTTGCTTGTTGCCCGCCGACCCCGCGGGCCTTTTTTTGCCCCCGCAGGGGCATCCTTTCTTTCAGCAAGGCAAGCGCCGCAGGACAGGGACAAAAGTAACAGCGGGGGGTTGGGCGCATCAGGAAATGTTGTGCTTGCTGCCCGCCGACCCCGCGGGCCTTTTTTTGTCCCGCAGGGGACATCCTTTCTTTCAGCAAGGCAAGCGCCGCAGGACAGGGACAAAAGTGACAGCGGGGGGGTTGGGCGCATCAGGAAAATTGGCGAGAACGCAGGCGCGCATCCAGGACTGGCCGCCAGGACGGCGGCCAGAGGGCGGTCGAGACAAGGATGTCGAGTCCGCCCGTTCCGCCAGATGAAGCCGGAGTGGAGCGGACCGCGCAGCGGCAATTTTCAGCGCCATGCGGGGGGTCATGGGGGGCGGGCGAAACGCCCCCCATGCCGTTCACCCGCAGAGGGCGCGATGAAATAAAGAGGAAGGTCGGTGAACGGAATATTCCACCTTATCGTCGCCTCCCACCTTTCACCAATCTGCAGTAATACTGTCGCGGTAAATCCAGTTATCAGCGCGATAAATCATGCCTTCCCCCTGTTTGATTGTTGCCTTTGTCGCAAAACCCACAACCCTTTTCCCTTAAAAATCAATCTCCCTCTCCCTGGAGCGCGAATTGCATCACCTCTCCGGTCTCCCACCGTCAACGAGGTCACTATGAAGGGAAAGGAAATTCTGGCGCTGCTGGACGAACCCGCCTGCGAGCACAACCAGAAGCAAAAATCCGGCTGCAGCGCCCCTAAGCCCGGCGCTACCGCCGGCGGTTGCGCCTTCGACGGCGCGCAGATAACGCTCCTGCCCATCGCCGACGTCGCGCACCTGGTGCACGGCCCCATCGGCTGCGCGGGCAGCTCGTGGGATAACCGCGGCAGCGTCAGCGCCGGCCCGGCCCTCAACCGGCTCGGCTTTACCACCGATCTTAACGAACAGGATGTGATTATGGGCCGCGGCGAACGCCGCCTGTTCCACGCCGTGCGTCACATCGTCGACCGCTATCATCCGGCGGCGGTCTTTATCTACAACACCTGCGTACCGGCGATGGAGGGGGATGACCTGGAGGCGGTCTGCCAGGCCGCACAGACCGCCACCGGCGTCCCGGTCATCGCTATTGACGCCGCCGGTTTCTACGGCAGTAAAAATCTTGGCAACCGAATGGCGGGCGACGTGATGCTCAGGCAGGTGATTGGCCAGCGCGAACCGGCCCCGTGGCCAGACAACACGCCCTTTGCCCCGGCCCAGCGCCACGATATCGGCCTGATTGGCGAATTCAATATCGCCGGCGAGTTCTGGCAGGTCCAGCCGCTGCTCGACGAGCTGGGGATCCGCGTCCTCGGCAGCCTCTCCGGCGACGGCCGCTTTGCCGAGATCCAGACCCTGCACCGGGCGCAGGCCAATATGCTGGTGTGCTCGCGCGCGCTGATCAACGTCGCCCGGGGGCTGGAGCTGCGCTACGGCACGCCGTGGTTTGAAGGCAGCTTCTACGGGATCCGCGCCACCTCCGACGCCTTGCGCCAGCTGGCGACGCTGCTGGGGGATGACGACCTGCGCCGCCGCACCGACGCGCTAATCGCCCGCGAAGAGCAGGCGGCGGAGCAGGCTCTTGCGCCGTGGCGTGAGCAGCTCCGCGGGCGCAAAGTGCTGCTCTATACCGGCGGCGTGAAATCCTGGTCGGTGGTATCGGCCCTGCAGGATCTCGGCATGACCGTGGTGGCCACCGGCACGCGTAAATCCACCGAGGAGGACAAACAGCGGATCCGTGAGCTGATGGGCGACGAGGCGGTGATGCTTGAGGAGGGCAATGCCCGCACCCTGCTCGACGTGGTGTACCGCTATCAGGCCGACCTGATGATCGCCGGCGGACGCAATATGTACACCGCCTGGAAAGCCCGGCTGCCGTTTCTCGATATCAATCAGGAGCGCGAGCACGCCTACGCCGGCTATCAGGGCATCATCACCCTCGCCCGCCAGCTCTGTCTGACCCTCGCCAGCCCCGTCTGGCCGCAAACGCATACCCGCGCCCCGTGGCGCTAGGAGAACACCATGGCAGATATTATCCGCAGTGAAAAACCGCTGGCGGTGAGCCCGATTAAAACCGGGCAACCGCTCGGGGCGATCCTCGCCAGCCTCGGGCTGGCCCAGGCCATCCCGCTGGTCCACGGCGCCCAGGGCTGCAGCGCCTTCGCCAAAGTTTTCTTTATTCAGCATTTCCATGACCCGGTGCCGCTGCAGTCGACGGCCATGGATCCGACCGCCACGATCATGGGGGCCGACGGCAATATCTTCACCGCGCTCGACACCCTCTGCCAGCGCCACAGCCCGCAGGCCATCGTGCTGCTCAGCACCGGTCTGGCGGAAGCGCAGGGCAGCGATATCGCCCGGGTGGTGCGCCAGTTTCGCGAGGCGCATCCGCGCCATAACGGCGTGGCGATCCTCACCGTCAATACCCCGGATTTTTTTGGCTCTATGGAAAACGGCTACAGCGCGGTGATCGAGAGCGTGATCGAGCAGTGGGTCGCGCCGACGCCGCGTCCGGGGCAGCGGCCCCGGCGGGTCAACCTGCTGGTCAGCCACCTCTGTTCGCCAGGGGATATCGAATGGCTGGGCCGCTGCGTGGAGGCCTTTGGCCTGCAGCCGGTGATCCTGCCGGACCTCTCGCAGTCAATGGATGGCCACCTCGGTGAAGGGGATTTTACGCCCCTGACCCAGGGCGGCGCCTCGCTGCGCCAGATTGCCCAGATGGGCCAGAGTCTGGGCAGCTTCGCCATTGGCGTGTCGCTCCAGCGGGCGGCATCGCTCCTGACCCAACGCAGCCGCGGCGACGTGATCGCCCTGCCGCATCTGATGACCCTCGACCATTGCGATACCTTTATCCATCAGCTGGCGAAGATGTCCGGACGCCGCGTACCGGCCTGGATTGAGCGCCAGCGTGGCCAGCTGCAGGATGCGATGATCGACTGCCATATGTGGCTTCAGGGCCAGCGCATGGCGATGGCGGCGGAGGGCGACCTGCTGGCGGCGTGGTGTGATTTCGCCCGCAGCCAGGGGATGCAGCCCGGCCCGCTGGTCGCCCCCACCAGCCACCCCAGCCTGCGCCAGCTGCCGGTCGAGCAAGTCGTGCCGGGGGATCTTGAGGATCTGCAGCAGCTGCTGAGCCACCAACCCGCCGATCTGCTGGTGGCTAACTCTCACGCCCGCGATCTGGCGGAGCAGTTTGCCCTGCCGCTGATCCGCGTCGGTTTTCCCCTCTTCGACCGGCTCGGTGAGTTTCGTCGCGTCCGCCAGGGGTACGCCGGTATGCGAGATACGCTGTTTGAGCTGGCCAATCTGCTGCGCGACCGCCATCACCACACCGCCCTCTACCGCTCGCCGCTTCGCCAGGGCGCCGCTCCCCAGCCGGCTTCAGGAGACGCTTATGCCGCCCATTAACCGTCAGTTTGATATGGTCCACGCCGACGAGTGGTCGATGAAAGTCGCCTTCGCCAGCTCCGATTACCGCCACGTCGATCAGCATTTCGGCGCCACGCCGCGGCTGGTGGTCTACGGCGTCAAAGCCGACCGGGTCACCCTGCTACGGGTGGTGGAGTTCCCGGTCGCCAGCGGTCACCAGACCGAGAAGATAGCCGAGCGCATCCACGCCCTTGAGGATTGCGTCACCCTGTTCTGCGTGGCGATTGGCGAGGCGGTTTTTCGCCAGCTGCTGCAGGTGGGCGTCCGCGCCGAACGCGTCCCTGACCAGACCACCATCCTCGGCTTGCTGCAGGAGATCCAGCTCTCCTGGTATGAAAAAGCGCAGCGCCGCAGCGCGCGGCAACGCGATCCGCAGCGCTTTAACCGCCTGCTGGAGGAGCCGGAGTGGCGGGAGGAGCCCGACCCGCTCCCCTGATCCTGTCGTTTATGTGACAAAGCCCACAAAACGCCACAACAGTGTCGGCCCTGTCGGGAGCGGTTAACCCGCCAGGTCATTAACAAATAAGGTTTTTATGCGTTGGTATCGCAATTGCTTGGGGGTCAGTACCACCGCCAGTCTGCGGTGTACCGCGCCCCGGCGTTTTCGTCATCATCCCTGGAGCTGACAGCATGTGGAACTACTCCGAGAAAGTGAAAGACCATTTTTTTCATCCCCGCAACGCGCGCGTGGTCGACAACGCCAACGCGGTGGGCGATGTGGGTTCATTAAGCTGCGGCGATGCGCTGCGCCTGATGCTGCGGGTTGATCCGCAGACCGAGATCATCGAGGAGGCGGGCTTCCAGACCTTCGGCTGCGGCAGCGCCATCGCCTCCTCTTCCGCGCTGACGGAGCTGATTATCGGCCACACCCTGACCGAAGCCGGGCAGATCACCAACCAGCAGATCGCCGACTACCTCGACGGTCTGCCGCCGGAAAAAATGCACTGCTCGGTGATGGGCCAGGAAGCGCTGCGTGCGGCCATCGCCCATTTTCGCGGCGAAAGCCTTGAGGAGGAGCATGAGGAGGGCAAGCTGATCTGTAAATGCTTCGGCGTCGACGAAGGGCATATTCGCCGGGCCGTGGTGAACAACGGCCTGACCACCCTCGAGGAAGTGATCAACTACACCAAAGCCGGCGGCGGCTGCACCGCCTGCCATGAAAAAATTGAGCTGGCGCTGGCGGCGATCCTCGCCCAACAGCCGCCAGCCCCCCTGCCAGCGGAGACGACCCACGATGCGCACTGGCAAAGCGTGGTCGATACCATCAACGAACTGCGTCCTCACATTCAGGCCGACGGCGGCGACATGACGTTGCTCAACGTCACCCCGCGTCAGGTGACCGTCAGCCTCTCCGGCAGCTGCAGCGGCTGCATGATGACCGACATGACCCTCGCCTGGCTGCAGCAAAAGCTGATGGAGCGTACCGGAACTTACATGGACGTGGTGGCGGCCCCGGCCGCGGTTAACTAACCCAAGGGGGATACGATGAAACCTGTTTATCTCGATAACAACGCCACCACCCGTCTCGACCCGATGGTTCTCGACGCGATGATGCCCTTTTTAACCGACTTTTACGGCAACCCTTCGTCGATACACGATTTTGGTCTGCCGGCGCAGGCGGCCCTTGAACGGGCGCACCAGCAGGTGGCCGCCCTGCTCGGGGCCGACTACCCCAGCGAGATCATCTTTACCTCCTGTGCCACCGAGGCCACCACCACCGCCATCGCCTCGGCGGTGGCCCTGATGCCGGAGCGGCGCGAGATCATCACCAGCGCGGTCGAACATCCCGCCACTCTGGCGGTGTGCGAGCAGCTGGAGCGCCAGGGATACCTGATCCACCGTATCGCCGTGGATCAGCAGGGCGCCCTGGATATGGCGCAATTTCGGGCGGCGCTTAGCCCGCGCGTGGCGCTGGTCAGCATCATGTGGGCCAATAACGAAACCGGCGTCATGTTCCCGGTGCCCGAACTGGCGGAGCTGGCTCATGAGCAGGGCGCGCTGTTTCACTGCGACGCGGTGCAGGTGGTGGGCAAAATCCCGATGGCGCTCAGCCAGACGCGGATCGATATGCTCTCCTGCTCGGCGCATAAATTCCACGGTCCCAAAGGGGTGGGCTGCCTCTGGCTGCGGCGGGGAACGCGTTTTCGCCCGCTGCTGCGCGGCGGCCACCAGGCGCATGGCCGGCGGGCCGGTACAGAAAATATCAGCGGCATTGTCGGGATGGGCGCCGCCAGCGAGCTGGCGCAGGTTCATTTGCCGGGCATGGCGCAGATTAGCCAGCTGCGCGATCGTCTTGAACAGCATCTCCAGGCCACTATCCCGGCGGTGACGGTGATGGGCGGCAGCCAGCCGCGGGTGCCCGGCACCCTCAATCTGGCCTTCGAGTGTATCGAGGGCGAGGCAATCCTGCTGCTGATGAATCAGGCCGGGATCGCCGCCTCCAGCGGCAGCGCCTGCACCTCCGGCTCGCTGGAGCCGTCGCACGTCATGCGGGCAATGAATATCCCCTACACTGCGGCCCACGGCACCATCCGCTTCTCCCTCTCACGCTATACCCGGGAAAAAGAGATCGACTACGTCATCGCCACCCTGCCGTCGGTTATCGACCGGCTGCGCGCCCTGTCGCCCTACTGGCGACAGGGTCAGCCGCACCTGCAGGATGGCGCCTTCACGCCGGTCTACGGCTAAGGCGGGGAGACAATGATGGGACGCGTACTGATTAACGACACCACCCTGCGCGATGGTGAACAGAGTCCCGGCGTGGCCTTTCAGGCCAGCGAAAAGATCGCCATCGCCGAGGCGCTGTACGCGGCGGGGATCGAAGCCATGGAGGTCGGCACCCCGGCGATGGGCGAGGAGGAGTGCGCCCGCATCCGGCAGGTGCGCCGTCAGCTCCCGGGCGCCACGCTGATGACCTGGTGCCGGATGCAGGCGGGAGAAATTCGCCAGAGCGCCGACCTGGGCATGGACTGGGTGGATATCTCCATCCCCGCCTCCGACAAGCTGCGGCAGTACAAACTGCGCGAAGGCTTACCGCTGCTGCTGGAGCGGCTGGCGGCCCTGATCCACCTCGCCCACACCCTTGGCCTGAAGGTCTGCATTGGCTGTGAGGACGCCTCGCGAGCCAGCGACGCGACGCTGCAGGACATTGCCCACCTGGCCCGGGAGGCGGGAGCCACCCGTCTGCGCTATGCCGATACCGTCGGTATCCTCGACCCGTTCACCACCGCGGCGCAGATCACCGCCCTGCGCCGCGTCTGGCCCGGCGAACTCGAGATGCACGCCCATAACGATCTGGGCCTGGCTACCGCCAACACCCTGGCGGCGGTGCGCGCCGGGGCCACCAGCGTGAACACCACCGTGCTGGGCCTGGGCGAACGCGCGGGCAACGCGGCGCTGGAGACCGTGGCGCTCGGACTGGAGCGCTGCCTGGAGTTCAAGACCGGCGTGCGTTTCACCGCCCTGCCGGCGCTGTGCGAACAGGTGGCCCTCGCCACCCGCCGCCCGGTGGATCCCCAGCAGCCGCTGGTGGGTGAGCTGGTCTTTACCCACGAATCCGGCGTGCACGTTGCGGCGCTGCTGCGCGACAGCGAGAGCTATCAGGCGATCGACCCCGCCCTGCTGGGCCGCGGCTATCGGCTGGTGCTGGGCAAACACTCCGGTCGCCAGGCGGTTAACGGCGTCTTCGATCGGATGGGTTATCACCTGACATCAGCGCAAATTGACCAGCTGCTGCCAGCGCTCCGTCGCTTTGCCGAAAACGGCAAACGCAGCCCGCGGGATGATGAGCTGGCGGCAATCTACCACGCGCTCTGCAGCGCCGAAACGCTGCAGGCCAGGGGGTGAGTATGGAGTGGTTTTATCAGATCCCCGGCGTGGGCGACCTGCGCTCCGCCGATGCGTTCTTTCAGTTTTTCGCCGTTCCCTACCAGCCCGAGCGCCTGGCCCACTGCAGCCTGCCGGTGCTGGCCACCTTTCACCGCAAGCTGAAGGCGGAAGTGCCTCTGCTCAACCAGCTGGAGGATAACCCGCGCGCGCACTGGCTGCTGGCGCGCCGACTGCTGGCGGAGAGTTATCAGCAACAGTTCGAGGAGAACACGCCATGAGACCCCGATTTACCTTTAGCGAAGCGGTCCGCGTCGTGCGCGCCATCCGTAACGATGGCACCTATGCGGGCCTGCCGTCCGGCGCCCTGCTGGTGCGCCGGGGCAGCATCGGCTATGTCCGCGACTGGGGAGTATTCTTGCAGGACCAGATCATCTACCAGATCCACTTCCCGGACTGCGACCGGGTGGTCGGCTGTCGCGAACAGGAGCTGATTGCCGGCGATCGGCCCTGGCTGGCCGGCAATCTGCAGTATGGCGATAGCGTAATCTGTCAGACGGCGCTGGCGATGCAGGGCGAGATGGTGGTCAGCGTCGGTCAGTTGGGGCGCATCGAAGCCACCGACCGGGGCGAGCACGGCGACGGCTATATCGTCGACTTCGGCGGCCGCTGGTTCCAGGTCCCGGTAAGCGCGCTGGCGCAGGCAGAGGAGGAAGAATAATGGAGCCCTGGCAACGATTTGGCCGGCAGCGGCTGGCGCAGAGCCGCTGGAACTGCGAGCCGGCGGCCATCGCCGCGGTCGACCGGCAGGCCTTCGAGGCGGCCTGGCAGCGCCAGGCCCAGATGGAGCAGGTTATTGTCGCCCAGATTGCGCCGGAGGCGATCCCCGCCGCGCTGCAGGAGGGCCTCGCCACTTCGCTGGGCGCCTGGCTGGATGAGGGAGGATTTACGCCAGCGGAGCGGGCGGCGATCGTCCTGCACCACGCCCGGCTGGAAACCGCCTTCGCCGGGATTGCCAGCCAGGCGCCGCGGCCGGATCCCGCCACGGTGCAGGCCTGGTATCTGCGGCATCAGGCGCAGTTTATGCGCCCGGAACAGCGCCTGACCCGCCATCTGCTGCTCACCGTCGATGGCGACGACCAGACGGTTTACTCGCGCATACGGGAGCTTCATGGGCAAATCGAAGCCTCCCGCGAGGCGTTTGCGCCGCTGGCCCAGCGACACTCCCACTGCCCGAGCGCGCTGGACGGCGGACTGCTGGGCTGGATCGGCCGGGGGCTGCTCTATCCGCAGCTGGAGGAGGCGCTGTTTGCGCTGGCGGAAAATGCGCTGAGCGCGCCGGTGGCCAGTGAGCTCGGCTGGCATCTGGTCTGGTGTGAGGCCATTCGCCCTGCCGCGCCGATGACGCCTGAGCAGGCGCTGGAAAGCGCCCGCGATTACCTCAGTCAACAGAGCCAGCGCCGCCACCAGCGCCAGTGGCTGGCCGAGATGCTAGCGCGCCAGCCGGGGCTGTGCGGGTAGCCGACAGGCTACCCGCCATCGCCTACAGCAGATGCGGTTTAATCTCCTCAAGCCAGGTCGCCAGCCGCGCGTCGGTCTCGTCGAACTGGTTATCCTGGTCCAGCACCAGTCCGACAAAGCGATCCCCCTCCAGCGCCGATGAGGCGCTGAACTCATATCCCTCGTTCGGCCAGCTGCCGATCATCGTCGCCCCGCGGGCACGCAGGGCGTCGTACAGCGGCCGCAGCCCGCTGGCGAAGTTATCCGGATAGCCACGCTGATCGCCGAGGCCAAACAGCGCCACCGTTTTCCCCTGCAGGCTAACGTCGCCGAGGTTGCGGATAAACTCGGCCCACGACTCGCTCTCGCCCCCGGCCTCAAGGCCCGGCAGCTGGCCGTCGCCCAGCGTCGGCGTCCCCAACAGCAGGGCCGGGTAGGCCAGCAGGTCCGCCAGCGTGGCGCGGTTAATATTGACCGGGGCGGCGGCGGCCTCCCCCAGCTGCTTGTGGATCATTTTCGCGATCTTGCGGGTTTTACCGGTATCGGTACCAAAGAAAATGCCAATGTTCGCCATAGTACGCTCCTGTCGGAATGGTGTTGAAAAAAGGAATGACGACAGAGGTATTGCGAAGGCTGTGCCAGGTTGCCCTGCACCGCGACGGCCCATCCCTGCCCCATCAGGATCGCTTCGCATCACGATGCCGCGCGCCAAAGGCGCACCCGGCGGGGCGAAAGGTAAAAATCCGTGAATTTTCCCCCTGTCGGATCAATGTTTCGCGTGGTCGTTCCGATAAGGGCGCACACTTTGCATGGTTATCCGGGTTCGGCTTACCCCGCCGCGTTTTGCGCACGGTGTCGGACAATTTGTCATAACTGCGACACAGGAGTTTGCGATGACCCTGAATATGATGCTCGATAACGCCGCGCCGGAGGCCATCGCCGGCGCGCTGACTCAACAACATCCGGGGCTGTTTTTTACCATGGTGGAACAGGCCTCGGTGGCCATCTCCCTCACCGATGCCAGCGCCAGGATCATTTACGCCAACCCGGCGTTTTGCCGCCAGACCGGCTATTCGCTGGCGCAATTGTTAAACCAGAACCCGCGCCTGCTGGCCAGCAGCCAGACGCCGCGCGAGATCTATCAGGAGATGTGGCATACCCTGCTCCAGCGTCAGCCCTGGCGCGGTCAGCTGATTAATCAGCGTCGGGACGGCGGCCTGTACCTGGTGGAGATTGACATCACCCCGGTGCTTAGCCCGCAAGGGGAACTGGAGCATTATCTGGCGATGCAGCGGGATATCAGCGTCAGCTACACCCTCGAACAGCGGCTGCGCAACCATATGACCCTGATGGAGGCGGTGCTGAATAATATCCCCGCCGCCGTGGTAGTGGTGGACGAGCAGGATCGGGTGGTGATGGACAACCTCGCCTACAAAACCTTCTGCGCTGACTGCGGCGGCCGGGAGCTGCTCACCGAGCTGCAGGTCTCCCCTGGCCGGATGACGCCCGGCGTGGAGGCGATCCTGCCGGTGGCGCTGCGCGGGGCCGCGCGCTGGCTGTCGGTAACCTGCTGGCCGTTGCCCGGCGTCAGTGAAGAGGCCAGCCGCTACTTTATCGACAGCGCGCTGGCGCGGACCCTGGTGGTGATCGCCGACTGTACCCAGCAGCGTCAGCAGCAGGAGCAAGGGCGCCTTGACCGGCTGAAGCAGCAAATGACCGCCGGCAAGCTGCTGGCGGCGATCCGCGAGTCGCTGGACGCCGCGCTGATCCAGCTGAACTGCCCGATTAATATGCTGGCGGCAGCCCGTCGGCTGAACGGCGAGGGAAGCGGGAATGTGGCGCTGGAGGCCGCCTGGCGTGAAGGGGAAGAGGCGATGGCGCGGCTCCAGCGCTGTCGCCCATCGCTGGAACTCGAAAACCCCGCCGTCTGGCCGCTGCAGCCCTTTTTCGACGATCTGTGCGCCCTCTACCGTACCCGCTTCGATCCCGACGGGCTGCAGGTCGACATGGCCTCACCGCATCTGATCGGCTTTGGCCAGCGCACCCCACTGCTGGCGTGCTTAAGCCTGTGGCTCGATCGCACCCTGGCCCTCGCCGCCGAACTCCCCTCCGTGCCGCTGGCGATGCAGCTCTACGCCGAGGAGAACGACGGCTGGCTGTCGCTGTATCTGACTGACAACGTACCGCTGCTGCAGGTGCGCTACGCTCACTCCCCCGACGCGCTGAACTCGCCGGGCAAAGGCATGGAGCTGCGGCTGATCCAGACCCTGGTGGCGCACCATCGCGGGGCCATTGAGCTGGCTTCCCGACCGCAGGGCGGCACCTGCCTGACCCTGCGTTTCCCGCTGTTTAACACCCTGACCGGAGGTGAAGCATGATCCCTGAATCCGACCCGGACACCACCGTCAGACGCTTCGACCTCTCTCAGCAGTTCACCGCCATGCAGCGGATAAGCGTGGTGCTGAGCCGGGCCACCGAGGCCAGCAAAACGCTGCAGGAGGTGCTCAGCGTATTACACAACGATGCCTTTATGCAGCACGGGATGATCTGCCTGTACGACAGCGAGCAGGAGATCCTCAGTATCGAAGCGCTGCAGCAAACCGGCCAGCAGCCCCTCCCCGGCAGCACGCAGATCCGCTATCGCCCCGGCGAGGGACTGGTGGGGACCGTGCTGGCCCAGGGGCAGTCGCTGGTGCTGCCCCGGGTCGCCGACGATCAGCGTTTTCTCGACCGCCTGAGCCTCTACGATTACGATCTGCCGTTTATCGCCGTACCGTTGATGGGGCCCAACGCCCGGCCAATAGGGGTGCTGGCGGCCCAGCCGATGGCGCGCCAGGAAGAGCGGCTGCCGGCCTGCACCCGTTTTCTCGAAACCGTCGCCAACCTCGTCGCCCAGACCATCCGGCTGATGATCCTTCCGGCCTCACCCGCCCTGTCGAGCCGCCAGCCGCCGAAGGTGGAACGGCCGCCGGCCTGCTCGTCGTCGCGCGGCGTGGGCCTTGACAATATGGTCGGCAAGAGCCCGGCGATGCGCCAGATCGTGGAGGTGATCCGTCAGGTCTCGCGCTGGGACACCACCGTGCTGGTACGCGGCGAAAGCGGCACCGGGAAAGAGTTGATCGCCAACGCCATCCATCACCATTCGCCACGGGCTGGCGCCGCCTTCGTCAAATTTAACTGCGCGGCGCTGCCGGACACCCTGCTGGAAAGCGAACTGTTCGGCCATGAGAAAGGCGCCTTTACCGGGGCGGTGCGTCAGCGTAAAGGACGTTTTGAGCTGGCGGATGGCGGCACCCTGTTCCTCGATGAGATTGGTGAAAGCAGCGCCTCGTTCCAGGCCAAGCTGCTGCGTATCCTCCAGGAGGGGGAGATGGAGCGGGTCGGCGGCGATGAGACCCTGCGGGTGAATGTCCGCATCATCGCCGCCACCAACCGTCACCTGGAGGAGGAGGTCCGGCTGGGCCATTTCCGCGAGGATCTCTATTATCGTCTGAACGTGATGCCCATCGCCCTGCCCCCGCTGCGCGAGCGTCAGGAGGACATCGCCGAGCTGGCGCACTTCCTGGTGCGCAAAATCGGCCAGCATCAGGGGCGCACGCTGCGGATCAGCGAGGGCGCGATCCGCCTGCTGATGGAGTACAGCTGGCCGGGTAACGTTCGCGAACTGGAGAACTGCCTCGAACGATCGGCGGTGATGTCGGAGAGTGGCCTGATCGATCGCGACGTGATCCTCTTCACTCACCAGGATCGTCCCGCCAAAGCCCTGCCTGCCAGCGGGCCAGCGGAAGACAGCTGGCTGGACAACAGCCTGGACGAACGTCAGCGACTGATCGCCGCGCTGGAAAAAGCCGGCTGGGTGCAGGCCAAGGCGGCACGGCTGCTGGGGATGACGCCGCGCCAGGTCGCTTACCGGATCCAGATCATGGATATCACCCTGCCGCGTCTGTAGGCCGCGGTGTCAGGTTCAGGACATTGTCGTCAGTACGGCAGGAACGCGACAATGTTGTGCCGCAGGGACGCGGGATAACGCTTTATTTTTCAGCCAGATAAAAAATTCGTCACTGGTACGTCGTTTGCAGCAGGAAGGTATCGCCCAACCATGAAGGTACGACCATGACTTCCTGCTCTTCTTTTTCCGGCGGTAACGCCTGTCAGTCGGCGGACGCCAGCGCGTTAGCGCCGCGGGTGGCCGACAAGGTCGCCGCGCACCCCTGCTACTCCCGCAGCGGGCACCACCGTTTCGCCCGGATGCATCTTCCGGTCGCCCCGGCCTGCAATCTGCAGTGCAACTACTGCAACCGTAAATTCGACTGCAGCAATGAGTCCCGTCCCGGGGTGTCATCGACGCTGCTGACTCCCGAGCAGGCGGTGTTGAAAGTGCGCCAGGTGGCCCAGGCCATCCCGCAGTTGTCGGTGGTCGGCATAGCCGGGCCCGGCGATCCGCTGGCCAATATGACCCGCACCTTCCGCACCCTGGAGCTGGTCCGCGACCAGCTTCCGGATCTCAAATTATGCCTGTCGACCAACGGGCTGATGCTGCCCGACGCGGTCGATCGCCTGCTGGAGGTCGGCGTGGATCACGTCACGGTGACCATCAATACCCTGGATGCCGATATCGCCGGGCAAATCTATGCCTGGCTGTGGCTCGACGGCGAACGCTACTGCGGCCGGGAAGCCGGGGAGATCCTGATTGCCCGCCAGCTTGAAGGAGTCCGCAGGCTGACCGCCGCGGGAGTGCTGGTCAAGATAAACTCGGTGCTGATCCCGGGGATCAACGACGGCGGCATGGCCGAGGTCGGCCGTCGTTTGCGGGAAAGCGGCGCGTTTATTCACAATATTATGCCGCTGATTGCCAGACCGGAGCACGGCACGGTTTTTGGTCTCAACGGCCAGCCGGAGCCGGACGCCGGGATGCTCGCCGCGATCCGCAGCCAGTGCGGGGAGGTGATGCCGCAGATGACCCACTGCCATCAGTGCCGTGCCGACGCCATCGGCATGCTGGGCGAAGATCGCAGCCAGCAGTTCACCCGGCTGCCGGACCCGGACAGCCTCCCCGACTGGCTGCCCATCCTCCACCAGCGCGCCGAACTTCATGCCAGCCTCGCCACGCAGGGGGAGTCGGACGCGGATGACGCCTGTCTGGTGGCCGTGGCCTCCCGCCACGGCGAGGTCATTGACTGTCATTTTGGCCATGCCGACCGCTTCTCGATCTACAGCCTGTCGGCCGCCGGTATGGTGCTGGTGGGCGAGCGCTTTACGCCAAAATATTGCCGCGGCGAAGAGGAGTGTGATCCACAGGAGAACGAGGCCAGACTGGCGGCGCTGCTGGCGCTGCTCGCCGACGTGAAAGCGGTGTTCTGCGTGCGTATCGGCCATACGCCATGGCAGCAGCTGGAATTGCAGGGCATTGAGCCGCAGGTGGACGGCGCGTGGCGTTCGGTCGCCGAGGTGCTGCCTGCCTGGTGGCAGCGGCGGCGCCAGAGCCTGGCGGCATCGCGTCTGCGTCAGGGGGTCGCCTGATGGCGCCCGTCGACTGGTTGACCCGCCTGTGGCGATTGTATCACGCCGGAAAAGGCTGCTTTCCGCTGCGGATGGGGCTGACGCCCGCGGCATGGCGGGCGCTGCAGCAGCGGCTGGGCGAGGTGGCGACGCCGCTGGACAGCGCGACGCTGAGCCGCCGTCGGCTGATGACCGAGCTGAATGCCACCCGCGACGAAGAGCGTCGGCAGCTGGGGCAGTGGCTGACGGAGTCGATGGTGCCGGGAGCTGAACCGATGGCGCAGATCGTTGCCGAGGTGGCGCTGGCGTTTAACCATCTGTGGGAGGATCTGGGACTCGATTCGCGGGCGGAACTGGGCCGACTGATGAGCGACTGCTTTCCACAGCTGGTGGTGCAGAACGTCCACCATATGCGCTGGAAAAAGTTCTTTTACCGCCAGCGCTGCCTGCAATCGCAGGGGGAGATTGTCTGCCGATCGCCAAGCTGCGACGAGTGCCTGGAGCGCAGCCTCTGCTTCGAACCGCCGCCGCTATAAACAAGCCGTAGCCCCCTGCGGCTGACCCAACCACACTCGCGTTTTAGCGCTTTACGCGGGTTTCTGCCGGGTGGCGCTTCGCTTACCCGGCCTACAAAGCCATTTATATATCACAAGGTTAACCATCACCGTAGGCCCGGCAAGCGCCGCGCCGCCGGGCAATATATCAGGCTCCGTGCCCAGCATGTTGCCGGGTGGCGGCTACGCCTGACCCGGCCTACAGTTCCAAATCACCACTGGATCAGGGGCCGCTGAAACTGCCGGTGCTGGCGGCCTCAAAATCGCTGAGACGTTCCCGGCAGGCCGGGGCAGCCCGCATGGATGCGGGCTGAGGGCCGTGTTTTGCAGGGACGCTGCCTCGGCCCGACCCGAAGCCTGCAGGGATAAGTCGAAGGTACCACGCAGTGGCGATTTTGCCGGCCGGAGCCCGGGGGTACAGGGGGCGGCGGCGACTGGCCGCCCCCTGTGCGCTCCCTGCGCCATAAGAGACATAACGCAGAAGACTAACCGGGAGCGCAAACTACGCTGAAGCCACTGATAACATAAACAACCACACTGCAATGCTTCCCCTCACCCTAACCCTCTCCCGGAGGGAGAGGGAACCGTCCGGTCGTCGTTTCCGTGCCCAACATATTGCCGGGTGGCGGCTGCGCCTGACCCGGCCTACGGAGTCTGAGAACGTGGTAAACCGATAACAGTCTCCCCGCCGCCGGGCAATACATCAGGCTCCGTGCCCAACATGTTGCCGGGTGGCGCTTCGCTTACCCGGCCTACAAAGACATTTACATATAAGAAGGTTACTCAACACCGTAGGCCCGGCAAGCGCAGCGCCGCCGGGCAAGGACAGCGGGCGCGGAGCCGCTTTTGTGCCGGGTGGCGCTTCGCTTACCCAGCCTACAACCCCAAATCACCACTGGATCAGGGGCCACTGAAACTGCCGGTGCTGGCGGCCTCAAAATCGCTGAGACGTTCCCGGCAGGCCGGGGCAGCCCGCATGGATGCGGGCTGAGGGCCGTGTTTTGCAGGGACGCTGCCTCGGCCCGACCCGAAGCCTGCAGGGATAAGTCGAAGGTACCACGCAGTGGCGATTTTGCTGGCCGGAGCCCGGGGGTACAGGGGGCGGCGGCGACTGGCCGCCCCCTGTGCGCTCCCTGCGCCATGAGAGACATAACGCAGAAAACTAACCGGGAGCGCAATGTGCGCTGAAGCCACTAATAACATAAAGGATCGCACGATGGTGCTTCCCCTCACCCTAACCCTCTCCCGGAGGGAGAGGGAACCGTCCGGTCGTCGTTTCCGTGGCCAACATATTGCCGGGTGGCGGCTGCGCCTGACCCGGCCTACATAACCATTAAATTTCAGAAGGTTAACCATCACCGTAGGCCCGCGCAAGCGCAGCGCCGCCGGGCAAAAGGGTATCGCACCGGGCCAAACGAAAAAAAGCCGGAGGTTTCCCTCCGGCTTTTCTCATTCACACTACGCTATGCCTTAGGCCACATCTTCATACTGCGGCACCGGGTTGCGGAAGCTTTTGGTCACGCAGGCCAGATAGACCAGACCGATACCGGCCCAAATCAGGCCCAGAATCATCGAGCTCTCTTCCAGGTTGACCCACAGCGCGCCAACGGTCAGGGCGCCGCACATCGGCAGGAACAGATACTGGAAGTGGTCTTTCAGCGTCTTGTTGCGTTTCTCACGGATCCAGAACTGCGAAATCACCGACAGGTTAACGAAGGTAAACGCCACCAGCGCACCAAAGTTAATCAGCGCCGTCGCCATCACCAGGTCGAAGTTAATCGCCAGCAGCGCAATAGCGCCAACCAGGATGATGTTCATCGCCGGGGTGCGCCAGGTCGGGTGGACGTAGCCGAAGAAACTTTTCGGGAACACGCCGTCGCGGCCCATAACGTACATCAGACGCGCCACGCCAGCGTGCGCCGCCATACCGGACGCCAGTACGGTGATGGTGGAGAAGATCAGCGCGCCCACCTGGAAGGCTTTACCTGCTACGTAGAGCATAATTTCCGGCTGTGACGCATCCGGATCTTTAAAGCGCGAGATGTCCGGGAAGTACAGCTGCAGGAAGTAGGTGGCAAAGATGAAGATCAGGCCGCCAATCAGCGCGGTCAGGAAGATCGCCCGCGGGATGACGCGCTCTGCATCTTTGGTCTCTTCAGACAGGTTGCTGATGCCGTCGAAGCCGGTAAACGAGAAGCACAGGATCGTCGCCCCGGTAATCATCGGGATCACGTGCGCGTCACCGGACCAGAACGGACGGCTGCTGGCCAGCGTACCGGCGCCTTCGCCTTCAAACACGCCATAAATCACCATGCCGAGAATAACGGCAATCAGCACCACCTGCAGCACCACGATCACGGTGTTGAAGTTGGCGACGGATTTAATGCTGCGCAGGTTAAAGGCGGTCATAAAGGCGACCAGCGCGATAACAAACACCCACGACGGAATCGAAGGCACCAGCGCTTCAAAATAGATTTTCGCCAGCAGAATGTTGATCATCGGCGCGAACAGGTAGTCGAGCAGCGAGGACCAACCCACCATAAAGCCAACGGTCGGGCTGATGGATTTCTGCGCATAGGTATACGCCGAGCCGGCAGAAGGGTAACGACGTACCAGCTTGCCATAGCTCAGAGCAGTAAACAGGATAGCGATTAACGCAAAGGCGTAGGCCGTCGGCACGTGACCGTCGGTCATACCAGAGACGATACCAAACGTATCGAACAGCGTCATCGGCTGCATATAGGCCAGGCCCATCATTACAACCGGAACTAACGTAAGCGTTTTACGTAATTCCACGCGAGAGGTATTTGGAGTAGCGTTATGCGACATAGTTATCCCCTTTTACGGTGAACGCCAGCGCGTAAGCAAAAAATTGCCCCATTTCTTTCTATTCCTCAGCGACAACGACTGTCGGTTTTTAGTAAATATCTATCCGGTACGAAGCCCGGCCTCTTGGTATTGAATGATGTGTCTTTCGACCAAAAAAATAACCGACACTTTAAAAAAAAGCGTCGGCTAGTCTCTGGTTTTCAGGCCGCATATTTTGCAACAAATTCAACGGCGTTGACAAGATGTTATGAAGTTCATTGCGTAAGCATAATTTTTAACGTGCTAATATCTATACGGTTTCCGTATGATAAATTGTAAAAATAGCACTATTTGCTAATAGCGTTTCCCGCCACCATTTGCCAGCCAAACCGCAGGTGGCGTCATTCCAGGCGATCCACGCGCGTTGACGAGGCGAAAGCCCGCGCACGGTCATGCAGACCAGCTCGCCGCTGTCCAGCAGACCCTGCACCTGATAGCGCGGCAGGCCCCCCCAGCCCAGCCCCAGGCGCAGCAGCGCCAGCTGCCCCGCGGCGTCACACACCGTCAGGGTCTCCTGATCGCTGAGTAGCGCCCCGCCCTCGCCGGTGGCCACCGCCCGGTAACGGCGTAGGGTTCGCCAGCTCAACGGTGCGCGGTGTCGCGCCAGCGGATGCTGTGGGGCAACGACCAGCAGCAGCTCCAGCTCGCCGAGGGGGAGATAGTCATAACCGCTCAGCGGCGGCGGTTCGCCGAGCGCCCCCAGCAGCAGATCGGCCTGCCCGTCAGTCAGCGGCCGCCAGTCCAGCAGGGAGGGGTTCAGCGTGAAGTGCAGCCGGGTCAGCGGCTGTTGTTGATAAAATGCCGCGATTGGCGGCGAGAGCAGCGCCACGGGAAAGGTGCTGTCCACCGCCAGACGAAGGCTATTCTCCCATCCCTGCTGCAGCTTAACCGCCCGGTTCTCCAGTTCGCGGGCGATATGCAGCACCTCCCGCCCTTTCTCCAGCAGCATCTGTCCGCTGGGGGTAAAGCGCGCGCGATGGCCGCTGCGGTCGAGCAGCTGAATATTGAGATCGCTTTCCAGGCGGTGAATGGTGTAGCTCAGCGCCGAGGGCGTTTTAAAGAGCTTTGCCGACGCGGCGGCAAAGCTCCCCTCTTTTTCCAGGGCATCCAGGATCACGAGGACATCCAGCAGTGGTTTCATCGCTACCCCCTTACGGTATGCGAATCACCGCTGGCGGATCACTCCATCGGCATCACCAGCGGATCGGGGTACTGGTACTCAAACCCCAGCTCATTGCAGATACGATTGCCATCCACAATCTTGCCCTGGCCGCCGTCCGGGCTGTCGCTGAACACCGGCGGCGGCAGACCGAGCTCGCGGGCCATCTGCGGATAAAAGAGGCCGCGCGCAGGGTGGCGGGGCGCACATAAATTATAGATGTGCCCACCCTTCGGGGCCTGCAGCAGCAGTTCGATAGCGGCCACCACATCCTGCAAATGCACCAGATTGACCACGTGCTGGCCATCCGGCGCCGACTTGCCGGCAAAAAAACGTCCCGGATGGCGGGAAGGCCCTACCAGCCCGGCCAGGCGCAGAATATCCACCGATGTCCCCGGCAGGTTGTGCAGCCAGTCCTCCAGCTCCTTGAGCACCTGTCCGCTGGCGGTTTGCGGCAGACGCGGGGAATTCTCCTTCACTGTACCGTTGACGTTGCCATACACCGAGGTGGAGCTGGTGAAGACGATCCGCGGAATATGGTAAGCCAGCGCGGTATCGACGATCTCCTGCACCGCCTGCAGATAAAACCCTTCCCCTGCCCCGGTACGCCGGGCCGGCAGGGTGATCACCAGCGCATCGACGTTCATCAGCGCGTCGAGGTCCTCGGTATCACAGACCAGCTGCGGCTCCAGGCGCAGCGGATAGCTGTCGATCCCGCACATCCGCGCCGCCTCCACGCCATCCTGCGTAGTTTTACTGCCGGTAACCTGCCAGCCTCGCGCCGTCAACGACAGCGCCAGCGGCATCCCCAGCCATCCCAAACCGACTATCGCGACCTTTTTCATCCCAGGCTCCTGACTCTTTCGCTGTGCTGATTACAGGCTACGCCAGCCAGCGGCAACTGACAATTTCTTCGCTCAATATGAAATGAATTAATGATAGAAAAAAGCCCTTGCTTTCTGCGGCGGAAGTGGTTTAGGTTAAAGGACATCAAATGCATAGTCATTCACAGAGAATTTTTATGAACCGCGTTCAATTTAAACACCACCATCATCACCATCATCCTGACTAGTCTTTCAGGCGATGTGTGCTGGAAGACGTTTGGATCTTCCAGTGGTGCATGAACGCGCAGAGAGCCCCCGGAAGATTCACTTCCGGGGGCTTTTTTTTGGACCAAATTCGGACAGATTCAGACAGGTATTCAGAGGAAAAGAACAATGTTAGACAACACCCGTTTACGCATAGCTATTCAGAAATCAGGCCGTTTAAGCGAAGATTCACGCGAATTACTCAGCCGCTGCGGCATTAAAGTCAATTTGCACACCCAGCGTCTGATTGCGCTGGCGGAAAATATGCCAATCGATATTCTGCGCGTGCGTGATGACGATATCCCGGGCCTGGTGATGGACGGTGTTGTCGACCTCGGCATTATCGGCGAAAACGTGCTGGAAGAAGAGCTGCTCAGCCGCCGCGCCCAGGGCGAAGACCCGCGCTACTTCACCCTGCGCCGTCTCGACTTCGGCGGCTGCCGCCTGTCGCTGGCGACTCCGGTGGATGAAGCCTGGAACGGCCCGGCGGCGCTGGACGGCAAACGTATCGCCACCTCTTACCCGCACCTGCTGAAGCGCTACCTCGATCAAAAAGGTATCTCCTTTAAATCCTGTCTGCTGAACGGCTCCGTGGAAGTGGCGCCGCGCGCCGGCCTCGCCGACGCTATCTGCGACCTCGTCTCCACCGGCGCCACTCTGGAAGCCAACGGTCTGCGCGAAGTGGAAGTGATTTACCGCTCCAAAGCCTGTCTGATCCAGCGCGACGGCGAAATGGCCGACGCCAAACAGCAGCTGATTGACCGCCTGCTGACCCGTATTCAGGGCGTGATTCAGGCCCGCGAGTCGAAATACATCATGATGCACGCCCCGACCGAACGCCTGGAAGAAGTGGTTGCCCTGCTGCCGGGCGCCGAGCGGCCGACTATTCTGCCGCTGGCAGGCGACAAGCAGCGCGTGGCGATGCACATGGTCAGCAGCGAAACCCTGTTCTGGGAGACCATGGAAAAACTGAAGGCGCTGGGCGCCAGCTCCATTCTGGTGCTGCCGATTGAGAAAATGATGGAGTAATCGGCCAGCCGGTCACGGGACACACAGGGGAATACAATCATGAGCTTCAACACAATCATCGACTGGAACGGCTGTAGCGCAGACCAACAACAGCAACTCTTAACGCGCCCGGCGATTTCCGCCTCCGACAGCATCAGTAAAACGGTGACGGAGATCCTGAATAACGTCAAAGCCAACGGCGACGCGGCGCTGCGCGAATACAGCGCGAAGTTTGATAAAACCACCGTCGCCGCGCTGCAGGTGAGCGAGGCGGAGATCGCCGCCGCCGGCGAGCGCCTCAGCGATGAGCTGAAGCAGGCGATGGCGGTGGCGGTGAAAAACATCGAGACCTTCCACAACGCGCAACAGCTGCAGGCGGTGGATGTCGAAACGCTGCCGGGCGTGCGCTGCCAGCAGGTTACCCGCCCTATCGCCTCCGTCGGGCTGTACATTCCGGGTGGCTCAGCGCCGCTGTTCTCCACGGTGCTGATGCTGGCGACGCCGGCGCGCATCGCCGGCTGTCAGCAGGTGGTGCTCTGCTCGCCGCCGCCAATTGCCGATGAGATCCTCTATGCCGCGCAGCTGTGCGGCGTGAAAACCATCTTTAACGTCGGCGGCGCGCAGGCCATCGCCGCCCTCGCCCTCGGTACCGAGTCGGTGCCGAAGGTGGATAAAATCTTTGGCCCGGGCAACGCTTACGTGACGGAAGCCAAACGCCAGGTCAGCCAGCGTCTGGACGGGGCGGCGATCGACATGCCGGCCGGCCCGTCGGAAGTACTGGTGATCGCCGACAGCGGCGCTAACCCGGACTTTGTTGCCTCCGACCTGCTGTCGCAGGCAGAACACGGCCCGGACTCGCAGGTGATCCTCCTGACCCCGGACGCCGGGATGGGCAGCCGTGTCGCCGAGGCGGTTGAACGCCAGCTGGCCGCCCTGCCGCGCGCAGAAACCGCCCGCGTGGCGCTCTCCGCCAGCCGGATCATCGTGGCCCGCGACCTGGCGCAGTGCGTGGCTATCTCCAACCAGTACGGCCCGGAGCACCTGATCATTCAGACCCGTCAGGCCCGCGAGCTGGTGGACAGCATCACCAGCGCCGGCTCGGTTTTCCTCGGTGACTGGTCACCGGAATCCGCGGGCGACTACGCCTCGGGCACCAACCACGTCCTGCCGACCTATGGTTATACCGCCACCTGCTCAAGCCTCGGTCTGGCTGACTTCCAGAAGCGGATGACCGTGCAGGAGCTGTCGCGCGACGGCTTTGCCGCCCTCGCCTCAACGATTGAGATCCTGGCCGCCGCCGAGCGCCTTGACGCCCACAAAAACGCCGTAACGCTGCGCGTTGCCGCCCTGAAGGAGCAAGCATGAGCATTGAAGATTTAGCCCGCGCAAACGTCCGCGCGCTGACCCCGTATCAATCCGCTCGCCGCCTGGGCGGTAAAGGCGATGTCTGGCTCAACGCCAACGAATTCCCCACCGCCGTGGCCTTCCAGCTGACCGAGCAGACGCTGAACCGCTATCCGGAGCCGCAGCCGAAGGCCGTGATTGAGAGCTACGCCCGCTACGCCGAGGTCAAACCGGAGCAGGTGCTGGTCAGCCGCGGCGCCGACGAAGGCATCGAGCTGCTGATCCGCGCCTTCTGTGAACCAGGTGAGGACGCCGTGCTCTACTGCCCGCCGACCTACGGCATGTACAGCGTCAGCGCCGAAACCATCGGCGTCGAATGCCGCACTGTGCCGACGCTGGCCGACTGGCAGCTCGACCTGCCGGGTATCGAAGCGCAACTGGACGGGGTGAAGGTGGTCTTCGTCTGCAGCCCGAACAACCCGACCGGGCAGATTATCGACCCGCAGTCGATGCGCGACCTGCTGGAGATGACCCGCGGCAAAGCCATCGTGGTGGCCGACGAAGCCTACATTGAATTCTGCCCGCAGGCGACGCTGGCCGGCTGGCTCAGCGACTATCCACACCTGGTGGTGCTGCGCACGCTGTCCAAAGCCTTCGCCCTCGCCGGCCTGCGCTGCGGCTTCACCCTCGCCAACGCCGAGGTGATTAACGTGCTGCTGAAAGTGATCGCCCCGTACCCGCTCTCCACGCCGGTGGCCGATATCGCCGCCCAGGCCCTGAGCGCGGAAGGCATCGCGGCAATGCGCCAGCGCGTCACGCAGATCCTTGACGAGCGCCGCTACCTGGTGGAACAACTGCGCGGCATCGCCTGCGTAGAGCAGGTCTTCGATTCCGAAACGAACTATGTCCTGGCGCGGATAACCGCCTCCAGCGCAGTGTTTAAATCTTTGTGGGATCAGGGCATTATCTTACGTGACCAGAATAAACAACCTTCATTAAGCGGCTGTTTGCGTATCACTATCGGTACCCGTGCCGAGAGCCAGCGCGTGATTGACGCCTTGACTGCGGAGAATGTATGACCCAGAAGTATCTCTTTATTGACCGTGACGGCACCCTGATTTCCGAACCACCGGAGGATTTCCAGGTGGACCGGTTCGACAAGCTGGCGTTTGAGCCGCAGGTGATCCCGGCGCTGCTTAAGCTGCAGCAGGAAGGCTATAAGCTGGTGATGATCACCAATCAGGATGGTCTGGGGACGGACAGCCTGCCGCAGGAAGCGTTTGATGGCCCGCACAACCTGATGATGCAGATTTTCGCCTCGCAGGGCGTCAATTTCGAAGAGGTGCTGATTTGTCCGCACTTCCCGGGCGACAACTGCGCCTGCCGCAAGCCGAAAACGCAGCTGGTGCTGCCGTGGCTGGAAGAGGGCGTGCTGGATAAAGCCCACAGCTATGTGATTGGCGACCGGGCCACCGACCTTGAGCTGGCGGATAACATGGGAATTACCGGTCTGCGCTATGACCGCGAGACGCTCGACTGGCCGACCATCTGCGAGCAGCTGACCCGCCGCGACCGCTATGCCCACGTCGAGCGCGTCACCAAAGAGACCCAGGTGGATGTGAAAGTGTGGCTGGACCGCGAAGGCGGCAGCAAGATCCATACCGGCGTCGGCTTTTTTGACCATATGCTCGACCAAATCGCCACCCACGGCGGCTTCCGCATGGAGGTTAACGTCGGCGGCGATCTGTACATCGACGATCACCACACGGTGGAGGATACCGGCCTGGCCCTCGGCGAAGCCCTGAAGCTGGCCCTTGGCGACAAGCGCGGCATCAACCGCTTCGGCTTCGTGCTGCCGATGGACGAGTGTCTCGCCCGCTGCGCGCTGGATATCTCCGGCCGTCCGCACCTGGAGTATAAGGCGGACTTCACCTATCAGCGCGTCGGCGATCTGAGCACCGAGATGGTGGAACACTTCTTCCGCTCGCTCTCCTACACCATGGCGGTGACCCTGCACCTGAAAACCAAGGGCAAGAACGATCACCACCGCGTGGAGAGCCTGTTCAAAGCCTTTGGCCGTACGCTGCGCCAGGCGATCCGCGTCCAGGGCGATGCCCTGCCGTCTTCCAAAGGGGTGCTGTAATGAATGTGGTGATCCTTGATACCGGCTGCGCCAACATCAATTCGGTGAAATCGGCGATTGGCCGCCACGGCTATGAGCCGGTGGTCAGCCGCGATCCGGAAGTGGTATTGCGTGCCGATAAACTGTTTCTTCCCGGCGTCGGCACCGCCCAGGCGGCGATGGATCAGCTGCGCGACCGGGAACTGATCGACCTGATCAAAGCCTGTACCCAGCCGGTGCTGGGGATTTGCCTGGGCATGCAGCTGCTCGGCAAGCGCAGCGAGGAGAACAACGGCGTCGATCTGCTGGGCATTATCGAAGAAGCGGTGCCGAAGATGACCGACCACGGTCTGCCATTGCCGCACATGGGCTGGAACCGGGTGTATGCCAAAGCTGGCGATCGGCTGTTCCGCGGCATTGAAGAAGGCGCGTATTTCTACTTCGTGCACAGCTACGCCATGCCGGTCAACCCGTACACCATCGCCCAGTGCAATTACGGCGAGGCGTTCACCGCCGCGGTGCAGAAAGATAACTTCTATGGCGTGCAGTTTCACCCGGAGCGCTCCGGGAGCGCCGGGGCGCAGCTGCTGAAAAACTTCCTGGAGATGTGATGATTATTCCTGCTTTAGATTTAATCGACGGCACCGTCGTTCGTCTCCATCAGGGCGATTACGGCCAGCAGCGCGACTATGGCAGCGATCCGCTGCCGCGCCTGCAGGCCTATGCCGCTCAGGGGGCAAAAGTCCTGCACCTGGTCGACCTGACCGGGGCGAAGGATCCGGCGAAGCGCCAGATCCCGCTGCTGAAATCGCTGGTCGCCGGGGTTGACGTCCCGGTACAGGTTGGCGGCGGCGTGCGGACCGAAGCGGATGTCGCGGCTCTGCTTGAGGCCGGCGTCGCCCGCGTGGTGGTCGGCTCCACCGCGGTGAAGTCACCGGAAGAAGTAAAAGGCTGGTTTAAACGCTTTGGCCCTGAACGGCTGGTGCTGGCGCTCGATGTGCGCATTGACGCCGACGGCAACAAGCAGGTGGCGGTCAGCGGCTGGCAGGAAAACTCCGGCGTAACGCTGGAGGAGCTGGTGGAGAGCTATCTGCCGGTCGGTCTGCAGCACGTGCTGTGCACCGATATCTCCCGCGACGGCACGCTGGCGGGCTCTAACGTTTCGCTGTACGAGGAAGTCTGCGCCCGCTACCCGCAGGTGGCGTTTCAGTCATCCGGCGGCATCGGCGATCTCAATGATATTGCCGCCCTGCGCGGCACCGGGGTGCGCGGCGTGATTGTTGGTCGCGCGCTGCTGGAAGGTAAATTCAACGTAACGGAGGCCATTCAATGCTGGCAAAACGGATAATCCCCTGCCTCGACGTCCGCGACGGCCAGGTAGTGAAAGGCGTGCAGTTCCGTAATCACGAGATCATTGGCGACATCGTTCCGCTGGCCAAGCGCTATGCCGACGAAGGGGCCGACGAGCTGGTGTTCTATGATATCACCGCCTCCAGCGACGGCCGGGTGGTCGACAAGAGCTGGGTTTCGCGCGTGGCGGAAGTGATCGACATTCCTTTCTGCGTGGCGGGCGGGATCAAGTCGCTGGAAGATGCAGCGCAGATCCTCTCCTTCGGCGCCGATAAGATCTCGATTAACTCCCCTGCTCTCGCCGACCCAACGCTGATCACCCGCCTTGCCGACCGCTTTGGCGTGCAGTGCATTGTGGTGGGGATTGATACCTGGTTTGATGCACAGACCGGCAAGTATCACGTCAACCAGTATACCGGCGACGAGAGCCGCACCCGGGTGACACAGTGGGAAACCCTCGACTGGGTGGAGGAAGTGCAGAAGCGCGGCGCGGGCGAGATCGTCCTTAACATGATGAACCAGGACGGGGTGCGCAACGGCTACGACCTCCAGCAGCTGGCGAAGGTCCGCGCGGTGTGCCATGTGCCGCTGATCGCCTCCGGCGGCGCGGGAACCATGGAACACTTCCTCGAAGCCTTCCGCGACGCCGACGTTGACGGCGCGCTGGCGGCCTCGGTATTCCACAAACAGATTATTAATATTGGCGAACTGAAAGCGTACCTGGCGGCACAGGGCGTGGAGATAAGGGTATGTTGACTGAACAGCTGGACTGGGAAAAAACGGACGGCATGATGCCGGCCATCGTGCAGCACGCCGTATCCGGCGAAGTACTGATGCACGGCTACATGAACAAGGAGGCGCTGGAGAAAACTGAAGCCACCGGCAAGGTCACCTTTTACTCGCGCACCAAGCAGCGGCTGTGGACCAAGGGTGAAACCTCGGGCCATGTCCTCAATGTAGTGAGCATCACGCCGGACTGTGACAACGATACGCTGCTGGTGCTGGTAAACCCGATCGGACCGACCTGCCACAAAGGCACCACAAGCTGCTTCGGCGAAACCGGCCACCAGTGGCTGTTCCTCTATCAGCTGGAGCAGCTGCTGGCCGAGCGTAAACACGCCGACCCGGAGAGCTCCTACACGGCGAAGCTGTACGCCAGCGGCACCAAGCGCATCGCGCAGAAAGTGGGAGAAGAAGGCGTGGAGACCGCGCTGGCCGCCACGGTGAACGACCGCTTCGAGCTGAAGAATGAGGCGTCGGACCTGATGTACCACCTGCTGGTGCTGCTGCAGGACCAGGGGCTGGATCTCGGGGAAGTGATTGATAATTTAAGAGCACGGCATAGGTAATATAAGACATGGCGGTTATAAAACCGCCATTAATTACTCTTTCTAAATGAACCCTTCACGCAGCCCTCGAAATACTCCCCCAATATCCTTTACAACCTAATATTTGAGATGTGAATTGGATTCACATGACAGATGTAGTTTGTTAGAATGCTGCCGCCTTTAACATCCAATTGGAACACTAGCGGAGTATATAATGCCAAGTTCAGGCCCATTATGGCAACTAATGAAATATGGGTTAGTTGGGATAGTCAATACACTAATTACGGCAGTTGTAATTTTCCTGCTAATGCATTTGGGTCTTGGCATTTATCTGTCCAATGCGATGGGTTATGTTGTAGGTATTGTTTTCAGCTTCATAGCAAACACAATATTTACATTTACGCAACCAATTAGTATCAATAGACTCATAAAATTTTTATGTGTTTGCTTCATTTGTTATGTGGCAAATATCATTGTCATAAAAATATTCTTCGTTTTTATGCCAGAAAAAATATATTCAGCACAAATCCTTGGGATGTTCACATACACTATCACAGGTTTTATTTTAAACAAGTTCTGGGCGATGAAATGACAACCTCAACTGATATAAAAAGCACTCCTTCTTTAGCTATTGTGGTACCTTGCTATAATGAACAAGAGGCTTTTCCTTTCTGTCTCGAAAAGCTTTCGAATGTACTAAATTCATTGATAGCCAGAAATAAAATTAACAACAATAGTTATCTTTTGTTTGTCGATGATGGTAGTCGTGACAATACTTGGGCACAAATTAAAGATGCCTCGACCGCTTATCACTATGTGCGAGGAATAAAATTATCAAGAAATAAAGGACATCAAATTGCCTTAATGGCAGGGTTACGCTCGGTCGATACAGACGTAACCATTAGCATCGATGCGGATCTACAAGATGATGTAAATTGCATCGAAAAAATGATTGACGCTTACAGCCAGGGATATGACATAGTATACGGCGTAAGATGTAATCGAGACAGTGACACTTTTTTTAAACGTACAACAGCTAATGCATTTTACGCAATAATGTCCCACATGGGTGTAAATCAAACTCCAAATCATGCAGATTATCGATTATTAAGTAATCGTGCGTTGGAGGCGCTTAAACAATATAAAGAGCAAAATATATATTTACGTGGATTAGTGCCTCTTGTGGGATATCCCTCGATCGAGGTGCAATATAGCCGTGAAGAGAGAATTGCAGGCGAATCAAAATATCCAATTAAAAAAATGCTTGCGCTGGCTCTCGAGGGAATTACCTCATTATCAGTTACACCGTTACGAATTATAGCCATGACAGGTTTTATAACTTGCATAAGGCTTTGTTGAATAAATCAGATTTCGGGTAAGTCTCCCCCGTAGCGGGTTGTGTTTTCAGGCAATACGCATGCTTTCAGGCATACCTGCTTTCGTCATTTTGTTCAGCGCTCGTACCAGGGCCATAGCCTCCGCAACCTGACCATCGTAGTCACGCAGCGTCAGTGAACCTCCGAACAGCTGTTTTACCCGGTACATCGCCGTTTCCGCTATCGAGCGACGGTTGTAGTCTGTTGTCCATTTCCACCGCGCATTACTCCCGGTCAGCCGCTGATTCGCAACAGCACGGTTACGGTCTGCATATTCACCGGGCCAGTAACCCGCGCCTTTTCGGGGCGGGATAAGCGCGCTGATTTTTTTGCGGCGCAGTTCATCGTGACAGAGCCGGGTGTCGTAAGCGCCGTCTGCCGATGCTGCCCTGATTTTTCTGTGAGTCTGCCGGATAAGACCCGGGAAGGCCTCTGAGTCCGTCACATTGTTCAGCGACAGGTCAGCGCAGATGATTTCATGTGTTTTACTGTCAACGGCGAGATGCAGCTTACGCCAGATACGGCGGCGTTCCTGGCCATGCTTTTTGACTTTCCACTCGCCTTCACCAAAGACCTTCAGCCCGGTGGAATCAATCACCAGATGCGCGATTTCACCCCGGGTGAACGTTTTGAAACTGACATTAACCGACTTTGCCCGCTTACTGACACTGGTGTAATCCGGGCAGCGCAACGGAACGTTCATCAGGGCAAAAATGGAATCAATAAAACCCTGCGCAGCCCGCAGGGTCAGCCTGAACACGCGTTTAATGACCAGCACAGTCGTGATGGCAAGGTCAGAATAGCGCTGAGGTCTGCCTCGTGAAGAAGGTGTTGCTGACTCATACCAGGCCTGAATAGCTTCATCATCCAGCCAGAAAGTTATGGAGCCACGGTTGATGAGGGCTTTATTGTAGGTGGGCCAGTTGGTGATTTTGAACTTTTGCTTTGCCACGGAACGGTCTGCGTTGTCGGGAAGATGCGTGATCTGATCCTTCAACTCAGCAAAAGTTCGATTTATTCAACAAAGCCCTTGCATAATATCTACCATCGCAGCGATTTATGCTTTAATTCAAAAAACAACTGGTACTACAGTTGAGGGATGGACATCAGTCATGATCGCTATATTCTTTCTTGGCGGTGTGCAAATGCTTTCCTTAGGTATTATAGGTGAATATGTCGGCAAAATTTATATAGAGACAAAAAATAGACCTAAATATTTCATTGATGAAAGCGTAGGTAATGATAGCAATGGAAAATAACATGCAAAATCTGATCAATCCTTTAGCAGAGGGAAATAAAAAAAACGTTTACATTTTTTATTTCTTTTTGCTTATGTTAACATTTTCACCAGTAATTTTCTTTTCATATGCATTTTCAGACGACTGGTCCACATTCTTTGATGCTATAACAAGAAACGGCTCTTCTTTTCAGTGGGATGTCCAATCTGGTCGTCCCGTTTATGCTGTGTTCCGTTACTATGGGCAAATGCTAATTAATGATATTTCTTCATTTTCGTATTTGCGACTTTTTAATATATTAAGTCTTGTTGCCTTAAGTGGCTTCATTTACAACTTCATAGACAGCAGAAAAATATTTGACAACCTCGCGTTCAAAGTAATATTTCCGCTGTTAATTTGCCTACTCCCTGCGTTTCAAGTTTATGCTTCATGGGCAACATGTTTCCCATTCACTATTTCAGTGTTGCTTGCAGGTATTAGTTATAATAAATGCTTTCCACATTCGAAGCAGCGGTCGTCATTGCCAGAAAAATTAGCATCCATTGTTGTCTTATGGGTGGCATTTGCAATATATCAACCGACAGCAATTACGTTCTTATTCTTTTTTATGCTTGATAGTTGCGTAAAAAAAGAAAATAGTTTAACTGTAAAAAAGGTTGCGACATGTTTTATCATTTTAGTTATTGGTGTTGCAGGCAGTTTTATCATGTCAAAAGTATTTCCTGTCTGGCTATATGGGGAATCATTATCGAGAGCTGAGTTAACCGCAGATTTCGGTGGAAAAATGAAATGGTTCATAAATGAATCACTAATAAACGCTGTAAATAACTATAACATACAACCAGCAAAAATATATTCCTGGTTCTCCGCGTTTGCAATTTTAATCGGCTTATATACTATTTTGATGGGAAAATCAGGCAGATGGAAAACGTTAATAGTCATAGCGATCGGGATCGGTTCCTACGCTCCAAATTTAGCGACAAAAGAAAATTGGGCAGCATTCCGCTCGTTAGTGGCCTTAGAACTTATTATATCAACTCTATTTCTTATTGGCATAAATAGCATTGTCAGTAGACTACTTAAGCAAGCCTTTGTCTGGCCTCTTATCGCTTTAACAATTATGATAATAGCTCAGTATAATATTATAAATGGATTTATTATTCCTCAACGCTCTGAAATTCAGGCACTTGCTGCGGAAATAACTAATAAAATACCTAAGCATTATACAGGAAAATTAATGTTCGATCTCACAGATCCTGCTTACAATGCCTTTACAAAAACACAGAGATATGATGAGTTTGGGAATATTTCATTAGCAGCACCCTGGGCGCTCAAAGGTATGGCTGAAGAGATCAGAATTATGAAAGGATTTAATTTCAAACTATCTAACAACGTTATAATTTCTGAGACCAATCGATGTATTGATGATTGTATGGTTATCAAAACGTCAGATGCAATGCGAAGGTCCACGATAAATTATTAGTAATTTCTGTGCCGCCCTCATTTTTTATGGGGGCACTATAACAGTAATCATAAAATACGCTTTTAAATACTAGTCTTTGCTTGAGAGTAGTTTAAGAAACTTTGTTTGTACAGTCTTTAGTTCTTCATTGTAATTTTCGAGAATTTTATTATCTGCTTTAATAGCTAAATTCTCCCTATTCATAGAAGCAATCATTTCGTCCTTTTGTTGAAGCTGCTGTTTTATCTCCTCAACTTCGTTTTGTAAGGTCAAAATATTTCGTTGGGCATCCTCTAATTCATTAAGAACCCGATCTTTTAATGAAAAAAGATACTCTTCAGCAGACATATCAGCGATTCGTCGATAAGCAGAAAGAATAAACTCATCATAAAAGTCTTCATTATTGATATCAAAACTGCTGATGAATAATTTGACATCTTGAAACAGTTTATTAAAGGCTTCACCCGATAGCGTATTTAAGTGCCACTCAAGGAATACGACAATGTAATTATAAAAATCCCTTTGTCGCTTTTGCATCATGCCATTTTTAAAAAGAAAATCCCTTAGAGCAACAAGTGCATCAAGTGCGCAATGATAGGAAACGGAGCGAGTTGAAGACAATGATGTTTTTCGATTAATCGTATGAGCAATCAATATTTCATCAAGAATAGTTACCTTTTCGGCACTAAGCATAGATGCACACACAAAAAACAGATCATTTGATGTTCTTAAATCTTGGTAGCTCAACGAGTGCTGAATAATAAATTCACGTCGGAATAGTTTGTCCCATGGCCACCATATAAATGCCCTGAAAAAGTCTCGCTCAATATCTCCAGGCGAGAAAACTGCTTTTTCAGGTAATAAATCTTTTCGAATTGAATCTGGCATTGGAGCATACTGGAGAGATTGTAGATTAAATGAGCGGCTTCTGCATACAACGATATCTGCCCCTGATAGCTCCGCACAATCAGACATGTGCTTCAACATGTTCGTATCGACATAATCATCATCATCAAGAAATATTATATATTCTCCCTTTGCTTCTGAAAGACCTATATTACGTGATATGCCAGCTCCAATATTTACAGCGTTATCAATAATTCGTATTCTTTCATCGCTGGATGCAATCTCCTTAAGGATATTTAATGTATTATCACTCGAATGATCATTGATTATTATAATTTCAATTTCATACAATGACTGTGAAACAATGTTTTTTAGAGTATCTGCAATATACTCTTCGGCGTTGTAAACAGGAATAACGACCGAAACAATTATATCACTTTTTTCATGAGCCATAAAAATCCCATTAGTAGTATATTGAATTACATTATATAAACATTACTATTATCAATATGAAGGTTTTTCACAATAATAAATGTGAAACTTACACATCATCGAACTACATCATGATATATTTGCAATGTTTTATCGATAATCATAACACTTGAAAATTTATCTTGTATACGTTTCCTCCCCTTAATACCCATTTCAACGCGTGCTTTAGGATTGCTAAGCAAAAAGGCAAGTTTATCAGCCAGCTCTTCAGGTGAATTGCTTTTAACAATAATTCCATTATCGTTATCAATAATAAGGCTATCACAACCACCAACATCATAAGCAATACAAGCGCGACCCACAGAAGATGCTTCCAGAAGAATTCGCGGAACACCTTCAGAATAAACTGACGGCAAAGCAACGATATTTGATTGCTCAATAAGATCGCAAACGTTATTCGAACGACCTAACCAGTTAATTAATCCTTGCTGATGCCAATTTTCAATGACCTGAAGGGAAATTGCATCTTTATCATTTTCGACCAGAATTCCAGCAACATTCAAAGTAAAGTGAATATTCTTACTGCGTAATATTTTCTTCGCCTCAATTAAGTCGCCCAGTCCTTTACTCCACAACATACGGCTGGCAAACAATACAACAGGGACATCGTGATTCTGTTCAAGAGAATATTTGTATATCTCTGGATTAATGCCTGCACCATCAATAACAATAGTCTGTTGTTCTTCGAGTCCAACCAACTTAGCCAGTTTTTTTCTGTCACGGTCATGTTCAAACATAAATATACAGCGCTTATTACTGGCAATATATTTATATGCAGCAATAGTAAACTGCCGCAATAATTTTAAAGGCATGCTGTCTGAAGAAAATACTCTTCCAAGCCCAACAAAACTTACGATGACCGGCAGATTAAATTTCTTCGCGAGCACACCACCAATCAAACATGGTTTGATAGTGATGCAATGCAAGAGATCCGGTTTTATATTTTTAATAATTTTTTGCACATCATGGTAAGTACGAAAGAAAACTAATGCATTAAAAGATTGAGCATCAAGAGTAACATTATGGCAAATAAAGCCGAATGTTTTGAATTTATTTATTATATTGTCATCAATAAAATGGCTGATGATGTGAATCTCATAACCTGCATCACGGGAGGCGATGGCACGATCGATCCAGTGTAAATCGAAGTACCAATCCGAATTTATGAAATAACACAATTTTCTCATTGCTATGCCCACTTAATGATACTTACCACTAATACCTTTTATGCCATGTGAAATTCCACGAAGAATAAATTTCATATAGGAATATTTTTGACGTTGCCATGGCAGGATTAATATATATTTTAGGATGCGTATCGCTATCGCTGAATTGCTATACACGCCATTTTTCTGGAATATTTTCTTCGACAGGATCAAATTACGGCATAGATAGTAAACCTTCCATTCAGGTGCAATAAGTTTGCCCTGAATACTCACATCATGATAAAAAAGCAACTCCGGGCTATACATAATTTGCTCACCAGCTAATGATAGCTGATAGCCAAAGTAAAGATCATCAAAGTAGATAAAGAGCTGTTCGCGAATGTAGTCAAGACTGGTCTCGAGCAGATCACGATGTATGACCATCCCAACAAATGAAACCGTTTGTACGAACATAGAACGATTGGCTGCCGGGATAAACTCTGCAGGGTAGCGTAAATAGCGTACAGTGTCGCCAAGGGAAGTTGGCACACGCGAGAACGGCATATTCATCGGACACGGTTTTCCTTGCGGATCTTTCACCAGTCCACTAAATACCCGACATCCCCGCTTATCCAGCTGTGAAAAGGACTTCAACGTGTCTGGATAGGGGTAAGCATCGTCATCGTAGAAAAATACCCAATCACTTGCCAGCTGTTCACAGATATACTGACTACCGGTTTTAAAGCCCCCCGCCCCACCGGTATTCTCGGTGAGGGTTAATACAATGACTCGTGTATCAACAATTGACGAAAGCCAGGCTTGGGTCCCATCCGTGGACCCGTTATTGACAATAACAATATTAGTGAATTCAAGTTTGAGGGTCTCTTCAACGGTTTTTTTCAGTTTACCGAGCCGATTGAATGTCACTATCAATGCCGTATATTTCATCGTACAGAAACCGTAAACACAGGCATTGGCTGATTTTCAGTGAGTGAATTTAAATAGACTTCTGCCGTTTTCAATGCTTCGGCGATGGTCACATCCATATCAAGGTAACGGTAGGTTCCAAGACGACCGACAAAAGTGATATTGGTTTCATTCTCGGCCAGTGACAAATATTTTTCAAGAAGAGCCATTTCTCCCATCTGACGAATAGGATAGTAAGGAATATCATTTTCTTCGCAAGCACGGCTATACTCTTTATAACAAACAGAGCCGTCGTGTTGTTCCCAGGGAGAAAAATATTTATGTTCAGTGATGCGAGTATAGGGCACATCCACAGAACAATAGTTCATCACTGCGCAGCCCTGGTAATCACCCTGATAGGTAAACTTTTTAAAATCTAATGTTCGATAGCCCAGACGGCCATATTGGTAGCCATAAAACGCATCTAATGGACCGCTATAGAATACGTGATCGTAATGAGTTCGCTCTTCAACGATAAATTCCCGCTGTAAGTCAATCTTGATATTCTCATGATTGAGAATGGACTTAATCATCTGCGTATAACCACATTTCGGCATGCCCTGAAATTTGTGGTTAAAATAATTATCATCATAGTTAAAACGAACAGGAAGACGTTTAAGAATAGATGCGGGCAGTTCCGAGGGTTGCATCCCCCACTGTTTAATCGTATATCCTTTAAAAAAGGCCTCATATAACTCTTTACCAATAAAGCGTAACGCTTGCTCTTCAAAAGTTTGTGGATCAGCAATAGTGCTGTCCCCTTTCTCAGCAATGAGCGCTCTGGCCTCATCAGGAGAACAAGTTTTTGAGAAAAACTGATTGATAGTATGCAAATTAATAGGTAGGGAAAATACCTGACCATTAACTGTCGCTTTAACCCGGTTCACATAGGGCATCATCTCTGCATGCTTATTGACATAGTTCCACACTGTTTCATTGTCAGTATGGAAAATATGGGGCCCATAAACATGTACCATCACATTCGTTTCAGAGTCGCGTGCATCATAGGAATTTCCCCCAATATGATTACGCTGATCGATAATGTGGACTTGATGTCCCTTCTCAGCAAGTTGGCGACCGATAACTGCACCAGAGAAGCCAGCACCTACGATCAATATTTTTTTACTTTTCATCTGTTGTCTCTTTTATTATCCAAGAATAGCACGGCGTACTTTGTAATAATATTTAGTCATCATGTTTCTTCTTGACGTGCCTATTGGTGCATATTTATTAACATAAGGCATCAGTACGTTCTTGATTTTGGTCTGGAACAAGATTTGTTGTTGCTGCTCGCTATGGGTTAAACCAATCGAAGCCGCTAACGACATCTGACGTTTATAGATTTCCATCTCCCATGGAGTGTTAACGATGTTCTCAATAAAGTCGTCATAAAAATCGACTTTTTCGGTATTCCATGGTTTGTTCTCACCCGCATAATGAATCATTTTAGGCTTCTTGCGAGCTGCTAAAAATTTCATATACGTTGCAAACTTAAGATTAGGGAAGAAATCATCCGTGTTGCCATTACCATGATAAACGTTCCACTCTAATGGCAGAAATGTGACTCGAGAGTAGAATACTTTATTCATGATATCCTGGTCGAGGAACCAGTATTTCTTTGCCTTTAATACCCGCATCAATTCAGCAAAAATATTTTCTTCGACCATTTGTTTGACATTAAAAACAATAATCCCTGCCTGAAAATATTCATCAGGGTTATTCATGTTTAAGGTTTTCTGTAAATATTCGCCTGCCGGCATAACGCCATCATCTGATGCCGACATTGCAGAAAATTTTACAAAACCTTCCATGACGATATCCTTAACCGCTGCAACTAAATTATTGCCCAGAGGGATATCAAGCAGTTCACCCAGGTCAGCCTTTACAACGGTATCCGAATCAATAAATACGACTTTATCGTATCGTCTGAACAGTTGAGGAATAAAAAGACGGGCATACGTTGATGCGCTAAAATGCGCTCGGGTATGCACACCGTTAATTTCAGTGAAGGCATTAACGTCAAAAAAACGAAGAGAAATATTCGGATGAGCAGAGGTTAGATTTACCAACCGCGTTTTATTCAAATAGCTAACTTTGTTTTCGAGTACGACGATATCATAATTTTTATTTTTGTCCGCATGTCGGATAATGGAATTAATTAATGCGCCACCGCTGATTGCGTAATTATCATCGAAACTGATAACCACTGGAACCGCAGAATCAAAAACTGGATTCAGTGCACCATTGAATGTTTCATTGCTGACAAAGGTACGCTGTAATTCTTTTACCTTAAGCTCACCATCTTGTTGCAGCTTAATTATGTAAATATTAAACAGCCGTTCAGCTATATGCCCAATAACGCGTTTTTCCTGGGCATTATAATTGTTCATCGAGATGGCATCTTCGAGATTATCCAGAATGGAAAAGAGCCACTCAGAATAGTCAACAAAAATATCTTTGCGCATGACAAACATATTTGTGTAATAGCCATCACTGGCATCATTAAACGTTTTTATTGCCGTGCTATACTCTGGATATAGTTTTTCAACGATGGCAATGGCAGCCTGATAATCACGAATGTGTAAGTATTCACCTCGTTCATAGTGATCGTAATTATTTTTACTTCCCGCCGCAGTGACAGACCATTTTTTTGGCAGCAAGATGTCAATACCTTCGACACACCGTTGAATTGTTTCTTCGTTTAATCCAAAGATCTTCTCATATTCTTCATCAATGCATGGGTGGTTCACGACCCCCCAGGTATCCTCAGAAAAAGTTTGTTTTTCGGAAAAATTAAGATGACGGCGATAGTGCATGAAACCGACATAGTCTGCCAGCTCTTCGTTTTTCCAAACCCAATAATGCGCAGTTAGTTCGCAATAAAACGGATTCTTAAAGGAAATATTATCGCCACTGTCATCTCCTGGACAACCAATTTCATTACAAGAATTGGCTTTGCCGACATGCAGAGGTTTGATAATTGCAGCATTAAGAAAAGCACTAGGCTTATGGTGGCTGGTATAGATTTTAACGCTATTGTTCATTATATTACCCAATGATTAAGCCATTGCTTGCTTGTACAGTTCAATGATTCGATCGGCAGACCCCACTTCTCTGAGTCTATGATTTTCGATCCAGATGACTCTATCGCAGATTTTTTCAACGTCACTCATATTGTGGCTAACAAAGAGTATCGTCACGCCTCTTTTCTTAAAATCTCTGATGGTCTGAATACATTTAGCCTGAAAAGCGATATCACCTACTGCCAGAACTTCATCAATAATTAAAATATCCGGTTCAACCTGACTGATGACCGAAAAACCTAACTTAGCTAGCATTCCGCTTGAATATACTCTGATGGGCTCGTCGATGAATTCTCCAAGTTCCGAAAATTCAATAATACGTTCCATACGTTGCTGGACCTCTTTACGCCTAAGGCCCAGCAGAGTAGCATTCAGGTAAATATTCTCACGCCCGGTAAGTTCCGGATGAAAGCCTCCGCCGAGTTCAAGCATCGATGCCACCCGTCCTTCAGTGGTGACGGTTCCCTTAGTTGGCTTAATCACGCCGGCAACCAGACCAAGAGAGGTACTCTTTCCTGCCCCATTACGTCCAATCAGGGCAACAGCCTCACCTTTGCCAACTGTAAAGGATACGTCTTCGATAGCTAAATATTTCCGCCCCTTCAGCAACTGAAAAGCGCGTTTCGGATGGAAAATTAAATCTTTGATTCCTGAGCCAATATGATGGTACAGAGGATACTCTTTTGTAACATGACTGAAGTTAATAACTGGGTGCATTACAAGATCTCTGCAAATCGATATTTTAATTTATTGAAAATAGACAAACCGACAACCGTCAAAATGATTCCCGTAAAATAGAGTATAGAAATATACTCATAATTAAGAGTCCCATTCATGAATAAATCACGCCAACTAAGAATCATACTCGCTAGCGGATTGTAGGTAATTATCCAGCTAAATTTTTCCGGAATCATATCAGACGCATATAAAATCGGCGTACAATAAAACATCAGCATAATCCCCAGACTTACAAAGCGCTCCAGGTCACGGAAAAACAGATTCAGCGTTGAAAAGATGATTGAAACACCAAAGGTGAAAATCACCTGGCCAATAGCAATGAGAGGTATACCCCAAACCCAGGACAAGGACGGCGTCATGCCATAAACAAAAAGAAAGACAACAATAACCGGGATGGTGCAAAGAAAATGCAACCCTTCCATCATCACATTACTTAGCGGAATCACGGACCGGGGAAAAACTGTCTTCTTGATAATTTGAGCGTTAGCGATGAATGAAAATAATGAGTTAGTGGCCGAACTGGCAAACCATTGCCACGGAAACAAGCCGGTAATGAGGAAAACTGTATAATTTGGAATTTGTACTCTCATTACCAGCTTAAATATAAAATAATAAATCATGGCAAAAAGCAATGGATTTGCTACTGACCATAAATAGCCTAGCATGCTGCTCTTATAGCGCACTTTTAGATCTTTATTTGTTATCACAACAAGTAAATCAAATAAATACCCTAAATTGTACTTCATCTTTATACTCATAAATTATTCTGCAAATATCCACTGAATGAGTTAGTCATACCAGGTCTACCTCGCCGATCCTGTCAGGCTCAACAATCGAGAAACTGACTGCTTTGTGCTGCGGGCAAAGTTTATCAGGTCAGCTGCCATTCATCGACTGCAACCAATGATTTGAACGGAAGCGCAAGCGACACCCCAGCCATAAACGATAAAAACCCTTTTAATTCAATAAATTAAAAAATCACCTTATGTTTTCTTCCACGCTACCGCCATTGGCTATCGCAACCAAAATGCGTGATCCACCGAGTTTTTAGCACTCACATCCGTTCAAACCGCACTGCAGATGGCATTACTGTTTAGTACAGCCATGCATCTCGTTACCTTAGCTACAAAAAGGCTTTACTCTGGCGTTTCCCTTCTCCGTTAGCTATCAGGACTTTCTCATTTCCGCAAGCAGCATGCCTGGCGTAGCACTCCCCTCGCCTGCTCATCACGCCCTTACATGCAAAAGAACCATCTAAGGACAGCATGAAATTCGAAATAATTTCTTGCATATTAATAACAACTTTTGGTGATGATTTATCAAGCAATACCTAAGTCTGCTAAATAGAACGGCAGCGTATTATAACTCTGCAAGTAAGGAATTAAAGTAAAAATCCGGTGCATGGCTTTTTCAATGTAAAAATGGACACACTTTAGACGATATCATGGCATTATCGCTAAATGAGCTCTCGGCAAACAAACACACCGGGCAAACTAAAGTAACCATCTTTACTCTACGAGGCCAGACCGCGTCTAAACCTCGTAATACTCGATAATACCGAAGCAAACACCCAACCCATTGTTTATATTGGGTTTTATATTATTTTCAACTTCTGAATGTCTTAATGTCTTTCGCGAATGATAATTAATTACATGACATTTACTCTCTGACGCCGCTGTTTACAGGTACTTGCATATCTTGTCATGGTAAACCAAGTGATCCCAACCGCAAGCCAGTGTAAAATCGGCACTTATGTAGAACGGGATATCCACACCCCGGAGGAAAAATATGAAGTTTTTGGTCACTGGTGCCGCAGGTTTTATCGGCTTCCATATCGCGCAGCGCCTGTTGAATGAAGGGCATGATGTTGTCGGAATCGACAACATGAACGACTATTATGACGTCAGCCTGAAGCAGGCCCGTCTGGATCGCCTGGCTTCTCCGGCATTCCATTTCCAGCAGCTGGATCTGGCCGACCGTGAAGGTATGGCAAAGCTGTTCGCCACAGAGCAATTTGACCGCGTGATCCACCTGGCCGCCCAGGCCGGTGTGCGCTACTCACTCGAAAACCCGTATGCCTACGCAGACGCTAACCTGATGGGGTATCTGAACATTCTGGAAGGCTGCCGTCATACCAAGGTGAAACACCTGGTGTACGCCTCCTCCAGCTCGGTTTACGGCCTCAACCGTAAAATGCCGTTCTCCACCGAAGATTCCGTCGATCATCCGGTCTCCTTGTATGCCGCCACCAAGAAAGCTAATGAGCTGATGGCGCACACCTATTCTCACCTGTACGGCATCCCGACCACCGGGCTGCGCTTCTTTACAGTGTATGGTCCGTGGGGTCGCCCGGATATGGCGCTGTTCAAGTTCACGAAAGCGATGCTGGAAGGAAAAAGTATCGACGTTTACAACTACGGCAAAATGAAGCGCGACTTCACCTATATCGACGACATCGTCGAGGCGGTGGTTCGGGTGCAGGATGTGATCCCGCAGGCCAATGCCGACTGGACCGTTGAGAGCGGTTCCCCGGCCACCAGCTCCGCGCCGTATCGGGTATATAACATTGGCAACAGCTCACCGGTGGAACTGATGGACTACATCACCGCCCTGGAAGAGGCGCTGGGAATGGAAGCGCAGAAGAATATGATGCCGATCCAGCCGGGCGATGTGCTGGACACCAGCGCAGACACCCAAGCGCTGTATGACCTGGTGGGTTTTAAGCCGCAAACGTCAGTGAAGGAAGGCGTGAAGAACTTCGTGGAGTGGTACAAGGATTACTATCAGATCTAATCCCCCTGCCCTGCCGCAATCGTCAGGTTGCGGCAACTTCTTGCAACTACTCTGCATACTCTTACGTTATGTGAATCAACTGCAGCTGCATTACGTTATATATAATATTTTATGCTATAGCATATTTTTTTACCCTTTAGTTGGCCTAACTGAAACCAGTTTCATCCAGCCTTTGTTAAAAAAGCAAATCTCCACATGCCACAGTACTGCACTTCGGCTGTATCCATGCCGTTTCCAATCGAAAAAGTAGCATGAAATACTGAGTAATAAAAAACATTACACTCTGTAGGAATTTTCCTAAATCCAGGATATGTTATAGCAAGCCATGCTACAGAACAAAACTGGCGCATTGCTTATCAAGCTAATAATTTAATCAACATACGCTATGTGGTAGATATTATGGAAAACCTATTTTTCTTAGTGGTGGCTGCCATACTACTTGCTATTTCCGTTTATTTTTTAATTTCTTATTTAAAAGACAGAAAAAAAACGAAACTGACGTTGAATAAACGTAAGTGGTAAGGCTGGCTTCATATTACAATGACATTAAGATAATATTAAGAGATAAAATAACTTTATGACAGAATGACTATTCATTCTGTGATTTGCCATGGCATAAAGGCATGAGAAAAGCACTCTTGGCTGGCCATGCTCATCATTTTCCATGCACACAGAAATAACAAAAGCCTGCGTTGCAGGCTTTGTTTTACCTCCCGGCGCTTATCTCCGGCATCTACATCACAGTGACGGTAGCTCTTCACAAGGTAAGTTTAACTTATCGGACCTGTACTGCGCCCGCAACGGGTTTCGTACAAGATCGTAATGTCCATCACAATTTACTGAGGTTAATCTGAATGTGCGAGAAATACGCGTAGTGAGGGATAGAGCGGGGAGATAAAGAAGCATACTGGCGGCAGGGAGCCGCCAGTGTCAGACCGGCAGAATTAATCGTTGCCAAACAGATCGCGGGTGTAAACCTTATCCGCGACATCCGCCAGCTCTTCCGCCATACGGTTAGAGATGATCACATCCGCCTCTTGTTTGAAGGCAGCCAGGTCGCGCACAACGCGAGAGTTAAAGAACTCATCTTCCTGCATTACCGGTTCATAGATAATGACCGGAATACCTTTCGCCTTGATGCGCTTCATGATGCCCTGAATAGAAGAGGCGCGGAAGTTGTCCGAACCACTCTTCATGATCAGGCGATACACACCCACCACTTTCGGCTTACGAGCGAGAATAGAATCCGCGATAAAGTCTTTACGGGTACGGTTAGCATCGACGATAGCCGCGATGATATTGTTCGGGACCGATTCGTAGTTCGCCAGCAGCTGCTTGGTATCTTTCGGCAGACAGTAGCCGCCGTAGCCAAAGGACGGGTTGTTATAGTGGTTGCCGATACGCGGATCCAGGCATACCCCTTCGATAATCTGCTTGCTGTTCAGCCCCTGGCTTTCAGCATAGCTGTCGAGCTCGTTGAAATAGGCAACGCGCAGCGCCAGATAGGTGTTAGCGAACAGTTTGATCGCTTCCGCTTCGGTGGAGTCGGTAAACAGGGTTGGGATATCCTGCTTGATCGCGCCTTCTTTCAGCAGATCAGCAAAACGTTCGGCACGCGCAGAGCGCTCACCGATGACAATACGCGACGGGTGCAGGTTGTCGTACAGCGCACGTCCTTCACGCAGGAACTCAGGAGAGAAAATAACATTATCAATCCCTAAACGTTCTTTGATGTCGCGGGTGAACCCCACCGGGATGGTCGATTTAATGATCATCACCGCGTTCGGGTTGATCTCTGTAACATCGCGAATAACCGCTTCCACCGTAGAGGTGTTGAAGTAGTTAGTTTTGGGATCATAATCGGTCGGCGTGGCAATGATCACGTAGTCGGCATTACGATATGCGTCGTGCTTGTCCGTGGTGGCCCGGAAATTTAACGGTTTTTCTGCCAGATATTCCTGAATCTCTTTATCGACAATCGGCGACATCTTCTGGTTAAGCATATCGACTTTAGATTGTAGGATATCCAGCGCAACCACTTCGTGGTTCTGCGCAATCAGGATGCCGTTCGATAAACCAACATAACCGGTACCGGAAATAGTAATTTTCATTCGATCACACTTTAATCAGTTAACTGGACGGCGGCATAGTAGCCACCCTGTAATCAATACTTCTGGCGGTTTTACTCTCTGTCCTGATGCATGTCAAGAAACAGACCAGGGATGGTAGAGAGCAAGTAGCAGAGCTTTAATATGAGGCAAACATTCTTAACAGAATGTATTCAAAATGAGAGATATTTATAGAAAAATCCCGGTTATTTAATAACCGGGATTTGATTACCGTTGATCAGAAACGATTATTCCATCCACTCAGTATGGAATACGCCTTCTTTATCAGTGCGCTTATAGGTATGGGCACCGAAATAGTCGCGCTGAGCCTGAATCAGGTTAGCCGGCAGGACTGCAGAACGATAGCTGTCGTAGTAGGCAATGGCAGCAGAGAATGTCGGAACAGGGATGCCGTTCTGAACAGCATAAGCCACGACATCACGCAGTGCCTGCTGATATTCATCAGCAATCTGTTTGAAGTACGGCGCCAGCAGCAGGTTGGCGATACCCGCATTCTGCTCGTAGGCATCAGTGATCTTCTGCAGGAACTGCGCACGAATAATGCAACCGGCACGGAAGATTTTGGCAATCTCACCGTAGTTCAGATCCCAGTTGTATTCATCCGATGCAGCACGCAGTTGGGAGAAGCCTTGAGCATAAGAAACGATCTTGCCCAGATACAGAGCGCGACGAACTTTCTCGACAAACTCAGTCTTGTCACCAGCCGGTTGAGCTTTTGGCCCCGACAGGACTTTAGACGCTGCAACACGCTGCTCTTTCAGTGAAGAGATGTAACGCGCAAAGACAGATTCGGTGATCAGGGACAACGGTTCACCCAGGTCGAGTGAGCTCTGGCTGGTCCATTTACCGGTACCTTTGTTGGCCGCTTCATCAAGAATCACATCAACAAGGTATTTACCTTCTTCATCTTTTTTAGTGAAGATGTCTTTGGTGATATCAATCAGGTAGCTGCTGAGCTCGCCTTCGTTCCACTCGGTAAAGGTTGTTGCCAGTTCTTCATTAGAAAGCGCCAGGCCACCTTTCAGTAAAGAGTATGCTTCCGCGATAAGCTGCATATCGCCATACTCGATGCCGTTATGCACCATCTTGACATAGTGACCAGCACCGTCAGCACCAATATAGGCGACACATGGTTCACCGTCTTCGGCGCGCGCAGCGATCTGCTCAAGAATTGGCGCAACCAGCTCATAAGCTTCTTTCTGCCCACCAGGCATGATAGACGGGCCTTTCAGTGCGCCCTCTTCCCCACCAGAAACACCGGTACCAATGAAGTTAAAACCTTCAGCAGACAGTTCGCGGTTGCGACGAATTGTGTCCTGGAAGAAGGTGTTACCCCCGTCAATGATGATGTCACCTTTGTCCAGATATGGCTTAAGAGAATCGATCGCACTATCAGTGCCAGCGCCTGCTTTCACCATCAACAGGATGCGGCGTGGAGTTTCGAGAGATTCAACAAACTCTTTAACGGTATAATGTGGGACCAGTTTCTTGCCCGGATTCTCGGCAATCACTTCTTCGGTCTTTTCACGGGAGCGGTTGAAAACAGAGACGGTATAACCACGGCTTTCGATGTTGAGCGCAAGGTTGCGCCCCATCACTGCCATACCGACAACCCCGATCTGTTGCTTGGACATTACATACTCCTGTCTGGTGTGATCACTGCGACGCGTTCGCAGTTTAAAAATAACATTATGTTAGCTTAGATCTTGGAAGACACATAGCATAAACTATATCATTCTCTTGTAAGAGAGGTACTTTTCGACAAGCAATTTTGCAAATACAATTTATGAAAAGAGCTTATACACAAAATCATGCTTTATACTTTTTAATTTTATCAATACAAGACATAAGTTTACTTACGTTTTCATAAAAAACATCATCACTGCTTAAAAAGGGTTGTTTAGCCTTACAAGATTCAAGCATTTTAACGGCAGACTCAATATATTTTACATCTAACTTGTTGCGAGTAGCCTCCCCGAAGGATAATAAAATTTGATCTGGAATCGTAGATATCATCTTCTTTGCAATCTTATTATATTTCGGCCACCATATTTTACCTTTATACTTTCTCTTATTATAAAAATCGGTAAGAGCGGACTCAAGAGTTAAGTCCTTGATATGATAATTCTCACCATAAAGGCCCAGACCTTTGCTGCGAAGTGACTCGCGCAAACTACTACTACCTAAGACAATTGGAGAATAATTCTCTTTTATTGTTTGAGTCCAATCTAACCATTTGAAGGTATTGATCTGAGGAGATGTGATTAAAGGAATCCATGGAACACGCATCGCGTCAGCAATAATAGCAGCATGCATTGCATCTGCTAAAACCATTTTTGCTCCCCGTATTTTATTTATAACAAGCTTAGCATCCCATTGTGGATTTACAAATTCAACACCAGCCTGTTCGCACACATGCTGCCAGTTTCCAGTTAAAAGTGCATGATGATGTGGTATGAATATTACACCACTTCTTTCGCTTTCGGATAATGGCTTAAACTCCTCAAGTGTATTCAATAAGGCAGCTCCATCGGTTATATATTTATCTTGAGGCAATCCGAGTACTTTAGCACTCAAAGGTCCTCTAACAGATAAAATATCCCATGAGTCATCACCAAAATTAGCAGGTGGATTCCCGTAACCAACTCCACTAGAAAAAACAATCCACTTATTAGTCTTAGGCATTGCTGTATTTATAATAGTTCCGATTCCTGACATTCTAACAGAATCATCTTGATCGAAAAAGTCTGGAAGGAGAGTATCCCAAAGCCACGAATTCAAATCATCACCGAAATTACCAACAACATCTTTATAATAATACAGTTTCATTATAGCTCCAAAAAAAAGAAAAATATTCGCCGTGCTAAAAATGGCCCTAAAGCACAAAGTTATTTCCTTTCGCGCAAGGTATGGAATTTTGAGGTCAATACAGATAAAACAATCTTCTTCTCAACATTACTTACTACAAAAACCAAAGCAAACATCAAATAAATAAAAGAGTAAAAAAAACACGTGAGTAATATCGAAAATATTCCTTCAGGGGAGATCACTCCATTAATGTAGTACGAAACAGCATAAGTTGCAACTGCTGAAAAAACACATGGTAAAACAATCTTAAAAACAAAACCAATAAAGTCGAAGCTTGTATACCTGGCAAGAAAATACGACCTTAGAAATAAATTTATAACTGCCGTTATTATCAAAGGAATATATGCACTAAAAGGAGGGAAACCTAACTTAAAAAGTAAATATGAAAATGGCAGACTAATAAAAACAAAGAAACTGACAGTCAATTGATAAACCTTTATTTTTCCAACCGCCTGCACACCTGCAATTATGCTAGAAGAAAAACTATCAATTAACGCAACAACAATAACTAATCGAACAAATCCTATTGTGTAAGGTGGAATGCTAACCAACCACAAAGACAATAACTCCTTCGTACATATAAGCACCGGGCCTGATACTAAAAAAAGAAATGAGAATGTATATTTTGAACAGTACGTTACCAAAGTAAGATATCTTTGTTCATTATTCTCCGCATAAGACTTAAATATCTGTGGTCGGATTGCTGATACTAGCGACTGAGATAAAGAGTTAATAGCATTAAGTATAGTTGATGATAAAGCATAAGCAGCATTAACAGTGGTTGCAAAAAAAACATTGATTGCAATATTAATACCTTGCGTTCTACAAACATATGCAAAATTACCAAATGTATTCCAAAATGAAAACATTGTAATATCTTTGATAATCTTCCGACTTAACACACCTCCTTTGAGAGACAAAGGAAAGCTTTTAAAGCAATAATATACATATATAGAGAAACTCGTCAGAGCAGACAGCAGTAATAATAAAGAATATACGATCAATTTATTATAAGGTATCGCAATAAGAGAAAATGAAACAATAAGTTTTGACAAAGAATCAAATATTGTCATATATGCATAGAAAGACATTTTCTCATGCGCTAATACAATTGCATTGAAAGGCGTCTGAATAATTGAAATAAATATTGACAATAATGCTATTACATATATTTTTTTTGCTACAGCTAACGCATTAACATCGATTGTAAGCAGATGTTCAACAACATAATCTCGAATTAGAAGCAAGAGAAGACAAAAAATCATTCCGCCAAGAAAATAGATCAAGACACTATTTTTTATTGTGTTACTGACTGCGATATAATCATTGTTTCCTAAATTAATAGATATGAATCTTTGCACCGAGTCGTTCATTGCAGATACAATAAAAACAAAAAAAGCAACAGTGCCATAAATGACGCTAAAAAGTCCATAATCCGATACACCAAGTTGGTGTAAAATGACTCTGGTCGTGTAAAAAGCGATAAGTAAGGAAAATAATGTTCTGGTGGCCAGAAAAATTGTATTCTTCACTATGAGTTTGTTTTTAGACATACTCTTCTCATGATTATTTGAAGTGATGTTTTACAGCACCAATAACTTTAAAACAATTAGTTATCAGCATAAATTGCAGTCATATCATCACTTGAATATGTATTATTTATCTGTATATCATTCTGATTATCCCACACATTAGCATTCATCAACCCTAAATGTTGTGTATTATTAATGGTAAGAAAATGTATGCTTCGATTAGTTAATTGCTTTACTTTATAACCATTCTTATAAGCTATATAATGCAACCAAATATCATCAGCTTTTGGGCATTTATCTAGAAATGCCTCGCCTGCCAATTTTAAACACTGTTGAAAATGAAGAGGATAAATAACACCTGAAACACCAGTTGCAAAATATCTAATGCTTTTATTAGTAACTGAACATGGTTTCCATTTATTATATGAACAGAACTTTCTCTCATCATTAAAAGTTATCTCATGTGCACGATGACAAATTATTTCCTTACGCGAGAGACTAGCCTTCCGATAAAGATTTGAAAGCCAATATCTTGGGTATATAATATCATCATCAGCAGTTACAAGGTAATCTTTAAGTATCTCACTAGAAATAAAAGGATAGTATTTTGTGTGAGGACCATAGTTTTTAGCCATTTTCACCTCTACTCCTCGTTTTATGAGCCGATGTAGTGATAATGGTAAGTTATTAAACGTATCTATGTTATCCAACCATAAAATAACTCGAGAAGGCACATCTTTCCCATCAAGAATAGATTCTATAGTGATATGAACGCTATTAATTCTATCACCATGCGTGGTTAAACTAACAACCACATCTTCGAGAACATTCTTTGAGTCATTAAGGTTTAAATTTGATACCCTATTTTTCTTTTCTAGTTGCTTTGTTTTGAGTAAAGAAAGCACAGGTTCTTGAAAATGAAACGAATAGTAACGATAGCATCTTTTGAAAAAAGTACAAATTTTCATTAAATGTGATTCTCATTTTTTAATTAAGCGAATGATTTTTTTTAGTTTCTTAGATAGCTGAACAAGTCCAATAGATAGCTTGGTGTTAAATGTATATATTTTTAGGATTACATACGCCAATGCATATCTGTCTTTGAGCTCCTTTTTATGCCGTTCAACCATTTCCAAACTTATTACGGATTGGGGGCTTTGCGCAGCAAACGCATTGCCACAATCTAATATTGTTTTATAAACCTGACATAAAAAGTAATACTCTGCTATGGAATTTGCTCTTTGATCTTGGTAATTAGTACTGACATAATCATAAATAAACTTTGAGGATTGGTACCTACCGAGATATGACTGTACTGTTGGGGCAGAGGTTAAGCTATTCTCCCGCAAACGGTAACGATATACAATATCACTGGTTGCATAAATCCTGTTTGCACGATTTATCAACTGAAGCAAGAAAACACCATCTTCACCATAATTCGAATCTCCGTAATAAAATTCGGAAGTGAAAATTTTAGCATTAAAGAGTTTCCCCCAAATATAGAAATTATTATATTTAATCGAATCGGTTAGAAAATCTAGATTAGACGTGTATAACTTATCACCCCACCTAAAATGCCATTCTTCAATAGCATCACGCTCCGCCAAATGACTTCCTGAAACAATGTCACAGTGGTTGCTACTCGCTATATCATAAAGCTTATGTAGTGTATCCGGGAGGATACTATCATCGCCATCAAGGAAAAATATAAACTCTCCTTTTGCTTCTTTAATACCCAGTGGTCTTACGGTCACCACTCCACCGTTTGGCTTATTTAATACTCTTATTCGTTTATCTTTTTTTATATACTGTTCAAGTATCTTACCCGAAGAATCGGTACTTCCATCGTTAATGAAAATAAACTCGGAACTCTCAAGATTTTGTTTTATAAGTGATTCGATGCACTCAGGAAGAAACTTTTCAATATTATAAACGGGAATAATGACACTTACCTTACACATTCCTACCCCTCATGAATAAATCCATTGGCCCCATAGCATGTGAAATGAAACAACTAACAGTTTGCATATAATAAAGGTACTATTAATATTTATAACCGCTTAATAGGCGCCATCCTTTTTCACTACTACCCCTATAGTTTTAAATAATATAGCAATATCATTCCACATTGACCAATTCTTAACATACCATGCATCCAGGTAAACACGTGTTTCATAATCAACATCACTTCGACCACTAACTTGCCATAGGCCAGTCATTCCCGGTTTACCAAGTAAGTAATAATCCACCTCATCGGAATAACGTTCAAGTTCTGCAGTAATGATAGGCCTTGGTCCAACTAAACTCATTTCACCTCGGAGTACATTAAAAAGTTGCGGAAGTTCATCCAAGCTTGTTTTGCGCAAAAACTTACCAATACTTGTAACACGCGGATCATCTTTAAGCTTAAAAGTTGCATCCCATTCAGCCTTCGCTTGGGAATCTGATTTCAATAGTTCTTCTAAAACTTCTTTCGAATTTATGACCATTGAGCGAAATTTTAGGCATTTAAATGGTTTACCATTCTTTCCAATTCGTTCATGTCCATAAATTGCTGGACCTTTATCGCTTTTTACTTTATATGCTATATATGCAAGAAGTGGTGAAAGTGCACATATAATAGACAATGAACCAACAATATCAAACGTGCGCTTTAAAATTCGAGAAGATAATTTTGCTAAATTTTGATGCACTCGAAATATCATGACTTCATGACTAAAAATAAAAGACATATCAGTACTATCCAGCGGCATTCCGCGCAATGTTGGAATTACAGATACATATCTAAAACCATTAATCATAAAGTAGCGAAGCCAAGCATTACGAATATTTCCTTGACTAGTCTCTAATGCAACTATGAACTGTGTTCTTTTATCTACATATTCTGGCAAGGTTGCAGGACTGCAACAAATGACTGGAATATTACTTATTGACTTGGTGTCACTGGTTCCCTCTTCTACTGCAATGAAACTTATAACATCAAAACCTAAATTTTTCTCACTATTAATAGCCTTCCAGGCTTCAAAAGCGTTGTCACCATTACCCACTATGATAGCCTGTCGCTTCCATAATCCACTTCTATCAAGAATTTCTTTTGTTAACATTCTGAATGTTGGCACCAAAATGACAACAGAGATCCATGTGACTACCCAAGCTATTCTGGAGAACTCCCAATGTGCAAATGCCATAACAGCAATTTCAATAACGGCAAAAATAACTAACGTTCGCAGAATTTCTTTCAATTCGAACCAGAAAGTTTTACGATAAAAATAGTGTCGTAAACGTATTGAATACCATGCGACACAGCATCCACCAAGACATATGTGAAGGAAAATCCAGTCATTAATATGTGAATTTAAAATAATGGTTTCAGCGTCAGAAATTGCAAATTTTGACAATGGTACCGCAAAAAATATTGCAATAGTAAATCCGATAAAATCGGACAGCGCTAAAGATGCACCTGTCCAGAAGTTGCGGGCTAAACGAGTCATAGATCCTCACTATATACTCTGATAAAATGTAGTATGGATATATTATCAGCATCAGAATAATTATTGATTTATAAATAAGTGATTATCCATACAATCATTTATTAATAAGAGCGGTTAAATGGTTAATATTCTATTTTTTTTCCTTTATCAAACAATTCCCATTTCTCAGAAATATAACTATTAATTTCGTTTTTAAACCGCTGTTCAGAGAAACGAAGAGCATTTTCTCTACAATTGTGGGGAGTTAAAAACTGGTGAATATTATCGAAAAACTCAACAGCCTCTTTCACTGATATTGGCTCTTGTTCTTGGAAAAAAACGCCTGTAGGATTTATCTCACCATAGGGGCGAATTGTTTCAAGTGCACCTCCTTTGCCAAAGGCTATAACAGGCGTCCCACATGCTTGCGCCTCAACTGGAGTTATTCCGAAATCTTCTTCTGCAGCAAAGATAAATGCTTTCGCCTTTCGCATATATTCAGTCATTATATCATTTGGCTGATAGCCAAGAATTTCGACATTACTCCCTGCTTTTTTCTTAATTTTGTCCATTTCAGTACCATCACCAATAACTATTAATTTTTTATCCGGTAACAAATTAAAAGCTTCAACGATTACATCTATACGTTTGTATGGCACCATTCGAGACGCTGTAAAATAATAATCATCTTTGTATTCGCAAAGAGAAAATCTGTCAACATCAACTGGGGGATATATCACATCCGCATGTCTTCCATATACCTTCTTAATACGTCTTGCAATAAATTGAGAGTTTGCAATAAAATGATCCACACCGTTTGCTGTACGATAGTCCCACAAACGTATTTTATGAAGCATCCATTTTGCAATTAACCCTTTTAGATTATTAGTTAGGCCTGCTTCACGCAGGTATTGATGCTGTAAATCCCAAGCATAACGTATCGGTGAGTGGACATAACTAATGTGCAGTTGATCAGGTCCAGTGAGTATGCCCTTTGCTACTGCATGGCTACTGGATATCACAATGTCATGCTTTGACACATCTAGCTGTTCAATCGCAAATGGCATTATTGGGAGATATTTTTGATATTTTTTGCGAGCGAATGGCAATCTTTGAATGAACGTCGTAGTAGCTTCTTTTCCACGGAAAAACGCACGGTCCTCTTTGTTTAAGAAATCCACAACAGAATATAAATTTGCGTCAGGATAAACACTTAGAAACTCCTTAATAACTTTTTCTGATCCTGCATATGTAACTAACCAGTCAGCAACAATACCAATACTTTTATCCTTTAGCATATCAAATTCCTGAAATTTACACACAGTAATATATAGTTCTCCAAACCAAAAAATACAGACGGCATTAAGCCATCTGCATCCTTTCTATTTACGTAGAATTGCCAGAATTTCTTCTGTCCTATTTTTCATTAATTGATGGTTACCTCTTGACTCAACATTTAAACGAACGACGGGTTCTGTATTAGAACTACGCAGATTAAATCGCCATTCGTCAAATTCAACACTAATTCCATCTGTGTGGTCTACTAGCAGGGCATTTGATTTATATTCAGACAAAACACGAGCTATAGAAGCGTCAGGATCTTGTATAGTACTATTAATTTCACCGGAGGCAGGGTATGATTGCATACGATCGCTGACAAGCTGGCTTAACGTTTGTGCTTTAATGCAAAGTAATTCGGCTACAAGTAACCATGGAATCATACCACTATCACAATAGAAGAAATCTCTAAAATAATGGTGGGCACTCATCTCGCCTCCGTAGACTGCATCCTCCTGTCTCATGCGTTCTTTTATGAAAGCATGCCCTGTCTTAGACATTACAGGTACTCCTCCCGCTTTCTGAACTACATCAATAGTGTTCCAGCTTAATCTTGGGTCATGTATGATTTTAGAGCCTGGGTTTTTTTCAAGAAATGCTTCCGCTAACAAGCCTACAATATAGTAGCCTTCAATAAAACGTCCGTGCTCATCAAAGAGAAAACACCGATCAAAATCGCCATCAAAAGCTATCCCCATATCCGCTTTATGCTGAATAATTGCATCAGTTGTATCCTGACGGCATTCCGGTAATAAGGGATTTGGGATACCATTGGGGAAATTACCATCGGGATTATGGTGCACTTTGATTAATTCTAGCGCGACATTACCCTTTTTAAACTTTTCTTCCAATGCATCAATTACGTGTCCTGCAGCTCCATTGCCTGAATTGACGACAAGTTTCAAAGGACGGGTAAAATTATCAAATTCAATATAGCTAAGAAGCTTTTCGATATATGCTTCTAAGGTTGATGTTTTAGTATAACTGCCGCAATTGTTCGATTCAGGATCGATGAAGTTATTTTCCTCCGCTAACCTCTGAATTTCACGTAATCCTGTATCACCACTAATAGGTTGTGATTTCTCACGAACAAGTTTCATTCCGTTATAATCCATTGGATTATGGCTTGCAGTAACCTCAATACCACCATCAACATTTAAATGTGAAGTTGCAAAATAAATTTCTTCCGTACCGCTAAGCCCAATATCGATCACATTTGTACCAGAATCTTGCAACCCTCGGGCCAAAGCTAATTTCAGAGCTTCACTAGTTAAACGAACATCACCACCAACAACCATTGTTTGCGGTTTTAAATATTCACCATATGCTCGGCCAATGCGATATGCGATATCTTCATTAAGTTCTGAACCTAATTTTCCACGTATATCATAAGCCTTAAAGCAAGTTAATTTAGTAGGCATTTCATTTCCTTATTAAATTCCGTAATGATCTTTGATACGAATAATATCATCTTCACCAAGGTATGAACCTGACTGAATCTCAAGAAGTTCAAGGGGTATTTTACCCGGGTTTTCTAGCATGTGCGTTGCACCGGCTGGAATAAACGTAGATTGATTTTCAGTTAACAAAAATGATTTCTCATTAAGAGTAACCTGAGCTGTACCTGATAGTATAATCCAGTGTTCAGCACGATGATGATGCATTTGCAGCGAGAATTTACCACCAGGTTTAACTGTTATTTTATTAATATAATAACGTGTAGTGCTAACGATTTGATCATTTTTGCCCCATGGGCTATATGTTTCACGATGCAGACGATATTCTCTACGAGCTTTATCTTTCAAAAACTCAACGGCTTTTTTAACATCTTGTACTTTGGATTTATCGATAACCAAAACTGCATCTTTCGTACTGACAATGACTAAATTATTAACGCCAATTGCGGCAACTAGCTGTTCTTCGCTATTTATATAACAGCTTGTAACATCATGTGTGAAGATATCACCGCTTAAAGCATTTCCATTAGCATCTTTCTCATTAACTTCCCATAAAGCAGACCAAGAACCAACATCATTCCAGCCGGCATCGAGAGGAACAACAATTGCTGAGGAAGTTTTTTCCATGACTGCGTAATCGACTGATTCATCAGGACAAGCAGTGAATGCCTCTTGATCAACACGAATAAAGTCTTGCTGAGAGTCAGGCTCTAGATGCTCCATTGCTTGTTTACATGCAGAATAAATGTCATGCCTGTATGTAGCAAGCTCTTCCAGGTATCGTTTTGCACGGAACAGAAACATCCCACTATTCCAATAGTATTGCCCACTCGCCAAGTATCTGGTAGCAACCTCTAAATCTGGCTTCTCAACAAAACGTCCGACTTCGAAAGCTTGCTCATTTTCAGTACCAATACTTGTACCCCGCTGTATGTAACCATAGCCCGTTTCAGGACCGGTAGGGACAATTCCAAAAGTAACTAATTTTCCTGCATTAGCATAAGGAACAGCATCAAGTACCGCCTTGTGGAAAGAATCCGTATTATCGATAATGTGATCTGCAGCGAGAACTAAGAGCAAAGGGTCTTCATTTTCATTCTTCTGAATTGCACTAAAAGCTGCCAATGCTATAGCAGGCGCAGTATTACGTCCTATAGGTTCCAGAATAATATTGTTAGAAAGCTTATTAAGCTGCCTTAGTTGTTCAGCGACAAGAAAGCGATGTTGTTCGTTGCAAATAACTAATGGTTCATTTACATCAAGACCTTCCAATCTTGTGACTGTTTCCTGCAACATAGATTGTTGACCATGCAATCGTAAAAATTGCTTAGGAAATCGTTCACGTGACTTTGGCCATAAACGACTACCCGTACCACCGGCCATAATTACAGGGAGAATCATATCCACCTCTTGATAAGCTTATTTTATTTCATTGCAAACTATTTTGACTAAATCATCAACTAATTTAGCTGAATCATTCCATGAAAACCTTTTTACATTGTTATACCCTTGAATCACTAATTGTTGACGGATTTCGTAATCTTCAACAAGACTTCTTAGAGCGTTAGATATTTGCACTTTATTTTCAGGATCAAAATAAATTACGCTATTCGCTAATACCTCCAGCATCGATGCTCTATCGGACGATGCAACAGGACAACCGCAGGCTTGAGCTTCAAGTGGAGGAATACCAAATCCTTCATACAAAGATGGGAACACAAATCCTCGTGCATTTTGATACAAAGCCGTTAGACTTTTATCATCTACACGGCCTAAAAAAATGACTCTTTCATCAGTTGGTGAAATGTGAATGTTTGAAAAAATACTATTTTTATGACCTATGATTTTTAATTGAACTTTCAAATCAGTTGCTATAAACGCTTCTATGAGACCTTGAAAATTCTTATGATAATTTTGTGAAGAAACAGCAAGTAAATATGGTCTCTCGTTTACTTGGTCACGGCTTGGTGTAATTGAAGTAAATATTGAACTAACTGCATTATGAATAACATAAACTTTTTCACTATTTACTTTATATACACTGCAAATCTCTTTTTTGGAAAATTCACTTACAGTAATAACCTTCCGTGCGTTTCTTAGCGCTAAAGGTGTTAACAGTCGATATAACACTCTAAACTTAAATGGGAAACTCTGCGGATACCTGATATAAGTAACATCATGATGTGTAACAATTTGATTTTTGTATAAAACAGGCGCTGTATTGCATAAATTAATGAGCACTGGATTATTATTTTTTTTTAAAAACAAAGGAAGCGTTACTTGCTCCCAATAATGTCCACCGCCCCCTTTTATCTCTTTTATATTAAAGATCGATTTGTAATTTTCATCAATCAATGCATTTAAATCTGGTACTAAGAAAACCATATCTGAGTGAAGTAATTCTAAACCTTTTGATATTTCCAATGCAAATCGCTGCACACCCGTGATTTGTTGTGTCAAAAACCTACCATTGATATAGATCATAAATCCCTCTTTGAAAATATAAACTCAAAGTACACTTATACATATTATTTATTAACAGAAAATTATTATTATATTGATTTTTTCTAACCACACTCAATCAAAAAATAGTGTTTATTTACTTTTGAACTCGTTCCAATGATACTGAGTATGACCTGACGTGAATGAAATATCACTCTCGTTCATTTCCAAGGCATCAACTTTGTTTTTGATTATAGGCAATAATTTCTTCATAACCCTAGCCGATTCCTTTGGTTCTAAGTTGGAGTAAAACAAACCAAAATTATTTTCTTTATTTTTTAAATTTGTTCCACTATCGACTAATTCATACCACCAAATCCCTTTGATATAATTTCGCTGAGAAGCTAATAATGTATACTCGTAGATATATTTCGCGGCAATATCAGCAGTAACCCCTCCAGGTATCGAAGTAGTAGTAGGGTATCCCATTTCAGTGATATATAATGGAATTTTCCTTCCGGAAAATCTATTAATTTTATCTTCGAATATATCAATCACTTTCATGTCTGAATTGGGATCAATCAAGTCTTTACGCTTAGTTTCAAAATAAGTGTATGGATGAATTGAAATACCATCAATACAGTTCCCCATACCCATTTTGAGCAAACGTTTGATCCAAGCAACTTGATCATCATATATAGGGTCAATTGAACCGGTAACAACTATGGCATTAGGGTCTGCTTCTTTTATAACTTTATAAGTTTCTTGTACTAGGTACAAATAAACCTCATCTGGTGGAATAGATGTTTTTTTATCTACACCGGTATTAATGAGCCATTCATTCCATATTTCATAATACTTCACTCTACCTTTGTATCTATTTGCAATCCATTTTGCATAGTTAACAAATGCATCAACTTGCTCTCTATTTTGGGGTCTTCCATTATTAGTATAATTATGATTTCCATATGCCAGTATAAACATTGAATTATTTACTATGAGTGTCTTCTCGCCCATATATATATCATCTAGCCTTTGACTTAATCCGGTTACACCCATAACTCCACTAGACTTCTCGGTAGCATTCCATGAAATCCCATCACGAAATGAAGTAAAACCATAATCACTAATTAATTTTAACATTTCATGTGGGGTGTTTTTTGAGTATATCATATGTGTACCCACTCCCACCTCTAGGCTGCTGCCGAATGGAATATAAATAAATAATGCCCAGAAAAGATGTCTCATTTTATACATTATCATAGTAATCACCCGGTCTTAGCTTAATTTATTCATTGCTATTTTATAAGCTTCTAAATATTCATCAACAATGCCATCAGAATTGAAATGTCTGCTATATTCCCATGATTTTCTTGACATCATGGTATACTGCTCATCGTTATTTCCTATTGATTTAACAAGAGCAGAGTAAAGTTCGTATTTGCTATCTGGACTGAAGATGTAGCCAGTTTCATTTTCTTCAACAATTTCTGGAATCCCCCCTCTATTACTTGCTATAACTGGAACACCAAACGATGATGCTTCTATAACAACTCTGCCCATTGGCTCATGCCACAGCGAGGGAACTACCAAGTAATCAATTCCAGGGAAAAAATTTTGGATATCAACACTACCTAGATATGTTATATTATGCATCCCGTATTTTTCTTTTAAATATTCAACGTAATCTTTTTTCCCATTTCCGGCAATTTTTAATTGGCAATTTGTTAATCCCTTGAATGAATCCAATAAACATTCAATCCCTTTCTCAGCTTCAACTCTTCCTAAAAACGCAAACACTGTTTCCTTATTCTTATGTTTAACTTTATAAGCTTGTTGATTTGTGCTGTTAAAAATAGTCACCGATTTCGCATTTTTGAAAAAGCCATTTGTTGTATGTAATTTTTTTATATACTCACTGATTCCTACGACGACATCAACATTTTTAGAAAAATAACGTTTAACAAAAGAAAAAGCAAGCCCTCCAAAAGAATTTGGACGCATGTTTTTCCCATTTTTGAATAATGTACCATTTGGATGTAGTAACGAGTAATCCCTTAATGTATGTACTATTGGTATATTCTTTATTTTAGCCCAGTGCCATACTGACACCGAGAATCCTGTGATATTATTCGTATGGATAACATCATATTTTGCTTTCCCGAAGTGGCTATTGAATAGTTTAGACACTCTCTTATTATATATATCCCTGAAGTGCCATATTACACGATTCAATTTTTTTTGATTACTGTCATCATATGGCCAATATAAGTTAGCGAGTGGGAATCTGACTATTGTAACATTATTAATTTTATCTGTTGTAATATCCTTTCTGTCATGAAGAGTGGCTACGGTCACTTGATTGCCTTTCTTTGCTAGCATCTCAGCTAAAAGCTGAACAGATCTCTCTGCCCCTCCAATTTTATAAGGAGTGTAAAGTGTATTTACTATCAAAATATTCATTGAGCGACCATTATTGAATATAATTTCGTGATTAGTACGACTTCTTTTCTGCAACTACGTCTAATTCCCCACCTTTAACAATACATGCATAAAGAAGTATCCACATAAATGCTAGAGTATACTCAGGATTTGCAGAGAAAGACCCAAAAAATGACACAGTAAACAAAGTTATCAATAATTGATTAGCATCACTATTTTTATTTCTATTTTTTAATAATCTATATCCATACAAAGCGAATATTAAACCAATCCCAATCCCAAAATTATTTATTATTGTTATTAATAATGAAGATGCTCGTTCGCTGCCAACTCCTAATCCAAAGCCATAACTATTAAAAATATTTTCGAAGGCATTTAAGTTAGCAGCCCCCCTCATGACACCTGAATCACTGCTTGATTTTTGTTCTGCATATTTTGAAAAAAGATTAATTACAGGCATTATTGCGAGAGTCATTGTTATCGAGACAAGTGCACATAAAAAATAGTTTTGTATAGTTTTCCGAAATAATAAAATAAATACTATAGGAGCCGATATGACCAGTGTAAACAAACCTGATGTAGACAGATTTAGTGCAAATACAAAAACACATCCAAGACCTAATATTTTATAAACTTTCTTCTTGGCACAAAGTAGCGGCACAGCAAACGTACATATATATAAACCAGCTAATGAGGGTTCAACAAATGTTCCAGAGACCCTGGCTTCATATAACGCAGTTACAGAATAAGAAGTATTATTAAAAATTAATAAGGATAGTGCGGTATATACAGCAGGGAAAATTTTCCAGACGATACAAATACCAATAAACACCACCAACGTGAACAATATGCAATTTAAAAAAAAGCTTTTATCAATATCTTCTCTGCGGTAATAGATGAGTGATAACGTTAATATATGAGTAGATAATATCACTAGTTGGTTTAAATTCGCTCCACTCCATCTTAACGGCATGCCATGGGTTACAAAATTCGACTCAAATGATTGTAGTGAAGAGTAGACTCTTAAACCTGAAAATAGATTTGCACTAAAATAAGTGTATATCCATATAATCACTATCCATAATATGGCTACGAGGATTTTTTTATTTTTAAGATTTACAAACCCTTTACCTTCCATTGGTAGGCATAGCCTGGCTACGAACAAGCATTCTACAAAAGGAGACAATGGGATATTTAATGCTCCCATGGATAATGCCGAACTACCTTGAAATATTGATGACATGACTAGCAAAAACAACATTGGCTTATACCCAAAGGGGAATAAAACTAATGCTAAAGCAGTCCATGTGATACCCCATAAATCCATAGCATACCTTTAAGATATAATATTAGTATAAATATATTTATGAAATTATCAAACACTTCATAAATACAATCATCCGAAAAAAATATTCAAGAAGTGAGTGTAGTAAGTATTAAGCCCTAACTTTAGGGCTTAATACTCTTATTTATTTTTTATCAGTATATGAATATCCATAATGGCTATAACCATAACCGTAGTAACTACTTGCTTTTCTTACGATACCGTTCAAAATACAACCTTTGACGGTAACACCTGATTGCTCAAAACGTCTCATACTAACACTGATCTCTTTTGCTGTGTCTTCTTCAAAACGGGCAATCAACAATGTTGTTCCTGCTAAACGGCCAGTAATCGCAGCATCAGTTACCGCCAGAATCGGTGGCGTATCAACAATTACTAGATCATATAGTTCTGATACTTTTTTCAAGAAATCTTCGAAACGAGGATGCATAAGTAATTCTGCTGGATTAGGTGGGATATTACCACGTGAAACATAATCAAAACCGGCATCTGTAACTTTAGCAACTACTGATTCGAGGTCATTTTTTCCCGATAAAATGTCTGAAAGTCCTTCAACTTTGGCACTGCCGAACAATTTATGCGCATACCCTTTGCGCATATCAGCATCAATGAATAGTACCTTCTGTCCTGTTTGTGCAATAACAGCTGCTAAGTTGCTGCTTATAAAGGTTTTCCCCGCATTTGGACTAGCCCCAGAAATCATTAAGACGTTATTTTTCGCTTCTAGCATTGCGAAATGTAGGCTCGTACGTAAGCCACGAATAGCTTCTATAGCTAAATCTGCAGGGTTTTCTACTGCTAATAAGGCGCTGCTTTCTTGTTTTTTACGAGCTCCAGTCCGACGATTTTTTTCCACAAGGGCTTCAGATATAGGAACATTGGCATAAACAGTAATCCCCATATCCTCTAACTGCTCTGGAGATTCTATACCCCGCCTCAATAGAACACGTAGTAGGATCAGACCTATTGATGCAAATAAACCTAAAAATATTCCAATAATAACAACAAGTGCTTTTTTAGGTTTTACCTGTTTCGGTTGAGTTATTGCGTTATCTATAATTCTGACATTACCTATCGCACTTGATTTGGCAATGTTGAGTTCTTGCTGTCTGTTTAACAACTGAAGATATACTGCACGGCCGGATTCAACATCCCTGCTCAATCGCAATACTTCTTGCTGTGTTGTAGGCATTGTATTTACACGCTTATTTAATTTTTCCTTTTCATGTTGTAAGGCTTGTCTTTTTTCTATTAGAGCTTTATAGCTTGGGTGTTCCGGTGTAAACAATTGAGATATTTCAGCTTCTTTAAATGTTAGCTGATTCAATTGATTATCAACATTTACGATTTGATCAAGTACTGACTTTGCTTCCATAGTTAAGTCAACTGAATCCTTCTGCCTACGATAGTTGTTTAATTTATCCTCAGCAGCATCTAATTCAGCTCGTACTTTTGGTAACTGTTGATTTAAAAAATCCAGACTCTTCGCATCCTGCGCAGCTTGGCGATCCACGTTCTGCTCAAGATAATTTTGACTAATGCTATCGAGAACTATTGCGATTAATTCTTTATCGTCCCCGATTAATGTTAAATTAAGTATCCCCGTATTTTTACCTTGGTCTTCAACACTGAATGCATCCAAAAGATTTGATATTGCTTGTAAACGAGTGAAATATTTAACAGTAAAACTAGTATTTGGTTTAGCATCTATTTTACTGATATATATAGAAACCCCGTGCTTTTCTAGTAACTCGCCAACCTTTCCTTTAAATGAAAAGGAATCACCATCAATTTGGAAGTTTTTATCATCTATAACAGTTAAATTTATTTCTGGTTTAACTAATTCAGCATCAGAAATAAATAGGTGTTTGACGTTAATTCTCCCTGGCTTTTCCCCCATAAGTCTGGCTATGCCTTGGCCAAATATTGGAAAATAGTTCTGAGTTACTTGTGCTTGTAAGTTAAGATCATCAACTGTTTTGCCAAGAATCATTCGTGATTGTAATAATGCCATTTCAGGTGCAGATTGAGGCTGGCCATCAGGAAGCATCTGGCTAAGGCTATTTAAAATAGCGTTACCTTGTCTTTGCTCAACCTGAACTAATGCATTAGCTTGATAGATTGGAGTTGCAAGCAATGCATAGCCTAGAGCTAGAAATGTAAATATGGAAGTTACCGCTATGATAAGTTTGCGATAATCAATTAATTCACCAATCAACCGTCCCAGATCGATTTCATCTCCATCTGTATTAGGTGATTTCTCGTTGACTTTCGATATCATTCAATATTTCCTGAAAATTATCTTACTAGTTTAGCAGCCCATTCGTTGCAGGCTCGATTAATCAATTGAAAAACAGATTCGAATGCCTCATCACTTTTCTTATAAGGATCAGGTATTTCTTTGCCTCCCAACCAATGACCAAGCAGCATGGTTTTACCTCTTGCTTCCGGTGCAATACGGCTTACTTGTTCTAATTGTTGCTGCTCCATAACAAGAATTAATTGGTAATTTCTTCCTAAAGAGCCCGTAAACTGTCTCCCTTTATGTCCATCTAAAGACAACCCATATTTTTTAGAGACTCTTTGCGCAGATGCATCAGCTGGTTTATCAACTAATGCACCAACTCCTGCAGAATCTATTATTTTAGCAGGCATCGCTTTGCGTAATAAGCGTTCAGCTATGGGTGAGCGACAGATATTACCTGTGCAAATAACTAATATTGAATCAAACATAATCATGGCCACGTTTTGATATAGCGAATAGTTTCAGTCATATCATGAACACCACTGATTGTCGGTACAAGTTGTGACACCACACGGTTCCAACGTACCAAAGGAGCTGTCGTAACATATACGATATCATAAGGTTCTAACTGGAACTCTGTAGCTAAAACCATCGCTGATGCATCTTGTGCATTAAGCTGATAAATGTTAGCTATCTTACCCTGCTTATTATCTTTTAGCTGACGAACAACAAAAACACCCGTCGCATCAGATGCAGTTTGCGACATCCCGTCGGAATTCCCTATCGCCTCTGCAAGAGTCATCCCACTACGATCCATTTTGAGTGTACTTTGTTTGCCTACTTCACCCATAACGAAGACTTTAAGATCATCATTGCGAGGCACGAATAGTATATCCCCCGGGTAAAGCAAGCGGTTCTCTGTCAAGTCACCTTTTTGCATTAATGCATACAATGAGATCTTGGTATCTTTACCATTATGCGTCAATACTACATTTCGCCAATCAGCATCTGTTGCAAGACCCCCAGCATTATTGATAGCATCCATTACAGTTAAAGGAATATTACTGATCGGTTGCTGACCAGATTTTATTACTTCTCCTGTTACATAAGCCTTCTGAGAACGGAATGCTGCAATGCTGATGTCAACCTGAGGACTTTCGATATAAGTTGTCAGCCGACTAGCGATGTCCTGGCGTACCTGACTTATCGTTTTACCAGCTACCGTAACCTTTCCAATATATGGATAAAAGATCGTGCCATCTGCATTTACCCAGTTACCGGTATCACTCGCACTGCGATATTGACCTGCAGGAGTTGTAAGTTCAGGATGGTCCCAAACGGTGACCATTAACACATCACCTACACCAATTTTGTATTCATAACTTTTAATTAAATTATCTAACTGAGGATTTGGGCGAGCCAGTATAGTATCCGGACGAAGTTGATCAATTAAACTTGGTGTCATCGGGTAGACATTAACCAACTTGTCCAAATCATAATCGCTGTCCGGCAATTCAACAACATTCTTGCGCAAGCTATTCAATCCTTGTCCCGGAAGAATGGTACACCCCGATAAAAAACTTATCGTTAATGCCAGTGCCGAAAATCTAACAATTTTTTTCTTCATAAAGTCACATCATCAGTAAAACAAAATTTCCCAATTTCCGAACTGCTATACATCCGCCAGTTTCTTCTAACTGGCTTGAAAGAGAACATCATTTTCTCTTTGTTATTTGCAGCAGTCAGCCTATAAATTAAATGGTATTTCTATTCCAGCACTGGCCCCGACATCATCGCTATCACCATGATTAGCATCGGTATACCAGAGTGACGTATTCAGTCGTACGGTTTTGTATACGTCTCCACTCCACCCTAGCTGTACCCCTTTCAATGTGTCCGCATATGGAAATGCCTTATTAATCGATTGATTCTCGGGATTTACCTTCGCGAAGACTAAACGCGTACTCCAGCGCTGGTTATCTTCAGTGACCAGTTCGACTTTACCAGCAAACAGCTGACCATCACCGCCCATTGCATCCCCCAGTGGATAACCTTGCTGATAGTAGCCGTCTTTATAAATATGATGGTTATAGCTATAATTTGTGCGACTCATATTACTGCGAGTATCGTGCGCTTCTACGTACCAGTTAACCGCATCTTTACCCCAAGCGTGATGACCTTCTATACCACCAAGAAACATATTCGCCGATGGCAGGTAGCCAGATTCATCTTCACCAATCATCTGTCCATAGAGACTAACAGGCCAGCCCAGGATCGGTTCTAACTTAAGTTTAAAATCAAACCCGGCTAGCTGGTTACCCGGTTCATTTGGATCATTGCCAGCAGTATTATCTTTGCCAGTCAGCCCATCCCAGAAGCTGCTAAAGGATTCAGGCCGCCCCTCTCCTCCCCACTGCATAATACGTGAAGCACCCAGTTCCAGAGACTGGAATGGGGAGAAGGTCAAACGGCCGCCGATAATCTTGGTATGCGGCACGGCAGTATATTGATTCATCTGGCTGGCGGAGATCTGATACTGCCATGGACCAATCCAGCGCAGCCACCAGGTTTCCGGTGCGGCCTGCTCGGCGCGCTGCATCAGGAATCCGGTCATTGGCCTCGCAGCATCGCCGCGGATCAGGCTCCCTTCATAGCCCGGTCCCCACCACTGCGGCATCTGGCCAAACGACAGCCATTGGTTCCAGAACCTCACCGCGCCGTACGCGCCGTTTGCATTGAACCGGGAGCCGTTGCTGATACGCTCACCGCCTTCTACATTGCCCTGCAGATGCACATCCCACCAGTCGCCGCTGTTATTAAAGGCCAGCGATAGCGAATTATCTGCCGGTTGGCTTTGTGCAAAGCCCTGCGGGGTTCCCGGTTGATCGGTAGAGGTGTAGCCGCTGACGCGGAAATCAGCTTTTAATGAGGAAAGCCGCTGATTAATACGCGCCAGCACCACCTGTTCGGAAGAATAGGAGGGTTTGGCCTTTTTTAACGCCCGGGTAATCTCTTCCTGACTCAGGGGCCAGGTCGAAAGGCTAAGCTGGATAACTCCCCGATCAGACAGCCAGGAGAGATCGTTGCGCAGTTCGTTATCATTGAGTACCAGACCAGAGGCATAAACCTGCGCACTCACCGATGTCAACAGCCCCAAAGCAAGTGCAAGACGCGCGATTTTCATCATTATACAAGATCCATTTTTAGCCCCGTTTCCGCAAGCTGGCGAGTCATGGGGAAATATGAGTTTAGAGAGCGCACGCAGACGCCAGTCGTAGTATGTTTGTTCAGCAGTGATGATGCAATAAGCAGTACCTTTGAACGTAATCAGCCACGCAGTATTTGAAATGTCAGTGCAACAGCCAAAGCGCCAACGACTCCCATCACACCGATCACCACCCACCATGGACATGAGCTATCTCAAGTTAACTAGAGGGATAACACGCTGTAGAGTCAGAAAGAGTGCCGATTATATACGGTGTTTGCGGATAATCATCCGTCGCAACCGGTTTTAGGAATTTCTAACATATAGAAGATGACTGCAGAATTGACGCTGGCGGTTTCGATACGCTACCGCCCTTGGCTTAACAGCTACCAATGCACTGTACTTCATTTATACATTTTCGCTGGCACAGCGTCCGCGTGATTATTAGTCACTGACAATATTTTAGCGGCATCAAGTTTACGCGATTCTGCCGGCAAATGGGAGTAAAAATGACAACTATTCGCTTATAAAAACAACCCAATCTGACTCCTCCGACAAGCGGACGACACCTCAATAAGATTGTTTAATAATATCTCATCGTTCCAGCTCAAGATGCATACTTACGTACCACAACCAAAGCAACGCTATGTTTTTTAAGGCTTTTATCGGATGAGTATATTAACCACGCTAATTCTCGTCACTTCCGTCAACTACAAAAATTAATACCTGCCATTCATTTTTTATACTTGACAAACATAATTTAACTTCAAGAATAAGGGGCAGCCTGCCTATTTAGGATTGTTCTCAGCCACGTTATTTCCTGTGCCAGCAAAAATATTTCTGCAGAATGTAGTAGCAACTATTTATTTCACGAATATGAATGTACAAAACCGGGACTGATTCTATTATTTTCTCTGGTCCCATTCATCGTCAGCAGCACATTCAGTAAAAACGCTTATGCAAATCCGCGCGGGTAAAGGGCTTTTCCAGCGAACCCAGCTTAACGGCTATTTCACCCAGCAGAGACTGAGTTGGCGCTTTAGCGCCGGTATTTAGCAGCACGACGGGGATGATAATCAGACTGAGCACCCCGCCCCAGGAGAGCTGTGCATTGACCACACGCGACGAATTCCGCTGTAGCAGCAGAAACAGCGCGCTACCGCAGGCGCCAAGCAGCAGCCCGGCAATCACTTCAGATGGGGAGTGGGCATGAATCGCCAGACGGGAATACCCCACGAGGCCAGCCAGCAGATACCCCATCACCATGGCAGTCCGGCGTAAAGCAACGCTACCGCGAGCGCAGAGCAGCCATAAGAAAATAGGCCAGAAGGCGGTAGATAAAGCGGTATGCCCGCTAAAACCGGTGAAATCGAGCTCGCGGATGCCGATGCCCCAGCCCATAAACGCCAGTTTTGATGCACTGACGATGGCGCCGGTAATGCCAAACAGCAATCCCCATTGCCAGGCAATCTGTCTGGAAGGCCTGCGCAGAAATAAAACCATGAACACGGCTGCCGCGCTGGGTAACAGCACGGTACTATCGCCAAAAAAAGAGACCCACTGCCAGTTCATTTATTTTTCATCCTTTGACGATTTTCCAGTTCGCAGCGCCTTTGTCCATGACGTTGGTATGGGCATACACATCCGATAACTTCACATTTTTATGCATGCATCACTGTTGTTTAATGCGTAAGCATGATCTCAGTCAAGTTTTATTTTTTTATGACAGCCAGCGGCAGGCATATTTTTTTTAAGAAGATTCCGGCTAACTCATTATTAGCAAACATAAAATTATGCTACTCCGACCATTCCATCACAGGAGGGCCAGCACAGCAACCAGATGTCTCTGAAGTCGCTTTTTGTTTACATATTAAGCGTGTTTCAGCAAATCAGCATAACCATCTGATTTATATTGATTAATATTTATCTAAAATAGCCTTATTTAATCCGCAGGGCTTTCTACAGAAGCATGCAACATCGCGGACTTAAGCCACATACTTCTGTAAACCCTACATTTTCACACTTCTGAAATGCGACAGAGCCTATTTACGCGAGTAACTTCTTAATGCTCTCGCGGAATTTCGTGCCTTCTTTATGGTTACGCAGCCCGTAGTTTACGAAGGCCTGCATATAGCCCATTTTTTTACCGCAGTCGTAGCTATCGCCGGTCATTAGCATCGCGTCAACGGGCTGCTTCTTCGCCAGTTCCGCGATCGCATCGGTCAGCTGAATACGGCCCCATGCGCCAGGTTGAGTCCGCTCCAGCTCGGCCCACACATCGGCGGAAAGCACATAGCGTCCTACGGCCATCAGATCGGAATCCAGGGTCTGCGGTTCGTCAGGTTTCTCGATAAACTCAACGATCCGACCAATCTGCCCTTCCACGTTCAGCGGGTCTTTGGTCTGGATCACGGAATACTCCGACAGGTCGCCGTCCATTCTCTTGGCCAGCACCTGGCTGCGCCCGGTTTCATTAAAACGGGCCACCATCGCGGCCAGGTTATAGCGAAGCGGGTCAGCGCTGGCATCGTCCAGTACGATGTCCGGCAGCACCACAACGAACGGGTTATCTCCGACGATCGGGCGCGCGCAGAGAATAGAGTGTCCCAGCCCCAGCGGCTGCGCCTGGCGTACGTTCATGATAGTCACGCCCGGCGGACAGATTGCCTGTACCTCAGCCAGCAGCTGACGTTTAACACGCTGCTCAAGCAGCGCTTCCAGTTCATAGGAGGTATCGAAATGGTTTTCCACGGCATTCTTAGACGAGTGGGTAACCAGTACAATTTCCTTGATGCCTGCCGCCACAATCTCGTCGACGATATACTGAACCATTGGCTTATCAACGATTGGCAGCATCTCCTTCGGAATCGCCTTGGTGGCCGGCAACATATGCATCCCCAATCCGGCTACCGGAATAACTGCTTTCAAACTTGCCATTCTCATATCCACCCATATAGTGATAAATCTTCGATACCCGCCTGATTACAGGTTCCCCTGGTATCAATCTATGATATTACCGTTTTGCTATCAGTCCGACTTCCAGCAAAATTCCGAAACTACATGTTTCATCAGAGAATACACTCAAAGTATTAGCTCCGACAGAGCGGTTTAAGAAAATTCTGATGACTCAGGAGTCATATGGCGCACTGCCTCAGGATTTTCCTCTGCACTTTCTTCACCCGCAGGACTTATCGCTGTATTCCCGGCAGAGAATACTGTAGAAGAAGCGTTTGGATAATGCGTAAAATGCAGAAAAAAAGAGGGTTTATTCCCATGAACACCAGGACATAATTCATAAAAATAATCTGAATACACTATTTTCAATAGAAAATAGCGCAGAAAGCTCACTGCTGCGCTCATCATGCCCTCCTTCACCTGTTGCCCGCTATCCATGTCATCCATCGGCACTGGCTTTTACACCTGATTAAAAGCTGCTGATATCGTCTGATTAAACAAGATATTTTGCAAGCCACGACATTCAGTAGTATGAAAACCTGGATCGCTACGATTGAGTGATTGAATCGGGTGTTTACACCTCTGCTTCTGAATCCGTCTGATTTTCATACTTCTGTTTGGTCAGAAAGGGCAATAACCGGCATTATTGATCCAGTGCACTCTCTGCAAGTTTATATTCAGTCTTCCACAGTCATATCTTTTATTAATAAGCTTATTTGCATAAAAAATAAGCGCGCACGGCTATAATTCATGCAGTTTAATATTGCCAGCCGCGGCATTTCTCCCGTCCCCGCGCCAACCTGACGTCATAAGACGAGAATATATTGCAATTTATCGGTCGCTTATCCATGATCGTCGGATGGCACTCTCAGGTAGTATAGGTTTTAGCGAATGATGGAATGGATTGCCGACCCCTCAATTTGGGCCGGTCTCATAACGCTGGTGGTTATAGAGCTGGTCCTCGGTATTGATAACCTCGTTTTTATCGCGATCCTCGCGGAAAAGCTCCCTGCGACTCAGCGTGACCGCGCGCGGGTAATTGGCCTGCTGCTGGCGATGATGATGCGTCTGCTGCTGCTCGCCTCGATCTCCTGGCTGGTCACCCTGACCAAACCGCTGTTCACCTACCACGATCTCAGCTTTAGCGCGCGAGATTTGATTATGTTGTTTGGCGGGTTATTCCTGCTGTCTAAAGCGACTGTTGAGCTCAATGAGCGACTGGAAGGCAAAGGCAGCGATAATCCGGTTCAGCGCAAGGGCGCGAAGTTCTGGGGAGTGGTCGCTCAGATTGTGGTGCTGGATGCCATCTTCTCCCTCGATTCGGTGATCACCGCCGTCGGCATGGTCGACCATCTGGCGGTGATGATGGCAGCGGTAGTTATTGCCATGAGTTTGATGCTGCTCGCCAGCAAAGCGCTGACGCGTTTTGTCAACAGCCACCCGACTATCGTTATTCTCTGTCTGAGCTTCCTGCTGATGATTGGTTTCAGCCTGATTGCCGAAGGGTTTGGATTCCCCATCCCGAAAGGTTATCTGTATGCGGCCATTGGCTTCTCCGTCATCATTGAGTCGCTGAACCAGCTGGCGCTGTTCAACCGCCGTCGCTTCCTCTCCGCCAATCTCACGCTCCGCCAGCGCACAACCGAAGCGGTGATGAATCTACTTAGCGGGCATAAAGAACACGCCGAGCTCAGCAGCGATACGGCAGCGCTGATCGACAGCCATGTCGATAACCCGCTGTTCAACCCCCAGGAACGCCGGATGATTGAGCGGGTGCTTAATCTCAACCAGCGCACCGTCAGCAGCATTATGACCTCGCGCCATGATATCGAGCATATAGACCTTAGCGCCCCGGAAGAGGAAATTCGCGCCTTGCTGGAGAAAAACCAGCATACCCGACTGGTCGTCACCGGCGGAAATGATGATGAAGATCTGCTCGGCGTGGTTCACGTCATCGACCTGCTACAGCAATCGCTGCGTCATGAACCGCTCAACCTGCGCGTCCTGCTTCGTCAGCCGCTGGTGTTCCCTGAGACGCTGCCTCTGTTGCCAGCGCTGGAGCAGTTCCGCCATGCCAGGACCCATTTCGCTTTCGTGGTGGATGAGTTTGGTTCCGTTGAGGGGGTAGTGACCCTGAGCGATGTGATGGAAACCATCGCCGGCAATTTACCCAACGAAGCTGAAGAGATTGATGCCCGCCACGATATCGCAAAAAATCCCGACGGCAGCTGGACCGCCAATGGGCATATGCCGCTGGAAGATTTAGTGCAGTACATTCCCCTGCCGCTCGATGATAAGCGCGAGTATCACACGATTGCCGGTTTGTTGATGGAAAATCTGCAGCATGTCCCCGAAGCGGGAGAAGAGGTGAAAATCGGCGACTACATCGTACGTACGCTGCAGGTCGAGAGCCACCGGGTACAGAAAGTGCAGATTATCCCGCCGCCGCCGCGGGAAGATGAACTGAGCTACGAAGTGTAATCCCCGCAGTCGATAGATACGCCCCGCTGGCGCTAGGCTTACCGAGGCTACAGGGAGAGTCCGCTCAGGTGGCCCGGATAAGGCATTAGCGCCGCTATCCGGGAAAACCACCGTGATAACCTTTCAACCTGCATCTGTCCGCTTCCCCGGTGGCGCTGCGCTTATCGAGGCTACAGGGAGAGTCCGCTCAGGTAGCCCGGATAAGGCATTAGCGCCGCTATCCGGGAAAACCACCGTGATAACCTTTCAACCTGCATCTGTCTGCTTCCCTGGTGGCGCTGCGCTTACCGGGGCTACAGGGAAAGTCCGTTCAGGTTGCCCGGATAAGGTGTTCGCGCCGCTATCCGGGAAAACCATTGTGGTAACCTTTCAACCTGCATCTGTCGGCTTCCCCGCTGGCGCTGCGCTTACCGGGGTTACAGGGAGAGTGCGATCAGGTCGCCCGGATAAGGCATTAGCGCCGCTATCCGGGCCGGTAAAGTCGCTCCACCGGTCAATTCCGGTTAGTGTTTCTCAAGCAACTTCTTCACCTCTTTCCCGTCCTGGCTGTTTTTATTCCGTTCAATCCAGTCATTAAGCCGCTGTTTAGCTTCATCCTGCAGCTGTTTGCGCAGGATCTGATCGACCTGCAGACTGTAGCTCAGCGACTGCCACTCGCCGTAGATGCGCAGCGGGATAGCGGTCTGTTTCAGGCGGTCGATAAGCTTGCCCTCCCCTTTCCAGCCGCCGAGCACGCGCACGTTGAAGCGCATATCGCAGTTCTCTTTCTGCAGATCGAGCTGTCCTTCGCCGGTCATCGCCATCACGTCGGACTGCCCCTGCAGGCGGTTCAGCGTCACCAGCCCGTTATCCAGCGTCAGCCTGCTGCTGACGGAATCCAGGCGGGTGGCATTGTCGTAATTTTCCTGCGCCCGCACGTTGGTGCTGCGCTCCACGGCCTGCTGCACCAGCTGCTGGAAGTTCAGCCCTTCGGTGCGGGTATCGGCCATCTGGAGCTGAGCCTGTCCCTGCCAGTGGCGACGGAAATCATCAGCGTCAATGCGCGTTCCGGAAAATTCGCCGCTCAGCGACAGCTTGCCGGTCAGGTTTAAGGAATAGTTAAAGGCTTTGATCAGCGAACCGATCTCCACATTCTGCAGCGCCGGCTGGAACGTCGCCAGCGGCGTGTCGCCGCGGGCATCCAGGGTGCCAGGGAGAGAGAGCTGCCCGCCGTCAAGATTGCCCTGCATTTTGCTGACCGTCAGCAGCCCCTGCTGGTTGCTGATTTCGCTCTGCACCTGGGTGAAGTTCAGACCGCGCCACTGCAGCTGGTCGGCGCTCAGGGCCATTCGGCCGTTGAAGCCGCGCAGGCTCTGGTAATCTTCGCGCTCATCGCTGTCGGCGATCACCGGGCGCAGCGGTCGCGTCTGACTCTGGCCCTGCTGACTGGCGCTACTGTCCGTCGCCGGCGACCTTTGCGCCAGCAGACTATCGAGATCGAGAGTGGTGGCGTGCAAATCCAGCGACCAGTCCGGGCGATCCCCCAGCACCACGCTGCCGCTGCCGGTAACGGTGCTGCGGTTAGCCATCAGATTCAGGTTGTCAAAACGCAGGGTCTTGTCATCTTCCTGCCAGCTGGCCTGCAGACTCCCCTGACCATTAATGCCGTCCGGTGGCAGCTCGGCGCCGCGCAGCTGCCAGCTAAGCTGGGTAAAGTCGGCTTTTAAGGAGTGCGGATAATCGCCGCCCTGCACGGTGGCGGAGAAGTTCAGCGCCAGGTCGCGCTGGTCGCGGTTCACTCGGCCGGAGAAATCCACGGTGGCCCGGTGATTCTCATCCTGCTCCATCTGCAGACGGATATCGCGCACGGTCACCTGCTCGCCGTTCTCGTGCTGGAAGAAGAGCACGCTGTCGGCCACCTGCAGCTGACGCACATCGTAGGACCATCCGCGATCCTCCGGGGCCAGCGGCAGGGTGTTGTCATGCGGCACCACCGGCGCTGAGCTGTCGCGAACCGCCTCGGTTTTCGGGGTCAGCTGGATCACCGCGCCCTTGAGCATCACCTGCTTCACCTGCAGCTGATGCGAGAGCAGCGGCAGCAGCGCCACGTCGAGGCGCATATTGTCGGCGCGGATCACCGGCTCTTCGGCGCCTCTGGCGGTCAGCGTCATCCGTCCGCTGAGAATGCTGAGCTGCGGCCAGACGTGCCAGCGCAGCGGGCCATCAAGGTCAAGCTGATAACCGCTGCGCTCTGCCACCTCATGCACCATATAGGCGCGAAAATCGTTGGGATTGACCAGCAATACCAACGAGGTAAGCCCGGCGACAATCACCGCCAGCAGGATCATCAGCGTTGTCAGTATTCGTCTCATGGCACCCTCAGCAACACCCCGTTGACGTTATCAATCCTTATCGATTCGGCTCGCCACCGCGCCCTGCTGGTCGCGATATTTGGCGTCTTCACGGCGATTATACGGCCGCGCCGCCGGGCCCGATAACGGCTCAAAGCTCAGCGCGCCGATAGGCATCCCCGGGCGCAGCGCCAGCGGCAGCTTGCCAGAGTTGTAGAACTCAAGCACGATGCAGCCGGACCAGCCCGGATCGATGCGGTGCGCGGTAACGTGCACCATCAGCCCCAGGCGCGCCAGCGAGGAGCGTCCATCCAGCCAGCCCACCAGGTCGGCAGGCAGAGTGACCGACTCGTAGGTCACCGCCAGCGCCAGTTCGCCCGGATGCAGGAAAAACGCCTCCCCTTCCGGCAGGACGATCTCTTCGCTCATCACCCGGTCCAGCGCGGCGCTGACCTCAGCCTTCGGTCCGCTTAAATCGATAAACGGCGCCGTGTGGCCGCGGAACGTGCGGAATTTATTACCCAGCCGTACATCAACCGTCGCGCCATTAATACGCTCAACGGGCGGGCGTGGATTGATGGCGAGTCGCCCTTCATCCAACCAGGCTTCGATATCTCGGTCACACAGACGCATGGGCTTTCTCCTTATAAGGCTGCTTCCCGCACGCTTCGCGGCGGACAGGGCAATAGGGCTACTCTTTGCACGTTACACAATTCGGCCAGGTTATTCAAAGAACTGACTGATTTTGGCCTTCAGAATATCAATGGCGATGCGGTTTTTGCCGCCGCGCGGCACGATGATGTCGGCATACTGCTTCGACGGCTCAATAAACTGCAGGAACATCGGACGTACAGTTTTCTGATACTGGGCCATCACCGAATCCATAGAACGGCCGCGCTCGTTAACGTCGCGCTTAATACGGCGCATCAGGCAAATATCGAGAGGAGTGTCGACGAAAATAGAGAAGTTAAGCTCGTTACGCAGGCGCGCGTCGGTCAGCAGCAGGATCCCTTCAAGGATAATCACCTTCTTCGGCTCGACGTGAATGGTGTTCGGCGTGCGGGTATGTTCGACGTAGCTATAGACCGGCAGTTCAATCGGCTGGCCGCTTTTCAGCATCTGCAGGTGCTGGAACAACAGACTGTGGTCCATTGAGCTCGGGTGGTCGTAGTTGGTTTTGACGCGCTCTTCCATCGACAGATGACTTTGATCTTTGTAATAGCTGTCTTCCGGAATGACGCCAATATGTTCGTCGCCAACTTGTTCACGCAATTCGCGATAGAGAGTACTGGCGATAAGACTTTTGCCAGAAGCCGATGCGCCGGCGATGCCTACAATGACGCACTGATGGGACATATCAGTCATAAATTTTTGCGACCTGATTAACCTGGATAGAGATGGAGGGTGGCGGCGGACCGCCAAACGCGGCAATTATAGGGATTTCAGCGTCCCGATACCAGTGGTATGCGCCCCGGACGGCTATTCCACCACCGGCGTCCAGTCATCGGTATACCAGATGTGCAACAGCGCATAGGATCGCATCGGCTGCCAGCGGCGGGCATAGCGGGCGATGATGGCCGGGGTCATTCCCGGAAAGCGCTGTTTAATCAGGTAATCGTCCGGCAAAAAGATATCCTTCGCCTGCCAGCCGCGCAGGGCAAAGTAGTTTGCCGTCCAGCGGCCAATCCCGGGGAATGTCTGCAACTGCCTGAGCCCGGCGTCGATGTCCGTCGGCGCGGTCAGGGGCAACTCGCCGCTGAGCGCCGCCCGGGCGAGATGGATCAGCGCCTCTGCGCGTCGAAGCGGCATGCCCAGCGCCTTCAGCGCCTGCGGTTCGACCCGGGACAAGATGTCCGGCGTCGGGAACAAGACATAGCCAGGCGCCTCCGCCAGCGGTTCGCCCCAGCCTGCCGCCACTTTGGCGGTGAGCCGGGCGGCCATCGCCACGCTCACCAGCTGGCCCAGCACCGCGCGCACCGCCTGCTCGAAGGCATCCAGCGCCCCCGGCAGACGTAGCCCCGGCCGCGCCTCGGCCAGGCCGCCGAGCGTGCAAGCGACCTGCCGCGGATCGCAGGCCAGATCAAACAGCCGGCCAATTCGCGTATAGCAGATCTCCGCCACCGGCTGCAGCCCCGGGGAAAGGGTCACCCGCAGGCCCTGCGCCTCTACATCTGGCGTCAGATGGATCAGACCACGATGGCCCGCCACAGCAAAGCTGCGGCTATAGCCTCCATCATGAAAGCGCTCAACGCCGGCGACGGCACGCGCCTGCAGAAAACCAACCATCCACGCCCAGTCGTAGGGGGGGATCCAGGGTAACAACACCATAAGCTCTCCTTTATATAGCGTTTCAATGATAGTCGCCCACGGCCATCGGCGCCTTGCTTTTAAATTCCGGTTGTCGGCATGGCGGCAATCCGCTAAAGTCGCCCCCCTTCTTCACCGGCATGGGGATTTTGCAGACGATGTTTATTGGTTTTGACTACGGCACCGCCAACTGTTCGGTGGCCGTGATGCGGGAAAACAAACCCCAGCTGTTGACGCTGGAAAACGGCAGCGCGCTGCTGCCCTCGATGCTCTGCGCGCCAACGCGCGAAGCGGTTAGCGAGTGGCTCTATCGCCATCACGACGTGCCCACCCACAGCGACGAAAACCAGGCGCTGCTGCGTCGGGCCATCGCCGCGAACCGCGATGAAGACATCGAAGTACTGCGCAACAGCGTGCAGTTCGGCCTCGCCTCGCTACAGCAGTATGTTGAGGATCCGGAAGAGGTCTACTTCGTTAAATCGCCAAAATCCTTCCTCGGCGCCAGCGGGCTTAAGCCGCAGCAGGTGGCGTTGTTTGAAGACCTGGTCTGCGCCATGATGCTGCACATCAAGCTGCAGGCCGAAAGCCAGCTGCCCGAGCCCATCGACCAGGCGGTGATTGGCCGACCGATTAACTTCCAGGGCCTCGGCGGCGACGAGGCGAACGCCCAGGCGCAGGGCATCCTGGAGCGGGCCGCCCGCCGCGCCGGTTTCCGCGACGTGGTCTTCCAGTTTGAACCGGTGGCCGCCGGGCTCGATTTCGAAGCGACCCTCAATGAAGAAAAACGGGTGCTGGTCGTCGATATCGGCGGCGGAACCACCGACTGCTCTCTGCTGCTGATGGGCCCGCAATGGCGGGAACGCGCCGACCGCCAGCAGAGCCTGCTCGGCCACAGCGGCTGCCGCATCGGCGGTAACGATCTCGACATTGCCCTGGCCTTCAAATGCCTGATGCCCCTCCTCGGCATGGGCGGCGAAACGGAAAAAGGCACCGCGCTGCCGATCCTCCCGTGGTGGAACGCGGTGGCGATCAACGACGTGCCGGCGCAGAGCGATTTCTACAGCACCGCCAATGGCCGTCTGCTTAACGATCTGCTGCGCAGCGCCCGGGATGCCGACAAGGTGGCTCTGCTGCTGAAGGTCTGGCGCCAGCGTCTCAGCTATCGTCTGGTGCGCAGCGCCGAAGAGAGCAAAATCGCCCTCTCCAGCGCCGCCAGCGTCGAAACCGCGCTGCCATTTATTCAGGACGATCTGGCCACCGCTATTGCCCGGCAGGGACTGGAAGCGGCGCTGGATCAACCGTTGACCCGCATTATGGAACAGGTGCAGCTCGCGCTCGACAGCAGCCAGACCACCCCGGACGTGATCTATCTTACCGGCGGCAGCGCCCGCTCGCCGCTGATCAAAAAGGCGCTGGCCGCCCAGCTGCCGGGTATTCCGCTGGCCGGTGGCGATGATTTTGGCTCGGTAACCGCCGGGCTGGCCCGCTGGGCGCAGGTGGTTTTCCGCTAACCCCAGCCCACCGTCGCCGCACAGCAGGTCTGTCCTGATCCTGGCGCTGCAAAATACGCTGGAATATTCCTGGGCTCCCACGCAAAATGGCCTGTTTGTCCGGACAGGCCTGTCCACTCTCCCCGCATCCGGGGTCTATTACCCATACCGTAGCCAGACGTCTGCGGTCTGTATCGTTGGCATGCCGCAAGGGGGCGTGATTGAAAAGGGTGTCTGCGATCTTGGCGGCAGTGCGGCATCGCCGGCTGCGATTGCTGGCCGGCTGGCTGGCCAGCTGTGGATTACTCTTTCTGCTGGCTATCCCGCAGGCGCAGGCGACAACGCGCCAGGTGGGCATTGATATTCCGGTCCAGTGGTATACGGACGACAGCGGCCAGATGACCCTCGATCGCTTTTCCGCCCTGCTGTCGGTGATCAACATGGCCGCCTCGGTGGTGGCCATCTCCCACGACCATTACCTGAACATCCGCCATTACGGCGCGGTGGAAAGCCCGCAGCTGCAGGCCGATGCCGGCCTGCTGTGCATCGCCATCGCTAATCTGCTGGATAACGCGGTGAAGTATTCGCCCCCCGGTGAAATCGCCATCGATATCCGCTCCGAAGCCGGGCATACCGAGCTGCGCATTCGCGACCACGGCCCGGGCCTGCCCGACGGGCAAGCGGAACTGATCTTTGAGCGCTACCGCCGCGGCGAGCACACGTCGCCGGTGCCGGGCGGCACCGGTCTCGGACTGTATGTTGCGCGTCAGATCGTGCAGGCTCATGATGGCAAACTGTGGCTGGCCGAGCATGGCCCGGACGGCTGCACCTTTATTCTCACCCTCCCCACGGTTGCTTAAGAGGAGAACGACGTATGGCTTTACGGCTGGCGATAATTGAAGATAACGCCGATCTGCTGGATGAACTGCTGGCCTGGCTGGGCTATCGCGGCTTCGAGGTGTGGGGCTCGCGCAGCGCCGAAGCCTTCTGGCGGCAACTACACAGCCATCCGGTGGATATCGTGCTGATTGATATTGGTCTGCCCGGCGAGGATGGTTTCAGCGTGCTGAGCTACCTGCATGAGCTGGGGCACTACGGGCTGGTGGTGGTTAGCGCCCGCGGCCAGCAGCAGGATAAACTGCAGGCGCTGAGCCTCGGGGCCGATGCCTACCTGATTAAACCGGTTAATTTCGCTCATCTGGCGGAGACGCTAACCGCCCTCGGCGCCCGAATGGAGCAGGACCGTCCGGCACCCCACCAGACCGAGGTGGCCAACACCACGCCATCCACCGCCACCGGGCTGTGGCGTCTGCAGGAGGATAAACTTATCTCCCCCGACGCCCGAACGCTGGAGCTCACCCAGCAAGAATATCGCCTGGTGGAGCTGTTAATGCGCAATCGCAACGAAGTGTGCAGCAAACTGGAGCTTCATGCCTGCCTGTTTTCCCACGAAAGCGAGCCTGACCTGCACCGCATCGACGTGGTGATTAGCCGCCTGCGCCATAAGGCACGCCAGCAGGGAATTCACCTGCCCGTACGCGCGATCTTTGGTAAGGGGCTGGCCTTTATTTCCTGATGGACGGCGCGCTGAGGACCGGAATCACGTGACGGGGTTAATTTTTCTCATTTTCTGAGAGAAATGAGAGGAATGAGACTGACGATGCTGTTAAGAACTTTCTTATAGTGCTACCACATCAGGATGATGTCGTATGATTTTCAGTGGACAGAAAAGCATATAACAAAACGTATTAGCCGTTCGTGGCAAATTCTGAGATCATGCAACACAAACAAGGTAAAAACGATGGCCATGCAAACGTGGTTAGTTTTATTGCTATGCATTTTTTTCTTCAGCATCTCTGTATACAGCTTTATTTCCTATCTGAAAGACAGGAGACGGCAGAAATTTACTTTTAACGACAAGCGTTCCGCTCGTCGTAAATAATTCACTTTAAAATAATAAAAAATTATTGCAGGTACTTTTATACCGTCAACACACCGCATACGCCCGGAGGATTGGTCACAGCATGGCGTTATGTTTTTGCATAAGGAAATAACGCCATGAGAAACATTAATGTCACTATTAATACCCGCAATACCTTTGTACGTGAATCGCTGGTCGCCATGGTCAATGACCTGACCCGGGATGATATGCAGACGCGTTTTTCCTGGCGCAACGACGACCTGTCAGGCGAAGACATCATTATTTATGAAGTGATCCCCGGCGAAATTTACCTGTGTAATTCGCTGATTAAGAACAGGAAAAAAGGCAGCTCGCTGATCGTCCTTCACAGCTATGAGCAGTTGCCGGAAGATGATTTCATGATCAATTGCCTGAAGGGAGTCATTTTTGTTTCGCTGAAAACGGCCAGTATTCCGCAGCTGCTGGCGATCATTAAAAGCGAGCTCCAGCATTGTATGGATCCGTTGGCGATTGACGCCGCCAGCCGGGAACTGAGCTGCGCCAGCTGCCCGCATCGCGTGCTATCGCGATCGCAGACCGCCGTCGTGCACGGCATTCTGGAAGGGCTGGATATGAGTAAAATCGCCGCTCTGCAGCGCGTCACGCCGCGTACTGCCGCCTACCATAAAAATAAGATCATGGAAAAATACCGTCTGAATAATAACCACGACTTTTTCCAGTTTATGAATCTGCTACGTGAACGCTGGTAGGGAAAATAGCGAACACAAAAATAGGATATTCACCAGATGATATTGTCTAAAATCCGAAAATAACAGCAGAATGCGAAAAAATCGCCAGCGCGGCCAGACATAACGTTAAACTCTGACGCTTCCTCGATATAAAGACGTTCGCGCGCGTTTTTATATAAGAAAAAAGACTATTTAAGAGGAAAACGGATACTTCGTCACATTGCCCCTGACGTGCCTGTCAGGGGTCTTTTTTTCTGCGTGGAATAGCGCCCTCAAGGAAAGCGCGGCAAAATCAGGCTTCCGCTTTCTCGGCTTCCCAGTCCGGCTGGACGTCCTCGTCTGTCAGCAGACCTTCGTTTTTCGACAGCATCGCGGTGGCGATGCCGTTACCCAACACATTAATGGCGGAGCGCCCCATGTCGAGGAAATGGTCGATACCCATCAGCAGCAGGATCCCGGCGACCGGAATATTGAAGCTGGGGATCGTCGCCGCCAGGACCACCAGCGCCGAGCGCGGAACCCCGGCGATGCCTTTCGAGGCCAGCATCAGGGTCAGCATCATGACCGTAATCTCGCTAAAGCTCAGCGGCACGTTATAGGCCTGGGCGATAAACATCGCCGCGAAGGAGCAGTAGACCATCGAACCAACGAGGTTAAACGAGTAGCCAATCGGCAGGACGAACGAGACGATATTGCGTGAGCAGCCAAACTTCACCAGGCGCTCAAGCGTTTTCGGGTAGGCCGCTTCCGAGCTGCTGGTGGTAAAGGCTACCAGCACCGGATCCTTCAGCATATTCAGCAGACGGAAAACCTCTTTTTTCAGCACCATATAACCGACGGCAATCAGTACCGCGCTGGTTAACAGCACCGCCAGATAGTAGCCGCCGATGAACGAAGCGTAGTTGAGCAGGATCCCCAGCCCCTGCGAGGCAATCACTGAGGAGATAGCGGCGAAGATAGCCAGCGGCGCAACATACATCACATAGCCCGTCACCTTCAGCATAATGTGCGACACCACGTTGAGGGCCGCCACCAGCGGAGCATTAAACTTCTCGCCCAGCGACGCGCCGGCGATGCCAAAGAACATCGAGAACACCACGATCTGCAGGATCTCGTTGTTAGCCATCGCCTCAGTGATGCTGGTGGGGATGGTATGCGACAAGAACCCTTTCAGGCTCATGCCGCTGACCGCCAGGCCGGTATCCACGGCCTCTTTCGGCACCGCCAGGTTTAACCCGCTGCCCGGGTGCTGAAAGGTGACGATCACCAACCCAACGAGAATGGATAACACCGACGAGGTGATAAACCACACCATCGCCTTACCGCCCACCCGGCCAATGGTCGCCGTCTCGCCGAGACGCATAATACCGACCGTCAGGGTGCTGAACACCAACGGTGCGATGACCATTTTGATCAACCGCAGAAACAGATCGGTCAGCAGCGTAATGTTATCCGCCCAGGCGGAGATGGTGGTCGGCGTCGCATAGGCATGGATAGCCGCGCCGGAGAGGATCCCCATCAGCATAAAGATGACGATGAAGAGCGTGAGTTTGTTTGCGTTTGCCACAGCAATGACCCCTGATTATTTAACACGTTGATTTTAAAGTACATCTGTTATTATTATGGGAATGCACTGATTTATTCACCGCATAAATCTAATTAAAGCCTCTCCGGATACAACTGTTTTTTGCTTTTTTAAACTAAAAGTTGATATCACCCCGGAAATCGACAACGAGACCGCCCGGCGTCGCGGTGGTTATCCAGACATTTCTCAACCTTCTTTTCATAATTCCTCCATTTTTACGGCCCCTTCCCTCACTAAACTAGTATCATTCAGCGAAACGCTTCAGGATGAGACCGTAAACTAATGAAAGGCAGTAACATACGTCGTTGGGGCGCCGCGCTGGCGGTAGTGATTATCGCCGGGGCCGCCTACTGGTTCTGGCACGATCGTGGGACGAGCAGCAGCGGGCCCCCCGCCGCCGGGCAAGGTCCACAGGGGCCGGGTGGCGCACGCCATGGCCGCTTTGGCGGCGCGCTGGCGCCGGTGCAGGCGGCCACCGCCACCGAAGAAGCGGTCCCACGCTATCTTACCGGCCTGGGTACCGTGACAGCGGCCAATACGGTGACCGTCCGCAGCCGGGTCGATGGTCAGTTGCTGAGCCTTCATTTTCAGGAAGGGCAGCAGGTGAAAGCCGGCGACCTGCTGGCGCAGATCGACCCCAGTCAGTTTAAAGTCGCCCTCGCCCAGGCGCAGGGCCAGCTGGCGAAAGATAACGCCACCCTCGCCAACGCCCGCCGCGATCTTGCCCGCTACCAGCAACTGGTGAAAACCAACCTGATCTCGCGCCAGGAGCTCGACACCCAGCAGTCGCTGGTGGTGGAATCCGCCGGCACCGTGAAGGCCGATGAAGCGGCCGTCGCCAGCGCCCAGCTGCAGCTGGACTGGACGCGCATCACCGCGCCGATTGACGGCCGCGTGGGCTTAAAGCAGGTGGATATCGGCAACCAGATATCCAGTGGGGACACCACCGGGATCGTGGTTCTCACCCAGACGCACCCGATCGACGTGGTCTTTACCCTGCCGGAAAACAGCATCGCCACGGTGGTACAGGCGCAGAAAGCGGGCAAAACGCTCAGCGTCGAAGCCTGGGATCGCACTAATAAGCAGAAAATCAGCGTCGGCGAGCTGCTGAGTCTCGACAACCAGATCGATGCCACCACCGGAACCATCAAGCTGAAGGCGCGCTTCAGCAACCTGGACGACGCGCTGTTCCCTAACCAGTTTGTTAACGCCCGCCTGCTGGTGGATACCCAGCAGAACGCGGTGGTGATCCCTGCCGCCGCCCTGCAAATGGGTAACGAAGGGCATTTCGTGTGGGTACTGAACGATGAGAATAAAGTCAGCAAACACAGCGTCACGCCGGGGATCCAGGACAGCCAGAAAGTCGTGATCAGCGCCGGGCTTTCCGCCGGCGATCGCGTGGTCACCGACGGAATCGACCGCCTGACCGAAGGGGCGAAGGTGGAAGTCGTCACCGCCAGCAGCGGCGAGCAGGCACAGCCTGCCCCGCGCCAGAGCGGTAAACACGGAGCGCGTTCCTGATGCAGGTGTTACCCCCAGGCCGCACCGGCGGCCCCTCCCGGCTGTTTATTATGCGTCCGGTCGCCACCACTTTGCTGATGGTGGCTATCCTGCTGGCCGGGATCATCGGCTACCGCTTTCTGCCGGTCTCTGCGTTACCGGAGGTTGATTACCCGACCATCCAGGTGGTTACCCTCTATCCGGGCGCCAGCCCGGACGTGGTGACCTCCGCCATCACCGCCCCGCTGGAGCGCCAGTTCGGCCAGATGTCCGGCCTCAAACAGATGTCGTCGCAAAGCTCCGGTGGCGCCTCGGTAGTCACGCTGCAGTTCCAGCTGACCCTGCCGCTGGACGTCGCCGAGCAGGAAGTGCAGGCGGCGATTAACGCCGCCACCAACCTGCTGCCGAGCGATCTGCCCAACCCGCCGGTCTACAGCAAGGTGAACCCGGCGGATCCGCCGATCATGACCCTCGCCGTCACTTCTTCCGCCATTCCGATGACCCAGGTGGAGGATATGGTGGAGACCCGGGTGGCGCAGAAAATCTCCCAGGTCTCCGGCGTCGGTCTGGTGACCCTCGCCGGCGGCCAGCGCCCGGCGGTGCGGGTGAAGCTTAACGCCCAGGCCATCGCCGCCCTCGGCCTGACCAGCGAAACCGTGCGCACCGCTATCACCAGCGCCAACGTTAACTCCGCGAAAGGCAGCCTCGACGGCCCGGCCCGGGCGGTGACGCTTTCCGCTAACGATCAGATGCAGTCGGCGGAGGATTATCGCCGCCTGATTATCGCCTATCAGAACGGGGCGCCGATCCGTCTCGGCGATGTCGCCAGCGTCGAGCAAGGCGCCGAAAACAGCTGGCTGGGGGCGTGGGCCAACCAGCAGCGGGCCATCGTGATGAACGTCCAGCGCCAGCCGGGAGCCAACATCATCGACACCGCCGACAGCATTCGCCAGATGCTGCCGCAGCTTACCGAAAGTCTGCCGAAATCGGTGAAGGTGCAGGTGCTCTCCGACCGGACCACCAACATTCGCGCCTCGGTACACGACACCCAGTTTGAGCTGATGCTGGCCATCGCCCTGGTGGTGATGATCATCTATCTGTTCCTGCGCAACGTCCCGGCGACCATCATTCCCGGCGTCGCGGTGCCGCTGTCGCTGGTGGGCACCTTCGCGGTAATGGTGTTCCTCGACTTCTCGATCAACAACCTGACGCTGATGGCCCTGACCATCGCCACCGGCTTTGTGGTGGATGACGCCATCGTGGTGATCGAGAACATCTCGCGTTATATCGAAAAAGGCGAGAAGCCGCTGGCCGCCGCACTGAAAGGCGCGGGGGAAATCGGCTTCACCATTATCTCCCTCACCTTCTCGCTGATCGCGGTGCTGATCCCGCTGCTGTTTATGGGCGATATCGTCGGCCGCCTGTTCCGCGAATTCGCCGTCACCCTTGCCGTCGCTATTCTCATTTCGGCGGTGGTCTCCCTGACTCTGACGCCGATGATGTGCGCCCGCATGTTAAGCCACGAATCGCTGCGCAAACAGAACCGTTTCTCGCGTGCCAGCGAGCGTTTCTTCGAACGGGTGATCGCCGTCTACGGCCGCTGGCTGAGCCGGGTGCTGAACCATCCGTGGCTGACGCTCAGCGTCGCGCTGAGTACCCTGGCGCTGTCGATTATCCTCTGGGTCTTTATCCCGAAAGGCTTCTTCCCGATCCAGGATAACGGCATTATTCAGGGCACCCTCCAGGCGCCGCAGTCGGTCTCTTTCGCCAGCATGGCCGAGCGCCAGCGGCAGGTGGCCAGCATTATCCTTAAGGATCCGGCGGTGGAAAGCCTGACCTCATTTGTGGGCGTCGACGGCACCAACCCGGCGCTGAACAGCGCCCGTCTGCAGATCAACCTCAAACCGCTCGACGATCGCGACGACCGCGTCCAGATGGTGATCGGCCGCCTGCAGCAGGCGGTGGCCGGCGTTCCGGGCGTAGCGCTCTACCTGCAGCCGACCCAGGATTTGACCATCGACACCACGGTGAGCCGCACCCAGTATCAGTTCACCCTGCAGGCGAACTCCCTGGAGGCGCTGAGCACCTGGGTGCCGCCGCTGCTCAGCCGCCTGCAGGCCCAGCCGCAGCTGGCCGACGTCAGCAGCGACTGGCAGGACAAGGGCCTGGCTGCGTATATCAAGGTGGATCGCGACAGCGCCAGCCGCCTCGGCATCTCAATGGCCGATGTGGATAACGCGCTGTACAACGCCTTCGGCCAGCGGCTGATCTCCACCATTTACACTCAGGCAAATCAGTATCGCGTGGTGCTCGAGCAGGATACCGAGGCGACGCCGGGCCTGGCGGCGCTGGATAATATCCGCCTGACCAGCAGCGACGGCGGTATCGTGCCGCTGACCGCCATCGCCTCGGTGGAGCAGCGCTTTACCCCGCTGTCGGTGAACCACCTCGATCAGTTCCCGGTGACCACCATCTCGTTCAACGTCCCGGACAACTACTCGCTGGGCGAAGCGGTGGAGGCGATCCTCGCCGCCGAACAGTCGCTGGATTTCCCGACCGATATCCGCACCCAGTTCCAGGGCAGCTCGCTGGCCTTCCAGTCGGCGCTCGGCAGCACCGTCTGGCTGGTGGTCGCCGCGGTGGTGGCGATGTATATCGTGCTGGGGGTGCTGTATGAGAGCTTTATCCATCCGATCACGATCCTCTCCACCCTGCCCACCGCCGGGGTCGGGGCGCTGCTGGCGCTGTGGCTGGCGGGCAGCGAGCTGGACGTGATCGCTATTATCGGCATCATCCTGCTGATCGGCATCGTGAAGAAGAACGCCATCATGATGATCGACTTCGCGCTGGCCGCTGAACGCGAGCAGGGCATGCCGCCGCGGGAAGCGATCTACCAGGCCTGTCTGCTGCGTTTTCGGCCGATCCTGATGACCACCCTCGCCGCCCTGCTCGGCGCCCTGCCGCTGATGCTGAGCACCGGGGTCGGCGCCGAGCTGCGGCGTCCGCTGGGGATCGGCATGGTCGGCGGTCTGATGCTCAGCCAGGTGCTGACCCTGTTCACCACCCCGGTGATCTATCTGCTGTTTGACCGCCTGTCGCTGCACCTGAAGCGCCGCTTCCCGCGTCAGGAAGAGGAGGCGTAAGTGAAGTTTTTTGCCCTCTTCATTTACCGCCCGGTGGCGACGATCCTCATCTCGCTGGCCATCACCCTGTGCGGCATTCTCGGCTTCCGGCTGCTGCCGGTAGCCCCGCTGCCGCAGGTGGACTTCCCGGTAATCATGGTTAGCGCCTCGCTGCCGGGGGCTTCGCCGGAAACCATGGCCTCGTCGGTGGCCACCCCGCTGGAACGCTCCCTGGGACGGATTGCCGGGGTCAATGAGATGACCTCCTCCAGTTCGCTGGGCAGTACCCGCATCATTCTTGAGTTTAACTTCGACCGCGATATCAACGGCGCGGCGCGCGACGTTCAGGCGGCGATCAACGCCGCGCAAAGCCTGCTGCCAAGCGGGATGCCCAGCCGGCCGACCTACCGCAAAGCCAACCCGTCGGATGCGCCGATCATGATCCTGACGCTGACCTCGGACACCTACTCCCAGGGTGAGCTGTATGATTTCGCCTCCACCCAGCTGGCGCAGGCCATCGCGCAGATCGACGGCGTGGGTGATGTCGACGTCGGCGGCAGCTCTCTGCCGGCGGTGCGCGTCGACCTCAACCCGCAGGCGCTGTTCAATCAGGGCGTGTCGCTGGACGCGGTGCGCACCGCCATCAGCGACGCCAACGTGCGCAAACCGCAGGGGGCGCTGGAGGACAGCGCGCACCGCTGGCAGGTGCAGACCAACGATGAGCTGAAGACCGCCGCCGACTATCAGCCGCTGATCGTCCACTACCAGAATGGCGCGGCGGTGCGGCTGGGAGATGTCGCCACCGTTTCGGATTCGGTGCAGGACGTACGTAACGCCGGGATGACCAATGCCAAACCGGCGATCCTGCTGATGATCCGCAAACTGCCGGAAGCCAATATTATCCAGACGGTGGACAGCATCCGCGCCCGCCTGCCGGAGCTGCAGCAGACGATTCCGGCGGCCATCGACCTGCAAATCGCCCAGGACCGCTCGCCGACCATCCGCGCCTCGCTGGAGGAGGTGGAGCAGACGCTGGTGATTTCGGTGGCGCTGGTGATCCTCGTGGTGTTCCTGTTCCTGCGTTCCGGGCGCGCCACGCTGATCCCGGCCGTCGCCGTCCCGGTTTCCTTAATCGGTACCTTCGCCGCGATGTATTTGTGCGGTTTCAGCCTCAATAACCTGTCGCTGATGGCCCTGACCATCGCCACCGGCTTCGTGGTCGATGACGCCATCGTGGTGCTGGAGAATATCTCCCGCCATCTGGAGGCGGGGATGAAGCCCCTGCAGGCGGCGCTACAGGGGAGCCGCGAGGTCGGCTTTACCGTGCTGTCGATGAGCCTGTCGCTGGTGGCGGTGTTCCTGCCGCTGCTGCTGATGGGCGGCCTGCCCGGCCGTCTGCTGCGCGAGTTCGCCGTCACCCTGTCGGTGGCGATCGGCATCTCGCTGGCGGTGTCGCTTACCCTGACGCCGATGATGTGCGGCTGGCTGCTGAAAAGCGGTAAGCCCCATCAGCCGACGCGCAATCGCGGCTTTGGCCGCCTGCTGGTGGCCGTGCAGGGCGGCTATGGTAAGTCGTTAAAATGGGTGCTCAAGCATAGCCGGCTGACCGGGCTGGTGGTGCTGGGCACTATCGCCCTCAGCGTCTGGCTCTACATTTCGATCCCGAAAACCTTCTTCCCGGAGCAGGACACCGGGGTGCTAATGGGCGGCATTCAGGCCGACCAGAGCATCTCCTTCCAGGCGATGCGCGGCAAGCTGCAGGACTTTATGAAGATCATTCGCGAAGATCCGGCGGTGGATAACGTCACCGGCTTCACCGGCGGCTCGCGGGTCAACAGCGGGATGATGTTTATCACCCTCAAGCCGCGCGACCAGCGCCACGAGACGGCGCAGCAGGTGATCGACCGGCTGCGCAAAAAGCTGGCCAACGAGCCCGGGGCCAACCTGTTCCTGATGGCGGTGCAGGATATTCGCGTCGGCGGCCGGCAGTCGAACGCCAGCTACCAGTACACCCTGCTGTCTGACGACCTGTCGGCGCTGCGCGAATGGGAGCCGAAGATCCGCAAAGCGCTGGCGGCGCTGCCTGAGCTGGCGGACGTCAACTCGGATCAGCAGGACAATGGCGCCGAAATGGACCTGGTTTACGACCGGGATACCATGTCGCGCCTCGGCATCAGCGTCCAGGACGCCAACAACCTGCTGAACAACGCCTTCGGCCAGCGGCAGATCTCCACCATCTACCAGCCGCTCAACCAGTATAAGGTGGTGATGGAAGTGGATCCGGTCTACACCCAGGACGTCAGCGCCCTGGACAAGATGTTTGTCATCAACAGCGAGGGTAAGCCGATCCCGCTGGCTTATTTCGCCAAATGGCAGCCAGCCAACGCCCCGCTGTCGGTCAACCATCAGGGGCTGTCGGCGGCATCCACTATCTCCTTTAACCTGCCCACCGGCCGCTCGCTGTCGGAAGCCAGCGACGCCATTAACCGCACGATGACCCAGCTCGGGGTGCCGTCGAGCGTGCGCGGCTCCTTTGCCGGTACCGCTCAGGTGTTCCAGCAGACCATGAACGCGCAGGTGATCCTGATCCTCGCGGCCATCGCCACGGTCTATATCGTGCTGGGGATGCTCTACGAGAGCTACGTGCATCCGTTGACCATTCTCTCGACGCTGCCCTCCGCCGGGGTCGGCGCCCTGCTGGCGCTGGAGATATTCGATGCCCCGTTCAGCCTAATCGCCCTTATCGGGATCATGTTATTAATTGGCATCGTGAAGAAAAACGCCATCATGATGGTTGATTTTGCCCTTGAGGCGCAGCGTAACGGCAATCTGGCGCCGGAAGAGGCGATTTTCCAGGCCTGCCTGCTGCGTTTTCGGCCGATTATGATGACCACCCTGGCGGCGCTGTTCGGCGCCCTGCCGCTGGTGCTCTCCGGAGGCGATGGCTCCGAGCTGCGCCAGCCGCTGGGGATCACTATTGTCGGCGGTCTGGTGATGAGCCAGCTGTTAACGCTCTACACCACGCCGGTGGTCTATCTGTTCTTTGACCGTCTGCGACTGCGTTTTTCGCGTCACTCCACTCAACCGGTAAGCGAATAACATGACAGACCTCCCGGCCAGCGTGCGCTGGCAGCTATGGATAGTGGCGTTCGGCTTCTTTATGCAGTCGCTGGACACCACCATCGTCAACACCGCCCTCCCCTCGATGGCCAAAAGCCTCGGGGAGAGCCCGCTGCATATGCATATGATCATTGTCTCCTATGTCCTGACGGTAGCGGTCATGCTGCCGGCCAGCGGCTGGCTGGCCGACCGGGTCGGGGTGCGCAATATCTTCTTCACCGCCATCGTGCTGTTTACCGCCGGGTCGCTGTTTTGCGCCCAGGCCAACACCCTCGACCAGCTGGTGATGGCGCGGGTGCTGCAGGGGGTCGGCGGGGCGATGATGGTGCCAGTGGGTCGCCTGACGGTGATGAAGATCGTCCCGCGCGATCAGTACATGGCGGCGATGACTTTCGTCACCCTGCCGGGCCAGGTTGGCCCGCTGCTCGGCCCGGCGCTGGGCGGGGTGCTGGTGGAGTACGCCTCCTGGCACTGGATCTTCCTCATTAACATCCCGGTGGGGATCATCGGCGCGATCGCCACTCTCTGCCTGATGCCCAACTACACCCTGCAAACCCTGCGCTTCGATCTCTCCGGCTTTGTGCTGCTGGCCGCCGGGATGGCGACCCTGACCCTGGCGCTGGACGGCCAGAAAGGGCTGGGCATGTCGTCGTCGTGGCTGGCAGGCCTGGTGGCCACTGGCCTCGGCGCCTTGCTGCTGTACCTGTGGCATGCCCGCGACAACGCCCGGGCGCTGTTCAGTCTCGATCTGTTTCGCAACCGCACCTTCTCCCTCGGCCTCAGCGGCAGCTTCACCGGTCGTATCGGCAGCGGCATGCTGCCGTTTATGACGCCGGTATTTCTGCAAATCGGCCTTGGCTTCTCCCCTTTTCACGCCGGGCTGATGATGATCCCGATGGTGCTCGGCAGCATGGGTATGAAGCGGATCGTGGTTCAGGTGGTGAACCACTTTGGCTATCGTCGGGTACTGGTTGCCAGCACCCTGGGCCTGGCCGCTGTCAGCCTGCTGTTTATGTGTAGCGCTCTTGCCGGCTGGTATTACGTGCTGCCGCTGATCCTGTTTTTACAGGGCATGATCAACTCCAGTCGCTTCTCCTCGATGAATACCCTGACGCTGAAAGATCTGCCGGACGATCTGGCGAGCAGCGGCAACAGTCTGTTGTCGATGGTGATGCAGCTGTCGATGAGTATTGGCGTGACCATCGCCGGGATGCTGCTGGGGCTTTACGGCCAACAGCATCTGAGCCTCGACGCCGCCAGCACCCATCAGGTCTTTCTCTATACCTATCTGAGCATGGCGGCGATCATCGCCCTCCCGGCGCTCATTTTCTCCCGGGTACCGGATGACGTCGGCAGCAATACCGTTATCCGCCGACGCAACAGGAGTGAATCGTGAAACTTTGGCGCCCGGGCATTACCGGTAAGTTGTTCCTTGCTATTTTCGCCACCTGTATCGTGCTGTTGATCAGCATGCACTGGGCGGTGCGCATTAGTTTCGAACGCGGATTTATCGATTACATCAAGCGCGGCAACGAACAGCGGTTAACCATGCTTGGCGACGCGCTGAGCGAGCAGTACGCCCAGCACGGCAGCTGGGCGTTTCTGCGCAACAACGACCGTTTTATCTTCCAGCTGCTGCGCACCTTCGAACGGGATAATGACGACCGTTCGCCGCCGGGGCACGCGATGAAGCCGGGGCCGATGGAAGCGCCTGGCGCCGGTCCGGACGGGCCGCCGCCGGATGGGCCGCCCGACGGCCCGCGTGACGACGCACGTCCGAGGCCGGAAATGCCGCCCCACGGCTGGCGCACCATGTTCTGGGTGGTCGATCAGTCTGGCCGCGTGCTGGTGGGGCCGCGTGAGCGCGTGCCGGAGGACGGCACCCAGCGCAGCATTGTGGTCAACGGCGTCGAAGTCGGCAAAGTGATCGCCTCGCCGGTGGAGCGGCTGACGCGCAATACCGATATTAATTTTGACCGGCAGCAGAAGCGCACCAGCTGGCTGATTGTCGCCCTTGCCACCCTGCTTGCCGCGCTGGCCACCTTCCCGCTGGCCCGCGGCCTGCTGGCGCCGGTGAAGCGACTGGTGGAAGGCACCCACAAGCTGGCGGCCGGTGATTTTTCCACCCGCGTGACGGTGACCGGCAGCGATGAGCTCGGCCGTCTGGCACAGGATTTTAACCAGCTCGCCAGCACGCTTGAGCGCAACCAGCAGATGCGTCGCGATCTAATGGCCGATATCTCCCACGAGCTGCGCACCCCGCTGGCGGTGCTGCGCGGCGAGCTGGAGGCGATTCAGGACGGGGTGCGGCGCTTTACCCCTGAGTCTATTCCCTCCCTGCAGGCCGAGGTAGCCACCCTCACCAAGCTGGTGGACGACCTCCACCAGCTGTCGATGTCCGATGAGGGGGCGCTGGCCTACCAGAAAACTTCGCTGGATATCATCACCCTGCTGGAGGTCGCCGCAGGCGCCTTCCGCGAGCGCTTCGCCAGCCGGCAGCTGAGCATTCAGGTGTCGCTCCCGGAGCAGGCGATGATTTTCGGCGACCGCGACCGGCTAATGCAGCTCTTTAACAATCTGCTGGAGAACAGCCTGCGCTATACCGACAGCGGCGGCAGCCTGCAGATCACCGCCCGCCGCAGCGGCCGGATGCTGGTCATCGACTTTGCCGACAGCGCCCCCGGCGTCAGCGATGAACAGCTGGCCCGCCTGTGTGAACGCTTTTACCGCGCGGAAGGATCGCGCAACCGCGCCAGCGGCGGATCCGGCCTCGGGCTGGCGATTTGCCTGAATATTGTGGCAGCCCACGGCGGCACCCTGCGTGCCGACCATTCGCCTTTTGGCGGGGTTAGCATTAAAGTTGAGTTACCTCTGGAACATGATTTACCGAGAGACGTATGACTGAATTGTCTGTAGATGAAAACACCCCACGCATTCTTATCGTGGAAGATGAACCCAAGCTCGGCCAGCTGCTGATTGATTATCTGCAGGCGGCGGGCTACGCGCCTACGCTGATCAACCACGGCGACAAGGTCCTGCCCTACGTCCGGCAGACGCCGCCGCACCTGATCCTGCTGGACCTGATGCTGCCCGGCACCGACGGCCTGACCCTGTGCCGGGAAATTCGCCGCTTCTCCGACGTTCCGGTGGTGATGGTGACGGCGAAAATCGAAGAGATCGACCGCCTGCTGGGGCTGGAGATTGGCGCCGACGACTATATCTGCAAGCCCTACAGCCCGCGGGAAGTGGTCGCCCGGGTGAAAACTATCCTGCGTCGCTGCAAGCCGCAGCGCGATCTGCTGGCGCTGGATGCCCAGAGCCCGCTGATTGTCGACGAGAGTCGTTTTCAGGCCTCCTGGCGCGACAAGCTGCTGGACCTCACTCCCGCCGAGTTCCGGCTGCTGAAAACCCTCTCCCAGGAGCCGGGCAAGGTCTTCTCCCGCGAACAGCTTCTCAACCATCTGTATGACGATTATCGGGTAGTGACCGACCGCACCATCGACAGCCACATCAAAAACCTGCGGCGCAAACTGGAGGCGCTGGACGCCGAGCAGTCGTTTATCCGCGCGGTGTATGGCGTTGGCTATCGCTGGGAAGCGGACGCCTGCCGACTGGCGTAGTGAGCCTCTTCCCGGCTCGCGCTGCGCCTGGCCGGGCTACAACTTCACCGTCATCTGCAATCCATATCCCGGGTAAGGCGTTTACGCCGCAACCCGGGAAACTCCATAGCGCCTATCCCGCCAGGCGTTATTAGTGCTGTCAGTGTGAGCACTGCCCAGGTTAAAAATGGCAAACAAATTAGCCATACTGAAAGATACCCATCTGATATTTACTCCCCTTCGCCGCGGCGCTACAATGCCCGCCCTTAATGTGGGGACACTCCCCAACTCGCCGCACCGGGTGCGGCGAATCTGACCTGTCATCAGAACGAGAACACCATGTTTAAACCTGAACTCCTCTCCCCGGCGGGAACGCTGAAAAATATGCGTTACGCTTTCGCCTATGGCGCCGATGCCGTTTATGCCGGCCAGCCGCGCTACTCGCTGCGCGTGCGTAACAACGAATTCAATCACGAAAATCTGCAGCTCGGCATCAATGAAGCCCACGCGCTGGGTAAAAAATTCTATGTGGTGGTCAACATCGCCCCGCATAACGCCAAGCTGAAAACGTTTATTCGCGATCTGAAGCCGGTGGTGGAGATGGGTCCGGACGCGCTGATCATGTCCGATCCGGGTTTAATCATGCTGGTGCGGGAAAACTTTCCTGATATGCCGATCCATCTTTCGGTGCAGGCCAACGCCGTCAACTGGGCGACGGTTAAATTCTGGCAGCAGATGGGCCTGACCCGTGTGATCCTCTCCCGTGAACTGTCGCTGGATGAAATCGAAGAGATTCGCCGCCAGGTGCCGGAGATGGAGATTGAGATTTTCGTCCACGGCGCGCTGTGCATGGCCTATTCCGGCCGCTGCCTGCTCTCCGGGTATATCAACAAGCGCGATCCGAACCAGGGGACCTGCACCAACGCCTGCCGCTGGGAATACAACGTGGCGGAAGGTAAAGAAGACGACGTCGGCAATATCGTCCACAAATATGAGCCGATCCCGGTGCAGACCGTGGAGCCCACCCTCGGCATCGGCGCGCCGACCGATAAAGTGTTTATGATCGAGGAAGCTAAACGTCCAGGCGAGTACATGACCGCCTTTGAGGACGAACACGGCACCTACATCATGAACTCGAAAGATCTGCGGGCTATCGCCCACGTTGAGCGTCTGACCCAGATGGGCGTTCACTCGCTGAAGATCGAAGGCCGCACCAAATCCTTCTACTACTGCGCGCGCACCGCTCAGGTTTACCGCAAAGCGATCGACGATGCCGCCGCCGGCAAACCGTTCGATACCAGCCTGCTGGAGACGCTGGAAGGGCTGGCCCACCGTGGCTATACCGAAGGCTTCCTGCGCCGCCATACTCATGACGATTATCAGAACTACGAGTACGGCTACTCCGTCTCCGAGCGCCAGCAGTTTGTCGGCGAATTCACCGGGGAGCGTAACGGCCCGCTGGCGGCCGTGGCGGTAAAAAATAAGTTCAGCGTCGGCGACAGCCTCGAGCTGATGACCCCGCAGGGTAACGTCAACTTCACCCTCGAGCATATGGAAAATGGCAAAGGTGAAGCCATGCCGGTGGCTCCGGGCGACGGTTATACCGTATGGTTGCCTGTGCCGGACGACCTGCCCCTGCAGTATGCGCTGCTGATGCGCAACTTTACTGGTCAGACAACCAGAAACCCGCACGGTAACTAGTTAATTTGCGTTATTTTTTCACGATGTAAGGATATTAGAATCGGATCACATACCGTTTCGATTGAAACAGGTATCATCCATTTCGCTGAAAAACATAACCCATAAATGCTAGTTGTACCAGGAACCACCTCCTTAGCCTGCGTAATCTCCCTTACGCGGGCTTATTTTTTTGTCTCTCCTTCGGTCCTCGCTTTCGTCATGCGGTACACTTTATGCAACACTGAGCAATAAAGGTTCCCTTGATGATGTCTACGTTTCCAGCCAGCTTACTGATCCTTAACGGCAAAGGTGCCAATGAACCGCAGCTACGCGAGGCGGTTAACCTGTTACGCGACGAAGGGATCGATATTCACGTCCGCGTTACCTGGGAAAAGGGCGATGCCGTGCGCTATATCGATGAAGCCCGGCAGCTGAATGTTGAAACGGTGATCGCCGGCGGCGGCGACGGTACCATTAATGAAGTGGCGACCGCGCTGGTGGAGCGCGGCAGCAACATGGCGCTGGGGATTTTACCGCTGGGCACGGCTAACGACTTCGCCACCAGCGTCGGTATTCCACAGGATCTGGCCAGCGCCCTGAAGCTGGCGATCGTCGGCCGCGATGTACCGATAGATATCGCCCGGGTTAATGATAAAACCGGCTTTATTAATATGGCGACCGGCGGGTTCGGCACCCGGATCACCACCGAAACGCCGGAAAAACTCAAAGCCGCGCTCGGCGGTGTCTCGTATTTAATCCACGGCCTGATGCGTATGGATACCCTGAAGCCGGACCGCTGTGAGATCCGCGGGGAGAACTTTCACTGGCAGGGCGATGCGCTGGTCATCGGCATCGGCAACGGCCGCCAGGCGGGCGGCGGCCAGCAGCTGTGTCCGGAGGCGTTAATTAACGATGGTCTGCTGCATCTACGTATTTTCACCGGCGAAGAGCTGATCCCTGCCCTGTTCAGCACGCTGGCGAATCCGGAAAACTCGCCGAATATTGTTGACGGTGTCTCCTCGTGGTTTGAGATCACCGCCCCCCATGAGATGACGTTTAACCTTGACGGCGAGCCGCTCAGCGGCAAAACCTTCCGTATGGAGCTGTTACCGGCGGCCCTGCGCTGCCGACTGCCGCCCGACTGCCCGCTGCTACGCTGAGGCGGACAGGAGCCCATCGCCCGGCGACGCTGCGCTGGCCGGGCCTATGGTCCGCACATTTTATGTCGCCCGAATAAGCGCCGCGCCAGCCGGTGAGTCAATGTAGGCCGGGTCAGGCGGCAGCCGCCACCCGGCATCAACACCGGTACGGCGACGGATGCCGGTGCAGCTCCTGAGCGGATTAAGGCAATAAAAGGGGTGTGAGCGCAGAGAAGAGATTAACCGACCAGCTACATCCCGGGAATGTCTGCGCCCACAAATGGCTGACTTATACCGCCACCGCTGGCTCCGCGGTAAGCGCTTCCAGCAGTTCAGGTAAGGTTTGATACCGACCCACGGCGGCCTGATAGCGCTCCTGCTGGCTGTCTTCGGCAACCACCGCCGTGGGAATACCGGCGGCCTGGGCCGCGCAAAAGCCGGTAAAGCTATCCTCAATCACCAGACACTGGCTGGCCGCAAGGTTGAGCTTACGCAACGTCGTCAAATACACCGCCGGGTGCGGCTTGCCGCGTGGTTCATCATCCGCGCTGGAGACCACGTCGAAAAAATGCCAGAGCGAGAGCTTGTTCAGCACCGCGGCAATAACCTGGCGGGATGATGAGGTGGCGAGCGCAATCTGATAGCCCGCCTCGCGAAAATAGCGTAACGCCTCAAGCACCCCGCGCATCGGTTCGCCTTTCGCGGCAATCAGGCCGGTGATGCGCTGCATTATGGCGTCTTCCAGCAACGACAGGGCAAGGTTGAGCTGGAAATAGCGGCACCAGGTGCCGGCGATTTCATCAAGACGTTTGCCTTTGGTCAGGGTTTCACATTCATCCACGCTCGCCGTTGCTCCCCATTGCGCGAGGGCGTCAATCTGCGCCTGTCGCCACAGCGCCTCGGAATCAATAATCACGCCGTCCATGTCAAAAATAACCGCCTGCATATCCATTCGTTCACCTCATTAAGGCTGGCATGCGCTTCATGCCAGCCGCATCACCTAAGAGAATTCAACCTGCTCGGAGGCGGTCGTTTCCTTATGGGAGAACCCCGGCTGCTCCACGCGGATAAAAGCGCAGAGGAAAAAGGCCACCACGTACAATGCGGTATAGGCGATCACCACCCCGATGGTGCTGAAGAACGGCAGCAGCACCACGGCAATCGCCGGCGCGAGAAAGTTCGACATCCCCGCCGACAGGTTATAAACCGAAATGGCCGCGCCTTTATGCTTCGGCTCCAGCGCCGGGAACACGGCGGCCAGCGGCACGAAGGCGGCGACAAAGATCCCGAGGGCGATGGCGGGGATCAGCGCCATCGCAAAGCTATGGCCAAAGTGCTGAGGAATGTAGTAAAACGCCAGGCTGGAGAGCGCCATACCGATGCAGCCGAACCAGCGCACCACCTTCATCCAGCCCAGTTTTTCCCCCAGGATCCCCCACAGCACGTTAGAGAAAATGGTGGTGAAGAAGAAGACTGCCCATACCTGGAGCCATTCCGAGGTGGTGAAGCCCAGCTCATCGACAAACATCATCGGCATAATGACCGCAAAGCCGAACAGCGAGAGGGTATTGGTAATCCTTACCATGCTCGACAGCAGAATATTGCGGTTGGTATAGAGCAGCGTCGCGGCGCGTCCCAGCTCGGAAAACTTCTGGCGAGTGGTGAGATTCTGCATATGCTGCGGCGTTTGAATATGGCGCAGGGAAGCCAGGGCAATCACGCCGCCGGTGACGCAGAAGGCCAGCGCCAGCCACAACGTCCCCAGTTCGCCAATGTGCGGAATGGTGAAGCTCGGAATATAGCTGCCGAACACGCCGATGCCGATGGAATACACCGCCCAGAACCAACCGATGGCCGAGCTGGCATTGTCGCTTTTGACGTTATGGACAATCGCCACGATAAATGAGTAGAGGAACAGCGGATAGGCGAAGCCGCGGATTCCGTAGAAAATCAGGATCAGCGCATAGTTGGCGTGACCGAGGCCGAAAACGAGGAACAGCACGTGGAACACGCACCACAGCACGAAGCCAATCATCATAGTTTTCAGCGGAGTGATAATTTCCGCCACCACGCCGGAAATCCACGCCGACAGCGCGGCGGCCAGGCCGTAGAGGGTAAAGGCAAAGGAGGCCTCCGCCGGGGAGAAGCCAAGCGCTTTGATATAGTGCGACAGAAAGGCTAATTCAAAACCGTCGCCGGTCATAAATACGGCAATGGCAATGTATCCCCAGAGTAGGTTCAGGGGTAAACCGAGCCACTGTTTATTATTGATAGACATAATGACCTCGTTTTCAGGGTACAGGGTGGCCGCTCCGCGACGTGCAACGCAGCGGCTGTTATGATGAAAATCAGTGCTGCCGATAACTCAGATCGTTAAAATACAGCGCCTTAAACTGCGCGTAGCGTTGCATCAGAGAGTGGTGGCGAAGCGGATCCGCACGCCAGGTCTGCCAGACTTCCGGTTTCTCACACACCGCGGCAATCGGTTTGCCCGCTGCCAGACAGGCCAGCCGCGCCGCACCCAGGGCGCCGCCCGTCTCTCCCCCTTTATGGGTCACCACCGGCATAGCGAGAATATCGGCCAGCAGCTGGGCCCAGAACGGACTGCGGGCGCCGCCGCCCACCAGCGAGCATTGCGCGATCGACGTACCGCTCTCTTTCAACACCTGCAGGCCGTCGTTGATACCGAAGCTCACCCCTTCCAGCACCGCGTAGCCAAGCTGCGCGCGCAGGCTGGCGTGGGTCAGGCCCCAGAACATGCCGCGCGCATCAGGATCGTTATGCGGAGTACGTTCACCGGAGAGATAGGGCAAAAAGAACGGAGCGTGGGCTTTCTCCTCCTCGCTGAGTTCGGCAATTTCCGCCAGCAGCGCCACTTCCGTGGTACCGGTCAGGCGGCAGAACCACTGCAAACAGCTGGCGGCGCTCAGCATGACGCTCATCTGGTGCCACAGGTTTGGCAGCACGTGACAAAACGCATGTACCGCCGACTGCGGGGCCGGACGATAGGCGTCGGTCACCACAAACAGCACCCCGGAGGTACCTAGCGAAATAAACGCATCCCCCGGCGAGACCGCGCCGACGCCAATGGCGCTGACCGCGTTATCACCGCCGCCCCCGGCCACCACCACCGAGGCGTTCAGCCCCCAGCGCGCCGCCACCTGCGGGTCAAGGGTGGCAGAAACCTCGCAGCCTTCGACCAGCGTCGGCATTTGGCTGCGTGACAGGCCGCACTTATCCAGCAGAGCGTCGGACCAGTCGCGCTTCGCCACGTCCAGCCACAGCGTCCCGGCGGCGTCCGACATATCGGAGACTTTCTTCCCGGTCATCCGGTAACGCAGATAATCCTTCGGCAGCAGCACCGTGGCGGTGCGCTGAAAGTTTTGCGGCTCGTGACGGCGCACCCACAGCAGCTTCGGCGCGGTAAAGCCCGGCATCGCCAGGTTTCCCGCCACCTGATGCAGCTCCGGCGCCATCGCCTCCAGCTCGGCGCACTCTGCAGCGCAGCGGGTGTCGTTCCACAGAATGGCCGGACGGATCGTCTCCCCCTTTTCATCCAGCAACACCGCGCCGTGCATCTGCCCGGAGAGGCCAATCGCCTTGATGGCCGGCCAGTGCTGCGCGCATTTTTCCCGCAGCGTGGTCATCAGATACTCCGTCGCCTCCCACCATAACTCCGGCGCTTGTTCTGACCAGTGCGGATGGGGCCGCTGAATACTCAGCGGCGCGCTATGGCTGGCGATAACCTCATAGTTCTCATCAATGACCAGCGCTTTGACTTCCGATGTGCCGAGATCGATACCCAGATACATAGCCACCTCTTATTTAATCAGCGTGTAAACGGCGGCGACTTTCTCGCGCATCAGCGCCAGGAAATCCGCGTTGTTGGCCAGGTCACCAAACAGGGCTTTATCGCGAGCGTAGACAGCCACCGGATCCTGAGCCTCATACATTTCATGCACCGCCTGCGCATCCAGGATGCCGTCCTGGTACTCATACGGCAGCGTTCCCTTATGCCACTGCTCCATAAAGACGAAGAACAGCGCCGGCAGCATGGCGGTCGCCTCAGGGCGAACGCCGCGCTGATAGCACTCCTGCAGCGTGGGGGCGATCATCGCCGGAATTTTCGAGAAGCCATCGGCGGCGACGCGCTGGTTGGTGTCCTGGATATACGGGTTGGTAAAGCGCTTAAGCACCACATCCCGGTAGGTCGGCAAATCAATGCCGTTATCGCCGAGGCACGGGATGACATCCTCCGTGACGTAGCGGTCGGCAATGGCGTAGATAGCATCGGTCAGCGTGCTTTCATGAATATACTGCTGGCCAATTAAGGTTCCCGCCCAGGCAATGCAGCTGTGCGACGCGTTCAGAATGCGGATTTTCGCCTCTTCATACGGGATGACCGACTCGACCATCTCCACGCCGACCGCTTCCAGGTTCGGGCGGGCATCACGGAAGTGGTTCTCCACCACCCACTGGATAAAGGTCTCCCCCATCACCGGCGCTTTGTCATCAATCCCGGTTTGCGCTTTGATACGGGCCGGCAGATCGGCCGCCGGACGCGGGGTGATGCGGTCCACCATGGTGTTCGGACAGGTGGTATTGGCCGCCATCCAGTCAATGACCGCCTGTTTGCCGGTGAGCTGCAGGAACTCCACCATCCCGTCGTGAAAACGCTCGCCGTTATGGCGCACGTTATCGCAGTTGAGCAGGGTCAGCGGCCCGGCGTTGTCCGCCATGCGTTTTTCCAGGATCCGCGCGAGGGTACCGTAAATGGTTTTGCACTCGCCTTGCAGGTCGGCCTGCAGATCGGGGTTACTGGTTTCCAGCTGATGGCGGGTGTTCAGGTAGTACCCCCCTTCCGTCACGGTAAAGGCGATAACTTTGGTCTGCGGGTTTGCCCCCTCGTTAATCAGCGGCTGCAGCCCGGCCTGCCACGGCAGCAGTTTCTGGATTGAGGTGATCTCTTCATAGTCGCGCTCCCCTTCCGGGCTGACGGTTTCCAGGACGTAACGTCCTCCCTGCGCCGCCAGCGCCTGGACCACCTGCTCGGCGTCGTTACGAATATTTCCCGCCGCGATGTGCCAGCGCTTATCCCCGGACGCAATCAGACGATGCAGATACCACGCCTGATGCGCGCGGTGAAAAGAACCCAGACCGATGTGAAGCCAAGTGAATTGATTGTTCATGTTCTGCTCTCCTTGAGTTGATGGCGCCACTGTAATTGATCATTTGACCAAAATAAGAGCCGTGGATCACAAAAGAACAATTACCCAATTAAATTACAAATGACCAGATAAGAGCAAAAGCTTGCCAGTTATCCCAACCACGGCGAGAATGCGGGTATTCGCCGGGCCAATTGCGAGCCCTGGTCAGCAACTTAGGGCGGGAAACCATGAGTAAAGAAGACGATATCCGGATGGATCAGAAGGTGCGTGCCGCGTGGATGTACTACATCGCCGGTCAGAATCAGAGCGAGATCGCCAGCCAGCTGGGCACCTCCAGACCGGTGGTGCAACGGCTGATCGCCGCCGCGAAAGAAGAAGGGATTGTGTCGATTAATCTGCACCATCCGGTGGCAAACTGCCTCGATTATGCGCAGTTGTTGCAGGAAAAGTATCAACTGATCGAGTGCAATGTGGTCCCCGCCTTCAGCGAAGAGAGCACCCTCGATAGCGTGTCGTTTGGCTGCTATCAGCTGATGGCTCGCTATTTACAGGATGATAAAGAGAAAATTATCGGTCTGGGCTCGGGCCTGACCCTGAAAAAAGCGCTGCAGCGCATCGATTTTGACAGCCTGAATACCCGCTGCGTGGCGCTGATCAGCGCCATGAATGCCGACGGGCAGTGCAATTATTACGATGACGTGCCCCTGCTGCTAACCCGCAAAATAAAGGCCAAGTACTATCAGTGGCCGGCGCCGCGCTACGCCCAGAGCGCGGAGGAGTATGAGATGTGGTGCAGCAACCGCTTATTCCGCAGCGTCTCCGGCGTCGCCCGCGAGGCAGACGTAATTTTTGTCGGCATTGGTCCCCTGGGCACGCAAAGTCCAATTTTTAAGGACGGGTTTATTAATCAGGCGCAAATGGATGAGCTGACCGCGCGCGGCGGCATCGGGGAGATCCTCGGACGGTTTATTGATGCGGAAGGCAACGTGGTAGACAGCGAGATCAACCGCATGATCACCAGCTATGATATCCGTCAGAACCACTGCCCGCGTATTGCCGCGGCGTGTGGAGAATACAAACGGCCGGCGATCCTGGCGGCCCTTAAAGGCGGCTGGATCAATGGTCTGGTGACCGATGAACATACCGCCCGCTGGCTGTTGACCCGCTAACGGCGCAGGCTGAAGACCCATACAAAACGTTAACCCCGGTGCGCGTCGCGCCACCGGGGAACCCGACGAGCGTGGGGCTTATCAGGCGATAGTCACTTTCCCGTCAAGGTAGACGTCCTGCACGGCATTGATCAGCTTCACGCCGTCGGCCATCGATTTCTTAAACGCTTTACGGCCAAGGATCAGCCCCATGCCGCCGGCGCGTTTATTGATCACCGCCGTGCGCACCGCGTCGGTAAGGTCGGTCTCCCCGCCCGCCGCGCCGCCAGAGTTAATCAGCCCGGCGCGGCCCATATAGCAGTTCGCCAGCTGGTAGCGCACCAGATCGATAGGGTTATCGCTGGTCAGTTTGCTGTACACCCGATCGTCGGTATAGCCGAAGTTAACCGCTTTATAGCCGCCGTTATTCTCCGCCATCTTTTGCTTAACGATATCGGCGCCGATGGTGGCCGCCAGATGGTTGGCCTGCCCGGTCAGGTCGGCGGAAACATGGTAGTCGACGCCGTCTTTCTTGAACGCCGAATTACGCAGATAGGCCCACAGCACGGTGACCAGGCCCAGCTCATGCGCCCGCTCAAAGGCGGCGGAGATCTCTTCTATCTGGCGACGCGATTGCTCCGAGCCAAAATAGATCGTCGCGCCCACGGCCACGGCGCCCATATTGAACGCCTGCTCAACGCTGGCGTAGAGGGTCTGGTCGTATTCGGTAGGGTAGCTCAGCGTTTCGTTATGGTTGAGCTTCACCAGAAAAGGGATGCGGTGCGCATATCGGCGCGACACGGAGGCAAGAACGCCGTAGGTCGACGCCACGCAGTTACAGCCGGCCTCAATGGCCAGCTCGACGATATTTTTCGGATCAAAGTACAGCGGGTTGGCGGCGAAGGAGGCGCCCGCCGAGTGCTCTACGCCCTGGTCGACCGGCAGAATGGAAAGGTAGCCGGTCCCCCCCAGGCGTCCAGTATTGTATAGAGTCTGCATATTCCGCAGCACCGCCGGTGGTCGGTTGTTATCCACCATCACCCGATCAACATAATCTGCGCCCGGCAGATACAGCTGGTCGGCAGGAATGGTTATACAACGGTGCTGTAAAAGGCTGTCGGCATCTTTGCCAAGCAACTGCGCAATATCAGTCATAGCAATCTCCCGTAAGGCCGGCCGAAGCCGGCATGCATTATCCCAACCCAATTTTTTTGGGCAGGTTAAGCCTGGTACCGACTTAGCCTATTTTCCAGCCGGGGGGCCATTTTTTCAGGAGATTCTGCTGTCCCGTTGCGCTGCCATTTACCACCAGGCGTGGAAATGGTGCACTGGCCCAATGCCGTGGCCCACCTCCAGAGAGTCGGCCTGCGCCAGGGCCGCCGACAGCCAGGCCTTCGCCTCGGCGACGGTGGCCGCCCAGTCCGCATGACGCGGGCGAAGCGCCGCCAGCGCCGCAGAGAGCGTGCAGCCGGTGCCGTGGGTATTTTTAGTCTGTACCCGCGGCGTGGTAAACCGCTGTTCCCCTTCACGGGTGAAGAGCCAGTCCGGGCTTTCGGCATCGTCGAGATGGCCGCCCTTCATCAATACTGCGCCACAGCCCAGCGCCAGCAGCGCCCGCCCCTGCTCCAGCATCTCGCGCTCGTTGCGCGCATGGGGGGCATCGAGTAGCGCGGCCGCTTCCGGCAGATTCGGCGTGATCAGTGACACCTGCGGCAGCAATCGTTGACGCAGGGTCTCCACCGCCGAGGCCGACAGCAGCGGATCGCCGCTTTTCGCCAGCATCACCGTATCCAGCACCACGTTGGCCACCCGGTAGCGCGCCAGCCGCTCGGCCACAGCTTCCACAATATCGGTCTCCGCCAGCATGCCGATTTTGGTGGTATCGATACGCACATCGCTGAACACCGAATCGAGCTGCGCCGCCACAAAATCTGGTTCGATGCGATAGACCGACTGCACGCCGCGGGTATTCTGCGCCACCAGGGCGGTGATCACCGAGCAGCCGTAGGCGCCCAGCGCGGAGAAGGTTTTCAGATCGGCCTGGATACCGGCCCCGCCGCTGGGATCGGTGCCGGCAATAGTCAGGGCGTTGATACGTTTCATCCCTGCACCTCCTGATACAGCGCGTCGAGAAACGCCGGAATAAAGCTGCCAGGGCCTCCCTGGCGGGCGGCGATCTCCCCGGCCTGCTTCATCAGCCCGCAGGCAGCGGCTACATTTTCCAGCTGGTCTCCCGGCAGCGCCGTGCTTGCCGCCACCGCCGCCGACAGCGCGCAGCCGGTGCCCACCACCCGGGTCATCAGCGCATCGCCTCCCGCCACGCTAAGCACCCGTTCGCCGTCGGTGACGTAATCCACCTCGCCGGTAACCGCCACAATGGTGGTCAACTGGCGGGCCAGCGCCTGGGCCGCCGGCAGCGCCGCGGCGGCCGTATCGGTGGTATCCACCCCGCGCCCACCGGCGCTCATCCCGGCCAGTGCCAGAATTTCAGAGGCATTGCCCCGAATGGCCGCCGGCTGCAGGGCCAGCAGCTCGTGACAAAAGGCCGTGCGCACGGTCAAGGCACCGACGGCCACCGGATCCAGCGTCCAGGGCTTGCCGGCCTGGCGGGCGCGTTCCACCGCGGCGCGCATCGCCACCGCGCGATCTTCGGTCAGGGTACCGACGTTAATTAACAGCGCATCGGCGATAGCGGCAAACTGCGCCGCTTCGCGGGGATCGATCACCATCGCCGGCGAGGCGCCGACGGCCAGCAGGACATTGGCGGTAAAGGTCTGCACCACGTCATTAGTCATGCAGTGCACAAGGGGGGAATGGGCGCGCAGCAGATGGCGCAGGTGCGCGACAGACGCAGGATTCAGCAATTCAGGCATGGTTTGCTCCCGCCAGACGAGGGGGAAGCAATGACCCTGCGGTCTCTGACTTCCCTACGCTGGCATTATCCAGATCAGGTGGTACGGGTATTTCTCAGCCTTCAACGAAGAAGGGCACCCCGAGTCATAAAAGCGGTACAACATTTTCAGTCAGCAGGGTACGAAATGTGGCGCGGTAACACAAGCCAACCTGATTTCTTTTCCCTTCTGTAGCCGTACTACATAAGGAGTAAAGCTCACTTTTTTTGTAAACAAAAATGGATGTTTGTTAATGCATAGTTATATTTAAAAAATCTGTAACAAACAGTCACCTGCGTTATATCGGTTAAACCGAACGAACCATGCCATTAATGAGGATTCCAATGAAATTGACCCCGATAGTTAAAGGGTTAGCGTTAGCGGGTTTGTTAAATAGTCTCGCTTTCGCCGCCTGGGCGGATACGTCAGCCAAAGAGGCGACCGAAGCGACCAAAAAAGCGAACGATGCCCTCTACAATCAACTCCCCTTCTCCGATAACACCGATTTCACCAATGCGCATAAAGGCTTTATTGCCGCCCTGCCGCCGGAGGTCATTAAAGGCGAACAAGGCAATATCATCTGGGATCCGGGTCAGTATGCCTTCATCAAAGAAGGGGAAAAAGCGCCGGAGACAGTGAACCCGAGCCTGTGGCGGCAGTCGCAGCTGATCAACATCAGCGGCCTATTTGAAGTGACCGATGGGGTCTACCAGATCCGCAACCTCGATCTCTCCAATATGACGATCATAGAGGGCAAAGAGGGGCTCACCGTCGTTGACCCGCTGGTCTCGGCAGAAACCGCCAAAGTTGGGATGGATCTCTACTACCAAAACCGCGGCAAAAAACCGGTCGTCGCGGTGATCTACACCCACAGCCACGTTGACCACTACGGCGGCGTGCGCGGCGTGGTTGATGAAGCCGACGTCAAAGCGGGCAACGTGAAAATCTACGCGCCGTCCGGCTTTATGGAAGCCGCCGTGGCGGAAAATATCATGGCCGGGAACGTCATGAGCCGCCGCGCCAGCTATATGTACGGCAACCTGCTGAAACCCGACGCCAAAGGCCAGGTGGGCGCCGGTCTGGGCACCACTACCTCTGCGGGTACCGTCACCCTGATTGCGCCAACCAACATTATTGACAAGGACGGCCAGAAAGAAGTCATCGACGGCCTGACCTACGACTTTATGCTGGCGCCGGGCTCCGAAGCACCGTCAGAAATGCTGTGGTATATCGAAGAGAAGAAACTGATCGAATCCGCAGAAGATGTCACTCATACCCTGCATAACACTTACTCGCTGCGCGGGGCGAAGATCCGTGAACCGCTGCCGTGGTCAAAATATATCAACCAGGCGATCGTTCGCTGGGGCGATAAGGCTGAGATCATTATGGCTCAGCACCACTGGCCGACCTGGGGCAACGAAAACGTGGTTAACCTGCTGAAGAGCCAGCGAGACCTGTATCGTTACATCAACGATCAGACCCTGCGGATGGCTAACGAAGGCCTGACCCGCGATGAAATCGCCGCTAACTTTACGCTGCCGGACAGCCTCGCCAACACCTGGGCTAACCGCGGCTACTACGGCTCGGTCAGTCACGATGTGAAGGCCACCTACGTGCTGTATCTCGGCTGGTTCGACGGCAACCCTGCCACCCTCGACGAACTGCCGCCGGAAGAAGCGGCGAAGAAATTCGTTGAGTACATGGGCGGCGCCGATGCCATCCTGCAGAAAGCGAAAGAGGATTACGACCAGGGTAACTACCGCTGGGTCGCCCAGGTGGTCAGCAAAATTGTCTTCGCCGATCCTAATAACCAGCAGGCGCGTAATCTGGAAGCCGATGCCCTGGAGCAGCTAGGCTATCAGGCGGAATCCGGCCCGTGGCGTAACTTCTACCTCACCGGCGCCCAGGAGCTGCGTAACGGTGTGGTGAAAGGCCCGACCCCGAATACCGCCAGCCCGGACACCGTCCGCGCCATGACCCCGGAAATGTTCTTTGATTACCTGGCGGTGCATATCAATGGCGAGAAAGCAGGTAACGCGAAGTCGGTGTTCAATATCGATCTGGGCAGTGACGGCGGCAAATATAAGCTGGAGCTGGAAAACGGCGTGCTGAACCACACCGCGAATGCGCAAGCGAAAGAGGCCGATACCACCCTGACGCTGGATCGCGCCACCCTGAATAAAATCATTCTCAAAGAAGAGACTCTGAAGCAGGCGGAAGAGAAAGGGGAAGTTAAAATCAGCGGTAACGGCGCTAAACTCGATGAAATGCTGGGCTATATGGACCCGTTTGACTTCTGGTTTAACATTGTAACGCCGTAATGATTCGCTGACTGGCGTCGTGGGTAGCAGGGCGGAGAATGCCGCCTTGTTACCTTCTCAGCGACGTTTAGTACTCTGCAGGCAGCGGTCGATCGATAGAGACAAGCTTGCCGCGTTTCATGGTGATGTATCCTCCCGCCTTTAAGTCCGCCAGCACGCGAAACACATGGGTGCGTGAAAGATTGGTACGCCTGATGATAAATAACGCCAGCCCCTCATTTTCCCCCTCATGCGTATGCTGTCGATACAGATAGCGATACAGCATGGGGCGAATCGTCTGATAGCTGGTGACCTGGCGGCGTTCATTGTGCAGATCGATGGTAAAGATACTCATGAACACCAGCACTTTCGCCAGCGCCTCAACGCGCTGTGGGTGATTGGCAATAAACAGCCGATCGAAGGTCGCGTAGGTAATTTTACGCAGCGTCACCGGAGCGCTGCCGGTATATTCAAATTTCGCCAGCGGGCAATACCGCTCCATCAGGCCAATTGGCATATGCTCAATGGAATTACCAATACTCAAGCCATCATCCGGCATTAATATTGATAACGAACCCTCGGTACAAAAATAAATATAACCCAACTCCGGGCGCCATTTTTTATTGGCGGTAAGAATAATCTCTTCACCTTCCGTAACGATGTCGGCAAAAAAGTCGGCGATGGCTAACGTTTTATAATAACTATGTATTTCCTGAAAATTCATCCTCTGCCCTCGCCTTTGCCGTTAGCAACAGTATAGCAGTCCTCCTCCGGCAAAGACGAGCGGATCCTTAAGCGACCACGCGCCAGTCCCATATGGGACTATTCAGCGCAATATTTGTCTTTAGAATAAACCACAAGCCATTCATTTTAAAAACGGGAAATATTGCTTTTATTTCCGCGGAATAAATTACCTGAGAGATAGTAATGAAATTAAATCAGATAGCCAAAAACCTGGCCCTGGCCGGAATGTTATCCTCTTTATCAATCACCGCCTTCGCCGCCGCGCCACAACAGGATGCCACACCGGCCACGCGTGAGGCGAACCAGGCGCTATACCGCAAACTGCCGTTCGCGGATAAAACCGACTTTAATAATGCCCATCAGGGTTTTATTGCCCCTCTGCCGTCGACGATGCTCAAAGGCGCACAGGGAAATATTATCTGGGATCCCGCCAAATATAATTTTGTTAAAGAAGGTGAAAAGGCACCAGACACCGTCAATCCCAGCCTGTGGCGACAGTCGCAATTGCTCAACATCGGCGGCTTATTCAAAGTCACCGACGGCGTTTACCAGATCCGTAATCTCGATCTTTCCAATATGACGATTATCGAAGGTAAAACCGGGATTACGGTCATCGACCCGTTGCTGAGCGCCGAACCGGCTAAAGAGGCGCTGGCGCTGTATTTTGCCCACCGGCCGAAAAAACCGGTGGTGGCGGTGCTGTTTACCCACAGCCATGTGGACCACTACGGCGGTATCCGCGGCGTAGTCAATGAAGCCGACGTGAAAGCCGGTAAAGTGAAGATTTACGCCCCCGCGGGCTTTATGGAGGAAGCGGTTTCCGAGAACATCATGGCCGGTACTGCGATGAGCCGCCGCGCCAGCTATATGTACGGTAACCTGCTGAAGCCGGACGCCAAGGGCCAGGTCGGCGCTGGCCTCGGCACCACCACCTCGGCAGGAACCGTTACGCTGATCCCGCCGACCCATTACATTACCCATACCGGTCAGCAGGAGGTGATCGACGGCCTGACCTATGACTTTATGATGGCGCCGGGCTCGGAAGCGCCGTCGGAAATGCTGTGGTATGTCAAAGAGAAGAAAATGATCGAGGCGGCAGAGGATGTGACCCATACCCTGCACAACACCTACTCGCTGCGCGGCGCCAAAATCCGCGATCCGCTGGCGTGGTCGAAATACATCAACGCCGCCATCGACCGCTGGGGCAACGAGGCGGAAGTGATTATCGCTCAGCACCACTGGCCGACCTGGGGGAACGATAATATCGTTAAGCTGATGAAAGGTCAGCGCGATATGTATCGCTATATCAACGACCAGACTCTGCGGATGGCGAACTTAGGCATGACCCGCGATGAGATCGCCGCCAGCTTCAGGCTGCCGGACTCCCTGGAGAAACAGTGGTCGAGCCGCGGCTACTACGGTTCCGTTAGCCACGATGTAAAAGCGACCTACGTCTTCTATCTCGGCTGGTTTGATGGCAACCCGGCCACCCTCGACGAGCTGCCGCCAGAACAGGCGGCGAAGAAGTTCGTGGAATATATGGGCGGCGCTGATGCGATCATGCAGAAAGCCAAAGCCGACTACCAGCAGGGGAACTACCGCTGGGTGGCCCAGGTGACCAGCAAAATCGTCTTCGCCGATCCGCACAATCAGCAGGCGCGCGATCTGGAAGCCGACGCCCTTGAGCAGCTCGGCTATCAGGCGGAAGCCGGTACCTGGCGCAACTTCTACCTCACCGGCGCCCAGGAGCTGCGTAACGGCGTGCAGAAACTGCCGACGCCAAACACCGCCAGCCCGGATACCGTGCGGGCGATGACGCCAGAAATGTTCTTCGATTACCTCGCGGTGCATATCAATGGCGAAAAAGCCGGGGCGGCGAAAGCGGTCTTCAACATCGACCTGGGCAAAGACGGCGGCAAGTACAAACTGGAGCTGGAAAACGGTGTGTTAAACCATACCGCCAATGCGGTGGCGGACAATGCCGATGCCAGCATCGCCCTGAGTCGCGATGCCCTGAATAAGATTATCCTCAAGCAGGAAACCCTGAAGCAGGCTGAGGCTCAGGGCGAGGTCAAGATTAGCGGTAATGGCGCTAAGCTCGACGAGATGCTGAGCTATATGGACACCTTTGCCTTCTGGTTCAATATCGTCACACCGTAAGCGTTTGACGCTGACATCCCCCGTCGCCGGTCTGGTCGCGGGGGATTTTTTTGCCACCGCTCAACGCACAAAAAGAGGCGGTTCGCCTACCTGCCCTGGCGCAATTCGGCCTGCAGCAGGGAAAAACAGGCTTCAATGAGCGGCGGCAGGGCCTGCGGCCCGCGCATCAGCGCCACCGTACGGGTCAGCGCTGGCTGCTGCAGGTGAACGACCTTTAGCGCCGGGTCCTGCAGATGGGTGGTGTACAGCTCTGGCAGGATCGCCACCGCCAGACGCGAGCGCACCAGGCCATACAGGGTTTCGATATAGTCCACCTGGTAGCGTGTGGTCAGCGTCAGGCGATGGCTTTCCACTAATGCCGCCACCAGCCGCTGAATATTACCTTTCGAGAACACGGCCATATCCCGCCCCACCAGCTGTTTCCACGGCAAGTGCGCCTGCGCGGCCAGCGGATCGTCACGGTGCAGCACCGCCACGAAGGGATCTTCGCGCAGCGGATAGACCAGCAGTTCAGCGGGCAGTGAGCTGTCGATCGCCCCGATGCCGCAATCAATCTCGCCGCGCTGCAGCGCCTGGATAAGCGCATCGTTGGTCTGATCGTGAAATTCGATACGCAGACGCGGAAAGGCCTGGGCCAGAGTCTGCGGCAGCAGCGGAAACAGCAGCGAACTGACCGACGGCACCAGACCGATGCGCACCGTCCCGTCGCCGCCCGCCTCGACGATCTGCTGCATATCGAAAAAGGCTGCCTGCGCCACGCTGAGGATCCGTTGAGCGTGGGGTAAAATCGCCGCCCCCAGTTCAGTCAGGGTGACCGCCGAAGCGGTACGGTTGACCAGCTTGCCGCCGAGCACCGTTTCAATCTGCCGCAGGGCGCTGCTCAGCGCCGGCTGGCTAATCGCCAGCCGACTGGCGGTATCGGTGAAGTGGCGCAGCTGGGCCAGGGTGACGAAATACTGAAGCTGTTTAAGAGAGAGCGCGGGCAGACGCTGCCAGGGTTCGTTCATCATCGGGTTCGCTACGCTGGTCCTGCACAATAACCCGAGCTTATCGGGTGATAAATTTATTCATCTGGGCAAACGTTTGCTGTGCCCCTAGAGTATCCGCATTATCCTTGTGCCGGAGTGGTTATGTCCAGCAATGCTCAAGTCCGCCGTCGCGCCGTGCAGGCCGCGCGCGGCGAATCCCCGTTTGATCTGCTGCTGGTCGATGCGCAGATTGTCGATATGGCGACGGGCGAAATTCGCCCCGCTGACGTTGGTATCGTCGGCGAGATGATCGCCAGCGTCCACCCGCGCGGCAGCCGCGCCGACGCCCATGAAGTGCGTTCCCTGGCCGGCAGCTACCTGTCGCCTGGCCTGATGGACACCCATGTCCACCTCGAAAGCTCGCACCTGCCGCCGGAGCGCTACGCCGAAATCGTCCTCACCCAGGGCACCACCGCGGTGTTCTGGGATCCGCATGAGCTGGCCAACGTCCTCGGCGTCGCTGGCGTGCGCTACGCGGTGGACGCCAGCCGCCATCTGCCGCTGCAGGTGATGGTCGCCGGCCCGTCCAGCGTCCCCTCCACGCCCGGCCTCGAAATGTCCGGTGCCGATTTCGCCGGCGCGGAGATGGAAACCATGCTCGGCTGGCCGGAAGTGCGCGGTGTGGCGGAAGTGATGGATATGCACGGCGTGTTGCACGGTAGCGAGCGGATGCAGGAGATTGTCCAGGCCGGTCTTAACAGCGGCAAACTGATTGAAGGCCACGCCCGCGGCCTGAGCGGCGCTGACCTGCAGGCGTACCTCGCCGCCGGCGTCACCTCCGATCATGAACTGACCTCGGCGGACGATGCGCTGGAAAAACTGCGCGCCGGGCTGACGATCGAGATCCGCGGCTCGCACCCCTATCTGCTGCCGGATATCGTCGCGGCGTTAAACACGCTGCCGCACCTCTCCTCGCAAATCACCGTCTGCACCGATGACGTGCCGCCGGATATGCTGCTGGAGAAAGGCGGGATCATCGCCCTGCTTAATCTGCTGATCGAGCACGGTTTACCGGCGGTCGACGCCCTGCGTTTCGCCACCCTCAACGCCGCTATTCGCCTGCAGCGCCACGACCTCGGGCTGATTGCCGCCGGACGGCGCGCCGACCTGGTGGTGTTTGATTCCCTGGAGAAACTGGTGGCCCGTGAAGTCTACGTTGGAGGGGAACGGCTGGCCCATGCCGGCCGCCTGCTAAAGCCGATCGCCCCCGCGCCGGGCGTCACCCCGCCGCGCGATACCTTACAGATCGCCCCCCTGTGCGCCGATGACTTTGTTCTGCGCCTCCAGGGCATTCGCCACGGCGTCGCCCGCCTGCGCCATATCCGCGGCGCGCGCTTCACCCAGTGGGGCGAAGTGGAAGTGCAGGTTCGTGACGGAAAGGTCCAGCTGCCCGCCGGCTTCAGCCTGATCTGGGTTAAGCACCGCCATGGCCGCCACCAGGCGACGCCGCAAATCGCCCTGCTCGAAGGCTGGGGCGAGCTGCGCGGCGCCATCGCCACCAGCTACTCCCATGACTCGCACAATCTGGTGGTGCTCGGACGCGACGCTGATGATATGGCGCGGGCGGCCAACCAGCTTATCGCCTCCGGCGGCGGGATGGCGCTGGCGCAACAGGGCGAGATCCTCGCCCTTGTGGCGATGCCGATTGCCGGCATGCTGTCGGATCTTCCGGCCCCCGAGCTGGCGCGTCAGTTCCGCGCGCTGCGCGATCTGAGCAGCCAAGTCGCCGACTGGGAGCCGCCGTACCGGGTCTTCAAGGCCATTGAAGGCACCTGCCTTGCCTGTAACGCCGGGCCGCATTTAACCGATTTGGGTCTGACCGACGGCGGCAGCCGTCAGATTGTCGACCCGTTGATAGCCTGCCGGGAGATCCCGGAGCCAATCGATCACAACAATAATCCTCAGGGAGCCTGAGCATGGCCGATAACACACTTCACTCTTCCGCCCGCGCTAACTGGCTGGAGCGCCGCTTTGCGTTGCGCGCTCGCGGCGGCACGCTACGCACCGAATGCCTGGCCGGGATCACCGGCTTTCTCGCCGCCGCCTATTTACTGGTGGTCATTCCGGGACTGCTGGCGATCGGCGGGATGGACAAAGGCGCCGCCACCACCGGCACCATTCTGGTCTTCGTCGTTGGCTCATTGCTGATGGCGTTTTATGCCAACCTGCCGTTTATCGTCGGCCCGGGCATTGGCGGCTCGGTGCTGGTGGGGGTGACGCTGGCCGGTAGCGAAGGGATTGGCTGGCAGACTGGCCTCGGGATTGCCTGCTGGTCGGGGATCCTCTTCTTCCTGCTGACCCGCTTTGGCCTGCGTGAAGTGGTCACCCGCTCGGTACCGCAGTCGATCAAGCTGGGGCTGACGGCCTCCATCGGCCTGTTTGTCGCCGTCCTCGGCTTTCGCAATGCCGGGCTGGTGCTGGCCAATGCGAAAACCAACGCGCTGACGCTCGGCGACTTTCTCGCCCCTGGCGCGCTGGTGGCGCTGTGCGGCCTGTTCCTGGCGATAGCCCTGCAGGCGCGTAAGGTACCGGGCGCCATTTTGTGGGCCATTCTTTTCGCCACGCTGGTGGGCATCCCCTTCGGCGTCACCCATCTGCCGACACGTTTTATCGATGCCCCCCACTCGCTAACCCCGGTGCTGGAACAGGTTGACCTGCTGGGGGCGTTAAACATCGCCTTCCTGCCGTTCCTGTTCGTCTTTTTCGCCTCTGAGTTTTTCTCCACCATGGGGACAACGCTGGCGGTGGGCGGCGAGGCGGGGCTGCTGGATGACGAAGGCAACATGCCGCAGATTAATCGCCCGTTTATGGTCGATTCGATTGCCGCGGCGCTCGGCCCGTGGGTGGGCATCCCGGCGGCGACGGCGCTGATTGAGTCTTCGGCGGCAGCGGAAGCGGGCGGCAAAACCGGCCTCACCGCCCTGTCGGCGGCGGTAATGTTCCTGCTGATGCTGCTGTTCACGCCGGTGGCGTTGATGATCCCGAAAGAAGCCACCGCCCCGGCGCTGATCCTGATTGGCCTGAACATGTTCAGCGGCCTGCGCAAAGTGGATCTTGGCAATTTCACCGACGGGCTGCCGGTGCTGATGATGGTGATGATTACGCTTATCGCCAACAGCTTCGGCACCGGGATTGCCGGCGGGCTGCTGTTTTACATTGTGATCAAGGCTATCGCCGGCAAGTGGCGGGAAATCCCGATTGGCCTGTGGGTGCTGGCTGTCCCGCTGGTGTATTACTTCGCGACCTTAGTCAGGCATTAAGTCCTTCACAATGTGATTTCACCTCTTCATATAACAAACGCACCGCGGCAGAGAGCTGTTTGCGGTGCGGACAAATCAGATTCAACGGCACTACATCCCCCTGATAGCGCGGCAGCAGGCGCCGCAGGCGCCCCGCCCGCAGATCGTCGCTGACGTCGAGCATCGATTTATAGGCGATGCCCTCCCCGGCCACCGCCAGCCGACGGATCACCTCGGCGTCATCGCTCATCACCGTGCCGGAAACCTTCTGCTGCTGAACCACGCCGTCCAGGCTGAGCGACCAGCGGTCGAACGGCCGGCCGCGCAAAATGTAGATCAACGCATTGTGCTGGCCAAGCTCCTCGAGGGTCTGCGGCTCGCCGTGGCGGGCAATCCATTCGGGCGAGGCCACCAGCACCCGGCGATTTTCCGGCGCCACCGGCAGCGAGATAAACGAAGCATCGTCGTTATTGCCATAGCGAAAGGCGACGTCCACCGGATCTTTAAACACGTCGGTTAATTGATCGGAAAAGAGCAGCCGCAGACGCAGCGCCGGGTGGCGTTGGCGGAAATCGCGGAACAGGGTCAGGAGCAGGTTACGCCCGAGATCCGACGGCACGGCAATCTGCAACATGCCGCGAATTTCATCGTCCGGGGTCTGGATCTTCTGCAGGCCGGCCTCGAGGGTATCGAGCATCTGGGTGGCATAGGGCAGCCAGGTCTCCCCCTCCGGCGTCAGACGCAGGCTGCGCGTTGAGCGGGCAAACAGGCGAATATTGAGGATCGTCTCCAGACGTTTAATCGCCGCGCTCACCTGCGCCGGCTGCTGCCCGGCCTCGCGCGCCGCGTCGCTAAAACTGCCCAGTGCCGCGGCGCGGACAAATAAGGTCAGATCTTCCAGCCTGAACATGCCGATTCTCCCCTGCTTCAGATTGATCCCAAAATACGCATTACCGTCGCCGCAACGCAAGCGGCGCAAGACTTGCGCCGTGTTTTGCTTACACTTTTTAAAAATCCAGTGCTTGCCATTTCAGCAACGCATCAGGAATGATACGAGGCTGCTATTTTGAGTCCAGGTAATATTGAGGAAACTATGCGTAAAACAAAAATGATGCTTCTGGGCGTACTTCTTGCCACCGCTGGCGCCAGCTGGACGGCTACTGCCGCGGGGATCGATCAGTATGCGCTGAAAGAGTTCACCGCCGACTTCACCCAGTTCCACATCGGTGACACCGTTCCGCCGATGTACCTCACCCCGGAATACAACATCAAACAGTGGCAGCAGCGTAATCTGCCAGCGCCGGACGCCGGTAGCCACTGGACCTACATGGGCGGTAACTACGTGCTGATCACCGATACCGAAGGCAAAATCCTCAAAGTGTACGATGGCGAGATCTTCTATCACCGCTGATCCGCGCAACCTCCACGTGCGACCCGGCGAGCCAGCGGACTCTCCCGCGCTGCGCCAGATCTTCCTGCGGGCGCGCAGTGTGTCGTGGACCTGGCTTCCCGCCGCGGCGTGGCGGCTGGAGGATTTCGATGCCGCCACCGCGGATGAACAGCTGTGGGTGGCAGAATGCGACGGCCAGCCGGTGGGCTTTGCCGCCGTATGGACCGCCGATAATTTCCTTCACCATCTGTTTGTCGACCCCGACTGGCAGGGCAAACATATCGGCAGCGCGCTGCTGGCGCAGGTCGAACGGACCTTTACCGCCAGCGGAACGCTGAAGTGCCTGATGGAAAATAAAAACGCCCTGCGCTTCTACCAGCGTCATGGCTGGACCATCGAAGCACAGGGCGCGTCGCCCGAGGGCAGATACTGGCTGATGCGCTCGCCGCCGCCTTAAACGGCGCGGAAGGCAATCTCACCCGGGATCACTTCTCCCTGCCAGTACATCTGGGCCGCCACCCGGCCCGCCAGCTGGCGGTAGATGTCGGTAAACTCGCTGTCCGGACGCGCCACCACCGTCGGCGTGCCGTTATCCAGATCTTCCCGCAGCGTAATATGCAGCGGCAGCTGGCCCAGCAGCTGGGTGTGGTATTTCTCGGCCAGTTTTTGCGCGCCGCCGGTGCCGAAGATAGGCTCGTGGTGCCCGCAGTTGCTGCAGATATGCATGCTCATGTTTTCCACGATCCCCAGCACTGGCACTTCCACTTTCTCGAACATCACGATGCCTTTTTTGGCGTCGATCAGCGCGATATCCTGCGGCGTGGTGACCACCACCGCGCCGGTCACCGGAATGTTCTGCGCCAGGGTCAGCTGGATGTCGCCGGTGCCCGGCGGCATGTCCAGCACCAGGTAGTCGAGATCCGGCCACAGGGTCTCCTGCAACATCTGCATCAACGCCTTGCTGGCCATCGGACCACGCCAGACCATGGCGTTGTCGTCGGTCACCAGGTAGCCGATAGAGTTGGTGGCCAGGCCATACTTGATGATCGGCGCCATATGGGTGCCGTCCGGCGAAGTCGGGCGACTGTCTTCGGCGCCCAGCATGGTCGGAATCGACGGACCATAGATATCGGCATCCAGAATGCCCACCTTCGCCCCTTCCGCGGCCAGGGCCAGCGCCAGGTTTACGGCAGTAGAGGATTTACCAACGCCGCCTTTGCCGGAGCTGATGGCAATAATGTTCTTCACGCCATTAACCCCGGGCTGGTTTTTCACCCGCTTAAGCGTCGCGATGCTGTGAGTCAGCTTCCAGTCGATAGCCTTCGCCCCGGTGATGCGCAGCAGTTCGGCGCTGCACTGGGCTTTCAGCGCTTCGAAGGCGCTGCTCCAGACGAACGGCATCTGCAGCTCGATATGAACGGTATCGTCCAGCCAGGCGACATGGTGCAGCGCCTTGAGGGCGGTGAGATTATGCTTCAGGGTTGGGTGCTGGAAATTGGCCAGCGTCCCGGCGACCATCGCACGTAGGCGCTCAGGGGATTTGGCCTGGGATTGCGAATTCATCCCGACTCCTTTGTTGTTTTGAGATGCTTTCAGTAATCACAGAGTTTATCACAGCTAACGATTATCCATATATGGGCAGCCATTTATGGCGCACTCACAGCCCTTTTGATAATATCGGAAGCCCTTTTTACAACAGAAGATGTAATGCTCACTATGACTCAAGTCGCGAAGAAAATTCTGGTAACGTGCGCCCTGCCGTACGCCAACGGCTCTATCCACCTCGGCCACATGCTGGAGCACATCCAGGCTGATGTCTGGGTCCGTTACCAGCGAATGCGCGGCCACGAGGTCAACTTCATCTGCGCCGACGACGCCCATGGCACACCGATTATGCTCAAAGCACAGCAGCTCGGTATTACCCCGGAGCAGATGATTGGTGAGATGAGTCAGGAGCATCAGACCGATTTTGCCGGCTTCGACATCAGCTACGATAACTATCACTCGACGCACAGCGACGAGAACCGCGAGCTGTCGGAGCTTATCTACACCCGCCTGAAAGAGAACGGTTTTATTAAAAACCGCACCATCTCTCAGCTCTACGATCCGGAAAAAGGCATGTTCCTGCCGGACCGTTTTGTAAAAGGCACCTGTCCAAAATGTAAATCTCCGGACCAGTATGGCGATAACTGCGAAGTGTGCGGCGCGACCTACAGCCCTACCGAGCTTATCGACCCGAAATCGGTGGTCTCCGGCGCCACGCCGGTGATGCGTGACTCCGAGCACTTCTTCTTCGACCTGCCGTCGTTCAGCGAAATGCTGCAGGCGTGGACCCGCAGCGGCGCGCTGCAGGAACAGGTAGCGAACAAGATGCAGGAGTGGTTCGAATCCGGCCTGCAGCAGTGGGATATCTCTCGCGATGCGCCGTACTTCGGCTTCGAAATTCCCAACGCGCCGGGCAAATATTTCTACGTCTGGCTGGACGCGCCGATCGGCTACATGGGCTCCTTCAAGAACCTGTGCGACAAGCGCGGCGACACCACCAGCTTTGACGAATACTGGAAGAAAGACTCCACGGCCGAGCTGTACCACTTTATCGGCAAGGACATCGTCTACTTCCACAGCCTGTTCTGGCCGGCGATGCTGGAAGGCAGCAACTTCCGTAAGCCGACCAACCTGTTCGTGCACGGCTATGTGACGGTCAACGGCGCCAAGATGTCCAAGTCTCGCGGCACCTTTATCAAGGCCAGCACCTGGTTAAATCATTTCGATGCCGACAGCCTGCGCTACTACTACACCGCCAAGCTCTCCTCGCGCATCGATGACATCGACCTGAACCTGGAAGATTTCGTGCAGCGCGTGAACGCGGATATCGTCAACAAGGTGGTTAACCTCGCCTCGCGCAACGCCGGCTTTATCAGCAAGCGTTTCGACGGCGTGCTGGCCGCTGAACTGGCCGACCCGGCGCTGTACAAAACCTTCACCGACGCAGCGGAAAGCATCGGCGAAGCGTGGGACAGCCGCGAGTTCGGTAAAGCAATCCGCGAAATCATGGCCCTCGCCGACGTGGCTAACCGCTACGTCGATGAGCAGGCGCCGTGGGTGGTGGCGAAACAGGAAGGCCGCGACGCCGACCTGCAGGCCATCTGCACCATGGGGCTGAACATGTTCCGCGTGCTGATGACCTGGCTGAAGCCGGTACTGCCGCAGCTGGCGGCGCGTGCGGAAGCGTTCCTCAACAGCGAGCTGAGCTGGGACGCCATTCAGCAGCCGCTGCTGGCGCATAAGGTGAATCCGTTCAAAGCGCTGTACAACCGCATCGAGATGAAGCAGGTCGAAGCCCTGGTGGAAGCCTCTAAAGAAGAGGTGAAAGCCACCGCGGCGCCGGTCACTGGTCCGCTGGCGGACGATCCGATTCAGGAGACCATCACTTTTGACGATTTCGCCAAAGTTGACCTGCGCGTGGCGCTGATTGAAAACGCGGAATTTGTTGAAGGCTCCGACAAGCTGCTGCGCCTGACGCTGGATCTTGGCGGCGAGAAACGTAACGTCTTCTCCGGCATCCGCTCCGCTTATCCGGATCCGCAGCCGCTGATTGGCCGCCTGACGGTGATGGTCGCCAACCTGGCGCCGCGCAAAATGCGCTTCGGTATCTCGGAAGGGATGGTGATGGCCGCCGGCCCTGGCGGGAAGGATATCTTCCTGTTAAGCCCCGACGACGGCGCGAAGCCGGGTCAGCAGGTGAAATAACCAAAAAGCCGGAGATACTCTCCGGCTTTTTTTTGCCCGGCGGCGCTACGCTTGCACGGGCCTACGGGTTTTGTAGGCCGGGTAAGGCGAAGCCGCTACCCGGCTAAACATCACGGTTTCGGGTGATGCACCCGGTGGGTTAACCCACGCAGGAAATTACGCAGAAACTGATCTCCGCACTCGCGGTAGTTTTTATGCTCCGGGGCGCGCATCATGGCGGTGATCTCCGGCACCGACACGCGATATTTCTGCTCGCTCATGATCGCCTGAATATCATCCGTTTTCAGCGAGAAGGCGATCCGCAGCTTTTTCAGCACCGTGTTGTTGTTCACCCGGCGCTCCAGCGCCAGCTCCGGCGCCGAATCATCTTTGCCGCGCTTATCGTAGATAAGGCCGTTGAGGAAACCCGACAGGATAATATCCGGGCAGCGGACAAAACCCTCTTCATCCTCTTTCGTCATCCAGGTATCGACGCTGGCGGCGGTGGATTCCATATCGGCAAGCGCAAGAATGCGCACCATATCGTTATTATTGGCTTTCAGGGTGTAGCGCAGGCTACGAAGAATATCATTACTGAGCATGAGTGCCTTTTACTGTCGATGTTGCAATGGGGCGCAGTGTAGCAGTTTTACAGGCCAATCGCTTCTTTCAGGCTTTTTAAATAGCGCCGGCTCACCGGCACCGTTTGCCCGGCGCGCATCAGCAGCTCCGCCTGGCCATTCTCTTCCAGGCGAATCTCCTTCAGGTGCGCCATATTCACCAGATACTGGCGATGGCAGCGCAGCAGCGGCGTACGGCTCTCGAGGGTGCGCAAGGTCAGTTCGGTAAAGCCCTCTTTTCCCTCGCGGTCGGTCACATAGATCCCACTCATCCGGCTGCTGACGAAGGCCACATCCTCCATCTGCAGCAGCCAGATACGGCTGTGGCCGGTACAGGGTATGTATTTCAGCGTCTGCTGAGCATCATCCAGCAGCGACACATCCTGCAAATTACGCTCCTGGCGCAGGCGGGCGAGGGTTTTCTCCAGCCGCGCGGCCTCAATCGGCTTGAGCAGATAGTCAAAAGCGTGCTCCTCAAAGGCTTTCACCGCGTACTCATCAAAAGCGGTGAGAAACACGATATAGGGGCGATGCTCCGGGTCGAGCATCCCGACCATCTCCAGACCGCTGATGCGCGGCATCTGGATGTCGAGAAACAGCACGTCAGGACGCAGCTTATGGACTACGCCAATGGCCTCCACCGCGTTACCGCACTCGCCGACGATCTCGATATCGCGCTGAGTCTCCAGCAAAATACGCAGGTTTTCCCGCGCCAGCGGCTCATCGTCGACGATCAATACTCTCAGCATGCATTCTCCTCCAGGGGCAGACGTAGGGTGACACGGGTAAAGCGCTCCGGCTCGCAGGTAACGCTGATGCCGCAGTCGGCGCCAAATCGCGCCCGCAGCCGCCTGTCCACCAGATTCATCCCCAGCCCGCTGGCCTGGGGGTTAGCCCGGTACAGCCCGGCGTTATCTTCGATATCCAGCTGCAGCCAGCGATCGTCCTGGCTGGCGCGAATGGTAATTTCGCCGACGCCAAGATGTTGCGAAGTACCATGCTTAATGGCGTTTTCCACGATCGGCTGCAGGGTGAAAGCGGGCAGCTGGTGATGCGCCAGCCCCTCGGGCACCGCCATCTGGATCTGCAGGTTAGCCTGAAAGCGGGCCTTCTCAATCTGCAGATAGGCGTTAACATGCTCGATCTCATCGGCGAGAGTGACAATTTCCGTCGGCCGTTTCAGGTTCTTGCGAAAGAAGGTCGACAGATACTGCACCAGCTGGCCGGCCTGATCGCTGTCGCGGCGGATCACCGCCTTCAGGGTGTTAAGCGCGTTAAACAGGAAGTGTGGGTTGACCTGGGCGTGCAGGAGCTTGATTTCAGATTGCGTCAGCAGCGCCTTCTGCCGCTCGTACTGTCCGGCGAGGATTTGCGCCGACAGCAGCTGGGCAATCCCCTCCCCGAGGGTGCGGTTAATCGAACTGAACAGGCGATTTTTCGCCTCATACAGTTTAATGGTGCCTATCACCCGCTGGTTCTCACCGCGCAGGGGGATCACCAGCGTCGACCCCAGCTTACAGTGCGGATGAATCGAGCAGCGGTAAGGCACTTCGTTGCCGTCGGCGTAGACCACCTCCCCGGTTTCAATCGCCCGTTGCGTATACGAGGAGGAGATAGGCTTGCCCGGCAGATGGTGATCGTCGCCGATGCCGGTAAACGCCAGCAGCTTGTCGCGATCGGTGATCGCCACCGCGCCAATATCCAGCTCCTGGATCAGCACCTGGGCTACCTTCATGCTGTTCTCTTCGTTGAATCCCTGGCGCAGGATCCCCTCCGTCGATGCCGCCACCTTCAGCGCGGTGGCGGAAAAGGCGGAGGTGTACTTCTCGAACATCGCCCGTTTATCCAGCAGAATGCGCATAAACAGCGCCGCGCCGACGGTGTTGGTGACCATCATCGGCGCGGCAATGCTCTGCACCAGATGCAGGGCGTCCTGGAACGGGCGGGCAATCAGCAGAATGATCATCATCTGCACCAGCTCGGCCACAAAGGTGACCACCCCGGCGGTCAGCGGGCTAAAGACTTTGTCCGGCCGGCCGCGTTTGACCAGCACGCTGTGCACCAGCCCGCCCAGCAGCCCCTCGACGATGGTGGAGATCATGCAGCTTAAGGCGGTCATTCCCCCCAGCGAGTAGCGGTGCAGACCGCCGGTCAGCCCCACCAGCCCCCCGACCACCGGGCCGCCGAGCAGGCCCCCCATCACGGCGCCAATGGCGCGGGTGTTGGCGATGGAGTCTTCGATATGCAGACCGAAATAGGTCCCCATAATGCAGAAAATGGAGAAGGTGACGTAGCACAGCAGCTTGTGCGGCAGGCGGACGGTGACTTGCATCAGGGGGATAAACAGTCGGGTTTTGCTCATCAACCACGCGATGACCAAAAATACGCACATCTGCTGAAGCAGCAGCAACACCAGATCAAACTCGTACATACCCGCAAACCACACATTCCTGAAAGCGCGTACCATACCCTGACTGGCGAAAACTTTCTTTGAAGCCCTGCATAAAAATGAAAAATGACGGACAGGATCACACTTTTTTCCGGCGCGTTGCGCAGTAAACGCGGCAAAAACCCCGGCGCGGCGCGCTAAACCGCAATTAATGTTTCATTAACACCTGTGCTTCACCGTATAATCCCCCTGTTAACATCAGGAGCCTATTATGAAGCCAGCGAAAATCGCGGTCGTCACCCTCTTCTTACTTATGGCCATCGGCGGGATCAGCGGCGTGATGCTGGCCGGCTATTCCTTTATTGTGCGTGGCGGTGTCGGCTGATCCAGCGGGTCAGACGCTCAAACGCGCGGTCGACGATAATCGCCGCCAGCGCCACCAGCAGCGCCCCCTGTACAATATAGGCGGTATTAAAGCCGCTCAGGCCGATGATGATCGGCGTCCCGAGCGTACTGGCCCCCACCGTCGAGGCAATGGTCGCGGTACCAATATTGACGATGACCGAGGTGCGGATCCCCGCCAGTATCACCGGGGCCGCCAGTGGTAGCTCCACCTTATACAGACGCTGCCAGCCGGTCATTCCCATCCCTTCGGCCACCCCTGTCACCCCCGACGGTATCGACCCCAGCCCGGCCAGCGTCCCCTGCAACACCGGCAGTATGCCATACAGCGCAAGGGCAATCAGCGCCGGCAGCCAGCCAAATCCCAGCACCGGCACCGCCATCGCCAGCACCGCCACCGGCGGAAAGGTCTGCCCGATAGCGGCGATGGTCTCCACCAGCGGGCGAAACGCGCTGCCGGCGGGCCGGGTGACCGCCACCCCTGCCCCCAGTCCCACAGCAGTTGCCGCGAGACTGGACGCCACCACCAGCCAGCCGTGATCGAGGGTTAGCGCCCAGAAGCTCTCCTGCTGATAGACCGGCCGCGGCAGCTCCGGGAACAGCCGACTGAACAGCGGCGCGCTGTAGGGCAGCCCTACCAGCAGGCCGATAAACAGCGCGATAAGCCACCACAGCGGCTCACGAAGCGCCTTCATGGCTCGCCTCCTGGCGCAGCAGATCGGCAAAATGCAGCGTACCGCAGGGCTGCCCCTCGGCATCCACCACCGGCAGCGCCTCGCAGCGCCGGGCGACAAACTGCGACAGCGCTTCCCGCAGGGTCATGGTGACGGTCAGCCCCTCGCCCGCCAGCCGTTCGTCGGGACGCAGATAGTCCCCCACCTCGCGCAGCGACAGCAGGCGCACGCCCAGCTCGCTGCGGCCAAAAAAGGTCTGCACAAAATTATTTTTCGGCCGCAGGAGCATCTCCAGCGGCGCCCCCTGCTGGACCACCTCGCCCCCGTCCATCAGCACCAGGTGGTCCGCCAGACGCAGCGCTTCGTCAATATCATGGGTCACCAGCACAATCGTCCGCCCCAGCAGGCGGTGGATGCGCAGCATCTCCTGCTGCAGCGCCTCGCGGGTCACCGGGTCGAGGGCGCCGAAGGGCTCATCCATCAACAGCACCTCCGGATCCGCCGCCAGCGCCCGCGCCACCCCCACCCGCTGCTGCTGGCCGCCGGAGAGCTGATGCGGGTAACGGTCGCGCAGCGTCGCCTCCAGCCCTAACAACGCCATCAGCTCGTCGACCCGGTCGGCGATCCTCGCCCGGGGCCATTTTTGCAGCTGCGGCACAGTGGCGATATTCTGCGCCACCGTCCAGTGCGGAAACAGGCCGATGGACTGGATGGCATAGCCCATCCGCCGCCGCAGGGTCAGGACCGACTGCTGGCGAATATCTTCCCCGGCAAAACGAATGGTGCCCTGGTCCGGCTCCAGCAGGCGGTTGATCATCTTCAGCGTCGTCGACTTGCCCGAGCCGGAGGTCCCCACCAGCACCGAGAAAGCGCCTTCGCGCAGTTGCAGGGTCAGATCCTTCACCGCCGGATGGCCGGCAAACACTTTGCTGACCCCTTCAAACTCAATCATTGGCCTCTCCTTTCAGCCAGGCGCCCCACAGGGCGAACAGGGCATCCACCACCACCGCCAGGGCAATCGTCGGCACCACGCCCAGCAGCACCAGATCCAGCGCACTGCTCAGCAGCCCCTGAAACACCAGCGCGCCAAAGCCGCCGGCGCCGATCAGCGCGGCCACCACCGCCATGCCGACGGTTTGCACGCTGATCACCCGCAGGCTGCGCAACAGTACCGGCATCGCCAGGGGAAGCTGCACCTGACGAAAGCGCTGCCCGGCGCTCATGCCCATCGCCGTCGCGCTCTCCAGAGCATCCTGCGGCACCTGCTGCAGGCCGGTCACCACCCCGCGCACCAGCGGCAGCAGCGCATACAAAGTCAGGGCGATCAGGGCCGGCGCCACGCCGGTCCCGGAGATGCCCAGCTCGCCCAGCACCGGGAAATAGCGCGCCAGGCCGGCAAGTGGCGCAATCAGCAGGCCGAACAGCGCCACCGACGGGATAGTCTGGATCACATTGAGCACGGTAAAGGCCGGCGCCTGCCAGCGCGGACGTCGCCACAGCCATACCCCCAGCGGCAGGCCAATGAGCAGGCCCGGCAGCAGGGTGCCGAACAGCAGAAGCAGATGCTGGCGCAGGGCGTCGTCAAATACCTCCTGACGGTTGGCATACTCCTTCAGCAGAGAGAGCTGATCGAGCGCCCCGGTAGCAAGCAGGATGATGGGCAACAGCCAGACTTGCGCATTAAGCAGCCAGCGCCACAGCGGCCGGACGGTAAGATGACGGATGGCCTCGCTGGTCAGCAGCAGACAAAGCGCCAGCGACAGCCACAGGCCGCTGCCGGGCGAGGTGCGCGCCAGCGGCGAGCCATGCCGGGAGAGCTCAAGCGCCGCCTGGCCGCTGCCCCAGATAAGCAGCGGGAAGAGCAGTTCGGCCAGCAGCAGGTGAAGAAGCGGCGCGACCCTGCCAGGCCGCCAGCAAAGCAGCATCCCGACAAGGGCTGCCGCCAGCTGAACGCCGGCGAGCCAGGGCATCACCAGCCACAGCCCACGCCCTTCGCCGGAGAGTAAGCGATTCGGCGCGTAAGTGATAAACGGCAGCGCCAGCGTAACCAGCAACAGACCTGTCAGCAGCAGGCCGACGCGGTGAGTACAACGAATGGTCACCGGTGGCTTACTTCAGCAGGCCTTTCTGCTGCAGATAATCTGCCGCCACGCGCTTCGCATCCTGGCCTTCCACCGCAATGCGGGCGTTCAGCTGCTGCAAGGTTTTTTCATCGAGGCTGGCAAAGACCGGCTTCAGCCAGTCGGCGATCTGCGGATAGGCTTTGAGCACCGCCTCGCGCACCACCGGCGTCGGGGCATAAATCGGCTGCACGCCCTGCGGGTCGCTCAGCGTCTGCAATCCCAGCGCCGCCACCGGGCCGTCAGTGCCGTAGGCCATCGCCGCGTTGACGCCGGAGGTTTGCTGCGCCGCCGCTTTGATGGTCACCGCCGTATCGCCCCCGGCCAGCGACAGCAGCTGGTTCTGGTTAAGTTTAAAGCCATACGCTTTTTCAAAGGCCGGTAGTGCATCCGGGCGTTCAATAAATTCCGCCGAGGCCGCCAGCTTAAATTCGCCGCCCTGCTGCAGATAGCGGCTGAGGTCGGCCAGCGAGGTCAGGTGATTTTTCTCCGCCAGGTCCTGGCGCACCGCGATGGTCCATGTGTTGTTCGCTGGCGCCGGGGTGAGCCATACCAGCTGATGCTTCTCCTGGTCGAGGCGCTTCACCTTTTCATAGCCCTGTTGGGCATTCTTCCACGCCGGGTCGTTTTCATCTTTAAAGAAGAAAGCGCCATTGCCGGTATATTCCGGGTAGATATCCAGCTCGCCGGCGACAATCGCCCCGCGCACCACCGGCGTGGTGCCAAGCTGGATTTTATTTATCGTTTTTACGCCATGACTTTCCAGCACCTGCTGGATCATATTGCCCAGCAGCGCCCCTTCAGTATCAATCTTCGAGCCGACCTTCACCGGCTCCGCCGCCTGCAGCGGCACACTTATCAGGGCGGCCAGCGCCAGCGCACCGGACCATTTCGTCGCCATCTTCATCCCGCTTCCCTCAGTTCTTTTGCGCTTCGCTTACAGAAGCTTAAGAGAAAAGCGTAGTCCATTTGCTGATGATGCGAAAAAGAAAAGGCCGATTAATCGGCCTTTTAAGTGTCACGTTGGGCTTAAGGGCTATTCCTTACAACAGTTCAAACTCGCTCTGCTTCACGCGGGCAGAGTCCACGCCGATAAAGACATTGAATTTGCCCGGCTCAGCAACGTATTTCATCTGCTGGTTCCAGAACTTCAGCGCGTCGACGTCAATCGGGAAGCTAACGGTTTGCGTTTCGCCCGGCTTGAGGGTGACCTTTTTAAAGCCGCGCAGCATTTTCACCGGCCGGCTCATGGAGGCGGTGACGTCCTGCAGATACAGCTGAATGACCGTTGCCCCTTCACGTTTGCCGGTGTTGGTCACCTGCACGCTGGCGGTCACGCTGCCGTCGTGCGGCAGGGTGGCTGACGACATGGTGACATCGGAGACGCTAAAGGTGGTGTAGCTGAGGCCGTAACCAAACGGATACAGCGGGCCGTTGGCTTCATCGAAGTAACGCGAGGTGTACTTGTTCGGCTTCTCCGGATTATACGGCCGGCCGGTATTCAGGTGGCTGTAGTAGGTTGGGATCTGCCCCACCGAGCGCGGGAAAGACATCGGCAGTTTGCCCGACGGATTGTAATCGCCAAACAGCACATCGGCGATGGCGTGGCCGCCTTCGGTGCCGGCAAACCAGGTCTCCAGCAGCGCATCGGCTTGCTGATCCTCTTTCACCAGCGCCAGCGGACGGCCGTTCATCAGCACCAGCACCAGCGGTTTGCCGGTGGCTTTGAGGGCGGCAATCAGATTGCGCTGGCTCTGCGGCAGGGTGATATCGGTGCGGCTGGAGGCCTCATGCGCCATGCCCTGCGCTTCGCCCACCACGGCAACCACCACGTCAGATTGCTTCGCCGCCGCGACGGCTTCGTCGATCATTTCCTGCGGCGAGCGCGGGTCAACCTGCACCGCTTTCTCATACAGGTTAAGGAAATCGACAATGCCTTTATCGTCGGTAACGTTCGCCCCTTTGGCGTAAATCACTTTGCCGTTATCGCCCAGCGCTTCTTTAATGCCGGTCAGGACGGTCACCGACTGGTCGGCCACCCCGGCCGCGGACCAGCTGCCCATCATGTCGCGCTTACTGTCTGCCAGCGTGCCAATCACCGCGATGGTGCCGGATTTTTTCAGCGGCAGCGTCTCGAGACGGTTTTTCAGCAGTACCAGGCTTTCGCGGGCCACTTCGCGCGCCTCTTTGCGATGCAGGCGGCTTTCCGCGTTGGTGTCCTGCGGGTCAGAATCTTTTGGTCCCAGGTGGCTGTACGGATCGTTGAACAGCCCCATGTCATATTTCACGTTGAGCACATGACGGGTGGCGTCATCCAGCTCGGCCATGGTCACCTTGCCGGACTTCACCAGCTCCGGCAGGTACTTGCTGTAATACTCGTCGCTCATGCTCATGTTGATGCCGGACTTGAGCGCCACGCGCACCGCGTCTTCCGGGTCGGAGGCCACGCCGTGCTTAATCAACTCTTTGATGGCGCCGTGGTCGGAAACCGTGATGCCTTTAAAGCCCCACTGGTCGCGCAGGACGTCTTTCAGCAGCCAGGGATCGGCCGTCGCCGGGGTGCCGTTCAGCGAGTTCAGGGCCACCATCACCGCGCCGCTGCCGGCATCCAGCCCGGCTTTATACGGCGGCATATAGTCGTTGAACAGGCGCTGCGGACTCATGTCGACCGTGTTGTACTCTTTCCCGCCCTCCACCGCGCCGTAGGCGGCGAAGTGCTTGACGCTGGTCATCACTGAATAGCGGTCCGCCGGACTCTTGCCCTGCATCGACTCCACCATCGCCTGGCCCATCATCGTGGTCAGATACGTGTCTTCCCCGAACCCTTCGGAAGCGCGTCCCCAGCGCGGGTCGCGGGAGACGTCGACCATCGGCGCCCAGGTCATGTTCAGGCCGTCATCGGCGGCTTCATAAGCTGACACGCGGCCCACGGTCTTCACCGCGTCAAGGTTAAACGATGAGGCCAGGCCGAGGCTTATCGGGAAGACGGTGCGCTGGCCGTGCAGCACATCATAGGCAAAGAACAATGGGATCTTCAGGCGGCTAAGCTGCATCACCTGATCCTGCATCGTGCGGATATCCGGCCGGGTGACGGTGTTAAAAATCGCCCCCACCTGACCGTCTTTGATCATTTCACGGATCGCTTCTTTCGGGTTATCCGGGCCGACGCTTATCAGACGCAGCTGGCCGATTTTCTCGTCCACCGTCATTTTTTTCAGCAGGTCGGTGACAAAGGCATCCCGCGCCTGCGGGGTCAGAGGGTGGTTACCAAACAGTTCATCCGCCAGCGCGGGTTGCAGCGCCAGACTCACGGCGACGCCTACAGTGCAGAGCCATTTCATTGTTATCTCGCTTTTTCTCAGACGGGGACTCGGTAAAACATAATAAAAACCGCAGTTTGCCATATATATAAACAACGCGCCCGCAGAATGCTAAGGTTCTTCTCTGATTTTTGCGAAACATTCATGCATCAAATTGTCATACAAAGCGCTATGCTTATCCTCGATATTTCGCGCACCACCACAAGGAGTGGAACATGTCATCTGCACCCACTAATACCCATAAAACGTTTCTGGCGGATCTGGCGCGCCTGGTTGGCCCTTCGCATCTGCTGGCCGACCCGGCAAAAACCCAACGCTACCGCAAAGGCTTCCGCTCCGGTCAGGGCGAGGCGCTGGCGGTTGTCTTTCCCGGCACCCTGCTGGAACTCTGGCGCGTGCTTAACGCCTGCGTAGACGCCGATAAAATTATTCTGATGCAGGCGGCCAACACCGGCCTGACCGAAGGTTCGACCCCCAACGGCAATGATTACGATCGCGAGATCGTGATTATCAGCACTCTGCGCCTGGATAAACTGCATCTGCTGGACAAAGGCGAGCAGGTGCTGGCCTGGCCCGGCACTACCCTCTATTCGCTGGAAAAAGCGCTCAAACCGCTGGGTCGCGAGCCGCACTCAGTGATCGGCTCGTCATGCATCGGCGCATCGGTGATCGGCGGGATCTGCAACAACTCCGGCGGTTCGCTGGTGCAGCGCGGGCCCGCCTATACCGAGATGTCGCTGTTCGCGCAGATTGACGCCGACGGCAAGTTGAAGCTGGTCAACCATCTGGGCATTGATCTCGGCAGCACGCCGGAGCAGATCCTCAGCCGCCTCGACGACGAGCGCATCAGCGATAGCGATGTGCTGCACGACGGCCGCCACGCCCACGATCACGACTATGTGACCCGCGTGCGCGATGTCGATGCCGACACTCCGGCGCGCTACAACGCCGACCCGGACCGCCTGTTCGAATCCTCCGGCTGCGCCGGAAAGCTGGCGGTTTTCGCCGCGCGTCTGGATACCTTCCCGGCGGAAAAACGCCAGCAGGTGTTTTACATTGGCACCAACCAGCCGCAGGTATTGACCGAGATCCGCCGCCATATCCTCGCCGAGTTCCAGCATCTGCCGGTGGCGGGGGAATATATGCACCGCGATATTTACGATATCGCCGAGAAGTATGGCAAGGACACCTTCCTGATGATCGACAAGCTCGGCACCGACAAAATGCCGTTCTTCTTCACCATGAAGGGGCGCACCGACGCGATGCTGGATAAAGTCTCGCTGTTTAAGCCGCACTTTACCGACCGCTTTATGCAGAAGCTCGGCCACGTCTTCCCGGCGCACTTACCGGAGCGGATGAAAACCTGGCGTGATAAATATGAACACCATCTGCTGCTGAAGATGGCCGGGGATGGCATCGAAGAAGCGCAGCGCTGGCTGACGGAATACTTCCAGCAGGCCGAGGGAGATTTCTTCGCCTGTACGCCAGAAGAAGGCAGCAAGGCATTCCTGCACCGCTTTGCCGCCGCCGGCGCGGCCATCCGCTATCAGGCGGTGCATGCTGATGAAGTCGAAGATATTCTGGCGCTGGATATCGCCCTACGCCGCAACGATACCGAGTGGTTCGAACATCTGCCGCCGGAGATCGACAGCCAGCTGGTGCATAAGCTCTACTATGGCCACTTTATGTGCCATGTTTTCCATCAGGATTACATCGTCAAGAAAGGGGTCGACGCCCACGCGCTGAAAGAGCAGATGCTGGAGTTACTGAAAGCGCGCGGCGCCCAGTACCCGGCGGAGCATAACGTGGGTCATCTGTATGAGGCCCCGGAGAGCCTGCAGCAGTTCTATCGCCAGAACGATCCGACCAACAGCATGAACCCAGGGATTGGTAAAACCAGTAAGCAGAAATACTGGGGTGAAGCGGCACCAACGCCGGTCTCCCCGGCGGATCCGCAATAATCAGCGGCAGGACTATTCAGCCTTGGCGCTTCTGTATTACGCTGCACGCCGGAGAATGTCTCTCCGGCAGATTCAGGAGCGCCGCCATGCCCGCAGAGGCCCCGTTACTCGACAGTGATTTAGAAATTCGTGAAGCGCTGCCCGACGATGCGCACGCCATCGCCGCGCTGTATGTCTGGCACGTGCTCAATGGCCGCGCTTCCTTTGAAGAGATCCCCCCTACCGTTGACGAAATGCGTAAACGGATCAAAACCGTCCGCGATAACGGGCTGCCCTGGCTGGTGGCGCTGTGGCGCGGCGCTATCGTCGGCTACTGCTACGCCACCTTCTATCGGCCCCGTCCGGCCTATCGCTACACGCTTGAGGAATCGATCTACGTGGAATCGGGAATGGGCGGGCGCGGTATCGGCAGCGCGCTGCTGTCGCGGCTGATCGCCGAATGTGAGAAAGGCCCGTGGCGGCAGATGCTGGCGATCATCGGTGATGGCCATAACAATGCTGGTTCGCTGGCGATCCATAAAAAGTTTGGTTTTACCGTGGCGGGTCAACTGCGCAGCGTGGGCTACAAGATGGGCGACTGGCGGGATACGTTGATTATGCAGCGTGCGCTGGGTGACGGCGACTGGACGCTGCCGGAGTGATATCTGGTGTCAAATCCCCGGCTCGCGGCGTAACCGCCTTAGCCGGGCTACCGTTCAGCGCGGTTCCGTAGAGGCGTTAGCCGCCATCCGGCACAAACGCAGTGCCTATGAAAGGGGCGAACCGGGTGCCAAATCACGTAGCCCGATGTGATGGACACCTCCCACCTTACGGCATCAAAGTGCCAGACTGAGGTGTTAACCCCAGATCCCCGGAGGAGGTGTCCATCATGAATATTAAACGTATTGGTCTCGACCTGGCTAAAAATATCTTCCAGATACATGCCGTGGATCACCATGAACATGTTGTCCTGCGTAAAACCCTGCGCCGGGACCGCATGACCGCCTTTTTCTCTCAACTCTCTCCCTGCCTTATCGGGATTGAAGCCTGCGGCGCCGCCCACTACTGGGCCCGCGAGCTGACCCGTATGGGGCATACCGTACGCATTATCCCGCCTCAGCGGGTCAAGTCCTATCTTAAAGGGCAGAAGAATGACGCCAACGACGCGGAAGCTATCTGCGAGGCTATCAGCCGTCCCGGAATGCGCTTTGTGGCCATGAAGACAGAGCGGCAGCAGACGCTGCAGGCAGAGCACCGCGTCCGGGCCCGGCTCGTCCGCGCCCGGACAGCCCTGAGTAATGAGATGCGGGGACTGCTGGGTGAGTTTGGTCTGGTACTGCCGGTGGGAATAAGGCAGCTACGTAAGGCATTGCCGGAGATACTGTCGCAACAAGAGCTGTGGGATGACCGCTTTATCCGCCTGCTGAGCGAACTGGCGGAAGAGCTGCAGATGCTGGATGAGCGGGTCGCCCGCCATGACAGGCGGCTTGAGCAGTCAGCACGGGATGATATCCGGATAAAAAGGCTGCTGGCGATAGAGGGTATGGGGCCGGTGGTGGCCAGTGCGCTGGTGGCGGCGGTCGGCGATGGCAGACAGTTCAAAAGTGGTCGGGAGATGGCGGCGTATCTGGGTCTGGTCCCGCGGCAGCACTCCAGTGGCGGGAAAGCGCGGCTGGGGTCTATCAGCAAACGGGGAGACAGTTACCTGCGGACGCTGATAATCCACGGTGCGCGTGCGGTGCTGAACGCGTGTCAGAATAAAACCGACAGACGCAGCCAGTGGCTGAAGGCGTTATCGGAAAGGCGAAACCGGAATATCGCGACGGTGGCGCTGGCGAACAAGAATGCGCGAATAGCATGGGCGATACTGAGCCGCGAAGAAGATTACCATGGGTTACAGGCCGCCGGTTAACCGGCGGCCTGTAACCCATGCAGTAAAAGAGCAATAACCTGCCGTGAGAGTGCAGTCAGCAAAGTGTGATGAGTAACAGGTAAGACCGGCATCTGTCATTCCGACTTATCCGAAGGCTCCCTGGAAAACAAAGCCGCTAGCCCGAATGGAAACAGATGCGCAGATAACATCATGGCCCGGATACGACGGTATCGTAAGAGAGGCCGGATATACGAACGCACCTTACCCCGTTACACAAAATGCAGAGATGACTTGCATAACGGGAGGTGTCCATATACGGATAAGGCGCGAGCCGCCATCCGGGGGACATGTAGATTAATCGTTCTGCGCGGTCTGCGCGCCGCCTTTCAGCATCGCCTCTGCCATCTGCGATTCGCGCTGCTTTTTATAGCTCAGCGCCGAGGCGGGTACCGGCATCACTTTCCCGGTCTCGATCCAGGTCCGCAAGCGGCTGGCGTCGGCGAAGTGGGTGTATTTCCCGAAGGCATCCATCACCACCAGCGCCACCGGGCGTTGGTTAATCACCGTACGCATAATCAGGCAGTGGCCGGCAGCGTTGGTGAAGCCGGTTTTAGTCAGCTGGATATTCCAGTTATCGCGATACACCAGATGGTTGGTGTTGCGGAACGGCAGGCTGTAGGCCGGATGGGCGAAGGTGGCAGTCTCTTCTTTGGTGGTGCTCAGTTGGCCGATCAGCGGATACTGCTCGCTGGCGATCAGCAGTTTGGACAGATCGCGGGCGGTAGAGACGTTATGTACCGACAGGCCTGTCGGCTCCACGTAGCGGGTATGGGTCATGCCCAGCGCCTGCGCTTTGGCGTTCATCGCACGGATAAAAGCGTCATAGCCGCCCGGGTAGTGATGCGCCAGGCTGGCCGCCGCGCGGTTCTCGGAAGACATCAGCGCCAGCAGCAGCATCGTGCGGCGGCTGATTTGGCTGTTGAGGCGCACCCGGGAGTAGATCCCCTTCATTTCCGGGGTATGGCTGATATCCACTGTCAGCATTTCATCCATCGGCAGATGGGCGTCGAGCACCACCATGGCGGTCATCACTTTGGTGATCGACGCCATCGGGCGCACCAGATCCGGCTGGCTGGCGTAGATGACTTTTTTGGTGGCCAGATCGACGATCATGGCGCTGCCGGAGGCAATGTCCGGCTGCGAGGCGGCAACCGCCGCGGAGGTTTTTGCTAACGCCTGGGGCGCAAAAGGCACAGCCAGCAGCAAAGTCAGGCTGAGCAAAGAGACTCGAAATTTCGGCATCATGGGCATTCTGAAAAGTATTTTTGCACGTTATGGAACGTACGCCGCGAGGTTAAGTGGGCAACATCGCTGGCAAACGCCATCATACCGCGCCGTAAGGCCCTGTGCCTAATAAGAATCGTGAAGAAATGCTGCATTGCCGACACAAAATACATATTTGCCGGCAATGCATATTTACCCGAGCCGTCCGATCAGAAGAGTCGGTAGCCATACCCCCACAGCACCACGGTGATCGCCAGCAGAACTTCCAGCACCAGTACCCCAATGGCCAACGTCGAACTGGCGAAGCTTAACCCCTCTTCCCGGTTAATGCTCAGGAAGGTCGGGATGCCAAGATAGAGCAGATAGCCAGTGTAAAACAGCGCGATGGTACCGATCAGCGCGCACAGCCAGACCAGCGGATAGAGCGCCACGATCCCGCTCAGAAACAGCGGCGTAGCCACATAGCCGGCAAACACCATGCAGCGTTTCAGCGAAGGCTGTTGCGGATATTGTCTGGCCATCCACCAGATTACCCGCCCCATGATCGCTACCCCGGCCAGCATCACCGCGTAAAACAGTACCGCCAGCGCCAGCCCGGTCAACATCGACAGTTTAATCACCGTGCCATCGCCGAAGTTCCAGCCCAACTGCGTGGTGCCGATAAAGGCGCAGACCACCGGAACCGCCGCCATCAGCAGCACATGATGCGTATAGTGATGAGAAATGGTTTCATTCTCGCTCTTAATCACGCTCATCTCCCGGTTGGGATGAGCGAAGAGCCCCCAGACATGGTTCATAGCGTCCCCCTTGTCACGGCTTCGTACAGCACTGATCCAAGTATAATTCAGCCTGTAGATTATTTTGTGTACAGCACAAAAAATCTCCTTCGCCGCGTTTTGGTCAGCAGGGTGTATGATTAATAATGATGAAATAAGGAGATAAGCTGTTTATGGATATCAATCACCTGATTTCCCAGTATGGCTATGCGGCGCTGATCGTCGGCAGCATGGCGGAAGGTGAGACCATTACCCTGCTGGGCGGCGTCGCGGCGCATCAGGGGCTACTGAAGTTTCCCCTGGTGGTGATCGCCGTCGCCCTCGGCGGGATGATTGGCGATCAGCTGCTCTACCTGCTTGGCCGCCGCTTTGGCGGGCGCATTCTGCGCCGTTTCGCCAGCCAGAAGACGCGAATACGTAAAGCGCAGCGCATGATCCAGCACCGGCCGTGGCTGTTTGTCATTGGCTCACGCTTTATGTACGGCTTTCGAGTGATCGGCCCTCTGCTGATCGGCGCCAGCCGCCTGTCGCCACGGGTTTTCCTGCCGCTAAATATCCTCGGGGCGCTGGTATGGGCGCTGTTGTTTACCACTATTGGCTATCTCGGCGGCGAGGTGATCGGCCCGTGGCTACACCATCTGGATGCTCATCTGAAACACTGGATCTGGCTTATTCTGGCGGTGGTGGTGGTGGTGGCCGCCCACTGGTGGCTCAGGCGGCGCGAGGGGAAAAAGAAAGACTAAGCGGCGCGCCCGCGGGCGCGCCGTGGGTGGCGGTTACTTCACCGTCTGGTGGTAGCCGCCGCCGAGGGCCGAGGTCAGCTGAATGCTGGCGTCGAGCCACTGGCCGTGCAGGCGTAGCGCGGTAATCCGCTCCTGCAGCGCCGGCAGCTTAGCCATGCTTACCCGCGAGCCAGGGAGGATCCCCGCGTTCATCCGGGCCTGCGCCAGGTCCACCACCCGCTGGGCGTCTTTTTCAACCTGCTGCTGCTGCTGGCTTTTCGCCATTAATGTTTCGACCTGGCTGGCGGTTTTCGCCACCTGGTTAACGGCATCCACCACCGCTTTGTTGTACTGAGCGATCGACAGGCTGTTCTGCGCGCTGGCGATATCCAGATTGGCATTGAGGCGGCCGCTGTCAAAGATCGGCAGCGTCAGACCAGCGGTGACGCCCATCTGCTGCGCCGAGTGGCGGAACAGGTCGCTTAAGTGCAGGGCATCCTGCTGCAGGAAAGCCATCAGATTGATGTCCGGATAAAACGCCGCTTTCGCTGCGTCCACTTCACTCAGCGACGCCTCAATGTACCAGTGGGCGACCTGCAGATCCGGGCGGCGCGCCAGCAGCTCATAGCCGAGAGTATCAGGCAGCTGCGCGCTGACCGTCGGCAGGCCGGCGGGTTTGAGATTGAGCGACTGGCTCTGACTGTTGGTCAGGGCCATCAGCCGCGCTTCGATCTCTTTCATCGTGCCTGCTACGTCCGCCAGCTGCTGGTCAGTTTTGCTGACGTTAATATCGTTCTCTGCCCCTTCGGCAGAGTTAGTGATCCCACGCTGGAACAGCGCCTTATCGACCGTCACAATATTATTTTGCTCGCTCTTCACCTGCTGCAGCACCGCTTTGATCGCCGCTTCTGTCTGCCACTGCCAGTACAGACGCGCCACGCTGCCGGAAAGCAATTCGCGGGTCTGGGCCTGCTCGGCCACCTGGGCTTTCAGCTCGCCGATGCGCGCTTTAACCAGTGCGCGGTTTTTGCCCCACAGGTCCAGATCCCAGCCGGCGGTCAGGCCGAAGGTACCGTTGGTGTACCACGGGCCGGTGTTGCCGTCGGTGTCGGTGGCGAACGGCCCCATCAGGCCTTCGGCCGACATGCGCTGGCGTTCAACATCGGCGGAGAAATCCATCTCCGGGCCAAGATTGGCTTGCGACATTCTGGCCTGGGCTTCCGCCAGACGGATCCGCTGTTCGGCAATTTGCATATCCGGGGCGTTGGCTAACGCTCGCTGGATCAGATTATTGAGCTGTGGGTCGTGGTAGTCTTTCCACCACTCGGTTTGCGGCCAGCCATTTTTGACGGCGGCAGGGAGCTCCATCGACACGTGGGAAGCCGGAATTTGCTGCTGCGGCGGGTTAGCAATCTCATGAGATGGCGCGCAGCCAGCCAGCGCGATGGCCAGAGGCAATGCCGCCAGCACGCTTTTATTTAATATCAATTTCATTAGAGAGGTCAGATAACTTAATCAGGATAGTTATCATAAATTAATTGAATTTTACCCGTTTAGTAAAGCGTGTGACTAAATTATTAGTTTGCTAAAAATAAACAACCTTACAAATTCAAGGGATGAATATGAGCCAGAATATTTATGACGACCCGCAGTTTTTTGCCGGCTATGCGACCCTCGATCGCTCGGTGAAGGGGCTGGATGGCGCACCCGAGTGGTCATCTCTGCAGGCGATACTGCCGCCAGTAACCGGTTTACGAGTGATAGATCTCGGCTGTGGCTACGGCTGGTTTTGCCGCTGGGCACAACAGCAGGGAGCCCGCCAGATAACCGGTTTCGATATCTCCCAGCGCATGCTGGCGCAGGCGCGGGAGATGACCCGCAGGGATGAGATTGACTATCGCTGCGCCGATCTGCAAACCCTGACGCTGCCCGCCAACTGCTGCGATCTGGTTTACAGTTCGCTGGCGCTGCATTATTTACCGGACATTGCTCCGCTCTTTGCCACCCTGCATCGGGCGCTGGTTCCCGGCGGCACACTGGTCTTTTCCGCTGAACATCCCATCTATACCGCCCCCTTGCAGCAGGGCTGGCAGGTGGATGAGCAGGGACAGAAAAGCTGGCCGGTCAGTCACTATCAGCAGGAGGGTGAGCGCGTCAGCAACTGGTTTGCCGAGGGCGTCATCAAGCAGCATCGCAAGCTCGCAAGCTGGATAAACGCGCTTATCGCCGCGGGTTTTGTGCTGGAGCAGCTGGATGAATGGGGGCCCACCGCCGAACAGATTGCCGCCCAGCCCGCGCTGGAGGAGGAGAAAGAGCGCCCGATGATCTTTTTACTGCGCGCGCGCAAACCGGGCTAATCGCCCGCCCGGCGCTGGCCGGGCGGGTATTCTTTACGCTTTCAGGCTGGCGCCGCGGCTGGCAATCACGTCCTTATACCAGTCAAAACTCTTCTTCTTACTGCGCGCCAGGGTGCCGGTGCCGTCATCATGGCGATCGACATAGATAAAGCCGTAGCGCTTCGACAGCTCTGCCTTCGAGGCGCTCACCAGGTCAATCGGCCCCCAGCTGGTGAAGCCCATCAGCTCAACGCCATCGTCAATGGCTTCCCGCGCCTGCACCAGATGGTCGTTCAGGTAACTGATGCGGTAGTCATCGTGAATGCTGCCGTCGGCTTCCACCTTATCCTTGGCGCCCAGACCGTTTTCCACGATAAACAGCGGTTTCTGATAGCGATCCCACAGCACATTCAGCAGCGTGCGCAGACCGAGAGGATCTATCTGCCAGCCCCACTCCGAGCTCGCCAGATGCGGGTTCGGCACCATGCTGAGAATATTGCCGCGCGCCTGCTGGTTCAGCGCCTCGTCGGCGGTGACGCAGCCGGTCATGTAGTAGCTGAAAGAGATAAAGTCGACGGTGGTTTTCAGCGCTTCACGATCGGCGTCGGTGATGGTGAGCGTAATGCCGTTGTCGCGGAAATAGCGCTGCATATAGCCGGGATACGCGCCGCGTGCCTGCACGTCGCCAAAGAACTGCCAGCTGCGATTCTCCTGCAGCGTTTCAAACACATCCTCCGGTTTGCAGCTCAGGGGATACATCAGCCCGCCGAGCAGCATATTGCCGATTTTGCCCTCAGGCACCAGCTCGTGACAGGCTTTGACCGCTAGGGCGCTGGCCACCAGCTGGTGGTGAATCGCCTGATACACCTCGCCTTTGCTGCTGCCGGCCGGCAGACCGACCCCGGTCATGGGGGCATGCAGCGACATATTGATTTCGTTAAAGGTCAGCCACAGTTTGACCTTATTTTTATAACGGCTGAACACCGTCCGGGCGTAGCGCTCAAAGAAGCCAATCACTTCCCGGCTCCCCCAGCCGCCGTAGTTTTTCACCAGCGCCCACGGCATTTCGTAATGCGACAGCGTCACCAGCGGGGTGATGTTGTACTTCGCCATCTCGTCAAACAGCGTGTCGTAGAACGCGAGGCCGGCTTCGTTTGGTTCGGCGTCATCGCCGTTGGGGTAGATGCGGGTCCAGGCGATGGACACCCGCAGGCAGTTGAAGCCCATCTCAGCGAACAGGGCAATATCTTCCGGATAGCGATGGTAAAAATCGATCGCCACATCCTTAATCCCGTTGTCGCCGGGTACGCGCTCGACCACTTCGCCGAACACGCCGTGCGGCTGCACATCGGAGGTGGATAAGCCTTTGCCATCTTCCAGGTAAGCCCCTTCCACCTGATTCGCCGCAGTCGCGCCGCCCCATAAAAAATCCGCCGGGAATGTTTTCATCTCTCTCTCCTGTGATTAATGGCTGACTGACAACAGCGGCTGACCGGCTTCGACGGCGCTGGACGCCACCGTATCAATTTCCCGGTAGTCGTCGCTGTTGCTGATAATAATCGGGGTCGCCAGGTCGTAACCGGCGTCCAGAATCGCCTGACGATCGAACTCAATCAGCAGATCGCCCGCTTTAACTTTGTCGCCCTCTTTAACATGCGCGGTAAACGGCGCGCCATCGAGCTTAACGGTGTCGATGCCGACGTGGATCAGCAGCTCAATGCCGCTATCGCTCTGCAGGCCAATGGCATGTTTAGTCTGAAACAGGGAGGCCACTTCGCCCGAGAATGGCGCAATCACTTTGCCCACCGCCGGGATAATGGCAATCCCTTTACCGAGTAAGCCGCTGGCGAAGGTGCTGTCCGGCACTTGATCGAGGGCGATAACGCTACCGCTCATCGGCGCCAGAATGTCGTTTGCCGAGGCCGGGGCTACCGCTACGGCGCCCTGTGCAGCGCTGGCACGCGGCAGACCGGCGAAGAAGGTCAGCAAGCAGGCGAGCACGAAAGCCACGCCGGTGCCGATAAGCCCACCCCAGACGCTGGCGCCAATCCCGCCAGGCGGGATCATCTGCGCCGGGAAAAAGATATTCGGCACACCGAACGAGTAAGCATGGCTATTACTGAAGGCGGTGATCGCCCCGCCGATGGCGCCGGCGATACAGCCGAAGATAAACGGACGACGCAGCGGCAGGGTCAGGCCATAGATAGCCGGCTCGGTGATGCCAAACAGCCCGGCAGAGAAGGCCGACCCCGCCAGCACCCGCTGGCGCGCATCGCGGGTGGCCAGCAAAATCCCCAGAACCGCACCCACCTGGGCAATCACCGCCGGGAGGATAATGGGCAGCATGGAGTCGTGACCGAGCACCGTCATGTTATTGATCATCAACGGCACCAGCCCCCAGTGCAGGCCGAAAATCACGCACACCTGCCACATCGCGCCCAGTACCGCGCCCGCCAGCCATGGCGCAAACGCGTAGATAAACTGGTAGCCGTTGGCCAGCAGATGGCTGAGCCAGGTGGCGACCGGGCCAATCACCAGGAAGGTGAGCGGCACCACTACCGCCAAGCAAATCGCCGGGGTGAAGAAATTTTTCATCGATGACGGCAGCAGCGCGTTGCTCTTGCGCTCCAGCCAGCAGCAGACCCATGAGGCAAGAATAATCGGGATCACCGATGAGCTGTAGTTGATAAAGGTCACCGGGATGCCAAGAAAGTGCTCCACCGCCGCCCCCGGCGCCTGGCTGGCCTCAAAGGCCTGAATCATCAGCGGGTGGGTTAACGCCCCGCCAATCACCATCGAGATAAACGGGTTGCCGCCAAACTTTTTACCGGCGGTATAGCCAAGAAACAGCGGGAAGAAAAAGAACAGCGCGTCGCTGGCGGCAAACCAGATTTTATAGGTTCCCTGCTCCGGCATGAGCCAGCCGCAGGTCACCGCCAGCGCCAGCATCCCTTTCAGCAGACCGGTCGCCGCCATCACGCCGATAAACGGTGTAAAAATGCCGGAAATGATGTCGATAAGCTGGCTTAACACCGACCCTTTTGCCGCTTTTTCCCCGGCAACCGGCTCGCTATCATCGCTCAATCCCGCCTCCTGACGCACCGCCTGCCAGACATCATGGACATGGTTGCCAATCACCACCTGAAACTGGCCGCCGCTCTCCACCACCATAATGACGCCCGGATTGGCCTTCAGCCCTTCGGCATCGGCTTTACCGTTATCCTTTAGTTTAAAACGCAGACGTGTCGCACAGTGAACCAGACTCACAATGTTCTCTTTGCCGCCGACGCGGTTGAGAATATCCTGCGCGAGTGCTTTATATTCCATGCTCTTTTCCTTACTGCCGCTGCCCGCAGACAACCGGCGACTGAGTAGTAAAAAATAAAAAAACCCGAGAACCACGCCGGTGGGCGTCGCGCTCAGGTTTTGCCTGCATGATGCAGTAACAATCCAGTTTTATTGGGGGAGAATTAACGCCCCTCTTTTCTTACCCGTTCGATATGAATGGCAAGAAACATAATTTCTTCGGTGGTCAGCGCGCGCTGATACTGCTTTTGCAGATGCGTCGCCACCGTTTCCGCACATTTCCACGCTTTGGCGTAGTTATCTTTCACCGCGCTGTGCAACGAGAGGTCGTCATCTTCCACCACCGTGCGCGTCAGCATCCGCTGGGCGAAAAATTTCAGGTGGGTAACGAAACGCTGATAGCTTAGCGACTCTTCATCGTAATTCAGCTGCAGCTGATACTTCACCAGCTGCAGGATCTCCTGCATCACCCGGGTCACGTGCATGACCTCCGGCATTTCGCTGTTGAGCTGCGCCGTCACCAGATGCAGGGCGATAAATCCGGCTTCATCCTCCGCCAGCTCCACGCCAAGCCTTTTGGCAATAATGGCCCTTGCCTCCTGACCCAGCGCGAACTCCTTCGGATACAGCCGCTTGATCTCCCACAGCAGTACATTACGCAGCGCGACGCCGTTCTTCTGCCTCTCGATAGCAAAGTGACAGTGGTCGGTTAGCGTGATGTACACACTGTCCTGTAACTTACCCAGCCGCCCGCGGGCCAGCTCAATGATCCGGTCACAGGTGGTCATCACTTCTAACGGTATCTGACTAAGCAGCTCCCCTAAGCGACCAACCAGCTCATCGCTTTGTAAGGCGAAAACTTTTTCAATTTTACTGTCATCCAGCACGTCGCCCGGGCGTTTCTGAAAGGCCAGCCCTCGCCCCATCACCACCTGTTCGCGCCGGTGCTCGTCAAGAACCACCACCACATTGTTATTGAGTACTTTGGCGATTTGCATATAGACCCCAGAAACAAAAAAACCTGACCCCCGACGAAACGCCAGGTGATCAGGTTTTGCCTGCCGCAGCAGTTGCAATCCAACACCCGCACTGTAACAACTTCTGCTGCGCGCTCAACCTGACAAGTGAAAAAACGTGATTAAGATCGCGACTATCAGAAGGTCACGACGGTTTTCCACTCCACCACCCACGCGTCCTGGGTCTGCGCAACGCCGCCCGGACGGTGCCAGTACTGCAGGCCCGGCTGCAGCTCCAGCCAGGAGACCGGACGGAAGCGATAATAGAGCTCGCCGTTCAGCGAGTGGCCGGCCACCGGCTGATAAGCCGGATCGTTATAGTCGGTGGCGCCGCTGAGCTGGTTCATATAGCGCTGATTCCGCGCATAGTGGCTGCTCATGTCGATCCACGTCAGGCCGAAGCCAATCCAGTCCTCCGGACGGGCGTCAAACAGCCCGCGGTAGCGCATGGAGGCGGCGACGGCGGAGTGTATATAGTTACTGCGCTGGTCGCTGAGGCTGCCGCTCAGCGAGACGCTCATTCCCCGCAGCGGATCGTCGGCGTGACGGGTAATCTGCTGGTTGAGGCCGGCGTACATAAACCAGGTGCTGTCGTGCTCGGCATAGCCTTGCGGATCGGTCGCCCCGGCGCCGCCGGATTTGCCGCTGTAGAGATCGCTTTGCGGCGCGTTAGTCCAGACCACACCGAGGTTATAAGCCCCCGGCAGGCCATTAATCAGCGGACGGGTTTCGATCTCCATCGGCAGTAAAATGCCTTTGCTGCCCTTCGTCGACCAGCTCCAGGCGTGGCTGCGCGAGGCGGCCTGCGGATTCTGCTCCATCACCCCGCCTTTCAGAGTGACCGTCGGCGTCAGCTTGTACTCGAGGGTGGTCCCCCAGGTGTGGATATTCCAGTTATTCCAGGTCAGCGAGTTGGCCGATTTGCCGCCGCACTGGGTCAGCAGTTGAAAATCGCAGGGTATGATTTGGTCGAAGGTTTGCACCTTGTTCATCATGCCGATGCGCCAGGTCAGGCGACGGTCGTCAAAGCTGCGGGCAAAGGTCAGCCAGCCAAGACGGGTGACTGACCCGCCGCCCCAGCTCTCCTGCGACAGATCGTTGAAACTCACCCGCGGATCCTGCAGCCGTTTTGTAGTGAGGTTATCATCGTGGTTGCGGTTGACGATATTGCCTTCGAGTCGGGCGTCCGGTATGCCGGTCCAGCGCTCCAGATCCTGGGTAAAGGTCAGCGCCACCTGGTCAATATAGGCCAGGTGTTTATCATGGTCATAACCGCCGCCGGCGTTGTAGGCCATCTCATTCAGATAGCCGAGATTATAATGAAAGCCGTTCTCTTCGAGGATCGGACGAATGCCCAGCATATCGCCCAACAGCCCTTGCTGCCCGGCTTCGAACCCCAGCACGCTGCCGTTCCACGCCGGAGTTTCCGCGGCGCTCACGGCAGGCACCATTACCGCCAGCGCCGCGCCGATCAGAAGCTGATTTATTTTTTTGTTATGCATTGTGATATCCACCGTGACTGAATAAAAACAAAGGGGATCCCCAGGTTATTTATTTACCTGTTTTCTTTTTTAAAAAATGAATGGCAAAGGGCGTCCGCCGGTAATAAAACCGCGACGATGCCAGAGAAAACGTTAATTACAACCTATTGTTTTACATAACCATTTTTTCACCATTGAATTTTAGCCAAAAAAAAACCTAAGCACTTTGCGCCACGAATGACGAAAGTGCTTAGGTTTTGCCTGGGTTCAGTAGCAATCCTGAATTGATTGACTGCACATTATCACTTTATTCAACTCATGCCTACCATCAATAGGCAGGTAAGTAATAATATGTGAAGCAAATAACAATATTTTAATAGCGGGCGATCGCCGCCGCTATTTCAGCTGAGGTTTGCAGAGCGCGAATTTCATTAAACAGGGTCAGCGCCTCGGTATATTCCTTGCGTAAATAGCCTAACCACTGCTTAATTCTCGCCACATGATACAGACCGGTGTCGCCCTGCTTTTCCAGGCGGGTATATTTTTGCAACAGCTGAACCACCTGCGGCCACGGCATGCGCGGTTCGTTGTATTTGATCACCCGGCTAAGATTCGGCACGTTAAGCGCCCCGCGGCCAATCATCACCGAATCGCAGCCGGTGGCGGCCATGCACTCCTGGGCGCTTTGCCAGTCCCAGATTTCACCGTTGGCGACCACCGGGATGGTCAGGCGCTGGCGGATCTCGCCGATCGCCTGCCAGTTGATGCGTTCAGCTTTGTAGCCATCCTCTTTGGTGCGGCCATGCACCACCAGCTCGCTGGCGCCCGCCTGCTGTACCGCGTCGGCGATTTCAAAGCGCCGTTCGCCGCTGTCCCAGCCGAGACGAACTTTCACCGTCACCGGCAGATGATCGGGCACCGCTTCGCGCATGGCTTTCGCCCCGCGATAAATAAGCTCGGGATCTTTCAATAACGTCGCCCCGCCGCCGCTGCCGTTCACCAGCTTCGACGGACAGCCGCAGTTTAAATCCACGCCCCACGAACCCAGCGCCACCGCGCGGGCGGCGTTTTCCGCCAGCCACTCGGGATATTGTCCCAGCAGCTGGACGCGCACGCGGGTGCCGGATGGGGTGCGGCTCTGATGGTGCAGCTCCGGGCACAGCCTGTAGAACGATTTTACCGGCAGCAGCTGGTCCACCACGCGCAGAAATTCGGTGATGCACAGATCGTAATCGTTAACCTCGGTCAGCAGCTCGCGCACCAGCGAATCGAGCACGCCTTCCATCGGCGCCAGTAATACACGCATATCGTTACCCGGAAAAAAAAGAGGCGCTATGGTAGCGCCTCTGTGCGTCGGTTGAAAGATCTCAATGCAGAGCCTCAGCGCGGTTCGAGGCAGTTGTCTTCTTTCCAGCCGTACAGCCATTCCATGCCGCGATAGAACTCCTGCTGGCTTTTGCCCTTCCACAGCAGATTACGCACCTGCCGCTCGACGCCCGCGGCGTGATAAATCCGCCCCATTTCACGGGTTGACCAGACAATCCGCGCGGTACGCGGAATACGTACCGACTCATACAGCGCGAAGGCGCGGGCAGCGTCGCCGTCGCACTGCTGCAGCGCTTTACCGATCGTGACCGCATCCTCCAGCGCCATGCAGGCACCCTGCGCCATATATTGCGCCACCGGATGGGCAGCATCCCCAACCAGGGTAATGCGATCGTTGCCCCACTTTGCAACCGGCTCGCGGTCGGCGGTAGACCAGCGGCGCCAGGACGTTGGCTTGTCGAGCATCTGCCGCGGCCGCGGATGAATCCCTTTAAAGTAAGAGAGCACCTCTTCCTTGCTGCCGTCGCGCACGCCCCACTCTTCGCTTTCACGGCTATGGAAGGTAACCACCAGGTTGTACTGTTTGCCGCCGCGCAGCGGATAGTGCACCAGATGACAGTGCGGCCCGGCCCACAGCACCGGCGCGTTAATCCGCAGGTCTTCCGGCATGTCAGCCGCTTCCACCACCGCGCGGTACACCACGTGGCCGGTGACCCGCGGCGCATCGCCGAGCAGACTCTGGCGCACCACTGACTTCACGCCGTCGCAGCCCAGCAGGATATCGGCGGTCCAGCTGTTGCCCTGATCGTCAAAGACCGTCACGTCATCGGCGGTCTGACGGATATCCACCACCTGAGTCGACGTCCGGTAGTCCACACCGGGATGGGTCAGCGCGGCTTCCCACACGGTGGCGTGAATGTCCACCCGATGGATCACCGCATACGGGCCGCCGAAATGGTCGCGGAAGGCCTGGCCGGTCTCGATACGCACCACCTCTTCCCCATTCACCGCATCCATCATCGTGATATGGTCGGTAAATACCGCCCGCTGGCGCGCCACTTCGCCGACGCCCAGGCTATCCAGCGCCGAAAACGCATTCGGCCCCAGCTGGATACCCGCGCCGATTTCACCGATTTCATGCGCCTTTTCCAGCAGCATCACGTTGATCCCCTGGCGCGCCAGGGAGAGCGCCGTCGCCGCGCCGCCAATGCCGCCGCCGACGATAATTGCTCGCGTCACTTTCGCCATCTTCCCTCCTCCCTAGGCCGGAATTTTGTCTTGTTGATTTTCCGGCGCGGCGGCGATAAACGCCGGTAGCCGGGTACAGGCGTCGTAAACCGCCTGGCAGCGCGGATAATGGCTCAGATCGCACCCCATCCGCTGCGCGTTAGCCCACTGCGGCACCAGGCAGCAGTCGGCGAGCGTCGGCGTATTACCGACGCAGTAATCGCCAGATTTCGCCTGGCGCAGCAACTGCTCCAGCGCACTCAACCCCTGCTGGATCCAGTGGGCGTACCAGCGCTGTTTCTCCTCTTCGCTGACCTTCAGCTCGTCGCTCAGGTAGCGCAAAACCCGCATGTTATTAATCGGATGAATATCGCAGGCGATGGCGTAGACCATCTCCAGCACCCGCATCCGCGCCGGATCCTCCTGCGGCAGCAGCGGCATTTGCGGATAGTGGCGGTCGAGCCAGTCGATTATCGCCAGCGACTGGCCCAGCGATTCACCCTCATCGGTGATAAGCGTCGGCACCAGCCCCACCGGATTGAGCCGCCGGTACTCCAGCGCATTCTGCGCCCCGATGCGGATATTGACCCCAACGGCCTGATAATCAATCCCCTTCAGCGCCAGCGCAATACGCACCCGGTAGGAGGCCGAGCTGTTAAAAAAACTGTACAGCTTCATCGCTCACCTCACACCACGCGAACGGCAACAGGCGTCAGTCCGTCAACGTTGCCGGTGATCACATCGCCCTTCACTACCGCGCCAACGCCTTCCGGGGTGCCAGTGAAAATGAGATCCCCTGGCTGCAGTTCGAAAAAGCCCGAGAGATAGCTGATGGTTTCATTCACCGACCAGATCAGATGGCGAATATCGCTGCGCTGATGATCCTCGCCATTCACCTGCAGCCAGATCCCGGCCTGAGTGACATTGTGGACATCGGCGGCTTTATGCAGCGGCGCGATGGGAGCGGAAAGATCGAAGGCTTTGCCAATTTCCCACGGGCGCCCCATCTGGCGCATCTCCATCTGGCGGTCGCGACGGGTCATATCGAGACCCGTGGCGTAGCCCCAGATATACTCCTGCGCCTGCTCCAGTGGAATATCGCGCCCCTGCTTACCAATCGCCACCACCAGCTCAATTTCGTAATGATAGTTGTCGGTCTGCGCCGGATACGGTAAATCCAGCGTTTCGCCTGCCGCCACCGGTACGACCGCATCGGCCGGTTTGCAAAAGAAGAACGGCGGCTCGCGATCGGGATCGAAGCCCATTTCCCGGGCGTGAGCGGCATAGTTACGGCCAACGCAGTACACGCGGCGTACCGGGAACTGCTCATCGCTGCCAACAACGGGGATGCTAATCGGCGCCTGGGGTGCAAAAACGTATTGAGTCATGATGGTTTTCCTTATTATTAATAACGCGCTTCGCGGAACAGGCCTAAAGCCTCCTGTACCGGACGGTCCGAGAAGCTGAATAACACGCACTCTTCGCTGGCGTTGAACGACACGCCGTGCCAGGTCGGCACCACGAAGATATCTTTCGCCTGGAAGATGAAGGTTTGTTCGCCAATCGTCACCTGACCGCAGCCTTCCACCACGTGGTAGATGGTGCTGTCGGTGGTTTTCGCCACCCGCGAGTGGAACCCTTTCGGCAACAGTTGCAGGAAAGCGCCCATCGAGGGCATCGGATAGCCGCCGGTGACCGGGTTGACGTAGCGCATCTTGTAGCCGTCCCACTCGTCGGCCTCGCCGAAGCGGGTCAGGTCGTGCAGCGCCTCGCGGCTGCGGTCGTAGCGGTAGTTAAAAATCGGCGAGGAATTTCCCACCTGATGGCGCAGCGGCAGCATGTTGGCCGCGTAGCGCGGCAGGTAATCGCCCTCCTGACGGGTGACCGGCTGCTGCTCCTGCGGATAATCCTCCGCAAAACCGCAGCCGAGATAGTTGACCAGCGGTAAATCGAGACCATCCAGCCAGATAACCGGTTCCTCCCCCGGATTGCCGTGGTCATGCCAGCGCCACTGCGGCGTGAGAATAAAATCGCCAGGGCTCATGGCCGTGCGCTCGCCGTCGACGGCAGTAAACGCGCCATGGCCTTCCACGACAAAGCGCAGCGCCGACTGGTTATGACGGTGGCTCGGCGCCACCTCACCGGGCATGATCAGCTGCAGGCCGGCATACAGTGATGAGGTAATAGACGACTGGCCGCGCAGCTGCGGGTTCTCCAGCACCAGTACCCGGCGCACCGCTTCTTTGGCGCCGATGAGCTGCCCGCTCTCCAGTAGCAACGGGCGAATTTCCTGGTAGTTCCAGTACGCCGGGGCGCAGTTGGCATTCGGCGTTTGCGGCACCAGATGGTGCAGCGATTCCCACAGCGGGGTCAGATTCTGCCCGGAAATCTGGTGATAGAACTGCTGGCGATCGCGGCTCGCCTCGGTGGTGAATGATGTCATTATTCTTCTCCTTACTTATTCACGATGCCGGTGGAGGGCAGCGCGTCGGGTACCGATCCAGAGTGGCGGACCGCCAGCGTCAGCAGGATAAGCATCCCCGCGCTGACCGCAGCCGGAACCGCAATAACGTAAAACAACGTACTGAAAGAGAGATTCATCGCCATCATCATGCCGCCGGAGAGCGAGCCGACGATGGCGCCGCAGCGGCCGACGGCATTAGACCAGCTGACGCCGGTGGCGCGACTTTGGGTGGGATAGAGCGTGGCGGTTAGCGCATTAAGCCCCACCTGTGAACCGCTGACGCCGATGCCGGTACCGAAGATCGCCAGCGCCATCAGCCAGAGTCCGTTTTCGCTTAAACCAATCATCACGATGCTCAGCGCGCCCAGACAGTAGCTCAGCGCCAGCACACGGAAGGGATTAAAGCGGTCCATCAGGACGCCGAGCAGTAAAGCACCCATCGTGCCGCCGATCTGAAACGCGGCGGTGACCCACGAGGCATGCTGGAGATCTATCCCGCGATGGTTAAGCAGCGTCGGCATCCAGCTGGAGAGCAAATAGATAATCAGCAGGCTCATAAAGAACACCACCCAGAGCATCAGGGTGATCGCCAGCTGGCGGCCGACAAACAGCTGGCCAATGCTGCCTTTCGGCCCGGCCGCCGGTTCATCCAGCCAGAAATGGGTATCGGGGTAGCGCTCGCCGGTGATAGCGCTGACCGTTCTGGCGATGGTCGCCTGCGGCAGTCCGCGGCGCACCTGCCAGCGAGGCGATTCCGGCAGCACCCACAGCAGCGCGACAGCCAGCAGCAGCGGCAGGATCCCGCCCAGCGCCAGAATGCCGTGCCAGCCGATATGCGCCACCAGCTGCGCGCTGACCACGCCGCCCAGCGCCGAGCCAAGCGTGAAACCGCAGAACATCAGGGTCACTAACGCCCCGCGGCGGCGGGCGGGCAGATATTCCGAGGTCATGGTAATGGTGTTGGGCATCGCCCCGCCCAATCCCAGACCGGTGAGAAAACGCAGGATCACCAGCATTTCAAGATTCGTCGAGAACGCGGAGAGCAGGCTAAATAAGCCAAACAACGCGACGCAGAACTCAATCACCCGTTTTCGGCCAAAGCGGTCGGAAAGCGGGCCGCAGAGCAGCGCCCCGGCGGTCAATCCCAATAGTCCGGCGCCAAACAGCGGCGCGAGTTCGCTGGCGCTCAGTTGCCAGTGAACGCGGATATCGGGGGCGATAAAACCAATGGCGGCGGTGTCGAAACCATCAAGCATCACCACCAGAAAACAGCAGATAATCACACGCCACTGCAGGGCGCCAACCGGCGCTGCGTTGAGTAAGGTCTGTAGTTCACGTCGTTGAGCCATAATGATGCCTCAGTGCAGGTCAGGGTAGATGTTGTATTTATTTCTTTTATGTTGCGATTTTGTAATCATGGCGATGAAATGTACAATGGCTTTTCGGGCGCAGACATAACCTGGAGGTTATCGACTGATGGCGAACTGGACGCAAAAACTGAAGCTGCAGCATCTGAAAATGCTGGTGGCGCTGGGTGAGCAAGGCAACCTGACCCAGGTGGCGAAAATGATGAATATTACCCAGCCCGCGCTCTCCAAATGGCTGACGCAGTTTGAAGATGAGGTAGGCATGCCGCTCTTTGAGCGCCACAGTAAGGGACTGCGCCCTTCGGAAGGGGGGAAACTGCTGATCCAGCACGCCCAGCGGCTGATCAACGACATGTCGCGATCGCAGTATGAGATTGAGCGCTTTAAGCAAGGCGGTCTGGTCGGCAGCCTGATGATCGGCTGCTCACCGGTGGCGACAGACTGCGTGGCGCAGGCGATCCTCGCCCTGCTCAACGAGATGCCGACCCTGCATCTGAATATTGAAGAGAAAGTGATGACCCCACTGCTGCACGATCTGCTCTCCGGGGTGGTGGATGTGGTCGTGGGCCGGGTCGGTGGACGCGCGCTCGAACTGCCGCTCAACTATCGGGTGCTGTATACCGAACCGGTCTGTTTTGTCGCCCGTCCCGACCATCCGTTAGCCAGCCGGGCGCACCTGAGCTGGGCGGATCTCGCCGCCTGGCGCTGGATTGTCTGGCCCACCGGCACCCCCATTCGCCAGAGTATTGATAACGCCCTCGTGGATAACGGCGTGATGCTCCCGGAGAACACCATTGAGTCGGCCTCGATGAACGTCACCAGCAATTTGCTGCAAAGCAGCGATATGATCTCTATTCTTTCCTTGCGGCTGGCGCAGCATTACGCCGAACATCGCCAGCTGGCGATTCTTAATTTGCCGCGTATAGAGCAAAAAGGTAGCGTTGGGGTGTTCTGGCGCAAAAGCGAAGTGCCCTCCCAGGCCCTCGCCCGCTTTCTGCACTATCTCGCCGCCTAGCGTGCTCGCCGAATAACCGGTCGGTTCCTGTTGTCTATGTCCGGGATGCGCAGAATTCATGATGTGATCGGTAGCACATTTTAGGGATTAATTGTATGATGAATGCAGTTCATCAAGGGTTAATACCATGAGTAAATCGCTGACTATTATCTGGCAGTACCTGCGGGCCTTCGTCCTGATTTACGCCTGCTTATACGCCGGAATTTTTATCGCCGGGCTGCTGCCCATCACTATCCCCGGCAGCATCATCGGCATGCTGATCCTCTTCGTGCTGCTGGCGCTGCAAATTATGCCGCCGCAATGGGTCAATCCTGGCTGCAATATCCTCATCCGCTATATGGCGCTGCTGTTCGTCCCCATCGGCGTCGGCGTGATGCAGTACTGGGATCTGCTGCGCGCTCAGCTGGGGCCGGTCGTTATCTCCTGCGCCATCAGCACCCTTGTGGTGTTTGTGGTGGTGAGCTGGAGCTCTCACCTGGTGCATGGCGAACGTAAAGTGATTGGGCAAAAGGAAAAGAAAAATGATGCATGAAATCTGGTGGTCGCTGCCGCTAACCCTGATCGTCTTTTTCCTCGCCCGCAAACTGGCGGCCCGGTTTAAATTCCCGCTGCTCAACCCGCTGCTGGTGGCGATGGTGGTGATAATTCCGTTTCTGCTGCTGACCGGGATCTCCTATGAGCGTTATTTTGCCGGCAGCAAAGTTCTCAACGATCTGCTGCAGCCGGCGGTGGTCGCGCTGGCCTTTCCGCTGTATGAACAGCTGCACCAGATCCGCGCGCGCTGGAAATCAATCATCACGATCTGCTTTATCGGCAGCTGCGTGGCGATGATCACCGGTACCACCGTCGCCTTGCTGATGGGCGCCACACCGCAAATTGCCGCCTCTATTCTGCCTAAGTCAGTCACAACGCCGATTGCCATGGCGGTCAGCGGCAGTATCGGCGGCATTCCGGCCATCAGCGCCGTGTGCGTAATTTTTGTCGGCATCCTCGGGGCGGTGTTTGGTCACACCCTGCTTAACCTGATGCGCATTCGCACTAAAGCATCGCGCGGCCTGTCGATGGGCACCGCCTCGCACGCCCTCGGCACCGCCCGCTGTGCGGAACTGGACTATCAGGAAGGGGCTTTCAGCTCTCTGGCGCTGGTGCTGTGCGGGATCATCACCTCCCTGCTGGCGCCGTTTTTATTTCCGCTCATTCTCGTGGTAGTGGGTTGAAAATGTGATATATATCACATTTATTAGTGCAACAAATTAAAGTTGCACGAACAATGAGATGTAAATCACACCAGAACCCCCTGGACGCCCGTACACTGGCTTCCCATTACATTGTTATGAGGCAACGCTATGCACTCACGTTTTCAAGCTGCTTTGACGACTCTGGCAGCAGACCTGCAGGCGGCCATCGCCCCGATGCTCGCCGACCCGCACTTCCCGGCGCTGCTTGAAGCCGAACAGGTGGCGACGCTGCAACATGCGACAGGTCTGGACGAAGACGCGCTGGCCTTTGCGCTACTGCCGCTTGCCGCGGCCTGCGCGCGCGCCGACCTTTCTCATTTTAACGTCGGGGCTATCGCCCGCGGCGTCAGCGGTCGCTGGTACTTCGGCGGCAACATGGAGTTTCCTGGCGCCACCATGCAGCAGACCGTTCACGCCGAGCAGAGCGCCATCAGCCACGCCTGGCTGCGCGGCGAGACCTCCCTGCGCGCTATTACGGTGAACTACACGCCGTGCGGCCATTGCCGTCAGTTTATGAACGAACTGAACAGCGGACTGGCGCTGCGCATTCATCTGCCGGGCCGCGAAGCGCATGCCCTGGAGCACTATCTGCCGGACGCCTTTGGTCCGAAAGATCTGGAGATCAAAACCCTGCTGATGGATGCACAGGACCATGGCTTCCCGGTGAGCGGCGATGCCCTGACCCAGGCAGCCATTCAGGCCGCCAACCGCTGCCATGCGCCCTACAGCCACTCGCCCTCCGGCGTGGCGCTGGAGCTGAAAGACGGCACCATTTTCAGCGGCAGCTATGCGGAAAACGCGGCGTTCAATCCGACGCTGCCGCCGCTGCAGGGGGCGCTGAATCTCCTGAGCCTCAACGGCTATGATTATCCCGCTATCCAGCGGGCAATCCTCGCGGAGAAAGCCGACGCGGCGCTGATCCAGTGGGATGCCACCGTCGCCACCCTGAAGGCGCTGGGCTGCCAGAATATCGAGCGCGTCCTGTTAGGTTGATCAGCCTGAGCAGATTGCCGGATGACGGTTTCGCCTTATCCGGCCGACCTGATATACCGTCGACCTGATATACCGAGATGTTGTCGGGTGGCGCTACGCTTACCCGACCTTGTATTATTCCTTTCGTGCAGAGAGAACCGGCCAGTTCTTTCTGCCATGCAGTCCGGATGCCGCACCCGACCTTAGATCCTCAAATCTGTGTCGTAGATAATTCGCACCGGACTGCGCTCCTCCACAAGTGATAAACCGAACAGTATCATGGACCGGAACACCCGGTACCCCGCATTTGCAAGGATGGTTACACCATGGAAAACAAACTCCACTTTATCGGCATTGATGTTGCCAAAGCTAAACTCGATGTCGATATGCTGCGCCCTGATGGCCGTCACCGCAGCAAGAAATTTGCCAACACCCCAAAAGGCCATAACGAGCTCGTCAGCTGGTTGTGCGGTCATCAGGTCAGCAATGCCCACGTCTGCATGGAAGCGACCGGGACGTATATGGAAGATGTCGCCGCTCATCTCTCTGACGCGGGGTATCTGGTCTCCATTATCAATCCGTTGCTCAGCAAAGCGTTCGTCCAGAGCCAGGGAATACGCAGCAAAACCGATACGGTGGATGCCCGCCAGCTGGCGTATTTTTGCCGGGAGAAACGCCCGGTGATATGGGAAGCCCCCCATCCGGTTGAGCGGGCCCTGCGGGCGCTGGTGCTGCGGCATCAGGCACTGACGGAAATGCATGTTCAGGAGCAGAACCGGCGGGAAAGTGCCCGTGAAGTTCAGTTGCCGAGTATCGACATGCACCTGCTGTGGCTGGAGACGGAACTGAAGCGTATCGAAAAGCAGATAAAAGACCTGACGGATGATGATCCGGATATGAAGCACCGTCGCAAACTGCTGGACAGTATCCCGGGGATCGGAGCGAAAACATCGGCGGTGTTGCTGGCTTACGTGGGGCTGAAAAACAGATTCCTGGAAGCGAGGCAGTTCGCGGCGTTCGCGGGTCTGACACCAAAGCAGCATGAATCAGGCAGCAGCATCCGGCGGGTGAGTCGGATGAGTAAAATGGGTCATATGTCGCTGCGCCGTGCGCTGTACATGCCGGCAATGGTGACGCTGTACAAGACAGAATGGGGTCGGATATTCAGGGAACGACTGGAGAAGAGCGGAAAAAATGCAAAGCTGATCATCGGTGCAATGATGCGGAAGCTGGCACAGGTGGCGTACGGGGTCCTGAAATCGGGACGCCCGTTCGATGCCACGCAGCATACGGAAAATGCTTGCATGGCATAACAGTATCTACGGTTCGCGCCATGGCGAGCTGAAGATCTCTATGCCGGGTGTCGGCTCACGCCTTACCCGACCTGCGTTCGGCGATCTGTCTATATTGCTGAAAATCCCCGCAATCAAACGCGGGTTTCTTGCGCTTACCCGGCGGGTAAAGTAGCCTGAAGACTCCGTTGTCTATTATTGAGCCAAGTTCATGTTAAAGCGTGTGTTCTACAGCCTGTTAGTCCTGCTCGGCCTGCTGCTGTTGACCGTGCTGGGCCTTGACCGCTGGATGAGCTGGAAAACCGCGCCCTATATCTATGATGAGCTGCAGGACCTGCCCTACCGTCAGGTCGGCGTGGTGCTGGGCACCGCCAAATATTACCGCACCGGCGTCATCAATCAGTATTACCGCTACCGCATCCAGGGCGCGCTGAACGCCTACAACAGCGGCAAGGTCAACTATCTGCTGCTGAGCGGCGATAATGCTCTGCAAAGCTACAATGAACCGATGACCATGCGTCGGGACCTGATTAAAGGCGGCGTCGATCCTGCCGATATCGTGCTGGACTATGCCGGCTTCCGTACGCTCGACTCGATTGTCCGCACCCGCAAAGTGTTCGATACCAACGACTTCATTATCATCACCCAGCGCTTCCACTGCGAACGGGCGCTGTTTATCGCCCTGCATATGGGGATCCAGGCCCAGTGCTACGCGGTGCCGTCGCCGAAGGATATGTGGAGCGTGCGGCTGCGCGAGTTCGGCGCCCGCTTTGGCGCGCTGGCGGACCTCTATATCTTCAAACGGGAACCGCGCTTTCTCGGCCCTCTCATCCCGATTCCGGCTCAACAGCATGACGTACCGGATGACGCCCAGTCCTACCCTGCAGTCACTCCGGAGCAGCTGCTGGAGCTGCAGAAAAACACAAAACCCGCCAATGAGTGATATAAGATGCATTAATCATGCGATGCCAAAACAATGCGTATTATAAGTAACGTTAATTTCATAAATGCTCTTTAATGCGTAATATTTCACTCATCATCTTTTTTGGAGGGCGAGATGGAAACATTAACGGTACAAGCCTTTCTCAATGCGGAGTGGCAAGACATTGCGTTGATAAAATTCCCCGGTAGTGAGCAAGGGGACTGGTTTACAACACAAATCGACTATCTTACCGATTACGCCATCGACTTTCTGGAACGCGATGACTATCACGCCGTGTCGCTCAACCATCCCGTTTCGCTTTATTTTGAGGATCACGGAAATCCTGGATGGTTAAGATTTATAGACGATATCATTCCAGGCGGCGCCAGCCGACGTTACTGGGTTAACTTTTTAGATATCAGTGAACTTCCTCAGGGCCAGCAGAATTTCATCTTGCTCAAATTCGGCACGATGTCGCCAGTGGGAAATTTACGCATTAAAGACTCGGTGCCGGACTGGGATAGTCTGGCAAGCAGTAAAACGTTCTCTGTCACTGATGTCATGAATCGTGCCAGTGATTTTCTCGACTATGCCCAGGAACGAGGAGCCGCAGCAGGAGGGGCTACATTATCCCTCTCTCTGGTTGCCGCGATTTGATATCAGAAGAGACGATGATGGCCGGATAATGAGATTGGGAATGGAGTCAGTCTATTCTCTGTTACAAAAAGCGCCAGCGACGATACTTGATCATGAAACCACGCTGCGGATCCTGATCGAAAAGATCACATCCAGTAATATGGTAAGAGTACAGAATTATCGCTTTGATGTTCAAGGATTTATCATCGATTGGGTACGTCGAGACTTATTAAACATTATTTTTGGCAATAGTGATAACCATGGACGTAATACTGCATTTATGAAAGCAGATAATGAAATTACCCTTGCGCCAATCTACGATTTTGCACCAATGAAAGCCGACCCGGAAGGTATACCGCGCACGATGAAGTGGTCATTAGCCTGCGAATCAGGAGGCGAATATAACTTTGGCGCCATCGCACAAGCTTTGGCTGAATGGATCGCCCCTGACACATTGCTTAATGCTTTAAGTGAAACCGCATCTCAACTCGTTGATTTACCATCCCGTCTTAAAGCACGCGGCGTTCCTGTTCAGATTCTGGAAATGCCATCCATTGGTTTTAAATTTATACCTGACAAACTCGCTCGCTGGGGGCTGTTATGAAGACCCTGAATAAAAAAGAAACAGAAATCCAAAATACCTTAGCCAGGCTGCGGGCGGATAACCCACCATCCCTACCCGCCACCGGGGTAACGGCTACGGAAAAAAAAGCTCGTTCAGAGATAAGCAGACAACGCGTCTCGGCTGGTTTAAAAAAAGTCAAAACGGTCGATCGTCAGGCGGTCATTCACGCCATTATCCATGACATCATGCTAGGCGCCATCAGCCAGGGAGAGGCCCTGAAAAAACTGAGAGTAGAAGTTCTGGGTTTACGCCAGGATGAATATGCCCGGCTAGTGGATGTCTCTCGTAAGACCTTATCTGATGTGGAAAATGATAAAGGCAATTATTCTGCCGAGATCATTAATAAAATCTATAAGCCGTTTGGCCTTGAAACAGGACTCGTCCCTATTTCTAAAACACTTATTTCTTCTCTATTTAAATAGTAAAAACCCGCGCCTGGCGCGGGTTTTTGATGCGTTCAATCTTATTTCTTACGGGCATATTTCAGGGAGTCCAGCGCCACGGCGAAGATAATAATCGCCCCCTTAATAATGTACTGCCAGTAAGGGTTGACGCCGATGTAGGTCAGGCCGTAGTTGATGACGGTAAAGATAATCACCCCGGTCACCACGCCAAACACCGTCCCTACCCCGCCGCTGAACGAGACGCCGCCCACCACGCAGGCGGCAATGGCGTCCAGTTCATACATAAAGCCGAGGTTATTGGTCGCCGAGCCGATACGCCCGGCTTCCAGCAGACCGCCGAAGGCGTAGAACACGCCGGAAAGGGCATAGATCATCAGCAGGTTTAACGCCACGTTAACCCCGGAGACTTTCGCCGCTTCCGGGTTACCGCCGATAGCGAAGATGTTTTTACCAAAGCGCGTCTTGTTCCACAGGATCCAGACAAAGAAGACGGCAATCAGCGCGTAGAAGGTAATGTAGGACAGGCGGAACGAGCCCAGCGCCACAAATCCCTGGGCAAAATGGGAGAAGTGGCTGTCAAAACCGGAGATCGGCGATGCGCCCACGAAGTCGTAATACAGCGAGTTAATGCCGTAGACGATGATCATGGTGCCGAGGGTGGTAATAAACGGCGTCACGTTCAGGTAGGCGATAACGATCCCGTTAATCAGGCCGATGACCGCCCCGATGGCGCATACCAGCAGGATCACCAGTGGGATCGGCATGGTTGCCATATCCGGGAACACTTTGTTGGCATTATCCACCGCCTGCAGCATGGTGGCGGCAATCACCGCCGCCAGTCCCACCTGACGGCCAGCGGAGAGGTCGGTCCCCTGCGTGACGATAAGCCCGGCCACGCCGAGGGCAATAATAATACGCACCGAGGACTGGGTCAGGATATTACTCAGGTTGAGCAGACTTAAAAATGTCGGATCCTGGAAAATAATAATAGCTAACAGGACCAGAAGGACGACATATATCCCACCCTCTTTCAGGTAAGTGAGAAAACTCTTTTTATTTAACGCACTCATGTGAAGCCCCTGATCTTAAAGGTGCAATGACGCAAGACGCAGTATTTCGTTTTGCGTGGTGGTTTTAGTTTCAACAATGCCCGCGACCAGGCCATTGCTCATCACCAGAATGCGGTCGGTAATCCCCAGCAGTTCCGGCATTTCGGAAGAAATAATAATGATCCCTTTGTCTTTTTTAGCCAGCTCGGCAATCAGCTGGTAGATCTCAAACTTGGCGCCGACGTCGATACCGCGCGTCGGCTCGTCCAGCATCAGGATCTCCGGCTGGGTGAGCAGCCAGCGGCCTATAATGACCTTTTGCTGGTTACCACCGGAAAGCGAACCGATCTGCGTATGCTGGCCGGGAGTTTTAACGCGCATCGAGTCAATAACCCATTGGGTATCGCTCTTCATTCGCGCGTTATCCAGCAAGCCGACGCTGTTTTTATATTTCTTAATATTGGAGATCAGCGAGTTAAAACCGATATCCAGATAGGCATAGATCCCGGTGGAGCGCCGCTCCTCGGTCACCAGCGCAAAACCGTGGTTAATCGCCTCGTTGGCGCTGTGGTTGTTGATCTTCTTCCCGTGCAGGGTGATGGTGCCGCTGGCCTTCTCACGGATGCCGAAAAGGGTCTCCACGATATCGGTGCGTTTAGCGCCAACCAGGCCGGCGATACCGAGAATTTCGCCTTTATGCAGATCAAAGGAGACATCGCGAATCGACGGCTGGCGCAGCGAGGTCAGATTGCGCACCTGAAGGATCACTTCCCCCGGGGTATTTTCGCGATCCGGAAAACGCTGGTTGAGCGAGCGCCCGACCATCATGGCGATGATCTTGTCCATATCCAGCCCTTCCAGCGGCTGAGTGGCGATCCACTGGCCGTCGCGCAGGATGGTTATTTCATCGCACAGCTGGAAAATTTCTTCCATTTTGTGCGAGATATAGACGATACCGCAGCCACGATCTTTCAGCTTGCGGATGATCTTAAACAGATGGTTGACCTCTTTTTCGGTCAGCGATGACGTCGGTTCGTCCATGATGACGATTTTGGCGTCATAGGAAAACGCCTTGGCGATCTCAATCATCTGCATCTGGGATACCGATAAGGTGCCGACGCGGGCGCGCGGGTCAATATCAATATCCAGCTCATCAAAAATGGCCTTGGTATCCCGGTACATTTTGTCCTGATCGACAAACATACCTTTGGTGGGATAGCGCCCGAGCCACATGTTATCCATGACCGAACGCTGTAATACCAGGTTTAATTCCTGATGCACCATCGAAATACCGTTTTCCAGGGCTTCTTTCGCCGAATGGAAATCGATCTCTTTTCCCTGAAAAAGAATGCTACCGGAATCTTTTTGATAGATCCCAAACAGGCATTTTAATAATGTCGATTTGCCGGCGCCGTTTTCCCCCATTAACGCATGAATGGAGTGCGGACGAACCTTCAGGTTGACATTATCAAGAGCCTTGACGCCAGGAAACGATTTGTTGATGTTGGTCATCTCCAACAAATATTCGCCTGACCGTTCGCTATTATTGCTGACCATAGTTATACCTGGCTGCGTTCATGCACGCCCCGTCCGGCGCAATAGCGCCAGCAGGAGTCTGGTTCTGTATCAGGAATAATCGGGCGTGGTTAAACCACGCCCGCAACTCACATCACGATTATTTGCCGGTAAACTGGCTCAGGTTGTCTTTATCGACGCCCACGTACGGTACGCGAACGATCTTGTTGTCAATTTTCCAGTTGGTGCCCGCTGCGGCATCTTTACCTTCGGCGAGGTTTTTCGCCAGATCGAAGGTCGCTTTCGCCTGGTTGTTAGCATCGTTCAGCACGGTACCGGCCATTGCGCCGGATTTCACCAGCGCCAGCGCTTCTGGCAGGGCATCAACGCCGAATACCGGAATGCTGCTCTTGTTGTGCGCTTTCAGCGCTTCAACCGCCCCCATCGCCATGGCATCGTTGTTGGCGATCACCACTTCAATCTTGTTCGCATTCGGGCCAGAGAGCCAGGCGTCCATTTTGTCTTTCGCCTGTGCGGTATCCCACATGGCGGTATCCAGCTGCAGCTGCTGGGTCTTCAGACCTTTATCGTTCAGCTCTTTGATAACGTAGGTAGTACGCGCTTCCGCATCCGGATGGCCCGGCTCGCCTTTCAGCAGGACGAACTGGATCTGGCCGTCTTTATTCAGATCCCAGTTCGGGTTGGCTTTCCAGTGCTTAGCGATCAGATCGCCCTGAATAATCCCGGACTCTTTCGAGTCAGTACCGACGTAATAAGCTTTGTCGTAACTATCCAGCGCTTTGCGGGAAGGCTCTTTGTTGAAGAACACCACCGGAATATCCTGCCCGCGCGCTTTTTCAATCACCGTTCCCGCAGCCGCCGGGTCAACCAGGTTGATCGCCAGCGCCTTCACGCCTTTCGCCAGCAGCACGTCAATCTGATCGTTTTGTTTCGACTGATCGTTCTGTGAGTCATTCATCAGCAGCTGGACGTCTGGCGCGGATTTGCCATCTTTTTCAATCGCCTTACGCACCACCGACATAAAGTTGTCGTCATATTTATAAATTGTCACGCCGATACGGGTATCTGCTGCGTGTGCGGCGGCGCCAAATAACAGACCAGCCATTACAGCAGACAGGGTAAACACCTTCTTATTCATGGAATCTCCGGTTTTATTATGCAGGGTCATTATTGTGAAAGAATGCGGGCGGGGGGTTGTTGCATTAGTGTTACCGCACAACGCATTTCACGACGAAAATTCGGTCTTCCGTGTCGGGTAACGCTCCAGGAAAATACGACTCTACTACTCGTTTAACGCCTTGTTCCTACTTAAAAAAGTGAGGATTACTCATCACCTTGTGGTTCAGACTGGTAAACGCTGCCATCATAATCAGGAGAATGTTAATATACTGTGAATTTACTCACAAATTGAAAGCGGTTACATACCGTCGCCGCTTCAGTTAGTGATCGGCCCCACAGTTTGCCGCTGGGTGACAGAATGGCGGCGCACCAGCGTCGGCATAAAGCAGTGCGTCGCCTCGCGATCCAGCTTGCCGGCCGCCCCCAGCAGCGCCAGCTCGGTAGCCAGCTTTGCCATCGACATCACCGGATAGCGCACGGTGGTGAGCTGCGGATCGGTGTAACGGGAAATAGGAATATCATCAAAGCCAATCAGCGACAGATGCTGCGGCACGACAATGCCGTTGTCCTTCAGGGTCGTCAGCGCGCCGGCCGCCATGCTGTCGTTATAGGCAAACACTGCGGTGAGACCGAGATTACGCCCCAGCAGTTCGACCATCGCCGCCTCGCCGCCCTGCATATCCGGGGAGCCAGAGCCGACCCAGCTGTCCGGGGCGATGATGCCCTGCTCCTGCAGCGCTTTGCTCCACCCTTCCCGGCGCATATCGTCATCTTCAATGCCGTGATTTGAGGAGAGATAGCCGATGCGCTGGTGACCGTGATTGAGCAGCATGCGGGTGGCCATCAGCGCGCCGCTGACGTTGTCGAGCCCGACGCAACGATGGGCAAAGCCCGGCACGATGCGGTTGATCAGCACCATTCCCGGGATATGTTGCATAAAGTCGCTCAGCTCTTCATCGCTGAGCGCTTTCGAATGGACGATCAGCGCCGAGCAGCGCTGGCGGATCAGCACCTCGATGGCGTGACGCTCTTTTTCCGCCTCGTGATAGCTGTTGCCGATCAACACATATTTTTGATGCTGCTGGGCGACGGTATCCACCGCTTTCACCAGCGCACCAAAGAAGGCATCGGAGACGTCCATCACCACCACGCCGATGGTATCGCTCACCTGGGTGGCCAGCGCCTGGGCGTTGGCGTTGGGCCGGTAGCCCAGCTGGGTCACCGCTTTCATTACGGCGTCGCGCGTATCCGGACTCACCAGCGCGCTGTTGTTCAGCACCCGCGACACAGTGGCCACGGATACACCCGCCTGGCGGGCAACATCACGAATGGTGATCATACTCAGCGACCTTTAGAGAATTACAGCACGTCACATTCACCTCCTGTGCTCAGCAAGGAGGCTATTCTGGCAGTGACCCGCGGTCCGCTACGTGAGTGAAGTCACACGGCTGGAAACGTTTACATCCGTTTTGTTAATGATTGTGATCGAGATCGTTATCTGGATGTGTCTTTGAGTGATGTGCCTGACGCACGCAGGGTTAGCTGACGCCACAGCCATTCCACCGGCCCCTGGCGGAAGCGGCGCAGCCAGAGCCATGAGACGAGGAGGTTAACGGCCCAGATGGGGGGAACAAAGGCCAGCAGCTGCAGGCGATCGAAGCGCATAAACAGCCCGAGATGATAAAACAGGGTGGTGCAGATCAGGGTCTGCAGCAGGTAGTTGCTCAGCGCCATGCGTCCGACGCAGGCGATAGCGCCCACCAGCCGGAAACGGCACAGCTGCGGCCAGTAACCCCAGGCCAGCGAGGCATAGCCGATTGCCTGCAACGGGGCGCTCAGTTCGCGCGGCGCCTGCAGCAAAAACGCACACCAGCGATAGTCCCAGGCCAGATACCACTGGGCGAATATTGCCGGCAGATTGACCGCCATCCCGGCCACCACCAGCAGGGCGCCTGTGCGCCGGTAGTGACGCAGGCTGAACTGCCCTTTGAGCCAGCCGCTGCGCATCAGCGCCGCGCCCATCAGCATCATCCCCGCCAGCTGCCAGCCATACTGAGCGCCCAGGGCCAGCAGATTATCCGATAGCATATCCGCCCGGTTGCTGACCGCCTCCATGCCGCCATGCAGCTTCCAGTACTGCTCATACTGCAGGTTCGCCGCATCCGGCACCCAGGAGCGATTCGCCGCCGTCCCGGAGATGACCCCCAGCAGGACCAGCACCGCAATACCGATGAGGTAGAGCACCACTCCGGTGTTGAACAGCGATTTAACATGCTGCGCCTCACGCACCATGCGCCAGCTCACCAGCCCCACCAGGGCATAAGCCAGCAGAATGTCGCCATCCCAGAAAAAAAGACCGTGAATGAAACCGAGCAGCGCCAGCAACGTCAGCCGCGACTGGATCCAGCGTTTTCCCCTGGGGAGCAGCAGCTGTAAACCGGCGCCAAACAGCAGCGCGAACAGGGTAAGGAATTTTACCTGCGCCAGCAGGTCGAGGAGTGCCCAGGTCCAGGCATCGCTGAGGGACGCGCTTCCTGACCAGGCGGGATTGAGGTAAGCGGCCTTCGGCAAGCCGAAGGCGCTGATATTGAGAAGCAGGATACCGAGGATGGCGACGCCGCGGACAAAGTCCAGCGTGACATTTCTCTCCATGTACCCTGCTCCGTTTTAGTTGTGGTGACGTACTGCGCGCAGGAATTCCTGGCGGGTATTCTGGCTGGATTTAAACAGGCCACCGAGAGAGGTGGTGGTGGTGGCGCTGGTCGCGTCGCGGATGCCACGCGCTTTCACGCAGTAATGCACTGCGTCAATGGATACCGCCACGTTGCTGGTGCCGAGCAGCGTCTGCAGCGCGATCAGGATCTGCTGGGTCAGACGCTCCTGAACCTGCGGACGCTGGGCGAAAAACTGCACTATGCGGTTGATTTTCGACAGGCCGATCACCGAATCTTTCGGGATATAGGCTACGGTCGCTTTACCATCGATGGTGACGAAATGGTGTTCGCAGGTGCTGGTCAGGGTGATATCGCGCACGGTAACCATTTCATCAACCTTCATTTTGTTTTCAATGACGGTGATTTTCGGGAAGCGGGAGTAATCCAGCCCGGAGAAGATCTCATCGACATACATTTTGGCGATGCGATGCGGGGTCTCCATCAGACTGTCATCACTCAGATCCAGATTCAGCAGTTGCATAATCTCGGTCATATGACCGGTAATCAAACGCTTGCGTGTTTCGTTATCAATTTCTTGTACTGGCGCACGCATCGGCGTCTCCAGCCCACGAGCGACCAGCGCTTCATGAACGAGGACGGCTTCTTTACTCAGTGATGACATTTGGGTTTCTCCTGCAGGTGTGGCGCTCTTTGCTTTTTCTGGGGGCAAAGTTTGTATTCATTGTGCGTGAGGTGGCGCACAGAATCCAGTAGCCGTCACGATAATTATTGAAATTGGCGCTGCCTTTTATTAAGGCCTGAAGCCGCGCCTCAGGCGCGGCACCAAATCCTTATCGCCGAATCCGGAATGATCTAACCGCTGTACGCATCCATAAGCGCCATCGCTACGCCAGCATGTTGGCTATAAGTTGCATTAATGATGCAGTAAGTTCTCAAAAGGAGAAAGTGAAAGTTACTCACCGGCTTATGAAATATCTGTATTATGGATATTTACGCGCACACCCCTTCCGAGGAGCCTTGCATGGAACTGCTTGAAGAGCATCGCTGTTTTGACGGCCGGCAACAACGCTGGCGTCATCACTCCCCTGTCCTGAACTGCGCCATGACGTTCAGCATTTTTTTACCGCCTGAGCGCGAAACGCCGCCACCGGTGTTGTACTGGCTGTCCGGGCTGACCTGTAACGACGAAAACTTTACCACCAAGGCGGGCGCCCAGCGCATTGCTGCCGATCTCGGCATCGCGCTGGTGATGCCGGACACCAGCCCGCGCGGTGACGAGGTGGCCAACGACGACGGTTACGATCTGGGACAAGGCGCCGGCTTCTACCTGAATGCCACCGAGGCGCCGTGGGCGGCGCACTATCGGATGTATGATTATCTGCGCGATGAACTGCCCGCGCTGATCCGCAGCGAGTTTAGCGTCGGCGAACGCTGCGCCATCAGCGGCCACTCGATGGGCGGTCACGGCGCGCTGGTGATGGCGCTCAAAAATCCGGGCCGCTACGCCAGCGTCTCCGCCTTCGCGCCGATCGTCAATCCCGGCCAGGTGCCATGGGGCAGGAAAGCGTTTACCGCCTATCTTGGCGCCGATGAATCGACGTGGCAGTCGTGGGACAGCTGCGCGCTGATGCAGGCCAGCCAGCCGGCTGACGCCGTGCCGACGCTGATCGACCAGGGCGATAACGATCCGTTCCTCGCCGGGCAATTACAGCCAGCGGTGCTGGCAGAGGTCGCGCGGCAGAAAGCCTGGCCGTTAACCCTGCGTATCCAGCCCGGTTACGACCACAGCTATTACTTCATTGCCTCGTTTATTGAAGACCATCTGCGCTTCCATGCGCAGCATCTCTTTGCCTAAACGCAAAATGCGCCGCGAAGCAGCTTCGCGGCGCATATTCAGGCCCGCAGGCCGCGTTTTAGTGCCGACGATCAGAAGCGATAATCGACCGCCATAAAGTAGCGACGGCCCTCTTCGGTGTAGCTGTAGTCGTCCCGGCTCAGATCTTTATCACCCACGTTCTGCACCCCGGAGCGCAATTTCACGTTTTTGGTGACCTGCCATGCTGCACCGACGTCAAACAGGGTGTAGCCGCCCGGCGTTTTGCCGGTGGCGCTCACCGCGCGCTGCTGACCGGTATAGTTGGCCGTGACGTAGAAGGACCAGTCGTCCAGCGGTTTCCAGTCGAGCGTGCCGTTGGCGGTATGGAACGGCAGCGTCTGCAGCGGTTTGTCGCCGCCGTTGCTCAGATCGCGACCATCGTTGTAGGTGTAGTTCACCGTCAGCTTCCACTCATCGCCAAACGGGATCTTCACCTCCGTCTCCACCCCTTTGATGCGGGCTTTGTTGACGTTGAAATAGCGGAAGATCGGCACACGCTTGCCGTTAACGGTTTTCCAGCCGACAAAGTTCGGGTAGCCCGGCGCTTCGCTGGCGCTGGAGGTGCGCAGAACATCGATCATGTCGTCGACATTATTCTGGAAGGTGGTGATGCTGCCTTCGACATCCTGCAGCCAGCCCTCTTCCCCACGGTAGTAGAGACCGAGCTCGAAGCTTTCACTGGTTTCCGGTTTCAGATCCGGGTTACCGACGATGCTGCACGAGCCGCGGCAGGAGTTGGTGGTCCAGTCGGGGTTAAGCTGCAGCAGCGACGGGGCTTTAAACGCCGTCGCCCAGCCGCCTTTGACGGTGACGGTATCGGTGGCGTTATACACCAGATAGGCGCGCGGGCTCCAGTGATCGCCATAGGTCTGATGGTCGTCCATACGAATGCCGGTGGTCAGCGCCAGCGGCTCGATGATGCGCCATTCGTCTTCAAGAAAGAGAGCGTACTGGCTGGCCGACGTTGACTGGCCGCCGCTGCTCAGGTTGACCGGATCTTTCAGTTTGTCGTGGCGCCATTCGCCGCCGAAGGTCACCAGCTGGTTAATCATGCCCAGCGGCAGAACGTACTTCCCGTCGATAGCATTGCTTTCCGAGGTAATAGTCCCGCTCTGCCCTGGATTTTTGTTATCCACCTTTTCGCCGTAGAACTTGAGCTCGCTGTTGCCCATATCCCAGCGGCCGTTATGACTCAGGGAGTAGTTCTCACGCTCAAGGCGGTTGCGGTCAAGGGAATCGGAATCACGATCCTGACGGTCAAAGCCATAGCCCGCGGTAAAATCGTGGTTTTCGTTCGGCGTCCAGGCGAATTCAACATTGCCATCGCGGCTGGTGAAGCCCTCGATGCGCGGCGTCTCGCCGGTGGCATTACTGGAAGATTGCGGATCGTCCTTGGCGCGTTTTGCCAGGCTGCCGTAGGCCTTCATCCCGAGCACGCCGTCGATCAGCGGGCCGCTGGTAAAGAACTGTCCGTTCCAGGTATCGCCGCGGTCGCGGTGCTCCTGAATGGTGGTATCGGCGCTCAGCGTCCCGGTCCATTTTTGGCCAATTTTTTTGGTAATAATGTTGACCACGCCGCCGAGCGCATCGGAGCCGTAGAGGGAGGACATCGGGCCGCGCACCACTTCGATACGCTCAATGGCATCCACCGGGATCCAGTTCAGGTCGAAGTCGTTGTGGCGGAAAACGGCATTACGGGAGTTGACGCGCTTTCCGTCAACCAGGATCAGGGTATAGCTGCTGCTCAGACCGCGAATGCTGACGCCCTTACGGTTATCCCCTTCGTTAGTGAGCTGGACCCCGGGGACGTCGCGCAGTACATCTTTCAGGTTCTGGACGGGCTTGCGTTGTAAATCCTGCTGGGTGATGACGCTGATGCTCGCCGGCGCGTCTTTGACGCTCTGTTCAGTGGCCGAGGCGGTCACCACCAGCGTTTCTTCATTCACATCGGCAAGGGCCGGAAACGCCAACGATACGACGGACGCAGACAATCCCGCCCGGATAAAAGGGTTTAACCTGAACATTCCAAATCTCCATGAGGTGTACAACCAAACAAACAAAAAGGTGCTGCTCACACGCGCTGGCGATGTGCCGCTCTGTCGGCGGCATGCTCGCGCTGTTTTCTTGTCGATGTGGCTGGTCGCCCGATGTCAGTCTGTACAAGCGACAGAGACGGGGAGTGGCTTCATCCGTAATGGGCGAAAATGATAAAGATAATGATTACGATTATCAATATAATTATGAAGAATTGTGACAAGCTGTAACCGCACAGACATAAAAAAAGCCCTCTTTTCAGAGTAATGCCGATCAGTTAAGGATCAGTTGATCGATCCAGTGGCTGTGTAAGAATCCGGAAATGCTCACCCGTTTCCGGATTTTTTTATGCACATTGGACAGGCTCTTGATCTGGTATCCCGTTACGATTCTCTGCGTAACCCACTGACTTCTCTGGGCGACTATCTGGACCCGGAACTCATTTCCCGCTGTCTGGCCGAAGCCGGTACCGTCACCCTGCGCAAGCGTCGCCTGCCGCTGGAAATGATGGTCTGGTGCATTGTCGGCATGGCGCTTGAACGTAAAGAACCCCTTCATCAGATCGTCAACCGTCTGGACATCATGCTGCCGGGCAGTCGTCCCTTCGTCGCCCCCAGCGCGGTGATCCAGGCCCGTCAGCGTCTGGGAAGCGAAGCCGTCCGCCGCGTATTCTCGCAGACAGCACAGCTCTGGCATAACGCCACGCCGCATCCACACTGGTGCGGCCTGACCCTGCTGGCCATTGATGGTGTGTTCTGGCGCACACCGGACACACCAGAGAACGATATCGCCTTCCCCCGCCAGACGCATGGCGGAAACCCGGCACTCTACCCACAGGTTAAAATGGTCTGCCAGATGGAGCTGACCAGCCATCTGCTGACGGCAGCAGCCTTCGGCACGATGAAAGACAGCGAAAATGCGCTCGCGGAGAAACTTATAGAGCAAACCGGCGATAACACCCTGACGCTAATGGATAAAGGCTATTACTCACTGGGTCTGCTGAACGCATGGAACCAGGCGGGAGAACACCGGCACTGGCTGATCCCTCTGAAAAAAGGCGCGCAGTACGAAGAGGTCAGAAAACTGGGTAAAGGCGACCACCTGGTGAAGCTGAAAACCAGCCCGCAGGCACGAAAAAAGTGGCCGGGTCTGGGAAATGAGATGACAGCCCGCCTGCTGACCATCACGCGCAAAGGAAAAGTCTGCCATCTGCTGACGTCGATGACGGACGCCATGCGCTACCCCGGCGGGGAAATGGCGGATCTGTATAGCTATCGCTGGGAAATTGAGCTGGGTTACCGGGAGATAAAGCAGACGATGCAACTGAGCAGGTTGACACTGAGAAGTAAAAAGCCGGAGCTTGTGGAGCAGGAGTTGTGGGGCGTGTTGCTGGCTTATAATCTGGTGAGATATCAGATGATTAAAATGGCAGGGCAACTGAAAGGATACTGGCCAAATCAGCTGAGCTTCTCAGAGTCCTGCGGGATGGTGATGCGGATGCTAATGACGTTGCAGGGCGCTTCACCGGGTCGTATCCCGGAGTTGATGCGTGATCTTGAAAGTATGGGGCAGTTAGTCAAGTTACCGATAAGGAGGGAAAGGGTCTTCCCAAGGGTGGTGAAAGAGAGGCCTCAGAAATACACCACCGCCCTGAGAAAGGGCCAGTCAGTTGCTTAACTGACTGGCATTACTCTTTTCAGAGGGCCTTTTACGCACAATCGCGAAGATTAACGCTTAAAGCGGTCCGGGAAGGTCATCTCGCTATAGCGAACAAAGCGGGTGCCTTTCGCCAGTTTGTATCCAAACCAGATGACGAGGAACAGCGGAATACCGATGTAGGTCGCCGCCACGCCGCCCCAGTCAATGGTGTCCTTGAGGAACGCTTCGTAGTTCTGTCCGAGGGTGATAATCAGGCACAGCACGAAGGCGAAGATCGGCCCCAGCGGGAAGAACCCGGAACGATACGGCAGATTATTAATATCGTTACCCTGCAGGACGTAGCCGCGACGGAAACGATAATGGCTGATCGCAATCCCCAGCCAGGCGATAAAGCCCGTCATCCCGGAGGTGTTCAGCAGCCACAGGTATACCGTCTGGTTGCCAAACATCGACGTCAGGAAGCACAGCGCTGCGATAACGGTGGTCGCGTACAGCGCGTTGCGCGGCACGCCGCCACGCGACAGCTTCGAGAAAATGCGCGGTGCTTTACCGTCGCACGCCAGGGTATACAGCATACGCGTGGAGGCGTACATCCCGGAGTTACCCGCCGACAGCACGGCAGTCAGGATAACGGCGTTCATGATCGCCGCCGCCGACAGCAGACCTGCATGCTGGAACACCAGGGTGAACGGGCTGACGGAAATATCCTTCACATCATTGCGCAGCAGGCTCGGATCGGTATACGGAATGATCAGGCTGATAATCAGGATCGCGAAAACATAGAACAGCAGGATACGCCAGAAGACCTGGCGCACCGCGCGCGGAATGTTCTTCTCCGGATTCTCAGACTCACCGGCGGCGATACCAATAAGCTCGGTGCCCTGGAAAGAGAAGCCGACAATCATCGCCACGCCGATCATCGCCGAGAAGCCGCCGGCAAACGGCGCATCCGCGATCCCCCAGTTGCTCCAGCCGGCCGGCTGTGCCCCTTTGAAGATACCGACAATCATCATCACGCCGACGATGATAAAGATGATAACGGTGGCCACTTTAATCAGCGAGAACCAGTATTCCGCCTCGCCAAAGCCGCGCACCGAGATCCAGTTCAGCAGGAACATAATGCCGAGGAACAAGGCGCTCCAGATCCAGCCCGGCGTGTCAGGGAACCAGTAGCTCATCACCAGCTGTGAGGCGACAAGGTCAACGGCGATCGTTACCGCCCAGTTGTACCAGTAGTTCCAGCCCAGCGCGAAGCCGAAGCCTTCTTCCACATAATTCTGCCCGTAGGTGGCGAAAGAACCGGATACCGGCATAAACGCCGCCAGTTCACCCAGGCTGGTCATCAGGAAATAGACCATCAAACCGATCAGAATATAAGACAGCAGCGCCCCGCCGGGACCTGCCTGCGAAATCGTTGCGCCAGAGGCAACAAAAAGACCCGTACCGATGGAACCGCCGATGGCGATCATGGTCAAGTGGCGCGCCTTTAGTTCACGACGTAGCGTGGGCGCTTCTGTGGTTTTAGTTTCCGAAACCATGTGATAATGCTATCCATCCAAAAAATGAGGCGCGATTGTAGCAGACGATCGGGGTTCCATCCGGTACAAATGCAAAGTTATAAGAGAGCTTCATGATCGCCCGCAAATTATTAGTAAAGCACTAACCTGCGGAATTGCCAGCGAATTCCCCCCGTTAGCGAGCGTAAAAACCAGGTTTCTACACCTGGCAATAGTGCAGAAAACGTTGTAATGCTTTGGAAATATGCTTCTGCCGGTGATGGATCCGCCACAGCGTGCGCGTCAGCCTGGGCAGCGGCACCTTCAGCTCCGCCAGCGTGCCCGCAGCCAGCTGTTCGGCAATTACCCGCCGCGATAAACAGCTGATGCCCAGGCCATGCCGGACGGCGTGCTTGATCGCCTCCGAATTGCCCAGCTCCATGCCCATATGAAACGCCGGCAGATGCGACAGCAGTACATAATCGACAATCTCCCGGGTACCGGACCCATGCTCGCGCAGGATCCATGGCGCCTCGGCCAGCTGCTGCAGGGTCACCTCCCCCGCCAGCAGCGGTGAGTTGGGGGCGGCGAACACCACCAGCTCATCTTCCAGCCACGGCTCGGCAATAATATCGGCGGCATGGCATGGCCCTTCTATCAAACCGAAATCCACCCGCAGGTCGGCGACAGCGTTGATCACATCCAGACTGTTGCCAACGCTCAGTTCGACCGGCAAATCCGGGAAGTCATGGCGATAACGGGCGATGATCTCCGGCATAATATAGTTGCCGATAGTGCTGCTGGCGTAGACCCGGATCGCCCCGTTGTCGCCGCGAAACAGCTGTTCGATCTCCAGCGCCCGCTCCAGCAGCGCCAGCGCACGTGGGTACAGCAGCCGTCCGTGCTCATTCACCACCAGCCGTTTACCGACGCGGTCAAACAGCTGCACGCCGAGCTGCCCTTCCAGATCGGTCAGCGCGGCGCTGACCGCAGATTGCGAAAGCGCCAGCATCTGTGACGCCTGAGTGGTTGAGCCACTCTTGTGGACTTCGGCGAACACTTCCAGCTGCCGCAGCGTAATATGCATAACCCACCCGTTTAGTAATCCAACCTGAATAACCTTCCTTACTATGGTGACACAAATCGAGGCGGCTGAAGGAAGGAAAATCCGCTTATGTCACAAAATCATCATCTTGCCGGAGAAACCACCCCGCTTTCGCCGCATCGCTCCCCTGCCCCCTTGTCAGCGACGATGCGGTCCTTAACCACTTATTACGATTGATTATAAACATATAATCAATTTTATATTTAACCGCGCGCGGCGTAACCTTTAGGCAGACAAAGGAGAAGGTTATGACAGCACTCACTTTACCCACCAAACATCGTTCCCTGTGGCATTTTGTCCCAGGCCTGGCGCTGACCGCCGCGCTGACCGGCGCCGCCCTGTGGGCCGGGAGTTTCCCGGCCATCGCCGGCGCAGGCTTTAGCGCCCTGACCCTCGCTATCCTGTTCGGGATGGTCGTCGGCAACACGGTCTATCCGAAAATCTGGCAGCCCTGCGACGGCGGGGTGATCTTCGCCAAGCAGCATCTGCTGCGCCTGGGGATCATCCTCTACGGCTTCCGCCTGACGTTCGCCCAGATTGCCGACGTCGGCGTGAGCGGTATTTTGATTGACGTTCTGACGCTCTCCAGCACCTTTTTCATCGCCTGCTTCCTTGGCCAGAAGGTGTTTGGTCTCGACAAACACACCAGCTGGCTGATCGGCGCCGGCAGCAGCATCTGCGGCGCGGCGGCCGTGCTCGCCACCGAGCCGGTGGTCAAAGCCGAAGCCAGTAAAGTGACGGTCGCCGTCGCCACGGTGGTGATTTTCGGTACCATCGCCATCTTCCTCTACCCGGCGATGTATCCGCTGCTGGCGCACTGGTTCACCCCGGAGACCTACGGGATCTATATGGGTTCCACCATGCATGAAGTGGCGCAGGTGGTTGCCGCCGGCCATGCGGTCAGCCCGGACGCCGAGAACGCGGCGGTGATCGCCAAAATGCTGCGCGTGATGATGCTGGCTCCGTTCCTGCTGTTCCTGGCGGCGCGTGTTAAACAGCTGACCCCGGCAGGTAACGGCGAGAAAAGCAAAATCACCATTCCGTGGTTCGCCATTATGTTCATCCTGGTGGCGGTGTTTAACTCCTTCCATCTGCTGCCGAAAGCCGTGGTGGATATGCTGGTGACGCTGGATACCGTTCTGCTGGCGATGGCGATGGCCGCCCTCGGGGTCACCACTCACGTCAGCGCGCTGAAAAAAGCCGGGGCGAAACCGCTGCTGATGGCGCTGATGCTCTTCGTCTGGCTGATTGTCGGCGGCGGGGCCATTAACGTCGCTATCCACAGCCTGATGGCATAAAGCACTACATCTTTCTCCAGTTAAGCCGCTATCATTACCCACCCCCCAGCGGCTTTAACTGGAGTTTTTTTTATGAAATACGTAGGAGCGCACGTAAGCGCCTCAGGTGGACTGGCCAATGCCGCCATTCGCGCCGCCGAAATCGAAGCAACCGCCTTCGCCCTCTTCACCAAGAACCAGCGCCAGTGGCGCGCCGCGCCGCTCAGCGATGAGACCATCGCCGAATTCAAAGCCGCCTGTGAAAAGTATCACTTTGGCCCCGGGCAGATCCTGCCGCACGACAGCTACCTGATTAACCTCGGCCACCCGGTGGAAGAGGCGCTGGAAAAATCCCGTGATGCCTTCATCGATGAACTGACCCGCTGTCAGCAGCTGGGGCTGACGCTGCTCAACTTCCACCCCGGCAGCCATCTGCAGCAGATCCCGGAGGAGGCGTGCCTGGCGCGCATCGCCGAATCGATCAATATCGCGCTGGCGAAGACCGAAGGCGTCACAGCGGTTATCGAAAATACCGCCGGCCAGGGCAGCAACCTCGGCTTTAAGTTCGAGCACCTCGCGGCCATCATCGACGGGGTGGAAGATAAATCCCGCGTCGGCGTCTGCATCGATACCTGTCACGCCTTCGCCGCCGGCTACGATCTGCGCAGCGCCGAAGCCTGCGAAAAAACCTTCGCCGCCTTCGATCGCATCGTTGGCTTTCAGTATCTGCGCGGGATGCATCTCAACGATGCCAAGAGTACCTTCGGCAGCCGGGTCGACCGACACCACAGCCTGGGGGAAGGCAATATCGGCCACGACTGCTTCAGCTGGATTATGCAGGACAGCCGCTTCGACGGCATTCCGCTGATTCTGGAAACCATCAACCCGGATATCTGGGCGGAAGAGATTGCCTGGCTGCGGGCGCAGCAGATCGCCGAAGTGGCGTAAATATAGTGACTAGTCCTGATATAGGTTGACAGCTTTTCGTCTGTAAAACGCCTGATGAACTTCATCGGGCGTTTTGTATTTCAGGGCCAGGTGTGGCCGCTCATGGTTATAAATTGACACGGATTCTTTTACCATTTCCCGGGCCTGCGCCAGGTCCGCAGGGCGCGAGAGTAAAAATTCATTTTTCAGGATACCGTTTACCCGCTCAGCCAGCGCATTCTGGTAGCAGTCATAACCATCGGTCATTGAACAGGTTATCCCATTTCTCTCATGAACTGACTGATAAAGTACCGAACAGTATTGCAGTCCTCTGTCAGAGTGATGGACCAGCGGACCTGTCGTTTTTCTCCCCCTCAGTGCTTGTCTTAACGCTTTTACCACGTTTTCTGTCTGCAGGTTCTCCCCAACATGGTAACCCACGATTTTTCTGGAGCAGGCATCAGTGACCAGACTCAGATAAGCCGTGCCGCTGCACAGCGGAAGGTAAGTTATATCAGCGACCCAGACCTGTTCTGGTTCAAGGGCGGTAGCTTGTTCAGGGCCGGGTTTCAGCAGATTAGGATGCCGGTAAAATCGATGATGGCTGTTGGTGGTTTTGTGATATGCCCGTTTCACTGGCACCAGGAGCCGGTGTTCGCTCAGCAGTCTAAACAGACGGTCCCGTCCGATATTCAGCCTTTTGCCGACCTGAGTGTTCAGCAGATAGTGCAGTTTACGTGTACCGATTCGTGGCTGACGACACCTGACCCGGGAAACAAAATCAAGGACATGAGCATATTGTTCCTGTCGTTTTGTGCGTCTTGTATTGTCCTGATACCACGCCTGTCTGCTGTGCCCCAGAAACTGGCATGCACGCGTAACGGTTATTTTTGGGGCCGGACTTTGCGCGAGCACTTGCCGGGCCGCTTTTTTACGACACTTACCCCGTAATCATTTTTCAGAACATTGATAACCGACTCAAAAAACTCAGCTTTCTGGTTTGCCAGCTCAAGCTGTTCTTCAAGTTCCCTGATTCTTTGCTCGGGTGTAAGCGGGATAGTCGTCTGGGCCACGGGCAGTTTCCTCTTCACCTTGTCAGGAAGTACGGGGCTCCAGTCAAGCCGGCCATATTTACGCAGCCAGACAAGAACGGTGGAGCGCCCCTGAATGCCATACCGCTGCTGGGCCTGTTTATAGGTCATCTCGCCTTTTTCAACTTGCTCTACAACAGCTATTTTAAAGGATAGAGGATAATCACGTTGGGTGCGTTTGAACTCAGTCATCATCACGTTCTCCGGATTTAAGTCAGGAACGTGTCAACGCTATTCAGGACGGGTCATAGACGTAAAAAAGGGCCGAACGATCGGCCCTTTTTTTCTTGCGGATGGATTATGCCGCTTTTTCGACTTCTGCTGCCTGCGCTTCCGGGCGTTTCAGCACAGCGTAGGAGAGGCCCGCCACCAGCGTTCCGACAACAATCGCCAGCAGGTAGCCCAGCACCGGCGTAATCGCCCCTGGGATCAGCAGGACAAACAGACCGCCGTGCGGCGCCATCAGTTTCGCGCCGACCGCCATGGAGATAGCGCCGGTTACCGCGCCGCCGACGATACAGCACGGCAGAACGCGCATCGGATCGCGGGCGGCAAAAGGAATCGCCCCTTCCGAGATAAAGCACAGGCCGAGAACCAGTGCGGCTTTACCCCCTTCGCGTTGCCCTTTATCGAACTTGTTGCGCGCCACCAGCGTGGCGATACCCATCGCCAGCGGAGGCACCATACCGGCCGCCATGATCGCCGCCATCGGCGCGTAGGTCTGGGTACTCAACAGGCCAACGCCGAAAGCGTAAGCCGCTTTGTTTACCGGGCCACCCATGTCGGTACACATCATCCCACCGAGGATCGCACCCAGCAGAACCGCGTTGGCGGTGCCCATGGTTTGCAGCCAGTGGGTCAGCCAGGCGAGGATACCGGAGACCGGTTTACCGATGAGGTAGATCATCGCCAGGCCCACGATCAGGCTGGAGACCAGCGGAATGATCAGGATAGGCTTCAGCGCTTCCATACTCTGCGGCAGTTTCAGCTTCGTACTGATGGCTTTCGCCACGTAACCGGCAAGGAAACCGGCAATGATCCCGCCGATAAAGCCAGAGCCGCCGCTAACCGCCAGCATACCGCCGATAAGACCCGGGGTCAGACCCGGACGGTCGGCAATGGAGAAGGCGATAAAGCCTGCCAGCACCGGCACCATCAGCGCGAAGGCCGAGCCGCCGCCGATTTGCATCAGCGCCGCCGCCAGCGTGTCTTTCACTTCAAACGCTTTGATCCCGAAGGCAAAGGAGAGCGCGATACACAGGCCCCCGGCCACTACCATCGGCAGCATGTAGGAGACGCCGGTCAGCAGGTGGCGATAGGCGCCCGCCGACTCTTTTTTCCCTTCAGCAGCCGCCTGCGGTTTGCCGGATGGCTGATAGGTTTTGGCTTCGGCCACCGCTTTATCCAGCTCCTGGGCGGTTTTCTTCAGCGCCAGACCGGTGGTGGTGCGGTACATCGGCTTGCCGGCAAATTTTGCCAGGTCTACCTCGATATCGGCGGCGACGATCACCAGATCCGCCTCGGCCACCTCTTCCGGGGTGATGGCATTGCCAGCGCCGACGGAGCCACGGGTTTCCACTTTCACCCACCAGCCGCGTTTTTTCGCTTCGGTTTCGATAGCTTCTGCCGCCATAAAGGTATGGGCAACACCGGTCGGACAGGCGGTGACGGCGACAATACGTTTCTGCCCCTGAGCGGCGGCCGGAACGGCTACCGCCGCTGGCGCAACGTAGGGTTTAGCGTGGTCTTTCGCCTCTCCCAGGAACAGCTCCGGATGGGCGACAGCACGGTTAATGTCGCCCAGATAGACGTTTTTGCCATTCAGCGCGCTATCGGCCGGCAACGCGGTCCCCAGCACGATGGCCAGTTCGGCGTCATTCGGGTTATCAATCAGTTCAAGGCGCGCTTTTGGCGCCGCGGCCCCCAGCAGGGTTTTCGCCATATAGGCGCGCGCCTGTCCGAGTCCGGCATCAATAATCAGCAGCGTTTTCATTATGCCTCTCCTGCTGTCAATTAAAGGGTTGTAAGTCGACGCGCGCCATCATCGCGGCCAACTGGGTACGGTCGGTAATACCGACATTGCTCTGGCTGACGGCCAGGGCTGCGACGGCGGTCGCCAGGCGCAGGGTATGCTCGCTGGATTCACGCATCAGCAGGCCGTAAATCAGGCCGCCCACCATCGAATCGCCAGCGCCGACGGTGCTGACCACTTCCACTGAAGGCGGTTTGGCAATCCATTCACCGGAGGCGTTAACCCACAGCGCGCCCTCTTCGCCCAGCGAAATCACCACGTGGGCGATACCCTGCTCACGCAGCGCATGGGCGGCTTCGATAACATCTTTCATCTCCGGCAGCTTACGGCCAGCCCAAATCTCCAGCTCGCGCCGGTTCGGTTTCACCAGCCACGGCGCCGCTTTCAGTCCGGCAACCAGCGCTTCGCGGCTGCTGTCGAAAATGATGCATGGGCACTGGCTGCGCAGACGGGTCATCCAGTCGGTGAAGGCTTCCGGGCTAACGCCAGACGGCAGGCTGCCGCTGACGCAGACCATATCGAACTGCCCGAGCCAGCTCAGGGAGTCGTTGACGAAGCGTTCCCAGTCGCCCGGGGTCACTTCAAAGCCGGAGAAGTTAAAATCGGTTACTTCGCCATCTTTTTCCGTCAGCTTAACGTTGATGCGGGTGCGGCCCTGCACCACCTGGAAACGGTTGGCGATGCCCAGCTCACTGAACAGCTGCTGAAAGCCGTCCTGGTTGTCTTTACCGAGGAAGCCGCCAACGGTGACGTCAATACCAAGATCTTTCAGCACTTTTGCGACGTTGATGCCTTTCCCGGCCGCGTGCAGGCCGGTGGTGCGCACCAGGTTCACTTCGCCGCGTTCAATCTCCGGGGTGAACCCCACCAGATCGTATGCCGGGTTTAAAGTAATAGTTGCTACACGTCTGCTCATTTATGCGCCCTCCCCAAGGCCTGCGGCGATCGCTTCGCCAATCGCATCCAGCGCTTGTTGCGCATCCTCACCTTGCGCGGTAAAGCGCAGACGGTGACCTTTTTTCACACCCAGCGCCACGACCTTCATCAGGCTGCGGCCATTAGCCGGCTTGCCGGAACCGTCGAGATTGGTGACGGTAATGTCGCTGGAAAATTGTTTAATGGTGTTGACCAGCATGGTGCCCGGACGGGCGTGCAGGCCGTGCTCATTGCGCACCACGAACTCGGCGCTCAGCACATCTTCGGCAATGGCATCGTCGCTGGTCAGCAGCGCCAGCACGGTGGCGGCATCGGCTTTCAGCAGATGGTCAGCTTTCTTGTCCAGCAGCAGTTTGCTCAGGCGGTTCAGCACCGCGGTCGGCTGCTCGTCAACCATTGCCACTGTGACCAGCAGGGAAACCGGCTGATCGTCGCGGGTGAAGGCGTTAGCGGCGCGGCTAACCGCCACAGCGCTGCGCAGATTGCCTTCCGCACTGTCGTTCAGCCAGATGCCCTGACCGAGGTTCAGCGGCGTGTCGTTAATGACGTGGCTAACGAAAGCGGTATCGGCGGCGCCCACCTCTTTCAGACGCGCGGCGTTCAGCGCCTGCAGCGTCAGCAGATCGCTGGCCGCGACGTCGAGACTGAGGGTCTCGTTGTCCAGCTTCAGCGCTTCGCTCTGCTTCTCTCCCATCAGCAGCGCACGCAGCTCTTCCGCGGTGGTCGCTGACTGCAGCTGGGCGGCGACCGCGTCATCGCTCAGCACATGGGTCAGCTGACGCAGCAGGCCGAGGTGTTCATCTGAACTGGCGGCAATACCGATCGCCACATAGGCGGTCTGCCCTTCCCCCCAGGTGACGCCCTGCGGGAACTGAAACACCTGGACGCCGGTCTTCAGCACCTGGTCACGGGTGTCCGTCGTGCCGTGCGGGATCGCAATCCCGTTGCCGAGGAAGGTCGAGGTCTGCTGCTCGCGTGCCAGCATGCCGTTCACATAGCCATCAGCCACGTTGCCGGCGCTGACCAGCGCGGCGGCGACCTGCCGGATGGCCTCTTCTTTATTACCGGCCTGCTGGCCGGGATGAATATCCTGCACAGATAACTGGAACATGGTTCTCCTCTCCTGCTGAATTGAATCGTTTCAGCTAACTTGAGAAAAAAGGCGCCATCTGACGGTGAACGGATTGTCGAATGACGCTGAAACGTTTCAAGAATTCTGTACCTTTCTTGCTCAACGCGCAAGGTACGTCAGCGACTTGATCGCAGAACTTAGAGATACAGCACATTTTTGCTGAAGCCGATCCGCACTTTCACTCCTGGCGTCAGCTTTTTGCTGAACCTTATATTTTGAAACAGCTTTTTAATTTATCGTGCCATACTACTGTTTATTTTCAGCCAGCAGGCGTAAACTCCGCGCCGTCTCCTGAAACTACAGAAAACCGAACATGCAAAACCGTAGCGCCGCCCTTCCCCGACGCGGGTTCGATGTAACCTCTTCCGCCTTCTTGATCGTCGCCTTTCTGACAGGCATTGCCGGGGCATTGCAAACCCCAACCCTGAGCCTGTTTTTGACCAACGAAGTACACGTCCGTCCGGCGATGGTCGGCTTCTTTTTTACCGGCAGCGCGGTTATTGGCATTCTGGTCAGCCAGTTCCTCGCCGGCCGCTCCGATCGTCAGGGCGACCGCAAGCAGCTGATTGTCGTCTGCTGCCTGCTGGGGGTGCTGGCCTGCGTACTCTTTGCCTGGAACCGCAACTACTTCATCTTGCTGTTCATCGGCGTTTTTCTCAGCAGCTTTGGCTCGACCGCCAACCCGCAGATGTTTGCCCTGGCGCGCGAGCACGCCGACAGGACCGGCCGGGAAGCGGTCATGTTCAGCTCCATTTTACGTGCCCAGGTCTCGCTGGCATGGGTGATTGGCCCCCCGCTGGCCTATGCCCTGGCGATGGGGTTTGGCTTTACCGCGATGTATCTCAGCGCCGCGGCGGCGTTTATCGTCTGCGGGGTCATGGTCTGGCTGTTCTTGCCCAGCATGCGCAAAGCAAAGCCGGTGGCGACCGGGCGACTGGAAGCCCCGCGCACGCACCGCCGCGATGCGCTGCTGCTGTTCAGCATCTGCACGCTGATGTGGGGCACCAACAGCCTGTATATCATTAATATGCCGCTGTTTATCATTAACGAGCTGCATCTGCCGGAAAATCTGGCCGGACTGATGATGGGTACCGCCGCTGGACTGGAAATCCCCACGATGCTGATTGCCGGTTACTACGCCCGGCGCTTCGGCAAACGCTTTCTGATGCGTCTTTCTGCAGTCGCCGGGGTGCTGTTTTACGTGGGGATGCTGACGGTGCATACACCGGCGCTGCTGCTGGCAATGCAGGCGCTGAACGCCATTTATATTGGGATCCTCGCCGGGATCGGCATGCTCTATTTCCAGGATCTGATGCCCGGGCAGGCGGGTGCGGCCACCACTCTCTATACCAATACGACTCGCGTCGGCTGGATCATCGCCGGTTCACTGGCGGGGGTGGTGGCAGAGATATGGAGCTATCATGCGGTGTTCTGGATTGCGCTGGCGATGGGCGTAGCCACTCAGGCCTGCCTGTGGCGGATCAGGGACGTGTAAACACATTGCCCGGCCCTGGCCGGGCAATGCAAGTTAATGATCCAGATAGAGGTAATGCAGCCAGCTGGTCATTCGCAGCAGGACTTTGCGCATAATCGACACATGGGCAAAATAATCGGTATAGACCGCCGCCTGCGCGCTAACCCCGTCCGGTAAATGTTCCACTTCCGGGTGCGGATCAAGATCAATCAGCACATAGATACCCTCTTTCCCTGCCCCGGCGTTCAGCCCCTGCAATGCACCGCTGGCCTGATAGCTACCGTCCGGAACGGTCGGCAGCACCCGCGAAACCTTCCCGCTGTAGACGCTGCCCGGCAGACCGTTAAAGACAACTTCCGCGCTGTCCCCGGCCGTCAGTCGCAGGACCGAGTTCTGGCGAAATACCGCGACCACCTGGCGCTTTTGCTGGGGGATGAACACCAGCACCGGCTTGAAGGGCAGACGCACTGCGGTCATCCCCGGTCGCGCCAGTAGCTGTGTGACATAGCCGTCGCTCGGCGCACGAACCACGGTTTGCGCCAGATTATACTCCGCCTCAAGGATCTGTGATTTCAGACTGGCAATGTTGGCATCCAGCCCGTGATAGCGGCCCGACACCTGCTCTCTGGCGTTTTGTAACTGCGCTTTCGCCGCCTGCAATACCGCCGTCTGGATCTGCACCTGCTGCCTCGCGTGAGTCACATCCTGTTCCGAGAAAGGATTGACCGGCATAGCCGCCCCCTGGGCATAACGCTGATAATCGCGGGTAACGCGATCGTACTCCGCTTGCGCCTGCTGAACTCGGGCGCTGGCATCGTCAATGGTTGCCTGCTTCGCCCGCAGCGTCGCCTCCTCGGCCGCCAGATCGGCTTTCAGCTTGTTCAGCCGCGCGCGATAACGGGTGTCATCGATGCGGAACAGCAGTTCGCCCTTCTTTAATAACACGTTGGTTTTACTGGTGACCTCCACCACCTCGCCTGAGACCTGCGGCACCATCGGAACAGAAACCACAATTTTTTGCGCCCGCATCGTATAGGGGTGGTTATAGTTCATTGTTAATATTAACGCGCCTACGACCACAATCCCGCCTAATATAGCCGTGGGGATCGTCCATTTATTTACCGGAATACGAAATATCTTAAAAACGCCCCAGGCGATAGCGACATAGCAAAGGATAATTAACAGATCCATATTATTTCTCGTTATTCCCCGCTGACGCTTGCTGGCTGTTTTTTAATGCCGCTTCAAGTAACGCAATACGTTGTTCAAGCGCTACTCGCTGCTGCTGGCCCTCGGTCTGCGACGCCATTCCCCAACCACGGTCGGGGCGGTACAGCGTGGCCCAAATCCACAAAAAAGGCCAGATAGCATGCAGGGTAAACAGGCTTATCCAGCCCGCCACATGAATCGCGTCCTGATGAGGATGCTGCCGTTTTTGCGCGATGTGATAGGGAATATCGTGGATAATAATCACTCCATAAAATAATATAAGAAAAACCAGTATTAATACAAACAAAGCAAAATAATTAAGCAGCATGGTGCATATACACTCTGTAAGTCAGCTGGGAAATCGTTATTGTTAATAACATCGAGAACCACAAAAGAAGCGATAAAACGCACAGCTTTCCTTAAATAATTGGACGGTTCAACGCAAACGTCATCATACGGTTAGCGATAAAATAAATCACATGGCAATTCCGCCAAACTGGTATATCATTTTTGATATATTACTGATATCAGGCAGCGATAAGATGTTGAAAGACTTCAAAATGGATGAACTCAGAATCATCAGCACCATCGCCGAAACCGCCAGCGTGAGCCGGGCCGCTCAGCGCCTGAATATGCCCCAGTCTAACGTCTCACGAACGCTGACCAGCGTGGAGCGGAAAGTCGGGCTGGCTATTTTCCTGCGCACCGCTAAAGAACTGGTGCGCACCGAGTTTGGCGAACAGTTTATTCACGCCAGCCGCGCCGTTCTTGAGCAGCACGAGCAGCTTATCAACCTTGCCGACCGTTATAAGAACACGCTGCAGGGCGCAGTCACCCTCGGGGCCCCTATCGGCATCCATCAATTTCTTGGGCGATATATTTTGCCAGCGTTGAGAAAAACCCTTCCGCAGTTGCAGATCAATCTGGTCACCCGCAACCCCAGCGAGCGGGAACAGAAATACGGCGCGATCTTCAATAGCGACTGCGATCTGCTGATTAGCCCTTTTAAGCCGCAAAATGAAAATCTTATCGCCCGTCCCTTTACCCGCTTTCGTACCGGCGTCTTTGCCTCACCAGACTACCTGGCGCAACATCCTCTCGCCGAGCCAGAGGCGCTGGTGGATCATGAGTGCATTACTCTGCGGATGCTGGGCGGCAGCGACAATATCTGGACGTTCAAAAGTAAAAGCGGCGAGCCGCTCGACCTCAGCGTTAGAGGGGGATTTGTGTGCGATAACACGCTGCCGGCGGTGGAGCTGGCGAAGCTGGGGATGGGGATCGTGTATGCGCCCTATTATTCACTCGCTACCGAGCTGGCAGCAGGGCAGCTGGTTCCCTGTCTGAAAAAAGAGCGCTGTATCGACCTGCAGGCCTGGCTAATCTACCAGCGGCGGGACATTCTTCCGTTACGCGTGCAGGCGCTGCTCGACGGCCTCAGCGCCCATATTAAAAATCTGTCTCACCTGCTGCTTTAAGCTCAGGGCGCGGTGGCCAGCTCAAGATCCAGCAGCCAGGTAATGGCTTCATCGCGGTGGGTGAAGCACATCTCCGGTGAGGGCTGCAGGCTGGCGCACACTTTCGGGCGCAAAGGAGAGCCAAAAATCAGGCATAAGTTGTGCTCGGAGAGCTGGATACAGCGGGTATTAGCCGGCTTCCCCTGCGGCATGCCGGGGATCGGCGATGATATAGAGGGGGCGATGCAACATGCGCCACAATCAGTACGACATTCCACAACCCGGCTCCCGAACGCTCATTTTGCGCCACAGCCTAAACGTTTTGCCAGAAGATAGCAAAACTCGCGAATTCCGCTTGCCTGAACGCCCGGGCGCGAGTAGTTTTACGCGATATTTTTGACTCGTTAAGTGACAGGATTACTGCAATGCCAAGAGCGAATGAAATTAAAAAAGGTATGGTGCTGAATTACAACGGCAAGCTGCTGATTGTGAAAAATATTGATATTCAGTCACCCAGCGCCCGTGGTGCTGCGACACTGTATAAAATGCGCTTCTCCGACGTGCGCACCGGCCTGAAAGTGGAAGAACGCTTCAAAGGCGACGATATCGTCGATACCGTGACCCTGACCCGCCGTTTCGTTGATTTCTCCTACGTCGATGGCAACGAATACGTGTTCATGGATAAAGAAGACTATACCCCTTACACCTTTACCAAAGAGCAGATCGAAGAAGAGCTGCAGTTTATTCCGGAAGGTGGAATGCCGGACATGCAGGTGCTGACCTGGGACGGCCAGCTGCTGGCGCTGGAGCTGCCGCAGACTGTTGATCTGGAAATTATCGAAACCGCACCGGGTATTAAAGGCGCGTCCGCCAGCTCCCGCACCAAGCCAGCCACCATGAGCACCGGCCTGGTGATTCAGGTGCCGGAATACCTGACTACCGGTGAGAAAATCCGCATTCATATCGAAGAGTGCCGCTATATGGGCCGTGCGGATTAATCCACCGTGAGAAGTTGACAAGAAAAAGGACAGCCGCTGGCTGTCCTTTTTATTTGGCGGCGGTATGCCCCTGTTGCCGGATAATTTCCTCAAACACGGTCCGCGTATTGATGCCGGATGGCGGCTGACGCCTTATCCGGCCTACGATCCGGGCGCCCTGTCGTTAAGTTATTCACTATTCTTGCTGAAACTGCCGGTGTTGGCGGCCTCAACATCGCTGAGACGTTCCCGGAAGGCCGGGGCAGCCCGCATGGATGCGGGCTGAGGGCCGTGTTTTGCACGGACGCTGCCTCGGCCCGACCCGAAGCCTGCAGGGATAAGTCGAAGGTACCACGCAGTGGCGATTTTGCTGGCCGGAGCCCGGGGGTACAGGGGGCGGCGGCGACTGGCCGCCCCCTGTGCGCTCCCTGCACCATGAGTAACATAACGCAGAAGAAATATCGGGAGCGCAATCTACCCGGAAATAACAGAGAACACAGGTTTTTCCAGGGTCGACACTGTTGCAAACCGATCACAGTATCTACCCCATTGCGCCGTTATTTTGTCGGGTGATGACGCTTCACTTACCCGACCCGGCTGACGCCCCGACAGTAAAAAGGGACAGCCGCTGGCTGTCCCTTTTATTATCCCTATTACCGCGATTACAGCAGTTCAGGGTATTTGGTCATTTTTAGCGCCAGCTCGACGCCGCGCACTTCCGCCATCCCCTTGAGACGGCCGATCGCCGAATAGCCTGGGTTGGTTTTCTTACGCAGATCGTCGAGCATCTGATGACCATGATCCGGGCGGAATGGGATCGGGCGCAGATCGCCGGCCTGTTTACGCCGCTGCTCTTCACGCAGGATCGCATCCACCACCGCCACCATATTGACGTCGCCGCTGAGGTGCGCCGCCTCGTGGAAGGTTTTCGGGTTCGCTTCACGGCAGGTAGATCGCAGATGGGTGAAATGGATGCGATCGCCAAAGGTCTCCACCATCTTCACCAGATCGTTATCGGCACGCACACCGTACGATCCGGTACACATGGTGAAGCCATTATTAATGCTGTCCACCGTCTCCTTCAGCCATTGCATATCTTCGATGGTCGACACAATACGCGGCAGGCCAAGGATCGGCCGCGGCGGATCGTCCGGATGCACTGCCAGGCGGATCCCGACCTCTTCGCACACCGGCACGATAGCCCGCAGGAAGTAGGCCATATTCTCGCGCAGCTGCGCTTTATCAATATGGTCATATTCCGCCAGGCGCGCGCGGAACTGGTCAAGGGTGTAACCCTCTTCCGCTCCCGGCAGGCCGGCGATGATATTGCGGGTCAGTTTATCGATATCCGCTTCGCTCATCGCCTTGAAATAGACCTCAGCCTGACGCTGCTCTTCTTCGCTGTAATCCGCTTCCGCCCGCGGGCGTTTGAGGATATGCAGCTCAAAGGCGGCGAAGGCGATCTGATCGAAACGCAGCGCCCGGGAGCCGTCCGGCAGTTCATATTCCAGATCGGTGCGCGTCCAGTCGAGGATCGGCATAAAGTTGTAGCACACGGTATCGATGCCGCAGGCCGCGAGGTTGCGGATGCTCTGCTGATAGTTGGCAATCCAGGTCGCATACTCCCCGCTGTGGGTTTTAATATCCTCGTGCACCGGAATGCTTTCGACGACCGACCAGGTCAGCCCTTTTTCTGCTAACAGCGCCTGACGCGCTTTAATTTCATCTACCGGCCAGACCTGACCGTTTGCAATATGGTGCAGCGCGGTGACGACGCCGGTCGCCCCCGCCTGCCGTACATCATCAAGCGATACCGGATCGTTCGGCCCATACCACCGCCAGGTTTGCTCCATCGCTATGCCCTCAAAAAGTTGTTATACCAATAATGGCGACACTCATGACGACTACCATACATGTTTCTCACCAGGCTGCAAACAGTGCCGGCGCATTGATTGATCCAGCTCACAGTCAGCGGATAATTTCGGCTTACCAATTTAAATTCCTGTCATATAACTTTAGACTGGCAATGTTAATATGCAGTTAAACAGGTGTGTGAAGAATGACAACAATTGCAACCGCTACGCTACCGGAGAGCGTGCAACGTCCTCAGTACGATCGCAGCCAGCTCCGCTCGCGTATTGTCCATTTCGGCTTTGGCGCGTTTCATCGCGCGCACCAGGCGCTGCTGACCGATCGCGTGCTGAATAACGGCGGCGGCGACTGGGGGATCTGTGAAATTAGTCTGTTCAGCGGCGATACGCTGATGAGCCAGCTTCGCGAACAGGACCACCTGTTTACCGTGCTGGAAAAAGGCGCCGACGGTAACCAGCCTATCGTGATCGGCGCAGTGCACGAATGCCTGAACGCCAGGCTCGATTCACTGGCGGCGATTATTGAAAAATTTTGCGAGCCGCAGGTGGCGATTGTCTCGCTGACCATCACCGAAAAAGGCTACTGCATCGATCCGGCGACCGGCGAGCTGGATCCAATGCACCCGCGCATCCTTCACGATCTGGAAAATCCGACGCTGCCGCAATCAGCTCCTGGTATTTTAGTCGAAGCGCTGGCCCGCCGCCGGGATCGCGGCCTGCCGCCCTTTACCGTACTCTCCTGCGATAATATCCCCGACAACGGCCACGTGGTGAAAAATGCCGTCCTCGGCATGGCGGAAAAACGCAGCCCGGCGCTAGCGAGCTGGATCGCCGACAACGTCAGTTTCCCGGGCACCATGGTGGATCGTATTGTTCCCGCTGCCACTCCGGAGTCGCTGGCGGAAATCGCCGCCGTGCTGGGGGTGGAAGATCCCTGCGCCATCAGCTGCGAACCCTTCATTCAGTGGGTGGTCGAAGACCACTTTGTCGCCGGGCGCCCCGCCTGGGAGACGGCAGGCGTGCAGATGACCGACAACGTGCTGCCGTGGGAACAGATGAAACTGCGGATGCTCAACGGTAGCCACTCTTTCCTCGCCTGGCTTGGCTATCTGGCTGGCCATGCTCACGTCAGCGACTGCATGCGGGATGACATCTTCCGCCACGCCGCACGCCAGTTGATGCTTGACGAACAGGCCCCGACGCTGACCATTACCGGCGTCGATCTACTGGCCTATGCCGACAGTCTGATCGCGCGCTTCAGCAATCCGGCGCTCAAACACCGCACCTGGCAAATCGCCATGGACGGCAGCCAGAAGCTGCCGCAGCGGATGCTCGACGGCATCCGCGTGCATCTTGAGCGCGGTAGCCGCTGGCCGCTGCTGGCCCTCGGCGTTGCCGGCTGGATGCGCTACGTCAGCGGCACTGACGATGCCGGTCAGGCAATCGACGTGCGCGACCCGCTGATTGATAAGATCCAGCAACGGGTCGCGCAGAGCGATGAACCGCAGCGCGTTGATGCCCTGCTGGAACTGGAAGAGATATTTGGCCGCGATCTGCCACAGAACGCGCAGTTCGTCGCCGGGATCCGCGCCGCCTGGCAACAGCTGGCGACGCACGGTGCCCGCGAGGCCGTTGCCCGTGCGTTGAATTCTTAACAATATTTGCGCTTATGCGGACAGAATCCTCTTCTGTCCGCCTCAGGACTTCTCTTTTCCCCCTTTTTTCGTCAGGATAGACGTAACTGTTACAACATTACATTTATCCTGGAGAAAAGAGTGACCAGAACCAATTTGATCACCGGCTTTCTCGGCAGCGGTAAGACGACCTCAATTCTTCATCTGCTGGCGCAGAAGCCTGCGGATGAAAAATGGGCCGTACTGGTGAATGAGTTCGGCGAAGTCGGGATTGACGGCGCACTGCTGGCCGACAGTGGCGCCTTGCTCAAAGAGATCCCCGGCGGCTGTATGTGCTGCGTCAATGGCCTGCCAATGCAGGTTGGGCTGAATACTCTGCTGCGCCAGGGCAAACCCGATCGGCTGCTGATCGAACCCACCGGTCTGGGCCACCCAAAGCAGATCCTCGATATCCTCACCGCGGCGGTATATGAGCCCTGGATCGATCTGCGCGCCACCCTGTGCATCCTCGATCCCCGCCAGTTGCTGGATGAGAAAGTCGTCAACAATGACAACTTCCGCGATCAGCTGGCCGCGGCGGATATTATTGTGGCCAATAAAAGCGATCGGGAAACGCCCGAAAGTGCCCGGGCGCTAGCTGACTGGTGGCTGCGCTGGGGTGGCGATCGCCGCCAGGTATTGGCGACCCAGGGCAATATCGACCTCGCTCTGCTCAATGAACCGCGGCGCAACACCGCCCCGCTGCCGGCGAGTGCGGAACATATTCATCATTCTCACCCAACCAGCGGTCTCGCCGCGCTCAGCCTTCCCGAGCACCAGCGCTGGCGCCGCCATTTGAATAGCGGCCAGGGTTATCAGGCCTGCGGCTGGATCTTCGACGCGGAAACGGTCTTTGACACCATCGGCCTGCTCGAATGGGCCCGGCTGGCGCCCGTGGCGCGCGTGAAAGGAGTGATGCGCATTGCAGAAGGGAGCGTGCGGATCAACCGCCAGGGCGAGGATCTGCATATCGAGACCCTCAGCGTTGCTCCGCCCGATAGCCGGATCGAGCTTATCTCCGCCAATGAAGCCGACTGGAACGCACTGCAGTCCTCACTGTTGAGGCTTCGTTTAAGTTAAGGCGGCTAAGGTTGCCGCCGACTGTCACAAAATCGCAATGGCTATGATGAAAAACCGAATTCCTTTAATTCTGCTACTTAACATCGCGGGTGTGGCGCTATTTTGCTCCTGGTATCTGCCAGCCAACCATGGCGCGTGGTTGCCGGTCGACTCCGCGATCTTCCATTTCTTTAACCATGGCGTCAGCGTCAGTCATGCTTATGCCTGGCTGTTGGCGATCATCAACAATCGCGCCTTCGACGCCTGTTCGCTGCTGGCGATGGGCTGCCTGATGCTCAGCTACTGGCTTAAAGCACCGGCGGCCGGACGTCGTCAGATCGCTATCATGGGCCTGGTGATGCTGCTGGCGGCAGTGATCATCAACCAACTGGCGCAGCATCTGATGCCGGTTCAACGCGCCAGTCCGTCGCTCTTTTTCGACGATATCACTCGCGTCAGCGATGTGGTTAACTTCCCTACCAAGGATGCCTCGAAAGACAGCTTCCCGGGCGACCATGGGATGATGCTGCTGATCTTCGCGAGCTTTATGTGGCGCTATTTCGGCTGCCGTGCGCTGGCCGTGGCGCTGGTGATAGTGGTGGTCTTTGCGTTCCCTCGCGTCATGATTGGCGCCCACTGGTTCAGCGATATTGCCGTCGGCTCCCTGAGCGCCGTTCTGATTGGCGTACCGTGGGTATTAATGACGCCGCTGAGCGATAAATTGATCGCCTTCTTCGATCGCTACTTGCCCGGCGGAGTATCGGCGAAATAATGTCTCCGGCGCTGGCTGGTCGCATTACCTATAAGGGGACCTTTTGGGTCCCTTTTTTCATTTGTTCTTTTTTTAAACATAACGTTCATCTTCTTGTCACATTATTCCCCTGACAAATGAAGGAATTGTCTGTTTTTTACCCGTTATTGACGCTATTTTGTCCTTTCCCGATGATTCACTTTTTGTCACCAAAATACTTATAAGAAATCGCGCAAAACCGCTCGCCATGCGGCGTTTGATAGGGTAATCTCGTTCTCGTTTTGCCTTTTCCGCAACATTAATTCAGAGCATGAATAAATTTGTGCGTGACTGCACAAATTTAACCTTAAGGAATTGTCTCATTGCGGATGGGTATTTAGGCTCTAACACGTTTGGCATTTTTTATAACGACATTGTCGTTAAGGACAACAAGGGAAAATAAACAGCATGGTCAAATCTCAGCCGATTTTGAGATACATCTTGCGGGTAGCCCCCGCGATTGCAGTAGCGGTTCTGCTTTCCGCGTGTAGTTCAACAAGTACCGCCAGGAATATGCATTCTGAGACGCATGCTGTGGGTAGTGGCGATTTATCATCACTGCAAGCCTCTCAGGATGAATTTGAAACAATGGTCCGTAACCTGGACGTGAAGTCCCGTTTGATGGATCAGTATGCCAGCTGGAAAGGCGTGCGTTACCGCCTCGGCGGCAGCACTCGCAAAGGCATTGACTGCTCAGCATTTGTGCAGCGCACCTTCCGCGAACAATTTGGTCTGGAACTGCCGCGTTCAACCTCTGAACAGCAGGAAACCGGAAAATCGATTTCCCGTACCCAGCTGCGGACTGGCGATCTGGTTCTGTTCCGTGCCGGTTCTACTGGCCGCCATGTCGGGATCTACCTCGGCAACAACCAGTTCGTTCACGCCTCCACCAGCAGCGGAGTGACCATCTCCAGCATGGATGAGCCGTACTGGAAAAAGCGTTATAACGAAGCGCGTCGAGTTCTGAGCCGCTCGTAAACTGTCCTCTACCGCCGCCGGTTATCCCTTGGCTGGAAGCGGGATAAAAAAACACTGCCCCGGCAGTGTTTTTTTTTGCCACCGGATTCTCAACGACGCAAAATAAGCTATGCCTTTTAAGTGGGAAAGAAAAAACGACGACTTCCACCCCGTTGATGCGCTTCAATAACACGGAAAAAATCTGGCTATGCTGACTCGCTACTTTTCGCCCCAGCGTAACACCTGGTTAATCAGCCTGTGCGTGGGGATTATCGTCGCGTTATTGGCCGGTAGCATTCAATTTATGGTGATTTACCATAACCGGGCAGAGCGTTTCGACGTCATTATCAATAACGTCAACTCCTATCTGAAAAGCTACTTTCACAATCTGCGCCAGACCATTGACGGCCTGCAGCCGCTGGTGGACCAACCCTGTGAAAATATCGACTCCGGGCTCACCTCCCATGCCGCGTTCAGTCCTAACGTTCGCGCTTTTCTGCTGGTAAAAAATGGCGTCGTCTTTTGCTCCTCCGCGACCGGGACGATGAATACCCCCCTCAGCCAGCTCATCCCGACTATCGATATCCGCAAGCCCGTTGATATGGCGATTTTGCCGGGCACCCCGATGATGCCGAAGAGTGCAGCCCTGGCGCTGTGGGTAAGCAAACCCGATGATGCAAACAGCGGCATCTTCGTGTCGATTAACGCTAATCTCACGCCGTATATTCTCTATTCCGCACGGCAAAACGATTTCAGCGGTATTGCGCTGGCGATTGGCCACACCGCCATCTCCACCTTCAGTAACCGGCTGGCGGACCCGCAAGCCCTGCACAACACTCCGATCCGCCAGGTACAGATCGACGGTTTACCGCTCAAGGTCTACCTGTATGCCAACAGCTGGCTGGCGGAAAATACCCAGTTTGCCCTGTTGCTCGGGGTGGTCTGCGGCCTGCTGGCGGGACTGCTCTGCTATTACGTGCTAACGATCAAATCGGATCCGCGCAAATCCATTCTGCTGGGGATCAAAAATAACCAGTTCTATATTGTCTATCAGCCGGTGGTCAATGCGCAGACTCTACAGATCAGCGGCGTAGAGGTACTGATGCGCTGGCGTCATCCGGTGGTGGGTGAAATCCCGCCCGATGTTTTCATTAATCTGGCGGAAACCCAACAGATGATCGTGCCGCTCACCCACCACCTGCTGGCGCTGATCGCCGGCGACGGGCCGGTCCTCAAGCGAATTCTCCCCCGCGGCGTCAAGCTGGGACTCAATATTTCCCCTGCCCATCTGCAGGCCGATAGCTTCCGCGACGATATGCTGCGCTTCGCCGCTGCACTGCCCGCCGATCATTTTCACGTGGTGCTGGAGGTGACGGAGCGGGCCATGATTGATAAAGAAAAATCGATTCCTAACTTTGCCTGGCTTCACCGACAGGGTTTTGAAATCGCGATTGATGATTTTGGCACCGGGCATAGCGCGCTGATCTATCTCGAACGCTACAACTTCGATTACCTGAAAATCGATCGCGGCTTTGTACAGGCGATTGGCACCGAAACCGTTACCTCCCCGGTGCTTGACGCCGTGTTAACCCTCAGCCGCCGGCTGAAGTTAATGACCGTCGCCGAAGGGGTGGAGACCCAGGAACAGGCAGAGTGGCTCCGCGCTCAGGGGGTCAATTTCCTGCAGGGATACTGGATCAGTCGTCCGCTATCGCTGGCGGCGCTGGCGGCCGCGCACGATGAACCCGCGAACTATTTCACAACGCGCTAAGTCTCACTTATGATGCGGGAACAGAGGTCGGCCATGGGGGCTGGCCATGACAGGATATTCTGCCGCCTATGTATGCGCGCCTCTTTCTGATTCTGCTTGCTGTATTGAGCCTGAGCGCTAAAGCGAAAACCATTCAGGAAAGCGTCGCCTTCGCGATTATTGGTGAACCCAAATACGCCGCTGGTTTCAGCCATTTTGATTATGTCGATCCCCGGGCGCCAAAAGGCGGCACCCTCACCCTGGCGGCGATCGGCACCTTTGACAACTTCAACCGTTATGCGCTGCGCGGTAATCCTGCCGTACGCACGGAGGCGCTCTACGATACTCTGTTCACCACCTCGGATGATGAACCAGGCAGCTACTATCCGCTGATAGCCGAGCGGGCGCGCTACGCCGGAGATTATTCATGGATGGAGATCGCCCTCAACCCGCGCGCCCGTTTTCATGACGGCACGCCGATCACCGCCCGCGATGTCGCTTTTACCTTCAATAAGTTTATGACTGAAGGGGTGCCGCAGTTCCGCCTGTTTTATAAAGGCACTACCGTCAAAGCCATCGCGCCGTTGACCGTGCGTATTGACCTCGGCCAGCCCGGTAAGGAGAACATGCTGAGCCTGTTGACCCTGCCGGTGATGCCGGAGGCGTTCTGGCGCGATCACAAACTCAGCGACCCGTTGTCAAAACCGCCGCTGGCCAGCGGACCCTACCGCATCAGCGCCTGGCGAATGGGGCAATACATTACCTATTCCCGGGTCGCCGACTACTGGGCGGCCGACCTGCCGGTCAACCGCGGACGCTGGAACTTCGATACGCTGCGCTATGACTATTATCTTGACGATAACGTCGCTTTTGAAGCCTTTAAAGCCGGGGGCGTCGACCGCCGGGAAGAGACCGTCGCCAAGAACTGGGCCACCCGCTATGTTGGTCGCAACTTCAGCCGCGGCTACATCATTAAAGATGAGCATGCCAACACCTCAGCACAGGATACCCAGTGGCTGGCGTTCAATATTCAGCGCCCGGTTTTTGCCGATCGCCGGGTGCGGCAGGCCATAACTCTGGCGTTTGATTTTGAATGGATGAACAAAGCGCTGTTTTACAGCGCCTATCAGCGCGCCAACAGCTATTTCCAGAATACCGACTATGCCGCCCGCGGCCTGCCCGACGCGGCCGAACTGGCGCTGCTAACGCCGATGAAAAATGAACTCCCGCCCGAGCTTTTCAGCCAGGTTTACCAGCCACCGGTCTCCCGGGGCGATGGCTTCGACCGCGATAACTTACTTAAAGCCGACGCCCTGCTCAATGCCGCAGGCTGGACGGTGAAGAACCAGCGCCGGGTTAACGCCAGCGGCAAGCCGCTGCGCTTTGAGCTGCTGATGCCGGCCGGGGGCAATGACCGCTGGGTGCTGCCGTTTCAGCACAACCTGCAGCGTCTGGGGATCGTTATGGATATCCGCCAGGTCGATAACTCGCAGTACAGCAACCGCCGCCGCAGCCGCGATTACGACATGATGCCGAGCCTGTGGCGCGCCATGCCCTGGCCTGGCACCGACCTGCAAATCTCCTGGGCATCCGACTACATTCATTCCAGCTACAACGCCCCCGGCGTGCAAAGCCCGGTGGTGGATAAACTGATAGCGCAGATCCTGCAGTGGCAGGGTAATAAGGAGAAGTTGCTCCCCCTGGGACGGGCGCTCGACCGTGTGCTCACCTGGAATAACTACATGTTGCCGATGTGGTATATGGCACAGGACCGCACCGCATGGTGGAATAAATTCTCTTTTCCCGCGACCCGTCCTGTTTATTCATCCGGCCTCGATACCTGGTGGTATGACGCGAAAAAAGCGGCCACCCTTCCCGCGGACAGACGCTAAGGATAAATCATGGGCAGCTACCTGATCCGCCGTTTACTGTTAGTGATCCCCACTCTGTGGGCCATCATCACCATTAATTTTTTTATTGTGCAGATCGCGCCGGGCGGCCCGGTCGATCAGGCCATTGCCGCCATAGAGTTTGGTCAGCATGGCGGGATGCCGGGTGCCGGGGACGGCGGAATGGGCGCCAGCCATGCCCGCACCGGCGCAGGCAATATCAGCGAGGGGCACTATCGCGGCGGGCGCGGCCTCGATCCGGAAGTCATCGCCGAGATCACCCACCGCTATGGTTTCGATAAGCCGCTACATGAGCGCTACCTGAAGATGCTGGGCGATTACCTGCGCTTCGATTTTGGCGACAGCCTGTTTCGTAGCGCCTCAGTACTGCAACTGATCAAAGACAGCCTGCCGGTCTCGGTGAGCCTCGGGCTGTGGAGCACGCTGATTATCTATCTGGTCTCCATTCCGCTGGGCATCCGCAAAGCCGTGAGTAACGGCAGCCGCTTTGACATCTGGAGCAGTACGCTGATTATTATTGGCTATGCGATCCCCGCTTTTCTGTTCGCTATCCTGCTGATCGTGATTTTTGCCGGCGGCAGCTATTTCGACCTCTTCCCGCTGCGCGGTCTGGTCTCACCGAACTTCGACACCCTTCCCTGGTATCAGAAAATCCTCGACTACCTGTGGCACATCACCCTGCCGGTGCTGGCGACGGTGATCGGCGGCTTTGCCGCCCTGACCATGCTGACCAAAAACAGCTTCCTCGACGAGATCCGCAAACAGTATGTGGTCACCGCCCGCGCCAAAGGCGTCGGTGAGAAACAGATCCTCTGGGGACATGTGTTCCGCAACGCCATGCTGCTGGTGATCGCCGGCTTCCCGGCCACTTTTATCAGCATGTTTTTTACCGGTTCGCTGCTGATCGAAGTGATGTTCTCGTTGAATGGCCTGGGGCTGTTGGGCTATGAAGCGACGGTTTCCCGCGACTATCCGGTGATGTTCGGCACGCTCTATATTTTCACCCTGATTGGCCTGCTGCTGAATATCGTCAGCGATATCAGCTATACGCTGGTCGACCCGCGCATTGATTTTGAGGGCCGCTAATGTCTTTTTTCAGTCCCGTTAATCAGGCCCGCTGGGCGCGCTTTCGCCACAACCGCCGCGGCTACTGGTCGCTATGGCTGTTTTTACTTCTCTTCGCCTGCAGCCTCGGCGCCAATCTGCTGGCCAACGATCGCCCGCTGCTGGTGCAGTATCAGGGCCAGCTGTACGTTCCGGTGTTAAAAAACTACACCGAGCAAACGTTCGGTGGTGAGTTTGCCACCGCCGCTGACTATCAGGATCCGTGGCTGAGGCACCAGCTGGCGACTCACGGCTGGGCGTTATGGCCGCCGGTGCGCTTCGGCGCAACGACGATTAATTTTGCCAGCACAGTCCCCTTTCCATCACCCCCCTCGGCCAGCAACTGGCTTGGCACCGACGCCAACGGCGGCGATGTGCTGGCGCGGATCCTCTATGGTACGCGGATCTCAGTGCTCTTCGGCCTGCTGCTGACCCTGTTCTCCAGTGTGCTCGGGGTGCTGGCCGGGGCGATACAGGGTTACTACGGCGGTAAAATCGATCTCTGGGGGCAGCGCTTTATCGAGGTCTGGTCCGGTATGCCCACCCTGTTTCTGATCATCCTGCTCTCGAGTGTCGTGCAGCCTGGCTTCTGGTGGCTGCTGGCGATCACTGTCATTTTTGGCTGGATGACGCTGGTGGGCGTGGTGCGCGCTGAATTTCTCCGTACCCGTAACTACGACTACATCCGGGCGGCGCAGGCGCTAGGGGTCAGCGACCGGCAAATTATCCTGCGGCATATGCTGCCCAACGCGATAGTGGCCACCCTCACCTTCCTGCCTTTTATTTTGTGCAGCTCCATTACCACGCTAACGTCGCTGGATTTTCTCGGCTTCGGCCTGCCGCTGGGCTCTCCGTCTCTCGGCGAGCTGCTGCTGCAGGGAAAAAACAATTTGCAGGCGCCGTGGCTGGGCATTGCCGCGTTTCTCTCCGTCGCCGTACTGCTGACGCTGTTGATTTTTATCGGTGAAGCGGTTCGCGACGCCTTTGACCCGAGTAAGGCGGTGTAATATGACCCACCCGCTGTTAGCTATCGACAATCTTTCAATTGCCTTTCGCCAGCAGGGCGAGACGCAGACCGTGGTGCACCATCTGTCGCTCGAGGTCGCGGTCGGCGAAACGCTGGCGCTGGTTGGCGAATCCGGCTCCGGAAAAAGCATCTCCGCCCTGTCGGTGCTGCGGCTGCTCCCCACGCCGCCGGCCAGCTACCCCAGCGGTGATATCCGCTTTCATGGCCAGTCGCTGCTGCATGCTGATGAGTCCACCCTGCGCGGCGTGCGCGGCAACCGGATCGCGATGATCTTTCAGGAGCCGATGGTGTCGCTCAATCCCCTGCATACCCTGGAAAAACAGCTCTACGAAGTGCTGTCTTTGCATCGGGGAATGCGCAAAGAGGCGGCGCGGGGAGAAATCCTCGACTGCCTGGAGCGCGTCGGGATCCGTCAGGCGCCGCGGCGGCTGGCGGACTATCCCCACCAGCTCTCCGGCGGCGAGCGCCAGCGGGTGATGATCGCCATGGCGCTGCTGACGCGCCCGGAGCTGCTGATCGCCGACGAGCCGACCACCGCCCTGGACGTGTCGGTGCAGGCGCAAATCCTGCAACTGCTGCGCGAGCTGAAGCAGGAGCTGAATATGGGGTTGCTGTTTATCACCCATAACCTGAGCATTGTCCGCCAGCTGGCTGACCGGGTAGCGGTGATGCAGAATGGCCGCTGTGTGGAGCAAAATGAGTGTCGGGCGCTGTTCAGCGCGCCGGCCCATCCCTACACTCAGCGCCTGCTGGATAGCGAGCCGGACGGTGAGCCGGTGCCGCTGGTCCCCGATGCCCCGGTGCTGCTGCAGGCGGACGATTTAAACGTGGCGTTCGCCATTCGTAAAGGGATCCTGCGCCGGGTGGTCGATCAGCATCGGGTGGTCAACGGTCTCCATTTTCAACTGCGCGCCGGCGAGACCTTGGGCCTGGTGGGGGAATCGGGATCGGGGAAAAGCACGACCGGCCTGGCGCTGCTGCGTCTGATCCCATCCGCTGGTGAGATAACCTTTGCCGGTCAGCCCATTCAGGGACGTAACCGCCGCCAGCTGCTGCCCCTGCGCCGGCAAATGCAGGTGGTGTTTCAGGATCCGAACTCGTCGCTCAACCCACGACTGACGGCACTACAGATCATTGAGGAAGGATTGCGCGTCCATCAGCCGACGCTGACGGCAGCCGAACGCGAACAGGCGGTGATCCTCGCCATGCAGGAGGTTGGGCTCGACCCGGCCAGCCGCCAGCGCTACCCGGCTGCCTTCTCCGGTGGCCAGCGCCAGCGTATCGCCATCGCCAGAGCGTTGATCGTCAAGCCGCAGCTGATCGTCCTCGACGAGCCGACCTCATCACTGGATAAAACCGTTCAGGCGCAGATCCTGCACCTGCTGAAAGCGTTACAGCAAAAGCATCAGCTGGCCTATATTTTTATCAGTCATGATTTACGCGTAGTGCGGGCGCTGTGTCATCAGGTGATGGTGCTGCGTCAGGGAGAGGTGGTTGAACAGGGCGAGTGCCAGTCCGTCTTCAGCGCACCCCGGCACGAATATACCCGCCAGCTGCTGGCGCTGAGCTGACGGTCAGAAGGGGTTGTTGCCGGAGAAGGGCTCGGCGATGGCCACGCCAAAATTTTTCAGACGACAGGTGGCGGCGAATTCATCCTGCATGTTAACGAACAGGCAGGGTTCGCCTTCGCACTCAAGGACTGAACAGTCGACTTCGATGTCGCTTAACGCCTGGCTGAGCTTATGCATAACCGGCCAGGCTTTCTCACCGTCCGGACTCAGCAACTTCAGGGCAACGAGACTGTTCTCGTTCTGCGCGCCGTTTTGCGGAATCGGTTCAACTCTGGAACCCGCAAAACCGGCCAGCCAGCGATAGCTCTGCGGCAGACGGTGTACGATAGAGAGTTGTTGTGTATTCACGTGGTTTCCCCGGAAGCAAAAGGCTTCACAATAAATTTACATCAATATTAACACACTGTTGACAAATAGTCCTGCCTTGACGCAGAAAACGTTTACAGCCGCAACAGGCCAGGGTTAAGCACTTATTATCCAGCGCTTTATTTTTTAACCCAGCATGCCGATTGGCGCTATATGTACCCGTTTCTGTGATCCAAAACAACTTTTTTATCGCAACAATGCGACTTTTTACACTAATTGATTTTACATAAAAGAAACAAATCGCAGAACCCTGAAGCCGATTCCGGTTGACATGCATCAAGAAAGGGGCGATTTCGCCCCTGAAAATGTGACCTAGCGTGCGATTTTCCGCCGGCGGGAAGCGTAAAGAGAGAAGAAAATAGAGCTGGTAGCGCAGAAAGCGATAGAGATGAGCATCGGCCACGCGGTGGTAAACGTCGCCATCGACAACAGCGCGCCGATAATCGCCCCAATACCAAACCGAAACGTCCCGGCCAGCGACGAGGCGGTGCCGGCCATATGCGGAAACTCATCGAGGATCACCGCCATGGCGTTAGACGACACCATCGATACGCAGCCGACAAAGGCCGCCACGCCGATCACCAGCGACCAGAAGCCGACGTCCAGCAGCGCGCAAACCACCATCCATACCGCCATGGCAAACTGGATCCACAGCCCGGCCCGGAACATGCGCAACGCCCCCACCCGCCGCACAAACCGGCTGTTGAACATGGTCATCAGGAACAGGAAAACAATGTTCAGCGCAAAATAGTAGCCAAAGTGCTGAGGCGCGACGTGGTTAATATTGATATAGACGAAAGGCCCGGCACTGAGGAAAGAGAACATGCCGGCGAAGCTAAAGCCGCTCGCCAGCATATAGCTCAGCACCCGCTTGTGACGGAACAGGGTGGCAAAGTTGCCCAGCGTGGTGCGCAGATGGAACGGCTGACGCCTGTCAGCTGGCAGCGTTTCGCGGATAAACAAGCCGATCATCAGGGATGCCAGCAGGGCCACCAGCGCGAGGATCCAGAAGATGGCATGCCAGCTAAACCAGACCAGCACCGCACCGCCGACCATCGGCGCCATCAACGGCGCAATGGTCGTGACCAGCATGACAAAGGACATCATCCGCGAAAACTCATCTTTCGGATAAATATCGCGCATCAGGGCGTTTATCACCACGCTGGCCGCCGCGGCCGCCAGACCGTGGAAGAAGCGCATCGCTATCAGCATATCGATGGTCTGCGACAGCGCGCAGGCCATCGCCGCCGCGGCGAAGACCAGCGTCCCGCCGAGGATCACCGGCTTACGACCGAGGCTGTCTGCCATTGGGCCATACAGCAACTGACCCAGCGCAAAGCCCAGGATATAGGTGCTGAGGGTCATCTGCGCGCTGCCGTCCGGGACGTTATACTGCGCGGCGATCACCGGCAGCGCCGGCAGATACATATCGATCGACAGCGGCATCAGCATGGCCAGCAGGCCAAGAATAAACACAATTCCCAGAGAAGAATTCTGCTTGATCGTCACGTTTTACTCCGTGGCTGCGGGGCGCCAACGCTGGCGATTTCCGCTTCCGTCAGCGGACGATATTCACCCGGCGCCAGCGAATCATCCAGCTGGATATCGCCGATACGCTCCCGGTGCAGGCCAACCACGTGGTTGCCCACGGCGGCAAACATCCGTTTCACCTGATGATAGCGGCCTTCGCTGATGGTCAGACGCACTTCAGTCGGGGTGATCACTTCCAGTACCGCCGGTTTGGTGAGATCTTTTTCGTTATGCAGCTGGACGCCTTTGGCAAACAGCGCCGCAGTCCCTTCCGCCAGCGGGCTTTCCAGCGCTACCAGATAGGTTTTCTCACAGTGGTGGCGCGGTGAGGTAATGCGGTGCGACCACTGGCCGTCGTCGGTCATCAGCACCAGTCCGGTGGTATCGATATCCAGGCGCCCGGCGGCGTGCAGCTTGTGCGCCACCGGCTCGTCGAGGAAATAAAGGATAGTCGGATGATCCGGATCGTCGGTAGAACAGACGTACCCCTGCGGCTTGTTGAGCATAAAATAACGCGGGCCGTTCTGCTGGGTCAGCGTGTTCCCGTCATACTCCACCTCGTGCTCCGGCTGAAGCTTAAAGGAAGCATCTTTCACAATGTCGCCGTCCACGGTAACGCGGCTGCCGCGGATTTCACGCCCGGCAATAGCCCGGCTGACGCCAAGTTGCTGAGCGATAAACTTATCAAGTCGCATGAGATTTTTTTAGCCTGTAATAGTGCTGGAGCGGGCAATTCGCCCGAAAAAGAAGAATTTCACTGGCTAGTATAACGGGCTCTTAACACCACTCAAGGGAAAAGATTCATGGCATACTATTCGCGAGTTAATTAGCCCCGTGAATTCATGACTTTTACATTACGCCCCTACCAACAAGAAGCCGTCGATGCCACCCTCGCCTGGTTCCGTCGTCATACCGAGCCAGCGGCCATTGTTCTGCCCACCGGTGCCGGCAAAAGCCTGGTGATCGCCGAGCTTGCCCGGCTGGCCCGCGGACGCGTGCTGGTGCTGGCCCACGTCAAAGAGCTGGTGGCGCAGAACCATGCGAAATACTGCGCCCTTGGCCTCGAGGCTGATATCTTTGCCGCCGGTCTGCAACGTAAAGAGAGCCACGGCAAAGTGGTGTTCGGCAGCGTGCAGTCGGTGGCGCGCAATCTTGACCAGTTTCGCAGCGAATTTTCGCTGCTCATCGTCGATGAATGCCACCGTATCAGCGATGACGACGACAGCCAGTATCAGCAGATCATCGGCCACCTGCGGCAGGTCAATCCCCAGCTCCGGCTGCTCGGCCTGACGGCGACCCCATTCCGCCTCGGCAAGGGATGGATCTATCAGTTCCACTACCACGGGATGGTGCGCGGCGATGAAAAGGCCCTGTTCCGCGACTGCATCTATGAGCTACCGCTGCGCTATATGATTAAGCATGGCTACCTGACGCCGCCGGAACGCCTCGATATGCCGGTGGTGCAGTACGATTTCAGCCGCCTGCAGCCACAGAGCAACGGCCTGTTCAGCGAAGCCGACCTTAACCACGAGCTGAAAAAACAGCAGCGCATTACGCCGCATATCGTCAGCCAGATCGTAGAGTTTGCCGAAAACCGCAAAGGGGTGATGATCTTCGCCGCCACCGTAGAACACGCCCGGGAAGTGACCGGCCTGCTGCCAGCAGGCCAGGCGGCGCTGATCACCGGCGAAACGCCGGGGCCGGAGCGGGATCGGATCATCGAGGCGTTTAAAGCGCAGGCGTATCGCTATCTGGTGAACGTCGCGGTGCTGACCACCGGTTTCGATGCTCCGCACGTCGACCTGATTGCCATCCTCCGCCCCACCGAGTCGGTGAGCCTTTACCAACAAATCGTTGGCCGCGGCCTGCGCCTGGCGCCGGGGAAAACCGACTGCCTGATCCTCGACTACGCCGGCAACCCGCATGACCTGTACGCCCCGGAGGTGGGGACGCCGAAGGGCAAAAGCGACAACGTGCCGGTGCAGGTCTTCTGCCCGGCCTGCGGCTTCGCCAATACCTTCTGGGGCAAAACCACCGCCGACGGTACCTTGATTGAGCATTTTGGCCGCCGCTGTCAGGGCTGGTTCGAGGATGATGACGGCCACCGCGAACAGTGCGACTTCCGCTTTCGCTTCAAGAACTGCCCGCAGTGCAACGCGGAAAACGACATCGCCGCCCGCCGCTGCCGGGAGTGCGACACGATTTTGGTCGACCCGGACGATATGCTGAAGGCGGCGCTAAAGCTGAAGGATGCGCTGGTGCTGCGCTGCAGCGGCATGGTGCTACAGCACGGCGGTGACGAAAAAGGCCCGTGGCTGAAAATCACCTACTACGATGAAGACGGGGCGGACGTCAGTGAGCGCTTCCGTCTGCAGACGCCCGCCCAGCGCACCGCCTTTGAGCAGCTGTTTATCCGCCCGCATACCCGCACCCCGGGGGTGCCGCTGCGCTGGATAACGCCAGCGGATATCGTGGCCCAGCAGGCGCTGCTGCGCCATCCGGACTTTGTCGTCGCCCGGATGAAGGGGCAGTACTGGCAGGTGCGGGAAAAAGTATTCGATTATCAGGGGCGTTTTCGTCGCGCCAACGAGCTGCGTTAATCAGCCAAAAGCTGAGGTTTTGATTGCCCGGGTGTCGTTTGGCGGCTATAATGCCGCCCGCTTTTGCATTCGCAGAGCAGATAATCCGCCTGTTGCTGGGTCGCCTGTAGCAGGCTTTATATATAGAGAGACATCAATGTTTACTATCAACGCAGAAGTACGTAAAGAGCAGGGTAAGGGTGCGAGCCGCCGCCTGCGCGCAGCTAACAAGTTCCCGGCAATCATCTACGGTGGCGAAGCTGCTCCGGTTGCTATCGAACTGGACCACGACAAAGTATGGAACATGCAGGACAAAGCTGAGTTCTACGGCGAAGTTCTGACCCTGGTTGTTGATGGCAAAGAAGAAAAAGTCAAAGTTCAGGCTGTTCAGCGTCACGCGTTCAAGCCGAAACTGACTCACATCGACTTCGTTCGCGCGTAATCGCCGCTAACAAGTTGTATGGCAAGCGCCCCGGGGTCTTTGGCTCCGGGGCGTTTTGTTATCTGCGCCGCCCACGACCTTAACCGGCGAGGAGCGTATCGGCATTTAGTGCCAGATGCTGCAACAGCATTATCGTTTTAGCATCCATGATCTCGCCATCGCGAATGGCCTGCAGCGCCCGCGCCAGCGGCCACTCCAGCACTTCAATGTCCTCACCTTCCGCCGCCAGCCCGCCGCCGTCGCCCTGCCGGTCATCAGCCTGATATTCGGCGATAAAAAAGTAGAGTTTTTCGGTGACGGAGCCGGGACTCATAAAGACGGTGAAGACGGGCTCGACGCGCGTCACGCGAAAACCGGTCTCCTCTTCCGCTTCGGCAACGATCCGCGCTTCCGGCGAGGCGTTATCCAGCAGCCCGGCGGCCGCCTCAATGAGATATCCGTCGTGACCATGAGTAAACACCGGAAAACGGAACTGGCGGGTGAGGACCACCGTCCGCTTTTCCCGGTTGTAAAGTAAAATGACCGCGCCGTTGCCCCGGTCATAGGCCTCCCGGCTCTGTTCCTGCCAGCGACCGTCCCGTCGCAGCAGTTCGAAGGTGTATTTTTTCAGGGTGTACCAGTTGTCAGAGAGCAGCGTCTCGCGAACGTGGCGGACGTGCGGTGCGTGTGTTTGCATGTTATTTCCCCTTTAAGGTGACAGCAGGCACCATAACATGCATAATCGTGCAGAAACAAGATCACCCGAGAAGGAAAACCGATGCTCGCCAGTCAGAGAAAACAGCAGATCCTCCAGATCCTCGCCGAGGAAAAACAGGTGATGTCCGGAGAGTTAAGCCAGCGGTTTAACGTTTCCGAGGACTCCATTCGCCGCGATCTGCGCGAGCTGGCGGCGGAGGGAAAACTGCAGCGGGTCCACGGCGGGGCATTGCCGGTATCCGCCGCCATTGCGCCAATTGAAACGCGCAAAAACGTGCAGATTGCCTCAAAGCAGGCGGTGGCCCGCGCCGCCGCCGCCCTGATCCAGCCAGGACAGGTGGTGATTGTCGATGGCGGTACCACCACCGCAGCGCTGATCGGCTTTTTACCTGCCGATCTCAGCTGCACGGTGGTCACCCACAGCCCCGGCATTGCCGTGGCGCTGGTGGACCACCCGCGAATCGAGGTGATCCTGCTCGGGGGCAAAGTGTTTAAACATTCGGTTGTCGCCGTCGGCGCCGAGACGCTGGCGAGCATGGCGCGGATCAATGCCGATCTGTTCTTTATGGGGGTGACCGGCGTCCACCCGCGGGCGGGGTTCACCACCGGTGATTATGAAGAGGCGGGTATCAAACGTGCGCTGGCGGCCAGAGCCGCAGAAACCGTGGTGATGGCCTCCCGGGAGAAGCTCAACGCCGCGTCGGCCTTTGCCATCGGCGAGCTGAGCCTCGCCAGTACGCTTATCGTCGATGGGGAACCTGACGCCGCGCTGCGCCAGCAGCTGGTGCAGAGCGGCGTGGAGATTATCCCGGTTTAGCGGTAGCGTCGACGAAGTGCGGCGCTTAGTTGCCGCCGGACGTCCGGCGCTGCAGCTGGTCGCGCAGATTCGGCGGGGTACCCTTGATGGTCAGGGTATCGGTGGCGGGATCCCAGAATACGCGTTCACCTAACAGCATCGCGTCGAAGTTAATGGTCAATCCGCCGCCGCTGCCGGCAAACTTAGTCAGCTGACGTAAGGTGCTGCGATCCGCCGGGAAGCTCTCTTCCAGCTCATAGCCCTGCTCGGCGGTGAATTCCTGAAAACTTTTTTCGCTGACGCCGGCAAGCTCTTTGGACAGCGACTCCAGTTCAATCTCTTCCCCGGCCTGCAGCTGTTCGTTGCAGTATGCGTAGACCTGCTGACGTACATTTTGCCGCTCGGATTTATCAAGCTGCGCATCGGCGGCAAAATCGTCCACCGCCTGCAGCAGGCCACGGTTCTGCGCTTTGGCGTTGAGGCCTTCGCTGGCACCGAGGAAATCCATAAAGAAATCGGCCACTTTGCGCCCTACTCGCCCCTTGAGGAAGGTCAGGTAGCGGGTCGATTCCGGGTTGGTTTCCCACTCGGTGAGATCGATGCGCGCGACGATATCGGCATGGTTAATATCCAGATAATGGGTCGAGCGGATATCCAGCTCTTCATTGACGCGCATACTGCTCAGGTTATTGAGCACCGCCACCAGCAGATATTCGACCGCCAGGTAACGATACTGGCAGAAGAGCACAATGCCCCCTTCAGCGAACGGGTATTTCGCCAGCTCATCGCGCAGGCGACCCGTGGCCGCGCGGCTGAACGCCAGAAACGCTTCTTCGCCCTGACGCTGCAGGCGCAGCGCCTGCGCCAGTTCGCTCTCTTCATTGAACAGGCCATAGGCTTTGCTTTTGGCGCTATAGACCCGGTGCAGTTCAGCCATCATCTCGACAACCGTGGCGTTCGGCTCCAGCAGTGACTCGCGCAGCACCAGCTCCAGATTTTGTTCATCACGTTTGATTAACTGATGCAGGGCAATCTGGTCGATATCCAGACTCATGTTAAACTCTCCTTTTAGACCGGGCGGTATTCAACCACCGCCGGGTTGCTGACGCAACTGGCGCGACCCATTTCGCCGTCATCAACGACGATCGGTACGCTTTTGCGCCGCGGCGAAAAAATGCGGAAAAAAAGCTGCTGCTACGGTAATATGTTGCCCTTTCACGAACAAACAGATTTTGAGTTTATGCCGCAAATTTCCCGCTATAGCGATCAACAGGTCGAACAGTTGCTCAGCGAGCTGACGAACGTCCTGGAATCACACAAAGCCCCGGTTGACCTTTCACTGATGGTGTTAGGCAATATGGTGACCAACCTGATCAACAGTAGCGTCGCGCCGGCGCAGCGTCAGGCCATCGCCCGTTCTTTCGCGCAGGCTTTGCAATCTTCGATTAACGACGATCCAGCGCATTAAGGATAACAGCAACAGTATATGGTGACTCTACGTCAGCCCTACCGAGAAAAAGTCTCCCAGATGGTTAGCTGGGGGCACTGGTTCGCCCTGTTCAACATGTTGTTGGCCATGGTGCTCGGCAGCCGCTATCTTTTTGTCGCCGACTGGCCGACGACGCTTGCCGGACGACTTTTTTCGTACGTCAGTCTCGTCGGGCATTTCAGCTTTCTGGTGTTTACCAGCTATGTGCTAATCCTCTTTCCGTTGACCTTTATCGTGGTCTCGCAGCGCCTGATGCGCTTCCTGTCGGTGATCCTTGCCACCGCCGGGATGACGCTGCTGCTGATAGACAGCGAGGTTTTTACCCGCTTCCATCTTCATTTAAACCCGGTCGTCTGGGAGCTGGTCATCAACCCTGACCAGAATGAGATGGCGCGCGACTGGCAGCTGATGTTTATCAGCGTCCCGGTCATCTTTTTGATTGAGATGCTCTTCGCCACCTGGAGCTGGCAAAAACTGCGCAGCCTGACGCGCCGCCGCCACTATGCCCGTCCGGTCGCCTGGTTCTTCTTTCTATCCTTTATTAGCAGCCATCTGGTCTATATCTGGGCGGATGCGAATTTCTATCGCCCGATCACCATGCAGCGGGCCAACCTGCCGCTCTCTTATCCAATGACCGCCCGCCGTTTCCTTGAGAAACATGGCCTGCTCGACGCCCAGGATTATCAGCGTCGTCTGGTGGAGCAAGGGGCGCCGGAGGCGGTATCGGTTCAGTATCCGCTCAGCAACCTGCGCTACCGCGATCTTGGCGCGGGCTACAACGTGCTGCTGATCACCGTCGACAACCTGAACTATTCACGGTTTGAAAAGACCATGCCGGCGGTGGCGGCGTTTGCCAAAGAAAACGTTAATTTTACCCAGCACATGAGCTCGGGTAATACCGCCGACAGCGGCCTGTTTGGCCTGTTCTACGGTATTTCGCCAAGCTATATGGACGGCGTGCTGTCGGCGCGTATTCCCGCCGCGCTGATCACAGCGTTGAATCAGCAGGGCTACCAGTTGGGCCTGTTCTCCTCCGATGGTTTTAGCAGCCCGCTGTATCGCCAGGCGCTGCTCTCCGACTTCTCGCTGCCGAGCGCGAAGACCCAGAGCGACGAGCAGACGGCCAATCAATGGATCGGCTGGCTGGACCGTTACGCGCAGGATGAGAATCGCTGGTTCTCGTGGATCTCGCTCAACGGCACCACCCTCGATGACAGCCAGCAGCAGGGCTTTGTCCGCCGTTACAGCAAGGCGGCAGGTGACGTCGACGCCCAGATCGATCGTGTGCTGACCGCGCTGCGTGAAGCCGGCAAGCTCGATAATACGGTGGTGATCATCACCGGCGGCCACGGCAAGGCGCTGAATGCGAAAAGCGATCGCTTTGACTGGTCGCGCGAGCAGCTGCAGGTGCCGCTGGTGATTCACTGGCCGGGCACGCCGGCGCAGGAAATTGCCACCCTGACCGATAACAAAGATGTGATGACCACGCTGATGCAGCGTCTGCTTCACGTTTCGACGCCGGCCAATGAGTACTCGCAGGGTGAAGATCTGTTCAGCGCCGCGCGACGTCGGAACTGGGTCACCGCGGCCAACGGCGATACGCTGGCCATCACCACCCCGACCATTACCGTGGTCCTCAACCATAACGGCACCTACACCACCTGGAGCCGCGACGGTGAGAAAATCAAAGATCAGAAACCGCAGCTCAGCCTGTTGCTGCAGGTCCTGACCGATGAAAAACGCTTTATCGCTAACTGATTGATTAATTATGAATCAATCGCGCGCCCCCCGCTTGCATTCGCCTGGGGAACGGGTAATATTGTTCCCCACGCGTCGGCACGTAGCGCAGCCTGGTAGCGCACCGTCATGGGGTGTCGGGGGTCGGAGGTTCAAATCCTCTCGTGCCGACCAAAAACTCCACAGAAACCAGCCTTAATGGCTGGTTTTTTTATGCCTGTTTTTGACGTTTGCCGTCCCCCCGCCCGCTGAGGTTCCCCCTTTCTGCGTCACATCGTTAATCGTTAAGAGTGCGACTATCCTGATGGTAAATTACGTCGTAGCATCTATTATTCGAATGTATGACTCATAAGCAGGAGCGGATAACATGAGAGTTAATGGACTTACAAAAGGATTTTTCATCCTTATCGTCTTTATTGTGACCCTGGCCTTTTTCGATGTTCTCTCACCCTATTATTCCGCCATCCTCTGGGCTGCAATCCTCGCGGTGATTTTTAATCCGGTCAAAAACAAGATCCGTACCCGCCTCGGCGAACGCAATGGCCTCGCGGCCCTGATGACCGTCGTCATTATCTGTCTTATCGTGTTTACACCACTGGCGATTATTCTGTCGTCACTGGCCTACGAGCTGAATCTGGTATACAGCAAACTGCAGCATAACGACACCCAGTTCCCGACGGTGGTCGCCAGCCTGTTCGCCCACCTCCCAGGCTGGGCCAGAAGCTTCCTGGCCGAGCATAACCTCGATAGCGCACAGCAGATCCAGCAGCACCTCTCCGATGCCGCTTTGAAAGGGGGTCAATACCTGGCGGGCAGCGCCTTTATGATTGGTAAAGGGACCTTTGGCTTCACCGTCAGCTTCGGCATTATGCTGTACCTGCTGTTTTTCCTGCTGAAGGATGGACCTTACCTGGTGCTGTTGATCCTTGAGTCTCTGCCGCTATCGAGCTATGTGAAGCAGCACCTGTTCGCAAAATTCGCCGCGGTGGCTCGCGCGACGGTGAAAGGCACCGTCGCCGTGGCGCTGGCGCAGGGGGCACTGGGCGGCTTTGCCTTTTGGGTTGCCGGTCTGGACGGCAGCATTCTCTGGGGGGCGCTGATGGCCTTCCTGTCGCTTATCCCGGCGGTAGGCTCGGCCATTATCTGGGTACCGGCGGCGATTTATCTCTTCGCCACCGGGCAGCTGTGGCAGGGGGCCTTTATCGTTGGCTTCTTTGTGATTGTGATTGGCCTGGTGGACAACATTCTGCGTCCGCTGCTGGTGGGCAAGGATACCAAGATGCCGGACTACCTGATCCTGATCGCCACTCTCGGCGGCATGGAAATCTACGGTATCAACGGTTTTGTGATCGGCCCGCTGATCGCCGCCTTGTTTATCGCCTGCTGGAACCTGCTGTCGGGACGGGAACACGCCGGCAACACGGATGAAATTGACGAAGAGTTTATTGAGGAAGCAAAAAATAGCCGTAATGAATAGCTTCCCTGGTCCGCCAGCGCTACCGCGGCGCCAGGTTTGGCCAGTACATAACACTATTCATTTTGAAAAAATTAGTAAATAAAACTTAACATTCAGCAAAGCAATGATAGGCTGTATCAGTCAGGAACGAAAATAAAGGATGATCAACCGTGAAAAAAATCACTACGCTAGCCGTTTCTCTGCTGACCGCCGCCTGCATGTCTGCCGGCGCTCTGGCCGCAGACCAGCCGCTGGAAAAAGTCGCGCCGTTCCCGAAAGCGGAAAAAGGCATGAAGCGTCAGGTTATTCAGTTGCCGCAGCAGCAGGATGAGTCGGCGCTCAAGGTTGAGCTGATGATCGGCCAGACGCTGGAAGTCGACTGCAACCATCATCGTCTCGGCGGGGAACTGGAAAGTAAAACCCTGGAAGGCTGGGGCTATGACTACTATGTCTTTGAGAAGCTGAGCGGCCCGGTCTCCACCATGATGGCCTGCCCGGACGGCAAAAAAGAGAAGAAATTTGTCACTGCCGGCCTCGGGGATGACGCCATGCTGCGTTACAACAGCAAACTGCCGATCGTGGTATACACGCCGACCAATGTCGATGTGAAATATCGCATCTGGCGCGCCGACGAGATTATCGGTAACGCCGTCGTCCGCTAAGGCAAACCATCAACCGACAATAAAAAACGGCAGCCCGCAGGCTGCCGTTTTTGTCAGAGCGCGATATCCGCCATCGGCTTGCCGCCGCTCAGCGGCTTAAGCTCCGCCTGCGGGGCCTCATCCATCGCCCCGGCTGGCTCATATTTCAGCTCCAGCACTTCACTGGTCCACGCCAGCGCTTTCTCGATCTCCACCGGGTTGCCATCAAGGCGGATACCGTAAGTCGGAATAATCGCCTTCAGCTTGGCCTGCCATTCCGGCGAGTTGACTTTGTCTTTGAACACTTTCTCCATCAGCTGCAGCATGATAGGCGCCGCGGTGGAGGCGCCAGGCGACGCGCCCAACAGCGCGGCGACAGTGCCTTCGTCATCGCTGACCACTTCCGTGCCCAGACGTAGTACCCCACCTTTCTTCGCATCGCGCTTGATGATCTGCACGCGCTGACCGGCCTGCCACAACCGCCAGTCTTCTTTCCGTGCTTCCGGATAGTATTCACATAGCGCGGCCAGACGATCTTTATCTTTCTGCATCACCTGACTAATCAGGTATTTCACCAGATCGAAGTTATCCAGGCCGACGTTGAGCATCGGCAGAATATTCGAGGTATTCGTCGAGGCCAGCAGGTCCCACAATGAACCGTTCTTCAGGAAGCGGGTCGAGAAGGTGGCGAATGGCCCGAACAGCACCACGCGTTTACCGTCGATAATACGGGTATCGATGTGCGGCACCGACATCGGTGGCGCCCCCACTTCGGCCTGGCCGTAAACCTTCGCCAGATGGTGGTTCACCACCTCCGGATTTTCACAAACCAGGAACTGGCCGCCGACCGGGAAGCCCGCATACTCTTTGGCCTGTGGAATGCCGGTCTCTTGCAGCAGCGTCAGCGCCGCGCCGCCGGCGCCGATAAAGATAAATTTCGCTTTAATGACTCGCTTTTGACGACGGTTGTCAGCATCCGCCAGAGTGACCGTCCAGCTCTTGTCGGCGTTACGCTTGAAGCGACGCACCACGGTGCCCAGCTGCAGGGAGAAATTATCATGCGTTTGCAGGCCGGCGATCAGCTGGCGGGTGATTTCGCCATAGTTGACGTCAGTCCCGACTTCAGTGCGAGTGGCAGCCACCTTTTGCAGCGGGTCGCGGCCTTCCATCACCAGCGGCGCCCAGGCTTTGATCTGCTGATGGTCTTCAGAATAGCGAATACCGCGGAACAACTCGCTCTGCTGTAGCGCCGCATAGCGCGCACGCAGGAAATTGACGTTATCTTCGCCCCACACAAAGCTCATGTGTGGCACGCTGTTAATAAAAGATTTTGGTTTGTTCAGGATGCCGCGTGTCACCTGATGCGCCCAGAACTGACGCGAGATGTGGAAGGCTTCGTTGATGTCGACCGCTTTGTCGATATTGATGCCGTTGGCGGTCTGCGGCGTATAGTTCAGCTCCATCAGCGCCGCGTGGCCGGTACCCGCATTGTTCCACCCGTTTGAGCTCTCTTCTGCCACGCTGGACATCTGCTCAACCATGGTAATAGACCAGTCTGGCTCAAGCTCCTGCAGCCAGGTTCCCAGTGTGGCGCTCATAATGCCGCCGCCAATCAACAATACATCCGTCTCTTGCTCATGGCGGGTGTCGGTCCGAGTGCTGTTGGGACCAACCGCCTGTGAGCGTGGTACGGCCATCTTTTTATTCATCGGATTTGAGCCTTACTTTACTCGCTGTTTTTATTTAGCGCAGGTGATACGATTCTCACCTCTCACGTTACCACCGAAGCTCAAAAATTTAAATATTGTTTAAATTTTAAGTTCTGTTTTGAGATCCGTTATAAAAATGTTTAATAAATGTATACACCAAATCACTTTTTGTACTGGTACCCTGGCGGATTCCGCGCTATCATCCCTGGTTTTGTGACAGACCGCACGGAAGCCGAACCTGCCACCGCGCCTCCTTTTTTATAAGCTGCGAACTTTTTTTATGCCCCCTATTTCTGAACCCGCCGCGTCCGGCAACCTGCGTCCGATCCTGCGTTCTCCGTCGCTACTGACGCGCGAAGTCCTGGCCGGGGTGCTCACTGCGCTCGCTTTAATCCCTGAAGTGATTTCGTTTTCGGTCATTGCTGGCGTAGACCCGCAGGTGAGCCTGATTGCTTCCGTTGTACTCTGCCTGGCGATGTCAGTCCTCGGCGGACGCCCGGCAATGGTCACCGCCGCCGCGGGCTCGGTAGCGCTGGTGATCGGTCCGATGGTGCATCAACACGGCGTGGGGTACATTTTACCGGCTGTCATTCTGGCGGGTATTATTCAAATTTTGTTTGGCCTGTGCGGCATGGCGCGCCTGATGCGCTTTATTCCCCCGGCGGTGATGACCGGGTTCGTCAATGCCCTCGGGATCCTGATTTTCTTCGCCCAGGTGCCGCATTTCTGGACTCGACAACCGTTAATCGTCGGTCTGTTTGTCCTGACCCTGCTTATCGTCCTGTGGGCGCCGCGCTTTATTAAGGCTATCCCGGCGCCGCTGATTGCCATCGTCGCCCTCACCCTCTATACCGCGACCACCGGCCAGCTGCTGCCGACCGTGGGTGATGAAGGTTCGATGAGCGGCGGCTTGCCGGGGTTTACCGCCCTGACCGTTCCCCTGAACCTGACCACGCTGCAGATTATCTGGCCGTGCGCCCTCAGCATCGCCTTTGTCGGTCTGATGGAGTCCCTGCTGACGGCTAAGCTGGTGGATGATCTCACCCACACCCCGTCGAACAAATCGCGGGAAAGCGCCGGGCTGGGTATCGCCAATATCCTTGCCGGTTGCTATGGCGGTATTGCTGGCTGCGCGATGATCGGCCAGACCATTGTTAACGTGGAAATGGGCCAGGCCCGCAGCCGCCTCTCAACGGTTATCGCCGGTCTGGTGCTGCTCCTGCTGGTGACGGCGCTCAGCCCGGTGATGGCAAAGATCCCGATGGCGGTGCTGGCAGGCGTAATGGTGATTGTGGCGGTGAAAACCTTTAGCTGGCACAGTATTCGCCCGAGCGAACTGGCGCGTAATCCGTGGCCGGAAACGCTGGTGATGCTGGTGACCGTCGCCGCGACGGTGGGAACCAGCAATCTGGCGATCGGCGTGCTGGCGGGGATTGTCGCCATGGCGCTCATCCCCCGCCGCCTGCGGGCGACAGCGCCGGCTACATCAGAAACAGCGTCGCCAGACCAAGGAAAATAAAGAAGCCGCCGGTGTCGGTAATGGCGGTGATCATTACGCTGGAGCCGACCGCCGGGTCGCGACCCAGCTTCACCATGACCATCGGAATGATCACGCCCATCATCGCCGCCATTAACAGGTTGAGCATCATGGCCAGCGTCATCACCCCGCCGAGCTGCGGATCGTCATACAGCCACCAGGTGATGGCGCCCATAATCCCGCCCCACACCAGGCCGTTAATCAGGGCGACCCCCATTTCACGCAGGATCAGGAAGGTAAAGCTGCCGGGCTGGATCTGCTGCAGCGCCATCGCCCGGACGATCATGGTGATCGTCTGATTGCCGGTATTGCCGCCGATGCCGGCAACGATCGGCATCAGCGAGGCCAGGGCCACTAACTGCGAGATGGTGTGTTCAAAGCCGTCGATGACCCTGGAAGCGATAAACGCCGTACACAGGTTGACCGCCAGCCACGCCCAGCGGGTTTTCACCGCTTTGCTGACCGGGGCGAAGACATCTTCTTCATCGCTCAGGCCGCCCATCCGGCGCAGATCGTTATCGGTCTCTTCATAGACCACATCGACGATCTCATCGATGGTCAGACGCCCAATCAGCTTGCCGTCAGCATCAATAACGGCGGCACTGAGTAAGTCATCACGTTCAAAGGTACGGGCCACCTTCTCCGCCTCTTCGTGCGGCTGAAAGGTGACCGGATCGCCCTCCATCACCTCCCCCACCCGCTTTTGCGCATCATTGAGCAGGATGGTCTGCAGTTCCAGCTCGCCGAGCAGCAGCTTATTGCGGGTAGTGACGAACAGCTTATCGGTGTTCTCCGGCATTTTCCCCAGCCGCCGCAGATAGCGCTGCACCGCCGCCAGGGTAGCCTCCGGCCGCACCGTAATCACCTCAAACTCCATGATCGACCCGACGCTGTTGTCGGCGTAGCGCATGATCTGGCGAATACGGGCGCGCTTCTCGGCTGGCAGGGTCGCCAGCAGCCGCCCGGTCAGGTTGCGCGGCAGATGCTGCAGCAGATAAACCTGTTCATCGATATCCAGCGGCTGCATGGCCTGCAGCAGCTCGTGGTCGCTCATTTTATCGATGAGATCGCCCCAGACATTTTCTGAGGCTTCCAGCAGCACCTCGCCGCGTTTATCGTCGGATACCAGGCACCACAGCGCGGTGCGGGCGTCATAGGGGAGCGCTTCCAGCGCATCGGCGAGATCCGGCGGCGGCAAATGCGAGACCAGCATCTCGACTTCCGCCAGGTCATCGGCCAGCGTCCCTTCATCGTAACGTTCGGCCAGCGTCAGTTTGCCCAGCAGCGCGGAGGTCACCGCTTTATCGGTGCTCAAGAGCCAAATCAGACGGGCGCGCTCTTCGTCACGCAAGCGGGCGCTTTTTTTATGCAAAACGGACATCGATCGGGCAATCCTTTTGAGAATAGTGAGCCGGCCTGCGGGCCGGAAGCCTTAAGCATAGCGCGAGGAGGGGGAAATAATAACCGTCAGCGATGTAGACGCTGAAAATTTCAGCGGCGCCCGGGCTTTTCCCCGGGCGCGCGGCGAGTGTCAGGCCGTGCGGGCCACCGCATCGCGGGAAGCCTGTTCCCGCTCTTCACCGGTAAGTTCGGCGAGCTGGCCGGCACGCATTTCCAGCAGACGATCGGCGTGCTGGAAATAGTGATCGTCATGGCTGATGGCGAAGACGGTTTTCCCCATCTGCTTCATCAGCGGCAGCAGGACCTGATAGAACTCGCGGCGGAAATGCGGATCCTGATCCGCCGCCCATTCATCCAGCAGAATGATATCCCGGGACTCGGCCAGCGCCAGCAGGAGCGCCACACGCTTCTTCTGCCCTTTCGACAACCGCAGGTCGGCGATTTTTCCGTTCTCCAGCTGCAGCTTGTGAGTCATTTGCAAACGATCCAGCCATGTTGCCACCAGCGCCGAATCGGCCTCCTCGCCCTGCGGCCCGAGCAGGCGGTCGAACAGCCAGACGTCGGTAAACACCGCGGAGAACAGTTTGCGGTACTCCTCCGGTTTCTCCGCTGCCAGCGGCTGGCCATCCACCAGGATCTGTCCGGAAACCGGCTGATACAGGCCGGTCAGGAGCATCGCCAGCGTTGACTTACCGCTACCGTTGCCGCCAATCAGAAACACCAGTTCGCCGTGCTTTAGCGTCAGATTAAGCGGCCCTACGGCAAAGCGCTGGTCCGGATAATGGAAGGTGACATCGCGCAGCTCCAGCGTCTGCCAGTCAGGATGCGCCTGCGGCCGGGGAAAGTCGGCCTGGTAGGGGGCAAGCGAGAACTGGCGCAGCTTGTTAAATGCCACCTGAGCGCTGAGCAAGGTGGGCAGCGCACCGACAGCGGACAGCAGTGGCGTACGCAGAAACAACAGCGTCAGGGAATAGGTTGCCGCCACCGCGGTATCAGCCCAGCCGAGGCTGTTGGCCATCCAAAACACCAGCCCGATGGCGCCAAGCATCATAATATTCGACCAGTTAACCGCGCTGAGATGGAAGGTATCGGCGCGAACAATATGGTGCCGATACTCCCGGGCGTCCGGGAGGTAGAGCTGATTAAAGACATATTCCGCACGCTCGCGGTTGAGGGTCAGCTCTTTACGCCCCTCCAGCACCGTCTGATAGTCGTGATACAGTTTATCTTCCGTTTCGCGCAGGCTGGCCATATGTTTGTACACCCGCGACACCAGCACAAAACCGCCCCAGATGGTGAGCGCCATCCACAGGGCAGTCACCAGCATCATTTTACCTGACAGCCAGGCGAGGTAGGCCGCGGAGCCGAAGGTGAGAATGATCCCCTGCACCAGCTCCGGCAGGCGCACAAAGGCGATGGTGATATTGCGGATATCGCTGGTCAGCCCGGCAAGCAGCGACGCACTGCCGATCTTCTCTACTTGTTCAATCTGGGTATCGAGAATGCGTTTAACAAACTCACCGCGCAGACGATAGACAAAATGGTGGCCGAGGGTGGTCAGCGCCAGCTGCGAGCCCAGGGTCACCGCCATCAGCAGCCCCAGCAGACCAAGAAACTCCGGCAGGACCCGCAGCGACATATCGACAGTCGTGATCAGCCGCAGGTTAATGAAAGCGATTAAGCCGATACCCAACGCAGCGCTGAGCAGGCTGAGAGCAATAACGCCCAGAAACGGCCAGCGATACTGGCGCCAGACGAGAGAGAGAAGTTCCATAACAGGCTATCCGCAAAAGCAAAACAGCGAGCAGTTTAAACGGCTCGACGGTGACATCAAGAATAATTCTTATTTTAATCGCGGGAACGCCCCGCCAGACGAAAGGTAAGGTTGTAACGACAGTCGCCCGTTTCCGGATGATGCCCCGCTTTCAGCGGCTGAATACCATGATAAAACAGACGCGATGCCCCGCCCCAAACCACCACATCGCCATGCTCCAGCAGCAGCCGCTGCAGCGGGTCGCTTCGCTGCAGACCACCAAACTGAAAGACAGCGGGCAGACCTAACGAGACCGAGACGATCGGCGCCCGCAGATCCTGTTCGTCCTTATCCTGATGCAACGACAGTTTGGCGCCCGGCTGATAGTGGTTAATCAGACAGGCATCGGGGGAAAAGCCCGGATAGCCGCCGGCCGCGGCGGCCTCAAGCGCCAGTTCACGGAATACGGCAGGCATCGACGGCCAGGGATTGTCGGTTAGCGGATCGACGGGCGCGTACAGATAGCCGTGACGATCGGTGGTCCAGCCCAGAGGGCCGCAGTTGGTCATAGCGACCGACATGGTGTACCCGCCAGGCGTCACCATCTGGCGAAACGGCGACTGACGGGCGACGTCGGCAATCGCCTGCAGCAGCGCCGGGGCGCGCTCGCGGGCAAAGCACCGGAGCACCACCGCGCCGGGGGCCAGCGGCTCCTGCCACGGTGGGGTATCGCTAAACAGATCGAGCATTACTCCTCCTCATGTTGGGCCTCGCGCGCCAGTAGCTGCGCTTTTCGCTCTATTCCCCAACGATAACCTGACAGGGCGCCATCTTCACGCACCACCCGGTGACAGGGAACGATCACCGCCAGCGTATTCGCCGCGCAGGCGCCGGCCACCGCTCTTACCGCCCGCGGCTGCCCCATCTGTTCCGCTACCTGGCGGTAGCTGCGGGTCTCGCCCACCGGGATCTGTCGCAGCGCCTGCCAGACCTGCAGCTGAAATGCGGTGCCCTGCAGATCCAGCGGCAGCGATACCGGCCGTCGGCTGTCGTCAAGGTGGGCGAAAATCTCGGCCATCTGGCGGCGAAACTCAGGGTCACCTTCACGCAGCTCGGCATTAGGGAAGCGCCGGCGCAGGTCGTCGAGCAATACCGCATCGTTATCACCCGGCAGCACCGCACAGACGCCGCGTTCGCTGTGCGCCACCAGGCAGCGACCCAGCGTGCAGTCGCCCGTCGTCCAGGTCACCACGGTAGTGGCGCCGCCGCGGCGGAACTGGCTGGCGGTCATCCCTAATGCGGCATCGGCCTGGCGATAATAGCTACTGCTGTCGGGAAAACCAGCGGCCAGCGCGGCGCGGGTCACCGTACTTCCCTGCTCCAGCGCTTCCCGCAGACGCCGCGCCCGCCACGCCTGCTGCCAGCCTTTGGGGGTCATACCGGTGACGGATTTAAACAAACGGTGGAAATGAAACGGACTCACCGCCAGCTGGTGGGCCAGCGCCTCAAGGGTCAGGGGGGCGTCCTGCTCCAGTAACCGGCAGGCCTGCGCCACTTTGTCGACCCTTTGCTGCTGCGGATCGTCTTTATCCGGCTGGCAGCGTTTGCAGGGGCGGAACCCCGCCGCCACGGCGGAGGCAACGTCGGCAAAAAAGCGCACGTTTTCCCGCCGCGCGCGCCGCGAGCGACAGGAAGGGCGGCAGCAGATGCCGGTAGTCAGTACCGCAAAGACAAACTGACCGTCGGCCCGGGTATCACGTTCGCAGACCGCCTGCCAGCGGCGGTCATCGGTATCGATAACTATCGGTTTCATGACGGGTCTCCAGCTGTAAGTGTATCCTCAGTCTGCGGCGAAGCCCGCGGCAAAAAAACCGCAATCTTGCTTTTTAATTTTTCTCGCCGACGAGGAAAGTGCGGAACTGCGGCGACATCCAGGTTTTAAACCCCTTACCCTCTTTAACGATCATATAGACCGCCAGCCCCTGCTCGCGCACCACCTGCTGCGCTTTTTCCGGCCCCAGCACCATCAGTCCGGTATCCCAACCATCCGCCTCCAGCGCCGTTGGCGCAATGACGGTGACAGAGACCAGTTTATGGGTTATCGGCTGCCCGGTCTGCGGATCGATAACGTGGGAGATGCGTTTGCCATCGAGTTCATAATAGTTGCGATAGCTGCCGGAGGTGCTGATGCCGTGGCCATTGATGTCGACAATCGCCTGGACGGCATTTTCCCGGTCGGTCGGCTTCTGGATTGCCACCCGCCAGGGCTTGCCTTCGCCGTTCATCCCGCGGCTGACCAGCGCCCCGCCCACCGACACCAGATAGCGGGAGATCCCCTCCTGCTCCATCAATCGCGCAAGGTGATCGGCGGCATAGCCTTCCCCCACGGTGGAGAGATCGACAAACAGATCGGGAATATCTTTTTGCAGGAACTGCCTGCCGCTCTGATTGATAACCTGCAGATGCTGCAGGCCGGTGCGTGCTTTCGCTGCGGCAATCGCCTGCGCGTCGGGGGTGGTGACCGGCTGCTTATCCGGGCCAAAGCCCCACAGATTGACCAGCGGCCCCACGGTGATATCCATCGCGCCGTGCGTTTTGGCGCCAATCCGCAGCGACAGGGTGACGATATCCGCCATCGCTTCGCTCACCGGCCAGGGACGGGTATCCGCCGCGTGGTTGAAACGCATCAGCGCCGAGTCGTTTTTCCAGGTCGACAGCAGGCGATCGTCGGCATCCAGCTGGGCCTGAACCCTGGTGCGCAATGCCTGGGCTTTTGCTTCATCAACGCCAATCACGCTGACCCGCCAGAAGGTGCCCATCGTTTTGCCATCCAGCACAGTGGCCGTCGAGGTCGGGGTTGCAGGGGGGGTAGCTGAATCGCAGCCAGAAAGCAAAACGCAGGCGCCCAGCAGCGCGGCGCGAAAGAAAGTCATATCCATTAATCGAGGCTCCTCTTACCAGGGCGACAAGAGTATACCAGCGAGGTTAAACCAGACATAAAAAAAGGCGCCAGAGGCGCCTTTTTGTTATGCAGCTTGCAACTTAGAACTGGTAAACCAGGCCCAGTGCAACCACGTCGTCGGTAGAGATACCAGCGCGACGAGTGAAGTCGTTTTCATCCAGCAGGTTGATTTTGTAGTCAACATAGGTGGACATGTTTTTGTTGAAGTAGTAGGTCGCGCCAACGTCAACATATTTCAGGAGGTCCTGGTCGCCGTAGCCTTCGATGTCCTTACCTTTAGACTGCAGGTACGCCACGGACGGACGCAGACCGAAGTCGAACTGGTACTGAGCAACCACTTCGAAGTTCTGTGCTTTGTTAGCAAAACCGCTAATAGAGTCAGACTCTCCGTTGCCGCTGAAACGAGTTGCGTTGTAGGTCTGGGTGTACTGAGTCGCCAGGTAAACGTTGTTGGCGTCGTATTTCAGACCACCGGTGTAGGTTTCAGCGTTGTCACCACGGCCTTTATCCAAACGGTTCTGATCGCCGTTACGTTTGGAATGAGAGTACGCGAAACCAGCGCTGATGCCATCATAAATGTCATAAGTCAGAGAGGTACCGAAGCCGTCGCCGTTCTGTTTCAGAGCGCCACGACCGTTGTTGGTAGGAGAAGTACCTTCACCGCTGACGCTGCCGTTTTTACCCTGATACTGCAGAGCAAAGTTCAGGCCGTCAACCAGACCGAAGAAGTCAGAGTTACGGTAGGTTGCCACGCCGTTAGCACGGGACTGCAGGAAGTTGTCAGAACCGTAGGTGTCGCCGCCGAATTCCGGCAGAACGTCGGTCCAGGACGTTACGTCGTAGACTACGCCGTAGTTACGACCGTAGTCGAAAGAGCCCGCGTCGCCAAATTTCAGACCGGCGAATGCCAGACGAGTCCATGCCTGATCGCTGGAGCTTTCAGTGTTGTTCGCCTGAACGTTGTATTCCCACTGGCCGTAACCGGTCAGCTGGTCGTTGATCTGGGTTTCGCCTTTCACGCCTACACGCATGTAGGTCTGGTCGCCGTCGACGCTCTTGTCGTCAGAGAAGTAGTGCAGACCGTCGATTTTACCGTACAGGTCTAATTTGTTGCCGTCTTTGTTATAAATTTCAGCCGCATTTGCTGCGCCTGCTACCAGCAGAGCCGGTACCAGGAGGGACAGTACTTTAACTTTCATGTTATTAACCCTCTGTTTGTTATATGCCTTTTATTATGCCACTGCTTACTGATTACCCTTCTAATCAGTCGGCTATTTCATTGTGCTGCAAAATGCAGAATAATCCAACAAGAATATGATACTAAAACTTCTAAGATGTTTCAAAGTTCCCACAAGATGTTTCAATTTGTAAATTCAGCGGAACTTTTTTCACCCCAAAACGGTCAGGGAAATACGCATCAATAATCAAAAAAAATATTTAGACGTTTATAATCAACCAGATAAAACTCGTTAATCGTATAGCACTGAATGGTAAAACAAAATGATCATTGGCGACTAAAATATGACTCGCTATCATCATTAACTTTATTTATTACCGTCATTCAGTTCTGAATGTCTGTTTACCCCTATTTCAACCGGATGCCTCGCATCCGGTTTTTTTTACCCTTCTTTACACAACTTTAATTTAACTGTGCTACAACAAATGATTCCCTAACGACTATTAATCAATCAATTAGTCTGTGAATCTCCCTTATTCCGCCAATGTCTTGTTATTTCGTGCGATTTTTCCCCCGCTTCGTTGCCAATATCGCCCTCCCTCAGCCTTCGCCAGACGATTTCATTTTCAGCGCGTCTCTAAGATAATTCCTGGATGACAAAACAGGGCTAACACCATTCTGTGGTGTAGATTTGCGTCATTAGCCTTTATACTGCATGGGCACTTACTGTGTTGCCAGTTACTCTGGCGCTACATCCTGTTTACAAACAATGATGAGTCGTTCAGTCACAAGATGACCCCGAAAAAATTCTCCCTGATCCCCGGCAACATCAGCCGCTTCTTTATTTTGATGGTTATTGTCCTGCTGGCGACGATGGGGGTGATGATTCAGAGCGCCGTCAATGCCTGGCTGAAAGAGAAAAGCTATCAGGTTGTTGATGTGACCCACGCCTTGCACCAGCGTATTGACGCCTGGCGCTACGCTACCTGGCAAATCTATGACAATATCGCCGCCACTTCTGCCAACGCCGCGAGCGGTGGCCTGCAGGAGACGCGGCTAAAGCAGGACGTTTACTACCTTGAGAAGCCCCGGCGTAAAACTGAAGCGTTGATCTTCGGCTCCCACGACAGCTCGACGCTCGAGATGACGCAGAAAATGTCCGATTATCTCGATATCTTGTGGGGCGCGGAGACCATCCCGTGGTCGATGTATTATCTTAACGGTCTGGACAATAGCCTGATTCTGGTCTCCACCCTGCCGTTAAAGGACCTCTCCTCAAGCGTGAAAGAGTCAACCATCGGTAGCGTCGTGGAGTCACGGCGCGCGGAGATGCTGCTGCAGGCCAATACGCTTGATGAGCGCGAAACCTTCTCGCCGTTGCGCCATCTCGCCTGGCAGAACGCGCACTACTTTACCCTTCGCACCACCTTCAACCAGCCCGGGCATCTGGCTACGGTGGTCGCTTTTGACCTGCCGATTAACGATCTTATCCCACCGGGCATGACGATAGACAGCTTCCGTATCGAGCCCGATCCGTCGCAAAATCTCGCGACGACGCCGGATAAAGAGAGCGCCGACCACATCGGGATCACCTTTAACGGCATGCAGGTCGAAATCGCCACCGACATCAGCACCACCGGTATGCAGTTGCTCTGGAGGGTACCGATGAGCACTATGCTGCTGGAATCGCTGCAAAATATTCTCCTGCCGCTGCTGCTCAACATTGGTCTGCTGGCGCTGGCGCTGTTTGGCTTTACCACCTTTCGCCACTATAAAGGACGCAGCCATTCGTCTGGCGCCGGGCTACCCTCCGCCGCCAACAGCGAACTGCGTTTGCTGCGCGCTATCAATGAAGAGATTGTTTCTTTGCTACCGCTGGGGCTGCTGGTCCACGATCAGGAAGCCAACCGCACGGTTATCAGCAACCCTATTGCCGATCATCTGCTTCCGCACCTGAATCTGCAGAACATTACCAACATGGCGGACCAGCACCAGGGGGTGATCCAGGCCACCGTCAACAATGAACAGTATGAAATCCGCCAGTACCGCAGTCAGGTGGCGCCGCGCACCCAAATTCTGATTATCCGCGACCAGGACCGCGAAGTGCTGGTTAATAAAAAGCTCAAGCAGGCCCAGCGCTTGTATGAGAAGAACCAGCAGGGCCGGGCGGCCTTTATGCAGCACATCGGCAGCGCCCTGAAGCAGCCCGCCCTGAGCCTGGCGGCAGAAGCGGCGGCGCTTAACAGCGCGGAGCACCGCACGCTGGCGCAGCATGCCGATGAGCTGGTCAAACTGGTCGACGACATTCAGCTCGCTAATTTGCTGGAAAGTGATGCCTGGAAAACCAGCCAGGCGCTGTTCTCCGTTCAGGAACTGATCGATGACGTTGTGCCGGAGGTACTGCCGGCGATGAAGCGCAAAGGTCTGCAGCTGCTAATTAATAATGCGCTCCCGGCCGGCGAGCAGCGCTACGGCGACCGTGAAGCGCTTCGGCGCATGCTGGTGCTGCTGATCCAGTATTCGGTCACCACCACGCCTATTGGCAAGATCACCCTCGACGTTTGCCAGGATGAATCGGCGGGCGATCGACTGATCTTCCGCATTCTGGACACCGGCAATGGCGTCTCGACCAACGAGATCGACAATATGCACTTCCCGTATCTCAACGAGACCCAGAGCGACCTGTACGGCAAAGCGAACGCCCTCACCTTCTGGCTGTGCGACCGCATGATGCGCAAGCTCGGCGGGCAACTGACGATTAAAACGCGAGAGTCGCTGGGAACCCGCTATACCCTGCATCTGAAAATGCCGGCCAGCGAAGAGGCGCCAGAGGCGGGCGAACATCTGCTGGATGACGTGATTGTCCTGCTGGATGTCACCTCCAGCGAAGTGCGGCGGATTGTTACCCGCCAGCTGGAAAGCTGGGGGGCGTCCTGCATCACGCCGGACGACCGGGCGACAAGTCAAGCATTTGATCTTTATTTAACGGATAATCCGTCTAATCTTACTGCTTCAGGCTTGCTTTTAAGCGATGATGAGGTCGGGATACGCAAGATCGGCCCGGGCCAATTGCGGGTCAACTTTAATATTAGCACGGCAATGCAGGAGGCTATCCTGCAGCTTATTGAGCAGCAGCTGGCTGAGGAAGCGGTTCAACCCGTCACCTCAGGAAACGAGAGTAACGCCGAACTCCATGCCAGCGGCTATTACGCACTGTTCGCCGATACGGTACCGGATGATGTTCAGAGATTGTATACTGAAATCGAAGCGGGTGATTTTGCTGCTCTGGCGCAAACCGCCCACCGCCTCAAAGGGGCATTTGCTATGCTTAATCTGATACCCGGCAAGCAGTTATGTGAAACGCTTGAGCATCTGATTCGCGAAAAGGATGCGCAAGGCATAGAAAAATATATCAGCGACATTGACACTTACGTCAAGAGCTTGCTGTAGAAGGTAGCCTTATACATGAACACTATGAACGTAATTATTGCCGATGACCATCCGATCGTACTGTTCGGTATTCGTAAGTCACTTGAGCAAATTGAGTGGGTGAACGTCGTTGGCGAGTTTGAAGACTCCACGGCCCTTATCAACAATCTACCGAAGCTGGACGCGCATGTGTTGATTACCGACCTGTCCATGCCCGGTGATAAATACGGCGATGGGATCACGCTTATCAAATACATTAAGCGCCACTTCCCGGACCTGTCGATCATTGTTCTGACCATGAACAACAACCCGGCGATCCTCAGCGCGGTGCTGGATCTGGACATCGAAGGGATCGTCCTCAAGCAAGGTGCGCCGACCGATCTGCCAAAAGCGCTGGCCGCATTGCAGAAAGGGAAGAAATTCACGCCGGAAAGCGTCTCCCGCCTGCTGGAAAAAATCAGCGCCAGCGGCTATGGCGACAAACGCCTGTCGCCAAAAGAGAGCGAAGTGCTGCGTCTGTTCGCCGAAGGCTTCCTGGTGACCGAGATCGCCAAAAAGCTCAACCGCAGCATCAAAACCATCAGTAGCCAGAAAAAATCGGCGATGATGAAACTGGGCGTCGAAAACGACATCGCCCTGCTGAACTACCTCTCTTCCGTCTCCCTGAGCACGACGGACAAAGAGTAATCCCTTGCTTTCTCCGTCTCGCGCCGGCGAGACGGAGTGCCTCTTTTATTCCCGCCCTTTACGCACGCGCGCCGCATACACCGTCAGCGTTTGCTTCAGCACATCCAGCGTAACCGGCTTGGACAGGCAGCTATCCATCCCCGACTCCAGACAGCGCTGCTTTTCTTCCGCCAGAGCATTAGCCGTTACGCCGATGACCGGCAGCGTCAACCCGAGCTGGCGAATGCGCTGCGTCAGGCGATACCCATCCATATTGGGCATGTTGACGTCGCTGAGCACGATATCAATATGCTGCTTGCTGAGAACATTGAGCGCATCGACCCCGTCATTCGCCGTCACGCACTGGTAACCAAGCGATCCCAGCTGATCCGCCAGCAGGCGGCGGTTGATCGGGTGATCGTCGACCACAAGGATCATCATGTCGTCGTTATTGCCAGCCTGGGCCTCCGGCGCCATCAGCGCCTGGCTGTTTTCCGCGCTGGCGAGCGCAACGTGGAAAATACGGCCCAGCAGCGGCAGCAGCTCATGCGGCGTCGTCACGCTGTGCAGCCACTCGCCGGCGGCTCGCTCCTGCGGGATACCGATATGACGACGGCAGAAAATGACCATCGCCCTTCCCTGCCAGCCGCTCAGCGCTTCATCGTCAGTCAGTAAAACATCGTCAGCGCTCGGCGTTTCCCCAGCATGGGGGCGTACCGTGAGACCGTGATGGCTCAGCAGCGACGTCACGAACATCGCCAGCGAGGTATTGTGGATCGCCAGCCAGCAGGTCTTGCCTGCAAAACCGTCTGCCGATACGGACGAGGTATTGCGCACGCCATACAGAGGAATACGGATGGTAAAGCGGCTGCCCATCCCCGGCTCCGTTTCCACGGCAATATCGCCATCCATCATGCTGATCAGCTTTTCACAGATCGCCAGGCCAAGGCCGGTCCCCTGGAAGTTTCGCTGAACGCCGGTCCCCACCTGGAAGAAGGGATCGAAGAGGCGCAACACCTCTTTCGCCGGGATCCCCTCGCCTGTATCGCGGACGCTAATCTGCAGATAATCCCCCGCGCACTGAACATGCAGGATAATGCAGCCGGTGTCGGTGAACTTGATCGCATTGCTCAGCAGGTTAGAAATCACCTGCTGCAGGCGCATCGGGTCGCCGGACATCTGCTCCGGCACATTTGGTTCGATGAAACAGTACAGTCCCAGCTGCTTGCGCACCACCAGCGGCAGATAGTTAGCGGAGATATGGTTCATGACCTCGCGTGGGGAAAACTCCCGCGGCTCGATCTTCAGCTGCTCGGACTCGATTTTTGAGAAGTCGAGGATATCGCTGATGATTTTCAGCAACAGGCTGGAGGAGTTGTTCATCGCCGTCACCAGACGATCAACGCCCTTCGGCAGGGCCTTCGTCTGCAGCAGATCGAGGTTACCGATGATGCCGTATAGCGGGGTACGCAGCTCGTGGCTGACGGTGGCCAGGAACATCGATTTCGACTGACTGGCCTGCTCTGCCGCCTGGGCCATCTCCTGCAGCGACTCCTCCATTTTCACGCGGGCGGACACGTCCACCAGCACGCAGATCGCCACGTTTTCATTGCGATAACGCGAATGGACAAAGCTAATCTGCAGGTTGGTATGGTTGCTGGTCAGCACATCGACAAAGTTAACCTGCTGGCCGCAGATGATCTGCGTCAGCCGCTGCCGGTCCTCGTGAGTCAGCATGTTCAGGTAGTTGTGCGCCAGCTCGTTACTGAGAATATTGGTGCCGTCGACGGTGCGCAGAATACAGATCCCCACCGGGGCCGAGGCCACGATTTTACGGTTGAACTGTTCATGCTCTTCCAGCCGCTGAGCGTCATTTTCCGCCGGGATAAAAATACGCCGCTCATACATCCGCGCCAGCGCGAACAGCAGCGCCCCGGTCAGAATATTGAGAATGATGGCGTTGATGATCAGCATGCGGATCCGCTCCAGCACCTGGTCTACCGAGACGGAATAGACAATGCTCAAGGAGGACGGCGCCAGGCTTTTTTTCAGCACCAGCTCGCGGAAGCCCGCGCTGTAGCCGAACCACATCCGCTCCTGCATCCACTTCGCTTCGCTCTGAATTTTGCCTTCCGCACCGGCCAGCGAAATCAGCGGTTGGCCATTATCGTCAAAGATCGTCACGCTCATCGGCAGACTGCCGGGCGTAAAGAAGCTATCCATGCGGATGGTCTGTTCAACGCCGAGCATCGCCTGCAGACGATTGGCCATATAGACCGGGGTCAGGGCATAAAAATACCCCACGCCGGGGCGAACGCCCTGGCTTATCCAGAACAGGTTATTACCGCGCTCATTTTGTGGCGCATGGCGATATTGCTCGATGCGCTGATGCAGGACTTTCAGCGCCTGATCGCGCTCAATCGGCACATCACGCAGGCCAAAGTTGGCCATACAGAGATTATCGCTACCGATGAGAAAGATGCGGTTCAGATCGTAGGCAGCGGTAAAATTGTCCCGCCAGTAGCGCATAAACCACGCCAGGGACTGCAATGAATTACGCCAGGTGGCGCTCATCGCGCTACAGTCAGAATCGGGGTACAGGGGATCAAAGTTAGGTACTGCAATATCGCTGCTTTGCCCGGCCGACGCAGACTCCCCCGCTGACAGCCGGTTGCCGGCGACATATTTCAGCTCTTTAATCACGTCCGCCGTACGCTGAATAAAGCGCTGGGCCTGATCGGCATTGAGATTAAGCTCCTGATGGATCTCGGCCTCCCGCTCATGCAGCGCATTGACAATATAGAACACAGAGACAAACGCAATCAGGAGCCACAGCAATACCGCCAGCGCTCTGAACAAATAACGTGAAACCTTCAGGGTTGTATGAAAAGAGGCAAGATATTTCAATGTGGCGATGCTCGGCCGTCAGGAACTCAACAGAATGGGGTTAAGGTAGCGGTAAACCGGCTTTGCCGCAATGTAAATGCAAAAAAGGGCCGGGAGAATACCCGGCCCTTTCAGAACATTTACCTGGGACGATTACTCTTCGTCATCCGCGACATCGTCATCGGTATCCGCTTCAGGCGCAATATCGTCATCGCCTTCCGCTACGCTACCGTCGATGGCATCCAGTTCTTCATCATCCACTGGCTCAGCGACGCGCTGCAGACCCACCACGTTTTCATCTTCCGCGGTACGGATGAGGATCACGCCCTGGGTGTTACGGCCCACAATGCTCACTTCGGAAACGCGGGTACGCACCAGCGTTCCGGCGTCGGTGATCATCATGATCTGATCGCAGTCATCCACCTGCACGGCGCCGACCACGGAGCCGTTACGCTCGGTGACTTTAATCGAGATAACGCCCTGGGTGGCACGCGATTTGGTCGGGTATTCTGCCGCCGCGGTACGTTTACCGTAACCGTTTTGCGTCACCGTCAGGATCGCACCTTCACCACGTGGAATAATCAGCGAAACGACGCTGTCGTTTTCCGCCAGCTTGATACCGCGCACGCCGGTGGCGGTACGGCCCATAGCGCGAACGGCGTCTTCTTTAAAGCGTACGACTTTACCGGCCGCGGAGAACAGCATCACTTCGTCCTGGCCAGAGGTCAGATCGACGCCGATCAGCTCATCGCCTTCGTTCAGGTTGACGGCGATAATGCCGGCAGAACGCGGACGGCTGAACTCGGTCAGCGCGGTTTTCTTCACGGTACCGCTGGCGGTCGCCATAAAGACGTTGACGCCCTCTTCATACTCGCGAACCGGCAGGATGGCGGTGATGCGTTCATCGGCTTCCAGCGGCAGCAGGTTGACGATAGGACGACCGCGCGCGCCGCGACTGGCTTCCGGCAGCTGATAGACCTTCATCCAGTACAGACGGCCGCGGCTCGAGAAGCAGAGGATGGTGTCGTGGGTGTTGGCCACCAGCAGGCGGTCGATAAAGTCTTCTTCTTTAATACGTGCCGCTGATTTGCCTTTACCGCCACGACGCTGTGCTTCGTAGTCGGTCAGCGGCTGATACTTCACATAGCCCTGATGCGACAGGGTGACCACCACGTCTTCCTGGTTGATCAGATCTTCGATGTTGATATCAGCGCTGTTGGCGGTGATTTCGGTACGACGTTCGTCGCCGAACTGGTCGCGGATCAGCTCCAGCTCTTCGCGAATCACTTCCATCAGACGGTCGGCGCTGCCGAGAATATGCAGCAGTTCCGCGATCTGCTCCAGCAGCTCTTTATATTCGTCGAGCAGTTTTTCGTGCTCGAGGCCGGTCAGTTTCTGCAGACGCAGATCCAGAATCGCCTGGGCCTGCTGCTCGGTCAGGTAGTATTTCCCGTCGCGCACGCCGAACTCTGGCTCCAGCCATTCCGGACGCGCGGCATCGTCACCGGCGCGTTCCAGCATCGCCGCGACGTTACCGAGATCCCACGCCTGGGCAACCAGCCCCGCTTTCGCTTCTGCCGGGGTCGGCGCGCGACGGATCAGTTCGATAATCGGGTCAATGTTGGCCAGCGCCACGGCCAGCGCTTCGAGGATATGCGCCCGGTCGCGCGCTTTGCGCAGTTCGAAAATCGTACGACGAGTTACCACTTCGCGGCGGTGGCGTACAAACGCGGCGATGATGTCCTTCAGGTTCATGATCTTCGGCTGACCATGGTGCAGAGCAACCATGTTGATGCCGAAGGAGACCTGCAGCTGGGTCTGGGAATAGAGGTTGTTGAGCACCACTTCCCCGACCGCATCGCGCTTCACTTCAATCACGATGCGCATCCCGTCTTTATCAGACTCGTCACGCAGCGCGCTGATGCCTTCCACGCGTTTTTCTTTGACCAGCTCGGCGATTTTCTCAATCAGGCGCGCTTTGTTCACCTGATACGGAATTTCGTGCACGATGATGGTTTCGCGGCCGGATTTCGCGTCTACTTCCACTTCCGCGCGCGCGCGAATATAGACTTTGCCGCGACCGGTGCGGTAGGCCTCTTCAATGCCACGACGGCCATTGATAATGGCGGCGGTCGGGAAATCAGGGCCAGGAATATGCGCCATCAGCCCTTCAATGCTGATGTCTTCATCATCAACGTACGCCAGACAGCCGTTGATCACTTCCGTCAGGTTGTGCGGCGGTATGTTGGTGGCCATCCCGACGGCGATCCCGGAGGCGCCGTTTACCAGCAGGTTAGGAATTTTGGTCGGCATGACGTCCGGAATACGCTCCGTGCCGTCATAGTTGTCGACGAAATCGACCGTCTCTTTTTCAAGATCGGCCATCAGCTCATGAGCGATTTTCGCCAGACGAATTTCGGTATAACGCATCGCCGCGGCGGAGTCGCCGTCGATGGAACCAAAGTTACCCTGGCCGTCCACCAGCATGTAGCGCAGCGAGAACGGCTGCGCCATACGCACGATGGTGTCGTATACCGCGGAGTCGCCGTGCGGGTGGTATTTACCGATTACGTCACCAACGACACGGGCTGATTTTTTATAGGCTTTGTTCCAGTCATTGCCCAATACGTTCATGGCGTAAAGTACGCGACGGTGTACCGGCTTCAGGCCATCTCGGACATCCGGCAGCGCACGGCCAACAATGACCGACATCGCATAATCCAGATAAGAGTTCTTAAGCTCTTCCTCAATGTTGACCGGTGTAATTTCTCTCGCAAGGTCGCTCATCTAACCGCTATCCCTCTACTGTATCCCGGATTCAAAGGTCGCAAATTATAACACAGCCGCGCTAATAGAGGTAAAGCAATACGGTTTATTCATGGCGCGCTGCTGATATACTCGCAGGTCTGAACAGAAAAGGAGTAAAAGCGCCCATGAATACCGAAAAAACGTCGGTAGCCCCTAACGTCGATCATGCTGAAATCGCCAAATTCGAAGCCGTCGCCTCACGCTGGTGGGATCTGGAGGGCGAGTTCAAACCGCTCCACCGCATTAACCCGCTGCGGCTGGGCTATATCGCCGAACGCTCCGGCGGCTTGTTCGGTAAAAAAGCCCTTGATGTCGGCTGCGGCGGCGGTATCCTCGCCGAAAGTATGGCGCGCGAAGGCGCGACGGTCACCGGGCTGGACATGGGCGCCGAACCGCTGCAGGTGGCGAAGCTGCACGCGCTGGAGAGCGGTATTCAGGTGGACTATGTTCAGGAAACGGTTGAAGAACATGCCGCGAAGCATCCGCAGCAGTACGACGTCGTCACCTGCATGGAGATGCTGGAGCACGTCCCCGACCCGCAGTCGGTGGTGCATGCCTGCGCGCGGCTGGTCAAGCCCGGCGGCCAGGTCTTCTTCTCCACCATCAACCGCAACGGCAAGGCGTGGCTGATGGCGGTGGTGGGCGCGGAATACGTCATGAAGATGGTGCCCAAGGGCACACACGATGTGAAGAAGTTTATCAAGCCGGCTGAACTGCTGGGCTGGGTAGATCAGACTACTCTGAAAGAGCAGCATATCATCGGTCTGCATTACAACCCGCTGACCAACACCTTCAAGTTAGCGCCGGGCGTTGATGTTAATTATATGTTGCATACCACCGCTAAAAAGGACTGAGGTCAGCACCTGCGCTTATGATGATTGCGCGGCATCAAGCCGCGTAATTATTTCTTCCGATGAAGAAATCAGCACTCGATCAAATTTTCATTTTTTTTTCTGTTTTATTGACTTCTTCTCCAGGCCTTATGCGACGTGGACTTGCGGATTATTACCCTTCCGCAACCTCAATTTAACGTCAAAATCAACCCTTGTACTCAAAAGATTCCTTACTAAAATACTCACCATATAGCGTTCCTTTTATCGACAACCCCCTACATATAGTATTTATCCACAGAGTTAGTCACAATGGCCTTCTGTGGATAAACGGGGGATATTTTCTTTCACGGACAGGTAAAATCCACATGAATCAGAGTCTGCTGGTGACAAAGCGCGACGGGACCACCGAGCGCATCAATCTCGACAAAATCCATCGCGTACTGGATTGGGCGGCAGAAGGACTGAATAACGTTTCCATTTCCCAGGTTGAACTGCGCTCGCATATCCAGTTCTATGACGGCATTAAAACCGCGGACATCCACGAAACGATTATTAAAGCCGCCGCGGATCTGATCTCCCGCGATGCGCCGGATTACCAGTACCTTGCTGCGCGTCTGGCGATCTTCCATTTGCGTAAAAAAGCCTTCGGCCAGTTTGAGCCGCCAGCGCTTTACGATCACGTGGTGAAGATGGTCGAGAAGGGTAAATACGATCATCATCTGCTGGAAGACTACACGGAAGAAGAGTTCCAGCAGATGGACGGTTTCCTCGACCACTGGCGCGACATGAACTTCTCCTACGCGGCCGTTAAGCAGCTGGAAGGCAAGTATCTGGTACAAAACCGCGTCACCGGCGAAATTTACGAGAGCGCGCAGTTCCTCTATATTCTGGTGGCTGCCTGCCTGTTCTCGAACTACCCACGCGAAACGCGTCTGGACTACATCAAGCGTTTCTATGACGCAGTGTCCACCTTTAAAATCTCGCTGCCGACGCCAATCATGTCCGGCGTGCGTACCCCGACCCGTCAGTTCAGCTCCTGCGTGCTGATCGAGTGCGGCGACAGCCTGGATTCCATCAACGCCACCTCCAGCGCGATTGTGAAATACGTTTCCCAGCGCGCCGGCATCGGCATCAACGCCGGCCGCATTCGCGCGCTGGGCAGCCCGATCCGCGGCGGCGAAGCCTTCCACACCGGCTGCATTCCGTTCTACAAACATTTCCAGACCGCAGTGAAATCCTGCTCGCAGGGCGGCGTTCGCGGCGGTGCGGCGACCCTCTTCTATCCAATGTGGCATCTGGAAGTGGAAAGCCTGCTGGTGCTGAAAAACAACCGTGGTACCGACGCCAACCGCGTTCGTCACATGGACTACGGGGTGCAGATCAACAAGCTAATGTATACCCGTCTGCTGAAGGGTGGCGACATTACCCTGTTCAGCCCGTCCGACGTCCCGGGCCTGTATGACGCCTTCTTCGCCGATCAGGACGAGTTTGAGCGCCTGTACACCCAGTACGAGCAGGACGACAGCATTCGCAAGCAGCGTATTAAAGCCGTTGAGCTGTTCTCGCTGATGATGCAGGAGCGCGCCTCCACCGGTCGTATCTACATCCAGAACGTCGACCACTGCAACACCCACAGCCCGTTCGATCCGGTAGTCGCCCCGGTGCGTCAGTCTAACCTGTGCCTGGAGATTGCTCTGCCGACCAAACCGCTGGAAGACGTCAACGACGAAAACGGCGAAATCGCGCTGTGTACTCTGTCGGCCTTCAACCTTGGCGCCATCGACAGTCTCGACGAGCTGGAAGAGTTGGCGGTGCTGGCAGTACGAGCCCTGGATGCGCTGCTCGATTATCAGGATTACCCGATCCCGGCCGCCAAACGCGGCGCAATGGGCCGTCGCACCCTGGGCATCGGCGTGATCAACTTCGCCTACTATCTGGCGAAGCATGGCAAACGCTACTCCGACGGCAGCGCCAACAACCTGACGCACAAAACGTTCGAAGCGATTCAGTACTATCTGCTGAAGGCCTCCAACGAGCTGGCTATCGAGCAGGGCGCCTGCCCGTGGTTCAATGAAACCACCTATGCGCAGGGTATCCTGCCGATCGATACCTATAAGAAAGACCTGGACGGCATCGTCAGCGAGTCTCTGCACTTTGACTGGGAAGCATTGCGCGAATCTATTAAAACCCACGGTCTGCGTAACTCCACGCTCTCCGCGCTGATGCCGTCCGAGACCTCGTCGCAGATCTCCAACGCCACCAACGGCATTGAGCCGCCGCGCGGCCACGTGAGCATCAAAGCGTCGAAGGACGGTATCCTGCGCCAGGTGGTGCCGGATTACGAAAACCTGCAGAACGCCTATGAGCTGCTGTGGGAGATGCCGAACAACGACGGTTATCTACAGCTGGTGGGTATCATGCAGAAGTTTATCGACCAGTCGATCTCTGCCAACACTAACTACGATCCGACGCGTTTCCCGTCCGGAAAAGTGCCGATGCAGCAGTTGCTCAAAGATCTGCTCAACGCCTATAAATTCGGCGTCAAAACGCTGTACTATCACAACACCCGTGATGGCGCAGAAGACGCGCAGGATGACCTGGCGCCGTCCATCCAGGACGACGGCTGCGAAAGCGGCGCGTGTAAGATCTAAGTTATTTTTGCCGGGTGGCGCGATGCTTACCCGGCCTACGATTGTGTAGGCCCGGCCAATGCAGTGCGGCCGGGCAATACATTTCAACAGGACTCACTTCAATGGCATACACCACTTTTTCACAGACGAAAAACGATCAGCTGCTGGAACCCATGTTTTTTGGCCAGCCGGTTAACGTGGCCCGCTACGATCAGCAAAAATATGACATCTTCGAAAAGCTGATTGAAAAGCAGCTCTCCTTCTTCTGGCGTCCGGAAGAGGTTGACGTCTCCCGCGATCGCATTGACTACCAGGCGCTGCCGGAACACGAAAAACACATTTTCATCAGCAACCTGAAGTACCAGACGCTGCTCGATTCCATTCAGGGCCGCAGCCCGAACGTCGCCCTGCTGCCGCTGATCTCTATCCCGGAGCTGGAAACCTGGGTGGAAACCTGGGCGTTTTCCGAGACCATCCACTCGCGCTCGTACACCCATATCATCCGCAACATCGTCAACGACCCGGCGACGGTGTTCGACGATATCGTGACCAACGAGCAGATCCAGAAGCGTGCCGAGGGGATCTCTCACTATTACGACTCGCTGATCGAAATGACCAGCTACTGGCACCTGCTGGGTGAAGGCACCCACACCGTCAACGGCAAAACCGTGACCGTGAACCTGCGCGAGCTGAAAAAGAAACTGTATCTGTGCCTGATGAGCGTTAATGCCCTGGAAGCGATCCGCTTCTACGTCAGCTTCGCCTGCTCTTTCGCCTTTGCCGAACGTAAACTGATGGAAGGCAACGCCAAAATTATTCGCCTGATTGCCCGCGATGAAGCGCTGCACCTGACCGGCACTCAGCATATGCTGAACCTGCTGCGCTCCGGCAGCGACGATCCGGAGATGGCGGAAATCGCCGAAGAGTGCAAGCAGGAGTGCTATGACCTGTTCGTGCTGGCGGCACAGCAGGAGAAAGAGTGGGCAGACTATCTGTTCCGCGACGGCTCGATGATCGGCCTGAACAAAGATATTCTCTGCCAGTACGTCGAGTACATCACTAATATTCGCATGCAGGCGGTGGGCCTCGATCTGCCGTTCCAGACCCGCTCCAACCCGATCCCATGGATCAACACCTGGCTGGTTTCCGATAACGTCCAGGTGGCGCCGCAGGAAGTGGAAGTCAGCTCGTATCTCGTCGGCCAGATCGATTCTGAAGTCGACGCCGACGATCTGAGCAATTTCCAGCTGTAATGAAGCGGATTTTCCTGAAAATCTCTGACACTCGCCTTGAGTGTCAGGATGAACACCCTTCCCTGCTGGCGGCGCTGGAATCGCATAACATCGACGTCGAGTATCAGTGCCGCGAAGGGTATTGCGGCTCCTGCCGCACCCGTCTGGTTTCCGGCCAGGTCGACTGGCTGACCGAGCCGCTGGCCTTTATCCAGCCGGGGGAAATTTTGCCCTGCTGCTGCCGGGCAAAAGGGGATATCGAAATTGAGATGTAACGGTTAGTGCACTTCGTGTGCACTGACTAATTGCATTGTGCCATGGCGTTTCATCTGCAAGACATAAATTAGCCCCGCCACCACCACCAATAGCGCCCCCACCAGATAAATAGCACGGTAACCCACGCCGTCAACCATGATCCCCATCACGAACGCCCCTATCGCCAGGCCCGCGTCCATGGCATTAAAGAACAGTGAGTTCGCGACGCCAATTTTATGCGTTTCAACAGAACTGATGATCTGCGTCTGGAAAACAGGCGTTACTGAGCCATATCCAATACCAATCAGCGCACCGGACAGGATCATTGAAACGCTACCGTGCGTATAACCCAGCACCACTAAACCAATGGTAAAGGCGAGCAGGCACGGATAAACCACATACTTCGGCCCTTTTTTATCACACACATTCCCGGTAAACGCCCGGCAGATCATGAGAAAAATCGCATAGCACAACAGAAAGTTACTGGCTGCCGCCATCAGATCCAGTTCGCGAGCATAGAGGGCAAGAAAGGCGGAAACCCCGGCGTATGAGAACGTCATAAAGAAGGTGACCAGGGCAAAAGGCATGGCCGCGCGATCGAACATAGCAGAAAAGCCAAGCTTTGGCTGCGAACCATCGGCATGACGAATAACCGGCGGCACGCAGATCATCATCGACAGTACAATCGCGATAGCAGACACCACCGTACACATCCAGAATGCGGGAATATACGCGCTGTGACGCGCCATATTCAGACCAATCCATGGTCCCACTACCATTGCCAGTCCCATTGCTAAGGAGAAAAAGCTAATTCCCTCTCCTCGCCGCGAGGCGGGAATTAAGCGCGCAGAGATGGTCCCCTTGACGGTGGTGATCACACCGAAGGTGATGCCGTGAAGAACCCTAATGAACAGCAGTCCTTCAATGGTATGGCAAAAGGGGTACAGAGCCGTAACCACCAAAAAGGCCAAAGAGGAAATCAGCAAAATGCCTTTGTTGGAATATTTACCCACCCACTGACCGGCGAAGGGGCGGACAATAATCGCGGCAACCAGGAAGAAGGTCACCAGCAACCCAGCCTTATCCGCAGTCGCATGCAAATTCTCAGCAATATAAATAGGCAGGAGCGTCAGAAGAACATAAAATACGAAGAAAATAATAAAACTAACAATCGTGATGGCCCAAAAATCTTTCGTCCACAGTTTTTCTTTCATCTAATTGCACCTTACTGTAACGGCGCGCATTACCACATTCATAACGAATATATAATTTCAGAAATACATTGTGAATACCAATAATTGCGTGCGTGATTGTGTGATTAAGTTTCAGGAAAATCATAAGCAACCTGTGTAAATTAGTAAAATTAATCATTTTAATTAATTTCATTAGAGAAAACTTATGACATTAACGCAGATCCACGCTCTGCTTACCGTGCTGAAATACGGCGGTTTTACTGAGGCCGCCAGACGTCTCTATATGACCCAATCGGCGGTCAGCCAGGCCATTGCCGGACTGGAAGAGGAGCTTGGCGTGGCGATAGTCGAACGAGAACGGCGAAAAGCGCTCAAGCTGACGGCGGCAGGAGAACGCCTTGTTCCGGCGATGCGACGACTGATGAGTGAAGTGAGCGCCATTAAGGAGATAGCCGAACAGGAAAAGAAAACACCGCTGCGCCTGCTGCGCATCGGCTGTTTCCCCGGCATTTGTGCCAGTATCCTGCCCCAGGTCGTTCACTACTTCGAGCAACATCATCCGCATATTAAAATAGTGCCTTATGAAGCAAACAGTACGGAGATTATTGAATCCATTCGGGAGAATAATATCGACGCCGGATTCACCCATATTTCCGTTAACGGCCTGTTTGCCACACCATTTTATAAAGACAGATTTATGGTTGTCGTTCCTCAATCGCATCCTTTTGCCCGCCGGAGCAGTATTCCTCTCGAAGCACTGTACGATGAGCCATTAATTATCAGCAAAGGGCGGTACGAAATGAGCATTATGTCGCTGTTTGCGAACAGGAATATTACACCTAATATAAAATATGAATTTAACCACCCAGGCACTGCCATGAGTTTTATTCGTCTGGGATTAGGTATCGCTTTGCTGCCGGAACTCACGCTAAAAACGCTGGAACAACCGCTGTACTCCGTGCCTCTGGAACCTGCCTTTTATCGTCACGTATCGCTTATCACCAGCACCTCACCGGTTAGCGGCAGCCCGATTCAGTTGCTGCATGATTGCCTGCGTCAGCTGGTGGACCAAAAGCGACTTTGACCACATAACAAACATTTCATTTTCGATTTATGCTCGATTTTGTTCGATATCAAACAAATTATCGCTAACCCATGACTTAATGGGGATAAACCGAACATAAAGGAGATGAAATGAACAGCGCCCAGTCAGACGAAAGCGAGGTCATTATCATCGGCGGCGGAGCAACCGGCGCTGGCATCGCCCGCGACTGCGCCCGGCGCGGATTACGGACGCTGCTCATTGAGCGCCATGATATCGCCACCGGGGCCACCGGCCGTAATCATGGGCTGCTGCACAGCGGCGCCCGCTATGCGGTGACCGACAACGAATCCGCCCGCGAATGCATCAGTGAGAACCGCATCCTGCGCCGCATCGCCCGCCACTGCATTGAACCGACCAATGGGCTGTTTATCACCCTGCCTGAAGATGACATGGCCTGGCAGCAAACCTTTATCGACGCCTGTCAGCAGGCTGGCATAGAGGCCACGCCGCTCTCACCACAGGAAGCGCTGCGCCGGGAGCCCGCTGTCAACCCAACGCTGCTGGGCGCGGTGCAGGTCCCGGATGGCACCATCGACCCGTTTCGCCTTACCGCCGCTAATATGCTCGATGCCCGCGAACACGGGGCACAGATCCTCACCGGCTGCGAAGTGACGGGCCTGCTGCGCCAGGGCGATCGCGTTTGTGGCGTCCAGGTATACGACCATCAACTTCACCAGGCTCGCACCCTGTACGCCGGGGTGGTGGTTAACGCCGCCGGGATCTGGGGGCAGCGCATTGCGGAATATGCCGACCTGCGCATCACCATGTTCCCGGCGAAGGGATCGCTATTGATCCTCGACCACCGGATAAACAACCTGGTGATCAACCGCTGCCGCAAGCCGGCCGACGCCGATATTCTGGTGCCCGGCGATACCATCTCCCTGATTGGCACCACCTCGATGCATATCCCTTATGACCAGATTGACGACAACCGGGTAACGACGGCAGAAGTCGATACCCTGCTGCGCGAAGGCGAAAAGCTGGCCCCGGTCATGGGCCGCACCCGGATCCTGCGCGCCTACTCCGGCGTCCGCCCGCTGGTGGCCAGCGATAACGATCCCAGCGGACGCAGCGTTAGCCGCGGCATCGTCCTGCTCGACCATGCCCGGCGTGACGGTATGGAAGGTTTCATTACCATCACCGGCGGCAAGCTCATGACCTACCGTCTGATGGCCGAATGGGCCAGCGACGCCGTCTGTCGTAAGCTGGGAAACACCACTCCCTGTACCACGGCCGAGGTCCCGCTGCCCGGTTCGCAGGAGCCAACGGAACGTACCCTGCAAAAAATTATCTCCCTCCCTTCTCCGCTGCGCGGATCCGCCGTCTATCGTCATGGCGATCGCACCCCGGCCTGGCTTGGCGACAGCCGCCAGCACCGCAGCCTGGTCTGCGAATGCGAAGCCGTCACCGCCGGCGAGGTAAAATACGCGGTGGAAAATCTGGCGGTCAACACCCTGCTCGACCTGCGACGCCGCACCCGGATTGGGATGGGAACCTGCCAGGGTGAGCTCTGCGCCTGCCGCGCCGCCGGGCTGCTGCAGCGCTTTAACGTCACCACGCCCGCACAGTCGTTAACCCAGCTATCGGAATTTCTCAATGAACGCTGGAAGGGCGTGCAGCCCATCGCCTGGGGCGACGCGCTGCGCGAAAGCGAATTCACCCGCTGGGTCTACCTCGGCCTGTGCGGGCTGCAAGAGGAGCATCAGGATGAAATTTGATTGCGCGATTATTGGCGGTGGACTGGCCGGCCTGCTGTGCGGGCTGGCGCTGAATCAGTACGGTCTGCGCAGCGTTATCGTCAGCCGCGGGCAAAGCGCGCTGCATTTTTCTTCCGCCTCGTTAGATCTGCTCTCGGCGCTGCCGAACGGCGATCCCGTGGCTGACATCGAACAAGGCCTTCACCAACTCGCAGTTCAGTTGCCCGAGCACCCTTATTCCCGGCTCGGCGCCGACGCGGTGCTTGCCTGGGCGACGCAAGCCGAAGCATTGCTGGCCGCCTGTGGCGCGGTGATGCAGGGCAATGCGCGCCAGCCGCATCAACGAGTGACGCCGCTGGGAACGCTGCGTCCGGCATGGCTGTCACCTCAGGAGGTTCCTGTCGCTCCCCTGCCGTCGCAGGGCGTTTGTCTGGTAGGGATCAGCGGCTTTGCTGATTTTCAGCCGTATCTCGCCGCCGCCGCGCTTGGTCAACGCGGAGTCACCGCCGCGGCGGCGGAAATCGAGTTACCGCTGCTGGATGTATTGCGCGACAACCCTACCGAGTTTCGTGCCGTCAATATTGCCCGTGTGCTGGATGATGAGAACCTGTGGTCGGCCCTGCATGCAGCGCTGCTGCCGCTGGCGCAGCAGCACGACCTCTTAATCATGCCCGCCTGTTTTGGCCTCACCGACGATCGCCTGTACCACTGGCTGCAGGCGCGTCTCCCTTGCCCGCTGCGTCTGCTGCCGACGCTGCCGCCTTCGGTTCCCGGAATGCGTTTGCATTCTCAGCTGCAACGCCAGTTCGTTCGCAGCGGCGGCACCTGGCTTGCCGGCGATGAGGTAGTGAAAATCAGCCATCAGCAGGGCGTCGTCGAGGCCGTTTGGACGCGAAATCACGGTGATATTGCGTTGCGTCCACGTTTTACCGTGCTGGCCAGCGGCAGCTTTTTCAGCAACGGTCTTGTCGCCACTCGCGATAGCGTGCGCGAGCCGATCCTCGGCCTCGATTTGCAGCAGACCCTGGCGCGCGACGACTGGTACCAGCGCGACTTTTTTGCCTCCCAGCCGTGGCAGCGTTTCGGCGTGAAAACCGACGCCCTGCTGCGCCCTCAACTGGACGGCCAGTCGTTCCGCAATCTTTTCGCCATCGGTTCACTGCTCGGCGGGTTTGATGCCATTCAGCTCGGCTGCGGCGGCGGCGTCTGCGCCGTCACCGCGCTGCACGCCGCCAGACAGATCCACGCTCTTGCCGGAGGCCGGCCATGAACGATACCCGTTTTGAAAGCTGCATTAAGTGTACCGTGTGCACTACCGCCTGCCCGGTAAGTCGGGTCAATCCACGCTATCCTGGTCCCAAGCAGGCGGGGCCGGACGGCGAACGTCTGCGTCTGAAGGATGGCGCGCTGTACGATGAGGCACTGAAGTACTGCATTAACTGCAAGCGCTGCGAGGTTGCCTGCCCGTCGGATGTGAAAATTGGCGATATCATTCAACGCGCCCGGGCACAGTACGGCCAGCAAAAGCCAACCCTGCGCGACGCCATCCTCAGCCATACTGACCTGATGGGCACTCTTTCCACCCCTGTTGCCCCGCTGGTCAACGCCACCACCGGCTTAAAACCGGTGCGCCGCCTGCTGGACGCGACGCTGAAAATCGACCATCGCCGCACGCTGCCGAAATATGGCTTCGGCACCTTCCGCCGCGCTTACCGCCAGCTCGCCGTCAGACAGGCGCAGTACCCTGAGCAGGTAGCCTTCTTTCATGGTTGCTACGTCAACTATAACCACCCGCAGCTGGGTAAGGATCTGATCCGCGTCGTCAACGCGCTGGGTACCGGTGTGCAGTTGTTATCAAAGGAAAAATGCTGCGGCGTGCCGCTGATCGCCAACGGCTTTTTCGACAAGGCGCGTAAGCAGGCGCAGAGCAACGTCGCCGCCATGCGGGAAAACGCGCTGCCGATCATTGCCACCTCCTCAACCTGCACCTTTACGCTACGTGATGAATACCCGCATCTCCTTGATGTCGACAACAGCGATCTTCGCGATCGGGTCGAGCTGGCCACCCGCTGGATCTGGAAACAGCTGGATGCCGGCAAGACGCTACCGCTGCGCCGGCTGCCGCTGAAGGTGGTCTATCACACCCCGTGTCATATGGAGAAGATGGGCTGGTCGCTGTATACCCTCGAGCTGCTGCGGCTGATCCCCGGTCTGCAGCTGGAGGTGCTGGATTCACAGTGCTGTGGCATCGCGGGCACCTACGGGTTTAAAACTGAGAATTACGCGGTATCCCAGGCTATCGGCGCCCCGCTGTTCAAGCAGATTGAGGAGAGCGGCGCCGACATCGTCGTTACCGACTGCGAGACCTGCAAATGGCAGATTGAGATGTCCACCCGCAAGCGCTGCGAACATCCCATTACTCTGCTGGCGCAGGCGCTCGTCTGAGCCCGGCGCCAGCCTGTGCCGTCAATAGCTCGCTTTCTCCTGCGGCCGGGCGCTGGCCGATTTAAACATCGCCAGCCGGCGGTCCAGCGCCTGGGTATACAGCATGGTATCCACCCCGACGGCGACGAAGTTGGCCCCCCAGGCAAGACATTTTTCCGCCATCGCCGGGTCGACCGCCAGAAATCCGGCCGCTTTCCCCGCCGCGCGAATGCGCCGGATGCTCTGCTCGATCACCCGCTGCACCTCCGGATGGCCGGCATCGTCCGGATGGCCCAGCGAAGCGGAGAGATCGGCCGGACCGATAAACACCCCGTCAATGCCCTCCACCTCGAGAATAGCATCCAGATTCTCCAGCGCGGTTCGGCTCTCGACCTGAATCAGCAGACAGAGTTCGTCATTCGCCTCCGCCATATAATTCTCCACCCTGCCCCAGCGCGCCGCTCTCGCCACGCCGGCGCCAACGCCGCGGCTCCCGACGGGAGGGTAACGGGTCGCCGACACCACCTCCCGCGCCTGCTCGGCGGTATCGACCATCGGCACCAGCAACGTTCTGGCGCCAATATCCAGCACCTGTTTTATCAGGCTGCGGTTGCCCTCGACCGGACGAATGACCGGCTGACTGGCATAGGGGGCAATCGCCTGCAGCTGATGATAAAGGTCCTGAATAGTGTTCGGCGCATGTTCGCCGTCGATCAGCAGCCAGTCGTATCCCGAGGTCGCGGCGATCTCCGCCATGTAAGAGGAAGTCGAGCTTAACCACAGGCCGATTTGCGTCTCGCCGCGTAATAATCCCCGTTTGAAGGGGTTAGATAACAGTGCGTTCATCGCGATTCCTTTAATTAATGCTGTACGCTGCCGCGCTGGGGTACCGCGCGGGTGAGGCTTAATGAGAAGATGATAATCACCCCGACGATAGCGACGCCGGCCAGGGTTAACAGTCCGGCGGCGCTACTGGCGAACAGGGTTTCGGCCTGCACGCGCACGATCGGCGCCAGAAAGCCGCCGATGGCGCCAAACAGGTTAACGAAGCCAATCCCGGCGGCCAGCGCCGTGCCGGACAGCAGCTGCGTCGGCATCGTCCAGAAGACCGGCTGCACGGCAATGACACCAACCGCCGCCACACACAGCGCGATGATAGCCAGCACCGGCGCCACCAGCCCGGACACCGCAATCCCAACCGCCGCCGCCAGCAGCGTCAGCGCGGCAATATTGCGCCGCTCGCCGGTGCGATCGGAGTAGCGAGGGATAAGCCAGGTGCCGAACAGCGCCGCCACCCAAGGAATAGCCGTCACCACCGAGGCAACGAAGCCGACTTTGGTGCCCAGCAGCGCAGCGACCTGAGTGGGCAGGAAGAAAATCAGGCCATAGACCGCCACCTGTATGGTCAGGTAAATCAGCGCCAGCTGCCAGACCCGCCCGTTACGCAGCGCATCGGACAGGCGCGAGGCGATCTTTTTCTCCTCCTCACGCGCCAGCTCGCCGATCAGCACTTGTTTTTCCTCAGCGCTCAGGAAGCGAGCTTGCTGCGGCGAGTCGTCCAGCCAGAAGAAGGTGAACGCTCCCGCGGCGATAGCGAGCAGGCCTTCAATGACAAACATCCAGAACCAGCCGGGGTGGCCCATTAACCCATGCATCTCCAGCAGGGCGCCGGATAAAGGCGATCCCAGCGTCAGGGCCAGCGGCGCCCCCATATAAAACAGCCCCATGATGCTGGCGCGGTTTTGCTGGGGAAACCACTGTGAGGTGAGGTAGATCATCCCGGGAAAGAAACCCGCCTCCGCCGCACCAAGCAGGGTACGCACCAGAAGAAATTTCGCTTCGCTGTCCGCCCAGGCCATTGCCGCCGACAGCACGCCCCACAGCAGAGTGGTGCAGCCGATCCATTTTCTGGCGCCAAATTTACGCATCAGCAGATTGGCCGGTACCCCGAGAAAGGCGTAGACCACAAAGAAAATACCGGCCCCCAGGGCGTAGGCTTCATTGCTGAGCCCGGTATCAAGCTGATACGTCTCCTTGGCAAAACCGATATTGGAGCGGTCAAGAAACGCCAGCACATACAGGGCCAGCATAAAGGGGATTAAGCGAGCGCGGTTTTTCTTAACCACGCTCTCCAGCAGAGAGTTGCTCATCATATTATCCTCAGGCGTGGGCCGCCGGGCGGCCCGGGGGATCAGTGTTGATAAGGACGCTTCAGGTTGCAGTCGCGATTGAGCTCGACGCCAAAGCCGGGTTTATCCAGGACCGATTTATGAATGCGCCCTTGCTCCGGCACTGGCTCGCCGAGCAGGATCGGGTCAAACTGCGGACGCAGCGTGGCGCAGTCCGGACTGGTCATCAGAAACTCGCTGAACGGTGTGTTGGTGAAGGTGATCACCGCATGATGCGAGTAAACCGACGAGCCGTGGGGCACCACCAGCTGCCCGCGCGCTTTGGCGATGGCCGCGATCTCCACCAGGGTGGTTAAGCCGCCGCACCAGCCAACGTCGGGCTGCATAATATCGATACCGGTCTCCGACAGGGTGCGGAAGGACTGCAGCGTACCGTGGTGCTCGCCGCTGGTTACCATCATCCCGGCTGGGGCCTGACGCTTCAGCTCACGATAGCCTTCATACTGCTGCGGCGGCAGGCACTCTTCGATCCATTTGAGGTTGTAAGGCGCGCAGGCATGGGCAAGTTTGGTGGCGTAATTAACGTCCTGGCTCATCCAGCAGTCCAGCATTAACCAGAAATCCGGACCGCATTTTTCACGCATATCCGCCACCATGGCGACGTCTTTGCGGATCCCGGCATCGCCATCGTGCGGTCCCCAGTGGGTAGGCATTTTACCGCCGATAAAGCCCATCTCCTGCGCCAGGTCCGGACGGGCGCCAGTGGCATAGAACTGGATTTCGTCGCGCACTGCCCCGCCCAGCAGTTTGTAGACCGGCAGGCCAACCACTTTACCGAACAGATCCCACAGCGCCAGGTCGACACAGGAGAGGGTATTCATCACCAGGCCGCCGGATCCCGCATAGTAGAGGGTGGCGTTAAGCATCTGGTCATGGATCAGTTTGATATCGCTGATGCATTTGCCTTCGATAAAGCGATTGAGATGTTTTTCCACGATAAAACAGCCCATCTCACCGGCCGTCGACACCGCAAAGCCGGTCTGTCCATTCTCAGCTTCCACCTCCACAATCAACGTGCCCAGCACGTTGATACCAAATGACTGGCGGGACTGCTCATACTGTTTATATTTGCTCATCGGGGTGGCGATATGATCGTCAATCCAGTGGTTAGCCCCCTGATCGTGATAATCGCCACCGCCGGCGCCCTGCTCTGCTGTGGCGCCGCCGATGAACCAGGCACGGACGTGTTTAATTTTCGGTAGGGTCATGATGTTCTCCTTATGATGAGGCGAGTTGTTCGAAGGGGCTTTTCCACCCCAGCAGACGTGAAATATCTTTCGCGCAGGCAATCGCCTTACCGGCCAGATAATCGCGATTGTCTTCATTGATTTGCAGACGGGTGCCCACCACCGAGATGGCGGCGGTCAGGTCGTTATTGGCGTTAAACACCGGCGCGGCGACGCAGCGCACATCCGGATAGTCCTCACCATTATCAAAGCTCCAGCCTCGGGCGCGGATCCGCCCCAGCTCTTCCCGCAACTGTTGAGCATCGGTGATGGTCGTTGGCGTGGCCCGCTCCCACTGCAGGTCGTCGATAATCGACGCCTGAACGCTGGCGGGCTGCCAGGCCAGCAAACATTTGCCGATCCCGGAGCGGTAAAGCGACAGGCTCTTACCTTCATGCGAACGCACGCTAATGGTGGCGGGAGACTCAATTTTCAGAATGTAGTAGGCGTTACCCTGATCGATGATGCCCAGATGGCAAAGCAGGCCGCACTCATCCATCAGCCGGGTGAGGCGTGGACGCGCCAGCTCGCGCAGGTCCATTTTGCTCAACGCCTGCCCGGCCAGCTCCACCAGCTTGGTCCACAGGCAGTAGTTATCCTGATTATCCATACTGATGAAGCGCTGTTTTTTTAGCTCGCCCAGCAGCAGATAAACCGTGCTTTTCGGGATCCCCAGTTCGGCAATGATGGTGGCTGCGCTGCAGGGACCAATGCGGCTGATTAAATTGAGGATCTCAATGGCGCGGGTCAGCGCCGGGACTTTTGTTGATTCCAACATACTGGACTCCAATCCTGAATACTGGAATCAGTGTTGCGATTGTGCGGGCGGTAAAGTGTGAGCGATATCGCGAGGCAATCGTTTTCCCGTATGCTGGACCGTGCGCAGCAGGAAAATGCGACTTAACGCACAGAATTTTTTCAGGAGAGTACAACAGGCTGGACAACCGGCGCTCCGGGGATGACGGTGCGCCGGGGAAATGACTTACAGCGAGAGGGAATCCACCACGTTAATCCAACCATGTTCGCTGGCCAGCGGTTGACCCTTCAGCCAGCGACGCAGCATATTCAAAGCCATCATGGCGCAGACTTCCTGGCGCACCGCCAGGCTATGGCGGGTGACGCTAAACTTCACCCGCAGCGCGAAGGTACCGTCCGGGGTGGCCAGGGCCACGTTGAGATGATCGTTCTCCTGGCCGCTCACCGCCAGAGCCAGACCGGCAAAATGGTTTATTCGCCGCTCAGCCGTCCAGCGGGCCGCCTGCGCCAGCGTCTCCTCCTGCGCCGGGACCACTTCGCTGGCCAGCAGCGGCGCACCGGCGCGGGACAGCTGGAGCGCCAGCAGGCCGCCGGTAAACTGCTCGCTGAGCGTCAGGCTCAGCTGCCGCTCCTGCAGACAGCGGGCGATCTGCGCCGGTAACCCTTCCGTACCTTCGAAAATCAGGCTGTCGCCAGCCACCTTGCGGACCTCTGGCCACAGGGCCAGCATGGCGTCGCGCTGGTCGGCCGGTCCGGTCAGCTTCAGTTCAATAATCGGCATCGACGAGCGGTAACCCATCACCACGCCCGGGGGCAGCGTCAGCGGATTAAGACTTTGCGCCAGCTCGCTCTCCGAGCGGCCAAAGGTGGTCAAACGCAGGCATACCGGCGGGTCCGGCAGCGTAAAGCGCTGGCGCAGACGCGGTAAAATCTCCTGCTCGACCATCACCTTAAATTCAGAAGGTACACCGGGGGTGAAAAACATCAGGCAGCGGTTGAGCTGAACGGCAAAGCCACAGGCCGTGCCGACCGGGTTATTGATCATCTCGGCGCTGGCGGGGATTTCCGCCTGCTTACGGTTGCTTTCCGCCATCGGCCGTCCGCGCTCGGCAAAGAAACGGGTCATCGTCTCCAGCCACTCGGGGTGCAAAATTAGCCCTTCGCCTTTTGCCGTGGCGGCGGCCAGCGCGCTCAGGTCGTCGCTGGTTGGGCCGAGGCCGCCGTTAACGATCAGCACATCCGCCTGTTCGCTGCGTTCGCGCAGAATCGCCACCAGCGCATCGAGATCGTCGCCAACGGTATTGCGGCGCGTTAACGGTAAACCCTGATTAAAAAAGAAATCCGCCAGCCATGCCGCATTGGTATCAACGATTTGACCATGCAACACTTCATCGCCAGTGGACAGCATTTCCACATTCAACATTGCTCACTCCTTGCCTGCCAGGTGAGAAATACTATAACGCAAAGCGGGATGCTGACGAGGAGGAAAATCAGGCGCGGCAAGAAGATACCGCGCCGGAGGGGATTAGAAGCTGGCGCTGGCGCCGATGTATGGGCCGTCGGCGATGGTGTTATCGCGGTTGCCATCTTTGCCCGCCAGGTTCAGATAGCGATAGCCTGCCTGGATGCTGAGCGGACGCATGATAGTCCAGCTGGCGCCGACGTTAGCTTCCTGATAGCTGTCAATGCCGCTGGAGAGGGAATCCGGAGAGTAGTAGTAGTCGCCGTACAGGCGGAAGCTGTCGCCGATTTTCCACTGCAGGCCACCGCCAACCGCGGCCGCATAGCCTTCATCGCCCTGTTTCGGGTTAGTGTATACGCCTTTACCGCCCACGGTCGCAAGGAACGGCCCCAGCGGAATATTCAGACCCAGGCCTAAACCCGCGGCATCGCCGTCGTTATCGCTGTGCAGCCAGTTACCGGAAACAGCCAGACCGGTAGACTCCGTGCCGAAGCCGACGCCAAGGTTGGTGTAATGCTCGCCTGCTTCGCCGGTAACGCTGATCGCATGGGCCGCGGAAGAAACCAGCATGACGCCAGCCAGCGCCATGAAAATGCTTTTTTTCATTATTTACTCTATCCAGAAAATTAAAATCAAAGAAGTCCCGAAAAAACCTGAAAATTCTACTGCGCACCCGTCAGGAATCAATGACCTGGCGAAATGATTTTTCACAAGAGTGTAACCAGTTGCGTTTTTTTACGGCATCGGGCGTTGCCAGAATAACGAACCGCCCATTCAGCGCCATGAATATTCATGGTTAATATGATTAACGCTGGTACATTGACGAAAAAAGAGAACTGACGCCGCATAATCGGCGCGACGCGGCGCGGGTGGAAAAGGAAATAATTAATGCTGCAGCAGAGCCAGGCGCTCAGGTGCCAGACCGGTCAGTTTCGCCACCAGGAGCAGGTCAAGCCCATTAGCGAGCATCGCCCGGGCGATACGTTCCGCGGTCTGCTGCTCACCCTGCTCGATACCCTGCTGTAGGCCTTGTTCGAGACCTTGTTCAAGACCTTGCTTTAACCCTTGCTGATGGCCGCGATCTTCCAGAAACTGGGCAATATTCATGAGCGTCTCCTTATGCGGCCGCCGGGGTACGCTTTGCGCAAGATGGCGCAAAAAAGCGACCGGATCGGCGGCGTTTCCTGCCTGTAACAGATAGTGCAGCAGCGTCTTTAGCTGCCTGCGGCTAGTGTATCCCAGAGCTAACAGGCTGACCAGTTGCTCGTGCAGGTCCATCATGTCGCGCTGGCGAATATGCTTCTGCAACAGCTCCAGCATCGCCACGCGCCGGTGGCGCATGATTTCATCGTCCGGGGTGGTAGTGATATCAATTAAGGGAAAATCTTCACCATAGATCCGCCGCGCGATATCCGGATCGGCAAAGCCTGCCAGCCAGCACATTGGGTAAGGCCAGGGAGAAATGCGACCATGATAAAACAGCAGCGGGATAACCAGCGGCAGCTGCGTATGCCCTTTATCCAGATGACGCTGCATCGCGGCTATCGCATAGCGCATCAGGCGAAATGCCATATGGCGATCCGCCGAGCTTTGATGCTCAATCAGCAGGTAGATATAGCCCTCTCCCGCCTGCGTTTGCAGCGAGTAAAGGATATCGGAATGACTCGCCCGTAGCTCATCGTCGATAAAGCTCCCGGATTCCAGCTGCAGCGTGTTCAGGTTACATAACGCGCGCAGCGGTGCGGGGAGGTGAATGTCCAGAAAATCCCTGGCCGTCGCCCGATGCGACAGCAGGTGTTTAAATACAGCGTCGTGGGGGGAATTCGTCGCCTTTTCCATGGCGGTGCTCCATGCCATCATTTTCGCTTAACGTAGCACTCAACAAGGCCCGAAATGTATTTCGCTTGCGGTTTACCGAGGCGGCTCGCAAACTATTTCATCAGCATACCGCCCATCCCCCTGAAGGAGAAAACCCATGCGCCAAAGGACGATTGTTTGCCCGCTTATTCAGAATGAAGGCCATTATCTGCTGTGTAAGATGGCCCCCGACCGCGGCGTTTTTCCCGGGCAATGGGCATTATCCGGCGGCGGCGTGGAGCCAGGGGAACGTATTGAAGAGGCGCTGCGGCGGGAAATTCGCGAAGAGCTCGGCGAAAAACTCATTCTCACCCATATCACGCCGTGGCGCTTTCGCGACGATATCCGCGTCAAAACCTACCCCGACGGGCATCAGGAAACGATCTACATGATCTATCTCATCTTCGACTGCGTCAGCGCCAATCGCGATGTGACGATCAACGAGGAGTTTGACGATTATGCCTGGGTGAAAACGGATGAACTGAAAAACTACGATCTCAATGCCGCCACCCGCGTTACTCTCAGCCTGAAAGGGCTACTTTAGTCCAGCATAACGCGTTCAACCCACCCGGCATGAGGCCGTGGGATAATGCGGGTGGCTACGATACGGTCGCATACGTCTGCTGCCTGACCCACTCGCGCAGCGCCCGGCGCGAAATTTTAATCCCGCCGTTCTTCAACGTTTCCGGCAGCCGCAGCCACTGGATCGGCTGCTGGAAACGCGCTAACCGTTCAGCGCTCCATGCCGCCAGCGAGCTCATCTCGCAGCACGCATCGCATTCCACCACCGCTACCGGGCGCTGGCCGTATTCCGCGTCATCCAGCGGCACGATAAACACCTGCTGTACTTGTGGGTGGGCAAGTATCACACGCTCGACCTCTTCTGGTTGAATACCTTCCCCACCGCTAAAAAAGAGATTATCCAGTCGCCCAACAACCGTCAGCCGACCATTGTGTAATTCCCCGCGATCGCGCGTCGCAAACCACCCTTCAGCGTTGGTTAATGGCAATAACTGACCGTCGCGCCAGTAACCCGCCGCCATACTCGACGCCCGCAGCCAGATCTCGCCAGCGACAATTTTCACCTCCCGCCCCGGCAACGACGCCCCCACATCCGGCGCGCCATCGGCCTCTTTGGCACAGACCGTGGAGGCAAACTCAGTCAGACCGTAGCCGCAAAATGTGCGTATCCCCTGCGCCCGCGCCCGTTCGGTCAATTCAACCGGGATCGCCGCGCCGCCAAGCAGTACCGCATTGAGCGTAACGCTGGCATCATCATTCAGCAGGCGCCACAGCTGAGTCGGTACCAGTGAAGCGTGGGTACAGCCCAGCAACGCTTGCTCCAGCGGCTGTTTATCACGCACCGTGAGCCGCGCGCCAGCCAGCAGCCAGCGCCACATAATCCCCTGGCCGGAGACATGGAACAGCGGCAGCGACAGCAGCCAGTCGTCCTCCCCGGCAAACGGCATCAGCGCCAGCACGCCAGCAGCGCTGGCCAGATGGGCGCTGGCGCTATGTACCGCCGCCTTCGGCAGGCCGGTTGAGCCGGAGGTCAAGGTCATCGATGCCAGCCGATCGCCATGCCAGCAAGCGGCATGCTCGCCCTCTGCCGCCTGCAGCGTTAACGCCGGTAAATCCCCCGGCAGCACATCGCCATTCAGCACCAGTTGATGCTGGACGGTTAACGCAGGCAGCAGTTCCTGCAGCAAGGCCGTAGGCAGCTGCGGATTAAGCGGCAGCACCCGCGCCCCGCACTGCAGCAGCGCCAGCCAGGCGAGCAGCGTCTCCGGCTGGTTGTAGGCCCGTAGCGCCACGCCCTGACCTTCCATTACGCCCTGCGCGGCAAAACCAGACGCCAGTGCGTCAATCCGCGCGCATAGCTCACGCCAGTTCAGCGCCTGGTCATTCAGGCGTAAGGCCTGCGTCTCACCGCGCCGCTGGCGCCAGTGGCGCCATGGCCAGTCGTTAAAAGTCACAGCAGCGGCTCCAGCCCATCAACGTTGATCAACGGCAGCGTGCTTTCCGGCCACGGCCGTACCAGCTGCGCCCCCATCAGTGACAGCGTATCCAGCCCGGGGATAGTCTGCGGCGTCAGCCAGGCGGCAACCCGCGCCAGCTGGGTTAACCCGAGGCTGGACTCGATCGACGAGCTGATCACCGCGCTCAGCCCCAGCGCATGCGCCGCGGCGACCTGTTGCTGAACCTTTTGCAAGCTGCCGGTCAGCGTCGGTTTGATCACCACTGCGCGCACGCCGGGCTCGGCGACAAAGCGGAAATCCGCCTCGCGCAGGCTTTCATCCCAGGCGATTGCGATCCCCGTCTCGCGGCTAAAGGCCCGCGAGTCCTCCCGCGTTTTGCAGGGTTCCTCAAGAAACGCAATGCGCTGACGATACGCCGGGTTAACGTATTTGGCAAACTGCTGCGCTTTAAGCGGCGTCCACGCCCGGTTGGCATCCAGCCGCAGCTGCAGGTCGGGGATTGCTTCCAGCAGCAGATTCACCACCATGCCGTCGCGTACCGCCTCCCACAGCCCCACTTTCACCTTAGCGACTTTCTCGCCGGGCATCGCCGCCAGCCTGGCGAACAGTTCATCCGGGTCGCCGGAACAGAGCGGCGCCGCGCGATAATCCGCCGCCTGCGGTAGTTCGCCGCCAAGCTCCGCCTGCGCGCAGCTAATACCAAAAGCGACGGAGGGCTGCATGGGAAGCGGCGGCTCGGCGCCGTCGCGCCAGGCCCGCGCCCACGCCAGCAGCGCCATTTGCGCCGCTTCCAGCGTTTCGTCACTGAATCCCGGCAGGGGAGAAATTTCCCCCCAGCCTTCGCGTTCCCCCTCCTGCAGGCGGATGAACAGCCCATCGCGGGTTTTTAACCGCCGCTCGCGCAGAACCACGCCCGCGTCCATCGGTATCTGCCAGCGGTAAACCTGCGAAACGCGCATTATGGATTCCGTTTAAATTTGCTGAAGTCTGGCTGACGTTTCTGGTTGAAGGCGTTACGTCCTTCCTGCCCTTCTTCCGTCATGTAGAACAGCATGGTGGCGTTACCCGCCAGCTCCTGCAGCCCGGCCTGGCCATCGCAGTCGGCGTTCAGCGCCGCTTTCAGGCAACGCAGCGCCATCGGGCTGTTTTGCAGCATTTCACGACACCAGCGCACGGTCTCTTTTTCCAGTTCTGCCAACGGGACCACGGTGTTCACCAGCCCCATATCCAGCGCCTGCTGGGCGTCGTACTGACGGCACAGGAACCAGATTTCGCGCGCTTTTTTCTGCCCGACGATCCGCGCCATATAGGAAGCGCCCCAGCCGCCATCGAAAGAGCCGACTTTCGGTCCGGTCTGGCCGAAGATGGCATTATCCGCCGCAATGGTCAGATCGCACATCATGTGCAGCACGTGGCCGCCGCCGATAGAGTAGCCGGCCACCATCGCCACCACCGGTTTCGGGCAGGTACGGATCTGGCGCTGGAAGTCGAGTACGTTAAGGTGGTGAACGCCGGAGTCGTCCTGATAGCCGCCGTAGTCGCCACGGACTTTCTGGTCACCGCCGGCGCAGAAGGCTTTCTCGCCTTCACCGGTCAGCACAATGACGCCGATATTATCGTCATAGCGCGCATCCGCCAGCGCCTGAATCATCTCCTTGACGGTCAGCGGGCGGAAGGCGTTGCGCACCTGCGGGCGATTGATGGTGATTTTGGCAATGCCGTCAGCCGATTTGTGATAGCGGATATCGGTGTAGCCTTCGGAACAATCGTGCCATTCAACGGGGGCATAGAGCATTGCTTCATCAAGAGAGATCATAAAATGTCCTTCAGTTAACTTGCCAGAATCTGCGCCAGACAGGCAATCACCGCCGCGGGATTGTCCCGGTGCGCGTTGTGTCCGGCATGGTGAATAAGATGGAGATCCGCCGCGAGCGCCTGGGCGATGGCGCAAAACTTTGCGTCGCGTTCGCCGCACAGGTAGTGAAAACAAAAATTGCGCGCCTGCAGAGAGGTGCGCAGATCGGCCTGCCGGGCAAGGGAGGTCGCCTCTAGCATCGCCGCCAGCGTCGCGCCGTTATTGCGGCTACGTAAGGCGACCAAAGACTCACGCTGCGCGGCATTCAGCGAAGCGAAGACCGGTTGCTGATACCAGTCGGTAAAGACCTGGGTTAACGGCTCGCGGCGGAGACGCGCCGCCCAGGCGCTGTCATTGCTGCGTCTCGCCTGCCGGGCCTCTTCATCCTGCAGGCCCGGATGTCCGCCCTCGACAATCAGCCCGCGCAGGCCCGCGCGCGGCTGGCAGGCAAAGTTCATCGCCACCCGGCCGCCCAGCGAGTAGCCGATCAGCCAATACTTATGTATGTTGTAACTATCAAGCGTAGCCTGCAGCAGGGCATTGACTGCGGAAAAATCCTGTACCGCGATATCCGCGGAGCCGCCGTGGCCCGGCAGATCCAGATACAGCCGCGGCCAGGCAGGAAAAGCGTCACCTACTTCCCGCCACTCATTGCGGTCACCGGAAAAACCGTGCAGGAACACCAACCAGGGATAGCCCGGCTGGCCGTTTTCGACAGTAGCGCTAAGGATCACAGGCGGCTTACCTGCGCCAGCAGTTGCTGGAGCGTCTGCGTGCCGTCGGTCTCATTGACCGCCAGCTCAATCACCGTCGCCCCGGCGCGGCGCCAGGCGCCGGCCAGCGCCTCATCCAGCGACTGCCAGTCATCAGGGCGATGATAGGCCAGGCCGAACATCGCCGCCGCGTGGCTAAAATCGACGTCCTGCGGCATTAAATAGAACTGCCGACGCTCGTCCTGCGGCGTCGGCAGCATGGAGAAGATCTGCCCACCGTTGTTGTTCACTACGATCAGCACCAGCGGCGCCGATACCTGACGCAGCAGGGCCAGCGAGTTGAGATCGTATAACGCCGACAGATCGCCGACGATCGCTAACGTCGGCCGCGCGCTGGCGCGCTGTACGCCGGCGGCAGTGGCGATCAAGCCATCAATCCCGCTGGCGCCGCGGTTGCTGTAGACCGGATACCCGGCCGGTAGTTGCCCCAGGGCGTCGATCAGGCGTACTACCAGGCTGTTGCCGACGAAAAGTTGCCCCTGCTCCGGTAGGTAGCGCCGAATACGCTGCGCCAGCTGCGCTTCGCCAAAAGGTTCGCTGCTGGCGACCGCGGCCTGCCACGCCTGGCGGGAGAGCTCAGGAATGTCCGTCGCCCACGGCTGGCGTTTCTCCGCCGGATGCAGTTCAAGCCAGCGCTCAACGCTTGAGAACAGACGACGACCGCGGTGCTGCGCCGGATCGAGGCGACCGGGCAGATTATCCACCAGCCAGTACTCATCCGGCTCACAGGTGGCCTGCCACTGCAGCACGCGTTTGCCGGTCAGGCTGCTGCCGAGCTGGACGATGATTTGCGCCTGCGCCAGCTCGCTGACCGCTTTGCCGTTACCCAGCCACAGATCGGCGCACGGCAGCGGCTGCCCGGTCTGCGACAGGACATCGCCGATCAGCGGCCAGCCGAGGGTCTGCGCCCATTCAGCCACTTTTTTACCTTCCGCGGCGCTCATCCTGCCCGCGACCACGACGCCGCGCTTTTGCCGCCAGAAGAACCAGTCGCGCTGTTTCTCACTCTCCATCTGCAGCGCCTGGCGCAGCCAGGGTTTATCGCTCTGCCACCAGTTACCGAGCTGCTGTTGCCACTCCAGCCCGGTATCGTCCATATCGCCATATAGCGGCTCAGCGAACGGGCAGTTAATATGCACCCCACCGGCGTGCAGCGCCCCCAGCGCCTGGTCAATGGTCGAGACCAGCCAGCGGGCGGAAATATCCTGTGAGGGACGCGGCAGGGAAATCGTCTGCGACGGATGGGAGGCAAACATCCCCGGCTGGCGGATGGCCTGGTTCGCGCCGCAGTCGATCAGCTCCGGCGGGCGGTCGGCGGTTAGCAGGATCAGCTTTTCCCCGGTGAGGCCCGCCTCAATCAGCGCCGGATAGAGGTTCGCAGTGGCAGTCCCGGAGGTAACAATCACCGCCACCGGCTGCCGGCTGGCCTTCGCCAGACCGAGCGCCAGGTGGCCGAGGCCGCGTTCGTCAAAATGGGTATGATGGATAAAGGCGCGGTTTTCCGCCGCCGCCAGGGTTAAGGGTGTCGAACGCGAGCCCGGCGCGATGCAGATATGCTGTACGCCGTGGCGCGTTAAAGCTTCCAGAATCACCGCCGCCCAGCGTCGGTTAAATGCGCTTACTGACATGAAATTGTCCGCTATCAAATATTGATGCTAAGTATAGATAAGGCAAAGTGACGTCGTTTTGATATGTATCGTCATTCCCGGCTTATGGACAGAGCAGCGAGCGCAGCCCGGCCGCTTTGTTGTCAATCTCCTGCCACTCCTGCTGCGCATCGGAGCCGCTGACGATCCCCGCCCCGGCATACAGTCGCAGGGTGTCGTTCTCAACTTTCGCCGAACGCAGCGCCACGCAAAACTCGCTTTGCGCCAGCGACAAATAGCCAGCGGAACCGGCATACCATTCGCGGGAAAACGGTTCATGGCGCTGAATGAACGCCAGCGCCGCCCGGCGTGGCAGGCCTGCCACCGCGGCGGTGGGCTGCAGCTGCAGCAGACAGCGGCTGTCGTCGGGCTCCGCCAGCTCGGTCCAGATGCAGCGTCGGAGATGCTGCACCTTACGCAGCCTCACCACCTGCGGTGGCAGGACGTCCAGCGTCGAGGCCTCACTCTGCAGGCGCTGGCAAATATCCTCCACCACCAGCATGTTTTCCCGTTGGTTTTTGTCGTCTTTCATTAACCAGTCGGCCAGCTGCTGCGCCTTCGCGTCGTCCAGATGGTTTGCAACGGTTCCCGCCAGCGCTTCGGTGCGCAGCAGTGTGCCGCGCCGGCGCAACAGCCGCTCCGGCGTGGAGCCGAAAAACGCCTGCCGGGCATTGAACGCCATCAGGAAATGAAAACAGTTGAGATTGCTGCTGCGGCTGGCCGCCATAATGCTCACGGCATCTAACGGGGCGGCAAACTGCAGGTCAGTTGCCCGCGCCAGCACCACTTTATCCATTTCACCGGCGCTAATTGCCTCGGTGGCCCGCGCAATCATTGCCTGCCACTGAGGATAATCGGATGAGTGGCGCTCGCTCAGCGGAGACGGGATGGCGCCAGGGGTCGCCTGAGCGGTGCTCAGGCTGGCGAGAAACACGCGCGCCGCCGCGGCATCGTCGCGCAGGGAAAGGTCGCTATGGAGCACCAGCCGCAGCACGGCCCTGCCGCCGCACCGACGCCACTCCAGTCGCGGCAGCACCAGGCAACCCTGCTGCGGTTCGAACGCATTCAGGCCGCAGATACGCAGATCCTGCTGCCCGGCCTGGCGTAAAAAGCGGTTCGCCGCGTCGAGCGAGGAAAAGGTTTTTACCGCCCCCAGCGTCGCCAGTTCCTCATCGCCATTACGCTGCTGCCAGTAAAACTGCGGCCATTGCGGCTGCTGGCCACACCACAGCAGCGGATCGAAGGCATCATTCAGCGGAAAGGCAATATCGATAATTCGCGTGCCGGGCGAGTCAGGAAAGGACTCATCCAGGCCGTCAGATAAACGGGCCAGCGCAGTGGAAACAGACAGCACGCAAACCTCCACGGTAGTAAAACCCCACATTATAAGGGGTTCGACGGCGGAATAGCAGTACCCATGACGAGGGAGCGGGTTTTCCTTACCCGCTGCCAGCGCCCGGACTGAGGTGCTTAAAAATCAGACAGCATGGTTTTCCCGCGCCATCCCGATGTGCGGGATGCCATCCTCATCATAGACCTCGGTCACTGGCGTAAAACCGAAGTGTGCGTAAAAAGATTGCAGGTGCGCCTGGGCGCCGAGGTAAATCGCCTTTTGGGGCCAGTGTTGCTGACAGCTGGCCAGCGCCTGCTCCATCAGCTGATAGCCGAGCTTCTCACCGCGCGCGGCGGGGCTGACGATGACCCGGCCAATCACCACCGGCGCAAACTCTTCTTCGCTTTTGAGGATCCGCGCGTAGGCCAGCAGTTCGCCATCGCGCCAGCCGAGCAGATGGCGATTTTCGCCGACTAAATCATCGCCGTCGACATCCTGATAAACGCACTGCTGCTCCACGACAAAAACTTCGCTGCGCAATTTCAGCAGCGCATACAGCTGGGGAACGGTGAGTTCACTATGGTGGAGATCCTGCCAGGTCATCATCTGCTGCTCCTTATTGATATACTGATACTTTGCGACTCGCCCTGAGGACACTGGACGATGGAATTAACTTTTTTGGGGACATCCGCCGGGGTGCCGACCCGCACGCGTAATATGACGTCGATAATACTCAATTTGCAACAGCCGACCCGCGCCGAAATGTGGTTGTTTGACTGCGGCGAAGGGACCCAGCATCAGTTTCTGCACACGCCCTATCATCCCGGCAAACTCAATAAAATTTTTATTACCCATCTGCACGGTGACCACCTGTTCGGCCTGCCCGGCCTGCTGTGCAGCCGTTCAATGCAGGGGAACTCTCTGCCCCTCACCCTCTACGGGCCAAAAGGGCTCAAAGAGTTTGTTGAGACCGCGCTGCGCCTGAGCGGTTCGTGGACCGACTATCCGCTCACCATCATCGAAGTCGGCCCCGGCCTGCTCTTCGACGAAGAGGGCTATCGGGTGACGGCGTTCCCGCTCAGCCATCCGGTGGAGTGTTACGGCTATCGCATTGAGCAGCATGATAAGCCCGGCACCCTGGACGCCGCCCGGCTGATTGCCGACGGCGTGCCTTCAGGACCGCTGTTTCATCAGCTCAAGCGCGGCCAGCGCGTCACGCTGGAAGATGGTCGGATCATCGACGGCAGCCGCTATCTGGGCCCCGCCACGCCGGGTAAAACGCTGGCCATTTTTGGCGATACCGCCCCTTGCCCGCAGGCGCTGGAGATGGCGCGCGGCGCGGATGTGATGGTCCACGAGACCACCCTTGAACAGGCGATGGCGGAGAAAGCCAATAGCCGCGGCCACTCCTCCAGCCAGCAGACCGCGACGCTTGCCAAAGAAGCGGGGGTCGGCACGCTAATCGCCACCCACTTTAGCTCGCGCTACGATGCCGAAGGCTGCCTGCGCATGCTGGCGGAATGCCGGGAAGTTTTCGCCAATACGCTACTGGCGGAGGATTTTATGGTCTATCGGCTGGCGTAAACCGCAGGCATAAAAAAACCGCCGACAAGTCGGCGGTTAATTCAGTTCACCAGCAATTTGATTACATCAGCGGCGTCGCCAGCTGCACGATGCTAATCAGCGGCTGCGGCCAGATACCGAGCACCAGCACCAGCAGCGCGGAGATCAGCACCACGATACCGCCGGCGCTGTACTGCCAGTTGGACGGCGCATCGCGATTCAGTTGCTCCGGCGCGCTCAGGTACAGGCTCACTGCCACGCGCAGGTAGTAGTAGAGACCGATCGCCGAGCCGACAACCACCGCGGCAACCAGCCACCACAGATGCGCATGCACACCGACGGCCAGCACGTAGAACTTACCGATAAAGCCGAGGGTCATCGGGATGCCGGCCAGGGAGAGCATCATCACCGTCATCACAGCCGACAGGATCGGACGGTGCCAGAACAGGCCGCGGTAGGAGAACAGCGAGTCAGCATCCGGGCCGCGGTACGGGCTGGACATCAGGCTGACCACGCCGAACGCGCCGAGGCTGCTGAACAGGTAACCGGCCAGGTAGACGCCCACGGCTTCCATCGACATTTCACCGCTCTGCAGGGCAATCAGCGCCACCAGCAGATAGCCGAGATGGGAGATGGAAGAGTAACCGAGCAGGCGCTTAATGTTGGTCTGGCTCAGCGCCATCAGGTTACCGAAGATGATAGAGGCGAAGGCGATCAGGCCCAGCACCACGCGTACCGCTTCGCTGTTGCCCACCGGCATGTACAGGAACAAACGCATCACTACGCCGAAGATAGCGATCTTGCTGGCGGTCGCCAGGAAGGTGGAGACCGGCGCAGGCGCCCCCTGGTAAACGTCCGGCGTCCACAGGTGGAACGGCACCAGCGACAGTTTAAAGCCAAGACCGACAATCATCAGGCCAAGACCCGCCAGCAGCAGCGGCTCGTGCAGCATGTTGTCCGCCAGGCTTTTGCCCAGCGCGAGGAAGGACAGGTTGCCGGAGTTCGCATACACCAGCGCCATACCGAACAGCAGGAAAGAAGACGCTGCGGCGGAGAGGATAGTGTATTTGATGCTCGCTTCCAGCGAACGCTTCTGGCGGAAGGCGTAGCCGACCAGGCCGAACAGCGGCAGCGAGATCAACTCGATGCCGAGGAACAGCGCAGCCAGATGATTGGCGCCGGCCAGCAGAATGCCACCCAGGGCGGCGATCAGCACCAGCAGGTAGAACTCTTCTTTATTGTCCTTGTAACCCTCAAGCCATGGGTAGGCGAAAGTACAGGTCGCGAGGCTCGCCAGCAGCACCAGCCCGGTATAGAGCATGGCGTAGCCGTCAACGCGGATCAGCGGGGTGACGTCCATGGCCCCGTTCTGGCCAACAAACCAGAGCGAGACCAGCGCGGCGTTAAGTCCGATGACCGACAGCGTGGCATTGAGAAAATGATTGCGTCGCCACGCAATGGAGAGCATCACAACCACCACCGTCAAGCCGACGATCAGCAGCGGTAGCAGTGCGATCAGTTGTTGTGGAGTTATTGTCATGGCGAATTACGGCCTTGTAGTAGAAACAGAATTAACAAACCACTGCTGAATGTTGCTCATCGCAGCATGCGAGGTGTCGAGGATCGGCTGCGGGAAGAAGCCCAACAGCACCAGCAGCACCACCAGCAGCAGGATGATAGACAGTTCACGCAGGGACATCCCCGGCAACTCTTTCGCCGCCACTTCGCTTTTCGCTTTACCGAAGTAGGCGCGATGCAGCATCGACAGCGAGTAAACAGACGCGAATACCAGACCAAATGTCGAGATAATGGTGATCACCGGCACCACTTTATAGCTGCCGAACAGGATCATAAATTCGCCGACGAAGTTACCGGTACCCGGCATCCCCAGGGTGGCGACAGCGAAGAACATCGACATCGCCGGCAGCCATTTAATTTTGCTCCACAAGCCGCCCATCTGGCGCATATCGCGGGTGTGCAGACGTTCGTACAGCTGACCGCACAGAATAAACAGACCCGCCGCGGACAGACCGTGGGCAATCATCTGGATCACCGCGCCTTGATACGCCAGCTGGCTACCGGTGTAGATTGCAATCAGCACGAAGCCCATGTGGGACACAGAGGTGTAGGCGATCAGGCGTTTGATATCGGTCTGGGCGAAGGCCATCCACGCGCCGTAGAAGATACCGATCACACCCAGCCACATGGCGATGGGCGCAAACTCAGCGGAGGCGTTCGGGAACAACGGCAGCGCAAAGCGCAGCAGACCGTAGGCCGCGGTTTTCAGCAAGATGCCCGCGAGGTCGACGGAACCAGCAGTCGGTGCCTGGGAGTGGGCGTCCGGCAGCCAGCCGTGCAGCGGGACCACCGGCATTTTCACCGCGAAAGCGATGAAGAAGCCGAGCATCAGCAGGTATTCCACGCCGTGAGACATTGGGGTTTTCAGCAGATCTTCATAGTTGAAGGTCCACACGCCGGTGGCGTTGAAGTGGACGAAGGCCAGCGCCAGAATAGCGATCAGCATCACCAGGCCGCTCGCCTGGGTATAGATGAAGAACTTGGTGGCTGCCGTGATACGCGTTTTACCGTCAGAGGCTTTGTGACCCCACAGCGCGATCAGGAAGTACATCGGCACCAACATCATTTCCCAGAAGAAGAAGAACAGGAACATGTCGATGGCGAGGAACACTCCGATGACGCCGCCCAGGATCCACATCAGGTTGAGGTGGAAAAAGCCCTGGTATTTTTCGATTTCACGCCACGAACAGAGCACCGCCAGCACGCCGAGCAGGCCGGTCAGCACCACCATCAGCAGTGACAGGCCGTCAATCGCCAGATGGATGCTAATGCCAAAGCGTGGGATCCACGGCAGCACGAATTCCGACTGCCATTGCGGAATACCCGCGGATTGCGTCAGAGAATAGCCGCCCTGCATCCACAGCTGCAGGCCAAGCACCAGCGTCAGTCCCATGGTAATCAGCGCGATCCAGCGCGGCACTTTCACGCCAAAGCGTTCGGTCTGCCAGCACAGGAAGCCGCCGATGAAGGGAATTAATATTAGCCAGGGTAGTAACATGGCGATTTTTATTCCTTGTTAAAGTCCCGTTCAGGACCGATTTTCAACGAATTCGACTACATTCACGTTTGAGTGCGGTTTGTTGTGTCGGGTGGCGCTTCGCTTACCCGACCTACGGTCTCGTAGGCCCGGTAAGCGAAGCGCCACCGGGCAAAACCGCGCGATCAAATCAACGCAATACCATCAACAGCGCCAGCACCACCACCGCGCCGATGCTCATTGAAGCCACATACCAGCGCAGATAGCCGTTCTCGCTCACCAGCAGGCCTTTACCTGCAAAGCGGGAGAGGATCGCCGGGATATTCATCAACGCGTTCAGCGGATCGCGCTTCAACAGCCAGGCAATCCCGAGGAATGGTTTCACGAATACTTTGTCGTATAACCAGTCGAAGCCCCAGGCATGGAACCACCAGGTACCGAAGAAGCGGCCAGGCGCGCTGTTGGCGATGGAGGTCACCAGCGTGCGTTTGCCCAGCCACAGCCAGGCGGCGATCAGAATACCGGCAATGGCGATGATCCCGGAGGCAATCTCCAGCGTCATCACGCTACCGTGCGCCAGCTCAGTGGTCTGCGGCAGCACCCCTTCCAGCGGCGGCACAATCAGCGCGCCAACGAAGGTGGACAACACCAGCAGCACAATCAGCGGCAGATGGTGGGTGATCCCCTTCCCTGCGTGCGCGTGAATTTGCTCTTTACCGTGGAATACGATGAAAATCATCCGGAAAGTATAGAGCGAGGTCATAAAGGCACCGACCAGGCCCGCCACCATCAGATTGATATGGCCGTTGGCCATCGCCCCTGCCAGAATCTCATCCTTACTGAAGAAGCCTGCGGTGATAAGCGGCAGAGCGGACAGCGCCGCGCCCCCCACCAGGAAGCAGACGTATACCAGTGGAATGGATTTACGCAGGCCGCCCATCTTGAAGATGTTCTGTTCGTGATGGCAGGCCAGAATCACCGAACCAGACGACAGGAACAGCAGCGCTTTAAAGAACGCGTGAGTCATCAGGTGGAAAATAGCCGCATCCCAGGCCTGCACGCCCAGCGCGAGGAACATGTAGCCAATCTGGCTCATGGTCGAGTAAGCCAGCACGCGTTTGATATCGGTCTGCACCAGCGCGGCGAAGCCCGCCAGCACCAGGGTGACCGCCCCGACGATACCCACCAGATGCAGTACTTCCGGCGTCATCAGGAACAGGCCGTGGGTACGGGCGATCAGGTATACGCCCGCGGTGACCATGGTCGCGGCGTGGATCAGCGCGGAGACCGGCGTCGGGCCCGCCATCGCATCGGCAAGCCACGTTTGCAGCGGCAGCTGAGCAGATTTACCGACCGCGCCGCCGAGCAGCATCAGCGTCGCCCACTGCAGCGTGGTGCTGCCGTTAGCGAAGTGCTGCGGCGCCAGCTCAACCATTTCGCGGAAGTTAAGGGTACCGAGTTCGTTATAAAGAATGAACAGCGCGAAGGCGAGGAACACGTCGCCGACGCGGGTCACCACAAACGCTTTCATCGCTGCGGCGCCGTTCTTCGGATCGGTGTAGTAGAAACCGATCAGCAGGTACGAACAGAGACCTACCCCTTCCCAACCCAGGTACATCAGCAGCAGGTTATCGGCCAGAACCAGAACCACCATGCTGGCGATAAACAGGTTGGTGTAAGCGAAGAAGCGGGAGTAGCCCTCTTCGCCGCGCATGTACCAGGAGGCGAACATGTGGATCAGGAAGCCGACGCCGGTCACCACGGAGAGCATGGTCAGCGACAGGCCGTCCAGCACCAGGTTGAAACCGATATTGAAATCTCCGACCGACATCCAGGTCCACAGCGGTACGCTGACCGCCTGTTTGCCGTTAGCGAAAAAGTCAACGCCAACGTACGCGGTGACCAGCGCCGCCAGGCCTACCGACCCCATGCCAACGGTGGCGGAAAGGTTTTCCGACCAGCGTCCGCGGGAGAAGGCCAGCAGCACAAAGCCAATCAATGGCAAAAGAATGGTTAAGGCAAGCATGTTCATCCACGCAACTCACTTACTGAATCGATGTTCAGGTTCTGGCGGCGACGATGGAGCTGCAGCAGCAGCGCCAGGCCGATACTCGCTTCCGCAGCCGCGAGGCTGATGGCGAGGATATACATTATCTGACCATCTGCCTGGCCCCAGTAGCTACCCGCCACCACAAAGGCCAGCGCGGCGGCGTTAATCATGATTTCCAGGCTAATCAACATAAACAGCAGATTGCGGCGGATCACCAGCCCCGTGAGACCAAGCACAAACAGGATGGCCGCGAGGATCAGTCCATGTGTTAAGGGGATCATGCGTGTTCCTCCGTTTTTCGTTTGTCGCTGTCGTTCACGCGGTTGCTCAGCACCTCGCCGGCGCGCTCTTCGCGGCCAATGTGGAAGGCGACCACCAGGCCCGCCAGCAGCAGCATGGAGGCCAGCTCCACCGCCAGGACGTACGGCCCAAACAGCGCAATACCGACTTCTTTAGCGTTGATCGCCGCGCCGTCGATACCCTGGTCATTGATGCCCAGGATGGCGTAAACGATAACCACCAGCAGCACCGCGGAGAGGATGGCCGGGCCAATCCAGATCCCCGGCTGCAGCCATTTGCGTTCCTGTTCGATCTCGGTGCCGCCCAGGTTGAGCATCATCACCACGAACACGAACAGCACCATGATGGCCCCGGCGTAAACGATGATTTCCAGCGCACCGGCGAAGTACGCGCCCAGCGAGAAGAACACCCCGGCAATCGCCAGCAGCGAAATAATCAGGTACAGCAGCGCGTGCACCGGATTGGTGTGGGTGACGACCCGCAAGGTTGCGAGGATGGCTATCAGGCCACAGATATAAAAAGCGAATTCCATTGCCCCTCTCCTTACGGTAACAGGCTCTTGACGTCGATTGGCTTAGCTTCGTTTTCCGCTTCGCCCTTATCTTTGCCGTCGATTGCCATACCCGCCATCCGGTAGAAGTTATATTCCGGGTATTTGCCCGGACCGGAAATCAGCAGATCCTCTTTTTCGTACACCAGATCCTGACGCTTGTATTCACCCAGCTCGAAGTCCGGGGTCAACTGGATCGCCGTGGTCGGGCACGCCTCTTCGCACAGGCCGCAGAAAATGCAGCGTGAGAAGTTGATGCGGAAGAACTCCGGGTACCAGCGCCCGTCTACCGTCTCTGCTTTCTGCAGCGAGATACAGCCCACCGGGCAGGCTACCGCACACAGGTTACAGGCGACGCAGCGCTCTGCACCGTCCGGATCGCTGGTCAGCACGATGCGGCCGCGATAGCGCGGCGGCAGATAGACCGGCTCTTCCGGGTACATCCGGGTTTCACGTTTGGCGAAGGCATGCAGGCCAATCATCCAGATACTGCGGACCTGGGTGCCGAACCCCACCAATAATTCTTTTAAGGTCATGTTCAATTCACCCCTTATTGCGCCTGCCAGAGAATGACAGCCGCCGTTACCAACAAGTTGACCAGCGTTAACGGCAGGCATACCTTCCAGCCAAAGGACATTACCTGGTCATAGCGCGGACGCGGTAATGATGCGCGGATCAAAATGAACATCATCATGAAGAACGCGGTTTTCAGCGCGAACCAGATGAAAGGAGGTAACCACGGGCCATTCCAGCCGCCGAAGAACAGCGTGACGATCAGCGCTGAAACGGTGACGATACCGATGTATTCACCGACGAAGAACAGACCGAATTTCATACCGGAATATTCAATGTGGTAACCATCGGCCAGTTCCTGCTCCGCTTCCGGCTGGTCGAACGGGTGACGGTGACACACCGCCACGCCGGCGATGGCGAAAGTCACGAAGCCAAAGAACTGCGGGATGACGTTCCACAGATGCGCCTGGTTGTTGACGATATCGGTCATGTTGAATGACCCCGCCTGCGCCACCACGCCCATCAGGGAGAGACCGAGAAACACTTCGTAGCTCAGGGTCTGCGCAGATGCACGCATCGCCCCCAGCAGCGAGTATTTGTTGTTGCTCGACCAGCCGGCGAACAGGACTGCGTAAACCGCCAGACCTGCCATCATCAGGAAGAACAGAATACCGATGTTCAGGTCGGCGACCACCCAGGTCGGGCTCACTGGTACAATAGCGAAAGCCAGCAGCAGCGAGGTAAAGGCGATAACCGGCGCCAGAGTAAAGATCACCCGATCGGAGAAGCGCGGGATCCAGTCCTCTTTAAAGAACATCTTGATCATGTCGGCGACCAGCTGCAGCGAACCGCCCCAGCCCACGCGGTTAGGCCCGTAGCGGTTCTGGAACAGACCGAGCAGACGACGCTCGCCGAAGCTCATGAACGCGCCACAGGTGACGACCACCAGCAGAATGACCACGGCCTTCAGGATGCTTAACAGAATGTCGATAAGATCCGGTGTTAACCAGCTCATGCTTTCGCCTCCTGCAGTGAATCAATACGCGATCCGGTCAGCACCGGCGCAATGCCCGGCATGCCCATCGGTAAGCCAACCTGTCCTGCGGTCAGCCCTTCAGAGATAACCAGCGGCAAACGCAGGGTCTGGCCTTCCACGCTAAAGGAGAGCATTGCCCCGGCGTTAACGCCAAGCTTCGCGGCATCCGCCGGGTTCAGCTTGATGTACGGCTCAGGCATCCGGCTCTGGAACACCGGCGCACGCTGAGACAGCTCATCGCTGCCAAACAGATGGTAGTACGGCGCGATACGCCATTTCCCTTCTTCGGCCTGGAAGCCGGCCGGCACCGCGGTGAAATACTCCAGCCCGCTGGCGGACGCTTCAAACAGACGCACGCCCGGATCGCCGTGGCGCAGTTTGCCGCCCACTTCATCCTGGAACTTGTTCCATGCCTGCGGGGAGTTCCAGCCCGGCGCCCAGGCGAACGGGATCTGCGAACGCGGCGCGGACGGCTGGTTGTTCCCTTCCATGGAGAAGGCGAACATGGTGTCTTTATCCTGCGGCTGACGCGGCTCGTGCACGCTGATGTTCGCGCGCATCGCCGTGCGGCCGCTGTAGCGGTGCGGTTCACGCGCCAGCTTCTGCCCGCGAATGCGGAAGGTCGCATCCGGCGCGGCATCTTTAATGCCCGCCAGCTGCGGCAGCGCGGCAATCGCGGCATCGATGACGTGGTCCAGCTGCGTCCAGTCAACCTGACGGTTGTTGACGGTGCTGTGCAGCGAATGCAGCCAGCGCCAGCTTTCCAGCATCACGGTTTTCGCGTCGTAGTAAGCCGGATCGTAAACCTGGAAGAAACGCTGAGCGCGGCCTTCGTTGTTAACCACCGTACCGTCGCTTTCCGCAAAGCTTGCCGCAGAGAGCACCAGGTGCGCTTTGTCCATAATCGCGGTGCGCTGATGGTCAACCACCATCACCAGCGGGGCTTTCGCCAGCGCTGCGTCGACGCGCGCGGCGGAAGCATGACGGTGCAGGTCGTTTTCCAGCACGATAACCGCGTCCGCGGCGCCGCTTTCCAGTTCGTCCAGCGCCTCTTCAAGCGAGCCGCCGCCGATCATGCCCAGACCGACGCTGTTCACCGCGCGGGCGACCATGGTCACCCCAACATCGGCGCCGCGGCCCTTCAACGCTTTCGCCACGTTAGCGGCGGCCTGGATGATCTCCATGCTGCCGGCGTTGGTTCCGGAGATAATCAGTGGTTTTTTCGCTCCGGCCAGCGCCTGGACAATCACGTCAACCTTACCCTTCAGGTCCTGGCTCAGGCCATCAACCGCCGGCGCGCTGTCATCCAGCGCATGGGCGATAGCGAAGCCCAGACGCGCCTGATCTTCCACCGGCGCGCGGTAGGTCCACGCGGCAATGTCATCCAGGCGGGTGTCATCGATGTTGGTGACGAATAACGGGTGCTTGGCGCGCTGCCCGATGTTGAGGATCGCGGCGATCTGCCAGTCGGCTACTTTCTGCGCCGCTGCCATTTCGCGTGCTTTCCCTTTCACCGCCTGGCGGACTGCCAGGGCCACGCGCGCGCCGGTCTGGGTAATGTCTTCGCCCAGCACCAGTACCGCATCGTAGGATTCGATATCGCGCAGGCTTGGGGTATGGACCCCACCTTCACGCAGCACTTTGAGCATCATCTGCAGGCGCGCTTGTTCGCCTTTAGCGATGCCGGTATAGAAGTTGTCGGCGCCCACCAGCTCACGCAGCGCAAAGTTGCTTTCGATGCTGGCGCGCGGGGAGCCAATACCGATCACTTTCTTCGACTGGCGCAGGATATCTGCCGCGCCCTGCATCGCCTGCTCGGCGTTGAGAGTGATCAGATCGTCGCCGCGGCGCTGCACCGGCTGACGCGGACGGTCTTTCAGGTTGACATAGCCATAGCCGAAGCGACCGCGGTCGCAGAGGAAGTAGCGGTTAACGGTCCCGTTATAGCGGTTTTCGATACGACGCAGCTCGCCATAGCGTTCGCCCGGGCTGATGTTGCAGCCGATGGAACACTGCTGGCAGATGCTCGGCGCAAACTGCATGTCCCACTTACGGTTGTAACGCTCGGAGTGCGTTTTGTCGGTGAAGACGCCGGTCGGGCAGACTTCCACCAGGTTGCCGGAGAACTCGCTTTCCAGGGTGCCATCTTCCGGGCGACCGAAGTAGACGTTGTCGTGCGCGCCATAGACGCCCAGGTCGGTGCCGTCGGCATAATCTTTGTAGTAGCGCACGCAGCGGTAGCAGGCGATGCAGCGGTTCATTTCGTGCGAAATAAACGGCCCCAGATCCTGATTACGGTGGGTACGTTTGATGAAACGATAGCGGCGGAAGCTATGGCCGGTCATCACCGTCATATCCTGCAGGTGGCAGTTGCCACCCTCTTCGCAGACCGGGCAATCGTGCGGGTGGTTAGTCATCAACCACTCCACCACGCTTTCGCGGAACTGCTTCGCTTCGCCGTCGTCGATAGAAATAAAGGTGCCGTCGGATGCCGGAGTCATACAGGACATCACCAGGCGACCACGCGTGTCTTCCGCGTTCTGATATTGCTTCACCGCACACTGGCGGCAAGCACCGACGCTCCCTAGCGCCGGGTGCCAGCAAAAGTAGGGAATATCAAGACCAAGAGAGAGACAAGCCTCTAGCAGGTTGTCCGCCCCGTTGACCTCGTATTCTTTGCCGTCTACATGAATCGTAGCCATTTGCGTGCTTCCAAAAATAAAAAACCTTTGATTACCAGCGCGTCTTAAGCAGGTTCGGCTGAATCCCGTTGATTGCATGGGTATTGCTGAACTGCTGCTTAATGCCAGCCTCGAATTCTTCGCGGAAATATTTAATCGCGCTCTGTAGCGGTTCGACCGCACCCGGCGCGTGCGCGCAGAAGGTTTTACCCGGGCCCAGGAATCGACACAGTTGCTCAAGCGTTTCGATATCGCCAGGCTGGCCTTCGCCGCGCTCCAGGGCGCGCAGGATCTTCACGCTCCACGGCAGACCATCGCGGCACGGCGTACACCAGCCGCAGGACTCGCGGGCAAAGAACTCTTCAAGGTTGCGCACCAGCGAGACCATGTTGATCTCGTGGTCAACGGCCATCGCCAGCGAGGTGCCCAGACGGCTGCCCGCTTTACCAATGCTTTCAAACTCCATCGGCAGATCGAGGTGCGCTTCGGTGAGGAAGTCGGTCCCTGCCCCGCCCGGTTGCCAGGCTTTAAACTTCAGGCCATCGCGCATGCCGCCGGCGTAATCTTCGAGGATCTCACGCGCGGTGGTGCCGAACGGCAGCTCCCAGACGCCCGGATTCTTCACCCGGCCGGAGAAGCCCATCAGCTTGGTGCCAGCATCTTTGCTGGTGGAAATGTTCTGGTACCACTCGACGCCGTTGGCGAGGATCGCCGGCACGTTGCACAGGGTTTCCACGTTGTTGACGCAGGTCGGCTTGCCCCACACGCCGGAGCTCGCCGGGAACGGCGGCTTGGAGCGCGGGTTGGCGCGGCGGCCTTCGAGGGAGTTGATCAGCGCTGTCTCTTCACCACAGATATAGCGCCCTGCCCCGGTGTGGACAAACAGTTCGAAGTCAAACCCGGTGCCGAGGATGTTTTTGCCCAACAGGCCCGCTTCAGTGGCTTCGGCAATCGCGCGACGCAGATGCTGTGCCGCTTCAATATATTCGCCGCGCAGGAAGATGTAGCCGCGGTACGCTTTCAGCGCAAACGCGGAGATCAGCATGCCTTCCACCAGCAGGTGCGGCAGCTGCTCCATCAGCAGACGGTCTTTATAGGTACCCGGCTCCATTTCATCGGCGTTACACAGCAGGTAACGGATGTTCATGGATTCGTCTTTCGGCATCAGGCTCCACTTCAGACCCGTGGAGAAGCCTGCGCCGCCGCGCCCTTTCAGGCCAGCGTCTTTTACCGCCGTGACGATTTCATCCGGCGCCATCCCGGTCAGGGCTTTACGCGCCCCTTCGTAGCCATTTTTGCTGCGATACTCGTCCAGCCATACCGGCTGCTTGTCGTCGCGCAGACGCCAGGTGAGCGGATGCGTTTCCGCAGTACGAATTACGGTTTTCATTTGTACTGCTCCAGCAGGTCAGGAATTGCCTCCGGCGTCAGATGACTGTGAGTGTCCTCATCGATCATCATGGTCGGTCCCTTGTCGCAGTTGCCCAGGCAGCAGGTCGGCAGCAGCGTGAAGCGGCCGTCAAAGGTGGTCTGCCCTGGCTTAATATTCAGCTTCTTCTCAATCGCAGCCTGAATACCCTGATAACCGGTGATGTGGCACACCACGCTGTCGCAGTAGCGGATCACGTGACGGCCAACCGGCTGACGGAAAATCTGGCTGTAAAATGTTGCCACGCCTTCGACGTCGCTCGCCGGGATCCCCAGCACATCGGCGATCGCATAGATCGCGCCATCCGGCACCCAGCCGCGCTGTTTCTGAACGATTTTCAGCGCTTCGATGGACGCCGCACGCGGGTCTTCGTAGTGGTGCTTCTCGTGCTTAATAGCCTCACGCTCTGCCGCACTCAGCTCAAAAGCCTCGGTTTGTGGTTGTTGATTCTCGTGCATAATTAGCGGTCCACGTCTGACATAACAAAATCGATACTACCCAGATAGACAATCAGGTCGGATACCAGGCTGCCGCGAATAGCCGACGGGATTTGCTGCAGGTGCGCAAAGCTCGGCGTACGGACGCGGGTACGGTAGCTCATGGTGCTGCCGTCGCTGGTCAGGTAGTAACTGTTAATCCCTTTGGTCGCCTCAATCATCTGGAAGGACTCGTTGGCCGGCATCACCGGGCCCCACGATACCTGCAGGAAGTGGGTGATCAGGGTTTCGATATGCTGCAGCGTGCGCTCTTTCGGCGGCGGCGTCGTCAGCGGGTGATCCGCTTTGAACGGGCCTTCCGGCATATTGTCGAGGCACTGCTGAAGAATGCGCAGGCTCTGGCGCAGTTCTTCGACTTTCAGCATCACGCGGGTGTAGCAGTCAGAAACGCCACCGCCGGTCGGGACTTCGAAGTCGAAGTTTTCATAACCAGAGTAAGGACGCCATTTACGCACGTCGAAGCCGATACCGGTGGCGCGCAGGCCTGCGCCGGTGGTGCCCCATTCCAGCGCTTCTTTCGCGGTGTAGGCGGCCACGCCGACGGAACGGCCTTTCAGAATGGTGTTGCGCAGGGCGGCTTTCTCATAAGAGTCGAGACGCTTCGGCATCCACTCGAGGAATTCACGCAGCAGACGATCCCAGCCACGCGGCAGATCGTGGGCGACGCCGCCGATGCGGAACCACGCCGGGTGCATACGGAAACCGGTAATCGCTTCCACCAGATCGTAGATTTTCTGACGGTCGGTAAAGGCGAAGAAGACCGGCGTCATCGCGCCGACGTCCTGAATAAAGGTCGAGATATACAGCAGGTGGCTGTTAATACGGAACAGTTCGGAGAGCATCACACGGATCACGTTGACGCGATCCGGCACGGTGATCCCGGCCAGTTTTTCCACCGCCAGCACGTACGGCATCTCGTTGACGCAGCCGCCGAGGTATTCGATACGATCAGTGTACGGGATATAGCTGTGCCAGGACTGACGCTCGCCCATCTTCTCGGCGCCGCGATGGTGATAGCCGATATCCGGCACGCAGTCGACGATCTCTTCGCCGTCCAGCTGCAGGATAATGCGGAACGCACCGTGGGCGGAGGGGTGGTTCGGGCCAAGGTTGAGGAACATAAAGTCCTCGTTTTCGGTCCCGCGCTTCATGCCCCACTCTTCCGGCTTGAAGGTTAACGCTTCCATCTCCAGATCCTGCTTGGCTTTGGTCAGCTCAAACGGATCGAATTCGGTGGCGCGCGCCGGGTAGTCTTTACGCAGCGGGTGGCCTTCCCAGGTCGGCGGCATCATGATGCGGCGCAGGTTCGGGTGACCATCGAAGGTAATGCCAAACATTTCCCAGGTTTCACGCTCATACCAGTTGGCGTTAGGGAACAGTTTGGTGAAAGTCGGCAGATGCAGATCGTTTTCTGACAGCGCCACCTTGAGCATGATGTCGCGGTTGCGGTCGATGGAAATCAGATGATAGAAAACGGAAAAATCCGCGGCGGGCAGGCCATCGCGGTGCGTGCGCAGACGTTCGTCCATGCCGTGCAGGTCAAACAGCATCACGTAAGGCTTCGGCAATTTCTTCAGGAAATCCCCCACCTCAAGCAGCTGTTCACGCTTCACCCATACCACCGGTACGCCGGTACGGGTAGGCTGAACGGTAAAGGCATCCGGCCCAAAGCGGTTGCGCAGTTCGCCGATCACTGGGTCATCGAGGTGATCGCGGGTTTGCCAGGCTGGTGCGGCGTCATGCGCGGTTAAATCGGTCATATTGTTCACCATTGCAAAAGGTCCGTGGTGACTGCCGGGCGAGACTTCGCGCTGTTGTAGATTGATTTGCGAAGTGGTAATCCCGCCCGCAGGCGCAAATTAAATCTCGTCCGGCGTCCGCAGATTGGTCACTGCAATACGTTCGCCGCGTTTACGCTCGCGTTCCGACTGCATATTGGCGCGATAAACGCCCTGATCGCCAACCACCCATGAAAGCGGGCGGCGCTCTTTACCAATGGACTCCTGCAGCAGCATCAGCGCCTGCATATAGGCCTCCGGACGCGGCGGACAACCCGGGATGTACACATCGACCGGAATAAATTTGTCCACACCCTGCACCACCGAATAGATGTCGTACATGCCGCCGGAGTTTGCACAGGCCCCCATGGAGATCACCCACTTCGGCTCCAGCATCTGATCGTAAAGACGCTGAATAACCGGTGCCATTTTGGTAAAGCAGGTGCCGGCAACCACCATCAGATCCGCCTGACGCGGGGAGGCACGCAGAACTTCTGCACCAAAACGCGCAACGTCATGCACCGCAGTGAATGACGTCACCATTTCCACATAACAGCAAGAAAGGCCGAAGTTATACGGCCAAATTGAGTTCTTACGGCCCCAGTTCACCATGTCATGCAGCGCGTGTTCGAGTTTCCCCATATACACGCTTTTATTGACTTCCTGCTCCAGGGGGTCGGTGACGATCTCCTGTTTTTGCAGGGGGTAACGGTCGTTCTCACCGTTAGGATCTATGCGGGTGAGCGTATAATCCATCTTATTGCCTCGCTTTTACTGCATATGACGGTTAGTGGGACTGTCTGTTTCCGGGTTAACCAGCGTGCGACGGGAACGCGCGGGCGTCCAGTCCAGTGCGCCGATGCGAACGAGATAAACCAGACCAGCCAGTAGCACTAAAATGAAAATTGCGGCTTCCACAAAGCCGACCCAGCCGCTCTCGCGGATAGAAGTCGACCATGCGTAGAGATACAGGGCTTCCACGTCGAAGATAACGAAGAACATGGCAACCAGATAAAACTTCGCAGAAAGACGTAAGCGGGCCGAACCAACGGAGTCGATCCCCGATTCAAACGGCGTGTTTTTGCTACGCGCGCGCGCGCGACCGCCAAGGTACCAGCCGCCAACGAGCATGAGGCAGCACAGGCCGATAGCGATGATGAGAAATATAGCGAATGCCCAATGATGAGCGATGACTTCAGTGGATGTTGACATACGCATTGCTTAACCAAAAAAGTGTAGCGCCAAAACCCTCTGCTCTTACTGGCAGATGAACGCCACAGCGTTTCACGGGAGGAATAAAAAATAACCGTGCAAAAAAGCGTCCCTGGTAGATGTGAGAAGCCCAGATGCCGTGGCTTTTTACCCCTTTCTTTAACCTTTTGTCAACTTTAACAAAAGTTTTCACAACATTAATTTACATTGGAATCTTTTCATTAACATTAAATGCCCTTTTATGCGGAATAACCTTGCATACTGTTCGGTTTTAGTGTTGTTGAATCGTGTCCGTTTCCGTCGTAAATCAAAAGTACCCATCCATTTTGACAGGATTTAGCCTCGATTCCTCCCCCCAAAGAGGGGTATTTTCTTGATCTGTGACACGCTTTTGTTAATTACATCTGGAAAACGGCAACAATCCGTCCGGTTTTTTAACATTAGCAGGAAGTGTTGAAAGTGCCGTAAAAAGTCGACAAGGTGAGCGCTATGTCACGCCAGGTTGCTGATTTTTCTTGAAAGAAATAAAAAAAACATTCAAACCATCAATGATTGTGGCAAAAAAAGAGCCAGCAGGGGGGAAAACCACCTCTGAGGCTCTTTTTTTGAACTTACATTCTGTTACTAGTTTTTGTGATCTTTGTTAGCATTATTGCCCTCACAAAACCAGGGTGTTTCCTCCCTCTTCCGGAGTAAGCGCTGACCCGGTGCACCAGGGGGAATTCTCCTGACTCAGAGACTGGAAAATCGCCTGCGGTAGTTCGCTCACCGTCTGCGGATTACAGCTAACGACATATCGGGTATCAGGTAGAAGGGGTAAACCATCGCTGATGCCAGCCACCCGCAGGTCAGCGCTCATCATTTCAACCGGCCGCGCCGTGACGCCCAGCCCGGCTTTCACTGCCGCTTTTACCCCGGACAGCGAAGAGGCGGCATGGGCCAGATGCCACGAGACATGGGCGGCTTCCAGCGCGGTAATAATGTCCTGACGGAACGGACCCGGCTCCTCCAGCAGGATAAGGGGAATCGACTCCCCTTTTGCCAGCACGTATTCCGCCGCACAGTACCAGAGCGTGGGCGACGTTCGCAGAGTAAAAGAGCTAAAACCATCAGGCTGATGCGTGGACAATGCCAGATCCACTCCCCCTTCGGCGAGCATCTCCATGATCGCGGCATGCGGATGCACTTTAATCTCCAGCGTCATTCGGGGATAGAAGCAACCGATGCGGTTTAACAGAAACGGCAGGATGGTATCGGCCGTCTCTTCCGACGCACCAATGGTCATCCCTCCCTGCAGGCTGCCATACATCAACGACAGGCAGGCCTCATCGTTAAAACGCAGGATTTTACGGGCATAACCCAGCAGCTGGATGCCCTGTTCGGTCAGTAGTTTGTTGCGCCCATGGCGGGCGAAAAGCTCTTTACCCACCAGCTGCTCCAGGCGTTGCATTTGCTGGCTGACTGCGGACTGGGTACGGCATACCGCGGCGGCGGCGGCGGCGAAGGTGTTCAGATCGGCGACCGCCACGAAGGTGCGAAGCAGATCGAGATCGAGGTTGAGTATCGGACGATTGGTATTAATCATGTTGTTCACTTACAGGCAGCTAACGCCGACCTGCCTTGTTGATGCTTCACGCCAGGTTTCCAGCTAATCCCTGAGCCTCGTGCCCACCCTTTCGATGGCGGATAAACAACTGGACGAACGTTATTACATGTCAAAGTACTCGTCTGCGCAAATGCACAGAACCTCGGAGTAATATATTGCTCGTATTTCTCATCGTTATTTATTGCCACGATCTGCCGGCCTTCATGCGTCGCTGCAATGACGCGGGCGGTTGTTACCAGAAAGCCTGTCTTTGCCGTGCTTTTACTAAAGAGAAAAGGAACAATAAAATCCTGTAATAACAATATATTAATCATCAATTTCACCGCAAAACCGCGGATTAACGCTGATATTAACGGCGATATTCTAACCGATATCCATCCTTTTTATAAGCCTTAATAAGGATTAACTCAGGTAATTTTAAATTTTTTTCAACATTTTATATAAATTAACAAACCTCAGATTATTACCTGTCAAAAATAAGAATATTGTGGGCGAGTGCTGTTTTTTATTAAAAATATTTAACATCAAAATCACAAATCAACGCTTAATTACCTTAAGGATAGCTTTTTCGCTTACCGCTCTTTCTTGCGTTCTCTCTTACCACACAAAGAAACCAGATAAATGTTGGTTAAAATGACATTACGGTTACATATACGACCGAAAAATAGACATAAATAGGCATAAGCTATAGATTAAATCCCCACATGATAGATAAATCAATTACGCTTAAAATCCTGTATTAGCAAAATCTTCTCCTGCAAAGCCTTCAAAACAGCGGGGATGCGGAGTACATTGTTCCGTGCTGACTTCCACGGCAGGGAGTGGCAATAACAGCTAAAAAGGTCAAGATTCATGTCCCCCATCGAAAAATCCAGCAAGTTAGAGAACGTCTGTTATGACATCCGCGGCCCGGTTCTGAAAGAAGCGAAACGTCTTGAAGAAGAAGGCAATAAGGTTCTGAAACTGAACATCGGTAACCCGGCGCCGTTCGGCTTCGAGGCCCCCGACGAGATCCTCGTCGACGTCATCCGCAATCTCCCTACCGCCCAGGGGTACTGCGATTCGAAAGGATTGTACTCGGCGCGTAAAGCCATCATGCAGCATTACCAGGCGCGGGGAATGCGCGATGTCACGGTGGAAGATATCTACATTGGTAATGGCGTTTCTGAGCTGATTGTGCAGGCAATGCAGGCGCTGTTAAACAGCGGCGATGAGATGCTGGTTCCCGCCCCCGATTACCCGCTGTGGACAGCGGCGGTGTCGCTTTCCAGCGGCAAGGCGGTACACTACCTGTGCGACGAATCCTCTGACTGGTTCCCGGATCTTGACGATATCCGCGCGAAAATCACCCCGCGCACGCGCGGGATCGTGATCATTAACCCTAACAACCCCACCGGCGCCGTCTACTCCAAAGAACTGCTGCAGGAGATCGTCGAGATCGCCCGCCAGCATAACCTGATCATTTTCGCCGATGAAATCTACGATAAGATCCTCTACGACGACGCCGAGCATCATTCGATTGCCGCTCTCGCGCCTGACCTGCTGACCGTGACCTTCAACGGGCTGTCAAAAACCTACCGCGTTGCCGGCTTCCGTCAGGGCTGGATGGTGCTGAATGGGCCGAAAAAACACGCGAAGGGCTATATTGAAGGGCTGGAGATGCTGGCGTCGATGCGCCTGTGCGCCAACGTCCCGGCCCAGCATGCCATTCAAACCGCGCTCGGCGGCTATCAGAGTATCAGCGAATTTATTATTCCCGGCGGGCGTCTGTATGAACAACGCAATCGCGCCTGGGAGCTGATCAACGATATCCCGGGCGTTTCCTGCATGAAGCCAAAAGGCGCGCTGTATATGTTCCCGAAAATCGACGCGAAGCGCTTTAATATTCACGACGACCAGAAAATGGTGCTTGATTTCCTGCTGCAGGAAAAAGTCCTGTTGGTACAGGGAACCGCCTTTAACTGGCCGTGGCCGGATCATGTGCGCATCGTGACCCTGCCTCGCGAAGACGACCTGGAGATGGCGATCTCCCGCTTTGGCCGCTTCCTCTCCGGCTACCACCAGCTTTAATCGCTCCGCCGCCGGCATTTGCATCCGGCGGCGTTCCCTGCGCACAATGGAAGCCGATGTTGTCACTGATTAAGGGTTCCTATGAGTCAGAGTCATTTCTTTGCCCACCTCTCCCGCCTGAAACTTATCAACCGCTGGCCACTGATGCGCAACGTGCGCACCGAAAATGTTTCCGAGCACAGTCTGCAGGTGGCAATGGTTGCCCACGCGCTGGCGGCGATTAAAAACCGCAAATTTGGCGGCCAGGTCAACGCCGAACGTATCGCTCTGCTGGCGATGTACCACGATGCCTCCGAAGTGCTCACCGGCGATCTGCCTACCCCGGTGAAATACTTCAATTCACAGATTGCCCAGGAATATAAGGCGATTGAAAAGATTGCGCAGCAAAAACTGGTGGATATGGTCCCTGACGAGCTACGGGATATTTTCGAACCGCTGATTGACGAGCACCACTACAGCGAGGAAGAGCAGTCGATCGTCAAACAGGCTGACGCCCTTTGCGCCTACCTGAAATGCCTCGAAGAACTGTCTGCAGGCAACAACGAATTTCTGCTCGCTAAAGGCCGTCTGGAAAAGACCCTGGAATCACGGCGCAGCGCGGAGATGGATTACTTTATGCAGGTATTTGTCCCAAGCTTCCAGCTATCGCTGGATGAAATTAGCCAGGATTCGCCGCTGTAACAGGCAGGCCGGGCAGCGGTTGCCCGGCCTGCCTGTATAGCTTAAAACGGGAAGAGTACCGGAATCAGCAGCACGCAGACCACCATCACCAGCACAGTGAAAGGGACGCCAATCTTCACAAAGTCGCTGAAGGAATACTTACCCGGGCCAAGCACCAGGGTGTTGACGGGCGAGGAAACCGGGGTCATAAATGCCGCCGATGCCGCCATCGCTACCACCATGGCAAAGGGATACGGCGATACGCCCATCGACTTCGCCGCCGCTAAGGCGATAGGCGCCATCAGCACCGCGGTCGCGGTATTAGAAATAAACAGGCCTATCGTCGCGCACATCACAAACAGGCAGCCGAGCATCAGATAAGGCCCCTCGCCTCCGGCGACGTCCATCAGCCCCTTGACCACCAGATCCACCCCGCCGGTTTTCTGCAGCGCCTGCGCAAAAGGCATCATCCCGACGATCAGAATAATGCTTGGCCAGTGGATCGCCTTATAGGCGCTTTCAGCGTTGATGCAGCGGAATTTGCCCATCAGCAGGCAGGCGATGATCGCGGCAATCGGGTTGGGAATTTCATCGGTGAGCATCAAGGCTACCATCAGCACCAGACAGAAAATCGCGTGCGGAGCCTGGCTGTGTGCCGGCGAAGCGTCATCGACCTCAACCGGCATATTGAGCACCACGAAATCACGCCCACGCTTCGCCAGCAGGGCAATTTGCCGCCAGTTGCCGACCACCAGCAGAATATCGCCGAGCTGCAGCGGCTCATCGACCACGGATCCATCCATCGCCTTGCCATCACGTTTCATGCCGACGATATTGAGACCAAACCGGGTGCGGAACGCTATCTCACGCACCGTTTTACCCATCATCTCTGAGTCCGGGATCAGCGCCACCTCCGCCATACCCACGTCCAGCGCCTGATCGGCAAAATACTCGCCGCGCAGCACCATCGGCTCGAGCATCTGCTCACCACAGAACTGGCGTAAATCGACATCGGAGGCGGACATATCGATCAGCAGGACGTCACGGGCGCGGAATTCCGATACCCCGTTGACGTTAACAATCACCCGACGGAACCGCCGCCAGCGTTCAACGCCGATGACGTTGGCGCAGTAGCGCTCACGCAGTTTTAAATCATCCAGCCGCTGGCCGATCATTGGCGAACCGGGACGGATCGCCAGGCGGCGGGCGCGGCCGGTGAGGTGATATTCGCGGATCAGATCACGAAATGTGCTTCTTTTGCGGCCATCACGCGCGGATTCGCCATTATCTGTTTTCAGCATAAAGCGCACCGCCAGCATATAGACGATGCCAAGGATCAGCACCACCAGGCCAATCGGCGTAACGCTGAAAAAACTGAAGCCGTGCAGCCCTTCGCGCAGCAGTTCACTGTTGACCACCAGGTTGGGCGGCGTTGCGACCAGGGTCATCATCCCACTGATAAGCCCGGCGAAGCTCAGCGGCATCATCAGCCGCGATGGTGAGGTATTCATCCGCGCCGACACGCTGAGCACCACCGGGATGAAAATAGCAACCACGCCGGTTGAACTCATGAAGGCGCCCAACCCGGCGACGGTGAGCATCAGGTAGATCAGCATCTTGGTTTCGCTGCTGCCAGCCACGCTCACCAGCCAGGCCCCCATCTTGGTAGCCACCCCGGTGCGCACCAGGCCGTCACCAATAATAAACAAGGCGGCAATGAGGATCACGTTAGGATCGCTGAATCCGGAAAAAGCCTCATTCAGCGTCAGCGTGCCGCTGAGGACGAAGGCGACAATAACCATCAGGGCAATAGCATCCATGCGCACCTTGCCGGTAGCAAACAGCACAACCGCGATGGCCAGGAGGGATAAAACCCAAATCAATTCACCGTTCACAACGTTTCCTTGTCAGAAGAGGGAGTCGACATAGTGGCATAAAAAAGCCCCGACAACGCGGGGCGAAATCATACGTTTACGCTTTAAGACGCACATTAACAAAGCCGTTCGCCTGGCGTTCTACCAGCAGATCTTCCAGGCTGCTCAACACGAGGTCAGCTTCATCCAGACGAGGAGCATCGGCAGGCACGTTGACCGCGATGGTGCGACAGCCCGCCGCCAGTCCGGAGAGCAGTCCCGCAGGCGCGTCTTCCACCACGGCGCACTGCTCAGCCGGCAACCCCAGCCGCTCGGCGCCCAGCAGATAGGCATCCGGCGCTGGCTTGCCGTGTTTCACCTGCTCAGCGGTGACAAACACCTCCGGCATTGGCAGCCCCGCCGCGCGGTGACGCGCATGGGCAACCGGAATCGACCCCGAGGTCACAATCGCCCACGGGATGCCGGCTTCATTGAGCGTATTCAGCAGGGCTAACGCCCCCGGCAGGGCGACGACGCCCTCGATGTCAGTGGCTTCCATCTGCTCGAGGTAGCGAAATTCGGCCTGAATATCTTCCTCGCTGCGACCCGGCATAAAATGGCGAATGGAGGTAATAGCCTGCTTGCCGTGAATAAAATTGAGTATTTCATCATGATCAATGGCGAAACGATCCCCCCACTTACACCATGAACGCTCCACCACCGGCAAGGAATCCACCAGCGTCCCGTCTAAATCGAACAGGAAACCTTTACACTGCACGGGCACCTCCCTCAGGCATTAATAATTTGGTTAATTTCATTACTGCTCAGGTGATACTGGCGCGGGCAGGCGTGCCAGACGCTCAGCATTCGCTGGTATTTCTCCCACATTGGGGTCTGCGAGTTAAAGCCATGGGTGCCGGCGTCAAAATGACTGTAGCGGCCTTCGACATTGACCATAAAGCGCACGTAGCCGAGAAAACGCGCTTCGGTAGCGGCATCAAAGCCGAGGAAGGTGACGCGACGCTCGTCGATACCGGCCGCATCCTTCAGGTTAGTCCAGGAGACATGTAGCGCATGGTACATCTCCATGATATCGATAACGGTACGGCAGGTTTCTTCCGTCAGCTGGCCGAACTCGCGGTCCAGCTCTCGCATCTGCAGCCCATACCCACGCTCAATAATGGTTTGCAGACGACGGTAGCGTTCCGCGTTGTCCGGGTCGAGCATCGTCATCATTTTGTACTGATTGGATAAAATCAGACGCTGCGCATTGGTCATTTCCATGTTGTGACTCCTGTAGCACGGTAGGGCGTGAAATAAAGAAGGCGCATAAATCATGCGCCTTCTTTTATATGCGTTTTCCGTAGTGAATTACAAATCATCAAGGAAAGTTTTATCCAGTTGTTTGAAGGCGCGCTTAAGCGTGTCAGCCAGCGCCTGATAATCGGGCTTGCCGTCGACGGGGGCCAACGCCTGCCCTGCCTCCTGCAGTTTGCCACGCACTTCATAGAACCAGTTAAGAATGGACGGCGGCAGCGGCGTCACCGACCGCTTACCCAACCACCATAATCCTTGCATCGGCAGGCTCAGCGCAAACAGCGCGGTGGCCACGGCAGGACCCAGCTGTCCGCCAAGGGCTATCTGCCAGCACAGGGTAAAAATAGCGATCGGCGGCATAATGCGGATGGCATAGCGGGTAGCTCGAATGATGCGGTTTTCAATAAATACCGGCGCGAGGCGCTTGTCGAGAGGCCAGGTCCTGGCATAGTGCTGCCCACGGTTGAACAAGCTAAAGAAGCTAACGGGGCGTTTCTCGGGGGTCGACATGGCTTTACCTCAACTTTACATATAAAACTTAAAAAATTCGTGCAAAACACCAACTATGCATGACAACGTTCAAAAGATTTTGGCAAAGGATGCCGCAATCAGGTATCCTGTGCCCGCCTGAAAGGGCGGATAGACTCTTTTGCCAGGCTAGTCAAATTATCGCATATTCTGCCATTGGCTGAAAATTATGCAAAATGGCATAAAATCAAATGTACTTCTCTCATCGTGCCCGAAAACAGAACAAGGCATGATGTTAATCATAAATGTCGAGGTCATCCTGCGCTACGCTAATGACACCCTGACGTTTTTTTAGCCACGTATCATAAAAAGGTACTTCCATGTCGAGTAAGTTAGTACTGGTTCTGAACTGCGGTAGCTCCTCTCTGAAATTTGCTATCCTTGACGCCGTTAACGGCGACGAATACCTGTCCGGTTTAGCGGAATGCTTCCACCTGCCGGAAGCCCGTATCAAATGGAAAATTGACGGCGGCAAACACGAAGCCGAATTAGGCGCGGGCGCTGCGCACAGTGAAGCACTGAACTTTATCGTTAACACTATTCTGGCACAAAAACCAGAACTGTCTGCTCAACTGACCGCAATCGGCCACCGTATCGTCCATGGCGGCGAAAAATACACCAGCTCCGTGGTGATTGACGAATCTGTGATTCAGGGCATTAAAGACGCTGCGTCCTTCGCACCGCTGCACAACCCGGCACACCTGATCGGCATCGCTGAAGCGCTGAAATCTTTCCCGCATCTGAAAGACAAAAACGTGGCGGTATTCGATACGGCGTTCCATCAGACTATGCCGGAAGAATCTTACCTCTATGCCCTGCCGTACAGCCTGTACAAAGAGCATGGCGTTCGTCGCTACGGCGCACACGGCACCAGCCACTTCTATGTGACCCAGGAAGCCGCTAAAATCCTGAACAAGCCGGTAGAAGAGCTGAACATCATCACCTGCCACCTCGGCAACGGTGGTTCTGTATCGGCAATCCGTAACGGCAAATGCGTTGATACCTCCATGGGTCTGACCCCGCTGGAAGGCCTGGTGATGGGTACCCGTTCCGGTGACATCGATCCGGCCATCATCTTCCATCTGCACGACACCCTGGGCATGAGCGTTGACGCCATCAACAAAATGCTGACCAAAGAGTCCGGCCTGCTGGGTCTGACCGAAGTCACCAGCGACTGCCGCTACGTAGAAGACAACTACAAGGAAAAAGCCGACGCTAAACGCGCGATGGACGTATACTGCCACCGCCTGGCGAAATACATCGGCTCCTACACCGCGCTGATGGACGGTCGTCTCGACGCTGTTATCTTCACCGGTGGTATCGGTGAAAACGCCGCGATGGTGCGTGAACTGTCGCTGGGCAAACTGGGCGTACTGGGCTTCGAAGTTGACCATGAACGTAACCTGGCTGCTCGTTTCGGCAAGTCTGGCTTCATCAACAAAGAAGGCACCCGTCCTGCCGTGGTTATCCCGACCAACGAAGAACTGGTCATCGCGCAAGACGCCAGCCGTCTGACCGCTTAATTCCACACCGCCAGCCCTGACCCGCAATAATTCGAGCTGCAGGAAGGCGGCGACACAGCAAATCCCCGGCGCGTACATCGCGTACGCGATCGGGGTGAGCAAGTAGAGCCAACGCACGTGCAACTTGAAATATAACGGGTAGCTGGTGGTGCTGTTTTGTATCCCGCCTGATACTGGCGGTAACGAAAGAGGATATACCGTGTCCCGTACTATCATGTTAATTCCTACCGGTACCAGCGTAGGCCTGACCAGCGTCAGCCTCGGTGTGATCCGCGCTATGGAACGCAAAGGCGTTCGTCTGAGCGTCTTTAAACCTATCGCCCAGCCGCGCTCCGGTGGCGATGCCCCGGACCAGACGACCACCATCGTTCGCGCCAGCTCCTCCACCACCACCGCGGCTGAACCGCTGAAGATGAGCCACGTGGAATCTCTGCTCTCCAGCAATCAGAAAGATGTGCTGATGGAAGAGATCATCGCCAACTACCATGCGAACACTCAGGACGCGGAAGTGGTTCTGGTGGAAGGTCTGGTACCGACCCGTAAGCATCAGTTCGCCCAGGCGCTGAACTTTGAGATCGCTAAAACGCTGAACGCAGAGATCGTCTTCGTGATGTCTCAGGGTACCGATACGCCAGAACAGCTGAACGAGCGTATTGAACTGACCCGCAACAGCTTTGGCGGCGCAAAAAACACCAGCATCACTGGCGTTATCATCAACAAACTGAATGCGCCGGTCGACGATCAGGGCCGCACCCGTCCTGATCTGTCGGAAATCTTCGACGACTCTTCGAAAGCGAAAGTGGTGAAGGTTGATCCGGCTCAGCTGCAGAAAGGCAGTTCTCTGCCGGTGCTGGGCGCGGTACCGTGGAGCTTTGATCTGATCGCTACCCGTGCGATCGACATGGCCCATCACCTGAATGCGACCATCATCAACGAAGGCGATATCAACACCCGCCGCGTGAAATCTGTGACCTTCTGCGCACGCAGCATCCCGCACATGCTGGAGCACTTCCGCGCAGGCTCGCTGCTGGTCACTTCCGCCGACCGTCCTGACGTACTGGTCGCAGCCTGCCTGGCCGCGATGAACGGCGTGGAAATCGGCGCCATCCTGCTGACCGGCGGCTATGAAATGGACGCGCGTATCAGCAAGCTGTGCGAACGTGCTTTCGCGACCGGCCTGCCGGTATTCATGGTCAACACCAACACCTGGCAGACCTCCCTGAGCCTGCAGAGCTTCAACCTCGAAGTACCGGTTGACGATCACGAGCGCATCGAGAAAGTTCAGGAATATGTAGCCAACTACATTAACGCCGACTGGATCGAATCGCTGACCGCGACCTCCGAGCGCAGCCGTCGTCTCTCCCCGCCAGCCTTCCGCTACCAGCTGACCGAGCTGGCGCGCAAAGCCGGCAAACGCGTCGTTCTGCCGGAAGGCGACGAACCGCGTACCGTGAAAGCGGCCGCAATCTGCGCCGAACGCGGGATCGCGACCTGCGTCCTGCTGGGTAACCCGGATGAAATCAATCGCGTTGCCGCAGCCCAGGGCGTTGAGCTGGGCGCGGGTATCGAAATCGTCGATCCGGAAGTAGTGCGTGAAAGCTATGTGGGTCGCCTGGTCGAACTGCGTAAGAACAAAGGCATGACCGAAGCGGTCGCCCGCGAACAGCTGGAAGACAATGTGGTTCTCGGCACCCTGATGCTGGAACAGGATGAAGTTGACGGCCTGGTGTCCGGCGCGGTTCACACCACCGCCAACACCATTCGTCCGCCGCTGCAGCTGATCAAAACCGCTCCGGGCAGCTCGCTGGTCTCTTCCGTGTTCTTCATGCTGCTGCCGGAACAGGTATACGTTTACGGTGACTGCGCGATCAACCCGGATCCGACCGCAGAACAGCTGGCGGAAATCGCCATTCAGTCCGCTGACTCGGCGATTGCCTTCGGTATTGAACCGCGCGTAGCGATGCTCTCCTACTCCACCGGTACCTCCGGCGCGGGTAGCGATGTCGAGAAAGTTCGTGAAGCAACGCGTCTGGCGCAGGAAAAACGTCCTGACCTGATGATCGACGGCCCGCTGCAGTATGACGCCGCGGTGATGGCTGACGTAGCGAAGTCCAAAGCGCCGAACTCACCGGTAGCTGGCCGCGCGACCGTGTTCATCTTCCCGGATCTGAACACCGGTAACACCACTTATAAAGCCGTACAGCGTTCTGCCGACCTGATCTCCATCGGGCCGATGCTGCAGGGTATGCGTAAGCCGGTCAACGACCTGTCTCGTGGCGCGCTGGTAGATGATATCGTCTACACCATCGCTCTGACCGCGATCCAGTCTGCTCAGCAGCAGAAGTAATCTCCCGCTGAGATAAAACAAAAGGCAGCCAAAGGCTGCCTTTTTTCGTCACGGGCGAGCCGTTGTGGCTGCCGTGTGATGGCGCGATTACTCGCGCTCGCTCTCTTCTGCCTCATCATATTCGTTACCCGCATTGCGGGTCATCCACAGCGCCAGCGCTTTCAGGGAGTCCGGCGTGAACTCATCGCAGCGGGCGGTGATCTCTTCCGGCGTTAACCAGCACACCTCGCTCACCTCTTCTTCCTGCAGGGCAAACGGCCCGTGCGAGACGCAGCTGAACAGGCTTCCCCAGACGCGGCAGAATTTATCTTCGTAATAGAACTGGCCGTGATCGGCAAACGGCACCCCGGCGATGCCTAACTCTTCTTCGGCCTCGCGACGGGCCGACTCCAGTAACTGTTCATCAGCCTGAACGACACCACCGGCGGTGGCATCCAGCATCCCCGGATGAAAGTCTTTCGTCTCGGTGCGTCGCTGCACCAGAATTTTCCCCATTCCGTCGTGAACGACGATATAGGTCGCCCGGTGACGCAGGCACTGCGCACGCATCTGTTCGCGGCTGGACTGCGCTATCACCTCATTGTTTTCATTAACAATATCGACCCATTCTGTGCTTGCCAAATGATTCTGTTCCGCCATCAGGAAACCTTACTTTAAAAGCGCTCTCGCGGCGCGTCTTTATGATTGAAGGCTAAATTACGGGTAAATTGCGACCTCTGCAATAACCTGATTATCATTGAGTGCTAAAACCTGCAGACGTCCCTCATCCAGCAGCCCATAGCTGGCGGTATAACCCCCTTTCGGGATACTCACTGAGCCAGGATTAAAGAGGTAAACCTCACCGCGTTTTTCTGCGACCGGTATATGAGTATGGCCGTAAGCCAGCACATCGCCAGCGGCAAGTGGGGGCAAATTTTCGGGGCTATACAGATGACCGTGAGTCAGAAACAGGCGGTAGCGTTCGCTGAGCACCTGCTGCCAGGGCGTGGTGATGGGAAAACGAAGCAGCATCTGGTCCACTTCGCTGTCACAGTTGCCACGAACGGCAATGATACGTTCCGCCACGCTATTTAACCGCTCAGCCACCTCAGCCGGCGCATACCCCTCCGGCAGCGCGTTACGCGGCCCGTGATTGAGCACATCCCCAAGAACAACGAGCCACCTGGCCCCGCTTTGCGCGAACCGTTCAAGCACGCGTTCCGTAGCGGGCAGCGAACCATGAATATCGGAGGCAAACATGAGCTTCATAGATTTTATCTCCACAGGTTACGATGCCACTATGATAACGGAAGCGCGACGGGTTATCAGCCTGCGCGTTTGGCGGAAAGCGCGGCGTAACGCTGGATCGAAGCCCGCTGCCACTGGAAAGTCGCATAATCGGCCAGCGATTCCGGTACGTCATCGCCATTGAGGACCAGTCGATTGAGCATCAGCGCCAGGTCGGCATCGGCAATAGACCATTCACCGAATAAATTTTGCCCGCCGTGCGCCAGCAGCGTGGTGGCAGTGGCAAACAATTTTTCCGCCGACTGCTTCCCTGCGTTGCTGAGCACCGGCATTTTCTCCCCACCAAACACGACCGCAGTGGACCGCTCTTCGCGGATGGGCACCAGATCGCTGCGCAGCCAGGCCTGGATCTGCCGGGCACGGGCTCGTTTTTGCAGGTCATGCGGATAAAGTCGCTCCCATTCCGGCGGGGCGAAACGCTCATCAAGATATTCGGTTATCGCCGAGGACTCGCTCAGTGTGAAATCGTCTACTTCCAGTAGCGGTACACGACGCGTGGCCGTATACCCCGTCCAGCCGGCCTGCAGATGTTCACCGCGGTTCAGATCAACGGTTTTAAGACGAAAAGGCAGGCTTTTTTCCTGCAGCGCGACATAGACAGACATCACGTACGGTGAGAAAAAATCCGCATCGGACCACAGGGTAATCACGGGCTGATTCATAGCATCCTCAAGATTGATAGACAGGCAATACGCCAACATAGCCTGGCTGGCAGGGGATGTCACTGCTCTCCAGCGTAAGCCGTTGGCGATAACCAGAAAGCAGGCGCTGTCACGGATTTTCTCCCGGGTCGCGCAGCTTCACCTATACTCGAACAGTTTGCGACCCACGACGGCGGGAAATATTATGATCGATCTCTACTATACACCCACCCCAAACGGCCACAAAATCACCCTGTTTCTCGAAGAGGCGCAGCTGGCCTATCGGCTGATCCGCGTCGATATCAGCAAAGGAGAGCAGTTCCATCCACAGTTTCTCGCGATATCGCCGAATAACAAAATCCCGGCTATCGTCGACCACATGCCAGTTGACGGTGGCGCGCCGTTGAGCGTCTTCGAGTCCGGCGCCATCCTGCTCTATCTGGCGGAAAAAAGCGGCAAGCTGCTGAGCGGTGAGCTTCGGGCGCGCTACGCCACATTACAGTGGTTGTTCTGGCAGGTGGGGGGGCTGGGACCGATGCTGGGACAAAATCAGCATTTTTCCCACGCAGCGCCGCAAACGGTGCCCTACGCTATTGAACGCTTTCAGGTGGAAACCCAACGTCTGTACGGAGTACTGAATCACCGCCTGGGAACCAGCCCGTGGCTTGGCGGGGAACATTACAGCATTGCCGATATCGCCGCCTGGCCGTGGGTGAATAACCATGTCCGCCAGCGTATCGATCTGGCGAATTATCCGGCGGTGCACAACTGGTATGAGCGGATTCGACAACGGCCGGCAACCATTGCAGCGATGCAAAAAATACAGTCTTATTAACCCCCTGCTCGCCCGTCGCGCTTTGTTGTATGATTGCGGGACTAACACCACGGAGGAAGCCTGCAATGTCTCAACCAGACGCCATTATTCGTATTAAGAACCTGCGCCTGCGTACTTTTATTGGTATTAAAGAGGAAGAGATCGCCAACCGCCAGGACGTGGTGGTGAATGTGGCGATTCACTACCCCGCCGACAAGGCGCGCGATAGCGAAGACATCAATGATGCGCTGAACTACCGCACCATCACCAAGCGCATCATCAGCCATCTGGAGAATAACCGTTTCTCACTGCTGGAAAAATTAACTCAGGATGTGCTGAATATCGCATGCGAACATCACTGGGTCACATATGCTGAAGTGGAGATCGATAAACTTCACGCGCTGCGCTATGCCGACTCGGTATCCATGACCATGAGCTGGCGGCGCTAATCATGTCAGGGAGGTGGTATGAAGATCCTGCTTACGGGTGGCACTGGCCTGATTGGCCGACATCTGATTCCCCGGTTGCTGGAACTTGGGCATAGCGTCACGGTCTCCACGCGTCATCCGGATACCGCACGCGCGCGCCTCGATCCGCGCGTCACGCTGTGGCGTGATTTCGAGGGCCATCACCACCTCAATGATATTGATGCCGTCATTAATCTGGCAGGCGAACCCATCGCCGATAAACGCTGGACGGCCGAACAGAAACAGCGCTTATGCCATAGCCGCTGGGATCTCACTCAGCGGCTGGTAGGCCTGATCCGCGCCAGCGATACCCCGCCTTCCGTGCTGATCAGCGGCTCGGCCACCGGCTATTATGGCGACCTTGGCGAGGTGGTGGTCACCGAAGAAGAACCACCGCACAATGAATTTACCCATAAGCTGTGCGCCCGCTGGGAGCAAATTGCCTGCGAAGCGCAAAGCGAGCGCACCCGCGTCTGCCTGCTGCGTACCGGTGTGGTATTGGCCCCGCGGGGCGGTATTCTCGGTAAAATGACCCCGGCCTTTAAACTTGGCCTCGGCGGGCCAATCGGCAGTGGCAGACAGTATCTGGCCTGGATCCATATCGACGATATGGTTAACGGTATTTTGTGGCTGCTGGATAACGATCTGCGCGGCCCGTTTAATATGGTTTCGCCCTATCCGGTACATAACGAACAGTTCGCCCACGCGCTGGGTCACGCGCTTAATCGACCGGCCATTTTCCGCGTTCCCGCCGCCGCTATCCGCCTGCTGATGGGGGAATCCGCCGTTCTGGTGCTTGGCGGCCAGCGCGCGCTGCCTAAACGGCTGGAAGCCGCCGGGTTCGCTTTTCGCTGGTACGATCTCGACGAAGCGCTTAAGGATGTGCTGAGTTAATCGCTGAGACGGGGGAGCATTGGCTCCCCTGATCCCACTCTGATGGCTCATGCTCAACGCCCGGATAGCCTCCACCTGGCGCTGCAGCGTCGCACTATCCCTGGCAACCAGCGGGTACAGGGACACCTGAAACACCTGGGTCCATCGCCGGTGTAACCTGGCGAAGCAAAGTGGTAAGGTGGGCCTTCCTTTCTACGTATTGACTGCTTTATGACGACAATAACCACACCGCGCCTTACCTTAACCCGCTTTGTTACCGATGACTGGCCGTTTTTCCTGCGCCTGCGCCAGGATCCGCAGGTGATGCGTTTTATGGGGGAAGTGTTAAGCGAGGCGGCGCTGCGCAGCGTCTTCGTCAGTCGCTGTGCCGATCCTGGCGTGTTTGTTTTACGTGATAAACGCGGCGTCGCGCTGGGTGATATCGGGCTTCGCATCAGTCCTAAAAACCCGCACGAAGCCGACGTCGGCTATGCGCTGCTGCCGCAGGCTCAGGGTAAAGGCTACGCCAGCGAAGCGCTGCGGGCAATCTGCAATTATGGTTTCAGCACCCTGGGGGTGCAGGCCATCAATGCCTGGGTGCTGGGTGAAAATCATGGCTCATCGCGGCTGCTGGAGAAGCAAGGCTTTGTGCGCACCCAGGTGCTGGAGAAAGCCTATCATCTGAACGGTGTTGATTACGATGACTGGATCTATCGGCTGGAGCGGGAAGTATACCCGACGCCTCCCGGCGTCGGGTGAACCGTTTATTTCAGCGAACCTTTCAGAAACTGCTGCAAACGCGGGCTTTTTGGCGCGCCAAACAACGCATCCGGATGCCCTTCTTCTTCAATTTTCCCCTGATGCAGGAAAATGACATGCGAAGAGACGTGGCGGGCAAAGCCCATTTCGTGGGTCACCACCACCATGGTTTTTCCCTCTTCGGCCAGTTGCTGCATGATGCGTAACACTTCGCCCACCAGCTCGGGATCCAGCGCGGAAGTCGGTTCATCAAACAGCAATACTTCCGGCTCCATCGCCAGCGCGCGGGCAATCGAGACACGCTGCTGCTGGCCACCAGAGAGATGCACCGGGTATTTCACCTGCTGACGTTCGTCAATCCCGACCTTGGCCAGATATTTCACCGCCCGTTCGCGCGCTTCCTGTTTGCTTAAGCCCAGCACCTGAATCGGCGCCTCCATGACGTTCTCCAGCACCGTCATATGGCTCCACAGATTGAAATGCTGGAACACCATGGTCAGGCGGGTGCGCAGCAGGCGCAACTGGTTCTTATCAGCCACCTTTAGCTGGCCGTCTTTATCCCGCACCAGGCCAATATTCTGGCCGCTGACGACGATCGTGCCTTCGCTCGGTTTTTCCAGGAAGTTAATGCAGCGCAAAAAAGTACTTTTTCCGGAGCCCGATGAGCCGATGATGCTGATAACGTCCCCGGCTTTCGCCTGCAGCGAAACGCCCTTCAGCACCTCATGTTCCCCATAGCGTTTATGCAGATCGATAACGTTTAATTTATTGTCGGACATGGCGTTCTCAATGCGTCGAAGAAGGTTTGATATGCTGCAACCAGCGCTTTTCCGCTTTACGGAACAAGCTAATCAGCACATACGAGATAATTAAATAGAGCACTGCGGCGATGCCAAAGGCGGTGAAGGGCTGATAGGTCGCCGAGTTGATATCGCGGGCGATTTTCAGCAGATCCGGCACCGTGGCGGTAAACGCCAGCGCAGTGGAGTGCAGCATCAGGATGACTTCGTTACTGTAGGCCGGCAGCGCAATACGCAGTGCGGAAGGCAGAATAATGCAACGGTACAGTTTGACGGAAGAGAAGCCATAGGCCCGCGCCGCTTCAATTTCGCCTGCCGGAACCGAGCGGATCGCGCCAGCGAAAATTTCGGTGGTATAGGCGCAGGTGTTGAGGGTCAACGCCAGCACCGTACAGTTAAGCCCACTGCGGAAGAAGGCATTTAGCAGTTCCGTCCCTTTAACAATTTCCAGGGTGTACATGCCGGAGTAGAAAACCAGCAGCTGCACATACAGCGGCGTACCGCGAAATATGTACGTGAACAGCCAGATGGGAAACTGGATAAACTTATTGCTCGAGACGCGGCCGATTGCCAGAAACACCGCCAGGATGCCGCCCATCACCACCGAGGCGATCAGCAGCCATAAGGTAATCGCCACGCCGGTAAAGCGATAACCATCGGTCCACAGCAGTGATTTCCAGTACTCCTGAATAATTTCAATCACAGGTCAGCCCTCTTCACGCCAACGGTATAGCGGCGTTCGAGCAGCAGCAATACGCCATTAGAAAGAGTGGTAAACACCAGATAAATCAGGCCGCAGACGATAGCAAAGTAGAACGGCTGCCAGGTGCTTTTCCCCGCCAGCTGCGTGGCTTTGACCACATCTTCCAGCCCCAGCAGCGAGACCAGCGCCGTCGCCTTGAGGATAACCTGCCAGTTGTTGCCGATCCCCGGCAGGGCGTAGCGCATCATCGCCGGGAACAGAATACGCCGGAACGTTTGCCCGCCGCTAAAGCCAAAGGCGGTAGCCGCTTCGATATGTCCCTTTGGTACGGCAAGGTAGGCGCCGCGGAACGTTTCCGTAAAATAGGCGCCATAGATAAAGCCAAGGGTAATAATCCCCGCGATCATCGGGTCGATATCAAACTGCGCCATTCCCAGCGCGTCGGTGACGCTGTTAAGCGCAATTTGCAGACCGTAGAAAATCAGCAGCATTAGCACCAGATCGGGCACGCCGCGGATCAGAGTGGTATAGCCTTCAAACACCAGCGCCAGTGGACGATTGCTCGATAGCTTTGCGCCAGCGCCTGCCAGCCCGATCAGAACGGCGAGAACGACCGAGCTGAGCGCAAGCTCCAGAGTGACGAGCGCACCCTGCAAAATAACCTGTGAAAACCCATACAGCATGCTGCCTACCCTGTCTGTCATTCACCATTGCGTGTGAAACGCACACGCAATGGTGAGGCGTGAGAATTATTCGCCGTATACGTTAAAATCGAAATATTTTTTTGCCAGCTTGTCGTAGGTGCCGTCCTTACGCATCTCTGCAAACGCCTTATTCAGCGCTTCACGCAGTTCGTTATCTTCCTTACGCAGCCCCATACCGGTGCCGACGCCAAACAGTTTTTCATCTTTAATTGACGGACCGCCAAACTGGTAATCTTTACCGATAGGTTGTTTCAGGAACCCTTCGCTGGCCGCGACCTCGTCCTGGAACGCGGCGTCAATACGCCCGGCGGTCAGGTCGGAATAGATATTGTCCTGCCCCTGATAGGAGACAATTTCAATACCTTTCGGCGCCCAGTGCTCGTTACCGTAAGTTTCCTGAGTCGTTCCCTGCAGCACGCCCACGCGCTTACCTTTCAGGGTGGCGAGATCCGGCGTTACCGGGCTACCCTTTTTCACTACCAGACGCGAATCCGCCGCGTACAGCTTGTCGGTGAAAGCGATTTCCTGTTGGCGCTTTTCAGTAATCGACAGCGAAGACATAATCGCGTCGATTTTCTTCGCTTTTAAGGAAGGGATCAGCGCATCCAGCGGGTTTTCCACAAAGGTACATTGGGTATTAATACGCTTACACAGCTCTTTTGCCAGATCGATATCAAAACCGACCAATTCCCCCTGCGCATTCTTCGATTCAAAGGGGGCATAAGTCGGATCGGTGCCGATACGAATTTTTTGCGGAATGGCGGCAAAGACCGTGGAAACGCTGGAAAGTGCCAGCGCTAAAGAGAGAGACAACGCCAGTTTTTTCATAACTATCCTCGACAGACTGTCATTCTAACGGGTTTATTAGAACTATTTACGCCAGTTATCGTGCCATTATTCGCCCCTTGAGGGCAAAGATTTATGCACCAGAAAAGCCGATTTTTTGCATCATAAACGCTTAACTATGCATTTTTTAGCCAAAAAAGCGGCTGCATTTGCACTGAAATGATCCATAGCGTCTTTGATGCACCTTTTCAGTGCATAATACGAACATGGCGGCAGGCCCACGCCACGGTGCGGTGCGGGCCTGCGGCAGTCTTAGTCGCCGTATACGTTAAAATCGAAGTACTTCTTCGCCATTTTGTCGTAGGTCCCGTCTTTACGCATCTCGCCCAGCGCTTTATCAAACGCGGCTTTCAGTTCGACGTCGTCCTTACGCAGACCGATACCGGTGCCGTCGCCAAAGTACTTTTTATCTTTCACCGATGGGCCGGCAAAGGCGAAATCTTTTCCGGCAGGCTGTTTCAGGAAGCCTTCGCTGGCCGCGACTTCATCCTGCAGCGCCGCATCCAGACGACCAGCCGCGAGGTCGGAATAGATCAGGTCCTGGTTCTGATAGGCCACCACGTCAACGCCCTGACTGCGCCAGCGGTCGTTAGCATAGGCTTCCTGAGTGGAACCCTGCAGCACGCCGACATGCTTACCTTTCAGCGCCTCCAGCGTCGGCTGGATCGGCGACCCTTTGGCAGCAATCAGGCGCGAGTCGGCGGCATAAAGCTTGTCAGAGAAGGCGATCTCTTGCTGGCGTTTCTCGGTGATGGAGAGAGAAGAGATGATGGCGTCAATTTTCTTCGCCTTGAGGGAGGGGATCAGGGAGTCAAAATCACTGCCAACCCAGGTACATTTCACCTTAATACGGGAGCACAGTTCATTGCCTAAATCGATATCAAAGCCAACAAAGTCCCCTTTTGCGTCTTTCGACGAAAACGGCGCATAGGTCGCGTCAGTGCCGATGCGAATGCTCTGTGGCAGAGCAGCAAACACGCTAGCCGTGCTGCTCATTCCCACGAGTAAAGAGAGAGCCAGAATCGTCTTCTTCATACAGTACCCTTAAGTGTCGTGATGTGGTGCGTTGCTTGTTATGGTGATTGCCGATCAATCCTGCAGTTTTTGTGCCACCTTCCCGGTGCGTGCCGGGAACAGGGTTAAATTTGTTAAAATTAAGTTGCAGGATTGTCTTAAAGGGGAAGATACCAGCATTACTGGCGAAACCGCAGCGCCTGAGCGCAAAAAGACAAAATAAATGTCGAGGATTTGATCGGAACGACAAATTTGCACCATCGCAGCGCGAGCGTACAGGCAATGCACTTATTTAGTGCAATCCGGACTCCCTTGCCAGCGGGTAAACAAGTCTTCTGCCAGGCTAATGTCGAACTGATCGAGCACCCGGTTGACGGTCTGATTGATGACATCGTCCAGGCTTTGCGGCCGGTGGTAGAACGCCGGCACCGGCGGCATAATCACCGCCCCCAGCTCCGCGGCCTGCACCAGCAGGCGCAGATGACCGAGATGGAACGGCGTTTCCCGCACGCAAAGCACCAGCGGACGCCGCTCCTTCAGTACCACATCTGCGGCCCGCGTCAGCAGGCCATCCGTATAACTATGGACAATGCCAGAGAGCGTTTTCATTGAGCAGGGTAAAATCACCATTCCGGCGGTTTTAAACGAACCGGAAGAGATACTGGCGGCGATATCGCGGGCGTCGTGGACCACATCGGCCAGCGCCTGTACGTCGCGCACGGAGTAGTCGGTCTCCATGGCCAGCGTCTGTCGCGCCGCCTGGCTGAGGATAAGATGGGTTTCAATATCCGGCACATCCCGAAGCACCTGCAGCATCCGCACGCCATAGATGGCGCCGCTGGCGCCGGAAATGCCAATAATCAGTCGTTTCACGAGGACCACCCTGTTGCCATAATTGGGGCCACTTTGCCGGATTACTCTGTCAGACGCAACCATGATGCGTTAAGGTCTACACGTACAAAAGACCCGATACCTGTTCCTATTTCAGGATGGGCCTGAATACAAACCATGACGCGATAATGCAGGTCATAAATAACAATTCTATCAGCATAATCAACATCCCGGATTGACTGAACCAGGTGCCGATGATGATGGCGATATTGGTGACTATCACTATTACCGCCACCCACGGGAAAAAGGGGGAGCGGTAGCGCAGCAGGCTACGTGGATATTCGCCCCGGTCCACCGCGCGCCGGAAACGATACTGACACCAGCCAATCACAATCCATGCCAGACACCCTACCTGCCCGGTGCTGGCGATCAAATAGAGATATAACTGCTGTGCTGAAATATAACGGGTAAGCATTGATACCATTGCCAAAACGGTAGTCAGCAAAATCGCATTCACCGGGACGCCATTGCGGCTTACCCGGCTGAAACGAGCCGGTGCGAAATGATCGCCAGCCATCGACCACAACATTCGCGAACTGGCATAAATTGCCGAATTCGCAGCCGACACCGCTGCAGAAAAGATCACCAACGTCATCAAGGTATCCGCGCCTGGAATTCCCACATGGGAAAAGACCCAGACAAAAGGACTTTGCCCGTCAGGGAGTCGATCTCGTGGATAAACCAGCGCCAGAATAGCAATCGCCAGGCCATAAAATAAGATAATCCGAATACCTATTCCAAGAATAACTTTCGGTAGAATAGAATGCGGCGACTCGGTTTCTCCAGCCGCATTTCCGACCAGTTCAACACCCTGAAAAGAATAGATAACGATGGTCATGCAAACCAGAATTTGCCAGCCGCCATGAGGAAACCAGCCCTCTGACGTTCTTAATGTCGGGTGCCAGCCGGTATGGCCTGATAACGAATAGATCATGACACCGCCCGCCGCAATAAACAGCACGATAGCAAAAACTTTAATAGCCGATAGCCAGTATTCACACTCACCAAAACTCTTCGCTGAAAAAAGATTAAGCAGTGTTAACGCAACGAGAATATAAAGACAGAAGTTATGGACGGGTATGGAGGGGAAATAATGGTGGGCGATAAAACCTGCAGCGGTTAAATCGGCGGCCAGAGAAAAGACCCAACTAAACCAGTACAGCCACCCAATGGTATAGCTCCATATCGGGTGAGGAATAAACATCAATGCATAATGCTGAAATGAGCCCGAGTGAGGAAACGCGCACGATAATTCGCCAAGACACATCATCGTCGCCAGCATTATCCCACCGGCTAATAAATAAGCCAGAAGAGTGCCAGCAGGCCCAACGCTGTACAGGGGCTCGGCAATCCCGATAAATAAACCCGTTCCTATCGTTCCGCCTAGTGACATCATCAGTAAATGGCGCTTTTTTAAGTTACGGCGCAATCCACCCGTTTGCTCTGTCAGAGGGGGTTCTTGCAGGGTACTCATCATACCTCCCTGTTTTTTTATAGGGGGTCAGAATTACGCTGCGGGTCAAACCCGCAGCGTTTTGCTTATCGAATAAATCGCATGGCAACGCCTTTGGTCTGGCAAGCCATCAAAAGCCCGGTGTAATCAAGCTCAAAGCTCACCACATCCCCCACCTGCAGCGGTAATGGGCAATCTTCGATATCCACCAGGGTATGATCGCTGGTCTGACCCAGAATGGTGATACTGTCATGGCATGGCACACAGTTATCAGACGGGACATCCTGGCGACCAAATGCCAGTAATGCGCGCTTACGAATGCCGTTATCAGTAAAGGTTTTGCTCTGTAAAAATGCATCCACTCCCAGCTCGCCGACCGGAACCGTCGGTTTGCTGTTTAACTCGATAATCTCGGCCTCCAGCACATACATATCCGAGCACGCTTTCTCTACAGGTTTTCCGGAGTGGTGAAATTCATTGAGATACTTCATCTCTACATATTCGATACCAAATTCATGTAGCCCACCAATGCGCAGATGGTTCAGCCCTTTCGGCCAAATGCCCTTATCCAGCAGGTGATAGCTGGTACAATTACCCGCAGATAAGCGACGAATCGTCAAGCCGCTGTCTCGTTCCAGTCGAGAAGCCAGAGCCAGGAAATCCTCGCCATTTTTTACCGTTGGCAGAACGGTGCCATAGCAGTTGAAATTAGTGCCAAGACCATACAGATCGAGACAAGGCAACGTTTTGATAAGGATAATGGTATCGAGAATTTTTTGATATTCACTAAACCAAATGCCCTCACGTAAATCGCCCATGTCCACCATCAGTAAAACCTGGTGCGTTTTTCCCTGGCGACGAGCCTCTTCTGATAATGCGCGCAACACCGCTGGCTCGCTATTTAAACTAATATCTGCATAGCGAACGACATCTTCAATTTCACTCAGGCAAGGACTACGAAGTAAACAAGTCGTACAACCGATCTCCCGGATTTTTTTCAAGTTATAAGTCCGTGATTCGGCAATAACATGAATTCCGCCATCAAAAACTGCCTGTGCAGTTTCCACACAGCCATCAAAGACTTTATTGACCGCCATAACGTCAATACCGCTGCTGGCTAACAAAGCTTTCTCAGTACGCGCATTTTCTTCAAGTTTGCGTAAATTTATTTTGAGCGTTGGCATATACATATTATTTCCCCTTCACCATACCCATACGTGTATTGCGTTTCAAAGCGCGATGGTAAATCCATTCAGCGACAACAATGGCCAGCAATGCTCCGCCAATAATCTTGCCGGCATACTGGAAATACCCTCCCATATCGATTTGGGATGGTGGAATAAACAGCAACACAACGGCAAAAGCGATAGAAATAAAACCTAATGCAGGCAGTACGGCAGGTAATACTTTCCCCGGAATCTTGAAACTTCGCGGTGTGTCAGGCTGTGTTTTGCGCAGGCGCCAGAACGCCGGGAACATCACCAGGTAAGGGATAAAATAGGTGATCGTGGTCAGCGCAGTCAGCATCCAGTAGGCCGCCGCAACGCTTGGCGAGATAAAGGTTGAGAAGCACAATACCGTAACAATAATCGCCTGAACCATCAGCGCAAAAGCAGGTGTTTTCCAGACCGGATGCAATTGCGCAATTTTATCGCCTAACAGGTTATCTTCACGAGAAGCTTCCTGAAGCATGTAGATAGGGCCAACCAGCCATGAGTTAATCTGGCCCAATGCGCCGAAAAACATGCAGATAGCCATCACCGGAATCAGCCATGGCATATGGAGAGTATCGGCTGCAGCATGCATAGCCTGCATGACACCAGCAACAATATCGGTTTTCCCTGCTGGTAATAGCGTATTCAGCGCCCAGGTGCCAACCATATATATCCCGACAATGACGGCGGCAGAAACAGCCATCGCCCGCGGAAAATCACGCTGCGGGTTACGAGTACGCCCGGCGATCATCGGTGCGACCTCCAGACCGGCAAAAGCGAACATCATACTGGACAGGAAGACAATGGTATCCCAGTGCCCAAGATCAGGCACCCAGTTCGATGCACTCGCATAGTTCGTCTGCATCGGATGACCGGTGAGCAGCCAGACAATCGCCAGAACAATTAGAATCGCTGAAGGAATAAACACACCACACCAGGCGCTGATGCTGTTGATGATTTTCGTCCATTCCATACCGCGAATATTCATCAGCGTCAGTAGCCAGAAGATGACTGCCGAACCAATGCCGATGAATGCCTTATTCTCTGCCAGACCATTACCAATCATATATCCCAGAGCGGTAAAACCGAATTGCAGCATCAGCGGGAAAAACAGTACACATGAAAACAGGAAACAAACCACCACAATCCAGGCGATACGTTTCCCAAACGCCTCTTTAATCCAGACAAAAATACCACCGTCTTTCGGCCAGCCGGTGGACAGCTCGCCACATACCATTGCCAGAGGAAAGAACAGACAAAATGCGGCAATTACCCATAATAACATCGCAGAAGCCCCATAAGGCGCAACGTTGGGTATTTGGCGCAAACTAAGAATGGCAATGACATTCATAAAAACAATGTCTTTAATACCAAGTAAGCCAGAACTATTGTTACTCATGGCTATCTCCTGTTACCCCTCAGGGGCGTGACCGCCCCTGCAGAATCGCGTTATCCAGAGGCTTCAGTCATTATCTGAAGCCCAAACCACAGATTTAATAAAGGTCGTACTTGACCATATCTTCGTAACTATCTTCCCGGCGAATTAAACGGTCCTGTCCATTTTTATCAATCATCACCACGGCAGAACGCGGGCGGTTGTTATAGACAGTTTGGCTTTCAATGGTATAAGCCCCGGCATCAAGAAACGCGATAATATCGCCAGGCGCGGTGGATTTCGGCATCAGGAATTCTTCGCCTTTAACGCCCATATGGAAATAGTCACCACCATCGCACAGAGGGCCGGCAAGCTTGATCCATGCATCATGGGACTCGGTCATTCGGGAGGCATTGTATACATAGAAGAACCAGTCGAAATGCTGGCTATCGGACAGAATGCTGTACCCCGCATCGACAAACTTCCATTCAACGTGACACTCCACATTGCCATCAAGGTCATAGTTTGTTTTACGCTTTTCACAGGCAACTTCTGTTAGCAATACCGCAGCGGATCCAGTGACTTTGCGTCCTGGCTCAATACAGATTTCAACGTCAGTACGCCATTTATGCACCTCGCGGATCACCGCATCCGCGAAATCCTGCGCGGTGATCCCGGCATACATATTGTCTTTAAGTGGGTCACCGTTTTCTTCATCGTATTTATAAGGAACTGGAATACCGCCGCCCACATTAATCAAATCAAACTTAATGCCTAACACTTCTTCCAGACGACGAGACTCGTCCACCAGAACTTTTGTGGCTTTCGCAAACGGTTCTGATTCAGGTACCTGATCACCTACGTGCATATGCAATCCGCGCAGATGGACATAAGGCATCTCCAGGATTCGACGGCAGGTCTCTTCTGCCTGTTCAAGGTCGAGACCGGATTTAGCGTGGAAAGCAGTGACGAGTTCAGCATGTGTGGCTGAAGGCACATTAGGTTCTACACGCACACAAACATTAGCCACCTTCTTCAGCTTACGAGAGATCGCATCGATATGGTCAAGTTCATACAGGCTATCGACGTTGATTAAATACAGATCGTTGGCAATCGCAAACTCCAGGTCGGCGGGCTTCTTCACCACACCGTTGAACACGATCTGATCCCCACGGAAACCAATCTCAAGGCATTTACGGACTTCATACTGCGAATTCGCTTCGGCGCAGATACCTGCATCCCGAATGGCTTTCAGTACCCCCATGACAGAACAAGTTTTTGATGCAAAAAAAGTTTTCGTATTTTTATGTGCGGCAAATGCCTGCTCTATCTCCTTGATATTACGAATAATTTCTGGCTCAGAGAAAACATAAAACGGCGTCGGGTACTCACGCGCTAAAGCATCGAGATCAACACCTTCAAAACACAGGTGGCCGTTCTTCTGCTGAAAGCGTCGATCGGCCTCGACAACGTTGCGACGTAATTGATTGTAATTTTCGATAATGGAGTCGGTCATAACACCCTCTGCTTGTTGTTCTGTAAAAAAACCACACTTTTCATAATGGGAATAGCAACAAGCATGCCATATTTTAATCTTTAAAATTCAAATGGTTATGTAATTGTCTTTTTTGTAATTTTCGTCAAATCATGTGTTATTCATCATAGCGACGAAAATTTGTCACACTTATAATATGGATATTACGGGTAGAAAGGATTTGATTTCGTTATGGCATCAACCAATGAAGAGCTCGCTTCCGCACTTAAAATGTTCTCTCGTTTTTTCGATCTGATACATCAACCGTTGGCCGTCATTAACGAACGAGGTGAATATGTGTATTACAACCAGGAAAGCGCCGATCTGGACGGGTATAGTATTGAACAAGCGATGGGTAAACATATGCTGGATGTCTACCCCAGCATGAAAGAGAACCAAAGTACGATGCTTTCTTCACTAAAAGACGGGGTCGAGTATATTGGTCATTACCAGATTTACTACAATGCCCGGGGCCAGGCGGTGGATTACCAACATACCACCGCCCCGCTCTACTCCAGCAAGGGCAATATGGTCGGTGTTATCGAAATCGGCAGGAATATGTCCGGCGTCCGGCGATTACAGGAACAGGTTGTTGAGCTAAACCATCTGCTTTACGCTCAGGGCCGTGAAAAGCACCATGCTATCATTACTGAAAACGCCGAAATGCTTGCCATTATTGCCAAAGCTAAACGTCTGGCGGTGAGTAATATTCCCGTGACAATTGTTGGCGAAACGGGTACGGGTAAGGAACTTTTCTCCCGTCTTATCCACCAGTGCAGTAAACGCGCCAACAAACCCTTCATTGCGCTGAATTGCGGGGCGCTCCCGCCAACCCTGGTGGAGAGTACGCTTTTTGGCGCTATGCGCGGCGCTTATACTGGCGCGGAAAACAGCCAGGGCTATCTGGAACTGGCAAACGGTGGAACGCTTTTTCTTGATGAACTGAACGCAATGCCAATCGAGATGCAGAGCAAGTTGCTTCGCTTCTTACAGGATAAAACGTTCTGGAGGCTAGGCGGTCAACACCCTATTCATTCCGACGTGCGTATTATTGCTGCAATGAATGAATCCCCTGCGCGATTGATTCAGCAAGAGCGTCTGCGCCCGGACCTGTTTTATCGGCTTAACGTCGGGATGCTCATGCTTCCGCCACTACGCACTCGCCCGGAAGATATTCCTCTGTTGGCAAATTATTTCATTGATAAATATCGCAGTGAAGTTCCGCAAGATATCCATGGTCTCAGCGAGGCGGCACGTATTACGCTACTGAGCCATTCCTGGCCGGGCAATGTCAGGATGCTGGAAAACGCCATTGTCCGCAGTATGATCATGCAGGAAACCGATGGCATGCTGAAAAAGATCGTATTTGAAAACGAAGAACTGAATTTAGGCGGCCCGGAGACCCCAACATCGCTTCCCTCTCTCCCGGCAGCAGAACCGGATAACGAGAGCTCTCTCGAGGCACGGGTAGCAAATTACGAAAGGGGGTTGATAGAAACCGCGCTGGATACTTATCAGGGAAATATTGCAGCGGCGGCGCGCAGCCTCAACATCTCCCGAACGACGCTGAACTACAAGGTACAGAAATACGGCATCCGTTTTGGCGTCGTACACCGTTAAGCATCGCCAGCGACGCAACGCCGCTGGCTGCTGTAGCTCATTTACCCCTCGTTGTGCATCTCGAGGTTTTCCACTTCGTTCTGCAGCTGGACCGCTTTGGCATCATCGTTACGCAGAGAATCAAGGTAGTCGAGGTACTGCTGGTCGACATCCCGTGTGACGTACACGCCGTTGAACACCGAGCATTCAAACTGCTGAATATCCGGGTTCTCCGCGCGCACCGCGTCGATCAGATCGTTGAGATCCTGGAAAATCAGGCCGTCGGCGCCGATGATCTGGCGGATCTCGTCCACTTCGCGGCCATGAGCAATCAGCTCGGTGGCGGTCGGCATATCGATACCGTAGACGTTCGGGAAGCGAATTTCCGGTGCAGCAGAGGCCAGATAAACTTTTTTCGCCCCGGCTTCGCGCGCCATCTCAATGATCTGCTCAGAGGTGGTGCCGCGTACAATGGAATCGTCGACCAGCAGCACATTCTTATCGCGGAATTCCGCGCGGTTGGCGTTGAGCTTACGGCGAACAGATTTACGACGCAGCTGCTGGCCCGGCATGATAAACGTCCGGCCGACGTAGCGGTTCTTCACGAAGCCCTGACGATAAGGCTTGTCGAGAATGCGGGCGATTTCCAGAGCGATGTCGCAGGAGGTCTCCGGGATCGGAATAACGACGTCAATATCCAGATCTTCCCACTCGCGGGCAATCTTCTCGCCCAGCTTGGTCCCCATATTGACGCGGGCGCTGTAGACGGAAATTTTGTCGATAAACGAGTCTGGACGGGCAAAATAGACGTACTCGAACAGGCACGGGTTGCTGACCGGATTATCGGCACACTGACGGGTAAACAGCTGGCCTTTCTCGGTAATATAGACCGCTTCGCCCGGCGCGACATCGCGCAGGAATTCAAAACCGAGGGTATCGAGCGCCACGCTTTCCGAGGCCACCATATACTCGGTGCGGCCATCGCCAACGTCGCGTTTACCCAGCACCAGCGGACGAATGCCGTTGGGGTCGCGGAAGGCCACCATGCCATGACCGATGATCATCGCCACGCACGCGTACGCGCCGCGGATCAGGCGGTTGGTCGCCGCAATCGCAGCGAAGATGTTGTCCGCTTCCAGCGGGTAGTGACGGAAGTTATCCAGCTCACTGGCGAAAATATTGAGGAGGATTTCGGAATCAGAGGTGGTATTGATATGGCGGCGTTTTTCTTCAAACAGCTTTTTACGCAGCTCGTGCGCGTTGGTCAGATTGCCATTATGCGCCAAGGTGATGCCATACGGCGAGTTTACGTAAAACGGCTGCGCCTCGGAGGCGCTGGAGCTGCCCGCCGTGGGGTAACGCACGTGGCCAATCCCCATATTGCCCTGCATACGCTGCATATGGCGGGCTTCGAATACGTCGCTTACCAGCCCGTTAGCCTTACGCAACCGGAAGCAGTTGTTGGCATCAATGGTGATGATGCCAGCGGCATCCTGTCCACGGTGCTGGAGCACCGTTAGCGCATCATAAATCGACTGGTTAACCGGCATAACACCGGCGATACCGACAATACCGCACATACGTCTTTTCCTCGTTCAGCAACGACCCAAAGTCTATACTTTAGGCAAGAAACTTGACGAGCTTTGCAGGTATTCAAAAAACCATCTGATGACGGGGGTAAAATAGGGAATAAACTGCGACTGATGCCAGTCATCGCTCTTCGCCATCCCGGTAAAGGTATCAAGGAAGAACAAGATAGCGGCGATGATCAGCACCCCACGTAGCGCGCCGAAGCAGATCCCCAATACCCTGTCGGTTCCTGACAAACCGGTCTTCTCCACCAGCTGGCCTATCACATAGTTCACGATAGCGCCAACGATGAGCGTCACGATAAACAGCGCCGCAATAGCAATCCCATTTCGAACCCGTTCATCCTCAAAGCCCGTAAACCAGACAGACAGGTCAGCGTAGTAGTGGCTGGCGACATAAAATGCGCAACCCCACGTGACTAACGATAAAGCTTCGCGAACGAAGCCGCGGATCAGGCTGACCAGGCAAGAAAGACCCAGCACCGCCATAATGGCGTAATCAATCCAGACCATATACGTCCCACGATTTACGCCCTGTCGTCCAGTTCGGGGCGCATTCTAACAGAAAAAGAAAACGTTTGCGTAGGGATTTCCTTGCCCTACAGAAATAAAAATGGCGCTGAAAAAACATTCAACGCCAGACTGCCTTTCGCCTCTTCAGGGCGGCTGAGACAGGGTTTGCGGGGGATTTCGCCCCGCAAGGTTCTCTCCGCATGGCGGAAAAAACCATCAGTTCGGGGTAAAGCCCATCACCACCCCGCTAAGCCCGGAGATCTGTTGCAGATCGCCCAGCTGGCCTTTCAGCTTATCTTTTGATGCATCCGGGCCGACGAGGATGCGGGTAATTTTACCCTGTACCGGCGTCGAAGGCGATGTATAGACTTTGAAACCCGAGGCACGCAGTTTACCGACAATCTCATTCACCTTATCGGCGTTCTTCAGCGCACCCAGCTGAACCACATAGGCTTTCCCGGTCGGCGCCGGCAGGGCCGCCTGCTGCTGCGGGGACTGTTGCTGCTGTGGCTTAGCCGGCGGCGGCGTTGGCGTCGCGACCTGCTGCTGCGGCTGTGGTTTTGGCTGCGGCTTAGGCTGCGGTTTCGCGGCAACTACCGGTTCCTGAACATCATCGAAGCTGTTGCTGTTCACCGGAATACGCGACGGATCTAACGATGGCGCGGCGGCATCGCCAGCCCGCACCTCTTCCGCCGCCCCTTCCGGCGGCTGCGAAGGCAGGGCCTGGGTCGCCGCTGGCAGCATATCCGGTTCATCGCGATCGCCCGGTTTCGGCACCAGCGGGATCGCGGCAAACTCATCCTGGTAATGCTTTTTCTGCCCGTCCAGCAGCCCTGGCAGGATAATCACCCCCAGCGCCACCAGCACGATTGTCCCGACTAAACGGTTCTGAAACTTACTCGCCACCGATTCTCCCCGCGTCTATCTCTTCCATTACCTGCGCTACGGTATGAAATGAACCACACACCAGCACGGTATCTTCCACTTTAGCGTCAGCCATGGCCGCCTGCCACGCCTGCGCCACGCTGCTATAGACTGTGCCGCCACGCAAATGTTCCACCAGCTGTTCCGCCGTCGCCCCGCGCGGCCCATCCAGCGGCGCGCAGTACCAGACGTCGACTTCCGGCGCCAGATTGGCCAGCGTACCGGCAATGTCCTTATCGTGCAGCATACCAATAACCGCCAGCACGCGTCCCGTTTTCGCTAACGTTTTGAGACGGCCGGCGAGATAAGCCGCCGCGTGCGGGTTATGCGCCACATCAAGGATCACCCGCGGGGCGTTGCTAATTATCTGAAAACGCCCCGGCAACATCGCGTCGCGGATCCCCGCGCGCAGGATGGCGTCATCCACGGCAATCCCGCTGGCGCGCAGCGCCGCCACGGCCGTCGCCGCATTCGGCAACGGCACCTGAGGCAACGGCAGGTGGCTTAACGCCCCGGCCGCGTCGCGGAAGGACCATGTCTCACCCTCCACCTCATAGCGCCAGTCGACGCCGCGGCGCTGAAGCAGCGCGCCCTTCTCGCTCGCCACGTCAGCAATGGTGTGCGGCATATCCGGCTCACCCACTATCGCCGGTTTACCGGCGCGGAAGATACCCGCTTTTTCCCGGCCAATACTTTCGCGATCTGGCCCCAGCCAGTCGGTATGATCGAGCGCAATGCTGGTGACCACCGCGACGTCGGCATCTACGATGTTGGTGGCGTCGAGACGGCCGCCGAGGCCCACCTCCAGGATCACCACATCGAGCTGCGCCTGCTTAAACAGCCATAGCGCCGAGAGCGTGCCGTACTCAAAATAGGTCAACGAGATATCGCCCCGCGCCGCTTCAATTTCAGCAAACGAAGCCGTATGCGCCGCCTCCGGCAGTTCAGCCCCCTGAACGCGCACGCGTTCGGTGTAGCGCACCAGGTGCGGGGAGCTGTAGACCCCCACTTTATAGCCGGCCGCCATCAGGACGGTTTCCAGCGTGCGGCAGGTGGTGCCTTTGCCGTTGGTGCCCGCGACGGTAAAGACAAACGGCGCCGGTTTAACGATATCCATCTGCCGTGCGACCTCGCTGACGCGCGCCAGCCCCAGGTCGATGGTTTTACTGTGCAGATGTTCCAGATAAGAAAGCCACGTAGCCAGGGGCGACGTGGCCTGAGGAATAGGATCTTTTTCCATGATGCCCGCAAGAATTGACGGTTAACGCGTATGAATAAAAAAGGGCAGCGCCGCCAGGCCCTGCCCTCTGCTTTATCAGGCCTCGGGTTCCTGATCCGGTGCCGGCGGCACCACCACGCCTTCATGCGGCGCTTCCGAAACGGCAACCGGCGCCGGCAGGTTCATCAGCTTTGCCAGAATGCTGGCCAGCTTGAGACGCATTTCCGGGCGGCGAACGATCATATCGATCGCCCCTTTTTCAATCAGGAACTCGCTGCGCTGGAATCCCGGCGGCAGCTTCTCGCGTACGGTCTGCTCAATGACGCGAGGACCGGCAAAGCCGATCAGCGCTTTCGGCTCGGCAATGTTCAGGTCGCCCAGCATCGCAAAGCTCGCCGATACGCCGCCCATCGTTGGGTCGGTCAGCACGGAGATGTACGGTAATCCGCGCTCCTGCATTTTCGCCAGCGCGGCGGAGGTTTTCGCCATCTGCATCAGCGACATCAGCGCTTCCTGCATACGGGCGCCACCGGAGGCGGAGAAGCAGATCAGCGGGCAATTGTCTTCCAGCGCCTGCTCCACCGCGCGCACAAAGCGTGCGCCGACGACGGACCCCATCGAGCCACCCATAAAGGAGAACTCAAAGGCAGCGGCAACCACCGGCATCGCGTACAGCGTGCCTTTCATCACCACCAGCGCGTCTTTCTCGCCCGTCTCTTTCTGCGCGGACGCCAGGCGGTCTTTGTATTTTTTTGAATCGCGGAACTTCAGCACATCTTTTGGCTCAAGTTCGCTACCCAGTTCTACCAGAGAACCTTCATCCAACAGGCTATGCAGGCGATTACGCGCCGACATGCGCATATGGTGATCGCACTTAGGACAAACCTCCAGGTTGCGCTCCAGCTCGGCGCGGTAGAGTACCTGACCGCAGCTGTCGCACTTGGTCCATACACCCTCAGGAATGCTCGCCTTACGGGTGGGAGTGATGTTGCTTTTAATTCGTTCAATCCAGCTCATTGATAACCTTTCTGCCTGAACCTGGTCGATGCCAGTTTTGTCGTAAGGGGCGCATAATGCCATTTTTGCCTCTTACAGACCATGAATGTTGCACATTAAATCATATCATCCCGGAACATGGGATAAAAAAGTGGTCAAACCGCTGCGCGTGACCGTCATGCGCGGCTGCGCGCAGCGCAGGCCGGGCTACTTAGCCTGCTTTGCCGCCGCCCGCTTATGGCGAATAATCTCAATCACGCCCGGCAGAACCGAGAGAACGATGATCGCCACTATCAGCAGCTTCAGGTTCTCCTGCACCACCGGCAGGTCGCCAAAGAGATAGCCAGCGTAGCTAAACAGCAGCACCCACAGCAGCGCCCCAACCACGTTATAGGCCGCAAAATGACGATAGGACATATGTCCCATTCCCGCCACAAACGGTGCGAAGGTTCGGACTATCGGCACAAAGCGCGCCAGGATAATGGTTTTTCCGCCGTGACGTTCATAGAAGCTATGGGTTTTATCCAGATAGCTACGACGGAAAATCTTCGAGTTCGGATTACTGAACAGCTTCTCGCCGAACAGTCGGCCAATGGTGTAGTTGACCGCATCGCCGACGATGGCCGCGATGACCATCAGCAATACCATCAGGTGAACATTAAGATCGTTCGTCGGCAAAGCCGAGAGCGCCCCCGCCACAAACAGCAGTGAATCCCCCGGCAGGAACGGCGTGACCACCAGCCCGGTTTCGCAGAACAGAATCAAAAACAGAATGGCATAAACCCAGACGCCGTACTGGGCTACCAGCTCGGCAAGGTGCACATCAATATGCAGGATGAAATCAATTAAAAAGTGAATCAAGTCCATATTCGTCTTTACCCTTAATGACCCTATTAGTCCGCCAGAAACAGCGGGCCCATTGGCAGCACCGGTAAATCATAGTGGGCCGGGTAATCCACCGACACCAGATACAACCCTTCCGCTTTTGCCGTCGCCGCAGCGAGCGTCCTGTCTTTTGCTGCCAGCAGCTCTGCCATCCAGCTCTCCGGCTGGTTTCCGGCCCCGACTTCCATCAGGCTGCCTACGATATTCCTGACCATATGATGTACAAAGGCATTCGCTTTGATATCCACCACCACATACGCGCCGTAGCGGTTAACGTTAATATGCATCACGTTGCGCCACGGGGTGCGCGACTGACACTGCACCGCGCGAAACGAGGTGAAATCATTCTCTCCCAGCAGACACTGCGCGGCGCGCTGCATACGCGCGGCATCAAGCGGCTGGTGAAAATGCGTCACGCCCTGGCTCAACACCGCCGGACGCAGGCGATGATTATAGATGACGTAACGATAGCGGCGCGCCGTGGCGCTGAACCGGGCGTGAAAATCCGCCGGCACATGTTTGACCCAACGCACCGCGATGTCACCAGGTAAATTCGCATTTACCCCCAGCGTCCAGGCGGCATCTTTCCGCTGCGCCCGGGTTTCGAAATGCACCACCTGGCCGGTGCCATGAACACCGGCGTCGGTGCGGCCAGCGCAAAAAACGGTAATCGGTTCGTTCGCCACCTGCGAGAGCGCCTTTTCCAGCTTCTCCTGCACGCTGCGCACTTCGTTTTGCCGCTGCCAGCCGTAATATTTGCTGCCGTCGTACTCGATGCCCAGCGCGATTTTACAGACCGGCTGTTGCTCCATCTCAGACATCAGTACAGGTACTCCTCGATCAGCTTCTCGGCGATCTTCACCGCCATCAGCGCGCCGCCGAAGCGGACGTTATCCGCCACCGACCAGAACTGGACCTGCTCCGGCATACCGTAATCGTTATGCACGCAGCCGATGGAGAGGCGGGCATTGCCGGAGGCATCGCCAACCTGGGTCGGGAATTCCCCCTCTTCAGAAAGCTCGATATCCTCGCCGCGGGTAAAGGCGTCGCGCGCCTCTTCCGCCGCCAGTGGACGCATCGCTTCGAAGCTCACCATCTGCGCATGGCCGTAGAAGACCGGCGACTGAACGACGCTGGCGGAGATCATCAGCCCGTCATCCTGGAGAACTTTGCGCGCTTCATCGACGATACGCCGCTCTTCGCGCACGCTACCTTCACGATCCGGCAGCAACGGCAGCATATTGAACGCCAGCTGGCGGCCGAAGAAATCATCTTCATCGATAGGGATGCCGTTCAGCAGCTTGGCGCTCTGCCCTGCCAGCGCATCCACCGCTTTTTTCCCCTGTCCCGAGGCGGAGAGCAGGTTGGTGACGCTGATGCGCGACAGCCCGCCCTGATCGATAAGCGGCTTGAGTGCCGTCAGCAGCTGGCTGGTCAGGCTGTTGGGCACCGCAATCAGGTTGCGGTTGCGATAATCGCCTAATACGAACGGGTTCACATCCGGCACCACCAGCGGTACGTCCGGCTCCAGCGCAAACAGGCCGCTGAGATCGATGACCAGACAACCAGCATTGGTAGCGTCTTCGATATACGCTGCACTGGCTTCGACGCCGGCAGCGAAAAAGGCCAGCTGGGCCTGGGTCCAGTCAAATTCGGCGGCGTCCCTGACGATCACCGACTTGCCACCAAACCGCAGATGTTCGCCCGCGCTTTCATTGCGTGCCAGAGCAAAAATCTCCCCCACCGGGAACTGGCGTTCAGCAAGAGTTTCGAGCAGGGCTTCGCCTACGGCGCCCGTTGCGCCCAGTACGGCAATATTCCAGCCTTCAGACATGGTGGTTTACTCCAGAAATAAAGCGGCCCTGCCGGAGTATCCGGCAGGGGCATTAAGAAGACATTAACGAACAGGATGATGCACAGCGTTAAAACCGAGCTGGCGCAACAGCGTCGCCGCCTGCTCATCGCTGCACTGTACGTACAGCGAAGACCATTCGCGGCGTTCCTGATAATTTTTGCGCAGCTTGTCGAATTCACCGGCGACGCCCGCTACCTTTCGCAGCGGCGCATCATCGCGGCGCACATCATACACCAAATGGACCAGTCTTTTCAGCGTCGGCTGATCGAGCGGCCCATGCAGGGTGATGCGGCCAAACTCCGGGGCCGGCAGCAAAGTATCCAGCGCCACCTGCTGGGGATGGCCAATGAACGCGCTATAGGCTTCAAACACCTGCGTCGTACCGCGCGCCTTCCCTTCGAGGGTGTAACCGGCGATATGCGCCGTACCGATATCCACCCGCTTGAGAAGCTCAACGTTGAGATCCGGCTCCGGCTCCCAGACGTCGAGCACCACGCTCAGCGGCTGGCCGGCTTCCAGCCGTTTCAGCAACGCGGCGTTATCCACTACCGGCCCGCGGCAGGCGTTGATCAAAATCGTTCCTGGCTTCAGGCGGCTAATCAGCGCCTCATCCGCCAGATGCAGGGTTTTATATTGCCCTTCTTTATATAGAGGCGTGTGGAAGGTCAGCACATCGGCTTCCTTAACCAGCGCCTCGAGGGAGCGGAAGTCGCCTTCGTCACCGCGATCGGCGCGCGGTGGGTCGCAGAGCAGGGTTTTGATCCCCAATGCTTCCAGGCGCTTTTGCAGCCGCCCGCCGACGTTGCCGACGCCAACGATCCCAACGGTGCGATCGCGCAGCGCAAAGCCGTCACGTTCGGCCAGCATCAGCAGCGATGAAAAGACGTACTCCACCACCGCAATGGCGTTGCAGCCAGGCGCCGCGGAGAAACCAATCCCCGCCTGCTGCAGCCACGCTTGATCAACGTGATCGGTGCCTGCGGTCGCCGTGCCGACGAACTTGATGGCCTTGCCGGCGAGTAATGCTTCATTGACCCGGGTGACCGAGCGTACCATTAAGGCGTCTGCATCGGTCAGGGCATCGGCCGGAACCGGACGGCCCGGGATCGCCTGCACAGCGCCTAAACGGCTAAAAAGCTCACGGGCATAGGGCATATTTTCATCAACGAGGATTTTCACAGTTCAGTACCTGTCTGAGAACGAGAGTTAACCGGGGAAGTGTGCCATAATCTGGCCGCCAGGCATACTCATCACCTGGTTCCAGCACCGCGATATCGAAAGGATGAATCATGACGCACCCCCTTGCAGATATGCCAGACCGTCCTCCGGGGCGAGGTCCTTCAGGCACTGCCGCCACCGGCGAACCTTCACTTTCCATGCAGCAACGCACCGTCCTGGAGCGACTGATCACGCGCCTGGTGGCGCTGACCTCGCAGCAGAATGCGGAAGTGTGGGCCTGCGTCAAACACGACCTCGGCCTGAAAGGCGATACGCCCCTGCTGGCCCGCCATTTCAACGCCGCCGAGGCGAGTCTCAATCAGCGTTTAGCCACGGCTCAGGACAATCATCATCACCGCCAGACGCTGGCGCAGCTCAGCGATCTGCTTGGCCAGGGCAATAACCGCCAGGCGGTGAGTGATTATATTCGTCAGCATTATGGGCAAACCGCGCTGCACGCACTCAGCCAGCCGCAGCTGGAGAATATTCTGCATCTGCTGCAGCGCGGTCAGCTGTCGATCCCGCAGCCACAGCAGCGCCCGCCAACCCTGCGCCCGCTGTTGCCGGCCGAGCACAACACGCTTAATCAGCTGGTGACTAAGCTGGCGGCCGCCACCGGTGAACCAAGCAAACTGATTTGGCAGTCCATGCTGGAGCTTTGCGGCGTCAAGTCCGGGGAGCTGATCCCGGCGACGCACTTCCTGCCGCTTTCGTACTGGCTTCAGGCGCGGCAGACGCTGAGTGCGCAAAGCGCGCCCACGCTCACCTCGCTGCAGGGGGCGCTCAAGCAGCCGCTGGAAGCCGCGGAGTGGCAAAAGATTGTCGACTTTGCAAGTCGCAACTGGCAGATCACGCCGCAGACCACGCTGAGTCCGGCGCAGATCCTGGCGTTGCTGAATAAGGTGTTTGTGCTGCGGGTAGCCCGTGCCCAGGAGACGCTGGCCATCCCGCTGGAGGAACCCGCGGCGAAGCGGATGTGGTCCGCTAAGCCGTGGCAGCTGGTGCTGGGCGGAGTGCTGATCCTGCTGCTTCTGCTATGGTGGCTGCTGTAGCCCGGAACGCCCGCATCGCGCGGGCGCCTGTAGGTGATTTACCGGTTACCACCACACCTCTGCCTGAACGCCAACCATAAACTCATCTTTACTTTCGTCATTGAAGGTGAATTGCGACAGCTGGTTATCAAGAATATTGATATAGGTACCATAGAAGCGAATTTCAGGCCGCGACCCCAACAGACTCGGGCCGACCTTGAGCGCATGGTACAGCGTGGTTTTATACGCCGACTCTTTCAGATCGCCGCTCTGGCTGGTGGTATTTTTCTGGGTAAACCACCCCAGCTCAACCCCGGTCTGGTTCCAGGTATTCCATATCCAGGCCGGGCGGATCACCGCGCGCAGGCTGTCAAAATCGCTGTGCGCCCCGCTTTCATAGCTATAGATATCGTTACCGTGGGCCCATACCAGCGAATTCGCCATGATAATACGATCGGCAAGATACATTTCTCCCTGCGAGATCAAACGCCAGGCCACGCCGTTGGTATGATCGCCATAGTAATAGCGTCCGCTGGCCATGGAGTTACTGGCGCCGGAGAAGTTGGCGAAACTGCTGGCGTATGAGTTATTCGCCACCTGCAGCGTAAATTCGTTGAAGCCTTTACGCTCCAGCTCCTGACGAATAATAGCGGTGGCCATCCAGGTATCTTTGAACCGGAAGTAGCTGTTGTTATCTTCGTTTCTCTCCTGCTCGTCATTTTTATTAGCAAACGCGTATTTGCCCATTAACGACAGCGACCCCGACTGCCACAGCGGAATATTGCGATAGCGCAGGTCGACGGAGTTGGTGTTCATCTGGGTGGTTTGCGTGAAATCACGGGAGTACACGTCGACGTCGTTCCGGCTGACGGAAGCATCCAGCTGACCCACCCCCAGCGCCCAGTTCTGGATCCCGACCCCGGCCGCAACGTCGGTGGTCAGTGACTTCCAGTCCAGCATCTGAATTTCATACTCGGGCAGTTTATGTTTGCCGACCCAGAAATCCGCCTCGGGCGCGAACGGCAGGAAACCTTTGGTGGTCAGGAAAATATCACTAAACTGCAAAATGCTGTCGGTATCCTGGCCGGCAAACCAGGCGTCGTTATACTGCTCGCCGACGTTGCCGTCGTATGTCACGACGGCATTCGCCGTTTTGCCATCCTGGTTATAGACCCGCTGATTCAGCGTTAAGTCGAACCAGCCACTCATTTCATTACCAAAACGGCCCAGCGAGCCGGGGGCATAGGTCTGTGACGATCCATGGTTTGACGTCCCCCAGCCGGAACGGAAGTACCCCTGGTAGCTAAAGCCAATATCGTCTTTGACAAATTTACTGATGTCCTTCAGGGTGACGCTTTCCAGTTTCGGCTTCTGACCGTCGGTATCGATAACCGCCACCTGCTGACTGGCTTTCACCTGCACCGGGGCGGCTTTTTTACTCAGTTCATTATTCTCGTTGGCAATATTTTCCGCCACCGGTGACGTTGCCGTTGAATAACCCGCAGTGAGCTGACGTTTTTCATTCTCCTTAATGCTTTTTTGTAATTCGGCTACCTTGCCTTTATAGGTCGATAATTGAGATTGTGTTTTTTGCAGCTCTTTTTTATTCGCCGAAAGTTCTGACTCCAGTAATTCCAGACGCTGTTCAATGGTTAATTTAGCCGCCATCACATCATTTGTCGAAATAGCCAGCAGTACCGATAAAGACAATAAGCTCACCTTCAATTGACTTGAATACATAGGGTACCTTTACATATTGTTATAATTCACCTTCAGCCAGAACGGCTGAAGGCGGATAAATCAGGCAGAGAGTTCGTTGCGTAAGGCAATAATTTCTTTAGCGAGATCCTGACATAGCATGGCCGTCATTAAATGGTCCTGCGCGTGTACCAGAATAAGGTTAACGGTTATTTTTCCACAGCCTTCGTCCTCACCGATCAACATCGTTTGGATCTTATGTGCGGCGCGGCAGGCCGCGTCGGAGCTGGCCATCAACTCCGTAGCCCGCCCCCACTCGCGCTGTCGGGACGCGGCTATCGTCTCCATGGCGTCTGAGCGCGCCTGACCGGCATAGATCAGCAGTTCCATGACCGTACTTTCATCTGCAAACATTGCTATCCTCTCTATTCCGCCGCCGCTGCGGTATTGACCTTGTTAGCGGCAATCACAAACGGTAAGTAAATCAGTGTTGAAACCGCGAGGCACAGGATGCCGACAAACAGCGCCAGCCAGTTGCCTCCCGTGCCAAAGAAGGCGATAAGCGGCCCGGGTGTGGTCCACGGGACGGCATAAGCAATCGGCGGAATAAACTCCATGCTGATAAAGAAATAGCCAATCAATGAATTCACAAACGGCACCAGAATGAACGGGATCACCAGGATGGGGTTAAGCACAATCGGCAGACCAAACATCACCGGCTCATTGATGTTAAACAGGCCCGGCACGAAGGCCATTTTTGCCAGATCACGGTAATCTTTACGCCGGGAGGCGATAAAAATGGCCAGCAGCAACCCCAGCGTCATACCCGACCCACCGCAGTTAGCAAACGCATCGTTGATACCGGTCCAGGTGATGGGATACGGCGCTCCCCAGGTGCTGCCATGTGAGGCGGCATAGGAGAGGTTTTCGAGATTGGCTTCCGAGAAAATAGTCTCCCGGATAGCGGCCACGGTATTCGGCCCATGGATCCCCAGTACCCAGAGGAAATTCGCCACCAGCCCCAGCACCAGAACGGTAACAATGTTGGTCCCCATATCCTTCAGCGGGGCCTGAATAAGGGTATAAATCAGGTCGTTAAGGCCATTTGGAGAAATACGCGTCAACAGATAATTGAGGATCGAAAAGAAGATCATCACGAAGAAAATCGGCAACAACACCTTAAATGAACGCGCCACCGCCGGCGGCACCGCGGCAGGCATAGTGATGGTCACTTTTGGGTTACGCGCCAGGCGACAAAAGACCTCGCTGGAAATCAGCGCAACGATAATCGCCACAAACAACCCCTGCGGGCCAAGATATTTAGTCGCCAGATAGGCCTGGCCATCAATGATGGTGTAAGGGGTGTAGACGACAAAAAAGGCGCCGATCGCCGTCAGGCCGCACAGGAGATCGTCCTGTTGATAGCTGATCGCCATATTGCGCGCCACCAGAAAGGTGATCAATATCGCCATGATATTGACCGACCCGTTCATTACCGGGGTGAAAATCTGCTGCGCTTCCGCCAGATTGGGGAATATCGAGCCTAAATGCAGAATACTGGCGATAAATCCGTCAGGCGATAAAATAGCAAAGTTGATAAGAATAATCAGCGAACTGGCCATTACGATGGGAAACGAAAGAATAAACGCATCGCGAATCGCTGAAACGTGGATCTGAGAATTTAATTTAATCGCGACAGGCACGAGAATTTTTTCCATGCCACGCTCAAAGGTATCCATGAAACTCATGACGAACCCTTATTCATAATAATTAATTAGCGTCACCATGTTTTAGCCACAGCTGTCCATGGCCTGAATGACATAGCCACACAATAACGGGGAATAATGAAGAAACTAACGCTTTGCCAGTAATGCCAGTGCATTATCCAGAACGGCTTTACCGTCCATCTGCCCATAATATTTCATATCAATCACCGCTACCGGCATTTTACCCTGAGCCACCTCTTCTATTTCATTTTTTTGAAAACGCACCTGCGGGCCTAAAAGCAAAACATCCACTTCGTTGTTCTTAATCTTTTCTTTGGCTTCAGAAATAGCCATAGCATTGATATTCACCGAAACCTTAATATTCGCCGCCTGCTCCTGCATTCGCTTCACTAACATACTGGTCGACATTCCTGCTGCACACACTAACAATATATTTTGCATTAACTCATCCTTTTAATTTATGACCTCAATTGACGAGCACTTTAATAATTGTTAATTTTCTTAACCGCGGTTTTGATCACAGTTAGCCATCCTGAAGTGGTGCAGAAGTAAAGCAAAAAATGAACGTCTTGGCCTGTACTTAACGTCGTACGATAGCAAGCCCATGTTTCCAAAGGGATTATGGAGATTCAAAAGTGGTTTACAAAAATATCGTCAATTTGCTTAAAAACAAAATTAATAGCCCGTTCTACAACATTGGCGATCTTCTGCCAGCCGAAAAAGAGTTAGCAGAACTTTATGATGTTTCACGCAATACGTTACGTAAGGCGCTGAAAACCCTGGAAGAGGATGGTTTAATCGAACGCCGACATGGCTCAGGCACATGGATTAGAAATAAGCATTTCCAGGCGTCGGTGACGCATTTAGACAGTTTTACCGAAATTGCCCGTAATCAGGGGAAAACGCCCTCCAGCCAGATCCTAAAATTTGAGTTACAGCCCGCCTCGGAGGAAATTGCCCGTGGGCTGCAATTGCAGCACGGTGAAGCGGTATATTATGCTAAAAGATTGCGTTTTATCGATAATATTGCGATGCAATTAGAGGAAACCTGGCTGTCAGCGACCCGCTTTCCCGATCTGACCATCGCGCATATGAAGAAATCGAAGTTTTCATATATAGAAAACGAATGCGGAGTAAGAATAAATGGATGTTACGAATCAATAGTGCCGATACTGCCGACGCCTGAGCTGGCAACCCTCCTGCATATCAGCGCTAAAGATCCGATTATTCGCATGCAGACCCAGGCGATTGATGAACACCACCAGCCTATCGATTACTCCATTTTGTATACCAATATGTTCGAGTTCCAGGTGAAGTATTATCTGCCGCGGCAGACGGCGTCCGGCCTGCCCGCGGGCAAGACCGGACCATAACCTAACCCTGACGGCGAAAAGAGATGAGGGTGACGAGGATCCCCAGCGCCGCGCAGAGGGCGCCGGCAAGGAACACCGACGAGTAGCCCAGCGAGGTGGCCAGCAGACCGGTCAGCGGCCCGGTCAGACCATAGGAGATATCCTGAAAGGCCGCATAGCCGCCGAGCGCGGTACCGCGCACCTGGGCCGGGACGCGCTTGACCACCTCCACGCCGAGCGACGGGAAAATCAGGGAGCAGCCGCATCCGGTCAGGGCCGCACCGGCCAGCGCCACCCAGACGCCCGGCGCCAGCCCCAGCAGCGTCAGACCGACCGCCTCTATCAGCAGCGAGACCATCGCCACCTTAACGCCGCCGAACCGATCTGGCATCCAGCCGAACAGCACCCGCATCAGCACGAAGGCTCCGCCAAACGCCGTCAGGGTAAAGCCGGCCATCGGCCAGCTATGACTGGCAAAATAGAGCGAAACGAAGGTGCCGATCACCGCAAAGCCGACGCCCTGCAGGCCCAGGCCAAGACCTGGCCGCCAGATCATACCGATGACGCCCCACAGCGAAGGTCGCTCGCCACCGTGGGCCGCCACTTTACGCACGCTACCGTTGATAAGCCAGGCAACGAGCGGTAGTCCCATGGTGACGCAGGCCAGGACCGCCACGCCAAACTGGCTGTAAATTAATAATCCCAGCGGGGCACCGACCGCCAGCGAACCGTACATCGCCATGCCGTTCCATGACATCACTTTGCCCGAGCGGGCGGGTCCCACAAGCCCCATTCCCCAGCTCAGATTACCGGTCAGCAGCTGACTTTCGCCAAACCCGAGGATCAAGCGACCCAACAGCAGCAGGCCAAGTCTGGCGAGCACCGGCAGCGGCAGCAGCGCGGCGGCCAGCCATGCCGCCCCGGCCAGGGCGCAGGCCAGCATCCCTTGCAGGACGGAGCGTTTGGCGCCGTACTGGTCGGCCAGGCGCCCGGCGTAGCCGCGGGTCAGAACGGTGGCGAGGAACTGGATCCCCACCGCTACGCCAACCACGGTGTTACCAAAACCCAGCTCCTGGTGGACAAACAGCGGGATCACCGGCAGCGGCAAACCGACGGTCATATAGGTCAAAAAGACGGCAAACGTAATACGAAACAGCGAAAAATTCGCCGATGAATTGGATGTTGTTTCAGTAACTGCGGACATGCATTACTCCAGATTTGCAGAGTAAGGCGAGCAAAGCGACACGCCCCCTCCACCTGACTATCAGGGTTAAGGCGCGTTGGTTGACGTTAAACGCTTACGCATTAGTGGAGAGACTAATGGATCCGCCAGCAGTGTGCCTGCGGGCCTTTACCCTGTCAAGATGACAAAAAAGGGGAGCCGGTGGCTCCCCTCTGTGCATCGCGTGCTGATTAGGCGTGGTATTTACGCATTACCAGCGTGGCGTTGGTGCCACCGAAGCCGAAGCTGTTGGACATCACGGTGGTCAGCTTAGCGTCAGTCGGTTTGGTGACGATGTTCAGGCCGGCAGCCTGCTCGTCCAGCTCTTCGACGTTGATGCTCGGCGCGATAAAACCGTGCTCCAGCATCAGCAGGGAGTAGATAGCTTCCTGTACGCCCGCCGCGCCCAGCGAGTGGCCGGTCATCGCTTTGGTTGCCGAGATAGCCGGGCTGTTGTCGCCGAACACTTCGCGAATGGCGCCCAGCTCTTTCACGTCGCCGACCGGAGTAGACGTACCGTGGGAGTTCAGGTAATCGATCGGCGTATCAACGCCGTGCATCGCCATCTGCATGCAGCGCACCGCGCCTTCGCCAGACGGGGCGACCATGTCAGCGCCATCGGAGGTTGCGCCGTAGCCGACGATTTCCGCATAGATATGTGCGCCACGCGCCAGGGCGTGTTCCAGCTCTTCCACCACGACCATACCGCCGCCGCCGGCGATAACGAAGCCGTCACGGTTAGCATCATAGGTACGGGACGCTTTTTCCGGAGTGTCATTGTATTTGGTGGACAGCGCGCCCATGGCGTCGAACTCGCAGGCCATTTCCCAGCACAGCTCTTCGCCGCCGCCGGCAAAGACGATGTCCTGTTTGCCCAGCTGGATCTGCTCTACCGCGTTACCGATACAGTGTGCGGAAGTGGCGCAGGCCGAGCTGATGGAGTAATTCACGCCGTGAATTTTGAACGGCGTGGCGAGGCAGGCGGAAACGCCGGAAGCCATCGCTTTGGTGACCACATACGGGCCCACGGCTTTCAGACCACGCGGGCTGCGCATGGCATCGGCGCCGAAGACCTGGAATTTCGGGGAACCGCCGCCGGAGCCTGCAATCAGACCGACACGCGGGTTATTCTGGTATGCTTCCGGCGCCAGACCTGCGTCGGCAACGGCCTGTTCCATGGACAGGTAAGCATAGATGGAGGCGTCGCTCATGAAGCGCACTACTTTGCGGTCAATGAGGCCAGTGGTATCCAGTTTGACGTTGCCCCATACGTGGCTGCGCATCCCTGAATCTTTAAGCTCCTGAGAGAAAGTGATCCCTGAACGTCCTTCACGCAGAGATGCCAGGACTTCCTGCTGGTTATTACCGATGCTGGAAACGATGCCCAAGCCAGTAATCACTGCACGTTTCATTAAATACCTCTGTAAGTCGCACTATTTTAAGTTTCGTGTCGCACAATAGCGTACACTTGTACGCCGAACAAGTCCGATCAGACATTTTATGTATAAATTTGCGCCCTCAGGCACACATCGTTAAGATCGTGCTACGCCTTGTGATTCGAGTAACTTACGTGAAACAAAACGCCATACAACCAGCCAACCTGGAATTCAACGCTGAGGGTACACCTGTTTCCCGAGATTTCGACGATGTTTACTTTTCCAATGACAACGGTCTGGAAGAGACGCGCTACGTTTTTCTCGGTGGAAATCGCCTGCCGGAGCGCTTCGTCAGCCACCCTCGCCCGTTGATGATCGTCGCGGAGAGCGGCTTCGGTACCGGGCTCAATTTCCTCACCCTCTGGCAGGCCTTTGACGTTTTTGTTCGCGATAACCCGGACGTTACCCTGCAAAGGTTACATTTCATCAGTTTTGAGAAATTTCCGCTGAAGGCTGAGGATCTGCACCTGGCGCATCAGCGCTGGCCAGAGCTGGCCCCGTGGGCGGAACAGCTGCAGGCGCAATGGCCATCAGCCTTCGCCGGGTGCCATCGTTTGCTACTCGACGGCGGGCGGGTGACGCTCGATCTGTGGTTTGGCGATATTAATGAGCTGACCAGTGAGCTGGATGATTCGCTAAACCAGCAGGTGGACGCCTGGTTTCTCGACGGTTTTGCCCCGGCGAAAAATCCCGACATGTGGACCCAGGATCTGTTTAACGCCATGGCGCGCCTGGCGCGTCCCGGCGGGACGCTGGCCACCTTTACCTCCGCCGGCTTTGTCCGCCGCGGCCTGCAGGAGGCCGGCTTTACCATGCGTAAAACCAAAGGCTTCGGCCGCAAGCGGGAGATGCTGACCGGCGAGATGGCGCAAACGCTGAGCTTTCCTGCGCAGGCCCCCTGGTTCGCTCGCAGTAGCAGCGATGCCCGCGAGGCAGCCATCATCGGCGGCGGGATCGCCAGCGCCCTGCTCTCACTCGCCTTGCTGCGCCGCGGCTGGCAGGTGACCCTTTACTGCGCCGATGAGGCTCCAGCGCAGGGCGCCTCCGGCAATCGCCAGGGCGCACTGTACCCACTGTTAAGCCAGCACGATCCGGCGCTGGCACGCTTTTTCCCGGCTGCCTTTACCTTCGCCCGCCGAATGTATGACGCGCTGCCGGTGATGTTCGATCACGAATGGTGCGGTGTCACCCAGCTCGGCTGGGATGAGAAAAGCGCGCACAAAATCGCCCAGATGCTGGCGCTCAATTTACCCCCTGAGATCGCCTGCTCGGTGACAGCAGAGCAGGTCGCCGAGCTGACCGGCGTTGATACCGGCTGCGGCGGCGTCGCCTATCCGGCCGGCGGCTGGCTCTGCCCGCAGCAGCTTACCGCCGAACTGCTGGCGCTGGCGGCCACTCGCGGTCTGCACGTGCACTATGGTTATCAGGTTAATACTCTGAGCGCGGAGGGCGAGGGCTGGCTGCTCAATCAGCAGCGCTATCATCAGGCGGTGGTGCTGGCCAACGGTCACCGCATTGCGGATTTTGCACAAACCGCCCAGCTACCGGTCTACCCTGTTGGCGGCCAGGTCAGCCATATTCCCACCACCCCGCTGCTTTCCGCCCTGCGCCAGGTGCTGTGCTACGACGGCTACCTGACGCCGCAAAATCCGCGCAATCAGCAGCACTGCATTGGCGCCAGCTACCATCGCGGGCGGAGCGACATCACCTTCAGTGAAGAAGATCAGCAGCACAACCGGCAACGGTTGATCGACTGCTTCCCTGGCGCAGAATGGCCACAGGATGTGGACATCAGCGCCAATGACGCCCGCTGCGGCGTGCGCTGCGCCACCCGCGATCACCTGCCAATGGTCGGCAATGTACCGGACTATGAGGCAACATTGACGCAATATGCCAGCCTCCACGAACAACAGGATCACGCCGGTAATGCGCCGGTCTGTCACAACCTGTTTATGCTTGGCGCGCTCGGATCGCGGGGACTGTGCACCGCGCCGTTAAGCGCTGAGCTGCTGGCGGCGCAAATGAGCAGTGAACCGCTGCCGCTGGATAGCGATACTCTGGCGGCACTGAATCCGAATCGGCTGTGGGTGAGAAAACTGCTGAAGGGAAAAGCGGTGAAATAAAACCATCAGGACAGGCAATTTCCCGGGTACGGCTGACGCCTGACCCGGGCTACAACATGGCTCAGGCCTGATTTTTCGCCTGCTGATACAGGTTATGCCACATCCCCTGCACCAGAATTTGGTCCGGCGGCGACAGTTCGCCAGCGTTGATGGCTTTCTCCAGGCTCTGGCTGACCTTGCTGTTGACGGCTTCAGCGGAATGCTCGCCCTCTCCTTCCAGCTCAGCCACCGCCAGCGTCAGGTGGCCACGCAGATAACCGCCGGCAAACAGTTCATCATCACTGGCGTGGTCTACCATGTTGTCAATCAGCGCCAGAATGCGTGATTCAAACTCCGCGATCATCATCTTACCTCTTGTCATGTCATGTGTGGCCTTAGTGCAGGTCTTCCGGCCACGGAAAATGTTCCGCCGTCAATGGCGGCGTTTGATAATAGTGTTGTAATGCGCGAATAAAGCGCGCCGGACGCTCGGGGATCCCTTGTTCAAGCAAAGTCATCACCTGAGCATGCACCCGGCGCTGGAAGGCGATGCGATCGGGCTCAACGTCCCCTTCCAGATTGTCACAGCTGACGTTAAACGGAAATCCCGCCGCCACGCAGAACAGCCAGTCGAAGGCCTGCGGTTTGACCTCAACGTTCTCAAACTGGCTTTGGGTCATCGCATCGCGGCCATCCGGGCAGTACCAGTAACCAAAATCCACCAGCTCACGGCGGGCTTTGCCAGCGATACACCAGTGAGAAATCTCGTGCAGGGCGCTGGCAAAAAATCCGTGCGCAAACACGATACGGTGATACGGCGTTTCATCGTCTGCCGGAAGGTAGATCGGCTCATCGTCGCCTTTAATCAGGCGAGTATTAAAATCTTCGGCAAAGCAGCTGTCGAAGAGGTCAATCAGCTGCTGATAATGGTGTTGCTGTTGCATTAATGAATTCCCAACCACTGCAAAATCTCCGCCCCGTGGCTGTCGAAGAGAAGTTTCGCGCTCATCACCGCCGAGACGATGACGATCATCGGCCGGATCAGCGACTGCCCTTTACTCAGCACCAGCCGGGAGCCGGCACGGGCGCCAATAAACTGTCCGGCCATCATCACAAAGCCGGTGGCCCAGATAACTTTCCCACCGATGATAAACAGCAGCAGGCCGCCGACGTTTGAGGTGGCGTTCAGCAGTTTGGCATGGGCCGTCGACTTCGCCAGATTAAACCCGGCCAGGGTGACAAAAGCCAGTGCATAAAACGAACCGGCGCCGGGGCCAAAAAAGCCGTCGTAAAATCCAACGCTGCCGCCGGCGACCAGGGCAAATGGCAAACCGTACAGGCGACGCTGCCGGTCGGCTTCGCCCAGTTTCGGCATCAGCAGGAAATAGAGGCCAATACCGATCACCAGCAACGGCAGGATCTGCTTAAGAATATCGGACTGGACGTGCTGGACCAGCAGGGCCCCGGCGGTCGAGCCAATAAAGGTCATCAGAATATTCAGCTTCTGATCGGCGAGACTGACCACCTTGCGCCGCACAAAATAGAGGGTCGCCGAGAGCGATCCGCCACAGGCCTGCAGCTTGTTAGTGGCCAGCGCCTGGGCTGGTGGCATTCCGGCCGCCATCAGCGCCGGCACGGTCAGTAAGCCCCCGCCCCCCGCCAGTGAGTCAATAAAACCGGCCAGGATGGCGACAAAAAAGAGTACCACCAGCACCAGCGGCGATACGGCAAATAATTCGATAAAACTATCCATTACAGCACATGCTCATCCAGTAGCGCCTGGCAGGAAGGCGGCAGCGGCGGCGGCGTCTTCTTCACAGGAGGGGTAGACCCAGGTTTAGGAGGTTCGAACCAGCTCTGCAACTCAGCCCCACAGCCATCGCCAGGCGGTGGCGGTGCCTGATCTTCACACTCGAGGCTCCCCGCCGGACAACGTAGACGGACATGCATATGGGCGCGATGCTGGAACCAGGGACGGACTTTACGCAGCCACTGGCGGTCGCTGCCCGCGTCCAGGCACAGCTGCTGTTTAATCGCCGGGTTGACGAAAATACGGGTAACCTCGCTATCTTCCGCCGCCAGCTTGATCAGCTGGCTGATTTGCGGACTCCACAGCGACGGTACCACGCGTTTGCCGTCGCTGGCGACCAGGTCCAGCGCCTGCGGCTTCAACAGCTGAGACGATGTCCAGCGCGTTTGCGGCAGTTGGAGAAAGATATCGACATCCAGCCCCGTCTGGTGACTGGCGTGGCCGCCGTTAAAGCGCCCGCCCGCCGGCATCCCCATATCGCCAATCAGCACGGTTCCCATGCCTTTATTGTGCACCTGATTACTCAGGCGCTGAATGAACTGCACCAGATCCGGATGACCGAAGTAACGACGCTGATCGGTACGCATCACCTGATAGCCGGTAGCACTCAGAGGAAGCGCCTCGGCGCCAACGATACAGCCATTGGAAAACGCACCAATTGACTGGGCGCTGCCGCCGATCGGCTGGGTTATTTTCTGCCACGGCGTGGCGGCCAGGCTACCGGCGCTGACCAGCAGCGCCAGCAGGGCGATAACGGTGTTTTTCATGGTTACCAGCGTGGAATTGTCGTCGTCACGTCGCCATTCTGCGCGCGCTGACGCATAAAGTGATCCATCAAAACGATCGCCAGCATCGCCTCAGCGATCGGTACGGCGCGAATGCCGACGCACGGATCGTGACGCCCTTTGGTGATCATCTCCACCTCTTCGCCAAAGCGGTTAATCGTATGACCGGGAACGGTAATACTGGAGGTAGGCTTCAGCGCGATGTTGGCAACGATCTGCTGTCCGCTGCTGATGCCGCCAAGAATGCCGCCGGCGTGGTTGCTCTGGAATCCGGCTTTGGTGATTTCATCGCGGTTTTCGCTGCCGCGCAGCTTCACCACCTCGAAACCGTCGCCAATCTCCACGCCTTTCACCGCGTTAATACTCATCAGCGCGTGGGCGATGTCGGCGTCAAGGCGATCGAAGACCGGCTCGCCGAGACCCGGCGGTACGCCGTCGGCAACGACGGTAACTTTGGCGCCTATAGAGTCACCCTCTTTTTTCAGGCCGCGCATCAGCTCGTCCAGGGCGTCAATTTTATCTGGATCCGGGCAGAAGAAGGGATTCTGCTCAACCTGATCCCAGTCTTTGATAGCCAGCGGAATATCACCCATCTGTGTCAGGCAGCCGCGAATGACAATGCCGAACTTCGCGGCGAGGAATTTTTTGGCAATCGCCCCGGCCGCCACGCGCATCGCGGTTTCGCGCGCAGAAGAACGACCGCCGCCGCGATAGTCGCGCAGACCATACTTTTGCTCGTAGGTGTAATCGGCGTGGCCCGGACGGAACAGATCTTTGATAGCGCCGTAATCCTGCGAACGCTGATCGGTATTCTCAATCAGCAGACCGATACTGGTCCCGGTGGTAACGCCTTCGAAGACGCCGGAGAGGATTTTAACCTGATCCGGCTCGCGACGCTGCGTGGTGTAACGCGAGGTGCCCGGGCGGCGACGATCGAGATCGTGCTGCAGGTCGGCTTCGGTCAGCGGAATGCCCGGCGGCACACCGTCAACGATGCAGCCCAGCGCCAGGCCGTGCGACTCGCCGAAGGTAGTGACGCGAAAGAGTTGTCCAATTGTATTTCCTGCCATCACGGCTCCATTCTTTGTCGTTATGTTGGCGTGTTGTTTTTTTAGTCTTTATAAATACCGAAGTGCGCACGAGCGTCAATCAGCTGCTGTTTGGTCAGCATAAAGACGCCGTCACCGCCGTTATCAAACTCAAGCCAGGTAAACGGCACGTCCGGATACTGCTCCATCAGATGTACCATGCTGTTACCGACTTCACAAATCAGAACCCCGTCGTCGCTGAGATAATCCGGCGCATTGCCGAGGATGCGGCGCGTCAGCTTCAGGCCATCGCTCCCGGAGGCCAGACCCAGCACCGGCTCATGCTCATACTCTTCCGGCAGATCGGCCATGTCCTCTTCATCCACATACGGCGGATTGGTGACAATCAGATCGTACTGCAGCTTCGGCAAATCGCGGAACAGGTCGGAACGGATCGGCGTCACGTGATGGATCAGGCCATGGGACTCGACGTTGTGCTCGGCGACAGCCAGCGCATCCGGGGAGATATCCACCGCATCGACTTCCGCCTCGGGGAAGGCATAGGCGCAGGCGATGGCGATACAGCCACTGCCGGTGCACATATCAAGGATGTGCTGCGGTTTGTGGTTAATCAGCCCGGCAAACTGGTTATTGATCAGTTCGCCAATCGGGGAGCGCGGCACCAGCACCCGCTCATCAACGTAAAACTCATGACCGCAGAACCACGCTTTGTTGGTCAGATAGGCGACGGGAACACGCTCGTTCACACGGCGGATCACCCGCTCTACGATGCGGTGTTTCTCGCTGGAGGTCAGGCGCGCAGTGCGCATATCTTCCGGGATATCAAGCGGCAGGTAGAGGGACGGCAGCACCAGCTGAACCGCCTCATCCCACGGGTTATCGGTGCCGTGACCGTACCAGATGTTAGCAGCGCTGAAACGGCTGACCGCCCAGCGCAGCATGTCCTGAATGGTATGCAGCTCATTGACTGCCTCATCAACAAAAATTTTATCCACGACATCCTCCAGGGCACACTCTGCTATAAATTCGGCGGCTAGTGTGCCATGAAGACGGCGATAAATCAGCATTCTTGCGTGGGGTGGCCGGGGAAAAAACAGGTTTTCCTTGCCCGAAGGGATATTGAGTCGGGTAAACTAGCGCAAAGTATTCATGAGAGCGGACAATGAAAAAGAAGACATCGCTTAGCGAGGAGGATCAGGCGCTGTTCCGTCAGCTGATGACCGGTACACGAAAGATCAAGCAGGACACCATCGTTCACCGCCCGCAGCGCAAGAAAATCACCGAGGTTGCTCCTAAGCGTTTGCTGCAGGAACAGGCCGATAACAGCCACTATTTCTCTGATGAGTTTCAGCCGTTGCTGAATACCGAAGGCTCGACGAAATATGTCCGCGCCGACGTCAGCCATTTTGAGTTAAAAAAGCTGCGCCGTGGGGATTATTCGCCAGAGCTGTTTCTCGATCTGCATGGGCTCACCCAGCAGCAGGCCAAACAGGAGCTGGGGGCACTGATTGCCGCCTGCCGTCGCGAACATGTGTTTTGCGCCTGCGTGATGCACGGGCACGGCAAACACATTCTCAAACAGCAAACCCCGCTGTGGCTGGCGCAGCACCCGCATATTATGGCGTTTCACCAGGCACCCAAAGAGTACGGCGGTGACGCCGCACTGCTGATATTGATTGAGGTCGAGGAGTGGCAACCGCCGGAGCTGCCGTAACGGCGGGCTCCGGGGGGCCGTCAGATGGCGTTGGCCATCTTGAGGTTGCAGGGGCTTTTCTGCCAGAGGAACTCACCTTTGCCGTCGGCGTCCAGCGTCACGCAGGCGATAGCCGAGGTGGTGAACATCGGGGGCGTTTCCCCCGGACACAGCTCTGAGACCAGATACCCCACCAGCGGCAGGTGAGAGACGACCAGCGCCGTCGCCACGCCTTCATTCGCCAGCGCCTGAAGATAGGCGCTCACCATTCCCACATCGCCGCACGGCGTGAGTTCCGGCATCACGTCGACATGTTTTGGCAGGTTCATACACTCCCCAACAATATCCAGCGTCTGTTCTGCACGCAGATAGGGACTGACAAGAACGCGCTCAATATCCACTTTTTGACCTTTCAGCCAGGTTGCCATCTGACGAGACTCATCACAACCGCATACGGTTAATGGACGAACCGAGTCACTGGCTGCATCGAGGGCAGCGTCGCCGTGACGCATAATAAAAACTTGCATATTGCACCGCTTTTGTTAACCAGAAGCACCGTAGTTTGGCCTGCGAAGACAATACGCAGGCGACCCGGTGGCCGGGCATTGTGCCTGATCCATTCCACGAATGAAACGCTGTTTTTTACCTCAATGGCGTAAGTATAGTCAATCATTGTTTACAAAACAGCCAATCAACAGCGTCATCCGTAGCCGGATTTACCTTCTTTGACCACAACTTAGGTCAGCCGTTCATCCGCTGGCCAAAAGGTTGTCCCCTGTTCGGCCATGCGTAACAAAGTGTCACAGGGTGTAAAACGTGGGCCGTACTGGGCGGCCAGGCGCTGCAGGATCGCGGCAACTTCACCCGCGCCGATAGTATCCATATACCGGAACGGGCCGCCAAGAAATGGCGGAAACCCTATACCAAAGACGGCGCCGATATCGCCATCGCGCGCGCTGCGGATAATTCGCTCATCAAAGCAGCGCGCCGCCTCGTTAAGCATCATCATCACACAGCGCTCCGCCACCTGCTGCGCGGAGAGCCGCGACGGGGAGCGGTCGATGCCCAGCAGCGGATAGACTGCCGGGTCGGGCCGTTTTTTGCTTTTACGCCCTTTTGTCTCATAAAGATAGAAACCACGATTATTTTTTCTACCTTTGCGATCGTCCTTCAAAATCGCGTCAATGATGTTTGCAGGCGGGCTAAAACGTTCTCCAAACGCGCTCTCCAGCACGGGGATAATTTTGGTGCCGGTATCGATACCCACCTCATCGAGCAGTTGAATCGGCCCCACCGGAAAACCGAATTTAACCAACGCGTTATCAATCACCTCAACCGGTTCGCCTTCCACCAGCAGGCGCATCGCTTCATTGATATACGGCGCCAGTATGCGATTCACATAAAAGCCCGCTTTATCTGCGACAACAATCGGCGTTTTTCCCTGCCGTTTAGCCAGCTGCACCACGGTGGCGATAGTCTGCGGGTCAGTTCCCTTATGCGGGATCACTTCCACCAGCGGCATTTTCTCCACCGGACTAAAAAAATGCAGGCCGATTACCTGCTCCGGACGGCTGGCGTGGGCGGCAATATCGCCGATCGGTAACGATGAGGTGTTCGACGCAAAGATGGTCTGCTTCCCACCGTATTGTTCCACTTCGCTGACCATCCGCTGTTTGAGAGCCAGGTCCTCAAATACCGCCTCAATCACCACGTCGCGATGAGCAAAGCCCTGATAGTCTGTGGCGCCGGAGATCAACGCCATCTGGCGATCGCGCTCGCCCGGGCGCAGACGACGCAGGCGAACCTGTTTATTCAACAGATCCCAGCTGTACTTTAAGGCGTGGTTGATGCCACGCGGCTGGATATCTTTAATGCGCACCGGCAGCCCGCCCTTACAGGCGGTCACATAGGCGATTCCCCCGCCCATCAGGCCGCCGCCCAGCACCGCAATGTTCGTCAGCGGCCTGGGCTCTGCTTCGGCGCCACGATCTTTTTTCAGATCGGTACTGGCAAAGAAGATTGAGCGAAGCGCCTGCGATTGCGGGGTCATCGCCAGTTCACCAAACGCGCGAGCTTCTTCGGCGTAACCGCTGCTGCAGCCGTGGGCCAGACCATTCTCGACAACCTGCAGAATTCGCTTCACCGCCGGATAATTCCCCTGGGTTTTACGCTGCGTTTGTTTGCCGACAAACTGGAATAACAGATGGCGGCCCAAAGGCCCCGCCAGCACGCGTTCGCGTACCGGCATATCCCGGCTGGCCGGTCGCCCCTTCAGCGCCAGCTCCACCGCCGCCTGCAGTAAAATCGCCTGCGGCACCACCTCGTCTACCAGACCGGCTTTCAGCGCCTGTCGCGCACGCAGCTGCCTGCCGGTGAGCATCATATCCAGCGCGGTGCTGACGCCAATCAACCGCGGTAAACGCTGTGTCCCGCCGGAACCCGGCAGCAGGCCAAGCTGCACTTCCGGCAAACCGAGTCGGGTTTTTTCGTCATCGCTACAGATGCGGGCGTGACAGGCCAGCGCCAGTTCCAGACCACCACCAAGGCAGGCGCCGTGGATGGCGGCAATCACCGGGATCGATAAGCCATGGATCTCAGACATAATCTGCTGTCCCTGGCGCGCCAGCGACTCCGCCTCCTGCGCGCTTTGGCAGCGGGCAATCATGTTAATGTCTGCGCCAGCGATAAAGTTATCCGCTTTGGCGGAGATAAACACCACGCCGCGCAATGACTTATCATCACGAACCTGGCGTATCAAGCCGCGCACCTGATTGCCGAACTCAGCTTTCAGGGTATTCATTTTCTCACCCGGGGCATCGATGGTGATCACCGCGACCTTGTCCTCACGGACCTCAAGCTTAAAAGCGGAAACAGCATCCATTATTCAGCCTCCAGAATCATCGCCGCACCCAGACCACCTGCCGCGCAGGCCGTCACCAGGCCAAATCCCCCGCCCCGCCGCCGCAGCTCATGCAGCGTCTGGGTGATCATTCGCGCGCCGGTGGCGGCAAAGGGGTGCCCATAGGCGATAGAGCCGCCGAGGACGTTAAACTTGCTCTCCTCTACCTCGCCGGTGGCCTGCGTGCGTCCCAGCACCTCGCGGGCAAAGCGTTCGCTTGCCAGACACTGGAGATTGGCCAGGGTCTGCGCGGCGAAGGCTTCGTGCATATCGATAAGCGTCAGATCCGCCAGCGTCAGGCCAGCTCTCTCCAGCGCCAGCGGCGTGGACCACGCTGGTCCCAGCAGCATATCCTGCCAGACATCAATAGCGGTAAAGGCGTAGCTGCGCAGATAACCCAGCGGCCTCAGCCCCAGCTCTTTGGCCCTGGACTCGGTCATCAGGATCACCGCTGCCGCGCCGTCCGTCAGCGGCGTACTGTTGGCGGCGGTGACGGTGCCATGTTTGCGGTCGAAGGCCGGGCGTAACTTCTGATAATCAGCGAGTGTTGAATTTTTACGAATGTTATTATCCTGCTCCAGCGGCTCGCGAAAAGGGGGAGCATAGGCGGTCATTACCTCTGCCGACAACTTTCCCTCTTCCCAGGCTTTGGCCGCCAACTGGTGCGAACGATGCGCCAGTGCATCCTGTTGTTCCCGGGCGATCCCCCAGCTTTTTGCCATCTGCTCGGCGGTATCGCCCATCCGCAAACCGGTTGAATATTCCGCCACCGCCGGAGGAACCGGTAACAGGTCGCGCGGCCGCAGACGCGAAAACAGCTTCAGTTTCTGACTCAGCGAGCGGGCCTTATTGGCATCCACCAGCGTACGGGCCAGTGTTTTACTGACCCCAATGGGCAATACCGAGGAGGAGTCGGCGCCGCCGGCAATACCGGCGCGGATGGTGCCGGCCATCAGGCTTTCAGCGACGTTCGCCACGGCCTGGAAACTGGTGGCGCAGGCGCGGCTGACGCTATAGGCGTCAGTATGAACGCTCATGCCGGTACCCAGCACAATTTCTCTGGCGATGTTCGGCGCTTCCGGCATCTGCACCACCTGGCCAAAGACCAGTTGCTCGATGACTTCGGCAGGAATGTCGTTGCGCGCCAGCATCTCGCCAACCACCATTTTTCCTAAATCAACGGCCGGAACGCCATGAAAAGCCGTTGCCTGACGCGCGAACGGCGTGCGTAACCCCGTGACAATGGCAATGCGATCGCCCTGACGGGTGATAAGCGGTAATGCCTGACTCATAACACTCCCCTGTTAACCAAGACAACCAAGTGGTCTGACCTGATAGCATTCTTAACTAATTTTTTACATTAAGCCAATCGGAGAAGCGCAAAATTGCGAGCCAAAACACAGTGAAGAGAAAAGGTAACGCCCCGTATTCGGGGCGTCAGGAGGAGGGATTAACGTAAGCCCAGCTGGAAGATCAGCGATTCTGCTTCGCAGCTGAAAACAAAATCGATATCCAGCTGCACACCGCCGTCAACGTCAGTAAAGGTTGGGTTAATTTTGCACGGCTCAGATTCGACATTGCGGGCTTTTTCGCTTAACGCGGCGAGCGTTTGCTCGGCTTCCGCGCGGTTGGCGAATACGCGACTGTATGAGGCGGTGCAGTCGGTGTTGTCAACAATCGTGCCAACATCCATACAGCAGCAAACCGGGGTTTCATCAGCGCTACATTTACTCATCGTGGATTTCCTCTGGAGATGCACCTGCGGTGCCAGACAAATTGTGTTTATTTTAAGCCCTGCCCCCGGTGAGCCTCCAGCCGAGAATCGCCCTGGCGGCGTTAAGTGACAGAAATCACACTTAAAAATGATCTAAAACAAAAATCCCCTTCTGTTCCCCTTGCTCTCTCCGGGATTTTTGCCAGCTGGATCGCGTTTCTGTTATCACAATTGAAAAACTTCATAAACAAACTTGCAACAACTCATCTGGTCAGACCTATACTCAGCGCACTGGTCTGATTTCTTGGTTGTACCGCAGACCCTACACTCCCGCGCTTCTGTTACGGCATGTAACATAGTTTAAAAAAAAATAACTCAATGAGGTTATGGGCATGAGCCAGAAAACCCGCTTTACCCAATCTGCCCTTGCAGTGGCTGTCGCACTTGTTTCCACCCAAGCCTGGTCAGCAGGCTTCCAGCTCAACGAATTCTCTGCATCGGGGCTGGGTCGCGCCTATTCCGGTGAAGGTGCTATCGCTGACGATGCTGGTAATGCCAGTCGTAACCCGGCATTAATTATGATGTTTGACCGCCCGACCATGTCGGCGGGCGCCGTTTTTGTCGACCCGGGCGTTAATGTTTCGGGCACCTCCCCCACCGGTAAAAGCCTGAATGCGGACAATATTGCCCCGACGGCGTGGGTGCCTAACTTCCACTTTGTCGCGCCGATTAACGATCAATTTGGTTGGGGGGCGTCCATCACCTCTAACTATGGCCTGGCAACGGAATACAACGACGACTATGCGGCCGGCAGCATGGGCGGTAAAACCGACCTGACCACCGCTAACTTCAACCTGAGCGGCGCCTACCGCCTCGACAGCAACTGGAGCTTTGGCTTAGGTTTTGATGCGGTCTACGCCAAGGCGAAGATTGAGCGCTATGCTGGCGATTTGGGTCAGATTGTCGCTGGCTCTGGCGCGCTGCCGCCAGCGCTGGCAGGCCAGGTGGCGAAGATCCCGGCCGACACGCAGATCGCCCATCTTAACGGCAACGCGTGGGGCTTTGGCTGGAACGCCGGGATCCTCTATGAGCTGGATAAGAACAACCGCTACGGTTTAACCTACCGTTCTGAGGTGAAGATCGACTTCGACGGTAACTACCGCAGCAGTCTGCCGGCGGCTTATAACCAGATCCTTGGTAACTTCGGCCTGCCCGCGGGAACCAACGGTCAGACCACCAATGGTTCATTGACGCTTAACCTGCCGGAAATGTGGGAGCTGTCGGGTTATAACCGTGTGGCACCGCAGTGGGCGGTCCACTACAGCCTGACCTACACCAGCTGGAGTCAGTTCCAGGAGCTGAAAGCGACCGGCAGCAACGGCCAGACGCTGTTCTATAAAGAGGAAGGCTTTAAAGACGCCTATCGTCTTGCGCTGGGGACCACCTATTATTACGACGATAACTGGACCTTCCGTACCGGTATTGCCTTCGATGACAGCCCGGTACCGGCCAGCAATCGCTCCATCTCTATTCCGGATCAGGATCGTCTGTGGCTGAGCGCGGGTACCACTTACGCCTTCAACCAGGATGCGTCAGTTGACGTTGGGATATCCTATATGCATGGGCAGCATGTTGAAATTAAGGAAGGCCCGTATACCTTCCGTTCCGAAGGGACCGCCTGGCTGTACGGCGCCAACTTCAACTACCGCTTCTGATAAGCCGCGCACAACAAAAAAGGGTGAACATGATGTTCACCCTTTTTTTATCATTCGCCGATCACTGTGAATCGATATCTTTCAGTTCATCCTGAATAGCCTGGGCATTCGGGTTGTCCGCCGGGGTCAGCTTACCGCCGTTAGCGATAAAATCATGACGCTGGAAGTAGGCTTCACGCATCAGAATGTAAGGATCGGAAGACTGGCGCAGCAGGCCGTCGGAATCCAGCAACTGAGCACGCGTCTCAATCCCTTCCACCGCCCATTTACCGATCGACATCGGCCAGGTCAGCCAGGAGAGCACCGGATACAGGCCATCGGCCATATCGCCGCCTTCATCGCGCAGGGTAAAGCTTCCATAGAACGGCAACTGAACATACGGGCCATAGCCAACGCCATAATGGCCAAGCGTACTGCCGAAACGATGCGGCTCAACGCGCTGTAGCTGCGGATTCGCCATCCCGGCCACATCGATAAGCCCACCCATACCGAGAATGGTGTTCAGGAAGAAGCGGGTAAAATGCACCATACCTTTATAGGGATCGCCCTGCAGGAAGTAGTTCACCATCACCGCTGGCTCTTCCAGGTTACTGGTAAAGTTGCTTAACCCATTGCGCGCCGGCTGCGGGACATAGTCACGCCATGCCACCGCTACCGGGCGAAGCACGTAAGGATCAACCACATTAAAGTTGAAATTGAACATCGTGCGGTTAAACCCTTCTAACGGGTCTGAACGCCCCTGCGGCCGATCGCCAGAGCTGGAACTGGCACATCCCACCAGCAATGTGGCGCCAAGCGCAAGCGCCGACAGGCGATAATTCATAGATGTCTCCCTGGTTTTTATGGCTATCGCGAGTTGCCATCCATGACGGAAAGACAACGCTTCCGCCCGTAAAGATGTGAGCGATTGTAACAGCACGTTGAACGATGTCTATATCACCCAAGTTGTTGATTTGATCATAGCCTGGGAATAACGAGATCGCGGGGCTCCTATTCTACCGGAGCGACAAAAATCTGACGTTACCATTTTTGCGATTTCAGAGTATGCCCAGCCAGACGGCAGGGAAAGCCGCTACGCTATTACTATACAGATTGATAGCGAGGACCACGAAATGGATGAACTAGACAATAACAAATTAAAGCCAGAGGATGACGAACGAGAAGTTGAAAGTGAGGAAAATCAGCGTGGTGAAGAGATAGAAGTGAATGAAGATCGCCTTCCCTCGCGGGCGATGGCGATCCATGAACATATTCGCCAGGAAGGAGAAAAAGAGATGGAGCGCGATGCGCTGGCCCTGCTGTGGTCAGCGATTGCAGCCGGTCTGTCGATGGGAGCCTCCCTGCTGGCGAAGGGGATTTTTCACGTCAAACTGGAGGGGATCCCGGGCGGTTTTTTACTGGAAAACCTCGGATACACCTTTGGCTTTATTATTGTGATTATGGCTCGCCAGCAGCTGTTCACTGAAAATACGGTCACCGCCGTTCTGCCGGTGATGCACAATCCTACTCCCGGCAACGTCGGTTTACTGATGCGGTTATGGTCGGTAGTACTGGCGGGCAATCTCATCGGCACCGCAGTGGCCGCCTGGGCCTTCAATTATATGCCTATATTTGATGAGCCAACCCGTCAGGCCTTTGTTAGCATCGCCGAAGACGTCATGAAAAATAGCCCGACAGAGATGTTCGCCAACGCGATTATTTCCGGCTGGCTGGTTGCCACCATGGTCTGGATGTTTCCTGTCGCCGGCGCCGCCAAAATCGTGGTGATTATTCTCATGACCTGGCTTATCGCCCTGGCGGATACAACTCATATCGTGGTGGGATCGGTCGAGATACTTTATCTGGTATTTAACGGAAACCTGCCCTGGACGGACTTTATCTGGCCGTTCGCCCTGCCGACGCTGGCGGGAAATATCTGCGGCGGGACCTTCATCTTCGCACTGCTGAGCCATGCGCAGATCCGTAACGACATGAGCAGTAAGCGAAAAGCGGAAGCCCGCACCCAGGCGGCGGAGAAAGCCAAAAACGCCGACAGGGCATAAAAAAAGCGCCCTGAGTGGCGAGGGTTTAAGCAGTCAGACGGTATGGCTCTTACTCAGGCGGACAAAAAACGCTATACTCGTGCCGCCTTGTCCCCTTAGTTAAATGGATATAACGAGCCCCTCCTAAGGGCTAGTTGCAGGTTCGATTCCTGCAGGGGACACCATATAAACGTTGCCCGCCATTCACCACGATGACCTAAACACCAGCCAGAACGTATTCTTCTCGCAATCATAATTAGCCGACGATTTCAGTATGGTTAGTCCTGCCAGGAAGGAACGTGTCTTTGTCAATCACGCAGACAATAAACCGACAGCAACGCGCATTTCTGCGTACAATACCTTCTGACTTTTTCAGTCAGTAGCCGCGACCTTTTACAACCTTCTCTGGACGATACAGGAGCCAGACGTTGATATGAAACAGATCACCCTTAGCGATATGCAGCAGCAGAGCGAAGCGGCAGCCCATGCGCCACGTTTGCGCGCGCATCGCAATTTTCATCCTGAACTGAGCGACCCGATACAGCGTCTGGCCATCGCCATGGAACCTGGCACCTATATCCGCCCGCACCGGCACAGACATACCTTCGAACTTTTACTGCCGCTGAAAGGCCGATTCGTGGTACTGAATTTTGATGACAACGGCGTGGTCACCAACCGGGTGGTGCTGGGTGAAACCTGTACGGCGCTGGAAATGGAGGCTGGCACCTGGCATACGGTGCTGTCACTGGACGCTGGCGGAATGGTGTTTGAAGTCAAACAAGGCGCTTATCAGCCGCTTGCTGAAATGGACACCATGGCCTGGGCGCCAGCTGAAGGCCAGCCGGGCACTGCAGAAATGATGGCATGGTATGCCATCGCGCAACCGGGTGACCGTTTCCCAACTGCAGCGCGATAAAAAGCCACGATCAAACGGACGCCGCAGGCGTCTGTTTGATTTGCCCAATCGTTCGCAAAATCTGCCACAGACACAGAACCCTTGCATACCGCGCTACCGGTCGTTCTCAACTTTTCAGCTGTGTGGAGAAATAGTTAGATTCAGCAAACTATTTTTCTCTACGATTAAGAGATGATAAGATAACGCGATAAAGTAAGTATTTAGCAGTAAAACAATAACAATAGCCAATTAATCATTATATTATTCTCAATGTGAATGGATTTATTCAACAGGTAAAGGAAGTCAGCGAAAAGAATAAATGATTGTAATCAGCTCAGGTTTGCTGACCATGGCCATTTATGTTTTCATCGACATATGATTTTATGAATATAACAGAACGGAACATCTGGAAGCTAAATAATTTACCGCCCATGGAGTACTGCTCCCTGGCGCGGGCGCAAAAATTATTAAACTGTGAACTTGAAGACATTCTTCACTGGCATGATATTGGCGCGATCAATCTATGTCTGAAGCTCAACCCAACGCGGGGCACATTAAAAATCGCCGTCCTTTCTCATCAGGAAAAAGACGTCACGACCGCGTTCAGTCCGCTTGCCTCAGCCGAGGCCGCGGAGACTATCTGGTCGCCCCACTCCCATATCCGCAGCATTTTGCGGCTTGAAGGGGATATTCCGATGATGGAAACCCTGCGCGGAAATACGGTGACGCAGTTCAACGTTAAGGTATCTGCCTCAGGACTCTGGCATCCACATTGCCGGAATTTAATGGCCTTGCTGGAAGCGCCTGTTGATATTATTCGCGAAAGCAAACTTAGCATGATGTTGCCTGATAAACCGTTTGTTTATTGTCATTTCATTCCGGATGAAGATGAACGTCCCGCCATATCATTAAACCGTATCTATATCACCAGCCAGGCTATTGAGAAAATATACGCTCACAGTATTAGTGCCCGACCGATGGATGTGACAAAAAATCCACTACTCGAGCATTCCTCTTATATTCAACAGGAATTAACCTTGCTGCCGCAAAATGAGGTATTACTGGAGTTTATTCACTATATTATTCAGTCTCCTACCATATTTAATGAAAAGCTGCAGAATATGGCTGAGCCAGACAAAGCCCAGCTCTTTCGTCATGTGCTGGAAAGACTCAAAGAAGAAGGAATGCTCAGGGAAGATACTCTGTCCAGTGAGCATTATTAGCGATGCCAACCATCAAACCAGCGTGGCAGCAATCTGCTGCGCCATGGCGATGAATTCGCGCGACGCGGCGCTCTGCCAGGCGCCCTGGCGCTGCAATAAACAGGCCGTTCGTTGTAGCAGCGCAGGTCTTAGCTCAAGCGCCACCACATCATCATACTGCCCGGCGATCGTCGCCGGCAGCAGCGTCGCAAGCGGCGTGCATCGAATGATCGACAGAACGGCGCCAATCGAATTAGCCTCCATCCGCACGTCTGGTTCGAGCCGATGACGGTGGCAATAACGATCGATCTGTTCGCGGGTAGCAAACTCGCTGCTGAGTAAAATCAATGGCTGCGCGTCGAGAGCCGGCAACTGCAGGTAGCTCTCTCGTGCCAGCGGATGCGCACGACTCACCACCAGCGCGAGGGTTTCAGTCAGCAACGGCTGAGCCACAATATCCCGCGAGAGGCTTTCGTCAAAGGCAATCCCTATATCAATTTCATCCTCCAGCAACATCGCCTCCATCCGTTCCTGGTTCATTTCCTGAATAAGCACTTTCACTCCGGGGTAGCGTCGATAATATGCTCCCATCAGCGGCCCGAGCAGGTAAGTGGTAAAAGTCGGCGTCATAGCGATGCGTAGTCTTCCCCGCTGGAGATCTTGCACATCATGCAGGGCGCGACGTCCCTCCTCAAGATCGCGTAAGGCGCGTCGGGCATACTCCAGCCAGATCTCTCCGGCATCAGTTAAGCGGGTATGGCGGCCTGAACGATCGAAGAGCTGAACCTCAAGCATTGCTTCCAGCTGGCGGATCTGCTGTGACAGCGCGGGCTGTGAGACATGCAGCGCTGCGGCGGCGCGGGTAAAGCCGCGATGTTCAGCCACAGCGATGAAGTAGGAAAGATGGCGCAAGAGCATTTGCCTACCTATAAGTAATTCCAATAGGGTGCATCATAAATAAGTCTTTTAACTTATGAAACAAGTTGCGTACTCTCTCCACATCATTCCCCTTATTTTCACTTTCAATCACAGCTTGTGCAGGAGTGACAATGTCCGCTCACGATCGCTATCTCCAGCGCGCCTTAGCGCTGGCAGATCAAAACGTTACCCACGGCGGCCGCCCCTTCGGTGCCGTGCTGGTGCGCCATGACCAGATGGTCGCCGAGGCCGTCAATACCTTTCATCTGAACGGCGACCCAACGGCGCACGCCGAACTGAATGCTGTTCGCGATATTGCCGCCAGGCTGGGAAGCGCGGTGCTGCGCGAATGCGTCATCTATGCCAGCGGGCAACCCTGCCCGATGTGTCTCAGCGCACTCTATTTAACCGGCGTACGGGAAGTGTTTTTCGCCAACAGTAATCAGGATGGAGAACCCTTTCAGCTCTCAACCGCCGCGATTTATCAGCAGTTGCAGCAACCGCTGGCGCAACAGACATTACCGATCCATCATCGCCCACAGCCGGAGGGGCTGGCACTTTATCAGCGCTGGGCGGAACAGCAGTCATGAAATCAGCGCTGCGACAAAACCTGACGCTGGCAGTCCTGGTGCTGATTGGAATCAATATGCGGCCGCTGCTTACCTCCATTGGCCCTTTGCTGCCGGACATCCGCGCCGCCAGCGGGATGAGCTATACCCTGGCCGCTCTCCTGACCGCGCTGCCGGTGATCGCGATGGGCGTGCTGGCCCTGGCCGGCGGCTGGGTCGATCGTTTTATCGGTCAAAACCGCAGTATTGCACTGAGTCTGCTGATTATCGCGGTAGGCGCCCTGCTGCGGGAAATTGCCCCGCACAGCGCCTTACTGCTCAGCAGCGCCCTGGCCGGAGGAATTGGCATCGGTATTATCCAGGCCGCCATCCCGGCGGTGATTAAGCGACTGTTCACCCGGCGGACGCCTCTGGTGATGGGGTTATGGTCGGCGGCACTGATGGGCGGCGGGAGGTTAGGTGCTGCGCTCACACCCTGGATGGCATCACACAGCGCAGCCTGGCACCAGGCGCTGGCCTGGTGGGCGCTCCCTGCGCTGCTGGCGCTGGTCAGCTGGCTGACGATTTGTCGGCAATTGCCCTGCGCTCCTCATCAGCATGACGAGCTTCCCCGGGTCGCCGTTTTTCGACAACGCCGCGCCTGGACGCTGGGACTTTATTTCGGATTGATCAATGCGGGCTACGCCAGCCTGATCGCCTGGCTACCGCCGTACTATATTCAGCTTGGCGACAGCGCCCAGGACAGCGGCTCGCTGCTGGCGCTGCTCACCGTTGGGCAAACTGTCGGCGCCCTGCTGCTCCCGGCGCTGGCACGCCAGGATGACCGGCGTCAGCTTCTTCTGTTGGCTCTGGCGCTACAGTTAACTGGCTTTTGCGGCTTCATCTGGCTGCCAGAGCACTTCTCTGCACTCTGGGCTATCGCCTGCGGCGTGGGACTGGGCGGCGCCTTTCCCCTTTGTCTGGTGCTGGCGCTGGATCACGCCGGACAACCGGCGGTAGCCGGCAGGCTGGTAGCCTTTATGCAAGGTATTGGATTTATCATCGCTGGCCTCTCCCCCTGGCTTTCCGGCCTGTTGCGTAGCCTGAGCGGGAACTACACGCTTGACTGGTCCTGGCATGCGATCTGCGTTCTGCTACTCATGGCGCTTACACTGCGTTTTATTCCAGCGCACTACCCCTCTGAGTGGCAACAGCGCACCTCTGACCTGCACTGAACCGGCACCGGCGCGTGGCGAAGCCGATGCCGCGCGTCGCCCACTTTATCCCCGTTAAAGCCGTTTTCCGCGCGTCGCTGGCGCTAAATTTATTACCGAGTGAAATTAATGTGTCGCCGAATCACGACACTCGTAAGTAACTAAAAATTAATAAAAAAATGCCTCTTGTCTCCCTCATTTTTTAGGCGTACATTAGCGCCATCTGGAGCACAAAGCACACAGAATTGCGAGCTGCCGCAGCATGATTTTTCATCCGCGACAGCTCCGGAAAAACAGAACAATTAATTCATTTGAACGTCGCATAAGCGCGTGGAGTGATGAGTCGTGAAATACTTCTTTATGGGTCTCTCTTTTATGGTCATCGTTTGGGCCGGTACTTTCGCCCTGATGATCTAGACTGCAGCCGTGTCAAAAAAAACGGGAGCCTGATGGCTCCCGTTTTTGTTATGTCGTGTTCGTCAAACCGCTAGCTCGCGGCTGGCAGCAGACCATCTGCGCGGAACATCGCCTTGATGCCGCGGATCGCCTGACGCGTACGATCCCGATTCTCGATTAACGCGAAACGGACATGCGTGTCGCCATAATCGCCGAAGCCAATTCCCGGCGAGACGCAGACCTTCGCTTCATTCAGCAGCTTCTTCGCAAACTCCAGCGAGCCCATCGCGGCATAAGGTTCCGGTATTTTCGCCCAGACGTACATGGACGCTTTCGGACACTCCACCATCCAGCCGGCCTCATGGAGCCCTTTGACCAGCACATCACGACGGCGCTTATACTGTTCGGCAATATCACGCACGCACTGCTGATCGCCCTCCAGTGCCGCGATCGCCGCCACCTGCAGCGGGGTGAACGTGCCGTAGTCATGATAGCTTTTGATACGAGCAAGGGCATTCACCAGGGTCTTATTACCCACCATAAAGCCAATCCGCCAGCCGGCCATGTTATAGCTTTTCGACAGGGTAAAGAACTCGACGGCGACATCCCGCGCGCCGGGCACCTGCATGATGGAGGGCGCTTTCCAGCCGTCATACACAATATCGGCATAGGCCAGATCGTGGACGACCAGGATGTCATACTGCTTAGCCAGGGCAACGACCTTTTCAAAGAAATCCAGCTCCACGCACTGCGCGGTCGGATTCGAGGGAAAGCCAAGGATCATCATCTTCGGCTTCGGATAACTTTCGCGGATGGCGCGTTCCAGCTCGTTAAAGAAATCCACCCCTTCCACCAGCGGCACCGAGCGCACCTGCGCCCCGGCGATCACCGCACCATAGATATGGATAGGATAGCTGGGGTTTGGCACCAGGACGGTATCGCCATGATCCAGGGTCGCCAGCATCAGGTGCGCCAGCCCCTCTTTCGAACCAATGGTGACAATCGCTTCCGATTCCGGATCGATATCGACGTTATAGCGTTCTTCATACCAGCGCGAAATGGCGCGACGCAGGCGTGGGATCCCCCGCGAGGTAGAGTAACCATGGGTGTCTGGCCGCTGGGCGACGGTGCAGAGTTTTTCCACTATATGCGGCGGCGTCGCGCCATCGGGATTGCCCATGCTGAAATCGATAATATCTTCGCCGCGCCGACGCGCAGCCATTTTGAGTTCAGCAGTGATGTTAAAAACGTACGGAGGGAGACGATCGATACGCGTAAAACGACGTTCAGGACTGGATTCAGCCATAGGTTCCTCTGGTTAACGTTAGCGCCCGGACCGTCCGAGCGACGCTGCCGCTGTTGCGGCTCGTTTAGAAAATAACCTGAAAAAATTCATGTTGTCGAGGGCCCTGACAAAAAATAATCTCTGGCGGAAAAAACGGGTCTCGGCCGCAGTAAATGCGGCAATGCATCGCCGGAATAATGCAGAGTTGCATAAGTGTGATAACACGTTGATATCTTTATTTTCACAGATATTTTTCGTTAAAAGACGTGACTGCCGCTATCACGGTGCCCATCCATTAATCCCCTTTAAAAAGTACGCCTTTTCCGCATTATCTTTCTGCGGCTGGCCTTCTGCCGTCAGGTTTTTTATCATGTCCTTTTCTGGCCACTGACGCGGCGCACCCATGCACGAAATCTTTACTATGATGCTGGCGGTCTATGATCGTGCGGCCCTGATGCTTATTTGCCTGTTTTTCCTCATTCGCCTGCGCCTGTTCCGCGAACTGTTGCACAAATCAGCCCATACACCGAAAGAGCTGCTGGCGGTGACCGCCATTTTCTCGCTGTTCGCACTGTTCAGCACCTGGTCCGGCGTCCCGGTGGAGGGTTCACTGGTCAACGTGCGCATTATTGCCGTGATGTCCGGCGGCATCCTGTTTGGCCCCTGGGTGGGAGCGATTGTCGGGGTGATTGCCGGCGTACACCGCTATCTGATCGATATCGACGGCGTGACCGCCGTACCCTGCTTTATCACCAGTATTGTCGCCGGTCTGCTGTCGGGGTTGATTAACCGCAAAGTGGCCCGCGATCAACGCTGGAAAATCGGCATTCTGGCCGGGATGGTATGTGAGTCCCTGACCATGATCCTGGTGGTGGTGTGGGCACCTTCCCTGAGCCTCGGCGTGGATATTGTTTCGAAAATCGGTATCCCGATGATCCTCGGCAGCGTCTGTATCGGTTTTATCGTGTTGCTGGTGCAGAGCGTGGAAGGGGAAAAGGAGGCCAGCGCAGCGCGGCAGGCGAAACTGGCGCTCGACATTGCCAACAAAACCTTGCCACTGTTTCGGCATGTCAACAGTGACTCGCTGCGCCAGGTTTGCGAGATTATCCGCCGCGATATTACCGCCGACGCGGTGGCGATCACTAATACCGAACACGTGCTGGCCTACGTGGGCGTCGGTGAAGCCAACTATCAACGCCACGACGATATGATCAGTCCTACCACCCGCCAGGCGATTCGTTATGGAAAAATCATCATAAAAAACAATGACGAAGCTCACCGCACGCCGGAGATCCACTCCTTGATGGTGATCCCGCTGTGGGAAAAAGGGGTGGTGACCGGCACGCTAAAAATCTACTACTGCCACGCCCATCGCATCACTTCGACGCTGCAGGAGATGGCGATAGGCCTGTCGCAAATTATCTCCACCCAGCTGGAAGTCTCCCGCGCCGAACAGCTGCGGGAGATGGCCAACAAAGCGGAATTGCGCGCGCTGCAAAGCAAGATTAACCCGCATTTTTTATTTAATGCTCTCAACGCGATCTCCTCCTCGATTCGCCTTAATCCAGACACCGCGCGCCAGCTTATTTTTAATTTGTCGCGCTACCTGCGCTATAACATTGAATTAAAAGACGATGAGCAGATTGATATCAAAAGAGAGCTGTATCAGATCAAAGATTACATCGCCATTGAACAGGCGCGATTCGGTGACAAGCTGACGGTCATCTATGATATTGACGACGACGTTAGCTGCGTGATCCCGAGCCTGCTTATCCAGCCGCTGGTGGAAAACGCCATCGTTCACGGCATACAGCCCTGTAAAGGCAAAGGCGTGGTGACGATCGGCGTCAATGAGTGCGGCAATCGGGTACGTATCAGCGTTCGCGATACCGGTAATGGCATCGATCCCGCCGTGGTTGCCCGCGTGGAAGCCGATGAAATGCCGGGGAATAAAATTGGTCTGCTCAACGTTCATCATCGGGTGAAGCTTCTCTACGGCGAGGGGCTACATATTCGCACGCTCACGCCGGGAACAGAAATTGCCTTTTATGTCCCCAATCACCAAACGCCGCAGGCGCTGACGGAGTCTCTGTTGTCATGAGCGGAGAAAAGATGAAAGTTATCATTGTGGAGGATGAGTTTCTGGCCCAGCAGGAACTCTCCTGGCTTATTAACACCCACAGCCAGATGGAGATCGTCGGCAGTTTCGACGACGGCCTGGACGTGCTGAAATTCCTCCAGCACAACAAGGTCGACGCCATTTTTCTCGATATCAATATTCCGTCGCTGGACGGCGTCCTGCTGGCGCAGAACATCAGTCAGTTTGCTCATAAGCCTTTTATTGTCTTTATCACCGCATGGAAAGAACATGCCGTGGAAGCCTTTGAGCTGGAGGCGTTTGACTATATTCTCAAACCCTACCAGGAGTCGCGCATCATCAATATGCTGCAAAAACTGACCGCCGCCTGGCAACAGCAGAATAACGCCGCTTCCGGGGGAGGCAGCGCGGCGCCGCGTGAAAACGATACTATCAACCTGATTAAAGATGAGCGGATCATCGTCACCAGCATCCATGATATCTACTACGCCGAGGCGCATGAGAAGATGACCTTCGTCTACACCCGGCGGGAATCATTCGTCATGCCGATGAACATCACCGAATTCTGTAATAAGCTACCCGCCGCGCACTTCTTCCGCTGCCACCGCTCGTACTGCGTGAACCTCAGCAAAATTCGTGAAATTGAACCGTGGTTCAACAATACCTATGTGCTACGCCTGCGCGACCTTGAGTTTCAGGTCCCGGTAAGCCGCAGTAAGGTGAAAGAGTTTCGCCAGCTGATGAATCTGTAAGACGGCGGAGAGCTCCGCCGTCCGGGCTACGGCGGTAGCCCGGGAGGAAATACGCTTAAAGCACCTGGCCCAGCGTCTGGCGCAGATGGGCGCCAGAGCCCAGCAGACCTGGATTATCATGTACGATCAGGTAAACCGGAATATCCTGGACATAGGCTTTGAAACGGCCTTTATCTTCAAAGCCGCCGCGGAAGCCGGAGGCTTTAAAAAACTCCAGGAAGCGTGGCACGATGCCTCCGGCGATATACACCCCGCCAAACGTCCCCAGAGTCAGCGCCAGGTTACCGCCAAAGCGCCCCATAATGACGCAGAACAGCGACAACGCCCGGCGGCAGTCGGTGCAGCTGTCAGCCAGCGCCCGCTCAGTCACCTCGCGCGGCTGCAGGTTCTCTGGCAGTCGGCCATCCGATTTGACAATCGCACGGTACAAATTGACCAGTCCCGGACCGGAAAGCACGCGTTCTGCGGAGACATGTCCCAGCTCAGCGCGCAGCTCTTCCAGAATAATCCCCTCTTCTTCGCTATTCGGCGCAAAATCGACATGGCCGCCTTCGCCCGGCAGGCTGACCCAACGCTTATCAACGTGGACCAGATGTGCCACGCCCAGCCCGGTTCCGGCACCATACACGGCGATCGGTTTGCCGGCTACCGGCGCGCTGCCGCCAAACTGAATGAGGTGTTCAGCTTTGAGCATCGGAATGGCCATTGAAACGGCGGTAAAATCGTTAATAATCTCCAGGTGCGCAAAGCCAAGGTTGCGCTTCATCTCGGCGATAGAGAAAGCCCAGGTATGGTTGGTCATGGCCACCCAGTCGCCGGTGATCGGGCAGGCGATGGCGATACAACCTTCCTTGACCGTCACCTGGTGCTCCTCCAGATAGACGCGCACCACCGCCTCCAGACTAGGAAAATCGAGCCCGGAATAGGTCTTTGCACGAGAGATCTCTCCGCTCGCCAGATCACATAGCGCCAGGCGGGCATTTGTCCCCCCGACATCTCCTACTAAAGCAAATTTTGTCATTCCGTTACGGCTCCGCTAAAGTCAAAATAAATCTTTTGGCACACTGTAAATTCATGGCGGCTTAACAACAACGTCCAACGCGCAGACGCCCCTTGTTTAGCGACACAGGTCACATTTAGTTTGTAATCTATGCAAAGTAGCCTGTAAAGGACGCACCGGATATCAGACGCCACCTTAACTTTATCGTTTCAGCACCATTTGCATCGACGGTCCCGGCCGACGAAGGCAAAGTAGTGCTCCAGAACTTTGACAAGGACCTTTTCATGCTCCATCCTCGCGCCAGAACAATGCTGATCCTGTCGGTGCCAGCCATCCTGATTGGTATCGCCTCCAGTCTGGTCCTGATTGTCGCGATGAAAGTTGCCGCGCTACTGCAGCAGGTGCTGTGGAGTAATCTGCCAGGACAGTTTGGGGTGAGCGCCGACAGCCCATTGTGGATCATCGCTATGCTCACCGCGACAGGTCTGGCCGTGGGCCTGGTGGTTCGCTACAGCCCCGGTCACGCCGGGCCGGATCCGGCAACGGAATCGCTCATTGGCGCTCCTATAGCCTCCGGCGCGCTGCCCGGACTACTGGCAGCGCTGATCCTTGGCCTCGCCGGCGGCGTCAGCCTCGGCCCGGAGCATCCGATTATGGTGGTGAATATTGCGCTGGCCGTCGCTATCGGCTCGCGGCTGTTCCCACGCGTCAGTTCACTGGACTGGACCATTCTCGCGGCCTCAGGCACTATCGGCGCCCTCTTCGGCACCCCGGTGGCTGCCGCGCTGATTTTTTCGCAAACCCTCAACAGCAATAATGATACCCCGCTGTGGGATCGTCTGTTTGCCCCGCTGCTCGCTGCCGCCGCTGGCGCGCTGACCACCCGATTGTTTTTCCATCCTCAGTTCTCGCTACCCATTCCGCACTATGTCCAGATGCGCTTCGTCGATATCATCAGCGGCATCATCGTTGCCCTGATTGCGATCGCCGTCGGTATGGTTGCCGTGTGGTGCCTGCCGCGTTTGCATACCCTGATGCATCGGCTGAAAAACCCAATCCTGACTCTGGGCATTGGCGGATTGCTGCTGGGGATCCTCGGAACCATTGGCGGGCATGTCACTCTGTTTAAGGGACTGGATGAGATGCAGCAGCTGGCCTTCAGCCAGACGCTGACCGCTGCCGATTTTCTGCTTATCGCGCTGGTGAAGCTTGCGGCACTGGTTCTCGCCTCGGCCTGTGGCTTTCGCGGCGGACGGATTTTCCCGGCGGTCTTCGTCGGGGTAGCGCTGGGGCTGATGCTGCATGCCCACGTTGACGCCGTACCGGCGGCGATCACCGTCTCCTGTGCGATCCTCGGCATGGTGCTGGTCGTCACCCGCGACGGCTGGCTGAGCCTGTTTATGGCCGCCGTGGTGGTCCCGGATACGACTCTGCTGCCGCTGCTGTGCATTGTGATGCTCCCGGCCTGGCTGTTACTGGCCGGGAGGCCATTGATGATTGCTAAACGACATACCGACTAAACGCGGCTGTTTCGCTCCTCCAGCGCCTGGGTCACCGCGCGCAGGAAATCGGGGATATCCATTTTCGGCAGCATCACCTCGACCAGGGTAAGGGTATCGGAGGTGATGCTTTCCGCCATCGCTTCCCGTAACTCAGCCGTGTGCGTGACCCGCCAACAGCGCGAGGCAACGTCCGGGGCAAAAGCTTCCGGCAGCCGCTGCCAGTCCCACAGGGCAATGTCATTGTAGCGCTGCTCAGGGCCATGAATAGCTCGCTCTACGGTATACCCTTCATTATTGAGCAGCAAAATAAGCGGCTTTTGTTTATCGCGAAGCATAGAGCCCATCTCCTGGATCGTCAGCTGGGCGGCACCATCGCCGACGATCAGCACCACCCGCCGCTCTGCTGCCGCGGTTTGCGCGCCATACGCGGCCGGAAGGGTAAAACCAATCGAACCCCATAGCGGCTGGACGATCAGGGATGCCTCTGACGGCAGCTTTAGCGCCGCGATGCCAAATGCCGCCGTCCCCTGATCGGCGAGGATAATATCGCCGGGGCGCAGCGCATCCTGCACTGTCGACCAGAAATTCTTCTGGGTTAACTCGCCTTCGGCCTCCTCTTCCACTTCCGGTGGCACGACCTGAGGCGCCGCCCACTCCGCCGCCAGCGGAGCGGAGAGTGTCATCAGCGCAGCCAGAGCCTGATCCATCGGCACGCCGCTGAACCAGTGATCACCCACCCTGACGGCGAAGGGCTGGATCTCTATGGTCTTCTCCCGCGCCAGATGCTGGGTAAATCCCGCGGTGATGGTGTCGGTGAAGCGCGTACCGATACAGATGATGGTGTCGGCATTTTCGATCGCCTCCCGGGTCTGCGGCGCGCTGGCAATCCCGCTGTAGGTCCCGACAAAACCGCGCTGCTGCTCATCGAACAACCCCTTGCCCATTAACATCGTCGCGTGGGCAATGGGGGTTTTCGCCACCCACGCCTGGAGCGTGTTCTGCAGACCATAGCGTTGCGCCAGGAAGTCTGCCAGCAGGGAAATGCGTCGACTGCCCCGCAGCAGGCGACTGGCATGTTCGCTGAATCCGGCCAGTTGGTTTTCATCCGCCGGGGTCGCGTCCACCTGCAAGCGCTGGGCCGGCGCAATCGCTGCTGCTCTGGCGACATCGGCCGGCAGCATCAGATAGCCGGGCCGATGATGCGTCAGCATGTCGCGCAGAACGCGGTCGATTTCATGGCAGGCGTTACCGGCGGTCAGCAGCGCCTGGCTACAGGTGATCTGCTCGCTCATGCGGGCGAAATGGCGAAAATCGCCGTCGCCAAGAGTATGGTGCAGCAGTTCGCCACGCTGCTGGGCACCGGTAGAGGGCGCCCCGACGATATGCAGCACCGGAATATGCTCGGCATAGCTCCCCGCAATGCCGTTCAGCGCGCTCAGTTCGCCGACGCCGTAGGTGGTCAGCAGCGCACCGGCGCCTTTGATGCGCGCATAACCGTCAGCAGCATACGCCGCATTCAGCTCGTTGGCGCAGCCGACCCACCCCAACGCATTATGCGCAATGACGCGGTCGAGAAACTGTAAGTTGTAATCTCCCGGCACGCCGAACAAGCGGTCAATACCGCAGTCGACGAGGCGATCCAGCAGATAATCCCCAATAGTGTAGGTCGGTTGCATATCCATTATCCTCATTGTGGCGCAGGTGTAATTTGAGTATTGAATAAGCGATCCGCCTGTCCAGAAGGGGGACGATAATGGCAGTGTAAAGCAATAATTACGCCGAAAAAGCAGTGTACTCCACGCAAAACATTGATTAGTGTAAACGTATACACACCCTGTTTTATCTGCGGAGGAAGAATGGTTTACCAGGCAAGTACCACGCGATATCAAACGATGGAGTATCGCCGTTGCGGACGCAGCGGCCTGCAGCTGCCGGCAATTTCCCTTGGTCTGTGGCACAACTTTGGTGATGAAACACGCGTGGAGATCAGCCGTCAGATGCTCCTGCACGCCTTTGATCTCGGTATTACCCATTTCGATTTGGCCAATAACTATGGGCCGCCGCCGGGTTCGGCGGAGAGCAATTTTGGCCGCATCCTGAAAGAGTCGCTCCTGCCCTATCGCGATGAGTTGATCATCTCCACCAAAGCAGGTTACACCATGTGGGACGGCCCTTACGGCGACTGGGGATCACGTAAATATCTGGTGGCCAGTCTTAACCAGAGCCTTAAACGCATGGGGCTGGAATACGTCGATATTTTTTACCATCACCGGCCTGATCCACAGACGCCGCTAATGGAAACGATGCGTGCGCTCGATCATCTGGTCCGTCAGGGTAAAGCGCTGTACGTCGGCATTTCCAACTATCCTCTGCCCCAGGCGCGGGAGGCGGTGAAGATCCTTAACGACCTCGGTACGCCCTGCATCATTCACCAGCCTCGCTACTCGATGTTTGAACGTGGAGTGGAAGAGGGTCTATTAGATTTTCTGCAGACGGAAGGGGTGGGAAGCATAGCGTTTTCACCGCTGGCCGGCGGACAGCTTACCGATCGCTATCTGAACGGTATCCCGGCCGACTCGCGCGCCGCCAGCAGCAGCCGCTTTCTGCAGCCGGAGCAACTCACCGCCGCCAAAGTAGATAAAATCCGTCAGCTGAATGCCCTGGCGGAAGCGCGCGGGCAGAAGCTGTCGCAGATGGCTCTGGCCTGGGTGCTGCGCGAGGAGAAAGTCACCTCTGTGTTGATCGGCGCCAGTAAAACCGCACAGCTGGATGATGCGGTCGGCATGCTACAGAATCGTCATTTCAGCGCCGAGGAATGCGCGGCCATCGATGCCATCCTTGAACTGTAAAGCAAATGTTACTTTAGCAAAAAGTGCTCTTTTCTGTGCTTTCGGAGTTCGTCCGATGCGACGGGTCTTTACCGGCCCGTAATATCAGGTTAACAGGCCGCTTACGGCCCCGATCGTGAAGGAGAAGAGTATGTTCAGGTCACTGATTCTGGCAGCAGTACTGCTGGCCGCAGCGCCACTAGTCGCTAACGCTGGTGAAATCACCCTGCTGCCATCGGTAAAATTACAAATAGGCGATCGTGACAATTACGGTAACTACTGGGACGGTGGCGGCTGGCGCGACCGTGATTACTGGCGTCGTCACTATGAATGGCGTGATAACCGTTGGCATCGTCATGACAACGGCTGGCACCGCGGCTGGGATAAGGGCAAAAATAAAGCCTGGGAGCGCGGCTATCGTGCGGGCTGGAGCGACCGCGACGACCACCGCGGCGGCTGGGGACGCGGCCCGGGTGGGCGCGGTCACGGGCATGGACATGGCCATCACTAACAACAGACTTAAAGGGGAGCCTATTGGCTCCCCTTTACTTTAACCAGCACGGGTAATGAATTACGCCACCCCGAGCAGCGACCCCACAATTAACCAGCCGTTGAGACTCACCACGATAACCACAATGGCCCAGCCAATACCTCTCACCCAACGGGAATTCACTAAATCTCCCATCAGTTTCGCATTGCTGGTAAATATCAGCAGCGGCACCAGGGCAAGTGCAATACCAAAGCTCAGCAGGACCTGACTCATTACCAGAATGCGCGTAGGATCCAGCCCCAGCAGGATCACCACAAACGACGGCAGCATGGTGACCGCCCGGCGAAACCACAGCGGAATATGAAAACGGATGAATCCCTGCATCACGACCTGGCCTGCCAGCGTGCCCACCACCGTCGACGACAAGCCTGCGGCGACCAGACTGAGACCAAAGATAGTCGCCGCCGCGTGGCTCAACAGCGGCTCCAGCGTCCTGTAGGCCTGATCGAGATCGGCCACGCCGGTATGGCCATTAAAATGGAACGCCGCGGCGGCCGTTGCCATCATCGCCAGATTGACGAACCCGGCAATAGTCATGGCGATCGCCACATCCCAGCGGGTCGCGTTATAGCGCTCTTTCCGCGTCCCGCCGTGCAGATGCTGAGTAAGCGAGGAGTGTAAGTAGATAACGTGCGGCATGATGGTCGCGCCCAGCACCCCGGCGGCCAGGAATACCGCTTCGCCGTTGGGCAGCGTCGGGATCACCAGCCCTTTAGTCAGGGGAGCCAGCGCAGGCTGAGAAAAGATTAACTCCACGACATAGGCCACAGCGACAAACAGCAGCAGCCCGCCGATCACCTTTTCAAGCGGTTTTTGTCCACGCCGCTGCAACATCAGGATCAGGAACGTTGCCACTCCGGTCAGCACCGCTCCCTGCAGGAGCGACACGCCCAGCACCAGTTTAAAGCCGATCGCGGCGCCGATAAATTCAGCCAGATCGGTGGCCATGGCAATAATTTCTGCCTGTACCCAGTAAAACCACACCACTGGTCGCGGGTAATGATCGCGGATCTGCTCGGCCAGGTTTTTGCCGGTGGCTATGCCCAGTTTGGCAGAGAGCACCTGGATCAGCATCGCCATCAGGTTGGCCCACACCACCACCCATAGCAACTGATAGCCAAAGCTGGCGCCGGCCTGAATGTTTGTGGCGAAATTACCGGGATCGATATAGCCAATGGCAGCGACGAAGGCTGGCCCCATTAAGGCGAGCTTCACCTTGCGTGCGGCGCGACTACTGCTATTCTCAACGCGACTGCTAGTCATCTTCTGCCTCTGGAAATATAGCCTTTGCTATGTTTCATGCTATCAAAATGCGAATGATTATCAAGTTCATTTGGGATGGAGATAATGATTGCTGTGATAGAAGGGAACAATTGCTGGCCGGAAATGAAATACGGGCGTCAGAAAACGAGATCGAGCCCGCTATTAAGAATAGTACAAGAATGCAACTTTTAAAACCTTTACGTAACATAACAAAAGTGGATGTTTGATCACTATTTTTGCCATTGGTCACAGTTCCTTGCAATAGTGTGCAATTGATCTCGTTTTCTTTAAAGCCGTTGCATAGAATGTGCACGGAAATTTAACCTGCCTCATATTTGGAGCAACTATGGACCGCGTCTTGCATTTTGTCCTCGCGATCGTTGTGGTGGCTATACTGGCCCTGTTGGTCAGTCATGACCGTAAAAAGATCCGTATTCGTTATGTTGTTCAACTGCTTGTCATTGAAGTCCTGCTGGCCTGGTTCTTCCTGAACTCCGATATTGGTCTGGGTTTTGTGAAAGGCTTCTCCGAGATGTTTGAAAAACTCCTCGGCTTTGCCAACGAAGGGACAAACTTCGTGTTCGGCAGCATGAACGACAAAGGTCTGGCCTTCTTCTTCCTTAAGGTTCTGTGCCCTATCGTCTTCATTTCCGCGTTGATTGGTATTTTGCAGCATATTCGTATCCTGCCGATTGTCATCCGCGCTATCGGTACCGTTCTGTCAAAAGTCAACGGTATGGGCAAGCTGGAGTCCTTCAACGCCGTGAGCTCGCTGATCCTCGGTCAGTCGGAAAACTTTATCGCGTATAAAGATATTCTCGGCAAAATGTCGCGCAACCGCATGTACACCATGGCGGCGACGGCGATGTCTACCGTGTCGATGTCCATCGTAGGCGCGTACATGACCATGCTGCAGCCGAAATATGTCGTCGCGGCGCTGGTGCTAAACATGTTCAGCACCTTTATCGTGCTGTCATTGATTAACCCGTACCGCGTGGAACAAAGTGAAGAAAATCTGCAGATGTCGAATCTGCACGAAGGTCAAAGCTTCTTCGAAATGCTGGGCGAGTATATTCTGGCGGGCTTTAAAGTTGCGATCATCGTGGCAGCGATGCTGATCGGTTTTATCGCACTGATCTCCGCGCTGAACGCGCTGTTCGCCACCGTGACCGGCTGGTTTGGTTACAGCATCTCCTTCCAGGGGATCCTCGGCTATATCTTCTACCCGGTCGCCTGGGTGATGGGCGTGCCGGCAAGCGAAGCACTGCAGGTGGGCAGTATTATGGCCACTAAGCTGGTCTCCAATGAATTCGTCGCCATGATGGATCTGCAGAAAATCGCCTCAACGCTCTCTCCACGCGCGGAAGGCATTATCTCCATCTTCCTGGTTTCCTTCGCCAACTTCTCGTCTATCGGTATCATCGCCGGGGCGATCAAAGGCTTGAACGAAGAACAGGGCAACGTGGTATCTCGCTTCGGCCTGAAGCTGGTTTACGGCTCCACGCTGGTCAGCGTGCTGTCCGCTTCCATTGCGGCACTGGTTCTGTAATACACGTCAATCATCTGAGCCGGGCAATGCCCGGCTTTTTTTTATCTTTCACTCATTCAACGGCTGCGGCTTACCGACCAGGTAACCCTGCAGATAATTCACGCCCAGCTCCAGCAGGCGCCTTTTTTGCGGTTCGCTTTCGACATATTCCGCCACCACGCTCATCTGTTTCACTCGCGCCATCTCAACAATCGATTTCACCATGATGGCGTCCAGGGGATCGGTCAGAATGTCGCGCACGAAGCAGCCGTCAATTTTAATGATATCGGCCTGCAAGTTCTTCAGCCGTTCATAGTTCGCATATCCGGTGCCAAAATCATCAATGGCGATAGCGCAACCAAACGCGCGCAGCGCTTCAAGGTTTTTCTGGCTGGTATCGGCATTGGAGAACGCCTGCTCTTCAGTCACTTCAATCGTGATAAGACCCGGTGAAACACCATAGCGTTTAAACAGCGCGATAATCTGCGCGGCGCTGTCTTTTTGCATCAGGGTTGAAGGCAACAGATTGACCGAGAATTGTTGCCCAGGATGCCGATGAAGCGAACTAAACAAAGTCTCCAGTACCAGCATGTCAAAGCGCTGGCTTAGGTTAAACTGCACAATCAGCGGAATAAACTGATCGGGCATGATGACGTTGTCGCCACTGCGCATACGGGTAAGGATCTCGTAATACCCCTCTCCTGCCGCATTCTGAATCGGCTGTGCATAGAGCACCAGCGCCCGTGCTTTAAGGACCTGTTTAACACGCATCAGAAGGCGTACCTGCTCGGTCGTTTGATCCACCACCAGCTCCTGCTCCTCATCCAGCGCCAGCACCCGACGTTCGCTCCCCGCCTGTTCGGACAGCCAGCTTAGCTGGCCGAGCATCGGATGTAGCGCCTCACCCTGGCCATCGTAGCGGCTCCATGCCGCGCCAAACTCCAGGTCCAGAGGCTGATTGTGCCAGCTGAATTTTTTGTGGTTGAGAATGGCGACCATATGGTTCAGTCGCGCCGCGGGATCGGGTCCGCCTAGCACAAGGATTAATTCACTACCCGGTACCTGGAAGACTTTATCCGCTGCCCCCAGCAGAGGCTGCAGCGCCCGAATGATTTGCCGTTTACAGTCTACCCCCATCATCAGGCCATAATGCCGACTGAGGAAATCGAGATTATCAATACGCAGGCTGCAGACGGCTTGCTGAGAACCACTCTGTAAATGACTCTCCAGCGCGCGCAGGTTAGGCAAGCCGGTCAGCGGATCCTCTTCCGCCTGGCTGCGCCAGCGGCGCTTATTACGGTCGCTGCGGGCATAAATGTCGGCCATATAAAACAAACAGATAGTAAAGGAGATCAGTACCGACAGCACAAAGGACAGTGAATACTCACTTTGCACTCCCTGGAGAAAGTTTTTGTTATATACCACCAGCAAAAAGGCCGAGACAGACCATGAAATACGCAGCAGCGCATGACCTATTCGACTGATACCGATAAAGTAGACAATAAAAATAACCGGAACTAAATAACCGGCAATAAATTCAGACTGATACGGCGCACATAATAGCGTTAATATCAGCGCCAGCGCGATAAACCAATATAGGGTAAAGGAGCGATATTGCGGTGCCAGCCACGGTAAACATTCCTGCCGCCAAAAACGCCGGGCATAGCGTAGACTGATAATCATCCGCATTGGATAATAAAGGAACGTGGTAAAAATTAATGCCGCGCTGATTAAACTTTGGATATCTATCACGGTATAAATCAACGGCATACTACCAAAATAGCTGGTAATCGATAATGGAAACGCAAAATATTGCCCGGCGAGATACATGGTGATCTTCAACAGTACCGGTGCAAAGAAGCCGCCCCAGAAGATTCGCGCCCCCATATGCTTCGCCGTAGGACCACAGCGCCAGCGCTTACCCACTATCAGACGTAAAATAGCGCAGGAAACGAATACCGCGAATAGCTGACAAAAAAGTAAGATAAACGCCTGTGGTAGCGTTAATTTGATGATAAAACTATTGGTGATGGCAAACGCGAGAATTAATGGCGCGATCGCATAGCGGCCGAAGATAAAAATAACAGAAAACATTACGCCGATTGGCAGCCAGGCAATATAAATAAGATTGCCATCAATAACCGTTTGCGGTGAAATAAAACGGGCCAGCGGAATGGCGACTAAACAGACGATAAAGGCCAACAGAGTTTTTTTGATATTAATGTTAATTTTATCAACCATTATTGTTAATTAAAACTCCAACAACCTCATTACGTTTAATGGGGGAATGTTATGTTGCTTATTTAGGGTAGGCAAGGTGATTTATCAGGAAAAAGTCTGAAATTACTTTCGATTTTAATTGCTGGAGATTAACTGACTTAACCAGAAAGTGCTTTACATGAAAGCATATAAAAACAAAAACCCCCGCCAAGGCGAGGGTTCTGAATTTTGGTGGAGCTAAGCGGGATCGAACCGCTGACCTCTTGCATGCCATGCAAGCGCTCTCCCAGCTGAGCTATAGCCCCACAGGACCTCTTTACGAACCAAATCCGCTGGGTGCAGAATTTGGTGGAGCTAAGCGGGATCGAACCGCTGACCTCTTGCATGCCATGCAAGCGCTCTCCCAGCTGAGCTATAGCCCCGTAACGTAAAGCGTGTCGTGTTGACGGGCGGCATAATATGAATTCCTCGCTCAGGTGTCAACGGCAAAATTATCCCAGCCGATTCAATCGCTGAAAAAGCAGGCAACTTGCTGACAATGCGAGCCTTATCGCAGCCAGAAGTTAAACTGGTCACCTTTTCAAGTAAAAGGATGCTATAACATGGACAGCTAATTCCCATACATTTACTCAGGAAATAGTATGCTCAAGGAACGAATGACACCTGAAGAAATCGCCCATCTGACTGGCTACAGCCGGCAAACTATCAATAAGTGGGTGCGGAAAGAAGGCTGGCAGACCTCTCCACGGCCTGGCGTCCAGGGGGGCAAAGCGCGACTGGTCCATGTCAATGAGCAGGTCAGAGAGTTCATCCGCAGTGCTCAGCGCGTGGCAGAGACGCCCGGCGCCTATTCCACCCACGACAGCGATCTGGAATCGCTGCTGTTGACCCTCTGTAAAGAATTGACCCCCAGCGAGCAGAAACAGCTTATGTCGCTGCTGCTGCGCGAAGGGATCACCGGGTTACTGCTTCGGTTAGGGATCCGCGATCGGTAAACGATGATGAAACTGAAAGATAAAATGACACCCGCAGAGCTTGCTGACTGTCTGGGGCTGGCAAGACAAACCATCAATCGCTGGGTTCGGGAGAAAAAATGGCGTACGGAGGCAATTCCCGGCGTCAAAGGTGGACGAGCACGACTGGTGGTCATCGACCAGCCGGTGCTGGAATTTCTCACTAACATCCCTGCCAGGCGCCATTTGTTTAGCGATAATGATCTCGCGGAATCGCCGGGCGCTTACCTGGTCAATGAAGCCGACGTGGTCTGGCGGCAGATCACAGAGACCCTTCATCTGATGACTCAGGAAGAACAATTACGGCTACGCGATCTGCTGGCCCGGGAAGGGATTAGCGGTTTTCTTAGCCGCCTGGGCATCGCCAGCCCCAGGTAGCGGGCATAAAAAACGGCAGGGATGACCTGCCGTTGTTTCCTCTACATCGCTATCAGGAGGCCTGAGCCTCACGTTCCGCGATAAAAGCCAGTGCTTTATTAATACGCTCTACGCTGCGCGATTTACCAATAGCGTGAACGGTAACGTCAAGCGCAGGAGACTGCCCTGCCCCGGTCACAGCCACGCGCAGCGGCATACCGACTTTACCCATGCCCACTTCCAGCTCATCAGCGGTTGCCTGAATGGCGTGGTGAACGTTTTCCGCCGTCCAGTCGCCGATCGCCGCCAGCTTATCGCGAACCACTTCCAGCGGCTGACGCGCCACCGGACGCAGATGTTTCTTCGCTGCATCAGCGTCGAACTCTGCGAACTCTTCATAAAAGTAGCGGCAGCTCTGGGCAATCTCTTTCAACGTTTTGCAACGTTCGCCCAGCAGTTTCACCAGCTCGGCCAGCTGCGGGCCGTTACGGGTATCGATATTTTCCTGCTCGATATGCCACTGCAGATGCGTCGCCACATAATCCGCCGGCAGCGTATTGATGTAATGATGGTTCAGCCACAGCAGTTTATCGGTGTTGAACGCGCTGGCGGACTTGCTCACCGCCCCCAGCGAGAAGAACTCGATCATCTCTTCACGGGTGAAGATCTCCTGATCGCCATGGGACCAGCCCAGACGAACCAGATAGTTGAGCAACGCTTCCGGCAGGTAGCCGTCGTCACGATACTGCATCACGCTGACCGCACCGTGGCGTTTGGACAGTTTTTTACCATCATCGCCATTGATCATCGATACGTGGGCGTAAACCGGCACCGGCGCATTCAGCGCTTTGAGGATGTTGATCTGGCGCGGCGTGTTGTTGATATGATCTTCACCACGGATCACGTGAGTGATCGCCATATCCCAGTCATCCACGACGACGCAGAAGTTATAGGTCGGGGAACCATCGGTGCGGCGAATGATCAGATCGTCCAGCTCCTGGTTGCTGAACTCAATCGGTCCGCGGATCTGGTCGTCAAAGATAACCGAACCTTCCTGCGGGTTAGCGAAACGCACGACGCAAGGCTCATCATCCGCATGATGCTCGTGACTATGGCGGCAGCGGCCGTCGTAACGCGGCTTCTCACCGTTCGCCATCTGCTCTTCACGCAGCGCTTCCAGACGCTCCTTCGAGCAATAGCATTTATAAGCGGTGCCGGCTTCCAGCATCTCATCGATCACGTTGTTATAACGGTCGAAACGTTTGGTCTGGTAATAGGGACCTTCATCCCATTGCAGATTCAGCCAGTTCATGCCGTCCATGATGGCTTCAATTGCTTCCGGGGTGGAGCGTTCGAGATCGGTGTCTTCAATACGCAGCACAAACTCACCGCCGTGGTTACGGGCAAAAAGCCAGGAATAGAGAGCAGTACGCGCACCGCCAACGTGCAGATAGCCTGTTGGGCTTGGCGCGAAGCGAGTTTTGATTTTCATGAATTGGCCTTACGTTTAATAAAGATGCCGATAGCCGGCAATGTCCGGTGGAAATTATGGGTCAATATTCTAACACCGTGGGCTGATTCCTCAATGTTGTTCCCGTCGGAACGTCACGGTTTGCCATTTTTGTTTATAAATCATACTATGCCGCCGGTTTTGCGATCGCTTTGTTTAATTTTACGACGAACGAACGAATTCTTTAGAAAAGGCGTTGACTCATTTTCAACTCTCCCTATAATGCGACTCCACACAGCGGGGGTGATTAGCTCAGCTGGGAGAGCACCTCCCTTACAAGGAGGGGGTCGGCGGTTCGATCCCGTCATCACCCACCACTTTCTCGCCAGCTGGATTTTCTGTCAAAATATGAAGTACCGAAGTGGGTGATTAGCTCAGCTGGGAGAGCACCTCCCTTACAAGGAGGGGGTCGGCGGTTCGATCCCGTCATCACCCACCACTTTCTCGCCAGCTGGATTTTCTGTCAAAATATGAAGTACCGAAGTGGGTGATTAGCTCAGCTGGGAGAGCACCTCCCTTACAAGGAGGGGGTCGGCGGTTCGATCCCGTCATCACCCACCACTTCGGGTCGTTAGCTCAGTTGGTAGAGCAGTTGACTTTTAATCAATTGGTCGCAGGTTCGAATCCTGCACGACCCACCAATGTAAAAAGGCGCCCTAAAGGCGCCTTTTTGCTATGCGCTGAACTCAACGATTCGGACCTGCAGCAGGTTCGGGTCGAACGAAGTGAGACAACGGAGCCGCTCACGGCGACGGCCCGAAGGGCGAGGCGAAGCCGAGTCATCCTGCACGACCCACCAATGTAAAAAGGCGCCCTAAAGGCGCCTTTTTGCTATGCGTAAAACACAACCTGCCGCGAGTTCGCCCCCAGCAGTCCCCTTGTCAGCGCTGATAAAGCGGATCTTCAACCCTGGCGGCGGTTAAATTCTCTCCTTCCTCACGCACAATTTCCCATAACGCCTGAGCGGCAGTCGACAGCGAACGATTTTTCCGGCATGCCAGCATCAGCTGCCGCTCGACCACCGGGGTCAGTCGCTTCACCGTCAAATGGCTTCCCTGCGGTAACGGCAACGCCAGCGCCGGCAGTACGCTGATGCCAATCCCCGATTCCACCATCGGAAAGAGAGTTGCCGGGTGGCCAATCTCCTGCACAATATTCGCCCGGATAGCCAGCCTACTGAGGGCTGCATCAATCAAAGGGCGACTACCGGAGGCATAATCCTGCAGGATCAGTCTTTCATCCTGCAACGCCTGCCATGGTACTTCCGTCAGGTCGGCAAAAGGATGATCCTCCCGACACAGGAGTAAAAAGGGCTCCGCCAGCACGCCCTCACACTGCAGGTCTGTCGCCGGGCCAGGGTCGATCACAATGCCGAAATCCACTTCCCCATGGCGAATACTCTCCAGCACCCACTGCTGGGGACGGTCATGCAGCACAAAATCAATATCAGGGTATCGTCGATTACTGTGGGCAATACACTGCGGGATCAGGTGGGCCGAAATCGTCTGGCTGGCGGCGACCTTAACGGTCCCGCTCAGCTGCTGTCCTACCCGCCCGGCGTCGCGCAGCGTCACCGCCAGTTCATCAAGCAAACGCTCCAGCCTGCCCGCCAGCTGTTGGCCCGCTTCGGTAAGCACCACTTCGCGGGTGGTACGATCGAGCAGACGAACGCCGGTCTGATGCTCCAGCTCTTTAACGCTGTGGCTGACAGCCGACTGGCTCAAGCCAATCATCTCCCCTGCCCGGCTGAAGCTTTTAGCCCGGGCGACGGTGACGAACACTTTTAACTGACGCAGAGAGTAATTCATCTTTTTTATTCATGAATAGATGCAATAAATCAATTTTATTTCTCAAATGAAAAAAAGCACAATAGCGCATCTCTTTTCAGGAGCGTTTATGAAACTTTTCCGCATTCTCGATCCCTTTACGGCAACGCTGATCGTCGTTGTCCTGCTGGCCTCATTCTTTCCGGCCCGTGGCGCATTCGTCCCCTTCTTTGAACATCTGACCACCGCGGCCATCGCCCTGCTGTTCTTTATGCACGGCGCTAAACTCTCCCGGGAAGCGATTATCGCCGGCGGCAGTCACTGGCGCTTGCATCTGTGGGTGATGTGCAGCACGTTCATCCTCTTCCCGGTACTGGGGGTTTTGTTTGCCTGGTGGGCCCCGGTGAATGTCGATCCGATGCTCTACAGCGGCTTTATCTATCTGTGCATTCTGCCGGCCACCGTGCAATCTGCTATCGCTTTTACCTCCCTGGCCGGAGGCAACGTCGCGGCGGCAGTCTGTTCAGCCTCGGCCTCCAGCCTGCTGGGCATCTTTATTTCCCCGCTGCTGGTGGGGGTACTGATGAACCTCCATGGCGCAGGCGGCAGCCTCGAGCAGGTCGGGAAGATCATGCTGCAACTGCTGCTGCCTTTCGTGCTTGGCCATTTATCACGGCCGTGGATCGGCAACTGGGTGGCGAAACATAAGAAGTGGATTGGTAAAACCGACCAGACTTCAATTCTGCTGGTGGTTTACTCCGCCTTTAGCGAGGCGGTGGTGAACGGCATCTGGCATAAAGTCGGTCTGGGATCGCTGCTGTTTATCGTGATTGTCAGCCTGGTACTGCTGGCCATCGTCATCGCGGTCAATATGTTTGTCGCCCGCCGCTGCGGCTTTAACAAAGCCGATGAAATAACTATCGTCTTCTGCGGTTCGAAAAAGAGTCTGGCCAACGGCATTCCGATGGCCAATATTCTCTTCCCGACCTCCATCCTCGGCATCATGGTGCTGCCGTTGATGATCTTCCATCAAATCCAGTTGATGGTCTGCGCAGTGCTGGCGCGGCGCTACAAGCAGCAGACCGATGCGCGTATCGCGCAGGAAAAGGCCAACGCCGCCAAAGCTTAACGCGCTTTCTTCAGGGGCTGGACCAGATCGCTCAGCCCCTCGGTTTTAATCAGCAGGGTCAACGCCATCAGTTCGCCGAGATGGCCGGCAGGGAATTGATCCTTGCGCGCAAACCACAACAAATACTCTTCCGGGACGTCGATTAAACGACGTCCCTTGTATTTCCCGAACGGCATCTCGGTATTGGCTATCTCGACCAGCTGCGCTTTATCCACGTTATTCTCCCAGCAGACGCATCATTTCGGCTTCGTCAATCACCTCAATGCCCAGCTCCTGCGCTTTCGCCAGCTTAGAGCCCGCCGCTTCGCCGGCAATCACCAGATCGGTTTTCTTCGACACGCTGCCAGCTACCTTCGCCCCCAGCGCCACCAGACGTGCTTTGGCATCATCCCGCGACAGCTGACTCAGGCTACCGGTCAGAACCACGGTTTTACCCGCAAACGGACTATCAATTTCTTCCGCCTTCACCACCACGGGCGCCGGCCAGTGGATGCCTTCGGCCAGCAGCTGCGCGATGACATCGCGGTTGCTTTCTTCGGCAAAGAAGTTGAAGGTATGGGTGGCGACTACGATGCCAACGTCAGGGACCTTTTGCAGATCCTCAATGGACGCCTGCTCCAGAGCGTCAAGGGTGCCAAAATGCGCCGCCAGCCCCGCCGCCGTCGCTTCGCCTACCTCGCGAATACCCAACGCGTAAAGGAAGCGCGCAAAGGTTGTCTCTTTGGCTTTCTCCAGGGCGTTCACCACGTTTTGCGCAGACTTCGGCCCCATCCGATCCAGCCCGGTCAGTTTTCCTGCCGTCAGGCGGAACAGATCCGCCGGGGTATGGACATACTCTTTCTCTACCAGCTGATCGATGATTTTGTCGCCCATGCCGTCAACGTCCAGTGCGCGACGAGAGACAAAGTGCTTGAGCGACTCTTTGCGCTGCGCACCGCAGATAAGGCCGCCCGTACAGCGAGCCACCGCTTCGCCCTCGACCCGCTCAACGTCTGACTGACATACCGGGCAGTGGGTCGGGAAGACCACATCCCGGGCATCTGCCGGACGCTCGGAAAGCACCACGTTGACCACCTGCGGGATCACGTCGCCAGCCCGGCGAATCACCACCTTGTCGCCGATTTTCAAACCTAAGCGCTCGATTTCATCGGCGTTATGCAGGGTGGCATTGCTCACCAGCACGCCGGCAACATGGACCGGCTCCAGGCGCGCCACTGGGGTAATCGCTCCGGTGCGCCCCACCTGGAACTCCACGTCCCGGACGAAAGTCATCTGCTCCTGTGCCGGGAACTTAAAGGCCACAGCCCAGCGCGGCGCGCGGGCCACGAAACCCAGCTGTTCCTGCAATGCCAGCGAATCGACTTTGATCACTACGCCATCAATGTCAAAGCCCAGATGAGGACGATCTTCCTCAACTTTACGATAGTAAGTGAGCACTTCCTCGGGGGTATGGCACAGGGTGACGCGATCGCTCACCGGCAGCCCCCAGGCTTTAAACTGCAGCAAACGGGCCGAGTGGCTGGCGGGCAGCTCGCCGCCCTCCAGCACGCCCACGCCATAGCAGAAGAAAGTAAGCGGTCGCTTCGCTGTGATGCGTGGATCGAGCTGGCGCAGCGAACCCGCCGCCGCATTACGCGGGTTAGCAAACACTTTTCCGCCGGTGCGGCGCGCTTCTTCATTGATTTTTTCAAACCCGGCCTGCGGAAGGAACACCTCACCGCGCACCTCAAGGCGGGCGGGGATATTTTCGCCATGCAGCTTGAGCGGGATGGCGCGAATGGTTCGCACGTTAGAGGTAATATCTTCGCCGGTGGTGCCATCGCCGCGGGTCGCCGCCTGCATTAACACGCCGTTTTCATAGAGAATACTCACCGCGAGGCCGTCGAGCTTAAGCTCGCAGCAGTAGGTGAGACCGTCAGTACTTTTCAGACGATCCTGCACCCGCTTGTTGAAGGCAAGAAAACTCTCTTCATCAAATACGTTGTCCAGCGACAGCATCGGTACTTCATGGCGGATCTGGCTGAAGGCGGTCAGTGGCGCCGCCCCCACCCGCTGCGTCGGCGAGTCCGGGGTAATCAGCTCCGGATGCTGACTCTCCAGCTCGCGCAGCTCGCGCATCAGGCGGTCATATTCCGCATCGGGTACTTCCGGTGCGTCCATAACGTGGTACAGATATTCATGATGGCGAAGCGTGGTTCGCAGTTCAGTCAGTTGTTGTTCGATCGGTTCCATATCACACCATCAATGATAAAAAACCCCCGACAGGCGGGGGTTGAGAAGGAGTTGAGATAACGCGGGACGTCAGGCGTTCGCGTCTTTCACTTCGCGAATACGATCCTGATATTCACGCAGTTTTTGCGGCGTCATCATGCGACGCTGATCGTCAAGCACCACGCCGCCCACTTCATCAGCGATATACTGCGCAGACTGCAGCATCAGCTTGAAGTTCTGCAGTTCATCGCCATAGGAAGGGACCTGCATAAAGATAGTCACCCCGGGGGTCATCATATCCGCCATACTGTCCGGATTAAAGGTCCCCGGCTTCACCATGTTGGCCAGGCTAAACAGCACGGGTCCGCTGCCGTCCGGGCTCAGGTGACGGTGGAAAATATTCATTTCGCCAAACTTGAAACCGGCCTGCTGAATGCTGTTGATTAGCACCTCACCGTTAAGCTGCGAGCCGTGATGAGCGGCGACGTTCATCACGATAACCGTCTCTTTGCGCTCTTTCGGCTGAGGGGCAGCAGGCTGCTGCGGTTCCGCTGGCTGTGGCTCAGCCACAGTGGGCTGCGGCGCGGCGACAGGCTGCTGCGGTGCGGTCGGCTGCGGCTGGGCGACAGACGGCGTCACCGGTTGTGGCGCCACGGGCTGCTGCACAACCGGCTGCGGCTGGTGTTGAGGTTGCACGGGCGGCTGCGCGGGCTGTGGCTGTTGCCAGCCGGGCTGTGGTGCCGCATGCGGCACAGGCTGCTGCCCCTGCGGCGGAACCGGAGCCTGGCGCGGCGGCTGGCGAACCGGTTCTTCGGGACGCACAGGCTGCTGCATCTGACGCTCGTAAGGCGGCTGGTACTGGTGCTGTGGCGCCTGACGAGGGGCTTCATGCTCCCCATGCGCGCCGTGCGGGGCGTGAGTGACCGGATGAACGCGGACTTCACCTACGCCTTCAACATTATCATCAAAGTCGTCATTTTCTGACTCATCGTCGCGCGACTTCATACGTTTCAGTGGGCGATCGCGAAACATCGAAGAACGTTCTTTACGGCTGGTCCAGAACCCATGTACCAGTAAAGCGATTATGGCGATCGCGCCAACAATGATTAATATCAGACGCAAATCCTGCATCATTATATTCTCTGTTGTTCTAACACCTTGCCACCACGGCAAACATTTACTCACTAAGAGTATTTGCCGATTACCTCAAGTGCAAGTGCGTCGGTGGCTTTCACCACATAAAGATGAACTAAATCGTGCTTTTTGCTGTTTTTTCGAACATTTCCTAACTGGTTATTGTCTGACGACCCGATAAAATAAGCGCGCATTCACCCTGGATGTTAAAAAAGGAGCATTGCCTGGCTATGGTTTCATCATCCGCACCAACCCCGCGTAGCGGCGTTTATTATTTTTCGCAGGGCTGGAAACTCATCGGTCTGCCGGGCATACGTCGTTATGTCTTCCTGCCTTTGCTGGTTAACGTGTTGCTGATGGGCGGTGCCTTCTGGTGGCTGTTTACCCGTCTCGGCAGCTGGATCCCCTCGCTGATGAGCCATGTACCGGACTGGTTGCAGTGGCTGAATTATCTGCTGTGGCCGCTGGTAGTGATCTCAATCCTGCTGGTGTTTGGCTACTTCTTTTCGACAATCGCCAACTGGATAGCCGCCCCGTTCAGTGGACTGCTGGCAGAACAGCTGGAAGCACGCCTGACCGGCGCCACCCCGCCGGATGTCGGCGTGTTTGGCATCATGAAGGATATTCCGCGCATTATGAAACGGGAGTGGCAGAAGCTAGCCTGGTATCTGCCGCGTGCCATCGTGCTGTTATTGCTCTATTTTATTCCTGGCGTTGGCCAGACAGTAGCACCGGTACTCTGGTTCCTGTTCAGCGCATGGATGCTGGCGATTCAATACTGTGATTATCCTTTTGATAATCATAAGGTCCCCTTCAAAACCATGCGTGAAGCACTGCGCAGCCGCAAGGTGATGAATATGCAGTTTGGGGCGCTCACCAGCCTGTTCACCATGATCCCGGTAGTAAACCTGGTGATCCTCCCGGTGGCTATCTGCGGCGCCACCGCCATGTGGGTTGATTGCTATCGCGATAAACACGGTCTCTGGAAGTAGCTCTTATACGTCCATCCAGGAGCGGCAAAGGCCGCTCCTTATATCTCGCTTATTCCTTCTTGCTCACCATTATTTCCCTTCCGCATATAGATATGCTAAATCCTTACTTCCGCATATTCTTTAAGCGGGTATGCTGATGCCGTACCCCCAAATTTCATACAGTTAAGGACGGGCCATGAGTAAGATTTTTGAAGACAACTCCCTGACTATCGGTCATACGCCGCTGGTACGACTGAACCGCATTGGTAACGGCCGTATCCTGGCAAAGGTAGAATCTCGTAACCCGAGCTTTAGCGTAAAATGCCGTATCGGCGCCAATATGATCTGGGATGCTGAAAAGCGCGGCGTTCTGAAACCTGGCGTGGAACTGGTCGAACCGACCAGCGGCAACACCGGTATCGCCCTCGCCTACGTGGCGGCGGCACGCGGCTATAAACTGACGCTAACCATGCCAGAAACCATGAGCATTGAGCGTCGTAAGCTGCTGAAAGCGCTGGGCGCAAACCTGGTGTTGACCGAAGGCGCCAAAGGTATGAAAGGCGCCATCCAGAAAGCGGAAGAGATTGTCGCCAGCAACCCGGAAAAATTCCTGCTGCTGCAGCAGTTCAGCAACCCGGCAAACCCGGAAATTCACGAGAAAACCACCGGCCCGGAAATCTGGGAAGACACCGACGGTCAAGTGGATGTGTTTATCTCTGGCGTTGGTACCGGCGGAACGCTGACCGGTGTCAGCCGCTATATTAAAAACACCAAGGGTAAAAAAGATCTGATCACCGTCGCGGTTGAACCGACCGACTCGCCGGTCATCTCTCAGGCGCTGGCAGGCGAAGAGCTCAAGCCGGGTCCGCACAAAATTCAGGGTATCGGCGCTGGCTTCATCCCTGGCAACCTGGATCTGAAGCTGGTGGATAAAGTCATCGGTATCACCAATGATGAAGCTATCTCGACGGCACGCCGTCTGATGGAAGAAGAAGGCATTCTGGCAGGTATCTCTTCCGGGGCCGCCGTTGCCGCCGCGCTGAAGCTGCAGGAAGATGAGGCCTTTACCAATAAGAATATTGTGGTTATCCTACCTTCCTCAGGTGAGCGTTATTTAAGCACCGCGTTGTTTGCCGATCTCTTCACAGAGAAAGAACTGCAACAGTAGTGCCAGCTTGTAAATAATGTGTAAAAAAGCACCTTTTCAGGTGCTTTTTTGTGGCATACGTCAAAGTTTTACCCCTCCTGGCATTGATTCACCTCGTAGGGTCTGGTATTTAACCAGCACATTTATTTTGATGCGCGAAATTATTCAGAAGAGGATTTCCGCCAGCTGAATCGATTTTATGATTTGGTTCAAGTCTTCCTTTCGCGGCATAATGTTTAATGACGTGCTAGACGTCAATGGCCCTCAGGTCTTCGCAGCGCCAGGCGCTGCCGACGCCAAGGCCGGAAACGTAACGCCGGCGCTAACAATACAGGCTAAAGTCGAGTCGTTAGACTAGACTTTAGGTCCACAACACTAAACCTATAAGTTGGGGAAATATAATGTTCCAGCAAGAAGTTACCATTACCGCTCCGAACGGTCTGCACACCCGCCCTGCTGCTCAGTTTGTTAAAGAAGCTAAAGGCTTCACTTCTGAGATCACTGTAACCTCCAACGGCAAAAGCGCCAGCGCCAAAAGCCTGTTCAAACTGCAGACTCTGGGCCTGACCCAGGGCACCGTAGTGACCCTCTCCGCTGAAGGCGAAGATGAGCAGAAAGCTGTTGAACATCTGGTTAAACTGATGGCTGAACTCGAGTAAGTTCACGGGTTCTTTTTCATATCAGTCACAAGTAAGGTAGGGTTATGATTTCAGGCATTTTAGCATCCCCGGGTATCGCCTTCGGCAAAGCACTGCTGCTGAAGGAAGATGAAATTGTCATCGACCGGAAGAAAATTTCTGCCGATAAGGTTGATCAGGAAGTCGAACGTTTCCTGAGCGGCCGCGCCAAGGCCTCCGCCCAGCTGGAGGTCATCAAAACCAAAGCTGGTGAAACTTTCGGTGAAGAAAAAGAAGCCATCTTCGAAGGGCATATCATGCTGCTGGAAGATGAGGAGCTTGAGCAGGAAATCATAGCCCTGATTAAAGATAAGCACATGACTGCCGACGCGGCAGCCAATGAAGTTATCGACGGTCAGGCCACTGCCCTGGAAGAGCTGGACGATGAATACCTGAAAGAACGTGCCGCTGACGTACGTGATATCGGTAAGCGCCTGCTGCGCAACATCCTTGGTCTGGCGATCATCGATCTGAGCGCGATTCAGGATGAAGTTATCCTCGTCGCTGCCGATCTGACCCCGTCTGAAACCGCACAGCTGAACCTGAAAAAAGTGCTGGGCTTCATCACCGACGCGGGCGGCCGTACTTCTCACACCTCCATCATGGCGCGTTCCCTGGAACTGCCAGCGATTGTGGGCACCGGCAACATTACGGCGCAGGTGAAAAACGGCGACTATCTGATTCTTGACGCGGTGAACAATCAGGTTCTGATCAACCCGTCTAACGAGCAAATTGAAGCGCTGCGTAATCTGCAGGCTCAGGTTGCGGAAGAAAAAGCCGAACTGGCGAAACTGAAAGATCTGCCGGCGATTACCCTCGACGGCCATCAGGTTGAAGTGTGCGCCAACATTGGTACCGTTCGCGATGTCGAAGGTGCTGAGCGCAACGGCGCCGAAGGCGTAGGCCTGTATCGTACCGAATTCCTGTTCATGGATCGCGACGCGCTGCCGACAGAAGAAGAGCAGTTTGCAGCTTATAAAGCGGTGGCTGAAGCCTGTGGCTCTCAGGCCGTTATCGTCCGTACCATGGACATCGGCGGCGACAAAGAGCTGCCGTACATGAACTTCCCGAAAGAAGAGAACCCGTTCCTCGGCTGGCGTGCCGTACGTATCGCGATGGATCGTAAAGAGATCCTGCGCGATCAGGTTCGCGCTATTCTGCGTGCCTCTGCTTTCGGTAAATTGCGCATCATGTTCCCGATGATCATCTCTGTTGAAGAAGTGCGTGCACTGAAGAAGGAGATCGAAATCTACAAACAGGAACTGCGTGACGAAGGTAAAGCATTTGACGAATCCATTGAGATCGGCGTGATGGTGGAAACACCGGCTGCGGCGACTATTGCTCGTCATCTGGCCAAAGAAGTTGATTTCTTTAGTATCGGCACCAATGATTTAACGCAATATACTCTGGCAGTTGACCGTGGTAATGATATGATTTCACATCTTTACCAGCCAATGTCACCGTCTGTACTGAATCTGATTAAGCAAGTTATTGATGCTTCTCACGCTGAAGGTAAATGGACTGGCATGTGCGGTGAGCTTGCGGGCGATGAACGTGCTACACTTCTGTTGCTGGGTATGGGGCTGGACGAATTCTCTATGAGCGCCATTTCCATCCCGCGCATCAAGAAGATTATTCGTAACACGAACTTCGAAGATGCAAAAGTATTAGCAGAGCAGGCTCTTGCTCAACCGACAACGGACGAGTTAATGACGCTGGTTAACAAGTTCATTGAAGAAAAAACAATCTGCTAATCCACGAGATGCGCGGCCCAAATTACTGCTTAGGAGAAGATCATGGGTTTGTTTGATAAATTGAAATCTCTGGTTTCTGATGACAAGAAAGACACCGGAACTATTGAGATTATTGCTCCCCTTTCCGGTGAAATCGTCAACATCGAAGACGTGCCGGATGTGGTTTTTGCGGAAAAAATTGTGGGCGATGGGATTGCCATCAAACCGACCGGTAACAAAATGGTCGCGCCGGTAGACGGTACCATTGGTAAAATTTTCGAAACCAACCATGCGTTCTCTATTGAATCTGATAGCGGCATTGAGCTCTTCGTTCACTTCGGTATTGATACCGTTGAACTGAAAGGCGAAGGCTTCAAGCGTATTGCTGAAGAAGGCCAGCGCGTGAAAGTCGGCGACCCGGTAATCGAATTCGATCTGCCGCTGCTGGAAGAGAAAGCCAAGTCTACCCTGACGCCGGTGGTTATCTCCAACATGGACGAGATCAAAGAGCTGATCAAACTGTCCGGTAGCGTGACTGTGGGCGAAACCCCGGTTATCCGCATCAAGAAGTAATGCTTGCTGCATAAAAATGGCGCCGAAAGGCGCCATTTTTTTATATCGCGTTGGTCACTACCTGGTAGCATTTCTCCCGGGAAAGAACGCGCATACCTTCCGGCGTACTTTCCAGAATGCGTCTTTCACTGTCAGAAACCAGCAGTTCGCACTGATACCCTCCGGCCAGGCCGAACAGCGACCGCGCCACGCAGGCATCCTCCAGCGCCGCCTCCCCCGTCGTATCAAAATGACCGACAATACGCCCCTGCTGGCGGATCACTAACCGGTAGCTTTTCATCGATTTTTCTCCAGCGGTGGCAGGATCAGTTCATCGCAACCCTGCGCGGCGGTCCAGTTCATCACCTCCAGCACGCGCTGCGCGGCAGCCTGTGTCGCGGCCCCCAGTGCCAGGCCGCTGAGCAGGCCACTCACCAGTTCGGCGCAGAACAGATCGCCCGTCCCCTTCAAATCTGTCTCCACCCGTGGATGAACCACCACCTCCACCGCATCGGCTGTTACCACCAGCACATTGATCGTCGAACTCGCCTCCCCCGGTGCACTGGTGATCACCACCCACTTAAGGGTATCTGACAGCAGACTTCGCGCCGCGGCAACCGCCTCCTGTTGATTGCGACAGCGCCTGCCGCTCAGCGTCTCCAGTTCAAACAGATTCGGGGTGATCCCCTGTGCCAGCGGCAGCAAATGCTGACGATAGGCGTCCGGGATCTCGGCCTTAACGTAGATGCCGCTGTCGACATCGCCGATGACCGGATCCACCAGGATGCACAGCTCAGGATGGCGCACACGAACCCGTGTCAGCCACTGCGCCAGGCGCTCGATTTGCACGGCATTGCCCATATAGCCGGTGGTCACCGCCCGCAGTTCACGCAACGCGTCGCGCTCCTCCAGCGCCTGCAGATATCCGACAAACCACTCCTCCGGGATAATGCCGCCATAGAACGTCTCATAATGAGGCGTATTGCTGAACAGCACCGTCGGCACCGCCAGCACGCGCAGGCCGTGCTGTTTAATCGCCGGAACCGCGATGCTGTTACCGACGCTGCCGTAGACTACCTGTGACTGCACGGCGACGATATCAACCTCCGACGCCCGGCTTTTGTCATGAAAGAGCACTGATTGTATGTCATCTTGCTGGCCCATCTTTTCTCCCCCCGCTGGACAGCGGGTCACGCTCTGATTATGATTCGTCCTATGCTAAATTTCATTTTGTCATAGGTCAATAATGTTAGCCGGAAAAACCGCCAGCGAAATCTTCGACAATATACGCCACCTGGTGCAAAGCGGCGTGTTGCAACCCGGCGAAATTCTGCCGCCGGTACGTGAGCTCGCCAGCCAGCTGGCGGTGAATCGCAATACCGTCGCCGCCGCCTATAAACGCCTGGTGACCTCTGGCCTGGCCGTCAGTCAGGGACGCAACGGTACGGCCATCAAAGCGCGGGACACACTGCCAGTGCTGGAGGGAGGCGATCCATCCACGCCGCTGAACGATATCTCCGGCGGCAATCCGGATCCTGCCAGACTACCCGATCTCACCCGTTATCTGGATCACATTATCCGCACGCCGCGCCTGTATGGGGATGCCGCTGTCGACCCCCGACTGGGGGAGTGGGCCACGGCCTGGTTTGCTCGCGAACTGTCCGCTCCGTTTGAAGTCAATCTTGCCAGCGGGGCGATTGACGCTCTGGAACGCCTGCTGTGCGCGCTGCTGCTCCCGGGGGATGGCGTGGTCGTGGAAGATCCCTGCTTTCTCAGCAGTATCAATATGGTGCGTTACGCTGGTTTTACCCCCTGTCCGGTGGCGGTGGATGCCGAGGGGATGGATCCTGACGAGCTGGAGACGGCATTGCGTAACGGCGCGCGGGCAGTGATCTTAACCCCGCGGGCGCATAATCCAACCGGCTGTAGCCTGACGGAACCCCGGGCGCAAGCGCTGCGGGAGGTGCTGGCCCGCTATCCGCAGGTATTGGCTATCGTCGATGACCATTTTGCCCTGCTGTCGGCCACGCCATGGTACTCCCCTCTGCCCGCGAGCACACAACGCTGGGCGCTGGTCCGCTCAATGTCGAAGACCCTGGGGCCGGACCTGCGGCTGGCCTTTATCGCCAGCGATAGCGAAACCTCAGCCGCGCTGCGTCTGCGGCTAAACGCTGGCAGCCAGTGGGTCAGCCATCTGCTACAGGACCTGACGCTCGCCTGCCTGACCGATGACCTGTTTATCGCCTCGATGGCCGAGAGCCGCGATCACTACCAACAGCAAAATCAGAAACTGGCGGCGGCACTGGCCCGGCACGGATCCCGTCATTTTCCGCCGGGCGATGGCCTCAATTTCTGGCTGCCGCTGCCGGCGGCGAGCCAGCCTTACGCGTTACGCCTGGCCCGCGCGGGCTGGCTGGTACGCGAAGGGGAAGTATTTGGCGTGCGAACACCAGCACACGGGCTGCGCCTGTCGTTGGGTCGCCTGAATGACGCTGAGATTAACCGACTGGCAGAAGATTTGGCGCTGGTCTTAACCCACCCCTAACGGAGGCCATAACATGCGGGTCCATTTTATTGTTCATGAGCATTTTGAAGCGCCCGGCGCTTACCTGACCTGGGTGCAAAAGCATGGCTATTCCACCACCTGGTCGCGGATTTATGCCGGAGATCCACTGCCGGCAAACGCACACGATTTTGATATGCTGGTGGTGCTTGGCGGCCCGCAGTCTCCACGCACTACGCTGGCAGAATGTCCCTACTTTAATGCGCAGGCGGAACAGCGGCTGATCGCTCAGGCCGTTCACGCGGGTCGCATCGTGGTGGGTATCTGCCTCGGCTCGCAGCTGATTGGCGAAGCGCTGGGCGCGCCGGTGATGGAAAGTCCGGAAAAAGAGATTGGCCATTATCCGCTGACGCTAACCACCGCCGGACTGATGGATGACAAAATCGCTCACTTCGGCCATACCGTAGTGGTTGGCCACTGGCATAACGATATGCCCGGCCTGACCCCAACGGCGGAAGTGCTTGCCTCCAGCGAAGGCTGCCCACGACAGATAGTCAAATATGGCGAACGGGTCTACGGTTTCCAGTGCCATATGGAGTTTGATACTGCGGTAATCGAACTGCTGATCGCCAATTCACAGCAGGAACTTAACGCCGCCAGAGGCCGTCGTTTTGTCCGTCGCGAAGAGGAAATGCGCACCTGGGACTATCGAGAGATGAATCAGAAACTCTGGACATTTCTCGACAAACTGACGGAAAAATAACCGGAAACAGGCGCTATTCCGAAAGCTTAATTGCCATGGCGCGAAGAGAGTAGACTTTACCGGACAACCCAATCCGGAAGGGACGCAAAATGAAAAGCATTTTCTGCGCGCTGCTGACACTGTTACTCTCTTTTCCCGTTATAGCTAAACTTAACGCCTACCAGGAAGCGCGCATTAATGCGATGCTTGATGCCCTGGCGCAAAAAAGCGATCTCATCTTCGTGCGCAATGGCGATGCCCATACTTGCGATGAAGCCGTGGCACATCTGAGGCTGAAATTAAGTAATACGCGCAACCGTATCGATACTGCAGAACAATTTATCGATAAGGTGGCATCATCATCCTCTGTCACCGGCAAGCCTTATATCGTCAGGTTCCCTGGTAAAAACGATCAGCAGGCCCGGCCGTACCTGCATACCCTGATCGCCCAGACGGATAAAACTGTGACGGTGGCGGAAAAATAACTCACGAACAGGAGTCCCAGCAATGCCTCACTCCAGCTCCACGTTAAAAGCAGTCATTGAAGCCTGCGATCGCGCAATCTCGCAGGAGGATTACGATACCCTGATGGCCCATTACGCAGAAGACGCCGCGCTGGTCGTCAAACCGGGCATGGTGGTCAGAGGGAAAGAGAATATCCGCAAAGCCTTTATCGCCATTGCCGACTATTTCCAGCACCGACTGGTGGTGACTCAGGGAAAAATGGAGGTTATTGAAGGCGGCGGCAATGCGCTGGTCATTATGGAAACCCGGCTGGATATCCCGACGGCGGACGGGATATCCCAGGTTACGCGGCGCGCCACCTACGTCTTTCAGAAGCAGGACGAGCGCTGGCTGTGCACTGTCGATAACTCCTACGGCACTGACCTGCTCGATGATTAAATGCCCGCCCCCTGGCTAAAATGTTCCTCGCCGAATACGCCGGTGGAGAGGTAGCGATCGCCACGATCGCAGACGATCGCCACCACCACCGCGCCGGGATTTTCGCGGGCAATGCGTAACGCGCCCGCCACCGCGCCGCCTGAGCTGACGCCACAGAAAATCCCTTCCCGTACCGCCAGCTGACGCATGGTGTTCTCGGCATCCTGCTGATGAATATCCAGCACCGCATCTACCAGCGAAGCGTTAAAAATGCCCGGCATATACTCTGCTGGCCAGCGGCGGATCCCGGGAATACTGCTGCCCTCTTCCGGCTGCAGGCCGACAATAGCCACCGGCTTACTCTGTTCGCGCAAAAAGCGCGATACCCCGGTAATGGTGCCGGTGGTCCCCATGCTGGAGACAAAGTGGGTAATTCGCCCCGCGGTCTGCTGCCAGATTTCCGGTCCGGTAGTGGTGTAGTGGGCGTAGGGGTTATCCGGGTTGTTAAACTGATCGAGCAGTTTGCCTTCTCCGCGCTGGGCCATCTCCAGCGCCAGGTCGCGAGCCCCCTCCATTCCCTGCTCTTTGGTCACCAGGATAAGCTCGGCGCCGTAGGCGCGCATGGCGGCCCGACGCTCCTGACTCATGTTGTCGGGCATCAGCAGCTTCATGCGATAACCTTTCAACGCAGCGATCATCGCCAGCGCAATGCCGGTGTTGCCGCTGGTCGCTTCGATCAGTACGTCGCCAGGCTGGATTTCACCCCGTTTTTCCGCTTCGACGATCATCGACAGCGCGGCGCGATCTTTCACCGAGCCGGCCGGATTATTGCCTTCGAGTTTGACCCAGACTTCGCTGCCGTTGTCCGGTCCCAGACGCTGAAGTTTGACCAGAGGGGTATTGCCGATGGTTTGTTCGAGTGTATTCACGATTTTTACTCAATAAAAAAGCCGGGCGGCGCTTCGCTTACCCGGCCTGGCAGACGCGTGATAATTCCAGACCGGGTAAGCAGAGCCTCACCCGGCAAAAGCACATGGATTTAAGCTATCAGGCCGACTCCGCCAGAGCAAGCTCGCCGCGCGGCTCGATACGCTCGGTACCGTTGTACAAACGCGCGTTTTGCAGCCCGACGAACAGCCGTTCGCCGCGGGACGGCGCCTCATCGCCCGTTAACACCACGCTCAGCGGTTCGTCATACCACCCCAGAGGCTGGACGACTAATTGGGTGTAGTGCCCTTTCGGGCTGGCCTCCAGGACCTGCACCGGCAGCGGCGAATCCAGGCTGGTCCGCCGGCTGATGTCCACTTCCCATGGGCGCAGGAACAGGTCCACTGGCCCCTGGTATGCCGGGGTATAGCCTAACGGCCAGCGGTGGGCGCCGACGTGGAACTGTCCACCGCGGATGACCCCCTGCAGGCGGTTCACTTCCCCCATAAACTCCAGCACGAAACGGGTAGACGGCTCACGCCATACGCGCTCCGGGGCATCGGCCTGTTCGATGTTGCCCTGGCTCATGACCACCACCCGGTCGGCAACTTCCATCGCCTCTTCCTGATCGTGGGTGACGAACACGCTGGTGAATTTCAGCTCTTCATGCAGCTGACGCAGCCAGCGGCGCAGCTCTTTACGCACCTGCGCATCCAGCGCACCGAAAGGTTCATCCAGCAGCAAAATTTGCGGCTCCACCGCCAGGGCGCGCGCCAGCGCCACGCGCTGCTTCTGGCCTCCGGACAGCTGCGCCGGATAGCGATCCGCCAGATGGGCCAGCTGCACCATCTCCAGCAGTTTGGTCACCTTGGCTTTAATCGCCGCCGCATTGGGGCGTTCGCGGCGCGGCAGCACAGTCAGGCCAAAGGCGATGTTATCGAACACCGTCATATGGCGGAACAGCGCATAGTGCTGGAAAACGAAGCCCACTTTACGGTCGCGAGCGTGCATCCGACTGACGTCGGTACCGTGGAAGCGGATATGACCGCTGGTCTGATGCTCCAGACCGGCGATAATTCGCAGCAGGGTGGTTTTTCCGGAGCCCGAGGGCCCCAGCAGCGCAACCATTTGTCCGGAAGGGATATCCAGCGAGATATCATTAAGCACCTGGGTGCGACCAAACGATTTCTTAATATTGGCAATCTCAATGCTCATGATTTCCCTCCTGTTGCGCGCGTTCTTTCTGATTGGCCAGACGCCATTGCAACATACTCTTTAAAAACAGGGTCAGAATAGCCATTAACGTCAGCAGGGCGGCGGCGGTAAACGAGCCGACGGTGTTGTAATCCTGCTCCAGTAGTTCAATTTGCAGCGGCAGCGACAGCGTTTCGCCGCGGATCGAGCCGGAAACCACCGACACCGCGCCAAATTCGCCGATGGCGCGGGCGTTGGTCAGCACCACGCCGTACAGCAGCGCCCAGCGAATATTGGGCAACGTCACCCGGCGGAACATCTGCCAACCGGACGCGCCCAGCAGCACCGCGGCCTCATCTTCATGACTGCCCTGACTCATCATCACCGGCACCAGCTCACGCACCACAAACGGACAGGTAACAAAGATGGTCGCCAGCACCATGCCTGGCCAGGCGAACATGATTTGCAGATTATGCGCGTCAAGCCAGCCGCCCAGCGGACCGTTAGAGCCGTAAAACAGCAGATACACCAGGCCGGCCACCACAGGCGAGACGGCGAACGGGATATCCAGTAACGTCAGCAGCAGCTGGCGCCCCGGAAAGGTAAAACGTGTCACCAGCCAGGCCAGCAACGTACCGAACACCAGGTTCACCGGGACGGTAATCAAGGCAATCATTACCGTCAGCCAGATAGCATGCAGCATGTCCGGGTTGGCCAGGTTTTCCAGCACCGGCATCAATCCTTTGCTGAAAGCCTGGACAAAGATATAGACCATCGGCACCACGAGGATGAAGGCAGAGACCAGCATCCCGACGCCAATCAGAAACCATTTACCCCAGTTAATGCGGGGCGCGTCGTAGCGTTTCAATTGAGTAACTTCCGCCATTAGTGACCTACCACCCGTCGACCAAAGCGACTCTGCAGGGTATTGATGGAAAACAGCAGCAGCAGTGAAGCAGCAAGGATCACCGAGGCGATCGCGCTCGCGGCCGGATAGTCAAACTCCTGCAGACGAATAAAGATCATCAGCGAGGTCACCTCGGTCTTCCACGCGATGTTGCCGGCGATAAAAATCACCGCGCCAAACTCGCCGAGACTGCGGGTAAACGACAGGGCAATACCCGCCAGCAGCGCCGGCGACAGCTCCGGCAGTACGACCTTGCGGAAGCTTTGCCAGCGCGTCGCGCCCAGCGTTTCCGCCGCTTCCTCATACTCGGGCCCTAACTCCTCCAGCACCGGCTGCACGGTACGTACCACAAACGGGATGCTGGTAAAGGCCATCGCCACGGCGATGCCGAGCCAGGTATAGGTGACTTTAATATCGAACTTCGCCAGCCATTCCCCGTAAATACCATTAACCGAAAACAACGAGGCCAGGGTCAGGCCCGCCACCGCGGTGGGCAGCGCAAACGGCAGATCCATTAAAGCATCGAGCAGCGTGCGGCCCGGAAAACGATAGCGGGTCAGGATCCACGCCATCAGCAGACCGAATACGCCATTAAATATCGAGGCCACGAATGCCGACAGCAGCGTCACCTTATAGGCCGCGACCACCTGCGGGTTGCTGATCACATCCCAGTACTGCGCCCAGCTCATCTGCGCCAGCTGCATTACCAGCGCGCTGAGCGGTAACAACAAAATCAGACAGACAAACAGCAGGCTGGTGCCGAGGCTCAGGGTAAAGCCCGGCAGCACGCGCTTAGACGACACAGCAAACATTACTTACGCCCCGCCGCCAGCAGTTTGTCCAGTTCGCCGCCGCTGGCGAAGTGGGTTTTCATCACCTCAGGCCAGGCGCCAAACTTGTCCTCCACGCGGAACAGTTCGGTCTGCGGGAATTTATCCTTCAGCGCGTCCATGACTTTCGGGTTGTTTACCCGGTAGTAGTAGTCGGTAATGATGGTTTGCGCCTGCGGGCTGTAGAGCCAGTTCAGGTAGGCTTTCGCCGCCTTTTCGGTGCCATTGGCTTTGACGTTTTTATCCACCCATGCCACCGGGAACTCCGCCAGAATGTTGGTTTTCGGGATCACCACTTCAAATCCCTGCGCCTCATACTGCTTACGAATATTGTTCACTTCCGATTCGAAGCTAATCAGCACATCGCCCAGGCCGCGTTCAGCAAAAGTGGTGGTCGCCCCGCGTCCGCCGGTATCAAAGACTTCGACGTTCTTCAGAAACTGGGTCATAAACTGTTCGGTTTTGGCTTTATCGCCGCCGTCGGCTTTATCCGCCGCGCCCCATGCCGCCAGGTAGGTGTATCGGGCGTTACCCGAGGTTTTCGGGTTCGGGAAAATCAGCTTGACGTCAGAGCGAACCAGATCGTTCCAGTCATGAATATTTTTCGGGTTGCCTTTGCGCACCAGGAAACCCATCGTCGAATAGAACGGTGAGCTGTTGTTCGGCAGGCGGCTTTGCCAGTCGGCCGGGATCAGGTTGCCTTTGTCATGCAGGATCTGCACGTCCGTCACCTGGTTGTAGGTGACCACGTCCGCCTTCAGACCCTGCAAAATAGCCAGCGCCTGCTTGGATGAACCGGCATGCGACTGCTTAATCGTCAGCGTGTCCCCGCCATTGTCCTTCGCCCACTGCTGCTCAAAAGGCGGGTTAAGGGCGGCAAACAGCTCGCGGGAGACATCATAGGAGCTGTTCAGCAGCTCCGTCGCCTGCGCCTGCGCGGCCAGCAGCATGGAAGCCGCCAGCGCCAGATATCCTTTTTTCAGTGATTTAACGGCCATTGCGCACCCTTATCAACGTTGAACATTTTCTGATGATCATCATATTTATAACGGGTACGAAAGGAGTAACGGTTTTATATACCGTTTGGCGATTTGGAAGTCGAAAAGAGAATAAGCAACTGGCAAAGCTTTGCTGAAAGCGGCTCGCAGATTAGACGTGTCATTGTGACAAACGGCAGCCAGGCGTGCACTGTGTTTATATGAAAAACACATAGATTTTTGCTCATCAGCTCAGACGTAGCTTAACGCCAGCAGAACGTCGGCTATGGTACTTACTGCGCAACCGCCGTTTTGCTTGCTATAAATTTCGCCGCCAGCATCCCGTGGGTCCCTATATTCTCGATTTTGCCTGCTGCGCAATACGGCTGGCGATTGAACTGGACGGCGGCCAACACGATGAGAGGCGTGCCTACGATGTTCGCCGCACCCGCTGGCTACAGAGCCAGGGATGGCGGGTTTTACGCTTCTGGAATAATGAGTTTGAAGAGTATGAGGATGCGGTGATGGAGAGAATACTTGAAGCGCTTGAGTCGCCGATACCCTCACCCCGCCCCTCTCCCTGAGGGAGAGGGAGAAAGAGAGTCCGCACGCAGATTCCATAGCCGCACCGTACCGTCTCCTCTCCCTGAGGGAGAGGGTGAAAGGCGGTCCGTACTGGGGCTTGCCAACCGTACCGAACGGTTCCCTCTCCCCCTTGGGGAGAGGGTTAGGGTGAGGGGAAAAAATTACAGCGCCTGAATACGCTCCAGCGATGGTGCGAAGTAATAGCCGCCGGTCACCGGTTTAGTGAATCGCAGCATCGCGTCGCGTTTGCCGTCGGTATCGCCAAACATGCTCAGCAGCTGCTGCTCGATGTTATACAGGCGCGCGCAGTAAGCGCAGAAATAGAGGCCATGGGTGCCGCTGGCGGTGCCATACGGCAGGCTCTGGCGGACAATTTTCAGCCCTTTACCGTCTTCCTTGAGGTCAACGCGCGACAGATGCGAGGTCTCAGGACGTGCATCACCATCGATCTCTTCGTTGGCTTCTTTGGTACGGCCGATCATCATCTCCTGATCCGGTACGCTCATGCGGTTCAGCTGTTTGAGATTATGCTCCCAGCGCTGGACGAACACGTAGCTGCCGCCCGCGTCCACACCGTCTTTAATGACTGCCACTTCGCGGCGGGTTTCTTCCCCCGCCGGGTTTTCGGTGCCGTCGACGAAGCCGCTGAGATCACGCTCTTCCACCCAACGGAAACCGTGGATCTCTTCTTTCACGTCGATAGCGTCGCCAAAGGCGGCCATCGCGGCCTGCGCCACCGAGAAGTTAACTTCATGACGGGCGGATAAAATATGAATCAGCAGGTCATACTGGGTGGACGGCGCCAGCCCTTTGCCATAGACCGGAAAATCTTTTAACTCCTCTGCCCCTACGCCGCCGCTCAGCTGACGCCAGACGCTATTGCCGAACGCCACCACCGCGCCGAGTTTGGCGTCGGGGAATTTAGCCTGGAAGGTGGCAAGGGTATCGATAAATTTTTTGCTCGCTTCGCGCAGGGCGTTAACGTCCCCTTTAACATTGGCTTCAATCCAAATCGCCGCGCGGCAATGTTCCGGCAAAATGCCGCTCTGAACCTGAGACATCGCTCCTCCTGAAATGATGCAACCACAACGCTGTCGCGTTGCTAACGCGCTATTGTAACTGTTTTTCAGAGCTGTCGTGTCTCTTCAGATCAATTTAGCGACGCCAGATAATCTTGCTGACCTTCCAGTTTTTCAGGGTATCGTCGGAGGGCATCAGCTCGTCCGGGCCGCTCCAGTGGCCGGTAAAGGCGTAGCTGATATGCTGACTCCCCTCGGCCTGACACTCGACGACCGCGCCGTTGTCATTGCTGCCTTTCTGGCAGTTGCCAAAGGCTTTGCTGTACAGGTCGCTAAACGGTGTGCCGATTTTCACGCCGCTGGCGGTTTTGATTTCGACATCGCGCACGTCAATCCGGCTGATGGTACCGTTGTCGCCATTGATGGTCAGCGCCACGCTGTTGTCTTTCAGCGCTTCAAAGTAGTGGACGATATTGCCCTTATCGGTCTTCATCCCGCTGCGCAAACGGTAGTCGCTGCCCAGCGCATCGCTAATGGCCTGTTCATTGAGCGGCGTGGAAGCCGTCAGTTTACCCACGCCCTGCTCGGTCACCTCGGTGGAAGCGCCAAACCAGTTCCACGGATAGGCCGCCGACCAGTTGACCGCGCTCATCGTGGAGCAGCCGGTCAGTGCCAGCGGAAGCGCGCAGAGCATTACACGTAGCGATTTCATATCACAATCCTTTCTGAGTCATTCAACGCATGTTGGAGTTCGCGATCGGCAAAAAGTGCCATTAAAAGGTGGTCTGGCGAAAACAGGCTCCCAGGCGACGGCTGGTTAGCAGCCACCACAGGGCATAGCCATCCGCCGCCAGCAGCCCGATGGTTAATGAAGAGGGGGATTCACCGCTAAGCCATAGCATCGGCTGCCACAGCAACAGCAGCAACTGCGAGAGCACCAGCAGCCAGCGCATCGCCGACCACAGGCGCGGCAGGCGCTGACGATAGCCGCTAAGCAGAAAGGCCAGTACCGCCGGCACGCCGGGCAGTAAACCGAGCCAGAAGCGGTCGTGATCGGGATAGAACAGATTAAGAATCGCGTCGCCCTGCTGGCGTGAGGCTCCGGCCATTAAAAACAGCACCCACGTGCGGGCCTGCAACAACAGCACGCACCAAAAAAGAAACGGCAGGCGCAGACGGCCATGGGCATCAAAATCGGCGGGGATAAACTCAGTATTCTTCATCTTCGATCAGGCGCTTGCCCAGGGTCAGGACATCGGCGTATTCATAGCCCAGCCGCTCATACATTCCCTGCACCACGTCGTTGTCTTCACGGACCATAATGTTGATTTTCGGGCAGCCGCGGGCAATCAGCTTTTTCTCCAGACGATTGAGCAGCGCGTTTGCGATGCCCCGGCCACGATATTCCGGATGGACGCCCAGATAATATGCGGAGCCGCGATGACCATCATAACCGCCCATCACCGTACCAACGACTTCACCGTTCACTTCCGCCACCAGAAACAGGCTAACGTCATGATTCAGCTTACGCTCAATATCCATCTCCGGATCGTTCCACGGGCGCAGCAGATCGCAGCGCTCCCACAGCGTCACAACCTCTTCAAAATCCTGCTGGCGAAAAACGCGAATCTCCATGGTATTCCCCACCATTGACGGTTAAAAACAGTGATTATGGCGCGAATATAACTGATAGCCAATATCAGGCGAAATCAGCGGCAAAAAATGGCATAATATGACTTTGTCATGTATTGAAATGAAAAGTAAAACAATTCTTATTTTGAATGGTCGTAACGGCAAACGCGATACGATATAACATTGGACATCACTTGTTTACAATTCAGGCCGAATGAGCACTTTTAAACCCTTAAAAATACTTGCTTCGCGCCGTCAGGTGCTGAAAGCCGGGCTGGCTGCGATGACGCTGAGTGGCGTCGCCGCGCAGGTCAGCGCAAAAGAACAGCCACTGAAAACATCGAATGGACACAGCAAGCCCGCCGCCAAAAAGGCCGGTGGCCGCCGCATTGTGATGCTGGACCCGGGCCACGGCGGTATCGACACCGGGGCTATCGGCCATAACGGGTCGAAAGAGAAGCATGTGGTGCTGGCGATCGCTAAAAACGTGCGCAGCATTCTGCGCAGCAACGGCATCGACGCTCGCCTGACCCGCACCGGCGATACTTTTATTCCGCTTTATGACCGGGTGGAGATCGCCCATCAGCACGGCGCCGATCTGTTTATGTCGATCCACGCCGATGGCTTCACTAACCCGAGCGCTGCCGGCGCCTCGGTGTTCGCCCTGTCAAACCGCGGCGCCAGTAGCGCCATGGCAAAATACCTCTCCGATCGCGAAAACCGCGCCGATGAAGTTGCCGGTAAGAAAGCGACGGATAAAGATCATCTGCTGCAGCAGGTGCTGTTCGATCTGGTGCAGACTGACACCATTAAAAACAGCCTGACGCTGGGCTCGCATATCCTGAAAAAGATTAAGCCGGTGCATAAGCTGCACAGCCGCAATACTGAACAGGCGGCGTTCGTGGTACTGAAGTCGCCTTCCATTCCATCCGTGCTGGTGGAAACCTCGTTTATTACCAACCCGAACGAGGAGAAACTGCTCGGTACCACCGCCTTCCGGCAGAAAATCGCCACCGCCATTGCCAACGGCATTATCAGCTATTTCCACTGGTTCGATAACCAGAAAGCCCATTCGAAGAGACGTTAATGAAACCCGATGCCGCGCAGGTTAAAACTTTTTTGCTCCAGCTTCAGGACAGCCTCTGTCAGCAGCTGAGCGCTGTCGATGGCGCCCCGTTTATTGAAGACGCCTGGCAGCGGGAAGGCGGCGGCGGCGGGCGCAGCCGGGTGTTGCGCGATGGCGCTGTGTTCGAACAGGCCGGGGTCAACTTCTCCCACGTCCACGGCGATGCGATGCCCGCTTCAGCGACCGCGCACCGCCCGGAGCTGGCCGGACGCAGCTTTGAAGCCATGGGCGTCTCGCTGGTGGTTCATCCGCTGAACCCCTACGTGCCCACCAGCCATGCCAACGTGCGGTTCTTTATTGCCGAAAAGCCCGGCGCCGACCCGGTATGGTGGTTCGGCGGCGGTTTTGATTTAACCCCCTACTACGGTTTTGAAGAGGATGCCGTCCACTGGCATCGTACCGCCCGCGATCTGTGTCTGCCGTTCGGCGAAGATGTCTATCCGCGCTATAAAAAATGGTGCGATGATTACTTCTATCTGAAGCACCGCCAGGAACAGCGCGGTATCGGCGGTCTGTTCTTTGACGACCTGAACACCCCGGATTTTGACCACTGCTTCGCCTTTATGCAGGCGGTAGGGAACGGCTATGCTGACGCCTATTTACCCATCATCGAACGCCGAAAAGCCACGCCGTACGGCGAACGCGAGCGCCACTTTCAGCTCTATCGCCGCGGCCGCTACGTCGAGTTCAATCTGGTCTGGGACCGCGGCACCCTGTTCGGCCTGCAAACCGGGGGACGGACAGAATCCATTCTGATGTCGATGCCGCCGCTGGTACGCTGGGAATATGATTACCAGCCGGAAGAAGGCAGCCCGGAGGCGGCGCTGAACGAGTTTATTCAGGTGCGCGACTGGCTATAACTGCCGGATGGCGGCTGTGCCCCCGGCAGCGGCGTCGCTTCGCTCACACCCACTGGCGCAGGCGATGGTGCAGTGTCATCGACGGTTTTTCGGCAAACAGCTGCTGATAGTCGGTGGCGAACTGCCCCAGATGCCAGAACCCCCACTGCATGGCCGCTTCCTTGACCGTCTCCCGCTCTGACCAGGGGCTTATCAGCTCCCGGCGCACGGCGTTCAGGCGGATCCGTTTAAGCCAGGCGTTGGGACCAATCCCCAGAATCGCATGGAAGGCGTTTTGCAGAGTACGTCGGCTGACGTGCAGCTGCTGACACAGGTCGAGCACGGTTAACGGCTCTGCGCTGTTTTCCAGCACATATTCACGCGCCCGCGCCAGCAGGCGACGGTAGCTCTGGTGGCTGACGCTCTCCACGCTCACCATCGGCTGCGCCTCTTCGAGCATCGTGCCCATCGCCAGCAACAGATTATCCCGCAGGACCTTACGCACAGCCGGCTGATGAAGGGTATCAGGATGCTCGCTAAAAGTGGTCAGCGCCTGCTGGACAAATCCCCACAGTGCGGCCTTATGCGGCTCGCGTACCGCCAGCGCTGACTGGTTGCGTAGCATATGCAACACCCGCTCCGGATGGTGCAGGAAACTGGCATGACGCGAAATCACCTCCTCTGAAATCACCACCCCGAGGATGGTGTAATCATCAGGCGTGCTCAGCTCGAACTCCGTCCCACCGGGACGGGTGGCGATTTCTGCCCGGCCCAGGCACTGCGAGCCGATAAACCCCTGCTCTCCCCGGGTCGCCGGAATGCCAAACCAGAAGGAGTTCGGCCAGACCAGGCAGGACTGACGCAGCGCCAGCCCGGTATATTCGCGAAAGACCTGGATCTCATCGAGCAGGATTTCGGTAAATTCGCCGCGAAACTGACCTGGATGTAGCTGATCGTAGATCTGTTGCCAGGCGGTAATGGTCAGGGCGTGCTCATACACATCCGTCGTGTGTCGTTGATGAATATTGTCAATTTCAACCTGGGGCGTCAGCCTGGTGTCATCAGGTAACGCCTCGCAACAGAGATGGTGCAAATTTGCAGAACGACGCTTTTTCATAATCGTTAAAGCCGGGGGCAAGCCGCTCCCGGCACCTCCGACAGGTTATGGATTTTTGAGACGATAGCGGCTACTGCGTTTTCGTAGCGTCCCTGCGGAAAAGAGCTGCTCCAGCGCCTGGCGGGCCTTATCCAGCGGCCAGGCAAAATGCGCGGCCACCTCGCCGGCCGTCATGCCCTGACGAACTGAAGCCAGCAGCGTCAGTAACGCTTCCGATGATGCCGTGTCAGCAGGCGGCTGGGGCGCGGGCGGCGGTGGCTGAAAGCCGCCTATCAGCCGCTGAGTATCTTCTTCCGGCCGGCCAATTTCCCGCCGGCTGATCACGCAGCCGGTACGCCGGGCAGCGGCGGCCCCGGCATCCAGCGCGGCGCGACAGGCCGCCAGGTCGCCCTCCACCACCAGCGTTAACCTGCCGGGGTCAAGCACTTCGTGACTAAGCAGGCGCACATTGGCCGCCTTGAGCATGGCATCCGCGGCGTCTACAGCAGCGACCATACCCTCCACTTCGAGCAATCCCAGCGCATTGATCATCGCTCCCTCCATTACGCACGCTGTACAGGATGACGGGCAATATCGAGTACGGCGTCGGTAAAGGCATTACAGGCGGCTTTACAAGCGGCCTGACTTCCCGTCAAAAAGGCGGCCGAATAGTTGGTTTCCGACGGCGGCGGCACGTAGGTCACCAGCTGGACGTCGGCCGACTTCATCGCCGCATCGATGCCGAACGTCGCTTCCAGCGGCGGCGCCACCAGATAGGCGATCGGATCCCCCAGCGCGATGCCAGCGGTCGATGAAAGGTAAGAGCCGGTACGCGACACCACATGCGCCAGAAAGGCAGTATCTTGCGCGTCGTTGGCCCACTGGAACGCCGCCCCGCTTTCAATATGCGCCACCATCGCATCCAGCCCGGCGCGAACTTCCGCCGGGTTTGGGCCACCCAGCATAATCAGCACTTCGCCGGCAGTAGGCGACGGGCCGTGGGCCGCGCCGGCGTACAGAGAGCGGCCATAGACCACTTCCACCATCGCCTGTTTGGTCGCTTCGTCGGCGGCAATATACGTCACGTCATCCGAATCTGCCGTGATGAGCCCGAGACTCCGTATATGCGGCGGTAATTTCAGTTCGCGCGCAAAACCGTCGTTCACCGAGGCAATCACGCGCATGGCGGTGACTGAGGGTCGAATCAAATCTAATGCTGGCATGATGCCTCCTTAACGGCTCATATTGATGCCGGAGGCTTTCTGCTCCAGCATGCGTTTGGCTAAATCCACGATCACCGCGGCGGCTTCTACCGGCGGGGTGCCGCCCTGGTGGATATTGGAAATACAGGTCCGGTCGGCCTCAACGGTGGTGGCCACCCGCGGGGAGTAGACCGCGTAGCAGGAGAGGCTCTCCGACTGGCCGAGCCCCGGGCGCTCGCCAACCAGCAGGATCACCACCTTCGCGCCGAGGATCTCGCCGATCTGATCTTCAATCTTGACGCGGCCATAGCGGACGAAGAACGGTGTGCCGACCTTCAGCCCCGCCTGCTTCAGGCCGGCAAGCAGCGGCGGCAGGATCTCTTCATAGTTGGCGGTGATGGCATCCGTCGACAGGCCATCGGAGACCACCACCTGCACATCCGGATCCATCACGCACTGCGCCTTCAACGCATCGATGGCCTCCGGACTGAGACGGCGTCCCAGATCGGGGCGCGTCAGGTAGTGATTTTTGTCGCTAATTTCCGAATGCACTTCCAGCAGCCCCTGCGCTTTCACCCACGCCTCTGGTACCTCTTTGAGCACTGTGTCTTTCGAACGCGAGTGATCCGCCAGGAAGCGCAGCAGCGCCAGGGTGCGCGGACGCGGCCCGGCGCGACCGGTGCAGACGCGTGCCGCGGTGCTGCGCCGCAGCTCGGTGAGCACCTCAGGGCGATGCGGGTTTTGTACGCCAATCCAGGCTTTCGCTTCTGCTGAGCCCAGATCCAGCGCGCAGCTCTCCGCCGGGACATCGGCTGCGCACGATTTCGTTTCACAGGCCGGCGTTGACGCTGCGGGGGCCTGCGGCTGTGGTTGTCCCATTGACGCCATTACGCTGCGTACAATGTCTTCGATTTGTTTTTGATCCATGGTGTGTCATCCCCGCGTCATCAGAAGAACAGTGACGGATCGCCCGCCCGTTTGGTCAGGCGACCATTTGCCATAATGCCCATCGTTTCCAGCCAGCGTTCAAACTCCGGCGACGGCCGCAGGCCCAGCAGCTGGCGCACGGTCGCAGTGTCGTGGAAGGCGGTGGTCTGGTAGTTGAGCATGATGTCGTCGCCGAGCGGCATCCCCATGATGTAGTTGCAGCCAGCGGTCGCCAGCAGGATCATCAGGTTTTCGTTGAGGTTCTGGTCGGCATCGGCATGGTTGGTGTAGCAGCAGTCGCAGCCCATCGAGATGCCGCTCAGCTTGCCCATAAAGTGGTCTTCCAGCCCGGCGCGAATAATTTGCCGGTCGTTATAGAGGTACTCCGGCCCGATAAAGCCCACCACGGTATTCACCAGGAACGGATCGTAGTGCCGCGCCAGGCCATAGTTACGCGCTTCCATCGTCACCTGATCGGCGCCGAAGTTAGCGCCCGCGGAGAGCGCCGAGCCCTGCCCGGTTTCAAAATAGAGGCAGTTCTCCCCGGCGATACGGTTAAACTCCGCCCCCACCGCCCGCGCTTCATCAAGCATTGCCAGCTCGACGCCGAACTCTTTGAGCCCTTTTTCGCTGCCGCAGATGCTCTGGAAAATCAGCCCGCCCGGCGCGCCGCGGCGGATGGCTTCAATCTGGGTGGTGACGTGCGCCAGCACGCAGCCCTGGGTAGGAATGGCAAACTTGTCGATAACCCCGTACACCGTATCCAGCACCCGGCTCAGGTTCTCCACGTCGTCAGTGACCGGGTTAACGCCGATCACCGCGTCGCCCGCGCCAAAAGAAAGCCCTTCATAGATTTGCGCAGCAATACTCTGCACATCGTCACGGGTGTCGTTCGGCTGCAGGCGGCAGCTGAAGGTTCCCGGCAGACCGATGGTGGTATTGGCTTTTTTGATCACCGGCATTTTTTTGCCGCCGTAGATCAGATCGGCGTTGGAGCAGATCTTGGCCACTGCCGCCACCACTTCTGAGGTTAACCCCTTGCGCGTGAAGGCGATGTCGTCCACGGAGGTTTCATCGCTCAGCACGTATTCACGCAGGTCGCTGATGGTCCAGTTTTTGATGCGGTTATAGGCGGTTTCGTTGACATCGTCCTGAATCAGGCGCGTCACGCAGTCCTCCTCGTACGGGATCACCGGGTTATTGCGGATATCCGCCACCGTCATCTCCGACAACACCTGCTTGGCCGCCACGCGCTGCTGCGAACTCTCCGCTGCCACGCCCGCCAGCACATCCCCCGAACGTAGTTCGTTGGCTTTCGCCAGTACCTCTTTTACATCCTTAAACTGATAAACATTGCCGAACAATGTGGTCTTTAGTTTCATAAGTCGTTCCCTCAGGAAGGAAATGCGAGTGATTTCATGATGCGCCGCGCGATAAATGCGCCCATTTCCGTGAGATAAATGGCATCGCTGCGGCGTTTCAATATTCGCAAAAGAATTACATTCCTACTGCGTTATCCTTCCTCTGACCATCCACCGGAAAGTATCGGTAAAGCGTCGATAACCCTACACCATAGATAATGGCCAACTGCTGGCGGGTGTGCCCCTTCGCCAATAGCCGCCCAATCTGCTCTCGTTCATGCAGTTTTAATGCGTTGGGCCTTCCACCTACGCGTCCTTGTGCTCTGGCTGCTGCCAGCCCGGCCACTGTTCGTTCGACGATTAGCTCGCGTTCCATCTCCGCCAGTGCCGACATCACGTGGAAAAAGAAGCGCCCCATGGAAGTGCTGGTATCAATACTGTCTGTTAAAGAGCGGAAGTGGGCACCGCGTTCATGTAACTCTGATATCAGTGCGATCAGGTTCTTAACGCTGCGCCCCAGCCTGTCCAGTTTCCACACGACCAGGGTGTCTCCGCTATTAACGCACTTTAAAGCGCGTTTCAGACCGGGACGGCTGGCAACTTTTCCACTCATACGGTCTTCAAAAATGCGGTCACAGTTTGCACTTATGAGTGCATTACGCTGTAAATCGCTGTTCTGGTCGATTGTTGATACGCGGATATAACCAATGACGGCCATCAATTCTCCTCCTCTATGTCGCGGTGGGAGGATTTTTACAGATTTCACTATGTGTAACTGCTTTTCCAAAAACCTTGGTTTGGGAGAAGCGGCGAAAAGGGATGTGGGCACAGGAGATAATCAGATACCGGATATGGGAGCATTCGCTTCTGGTTCGGGATGGTTCAGGCTACCAGGTGGATATATTGTTCAGTTTGGCACTTTTGCAGGAAACACGACCCGCTTTATCAGTGGACACTTCCCTATACCATTCCCTAATCAGCCGATGGTTTCAGTCAGTGTTATGTCTGATGCCGTTCAGTCAGACCCGTCGATTCCTGCCCCGCAGGTTTTGTCTGTAAATTTTGAACATATCAGTAATTCAGCGTGGCGTGTGGCAACCAGTGATATCTCACAGCAATACAGATTCAGTTATATTTCGATAGGACGGTAGAAATGCAGAAATATATTTTCAGTGCCGATAAAAATGCGTTTTTCCCTGTGGAGCTTAAAATCGCTTATCAGGAATCCGGCGAATGGCCCGATGATGGAATCGAAATTGACGACACTGTTGCTGCCGAATTTATGAAGGAAGCACCAGAAGGAAAATACAGAGGTGTCATCGACGGAATGCCTGCATGGATTGATATTCCACCGCCAACTCATGAGGAACAAATTGCCGCAGCCGAACTGAAAAAGCAGCAATTGATTAATCAGGTCAACGAATACATAAACAGTAAGCAATGGCCTGGTAAAGCGGCGATTGGTCGCCTGAAAGGTGAGGAACTGGTGCAATATAATTTGTGGCTGGATTATCTGGACGCACTGGAGCTGGTCGATACTTCCGGTGCGCCAGATATTGAATGGCCTACGCCTCCTGCGGAGTAATTTCTGGCGGAGGGGCAAATGCCTCTCCGTCATATGTCCAGTCGATACCAGCCGATATGTCGTCAATATTCACAGTAATATAATCATCGAAAATGTCTCCAGTGCCATCCCATACAACAACATTTTCAACGACGCCATTTTTAACTAGCGCATAATTACTCATTATGCCAGCTCCTCAATGATTACGATTCCCGGGCGTCCCGCTGCGCCTGATTTAGCTGGTTGGGATGAGCCATTCGAACAGCCGGATGCTCCAGAACCATAGCCCCCACCGGGATTTGCCGGGTCATTAATTGCAGGAATCGATCCGCCTACCCCAAATATACTATTTGAACCACGCGAGCCAGCGGCATAGCTATATGTAACAGCTACGGCTGGTTCTGCCCCTGCTCCAGATGAGCCGACAATATTCCACCCAGTCGGGCCATCGCTGTTAGTATTGGCCACGGGCTGAAATGGTGGGTTTGCCGGGCCGGCGGGTAATCCAACTTTCCCGCCGGGCGATGAAATAAACGAACCAACTGAGCTAGCTCCGCCGTCAGCGCCGTATATTGAATCCGCCGTTCCTCCTGCACCGCCTGAACCGATGACGACTGACGCCGTTGTTATTGACGATACGTCATAAATGCCCTCAGCATATGCCCCTGCGCCGCCCCCGTTACTCACGGAAACCTCGTTACTACCCGTTGCCGGTGCAGCTGAACTGCCGCCCCCCCCACCGAGACATTTAATTCGCCATTTTTTTGCGCCTGGCGTTTTTGTCACTGTCCCGCTGGCAGTGAATACCTGTATTTTTAGCAGCCTACCAACGTATCCGCTCGCATCTCCCAAACCAAGGTTTTTGACAAAGAGCGCCGGGTCAGGAATATCTGCGCCGTTCTGGTCTTTGGCCAGCTTCTCCGCCAGTTTGTTAAGCACCGTGGTCGCAAAATTCGGATCGTTACCGAGGGCATCCGCCAGCTCTTTAAGCGTATCCAGCGTCTCAGGGGCGCTGCCTGCAAGCGCTGCAAGTGCTTTGGCCACAAACTCAGTCGTCGCCAGCTTCTTGCTGTTATCGCTATTTGCAGGCGTGGGCGCTGTTGGCGTGCCGGTGAATGTCGGGCTGGCTTTCGGTGCGTACTGGGTATGCGGGTCTGCTGCCGCGATGTGTTTCGCAAGATCAGAACCGCCTTTTTCAACCTGTTGCTTCAGGTACAGCGTGCGGCTGGCCAGTTGTTTACCCTGACGGTTAGAAATTCCGTCAGGCCCACCCAGAACGGGGTCAGAGACCTCAATCTGGTAGATGCCTTCTTCCCACTGCGGGGTTTCAGGTAGGTTTGCCATAATTAACTGCTCCCGTGGTTATAGCTACCGTCATAGTTGACGGTGTTGTTGTAGCGAATGGCGACAGACTGATACTCAAGGCTCGCCAGATGGCAGCGGGCCGGAGCAAAGGCAGCGAGCGTCTGGCGTAAAAGTGCTGCCTGATCGTTAGTAATGGGCTGCTGAAGGATGACGCGATAGACCGCCCAGGCTTCTGCATCGCCATGGACGAAAAGCCCGTTGTACGTGTGTTTGCCGTCGTAGCCAATCTGGCCAGTGCCTTCAATCAGATCCACTTCGCCGAAGCCGAAACGGCGGATAATTTCCCGGATTGACCACGGCGTCCCTTTATAGCGGTGCAGCTCGATAGCAGATTTGATAAGCATGCGGCGTACATCGTCCGATTCCGCCAGCTCCCAGCCATCGCCAAACAGCGAGAACTGCTCGCCCAGCCATGGCAGCGCGGAACTGTCGACGATATCGACGAGATAGACCATCAGTACGCTCAGGTCGATGTTATCCAGCCGCCCGGCCAGTTTTCCCAGCGTTCTGAGGCTGATATCACCCTCAAGCGGCGGCGGGAGTTGTAGCGGCTCAGCCATCGGACACCCCGGTCATGTTAAGAGTGATCGCCGTGCAGTTTGCCCATTCGTTTTCTGCCACCACCTTCAGCACCGGTGTCACCAGTTCGACCTGGTAGACCCCGGCAACGGACAGCACGCTGATAATCTGGCTGGGGACAATATCGCGCCCCAGCGTGGCGGTACGGGACGCTACCCAGTTCTGTATGGCGCTGTTGGCGTTGTCCTTTATAGAGTTAGCATCCTGGTCACGATAGATAGTGATGTTGGCTTCAATGGCGTAATCCACCTGCACAGGTGTTTTAGCCCGCACGGTATCAGTGAGCGGCCTGACTTTTTCGTCCGAGCATAAACTCTCTACAAGCGTAAGGATGCTGTCGTCCGGCAAGCCGGTGCTGAGCAGCGGATACAGTTCTACAGTGCCGGGAACCGGGGAAAGCACGGCAACATCGACAATATTGGGATGGGCCTGCATGGCATGAAAGCGGTATGCCATACGGCTTCCGGCGTTGGTGAATGATTCCGGGGCCAGTTTGATACGCTCGCGGAGCCTGTCATTGTCTTCCTGCTCAGAACCGCCAGAACTGGCCGCCATATTGGTCACCTGCAGGTCGACGTTATCAATCTCATCGAGCAACTGACGGACCTGCGCAGGCTGCCAGCCGTTGCCTGCGGCTCCCGGCTCGGTACAGGTGGCCGTGGCATTGACAAGCAGCAATCCGGCTTTCAGCACTACGTCCGTATCGGTTGCAAAAATAATGCTGTCGGAAGCGCTGACGCGGGTACCTGCCGGAATCAGCACATCAATGGCCAGTTCCTCATCCACGGAGAACTGGAGCGTGGTGGTGGCAGGCTGCGCGGCCAGTCGGTATACACCAACCAGTTCACCGAGGTAATCAATCATCGGCTCACGGGCAAAGGCGACCAGATTCTGTTTGGCCGCTTCCTGCGCCGCCACCCTGACCAGCATTTCGCGGTATGCCCACAGGTCAATCAACAGGCGCTCAGCCTGAGCGGGGTATAGCGTCTTGCCAGTTGCGGCTTCGTACTGTGCAATCATTTCAGCCGTGATTTTGTCAGCATCACGTTCAATAAAATCGGGTTCTGTCAGCGCCATAGCAACTCCTGAGTCCGGGGTTGTCCGTCAGAGCCTTTCCAGCTCACCCGGAGCGTAAGATGTTCGCCGTCGACGGCGGGTTTAACCGACATAAGCTGGCAGCGAGGCTCCCAGCGGCGAATGGCATCGACGGATTCGCGCACCACATGCGGAATAGCCCGGTCAATAGGCCAGTCGATATAAAGGTGCAGATTGCTGCCGAACTCCGGGCGATGCGGGTCGCTGCCGCGAGGAGTACGCAGGATGATTTGAATGGCCTGCCAGATATCATCCAGCCCCCGGACGATTTCGCCAGGGGCCTGCAGAGCCGGTTGCCAGAATACTGAGGTTGTTTTCATGGGGGCAGTATTGCCCCTGTGCGGGAACGCCGATATTAAAGGCGTTTAAGAAGGTCAGTGGGAATGGTGATTAGAGTTCGGGCCGTCAGAGAGCATGCTGCCTGTCGAGTGGGCATTGCCGTTGATTTCAAGGTTGCCGTTCACCGTGGTGGTGTCAGCGGTCAAATCAATGGTTTTCCCCTTCAGGCTGATACCCACTGCAACCTCGATCACCACATGCTCGATACCACCTTTGACTGTCAGCGTATGGGTCGCACGGTTATAGCTGAACTCTGCGCCATCCGCGTATTTCGTGCCCCGGACATGTTTGTCGCTGAACGGCGGTTTATCGACTTCTGAGTACACCGCGCCCAGAATGACACCATCCTCGCCGTTGGCATCGAGCAGCACTTCAACCTGCTCCCCCACGTCAGGGAGCCAGTAATCCTTGTTATCCTGGGTATTGCGCTGCAGCACGTTAAGCCAGTTAGTGCGCAGGTTATCGCATTCCGGCAGACGAACGCGGGCCTGAACCTTGTCGGCATCGACGGCGCTGACCGTACCGACCTGACGAGTGACGCCTGTCATTATTTTTTCTCCTTTATTACCGTGGACGTGCTGCCGTCCGGTTTATAGACGGTCAGCGTCTGGGTTTTTCCGGTCTTTTTACCTTTCTTCGCTTTGCCCTGCGTAACCGGCCCTCGTGCCACTTCCAGTTCGGTGATGTAGCCGCTGTTACGGTCAAACGCATGGCGGGCAGTAGTTATCAGCCATGGCCCGGATAACTGACCAAAACCCACCAGTTCAATTTTGTTGCCTGCAGTCAACTGAGGCGTCCCCATCAGCGTCAGCGAGCCGTTCTGCTGGTATTCGTTATGCCTGGCCAGCGCCGAATCTGCTTTAATCCGGGCGCTGTCCGGATCACTGACGCGGCTGTTGACCTTCAGTGAGTCGGCACTGGTGACCTTACCGCCTTTGGTTTGTTTGTCGCTTTCGCTGGTACCGCCATCAGCTTCATAAACGATCAGCTTTTTATCGCTGCTCTTCTGGTGTTTTACCTTCGCGGATTTGTAGACGCGGTTGATGGTGTCACGCAGGGAAAAGCTGTCCACATCCTGCGGCTTTAACTGCCTGATCGGCTCCTGACCGCGTAACGTGGCAAGATGAGAAAAAACCAGCTGGTCGCTGACCACTTTCACGGCATAACCATACTCGCTGGCCAGTCGGCGCAGGAAGCCCACGTCCGTTTCAGCATACTGGGTCACCCGGTCAATTTTGATGGACTCAATACTGCCAACCAGCTTCAGCTGATGCTTTTTGGCAATCCGTCCGGCGATGGCCGCCAGCGTGGTGCTCTCGAAACCACGACTGGATTTTGTCCGCAGGGCGTTGTTGACCGACGTGGCCACGCCCCGGATAGCGACAACGGACGCGGGCGAACTCACCTCGATCTCGTCTATAGAGAACGTACCGCAGGACAGCAGCTTCTCGCCCTGATAACCCATTTTCAGCGTCAGCGTGTCACCCTTGCCCGGATACCACTTATCCAGCCAGCGGCCATCGGTGTCGTCCAGTTCCACCTCAATGGTATCGGACTCGCTTTTGATGTTATCGCTGTAGGTTACGCGGGTGACATAGGGGGCGATATCGGTGGTGATGTTCTTCTGCAGATACCATAGCGTGAACACCGGACTCAGAACATCGCTGACGCCGGTTAACGCTGATGCGGCTTGTGCAGGGCTGTTTATCTCAGCCATGGGGCAATATCCTCTTCTGTACTGGCTTCTTCAGCCTCGATAACCGGAATCAGTAACAACAGCCCGGAGGGCAGCACCGGCGTGATGGCCACGTGTGGATTGGCGGCAATTATCCGGGGATAGCCCAGCGGGTCGCCGTAGTACTGCCATGCGAGAGAGTCCCAGCGCTCTCCGTCACGGGTGACATGTTCAAGAAACATCACACACTCCTCGCCAGAATTTTGGCTGCCATGGTGCTTAACCCCGGCGACATACGGGTGAAGGTGGTGCTGGCGGAGTTAAGCTGCCCGGAAACGGCATCCAGCGCCGCTGCGATATTGCTGCCGTCCACGCCGCTCAGTGAAGACTGTGCCTGTTGTACATACGTGGCCGCATCACTGGTGGCTCTGGCCAGACTGATGGCATCAGGCATGGATTCAGAAAGCGCATTAAATGCCGGAACGCTTTGACCCAACGCCCCGGACACGTTGCCCAGCCCGCTCATCAACCCCGGTACGCGGGTCAGTGCAACGGCGGGGTTATCCTTCATTTTCTGCGCCACCCGAACGGCACTGATGGTGGTCTGGAGAACAGACTGCGCCTGTTTGGCGTAGTTGACGCCGTCGCGGACGTACTGCGCTACCCCGGAAGGTGAAGGAACGGCACCGGAGACCGCCCCGACGCCGGGAACCTGCGTGCGTATTGCGGGTGGCTGTAGCGGGTTTTTCGGGTCGCCGATGTACTCCCGGAGAGACGCGGTGGCATTGACGGCCAGCACGTTGCCGGTGCTGTCGGTCTGCTCGCTGGTCGCAGTAACATCGGTAATCACGAACCAGCCGCGATAGTCACCGTTGCCGAAGACCAGCGCCAGCGCTTGATGGGCCTTCATGGCCGTTCGCAGTCTCGCCAGCTCCACGTCGGGCACACAATAGTGCTGATGGAAGACCAGGCTTATCTGGATTTCGTCCAGCTTATCGCCAACGAACTGCAGGCCGGGCTTACCCTCGATACGGGGATGCTCCGCATAATCGACGCCGAACGTGACCTCGAAGCCGTCCCAGTAGGTAATCAGTTCAAACTCAATATCACCCAATACTGCAAACATCAGCTGTACCTCCTGCGTTGTTGCTGAGCCAGCAGACGCTCCAGCATTTTCTCCAGCTCATGCAGGCTCATATTCAGTACGCCGGTCAACCCGTCAGGCGCTGCGGTTTCTTTGCCATTGAGGAAAAACTGAGGATTAAAGCTGACCTGGATACCGCCAGATGTTCCGCTGCCAGTTGCAGCTGCGCCACGACCTGAATATCCCGCCGCCATGATTTCCGGCGACGGGATACGGGGAACATCCGGTGTCATTTCAGTGGCCAGACGCTGCCCGGCCAGTGCAGCAAGTGGTGTGGTGCGCTGCAGGCCGATAGCGGCCCCCTGCGCAATGTTGTCACCAAAGCCTATAAACACACGGCTCGGCGAATGAATGCCCAGCTTTTCCTTAAACCAGCCGCCAACACTGTCGCCCATGTCTGTGACGGTAGTTTTGAGCGACTCCCATTTGTTTTTGATGCCGTTTATTAACCCGTCGATAAGATGGCCACCGAAGTCGGTGAACTTCGCTGGCAGATCAACACCGAGGTATTTCAGCGCAGCCGCAAAGGCTTTATAGAGCAGACCAACCGGCGACCAGTTAATCAGCAGCTTACCAATCCCCACGACACCGCCATTAAACGCCTCTTTAATGTCAGCCCAGCGCTGTTTAAACCAGCTACTGACTGCGCCCCAGTTGCGATAAATAAGGTAAGCTGCTGCCGCGACGGCGGTGATGGCGAGACCAATGGGATTCATCAGCAGCGCCCGGCCAATCCAGAGAACGGCCCGCCCGGCGATCATAATGCCGCGAACCAGCCCACCTGACAGCACACCACCCAGTGTTCTGGCTCCTCTGGCGACGGCGCTGAAGCCGGTCACCAGCCAGCGGAGCTTACCGCCTTCACCGAGTGCAAGCGACAGTCGAAGCCAGTTGGCCCGCAGTAAAACGGCATTTTTCCAGACGTTAACAAAGGGGGAAATAAGGAGATTCAGCCCCAGCTTGAGACCGATAGTGGCCATCTTGAAAGCGAGTAATGCTCCTACAACCTTTATGGTGCCGCTGACGATTTGCGGGTTTGCCGCTATCCATTTGCCGACACTGTCCATTAAAGGAATAAAAGTCTCACCCAGTTGGATCAAGGCCGGGCGTAGTGACTCACCAATGCTGATGGCTGCCTCGTTAAAACCAATCTGAGTTCTGCGCCAACGACCTTCGAGCGTATTATTTTGTTTTGCAGCATCCTTATCCAGCGTAGACATTGCTGACGGGGTATTCATTTCCTGCTTGCTGGAAAGGTATTTATCCCAGCCCTGACGCATTGACAGTAAATGGTTAACGGTCTGAATATCAGTGAAGACTTCTGCCAGACCAAATGACTCCATTAGCTTCTGCTGGCCTTCCTGATCGCCTCTTGAGCCTGCTGCTTTCCATTGCTGTAAAAACGCCTTACCTTTACCGTCGATAAAACGGTTGGCAATCATCAGTGAGGCTTCATACTGTGAGAAGCCCTGAGCGACGTAATTCTGCATTGACCCCTGGTAATCCACCCCGGCTTTAGCATATTTCTGGATGGTATCTCCGCGCCCCATCGCCGCCAGCCAGTTTGACATATTGGTGACGGCCTCTTCCGCTGAGCCGCTGCCTTTACCAACTTCCAGACTGGCGACGATCTGGGTAATCGCATCTTTTCCATAAATACCACGAGCAGCGAAGGCTTTAGCCATACCGGGTAATGCTTTTGCCATATCCTTCAGCTCAAATGACCCAAGTTTGGCTCCTGTTGCCGCAATACCAAATGCCTGTTCAAGTTCTTTCGCATCAGTGATTCTGAGTGCATCGCTGAAGGCATAAGTCATTTTGGCAAGGTCGGTCATATCGGCTTTGGTTGCTGTAGCGGTCTTTCCAAGCATCTCTGCAAACGTTGCTGCCCGTTCGGGGGCCATACCATCAGCAACTAATTGTCCGACTCCCCCTAACAGAGACTCCTGCAGTTGGTTAACCTTCAGCGAGGCCTGTCTGATAGCCAGGCCAATTGCACGTTCCTGCCTTGAATCCAGATCACCAGTGACACTGATATCCCGCAACTGCGATTCAAACGAGGCATATTGTTTGACTGAGGCCATGACCGGTGCACCCAGCGTTCGGGCGATGCCGTAAGTCTCTGCTCCCTGACCATAGAGCGCCATACGGTTGGACTTCAGCGCATCACTGGTGGCCGACACCGCCGACAGACGGCGCTGCTGGCGCTCAATTTGCTCCATTGTGCGGCTTACCCGCAGCAGGTCGCTGTTGAGGCGCTGCATCCGGGAAGAACCCAACTGACCATAGCGTTCTGTTGCACGGGTTAAGGCGTTTTGGCGTTCCTGCAGGCGGCGCGATGTATCGCCCAGGGAATCAAGGGCGCGTCGGGTACCGCTGACGGCTGAGCGGAAGCTACTCCCGACAATGCCGCCAATAATGACGCCGACTGAAAATTCACTGGCCACGGTGGTTATCCTCTGAAAGCGGAAAAACGGAAGGAAAATGTCTGAGAGCCATGCAGAACAGCCGCGAGTAGCGGCTGTTAAGTGATGAGGAGTTAATGATTATCGCCGAACTCGCTTCTGATTTGCACTTCAGCCTGCTCCAGCCACATCTCCAGATCGTCAGTATCGAGGGCATCAATCTCCCCCGGCTGAAATCTAAACCACCTCGCCAGCAGCCCCTGCGCCTGCATCAGCGTTTTCGTCGCTCTTGCCCAGCCCAGTGACTTGCTGAAATCGTTTCTGCAGCTCCATGTAGTCGGCAAGATCCATATTATCGAGGTCTTCCGGAAGAATACCGGTGCTACGGGCAATCAGCGGCTCGTCCCAGTCAGCCGGGTCTTTACTGATTTTGCGCACCTGCTTCAGGTCTTTGACCGTCAGGCGTTTCAGTTCAACCTGCTCAACTCTGGTGCCAGCAGCGGTGGTGAAGGGGTAAGACAGCTTAAAAGTATCGGATTGGGTTTGTGACATGATCGTGCTCCTGTGTAAGTTCAGAGCAGTATGTCTGGTGGTGGGACTGGCAGATATTAAAGGGGATTAAGAAGAAAGGGGCCGAAGCCCCTGTGATATCAGTGAGTGCGAAAGCCTTTGCAGTTACGCAGGAAGGCGATAAGAAGTACCTTTCCTTCAGATTTGCCGATGCCGGTGAACCAGTGGTCAGGTGGCTCCCATGCCTCAATCAGGTCAGCGAGCTTTCGTGCTTTGGAGCGTGTGCAGTCAATCGGGTCATTGGTTTTCTGGGTATTAAAAAGGTTTTCCACCCCTGAAATATCAAGGATGGTAAACCACGTACCATTCCCCATGCCAATCGAACCACAGTTCCCGCCTTTATCTTCAATCTCGACGGTCACCGTCAGCCCCCGATGTTGATGCGGTAGTCGGTCAACTGGTCAATGCCGCCGACGCGGAAGATGTTGGCCAGATAGTCCAGCTCCAGCAACTCTTCACCATCCAGTACCTGCTTGATGTACGTGCAGGTGAAGCTACTGGAGAACTCGGCGTTCTCATGCTGTTTGAACGTCCCCAGCGGGTTCTTCTTAAACATGATCGTCAGGAAAGTGACCAGCGGAATTTCGTCAATCAGCCCCTGCGAGCTGTAGCGCTGAACGCTGGAACGGCACTGCAGCGCCAGCGACTTATACGGGTTCGCGGCAGACAGCATCGCGTCGCGGTAAAAGCTGTTCCACTTGATCTCGCCCTCAAGCTTGTCGAAGCCAGCAGGGAGTTCCACCTTGCCCACCATCCCCAGCGCCTTATGCTCCTGCATGGTCATGGAGACGTCAGGCAGTTTGACCTCCTCGGCCCGGCCCAGCAGGTTAGCGCCATCCAGGTAGATGTTGGCATTCGTGATGCGGTTGATCTCAATCTTTGCCATCAGCTATTCCCCTTCAGGGTTAACAGGTATTCCGAGGTGATCTCGGTCTCAAACGTCAGTCGCTCCAGCGGCGGTGGCGGCGTGTATTTGTAGCTCAGCAACAGATGACCGGCGGCCAGCTCCATCTCTTCATTACGGGCCGGATCAAACCAGCAACTGAAGCCCAGCAGTGCACCGTCGCCAATCAGCTTGCGACCGTAGGCGTTGACCGACTCCGTCAGCGCATCAATCAGTGCCTGGGTAATCGGCATGTCGATGTACTGCTGGCTGAAATAACGCAGGGACTCGTTGATAACATCACCGGTGCGGCGAACGTTCTCAAAGTTGCGCATATGGGTGACCGTTGGCCATGCTGCCGTCCGGTTGCCCCACAGACGCAGGCCGCTGCCGTAGCTGCTGAAGACCGTAGTGATGCCCTGTTCGTTGAGCAGGTTCACCTCGCTCTGCGGGTCATCAATCATTGCCGACAGCTGGCGCTCCACGCCGGTGATACCCAGAATCTCCTGGTTGGAGGACGACCACCAGTAGCCCTTGTCCAGGTCGACCTTGGCACGCAGACCTGCAGCACGCTGGCTCAGCGGCTCCAGCCGTTCGCTGTTGGTGGCCGCGTCGTACACCTTGACGTGCGGATAGCACAGACGGACGCGGTCGGAGCTGGTATTGAAGTTAATGGTGCCTTCCGGGCCACGCCCCGCCAGAGCCTGCGCAAAAGTGGTACCAATCGGCGCGTCGATGTAGGTCACCGCGCCCAGCTTCTCAGCCATGGCGATAAGCTCAACCGAGACGCTGTTCTGGGTGCAGAATACCGGGGCAATCAGAATTTTGGCGAAGTAGCCAAACAGGTTGAAGCTGTCGTTAAGCAACTTCATGCCGGTACGGTTGCCTGCCGCGTTAACGGTACCGATGATATCAGCCGGGGTGACTTTGGTCGGATCGGCATAGTTATAGCTGGCCTTCACCGTTGCATCTGCAGCAATGCTTTTACCAAGATTAGTAATCACCCCGGTCTGCGCATCAAGCGAGTAGTCCTGACCTTCCACATAAGGCTGACCGTCGCTGTCCGGTTTCAGTACCAGCTGCGCGATCACCGGATTAGCCAGCTGTGCCTTGCCCGTCGCCTTTTCGAATGTTACGTCTTCATCGGCCACAGCGGTTTTATGCACAGCCGGATCAAGCACGTTAATGACCAGAACGGTGCCTGCCCCATGGTCGTAGATCGCATCCAGTGCCTGCGGAATGGTAAAGCCAGTGAGCTGGCTGCCAAACGCCGCTGCATCTTTCTCAGACAGGCACTGCACCAGCGTATTGACGTCTCCCATTGGGGCGGTACCAATCAGGCCAATGACGGCGGATTTCACCGTTTTAACCGGGCGGGCACCGTTTTCCACCTCAATGGTTTCGACGCCATGCAGATAGTTAGCTGACATGGGAGTCCTCCGTTTTCACATCGCTGTCGCCGCCGTTCCTGCGCTTTGGTGACTGCACAGCCGGTATGCTGGCGGGTTTAGTCTCTTCAGATACCGGCGTCAGATGCTTCAGCGCCACCAGTACCTTCACATAGTCATGCTCCTCCGGCAGGGAAACATTCTTCCCCGGCCAGAGCAGGATTTCGGTTCCGTCCGACAGCGTGACGCCGCTGGCCGGGCCGGAATAGCGGTATTCTTTCATCACTCGCTTTCCTCATAGTTCACTTCGGTTAACAGCGGGCCGGACGGTAAATCGCTGTCTTCGATAAAGACGCTTTCGGTTGCGAAGTCGAGAGCGTACTGCCACAGCCCCTTGGCCTCACCGATAAACACCTCACGGGTCAGCCAGATACGGCGGCGGCAGTTCGGCGGGGTGTAGCCGCCGAGTATGCGGCGGACTGCATCCAGAACGTCAATCGCACCTCTTTTACCGTTGAGCTGGCGGAAGACCACCGTGACGCAGAGCTGGATAGTCTGAGGCTGGATCACCGCACCAATATCATCGGGTTTGTCGAAGCGTGAACCGGCATAGCTCAGCAGCAACGCCCCGACAGGATGATTCAGACGGTATTCGGACGGCTTTTCCGGGAAGTACTCCACCTGCAGCTGGGGCAGCTTCTCGCGCAACCGGGCCAGCACAGCATCGAGGACGGGCAGAACGTTCATCAGTATTTCTCCAGTAAGCCGTCGCGCCCGCCAAAGGTGGGGCGACGTGCCCGCGCCCGGATTTCACCGGACTCAGGTACGTCTTTTTGAGTGGACTGCAGCCCCAGCGTCAGCTTCCCGTCGCGGATAGCCTCAAGCTGACGCCGGGCCTCTTTGTTGTCGTCTTTGACGGTGTCAGGCAGATCACCTTCAGGACGACGGACATACAGGCGGTAACGCACCAGCGTGATGGCAATATCCCGCAGAACGGTAGGCACTTCTGCCAGCGGCAGGGTATAGCGGCCACGAAGGTGCGCATCAATCAACTCCCCGGCGTAGCGAACACAGCTGTCCACAACCGTCACATTCACCGTGGCAGGGGTGTCGAAATCCACGACCTCGTTAGTGAGCTGAATCAGCGTTGACTCAGGCACTTGTTCCTGTAAATCCGCCAGGGTGCAGTACATGTCACACCCCGCGCAGGATGCGGATAACATCGCCTTCGGCCAGTGCTTCATCCAGCGCAATCCCGGCTGAAATACCTGCCGGGGTGTCGCCTGATGCTGCTGTCTGGGGAACGGCGCAGGCATTTGCATCCGACTGAACGTTCAGCCCCCTGGCAATCGCGGCACCGGCCTCGACGGCAACAATGCCCAGTACGTTGACCGGGGTTACATCACCGGCTGCGGCATCCACCTCTGCCACGCCGAGCGCGACGGCTCCGGCCTGACAGGGGGCGTTATCGGCACCGACAAAGCGCTGTTGCGTCAGCGCCGCACTGGCCGTCACGGTAGTGGTCAGAATGACCTGCTGTGTTGTACCCATGACCGTCTCCTTATTTCACGATGTTGGTGACGAGATACCCGGCATCGCCACCGACCACGGCGACTTTGTAGATATCGGTATAACGGCAGTACTTCACCTTGCCGCCGACGCCGTCGTATTTATCCGCCACCGGCATCCCTTTACGGCGCAGGGTGTAGCCGAAGGACGGCTCGTTTTCGTCGGCGCTGTCGGTGCCCGGCTGGGGTTTGCCGACGTAATGCAGCATCAGGTTGTCGCCCCAGATATCAGCCGGGACTTTGTCCTTGTTCTGCGCATCTTTCATGGAGGCCATAGAGACCGGCTCGCCGATCACCACATCTTCCAACTGGAAAAGGTCTTTCAGAATTTCGATGGTGATACGCTTGCGCTCGTTGGCTCCAATCGCGGCCTGAATCGCCGGGTGGAACTTCAGCAGCGACATGACGCTGGCCCCCATGGTCATCAGGTTTGGGCGCAGGCCGGTTTTGTTACGTACCGCCTCAATGCCACCTTCAATGATGCCAATTGGATCACCTTTACCACCGACCCAGCGTTCAGCAGCTGCCAGTGCTTTAACGGACGATGCCGGGTAAACGTTTTTGTCCTGCGCCAGACGGGCCGCATACAGTTCGCGCTTCAGGTTGACGCCACTGGTCACGCGACGAATGGCCTTGGCCTCTTCGTTGAACATCGACTCCGCCTGCTCGCGGTAGTCCACCGGCGCGGCCAGATCGTGCTCGTTAAGAACCAGATCCAGTTTGCCGGTCTTCTCACGTACCAGGACGTTACTGTCAGCCCCCACGGCACGCTCGGTGTCGTACTCAACAAAGGCGGATTTACCGAAGGTCGGGACGGTCACACCTTCCTTATCGGTCTGGACAATGGGGAAGATGCGTTCGCCGATAAATGCGGCATTTTTATAACCGCGAGCGATGCTGGTCAGCACCGGGTCAACAACGCGCTTACCCTTTAAATAGTCAGACATGTTCTCTCCTTAATTACAGGCAGCGGGAGACAGCAGCGTCGTAGCTGATGCCTTCTTTTTTCGACAGTTCCAGCGCTTTCTGATGCAGCGCCAGACGTTCCGGGTCGGCTTCAGCGAACTCTGCTGACGTCGTTTTGATCTCCGTGTTCACGCGGTCTTTGGTCGCGTGCTCACTGAAATTCAGTACCGGCTCAGTGCTGTCCAGCAGCGTCTTAAACGCCGTGGCCAGAGGGGTGCGGATATCGCCTTCGGCAAACTCAACCGGCTTGTCGCCTGCAGAGACCGCGTCCAGAATGGCCACGACAACCGACTTCGCTTTAGGAGCCAGTCGGCCATCGCCAACCAGCTTCTCGGCAAAGGAGACGTTGTCCGCGTGCAGTTTGTCCTGCTTAGCCTTCGCTTCCTGTTCCGCCCGCTGGGTGGCTTCCGCTTTCAGACGCGTGTTTTCCGCCTGAAGCGCTTTGATTTCGTCTTCAGTCATGGTGCTGTTCTCTTTTTGAGGGGTGGGATTGTGTTCACTGAAGTCCGGTTCAGACTTCCCGGTGTCGCGGTAAGCCTCTTCACGCAGGGAGTCCACCTGCCATGAAGGAAGCACCTTGTCGGTCTCGTCCAGCCCGAACTGGGCGATCAGAAAATCGCGCAGACGGCCCCATAAAGAGGCATTGGTGATATCACTCCAGTCGGCAAACTCCACGACGCCTTCTTCTTTCTCACCAAACGAAACCTGCTTAAGCCCCTTAATGGACGGTGGCTGCGCCCCCAGAAAGCCGACATGACGCAGGTAAAGCGTGCCGGGCTTCGGGTTGTTCGGTGAGTCCGGGAGATAGAACGAGGCTGAGACCTTCTTGAAGCGCCCGTTGCCCACCAGTTCGGCAAACTGCGGGTCGAGCTGGTCAGGCTCAGCCAGCAGATCGCCGCCGTTAAGCGACAGGGATTTCACCCAGCCCCACGCCGGGTCTTCCGTTTTGGGGTGGCCAATAACGAGTGGTGCTTCATGGACGGACGGGTCATAGGCTTTCACGCAGGCGGCAAGATCGCTTTGCGTGAACGGCAGTTTCGTGCCGTGCATATCGGTATGAGTACCGGCTTTAAAAATGTGAATGGCTGGCATTTTGCTGTCCCGCGTTACGTTGTCGGGGACAGTCTGTGGAAAAAGCGTCAGCAGCGCTTTTAATCTGCTTTAGAAAAAATCGGGGGTATCAGTACGGGGAATGTCACGCTGCGGGCGAATAGTGGTGCAAAGCGGGGGCTGTAAAGCCTTTATAAAGGTAATACAGCCCCTCAGCGGCTGGCAATGATAAATCACCCGCCTGCAGAGACAAAACTCAGCGACGGGCCGCTGCTTCAAGATGGCGGACAATCGTATCGAGGATAGGGACAACCACTTCAGGCTGCAGCTCACCGTCCCCCGTCAGCGGCAGGAACGGACGGGCAGGAAGTTCAACGGACTCATTACGCCCCGTTTTACCCCCAAACTGGTGAATCGGCCCATAAACGACATTAGTGCCAACCGCTGCCTGCCGGTCGTCATGGTCGGTTGATACCGACCCCATCAGACGCCCGGTATCCTGCAGCGTTTGCCCGTCGCGCTCCTGCGCTGCCAGCGAGGGAGTCCACCCCGGACGCCCCTCATCGAGAAAGTTAAACTGCGTTTCCGCCAGCAGGGTTCCGGCGATTTTGCGCATCGCGGGTTCCAGGTCTGTGGCAGCAAGATCCAGCGCACGGAGGCTCCGGCGCAGGGATTCATCGTTAATGGTGACATTGACCAGGTTATCGGAAGCCATCGTTATCCTCTCAGTTCCTGCTGTGCCAGCGGTTGAAGCGTCCCCTGATAGCGGGCAAGGTCGGGACGGTATGCTGCCCCCGGCGCATAAGACCAGCCGACGTCGGTAGCCACCTTCGTGGTGCCGGTATTGAAGGTGGCGACGTTCTGCATCTCGCCGGTTTTCTCTGAGACCAGCTTCAGCTCCCATCCCAGAGCTGCGCCAGAACCTGACACCTTCAGGCCACGGGCACGCACATCCGCCGCGCTCAGGGCAATCACGCCACAACGGCAGCGCCAGCCGTTCGGCGGATAGAACGCCTGCCAGAACGGGTCATCATAGCGCAGCACCAGACCATGCAGCGCCAGATGGCTCTTGCGGGTATGGCTGTCGTTGATGCCGGTATACATCCAGTACGGCCTGTCGTCGACGTTCTCCATCTGCTCAGCCCAGCGACCGGCGCTGTAGAGTACGGACATATTTGTGCGAAAGATGGTGTCGAGACGCCATGGGCTGCCCTGCTGGATGGTGACCGGCTCGCCCGTTACCGGGTCGGTGGTGTCACGTGACCCCCACCATCCCTTGCGCTGCAGCTCCGGCTCCAGCTCCTGCCGGAACCAGCGGCCTGTTTTTCCTTCATCGACAGCCTGCTGCAGTGCCCCGCGAATATCTTCCAGGATATCAAGGCGGGTCACTTTGGCGACGGTAAAGGCGCGGGCATGGGCATCCTGCCACATCTCCTCCCAGTCCCACGTGAAGCTATACCCTTTGGACTTCAGGTAACTGATAGCCCGTTTGGGGGGCAACGTCATGCAGTACGCCAGTTCAGCCGTTGTCACGCTCATGCAGACGCCCCCAGACAGTTGCAACAAACATAATCCGTGCCAGCCGTTCCTGCAGGTCTTCAGCGTTCATCTGCGGGTACAGCTCGGCCAGTTCGCCCAGCAGCTCAGACGGATTGACGCCATCTTCAACCCGCTTAAACAAAGGAGCCAGTACGGGTTCCAGCGTGCCATTTAACGCGCCTCCGTTCATCAGAATATCCAGCGCGTCGTCCAGGGCCTGCTGTGCCTGAATATCGGCATCAATAGCTTCGGCAAATGACAGCGGCAGCATGTTCTTCTGGCGTTCTGACGGTGGTGTCTCGTCAATATCACCGTCCTGCAGCTGGTACTCACGCTTGAAGTATTGCGGGGTGAAGACCACACCGGCGCGGCTGAGTTTCTCGTCGCGGGTTGCCTGGGTATCGTCGACCGTTCCCTGTTCCCACATCTTCCAGACGGGGCTGGCCACGTCGCCAAAGTTCATTGATACCGCCATCCTGATGGCCTGATTCACCGCGCTTTCCACGATATCAGCGTCAGCGTCACGGATATCATCAGTAACCTCCAGTCCGGCCTGCGCGGAGGCGCGGTTACTGTTGGCCTCGGTGGTCTGGTTCTGCCCCAGCAGGGCGATGGAGATTTCACTGCGGGCAAGCGTTATCAGGTTCTGATAAATATCGCTGCTGTCGGCCTTGCCTGCGGCCTCCTTAATTTCAATGGAGGAATCGTCGGGGATAGCGGCCACCGCGTCTTCCACCATTGCCTCCATGGAATCCAGCAGCAGGTCAATCTCACCCTGAGCGGTACCGCGCGGATGCTTGCCGATAACCCACGGTGAGCCATATTTCTCGGCAAAGCGCACCCAGAACTTCATGCCGCCTTTTTTGAAGGTCACGGGCCAGAAGCACATCGACAGGTCAGGGAAGCCATACGGGTTATCGTAGGTCGCGTCCTGACGCGGTACCACAAACTTGTTCAGCGGTACCGGCTCGCCTTCCAGCCCGGCGTCCTTGGCGCGAAAGCGCAGCAGGTTGTCGTTGTCGAACTGGAACCACTCAGGGGGTTTACCTACGATATCGGCAATGGCCCAGGATTTAACAGAGCGTCCCCACATGATCTCACAGGGCTGATACCCGTAGAGAACGGCGTCGGTCATCTCGCCGATGATGCGGGACAGATCCAGATCGTCGAGCATATCCCGGATGAAGCTGAATACCCGCGCCGGGGCATGACCACGTTCAAGACCGCGCTCCAGCGATTTGACCGCCGCCTTACGCCTGCGGATGCAGCCACCGACCAGCGGGTCGGTACGCAGCTCGCGATAGATGCGGATATCCCGGCCCTGAGATTTCAGAATGGGGTCAGGGTTAGGCAGGTACATCCCCAGCCCGAAGAAGTCGATGGAACGGCTGCGCGAGGCGATCTGCTCCGTCAGTGTTTTATTAGGTTCGGCAAATTTGACGAACTCACTGGGTGAAACCCAGAGTCCACGGGCCATCAGTAATCCTCCAGCATACGGGCCGCCTGACGACGACGGCGTGAGCTTGCCTTCACCGGCCCTTTGTTAATTTCACGACTGGCGAAGTACGCCAGCGCCAGTGCGATGGCTGAATCCCCGTGACGCTTGCCACTGTCAGACTTCGCTTTTGAGCGCTGTTCCGGCACGCGGGGAACGCCGTTTACCACCTGAACGGCCCGCAGGTCATCCAGCGTATCTTCATCCTTCGGTAAATCCACCAGGTTGCCATCTTCCAGCGCAGCCTTGACCGGCGGCATATGCTCGCGATACCAGTTTTCAGTTGGCATCACCTGCTTAACCCGGCTGGAGCCGTAGCGCTGCATGGCGTATTCGGCGAGGTAAGAGCCGTTACCACGGGCATCAAGCGCCGCGCCCATCAGGTTTGGCAGGCCATCCATCAGGTACCAGGCGATTTGCTCCTGCTGTTTGAACGGCACGTTGCGCAGCTCCAGCACGAACGGCACGCGGCGAACCAGGTTCTTCTCCTGCAGCAGGGGATAGTCCACCGACAGGTCACCGCTGCGGCCAAAGTCGCGACCCAGGAAAGAACGTGCGTCAGCGGGGAGCGCCTCCAGCAACGGTTTCAGATGTGTATCAAGCCACTCCTGCGTCTCGCTCCAGCGGACATCATCGGGCTTCAGCTCGTAACCCTCCGGGCAGGTCAGACGCAACACCGGCGTGCCAGCCGACATACGGGACTCAATCAGGGCGCGGGACAGCCAGGCTCCGCCACCGTTGGCCGGAACACAGTCAAGCTCCTCCGATGCACCGGCACCGTAGAATTTGTACACCGATGCCATCCACGCCTGCTCGGATGCTTCCGACCATTCTTTCCCGGTACGCAGGCAGACGCGGTGGAACAGCCCTTGGGACACAGCCTCCTGAAAAGTAATGCGATGTACGCTGCCCCCCTGACGCCCGGCCCGGATATCACCGATAAGCGTATTGAACGGGTTATCGTCACCGTCATGGGTGGAGATAACGCGCACTTTACCGCCCCAGATAAGCATCGCCAGCGCCGCCTTCAGCAGTTCGTCCAGTTGCTCATGGAACGCCGCTTCGTCGATAACGATGATGCCCTGACGGCCACGCAGGTTAGACGGACGGCTGGAGAGCGCGACAACGCGGAAGCCGGAGTCAGGGAATTTGATGGTGTAGGTCTTGATATGCTTGTCGTCTTCGTCCTCTTCCCAGAAACCCTCTTCGATTTCACTGGCGGCATAGTTGAATGCCCGCGCCCACATCGCACACGCCTGGATATATTCGACGGTCATGTCCTGGTTATAGGCGATGTAATACACGTTCATCCCACCCGCAGGGGCTGAAGAGGCTGCGGTCAGCACGTCATCGGACGCCTCAGCCCAGGTGATACCGGTTCGGCGGCTCTTCTCAATCACCTTGAGCGGAGACGTGTCAGCCACCCAGCGCTGCTGGTAGGGCATCAGAACGGCGGGGATATCCAGCGCCGAGGTGTCAGGCAAAACAGGAGCAAGCTGGCTCATGAGGCAATCCCCAGAATTTCACGACGCAGCGCCTGTACCGCATCGGTTGACAGTCCACCCTTACGGGCAATTTTCTCGGCGTTGCTGGCCGCCTGCTGCGCTCTGGCCCGGACTTCAGACTGGAACTTCTTGAGGTTGACGGAAGCGCGGGACAGCGTGGCCACGTTCTTTGCCACCTTCGACAACAGCGCCACGCGCTCTTTGGGGTCGACTTCGCCTTCTTCCGCTTCCTGCAGCTGGACGATGCTCTCGAACAGCTCGGTCTGAATCAGGGCGATCACCGCCTCCGAACGTGCATCCTGATCGTCAGCCGCACCTTCGGTCAGCATCCGGGCCGCTTCAGTGGCTGCACGGATAGCGCCATAGCGGCGCTCAATCTTCTGGCCATAGCGATGGATAGCCGATTTGCTGATGACATAACCCTGCTCACGCAGCAGGGACTCCAGCTCGTTATACCCGCTGAAGCCGGATTCAGTCAGCGCCCGCTCAAGCCAGCGACGCACGTCTTCCGGCAGCTTTTCTATCGTGCTGCGTCTGGCCATCATTCACTCCAGTACTTTTCCGGGCGGGCGATACCGGGGCCGCATTCCACGGTATATTCCACCAGGTCAACGCCGAGGCGGGTCAGGTCGGCAAACCAGTCGCCGGAGGGTTTTTTCTCCAGATCAACCATCTTGCGGTCGGACAGATAATCCAGCTCACGGCGCAGCTCCAGCGGAGTGGTGTCCGGGTAGATGGCGCGGGACACGTCCAGCAGCAGCGTCTCGCTGGCGGTGTACGGGCGGGTTTTGTTCAGAGCAACCAGCAGACTCCAGCGCAGGGATTCCCGGCGCACGCGGGCGATATCAACCATGGTGACCTCCTGTATGACGATACTGCTGTACCACTTCCAGTTTGTTGTAGAGTGCGTCCAGCTTGGCCTCGATGACCGTCTGCCCACGGATGTAATCCTCGCGGCGGACGTAGTTCAGCGGTAAATCCGCCTTAAACCGCATAAATTCTTTTTCCAGCTCGCCCCAGTTGGAAGCGGACTGTTGCAGCGACTGCTCAAGAGAGGCGAACCGCGCCGCCTGGCGCTCCTCCGCTTTACTGAACAGCCACTTGGCCATACCGCCGACAAAGCTCATGAAGGTGATGAGAAAGCCCACCACCGTCCAGAATTCAACCTGCAACGTCATTTCTGTAATCCTTCCCGTTCGTCCAGCAGCCCGTTTATCTGGCTGCGCCAGATGCGGCACTGCTTCGCGTTGTCGATGATGTTGGCGAGGACATCACGCTGGGAGACGCCTGAGTTGCGTAGCCAGGCGTCAGCGGCTTCAGGTTGCCCGGACGCTGCGCCAGTGCCGGTGCCAGCGGCGGCAGTTGCGTCTGAATGACCGGTGTCGACGGATGCGTTGTCATATCCGAGCGCGGCGTTGTACTGGCGCACGAAACCGCGAGTAAACACGCACTCAATGGGATGGCTCTTACCTTTTTCATCAATCCAGCGCTGTGTGACATCGTTAATTTGCCCCTGTAGTTGTTTGTTCTGGCTCTCCAGTTGAGCAATCTGCTCAAGGTAACTGGCTTCAGCCTGCTGCCCGGCGGCTACCTGTTCCTGATACCGTTTCGCCCAAGCCCGCAACGCAGCGTTCTCAAGCGTTGCCTGCTCCGTTTTGTACGTGTCGAATGCTGACTGCAACTCACTGACCGCCTTATCGCCGTCGCGCGTGGCGTTTTCATGCCCGCTTTTGTAGCCCAGGTAATAAAGCCCAATCAGAAAAGCATTTATGACCACCGCCAGCAGCAGACTGCGCCACGGCAGATTTTTTAGCAGGTTAGTCCACACAGCTGCCGCCTCCCCAGGTGAGATAACGCGGGGCCAGTTCGTGCAGGATGCGCTGCGGATAATGACGGTTCTCCCGCCAGTTGGCAGTGCTGCGTCCGGCATTCACCGTGGCGACATGACCAAACCAGCGGGTGCTGTCCAGCCCCTGCTGCGAGGCCAGCCGTTTGTCCCGCTGTACCCAGCCCAGACCACCGTTATAGCCTGACAGCGTCATGGCCATACGCTCGCAGTCATTGACGGCGCTGACGCGTTGCCACAGCCAGCGGTCATAGCTGACCAGCGCCCGGATGGCCCAAGACGGATTAAACGGTTCACGGCTGTTAAGCCCCGGCATCAGCTGACTTATCCAGTCAGCGGTGGTGGGCATAAACTGCGCCAGTCCCTGAGCGCCAACCGGCGAGACCGCATCAGGTCGCCAGCCGCTTTCCTGATGCAGCTGCGCGGCGAAGTCGGCCACCGGCGCAGACATTCCCCATTCAAGCCGGGCATTACGGATCACATCGTCGCGATACTGCAGCGCGGTCTGCGGTGGCTGGGCAGCGCGGGCCTGACTGAAGAAGCCGCCACACCAGAGCAGCCAGGCTACCGTTACTGAACCAAAGAGCTGCCACCAGAAACTGTGCTTACCCGTTCGGGCCTGCCCGTGGCGGGCCAGTTCGATGCCCAGCCCCAGCAGTACCAGCACGGCCCAGACAACCTGAGGCCAGTACATATAGAGGGTCATCATTAAAGCCCCATCGCTACGGCCAGACAGACTGCAGCAACAATCAGCGCACGGCGGATTAGCGCAGCAGAAAAGACCAGGTGAAGGCCAGTCTGGACAGGGAAGCGACCATCAGCCATCAGCCTGTCATCATGCTTCAGGTACTGACCGGGACGGGCTTTGGGGAAAAGCGAACGGTCAAGCCAGTAGCCCAATACTGCCGCCAGCGTGATGAGTGATAGCTTGTAGACAACCACCGGCAGCTGCTGGGGCGATACCAGACCGATGGTGCCGAGCAGCAGCACAGCGGTCAGCAGCCAGCCGCTGAGACGTGGCTTTTTAACAGGGGGAATGAATTTTTTCAGGTTTTTCATGAGCGTCTCCTTGTGTAGTGGAGACAGCATCACAAATGGTCGGGGAAAGGGATTTTAAACAGCGTTAATAGTGAGGATGCAGACGTGAACCGCATGATGGCTTTGAAAGAACGACCAGCCCGGTGCGGTAACACCAGGCTGGTCATCAACCCACAGGTATGCACTGTGAGCCGACCAGGGTTCAGTCAGTCTCGCGAGACCAGACTAGCCTGCCATATTTTCATTGATTGCAAAAGGCTTACGGATAATGAAAGAACAATCTTTACCCATCGTCCCATGGATTGGCGGTAAACGTCGTCTGGCGAAGCATATTTTACCATTGTTTCCGGCCCATACCTGCTATGTGGAGCCGTTCTGCGGGGCAGCTGCGCTCTATTTCCTAAAGACTCCCAGCAAGACCGAAGTCATTAACGATATCAACGGGGAACTGGTGAACCTCTATCGGGTGGTCAAGCATCATCTGGAAGAATTTATTCGCCAGTTCAAATGGGCGCTGGTCAGCCGTCAGATTTACAAATGGTTGCAGGATACGCCGGAAGAAACGCTCACCGACATTCAGCGGGCGGCCCGGTTCTACTACCTGCAGAAACAGGCATTTGGCGGCAAGGTCGCCGATCACACATTCGGTACCTCTACAACCAGTGCGCCGCGCTTCAATTTGCTGCGTATTGAGGAAGAACTGTCGATGGCACACCTGCGCCTGTCGAGAACGCTGATAGAGCATCTGGACTGGCACCAGTGCATAGAGCGATATGATCGCCCGCATACGCTGTTCTACTGTGACCCACCGTACTGGGGAACGGAAGGCTATGGTGTGGAGTTCGGGCTGGAAAACTATGATCACATGGCAGATTTAGCGCGAAGGATCAAAGGGAAGATGATTATATCAGTGAACGATATCCCGGAAATGCGGCAGGTATTCAACGGTCTGAACATGCAGTCGGTTGATATCAGCTACAACCTTAAGGTAACAGGCAAACCCAGCCCGAAGAAAGAGCTGGTAATTTGTAATTTTTGAAAGAGGTAGTTAAAGGTGGTGGTGCATCTGCAGCACCACCTAAACATTTAATCCTGCCTTGGACAAGTCCAATAATCATTATCTGGCTCTGGTGAATAAGCTTTCAAACAACCTGCTCGCGGGGTCTTACCATCATCTGTCATAGGAACTTTTTCCTTATCAAGTTTCACGGTCAGGTCTCCACCAGGAACATCCGTTTTATCGAAAAAAACAGCCTGACATGCTGATTTAGATATTTTCACTTCGTGGGCATTATTTGATATGAACAAATAACAATTATGACCAGAGGCTATGTAGTCACTTGGAATATTATTTTCGTCTTTAATATGAAACTGCACCGTTGTCACCGGGCGTTCGCTATCCTCGGATACTTCGACTTTTTCAAAACTGTCCGCGTACTTATCCAGGCCGGGGAGTTGTTGGCGAATAAACGGTAATTCGCGATTTACAACCGGATTATCTGTTTCAACGCTAAAAACCGCGTGCTCCTTAGCTGTGGTGGACGTATCAGCAGGATCGGTATTATCTCCACACCCAGATAAAACAAATATCAACGGTAAAAATAATTTGCGCATAGTCATGTCCTTATACCTCTAATGTTCTTAATAGGAACAGATTAACCCGTATTTTTTAATCTTTCGAACGCTGCGGACAGCTCCTTAAGCTGTTTTTCCATATCAATCATTCGCTGTTTTTCCTCAGCGCCTCGCAGCAACTCTTTTCGCACCTCTGGCTCCAGTTGGTTGAGCAGCTCCAATAACTTCAGATCAGACTGGTTGAAATGCTGCTCCTGATTAGCTGGCTGTGCTTTCTCTACCCCAACAGCTTCCCCTTTACCAGTAAGTAGCCAATCTATTGATATGTTCAAATGGGTGCTTAGCGCAACAAGAGCCTCTGCATTAGGTTCTCTCTCTCCACGCAGATAGTTTTGAAGTGAGCGATATGGAATTTTTGACAAGTCTGACAATGCCTTAATTGTCAGACCCTTAGCATCCATCGCTTCGCGCAATCTCTCTTTTATACTCATTTGAACATATCTCAATTTGACATACCCGTTTGGGTGCGTACAATAGACCCAATAGAGTACATCATAACCCAACAGGAACACGGTGCATATGAACAAACAACAAGTTCGGGCACGGCTGGTTGAAAGAGGCAGTAGCTTGCGCCAGTTCGCGCTTAACGCGGGCTATGAGCCACGAACAGTCACCCAGGCTGTCAGCCGCTGGGCAGGCAAAAGCGAACTTCCACGCGGTCGTTTGACTTATCGGATTTTGCGAGACCTTTCGGTCGCAATAGGCAAAGAAGTTACCCCCGGCATCCTCAAGGAGGCGTCATGAGTAAACCAAATACATCAAGCTCAGGTACCCGTATTTTGCGTGTCCTTAAGGCTTTACGCGGTCACGCTCTGAACGGTGTTTCTAACGGCGAGCTGGCGTCAGCTCTGGGCGAGTCCCCGGCGAATATCAATCGGGCGCTCAATACCCTTATCGAAGAAGGACTGGCCCTGAAACTGGATAACGGGCGTTTTGCCCCAGGAGTCCAGCTCTTACAAATCGCCATGGCGCACAGTACCGAAATGGCGCGGGCGCAGGATCGTATCAATGAAATTAACCAGCGTGTTATGGCTGGTAGTCGCTAAGGAGTTGAAATGGGACGCACAAAATCACAACCAGTTGAACTAGTGGAAGATGCACCGCTGACCGATGGTCTCAGTGTCAGTCTTAATGCTATGTCCGAACATCGCCTCGAAATCATGCAGCAGTTTGGTGATGGCCTGCCGTATGAACGTGATCGTATTGTCCATGAAACACGTTTTTATATGGCTCAGAGTGCTGAAGCCATGCTGGAGGCGGGTAAACGACTGGTAATTCTCAAAGAAAATGAACCACATGGTGACTTCATCGACATCGTTGAGTCTCAGTTGTCCCTATCCAAACGTACCGCGCAGGTGATGATGCAAGCATCCCTCAAATATTTGTCTCCCAAGCTTGAACCAAAAGCGCAAGCGCTTGCGCTTTTGGGTAAAACAAAGCTGTTTGAGTTGATGACGGAAGATGACGAAGACCTCGTCGAATTAGCCGATGGCGGCACGATTGCTGGTATGAGCCTCGATGATATTGATCGCATGACAAGCCGCGAACTGAAAGCGGCCCTACGCGAAGCGCGTGAAACCAACGCAGCACAACAGCGCGTGCTTGCCGACAAAAACGAAAAAATCGACTCGCTCTCCACAAAACTGGAGAAGAAATCCCGTATCCAACCGCCCAAGCCTGACGAAGAGGTGAAGAAGCTGCGTGCGGAAGTTACAGCGTTAGCGGTTGAGGCGGAATCTGCCATCGCCGTTCGACTGTCCAGCGCCTTTGAGACCCTGTGCGCATACTGTGCTGAAAATATGATTGATACCCCCAGAGACTTTATGGCCGGTCTGGTCTGCCAGTTGGAAAGCACCGCGCGTAGCCTGCGCTCCACATTTGACCTGCCGGACGAGCCGACAGGCAACGCCGCCCCTTCATGGCTGACTGACCCGACGCCAGAGATTAACGGGCAGGAGGCATAACCCATGAGTGCCGCCCTGACTGAACGACTGGTTTATGTTGCCCGCGCGGCACGTGACGCGGGGCATGGTAAGCGTGGTGCGATATATGATGCCGCCTGCGCCGAACTGGGCATTTCCCGCGCCACCCTGCTGCGCAAGCTGAAGGAGGTATCAGTGACTGACAAACGTAAAAAACGCGCCGATGCCGGGCGCAGTGCCCTGAGCCGCGACGAAGCCGCGCTGATATCTGCCACGCTGCGCGAGGCCACCCGTAAGAACGGTAAGCGCCTGTATTCCATCGCGGATGCGGTGGAGACCCTGCGGTCAAACGGCTTTATCACTGCTGGCAGAACGGACGAGGCCACAGGCGAGTTTTTCCCGCTGTCCGAGGACACCATCAGCCGCGCCCTGCGGAACTATGGTCTGCACCCGGAACAGCTTGACGCACCGGCCCCGTCGTCCGAGATGGCCAGCCTGCATCCCAATCACGTCTGGGAGATTGATGCCTCACTTTGTACGCTTTACTACCTGAGCAACGGCCATAAAGGGTTGCAGGTGATGGACAGCTCGAAGTTCTACAAGAACAAGCCTGCCAACATCGCCCGCATCGCCAGTGACCGCGTGTGGAGTTACGAGATTACCGACCATACCAGCGGCTGGATTTACGTTGAGTACGTGATGGGTGCGGAATCTGGTGAGAACCTCTGTTCTGTGCTTATCAACGCCATGCAGGAGCGCGGCGGCGCGGACGTGCTGCACGGCGTGCCGAAAATACTCTACCTTGATCCCGGTTCGGCGAACACCGCTGGCATGACGAAAAACATGTGCCGCTCGCTGGGCATCAATCTGATAGCGCACAAGCCGCATAACGCCCGCGCCACCGGGCAGGTGGAAAAGGCCCGTGACATTATCGAACGTAAACTGGAGCCGGGTCTCAAATTCCAGCCGGTTCATAGCCTGGACGAACTGAACGCGCTGGCGGTGAAATGGCGCAGCCACTTTAACGCCACGGCGGTCCACAGCCGCCACGGTAAAACCCGCACGGATATCTGGCTGAAGATTACTGCTGACCAGCTGAAAAAAGCGCCATCCGTTGAGGTTTGCCGCGAACTGGCGGTGGCCGCACCGGAACTCCGTAAGGTCACACCAAAACTGCGCGTCTCGTTCCGGGGCAATGAGTTTGACGTTTCGACGGTACCGGGCGTACTGGTCGGCGAAAAACTGATGATTACCCGTAACCCGTGGCGCAGCGATGTGGCGCAGGTGGTGCTGACCGGTGAGGACGGTCACGAGACGTTCTTCCTGGTCGAGGAGGTCAGAAAGAACGAGTTCGGCTTTGCCGAAAGCGCGGCGGTATTTGGCGAAAACTACAAAGCCCTGCCGGAGACCCCGGCGCAGACGGCGGCAAAAGAAATCGAAGAGCTGGTTACGGGCACCGATAACGCCACCGATGCAGCTGCTGCACGCAAGGCGAAGGCGCTGCCGTTCGGCGGGCGACTTGACCCGTACAAACATATCGACGACACCACGCTTCCTGCCTATATGCCGAAGCGCGGTCAGGCTTCAGACGTGCGCGGGCCGCGTATTGAGCAGCGTCCGCTGACCCATGTGGAGGCGGCGAAAGCCCTGCGCGAGAAGTTTGGCGCTAACGGCCATATCTGGACGCCGGAACATTACCGCCAGTTAACGGCGCAGTACCCGGATGGCGTACCTGAAGCCGCGCTGGATGAGGTGATGGTTACCCTGACCACTCCGGCCCGCAACAGCGTTATCAGCATCGTTAACGGTAACTGAGGAGGAAGGCATGCTGGTACTGAAGCAACAACTGAAAGAGGCCCGCATCCCGCAGGCGGTGGTGGCAAGAGCCGTCGCCGTTTCCGAGGCCACGCTGGCCCAGATTGTGAACCATAACGAGTGGCCACGCACCAGCCCCGAAGAGGTACGCCAGCGTCTGGCGTTGTATCTGGAAAGTAAGGGGATTGATACAGCGAAAAGTTTTGATGCTGCACAGGGCGCTGTCACGCCCCGTACAGCGGGTACTACCGATAAAACCAACCTCAGTGAGGAAGAGAACATGTTACTCAAAAAGCAGGTGTTATTTCCAGCAACCAAAAAAGCGTTTGGCCTTTTCCGTGATCCGTTCGCCGATGAAGCCATGCAGGGCGCGGACGATGTGTTCACCACGCCGGATATCCGCTACGTGCGTGAGGCGCTGTTCCAGACCGCCCGCCATGGTGGCTTTCTGGCGGTTATCGGCGAGTCCGGTGCGGGTAAATCCACGCTGCGCCGCGACCTGATTGAACGCGTCAACCGCGAGAACGCGCCGGTGATTGTAATTGAGCCATACATCATCGCCATGGAAGACAACGACGTGAAGGGCAAAACCCTGAAGGCGGCAGCTATCGCCGAGGCCATCATCAGCACCATCGCGCCGCTGGAGAGTATCAAACGCAGCCAGGACGCCCGCTTCCGCCAGTTGCACCGCGTCCTGAAGGACAGCAGTCAGGCGGGTTTCAGCCACGTTCTGGTGATTGAGGAGGCCCACAGCCTTCCCATTCCGACGCTGAAGCACCTTAAACGCTTCTTCGAACTGGAGTCCGGCTTCAAAAAACTGCTGTCCATCGTGCTGATTGGCCAGCCTGAACTGGCGGACAAACTGTCCGAACGCAACATGGAAGTCCGTGAGGTCGTCCAGCGCTGCGAGGTGGTTGAATTGCTGCCGCTGGACAACAGCCTCGAAGAGTTTCTGACGTTCAAACTGCAACGTGCCGGTAAGCAGCTGGCCGACATCATGGACGCCAGCGCAGTGGAAGCCATCCGCGCCCGTCTGAGCAATCTGGGTGGTAGCCGTAAAAGCATGGTCAGCCTGCTGTATCCGCTGGCCGTCAGTAACCTGGTGATAGCCGCCATGAATCTGGCTGCTGAAATCGGGGTTCCGCAGGTCAACGCCGACGTCGTCAAAGGAGTTTAATCATGAAATCCATCGCCGATATCAACCAGCAGATGAACAAGGTGCAGTCCGCCATTATGGCGCTCAACGCCATGAACACTACCGTGCAGAGCGTCATGATTGCTGGCAGTAAGCCGGTTATCCGTATCGCCCGCAACGGGCACTGTGCCCGCCTGCTGGAGCAGGGCAAAGCGAGTTATACCCATGTTGGCCATGACGGCTCAGGGCGCTTCCGTCAGGGCGTCTTTGAGTTGCATGGCTGCCGTATTACCTGGTCAGAGTCGTTACATTAACCATAAGGTGAACAGAGATGAGCGAAGTAAATAAAGAAAACTACATGAAAGACCGCAAGGGGCGTCTGGTGCCGGTTGACCAGGTGTCTGACTATGACCTTGCGATGGACTCTTTCGTTAAAGAACAGGTTGTCGCCGCGAAGGTTAAACGCGATGAACTCAGTGACTTCAAGCGTCGTGCCTTTGACGAGTGCTATGCCTGGCTTGACCTTGTGGCCGAGAAGTACGGCAGAACGCGTGGCGGTGCCAAAGGCAACGTGACCTTCAGCAGCTTCGACGGTGCTCAGCAGATCACCATCCGCGTGCAGGAAACCCTGACCTTCGGGCCAGAGCTGCAGATTGCCAAAGACCTGATAGACGAGTGCGTCACCGAGTGGTCGGAAGGCGCGAACGCCAACCTGCGGGCCATCATCAGCGATGCTTTTCAGGTGGACAAAGAGGGCCAGCTTAATACCGGACGTATTCTTTCCCTGCGCCGCGTCAAGATTCAGGACGAGCGCTGGAACCGGGCAATGGAGGCCATATCGGAATCACTGCAGGTGGCAATGTCCAAAACCTATATTAATTTCCGGGAGAAAGATAAACACGGGAAGCTAATTAATATTCCGTTAGATATCGCTGCCATTTAATTTTAATTCAATTTCTTTTTATTTCGGCGTCAGTGCCGTGGGCTTCTGCACGCCGAAAACAGCATTAAGGAATAAATCATGTCCATCAAATGTATCAACTGCCAGAAAGGTATCACCACCCTGAAGTTCAGCGACGCCAGCGTCATTTCCTCCGGTAAGTACCGCGTACCAGCCGTCCTCATCACGCTGGTATGCCCACACTGTAGCCAGCATTACTACACCGAAGTCCCGGCCATGGAATTCATCCCTTGTGAGGCAAAGAAATGATTACTGCAAAAGAAGCCGAAAAACGGACCCGTGAAATTGTCGCGGAATATATCAGTGAATGTGGTTGTGAAAATCCCAACCATATCGGCAGGTATTAATCAAATTAATCAGCATGGCTTCACACGCCATCGTAGCAACAAATGGCCTAGATCAGGCTATTTACGTTCTTCACGCCACCAGTGACCACCTGAGAAAAATGCCGCCGCTGTACGAGCTGGAAATTACTGAGGACGGCCACGTGAAAGTTATCGGCGTATCACGCCATTGATTTGGGGAAGATAAGATGAAAGGCATGAAATTATATAACCGTTCGACGATCTACAATCTGGCCCTCAAAACCTTCGGCCCAGAAGCTCAGGCTCTGAAGCTGATGGAAGAAGCTGCCGAACTGGCCGCTGCTGCTGCCCGCAACATGAACGGACTGGGCAATGAAGTTGATCTGGCAGGCGAACTGGCTGACGTTGAAATCATGATTGAACAGTTCCGCCTAAACGGGATGGGCCTGATGATTGATTTTCATAAGCAGAAAAAGCTGGAACGCCTTGCCGAACGCCTGGGGGTGACTTATGCCGCAGAATAATGAAAAGCTGCTGGAGAAGTTAAAAAAGCTACTTGCGCTGGCTAAATCCGATAACCCCCATGAAGCGGCACTGGCACTGCAACGCGCCCAGAAACTGATGCAGGCCTATAACATCACCCAGGCTGACCTCGCACTCAGTGATATTGATGAAAGCGTCAGTAACTACTGGGCTGCAGGTAGCGTTAATCCGCCGCGTTATATGCTGGGTCTGCTGGATATTATCCAGGTGGCATTTGGCGTTAAGTCTATTATTCACTCCGGCTTTAAACCCGGCGTTGGCTTTTACGGTAATAAAGACCGGGTTGAACTGGCCTCATATACATGGGAGGTACTGGCCAGACAGTTAATCATGGCCCGTAAAAACTATATTCGACAGCAGAATAAAAGAATCAAAAACACGACCAAGACCAGCCGTGGTGACAAATTTGCCGAAGGGTGGGTTCTGGCCGTGCGTAGCGAGGTTCATTTATTTGCTATGTCCCGCGAAGAACGGGAGCTGGCAAACCTCTGGCTTGAACAAAAATACCCTGATTCAGGAACAACCTCTGGCCGCAAAGCCGGTAAATCCCGTGACGCGGACATGTCCCGCCACATCGGTTACAGAGAGGGAGAAAACGTCCGTCTACATCAGCCTGTCAGCGGGCAGGAACAGCGGAAGCTGGGGAGTGGCTTATGATGGCTGAATCAATTGTATGTGCCTTGTTCTGGTATGGTCTCGTGGGGTGGTGTACTGCTGAACTGCACCGCCGTTCAGGGTTTTACTCACGTTACAGCGGTACCGGACACTGGATCAGTTGGGCCGTTATGTTCCTGTGCTGGCCTGTCGCGCTTCCTTTATATGTCGACTATATCGGTGGCGCAGGTAAAAGGAGTGGCAATGATGACTAAGCAGCGTCTTATTCAACTCATTCATATTGCCCGCAGCGACCTCCAGATGGATGAGGACACCTACCGCCAGATGCTACAGGGGCTGACCGGCAAAGCCTCAACCAAAGGGATGGATACCCCACAACTAAACCGCGTGCTGGAATCAATGAAAAAGAAAGGCTTTCGCATTAAGCCTGCCGGGAAAGCCAAGTCCGGCTTACCGCTCGACAGCCATCCGCAGTCAAAGAAAATCCGTGCGCTATGGCTTGAAATGGCTGCCGCAGGCATCGTCCGTGACAGTTCAGAGCAGGCGCTGGCGCTGTGGGTTAAACGGGAAACCGGCATCAGCGCGTTACGCTGGCTCAGCAATGAGCAGGCAAGTAGCGTGATTGAGAAACTGAAGAAGTGGCAGCGCAGAGCTGCGGGAGTGAAGCAATGAGCGACCTGAATCAGTTTCGTAGTAAAGGGCCGGAACTGTTGGTGGAACTGGCACAGCATACCTCTGAGACTGTCCGCGAGATTATTGATATCGAACCCGCAGTTGCCGACCAGATTGGTCAGGCCGTCGCGAACCGCATGATGCAGGTCTGGGGTGGGCAAAACGTCTATTTTCCGATGGGCATGGTCTGGAAGGTCAGCCAGCGCGACCGGGAAATTTTCCTGGAGTTTGACGGGCGCAACCATCACGAACTGGCCCGCAAATTTGGTGTTTCACTACAGTGGGTTTACAGCGTGGTGAAGCGGGTCAGAAAAGAAGAACTGGATCGGATGCAGGGCAAACTGTTTGATGGCGAACCTGATGCCGATACAGGGAAAAAGGAGTAATATCTGCAATCAGGCTGGTGCGAGTTCTGTTTTTTTCGGGCCGGTCTGATTTTCACATACTGTAAGGTTATTGCATATTCCATCCAGTCTCTTCCCATGTTGACCCAGTACTTCCCATAATTATCTCACTTATCCCCTGTCATTTATCTCAAGTCTAATCAATTTCACCGTCACCGGCACAACCGATCCGCCAAAAAGAGGCGTACCAATGTCGATATAGTCTCCCGCCCGCACGCTCACCTCATCGATGACCGCCAGCGGAAGGTGTGGTAGCTGAGGCCGCAGCAGCATGCCCAGCGCTTTACCAAAATCCTGCTCAGCCACCACCAGCAGCGGGTGGGGATTAGGAAAGCGGGCGACAAACGCCAGCAGGGCGTCAATCACCGCCAGTAAGGTGGCGTAGCGCACCGGAAGTGAAGCGGGAAGCGCCAGCACGTAAGCGTCCGCGTCGGGGGCCAGGTCGAGCTGCGTCAACGCCTGCAGCCAGGCATTCGGCAGATCGCCGACGTCCTGCGCGATGGCCACCGGTAGATTGCGCAGCGGCAGCTGTACCCCCTCCAGCCAGATGGTGCTCCCGGACAGCGACAGGGTATGCGCCCCGGCGCCAATCACCGTGGCGCGCACGGTTTGCGCCGGGAACTGCACGTTCATCGCCTGCAGTCGCGGGTGCTCATGCAGGGCCGTGGCAAGCAGCGGCCCAATATCGGAAAAGCAGAAAGGATCGGCGGGCTGATGGCGATAGCACTCCCCCACCCCACCGGAAAGCGTAATCACCTCAGGCTGAACACCCGCCGGCAGTAAACCCGTTTGCATCAGCGCCTGCGCCAGCGGTGAGAGGGTGCCCTCGATCACCTCGACGATCAGCGCCGCCATCCGGCGCGCCACCTGCGCCAGCTGCCCCGCAGTCAAGGCTAAAGCATCGGTTCCCGGGCCCAATACCGCATCGACAATGCGCTGGCCCGGCTGATGGGCGTAAATCACCCGGCCCTGACCGTCGGTCTCCAGCAGCCGGCCGCCGACGTTAAGGCAGGCGGTGCCGATCGCTTTACCGGATGCAAACAGGGCATAGTTCGACGTGCCGCCGCCGATATCGATATTGAGCACCCGGCACATCCGCTGCTGGGACAAGGTTTGCGCCCCGGCACCGTGGCCGGCAATGACCGATTCAAGGTGCGGCCCGGCGCTGGCGACAACGAAATCGCCCAGCGACTGCGAGAGTGCCATCACGGCCGGGCGGGCATTACGGGTTTTCGCGCTTTCGCCGGTGATGATGATCGCCCCGGAGTCCACCGCTTCCGGGGCGATACCCGCGGCCTGGTACTGGGCGAGGATCAGCGCCTTCAGTTCAGCTTCTTGCAGGTCGCCCTGCTTATCGACCGGTGTAAAGCACACCGGGCTTTGCCAGCTGATCTCGCGTTTGATGAATTCATAGCGTGGCACCTGGGAGACCGCGGCGCGGTTAACCAGCTCGAGACGCGAGAAGATCACCTGCGTGGTGGTGGTGCCGATATCAATACCGACGCTGAGCAGCTGGCGCGTGTTCACGAGTGTGCCTCCACTTCGGCGTCGCTTTTCGCTGCCGTCGGGATCGTTTTCTCTTTCGGCACCAGCAGCATCGCCACGCCAATCGCGGTAACGCCGCCGACCAGCTTGCCGACAATCATCGGGAAGATCATGGCGTGCATGTTGGCTGCCGCAAAACCGAGATGGTCGCCCAGCGCGAATGCCGCCGACACCGAGAAAGCGCAGTTGATCACTTTGCCGCGGGTATCCATCTGCTTCATCATGCCGAACATCGGGATGTTATTCGCCAGGGTGGCGACCATACCGCCAGCAGCCATATTGTTGATTTTCAGCAGGTTACCGATGCGCATTAGCGGCTTTTCAAACCAGCGGGTCAGCAGGAGCACCATCGGGTAAGCGCCGAGCAGCACGCAGGAGATGGAGCCAATGACTTCGATGGCGCGCATCACCTCGCCGGGCTGGTCGCCAGGCGCCATAAAGATCGGGTCGAGTCCCGGGATCAGCTCCCAGCCGAGCAGAAACTTGATCACCGCCGCCGCCAGGCCGATGGTGATCAGCGCCACGAGGAATTTGGCGAAGATCTGGAAGCCGTTGATCATTTTTTCCGGAATAAACTTCAGCCCCAGCGCCACCAGTACGGCGACGATGATCACCGGGATCATATTCATCAGGATCAGCGCGAAGGTAAACTCTACCGGCTGGCCGTTGATCTCCACCCCGGAATACATCGCCACCAGACCGCCGGCGATACAGCCGATGGGAATGGTGACAATGCCCGCCAGCACGCCGAGCGCCAGCCAGCGGCGATCGGTTGGTTCAATAATGCCGAGCGCCACCGGAATGGAGAACACAATGGTCGGGCCCATCATGGACCCGAGGATCAGGCCTGAGTACATCCAGGCCGCCACGTCGCCGCCCGCGAGTTCTTTAGCGAGGAAGAAACCGCCCATGTCGCACGCCAACAGCGTGCCGGCGAACATTGACGGGTTGGCGCCGAGCATCTCATACAGCGGAATAATCACCGGGCCGAGCAGATGGGCCAGCACCGGCGCCAGGGCGGTCATCCCGACCATTGCCAGACCCAGCGCCCCCATCGCCATAAACCCTTCTTCAAACTGACTGCCCGACCCTTCAATGCTTTTCCCCAGCCTGCCGAGGAAGCGTGCCGAGCCGCCGAACTGCGACAGGATCCTGTCCACGGCGGCAATCAGCATAAAGAACATCATGATGTACATGATGATTTCGTTAATTCCCATAGCCCTTACTCCCTGTCATTTATGATTTGTAGATACTGTGAATACCGGGACATTAGCCGCACTCGGGGAACTTTCCCGGGTCGCGGCGTGAACGCCTTTCCCGGGCTACGGCATAGCAGACGGCTGTGATCCTGTAGCCCGGCTAAGCGCAGCGCTTGCCGGGAAAGACACCACTACACGCCCCCGGGAAAATCCGCATTTATTGCGCCGCCGCGTACAGCTCAATAATCTGTTCCCGGCTGGCGGTGCGTGGATTGGTGCGCAGACAGATATCGTCCTGCGCCGCCTGCGCCCAGGTGGCGAAGTGCGCGGGCGTCGCGCCAGCATCCGCCAGCCCCATCGTCAGGCCCACATCGGCGATCAGGTCGCGTACGGCGGCAATCGCCTGGTAGTCATCGGTTTTCCTGCCGGTCAGCGCCCTGCCGATCTGGCTGAAGCGCGCTCGGCACACCATGCGGTTAAACTCCATCACCGTCGGCAGCAGCATGGCGTTGGCCAGCCCGTGCGGAATATGCAGCGCCGCCCCCGGCTGATGCGCCATGGCATGGCATAGCCCCAGCCCGGCGCTGGAGAACGCCATCCCCGCCATGCAGGAGGCCAGCAGCATGTTCTCCCGCGCCGCCAGATCCTGGCCGAAGCCCACCGCTTTCGGCAGCGCTTCGCCGATCATGGCGATGGCTCCCATCGCCAGACTGTCGGTAAACGGTGTGGCGTGGCGGGCGCTGTAGGCCTCGATCGCGTGGGTCAGCGCATCGATCCCGGTCATCGCCGTGACAGGCGGGGGAACGCCTTCGGTCAGCGCGGCGTCGAGGATCGCCACATCCGGCATCAGCGAGGCATGCGCCAGCACCTGTTTGCGTCCGCTCACCGCATCGATAATCACCGTCACGTTGGTGGTTTCTGACCCGGTGCCGGCGGTGGTCGGCACCGCGATCAGCGGCAGACGCGAATGTAATGCGCTGTGTTCCGTGATACCGCTCAGCGTCTGCTCAGGATTGGTGACCAGCAGCGCCACCGCCTTCGCCGCATCCAGCACCGACCCACCGCCGAAAGCCACCACCCCGTCGCAACCCGCGTCCCGCAGCTGGGCGACCGCGGCGCAGACATCGGTGACGCAGGGTTCGCCGGCGGGACAGGGCCAGAGGGTTATGGCTATCCCTTTCATCGCCAGGCTACGTTCCAGCCCGGCGGTCATTCCCGCCTGATGGAGAAAACTGTCGACCATAACAAACAGATGCTTCAGGCCACGGGCGTGGGCTTGCAGTCCACAGGCCGCCAGCGCGCCGACGCCGTGCAGCGTCACCGGCGGAACGTTGAAGCTTTTTACCTGCTGGAGATTCAGGCTGTCGAAGGCCTGGAACAGCGCCGTCTGCAGTTCAGCTTGCATAGATCCCCTCCGCTTTTTCCTTCCCGCTGTTGGCGATTGCCAGCGGGGTCATAAACAGGCTGTGCTGCGGCAAATGCACCGGTAATGCCGGGAAGCGCTGACGAAACAGCGCATGCACGCCCGGCTGCATACAGGCGCCGCCCGCCAGCCACAAATCATCAATCCCTTGTCCGGCAATGTGCCGGGCGACAATCTCGGCCATCTTCTCGTACACCGGCTTAACCACCGGCCAGATCTCCCCGGCATGGCGGCGCTTGTACTGCTCCGCCTCCTCAAGCCCAATGCCGCGATTCCCGGCCAGCGTCAGGGAGATATGGTGGCCGCCGGTGGCTTCATCCGCCGAATACGTCACCTTGCCCTGTTTAACGATGGCGATCCCGGTGGTGCCGCCGCCGATATCCACCACCCCGGCGTTATCGAGCTGCAGCAGATCCGCCACCGCGGTCGGCTCATCCAGGACATGACTGACCTCCAGCCCGGCGGATTCCAGGACATTGATCGAAATGCGCGGATCGGTCCCCGGCGGAAACGAGGTCGCCGCATGGGTGAAGCGACAGCCCAGCTGTTGTTCGAGGGTATCGAGATGACGGCGCACGAGGGTGACAGCGCCAAAGAAGTCCCAGACGATGCCGTCGCGCACCACGTCGGCCCAGTCAAGACACACCGCAACCGGCTGGCCGTCGCTATCGACCACCATTGACACCACGTCGCAGGTGCCCAAATCGATGCCCAGCCACAGCGGTGAGTCGCTGGCGGCGGGCGTCTGGTTACACAGGGCCGCCGCCGTTTGCAGTCGCGGCGAAAGCCAGCGTTGTTCGTCGTGCGCCATGTTCATCCCTTATACAATTCGAAACGCATCCACCAGCACACAGCGACGCAGACGAACGAAGGTGCGCGCGCTGGTCACGCCCTCGCCGGTCGGGGTGGTGATGGTCATGGTGGTCCAGCCCTCGCCGCCCAGCCCAAGCCCGGCGATGCACGGCCCATTTTTGACGAAGATGCTGGTGTCGATGGCATTCGCCATCTGGTTCATGTTGTCGATATTGCGTGAGTGCATCGCCGCCGTATGGTGGCAACCGCCTTCCAGCGTGACCGCCAGGGCGATCGCCTCGTCGACGTTCGCCACCCGCACCACCGGCAGCACCGGCATCATCAGTTCAGTCACTGCGAACGGATGGGTGGCGGAGGTTTCAACGAACAGCAGACGGGTTTGCGCCGGCACCTGCAGGCCAATCGCCGCGGCGATTTTGCCCGCATCGCGGCCGACCCAGTCGCGGCTGACCGTGCCTTTGCCGCGCTCATCGATATTTTTCAGCAGCAGCGGCTGAAGCTGTTCGGCCTGTGCCGCGGTGAGTTTCACCGCCTGCTGGTCTTCCATCAGGCGCATCAGCTCGTCGGCGACGCTATCGACCACGATCAGCACCTTCTCGTCGGCGCAGATGATGTTGTTATCGAAAGAGGCGCCCCTGACGATTGCCTCTGCGGCGCGCGGCAGATCGGCGGTTTCGTCCACCACCACCGGTGGGTTGCCGGCTCCGGCGGCAATCAGACGTTTATTGGTATGTTTGCGCGCCGCCTCGACCACCGCTTCGCCGCCGGTCACCACCAGCAGGCCGATGCCAGGGTACTTAAACAGCCGCTGGGCGGTGTCGATATCCGGATTCGCCACGGTCACCAGCAGGTTAGCCGGGCCACCGGCGGCCACTACCGCCTGGTTAAGCAGGGTAATTGCCCGCTGCGAGACCTTCTTCGCCGCCGGATGAGGGGCAAACACCACGCTGTTGCCAGCGGCAATCAGGCTGATAGCATTGTTAATCACCGTCGCCGCCGGGTTGGTGGACGGCGTAACCGAGGCCACCACGCCCCAGGGCGCGTTTTCAATCAGCGTCAGGCCGTTATCACCGGTCAACACCTGCGGAGTCAGACACTCCACGCCCGGTGTGCCGCGCGCCTGCGCCACGTTTTTAGCAAACTTATCCTCCACGCGTCCCATGCCGGTCTCGGTCACCGCCAGTTCCGCCAGTTCCCGGGCATGCTTTTCACCCGCCTCACGAATGGCCTGAATCACCTGCTGGCGCATCGCCACCCGCTTCAATCCCTGCTGGGCCACCTTTGCCGCCGCGACGGCGTCATCCAGAGAGGCAAAAACGCCCATGCCATGAACGGTGTCGGCAGGCTGACTGCTGTCTTTCATTTTCAGCAGTACCGCTTTCACCACCTGTTCAATGTCCTGTTGATTCATGATTTTCCACCCTACTTATGGAAGAGCACCTGACCACCGGCCGCGGCCTCATCCACGATGCCAATCACGCACAAATCGACCGGAGAGGCTCCCTGTGCGTGCGCCTGTCGCGCCGAGCTGCCGCTGACCAGCAGCACCCACTCTCCGCATCCCGCGCCAATGTTGTCGATGGCGACCGCGCTCTGCCCGTCCGGCTCGCCGCGGGCATTGAGCATCTCCACCATCAGCAGTTTGTCGTGGGCCAGCCCTTCATGACGTACGGTGCAGACCACATATCCGGTAACGACAGCCAGCTTCATTTCCGTCTCCGCGTGTGATGTCCAGGCCGCATAAGCCCAGCGCCATCCGGCATTCATGCCTTGTCATTGCCGGATGGCGCGCCGTTTGCCTCTTATGCGGCCAGGACTGTTCGGCTCAGCTACCCTTTAGATGTTGCTATCGCCCTTAAAGCTGATCGGGAAAACCTCTTCCAGATCGCCATGCGGACGCGGGATGACATGTACAGACACCAGCTCACCGATACGCTGAGCCGCCGCTGCCCCGGCATCCGTCGCGGCTTTGCACGCCGCGACATCACCGCGCACCATAGCGGTCACCAGGCCGCCGCCAATCTGTTTCACGCCGACCAGCTTGACGCGGGCGGCTTTGACCATGGCGTCAGAGGCCTCAATCAGTGCAACCAGGCCCCGGGTTTCAATCATTCCTAATGCTTCCATTGTGTTTTCCTCTCATAAGGGGTCCTGAACGGGACCATTCATTCAACCAGCGTGGACGAGTCGGGGATCCGGCTCGCATCCGCCTGGCGCGGTACTGCCGCCACCAGCGCCAGTTCGATAATTTCCTCTACGCTACAGCCTCGCGAGAGGTCGTGAAGCGGTGCGGCCAGGCCCTGAATCAGCGGCCCGATGGCGCGATACCCGCCCAACCGCTGGGCGATTTTGTAGCCGATGTTGCCCGCCTCCAGCGACGGGAAGACCAGCACATTGGCCCGGCCCTGCAGGGGGCTGGCGGGCGCTTTTTGCGCAGCGACGTCCGGTACGAAGGCGGCGTCAAACTGCAGCTCGCCATCGACCATCAGCTGTGGTGCCCGTTGACGCACCATCTCCGTGGCCTGCTGAACATTAGCCACACAGGGATGGCGGGCGCTGCCGTGCGTCGAGAAAGACAGCATTGCCACCCGCGGCGCTTCGCCGGTGATCGCTTGCCAGGTCTCAGCGCTGGCGATAGCGATATCCGCCAGCTGCGCCGCCGTCGGCTGCGGTACCACGCTGCAGTCGGCAAACCCCAGCGGCTGGCCGGCATACTGCGGCAGCATCAGAAACAGTGAAGAGAGCGTTTTACACCCCGGCTGCAGGCCGATCAGGCGCAGACCGGCGCGCAGCACGCTGGCGGTTGACGAGAGATTCCCGGCGATACAGACCGCGGCCTGCCCGGCACTGACCATCGCCGCGGCGAACATCAGCGGGTCGGCCAGCTTGTCGACGGCGTCAGCGGGCGTTTTATCGCCGGCGCGCGCCTGCCAGGCGGCGGCAAACGCCTCGCGCATCGCCAGGTTGCTGTGCGGATCGATAACCTGCACTCCGGTCAGCGGCAGGCGCTTGCTGAGGGCGAACTGCCGCAGCGCGAAGGGGCTGGCGACGAGGATCGGATGCGCGAGGCCCTGCTGCTGCAGATAATGCGCGGCCTTCAGCACCCGAACGTCCAGCGCATCCGGGAACACCACCCTGGCGGGGGCGCGCAGGGCCAGTTTGCGGCACTGGTCAATGATCATCTTCCCCTCCCAGCTGCTGCTGCAGTTGACTGAGCGCCGGCGGCGAGTCCGTCGCGTCCAGCACCATCATCACGTAGACGGCGCTGGAGAGACGGTTGAGCGCCTGCATAATATCGGCGCGCCGCACCGTAAATTGCGGCGTAATAAACACCTGCGCCGCGGTGACCTCCGCCTCGCGCACTTTGCCGCGCAGCAGATTGAGCAGCGCGACATCGCGCCCATGGCGGGCCTCCGGTACCAGGTGATCGTGCCCCAGATAGCGCAGCGGCTGATGGGACAGACGATGCAATTGCGCTTCACTGAACCCGGCGATCGACTGCGCCGCCAGCGGCTCCTCAAGCGCGTCGGCGCGCATGATGTTGCCCAGCCGCGAACGGATATCCGTCAGCCACGGTTGCCAGGGCTCCGCCAGCTCAATTTGCAGCCACACCGTCAGGGCGATGGTGCTGTCCAGCACCGCGCGGAAGGCCAGTCGCGGATCGTTTTTCGCCACCAGGATCTCGGCCGTCAGGTGAGTTAAGGTGTCCGGCTTTTTGCCCACCGGCTGATGACAGAGCTCACAGCAGGCCTGGGGCGGATGGTCGCTGCTGGTCAGGACATGCACCGGCTGCGGCGTCTGCTCGTCATCTTCGACAAACAAGCGTCCCTGGCTGTCGAGAAATTTGACCCGCAGGTGGCGGCTTTCCAGCAGCTCCCTCGCCGAGGGCGTCAGGCGAGCGTCGGCAGGAAGATGGATTTCACCGCCTTCGCTGAGCGTATGGTTCGCCCTGAGCCACGCTTCGGTAATAAAATCGTTCATAGCGATTGCCAGTTTGCCGGCCAGGCGACGTACAGGAAGCGCACCGTCGACGGGGTACCGAATTCGATGCTGGAGCCTTTCGGGATGAACATAACGTCCCCCGCTTTGGCGACCAGCGTTTCCCCCTGATGGCGCACATGCAGCTCGCCCTCCAGCACCATATCGATTTCGTCGTAGTTCAGCGTCCACGGGAAGAAGGCGTTTTCCCACTGCATAAATCCGGCCGCCATGCTGCTGCCATCCTGGTCGGTCACCAGGTCCGTTAAACCAACGCAGTGCGGCTGGGCGCCGTCGAAGCGGCCAAACTTCACGCTGCTGCCGTCGATCACTTTGATGCCGCCTTTGCCGGTTACCGCGTCAAATCCCGGCTGCATCGCCTCCTGCTCCAGGGACTGCTTCTCCTTCATCACCTTTTCCATCAGCTGAGCCACCAGGCTTTCGGTAAACTGGCCTTCCGGTAGCTGCGCCAGAATGGTTTCGCGGATCCGCTGGCTTTCCGTTTTGTCGCTGTCCGCCGCTGTCGCCGCCGGCGCGGCGCCATCGTCCTCGGTGATAGTGAATCCCAGCAGCTCGGCGACTTCACGCGCTTCCGGGGTAATGATGCTGGCACGCAGTACGACCGACATCGTCTGTTCGCCGCGCGCATGGGCGGCACGAATATCGTTAGCGGTAATGAGTTTCTTCACCTGGCCCTTCCTCCTTTTGGCTGAGCTCACTCAAGTAATTTTCCAGAGGTGCGACGCTTTGCGGATCGCAACCGTTGAGGGCGAAAACCGGCGCCTGGAACCCCATCCCCTCCAGCAGTTGCCGCACCGCGGCGACGTTGGCATCCGGGAGGTCCGTTTTGCTGATCGCGACGATAAGGTGCTTTCGGCTGCCAATATCCAGTAACCCGGGAGGCAGGCGACTCTCGGTATCATTGGCCGCATGGACATAAATCAGGGTGTCCACATCCTGTAGCGTGGTAATTAAGGCGTGATACCAGCGGGGATGGCTGAAATATTCCCCTGGCGTATCAATGTCACCACGATCGTTAAATTCCAGCGCCTGCGTTTTTCTGGCGAGGGAATAATTTCCCTGCAGGGCATTAAATAGCGTGGTTTTTCCTGCGCCGACGGCGCCGACAATCGCAATACGCTTCATGGCCGCTCTCAATTAACTTTTCGTTAATTCGCACAAGGTATAATTTAATAATCTTCCTAATCCGCCGATGGTCTGCAGGAGCGCCTCCTCCACTGCGCCGACCGAGCCGTAGATCACCAGCGCGCCGCTAAACCGGTCGAGAAAACCGATATGAACATCGGCGGCCTTCATCGCCAGATCGCCGGCAATCATCGCCGTTTCCCCCGGCGTCAGCGTCATAATGCCGATGGCGCCGGATTCGGGAACGCCGATCTTTTTCGCCAGTTCCGCCCCCGGGTGAGCAATCAGGTGCGCCAGCGTGACCTGTTTGCCTGGTACGAATTCCTGAATAATGCGTTCTTTATCCATGGCTAATTGCCCCCCTGAAATCTGTCCTTATGGTGAAGGTATTTCAGCGTGGCAAATAACAAATTTCGGCAAGTGGGTTTAAAAGGTGAAGTGGATCACTAAGGAGAGAAAATAACAGAGCGGGTGAATTAAAAAGGCAGGCTCAGCGTTTTTACCTGCCGGCCTGCCTGATATTGTGCGCGGAAAACTCTCCGCGCGTTAACGGGAAAAAAGGAGATTACAGCGGTTCGGTTTGTGCTTCGACAACCGCTAACGCCACCATATTCACGATCCGGCGCACAGAGGCGATCGGCGTCAGGATATGCACCGGCTTCGCTACCCCCATCAGCACCGGCCCAACGGTGACCCCTTCTGAACTGGAGACGCGCAGCAGGTTATAGCTGATCCGGGCGGCTTCCATATTCGGCATCACCAGAATATTGGCCGACCCCTTCAGCGGGCTGTCCGGCATGCGATCGTTGCGGATGCTTTCCACCAGCGCGGCGTCGCCATGCATTTCGCCATCGATCATCAGCTCCGGGGCGCTCGCCTTCACCAGCTCAAGGGTTTTGCGCATTTTGCTGGCTGACGGGCAGTCGGCAGAACCGAAGTTGGAGTGCGACAGCAATGCCACCCGCGGTTCGATACCAAAGCGACGCACGCTTTCCGCCGCCATCAGGGTGATCTCCGCCAGCTCTTCCGGTGAGGGATCGTGATTGACATAGGTGTCGGCGATAAAGGTGTTGCCACTCGGCAGCAACAGCGCATTCATCGCCCCGGCGGTGCTGACGCCGTCGCGATAGCCAAACAGCGGCTGCACCACACGGTAGTGGTCATGGTACTCGCCTATAGTCCCGCAGATCATCGCATCCGCTTCACCGCGATGAACCATGATGGCCCCAATCACCGTGGTATTGCTAATCACCGCCCGCTGCGCCTGCTCCTGGGTAATGCCGCGGCGCTTCATCAGCTGGTAGTACTCGCTCCAGTACTCTTTAAACCGCGGGTCGGATTCATTATTGACGATCTCAAAGTCAACGCCGGCCTTGATCTGCAGGCCCAGCTTCTGGATACGCATTTCGATCACGCTCGGGCGCCCCACCAGAATCGGTTTGGCCAGCCCCAGCGATACCAGCTCCTGGGTGGCATGTAGCACCCGGGTCTCTTCCCCTTCCGCTAGCACTACGCGCTTCGGCTCTTTGCGCGCCTGGGAGAAGATAGGTTTCATAAACAAGTTGGTTTTATAGACGAACTCGCTCAGCTTCTCGATATAGGCGTCAAAATCGGCGATCGGGCGCGTCGCCACGCCGGAGTCCATCGCCGCCTTCGCCACCGCGGGGGCGATCTTGACGATCAGCCGCGGGTCGAACGGTTTCGGAATGATGTACTCCGGACCAAAGCTGAGATCCTGATCGCCATAGGCGGAAGCCACCACTTCGCTCTGCTCGGCATGGGCCAGCTCGGCAATCGCATGCACCGCCGCCAGCTTCATCTCTTCGTTAATCGCCGTCGCGCCGACGTCCAGCGCGCCGCGGAAGATGAACGGGAAGCAGAGCACGTTGTTGACCTGGTTAGGGTAGTCGGAGCGGCCGGTGCAGATGATGGCGTCATCGCGGACCTGCTTCGCCAGCGGCGGCAGAATTTCCGGCTCCGGGTTGGCCAGGGCAAGGATCAGCGGCGCGCGCGCCATCTTCTTCACCATCTCCGGGGTCAGCACTTTCGGGCCAGAGCAGCCGAGGAAAATGTCGGCGCCGTCGATCACGTCATCCAGGGTGCGTTTGCCGTCGTCTTCCACCGCGTAGGCGGCTTTGGTTTCCGCCATGTTCGGCTCACGGTCTTTATAGATAACGCCTTTCGAATCGCAGACCACGATGTTGTGCTTTTGCATCCCCAGCGCCACCAGCAGGTTCATACAGGCGATCGCCGCCGCCCCCGCGCCGGAAACCACCATCCGCACGTCGGAGAGATTCTTCTCGACGACGCGCAGACCGTTGAGGATCGCCGCGGTGCTGATAATCGCCGTGCCGTGCTGGTCGTCGTGGAATACCGGAATATTCATCCGCTCGCGCAGCTGCTGTTCGATGTAGAAACACTCCGGCGCTTTAATATCTTCCAGGTTGATACCGCCGAAGGTCGGCTCGAGGGCGGCGACGACGTTAATAAATTTGTCCGGGTCCAGCTCATCGACTTCAATATCAAACACATCGATACCGGCGAATTTCTTAAACAGGACGCCTTTGCCCTCCATCACCGGCTTGCCGGCCAGCGCGCCGATATTCCCCAGCCCCAGCACCGCGGTGCCGTTGGAGACCACCGCCACCAGGTTGCCGCGGGCGGTATATTTGTAGGCCGCCAGCGGATCTTTTTCGATTTCCAGACAGGGGGCCGCGACGCCCGGCGAGTAGGCCAGCGCCAGATCGCGCTGGGTGGCGAGAGGTTTGGTCGGCGAGACCTGGATTTTTCCGGGCACCGGAAATTCGTGGAAGTCGAGGGCACTCTGTTTTAACTGCTCATCCATTTTCTATTCCTTTCTTTCACGTATCGTTCGTAGGGAAAAAGCGTAATGACCATCCTGTCGTTCACCTTTCAGTGGCAGACAGTATCCCTCCTGGCGGGGCGATAAACTTTGAACACCGCCAAACTCTGGTCATCGTTATGATTTAGTTGTTATCAATTTATAGCGGTTATGTTACCTGGATTCGCCGCCAATAATAGCCCTGTCTGCTATGCTTTTTGGTTATGTACCTCATCAATGTTTATACCGTATACCGGCAAGCACTCATGTAACACCTTGTTCCAGGAGGACTTATCCATGACTCAGCTAGACAGCATTAAGCAATTCACCACCGTGGTCGCCGACAGTGGCGATATCGAATCCATTCGCCACTATCAGCCGGAAGATGCCACCACCAATCCCTCGCTGCTGCTGAAGGCCGCCGGGCTGGATGCCTATAGCGGGCTCATCGACGACGCCATCGCCTGGGCCAAAAAGCAAGGTGGCGGACGCGAAGCGCTGGTGGCTCACGCCTGCGACAAGCTGGCTGTCAATTTTGGTGCCGAGATCCTCAAAAGTATTCCTGGTCGTGTCTCCACCGAGGTTGACGCCCGCCTCTCCTTCAATCGGGAGAAAAGTATCGAGAAGGCTCGCCACCTGGTGGCGCTGTATCAGGAGATGGGCATTGATAAGTCGCGGATCCTGATCAAACTGGCCTCCACCTGGGAGGGGATCCGCGCCGCGGAGGCGCTGGAGAAAGAGGGGATCCACTGTAACCTGACGCTGCTGTTTTCCTTCGCTCAGGCCCGGGCCTGTGCCGAGGCCGGCGTCTATCTGATCTCCCCGTTCGTCGGGCGTATTTATGACTGGTATCAGGCGCGCAAACCGCTGGAGCCTTACGTGGTGGATGAAGATCCAGGGGTCAAATCCGTACGCAATATCTATGACTATTTCAAGCAGCATAAATACAACACCATCGTGATGGGCGCCAGCTTCCGCCGCACCGAACAGATCCTGGCGCTGGTCGGCTGCGACCGGCTGACCATCGCCCCGCCCTTATTAAAAGAGCTGCAGGCCAGCGACGCCCCGGTGGTGCGCAAACTGATCCCAGCCAGCCAGATCCTGCCGCGTCCGGTGCCGCTCAGCGAAGCAGAGTTCCGCTGGGAACATAATCAGGACCCGATGGCAGTCGAAAAGCTGGCGGAGGGGATCCGCCTGTTCGCCGTCGATCAGCGCAAACTGGAAGATCTGCTTGCCGCCAAACTGTCACTTTAGTCTCACGGAGAAAACTATGTCCCGAAGAGAGCTTGCCAACGCCATCCGCGCCCTGAGTATGGACGCCGTGCAGAAAGCCAATTCCGGCCACCCCGGTGCGCCAATGGGGATGGCAGACATTGCCGAAGTGCTGTGGAACGATTTTCTCAAGCACAATCCGCAGAACCCCGGCTGGGTGGACCGCGACCGCTTTATCTTGTCCAACGGCCACGCGTCGATGCTGCTCTACAGTCTGCTGCATCTGACCGGCTACGATCTGCCGCTGTCAGAACTCAAGCAGTTCCGCCAGCTGCACTCTAAAACGCCGGGCCACCCGGAGCATGGTTATACCCCCGGGGTGGAGACCACCACCGGCCCGCTGGGCCAGGGGCTGGCGAACGCCGTCGGGATGGCCATCGCCGAACGCACCCTGGCGGCGCAGTTTAACCGCCCCGGGCATGAGATCATCGACCATCACACCTGGGTTTTCATGGGCGATGGCTGCCTGATGGAGGGGATCTCCCACGAGGCCTGTTCCCTGGCCGGCACGCTCGGGTTGGGTAAGCTGATCGGTTTTTACGATCACAACGGCATCTCCATCGACGGCAAAACCGAAGGCTGGTTTTCCGATGATACGGCGGAACGCTTCCGTGCCTACCACTGGCACGTCATAGGCGATATCGACGGCCACGATCCGCAGGCGATCAAACAGGCGATAACGGAAGCGCAGGCGGTGAAAGATAAGCCGTCGCTGATTATCTGCCGGACCATCATCGGCTTCGGTTCGCCCAACAAAGCGGGGTCGGAGGAGTCTCACGGCGCGGCGCTGGGTGAAAAAGAGGTGGCCCTGGCCCGCCAGCAGCTGGGCTGGAAATATCCGCCCTTTGAGATCCCGAAAGAGATCTACCTGGGATGGGATGCGCGACCGCGCGGGGAAAAAGCCGAGCATGCCTGGAATGAGAAATTCGCCGCCTACCAGCAGCAGTTCCCGGAGCTGGCCGCTGAGCTGACGCGACGTATGGATGGCGCCCTGCCGGAAGACTTTGCCGCAATCGCCCGCGACTACGTGGCGAAACTGCAGGCCGAGCCGGCGAAAATCGCCAGCCGCAAGGCCTCGCAAAACGCCTTGAACGCTTACGGCCCACACCTCCCGGAACTGCTGGGCGGTTCAGCGGACCTTGCGCCAAGTAACCTGACCATCTGGTCAGGCTCGACATCGATTAAAGACGATCCTGCGGGTAACTATATCCACTACGGCGTGCGCGAATTTGGCATGACCGCGGTGGCCAACGGCATCGCCCTGCACGGGGGCTTCATTCCTTATACCTCGACCTTCCTGATGTTTGTGGAGTACGCCCGCAACGCCGCGCGCATGGCGGCCCTGATGAAGGCCCGGCAGATCATGGTCTATACCCATGACTCGATCGGGCTCGGGGAAGATGGCCCGACCCACCAGGCGGTGGAACAGCTGGCCAGTCTGCGTCTGACGCCCAACTTCAGCACCTGGCGCCCTTGCGACCAGGTGGAGACCGCCGTGGCCTGGCAGGCGGCCATTGCGCGCCAGACCGGGCCGACGGCGCTGATCCTGTCGCGACAAAACCTGGCGCAGATGCCACGCACCCCGGAACAGGTGCAGGATATCGCCCGGGGAGGCTACGTGCTGAAGGATGCCGGCGGCAAACCCGATCTGATCCTCATCGCCACCGGCTCGGAAGTGGAGATCACCGTCCTGGCTGCGGAAAAACTGTTGGCCAAAGGGGTGAATGTGCGGGTGGTCTCGCTCCCCTCCACCGATGTGTTTGACGCCCAGGACGACGCCTGGCGCGAGTCGGTGCTGCCGTCGGACGTCAGCGCGCGGGTAGCGGTCGAAGCCGGGATAGCGGACTACTGGTATAAGTATGTCGGCTTAAAAGGCAAGATCGTCGGTATGACCGGCTATGGCGAATCCGCCCCGGCGGAGCAGCTGTTCCCGTTCTTCGGCTTTACGGTCGACCATATCGTCGCCACCGCCGAACAGGTGCTTAACGGGTGATCCACAGCGTGGGCCAGGCGTCTGGCCCCTGCCAGTTATCGCACGTCGGTTGCTGCGCGTAGCGGGAGAGGCTGAACCGCTGGCCGTCAAAACGCCAGCGGGTCTGGATCCCGCAATCGCCCGCCCCGCGACCTTTGTCCAGGGTCACCAGTTCATGGCGGCGGTCATCATAGCTGGCGTTGATCAGATCAATCTCCCGCAGCGCCTCGCCCGGCGGCTGAAACGGCAGCGTTAGCCGCACCTGACGGGCGACATACGGCCGCTGGCGGGAGACCAGCCAGGCCAGCCAGACGGTGTTGTACGCCCCGGATTCGCAGCTGGTCATTAGCAGCACTTTGTCATCCGTCAGCGCAGTGACGCGAATTTCGCGACGGAAGGGATCGAGGGAGCAGTTGCTGTTGGTCATCCGCTCATTGCCGTAGTCCATCAGATCGTTGAGCTCTTCACGCCCCAGCGGCGACTGCGCCGTTTCCGCGCTCGCCACTGCGCGCAGCGCCGGGGCCGGCGGTACGCTGAGCGGCGGCTCTTCCCCTTTGCCGACCCAGGCCGTTTCGCTGCCTACCCGCTTTTGCCGATCGTCGATAAAAAACAGGGCCGCTTTCAGCCCCTGCAGGGAGACGTTCTGCAGGCCGCTGGCCAGCGAAAGGGTTTTTCCTTCCTGAACCTGCTGGAGAAACGCGTCAATGGTTACGCTGTCGTCGGTTTTGAGGAGTTTATCTTCAATGTGCCAGTGCTTGTCGGTCAGGGACAGCGGCTTGCCATCTAATAAGAGACGCGGCGCTATCGGCGCGAGCGTTGCCACCGGATTGCCGGCGCCGCCAAGCTCGATACGCAAACTGGCGTCAGTGACCGCCCCGGCGCTGCGGCTGAGGGTCATCACCAGCCCATAATGCAGCCCCACGTTGCGGGTGACGCAGAAATTTTGATTGTTACAGGTGACCTGCCAGTCGTTGAAGCGCTGCTGCGTCGGTGCCGACCATGCCTGCGAGCAAGGCAGCACCGCCAGAAAGAGAAAAAAGATGACGCGAAAAAGCATGAACCGCCCGACCCCAGATAAACCCCACCACGGCGCCTATCCTGGACAACGGCAGCCGCTTACTCAATCGGATTTATCAGAGTTCCCGGACATCAGGCCGGAGGTTTGCAGATACTGCAGCAGAATGACTGCCTTACCGTCACGGATCTCGCCGTTGGCCACCATCTGCAGCGCCTGGCTAAAGGGCAGCTCCAGCACCTCAATGGCTTCGTCATCCACCCCGCCGCCACTGGTGGTTCGATGCGCGTCGCTGTACTCAGCGATAAAGAAGTGCACCACTTCGGTGACGCCCCCTGGCGACATAAACAGCTCAAACAGCTTCTTCACCTCGCCCACTTCATAACCGGTCTCTTCCACCGCCTCTTTACGAATGCAGGCCTCTGGCTCGTCGTTGTCCAGCAGCCCGGCGCAGGTTTCAATCAGCATGCCGTCATGATTACCATTGACCCAGGTAGCGACCCGGAACTGGCGCACCAGCACCACCGTCTGCTTACGGCGGTTGTACAGCAGCACGGTGGCGCCGTTGCCGCGATCGTAGACCTCGCGCTTATGGCGCACAACGCTGCCATCCGCGCGCGTCAGCTCATAGGTCATGTTGCGTAACACGAACCAGTTCTCAGAGAGGATTTTATCTTTAATGACGTGAATATTGAGTGACATACCGACCCCACAGCGTAAAAGGACGTCCACATACTACGCTGCGGGGCCGGGTTTGTCGTCAGTGAAGCGGCGTCGTTTTCACCGCCAGATAGTCAAGGATCCCCTGCGCCGCGTGGCGGCCTTCCGCCATCGCCGTCACCACCAGATCGGCGCCACGCACGGCATCGCCGCCGGCAAAGATTTTCTCCTGGTTGGTCTGGTAACGGTAACGGCTCTCCACTCCGGCCCTGATGCGTCTCTGGCTGTCCAGCGCCACACCCGCCGCCTCCAGCCAGGGCATCTGGTGCGGATGGAAACCAAAGGCCATGATCACCGCATCCGCCGGCATGACAAACTCACTGCCGGGGATCGGCGTCGGACGACGTCTTCCCCCGGCATCCGGGGCGCCCAGTTCGGTGCGCAGAAAACGCACCCCGTTCACCCGGCCAGTCTCATCCAGCTCCAGGGTCACAGGCTGGACGTTAAACTCAAAAACCGCCCCCTCTTCACGGGCGTTTTTAACCTCTTTCTTCGAGCCCGGCATGTTGGCTTCATCCCGCCGATAGGCACAGGTCACCTGGCGGGCACCGTGACGCAGCGCGGTGCGCACGCAGTCCATCGCCGTATCGCCGCCGCCCAGCACAACAACGTTCAGCCCGGCGGTGTTGATATAAGGCTCCTGCGCCGATGCCGCCAGCCCCATCACCTGTTTGGTGTTGGCAATGAGGAACGGCAGCGCATCGTAGACGCCGGGGGCCTCTTCATTCGGCAGCCCCGCCTTCATCGAGCGATAGGTTCCGGCGCCGACAAACACCGCGTCATAATCGGCCAGCAGCGTCGCCATGGGGATATCTTTCCCCACCTCGCAATTGAGCTCGAAGTGGATACCCATTTCGCTGAAAATCCCCCGCCGCCGGGCCAGCAGAGACTTATCCAGCTTGAAGGCCGGAATGCCGAAGGTCAGCAGACCGCCGATCTCCGGATGACGGTCAAAGACCACCGGCTGGACGCCGTGACGCACCAGCACATCGGCGCAGGCCAGCCCGGCCGGCCCGGCGCCGATAATCGCCACCCGCTTACCGCTCGGCTTAACCTGCGAGAGGTCCGGACGCCAGCCGCTGGCCAGCGCCTGGTCGGAAATATAGCGCTCAATGTTGCCGATGGTGACTGCGCCGCTTTCATCGCGCAGGGTGCAGGCACCTTCACACAGCCGGTCCTGGGGGCAGACGCGACCGGTGATCTCCGGCAGGCAGTTGGTCTGATGGGAAAGCGCGACCGCGGCGGCGATATCCCCCGCCTTAACCAGCTCGACCCACTGCGGAATATGGTTATGCAGCGGGCAGGTCCATTCGCAAATGCTGTGTTCCCCACATGTGAGGCAGCGGGCGGCCTGCTGCTGCGCCTGCGTCGGGGTGAACGGCTGATAGATTTCCTCAAAGTGGCTCTTACGCACCTCCGCCGCCAGCTTATCCGGCTCCCCGCGCGGCGGGGTTGCCGCCATTTGCCGGACCTTCTCGCCCGCAACCGGGGAGCCACATGGCGACGGATTACGCTGCCAGGGCTGGACTTCCTGACACGCCGAGCGCAGACGCCGCTGCTTCGCCAGCCCGGTCAAGGTCTCATCGTCGGCAAGGGTCAACGCCTGTGCGGGGCAGTTTTCCACACAGGCTGGCCCCGCTTCGCGATCCTGGCATAAATCGCATTTCTGTGCGCTGGCCTTTACCTGGCCCGCAGCCTGCGGCGTCACCACCACCTGCATCACGCCGAACGGACAGGCCACCACGCAGGATTTGCAGCCAATGCATTTTTCCTGGCACACCTGGACGCTGTCGCCGGACTGGGCAATGGCGTCGTTGGGACAACTGCGGACGCAGGGGGCGTCTTCACAGTGGCGACAGGTGATAGCGTTACGCTGGCCCTCCGCTTTGATGACGGTGATACGAGGCAAAAAGCGCTGCGGGGTCAGCACGTGTTGCTCCTCGTTATGCGCCATTACGCAGGCCACTTCGCAGGCCTGGCAGCCGATACATTTTCGGCTATCGCTTAGAATAAAGTGGTTCATGGCTTCCTTTTGTCTTATTGGTGAATAACCCCTTAATGCGCATGCCTACTTATTACCCGACAAGCGGCGGCCGGAACAATGTTCAATTGCCCAGGATAACGTTTTTCTGGAGAGAATCCGTTTTGGATCAATTTTTTTGACTTAACTGAAATGAGGTTTCATACCGGCGAGGGATAAGGCCTCCGGACGCGCTGGCGCAGCAGAATGGCGCCTGTAGGCAGGAAAGTTCGGTGTTTCTTTACGATACGGCAAAAGCAACATGATAAATTACACTATCTCCTTAATTTCTCCACGATTGCCGGCGGCGCTGGCGCTACAGTGGCACAGGCTGTGCAATAACAAAAAAATGTGCATATGAGGTCTTAATTCTGATGGCGAATTTCTTTATCGATCGCCCCATTTTCGCGTGGGTGCTGGCAATTCTGTTATGCCTGACGGGCACCCTTGCCATTTTGTCGCTTCCGGTTGAACAGTATCCCGACCTGGCGCCGCCGAATGTGCGGATCACCGCCAACTATCCGGGCGCCTCCGCGCAAACCCTGGAAAATACCGTCACCCAGGTTGTTGAGCAAAATATGACCGGTCTCGACAACCTGATGTATATGTCATCCCAGAGCAGCGCCACCGGCCAGGCGACAATCACCCTCAGCTTTACCGCCGGTACCGACCCGGACGAAGCCGTACAGCAGGTTCAGAACCAGCTGCAGTCGGCGATGCGTAAACTGCCGCAGGCGGTACAAAACCAGGGGGTGACGGTACGTAAGACCGGCGATACCAATATCCTGACCCTCGCCTTCGTCTCCACCGACGGCAGCATGGATAAACAAGATATCGCCGACTACGTTGCCAGTAACATCCAGGACCCACTCAGCCGCGTCAACGGCGTGGGGGATATCGACGCCTACGGCTCGCAATATTCAATGCGTATCTGGCTCGACCCGGCAAAGCTCAACAGTTACCAGCTGACCACCAAAGATGTTACCGACGCCATCAGTTCACAGAACGCCCAGATTGCCGTCGGCCAGCTTGGTGGGACGCCTTCGGTCGATAAGCAGGCGCTGAACGCCACCATCAACTCGCAATCTCTGCTGCAAACCCCGGATCAGTTCCGCAATATCACCCTGCGCGTCAATCAGGATGGTTCAGAGGTCACGCTGGGCGATGTCGCCACCGTCGAGATGGGGGCGGAAAAGTACGACTATCTTAGCCGCTATAACCGTCAGGCGGCCTCCGGGCTCGGGATCAAACTCGCGTCCGGCGCCAATGAAATGGCCACGGCGGAACGTGTGATCAATCGCCTCAATGAGCTGTCGCAGTTTTTCCCCCACGGTCTGGAATATAAAGTCGCCTACGAGACGACCTCCTTCGTGAAGGCCTCCATCACTGACGTGGTGAAAACCCTGCTGGAGGCGATCCTGCTGGTGTTCCTCGTGATGTATCTGTTCCTGCAGAACTTCCGCGCCACCCTGATCCCGACCATCGCCGTGCCGGTGGTGCTGATGGGAACCTTCGCGGTGCTATATGCCTGCGGCTACAGCATCAATACCCTGACGATGTTCGCGATGGTGCTGGCTATCGGCCTGCTGGTGGATGACGCCATCGTGGTGGTGGAGAACGTCGAGCGCATCATGAGCGAGGAAGGGCTGTCGCCGCGCGAGGCGACCCGCAAATCGATGGGGCAAATTCAGGGCGCCCTGGTGGGGATCGCCATGGTGCTGTCGGCGGTGTTTGTGCCGATGGCCTTCTTCGGCGGTACCACCGGGGCTATCTATCGCCAGTTCTCCATCACAATCGTCGCGGCGATGGTCCTCTCGGTGCTGGTGGCCATGATCCTCACTCCGGCCCTCTGCGCGACACTGCTCAAGCCGGTTAAGCCGGGGGAATCCCATGAAAGAAAAGGCTTCTTCGGCTGGTTCAACCGTACCTTTAACCGCAGCGCCAGCCGCTATGAAACCTTCGTCGGTAAAATCCTTCACCGCTCGCTGCGCTGGATGCTGATCTACGTCGTGCTGCTCGGCGGGATGGTGTTCCTGTTCCTGCATCTGCCGACCTCGTTTCTGCCGCTGGAAGATCGGGGAATGTTCACCACCTCGGTACAGCTGCCGAGCGGTGCCACTCAGCAACAGACGCTGAAAGTGGTACAGAAAGCGGAAGATTATTTCCTCAATAACGAGAAGCAGAACGTCGAGTCAGTGTTCGCCACCGTTGGCTCCGGCCCCGGCGGCAACGGACAAAACGTGGCCCGTATGTTTGTGCGCCTGAAAGACTGGGACCAGCGAGACCCGAAAACTGGCTCCTCCTTCGCCATTATTGAGCGCGCCACCAAAGCGTTTAATCAGATTAACGAAGCGCGGGTCATCGCCAGCAGCCCGCCGGCAATCAGCGGCCTCGGCAGTTCGGCAGGCTTCGATATGGAGCTCGAAGATCACGCCGGGAAGGGGCATGATGCGCTGATGGCGGCACGCGATACGCTGCTTGAGCTGGCCGGCAAAAACCCGCTGTTGACGCGCGTTCGTCACAACGGGCTCGACGACAGTCCGCAGCTGCAGGTCGATATCGATCAGCGTAAAGCGCAGGCGCTGGGCGTCTCCATTGACGACATCAACGATACGCTGCAAACCGCGTGGGGGTCGAGCTACGTCAACGACTTTATGGATCGCGGCCGGGTGAAGAAAGTCTACGTCCAGGCAGCGGCGAAATATCGGATGCTGCCTGACGATATTAATCTCTGGTACGTCCGCAACAGCAGCGGCACGATGGTGCCATTCTCGGCCTTCGCCACTTCGCGCTGGGAGACCGGCTCCCCGCGTCTGGAGCGCTACAATGGCTACTCGGCGGTGGAGATCGTCGGTGAGGCGGCGCCGGGCATCAGTACCGGCACCGCGATGGACATGATGGAGAAGCTGGCCGCCCAGTTGCCCACCGGTTTCGGCCTTGAATGGACCGCCATGTCCTACCAGGAACGCCTCTCCGGCGCGCAGGCGCCAGCGCTGTACGCGATTTCTCTGCTGGTGGTGTTCCTGTGCCTGGCGGCGCTGTACGAGAGCTGGTCGGTGCCGTTCTCGGTGATGCTGGTAGTTCCGCTCGGGGTCATCGGTGCCCTGCTGGCCACCTGGATGCGCGGCCTGGAGAATGATGTCTACTTCCAGGTAGGTCTGTTAACGGTGATCGGCCTGTCGGCGAAAAACGCCATTCTGATCGTTGAATTCGCTAACGAGCTCAACGAGAAAGGCCAGGATCTGCTCAGCGCCACGCTGTCGGCCTGCCGACAGCGTCTCCGCCCTATCCTGATGACCTCACTGGCGTTTATCTTCGGCGTGCTGCCGATGGCGACCAGCACCGGGGCCGGTTCCGGCAGCCAGCATGCGGTCGGCACCGGGGTGATGGGCGGGATGATCTCCGCCACCGTGCTGGCGATCTTTTTCGTGCCGCTGTTCTTTGTGCTGGTGCGCCGCCGCTTTCCGCTGAAGGAGCGTCCGCAATAAACCGTCGGGCCTCGGCATTGCGCCGTAATAACAGAAAAGGCGACCATTAAGGTCGCCTTCTTTATGTGTTCAGAACCATGACGCGCTTATTTACGTCGCGTTATTCCCCTGCTCACATTGCGGAAATTTATTTACGAAGCATGCCTTCAATAAAATCTTTCCAGTTCCCCAGTTCACGTTCAATCATAATAGCCTCTCTTATTATTATGGTCGATTCTATATAACTTCATTGCCGGTGGGAAGTTGTGCTCCCCTATTGCTCTGATTGCCTTGTGGACTCCTGACAGAGATAAAACCTCTGCTTGCTGCTACTATGCCGCTTCGTATGTAAACATAATGTGACTCAGAGCAACATCCAGAAACATTTTTACGCTAGTGTTAATAGCCTCACATCACACCCGAATCTGCGCAAAATTTAACCACGCCTTTTCCTGAAAAAGGGTCGTCAGGTAAAAAGTTATATTTATTCATCTGAATCACGTATTATTTCAGTAAGACTTATATATTCGGAAATATCTGAGTTAGCCGCTTAATTGAATGTAAAAGGTTTATCGATGCTTACCATGTATGGAATTAAAAACTGCGATACCATTAAAAAAGCCCGCCGCTGGCTGGAAGCGCACCAGATTGCGTATCGCTTTCATGACTACCGCGCTGATGGCCTCGACCGCGCGCAACTGGATACCTTTATTGCTGAGCTTGGCTGGCAGGCGCTGCTGAATACCCGCGGCACCACCTGGCGCAAGCTGGACGAGTCGCTGCGCAACAGCATCGATAATGCCGATGCCGCCGCCGCACTGATGCTGGAAATGCCGGCTATTATCAAACGCCCATTGCTCTGTGCGCCCGGTCGTCCTATGCTGCTGGGTTTTAGTGAAGCAAGTTATCAGCAGTTTAACGAGGTATAGTCTATGTCTTGCCCGGTCATTGAGCTGGCTCAGCAGCTTATTCGCCGCCCTTCCCTTAGCCCCGATGATGCGGGATGTCAGGCGTTAATGATTGAACGCCTGCGTGCGATCGGCTTTACCGTTGAACCGATGGATTTCGGCGATACACAGAATTTCTGGGCCTGGCGCGGCCACGGTGAGACGCTGGCCTTCGCCGGCCACACCGACGTGGTTCCGGCAGGCGACGCCGACCGCTGGATCAATCCGCCCTTCGAACCGACCATCCGCGACGGCATGCTGTTTGGCCGTGGCGCAGCGGATATGAAAGGCTCGCTGGCGGCGATGGTGGTTGCCGCAGAGCGTTTTGTCGCGCAGTACCCGAACCATCGGGGCCGACTGGCGTTTTTGATCACCTCTGATGAAGAGGCCAGCGCGAAAAACGGTACCGTCAAAGTGGTGGAGACACTGATGGCGCGCAATGAGCGCCTGGACTACTGCCTGGTCGGCGAGCCCTCCAGTACCGAAGTGGTTGGCGATGTAGTCAAAAACGGCCGCCGCGGCTCCCTGACCTGCAATCTGACGATTCACGGCGTGCAGGGCCATGTCGCCTATCCGCACCTTGCCGATAACCCCGTCCACCGCGCGGCGCCGATGCTGGCGGAGCTGGTGAATATCGAATGGGATAAAGGCAATGAATTTTTCCCGCCGACCAGCATGCAGATTGCCAACGTGCAGTCCGGCACCGGCAGCAACAACGTGATCCCTGGCGATATGTTCGTTCAGTTCAACTTCCGCTTCAGTACGGAACTGACGGACGAGATGATCAAAGCCCGGGTGGTCGCCCTGCTGGAAAAATACCAGCTGCGTTACAGCGTGGAGTGGTGGCTCTCCGGCCAGCCGTTCCTCACCGGGCGCGGCAAACTGGTGGATGCGGTCGTCAATGCGATTGAGCACTATAATGAGATCAAACCGCAGCTGTTGACCAACGGCGGCACCTCAGACGGACGGTTTATCGCGCGCATGGGGGCGCAAGTGGTTGAGCTGGGTCCCGTGAACGCAACGATTCACAAAATTAATGAATGTGTGAACGCCGCCGACCTGCAGCTGCTGGCGCGGATGTATCAACGCGTCATGGAACAGCTGGTCGCCTGACGAATTGACGTAAAGAGGAAGCGCGCATGGAATGGCTTATTAAACACTGGTGGATTCTGGTGCTGGTTTTTTTGGTGGGGGTCATAATCAACGTGATCAAAGATCTGAACCGCGTTGACCACAAAAAATTCCTCAATGACAAACCCGATCTGCCACCACACCGTGATTTTAACGATAAATGGGACGATGACGACGACTGGCCGAAGCACGACCAGTCGAAGAAACCGTAAATCCGCCCGTAACGCAGTGCAGACCGCCTGTAACCCCGCTCGTCGGGGTTACAGCATTTCGATGATATCATCCCCTTTTGGCGTACTGCCGCTCAGCGCCTCATCAAAATAGTGCTTCGGCACGGTATAGCGCAGCCGTTCGATCGCGAACTGCATGCTGCGATCGTCAATGGCATGCCCCAGATCGTCGACAATATCCAGCGTCACATCACCGCCAGCCTGCTGCAGCGCCTCCTGGGCCGACACCGCCCACGCCAGATCGATAACCCGATCTTCACCCCCGTGGATCAGGTGAATGGTAGTGGCCGTCGTTGCCGTCACCGGCAGCGTCGCATAGCGGCCATTGAAGGCGATCACTCGTGAAGCCAGATCCGGCGCCGCTTTGATACTCTCCAGCGACATAATCGCCCCCTGAGAGAAACCGATCAGCGCGGTGGCCAGCGGGCTGACGCCGCTTTTCTCCTGCCAGTAGCGCACAATTTCAATGAACGTCGGCATAATGGCATCGATGCGCTGCTGACGATTCTCTTCCGTCACCCCCTGCACCGAAAACCACTGACGACCGTTGGGGCCACAAGGTTCCACCCCGCCGATACTGACGATCAGCGCTTCGGGAAACTGCGGCGCGAACCAGCTGCCGATTTGCCCCATAGAGACCGGGTTATCCCCCACACCATGAAACAGCAGCAACAGCTGTTGCGCAGGCGTCGCAGGGCTTTGAACAATAAAATGATCGTGTTTCATGGCTGTCTCCTTAGTGAATGCGGGCAGTTTACGCCGCTCGCCAGATATGACCATGCCATTTAACTGAATGAGTTAGTTAAAAAAATTGCAGGTGCTTCACCTGCTGACGCAGCGCCTCTGCGCGCGCGGCATCAAGAAAATGCATAGCGTCAGCGGCCTCCTGGCGCCATCTCGCCAGCAGAGCTTTACGCCCTGTCAGCCGCAGAGTGGCGCAGAGCACGGCCTCCTCTTCCCCCTGCAGTCGTCCCCGCAGGGCCGGCAAAGGCATGTCGACCTGCATCAGTAGGCGGTTGAGACACCCCAGCGCCGCGGCCAGCGGGCGCTGGGCGAAGGCAAAGCTCGCCGCTTCCAGCCAGTCCTCATCACTAAGCATAGCGTCTGCGGCGGCGGACAGCGGCGCAGATCCCTCCCGCCACTGGCGTAACCAGTATTCATCGCGCAGCAGCCGCTGCGCCTCCTGCTGCGCCAGCCGGCGCCCTGCCGCTGTCAACGGAAAGAGGGCCATCGCGGTGTAGCACCCGCTGCTGGCCTCGCGATGGGTACCCAGCCGCACGAGGATAAACCCGCAGCGTTGCCAGAAGCGCCACAGCTCGGCGGTGTAACCGAAGCTGACGGACAGATAGTCATAGCCTGCGGCATCGGCGGCGATACTGGCGATCATCTTCTGTCCCAGGCCTTCGCGCTGACGGGCGGGATGGACGGCGATCCGACTGATCCGCAGCCCGCGCAGCGTCGCCGCCAGCGGACTGCCGCCATGCGCCGCCAGCGACTGAGCAACCAGGTTACCGCGCGGTCGGCGAAATCCTGCCCACACCGCCTGGCTGAGTTCGGGCGACAACCCGCCTTCTGCCACCAGCCACAGCGCCCCCACCACCGCATCGCCAGCGCGAGCGCAGCGGAATACCTGGCCCGGGGCATCCATCATTCGCCGCAGGTCGAGAGGCGACGTGCGGTAATGCGCTCCGGACAATAGTTGGTACATTGCTTCCGGCAGCGCCGGCTGCGTTTGCCAGCAGGACTGATTGACCGCCTCCAGCATCACCGCCCCTGTCGGCGCGTCGCGAAATGCTTCATCGCTGAAGATCAGCAGCTGACTGATGGCCGACTCCAGCGGGCAACCCGTGGCCCAGCGGATCGGCGCGCGCAGGCTGAACATTTGCAGATGGGGCAAGCTGGCGCAAAATTTCAGCAGGAATCCGCGCCCTGTCCCCTCATAACCTTGCACGGTGGTGGTGAGCAACGTGCGCGGGAAACGGCTTACCAGCTGCCGGAGAAGCGGAGCCGGGATCGCCGCGGCCTCATCAACAATCAACCATGCCGCCTTTTCTTTCGACGACAACAGCGCATCGGGCGCCATAAAGCGTAACGCCTCGCCGGCAAAGCTCGCCAGCACCTCGACGGCGCTACGCGTTGGGGCGGTGACGATGGCCTCGCCCTCAAGCTGGCGCAGCAGCATACCTGCGAGGGCGGATTTTCCTCGGCCACGCTCTGCCGTCACCGCCGCAATACCGGGCGGCAGGCGTACCAGTTGTTCAAGGATCGCCGCCTGTTCTGCCTGTGGGTGGCCATCGGCGGGATGCCAGTCAGGGCGTGTGGCGGCCAGCGGGAAGCGCGGCCGCTCCGACTGCTGCCAGAGCAGCACCTCCTGATCGGCGATAAACTGGCGGCAACAGCGGTGCACAAAATGGGGGGTGGCGACAGGCTCGGGAGTATCGCTCCAGCGCAGGGAGTCCTCATCGGTGCGGGTCGGCCAGCTGGCGAAGGACGGGGTCAGCAGCACCAGCCAGCTTCCCGCCCGCAGCGTACCGCTCAGGGCCGCCAGGGCGGCCACATCAAACCCGCGCCGGGCATCGAAAAAGGCGTGCATCACTTCCCGCCCCAGCAGCGTCTTCAGGGCGCCAGGCGCCACGCAGGGCGCTGAAACCGGGTCGGGACCTACCCACAGGCCATCGCCGCCGAGCCGCTCCCGCAGCGCCTGCGCCTGCTGCAGCGTCCAGTCTTCATCGCCGCTAAGCACCAGCAGGCGACGGATCCCCTCCCGCGCCATCTGCGCGGAGAGGTTAAGCAGCGCGTCCATCATGAGCGGCGATTACAGCGCGCTGCCGAAGGTATTGCACTGCGCCGGGTCGCCGCTATCGAAACCGCGTTTGAACCAGGTATAACGTTGTTTCGAGGTGCCGTGGGTAAAGCTGTCCGGCACCACCCGTCCCTGGCTCTGCTGCTGCAGACGGTCGTCACCGATGGCTTCGGCGGCGTTCAGCGCCTCCTGTAAATCGCCGGTTTCCAGAATATCCTGCTGCTGCATATTATGACCCCAGACGCCGGCGAAGCAGTCTGCCTGCAGCTCCATCTTAACCGACAGGCGGTTGGCTTCGGCCTGAGTGGCATGCTGCTGTTGCTGGCGAACTTTCGGCTCAATGCCCAGCAATTTTTGCACGTGATGGCCCACCTCATGGGCAATAACGTACCCCTGGGCAAAGTCGCCACCGGCGCCCAGTTTATTTTTCATCTCATCGTAGAAGGACAGGTCGATATAGACCGTGCTGTCGGCAGGACAGTAGAACGGCCCCATCACCGACTGGCCGGTGCCGCAGCCGGTACGGGTCGCGCCGCGGTAGAGCACCAGCTTCGGCTGGGGGTACTGGCGGCCCATCTTTTCAAAGATCGGTCCCCAGGTATCTTCGGTGGTAGCCAGAATGACGGAAGTAAACTTCGCCGCTTCATCGTCTTTCGGACTGATGGAGCGCTGGGTGGAGGTCTGCTGCTGCGGCATCGGCTCCCCGGTCAGCATGCCGGTCAAATCCACGCCGTAGTAGCCCGCCACCAGCACAATAATCAGCAGTACAATACCGCCCTTCCCGCTCGGCAGACGGAAGCCACCGCCCCCGCCGCCGCCAAACGGAGAGCCTGATTGACCACGTCGATCTTCAACATTGTCGCTTTCGCGACGCCCTTGCCAGCGCATAAGCACCTCATTCCCTGTTATGTATCAATAGCAGAGATCGTAGGCGGTTCAGCGCAGGATTACCACAGTAAACAGCAAGAGACGCCAGAAGATGAGGCCATCTTCTGGCGGCGGGCGGGTTAGTCGAGCTTAACGCCCAGGCGGTGAGCCACTTCTTCGTAGGCTTCGATCAGGCCGCCAAGGCTCTGGCGGAAGCGGTCTTTGTCCATTTTATCGAGGGTGTTTTTGTCCCACAGGCGGCTGCCATCCGGCGAAAACTCGTCGCCCAGCACCACTTCGCCTTTGAACAGACCAAACTCCAGCTTAAAGTCCACCAGGATGAGACCGGCGTCATCGAACAGTTTTTTCAGCACGTCGTTCGCTTTGTAGGTCAGCTCGCGCATCCGCGCCAGATTGTCTTTGCTGACCCAGCCGAAGGTTTCGCAGTAGGAGTCGTTGACCATCGGATCGTGCATGGCATCGTTTTTCAGGAACAGGTCGAACAGCGGCGGATTCAGCTCGATCCCTTCTTCAATACCTAAACGTTTTACCAGCGAGCCTGCCGCACGGTTACGCACCACGCACTCTACCGGCACCATATCCAGTTTTTTCACCAGACATTCGGTATCGGAGAGCAGCGCTTCCATCTGGGTAGGGATGCCCGCTTCTGCCAGTTTGCTCATAATGAAGTGGTTGAACTTGTTATTCACCATACCTTTACGATCAAACTGCTCGATGCGCGCGCCATCACCTGCTGACGTATCGTTACGGAATTCCAGTACCAGCAGGTCCGGGTTCTCGGTGCTGTAAACGGTCTTCGCTTTACCACGATACAACTCAGCTAGCTTCTTCATCTTTCACCACTCCAGTGATATTAAGCCAAAAAAATACGTCGCGGCCTATACACAAAAGCATTCAAAGTGCATCGAGGCGGCAACTAAGCGAATCCCCGGGAGCTTACAAAAGTAAGGGACTGGGGGAACGAAAGCAGCCAACAAAGAGGCGATTTGAAGGATAATCTGTATACGCACACGTTTGCGTCACTATACATTAAAAAGGGCCGGATTGCTCCAGCCCTTTCGATTACTTATTAAATGCGGCCTGGAATACGGCTACCAGGGCGTCATTTTGCGACTGCGTCAGCGTGTGTCCTTTCGGGTCGATGAACTGCAGGCTACTGCGGTTATCGAGGTCGCCGACCTGAAGCTTATAGTCACCGGAGGCCAGCTGCGGGTCGCGAGCGCCCAGCTCCTGCCAGCTGCTATCAGACAGCGGCTTATAGGTCAGCGCCATGCTGCCCTGCGAGCGCGTGCTGTCGGTCACTTTCATCCCCACTTTCTCGAGGGCGCCCGGCAGACGTTGCCACACCATGTTAAACGGCGCGCGAACGACGAGCATCGGCAGACCGGTATCATCGGCAGCGCTCTGCACGTCAAAGGTAGCACCCGCGCTGCGCTGAGCCGCGTTCTGAGCGCTGGTGGCGCTCGCATCAAGGCCTTCCGAAATGACGTTCAGCATGGCGGTGCTATAACGCTGCAGTGACGCCGGATCGGCAACCGGTTTACCCGCCTGCTCCAGATTCACCAGCTTAACCACCACCGCTTGCTGATACCCTTGCGGTTTGACGGAGATTTGATAACGACCGCGATACTGCTGATCTTCATCAAGGCGGTTCCACTCAACCCAGTCGGTGTTCAGCGTCTGGCTCGCATCATCGCGTTTCGCGATAACGTAGTTCTTCGACTGAAGGATACTGGTGACCTGCGCCCACAGCGAACCGCTACGACCGTTCTCAACCATCAGCGTCGCGGTATCGCCATTAAACTGGGTTCGGGCACCGCTAACCAACGCCAGCGGCTGTGCCGGCGGACGAATGTCCAGCGCCTTGCCCACCGCGCCGGTGCTGTTGGCCACCGGAATGTTGTAATCGCCCACCTGAATCGGCAGGATCATCCCCGCCGGCGCGTGAAGTTCGCTCAACGGTGACGCCTGTAAATAGGCCTCATCACCGCTCACCTGACGCTTATAGCGCGAGTCGGAACTACAGGCCGCGAGGAGTAGAACCAGCGAAACACCCGCAACCTTCGCCAGGCGCGACTTCTGTACTGAGTAAGCCATCAAATCTCCCTAAACTTTACAGCAAACCGGCATGCTTCAGCGCGGCGGTGACGGCTTCACGACCATGGTCGGTGATAGGCGTCATCGGCAAGCGCAGCGTATCGGTCGCCACAAGACCCAACGCCTTACATCCCCATTTCACCGGGATAGGATTGGGTTCGACAAATAATTTTGTATGCAGTGGCATCAGACGCTGGTTAATCGCACGCGCTTCGGCAAATTGACCCGCCAGCGCCAGACGGCACATGTCGGCCATTTCGCGCGCCGCCACGTTGGCGGTGACGGAAATCACGCCCACGCCGCCGAGCTGCATGAAGTCCATACCGGTCGCATCGTCACCGCTCAGCAGAATAAAGTCGTCTGAAACCAGCTCTTTGATCTGGTGAACGCGACTTAAGTTCCCTGTTGCTTCCTTAATACCAACAATATTTTTAATTTGCGCCAGACGACCAACGGTTTCCGGCAGCATATCGCACCCGGTACGGGACGGCACATTATACAGAATTTGCGGCAGGTCAGTATGTTCGGAGATAGCTTTAAAGTGCTGGAACAGGCCTTCCTGGGTCGGGCGGTTATAATAAGGAGTGACCGTCAGGCAGCCGACAACCCCACTGTCATTAAAACGCCTGGTCAGGCTAATCGCCTCTGCGGTTGCATTGGCTCCCGTTCCGGCAATCACCGGGATACGTCCGTCAGCCAGTTCCAGCGTCATCATCACCACGTCGCCATGCTCTTCATGGCTCAGCGTTGCGGATTCACCGGTAGTCCCTACCGAAACGATCGCCGAGGTTCCGTTGGCGACATGGTAATCAATCAGTTTTTTCAGGCTTGTCCGGCAGACATTACCGTTTTCATCCATCGGCGTGACAAGCGCTACAATACTTCCCGTGAACATGGGCCATCCTCAGAGCAGAAGTGCGACAAGATTCTCAATGTTACGTTTGGAGCTGTAATAAAAGCAAGAGACCCGACGCCATCAGGGATGTTGTATGGCGGTTTTTTTTATGCTTTCCTAATGTTACCTCACCTTTTTAAAGGAAGAACAGGTTTGACAGCCTCATTACAACACTATCTGGTTATTACCGCCCTGGGGGCTGACCGTCCCGGCATCGTGAATACGATCACTCGCCACGTCAGCAGCTGCGGTTGTAATATCGAAGACAGCCGGCTGGCCATGCTCGGTGATGAGTTTACGTTTATCATGCTGCTTTCCGGGTCGTGGAATGCAATTAACCTGATCGAATCAACCCTGCCGCTGAAAGGCGCGGAACTGGAGTTGTTGATCGTGATGAAGCGCACCACCGCCCGCCCGCCGCAGGCCATGCCAAACACCGTCTGGGTCCAGGTTGAGGTGCCGGACTCACCGCATATCATCGAGCGTTTTACTGCCCTGTGCGATACATGGAATATGAATATCGCGGAACTGGTGTCCCGCACGCAGCCGGGAGATGGTGATTCCGCGCAGCTTTTTATCCAGATAACTGCCCACAGTCCTGCGACGCAAAATGCCGCAAATATCGAACAAGCGTTCAAAGCCCTATGTACAGAACTGAATGCACAAGGCAGTATTAACATCGTTAATTATTCACAGCATGATGAACAGGATGGAGTTTAACCCATGACCCCACTGAAAGCCGGTGATATCGCACCGAAATTTAGCTTACCGGACCAGGACGGCGAGGAAGTAAATTTAACCGACTTCCAGGGACAGCGTGTCCTGGTTTATTTTTACCCAAAAGCCATGACCCCGGGCTGCACCGTCCAGGCGTGCGGCTTGCGCGATAATATGGACGAGTTGAAAAAAGCCGGAGTCGAAGTGTTGGGCATCAGCACCGATAAACCGGAAAAGCTCTCCCGTTTTGCGGAAAAAGAACTGCTGAACTTCACGCTGCTGTCTGATGAAGATCATCAGGTTTGCGAGCAGTTTGGCGTCTGGGGCGAAAAAACTTTTATGGGGAAAACCTACGACGGTATTCACCGGATTAGTTTCCTCGTTGATGCCGATGGCAAAATCGAACACGTTTTTGATGACTTCAAAACCAGCAATCACCACGACGTAGTGCTGAACTGGCTGAAAGAAAACGCCTGATGCAAAGCAAAACGCCGGGAGAGGAAGTCCTCGCCCGGCGTCTTTTTTGTTCCTGAATACCTCAGTCGTCGTCGACCACCAGACCGTCCGGCCAGGCATGCACCACCGCTTTAATCAGCGTGGCCAGCGGAATAGCAAAGAAGACGCCCCAGAATCCCCACAGCCCGCCAAAGATCACCACTGACAGGATAATCACCAGCGGGTGTAAATTGACCGCTTCCGAGAACAGTACCGGGACCAGCAGGTTACCATCCAGCCCCTGGATAATCAGATAGACCGCGAACAGGCTCCAGAACTCGGTGCCAGCGCCAAACTGGAACAGCGCCACCCCCACCACCGGAATGGTCACCACAAACGCGCCGATATAGGGGATCAAAACCGAGAAGCCCACCAGCACCGCCAGCAGCAGCGAGTAGTTGAGGCCAAAGAGGATAAAGCCTATCCAGGTGGCGACGCTGACGACAATCATCTCCAGCACCTTGCCGCGAATGTAGTTGGTGATCTGCTGATTCATCTCCTTCCACACCTGCCCGGCGAGCCCGCGATTACGCGGCAGCACGCGACGCACCGCGTTGAGCATCTGCTCTTTATCCTTCAGCAGGAAAAAGACCATCAGCGGCACCAGCACCAGATAGACCGCCAGGGTGAGCAGCCCCACCAGCGAGGCCAGAGAGTACTTCACTACCGAGTCGCCCACCGTCAGCATCCGGGTGCGCATATTTTCCGCCATCGCATCGATAATGCCGGCATCCATTAACGCCGGATAGCGCCGCGGCAGCGTGGCGGCGAAATCAGAAAGCTTGTTGAGCATGCCCGGCATATCGCGGATGAGATAGATCCCCTGCTGCCAGGCCACCGGCAGCACCACAAAGGCCAGCAGCAGCAAAATGCCGACAAAAAGGATGAGCACCAGCGAAGTCGCCCAGGTGCGCGACAGGCCGATGCGCTCCAGACGTACGGTCGGCCACTCCAGCAGATAGGCCAGCACGATAGAGACCAGTAACGGAGCCAGCAGGCCGCTAAAAAAGAACATGATGCCGAAACCGGCAAGCAGAATAACCAGCAGCGCTATCGCCTCAGGGTCGCTGAAGCGACGGCGGTACCACTGCATTAACATCTCAAGCATAAAACCTTCCCTGAAGGGCAACGCGGCGACAATCCGGGGAATTGTATCGAAATGTCACAAAAAAGACTTCGCTTTTTGATGCGCCGCAGACAAACCTTTCTCCGCCATTAAGAACATATTTTCAATGCGCCCAACGCCAGCTAAACTCGCTGGGATGCGGCCAGGGAACATTACGCCGCACAATCGGTCAAACTGGCACACCCACATTACAGGACAGAGGTTATGTTCAGGCAGTTGAAGAAAACGCTGGTGGCGACCGTGATCGCGTCGCTGACGCTGGGTTCGATAGGCCCTGCTTTTGCTGACTCCGCAGATACCCTGCCGGACATGGGGACCTCCGCAGGAAGCACGTTGTCAATTGGTCAGGAAATGCAGATGGGAGACTACTACGTCCGCCAGCTGCGCGGCAGCGCGCCGCTGATCAACGACCCTCTGCTGGTGCAATATATCAACGGACTGGGTATGCGTCTGGTGGCACACGCCAACTCGGTACGCACCCCGTTCCATTTCTATTTGATTAATAACGACCAGATCAACGCCTTCGCCTTCTTCGGCGGCAACGTGGTCCTCCACTCTGCCCTGTTCCGCTACTCTGATAATGAGAGCGAACTGGCCTCTGTCATGGCGCACGAAATCTCCCACGTGACCCAGCGGCATCTCGCCCGCGCAATGGAAGATCAGAAACGCAATGCGCCGCTGACCTGGGTCGGCGCGCTGGGTTCAATTCTGCTGGCGATGGCCAGCCCGCAGGCCGGGATGGCGGCGCTGACCGGCACGCTGGCCGGTACTCAGCAGGGCATGATCAGCTTCACCCGACAAAATGAAGAAGAAGCCGACCGGATTGGTATTCAGGTTCTGCAGCGTTCCGGATTTGACCCGCAGGCCATGCCGATGTTTATGGGCAAACTGCTTGATGAGTCGCGCTATTCGACGCGGCCGCCGGAAATGCTGCTCACTCACCCCCTGCCGGAAAGCCGGCTTGCCGATGCCCGTAACCGCGCCAACCAGATGCGCCCGGTGGTAGTGCAATCCTCCGCAGACTTCTATCTGGCGAAAGCGCGCACCCTCGGGATGTACACCAACGGTGACAATAAACTGGGCACCGATCTGCTGAGCGCCTGGGATAAAGGCAATATCCGTCAGCAGCATGCTGCGCAGTATGGCCGCGCCCTGCTGGCGATGGAAAGCAATAACTTTGACCAGGCACGCAAAGCGCTGCAGCCGCTGCTCAGCGCCGACCCGCAAAACGCCTGGTATCTCGACCTGGCCACCGATATCGACCTCGGGCAGAAGAAAACCAGCGACGCCATCAATCGCCTTAAAAATGCTCGCGAGCTACGCACGAATCCGGTGCTGCAGCTGAACCTGGCCAACGCCTTACTGCAGGGCGGACAGCCCGGGGAAGCGGCGACCATCCTGAATCGGTATACCTTTACCTATAAAGAGGATGGCAACGGCTGGGATCTGCTTGCCCAGGCGGAAGGCGCGCTGGGCAATCGTGACCAGGAGCTGGCGGCGCGGGCAGAAAGCATGGCGCTGGTCGGCCAGCTGGAGCAGGCGATTTCCCTGCTCAGCAGCGCCAGCTCGCAGGTGAAACTCGGTAGCCTGCAGCAGGCGCGTTACGATGCCCGTATCGATCAGCTACGCGATCTGCAGGCTCGCTTCCGTCCCTATCAAAAAATGTAAGGAGACCCCATGACCGACGTGGTAAAAATTTACCATAACCCACGCTGCTCCAAGAGCCGCGAAACGCTAAGCCTGCTGCAGAGTCACGGCATCGATCCCGAGGTGGTGCTCTATCTTGACACCCCGCCGAATGCCGATACGCTACGTCAGCTGCTGCAGCTGCTGGGTATGGAGAGCCCTCGCGAGCTCATGCGTCAGAAGGAGGATCTGTACAAATCGCTCAATCTTGCCGACCAGGCGCTTAGCGACGCAGCGCTGATTCAGGCCATGGTCGATAATCCGAAGCTCATCGAACGCCCGATCGTCGTCAGCCGCGGCCAGGCGCGTATTGGCCGGCCGCCGGAGCAGGTCCTCGAGATCGTGAGCTAACCCACCCGCGCCGCACTTTCGCGGCGCTTTTTTTACGTGGCTGATTCCAGATCTTCCACGCCAATCCCGCGCGCCCGCCGGGCGGTGTTAGTGTTCATCCATCACGCAATCCACTGGACGGATGAACATGAAAAAACCGACCCCCACGCCCCATGACGCCGTATTTAAGACCTACCTCTCCCATCCCGAAACCGCCCGTGATTTCCTGCAACTGTATCTGCCCAAGACGCTGCTTGAGGTGTGCGATCTGCGTACGCTGCATCTCGAGTCAGGACATTTTGTCGAAGACGATCTGCGTCCTTTTTATGCCGACATTTTGTATTCCCTGAAAACCACGGCGGGAGATGGCTATATTTATGCGCTGATCGAACACCAGAGCACGCCCGACCGGCATATGGCCTTTCGTCTAATGCGCTACGCCATTGCCGCCATGCAGCGCCATCTCGATGCCGGCCACGATCGCCTGCCGCTGGTGATCCCTGTCCTCTTCTACCATGGCCTGGTAAGCCCTTATCCATTCTCTCTTCGCTGGCTCGATGAATTCGCCGCCCCGGAACTGGCCAGCCGCCTTTATCACGAAGCGTTTCCGCTGGCGGACATTACCGTTATTCCGGATGACGATATTGCCACCCACCAGCGCATGGCGACGCTGGAGTTACTGCAAAAACATATTCGACAACGCGATCTGGCGCAGCTCCTCGACAAGCTCAGCGAATTATTATTGACTGGACTGGCGACGCAATCGCAGGTACAAGCCCTGATGCACTATCTGGTACAGGCAGGCAATACGCGCGAGCCAATCAAGTTCATTCGCGAACTGGCGTTACGTACGCCGCAGCACAAGGAGACGTTGATGACGATTGCGGAATATCTGGAACAACAAGGGCTGGAGCGGGGGCTGGCGCAAGGCCGTCAGGAAGGCCGAAAAGAAGAGGCGCAACGTATCGCCGCCGCCATGCTACACAGCGGCCTTCCGCGCGACCTGGTCGCCCGGTTAACCGGGCTGACGGAGCTGGAGCTGCCCCCGCTGACGGACTAAAGCTTAAGGATCTCTTTCACGAAGGGGATGGTCAGCTTACGCTGAGCGGTAATTGACGCATGATCCAGCTGGTCGAGGGTCATAAACAGCGAGCGCATCTCGCGATCCAGTCGCTTTAGCAAGAAGCGGCACACGTCTTCCGGCATTTCGAAGCCGCGAAGTCTGGCGCGCAGCTGCAGCGCCTGCAGTTTGTCTTCATCGGACAGCGGCTGCAGCTTGTAGATTTGCCCCCAGTCCAGCCGTGAGGCGAGATCCGGCAGACCAAGATTCAGTTGCCGCGGCGGCCGATCGCCGGTGATCAGCAGCCGGGTTTTGCCTGATTCCAGGATCCGGTTGTAGAGATTAAAGATAGCCATCTCCCAGGGCTCATCGCCGGCGACGCACTCGATGTTATCGATGCAGACCAGCGCCAGCTGTTCCATCCCCTCCAGCACCTCCGGCACAAACCACGTCCGTTTATCCAGCGGCACATAGCCCACCGCATCCCCGCGCTGGGAAAGCTCCGCGCAGGCGGCGTGTAACAGGTGGCTGCGACCTGCCCCTTCACGTGACCAGATATAAATGTACCCGCTGTGTTCCTGGCGTAGTACGTTCTGGAGGGCAGCAAGTAGGGAAGGATTATCACCCGGCCAGAAACTCGCGAAGGTTTCGTCGTCAGGAAGATACAGTGGCAAAGAGAGCTGTGCCGGTGCGTTCAGATGGACCTCAACATAGGCTTACAGAAAAACGCGAAGAGTTTACCACAGATTTAGGTCCGGAGAGAACCGGGCGGGATCGCCGCCCGGTCAGGAGATCGTTATTTAACCTCTTCGCTATCCGCCGCGTCGAGGACCACCTCTTCCGGACGCAGGACACTGATAAGCTTGAAAATCAGGCTGAGTGCGATGCCCACGATGGTCGCCAGCGCCATCCCTTTCAGCTCGGCGGCGCCAATGTGCACTTTAGCGCCGCTAACGCCGATGATCAGGATCACGGAGGTGAGGATCAGATTCTGCGCTTTACTGTAATCCACCTTCGATTCAATCAGTACGCGGATCCCCGAGGCGCCAATCACCCCGTACAGCAGCAGGGACACGCCGCCCATCACCGGCACCGGGATGATCTGGATAGCCGCCGCCAGTTTGCCGACGCAGGAGAGCAGAATCGCAATGATCGCCGCGCCGCCGATTACCCAGGTGCTGTAGACCCGGGTAATCGCCATCACACCGATATTTTCCCCGTAGGTGGTGTTGGGCGTCGAACCGAAGAAGCCGGAAACGATCGTCGACAGGCCGTTGGCAAACATCGAACGATGCAGGCCCGGGTCGCGGATCAGATCGCGCTTAACGATATTGGCGGTCACCACCAGATGCCCCACGTGCTCGGCAATCACCACCAGCGCGGCAGGCAGAATGGTGAAGATAGCAAACCACTCAAAGCGCGGGGTGTAGAAAGTCGGCAGCGCGAACCAGTGCGCCTCGGCGATCGGGGTGGTATCGACCACGCCCATCACAAACGACAGCGCATAGCCCACCAGCACGCCGATCAGGATCGGGATAATTGCCAGGAAGCCGCGGAACAGCACGGAGCCGAACACCGTCACCGCCAGCGTCACCATCGAGATAATAATGGTTTTACTGTCCGGTGACTGGCCGTCGGCTGGCAGCAGCCCAGCCATATTAGCCGCCACGCCCGCCAGTTCGAGGCCGATAACCGCCACGATGGCGCCCATCGCCGCCGGCGGGAACATCACATCCAGCCAGCCGGTACCCGCTTTTTTGACAATAAAGGAGACGATGCAGAACAGGACGCCGCACATAATAAAGCCGCCCAGCGCCACTTCGTAGCCCAGCGGCAACAGCAGCAGCACCGGGGAGATAAAGGCGAAACTCGATCCGAGATAGGCGGGAATTTTTCCTTTACAGATAAAGAGGTACAACAGCGTACCGATGCCGTTGAACAGCAGGACGGTGGCCGGGTTAATGTGGAACAGGATTGGCACCAGCACCGTTGCGCCAAACATGGCGAACAGGTGCTGCAAACTAAGCGGGATAGTCTGTAAAAGCGGCGGTCTTTCACTAACCCCGATAGCACGGCGCGTCATAATGTTTTCCTCTGAGATGGTTAGTTATGTGTGTTTTATTCAAAAAAAAGCCGACTCTCAAAGTCGGCTTATTTATCGTTATTCGATTATTTCGTTCCAAAAATCTTGTCGCCGGCATCGCCGAGGCCGGGAATGATGTATCCATGTTCATTCAGCCCCTTATCGACAGAGGCGGTGTACAGTTCAACGTCCGGGTGCGCTTTCTCCAGCGCGGCAATCCCTTCCGGTGCCGCCACCAGTACCAGCACCTTGATGCTGGAGCAGCCGGCGTTTTTCAGCAGATCGATTGTGGCGATCATCGACCCACCGGTGGCCAGCATCGGGTCAACCACCAGCGCCATACGCTCATCAATGTTGGACACCAGCTTCTGGAAGTAAGGCACCGGCTCGAGGGTTTCTTCGTTGCGATAGATACCGACCACGCTAATACGCGCGCTCGGCACGTGCTCCAGCACCCCTTCCATCATGCCGAGGCCGGCGCGCAGGATAGGCACAACGGTAATTTTCTTGCCCTTGATCTGCTCGACTTCCACCGGACCGTTCCAGCCTTCAATAGTGACTTTCTCAGTCTCCAGATCGGCGGTGGCTTCATAAGTCAGTAAGCTGCCCACTTCTGAGGCGAGTTCACGGAAGCGTTTGGTGCTGATGTCGTGCTCGCGCATCAGGCCCAGCTTGTGTTTGACGAGTGGGTGTTTGACTTCCACAATCTTCATTCTCTTTCTCCTCTGAGGGGCAGCCACAAAAAAAATCGCGGGATTATACCGCTTTTTTCGGATTAGGCCATACCCATCTTGCTTGACGTATATCAAGCAAAGTGATTTAGAGACAAAAAAACCGGAGGCGAGGCTCCGGCTTAGCTGCGGGTGCAGTCCATACGCTTACGCGGGCCTACGTGTATTGTAGGTCGGTTAAGCGTTAGCGCCACCCGACTACGACAGGTTCTCCCCGTTGCTGGCAATCACCTGCTGATACCAGGCAAACGACTTTTTCCGGCTACGGGCCAGCGTGCCGTTCCCTTCATTATCTTTATCGACATAAATGAAGCCGTAGCGTTTTTTCATTTCCCCCGTCCCGGCGGAAACCAGATCGATGCAGCCCCACGGAGTGTAACCCATCAGGTCGACACCATCCTCGACCACCGCCTTTTTCATCTCCGCGATATGGGCGGAGAGATAATCGATACGATACTGGTCATTGACGCTGCCGTCCGCTTCACGGACATCGATCGCGCCAAAACCATTTTCGACAATAAACAGCGGCAACTGGTAGTGATCCCAGAACCAGTTCAGCGAATAGCGCAGGCCAACCGGATCAATCTGCCATCCCCAGTCCGACTTTTTCACATACGGGTTGGAGACCAGGCTGGTGGTTTCATCATAGTCGAGCAAGGGGTTATCTTCGGTGGCTTTGGTGGCGAACGACATATAGTAGCTAAAACCAATGTAGTCGACACAGCCCTCGGTTAGCGCCTGGCGATCGGCCTCGGTGATATCGAGGGTAAAGCCGCGGCGGGCAAAATAGTTGAGCAGATGCTGCGGGTAGCGGCCACGCACGTGGACGTCGGTGAACCAGTAACGACGGTGCATGGCGTTCATCGCCATCATCATATCGTCCGGCGCGCAGGTCAGCGGGTAGATCGGACACATAGCGATCATGCAGCCAATCTGCAGCGCCGGATTGATCTCACGCGCCGCTTTTACCGCCAGGGCGCTGGCTACCAGCTCATAATGGGCAGCCTGGTACATCACCGGCTCCCGGTCTTCACCCGGTAAATACTTCAGGCCGGAGTTGGTGAAGGGGGCAAAGTCCTCATGGAAGTTGGCCTGGTTGTTGATCTCGTTAAAGGTCATCCAGTACTTCACTTTATGCTGATAGCGGGTGAAGACGACCCTGGCGAAACGCACGAAAAAGTCGATCAGCTTGCGGTTGCGCCAGCCGCCGTACTCGGTGACCAGGTGATAAGGCATTTCAAAATGCGACAACGTAATGACTGGCTCAATACCGTGTTTCAGACACTCATCGAACAGATCATCGTAAAACTGCAGGCCAGCCTCGTTCGGCTCCAGCTCATCGCCCTGCGGGAAAATACGCGTCCAGGCAATCGAGGTGCGGAAACATTTGAAGCCCATCTCGGCAAACAGCGCCAGGTCCTCCGGGTAACGATGATAAAAATCGATCGCCTCATGGTTCGGGTAGTTTTTCCCCGCCACCACCCCGTCAGTGATTTCCCGCGGCACGCCGTGAGCGCCAGCGGTCATCACGTCCGCGACGCTGATCCCCTTGCCACCTTCCTGCCAGCCGCCCTCTAACTGATGCGCCGCAACCGCGCCGCCCCACAGAAAACCTTCTTTAAATCCGGACATAGTCTCTCCCTAATGTCGATCGTCGCCAGGCGAACGATAGTGCTGATTGAAATGGTAAACCGCGCCAATCAGGCCGGCATCGTTGCCGTGACTGACGGTATCGAGATAGTCGGCAATGCCGAACCAGGCCAGATGCTCCTTTAGCAGCGCCAGAAACCCTGGACGTTCCACAATGCCGCCGCCGATAAATATGGTCTGCGGATCGAAGATATTGACGAGGTTATAGAGGCCCTGACCGAGGCCATTGAAGAACTCGGCGACCAGTCGCTGGCAGGCCGGGTCGCCGGCGTCATAACGGTCGAAAATCATTTCGCCAGTCACACTGTCCAGCGGCGCGCCAATATGTTCCGCATAGCGATGGCGCAGCACCCGCAGGGTGCAGTTCTCATTCATCGAATAGCGACGAGGATCGCGTCCGCCGGGACGGTCGGTGAGCATATAGCCGAATTCGCCGGCACGAAAACGCGCCCCGTGGATCAGCTGGTGTTGGCAATAAATCGCCCCACCAATGCCGGTGCCAATGGTGAGTACCAGAAAATTGGCCATCTCTGCCGCTTTGCCCTGCCAGCGCTCGGCCAGCAGCACACAGTTAGCGTCATTTTCCACCGCGACCGGCAGCCCTGTTCGGGCCTCGAGCCACGCTTTCATGGCGAAGTTATCAAATCGACGAATAGCGCCGCCCATGGTGATAAAGCCGCTATGCGGGTCGACATAGCCTGGCGCGCTAACGGCGATACCGCCGCAAGAGGGATGAGCCGCCAGCCACGACAGCATCGTCTGTAAGATGTGCTCACCATCGCTGTCATTGATTGACTGCTTCGCGGTTTCCAGCAGCCTGCCGTCCTGAGCCATCACGCCCATCTTTAACGCGGTGCCACCAATATCAAATGCCGCAATCTCCATTCATCCCTCCCCTGGCGTGCATAAATAACCGATCTAACGCGCGGCGAATCACCACAGAAACCGGTTTCAGTCGTATGATGAGGATTCCTTTACGCTGAGGCAAGCACAAGACTGTACCCGGTTTCATTTTCGTGAGCAGTATCAAATTTAACCATTCATCAGCGGTTTTACGCCAACTGTAAAGCAGGCTCGCAAACGTTTGCTTTCCCTGTTAGAATTGCGCCGATTTTTCTTGCTTACCGCAAACGCGTGGAGACTTCGCAGTGACCGATAAAACCTCTCTCAGCTATAAAGATGCCGGCGTGGATATTGATGCAGGCAACGCTCTCGTCGACCGTATTAAGGGCGTGGTGAAGAAAACCCGTCGCCCGGAAGTGATGGGGGGACTGGGCGGATTCGGCGCGCTGTGCGCACTGCCGCAGAAATACCGCGAGCCGGTACTGGTCTCCGGCACCGACGGCGTCGGTACCAAGCTGCGTCTGGCAATGGATCTGAAGCGTCACGACACTATCGGCATCGATCTGGTCGCTATGTGTGTGAACGACCTGGTGGTTCAGGGTGCTGAGCCGCTGTTTTTCCTGGATTATTACGCGACCGGTAAACTGGACGTCGATACCGCGGCCAGCGTCATTAACGGCATCGCCGAAGGCTGCCTGCAGTCCGGTTGCGCGCTGGTAGGGGGTGAAACCGCTGAGATGCCAGGGATGTATCACGGTGACGATTACGACGTAGCGGGTTTCTGCGTCGGGGTGGTGGAAAAATCAGAAATCATCGACGGCAGCAAAGTGGCCGACGGCGACGTGCTGGTGGCGCTGGCCTCCAGCGGCCCGCATTCCAACGGCTACTCGCTGGTACGTAAAATTATCGAAGTCAGCGGCGTCGACCCGCAGACCACCGACCTTGACGGCAAACCGCTGGCCGACCATCTGCTGGCGCCGACCCGCATCTATGTGAAATCGGTGCTCGATCTGATCGCCAGCGTCGACGTCCACGCTATCGCCCACCTGACCGGCGGCGGCTTCTGGGAAAACATCCCGCGTGTGCTGCCGGACAACACCCAGGCGGTGATTGATGAGTCCTCCTGGCAGTGGCCATCCGTCTTCAACTGGCTGCAAACCGCGGGTAACGTCAGCCAGCATGAGATGTACCGCACCTTTAACTGCGGCGTGGGGATGGTTATTGCCCTGCCGGCAGCGGAAGCGGACAAAGCGATTGCTCTGCTGAACGAGAAAGGTGAAAGCGCGTGGAAAATCGGGTATATCAAAGCCTCCGATTCCGAACAGCGTGTGGTCATTGCATGAAAAACATCGTGGTGCTGATTTCCGGTAGCGGCAGCAATTTGCAGGCGATCATCGACGCCTGCGGCCGGAAACAGATAAACGGCACCCTGCGTGCGGTATTCAGTAACAAGGCCGATGCGTTCGGCCTTGAGCGCGCGCGCGCGGCCGGCATTCCAGCCCATGCACTGGCGCAAAGTCAGTTTGCCGACCGGGAAGCGTTCGATCGTCAGCTGATGCATGAAATCGACGCCTACGCCCCGGATCTGGTGGTACTGGCGGGCTATATGCGTATCCTCAGCCCGGCATTCGTCAGCCACTATCAGGGACGCCTGCTCAATATTCATCCTTCGTTACTGCCGAAGTACCCTGGCCTGCACACCCATCGCCAGGTGCTGGAGAACGGTGACGAGGAGCACGGCACCTCGGTGCATTTCGTCACCGATGAGCTCGACGGTGGGCCAGTTATCCTGCAGGCCAAAGTGCCGGTCTTCGCCGGCGATAGCGAAGATGAGGTCACGGCGCGGGTTCAGACCCAGGAACATGCCATTTATCCGCTGGTCATTAGCTGGTTCGTCGATGGGCGTCTGCGTATGGAAGGCAACCACGCCTGGCTGGATGAGCGACAGCTTCCCCCCCAGGGTTATGCCGCCGAAGAATAAACCCCAGCCCTGCGTTTCCACACCGCGGGGCTTTTTTTTTTCATTAAAATTGTTTATTAATCAATCATCTCACAGAAATATTTCTTCTTACTGTCATATTGTTGTGACACAGTAAATCGCTATGCAGAAAAATTCGTCATAATAGTCTACGTCCTGTGAGTAAAACGGAGTGTGAGCGGTAATGGGCCAGGAAAAGCTATACATCGAAAAAGAACTCAGCTGGTTGTCTTTTAACGAGCGCGTGCTGCAGGAAGCGGCGGACAAGAGTAACCCGCTGATTGAGCGCATGCGCTTCTTAGGGATCTACTCCAACAACCTTGATGAATTTTACAAAGTACGCTTCGCCGAGCTTAAGCGGCGGATTATTATCAGTGAAGAACAAGGCAGTACCGCCCATTCTCGCCACCTGTTAGGCAAAATTCAGGCCCGGGTTCTGAAGGCCGACCAGGAATTTGATAGTCTGTACAACGAACTGCTGCTGGAGATGGCGCGTAACCAGATTTTCCTCATCAACGAACGTCAGCTGTCCGTCAATCAGCAGGCCTGGCTGCGCAACTACTTCAAGCAGTATTTACGCCAGCACATCTCGCCGATCCTGATTAACCGTGAAACCGACCTCGTGCAGTTTCTGAAAGATGATTACACCTATCTGGCGGTGGAGATTATCCGCGGGGAAAACATCAACTATGCCCTGCTGGAAATCCCGTCAGATAAAGTGCCGCGCTTCGTGAATCTGCCGCCGGAAGCGCCGCGCCGTCGCAAACCGATGATTTTACTGGATAACATCCTGCGCTATTGCCTGGATGATATTTTTAAAGGCTTCTTCGATTACGATGCGCTGAACGCCTACTCGATGAAGATGACCCGTGACGCCGAGTACGATCTGGTGCATGAAATGGAGTCGAGCCTGATGGAGCTGATGTCTTCCAGCCTCAAGCAGCGCCTGACCGCCGAGCCGGTTCGCTTCGTCTACCAGCGCGATATGCCGGACGCGATGGTCGAAATGCTGCGTGATAAGCTCTCCATTTCCAACTATGACTCAATGCTGCCGGGTGGTCGCTACCACAACTTTAAAGACTTTATCGGTTTCCCGAATGTCGGTAAGGCCAATCTGGTGAATAAACCCATGCCGCGTTTGCGTCATCTGTGGTTTGATAAATTCCGCAACGGCTTCGACGCCATTCGCGAACGCGATGTGCTGCTCTACTACCCCTATCACACTTTTGAGCACGTGCTGGAGCTGCTGCGCCAGGCCTCGTTCGACCCCAGCGTACTGGCGATCAAAATCAACATCTACCGGGTGGCCAAGGATTCGCGCATCATCGACGCGATGATCCACGCCGCCCACAACGGTAAAAAAGTGACCGTGGTGGTGGAGCTGCAGGCGCGCTTCGATGAAGAAGCCAACATTCACTGGGCGAAACGCCTGACGGAAGCGGGGGTCCACGTGATCTTCTCCGCGCCGGGGCTGAAGATCCACGCCAAGCTGTTCCTTATCTCACGTAAGGAAGGCGATGAAGTGGTGCGCTACGCCCACATCGGCACCGGAAACTTCAACGAAAAGACCGCGCGGATCTACACCGACTATTCACTGTTAACCGCCGATGCGCGCATTACCAATGAAGTCCGCCGCGTGTTTAACTTTATCGAAAACCCCTACCGCCCGGTAAGCTTCGATTACCTGCTGGTGTCGCCGCAGAACTCGCGCCGTCTGCTGTATGAGATGATCGACCGCGAGATCGCCAATGCGCAGAACGGGCAACCGTCCGGGATTACGCTGAAGCTGAACAACCTGGTGGATAAAGGGCTGGTGGACAGACTGTACGCCGCCTCCAGCTCCGGCGTGCCGGTCAATCTGTTGATCCGCGGCATGTGCTCGCTGATCCCTGGACTGGAAGGTATCAGTGAAAATATTCGCGTCATCAGCATTGTCGACCGTTTCCTGGAGCACGACCGGGTCTACTGTTTTGAAAATGGTGGCGATAAACAGGTCTGGCTCTCCTCTGCCGACTGGATGACGCGTAATATTGATTATCGTATTGAAGTTGCCGCTCCCCTGCTTGATCCACGTCTGAAGCAGCGGGTACTGGATATTTTTGATATCTTGTTCAACGATACGGTAAAAGCGCGCTATCTTGATAAAGAACTGAGTAATCGCTATGTGCCGCGCGGCAATCGCCGTAAAGTACGCGCACAAATGGCGATTTACGATTATCTCAAATCACTCGAACAACCCGACTAACCTATGCCACTAAACGAAAAAACCCCTCGGCCGCAGGAATTCGCTGCGGTCGACCTTGGTTCGAACAGTTTTCATATGGTGATCGCCCGTGTCGTCGATGGCGCCATGCAGATCATTGGACGCCTGAAACAACGCGTACATCTGGCCGATGGCCTCGATGAAAACTCGGTGTTGAGCGAAGAAGCCATGACCCGCGGGCTGAACTGCCTGTCGCTGTTTGCCGAACGTCTGCAGGGGTTCTCCCCCTCCAGCGTTTGCATCGTCGGAACGCATACGCTGCGTCAGGCGACCAACGCGGCAGAGTTTCTTAAACGCGCTGAAAAAGTGATCCCCTACCCGATCGAGATCATCTCCGGTAATGAAGAAGCGCGCCTGATTTTTATGGGCGTTGAGCATACGCAGCCGGAACGCGGACGCAAACTGGTGATTGACATCGGCGGTGGTTCAACCGAGCTGGTTATCGGTGAAGATTTCGAGCCCCGGCTGGTAGAAAGCCGCCGCATGGGCTGCGTGAGCTTCTCGCAGGCCTACTTCCCCGGCGGAACCATCAACAAAGAGAATTTCCAGCGTGCTCGCCTGGCGGCGGTCCAGAAGCTGGAGACGCTGGCCTGGCAGTTCCGTATTCAGGGCTGGACCGTGGCGCTGGGCGCCTCCGGCACCATCAAAGCCGCGCAGGAAGTACTGGTGGCCATGGGTGAGAAGGACGGATTTATAACGCCAGAGCGCCTCGAAATGCTGGTCAGTGAGCTGTTAAAGCATAAAAACTTCGACGCGCTCAGTCTGCCCGGTCTCTCTGAAGATCGCAAAGCGGTCTTTGCCCCCGGGCTGGCGATTCTGTGCGGCGTGTTTGACGCGCTGGCCATTAAAGAGCTTCGTCTGTCCGATGGGGCGCTGCGCGAAGGCGTGCTGTACGAAATGGAAGGCCGCTTCCGCCATCAGGATATTCGCAGCCGTACAGCACAGAGCCTGGCGAATCAGTACAATATCGATCGCGAACAGGCGCGCCGGGTGCTGGAAACCACCACCCATATGCTCGAGCAGTGGCAGGAGCAGAATCCCAAGCTGGCCAATCCGCACCTCGCGGCGCTGCTGAAGTGGGCGGTGATGCTCCATGAGGTGGGACTGAATATCAACCACAGCGGCATGCATCGCCACTCGGCCTATATTTTGCAGAACAGCGACCTGCCGGGTTTCAACCAGGAGCAGCAGATGCTGATGGCCACCCTGGTGCGCTATCATCGCAAAGCGATAAAACTCGACGACCTGCCGCGCTTTACGTTGTTCAGGAAAAAGCAGTTTCTGCCGCTGATCCAGCTGCTGCGCCTGGGCGTGCTGCTGAATAACCAGCGTCAGGCCACCACGACACCGCCAACCCTGCGGCTGCAAACGGAAGCTCACCACTGGACGCTGACGTTTCCGCACGACTGGTTTAGCCAGAACGCGCTGGTGCTGCTGGATCTGGAAAAAGAGCAGCAGTACTGGGAAGGCGTGCCTGAGTGGCTGCTGAAGATCGCTGAAGAAGAGCCAGACGCCTGACCAAATCGGTGGATATCATCAGAGCCGGGCCATCGCGCCCGGCTTTTTATTACTTCAGGCGGTCATCCCCTCCGCCAGTTGCGCCAGGGGAACCGGTACGCCGATATCATAACCCTGCATATAATCGATCCCCAACTCGATTACCGCCTGGCGTATCTCCGGCGACTCCACATATTCGGCCACCACCTGCATGTTCTTCATGCGCGCCAGACGACAAATAGAGTCCACCACCTGGTAATCGAGACTGCTGGCAAGCAGATTGCGAATAAAGCTGCCGTCAATCTTCAGGATGTCGACGTTCATGGTTTTCAGGCGAGCATAGCTGGCGTAGCCAGTACCGAAATCATCAATCGCCACCCGGCAGCCCAACGCCCGCAGATGCTCTAATGTCTGACAGACCAGTTCCGGGTTACTGAGCGCATAGTTCTCGGTTAGCTCGAAAATAATCTGCCAGGGCTCTATGTTGTAAGTCTGCAGCAGATCTTCCACCTCCCGGGGAAACTGGCTGCGGCTCAGAGAAACAGGAGAGAGATTGACCGCAAGCCGCAGGCCAGGCAGCGCCTGCCGGTTGGTATCCATAAAGTCCAGCGTGTGCTTGATGACCCACTGATCCACTCGTGAGGAAAGGCCAAATTCGTGCGCCACCGGCAGGAACGCGTTTGGCCCGATCAGTTCACCCGACTCTCCTTGCATTCGCAGCAAAACTTCGTGGTAGCGATCGCCACGAATGCCCTGAATAGGCTGCGCCATCAGGACAAAATGGTCTTGTTCCAGCGCCTTGAGGATGCGGTTCATCATCACGACTTTATCTTTCAGATCCTGCTGAACATGACCGGCGCCACGGCGCTGCATATTTTCCGGATGACCGCTGGCCAGCGACATGTCGGCAATGGTGTTCAGCTCACCAAGCAGCAGATACAGATGCTTGACCGGCGAACGAACGTTGCAGTAGCTCATGCCAATCCGCGGCTGCAGGGGAACCCCATCCCAGTGAAAACGAAACTGCCGCAGGGAACGGTCAATTAAGTGAATGCGTGCCTGGTGCCCCTCACTGTTGAGGCGAAAAACTAAATCATGGCCGGCAAGGTGATAAACCGCCTCATTAGGCTGCAGCAGCGCGCTCAGGTGGTTCGCCAGCATTTGCTTATACTGAATGCGTAACAATACGCCGTAATGGCGCCCCAGCAGCTCCAGTTCAGGAATACGTAGAAAACACAACGTCGACCAGCTCGTACTGTTGAGCGCCCGGCTCAACGCCCGCAGATTAGGCATGTGTACGACCGGGTCAAGGAATGCCATCTGCCGGACGCGAGCGTAGATCAACCGCTGCTGTGTCGCCAGCATCGCCGTATAGGCAACAATAAACGAAAATACCAGATAGCTTGAGGAGGTGATTGCCAGCTGTGTGTTATAGCTCGGATACACCGGTAAATAGCGGTAATGAAAATGAATTACGGTGATCAGCACTGGCGTCCAGATCAGCGAGATAAAGCGATAGCCAAAACGCATCGCCCCCCAGAGCATCACAGGCATAAGCAATGACAATGTATAATTCGTGCTAAATATTGTGCTGGTATTATTTAATGGCATCAATAATAACCCGAGCAACAAAATTAATATTGCCACCCAGCAAAAGATTTCCAGCTTTTTTATTTTTGGATCAATTTGTAACCGAATTTGCGAAATAAAGCCGCGAACATGAAAAGGATTACGAATGATCCGCAGCAGCAAATAACACAACGGTACCCCCGTCAGACATCCCACCATCAGCGCCTGAAAGGTAATTAACGACCGTAAACTAAACGGCGTAATGCCGGTCATCTCCGTCGTGCGCGGATGAAGGCCCAGATATTCGGCGATCTGGGACAGAATCAGAAAAATGACCGAGGGGAGTAGCATTTGCCAGAACAGACGATGCGGCATCAGTTTGACGTTACCATGCGAAACCTGCTGGCGTCGCGGTACAAAAATACGGTATCCGCCCCAGCAGAGCACGCAGGGAATGAGAAAATGGAATAACATGCCTATCGCCTGCTCGGGCGCCATGCCGTTGGCCAGAGTTAACAACAGGCCGATAATAATGCCCGGAATTGCCGCCCAGCCAAAAAACATCATCAGGCTGAGAACCAGCGCCAGGGGAAGATAATACAGGAATACCATATGACCATTCAGCATGGTAAATGTATTCGCCCATCTGGCAAGAGGTAATAACAGCGTTGGCAGGATAAGCGGCAAGGCCCACCATTTGTCACGATATTGTTGATAGTATTTTAATAAATTCATAGGTGCTCTACAGAGAGCCTCTGCTCCCGCGAGGCATATTCAGGCAGGCATCCAACCACCCCATGCTGACCGTAAAAGTAATAACGATACGGTAATGTCCGCTGATTTTAGTGGTCAAGAGAATGAGTCAGTTGATATAAATCAACAAATATCGACACCAACATTAATAAAACTTATTTTTACCTCGTTTCACGGCTAATAAAGTGAGCATGTAAATACGATGATTATCTTATATAACATTAATTAATGTTTTCACTGCGGCACTTTTACATCTGCATCAATTGACCCCACCTCGTTCCTGTGCCTTAATACCCCCATCGCCCATCTTCGGGTATACTTCAAGGAACCTTTTGTGAGTCAGGCACCCAGTATGCGCAAACGACATCGATTTAACCGTCGCATGACCCGTATCGTACTGCTTATCAGCTTTCTCTTCTTCTTTGGACGTTTTGTCTACTCCTCCATCGGCGCCTGGTACCATCATCAGGATAAAAAAGCCTCGCAGGAGTCAACGCTTACCGTCGAGCCCACTGCCCGCGAGTAGCCCTTCATCTGAGACGGAAAGCGTCCTCCGCAGACTGAGCCCATTTTCAATGCAACATCTCTGTTGAGGTCTGTTTTGCCACCCGCGATTCATACGCGAACGGCCTGCAGCAGGCGTAGTAATGCCACGATACCTTTTGTCACGATTTTGTCCTGACGCATGACGATCGCCAGCTATCGAAACCGCCGCGGCACAGGCAGGGTAACCAACCCGAGCCAGAGCTGGTTCACCTCCACCGCCCGGATGCTATCCAGCATATTGCCGGTCGTCCCCCTCACGTTCACCGCCGGTCTGTAAAAACGGCTCCAGCTGAAGCACCTGCAGGCTGCCGGTGACTGGCACGGGTGCATGGAGCGAGTAACGTGCAGGCCGAACGTGTTGAAAAATAGTCAACAACGGCCACTGACCAATCGATAATAAAAAACGGGTTGCCAGAACAAGAAATGACACATTCACAGTGCACCGTGATATCTCCGCCTGCGCGTTTAGCGATATGGCATAAATTCATTCACCATGCAAATTACTCACCATGATAATATTCATAATAATCATTAATAACGGCGATCGATTCGCTGAAATATAAGCATTTACCCTCGCATCGCGAAAAATAACGATACCTACTGTATTTTTCGCTTGCATAATGAACCCAAAAATAAAGCCAGTTGCCATCGGTAACAATAACCACACCTCCGGAAACACTATTAGCTTTACTCTTTCTTCGTCGAAAACGTACGAGCATAGCAAAGAATGGGCGCTAATTTTAATACCGTAGCAAAACCCGGTGGCAACAGATGTAATCTGGCCTGTCGGTATTGTTTCTATCTGGAAAACGAGGTCCCCCGTCCCGGGGATACCGCCATGGACGACCGCACGCTGGAGGCGTACATTCACAACACCATTTTATCAACCCCAGCAGAAAACGTGGAGTTCTGCTGGCAGGGCGGCGAACCCACTCTATGCGGTCTGGATTTTTTTGAAAAAGTGGTTAACCTCCAGCAGCGTTATCGCGGTAACAAAACTATCGCTAATAGCCTGCAAACAAACGGCATCTTGCTGAACGATAAATGGGCTCGCTTTTTGCGCCGCCACGGATTTCTGGTCGGATTATCCATTGACGGCCCTGCGTCTCTCCACGACACCTGGCGTACGACACGCTGCGGAAAACCCTCCTGGACAAGAGTCGTGCAGGCCATAGATTGCCTGCAGCGGCATAACGTCCCGATTAATGCCATGGTAGTGGTCAGTCGTTCGTCGGAAAGCCAGGGAAAAAGCCTCTATCGCTGCCTGAGTCGTGAACTACATCTCCATCATCTACAGTTTATTCCTCTCGTAGCCCCCTCTGCTCCCTGGTCAGTTACCCCTGCGGGTTGGGGCAAATTTCTGAGCAGTGTTTTCGACGACTGGCTGGAAAATGATGTCGGCAAGGTATTTATCCAGTATTTCGATAATCTGCTCGGCGTGTGGGCCGGCCAGCCCGCCACGCTCTGTACGATGCAACCTGTATGCGGGCAGAGTTTACTGGTGGAGCAAAACGGCGATGTGTACAGCTGCGATCACTTTGTTTCTGCGGAATATAAGCTGGGTAATCTGAAGCAGGATGCGATGGCGGCGATGGCGAACTCGCCATTTCAGCAACAGTTCGGGAAGCGAAAAGCCCAACTCTCTGCCCGCTGTCAGGGCTGTCACTGGCGCTTTGCCTGTCACGGGGGATGCCCTAAACACCGTATTTTGACGCATGACGACGAGGCGCAGAACTTTCTGTGTCACGGTTATTTAACTTTTTTCCGCCATATCACGCCCTATATGAATGTCATGAGAAGGCTTTTATTAAATTGCCAACCGCCCAACCTCATTATGAGTCTTATCCCGGAGATTCGGCAAAATATATTAAAATTAACGGAGTCTGAAGATGAAAGAACCAAATAAAATAGATGGAAATCGCCGCGATCTCCTCAAAGGTTTGGGGATTGCTGCTGTCGTTAGCCTGTTACCAGAAACGGGAAGCGCCAGGCAAAATAATACCGCCCCGAAAGCGGAATGGGATATTCCTTTCACCGGCGAGATCCCAGACACAATGCCCGAAGGCTACAATATTTTATTGATAACCTGCGATCAGGAACGTTATTTCGATCGGTATCCCTTTCCGGTGCCAGGCCGGGAGCGCTTGATGAAAACCGGCATAACCTTTACCCACCATCAGAATACCGCTAACGTTTGTACACCATCGCGCTCTGTCATGTACACCGGCCTGCATATGCCGCACACCAGGATGTTCGATAATCTTGGCTTCCCGTGGATGAATTACGATCTGGATCCTGAATTACGCACGGTGGGCCACATGATGCGTGAGCTGGGTTATTACACCGCGTATAAAGGGAAATGGCATCTTACCCGGGAGATCGATCAGCCAGTCGCCGGTCAATCGGTAGAAGAAATGGACCTGGGCGATATCCCGACGCCGCGACTGCATCAAATTATGGAAAAGTATGGTTTCTCTGATTATCACGGCATTGGCGATGTGATTGGTAAAAGTAAGGGCGGCTATTTCTTTGACTCAGTCACCACGGGGCAGACCATTAGTTGGCTACGTAACACTGGCCGCCCGCTGAATGATGAAAATAAGCCCTGGTTCGCGGCAGTAAACCTGGTTAACCCCCACGATGTGATGTTTATCGACACCGATGAGCATGGCGAGCAGGTGCAGTGGAAAGGCCCAATGGATAAAGAAAACCACACCCTGCTGCCAACCCAACCCCCACACAACCAAATCTATCAGCAAAGCTGGCCAGACTATCCGCTGCCTGCGAATCGCCATCAACCCCTGGACGAGCCAGGCAGACCTGCCGCCCATAAAGAGTACCAGAATGCCAGGGCGGTGATGGAGGGACAGTTCCCGGATGAAGACCGGCGCTGGCGCAAATTACTGGATTATTATTTCAACTGTATTCGCGATAACGACCAGCATCTTGAGGCGATCCTCAATGAACTTGATAATCTTCAACTGACGCAAAATACCATCATCGTCTTTACCGCCGACCATGGGGAACTCGGAGGCTCTCATCAGATGCATGGTAAAGGTTCCTCGGTGTATAAAGAGCAGATCCATGTGCCAATGATCATCCGCCATCCGGCGTATCCGGGAAATATCCGCTGCAATAGTTTAACTAATCATCTGGATTTAGTACCGACACTGATTGGCCTGACTGGACGCGATCGCTCGCTGCGAGAGAAAGTGCTGGAGGGCAGAAAAGGCCGGGATATGAGCCCCTTACTGGCGCATCCTGAGCAAGCGGGCTTAAATGCGCTGCGTCCGGGTTCGCTTTATTGTTACGGCATGATCCTGTATATGGATGCACAATACACGGCAAAATTCAGAAAGCTGGCTGGAGAAAAGCTGCCGCACGATCAATTTAAAAAAGCGATCGCGTCACTCCATCCTGATTTTTCCCATCGCTCAGGGATCAGGATGATCAACGATGGACACTATAAATTTGCCCGCTACTTTTCGCTAAAGCAGCATCATATTCCTGCTACCCTGGCTGAGCTGCTGGAGAATAATGATGTTGAACTTTTCGATCTGGTTAACGACCCCGAAGAAAATCATAACCTCGCCAGAGAGCCAGAGAAGTACCGGGATCTGTTAATGAGAATGAACGATAAACTCAATCAACTCATTGCCGCAGAGATTGGCGAAGATGATGGCAGCTATATGCCCCCCTTTGAAGGCGGCCAGTGGGATCTGACGGCGGCCCAGATGCATCAATATATGCGCGATTAGCGCACGCCGCTCAGCAGAAATCAGGTGATGTAGTCGATAAAAAAACCCTCTGTAGAGACAGTAATGCCGATCAGTTAAGGATCAGTTGATCGATCCAGTGGCTGTGTAAGAATCCGGAAATGCTCACCCGTTTCCGGATTTTTTTATGCACATTGGACAGGCTCTTGATCTGGTATCCCGTTACGATTCTCTGCGTAACCCACTGACTTCTCTGGGCGACTATCTGGACCCGGAACTCATTTCCCGCTGTCTGGCCGAAGCCGGTACCGTCACCCTGCGCAAGCGTCGCCTGCCGCTGGAAATGATGGTCTGGTGCATTGTCGGCATGGCGCTTGAACGTAAAGAACCCCTTCATCAGATCGTCAACCGTCTGGACATCATGCTGCCGGGCAGTCGTCCCTTCGTCGCCCCCAGCGCGGTGATCCAGGCCCGTCAGCGTCTGGGAAGCGAAGCCGTCCGCCGCGTATTCTCGCAGACAGCACAGCTCTGGCATAACGCCACGCCGCATCCACACTGGTGCGGCCTGACCCTGCTGGCCATTGATGGTGTGTTCTGGCGCACACCGGACACACCAGAGAACGATATCGCCTTCCCCCGCCAGACGCATGGCGGAAACCCGGCACTCTACCCACAGGTTAAAATGGTCTGCCAGATGGAGCTGACCAGCCATCTGCTGACGGCAGCAGCCTTCGGCACGATGAAAGACAGCGAAAATGCGCTCGCGGAGAAACTTATAGAGCAAACCGGCGATAACACCCTGACGCTAATGGATAAAGGCTATTACTCACTGGGTCTGCTGAACGCATGGAACCAGGCGGGAGAACACCGGCACTGGCTGATCCCTCTGAAAAAAGGCGCGCAGTACGAAGAGGTCAGAAAACTGGGTAAAGGCGACCACCTGGTGAAGCTGAAAACCAGCCCGCAGGCACGAAAAAAGTGGCCGGGTCTGGGAAATGAGATGACAGCCCGCCTGCTGACCATCACGCGCAAAGGAAAAGTCTGCCATCTGCTGACGTCGATGACGGACGCCATGCGCTACCCCGGCGGGGAAATGGCGGATCTGTATAGCTATCGCTGGGAAATTGAGCTGGGTTACCGGGAGATAAAGCAGACGATGCAACTGAGCAGGTTGACACTGAGAAGTAAAAAGCCGGAGCTTGTGGAGCAGGAGTTGTGGGGCGTGTTGCTGGCTTATAATCTGGTGAGATATCAGATGATTAAAATGGCAGGGCAACTGAAAGGATACTGGCCAAATCAGCTGAGCTTCTCAGAGTCCTGCGGGATGGTGATGCGGATGCTAATGACGTTGCAGGGCGCTTCACCGGGTCGTATCCCGGAGTTGATGCGTGATCTTGAAAGTATGGGGCAGTTAGTCAAGTTACCGATAAGGAGGGAAAGGGTCTTCCCAAGGGTGGTGAAAGAGAGGCCTCAGAAATACACCACCGCCCTGAGAAAGGGCCAGTCAGTTGCTTAACTGACTGGCATTACTGTAGAGACAGAGGGTTTCGTTTCATTCAGCTAACGCCGGGAATTATTCACATTCTATTACTAACTTGTAAGTATCCCGCATAATCGTGCCATTCATATTTAGAGATCATCCGGCATAATCAATCTGCCAACGAAGGAGATCGCTATCGTCAATGCCTGATAAGCGGTTGAAGTCGGAAGAATCGTTAAACATGTCTGCCAAGAGGCCGGTATATCTGAAGCCACCTTGTACAACTGGAAGTCCAGATACGGTGGCATGGAAGCTTCTGAAATTAAAAAAATCAAGGATCTTGAGGACGAGAATCGTCATCTCAAACAGATATTTGCCGACCTAAGCCTGGAGAACCGGGCACTGAAAGACGTTATCGAAAAAAGCTTTAAAACCAGCCTTTAAGCGTGAGCTGTTCACTCATCTCGTAACGACGTTCGGACTCAATATTCGTCAGGCCTGCCGGAGTCTCAATCTAAGCAGAACGGCTTACCATTACCACCCGGATACCACGCGTGATGAACCCATTATTGCCGCCCTGCAGGCAGCGGCTGAGCAATACCCACGATACAGTTTTCCGAAGCTTTACCAGGTTCTGCTACGGCAGGGATACCCGCGGAATCACAAAAGGCTTTACTGTATTTACTGTCTGCTGAAGCTGATTTTTGACGTAAGGGCAAACAACAGCTGCAGGTACGCAATCCCTCACCACTGGCTACGCCGAAAACGCTGAACCAGAGCTGGTCTGCCGATTTTATGCATGATGTGCTGACCTGTGGCCGTCGTTTTCGCACGTTCAATGTCGTTGATGACTTTAACCGTGAGGCGTTGTCGATTGAAATAGATCTGAATCTGCCATCTCCGCGAGTAGTCTGTGTGCTCGACATGATCGCGGAAAACCGCGGTTATCCGGTCATGCTGCGCATGGAAAATGGTCCGGAATTTATCTCTCTGGCGCTGGCTGAATGGACAGAGAAGCATACAGTAAACTAGAGCTTATCCAGCCGGGTAAGCCGAAACAAAACTCTTTCATTGAGCGTTTTAACAGGTCATATCGTAAAGAAATACTCGATTTTTATCTGTTCAGAACGCTGAATGAAGTACGTGAAATGACGGGAAAATGGTTATCAGAATACAACTGTGAACGTCCGCATGAATCGCTGAACAGTATGACACTGGAGGAATACCGACAGCACTATAATTTGGCTGAAACTCAAAAAATGCACGGGACTAAAACGAGTCTATTTACATTGAGGCTTATTGGGTATATAAATCTTATTGAATAGAGAATAGGTTTGGAATACGCTTAAGCAATTCGCGACAGCAGTCCATTAGTAATGCGTTATACAAAAATATTAAGGAGTACCAGTGGTATTCAGTAAATTTGCAAAAAAGCAAAATGCGGCACTTTTTCTAGGTGCTCCAGAAGCAGAAGCAGAATCGCTGCCGACTTCTAAAGTATCATTATTTGATGTTTATGAAGATCATCACGATTTGTTCGGTGAACTGTCGAACGAAAAATTTATCGTTGTCGGTCGAAAAGGGTGTGGGAAAAGTGCATTTGCTGAGTATGCATACACCCTATCAAAAGGAGATGCAAATCTGTTCTGCTCTTTTATTCGACAAGATGTTGTCAATATGGAAACTCTTGTTCAAATAGGTGCTGTCGAAGGTAATGAGTCACATAGCAAAGAATATTTGTTCAAATGGTTAATCTATACACATATATTGAAATTATTCTTTGAAAATGAAGCATCCCAGGATGCAAAACAATTTGGATTATTAAAAGAATTTTTGAAGAAAAACTCTGGATATATTGATATTGATAAAGGCGAAATATTAGAGCTTGTCAAAAAACATAAATTTGAAGTCAGCATTGAGCAATTTAAGAGATTTTTTAAAGGGAAATATGGTCAGGATGTAGAAATAAAGGAATCCAGAGCTGCATATTATAAATTACTGCCTCATTTAGAAAGAGTTATAGTTTCCGTTTTACAATCACCTTTGAATGTGGAGAATGAAAATTCTTATGTCGTATTCTTTGATGACTTAGATATTGGGTTTAATGCAGAAAATAAAGACTCTGTAGATACAATTATAAATCTACTTAGAATATCCAAATATGTCAATAATAATATTTTCTCCAAAAATAACATTCCAGCCAAGGCAATTATTTTGATTCGTGATGATGTCGAAAGAATGCTATCCCCCTTGGGGGCAGATATTGCAAAATTGTTCTCTAGCTATGCAACTAGTCTAGATTGGTATCAAGAAGAATTCCTAAATAAAGACAAAGAGAATGAATTGGGTTTAAAAAAACTAATAGAGAAACGTGCAAAGAATGCATTTGTAAAATCATGTATTCCTATGAGTAAATCATCAGCATGGGAAAGTTTAGTAAGTGAAGAATTCGCACCAAAGTCTAGTTTTAAGTACATTTGTGATCATACATATTTCCGTCCTAGAGACTTAATATTATTTTTTAAACCGCTAGAAACCGGAAGATATGAGATACCATTAAATAAATATAGTGTAAATGGTTTGTTGGGTCAATATGCTTCGGAGTTAGTTAAAGAATTAAATAATGAACTATCTTCATTTTATAGCACAATACAAATACAAAATATTTTTGACTCATTAAAATTAATAGACAAGAAGTATAACTGCCAGTACGAGCAAGCTAAAGAAATCATAGAAGACAACTGCAATGAGATTGATTCTGAGCTTCTTTTAGAAGACTTGTTTAATAGATCCTTAATTGGGACAATCGATCGGGGTAATAACTTTGTGAAATTTAAACATAAAATTTCCAAGAAAGAGGTTGTTGAATATAGTATTGATAAAAATGCTTATATAATTGTTCATAGCGGTTTGAAAGTTTACTTACAGAACCGATGATTTTTGTATACCAAAGAATTTAAGAGCGATTGCGATTCCCAACGCTTGGCATTTTCGAGGGCGTTCAGAATTCTGTGTCACGTTAACATTACTATAGCGTCATCACATTATTCAGCCGCCCTTAAAAATAAATGGCTAACTGCGATAATGTCCAAATTCTAGCCATTTGATAACCGCATAACCATTTCTCAGCCCATGCACCAAAAGTCTCCGCATCTTTGATACGCGCTTTATCTCTGGCTTTTTCCCTCGCTGGCGATCTTCCACCGGCAACCATTTTTTTAGCTTCATTGAGCCGTTCACGCGCTTCTGCAAGCGTGATCCCTCCCACACCATAGCGGCCAAAAGTAACGGTCTCCTGTCTTCCGTTTATTGAATAGTTATAACGAAATGAGATCGTTCCAGCCGGAGTGACCGCAACATACAGACCATCACGGTCATTAACTTTATAGAGTTTCTCCTTCGGCTTAAGGTAACGCAGCCTGGTGTCAGTCAACATGGTTTATTGTTTTCCTTTATCAAAAAATACCATGTTGTAAAAAATTCAGAAAAGTTATTTAACTATCTGTTTTTAAATGATTTATAAAAAACAAATACCATAACTCAACCGAAATTTATCACATAGTACTTTTTCAAACCTGAATTCAAAACCAGAGAGTACCATCAAAAATTCCATTGAAAAAACCGTGCTTCCCATTGCTTACAGCTGCCAGAAAGTGCCAGACATAAAAACAAAAAAACCCGCAGTTACGCGGGCTTAGAGGTACTTTACTGCTTTTACGTGCAGGCTGTTGCCAGACGCAAAATCATTCCCACTCAATGGTTGCTGGCGGCTTGCCGCTGATGTCATACACCACGCGGGAGATACCGTTCACTTCATTGATGATGCGGTTAGAGACGCGGCCGAGGAAATCATACGGCAGGTGCGCCCAGTGCGCGGTCATAAAGTCGATGGTTTCCACCGCACGCAGGGAAACCACCCAGTCGTATTTACGGCCATCACCCATCACGCCGACGGAACGAACCGGCAGGAACACGGTAAACGCCTGGCTAACTTTGTTGTACAGGTCAGCTTTGTGCAGCTCTTCGATGAAAATAGCGTCCGCACGACGCAGCAGGTCGCAGTACTCTTTCTTCACTTCGCCCAGCACACGCACGCCAAGGCCCGGGCCCGGGAACGGGTGACGGTAGAGCATGTCGTACGGCAGGCCCAGCTCCAGGCCGATCTTGCGCACTTCGTCTTTGAACAGCTCACGCAGCGGCTCAACCAGGCCCATCTTCATCTCTTTCGGCAGGCCGCCCACGTTGTGGTGAGATTTGATGACGTGCGCTTTACCGGTGGCGGAAGCAGCAGATTCGATAACGTCAGGGTAGATGGTACCCTGCGCCAGCCATTTGACGTCGTCCAGCTTCAGCGCTTCTTCGTCGAACACTTCCACGAAAACGCGACCGATAATTTTACGCTTCGCTTCCGGATCGCTTTCACCCGCCAGCGCATCGAGGAAGCGCTGCTCGCCTTCAACGTGAACAATGTTCAGGCCAAAGTGGTCGCCGAACATCTCCATCACCTGCTGCGCTTCGTTCAGGCGCAGCAGACCGTTGTCCACGAACACGCAGGTCAGGTTTTTGCCGATAGCGCGGTGCAGCAGCATCGCGGTAACGGAGGAGTCCACACCGCCGGAGAGGCCGAGGATCACTTTGTCGTCGCCAACCTGCTGGCGGATACGCTCAACGGCGTCGTCGATGATTTTAGCCGGGGTCCACAGGGCCTCACACTGGCAGATGTCGCGCACGAAGCGCTCCAGCATGCGCATCCCCTGACGGGTATGGGTCACTTCCGGGTGGAACTGCACGCCGTAGAAACGTTTTTCTTCGTTGGCCATAATGGCGAACGGGCAGTTGTCGGTGCTGGCGACGGTGACGAAGTCAGACGGGATGGCGGTGACTTTGTCGCCGTGGCTCATCCATACGTCCAGCAGCGGTTTGCCGTCTGCGGTCAGGGAGTCTTCGATACCGCGCACCAGCGCGCTGTCGTTAACCACTTCAACCTGCGCGTAGCCAAACTCACGCTCGTTTGAGCCTTCTACATGGCCGCCCAGCTGCATCGCCATGGTCTGCATACCGTAGCAGACGCCAAATACCGGCACACCGGCTTCGAACACATACTGCGGCGCGCGCGGGCTGTTCTCTTCGGTGGTGCTTTCCGGGCCGCCGGAAAGAATGATGCCGCTTGGATTAAATTCGCGGATCTGTGCTTCCGTGACATCCCATGCCCACAGCTCACAGTAGACGCCCAGCTCACGCACGCGACGCGCCACCAGCTGAGTATACTGAGACCCGAAGTCGAGGATGAGGATGCGATGTTTATGAATGTTTTCCGTCATTGACGCTAATTCCGAGGCAAGTGAAACAGAGTAAATAAATCGCCCGACGCGAGGTCGGGCGAAGAAATCAGGAGCCCAGACGGTAGTTCGGGGACTCTTTGGTGATGGTCACGTCGTGAACGTGGCTTTCCTGAATGCCCGCACCGCTGATGCGTACGAATTCAGCTTTGGTACGCAGCAGGTCAATGGTACCACAGCCGGTCAGGCCCATACAGGAGCGCAGGCCGCCCATCTGCTGGTGAATGATCTCTTTCAGGCGGCCTTTATAGGCCACGCGGCCTTCGATACCTTCCGGCACCAGTTTGTCAGCAGCGTTATCGCTCTGGAAGTAGCGGTCAGAGGAGCCTTTGGACATGGCGCCAAGGGAGCCCATTCCGCGGTAGGATTTGTAAGAACGGCCCTGGTAGAGTTCGATTTCACCCGGGGATTCTTCGGTACCTGCCAGCATAGAGCCGACCATCACCGCGGCCGCGCCGGCAGCGATGGCTTTGGCGATATCGCCGGAGAAACGGATACCGCCGTCAGCGATAACCGGAATACCGGTCCCTTCCAGTGCTTCCACCGCGTCGGAAACAGCGGTGATCTGCGGCACGCCCACACCGGTGACGATACGGGTCGTACAGATGGAGCCCGGGCCGATACCCACTTTCACCGCGCTGCAACCGGCTTCCGCCAGCGCGCGCGCGCCTGCACCGGTGGCCACGTTGCCGCCGATGATTTGCAGGTCCGGGTATTTCGCGCGGGTTTCACGAATGCGCTGCAGGACGCCTTCAGAATGACCGTGCGAGGAGTCGATCAGCAGAACGTCAACGCCCGCGGCCACCAGCGCGTCTACGCGCTCTTCGTTGCCGGCACCGGCGCCGACCGCCGCGCCTACGCGCAGACGGCCCTGCTCATCTTTACAGGCATTCGGTTTACGTTCTGCTTTCTGGAAATCTTTAACGGTGATCATGCCGCGCAGGTGGAAGCTCTCATCCACGACCAGCGCCTTCTCAACGCGTTTTTCATGCATCTTAGCGAAGACCACTTCGCGGCTTTCGCCTTCACGTACGGTAACCAGGCGCTCTTTCGGGGTCATATAGACGCTGACCGGCTGGTTCAAATCGGTGACGAAACGCACGTCGCGGCCAGTGATGATACCGACCAGCTCGTTCTCTTCGGTAACCACCGGGTAGCCGGCGAAGCCGTTACGCTCGGTCAGCTCTTTCACTTCACGCAGGGTGGTGGTTGGCAGAACGGTCTGCGGGTCGGTGACCACGCCGGACTCATGTTTCTTCACGCGACGAACTTCTTCCGCCTGGCGCTCGATGGACATGTTTTTGTGAATAAAGCCGATGCCGCCTTCCTGTGCCAGGGCAATAGCCAGACGCGCTTCCGTTACGGTATCCATGGCTGCAGAGAGCATAGGAATATTCAGACGAATGGTTTTCGTCAGCTGAGTGCTGAGATCGGCAGTATTCGGCAGAACGGTAGAATGAGCGGGAACGAGGAGGACGTCGTCAAACGTCAGGGCTTCTTTAGCGATACGTAGCATGGGCAATATCTCGACCAGGGTGGATAAATATTGCCGTGGCATTATACAGAGCGTAACCGATTGCATCTACCCTTTTTTGCAAATAATACTTGCCATCCCCTCTGAGCGCGTTACTATCGACTGAATAACCTGCTGATTTAAAGTTTGATCTTGCTCACATGTTACCCTCTCAATCCCCCGCAATTTTTACCGTAAGCCGCCTCAATCAGACGGTGCGTTTGCTGCTTGAGCGCGAAATGGGCCAGGTTTGGATCAGCGGCGAGATCTCTAACTTCAGCCAGCCCTCCTCCGGCCACTGGTACTTCACCTTAAAAGACGATAACGCCCAGGTGCGCTGCGCGATGTTCCGCAACAGCAACCGCCGGGTGACGTTTCGCCCACAGCACGGGCAGCAGGTGCTGGTTCGCGCCAACATCACCCTGTATGAGCCGCGCGGCGACTACCAGATTATCGTCGAAAGCATGCAGCCCGCCGGCGAAGGGTTGCTGCAGCAGAAGTATGAGCAGCTGAAAGCACAGTTAACGGCGGAAGGACTTTTCGAGCAAAAACATAAGCAGGCTCTCCCCTCCCCCGCCCACTGCGTCGGCGTCATCACCTCGAAAACCGGTGCCGCGCTGCATGATATTCTCCATGTCCTCAGGCGCCGCGATCCCGGGCTGCCGGTTATCATCTACCCAACCGCGGTCCAGGGTGACGACGCCCCCGGGCAGATTGTGCGCGCCATCGCGCTGGCCAACGCGCGCCAGGAATGTGACGTGCTGATTGTCGGGCGCGGCGGCGGCTCGCTGGAGGATCTGTGGAGTTTTAACGATGAGCGGGTGGCGCGGGCTATTTTCGCCAGCCAGATCCCCATCGTCAGCGCCGTCGGCCATGAAACCGACGTCACCATCGCTGATTTTGTTGCCGATCTGCGGGCACCGACCCCCTCTGCCGCCGCGGAGATCGTCAGTCGCAACCAGCAGGAGCTGCTGCGCCAGCTGCAGGCCGGGCAGCAGCGGCTGGAGATGGCGATGGACTATTTTCTCGCCAGTCGCCAGCGCCGCTTTACCCAGCTGTTCCATCGCCTGCAGCAGCAGCACCCGCAGCTACGGTTAGCCCGCCAGCAGACCGCCCTGGAACGCCTGCGTCAGCGGATGCGCATCGCCGTGGAGTCGCAGCTTAAGCGCGCCGAGCAGCAGCAAAAGCGCACCGTTCAGCGTCTGAATCACTACAACCCGCAGCCGCGGATCCATCGGGCGCAATCGCGGATCCAGCAGCTGGAATACCGGCTGGCGGAAAATATGCGTAGCCGCCTCAGCGAGCGGCGCGAACGATTTGGCAACGCGGTGACCCATCTGGAAGCAGTGAGTCCCTTAGCCACCCTGGCGCGCGGCTACAGCGTCACCTCAGTGAGGGACGGTACGGTGCTGAAGCAGACAAAACAGGTCAAAACCGGCGATCTGCTCACCACCCGCCTGAAAGACGGCTGGGTCGAAAGTGAAGTGAAGCAGATCGCGCCGGTGAAAAAAACGCGGGCCAGAAAGTCTTCATCCACTAAACCAGCGGAATAAATTCCACCCGTTTTTTCGAGATCAGGCCGTGCCCGTGCTGGCAAAAGTAATCCACCGCGCCGCACGCCTTGAGTACCTCCAGCGGCTGGTGGCATTCCGGGCAGCGGGCCTCAAGGGTAAATACCCTTTCGCACTGGGCGCAATGCGCGCTGCTGCCTTTGACATCTAACGGTGCGTGGCACAGAGGGCAATCAAGTTCCATAACCATTCCTTTCAACGTTTATCTGCACCTATTTTATCATGTTCCGGGTTTAATGCGGGCCGCGTAATTGCTGCTGTAGCCGGAGCAGGATTTCCACTTCCTCAAGCCTGCGCTGCGTCAGCCCGGCCACGCTGTCCGCCGCCCGGATAAACAGATTCTCCGCGCCGAGGATCTGCTCATCGAGACAATGTGCATAGATCGCCCCTGGCCGTATCCAGCGCTGGATCCGCTCGCCGTCGTGAAGCGTCACCACTTCGCCCTCAGGGGAGCGGTCGAGAGTGAGGATTCGCTCGTCTCGCAGCCCTATCCGCATTCCCTTTTGCCCGCCCGCGGGGCCCGCGTATTTGTTGAGCCAGATATTGAGCGGGATAGTGCCCAGGGTTCCCTGCAGATGCGCCTGCCCCTCTGCGGTGACCGTATCTCCAGGGGCAATGTCATGGCCGAGGCGGTCTTTCGCCACCCGAAGGGAAAGGCTCAGCGTCGTATCGCCTCCGCTGGCATGCAGGGTTTCGCGGAGCATCGCCAGGACATGGGTGCCGATATCGAGGATCACCCCATCAGGGTGACGCAGCTGCCGGGTATCCAGCTCCCCGGTGGCAAAATTAAGCGCGACCGGTTCTCCGGCAGCGTTAAAGCCGCTTGGCTCCTGTAAATAACCTTCGAGCCAGACGATATCCTGCGCAGAGAGGTTCGGCGGTGGCAGACGGCTGGCCTCCCCTTCCGCCCGCCACCGCGGGCCAGGAGCGTTCAGCGCTAAGCCACGCGCCATCCAGTGGTCGAGGGCCAGCACCCGGTCGGCCTCCCCAGCCGACGCCAGCAGCGCCCGCAGTCGGGCGGCCTGCTCAAGGTTGGCCACGATCGGCTTTTCCACCACGATACGGGAGATGCCGCTGGCTAATGCTCTTTCCAGCACGGGCAGGTGCTGGAGTGATGAGGTAGTGATGAAAAGCGTCTCCAGGGGTTTGGCCAGCAGCGCTGACAGTGAACTGCAGCGCTGGATCCCCGGCAGCGCTCTGCTGCTGTCGAGGTCATAACCCCAGCAGTTGTCGACGGCGTATCCCAGGCGGCGCAGCGCCGGTAAATAGGCGGTTTCCACCACCGCGCCGAGGCCGATAAAACCAATTTGCATAGTAAGTCCACCTTTGAGCCGCTCTGTTCCCGGCGAAGTATCGCGGGATTATGGCTGAAGGTTTTGACATTTACCGGCATGGCGGCCACAAAAAACCCGCCAATATGAATTTCAATTTTGAAATAATGTATAAAATTGTACCTACTACGAGATACCTGGCATTTTTGCGTGAAAATAATGGAGTCATGCACAACAACGGTCATTCCATGAGTCGCGGTAGTAAATATTTCCGTCCATGTATTTCCAGGTGATCGCCTCATAACGCATCTCGAGCGTTTCCAGGTGGGTACTGCTCATACCAGTAGGTGATAAATACGGCGCAACCGTAGTGACTTTGACGTTCTCCAGGATGATGTTGAAATACTCAGCCTCAATGCCCGCCTCCAGAATGCGGTACATCTTTATAATCGCCTTCTTCATCGGGCGCCCCTCACACACGGCACGATACAAAAGCGGTGTTGTCTGATCGAATTCCTTCACTATCGACACAGGACGATGTATACGCGTACCTGTCAGTTTTCCCCAGCTTGGATCAACTGGAATAGTAATACCATGAGAGAATGATTTTAACTCAATAGATCCAAGACGCGTTGGCATCATGCAGCTTCCAATGATCGGAGAACCGTTTTCATCTTCAAGCCATAAATGTGCGGGAGTAGACATACAATTTCCTTATCATAAATAACGTTAGAATTACCATTTCACATAGCGCCCAAAGATAATAATCATAAGTACAGCGAATATACCAACAGGCCAAACCGGCCCCTCAGGGAAAATTTGAAAAAAAACCACTGCAAATATGACAATGCAAAGCGGTGGGGCATACAGCGAAATTAATTGCTGGAACAACCACAAAAGCGCTCTTTTAATAAATGACATCATCACTACCTAATCATTCTTTCGATGATATTAGCGATCTCTGCATCTGAGGCCCATTGAGCTTTAAAAGCGTCGGCATGTTCAAATAACGGCGCCACCAGAAAATACATCATTTCAAGTTCTTGTTCGTATAGTATAGAAAAGAATGCAGGATAACAGATTCGGAGACGCTCAGCGCTATCTGCAGCCTTCTGCACAACACCATACACGCCAGCCACTGTAACGGCGACCCCCGCAGAACGCCCAGCAAGCGCTCCCATATCTAGGCTTAGTTTCATGCCTACCGAAACACAGGTAGCCGTAGCTAAAACAAATCCAGATTTGGTTAGAGAGTCTGCAGCGATATGAATGTTAACAGCCATCAGAATTCTTTTAATATGCTCTAACTGCTCTGTTGTTTTGTGCCTAAATATTTCTTCAAAATATATTTGAAGCATTTCATATACAATATCATTACGCTGTAAAAGATGGTAGATACCTTTAGCAAATCTAACATCCTCATTCTTCTGCTTTTTACATACATCCTGATACTCATCAGTAAAACAGGATGTATAATACAGGGCCCGAGTTACGCCAGCGCCTATTGTTTTAACCTGACTGGAAACCCGTTGTTCTATGCCTGAAACAGCGCGTTCAAGTTTTATTGCGAGAATTTTATTGGCCTGTAAATAGCTGATGACGACATTGTTGTAATACATTATCACTCCTTGCTGATTAATTTCACCATCCTGTGAAAAAACCTAACTTACCATAATACTCAGCCATAAAGTAGACTCTCCAGTTTCTCCCGCATTACAGGAAATCGGCACCGTGGAATTCCCCCAACATATCCAGATGCGTTTTCTCTCTTATCATTGCGATAACTTTCTACGTATATATTATCAAAGCGTACTCAAACAATTGCTTGAGCAAGCGAAGCTAACAAATGAGAAATTTCATAGGTACGTGCAGATATACATGCCAAACATGCGCGTTGATGCGTCGTTACGATCGCCCTTAATAAAAAAAGCCCGGCAGATGCGGGCTTTGAAGGATTCATGTTGGTGAGTAAATCTTGCTGATAGCTTATTTGCTTTTCTTGATGTGCTTGATCAAGCGCTTACGTTTACGCATCTGGTTCGGCGTCAGGGTGTTGCGCTTGTTGGCGAACGGGTTTTCCCCTTCCTTGAACTGGATCCGGATTGGCGTACCCATCACGTCCAGGGATTTACGGAAGTAGTTCATCAGGTAGCGCTTGTAGGAATCCGGCAGATCCTTCACCTGGTTACCGTGGATCACCACGATAGGCGGGTTGTAGCCCCCGGCGTGGGCATATTTCAGCTTCACGCGACGGCCGCGAACCAGCGGTGGCTGATGATCTTCCGCCGCCATGTTCATGATCCGCGTCAGCATCGCGGTGCTTACGCGGCGCGTGGCGCTGTCATAGGCTTCGCGTACCGATTCAAACAGGTTGCCGACGCCGCTGCCGTGCAGGGCGGAGATGAAGTGCACCCGGGCAAAGTCGATAAAGCCCAGACGATAGTCGAGGGTCTCCTTCACCTGCTCTTTCACTTCCTGACTGAGGCCGTCCCACTTGTTGACGACGATCACCAGCGAACGGCCGCTGTTCAGAATAAAGCCCAGCAGGGAGAGATCCTGGTCGGAAATCCCTTCACGGGCATCGATTACCAGCAGCACGACGTTGGCGTCTTCAATCGCCTGCAGTGTCTTGATGACCGAGAATTTCTCCACCACGTCAGTAATTTTGCCGCGCTTGCGTACCCCGGCGGTATCGATGAGCACATATTCACGCTCGTCACGCTGCATCGGGATATAAATGCTGTCACGGGTCGTGCCCGGCATATCGTAGACCACCACGCGATCCTCACCGAGAATACGGTTGGTGAGGGTAGATTTACCGACATTGGGGCGTCCGACAATCGCCAGCTTGATAGGCAGATCCTGCGGATTGAAGTCGTCTTCCGGCTCTTCTTCCGCTTCGCCATTCTGCTCAGCTTCGAATTTCGCCCAGTATTCGGCGTCTTCGTCCACCTCTTCCTGCGGGTTGATTTCGTCCACCCATGGCAGAAGGGCCTGCTCCAGCAGGCTGGTCACGCCGCGGCCGTGCGAAGCGGCGATAGGATAGATATCGCCCAGACCCAGCGACCAGAAATCCGCCATCGCCTGGTCGACGTCGATGCCGTCAGTTTTGTTGGCGACAAGGAAGGTGGGCTTTTCGCGAGAGCGCAGGTGTTTTGCGATCGCGATATCCGCCGGCATCAGGCCAGCGCGCGCATCGACCATAAACAGCACCACATCGGCCTCTTCGATAGCCAGCAGCGACTGCTCCGCCATCCGGGTTTCCACGCCCTCTTCCGTACCATCAATACCACCGGTATCAATACAGATGAATTCGCGGCCTTCGACTTCGGCCCGACCGTACTTACGGTCACGAGTCAGCCCCGGGAAATCCGCAACCAGCGCATCACGAGTGCGCGTCAGGCGGTTAAAGAGCGTGGATTTTCCAACGTTAGGGCGCCCGACAAGCGCGACCACAGGTATCATGTTAAATGCCTCATACAATCACTAAGCAACATCGTCTTAACGACGTTTTTAAAAAAGTCAAAACGGCCCCTGTCTGCCAGGGGCCGTTTCTTAATCACTCACGACAGCGGTAATTAACGCGTAATCGCGTACAGCGTACCGTCTTTCGCCTGGATCAGCAGTCGACCATCGGCAACCACCGGATCGGTCAGGAAGCCGGAACTATCGACTTTCTGCTGTGCCACAAAATGGCCATCTTCCGGATTCACCCAGTGCATGTAGCCTTCGCTATCACCGACCACCAGATTGCCATTATACAACACCGGCGCGGTCAGCAAGCGGTGCAGGAGATCGCTTTGCGTCCACAGAGTCACACCGCCATCGGTGGTCAGCGCCAGCAGACGATCGTTCTGGTCAACCAGGTAGATACGGTTACCATCGACGATGAAATCATTCACCGAACCCAGCTCGCGTTTCCACATAATCTGGCCACTACGCAGATCCAGCGCGGTCAGGTTACCGTTATAAGCCAGCGCATAAACCACGCCGTTGACGATGATCGGCGTCGTGTCGACGTCGTTCAGGCGGTCGATTTCCGTCGGGCCGGTGGCCGTAGAAATACGCTGCTGCCAAATCATCTGCCCCTGCTGCATCAATACTGCACTGACGCGGCCGTTGTCGCCGCCGACAATTGCCGCGCCATAAGCGGTCGCCGGCGCAGACTCGCCGCGCAGGGAGAGCGCTGGCATATCGAGGTTAACAGTCCATTTTACCGCACCGTCAGTTTCATTCAGCGCCTGCAGCTGGCCATTGCTGGTATGCACCAGCACCATGCCATCGCTGACGACCGGGCGCGACAGCGCCTCGCCGGCGACGCGGGTTTGCCAGGCAACAGTACCATCACTGGTATTCAACGCAAACAGCTGCGCTTTCTCACTGCCAATATAAACATGGCCGCCAGAGACGGTCACCCCGCCGGAAAGCAGCGCAGGAGTGCGCGAGAACCAGCCATCTTTCTCGGCCAGGTTCACAGACCACACTTCTTTACCGTCGTCCGCGTTCAACGCTTTGACGGTGCCTTTACGATCAGCAGCATAGACCACGCCGTCAGCAAAAGCCGGATGCAGGTTAGAGTAAAACTCGCCGATACCATCGCCAACAGAGGTGCTCCAGGACGTGGACGGCGTAAACTGATTTTCTACCGTCGGCAGCGGTGACATTTTCACCACATCTTCTTCGCTATTAAACAGCGAACACCCGCTCAGCAAGGTAACGGAAAGCAGCCCTGGCAAAAGTAATTTACGCAATTGCATCGAGTCCCTCTCAGATGGACAAATTATTCATTTTCATACGCATCATTTCGCTGAGCGCAGGAGAAGCATCGCTTTTCACGCCAGCTTCCCACGCCGCACGGGCCCCTTGCTTATCGCCTTTGCTCAACAGAATTTCGCCGCGCAAATCGGCCACAATGGCGGTCCAGCCTTCACCTTTGATGCTGTCGAGGGTTTTCAGCGCCGCATCAGCCTGCTTCATCTGCAGCTGAACGCGGGCAAGACGCATGCTGATAACCGATTTCAGGTTATCATCAGACGCGGCCGCCAGCCCCTGCTGCAGCTGCTTTTCAGCGTTCGGCAGATCGTTCTGCTCAACAAAATGCTGTGCCAGCTCGAGAGAGGCGAAGGCGCCGTAGGTATTTTTATTGTCAGCCGCGAATTTCTCTGCCCCTGACAGCACTTCTGGCGTATTCGATTTCAGCGCGGAAGTCGCCTTTTCATAAGCCAGCGACGCGTCTCTGGCGGTATCCTGCTGATGGGAGGTCCAGTAGCGCCAGCCAACCAGCGCGCCAATCCCTAAAATCACCCCGACCGCCAGCGCTTTGCCATTTTCGGCAAAGAAGCGCTTCAGCGCATCGACCTGATCGTTCTCGTTGTTAAAAGTTTCCACGCAGTCCTTCTCCTGACTAATAATTCCCGGGAGATTAACCCAGAAGTGTGCGCAAATGCGCGGCAACGCTCTCCTGCGTTACGGTAGTTTGCTCACCTGAGCGTAAATCCTTCACTACCACGTTTCCGTCAGCGATCTCTGACTCACCGACCACCAGGGCGATACGGGCGCCCCATTTATCGGCGCGGGCAAACTGCTTCTTAAAGTTGCCGCCACCGTGGTTGGTCATCAGCTTCACGCCGGGCAGCGCATCGCGAACCTGCTCAGCCAGACGCATTGCAGCAGACTGAGTATCGGTCCCGGAGGCTACCAGGTATATATCGACAACAGGATCGGCTTTAAATTCCGGATTCACTGCCTGGACCAGTAAAACAAGGCGCTCTAACCCCATAGCAAAGCCAACGCCCGGCGTTGCGCGACCGCCAAGCTGCTCAACCAGACCGTCGTAACGGCCGCCGGCGCAGACGGTGCCCTGGGAACCAAGGCTGGTGGTCACCCACTCGAACACGGTGCGGTTATAGTAGTCGAGGCCGCGAACCAGACGCTGGTTGACGGTGTAGCGGATCCCGGCATCGTCGAGCAGCGCGCACAGGCCGGCAAAGTGGGTTTTCGACTCTTCGTCCAGGTAGTCGCCGAGCGCCGGCGCGTCGTTCAGCAGCGCCTGTACGTCCGGATTCTTGGAGTCCAGTACGCGCAGCGGATTGGTGTACATCCGGCGTTTGCTGTCTTCATCCAGCTTATCGGTGAACTGTTCCAGATATGCCACCAGCGCGTCGCGGTAGTTAGCGCGCGCTTCCAGCGAACCGATGGAGTTCAGCTCCAGGCTGACGTGATCGGAAATACCCAGTTCGCGCCACCAGCGCGCGGTCAGCATAATCAGCTCCGCGTCAATATCCGGACCCTGCAGGCCAAACACTTCGGCGCCGATCTGATGGAACTGGCGGTAACGGCCTTTCTGCGGACGCTCGTGACGGAACATCGGCCCGACGTACCACAGACGCTGTTCTTGATTGTACAGCAGACCATGTTCGATGCCGGCACGTACGCAGCCCGCCGTCCCTTCCGGACGCAGCGTCAGGCTGTCGCCGTTGCGGTCCTCGAAGGTATACATCTCTTTTTCAACCACGTCGGTCACTTCGCCGATCGCGCGTTTGAATAACGGGGTCTGCTCTACAATCGGCAAACGGATTTCGCTGTAACCGTAGCTACCGAGCACCTGCTTCAGTGAGCCTTCAATGCGCTGCCAGAGAGCGGTTTCGCCCGGCAGATAATCGTTCATGCCACGGATGGCTTGAATGTTCTTTGCCACGTTTATTCTCTTTATATATACAAAAATGAACCCCGGCGCCTTGCGCCCGCAGGTTCAATCATACACGGGAAGCGTATCGCTTCCCAACACGTTATTTTGCTTCAACCTGTTGAACGTCAATCCGACGGGCTTCATCGAGCATCGAGGCTTTGGCACGGATCCGCGCTTCCAGCTGGTCGATCATGTCGTCGTTGTCCAGGCGATCTTTACGCACGCCGTCTTCATACAGGCCGCTTTTCTTGTTGCCGCCGGTGACGCCGAGGGTTGAAACCAGCGCTTCGCCCGGGCCGTTTACCACACAGCCGATGATCGAAACATCCATCGGGGTGATGATATCTTCCAGGCGCTGCTCCAGGGCGTTCACCGTGCCGATAACGTCAAACTCCTGGCGTGAACAGGTTGGGCAGGCGATAAAGTTAATGCCGCGGGAACGGATGCGCAGGGACTTGAGGATATCGAAGCCGACCTTGATCTCTTCCACCGGATCCGCCGCCAGCGAGACGCGCAGCGTATCGCCGATCCCCTCGGATAACAGCAGGCCCAGGCCGATCGCGGACTTCACCGCACCGCTGCGGGCGCCACCCGCTTCGGTGATCCCGAGATGCAACGGCTGATCGATCTGTTTCGCCAGCAGACGATAGGATTCCACCGCCAGGAAAACGTCAGAGGCTTTTACGCTGACTTTAAACTGATCGAAGTTCAGACGATCGAGATGATCGACGTGACGCATGGCGGATTCGAGCAGCGCCTGCGGCGTCGGCTCGCCGTATTTTTCCTGCAGATCTTTTTCCAGCGAGCCGGCGTTGACGCCGATGCGGATCGGAATGTTTTTATCGCGTGCGCAGTCCACCACCATGCGGATGCGCTCTTCGTTGCCGATGTTGCCCGGGTTGATACGCAGGCAGTCGACACCGTATTCCGCGACTTTCAGCGCGATACGATAGTCAAAGTGGATATCGGCGACCAGCGGCACGTTAACCTGCTGTTTAATCAATTTGAACGCCTCTGCGGCATCCATCGTCGGAACAGAGACGCGGACAATGTCCGCGCCCACGCGCTCTAACGCTTTGATTTGGCTTACCGTCGCTGCCACATCGGTGGTACGCGTATTGGTCATTGACTGGACGGCGATGGGGGCCCCATCGCCAATTGGCACATTACCAACGTAAATACGTTTAGATTTTCTACGTTGAATCGGAGCCTGGTTATGCATGAAAAATCTCCCGCGTTACCCGTCTGTTACTGCGCCGGTGATTGTTCGGCATTGAGGGTCAGACGCGCAACCTGGTTAGTTCTGATAAAACGACTCAAATCGACTGGCTTGCCCAGATACTGGATCTGTACTGCAGCCGGGGCGCCAATTTTCAGCTTATACGGCGCCTGACCGCTCAGGTTCAGGTTGCCGCCTTTACGCTGAAGACCGCTGAACAGTTTTTTACCGGTGGCATCGCTCACTTCCAGCCAGCAGTCGGCGGAAAAGTTCATCACCAGATCCTGCGCCGCAGCCGCCGGCGTCGTCACGTTTGCCTGGTCGGTCGGCAACGGCGAAGCCGGAGTGGTAGCCGGAGCTGCTGGCGTTGTCCCCGCGGTATCGACATTGGCCTGCGAAGGCGCCACGACAGCGTTATTGTCCACTGGTGTCTGGGCCGGTGCGCTGGTGGTCGGCGCACTGGCGGTATCGGTCGGCGCACTGTTCGCGGCGCTATCGGTGGTCGAGGCTGCCGGAGCGCTGGTATCCAGCGGCACGTTCTGGCTGTTGGCGTCACCGCCGTTCAGCTCAGCGGAAGACTGATCGGCCATGGTAGAGATCTCTTCCTGCTGCGCCTTATGGTCTTGCCACCACCAGGCGCCGCTCAGACCGATAACCACAAACAGCACCAGCCAGGTAAAGCTCATCAGCCAGCCGTCGCGCTTTTTGCGGCGCTTGCCTAAAGAGAAGCTCTGCATTGGCGCGACCTTTGCTGCGCGAATAGGCGCCTGCTTGGCCATCATCGGCAGCAGCTCTTCTTCAGGGATATGTACGAGGCGAGCGTAGGAGCGGATGTACCCGCGCAGGAAGGTTGAAGCGAGGTCGGCGGGGGCCTTGTCGTCTTCAATATCACGAACCGTGGACACCTTCAGGCATAAGCGTTCTGCCACCGCTTGCTGGCTAAGTCCGAGCTGTTCGCGGGCATGACGCAGACGCGCGCCCGTGGTGTTTGCTTCTTGATGATCTTGAGTGGCTTCAGTATTCATTCGCTACAACTACTGGTACGTGAAATTTAAAGTTCAGCGCGGGAAAAAGCCGGCGCCGCGAGACATCTGTGCTACGTCAGCCTCACAGTATAGGACTGTCAGCCGCGCGATCACAGAGACGAATCAAAATTGAATGCTAAGCGGTTGTTGTGCCGCTACATACTGCCTCAAAGTCGACAAAAACGCACCGTAATTATTAACCAAATCAGCGTATTTCGCCTGGCTATTGGCCATAAATATGACCCGTGCCGCCTTTGTTGCACGGGTCATCATTTGTCAGACCGCTTTTACGTCAATCGCTTCGCCCTGCATCCGCTTACGCAGCGTACGCTTGGTCCGGTCAATAACGTCGCCCGCCAGCTGGCCGCAAGCGGCATCGATATCGTCGCCGCGGGTTTTACGCACGATGGTGGTAAAGCCGTACTCCATCAGGACTTTGGAGAAACGGTCGATGCGGCTGTTGGAGCTGCGACCATACGGCGCGCCCGGGAAAGGATTCCATGGGATCAGGTTGATCTTGCACGGGGTGTCCTTCAGCAGTGCCGCCAGTTCGTGGGCGTGCTCGGTACCGTCGTTGACGTGATCCAGCATGACGTACTCGATGGTCACCCGGCCCTGGTTGGCATTGGACTTCGAAATATAGCCGCGCACTGAGTTGAGGAAGGTCTCGATGTTGTACTTTTTATTGATCGGGACGATTTCGTCACGAATGGTGTCGTTCGGCGCGTGCAGAGAGATCGCCAGCGCGACGTCGATCATATCGCCGAGCTTATCCAGCGCCGGCACCACGCCGGAGGTAGACAAGGTCACACGACGCTTGGAAAGGCCAAAGCCGAAATCGTCGAGCATGATTTCCATCGCCGGCACGACGTTGTTGAGGTTCAACAGCGGCTCGCCCATGCCCATCATCACCACGTTGGTGATCGGACGCACGCCGGTGGTCTTCACCGCGCCGACGATTTTCGCCGCGCGCCAGACCTGGCCGATAATTTCAGACACCCGCAGGTTGCGGTTAAAGCCCTGTTGGGCGGTGGAGCAGAATTTGCACTCCAGCGCACAGCCAACCTGTGAAGAGACGCACAGGGTGGCACGGTCTTCTTCCGGGATATAGACGGTCTCGACGCGCTGATCGCCAACGGCGATCGCCCATTTAATGGTCCCGTCGGTTGAGCGTTGCTCTTCAACCACTTCCGGGGCGCGGATCTCCGCCACTTCTTTCAGTTTACTGCGCAGGACTTTGTTGATGTCGGTCATTTCATCAAAGTCGTCGCAGCAGTAGTGATACATCCATTTCATCACCTGATCGGCGCGGAAAGGCTTCTCGCCCATGTTTTTGAAAAACTCGCGCATCTGCTGACGGTTTAAATCCAGCAGGTTGATTTTGGCATCTTTGTTCGGCACCGTCAGAGCGGCGATATCAGGCGTGACAATTTGTTCAGACATAATGTTTTCCGGCCTCGTTATTACACGTTATGGCCCCAGGTGGGTTGAAAAAGAAACGCCCCGGAGAGCGACTGCTCGTCCAGGGGCGCTATATTCTACAAATTCTGGCGCATGGAAGCCATGCCTGCACACAGTCAATGATAAAAAAATCTGTTACTGACTGCTCAATCCTCTAAGGCTTTTCGATTGTCAGGCAAACGCCGCGACGATCGAAAAGACGAGGTTTATATCTCCAAAGTATTTCAGGTCACCGCGAGGCGGCGAATTCGCACATCCCCGGGAGCATAGATAACTATGTGACCGGGGTGCGCGAATGAAGCCAACAAAGCGGTGGCGTGAAAGACGCAGGAGATTAGCGAGTGCGCGGGCAAACCTCGCCTTCAGCAAAGAAGAACGCGATTTCGCGGGCAGCGGATTCTACAGAATCGGAACCGTGGGTGCCGTTCTCGGTGAAGCTGTCAGCGTAGTCAGCGCGCAGGGTACCCGCCAGGGCGTTTGCCGGGTTGGTGGCGCCCAGCAGGTCACGGTGACGCTGAACCGCGTTTTCGCCTTCCAGAACGGAAACCACGATCGGGCCGGAGGTCATGAACTCAACCAGACCGTCGAAGAACGGGCGACCTTCGTGCTCAGCATAGAAACCGCGAGCCTGTTCAACGGTCAGGTGCAGCATTTTGGTGCCGACGATTTTGAACCCTGCAGCTTCAAAGCGGGAAAAGATGCTGCCAATAACGTTTTTTGCCACCGCGTTTGGTTTGATGATGGAAAAAGTACGTTCAATAGCCATGATTACCTCTAATTTAATGTTCTGTTGTTGCACATACGATCGTATGGCCTGGCGCGCATTATAATGAGCATCCCCGCCCCTGCCTACGGATGAAGGTAACATTTTGTTAAAATAAGATGAGTATTGGAAACACAAACCGCCAACAACAAATTTACCCTGGTTATTGCAGGGTGAAACTGGCGGCCGCCGTTTGCCCCGCCTCATCCATGACCACCAGCTGCCACTCGCCGGGCTTATCCAGGGTGAGTGTGGTTCCCGCACCGGTAGTGTCTAAGGGTTCGCCGTTGAGAAACCACCAGCGCCGCCCTTCCCCGCCGCTGGTTTGTAGCGGCAACCTCACCCGCACCTCACCCGGCAGACGTTTTATCACCGCGCCCTCACGGATCCCGGAGAGTACCAGCGGCGCGGCATCCTGATTTTGCAGCGGCGGGCATGTTTTCGCTACCGGCCCCAGACGCGCGGAGCGACGCTCACCTGGTGGCAGCCAGGGTTCCAGCGGCAGCGGCCAGACCTCAACCACACTTTCGCGCGCCCCGGGACAATCCGCCGCCACCCGTTCACCTTGTTCATTGCGCCACACCGGGAAGCGGATCCCGCGCACACCTTCCTGTCCCGGCAGCACCAGAGTCGGCGGCTGGCTGGCATCCAGCAACCAGCTGGCCAGGCGACGACGGCAGTTGCTGTCACCGGCCGGTAGATCCTGCCCGCCTGGCCAGCAAATGGTCCCCTGGCTGACCGTTTGCGGGCGCGGATCGATCGGCAGCCCGCCGCGGCTCATCGCCGGGCGGGCCAGCAGCAGATTATTGACCTGGTTGAGTAGCGGCACGGCGCTGGCGAAACCAAACTGCCCCACCACCGGCGTACCGTCCGGACGCCCGGTCCAGATGCCTATCAGATAACGCGCATTAAGGCCCACCGCCCACGCGTCGCGATAGCCGTAGCTGGTGCCGGTCTTCCACGCCAGCGGGACCACCGGCGGCAGCGAGGCATCGGGAACCGGCTGCGCTTCGCCGGCCAGGATGCGCCGAACGATCCACGCCGCCCCGGGTGACATCAACGCGCGCTCGATCAGGGGATCGCCCGGTTTCAGGCGCAGCCGCGCCGCTTTGCCATGACGGGCGAAAGCGCCGTACGCCGCCACGATATCTTCCAGCCGCGCGCCGGCGCCGCCGAGGATCAGCGACAGGTTCGGCTCAGCGCCAGCGGGCAGCATCAAGGGCAGTCCGGCATTGCGTAAATTCGCCGCGAAACGTTTGGGCCCGTAGGCTTCAAGCACCTGCACCGCCGGCAGATTCAATGAACGCACCAGCGCCTCGCTGGCGCTCACCGGGCCGTGAAACCCGCTGTCGAAATTGCCGGGGCGATAATCGCTAAAGCGCCGCGGCACATCCTGCAATAGCGACGCCGGATGAATCAGCCCCTCATCCATTGCCATCGCGTAGACAAAGGGTTTCAGCACCGACCCTGGCGAACGCACCGCCGAGATCATATCAATATGGCCGAAGCGGCTGTCGTCGGTGATATCTGCCGAGCCCACCCAGCCGCGGACTTTCATATCCGTGTGATCGACCACCACTATCGCCAGCGAACTGCGCGGCGGCAGGCGCGATTTCCAGTTCAGCGCCAGATCTTCAAGCTGCCGCTGGAGCCCGGCATCCAGAGTCGTCACCACCTTTTCATCACGGCTGGTCGCCAGCGCCCGGCGTGAAAAAAGCGGCGCCAGCTGCGGCATCTGCCGCGGGAATAGCCATACAGGTTCTTCCATCGCTTCCTGTACCGCCCGTTGCGGCCAGACGCCCTGGCTGAGCATCCGTTCCAGTACTTTGTCGCGAGCAGCCTGAGCACGCTGCGGCCAGCGGTCCGGGCGTAAACGGCTCGGCGCCTGCGGCAGCACCGCCAGTAGCGCTGCCTCGCCGTAGCTAAGCCGGGCAGGCGGCTTACCGAGATAGGCCCAGCTGGCCGCGCCGATCCCCTGCAGGGTGCCGCCAAACGGCGCGCGGTTCAAATAGAGGGTTAGAATGTCGCTTTTTGACAGATGCCACTCCAGCTGCAGCGCCCGCCACAGCTGGCGCAGCTTGCCGCCGAAGGTGCGCGGATGGGGGTCGATCAGACGTGCCACCTGCATGGTAAGCGTGCTGCCGCCGGAAATGACCCGCCCGGAAGTCAGATCCTGCCAGGCGGCGCGCAGCACCGCGAAGGGATTGACCCCTGGATGTTTCCAGAACCAGCGGTCTTCATACTGGATGAGCGCCTGCAGATAGCGCGGCGACACGTCGGCAAGAGTGACCGGGTAGCGCCAGACGCCCTGCGCATCGGCAAAGCGCCAGAGCGGCGTGCCGTCTTCCGCCACCACCACGCGGGCGGGCGTGACGTCATGCAGCGGCAGCGGCCACAGACGATCGGCGGCCAGCACCGCCAGCCACAGCAGAAAAATAAACGCCGCCAGCAAGCGCCAGCGGCGTTTTACCCGAGGCAATACGCGCATTTACGGCGTCACGGTAAGCGGGCCGCTGGCCGCCCCGGTCGCCCGCCACTGCGGCACATACATCGATTCCACCTGCGGCTGCGGGACCTGATAAGTGCCCGGCGTCACCGCCCGCGCCAGATAGACCAGCGTCACCGGCTGGCCTTCATTGACGGCGACTGCGGCGACAAAGCGGTCATCGCGGAACTCGATATGCTGAATATCCGCCTGTTGCATCTGGTTAAGCAGATTTTGTACCGCGTCGCCATTCTCCTGCAGGCTGGCGCTGCTGTTGGCCAGGTTCTGGTTTTCCAGCTCCAGACCGGCAGGCAACAGATCAACCACCAGCGCGTCAGGCACGTTGCGTTTGGCGGTCACCTCCAGCTTGACCAGCACCAGTTCACCGCTGCGCAGTGATGACAGCGATTTCTGCTGTCCCTGGGTATCGAAAATAGTGCGTTCAATCCCCAAGACATTCCCTCCCGGCTGCGGCGCACTTTGCGGATAGCCGCTGCTATCGAGGCGCAGCCACAGCGGCTGAGTGCCGGTATTGCTCACCTGCAGCGACGCCAGCCGATCGCCGTCGAGGTTGCGGGTTTGCGCTTTGTCGCTGGCCAGCGGCTCCGCCTGCAGCGAAGTTTGCGCCTGCCAGTTGCCCGGCAGGTCGGCGAGGGTACGCCCGGCAAGGAACAGGGCGTTGGTTTCCTGGGTCGACAGCCAGCGCTGACCGAAGGCTTCTTCCGACAAGCTGCCCAACAGCTGATTTTGCACCTCCGGCAGCAGCTTGTTCTCTTCCAGCAGCGCCAGCTTCAGGGCGTCATCGCGAAGTTGGCTGCCGTAATCGCCCAGCCAGCGGTTTTCATTGTGACGCGGCGTGGTAACCGCCAGCTTCAGGGCTTCGTCGCCGCGCGGCGCATCGCCCATGGTTTTCAGCGCAATACCGAGCTGTAATAGCGGCAAGCCGGAGCGCGCCTGGTCGTGACGGCTCCAGATTTCACGCAGTGCGCCGAGCGGCGCTTTTTGCTGACGCGCCAGCACCAGCGCGGCATAGGCCTGAGCGGCAAAGCGGCTGGCCCGGGCGTCATCGCTGTAGCGCACGGTCATCAGCCCCGGTTCCTGCAGATAGCGCAGCAGGCGCTCGTTCCCCTTATTAAGGGCGTTGACCGGCACGCTGTAGCCCTGTTCGCCGGCGCGGACGAGGAAGTCCATGGCGTAGGCGGTCAGCCAGTACTCTTCCGGCCCCTCTTTATCCCACAGCGCAAAGCCACCGTTTTCCAGCTGCATCTGCAGCAGGCGCGAGATACCCACATCGACCGCCGCGCGGCGTTTTTCATCACTATCGCCGCTGATGCCCAGCGCTTTTAGCTGCGCCGCGCTGGTGTACAGAGAAGGGAACAGGCCGCTGGCGGTCTGCTCAAGACAGCCGTAAGGATAGGCTTTCAGCTCGCGGATATAGCGGGCGAGGTTCAACGGCGGTTTACCACTGAGCAGCAGTTGGCCCTGCAGCGTTTGCGGGGCGAAGCCCTCACTCTGCGCCGCCGGCGCCTGCCAGCTTTCGCCGGGTTGTAACACCGCGCCGCTATTGATGGTCTGTGCCGGGAACGCCGGACGGACGCCGATTTTCCACTGTTTTTGCAGCGGGGCGAAGGTTTCACCCGGCAGGCTCAGGCCGCTGATGGTGGCATTGAGCTGACCATCGCCAAAACCCGCCAGCGCGCTCACCGGCACGAACAGCGTGCTGCGCGCGCCCGGCGCCAGCTGCACCGGCGGCAGCTGGCCCTCGGTTAAGGTGACCAGCCCGCTGGCGGCAAGGTGAACCTGCAGGGTTTGCGGTTTATCAGTCAGGTTACTGAGATCCAGCGCCAGACGCGTGGTGTCGCCGCTGGCAAGGAAGCGCGGGGTGTTCAGCTCGGCGATAACCGGGGCGGCCACCACCACTTTATCTTCGCTGCTGCCGAAGTCATCTGCCGTCCACGCCTGGGCCATCACCCGCAGTTCGCCGTTAAAATCGCCGATGGGCAACGTCACCGTGCCTTCGCCCAGGTCATTCAACACCACCGGCTGCGCCTGCTGGGCGACGATCGTCACGTGGTTAACCGGCGGTTTGCCGCCGCGTTTTAACTCGTCGCCATCGCCGCCGAAGCGCAGGCTGGCTAAACGCCCCTGTCCTTCGATCACCTGGCCGTAGATGTCATAGATATCTGCGCCGTAACGCTTCTGGCCAAAAAAAGCGTTCCACGGATCCGGCGTGGCGTAATCGGTAATATTCAGCACCCCGCTATCCACCGCGGAGAGCAGGACGTTGACCTGTTTCGGCACCTCGCCCTCTTTGACGCTGGCTTTCACTTTTACCGTCAGCGGCTGGTTGGGGCGCATTTTGTCCGGGGCCTCCAGCGCCAGCGTCAGGCGACGGTTTTCATCGCCCAGCGGCAGATGCAGCAGGCCTACCGCGCGTTTCGGCGTCGCCGAGCGCGATTTATCGCCGGGGCGAACCACCAGCGTGCTGAGGTAGAGGTCGTGGCGATTCCAGGCTTTATCCACCGGGATCGACAGCTCCATCCCCTCCGCAGGGACGTCAATTTCCTGCCACCACAGCGGCCCTTCACTGGATTCCACCATCGCGTAGCCTTTACCCGCCGCCGGGGCGGCGATATGCAGTTTGATGGTATCGCCCGGTTTATAGCTCGGTTTATCCAGTTTCATGGTGACCCGGTCCGGACGCGCCGCGCCGGTACCTTCGCTGTTATCCTGCCAGCTATAGCCGGCCCAGAAGCGCACGCTGCTGACGACATCGTCCGGCCCTTTCACCTCCAGACGATAGGAGCCCCACTCTACCGGGAAGCTCACTTTACCGGTTTGCCCGGCCTGCAGATCCAGCGACTCCTCGCCCTCCTGCAGATCTTTTTGATCGAACTGCGACTGCCAGCCCTCGCTATCGGACCAGTTCCAGTAGTAGTCACGTCGTTCGCGGATCAGCCGCACCTGCAGACCGGAGACCGCTTTTTTCTCGCCTTTGGCGTCGGCATAGACGATATCAAACGCGGCATTACTGTTTTCATCCACCACCGGCTGCTTCACGGTGGTGTCGGTGCGGTAATCGTAAACGTCTTTTAGCGTAAATTGCGGGCGGATCCCCGGCAGCGCCTCGGCAGGCCAGATCGGCTGCTTAACCGTACGGGTCACCGGCCGGCCGCCGGATTCCAACAGGCTGGCCTGCAACACCACCTGCAGCGGCGAGTGGCTATCCTGCCACTGGCTCGAGGTGGTCACTTCGCCATGGCCTTTTTCATCCAGCGTCAGCTGGACTTCATCCAGACTACGGGAGAGGTTTTCTTCCGCGATATCGCCGAACTGGAAGCCCGGCAGCGCGGCGACGGCGTCGCGCAGCGGACGCAGGAAGAGCTTGCCCTGCAGCTGGTTGCCGCTGGCCGGCGCGCCGTAGAGATAGGCGCCGCTGACGCCAAAGGTGACATCGGCATTCGGCGCGACTGGCGCCGCCTGCGGCGTCAGGTTCAGCGCCATACGTTCGGGCATAAAGTCTTCGACGTGGAAATCCCACTCGCGGGGTTGATTATCGCCGGTGCTGGCGCGAATGTGCCACATACCGGTGGCCGCGCCGCTGTCGAGCGGATAAGTAAACTGATACAGACCGTTAACCGGTTTGCTCATCACCGAGCGGATCACCTGGCCATCCGGCTGCACCACCTCCAGCTTCACCGGCTGTTCCGCCAGCGGCTTACCGTCGCTATCGCGCAACAGGGCATTGAGGATCACGGTTTCACCCGGACGATAGAGATCGCGCGGGCCAAACATAAAGAATTGTTTACTGAAGCCCGGCGCACCGGCAATCGAGAATTCCGCCAGATCCAGCGCCGGCAGCTTGAGGTCGAGGAGCGTGGTTTGCCCCTCCTTGCGCGCCAGCAGCAGCGCGGCCTCTTTATCGGTTTGCAGGGTGACATGACCCTGGCTGTCGCTTTTCGCCTGTGCCAGCGTCTGCCCTTTGGCGTTTAGCAGTTGCACTTCAATTCCCGACTGCGCGGCGCCATTTTCGAGACTCTGGGTGAAGACATCGAGCCGGTTGTGGTAGCGATGCGCCGAGACGCCAATATCGCTGAGGGTGAACAGCGTTGCCGCGTTGCTGTAGCTATAGTGGCCCGCCGGGTTCATCACCGCCACGTAGACGCCAGGCTGCTGGAGCGGCTTGATGTCGCTTAGCGGCAGCAGCAGCTTTTCGCGGGTATTGCGCGCCGGGTTGAGATCGAAGCGGCCGGTATAGACCAGATCCGCCATCTTCAGCAGCTCGTCAGACTCCCAGTTGCTTAACGAGTTACGGTATTCCCACTGGCTGACAAACGCGGAGAGTGATTCCGGCTTAATGCGGAAGAAATTAACGTCGACATTATCGACGTTCAGCGCCATCACCGGCAGCCCGGCGATCACGTTGCCCGGCAGCAGCGAACCGCGGCTGGCGAAACCAACGCTCGGCGCGATATCGCGGGTGGTCAGTGTCTTCTCAAACGGTTTGTCGAGCGTCGCCTTGTTCAGGGCCATCAGCGTCGGGTCGACCGAGACAATCAGATCGCGCTTCGGCTCGAGATGACGCAGACGCAGCTCTTTCAGATTCGGCGCCAGCTCCCAGGCGCCGTCCACCTTCCCGTTTTTCTTATCCACCAGATGCACGCTGCGGGAGAAATCCTGGTCCGGCTGCAGCGGTACGGAAAACGTCAGCACCAGGGTCGCGGCGCCATCCAGTTGCACTTCCGAGGCGTCGAGCAGCGTTAGCGCTTTGCCCTGGCTTTTTTCCGCCAGCGCCGCCAGCTGGGCGCGGTCCGGTTTTGCCGTTGTGCCAGGGCTACTATCCGCGGCCGGCGCCGGGGCCGAGGCCTGCGGCGTACCGCTGTCATCACACCCGGTTAATGAAAATGCGGTAAGGAGCGCCAGTGACAGCGCCGCTAAACGAAATGGTTTCATCCTTCTAACCCCTCGGCCGGTGAGCCTGATGCAATTTGTCACATTTATTATGCGTTATGCTGACATTTCTCAACAGTGATGACGCGGGTTTCTGCCGATTAATCAGAAAAGTGCCGTGACGCCGTCCCCACTCTGGCGTCCTTAACTTGTCAGCGCCAGATAAAACGCCGACAATTCAGTCATGAATAATAAAACGGAGGCACCTATGTCCACCTCGTTTTTTGTCGCTGCCGACTGGCTGGCAGAACATATTGATGACCCGGAAATTCAGATTATCGACGCCCGCATGGCGCCCGCCGGGCAGGAGGCCCTGCGCGATATGGCCGCGGAATACCGCGCTGGCCACGTGCCGAACGCGCTGTTTTTCGATATCGAGGCGCTTTCCGACCACACCAGCCCGCTGCCGCATATGATGCCGCGCGCCGAGGCATTTGCCGTCGCCATGCGCGAGCTGGGCGTCTGCAGCGATAAGCACCTGGTGGTTTATGACGAAGGCAATCTGTTTTCCGCGCCTCGCGCCTGGTGGATGCTGCGCACCTTTGGCGTGGAGAAGGTGTCCATTCTGGCCGGTGGGCTGGAGGGCTGGCGACGTGACGAACTGCCGCTGGAGCAAGGCGTGCCCGAGGTGGCCGAAGGGGAATTCGACGTGCGTTTCGATCCCCAGCAAATTAAGCGCCTGACCGACGTCCTGCTGGTCAGCCATGAAGGGTCGGCGCAGATTGTCGATGCGCGTCCGGCGGCCCGGTTTAACGGCCAGGCCGACGAACCGCGCCCGGGCCTGCGTCGCGGGCATATCCCCGGCGCGCTTAACGTGCCGTGGACGGAGCTGGTGATTAACGGCGAACTGAAAACCGTCGACGAGCTGAACGACATCTTTTTACGTCAGGGTGTCGATTTTGAACGGCCAATCATCGCCAGCTGCGGATCGGGGGTGACGGCGGCGGTGGTCGTGCTGGCGCTCACCACGCTTGGCGTGAACGGCGTCTGCCTGTACGACGGCTCCTGGAGCGAATGGGGCGCGCGGAGCGATCTGCCGATTGAACCGGCCTCTGCCGCTCCGTAAACACGGCGTGACCGCGGGCCTCCCGTCCCGCGGTCACTAAATAATTTCTGATTTTCCCTCTCCCCTCCTTCTGCTTCTCGCTAAACCGGTTACTCTGTGCTGCCGCAGGGTTTGTACCTGCCGTATTCGCTTTACTGCCACTCACTATATAAGGAAATTGAATAATGGCATTTTCATTACCGGATCTCATGGATGTCGTACATAAGTACAACCGCAATCCCACCCCGAAACCGATGCCCGTAGACGAAGTGGATCGCCTGCGGGTACGGAAATATCGTGACCCGCAAAATAGCGAAACCGTGGCGCTTCCGGAGAGTCTGAAAGCGCTGTTGGCCTACGATTGCCAACTGAAAAGCCCCCACGGACAGCTGGTACTGGAATGGGTTGTGGACTCCATTGATGAACATGGCGTCCTGCTTTCCGACTCGCTTGATGAAGATGCTTATTACATGAATGGTCTTGATATGGCCGGACTGGACTTTGAAGAGCTGATGCCCGTCTGGAACGACGATCCGCGTCTTCCTGCCCTGATTCGCATCAGCCACGCCGGCGATCAGCAGGTATTTATCTATGTCACTGAACGTGATGAACAAGGTGAATATCCTGTTGTCCGCTTCGAGGGTAAAGAGAATGATCTCTGGCTGGCAGAATCGTCACTGATTGAATATCTGCAGGGGATCTTTGCCGGCAGCGAGGAGAGTCACGACGAATGGCAGCATCAGCAGACCCTCAATGAGGCACGCGATGGCGCCTTGCTGGAGCTGGAATATATTCATGAGGATCTTTACGCCAGGCTCGAAGGCTGTCCTGACTAATTCACCATCTCACCCCGGATGACGCGATTAACGCGCGCCGCCGGGGCCTGCTCCAGGAGGGAGCGTTTTATCCGTAACCTGATGTCACCACAAGGAGTGAAAATGGCATTAGTCTCTAACCCACATTCTGCTGATTCACCGCGCCGTCCCTGGCTGGGAGGCATAGCTGGCCTGCTGGCGGGCGGCGTCATTCTTTATTGTTGGCCGCAATGGAACCGGACATGGTTAAGCCTGGTGCCTGTGCCGGTTTCTGTTTATACCCGCTTTCTCGGGGTCACGCTGGAAGAGGTCCCGTTAATAACCTATGGTCACCAGGCGCTGCTGGGTTTTCTGATGGTGCTGCTCGCGCCCGGTTACGGTAAGTCGACCCTTGCCGCGTGGATGATGCATAACCCTGCGTCAAGCCGGCGCTGGCCCGGCGAGGTTCTCCGCGCCTGGGGCATAAAATTTGGCCTGCTGATTATCGTCTTTTGCAATCTGTTCTTTTTGGCCAAGGTCGGATCCGGGACGCTGGCGTTATATATTTTTATTCTCCAGCACGTCAGCGTTGCCGCGGCGGTGGCGTCGGGTGTGCTGCTGCTGCGTGACGCCCGGCGTCTGGCCCGCACGTTCGACGCTCAGCTGGCGGATCTGCGCCTTCTGATGCTCCTCACCCTCGGGTTCCAGACGATTTTGCCGGCGCAAATCGCGCTGATGAGCGCCCGGGGCGTGAATACGCCGCTGGGCTGGTATATTGTCATTGCGCAGATGGTGGGGGTGTTACTGGCGTTTATGCTGGTCGGCGGGCTGGTGGCAGCGATACGTTCTCTGCTGGGCGAAGAGAGATGCCGGGCCTGGCGCGGGGATATAGCACTCTACAATGGGATCGTCACGCTGTGCGTAACGGGATTTCTTCTTTATCACATGGTGTCAGCCTACCCGCGGATTTTTGCCGCTCTGCATTAATTTCTACAGAGCCGTTTTTCAGATCCTGGCGCAGGCCGCGGAAACACAGTGGGGGCAGACGCCCCCGCTTTCAGATAATGCGGTTTTGTTTAAAATCGCGCAGAAAGCTGCCCCAGCGCTTTTCATAGAACGGCGTGATATGGGCAATCATAAAGTGGCTGATGCCCTTCTCGCCTTCCACCACCTGGCAAATATCAATCGGTTCATCGCCGGGCAGGGTATCGGTCGCCACGCTACCGGTGGTCTGAATAATGGCTTCGATATCCCCTTCCGCCTCAATGCCGATTAGCAGGTTAGCCGGCGCGTCGGCGTGCTCTTTAATTGAGCACAGAAACGCCCGCTTGACGGTCTTCAGCGTCTTGAACAGCGTAGTCAGCGAATCCACCATCTGCGCCGGCGGTTCGGCGACTTCAGATAACAACAGCGCTTCGCCGCCTTCCAGTACCGTCTGGGTACTGAGCGGGCTGCCCTCTTCACCGAGCAGATGACTGATTTCACGCGGGGTGAACTCTTTGCCGCTCGGCAGCTTCGGGTTGAGGAACAGCGATTCGCCCAACGTCATCGCCATCAGCGTGCGGGCCGGCATCATCACGAAAGCCTGCTCGTCTTCCACCGCCTGCTGCAGCGCCTCCAGCGAGGTGAAGAACGGGATCACCGAGCTGCCGTCCTCTTTTTCCCAGTGCTGCAGATCCAGCGCGCTATCTTCGACAATCTGCTCACCATCGGCTGCACTGCCCGGCACCCAGACGGTCGCCTCCAGCAGCGCGCTGAAAAATGCCGGACGATGAGCGGGCTCGGTCGCCGCTTTTTCCAGCAGGGTTTCTAATTCGTTTTTGGTATCAGACATAGTTTGGCTACTTCACAATGAATTGCCCGCCGGCACCACGCTTGCACGGGCCTGGGGATTTTCCAGACCGGGCAGGTATCGCGCCACCCGGCAAAAAATACAGGCCGGGTAAACGTAGCGCTACCCGGCAAGGCCATTACTCAGCCGTCAGCAGATTGGCGATAGTACGTACGCCAAGACCCGTCGCGCCCGCCGACCACTGCTCTACCGCGGCTTTACGGTACGTCGCGGAGCAGTCAATATGCAGCCAACCCTGGTGGTAGTTTTCCACGAAGTGGGACAGGAAGCCCGCCGCGGTGCTGGCGCCAGCCGGATAGGCCGCGCTGCCGGTATTGTTCAGTTCAGCAAAGTTAGACGGCAGCTGGTTGCGGTGGAACTCGGCCAGCGGCAGACGCCAGAAGGCTTCGTTTTCCGCCTGCGCGCTCGCCAGCAGGCGATTGGCCAACGCATCGTCAAAGCTGAACAGCGCGTGGTAGTCATTACCCAGCGCGGTTTTCGCCGCGCCTGTCAGGGTGGCGGCGTCGATGATCAGCTCTGGCTTCTGCGCCGAAGCGTCAATCAGGCCATCCGCCAGCACCAGGCGGCCTTCGGCGTCGGTGTTCATCACTTCAACGGTTTTGCCGTTACGATAATGAATGATATCGCCAAGTTTGAATGCATTGCCGCTGATCAGGTTGTCGGCGCAGCACAGGTAGAGCTTCACGCGCTTGTTCAGACCGCGGGTGATGGCAAAAGCCAGCGCGCCGGTGACGGTCGCCGCACCCCCCATATCGGATTTCATTGAATCCATAAAGGCGCTCTGTTTGATGCTGTAGCCGCCGGAATCAAAAGTGATGCCTTTGCCCACCAGGCAGGCGTACACCGGCGCTTCTTTATCGCCAGTCGGGTTATAGTCCAGCGCCAGCAGGACCGGCGGACGCTCGGAGCCGCGGCCCACGGTGTGCAGGCCGAGATAACCCTGCTCGCGCAGATCTTCACCTTTAGTGATGCGATAGCTCATCTGCTCACCCGCCACGCTGCACAGCAGGTCGACGGCGCGCTGCGCCAGCTGCTCCGGCCCCAGCTCTTCCGCCGGCGCATTGATGGTATCGCGCACCCAGTCGATTATGGTCAGACGGTTATCCAGTTCACTACGCTGCGCGTCGTCCAGAGTCGGCCATTCCACTTTGCGAGTGCCCTTCGGCCCTTTATAGCCCGCCCAGAAGGCCCAGGCGCGATCGGTGTTCCAGCCTTCGCCGCTCAGGGCAACGTGCTTGATACCCATACCGTCAATTTTCCGCGCCGCGCGCTGGATTAACCCCAGGTCGTCTTTACCGTTGAGATGTAAGGCGATACCGTCGTTATTGATACTCCAGGTCGCTTTTTCTCCCCAGCGCGCATCGGCTGGCTGAGTAGAAAGCGTAATCTTCATGGCTTCGGTCATTATCATTATCCTTCTTAGCAAACGGGCCACCGTATGGCAGCCCGTAACGTTCTCTCGCTCGATGATTTAGCCAACTTCATATCGCCGCATGAATCATGACGCGAAAATTATTCGGCTTCGTCTAACCAGACTAGCAGAATCGCCTCGAGAATTTTTTCATTGGATGCGTTTGGGTCATCATCAAACTCTTCCAGATCGCAAATCCACTGATGCATATCGGTAAAGCGAACGGTTTTCGGGTCGAGATCCGGGTAAGCATCGTACAACGCTTCGCCGATTTCGCGACTGTCAGTCCATTTCAGTGCCATATTAGTGCTCGCGTGCGTGGTTGATGGTGTAACGCGGGATCTCAACGACCAGATCTTCGTCGGTGACGCGCGCCTGGCAGCTCAGGCGGCTGTCAGGTTCCAGTCCCCAGGCTTTATCCAGCATATCGTCTTCATCTTCGCTACTCTCGGCCAGCGAGTCAAAACCTTCACGCACGATGCAGTGGCAGGTGGTGCAGGCACAGGATTTTTCGCAGGCATGTTCAATCTCGATGCCGCTACGCAGCGCGGCATCGAGAATGGTTTCACCGGTCTCAGCTTCCACAACGATGCCATCCGGACACAGGTCCTGGTGGGGCAGAAATACAATTTTTGGCATTTTAAACCTCGTCCACGGATTGGCCTTTCAGCGCGATACGGACCGACTGATCCATACGGCGGGCGGCGAATTCCTGGGTTTGTGTGTCGATATTTTTAATCGCTTCTTTAATCGCGTCGGCATCATCGCCTGCCGCGGCGGCGCGGACCTGCTCCGCAGCGGCATCGATAGCCTGACGTTCCGCGGCGCTTAACAGCGCGGCGTCGGCGGCCAGCGCGCTGGCCAGGCTCTCCAGTACGCGAGCGGCTTCGACTTTCTGTTCAGCCAGCATGCGCGCCTGGATATCCTGTTCGGCGTAGCTCATTGAATCTTTAATCATGGTGGCGATTTCGCCGTCCGTCAGGCCGTAAGACGGTTTCACCTGGATGGAGGCTTCCACGCCGGTCGATTTTTCCATCGCCGTAACGCTCAGCAGACCGTCAGCATCCACCTGGAAGGTAACGCGAATATGCGCCCCACCCGCCGGCAGCGCCGGGATACCGCGCAGCGCAAAACGCGCCAGCGAGCGGCAATCCTGCACCAGCTCACGCTCGCCCTGCATCACGTGAATGGACATCGCCGTCTGGCCATCTTTGAAAGTGGTGAATTCCTGCGCGCGGGCCACCGGAATGGTGGTATTACGCGGGATGACTTTCTCTACCAGGCCGCCCATGGTTTCCAGCCCAAGCGACAGCGGGATAACATCCAGCAGCAGCAGTTCGCTGTCCGGCTTGTTGCCGACCAGAATATCGGCCTGGATCGCCGCGCCGATGGCGACAACTTTGTCCGGGTCGATAGAGGTCAGCGGAGTACGGCCAAAGAATTCGCCAACGCGTTCGCGCACCAGCGGCACGCGAGTGGAACCGCCGACCATCACCACTTCCAGCACCTCTTGCGCGTCAACGCCGGCGTCTTTCAGCGCGCGTCGGCAGGCCATCAGGGTACGTTTTACCAGCGGGGCAATCAGATCGTTAAACTGGCTACGGGTGATTTCGCCCTGCCAGCCGCCGACCTCAACGTGCGCCTCCTCGGCATCGCTGAGGGCGATTTTCGCCGCGATGGCGGCATCCAGCAGCTCGCGCTGCAGACGATTGTCGCTACGGTCGCTGAAGCCCGCCTGCTCGCGCAGGTAATCCGCCAGCAGATGGTCGAAATCATCGCCACCGAGAGCCGAGTCACCGCCGGTGGCCAGCACTTCAAACACCCCGCGGCTTAAGCGCAGAATGGAAATATCAAAGGTGCCGCCGCCGAGATCGTAGACCGCAATCACCCCTTCCTGACCGGAATCGAGGCCGTAGGCAATCGCCGCCGCAGTGGGTTCGTTCAACAAGCGGAGCACGTGCAGACCCGCCAAACGCGCCGCGTCTTTAGTCCCCTGACGCTGAGCGTCGTCGAAGTAGGCCGGAACGGTAATGACCACGCCGTCGAGTTCGCCAGCCAGCGCTTCAGTGGCGCGGGCGGCCAGCGCTTTCAGGATATCGGCGGAGACACGGATCGGATTCAGCAGACCGCCAGCGGTCTGGATCATCGGCAGACCGTTTTCACTGGCCTGCAGCTGATACGGCAGATGCGGGTAGCGGTTTTGAATATCGGCGAGGGAGCGCCCCATCATCCGCTTCACCGAGCTGATGGTATTGGCGGGATCCTGGGCGGCGTTCAGCCGGGCATCATAGCCGACGGTCAGCCCCGAAGCGTGGTAGTTCACCACCGACGGCAGCAGGTAGCGGCCTTGATGATCGGGCAGAGTTTCGGCCTGGCCGCTACGCACGGTAGCCACCAGAGAATTGGTGGTGCCCAGATCGATACCGGCCGCCAGACGACGCTGATGCGGCGCGGCGCTCAGGCCGGGCTCACTAATTTGTAATAAGGCCATAATTGCTTCCGAAAATTAAAAATCGAGCAGTTTTTCTTCGAGTTCTTCAGCACTGCTGCGCAGTTTATCGAGGAAACGGAGCTTACGTACCGTGTCCGCCGCCGCCTCCCAGCTCTCATTATGCAATTGGTCAACCATCAGCTGCTGGCGGGTATCAAACAGCGCTTTCACTCGTTTGATAAAGCTCTCCAGCCGCGCATCGTCTTTCGCCTGGCCGATCTCATCCAGCTCTTCGCGCAGCTCCAGCTGTTCCATCAGAAACGCGGTGTCGCGAACGGTATGCTGTTCGCTGGCGAGATCAAAGCCATGCAGCGAGAGAAGGTATTCCGCGCGAGTCAGCGGATGGCGCAACGTCTGCCAGGCCTGGTTAATGGTGGCGGAGTGCTGAACCGCCGCAAGCTGTTCCGCTGCAGGTGCGCTGGCAAATTTATCCGGATGGTACTGGCGCTGCAGATCCTGATACCGGACAGCCAGTTGTTCGAGCGAGAGGGTATAGCTGGCTGGTAACCCGAAGAGGGTGAAATAGTCCATAGTAACCTCAGGGTCATGCATCTAAACTAAAACCCCACGCGCGGCGTGACCGCGGTGGGGTTGGGGAGTACCGATTATACGTTAAAGCTTTCGCCGCAGCCGCACTCGTCTTTGACGTTAGGGTTAGTGAATTTAAACCCTTCGTTGAGGCCTTCTTTGACGAAGTCCAGCTGCGTGCCGTCGAGGAATTGCAGACTTTTGCCGTCGATCACGACCTTCACGCCTTTGTCTTCAAACACGGTGTCTTCAGCCGCCGGCTCGTCAACAAACTCCAGTACATAGGCCATACCCGAGCAGCCGGAGGTTCTCACGCCCAGGCGCAGGCCAAACCCTTTACCGCGGTTCGCCAGGAAGGTATTGACTCGCGCTGCTGCACTGTCGCTAAGAGTAATCGACATAACAAAACCTCAACTAATTATTTTGCTTCACGTTTGCTTTTGTAATCCGCAATCGCGGCTTTAATCGCGTCTTCCGCCAGGATAGAGCAGTGAATTTTCACCGGCGGCAGTTCCAGTTCATCGGCGATATCGGTGTTCTTGATCGCCTGCGCTTCGTCCAGCGATTTACCTTTCACCCACTCGGTGACCAGGGAGCTGGAAGCGATAGCGGAACCGCAGCCATAGGTCTTGAAGCGCGCGTCTTCAATGATACCTTCATTGTTGACTTTAATCTGCAACTTCATCACGTCGCCGCAGGCCGGCGCGCCGACCATGCCGCTGCCGACGTTCTCGTCGCTGTTGTCAAAAGAGCCGACGTTGCGCGGATTCTCGTAATGATCGATAACTTTTTCGCTGTAAGCCATGATGAATTCTCCTTATTGGTGCCGAATTAGTGATGTGACCATTCAATGCTGTTCAGATCCACGCCCTGTTTGAACATTTCCCACAGCGGAGAGAGTTCACGCAGACGACCAATGGATTTGCGAATCAGATCGATGGCATAGTCAATCTCTTCTTCGGTAGTGAAACGACCTAAAGAGAAACGAATAGAACTGTGCGCCAGTTCATCGGTCATGCCTAACGCGCGCAGCACGTAGGATGGCTCAAGGCTCGCGGAAGTACAGGCTGAACCGGAGGAAACCGCCAGATCTTTCAGCGCCATAATCAGCGACTCACCTTCAACATAGTTGAAGCTGACGTTAAGAATGTTCGGCGCGCCCTGCTCGAGGTCGCCATTCAGGTAAACTTCTTCCATATCCTTCACGCCGTTCCACAGACGGTTGCGCAGGGTGCGCAGGCGCGCCATTTCGCTTTCCATCTCTTCTTTGGCGATACGGTAAGCTTCACCCATGCCGACGATCTGGTGAACTGGCAGAGTACCGGAACGCATACCGCGCTCATGGCCGCCACCGTGGATCTGCGCCTCGATACGAATACGCGGCTTACGGCGAACGTACAGCGCGCCGATACCTTTCGGACCGTAGATTTTATGACCGGAGAAGGACATCAGGTCCACTTTCAGCTGGCTCAGATCGATAGGCAGCTTGCCCACGCTCTGGGTGGCGTCTACGTGGTAAATGATACCGCGGGCGCGACACATCTCGCCGATGGTAGCGATATCCTGCACCACGCCGATTTCGTTATTCACATGCATGATGGAAACCAGGATGGTGTCGTCACGCATCGCCGCTTCCAGCTCTTTCAGATCGATAATCCCGTTGCTCTGCGGCGCCAGGTAGGTCACTTCGAAGCCTTCGCGCTCCAGCTGACGGCAGGTATCCAGAACCGCTTTATGCTCGGTTTTGCTGGTGATGATGTGCTTGCCTTTTTTCTGATAAAAGTTGGCTGCACCCTTGATCGCCAGGTTATCGGATTCAGTCGCACCAGAGGTAAAGACGATTTCGCGCGGGTCGGCACCGACCAGCTCGGCAATCTGATTGCGGGCGATATCAACCGCCTCTTCAGCCTGCCAGCCAAAACGGTGGGAACGGGAGGCCGGGTTACCAAAGGTCCCGTCCATGGTCAGGAACTGCATCATTTTCTCGGCAACACGCGGGTCCACCGGCGTGGTTGCGGAGTAATCGAGATAAATCGGTAATTTCATTGCTCTTAAACTCCGTACATCACTCAATGCAAGGAATCAGGCAACCGGCTTGATGTACGACCGAGTACACGGAATGTCGGAGCATCCCGGCCTGATTCTGAAAGCTCGTTATAATCGTTGTCCCGCCGTTTCGTGCCGCTTTGCCCTGTCAGCCGCAGCCCGAAACGGGACGGGTCACTCAGGCGCGCAGTTTAACGTCGATCGCGTCCTGGGTGCGCGCATTGCGCTGGGTTTCGTGCTGATGCTGACGACCGGACACATCAAGGATCTCCTGGTTATTCACCAGTTCACCCAATGTGATATTGTTCAGGAAGCCGGTCAGGCGTTCGCTCAAATCGCGCCACAGCGCGTGAGTCAGGCACTTATCGCCGCCCTGACAGCCGCCTTTGCCCTGGCAACGGGTTGCATCGACGGATTCGTCTACGGCGCTAATCACTTCGCCGACGGCGATGCTGCTGGCATCTTTACCTAACAGATAACCACCGCCCGGACCACGAACGCTGGAAACCAGGCCATTTTTACGCAGGCGAGAGAACAGCTGTTCCAGATAGGAAAGCGAAATTCCCTGACGCTCTGAAATATCTGCCAACGGCACCGGGCCGGTTTCAGAGTTGAGCGCAACGTCAAGCATTGCGGTCACGGCATAACGCCCTTTAGATGTCAGTCTCATGTCTTACTTAACCTCAAACTCGCCCCTGGCCGGGCTTTTTATTAATATGGGTATTGCATAGCAGGGCCAAGTCTGACATTCCCGAGTAATTTGGTCAACTATTTACTTGACTGTTTTAGTCAGGTATTTGGCTTTCCGTGCCGTTATTAATTTCGAGCCGCTGCCGGGGTCGGCCAAAGGCCTCGCCCGGGCTAGAACAGAGATGTAGATTCGTAGGCCGGATAAGCGAAGCGCCATCCGGCGTTAACGCGCTTACTTACCTTTATTCTGCTGTTCAATAGACGCCAGCATGCCGCGCAGGATGTTCAGCTCCTGGCTTTCCGGACGCGCGCGGGTGAACAGACGACGCAGCTTGTTCATCACCTGCCCCGGATGGTTCGGGCGGATGAAGCCCGTCGCCAGCAGCGTCTGCTCAAGATGGCCGTAGAAACGTTCCAGATCGTCCACCAGCGGGTATGGCGCCTCTTCATGGTCAACTGCCGGCTGCGCCTGCTCCTGCGTCGCCAGCCAGGCCATCCGCACTTCATAGGCGATAACCTGCACCGCCATCGCCAGGTTCAGCGAGCTGTACTCCGGGTTGGCGGCAATCGCCACATGGTAATGGCACTTTTGCAGTTCATCGTTGGTCAGGCCAACGCGCTCGCGACCAAAGACCAGCGCCACCGGCGCATGCTGACCTTCGGCGACGCTCTTGATGCCGCATTCGCGCGGATCGAGCATTGGCCACGGCAGCGTGCGGGAACGTGCGCTGGTACCGACCACCAGGCTGCAGCCCGCCAGGGCTTCATCGAGGGTATCGACGATCTGCGCGTTGCCGATCACATCGCTGGCGCCCGCGGCCAGCGCGATAGCCTGCGAATCGGGTTTGACCAGGGGATTGACCAGCCACAGGTTAGTTAAGCCCATGGTTTTCATCGCGCGGGCTACAGAGCCCATGTTGCCGGTGTGAGAGGTTTCTACCAGTACGATTCGAATATTTTGCAGCATTATGGTTCTTCGGCTAAAGATTATTCGTGCATGCTAACATAAAACGGAGACATAAGCAGAATTCGCTGTTACTATATGCGCCGTTTTTTCCCGTTCTTTAACATCCAGTGAGAGAGACCGATGCATCCGATGCTGAACATTGCCGTGCGCGCAGCGCGCAAGGCGGGTAATTTAATTGCCAAGCACTACGAAACGCCAGATTCCGTAGAAACCAGCCAGAAAGGCAGCAATGACTTTGTGACCAACGTCGATAAAGCCGCAGAAGCGATTATTATCGAAACCATTCGCAAGTCTTACCCACAGCACACCATCATCACCGAAGAAAGCGGTGAACACGAGGGTGAAGATCAGGATGTTCAATGGGTTATCGATCCACTGGATGGCACCACCAACTTCGTAAAACGTCTGCCGCACTTCTCTGTTTCCATCGCCGTACGCATTAAAGGCCGTACTGAAGTCGCGGTGGTCTACGATCCAATGCGTAACGAACTGTTTACCGCCACCCGCGGCCAGGGCGCGCAGCTGAACGGCTATCGTCTGCGCGGCAGCAACGCGCGTGACCTCGATGGCACTATCATCGCCACCGGCTTCCCGTTCAAAGCGAAGCAGCACGCCACCACCTACATGAATATTCTGGGTAATATGTTTACCGAATGCGCCGACTTCCGTCGCACCGGCTCTGCTGCGCTGGATCTGGCCTATGTAGCCGCCGGCCGCGTTGACGGCTACTTTGAAATCGCCCTGAAGCCATGGGATTTCGCTGCAGGCGAGCTGATCGCTCGTGAAGCTGGCGCGATTGTCTGCGACTTCACCGGTGGTCATAACTATATGATGACGGGCAACATCGTTGCCGGTAACCCGCGTGTAGTAAAAGCGATGCTGGCGAATATGCGTGAGCAACTGAGCGATGCGCTGAAGCGTTAATCTCTTACTGATGACAAAAAGGAAGCCGCGGCTTCCTTTTTTTATGTCATTTTATCATGTTGAGGATCTGGCGAATCACCGCATTGCCGCCGATGCACAGCACCGTCAGGCCGCTAAACAGGGCCAGCGGTCCGCGCCAGCGCAGACAGCCCTGTTGCCCCAGCCAGCGCTGGAGACACAGCGCTATCCCTACCGTCGCCAGCCGGGCCAGCAACACGCCTACCATTGCCGGGGCCAGCAGCAGCCATCCCCACAGGGGCAGTTCATACTGCTGCGCACTGAGTAAAATCCATATCAACTGAAACGGCAGATAAAAGCTCAGGGCAAAGATCAGCGGTAAGCGAATGTTACCTGCCGGCGCGACAACGCCTTTAACGCCGCGCCAGCTGTCGCGCAGCAGGATCCCTGCCAGTACCAGCGTGGCCAGATAGCAAACGTCGTTACAGATGCCCGCAATCTGCATTAGCCTGTCGCTGCTTAGCTTCCCCATAAACGCGAAACGCCAGAAAATGATCACCAGAAAACCGAACTGTAGCACCCAGCTGCGCAGGATCCAGTCAACCATTTCCCGCGGTGAGGGCTGGTTATGCACGGCCCAGGCAACGATGGGCAGTTTACTGTGACCAGGATGGCAAAAGGCCATGACGAAGCCCGACAGCGTTAAAGTGGCGTAGGCCGCCAGCGGGATATCCCCGACACTCGCCACCCCGAATCCCATAACATATGGCATGGCGTGGTAGACACGCACCAGATCCGCCGGCCACCAGCTGGCCAGCGCCGGAAACCAGTAGACGATCGCCAGCCCCACCAGCAGCCCGGCGACAGCGGCGCAGCCATAATAGAACCGCCCGCTCTGCGCGGGAGAAAGGATATTTGCGGCCATTGCGACTCCTTGTCATCCGCCGAAAAGCGGAAAACTAGAGCATCGCGTCATCAGCGGCAAGCGCGGGTGACTACTTTCGGATTTGCGCCCGGCGCCGGGCTAAAACGGGCGGATCCCACCGCCGGCCGGGACAGCACTGACCCACATCACCCCTGCCGCCACCAGCAAAAAGACGCCTCCGGCCAGCGCCAGCGTCAGCCAGCCCACCTGGCGCCACAGCGGTGGCGTCTGATGCTGGCCCAGCTTCACCGCCAGCTGGCGAAAACTGTGCACCAGCAACGCCAGCGCGGTAATGGTCAACGAGGTTCCCGCCGCCATCGCCAGCGCCGCCGCCATCCCCCAACTGAACACCCCGATCACCTTGCTGAACAGCAGGACCATAATTGCCCCCGAGCAGGGGCGCATGCCCATCGACAGGACAATCGCGGCGCGTGCCCGCCAGTCGTCGCCGCTCTGAAGCTGATCCGGCGCCGGGAGATGCTGGTGCCCGCAGCCACAGTGCTCGTGATGAACATGATGCGGGGTAAAAGCGGTAAACGTTGGCCGACTCAGCAGCAGACACAACTTTTTTAGCGCCCGCCAGCACAGCAGCAAACCTAACGCGCCCACCAGCAGATAGCTGCCCTTCTCCAGCCAGAAACTGCTGAGATGCAGCTGGCGTGCCGGCAGCTGCAGCAGCGCCAGCACCACGACCACCAGCACGATGGCCACCAGCCCCTGTAATAAAGAGGCGGCCAGCGTCAGGTTAATGCTCGATTTCAGCTTCGAGGGATGGGTGGCGAGCCAGGTAGTAATGACAATTTTACCATGGCCGGGCCCTAAGGCATGCAGCACACCATAAACGAAACTGAACCCGAGCAGCGACAGCCCCGCCGCTGCCGGGTTCTCCGCCACCGCCTGCAGCAGACGGCTGAGTTCCAGATTCAGCGAACGCTGCCAGACAGCGCTCTGCATCAGCACCTGCGGCCACGCCTGCCACAGCCAAATACCGCCGATGATGCTCACAGCCAGCAACAGCGCCAGCGGCCACAGCGCTTTCCAGCGCGAGGATCGCGCGCGCGGGGTAAAAATCACTGACATGTCAGGGTCACCTTCTGGGCAAAATAGCTGCCCAGTGCCATATCCTCCGGCGGCGCATCCGCTTTATCCAGCGACTGAGCGTACGAGAGCATTTTGTCGTTCGGTTTTGGCGTCATCACCGTTGCCTTACAGGCATCCTGCAGGGCTGCGGGCAGGGAAAAATCGCTATCCATGTCATAAAACATGTCGACGTAGTAGGTCGGGTCGAAGGTGGAGAAGGTAAACGTCTGCCCGGCAACGGGTTGCGGCGTCGCCAGCGGCAGGGTAAAGGTCAGAACCGCCTGCAGTCCTTCACGCTCGAGGCCATAGCCAGCGGGACGATTGGCAAATTTCACCCGCTGGCCGTTGTGCCACAGCTCGCTGAAATAGTGCTGGCCGAGCACGTTGGCCATCACCTCCGCCGCCAGCTTTTTCCACACTTCGCTGCCCGGTTTGGCGCTTCCGGCATCATAGAGCAGATCCGATGAGGTTATTTCGTCCATGGTCCAGCGCATTTTAAAGGCGCTCAACAGACCGTCTTCGATCACCGGCTCGCTGTGCAAACTGATGAAGCTATGCGGATGCGCGGCGGCTGACCACGATAAAACCATGAAAAACGCCGCGCCGGTGCATTGTTTCACTCTGTTCATCTGTTCCTCACGTGAAAAATTCTGTGACCTTCGCCAGCAATCCTGAGCTAAAGCAGACGCTCTTCCCTGTCCCCACCGCCGTCATTGTCTATCCTTAGCGGAAACCCTAACTGGAACTTACCAGATGATGACCGTCATTGAACCACCATCTGCGCTTTCCAGTCCACAGCGCCGTAGCCAGGTGCTCCTGATGTTTTATCTGCCCGGGCAGTCGGTAACGACTGAACGGCTTGGCAGAATCAACCTCGTTGATGAGACCACGGCCCGGCAGGATATTGAGGAGACCGGACGCGAAATTCAGCGTTACCACCGCTTGACCCTCCAGTCACAGGTGGACGGCAGCTATCGGATTGAAGGCGCCGCGCTCGACCAACGTTTATGTCTGCTGCATGCGCTGCGGCGGGGGCTGCGTCTGTGCCCGCAGTTCGTTAACCATCATTTTACCCCGGCGCTGAAAACGCAGCTTAAACAGGAAGGTATCGCCCGCACTTTATACGACGATACCAATCTGCAGGCGCTGGTCAATCGCTGCGCGCGGGCGCTCAATCGCCAGTTCGACTGCCGGGACGTGCAGTTTCTGCGCCTGTACCTGCAGTATTGCCTGCTTGAACATCACCGGGGCTATTCGCCTGACTTTAACGATGAACAGCAGCACTGGGCCCAGACCGCCGCCGAGTTTACCCTGGCGCAGGAGATTGTCCGCCACTGGCAGCGCCGGGTCGGGGCTCCGCCGCATGTCGGGGAACCCTTTTTCCTCTCATTGCTGTTTATGTTGCTCAAAACTCCCGATCCGCTTCGCGACGGTCATCCGCAGGATCGCCGCCTGCGGCTGGCTATCTCCGGCCTGATCCACCGCTTCCAGATCCTCGCCGGCAGGTCGTTCAGTGATGAGCAGGGGCTCAGCGATCAACTCTATATTCATTTGTCGCAGGCATTGATCCGCAGCGTGTTTGCCATCGGCATCGACAGTGCGCTCACAGAGGAAGTGAGCCGGCTCTATCCCCGCTTACTGCGCACCACCCAGGCGGCATTGGGTGAATTCGAGGAGGCCTGGCACATTCGTTTTAATGAGGAGGAGACCAGCTTAATCGCGGTGATCTTTGGCGCCTGGCTGATGCAAAAAAGCGACCTGCACGAGAAGCAGGTCCTGCTGCTGACCGATGATAATCCGGATATTGAAGCGACGCTGGAACAGCAGCTGCGCGAACTCACGCTGCTGCCGCTAAATATCAAATACCAGAGCGTAGAGCGCTTTCAAAAGGAAGGTACACCGAAAGGGGTCACACTGATTGTCACCCCCTATGCGACGGCGCTGCCGCTGTTTTCGCCGCCGCTAATCCATGCGGAGAACGGCTTTACTGAACGCCAGCAGCAGCATATCTGCGCGATGCTCGAAGACTAGGCCGCTACCGCTTTCGGTCGAATAACCAGCGCCGGGATCGTTAGCATCGCCATCACCCAGAATACGCCCTGGTGCAGGTGCTGGTAGAGGAAGCCAGCGAAGACGGTCATGATGGCAATACTTCCCCCCATCGCCACCGCCGAGTAGACGGCCTGCAGGCGGATCACCTCGCTGCCCTGACGGGCGGCGATATAGCGCATCGCCGCCAGGTGACACACCGTGAAGGTGCCACAGTGGAGGATCTGCGCGAGGATGAGCCCTGGCAGCGCCGTGGTCCAGCCCATCAGCGTCCAGCGGATCAGCCCGCACACAGCGGAGAGCAGCAGCAGATCGCGCGCGCTGAAGCGGCGGAACACTTTTTTGCTTAATGCGAAGATCACCACTTCCGCCACCACGCCTAACGACCACAGATAACCGACCGCCGAAGCCGAATAGCCAGCCTGCTGCCAGTAGATGGCGCTAAAGCCATAGTAGGCGGCGTGCGCCCCCTGCAGCAGACAAACGCAGGCCAGGAAGCGCCAGCTCTGGCGCACCAGCGTCAGCCATGCCGTCAGACCGGCCCCCTGCTGCTGGCGCGACTCTCCCTGCGGCATCACCGACGGTTTGAGCAGCATGCCGAGCAGCATCGAGGCAACGCCAAGGCTTAACATCAACAGGATCGCCCGGTAATCAAACAGGCTCACCAGCTTGCCGGTCAGCGCGGAACCGATGACGAAAGCAATGGAGCCCCATAGCCGCACCCGGCCATAGTCCATGGTGATCTGCTTTTGCCAGGTATTGGCCAGGGCATCCGTCAGCGGCACCAGTGGTGAAAAGAACAGGTTGAAGCCAACGATAATGGCCAGCAGCCATGCCACGTGACTGCCGGCCCAGAAGGCCAGCGCAAAGAGCAAGGTTAACAGCGCCAGCACGCGCAAGGCGGCGATCAGCCGGGAGGGATCGCTGACCCGCGGGGCAATCAGCAGGCTACCGAGAAAACGGGCCACCAGCCCGGCGCCAAGCAAGATGCCAATGGTTTCCGGAGTCAGTCCATTGCCTGCCAGCCAGACGCTCCAGAAGGGCAGAAAAATACCGTAGCTAAAAAAGTAGGTGAAATAACTGAGCGCCAGCCAGCGCGTGGAGTGCAAGACCATGATTTCCTCCCGAATGGTGGCGATAGTCTGGCGATAAACCCCGGCGGGCGCAAGATACTCTTGTCTGCTGATAGCTCGTTATTTATGCCCCCTCGATGATGATTTTCAGCGAAAAATTCAGTTTCTCTCCCGCGCCTAAAACTCGCAGCCCCGGCTGCCCGTCCATGTTGTGGGCGTTTACCGGATGGCTTTGCGGCTCGAGGCAAAGGAATGATTCACCTTGCATTCTGAAAAGCATCAACCACGGAGTTTGCGATAGAATTGTGATATTCATCACGTCATTGCTTACCCTCGCCCGCCCGCCCCAGCCGGAATAACCCACGTTCAGCCAACGATCCTCCCCGAACTGCGCCACGCTGAAATCAGCGTAGTCGGGCAGTTCGCCTTGCCAGCCGAGAGGGAGATGATGTTCCCCTTCCGGCCAGTAGCCGCTGGCTTCGAACTGGGCCTTACTGCGCTCATCAAAAGGGAAAAAGGGATGAAAGCCGCAGCCGTAAAGCGCTGGGGCCTCCCCACAGTGGGTGAGCGTTAGCTCCGCTATCAGCTGGTTACGCAGCAACTGGTAGCGGAGCTGCGCCAGATAATCGAAACCGCAGGCATGCTGCCGACGCAGCTGCAATACACAATACCCGGCACCGTGCTCAATAATTTCCCAGCGCTGTAACCAGCCGTCACCGTGAAGAAAGAAGTGCTCGTCGGCATGGTGGCGAGGCAGGGCAATCTCCTGCCCATGAAAAGTAAAACGGTTGCCGGCGACGCGATTGGCCAATGGCAGCATAGGAAACATGCCGCCCGCCGGGTTTTCGTACAGCACCGGAGCCTGATGTTGCCGGGAGAACAAACTTTGTACTTTGCCACCCAGGGAGGAGATGCGCATCCGCAGATGCGCGTTTTCCAGAATCCACTCTTCCGCCATTAGCGCATCTGCTCCTGCTTCGCCGCATTAACGCCCGAATGACGCTGCGCCAGCTGCTCTTCCAGCGCTTCAAGGGTGATACCTTTCGTTTCCGGCACGTTGCGCAGGATATAGAGGTAGCCGGCCGCACAAATGACGCCATACAGCAGGAAGCTGCCTGCCGCGCCCAGGCCGGCATTCAGCAGCGGGAAAGTATAGGTTAACAGGAAGCAGGCAATCCAAAGCGCCAGAGTACCTAAAGACATCGCGAGTCCACGTACGCGGTTGGGAAAAATCTCCGCCAGCAGCACCCAGGTCACCGGCGCCAGGGTCAACGCATAAATAGCAATCGCCGCCAGCACCAGCAACAGTACCGGCCACCCCATTATGCCCATGGCGTAAGCGCCGGCGATCAGCACATAGATCAGCGTCAATCCCGAAGCGCCAAGCAGCATTAATTTACGGCGACCGATTTTATCCACCAGCGGCAGCGCCGCAATGGTAAAGACCAGATTAACGACGCCCGTCGCGACGATCGATTTCAGCGTGCTGTTAATATCGAACCCCGCCGAGGCAAAAATCTCCTGCGCGTAGTTAAAGATGACGTTAATCCCGCACCACTGCTGGAATATGGCGAGCACCATGCCAATGATCACAATCGGTTTCACCTGGGGAGCCAACAGCGCGCCGTAGGAAACTTTGTTGTTATCCTTTTCCAGGGTATGCGCGATTTCACGCAGGATCCGGTCGGCATAGTCGGCAGAACCAATGCGTTCCAGCGCCGCCCGGGCGCGCTCCGGTTTACCGGCCTTCATGAGCCAGCGCGGCGACTCGGGAACAAAAAACATCAGAACCAGAAACGCCAGCGCCGGAACCAGTTCCGCGCCGAACATCCAGCGCCATCCCATCTGCCCGTTCCAGCTCTCCACAATCATCTGCTGCGTCGCCCCCGTCTCCACCGGTTCAGCAATCATCAGATTGATTAACTGAGCGGCCAGCACGCCAATCACGATGGTGAGCTGGTTGACCGCGACAAAGCGTCCTCTTTTCTCTGCCGGGCTAACTTCGGCAATGTAGAGCGGGCTGAGCGCGGATGCCAGACCAATCCCCACGCCACCCACAATGCGGTAAACCACAAACATGTCGAAATGACTGGCGACCGCCGTCCCCCACGCCGACGCGCTGAACAGCACAGCGGAAAGAATTAATGGCAGTTTGCGTCCCAGTTTATCGGCGCACCATCCCGAAATTAATGCGCCGAAAATGCACCCCAACAGCGCTGAGCTCATCGCCCAACCCGACTGCGCCGGGTCGGTAATTGAAAACCAGGCTTCATAAAATGGCTTAGCGCCGCCAATCACCACCCAGTCATAGCCAAACAGTAAACCACCGCAGGCAGCGACCAGACAAATCGTCCAGACGTAGCCCATTTTCAAATGTGTCTGCGCGTTATTCATAATGATTCCTCTATAAGGGAAACGCAGGGAACAGTAGGGTTCAGGCGGGCCGAGCCCGCCACTTTCAGGTTCAGGAAAAAATGCCGCTTTGCAGAGCATGGCGAATCAGATGCGCTTTATCATGAGCCGGGTTGATTTGCAGAAGCTGCTGCATCCTCTGCTGGCAGGCGGATACATTACCCAGCCCCAGATGTCCCAGCGCCTCAATAAACAAGCAGTGCTGCTGATGTCTTTGCTGCGCTGATACGTCGAGAACCACCAGGTCCGGAAGAGAGACGGCAAAAAAATCAACTTGCGGAACGTCATCCCGATGCTGCACGGCCCAGTCGATAAAATGGCGGAAGTGCTGCTCGGCCTGCGCTGGTTTACCGCTCTTACTCAGCGCAATGCCCTGCCAGAAAAGGTAATCGGCGGGTTGATCGTTGTAGTAACGCCCGGCGTCCAGCGTTGAGCCACCTTGCCGGGCAAGCTGGTAATATTCCGCCGCCTGCTGCGCATCCCCAGCCTGTTCTGCGCAATAGCCCAGCAAATACCAGATATCGTTGTCCGTTTGCCCAGGCAGTCGCCCCTCCCCCAGATTGTCGGGATAGCGTAATGCGGCTTTCAGACAGTCGATGGCCTGTTTAAACGCCTCACGCTCGATGAACTGTAATGCCCGATGAAGCTGATTGAGCAAATACTGGCCGGTGATTTTCCCTTCTCCTCCTTCCCAGGGATGGAATACGCGCGTATCCAGAATCGCGGCGGCATCGGCATAATGACCAGACGCGTTCCACAGGCTTAGCAGCTCAGCGGTCAGGTCGTCCCGCTTCAGTACCACGGCTTTACGTTCCACCAGCGTCGTCAGTCGCTCATGTACCGGCCTGGCCAGTAATTTTTGCAAAAAATCGAGTTCAAACAGGAAGCGCGCATTTTCCGGTTCCAGCGCGACGGCGCGCTGCAGATAAGCCAGCGCCTGCGTTGCATCCTGCTGTTTATTCCAGGAGTAGACGCCCAGCAGACGATGAGCAGGCGCATAATCGGGAGATTTTTCCAGCGTCTCGCGCCAGCAGCTCACCGCCTCTTCATAGCGACGTTTGCTGTACCAGAAGCAACCGAGCAGATAGCGGGCAAAAGCGCTATCGCTCAGGTTTTGCAGCATCTGAACTTCATCGAGCGTGTTGGGGAAACGTACTTTCCGCGCATGGCAGTGCTCGGCTTCGGTAATAAACTGTTGCCGTTTATTGGCGTCATCGCTCAAGGACGCACGCCACAGCATCGGCAGCGCTTCCTGACAATCCACAACCTCAAGCACCTCTTTCGCCGCCTGCTTCTGTCCGAGAGAGAGCAGCCAGCCCGCCAGCAGGCTGGCGTTGACCCCTCTGCGCCCCGTGATGCGCAGCAGGGTCTCCCGCGCGTCGTCGCTCCGCTCAATCATCCAGCGTGCGCAGTGCAGCGGATAGCCCAATGGGTATTGTTCAAGAGAGGCGAAAATAAACTCCAGCGCTGCTTGCTTCTGCCCACTGTTGGCTAATGCCAGCGCTTTCAGCCCCATCGCCAGAGGATTGCTGGCGTTGAACCGCAGACTGGTGTTTACTTTTTCCAGCGCATCGGCAACATCACCGCGCTTCATCGCCAGCCGCGCCAGCGACCACCAGGCGGCGTCACGGCAGTTACCGCTCCAGGAGGCTTTGTAATAGTGATCCCAGGCGCCTGCATCATCCCCCATCCTTTCCAGCACGCTGGCAAGCAGCATACTGGCTTCGCCATCTCGCGGGTTCTTATTCAGACGATGCGCGCGCTGTAGCGCGGCGCGGGCACACTGCTCCGCCAGCGCCCAATCGGCACAGTTGAACGCCAGGGTACCGAGGGCAACATTATTGCGATAATCCTGCGGGTCAAGCTCAATCGCCCGGCGATAGTAATCTCCGGCATAGCGGCTTGCGTAGTTGTATTGTTCAAGGTGCTGACCGATAAAATAGAGTTCGTCACTATTGTGGATTTCTTCCGGCATCGCTGGCGCTGACGCCGGATCGGGCAGCGGCGTCTGCCGGGTAATATGCTCCTGATAATCCAGCAGTAATTGGTTCTCGGCATTTTTCACTTTGAGGGTTAAGCACCCGGCGCCATTTTCCGGCAGCGTCTGCTGCCAGCTCTCACCGGGCTTCAGCGTCAGCTGAGTTTCGTAAAATGACTGATGGTCAGCGCTGAGTTCAACCACGATATGATGTAGCGGAGCAACGGCATACACGCCAAGCTGCAGTTGCCCAGACTCGCGAACCAGCTTCAGTGCCAGCTGCGTATTGGCGTTTTGCACCATCCCTAACTCGCTATAGGGAAGGAAATTTTGCACAAACACCTTCTCTTCATAAGGCGCCAGCCACGTAAAGTCAGGCTGGTTATCGGTGAAGACTCCGGTCATTAACTCAATGTAGGGGCCATTTTCATCGGTCAGATTTCGATCCCAGGCCTGGCCAAACTCCCCATAGCCCCAGCTCCACTGTTTTTTACCCGGAGAGACGTGGTGATCGGCAACATGCAGTAACCCACCTCGCTCGTCATGGTGATAAGCGCCGACAAAATCGTAGTCCGACTTCTCCGCCATATACGAAGTGGGGACCGGAACGTTTTTATAACGGGAGATATCAACTCCCGCAGAATAGTCCACTTTGTAGTAGGTACCGGTGGCAATCGGGAAAGCAGAAACATCGCGCTTACCATGGTCGAATACAGCAGTGACATCGGGAGGGAATACACTCTGGTGGGCATCGCCGCCTTTGACTGCAGGGTTGGCCCACCACAGGAAATGGCGCGGCGTGGCGTTACCATTAAAGATCTTGCCAGTGATTTCAATCAGCGCGCGGTCAGGATAGAGTGTAAACCCGGCCATAACCTGCAAACCGCGCATGGGCTCCGCTTCCCCCATCCATACGGTCTGGGCGCCGTTCTTTCCCTGCTGAACAGAAAAATCGACCGGCATAAAGGTCGTCGGCCGGTGATGTTGCGGCCAGTTAAATTCGATTCCGCCGGAGATCCAGGGACCGAGAAGCCCTACCAGGGCTGGCTTAACCACTTCATTGTAATAGACGAAATCACGTTGTTTGACTTTGTCATATGCTCGATGAATTCGGCCGCCCAGCTCCGGTAGCAGCATGACCCGAAGGAAATCATTCTCCATCCACACGGCGTGATAATCGCGCATTTCACGTTCGCCGGTCAGGGTATCAATCACGCCGTAGGGATAGACGCTGCCGGAAGATCCTTGATAAACACGTTTTTCCAGAAACATAGGGTTCGGATCTTCCGCTCCCGTCGTCCACGTTGGTAATGAAATGGTTTCCTGCCAGACCTTAACCGAACCGTACATGACGCCTCCACTAAACAAAACGAAGTAAAATATGCTATGAGAGGAGTCTATAGCGCCAGTTCGCTGTTAAAATGCGCAAAGCTCACGCAATATAGTTAAGGGAGTTAAGTGTATGCAGCGTACTGGTTTTAATAACGCCCGGGTCCGGCAGGCCAATAAATCGATTTTTCTTTCCCATCTGTGGCGGGAAAAGCAGCTCAGTAAATCACAGCTCTCTCAACTCACCGGACTCTCCATTCCGGCGGTGAGCAATATTCTCGCCGAGCTGCTGAGCGAGGGATTAATCAGTCACTCAACGGAACACATGAGCAAACGGGGCGTGAACAGCGGCAGCTACCAGATCCCCGAACACGGCGCCTGGACACTGTGCATGAATATCACCCCGACCAGCATTGAGTATCAGCTTGCTGACGCCCGCCTGCTGGCAGTGGATGAGCACCAGTATTTGCCAGTCAACGCCCCCACCCCACCGTCCCTGCTTGAGGCCATCGTTGAATGCTGGCGGCATATCCACCGCCGCTACCCGCAGCACAGCATCAATCTCGCACTTGGCGTACATGGACAGGTTGATCCGATAACCGGCGTTTCACAAACCATGCCCCAGGCACGCTGGAAAACACCGGTCGAAATAAAGTATCTGCTTGAGGAGCGGCTTGGCGTGCAGGTTCGGGTGGATAACGACTGCGTGATGCTGGCGCTGGCGGAGAAGTGGCAACATCAGGGTACACAGCCGGATTTTTGCGTGATCAACGTCGACTACGGTATCGGCTCGTCATTTGTGATTAACGATCATATTTATCGCGGCAGCCTGTACGGCAGCGGGCAGATAGGGCATACGATTGTTAATCCTGACGGCAGAGCCTGCGACTGCGGAAGATACGGCTGCCTCGAAACCGTCGCCTCTCTCAGCGCGCTGAAAAAACAGGCCCGAATGTGGCTCAAAACGCAGCCTGAAGCAACGCTCTCCCCCGATCAGTTAACCACGGCGTCGCTCATTGAGGCCTGGAAAGAGGGAGATGTGCAAATTCGCGCATGGGTTGATAACGCTGCCAACGCCATTGGCTTAAGCCTCTATAATTTCCTGAATATATTAAATATTAATCAGATCTGGCTTTACGGGCGCAGCTGCGCCTTTGGTGAGCAGTGGCTGGAAAATATCGTCAAACAAACGGGTTTCAACCCCTTTGACCACCGGGATACGCCGCGAGCGCACGCCACCCAAATCGGCTTTGGCCAGCTGACCCGCGCCCAACAGCTGATGGGAATAGGTTATCTGTACGTTGAGGAGCAATTGCAGACGTTGGTTTAGTCATTAACGAACGTGGCGGAGCGCAAATTTGTGTATTACGTTTAAATCACACGTCTCTCATAACGAGCTGATTATGAACACACTCCGCTATTTTGATTTTGGCGCTTCCCGCTCTCTGTTGCTGCTCATCGCCCGCATCGCCGTGGTGGTTCTGTTTATTCTGTTTGGCTATCCCAAACTGCTGGGTTTTGGCGGCACCGTGCAGTACATGGCCGCCTCCGGCGCGCCGATGCCGACGCTGGCGGCGATTATCGCCGTTATTATGGAAGTGCCAGCCGCGATTCTGATTGTGCTTGGCTTTTTCACCCGCCCGCTGGCGGTTATCTTTATCTTCTACACCCTGGGCACGGCGGTGATTGGCCATCATTACTGGGATATGACCGGCGACGCGGTATTGCCGAACATGATTAACTTCTGGAAAAACGTCAGTATTGCCGGCGCCTTCCTGCTGCTGGCGATCACCGGCCCCGGCGCGATCTCCCTCGACCGCCGCTAATCAACAGAGACAAAAAAGGCCGCATACGCGGCCTTTTTGATGTCAACGCTAACGCTTACGCATATACCGGGAAGCGGGCGCAGATATCCAGCACTTTGCCTTTCACGCGCTCAATGACCGCGTCGTCATTGATGTTGTCCAGCACGTCACACATCCAGCCAGCCAGCTCTTTGACTTCCGCTTCTTTAAAGCCGCGGCGAGTCACCGCCGGAGAACCGATACGGATACCGGAGGTCACGAACGGGCTCTTCGGATCGTTCGGCACGCTGTTTTTGTTGACGGTGATGTTGGCGCGGCCCAGGGCGGCGTCAGCTTCTTTACCGGTCAGGTTTTTATCAACCAGATCCAGCAGGAACAGGTGGTTCTCAGTACCGCCAGACACCACTTTGTAGCCGCGGTTCAGGAACACTTCCACCATTGCTTTGGCGTTTTTCGCAACCTGCTGCTGGTAAACTTTAAACTCTGGCTCCATCGCTTCTTTCAGCGCCACCGCTTTCGCCGCGATAACGTGCATCAGCGGGCCGCCCTGCGCGCTTGGGAATACGGCAGAGTTCAGTTTCTTATACAGCTCTTCGCTACCGCCTTTCGCCAGGATCAGCCCGCCGCGCGGACCCGCCAGGGTTTTGTGGGTGGTGGTGGTCACGACGTGCGCATGCGGAACCGGGTTCGGGTACACGCCAGCGGCAATCAGGCCTGCCACGTGCGCCATATCGACGAACAGGTAAGCGCCGATGCTGTCAGCGATTTCACGCATTTTCGCCCAGTCAACGATACCGGAGTAAGCGGAGAAACCACCGATGATCATCTTCGGTTTGTGTTCCTGAGCCTGCTTCGCCATGTCGTCGTAGTCAATTTTGCCGGACTCATCGATACCGTAAGGGATGATGTTGTACAGTTTGCCGGAGAAGTTAACCGGGGAGCCGTGAGTCAGGTGGCCGCCCTGCGCCAGGTTCATACCGAGCACGGTGTCGCCCGGCTGCAGCAGCGCGGTGTAGACGGCAAAGTTAGCCTGGGAGCCGGAGTGCGGCTGGACGTTAGCATAGTCTGCGCCGAACAGCTCTTTCGCACGGTCGATAGCCAGTTGCTCAACCACGTCGACATATTCGCAGCCGCCGTAGTAACGCTTGCCCGGATATCCTTCAGCATATTTGTTGGTCAGCTGAGAGCCCTGCGCCTGCATCACACGCGGACTGGTGTAGTTTTCGGAGGCGATCAGTTCGATGTGCTCTTCCTGACGTACTTTTTCCTGCTCCATAGCCTGCCACAGTTCGGCATCATAATCGGCAATGTTCATTTCACGCTTTAACATCCGCATCTCCTGACTCAGCTAACAATAAAATTTCGGCCTAAAAAGGCGGTCCGATTGGACAACGGCCCACAGTATAACCGAATCATTCTGTGATAACAGGTCTTGACAAAGGATTTTACGCAAACGTTTGGCTCCGCATGACACAAGGCTTTGAGCAATAACGCCTCTCTCAGTATCAACGGATTTCTTTTCAGGATTGTGATGCAAATTCTTCATGTTGTAACGGCATCGGGGGAAAGTGTTAAAGAACCATTTACAACGCAGGGTTATTTCTTTAAGATGCATTTAAAATGCATCAATAAGATAACACACAAGGAAGCACGCTATGCTCGACGCTCAAACCATCGCCACGGTCAAAGCCACCATCCCTCTGCTGGTAGAGACCGGTCCGAAGCTCACCGCCCATTTTTACGATCGCATGTTTGCGCATAATCCGGAGCTCAAAGAGATCTTCAACATGAGCAACCAGCGCAACGGCGATCAGCGTGAAGCGTTGTTCAACGCGATTGCCGCCTACGCCAGCAATATCGATAACCTGCCCGCCCTGCTGCCGGCGGTGGAAAAAATCGCCCAGAAACACACCAGCTTCCAGATCAAACCGGAGCAGTACAACATCGTTGGCAGCCATCTGCTGGCGACCCTCGATGAAATGTTCAGCCCGGGTCAGGAAGTGCTTGATGCCTGGGGAAAAGCTTACGGCGTGCTGGCGAACGTCTTTATCGGCCGCGAAGCAGAAATTTATCAGCAAAACGCCAGTAAAACCGGCGGCTGGGAAGGGACCCGCGCGTTCCGCATCGTGAAGAAAACCCCGCGCAGCCAGCTTATCACCAGCTTTGAGCTCGAACCGGTTGATGGCCAGCCGGTCGCCGATTACCAGCCTGGCCAGTACCTGGCCATCTGGCTGAAACCGGAGGCGTTCGAGTATCAGGAAATCCGCCAGTACTCCCTGACCCGCAAAGCGGACGGCAAAGGCTACCGCATCGCGGTAAAACGTGAGGACGGCGGTCAGGTTTCCAGCTGGCTGCATAACCATGCCAGCGAAGGCGATGTGGTCTATTTAGCCGCCCCGGCGGGTGACTTCTTCCTTAACGTTGAGCCACAGACGCCGGTCACCCTGCTCTCCGGGGGCGTCGGGCAAACGCCGATGCTGGCGATGCTGGATGCGCTGGCGAAGAGCGGTCATCAGGGTCAGGTGAACTGGTTCCATGCGGCGGAAAATGGCGACGTTCACGCCTTTGCCGATGAAGTGAGTGCGCTTGGCGCGGCGCTGCCGGCGTTTACCTCGCACGTGTGGTATCGCAACCCGAGCGAAGCCGACCGTCAGACTGGACGTTTTGATAGCGAAGGTTTGATGGATTTAGCGGCAGTGGCGGACAATATTCGCGCCCCGCAGATGCAGTTCTATCTCTGCGGCCCGGTAGCGTTTATGCAGTTTGCAGCGAAGCAGCTGGTAGAATTAGGGGTTAATAAAGACAACATTCATTACGAATGTTTCGGCCCGCATAAGGTCCTGTAAGCCCCGACGACGCGGGGATTTGTAGGCCGGGTAAGCGCAGCGCCACCCGGCAATACTGCAGCGAGCGGCGAGAGTTAAATCGCCGCGTCGTCTTCTTCACCAGTACGGATACGAATGACCCGTGCGACGTCAAAGACAAAGATCTTGCCGTCGCCAATCTTGCCGGTCTGCGCCGTACGGATGATGGTATCCACACAGGTATCGACGATATCGTCGGTCACCACGATTTCAATTTTCACTTTTGGCAGAAAATCCACCATATACTCCGCACCGCGGTACAGTTCGGTATGCCCTTTCTGGCGGCCAAAGCCCTTCACTTCCGTTACCGTCATCCCGGTGATGCCGACTTCGGCCAGCGCTTCACGCACGTCATCCAGTTTGAAAGGTTTAATAATCGCATCAATCTTTTTCATGGTGTTCCTGTCTTAGTCGCGTAACCGGTTGCTTACCGTATCATAACTTGCGCTATAGTGCGGAGCTACTCTTTAAAGTCGTTGGCGTCGAGCTCATGGCGCGACAGCAGCTTATAGAATTCAGTGCGGTTGCGTCCAGCCATCCGCGCGGCATGGGTGACGTTGCCCTTGGTAATTTGCAACAGCTTACGCAGATAGTTCAGCTCAAACTGATTGCGCGCCTCCACGAAGGTCGGCAGCGCGGTATTCTCGCCCTCCAGCGCCTGCTCCACCAGCGCATCGCCGATTACTGGTGAAGAGGTCAGAGCCACACACTGCTCAATTACGTTCACCAGCTGACGCACGTTGCCCGGCCATTTAGCGGCCATCAGCCGCTTCATCGCATCACTGGAAAACGCCCGGACAAACGGCTTATGGCGATCGGCGGACTGGCGTAGCAGATGGTTGGCCAGTAGCGGAATATCTTCCGTACGCTCGGAAAGCGGCGGGATCTTCAGATTCACCACGTTGAGGCGATAGAACAGATCTTCGCGGAACTCGCCGCGGGCCATCGCCTTCGGCAGGTCGCGGTGGGTGGCGGAGATGATCCGCACATTGATCTCGATATCGCGATTGCTGCCCAGCGGACGCACCTTACGCTCCTGCAGGACGCGCAGCAGCTTCACCTGCAGCGCAACCGGCATATCGCCGATCTCGTCGAGAAAAAGCGTCCCGCCCTCGGCGGCCTGAAATAACCCTTCGCGGTTGCTGACCGCGCCGGTAAAGGCGCCCCGCGCATGGCCAAACAGCTCAGACTCGAGCAGCTGTTCCGGCAGCGCGCCGCAGTTGATCGCCACGAACGGCTTGTCATGACGCGGGCTGGCGTTGTGGATCGCCTGGGCGACGATCTCCTTCCCGGTCCCGCTCTGGCCATTAATCAGCACGCTGACGTCCGACTGCGCCACCATTCCGGCCTGCTCAAGCAGGCGCAGCATCAGCGGACTGCGGGTCACAATCGCCTGGCGCCAGGCTTCGTCGGTGGCCGGCGAGCGCTGCTCCAGCGCCTCATCAATGGCTTTATACAAGGCATCTTTATCGACCGGCTTGGTCAAAAAGCTGAACACCCCCTGCTGGGTGGCTGCCACCGCGTCAGGGATCGAGCCATGGGCGGTGAGAATGATCACCGGCATGCCGGGCTGTCCCTTCTGGATCTCACTGAACAGTTGCAGGCCGTCCATTTCATCCATCCGCAGATCGCTAATCACCAGGTCCACTTTCTCGCGCCCCAGCACGCGCAACGCTTCCGGCCCGCTCTCGGCGGTGACCACGCTATAGCCTTCGCTGACCAGGCGCATACCCAGCAGCTTCAGCAGCCCGGGATCGTCATCCACCAGCAGTAAACGCGCCGGTTTACGGATCGTCATGGATCACCTCCGGCACTTTTTCGCTGCCGAAATTGCCGCCCGGCTTGCGGCTGGAGAGCTGGCGTTCGATATCCGTCAGGTTCTCCAGCTTACGGGTGGTCAGCTCCAGCTGTTCGCGCAGCGCCTGCTCCTGCTGGCGCAGTGTTTCCAGTTCGCTATCGCTGGACTGCTGAAGCTTCGCGTAGCGTGCTCGTTCCTCCACCAGCTGCAGCTGACGGGTCTGCCCGTCACGCCAGAGCTGATAGAGCGGGCGGACCTGTACGGCAATTTGCGGGCTAAAGGCGTCGAGACGTGCCACCAGCTCGCGGCGCTCGTCAGGGGTAATTTTGGCATCAGCAAGCAGGATGCCGCGCCGGAACGCGTCCTGCCAGCTGTCGTCAGTATGACGTTTCGCCTCCGCCCGCGCCTGCACCGGCGCCAGACGATCGGCACAGTCAATTCCCCGTAGCCAGTAAAGGGGATTTTTATCGCTGGCATCGCTGCTGTAAGCCCAGATATCGGCGCAGTCGACGGCGAGAAAATCGGCCACCTGATGCTGCGCCAGCCCGGGGGCGGCGTTACCTTCCGCGGTATGCGGTGAGAAGCCGGCGGAACACCCCGCCAGCGTCAGACAAGCAATGCCTGAGAGCAACCATCCGTTGAGCGAACGGCGCCAGGCCAGGAATTGGGACATAGTTCCCCGATATCGATTCATAGATTGGATTTTTCCGGTGCTGCTGCGGGGAGCGTAATGCGAAAACAGACCTGCCCGGCGGGTGCGTCAACCAGACTGAGATCCCCTTGCATCTGCCGGACGCAGTCACGGGCAATACTCAAACCCAGACCACTGCCCTTAACGGCCCCTTTACGCTGGTGACTTCCCTGATAAAAAGGCTCAAAAATCATATTTTTTTCCGCGGCCGGGATCGGTTCGCCGCTGTTGGCGACATCAATACGCACCTGCTCTCCGTGCCGGTAGCTATGGATACGGATGTTACCGGATTCAGCACCATAGTGCACCGCATTGGAGTAGAGATTATCCATCACGCTGATCAACAACGCAGGCTCTGCCAGACAGTGTCGCGCCTGCAGTGTCAGCTCGGTATGCATCAGTTTAGCCCGCGCGGGCAGACTGTGCGCCGCCACAACGTTTTCCACCAGCTCGACCAGATCCACCGCTTCGCGAGCCACCGGGCCGTCAGCCTGTTTGCGATTGTAGTCCAGTAACTGTTCAATCAGCTTTTGCAGATTACGGCTACTGTTGTCGAGGATCTCGACGATTTCCTGCTGCTCAGAGGTCAGTGGCCCGGCGACCCGGTCAGCCAGCAGCTCAGTGCCTTCACGCATACTGGCCAGCGGGGTTTTCAGCTCATGCGACAGATGGCGAAGAAACTGATGCCGCTGCGACTCCAGCCACGCCAGGCGCTCGCTGAGCCAGATGATGCGCTTGCCCACCGAGCGCAGTTCGCGCGGGCCGGTAAACAATGCTGCATCGTCCAGCGACTTCCCTGCCCCCAGCTGATTGATCATTCTTTCGATGCCTTTCACCGGGCCGATAATCATGCGGGTGAAGAGCAGCACCAGCGCCAGGCTCAGCAGAAACAGTACCAGCGCCTGCCAGCCAAAAAACTGGCCGCGTTCGGCTATCTCCTGCTGCAGCTGCTGGCCGCGGGAATAGACGACCGCACGGGTCGCCTGCACCATATCGCTATTATTGCTGGCGAACGTTTCGAGCCTGGCGGCTGCCTGGGCGTCAGGGCCGCTGTTTTTACACTGCAGCTGCGCCAGATCGCTAACGTCCTGACGCAGCGCCTGCCAGAGCTTTTCATCAGGCAGTACACCGGCGTGCGCGTCCAGCATCTGGCTGTAGCGCTGTCGCTGATTCTGATACACCCGCGCCAGCGTCGGATCGTCCAGCACGCAGTACTGGCGATAGCTGCGCTCCATCTCCAGCGCGGCATTGATCATCGCCTCGCTGCGTCGGGCATCAACCAGCGTGGTGCGGTTGATATGCGCCGCCTGGGCGCTAAGGGCATTCAGGCTCTGCCAGGCCTGCCACGCCAGCACCAGCAGCGGCAGCAGGATCAGCACAAAGGAGAGCGTCACCAGCTGACGCAGCGAACGGGGAAACAGGGAGAGTCGCTTCAAGGATCTTGTCTCAATCATTAGCTCTGGTCGATGCTAACCGAGGAGCGCGCCGGAGAAAAGCGCTACCGCTGGCCACTGCACCGCAGAAACAACAAAGCCAGGCGCAAGGCCTGGCTTTGTTCAGGAATGAGGCGGTGCCTTACTCGACGTTTCGCCCGATGTCTGATAAAGCCAGGCTATTATCAGGAGTTGGACGGCAGGCACCTGTTTGTGCGTCATTCGAAGTTTATGTAGCGCGTCCCGAAGGGGCTGACATAAGAAGGTGAATGAGCCACTGGTTAATATTATGCATGAACTATGCCATCTTTCAAAACATTTTATTAACACATTGATATATATGACTTTCAACCACAAAAACAGTCGCGTAATCACTGTTCATTTTATATTCAAACTGTCGCCATTTAGCGACACCAAATAAGCCACCGATTACTCATCATTTAAATCAATGACTTAAATGTCGCCTATTGACGACACTGCAATATCGCCGTTGTCGGTAATTCCCGACACCCTGGCGTGCCGGCCATCACAGATAAAAAAGCCCCCTGCCTGAGCAGGGGGCCGATACGGTCGCGTGGTACGCCGTGGGAAAATTACCCCAGCTGTTTACGCGCGTTACGGAAGATACGCATCCACGGGCTGTCCTCGCCCCAGTTCTCCGGGTGCCAGGAGTTGCTTACGGTGCGGAAGACGCGTTCCGGGTGCGGCATCATGATGGTCGCGCGCCCGCTTTCGCTGGTCACCGCGGTGATACCGTTCGGGGAACCGTTCGGGTTCGCCGGATAGGTTTCGGTCACTTTGCCGAAGTTATCTACGAAGCGCAGCGCCACCAGACCTTTGCTCTCCAGCTGGGCAAGATGCGCGCTGTCGCGCACTTCCACCTGACCTTCGCCGTGGGAGACCGCAATCGGCATCCGCGAGCCAACCATGCCTTCCAGCAGCAGGGACGGGCTTTGCGTCACTTCCACCAGGCTAAAGCGCGCTTCGAAGCGGTCAGACTGGTTACGCACAAAGCGCGGCCACAGGTCGCTGCCCGGGATCAGCTCGCGCAGGTTGGACATCATCTGACAGCCGTTACACACGCCGAGCGCCAGGGTCTGCGGACGATGGAAGAACGTCGCGAACTCATCGCGCACGCGCTCGTTGAACAGAATCGACTTCGCCCAGCCTTCACCCGCGCCCAGCACGTCGCCATAGGAGAAGCCGCCGCAGGCCACCAGGGCATGGAAATCACCCAGACCGGTCCGGCCCGCCAGCAGGTCGCTCATATGCACGTCGATAGCGTCAAAACCAGCACGATGGAAGGCTGCCGCCATTTCAACGTGGGAGTTCACCCCCTGCTCGCGCAGAACGGCTACTTTCGGGCGCGCGCCGGTGGCAATGTACGGTGCGGCAACGTCGTCATTAATATCAAAGGAGAGCTTCACATTGAGGCCCGGGTCGGCGTCATTGGCTTTCGCTTCGTGCTCCTGATCGGCGCAGGCCGGGTTGTCACGCAGACGCTGCATCTGCCAGGTGGTTTCCGCCCACCACATGCGCAGCGTGGTGCGGCTCTCGCTGAACACCGTCTGACCGTTGGCGGTCAGCACGAAGCGATCGCCCTCGACGGCTTTGCCGAGGTAATGCACGCAGTCCGCCAGGCCGTTAGCCGCCAGAATGGCCTCCACCGCCTCACGGTCTGCGGCGCGCACCTGGATCACCGCCCCCAACTCTTCATTGAACAGCGCCGCCAGACGGTCATCCCCCAGGGCGGCGATATCCGCTTCCAGGCCACAGTGGCCGGTAAAGGCCATTTCCGCCAGAGTTACCAGCAGGCCGCCGTCGGAGCGGTCGTGGTAGGCCAGCAGTTTCCGCTGCGCCACCAGGGCCTGCATCGCATCCCAGAAGCCTTTCAGTTGGGCAACATCGCGCACGTCAGCCGGCTTGTCGCCGAGCTGGCGATAGACCTGCGCCAGCGCCGTCGCGCCCAGCGCGTTGTGGCCTTTACCGAGGTCGATCAGCAGCAGGGCGTTATCTTCCGTCGAAAGCTGCGGCGTGACGGTATGACGAACATCTTCGACACGGGCGAAGGCGGAAATCACCAGCGACAGCGGGGAGGTCATCTCACGCTGCTCGCTGCCTTCCTGCCAGCGGGTTTTCATCGACATCGAGTCTTTGCCGACCGGAATGGTCAGGCCCAGCGCCGGACACAGCTCTTCGCCCACCGCTTTCACCGCCTCATACAGGCCAGCGTCTTCACCCGGGTGACCTGCGGCGGCCATCCAGTTAGCCGACAGCTTCACGCGGTTCAGCTCGCCAATCTGCGTAGCGGCGATATTGGTCAACGCTTCGCCGACCGCCAGACGGCCAGAGGCCGCGAAGTCCAGCAGGGCGACCGGGGCGCGCTCGCCCATCGCCATCGCTTCACCGTAGTAGCTGTCGAGGCTGGCGGTGGTCACCGCGCAGTTGGCCACCGGGATCTGCCACGGGCCAACCATCTGGTCGCGGGCGACCATACCGGTCACGGTGCGGTCGCCGATGGTCACGAGGAAGGTTTTCTCGGCCACCGTCGGCAGGTGCAGAACACGGTTTACCGCATCGGCAAGGGTAATTGGTTGGCGATCCAGCGCGCTCCCCTGGGCTTTCAGGGTCTGCACGTCGCGGGTCATTTTCGGCGTTTTGCCGAGCAGGACGTCCAGCGGCAGGTCGATCGGCTGATCGTTAAAGTGGCTGTCGCTCAGGCTCAGATGTTGCTCCGCGGTGGCTTCGCCGATAACGGCATAAGGCGCGCGCTCGCGGCGGCACAGCTCGTCGAACAGCGGCAGCTGTTCCGGGGCGACCGCCAGAACATAACGTTCCTGCGATTCGTTACACCAGATCTCCAGCGGGCTCATGCCAGGCTCATCGCTCAGGATATCGCGCAGCTGGAATTTACCGCCGCGGCCGCCATCGCTCACCAGCTCCGGCATGGCGTTGGAGAGACCGCCGGCGCCAACGTCGTGGATAAAGAGGATCGGGTTGGCGTCGCCCAGCTGCCAGCAGCGGTCGATCACTTCCTGACAGCGACGCTCCATTTCCGGGTTGTCACGCTGTACGGAGGCGAAATCGAGGTCGGCATCAGACTGGCCGGAGGCCATAGAAGACGCCGCGCCGCCGCCGAGGCCGATGTTCATCGCCGGGCCACCCAGCACGATCAGCTTCGCGCCGACGGTGATTTCACCCTTCTGCACATGCTCGCCGCGGATGTTGCCAATACCGCCGGCCAGCATGATCGGTTTGTGGTAGCCGCGCAGCTCTTCGCCATTATGGCTGGTAACTTTCTCTTCATAGGTGCGGAAGTAGCCGTTCAGCGCCGGACGACCAAATTCGTTGTTAAACGCCGCGCCGCCCAGCGGGCCTTCGGTCATGATGTCCAGGGCGGTGACGATGCGATCCGGTTTACCGAAATCCTCTTCCCACGGCTGCTCGAAGCCCGGAATACGCAGGTTGGAAACCGAGAAGCCCACCAGGCCCGCTTTCGGCTTCGCGCCGCGGCCGGTGGCGCCTTCATCGCGAATTTCACCGCCGGAGCCGGTTGCCGCGCCCGGCCATGGAGAGATGGCCGTCGGGTGGTTATGGGTTTCCACCTTCATCAGAATGTGCGCCGGCTCCTGATGGAAGTCGTAGCGTCCGGTCTGGTGGTCGGCGAAGTAACGTCCGACTTCAGACCCTTCCATCACCGCGGCATTGTCTTTATAGGCCGACAGGACGTAATCCGGCGTTTTTTCAAAGGTGTTTTTGATCATTTTGAACAGCGACTTCGGCTGCTGTTCGCCGTCGATGATCCAGTCGGCGTTGAAAATCTTATGGCGGCAATGCTCTGAGTTCGCCTGGGCGAACATATACAGCTCGATATCGTTCGGATTGCGGCCCAGACGGGTAAACGCGTCCTGCAGATAGTCAATTTCGTCGTCTGCCAGCGCCAGCCCCAGACGGAGGTTGGCGTCAATCAGCGCCTGACGCCCTTCGCCAAGCAGGTCAACGCTGGTGACCGGCGTCGGCTGATGGTGGGCAAACAGCTTCTCACCCGCTTCCAGGGCGTCGAAGACGCTCTCCATCATGCGGTCATGCAGCTCCGCGGCCACGGCCGCCCACTGCGCTTCGGTCAGGGTCGAGGCTTCAACGTAATACGCCACGCCGCGCTCCAGGCGCACGACCTGCGACAGACCGCAGTTATGGGCAATATCGGTAGCTTTAGAAGACCAGGGAGAGATGGTACCAGGGCGAGGGGTCACGAGCAGTAATTTACCGGTCGGGGTATGGCTGTTTAAGCTCGGGCCATACTTAAGCAGTCGCGCCAGGCGCTCGCGATCGTCAGCACTCAGCGGGGCGTTCAGATCGGCAAAATGAATATACTCGGCATATATGGCGCTTACCGGAAGGTTGGCCGCCTGAAATCGTGCCAGCAGTTTATTAATACGGAATGCCGACAGTGCAGGTGAACCACGCAAAATTTCCATCATAAGTCTCTCGTCTTCGAAGCTTTCAGGGTGAGCCAGGGGGGGAAACGGGCGTCATTATAGTGAATCCTGCGCCCCGACGAAACCGTTTGCGTAGAAATAAAATGATTCATCAGCTTTATCAATAAATGTGACGTCCATCGCGAATAAGTTGCCAACTGGCGCATTCTTAAGCAGAATGCCGCTCATTCAACGACAACCTTGCGTTTTTTCCGGACATCGCCTGCTGAGGAACCTGAAGCTGCAGAAGATTAACGCTCTGAAAAAATTAAAGATTAATTATCTGCTGATCGGCATTGTCACCCTTTTGCTGGCGGCGGCCCTGTGGCCGTCGATCCCCTGGTCCAGTAAACCCGAAAACCGGGTGGCAGGCATTATCGCTCGCGGCGAGCTACGCATCAGCACCATTAACTCGCCGATGACCTTCACCACCATGAACAATAAAACGTTCGGTCTGGATTATGAACTGGCGAAACAGTTTGCTGACTACCTGGGCGTAACGCTTAAGGTAACCGTCCGGCAGAACATCAGCCAGCTGTTTGACGACCTCGACGATGGTCAGGCCGATATGCTGGCCGCCGGTCTGGTCTATAACCAGGAGCGGGTGAAAAACTACCAGGCCGGGCCTACCTACTACTCCGTTTCGCAACAGCTGGTCTATCGCGTCGGCAATACCCGGCCGCGCACGCTCGCTGCGCTTAGCGCCGAGCAGCTTGCCATTGCCCCGGGCCATGTGGCGATCAACGATCTGCAGGCTTTGCAAGCGGAGAAATACCCGGATCTTGCCTGGCGCGTGGATGAGAAGCGCGGCACCACGGCTCTGATGCAGGCGGTGATTGACGGTAAACTTGATTACACCGTCGCCGATTCGGTGGCCGTCAGCCTGTTTCAGCGCGTCCATCCGGAGCTGGCGGTGGCGCTGGATATCACCGACGAACAGCCGGTCACCTGGTTTAGCGCTCGTGGCGAGGATAATTCGCTGTCGGCGGCGATGCTTGATTTCTTCAATAACATTAATGAAGACGGGACGCTGGCCCGCCTGGAAGAGAAATACCTCGGCCACGGCAACGACTTCGATTATGTCGACACCCGCACCTTCCTGCGCGCGGTGGAAAATATTCTCCCCGAGGTGCAACCGCTGTTTGAAAAGTACGCTCGCGAGATTGACTGGCGCCTGCTGGCCGCGATTGCCTGGCAGGAGTCCCACTGGGATCCACAGGCCACCTCCCCCACCGGGGTGCGCGGCATGATGATGCTGACACGCAATACCGCACAAAGCCTGGGGCTGACAGACCGCACCGATGCGGCGCAGAGTATCGACGGTGGCATGCGCTACCTGCAGGATATGATGGATAAAGTCCCGGATTCGATCCCGAAAGACGAACGCATCTGGTTTGCGCTGGCCGCTTACAATATGGGCTATGCCCATATGCTGGACGCCATGGCGCTCACCCGCAAACAGAAAGGCAACCCTAACAGCTGGGCGGACGTTAAGCTGCGTTTACCGTTGCTGAGCCAGAAGCCTTATTACAGCAAACTTAAATACGGCTATGCCCGCGGCCATGAGGCCTACGCCTACGTGGAAAACATCCGCAAATATCAGATTAGCCTTGTCGGCTATTTGTCAGAGAAGGAGCGCCAGCAGCAGCAAACGCTGGCCCTGGCGGAGGATTATCCGGCCGTGCTCCCGCATGAGCTTGAACAACCGCAGGAAACGACCCTGCCCTTTTTCAAGTTTCGCGCCGATAAACAGCTGGATAATGCCCGGTTAAAGCTCCCCGGCCATCCGTACTAATTCTCTCCTTGCTGCTCCCGGGCCTTCTTCAGCGCCTTCTTCTCTGCCCGTCGCCAGCGGAAAAAGTCGCTCAACATTGAAGCGCAGGACTCAGCCAGCACGCCTTCGCTAATCTCAACCCGATGATTCATTCCCGGGTGGTGCAGAATATCTATCAGCGACCCGGCGGCGCCGGTCTTCGCATCCCTGGCGCCAAAGACCAGGCGGGCGATACGGCTGTGCACCATCGCCCCAGCGCACATGACGCAGGGCTCCAGCGTCACGTACAGCGTGGCGTCGATCAGGCGGTAGTTTTGCAACACCAGGCCGCCCTGGCGGAGGGCCATAATCTCCGCGTGCGCGGTGGGGTCGTGACGGCCTATCGGCCGGTTCCAGCCCTCGCCAATAACCTGGTTGTTATGCACCAGCACCGCGCCCACCGGCACCTCGCCCTCTTCCCAGGCGCGCTTCGCCAGCGTCAGGGCATGACGCATCCAGTATTCATCATTGAGTTCGAGGTCAGACACAGCGGCCACTCCAGCAGAAAAAGCGGGGCGCATTATACATGGGCGCTATCAATTACACACTATTACTCCAGCTGCTGGAGTTCTCCCTGAGGGGTGACACGCCAGCGGTGCTGGCAAAAGCCGAGCAAGGGGTTGTCCTGCTCGCTATCGCTATAGCCGCTGTACAGCCGCAGCGGGGCGCCAATCTTTTTCTCCAGCTGCACCACCTTTTCATGCCCCAGACAGCGCAGGGTTAATACCCAGCCGCCCCAGCGGCGCGCGGTGCGACTGGCAATCAGATTGACCCGCGGCAACCAGAGGGTATCGCGATAGACCTGCTCCACCAGCGACTGCGGCGAGCCGGTGATCAACCACACATCGGCATCGGTGCTGGTCAGGTAGGCCGTGAGCCGCGCATGAACCACCGGAAACGCCGTCACATGATGACGAAACCAGCCGACAAATTCCGCTTCCAGCCGCTTCAGTACCGCCTCGCGACGGCCAAAGGTTGACGCCCACAGCAGGAGGCTCATCGGCCAGCGCGCCGCCCGCCCACACACCGCCAGCCCGGCAAGGATCGCCGGCCCCATCGCCACCACCAGCAACAGGTTCAGCGGCAGTCGGCGCAGCAGATAGCGCAGAAAGCTGCCGAACATATCCTGTTGATGCAAGGTTCCATCCAGATCAAAAAACACCACTCTCCGTTCACTGCGCTGCAAACTGCCTCCTCATCTCAGGACTCGCTTCTCGTTATCTAAGCTTAACAGTCTTGCGCCGCAAAGCGGGAAAACATCCCTGCCGTTGAGGAAGAATGACAGTAGCAGGCTAAGGAAAAATTGTGGCCTGAGAATTTTTAATTCGTGGTATACCCCTTATAATCGAATAAAAATTCTGTCAGTCACGAGCCGGACGGCTCCAGCGGAGCTCCAATGAACTGTTTAACGCGCATTCGTCAGCGCTATCCCACCCTGGCGGCGAGCGACAAAAAGTTGGCCGATTATATTCTGGGTCAACCCGATGAGACCCGGCACCTCAGCTCACAGCAGCTGGCGGCGCAAGCCGGTGTGAGTCAGTCCAGCGTGGTTAAATTTGCCCAGAAGCTGGGATTCAAAGGCTTTCCGGCGCTGAAGCTGGCCCTCAGTGAAGCGCTGGCCAGCAGTCCGGATCCCCAGTCCGTCCCGGTACATAACCATATTCGCGGTGATGATCCGCTGCGTCTGGTGGGCGAAAAACTGATTAAGGACAATGTCGCCGCCATGCATGCCTCGCTGGACGTCAACACTGAAGAAACGCTGCGGGAAGCCGTCACGCTGCTGCGCAACGCCCGCCGGGTGATCGTCACCGGGATTGGCGCCTCCGGTCTGGTAGCGCGTAACTTTAGCTGGAAACTGATGAAGATCGGCGTCAACGCTGTCTCGGAGCAGGATATGCACGCGCTGCTGGCGACGGTGCAGGCCCTGTCCAGCGACGATCTGCTGCTGGCTATCTCTTACTCCGGCGAGCGCCGGGAGATCAATATGGCGGCAGGTGAAGCGCTGCGCGTAGGCTGCAAGATCCTGGCGATCACCGGGTTTAGCCCGAACGCCCTGCAGCAGCAGGCGACCCACTGCCTGTATACCATCGCCGAAGAGCAGGCGACGCGCAGCGCGGCCATCTCCTCCACCAGCGCGCAAATGATGCTGACCGACCTGCTGTTTATGGGGCTGGTGCAGCAGGATCTGGAGCGAGCGCCGGAGCGCATTCGCCATAGCGAAGCGCTGGTGAAAAAGCTGGTCTGAACAGCAAATGGGCGTCAGAAAATACTGCCACGCCCATTATGAGTATCAAAAATCTAAATTGCTTTAAGCTGATTGATAATAAAAGGATTGAGCTGTAATAAAAGCAGCAATTTTCTCGGGGCGCCGGTTGGCTCGCGCCGTTTAGTTTCCCAGCTTTTAACTAAGTCATAGCTAACGCCTACGGCGAGAGCAAAATCCTGCTGTTTTAAGCCGGTAGCCTCGCGAATCGCTTTCACATCAATCGGGCTATAAGTGTGAACATGCTGTGGCTCAGGGGTTTGCTCACCTTTTTCAATTCTCACCATTTCTTCTGCACTGGCCAGCAGATCGGCAAATAATTCGTCTTTCATCTGTACCTCATCGCCCTCGTGGACACCACTGACACCGTGGTCCCGTGGAGTGATAGAAACTCAGCGGAATACCAGCATAGCGGATAACTGTTTCAGCATCTTCTTTTGTTCTTCCGTTAAATCATCCAGCTCATTTTTGGGATAGACCAATGCCAGATAAATTCGCCCTTTACGCGTCACATTGTAATAAATAATTCTCACCCCGCCACGCTTGCCCATCCCCGGTCGGCTCCAGCGAATTTTTCGAAATTCCCCAGTCCCTGCAATGGTATCGCCAGCCTCAGGATCCTCAATCAACATCTCCTGAAAAACGCGAAACTCGTCATCCGGTAGAAGCGCCTGACGCCGTTTACTGAAACCCTGCAGCTCAATAAAAGTGTACATACCGCATCCTGCGTATGATGATTATAAAACCATCATAAGTGTACCGGGTACAACAATCAAGCTGATAAATGTACCCGGTACATCTTTAGTGCAGCGGGATTGTTCAGTATGAGCCATAGCGAAGCGCTGGTGAAAAAGCTGGTCTGAGCAGCAAATGGGCGTATAATGCCCGCCCTGTTTGTGTTGTTTCTGAGACTTTCCTGATGGCGCTGTTAATTACCAAAAAATGCATCAATTGCGATATGTGCGAACCGGAATGCCCGAATGAGGCCATTTCGATGGGTGACAGCATTTATGAAATTAACAGCGACCGCTGCACTGAGTGCGTGGGGCATTACGACACGCCAACCTGCCAGAAAGTGTGCCCGATCCCAAATACGATCCTGAAAGATCCGGCACACATCGAGAGTGAAGAACAGCTGTGGGATAAATTTGTGCTGCTGCACCACGCGGATAAAATTTAACAACCGCCCTGCTTAACTTTCGACGATCACCGTGGCGCAGGCGTAATGTCGCTCGTCGGCGAGCGTGACATGAATGTGACTCACCCCCAGCCGATCCGCCAGCCGTTGCGCCTCACCCCATAACCGCAGCTTCGGCTTGCCCAGCTCATCGTTGTAAACCTCGAACTGATTAAAGGCCAGTCCATTACGGATCCCGGTTCCCAGCGCTTTCGCCGCCGCTTCCTTGACCGCAAAGCGTTTCGCCAGGAAACGCACCGGCTGCTGATGCTGCGCCCAGATGCTCCATTCATGGTCGCTCAGCACCCGGCGGGCAAGGCGATCGCCGCTACGGGCGATCACCGCTTCGATACGGGCGATCTCGACGATGTCGGTCCCCAGCCCGAGGATAGCCATTAGCCGCGCGCTTCCAGCATCAGACGTTTCATTTCCGCGACTGCCTCTTTCAGGCCGCTCATCACCGCCCGACCGATAATCGCGTGGCCGATATTCAGCTCATGCATTTCCGGCAGCGCAGCAATCGCTTTCACGTTGTGGTAGGTCAGACCATGGCCAGCATTCACTTTCAGGCCAAGGCTGGCGGCATAGGTGGCCGCTTTGGCAATACGTTCCAGCTCCTTCGCCTGCTCGGCGTCAGTTTTGGCATCGGCGTAGCAGCCGGTGTGAATTTCGATATAGGGCGCGCCAACGTCCGCCGCCGCTTTGATCTGCGCTTCATCCGCATCAATAAACAGAGAGACCAGGATGCCGGCATCTGCCAGGCGTTTACAGGCGTCGCGCATTTTATCGCGCTGCCCCGCTACATCCAGTCCGCCTTCGGTAGTGACTTCCTGACGCTTCTCCGGCACCAGGCAACAGAAGTGCGGTTTGGTTTCGCAGGCGATCGCCAGCATCTCTTCGGTGACTGCCATTTCAAGATTCATGCGGGTGTGCAGGGTCTGGCGCAGGATACGTACATCGCGATCGGTAATATGGCGACGGTCTTCGCGCAGATGCACTGTAATGCCGTCGGCGCCGGCCTGTTCAGCAATGAAAGCCGCCTGCACCGGATCCGGATAAGCGGTACCGCGCGCGTTACGTAAGGTCGCGATATGGTCAATATTGACCCCTAACAGTAATTCAGCCATGACAATCCTCGTTAATCATTATTCGTATTATCCGCTCGCGCCTTTCGCGCGGGCATAAACTGGCGAAACAATTCCCGGCTCTTGAGTGGTTTGCCGCCGAGATAGGGCTTCAGGGCGATACGGGTAAAGCGCTTTGCGGCGCGCAGCGTATCAACATCAGGAAACTCACGACTCGCCAACGCTTTCAAATGGTGCCCGGTAAACGTGTTGTTATCAATCACCAGGCTGGCAATAAAGCCCTTTTCTTCGCGATAGCGGTAGGTCATGGTGTCGTCCACCGGCTCACCGCTCCCCGCGCAGTGGAGAAAATCCACGCCATAGCCCAGGTGCCCGAGCAGCGCCAGCTCAAAACGTCGCAGCGCGGGTTCAGGCGAGCCGCTGGCCCCGGCGAGCGCCTGAATGCAGTGCAGGTAGTCGAAAAAGAGTTCGGAGAAGCGTGTTTCGTGCTCCAGCACGCGGGAGATAAGCTCGTTAACGTAGAGACCGCTGTAGAGGGTGATACCGCTGAGCGGTAGCGCCAGCGAGACCGCTTCTGCGCTGCGCAGGGTTTTGACTTCGCCGCGGCCGCCGAAGCGAACCAGTAAGGGGGTGAAGGGCTGTAAAGCGCCCTTGAGATTAGAGCGTTTGGAGCGTGCGCCTTTGGCAACCAGGCGCACGCGACCCGATTCTTCCGTGAAGACGTCCAGCATCAGGCTGGTTTCGCTCCACGGTCGGCTATGCAGGACAAAGGCGCGCTGCCATCCATCCACGTTGCGTTAACTCAGAGGTCGTCAACGTAACCGAGACTGCGCAGCGCGCGCTCGTCATCGGCCCAGCCGGATTTCACTTTAACCCACAGCTCGAGGTGCACCGGCGCTTCAAACATCTCCTGCATGTCCTTACGCGCTTCGATGCCGATGGTTTTGATTTTGGCGCCTTTGTTGCCAATCACCATCTTCTTCTGCCCTTCGCGCTCGACGAGGATCAGACCGTTGATATCGTAGCCACCGCGCTCATTGGTCACGAAACGTTCAATTTCCACGGTGACGGAGTACGGCAACTCTGCGCCGAGGAAACGCATCAGTTTTTCACGGATGATTTCAGAGGCCATAAAGCGCTGAGAACGATCGGTAATATAATCTTCCGGGAAGTGATGGATCGCTTCCGGCAGATGCTTACGCACGATCGCCGCGATGGTGTCGACGTTAGTCCCGGTTTCTGCCGAGATCGGCACGATATCGAGGAAATTCATCTGGCTGGCGAGGAACTGCAGGTGCGGCAGCAGGTCCGCTTTTTCCTGCACGTTATCCACCTTGTTGACCGCGAGGATCACCGGCGCTTTCGCTTCACGCAGCTTGTTCAGCACCATTTCATCGTCCTGCGTCCAGCGAGTGCCTTCCACCACGAAGATGACCAGTTCAACATCGCCAATCGAGCTGCTGGCCGCTTTGTTCATCAGGCGGTTAATCGCACGCTTCTCTTCCATATGCAGGCCCGGGGTATCGACGTAAATCGCCTGATACGGCCCTTCAGTATGGATGCCGACGATGCGGTGACGGGTAGTCTGCGCTTTACGGGAGGTGATCGAGATCTTCTGCCCAAGCAGCTTGTTCAACAGCGTGGATTTGCCAACGTTTGGGCGACCCACGATGGCAACAAACCCACAATAACTTTTTTCTTCGCTCATTCCAGCTCCAGCTTTTTCAGCGCCTGTTCGGCGGCAGCCTGCTCCGCCTTGCGACGGCTGGAACCTGTGCCAACCACCGGTTCACTCAGGCCACTGACCTGGCAGTGGATAGTAAATTCCTGATCGTGCGCTTCGCCGCGCACCTGGACCACCAGGTAGGACGGCAACGGCAGATGACGTCCCTGCAGATACTCCTGCAGACGCGTCTTCGGATCCTTTTGCTTATCGCCCGGACTGATTTCGTCCAGACGAGTCTGGTACCAGGAGAGGATTAAGCGTTCAACGTTCTGAATATCGCTGTCGAGGAAAACCCCGCCAATTAACGCTTCAACGGTGTCCGCGAGAATTGATTCGCGACGGAAACCGCCGCTTTTCAGTTCACCCGGCCCGAGGCGCAGACATTCGCCCAGCTCAAACTCGCGGGCGATCTCTGCCAGCGTGTTGCCACGCACCAGCGTCGCGCGCATACGGCTCATATCGCCTTCGTCCACGCGAGGAAAGCGATGATACAGCGCATTCGCGATCACGAAACTTAAAATGGAGTCACCTAAAAATTCCAGGCGCTCATTATGTTTGCTGCTGGCACTGCGGTGAGTTAATGCCTGTTGCAACAGCTCCTGATGATGAAAAGTGTAGCCCAGCTTTCGTTGAAGCCGATTAATTACGATGGGGTTCATGCGTTACCAATAAATGAATGCGTCAAAGATGCAGCACACGAAACCGACCTGAGCATACGCTTCAAACAGTAAGTTGAAACAGACCAATACGCTTTCGTGTGCAGTGTCACCCGGCAGAGCGACAACCAAAAACTTCGGGGGGATATTCTATACGCAACGACACGGGATGTCGTTAGTTTGAATGGATTTAAATACTAAATAATTCACGCCGCTGCGATAATAGCAGCGACGTGAATTCAGCAGAGAAAATTAATGAATTCCACCAATGCGCGATAACCGCACGCCGGTCGGCCATTCGCCTTCCTGCTTTTCAAAACTCATCCAGATTGCGGTCGCTTTGCCGACCAGGTTGGCTTCCGGCACAAAGCCCCAGTAACGGCTGTCGGCGCTGTTATCCCGGTTGTCGCCCATCATAAAGTACTGACCGGGCGGCACAATCCAGGTGGCCAGCGGCAGACCAGACTGATGGTAGTACATTCCGACCTGATCCTGGGCAATCGGCACCATCAAAATACGGTGCGTGACGTCGCCCAGCGTCTCCTGACGCTCGGTCAGACGAATCCCGTCGGCTTTGGTTTCGCCTTTCGGCAGCTGCCAGAAACCGCTGGTCGCTTCCCCGCCGTTGCTACGGGAGAAGGTCTGAACGAAATCGCTCGGCTCCACGTTGGAATAGGTCACCGGCAGCGCGTTGCCACAGGCCTGTCCGGAACTGCATCCCGGCTGAATAGTGACCTGCTTGGCTACCGGATCGTAGGTGACCTTATCACCCGGTAACCCCACCGCGCGCTTGATGTAGTCGAGACGCGGATCTTCCGGATATTTGAAGACCACGATATCGCCGCGCTTAGGATGGCCGGTCTCGATCAGCGTTTTCTGGTAGATAGGATCTTTAATGCCGTAGGCAAATTTCTCTACCAGAATAAAATCGCCGATGAGCAGCGTTGGCATCATCGAACCTGACGGGATCTGGAACGGCTCATAAATAAATGAACGCACCACCAGAACGATCGCCAGCACCGGGAAAACCGATGCGCCGGTTTCCAGCCAGCCCGGTTTCGGGCCGACTTTCTTCAGCGTCTTCTTGTCCAGTTGCTCGCCGGTCGCTGCCTGAGCAGCGGCCTGACGCTCACGACGTTTCGGTGCAAAAATGAACTTGTCCAGGCACCATAAAACGCCCGTCACCAGGGTCGCAATCACCAGGATCAGGGCAAACATGTTCGCCATGCCAACTCCTTAGGGTTATTTGCCGTCTTTACCAACGTGCAGAATGGCGAGGAACGCTTCCTGCGGCAGCTCAACGTTACCGACCTGCTTCATACGCTTCTTACCTTCTTTCTGCTTCTGCAGCAGCTTTTTCTTACGACTGACGTCGCCGCCGTAGCATTTCGCCAGGACGTTTTTACGCAGCTGTTTCACGGTAGAGCGCGCGATGATGTGGTTGCCGATGGCCGCCTGAATCGCAATGTCGAACTGCTGACGCGGAATCAAATCTTTCATCTTTTCCACCAGCTCGCGGCCGCGATACGGCGCGTTATCGTTGTGGGTGATCAGCGCCAGCGCATCGACGCGCTCGCCGTTGATCAGCACGTCGACACGTACCATGTTCGACGCCTGGAAGCGTTTGAAGTTGTAGTCCAGCGACGCATAGCCGCGGGAGGTAGACTTCAGACGGTCGAAGAAGTCGAGGACCACTTCCGCCATCGGGATTTCGTAAGTCAGCGCCACTTGTTTACCGTGGTAAACCATGTTGGTCTGCACGCCACGCTTCTCGACACACAGGGTGATCACGTTACCGAGGAACTCCTGCGGCAGCAGCATGTGACACTCGGCGATTGGCTCGCGCAGCTCCTGAATATTATTCAGCGGCGGCAGCTTGGACGGGCTGTCGACGTAGATAACTTCTTTGGAGGTGGTCTCCACTTCGTAGACTACCGTTGGCGCGGTGGTGATCAGGTCGAGATCGTATTCACGCTCCAGACGTTCCTGAATGATCTCCATGTGCAGCAGGCCAAGGAAGCCGCAGCGGAAGCCGAAGCCCAGCGCGGTAGAGCTTTCCGGCTCGTAGAACAGAGAGGCATCGTTGAGGCTCAGTTTGCCCAGCGCGTCGCGGAAGGCTTCATAATCATCGGAGCTCACCGGGAACAGGCCGGCATAAACCTGCGGTTTCACCTTCTTAAAGCCAGGCAGCGCTTTGTCTGCCGGGTTGCGGGCGGCGGTCAGGGTATCGCCCACCGGCGCGCCGAGGATGTCTTTGATCGCGCAGACCAGCCAGCCCACCTCGCCGCATTTCAGCTCGGTACGGTCAACCTGTTTCGGGGTGAAGATGCCCAAACGGTCGGCGTTATAGACCTGACCGGTGCTCATCACCTTAATTTTGTCGCCCTTGCGCATGGTGCCGTTTTTAATCCGCACCAGCGACACCACGCCGAGGTAGTTATCGAACCAGGAGTCGATAATCAGCGCCTGCAGCGGCGCGTCCGGATCGCCTTCCGGCGGCGGAATATCGCGTACCAGGCGTTCCAGCACGTCCGGCACGCCAACGCCGGTTTTCGCCGAGCAGCGCACCGCGTCGTGAGCGTCAATCCCGACGATATCTTCAATTTCGTCCGCTACGCGCTCCGGGTCGGCCGCAGGCAGGTCGATCTTGTTAAGTACCGGAACCACTTCCAGGTCCATCTCCATGGCGGTGTAGCAGTTGGCCAGGGTCTGGGCTTCTACACCCTGCCCGGCGTCTACCACCAGCAGCGCGCCTTCGCACGCGGCAAGAGAACGGGAAACTTCATAGGAGAAGTCCACGTGACCCGGGGTGTCGATAAAGTTCAGCTGGTAGGTCTCACCGTCGCTGGCTTTATAGTCCAGGGTGACGCTCTGCGCCTTGATGGTGATCCCGCGTTCGCGCTCAAGATCCATGGAGTCCAGAACCTGGGCTTCCATTTCGCGATCAGAAAGGCCACCGCAAATCTGGATGATACGGTCAGACAGCGTCGACTTACCGTGGTCGATGTGAGCGATGATCGAAAAGTTACGTATATTCTTCATATTTAGAGTTAATTATGCCTTACGAGTATCATGAGGCCGCTGTACTGTGCCTGACGTTTTTTAATCCGAAAACGCCGCATTCTACACTACATCCGTGAAACCAGGAAATGCTGTTAGATCCAGCATAACGGCAGAAATTGTGGCGTTGTAACAGGAAGAGTAAATAAAGATGAGGGACAGTGAAATCACTGCCCCATTTCAGAGGAAGGCGTATCAACACGCAGCAGATCCGGCGGCAGCGCGACGCTCAAAATTACCGGCTGCCAGGACTGACGCGCTGCCAGCTGCGGCGACAGACCACGCGCTATCAGAAAACCGCCGACGCCGCCCAACAGCGCGCCGCACAGCGAGGCGATATCGCTGGCAAACAGCACCTGAAAAATCGACGCCATCACAAACAGCCCCGCCAGCGGCGCCATGTAGACCAGCAGCGCTGAGCCCAGCAGGCTGCTTTCAGCGATCCCCAGCTCCACTTTTTGCCCCGCAGACAACGGCTGCTCGCAGGGCACGCTAATGGTATGGCTAGTCTGTGGCCCCAGCTTGTTTAATACCCGGCTGCCGCAGCCGGCGCGGGAGGCGCAGCTGCTGCAGGAGGCTTTAACGTCGCAGTGCACCTGCGCCACGCCGTTATGCCAGGAAACCACGGTGGCCCACTCTTTGATCATTGTACTGCCTTGAATTTAATGCTGTCTGAGATACGCTTCGCCGTCTGCGGCGGCAGTTCGCCTACCACAGTGATCTCCGCGTTATCGCGTACCGTCGTGCTGACGGTGCGTCGGCCAGTGCGCAACAGCTGGTCGCTGCTGGCCGCCGTGGCGCGGTTGATATTAATCGAGAAGCTGAACAAGCCGTCGGAATAGAGACGTGATTCTACCGGACCGTCAAAGGTGGGAAGACGGCGTTGGCTGCTGGAAACCTCCGTCATGCCCTGCGGGAGCCACGTCGGCGCCCAGTTGAAGTTGGCTTTGTCGCCTCCTTCAGGCACCGACAGCTGCGGCGGCAGATTCGCTTTTGCCAGCGTCTCCATGCTGGCGCTTACATTATCGCCAACGTTGAAGGAGACCACCCGGAACTGCTCCAGCGTTTCGCCATCGCGGTCGAGCAAATCGACGCGCAGCGGCAGCTTAGTTTCAGCGTCCAGCCAGGCGATAAAGCTATAGCGCGTGCCGTCGCGGGCCACGACGCGAATGACGTCGCACAGGCGATCAGCAATACGGGTACGGCCCACAGAAATAAAATCATACGCTGCGGAAAGACGTTTGAAATCGCTGTAAACCAATGACGGCAGCGAATCGACGATATAGTCGCCGTTCAGCGTGAATGGATCGAGACCGGGTTCAAAATAGCTGATTTCTGTACCGCGCAGAACCACTTCCCGGCGCGGACCGTCCAGCTGCAGCAGCTGCGCCAGCGGCTGGTTGTTCAGCCGCGCATGACGATAACGCAGCGACTCAACGCCTTGTTTGCTGATGCTGACGAAAGACAGCTCATAATTGAGTGACTGGCTGGCCAGGTTCATCTGCTGCAACAACGCCCCGGACGATGTATCAGCCGAGGCGTTGACAGAGAACAACAGGCTGCCTGCCATGAGTGACATAGCACACCAAAGTTGCTTCATTACTGCGATTGCGTTCCTAAAGTTTGATAGCCCGGCACCTGGACTGCAGCCTGCTGAGTCTGGGCCTGGCCAAACTGAAGCTGCTCAGCGTGCAGGCGACGCTGCAGTTCATAATCCTGCAACATGGCGTTAATCCGGCGGCGCTGCTCCTGCACCTGCGCCTGCTGGCCGCTACCTGCTGATGCGTCAGCCGGTACGCCAAGGCTAACCGGGCTCGCTTTACCCATCATCGGCAGCGTATTAAACACCGGCGCCTCTGGCTGCTGGGTCGCATCAGACTGTCCATTATAGTGCTGGACGCCGACGATTACCGCAAGCGATACGCAGGCGGCTACGCCCATCTGAGTCAGTGAACTGGCCCACGGACGCACCTTGTTCCAGAACGGCATTTGCCGCCACTGGTTTGGTGCGGGCTGAGATTCAGGAATAAGCGGCGCCGTCTGACGAACGGGCTCATTTTCAATGGCGGCCATCACCCGGGCGGAGATATCAAACTGCAGCACCTCTGCGGTATCGCCACGCAGCGTATCGCGAATAAGGTGGTAACTCTCCCAGGTTTTTTGCATCTCAGAAGAACGACTCAGCTCGTTGAGCAGTTCGTTATCCAGCGTTTCACCATCCATTAAAGCCGAAAGTTTTTCTTTCTGCATGCCTGATACCCTTTTCCAGTATTCCGCTATCGTCAACGCCTGATAAGCGGTTGAACTTTATTATCAATAGCTTCTCGCGCCCGGAAGATACGCGAACGCACCGTCCCAACCGGACAATCCATGATAGCGGCTATCTCTTCATAGCTCAGGCCATCCAGCTCCCGTAACGTAATTGCCATGCGTAAATCTTCCGGGAGCGATTCAATGGTACGAAAAACTATTTGTCTCAGTTCTTCTGACAACATTAAGTTCTCAGGGTTCGAAATTTCTTTCAACGCCCCACCGCTTTCGAAGTTTTCCGCCTCGTTGGCGTCAACATCGCTGGACGGCGGACGGCGTCCCTGAGCAACCAGATAATTCTTCGCCGTGTTGACGGCGATACGGTATAACCAGGTGTAAAAAGCGCTATCTCCCCGGAAAGAGTCCAGCGCACGCCATGCCTTAACGAACGATTCCTGAACAACGTCAGCGATATCGCCCGGCGGTACATAGCGGGAAACCAGGCTCGCGACCTTATGCTGATAGCGCACCACCAGCAAATTAAACGCTTTCTGATCTCCTTTCTGGACCCGTTCAACAAGGACCTGATCCGTTAACTGCTCGCTCATCCGAGGTAATGTCTCCCCAAACCCAATTCCCATGCGTCTTCAAAACACCACCCAAAATCTGCATTATGAGCAAGCTGACTGTTGGAGTGCATGAAAACAATAAAGTTCCGTTACGCTTTTGTTTTTTGTCTGGCAACGGCGGCAGATCGTTATCAATCATTATATGCCCAGGTTGCTAAACGATAGGTTAGTCAATAAGAAAAAGCGCAGGCCCGTTTGAAGGGTATCGTAACACGGCGTTTATTTCACTATAAAATCCTATAGAAACAAGCGGCCCCGCTTCGTTTTTTACGCCCTCAACGCCACCTTTCCCGTCCCTTTCTGTTTAGCCGTCACAACGCCAGGCAAAAAAATTGTACGATTCCTCGCAGGCTGGTGCTATTGTGAGCGAAATGTGTTTAGTAAATTAAACAAAGACGATGAATACCACACCTGATTTCTCTTGTGACGTGTTGATTATTGGCAGCGGCGCTGCCGGTCTTTCCCTTGCCCTGCGCCTGGCAGAGCACAGTTCGGTGACGGTACTTAGTAAAGGGCCGATTAGCGAAGGTTCGACCTTTTATGCGCAGGGCGGAATTGCCGCCGTCTTTGATGAGACGGACAGTATCGAATCTCATGTCGAAGACACCCTCATCGCTGGCGCAGGACTCTGCGATCGCCATGCGGTCACCTTCGTTGCCAGCAACGCCAGGCCTTGCGTACAGTGGCTTATCGATCAGGGGGTGCTATTCGACACCCAGGTTCAGGCGAATGGCGAAGAGAGCTACCACCTCACCCGCGAGGGGGGACACAGCCACCGGCGCATTCTTCACGCCGCTGACGCTACCGGCAAAGCGGTGGAAACGACACTGGTCGATAAAGCCCTTGCTCATCCTAATATCCGCATCATTGAGCGCAGCAATGCGGTTGATTTGATCGTCTCGGATAAAATTGGCCTGCCAGGTACGCGCCGGGTAGTTGGGGCCTGGATCTGGAACCGCAATAAAGAGCGCGTAGAAACCTGCAGCGCGAAGGCGGTAGTGCTCGCGACCGGCGGCGCCGCCAAGGTTTATCAATACACCACCAACCCCGACGTCTCTTCCGGAGACGGTATTGCGATGGCCTGGCGAGCGGGATGCCGGGTGGCGAATCTGGAGTTCAACCAGTTCCACCCCACCGCGTTGTATCATCCACAGGCACGCAATTTCCTGCTTACTGAAGCACTGCGCGGCGAAGGCGCTCACCTTAAGCGACCGGACGGCACCCGCTTTATGCCGGACTTTGACGAGCGCGGTGAACTGGCTCCGCGCGATATTGTTGCCCGTGCTATCGATCATGAAATGAAGCGCCTCGGCGTCGACTGCATGTACCTTGATATCAGTCACAAGCCCGAGGCGTTTGTTCGCCAGCACTTCCCGATGATTTACGAAAAGCTGCTCGGCCTGGGCATCGATTTGACAAAAGAGCCGGTGCCGATCGTTCCCGCCGCGCATTACACCTGCGGCGGTGTGATGGTGGATGATAATGGCCGTACTGACGTCGATGGTTTATACGCCATCGGTGAAGTCAGCTATACCGGGCTACACGGTGCGAACCGAATGGCGTCAAACTCGCTGCTGGAGTGCCTGGTCTATGGCTGGTCCGCTGCGGAGGATATCGCCCGGCGCCTGCCACTGGCTCAGAAGGTCGCCTCTCTGCCGGCATGGGATGAAAGTCAGGTGGAGATCCCGGATGAACTGGTGGTTATCCAGCACAACTGGCACGAACTGCGGCTGCTGATGTGGGATTATGTCGGGATTGTGCGCACGACGCGCCGACTGGAGCGCGCCCTGCGGCGCATTACCATGCTACAGCAGGAGCTGGATGAGTATTACGCCCGCTTCCGCGTCTCGAATAATCTGCTGGAGCTGCGCAATCTGGTGCAGGTAGCGGAGCTTATCGTACGCTGTGCGATGTTGCGTAAAGAGAGTCGCGGTCTGCACTATACCCTCGACTATCCACAGCCGCTGCCGAACAGCGGCCCCTCAATATTGTCGCCCCTGGCTCACATAAAGAGATAAAAATCCTCGGTCAGAGCAGTAAATCCTTCAGAATACTGCTGCTCTGGCCCGCGGATCACCAGCCGGTCGCTGAAACACTCCCCCGCCGTTGGCGAGAAAGCGAGAAGTACCCGATGCGGCGGCCGCAGCTCGGTCTCCGCCACGTCAGTGCGCAGTCGCAGATGCCAGCCCATCGCGGTTGCCCGCTCGATAAACGCATTCCCGATATCCACCGGCAGGACGACGCAAAAAAATCCTTCTTCCGTGATCAACTCTGCGGCACAGGTCAGCAGGGAGGCGTGATCGAGCGTCGTGGTATACCGCGCCTGCTCCCGCTGCGAGGTTGCGCAAGGCACCCCTTCGGCAAAAAAGGGCGGGTTACTGATTATCAGTTCATAGCGTCGGGTCTGCGACGGCTGCCACTGATGAATATCGGCCTGGCTGACGTCAATTCGTGCGGACCAGGGTGACGCGAGGACATTTTCCTGTGCCTGAGCAGCGGCCTCTTCGTCCAGCTCAACCGCATCGACACGCACATCGTGAGCGGTACGCTGCGCCACCATGAGCGCCAACAGACCGCAGCCCGCGCCAATATCCAGCACATGCTTCACGCCGGCAATCGGCGCCCAGGCGCCGAGCAAAATACCGTCGGTGCCCACCTTCATGGCACAACGGTCATGGGCGACGAAGAACTGTTTGAAGGTAAAACCATTGCGCGGCAGCGCAAACTTCGACTGAGACATCCTCAATAACCTTGCCGACAAAAACTCCTGAACGTAAGGCTATGCACAATACCGGAGAACAGATAGCCTTACAAACAGATGAACATTACGTCAGTAACGTCTATAATCGGCGGCCCACTCAGAGGTAGAACATGACTGTAACGACTTTTTCCGAACTTGAACTCGACGAAAACCTGCTGGAAGCCCTCCAGGATAAAGGTTTCACTCGCCCGACAGCCATTCAGGCCGCCGCTATTCCGCCTGCGCTCGATGGCCGTGACATTCTCGGTTCAGCGCCGACCGGCACCGGTAAAACGGCGGCGTATCTGCTGCCAGCGTTGCAGCACCTGCTCGATTTCCCGCGTAAGAAATCCGGCCCGCCGCGAATTCTTATCCTGACGCCAACCCGTGAGCTGGCGATGCAGGTGGCTGACCACGCCCGCGAGCTGGCGAAGCATACCCATCTGGATATCGCCACCATTACCGGCGGTGTCGCGTACATGAACCACGCGGAAGTGTTCAGCGAAAACCAGGATATCGTGGTCGCGACCACCGGTCGCCTGCTGCAATATATTAAAGAAGAGAACTTTGACTGCCGCGCCGTCGAAACCCTGATCCTCGATGAAGCCGACCGCATGCTGGACATGGGCTTTGCTCAGGATATCGAAACCATCGCCGGTGAAACTCGCTGGCGTAAGCAGACGATGCTGTTCTCCGCGACACTGGAAGGCGATGCGATTAAAGACTTCGCTGAGCGTCTGCTGGAGGAGCCGGTGGAAGTTTCCGCCAATCCGTCGACCCGTGAGCGTAAGAAAATCCACCAGTGGTACTACCGCGCCGACGATATCGAACATAAAACCAAACTGCTGGTGAATCTGCTGCAACAGCCCGAAGCCACCCGCGCTATCGTCTTTGTGCGTAAGCGCGAGCGCGTGCATGAGCTGGCCAACTGGCTGCGTGAGGCCGGGATTAACACCTGCTGGCTGGAAGGCGAGATGGTGCAGGCCAAGCGTAACGAAGCCATCAAGCGCCTGACCGACGGTCGCGTGAACGTGCTGATCGCCACCGACGTCGCTGCCCGCGGTATCGATATTCCGGACGTCAGCCACGTCTTTAACTTCGATATGCCGCGTACCGCGGATACCTACCTGCACCGTATCGGTCGTACCGGCCGCGCCGGTAAAAAAGGAACCGCCATTTCTCTGGTAGAAGCGCATGATCATCTGCTGCTGGGTAAGATTGGGCGTTATATTGAAGAGCCGCTGAAGGCCAGGGTGATCGATGAACTGCGCCCAACGACCCGTGCGCCAAGCGAGAAACTGACCGGTAAGCCGTCGAAGAAAGTGCTGGCGAAGCGCGCTCAGAAGAAAAAAGATGAAAAAGAGAAACCTCGGGTGAAGAAGCGCCACCGCGATACCAAGAATATCGGTAAGCGCCGCAAGCCAAGTGCAGCCGAAACGCCATCAGCGTCCAACGAAGAGTAAAAAAAACGCCGGGATATCCCGGCGTTTTCACATCTTGCGTCAGCCTTACAGGCTTTCGGTAAAGGTACGAGCGATAACGTCGCGCTGCTGTTCCGGAGTCAGGGAGTTGAAACGTACCGCGTAGCCGGAAACACGAATGGTGAGCTGCGGATACTTTTCCGGATGCTCAACCGCGTCCAGCAGGGTTTCGCGACGCAGCACGTTAACGTTCAGGTGCTGACCGCCTTCCACGCGAACTTCCGGTTTCACGTCTACCGGGATTTCACGGTATTCGATTTCGCCCAGTTTGCTCACCGCAACCACGTCATCTTCCGCAAAACCACCTTTGGCGCACAGGCAACGTGCTTCGCCTTTTTCGCTATCCAGCAGCCAGAAAGAGTTCAGCAGGTCGTCGTTTGCCGCTTTAGTAATTTGGATACCAGTAATCATTTGATGCCTCCCAGGCAGTGTTTATTCGATTTTGGCCTCTTCGCGGCCAATTGGTAAAACCATTGTTGTATGACTGTATATATATCAGCCGTACCCTTGGCATTCATTGATTCAAATCAATAAAAACCACTCACTAAAAGTGGGTATGCGAGGATTTTATTGTTTTACATCAAGTTACGCCAGGTGGGGTTAAAAATATTTTTGTAAATTTTCAATTTTATTTGCATAAAAGCAACGAGATAACGGTAGCGATTTTGTTCTGCAGAAAGAAGTCGTTAAGCTATAGCGATGACCCTTTGCAGGAGAGCAAGATGACCACCCCTTTAACCTGGCATGACGTGCTGGCGGATGAAAAGCAACAACCCTATTTTCTCAATACTCTGAAGACCGTCGCCGAAGAGCGTCAGTCCGGGATCACTATCTATCCACCGCAAAAAGACGTCTTCAATGCGTTTCGCTTTACCGAACTGAGCGATGTCAAAGTCGTCATTCTCGGCCAGGACCCCTATCACGGCCCGGGTCAGGCTCACGGTCTGGCGTTCTCGGTTCGCCCGGGCGTCGCGATCCCGCCGTCGCTGCTGAATATGTACAAAGAGCTGGAGGCCACGATCCCCGGCTTTACCCGCCCCACCCACGGTTACCTGGAAAGCTGGGCGCGACAGGGCGTGCTGCTGCTGAATACGGTCCTGACCGTCCGCGCCGGACAGGCGCACTCGCACGCCAGCCTTGGTTGGGAGACCTTTACCGATAAAGTTATCGCGTTAATCAATGAGCATTGCGAGGGGGTGGTCTTTCTGCTGTGGGGTTCTCATGCGCAGAAGAAAGGCGCGATTATCGATCGTCAGCGCCACTGCGTGCTGAAGGCGCCACACCCTTCGCCGCTCTCTGCACATCGCGGCTTCTTTGGCAGCAACCATTTCGTACAGACCAACCAGTGGCTGGTTGACCGCGGCGAAGCGCCGATCGACTGGATGCCAGTGCTGCCCGCCGAAAGCGAGTGATCGACAGGCATAAAAAAGCCAGCATTAGCTGGCTTTTTCGCATTCAGGCAGACGAATTACGCCTTGTTCTGACGCCACCATTCCGCCAGCAGGACGCCGGTCGCCACAGAGACGTTCAGGCTTTCAACATTGCCGGTACCGTCGATGGCAACGCTGAGATCGGCGCTGGAAATCGCCGCATCGGACAGACCATCACGCTCCTGGCCTAACACCAGCACCATTTTCTTCGGCAGCTCGGCTTTGAACAGCGGGATGCCATTATGGCTGGACGTTGAGACAATCGCGTAGCCCGCGTTGCGGAACTGATCCAGCGTATCAATAAAGCTGTCGCCGGTGATCGGTTCAACATGCTCCGCACCGCCCTCCGCCGTACGGATCGCCGCCCCGGACTCCAGCACGCCGGCATCCTGGACCACAACGCCTTTCACGCCAAAGTGCGCGCAGCTACGCATGATCGCGCCGAGGTTGTGCGGGTTGCCAACATCTTCCAGCGCCAGAACGCAATCTTCTTCCGCGGCCTTCGCGACCCATTGGGCAACAGAGGTGCCGTGGCGTTTTTTGATCAGGAAGCAGACCCCGCCGTGGTGCTCGGTGCCGGAGGCTTTTGCCAGCTCAGCTTCGTCCACGACATGATAGGCTTTACGGTTAGCCGCCATCCAGCGCAGCGCCTCTTTAAAGCGCGGCGTCACACTCTGGATAAACCAGGCGCGAACGATAGCTTCCGGACGACTCTGGAACAGCGCCTGACAGGCGTTTTCGCCATACACGCGGGTTTCTTCCGCACGCTGACGACGCAGCACTTCCGGATCAATAAAGCTCTTCCCGCTGATCCCGCCGTGATCTTCTTTTACCGGGGTCTCATCGCCAGGGGCGCGGGAAACAGTACGCCACGGGGACGCATCGTCGCGATGGAAATCATCGCGCTTGCGGTCGTCACGCTTGCGGTCATCGCGTTTACGATCGTCACCGCGGCTGTTTCGTTCATCGCGCGCAGGGCGGCTGCGGCCGTCAACACGAGATTTTCCTGGACGACCTCCCCCTTTCCCGGTACGTGGGTTATGGGTGCGTTTATCAGAATCATCATCACTGCGGACATACATCACTTTGACCTTGCCGCTTTTATTTTTCAGTTCGTCGCTCATCAATTTTCTCCACCTGCGCTGCGCGAAGCGCGCAGATTACCCGATGTGTCATCGCTTCGCCATGATTTCGTTTAAAAGCCGGCCTCTATTGCACTCATCGAACAAAACGCATTGTCCTTCAATAACACTTAATCGATAATGTGTAACATCACAGAAACATATCGGCCACGTGCCACGTTGCAACCCATAACCAGAGGTTAGTTATGAATACCGTTTGTGCCAGTTGTCAGGCTCTGAACCGCCTTCCGGACGATCGTAGCGCGGATGGCGCAAAGTGCGGACGCTGCGGTCACGATCTTTTTGACGGCGACGTCATCAACGCGACCGGGGCAACGCTGGATAAACTCTTAAAGGACGATCTGCCGGTCGTTGTCGATTTCTGGGCGCCATGGTGCGGCCCCTGCCGTAGCTTCGCGCCGATCTTTGAAGATGTCGCGGAAGAGCGTAGTGGGAAGATGCGTTTTGTAAAAGTAAACACCGAAGCAGAACGTGAGCTCAGCGCCCGGTTTCGTATCCGCAGTATCCCGACCATTATGATATTCAAAAATGGCGAAGTAATAGACATGCTTAATGGCGCAGTGCCAAAAGCGCCATTCGATAGCTGGCTGAACGAAGCCGGCCAACAGTAATCCTTCCGGGGCACGGCTTGTGCCCCGTTTTCGCCTCTGCGACAATAGCGTTTTTCACTAGCGACTCTCATGATTGATAACGCTGTTCTTCGCCTGCGCGCCGAACGTCTCGCGCGGGCGACCCGACCTTTCCTTGCTCGTGGTAACCGTATCCGCCGCTGCCAACGCTGCCTGCTGCCGCTTAAACAGTGTTTGTGCGCGACGTTAGTGCCAGCGCAGGCCACCAGCCGCTTCTGTCTGGTGATGTTTGATACAGAGCCGATGAAGCCCAGCAACACCGGCCGACTCATTGCCGATATTCTGCCAGATACTGAGGCTTATCAGTGGTCGAGAACCGAGCCGCCACAGGGGCTGCTCGATCTGGTCGCCCATCCTGATTATCAGCCAATGGTGGTGTTCCCTGCCTCCTACGCCGGGCCGGAGCGCCAGGTCCTGAGCGCGCCGCCCTCCGGCAAACCGCCGCTATTTATCATGCTCGACGGCACCTGGACCGAAGCGCGTAAAATGTTCCGCAAGAGTCCTTATCTTGACGCGCTGCCGATCATCTCCGTCGATTTGTCCCGCATCTCAGCCTACTATCTACGTGAAGCACACGCCGACGGACAATACTGTACCGCGGAAGTGGCGATCGCCCTGCTGGACCTGGCGGGTGATGCCCCGGCCGCCTCAGCGCTTGGCGAACACTTCACTCGTTTCCGGACCCGCTATCTGGCGGGAAAAACCCAGCATAAGGGCAGCATCACAGCGGACCAGGTAGAAAACGTTTAAAATCATTCGGTCACTGGGATGAAAGGAGACCGGTATGAGCCAACGAGGCCTGGAAGCGCTGCTGCGACCAAAGTCCATCGCCGTCATTGGCGCGTCAATGAAGCCACAGCGCGCTGGCTATCTCATGATGCGCAACCTGTTAGCCGGCGGTTTCAATGGTCCGGTATTGCCGGTGACCCCCGCCTGGAAGGCGGTGCTTGGGGTACTGGCATGGCCTACCATCGACAGCCTGCCGTTTACGCCGGATCTGGCGGTGCTCTGTACTAACGCCCGGCGTAATCTCGAATTGCTCGAAGCCTTAGGGCAAAAAGGCTGCAAGACCTGCATCATCCTCTCTTCGCAGCCGGACCAGTATCCGGCGCTGCTGGAATGTGCCACGCGCTTTCAGATGCGCCTGCTCGGCCCCAACAGTCTCGGATTACTGGCCCCATGGCAAGGGCTGAACGCCAGCTTTTCACCGGTGCCGATCCATCGCGGTAAACTGGCCTTTATTTCGCAGTCTGCCGCCGTCTCCAATACCATTCTTGACTGGGCACAGCAGCGTGAGATGGGGTTCTCCTACTTCATCGCGCTGGGCGATAGCCTGGATATTGATGTCGATGACCTGCTGGACTTTCTGGCCCGCGACAGCAAGACCAGCGCCATTTTGCTGTACCTCGAACATCTCAGCGACGCCCGTCGGTTTGTCTCCGCCGCACGCAGCGCCTCGCGTAACAAGCCAATCCTGGTGATTAAAAGCGGCCGCAGCCCCGCGGCGCAAAAGCTGTTGCAGGTTAACTCAGGGATGGATCCGGCATGGGATGCGGCCATTCAGCGTGCAGGCCTGCTGCGGGTGCAGGATACCCATGAGCTTTTCTCTGCGGTGGAAACGCTCAGCCACATGCGCCCACTGCGCGGTGAAAAATTAATGATCGTCAGCAACGGTGCGGCGCCGGCAGCGCTGGCCCTGGATGAGCTCTGGTTGCGTAATGGCAAGCTGGCGGTCCTCAGCGAGGAGACGTGCGACGCCTTACGCCAGGCACTGCCGGGGGGCGTCGGGATCGCTAACCCACTGGATCTGCGCGATGACGCCAGCAGCCAACATTATCAGCAGGCGTTGAATATTCTGCTTAATAGCCAGGACTATGACGCGCTGCTGGTGATCCACTCGCCCAGCGCCGCCGCACCTGGCACCGAGAGCGCCCTGGCGCTGATAGATGCTCTTAAGCATCATCCGCGTGGTAAATATGTCACTGTGCTGACCAACTGGTGCGGCGAATTCTCCTCACAGGAAGCGCGGCGCTTGTTCAGTGATGCCGGACTCCCCACCTACCGCACACCGGAGGGGACGATCACCGCTTTTATGCACATGGTCGAGTATCGACGCAACCAGAAGCAACTGCGTGAGACGCCGGTGCTACCGGACTCATTAACCGCCAATACCAGCGAGGCGCATGCCCTACTGCAGCAGGCGATAGATGATGGCACCACCACGCTGGATACCCACGAGGTCAGCCCGGTGCTACGTGCCTATGGCATCCATACTTTGCCGACCTGGATCGCCGCAGACAGCGCGGAAGCGGTACATATCGCAGAGCAAATAGGCTATCCGGTTGCGCTGAAGCTGCGTTCCCCGGATATCCCGCACAAATCGGAAGTTCAGGGGGTCATGTTGTATCTGCGTACCGCCGCAGAGGTCCAGCAGGCAGCGGATGCGATGATCGATCGCGTCAGGCTCGCCTGGCCCCAGGCGCGCATTCATGGTCTGCTGGTACAGAGTATGGCTAATCGTGCCGGCGCTCAGGAACTGAGAGTAGTGGTTGAACACGATCCTCTTTTTGGTCCTTTGATTATGCTTGGCGAAGGCGGCGTGGAGTGGCGGGCCGAAGATCAGGCCGCGGTGGCACTGCCGCCGCTGAATATGAACCTGGCGCGTTATCTGGTTATCCAGGCGATCAAAAATAAAAAGATCCGCGGCCGTAGTGCACTGCGCCCGCTGGATATCGTTGGCCTGAGCCAGTTGCTGGTTCAGGTGTCGAACCTGATCGTCGATTGTCCGGAGATCCAGCGCCTGGACATTCATCCCCTGCTCGCCGCCGGCAACGAGTTTACGGCACTGGATGTGACCCTCGGTCTCGCCCCCTTTAACGGCGACAGTGATAGCCGCCTCGCCATTCGTCCCTATCCGCACCAACTGGAGGAGTGGGTGGTGATGAAAAATGGCGATCGCTGCCTGTTCCGACCGATCCTCCCCGAAGATGAACCTCAGCTGCTCGCGTTTATCGCCCAGGTCACCAAAGAAGATCTCTATTATCGTTATTTTAGCGAGATCAATGAATTTACCCACGATGACTTAGCCAATATGACGCAGATCGACTACGATCGTGAAATGGCGTTCGTCGCCGTCAGGACAACCGCAGAACAGAGCGAAATCCTTGGTGTGACGCGCGCTATCTCCGATCCTGACAATATTGATGCCGAGTTTGCCGTTCTGGTCCGCTCAGATTTAAAAGGGTTAGGGCTGGGACGAAGACTGCTGGAAAAGCTGATCGCCTATACGCAAAGCCACGGGCTGCAGCGGCTGAATGGGATTACAATGCCGAATAATAGAGGCATGATCGGCCTCGCCAGAAAGCTGGGATTCACCGTCGATATTCAGCTGGAAGAGGGGATTGTCAGTCTGTCGCTTCCCCTGACCCAGGGACAATCGCGCGACGCTGACCGCAATTGTTGACCACTTTAGCGGGTAGTGATGGTATTATTGCCCGCTTACGTCGTCTGCATGGTACAGAAGACCCTTCAATAAACAGAGAAGAAACGCACTGTGATGTTGTCAAAATTTAAGCGTAATAAACATCAACAACACCTTGCCCAACTCCCTAAGCTTTCTCAGTCAGTTGATGATGTAGAGTTCTTTTACGCCCCTGCAGAATTCAGGGAAGCGTTACTGACCCGGATTGCCAACGCCACTCAGCGTATATGCATTATTGCGCTCTACCTTGAGCAAGATGATGGCGGAAAAGGAATTTTGCAGGCCCTTTATGACGCCAAACGCCAGCGTCCGGAACTCGATGTTCGCGTCCTTGTGGACTGGCACCGCGCTCAACGTGGCCGTATCGGCGCCGCTGCCTCCAACACCAATGCCGACTGGTATTGTCGAATGGCCAATGAAAATCCGGGCATCGATATTCCCGTTTACGGCGTGCCGATTAACACCCGGGAGGCGCTTGGCGTTCTCCATTTCAAAGGCTTTATTATCGATGACTGCGTCCTCTACAGCGGCGCCAGCCTGAACGATGTTTATCTGCATCAGCATGATAAGTACCGCTATGATCGCTATCAGTGCATCCGTAACGGCAAGATGGCGGACGTCATGTTCGACTGGGTCGACAATAATCTGGTCCAGGGACGCGGCGTTAATCGTCTCGACAGACCGGATCGGCCAAAAAGTCCGGAAATCAAAAACGACATTCGCCAGTACCGTCAGGAGCTCCGCGACCGCAGCTACCATTTTGTCGGTACTGCCGGTGACGAAGAACTCTCCGTCACTCCGCTGGTAGGTCTGGGTAAATCCAGTCTGCTGAACAAAACCATTTTTCACCTGATGCCCTGTGCCGAGCACAAGCTGACGATCTGCACCCCCTACTTCAACCTCCCTGCCGTGCTGGTCAGAAATATCATTCAGCTGCTGCGCGACGGTAAACAGGTGGAGATTATTGTCGGCGATAAAACCGCTAACGATTTCTACATACCAGAAGATCAACCGTTTAAAATCATCGGTGCGCTTCCTTATCTTTATGAAATCAACCTGCGGCGTTTCCTCAGCCGGCTGCAGTATTATGTGAATACCGATCAGCTGATCGTCCGCCTGTGGAAGGATGACGATAACAGCTATCACCTGAAAGGCATGTGGGTTGACGATGAGTGGATGCTGCTTACCGGCAACAACCTGAACCCGCGCGCCTGGCGACTCGATCTGGAAAACGCCATTCTTATCCATGATCCAAAGCAGCAGCTGGGAGCCATGCGGGAGAAAGAGCTGAAGCTCATCCGCACCCACACCACGGTGGTGAAACATTATCGGGATCTGCAAAGTATTGCCGACTATCCGGTTAAAGTGCGGAAACTGATCCGCCGTCTGCGACGGATCCGCATTGACCGGCTGATCAGCCGTATTCTCTGACTATCAGCCCCGCGTCGACGGGGCTTTTTTCTGGAAGCATTATGCGTACGATAATAGTGATTGCTTCGCTGCTGTTAACGGGCTGCAGCCACATGGCGAATGATGCATGGTCCGGTCAGGACAAAGCCCAGCATTTTCTTGCCTCGGCGATGCTGTCTGCCGCTGGCAATGAATATGCGCAACATCAGGGTTACAGCCGGGACCGCAGCGCCGCTATCGGCTTGATGTTTTCCATCAGCCTTGGCGCTTCAAAAGAACTTTGGGACAGCCGCCCGGCAGGGAGCGGCTGGAGCTGGAAAGATTTTGCCTGGGACGTAGCCGGCGCGACCACCGGCTACGCTGTATGGCAGTTGGCACACCAGTAAACGCTACAGGCGTAGCCCTTTCCCCTTGCGATGCAACATCAAGGAAACCAGGAAGGCAATGGCCGCCATCACCGTCACATACCAGTAAAACGCGTGTTCAATCCCCGCCGACTTGAGCGACAGAGCGACGTACTCCGCCGAGCCGCCGAACAGGGCATTCGCGACGGCATAGGACAGTCCGACCCCAAGCGCGCGAACCTGAGCCGGGAACATCTCAGCTTTCAGGATACCGCTGATCGAGGTATAGAAACTGACGATCAGCAAGGCACAAATTACCAGCCCAAAGGCAGCGTAAGGCGAGCTTACCTTCTGCAGGGCGCTGAGAATAGGCACGGTAAATAACGTCGCCAGCACGCCAAAGCAAAGCATGGACGTTCGGCGACCGACTTTATCGGAAAAAGCACCGAACAGCGGCTGAACCAGCATATAAACGAACAACGCCGCAGTCATGATCACGCTGGCGGTGCCGGCCGTCATGCCCGCCGTGTTGACCAGATACTTTTGCATATAGGTAGTAAAGGTGTAGAAGGTCAGCGATCCGGCGGCGGTAAAGCCTAATACCATCACGAAGGCCCGACGATTGCGCCACAACCCTTTAAACGACCCCGCCTCTTTCAGCGCTCGAGTCTCCTGCTTTGAGGTTTCATCCAGCTGACGACGCAGCCATAGCGCCACGATAGCCAGTACCGCCCCAAGAGCAAAAGGAATACGCCATCCCCAGGCATGGAGATCTTCATCGCTGAGCACCTGCTGAAGCGCTACGACGACTAATACCGCCAGCAGTTGACCGCCAATTAACGTGACATACTGGAAGGAAGCGTAAAAGCCTTTCTTACCTTCAATCGCCACTTCACTCATATAAGTCGCACTGGTGCCGTATTCTCCTCCCACCGACAGCCCCTGAAACAGACGAGCCAGCAGCAGCAGCGCCGGAGCCCAGGTGCCGATAACGGCATATCCAGGCAGACAGGCAATCACCAGTGATCCGAAGCACATCATGCACACCGAGATAAGCATAGATGCTTTACGTCCGCGGCGGTCAGCGATTCGACCAAACAACCATCCACCGATTGGACGCATCAGAAACCCGGCGGCAAATACGCCAGCTGTTTGTAACAGTTGAGTGGTGGTATTCCCGGATGGGAAGAAGATATGGGCAAAATAGAGCGAGCAGAATGAGTAGACGTAAAAATCAAACCACTCAACCAGATTCCCCGAGGATGCGCCAACAATTGCCCAAATACGACGACGGGTATCAGCCTGATCCGGCGCACCCCGTTCGGTAATGCTACTTTCTGTCATTGTTATATTGCTCCAGCAAAGACTGCAATCTGTCTTGTCGGGCGTACCACGTCACGCAGACAAATTAGTTAGTAAACTAAATGTTATATAATTGTTATATCTTTATATGTGATTACATTCACATTTTTTTTCGGAAGAGCGGTTTTCGCGATCAACGCCAACGCAGAGGCAGGGAAAAAGTGGTTTATGGCGAAGGGAGTGCCATGACGGGGTTTTATTTTGCTTTAAATGAAGATAATGGGACGGGTATGGCGGAATTTTCCCCGGAGGCGGTGCTGCGCACCTTGTCCGGGCTACTGTTTTGTAGCCCCGGTAAGCGCAGCGCCACCGGGGAGACATACCCCACACCGCAAAAAACCCCGCACCTTTCGGCACGGGGTTCTTGTTAAAACGCAAAAACAAAAAGCTCAGTCTTTCGACTGAGCTTTCTGCTTTATTTGATGCCTGGCAGTTCCCTACTCTCACATGGGGAGACCCCACACTACCATCGGCGCTACGGCGTTTCACTTCTGAGTTCGGCATGGGGTCAGGTGGGACCACCGCGCTAGTGCCGCCAGGCAAATTCTTTGTGCTCAGTACGCAATTCTTTATCGCATCAGCCGCGTTGCCTGCGCTCGCAAAGTCAGTCACATACTTCAGTATGCTCCTTCCTTTACTTCGCTTGTCGCCTTGCTGCTGCGCAAATTATTGCGTACTCAACTCTGAATCTAAGCTGAAAATCTTCTCTCAAATCGCCAAAACATCTTCGGCGTTGTAAGGTTAAGCCTCACGGTTCATTAGTACCGGTTAGCTCAACGCATCGCTGCGCTTACACACCCGGCCTATCAACGTCGTCGTCTTCAACGTTCCTTCAGGAGACTTATAGTCTCAGGGAGAACTCATCTCGGGGCAAGTTTCGTGCTTAGATGCTTTCAGCACTTATCTCTTCCGCATTTAGCTACCGGGCAGTGCCATTGGCATGACAACCCGAACACCAGTGATGCGTCCACTCCGGTCCTCTCGTACTAGGAGCAGCCCCCCTCAATTCTCCAGCGCCCACGGCAGATAGGGACCGAACTGTCTCACGACGTTCTAAACCCAGCTCGCGTACCACTTTAAATGGCGAACAGCCATACCCTTGGGACCTACTTCAGCCCCAGGATGTGATGAGCCGACATCGAGGTGCCAAACACCGCCGTCGATATGAACTCTTGGGCGGTATCAGCCTGTTATCCCCGGAGTACCTTTTATCCGTTGAGCGATGGCCCTTCCATTCAGAACCACCGGATCACTATGACCTGCTTTCGCACCTGCTCGCGCCGTCACGCTCGCAGTCAAGCTAGCTTATGCCATTGCACTAACCTCCTGATGTCCGACCAGGATTAGCTAACCTTCGTGCTCCTCCGTTACGCTTTGGGAGGAGACCGCCCCAGTCAAACTACCCACCAGACACTGTCCGCAACCCCGATAAGGGGCCAACGTTAGAACATCAAACATTAAAGGGTGGTATTTCAAGGTTGGCTCCACGCAGACTGGCGTCCACGCTTCAAAGCCTCCCACCTATCCTACACATCAAGGCTCAATGTTCAGTGTCAAGCTATAGTAAAGGTTCACGGGGTCTTTCCGTCTTGCCGCGGGTACACTGCATCTTCACAGCGAGTTCAATTTCACTGAGTCTCGGGTGGAGACAGCCTGGCCATCATTACGCCATTCGTGCAGGTCGGAACTTACCCGACAAGGAATTTCGCTACCTTAGGACCGTTATAGTTACGGCCGCCGTTTACCGGGGCTTCGATCAAGAGCTTCTCCTTACGGATAACCCCATCAATTAACCTTCCGGCACCGGGCAGGCGTCACACCGTATACGTCCACTTTCGTGTTTGCACAGTGCTGTGTTTTTAATAAACAGTTGCAGCCAGCTGGTATCTTCGACTGGTCTCAGCTCCGTCCGCAGGGACTTCACCTACACACCAGCGTGCCTTCTCCCGAAGTTACGGCACCATTTTGCCTAGTTCCTTCACCCGAGTTCTCTCAAGCGCCTTGGTATTCTCTACCTGACCACCTGTGTCGGTTTGGGGTACGATTTGATGTTACCTGATGCTTAGAGGCTTTTCCTGGAAGCAGGGCATCTGTCACTTCAGTACCGTGGTACCTCGTCATCACACCTCAGCCTTGATTATCCGGATTTGCCTGGATAACCAGCCTACATGCTTAAACCGGGACAACCGTCGCCCGGATGACATAGCCTTCTCCGTCCCCCCTTCGCAGTAACACCAAGTACAGGAATATTAACCTGTTTCCCATCGACTACGCCTTTCGGCCTCGCCTTAGGGGTCGACTCACCCTGCCCCGATTAACGTTGGACAGGAACCCTTGGTCTTCCGGCGAGCGGGCTTTTCACCCGCTTTATCGTTACTTATGTCAGCATTCGCACTTCTGATACCTCCAGCAGCCCTCACAGGCCACCTTCACAGGCTTACAGAACGCTCCCCTACCCAACAACACATAGTGTCGCTGCCGCAGCTTCGGTGCATGGTTTAGCCCCGTTACATCTTCCGCGCAGGCCGACTCGACCAGTGAGCTATTACGCTTTCTTTAAATGATGGCTGCTTCTAAGCCAACATCCTGGCTGTCTGGGCCTTCCCACATCGTTTCCCACTTAACCATGACTTTGGGACCTTAGCTGGCGGTCTGGGTTGTTTCCCTCTTCACGACGGACGTTAGCACCCGCCGTGTGTCTCCCGTGATAACATTCTTCGGTATTCGTAGTTTGCATCGGGTTGGTAAGTCGGGATGACCCCCTAGCCGAAACAGTGCTCTACCCCCGAAGATGAGTTCACGAGGCGCTACCTAAATAGCTTTCGGGGAGAACCAGCTATCTCCCGGTTTGATTGGCCTTTCACCCCCAGCCACAAGTCATCCGCTAATTTTTCAACATTAGTCGGTTCGGTCCTCCAGTTAGTGTTACCCAACCTTCAACCTGCCCATGGCTAGATCACCGGGTTTCGGGTCTATACCCTGCAACTTAACGCCCAGTTAAGACTCGGTTTCCCTGCGGCTCCCCTATACGGTTAACCTTGCTACAGAATATAAGTCGCTGACCCATTATACAAAAGGTACGCAGTCACACCCGAAGGTGCTCCCACTGCTTGTACGTACACGGTTTCAGGTTCTTTTTCACTCCCCTCGCCGGGGTTCTTTTCGCCTTTCCCTCACGGTACTGGTTCACTATCGGTCAGTCAGGAGTATTTAGCCTTGGAGGATGGTCCCCCCATATTCAGACAGGATACCACGTGTCCCGCCCTACTCTTCGAGTTCACAGCCTGTGCATTTTGGTGTACGGGACTATCACCCTGTACCGTCGGACTTTCCAGACCGTTCCACTAACACACAAGCTGATTCAGACTCTGGGCTGCTCCCCGTTCGCTCGCCGCTACTGGGGGAATCTCGGTTGATTTCTTTTCCTCGGGGTACTTAGATGTTTCAGTTCCCCCGGTTCGCCTCGTTAACCTATGTATTCAGTTAACGATAGTGTGACGAATCACACTGGGTTTCCCCATTCGGACATCGCCGGCTGTAACGGTTCATATCACCTTACCGACGCTTTTCGCAGATTAGCACGTCCTTCATCGCCTCTGACTGCCAGGGCATCCACCGTGTACGCTTAGTCGCTTAACCTCACAACCCGAAGATGTCTTGTTCTGTCCGGTTCGTTGCGCATCGTGAATCCTGCGTTGTTCCGTACTCGCGATGCTCATGGACATATAGTCCACTCCGCTTGCTGCGTGCGGTACGCCTTGGCTTCACTTTGCTCACGTCACCTTTTACAGTGCCATCTTCTGATTGCGAAAATTTGAGAGACTCGAACACACTTAACAGTGTGTCGTTTCAATTTTCAGCTTGATCCAGATTTTTAAAGAGCAAATATCTCAAACGTCACCCGAAGATGAGTTTTGAGATATGTCGGCACGCGTCTTTCACTCACGAACCAGCAAGTGGCGTCCCCTAGGGGATTCGAACCCCTGTTACCGCCGTGAAAGGGCGGTGTCCTGGGCCTCTAGACGAAGGGGACACTGAAGTCTCAATCGCAAGACGCCTTGCTTCTCTATTTTCATCAGACAATCTGTGTGAGCACTACAAAGGCAGGTTCTTTAAGGTAAGGAGGTGATCCAACCGCAGGTTCCCCTACGGTTACCTTGTTACGACTTCACCCCAGTCATGAATCACAAAGTGGTAAGCGCCCTCCCGAAGGTTAAGCTACCTACTTCTTTTGCAACCCACTCCCATGGTGTGACGGGCGGTGTGTACAAGGCCCGGGAACGTATTCACCGTAGCATTCTGATCTACGATTACTAGCGATTCCGACTTCATGGAGTCGAGTTGCAGACTCCAATCCGGACTACGACATACTTTATGAGGTCCGCTTGCTCTCGCGAGGTCGCTTCTCTTTGTATATGCCATTGTAGCACGTGTGTAGCCCTGGTCGTAAGGGCCATGATGACTTGACGTCATCCCCACCTTCCTCCAGTTTATCACTGGCAGTCTCCTTTGAGTTCCCGGCCTAACCGCTGGCAACAAAGGATAAGGGTTGCGCTCGTTGCGGGACTTAACCCAACATTTCACAACACGAGCTGACGACAGCCATGCAGCACCTGTCTCACAGTTCCCGAAGGCACCAAAGCATCTCTGCTAAGTTCTGTGGATGTCAAGACCAGGTAAGGTTCTTCGCGTTGCATCGAATTAAACCACATGCTCCACCGCTTGTGCGGGCCCCCGTCAATTCATTTGAGTTTTAACCTTGCGGCCGTACTCCCCAGGCGGTCGATTTAACGCGTTAGCTCCGGAAGCCACGCCTCAAGGGCACAACCTCCAAATCGACATCGTTTACGGCGTGGACTACCAGGGTATCTAATCCTGTTTGCTCCCCACGCTTTCGCACCTGAGCGTCAGTCTTTGTCCAGGGGGCCGCCTTCGCCACCGGTATTCCTCCAGATCTCTACGCATTTCACCGCTACACCTGGAATTCTACCCCCCTCTACAAGACTCTAGCCTGCCAGTTTCGAATGCAGTTCCCAGGTTGAGCCCGGGGATTTCACATCCGACTTGACAGACCGCCTGCGTGCGCTTTACGCCCAGTAATTCCGATTAACGCTTGCACCCTCCGTATTACCGCGGCTGCTGGCACGGAGTTAGCCGGTGCTTCTTCTGCGGGTAACGTCAATCGGTAAGGTTATTAACCTCACCGCCTTCCTCCCCGCTGAAAGTGCTTTACAACCCGAAGGCCTTCTTCACACACGCGGCATGGCTGCATCAGGCTTGCGCCCATTGTGCAATATTCCCCACTGCTGCCTCCCGTAGGAGTCTGGACCGTGTCTCAGTTCCAGTGTGGCTGGTCATCCTCTCAGACCAGCTAGGGATCGTCGCCTAGGTGAGCCGTTACCCCACCTACTAGCTAATCCCATCTGGGCACATCTGATGGCATGAGGCCCGAAGGTCCCCCACTTTGGTCTTGCGACGTTATGCGGTATTAGCTACCGTTTCCAGTAGTTATCCCCCTCCATCAGGCAGTTTCCCAGACATTACTCACCCGTCCGCCGCTCGTCACCCGAGAGCAAGCTCTCTGTGCTACCGCTCGACTTGCATGTGTTAGGCCTGCCGCCAGCGTTCAATCTGAGCCATGATCAAACTCTTCAATTTAAGTTTGATGCTCGTGAATTAAACTTCGTAATGAATTACGTATGTTCACTCAGAGACTTGGTATTCATTTTTCGTCCGAGGACGTTAAGAATCCATGTCACTTTGAGTGCCCACACAGATTGTCTGATAAATTGTTAAAGAGCAGTTGCGACGCGCTTTAGCGCTCTGTCGCGAGGTCCCGTATAATACGTTTTCCTCATTCAGAGTCAAGCGCTTATTTTGCTTTTCTCTGTCGGCTTTCAACGTCCATTTTCGTCGTTGAATCCTGCTGGCCCGGCGGCTTGCTTGCCGTTGTTCCGTGTCAGTGGAGGCGCATTATAGGGAGTAATTCTGAAGTGACAAGGATAAATTCAAAAAAACAATTCAACCGCTCACTTTTCAACCAAATCGATTATTGAGGTTTAATTCTTGCCTGGTTTTTAAACAAAAACGAGCCCGTTGGGCCCGTTTTTGTCGTTTTGTGACTTACTGCACTGCCACGATACGGTCGTCTTTCACCACCAGCTCGACAGTTTTGCCCGGGACCAGCTCACCGGAAAGGATCTGCTGAGCTAACGGGTTTTCTATCTGCTGCTGAATTGCGCGTTTCAATGGCCGCGCGCCGTATACCGGATCGTAACCATTGGCACTGAGCAACTTCAGCGCCTCATCGGACATCTGCACTTCATACCCGCGCTCTTCCAGGCGTTTATACAGACGCTGCAGCTGGATCTGGGCAATGGAAGCAATATGTTTCTCGCCCAGCGGATGGAAGACCACCACTTCGTCGATACGGTTGATAAACTCCGGACGGAAGTTCTGGCTTACCACGCCCAGAACCAGGTCTTTCATACTCCCGTAATCCAGCTCGCCGAACCGTTCCTGAATCAGATCGGAACCGAGGTTCGAAGTCATGATAACCACCGTATTCCGGAAGTCGACTGTTCTCCCCTGGCCGTCGGTCAGGCGACCATCGTCAAGCACCTGCAGCAGAATGTTGAACACATCCGGGTGCGCTTTTTCCACTTCATCCAGCAGGATGACGGAATAAGGACGACGACGAACCGCTTCGGTCAGGTAACCGCCCTCTTCATAGCCGACGTATCCCGGAGGCGCACCGACCAGACGTGAGACGGAGTGTTTCTCCATAAACTCGGACATATCGATACGCACCATCGCGTCGTCGCTGTCGAACATAAAGTTAGCCAGCGTTTTGCACAGTTCGGTTTTACCCACCCCGGTCGGACCGAGGAACAGGAACGAACCAATCGGCCGGTTCGGATCGGACAACCCGGCGCGGCTACGGCGAATGGCGTTGGATACCGCTTCAACCGCCTCATCCTGGCCAATCACCCGATGATGCAGCTCCTGCTCCATACGCAGCAGTTTGTCGCGCTCGCTTTCCATCATGCGGGAGACCGGGATACCGGTCCAGCGGGCCAGCACTTCGGCAATCTCAGCATCCGTCACTTTATTACGCAGCAGACGCATGGTTTTGCCTTCGGACTGCGTGGCAGCCGCCAGCTGTTTCTCCAGTTCCGGAATTTTGCCGTACTGCAGCTCGGACATCCGCGCCAGATCGCCGACGCGACGCGCCTGTTCGATAGCGATTTTCGCCTGTTCCAGCTCGGCTTTAATAGTCTGAGTGCCAGAGAGGGATGCTTTTTCCGCCTTCCACTCTTCTTCCAGCACCGAGTACTGCCGTTCTTTATCCGCCAGCTCCTCATTGAGCATATCAAGACGCTTCAGGCTTGCCTCATCAGACTCTTTCTTCAGCGCCTGCTGTTCCAGTTTCAGCTGGATAATACGCCGATCGAGACGGTCCAGCTCTTCCGGTTTGGAGTCGATCTGCATACGAATGCTTGACGCCGCCTCATCGATAAGGTCGATGGCTTTATCCGGCAGCTGACGGTCAGCAATGTAACGATGCGACAAGGTCGCCGCCGCGACAATCGCCGGGTCAGTGATCTGCACGTGGTGGTGCAGCTCGTAACGTTCTTTCAAACCACGCAGGATAGCGATGGTATCTTCTACCGACGGCTCAGCGACGAATACTTTCTGGAAGCGACGCTCCAGCGCGGCGTCTTTTTCGATGTACTGACGGTATTCGTCAAGCGTCGTCGCCCCGACGCAGTGCAGTTCGCCACGTGCCAGCGCCGGCTTCAGCATGTTGCCCGCGTCCATTGCGCCGTCCGCTTTACCCGCGCCAACCATGGTGTGCAGTTCGTCGATAAACAGGATAACGTTGCCTTCCTGTTTTGACAGGTCGGTCAGCACGCCTTTCAGACGCTCTTCAAACTCACCGCGGTATTTCGCCCCGGCCACCAGCGCCCCCATATCCAGCGCCAGCACCCGACGGCCTTTCAGCCCTTCCGGCACTTCGCCATTGACGATGCGCTGCGCCAGTCCTTCGACGATAGCGGTTTTACCGACCCCCGGCTCACCGATAAGAACCGGGTTGTTTTTGGTACGACGCTGCAGTACCTGGATAGTACGGCGAATCTCTTCATCACGGCCGATCACCGGATCCAGCTTGCCCTGCTCGGCTCGCTCGGTCAGATCGACGGTAAATTTCTTCAATGCCTGACGTTGGTCTTCGGCACCCTGATCGTTCACGCTTTCACCTCCGCGCATTTGTTCAATCGCCTGAGTCACGTTGGCGGTTGTTGCTCCGGCGGATTTTAAAAGGTCGGTCAGCGTACCGCGTGATTCAAGCGCCGCCAGAACGAACAGTTCCGACGAAATAAAGTTGTCCTTTTTCTTTTGCGCCAGCTTGTCGCAAAGGTTCAGGATCCGCACTAAATCCTGAGAAGGTTGCACATCGCCGCCGGTGCCTTCCACCTGCGGTAAACGGCTCAGGGCCTGTTCGATGTCAGTGCGTAGTTTCCCGGCATTCACGCCCGCCGAGGTTAATAAAGGACGTACCGATCCCCCTTCCTGATTCAGCAAGGCGCTCATTAGATGAAGTGGTTCGATAAATTGGTTGTCGTGCCCGAGTGCGAGTGACTGGGCATCGGCAAGAGCAAGCTGGAATTTATTGGTAAGACGATCCAGACGCATAACTCCTCCCATAAACAGGTCAAATTTGCTACTGGAGATTAAATGAGGTCATCCCTCAATTATTCAAGGTTAAAGACCTGAACTATGCGAAAAATAAGTTTGCCTTCTGGATCGTCTTGATTCTCTAGGTTATATCAGCCAAATGAAACTTGCCATACGACCCGTGGTCTTGTCGCGCCGGTAAGAGAAAAAATCGTTCTTTTCGCTTAGCGTGCAGCGATCGCCGCCGAAAATTTGCTCAACGCCGACATTTGCCAGACGCTGCCGAGCCAGTTGGTAGATATCGGCAAAATATTTCTCGCCTGCCGGACGGAAAGCCCGGTGCGCGTTCTCGTCCTTCGCCATGAAGGCATCCCGGACTTCCGGTCCCACCTCAAACGCCTGTGGACCGATGGCAGGGCCCAGCCATGCCATTATGTTTTCGGCTTTATCGGCGAAACGAGCAACGGTCTGTTCCAGGATCCCTTCGCATAATCCGCGCCATCCTGCATGCGCCGCGGCGACTTCAGTGCCGGCGCGGTTACAGAAAAGAACCGGCAGGCAGTCAGCGGTCATTACCGCACAGACGGTCCCGGGCGTACGAGTGTAAGAAGCATCGGCACGTTTCGATGGATAAGGACCGCCGTCCAGCGTCAGGACATCGGTACCATGGACCTGCTCCAGCCAAACCGGGTAAGACGGCAAACCGCCGGCGGCAAACATCCGCCGCCGGTTTTCTTCGACATGCTGCAGATTGTCTCCGCAATGGGCGCCCAGGTTGAGCGAGTCATAGGGCGGCAGGCTTACACCGCCGATGCGGGTAGAACTACAGGCCGCCACGCTGTCGGGCATTGGCCACTGCGGTACAATCAGTTTCGTCATAACCAGTCAATATCGTCCTTATGGGCTTCAAAGTCGGCGCGCATCGCCTCGATGAGCTCGACCATATCCTGTGGAATGGGCGCATGCCACTCCATTTCAATGCCGGTAATCGGGTGGTACAGACGCAGCATGGTGGCGTGCAGCGCCTGGCGGTCGAATTTACGCAGTGCGGTAATGAATTCCTCCGATGCCCCCTTTGGCGGACGCGGCCGGCCGCCATACACCTGGTCACCCACCAGCGGATGGGTGATATGCGACATATGCACGCGGATCTGATGCGTACGGCCGGTTTCCAGGCGCAGGCGCAAGCGGGTATGAATACGGAAATGTTCCATAATGCGGTAGTGGGTTACCGCCGGTTTGCCCATGGGGTGAACCGCCATATGGGTACGTTTCGTCGGGTGACGGCTGATCGGCTCTTCCACAGTGCCACCGGCGGTCATATGACCGATCGCTACCGCTTCGTATTCACGGGTGATCTCGCGCAGCTGCAGCGACTCCACCAGCCGGGTTTGCGCCGGGATGGTTTTCGCAACTACCATCAGACCGGTGGTGTCTTTATCCAGACGGTGCACGATCCCCGCGCGCGGTACATCGGCAATAGGCGGATAGTAGTGCAGCAGCGCATTCAGCACAGTACCGTCAGGGTTGCCCGCGCCAGGATGCACAACCAGATCGCGCGGTTTGTTGATCACGAGGATGTCATCATCTTCGTAAACGATATTGAGCGGAATATCCTGCGGCTGGAAGCGCGCCTCTTCTTCGATTTCGACATCGATAGCGATGTGCTCTCCCCCCAGCACTTTTTCTTTCGGCTTATCGCCAATGGTGCCATTGACTAATACGCGTTGGTCGAGGATCCATTCTTTTATTCGCGATCGCGAATAATCAGGGAACAATTCGGCCAAAGCCTGATCTAAGCGTTGACCGAGTTGATTTTCGGTCACCGTTGCGGTGAGTTGTACTCGTTGTGCCATATACAGCTTCTTCGTTTAACGTTGGGTTTTACGGCTTTGCCGTTTAATATAGTGTGCTATTGTAGCTGGTCTTAATCGGGAGCAGGAACAGAGATTCTCCCGCATAAACATTTTGAGGAAGTCAAAACGTCATGACGCGCATGAAATACCTGGTGGCAGCCGCCACACTGAGCCTGGCTTTGGTGGGTTGCTCCGGCTCTAAGGAAGAGGTGCCTGATAATCCGCCGAATGAAATCTACGCGACCGCCCAGCAAAAACTGCAGGACGGTAACTGGAAACAGGCGATAACGCAACTGGAAGCGTTGGATAATCGTTATCCATTCGGCCCTTATTCCCAACAGGTACAGCTGGATCTGATTTATGCGTATTACAAAAACGCCGATCTGCCACTGGCTCAGGCGGCCATCGATCGCTTCATGCGTTTGAACCCCACCCATCCGAACATTGACTACGTCATCTATATGCGCGGCCTGACTAACATGGCTTTGGATGACAGCGCCCTGCAAGGCTTCTTCGGTGTGGATCGTTCTGATCGCGATCCGCAGCACGCGCGCGATGCCTTCAATGACTTCTCCAAACTGGTCCGTGGTTATCCGAACAGTCAGTATGCCACTGACGCCTATAAGCGCATGGTATTCCTGAAAGATCGTCTGGCGAAGTATGAGCTGTCGGTGGTGGATTACTACACCGATCGTGGCGCCTGGGTCGCCGTGGTGAACCGCGTGGACGGTATGATGCGTAATTATCCCGATACTCAGGCCACCCGCGATGCGCTGCCGAAGATGGAAAACGCCTATCGCCAGATGCAGATGAACGCCCAGGCGGACAAAGTCGCGAAGATTATCGCCGCGAACAGCAAGAACAGCTGAGCCTGACTCATCGATCGCAAACGGCAGCCACTGGCTGCCGTTTTTTTATACTTTTCCCGGGCTAGCTGAAGCGGTTTAGCGCCGGGTTAACTCATCAAATATGGCCTGCTTTGCGAGGTTCGACAAGTAAAATCTCACTTCTTCCTGCCCTGTCTCACAAAATGAATTCGTTGACAAAAAGTGACAATAAAATGTGATTTAGATCACGCATTTTGACATTGGGAAAGGTATGCTGGATTCACCAAGACGGGAAAGACAAGAGGTAAAATTTATGACAATGAACATTACCAGTAAACAAATGGAAATTACTCCGGCAATCCGCCAGCATGTCGCAGACCGTCTCGCCAAACTGGATAAGTGGCAAACTCATTTAATCAACCCGCATATCATTCTGTCTAAGGAGCCGCAGGGTTTTATCGCTGATGCAACCATCAACACGCCAAACGGCCATCTGGTTGCCAGTGCGCGTCATGAAGATATGTACGCCGCCATTAACGAATTGATCAACAAGCTGGAACGGCAGCTCAATAAAGTGCAACACAAAGGGGAAGCCCGCCGCGCCGCGACGTCGGTGAAAGAGGCAGGCTTTGTGGAAGAAGAAGAGTAATCCTTAACTTAAGTTGTGTCATGCCACGCGCCTTCGGGCGCGTTTTTTATTGACAGAGTGAAAACAGTACAGGTACTGTAATCCCCACTACCTAAAGGAATTTACCATGAAACTTGTCCCGTTCTTCTTCGCATTCTTTTTTACCTTCCCCTGACCGGGAGGCAATTCGTCGTATAAGAAAGAATGCGAAGACGAACAATAAGGCCTCCCACCCGGGAGGCCTTTTTTATTTGATAACAACAAAGGCAACATCTATGACCGAGGAAAACCCATTACTGGCGCTGCGCGATAAGATAAGCGCCCTGGACGAGAAACTGCTTGCTCTGCTGGCGGAGCGCCGCGGGCTGGCTGTTGAGGTTGGAAAAGCCAAACTGGCCTCCCACCGTCCGGTGCGTGATATTGACCGCGAACGCGATCTGCTGGAGCGTCTGATGACCCTCGGCAAGCGCCATAATCTTGATGCACACTACATCACCCGCCTGTTCCAGCTGATCATCGAAGACTCTGTTCTGACCCAGCAAACCCTGCTGCAGCAGCATCTGAATAAAATTAACCCGCATTCGGCTCGCGTGGCGTTTCTGGGTCCCAAAGGCTCTTATTCCCATCTGGCGGCGCGTCAGTACGCCGCTCGCCATTTTGAGCAGTTTATTGAAAGCGGCTGCGCGAAGTTTGCCGACATTTTTAATCAGGTGGAAACTGGCCAGGCCGATTACGCCGTGGTGCCGATTGAAAACACCAGCTCTGGCGGGATCAACGACGTCTACGATCTGCTGCAACACACCAGCCTGTCGATCGTTGGCGAGCTAACGATCCCGATCGATCATTGCGTGCTGGTCAGCACCTCGACAGATGCCGATAAAATTCAGACCGTCTACAGCCATCCGCAGCCGTTCCAGCAGTGCAGCCAGTATCTGAGCCGCTACCCGCACTGGAAGATCGAATATACCGAGAGCACCTCGGCGGCAATGGAAAAAGTCGCGCAGGCGAACTCCCCGGCCGTCGCGGCTCTGGGCAGTGAAGCGGGTGGCGCCCTGTATGGTCTGCAGGTGCTGGAACACTGCCAGGCCAACCAGACGCAAAACATCACACGCTTCCTCGTCCTCGCGCGCAAAGCGGTGAACGTTTCCGACCAGGTTCCGGCCAAGACCACGCTGTTAATGGCGACCGGTCAGCAGGCGGGCGCTCTGGTGGAAGCCCTGCTGGTACTGCGCAATCACAATCTGATCATGACAAAACTGGAATCTCGCCCGATCCACGGCAACCCATGGGAAGAGATGTTTTATCTCGATATTCAGGCCAACCTGGACTCGTTGTCCATGCGCAAGGCACTGAAGGAGCTGGCGGAGATCACCCGCTCCATGAAGGTTCTCGGTTGCTACCCCAGCGAAAACGTGGTGCCGGTGGATCCGGTTTAACGTTCACGGAACGGTAATTTCTTCATCCCTGCCACCGCTACCGGCAGGGTGAAGATGGCACCTGACAACGGATACTTCGCCAGCTCATCGTCCTCCATGTTTTCCCGGGTTGTGGTGATATAGAGCGTTTTCATCTCCGCGCCGCCAAAGCAGACCATTGTCGGACATCGTACCGGCATCGGGTAGGTCTCCAGCTCCTCTCCCTGCGGTGAGAAACGGGCGATCCGCCAGCCGTCAAACATCGCGCTCCAGTAACAACCCTCCACATCAATCGCCGCCCCGTCCGGGATCCCTTCGCCTGGCTGGAAACGGCGGAATACTTCGCGGCGGCCTGGCTCACCCTGCTCATCCAGCGGCGTGCGGTAAATCACCGCGTTCGGCGTATCGGAGGTATACATCCAGCGCCGGTCGGCGCTAAACGCCAGGCCGTTGGCGCCATGGATGTCACACTGGATTACTTTCGGCTTCAGGTCGTTATCGACCCGCATCAGCAGCGCGCCGTTATAATCCCCCGGCGCCCAGAAAGTGCCGGCATAAAAGCGCCCCTCGCGATCGGTCCCACCATCGTTAAACCGTGCCAGCTCGGGGTTGCTCGGGTTATCGCAGACTTTCCGCCGCAGCAGGCCGTGGGCGTCGGTCAGCCAGATGCCGCTGCGTAATGCAACGATAAATCCGCCCTTCTCACGCAGGGCAAAACAGCCGACCTCCTCCGGAAACTGCAGCACCTGGTGTTCGCCGCTGCGGCTATCGTAGCGGTGGATTTCACACTCCATGATATCGGCCCAGTAGAGGGCCTGTTCAGCCTCGCTCCAGGTCGGGCATTCCGGCAGGTATCCGGTGTAGTCAAACAGCGGTTGTGGTTCAGCCATCGTTGTCATCCCTATAAAAAAAGCCAGCGGTCGCTGGCTTTATTGTATACACCTTTTTCACTTTACTGCCGATTATCGTTCGCCTGACGCAGCAATGTGCGGCTCTCGCTCTGGAAGCGCTGAGCGTAATCACCAAACCAGTGTTCGATTTTACGGAAGCTGTCGATAAACGCCTGCTTATCGCCCTGCTCCAGCAGGCCAATCGCTTCGCCGAAACGTTGGTAATAGCGCTTAATCAGCGCCAGGTTGTTTTCCGATGACATAATAATGTCGGCGTACAGCTGCGGATCCTGGGCAAACAGACGGCCTACCATCGCCAGCTCCAGCCGGTAAATAGGTGACGAAAGCGCCAGCAGCTGCTCAAGACGCACGTTCTCTTCCGCGAGGTGCAGACCATAGGCGAAGGTGGCAAAGTGGCGCAGCGCCTGAATAAAGGCCATGTTCTGGTCGTGCTCTACGGCGCTGATGCGATGCAAGCGCGCTCCCCAGACCTGAATTTGCTCAAGGAACCACTGATAGGCCTCGGGCTGGCGGCCATCGCAATAGACCACCACCTGCTTCGCCAGGCTGCCGCTGTCCGGACCGAACATCGGATGCAGGCCGAGAACCGGGCCCTGATGCGCCGCCAGCATTGCCTGCAGCGGCTCCGCTTTCACCGAGGCAAGGTCAACCAGGATGCAATCTGCCGGCAGGGGCGGTAGCTTGCCGATCGTCTCCACGGTAGTGTGAATCGGTACGCTGACGATGACCATGCCGGCATCGGCGACGATATCCGCCGCCCGCGCCCAGTCGTCTTTTTCCAGAATACGCACCTGGTAGCCGGACAGCGTTAACATCTTCTCAAACAGACGCCCCATCTGCCCGCCACCGCCGACGATCACCACCGGCCGCAGATTCGGGTGCAGGGTTTTGAAGCCTTTGTCGTTTTCGCTGGAATAGGATTCCCGCATCACGCGACGCAGAACATCCTCGATCAGATCCGGCGGCACGCCGAGCGCGGCAGCTTCTTCACGCCGGGAGGCGAGCATCGCCGCCTCGCGCTCCGGGACGTAAATCGGCAGACCATACTGGCTCTTCACCTCGCCGACTTCGGCCACCAGTTCCAGACGCTTAGCCAGCAGGCTAAGCAACGCTTTATCCACTTCATCAATTTGATCGCGTAACGCGGTCAGTTCAGCAACCATACTTTCCTCTTACACCAAACGGGCCGCCAGATGGCCGCGGAGATCCTTATCCAGTTCACGCAACAGCGCATCGGTGGTTTCCCAGCTGATGCACGCATCAGTCACCGAAACGCCGTATTTCATCGCCTCACGCGGCTGTTCAGAGGACTGATTGCCTTCGTGGATATTACTCTCGATCATCAGGCCGATAATGGAGCGGTTGCCGTCTTTGATCTGCGCGACAACGGATTCAGCCACGGCTGGCTGGCGGCGGAAATCTTTATTGGAGTTCCCATGACTGCAATCTACCATCAGCGACGGCTTCAGTCCCGCCTGCGCCATCTCTTTTTCACATTTCGCCACATCTTCCGGACCGTAGTTTGGTGCCTTGCCGCCGCGGAGGATCACATGGCCGTTCGGATTACCCTGCGTTTGCAGCAGACAGACCTGACCGGCCTGGTTGATACCGACGAAACGGTGTGGCATCGCCGCGGCACGCATGGCGTTGATGGCCGTTGCCAGGCTACCGTCGGTACCGTTTTTAAAGCCGACCGGCATCGACAGGCCAGAGGCCATTTCACGGTGCGTTTGTGATTCCGTGGTACGCGCGCCGATAGCGGACCAGCTGAACAGATCGCCAAGGTATTGCGGGCTGTTCGGATCCAGCGCTTCCGTCGCCAGCGGCAGTCCCATATTAACGAGCTCAACCAACAGGCGACGCGCAATCTTCAGCCCACCCTCAACATCAAACGATCCATCCATATGCGGATCGTTAATCAGCCCCTTCCAGCCGACGGTGGTACGGGGTTTTTCAAAATAGACGCGCATCACCAGGTAGAGGCTATCGCTGACCTCTGCGGCAAGGGCTTTAAACCGACGAGCATATTCTATCGCAGCTTCCGGATCGTGAATTGAGCAAGGACCGCAAACCACCAGCAGACGCGGATCGCGGCCGGCGATGATATCGGAAATGGTCTGGCGGGCGTGCGCGATTTGCGCTTCCTGCTCGACGCTGAGCGGGAACTCGGCCTTCAGCTGCTCCGGGGTCATTAACACATGTTCGTCGGTAATATGTACGTTATTCAGCGCGTCTTTTTGCATGATTCGATCCTGTGTAGCTCGTTTGCGATAAGGGTTGCCTCAGCGGGCATGACGTAACGATACCACACGAAGTAAAGAATTCAATCCATAAAACGTAAATTTTACTTTACACGCACAAATTAATTGGCGTTATATACCGCAAGCAACGTACAAAAATATTTACATCAACCAAAATAACCCGGAATTTGCGCAACATCGCCATCGGTATTACGAAAAATCCTGGTAAGATTTGTCCCAAAGCAAAGGGCGCATCTAATGACGGGTTTTGCTATCAGTGGTATTCTGCGCCGGGCATCGGCAGCGGCTTTTTCCGCGCTATGGCGAATTTGACGGAAGCGTGAATGACAGTATTACACCGTCTTTTATTGACTGTATTTTTTCTCATCACGGTATCTCCTGTTTTTGCTGCCGGACCATCAGAACATGTTCGCGCTATCGTATCCGGGATCGTGACCTACACCCGTTGGCCGTCATTAACAGGGGCGCCGAAGCTATGCATTTTTGCCTCATCACGCTTCACTCATAGCCTGGCACATGAAGATCCTGATGCTTTGCCCTATCAACCGGTGATAGTACGTAATAGTGAAGAAGCGTTAAAAACGACCTGCGATGGTTTTTATTTTGGCAGTGAATCACCGGTCCAACAGTCGGAATTAACCCGCCGTTATGGCCCGAAGCCGCTGTTACTTATCGCAGAACAAAATACGGAATGCTCAACTGGTAGCGCGTTTTGCCTGATCATCAACGACGACAGGGTCCGCTTCTCCGTTAATCTGGACGTTCTGACGCACAGTGGCGTCCGGGTCAACCCGGACGTCCTGATGCTTGCCCGGAAGAAACCACATGAATAAGGACTTTTCACAGACTCCGCGCCCGACATTTAAACGCGCGCTCCGTCGCATTAGCGTGATAAGCGTGGTGATCTCCATGACGCTGGTCTGGCTGTTGTTGAGCACGGCCTCTATTTTCACGCTCAAACAGTACGCGCAGAAAAACCTTGAGCTCACTGCCGCCACCCTGGGCCGCAGCCTCGAAGCAGCCCTGGTGTTTGGCGACAGCGCGGCGGCTGAAGAGACCCTCGCCTCGCTGGGGAAACAAGGTCAGATTTCCCAGGCCATTGTGCTCAACGGTCAGAAACAGCATTTTGCCGCCTGGCGCCACCAACCGCTGGCGAATAAAGAGCAAGTGAGCGGCCTTGTCAGTAAATGGCTGTTCCCGGAGCCCACGGTACAGCCTATCTGGCATCAGGGAAAACAAATTGGCGAACTGCAGCTAACGGCTCTCGATAAGCTAATCAGCCACTTTCTCGGTATCTCGATTCTGGTCCTGACCGGCAGCATCCTGCTCGCTTCGTTTATCGCCCTGCTGCTGACCCACTCCCTGCACCGGGGGATCGTTGCCGCGCTGCAGAGCATCACCGAGGTTGTGCACGATATTCGCGAAAACCGTCACTTCTCACGTCGGGTGCCTGAGGAACGCATTGAGGAGTTCCATCTTTTCGCCCAGGACTTTAACAGCCTGTTGGGGGAGATGGAGGACTGGCAGCGTCAGTTGCAGGCCAAAAACGCCCAGCTGTTACGCAGCTCGCTACATGATCCGCTGACCGGTCTGGCTAATCGCGCGGCCTTTCGCAATGCGCTCGCCGAACTGATGAAGAACGAGGTGGGCCATCAAACCTCGGCGTTACTGTTTCTCGATGGCGATAACTTCAAGCTGATCAATGACAACTGGGGACACGCGGCGGGGGATCAAGTGCTGACGGAAGTTGCCAGCCGCCTGATGGCCTTCGCTGGCAAACGCCATCTGGCCTGGCGTCTCGGCGGCGATGAGTTTGCCGTTCTGTTGCGCGAGGTGCACTCTGAAGCGGAAGTACAGACGCTGTGCCAGATGCTGTCACAGCAGTTTCTTCCGCCATTCAACCTGCACAATGGCCACACCGCTACGCTCTCGCTAAGCGTCGGCTACGCGCTGGCATGGGAGCACGCCACCGCGGAATCACTGCAAGAACTTGCCGATAAGAATATGTATCGGATGAAAAACCAACGTATACAGCAGACGCTGAAATAATAAAGGACTCATTATGCTCAGAAAATATTTCGCGCCCGCCCTGATAGCGGCGGCGCTTCTGACAGGTTGCCAGGCCCCCCAGGGGAAATTTACCCCAGAGCAAATGGCGGCGATGAAATCTTATGGCTTCACTGAAAGCAATGGCGACTGGTCACTGGGCTTATCCGATAGCATCCTGTTTGACAAGAATGACTACCGACTACGTCCCGACAGCCGTCAGCAAATCACCAATATGGCCTCCAGACTCGCGGCGACCGGGATCACCCATAGCCGCCTTGAAGGCCACACCGATAATTATGGTGAGGATAGCTATAATGAAGCCCTTTCGCTTAAGCGCGCCAACAGCGTGGCCGATGCCTGGGCGGAAGGCGCCCACATCCCGCGCAGTAATTTAGTTACCCGCGGCCTTGGCAAAAAATACCCGATTGCCAGCAATGACACGGCGGCCGGACGCGCTGAAAACCGCCGGGTGACAGTGGTCATCAGCACGCCATAGGCCTCAGCTTATTCGTTGAACTTCACCGCCTTCATTGCCGTTGCCGTGCGCCAGCGCAGGTAGTCAACGGCAATGAACAGCAACAGGCTCGCCCCCATCAGCGGCATGGCCAATCCGAGGACTAACGTCAGCCCCAGCATCAGGCTGCGCGCAGGCCAGGCGAGCGACAGCCACGCCTGCAGCAGCGAATGTGCCGGATTCCAGACGGCCTGAGGCGGACGGCGGATCCACCATAGCCTGTACCCCACCCCGATGGTAATGCACAACGCGCAGCCGAACCCCACCAGCAGCAGCTGATTTGCCAGGCCAAAGAGGATCCCCATATGGAAATCGACGCCCCAGCGGGTAAGCTTCGCCATCAGCGGAAAGTCGGCGAAATGGGTGCGATCCACCACCCGCATCGTGGCGCCATCGATCGCCACCGCGTCCACCTGCGTCGGCCAGCGGCGGTCGATCTCACTCACCGTCCAGGCGCGTTCGTCAGACACTGGCGGACGGATCTCCAGTCGGCTGGCGCTCAGACCCGCCTGACGAGCCACCGCCAGTGCCTGGTCAAACTGCGCTGGCTGCAGCGTTGCCCGATGCTGGGCCATGACCATCGCATCCATATGATGCCCGGCGTGGGGATCGTGATTCATCGATTGTGCAGCATGCAACTGGGTATTGACCTGCGGCGTCAGCCAGCCAAAAGCCGCCCGCATTTTATCCACATTGCTACCGGCCCATTGCGACCAGGTCAGCCCGGTGGCAGAGAAGAGCAACATGCCCAGCAGTAAGCTCCAGCCCAGGATCACATGCAGCCGGCGATGGTTCTGCAGGGCGTTATTGAGCCGCCGTTTCGGACGCGTCATCGCCCACAGGGCTATTCCTCCCAGCGCGGCCACCCACATCCAGGAGGCGGCCAGTTCGCTGTAGAGCCGCCCGTTGTCGCCCAGCAGCAGCGAACGATGCGCATAATCAATCCACTGGCGCAGCGGCAGGATGCCGCTGGTACCGTAGACCGTCATATCGCCCTTCACCCGCAGCGAGATTGGATCGACAAAAATGGCTCGGGATTCCGACTCTCCGAGACCCGGATCGGCAAACATAATGCGCGTAGTCTCCCCCATCGCAGGTGCCGGACGCACCGCCAGCAACCGCAGGTTTCCCTGGGTCGCCTCTTCCGCCACCGCGATCTGGGCGCTGAGCGGCTGCGGGATCCCATCGGATAGGCCATGCAGCGCATCGTGATAGATCCAGTTTTCCAGCTGCGGCGTCGCCACGTACAGCGTGCCGGTCAGGGCAGCGACAAAGATAAACGGTCCGATAAACAGTCCGATATAGAAATGGAGGCGACGCAGCAGGTTTAACCATGCCGCGCGCGAGGTGCAGGTTGTCATACTCTTCCTTTTTTAAAGCAAAAGAGGTTGTTGCGCAGTGCGCAGTTTGATTTTTATTAAAGGGGAAAAGCAGACAGCCGCGGCGGGGCACGGGTTTCAGGATAGAGCCAGGAAAAGTAGCGCCAGTGCTTTAATACCGGGTGAGAAGCCGGCAGGCGAATGCGCCGCAGGAGCATGGCGACGAACAGCGCCAGCGCGAAAAGGAGCCCCGGGACATGGGCCAACAGCACGCAGTAGCCACACGCTTCGGCATGGTCCAGCGGCAGTGCGTGTCCGGTATGCGTAGCGCTGTCTGCGCTGTGCGTCATCGCCATCTCGTGGTCGGGCATTTGCGCCATGCTCGCGGACGAGCTGTCCATCATCATGGCGTGATGCATGCCGGGCATCGCGCTCATGGGGTCTTTTTGCAGGGAGATGGAGATCAGGGGGGCCACGACGATCAGCAGGATCGCCAACAGCGCCAGCCATGCGGCTCGCCGTTTAGGTGTCGTTTGCTGAAAACTATTGCTGGCCACCGCCCCTCCGAAATGAGGGTTTATTGTAAATGATTTACATCACGATGGTTACAACAAAGATAAAAAAAGGGCCAGCCCTCTGGCCAGCCCTTTCTGTCAGGATGTCGCGAAAGCGAATCTTAGTTAAGACGCTCCTATTAACACCACCCAACAAACAAACACTTACCATATAAAACAATTAGTTAATGTAATTTTTAATGCAGCGAATTGCAGTGTTATGCAAGCTCTGCCGCCACATTGTCGCCAACATATAGCGACAACGGATTAAGGGTAACAGCTTGCTCAAGATGGTCAGGCGCAAAGTGTGCATACTTCATTGTTTCTCGAATGTTGGCATGTCCGAGTATTTTCTGCAGCACCAGTATATTTCCACCGTTCATCATAAAATGCGCACCAAAGGTATGACGCAAAACATGAGTCTTCTGCCCTTCCGTCAGCTCAATGTTCGTAAGCCTGAGCATCTTCTTAAAGTCTTGATAGCAGGGTTTGAACATTCTCCCCTGACGTTCAGACAACTCGTCGTAGAGCCATTTAGGAATCGGAACCGTGCGATTCTTCTTACCTTTGGTTTTGGTGAAAGTCAGCTTGCATGGGGAAAGTTGGGGACGTGTAAGTCTCTCGGCTTCTCCCCATCGTGCGCCGGTAGCCAAGCAAACCTTAACAATCATCGTAAGATTTTCTTTGCCATATTGTTCACAGGCTCGGAACAGCTCCGGGAGCTGAGACAAAGTTAGCCAGGACATTTCTTTCTCAGCTTCTTTGAATACGCGAATCCCGTCCAGTGGATTGGGTAAACTCCACTCCCCTAATCGTCGCAGTTCATTGAACACCGCTTCGAGGTATTGCTGCTCGCGATTGACAGTTATAGGCTTGGCGATCCACTTCGCCGGGTCTTTGTGATAGCCGTTGTCTATTTCGCCACGTAATCGACGGTCACGGTAATGAGCCCAATCTTTAGCGGTAAGACGAGATGCAATAGGGTCGCCCAACCCATTACATACAATTTGAAGCTTAGCTAACCGCGACTTACTGGCGACCAACGCCTGTCCATGTAAATTATGCCAAAGCTGGATAATCTCACTTAAGCGTCGGCGGTCTTCTTTCTTACCGAGCCACGGCTTATCCTCACTCTCATTTTTCGTGAATGCCTCGAATGCCTCGGCCTCGCCTTTGGTATTAAACTGTCGACGTATACGCCGCCCTTCCCGGCCATTTGGATAAAGCTCACAGAGCCATTTGCCATTTTTCTGCTTACTAACAGTCATTACATCACCCCGACCGAGAAGCCATTTTCTTACTTCAAATCTTTCATTGTAGTAACATGCGTGTTCGACAAAATTGTGATTTTAGACTGTTCTTCTTGTTCTTCTCCGGCCTTATCACAAGTTGCTTTTGGCTTCTCAAGCACATAACCCATAGCACTAAATTTATTGAGAATTCGAACAGATGTAGTGTTTTTCAGATACGCAGTGTTTTCCTTATGTAGCCATGCAGGGGAACAAACGCTATAAACAGCGGTATCATAAATTTCAGGCGTAATACTTGCGGCATCCAAAACAACTGTAATCACGCCATTACTATCTTTTATCGACAGTGGTTGCATTTCGTTAAAGGATTTCTTCAGTACAGATAAGTTAGAGGGTTGAGCTGCTACTGTAAAAGAAGCGAGTAAAGCCAGAGCAAAAATAGAACGTTTCATTATTGCATCATCCTTAGATATGTTTTTCCAGAGTAAATACAACAGCACCAGATGGTGTGATTTCTGATAGGTTGCATTCAAAATCAACAGACTTATTTGATAACCTGACTTTATTACCCGGCAGTCGCACAACGTCGAAAACGTCGAACGCGCCATCTATCCCGATGAGCCAACGGCCATTGCCGATTTTGCATGCTGAATTATCGACAAGCCAAGATGAGCTAACGCCATCTACAAAAACCAAATCATCAGAGTTAGCAGGAATCATTGATGGGTCAGGTTGCCAACGTCCAGCGTCTTTTAGCTCACCAGATTCAAGGCGGGATTTTTTTATCGTTAAAATGTCCGAAAAGCTAGCCTCCTTACTTTCTCGCATTTTCCCCTTTCCGGTCGCTAACCATTCCAGCGATACACCAGTATCAAGCGCGCATGTCACAACCACATCACCGGGGAAGAAATCTCGTCTTACCCAAGTGCTGATAGTGCCTGAGGAGATATCCAACAAATCCCCAAGCTCCTTTTGCATTGTAAAACCATAGGCGTCAAGGATGCGCCTTAAAACAGGTTTTCCACCACTCGCCAAAATCTCGTCATAAAGTGCTTTTCCTTTCAACGGTGACGAATCTTGCAAATTCAAATTGGAAATTTGACCAGTCAGCAGCCAGTTTAAATCAGCACCAGTATCTAATGAGCACTGAATGATGGCTTTGCCTGGAAAACTGTTTCGCTGAACCCAAGTGCTGACGCTGTTTGACGGGACGCCAAGCACTTCCGCCAAAGCCTTTTGCGTGCTGACACCATACGCCGAACTTATCCGCTCAATCACATCTTGCGTATTCAAATCTTCATCATTCATTTATCAATCACTCAAAATCGATTTACAGGAACTCATTTTCGATTTAAAGTGGCATTCATCGACCAAGATGCACACCACTGCACTACATTTCAAACAACAGGAGATAATGCGATATGTCAGATGCAAAATCAATCTCGACGCACGACTCGCAAAACTCACAAAATCAAACTGTGCTGTTAGATCCAACGCAGTTTGATGCCATCGTTACAGCAATGCTGCCAGCCCTGCAGACAATGATTCGCTCTGCTATGTCCGACACCATGACAGTGAAAGACTTTGCCGCCACCCGCGGCGTTAGCGAGCGTCTGGTCTGGCAATGGCTTGATGAGGGCATTCTTCTTAAAGCTCCGACCAAAGACTTTTCCAATAAAGAGGAAGCCGGTAAACGAAGCCGCACCCTCGTAAACGTAAAAGCTTGGCGCGACAAACTGACTCAACAAGCGATTGACTGTCGCTACATCGACCAGCGCACCGCTCTTAACTGAATTTGATTATGCAAGTTAGAGGGAACTTAACCATGTTTGATTTTCAGATTTCCAAACATCCCCACTATGACGAAGCATGCCGGGCTTTTGCGCAGCATCACAACATGGCGAAGCTGGCAGAGCGTGCGGGTATGAATGTTCAGACGTTACGTAACAAGCTCAACCCGGAACAGCCTCACCAGTTTACACCGCCTGAATTGTGGCTACTGACTGACCTGACCGAAGACTCAACCCTTGTTGATGGTTTTCTGGCGCAGATTCATTGTCTGCCATGTGTGCCGGTCAATGAACTGGCAAAAGACAAACTGCAGTCTTACGTCATGCGTGCTATGCGTGAGCTGGGCGAACTGGCGAGCGGCGCGGTCTCTGATGAGCGACTGACCTCTGCCCGTAAGCACACCATGATTGAAAGCGTTAACTCTGGTATTCGCATGTTGTCTTTGTCGGCACTGGCGCTGCATGCACGTTTGCAGACTAATCCAGCAATGACGAGTGTGGTCGATACCATGAGCGGTATTGGCGCGTCATTCGGTCTGATTTGAGGTGCTCATGCTGAAAAATGAACCGTCATTCGCATCTCTGCTCGTTAAGCAAAGTCCCGGCATGCACTTCGGCCATGGCTGGATTGCAGGTAAGGACGGCAAGCGCTGGCACCCGAGCCGCTCGCAGGCTGATTTACTGGCTGACCTGTCCACCAAAAAACAGGGGGAATCATGGCTATCGAAGCTGTTTCCGCGACTGTTCCGCTAAAAGCGGGTGAACGTCTGGCCGGTCTTAATCATGTGGCTGAATTGCGCGCGAGATATTGGGGCGATAGCTGGAAAGAGGTTGAACGTTTTGTCGATGATATGCGCGATAAACGTGACCCACAATTTGAAGAAAATAATCGGGCGCTGGCCGCTATTTTCTTTCTGGCAAAAATACCGGCGGCTCGTCATGAGCTCGAATTAAGTGAGCTGACTACTGACGAGAAAAAAGCGCTTATTACAGCGATGAATCATTTTCGTGCAGTAGTGAGCTTATTTCCCAAACGGCTAACGATGCCGAATTAATCCAAACAGAAATTTAATGGCGTAAACCCGCCGGGCTTCTTATTGCCCGAAATTAGGAGAGTTAATTATGCGTAATACCGAATCCCGTAGTTTTAGCACTGATAGTGATGCGCTGGCTGTACTACTGACAGATGCCAAAAAAGAAGAACGTAAAGACCGTGCGCTCGCAGTATCAATCCGCCTTGAGGCGCTGGCTATCCATATCACCAAAGAGGGAATGAGCGGCACCGAAGCGGCCGAACTGCTGCGCCGTGAAGCCACCCGCTTTGAGAATGAATCACAGGAGCTGCACTAATGGCCGACGCAATGGATTTAGCACAACAGCGTGAGCAGGAAGACCGCGAGCGCCACATCAACAACGCGCGCAGCCGTATCGCTGCGCCTTCTCGTTTCCTCTGCGAAGAATGCGACGCACCAATCCCGGAAGCTCGCCGCATTGCGATACCGGGCGTGGCCTTTTGCGTGACCTGTCAGCAAATAGCAGAGCTCAAATCTAAACATTACAGGGGCGTTTAAATGAGTATTCGTATCGAAGTTGGCGACAAATGGGTTATTACCAGCGACCAATATCAATTCATCCTGAATGAAAAGAAAGTCGTTAAGTCAGGTAAAAAAGCTGGTGAGGAATGGCTCGACACCATCGGTTATTACCCGAAGATTAACCAGCTTATTTCCGGGCTGATTCATCATCATATTCAGCAGTCATCAATTACCACGCTTGACGCAATGGCATCTGAAATTGAGCGTATCGGAGAAATGTGCGCCTCCTCTATCAAGGCGGCGGCATGAGAAAAACACATCAACTAAAAATTCGGCCTGAGTTTTTTCAAGCTGTAATCAATGGAACGAAAAAAGCTGAGTTTCGTCTAGCTGACCGCGCTTTTGCTGCAGGGGATTTACTTTGCTTAAACGAGTATGGCCCCTGCGAGTATGACCCGCAAAAGGTCGGTTTTACTGGCGCTTTTGTCTACGTGCTAGTGACTCATGTAACTGACCTTAACGAGTGGGCTCCTGGCTATGTGATGCTAAGCATACAGCGTAGGCAAGTGGAGGAGCTATGCGGGTAAGCGTTAATTATGCTTACCCGTGGAACGCTCCACGGTCGGCAATAGCCAGCCCATACCTTACCTATGACCAACAGTATCGCCGCGACCGTATGTTCGCGGCTTTGCTGCATGCGAGAAAAGTGCTTTCTCTCCAGCCCGAGTGCGTGCGCTTTGATGTTTATCGCACCGCTGCGGTGCTGGAGCAAAATCAGGGCAGTCAACGAGCCAATGCCTTTTTAATCAGCTTCTGCAAAAAGGCATTACCACGTCTTGAACTGGTCGCAAAAAAATACGAGTGCGCGGGTATCAACAGCAATGTATCAGCCGCTGTTTTCGGTGGTCATTTTGATACCCAGCTTATGCAATATCTGGCGTCACGCATGGTTAATATGGTCGCCAGATATAACCGCCTCCCGGATATGTCGCGCGCCGATATTGACATGTTGGCCGCTGATATTGCTAATTTCATTCGTGCTGAACTGGCTGACATTGATGACACCGGATTTAGCGAGCTCAAAACGCTGTACACCTGGTACATGCGGGCTGGTTTTATTTCCCTGCAATTCAACGTTACCCCGCCGCATTGGGAGCGGGTGACAAAGAAATATGTCGGTGAGGATGAAATCGCCCCTGCTATCACCCGCATGTTTAATGATGTTTGGTGGCGTGGCCGCTTGCGACGCATTGCGGCTGCATGGCGCGAACATCTGCAAATCGCAGTCGGTAATGTCAGCAAAAAACGACACGCATACGCGAGTAAAAACTGCGTGACCGACTGGCGCGAGCAGAAGCGCCGCACGCGTGAATTTCTCAAGGGGCTGGATCTCGAAGACGAAGACGGCAACCGCATCAGCCTGATTGAAAAATACGATGGCTCGGTCGCTAACCCTGCGATACGTCGCTGCGAGCTGATGACCCGCATCCGTGGGTTTGAAAATATCTGCAATGAGCTCGGTTATGTCGGTGAGTTTTATACCCTGACCGCGCCGTCAAAATATCACGCTACAACTAAGGCGGGTTACCGTAACACCAAATGGAAAGGAGCCAGCCCGTCGGACACGCAGAGTTATCTCACCGGCCTTTGGGCGCGCATTCGTGCCAAGTTACATCGGGAAGAAATCCGCATTTTCGGCATCCGTGTTGCCGAACCTCATCACGACGGAACGCCACACTGGCACATGCTTATGTTCATGTTGCCGGAAGACGTCGAGCGCGTGCGCCTCATCATCCGTGATTATGCGTGGGAGGAAGACCGCCACGAACTGAGAAGCGATAAAGCCAAAAAAGCGCGCTTTCATGCCGAGGCCATTGACCCGGAAAAAGGCAGCGCTACCGGCTATGTTGCTAAATACATTTCGAAAAATATCGACGGCTATGCTCTTGATGGTGAAACCGATGACGAAAGCGGTGAGCTGCTGAAAGAGACAGCCCCCGCTGTATCAGCATGGGCGGCGCGCTGGCACATCCGTCAATTCCAGTTTATAGGCGGCGCGCCGGTGACGGTCTACCGTGAATTGCGTCGTCTCGCCGATACCGAGACCGCGCACGGTCTGAGCGTTGAATTTGCCGCCGTCCATGATGCCGCTGACGCCGGTGACTGGGCTGGTTACGTTAATGCACAGGGTGGCCCGTTTGTCCGTCGCGATGATTTGCAGGTGCGCACGCTGTATGAACCGCGCGCCGAGTTTAACCAGTATGGTGAGGAAACCGTCTGCATCCGTGGCGTGTACGATTCTGCTGTCGGTGCTGGTACCCCGATTTTAACCCGGCTAACGCAGTGGAAAATTGTGCCGAAGCGTGCCGTTGATTTGGCCGTTGACGTTAAGGGCGCTCCTGCGCCCTCTCGGAGTTCTGTCAATAACTGTACGGGAAGCGAAAGCGATCCACCGATACTGGATTTAACAAAACCTCTGAGTCGGCGTGAAAGACGAGAATTGACCAACCGACTCAGGAAGCAAAAGCCAGCAACACGGCGAAAATTCATCCACGGAACGGATGAGCAAAACGCAGCTATAGCGAAAACTATCGACGAGATACATCTGACAACCGGCATTAATATCAGCCGGGGCGAAGCCCTGCACCTGATGGCCGGTGGTAAAAGTTGTTTTGATGGCAAATGGCTACGCGGAACAGCCAAAGGAGAAATTTTTTCCACAGCGCCATCGTATGAGGCAAAAGCCAGGAAAATCCTTAATCGTGTTGCTGCGATGGCTGAAGCATCAAAACCAATACATGAGTAATTCATATCCATATCATGTACATACGGCAATCGCCCTATTCGTTTTTTTTCTTCCCATCTTTTGCCAATACGTGCTACTGTATAAATATACAGTAACCCTATGGGAGGGATTTCATGGTTGGCGAACATTTCAGCCGAACGCAGCAAAAGTGGGCTTGTGTGCAATTTATTGCCGAGGTATCTCTGATTGCAAACTGCAAGCCATCAGACTTAAAGCTCGCGCTCACTCTCATTGCAGACCTAGCAAACAGCGAAAATAACGAAACCGAAGATGATATTTTTTATAAGGCTGATTAGATTATGAGAATCAATATCACGTTGGATAAAGAGCAAAAAATTAGTCAGGCAACGTTGGATGCGCTTGAGGCTGAGCTGTACCGTAATCTTCAACCTATTTACCCAAAAACCGCTATCCGCATTCGCAAAGGCTCCGCAAATGGCGTTGAGCTAAGTGGTTTGAAACTGGACGAAGATAAAAAACGAGTAATGGAAATCATGCAGCAGGTATGGGAGGACGATAGCTGGTTGCATTAACAAACGCCGCCGGTGCTGAAACTTGTTTTCAGTGCTGGCGGGGTTGAACAACGAGCCCCGCGAGGCGTTAGCCTGCCCCGTAGAGACCGCCCCAACCGGCACGATTAAAGCCGGTTTTTTTATGCCATTTTTCCGCGATTTCCCCGCTTTTTAGCCGTGCATGCAATAGGTGCATGGTTTTGCATGCGTCGTGGTTGCCCGTTCTGGCCGTGCGCCGCCAGAGCTGGCGCGGATCCAGAGTGGTCATGCAACTGCATTAAAACCGGCCCATAAAGCGGGCAGGCGTGGCGGGGAAAGCATTGCGCGCCAGCGGTGGTGCGTAATAATAAAAATTATCGTCTGAGCGCGTCGTGATGGCGCTGTCGTGGTTGCTGTCGGTTCGTTGGTGCTCTGGTGTGGTCGTGCGCGCGTGGCGCGTCTGAGGCGTGATGGTGGCGGGGTGTGAAAAAGCCGCCATGCTGGCGGCTTGAGGGGGAATTATTCCGGGTTGTCGAGGGTGTACTCTTTGAACCTGATGACCTCCATGCCGAGCCAGTCGTTTACCTCCCTGAACCTGTCCTGTAGAGGCGACAGCTCGTTACGGACGAATACCTTTGCCACCTTCTCAACGTCACCGAGTGAGCCGATATTCTCGGGCTTGCCGCCCATAAGCTGGAACGGTACTCGGTGCGCATCCATCAGGTCGGCGGCGCTGGCTTTCTTGATGTTGAAAAAGTCATCCTTTGTGGCGACCTCGCTCAGTGGCACGATTTTTATGCCGTCCGGTTTTCCGCCGGGAGCGTAGAAAAACAGGTTCTTAAAGTTGCCGGGCCCTTTCGAGTTGCGCATCGCCTCGCGCAGCGATTCGACGTCGGTCGCGCTCTGCGCCGGGTCGGTCACATACATGATGTAACCCGCGTGCGCGCCGTTCTGATAATACTTGCGGCGGAACAGCGTCGCGGATTCATTCAGCCAGGCGGAATTAAGCGCGCTGAGGTATTCGGGCAGGCCGTAAATTTCCTGATTAATATCGGGCTCCAGCAGGTGAAACACGGTATCAGGCGCGAACTCATGCGGTAGAGTGAAGTTTTCCACAAACCAGAAAATCGAATCGTCGACCCCGCGCCGGGTGTATTTGGCCGGTGAAGCCAGTAGCTTGATTAACTGGCCGGTGACGCTGTGGCGCTGCTCAAGAAAGGCGTTGCCGAATACCAGATAGTCGAGCGCAAAGCGGCTGAAATCCTGACGGGACAGCAGCGGGTGCGGAATGTAGGTGCTCGCGAGCACGTTGCGCTTAACGTAAATCGGTGAGCTGTGATGTACAGCAGAGCGCAGGCTCTTTGCCAGCCCGGAGAAGCTGACCGGCGGCTCGTACCATTTGCCGTTACTGATACACTCGACGTAATCCAGAATGTCGCGCTTATCGAGTACCGGCACCGGCTCGCCGAAGGTGAACGCCTCCATTTTTTGCGGGGCGCTGGCGGTCGTGGTGACTGCTTTGCGTGGCTTGCGCTTGCTCATGCTGCCACCTCACCCGCTGCAACAGCGAAAGACCAGTCGCAGCCAAACAGCAGACGATAATCATCGTCGCTGTATTCGCGTTTAATTTCCTCAGGCGCAAAGAGATTGCACCCGCGCTGGCATGCTGCATCCAGAGTGACCGACTGACGCCAGACACCATCTGTGCAAAATACGCTGTCGCCGGTATTGATTAGCGGTGACGGTCGGCGCTTGCGGGTTGTGCCGTTCCACACCCTGAATGCTGCGTAGTTGTCTGATGGTGTGGTGAACATCGTCAGATTGTGGCGTTTATGGCAGGCGATAGCCGCCGCGACTTTTGCGGCTCTTAGCGGGTTACTGAACCAACCGAACTCATCAAGGTAGACATTACCCGCCAGCGCGGCGCAGTGGGATTCCTCGCCGACAAAGCTGATAACCGCCCCGCCGTCGAGCTGCAGGCTGTGGCCGTTACTCGTCAGGCGGACGCCGACGCGCGCCGAAAGGTTGTTCATGTACATCAGCGCCACGCGCGCATGTTCAATGGTGTGAGCAAACCAGACCTGATTATCGCCCGCTGTCAGCGCATCGAGCAGCGCCTCGCGACTAAAGAACTGCGTTGCGCCAATCTGGCGCGATTTGGTGATGCTGCGGTCGATATTGAGTTTCCCGACACGCAACCATGTTGCCTGATAGTCAAAGCTGTCATTGTGCAGAATATCGGCCATTGCCTGAATCTGGCTTTGTGAGAAAACGTTATTTTTCATTAATTAAACTCCAGAATAGATTTAGGCTGCATGCCGCTACCGGCGGAAAGCGGTTCGTTTAACAGGGCGTGCATGGTCGCCCATGCGATATCGGCGTGACTGGCTTCCTCGGTGCGGCTGGCCTCGTAGGTGGCGCTGCGCCCGCTGCTGGTCATGGTTTTGCGGATGGACATAAACGACTGCGTGACGTCGGTCGCCCCGGCGTCGTACTCCAGACAGCCACGGCGAATGGTGTCTTTTGCCTTGAGCACCATCGCGGTTTTCATTTCGGGTGTGTAACGGATGCCGCGTGCCGCCGGGTAGAATGAGCGCACCAACTGGAACACGCCGAGGCCGAGGCCGGTTGCGTCAATGCCGATGTATTCGACGTTGTATTTCTCGGTAAGCCCGCGGATGCCCTCGGCCTGAGCGGCAAAGTCCATTCCTTTCCACTGGTGGCGCTCCAGCATGCGGAACTTGCCACCCGAGACCACCGGCGGCGCGAGCACAACGCACCCGGCACTGTCGCCGGTGTGTGACGGGTCGTAGCCAATCCAGACCGGGCGCGAGCCGAACGGATGGTCGGCGAACGGGGTAAAATCCTCCCATTCTTCCATCACGTCGACCATGCAGCGCTGCAGCTCCTCGAACGGGAATACCGATGCTTTATCGTCGACAAACTCGCACATAAACAGGTTCTTAAAGTCCTCATCACTGTTTTCGCGTTTGAGCTGGTCGAGGTCAAACAGGGTGCAGCCACCGGCAAGGGCATCCTCAATGGTGACAATCTGCCGCCACTGGCCATCGTCGCAGAGCTGACCACCGGCGAGCGCGCCGTGACTGATGTCGATTTCGATGCGGTCAGCAATACGGCTGCGCCCCTTGTTGAACAGCTCGCCAGACCAGAAGGGGTAAGCTCCGTGCGCCAGCGTGGAAGGTGTCGAAAAGTAGGTTGAGCGCAGGTGCTTCTGTGATGCCATGCCCGAGGCGACTTTGCGCAGCTTCTGAAAATTCGGGATCCAGAAAATTTCATCAACATACAGGTCGCCGTTATGGCTCTGCGCGGTGTTGGAATTGGTACCGAGAAAAATCAGCTTTGCGCCGTTGTTGCCGATGACAATCGGGTCGCCGGTCAGGTCGACGTCGACCAGCCGCGCAAACTGGATGATGTACTCGCGGAACACGTAAGCCTGAGTTTTACTGGCCGACAGAAATATCTGGTTGTGGCCGGTCTTGAGTGCGCGCAGCAGCGCCTCGCGGGAGAAATAGAACGTCGCGCCAATCTGGCGGGATTTGAGAATATCGCGAATACGGTGCGCCAGCCCTGCGCGGTACCACTGCAACTGGTACTCGAAAGACTGGTCGAAAAATAGCTCCTCCAGTTTCTCGATAGCCTCGTCGCTGAAAAAGTTCTTTTTCGGCTTCTTACGCTCGCCCTTGTTGCGGTTGGCGACATTGGGGTTAAGGTCGACCTCGTTGCCGGTCTGACTGTAGCGGTTAACGCGCGCCAGTCGCTCAATCTGCCGCCCGAGCAGGTCAATCTCTTTGAAGTCGCCGCCTGACTTTTGCGGCTTGGCGATGAGCTGAATCAGGCGCGCCTCAAGGCTGCTTTCGACGCGGGAAATCGGTGCGATGCCGTCCCAGCCGTCGCGCTGCTTCCAGCTCTGCACGGTCGGGCGCTTGACCTGCAGCATTTCGGCAATCTGTGGCACGGAAAACCCCTGCCAGTAAAGCAGCGATGCCTGCCGTCGCGGGTCATGCAACAAGGTTGTATCGGTGGAAATGGTCATTGATGCCTCGCCGTAGTGGATTCAGGGCAAGGCTACTTAATGGCCGTCAGTGATTCGCTAAGGTGCTGTTGTGTGGGCGGTTGTCCAGTCGTCATTGGTGGTCTGGCGTGTCCTGAGTCTGGAAACTGGCGGTGACCAGTAACCCCAACCTCAGGACTCCTGACAATGGCAAAAAAAGTCTCAAAGTTCTTTCGCATCGGCGTCGAGGGTGATACCTGCGACGGGCGCATTATCAGCGCCAGCGATATTCAGGAAATGGCCGAAACCTACGACCCGCGCGTCTACGGTTGCCGTATCAACCTTGAACACCTGCGCGGCCTGCTGCCCGATGGCGTATTCAAACGTTATGGCGATGTGGCCGAGCTGAAAGCCGAGAAGATTGACGACGATTCTGCGCTTAACGGCAAATGGGCGTTGTTCGCTAAAATCACCCCGACCGATGACCTTATCGCGATGAATAAAGCCGCGCAGAAGGTCTACACCTCAATGGAAATTCAGCCGAATTTTGCCAATACCGGCAAATGCTACCTCGTCGGCCTTGCGGTCACCGATGACCCGGCGAGCCTCGGTACCGAGTACCTCGAATTCTGCCGCAACGCGAAGCACAACCCGCTGCAGCGCTTTAAGGCCAACCCTGAAAACGTCTTTTCCGTTGCCACGCTGGCCGAGCTGGAATTTGAAGACGTTCCCGACACGGTGCTCAACAGCCTGGCCGATAAGGTGAAAGCCATTTTCAGTCGTAAGCAGGTCAGCGACGATGCGCGCCTGAATGATGTGCATGAGGCGGTGACCACCGTCAGCGAACATGTGCAGACCAACCTGACCAAGCAAGACGAGCGCCTTTCCGCTATGGAAACCGCGTTTGCCACCTTCAAACAGGAGCTGACCGGCAAGGTCGAAGAAACCAGCCAGGCATTTTCCGCCCTGAAAAACACCCTCGACAAAACTGAAAGTTTCAGCCAGCCGCGACGTACAAAAGCCAGTGGCGGTGGTGGCGACGAGCTGCTGACCGACTGCTGATAAACCGCAGACCGAAACCGGGCGGTAACCCCGCCCGATGCTGTGACTAACCGATTAATTCAAACAGGAAATACTATGCGTCAGGAAACCCGTTTTAAGTTCAATGCCTATCTGACCCAGCTCGCCAAACTGAACGGCATCAGCGTTGATGACGTCAGCAAAAAATTCACCGTCGAGCCGTCCGTCACGCAAACGCTGATGAACACCGTGCAGGCGTCATCCGCATTCTTGCAGACGATTAACATTCTGCCGGTCGCAGAAATGAAGGGCGAGAAAATTGGCGTCGGTGTGACCGGCACCATCGCCAGCACGACCGACACCTCGGGTGACAAAGAGCGCCAGACCGCAGATTTCACCGCGCTTGAGTCCAACAAGTACGAGTGCAATCAGATTAACTTTGACTTCCACCTGACCTATAAACGCCTCGACCTGTGGGCGCGTTTTCAGGACTTCCAGCGCCGCATCCGCGACGCCATTGTCCAGCGTCAGGCACTGGATTTCATCATGGCCGGTTTCAACGGTACCACCCGCGCTGATACCTCAGACCGCAGCAAAAACCCGATGCTGCAGGATGTGGCCGTCGGCTGGCTGCAGAAGTACCGCAACGAAGCTCCTGCCCGCGTGATGAGCAACATCACCGACGCTGACGGTAAGGTAATTTCGGCGGTGATTCGTGTCGGTAAGAACGGCGACTATGAGAACCTCGACGCGCTGGTGATGGACGGTACCAACACCCTGATTGACGAGATTTATCAGGATGACCCGAAACTCGTTGCCATCGTTGGCCGTAAGCTGCTGGCCGACAAATATTTCCCGCTGGTCAACAAACAGCAGGAAAACACCGAGTCGCTCGCGGCGGATATCATCATCAGCCAGAAGCGCATCGGCAACCTGCCAGCCGTGCGCGTGCCGTACTTCCCGGCGAATGCGGTATTCGTGACCACGCTGGAAAACCTCTCTATCTACTTCATGGATGAGAGCCACCGCCGCAGCATTGATGAGAACCCGAAAAAAGACCGCGTGGAAAACTACGAGTCGATGAACATCGACTATGTGGTCGAGGCGTATGCCGCCGGGTGCCTGCTGGAAAACATCACCCTGGGCGATTTCACCGCACCTGCAGCACCGGAAAGCGGAGCCTAAACCATGACGAGCCCCGCACAGCGTCACATGATGCGGGTCTCGGCCTCTCAAGCCGCGCAGCGGGAACAAGCCCCGCTGCGCCATGCAACCGCCTACGAGCAGATGCTGGTAAAGCTGGCCGATGACCGTCGCACGTTAAAAACCATCCGTTCAAACGAACTGAAAGCCGCGAAAAAGCGCGAGCTGCTGCCGTTCTACGCGCCGTGGGTCGCCGGTGTGCTGGCTGATGGCCGTGGCGCACAGGATGACATTCTGATGACCGTCATGCTGTGGCGACTCGATGCCGGTGACGTTGCTGGCGCGCTGGAGATTGCGCCCTACGCGCTGAAATACGGCCTCACCTCTGACCATCGCCGCACCACGCCTTACATGCTGGTTGAGGAGGTTGCGCTTGCCGCGCTGCGCCTGCGCGATGCCGGTGAGCCTGTCGACCTCGCATTACTGCTGACCACCCTCAGCCTGACCGACGGTGCTGACGTTCCCGATATGGTGCGCGCTCGTCTGCATAAGGTGACTGGCCTGACCCTGCGCGATGCCGGTCAGGACGCCGACGCGCTGGCGCAGTTTCAGCGAGCAATGCAGCTCGACCGCAATGCCGGTGTGCGCAAAGAGATTGAGCGACTGGAGCGGGCATTGAAGCCTAAGCCCGATGCCGCGCCCCGTAAAACGACTAAACCGCGCGCGCGCAAACCTGCCACCAGACCGGCGGCAAAGCGCGGGCGTCCACCAAAGGCGGTAAAAACCGCCGGTTAACTGAACGCTCCCCGAGCCGGGCGGCACGCCGGTCAAAGCGGGTTTTGCCCCTGACGGCGACCGGCGTCCACCGCCCAACCTAATGAGGTTGTCATGACGACAGTAATACTGAATCAGCCCGACGAACCGCAGGACGTACCGGGCGTGGTGATTCCCGCACCGGAGACGGGCGACGCAGTGATTAAAAACACGTTCTTTTTCCCTGATGTGGATCCGAAGCGGGTGCGCGAGCTGATGCGCCTTGAGCAGACGGTTTCCGATGCGCGCCTGCGCAACGCCATCAAGACCGGCATGGCGGAAACCAATGCAGAGCTTTACGACTACCGGCTGCGCCAGATTGCCGCCGGGTTTAAGACACTGGCCGACGTGCCTGACGCCGAGGAAATCGACGGCGAGAATGTGCGTGTTTTCCACTACCTGAGCGCCGTGACGGCGATGGCGACAGCCACCCTGTATGAGCGTTATCGCGGGGTTGAGGCCACCGGCAAGGGTGACAAAAAAGCCGACAGCGTCGAAACCACGATTGATGACCTGTGGCGGGATATGCGCTGGTCGGTCTCGCGCCTGCAGGATAAGCCGCGCTGCATCGTGGGCCAGCTCTGATGAAAGTCTACGCGATGCAGGGCGATACCCTCGACGCGCTTTGCGTCCGGTATTACGGGCGCACTGAGGGCGTGGTCGAGACGGTGCTGCAGGCTAATCCCGGCCTGTCTGAGCTGGGCGTCATTCTGCCGCATGGCACGGCGATTGACCTGCCAGACGTTGAAACATCACCCACGGCGGAGACCCTGAACCTATGGGACTGAGTATGGAAAAAATCACCACGTTTATCGCCTACTGGCTGGCCGTGGGTCTGGCGTATTTCGGGGCAATGTCGCCCGAAAAGCTGGCGCTGTATGTGGGTAGTCTGTGCGCCATTTTTACGGCGGCGGTGAATTTCTGGTACCGGCGCAAAACCTTTCGTTACCTGACCGAAATGGGAATCGACAAAGGGGTGACCCGTGAGCTCAATCGTTAAACGTTGCAGTGTGGCCGCAGTGCTGGCGCTGGCGGCACTGATGCCTGATTTTCGTCTGCTGAATACCTCGCCTGATGGTCTGGCGCTGATTGCCGACCTCGAAGGGTGTCGCCTGACACCTTACCAGTGTAGCGCGGGCGTGTGGACGTCAGGCATCGGCCACACTGCCGGGGTGGTACCGAAACGCGATATCACCGAGCGCGAAGCGGCGGCAAACCTGGTCGCCGACGTGCTGAATACCGAGCGCCGTCTCGCGGTCTGCGTGCCGGTCACCATGCCGCAACCTGTTTACGACGCGCTGGTCAGTTTCTCTTTTAACGTCGGCACCGGCGCAGCCTGTCGCTCGACGCTGGTCTATTACATCAAGCGTCATCAGTGGTGGCAGGCATGCGACCAGCTTACCCGCTGGGTGTACGTCAATGGCACTAAAAACAAAGGGCTGGAAAACCGCCGCGCGCGGGAACTGGCGTATTGCATGAAAGGAGTATCTCAATGAAAAAATATTTACGTTCCCTGATGTTCGATGCCCTGCTGGCACTGGTCCTGCTTTGGGGGCTGGTATCGCCGCAAAGCGCAGCCATTAATTTTGTGGCCGCATGGGCGCTATTCGGCTGTTTTGTCTGCATTACGGCGAGCCTCGCCGGTGTGGTCGCCTATGAGCACTGGCTGCGAAATACGGGCAAAAGTATTCCCGTCAATCCCGAGCTAATGAATGTATTCCGCATCGTCTTTTGTCGCGAACCCTCGCAGGCGCGCCACGCATGGTCTCTCATTATTTTTTCTGCTACCACGGGCTGTCTGCTTGGGGCTGGCTGGATCCTTACGGCTCTGATTTACCTGATTTGCGTGCTGACCTTTAAGGCCGTTCGCGAGACTTACCGCCAGCGCATTGAGGGGGCTGGTCTGTGTCCAGAGTCATTGTGATGTTTCTGGCCTCTGCGCTGGTGCTGGCTGTGCTCGGGCTGCTGTGGTTGCGCCATGAGAACGGCAATTTAACCCGCTCCTTTGAGACGGCAAATCGCGTCGCGAGCGAGCAAAAGACGACGATTGGCATGCTGAAAAATCAGCTCAGTGTTGCCGGTACGCTCGCCCGACGTAATGAATCCGCGCAGGTGGAACTGCGCGAACAGCTCGCAAAGGCCAGCGAGGAAGCCAGCCGCCGTGAGCAGACGATAACGAGGTTACTTAATGAAAATGAAGCCTTTCGCCGCTGGTATAACGCTGCTCTGCCTGACGTTGTGCGTCGGCTGCACATCCGCACCGCCTGCGCCAGCGCCGGTGATTGTGGTAAACGGATGCCCGAGGGTGAGCCTTTGCCCGATGCCGGGAAGTGACCCGAAAACCAATGGCGACCTGAGCGCGGATATCCGCCGCCTTGAGGGCGCGCTGACCGCCTGCGCGCTGCAGGTTAAAACCGTCAAACACTGTCAGGATGAACTCGATGCAGAAGCACAAAAGCCTGCGCAAAGCGCTGATTAACGCCGTGCCGCAGCTCCGAAACAACCCCGATATGCTGCGCCTGTTTGCCGACAACGGACATACCGATTCCCGACTGGCGAGCTCGCTGTCGTTTGAAAAAGTGTACGTGCTTAACGTGGTGGTGACCGACTTCACCGGCGACCTCGATTTGATATTCGTGCCGGTGCAGGCGTGGCTGCGTGAACATCAGCCGGACATTATGACCACCGACGACGGCCGGGAAAAAGGATTCACCTGGATTATTGATATCAATAACGACGATTCGCTTGATATCAGTATCAGCCTGAGGCTCACCGAGCGCACGCTCGTCAAAGAGGTCGACGGCGCGCTGCACGTCAGCTATGCCCCTGAGCCGCCACTGCCTGAGCCGGTGACGCGCCCGGTCGAGCTGTACGTTAACGGCGAACTGGTGAGTAAGTGGAATGAGTGAGTTAACCGCGCTGCAGGAACGTCTTGCCGGTCTGATTGCCAGCCTGTCACCGGCGGCGCGTCGGCAAATGGCGGCTGAGATTGCGAAAAAGTTGCGTACCAGTCAGCAACAGCGCATCAAGCGCCAGCAGGCACCCGACGGCACCCCGTATGCCGCGCGTAAGCGCCAGCCGGTGCGGAGCAAGAAAGGTCGGATTAAACGTGAAATGTTCGCCAAACTGCGCACCAGTCGCTTTATGAAAGCTAAAGGCAGCGACAGTGCGGCGGTGGTGGAGTTTACCGGCAAGGTGCAGCGCATGGCGCGGGTGCATCAGTACGGGCTCAAAGACCGGCCAAACCGCAACAGCCGGGATGTGCAGTACGATGCCCGCCCGTTGCTCGGTTTCACCCGCGACGATGAGCAGATGATTGAAGACGTCATTATCAGGCACCTCGGCAAATAAATATTGTGTGAACCACCACCGGAGCCGCGCGAATTGGCGCGACTCCAGACCAGAGGCATCCTTGCACTATGAATACGTTATCCACGATACAGGAGCTCGCACGCGCGATTCGCAACCTCATCCGCTCAGGTGTGGTGACTGAGGTTGATACCGTGCAGGGGCTGTGCCGCGTACAAAGCGGCGGGATCCAGACAACATGGCTGAACTGGCTGACCACCCGCGCCGGTCGTTCGCGGACGTGGTGGGCTCCCTCGGTCGGTGAGCAGGTTCTGCTGCTGGCAATCGGTGGTGAGCTTGATACCGCTTTCGTGCTGCCGGGTATTTTCTCCGACGATAACCCCGCTCCGTCGGCCTCGGCGGATGCGTGGCATGTGGCTTTCCCTGATGGTGCGGTCATTGAGTACGAGCCCGAAACCGGCGCGCTGACGGTCAGCGGCATAAAAACGGCCGACGTGACGGCATCGGAGTCCATCACCGCAACCGTGCCGCTGGTACTGGTGAAAGCCTCGACCAGTATCACCCTCGACACCCCGGAGGTGATTTGCACCAATAAGCTGACGACGGCGACGCTTGAGGTGCAGAAAGGCGGCAAGATGAGCGGCAATATCGAACATTCCGGCGGGTCACTGTCGTCTAATGGCAAGGTGCTCCACACCCATAAACACCCGGGCGACAGCGGCGGGCAAACGGGGGCTCCGTTATGACGGCGCGCTATCAGGGGATGAACCGAAATACCGGCCTCGGCATCAGCGACACTGAGCACATCAGTCAGAGCATGCGCGACATACTGCTGACGCCGGTCGGCTCGCGGGTGATGCGCCGTGAATATGGCTCGCTTCTGTCGGCGCTGATTGATATGCCGCAAAACCCGGCGCTCAGGCTGCAAATTATGGTGGCGTGCTATTCGGCTATCCAGAAGTGGGAGCCGCGCATCCGGCTTACCGCCATCAGCTTTGAGACCGGCGACGCTGGCGAAATGTATGTCGATATTACCGGGATGCGTACCGATACCGGTGCGTCAGTTTCAACCACTGTTTCACTGAGTTAAATCACTATGGCAACCGTTGACCTGAGTCAGTTACCCGTTCCCGACGTGGTTGAGGAACTGGACTATGAAACCATCCTTGCGGAACGCATTGCGACGCTGATTTCGCTCTATCCCGAAGACCAGCAGGAGTCCATTGCCCGGACGCTCGCGCTTGAGTCAGAGCCGATTGTTAAGCTGCTGCAGGAAAACGCCTACCGTGAAGTTATTTGGCGTCAGCGGGTGAATGAAGCCGCGCAGGCGGTGACGCTGGCCTATTCCGCCGGTAACGACCTCGACGTCGTGGCAGGGAACAACAATACCGAACGCCTGACCATCGCCCCGGCGGATGACACCACCATTCCGCCGACACCTGCCGTTATGGAATCCGATACTGACCTGCGACTGCGCACGCAACAGGCGTTTGAGGGATTGAGCGTGGCGGGTCCGGTCGGGGCATATGAGTATCACGGTCGCAGCGCCGACGGGCGGGTCGCTGACGTCTCGGTCGCAAGTCCGTCGCCAGCCTGCGTGACGATTACCGTGCTATCGCGCGAGGGTGACGGCACTGCTAGTCCTGAACTACTGGCGATTGTTGATAAAGCGCTGAATGCCGAAGATGTGCGCCCGGTGGCCGACCGGGTTACCGTCCAGTCAGCCGAGATTGTGCCGTACCAGATTGACGCGACGCTCTACGTTTACCCCGGCCCCGAATCTGAACCCATCAGGCTGGCATCAGAGCAGAAGCTGCAGAGCTACATCAGCGCGCAGCACCGCCTCGGGCGTGATATCCGTCTGTCGGCCATTTACGCGGCGCTGCATGTTGAGGGGGTGCAGCGTGTCGAGCTGGCATCACCTCAGACCGATATTGTGCTGAGTAAGTCGCAGGCGTCGAACTGCACCGAGTACCAGATAACTATCGGGGGCTCGGATGAGTGACAGGCTGTTACCCGTTGGCTCGTCGCCGCTGGAAGTTGCCGCCGCTGCTGCACTCTCTGAGATTCAGCGCGTGCCGGTACCGCTGCGCACCCTGTGGAACTGGCGCACCTGCCCGGTAAAGCTGCTGCCGTATCTGGCGTGGGCGCTGTCGGTCGACAGGTGGGATGAGAAATGGCCGGAGGCGACAAAGCGCAGCGTCTGCGCGTCCTCGTTTTTCGTCCATCAGCACAAAGGTACCATCAGCGCATTGCGTCGGGTCGTCGAGCCGCTCGGCTTTCTGATTGAGGTGCGCGAGTGGTGGCAACTCGACGAGGAGCCAGGCACATTCCGCCTCGTTGTTGGCGTCCTCGACAGCGGCATCACTGACGAAATGTATCAGGAGCTTGAGCGACTGATTGAAGACGCCAAACCGGCAAGTCGCCACCTGACCGGGCTGGCTATCAGTCTGAGCTCGACCGGCGAACTGTATGTCGGCGCGGGATGCTATCACGGCGACGCGCTGACTGTTTACCCCTACACCCCCGAGGAGATTGTCGTCGGCGGTGAATATTACCCGGCCTCGGCCATCCATTTGATTGATAATCTGAGAGTGAACGCATGACCGCAAAATATTTTGCCATTCTGACCAATCAGGGCGCGGCGCGGCTGGCGAACGCGGCGGCACTCGGTACCAAACTCAACCTGACGCAGATGGCCGTCGGTGATGCGAATGGTACGTTGCCGACCCCTGACCCGGCGCAGACGAAGCTCATTAACCAGAAACGCATCGCACCGCTGAACCTGCTGACCGTTGACCCGGCCAATACCAGCCAGATTATTGCGGAACAGATTATTCCCGAGAATGAGGGTGGTTTCTGGATTCGCGAGATTGGTCTCTACGATGACGACGGCATTCTTATTGCCGTGGCGAACTGCCCTGAGACCTACAAGCCGCAACTGCAGGAGGGAAGCGGACGCACGCAGACCATTCGCATGATTCTGATTGTGTCAAGCACGTCGTCTATTACTCTGAAAATTGACCAGTCGGTTGTGCTGGCAACCCGAAAATATGCCGATGACAAGGCAATTGAGCTGAAACTGTATGTCGATGACTTGATATCTAAACACCTTGCGGCGGCTGACCCGCATTCACAATATGCGACAAAGGACAGCCCGACATTTACCGGCAAGCCAAAAGCACCCACGCCGCCGGTCGTAGCAAATGATACACAAGTTGCTACAGCGGGGTTTGTGCAGGCGGTTATTGCCGCCCTTGTATCCGGGGAACTGGCGAATAAGCAGCCGCTGGATAAGACGCTAACAGACCTGTCAGGGAAAGATGTCGCCGCTATTCTCAAATACCTTGGTTTGGGAGAAGCGGCGAAAAGGGATGTGGGCACAGGAGATAATCAGATACCGGATATGGGAGCATTCGCTTCTGGTTCGGGATGGTTCAGGCTACCAGGTGGATATATTGTTCAGTTTGGCACTTTTGCAGGAAACACGACCCGCTTTATCAGTGGACACTTCCCTATACCATTCCCTAATCAGCCGATGGTTTCAGTCAGTGTTATGTCTGATGCCGTTCAGTCAGACCCGTCGATTCCTGCCCCGCAGGTTTTGTCTGTAAATTTTGAACATATCAGTAATTCAGCGTGGCGTGTGGCAACCAGTGATATCTCACAGCAATACAGATTCAGTTATATTTCGATAGGACGGTAGAAATGCAGAAATATATTTTCAGTGCCGATAAAAATGCGTTTTTCCCTGTGGAGCTTAAAATCGCTTATCAGGAATCCGGCGAATGGCCCGATGATGGAATCGAAATTGACGACACTGTTGCTGCCGAATTTATGAAGGAAGCACCAGAAGGAAAATACAGAGGTGTCATCGACGGAATGCCTGCATGGATTGATATTCCACCGCCAACTCATGAGGAACAAATTGCCGCAGCCGAACTGAAAAAGCAGCAATTGATTAATCAGGTCAACGAATACATAAACAGTAAGCAATGGCCTGGTAAAGCGGCGATTGGTCGCCTGAAAGGTGAGGAACTGGTGCAATATAATTTGTGGCTGGATTATCTGGACGCACTGGAGCTGGTCGATACTTCCGGTGCGCCAGATATTGAATGGCCTACGCCTCCTGCGGAGTAATTTCTGGCGGAGGGGCAAATGCCTCTCCGTCATATGTCCAGTCGATACCAGCCGATATGTCGTCAATATTCACAGTAATATAATCATCGAAAATGTCTCCAGTGCCATCCCATACAACAACATTTTCAACGACGCCATTTTTAACTAGCGCATAATTACTCATTATGCCAGCTCCTCAATGATTACGATTCCCGGGCGTCCCGCTGCGCCTGATTTAGCTGGTTGGGATGAGCCATTCGAACAGCCGGATGCTCCAGAACCATAGCCCCCACCGGGATTTGCCGGGTCATTAATTGCAGGAATCGATCCGCCTACCCCAAATATACTATTTGAACCACGCGAGCCAGCGGCATAGCTATATGTAACAGCTACGGCTGGTTCTGCCCCTGCTCCAGATGAGCCGACAATATTCCACCCAGTCGGGCCATCGCTGTTAGTATTGGCCACGGGCTGAAATGGTGGGTTTGCCGGGCCGGCGGGTAATCCAACTTTCCCGCCGGGCGATGAAATAAACGAACCAACTGAGCTAGCTCCGCCGTCAGCGCCGTATATTGAATCCGCCGTTCCTCCTGCACCGCCTGAACCGATGACGACTGACGCCGTTGTTATTGACGATACGTCATAAATGCCCTCAGCATATGCCCCTGCGCCGCCCCCGTTACTCACGGAAACCTCGTTACTACCCGTTGCCGGTGCAGCTGAACTGCCGCCCCCCCCACCGAGACATTTAATTCGCCATTTTTTTGCGCCTGGCGTTTTTGTCACTGTCCCGCTGGCAGTGAATACCTGTATTTTTAGCAGCCTACCAACGTATCCGCTCGCATCTCCCAAACCAACCTTTGAAAGAATGGCGGGCTGATGCCCGTCTTTTTTATGAATTGTTTATGTGCCATCGGCTATCCATCGCCGATAAATAGCCCCTCACCAGACCAGTCAGGACAATAACACTCGCCCACTAACCACGGAGTTAACCGGATGAGTGATTTTCACCACGGCGTGCAGGTGCTTGAGATTAACGACGGCACCCGCGTCATTTCCACTGTTGCAACCGCAATCGTCGGCATGGTCTGCACGGCCAGCGATGCGGATGCCGAGACATTCCCCCTCAACGAGCCGGTACTGATTACCAATGTGCAGAGCGCCATTGCGAAAGCCGGTAAAAAAGGCACGTTGTCTGCCTCCCTGCAGGCTATCGCCGACCAGTCAAAACCCGTCACCGTTGTTGTGCGCGTTGCCGAAGGTGTCGACGATGACCCGGATGCAGCTCAGGCGCAGACCATTTCTAACATCATCGGCGGCACGGATGAGAACGGTAAATACACCGGCATTAAGGCGCTATTGACTGCCGAAGCGGTCACCGGCGTTAAGCCGCGCATTCTCGGCGTGCCGGGTCTCGATACCAAAGAGGTCGCAGTCGCACTTGCTTCGGTCTGTATCAGCCTGCGCGCCTTTGGCTATATCAGCGCATGGGGTTGTAAAACCATTTCCGAGGCGATGGCCTATCGCGAGAATTTCAGTCAGCGCGAGCTGATGGTCATCTGGCCTGACTTCCTCGCATGGGACACCACCACGAACGCCACCGCAACAGCCTACGCCACCGCGCGCGCACTCGGCCTGCGCGCCTACATCGACCAGACTGTCGGCTGGCATAAAACCCTGTCTAACGTCGGCGTGCAGGGTGTCACCGGCATCAGTGCGTCAGTCTTTTGGGATTTGCAGGCATCCGGCACCGATGCTGACCTGCTCAACGAGGCCGGGGTCACGACGCTGGTGCGTAAAGATGGTTTCCGCTTTTGGGGTAACCGCACCTGTTCTGATGACCCACTTTTCCTGTTTGAGAACTACACCCGCTCCGCGCAGGTGCTGGCCGACACGATGGCCGAGGCTCACATGTGGGCGGTCGATAAGCCCATTACCGCATCGCTCATCCGTGACATTGTCGACGGCATTAATGCCAAATTCCGCGAGCTGAAATCAAATGGCTACATCGTGGACGGTGAATGCTGGTTCGACGAGGAATCGAACGATAAGGAAACCCTCAAGGCCGGGAAACTGTATATCGACTACGACTATACGCCGGTTCCACCACTGGAAAGCCTGACCCTGCGCCAGCGTATCACCGATAAATATCTGGTGAATCTGGCCGAATCGGTCAACAGCTAAGGAGCCTGAAATAACATGGCACTACCCCGCAAACTCAAATATCTGAATATGTTCAACGACGGTCTGAGCTACATGGGCGTTGTTGAATCCGTGACGCTGCCGAAGCTGACCCGCAAGCTCGAAAACTATCGCGGCGGCGGTATGAATGGGGCGGCGGCGATTGACCTCGGTCTCGACGATGATGCGCTCACCGTCGAGTGGTCTGTCGGTGGCCTGCCTGATGTGGCTCTGTGGGCGCAGTACGCCGCGCCGGGTGCTGACGCTGTGCCGCTGCGTTTTGCTGGATCCTACCAGCGCGACGACACCGGCGAAATCATCGCGGTCGAGGTCGTCATGCGTGGCCGTCATAAAGAAATCGACGGCGGCGAAAATAAGCAGGGTGAAAACACCTCGACCAAACTGTCGACCGTTTGCACCTATTACCGCCTGACGATTGATGGTAGCGACGTCATCGAAATCGACACCGTCAACATGGTCGAGAAGGTGAACGGCGTCGACCGTCTGGAACAGCACCGCCGCGCAATCGGGCTGTAATTCCCTGACCGGTCAGAATGGCTGGCCGGTTATTAATCCCCTTTCAGAGCAGAGAAAAAATCATGGCTAAAGCACCACGTAAAACCGCTGAATTTGTTGATACGGATGGCAATGAAATTGATACCGTAAACCCGAACATCGTGACCCTCGACAAGCCGATTAAGCGCGCCGGTCAGACGATTGATAAAGTCACCCTGATTGAGCCGAACGCCGGTACCCTGCGCGGCGTCAGTCTGGCGGCGGTGGCGCAGTCCGAGGTCGATGCGCTGATTAAAGTGCTGCCCCGCATGACCTATCCCGCGCTCACCACGCAGGAGCTAACCGCGATGAACCTGCCCGATATGCTGTCGCTGGCCGCTAAGGTGATTGGTTTTTTGTCACCGGCTTCGGCGGAATAGATTTCCCGCCTGACCTGTCGACCGATGACCTGATGGCGGATATTGCAGTGATATTCCACTGGTCGCCATCAGAGCTCTATTCCCTGAGCCTGACCGAGCTCATCACATGGCGCGAAAAGGCGCTACAGCGTAGCGGAAACCACAATGAGTAATAACCTGAGGCTTGAGGTATTGCTGAAAGCGGTCGACCAGGCGACCCGACCGCTTAAATCCATCCAGGCCGCGAGTAAAACCCTCTCGGGTGATATTCGCGACACACAAAAAGGGCTGCGTGACCTGAACGGTCAGGCATCGAAAATCGACGGCTTTCGCAAGGCAAGCGCTCAACTGGCCGTGACAAGTCAGTCGCTTGAGAAAGCGAAACGCGAAGCCGGTGAACTGGCCGTGCAGTTTAAAAACACCACCAGTCCGACCCGGGCGCAGGCGCAGGCACTCGACGCTGCAAAGCGTGCCGCCTCTGAGCTGCAGACGAAATACAACAGCCTGAGAACGTCGGTACAGCGTCAGCGCTCCGAGCTGATGCAGGCCGGTATTAATACCCGCACCCTGTCTGCTGATGAGCGTCGGCTCAAAACCTCCATCAGCGAAACGACGGCGCAGCTTAACCGCCAGCGTGAGGCACTGGCGCGCGTCAGTGCGCAGCAGGCGAAATTAGGCCGGGTGAAAGAGCGATATAAATCAGGCAAGGAGCTTGCCGGTAACATGGCCGCTGCAGGTGCTGCCGGGGTCGGTATCGCGACAGCGGGAACGATGGCTGGGGTTAAATTACTGATGCCCGGTTATGACTTTGCGCAGAAAAATTCCGAGCTGCAGGCCGTGCTCGGGGTCGATAAGCAGTCGCCAGAAATGCAGGCGCTACGCAAACAGGCGCGCCAGCTCGGCGACAATACTGCCGCCTCTGCCGATGACGCTGCCAGCGCGCAAATTATTATCGCAAAAGGTGGTGGTGATGCTGAAGCTATTGCGGCCATGACGCCTGTGACTCTCAACCTGTCACTTGCGAACAGAAAAACAATGGAGGAAAACGCGCAACTATTGATGGGGACAAAAGCCGCCTTTCAGCTTTCTAATGACGCGGCCGCACATATCGGTGATGTTCTTTCAACAACGATGAACAAAACCACCGCTGATTTTCAGGGGCTAAGCGACTCATTAAGCTACCTTGCCCCTGTTGCGAAAAATGCCGGGGTGAGTCTTGAACAAGCGGCGGCGATAACCGGCACACTTCACGATAATAACATTAGGGGGTCAATGGCTGGGACGGGCGGCGCGGCTGTTATAACGAGACTACAGGCACCAACAGGCAAAGCATATGATGCCCTCAAAGAGTTGGGGGTTAAAACCTCGGACAGAAAAGGCAATACGCGCCCATTATTTACCATCCTGAAAGAAATGCAGGCCAGTTTTGAGCGCAACAAGCTCGGCACTGGTCAGAAAGCTGAATATGTGAAAACCATATTCGGCGAGGAGGCTATGAAATCCGCAAGTGTGCTGATGGCGGCGGCGGCCAGCGGAAAACTAGATAAACTCACCGCGACGATAAAAGCCTCGGACGGTAAAACCGAGGAACTGGTTAAGGTTATGCAGGATAACCTCGGCGGCGACTTCAAGGAGTTCCAGTCAGCGTATGAGGCGGTCGGCACTGACCTCTATGACCAGCAAGATAGTTCATTGCGCAAACTTACCCAAACCGCCACGCAGTATGTTTTAAAACTCGACAACTGGATCAAAGATAACAAGGAGTTGGCAGAAACTATCGGCATCATTGCCGGTGGCGCGCTGGCGCTGATTGGTATCATCGGCGGCATTGGTCTCGTTGCGTGGCCGGTTGTCATGGGGATTAACGCCATTATCGCCGCTGCTGGCGTGTTGGGTACGGTCTTTACTGTCGCTGGTAGCGCCATTGTGACCGCGCTCGGTGCGATTACCTGGCCGATTGTGGCCGTCGGTGCGGCGATTGTGGCCGGGGCACTTCTCATCCGCAAATATTGGGAGCCCATCAGCGCGTTTTTCTCGGGGGTGATTGAGGGCATCATGAGCGCCTTTGCACCAGTCGGGGAAATGTTCGCTCCACTGGCACCCATTTTTGACGGACTCGGTGAGAAACTGCGCGGCGTCTGGCAATGGTTTAAAGACCTGATTGCACCGGTCAAGGCCACGCAGGAGACGCTTGATAGCTGCAAAAATGTCGGTGTCATATTTGGTCAGGCACTGGCCGATGCGCTGATGTTGCCTCTGAATATTTTCAATAAGCTGCGTGGTGGTCTCGATGTAATTCTCGAAAAGCTCGGCCTTGTTAAAAAGGAATCGAGCAGTATTGATACGGAAACGGCAAAAACGCCGCCGGTTGGTCAGGGTGGAGGGTATATTCCGACAACCAGCTCGCTTGGTGGGTATCAGGCTTATCAGCCTGTCACGGCTCCCGCCGGTCGTACCTATATTGACCAGAGCAGCCCGACCTACCAAATCAACCTGCCGGGTGGTGGCGCGCCGGGTGGTCAATTGGGTAACCAATTGCAGGATGCGTTAGAAAAATATGAACGCGACAAGCGAGCCAAAGCCCGCGCTAGCATGATGCACGATTAAGGAGGCTGATGATGATGCTTGCTCTTGGAATGTTTGTGTTTGAACGTCGCACCCTGCCTTATCAGTCGATGCAGCACTCGAAGAATTACCGCTGGGCGTCTAATGACCGGGTCGGCAAACCGCCTGCGTATCAGTTTCTCGGCGAGGGCGAAAACGCGATCCAGCTTGCCGGCACGCTTTACCCTGCCATTACTGGCGGTCGTATATCCCTGCTGGCTGTCGAGCTGATGGCCGACGAGGGCAGAGCTTGGCCGCTGATTGAGGGAACCGGCAATATCTTCGGGATGTATATCGTCGAGACGGTGTCGACCACGCATACCGAGTTTTTCAGTGACGGCGCGGCCAGAAAGATTGATTTTACCCTTTCGCTGAAACGGGTCGACGAATCACTGACGGCAATGTTTGGCGACCTGAATAAACAGGCCAGCGAGCTTCTCGGCTCTGCCGGTAATCTGACCGATAAACTGCAGGGCGCGCTCGGGGGGCTGACCGCATGATTACGGGCATGACCATTGACGCCGGTGCCAGTCTTGCACCGGCATTTATGCTGACGCTGAACAGCCAGGACATTACCAGCAATTTTAGTGACCGGTTGATTTCTCTTACCATGACCGACAACCGGGGTTTTGAGGCTGACCAGCTCGACATTGAGCTCGACGACACCGACGGCAAAGTCGAGTTACCCCTGCGCGGGGCGGTGCTGACGCTGTGGCTTGGGTGGCAGGGTTCCGCGCTTCTGAATAAGGGCGATTTCACGGTCGATGAGATTGAGCATCGGGGAGCGCCTGATACCCTGACCATCCGGGCGCGTAGTGCAGACTTTCGGGGAACGCTCAATTCACGGCGTGAAGAATCGTGGCACGACACCACCCTCGGTGAGCTGGTCAGCACCATTGCAAAGCGCAATAAACTGACGGCCAGTGTCGCGGATTCACTGAAAAAAATACCGGTACCGCATATCGACCAGTCGCAGGAGTCCGACGCCGTATTTCTGACCAGGCTGGCTGACCGCAACGGGGCGGCGGTGTCAGTGAAAGCGGGTAAGCTCCTGTTTCTGAAAGCAGGTAGTGCAATGACCGCCAGCGGCAAGCCCGTCCCGCAAATGACCCTGACCCGCAGCGATGGCGACCGTCATCAGTTCGCCATTGCTGACCGTGGGGCTTATACCGGCGTAACTGCAAAATGGTTGCACACCAAAGACCCGAAGCCGCAAAAGCAGAAAGTAACACTGAAACGTAAGCCAAAAGAGAAGCACCTGCGCGCACTGGAGCACCCGAAAGCAAAGCCGGTTAGCAAAAAGACAAAGGCCAAAAAAGAGCCGGAGGCGCGCGAGGGTGAGTATATGGCCGGTGAGGCCGATAACGTGCTGGCGCTGACGACTGTCTACGCTTCCAAGGCGCAGGCAATGCGCGCCGCTCAGGCTAAGTGGGATAAGCTGCAGCGAGGCGTTGCGGAGTTTTCAATTACGCTGGCGCTTGGTAGGGCTGATTTATTCCCTGAGGTACCGGTGCGCGTGTCGGGCTTTAAGCGCGTCATAGACGAGCAATCTTGGTTAATCAGTAAGGTGACTCACAATCTGAATAATAGCGGCTTCACGACGGGCTTAGAGCTTGAGGTTAAACTCTCTGATGTAGAGTACAGCTCAGAGGAAAGTGAGAATTGAAAAAGCAAATCGTGATTTGCAAATGCAATTTAAGGGTTTATCATTCCCTCAGATACGCCAGCAGGGGGAATAATTATGATGCACTGCCCGTTATGCCAAAACGCCGCGCATGCTCGCACTAGCCGGTACCTTAGCACCGAAACGAAAGAACGTTATCACCAGTGCCAAAACATCAATTGCGGATGTACATTTATAACTTTTGAGACGCTATCTAGATTCATTGTGAAGCCGGGCGCTGTTGACCCTGCCCCTCCTCATCCCGTCAGAAACCAGCAACAGCAACTTTGGCTTTAACCTGCTTCGGCAGGTTTTTTTATATCTGCCGCCATCGTGCCAATCTCTGTCGCCAATTTGCCGCCATCACCAATAAAAAAGGGGCTAGCAAATAGCTAACCCCTTGTTTTATAACACGCTTTGGATGTAGCGCGAATGCGTTATCAGTTAAGACGCTCTTTGATACGAGCAGACTTACCAGTGCGCTCACGCAGGTAGTACAGTTTAGCTTTACGTACAGCACCACGACGTTTAACAGCAATGCTGTCAACTACCGGAGAGTGAGTCTGGAAGACACGCTCAACGCCTTCGCCGTTGGAAATTTTGCGAACAGTGAATGCAGAGTGCAGACCGCGGTTACGAATAGCGATAACCACGCCCTCGAATGCCTGCAGACGTTTTTTGGAACCTTCAACAACCCATACTTTCACTTCCACGGTATCACCCGGACGGAAGGAAGGTACGTCCTGCTTCATCTGTTCTTGTTCAAGTTGCTTAATAATGTTGCTCATAATTTAATCTCTTATCCTGGGTAAACTGATATTGGGGGCTCACGCCTGCCCATCATGTTTATGCTGCTGTTTTGCGTGTTCAGTTTTGAACTCCGCCAGCAACTTTGCTTGCTCTTCAGTCAGAGCCAGGTTTTCCAGAAGTTCAGGTCTTCTAAGCCAGGTGCGGCCCAGCGACTGCTTCAGACGCCAGCGACGTATCTCAGCATGGTTTCCCGACAGCAATACTGGCGGTACTTCCATCTCTTCTAACACTTCAGGACGGGTATAGTGCGGGCAATCCAGCAACCCATCAGCAAAGGAATCTTCCGTTGCCGAAGCTTCATGGCCCAGTACTCCCGGAATGAACCGGGAAACGGAGTCAATCAGCGTCATTGCCGGTAACTCACCGCCGCTGAGAACGTAATCGCCGATTGACCATTCTTCGTCAATTTCGGTTTGGATTACGCGCTCGTCTATCCCTTCGTAGCGACCGCACACCAAAATCAGTTTCTGATTCGTTGCCAGTTCGCTGACGCCCGCTTGATCAAGCTTGCGTCCCTGAGGTGACAGATAAATCACCTTCGCGCCTTCACCTGCCGCGGCTTTTGCTGCATGAATGGCATCCCGTAAGGGTTGCACCATCATTAGCATCCCCGGTCCGCCGCCGTAAGGACGATCGTCCACGGTACGGTGCCGGTCATGCGTGAAGTCGCGAGGACTCCAGCTTTCGATGCTCAGCAGGCCATTTTTTACTGCCCGGCCAGTTACCCCGTAATCGGTAATTGCGCGGAACATTTCAGGAAACAGGCTAATTATGCCAATCCACATAGCGCCGTCTTTTACCGTTTATCCGGAGAATTTAAAAACCAGGATCCCAATCTACTTCGATAGTACGCGTAGTGAGATCGACTTTCTTGATAACCTGCCCATCGAGGAACGGAACCAACCGCTCCTTGATACCAAATGCATCTTTCAGGTTTGCCTTGATGACGAGCACGTCATTAGACCCGGTTTCCATCATGTCGATGACTTTACCGAGGCTATAGCCTTCCGTTGTCACTACCTGGCAGCCCATCAGGTCTTTCCAGTAGTAGTCACCCTCTTCCAGCTCCGGCAACTGCGATGAATCCACAATAATTTCGCAATTAGTCAGTAGATTCGCGGCATCACGATCGTCAACGCCTTTCAGCTTGATGATGATGTCCTGATTGTGGTGGCGCCAGCTTTCCAGCTCAACGACCTGCCACTGACCCGCCTTCTGGATTAACCAGGGCTGATAGTCAAAAATGCTTTCGGCGTCTTCGGTGGAGGAAAACACTCTGAGCCAACCACGGATACCGTAGGAAGAACCCATTTTCCCCAATACGATCGGATCAACAGGTGCTTGTGCGGTGTGTTGCTTGCTCATCATGACCACCGTGACAGATTAAGCTGCTTTGTTAGCGGCTTTGATCAGCGCGGCAACGCGATCGGAAACAGTAGCGCCCTGGCCAACCCAGTGAGCGATACGATCCAGATCCAGGCGAGTTTCTTCTTCCGCGCCGTTAGCGATCGGGTTGAAGAAACCAACGCGCTCGATGAAGCGACCGTTGCGTGCATTACGGCTGTCGGTGACAACAACCTGGTAGAACGGACGCTTTTTAGCGCCGTGACGTGCTAAACGAATAGTTACCATAACATCCTCTTGTGTGAATAAAACAACCGGGCCCCATCGAGGAACGGAGCCCGGTGTCATATTAAAAGCCCGAAAATTTTACTGATTTCTGTGCAAAAATCAATTCAAAACTACATACGCTAAATAATTCGAGTTGCAGGACAAAACGCGAAAGCGTTTTGAACAGCGCTTGCGCTGGCCCCGAAGGGGTGAGGCCGAATGGCCGAATCACGCGGCAAATGAGTAAATCCCCGGGAGCGTACACAAGTACGTGACCGGGGTGAACGAACGCAGCCAACGCACCTGCGGCTTGAATTATGACGCGTATTAGCGGCCAGGGAATCCAGGCGGCATCATCCCTTTCATCCCACGCATCATTTTCATCATGCCGCCTTTCGACTTCATCTTCTTCATCATGCGCTGCATGTCGTCGAACTGCTTGAGCAGACGGTTCACGTCCTGCACCTGCATCCCGCAGCCGGCGGCGATACGGCGCTTACGCGAACCTTTGATGATTTCCGGCTTGGCGCGCTCTTTCAGGGTCATCGAGTTGATGATGGCTTCCATACGCACCAGCACTTTGTCGTCCATCTGCGCTTTCACGTTGTCCGGGATCTGGCCCATACCCGGCAGCTTGCCCATCAGGCTGGCCATGCCGCCCATATTTTTCATCTGGCGCAGCTGTTCAAGGAAGTCGGTGAGATCGAAACCGTCGCCTTTTTTCAGTTTGGAGGCCAGCTTCTCGGCCTGCGCGCGGTCAACTTTGCTCTCGATATCTTCGATCAGCGACAGCACGTCGCCCATGCCAAGAATGCGGGAAGCGACACGGTCCGGATGGAACGGCTCCAGCGCTTCGGTTTTCTCACCGACGCCGAGGAATTTAATCGGCTTGCCGGTAATATGACGAATTGACAGCGCCGCACCGCCGCGGGCGTCGCCGTCCACTTTGGTCAGTACCACGCCGGTCAGCGGCAGCGCTTCGTTAAAGGCCTTTGCGGTATTCGCCGCATCCTGACCGGTCATCGCATCGACGACGAACAGAGTTTCAACCGGGTTAATGGCGGCGTGGACGTGCTTAATTTCGTCCATCATCGCTTCATCAACGTGCAGACGACCGGCGGTATCCACCAGCAGCACGTCGTAGAATTTGAGCTTCGCTTCTTTCAGCGCCGCGTTGACGATATCAACCGGCTTCTGGCCGACGTCAGACGGGAAGAAATCGACACCAACCTGCTCGGCCAGAGTCTCCAGCTGTTTGATCGCCGCCGGGCGGTAAACGTCCGCGGAAACGACCAGCACTTTTTTCTTGTGCTTCTCGCGCAGGAATTTCCCCAGCTTACCGACGCTGGTGGTTTTACCGGCACCCTGCAGGCCCGCCATCAGCACCACCGCCGGCGGCTGCGCCGCCAGGTCGAGGGTCTGGTTCTCTTCGCCCATCGCCGCCACCAGTTCGTTGCGGACGATTTTGACGAACTCCTGACCCGGGGTCAGGCTTTTATTGACTTCATGGCCGACCGCGCTCTCTTTGACGCGGCTGATGAAATCACGGACCACCGGAAGCGCAACGTCCGCTTCCAGCAGCGCCATGCGCACTTCGCGCAGGGTGTCTTTAATATTGTCTTCTGTAAGGCGTCCGCGGCCGCTAATGTTGCGCAGCGTACGCGACAAACGATCGGTTAAATTATCAAACATTGTCTCTCGCCTGAGGTGGAAACGGTCGGTCGCCGCAGCGACACACAAAACGAATGTGGCGGAGTATAACACGACATCAATCTGAATGTGCTGCAACGGTTGGAGCAGAGGCCTGCTGACGTTATACTGCTTCTCTTTCTTATTTAGCCAACAGCCGACACCTATGCCTGTTTTTGCTCTACTCGCCCTTGTCGCCTACTCCGTCAGTCTCGCGCTGATTATCCCCGGCTTGCTGCAAAAAAACAGCAGCTGGCGGCGAATGGCGATTTTATCTGCGACTATCGCGTTGATCTGCCATGCTTTTGCACTGGAAGCACGGATATTCCCCGGCGGCGAGAGCGGGCAAAACCTCAGCTTACTGAACGTCGGGTCGCTGGTCAGCCTGATGATCTGCACGGTGATGACCATCGTGGCCTCGCGCAATCGCGGCTGGCTGCTGTTGCCTATCGTCTATGCCTTTGCGCTGATCAATCTGGCCTTCGCCACTTTCGTGCCTAACGAATATATCACCCACCTGGAAACCACCCCGGGGATGCTGGTGCATATCGGCCTGTCGCTCTTCTCGTACGCCACGCTGATCATTGCCGCGCTGTACGCGCTGCAGCTGGCGTGGATCGACTACCAGCTCAAGAATAAAAAACTGGCCTTCAGCAGCGAAATGCCGCCGCTGATGAGCATTGAGCGCAAAATGTTCCACATCACCCAGGTCGGCGTGGTGCTGCTGACCCTGACGCTGTGCAGCGGCCTGTTCTATATGCACAATCTGTTCAGCAGCGAAAACATTGATAAAGCGGTGCTGTCGATTATTGCGTGGTTCGTCTATATCGTTCTGCTGTGGGGCCACTATCATGAAGGGTGGCGCGGACGTCGTGTGGTATGGTTCAGCGTCGCTGGCGCCGGTCTGCTGACGCTGGCCTATTTTGGTAGCCGTGTGCTGCAGCAGTTCGTGAGCTAAGTCTTTTAAGGAATCCTACGTGGAACATATCTCCACCACCACGCTGATCATAACGCTGATCGTCATGGTGATTATCTCTGCCTATTTCTCCGGCTCCGAAACCGGCATGATGACGCTGAACCGCTATCGGCTGCGTCATATGGCGAAACAAGGCAACCGCCCCGCCAAGCGCGTGGAGAAGCTGCTGCGCAAGCCGGACCGCCTGATTAGCCTCGTGCTCATCGGCAACAACCTCGTCAACATTCTCGCCTCGGCGCTGGGCACTATCGTCGGTATGCGTCTCTACGGCGACGCCGGCGTCGCGATCGCCACCGGCGTGCTCACCTTTGTGGTGCTGGTATTTGCCGAGGTGCTGCCGAAGACCATCGCCGCGCTCTATCCGGAAAAGGTCGCCTACCCCAGCAGCTTCCTGCTGGCGCCGCTGCAGGTGCTGATGATGCCGCTGGTGTGGCTGCTGAATACCATCACCCGCATGTTGATGCGCATGATGGGTATCCGCACCGATACCGTCATCAGCAGCGCTTTGAGCAAAGATGAACTGCGCACGATTGTGAATGAATCCCGTTCACAAATCTCACGGCGCAACCAGGATATGCTGCTGTCGGTGCTGGATCTGGAGAAGGTCAGCGTTAACGACATCATGGTGCCGCGCAATGAGATTGTCGGCATCGACATCAACGATGACTGGAAATCGATCGTCCGCCAGCTGACCCACTCCCCGCACGGCCGCATCGTGCTCTACCGCGATTCGCTGGACGATGCCATCAGCATGCTGCGCGTCCGCGAAGCCTATCGCCTGATGACGGAGAAGAAAGAGTTCACAAAAGAGATCATGCTGCGGGCGGCAGATGAGATCTACTTTGTTCCGGAAGGGACGCCGCTCAGCACCCAGCTGGTGAAATTTCAGCGCAATAAAAAGAAAGTCGGTCTGGTGGTCGATGAATACGGCGATATTCAGGGGCTGGTCACCGTAGAAGATATTCTTGAAGAGATTGTCGGCGACTTCACCACCTCCATGTCCCCCACCCTGGCGGAGGAAGTAACCCCGCTCAACGACGGCACGGTGATTATCGACGGCAGCGCCAACGTTCGCGAGATCAATAAAGCCTTTAACTGGCACCTGCCGGAAGATGAGGCGCGCACCGTCAACGGTATCATTCTCGAGGCGCTGGAAGAGATCCCGGTCCCGGGCACCCGCGTGCGCATTGAGCAATATGATATTGATATCCTCGACGTGCAGGACAACATGATCAAACAGGTGAAAGTGATGCCGGTGAAATCATTACGCGAGAGCGTCGCGGAGTAGCGCGAGCGAAGGAATTAACATCACGGTGGGCTGCGGCCCGCCGTTTTTTTATCTCGCGCCGGGAGCGGTGGCATAAAAAACGGCCGCCCGCGGGCAGCCGTTCAGCAAAGCAGCAGGCGTTATTTCGCTTTCGCTACTGTCACCATCGCAGCGCGAATAGTACGGCCGTTCAGGGTATAACCTTTCTGCATCACGGCCAGCACGTTGCCCGCCGCCACGTCTTCAGACTCGACCATCGCAATGGCCTGGTGGACGTTCGGATCCAGCGGAACGTTGGTGTCGGCGATCACTTCCACGCCGAACTTACGCACCACGTCCAGCATGGATTTCAGGGTCAGTTCGATCCCTTCCACCATCGGCGCCAGGTCCGGGTTAGCCTTGTCGGCCACTTCCAGCGCGCGGTCCAGGCTGTCGATTACCGGCAGCAGTTCATTGACGAATTTTTCCAGCGCAAACTTGTGCGCTTTCTCGATATCCTGCTCGGTACGACGACGCAGGTTATCTTCGTCGGCTTTGGCACGCAGCATCACTTCACGTTCACGTTTCTGCGCTTCAGCCAGCTGGGCTTCCAGATTCGCAATTTTTTCATCGCGCGGATCCACCTGCTCAGCCGAAACTTCAGGCTCTACCGCCTCAACGTCGTCGTGCTGCTCCGTGATAATTTCTTCCGGGGCTTGCCCCTCAGGCGTTTTCTGTTCTTTACTACTCATGAATTTCTCCGCGTTTTTTTTCGCATTCATCTCGCTAACTTCGCTTATTATGGGGATCAGTTTCCGGGTTTCAAGGGAAGCGGACAGATTGTCACTATTTCATTTAACGCAAGGACATCCAGATCATGAAGAACCATTTCAAGTGTATCGGCATTGTGGGACATCCTCGTCACCCCACCGCCCTGACCACACATGAAATGCTCTGGCGCTGGCTGTGCAGCAAAGGGTATGAAGTGCTGGTTGAACAGCAGATCGCCCATGAACTTCAGCTCAGCAACGTGAAAACCGGCACGCTGGCGGAGATTGGCCAACAGGCCGACCTCGCGGTGGTGGTGGGCGGCGACGGCAATATGCTCGGCGCGGCGCGGACCCTGGCCCGTTACGACATTAACGTCATCGGCATTAACCGCGGCAACCTCGGCTTTCTCACCGACCTGGACCCGGACAACGCCCTGCAGCAGCTCGCCGACGTGCTGGAAGGCCACTACATCGCCGAGAAACGCTTTCTACTGGAAGCCCAGGTATGCCAGCAGGATTGCCAGAAACGCATCAGCACCGCCATCAACGAAGTGGTGCTGCACCCCGGCAAAGTGGCGCATATGATTGAATTCGAAGTCTATATCGATGAAGTCTTCGCGTTCTCTCAGCGCTCTGATGGCCTGATTATCTCCACCCCGACCGGTTCCACCGCCTATTCGCTGTCGGCCGGCGGCCCGATCCTTACGCCGTCGCTGGACGCTATCACTCTGGTACCAATGTTCCCGCACACCCTTTCAGCGCGACCGCTGGTGATCAACGGTGACAGCACCATTCGCCTGCGCTTCTCTCATCGCTGCAGCGATCTGGAGATCAGCTGCGACAGCCAGATTGCTCTGCCGATCCAGGATGGCGAAGACGTCCTCATTCGCCGCTGCGATTATCACCTCAATCTGATTCATCCTAAAGATTACAGCTATTTCAATACATTAAGCACCAAGCTCGGTTGGTCGAAAAAATTATTCTGATTTTCATTGCTGCCTCTTTACTGGATAAAAAACCAGTCTATACTGTACGAAAACACAGTATTGGTTTTTCATACAGGAAGGCAGCTATGTTGGCGCAACTCACCATCAGTAATTTTGCTATCGTTCGTGAACTGGAAATTGATTTCCACAGCGGTATGACCGCCATCACCGGGGAAACCGGCGCCGGGAAATCTATTGCCATCGACGCGCTGGGGCTGTGCCTCGGCGGCAGAGCAGAAGCCGACATGGTGCGTCGCGGCGCCACCCGTGCCGACCTGTGCGCGCGCTTCGCGCTGAAAGACACCCCAGCCGCCCAGCGCTGGCTGGAAGAGAACCAGCTGGAGAGCGGGCGTGAGTGTTTACTTCGTCGCGTGATCAGCGCCGACGGCCGCTCGCGCGGCTTTATCAACGGCACCGCCGTCCCGCTCTCGCAGCTGCGCGAGCTGGGCCAGCTGCTGATCCAGATCCATGGCCAGCATGCCCACCAGTTGCTGACCAAACCCGAACACCAGAAAACCCTGCTCGACGGCTATACCGGTGAGTATGTGCTCACTCAGCGCATGGCCGAGCACTATCGCCAGTGGCACCAAAGCTGCCGCGAGCTGGCCCAGCATCAGCAGCAAAGCCAGGAGCGCGCTGCCCGTGCCGATCTGCTGCAGTATCAGCTTAAAGAGCTGAACGAATTTAACCCGTTGCCAGGAGAGTTCGAGCAGATTGACGAAGAGTACAAGCGCCTGGCCAACAGCGGGCAGCTGCTCAGCACCTGCCAGCACGCCCTGACATTGCTTGCCGACGGCGAAGAGGCCAATCTGCAGAGCCAGCTTTATACCGCGAAGCAGCTGGTCAGCGAGCTGGTGGGTATGGACAGCAAGCTTTCCGGCGTTCTGGATATGCTGGAAGAAGCGACCATACAGCTCAGCGAGGCCAGCGACGAGCTGCGCCACTATCACGACCGTCTGGACCTCGATCCGAACCGTCTGTTCGAACTTGAGCAGCGGATTTCCCGGCAAATCGCGCTGGCGCGTAAGCATCAGGTGATGCCGGAAGAGCTGCCGGCAGTTTACCAGGCGATGCTGGAAGAGCAGCGCCTGCTGGACGGCAGCGCCGGCTCGCTGGAATCCCTCAGCCAGCAGGTGGTTGAACATCATCAGCTGGCGCTGGAGACCGCGCGCCAGCTGCACGCCCTGCGCCAGGCCAGCGCCGACGAGCTGACCCAGCTCATCACCGAGAGTATGCACTCACTTTCGATGCCGCACGGGGTCTTCGCGATTGAGGTCGCATTCGATGAACGCCATCTGACCGCCGACGGCGCCGACCATATTGAGTTCCGTGTCACCACTAACCCGGGTCAGCCGCTGCAGCCGATCGCCAAAGTCGCCTCCGGTGGAGAACTGTCGCGCATTGCGCTGGCGATTCAGGTGATCACCGCGCGTAAAATGGAAACCCCGGCGCTCATCTTCGACGAAGTGGACGTCGGCATCAGCGGCCCGACTGCCGCCGTGGTCGGCAAGCTGCTGCGCCAGCTGGGCGAGTCCACGCAGGTGATGTGCGTGACCCACCTGCCGCAGGTCGCAGGCTGCGGCCACCATCATTTCTTTGTCTGCAAAGAGACCGATGGCGAGATGACCGAAACCCATATGCAGCCGCTGGATAAACGTGCTCGCTTGCAGGAGCTGGCCCGTCTGCTGGGCGGCAGCGAGGTCACGCGCAACACCCTGGCGAACGCGAAAGAGTTGCTTGCGGCGTAAACTTTTTGATTTTCACAGGGTCATAGTGAACAGCAAATTGCCTGCTGACCTGCAGCCGGAGGTTTCCAACGGGGCGAAGGTCTATTATTATCGGCATATTACAGATGAGCCACGTACTGCTCGGGCCCAAAAAGGAATCAAATCACTATGCGCTGTAAAACGCTGACTGCTGCCGCAGCGGTTCTTCTTATGTTGACCGCAGGCTGTTCCACTCTGGAACGAGTGGTTTACCGTCCTGACATCAACCAGGGTAACTATCTGGCACCAAACGATGTAGCGAAAATTCGTGTCGGTATGACGCAACAGCAGGTTGCTTATGCTCTGGGGACGCCAATGATGACGGATCCGTTCGGCACCAATACCTGGTTCTATGTATTCCGTCAGGAGCCGGGCCACCAGAAAGTGACTCAGCAGACCCTGACCCTGACCTTCAATAGCGGCGGTGTGTTGACTAACATTGATAACAAGCCCGCGCTGACCAGTCAGTAAGGCCCGGAAAAGCAAAAAGCGCTCGGTGAGCGCTTTTTTTATGGCTGATAACTGGTCTGCTACTGCAGGTTACTTCGCAGCGCTTTTCTCTGCCCGCTGGCGACGCAGCTCTTTTGGGTCAGCAATCAGCGGACGATAGATTTCCACCCGGTCGCCGTCGTGAACTTCGTCATGCAGTTTTACCGGACGGCTGTAAATACCCAGCTTGTTCTTCGCCAGATCGATATCATCACGCAGCGCCAGCAGACCGCTGGCGATAATCGCCTGCTCGACCGTCGCCCCCTCGTCCAGGGTGACCCGCTGCAGGTACTGCTTTTCAGGCAGCGCGTAGGCGACTTCAACACGAATATTAGCCGGCACTGTAAACCTCTTTGGCGCGCGAAGTGAACGCTTGCACCATGTTAGCGGCCAGCTCTTTGAAGATCCGGCCAAAAGCCATCTCAATCAATTTATTGGTAAACTCAAAATCGAGATGGAATTCGATTTTGCAGGCCTCGGGGCTCAGCGGGATAAACTTCCAGCCGCCAATCAGCTTCTTGAACGGGCCATCCACCAGGCTCATTAAAATGCTCTGGTTGCTGGTCAGTGTATTGCGGGTCGTGAAGGTCTTACTGATGCCGGCTTTGGACACATCAACCGCCGCCGTCATTTGCGTCGGCCCGAATTCCAGCACGCGGCTACCGGTGCAGCCTGGCAGAAAATCAGGATAGGACTTCACATCGTTTACCAGTTGATACATCTGTTCCGCGCTGAAAGGCACCAGCGCAGTACGGCTAATCTGAGGCATAGCAGGTTCCACATTTAAACACAGTGCAAATAATATCATTTATCTGCTGCTAAAAAAAACGCTGTGCCGCAACTCGTGCTAAGATGCGCAGTACACCTCGCAGGATGCGATCGAGGTAACTGTGTATAAGACGATGACTTCAGGACATTATGACTAAGAAAAAAGCCCACAAACCTGGATCAGCCACCATTGCGCTGAATAAACGCGCCCGTCACGAATACTTTATCGAAGATGAATACGAGGCTGGTCTCGCCCTGCAGGGCTGGGAAGTCAAATCCCTGCGTGCAGGCAAAGCCAACATCGGCGATAGCTATGTCATCCTGAAGGATGGCGAAGCCTTCCTGTTCGGCGCCAACTTTACGCCCATGGCCGTGGCTTCCACCCACTATGTCTGCGACCCGACGCGTACCCGTAAGCTGCTGCTCAACCAGCGCGAACTCGACACGCTGTACGGCCGCATTAACCGCGAAGGTTACACCGTCGTCGCCCTGTCGCTGTACTGGAAGAACGCCTGGTGCAAAGTGAAAATCGGCGTCGCCAAAGGTAAGAAACAGCACGACAAGCGTACCGACCTGAAAGATCGTGAATGGGCGCTGGACAAGGCGCGTATTATGAAGCACGCCGGACGTTAACCCCCTCCCCTGAGGGCCAGCTCTCGCTGGCCCTTACGCTATATCCTTGTTGATGCTGCTTTTTCGTCCACCCCGTTGAAACAATCCTGCGTAATGGGGCTGGTAACGACATTCACAAATCTGTTATACTTGACCTACACATTGGGGCTGATTCTGGATTCGACGGGATTTGCGAAACCCAAGGTGCATGCCGAGGGGCGGTTGGCCTCGTAAAAAGCCGCAAAAAATAGTCGCAAACGACGAAAACTACGCTTTAGCAGCTTAATAACCTGCTCTGAGCCCTCTCTCCCTAGCTTCCGCTCTTAAGACGGGGATCAAAGAGAGGTCAAACCCAAAAGAGATCGCGTGGATGCCCTGCCTGGGGTTGAAGCGTTAAATCTAATCAGGCTAGTTTGTTAGTGGCGTGTCTGTCCGCAGCTGGCAAGCGAATGTAAAGACTGACTAAGCATGTAGTGCCGAGGATGTAGGAATTTCGGACGCGGGTTCAACTCCCGCCAGCTCCACCAAAATTCTCCATCGGTGATTACCAGAGTCATCCGATGAAGTCCTAAGAGCCCGCACGGCGCAAGCCCTGCGGGCTTTTTTGTGCCTTGAATTTGTCCCGCGAGGTCTGATGCCAACTAATTAAATCCGAACCTTTTAGGCACCTTGTTAGGCACCTTATAAAGCTTTATTGTTTTTGAGGTGCCTAAGACTATGGAAACCCGGCAATGGCAAGACAAACCAAACCCCTATCCGTTAAAGAAATCGAATCTGCTAAACCCAAGGAAGCGGACTACGTTCTCTATGATGGCGATGGCCTTGAGCTACTGATCAAATCCAGCGGGAGTAAAATCTGGCAATTCCGCTACATTCGCCCCGTCACCAAGAAACGAGCGAAAAAGAGCATTGGCCCCTACCCGTCAGTTACGCTTGCCGATGCCAGAAACTATCGCGCAGAGTCTCGTTCTCTTCTGGCGAAACAAATCGACCCTCAGGAACATCAGCAAGAACAACTACGCAGCTCACTGGAAGCTAAAACCAATACTTTCCAACTCGTAGCTGAACGTTGGTGGAATGTGAAGAAAGCCAGTGTGACAGAGGACTATGCCGACGATATCTGGCGCTCTCTTGAAAGAGATGTCTTTCCTGCAATTGGCGACGTTAGCGTTACAGATATTAAAGCTCACACGCTGGTTCGGGCCGTCCAACCGGTTCAGGCCAGAGGAGCACTGGAAACCGTTCGTCGCCTGTGCCAACGCATTAATGAGGTCATGATCTATGCACAAAACACAGGGCTGATTGATGCTGTTCCCAGCGTTAATATCGGTAAAGCCTTCGAGAAGCCTCAGAAAAAGAACATGCCCAGCATTCGACCGGATGAGCTACCTCAACTGATGCAGACAATGCGAACAGCCAGCATTAGCCTTTCCACACGCTGCCTGTTCATGTGGCAACTTCTTACTATTACCCGCCCTGCCGAAGCGGCTGAAGCTCGCTGGGAAGAAGTAGACATAGAAGCGCGGGAGTGGAAGATTCCTGCAGCACGCATGAAAATGAACCGCGACCATACTGTTCCATTGTCAGATGAAGCAATTGCAATACTGGAGATGATGAAGCCTTTAAGTTGAAATCGAGATTTATCTTTCCCAGCCGCATCAAACCAACCCAGCCGATGAACAGTCAGACCGTAAACGCTTCGCTAAAACGCGCAGGTTTTGGTGGGGTGCTCGTTTCACACGGTCTGCGATCTATCGCCAGTACAGCCCTTAATGAACAAGGCTTTCCGCCTGATGTTATCGAGGCAGTACTAGCCCACGTGGATAAGAATGAGGTTCGGCGTGCTTATAACCGCAGCGATTATCTTGAGCAGCGACGGCCAATGATGCAGTGGTGGGCTGACTTCGTTATGCTTCTGATCGCGGAAGTATCATTTATAGTGGGACAAAAGGAATGCGGTTAGTCGTGTGACTTAATTAAACTGAGATCAGTTCAAGCTTTTGGGCTGATAAAGTAAAACTTTATATTTCCATCCGGTAATAGTCAGGAGCGAATGTTACCCTAAAAAGCAGGAGTAATTAAAAGAATGAACGCTGCATAGTGCAACGCCCCATTTGCTAATGTATTTTTTGTTTAAAGTCTTATGTGATTTTGCGACAACCGATGTCAGACTCAGAAGTTCAACATAGCAATGGCAGGACGGCGCGTCAGCTTAAGCGTCATTAAGTGCACATTTACCCAGACAGATTCGATACGCTTTAATATCCAGTATCGCCATCTGTTCGGTGAATTTTTTTCATCTAAGGAGCATAAGTACGTGGAGTTTTCTGTTTTAATTCGCCCCTTTTTGTCAATGGGCAAAGGCATCTGGGCCCAGATTAAACGACCGTTAGCAGAACGGAAGGCTCTGACGCACCCTGAACAAGAAAAACATTCACTCTCTAGTGTTATGGAAAAAACGTTAGTGCATCTTGGCGTAGAACCATCGGCATTGCAGCCAACCTGGAAGCGTTGGGTTTTACTGCTAGAGAGTAAGATTGTTGGCACGGAAACATTTGCAATGCCTCACGTTAAGGAGTGGCTTAATGTCGCTGAGGTTCAGGAACACCTCAAAAACCTAGCAGTACAAAAATTAACCGGCAGCATAAATCCCTTTGAGAGTGAGCAGGTATTAATTGAAATCTACGTAGCTAAAACAGGGGAAACTGAACACAGGGCAAAAGACATTATATATCAATCGGTTAATGCCATTACCGAAGGTACTCTTAGCGGCCTTAAAGATCCAGAGTTGGGCATCTTAATGAGAATTCATTCTCAAACAATGCATGAACGTTTCGAAGAATTAAATCGACGGCTTTTTCCAGAACAAATGTTCTCGGTTCAGCACCTTTGCTCTGTTAATGAACAATGGTTGAAAGAAACACTGTCAAATAAAATCCGCTCAAAAACAAGACTTGGGCAAGTGCTATGCCCGGGTGACTCTCAGGTCGTGCTTACACGCACTGCGCTCATAAAGCAATTTTCCGACGACCTATCAACCTTACCAGAAGGCGGAGTAATCGTCGTAACGGGAGCAGAGGGTAATGGTAAATCATGGCTAGTAGCACAACACTGGCTGTCCGTTCCTGTAAAGCCACTAACAGCGTTTATTAGAGCGGAAGACATAGAGGAACCTTGTAATGATATCGCTGCTGTCGTCATCAACGCCCTGTGTCGTAGTTGTCAGGGAGATCTATCTCTTCACACCAAATTCTGGCATGAGCAATTCAGGACGTGGTCCGATAGCGAAAAGCGCCCCGCATGTGGATTGATTGTCATACTTGACGGTATAAATCAACGTCCAGCGATCCGCTGGGCACATTTCATCGACAGGCTGAGCGAATTCCTTCAGTGTCTGGGTGGCAAACTGATTGTGACGTCCAGAAAGCATTATTTTACTCAAAATGTTGAATCCAGACTGGCAACACCCGTTATAAAAAGGCCTGTCCCGGAATGGTCCGCAGAAGAACGGGACTCAATACTCGCTTTATGCTATATCAGCATCGCAGGAAGAAAACTCAGTGAGAGCGTTGCAACCAGCCTGCTTAATCCACGTATGCTTGGAATTGCATTAGAACTGTTTAGTGCAGAACAATTGCATGATTTAGCAGAGCTAAGTGTATCGTTGATGTTGTTTGAGCACATTAAAGTCAGCCAACGAGATAGTTATGAACTCTCTGCAGAGCTATTCAGTAATAAGCTGCGTTCGTTCGGACAGGAAGTGCTTGAACGGATCGAAATCAAAGACAATGAAGATATTGATATTTTCAATGCAGAACTTAACGGTATTTTTCAAGGAGGGTTGCAAGCCGTTATTGATGGGCGTTTTTTTATCCCCTTGCCTGAAGACCCAACAAGCTATCGTATTCATCCTGAAGGACTTAGCCTGGCTCTGGGGATGGCTATCCTTGATATTGTCAATAAAGCAGCCAGAAATCATAAAGATCTTGATGAGGTAATGGCCTCCGTCGTCGAGCCCGTCATCGCGCTTGATAAGACGTCGGATACCCTCTTTGCAGCCCTCACCATTGCCAGCCTAGAAAGGCAGTATCCTGTTGCAAGCGGCGTTGCCATTCTAGTTAGTTTTGCCGGACTGCAAAATCCCGACGCGCTGCTTACCCCTGCATTTATGGCTCTAGCGCGACGTCGGCCTGAAATATTCATCAATGCTTGTGAACATCTTGCACTACGTGATATCAATCTCCCACAGCATTACTGGATTGAAGATGCGCTCCTGCACGCCTCCCGACACACATCCTCCGCGGAAAAAATTCTGACAGCAGCTAATAACTGGCTTGTATGGAGTCCAACTCTTACCCCTCTATGGTCAGTGGGGGGGGGTCAGCGTGATGCTGACATACAGACTGAAATTGAAAAACGGCAAAAAGAACGTGAGCATAAAATTGGCCTATTGTCGCCTGAAGAAACAGAAATTTTCAGAACATTAGTCTTAAAAGACACAGATAGTTTATCGGCACTTCATTCACTAGCCATGAAGCTTTTTGCAGGAAAGGCTTTAATGCCGCATATTAATGCGTTAGTTAAATGGAATTTTGCTTCTAATATAAACCAGGATTATGGCGTTCCCTGGCAGACATTCCGCGACTTGATCGCGTTTAACTCAATTGACTGGCAAAACGTCCGTTCCCACTTGCGGGATCAATGGACGCTTTTTGTACATAACAAAAGTTCACGTACAGGTAAATGGACGGCTATTAATCTTTTGATGGCGACAGGTAATTCTGACGATGCGCAACTCGCCGAGATGCTTGCACACCAGTTACGTGACAATAGTTCGGACATCAAAAGTTGGCATATAAATGAATCATGGTGTGAAGCTGACCCCTGTAATCCGGCTAATCCAGAATCCAGCAATGTCAGCCAAACGGCAGAGAAACATAGCAAATTGGACGTAAGCAAGCTCTTCAATTCCTTCGGCATCGGTTATCAAGAAAGATTCTTTACGGGGGCAACCACCTCTCTTGCCCGTTACCAACCTCAGGTAGCTATCGATAATCACCTCAAACTTGCTGAAGACATTCTGTGCCGAAGCGGTCTCCCACTACGACAGGGTATTTTTGCGCTCTTACCGCATAGGGCATTAATAACTCCTGATATTGCAAGAAAACTCGTAAGACGAGTGACCAGCAGCACTAAAGACGACCGGTCAGCATGGTCATCTCTGGGCGAGGAATCGGAACTGATGCAGCAGTTCCAATTGATTCTGGCTTTTCATCAATTGAGTGTTAATGAACAAATCTCCGTTTTAAGGACACTCCGCTATGGAGATAAACTGATTATGTCGCTCAGTGACAGCTTAAAAACACTGAACTGGCAGGATACTGAAAACAACGTACTTGCGGCGTTAGCTAATGGCGATACGGATGAGCAGCTAACATCGTTACTGTTTCATCCTAAGACTGGCCCGTTACCTGCGGGCCTAGTAAATGCCCTTCCGCAATTGCTCAGTAGTGCATCGAAAAGCGTCCGACATCTTACGCTGAAGATGCTGATAAACGTGAATGACCCGATTGCGTTACGTTGCGGTGCCGAGATCGTGATGTCTGAATCAATCACAACATCCGATCAGTACGAGCAGTGGCACTTCTCAGCCTTGCTGCTCAAGGCAATTAATCAAAACATCATCGGGTGGAAAGAAGGGAAAACGCACTTAACCTATTTCCACATTGCTCAATTGGCAAGCATTTATAACGGAGAAATCGCTAGAGATGCTGCGCAGTATTTTGACGTACTCTTGAATAATGCCTTTCAGCAGACAATTGATGTGGGGACCCTGCAGCTTAAACTGCTTCTGAGGTCGACAGACGACAGGGCTTATACATTTCACCATCTTAGTGAGGTTGTCGTTCCTAAGCGAGAGGATGGTGAAGACATGAGATCACTAATGGCACTTCAGGAGATGGATAACTTCGAAAAGCAACAGCAACGCATTCAACATAATTACCATGAAATCAAAGATGTACTTACCAAACTAAATCTATCTGATCTGACTAACCATTATTATCCTGACGACATTGCAGCTCTGGTGAGGGCTGAACCTGAGCGTTCACTTGCATGGGCAAACCTGTTCCTTGATAACAAAAATGTGGATGTTCTCCACCAGGTCAGACATATAGGACTAACACTTGCACAGGCCATCTCGACTCAGCATCCAGAAGTGTCAGTTCGTCTTTTTGAACGACTTGACCACATTGTTCCTTTCTGTCGCGTTGTGTTTACCGAGGCCGAGCTTGATCTGTGTGCTGTTGCGGTCTGGTCTTCGTTCGACAGCCCTGAGATTGAGGCATTGCGCTGGCGTCGATTAGCTCTAGCGGAAAATAACAATCGGCTTGCCCATGAGGTTTGGGCAGCCCTGTTCTGTCAGCAGAGTGAAAAATTACTGCAATACACTCGGAAGTGTTGTAACTCATCCTGGCCTGTGCTCCAAGCTAGGGGCATCATGATGGCGGGGTATTTAGGTCAGAATGAGCTTTCGGACGGCACGCTCAAAGCAAACACCTATTCGGGCCTTCTCCAAAAGTCCTTAAAAAGTGCAAGTGACTCCTATCAGCGTCATTTATGGACGCGTCACTGGTTCAAATTGATGCAGCAGGCGCCCTCCGCAGAATCTTTCTGGTGTGCTTCAGTTATATTTTTGCAAGTCGTCGATGAAAGATTCTTGGCAATCGGGTATGAACACACTGATAACAGAGATATTTTTCAGCAATACTGGCCTACTGTTTTGTCGAAGCTGAATTCCCGTTTCCAGAAGCCTAGCAACAAACGAATGGAGCATTTGTTTGGAGGAAAAGCACCGTGGCCAGGTTTTCTTACATGCCCAAATTTAAGCCGTCAGCATGATGAGGGTGACACCGTACGTGGGCTTTAACATACGTGACAAAAGCTCCGTTTTAATGGCTGCTTTTATGTGTTTTTACAGTACATTGCACACTCAGCTCGGGATAAATTCTCGGGATTATCTTGCACCGTTGTAGTGAGTATGCCGTGATACAGCTACGCTCGGCGTTGCACTTTCAAAGGAGCGAAATAATTGCGTTCGATAAAGCCCCTTATGCACAAACATTGGGTCAAGCTCATTTATTCGCCTGGTTCCATCCCAGCAATGCGAAAAAACTCAAACAACACTACTTGCTCTTAAAATCTATGAACAGACTAATAAGTACCCATAGTGTTTGAACCATGACAGAAATTTTTTACTAAGGTGAAGGCGTGGCAATTTTTGACATTGAAAAGGATGAATTACTTCGGCTCTCCGATACTCAGCTAGAAGAGCTGATAGCTCGGCTAGCGGAAGCTGAAGTGGCAATACATGGTCATAGCCCTGCATGTGTAAATTGGTCTGGCTCAATTACAGCCCCTGACGGAGGAATTGATATCCATGTGCAGGTTCCAGTTAATCAACTGAAACCAGGCTTTCTTATAAGGCCTAATACGGTCTTTCAGGCAAAGAAACATAAAATGCCAAAGGCTACAATTGAGAAGGAAATGGGCATCGGCAAAGCGCTTTCCCCCATAATCTCTGAACAAGCCAGAAAGCAAGGTAGCTACATCATTGTCAGCCTGGGTGATGATTGCTCGCCGTCAGGAAAGGCGGATCGTCTCAAAGCGATGAGGGATGCAGTAAAAGATGATCCTAACAAAAGCAATCTTCATCTCGATTTCTACGACCGTTCCAAACTCATTCAATGGCTCCGCCAACATCCATCAGTCATGCTGTGGGTAAAAGGGAAACTTGGACAAGGGTATTCCGGTTGGCAACCCTATGGAGCCTGGAGCAATCCGCCCCAAGGTGTTACAGACACTTTAATCTCAGCCCCAGGTGTAACCATTACTTTACCGTCGGGAAAGGGGCAAAAACTCAAAATTGATGAAGCAATTAGCCCAATGCGAGCACTTATCCGTTCGACGAATAAGGCAGTTCGTATTACAGGATTGTCTGGTGTCGGGAAGACTCGGATCGTTCAGGCGCTCTTTGATGAAACTGTTGGAACAGATGCGCTTGACCGGACAGTAGCTATTTATGTTGATACTGGCTCTGAGCCAGTACCGTCGGCTACAGCAATGCTTGATAAGCTGATCGCTGAGGACCGACGAGCAATTATGATCCTTGATAATTGCCCATCAGAACTCCATGCTTCGCTTGCCAGCAAGGTATCAGCCGCAGGAAAAGAAGTAAGTCTCATCACTATCGAGTACGACATTAGGGATGACAAACCACAGACAACTGAGGTCATCCATATTGAGACAGATGGTCCGGAGGTGGCAGAGCAACTTCTTATCCGTCGCTTCCCTTCTATTGGTCAGAATAATGCCCGTCGTATTGCTGAGTTCGCAGATGGGAATGCAAGGGTTGCTTTGGCTATAGCTGAGAGGGGGGAAGAAGGTGAGAGTTTGGCCATACTTTCTGACGCGCAGTTGTTTAATCGCTTGTTTGAACAACGTAATCATCCAGACGGTGATTTACGGGAACAAGCGGAAATATTGTCTCTGGTGTATTCATTCTCAGTCTCTGCGACTGGTATGAATTCTAATGAGCTTGAAATATTAGGTTCACTGTCGGGGTACTCCAAAGCACAATTATTTAGAGCAGTTACGAAGCTAATGAGTCGTCACGTTGTTCAGAAGAGGGCTAATTGGAGAGCAATCTTACCCCATGCCATTGCTAACAAACTGGCTGCATCTGCACTTGATAGTATCCCGGTTTATCAACTCAGGGCTGTCTTTGAAGCACCTGACAGGGCGCGTTTATTACTTTCATTTACTCATCGACTGGGGTTGTTGCATGACCACCCTATTGCAAAAGAAATTGTTGAAGCCTGGCTTCAGCCTGAAGGACTAATTGGGCAAATTTTAGACTTGGACGATGAGTCGGTGCGCATACTGGATTATATCGGTCCAGTCGCCCCTGAAACTTTGTTAAATCGGATTGAAGCAGAACTTACCGCACCTGACTTTAAAGGCATTGAACCGACTTATGATCCGCGGCGACTAGCCATTCTCAATCTCTTGCAATCGTTGGCATATGAATCTAACGCCTTTGACAGATGTGCCAGGCTTCTGATCCATATGGCAGACTATGAAGACGAGAGTAACAATCACGACTCAGCTCAAGGCAAGATCGTGAGATTTTTCCAAGCGTATTTGTCTGGCACTCATGCTTCTTTAAACCAGCGAATCATGCTGATGAATGAATGTTTCTCATCAGGCGTAACCAGCCGCAGAGCGTTGGGGTTCAAAATGTTATCTACTGCTTTGGAAGGCTCACACTGGACAGGCGTTGGGGTGAACGAGTTTGGTGCTCGCCCCAGAGATTATGGATTTGACCCCTCCTATGATGAGCTTGTTGAATGGCGAAGTGCTTTCATCGATGTTGCTGTGCAACTGGGTACCTCCGGCGATTCTGAAATTGAAGCCTCTGCTCGTATAAACCTGGCTGACGCATTTCGAGGCCTTTGGGACCAGGATGCGATGAGGGAAAAACTCGCCGATGCAGCTCGTAAATTGCATGCTTACTCCCCTTGGGGAGATGGCTGGAAAGCCATCCGTTCAATAATTTATTTCGACTATACAAGGCCTACAGATGCCGAGGGGGTTGAGCCGATACCTGAAAGCCTTGCAGCACTGGAGAAGGAGCTGGAGCCTAGCGACTTAGTAGCGGAAATAATGACTTACGTACTTAGCCGAGGGGGAGACTATTGGGCGCTTGATGCTGATTTGGGGCATGACGAAACCGAAAAGTTTAGCGCGGCTGAGAAGCGGCTTGAAACCAAAGCTATCCTATTAGGACGAGATTTTACGGCATCAAATCATAAGCTTGAAGAATTGGGCCAAAATTTGTTCTCTACCGATTGGATGCCCTATCGCATTGCATTTGGAAAGGGGTTAGCTGACGGAGAATATGATCTGCAAATTGGCTGGCAGCAGCTTGTTAACCTACTTGATCTATATCCAAGGATTAACAAAGATTTTGCAGTTTTTGCCGGTTTCATCGAACAAACAGATGCTGTGGCTCCGACGTTAGCTCAAGAATTTCTCGAACAATGTTCACAACACCCAGAACTTCGGCGGGTTATAGTTGGTTTGCACCCTCGGCGAGAGTTTACAGAAACTGATTTAAATCGCTGTATGTCAGTTCTGGATGATCCTGAAATAAGCCCGCACATATATGGGCCAATTTTGTGGCGGGACCAATATGTTAATTTGTCTGCAGGTCGTGTTATTGAACTTGCTCATCGTCTCCTGAGTAAAATAAATGGTGACGATGTAGTGTTGGATTCTTTAAGTATGAGGTTACCTCGTCAAGAGAAGGCTGAGGATACACTTGGTGCTAACCTGCGGCAGATTGGTTTAAGAGCCGCAATCATTAGAGTCCAAAGAGATCACCGTGACTCTGGTGGGTCTACAGATTATCGCATGGAACGTGTCGTTGGCGCTGCTCTGCGATTTGATGGTTATGAGTCACAAAAACAGGAGTGGCTGAACACGATTTTTTCTGTTTTAGATGAGCATTATGGGTATTTTAATTCATTTGGAAGAACCATTGAAACGACTGCCGCATTGATGCCAGAAGCATTTCTTGATCATGTTTTTGAGGGTAACGAAAAACAGCGACAACGACGTTTATTTTTTATCAGTCACGGAAGCTTACGTCGGTTGCCTCTTTCTAAAATTGATGTAGACGTTTTAATTCAATGGTGCCGCGCCAGAAATGATCCCAATGTTTGGCCTGCTATTGCAACTGGTGTAACACTTTGGGTGAAGGATGATGAAAAGAGTGTAACCACCATACAGGAAGCAGCTTTAGCTCTATTAGAGGCCTCACCTGAACCAATGGTTGTGCTGGAGGCCTTCGCTGAACGCATTAGCCCATCATCCTGGACTGGAAGTTTGTCAAATATCATGCAACTTAGAGCTGATGCTTTCAGTATGTTGAGCAAGCATGAACGCCCAGATATTGCTAAAGCAGCCAGAATAGTGCATGAAAAAATAATTCATTGGATCGAACGCCAAATAGAACGTGAGCAACGGGAAGATAGTGAACGGGAACAGCGGTTTGAATAAAGGCTATAAGCCCTAGCCTATACGAAAACCCTTTGTTAAGGAGAAAGTAATGGAATCTGCACGTGATAAACGTACCGGAGAAAAAGTCGAGGCAGAAGATCTCTGGCTGCTAGATGATATTAATACTGTAAGTATCCCGGCAAAATGAACCATTCACTTTTAGAGATCTTCCGACATACTGATTATGTCCCCTGAGGAGATCGCTATGCGCAAGATCCGATTCACTTAACACAAGATCATCGCCGTGCTGAAGTCCGTCGAAGCCAGATGCGGCATGATGATGAAATGCGCGATCCCTGCGGCCTTTCAACCCGCAGGCACACCTGAGGCCGCGCAACTGACTCGCTCAGGCTGGATTCGCTATGTTCAATCAGAGCGGAAATGTCCCGGCACCGCGCCAGATACTGCATCCTTTCCGGGGTAAGGCTCACCCGCCTTGTGGTCCGGTTCAGCAACAACACAATCTGTTTCTGGGCGACATCGTCGCCGCCTGGAGCGATGACCGGGTATTCCGTAACGGACACTGGATTTTTGATGATGCGCCGGACGAGCTACGGACCGTTCACTATGTCGCAGGCGGGCAGTTCTATGCCATCGGCAAAGGCAGCAAATTCGATCATGGGCCGGGTCAGGACTAACCCTCCCCGGTCATGCAGCTCAATGATGAGATGCCTGCCCTGCAGAGCGGCTGACACTCCGGCGCCAGACGCCGGGCGCCTGGCCATACTGACGTTTGAAGCTGCGATTGAAGGACTGCTGGGAGTCAAAGCCGAGGGCGATCGCCACGTTGAGGATCGGCTCGTTGCTGTGGGCTAAGCGTTCGACCGACTTTTGCAGCTTTCGCGCCCGGATATACTCCCCGAGCGGGTGCCCGGTATGTTCTTTGAAGATCCGCTGCAGGTGCCACTTCGAATAGCCGGCTCGCCGGGCAACGGTATCAATATCCAGACGGCTATCAAGATGGTTGTCGATCCAGTCGATCAGATCCTGAATGATGGCGCCAGTGTTCATCATATTTCCCCCTCGCGGCCGGTTAAAAGCATCTTTGTCAGTTGCATTTAAAGGTGGCCTGTTTTTACACAAAATGCAAGTTTTATTGTTACATTTAAATCCACGCCAGGATCGCGGTTTTTGTCTCCCCCCTGGACCGCACATAAAGTGCAACAATTATTCTTGCACTTAGTTAAGCGCCTTCCTACAATCGCCGCGATAGTGTATTCGAAATTGTTACAGTTTTGTGGCGATGATCGACACAAATGGCCTTAAGCCAGCCCGGACAAAGGAAGTGGCGCGGTCTCTCACGCTGCGTCTTGCCCGGCGGCTACAATTACCGGAATAAAAATAATGAGCCTGCAAAAAACCTGGGGAAACATTCACCTGACCGCGCTCGGCGCGATGATGCTCTCCTTTCTGCTCGTCGGCTGCGACGACAGTGTCGCGCAGAATGCTGCGCCACCCGCCCCGGCGGTCAGCGCCGCTAAGGTGCTGGTGAAGTCGATCAGTCAGTGGGATAGTTTTAACGGTCGCATTGAAGCGGTGGAGAGCGTTCAGCTTCGCCCTCGCGTCTCGGGATATATTGATAAAGTGAATTACACCGACGGTCAGGAGGTGAAAAAGGGCCAGGTGCTGTTCACGATAGATGACAGAACCTATCGCGCCGCGCTGGAGCAGGCGCAGGCAACGCTGGCGAGAGCCAAAACGCAGGCCAGCCTGGCGCAAAGCGAGGCGAACCGCACCGATAAATTAGTCCATACCAATCTTGTCTCCCGTGAAGAGTGGGAGCAGCGCCGGTCAGCCGCGGTTCAGGCGCAGGCTGATATTCGCGCCGCGCAGGCGGCAGTGGATGCCGCGCAGCTTAACCTCGACTTCACCAAAGTGACCGCCCCTATTGACGGCCGCGCCAGCCGGGCGCTGATCACCAGCGGTAACCTGGTCACCGCGGGCGACACCGCCAGCGTGCTCACCACTCTGGTCTCGCAGAAGACGGTATACGTTTACTTTGATGTCGACGAGTCAACCTACCTTCACTATCAAAACCTCGCCCGTCGCGGGCAAGGGGCGTCCAGCGATAATCAGGCGCTCCCGGTGGAGATTGGCCTGGTTGGCGAGGAAGGTTACCCCCACCAGGGCAAAGTGGATTTTCTCGATAATCAGTTAACGCCGAGTACCGGCACCATCCGCATGCGCGCGCTGCTGGATAACTCGCAGCGTCTGTTCACGCCGGGGCTGTTTGCCCGCGTGCGTCTGCCGGGCAGCGCCGAGTTCAAAGCCACGCTGATCGACGACAAAGCGGTACTGACCGATCAGGATCGTAAATACGTCTATATCGTTGATAAAGATGGTAAAGCGCAGCGACGCGATATTACCCCGGGGCGGCTGGCAGACGGTTTACGCATCGTTCAGAAGGGGCTGAATCCTGGGGATAGCGTCATCGTCGACGGCTTACAAAAAGTGTTTATGCCGGGTATGCCGGTGAATGCCAAAACCGTTGCCATGACCTCCAGCGCCACCCTCAACTGATCCCTAATCAGAGAATTCAACCCATGGACTTTTCCCGCTTTTTTATCGACAGGCCGATTTTCGCCGCGGTGCTGTCGATTTTAATTTTTATCACCGGGTTAATCGCTATCCCGCTGCTGCCGGTGAGCGAATATCCGGACGTCGTCCCGCCCAGCGTCCAGGTGCGCGCGGAGTATCCCGGCGCCAACCCGAAAGTGATTGCCGAGACCGTGGCGACGCCGCTGGAGGAAGCGATCAACGGTGTTGAAAACATGATGTACATGAAATCGGTCGCCGGCTCCGACGGCGTGCTGGTCACCACCGTCACCTTCCGCCCGGGTACCGACCCGGATCAGGCGCAGGTTCAGGTGCAGAACCGGGTCGCGCAGGCGGAAGCGCGTCTGCCGGAGGATGTACGCCGTCTGGGCATCACCACCCAGAAACAGTCCCCGACGCTGACCCTGGTGGTGCATCTGTTCTCCCCCGGCGGGAAGTACGATTCGCTATATATGCGCAACTACGCCACGCTGAAAGTGAAGGATGAGCTGGCGCGCCTGCCCGGCGTCGGCCAGATCCAGATTTTTGGCTCCGGTGAATACGCGATGCGCGTCTGGCTGGATCCGAATAAGGTGGCCGCCCGCGGCCTGACGGCCTCGGATGTGGTGACGGCGATGCAGGAGCAAAACGTCCAGGTCTCCGCCGGACAGCTTGGCGCCGAGCCGCTGCCGCAGGAGAGCGATTTCCTGATCTCCATTAACGCTCAGGGCCGTCTACATACCGAAGAAGAATTTGGCAATATCATTCTGAAAACGGCGCAGGACGGCTCGCTGGTCCGCCTGCGCGACGTGGCGCGCATCGAGATGGGTTCCGGCAGCTATGCGCTGCGCTCCCAGCTCAACAATAAGGATGCGGTCGGGATCGGTATCTTCCAGTCGCCGGGGGCGAACGCCATCGATCTGTCGAACGCGGTACGCGCCAAAATGGCCGAGCTGGCCACCCGCTTCCCGGAAGATATGCAATGGGCGGCGCCGTACGACCCGACGGTTTTCGTGCGCGACTCCATCCGCGCGGTGGTGCAGACGCTGCTGGAGGCGGTAGTGCTGGTGGTGCTGGTAGTGATCCTGTTCCTGCAGACCTGGCGCGCGTCGATTATCCCGCTGATCGCGGTGCCGGTATCGGTGGTGGGTACCTTCAGCATTCTCTATCTGCTGGGCTTCTCGCTGAATACCCTGAGCCTGTTCGGGCTGGTACTGGCTATCGGTATCGTGGTGGACGACGCCATCGTGGTGGTGGAGAACGTCGAGCGTAATATCGAAGAGGGGCTTGCGCCGCTTGCCGCGGCGCATCAGGCGATGCGTGAGGTCTCCGGGCCGATTATCGCCATTGCGCTGGTGCTGTGTGCGGTGTTCGTGCCGATGGCGTTTCTCTCCGGGGTCACCGGACAGTTCTACAAACAGTTCGCGGTGACCATCGCCATCTCGACGGTGATCTCGGCCATCAACTCGCTGACGCTCTCCCCGGCGCTGGCGGCCCTGCTGTTAAAGCCTCACGGCGCGAAGAAAGACCTCCCTACCCGGCTGATCGATCGCCTGTTTGGCTGGATTTTCCGTCCGTTTAACCGCTTTTTCCTGCGCAGCTCGAACGGCTATCAGGGGCTGGTGAGCAAAACCCTCGGACGCCGTGGCGCGGTGTTTGCGGTGTATCTGCTGCTGCTCTGCGCCGCTGGGGTAATGTTTAAAGTCGTCCCCGGCGGGTTTATTCCCACCCAGGATAAGCTGTATCTCATTGGCGGCGTGAAGATGCCGGAAGGGTCGTCGCTGGCGCGCACCGACGCGGTGATCCGCAAAATGAGCGAGATCGGGATGAATACCGAAGGGGTCGACTATGCGGTCGCTTTCCCGGGGCTTAACGCGCTGCAGTTCACCAACACGCCGAATACCGGGACGGTCTTTTTTGGCCTGAAACCGTTCGACCAGCGCAAACACACGGCGGCGGAAATTAACGCGGAGATCAACGCCAAAATCGCGCAAATCCAGCAGGGCTTTGGCTTTTCCATCCTGCCGCCGCCGATTTTAGGTCTGGGTCAGGGTTCCGGCTACTCCCTGTACATCCAGGATCGCGGAGGGCTGGGCTATGGCGCGCTGCAAAGCGCGGTGAATGCGATGTCCGGGGCGATTATGCAGACGCCGGGGATGCACTTCCCGATCTCGACTTACCAGGCTAACGTGCCGCAGCTGGACGTGCAGGTCGATCGCGATAAGGCGAAAGCGCAGGGGGTATCGCTAACCGAGCTATTCGGTACGCTGCAGACCTATCTCGGCTCGTCTTATGTCAATGACTTTAACCAGTTCGGGCGTACCTGGCGCGTGATGGCCCAGGCTGACGGACCATACCGCGAGAGCGTGGAAAATATCGCCAATCTGCGCACCCGCAATAATCAGGGCGAAATGGTGCCGATCGGCAGTATGGTGAATATCAGTACCACCTACGGGCCGGATCCGGTGATCCGCTACAACGGTTATCCGGCGGCGGACCTGATTGGCGATGCCGATCCGCGGGTCCTCTCTTCTTCACAGGCGATGACGCATCTGGAGGAGCTGTCGAAGCAGATCCTGCCGAATGGGATGAATATTGAGTGGACGGATCTCAGCTTCCAGCAGGCCACCCAGGGCAACACGGCGCTGATCGTCTTCCCGGTGGCGGTGCTGCTGGCGTTCCTCGTGCTGGCCGCGCTGTATGAAAGCTGGACCCTGCCGCTGGCGGTGATCCTTATCGTACCGATGACGATGCTCTCCGCGCTGTTTGGCGTCTGGCTGACCGGGGGCGATAACAACGTCTTCGTGCAGGTGGGTCTGGTGGTCCTGATGGGCCTGGCCTGTAAAAACGCCATTCTGATCGTCGAGTTTGCCCGCGAGCTGGAGATCCAGGGGAAAGGGATCATGGAAGCCGCGCTGGAGGCATGCCGCCTGCGTCTGCGCCCGATCGTGATGACCTCCATCGCCTTTATCGCCGGGACCATTCCGCTGATCCTCGGCCACGGCGCGGGGGCGGAAGTCCGCGGCGTCACCGGGATCACGGTATTCTCCGGGATGCTGGGCGTGACGCTCTTCGGTCTGTTCCTGACGCCGGTGTTTTACGTGACGCTGCGGAAACTGGTGACCCGCAGGAAGCCGGTCCAGGAGGATCTGCCCGCCTAGCCTGCAGCAGATAACAAAAAAACCGCCTTCACAATTTGAAGGCGGTTTTTTTTCGTCACCAGAAAATGATTAATGCGCTTTTTTAAAGCGGGCGATCATTTCCGGCACCGGGTCGCAGCCGCTGGTATCGGCGTTTTTGACCGCCTCCAGCGCGCTGGCCACGGTATGGCGAGCGAGGACGTTTAACGAAGCCTGCTCTGCTTCATCGGCAACCGATTTGAAGTACCAGCAGGCGTTGGCGCTGACCACGCAGCGGGCCGGGACGTCAGGACGCGACGCCCACAGTTTTTTATCTTCGATAACCGAAAGATAGATATCACGCAGGGTGATCTTGTCCGCCGGACGGCCAAGATGAATTGAGCCGTTGCGGCCAAGCGTGGAGACGATAATGCCGTCACGAGTTAGCGGAACCATTAGTTTACGGATAAAGCTCGGATTGGCTTCCAGACCATAGGCCAGAATCGCGCTCGTCGAACGTTCACCCATCTGCTCCGCCATTGCTACGCTGAGAACCATCTGCAAAGCTGTCGGGAAGCGGTAATCTAACATGGTATTGTCCTGGGTTGCGGTGAATCTTGTTCTTTTTGGCACCGCAGAGGTGAATAATCAATGAACAACAATATAACAAATACGGGAATTTTTTTGAAGCAATCTGCGGTTAAGTAAACGATCAACTTCCGGAAAACCAGCGCCAACATGAGGACTATAAATCGAAGTAGTCACCATCGCAGTACGCTTTCCTCGGCTTGCATCTCTTTCTTACCGCCCTGCAATTGAGGGTTTCCTAAAGAAAGAGCCCCTCTCCTTTAAACAATTTCTTATTCTGCACTTTTGGCCGTATCAGGTATTTACAGGCTATCACCCCGATGAAACTATAACCAGCCTAACTATCACTGAGGTAACAGGGGCCTTGTTATGGATAACTGGCTGGCGCTGTTTGACGGGCAGCCGCGCTATCTTCTGGAGATTAACGACAGCGCGGTGAAACCAGATGTACTGAACTTCACCGGCCGGGAAGCGCTCAGCGCACCGTTTAGCTGGGATATTGAATTCACCACCCCGCAGGCCCGTATCGCCCCGGAACATATACTGCTGAAATACGCCACCCTGCGCATGCGCAGCGGCAAAGCGGTGCACGGCATCATCACCCACCTGAAATGGCTCTCCACCACTGCCGATCAGTCTCACTATCAGGTGGTGCTGAGTGCACGTCTGACGCTACTGCAGCGTACCCGCCAGTGCCGCGTGTATCAGAACCTTTCGGTTCCGGAGGTGGTTGAGCAGGTGCTGCGCGGCCACGGGCTGGAAGGCCCCGATTTTGATTTCCGCCTGGAGCGCACCTATCCGCCGCGTGAGCTGATGACCCAGTGGCGGGAAACCGACTTGCAGTTCATTCAGCGTATTCTCTCCGAAGTGGGGATTTACTGGCGCACGGAGATGGACGACGAGCGCGGTCTGGATATGTATATTTTTGCCGACAGCCAGCTGAACTACCGGTTTGACGTGCGCCTGCCGTACTGCGAACCCTCGGGACTGTATGACGGTGCAGAGGAGTCGGTGTGGGGCGTGCGCACCCGTTATCAGGTGGTGCCGGGCAGGGTCAGCACCCGGGACTACAACTACCGGACAGCCACGATGCCGATGGATGCCTCCGTCTCCGTGCGCAGTGAGGCGACAACCGCCGGGGAGCACTACCGCTATGCAGAGCCGTACCGGGAGGCGGGAGACGACACCACTCCGGAGCCGGAAACCGAATCCGGCGCGTTTTACGCGCGTATCCATCATGAGCGCAAGCTGAACGCATGGGCCCGCGTCAGTCTTGAGAGTAACGCGCCTGCCTGACGCCGGGCCAGGTGCTGGAGCCGCAGGGGAATGTCATCCGGGCGCTACAGGAAGGCGTCATCATTACAACGGTGAACTACCATGCCGCCCGTGACACCCGCCTGCACGTTACTGTCGAAGGCATGCCCTACAGCGAACGTTACTGTTACCGTCCTGCTGAGGTTCCGCGCCCGGAAATCCACGGCACGCTGCCTGCCCGCATCGAGAGCCGGGAGAAGGACGATATTTACGCGCACCTGGATGACCAGGGCCGCTACCGGGTGAAGCTGGACTTTGACCGGGAAACGACAGAGCCGGGATTTGCGTACCTGTGGCTGCGGATGGCGAAGCCGTATGCAGGCGAAACATATGGCTGGCATACCCCACTCACTGACGGCACCGAAGTGGCGATTGCCTGCAGCAACGGCGATATCGACCTGCCGTACATCGCTTATGCCCTGCATGACTCTGAACACCCTGACCCCGTCACCCGCGACAACCACACCCGCAATGTGCTGCGCACTCCGGCGAACAACAAGCTGCGGATGGAGGACCGGCGCGGCGAAGAGCACATCAAACTCGCCACAGAGTACGGCAGAACCCAGCTGAACACCGGACATCTGGTGGACAACCAGGAGCAGCCCCGCGGTACCGGCGCCGAACTGCGCACCGATGAATATGGCGTCATCCGTGCCGGGAAAGGGCTGTGTGTCAGCGCCGACGCACAACCAAAAGCAGAAGGTGACGTGCTGGATATGCACGCCGCGCTGAAGGAAATCAACCGGCTTAACCAGCAGCTGCAACAGCTGGAGATGGCGGCGGAGCAGGCGCAGGCGCTGAAGGCGGATATCGACAGCCAGATACGGATGTTTGAGCAGCGGCTGAAGCCGCTGAATGAGGCACTCCTCTTTTCCGCTCCGGAGGGGATGGCCTTCAGCAGCGGGGAGCATCTGCAGCTGGCGGCCACGAAGAATGTCGCCATCAATGCCGGAGGCGATATCAGCGTCGGCGTCATAGGCAATATGACGGCGCTGGCCGGAGAGAAACTGGGGCTGTTCGCCCGGGCCGGCCAACTGAGCGTGAAAAACAGCGAAGGCCCGGTGGAGATGCAGGCGCAGAGCGGAAATATGCGGATGTTTGCGGAGAAAAAGCTGACCCTGACCTCGGAGAGCGATATCACGTTTGCCGGAAAGAAACGCATCACGCTGATTGGCGGCGGGAGCTATCTGCGGCTGGAGGCAGGTAAAATCGAGTACGGCACGACGGCGACGTATCTGCGCCGGGTGAAAAGGACGATGGCAGCGGGGGCAAGCACTCAGCCACTTGACTCATTGAAGCAGATGCAAATGATAACCCAATACTTCGATAGAAAACTTCATTTTTCCTCTGATATCAACTTTAGGGTTGAAACTGTTGAAGGAGCAGAATTACTTTCCGGTTCAGGTACGAGTGGTTATATCACCAAGAGTGATAGTGAATCTGAGTACTGGGTCTTTATAAGTTGAGTGATGTTTTAATGAAAAAAAATAAATATTGAAATCGATGGCAAACCCTATCTAGTCGTTACAAAAGATGGAAAGACAGAATTAGGTATAAAAGGAAATACTACTCCTGAAAAAGACGAAGAAGCCCATGAGGTCGACGTACCTAACATTTTAATAATCACAAGAAAAAATGCAGATGTTTTGTTCGTTTTGAGAGGAGGTGAAAAGGATTCTTTTAAAATTATGACGGCTCAAGAATTGTATGATAAATTTAGATATCAATGGTTTGAACCATTAGCTGACAACTACCGTGAGTTGCTTTATGTAAACGAGGCGGACTATGCTAAAGAGGCTTACAAAATATTCTCTTGGGCTGACATAGCAAAGTTTTCCTTGGTGGATAGACCATCTTATAGTTTTTACAAAAATATGGAAGGTGACTGGAAACAAAATCCAAAAGGTGGAGCAGGTTATCTTTTAGTCTTGATCTCTGGCATACCTTACTGGACCGATGCCGTAGGCCAGATTCCCTTTGCTGTCGATACCTACCGTAGTAAACAGAGCATAACTAAGACAGTACAGACCGGAATTCAATGGGGTACCGGGACGCTAACTGGGAATGTGGATTACTCTAATGAATACGATAATTATTTTGTTTTGAGAGGGGCTTTGTTTGCAAGCAAAAGCTTTACATATAAATCCAAATCTTCTGAGCAAACATATCCTGCCATCGTTGTAGAAGAGACTCATCATCCAGTAAACCCACAGGTTCTTGGTGATCCAATTAATAATAATGAGTTGATGCAATATGGTATCTGGAAAAAATAAAAACATTGTCATAAATACAGCAATAGCATTTCTAGGCTGTTTTTTTGTCCTTTTGGTACATAAATTGGGATACGAATGGTATATGGCTCATTTTAGCCCGCGAAGCAGAGGGGTTACACTAGGTTTTGTAATATTATATATGAGGTTTATTGTTATCCCTGTGGTGTTTCTCTCTGCTTTTATAAAGGTAAAGCACTCTTTGTTGGCTATTTGTGTGGTTATTATCTATATGATCTTTTCATGGTATGGTACAAATCCACTTCGAGTTATTTTGATGCTTTTCTCGTGCTCGATCGGATATGCCGTAGTGGTCATTTGCGGTGTTATGAAAAAGAAGTATTTAGAGAAGTAGATAAATATCGACGGCCAGATATAGATGCTTGATCAGCGGCTTCAGCCGCTGATCAAGGTTCTGCCCCGGAAGGGATAGCGCTGACCAGCGGTGAGCATATACCAATGACGGCTACGAAAAACGTCGCCATCAACGTTGGAGGAGATATCAGTACAGGTGTAATGGGTAATCGCGCGCTCAGGGCACGGAACGTCGTACCGACGAACGTGGCGTTATCCATGCGGGCAAGGGACTATTTGTCAGTACGGATGCGCAGGCCAAAGCACAGGGCAACGTGCTCATTAATGTGGATGACCTGTCCACACCAGCGGCGCCTAACCCTGTGGATAACCTGGAGGCAGTTGCCTGGCAGCCGCAGCCCGGGCGGGCTACCGGCTACCGTTCATTTTTTGAACAGGAAAAGCGTCCCCGCCGGGCAGCGCGCTAAGCGCGAAAATCACCACCCCGGCGCAGGGAAGCGCCCGCCCCGCTTAATAATTCCACTTCGGCCGCGCCACTGTGTTTTTCTTCAGCAGGTCACGGAACGCTTTCAGATAGGGCTCATTGCTGCGCCCGCGCTTACAGATAGCCGAGAACGGCGACTGAAAGCCAAACTCGTTGGGCAGCAGCACCCGCAGGCGGTTCTCTTTGATCCACGGCCAGGCGTAATGCTCCGGCAGATAGCCAATATATTTCCCCGAGAGGATCAGCAGCAGCTGGGCGTCGACGGTCTCGACGGTGGCGCTGCCTTTGCTGAAGCCCCGGCGGCGCAGGTCGCTGGTGTTCCAGTAGCTGCGGGTCACCAGCGGGCACTGGCTGATCTGCTCTTTATCCAGCTGACGGCTGAAGAACATCGGGTGCAGATCGCTGCAGTAGAGCCAGTGCTGTTCGCGGTACAGCGGCTCGCTGATGATGTTATGCACCTGCGAGTTGTAGCTGCCGATGGCCAGGTCGATATGGTTGTTCAGCACGCCGTTAAGTTGCTCCGCCGGGGTGCGAATAATCAGTTTGATATGCACATGGGGAAATTTGTCGCTGAAGCTGCGCAGAACCACCGGCAGCGAAAGCGCCGTTTCGGTCTCGATGGAGTCGAGCGTCGAGATGCACAGGGTGCCGCTGTGCTCCCCTTTGAGCAGCGCCGACTGCCGCTCCAGCTCATTGAGTTCGCTCAGCACGCGGATCGCCTGCTGTAAAAACTGCTGGCCTTTCTCGGTCAGGGAAAAGCCGCCGCGCCCGCGCTGGCAGAGGGTGAAGCCAAGCTGTCCCTCCAGCTGCGACATCGCATTGCTGATGGCGGAGACCGAAATGCCCAGCTCCTGCTGGGCCCGGCTATAGCTCTCCAGGCGGGCCACCGCCTCGAAAACCTGCAGCTGGCGAATATTAAGGCTGGCGTCGTGATGCATCGTATTTAGTTCACCAATAAATGAACTGAGTATTTACGTCAGACGATGTAAAGTCCAGCGCGGGTTGCGCACTATCTCTCCTGTTACGTTTCATCCGTCAGATTCAGGAGCAGACATGGATAACCTCTTTCACCAACCGCAGGGTGGCAATGAGATGCCACGCTTCGCCGGCCGCGCCACAATGATGCGCCTGCCTTTTATCGAAGATTTACAGGGACTTGACGCGGCATTTGTCGGCATTCCGCTGGATATCGGCACCTCGCAGCGCTCAGGTACGCGCTACGGTCCGCGCTATATTCGCGCCGAATCGGTGATGATCCGTCCGTACAATATGGCAACCGGCGCCGCGCCGTTCGACTCGCTGTCGGTGGCCGACATCGGCGATGTGCCGATCAATACCTACAGCCTGCTCAAATCGGTGCAAATTATCGAAGATTACTACACCGGTTTGAATAGTTATCCGCTGATCCCGCTGACCCTCGGCGGGGACCACACCATTACCCTGCCGATCCTGCGGGCGCTGACCAAAAAACATGGTCCGGTGGGCCTCATCCACGTCGACGCCCATACCGATACCAATGATGAGATGTTCGGAGAGAAAATCGCCCACGGCACCACCTTTCGTCGCGCCGTTGAGGAAGGACTGCTCGACCTCAAACGGGTGGTGCAGATTGGCCAGCGTGCCCAGGGCTATGCCGCCGGCGACTTCCAGTGGGGCGTTGACCAGGGCTTTCGCCTAGTGCAGGCGGAGCAGTGCTGGCATACCTCGCTGGCGCCGCTGATGGCCGAAGTCCGTCAGCAGATGGGCGACGGGCCGGTGTATCTCAGCTTTGATATCGACAGCCTCGATCCCATCTGGGCTCCGGGAACCGGGACGCCGGAAGTCGGCGGCCTGACCTCCATTCAGGCGCTGGAGATCGTCCGCGGCTGCCGCGGCCTGAACCTGATTGGCGCCGATCTGGTCGAGGTCTCGCCCCCCTATGACGTGAGCGGCAATACCTCCCAGCTGGCGGCCAACCTGCTGTACGAGATGCTCTGCGTCCTGCCCGGCGTGAAGTACGCCTGAGGAAGCCGCCATGGAGCTGAAATGCTTTCGCACCCTCTGGGGAGTCACCACCCCCTGGTCGCAAACGCTGGATGAACTGCAGCGCGTCGGCTGCTGCGGTATCGAAGCCCGCGTGCCGTTAACGGTGGCCGAGCGGCGGCAGCTCGCCGACCGCCTGCAGGCGTCAGGGCTGGAGTATATCGCCATTCTTTTCAGCGGCGGCGGAGTGCTCCCCGCCCAGCATGAAACGCCGGAGCAGCATCTGGCACGCCTGCAGACCCGCTTCGCCGAGGCCAGCAGCCTCAACCCGCGCTTTGTCAATCTGCTGGCGGGCAACGATCGCTGGCCGCTGGCGCAGCAGGTCGATTTTCTCGGCAAGGCGCACGAGCTGGCCGCCGGGTTTGGGTTGACCTGCAGCTTTGAAACCCATCGCGCCACCTCGCTGTACAGCCCGTGGCTCACGCTGGAGATCGTTCAGCAGCTCCCCCAGTTGCGCTTTACCGCCGACATCAGCCACTGGGTGGTGGTCAGCGAGCGGCTGCTGGATGACCCCTGCGATGACTTCAGCGCCTTTATCGACCGCGTGCATCACGTGCAGGCCCGGGTGGGCTACGACCAGGGGCCGCAGGTGCCGCACCCGGCGGCGCCGGAGTATCAGCCGGCGCTGGCCTTTGCCGAGCGCTTCTGGCAGCAGGTTTGGCATTCACAGCGCCAGCGCGGCTACCCGCAGACCACCCTGACCCCGGAGTTTGGCGCCGACGGCTATCTGCACCATCTGCCGTTCACCAATGTTCCGGTGGCCGATCTCTGGTCGCTCAACGCCTGGATGGCCGCGCGCCAGCAGGCCCACTTTCAGCAGTTTTTATCGCTCACTGAACAGGAACCGCAGCCATGACCGCCGTGAAGCACGCTTTTACTGAACTCCCGACCATCGATATCCGCGATCTGGCCGGCGACGACCTCGCCAGGCGCCAGGCGGTGGCCGACGCCATCGGCCGCGCGGCGCGCGAGGTGGGCTTTTTCTATATCACCGGCCACGGCATCGACCCGGCGCTGATCGCCGGCGTCCGCGAGGCGGCGAAGCAGATCTTCGCCCTGCCGATGGAGGAGAAGATGAACTATTACATCGGCCACTCCAAAAGCCATAAGGGTTATGTTCCGGAAGGAGAAGAGATCTACGGCGCCGGCAAGCCGGACCATAAAGAGGCCTTCGATATCGGCTTCCAGGCAGCGGATGACCATCCGCTGGTGCTCGCCGGTACGCCGCTGATCGGCGCCAACGAGTGGCCCGATCTGCCGGATTTCCGCGCGCGGGTGCTGGCCTACTACGACGCGGTTTTCGCCCTCGGCCACCGCCTGTTCGATGCTTTCGCCCTCGCGCTCGGCCTGCCGGAAGGGTATTTCAAACCGATGGTGACCTGCCCGCCGGCCAAGCTGCGGCTGATCCATTACCCATTCGACGCCAGCGTCGAAGATGTTCCCGGAATTGGTGCACACACCGACTATGAGTGCTTCACCCTGCTGCTCGCCGACCAGCCCGGCCTTGAAGTCCTCAATGAAGAAAGCGTGTGGATCGATGCACCTCCCGTCAAGAACGCCGCCGGAGAAGAGGCGTTCGTGATCAATATCGGCGACATGCTGGAAGTACTCAGCGCTGGCACATTTGTTGCTACAGCCCACCGGGTGCGCAAAGTGCCGCAGGAGCGGTACTCCTTCCCGCTGTTTTTCGCCTGCGATTACCACACGCTGATCCGCCCGCTGCCGACCTTTCTCGCCGCCGGCGAAGCCGGTGAATATCAGGAGCTGAGCATCGGGGAGCATATGTGGAGCCAGGCGCTGCAAACCTATCGCTACCTGCGCGAGAAGGTCAATCGCGGTGAACTTCAGCTACCGGAGCGCGCGCGCGGCACCAATACGTTTGGCCATTTGAAAAAACAGGCACAGCAAAAAACCCCTAACCACCCGTGAGGATCCATGATGACTAGCACCCTGAAAAAAATCTCGCGCCGTGTCGCGCTTACCCTCGCCGTCAGCGCCTGTTTTTCCCCTGTCACCCAGGCGGCGGAACTGCTGACCGAGGGCGTCTTTAAGGTGGGGATGGAGGTCACCTACCCGCCGTTTGAGTCCTATGACAGCAATAACAACATCGTCGGTCTCGACCCGGAGTTTGCCGCGCTGATCGCCCAACATCTGCAGGCCAAACCGCAGCTCATCGACACCAAGTTCACCAGCCTGATCCTCGGCATCGGCAAGAAATATGATGCGGTGATCTCCGGGATGTACGTGACGCCGGAGCGCCAGAAACAGGCCGACGCCATCCCTTACGCCCTCTCCGGCGCGTCGATCATCGCCCTGAAGGGCGGCGCGGTGCAGCCGAAAACCGAAGATGAGCTGTGCGGTGTGAAGGTCGGTCTGCAGGCAGGCACCACCTGGGTGACCAGCCTGAAAAAACACTCCGATGAGTGGTGCCTGAAAAACGGCAAACCGGCCATCACCATTCAGGAGTTCCCAACGGCGCCGGAAGCCTCGCAGGCGCTGCTGTCGAAGAACATCGGCGCCCAGCTTGAGATTGCCCCGGCGGCGCAGATCATCGTCGACAAGAGCCGCGGCCGCTTGGGGATAAGCTCTACGCGCCTGGTCTACCCGCCGCCGCTGGGGATCTACGTCGCTAAAGGCAACACCGCGCTGGCGGAGGCGATCAAGGCTACCCTGGCCACGCTGAAAGCCAACGGCCAATATGCCGCGCTGATCAAAAAATACAACTTAGAAAGCATCGATTAAGACAATAAGCACTGCGCAACAGGAGTCGGTATGGCGTTCGATTGGGGATACTTTTTTTCATTGTTTAGCATTGGAGCATTCTGGCAGGCGTGCGTGACCGTCATCGTGGTCAGCACCTTGTCCTGGGGGATCGGCCTGGTGGTCGGTTTTCTGTTAGCCTGCGCGAAGCTCTCCGCGCCGCGCTGGATCAAGATCCCCGTCGAACTCTATATCTGGTTTTTTCGCAGCGTGCCGCTGATGGTGCTGCTGGTGTTTGTCTACAACCTGCCGCAGCTGTTTCCGGTGACCCAGCCGCTGCTCGGGGTGCCGTTTATCGCCGGGCTGGTGTCGATGACCGTCACCGAAGCGGCCTATATGGCGGAGATCCACCGCGGCGGACTGCTGTCGGTGGCCAAAGGGCAAAGCGAGGCGGGCCATGCGCTGAGCTTCAGCTTTATCGGCATCCAGCGGCTGATTGTGATCCCTCAGGCGTTTCGCATCTCGCTGCCGACGCTTATCAATGAATACATCACCATCATTAAGCTGAGCTCGATTTTGTCGGTGGTCTCCTTACCCGAGCTGCTGCTCACCGGCCAGCGCTTATATGCGCAGAATTTTCTCGTGATGGAGACCCTGCTGGCGGTGGCGGTGTACTACGTGATGGTGGTTACCGTCTTCACCTGGCTGTTCCGGGCGCTGGAAAATCGTCTCGATATTCAGCGTAAGCGTCCGCAAACCCTCAGCGAGGCGGAATGCCAGGCGCTGCGCCAGAGCCTGCCGGCGCTGACGGAGGAGATCAAAACGCCGGCCGTCAACGGCGCGCCGCCAGCGCTCGATCTGCGGGGCATCCGCAAATCCTGGGGTCAGCATGAGGTGCTGAAAGGCATCGATCTGCAGGTGGAGAACGGGGAGGTGATCAGCATCATCGGCCCGTCCGGCTCCGGCAAAACCACCCTGATCCGCACCATCAACGCCCTCGAAAGCATTGATGGCGGGGAGATCATTCTCTACGGCGAAGACTATCTGAAAGGCGGAGCCATCGTTGATAAGCGCCAGATGCGCGCCGGGGTGCGGCGCATCGGCATGGTCTTCCAGAGCTTCAACCTGTTCCCCCACCGCACGGTGCTCGACAACGTGATGCTGGCCCCGCGCTATCACCAGCTGCTGGACCAGCCGGTCGCCCGAGAACAGGCCCTGATATTGCTCGACCGCGTCGGCCTGCTGGCCCATGCCCACAAATACCCCTGGCAGCTCTCCGGCGGCCAGCAGCAGCGCGTGGCGATCGCCCGGGCGCTGGCGCTGAAACCGGACATTATGCTGTTTGACGAGCCAACCTCGGCGCTGGATCCCGAGCTGGTGGGCGAAGTACTGAAGGTCATTCAGTCGCTGGCCCGCGAAGGCATGACAATGCTGATTGTCACTCACGAGATGGACTTCGCCCTGTCGATTTCCGACCGCGTCGTGCTGATGGAGAACGGCGTGGTGCAGGCCGATATCGCCCCGCAGGTGATCCGCAGCCCGCTGGAGGCCCCTTCTCTGCAACGAATCCGTGAATTTATGGGAGTACGCTAAATGGCAACTGAGCAACACCTGCGCCAGCAGTTGGCCGCCGCCTACCGGCTGGCGGCGCTGTTCGGCTGGGAGGATACCCTCTACACCCACTTCTCCGTGCGCCTACCCGGCGACGGCGAGCCGCGTTTTTTAATTAACCCCTTCGGCATGATGTTTGACGAAGTCTCCGCCAGCAACCTGATCGTGGTGGATATGCAGGGTAAGGTCGTAGAGGGCGACGCACCGGCTAACTCGGCGGGCTTTACCATCCACAGCGCGGTGCATATGGCCCGGGAAGACGCCCACTGCGTGATCCACACCCATACGCTGCCGGGAATGGCGGTGGCCGCCTGCGAGGACGGCCTGCTGCAGCTTAACCAGATCAGCACCGAGTTTTACCAGCGCGTCGGCTACCATCCCTATGAAGGGGTGGCCTTTGACCTTGACGAACGAGAGCGCATCCAGCGCTCGCTGGGGAATAATATCGCCATGATCCTGCAGAGCCACGGCCTGCTGTCGGTGGGCCGCACCGTGGCCGACGCGTTTTATATCATGTACTACCTGAACCGCGCCTGCGAGATCCAGATGGCCGCCGCCCAGCTGGCGGCCCTCAGCCCGATCCACACCATCGCCCCGCCCCTCAGCCAGCACGCCTGCGAGCAGCTGATGGGGGTGGAGCATGAACGTCAACAGGTCTGGCAGGCGTGGCTGCGCCGACTTGACCGTCTCGATACCTCTTACAAAGACTAACGCCTATGTCTGATATCACTATCGTTGTGGATTGTAACGACGCGGATTTCGCCCGCGATATTTGCGCCGCCCTGCAGCAGTTTCCCGACGTCACCGCGCTTCTGCCCCATCACCAGGCGGCGCGCGACGCCCAGTACGCCAGCTGCTGGTTCCCGGACCCACAGCTGCTGAGCCGCTCGCCGGGGCTGAAGCTGATCCAGGCCGCGTCCGCCGGGGTCGATCATCTGCCGCCCGCGCTGTTCGCCAGCGAGATCCCACTGTGCCGGGTGATCGATGAGGATTTTCGCCACGGCATGTTCGAATATGCCCTGTGGAGCGTCCTGTGGTTTCAGCGCCATTTCGACCGGGCGCTGGCCCACCAGCGAACCCAAACCTGGAAGCTCTATCCCCAGCGCGCCGCCGCCGACTTCCATATCGGCATTATGGGTCTGGGCGAAATTGGCGGCTATATCGCTGACCAGCTGGCGCGCCTCGGCTATCGGGTCTCCGGCTGGTCGCGCAGTGAAAAGCAGCTGGCTGGCGTCACCTGCTATCGCGGCGAGGAGGCGCTCGATAACTTCCTTGGGTCGCTTGACGGGCTGATTAACCTCCTGCCGCTCACCGCGCAGACTCGCGGTATCCTCGCCGCGCCACTGTTCAACCGGCTACCCGCCGGGGCGGTGTTGATCAACTGCGGCCGCGGGGAGCATATGGTCAATGAGGATGTGCTGGCGGCGCTGGAGAGCGGCCAGCTTGCCGGGGCGGTGCTCGACGTCTTCCCGCAGGAGCCTTTGCCGGCGGACGATCCGCTGTGGCGCCATCCGCAGGTGGTGATCACCCCGCATATGGCCTCTGCGGCCCCTGCCGAGGTGATCGCCCGCCAGCTGCTGGAAAACATTCAGCGCCAGCGCCGCGGGCTGCCGCTGAAAAATCTGGTCAATAAGCACGCCGGTTACTGATTGCGTCCGGAGGCGCCCAGGCGTATCCGTCCGGAGGGCGCACCTGCAAGGTAGAGGCGCTGCCTGAGCGCCCTTACCGCCTTCCCCGGTGCTAAACAGCGCAAAATGTTAAAAAACAGCGGCAAAGTCGCACAAAGTGAACAGGAACATGCATTCTCAAAACTTATGATATTTGCTTTAAGTATAAGTTGTGGTGTTAATGTCTCTGTTACGAAGCTTGCTTTTCTTTCTCGGCGCAGCGGTCGCGGCCGCCCTCGCGGTACTCTGTCTGTGGGTGGATATTCGGGTATTTGGTAACGACATCCCGGAGGTGTCGCTGACCGAAGTGGTGCAGGAGAGCATACTGGCCGTTATCGTGCTGGTTCATCTTCTGCTGGCGCGGAAATATGCCCACTTACGCTATAGCAATATCCTTATCGGCGGCTTCTTTCTCGCCATGCTGATCCGCGAACTGGATGGCCTGTTTGATTTACTCGCCCACGGCAGCTGGGTGTGGTTTGCGCTGCTGGCCACCGCAGGGGCGCTGCTGTTGCCGCTGCGCCATTGTCGTCAGACCCTGTCGCAGCTGACGGATTATACCCGTACCCCGTATTACGGCATGATGATCAGCGGTCTGCTGGCGATTCTGGTCTTCTCGCGGCTGTTTGGCATGCACGGCCTGTGGTATGCCGTGCTGGATGAGAACTACGCCCGGGTGGTGAAAAATACGGTGGAGGAAGGCAGCGAGTCGTTTGGCTATATGCTGTGCCTGACCGCCACCCTCGGCTACGCCTGCTACTTCCGCGGCCTGGCGCGACAGGCGCTGTCGCCGCAGCGCTAACCGTGGACGATAGCTACCGCCGGACATATCTGCCGGCGGTGGCGCGCCGCCGCGGTTAACCGCGAATTTTCCACTTCCGTTTGAGAACCTCTTTGTCCTGGCTATCCAGCCACTGGTTCACTTTCTCCAGCAGCGCCGGGTTATCTTTACTCATCATATACACCTTGTTGCTGGCGGTACCGGCGAACGGTGTTTCGTTAGCAACGCAGAACACGCCGGGCTCTTTGCTCTGGTAATAGTCGCCTTCAATCAGATCGGTCACCATCATATCGGCCGTTTTCTGCCGCAGCGCCTGCAGGTTATCGACATTGTTCTGCACGCGAATAATTTGCGCCTGCTTGATGTGTTCATCGACAAAACTCTGGTTTGTGCCGCCAGGGTTGACGATCACTTTCACGTCCGGACGGTCAATTTTTTCCAGCGAACCGAGCCGCGGGGCGGCCTGGCAGTTGGCTAAGGCGATTTTTCCGTTCGCCACCACCGGATGGCTGAGGGCGAAGGCTTGCGCCCGCGCCGGTGTCTCGGTAACCCCACCCATCGCAATATCAAACTTGTCCGCCTGCAGATCGGCGGCGAGCGCGGGCCAGCTGGTGTAGGCGAAGCTCACCTTGAGGCCGAGCGTGCGCCCGAGATCGCGGGCCATGTCCACGTCATAGCCCTGCAGTTCGCCGGCGGCATTGCGAAACGCCAGCGGCGCGTAATCGCCCGGCACGCCCACCTTCAGTTCACCGCTGTGCTCGATAGATTGCATATCGCGCGCCTGGGCGCCGCAGGTCATAATCGCCAGCGTCAGCGCCAGCCCCACCGTCAGTCTCATTTCGCCATCCTTAAAGTTATCGTTTTGCATGCCAGAGTGACCGGCCGCATCAGTCACAGTATCCGCAGCGCGAGCCAGGGCATTCATCCTATTTTTAAACACCGGGACATACAACCCGACGTGGGGCAAAACGTTAATTAATCCTCTTTCTCGCTGTGAGCTTGCTGGTTGTTTTGACTTTCAGTAAAATGCCCCGCAGCGCATTCATATTTTATTCCTGGCTATACGTTTAATATATTATTTATTGTCGTTTATTTCACCTTCCTCTTATGCGTTAATAGTTGAATATTAAATTATAACCTTCTGATTAATAAGTAAAAACACCTCATGCAACAACTTCCGTTAGGATTTTTCTAATGATCGCGCTTATCATCTTATTTACTCCCCTCTTCTCCAGCAGTAATACTTGGTTACAGAAGCAGTGTATAAGGAAATACATTATGATTATTATCATTTCCGCCAATAAATTTTTTATTAACGGCGTCCGGTCTCTGGTTAACATGACCATGAGTGCTCAACGTCGGTATAGTCAAACATTGTTTCTGGATAATATTTCTGACGTGAATGATAAAAGTCTAACCATAGCCAGAACCATTATCGTGGACTATAGCCACCCGGACATTCAACAATTAGCCGCACTGCTCTATCGTAAAAAAAAGATCATTCATGGCGATATCGTTTTTGTCGTTAAAAGTGAGATTCTTGCCGATCCAGTCGAAAACATTATCATAAACTCTATTTCGACGATCGTGCTTGATTATATAGATGTTACCCAACGGCTGCAGAAATACTTACAGAATGCGTCTGATCATCGCTGTATTAAAGTGTTCAGAAAATCAATTAGCTCGCTGGACAGTTGTGTCAATATTAAACTTACGAAACAGGAGGACTCTCTTCTCCCCTATATCATCTCAGGTTTAAATAATAAGAAAATTGCTCAGGCCACCGACCTTAGCAATATGATGATCAGTCACTATCGGAGAAACATCTACCAGAAACTCAATGTCCGCAATATTGCAGGCCTGTATCATTTCCTGCACTCCCTGGAGGGGGGATAAGTTCGCTTTATGGCTATCACAACAACAGAGCTAACGGCTTATGCAGCGTCAATGAGTATGCCTGGCTATTAGCTTCCCTGGGTCACAACAGAAGGAATTGGCTATGAAAATGAAATCACTTTGCCTGGCAATGGCACTCGTCGGCTTGACCTCACACTATGCCGCCGCGGCGGACGGTACGCTGAATTTTATCGGTAAAATTGTCAACTCAAGTTGCAAACTGGAAGGTGCCGATAAGAACGGTGTCATTGAAGTTACGATGGGCTCTGTTCCGCTGTCTAAATTAAAAAATGGTACCAATGGCACCGGGCCAGAAGTTGGGGTCAATATTAGCGTCAGCGATTGTGAAAAGGGCACGTACTATATTGTGCTCGACGGACCTTCAGCCACCGAGGCGCCTATCACTAACGTACTGGCTCTCGATACGGATCCGAATTCGGCTAAAAAAGTCGGCATTAAGCTAACCGACCGCAATAATACCCCGGTCACACTCGATAAACCTTTCGATCCCACCGTCGACCCGAGTATTACGATCGATGCCGATGGCGGCTCTGGTACCTTCTACCTGAAAGCCTATTACTACACCTGGGATACAGACGAAGTCGACGCTGGCGCCGGCAATGCGACCGCCCGGTTTACCATTATGCAGGAATAACACCTGGCCAGGGACGGCACGACGCGGATAAGGGGTAAGATATGAAAACGCTGCTGGCAGTGATCATAGGCGCTTTGGCTTTTCAGACCCAGGCGGCCATTACCATCGATGCCTCACGGGTTATTTATTCGGGCAAAGATAAATCGGCCAGTCTGAAAATTAACAACCGAAGCAGCAAAAACTATATCGTCCAGACCTGGCTTGATACGGGTCCGGAGACCCCCAGCAGCGGCTTACCCATTGTGGCAACGCCGCCCCTGGTCAAATTACGCCCCGAGCAATCGGCACAACTGCGCTTTATTTACTCAGGAACCGGTCTTCCTGCCGACAGGGAAAGTCTGTTTTGGGTGAATATTCAGGAGGTCCCTCCTGCGCCTGAAGAAAATAATATCCTGCAGTTCGCGATTCGCACCCGATTAAAACTATTTTATCGCCCGCAAGGGATTGCCACATCGCTGCCCAAAGCCGTTGAAAATCTGCAGTGGCAGCAAAGCGCTAACACGTTATCTTTTACTAACAACAGTCCACTGCATATTACGGTTATTAATGCCGAGGCGATCGACAACAAAGGCAAAATCTATCCTCTGAAAAACTTTATGTTGCTGCCGTACAGTCATCACGCTGTCAATATCGCCAGCATGCAGCGCTTGCATAAAATGAAATATATTAATGATTACGGCGCCGTTGTTGATATTCCAATAAAAAAATAAACGTCGCACCTCTTTAGGGAGATAGAGTGATGGACGATAGTAAATTACGCTATTTTGCCAGCGCATGGTTAATCTCCATCACGTTACCGGCAGACAGTGCGGAACGCTATAATGCCCAGTTTGTGAACGGCATCGACCCGCTGGCTTTTAATCAGTTTGTCGCCAGCGATGGCGACGTCATGCCGGGCACCTATGACGTTAATATTTACATTAACGATCTGCTGGTGGACAGTCGCCCCGTTCGCTTCTCAGAGGATAGCGCACATGGCGGGTTGGCCCCCTGCCTGAGCGCGGCGGAATATATCCGCTATGGCGTCAAGATTGACGATGACCACCAGCCCTGTTTCGCGCTGTCGCAGACGATCGGCCAGGCAGAGCAACAGCTGGATATCGCTAATCATCAGCTGATCATTCATATCCCTCAGCAATATATCGAGCACTATCCTCGCGACTATGTTTCCCCCATGCGCTTTGATGAAGGTATTAACGCTGCTTTCGTCAACTACAGCTATTCTACCGATGCCAATAATGGCGATGGGGGCAGCCACCAGTATCAATATCTTTCGCTAAACAGCGGGATCAATATTGCATCGTGGCGATTTCGCAATAATGCCTACTGGAATAAGTTCAGCGGGCAGGCGGATAAGTGGCAAAGCATCGCCAGTTGGGCGGAAACGAACATCATTCCCTGGCGCAGCCGGCTTGTCGTCGGCCAGACCAGTACCGACAACAGCGTCTTCGATAGCGTCCAGTTTCGCGGCGTACAGCTTGGCACCGATGTCGAAATGCGCCCCAGCAGCCAGACCGGCTTCGCGCCGGTCATTCGCGGTGTGGCCAACAGCAACGCCCGGGTGGAAGTTCGGCAGAACAACTATCTGATTTACAGCGAGAACGTCCCAGCCGGTCCCTTTGAGCTAAATGATATCAGCGCCGTTAACCGCAGCGGTGATTTCTACGTGACCGTCATTGAAGCCGACGGTAGCCAGACGACCTTTACTGTCGCCTACACCACCCTGCCACAGCTGGTGCGGGCAGGCCAATGGAATTATCAGCTGTCGGCGGGTAAGTATCATGACGGTGCTGACGGCTATGCCCCCGCCCTGATGCAAAGCTCGCTCTCTTATGGTCTGAATAATACCTTCACACTATACGGTGGCGCCCTTGCAGCGGAGAACTATCGCGCCGGCGCCTTTGGCGTCGGTAGCAATCTGGGGGAGATTGGCGCCCTCTCAGCCGACTATACGCTGGCGGGAACGACGCTGGCGAATGGCCAGCGCAAGCAGGGAGGGAGCGTGCGTTTTCTGTATGCTAAATCCTTTTTATCAAGCAAGACCGACTTTCAAATCGCGGGCTACCGTTACTCAACCGCAGGTTATTATAGCCTCAGCGATGCGGTTAACGAGCGTCGACGCTGGCACAATGGCCTGTACGAAAATGATTACTGGCCCTCTGACGAAGACGAAAGCTGGCAGGCAAGCGCTCCCCAACACTATTACACGTCCTGGTTTTATAATAAAAAGCATCGCTTTGATATTTCTGCCCGGCAAACTCTCGGTAAGAACAGCGCTTTCTTCCTTAACTTCAGCCAGCAAAATTACTGGAATAGCTCAGGAAGCGATATCTCTCTGCAGGCGGGCTTTAACAGCACTATCCATAACGTGAACTATGGTCTGTACTATCAGAATACGCGTAGCCACTTCACGCATGATGACAATAGCATCACACTGCGCGTTTCCATCCCTTTTACTCTGCAAGAAGATCGCCGGATCAATACCGCATTTACCCTCGCCCACAGTAAATCGTCTGGCACGTCCGGGCAGGCTGGGGTAAACGGCACTCTGCTCGATGATGGTCGCCTGAGCTGGGCCGTCACCAGCGCCTATGATGACACCAGCCATACCACCAACAGCGCCAGCCTGGGTTATCTCGGCCAGTACGGTAACCTGTATACCGGCTACGCCTACAGCAAAAGCCATCGTCAGGCGAGTCTGAATCTGAGCGGCGGCGTGGTGGCACACCGCGGCGGCGTTACCCTCTCGCAACCGCTGGGCTCAACCTTTGCGCTGGTGGAAGCCAAAGACGCTCAGGGGGTAGGGATAGAGAATCAGACCGGCGTGCGCATCGATCCATTCGGCTACGCGGTCGTACCACAAAGCGTTCCCTATCGGGTCAATTCTGTCGCGCTCAACCCTCAGGACTTCGATGCCTTTCTTGATGTCCCTAACGCAGTGGCGGATACCGTGCCTACCCGCGGGGCAATTACCCGGGTGCGCTTTGATACGTTCCGGGGATATAGCGTGCTGATCCACACCACCCTCGCCGACGGCAGCTATCCACCATTGGGCGCCGAGCTCTATCGCGCCAGTGGGATCAGCAATGGTCTGGTCGGCCCGGGAGGAGATGTCTATGTCAGCGGCGTCGATTCAGGCGAAAAACTGCAGATAAAATGGGGCGAAACGCACCAGCAAAGCTGCGAAATCACCCTGCCCGAACTGCGCCAGGAGCCTCAGCAGGCGACGGCCTGGCGTGAATTATCCTTAATCTGCACAGTAACCCCCTCGAGGTAATTATGCGCCGACTTAGCGATACGTTATTTCTGACATGGCTTTCCGTTCTGTTCACGCTGAGCGCCTTCCCGGCGCAGGCGCTGACCTGCAAGACCACCTCGTCCACGATCAGCGAAGTCGTGAATATCGAGAGCATCATTAAAGTCTCCAGCAGCGAGCTTATTGCCAATAAAAAGATATGGGTCTCCAGTCCTATTACCGCCACCTTCAGTTGCGAAGATACCGATAATTTTCCGAACGGTGAAAGCGCCTATTTCTGGCTGGATCCGGAAAATAAAGCCAGCAGCTTGCCCAACTTTATCCAGGTAGGCATTACTTACAACGGCATCGACTATCTGCTACAAAATAAAAAATCGGTGGAGATTGGCCCGGCGACGCTATGTGATAAAAGCGGGAATACCTGTAAGTCCCCGGCCATTGGGCAGACATTCAGCCTGGTTTACCAGGTCTATATCATCTCGACGGGCCGCAGCGTGACCGGGGATGGTAAAATAGACGATAACCTAAAATTGTCGCTTTTTCAGGTAGATGGCCAAGGCGGTCTACGTAACGGCACCGCTGGCGCCAACTATAATCTTTTCATTACCGGCCTGAACCGTATCAGAACAATGGCCTGCGTCCCCACGGTATCTATTTCGCCAAGCGAAATTAACTTTGGCGATATTCCTGCCGGTAACGCCCGACCGGGCTACTATGAAAAAACACGCCCCTTTACCGTCACCTATGGTCTGGTCAAGCAGGGTAACGGCAGTGATTGCGGGACCGAACCTATGCTTGCTACGTTTAGCACCACCAATACGATACAGGAGAGCGCGATTATTTTGCCGCAGCCGGACAGCGGCTTCGGCATTGTCATCTCGCCAAACGCCAGTATGCTTCCACGTATTGAGATGAATGCTCCGATTCACTTTACGCTGGCAACGGGCGCGACCCTTGCGAGTACCTATACGGCGGGGCTGCTCTGGTTGTCGAGAACGCCGAAGCTGGGGCCTTTTTCCGCGACCGCCAAAATCACCGTGACCTTTGAATAACGCCGCACCGGGCTAGTTATACTCCAGAGCGAAGGTCACCATGCTGTTGGCCGTGCCCGCCGCCACCGTGGCGTCAGTCTGCACATACTGGGCGTTAAAATTGATCGCTTCGGCGGTACCGGCGTTGGCGCCGGTCACCCTTTTCAGGATCGGCAAGTTGCTGGCCTCATTGATCTTGACGCTGGTGCCATCAGAGACCGCCGCGCCGGCGTTATTGCCGTAGGTCAGCTTCACACCGACGCCGCTGGCGCTGTTGCTGGCCTGGCTCAGCGCCAGGGTATCGCTCTCCACCGTGACGCCGAAAAAACCGATGCGCACATCGGTCGGCGACGGACAGAACACCGGGATCGAAAAGCGCTTCGCCTGGCCGCCGGTGGTCCCTTTGCCATGAAATTCCGCCCGGTTAACCGCGCCCAGACTGACGTGGATCGTCGATGTCGCCACCTGACAGCTGCCGCTGCTGCCGATGTCTACGTTCAGGGCGGCCATATCAATACTCACCGGCGTGCTGGCAACGTAGCTGGCGCTTCCGCTGGCCTGCTGCTCAATGGTCATCTCACCCACCTGCGGCAGCGACGGCGAGTTGGTATGTGTCCCGTCCGCCAGCTGTACCGTGCCGGTTTTATAGAAGGTGACCGCGATCCTGACCGTCGTTTGCTGCTGCGTCATCAGCGCCGGGAGCATCGCGCTGTCGCAGACCACCACCGTCTCGCCGCCGACGGCGTGGCTGCCATCGATGGCGCGCATCGGGCCCCCCGCGCACTGGAAACTGAGCGCGTAGCCGATGCCGTCGATGGCGCTGGGATAGACGTGCTGCCCGTTAATCACCACCGGCGAGCCGCCGGTTTTCAGCTGTTTATAAACGATACGTTTGGCGCTCGCCGTCGGCAGCTGCAGATCGCAGGAAAAGGGGATCCCGCTGCCGTTATCGGCCATCGCGCTGGTCATCTGGGTATTAACCGGTAGCGTGGGCAAATATTTGATATTAGGGATATTGACCGTGGTCTGGCCGATATTCGCCCGGCAGGTTTCAGCCCGCACGCCAGGGAGATAGCCGCCCAGCGCCAGCAGAAAAAGAAAAGGAAGAAGACGAAAAACAGATTTCATAGCTGCCTCAGCGTGTCTGGCACAGCCCGGAGACGGTTTTCACCGTATTCAGACTCTGTTGTGGGTTATCCGGAAGTTGAAAATGCAGCGTGCAGCTCTGCGACTGGTTGTTTACGACCCAGCTCACCGCCAGGGTTCCCTTCTGCGGCACACCGCTGAGATACACCTGGCCGCCATCGGCTACCATGCCGCCTGGCGCATTGCCGCTCTCCTCCTCTTCGACCAGCCGCGCGCTGGCGCCAAACGGCAACGGCCCCTGGGCATTGCGCAGGGTAAACAGCACCCGGTTGCCAATGTGGGTTCGGTAGTTGGCCATCACTACCGCGCCACCGCCGGGGATCACGGTCTGCCCTTCCTGGTCGACGTCGGTGTCATCGGCCATCGACTCTGTGTCGAGGGTGATCACGTTTTTCCGGTAGGCGGTCAGGGACGGCACCACGGCATAGCCGCGCCAGTCGGTGCGGACATTGTTGCCATTTTGCACCGCCACACCGGCGGCGCCTGGCGCCCGGACGATGGCAAAGCTTTCGCCCACCGTCTGGCCAAAGGTAATACCGTGCGGATGGGCGACCACCGAGCCGGCGCCTCCCCAGGTCAGCTGGTTGCTGGCGGCATCATGACGATAGCCAAGCTGGGCGTTGCCGAAGCCGCCGTGGTAGTCCAGCGCGACGCTGCTGTTGCTGCCTCGCCCCTGGTTGCCGTAGCCCTGCTGAACTGAATAGAACAGATTTGTCCGCGTCGGCATCGCGCCATACAGCGACACCTGCTGCGAGGTATAGCCATTGCTGTCCGAGGTGGTGTTGTAACTCACCGCGCTGTCCGACAGCGGGCCGCCCAGCGGAATGTTGATATTGAATGACCAGGAGCGGTCGTTTTTTTCCTGTCCGCTGGCGCGGGTATAGTAATAGCCCACGCCCCAGGAGATCCCTTTCCAGGCGCTGTAGAACCCGAGGTGCACGGTTTCATCCCGACTCTGCCGGTGCCAGTACTCTTGCGACCAGGCGGAGATCGCCAGACTGCCGAGGCCGCCAAGGCTTTGTGACACTGAGATCTCTTCCCGACGACGCCGGTTGTCCACCAGTCCCTGTTCGCTTTCCAGCGCGCTGGCTTCGGCAAAATCGTAGTAGCCGCTGGAGGAGTAGCGATAGCTGGCAAGGCTGAACGAGGTGCCCGAGCTGACGAAATCTTTCTGATACTGGGCGCGCAGTGAATGACCCGCGTAGCGCTTGCCCGACGGCGTACGAGTGACCGCCTGGGTGACATCCCCTCCCAGCGATCCGAACTCGCCAAAGCCGCGGCCCAGACCGAGCGCCCACGACTGATAGTCCTGGGCCAGCTGCGTGCCGCCGTAGAGGGTAAATCCCGCCGACAGGCCGTAGAACAGGGTCCCCTGCAGGAATTCCGGGGAGCGTACCGAATCCGATCCGGCATGGTAGCGCCCGGCGCTGAGGCTAAATTTGCCGCGCCCTTCACGCAGCATGAACGGTACCGCGGAAAAAGGCTGGGTAAAGGTGCGCACCGCGCCATTGCTCTCGGTCACCTTCACCTCCAGATCGCCGCTCTGCGAGGTGGGATAGAGATCGCTGATGGCAAACGCCCCCGGCGACACGAAGGTCTCATAGATCACATACCCGTGCTGAGAGACGGTCACTTTGGCATTGCTGTGCGCCACGCCGCGGATGGTGGGGGCAAAACCGCGCTGGCTGTCCGGGAGCATCTCATCGTCAGACATCAGCTGGACGCCGCGAAAGGGGATGCTGTCAAAGACATCGCCGATGGTATAGGTATCGCCGATCCGCAGCAGACTCTTCAGCGAGCGGACGTCGCGCTGCAGCCAGGTACTCTGTGAATCCCAGTGCCGACGCTGCTGGTCGTACTGCATCGAGGAGACGTTGCGCAGACGCCAGGCACCCAGGTTCATGCCGCTGCGTAAATTGAGATAGTTTGAGCGGCTGCTCTCCCCATCATCGGCACTCTTGATCTGCGCGCCAGAAAAATAGTAATCAACAAACGCGGCGGGCACGCCATCGTCCCAGCGCGAGGGATCGACATAGCCGCGACTTTGCACGTTCATCGCCGCCTGGGGAATACTCAGCGTCAGGCGCTGGTTAGCAAAGGTGAACCGGCTGCTGGCGTCGGGAATAAACTTCTCGATCCGGGTGAAGGTCTCTCCTTCATGCAGCGTTTGAAAGGCGGGAAAGGCGCTGACGTTGACCCCATAATCCGCCAGTTGAGCGGGCGTTAGCACCGGCTGCAGCTTCCCGCCATCGTCAACAAACGTAATATCGGCCTGACCCAGCTCCTGATCGTTAACCACCACGGTGACAGAGTAAGTGCCCGGCTGCTGCCCGCCGGGTTTGGCGAAATAGTGCAGGTCGGAGGTTTGCTGCTGCGGGTCGGCAAACTCCAGCGCCGCCGGGTCAAAATAGTCGTCGGCCAGCGCCCGGTTCGGCGGACTGAGACAAAACATCATCGTCGGCACCGTCGCCAGCGCCAGCGCCCGTCCTGCGGTCAATGGCATTGCGGCATACTCCCGCACCTTCGCTGTTGTTGTTCTTTTCATGCTGGCGCCGTCCGGTCATGTCATCACACAAGGGAATTACTGCTGGGCGAAGTCGCTGACGCCGCCGTAGTCGTTAATCGCCCGCCATTTGACGGCGCCGTGCCCGCTCACCGGCCACGTTTTCTGGCCGAAAGGGGCCACCATGCCAGGCTCGTCGATGCTCTGCCCACCCACCGCGACGGAGTAAAATGAGACAAAATAAGGGGTGGGGTTTGCCACCGTCAGATGACCGCCGGACTGGGTAAACTTCAGCTGCTGCCAGGCTTTTGCCGGGTCGCCCGCCAGGCCGTTGGGCCGATAGAAGATTTTGAATTTCGACTTAATATTGACCTGCAGCTTGTTCACCTCACCCTGGGGCGTTGGGGCGATACTTTTGACGTTCAGCCAGAACACCGACTCGCGGTCGCTGGGCAGTGAGGCGCCAATAAAGTTAATGCGCAGAACGTTATTTTGCTCCGGATCGAGACGGAACAAGGGCGGCGTGACAATAAAGGGCACCTTGGCCTTATCGTTTTCCGCGTAATTTTCCACCCACGACTGCACCAGATAGGGCGTATGGGTATCGGCATTGGTGACTGAAATAGCGGCTTCACGCTTCCCTTCCTGATAAATCACACGGGTTCCACCCATGACAATACCGGCCTGCGCTGCCGTGGAGCACAGCAGAAAAGCCGCAACGGCAATTATTTTCTTCATCATTAATAACCATCAGGTAAAGGTTGAACAGACAATAAAATAAAGCTGTGAATAACAGAGCCAGTCACCATTGAGATAATTAGCAGGAACAACAATATCGTCACGAATATATATCGCGACGGCTTCGCCATTAATTTTTCAACAGACTGCTAGGGATCCAGACGCAATGGACTGGCTCTGAATAACGCGCAATATGCTTAGTTATAAATCATATTGAAATTAGCCGTACCGTTGGCGTCACCTGCCGTCACGGTCGCCCCGGTAGAGACATAATCGGCGTAAAACTCGAGGTCGGCAGAACCGGTGCTGCCGCTGGAACCCGGAGTGACCGCTTGTTTGGCGGTCGTTTTACCGAGGCTAACCGCCGTCGTCTGATCTTGCTCATACAGCTTAATCGCTACGCCGCTGGCGCCGCCGCTGTTGATGGCCAACAGGGAGGTATTCGTCTGTTCGCGCGTACCATCAAACAGCACAGCGACCGTCTTCACGCTGGCCGGGCAATCTTTGACTTTGATATGAAAGGGAGTTTTGGTGGTTTCGGAGCCTGTGCTGGTAAAATAGGTGCTGGCCCATTTGCCCAAATCCACCGTCTGGCCGGTTGAACCGCTGTCGACGTTGCAGGAGCTGTCGGTGATTGATCCATTGAAGATAACCTGCCCCCCGGCGCCTTGCGCACTGGTTCCTGAGTTTGGATTAATCGTGTTTGCCGCAGTCGCCTGGAAGGTTACGCCCGAAACCAGCGCGCCCATGAGAATTGCCATAATACGAAGTTGGGTTTTCATTATTTATCTCATCGTTAACGAATATATCGCACAGTCATCGGAATAGCGCATGGCTATCGCGAAGCTGCTCATCAGTTCCTCCCTGTAAATGTTCATTGCGTTCCTTCCGCAGGATATTAGGCACACGCCCTCTCACTCTGTTTTATTCGATCAAAAGGTGAATATCAGTAAAAAACAGAAGCTAAAAAAGTTATTTCGGTGTGCAAAATAAATATATTACCGGACCCTAAAAAAGGCAATACAGCAAAATGTTAAAGACACGTTAAGAACTACCACCTGCCTGATAATTATTTTTGAAATAGCTTTTCAATGTTAATTTACATATCTATACAAACCGAATTTAAACACGCACGACCAACAACGAATCACATTAATTAACAAATTTAAAGAAAATAGCGAATAAAGGCGTCTTGTTTTATCGTGCTTCCGAACGGTGGTACAAGAAAATTAGGAATTTTCCTGGTATTAATATTCATCATTTCTACATAAATGAAGCAAAAGCGCCCATCGGCCAGGGGGTAATTTCTTGTTGTGGAAGCTTTTTAATTTTCAAGTGAAAGCTGTTACATCAGAGATGTAAATGTATCGACGCCCTCAGCTGAAAAAACCAACATTATGGCAGGGTTATTTTACGGTTAAAAAAAATCCGCAACCCGAATGGATTGCGGACAGAGGATGGAACAGAAGCGCGGGATTGGATTTAGAACAGGCCCAGCGGCGCGGTGCCGTAGCTCACCAGCAGGTTTTTGGTTTGCTGGTAAGCATCCAGCGCCATTTTATGTGTTTCCCGGCCAACGCCAGACTGTTTATAGCCGCCGAACGCGGCATGAGCCGGGTAAACATGATAGCAGTTGGTCCATACGCGACCGGCTTTGATACCGCGGCCCATGCGATAGGCGAGGTTGGTATCCCGCGTCCATACCCCGGCGCCGAGGCCAAACTGGGTCTCATTGGCGATGGCCAGCGCTTCCGCCTCGTCCTTAAAGGTGGTCACCCCGATCACCGGCCCAAAGATCTCCTCCTGGAAGGAGCGCATATCGTTGCGACCTTTAATCAGCGTGGGCTGAATATAAAAGCCGTTATCCAGCGCCGGCGCGATAACGGCCCGTTCGCCACCGGTCAGAATTTGCCCGCCCTCTTCCCGGGCAATCTGAATGTAGGAGAGGATCTTATCGAACTGCTGGCGGGAAGCCTGGGCGCCGATCATGGTGTCGGTATCGAGCGGGTCACCGCGGCGGATCTGCGCCACCTTCTCCATGACCCGCGCCATAAACGGCTCATAGATGGATTCATGGATCAACGCCCGCGACGGGCAGGTACAGACTTCCCCCTGGTTAAAGAAGCCGAGCACCAGTCCCTCCACCGCCTTCTCAATAAACTCCTCTTCTCCGTCCATCACGTCGGCAAAGTAGATGTTGGGCGATTTTCCTCCCAGCTCGACAGTGCACGGGATAATATTCTCCGCCGCGCAGGCGAGAATATGCCGCCCGACCGGCGTGGAGCCGGTGAACGCCAGCTTGGCGATACGTTTGCTGGTGGCCAGCGCCTCGCCCGCCTCTTTGCCGAATCCCTGTACCACGTTAAGCACCCCGGCCGGGAACAGATCGCCGATCAGCTCCAGCAGCAGGGTAATGCTCAGCGGCGTCTGCTCAGCCGGCTTGAGCACCACGCAGTTACCCGCCGCCAGGGCCGGGGCCAGCTTCCACGCGGCCATCAGCAGCGGGAAGTTCCACGGGATAATCTGTCCGACCACCCCCAGCGGTTCATGGAAATGGTAGGCCACCGTGGTTTCATCTATTTCTGCGGTGCTGCCCTCCTGGGCGCGCAGGCAGCCGGCGAAGTAGCGAAAATGGTCCACCGCCAGCGGCAGATCGGCATTCAGGGTTTCGCGGATCGGTTTCCCGTTGTCCCAACTCTCCGCCACCGCCAGATATTCCAGATGTTGTTCAATACGATCGGCGACCTGCAGCAGCAGCCTGGAGCGCTGCTGCACTGAAGTTTTGCCCCAGGCCGGCGCTGCACGGTGGGCGGCATCGAGGGCGAAGTCGATGTCTCTGGCATCCGACCGGGGAAACTGCGCAATGTTGCTGCCGTCAACCGGGGAGGTATTCATAAAGAATTCACCGCTCAGCGGCTCGATAAATTTACCGTCAATGAAGTTGCCGTAAGCGGATTTGAATGAAACCAGAGCGCCGGGCTGGCCAGGGTGTGCATAACGCATCGCAAATCTCCTTCTGTAGGGTTGAGACGCAGCGGCATATTGATTTTTTAAACTTGCCGCCGAACGCTTCTCACTTTGCAGGGGTTATGCCAGTTTTTTGACTCCTTGTAATAATATTAATTATCAAACGGTTATAAATAATCTTTTGTCAGACTATCGAACGCTGTCGCGCAGTTTTCCACTTATGTGTTGCAAATCGCAACACCAATTAAACCAAATGGCTACAATATCGCAACACAGCAACATCGACCCTGAGGTGCCCTGTGCCAGCTAATCCCGTTCTTCTTGCCCCAGAGGTACGTACTAACCCCTTGCTGAGCGACTCGTGGTCTCGCTGCCGGCGCTATGGTCTGGATCCCGCTACCGAGGATTTTCCCCGTCTCGGCGCCGGCGAGCTGGCAGACCGGCTCGCCAGCCACCGCAGCCTGCAGCAGCTGGCGCAGCCGGTGGTGGAGGCGCTGTCGCGTCAGGTGGCGGACCTGCAGTCGGTGGTGATCCTCTCCGATCCCGGCGGCCTGGTGCTACACACCGTCGGCGATACCCAGGCGTTGCAGAAGGCCCAGCGCGTGGCGCTGGCCCCTGGCAATCTGTGGAGCGAAAGCGGGCGCGGGACCAACGCCATTGGCACCGCGCTGGTCATTGACGACGGCTGCGAGATCGATGGACGCCAGCACTTTCTCACCCGCAATCAGAATCTGTACTGCGCGGCAATGCCGCTCCAGCGACCGGACGGAAGTATTGCCGGGGTGCTGGATATCTCCGGCCCGGCGGATTTTCCCCACCATCACACCTTCGGCTGGGTGAAAGCGGCGGCAAAGCAGATTGAATATCTGTGGGTGAAACAGAGCCTGCATCCTGAGCAGTGGCTGATGAGCCTGCACCGGCAGGTGGACAAGCTCGACAGCGTCGAGGAGCTGCTGCTGGTCTTTTCCGACAACGTCCTCACCGCCGGCAACCGGCTGGCGATGCGCGAGTTCGGCCTGAGCGCGGCGCAGTTTGGCCAGCTCACCTTTGCGTCGCTTTTTCCGACGCTGGCGCAAACGGCGGTCAGCGTCCCGCTGCCGCTAACCATGCCGCAGGGCCGCTATCACTATCGTCTGCGGGAGCCCACCCGCCGCCGGGTGGCGGTAAGCGCCCCGCCGGCCATGCAGCTCCCCTTTACCAGCCCGAGCGAAGGTGAAAAGCTGCTGCGGCTGCTCAACGCCGGCATTGCGCTATGCATTGAGGGGGAAACCGGCAGCGGCAAAGAGTATGTCAGCCGCACGCTGCACCAGCACAGCCGCTGGCGCAGCGGTAAATTTGTCGCCATTAACTGCGCGGCCATCCCGGAATCGCTGATCGAATCCGAGCTCTTCGGCTACCAGCCGGGGGCATTTACCGGCGCCAGCAAAAACGGCTATATCGGTAAAATTCGCGAGGCCGAGGGCGGGGTGCTGTTTCTGGATGAGATCGGCGATATGCCGCTGGCGCTGCAGACCCGCCTCCTGCGGGTACTGCAGGAGAAAGAGGTCGCTCCGCTGGGCGCCAGCCGCAGCGTGCCGGTGAACTTCGCGGTGATCTGCGCCACCCACCGCAGTTTGCCCCAGCGGGTCAGCGCCGGCGAATTCCGCGAAGATTTGCTGTGGCGCCTGCGGGAGTATGCCCTGGCGCTGCCTCCGCTACGCGAGTGGCCAGCGCTGGAAACCTTTATCGCCACGCTGTGGCGTGACCTGGGCGGCGCTTCGCGCCGGGTGACGCTTTCAAACGCGCTGCTGACTCACCTCAGCCAGTTGCCGTGGCCGGGAAACGTGCGCCAGCTGCAGAGCGTCCTGAAGGTGATGCTGGCCCTCGCCGATGAGGGCGACACATTAACGCCCGATGCCCTGCCGGAAGCGTATCGCACCGCGCCTGCGCCGCTGCCGCGCGGGGGATTGCAGGCCCATGACGAGCAGTTGATTGTCGATACCCTGGCCAGCGTCAACGGCAACGTCAGCCGGGCGGCACAGATGCTGGGCATCGCCCGCAGCACGCTGTACCGCCGCGCCGCCCGGGCCGGACGGCCCCGTCGCTGAGGCTACGGCGTAAAGCGCGCCGGCAGCCAGGAGAACATGCGCCGGCTGACGGCCTCGCACAGCAGCACCAGACGTGAGCCGGCCACCTGCCAGATCCGTTTTGCCACGATGACCCCACCGACGGCGACCAGGGCCGCCCCCACCATATCGAGCGGAAAATGTACCCCAAGATAGATGCGCGACCAGGCCACCGGCAGCGCGGCCAGCAGCATCAGCAGGCCAGGCACCCGCAGGCGCAGCGACAGCAGCGCAAACGCGGCGCTGAACATCACCGTCCCGTGATCGCTGGGGAAGCTGTTATCCGCCGGATGGCTTATCCAGGTATGGCCGAGGGGGATCATAAACGGCCGCGGATGGAACCAGAGCGTTCCGCACACCATCCCCAGCCCGAGGGAAATCACCACGGCCAGGGTCATAAACAGCGCCTGGCGATGCCCCTCACGGCCACCGAGGAACCACAGGCCGAGCGCGATCGCCGGCATCATAAACACGATGCCAGTGGCGCAAAAACGGGCCAGCGACAGTAAGCCTTCCGCGGCGCCAGGCTGCGCATTCAGGGCGAGAAAAACAGATTGATTCAGGGTTTCCAGGGCGTTCATAGCGAGAGCTCTCAGTCGTCATCTTTCTGTCATTATCGCCCGGACGCCTTAAGACACCCTTAACCGCGGGAGGGTAAATTGGCCGCAAGAGGCAGCCCTTCCCGCAGGGCGTCGATCGCCGCCCGCGTTTTTTGCGGCAGCCACGGCCCCTCCGGCCACACCGCGTGGATGGCGAAACGCACCTGAGCGCTGGGCGCCAACACCTGCTGCAACGTTCCGTCGGCAAGCGCCTGCGCCACCAGCCAGTCCGGCAGCCAGGCGATGCCCATTCCCTGCTGCACCGCCGCCGCGATGGCGGCAAAATCATCCTGTATCAGCCACGTCTGCGGACTGAAGCGCACTTCGCCCTGCTGCGGGTCATACAGTTGCCATTTTTGCAGCTGGCCGTTGTGCAGATAGCCGAGAGTACGGTGCTCGCTCAGCCCGGCAATGGTCTGCGGCGCCGGCTGCTGGCGCAGGTATTCCGCCGCCGCACACAGCACCATGCCATGCTCCCCCAGCGCCCGCGCCCGTAGCGACCCGGTATCGGCCAGGCTCCCGATACGCACCGCGAGATCAAACCCCTCTTCCAGCAGATTAACCTGCCGGTCGCTATAGTGGAGCTCGAGCTTCAGTAACGGATAGCGCTGACTGAGGAGGAACAGCAGCGGTGCAACGCAGCGCTGGCCAAACAGCACCGGCAACGACACCCGCAGCCGCCCCTGCACCTCACCTTTGCCGCGCTGCAGCGCCTCTTCAGCCTCGCGGATCCGCCCCAGCGCCTCCCGGCACTGGTGGTAAAATTGTTCTCCCTCTTCCGTCAGCAGTTGCCTGCGGGTGGTGCGCTGGAATAACGCCACGCCGAGGCGCGCCTCCAGCCGGGCAATGGTTTTTCCCACTGCCGAACGCGTCACATGGAGGATCGCCGCCGCGCTGGCAAAGTTGCCGCTCTCGACCACGGTGACAAATACCGGGATCGCATTCAGATCGTCGCGCACAGATTGGTTCCTTAGGGGATACAATAGTGGAAAATAATGTCACTCCTGAGACCAAAAAGACAGTGGTAGTCTCTGCCTCCATCCTTCATTTGAGGCACTCATCATGGCGAACGTACTGGTATTAAAATCCAGCATTAACGGCGAAGTATCCCTGACCAATCAGCTGATTAACGAATTTCTCGCGGCGCGTCAGGCGGCGGGACACCGCGATCGGCTCACCGAACACGATCTCAGCGCCATGACGCTGCCAACGCTGGATCGCTCCCTGTTCGCCGCCCTGCGCGGAGCGGCGGATCCGCAGCCGGCCATCCGCGAGGCGGTCGCGCTCTCCGACCAGCTTATCGCCGAGTTAAAGGCCAGCGACCTGCTGGTGATCGGTGCCCCGATGTATAACCTCAACGTCCCGACCGATCTGAAAAAATGGTTCGACCTCGTGGCGCGGGCGCGGGAAACCTTTCGCTACACCGACAGCTGGCCGCAGGGGCTGGTCGAGGGCGTTCGGGCGGTGGTCGTCAGCAGCCGCGGCGGGATTCATCTCGGAGAAACCACCGACGCCATCACCCCCTATCTGCGCGCGGTACTGGGGCTGATGGGGATCCATGAGGTGGAATTTATCTATGCCGAAGGGCTGGACAATCGTCCGCAGGGTCGCGACGCCGGGATCGCCCGCGCCCGGGCGCAGATTGCCCAGCTCGCCGTTCCGGCCTGAGTCGTGGAGAGAATGTGCTGGCGCTAGCGGCCTTTTTATTTTAGAGTTATCTAAATTTAGAAAAAGCTAAAATATATGACCACACCTGAAGACCTGCAGGCCCGCGCCGGAGAAGCCGCCGCGCTGATGAAAGCGATGAGCAATCCTCACCGATTGCTGATCCTGTGCATGCTCTGCGACGCGCCGCGAGCCAGCGCTGGTGAGCTGGCGCGGGCTACCGGCCTGAGCCCCTCCGCCACCTCGCAGCATCTCGCGCGAATGCGTGACGAGGGGCTGATCGACAGCGAGCGCGACGCCCAGCGTATCCACTATTTCATCACCCACCCTGCGGTACAGCAGGTGATCAACACGCTGAAAACGCTCTATTGCCCGTGAGGATCCTATGACTATCGCCACCGTAACCCCTGCCGAAGCCCGGGCGCTGATTGCCCAGGGCGCCAGACTGATTGATATCCGTGATGCGGATGAATACGCGCGCGAACGTATCCCCGATGCCGAGCTGGTGCCGCTCGCCGCCCTGACCAGCGGTACGTCCCTCAATGCCCGGGCCGGAGAGACGGTCATCTTTCACTGCCAGGCGGGTTCCCGGACGCAGAATAATGCGATTCGCCTGGCCGCGGCCGCCGCGCCGGCGCAGGCCTGCCTGCTGGCGGGAGGAATTCAGGCATGGAAAGCCGCAGGGCTCCCGGTAGCAGAAGATAAATCCCAGCCGCTGCCGCTGATGCGCCAGGTACAAATTGCCGCTGGCGCCCTGATTTTACTCGGTGTGCTGCTGGGCTATACCGTGAGCAGCGGCTTCTTCCTGCTCAGCGGCGCGGTCGGTGCCGGGCTCACCTTCGCCGGGGTGACCGGCTTTTGCGGTATGGCGCGCTTGCTGGCAGTCATGCCCTGGAACCGGCGCCAGGGGCGTTAAAACGCGCTCCAGATAAGCCAGGCAATACCGCCGAACAGCAGCCATTTGACGATGTAATAGACGGTTTTATTCCATTTTTTCAGCCGTTTGCCGACAATGCGGATCTGATAGATATAGCGAAACGCCCGGTTAATCCCGCCGGTACGATCGCCGGTATCATTGGGCGCCGAGGCGGCGCTCATCAGATGACGTCCCAGCCAGTAGTTCACCTTCTGCGCCCAGCGGTAGCGCATCGGCCGTTCAATATCGCAGAACAGAATCAGGCGATTCTCACCACTGGTATTTTCCGCATAGTGGATATAGGTCTCATCAAACAGGACCCCTTCCCCATCGCGCCAGCTGTAGCGCTGACCGTCCACCTCGATAAAACAGCGGTCATCGTTCGGCGTCGCCAGGCCAAGATGGAAGCGCAGCGAGCCGGCGTAGGGATCGCGGTGGCGCGGCAGACGACTGCCGTCCGGCAGGGTGGCAAACATGGCTGCTTTTATCGACGGAATGTCCCGCAACAGCGCGGTGGTGTGTGGGCAAAGCTGGCTGGCGGAAGGATGGGCATCCTCATACCATTTCAGATAAAAGCGCTTCCAGCCGGTTTTAAAAAATGAGTTAAATCCGGCATCGTTATATTTATCGGCCGCTTTGATCTGCTCCAGTTGCTGGAGATGGATCCCTTCGTCGCGAATAACCTGCCAGTTCTGCTGCAATATCGCCAGCTCGGGAAACATCTCCGGACGCAGATATGGCGTATTCGGCACGCGGGAAAATAAATACATAAATCCATTCAGCGGTGCGGTAAATGTGGAATGGTCGGAGAGTTGCCGCCAGAAACGATAGCGCACGCGTCCGCGGTAATGCACATACAGCACAGCAATAACAATGATCAACAGAATGATATACTTCATGGTGTCTTTCCTGACCTGTTAGTGGTAACCCTACCCTCGCCGTCCCCCTTGTCAGCAGCGGTATGGCGTCAGCGAAACATTAACAACATTAATACATATACCTCCAAATTGTTTTAACAAAAAACAACACACCGGTGTTCAGTGCCCGGGCGTTGAGCTATGGTTTAGGTTCATCCAGGATGTTAATCGTGAGGAGTGAATGATGTTTGCTGTCGGCGATCTGGTACAACCGCGCGCGGGTGGGCCAAAACTGAAAGTGGTGGAAGTGAATGGGGAGCAGCTGGTAGTGGTCCAGGCCGCACAGGAGCAGGGAGAACGCTATACGCTGAAGTCAGACGAGGTGACGCCCTATCAGGAAGAGGGAGACTTCGGCGTCTGCTGAAGCCCCCCTCACTTAAGGCTATCAGGCCAGTCCGGCGGGGGGACTCCCCCGCCGGACTGGCGCTGGCCCGTAAGCGTTAAATTAAAAAGCTCTCCAGCGATTTACCCTGGGCGACCGCCTGGGCAATCGGCTTCGGCATTCTTCCCTGGCCGGTCCAGGTTTTCTCAGCACCAGTATGATCGATATAACGATATTTCGCCGGACGCGGTTGGCGCTTTTTACCGCCCGTCTTCGGTGGCTGAATATCCGCCACCAGCTCGTCAGGAGAAATACCGTCGGCGCGCATTAGTTCAAGCCAGGTATTTACTTTTTCCTGATATTCAGCCTGCTGCTGCGCTGCCAGCTGCTGTTGCGTCCGTTTTTCTTCAGTGACGATCCTGAGTTTTTCCAGCATCTCTTCAAGCACGTCAATGGAGAATTCACGGGACAGGGAACGCAGTGAACGGATATTATTCAGTTTGTGTAACATTAAAGACATAAAATTAAAAAATCCCAGATAAAAAATTAAAAGATACGACGCGGCAAGTGTAATAGAAACGCTTATTTATTTCCAGCCTTCGGTTATCCAGAAAAATATATTACCGGGGTAATGTCCTTTATCTATCGGGACTATATTGGGACATTGCTTTGCTTTTTCATAAATCTGGCAAAAAGCGATAATGAATAGATAAAACCGGATCCCGGACGCGCAATAAAATATAACCCGCCGAGGATATTACCTTTGCGGTCAGCAGGTTACCAGCTCATCGTCGGTGGTCTAGCCGATCCCCCCCTCCCGACACACTGAATAGTTAATCAGTCATTCGGAATAAAACAACACGCACCAGTTCAGAGTTTTTCACCATAAAAATGCGTGCGATGGCATAAAAAATTCTAAATATGACCTCAGTCACACGCTAACGTGATTTTGCGCCGCAGCGGGCAGGCAGGCGCCGAGTCGTCGGCCAGCCCCTTGAGAGAAAACAAATATAACTATTTGAAAAACAATTAATTTAACAAAGAAGGGAATAAAAGTAGCGTAACGAACAAAAAACGAACTACTGCAGAGTATTTTATCGACAAAAAGGCGATAAATAAAAATTTATAGCTAGTTGCCACTTTTAATGCAGAGATATACTCTACGCACATCAAAACAGGCAGCCCAAAAACGCTATACCAACGCGCATTTTTCGGCGTTATTGACTTCATTTTCGAGGAGCACTCCGATGTTCTCTGCGCACTCCCGCTTGCGGCACGCGGTTGCAGACACCTTTGCGATGGTGGTTTACTGCACCGTCGTCAACATGATGATCGAAATTTTTCTCTCTGGTATGACGTTTGAGCAGTCTTTATCGTCGCGCCTGGTGGCGATCCCGGTCAACATTATTATTGCCGTACCCTACGGGATGTATCGCGATTTTGCCATGCGTCAGGCCCGGCGTATCAGCCCGGCTGGCTGGATGAAAAATATGGCCGACGTGCTGGCCTACGTCACCTTTCAGTCACCGGTGTATGTGGCTATTTTGTGGGGCGTGGGGGCAGACAGCCACCAGATTGTCGCTGCGGTGAGCTCAAACCTGGCGGTTTCGATGATGATGGGCGCCGCTTACGGCTACTTCCTCGACTATTGCCGCCGCCTGTTCCGCGTGGCTCCCTACCAGCAGGCGAAAGCCTGACCGACGCATTATCAGCGACTGGCGCTGCCAGTCGCTTTTTCCTCTCAGTCCGCTCCGCCTGACTCATCCCTTGCCTAATTAATTCGTCGACATGGCCGGCTGGGCTTCGCCAAATAGTCCATTCAGAAAACGCTCAAGCGCCATACGTGAGCTAAACCCATGCGGAATACCATAATGCTGCTGCGCGTCTCCGGCTAAATACAGCGGAAATTGTTCATAATGGTCGCAAGTTTTGATATCGGAGGCCGGTTCGGCCAACATATTGCTACGCTCTTTTAACGCCGGATGAATAACTAACGCTGTTCGCCCCATGCGCGCTTCGCGGTTCACATAAACATAATTATCGCCGCGGCGATAGCCGTACGCTTTTTGCGTCACAACATCCATGGTGAAGCCGGCTTTTTCAAGAACACGCGCCACCTCATCGGGTCTTAAATACATACTGATTCCTCGTTATCTTTTACCGCACATTGACCTTACCTTATTCGTTAAGCGCAGTGCTTTCGGAAAATTCCAGAAACCACAGCAGTAAGCATAATTCAAAATCTTGTCCTACACTTACTCACTCGATGGAATTAAGGGAGATAACGATGGCTAACCATGTGAACCGCAACAATTTTGACGAGAACGCCGAAGATATTCATAACGATGTCAGCCAATTAGCGGATACGCTGGAAGAGGTCCTGAAATCGTGGGGCAGTGATGCGAAAGAGGAAGCGGAAGCGGCGCGTGTCAAAGCACAGTCGCTGTTAAAAGAGACCCGCGCCCGCCTTAACGGCCACAACCGGGTGCAGCAGGCGGCGCTGGATGCGCGCCAGGCAGCATGCGATGCGCTGGGTTGTGCCGACACCTATGTACGCAATAAACCGTGGCACAGCGTGGGTGCCGCCGCCGCCGTCGGGGTATTTATTGGCGTATTGCTCAATTTACGTCGATAATAGCTACAGCGTCAGCTTCTGCTGTTCTACGAGCGAGCGGGAGCCCGCCAGTTTCACGGATAGAAATGAAGATAACAAATACGCGTCAGCCCCTGCGCGCCTCTGGCCGCAGGGTTTTTTTATGCGCCATCGCCCCGGATCGCCTCCCTCAGCCGCCGGGCCAGCGCATCGGCCATCGCCGCCGAGCGAATATTAGTAAAACTCATCAGTAATCCCCCTTCGCCAGCCTGGCGTATCCGCCAGTCGCTCAGCGCCTGCACCGCCAGCCCGGCCGCTATCGCCCGTCGCGCCAGCAGGCGATCGTCGCCGCTGACCGGCATGACCAGCTGAATACCTCCCTGCTGCGGCGTGACCTGAAAGCCCTGCGCCTGCAGAGCCGACTCCAGCCACTGTCGGCGCTGGCTGTAGCTGGCGCGCATTTTCTTCAGATGACGCCAGAAATGGCCCTGCTGGATAAAATCCGCCAGCGTCTGCTGCCACAGGGTGGGAACAGTGCAGGGCTGACGCTCCGCCGTCTGGTGAAAACGCGCCACCAGCGGGGTCGGCACCACCAGCCAGGCGGTGCGCAGCGCCGGAAACAGCGATTTACTAAAGGTGCCCGCGTAGATAACCCGCTGCGGCGCATCGAGACTTTTCAATGGCGGCAGCGGTTTGCCGCGATAGCGAAACTCACTATCGTAATCGTCCTCAATAATCCACGCGTCGCGCTCCGCAGCCCACGCCAGCAGCTGGCGACGTCGGGGCAGCGACAGCGCGACCCCCAGCGGGCTCTGGTGGGCCGGGGTGAGCAGGGCAAACCGCGCTTGAGGCTGATGGCGCAAGCCCCAGCCAACATCCATTCCTTCGTCGTCCACCGGGATGGCATCCACCACCAGCTGCCTGGCCTCAACGACCGGGCGGATAAAGGGATACCCCGGATCCTCCATCCACATATGCTCCCCCGGCTGCGCCAGCGTCCGCAGGATAAGATCCATGGCGGTAGCATAGTTGCCGGTAATCAGCACCTGCTCTGGCTGGCAGTCAATACTGCGCGACAGGCGCAGATAGTCCACGATCGCCTGGCGCAGAAGCGGGTCGCCGCCGGGATCGCCGGGAGCAAGGTCGAAGCGCGACTGCGTGCGCAGTCGGCGCCCCATCACTCGCGCCCACAGCCCGCGCGGAAAGAGATCCAGCGCCGGCAGCCCCATCTGAAACGGCAGCGGCTCCGCCGATGCGGCAGGTTGCGCTGGCGTTACCGGCGCCAGCTGGCGCGGACTGAGCCGCTCGCTGACAAAAGTTCCTGCCTGCCCGCGCCGCTCAAGCCAGCCCTGGGCGACCAGTTCGCCCCAGGCGTTTTCGATAGTCGCCCGGGAGACACCCTGCTCCTGAGCAAACACCCGGCTGGCGGGGAGACGGCTGCCCGGGGCCAGTTCGCCCCGTTCAATGGCGGATTTTAGCTGGCGGGCAATACGCTGATAAAGCGGGAGGTCATGAGCTTCCATTATGGTCTGCTTTTTTCATCACAATATGGCTATCTTTTGCAGTCCATTATAGTGCTATTTTGGCTGCCGTCTTAGAGAGGAGAACACCATGAGCCAATTACGTCAGCCATTCAGTGAACTGAGCCCGGAAGTTTATAAAGGGCTGGTACAGGCCAGCATCGCGCTGGAGAAAAGCGAGCTGGGCAGCGCCCTGGTGGAGCTGGTTTATTTACGCGTCTCGCAGATCAACGGCTGCGCCTTCTGCCTTGAGAAGCACAGCCAGGCGCTGCGCAAGGGCGGTATGGCGCAAAGCAAGCTGGATGCCCTGGCGGGCTGGCGGGTAAGCGCTCACTTCACACCGGCCGAACGCGCAGCGCTGGCGTGGGCCGAGTCGGTCACCGACATTGCCGTCAGCCATGCGGAAGATGACGTCTACCTGCCGCTGCGGGAGCATTTTACCCCACGTCAGATAAGCGACCTGACCTTAGCCATCAGCCTGATGAACGCGTTTAACCGCCTCGCCGTCGCTATGCGCCTGTAGTTCCGCACAGCCTCCCCCCTCCTCCGCCGAACTATCCCGGCGGGGGAACTCCTTGCTAAAAACGCTATATATTGAGCGGTTGAAGTTTTAAATAACTACATCTAGTATTCCTTATCGAATGACCCACAACGTTCGACGCTGCGTTTAGCGCCGTGCCGTTATCTTAAATGGAAATACGAATCATGCGCATTATTATTTACACTCGAAATGACTGCGTGCAGTGCCATGCCACCCGGCGAGCCATGGAGAGCCGGGGACTGCCTTTTGAAATGGTAAACATCGACCAGCAGCCGGACACCATCGACACCCTGCGCGAACAGGGATTTCGCCAGCTGCCGGTGGTGATCGCCGGCGATCTGCGCTGGAGCGGCTTCCGCCCGGACATGATCAATCGCCTGCGCCCCTCCGCCACGGCGGCCAGCGCATGAGCCTCATCGTCTACTTCTCCAGCCGTTCGGAGAATACCCATCGCTTTGTGCAGCGCCTGGGGCTGCCGGCGGTGCGCATCCCGCTGAACGAGCGCGAACATCTGCAGGTAGACGCCCCCTATATTCTCATCGTTCCCAGCTATGGCGGCGGCGGCACGGCCGGCGCGGTGCCGCGTCAGGCGATCCGCTTTTTAAACGACGTGCATAACCGCCAGCTGATCCGCGGGGTGATTGCCGCTGGCAATCGCAACTTTGGCGACGCCTGGGGGCGCGCCGGGGATGTCATCGCGCAAAAATGCGCCGTGCCCTATCTCTACCGCTTCGAGCTGATGGGAACCCCTGACGATATCAACACTGTGCGTAAAGGAGTCAGCGAATTTTGGCAACGACAACCGCAGAACCTGTAACCGCCGCCGCGGATTTTCATGCCCTCAACGCGATGCTGAATTTGTACGACAGCGAGGGCCGCATCCCGTTTGAGAAAGATAGCCAGGCGGTCGAGGCCTTTATGGCGACCCAGGTACGGCCCAACACCCTCACCTTCGCCAGCCAGGACGACAAGCTCGCCTGGCTCGTTCACGAGGGCTATTACGATCCGCAGGTGCTGGCCGGCTACGATCGCGGGTTTGTGCTGGCGTTGTTCGCCCAGGCCCGACGCGCCGCATTTCGCTTCCAGACCTTCCTCGGCGCGTGGAAGTTCTATACCAGCTACGCGCTGAAGACCTTTGACGGCAAGCATTACCTCGAGGATTTTGCCGATCGCTGCGTAATGGTGGCGCTGACGCTGGCCCAGGGGGATGAGCAGCAGGCGCGGCAGCTAACGGAAGAGATGCTCAGCGGCCGCTTCCAGCCCGCCACCCCCACCTTCCTCAACGCCGGCAAACAGCAGCGCGGGGAGCTGATCTCCTGCTTCCTGCTGCGCATTGAAGATAATATGGAGTCCATCGGCCGGGCGGTTAACTCGGCGCTGCAGCTGTCGAAACGCGGCGGCGGGGTGGCTTTTTTACTCTCCAACCTGCGCGAGGCCGGAGCGCCGATCAAGCGCATCGAAAACCAGTCCTCCGGGGTGGTGCCAGTGATGAAGATGCTGGAGGACGCCTTCTCCTATGCCAATCAGCTTGGCGCCCGCCAGGGGGCGGGAGCGGTCTGGCTGCATGTTCACCATCCCGATATTTTGCGCTTTCTCGATACCCGGCGTGAGAATGCCGATGAGAAAATCCGCATCAAAACCTTGTCGCTGGGGGTGGTGATCCCTGATATCACCTTCCAGCTGGCGAAAGAAGACGCGCAGATGGCCCTGTTCTCACCGTATGACGTCGAACGGCTGTACGGCAAACCCTTCGCCGACTGCGCCATCGGCGATCTTTATCCGCAGCTGGTGGCTGATGAACGAGTGCGCAAGCGCTGGATCCGCGCCCGCGATCTGTTCCAGCGCCTGGCGGAGATCCAGTTCGAGTCCGGCTATCCGTACATCATGTTTGAAGACACCGTTAACCGCGCCAGTCCGGTGGCCGGGCGGATCACCATGAGCAATCTGTGTTCGGAGATCCTGCAGGTCAGTACGCCGTCCACCTATGATGAGAACCTCAGTTACGCCCATATCGGGGAGGATATCTCCTGCAACCTCGGCTCGCTGAATATCGCCCATACTATGGACTCGCCGGACTTTGCCCGTACTATCGCCACCGCGGTGCGCGCCCTCACCGCGGTGTCTGATATGAGCCACATTCAGTCGGTCCCCTCGGTGGCGGCCGGCAATGCGGCCTCCCACGCTATCGGCCTGGGGCAGATGAATCTTCACGGCTACCTGGCGCGGGAAGGGATTGCCTACGGCAGCCCGGAGGGGCTGGACTTTACCAATATCTATTTCTACACCGTAACCTGGCATGCCCTGCACACTTCGATGCTGCTGGCCCGCGAGCGCGGCCAGCGCTTCGCCGGCTTCGAACAGTCACGCTACGCCAGCGGGGCGTACTTCGACAAATATCTGCAGGAGGAGTGGCAGCCGAAAACCGAGCGGGTGCGCGCGCTGTTCGCTCGCGCCGGCATTCCCCTGCCCGATCGGGAAAGCTGGCGCCAGCTGCGCGACGATGTCATGCGCTATGGCATCTATAACCGCTATCTGCAGGCGGTGCCGCCCACCGGGTCAATCTCGTACATCAACCATGCCACCTCCAGTATTCACCCGATCGTCTCGAAGATTGAGATCCGCAAAGAGGGGAAAACCGGGCGGGTGTACTACCCCGCGCCGTTTATGAATAACGACAATCTGGCCCTCTATCAGGATGCGTACGAGATAGGGCCCCAGAAGATCATTGATACCTACGCCGAAGCGACGCGCCACGTCGATCAGGGGCTGTCGTTGACGCTGTTCTTCCCGGATACCGCCACCACTCGCGATATCAACAAGGCGCAAATCTACGCCTGGAAGAAAGGTATCAAGACCCTCTACTACATCCGTCTGCGCCAGCTGGCGCTGGAAGGCACTGAAATTGAAGGCTGCGTGTCCTGCGCGCTGTAAGGAGAACAGGATGACTCATTTAACGCGTATCAGCGCTATCAACTGGAACCGCATTGATGACGACAAAGATCTTGAGGTCTGGAATCGTCTCACCAGCAACTTCTGGCTACCGGAGAAAGTGCCGCTGTCGAACGACATTCCCGCCTGGCAAACCCTCAGCGCGGCGGAGCAGCAGTTGACCATTCGCGTCTTCACCGGGCTGACCCTGCTCGACACCATTCAGAACACCGTCGGCGCCCCGGCGCTGATGGCGGACGCCCTGACCCCACATGAGGAGGCGGTACTGTCGAACATCAGCTTTATGGAAGCGGTTCATGCTCGCTCTTACAGCTCCATTTTTTCCACGCTGTGCCACAGCAAAGAGGTGGATGCCGCCTTTGCCTGGAGTGAAAGCTGCGAACCCCTGCAACGTAAAGCGCAACTGATGCTGGGCTACTATCAGGCCGATGAGCCGCTGAAGAAAAAAATCGCCAGCGTGTTCCTCGAATCCTTTCTCTTCTATTCCGGCTTCTGGCTGCCCATGCACTTCTCCAGCCGGGGAAAACTGACCAATACCGCGGATCTGATCCGTCTGATCATTCGCGATGAAGCGGTGCATGGCTATTACATTGGCTACAAGTATCAGAAAGGACTGGAGATCGTCAGCCCCGGCAAGCGCGAAGAGTTGAAAAATTTCGCCCTCGATCTGCTGATGGATCTTTACGACAACGAGCTGGCCTACAGCCGGGAACTGTACGGCGAGAGCGGCTGGTTCGACGACGTCAGCGCTTTCCTGTGCTACAACGCCAATAAAGCGCTGATGAACCTCGGCTATGAGGCGCTGTTCCCGGCGGAGATGGCAACGGTTAACCCGGCGATCCTCGCCGCGCTGTCACCTAACGCCGATGAAAACCACGACTTTTTCTCCGGCTCCGGCTCCTCCTACGTGATAGGTAAAACGGAAGAAACCGCCGACGACGACTGGGACTTTTAACCGTACTTTCACCAGGAATATCACGGACGGATTCCTGGTGTTCTATTTCTCAGAATAACGGTTTCTCTGCCAAATATTCTCTCCATCGCTTAACCGTCATCACTGCGTCATATTTAGCAGAAAACCATGCCATTCCAGGCGAATTATCCAAAGATAATCAAAAAATATCACCTGCAATAAATTGCCTCTCAGCCCTTATATCACGGGGGCTGAACCGTAAATCCCGTCTTCTCATTTTGCCGAGAGTTTGCCATTGAGGGTTGTCACAGAATCTGAGTATGTTAGGGTGTAAAAAGATCATAATCACCATCGGGTACCATATCGCAATAAACAAATAACAGGAACTTCTCTATTGCATGGCAATTAAATTAGAAATTAAAAATCTTTATAAGATATTTGGCGAGCACCCCCACCGGGCTTTCAAATATATTGAGAAAGGACTCAACAAAGCGCAAATACTGGAAAAAACGGGGCTGTCGCTTGGCGTCAAAGACGCCAGTCTGGCCATTGAAGAAGGCGAGATATTCGTCATCATGGGGCTCTCCGGCTCGGGGAAATCCACCATGGTTCGCCTTCTCAATCGCCTGATTGAACCCACCCGCGGCCAGGTGCTGATTGACGGGGTCGATATCGCCAAAATGTCGGATGCCGAGCTGCGCGAGGTGCGCCGCAAGAAAATTGCGATGGTTTTTCAGTCCTTTGCGCTGATGCCGCACATGAGCGTGCTCGACAACACGGCGTTTGGCATGGCGCTGGCCGGCGTCCCGGCCGCCGAACGAGAGCAAAAAGCGCGGGAAGCGCTGCGTCAGGTCGGGCTGGAGAATTATGCCCACGCCTGGCCGGATGAGCTCTCCGGCGGGATGCGTCAGCGCGTCGGTTTAGCCCGCGCGCTGGCAATTAATCCCGATATTCTGCTGATGGATGAAGCCTTCTCCGCGCTCGATCCGCTCATTCGCACCGAAATGCAGGATGAGCTCATCAAATTACAGGCTAAGCATCAACGTACTATCGTTTTTATTTCCCATGACCTTGATGAAGCCATGCGCATTGGCGATCGCATCGCCATTATGCAAAATGGCGAAGTGGTTCAGGTCGGCACTCCGGATGAAATATTAAATAATCCGGCCAATGATTATGTCCGCACCTTCTTCCGCGGCGTCGATATTAGCCAGGTCTTCAGCGCGAAAGATATTGCCCGTCGTAGCCCGGTCGGTCTGATTCGTAAAACGCCTGGTTTTGGCCCCCGTTCGGCACTGAAATTATTACAGGATGAAGACCGGGAATACGGCTATGTCATCGAGCGCGGAAATCGCTTTGTCGGGATTGTCTCAATTGATTCTCTGAAGACGGCGCTCAGCACCGGCCAGGGGATCGAGGCGGCGCTGATTGAGGCCCCGCTGGCAGTAGAGGCGCAAACGCCGCTCAGCGATCTGCTCTCCCACGTCGGTCAGGCGCCGTGCGCCGTCCCGGTGGTGGATGAAGAACAACAATACATTGGCATCATTTCCAAACGAATGCTGCTCCAGGCTTTAGATCGCGAGGGGGTGAATCATGGCTGATCAAACTAATCCGTGGGATAGCGCCCCGGCAACCGACAGCGCCGCGCAGTCCGCTGACGCCTGGGGTGGCGCGTCCACTGCCGCGCCGGCTGACGGCGGCGGCGCCGACTGGCTGCACAGCGCGCCCGCGCCGCAGCCGGAACAGTTCAACATCATGGACCCGTTCCATAAAACGCTGATCCCGCTCGACAGCTGGGTCACCCACGCCATCGACTGGATCGTGCTGCACTTCCGCCCGCTGTTCCAGGGGATCCGCGTGCCGATCGACTATATCCTCAGCGCCTTCCAGCAGCTGCTGTTGGGGATGCCGGCGCCGGTGGCGATTATTCTCTTCGCGCTGATCGCCTGGCAGATCTCCAGCCTCGGCATGGGGGTCGCCACTCTGGTTTCGCTGATTGCCATCGGCGCCATCGGTGCCTGGTCGCAGGCGATGGTCACCCTGGCGCTGGTCCTCACCGCCCTGCTGTTCTGCATGGTTATCGGCCTGCCGCTGGGTATTTGGCTGGCGCGCAGCCCGCGGGCAGCGAAAATTATCCGCCCGCTGCTCGATGCCATGCAGACCACGCCGGCCTTCGTCTACCTGGTGCCGATCGTGATGCTGTTCGGCATCGGCAACGTGCCTGGCGTGGTGGTGACAATTATCTTCGCTCTGCCGCCGATCGTCCGTCTGACCATCCTTGGGATAAACCAGGTGCCCGCGGATCTGATCGAAGCGTCGCGCTCGTTTGGCGCCAGCCCGCGCCAGCTACTGTTTAAGGTTCAGCTGCCGCTGGCGATGCCCACCATCATGGCCGGGGTTAACCAGACCCTGATGCTGGCTCTGTCGATGGTGGTGATCGCCTCGATGATCGCCGTCGGCGGTCTCGGCCAGATGGTGCTGCGCGGCATTGGCCGCCTGGATATGGGTCTGGCCACCGTCGGCGGGGTCGGGATTGTGATCCTGGCGATTATTCTTGACCGCCTCACTCAGGCTGTCGGCCGCGACGCCCGCAGTCGCGGCAACCGCCGCTGGTACACCACCGGCCCGCTGGGGCTTATCACTCGCCCTTTCTGTCGATAAGCCGATACAGCGCCGCTCCCCGGCAGCAGCCGATGCCGGGGGGCCGCCCTTCCCGTTAAACAAGAAGAGGAACCACCATGCGACATAGCACGATGATGGCCACCGCCGCCTTTGCCACCCTGCTCGCCACCAGCGCCTTCGCCGCCGACCTGCCGGGCAAAGGGATTACCGTGAAGCCTGCCCAGAGCACCATCTCCGAAGAGACCTTCCAGACCCTGCTGGTCAGCCGCGCGCTGGAGAAACTTGGCTACACCGTCGAGAAGCCCAGCGAAGTGGACTATAACGTCGCCTATACGTCCATTGCCGCCGGCGATACCACCTTTATCGCCACCAACTGGCAGCCGCTGCACGATGACATGTACGCCGCGGCGGGCGGTGATAACAAATTTTATCGCAAAGGGGTGTTTGTCTCTGGCGCCGCCCAGGGCTATCTGATCGATAAGAAAACCGCCGAGCAGTACCACATCACCTCCATCGATCAGCTCAAAGACCCGCAGATCGCCAAACTGTTTGATACCAACAATGACGGTAAAGCGGATCTCACCGGCTGCACCCCAGGCTGGGGCTGCGAAGCGGTAATTAACCATCAGATTGACGCCTATGGCCTGAGCAACACCGTCACCCATAACCAGGGCAACTACGCGGCGATGATGGCCGACACCATCACCCGCTATAAAGAGGGTAAACCGGTGCTCTACTATACCTGGACACCGTACTGGGTTAGCGATGTGCTGAAGCCTGGTAAAGACGTCGTCTGGCTGCAGGTGCCGTTTTCTTCTCTGCCGGGTGAGCAGAAAAACATTGATACCAAACTGGCCAATGGCGCTAACTATGGCTTCCCGGTGAACACCATGCACATTGTCGCCAACAAAGCCTGGGCGGAGAAAAACCCGGCCGCCGCCACCCTGTTTAGCGTGATGAAGCTGCCGATCGCCGACATTAACGCCGAAAATGCGATGATGCATGAGGGTCATGCTTCCGAAGCCGACATCAATGGTCATGTTGACGGCTGGATCAAAGCCCACCAGCCGCTGTTCGACAGCTGGGTGAAAACCGCGCTCGCCGCGCAGCAGTAACTCTGCGCCCGGATAAGGCGCTGGCTCTTATCCGGGCGAACGTCTCCCCTGCCAAGGCCGGGCAAAGTGACGGTTAAGGTCATGGAAAAGCGGATTCCAGGAATTTCCATAGTGTTAAGGGGCGTCGCCCTCTGTTAAGGTGGAGACATCGGTCAATTTGCCACCTTCACATGGATCCAGCGATAAGTTATTCATATGGAAAACCCCGCGCCCTTAACCTGTGCCTTACCTGAACGTGTCGCCACCGTCGGCGAAGGCATCAAAGATAGCCTCCCCATCGTCATCAGCTACCTTCCGGTGGCATTCGCCTTCGGACTAAACGCCACCCGGCTGGGCTTTACGCCACTGGAAAGCCTGTTTTTCTCCTGCATTATTTACGCCGGCGCCAGCCAGTTTGTGATCACCGCCATGCTGGCCGCCGGCAGTTCGCTGTGGGTCGCGGCCCTGACGGTGATGGCGATGGACGTGCGCCACGTGCTGTATGGCCCCTCGCTGCGCAGCCGTATAGCTTCCGCGCTCGATAAAAAGAAAACCGCCCTCTGGGCCTTCGGCCTGACCGATGAGGTTTTCGCCGCCGCCACCGCCAGGCTGGTCCGCGACAATCGCCGCTGGAGCGAAAACTGGATGATCGGTCTCGCGTTTACCTCGTGGGCGTCGTGGGTGTGCGGCACGCTGGCCGGCGCCTGGTCCGGCAACGGCCTGCTGGTGGATTATCCGGCAGTAGAAGCCGCCCTCGGCTTTATGCTGCCGGCGCTGTTTATGAGCTTCCTGCTGGCCTCTTTCCAGCGTCAGCAGTCTCTCTGCGTCACAGCGGCGCTGGCAGGCGCGCTGGGCGGCATTCTCTTATTTTCTATTCCAGCGGCGATCCTCGCCGGGATTGTCTGCGGGTGTCTGACGGCGCTGATTCAGGCCATGCTTAAGGGGATGCCTGATGAACAGTGAGGTCCTTCTGCTCGGCGTGATTGTCGGCGGCGTCAACTATCTGTTTCGCTATCTTCCCCTGCGTCTGCACGCCGGCCATGCCCGTCCTGCCCGCCGTGGCCCGGTCAGCGTGTTGCTCGACACCATTGGCATCGCCTCGATTTGCGCGCTGCTGGTGGTCTCCAGCGTGCCGGAGATCCTCGCCGACGCCCATCGCCTGGTGCCGACACTGATCGGCTTTCTGGTGCTGGGGGCCGCCTTCTGGAAAACCCGCAGCATTATTGTCCCGACCCTGCTGTCGGCATTTGCCTATGGTCTGGCCTGGAAAATCGCCAGCGGGCTCTAAGCCTTACGTATCAGTTTTAGTCAATAATTCATTTGATTTATTTGTCACAATAGTTATTATATCGGCTGTAATTAATGAGGTCATACCCAAATGGATAGTTCGTTTACTCCCATTGAGCAAATGCTCAAATTCCGCGCCAGCCGCCACGAAGATTTCCCTTTCCAGGAGATCCTGTTAACTCGTCTTTGCATGCATATGCAAGGTAAGCTGCTGGAAAATCGCAATAAAATGCTCAAAGCGCAGGGAATTAACGAGACATTATTTATGGCGCTGATTACGCTGGAGTCACAGGAAAACCACAGCATCCAGCCGTCCGAGCTGAGCTGCGCGCTGGGCTCGTCGCGTACTAACGCCACCCGTATCGCTGATGAACTGGAAAAACGCGGCTGGATTGAGCGCCGCGAGAGCGATAACGATCGTCGCTGTCTGCATCTGCAGCTGACTGAAAAAGGCCATCAGTTTCTGCGCGAGGTTCTGCCGCCGCAGCATAACTGTCTGCATCAGCTGTGGTCTTCACTCAGCACCAGCGAAAAAGATCAGCTCGAACATATCACCCGCAAACTCCTGAGCCGCCTCGACCAGATGGAAGAAGAAGGCGTGCTGGCGGACTCTCTACGCTAAGGGCGGCGTCGCTCAGCCCATTTTTACGTTGCAAGGAAAACAGCCAGGCCAGCAGATCTCTGCTGGCCTTTCTGATAAACAGGTCGGCTCAGCCGATGTGAAATAATAAGATGGTGGAGAATAACATGAGCGCAAATGCGGAGAGCCAAACCCCGCAGCAACCAGGCAGCAAAAAAGGGAAGCGTAAAGGCGCCCTTCTGTTGCTGACATTGCTCTTTATTATTATTGCCGTGGCATATGGGATTTACTGGTTTCTGGTACTGCGTCACTACGAAGAGACCGATGATGCCTACGTAGCAGGGAACCAGGTACAAATTATGGCCCAGGTCTCGGGCAGCGTGACCAAAGTCTGGGCCGACAACACGGACTACGTGCAGAAAGGCGATCCGCTGGTCACCCTCGATCAGACCGATGCCCAGCAGGCGTTTGAAAAGGCCAAGACTCAGCTGGCCGCCAGCGTCCGTCAGACCCGCCAGCAGATGATCAACAGCAAGCAACTGCAGGCGAATATCGACGTCAAAAAAACCGCCCTCGCCCAGGCGCAGGCGGACCTGAATCGCCGTATCCCGCTGGGTGCCGCGAACCTCATCGGCCGCGAAGAGCTGCAGCACGCCCGCGACACCGTCGCCAGCGCGCAGGCCGAGCTCGACGTGGCAATCCAGCAGTACAACGCCAACCAGGCGATCGTGCTGGGTACTAAACTGGAACAACAACCGGCGGTGCTCCAGGCGGCTACCGAAGTGCGTAACGCCTGGCTGGCTCTGCAGCGTACGCAAATCGTCAGCCCGATTAGCGGCTACGTTTCCCGTCGCTCAGTACAGCCTGGCGCGCAGATCGGCACCACCACGCCGCTGATGGCGGTGGTCCCGGCAACCAACCTGTGGATCGACGCCAACTTTAAAGAGACACAGCTGGCGCACATGCGTATCGGCCAGCCGGCCACCGTGATCAGCGACATCTATGGTGATGACGTGAAATACACCGGCAAAGTGGTTGGTCTGGATATGGGCACCGGCAGCGCCTTCTCCCTGCTGCCGGCGCAGAACGCCACCGGCAACTGGATCAAAGTGGTACAGCGTCTGCCAGTCCGTATCGAGCTGGATGAAAAACAGCTGGCGGAACACCCGCTGCGCATCGGTCTCTCAACGCTGGTGGAGGTCAATACCACCAACCGCGATGGTGAAATGCTGGCCAGCCAGGTACGGAGCTCCCCGGTTTACGAGAGTAATGCCCGTGAAATCGCTCTCGATCCGGTTAATAAACTGATAGACGACATCATTCGGGCCAACGCCGGATAATTCGGGGTGAGTGTAATGCAACAGCAAAAACCGCTGGAAGGCGCGCAGCTGGTCATTATGACCATTGCGCTGTCGCTCGCGACGTTCATGCAGGTGCTGGATTCCACTATCGCCAACGTGGCGATCCCAACCATTGCTGGTAACCTTGGCTCCTCGTTGAGCCAGGGGACCTGGGTCATCACCTCGTTCGGGGTCGCCAACGCCATTTCCATCCCCATCACCGGCTGGCTGGCCAAGCGCGTGGGCGAGGTGAAGCTGTTCCTGTGGTCAACCACCGCCTTCGCCATTGCCTCCTGGGCCTGCGGCGTCTCCAACAGCCTGTCGATGCTGATTTTCTTCCGTGTCATTCAGGGGATTGTCGCCGGGCCGCTGATCCCGCTGTCGCAAAGTCTGCTGCTCAGCAACTACCCGCCGGCGAAGCGCTCTATCGCCCTGGCGCTGTGGTCGATGACGGTGATCGTCGCCCCCATCTGCGGCCCGATCCTCGGCGGCTATATCAGCGATAACTACCACTGGGGATGGATCTTCTTTATCAACGTGCCCATTGGCGTGGCGGTGGTGCTGATGACCATGCAAACCCTGCGCAACCGGGAAACTAAAACCGAACAGCGGCGGATCGACGGCGTCGGTCTGGCGCTGCTGATCATCGGTATCGGTAGCCTGCAGGTGATGCTCGACCGCGGCAAAGAGCTCGACTGGTTCTCCTCCAATGAGATTATCATTCTGACCATCGTGGCGGTGGTGGCGATAAGCTTCCTGATCGTCTGGGAGCTGACCGACGATAACCCGATTGTCGATCTGTCGCTATTTAAGTCGCGCAACTTCACCATCGGCTGCCTCTGTATCAGTCTGGCCTATATGCTCTACTTCGGCGCCATCGTGCTGCTGCCGCAGCTGTTGCAGGAGGTATACGGCTACACCGCAACCTGGGCCGGTCTGGCTTCGGCGCCTGTGGGGGTGATCCCGGTCATTCTGTCGCCCATTATTGGCCGCTTCGCGCATAAGCTCGACATGCGGCGGCTGGTCACCTTCAGCTTTATCATGTACGCCGTCTGCTTCTACTGGCGCGCCTGGACCTTCGAACCGGGGATGGACTTTGGCGCCTCGGCGTGGCCACAGTTTATCCAGGGCTTCGCGGTGGCCTGCTTCTTCATGCCGTTGACCACTATCACCCTTTCCGGCCTGCCGCCGGAGCGGCTGGCGGCGGCGTCGAGCTTGTCGAACTTCACCCGTACTCTCGCCGGCTCTATCGGGACCTCAATCACCACCACCCTGTGGACCAACCGTGAGGCGCTGCACCATGCGCAGCTTACCGAATCGGTCACTCCCTACAACCCGAACGCGCAACAGCTCTACGATCAGCTGCAGGGCATGGGAATGACGCAGCAGCAGGCGTCCGGCTGGATAGCACAGCAGATAACCAACCAGGGGCTGATTATCTCCGCCAACGAAATCTTCTGGATTTCTGCGGCCATTTTCATCCTGCTGTTGGGACTGGTGTGGTTCGCCAGACCACCGTTCAGCGCCGGCGGCGGCGGCGGCGGCGCGCACTAAGCCTCACATAAAGGGACCTGCGGGTCCCTTTTTTACGGCGTCAGGTTGTCCAGTTCTCGCTAGTTTCTGTCTCGTTTGCGAAAGCCCGTCACCCTGCGCTCGGGCAGGATAAAGGCTGACCAATAAGGAGAACACTATGCTGAGCCATCCTGCTGAAAAATACCGCCCCTATCCGCCGATTGCCCTGCCCGACCGCCGCTGGCCCGATCGGCAAATCAGCCACGCCCCGCGCTGGCTGTCGACCGACCTGCGCGACGGCAATCAGGCATTGGCCGAACCCATGGACAGCGCCCGCAAACTGCAATTCTGGGATCTGCTGCTGGAGTGCGGCTTTAAAGAGATTGAGGTCGCCTTCCCTTCCGCTTCGCAAACCGATTTCAACTTCGTCCGCCAGCTGATCGACGAGCAGCGCATCCCGGAAGATGTCACCATCCAGGTGCTGACCCAGGCGCGGGATCCGCTGATCCTGCGCACCTTTGAGGCACTGCGCGGTGCCCGTCGGGCCACCGTCCACCTCTACAATGCCACCGCGCCGCTGTTTCGCGAGCTGGTCTTCGGCATGGATAAAGCCGAGGTGATCGCCCTCGCGACCCGCGCCACCCGGCTTATCCGCCAGCAGTGTGAACAGCAGCCGGAGACCCGCTGGCAATACGAATATTCACCAGAGACCTTCTGCTTCACCGAACCCGAGTTTGCGCTTGAGATTTGCGAGGCGGTGGCGGATGTCTGGCAGCCCTGCGCTGGACGGCCGATGATCGTCAATCTGCCGGCGACGGTGGAAGTCAACACCCCCAACGTGTATGCCGATCAAATCGAGTATTTTTGCCGCCACTTCTCCCGCCGTGGCGAGGTTTGCATCAGCGTGCACCCACATAACGACCGCGGCACCGGCGTTGCCAGCGCCGAGCTGGCTGTCATGGCTGGCGCCGATCGGGTGGAAGGCTGTCTGTTTGGCAATGGCGAACGCACCGGCAACGTCTGCCTGGTGACGCTGGCCATGAATCTCTACAGCCAGGGCGTCGACCCCCAGCTTCGCTTCGAGCAGATGAACCGGGTGGTGGAGGTGGTGGAAAACTGCAATCAGATCCCGGTTCATCCGCGCCATCCGTGGGCGGGAAGTCTGGCTTACACCGCCTTCTCCGGCTCCCATCAGGATGCGATCAAAAAAGGGTTTGATGCCCGTCAGCCTGGCGATCCATGGCGGATGCCCTACCTGCCCGTTGACCCACAGGATATTGGCTGTAGCTATGAGGCGGTGATCCGCGTTAACAGTCAGTCGGGGAAAAGCGGCAGCGCCTGGCTTATCGAACAAAATCATGGTCTGAAGCTGCCCCGCGGGCTGCAGCAGGACTTCAGCCAGCACGTTCAGCAGGCCACCGATAGTGACGGCAAAGAGATGACCCACCATGCGCTGTGGCAGCTGTTTCGCATGCGCTACGGCCTGCTGGCGCAGCCTGCGCTGACGCTGCTCGATTATCAGAGCGCCAGCCAACCGGATGGCCAGCTTTCGCTGCAGGCAACGCTGCGACACCATGGCGAAACCCGACGCCTGCAGGGCCAGGGCAACGGCCTGCTCTCTGCCGCCGCCAGCGGTCTCAGCGCGCTGCTCAGACAGCCGTTTATGATCAAGGACTATCATGAGCATACCCTTGGCGCGCGCAGCGACAGTCGATCGGTCGCCTATATTCGCTGCGTTTTTCCGCAAGGTGAAAGCTGTTGGGGGGTGGGTATCGATAATGACGTGGCGCGCGCCTCGCTGCAGGCATTATGCAATGCGCTCAGCGCCGCCGATCAGCCCGGGGGACGAAAATAGTCGCTGGGAGCGACGCCCATCACCCGGCGGAACATGGCGCTGAAGGCACTGTGGCTGCCGTAGCCCAGCTCCAGCGCCACCCGCAGCACAGAGTGGCCCTGCGCCAGGCGAATCAGCGCTTCCATTAGCTTCGCCCGACGCACCCACTCGCTCCACGTCAGGCTGGTCTGCTGCTGAAAATGGCGGTTCAGGGTTCGCTCGCTCATGTTGCACGCCTTTGCCGCCTGGCCGCTGCTCCAGGCCTCGCCCGGCGCCTCGCGCACCTGCTGACATAGCCGACGCAGCGTGTCGCTTTGCGGCTCCGGCAGGCCAAACGGCAGGATCGCCATCCCGCGGATCTCATCAAGGATCAGCTCATAAATTCGTTCGTCGCGGCTGGCGGGGGCATAGCGCTCGGCCAGTTCCAGGGATGAGACGATCAGTTCCCGCAGCAGCGGCGTGATCTGTACGATCTGGCAGCCCGCCGGAAGATCGGCGCGTGCCAGCGGATCGATAAACAGCGTGCGCGCCGCCACGTTGCCAGTCATACGCAGCGCGTGCGGCGTTCCCGCCGGTAGCCAGACGCCACGCCCGGGTGGTACCACCCAGTAACCTGCCGGCGTCGCGACCCGCACCACGCCGCTTAAAATATGCAGCAGCTGGGCGCAATCATGCTGATGCCAGTCTTCCCGGTCACCGTGCGCATAATCATGGGCAAAGGGCACCAGCGGGCGGTGCTGAAAGGAAAAGGAAAGGGTCGTCGTCATTACGGCGTCAGGAGAGCGGCCCGGCGACAAGCGTCGGGCCATAGCGGAAGCACTAGATGTGCAGTTCCTGCAGTTTTTCTTTCGGCAACGCCAGTTCGTCGTTGCTGTTGATGCGCACATCACGCTCAATGATATGACGAGCGATGTCCTGGGCCTCTTCCAGCGAGTGCATGGTGTAAGTGCCGCACTGGTAGACGTTCAGCTCCGGGATCTGGTTCTGATCTTTCACCTTCAGCACGTCGGCCATCGCCGCTTTCCAGGCGTCAGCGACGCGCTGCTCGTCCGGCGTACCAATCAGGCTCATGTAGAACCCGGTGCGGCAGCCCATCGGCGAAATGTCGATAATTTCCACGCCATTCCCGTTCAGGTGATCGCGCATAAAGCCGGCAAACAGGTGTTCCAGGGTGTGGATCCCGCGCTCCGGCATCACTTCCTGGTTCGGCACGCAGAAACGCAGGTCGAAAACGGTGATTTCATCGCCATGCGGCGTGTTCATTTTCTTCGCGACACGCACCGCCGGGGCTTCCATTCGGGTATGGTCGACTGTGAAACTATCTAACAACGGCATTCTTCACCTCCGCGAGTGAATTTTTTTAAAATAAAATGAACTCTTTGTTCAACCGCGAGTCTCAGTATATGAAAGACGCGCATTTATTATCATCATCATCCCTGAATCAGAGATGAAAGTTTGGCCACAGTGATGTGGCCTTTTTCTTTTGTATCGTCAATACGCTACGCGTGTCGCGCCAGCAGCGCCTCAAACGGCTCACTGTCTTCGGCTTCCACTTTCTTCTGCCGCGCCACCGACGCATCGCGCTCGGCGATGAAATCGGCTTCGCTCAGGATCTCCAGCGGCTCTTCACGCAGCTGTGTCCGATAGCAATCGGCCAACGCACGGCCCGTGCCACCAATCCCTTCTTCAATCATAGAACGCAGAATGCGGGCTGAGAAGGTCAATTCCGGATCGTCAAAGCAGGCCAGCAGCTCGTCGCAGACCTGTTGATAGGCCTCGCCGCCATGAATGCTGTCCAGCGTCTGCGCCACGCGGCGTAAATCGCGGAACAGATCTTTCCCCACCTGAGCCAGCGGGAACTGCGCGCTTTCGCAACCGATGCCCAGCGTTAAGCCCGGCTTACGCCCTTCCAGAATCACCCGATTCCAGTTGGTGCGCGTACACAGCAGCTCATCGCTGCTCATCTCCGGCGCATCGGCCAGGGCACACCAGACCATAAACAGATCGAGGAAACGCACCTGCTGTGCGTCAACGCCGATCGGCGAGAACGGATTAATATCCAGCGAACGCACTTCAATGTACTCGATACCGCCGCGCAGCAGCGCATCGGACGGGGTTTCGCCCCGGCGGGTCACGCGTTTCGGGCGGATTGGCGCATAGAGTTCGTTTTCAATCTGCAGGATATTGCTGTTGATCTGCAGATATTTCCCGTCTTTCTCCAGCCCGATTTTGGCGTACTCTTCCGACGGTGTTTTAATCGCCCGCTTCAATCCTGCCACATACTCATGCAGATCGTTAAACGTAATTCCGAGATTGCTTTGCGATTTATTGGTATAACCGAGGTCGCTGAGGCGCAGCGAGGTGGCATACGGCAGGTAGTACATGCCGTTGCCCGTCTCCTCAAAGGGTAACGTCGTCGGTTTGCCTTGCAGGAACGAAGAGCAAATCGCCGGCGAAGCACCGAACAGATACGGGATCACCCAGCCAAAGCGATAGTAGTTACGAATTGAGCGGAAATAGCCCGCCGAAATAGCCTCTTTACCGCTCTCGGCATCTTCCACGCCACATTTTGCCTGCCAGAAAGCCATCGGCAGCGAGAAGTTATAATGTACGCCGGAGATAGTCTGCATCAGGGCGCCATAGCGGTTCTTCAGCCCCTCACGATACAGCGTTTTCAGACGACCTACGTTGGAGGTGCCGTACTGCGCCAGCTCAATATCCTGACCGGGAGCGATATAGCATGGCATACTCAGCGGCCACATCCGCTCGTCACCCAGCTGACGCGCCGTATAGCGATGGACATCGCGCATAAAGGTCAGCATATGATCAATATCGCCATCTACCGGCGTAATGAACTCGAGTAACGCTTCGGCAAAATCGGTGGTAATCCATTTATGCGTCAGCGCTGAGCCTAACGCCAGAGGGTGACCGGTCGTCGCGAGGGTGCCGTCTGCGTTCACGCGCAGCGTCTCCCGCTCCAGACCACGTTGAATACCCTGCAGGGCCTGCGGATGTTTTTCCAGCCAGGCCAGCGCCTGTGATACGTCCGGGATCAATTTGACCTCCCGCCTGTCGAAATCGTTTGAATAAGCATAATTGTAATGGATGAACTATCAGTCCAATTAGTGCCACCACGTCATGCCCTGAAGCGTCACTGCCGCAATAGCGATATAGCGCAGCGCCTTACCAAGGCATAAGAAAAAGAGTACCGGTCCCCAGGAAATGCGCATCCATCCCGCCAGCAAACACAGTAAATCGCCGACAACCGGCGCCCAGCTCAATAAGAGCGTGACCGCACCGTAGCGCTTAAGCCAGCCGGCCGCCCGCTCCTGCCAGCGCGAGGTTTTGCGCAGCGGAAACAAGCGCCCCAGAATAACGTTAGTTACCCCTCCAAGGCTATTGCCGATTGTTGCTATTAATACTAACCACCACGGATGACTAACCCCTGTCAGTAGCATAGCCACCAGCACAACCTCCGAATTGCCGGGAAGCAGCGTGGCACTTAAAAAGCTACTGGCAAACAGAGAGGTAAGTGACAGGGCGTCGCTCACAGCAAACGCACGTCAACAGCGTCCATTCCCGCGCGCTTCGCCGCCTGCAGACCAAAGTCGGCATCTTCGAAGACCACGCATTTTTCCGGCGCGACGCCCATGCGCTCGGCGCACAGCAGGAAGGTATCTGGCGCGGGTTTATGGTTGGCCACATGATCGGCCGCCACCACCGCGGAGAAGTAATGACGTAGGCCCAGATGCGCCAGCAGCGCTTCGGCGACGGCGCTCTCGCTGCCGGTACCCACCGACATCGGTCGGCGGCCATGCCAGGCCTTAACTACCTCAATCAGCGGCAAGGGGCGTACGCTGTCCAGCAGCATCGCTTTGACGGCCTGGGTTTTTTCCTGCGCCAGACGATGTGGATCGAGATCGGCCTGATTGAGTTCAATAATCGCCTGGGCAATTCGCCAGGTTGGTGAGCCATTGAGCGCGACCATCGCCTGTTCGTCGAAACGCATACCGTAGCGACCCAACACCTCGTTCCATGCCTGCCGATGGGTCGGCTCGGTATCGAGAATGGTGCCATCCATATCAAAGATCAGTCCTGCGTAACCTTCGTACATCGTCTTCTCACCAACCAGTTTGGGAATGGTTACTGTAACGCAAAAGCCCGCCGTTGTCGCGGCCAGCGGCGCAGACGACAAAGGCGCCCTCAGGCGCCTTCAGGCATAAGGCCGGATAACCAACCTTATTTAATACGCAGATCGTTCTCGACCATTCGCACGCCCTGCACCCGGCGGGTGACTTCTACGGCTCGTTTAGCGCTTTCCGCGGAGGAAACAAACCCGCTCAGCTGCACGCGGCCTTTAAAGGTCTGGACGCTAATTTCTGAGGACTTGATGTCTTTATCGTTAAAGAGCGCCGTTTTCACCTTGGTGGTCACCACGGTATCGTCAATATAGCCGCCCGTACTCTCCTTTGTCGCCGATCCCGCACAGCCAGCGAGGGCAGTCGCCACCAGCAGCGTCGCGCAAAAAGCAGGTATTGCTTTGAACCATTTCATGGATTTCTCTCCTTGCATTTTTCTCAGCCTGATAACGCTGATATACAAGGATAAATTATAGTGGAAAGCGCGGCTTGCCAATAAAAAAGTCAGGATGAAACCAGTGATGGAAAACGAGGTAATCGGGATGGTGAGAGAAGAGTGAAGATTGGGCATTCAGAACGGGTGCTGCGATAATTTCGCAGACAGGCAACAACATTGTGGCTGTTACTGAGGAGAATATGGTGCATCCGGGAGGATGACTCGGCTGCGCCTCGCCCTCCGGGCCGTTGCTTACGCAACGTTATCCTCCCTGGTGCTGGCGATAATTTCGCAGACCATAAAACAGCGTCATCGCTGTTATTAAGGAGAATATGGTGCATCCGGGAGGATTCGAACCTCCGACCGCTCGGTTCGTAGCCGAGTACTCTATCCAGCTGAGCTACGGATGCATCGGGAAAGCTATTTTACTGCGGGGTTACTCTCCTGGCACTTGCGATGGTTTCGCAAACCAGATAACAACAATGTTGCTGTTACTAAGGAGAATATGGTGCATCCGGGAGGATTACTCGGCTGCGCCTCGCCCTACGGGCCGTTGCTTACGCAACGTTATCCTCCCTGGTGCTGGCGATGATTTCGCAGACCATAAAACAACTTTGTCGCTGTTGCTAAGGAGAATATGGTGCATCCGGGAGGATTCGAACCTCCGACCGCTCGGTTCGTAGCCGAGTACTCTATCCAGCTGAGCTACGGATGCATCGGGATTACTGCTGTAATTCTGATATTAAATTTCGCGATTTGCCATTCTTATCAAAGAATGGTGCATCCGGGAGGATTCGAACCTCCGACCGCTCGGTTCGTAGCCGAGTACTCTATCCAGCTGAGCTACGGATGCATCGGGAAACTTGCTTTACTACGCGTCAGTGTCACAACTAACACATGCCACACTGAGTATGATGGCCTAATCGGTAGAGTAACTCGATTATGCCTCGCACTGCGGGCCGCTGCTTTCACAGCGCTCTTCTCTCTTAATTCAGAAAGAAGATGGTGCATCCGGGAGGATTCGAACCTCCGACCGCTCGGTTCGTAGCCGAGTACTCTATCCAGCTGAGCTACGGATGCAAAATGGCGGTGAGGCGGGGATTCGAACCCCGGATGCAGCTTTTGACCGCATACTCCCTTAGCAGGGGAGCGCCTTCAGCCTCTCGGCCACCTCACCACACAACACGCCTCTTTCGAGTGCTTCGAAGAACTTGTTTCTGCTCTTCGTCGCTGCGATGGCGCACATATTACTTTCTGGTACTTATAAGTCAAACACTTTTTCGAGACCTTTTTTCGTTTGCACACTTCGCACGCAATTCGCATGCAAAAACGGCAAAAAGGGCAATTTATCAACAGGAAATAAGCTCTGGCACTGGCATAACGCCAGAGGGACAACACAGTAGTGGATGATGAAAAGTGAGAGGGTGCAGGGAGTAAAAACAGAAAAAGCGAGAAAAAGGGCAGATAGGGATGCGCCTCACTGAGCAGCGAGGCGCGGAAACCTTAGTAACTGGACTGCTGGGATTTTTCAGCCTGAATACGCTGGTAGATCTCTTCACGGTGAACCGATACTTCTTTAGGGGCGTTTACGCCAATACGAACCTGGTTACCCTTCACCCCTAAAACTGTCACAGTGACCTCATCTCCAATCATGAGGGTCTCACCAACTCGACGAGTCAGAATCAGCATTCTTTGCTCCTTGAAAGATTAAAAGAGTCGGGTCTCTCGTATCCCGGCATTATCCATCATATAACGCCAAAAAGTAAGCGATGACAAATACCTTGCGGTATAAGGCAGTCATGGCATCACATTCTGTTAAACCTAAGTTTAGCCGATATACACAATTTCAACCCGACTTTATCGTTATCGGTGTCTCTTGCGCAAGGTGCCGTAACCAGAGGCTTAGGCACCTATACCCCTCATATTTCAAGTTGCATGTGTGTTGGCTTTCCTCGCGCCCCCCAGCCACTTACTTGAGTAAGCGCCTGGGCTTCGCTGCGTCGCCGCCTTCCTGCAACCCGAATTATTTAGGGTATATGCGTTTATAGTTATTACAGTTTTGCGCTGACCCAGCCTTTCACACTGGCTAACGCTGCAGGGAGAGCAGACGCATCGGTACCACCGGCCTGCGCCATATCCGGACGACCGCCCCCTTTACCGCCCACCTGCTGAGCGACCATACCAACCAGCTCCCCTGCTTTCACGCGGTCTGTCACATCCTTAGACACACCGGCAATCAGAGAAACCTTACCGTCTGCGACCGTAGCCAACACCACAATCGTCGAACCCAACTGGTTCTTCAGATCGTCGACCATAGTACGCAGCATCTTCGGCTCAACGCCAGCCAGCTCGCTGACCAGCAGCTTAACGCCGTTAATCTCTTCCGCTTTGCTGGAGAGGTTTGCACTCTCCTGCGCCGCAGCCTGCTCTTTCAGCTGCTGCAGCTCTTTTTCCAGCTGACGGGTACGCTCCAGCGCGGCGCGAACTTTCTCGCCGAGATTGTGGCTGTCACCCTTCAACAACTGTGCAATATCGCTGAGCTGATCGCTCTGCGCATGCAGGATAGCCATCGCGCCTTCGCCGGTTACCGCTTCAATACGACGAACGCCAGCAGCGGTACCCGATTCAGAGGTAATGCGGAACAGGCCGATATCACCCGTACGCGCCGCGTGCGTCCCACCGCACAGCTCGGTAGAGAAATCGCCCATTTGCAGCACGCGGACGCGGTCGTCGTATTTTTCGCCGAACAGCGCCATGGCGCCGGAGGCACGCGCGGCATCGATATCCATAATATTGGTTTCGATCGCCAGGTTACGACGGATCTGCGCGTTGACCAGATCTTCCACTGCACGAATTTCTTCCGGCTTCATCGCTTCGAAATGCGAGAAGTCAAAGCGCAGCGCTTTATCATTAACCAGCGAGCCTTTCTGCGCCACATGGGTGCCGAGCACCTGGCGCAGCGCCGCGTGCATCAGGTGCGTCGCGGAGTGGTTCAGACGAATACGCTGACGGCGCGCCTCATCGACATCGGCCTGCACCGCGTCACCCACTTTCAGAGTGCCGCTGGCGACTTTACCGATATGACCAATCGCCTGGCCGTATTTCTGCGTGTCGCTGACCGCGAAGGAGAAGCCGGCGCCTTTCAGTTCGCCTTTATCGCCTACCTGACCGCCGGACTCCGCATAGAATGGGGTTTGGTCGAGGATCACTACCGCTTCCTGGCCGGCGCTGACGCTATCCACGGCTTTGCCGTCGACAAACAGCGCCGTGACGTTGCCATTCAGCTCCAGATGATCGTAGCCTTTAAATTCAGAGGCGCCATCAACGCGGATCATCGCGTTATAGTCAGCGCCGAAACCGCTGGACTCGCGCGCGCGGCGGCGCTGCTCTTCCATGGCGGCCTCAAAACCAGCTTCGTCAACCTTGATGTTGCGCTCGCGGCACACATCCGCGGTCAGATCCACCGGGAAGCCATAGGTGTCGTACAGACGGAAAGCGGTTTCGCCATCCAGAGTGTCGCCTTTCAGCTTGTCCAGCTCTTCATCCAGCAGCGCCAGACCACGCTCCAGCGTGCGGGCAAACTGCTCTTCTTCGGTTTTCAGCACCTGCTCAACCTGAGCCTGCTGCTGCTTCAGTTCTTCACCGGCGGAGCCCATCACGTCGATCAGCGGGGCAACCAGTTTCCAGAAGAAGGTGTCCTTCGCGCCCAGCATATTGCCGTGACGGATCGCGCGACGAATGATACGGCGCAGCACGTAGCCACGGTTTTCATTGGACGGGATGACACCGTCGGCAATCAGGAACGCACAGGAGCGAATATGGTCGGCAATCACGCGCAACGACTTGTTGCTCAGGTCGGTCGCGCCGGTGACTTTCGCCACGCTGGCAATCAGATCGCGGAATAGATCGATTTCATAGTTGGAGTTAACGTGCTGCAGCACGGCGGCAATACGTTCCAGCCCCATACCGGTATCAACGGACGGCTTCGGCAGCGGCTCCATGGTACCGTCAGCCTGACGGTTGAACTGCATGAAGACGATGTTCCAGATCTCGATGTAACGGTCGCCGTCTTCTTCCGGGCTTCCCGGAGGGCCACCCCAGATATGGTCGCCATGGTCGAAGAAGATTTCGGTGCACGGACCGCACGGACCGGTGTCGCCCATCTGCCAGAAGTTATCGGAAGCAAACGGCGCACCTTTGTTGTCACCGATGCGAATAATGCGCTCACGCGGGACGCCCACTTCATTGGCCCAGATGTCGAAGGCTTCGTCATCGGACTCGTAAACGGTAACCCACAGTTTTTCTTTCGGCAGGGCAAACCAGTTTTCGCCGGTCAGCAGTTCCCATGCGTATTTGATGGCATCCTGCTTGAAGTAATCGCCAAAGCTAAAGTTGCCCAGCATTTCGAAGAAGGTGTGGTGGCGCGCGGTATAGCCGACGTTTTCCAGATCGTTGTGCTTACCACCCGCACGCACGCAACGCTGCGCGGTAGTCGCGCGCGAATAATTACGTTTATCGAGGCCAAGGAAAACATCCTTGAACTGGTTCATCCCGGCGTTGGTAAACAGCAGGGTCGGGTCGTTGTGCGGCACCAGGGAGCTGCTGGCAACTACCTGATGTCCCTTGCTATGGAAAAAGTCGAGAAACGCCTGACGGATCTCAGCGGTGCTCTTGCTCATAATTATCCTGAAATCAAGCTACACGTCATCCTTCAAGCCGCCTCTGTCCTGGCTCTGCTTGCTCCCCCCGCTCACGAACTGAAGTCCGCTCCTGAGGATCCACTCTCTTGCCGCCCTGATGCAGCTTGAATGATTTTGTGTAAAGGAATAATCGCCCTGGACGCTGCCTGCACGGTCACAACCAGCGGCCCGACGGAATAAAGTGGGAATAAGATAAGTTTTCTTTACGGCGAAGTAAAATCCCCGATGGGTCAATCTGCAAAATTTCGCCAGATTTCCTGGATATCTTCCATCAGGTAGCCGCGGTAGAGCAGGAATCGCTGGATTTTGACTTTTTCGGTAAACGCGCTGGGGAGCGGTTCGCCATATTTACGCTGCGCCTGCGCTCTGGCAAGGCTCACCCAGTCGATATCGCAGTCACGCATCGCCTGTTCAATGGCCTGGCGCGCAATGCCTTTCTGGCTGAGCTCCTGGCGAATACGTGCCGGCCCATAGCCTTTGCGGCTCCGGCTGGCGATAAACTGGCCGACGAATCGGTTATCGTCGAGGTAGCGGTTTTCGATACACCAGGCGACGACCTGCTCCAGCTCTTCGGGGGTGACGTCCAGCGCCTCGGGACCGTTTTTGCTCATCACCGGGGCCACCAGCTTGCGTCGCAGCTCCTGCTCGCTGTGGTCGCGCATCGCCAGAATGCGGATAGCACGGTCCAGAAGACGGGCATAGCCGGAGCGGCGTGATGAAGGTTCAGTCACAGGCACCTCGATAATCTCACAAAGCAAAAGGGCTGCCTAAGCAGCCCTGTCAGTCTTGCAGACGATATCAGAAATCCTGTTCGGTTTCTTCTGCACTGTTGTCGTCAACGACGAAGTCTGGCTTCGCATCCTGATTGTTGAGCAACAGCTCGCGCACTTTCTTCTCAATCTCTTTCGCCGCCGCCGGGTTCTCTTTCAGCCAGGTGATTGCGTTCGCTTTACCCTGGCCGATTTTGTCGCCGTTGTAGCTATACCAGGCGCCCGCTTTCTCAATCAGCTTCTCTTTCACGCCGAGGTCAACCAGCTCGCCGTAGAAGTTGATGCCTTCACCGTAGAGGATCTGGAATTCGGCCTGTTTAAACGGTGCTGCGATCTTGTTTTTCACCACTTTGACGCGGGTTTCGCTGCCGACGACGTTGTCACCCTCTTTCACCGCGCCGATGCGGCGAATGTCCAGACGTACAGAGGCGTAGAACTTCAGGGCGTTACCACCGGTAGTGGTTTCCGGGTTACCGAACATCACGCCGATTTTCATACGGATCTGGTTGATAAAGATCAGCAGCGTGTTGGACTGCTTCAGGTTACCCGCCAGCTTACGCATCGCCTGGCTCATCATACGCGCCGCGAGGCCCATGTGAGAGTCACCGATTTCGCCTTCGATTTCCGCTTTCGGCGTCAGCGCCGCGACGGAGTCGACAACGATAACGTCAACCGCGCCAGAGCGCGCCAGCGCGTCACAGATTTCCAGCGCCTGCTCCCCGGTGTCCGGCTGAGAACACAGCAGGTTGTCGATATCAACGCCCAGTTTGCGTGCATAGACTGGATCCAGCGCGTGCTCGGCATCGATGAACGCACAGGTTTTACCTTCGCGCTGCGCTGCGGCGATAACCTGCAGCGTCAGGGTGGTTTTACCGGAGGATTCCGGACCGTAGATTTCCACGATACGGCCCATTGGCAGACCGCCAGCGCCCAGCGCAATATCCAGAGAAAGCGAACCGGTGGAGATGGTTTCCACATCCATGGTGCGGTCTTCACCCAGGCGCATGATGGAGCCTTTACCGAATTGCTTTTCGATCTGGCCCAGTGCAGCCGCCAACGCTTTCTGTTTGTTTTCGTCGATCGCCATTGTTACTCCTAATCATGCAGGGTAAAGCGTGTTCGCTTTGCCGTTAATATTTGTTCAGTTGAGGCAATTATACTGTATAGTCATACAGTATCAAGTATTTTGTAGAAATTGTTGCCAGAGCAGATTGAGCGCATAGGCCGTCGCCTGACGACGCACCGCTTCGCGGTCTCCGGCAAAGCATTCCCGCCGCGTCACCCCTTGCCCACTCACGCTGGCGACGCCGAACCACACCGTCCCAACCGGCTTTTCTTCGCTGCCGCCGTCCGGCCCGGCAACGCCGCTGACGGAGATGGCATAATCCGCACGCGCCGCGCGCAGCGCGCCAATCGCCATCTCCACCACCACCGGTTCGCTTACCGCGCCGTTGTCGCGCAGCGTCGCTTCGCTGACGCCGATCATTTGCGATTTTGCTTCGTTGCTATAAGTCACAAAACCGCGTTCAAACCACGCCGAGCTGCCGGCAATATCGGTGATGGCTTTCGCTATCCATCCGCCGGTACAGGACTCCGCGGTGGTCACCGTCGCGCCGCGCGCCTTCAGCGCCCCGCCAACTTTCTCGCTTAGCTGCATTAATTCTGAATCGGTCATTATCGCCCCGCTTTGCTCCGGATAAAGAGGCCATCAAAGATAGCACTTTCGGCAGAGATATGGGGACGAGGTGGCGATTTTACGAGGGGGGATCCAGAAATGGGTCGTCCTGTGATAACCAGGACGACCAGACAACCGGTTACTTCATGCTGTTAGCGATAAGCTCAACGTTGTGACGCATCATTTTGACGTAGCTATCGGCCACGCCGCCCGGCTTAGACAGCGCTTCCGGATAGAGTTCGCCGCCGGGCTGCGCGCCGGTGGCGCTGGCAATCTGCTTCACCAGCCGCGGGTCCAGCTGGTTCTCCATAAACCAGGTATGCACGCCATCGGTTTTGATTTGCTGAATCAGCGCCGCCACCTGCGCCGCGCTGGCCTCGCTCTCGGACGAAAGCCCCTGCGGCGCAAGGAATGTCACGTTGTAAGCGCGGCCAAAATAGCCGAAAGCGTCATGGCTGGTGAGGACCTTGCGCTTTGCCTGCGGAATGGCGCTGAACTGCCCTTTCGCCCAGCCGTCGAGGGCCGTCAGCTGGTCGATATAGCGCTTGCCGCTATTGGTCAGCGCCGCTTCATCTTCCGGGTCGGCTTTCACCAGACCATCGAGGATATTCTGCGCATACAACGCGCCGTTCGCCGCGCTGTTCCAGGCGTGGGGATCGGTCACCGTTTTGCCGTCTTCATCGAGGGTATGGGTCTTGACGCCCATCGACGCCACCACCAGCTCGCCCTTAAAACCGGAGGCCTTAATCAGGCGATCCAGCCACCCTTCCAGACCCAGGCCGTTGACTACCACCACGTCGGCCTTGCTGAGCAGCGCGCTATCCTTCGGCGAGGGCTCGAAGGTATGCGGATCGCCGTCCGGGCCGACCAGGGTATCCACATGGACATGCTCCCCACCAACCTGCTGCACCATATCGCCCAGCACCGAAAAGCTGCTGACCACATGCAGCGTTTTCGCCATGGCCCCCTGCGCCATCAGGCCGAGGGCCAGCGCGACGACTATTGCACTACGTTTCATCATTTCCTTACCCCATCAATGTGCGCCAGCCAACCAGCAGCCGGCTGCGTGTGCCAAAAAACAGCGAAACAAAAAACAGCGCGCTGGCGGTCAGGACAATAGCGGGCCCGGCGGGAAGACTGACCGCCCAGGAGAGACTCAACCCCAGCCAGGCGCAGAGTGCGCCCATTCCCGCCGCCAGCAGCAGAATGCCCGGCAGCGTGCGCGCCCAGCAGCGCGCGGCGACCGCCGGGAGCATCATCACCCCCACCGCCATCAGCGTGCCGAGCACCTGAAACCCGGCCACCAGGTTAAGCACCAACAGCGCCAGAAAAAGCCCATGCAGCAGCGCGGGCAGCCGCCGGTTATTCACCTGCAGCCAGGCGCTGTCGAACGCCTCGCTAACCAGACCGCGGTAGCACAGCGCGATGCACAGCAGCGTCAGGCTGGCGACGCCGCTGACAAACAGCGCCGCATCACGATCCACCGCCAGAATAGAGCCAAACAGCAGATGCAGCAGGTCGACGCTGGAGCCGCGCAGCGACACCAGGGTGACGCCCAGGGCCAGCGATCCCAGATAGAATCCGGCAAAGCTGGCGTCCTCTTTTAACGGCGTCCGCCGGCTGACCCATCCGGCCACCAGCGCGACCACGATGCCGGCAACGAAGCCGCCCAGAGTCATGGCCAGCAGCGACATGCCGCTCAGCAGGTAGCCCACCGCCACACCGGGGAGAATGGCGTGCGACAGCGCATCCCCCATCAGGCTCATGCGCCGCAGCAGCAGGAAGACGCCCAGCATGGTAGTGCTCAGCGACAGCGCCAGACAGACCACCAGCGCCCGGCGCATAAAACCAAATTCAATAAAGGGCTGAAAGAAGGTGTGCCAGATCATGCTGACCTCGCATGGCTGAAAGCCGGAAGTACCGCCCGGGTAATGCCCCAGCAGGCGCGCTGAGGGGTCAGCAGCAATGTCTCCGGGAAGAAGTTGGCTACCCGCTGGTTATCATGCAGCACCGCCAGGATGGTCTGTCCCTGCCGGTGCATGTCGAGGATCAAATCCATCAGTTCACGACTGGTCGCTTCGTCGATGCCGGTGAAGGGCTCGTCGAGCATCACCAGCGGCGCCTGCTGCACCATCACCCGGGCAAACAGCATGCGCTGAAACTGGCCGCCGGAGAGCGCTTCGATCGGCGTTTTCGCCAGGCCCGCCAGCCCGACCCGCTCCAGCACCGCGCCGATGCGTCGCCGGGTGTCGCCCCCCAGACCGCGCAACAGCGACACGCCGGGCCATGCGCCCTGGCTTACCACATCCTGCACGTTGAGAGGAAACTGCGACTCGAGGGCATGGCGCTGCGCCAGCCAGCCAATCACCGGCCGTTTCCCTTGCCAGCGCAGGCGGCCACTGACCGGCGGCAGAAACCCGGCAAGGGTTTTCAGCAGGGTCGATTTTCCGCAGCCATTGAGGCCAACAATTGCCGTCAGGCTGCCGGGGCAAATCATCCCGCTCAGCGGCGGGGTGACTGCGACTCCGCCATAGCCGGTTACCAGTTGCTCCAGTTCAATCATGGCAGCGTCACCGCCCACCAGGTCGCCAGCCATAGCGCCACCAGCAGCACGCCTGCGGTGGCCACGCGCGCCGCGCCGGAAGCCATAAAAATCGATGTGAACATATTTTCGCCTCAACTTAATGTTATAACATAACAATACAGAAGCGAGAAAAGAATGTAAATCAGCGTCAGTCAGCGGAAATGTAACAAAGGTCAACAAGAGGCATGCAGAGGGGAAAAAACGGATGGATAAGCGCGGCGTCCCCGGGGAGGTGACCCCGGTCGCGCTGCGCTTACCGGGGCTATCAACCGGATACCAGACCGTAGATACTGTTATCGATTTGCAACTGTTTTGGTCCGGGAAAAACAGTTGTTTTTATTATTTCAGAGCAGATTGCGCTCCCGATATTTCTTCTGCGTTATGTCTCTCATGGCGCAGGTGTTTTCCCGGAGGCGGCGCGCTGCGCCTTGTCCGTATATGGACACCTCCCGTTATGCAAGTCATCTCTGCATTTTGTGTAACGGGGTAAGGTGCGTTCGTATATCCGGCCTCTCTTACGATACCGTCGTATCCGGGCCATGATGTTATCTGCGCATCTGTTTCCATTCGGGCTAGCGGCTTTGTTTTCCAGGGAGCCTTCGGATAAGTCGGAATGACAGATGCCGGTCTTACCTGTTACTCATCACACTTTGCTGACTGCACTCTCACGGCAGGTTATTGCTCTTTTACTGCATGGGTTACAGGCCGCCGGTTAACCGGCGGCCTGTAACCCATGGTAATCTTCTTCGCGGCTCAGTATCGCCCATGCTATTCGCGCATTCTTGTTCGCCAGCGCCACCGTCGCGATATTCCGGTTTCGCCTTTCCGATAACGCCTTCAGCCACTGGCTGCGTCTGTCGGTTTTATTCTGACACGCGTTCAGCACCGCACGCGCACCGTGGATTATCAGCGTCCGCAGGTAACTGTCTCCCCGTTTGCTGATAGACCCCAGCCGCGCTTTCCCGCCACTGGAGTGCTGCCGCGGGACCAGACCCAGATACGCCGCCATCTCCCGACCACTTTTGAACTGTCTGCCATCGCCGACCGCCGCCACCAGCGCACTGGCCACCACCGGCCCCATACCCTCTATCGCCAGCAGCCTTTTTATCCGGATATCATCCCGTGCTGACTGCTCAAGCCGCCTGTCATGGCGGGCGACCCGCTCATCCAGCATCTGCAGCTCTTCCGCCAGTTCGCTCAGCAGGCGGATAAAGCGGTCATCCCACAGCTCTTGTTGCGACAGTATCTCCGGCAATGCCTTACGTAGCTGCCTTATTCCCACCGGCAGTACCAGACCAAACTCACCCAGCAGTCCCCGCATCTCATTACTCAGGGCTGTCCGGGCGCGGACGAGCCGGGCCCGGACGCGGTGCTCTGCCTGCAGCGTCTGCTGCCGCTCTGTCTTCATGGCCACAAAGCGCATTCCGGGACGGCTGATAGCCTCGCAGATAGCTTCCGCGTCGTTGGCGTCATTCTTCTGCCCTTTAAGATAGGACTTGACCCGCTGAGGCGGGATAATGCGTACGGTATGCCCCATACGGGTCAGCTCGCGGGCCCAGTAGTGGGCGGCGCCGCAGGCTTCAATCCCGATAAGGCAGGGAGAGAGTTGAGAGAAAAAGGCGGTCATGCGGTCCCGGCGCAGGGTTTTACGCAGGACAACATGTTCATGGTGATCCACGGCATGTATCTGGAAGATATTTTTAGCCAGGTCGAGACCAATACGTTTAATATTCATGATGGACACCTCCTCCGGGGATCTGGGGTTAACACCTCAGTCTGGCACTTTGATGCCGTAAGGTGGGAGGTGTCCATCACATCGGGCTACCAAATCGCACAGCGCTGTAGCCCCGGTAAGCCCAGCGCCACCGGGGGTTTTGAGATCGCCAATACCGGCAGTTTCAGCCAGCATGGTGAATAAATTAAAGGCAGGCCGCACAAACCGTAGATCGGGTAAGGCGTTAGCCGCTACCCGACAAAAAGAGGTTTGAAATATGTCGGCCGGATAAAAGGATCAATACCCGCCGCGGGCCTGCGACACCGCCAGCCCCAGCTGCCAGACGGCCATTGCATAGTGGGTGCTGTGGTTGTAACGGGTGATGGTGTAGAAGTTAGGCAACCCGTACCAGTACTGATAGCCGGTGCCGATATCCAGCCGCAGCAGGCTGGCCTGCTGATGGTTGCCCAGCGGCTGGGTTGGGGTCAGCCCCGCCGCCGCCAGCTGTGAAACGCTGTATTTGGTCTTGAAACCATTCTCCAGCCCCGGCGCCTGGCCCAGCGCCTGCACCGCCACCAGATCGCCGCTCACCCAGCCATGCTGTTTGAAGTAATTAGCCACGCTGCCGATAGCATCCACCGGGTCCCACAGGTTGATATGTCCGTCGCCGTTAAAATCGACCGCATACTGCTTATAGGACGACGGCATAAACTGGCCGTAACCCATCGCCCCGGCGAAAGAGCCTTTCAGATCCAGCGGGTCGTCGCTTTCACTGCGCGCCATTAACAGGAAGGTTTCCAGCTCCGACGAGAAGTATTCAGCGCGGCGCGGGTAGCTAAACGACAGGGTCGCCAGCGCATCAAGGATGCGGGTTTTGCCCATCACCCGGCCCCAGCGAGTCTCCACGCCGATAATACCGACGATGATTTCCGGCGGCACGCCGTAAACCTGATAAGCGCGGTTCAGCGCATCCTGATACTGGTTCCAGAACACCACGCCGTTCTGCACATTATCTGGGGTAATAAATTGTTTCTTATAGCGTAACCAGGCGCCGGTCGGCCCGGTCGGCGGCAGGCCGGTCGGCGCCTGACGATCCATCAGCCGCAGGACGTAATCCAGGCGCTTAGCCTGCGACAGGATCTCCTGCAGCTGCTGCCGGTCAAAGCCGTGCTTCGCCACCATCTTATCGATGAACTGCGCCGCCGCCGGGTTGTTGGCGAAGTCGCCGCCCATCTGCATCACGTTATGCTGCGGTTCCAGCAAAAAGCCGCCGGTTCCACTCGCCATCTCCGTTTCCGCGGGGGTCTTGGGTTTGCTGCTGCAGGCAGCGAGGAGCACACAAAGGGGAAGTAAAGCCAGATAGCGACGCTTCAACATGGGAATTCCGTTTAACAAATTCAGCAAGGGATAATTATGGTAAAGCATGCGACGACCAACAAGAAAGCGACAATCCGTTTGTAGACAAAATAGTCCTTCAACGGCACCTCTCCTGCGTGCATTCATGTCCTGCAACATTTCATCCCTTGCTTTCAAACTTTCAAAATAAAATATTTATCTTTCATTTTGCGATCTATTTAACACTTTAAAACCTTTCAAAGTGATTAAAATCAGCCTGCAGTTAGCAAGAAAAATAACACGCTGAAGGAGAGAACAATGATTGACGTCGTTACCCACGGCGCGGAGTGGTTTATCGGCCTGTTTCAGAAAGGCGGCGAGGTATTTACCGGCATGGTGACCGGGATCCTCCCCTTACTGATCAGCCTGCTGGTGATCATGAACGCGCTGATCAACTTTATCGGACAGCAGCGGATCGAGAAGCTGGCGCAGCGCTGCGCCGGGAACCCGATCTCCCGCTATTTGCTGTTGCCCTGCATCGGCACCTTCGTGTTTTGTAACCCCATGACCCTGAGTCTCGGCCGCTTTATGCCAGAGAAGTACAAGCCCAGCTATTACGCGGCGGCGTCGTATAGCTGCCACTCAATGAACGGTCTCTTTCCACATATCAACCCCGGTGAGCTGTTTGTCTATCTCGGCATCGCCAACGGCCTCACCACCCTCGGCCTGCCGCTCGGTCCGCTGGCGGTGAGCTACCTGCTGGTCGGGCTGGTGACTAACTTCTTCCGCGGCTGGGTCACCGACCTGACCACCTCAATTTTCGAGAGAAAAATGGCGATTCAGCTTTCCCAGAAAGTGCATCTGTCAGGAGCGACATCATGACCCGGATTCGTATTGAGAAAGGTACCGGCGGCTGGGGCGGCCCGCTTGAGCTCGACGTCGTCGAAGGCAAAAAGATCGTCTATATCACCGCCGGCACCCGCCCGGCGATCGTTGACCGCATCGCCAGCCTGACCGGCTGGCAGCCGGTGGACGGGTTTAAAGAGGGAGAACCAGCGGAAAGCGAGATCGGCGTGGCGATTATCGACTGCGGGGGCACCCTGCGCTGCGGGCTCTATCCTAAACGCCGCATCCCGACGGTGAATATCCATGCCACCGGCAAATCAGGGCCGCTGGCGCAGTATATCGTCGAGGATATTTACGTCTCCGGGGTGAAAGAAGAGAACATCAAACTGCTGGAAGATAGCGGCGAGACGGCTGCGCAACCCCTCCCTGCCGCGGGCCGCGAGTATGACACCAGCAAGAAGATCACCGAACAGAGCGATGGCCTGCTGGCGAAGGTCGGGATGGGGATGGGATCGGTGGTGGCAGTGCTGTTCCAGGCCGGGCGCGACACCATTGATACGGTGCTGAAAACCATTCTGCCGTTTATGGCCTTCGTCTCGGCGCTGATCGGCATCATCATGGCCTCCGGCATCGGCGACTGGATCGCCCACGGCCTGGCGCCGCTCGCCAGCCATCCGCTGGGGCTGGTGACGCTGGCGCTGATTTGCTCCTTTCCGCTGCTGTCGCCGTTTCTCGGCCCCGGCGCGGTGATAGCCCAGGTGATCGGCGTGCTGATCGGCGTTCAAATTGGTCTCGGCAACATTCCGCCACACCTCGCCCTGCCCGCGCTGTTTGCCATCAACGCCCAGGCCGCCTGCGATTTTATTCCGGTAGGCCTGTCGCTGGCCGAAGCCCGTCAGGATACCGTGCGCGTCGGGGTGCCGTCGGTGCTGGTCAGTCGCTTCCTGACCGGCGCGCCAACCGTGCTGATCGCGTGGTTCGTTTCCGGATTTATTTACCAGTAAGAGGTTCCTGAAGATGACTGTGATTTACCAGACCACTATTACGCACATCGGCGCCTGCGCAACGATGGCGCTGGAAGAGCAATTGCTGATCACCTTCCGCGAGGGCGCCCCGGCGGATATCGAAGAGTACTGCTTTATTCACAACCACGGCGAGCTTGCCGGCGCGCTGCAGCCGGGGGCAGAGCTGCAGCTTGGCGAACAGCGCTACCCGGTGACCGCCGTCGGCGAGGTCGCCGAGCAAAACCTGCGCGAGCTGGGCCACATCACCCTGCGCTTTGACGGCCATCGTGAAGCGGAGTTCCCGGGTACCGTCCACGTGGCGGGCCCGGTGCCGGACGCCATCGCGCCCGGCTGCGTACTGAAATTTGTTGCTTAGAAGGAGAGAAAGATGAATCAGGTTGCTGTTGTCATTGGTGGCGGACAAACCTTAGGAGAGTTTCTGTGCCGCGGGCTGGCCGCCGAGGGCTACCGCGTGGCGGTGGTTGATATTCAAAGCGAAAAAGCCAGCCGCGTCGCCCAGGAGATTAACGCCGAGTATGGCGAAGGCACGGCATACGGCTTCGGCGCCGATGCCACCAGCGAGGCCAGCGTCACGGCGCTGGCCCACGGGGTGGACGAGATTTTCTCGCGCGTCGATCTGCTGGTGTACAGCGCCGGGATCGCCAAAGCGGCGTTTATTAGCGACTTCGCGCTGGGCGATTTTGACCGCTCGCTGCAGGTCAATCTGGTGGGCTATTTCCTCTGCGCCCGCGAGTTCTCCCGGCTGATGATCCGCGACGGTATTAAAGGACGCATCATTCAGATCAACTCGAAATCCGGCAAAGTGGGCAGCAAGCACAACTCCGGCTACAGCGCGGCGAAGTTCGGCGGCGTCGGGCTGACCCAGTCGCTGGCGCTGGATCTGGCGGAATATGGCATTACCGTGCATTCGCTGATGCTCGGCAATCTGCTGAAATCGCCGATGTTCCAGTCGCTGCTGCCACAGTACGCCACCAAGCTCGGCATCGATGAGAGCGAAGTCGAGCAGTACTACATCGACAAAGTGCCGCTGAAGCGCGGCTGCGAATATCAGGATGTGCTGAACGTGTTGATGTTTTACGCCAGCCCGCAGGCGTCGTACTGCACCGGGCAGTCGATCAACGTTACCGGCGGCCAGGTGATGTTTTAACAGGTTCCCGGATAGCGCTGCGCTTATCCGGGCTACAAAACTGTCGGTCGGGTAAGGCGTTAGCCGCCACCCGACAAATGGGTACCCGGGTTGTTCCCGGCATCACACCTTCAGGAGACATTATGGTTACCGCACTCATTACCGTCGCCGCCATCGCCTGGCTTACCCAGCTGGCGTTTGGCGGCTGGCAGATCCGCCGCTTCAATCGCGCCTTCGACAGTTTGTGCCAGCAGGGCCGGGTCGGCGTCGGCCGCTCTGCCGGGCGTTTTAAACCGCGCGCCATTGTCGCCATCGCCGTCGATGATGACAACCGTATTTGCGATACGTTGCTAATGAAAGGCTTCACGATTTTCGCTCGCCCGCAAAAAATCCCCACGCTTACCGGCAAACATATCGCGGAATTGCAGCCTGATGTGATCTTTCCCCATGATCCGCGCTGTCAGAATGCACTATCATTAGCGCTTAATCCGAAACATGGGTAATTTCGTTGTAAAAGTAAATATCTTGCGAAATTATCACTTTGAAACTTAAACGCAGGATAGACGCCTATGAAACCCCGTCAGCGCCAGGCAGCCATTCTCGAGTTCCTGCAGTCGCAGGGAAAATGCTCGGTCGAAGAGCTGGCGCAACACTTCGATACCACCGGCACCACCATCCGCAAGGATCTGGTCACGCTGGAAAATGCTGGCACCGTCATTCGCACCTATGGTGGCGTGGTGCTTAACAAGGATGAAGCCGATCCGCCGATCGATCATAAGACGCTGATCAACACTCATAAAAAAGCGCGCATCGCCGAAGCCGCCGTACGTTTTATTCACGACGGCGACTCCCTTATTCTCGACGCCGGCAGCACGGTGCTGCAGATGGTCCCCCTGCTCAGCCGCTTCAATAACATCACGGTGATGACCAACAGTCTGCATATCGTCAACGCCCTTGCCGAACTGGATAATGAACAGACTATCCTGATGCCCGGCGGCACCTTTCGCAAAAAATCGGCCTCGTTCCATGGCCAGCTGGCGGAAAATGCCTTCGAACAGTTCAGCTTCGACAAGCTGTTTATGGGCACCGACGGCATCGATCTGAACGCCGGCGTGACCACCTTCAATGAGGTGTATACCGTCAGCAAAGCGATGTGCAACGCCGCCCGCGAAGTGATCCTGATGGCCGACTCATCGAAGTTTGGCCGTAAAAGCCCCAATGTTGTCTGCGGCCTGGAGCGCGTGGATAAATTGATTACCGATGCCGATATTGACCCTGAATTCCAGCAGGCGCTGGAAGCCAAAGGTATTGAAGTCATTATTACTGGAGAACATCATGAGTAACTTTTTGTTAGAGGCCGGACGCCAGACCCTGATGCTTGAGCTGCAGGAGGCGAGCCGCCTGCCGGAACGCCTGGGCGACGACTTCATCCGCGCGGCGGAAACCATTATCCACTGCGAGGGCAAACTGATTGTCTCCGGTATCGGTAAATCCGGCCACATCGGGAAAAAGCTGGCGGCCACCTTCGCCAGCACCGGCACCCCGGCCTTTTTCGTCCATCCGGCGGAAGCCTTGCATGGCGATCTCGGCATGCTCGACAGCCGCGACGTGATGCTGTTTATCTCCTACTCCGGTAGCGCGAAAGAGCTGGATCTGATCGTCCCGCGACTGGAAGAAAAATCTATTCCGCTGCTGGCAATGACCGGCAAATCCACCTCGCCGCTGGCGCTGGCGGCGAAAGCGGTGCTGGATATCGCCGTCGAGCGCGAAGCCTGCCCGATGCATCTGGCCCCCACCTCCAGCACCGTCAACACCCTGATGCTCGGCGACGCGCTGGCGATGGCGGTGATGCAGGCGCGCGGTTTCAATGAAGAAGATTTCGCCCGTTCCCACCCGGCGGGCGCCCTCGGCGCGCGGCTGCTGAACAAAGTGCATCACCTGATGCGCCGCGACGAAGAAGTGCCGCGGGTCAATGCCGAGGCCAACGTCATGGACGCCATGCTTGAACTAAGCCGAACCGGGCTCGGCCTGGTGGCGGTATGTGATGAAACCAACCGCGTGCAGGGCGTTTTCACCGACGGCGACCTGCGCCGCTGGCTGGTTGCTGGCGGTACGCTCAACGATAGCGTCACTCGGGCGATGACCCGCAACGGCGTAACGCTGCAAGCGGAAAGCCGCGCGGTGGAAGCCAAAGAGCGGCTAATGAAACACAAAATCAGCGCCGCGCCGGTCGTGGATGAAAACGGCCAACTGGTCGGCGCCATCAACCTGCAGAACTTTTACCAGGCAGGGATCCTTTAAGCCCCAGTCGTTTCGCCAGCCGATGCAGGTTGGCGACGTCCAGTTCCAGCGCACGGGCGGTCGCCGCCCAGTTACCCTGGTGGGCCGCCAGCGCGCGGGCAATCGCTTCGCGCTGGAAAGCGTCGGTCGCCTCGCGCAGATTAAACGTCGCCGCAGCCGGTACCTCGGGCGCCGCCTCAGTTGGCAACGCTGGCGCTTCGACCGCCAACTGAAAATGCTGCGGCTCCAGCATCACGTCATTGCCGGCCTGGGTGGCCCGCGCCAGCACCACCGCCCGATGTATGGCATGCTCCAGTTCGCGCACGTTGCCCGGCCACGACCATTGCTGCAGCCTGGCGCGCGCTGACGCGCTCAATACCACCCGCGCCAGTCCCATCCGCAATCGACACTGCTCGCAAAAATAGCCTGCCAGCAGCACCACATCATTCTCCCGCTCGCGCAGCGCCGGGACCGACAGCGGAAAGACGCTCAGGCGGTGATAGAGATCGGCGCGAAAGCGCCCTGCCACCACCTCCTGGCGCAGATCGCGGTTAGTCGCCGCCAGCACCCGCACATCGACCCGCAGGCTGCGGTCATCGCCGACGCGCTGAATATCGCCATACTGCAACACGCGCAGCAGCTTCGCCTGCAACGCCAGCGACAGTTCGCCGATTTCATCAAGGAACAGGGTGCCGTTATCAGCCATCTCAAATTTACCGCTGCGGTTGCTGATAGCCCCGGTAAACGCCCCTTTCACGTGGCCGAACAGCTCGCTCTCCGCCACGCTTTCCGGCAGCGCCGCGCAGTTGAGGTACACCAGCGGATTAGCCGCTCGCGGCGACCCCTGATGCACCGCCTTCGCCACCAGCTCTTTGCCGGTGCCGGTTTCGCCGCTGATCAGCACGTTTAAGTCCGAGGCGGCAACAATCTCAATCTCTTTTTTCAGCTGCAGCATCGGTGTCGACAGACCGATAATCTCCTGACGTTCCGGCTGTGGGTAATTCACCGACTGCTCCGGCAGCACGTTTTGCGCTTCAAGACGGGCAATAAGCAGCGCGTTATTTAAGGCGCCAGCCACCAGCGCGGCAATCAGCCGCAGCTCTTCATCGCTGAAGCTATCGAAACGGTCGGCATCCATGCCGTCAAGGGTCAGCGCGCCAATCAACGTCTGCCCGGCAAACAGCGGAAGACCCACGCAGGCGTGAACTTTCAGGCTCTCCTGACCGGGGATCAGCCCGTCATAGGGGTCAGGCAGATCGCTATCCGCCGGGAAGCGCACCACATCCCCGGCGCGGGCAATCGCCTCCAGCCGCGGGTGCCCTTCCAGGGCAAAGCGGCGACCGAGCACATCCTGCGCCAGGCCATCGATCGCCAACGGCACAAACTGATGCGCCTCATAGCGCAGCAGCGCCGAGGCATCGCAGCCGAGGATCTGCCGCAGGGTAGTAATCAGGCGCGAAAAGCGGTCGGTGTGACCAATATCGCTTTGTAAATCAATGGCGATTCTCGCCAACTCGTCGACGGAAAAACTCATTGCCGCTCCATTGTCATTTTGACAACACGTATTGTCATATCGACTATTTTAGCCATTGTCATTTTGACAGCAACCAAAATCAGTAAAAATTAAAAATAGCTAATTATCAATGAATTAAAAAGTTGGCATGCAACTTGATATAAGCCAGTCAACTGAGTTTAAACACACTGTATTGATTGAGGTTGCTATGTCTATTGCGGTTAAAAATAACATTCTTTGGGTTGGCCAACGTGACTGGGAAGTGCGTGATTTCCATGGCACCGAATATAAAACGCTGCGCGGCAGCAGCTACAACAGCTATCTCATTCGCGAGGAGAAAAACGTGCTGATCGATACCGTCGATCATAAATTCAGCCGCGAGTTCGTGCAGAACCTGCGCAGCGAAATCGATCTGGCTGACCTCGACTATATCGTCATTAACCACGCCGAAGAGGACCATGCCGGCGCGCTGACCGAACTGATGATGCAGATCCCGGATACGCCGATTTACTGCACGGCCAACGCCATCGACTCGATCAACGGCCACCATCATCATCCGGAGTGGAACTTCCACGTGGTGAAAACCGGCGATACTCTCGATATCGGTAACGGTAAGCAGCTGATCTTCGTGGAAACACCGATGCTGCACTGGCCTGACAGCATGATGACCTACCTGACCGGCGACGCGGTGCTGTTCAGCAACGACGCCTTCGGCCAGCACTACTGCGACGAACACCTGTTCAACGATGAAGTAGACCAGATTGAACTGTACGAACAGTGCCAGCGCTACTACGCCAACATCCTGACGCCGTTCAGCCGCCTGGTGACGCCGAAAATTACCGAGATCCTCGGCTTCAACCTGCCGGTGGATATGATTGCCACCTCCCACGGCGTGGTGTGGCGCGATAACCCGACGCAAATCGTCGAGAAATACCTCGAGTGGGCGGCGGATTACCAGGAAGATCGCATCACTCTCTTCTACGACACCATGTCCAACAATACCCGCATGATGGCGGACGCCATTGCCCAGGGGATCACCGAAGTTGACCCACGGGTGGCGGTGAAAATCTTTAACGTCGCCCGCAGCGACAAAAACGACATTCTGACCAACGTTTTCCGCTCGAAAGGCGTACTGGTGGGCACCTCCACCATGAACAACGTGATGATGCCGAAAATCGCCGGGCTGGTGGAAGAGATGACCGGGCTGCGTTTTCGCAATAAACGCGCCAGCGCCTTTGGCTCCCACGGCTGGAGCGGCGGCGCAGTAGACCGCCTCTCCACCCGTCTGCAGGATGCCGGCTTTGAAATGTCGCTGAGCCTGAAAGCCAAATGGCGTCCGGATATCGACGCGCTGGAACTGTGCCGCCAACACGGTCGCGACATCGCCCGCCAGTGGGCCCTCTCCCCGCTGCCGGTTGCTGAAGCAGCGACAACGCCGGAACCACAGGACTGCGCCTGCGCCGCCGCCGCGGCCGCTGACCTCGGTCCCATGATGCAGTGCAGCGTGTGCCAGTGGATCTATGACCCGGCGAAGGGCGAACCCAACCAGGATGTACAGCCGGGTACGCCGTGGAGTGAAGTGCCGGACAATTTCCTCTGCCCTGAGTGTTCTCTTGGCAAAGATGTCTTTGACGTACTGGCAACGGAGGCAAAATGAGTGATGGCATCGTCATCATCGGCTCGGGCTTCGCGGCCCGCCAGCTGGTGAAAAATATTCGTAAGCAGGATGCGCAAATCCCGCTGACCTTAATCGCCGCCGATAGCATGGATGAGTACAACAAACCGGATCTCAGCCATGTCATCAGCCGCGGGCAGAACGCCGACGACCTGACCCTGCAAAGCGCGGGCGAGTTCGCCGAACAGTACAATCTGCGCCTGTATCCGCACACCTGGGTGAGCGATATCGACGCCGAAAATCATCAGGTCAAGAGTCAGGATCGGCAGTGGCGCTATGACAAACTGGTGCTGGCCACCGGGGCGACGCCGTTTATCCCCCCGGTGCCGGGGCGCGAGCTGATGCTGACGCTGAACAGCCAGCGCGAATATGGCGCGGCGCAGAGCCAGCTCCGCGACGCCAGGCGGGTGCTGATCGTCGGCGGCGGCCTGATTGGCTGCGAACTGGCGATGGATTTCTGCCGCGCCGGCAAAGCGGTAACGGTGGTCGATAACTCCGCCAGCGTGCTGGCGGCGCTAATGCCGCCGGAGGCCAGCAGCCGCCTGCAGCATCGGCTCACTGAAATGGGCGTACACCTGATGCTGAAAACGCAGCTGGAAGCGCTGGAACAAACCGCCGACGGCATTCGCGTCAGCCTCGACCGCCAGCGCGCCATAACCGTCGATGCAGTAGTCGCCGCCGCGGGCCTGCGCCCGGAAACGTCGCTGGCGCGCCATGCCGGATTGCAGATTAACCGCGGCGTGGTGGTCAATAATCAACTGCAAACCAGCGACCCGGCGATTTATGCGCTCGGCGACTGTGCGGAGATCAACGGTATGGTGCTGCCGTTCCTGCAGCCGATTTTACTCAGCGCGATGTGTCTGAGTAAGAACCTGCTGGCGCAGGCGGGGGAACTCAAGCTGCCGCCAATGCTGGTGAAGGTGAAAACCCCGGATCTGCCGCTGCATCTGGCCGGCGACACTCGCCGCGACGATCTGACGTGGAACATCGTGGCCGCTAAAGAGGGGCTGGTGGCGAAAGGGCTGGATGCGGAAAATCAACTGCGCGCCTTCGTGGTCAGCGAAGACAAAATGAAAGAGGCCTTTGCGCTGCTCAAGCAGCTGGTAAGCTGATGGTTTTCCCGGCTCGCGGCGTAAACGCCTTAGCCGGGCTACAGTATTGTCCTGGTAGCCCGGCTAAGCGCAGCGCAAGCCGGGAAAATATCCAGCCTAGCGCGCCAGATTGTCGTAGCCGCGCCAGCGGTAGTTGAGCACCGACAGCGCCCAGCAGGCGACAAACAGCCCGACCACCACAAATCCGGCATCGCCGAGGTTATCGTTTAACGCCCCCACCCAGCGCCATATTCCGCCGCTGAGCGCAAACTTATCCATCAGCAGGCCCAGCGCTTCCAGACCGCCGATAAACAGCGCCACCACCACCGAGGTACCGGTAATGGTCATGTTGTAATAGAGCTTGCGCTGCGGTTTGCTGAACGCCCAGCCGTAGGCCCCGACCATCAGCACGTTATCGAGGGTATCCACCAGCGCCATACCGCTGGCGAACAGCGCCGGGAAGACCATAATCGACCAAACAGAAATCCCGCTCGACGCGCCGGCGGCGGAGATACCCAGTACGCCGATTTCGGTGGCAGTATCAAAGCCGAGACCAAACAGGAAGCCGACCAGGTACATCTGCCAGCTGCGGCTGACCAGACGAAAGGTTTTACCAAACAGCCAGCTCATCACCCCGCCGCCGCTGACGATCTCGTCGCTCACCGGCTCGCCGCGCTTCCACGCCCGAAAGCTGCGCCAGACGCTGCGTAAAATCACCAGATTGATAAAGGCCATCGCCAGCAAAAACAGCGCCGACACGGCAGTGCCGATGACGCTGCCGGTGTCGTGCAGCCAGCTCATCTGCGCGCTGAAGGCCGTGGCGGTCGCGGCAATCGCCGCCGAGGCCAGCACCACAATCGATGAGTGGCCCAGCGAGAACCAGGCCCCGACGGCGAAAGGCCGCCGCCCCTGCTGCATCATCTTGCGGGTCACGTTATCAATCGCCGCGATATGGTCAGCGTCCACCGCGTGGCGCAGGCCGTAGCCCCAGGCCAGCAGGCTGGCGGCCATCAGCGCGCCGCTGTCGCCAAAGGCCTGCAGCGCCCAGCACCAGGCCAGTAAATTCGCCGCGATCAACCCCAGCACCAGACCCGCGGCGCGCGGCTGCTGGCGTAAAACTGTCATTATCATGATTGTGTTCCTTGAGCCTGCCCGCGGGCGGCGGCGATCACCGCCTGACCATATGCGATTGCGCCGTCGCCGGCCGGCAACTGCTGCGCAAACAGCAGAGTAAAATCCGCCAGATAAAAGGTCAATCGCGCCGCCAGCAAGCGGTTATGCAGCACCCCGCCGCTGCAGACCATCGTCTCGATACCGCGGGCGGTGGCGCAGCCGCGGGCCATCGCCGCCAGCCCACAGGCCAGGGCGTCATGGAATGCCCAGGCTTTCTGCGCCGGGGTCGCCTGCCAGCTCAGCCATTGTCGCCAGAAGGTCGCCATGTCCAGCGTGTCGTCGCGCCACGGCAGCGTAACCGGGTGGCTGACGCCGGGGCAGCTGGCGGCCAGCGCTTCCAGCCGACAGGCCGCTTCGCCTTCATAGCTCAGGCTCTCCGGCGCGCAATCCAGCGCGCAGGCAACGGCGTCAAACAGCCGTCCGCAGGAAGAGGCGCGCGGCGAATTAATGCCGCGTTCGATGGCCTGCGCCAGCAGCGGCCAGTTTCGCTGCCCCAGCGCGGCGGTTTGCGGATAATCCTGCCAGTCGGGGACGAATGCCAGACAGTGGGCCAGCAGATTACGCCATGGCTGGCGCGCCGCCAGGTCACCGCCCGGCAGCGCCACGGCCGGCAGTCCGCCAAGATGTTCGCACTGGCGATAGTTCACCCGCAGGCACTCCCCACCCCACAGCGCACCGTTTTCGCCCATGCCAATACCATCGAGGGTCAGGGCAATCACATCGCCGCCGTCGAGCGGCCAGCGGTGCTCGGCCAGGCACGCCGCGGCATGAGCATGGTGATGCAGCACCGTCTCCACCGGCCGCGACAGGGACGCCGCCCACTGCGTTGAGCGATAGCCGGGATGGGCATCAACCACCACCCGCTGTGGCACAAACGCGTAAATGCTTTGCATCAGCTGCAGGGCGCGGCGCCACTGCTGTTCAACGCCCTCCTCGCCAAGGTCGCCAAAGTGCTGGCTCAGCACCGCCTCGCTGCCACGCGCCAGGCAGAAGGTATTTTTCATATCCGCGCCAAGAGCCAGCAGCGGCGGGATGTCTTGTAGCCCCGGCGGTAGCGGCAGCGCATCCGGGACGTAGCCCCGGGCGCGGCGCAGCATTTCTCCGCTCGACCGCACCAGCGAATCATCCATCCGCTGTACGATATCGCGGTTATGCAGGAGAAAGCCGTCGGCGATGTCGGCCAAATCGTTAAGCGCTTCGGTATTATCGAGGGCCGGCGGGCGGCCGCTAAGGTTGCCGGAGGTCATCACGATGGGGCGCGCCAGGGCCTGCAGAAGCAAATGCTGCAGCGGATTAGACGGCAGCATCACCCCAACTTCCGCAAGCCCTGGCGCAATCTCGTCGCACAGGCCGGAGACCTGCGCTTTAGCAATCAGTACGATGGGCGCCGCCGGGGAGCCCATCAGCGCCGCGGCGTCGGCGGGTAAGCCCGCCGCTGACGGCAACATCACCGCCAGCGGTTTCGCCGGACGGTGTTTTCGCGCCCGCAGCGTGGCAACGGCTGTGGAATTACCGGCGTCGCAGGCCAGATGAAAGCCGCCGATGCCTTTTATCGCCACAATGTCGCCCGCCGCCAGCCGCGCGATAGCTGCCTGCAGCGCCGCCTCACCGTCCAGCGTTTCCCCTTCTGCCTGCCATTGCAGCTGCGGCCCGCAGTCGGGACAGGCCACCGGCTGGGCGTGAAAACGGCGATCGGCAGGATCGCGGAATTCCGCCTCACAAGGGGAACAGAGCGGGAACGGCGCCATTGCGGTGAAGGGCCGGTCGTAGGGCATGGCGCGAATAATGGTCAGCCGCGGCCCGCAGTGAGTGCAGTTGATAAAGGGATAGCGGTAGCGGCGCGCCCGGGGATCGTTCATCTCCGCGAGGCACGACGGGCAGGTCGCGGCATCAGGCACGATCTGAGTGCGCATCCGTCCCGTCCCGCTTTCGCGAATGGTGAAATCCTGCGGCAGAGCCGCCCAGCGATAGGGGGTGCAGTCGGTACTGTCGATACGCGCCAGCGGCGGGCAGTGGTCAGCCAGGGCGGCAGTAAAACCATCGTCGCCCCCAACCAGCCGCACCAGTACGCCATCGCCGTCATTACAGACATCGCCACAGCGCGCCTGAGCCCGGGCCAGCTGCCAGACAAAGGGGCGGAAACCGACCCCCTGCACTTTGCCGCGAATGCGGATTTGCACCCCGTTCATACCCGGTGTTACCAGGCCAGCGCCGTACGACGACGTTTCTCGATATTCATCTGCTCGAGTTTGTTACGGTCAACGCACACCAGGGCGTGCGTCGGGCAGACTTCCATGCAGGCCGGGCCGCTCTCGCGGTGGAAGCAGAGATCGCACTTGTTGGCTTCGGCTTTTTCCGCCACGACGTTCAGTCCGGCGCCGCTATGGCGGATCACCGGGCGCACCACTACCTCCATCGCCCCGTACGGGCAGGCGACGACGCAGGTTTTGCAGCCGATGCAGCGCTCCTGCATCACATGAACAAAGCCTTTATCACGGCTGATGGCGCCGTTTGGGCAGACGTTGGCGCAAGGGGCGTCTTCACACTGACGGCAGGCGGTTGCCGTCGAGACATTAACCCCTTTGATCACGTGAATACGCGGCAGAAAGGTGTTGGGCGTCAGGGAGGCGCAGTCCTGATGTTCCTGATGGGATACCACGCAGGCCACTTCGCAAGTGCGACAGCCGATACATTTGCTCGCATCGGCGATAATGAAACGGTTCATCCATTTCTCCAGCAGTAAGAAGGTTACGCGCCGGAGTATGCATAATACGTTCCAAGTTTTTAATATATTGATTTAAAACATTATTGTAGTCGCGCTTTGCTGTCATCGTCAGTAGTGACGATGACAGCTGACGACGTCAGGCGCAGGGACCGGCCACCAGCGACTCGCGTTCAATCAGCGCCCCGGGGAAGCTCTGCTGAAAGTTGAATTCCCCACCATCCAGCATAAATATCAGCCGATTGATGCTCTCTTTAATCATTTCGGTTACCGGTACCCGGACACTGGCGAGCGACGGCACCATGTACGGCGCCAGTACAATATCGTCAAACCCCACCACCGACACCTGATCCGGTACCTTAACGCCCAGCTGGTGAAGCTGCTTCATCGCCCCGATGGCCATATCGTCATTGCTCGCCACCAGCGCGCTGTAGGCAACCCCGCGCTGACGCAGGCTCTCCACCGCCGCGGCGCCGGTTTCCGGCGTCCAGCGCCCCTCGGCGATAAGCGCCTCGTTCAGGGCGATACCGTGGCCAGCCAGCGCGTCTTTGTAGCCGGCAAGACGTTCGACGCCGGTGGGCGAATCAAGAGAGCCGGTAATAAAGGCGATATCGCGATGGCCAAGCGCAATCAACCGCTCCACCACCCGCGTCGCCGAGGCTTTTTGATCGGACCAGACGCAGTGGCTGGCGTGGCGGCGCAGGCGGCGGTTGAGCACCATGATCGGCTGCGAGTGGTTCTCAACGATCTCATCCATCTCATCGACGGTAAGAAAGCGCGGATAGATGATGATCGCATCGCAGCGCAGATCCAACAGGTACTGGATCGCCTCCCGCTCCTCTTGCGCGCTGTGCTTGCCGTCGGCCAGGATCAGCTGTCGTCCTTTGTCCTCCGTCATCCGCGCCACGTGATACAGCAGCTCGCTAAAATAGACGCCGTGGTACAGGGTATTGGTCACCACCAGGCCGAGGGTTTGCGTGGTTTTGGTCGCCAGGTTGCGCGCCAGCAGATTGGGCCGGTAGCCGCTCTCCGCCACCGCCTTAAACACCCGGTCTTTGGTCTCCTGGCTAACATAACCGTTGCCCGACAGCACCCGCGAAACGGTCGCCTTCGATACCCCCGCGCGCTTTGCGACCTCCAGCATCGTTGCCATGTGATTCTTCCTGTTGCAAAAGTTGCAGGCAGTGTACTGCACGTTTCCCGCTTTTACAGCCCTCCCCTGCTATCACCGCGATCCGGCGCACAGCGGCTCTTAGCGATCAAAATCACAAAATTGAGATCCTGTTTTTTTATTTCTTGTGCAATCGAATAAAACTCACCATGATTTTGTGGAACCGGTTTCCTATATAAACATGGTATCGCCCGGCGATGCGGCGCGGTAACAGATCAGTACCCTATTGATAAACAGGATAAAATCCGATGTCGAAAAATTATGCAGCCCTGGCGCAACAGATAATCGCGGCAATCGGCGGTGTCGATAACGTCGCCGCCGTTACCCACTGCATGACCCGTCTGCGCTTCGTGGTTAAAGACGACGAAAAGGTCGATAGTCCTACCCTGAAAGGCCTGACCGGGGTGCTCGGCGTTGTGCGCAGCGATAACCAGTGCCAGGTGATCATCGGCAATACTGTCTCCCAGGCCTATCGCGAGGTGGTGAATCTGCTGCCCGGCGACCTGCGCCCGGCTGAGCCGCAGGGCAAAGCGCCACTGACCCTGAAACGCATCGGCGCCGGGATCCTTGACGCGCTGATCGGCACCATGTCGCCGCTGATCCCGGCGATTATCGGCGGATCGATGGTCAAGCTGCTGGCGATGATCCTCGAGATGAGCGGCGCGTTGCCGAAAGGCTCACCGACACTGACCCTCCTGACGCTTATCGGCGACGGCGCGTTTTTCTTCCTGCCGCTGATGGTGGCCGCCTCCGCGGCGGTGAAATTCAAAACCAATATGTCGCTGGCTATCGCCATCGCCGGGGTGCTGGTGCATCCCGGGTTTATCGAATTGATGGCCAAAGCCGCCCAGGGCGAGCATGTTGAATTCGCCTTTATTCCGGTTACCGCGGTGAAATACACCTACACGGTGATCCCGGCCCTGGTGATGACCTGGTGCCTGTCATATATCGAGCGCTGGGTGGATCGCATTACGCCGGCGGTGACGAAAAACTTCCTCAAGCCGATGCTGATCGTGCTGATCGCCGCCCCGCTGGCGATCCTGCTGATTGGCCCGCTGGGTATCTGGATCGGCAGCGCCATTTCCGCGCTGGTGTATACGGTTCACAGCTATCTCGGCTGGCTGTCGGTGGCCATCATGGGCGGACTGTGGCCGCTGCTGGTGATGACCGGCATGCACCGCGTCTTTACGCCGACCATCATTCAGACCATCGCCGAAACCGGCAAAGAGGGGATGGTGATGCCGTCGGAGATCGGCGCCAACCTGTCGCTCGGCGGCTCTTCGCTGGCGGTGGCATGGAAAACCAAAAACCCGGAATTACGCCAGACGGCGCTGGCCGCCGCCGCATCAGCAATTCTGGCCGGCATTTCCGAACCGGCGCTGTACGGCGTGGCGGTGCGCCTGAAGCGCCCGCTGGTCGCCAGCTTAATCAGCGGCTTTATTTGCGGCGCGGTGGCGGGAATCGTCGGTCTGGCCAGCCATTCGATGGCGGCGCCAGGGCTGTTTACCAGCGTGCAGTTTTTCGATCCAGCCAATCCGATGACTATCGTCTGGGTATTTGGCGTGATGGCGCTGTCGGTGGTGCTGTCGTTTGCCCTGACGCTGATCCTCGGCTTTGAAGATATTCCCGTTGAACAGGCCGCTGCCGACGCCAGAGCGCGCCAGGCCCGGGCCCAGGCATCCCACGCCTGAACACACAATTGATAATGAGGTAATGCATGGCGAGTTTCCCACAGGGATTTTTATGGGGCGGTGCACTGGCCGCCAACCAGTCTGAAGGCGCTTATCTTGAAGGCGGTAAGGGGCTGACCACCGTGGATACCCTCCCCCACGGCGCCCACCGTCTGCCGGTAAAATTAGGCCTGGAGAAGCGCTTTACGCTTCGCGAAGACGAATTTTACCCCAGCCACGAGGCGATCGATTTCTACCATCGCTATAAAGAAGATATTGCCCTGATGGCCGAGATGGGGTTCAGCGTCTTTCGCACCTCCATCGCCTGGAGCCGCCTGTTCCCGCGCGGCGACGAGCAGCAGCCGAACCCGCAGGGCATCGCCTTCTATCGCTCGCTGTTCGAGGAGTGCAAAAAGCACGGCATTGAGCCGCTGGTCACGCTGTGTCATTTCGACGTGCCGATGCACCTGGTAATGGAGTACGGCTCCTGGCGCAGCCGCAAAATGGTGGATTTTTTCAGCCACTACGCCCGCACCTGCTTTGAGGCCTTTGACGGGCTGGTGAAGTACTGGCTGACCTTCAATGAAATCAATATTATGCTGCACAGCCCTTACTCCGGCGCCGGTCTGGTGTTTGAAGAGGGAGAAAATCAGGAGCAGGTGAAGTATCAGGCCGCGCATCACGAGCTGGTGGCCAGCGCGCTGGCAACAAAAATCGCCCATGAGGTCAACCCGCAGAACCAGGTCGGCTGCATGCTGGCGGGTGGCAATTTCTATCCTTACTCCTGTAAGCCGGAAGATGTGTGGATGGCGCTGGAGAAGGACCGCGAAAACCTGTTCTTTATCGATGTCCAGGCCCGCGGCGCCTATCCGGTGTGGGCCACGCGGGTGTTCCGGGAAAAAGGGGTTACGATTACAACGCAGCCGGGCGATGACGAGATCCTCAAAAATACCGTCGACTTCATCTCCTTTAGCTACTACGCCTCGCGCTGCGCGTCAGCGGAGATGAACGCCAGCAACACCAATGCCGCCAACATCGTCAAGTCGATGAAGAACCCGCACATTCCGGCCAGCGAATGGGGCTGGGGCATCGATCCGCTCGGCCTGCGCATCACCATGAACATGATGTACGACCGCTATCAGAAACCACTGTTCCTGGTGGAAAACGGGCTTGGCGCCCGCGATGAGATCGATGCCAATGGCGACATCAATGACGACTATCGCATCAGCTACCTGCGCGAACACATCAAAGCGATGCGCGACGCCATCGGCGACGGCATTCCGGTGATGGGCTACACCAGCTGGGGCTGTATCGATCTGGTCTCAGCGTCAACCGGCGAGATGAGCAAGCGCTACGGCTTTGTCTATGTCGATCGCGACGATGCCGGTAACGGCACGCTGGCGCGTAAGCGTAAAAAGTCGTTCTTCTGGTACCAGAAAGTCATAGCCAGCAACGGCGCCGACCTCGACTAAACGCCCTCGCCCACGCGCGCCCGTTCCCCGCGATAACCGGGGGCGGGCGTCTGCTTTCTGTTGCATCCATTACATGCTTTTTTCTCGAGCCTGATTCCAGTCTCTGATTTGCCTCCAGCTCACAATGACTGGTATTTTATCCAGTACTTTCACCGGGGTATCTTCAGCAAGGAGCACATCATGACCGCACAGCACACCACCGCTACCAGAGGCATTGCCAGGGCAAGTCGTCAGTTAACCGTGGGCTATATCAGAAAACGCCATGAGGACCGCAAAACGCGAGAGACGCGGCGCTACACCCGCCACGCGGCATTAAGCTTAAACGGCAACTGGCTGGAGCAGGCGGGATTTCCGGTCGGCACGCAGGTCAGAGTCTCGGTGTCGCCCGGTAAATTAGTGATAGAGAATCTTGAGCTGGTGCCGCCGGGAACGGGGCTCCCGTCCGGCCAGGCGAGCGCCGCCGGGGAGCCTGATTCGCCGCTGGGTTAGTCGTCTTCAGCTTCCAGCAGAGCAAAGCCGCCGTTGCCCTGCCAGCCTGCCAGCTGCTGGTACACCCGGGCCACGGCCTCTTTCACCGGCGGGGTCATCGGATAATAAAAACCGACGATATCCGGCTGAATGCCGAGGAAGATCACCTCGCCGACGTCCTCTTTCAGCTGATCGACCAGATAGTTGAGCGGCATGTTATGGGTGGTCATCATAAACATCTCGGCAATATCATCGGGATCGATGACGCGAATGTCACCGGGGTTTAGGCCCATATCGGTGGCATCGACAATTAGCAGGCGTTCGGGGCGTAATTCGCGGATCGCCACGATGTCGTTTTCCGGCGCGCTGCCGCCGTCGATGACCACCCACTGGCCGGCCGGGTTCGCCGCGCACATCTCCGCCAGCAGCGGGCCGGCGCCGTCGTCGCCCATCATACTGTTGCCGACACAGAGTAAAACGTCAGTCACGTAATCTCCTCACCATCAGGTAGATGGCGCTCTCCTGGTGAATATCATGCAGCATGCTGAGCATTGTTTTGCTCCACGCCTGCTGCTGCGGGGTCTGCGCGGACTGCGCTTTATCAAAGGCGTTGGCCAGCATTGCCACATGGCTGCTGTCGATGACGATTTCGCCATACTTCGGCACGCCCTCCATTTTGCGCCGTGCGGCGCTTCCGGCCTCAAGGGTGGCGATCCATGCCAGATACGCGTCCCATGGGCAGCTTAGCGCCGCCTCCAGACAGTCGATGACGCCGAGGTGGTGGCCAATCGCCAGGCTGTAATAGACCACCTGCTGCGCCTGATCCGGCGTGGCATCGTTCTCATCAATAAATTTACGGCTCAGCTGACTGAACACCACCGTCTCGCTCATCGGATACGCGCCCCCTCGACCACCTGGTTGAGATGGGTAACGATCTCGGTCAGGCGCGGATCTTTCTCCGCCTCCAGCCAGCGCAGTACCTGGCTGTCGCCCTGACCGAGCAGGCGCATATAGTCATCGGCAATTTGCCGGCCATAGCGATAGCCTGCCAGACGGCGCGCTTCGCGATCGATGCGTACCCGTAGAGGTTGCACCATATCGGCATGCAGCAGCTCGGTTGGCTGTTCGTCAAGCTCGCCCGGCAGGCGGGCATGAATTTTCTGCTCCAGCAGGCCAAGCGCCATGGCGAAGCCGTACAGCGTGGCGGCTGGCGTCGGTGGGCAGCCAGGAATATAGACGTCGACCGGAACGATTTTGTCGGTGCCGCCCCAGACACAGTACAGATCGTGGAAGATACCGCCGCTGTTGCCGCAGGCGCCGTAGGAGATACAGATCTTCGGATCCGGCGCCGACTGCCAGGCGCGCAGCGCCGGGGAGCGCATCGCGCGGGTTACCGCGCCGGTAAACAGCAGGATATCGGCATGACGCGGCGACGGTACCACTTTAATACCAAAGCGTTCAGCGTCGAACAGCGGCGAAAGGGTGGCGAAGATCTCGATTTCACAGCCGTTGCAGCCGCCGCAGTCGACGCGGTAGACGTAGGCCGAACGTTTAATTTTCTTCAGCAGCGAGGCCTTCATGCTGGCGATGGATTCATCCACCGTCATCGGCACGGGAATGCCGTTTTCATCGCGTGGGCCAAGTAAAGTACTCATCAGCTGGCCTCCCTCATATGGCGGGTCAGTTCAATACGATCGGATGGCACCAGACATTTCTGGCGCTTGCATTCCGGGCAGGTTTCGAAGCTTTCGCGGTGCAGCTCGGCGCGGGTATCGCCGTTATGCTTGAGCAGCGCGATGGCGTAGTCGATCTCCTTCTGCACCGCGAACGGACGCTGGCACTCCCGGCAATGGCAGATAGCGAAGCGCGACTGCTGAAGGAAATCCTCTTTCTTCCACACCGCCAGCTCATACTCCGGCGACAGCTTAATCGCTGCCGTCGGGCAGACCTCTTCACAGCGGCCGCAGAAGATGCAGCGCCCGAGGTTGAACTGCCACGCCAGCTGGTTAGTGGCCAGATCGGTCTCTACCGTCAGGGCGTTCGACGGACAGGCGTTCACGCAGGCCGCGCAGCCGATACACTGCTGCGGCGTATGCTCCGGCTTGCCGCGGAAATTTTTATCCACCGGCATCGGCTCCAGCGGGTATGAATGTGTCGCGGTGCCGGTCTTAATGACTTTTTTAATAAAGGTAAACATCGTTGCTCCCAGGTTGTGTGCGGCCTTTTACCCTCACCCTAGCCCTCTCCCTGAAAGGGAGAGGGGACAGTTCTGCACGGTCAGTGAATTCGCACTCGCTCTGCCTTTCCCCCTCTCCCCTGTGGGGAGAGGGGGCAGTTCTGCACGGTCAGTGAATTCGCACTCGATCTGCCCTTCCCCCTCTCCCCTGTGGGGAGAGGGTCGGGGTGAGGGGCCCCACGCAATGGCTCAATTATTTCAGCGGCGAGTTTTTACGCTCGATGCTGTAGCGCTCCAGCTCTTTGTACGGCACCACTTTGCTCTTCTTCTTGCGTACATCGACAACGGTCATGCGGTCGGTACAGGAGTAGCACGGGTCGAGGCTGCCGATGATCAGCGGCGCATCGGAAACGGTGTTGCCGCGCAGCATATAGCGCAGGGTCGGCCAGTTGGCATAGGTCGCCGCCCGGCAGCGCCAGCGGTACAGTTTCTGGTTGTCGCCGGTCATGCTCCAGTGGATATCGTCGCCGCGCGGCGCCTCGGAGAAGCCCAGTGCGAAGCGGTGCGGAATATAGGTGAACCCTTCCACCATCAGCGGGCCGCCCGGCAGGTTATCGAGACCGAAATCAATCATATTCAGCGCGGTATAAACCTCGTTGATCCGCACCTTGAGGCGAGATATTACGTCGCAACCCTGCTCGCTGTGGACTTCCATCGGCAGCAGGCCGTAGCCGACAAACGGGTGGTCGGCGCGGGTGTCGCGGGCGTGGCCGCTGGCGCGCACCATCGGGCCGACGTTACTAAAGTCGCGGGCGATTTCCGGATCCAGACGGCCAATACCGACGGTACGCTGTTCCATGTTCGGGGTGCTGAGCAGCATATCCACCAGCTCCTGCACGTCGCGGCGCATCTGCTGCGCCAGCTGACGGGTCTGGATCATGTCCTCTTTCAGCAGGTCGCGGCGGATCCCGCCGATCAGGTTCAGGCCGTAGGTTTTACGCGCGCCGGTGAGAATTTCCGCCATCTTCATTGAGGTTTCGCGCACGCGGAAGAACTGCATAAAGCCGGAGTCAAAGCCGGTAAAGTGGCAGGCCAGACCGAGGTTCAGCAGGTGCGAGTGCAGGCGTTCCACCTCCAGCAGAATGGCGCGGATCATCTGCGCCCGCTCCGGCACCACGATGCCCATCGCGTTCTCCACCGAGGTGGTGTAAGCGGTACTGTGGGCGAAGCCGCAGATGCCGCACACCCGGTCCGACAGGAAGGTCACTTCGTTATAGCCCATGCGGGTTTCCGCCAGCTTTTCCATCCCGCGATGGACGTAGAACAGGCGGTAGTCGGCATCGATAATATTTTCGCCGTCAACGAACAGGCGGAAGTGGCCCGGTTCATCGGAGGTGACGTGCAGCGGGCCAATCGGCACCACATTATTTTTCTTGCTGCCCAGCTCGTTGATGAACTCGTAGGTTTCGGCGTCGGTGGTCGGCGCCGGGCGCTGGCGGTAGTCCATGCTGTCTTTACGCAGCGGATAGAGTTCGTCCGGCCAGTCGTCCGGCAGCACCAGACGGCGCTCGTCCGGCAGGCCGACCGGCACCAGGCCGTACATATCGCGCACTTCGCGCTCGCCCCATACCGCCGCCGGGACGCGCGGCGTCACCGACGGGTATTCCGGTTTGTTGGCGTCCACTTCAACGCGCACGGTGATCCAGCATTTGGTGCCCTGCTCCATCGACAGCACGTAGTAGACGGCGTAGTGGCCGTTCAGCTTGCGTTCATCGTTGCCGAACAGCACCGACAGCCAGCCACCCTGCTGGTAGTAGAGAAACTCCACCACTTCCGGCAGGTAGTTGACCTTCACGGTGATGGTTAACTGGTCTTTGGTCTGCCAGGCTTCGTCCAGCACCACGCCCGGAAAGGCCTGGTGCAGCGCCGCAAGATAGTGTTGACCGATTTTTTCTTCAGACATGCTCAAACTCTCTTAATCACGCCACCAGCAAGGAGACGAAAGCTAAAAAGGCGAAACCAAACCCGGCCCAGGTGACGCGGGAGGTGGCACAAAAGCGCAGACGCGCCATGCTGTTTTCGAACAGGGCGATAATCAGCACCCCCACCACCAGCTTGACGATAGCCACCACCAGCGCCAGCAGCAGGCCGCCGACGCTGAAGCTGGTCATCTGCCCCCACGGGAAAAAGACCCCGACAAACATCTGTAGCACCACCAGCTGTTTGAGGCTGATGCCCCACTTCAGGATGCCAAAGCCGCTGCCGCTGTATTCCGACAGCGGCCCTTCCTGCAGCTCCTGCTCCGCTTCCGCCAGATCGAACGGCAGTTTGCCCATCTCGATAAAGGTGGCGAAGGCGCAGGCGCACAGCGCAAGGATCAGCGGAATGCTGCGCGCGGTCGGCCAGTGGTAGAGGGTATCGGTGATGGTGCTGATATGGGTCGAGCCGGCGACCTGCGCCGCCACCCACAGGCCCAGCAGCAGGATCGGCTCCACCAGCACGCCGAGCATCGCTTCACGGCTGCTGCCCAGCGCGGTAAACGGGCTGCCGGTGTCCAGACCGGAAATCGCGAAGAAGAAGCGGGCGATGGCAAACAGGTAGATCAGGGTGATGAGATCCCCAAGCACCGGCAGTGGGGAATACACCGTCACCACCGGCAGCGCGGTGGCGATGGTCAGCATCACGCCCACCATGACATACGGCGTCAGGCGGAAGACCCAGCCCGAGGCATCAGGGCCAACGCTCTGGCGGCCCAGCAGTTTCAGGATATCGCGATACTCCTGCAGTACCCCCGGTCCGCGGCGGTTATGCAACCGCGCGCGGGCGACGCGAACGATCCCGGACAACAGCGGCGCGACGGCAAACAGCACCAGCGCCTGTAGCAATGCAATTAACAGATTCATTCTCAGGCTCCTCGCGAAATGACAATCACCACCAGCACCGCCAGCTCAACCAGCGCGATACCGCGCAGCAGCGCCGGTGCCGAGGTCGATTGCCAGCCCGGAACCAGACGCACCGGGTTCAGCCAGTGGCGCAGTTTCAGCAGCGGCGCAAAGGCCTCTTTCACCGGCATGGCAAAGCCGTGGGCGGTCACCACCATCGACTGTTCGTGGTCGTAACCGCAGACCCAGGCCGCGCCGCGCGAGCGCGCCGCCAGGCGATCGCCTTTAAAGAAGATCATCAGCAGGAACGGCAGCAGCGGGCAGGCGATAAGCAGCAGGGCAATCATCGGCTGCGACACCACGCTCGATACCTGAGCCTGTACCGGGAAGGCGCCGCTTACCAGCGGCAGCAGCCACGGCGCGGCAATACCGCCAACGAGGCAGAAAACCGCCGCCAGCACCACGCTCAGGGTCATCAGCCAGGGAGCGCAGGTGGCGTTTTCCGCCTCTTTCGTCCGCGGCGCGCCGAGGAAGGTGACCCCGTAGACTTTCGCCATACACATCACCGCCAGTGCGCCAGTGATCGCCAGGCCGACGGCCAGCAGCGGGCCCAGCAGACGGCCAATAAACAGGTCGCCGGTGCTCATTTTGAAGAAGGATTGATAGATAACCCACTCGCCGGCGAAGCCGTTCAGCGGCGGCAGAGCCGCCATCGCCATCAGCCCCACCAGCATGGCGAGGGAGATCAGCGGCATTTTTTTACCGATGCCGCCCAGCTTCTCGATATCACGATGGCCGGTACGGAACCACACCGCCCCGGCGCCAAGAAATAGCGTGGTTTTGAACAGGCTGTGGTTGATCAGGTGATACATACCGCCGATAAAACCCAGCACCATCAGCGTGGTGTTGCTGGTCGCCACGCCGGTGACGAAGGCGCCCAGACCCAGCAGGATAATGCCGATATTCTCCAGGGTGTGATAGGCGAGCAGGCGCTGAATGTTATGCTCCATCAGCGCATACAGTCCGCCGATAAAGGCGGTGATCATCCCCAGCACCAGCAGCATAACGCCCCACCACAGCGGCGGCACGCCGCCGGCCAGCGAAACGGTCAACATGCCGTACAGACCGACTTTCATCACCACGGTGGAAAACAGCGCGGCGGCCGGCGCGCTGGCCCCGGCGTGAGCCTGCGGCGCCCAGCCGTGCAGCGGGATCGCTCCGGCCAGCAGGGCGAACCCCACCAGACCCGGCAGCCACAGCAGCGGGTTCTGCATCATATCCACTGCCTGGAGATTGATCTGCGCCAGCTCAAGCGTGCCGTAGTTCGACCACACCAGCCAGCAGGTCCAGGCCATCAGCAACGTGCCGAGCCGGCCCAGCGCAAACCACAGTTTGCCGGAGGCGGCACAGCCGGTGAGAAACGCCGCACAGAGCGCCATGATCTCCGCCATTACCACCAGCGAACCGATGTTAGTCACCACCACCGCGCAGGTCGCGGCGGCCAGCAGCAGGTTGACTAACAGACCGTTGACCTTCACCTGCGGATGGCGATGCCAGCTAATATTAAACAGCGATACCGGCAGCGCCGACAGGCCGATGGCCAGCAGCCACAGAGCGTTGACGCCCCCCACCCGCATCGTCAGATGCAAAAACTGCAGCATGCCGCCGTGGATCCGATCCGGCATCAGCAGCGCGGCGCCGCCGGCGACCACCAGCATAGCGCTGGCCACCGCGCCGCCGATCCCGGCAATGGCGCCGCTGAGCGGTTTGCGCATGGCAAACACCAGGGCCAGCACGGCGCTGACGGCATACCACGTCACCGCCTGATTGACTAATCCAATTACACTCATTCCCTCTCCCCCTGTTGCGCCTGGAACAGCGACAAGTCGCCAAGGTCGGTATTAAAGGTCAGCTGGCGTTTACGCTTGCTGGCCTGGGCGATATCACGGCTATCCACCAACAGCAGCGCGTTGGTCGGGCAGGTCCGCACGCAGGCCGGGCCCTGGTCATCGAAGTGGCAGAGGTCGCATTTCACGGCAATGGCGCGTACGCCCGGCACCCAGTCGAGCAGCGAGCTGACGCGGGCCGGCGCTGGCGGCGCCGGTGGGGCCAGCCGGGTATTGGCATTCGCCGGAATATCCAGCGGGCGGCTGCCGGAAAATTCGATGGCGCCGAACGGGCAGGCAATGCCGCACAGTTTGCAGCTTACGCACAGGCTCTCGTTGAGCTGGACCGCGCCATCGACGCGCTGGATGGCGTTAACCGGGCAGACGGTGGCGCAAGGCGCATCTTCGCAGTGGTGGCACATCTGCGGTGCCGATTCTTTTTCATTACGCATCACCTGCAGCCGCGGCATAGCCTGCAGGCCGTGCTGGCGATGCGTCTCAGAGCAGGCGGCTTCGCAGGTGCGGCAGCCGATACAGACAGTGGAGTCAGCGATTACAAAACGGTTCACCGGGTCATCCTCGGGTGAAAGTCATTTTTGACGAAATCAGGTTGCGCAGGTGTCATTTTCGACACGTGTCGACACCTCACGATCAGTGGGTCAGCGCCAGATGGCTTAAATCCACCGGTTGGTCTTGTTCCATGGCCTCATACAGACGGTCATAGACGGTGGCGATAATCGCCAGATAGTGCTCCAGCACCTGCTCGCGAGAGCGGTTGCTGATGCGGCCATCGACCGTGCCATCCATCGCCAGCGTAGCCTGAGCAATCAGATGCTTATCGCCGCCATTTTTGTTTTCGACGTAGTACTCGATGGTGTGGCTGTTGAAGCCTTCCGCGAGGGCGACGAATACCTGAAAATGGCCAAACAGCACGAAGCACAGCTCTTTATCCGGCGCACAGCTCATCGCGTGATGCAGACGCGCTTTCGACAAGGTGATCCCCTGAACCAGCGAGTTACAGTAGATATGCCACTGCTCCTGCTGCTGCCGGTGACGGTCGGCGATGTAATCCGCCTTTTCACTTATTTCCCAAATAGTCATATCGGTTTCTCCGTAGCATGAGATGCACCGTCTAAGCATTTTTCATGCCAGGTTTTATTTTGTTGATTTTATTTGATTTTCATATCCACCCTCTGCCGACGCGACATGTCGATGACAGCCCGGCGGCGTCGTCATCGACATTCCCTGTCACGCCATATCTGTTCTGGCATCGTTATTGCATATACAGCGCATCGCGATACGGAGGCGACTATGCACGAAATCACCCTCAGCCAGCGGGCGCTGGAAATTATTGAACAACAGGCGCAGCAGGCCGGCGCGCGGCGGGTCACCGGCGTGTGGCTTAAAGTCGGCGCTTTTTCCTGCGTGGAAGCCAGCGCCCTCACCTTCTGCTTTGAGCTGGTCTGCCGCGGCACGCTGGCGGAGGGGTGCGAACTGCATATCGCCGAACAACAGGCTGAATGCTGGTGCGAACGCTGTCAGCAGTACGTCCATCTTGTCTCGCAGCACGTCCGCCGCTGCCCGCACTGCAATAACGACCAGCTGCAGATCGTGGCGGATGACGGCTTACAGATTCAGCGTTTAGAATTGGAGTAAATTATGTGTACGACATGCGGCTGTGGAGAAGGCAACCTCTATATAGAAGGAGACGAACGAAACCCGCATTCCGCGTTCCGCAGCGCCCCCTTCGCGCCCGCCCCACGCCAGACGATGACCATTACCGGTGTCAAAACCGACCACTTCGCCCCTACCCGCACGGCAGAAGGCGACCTGCATTATGGCCATGGCGAGGCTGGGACTCACGCCCCGGGGCAGAGCCAGCGGCGGATGCTGGAAGTGGAGATCGATGTGCTGGATAAAAATAACCGTCTGGCGGCACGCAATCGCGCGCGCTTTGCGGCAAAACAGCAATTGGTGCTGAATCTGGTTTCCAGCCCCGGCTCCGGTAAAACCACCCTGCTGACCGAAACCCTCACGCGACTGAAAGGACGCGCCGACTGCGCGGTGATTGAAGGCGATCAGCAAACGGTCAATGACGCCGCCCGCATTCGCGCCACCGGCACCCCGGCGATTCAGGTCAATACCGGGAAAGGCTGCCATCTCGACGCCCAGATGATCGCCGACGCCGCCCCGCGCCTGCCGCTGGCCGATCGCGGCATCCTGTTTATCGAAAACGTTGGCAACCTGGTCTGCCCGGCGAGCTTCGACCTTGGCGAGCGCCATAAAGTGGCGGTGCTGTCGGTCACCGAAGGTGAAGACAAGCCGCTGAAGTATCCGCATATGTTCGCCGCCGCCAGCCTGATGCTGCTCAACAAAGTTGATCTGCTGCCGTATCTCAATTTCGACGTTGAGAAGTGCCTGGCCTGCGCCCGCGAGGTCAATCCGCATATTGAAATTATTCTTGTCTCCGCCACCAGCGGCGAAGGCATGGACCAGTGGCTCACCTGGCTGGAGACGCAACGATGTGCATAGGCATTCCGGGACAAATATGTGCCATCGACGGCGTGCTGGCGAAAGTGGAAGTCTGCGGCATTCAGCGCGACGTCGACCTGACGCTGGTCGGCGCCGTTGACGAGCAGGGCCAGTCGCGCCTCGGGCAGTGGGTGCTGGTGCACGTGGGGTTCGCCATGAGCGTCATTAATGAAGCCGAAGCCCGCGACACCCTCGACGCGCTGCAAAATATGTTCGATGTGGAGCCGGACGTCGGCGCGCTGCTGTACGGCGAGGAGCGATGATGCGTTACGTAGATGAATACCGCGCCCCCGAGCAGGTCATGCAGCTGGTGGCGCATCTTCAGCAGCGTGCGCATCTGCTGCCGCACACCGCTGAGCGTCCGCTGCGCATCATGGAGGTCTGCGGCGGCCATACCCATGCCATTTTTAAATTCGGTCTCGACCAGCTGTTGCCGGAGAATATCGAATTTATTCACGGGCCAGGCTGCCCGGTGTGCGTCCTGCCGATGGGGCGCATCGATGCCTGCATTGAGATTGCCAGTCGTCCGGGGGTGATCTTCTGCACCTTCGGCGACGCCATGCGCGTGCCGGGTAAAAACGGCTCGCTGCTGCAGGCGAAATCTCGCGGCGCCGACGTCCGCATCGTTTACTCGCCGATGGACGCTCTGCGGCTGGCACAGCAAAACCCGCAGCGTGAGGTGGTCTTTTTCGGCCTTGGTTTCGAAACCACCATGCCCGCCACCGCCCTCACCCTGCGCCAGGCGCGGGAGCGCAACGTCGATAACTTCTACTTTTTCTGCCAGCACATCACCCTGCTGCCGACCCTGCGCAGCCTGCTGGATCAGCCGGACAACGGTATCGACGCCTTTCTCGCCCCCGGCCACGTCAGTATGGTGATCGGCACCGAGGCCTATGGCTTCATCGCCAGCGACTATCATCGGCCGTTAGTGGTCGCCGGTTTCGAACCGCTTGATCTACTGCAAGGCGCGGTGATGCTGGTTGAGCAGACAATAGCGCAGCGCAGCGACGTGGAAAATCAGTACCGTCGCGTGGTGCCGGATGAGGGTAACCCGCTGGCGCAGGCGGCGATGGCCGACGTCTTCTGCCTTGATGGCGACAGCGAATGGCGCGGCCTGGGAGTCATCAGTGACTCCGGCGTGCACCTCACGCCGGCTTATCAGCGCTTCGATGCCGAGGCCCATTTCCGCCCGGCGCCACAGCGCGTGTGCGACGATCCGCGCGCCCGCTGCGGCGAGGTGCTGACCGGCCGCTGTAAACCGCATCAGTGCCCGCTCTTCGCCAGCACCTGCAATCCGCAAAGCGCCTTTGGCGCGCTGATGGTCTCCTCTGAGGGGGCCTGCGCCGCCTGGTATCAATATCGCAGTCAGGAAAATGAAGCATGAAAAGCGTCCAGTTAGCCCACGGTAGCGGCGGTCAGGCAATGCAGCAGCTGATCGGCGACCTGTTTATGCAGGCCTTCGCCAACCCCTGGCTGGCGGAGCAGGAGGATCAGGCGCGCCTCGATCTGGCGGCGCTCGCCGCCCAGGGGGATCGCCTCGCCTTCTCCACCGACAGCTACGTGATTGACCCGCTGTTTTTTCCCGGCGGCAATATCGGCAAGCTGGCCGTCTGCGGTACCGCCAACGATGTGGCGGTCAGCGGCGCCATTCCCCGCTACCTTTCCTGTGGATTTATTCTCGAAGAGGGGCTGGAGATGGCCACCCTGGAAGCGGTGGTCAGCAGTATGGCCGCCACCGCCCGCGAAGCGGGGATCGCCATCGTCACTGGCGACACCAAGGTGGTGCCGCGCGGCGCGGCGGATAAGCTGTTTATTAACACCGCCGGCATCGGCGCCATCCCGGCAGAGGTTCGCTGGGGGACGCAGCAGATTAGCGCCGGTGATATGCTGCTGGTCAGCGGCACGCTGGGGGATCATGGCGCCACCATCCTTAACCTGCGCGAGCAGATGGGACTCGACGGCGCGCTGTCCAGCGATTGCGCGGTGCTGACGCCGCTTATCCAGACCCTGCGGCCGCTGAGCGGGGTGAAAGCCCTGCGCGACGCCACCCGCGGCGGGGTTAACGCGGTCGCCCATGAGTTCGCCGCCGCCAGCGGCTGCGGCATTGAGCTGCATGAAGCGGCGCTGCCGGTCAACGACACGGTGCGCGGCGTCTGCGAGCTGCTTGGGCTGGACGCCCTGAACTTCGCCAATGAAGGCAAGCTGGTGCTCGCCGTCGCCCGCGACGAAGCGGAAAACGTGCTGGCGCATTTACGGTCTCACGCGTTAGGACGTGATGCGGCGATAATCGGCGAAGTGGTCGCCCGCCCGGGCGTACGTTCCGTCGGGCTATACGGCGTGAAGCGTACGCTCGATCTTCCCCACGCCGAACCGCTGCCGAGAATTTGTTAACGACGGCGTCGGCTCCCGGATAGCGGCTGGCGCCTTATCCGGGCTACAAAACTGCGCGTACATGTAGCCCGGCTAAGCGCAGCGCGAGCCGGGGTTAAAGCGGCAATAACCGCTTTATTAACATACTATTATTTGTACCATCATTTTCTTATGCGCCACGTTGTCGGCGCGTTTTGGACGTAAGCAATGTCGTATACACCGATGAGCGATCTCGGCCAGCAGGGGCTGTTCGATATCACCCGGCTTTTATTACAGCAGCCCGATCTGGCCGCGCTAAGCGAAACCTTGACCCGCCTGGTGCAACAGTCCGCGCTGGCCGACGAGGCGGCCATTATCCTGTGGAACGCGGGTAATCACCGCGCGGCCAGGTACGCCTGCGATGAGGCCGGCCACCCGGTAAGCTACGAGGATGAAACCGTCCTGGCCCATGGCCCGGTGCGTCGCTTGCTCTCCCGGCCAGATGCGCTGCATTGCGATCATGAGACCTTTGCCGACACCTGGCCGCAGCTTATCCGCAGCGGACTGTATCGTCCGTTCGGGTACTACTGTCTGCTGCCGCTGGCGGCGGACGGGCGGATCTTCGGCGGTTGCGAATTTCTCCGCCACGACAACCGGCCGTGGAGCGAGAAAGAATTCCAGCGGCTGCACACCTTTACGCAGATTGTCGCCGTCGTCACCGAGCAGATTCAGAACCGGGTCAGCAACAACGTCGATTACGATCTACTGTGCCACGAGCGCGACAACTTCCGCATCCTGGTGGCCATCACCAACGCGGTGCTCTCGCGACTGGACATCGACGAGCTGGTCAGCGAGGTGGCGAAAGAGATCCATCGCTATTTCCGGATCGATGCCATCAGCGTGGTGCTGCGCAGCGACCGCAAAGGGAAGCTCAACATCTATTCCACCCATTATCTCGACGCCAGCCACCCGGTTCACGACCAGAGCGAGGTGGACGAAGCCGGCACCCTCACCGAGCGCGTGTTCAAAAGCAAAGAGATGCTGCTGCTCAACCTGCATGAGCATGACACCCTCGCGCCATACGAGAAAATGCTCTTCGAGATGTGGGGCAATAAGATCCAGACCCTGTGCCTGCTGCCGCTGATGTCCGGCAACACCCTGCTCGGGGTACTAAAGCTGGCGCAGTGCGACGAACAGGTCTTCACCACCACCAATCTCAAGCTGCTGCGACAGATCGCCGAGCGGGTGTCGATCGCTATCGATAACGCCCTCGCCTATCGCGAAATTCAGCGCCTGAAAGAGCGGCTGGTGGATGAGAACCTCGCGCTCACCGAGCAGCTGAATAATGTCGAAAGCGAATTCGGGGAGATCATCGGCCGCAGCGAAGCGATGAACAATGTGCTCAAGCAGGTCGAGATGGTCGCCCACAGCGACAGCACCGTGCTGATCCTCGGTGAAACCGGCACCGGCAAAGAGCTTATCGCCCGCGCTATCCACAACCTGAGCGGCCGCAACGGTCGGCGGATGGTGAAGATGAACTGCGCCGCGATGCCCGCCGGGCTGCTGGAGAGCGATCTGTTCGGCCACGAACGTGGCGCCTTCACCGGAGCCAGCGCCCAGCGTATCGGCCGCTTCGAGCTGGCGGACAAAAGCTCCCTGTTCCTTGATGAAGTGGGCGATATGCCGCTGGAGCTACAGCCCAAACTGCTGCGCGTTCTCCAGGAACAGGAGTTTGAACGCCTGGGAAGCAATAAGCTGATCCAGACCGACGTCCGGCTGATCGCCGCCACCAACCGCGATCTCAAGCAGATGGTTATCGACCGGGAATTCCGCAGCGATCTCTACTATCGGCTCAACGTGTTCCCGATCCACCTGCCGCCGCTGCGCGAGCGGCCGGACGATATCCCGCTGCTGGTGAAGGCCTTTACCTTCAAAATCGCCCGCCGCATGGGGCGCAATATCGACAGCATCCCGGCGGAAACCCTGCGCACCCTGACGCGTATGGAGTGGCCGGGCAACGTGCGCGAGCTGGAAAACGTCATCGAACGGGCGGTGTTACTGACCCGCGGCAACGTGCTGCAGCTCTCCCTGCCGGAGCGGGATATCGTGGAAGCCCCGCGGACGCCGGAGGTCCTGCCTGAGGAAGGTGAGGATGAATATCAGCTGATTGTCCGGGTGCTGAAAGAAAGCAATGGCGTGGTGGCCGGGCCGAAAGGCGCCGCCCAGCGGCTGGGGCTGAAGCGCACCACGCTCCTGTCGCGCATGAAGCGGCTGGGCATTAATAAAGACGAACTGGCGTAACCCCCCGCGCTCCCCCTTTCCGCGACGGTAAGAGAGAGCGCTGGCGCGGCGCGCTATTTATCGCAGCTGAATCCGTTAGCGGCGGCCAGCTGCGCAAACCACAGCGCATTGCGTTTTATCTGCCGCTCGCCGGTCTCCAGATCCAGTCGCCAGAAGCCGTAGCGCCGTTTAAAGGCATTGATCCACGACCAGTTGTCGATAAACGTCCACTGGTGTACGCCAAAGCAGTTCGCGCCGTCGGCTATCGCCCGATGCAGCTGCACCAGATGCTCCTCCATCAGCTGGATGCGGAAAGTATCGTCTATCACCCCATCCGCTCCCGGCTCACCCTCTGCTTGCCGATCCATCGCAATACCAATTTCTGCGAGATACCACTTAATATTGCCGTAGTTATCGCGAATATTGGCGGCAATATCATAGATCGCCTGCGGCAGGATCTCGTTGTTATCACGATAGGGATTAAAGCGGCCCTGCGGGTTTACCGCGTTTTCGAAATAGTATTCCGGGGTGAAATAATCGAGGTCATAGTTGCCCTCACGCGCTTTTACCCGCCGCGGCACGTAATAGTTCACCCCTAAAAAATCGATATCCGCGCTGAGGATCAACGCCACGTCGTCTTTGCTGGTCGTCGGCAGGCAGTCGTGGGCGGCGAGGATCTCGCACAGCGCTTTGGGGAATTCATGTTTTACCAGCGGGTCAAGGAAGCTGCGGTTAAAAAGCAGGTCGGCATACCCGGCGGCTCTTTTATCCGCCTCGCTGTCGGTAAGGGTATAGCTCGGGGTCAGGTTGAGCACCACGCCGATCTCGCCCGCCAGCGCCAGTTCACGATAAGCCGTTACCGCTTTGGCGTGCGCCAGCATAATATTAAACGCCACCTTCGCCGCCAGCCGGCCATCTTTCTTACACGGATAGTGGAAGTCGTACAGGTAGCCTCCCTCAACGGGTACAATCGGTTCGTTGAAGGTGATCCAGTATTTAACCTTATGGCCAAACAGGCTAAAGGCGGTGCGGGCAAAGCGGGCAAACAGCTCGGCCACGTGCGCTGATTCAAAGCCGCCGTACTGCTTCTGCAGCGCTTCCGGCATATCAAAATGGTAGAGATTGATCATCGGCTCAATGCCGTTGGCGATCATTTCATCGAGATAAGCGTGATAAAAACGCACCGCGTCCGGGTCCGGCGCGCCGGTTTCCAAATCAGCGATCAGTCGTGACCATTGAATTGAGGTGCGAAACGAGTTGAAGCCGGTCTGTTTCATCAGCGCCACATCCTGCGGATACTGATGATAAGTATCACATACGGTTTGCGGCCCTACCTGTTGATAAAATCTCTCAGGCTGTTCGGCAAACCAGCTGTCCCAGATGGAACGATGGCGCTTATTGGCGACCCCTTCCGTTTGCGGGCCAGACGCCGCCGCCCCCCACAGAAACCCTTGCGGAAACTGATACTGCTGCATAACTTCTCCTTCGAAAAAAGGCTGCGCCCGTCTGGCGCAGCCTGAACGTACTACTCCGCGACCACTTCGATCGATTTAATGAACATGTAGCCCCAGTCGCCGGCGAAGCGGCCGAAGTCAACCTGATTGGTCCCCGCCTTAAGCGTCACCGGTATCCGTAGCTGCTGGCCCTGCTCATCCGTCTGCGGGAAGGCCACGGCCTGCGGGGCGCCCCCGTTGACGACAAACGAGTTCTGCTTACCGCCCCATTTACCGTTGAAGGTTACGTTGAGCAGGAACTGACCGCTCCACGGCGCCTGCACCTGCCAGCTGATCTTATCCCCCTCGCTGGCGAATGGGCCGAGGAAGCCGTCCTCGCCAACTGTCAGCGCGTCTTTTTCACTCTTCATTACCGTCAGGCGCCCCTCAGCCACGCCATAGACTTCGCCGTGATAACGACAGAAATCCGCCGGCGCTTTCCCCGTCGCCTCGCTCACCGTCACGGTCACGGTTTTGCTGCTTTTCAGCAGCCCATCGTCCGCCGTGAACGTCAGCGCATAGGTGCCTGGCGCCGTAAACCAGGCCCGGGTTTGAGCCCGATCGGCATGGCAGAAATGCACCTGTCCCTCACCGGCGTGCTGCCAGCCCACCTTAACCTCTCGCGACGGCAGGCCATCGTCCTGCCAGCTGGCCGTAAGCTCGACGCCCCGGTCCTGCGTGGTGGTTAGGGCCGGTTCCAGCGTGATAACCGGCGGCTGATTCTCCTCGCTATGCTGCACGCTAATCACATTGGAAGGGGCCGAACGACCGCTCTCGTTTTTCGCCGTCACCCGGTAGTAGTACGTGTGCCCGAGCTGAAGCTGACGATAATCGTCGCGGAACAGAACCATGGTTTCCGGGTTCCATTCGTTAACGCCATCGGAGATATCCCGGCCCACCACCGTCCACGGTCCGGTCGGCGAGGCGGCGCGTTCGACATCGTAACTGCGCCCCACCGCAGCGCCCATCCAGTTGATCGCGAAGGGCGAGGTGGTCTCCCGCAGCAAAGGCGCGTCCGGCTTCGGCAGCGGCGCCATCGTCTGCTGCCCGGCCATCTGCGCCGCGGCGGTGCGCACCAGATCGACCACCGCCTGCTCCTGGTTGGCTTCGCCTTCTTTGGCAAACCCCGGCAGGTGGTAGCTGTAGTGTCCGGTCGACTCCTTATGCCAGTAGAAGCCGCCGTCGTGACGATGGCCGCGGAAGCCCCAGATAAGCCCGCCGGCGGCTTGCGCCCCGTTGACCTCACTGTGAACAATCGACTGCATAATGGCGTTCAGTTGATCCGCCGGCAGCAGGCCAAACTCGCCGACGAGATAGACTTTTTGCCCGCCGACGGCGCGCAGATCCTGCGTGACCTGCCCGGGGTGGTTATTATCGGCATTGGTGTAATAGTGATTGCTGACGATATCCACATTGGGGTCGGTCAACGCAAACGGATTGATTTTCTTATAGGTGCCATCCACCACCAGCTGATGAGGGGCCCATTTTTTAATCCACGCCGCGGTCTGATGCAGGAAATCGGCGTTGGTATCCTCCAGCTCGTTACCGGTTTCCCAGGCCATGATCGCCTTTTCATCATAATAGGCGCGGCCGGTGACGGTATTTTTCCGGGTGATGACCTGGCGGATCACATCCAGATAGGCTTTGAAGGTCTTGCTATCGGTCCGATAAAAGTCTTCCGCTTTTTCATGATAGAACGCCGCCAGCTGCTCGCGCCCGCCCCACCACCACCAGTGGTCGATAAACGGCAGGATCAGTCGCAATCCTTGTTTATCCGCTTCGGCAATCATGTTGTCATACACCCGCATGGCTTTTTCATTCAGCCGCGGCATGCCGTCCGCCGTTTCCGGCGCCAGAATATGGGTCTCGCGGCCGCAGGCCTTATCAAATTCCTGCTGCACCGACAGCACGTAGACGCGCTGAGCTTTCGCCCCGGTTTGCACCATCGCCTGGATCCAGTTTTGCTGCTCCTGGGCCGTCGGCCATTTAAAATATTGCCCCCAGCCGCGCGGATCTGCCTTGCAGGGGCCGCGGGCGTCATCTTCAATACGGTGTAGCTCCGGGGCGTGGATCCCGGCGAAGCGAAACACCTTGTCGCCGTCCTTGAGAGTAGCGCCATCGCGGGTGATAAAGTGCGTAAAGTGCGAGCGCTCGGCGGCCAGCGCCCCGCCGGCTCCCAGCGCGGACAGCAGCCCCATCAGCAGCAGGTTTTTCATCGGCTTCATCGTTGTCTCTCCTTAGAACCAGACTTCGGCCTGTACGCCGAAGTTAACGGTGTCGGTTGAGCCACTGCGGGAGTACCCGCCGGCGGTGATGGTATTGGTATCCCAGTTGTAGTTGCCGTCCAGCGCATCGGATACGCCTTTATCCCACTTCGCATAGGTGACGAAGAAGCGCAGCTGCGGGCGTGCCCAGAAGCCGGAGTCAAAGGTCAGCGTTGGCGCAACGGTGACTTTAGTCAGGCCGCCTTTGCCTTTGCCGTTCACCCCTTTGTAGTTTTTGTCATCAAGGTATTCGTAGCCCAGCTCATATTGCATGGCAAAGTTGCGGGTGATCTGATGATAAGGGCGGATACCGGCGACCCACATCGAGCGTCCCCAGCCATTTTCATCTTCCGTCCACCAGCGGTAGTTTTTATCTTTCTGCCAGAAAGCGAAGGTGGAGATCTCCAGATCGCCCATCGAGGCCACGCTATCCAGCACCACTCGCCAGGACTGGGTGTTTTCCAGGTTGGCCCAGCCCCAGCCGTTTTTACCCAGCGAGTCGCCCGCCGCCAGCCCTTTGCCGTACTGCAATGCGAGGCGGGAGTAGCCTCCAGTCAGGCCGTAGAAGCCGTCAAAGTTATAAATACCGGTCACGCCATAGCCCTTCTCGGCGGAAGTCGGATGGTTTTCGTTACGGTTCATGTGGTGGCCGATCAGCTCCAGATCGAAGCCTGTCCCCGCGATCTTTTTCAGCCACAGGTTGAGGGAATAGTCATCCGGGTAGCCCTGATCTCCCTTATCCACCGGGTAGGCTTTGGTTTCATCGGTGGGTGAAAAGGCGTAGACCCCGGCGTCGAAGCGGGCGAAGCCGAGATCCATGTTGTCGAAGCCGCCGCCGGTGCCGTTGTACTGAATGTACTCCCAGTCGAACTGATGGCTGGAGGTGTTGGAGCTGCTGTAGCGCTTACCGGCCCAGAAAGTCATCTCCGGCGCAAAATCCAGATTGCTCAGCTCGGCGAACCCTTCACGAAACTGCACGTCATGGCCATCGTCATCCTGACAGTTCCAGTCGGAGGTACATTTCGACTGGTGAGTGAGGTTGGCCTGCACTTTCGCCACCACGCCGCTGTCCGCCGTCAGCGTCACGGTGGGGATCAGTTCGATCTTGGTGTCTTCTTCGTTGCCGAGTCGCCATTTGCCGTCCGGCATCAGGCCGACAGAGTCCGCGCGGTTGCCATCGGAATTGGCCAGGATCCCGGAGCGGATATAGCCATGCAGCGCAAAATCATACTTCGGATCGGCGCAGGCCATGTTGCTGGTCCCTGCCAGCGAGAGGAGAGCCAGAGGTATTGAATGTTTCAGCTTTATCATTATTTTTTTCCCACGTTATGTTTGTTAACACGAACCGATAACGGAGGGGAAATTTACGGATCAAAAATGGAAATGTACATCCATTAAGGGAAAGCGCTTTCCATAATTGCCTATCTGGTTCACAAAATTCGCTCTGCGACGAATATATTCGTGAGACTGATCACATAAAATAACAAGAATGCCGCCGGGAGCCGGCAGTGGAGCGGAAGGAGGAGCAGATGAGCAGGTGCCGCCGGGGGATAAGCCGCCGACGGCAAGGGGATCAGCGTTCGGTTTCCGCGAGCTGACGTTCGTACACTTTGAAGAAGGGACGATAGAGCATCCAGGCGTTAAACATCGCGAACAGGCTCATACACAGATTTTTCCAGCTGCCGTTCGCCGACCATGCCGCCCCCAGCGGGGAAGGCATCGACCATGGCAGCATCGCCACCGCGCGATCGAGAATACCCAGCTGAGTTAAATACCATGCGATACAGGCGTTTATCAGTGGAACAAAGAGAAACGGCAGTAAAAAAACCGGGTTCATGATCACCGGAAAACCAAACAGTATCGGCTCGTTGATATTAAACAGCGACGGCAGCAGGCCAATCTTGGCCACGCTTTTCAGCTGCCGCGAGCGACTGCGCATCGCCATCAGCACCAGCGGCAAAGTGGAGCCAATACCACCGATCAGCAGGTAAAAATCCCAGAACCCCTGCAGATAAATATGCGGCAGCGTTGGCGAACCCGCCGCCAGCGCCTGCTGATTTTCAAACAGATAGGTCATCCAGAACGGGTTCATGATCCCGGTAATAATCAGCGCGCCGTGGATACCAATAAACCAGAGTAAGTTACAGATAAATAAAGAGATAAGTACCGCCATCAGCGTGTCGGACGCCAGCACCAGCGGCCGCACCGCTTCACTGATTAACTCCGGTACGATGCGCCCGGTGGTCTGCAGCAGTATGGCATTCATCACGCTTATCGACAGCATCACCACCAGCAGCGGGATCAGCAGTTGAAAGCCGTTGCGGGTCATCAGCGGCACTTCATCAGGCAAGCGAATACACCAGCCTTTTTTGTAGAAAAAGCGAATTATCTCAATGGAATAGGTGCTGGATATCAGGGCGGTAAATATCCCCATGCCGCCGAGATAAACGTTGCTCACCGCGCTCTCGCGAAAGCCGATAAACAGCAAAAACGCCAGAGACCCGGTTAAACCGCACAGCCGTTCCGGCAGGCGGTACTGCTTGGCGAGGCTGGCGCTGGCGCCGAAGGCGACAATCAGCGCCACCAGGCCAATGGTTAGCTGAAAGGTCGGCAGCAGGATAGGCCGCAGCAGCAAATAGACCTGGCCGAAACGCGAGGCGCCGTCGATGGAAACGGGCGGAAACAAAATGGGAACCAACAGGCTGCCAACAATCACAAAGGGCATTGCCAGCGCAAAGCTATCGCGCATCGCCGTAATGTGGTTGTTGCGCGTCAGGACATTCGCCAGCGGCGCCAGCCGCTGCTCGATGATGTCCACGGCCACATTCATTAACTGAATGTTCATACTCCTACCTTTGCGAATGGTTGTCTCGCCGGGATGATCGCCCACAACACCGGAAAGTGAAAGCCTGCCATAGGTGATCATGGTCACAATTAATAAATCCACAAACGGAAAGCGCTTTCCGTAATGCATCCATTTTGACTATAGTCCGCACATCCAACCTCATCAGGAGCGGTAGTTATGAAAAAAATAATGTTGTGTTGTTCGGCAGGCATGTCCACCAGCCTGCTGATGAAAAAAATGATCGCGGAAGCCGAACAGCGGGGTCTGGCGGTAGAGATCAACGCCTATGGCGTAGCGGAGTTCGCCGAACAGGTCGGCCATTATCAGGTGGTGCTGCTGGGGCCGCAGGTGAAATACATGCAGCAGGATCTGCAAAAACAGGCGGATAAATACGGTATCCGCGTCGAACCCATCAATATGATGGACTACGGCATGCAAAAAGGCGCCGCGGTCCTCGATTTCGCCCTTTCCCTTATCGAAAACAAAAACTAAGGAAAGATCATGAGCTCTCTGTACGCTAAATTGATCGATGTGATCGAACGGCAGATCACGCCGCTGGCCGGCGCGATCGGCCAGCAAAAATACGTGACCTCGATCCGCGACGGCTTTATCACTGCCCTGCCCTTTATGATCGTCGGCTCGTTTTTGCTGGTGTTTATCTTTCCGCCGTTTTCTCCGGATACGACCTGGGGCTTTGCCCGCGCCTGGCTGCAATTTTCGCTCGATCATCGCGATGCGCTGATGCTGCCGTTCAACTTCAGCATGGGGGTGATGACCCTGTTCATTGCCGTCGGGATCGCCGCCAGCCTCGCCAAGCACCATCACCTGGACTCGCTGACCGCCGGGATGCTGTCGCTGATGTCGTTTCTGCTGGTGGCCGCGCCGCTGAAAGAGGGCCAGATCTCTACGGCCTACTTCTCCGGCCAGGGGATCTTTACCGCCATTCTGGTGGCCATCTATTCCACCGAGCTGTACGCCTTCCTCAAACGGCATAACATCACCATTCGCCTGCCGCCGGAAGTACCCGCCGGGGTGGCGCGTTCGTTTGAAATCCTGATCCCGGTGCTGGCGATCATTCTGACGCTGCATCCGCTGAACCTGTTTATCGAGGCTCAGCTGGGGATGATCATTCCGGAAGCGATCATGTCGCTGGTGAAACCGCTGGTCGCCGCCTCCGATACGCTGCCGGCGATCCTGCTGTCAGTGCTGGTCTGTCAGGTGCTGTGGTTCGCCGGGATCCACGGCGCGCTGATCGTCACCGGGATCATGAACCCGTTCTGGATGGCCAACCTGTCGGTCAATCAGGCGGCGATGGCGGCAGGTACTGCTATCCCGCACATCTATGTGCAGGGCTTCTGGGATCACTATCTGCTGATCGGCGGCGTCGGATCCACCCTGCCGCTGGCGCTGATGCTGTTGCGCAGCAAGGCCGTGCATCTGCGGACGATCGGCCGGATGGGGGTCGTGCCTGGGGTCTTCAATATTAACGAACCAATTCTGTTTGGCGCGCCGATCATCATGAACCCGCTGTTTTTCCTGCCGTTCGTGCTGGTGCCGATGGTCAACGCAACCCTGGCGTACTTTGCGCTGAAGCTGGACCTGGTCAGCCGCGTAGTGTCGATGACGCCGTGGACAACGCCGGCCCCCATCGGCGCCTCATGGGCGGCGAACTGGAGCTTTAGCCCGGTGATCCTGTGCCTCATCTGTATGGCCACCGCCATGGTGATGTACCTGCCATTTCTCAAAGCTTACGAAAAACAGCTGCTGGCCCAGGAGCGTGAAAACGCCGTCGGCCAGGCTGACAACGCGGCGCAAACCGCTTAACGCTAACGATTCAGAGGATAATCATGGAATTAGAAGAACAGGTGATGGGGATCATCATCAACGCCGGTCAGTCACGCAGCCTGTGCTACGAAGCGCTGCACGCCGCCAAAGCGGGTGATTTCGCCACCGCCGACGCCAAAATGCAGGAAGCGGCCCACTATTCCCGTGAGGCGCACCTTGTGCAGACCCAGCTTATCGAAGCTGACGAAGGCGAGGGAAAAACCAAAATGACGCTGGTGATGGTCCATGCTCAGGATCACCTGATGACCTCCATTCTGGCGAAAGAGCTGATTGCCGAACTGATAGCGATTTACCGCGCGCAACCGCTTCACGCCTAGCGCGTTCCCCGGCCAGGCGCGCTGGCCGGGTCTGATTCCCCGAGGTCACTATGTTACATCTTGGAATAGATATTGGCGGCACCAAAATGGAAGCCGTACTGCTGGATCCGGCGGGCGAATGCGTTCAGCGTCTGCGCCGGCCGACCCACAAAGAGAGCTATGACGCCTTTATGCGTCAGCTGCTAACCCTTATTGCCGATATGCGTGCGGTCAGCCCGCAGCCGTTCACCCTGGGGCTCGGCCTGCCCGGGGCTATCGATCCGCAAAGTGAGCGTATTAAAAACTGCAACTGCCTGGTGCTCAACGGCCACGATCTGCGCCGGGATATCATGCAGCAGCTTGGCCAGCCGGTGTGGATGGCAAACGATGCCGACTGCTTCACCCTTTCGGAGGCGGTGGATGGCGCCGGCGCCGGGGCCACCACCGTCTTCGGGGTGATTATCGGTACCGGCTGCGGCGGCGGGATTGCCGTTCATCAACAGCTGCTCAGCGGCCCCAACGCTATCGCCGGTGAATGGGGGCATAATCCGCTGCCGGGCTATACTCCTGAGCGCGATGGCCCGCCGCAGCCCTGCTACTGCGGCAAAACAAACTGCATCGAAAGCTTTCTCTCCGGCACCGGCTTCGCCCGCCGCTATGGGGAACAGGCGCGTGCGGAAGCCATTATCGCCGCGGCGCAAAACGGCGATCCGCGCGCACTGGCCCACTGGCGCCATTTTATCGACGCCTTTGCCCGCAGCCTGGCGTCGGTGATCAATATTCTCGACCCGCAGGTGATTGTGCTGGGCGGCGGTCTGTCCAACGTCAGCCAGATCTATCGCGATCTGCCTGCCGCCATCGTGCCGTGGATCTTCTCCGACAGCTGTCGTACGCAGATCAAACCGGCCCGCTTCGGCGACGCCAGCGGCGTGCGCGGCGCGGCCTGGCTGCCCCGGCTGGCCAGCGCTGCGGACGGGCGGCGGTAGACACTTTTTTCAGCAGGTATGTTAAGCTAGGCGAAAATGTCCAGACAGAAAAAGCCATGCCAACGATTGATGATGTTTCAAGATTAGCGAATGTCTCAAGAGCGACGGTTTCCCGCGTGCTGACCGGCACCCGGGGCGTGCGCGAAGAGAGCCGGGAAGCTGTGCTGCGGGCCGTTGAAGAACTCAACTATCGCCCGAGCTTTGCCGCGCAAAACCTCGCCAGTCAGACATCCAGCCATGTTGGTCTGGTGATTTCCGCGCAGGACGAAAGCCACGGCGCGCGTCTGCTGCCGCTGCTCTCTCAGGCGCTGAAAGGGCTGAATAAAAGCCTGCTGGTCCAGTACGTCAGCGACCCGGTAGAGCAGGCGGCGGTAATCGACGATCTGCAGCGCCAGTGCGTGGCGGTGGTGGTGCTGGGCGCCGTTGCCGCCGACGCGCCGCGCAACGTTATCGCCTTCGACCGCTTCGGCGTCGCCGGGAGCAACAGCCAGGGCTATGACTTCGCCTTCGCCACTGAAAGCGCCTGCCGCTATGTGATTGGCAAGGGACACCGCAACATCGCCCTGCTGGTGGACAGCGACAGCGACGATGCCAGCCGCCAGATGCTGGAAGGCTACCGCAACGTCCTGCAGAACTACTCCATTCCTTTTAACCGCCAGCTGGTGCTGACGGCCAACGATGACGTCGAGCAGGCGCTGCTGACCTTAATTAACAGCTTCAGTAAATACTCGGTCATTATCGTTAAACGCGACCGCTATGCGGCCGAGGCGATGCGCCTGCTGCGCGAATTCACCATCGCCGTCCCGCAGGAGGTTTCCCTGCTGAGCCTTGAGGATTCCCCCCTCGCCTCGCTGCTCTATCCGCCGCTGACCTGCATCTCCTGGCCACTGGAGGCGCTGCTGGAAAACTGTATTCAGCGTATTCGCAGCCTGATTGACGACCGGCCAACCTTCACCGCCGAGGGCCGCTCGCTGGCTGGCCGCCTGATCCCGCGCCAGTCGGTCGCCGATATCGCCTGATCTCCGCCCGGTTCGCGCCGGGCCAGCCTTATCTCCCCCTTTCTTGTCGCTTTCGTTTCCCGGCTCATTATTACCCAAGCATGCAAATAAGAATTATTTTCATTTATAAATAGCTTGTGCTATATAACATAGCAATGGCTATAACCGCTGGGAAATTAACCACACCATTGCGAGGGATCCTATGCAACACCTGACACCGCTGAAATCATTGCTGCTGGCCAGCGCGCTGGCTCTGCTGGCCGCGGCGCCGGCCACCGCGCAGGAGAAATTCAGGGTTATCACCACCTTCACGGTTATCGCCGATATGGCGCAGAACGTGGCGGGCGATGCCGCCGACGTCAGCTCCATCACCAAACCGGGCGCAGAGATCCATGATTACCAGCCCACGCCAGGCGATATCAAACGCGCGCAGGGGGCGCAGCTAATCCTCAGCAATGGGCTTAATCTCGAACGGTGGTTTGCCCGCTTCTATCAGCACTTACAGGGCGTTCCGGAGGTGGTGGTCAGCGACGGGATCCAGCCGATGGGCATCAGCGCAGGACCCTATAGCGGGAAGCCCAATCCCCATGCCTGGATGTCGGCAGATAACGCCCTGATCTATGTCGATAATATTCGCGATGCGCTGGTGAAATACGATCCGCCTCACGCCGACACCTATCGCCGTAACGCTGAGGCCTATAAAGAAAAGATCCGCCAGACCATGGCGCCGCTGCAGGCCAGACTGGCGCAACTGCCGGCGGATAAGCGCTGGCTGGTCACCAGCGAGGGGGCCTTCTCCTATCTGGCCCGCGACTATGGTCTGCGCGAACTGTATCTGTGGCCGATCAATGCCGACCAGCAGGGCACTCCGCAACAGGTGCGCAAGGTTATCGACACCATGAAGAAAGAACGCATCCCGACCATCTTCAGCGAAAGCACCATCTCCGATAAACCGGCGCGTCAGGTGGCGCGCGAAGCCGGGGCCCACTACGGCGGCGTGCTGTATGTCGATTCGCTGAGCGCCGCCGACGGTCCGGTGCCGACCTGGCTCGACCTGCTGCGCGTCACCACAGAAACCATCGTTAACGGTATCCAGGACGGGATGAGGAAGCAGCCATGAATGCAGTGCAAGCGGGTCTGTATGTCGACCAGCTCACCGTCACCTGGCGTAACGGCCACACTGCCCTGCGCGACGCCTCCTTCAGCGTACCGCGCGGCTCCATTGCCGCGCTGGTGGGCGTTAACGGCTCGGGTAAATCCACACTGTTTAAAGCGCTGATGGGCTTTGTGCGCGTCGGCCGCGGCGAGATCGCCATACTCGGCCAGCCGGTCAACCGCGCGCTGCGCCAGAACCTGGTCGCCTATGTCCCGCAGTCGGAAGAGGTGGACTGGTCCTTCCCGGTGCTGGTGGAGGATGTGGTGATGATGGGCCGCTACGGCCATATGGGCTGGCTGCGGCGGGCAAAGCCGCGCGATCGCGAGATTGTCGATGCCGCGCTGGCCCGCGTGGGCATGAGCGAGTACCGCCATCGGCAAATTGGCGAGCTCTCCGGCGGGCAGAAAAAGCGCGTTTTCCTTGCCCGCGCCATCGCTCAGCAGGGTCAGGTGATCCTGCTGGATGAGCCTTTCACCGGCGTCGATGTGCAGACCGAAGCGCGCATCATCAGCCTGCTGCGCGAACTCCGCGCTGAGGGTTGTACCATGCTGGTCTCCACCCATAACCTCGGGTCAGTGAGTGAATATTGCGATTATACGGTGATGGTAAAAGGCACCGTGCTGGCCAGCGGCCCGACGGAAACCACCTTCACCGCCGAGAATCTGGAGCGGGCTTTCAGCGGCGTGCTGCGCCACGTCGCCCTGACCGGCGGGGAAGCGCAGATTATCACCGATGACGAACGGCCGTTTATCAGCCGGCGCGCGGCGGGAGGCCCGCAATGAGCTGGCTGCTGGAGCCGTTTGGCTATCACTATATGCTCAATGCGATGTGGGTGTCGGCGCTGGTAGGCGGCGTCTGCGCCTTTCTCTCCTGCTACCTGATGCTCAAAGGCTGGTCGTTGATTGGCGACGCCCTCTCCCACGCGATTGTGCCAGGCGTCGCCGGGGCCTATATGCTCGGCCTGCCTTTCGCGCTCGGCGCGTTTCTCTCCGGCGGTCTGGCGGCGGGCAGCATGCTGTTTTTGCAGCAGCGGTCGCGGCTGAAAGAGGATGCCATTATCGGCCTGATCTTCTCCTCCTTCTTCGGGATCGGGCTGTTTATGGTGTCGCTGAATCCGACGTCGGTGAATATTCAGACCATTATCCTCGGCAACATTCTGGCCATCGCCCCGGAGGATATTATCCAGCTGGCGGCGATCGGCTTTATCTCGATGGCGATCCTGTTGCTGAAATGGAAAGACCTGATGGTGACCTTCTTTGATGAAAACCACGCCCGCTCGATTGGCCTGAACACCCGCGGCCTGAAGCTGCTGTTCTTTACCCTGCTGGCCGCCTGCACCGTGGCGGCGCTGCAGACCGTCGGCGCGTTTCTGGTCATCTGCCTGGTGGTGACTCCCGGGGCCACCGCGTGGCTGTTAACCGACCGCTTTCCGCGCCTGCTGGCCATCGCCGTGGCTATCGGCAGTGTGACCAGTTTCTTCGGCGCCTGGCTCAGTTACTATCTCGACGGCGCCACCGGCGGCATTATCGTGGTCGCGCAAACGCTGTTGTTCCTCATCACCTTTATCTTCGCGCCGAAGCACGGCCTGCTGGCCAACCGCCGTCGCGCCAGGGAGGCCACATGCTGAATCTGTTCCTGGCCCCGTTCCAGTTTCCTTTTATGGTCAATGCGATAGCGGTATCGATCATCGTGGCCGTGCCCTGCGCGCTACTGTCGGTGTTTCTGGTGCTCAAAGGCTGGGCGCTAATGGGCGACGCCATGAGCCACGCGGTCTTTCCGGGCGTGGTGCTGGCCTACATCCTTGGCATTCCTTTCGCCATCGGCGCGTTTATCGCCGGGCTGTTGTGCGCCGTGACGACCGGTTTTCTCGACGATAACAGCCGCCTTAAGCGCGATACCATTATGGGAATTGTCTTCTCCGGCATGTTTGGCGGCGGGCTGGTGCTGTACGTGGCGATCCAGTCCGATGTGCATCTCGACCATATCCTGTTCGGCGATATGCTGGGGATATCCCTTCGCGATATTGGTCAGACGGCGGCTATCGCGCTGGTGATTGCGCTGATTATCGGCCTTAAATGGCGCGATTTTTTGCTGCACGCCTTTGACCCGACGCAGGCCAAAGCCAGCGGCCTGCGCGGCGGACTGCTGCACTACGGCCTGCTGTGCATGATCGCCCTGACCATCGTCGCGACGCTGCAGTCGGTGGGGATTATTTTGTCGATTTCGCTGCTGATTGCTCCCGGAGCGATCGCGCTTCTGCTGGTGAGACGCTTTATCCACGCCCTGCTGCTGGCGGTAGCGGTGGCCATCGGCTGCTCGGCGGGAGGGGTGTGGCTGGCGTTTTATCTCGACAGCGCGCCGGCGCCGACGATCGTGGTGCTGTTTACCGCGCTGTTTGTGGTCGCCTTTGTGGCAAGCACAATTCGGGATAGCCAGAAACAGAAAACTTCAGCAATCATCCCCGGTGGCGGCTAATGCCTTACCGGGGCCGACTTGTCGCCCGGCTACGCGCCGCGCTGACCAGGGAAAGGCCGCTATTTTTTCGGTCGGTATTTTTCCGGCAGCGCCGGCACCGGGCGCCTGTCGTCCAGCAGATGGCGAATAGTGAGGATCGGGTGGCGCCAGAGCATCCGCGGCCCGGCCCAGCGCATAATCTGCTTCATCTCTTCGCGCTTCGCCGGCTGGTAGCAATGTACCGGACACTGCTTGCAGGCCGGTTTGTTCTCGCCAAACACGCATTTATCAAGGCGCTTGTCGGCGTAGGCGTTCAGCGCCTGATAGTGATCATTATTGGCCAGCGCCTCGGGACAGCGCCGCTGGTAGAGGGCAATCATCCGCTGAATCGTCATCTTTTCCCGTTCGATACGCTTCCCCATCTCCCCGCCTTTCGTCTGTTTTTAAGATGCATTTATTCTACACCTTAATGTCCATACCCGACCAGACTCACTGCTTCAGATGCTGGATCAGCTGTAAGGCCGCCCCGGAAAGCACCCCGAAATGGCTGTAGGCGTAGAAATCGCGGATAAAGACGCTGCCCTCAACCTCAAGCGGGCGTAGCAGACCCAGCGCTTCTTCATGCCGGTAAACCGGGGCTGGCATCGAGGTTAACAGATCGCTTTCGCACAGAAAGGCCTTAATGGCCGAGGAGGATGCGCACTCGATAACCGGCTGCGGACAGGGTAGCTGATGGGCGCGGAAGATATCCTCAAGGATGTTCATCGGGGTACTTAACGGCGGCGGCATGATCCACGGATAGTCCAGCATCGCCTCCAGAGTGACGTCTGCCGCCTGATGCAGCGGATGGTGCTGCCTGGCGACGATGCAGATCCGGTCCTGCCAGTTGATTTTGCCGCGCACCACGATTTTCTCATCATGCGGTAAGGGGCCGCAGAGGGCGATATCGATATCGTGCATCAGCAATAATTTAAACAGCTCGGAGTCTATGCGATCGACGATGCGCAGATGGATTTGGGGATGGCGCTGATGGAAAACCGCCAGTTTATCGATGAAATGGCTGGTCAGCAGGCTGGAAACGCAGCCAATCCGCAGGATGCCTTTCCCGGCGCCGCGGATAAGCTCAATCTCCTCACGAGCTTTTTGTTCGGTATTCAGCATCGTCATCGCATAGGGTAAAAAGGCGCTACCGTACTCGCTCAACGCCATACCATGCTTATGTCTTTCGAATAACGTCGCGCTCAGGTCCGCTTCCAGGCTCAATAGCAGCCGGCTCAGTCCCGACTGGGTGATCCCCATTTTCTCCGCAGCCAGGGTCATATTGCCTTCGTGAGCGACGGTAATAAACGCCTGAATCTGCTTAAATTTCATTGGCATGATATTTACTCATTGAACAAACGGTTTTTACATTTCCCCTGCGGCTTGTTTTAGCGAATAACTGTCACTATCAATACGCTCGAAAATCACCGGAACGCATGCTTCAAAGGGATTTATTTACCTCACCACGCGCGGCAAAACACATTTCTGACCCGAAGATAATTTATAATGAGAATATATCACCATGACACAGAACAATATTCTATTAATTTCAGGCGCTATATTACCGGTTATCATTACCGTCATCATCGGCTATATAAGCGGTAAACGAAAAGACTTTAACTGGCAACAGGCGGGAGACATCAATAAAATTGTGATGCTCTATGCATTACCGCTGAGTATTTTCAGCAATATGGTGATGACGCCGCGACACATCGTCATGACCATGGGCCCGGTCGCTGTAGCCATTATCCTGGCGTTGATCCTCAGTTTCGTTATTCCGTTATTAGCTGCCCGCTATCTGTTTCGACGCAATCTCGCCCTCAGCACCTTGCAAGCGCTGGCTATCGGTTCACCGGCAGTCCCTTTCATTGGCACGTCAGTGCTGGCCTTTTTATTCGGCACCGTCAGCGCATCTTTAATTACCGTTTCCAGTATTACGCAAAACGTTTTCCAGCTGCCGCTGGTGATGATACTGATGTCGGTCGCCACCGGCGATAAAAGCCAGCATATCTCCTTTGGCACACGGGTGATAAACGCCATTAAACAACCTGTGGTCTGGTCACCGGTTATCGCCCTGCTCATCGTGCTAGCGGATATCCATATTCCGGAGACTATCTCGATGTCGCTGGGTCTGCTGGGCAAAGCTTCTGGCGGATTGGCGCTGTTTGCCGCCGGTATCGTGCTCTATACGCGCAGCATTGTTATTACCACCGCCACCATTATCACGGTTATCGCCCGCAATATTCTGGTTCCCGGCGCCTGTTATCTCATTTTATTGAAAATGGGCTTCACCATGGAGCAAATCAAGGAAGTGGTATTGACGATGGCGATCCCGGTGGGTTCCATCGCGATAATTATTGCCATGCAGTATAAAACCGGCGAGCAGGAAATGGCCTCGACGATGGCGCTGAGTATTATTGCCTCCATCATTACGATGGGTGGATTTATTTTCTTAACCTTTTAATTACCGCGATAACATCGCGTGAATACGGAGAGAATATGGCCTCTATCACATTATCGGCTGCTGAACTGTTACTGCATCGGCTACAGGCGCTGGACGTGGCGTATATTTTTATTAACTCGGGCACCGATTATCCGCCGGTGATTGAAGCCTGGGCAAAGGCCCGGGCGACCGGGCAAAAAGTGCCCGAACTGGTGATCTGCCCGCATGAAAACGCCGCCATCGGCATGGCGCACGGCTACTACCTTGGCACCGGTAAGGTACAGGCGGTGATGGTTCACACCAACGTCGGGTTAGCCAACGCCGCCTGCGGCGTCATCAATCTGGCGAACAGCAATATTCCGGTGCTGATTTTTGGCGGCCGCACGCCGATAAGCGAACATTCCCACTTCGGCTGCCGCAATACGCCGATTGGCTACGGCCAGGAGATGCGCGACCAGGCGGCGCTCATTCGTGAATCGGTGAAGTGGGATTTTGAACTGCGGCTGGCCGATCAGATCGGCGAGCATGTCGATCGGGCCTGGGCGATTGCCAGCTCCCTGCCGAAAGGGCCGGTCTACCTGAGCTTACCGCGTGAACCGCTGTGCGAAACCTTTGCCATCGATGAAGCCGCGCTGCAGGCTGGCCCTGCACAACAACCGGTCCGCTATGCGCCTACCCGGGAAGACATCGCCCGGGCGGCCGAAGCAATAGCCCGCGCCAGACATCCCGTCATCTTCGCCCAGCGCGGCGCCCGAACGGCGGAAGGCTTTGCGCGCCTCGATAGTCTGGTGCGCGAATGGGCGATCCCGCTGGTGGAATACTGGGGCACCGAAGTCACCCTGAGCGCCGATAATCCCCTGCTCGCCGGGGCCGACCCCAGCGCCTGGCTTGCCGACGCCGATGTCATTCTGGTGGTCGACTCGCAGGCGCCGTGGATGATCGCCGAGGGCGACTGTCGCCGGGACTGCACGGTGATCCAGATGGGCCCCGACCCGCTCTTTTCCCGCTATCCGGTGCGCGGCTATCGCGCGGACATCAACCTGGCGGGCGAGACCGACGAAGTCTTTGGCCTGCTGGAAGAGGCTCTCCATCCGTTGCAGGCCGCCCGCCAGCAGCATGTGGCGGAGCGGGCGGCATATACTCTCCATCGGATCCAGCAACAGAAAAACCAGCGCGATGCGCTCTTGCATACCAGCCAGACCGGGGCCATTACCAAACCCTGGCTCAGCTACTGCCTCGGCCATCTGGCCAATCAGCATCACGGCCGGATCGTCTCTGAACTGACCACGCTGCCGCAGTTCGCCGGGCTGACCCACGCCGAGAGCTATTACCAGGAGGCGCTGGCCGGCGGCCTGGGCGAAGCCCTGCCCATCGCGCTGGGGCTGCAGCTTGCGCGCCGGGAAGAGCTGATTATTGCCGCCGTCGGCGACGGGTCGTACCTGTTCGCCAACCCTGCGGTCTGCCACCATATTGCCGAAGTGATGAAGCTCCCCGTGCTCGTCGTGATCGGGAATAATAGCGGATGGGGCGCCGTCGCGGGCGGCACCAAAGCGCTCTACCCGGACGGCTACGCAGCCCAGGCTGAGACCATCCCGGCCACCGCTTTTACCACCTCGCCGGATTTCGCCGCCATTGCCGCCTCCAGCCGCGCGGCGGCCCTGTCGGTTTCCCGGGCCGAAGATCTCCCCGGCGTGCTGGAAGAAGCGGTCTCCCTCATCCGCACCCGCCGACAAAGCGTGCTGGTTGACGTACAGTTAGCCCGCTAGAAACTCCCCTCTCCGGGCGTTTGCCGTCCGGAGAGGCATCCTCATTCCTGCCGGTCAGCTTTCTCCACATGGCCCAGCGGCTTCTCCGGGAAGCAGACATCGCGCACCCGGCGTTTTAGCTCTGCCGCATCCGGAAATCCACCATCCTGCTTACGCTCCCAAATCTGCTGGCCGTCGATATCAATAGTGAAGATCCCGCCGGTCCCCGGCACCAGCGTCACCGAGGCGATATCGGTGCTGAAGGTATGTAACAGCTCCTGCGCCATCCAGCTGGCGCGCAGCATCCAGTTGCACTGGGAACAGTAGGTGATGGTGATAGCCGCTTTTGAATTCATCGTCGTCTCGCTAAGTCTGAAAGGGCAAAGTGTAAACAAAGTGCAGTTTAAATGAGGAATACATCAATATTTTATTGCAAACGATAATGCCTATCATTACCATTCGCAATCAACAAATGGAGTAAGACCGCATCCGCAACGGAAAAGACGGAGCAACCTGCAACACTGGAAGTAACGCGTGAGCCGATACTAATAACGATCAAGGCGTGGCGACTATGTACACATCGACTCCGTCAGCAGCATGGTGTAAAAAACGCCTGCTGGTGACCTCTTTGCTTGCAGCAATTTATCAGACTTCTGCCGTCGCAGCAGATACTTCCACCGTTAGCGGCGAGGCAGTGGATGACACCTCGGAACAAATGACCGTCACCGCTCCCGCACCGGTACAGAAAGCCGGTAGCGAACACAGCATCAGCGCCCGGGAGCTGGAGGATAAAGGCGCTAACGATTTCGGCTCGATCATGCGCTATGAGCCGCTCATCAGCGCCACTGGCGCCAGCGGCGGCTCCGGCAACGGCAAAAGCGGCTTCGACCGCGGCGGCTACACCGGCTACAACATTCGCGGCATGGAGAGCAACCGCGTCGGCATCGACGTGGACGGCATCGCCCAGCCCAACGCCACCGGCCGCGGCTACGTCGGCCGTGCTGGCCTCAACACCTTCGGCATCGGCCGCGATTATATCGACCCGTATATGTACGGCAGCGTGGATATTCAGTCCGGTGCCACCTCGACGGAAACGGCCAACAGCGCCGGAATGTCTCTTTCCGCCCGAAATCGGCGGATGATTACCTGCGCCCGGGCAAGACCAGCGCCTTCGGCTACCGCAGCGGCTACGACTCTGCGGATCGCAGCTGGCACAACGGGGTGACCGTCGCCGGCGGCGATGAGTTCCTGCGCGGAATTTTGGTCTACAGCCGCCGTGACGGCCAGGAAACCGAAAACAACAGCGGCACCGTCGATGCCTACCCGGCGAACTGGCACTCCGATGCCTTTCTGGCCTCCGGGATCTGGCAGCCTAACGATGAGCACAAGCTGACCAGCACCTTCGACTATTACCATAAAACCAACCACACCCACTACGATAGCTGGGACTCCAGCGGCAACAGCACCATCGGCACCGCCAACCAGACCAGCCAGACCCGGCGCTGGGGCCTGAGCCTGAAGGATGACTGGACGCCGATGAACGACTACCTCGACAGCGTCTCCACGAAAATCTACTACCAGCATACTGAAGCCCATGACTGGACTTATATGCCGGACAGCGTCACCCGCCGCATGCAGACGGTGAACTCCAACTACGACACCGACACCTGGGGCCTGCAGACCGCGCTGGCGAAAACCCTGGGCCGCCACGATCTGAGCGCTGGCTTCAACGCCAGCACGACCAAAACCCAGCGGCCGTTTAGCCAGTCGCCGATCCCCAGCGTTTACAGCGAGATTATGCAGCCGGAAGCAGACAGCCGCAGCTACACCCTCGGCGGCTTTGTCCAGGATAAGATCAACTTCGATCTCGATAGCCACAACTTCGCGATTATTCCCGGCGTGCGCGTGGTGCATCAATCGACTAAGCCGGAAAATCTGTCCGACCTTGCCGCCAACAGCAGCGTGCTGACCGAGTCGTCGGTAGCGAATCTGTATGGCAAAAACAGCGATACCCAGGTGCTGCCGTCGTTGACCTTCCAGTACGACATTACGCCGCGGCTGATGACCTACCTGCAGTACCAGCGCGGCGCGCAGTTCCCCAACGCCAGCCAGTTGTATGGCTCCTGGAACCTCGGCTCCAGCTACGCCGGCAGCCAGCAATATGCCCTGATCGGCAATACCGATCTGAAGACGGAAACCAGCGATAATCTCGAGTGGGGGCTGAAGGGGGAAGTCACCGAAGGCATCACCCTGCGCACCGCGCTGTTCTACAACAGCTATAAGAACTTTATCGCCTATACCCGCTATACCCGCGCCAATAATCCGGGCCAGTTCACCAACGTGCCGTCGAACATCTACACCATTTATCAGGCGGAAAACCGCGATAAAGCCTATATCTACGGCGGTGAAATCAGCACTAAATTTAATTTTGGCACCTGGTATGAGCAGGTGGACGGTCTGAGCGCCACCCTCGCCCTCGGCTATAGCGAAGGGAAATCGAAATCCAGCTACAGCGGCGATAAATACGTCGACCTCGACAGCGTGGCGCCGATGAAAGCCATCGTCGGCGTGGCCTGGGACGATCCGGCGAAACGCTACGGCACCGCCCTGACGGCAACTTTTGTCAAAGGGAAACAGGCGACCGCCACCAACCGCGAAAGCTACAGCAACAGCGGATCCGCCATCACCGATGCCAGCAGCGACTATATGCGCGTGCCGGGCTACGGCATGCTGGACTGGACCGCGTACTGGCAGGTGGCGAAAAACGTGCGCCTCAATGGCGGGGTCTACAACCTCACCGATCGTAAATACTGGGATTACCTGAGCAGCCGCAATATCGAGACCGGCACCAACCAGGACGCCAACGATAAAGCGCTGGCGGTGATGCCGGGCCGTACCTGGCAGCTGGGCGTCAACGTCGACTTCTGATTGCCCGAATAATAACGCACCTGCCCCCGGCCCAACGGCCGGGGATATTCATCGTCGAGTAAGGATATGATTATGCCCAATGCCCACCCTGACCTGTGGCAGCGCTACCAGGCCGCCAAAGCGACCAGCCCCGCGAAATATGCCCGCGATATCGCCGCGGAAATGGGGGTCAGCGAAGCCGAGCTGACCGCCGCCCGCCTCGGCCACGATGCCGTACGCCTGAGCGATGACGCTCGGGCGCTGATTGCCGACCTGGAGCGCGTCGGCGAAACCAAATGCATCTGCCGCAACGAGTATGCCGTGCATGAGCAAGTGGGCCAGTTCACGCACCAGCACCTCAGCGGCCACGCCGGGCTGGTGCTGAACCCGCGCGCGCTCGACCTGCGCCTGTTCCTCAGCCAGTGGGCCAGCGCGTTCCATCTAAACGACAATGGCCGTCAGAGCATCCAGTTCTTCGACCACCACGGCGATGCCCTGCTGAAGGTCTATGCGACCGCGCAGACCGACATGGCGGCCTGGGACACCCTGATCGCGGAACATCGGGTGGCGGTACCGGCACCGCTGGCCCTGCGTCCGCTGGAGCCGGTGAAATATGCCGACACCGCCGACGGTGCCGCCCTGGAGAACGACTGGCGCGCGATGACCGACGTTCACCAGTTCTTCGGCCTGCTGCGTAAATATCAGCTTTCCCGCCAGCAGGCTTTCCGTCTGGTGAGCGACGACCTCGCCTGCCGCGTTGATCGCCATGCGCTGCCGTCGCTGCTGGAGACGGTGCGCCAGGAAGGTAATGAAATCATGATTTTCGTCGGCAATCGCGGCTGCGTGCAGATCTTCACCGGCGCCCTGGAAAAGCTGGCCCCCATGCGCGGCTGGCTGAATATTTTCAATACCACCTTTACCCTGCATCTGCGCGAGGAGAGCATCGATGAAGTGTGGGTGACCCGCAAGCCGACCTCGGACGGACACGTCACCAGCGTCGAACTGTTCGCCAAAGACGGCACCCAGATTGCCCAGCTCTATGGCCAGCGCAGCGAGGGCCACCCCGAGCAGGCACAATGGCGCCAGCAGGTAGACCGTCTGACCCGTGAAGGACTGCCGGCATGATGCGCTGGTTACTGCTTCTCATCGTCTTCCCGTTGCTGAGCCACGCCGCCGTTGAGCGGCTCGTCACCCTCGGCGGAGATGTCACTGAGATCGTCTATGCTCTCGGCGCGGAACAGAGCCTGGTGGCGCGGGACAGCACCAGCACCTGGCCTGTCGCCGCGCAGAAGCTGCCGGACGTCGGCTACCTGCGACAGCTGAACGCTGAGGGGATCCTCGCGTTACGCCCGCAGCTGGTACTGGCCAGCGCGCAGGCGCAGCCCTCGCTGGTTTTACACAAGATACAGGCGAGAGGGGTGAAGGTGGTTAACGTGCCGGGCGGCGAAAGTCTGTCCGCGATCGATAACAAAGTGGCGGTCATTGCCGACGCGTTAGACAAAACGACGGCGGGCGACGCGCTGCGCCAGCAGCTCCAGCAGCAGATCGCCGCCATTCCCACGCGCCCTGCCGCCAAACGGGTGCTATTTATTCTCAGCCATGGCGGAATGAATACCCTGGTGGCCGGACAGCACACCGCGGCCGATGGCGCCATTCGCGCCGCCGGACTGCAGAACGCGATGCAGGGGTTCGATCACTATCGCGCCATGTCGCAGGAGGGGGTGGCCGCCAGCCAGGCGGATCTGGTGGTGATCTCCGCGGATGGTCTCAAAGGGATGGGCGGCGAAGCCGGGCTGTGGAAACTGCCCGGCCTGGCGCAGACCCCGGCAGGGCGTCATAAACAGCTGCTGACGATCGACGACATGGCCCTGCTCGGCTTCGCGCCGCGCACGCCGCAGGCGATAATCGCCCTGCGGAACAAAGCGGAGCAGTTGCCCTGATGCCCCCTGCCATCGCCCACCGTTTGCTGGTGATGACCCTGCTGCTGGTCTCCCTGACGCTGTTCGCCACCACCCTCGGCGCCATGCGCTTGCCGCTGATCAACCTGCTGCCTTCCGGGGATGAGGTGCTGCGCCACATCTGGCTGACCATCCGGCTGCCGCGGGTGCTGCTGGCCCTGCTGGTGGGCGCGGCGCTGGCCCTCTCCGGCTGCGTGATGCAGGGGCTGTTTCGCAACCCGCTTGCCGACCCGGGTCTGCTGGGCATCAGCAGCGGCGCCGCGCTGGCGGTGGCCAGCTGGCTGGTGCTCCCGTTCTCCGCTGCGGGGCTGATCGCCCTGTATATGCCGATGCTGGCGGCGTTTATTGGCAGCCTGGCGGTGATGGTGGTGATTTTCATCCTCAGTCGGGCGGAGGAGGGTTCGCTGTCGCGCCTGCTGCTGGTGGGGATCGCCATCAACGCGCTGTGCGGCGCGCTGGTCGGCGTCCTGTCCTGGCTGAGCAATGACGCCCAGCTGCGCCAGCTGTCGCTGTGGGGAATGGGCAGTCTGGGCCAGGCCGAATGGCCGACGCTGCTGGTGGCCGCGACCTTGATTATCCCGGCGGCGCTGGCGGTGTGGTGGATGGCATCCCGCCTCAATCTGCTGCAGCTTGGCGATGAAGAGGCGCACTATCTCGGGGTCAACGTGCGGGCGCTCCAGCGCTGGCTGCTGCTGTGCAGCGCGGTGCTGGTGGCCGCCGCGGTGGCCATCAGCGGAGTCATCGGCTTTATCGGCCTGGTGGTGCCGCACCTGATGCGCCTGTGGCTGGGACCGGACCATCGCGGACTGATCCCCGGCTCGCTGCTGGCCGGCGCGATCCTGCTTCTGCTGGCCGACACCCTGGCCCGCACCGTGGCGGCGCCGGCGGAGATACCGGTCGGTCTGCTCACCAGCCTGCTGGGCGCCCCCTGGTTTCTGTGGCTGGTCTTTCGTCGGGAGAACTCCAGACATGGTTAATGCATACTGCGCCCAGGGGCTGTCACTTCACCTTGGTAAACGACAGATTATCGACAACGTCTCCGTCGCGCTGCGCGGCGGCGAGATGACGGCGCTTATCGGGCCGAACGGCGCCGGGAAATCCACTCTGCTGCGCCTGTTGACCGGCTATCTGACGCCGGACAGCGGCACCCGCCATCTTGCAGGCAAGCCGCTGGAGGCCTGGTCCCCCGAGGCGCTGTCGCGCCGGCGGGCGGTCATGCTACAGCGAACGGCCCTGCAGGCCGACTGGACGGTGGAAACGGTCATTGCCATGGGACGCTCACCGTGGGGCGCGACGGCGGATCCGGCGGTGCTGGCGGCGGTGATGGCCGTCACCGGCTGCGATGGCCTTGCCGGTCGCCGCTATCCCGGCCTCTCCGGCGGCGAGCAGCAGCGGGTACAGCTGGCCCGCTGTCTGGCGCAGCTATGGCGCGACGGCGCGCCGCAGGGCTGGCTGTTTCTCGATGAGCCCACCTCGGCGCTGGACCTTTACTATCAGCAGCACCTGCTGCGTTTGCTCAAACGGCTCACCGCCGGCGGGCAACTGCATGTTTGCGTGGTGCTGCATGACCTTAACCTCGCCGCCCTGTGGGCCGACCGCATTCTGCTGCTGAACCGGGGAAATCTGGTTGCCCAGGGCACGCCGCAGGAGGTGATCCAGCAGCCGGTTATCCATCGCTGGTACGGGGCGGATGTCCGCCTCGCCCAGCACCCGGACAACGCCGCCCCTCAGGTTTATCTGGCGCCGTAACCCCCCGCGCGGCGCAACTGGAATCCGGATCGCGCCGCGCTTACGCTTTCTGGCAATAATTGCCTGCATTATATTATTGAGGGTCATTTATATTTAAAATCTATACCAATGGCGTAATAACCCAATGAAATATTTACGACAGCTATTTTTAAATATAAACCATCATTACAGAGAAGATATTTCCCCTATTAATCCAAAAACGACACATTGATTATTTACTGCGCTTAATCAACTCGATACACTGTTTTTCTTACTAATGATAATAGAGGAAAGAAGAAGCATGGCTATTCCAGGTAATATGTGGATATACGACGACGGTGGGGCACTAATCAAAGGTGGTTGTGATGTGTTATCGCCCGTTATATTCCGTGGTTAGGTTGGATAAGACTTGTAAACTCAATTTATCAAGCTTAAAGAAAAACTCACGAAAATACAAACCAATAGCTCGCCCCAAAGACCGTATACAATAGACATCCTTTTAATGAAAAGCATTCAAGATCAGGTTTTAGACTTGTTTAAAGATGAGATCTCAACCCGTTTAGATAAAAATTGGAAAGAAATCCCATTGGAACTTGATTATGACTTATTTGATGCTCCCGGCGACGATCTGCATGACGCTTTAAATAAATTTGAACAAAAATTTAATGTTGATCTTTCCCGTGTTAAATGGTCGTGTTATTTCCCTTGGGAGAATACTCCAATGCTAACTCGGTGGTTTAAAGTAAAACGAGAAGATGTAGAAAAAACGCGTAAACCTTTAACCATCAAAATGTTTGCCGAATCAGCAAAAGCAGGTAAATGGCTTTACGACTAGCAACCACAAGCCGTTGTCGTAACGAGGTCTGCGGCCAGAAGGCAGAACAACATCGACGGCGAACGTAATGCATGAAAACGATCGCGTGGCGGTGATTCAACCACTGTGACGATACCCCGCCCCCTCTGCAACTGGAATCCGGATCGCGCCGCGTGCTTTCGTCCGTTTCCCTCTCCTGCCCATCTCCGTTATTATGTCTCATCCATGTGATAACGACGAAAACAACAAAATCGCAGCCATTTAAAATCAGGGATCTGGATAACACCCCATGAGCACAATTGACAATCTCGACGCCCACACGCCGATGATGCAGCAGTATCTCAAGCTGAAGGCGCAACATCCTGACATTCTGCTGTTTTACCGGATGGGGGATTTTTACGAGCTGTTTTATGACGATGCAAAACGCGCGTCGCAGCTGCTCGATATCTCGCTGACCAAGCGCGGCGCCTCCGCGGGCGAACCGATACCCATGGCCGGCATCCCCCACCACGCCGTAGAGAACTACCTCGCCAAACTGGTCAATCAGGGCGAGTCGGTGGCCATTTGCGAACAGATTGGCGACCCGGCCACCACCAAGGGGCCGGTTGAGCGTAAGGTGGTGCGTATCGTTACGCCGGGCACCATCAGCGATGAAGCGCTGCTGCAGGAGCGTCAGGACAATCTGCTGGCCGCTATCTGGCAGGACAGCAAAGGCTTCGGCTACGCGACGCTGGATATCAGCTCCGGGCGCTTTCGCCTGAGCGAACCGGCCGATCGTGAAACCATGGCGGCAGAGCTGCAGCGTACTAATCCGGCAGAGCTGCTGTATGCGGAAGATTTCGCTGAGTCGTCGCTGATTGAAGGCCGCCGCGGCCTGCGCCGTCGCCCGCTATGGGAATTTGAAATCGATACCGCGCGCCAGCAGCTCAACCTGCAGTTCGGCACCCGCGATCTGGTTGGTTTCGGTGTGGAAAACGCCCCGCGCGGCCTGTGCGCCGCCGGCTGCCTGCTGCAGTATGTTAAAGACACCCAGCGTACCTCGCTGCCGCATATCCGCTCCATCACCATGGAACGCCAGCAGGACAGCATCATTATGGATGCCGCCACCCGCCGTAACCTCGAGATCACCCAGAATCTCGCCGGCGGCACCGACAACACCCTGGCCTCGGTACTCGACTGTACAGTGACGCCAATGGGTAGCCGGATGCTCAAACGCTGGCTGCATATGCCGGTCCGCGACACGGCGGTACTGGTAGAGCGCCAGCAGACCATCGGCGCGCTGCAGGAGCGCTATACCGAGCTGCAGCCGGTGCTGCGCCAGGTCGGCGATCTGGAGCGTATTCTGGCGCGTCTGGCGCTGCGTACCGCCCGGCCGCGCGATCTTGCCCGCATGCGTCATGCCCTGCAACAACTGCCTCTGCTGCGTGAGCTGCTGGCCGACGTTGACAGTCAGCCGGTGCAAAAATTGCGCGAGAAAATGGGCGAGTTCACCGAACTGCGCGAACTGCTGGAGCGCGCGGTGATCGACGCCCCGCCGGTGCTGGTCCGCGATGGCGGGGTCATCGCTCCGGGCTACAGCGAAGAGCTGGATGAGTGGCGGGCGCTGGCCGATGGCGCTACCGATTATCTCGATAAGCTGGAGATCCGCGAGCGCGAGCGGCTGGGCCTCGATACCCTGAAGGTCGGCTACAACGCCGTCCACGGCTACTACATCCAGATCAGCCGCGGCCAGAGCCACCTCGCGCCGATCCACTACGTGCGCCGCCAGACGCTGAAAAACGCCGAACGCTACATTATTCCTGAGCTGAAGGAGTATGAAGATAAGGTGCTGACCTCCAAGGGCAAAGCGCTGGCGCTGGAAAAACAGCTTTATGACGAGCTGTTCGACCTGCTGCTGCCGCATCTCGCCGACCTGCAAACCAGCGCCAGCGCACTGGCCGAGCTGGACGTGCTGGTCAACCTGGCGGAACGCGCGGAAACCCTGAACTACTGCTGCCCGACCTTTAGCGATAAGCCAGGCATTCGCATCAGCGAAGGCCGTCATCCGGTGGTCGAGCAGGTGCTGAAAGAGCCGTTTATCGCTAACCCGCTACAGCTGGCGCCGCAGCGGCGGATGCTGATCATCACCGGGCCGAACATGGGGGGTAAAAGTACCTATATGCGCCAGACCGCGCTGATTGCGCTGCTGGCCTATATTGGCAGCTACGTCCCGGCGCAGAAGGTCGAGATCGGGCCAATCGATCGCATCTTTACTCGCGTCGGCGCGGCGGATGACCTGGCCAGCGGCCGCTCGACCTTTATGGTGGAGATGACTGAAACTGCCAATATTCTGCACAACGCCACCGAGCATAGTCTGGTGCTGATGGATGAGATTGGCCGCGGCACGTCCACCTACGACGGTCTGTCGCTGGCGTGGGCCTGTGCGGAAAATCTGGCGAATAAGATCAAGGCGCTGACGCTGTTCGCTACCCACTACTTCGAGCTCACCCAGCTGCCGGAGAAAATGGAAGGTGTAGCCAACGTGCACCTCGACGCGCTGGAGCACGGCGACACCATCGCCTTTATGCATAGCGTACAGGACGGCGCGGCCAGCAAGAGCTATGGCCTGGCGGTTGCCGCGCTGGCGGGGGTGCCGAAAGAGGTGATCAAGCGCGCGCGGCAGAAACTGCGCGAGCTGGAGAGTATCTCGCCCAACGCGGCGGCTACCCAGGTCGACGGCACGCAGATGTCGTTGCTCGCCGCCCCGGAAGAGACCTCACCTGCGGTTGAGGCGCTGGAGAATCTTGATCCCGATTCCCTGACACCGCGTCAGGCGCTGGAGTGGATCTACCGTCTGAAAAGTCTGGTCTAGTCAGGCATTAAGGTGAAAAACGGCAGCGCTGCGAAGCGCTGCCGTTTTAGCAAATAAAATGGGTGCAAGAGGATGCGTCCTGACAATCCATACGCGGGGTTGCCCCCGCGCGGATGCTACTTCTTCGATTCGTAAGCGAGAACAGCTTTAAACTCAATATTACGCTCTTTAATACTCAGCTCGCACAGTGAGCTGTGCACCAACAGCGTAAATCCCAGTACCGTAATACAGAGTACGATGATTGCCACAAGGGCATATTTTGTCAGCATATCTTGCCTCCCTGCAAAGAAGAGACTAACATCTGAATTGTCTATGTTCATTCGCTAGCCTCAGTTGATAGAAATATCTCCTGGGGCTTTCGTCTGTCTGGGGTCCTGGTAATGCTCAAGGCCAGACAGCCTCAAGCACCCGCCGCTATTCTATACTCGCGAGGGTCAGAAAATTATCAGTGATTATTAAACCAGGCTGTTTTTATAATAATCTGGAAGCAGACTCGCAAAGTCACCCCAGTATATTAACCCTTCGCGTAATTTTTTTAATTTAATGAAAAAATAGCTTCCATAATTGTACTAAATATAAAAAGGCCCGACTTAGCGGGCCCCTTTCATTAACGCTTATCTTCCGACAATAGCGGCGGTACGTGCGGCACCTGCGGCGCCTCATCAATATCTTTCTGCGTCATGCGGAACGCTTCCGGATAGTGTTCGCGACTGGTGCGGCGCAGTGGCTCGGTATTTCGCCAGGTATAAAGGCAGTGCTGGCACTGATACACGGTCCAGACCCCTTTCACCGGCGATGTCGCCATGACTTCAATTTTTTCATCGGCGCAACGTGGACAAATCATCTTCTTCTCCTTATTTACGGTTGGCCAGCATAGCGGTCAGTTTTTCAGCCCAGGCTTTGGTTTCCGGCAGATCCTGCACCGGCTGGCTGTAGTGGCCGCGAAGGTCCGGCGCAACCGGGGTGGTGGCGTCGATAATCAGTTTGTCGGTGATCCCCGCCGGACTTGAACCCGGATCGAGCTCCAGCACCGACATGTTCGGCAACTGTACCAGGTCCCCCGCCGGATTGACCTTCGAGGAGAGCGCCCACATCACCTGCGGCAGGTTGAACGGATCCACGTCTTCATCGACCATGATCACCATCTTCACGTAGCCAAGGCCGTGCGGGGTGGTCATCGCCCGCATCCCCACTGCACGGGCAAAGCCGCCGTAGCGTTTTTTAGTGGAGATAATTGCCAGCAGACCATGGGTGTACATGGCGTTGACCGCCTGCACTTCCGGGAAATCCGCTTTCAGCTGCTGATACAGTGGTACGCAGGTCACCGGGCCCATCAGGTAGTCAATTTCGGTCCACGGCATGCCAAGATAGAGAGATTCAAAAATCGGTTTCGTGCGATACGAGACTTTATCGATACGTACCACCGTCATGTTACGACAGCCGGAGTAGTGACCGGTAAACTCGCCAAACGGCCCTTCGACTTCACGTTTGCGCCCTTCGATTACCCCTTCGAGGATCACTTCCGAACCCCACGGCACATCAAAACCGGTCAGCGGTGCGGTGGCGATCGGATATGGACTTTCGCGCAGCGCGCCAGCCATCTCATATTCAGACTGATCGTATTTCAGCGGCGTAGCGCCCATCAGGGTGATGATCGGATCGTTACCGAGGGTGATCGCAATCGGCAGATCCTCGCCGCGCTCTTCCGCTTTATGCAGATGCAGCGCAATATCGTGCATCGGTACTGGCTGCAGGCCGAGCTTACGCTTGCCCTTCACTTCCATACGGTAGATGCCGACGTTCTGCTTGCCGAAGTTATCTTTATCCAGCGGATCGCGGGACACCACGCACGCTTTATCAAGGTAGAAACCACCGTCGCCATCGTTGAGGCGAAACAGCGGCAGAATATCGAACAGGTTGATATCATCGCCATCCACGGTGTTTTCCGCCCAGGCCGGGTTGGCGCGACGCTCTGGCGTCACCGGGAAGTTATCCCAGCGGCGAATGAATTCATCAATCTGCTTTTTCACCGGCGTGTTGGGCGGCAGGCCCAGCGAGATGGCATGGTTCTGCCACGAGCCGATGGTGTTCATCGTCACGCGGGCGTCGGTAAAGCCGCGAATATTATCGAACCACAGCGCCGGGGCGCCGTCGCCGATGCGTCCGGTCGCATTGGCGGCCGCCGCCAGATCGGGCTCAGCGTTCACCTCTTCACTGATTTTCAGCAGTTGTCCCTGGTCATCCAGCGCCTGCAAAAAGCTGCGCAAATCATCAAAAGCCATTATTCGATCTCCTGTGCAAATTGTTCTGCCGTGCGCAAGCCGTTCCAGCGGCGCGCTTTGTGATAGTCGAGGCCAAACTGATCCAGCACCCGGGTGGTTGTAGTAAGCCGGCATCGGCGGCACCATCGCCACGCCCATGCGCGACAGCGCCAGCATGTTCTCCAGATGGATCGTGCTGAGCGGCATTTCCCGCGGGACCAGCACCAGCTTGCGCCCCTCTTTGAGCACCACGTCCGCCGCGCGGCCCACCAGCCCTTCGGCATAACCCGCGCGAATGCCTGCCAGCGTTTTCATACTGCAGGGAATAACGATCATGCCGTCGGTACGAAATGAACCGGAAGAGATGGTGGCGGCCTGGTCTGCCGGGCTGTGGGAAAAGTCCGCCAGCGCGGCCACTTCGCGCGCTGTCCAGGGCGTTTCCAGCTCGATGGTGGTTTTGGCCCATTTCGACATCACCAGGTGGGTTTCCACCTCCGGCATATCACGTAGCGCCTGCAGCAATGCCACCCCAAGCGGAGCCCCGGTGGCCCCCGTCATCCCAATAATCAGTTTCATTCCAGACCTCACTCATTTTGTTCGTACACGAACTTTATATTTAAATTACCCTCTCCGGACGGGGATGACAAGATCGTTCGTATACGTGCGCATTTTTAATCAAAAACGCAGAAAGGGTATAAAATGGCGTACGAACGGCTATCATAGAGGTGACAGTTTTGTTACGGAGTATTCATGGAGTTACGAAACGAAGCATTTCACCTGCTGCGCCAACTTTTTCAACAACATACCGCCCGCTGGCAGCAGGCGTTACCGGACCTGACTAAACCTCAGTATGCGGTGATGCGCTCGGTAGCGGAGCAGCCGGGTATTGAGCAGGTCGTGCTGATTGAAGCGGCGGTCAGTACCAAGGCCACGCTGGCGGAGATGCTCAGCCGGATGGAGGCGCGCGGCCTGGTGCGCCGGGAACACGATCCCGCCGATAAACGCCGCCGTTTTGTCTATCTGACCGAACAAGGCGAGGCGTTGCTTAACCGTTCGATTCCGCAGGGCAATGAGATCGATGACGAGTTTCTCGGCCGCCTGAGCGATGGCGAACGTGAACAGTTCACCCGGCTGGTGCGCAAAATGATGGCGCCCTGAGCGGGCGCTTAACCGCCCTTCTCGCGCAGGAAGTCAATAAACGCCCGCACCCGGGTCGGCAAATGCTGCGCGTCGGGATAAAGAGCATACACGCCCTGCTGTGGGAAGTGGTATTCCGGCAGAAGCGACACCAGTTCCCGCTGCGCCACTTTTTCGGCTACCAGCCACGCCGGCAGCAAGGCAACACCGCATCCGGCCAACGCAAAGCTCATCAACGCCGTAGCGCTGTCGGCTGAAAAACGCGGCGCGCGGGCTATCGCGAAATCCACCGCTGTCTGGTGATCCGTTCGCAGCTGCCAGCGCAGCGGCGCCGGCAGACGCTCATGAATAATCCAGTCAGCTTGCGCCAGATCGGACAGCGTCTGCACCGGATGGCTTGCCAGCCAGGCCGGGGAGGCGACGGGCAGGATCGCGAAACTGGCTATTCGCGTCGCCCGATAGCGGGAATCGGCCAGCGTCCCAAGGCGTATCGCCACATCAAATCGTTCTGAAATAAGGTCTGCATGATGGGAGGAGGAGACGTGGCGCACCCGCAGCGCCGGATGACGTCGGGCAAACGCGGCCAGCGCCGGAATAATAACCTGCGCGCCATACTCCGGCGTGGTGGTGATCCGCAGCTCCCCGCTTAAGCCGCTATGGCTGGCCCGCACCTCATCCTGTAGATTTTCCGCCGCGTTCAGCAGCGCCACCCCGCGCTGATAGAACAACGCCCCGGCGTCAGTGAGCCGCAGACGCCGCGTCGAACGCAACAGGAGCGTTACCCCAAGCTCATTTTCCAGTTGCCGCACGTTAAAACTGACCACGGCTTTAGTCTGCCCCAGCGCCGCGGCGGCCTGGGTGAAACTGCCGGCGTCCACCACGGCGATAAACATGGTTACGCGCTGAAGATTTAGCATCGTCGTCCGGATGATTGTCAAAAATAATCAGACAGTATATCCCGATTAGCCCCGTTTATCCTGCGCTGCAGCGGGATTACAGTAGCCGCCTGTCTGAGGGAGTGAACCATGACCTATCGCCACCGCGTTGCCACCGTTTTTCTGTTCGGCTTTTTTCTTGATTTAATCAACATGTTCATCGCCAGCATCGCCTTTCCGGCGATCGGTCGCGCGCTGGCAGTATCGGTTTCGCAGCTGGCGTGGGTCAGCAATGCCTATATTCTCGGACTCACGGCATTCGTCCCGTTCAGCGCCTGGCTTAGCCAGCGCTGGGGGGCGAAACGGCTGTTTTTACTCTCGCTGGGGCTGTTCAGCCTCGGCGCGCTAGCGGCAGGACTTGCCAACAGCCTCGGCGAACTCATTTTATGGCGGACGCTGCAGGGGATGGGCGGCGGGCTGTTAATCCCCCTCGGCCAGGCGCTGACCTGGCCGCTGTATCAGCCGCATGAGCGGGCGAAACTGTCGGCGGCGGTGATGCTGGTCGGCCTGCTGGCGCCGGCCTGCTCGCCGGCGATCGGCGGTTTGTTAGTCCAGGCATTCAGCTGGCGCTGGGTCTTTTTCGCCAGTCTGCCTGTCGCTCTGCTAACCTTTGCGCTGGCAGTGCGATGGCTAAACGACAGCCCCGGTCCGGTTCGCCCGACTCGCTTTCTCCCGCTGTCGCTGCTGGCCGATCCCCTGCTACGCTTCGCGATGCTGATCTACCTCTGCGTACCGGGGATGTTTATTGGTGTCAATGTGGTGGGGATGTTCTACCTGCAACGCGTCACCGGGATGGCGCCGGGGGCAATCGGTGCCCTGATGGCGCCATGGTCGCTGGCCTCGTTTGCCGCCATCACCTTTACCGGCAGGTATTTCAACCGCTTCGGGCCACGGCCGCTGGTAGTCATCGGCTGCCTGCTTCAGGCGGCGGGGATCCTGTTGCTGCTGAAGATCGATGCGCACAGCCCGCTGACGCTGTTAATTCTCGCCTTTACGCTGATGGGCGGCGGCGGCAGCTTATGCAGCAGCACCGCACAAAGCAGTGCCTTCCTGCATACGCCTGCCGAAGAGATGCCTGACGCCAGCGCGCTGTGGAATCTTAACCGCCAGCTCAGCTTCTTTGCCGGCAGCGCGCTGCTCGCCCTGCTGCTGAAGGTATACCCGCCGGCCTGTGCCTGGCAGGCGGTATTTATCAGCGCCGCCGTCATTACCCTGTTGCCGCTGCCGTTTTGCCTGCGGCTGAATAATCGGGCGATTGTCCATCGCCTGCACACTACGCTGGAGAAATCATGAATCCTTATCTGCAGGAAGTCCTTGATGCCCATGTTCTTATCGAACGCTGGTTAGGTCAGGGAGAAGGAAGCGCGCAGGCGCTGATGACACGTTTTGCCGCCGAATTCACCATGATCCCCCTGAGCGGCGAGAAGATGGATCACCCGACGGTGAGCCACTTTTTCCACCACGCCGGCGGCAGCCGTCCGGGGTTACACATCGTCGTGGATCGGATGGCAATCATCAGCGAGTGGCACGACGGCGCCGCAGTGCTATACCGTGAAAGCCAAACGCTGGCGGATGGCAGTAAAAATGTACGCTGGTCGACGGCGGTTTTTCAGCAAGCGGAAGGGAAAATTGTCTGGCGCCATCTGCAGGAGACCCGCCTCGGCTAGCGCAAAGAAAAAGGCCCCGACTTTCGAGGGGGCCTTTTTGAGAGAAAACGTCTTATTCGCGGAAGAGCGCTTCGATATTCAGCCCCTGCCCCTGCAGAATTTCCCGCAGGCGACGCAGGCCTTCCACCTGGATCTGACGCACGCGCTCGCGGGTCAGGCCAATTTCACGGCCCACATCCTCCAGCGTAGCTGCTTCATAGCCCAGCAGACCAAAACGACGCGCCAGAACTTCACGCTGCTTGGCATTCAGTTCGAACAGCCATTTAACGATGCTTTGCTTCATATCATCGTCCTGCGTGGTATCTTCCGGGCCGTTCTCTTTCTCATCGGCCAGAATGTCCAGCAGCGCTTTTTCTGAATCGCCACCCAGCGGCGTATCCACAGAGGTGATGCGTTCGTTCAGACGCAGCATACGGCTGACGTCATCGACCGGTTTGTCCAGCTGTTCGGCAATCTCTTCCGCGCTAGGCTCGTGGTCCAGCTTATGGGACAACTCGCGCGCGGTACGAAGATAGACGTTCAGCTCTTTAACAATGTGGATAGGCAAACGAATGGTACGGGTTTGGTTCATAATGGCCCGTTCAATCGTCTGGCGGATCCACCAGGTCGCATAGGTCGAAAAACGGAACCCACGTTCCGGGTCAAACTTTTCAACGGCGCGGATCAGGCCGAGGTTACCTTCTTCAATCAGATCCAGCAGAGCCAGACCGCGATTGCTGTAACGACGGGCAATCTTCACCACCAGACGCAGGTTACTTTCAATCATGCGACGGCGTGAAGCGACATCACCACGCAGTGCGCGACGCGCGAAATAGACTTCCTCTTCCGCGGTCAGCAGTGGGGAATAACCAATCTCTCCAAGATAAAGCTGAGTGGCGTCAAGTACGCGTTGTGTTGCGCCTTGCGACAGTAGCTCTTCCTCAGCCAGATCGCTATCACTGGGTTCCTCTTCTACTAAGGCCTTCTCGTCGAAAACCTCAATTCCGTTCTCATCAAATTCCGCGTCTTCATTTAAATCATGAACTTTCAGCGTATTCTGACTCATAAAGGTGGCTCCTACCCGTGATCCCTGAGCAAAGCACCTTCCACGGCACATCAACAAAAGACGCCTGGACGATTTCCCCTACTCCTCTCGGTGAGAGGCGCATAGACACCGCCCTGGCGCCTGTTAGCTGATGCTTCGCTTATCCGTACTTTGCCAAATTATCGCTGCGGTAAGTACTGCAGCGGGTTGACGGATTTCCCCTTGTAACGAATTTCAAAATGTAATCTTGTTGAGCTGGTTCCGGTGCTACCCATGGTAGCGATTTTCTGCCCCGCTTTGACTTCCTGTTGCTCCCGAACCAGCATGGTATCGTTATGAGCGTAGGCACTCAGGTAATCATCGTTGTGTTTGATGATAATAAGATTACCGTAGCCGCGCAGTGCGTTACCGGCATAGACGACGCGCCCATCGGCGGTCGCGACAATAGCCTGTCCCTTACTGCCTGCAATGTCGATACCTTTATTGCCGCCTTCCGCGCCACTAAAGTTCTCGATAACTTTGCCATCAGTCGGCCAGCGCCATGATGAGATCGGCGAACTGGTTGACGTACTGCTTGCAGTCGGCTGGGTTGTGCTCACCGTTGTGGGTGCCGTTACCGGCGCGACAACCGTTGTGGTTGTGGTCGCTGGTTTATTATTAGGCAACATCTTGGTAGCACTCTGTTCACCTGAAGATTCAGAATACGTAATAGTCGGTTGTGAAGCAACCACCGCGGTGGATTTTTGTGCAGAAGTTGTGCTGGCCGTCGCACCGCCGCTCGCTCTTGCACTGGCCTGAGAAACGGCGTTTTCACCGGTGATCGGCTGACCTGCCGCATTGCCGACCTGCAGCACCTGACCGACGTTCAACGCGTACGGGGCCGGGACGTTGTTGCGTTGCGCCAGATCGCGGAAATCGTTGCCAGTGACCCAGGCGATATAGAACAGTGTGTCACCGCGTTTTACCGTATAGGTACTGCCGCCGGTATAGCTACCTTTCGGAATATCGCCATATTTGCGGTTGTAAACAATCCGGCCATTTACCGTCTGCACGGGCTCCTGGGCCATCGGCGTCGGCTGCGGCTGAATGGTCTGGGTCTGCACCGGCTGGATCGGCTGTGCCTGTGGAGCGGACTTCACGCCGGAGGATGGCGGCGTAATCAACATGCCGGAGTTGGTGCTGGAAGAGGCGGCACCGCCGGCAGAGCTGACCGGCGCCGGCGGATTATTGGTATTGCTACATCCGGCCAGCCAGAGTGAAACCAGTGAAAGAGCCGCAATACGGCTAACGGTAAATTTGGTGCTTCCCGCGCTCATTTATCCCCCAGGAATATGTTAACTGCCAATATCTTGCTTACCGGGCGGCGCCCGGCCAGGACACTGAAAAATGTGTCCACCCTACGCCTAAAGTCAGGCAAAAAAAACCTGGAATAATCCGGGTCTCAGGCCAGCTCCCCCTTCACCAGAGGAACAAAGCGAACGGCCTCGACGGTATCAATGATAAATTCGTTGCCCCGGCGACGGATCCGTTTGAGAAACTGATGCTCTTCGCCGACCGGCAGCACCAGCACGCCGTCATCATCCAGCTGCGCCAGCAGCGCGGTCGGTATTTCCGGCGGCGCCGCCGTCACAATAATGGCATCAAACGGCGCCCGCGCCTGCCAACCCTGCCACCCATCGCCATGACGGGTTGAAACATTATGTAAATCAAGTTGTTTCAGGCGACGACGCGCCTGCCACTGTAAACTCTTAATTCGCTCTACCGAGCAAACGTGATGCACCAGGTGCGCCAGAATTGCCGTCTGGTAGCCGGAACCGGTGCCGATCTCCAGTACGCGCGATTCCGGCGTCAGCGTCAGCAGCTCGGTCATCCGCGCCACCATGTACGGCTGGGAGATGGTCTGCCCCTGGCCAATCGGCAGCGCGGTGTTTTCCCACGCTTTATGTTCAAAGGCTTCATCAACAAACTTTTCGCGCGGGACAAGCGCGATCGCCTCGAGGACACGCTCATCGACGATGCCCTGCGTGCGCAGTTGATTCAACAAACTTTCAACACGTTTACTTACCATTGCCCGTCAACCCCGACACGTTCCAACCAATCGGTGACCACCTCATGCGCCTGATGGGCGGTTAAATCGACGTGCAATGGCGTCACGGAAACATAGCCTTCATCCACTGCCGCAAAATCGGTACCCGGCCCGGCATCACGCTTATCGCCCGGCGGGCCAATCCAGTACAGGGTATTGCCGCGCGGATCTTTTTGCGGGATCACCTGGTCCGCCGGGTGACGGTTGCCGCAGCGGGTCACGCGGATGCCTTTGATCTGATCAAGGGGCAAGTCCGGGACATTGACGTTGAGGATCCGCCCGGTACGTAGCGGTTCGCGGCTGAGGCCGCGCAGGAGAGTGCAGGTTACCGCCGCCGCGGTGTCATAATGTTGGTAGCCGTTGAGCGACACGGCCAGCGCAGGGAACCCCAGATGACGCCCCTCCATCGCCGCGGCCACGGTACCGGAATAGATGACGTCATCGCCCAGGTTGGGGCCGGCATTAATTCCGGAAACGACGATGTCCGGACGCGGGCGCATCAGCGCGTTCACGCCCAGGTAGACGCAGTCCGTCGGTGTCCCCATCTGCACGGCGATGTCGCCATTTTCATAGGTAAATGTACGCAGGGATGATTCCAGCGTCAGCGAATTTGAGGCCCCGCTGCGGTTACGATCGGGTGCAACCACCTGGACCTCGGCAAACTCCCTTAAGGCCTTCGCCAGGGTCTGTATCCCCGGCGCATGGATCCCGTCATCGTTACTCAGCAATATTCGCATAGTCACCCGTTGTATTGATAAGCTCCCTGACCACGCTGGTGGCGAAGCTGCCCGCCGGCAGCCAGAAACGCAGTTCAACGGTTACGTCATCCCACCAGTTCCAGCTAAGCTGCTGTGGATAGAGGAGCATCGCCCGGCGCGCCGCCTCGACTTTCTCCCGTACCAGCAGCGCCTGCAACGCGGTTTCCTCGGCGATAGCGGCCTGCTCGAAAGCCAGCGCATCGCGCTGGCTGCCCCAGTCGCCGCTGCCCGGCAGCGCAGCCGTGATCATCAGCTCGCGGTTATGCACCCGCGCCTGCGAAACCTCTCGTTCTTCCGGTGTGACGACAAACCAGCTCCCACGCCCCGCTAATTGTAGCGCATCGCCATCAACAACCTGATTAAATTCCGTTTTTTTTAATCTAATACTGACTTGCTGATTAAACAACGCGCTGCGGGCCGCCGACAACCAAAAACTGCGCTTATTGCGATCGCGCACCGGCGCGCCGCTCTCCGCCCAGCGCAGCGCGCCCTGCAGGTTGCTGCCGCCAATGCCGAAGCGCTGCGCGCCAAAATAGTTCGGCACGCCCCGTTCAGCGATGGCCTGCAGACGCGTCTCCACGTCCTGCCGATCGCTAATCTCGCGCAGGATCACGGTAAACTGGTTGCCTTTCAGCGCGCCTAAACGCAGCTTACGCTTATGGCGGGCATATTCCAGTACCTGGCAGCCCTCGAGCTGAAATTTGCTCAGGTCCGGCATCTCTTTGCCGGGCACCCGGGCGCACAGCCACTGCTCGGTGACCGCGTGCTTATCTTTCTGCCCGGCGAAGCTCACTTCCCGCGCGTGGATCTTGAGGAATTTCGCCAGCGCGTCGGCGACAAAGCGCGTGTTGCAGCCGTTTTTCAGGATCCGCACTAGCACATGTTCGCCTTCGCCATCCGGGGCGAAGCCCAAATCTTCCACCACCAGAAAATCTTCCGGGTTGGCTTTCAGCAACCCGCTGCTCTGCGGCTTGCCGTGCAGCCAGGTCAGTTGGTCAAAAGCGATCATTTGTCGGCCTTACGCAGCAGCGCGACCGCTTCGCAGGCGATCCCTTCCCCGCGACCGGTGAAGCCGAGCTTCTCGGTGGTGGTCGCTTTTACGTTGACGTCGTCCATATGGCAGCCGAGATCTTCAGCGATAAAGACGCGCATCTGCGGAATATGCGGCAACATCTTCGGCGCCTGGGCGATAATGGTGACGTCGACGTTGCCGAGCGTATAGCCTTTGGCCTGAATGCGGCGCCATGCTTCGCGCAGCAGTTCGCGGCTATCAGCGCCTTTAAACGCCGGGTCGGTATCGGGGAACAGCTTGCCGATATCGCCGAGCGCCGCGGCGCCCAGCAGCGCGTCGGTCAGCGCATGCAGCGCGACGTCGCCGTCGGAGTGGGCCAGCAGCCCTTTTTCATAAGGAATGCGTACCCCGCCAATAATGATTGGGCCTTCACCGCCAAAAGCGTGTACGTCAAAACCATGTCCAATTCGCATTAAGCTTTCTCCTGGTGTCGGGAACGGGTGAGGTAAAATTCTGCCAGCGCCAGGTCTTCCGGGCGCGTCACTTTAATATTATCCGCGCGACCGGCGACCAGCTGCGGATGGAAGCCGCAGTACTCCAGCGCCGAGGCTTCATCGGTGATGGTCGCCCCCTCGTTCAGCGCCCGGGTGAGGCAATCCACCAGCAGCTCGCGAGGGAAAAATTGCGGCGTCAGCGCATGCCACAGGTCATTGCGATCGACGGTATGGGCGATGGCGGTTTTACCCGGCTCGGCGCGCTTCATGGTGTCGCGCACCGGCGCCGCGAGGATACCGCCGACGCGGCTGGTTTCGCAGAGCGCCAGCAGGCGGCTGAGGTCGTCCTGATGCAGGCAGGGGCGCGCGGCGTCATGCACCAGCACCCACTGCGCCTCCGGCAACGCCTGCAGGCCCGCGAGCACGGAATCGGCGCGCTCGGCGCCGCCATCGACGACGGTAATTTGCGGGTGCTGCGCCAGCGGTAGCTGGCTGAAGCGCCGATCGCCGGGGCTGACGGCAATGACCACGCGCTGGACGCGCGCATCCGCCAGCAGCGCGGCGACCGCGTGTTCGAGAATCGTTTTGTTACCGATTGAGAGATATTGTTTCGGGCATTCCGTTTGCATGCGGCGGCCAAAACCGGCTGCCGGCACCACGGCGCAAACGCCCGGAAAAGTGGCTGCCATGTTGTAATCCTGGGCCTGGTTATCGATTGTTCTGCTGTTGCCCCGATGCCTGATTGCGTTTAGACGCATCCGGTACCAGACGATAGAAGGTTTCGCCCGGGCGGGTCATGCTGAGTTCATTGCGCGCACGCTCCTCGATCGCCTCCTGCCCGCCGTTGAGGTCGTCAATTTCGGCAAACAGCTGATCGTTGCGTGCTTTTAGTTTGGCGTTAGTCGCCTGCTGGGCGGTGACGTCGTCGTTAACCCGCGTGTAGTCATGCAGGCCGTTTTTACCGAACCACAGCGAATACTGTAGCCAGACCAGCAAAGCTAATAATAGCAGCGTTAGTTTACCCATCCTGCCCCCTGAAAAACGGCATCATCATCCCAAAACTCGCCCGGGTACGCTACCGGGGCGCGCGGACGATGCCGCGTAACGCGGGGACTGTACCATATTTTTGCTGCCGATACCCATGCTTGATTCATCCCGGAAACGGGTTATCCCAACAGCCAGAGGAAGAGTAGCGCAAACATCAGCCCGACGGTCAGGATGGTCGCGCTGGCGCTATAGAGCAGCTTGCCATTGAGCAGAGAGTGCAGCGCAATACCGACCACTACCGCCACCGGCATCAACGCCAGGAAGAACGGCCAGGTGTAAAGGAGGAAGAAGAGCGTATTACTGCCATAGAGAAGGAAGGGAATACCCAGCGCCAGCAGCCATGAAATAAAGCCCACGGCAGCGCCCGACAGAGACCAGGTGGTCTCGTCGCCGATCGCCGGAGGCGGTTCTGAACGAATAATACTGAGGTTCTGGGTATTGCGCATATCGAATCCTGTAGACCGGGCAACCGGCACCCCTCGATGCCGCTGCCGTTTCAGGATCTGATAATATCGCTCTGTTGCAGCAGGTCTAATAGTTGGTGCACCAAATTTGTTACCAATTGTTCACCATCCAGATGAATTTCCGCCTTTTCCGGAGCCTCATAGACCGAGTCTATGCCGGTGAAATTGCGTAATTCCCCTGCCCGCGCCTTCTTGTACAATCCTTTCGGATCCCGCGCCTCGCAGATGGCCAGCGGGGTATCGACGAACACTTCGATAAAGCGTCCTTCCCCGAGGCGCTCGCGCACCATCTGCCGTTCCGCACGGTGCGGAGATATAAATGCCGTCAATACAACCAGCCCGGCATCGACCATCAGCCTGGCCACTTCACCAACGCGGCGAATGTTCTCTTTGCGATCCTCATCGCTGAATCCCAGGTCGCTGCACAGGCCATGGCGCACGTTGTCGCCATCCAGCAGATAGGTGCTGACGCCGCGCTCATGCAGCGCCTCCTCCAGCGCCCCGGCGACAGTGGATTTACCCGACCCCGAAAGGCCGGTAAACCACAGCACCACGCCGCGATGGCCGTGATGCTGCTCCCGCTGCTGCTGGGTCACAGGGTGGGCATGCCAGACGACGTTTTCGTCATGCTGGGCCATTATTTGCCTCCCAGCAGGTCGCGGGCGTCCCAGTGCGGGAAGTGTTTGCGGATCAGCTGATTCAGCTCCAGCTCGAAGGCGCTGTACTGCGATGTCGACGTCGGCGCCTGCAGGTGCGGCTCGTTGACCATCCCGGCGCCCACGGTGACGTTGGTCAGGCGATCGATAAAGATAAGCCCGCCGGTCACCGGGTTTTGCTGATACGGATCCAGCACTAAAGGTTCGTCAAAGGTTAGATCCACCAGCCCAATGCCGTTCAGCGGCAGAGACTCGACTTCACGCTGGGTCAGGTTGTTAATATCGACCTGGTAGCGGATAGCGTCGACGCGAGCGCGAGTCTTCTTGCCGGCAATTTTAATGTCGTAGCTCTGGCCCGGGGTCAGCGGCTGCTCGGCCATCCACACCACGTCGATGCTGGCGCTTTGCACCGCCGGCAGCGAGGCTTGCGCGTCAACCAGCAGGTCGCCGCGGCTGATGTCGATTTCATCTTTCAGCACAAGGGTAATGGCTTCGCCGGCGGCGGCTTCCTGCAGGTCGCCGTCAAAGGTGACGATACGCGCCACGCTCGATTCGACGCCCGACGGCAGCACCTTCAGACGCTGGCCAACGGTAACCGTACCGGAGGCGACCGTGCCGGAGAAGCCACGGAAATCGAGGTTCGGACGGTTAACATACTGCACCGGGAAGCGCAGCGGCTGGCTCTCGACCACCCGCTGGATCTCCACGGTTTCGAGAACTTCCAGCAGCGTCGGGCCGCTGTACCACGGCATATTCGCGCTCTGGCTGGCGACGTTATCGCCTTCCAGCGCCGACAGCGGCACAAAGCGGATATCAAGGTTGCCCGGCAGCTGCTCGGCGAAGGTCAGATAATCTTCCCGGATCTCGTTGAAGCGCGCTTCGCTAAACTCGACGAGATCCATTTTGTTGACCGCCACCACCAGGTGCTTAATGCCCAGCAGCGTAGAGATAAAACTGTGACGGCGGGTCTGGTCGAGCACGCCTTTGCGCGCATCGATCAGCAGGATCGCCAGGTCGCAGGTGGACGCGCCGGTGGCCATATTGCGCGTGTACTGCTCGTGCCCCGGGGTGTCGGCGATGATAAATTTGCGTTTTTCGGTTGAGAAATAGCGGTAGGCGACATCGATAGTGATGCCCTGCTCGCGCTCGGCCTGCAGGCCGTCCACCAGCAGCGCCAGGTCCAGCTTTTCGCCCTGGGTGCCGTGACGCTTGCTGTCGTTGTGCAGCGAAGAGAGCTGATCTTCATAGATCTGACGGGTATCGTGCAGCAGGCGGCCAATTAAGGTGCTTTTGCCGTCATCGACGCTGCCGCAGGTCAGAAAACGCAGCAGGCTCTTGTGCTGTTGCGCGTGCAGGTAAGCTTCTACGCCGCCTTCGTTGGCAATTTGTTGGGCAATTGTGGTGTTCATGGCGGCTCCTTAGAAATACCCCTGACGTTTCTTCAGCTCCATCGAGCCGGCCTGGTCGCGGTCAATGACGCGCCCCTGACGTTCGCTGGTGGTCGATACCAGCATCTCTTCAATAATTTCCGGCAGCGTCTGCGCTTCAGACTCCACCGCGCCGGTCAGCGGCCAGCAGCCGAGGGTACGGAAACGCACCATCCGTTTTTCAATCACTTCGCCCGGCTGCAGATCGATACGGTCGTCATCGATCATCATCAGCATACCGTCGCGCTCCAGCACCGGGCGCTCAGCGGCCAGATACAGCGGCACGATTTCAATATTTTCCAGATAGATGTACTGCCAGATATCCAGCTCAGTCCAGTTGGAGAGCGGGAAGACGCGGATGCTTTCGCCTTTGTTAATCTGGCCGTTGTAGTTGTGCCACAGCTCCGGACGCTGATTTTTCGGGTCCCAGCGGTGGAAGCGGTCGCGGAAGGAGTAGATGCGCTCTTTCGCGCGGGATTTCTCTTCGTCGCGACGCGCGCCGCCGAACGCGGCGTCAAAGCCGTATTTGTTCAGCGCCTGCTTCAGGCCTTCCGTTTTCATGATATCGGTATGCTTAGCGCTGCCGTGGACAAACGGGTTGATGCCCATCGCCACCCCTTCCGGGTTTTTATGCACCAGCAGCTCACAGCCGTAGGCTTTAGCAGTACGGTCGCGGAACTCATACATCTCACGGAATTTCCAGCCGGTATCGACGTGCAGCAGCGGGAACGGCAGGGTTCCCGGATAAAACGCTTTGCGCGCCAGATGCAGCATTACGCTGGAATCTTTCCCGATGGAGTACATCATCACCGGGTTAGAAAATTCGGCGGCCACCTCACGAATAATATGGATGCTTTCCGCCTCCAGTTGCCGCAGGTGAGTGAGTCGTTTTTGGTCCATAACCGTTCCTTAAGCCAGATTGACCACCGAAGCGTTAAACCCCTCGGCGGATGATGTATGTTGAAACCAGGCGAGCTGCTGATGCAGCTGCACCACTTCGCCGACCACCAGCAGGGCGGGCATCGGGGCGTCTTTCGCCAGGTGTTCGAGTTGTTGCAATGTGCCGGTTATCGTCTGCTGATCGTCGCGGGTACCGCGGGAAATCACCGCGACCGGCGTAGCGCTGTCGCGACCGTGGGCGATCAACTGCGCGCTGATTTCCGCCGCCTTCATGGTGCCCATGTAGATCGCCAGCGTTTGTTGGCTCTTCGCCAGCAGCGACCAGTCGAAGGGGGCGCTGTCCGGCTTGTAGTGGCCGGTGACAAAGACGGCGCTTTGCGCATAGTCGCGATGGGTCAGCGGAATACCGGCGTAGGCCGTCGCCCCGGCAGCAGCAGTGACGCCAGGCACCACCTGGAACGGGATCCCCGCTTCGGCGGCAGCCTGCAGCTCTTCTGCGCCGCGGCCAAAAATAAACGGATCCCCGCCCTTCAGACGCACGACGGTTTTCCCTGCCTTCGCCGCCGCCACCAGCAGCTGATTGGTTTCATGCTGCGGCACCGAGTGCTCGCCGGCGCGTTTGCCGACACAGATCAGCTCGGCATCACGGCGCACCAGCTCGAGAACCGGCGGGGTCACCAGATGGTCGTGGAAAACCACGTCCGCCTGCTGGATCGCCTGCAGACCACGAAGGGTCAGCAGCCCGGCATCGCCCGGCCCGGCGCCCACCAGAATAATTTCTCCCGTCTCGCGTTCGGGCTTATCCAGCTCATCCTGCAGCGCCTTTTCCGCCTCCGCATGATTGCCCGCCACCATCAGGCTGGCAAAGCGGCCGGTAAAGACGCGTTCCCAGAAGCGGCGACGCGCTTCGGTGGTCGTCAGACGGGTTTTCAGATGGTTGCGCCAGTAGCTCGCCGATTCCGCCAGCCGCCCGAGGTTCGTCGGCAGTAGCGCTTCAATTTTCTCGCGCAGAATACGCGACAGCACCGGCGCTTTGCCGCTGGAGGAGATCGCCACCAGCAGCGGCGAACGGTCGACGATAGAAGGGAAGACAAACGAGCACAGCGCCTGGTTATCCACCACGTTGACCAGCCGGTAGCGCGCGTTAGCCGCCGCAAACACCCGCTGATTAAGCGCCTCATCCTCCGTGGCCGCAATCACCAGAAAGACATCATCCACCAGCGACTCGCTAAATTCCGTCGCCCGCCAGCTAAGCGCCTGGCGCGCCGCCAGATCGGCCAGCGCCGGAGAGAGCGTCCCGGCGACCACCTGTACCTGTGCCTGAGCGCGCAGCAGGAATTTAATCTTGCGTTCAGCAATCTCATCGCCGCCGATCACCAGCACGGGCCTTTGTTTCAGTTCGGCAAAAAGGGGCAAGTAATCCACGGCGCAACAACTCTCTTACAATCAGCGATACTGCGACTATAGGGTGCGCCTGAGAGCAAATGAAATTACGAAATGGAATGAGTTGTGACGCAAAGGAATAACGCTATGGAAATACAAATATCAAAAAGTGCTTAACGCGCTATTTTTCCGCTATTTAAGAGCAATTGAAATTGTTTAACCGCGGTCACAGTTTCATACTGTACGCGTCAAATTGTCTTGTTCGTGTAAGGACCCCTTATGTTTTCCGCGTTGTGCCGCCGTCTGCTTCCTGTGGCGCTCGGCACCGGTTTTGTTTTCGCCGCCGCCCCCGCATTCAGCGCGCTGGGCGACACCGCCAGTAGCCAGGCCCGTCATATCGCCACCGTCTTCCCGGGACGAATGACCGGAACACCAGCCGAGATGTTGTCAGCCGAGTACCTCCGCCAGCAGTTCGCCCAGATGGGTTATCAGAGCGACGTGCGCAGCTTCAATACCCGCTACATCTATACCGATAACAATCAGCGTAAGAACTGGCATAACGCCACCGGCAGTACGGTGATCGCCGCCCATGAAGGCAAGGTGCGCCAGCAGATTATTATCATGGCTCACCTCGACACCTATGCGCCGCAGAGCGATAAAGACGTGGAAAACAACCTCGGCGGCCTGACGCTGCAGGGTATCGATGACAACGCGATGGGGCTCGGCGTATTGCTGGAGCTGGCGGAGCATTTACAAAACGTCCCCACCCGCTATGGCATTCGCTTTATCGCCACCAGCGGCGAAGAGGAAGGCCGTCTCGGGGCGCAAAATTTGCTGCAGCGCATGAGCGAGGCGGAAAAGAAAAATACGCTGCTGGTGATCAACCTCGATAATCTGGTGGTCGGCGATAAGCTTTACTTCAACAGCGGCCGCCGCACGCCGGACTCGGTGCGCAAGCTGACCCGCGACCGCGCGCTGGCTATTGCCCGCAGCAAGGGCATTGCCGCCTACACCAATCCAGGACTGAATCCGGATTACCCGAAGGGCACCAGCTGCTGCAATGACGCCAGCGTCTTTGACAACGCCGGGATCCCGGTGCTGTCGGTCGAGGCGACTAACTGGTCACTCGGCAAAAAAGATGGCTATCAACAGCGGCAGAAATCCCGCGCCTTCCCGGACGGTAACAGCTGGCACAACGTGCAGCTTGATAATCAGCAGTATCTCGACAACGCGCTGCCGGGGCGCATCGAACACCGCGGACGCGAAGTAGTGAAAGTGATGCTGCCGCTGGTGAAAGAGCTGGCGAAGGTGGAGAAGAAAAGCTGATACGCACAAAAGAACGCGCGGTATCACCCGCGTGTTCTTCTTGAATTATCACCCGAAGAAAGCGCTAACAGCTTAACCCTCGTGCAACCCGCACTCGCGTTTAAGGCCAAAGAACCGGGTCTCTTCTTCTGCCATGCCTGGCTCCCATTTGCGGGTGGTGTGGGTATCGCCTACCGACAGATAACCCTGATCCCACAGCGGATGGTACTTCAGCCCGTGTTTTTGCAGATACTGATACACCGTCCGGTTGTCCCAGTCGATGATCGGCAGCACCTTGAACACCCCGCGCTGGACCGCCAGCACCGGAAGCGTAGCCCGGCTGCCTGACTGCTCGCGGCGCAGACCGGCGAACCAGGTCTGGGTGTTGAGCTCTTTCAGCGCCCGGTTCATCGGCTCGACTTTGTTGATCTCATTGTATTTCTCAATGCCCTCAACGCCCTGCTCCCACAGCTTGCCGTAGCGCGCCTCCTGCCAGGCCGCGCTTTCCGCCGCGCGGTAGACTTTCAGGTTCAGTTTGAGCTTGTCCGTCAGCTCGTCAATAAACTGATAGGTTTCCGGAAACAGATAGCCGGTATCGGTGAGGATCACCGGAATATCCGGGCGCAGCTGGTTGACCAGGTGCAGACTCACCGCCGCCTGAATGCCAAAGCTGGAAGATAAAGCATACTCGCCAGGCAGATTTTCCAGTGCCCACGCGACGCGTTCTTCGGCGCTGAGCTTCTCCAGCGTCGCATTGGTCTCCGCCAGCGCCAGGATGCGTTCAACTTTCGGCAATGCATTAAGCGCGTTTAGATCGAGTACGGACATATGAACCTCGTTTGCCAGTTTTGCCGGGCGGCACTACGTTTGCCCGGCCTACGGGTTTTGTCGACCCGGTTAGCGAAGCGCCACCGGGCACCAGGATGTTATTCCCAGAAATCGCGGGCTGGGTCGAGCACCGGGCGAATGATGCCCGCACGCACCGTAAAGTCGCCGAAGCCTTCACCCGCTTCACGCTCTTTCGCCCAGCGCCCTACCAGTTCGTCCAGCGAGTCGAGAATTTCCGACTCGGTAATATTCTCACGGTACATCCGCGGGATGCGGGTGCCGCTGCGGTTACCGCCAAGGTGCAGGTTGTAGCGACCCGGCGCTTTGCCCACCAGCCCCACTTCCGCCAGCATCGCGCGGCCGCAGCCGTTCGGGCAGCCGGTGACGCGGGTGACGATATGCTCATCGCTCACGCCGTGCTTGCTCATTACCCCTTCCACTTTGTCGATAAACGACGGCAGGAAACGCTCGGCTTCCGCCATCGCCAGCGGGCAGGTCGGGAAGGAGACACAGGCCATCGAGTTTTCACGCTGCGGGGTGACGGCATTCATCAGACCATGATCCCGCGCCAGCTTCTCGATCCGCGCCTTCTGATCTTCCGGTACGCTGGCGACGATCAGGTTCTGGTTGGCGGTGATGCGGAATTCGCCTTGATGGATCTTAGCAATCTCCAGCAGGCCAGTTTTCAGCGGACGCCCCGGGTAATCGAGAATGCGGCCGTTTTCAATAAACAGCGTCAGGTGCCATTTATCATCAATGCCCTTCACCCAGCCGATGCGGTCGCCGCGGCCGGTGAATTCGTACGGGCGGATTGGCTCAAACTTAATCCCTGCCCGACGCTCCACTTCCGCCTTGAAGGTTTCAACACCGACGCGCTCAAGGGTGTACTTGGTTTTCGCATTCTTACGGTCGGTACGGTTGCCCCAGTCACGCTGAGTGGTCACGACCGCTTCCGCCACCGCCAGCGTATGCTCCAGCGGCAGATAACCAAATTCGCTCGCCGTGCGGGCGTAGGTTTTCTTGTTGCCGTGTTCGATAGAGAGGCCGCCGCCCACCAGCAGGTTAAAGCCCACCAGCTTGCCGTTTTCGGCGATCGCCACAAAGTTCATGTCGTTGGCGTGCAGATCGATATCGTTCTGCGGCGGGATCACCACCGTGGTTTTAAACTTACGCGGCAGATAGGTCTGACCGAGGATCGGCTCTTCGTCGGTAGTAGCGACCTTTTTCTGATCCAGCCAGATCTCGGCATAAGCGCGGGTACGCGGCAGCAGATGCTCGGAGATCTTTTTCGCCCACTCGTAGGCCTCAGCGTGCAGCTGCGATTCGTACGGGTTGGAGGTGCACAGCACGTTACGGTTCATATCGTTGGCGGTGGCCAGCGCGTCCAGTCCCACCGAGTGCAGCATCTGATGTACCGGCTTCACGTTCTTTTTCAGAATACCGTGGAACTGGAAAGTCTGCCGGTTAGTCAGGCGAATACTGCCGTAAATGGTGTTGTCCGCGGCAAACTTATCGATCGCCTTCCACTGGGTGGTGGTGATCACTCCGCCCGGCAGACGGCAGCGCAGCAGCATCGCATGGCGCGGCTCCAGCTTCTGGGCGGCGCGCTCCGCGCGGATATCGCGATCGTCCTGCTGGTACATGCCGTGGAAACGGATCAGCAGGAAGTTGTCGCCTTTAAAACCGCCGGTCAGACCGTCGTTTAAATCTTCCGCAATGGTGCCGCGCAGGTAGTTGCTCTCGAGCTTCATGCGCTCGGCATCGGTCAGTTTACCTTCGACCACTAAAGGCCCCGGATGTTTTTCGCTCATTAGTAGACATCTCGCTGATAACGGCGCTCAACGCGCAGCTCACTTAAAAATTCGTCCGCCGCTTCGGCGTCCATCGCGCCGTATTCGGCAATCACTTCCAATAACGTATGCTCCACGTCTTTCGCCATACGATTGGCGTCGCCGCAGACATAAATATGGGCGCCGTCATTGATCCAGCGCCACAGCTCGGCCCCCTGCTCGCGCAGTTTGTCCTGTACATAGACTTTTTGTTGTTGATCGCGGGACCAGGCCAGATCGATACGGGTCAGCAGACCTTCCTTCACATAGCTCTGCCACTCCACCTGATAGAGGAAATCTTCGGTGAAGTGCGGGTTGCCGAAGAACAACCAGTTCTTGCCTTGCGCTCCGTCCGCAGCGCGCTGTTGCATAAAGGCGCGGAACGGTGCAATACCGGTGCCCGGGCCAATCATGATCACCGGCGTCTCCGGGTTAGCCGGCAGCCGGAAGTTATCATTATGTTCGATAAAGACGCGGACTTCGCCATCCTCTTCCACGCGATCGGCGAGGAAGCTGGAGGCGCCGCCAGCCCGGGCGCGGCCTTCAATTTCATAGCGCACCACGCCCACGGTGACATGCACTTCACTCTCCACTTCCGCCTGCGAGGAGGCAATGGAGTACAGGCGCGGCGTCAGCGGGCGCAGCAGACCGATTAACGCTTCGGCGTCCAGCTGCGCCGGGGAGAAACGGACCATATCGACGATCGGCGTCGCGGCGGCATACTGCTGCAGCTGAGCTTTATCGCCCACCAGCGGCAGCAGCGACTCGCTGCGGGTCAGAGTGGCGTAGTTCTCGACGATAGTGGCGGTGTTGACCGTCAGCTCAAAATGCCACTGCAGGGCTTCCGCCAGCGGCAGGGTTTTACCCTCAACGGTGACCGGCTCGTCGCCCTTGAGCCACAGCAGTTCCACCAGCTCTTTGACCAGCTGAGGATCGTTCTGGTACCAGACGCCCAGCGCGTCGCCCGGCTGGTAGCGCAGACCGGAATCACCAAGGTCAATCTCGATATGGCGTACATCTTTTTCTGAATCACGGCCGGTGATTTTCTGGTTGACCGACAGGGTCGCCGTCAGGGGCGCTTCTTTGGTATATGGGCTGGTGTGAATATCATTCACTACGCCGCTGGTGGCCAGCTGCGCAGGTGCCGCAACCGGCGCACGCGCCTTCAGCACCTCAACCACGCGCGCGCGCCATTCCGCGGCCGCGGCCTGATATTCAACGTCGGCGTCGACGCGATCGAGCAGGCGTTCCGCGCCGAGCTCGGCCAGCTTGTTGTCGAAATCTTTGCCGGACTGGCAGAAGAATTCATAAGAAGTATCGCCGAGGCCAAAGACGGCGAACGCGGTCCCGTCCAGTTTCGGCGCTTTTTTCGAGAACAGGAACTTATGCAATGCGACGGCTTCTTCCGGCGGCTCGCCTTCCCCCTGAGTGGAGGTCACCACCACCAGCAGTTTTTCAGCAGCAATTTGTTTGAATTTATAATCGCCTGCATTCACCAGCTTCACGTTCAGCTTCGCTGCCAGCAGATCGTCACGCAACGCTTCGGCGACGCGGCGGGCGTTACCGGTTTGCGAGGCGGAAATCAGCGTGATCGTCGGCACTTCGGCGGCCGGGGCGGAAGCGGCTACTGCCGCGCCGGACTGCTGATTCAGCACGCCCCAGAAATAACCAGACACCCAGGCGAGCTGAGTGGGCGTGAAGTCAGTGGTGGCCGCCTGTAGGCGCGCCAGTTGCTCCGGGTTGAGCGGCAGCAAATTGGAAGGTGGGGCCTGTGTCGTCATGCGTCGTTTGTTCCAGTAAGCAAAGCTGTTATTCGCACCCTGTCAGCGCGACAAAAACAGAAGAGAATAGAAGGTTAACGGCGGGCATAGTAACAATTAAAGAAGGGATGGAAATAATAAATAACCAAATGGACTAACCTGTTTTAGTTGTAGTTATTAACAACAAAATCGATTAAATAACCATATGAAATATAATAAGTTAATTCTCATAACCCGGATAAATGTGTCCATTTTCTGTTCAGGGCCGTTTTAGTTAATGCGAAAAAATGTACTTTCCGGTACCCTACGGCGGTTTTTTTCGTCCTGTTGAGAGTCAATGATGTCCACCACGCTGTTTAAAGATTTCACCTTCGAAGCCGCCCACCACCTGCCGCACGTCCCGCAGGGACACAAATGCGGTCGCCTGCATGGCCACTCCTTTATGGTGCGTCTGGAGATCACCGGTGAAGTCGATCCCCATACCGGGTGGATCATGGATTTCGCCGAGCTGAAAGCCGCGTTTAAACCGACCTACGATCGTTTAGACCACTATTACCTGAACGATATTCCAGGACTGGAGAACCCTACCAGCGAAGTGCTGGCCAAATGGATTTGGGATCAAATGAAACCGCAGGTGCCGCTGCTGAGCGCGGTGATGGTCAAAGAGACCTGCACCGCCGGCTGCGTCTATCGCGGCGAGTGATTAAAGCGTTTGTGTTGGCGGTCAATATTCCTTAAATAACGATATGTTAGCTTATGCGTTCTGGATATCTGGGACGCAAAATGGCAGACGATTTTGATATTATAATTATCGGTGCAGGAATAGCGGGCACCGCCTGTGCTTTACGCTGCGCGCGGGCCGGGCTTTCCGTTCTGCTGCTTGAACGCGGCGAACTTCCCGGCAGTAAAAATCTATCGGGAGGGCGGCTGTATTGCCATGCGCTCGCCGAACTCCTTCCTCATTTTCAACGCTCCGCACCGCTTGAACGCCGCATCACCCACGAAAGTCTGGCCCTGTTAACCGACCATGGCGCCACGATGTACTCCAGCCTGCAGCCCAACGGCGATTCCTGGAGCGTACTACGCGCCCGCTTTGACCCATGGTTTGTCAGCCAGGCCGAAGCCGAAGGTGTCCAGTGTATTACCGGCGCGACGGTGGAGGCGCTGCATCGTGAAAATAACCGTGTTTGCGGTGTGATTTGCGATAAAGACATCCTGCGCGCCCGTTACGTGGTGGTGGCTGAAGGGGCGAACAGCGTGCTGGCCGAGCGTGAGGGTTTACTTCCCCGTCCGTCCCCCTCCGCCATGGCGTTGGGCATTAAAGCGGTCCTGTCGCTGGAGCAAAAAACGCTGGAGGATCGCTTCCATCTTACGGATAACGAAGGTGCCGCGATACTTTTCACCGGCGGCGTTTGCGGAGATTTCCCCGGCGGCGCATTCCTCTATACCAATCAGGATACCCTCTCATTCGGTATCGTTTGCCCGCTCGCGTCGCTGGGAAAAGGGCCCATCCCGGCCGCCGATCTGCTGGAACATCTCAAAGCACACCCGGCCCTGCGGCCACTGCTGCGCGGCAGTGAAACCCTGGAGTATGGCGCACATCTGGTGCCTGAAGGCGGCCTGCATAGCATGCCCGAACAGTATGCAGGAGAAGGCTGGCTGCTGGTTGGCGACGCCCTGCGTACCTGTATAAATACCGGTTTTACCGTGCGCGGCATGGATATGGCGCTAATCGGCGCGCAGGCGGCGGCGCAAACCTTGATTCGGGCCTGCCAGCAAAGCGCGCCGCAAGACTTGTTTCCACAGTATCGCCAGGAGATTGAGCGCAGTCTGCTGTGGGAGGTTCTTCAGCGCTACCAGCACATACCCGCGCTATTACAACGCCCCGGCTGGTATCGCCGTTGGCCGGCGTTGATGGCGGATATCTCCCGCGAACTGTGGCAACAGGGTGAGCGCCCCGTTCCACCCCTGCGCCAGGTAGTCTGGCGTCATCTTCGCCGTCACGGCCTGCGCCCTCTGGCAGGCGATCTGCTCAGGAGTTTACGATGTCTGTAGCCCGCAACGTCTGGCGCCCTGCCGACAGCGCACATATTGTTCCGTCCACATCGCCGAACGAGGAAATCGCTGAACTCCTCGTCAAAGCCTGCCCCGCCGGGCTCTTCACGCGAACAGCCGAAGGCGAGTTGCGTGTCGACTACCGCGGCTGTCTGGAGTGTGGCACCTGTCGACTGCTCTGTGATGAAGCAACGCTGAAAGAATGGCGCTATCCTGAGTCTGGATTTGGTATTACATTCCGCTTTGGGTAATAAAACGACGAAGGATACACCATGCCCCTGCTCCACCTGCTAAAACAAAATCCGGTTATTGCAGCCGTGAAAGATAACGCCAGCCTGCAATTAGCCATCGATTCCGAGTGCCAGTTTATCTCCGTGCTGTATGGCAATATCTGCACCATCAGCAACATCGTAAAAAAAATCAAAAATGCCGGTAAGTACGCGTTTATTCACGTCGACCTGCTGGAGGGAGCGTCCAATAAAGAGATCGTCATTCAGTTTTTAAAGCTGGTTACCGAAGCGGACGGCATCATCAGCACCAAAGCGCCAATGCTCAAAGCGGCCAGAGCGGAAGGGTTTTTCTGCATTCATCGCCTGTTTATCGTCGACTCCATCTCTTTTCACAATATTGACAAGCAGGTGGCGCAATCGAATCCAGACTGCGTTGAAATCCTTCCCGGCTGTATGCCGAAGGTGCTGGGCTGGGTCACGGAGAAAATTCGCCAGCCGCTGATCGCCGGTGGGCTGGTCTGTGACGAAGAAGATGCGCGTAATGCAATGAACGCCGGCGTGGCGGCACTGTCGACCACCAACACCGCAGTCTGGAAATTAGCGAAGCAGCTTAGTTGAGCTATACAGCGTTCTGCCCGGTGGCGGCTAACGCCTTACCGGGCCTACAAATCGCACACCCCTGCAGGCCGGCCGCCATCCGAAATTATGTCTCTGCACAGGCGACCAGCGCTTCAAGTACTGTCGGCCAGTCATCGACAATGCCGACATCCGCCTGGGCAAATACCGGTGCGCTGGCGTCACGATTAATCGCCACAATAAACCGGCTATCTCTGACTCCCGTCATCAGCGCCGCCGCGCCTGATGCTCCCGCCACGATGCAGACATCCGGCGCCAGCAGATGACCTGATATACCAATCAGACGTTCCACATCATAACCGCCATTCATCACTCGCGCGCGGCTATAGCCAACCTCCATCCCGAGACGTCGCGCCAGCGCCGCGATGCCGTCAGCATTGATATGCGGTTCCCCCTGCCCGACAACCAGCACCTGAGTTGCTGTCTGCAGAGGATGGCCGCCAGAATGTTCGAGGTTTTCAACGCTGGCCAGCCAGTCAGGCCGGGCTGCCGGTATGAGGAGGTAGCGTACCGGCAGTTTGTCCGGAAGAGCGGCGGAGATAGTAACCCTTGGCTGGCGCGCCAGGGACAGGCAAAGTGGCCTGGCCGCCACGTCCAGCGTCGCTATTAACGCATTCCCCCAATGCGACTTTGTGACCCAACCTTCCTGCGTATTCACTGACAGCACCTGACATACGCTCCCTCCCTGCAGACGCCAGGCCAGCCGTGTCGCCAGCTCATCACCGGCCATTCCCGGAGAAAACAGCAACATATCAACCGGTGTTTGCTGCCACTGGGTGGCCAGCGCAGCAAGGACCGGTTCAGCCACCGCCGGTTCGCCATCGATAATCCAGCACTCCAGCTCTGCCGCTGCGAGGTTGGCGCTCATCAGCCAGTGATACATCGCTGCGCTATCGCCGCTTGCCATTACCATTGCTATCTTCATGGCTGCATCCTCTCCCGCAGATAGTTCTCCCATAGCGCCCTCGCTTTCGCCTGTGCCGTTGCCCCGTCGATGATCACCGCATTGCGCCGCTGTTCAGGGCGGGTCAGACGCACGCATTTAATGGCCGGCGTCGCGTCTAAAGCCACCTCCTGGCGTACTATTTCCGCCTTTGCCGCCGCCAGACGCTGGCGCATACCGGGAACCGGCAGCGCGACGTCGCCACACTGCCTGACCGCGATCACCGCCGGTAACCGAACCCGACAGCGCCGGATACCCGATGTCGTCCGCTGCTCGACAACAACAAAAGGTGGCTCAAGAGTGAATCGTTCAACCTGAGTAAAACAAGGCCAGTTCAGCATTTCCGCCAGCAAAAACGGTGTCTGGCTATTCTGTCCTTCAGCGCTCTGACAGCCGGTTACAATCAGTTCATGAGCGTATTGACGCTGCCAGTCGACAATGTGTCGGGCAATAAACGCCGGTGCAAAACGTAAATCCCCCGCGGCTTCCAGCAGAACCGGCTGCTCAAACCCTAACGCGGCAAAGTAGCGTAGCCAGTGCAGCGCGCGTTCATCGCCAATGCTTAATGCGGTCAACGTCATCTCACAGCCCGCATTACGCTGGGCCAGCAGCAGCGCGGCGGCGGCCTGCTCATCGGCACCGATGGCGCAGCGCAATAGCGAAACATCTGGCCCGCAGAGATCCTGCGTAGCGGCCTGCCAGTCCTTTTCCGCCAGCATGCCAGCGTCCGGCTCGGCTTTAAACGCCAATAGAATGTTCATTGGTACCTCCTTGTCTTTTATCTCCACTTCCGGCCGCCACCAGCGGCAGCGCTTTAGTCTCTGGCGCCCATAGCCAGGTCACCGTGAAGCCCATCAGTAATATGCCCGACAAAAGCAGTAGGGTGACGGTCATCCCCCACTGCGCAAGGATCCAGGGCAGCAGGCCAGTGCTGATCGCGGCGCCGAGACGGCTCATGGCAGTGGCAAATCCCACGCCCAGCGAACGAATGTCGGTGGGGAAGCTTTCCGCCGGTAAGATCCCCACCAGATTGCTGACGGCCGAAATCGTGGTGCTGAACAGAACAAAAAGCAGCAGCGTCCAGTGACTACCAGGAGGTAAGCAGGCCATCACGAGTAAAGTCGCCGCAAGCAGCAGAAAGCTGCCTAATAAGAAATGGCGATGGGCCAGCAGATGAGTTAAAACCAGGCCCAACAGCGCACCCACGATCAGTAGCACGTTCAGCAGCAGGCTGGCGGTAAGCGCGTCTTCGAGGCCAATGGTCTCAGCGATAGTCGGAAGCCAGGTGTAAATAACAAACCAGGGAATGACCAGACAGACAAAAAAGATGCTATTAAATGCGGTGCGCCGCCAGTAGCGCGATGAGAACAGGGTGCTGATCTGTTTATTCGTTTCTTTTGTTACTTCATCACCCAATTGTACGTGCATACCAAAACAGCGGTGCACCACGGCATGCGCTTCGGCAAACCTTCCCTGACGCATTAGCCAGCGCGGCGATTCAGGCGTTCCCCAGCGCAGCAGTGTGATCAGTAGCGCCGGCAAAGCCGACGAGGCCAGCAACCATCGCCAGGCATCCGGGTTTTCGCTAATAAAATGATGACCAGCCAGACTTGCCAGCACATAACCAACGGTCCACACCACGCTGAATGCGCCGAGCAAAATCCCTCTATGTCGGCGTGGTGCAAATTCAGCCAGCAGCGTGTGGCCCACGGAGTAATCGCCCCCCAGGCCAATCCCTATCAGTATGCGTAAGCCAATGAGCTGTTCGGGTGTGGTAGCGAAAAACTGCAGAAATGAAGCGACGGTAATCAACATAAAACTAAAATTGAAAATTTTCTGCCGACCAATGTGATCCGAAACCCAGCCCAGAATGAGGCTGCCGATAAAAAGCCCCAGCAGCGCCGCACCGCCAATCATGCCCGCCATTAACGGCGTCAGCTGCATGGCGGGGGTCAGTTGAATGATGGCGTAACCAATAACGCCGAGGACATAACCATCAACCAAATGCGCGCCGAAAGTCAGCGCGGCAATACGGCAGTGAAAACCGTTGAGCGGTAAATCATCCATTCGCACCGGTGAAGTGTTCATTTCTTCCCCTTCATGGTCCGGTAAAAGAGTGGCTTCCCAATTGAGAAGCCGCTTATACGCATCATCCTTCACGCTGCCACTTCGTTGGCTACGTTCATAAGCCCCAGTCACGTACTTTTGTACGCTCCTGGAGACTTATTCACTTGCCGCCTTGATACAACGCGAATGATTTTGCGTATAACTAGCTACTTCTCAATCGGGTAAATCGTTCCGGTATTCATGATACCGTTGGGATCGAACTGCTTTTTGAGCCCTTCCAGCAGCGGCCACGCGCTACCGTGTTCCAGCTTGCTCCAGTGAACGCGATGTTTACCAATTCCGTGGTGATGTACCATGGAGCCGCCGAGGCGAATCGTCTCTTCGCAGATGATCTTGTTCAGCGGGTTGTGATACTTATCAATTTCCTCTTCCGGCTTGCACCCGACCACGTTGTAGTCATACACAAAGTACATGTTGGTACCATTGATATAGCTGTGAGAGGAGTGGCCGCCCAGCATGGTAATGTCGTCAGCGTGCGGGAATTCGCTACGAATACGGCGGATCACACTTTCATAGATTTCGTGGATGCAGCTCCAGCAGCCCGACACTTCTGTCGTAAAGCCCATATTGCCGGTTTTCAGGATCTGCACGCGCTCGGCGGCCACTTTTTCCGGGCCCCAGTTCAGGTGATTAAACCAGTTCTCGATCAGCTTGCTGTCCACGCGCTGGCATTGGGGGTAACGCGCCACGATTTCCGCAATACCCTCCCCGGTCGCTTTGGCGATCAGCGGATTGCCCTCCGCCATAAAGATCAGTACGCATTTGCCGTCGGCAAAATGAGTAAAGTGCTGAGTACCATCTTCTGCATCATACAGACGGGCAATTGACGGGCGATACCCTTCGACCATCACTTCACGCAGGATGTTGAACCCAACCTTCATGTCGTCGAGGATATAGCCGTAGAACAGGTTATTCTCCGGGGTATATTTAAAGATTTTCACTGTCACTTCAGTGATATAGCACAGTGCGCCTTCGTTGCCGATGATGATGTGGCGAATGTCCGGCCCGGCGGCACGACGCGGGACGTTTTTGATGCGGGTGACGGTACCATCCGCCAGCACGGCCTCAAGCCCTACAACCATGTCTTCAATTGCGCCATATAGCGTGGAGAATTGACCAATGCTGCGGGTGGCCACCAGCCCCCCCATTTGCGCCAGCGGTTTGGACTGCGGCGAATGCCCGGTGGTGTAACCTTTCGCCCGCAGCGCATTTTCCAGCACTTCCAGCGGTACGCCGCACTGCGCGGTTGCCTGCATGTTTTCAATATCGATATTCAGGATTTGATTCATCCCGGCACCGTCCAGCACCACGGAATTCTCAACCACGGTTTCCAGGCCACCTTCGGTTGCCGATGCGCCAGTGCGAGGAACCCCATTGATCTTATGCTGGTTCATAAACGCCAACACGTTAGAAACGTCTTCGGTGGAACCTAACTTAACGACCGCTGCAGGCAACGGCAAAGTAAAGACGCCATGAATATCAGCATATTTACGAAAGCGGTCGATGCTGTTTCGTTTTAAAACTGTTTCATCAGTAATAACGCGGTCAACACCGACAATTTCTTTTAACTGGTCAACAATTGCTTCACGGGATAAAGACATAGTCATTCCTTCCTGATAATTAATTCGGAATAATAAAAACAGAAACCACCGGTTATAAATTAACGCACCAGATAACCACCATCGACAACTAACAGATGACCGTTAACATAATTTGATGCCTGACTGGCTAAAAATATTGCAGCCCCCATTAAGTCCTGTGTATCACCCCAACGATTAGCCGGAATATGGTCCAGCACCCGCTGATTCGTCTCAGGATTACTGCGGGTCGCTAACGTAATATCCGTTGCGTAATACCCCGGAGCAATACCATTAACCTGAATATTATATTGCCCTAACTCATCGCAATAGGCTTTGGTGAAACCGGCAAGCGCATGTTTGGTTGCTGAATAAGCCGGAGACCATTGCCCGCCGAGAAATGAAAACAAAGAGCAAATATTAATAATCTTCCCACTCTTTTGCGGGATCATAATTTTAGCTGCTTCATAACTGAGTTCGAAAGCTGCCGTCAGGTTAACATCAATCATCGGATCCCAGTCCGCACGGCCGAAGTCCAGTACTTTATTCAGTTTACAAATCCCGGCGTTATTGACCAGAATATCCACCGTACCGAAACGCTCGCAGCAGGCAGCGATAATCTTTCCAGGCGCACCTTTTTCGGTGATATCCACCTGCATGAATTCAACCTCAACACCCTGCTTTTCAATGAGTTCCCTGGTTTCGCCGTTATCCTTAACAAAACTTGGGATAAATAAGTTGGCACCTGCTTTTGCCAGCGCCATCGCAAAGGCCTGCCCTAATCCACTATTCCCCCCGGTGACTATCGCCGTTTTACCTTGTAGTGAGAAGAAATTCATTGAGAATGCATCAAGAGATTCGATCGACATAGTTTGGCTCCAAATTCCTTTAGGCAAAAAAAAAAGAAAGGCAACTTCCCCTGCGAGAGGGAAGTCACCTTTCTCATTGTCTCTGGTAACTGGAGTAATTTTTAGCATAGTGCTTAAGCCTCTAATGTGATCGCAATCACAGATGACTATTTCACATCACAAATGCGCTTAAAATTATGAATCGTGATTACTCTCACACTAAAATCCACGCCGCCATGCTATTTCTAATCTCAATTACTAGAGACCAGAGAAAAGTAATCCACCTGAACAAGGCGGTTTACTTTTCTCTTTTTTTCGTCTATACCCCAAATAATTCGAGTTGCAGGACGGCGGCAAGTTAACGAATCCCAATGAGCTTACTGTAGTAAGTGATTCGGGTGAGTAAACGCAGCCAACGCATCAGCAACGTGAAGTATCAAGGGTATATTTAAAATGAGATTACGATATGCAACAGACTTCATATCGCCGTTGGATAACCCTTGCCATTATTAGCTTTAGCGGTGGTGTCAGCTTTGATCTTGCCTATTTAAGATACATCTACCAGATTCCCATGGCTAAATTTATGGGATTCAGCAATACCGAAATTGGCTTAATTATGAGCACATTTGGCATTGCCGCCATTATTCTTTACGCGCCCAGCGGCGTTATTGCTGATAAATTTTCCCATCGCAAAATGATTACTTCGGCCATGGTTATTACCGGTCTTCTCGGTTTCTTAATGGCAACTTATCCGCCGCTGTGGGTCATGCTTTGCATTCAAGTCGCCTTCGCTATCACCACGATTCTGATGCTGTGGTCGGTGTCAATTAAAGCCGCTTCGCTACTTGGCGACCATAGCGAACAGGGAAAAATCATGGGCTGGATGGAAGGACTCCGCGGCGTGGGTGTGATGTCGTTGGCGGTATTTACCATGTGGATATTTTCCCGCTTCATCCCCGACGACAGTAATAGCCTGAAGGCGGTAATCATTATCTACAGCGTGGTTTATATTCTGTTGGGAATACTGTGCTGGTTCTTCGTCAGCGATGCCCCTCAGCACAGCGACGCCGCGAAAGAAGAGAAAAAAGCGTTTCAGCTAAGCGACATTCTCGCCGTCCTGCGCATCAGTACGACCTGGTACTGCAGCATGGTGATTTTTGGCGTCTTTACCATCTATGCCATCCTCAGCTACTCCACCAACTATCTGACCGAAATGTACGGTATGTCGCTGGTGGCCGCGAGCTATATGGGGATTGTCATTAATAAAATCTTCCGTGCCATCTGTGGCCCGCTGGGCGGCATTATCACGACGTATAGCAAAGTGAAATCACCAACCCGCGTCATTCAGCTGCTGTCTATCGTTGGGGTGTTGGCGCTTATCGCGCTGCTGGCGACCAACTCTCATCCGCAATCCGTCGCTATGGGGATCGGCCTGATCCTGCTGCTGGGCTTTACCTGCTACGCCTCGCGCGGGCTTTACTGGGCGTGCCCCGGCGAAGCAAGAACCCCTAACTACATTATGGGAACCACCGTTGGTATTTGCTCGGTCATTGGTTTTCTACCCGACGTCTTTGTCTATCCGATTGTTGGCCACTGGCAGGATACCCTCCCTGCCGAAGACGCCTATCGCAATATGTGGCTGATGGGCCTGGCCGCGCTGTGCATGGTGATCCTCTTTACCTTCCTGCTGTTCAGGAAAATACGCAGCGCCGACGCCGCACCAGAAAACAAAACCTCGCTGGCCGCGGAAACGACTGGCGAGTGATGGGTAAAATTTAAAGGAGAATAACAATGTCAAATAAATACATCATTGGTATTGATGGCGGGAGCCAAAGCACCAAAGTCGTGATGTACGATCTGCAGGGCAATATAGTTTGTGAGGGAAAAGGCCTGTTGCAACCAATGCACACCCCGGATGCTAATACAGCCGAACATCCTGACGATGACTTATGGACTTCTTTATGTTTTGCCGGAAAAGATCTGATGAGTCAGTTTGCGGGCAACAGAGAAGATATTGTCGGTATCGGGCTCGGCTCCATCCGCTGCTGCCGCGCGTTGCTTAAAGCCGATGGCACGCCAGCAGAGCCGTTAATCAGCTGGCAGGACGCCCGCGTTACCCGGCCTTATGAACATACCAACCCCGATGTCGCCTGGGTCACCTCATTTTCAGGCTATCTGTCGCACCGCTTAACCGGCGAGTTTAAAGACAATATCGCCAACTACTTTGGTCAGTGGCCCGTTGATTATAAAACCTGGTCATGGAGTGACGATGACGAGGTAATGAAGAAGTTTAATATCCCGCGTCACATGCTTTTTGATGTACAGATGCCGGGAACAATCTTAGGCCATCTTACCGAACAAGCCGCTCTCGCCACCGGTTTCCCGGCTGGGTTGCCCGTGGTCTGCACCACCAGTGATAAGCCGGTCGAAGCGCTGGGCGCTGGGCTTCTGGATGACGATACAGCGGTTATCTCATTAGGCACCTATATCGCCCTGATGATGAACGGTAAGCATCTGCCGAAGGATCCCGTGGCGTACTGGCCTATTATGTCCTCTATTCCGGAAACGCTGCTGTATGAAGGATACGGCATTCGTAAGGGGATGTGGACGGTCAGCTGGCTGCGGGACATGCTGGGTGAATCCCTGCTTCAGGATGCTAAAACGCAGGGGCTCTCAGCGGAAGATTTGCTCAATAAAAAAGCCTCAACGGTACCGCCGGGCTGTAACGGCCTGATGACCGTGCTGGACTGGCTAACCAACCCGTGGGAACCCTACAAGCGCGGTATTATGATCGGTTTTGATTCCAGTATGGACTATGCCTGGATTTACCGCTCCATTCTGGAGAGCGTCGCCCTGACGTTGAAAAACAACTACGACAACATGTGCAATGAAATGAACCACTTCGCTAAACACATCATCATTACCGGCGGAGGGTCGAACAGTGACCTGTTTATGCAAATCTTTGCCGATGTGTTCAACCTTCCGGCGCGGCGCAACGCTATTAACGGCTGCGCAAGTCTGGGGGCCGCGATCAACACCGCGGTAGGATTGGGTCTGTATCCTTCCTACGAGGTGGCCATCAAAAATATGGTCCGGGTAAAAGATGTATTTATGCCTGTTGCACAAAACGCAATGCGCTATGAGGCCTTAAATAAGGGGATTTTCAGAGAGTTAACGCAATATACCGATGTCATTTTGAAGAAATCATATCAAGTCATCCACGGGAATCTGGAAAACACTGATGCGATTCAAAGCTGGTCGAACGCGTAACCGCTACGCCGGGTGGCGATTGACCACCCGGCGAAACAGCTAAGCAATATTCAGATACTTGTGCGTCTGCATAGACAGGCGCCAGTTGCGAGCGATACAGGTGTCGATACACAGACGCGTCGCGTCTTCTTTCTGGCTGATCGGCTGCAGGGCGATGATCCGCGGTTTGTCATCGCTCAGCGTTTCCAATAGTTCGTCCAGCGCTTCGATGTCGCGAACGCGTCCTACCGGATGTTTGATCTCATCCGCACGCTGCAGGGCCTGAGACAGCACATCATATCCGCCGCGCATGTTGACCTTCGGGGAAACCGTCACCCAGGTGTTGTGGCTGCAAAGCACTTCATGGGTGCCGCTGGTTTCAATCTGACAGCTAAAACCGTTTTGTTCCAGAAGCGAAGTTAACGGCGTTAAATCGTGAATGCAGGGTTCACCGCCGGTGATGACCACGTGACGGGCAGTCCACCCCTGACGCCCAATAATCGCCAGTAGATCCTCGCTGCTCGCCGGGCCCCACTTGTCGCTCTCTTTGGTTTTCGCCAGGATACTGAACAACGACACTTCCCGATCGGCCAGTTTGTCCCAGGTATGCTTGGTGTCGCACCACGCGCATCCTACCGGGCATCCCTGCAGACGAATAAAAATGGCAGGCACGCCGGTGAAGTAACCCTCGCCTTGCAGGGTCTGGAACATCTCGTTAATCGGGTACTGCATAGTCATCTCTGTTTAGGGTGATAAACGCCCATTATTGCAGATTTTGCTGCCCAGGTCTTGTCATGTGCTGCGATCCGGCTTTTCCTCGCCGCCAATACCCAAGTCACAATATGATGGATTAATAGCGCCGATTTTACAGTCAGGAATATTTATTAGCGTGGTAAGCATTGAAATACTTTATCTCTGCATCGCCGTTGGAAAATATGTAACAGGAAGTGTTATTTGCGGCATTGAAATTAAAACAACAGAAATAATAGCAAAATTAAAAATGGTTAAAATTCATAGTTATACAAATTGATACACGAAAGAATGAATTATCCCCCTGGTCCTGAAGTCGAAATCAATTCGCCCGCGATAATAAGCTTAAACTGGCCTTAATAAAGGGCGAATGGCGCCCCTTTTTTATTTAATCGTTGTTTACTTTAGCCCTCCTAGAATCCCGCAGACCAACCATAATGAGATAGCGTTAATGACCACATTATTCATTACCGGCGTTACCGGGTTTCTGGGTGGCGCGGCGTTAGAGAAAATACTCCCTCAGCAAAGCCAGTCAGATCTGCTGTTGCTGGTGCGTGCCGATAGCCCCGAAGCAGGCCTTGAGCGGGTCAAAGAGAACATGCGAAAGTTCAACATTGCCGAAGAGAAACTGGCAATGCTGGGCCCGCAGCATATCCTGCTGGGCGATCTCGCCTCTCCGCAATCATTTCTAAACGATCCGCGCCTCGAGCAGGTGACGCACGTCCTCAACTGCGCCGCTGTCGCCTCGTTTGGCAATAACCCGCTCATCTGGAAGGTCAATGTTGAAGGAACGCTGCGCCTGGCGCAACGCATGGCGCAGGTGAAGGGTTTACAGCGTTTTCTACACGTCGGCACGGCGATGTCCTGCTCGCCTGAGCCCGATTCACTGGTCGCCGAAAGCGCGGAATTCCGGCAACGCGCTGAGCACCTGGTGGAATACACCCACTCGAAATCAACCATCGAGCAGTTGATGCAGCAGCACTGCCCTACGCTGCCGCTGGTCATTGCCCGCCCTTCTATCGTGGTGGGCCATACTCATCATGGCTGCCGGCCTTCCAGCAGTATTTTCTGGGTATTCAGCATGGGCCTGATGCTGCAGAAATTTTTATGTTCCATGGAGGACCGCATCGATGTCATCCCGGTGGACTACTGCGCCGACGCCCTGCTGATGCTGCTTAACCAGCCGCTGGCCCACGGCGAGGTGGTGCATATCTCTGCCGGCGAGGAGAATAGCGTGAAGTTTGCCGAAATCGATCGGGCGATGGCCCAGGCCCTGGAGCAGGCGCCGGTAGGGGATAAGTACGCTCAGGTGAGCTATGAGGCGCTGGTCAAAATGCGTCGTGAACTGAAAGGAATTTTTGGCCCCTGCAACGAACGTCTGATGCTGAAAGCCATGCGTTTATATGGCGCCTTCGCCACGCTGAATGTGCGCTTTAGCAACGACAAGCTGCTGAGTATGGGAATGCCAAAACCACCGCGTTTTACGGATTACATTGACCGCTGCGTGGAAACCACTCGCGGGCTGTCGATCCCCCAGCAAATGGCCGTCGATTTCAAATAATGGCCAACGAGGTAAAAAAAATGCCAGCCCTGAGGCTGGCATTATTATTTCACAAAGACAGGATTACGCCTGGCCTTTGATCTCTTTACGACCGTTGAACGGCGCTTGCTCACCCAGCGCTTCTTCGATACGAATCAGCTGGTTGTATTTAGCAACGCGGTCAGAACGGCTCATAGAACCAGTTTTGATCTGGCCTGCAGCGGTACCAACAGCCAGGTCAGCGATGGTTGCGTCTTCAGTTTCGCCAGAACGGTGAGAGATGACAGCGGTGTAGCCAGCGTCTTTCGCCATCTTGATTGCAGCCAGAGTTTCGGTCAGAGAACCGATCTGGTTGAATTTGATCAGGATGGAGTTAGCGATGCCTTTTTCGATGCCTTCTTTCAGGATCTTGGTGTTGGTTACGAACAGGTCGTCACCAACCAGCTGGATTTTGTCGCCCAGGACTTTGGTCTGGTATGCGAAACCGTCCCAGTCAGATTCGTCCAGGCCATCTTCGATGGAAACGATCGGATACTGTTTGGTCAGCTCTTCCAGGAAGTGAGTGAATTCTTCGGAGGTGAACGCTTTGTTGCCTTCGCCAGCCAGAACGTATTTACCGTCTTTGTAGAATTCAGATGCTGCACAGTCCATCGCCAGGGTGATGTCTTTGCCCAGCTCGTAGCCAGCAGCTTTCACCGCTTCAGCGATAACAGCCAGTGCTTCGGCGTTAGAACCCAGGTTCGGCGCGTAGCCGCCTTCGTCACCCACAGCAGTGTTCATGCCTTTGGACTTCAGCACTTTCGCCAGGTGATGGAACACTTCAGAACCCATACGTACTGCTTCTTTCAGGGTCGGCGCGCCAACCGGCTGAATCATGAATTCCTGGATGTCGACGTTGTTGTCAGCGTGCTCACCGCCGTTGATGATGTTCATCATCGGAACCGGCATGGAGTATTTGCCCGGAGTGCCGTTCAGTTCCGCGATGTGCGCGTACAGCGGCAGGCCTTTGGACGCTGCAGCTGCTTTGGCGTTCGCCAGAGAAACAGCCAGGATAGCGTTCGCACCGAAGTTAGATTTGTTTTCAGTACCGTCCAGGTCGATCATGATCTTGTCGATGCCAGCCTGATCTTTGGCATCTTTGCCCAGGATTGCCTGAGCGATCGGGCCGTTTACCGCAGCAACAGCTTTGGTTACGCCTTTACCCAGGAAACGGGATTTGTCGCCATCGCGCAGTTCCAGCGCTTCGCGGGAACCAGTAGAAGCACCTGACGGAGCAGCTGCCATACCGACGAAACCACCTTCCAGGTGTACTTCGGCTTCAACAGTCGGGTTACCACGGGAGTCGATGATTTCACGACCGATGACTTTAACGATTTTGGACATTAGGTTTTCCTCAGTACAAGTTAAACTAAAACTCCAGACAAACAATGCACCCAAATGGGTGCATTGCCGTTCTAACTCTTTTTACTTCGCCTGGCGTTTCTGGTACTCGCTCGCGGCTTTCACAAAGCCGGCAAACAGCGGGTGTCCATCACGCGGCGTCGAAGTAAACTCCGGGTGGAACTGGCAGGCCACAAACCACGGATGGTTCGGCACTTCGATGATCTCGACCAACTGATCATCCCCGGAACGGCCCGCAACGCGCAGACCGGCAGCTTCAATCGGTTTCAACAACATGTTGTTGACTTCGTAGCGGTGACGATGGCGCTCGGTGATAGTCGGCTCGCCGTACAGCTGGCGTACCAGAGAATCATCATCCAGCTGGCACTGCTGTGCGCCCAGGCGCATGGTGCCGCCCAGATCGCTCTTCTCAGAGCGGACTTCGACGTTGCCATCTTCGTCACGCCATTCGGTAATCAGGGCCACAACCGGGTATTTACAGTCTGGCACAAATTCCGTCGAGTTGGCGTTTTCCATACCCGCTACGTTGCGCGCAAACTCAATCAGCGCAACCTGCATACCCAGGCAAATGCCCAGATAAGGAATATTGTTTTCACGCGCATAGCGCGCGGTGGCGATCTTACCTTCCACACCGCGGTAGCCGAAGCCGCCCGGGATAAGGATAGCATCTAAATCCTTAAGGATTTCGACGCCGCGCGTTTCCACATCTTGCGAATCGATCAGCTTGATGTTGACTGTCACGCGGTTTTTCAGACCACCGTGTTTCAGCGCTTCAATCACCGACTTGTAGGCATCCGGCAGTTCAATGTACTTACCGACCATACCAATGGTGACTTCGCCTGCCGGATTGGCTTCTTCATAGATTACCTGTTCCCATTCGGCCAGGTTTGCTTCCGGACAAGTTAAGCTGAATCGTTTACAAATATAATCGTCCAGCCCCTGAGATTTCAACAGGCCCGGAATTTTATAAATGGAATCGACGTCTTTCAGAGAAATAACAGCCTTTTCCGGAACGTTACAGAACAAAGCAATTTTCGCTCGTTCGTTGGCCGGAACCGCACGATCGGAGCGGCAGATCAGGATGTCAGGCTGGATACCGATGGAGAGCAGCTCTTTTACGGAGTGCTGAGTCGGCTTGGTTTTGACTTCGCCCGCGGCGGCCATGTACGGCACCAGCGTCAGGTGCATAAACAGAGTATGCTCACGGCCGATCTCTACCGCCATCTGACGAATGGCTTCAAGGAACGGCAGGGATTCGATATCGCCTACGGTACCGCCGATTTCCACCAGTACGACGTCATGGCCTTCGCCGCCCGCCAGTACGCGCTCTTTGATCGCGTTGGTAATGTGCGGGATAACCTGAACGGTCGCGCCCAGGTAGTCGCCACGGCGCTCTTTGCGCAGTACGTCGGAGTAGATACGGCCGGTGGTGAAGTTATTGCGGCGCGTCATCTTGGTGCGGATGAAACGCTCATAGTGGCCCAGGTCCAGATCGGTTTCTGCGCCGTCTTCAGTAACGAACACTTCCCCATGCTGGATTGGGCTCATGGTACCCGGATCGACGTTGATATACGGATCCAGTTTCATGATGGTCACGTTGAGACCACGGGCTTCAAGAATGGCTGCCAGGGAGGCTGCGGCAATGCCTTTACCCAGAGAGGATACGACCCCGCCGGTCACAAAAATATAGTTCGTTGTCATGCTGAACCTGAGAAGTTAGGGTAAAACGATGGAATAACCAGGACGGGAAAGTAGTATACCCGAACATGCGTGACGCCACAAACTTTCATTCTCCCCTCCCCTTCGTTCTTCAAGTTGCACCTGTGTTGCGACTCGAACAACTCGAAGAGGCAGGCTACATGGTGTTTCAACGACATAACGGAAAGAGAAAATAGACGCTTTTGGCGAAATGTTTTTGACGTAAATCAAGCGCTTGTTATTTATAAAATCACACAAATCGCGCTTGATCACGAAAACTCGTTAGAGATCAGTTTCCTGGCGTTTTACTTCCTGCCACACTTCTTCCATGGTATCGAGGTCGACGCCGGTCATTTCCAGGCCGCGGGCGGCGACAATGCGCTCGACTTCACGGAAGCGGCGCTCAAATTTAAGGTTCGCTTTCTGCAGCGCCACCTCGGCTTTAACGCCTAAATGGCGGGATAAATTAACCGTGGCAAACAGCAGATCGCCCACTTCCTCTTCCAGTTTTGCTTCATCCACCACCGCCTGCTGCGCCTCATGCATCACTTCATCAATTTCTTCATGCACTTTGTCGAGCACCGGTCCCAGCGAGGTCCAGTCGAAACCGACCGCCGAGCAGCGGCGCTGGATTTTATGCGCGCGCATCAGCGCCGGCAGGCTATGGGGAATATCGTCCAGTGCCGAATGCTGGGCTTTTTCCGCCCGCTCGGCGCTTTTGATTTGCTCCCAGCGCGCCAGGACTTCACTGCTGTTGCCTGCGGTAGCATCAGCGAAAATATGGGGATGGCGACGCTCCAGCTTGTCGCTGATGGCGGCGCAGATATCGTCAAAGTTAAAGCGTCCCTCTTCCTGCGCCATTTGCGCATAGAACACCACCTGGAACAGCAGATCGCCCAGCTCACCGCGCAGGTCATCAAAATCCTCTCGCGAAATGGCGTCCAGCACTTCATAGGTTTCTTCGAGGGTATACGGGGCAATGGTGGCGAAAGTCTGCTCTTTATCCCACGGGCAGCCGTTTTCCGGGTCGCGCAGGCGGCGCATGATGCCGAGCAAGCGGTCGATTTGGGTCATGTGAGGATCCTGGAAATGTAAAAAATAGTCGGCCGGATAAGGCGTTTCGACCTTATCCGACGTTGCGAAATTGCCGGATGGCGGCTTCGCCTTATCCGGCCTACAGACGAATTAACCGCCGTGCAGACGGCGCGCGTCGATCACATCCGGCACCTGGTTAAGCTTACCGAGCACCCGGCCCAGCACCTGCAGGTTGTAAATCTCGATGGTCATATCGATGGTTGCCAGCTGCTGACGGGTATCGCTGCGGCTGGCGACGCCCAGCACGTTCACCTTCTCATTGGCGAGGATAGTGGTGATATCGCGCAATAAACCGCTGCGATCGTTCGCCTCCACTCTGACCACCAGCGAGTAGCCTGCCGAGTAGCTTTCGCCCCATACCGCATCGACGATGCGCTCCGGGGCATGCGACTGCAGTTCAGCCAGCTGATCGCAGTCGGCGCGATGCACGGAAATCCCGCGCCCCTGGGTGATAAAGCCGACGATTTCGTCGCCCGGGATCGGCTGGCAGCAGCGGGCAATATGGTGCATCAGGTTGCCCACCCCTTCCACCACCACCCGGCCATTGTCCTTGGTGCGGCTCTGCGGCGCGTAGGTTTTCTGCTGCAGTTGCTTCAGCGCGGCCGCATCCTGCTCGGCGGCGCTCGGCTTGTTGAACTGCGCCTGCAGGAAATTGACCATTTGGTTGAGACGGATATCGCCGCCGCCGATGGCCGCCAGCAGTTCATCAAGCTCGTTGAAGTTATAGCGCGGCAGCAGGTGCTTTTCCGCATCCTTCAGGCTGATGCCCAGATGCTCCAGCTCGTCGTCGAGGATCTGCCGACCGGCGAGAATATTCTTGTCGCGGTCCTGTTTACGGAACCAGGCGTGGATCTTCGAGCGTCCGCGGCTGGTGGTTACGTAGCCGAGGTTAGGGTTCAGCCAGTCACGGCTCGGGTTCGGCTGCTTCTGGGTAATAATTTCGATCTGATCGCCCATCTGCAGCTGGTAGGTGAACGGCACGATGCGGCCGCCAATTTTGGCGCCAATGCAGCGATGCCCAACGTCGCTGTGAATATGGTAGGCAAAGTCGAGCGGCGTCGACCCTGCCGGCAGGTCCACCACGTCGCCTTTCGGCGTAAAGACATACACCCGGTCGTCGAAAACCTGGCTGCGCACTTCGTCGAGCATTTCGCCGGAGTCGGCCATCTCTTCCTGCCAGGCAATCAGCTTGCGCAGCCAGGCGATACGGTCCTCATAGCCGCGGCCACCGCCGGTGCCCGCTCCCGCGCCCTCTTTGTACTTCCAGTGCGCGGCCACGCCCAGCTCGGCATCTTCATGCATCTGCCGGGTGCGGATTTGAATCTCCACCGTCTTGCCGCTCGGCCCCAGCACCACGGTATGGATAGACTGGTAACCGTTAGGTTTCGGGTTGGCCACGTAGTCGTCGAACTCATCCGGCAGATGGCGGTAGTGGGTATGGACGATCCCCAGCGCGGCATAGCAATCCTGCAAACGCTCAGCCACAATACGCACCGCGCGAACGTCAAACAGTTCGTCGAAAGCGAGGTGTTTTTTCTGCATTTTGCGCCAGATGCTGTAGATGTGCTTCGGCCGGCCATAGACCTCCGCCTTGACCCCTTCGGCTTTCATCTCTGAACGCAGGTGGCCGACGAACTCGTCGATGTAATGCTCGCGGTCGATACGGCGTTCGTGGAGTAGTTTGGCGATGCGCTTATATTCCGCCGGGTGCAAATAGCGGAAGCAGTAGTCTTCCAGCTCCCACTTCAGCTGGCCAATACCTAAGCGGTTCGCCAGGGGGGCATAGATATTGGTGCACTCTTTCGCCGCCAGCACGCGCTCATCTTCCGGCGCATCCTTGACCTCGCGCAGATGCGCGATACGCTCAGCGAGTTTGATGACCACGCAGCGGAAATCGTCAACCATCGCCAGCAGCATGCGGCGAATATTATCCACCTGCTCGGAAGAGACCGAGTCGGTATGGGTGGCTTTCAGCTGGCGGATTGCGGCCATGTCCCGCACCCCGTGAATCAGGGTCACCACCGATTTCCCCACGGTATCCTGCATGACCTCTTCGCTGACGACTTCGCCGTCGGCCAGCGGGAACAGCAGCGCCGCGCGCAGCGTATCGATGTCCATACTCAGGGTGGACAGGATCTCCACCATTTCGACGCCCCGCCACAGCAGCAGGTCCGCCTGCGGGTGTCCTTGCGTTTTTTCGCGACAATAATCCCAGGTTTCGGCTAAGCGCTCACACGACTGCTGGCTGGAAATTCCCAGACTCGCGATCCATTTCTTCGGGTCAAATTCACCAGCTTTATTAAGATGTGCACTTCTTACCGCAACCATTGTCCTCTCCTTAAGGGACCGGCCTGCCGAAGTCGGCAAGCCTCAACTTTCTACATGTCATCCTGCAGGTCGCGTCAGCATTCATGGCCAGGGTGGCTCTTCTGCGACGTTGTGAATGACCTTATGTAAGCCTGCGCTCAAACAACACTATTGATTCCAGATGACCGGTATGCGGGAACATATCCAGCATCGCCAGGCGTTGAATCTGATATCCAGCCTGCAACAGGGTTTCGCTGTCTCGCGCCAGCGTCGCCGGGTTGCAGGAAACATACACCACCCGTCGCGGTGCCATTTTTATAATATGCGGCATTACGCCCGGCGCGCCGGCGCGGGCCGGGTCCAGCAGCACTTTATCAAAGCCGTGCTTCGCCCAGGCCTGACGGGTGACGTCTTCTTCCAGATTTTCATGGAAGAAGGTGACATTTGATAAACCATTGAGGGCGGCGTTTTCCCGCCCCTTTGCCACCAGCGCCGGGACCCCTTCCACCCCCACCACATGGGCGGCGCGGGTCGCCAGAGGCAGGGTAAAATTCCCCATCCCGCAGAACAGATCCAGGACCCGGTCTTCCGGCTGCAGATCCAGCCACTCCAGCGCAGTACGCACCATCTGCTGATTCACGCCGTCGTTGACCTGGATAAAATCCCGCGGACTGAACACTAAGCGTAGTCCGTCTGAGGTATACCATGGCGCTTCACCGTGAATATGTTCAAGTATCTCGCTTTGCGGCGCGAGGTACAGAGAAAGACCGTGAGTTTGCGAAAAGCGTTCCAGTTTTTCCCTGTCTGCCGCCGGCAGCACAGCGGTATGACGCAGCACCATCAGTGGGCCGTTATCCGCCTGCACCAGCTCGACGTGGCCGAGGTGGCGTAATGCGCTCAGCGCGCTTAAGCACTCGCGCACCGCGGGCAGCAATGCCTCAAGTTGGGGCACCAAAACAGGGCATTGCACCACATCGACGATCGCTTTGGCGTTAGCCTGGCGAAAACCCATCTGCAATTGTTGGGTCTTTGGCTGATAATTCAAGCTCAAGCGCGCGCGACGGCGGTAGCCCCACGGCGCGCCGGCGATGACGTCATCCACCTCGCGCTTCATCAGTCGCGCCAGCGCAGCGCGTTTACTTTGCTGCTGAAGCGAAACGCTGGCGTGCTGCTGTTGGCAGCCGCCGCAGACGCCAAAATGCGGGCAGCGCGGCGCCTGGCGCTCGGGGCTGTCGGTTAGACGGCGTTTTACCTCGGCGCGGGCGTACTGTTTTTTGTCTTCCACCAGCACCACCTCGGCCTGCTCCTGCGGCAGCACGCCGCCGACAAACAGCGCTTTTCCCTGGTGGCGGGCAACGCCCTGACCAAAGGGATCGAGGTCATTGACTGTAACGGTTATGATCTGGCGCGTCGTCACACGCCGTTTTGCAGAGTAGAATTGCGCCATCGTAGAGAGTTGTCTCAATCAAATAAAACGAGCTCGTTCAGAGCGACAGCGCCGCGAGGCGCACCGACGCGCACCGAACGATGATGTCTATATTCTCCCATAATGGAACCGCATGACCAACTACAGCCTGCGTGCTCGCATGATGATTCTGATTCTGGCGCCAACCGTCCTGATAGGGCTGTTGCTCAGTATTTTCTTTGTTGCTCATCGTTACAACGACCTGCAACGCCAGCTGGAGGACGCCGGCGCCAGTATTATCGAACCACTGGCGGTCTCCAGCGAATATGGCATGAATTTGCAAAACCGCGAATCCATCGGCCAGCTGATCAGCGTTCTGCATCGTCGTCACTCGGAGATCGTGCGGGCCATCTCGGTGTACGATTCGCATAACCGCTTATTTGTCACCTCCAATTACCATCTGAATCCCAGCGAACTCCAGATCCCGAAAGGCGAGGCGTTCCCCCGTCATCTCAGCGTCATCCGCGATGGCGACATGATGATCCTGCGCACGCCGATCGTCTCGGAAAGCTATTCGCCGGATGAATCCCCCGAATCTGACGCCAAAATGCCGGGCAATATGCTGGGCTATGTCGCACTAGAGCTGGATCTGAAATCGGTCCGTCTCCAGCAGTACAAAGAAATTTTCATCTCCAGTGTGATGATGCTGTTCTGCATCGGCATCGCGCTGATCTTCGGCTGGCGCCTGATGCGCGACGTCACCGGCCCTATCCGCAATATGGTCAATACCGTTGACCGCATCCGCCGCGGACAGCTGGACAGCCGCGTCGAGGGCTTTATGCTCGGCGAACTGGATATGCTGAAAAATGGCATTAACTCGATGGCCATGTCGCTGGCGGCCTACCATGAAGAGATGCAGCACAACGTCGACCAGGCGACCTCCGATCTGCGGGAAACGCTTGAGCAGATGGAGATCCAGAACGTCGAGCTGGACCTCGCGAAAAAGCGCGCCCAGGAGGCGGCGCGCATTAAATCGGAGTTCCTGGCCAATATGTCCCACGAACTGCGTACTCCGCTCAACGGGGTGATTGGCTTTACCCGTCTGACGCTGAAAACCGATCTCAATGCCACACAGCGCGACCACCTGACCACCATCGAACGTTCGGCCAACAATCTGCTGGCGATCATCAACGATGTGCTCGACTTTTCCAAACTGGAGGCCGGGAAGCTGATCCTGGAGAGCATTCCGTTCCTGCTGCGCACCTCGCTTGATGAAGTGGTCACCCTGCTGGCGCATTCCGCACACGATAAGGGGCTGGAGCTAACGCTGAACATTAAGAACAATGTGCCGGATAACGTCATCGGCGATCCGCTGCGTCTGCAGCAGATTGTGACCAACCTGGTGGGCAACGCCATCAAATTTACCGAGCACGGCAATATCGACGTGCTGGTGGAGCAGCGGGCCATCAGTAACTCGCGGGTGCAGATCGAAATTCAGATCCACGATACCGGTATCGGTATCCCCGAGCGCGACCAGTCCCGCCTGTTCCAGGCCTTCCGTCAGGCCGATGCCAGCATTTCACGCCGCCACGGCGGCACCGGACTTGGGCTGGTGATCACCCAGCGTCTGGTCAAAGAGATGGGCGGCGATATCTCATTCCACAGCCAGCCAAACCGTGGTTCCACCTTCTGGTTCCATATCAGCCTCGATCTCAACCCGAACGCCATTCCGGATATGCTGAACACCGACGGGCTGGCGGGCAAGCGTCTGGCCTATGTGGAGGCCAACGCGACGGCGGCCCAGTGTACGCTGGAAATGCTGGCCGCCACGCCGCTGGAGGTGGTTTATAGCCCTACCTTCTCCTCGCTGGCGGAAGCGCAGTACGACATTTTGCTGGTCGGTATTCCGGTCTCAATGCGCGATTTATCGCCGCACCGGGAAAAATTAGTCAAAGCCTGCGCGATGTCTGACAACGTGCTGCTCGCTCTGCCATGTCATGCCCAGGTCAGCGCGGAAGCCCTGAAGCGCGATGGCGTCGCCGCCTGCCTGTTGAAACCACTCACCACCACCCGTCTGCTACCAGCGCTGGTGGCCACCAATCATGCGCCCGCTTCCGCACCGTTGACGCAGGCCGACAGCCATAAGCTGCCGATGACCGTCATGGCCGTGGACGATAATCCGGCTAACCTGAAGCTAATTGGCGCCCTGCTGGACGACCTCGTGCAGCAGGTGATCCTCTGCGACAGCGGCCAGCAGGCCGTGGACCAGGCCAAGCGGCTGCAGATGGATCTGATCCTGATGGATATTCAGATGCCGGATATGGACGGCATCCGCGCCTGCGAGCTGATTCATCATCTGTCGCATCATCAGCAAACCCCGGTTATTGCAGTCACCGCGCACGCTCTGGAGGGCCAGCGCGAGAAGTTACTGAGCGCCGGCATGAACGATTATCTGGCGAAGCCGATTGAAGAAGAGAAACTGCACGCACTGCTGCTGCGCTATCAGCCCGGCCTGCATAACGTCATCCCGGCGACGCTACCGCCTGCCGAGCCGGTTATCGACCATAACCAGACGCTCGACTGGCAACTGGCGCTGCGTCAGGCGGCCATGAAGCCGGATCTGGCGCGGGAGATGCTGCAGATGCTGATCGCCTTTATGCCGGAGGTGCGAAATAAAGTAGAAGAGCAGCTGGTTGGCGAACAGCCGGAAGGTCTGGTGGATCTGATCCACAAACTGCACGGCAGTTGCAGCTATAGCGGCGTGCCGCGGCTGAAAAAGCTGTGCCACACTCTGGAGAGTCAGCTGCGGTCGGGCACCGCCGCCGAGGATCTGGAGCCGGAGCTGCTTGAGCTGTTAGATGAGATGGATAATGTAGCTCGCGAAGCGTGCCGAATGGGTGTGTAAACCCCGGATAGCGGCGCTACGCGCCTCATCCGGGCTACGCCCTACGGTCCGGTACTCGGTTGGTAGCCCCGGTAAGCGCAAGCGCCACCGGGGACGGTTCCCAGATCGCAGTGTTACGGTCCTGTACTCGGTTGGTAGCCCCGGTAAGCGTAAGCGCACCGGGGACGGTTCCCGGATCGCGGTGCTACGGTCCGGTACTCGGTTGGTAGCCCCGGTAAGCGCAAGCGCCACCGGGGACGGTTCCCGGATCGCAGTGTTACGGTCCGGTACTCGGTTGGTAGCCCCGGTAAGCGTAAGCGCCACCGGGGACGGTTCCCGGATCGCAGTGTTACGGTCCGGTACTCGGTTGGTAGCCCCGGTAAGCGCAAGCGCCACCGGGGACGGTTCCCGGATCGCGGTGCTACGGTCCGGTACTCGGCTGGTAGCCGCGATAAGCGTAAGCGCCACCGGGGACGGTTCCCGGATCGCGGTGTTACGGTCCGGAACTCGGCTGGTAGCCCCGGTAAGCGTAAGCGCCACCGGGGACGGTTCCCGGATCGCGGTGCTACGCACCTTATCCGGACTACAAATACCACTGCGCCAGCCGGGTTACCGCTTACCGCCTATCTGCAAAACCGCGGCGACGTTACGTGCCGTCATCCGCAGGTTGGCGGCGGCATTGGCCAGCGCTTCATCGAGGGTACAAAGGGTATACAACACGCTAAATACCGCATCCAGCCCGTGCTGATGCACGACGCCAACATCGGCGGTAAGGCTGCCGGCAATCCCGATCACCGGAACATTAAAACGCTTCGCCACCTTCGCCACCCCCACCGGCACCTTGCCGTGGATCGTCTGGCTATCGATACGCCCTTCGCCGGTGATCACTAAATCAGCATCCGCTACCCGCGCGGCCAGCTGCAACGCATCGGCGACGATCTCAATACCCGGGCGCAGCTGAGCACCGCAAAAGGCGTACAGCGCAGCCCCCATGCCCCCCGCCGCGCCGCCGCCCTCAAGGCCCAGCACGTCGATATCCAAATCACGGGCGATGATCCGGGCATAATGCTGTAGACCGCTGTCGAGGCGGTCGATCATCTGCGTCGTCGCCCCTTTTTGCGGGCCGAACACCGCGCTGGCCCCCTGCGGGCCGGTCAACGGGTTGGTGACATCGCAGGCGACGTCAATCTGGCAATCTGTCAGCCGCGGATCGAGTTCGCTAAGGTCGATACGCGCCAGCGTCTCCAGCGCGCCGCCTCCGGAGGCGATTTGCTGCCCGTCAGCGGTCAACAGTTTCGCTCCCAGCGCCTGCACCATGCCAGCGCCGCCGTCATTCGTGGCGCTGCCGCCGATGCCAATAATGATCTGTCTTACCCCGGCGTCCAGCGCATGGCGGATCAGCTCCCCGGTGCCCCAGGAAGTAGTCAGCAACGGGTTGCGCTGCGCCGGGGGAACGCTCTCCAGCCCGCTGGCTGCCGCCATTTCGATAAAGGCGCACTGGCGATCGCCGGACAGCCCATAAAATGCCTCAACCGGCTTACCCAGCGGCCCGGTAACCGTCAGCGGAACCTGATGCCCGCCGGTCGCCGCCACCATGGCTTCCACCGTTCCTTCACCACCGTCGGCAACCGGCAGCTTGACGTATTCCGCGTCAGGATAAATCTCGCGAAAGCCTTGTTCTATGGCACTGGCCACTTCCAGCGCGCTCAGGCTCTCCTTCCAGGAATCCGGTGCGATCACTATCTTCATGTGCAGTCCTTACTCTGAGCTAACCCCTGGTGCTGTCGCGCAATGCCGGCCCCCGCAGAGGCCGGCGGCCATTTAGCGCACCATGCAGGGACGCTTGTTGTCAAAGGTCCAGCCCGGGATCAGGTACTGCATCGCCATCGCATCGTCGCGGGCGCCAAGACCATGTTTCTTATATAGCTCATTTGCCTGCATTACGCGGTCCATATCCAGCTCAACCCCCAGGCCCGGCGTGCTCGGAACCTGCACCATACCGCCTTTGATTTCAAAAGGCTGTTTGGTCAGACGCTGGTTACCCTCCTGCCAGATCCAGTGGGTATCGATAGCGGTGATCTTGCCCGGCGCCGCTGCCGCGACGTGGGTGAACATTGCCAGCGACACGTCGAAGTGGTTATTGGAGTGTGAGCCCCAGGTCAGGCCGAACTCATGGCACATCTGCGCCACACGCACCGACCCCTGCATGGTCCAGAAATGCGGGTCCGCCAGCGGGATATCCACCGACTGCAGGGATAAGGTATGACCCATCTGCCGCCAGTCGGTGGCGATCATATTGGTCGCGGTCGGCAGGCCTGTCGCGCGACGGAACTCAGCCATCACTTCACGCCCGGAGAACCCCTGTTCAGCGCCGCACGGATCCTCCGCATAGGCCAGCACGCCTTTGAGCTGTTTACCAATCTGAATGGCTTCCTCCAGCAACCAGGCGCCGTTCGGGTCGAGGGTCACGCGGGCATTCGGGAAGCGCTTCGCCAGGGCGCTGATCGCCTCTGCTTCTTCAAAACCCGCCAGCACGCCGCCCTTCAGCTTAAAGTCATTGAAGCCGTATTTTTCATACGCCGCTTCCGCGAGGCGGACCACCGCATCCGGCGTCATCGCCTCTTCATGGCGCAGGCGATACCACTCACACTGCTCGTCCGGCTGGCTCTGGTAGGCCAGTGGCGTCGCGTGGCGATTACCGATAAAGAACAGATAGCCCAGCATTTCGACTTCGCTGCGCTGCTGGCCATCACCGAGCAGCGAGGCGACATTGACGCCAAGGTGCTGGCCCAGCAGGTCCAGCAGCGCGGCTTCAATCCCGGTTACCACGTGAATGGTGGTACGCAGGTCAAAGGTCTGCAGGCCGCGGCCGCCGGCGTCGCGGTCGGCAAACTGGTTGCGTACCGCGCCGAGCACGTTTTTATACTCACCCAGCGTTTTACCCACCACCAGCGGAATCGCGTCTTCCAGCGTCTGGCGAATTTTTTCGCCTCCCGGAATTTCACCGACGCCGGTATGGCCGGCGTTATCTTTGATAATTACGATATTGCGGGTGAAGTACGGCGCGTGCGCCCCGCTCAGGTTCATCAGCATGCTGTCATGGCCGGCAACCGGGATCACCTGCATAGCGGTGACAACAGGCGTTGAAGTAAAAGTCGTCATAGCATCATCCTTTTTTAATTAGTGACGGCCGAAAACGGGACGTTTGCGGTCGAAAGTCCAGCCGGGGATCAGGTACTGCATCGGGCCCGCGTCGTTGCGCGCGCCGCCCGGCAGCGCTTTATAGGCCTCATGGGCTTTACGCACCTGCTCCCAGTCAAGTTCCACGCCGAGTCCCGGCGCGTCGGGTACGGCGATATTACCGTTCACAATCTGCAGCGGATTTTTGGTCAGGCGCGCGTCGCCCTCCTGCCAGATCCAGTGGGTATCAATGGCGGTGGGGTTACCCGGCGCGGCAGCGCCGACATGGGTAAACATCGCCAGGGAAATATCAAAGTGGTTGTTGGAATGGCAGCCCCAGGTCAGCCCCCAGTCATCGCACAGCTGCGCGACCCGTACCGCCCCGGAGAGCGTCCAGAAGTGCGGGTCCGCCAGCGGGATATCGACGGCGTTGAGCATCACCGCATGGCCCATTTCGCGCCAGTTGGTGGCGATCATATTGGTGGCGACCGGCAGCCCGGTGGCGCGGCGGAACTCGGCCATCACTTCCCGACCGGAAAATCCCTGCTCGGCGCCGCACGGATCTTCGGCGTAAGTCAAAACATCCTGCAACCCTTTGCACAGCGCGATGGCCTCATCCAGCAACCAGGCGCCGTTAGGGTCGACGGTGATACGCGCGTCCGGAAAGCGCTTTTTCAGCGCCCGGGCGGTATCGATCTCCTGCTCGCCGGGCAGCACGCCGCCCTTGAGCTTAAAATCTTTGAAGCCATAGCGATCCTGCGCGGCTTCCGCCAGACGCACCACCGCCTCGCTGCTCAGCGCCTGCTGATGGCGCAGGCGGTACCATTCATGATCGCCCGGCGTGTGGTCCAGATAGCCAAGGTCGGTTTTCTGTCGATCGCCAATATAGAACAGATAGCCCAGCACGGTGACGGCATCACGCTGCTTACCCGGCCCCAGCAGCTCGCAGACCGGCACCTTCAGCACCTGGCCGAGCAGGTCGAGCAGCGCCGCTTCCAGCGCCGCCACGGCGTTAACCTTCAGTTCGAAGGTCCACGCCCCTTTGCCAAAGGTGTCGAAATCCGCCGCCTGATTGCCTTTGTGCACCTGCTGCACCACGCGATTGAGTCGGGCAACTTCCTGCCCCACCACCTGCGGGATCGCCGCCAGCAGCGTCTGGTAAATAACCTCTCCGCCGGGGGCTTCGCCAACGCCGGTGTGACCGGCGTTATCGGTCAATACCACGATATTGCGGGTAAACCAGGCGTTATGGGCCCCACCGATGTTCAGCAGCATACTGTCCTGGCCGGCCACCGGAATGACCTTCATCTCAGTAATAATCGGGCTGGATTGGGTAGTCATGATTAACGTTCCGCTACAGGTTTCAGTTCGATACGCTTGATATCGCCCACCAGCACCAGGTAGCTCAGTACTGCCACCAGGGCATGAATGCCGACGTAAATCAGCGCGCCGTTGAACGAGCCGGTGGTGCCAACGATATAGCCGATGGCGATCGGGGTGACGATACCGGAGATATTGCCAAACATGTTGAACAGACCGCCGGACAGGCCGCTAATCTCTTTCGGCGCGGTATCCGCCATCACCGCCCAGCCGAGCGCGCCGATGCCTTTACCAAAGAAGGCCATCGCCATAAAGCCGATGATCATCCATTCCACATTCACGTAATTACACATCAGCATGGTCATGGACAACAGCATGCCCAGCACGATCGGCGTTTTGCGCGCAATATTCAGCGAGCCGGTACGGCGCATTAACCAGTCGGAAATGACCCCCCCCAACACCCCGCCGACAAAACCGCACACTGCCGGAATGGATGCGACAAAGCCCGCTTTGAGGATCGACATGCCGCGCGCCTGCACCAGGTAAACCGGGAACCAGGTGATAAAGAAGTAGGTTAAGGCGTTGATACAGTACTGACCGATATAGATCCCAACCATCATCCGCGATCCGATCAGTTGCTTGATCTGACCCATTTTGACGCTGAACGGTACTTTCTGCGCGCTACCTTTTTGATCCATGTTGATCAGCGCCCCGCCCTGGGCAATATATTCCAGCTCCTTCTTGTTCACGCCCGGATGGTTGTTCGGATCGTGGATCACCTTCAACCACACCAGGCTAATCACAATCCCCAGCCCGCCCATAAAGAAGAAGACGTGTGACCAGCCCACCTCATGCGTCAGCCAGCCCATGATCGGGGCGAAGATAACGGTGGCAAAGTACTGAGCGGAGTTAAAAATCGATACCGCCGTTCCCCTCTCCTGTGCCGGGAACCAGGCGGCGACGATCCGACTGTTGCCGGGGAATGACGGCGATTCGGCAAGGCCGACGAGGAAGCGCAGGGTAAACAGCGCAACGATAATGCCAAAGCCGCTAAAGATGTCGACGAAGCCCTGCAGCAGAGTAAACACCGACCAGATGAAGATCGACCAGAAATAGACGCGCTTGGAGCCGAAGCGGTCAAGCAACCACCCGCCCGGGATCTGGCCGATGACATAAGCCCATGAGAAGGCAGAGAACACATAACCCATGCCAACAGGATCGAGGCCAATATCTTTGGCCATTTCCGAACCGGCGATCGACAGCGTCGCCCGGTCGCCATAGTTAAAAGAGGTGACGATAAACAGCATCACCACTATCCAGTAGCGGGCGTTGGTGCGCTTTTCAGCCGCCGTCGCCGCCTGACTTAATGAACTCATTGTTGTACTCCTGAATCATAGCGTTTAGCTACGTTCATTCTGAACAGCACAACCTGTAGGGTAATCAGAATGACGTGGTCGTGTTTTGATAGTTGTCGTTATATCTGGCACTGCATTTATCACTGGCTGGAGCAGTATATGAAGAGGCACTTCGCGGCTCACCGTGCATCTACACAGCTTTTTTGCCGCCATAGCAGGCGGTTTATGGCGTATGCCTGAAAGAATGGGGGGAAGTTCACGGAAATGAAAAACCAGCGCCGCCTGCGGCCAAAAGCGCGGTAAAAAGGGCCGGAGTGTGAAATGCCTCTCTTGACCCGGTGAAACTGGCTGGCTTAGCCCATGATATTGCTAGGGATATTGTGGCGTTTGCCTAAAGGCGTGGTGCGCGGAAAGCGCTACAATTTCTGCGTCTGCGTATCTGGCCGCGACGTGTGGAAAGGGCGCCCTCTGCGTAGGGAGAGGGCAGCGCTTTTATTCAAGCAGGGTGGCCCACTGCTCAACCCATGGATTGGAAACGCCTTCCGGCTCCGGATCTTCGCTGGCGTCAATCTGCAGCATCTCGCCGATGCGTTTCGCGCCCTGCTCCTGCAGCAGTTGATCGAACTTCAGGCCACCGCCGCAAAAGTTAGCATAGGTGCTGTCGCCCAGCGCGATAATGCCGTAGCGCAGATGGGGTTGATACATATCTTTGATCCCCTCATACAGGGGAACGATGCTGTCCGGCAGGTCGCCCTGCCCGGTCGTGGAGGTGACCACCAGCACATATTTCCCCGTATAAGATTCCCAGTCTTTCACTTCCGGGTCTTCAAATACTGTCGCTTTATGCCCCAGCCCGCTCAGAATGGTTTCTGCTTCTTCCGCGACCAGCAGCGAGTTGCCATACATGGTGCCGACAAAAATTCCGACTTCCGCCATGCTATTATCTCCCTGGATTGACCTTATTCTCTTCATCCTGACCGCAGTCGTCGGCAAACTCAACCCTTTCATTTAGCGGGAGAAGCCCGCGCCAGCCAAACTGCGACAGCGCGCGCATCCAGACATCGTCAAAACCGGCGCGCAACGTCAGCGGCTCGCCGGTAAAAGGGTGGGTTAACGACAGTTCGCTGGCGTGCAGCATCAGGCGGTGACAGCCGAAATGTTCCGCGGCGCTGCGGTTTTGCCGCAGATCGCCGTGCTTGCTGTCGCCGAGGATCGGGTGCCGCAGGTGGGCCAGATGGCGGCGCAGCTGGTGCTTGCGGCCGGTTTTCGGCTCCAGTTCCACCAGCCCGTAGCGCGTGGTGGGATAACGCCCGGTCGCCACCGGCATCTCCACCGTCGCCAGGCCACGGTAGTGGGTCACCGCCGGCTGCGGATCTTTGTTCTCACGAGCAAATTTATCGGCGATTTTATCCAGCTCTTCCACCAGCGGGTAATCCAGCAGCGCTTCTTCCATCAACCAGCCGCGGACGATCGCATGGTAGCGCTTCTGGATCTGGTGCTGTTCAAACTGCTGCGCCAGCAGGCGGCCCGCCTCGCTCGACAGCCCCATCAGCAGCACGCCGGAGGTGGGCCGGTCGAGGCGGTGAGCGGTAAAAACGTGCTGGCCAATCTGGTCGCGCACAGTCTGCATCACCACCACTTTCTCGTCGCGATCGAGCCAGCTGCGATGGACCAGCCAGCCCGACGGTTTGTTGACCGCCACCAGCCAGTCGTCCTGGTAGATAATCTCCAGCATCAGGCCTGCTCACCGGCAAACAGCGCATCTAACAGCAGAAGTTCTGCCAGCATGGATTCGCGAACCGGGTGCGCCTGATCCAGCGCCATCTCGTAATAAGGCGCAACGGCAAAATTTTGCGGCAATGGCTGACCGCTCTCCAGCAGCTGGTGCATACGCGGGATCAGGACCCACTGCAGCCACTCCAGCGGCTCCAGGGTATCCAGGCAAAACGGCTTATCGCTGGCGAAGGCGCTGTTGTCCGGCGCCGTCTCCTGCCAGTGCTCTGTTTCGCGCAGCAGGGCTTCAATGGCGCGCAGACGATCGCGCACGCTATCGTGAAGAGTCATGGGGAAAACCTCGATGAGTTAAAAACCGCGCGCAGGATAGCAAATCCGCAGGAGAAATAAAAAAAGGGAGCACTGTATAAACAGTGCTCCCGGTTCGTTTTGCAGCAGTCCCGCTACATTGGTGCTCCCTGCTCGTCCTTGAAAACTTTTCCTAAGGTCTCCTGACCACGTTCATCCTTAAACAAGTGCATCCTGCTTTCACACCACCCCGATGCGAAATGACTTATCCTTAAGTTTGTCCCGATCTTCCTGATCCACCGTTCATCCTGAGCGGCTCTCTTTCTCCATCCTGGAGGTGTCCATTACGCGATCCTGCGTTATCCTTGCTTCATCCTGAAGCCTGTCCTTGCAACGCCATCCTGGCGGGTCCTGCAGAAGCGCCATCATCCTGATGTTCGCTTCATTTCGCGACTCCCTGTCGACAGACATAGGATCACTGATTCTGCCTCGTCTTACAACCCTTCTTGAGACAATCTCTTAAGATTAGTCCCCACTCAAAAGGACGAAAAAATTAAGATCTAATTCAATACCAATAACTTACTAAAAAAAGGGTGGATTAAATTTGCCTTAAATGATGACGATCTCTTACAGGTTTTGTAAGAGATCTCTCACAAATGACTAAGCAGACTGGCTTACAGAACCGGCTCAAGCTGGTTGAGGAAACTCGCAAGCGAGGGAGAAAGGGTAATGCGTTTGGCGGTGCCGAGGGTCTCTTTGATCACCTCGCCGCTGAGATTACAGACGGAAATCACATCCAGTTCACTCTCGAGGGTCGCGATAAACAGCGTCGGCGCCAGCTTCAGCCGCTTCTGTACCACCAGGTGCCCGATTAAGTTTTCCTGCACCCGCTGGAAATCCTCTTCACTCCAGGTCTGCAACAGCGTCAGCGTTTCGCCGGCAAACCGGCCGGTCATATCGCCGGCAAACTGAGTGGTATAATAAGAATGAAGCGGCTGTTGTACCACAATATCCAGGGCGCGTTCAACTGCGCTGATATTTTGCGCCAGCGTAAACGGCTGCGGCTGCCAGAAAACAGCCTCAGCCTCGGTATCGACGACGCAAGGCGACGGGATGCCGTAAAGCTCTTCGCTGCGCGGCAGACTGTTACGCTGCTGTTGCCAGGCGGCGCAATAACGTTGGGTAAAAGCGCGTAGCGCTTCTGCGGTCTGATGGTCCACCGGTTTCTCTCTTCACGTTAGACAGGATACACTGGGAAGATAGTGTACCCGCTTTACTATGGTGAAACATGTCTTCTTACGATAATCATCAGGCGCTCGCCGGCCTGACGCTCGGTAAATCAACCGATTACCGCGATACCTATGACGCCTCGCTGTTGCAGGGCGTCCCGCGTAGCCTCAATCGCGACCCGCTGGGCCTGCATGCCGATAACCTGCCCTTTCACGGCGCCGATATCTGGACGCTGTACGAACTCTCCTGGCTCAACGCCAAAGGTCTGCCGCAGGTGGCCGTCGGCCACGTCGAGCTGCCTGATACCAGCGTTAATCTGGTGGAGTCGAAAAGCTTTAAGCTCTATCTCAACAGCTTTAACCAGACCCGTTTCGCCAGCTGGCAGGACGTTGCAGAGACGCTGACTCGCGATCTGAGCGCCTGCGCGCAGGGTGAAGTCAAGGTGTCGCTGTATCGACTGGATGAACTGGAAGGCCAGCCGATCGCCCATCTGCACGGCACCTGCATCGACGATCAGGATATCGAGATCGATAACTATCAGTTCAGCGCCGACTACCTGCAGGGCGCCGCCAGCGGCAAAATCGTGGAAGAGACGCTGGTCAGCCACCTGCTGAAATCCAATTGTCTTATCACCCATCAGCCGGACTGGGGCTCGGTGCAGATCCAGTATCGAGGGGCAAAAATCGACCGCGAGCAGCTGCTGCGCTATCTGGTCTCATTCCGCCACCATAACGAATTCCATGAGCAGTGCGTCGAACGCATCTTTAACGATATTCTTCGTTTCTGCCAGCCGGAATCGCTTTCCGTTTACGCGCGCTACACGCGACGCGGCGGGCTGGATATTAACCCCTGGCGCAGCAACGGCGACTTTTCCCCTGCCACCGGCCGCCTCGCCCGACAATAATAAACAATTTCACAATTTGCGTGCGTTTAGACGCGCGCAAGGTTGTGGAAACGCGGTTCACAGGGCTATTGTAATCTCAGGAAGACGATAAGCGTCCTGTAAGGAGTTCACTTGATTACACATGTTAGCCCGCTTGGTTCAATGGATATGCTGTCGCAGCTGGAAGTGGATATGCTTAAGCGCACCGCCAGCAGTGACCTGTATCAACTCTTTCGCAACTGCTCGCTTGCGGTGCTCAACTCGGGGAGCCTGACCGATAACAGCAAGGAGCTGCTCTCCCGTTTTGAAAATTTCGATATTAACGTGCTGCGTCGCGAACGCGGCGTGAAGCTGGAACTGATCAACCCGCCGGAGGAGGCCTTCGTTGACGGGCGCATCATCCGTTCCCTGCAGGCCAACCTGTTCGCCGTGCTGCGCGATATCCTGTTCGTTTACGGCCAGATCCACAATACGGTTCGCTTCCCGAACCTCGATCTGGAAAGCTCGGTCCATATTACCAACCTGGTATTCTCGATCCTGCGCAACGCCCGCGCGCTGCACGTCGGCGAAGCGCCGAACATGATCGTCTGCTGGGGCGGCCACTCGATCAACGAGAACGAGTACCTCTACGCCCGCCGTGTCGGTACGCAGCTGGGTCTGCGGGAACTGAACATCTGCACCGGCTGCGGGCCTGGCGCGATGGAAGCGCCGATGAAAGGCGCCGCCGTTGGCCATGCGCAGCAGCGCTACAAAGACAGCCGCTTTATCGGCATGACCGAGCCGTCCATTATCGCCGCGGAACCGCCAAACCCGCTGGTCAATGAGCTGATCATCATGCCGGATATCGAAAAGCGTCTGGAAGCCTTCGTGCGCATCGCCCACGGGATCATTATCTTCCCGGGCGGCGTCGGCACCGCCGAAGAGCTGCTCTATCTGCTGGGCATTCTGATGCATCCGGAGAATAAAGCGCAGGTGCTGCCGCTGATCCTCACCGGACCGAAAGAGAGTGCCGACTATTTCCGCGTACTGGACGAGTTTATCACCCATACTCTGGGCGAATCCGCTCGTCGCCACTACCGGATCATCATCGACGATCCGGCGGAAGTGGCGCGGCAGATGAAAAAAGCGATGCCGCTGGTGAAAGAGAGCCGTCGCGAGACCGATGACGCCTACAGCTTCAACTGGTCGATTCGCATTTCGCCGGACCTGCAGATGCCGTTTGATCCGACCCACGAGAACATGGCCAATCTCAAACTCTCTCCGGACCAGCCGGTGGAAGTGCTGGCCGCCGACCTGCGTCGCGCCTTCTCCGGCATTGTCGCGGGGAACGTCAAAGAGGTGGGTATCCAGGCCATTGAGCAGTACGGTCCTTACAAACTCCACGGCGATCCGGAGATGATGCGCCGTATGGACGATCTGCTGCAGGGCTTCGTCGCCCAGCACCGCATGAAGCTCCCGGGCGGCACCGCCTATATTCCCTGCTACGAAATCATCGCCTGATCTTCTGCTTTCCCGCCGGGGCATCGCCTGATGTCTGCCCCGGCGGGCCCTCCTCCTCTGGCTTCCAGAACGCGCCAAAAAGCTTTCTGTTACCCATCAAATACCTGGAATTTTTTTACATAGCCAAACGTTTGCGTTTGTAAAAACTGCGACAATTATCACTGTAAAAAATGGTTTTAAGCGCAAAAACGTCGACTGCTTCTCTTTTTTACAGTAAATCCCTCGTTATTACGCCGCTACGCTTTTATCTCATATGCTGCAAATGGTAGCCTGCGCGCCACAAATCGCTGGCTGATCACCAAAAACAGGCTGTTGGACTAAAAATACGCACATTGAAAGTGGATTATTGCATTTGAGATCGCGATCACTGATGCATAAACCATATAAATGTATCTTTCCGGCCCAATTATTACGGAGAAAATTTCTAAAAAGACCGTAATTAAACGAATTTCGTGTTACGCAATTGTATTTATTCATTAGATTTTGTTGATTCCTCCAGGAGATACAGATGGAAACCACTCAAACCAGCACCATCGTTTCGGGCGAAACCCGCAGCGGATGGCGTAAAACCGACACCATGTGGATGCTGGGCCTGTACGGTACAGCGATTGGCGCGGGCGTCTTGTTCCTGCCGATCAACGCCGGCGTCGGCGGCATGATCCCCCTGATTATCATGGCGATTCTGGCCTTCCCGATGACCTTCTTCGCTCACCGCGGCATGACCCGTTTCGTCCTCTCCGGGAAAAACCCGGGCGAAGACATCACCGAAGTGGTGGAAGAACACTTCGGCGTGGGCGCAGGTAAGCTGATTACCCTGCTCTACTTCTTCGCTATCTACCCGATCCTGCTGGTTTACAGCGTGGCGATCACTAACACCGTCGAAACCTTCATGGCGCATCAGCTGCACATGACGCCGCCGCCGCGCGCCATTCTGTCGTTGATCCTGATCGTCGGCATGATGACCATCGTGCGTTTCGGTGAGCAGATGATTGTGAAAGCGATGAGCGTGCTGGTGTTCCCGTTCGTTATCGCGCTGATGGTGCTGGCTCTGTATCTGATCCCGCAGTGGAACGGCGCGGCGCTGGAGACGCTCTCCCTGAGCGGCGCTTCCGTTACCGGCAACGGCCTGCTGATGACCCTGTGGCTGGCGATCCCGGTGATGGTCTTCTCCTTCAACCACTCGCCGATCATCTCTTCCTTCGCGGTAGCCAAACGTGAAGAGTACGGCGAAGGCGCTGAGAAGAAATGCTCCAGCATCCTCGCTCGCGCGCACATCATGATGGTGCTGACCGTGATGTTCTTCGTCTTCAGCTGCGTCCTGAGCCTCTCTCCGGCTGACCTCGCCGCAGCGAAAGAACAGAACATCTCGATTCTGTCTTACCTGGCAAACCACTTTAACGCGCCGGTTATCGCCTGGATGGCACCGATCATCGCGATGATCGCCATCACTAAATCCTTCCTCGGCCACTATCTGGGTGCCCGCGAAGGCTTTAACGGCATGGTGATTAAATCCCTGCGCAGTAAAGGCAAATCGATTGAAATCAACAAACTGAACAAGCTGACCGCGCTGTTCATGCTGATCACCACCTGGATTGTGGCAACCCTGAACCCGAGCATCCTCGGGATGATCGAGACACTGGGCGGCCCGATTATCGCGATGATCCTGTTCCTGATGCCGATGTACGCGATTCAGAAAGTGCCGGCGATGCGTAAATACAGCGGCCATATCAGCAACGTCTTCGTGGTGATTATGGGCCTGATTGCCATCTCCGCGATTTTCTACTCGCTGTTCAGCTAATTCATTCAACGCCTCCCCCCGCGCCGCTTTACGGCGGCGCGCTTTCCGACAGCACGGGAATACATATGATCAGCGTATTCGATATCTTTAAAATCGGCATTGGCCCTTCCAGCTCCCATACCGTTGGACCGATGAAAGCGGGCAAACAATTCACTGACGACCTGATCGCGCGCGGCCTGCTGGCCGACGTCAGCAAAGTCGTCGTCGACGTCTACGGCTCCCTCTCCCTGACCGGTAAAGGCCACCATACCGATATCGCGATTATCATGGGACTCGCCGGCAACCTGCCGGATACCGTCGACATCGACGCCATTCCGGGCTTTATTCAGGACGTTAATACCCATGGCCGCCTGATGCTGGCCAACGGTCAGCACGAAGTGGACTTCCCGGTGGATCAGTGCATGAATTTCCATGCCGACAATCTGTCGCTGCATGAGAATGGCATGCGCATCACCGCCCTGGCCGGCGACAAAGTGCTCTACAGCCAGACGTATTACTCTATCGGCGGCGGCTTTATCGTCGATGAGGAGCACTTTGGCCAGACTACCGAGGCGCCGGTTGCCGTTCCTTACCCTTACAAAAACGCCGCCGACCTGCAGCGTCACTGCCGTGAAACCGGGCTGTCGCTCTCCGGCCTGATGATGCAGAACGAACTGGCGCTGCACAGCAAAGAAGCCCTTGAGCAACACTTCGCCGCAGTATGGGAAGTGATGAGCGCCGGTATTGAGCGCGGCATCACCACCGAAGGGGTCCTGCCGGGCAAACTCCGCGTCCCGCGCCGCGCCGCCGCGCTGCGCCGCATGCTGGTGAGCCAGGACACCACCAACAGCGATCCCATGGCGGTGGTCGACTGGATCAATATGTTCGCCCTGGCGGTGAATGAAGAGAACGCCGCCGGTGGCCGGGTGGTAACCGCGCCGACCAACGGCGCCTGCGGTATCGTGCCGGCGGTGCTGGCCTACTACGACAAGTTTATCCGCAAGGTGAACAGCAACTCCCTGGCCCGCTATATGCTGGTCGCCAGCGCCATCGGTTCGCTGTATAAGATGAACGCCTCCATCTCCGGTGCCGAAGTCGGCTGCCAGGGTGAAGTGGGTGTCGCCTGCTCGATGGCGGCAGCCGGTCTGGCGGAACTGCTGGGCGGTAGCCCGGGTCAGGTGTGCATCGCGGCAGAGATCGCCATGGAGCATAACCTCGGCCTGACCTGCGACCCGGTTGCCGGCCAGGTGCAGGTGCCCTGCATCGAACGCAACGCTATCGCCGCCGTGAAAGCGGTCAACGCCGCACGAATGGCGCTGCGCCGGACCAGCGAGCCGCGCGTCTGCCTCGATAAAGTGATCGAGACCATGTACGAAACCGGTAAAGACATGAACGCCAAGTACCGGGAAACCTCTCGCGGTGGCCTGGCGATGAAGATCGTCGCCTGCGATTAATCCTCGTACCCGGCACGCCTCGGCGTGTCGGGTCATCGCCCTGAACCACCACTTTGGTTATATCAATAAAATTTTAGTTATTTAATGGTTATAAGCGCTGTTTGTTACCTTACGCAAAACGCTAAGGAGAACAGACAATGTCCAACCGATTCCGCCCCGCCTGGCTGCTGGTCCTCGCCGCCCTCTCTACCTCTGCGCTGGCCAAAGCGCCGGAAACCGTCAACATCGGCTATCAAAAGGCGAATATCTTCGCGCTGCTGAAGTATCGCGGCACCCTGGATGAGAGCCTGAAAAAACAGGGCATTGCCGTACGCTGGGTCGAATTCCCCGCCGGGCCGCAAATGCTGGAGGGGCTGAACGTCGGTAGTATCGATCTGGCCGCCACCGGCGATGCGCCTCCGGCCTTTGCCCAGGCGGCGCAAGCCGATCTGGTCTACCTTGCCCATTCCCCCGCCAACCCGAAAACGGAAGCGATTGTGGTGCCTGAACAGTCGGCAATCCGCAGCGTGGCCGACCTGAAAGGCAAGCGCGTGGGATTGAACAAGGGGTCTGACGTCAACTACCTGCTGGTTGCCGCACTGGAAAAAGCGGGCCTCAGCTATAAAGACATCACCCCGGTCTACCTGCCGCCGGCGGACGCCCGCGCCGCGTTCCAGCGCGGGGCGATTGATGCATGGGTGATCTGGGATCCGTTCCTCGCAGAAGTGGAAACCAACGCGAAAGCCCGGCAGATCCGCAATGCCGAGGGGCTGGTGCCGCACTACACCTTCTATCTCGCCAGCCGTAAGTTTGCGGATACTTATCCGGAGACAGCAAAGCAGGTGGTGGATGAGCTGGGTAAACTCAGCGCGTGGGCGAACAGCCATCAGGACGAAGCCGCCGGGCTGCTGTCAACCTCAACCGGGCTGGATAAAGCCATCTGGCTGAAGACCCTGGCCCGCCTGCCCTATGGTGCCGAACGCATGACGCCGGCGGTGTATAACGAACAGCAGGCGCTGGCGGATACCTTTACGCGCATCGGCCTGCTGCCGGTAAAAGTCGACGTGCGCAGCGCCACCTGGTCGCTGGATAAACCTTAATTTTCCCGGCGGCGGGAGGCATTGCGCCCCCGCCGCCGATGGGCTTACCCCGCCGTTTTCTCACCATTGCCAATCTGCCAGATAAAGGTGGGCGCTTCACCGTTCACCAACCAGTTTCCGATATTGCGTGCCTTATAGATCACCGGATTATGCGAGGCGACCGTCCGCGCATTGCGCCAGTGGCGATCCAGCGCCAGGCGGGTTCGCGTATCCGACGCTCCGAGGGCATTAAACAGCTCCGTCGCCGCCCGCGGGATCCAGTCGCTGGCGATCACCTGCGCCTGCGCCGCTTCCACTTCCGCCAGCTGGTTACGCCGGGCGATCAGCGCGTCGTCGTCGCTGGCGTGCACTATATAGGCCTGCTGCAGCGATTCCGCGGCCTGCAGGACCGCGGCCCGGGTCGCCCATGCCCAGCTGCTGATCTGCCCAACGACCTGCAGCACCTGAGCGTCATCGCGCGGCACGGCGGCGTTACCGTGGCTGTACATCCGGGAGCGCTGTTTGACGCCCTGCGCCGCATCCCGCTCAACCGCCAGGCCAATGCCCGCGAGGGTCGCCAGCAGCACATGCTGGTAGAAGGCGGTCTGATAGCGAAAACGCCGGGCAAAATCATAAACATGTTCGGTTTCCACCCGGGCGCCGGTAAAGCGGGTGGTTCCGCTGCCGGTCAGCCGCTGGCCAAAGCCATCCCAGTCATCTTCCCGCACCACGCCGGTCTGCTGGGTGCTGACCAGGGCTATCACGTCGCCGGCGGTATCACTGCGCCGGGCAAACACATCGATCCAGTCGGCGTACAGCGCGCCGGTGCTGTAAAACTTCTCGCCATCGAGACGCCAGCCCTCCTCTGCCGGCGTCACCCGGGTGTTCACCTCGCCCAGCTTAACCGCGCCGATCTCCGTCCAGCCGCTGCCCACCAGCTCGCCGTCGAGGAAACGACGAAACCAGCGGTCGCGCCCGGCGGAATCCGGCTGATTAAGCTGATCTTCCACAAAAGCAAAGTGCGCGCGCAGGGCCTGCGGCAGGTTAGAGTCCGCTTGCGCCAGCTCGATCAGCAGCGCGCTGAGCTGCGGCAGCGAAGCGCCCCAGCCGCCCTTCTCGCGCGGGATACGCAGCGTGCCGAAGCCCGCTTCCTTCAGCCAGCGGATCGGCTCATCGGGCAGAATGCGCTGCTGTTCGCGCTCCGCAGCGCCCTGGGCGATACGGGTGAATATCGGGCGGAAGGCGGCCGCCAGCGCGTCATAATCGGTGCCTGTGGAGAGTAAGGTCATCTTTGGTTCCTTATTCATGGATTGCGTCGATATCTTCTCGCGTCGGTTCATGACGGACCGCCAGCAGGAAGAAAATGGGAATAATGGCGGCAAGCGAGACCACCCAGAACATCTGCGTGCCAAGCGAGGCCTGCAGCAGCGGCAGAATAAACAGCGCCAGCGCGCTGCCGATCCCGGAGAGCGCCCGGCTGAAGCCGACTCCGGTGGCACGGATGGCGGTGGGATAGGAGAGCGCCGGGTAGATCATCAGCTGCGCCCCCGGGCCAAACCCTTCGGCGAACAGCCACAGCCCCAGCATCGCGATAGCCAGCACGATACCTGCCGTCGCGTGCGGTTGCCCCACCAGCGCCAGCACAATCAGCGCCACAAACTGCAGGGCGAAGCCGGCTATCGCCACATGACGCGAAGGATATTTCCACGCCAGATGCATACCGAGCAGCCCGCCGGTAAAAGCAAACAGGGCGTTCAGCCCCAGCGATGCCGAAATGGTTTCGAAGACGCCAGCCCCAAGGAACTGGGCAAGAATTGACGGCAGGAAAAAGGCAATCGCCGTGTACTCGAAGGAGATACAGATATTCATCACCCCGGCGACGATAGTCCGCTCGCGGTAGGGTTTTTCGAACAGCACGCGGAAGCTCACTTTCGGCGCTGGCGCCGGCTTCGCCGCCGGAACCTCATGGGCATGGATCCCCCAGGAGTCGCGTAAAATACGCACCGCAGAGGTCAGATCGCCCTGGTTCGCCGCCCACAGCGGGGATTCATTCATAAACCGGCTGCGGACGGCAATAATCAGCAGTGCCGGGACGGCGCCGAACAGCAGGGAGGCGCGCCACAGCCAGTCCAGATGCTCCTGCGGCAGCAGGAAATAGAGGCCGAAGATAATGAGAAAGCAGACGGTTGAGGCGGCGTACCACATCGGGCACCACGCCGCGAGGCGAGCCGCTTTGTTGCCTTTGCCGGCAAAGCGGGAAAACTCGGCCAGATAGGACATCGCCACCGGCAGGTCGATGCCAACGCCGATGCCCATCAGGAAGCGGGCGCCAATCAACACCCAGACGTTCGGCGCCAGCCCGGCGGCGATAGCCGAAATCACGAAAAAGAACATATCGGCCATAAAGACCGAATAGCGACCATATTTATCGGTCAGCCAGCCGCCGATAATATTGCCGACGATGGTCCCGACCATAATGGAAGAAGTCACCAGGCCGGTCAGCAGCGGTGAAAGCTGAAATTCACGTACAACGTCATCAATACCGTAAGAGAGCGTGGTTAAGTCATATGCGTCGAGAAAAACGCCCCCCAGCGCGAGGAAGACAATCATCCGCGCATATTTCGCTTGTTCCTTGCCGGAATTAATTAGCCGCGCCACATCCCCGACGCTACTGACCGGTACCGAAGCGATACCGGGATTATCCACTGGTAATGTACTCATTTTTTCACCTTATTATTTTGTGCAGGTCATTAGCGGTTATAGACCGCGCGCGGCGAGAATCAAAACAACAAATCATTCTATAAAAATCAATATATTCAATAAGTTAATAAATATTATCAGCACAAAAAGGACGCGCTTTCGCGCATCCTCAAGGGAAATAAATAACAACGAAAAGAGACGTCGTGCAGGACGCTTATTCCGCGGACACTGGAACTAATACGTCTTTTACCAGCGGGTCATCGGTGGTTTTTAACCACGTCTGGATCCGCGGGTCAGAAAAAGCCTGTTTTAATTTGACGATATTTTCCTGCGATAAATACGGTGTACCAATCACTAATTGCGAAGCAAAGGTGCGCGGCGCCGGCGGGAATAATATGCCTTTCTCACGCGGCACTTTCCCGGCGTCAAATTGCGAGACATAGCCGATGGCGGCATCCACCGAATTTAACGCCCGCGGCATGGTCAGCAGATCCAGCTCTTTAAAGACAAACTGATGCGGGTTACCGACAATATTTTTCAGCTTCGCCGTGCGCGGCTCCACCGCCGGGTCGAGCGAGATCAACCCAATGCGCTGGAGCAGCCACAGGGCCTGCCCCTGATTGGCGCCATCGTCAGGCACGACAATGGTCGCGCCGTTGGGCAACGCCTGTACCGACGAGTAGCGGTCGGAATAGATGCCAAACGCCCACTGGAACACCGGCACCGTGGTCGACAACGCAAAGCCGTTAGCGTCCACCACCTGTTTAAGCCACCACTGATGCTGATAGATCGTCCCGGCATACTGTCCTTCCGCTACCGCGCGGTCAGCCTGGACCGGATCCTGCACCCCCACCGCCTCCAGTTTCAGACCGTAATCGGGCGCAATATGCTGATTAATATACTCAATGATCCGCTGCTCGCCGGCCATCGCCGGCTCGTAGTGAATTTTTAACGTGCTGCCGAAGACCACCTGCTGGCTTTGGGTATGTCCCCGCCACCACCAGAAGGCGATGGCGAGCAGGATAATCACCGCCAGCGCCGCCAGCCAGGGCCAGCGCCGCGCTTTACGTAACTCAAATTGCTCTGTTGTCATACAAGGTTCCCCTGCGTGTGGCGTAAACGGTTGACCAGACGGTCACCCAAAAATTGAATCAACTGGATCGTGGCGATCAGGGCGACGATTGTCGCGATCATGATGTGGTTGTCGAAGCGCTGATAGCCGTACACCACGGCCAGGTAGCCGATGCCGCCGGCGCCGATGGTCCCGGCGATAGCCGAATACTCGATCATCGAGACCAGGTTTAGCGTCACCGCCGCCACCAGCGCGGGCAAGGCTTCACTGAGCTGCGCGCTGGCAATGATTTGCCAGCGCGACCCGCCGCAGACGACCCCCACCGCGGTGACCTCCGCCGGCAGCTCGCGCAGCGCGTTCTCCACCAGACGGCCAAAGAACGGGACGCCGGCGGCGATCATCGGTACCACCGCGGCAGGGATGCCAATCGTGGTTCCGGTCAGCCAGTAGGTGAACGGGATAATCGCGGCCATCAGCACCAGAAACGGCAGCGAACGTCCCATATTGACCACCCAGTTCAGCAGCCGGTACAGCAGCGCGTGCGGAAATAAGCCCCGCGGCGAGGCATTAAACAACACCACCCCCACCAGCCCTCCCAGCGTGACGACAAACAGCATCACAATGGCCACCATCAGCCAGGTTTCGCCATAGGCGGGGAGCAGCAGCGAAGGGATTTCGCCCCAGGGGGTATCCTGGCTGATGACTGTCGGTTTCATACCGCCTCCCTGAGCAACGGCGCGCTGTCGAGGATCTCCGCCGTAATGCCGAGCTGCGCCAGCAGGCCCTGCAGTCGCGCGGGCGACAGGCGTTCGCCCTGAAAGCGCACTCCGGCCTGCAGGCGACCGGCCAGCCGACCATTGATCACCTCGACGTGGCCGCCAAGAAGATCGATCTGCAGCGCCCACTGCTGGCTCAGGCGGCTGATCCAGTCGGTGGCCACCGGCACATCCCAGCGGTAGCTCAGCCGCAGCAGCAGATCGCTGTGGGCCGTAGCCGCCGGCGTCAGCGGCAACAGCTGCTGGCCGAGCAGGGAATCGGGACGCGCCAGCAGATCTTCGATCCGCCCGTACTGGACGATCGTCCCGTCGCGGATCTCCGCCACCGCATCCGCCGCCGAGCGCACGGCGTCCATTTCATGGGTGATCAGGACGATCGCCAGCTGGTACTCATCACGCAGTCGCTTGAGCAGGGACAGCACCGAGGCCGTGGCCTGGGGATCGAGGCCGGAAGTGGCTTCATCCGCCAGCAGAACCGACGGGCGCAGCGCCAGCGCGCGGGCAATGCCGATCCGCTGGCGCTGGCCGCCGGAAAGCTGAGCCGGCCAGGCATCGGCTTTGTGGCTCAGGCCGACGCTCTCCAGCAGCTCGCCGACCCGCGCTTTAATATCGCGCTCCACCACACCAAGCCACGCCAGCGGCAGGGCGACATTCTCCCAGGCGGTCCTGCGGCTCAACAGCGCCGAAGACTGGAAAACGGTGCCAATCGCCCGCCGCTCCCGGCGCAGCGCCTCGCCGGACAGCGCCGACAGGTCCTGACCATTGATACGAATGCTGCCGCTGTCCGGTTGCTCCAGCAGGCTGATGCAGCGCGCCAGGGTTGATTTACCGGCGCCGCTCGGCCCCACCACCGCGGTGATGGAGCGCTCAGGCACCTGCAGCGACAGCCCTTTCAGCACCGCGCTGAGCCGGCCATCCGCCGTGCGGTAACTTTTATGCAGGTCATCGATAGCGATCATGTCACCTTCTCCTCTACCGATGCCGCCGTGCGCGCATCGCGGCGGTAGCTGGCGCCCGGGTGAGGCGCGGCCAGACGCGGGCCGGCGCCGAACAGTTTTTCGCGCAGGGTCCCCTCGCGGTACTCCTGCTTAAAGACGCCGCGCTTTTGCAGCTCAGGCACCAGCAGCTCGACGACGTCGCGGAAGGTTTCGTGAGTGACGGCATAGGCGAGGTTAAAGCCATCGACGTCCGTCTCTTCGACCCAGGACTGCAGTTCGTCCGCCACGGTTTGCGCGCTGCCAACCACCAGCGGACCGAAGCCGCCGATCCCCGCCCAATCGGCCAGGGCCTGCACCGTCCACTGCCGGTTCGGGTCCGCAGTGGAAAAGGCCTCCACCGCCGACTGAATGGCGTTGGTGTGCAGATACTTCAGCACCTGATCCGGCTGATACTGGCCGAAATCGATCCCCGTCCAGCCGGAGAGCAGCGCCAGCGCGCCTTCATAGCTGACGTACTGCTTATATTCCTGCCACTTCGCCTGCGCCTCGCGGTCGGTGTCGCCGACAATCACCGTCTGCAGGTTGAAGATCAGGATGCTGTGCGGATCTCGCCCCGCCTCAACTGCCCGGCGGCGAATATCCGCCACCGTCTTCTTCAGCAGCACCTTCGACGGCGCTGCTACGAAGACGCATTCGGCATGGCCGGCGGCGAACTGTTTGCCGCGGCTGGACGCCCCCGCCTGATACAGCACCGGCGTGCGCTGCGGGGATGGCTCGCAGAGGTGGATCCCCGGCACGGAAAAGAACTGTCCCTGATGGTTAATGGGATGGATTTTCCGCGGATCGCTGAAGATCTTCCGCTCTCTGTCGCGCAGCACCGCCCCGTCCTCCCAGCTTCCCTCCAGCAGTTTGTAGATCACCTGCAAATACTCATCGGCATAGTCATAGCGGGTGTCATGATCGGTCTGAGTCTGCTGGCCGATATTGCGCGCCCCGCTCTCCAGATAGGAGGTGACGATATTCCAGCCCACCCGCCCTTTGGTCAGATGATCGAGCGTCGACAGACGACGAGCGAAGGGGTAAGGATGCTCAAACGACAGCGAGGCGGTCAGGCCGAAGCCCAGATGCTCCGTCACCAGCGCCATCGGGGTGATCAGGGCCAGCGGATCGTTGACCGGGACCTGCGTCGCCTGGCGGATCGCCGCGTCGCCGCTGCCGTTCAGCACGTCGTAGATCCCCAGCACGTCGGCGATAAACAGCCCGTCGAACTTGCCGCGCTCCAGCAGCCGCGCCAGATCCACCCAGTACTCCAGATCTTTATACTGCCAGGAGCGATCCCGGGGATGCGCCCACAGGCCCGGCGACTGATGGCCGACGCAGTTCATATCGAAAGCGTTAAGACGAATTTCACGTTGTGATGACATAGCAATCTCCATAGCGCGGCCCGTCGCCGGGGTGCACGCGGCAAAATGAATCAGGGAAAATAAAGGGAGGTATTCAGTACGCTGGACATCGGGAGTCCTGCGGGATCCCGAGCGTGAGTAATGCTTGCGCAGCCACGTCAGCGGCATGGTCGGCTACCTGCGGCAGGCCCATCAGTTCGCCAAAACGCCCGCGGGCGGCCGGACCGGCCACCAGCACCGGCAGCGCTTTAACGTGCGCTTCAGCCACTGCCCGGGAACGGCTGTCCACCTCCAGGCCCATGCCGAGGGCATCGGCGCGAATCAGGCCGCGGCGGGCGAGGTCCTGTAAAAATGGCTGGCTGTCGGTCAGGGCGCGGTGTGCGGGTCCGGTGGTCAGGATCAGGTGATCGACACTCAGCGTCTGCACACCGCCGCCGCGCCGCGCCAGCGTCAGATGCAGCGTTTCGCCTTCACCGCTCATCGAAAGTAGCCTGGCCGCCTGCACCTGCAGACTGCCCGTGCGCTGGCGCGCCTCCAGCACCTCGGCAACCTGCGGCGCCACGCGGTAGCGGTGGACATCCCAGTAATGGCGCAGATGACGCAGAAAACGCTGGCGATCGGCGACGCTGAGCGCCTGCCAGATCTGCTGCCCCTGCTGACGAACCGCATCCAGCACCACCTGCCAGCTCAGCCCCTGCTGCGCCGCACAGGCGACGTCGAGGCGGATCTGACGCAGGCGCTGGCGCAGGCTGCCCTGCTGATAGTCGCCGGTCCAGGTTGCCCCCGCGCCGCTAAGGTTGCCGCGCGACAGCAGGCCGTGGCGCGAAAAGGCGACGATACTGCCGCGGTGGCCCAGCCGGTCCAGCGTCGCCACCGTATCGGCCATGGTTAATCCGGTGCCCATCACCGCCACCCGGGCATGCGGGGCGATGGCGTCGAGCGCGCCGGGCTGCCACGGGTTGGCAATCAGCGCCGGATGATGACGCCAGGCTTCGGCCTGGGCCGGCAGCGAAGGCGGTGGATGGCTGATCGCCAGCACCAGCAGGTCGGCCTTCAGCTGCAGGCCGCCGTCGGTGGTCACCGTCCCCTGATGAAAAGCGAGCGCCCGATCGCGCAGGTGGCGAAGCCGTCCGCCGCTGGACGCCGCGGCATCGGCGAAACGTTGTGCCACATAGCGACCAAACTGGCCGCGCTGGGGATAGACGGACCCGTCCGGACGCAGGGCCTGAGCATCAGCGGCAAAAGCCGGCTGATGGCGGTACCAGCGATCAAAGGCGCCCTCTTCGTCGCCGGCCAGCTGCATGCGGGCGGCCGGGACGTTAATCCGGTGCGTCGGCTCCGCGGTGGAATAGGCCACCCCGGCGCCGGGGAACTGGCGCGGCTCCAGCAGCGTCACGCGCACTCCGTTCGGCGCCAGGCGCAGCAGCTTAATCGCCACCGCCGCGCCGCTGAAGCCGCCGCCGATAATCACGATATGCGGTTCTGCACTCATCGCAGCCCTCCTCCGGTATGCTGTCTCATGGTCGCGCTCCGGGCCATCAGCTGGCGCTGACCTGGCGCACCGGGCGCTTATCGCCGCCGATGGTTTCGCCAAACGGACCGGTGTTCACGCTGCGCGCCTTCGACGAGGCCGCGTTTTCCAGCGGCAGCAGAGGCATCACCAGCTCGGCAAAGCGGTGCGCTTCTTCCAGATGCGGGTAGCCGGAGAAGATAAAGTTGCTGATGCCGAGCGCCTGATATTCGCGGATACGTTCCGCCACCTGCTGCGGATTACCCACCAGCGCGGTCCCCGCGCCGCCGCGCACCAGTCCGACGCCAGCCCACAGATTGGGCGCAATGCGCAGATTGTCGCGCGACCCCTGATGCAGGGCGCTCATTCGCGCCTGGCCGGCCGAGTCCATGCGGGCGAAGATCTTTTGCGCCTGAGCGATGGTATCGTCGTCAAGATGGGCGATCAGCCGGTCGGCGGCGGCCCATGCCTCCTCTTCCGTTTCGCGCACAATCACATGCAGACGAATGCCGTACTGCAGAGTACGTCCGCGGGCCGCGGCGCGCTCACGCACCACCGCCAGCTTTTCCGCCACCAGTTCCGGGGGTTCGCCCCAGGTCAGATAGCTGTCGATCTGCTCGGCCGCCACATCGATGGCCGCCTCAGAAGAGCCGCCGAAATAGAGCGGCGGGCCATTCTCCTGTACCGGCGGGAACAGCACCTCAGCGCCTTCCACGTGAATATGCTCGCCGTGATAGTCCACTTTTTCCCCACGCAGCAGGCGGGTGTAAACATCGAGAAATTCGCGGGTCACCTGATAGCGCTCGCTGTGGCTGAGGAAGATACCGTCGCCTTTGTTTTCCACCGGGTCGCCGCCGGTGACGACGTTGATCAGCAGCCGACCTTCCGATAAACGGTCTAGGGTGGCCGCCATCCGCGCCGCCAGCGTCGGCGGCTGCAGGCCCGGCCTGACCGCCACCAGATAGCGCAGACGACGGGTCAACGGCGCCAGCGCCGAGGCCACCAGCCACGAATCTTCACAGCTTTTACCGGTGGGGATCAGCACGCCGTAGTAGCCCAGGCTGTCGGCCGCCAGCGCCACCTGCTGCAGATAAGGTAAATCGACCGGGCGTCCCCCCTCGGTGGTGCCCAGATAGCGGCCATCACCATGGGTAGGTAAGAACCAGAAGACATTGATCTTGTCGGGAGCTTGCTGCGTCATTATCTATTTCCTATATAACCATATCCGATATTTATCGAAGAGATGTTTTAATTTGGTTATATGAGTGTTAGCGATATTCATGCCAATGGTGAATAAAAAATTAATCTTTTTAAATCAAGGCACTGGAAATATTCTCGTCGCGCCGCGCTGTTGCAAATCGCGCAGCCGCCGCGCATCCGCTGGCGCATTTGCAACAGCTGCGGGTCTTCCCCCTCTGGCTTCCGTCGCCGCCGCAGGATAAGTTCAGGGCGTCAATGACCGGAGGCCCGCTATGCTGAACCCAGAATCCCCATCCACCGCTCCTGCGCTGATCGACCCGGCGTCGAAGGCTTTTCAGAGCCTGCTGGACAAACTTGCGCCGACGGAGGCCACCGTCTTGATCGTGGGCGAAACCGGCACCGGCAAAGAGGTGGTGGCCCGCTATCTCCATCACCACAGCGCCCGCCGCCAGCAGCCGTTTCTGGCAGTCAACTGCGGCGCGCTGACCGAGAGCCTCGCCGAGGCTGAACTGTTCGGTCACGAGAAAGGCGCCTTCACCGGCGCGCAGCAGGGACAGCCCGGCTGGTTTGAAGCCGCGGAAGGGGGAACGCTGCTGCTGGACGAGATCGGCGAATTAAGCCTGCCGCTGCAGGTCAAACTGCTGAGGGTGCTGCAGGAGCGTGAAATTACCCGCGTCGGCTCGCGCAAAGCGATTAAAGTGAACGTCCGGGTCATTGCCGCCACCCACGTCGACCTGGCCCAGGCGATCCGCGAGCGCCGCTTTCGCGAGGATCTCTACTATCGGCTGAATATCGCGGTGGTGCCGCTGCCGCCGCTGCGCCAGCGTCGGCAGGATATCCCGCTGCTGGCGCACCACTTTTTATCGCTCTACGCCCGGCGCCTCGGGCGGCCAACCCTGCGTCTGGCGCCGGAATCACTGGCCCGGCTGATGGACTATTCGTGGCCGGGCAATATTCGCGAGCTGGAAAACACCCTGCACAACGCGGTGCTCCTCAGTAAAGAAGAGGAGATAAGCCCCGCCCAGTTGCGTCTGGCGACGCTCAATGACGCCCCGGCGCCGGCGAGCGACCACGAGCTGGACGACTTTATCCGCCACCAGCTGGCACTTCCCGGCGAGCCGGTATGGCAGCGGGTAACCAGCGCCCTGATTCGTCACGCCATGACGCATTGCGACGATAACCAGAGCCAGGCGGCCGCGCTGCTGGGGATCAGTCGGCATACCTTGCGCACCCAGCTCGCTAACCTCGGGCTGATCAAAAGCCGCCGCCGTCCCCCTTCCCCGCCGCGGGCGTTCGCCAGCGCGGCCGGGGCCGATCGCGAACTGCGCATTGGCTACCAGCGCTTCGGCAGCCTCGGGATCCTGAAAGCCCGCCAGAGTCTGGAAACCGCCTTCGCCAGCCTCGGCGTCAACGTGCTGTGGAGTGAGTTTCCTGCCGGACCGCAGCTCCTCCACGCCCTCGCCTGCAACGAAATCGACTTTGGCACCACCGGGGAAGCGCCGCCGGTGTTCGCCCAGGCCAGCAACAGCGAACTGATGTACGTGGCGTGGGAGCCGCCGGCGCCGCGCAGCGTGGCGATGGTCGTCCCGCAGGAGAGCGACATCCGCCAGCTCAGCGATCTGCGCGGCAAACGCATCGCCCTCAATAAAGGGTCGAATGTCCACTGGCTGCTGCTGCAGATCCTCGAGGACGCCGGTCTGGGGCTGAACGACGTGCGGGTGGTCTATACCCCGCCGAAATACCCGCTGACCGCCAGCGACTACCTGGCGGTTGACGCCTGGATGATGTGGGATCCGCTGCTCAGCGACGCCGAACACACTGGCGAGCTGCGGGTGGTCGCCAGCGGCGAAGGCCGGGTCAACAACCATCAGTTTTATCTCTCGCGACGGGACTATCTCGCTCAGCATGGCGATATCATGCGCCGCCTGCTGACGGAGCTGACCCACACCGGGCAGTTTATCGACTCGCATCGCGGCGAAGCGGCCCGCTTACTCTCGGCAGAGCTGGGGATCGACGCCCGGTCGCTGAGCATGGCCCTCGCCCGCCGCAGCCATCGCCCGCGGCCGATGGATCTGTCGGTGATCCGCGCCCAGCAGACCATCGCCGATCGCTTTTACGCCCTTGGACTTATCGCCAAACCGGTCCCGGTGCGCGAAGCGGTGTGGTATGGCGAACCCGCGCCGGGGGTTGTCAGCCCGCTGATGGCGGTCAGTTAGCGAAATTTGCGCGTTATCTTCCTGATTGTTCAGGCGCAGATAGCCTCGATCCGATGGCGATGTTACCCTAAAGGCGCTGAGAATAAGGGGGTATCTGTGGCTGTTCATCTGTTAATCGTCGACGCGTTAAATCTGATCCGCCGCATCCACGCGGTGCAGGGTTCGCCCTGCGTCGATACCTGCCTGCATGCGCTGGAGCAGCTGATCGTCCACAGTCAGCCCACCCATGCGGTGGCGGTGTTCGATGATGAGGATCGCGCCCACGGCTGGCGTCACCAGCGCCTGCCGGAGTACAAAGCCGGCCGCGCGCCGATGCCGGAGACGCTGGTGGCCGAGATGCCAGCGCTGCGGGTCGCTTTCGAACAGCGGGGGATCCGCTGCTGGGCCTCGCCGGGCAGCGAAGCGGACGACCTCGCCGCCACCCTGGCGGTGAAGGTGGCCCAGGCGGGCCATCAGGCCACCATCGTCTCTACCGACAAAGGCTACTGTCAGCTGCTGTCGCCCACCATCCGTATCCGCGACTACTTTCAGAAACGCTGGCTGGACGCGCCCTTCATCGCCAGCGAGTTCGGCGTCACCCCGGAGCAGCTGGCGGATTACTGGGGGCTGGCGGGGATCAGCAGCTCGAAAGTGCCGGGCGTGGCGGGCATTGGCCCCAAAAGCGCCGCCCAGCTGTTGAACGAGTTTCAGGACCTGGAAGGACTGTACGCCCGTCTGGCCGAGGTCCCGGAGAAGTGGCGCAAAAAGCTGGCCGCGCATCAGGAGATGGCGTTCACCTGCCGGGAAGTGGCCCGCCTGCAGACCGATTTACAGCTGGATGGCAATCTGCAGCAGCTGCGGCTGACGCGCTAACCCTCGCCAGGAGGTGCGCCGCTAAAGGCTAACGGCTCCGGCACTGCCTGCTTTACCCGGGCCAGGCAATCACCAGGCCGCCTGATATAACCCGACGATATCGGCCAGGCTCGCCTCGCGCGGGTTGCCGCCGGTACACACATCCTCCAGCGCCGCCTGCGCCAGCGCCGGAATATCCTCTTTCCTGACGCCCACCTCGCGCAGATGGCCGGGAATACCGACGTCCCGGTTTAGCTGGCAGACCGCCTCCACTGCCGCCTGGCGCGCGGCAGTCAGGCTTAACGCTTCCACCCTGACGCCCATCGCCCGGGCGATGTCGCGATATTTTTCCCCCGTCGCCTCAGCATTAAAGCGCATCACGTGTGGCAGCAGGATGGCATTCGCCACGCCGTGCGGCGTGTTGTAAAAAGCGCCGAGCGGATGCGCCATGCCGTGTACCAGCCCGAGGCCGACGTTGGAAAATCCCATCCCCGCCACATACTGGCCGAGCGCCATGGCTTCGCCCGCCCCGGGGTCTCCGGCAACCGAGCCGCGCAGCGCCCCGGCAATGATCTCGATGGCCTTGAGGTGCAGCGCATCGGTCAAAGCCCAGGCGCCGCGGGTGAGATAGCCTTCGATAGCGTGCGTCAGGGCGTCCACGCCGGTGGCCGCCTTCAGCGCCGGCGGCATGGCGTCCATCATATCGGCATCGATAAAGGCCACCTGCGGAATGTCATGCGGGTCGACACAGACGAACTTGCGCCGCTGTTCTTCATCGGTGATGACATAGTTAATCGTCACCTCCGCCGCGGTACCCGCGGTGGTCGGCACCGCGAAGATCGGCACGCTGGGCTGACGGGTGGGCGACAGTCCCTCGAGGCTACGGACATCGGCGAATTCCGGGTTACGCTGAATAATACCGATCGCCTTACAGGTATCCTGCGGCGAACCGCCGCCGATGGCGATCAGGTAATCCGCCCCGCTGCGCTGAAAGGCCTGCAGCCCCTGCTGGACCACGGCAATGGTCGGGTTAGGGATAACGTCGCTGAACATATCCCATGCCAGCCCGGCGGCATCCAGTTTGTCAGTGACTTTCGCCACCACGCCGCACCGGGCGAGGGTGCTGTCGGTGACGATCAATGCCTTGCGATAGCCGCGCCGCGCCACTTCATCGGTTAATGCGTTTATCGCCCCCCGGCCAAACCATGCCGTTTCGTTGAGGATCATTCTGTTTGCCATCACGTCTCTCCTGTTAGCGTTGCGGCATCACTCTTCAATACGTAATCCGTAGGTTTTGAACTTCTCCAGCACGATGGCGATCGCCTCGTCATCCAGCACCGGCACCGGGTCGCTAATCGCCAGGGTGCTGAGGTAGAGCTGGGCCAGGACTTCCACTTCGTGCGCCAGCCACAGCGCTTTTTCCAGGCTGGCCTCGCAGGCGATCAGGCCGTGATGCTGCAACAGCGTGGCTTTGCGGTGCTTCAGCGCCACCGCGACATGCTCAGACAGTTCGCGGGTGCCGAAGGTGGCATAGGGCGCGCAGGGGATCGAATTCCCGCCGGCCGCGGCGATCATATAGTGGATGGCCGGGATCGGCCGGTTGAGGATCGACACCGCGGTACAATGAACGGCGTGATTATGGACCACCGCCTGGGCATCGGGTCGCGTCTGGTAGGCCGCCTGATGAAAACGCCATTCGCTGGAGGGCAGTTTTCCCTGCTCATGCTGGCCGTCGGCATCAATAAAGACGATCTTGTCTTCCGTCAGTTTTTCATACGGGATGCCGGTAGGGGTGATCAGCATCCCCCCCTGATAGCGCACGCTGACATTGCCGGCGGTCCCCTGATTTAACCCCAGGCGGGTCATTTCCAGGCAGGTATCGATAATCTGCCGGGCCAGTCTGTTTCTTTCCATTGTTTTCCTCTTTTGGCGACTCATCATCCGTCAACGGCAGGGCAATCAAAATAGCGGCGGCTACCGTGGGATAGGTTGAATAATGCTCTCCATCTTCAGCCGGAATACTCACAGGGGAATTCTCATAGCGACAATTTGTGAACCACGTCAATAATTCCGTCATGGAAAGTTGAATTACGTCCGTTAAGAGAGCGTTTAAAATGCCCGTTCTTAATAATATTTCATCAAGCGGGCATTTTATTTTCTGGTAACATTTGCCCGTTTTCCGCGATATATATTCATTCGGTCATTAGCGTTGTGGTTTTGTGAATTTATTTCCTCAAACGGTCAGTATTTTTGAAAAATTAAAGTGACAATTATCACATAAAATGGTCCACAGCACGTTAAGTGTGACCATCATCATATTAACAGGCATTTTTTATTTGAAAATGAAGCCATGAGTTCCGCCGTGACTTTCATTTCACTCACTGGCGCGTCACCTGAGCTCACTTAATTTTGCGGTCTGCTGCAGCACCAGACTGCGCCCTGCATGCTGTTGTAAATGCTTATGAACTGATGAGGACGCTATGGGAAACACAACGATACCAAAGAAAAGTTACCGCGCGATGGAGAGCGGGCAGAGTAAGAGCTACATTATTCCGTTTGCTCTGCTATGCTCTCTCTTTTTCCTGTGGGCCGTGGCTAATAATCTGAATGATATTTTATTACCACAATTTCAACAGGCCTTTACCCTGACTAATTTTCAGGCTGGATTAATCCAGTCAGCTTTTTATTTTGGCTATTTTATAATTCCCATCCCCGCCGGGATGCTGATGAAGAAATTCAGCTATAAAGCCGGCATTCTTACCGGCCTGTTTTTATATGCCTGCGGCGCCGCGCTGTTCTGGCCTGCGGCCGAAGTGATGAATTACACCTTATTTCTGATTGGATTGTTTATTATCGCCGCCGGGCTTGGCTGTCTGGAAACGGCGGCCAACCCGTTTGTCACCGTCCTCGGTCCGGAAAGCGGCGGTCACTTCCGCCTTAATCTGGCCCAGACCTTTAACTCGTTTGGCGCCATTATTGCCGTGGTATTTGGCCAGAGTCTTATTTTGTCTAACGTCCCGCATCAGCCGCAGGAGGTGCTGGATAAAATGACGCCGGAACAGCTCAGCGCCTGGAAACACAGTCTGGTCCTGTCGGTACAAACCCCCTATATGATTATCGTGGCTATCGTCCTGCTGGTCGCCTTGCTGATCGTCTGCACCCGTTTCCCGTCCCTGCAAAGTGATGACCACAGCGATAGCGCGCAGAGTACTTTTTTCGCCTCGCTGACGCGCCTGATGCGCATCCGTCACTGGCGCTGGGCGGTGCTGGCCCAGTTCTGCTACGTCGGCGCGCAAACCGCCTGCTGGAGCTATCTGATTCGCTACGCTATCGAAGAGATCCCGGGCATGACGGCCGGTTTCGCCGCCAACTACCTGACCGGCACCATGGTCTGCTTCTTTATCGGCCGTTTTACCGGCACCTGGCTTATCCGCCGCTTTGCGCCGCATAACGTGCTCGCTATCTATGCGCTTATCGCCATGCTGCTCTGCTTGCTCTCCGCCTTCAGCGGCGGCCACGTCGGCCTGCTGGCCCTGACCCTGTGCAGCGCCTTTATGTCCATTCAGTACCCCACCATCTTCTCGCTGGGGATTAAGCATCTGGGCCAGGACACCAAATATGGCTCGTCATTTATCGTCATGACCATTATCGGCGGCGGGATCGTCACCCCGGTGATGGGCTTTGTCAGCGACGCCGCCGGCAATATTCCGACCGCCGAACTGGTCCCGGCGCTGTGCTTCGCCATCATCTTTATTTTTGCCCGTTTCCGTTCACAAGCGGCGACGAACTAAACCTGTTATCCGCATAACCTGAGGGATCTGTAATGAAAAAAATCAGCTTACCGAAGATCGGTATTCGTCCGGTAATCGATGGTCGTCGCATGGGAGTCCGCGAGTCGCTGGAAGCGCAAACCATGAACATGGCGAAAGCCACCGCCGCGCTTATTAGCGAGAAACTGCGCCACGCCTGCGGCGCCCGGGTGGAGTGTGTGATTGCCGATACCTGTATCGCCGGCATGGCCGAGTCGGCTGCCTGTGAAGAGAAATTCAGCAGCCAGAACGTCGGCGTCACCATCACCGTCACCCCCTGCTGGTGCTACGGCAGCGAAACCATCGACATGGATCCGCTGCGCCCGAAGGCCATCTGGGGCTTTAACGGCACCGAGCGTCCGGGGGCGGTCTATCTGGCCGCCGCGCTGGCGGCCCATAGCCAGAAAGGGATCCCGGCGTTCTCCATCTACGGGCATGACGTGCAGGATGCCGATGACACCTCGATCCCGGCGGACGTCGAAGAGAAGCTGTTGCGCTTCGCGCGCGCCGGCCTGGCGGTCGCCAGCATGAAAGGGAAAAGCTATCTGTCGCTGGGCGGCGTCTCAATGGGCATCGCCGGCTCCATCGTCGACCACAATTTCTTTGAATCCTGGCTCGGCATGAAGGTGCAGGCTGTCGACATGACGGAGCTGCGCCGGCGAATCGATCAGAAAATCTATGATGAAACCGAGCTGGAGATGGCGCTGGCGTGGGCGGATAAACACTTCCGCTATGGTGAAGATCAGAACGCCGAGCAGTATAAGCGCAATGAAACGCAGAGCCGCGCGGTGCTCAAAGAGAGCCTGCTGATGGCGATGTGCATCCGCGACATGATGCAGGGCAACCCGAAGCTGGCGGAAAAAGGGCTGGTGGAGGAGTCGCTGGGCTATAACGCCATCGCCGCCGGTTTCCAGGGTCAGCGCCACTGGACCGATCAATACCCCAATGGCGATACCGCCGAAGCGTTGCTCAACAGCTCTTTTGACTGGAACGGGGTGCGCGAGCCGTTTGTCGTCGCTACCGAAAACGACAGCCTCAACGGCGTGGCCATGCTGATGGGTCACCAGCTCACCGGCACCGCCCAGGTGTTTGCCGACGTGCGCACCTACTGGTCGCCGGATGCCGTGGAGCGGGTCACCGGGCAGCCGCTCACCGGGCGGGCGGAGCACGGCATCATTCACCTGATTAACTCCGGCTCTGCGGCGCTGGACGGCTCCTGCCAGCAGCGCGACGCGCAGGGCAACCCGACGATGAAACCTCACTGGGAGATTGAGCAGAACGAGGCGGATGCCTGCCTCGCAGCGACCGAATGGTGCCCGGCGATCCACGAATACTTCCGCGGCGGCGGCTTCTCTTCCCGCTTCCTGACCGAAGGCGGCGTGCCGTTCACCATGACCCGGGTGAACATCATCAAAGGTCTGGGGCCGGTGCTGCAAATTGCCGAAGGCTGGAGCGTGGCGCTGCCCAAAGCGATGCACGACCAGCTCGACGCCCGCACCAACTCCACCTGGCCCACCACCTGGTTTGCCCCACGCCTGACCGGCGAGGGCCCGTTCAGCGATGTGTACTCGGTGATGGCCAACTGGGGCGCCAACCACGGTGTGCTGACCATCGGCCACGTTGGCGCGGATTTCATTACCCTCGCCGCCATGCTGCGCATTCCGGTCTGCATGCACAACGTGGAAGCGGCGAAAATCTACCGCCCTTCCGCCTGGGCCGCGCACGGCATGGATATCGAAGGCCAGGACTACCGCGCCTGCCAGAACTACGGGCCGCTGTATAAGCGTTAACAGGTTGGTTTTGCCCGGAGGCGCAGGCTTACCGGTCCTACAGATGCGCGCGGTCTGTAGGCCGGATAAGCGCTGCGCCATCCGGCAATGTTGTTTCGGGAGTCACTATGAAGCAAGACGTTATCCTGGTCCTCGACTGCGGCGCCACCAACGTGCGGGCGATGGCCGTTGACCGACAGGGAAACATTATCGCCCGCGCCGCAACGGCGAACGCCAGCGACATCCCGGCGGAGAACAGCGACTGGCACCAGTGGTCGCTGGAGGCCATTATGCAGCGCTTTGCCGACTGCTGTCGGCAGATCCACGACCAGCTGGCCTCCTGCACGGTGCGCGGTATTACCGTCACGACCTTTGGCGTCGATGGCGCGCTGGTGGATGAGCAGGGTGCCCTGCTGTATCCAATCATCAGCTGGAAATGCCCGCGCACCGCGGCGGTGATGGAGAATATCCGCCAGTATATGCCCGCGCGCCAGCTGCAGCAGATTGCCGGCGTCGGCGCCTTTGCGTTCAACACCCTGTATAAGCTGATCTGGCTGAAAGAGAACCACCCGCAGCTGCTGGCGCAGGCCCATGCCTGGCTGTTTATTTCATCGCTGATCAACCACCGGCTGACCGGGGAGTTCACCACCGACCTCACCATGGCGGGCACCAGCCAGATGCTCGATCTCCGGCAGCGCGATTTCAGCGCGCCAATCCTGCAGGCGACCGGCCTGCCGCGCCGCCTGTTTCCGCGGCTGGTTGAAGCAGGCCAGCCGATCGGCGCCCTGCTGCCGGAGGCCGCTGCGCTGCTGGGCCTTCCCGTCGGGATCCCGGTTATCTCGGCCGGGCATGATACCCAGTTCGCCCTGTTTGGCGCCGGCGCCGGGCAGGATGAGCCGGTGCTCTCCTCCGGGACCTGGGAGATCCTGATGGTGCGCAGCGCGCAGGTCGACACCTCGCTGCTCTGTGACTACAGCGGCTCCACCTGCGAACTGGACAGCCAGCCGGGCCGCTATAACCCGGGGATGCAGTGGCTGGCCTCCGGCGTGCTCGAATGGGTGCGCAAACTGCTGTGGAGCGCTGACACCCCGTGGCAGACGCTGATTAACGAAGCGCAGGCGATCCCGCCCGGCGCCCAGGGCGTCAGGATGCAGTGCGACCTGCTCGCCAGCCAGCACGCCGGCTGGCAGGGCGTCACGCTTAACACCACCCGCGGCCATTTTTACCGCGCCGCGCTGGAGGGGTTAAGCGATCAGCTGGCGCAGCATCTGCAAACCCTGGAAAAAATCGGCCGTTTCCGGGCGCAAGAGCTACTGCTGGTCGGCGGCGGCAGCCGCAACGCGCTGTGGAACCAGATCAAGGCCAACCGACTCGGGATACCGGTCAAAGTTCTCGACGATGCCGAAACCACGGTAGCCGGCGCGGCGATGTTTGGCTGGTATGGCGTGGGCGAGTTCTCTTCCCCGGAGCAGGCCAGAGCGCAGGTCGCGTACCGCTACCGCTATTTCTGGCCGCAAACTGAACCTGAATTAACAGAGGAAACCCGAGATGCTTAAAACTATTTCCCCGCTGATATCGCCGGAACTGCTGAAAGTGCTGGCCGAAATGGGCCATGGGGATGAAATCATTTTTTCCGATGCCCATTTCCCGGCGCACAGCATGGGGCCGCAGGTGATCCGCGCCGATGGCCTGCGGGTCAGCGATCTGCTGCAGGCGATTATCCCGCTGTTCGAGTTAGACAGCTACGCGCCGCCGCTGGTGATGATGGCCGCCGTCGAAGGCGATGCGCTCGACCCGACGGTGGAACAGCGCTATCGGCAGGCGCTCTCGGTGCAGGCGCCCTGCCCGGATATCGTGCGGATTGACCGCTTTGCCTTCTACGACCGGGCGCAAAAAGCCTTTGCGATCGTTATCACAGGAGAGTGCGCTAAGTACGGAAATATCCTTTTAAAAAAAGGAGTCACGCCGTAATCTCATGCCGGAGCGTCTGCCTGATGCAGACGCTCAATTAATGATGGGATGAGAATAAATGAAAGCAGCCCGCCAGCAGGCGATCGTCGATCTCCTGATCACCCACAGCAGCCTGACCACCGAAACCTTGTCAAAACAGCTCAACGTCAGCAGGGAAACCATTCGCCGCGATCTGAGCGAGCTGCAGGCACAGGGCAAAGTGCTGCGCAACCACGGCCGGGCCAAAGTGATCCACCAGCGCAGCCAGGACAGCGGTGACCCTTTCCACATGCGCCTGAAAAGCCATTACGCGCATAAAGCCGATATCGCCCGTGAAGCGCTGGCCTGGATTGACGAAGGGATGGTGATCGCCCTCGATGCCAGCTCCACCTGCTGGTATCTCGCCCGCCAGCTGCCGGACCGCCCGCTGCACGTCTTTACCAACAGCCAGCCCATCTGCCAGGAGCTGGCCAAACGCGACCAGATCGCGCTCACCTGCTCTGGCGGCACTCTGCAGCGGAAATATGGCTGCTACGTTAACCCGGCGCTGATTTCCCAGCTGAAATCGCTGGAGATCGATCTGTTTATTTTTTCCTGCGAAGGCATCGATTCACAGGGCGCACTGTGGGACTCCAATGCGTTCAATGCCGACTTTAAATCGATCCTGCTTAAGCGCGCGGCGCAGTCGCTGCTGCTGATCGACAAAAGCAAATTCAACCGCTCCGGCGAGGCGAGGATTGGTCATCTGGATGACGTGACGCATATTGTGTCGGATGCGCCGCAGCCTTAAGGGGAAGGCCGGAGGACGCGCATGCGTCTCCGGCCTGAGGGGGGAGGGATTAGCGCTCGTCGCGACGTCCGCCGACGGCGGCCCACAGGCGACGCACGTGAACGGTCACCTCTTCACGATCGTGATACAGCTGACGCGCCTGGATCTGGGCGTTGATGCCGTGCTCGTCCAGCTGGGCCTGAATATAGGCCAGATTCTGCGACACCTCTTCATAGCGCTTTTTCATCGGCAGCTTGAGGTTGAAGATGGTCTCCCGGCACCAGCCGTTGACCAGCCACTGCGCCATCAGCGCCGCCACCTTCGCCGGTTTCTCCACCATATCGCAGACCATCCACGAGATGTTGTTGCGGTTCGGACGATAGCGGAAGCCGTCTTCGCGCAGCCAGGTCACCTGGCCGGTGTCCATCAGGCTCTGGGCCATCGGGCCGTTATCGACCGAAGAGACCCACATGTTGCGCTTCACCAGCTGATAGGTCCAGCCGCCCGGGCAGGCGCCGAGATCGACGGCATACATGCCGTTCGCCAGACGCTCGTCCCACTCGTCCGCCGGAATAAAGACGTGGAACGCCTCTTCCAGCTTGAGGGTGGAACGGCTCGGGGCGTCGGACGGAAACTTCAGCCGCGGAATGCCCATATAGAACGGTGAGTTGTTGTTGCTGTATGAGTAGCCGGTATAGCAGCAGCCGGGTGCGATAAAGAACACATGCACCACCGGTCGCTTTGGCGTTTCATAGTTGGTCAGCACGCCCGCCTCGCGCAGCGCCGCACGCAGCGGCACCGTAAACTTGCGGCAGAACTTCATCAGCTCTTTGCTTTCGTTGGTATCCGCCACTTCCACACGCAGCTCGCCACCCTTCTCCACCACGCCCTGCAGCATGCCGACGATCGGCGTGATGCGATCCTCCGGCGGCAGATCGCGCAGCAGTTCGCCGACCACGAACATCTGGCGGGCAAAAATCAGCGAGCTGAACGGCAGATCGCGCACCAGTATCTCGCCGTCATCCTGCTGATAACCTTCAAAAATTACATAGCCAGAGTCTTCTTTGACCCGGGCAAAACCAAACACCTCAAGGCGGGCCGCCTTATCGGTAATTTCTGCTGCGCACTCTTTCTCAAACCCAGGGCGACAATAGAGGACAACCTTATTCATGAACAACGCCCTTACGTTTCAGACGAATTGCACCAATTAACATTAAAACCCAACCGGCGAGGAAGCTTACGCCGCCCACCGGGGTCACGAACGCCCACAGGCGTAAATGAGAGAGCGCCAGGCAGTAGAGGCTGCCGCTGAACAGCACGGTCCCTAACGCCAGAAAAACGCTGCTCCAGTAGAACCAGATACTGATCCGACGCTGCATCGCCACCGCCAGACCAAAAATCGCCAGGGTATGGAAGGCCTGATATTCCAGGCCGGTATGGATCCAGGCCATCTCCGCCGCGCCAAGCGATTGACTTAATACATGCGCGCCAAAGGCGCCCAGAGCCACAAAGATAAAGCCGCTAATCGCGGCGAATATCAGCATAAAACGGCTGGTCATGTTGTTACCCTACAAGTAATTATTGTTCATAACGAAAGCGGAATTTTTCTTGTTCACTTGCCGCTTTCGCCAGGATCCACTGCCGGAAAGCGGCTATTTTACCCAGTTCTGCCTGACTGTCATGGCAAACAAGGTAAAACGCATTCTTACTGACCAGAACATCATTAAACGGACACACCAGGCGACCGGCTTCAATTTCGGACTGCGCCATCACGTTGTTGGCCAGCGCCACGCCCTGCCCGTGAATGGCCGCCTGCAGCACCATCGCGCTATGGCTGAAAATCGGCCCCTGCTGCACATTAATATGGCTTAGACCAAGCTGACGGGTATAAGTTTGCCAGTCGCGGCGGGACGCATCGTGAAGCAGGGTATGTTGCGCCAGATCGGCAGGCGTTTTCAATGCTTTGTCGCCGGTGAGCAAGAGCGGGGAACAGACCGGCAGCAGATATTCGGCGTACAATTTTTCCACACGCAGGCCCGGCCAGTTGCCGCGGCCGTAAAAAATCGCCACATCGACATCGTCCGCCAGCTTATCCTCCTGACGGTCCACTGCCTGGATCCTGACGTCGATTCCCGGATAAGCTGAGTTAAAGCTTGTGAGTCTTGGCACCAGCCACTGAATGGCGAAACTTGGCAATAAACTGACCGTTAATGCCCCTTTGGCGCTGCGCGCCTGCAGTTTACGCGTCGCTTCCGTCAGTTGCGAAAAAATCTCTTTAATATCCTGAAAATAGCTCTGCCCTTCTTCCGTTAACAGCAGCGAACGATTGCGCCGACGGAACAGCTTAAGGCCCAGAAAATCCTCGAGAGACTTGATTTGATGGCTGACTGCGGCCTGCGTCACAAAAAGCTCATCGGCTGCCCGAGTGAAGCTGAGATGACGTGCGGCTGCATCAAAAACACGTAATGCATTCAGAGGTGGTAATCGCTTCGACATGGTTATTCTGGCTTAGATGTTAACTCAATTTAACAAATAGGAAACAATGATTAACCTATTAGTTTTTTTTATCTGAGCCATTATAAATTGTCCGTTGAGGTTCTACCAGCAAATACCTATAGTGGCGGCACTTCCTGAGCCGGAACGAGAAGCTTTTTTTGGAATGCGTGTTCCATCAAGCTTTTGGCTTACGGTTGTGATGTTGTGTTGTTGTGTTTGCAATTGGTCTGTCTTTGCAGACCCTGGTAGCAAAGCTACCCCTTTTCACTTCCTGTACATTTACCCTGTCTGTCCATAGTGATTTAATGTAGCACCGCAACATGCGGTGCTTTTTTTTGCCTTTTTACTGCCTTACTCGTCCAGCTCACCCAGCTGTTTCACGTCAGAGCGATTGATCTGCTGTTTGTTGCCCCACGCGTCTTTATACGAGATCATGCCCGTGTCATTATCGGTTTGCGGTTTCCCGTCGGTAACGATGGTGCGCCCGTCATTGGTATGCATCACATAGTTAGAGGAACAGGCGCTCAGGCCTAAAGTCAGCATACAGGCAGAGATAATCGCAGCGGCCTTAGTCATTTTCATTCTTCTCTCCTTACGGCTATTTATACTATTCGTAACTCGTTAAGTAATAGGTTAAAACACAAACCCAACACTTTTCAGCATAACCCTCTTTGACCGACATGGAGTCACATTCGGACAATTCCACAGGTGGCAGAGGCCTTGTCACGCCCGACAAATTGCGCGACGATCGCGGTATTGATACGAGGAATTCCATGAACGCATTCAACCCTGCGCACTTTCGCGCGCAGTTTCCGGCTCTGGCCGATGCCGGCGTCTATCTCGACAGCGCGGCGACGGCGCTCAAACCGCAGGCGGTGATCGACGCCAGCGACCAGTTTTATCGCCTGAGCGCCGGCAACGTCCACCGCAGTCAATTCGCCGCCGCCCAGCGGCTGACCGAGCGCTATGAGGCGGCCCGCGAGCGCGTGGCGGCGTGGCTGAACGCCCCCTCCGGCAAAGATATCGTCTGGACGCGGGGGACCACCGAGGCCATCAATATGGTGGCGCAGAGCTACGTCCGGCCGCGCCTGCAGCCTGGCGATGAAATTCTCGTTAGCGAAGCCGAGCATCATGCCAACCTCGTGCCCTGGCTGATGGTGGCCGGGCAAACCGGCGCCAGAGTGGTCAAGCTGCCGCTCGGCGCCGACCGCCTGCCGGATATCGCCAGCCTCAGCGCGCTCATCACCCCGCGCAGCCGGGTGCTGGCCATCGGCCAGATGTCCAACGTCACCGGCGGCTGCCCGGACCTGGCTCAGGCCATCCGCCTTGCTCACGCCGCCGGGATGGTGGTGATGGTCGACGGCGCGCAGGGGGCGGTACATTTCCCCGCGGACGTGCAGGCGCTGGATATCGATTTTTACGCCTTTTCCGGCCATAAGCTGTATGGCCCGACCGGGATCGGTGCCCTGTACGGCAAAAGCGAACTGCTGGCGGCGATGTCGCCCTGGCTCGGCGGCGGGAAGATGATCGCCGAGGTCAGCTTTGACGGCTTTACGCCGCAGCCGGCCCCCTATGGCCTCGAGGCCGGTACGCCGAATGTCGCCGGGGTTATCGGCCTCAGCGCCGCGCTGGAGTGGCTGGCGCAGAGCGATATCGGCCAGGCGGAAAACTGGAGCCGCAGCCTGGCGAGCCTGGCGGAAGAGGCGCTGGCGAAACGGCCGGGCTTCCGCTCTTTCCGCTGCCAGCAGTCAAGCCTGCTGGCCTTTGAATTTGCGGGTATTCATCACAGCGATCTGGTGACGCTGCTGGCGGAGTCCGGCATTGCCCTTCGCGCCGGGCAGCACTGCGCCCAGCCGCTGCTGGCGGCTTTAGGAGTCAGCGGCACGCTGCGGGCCTCTTTCGCCCCCTACAATACCCAAGACGATGTTGCAGCGCTGGTCCACGCGGTGGATCGCGCCCTGGAAATTTTGGTGGATTAATGACGACCCTGCACCCCTTCGGCACGACCATTACCGACGCCACGCTGCGCCAGACCTTCGCCCCGCTGAACCAGTGGGAGGATAAATATCGGCAGCTGATTTTATTGGGCAAAAAGCTGCCGACGCTGACCGATGAGCGCAAAGCGCAGGCCCATGAGATTGCCGGGTGTGAGAACCGAGTCTGGCTGGGCTATGAGGAGGACGCCGGGGGCAGGCTGCACTTCTTTGGCGACAGCGAAGGACGGATTGTGCGCGGTCTGCTGGCGGTACTTTTAACCGCCGTGGAAGGAAAAACCCGCGCCGGGATCCTGGCGCAGGATCCGCTGGCGCTGTTCGACGAGCTGGGACTGCGCGGTCAGCTCAGCGCCTCGCGCAGCCAGGGCCTGAATGCGCTGAGCGAGGCGGTGCTTGCCGCCGCCCGCGAGGTTGAGGTTTAAGCTCATCCCGGGGGCGGCGCTTGATGCGCCTTGCCCGGGCTACGGGCTCATGCAGTTTTGTCGCCCGGACAGGTGCGCAGCGCCGCCTCCGGGGAATTGCTCTGTAGACCGGGTAAGGCGCCTGCGCCGCGACCCGGGAATTTACGTCGTCTGCCGCTCCGCCTTCGCCAGCATTTTCTTCAGCGCATGCGATACCGCGACAAACCCGAAGGTCGCGGTCACCATGGTGGCCGCGCCAAAACCGGAAGCGCAGTCCATCCGCTTCGGCCCTTCCGCCGTGCTCTTCATTGCGCAGACGCTACCGTCCGCCTGCGGGTAGACCAGCGCTTCGGTAGAGAAGACGCAGTCCACGCCGAGCTTGCCTTTGCTGTTTTTCACCACCCCAAACTGGCTTTTCAGCCGCTCGCGCAGTTTGGCCGCCAGCGGATCCTGGATGGTCTTCGCCAGGTCGGCGACCTGGATCTGCGTTGGGTCAGTCTGGCCACCCGCCCCGCCGGTAGTAACCAGCGGCACCTTGTAGCGGCGACACCAGGCGATAAGCGCCGCTTTCGGCCGGACGCTATCGATCGCGTCGATAACATAGCTAAAGCCGACGCCAAGATATTCCGCCACGTTTTCCGGGGTCACGAAATCATCCACCACCGTCACCCGACACTCCGGGTTGATAAGACGAATACGTTCCGCCATCACTTCCGCTTTCGCCAGCCCGACGTTGCCGCTGAGGGCGTGGATCTGACGATTGGTGTTGGTGACGCAGACATCGTCCATATCGATAAGGGTGATCGCCCCGATGCCGGTTCGCGCCAGCGCTTCCGCCGCCCACGAGCCGACCCCGCCGATCCCGACCACGCAGACGTGGGCGTCGGCAAAACATTGCAGCGCTTTTTCACCATATAAACGTGCCGTACCGCCAAAACGCTGGCGCCAGGCATCGCTGATTACAACAGACATAGAACCTCAGAACAAAATGACAGCGCCCGGAGGCCGCCGCAAGCGGCGTCATCCGGGCGCCCTGGTCAACAGGCACGGCCAGGGGTGTTAGCCGCTAAAAACATTCCCCGCGCCCGGGGCGTTTTTCAGCACCCAGACGCGGCCGTAGTGGTTATACCAGCCGGCACGGTGGCCTGCGTCAGGCCCAATGCCCTGATAGATGTCGAAATGCTGGCCTTTGATGGCCCCGCCGACGTCGAGGGCGACCATCAGGCGCAGCTCGTACTGGCCGTTAAACTTGCCGTTATTATCCAGCAGAGGCACCTCGGCCAGCAAGGTGGTTCCCGGCGGAATAATCGACCGGTCGGAGGCCACCGAGGCGCGGCCGATCAGCGGCACGGCGCTGGCGCCTTTCACCGGCGCGAAAGACTGCGGTTTAAAGAACACGAACGACGGGTTCTGCTCCAGCAGTTCGCGCACTTCCGCTTCGCTGTGTTTTTCACCCCACTCGCGGATCGCCTGCATCGACATATCTTCTTTCTTCACTTCCCCGCGGTCGATCAGCACTTTGCCGATGCTGCGATAAGGCCAGCCGTTTTTCCCGGCATAGCTAAAGAAGTTGAGCGGCGAACCATCGCCAAAGTCGATATAACCGCTGCCCTGCACGTCCATGATAAAGTTATCCATCAGCGAATTGCTGTACGCCAGCACATAGTTATCGCTCAGCGCGCCGGCATAAATGCTGGCGCGGGACGGTAGCTTACCGCGCTTCGGCGGCATCCGGTAAATGGGGTACTGGAATTCGCCCTGACGGGTGTGGCGCGCCTGCACTACCGGCGTGTAGTAGCCGGTAAACTGGACGTTGCCATAGTTGTCGGTGCCCTGCATCTGCCAGGCGTCAATACCAAACTGGCGCAGCGTGCGCGTGTCGCCGCCGGCGCGCAGCCACTCCTGCAGCGCGTTATAGACGTTGCTCTGGCTGTTATAGAGGCGCGGCGAGGCGTTACGAATTTGATTGACCTGCTCGGAGAAGTCGCCAGCGTTGATCGGCGCCCCGACGGCATCCGGCTGGTTTACCAGTGAAAACGGCTGGGTGAACTTGCCATCGCTATATTGCTGACCGCGGTCGGTCGGTTTTGAGGAACAGGCGGCGAGCATGGCCAGCATTGCCCCCGTCGCTACATATTTTGCCCAACGTCCTTTCATGGTGTCTCATCTTTTGCTGCGAAGCCTTAGTGCGTGTTGAAGATAACAAAGCGCCGGGGCTATTGAAATGCGCGATCTCATCGATGGCACAGATCTGTGTAAAAAAACACCACAACGTGGCGTTTTATAAGCCAATTCTTACAAAAATGTCGATTTGGTCGAAAAAAGGTTGCATCATCTCGCTAGCGGAGTATAGTGCGCTTCCACGGACGCGGGGTGGAGCAGCCTGGTAGCTCGTCGGGCTCATAACCCGAAGGTCGTCGGTTCAAATCCGGCCCCCGCAACCAATCAAATTTGACAATGTGAAGCAGTACGGTGACGCGGGGTGGAGCAGCCTGGTAGCTCGTCGGGCTCATAACCCGAAGGTCGTCGGTTCAAATCCGGCCCCCGCAACCAATCAAATTTGACAATGTGAAGCAGTACGGTGACGCGGGGTGGAGCAGCCTGGTAGCTCGTCGGGCTCATAACCCGAAGGTCGTCGGTTCAAATCCGGCCCCCGCAACCAACATCATAAACACCCTCAAGGGTGTTTTTTTGTTTCTGTCGCCGACAAAACCTCTGCCGAAAACGGGAACGGCCATTGCCGCCCCCTCGCCGATTTGCTTTATGTCATCCGTAACAGCCCCTGAAATACAAGAAACCGCAATTTATCAACGTCTTTTTATACTTCCCTGTATCTCTCAGGAGATCCACAGATAATGCGTGGACAAATGAGTGTACGGCTAAAAGCCACTTGCTTAATCCACTCATTTTGAATTTTGCGCAATAAAAGGACTAAATTCCCGGAACTACCGTTAGCTTTGCGTTTGTAATCGGCCTCTGGCAACAAGAATGAAGATAGCAGACTTGATATAATTATTATATTTCGGTGGTTATCTTGCCAGACAGGGCACTGCAACAAACAGGATTTAATTGAGATAATGTATCTATGATAGCTTTCATTATAAGTCAACATCATACTTTCATTACTGAACAAATCATGATAATTGATGCAAATGTTATATTTTGGATACCAGAGCTTCTTCTGATTGTTTTAAATTATGGTATTAATTCCATCCTCTCCCCTTCTGTACTTCACTAATCTCTCAGTAGACAGTCGAACTTTTTGCCACCAAATCATTCACAACAAAAATATTATTTATTAAAGAAGCTTTTATTTATTCCGAAAAAGTGGCGTTGCGATATTATTACGCGATCGTTTATCGGTATTTTATGCTTATACTTATCCATAACCAAGCAGATTGCCCTTGATGGTCAATAAATTGAGAAACTTCATATAAATAAAACTATCTTAGGATACGAGCCAAATTATTTATAGTAGTAATAATAACGATCTTTCAGACACTGACCACATTGCACCCCGCTTTATTTAACTGTTAAATTGGATCAAGGTCAGATACTTAAACAGGGGTTAGTTAGACAGGGAGAAGCAACATGGCTAAAAAATTTCTAAACGATGCTCCCGAAACTCGCTTTAACATAAAGCCGGGCCTGAAAACAGGAAGTGCCATGAATGTGAAGTTACCTCTACATCTTCTCTCCGCCAGGGATTGTAGTGTCCACCAGACATTTATTAACTATAGCCCCAATAATTGGCCTTAATTTAAACCAAAACGACTTCACTAACGCAATGACTGAACCTGGAGCGATGGAAGAATTAACAAGAATGTCGTTACAGGAGAGGGGTTAACCTGCACGCCTGGGAAAGTCATTGGGCAAAACCGGATAAAAGTTTCAAAAGGGAAATTTTGATGTCTGCAAAGGAACATATTTCTTCATCTGCGGCTATGTCAACAATGATGGGATCAGGCGGCATTTATCAGTCGTTGTTTAAAAAAATACATCTGAAGGCAGCTATCCATACTCCACTTTCCTGTCTGGCGAAATCTGCGGAGGATGTGGTTATGCATCAGCCAGACGTCCAGCACGTTAAGTCACGCTGGCACGGTCTCAGGTTTCTCAAATGCCAAAAGCAAAAACCTGACCGGGCGGTGGTGTAGTATGAAAATTCATCGACCACTATGGGCTGAGGGAACGTTCCTGTCCTCACAACAGTTTCAGCAGCAGGCCCGCTGGGAAACGTACAGTAACAACAGCATTGCACAGCTGGGTATCCGTCATCCATGGGGTGTGGCGAGAGTCGAGTTTGACAGAGAAGCGCTGGCGTTAGGGAAGTTAAAATTACGTACCCTGCGCCTGCGTTTTTCAGATGGCTCGTTGATCGACTCCGACGTTTCCGATGCGCTGCCTCTGGCTTGTGATTTACATACTCTGGCGGTGGAAAATACGGCAATAGTTGTCCTGGCGTTACCGCTGGAACATGCGAATGGCGGTAATCTGGGACAGGAAAAGCATACTGAAAGACCCCTGCGTTATCGTCAGGAATGGCATAAAGTACAGGATATTTATGGCAGCGACAGTGAAGAAATGGCCGTTGAATGCCATGCGCTGTCATTGCGTTTCGCCCATGATAACAATCAGGATTACATCACCTGCCCGCTTGCACGTCTGACGCGGAATGGTCAGGGTAACTGGTCTCAGGATGAAAGCTACATCCCGCCGCTGCTTGCCCTCAGCGCACATACTGGTCTGGTGGAGCGACTGGATACGTTGCTGTTGCAGCTACAGGCGAAGTGCCGGCGTCTGATGGCCCTGCGCCGGGAAAGCAATCAGCGTATGGCGGACTTCGCGGTAGCGGATGTGTCCCTGTTCTGGTTACTCAATGCGTTGAACAGCGCTGAACCGGTTCTAAGTGATTTTTTACGGTATCCGAGCATCCATCCTGAACTCGTCTGGCGCGAACTGGCTCGTCTGGCCGGCGCGTTGCTGACCTTTTCCCTTGAACACAACGTGAGCGCCATTCCCGCATATGTCCATGATGCTCCATCCTCCGTTTTTCCGCCGCTTTTTACCCTGCTCAGCGAACTGCTCGAAGCCAGCCTGCCGTCGCGGGTGATTGCGCTCGAGCTGGAATCCCTTCCCGGCAACCGCTGGAAAGCCGAACTTCACGATCCACGCCTGCGGGAAGAGGCGGATTTTTACCTTTCTGTTCGCTCCTCGCTGCCGACGCACGTCGTTCTGCAACAGTTACCACGGCTCTGCAAAATCGGGGCGCCGGATGACGTTACGTTGTTGGTTAATGTTGCGCTGAACGGTGTGCCTGTTGTTCCGCTGACGCAGGTTCCGGCTGCATTGCCATTACGGCTGGAGAATCAGTATTTTGCGCTGGATATGCAGAGCGCTCCGGCTAAAGCCATGCTGGATGCCGGGTGCTGCATGATTTACGCGCCGGGTACGCTGGGCGATCTGAAACCCGAGCTTTTTGCGGTACTGCGGTCATGACACAGGAACGGAAAATCGACATTGACGTACTACTTCGCGACACCTTTCTGACGGTGGTGGAACTGCGTCAGGGCACTTCTGCAAGACACGGACAGGAACTATATCGCCATTGTCTGCAGCAGGTGGAAGGGGTACGCGAGCGTCTGACAGCGGCCGGATTCAGCCAGCAGGACATAGAACATATCACTTACGCTCAGTGCGCGCTGCTGGACGAAACCGTTCTCAGCCGGGACGGGATGGATGATGGCCAGATGGTCTGGCTAAAAAACCCTCTCCAGTCGCATTTTTTCAATACCCTTCAGGCCGGCGAACTACTGTATGAGCGTATGAAGCGGGTTTTACAGGAGCCAGCCCCCACGTCGGCGGTCCTGACCTGTTTTCATCGCGTGCTGTTGCTGGGGTTTCGCGGGCGCTATCAGGACCCCGAATCTGATGAACGGCAGCATCTCATTGCGATGTTCAGCAAGCGGGTTGAGCCATTCAGGGTGCAAGAAGATTCGGCAGTGCTGAATGTGCCTTTGACCAGGCGTCAGCATTACCTGTGGCAGTCTCCTTTTTGCTGGCTGCTACTGCTAATGCTTGTGCTGGTTGGCGTCTGGTGGGGGTTGCATAGCTGGCTGAATGTACTGGTGGATGAACTGCTGCCAACAGGCAAGTCTTGAAGATGAGCCGGGTGAGTAACACGCTGAAACAGGCGCTTTTGCTGTGGAGCATGCTGCTGGTGCTGGCGCTATGGCTGGGATTCAATCAGGCCTCTACGGCGATGAAATTTGGCGTGACAGTGGCGCTTATCGTCATCGCAGTAGGCCTGCTGGCGTGCTGGCGCGGAAAAAAAAGACAGACTGAGGCCGACAGCGCATGGCTGTCCCGATTGCCGCCCAAAACATATCGGCAGCCCGTAGTGCTGGTGTGCGGCGACGCGGCAGCATCGTTATTCACAGAAAACCCGCTGCGGCAGGTCGCGGGAGGGCTGTACCTGCACGTTGCGGATGAAGAGCAACTTATCAGACAGGCTGAAGTGCTGCTGGCTGACCGCCCCGCATGGGCTTCTCAGTTGTGTGTGGCCTGCACGGTCGTGCCGGTTGTTCATCTGGATATGGCTGTTCTGGCGGGACAATTGCGACGCTTTGTCGGCGGTCTGGCGACAGTGCGCCGCAGGGCGGGCATAAAAGTGCCGCTGCTGCTGTGGAGCTGGCTGCCCGGCACAGGGCGAGAGGATGATCTACCGTGGTTTATCTGCGCCGGCGGCAAGGTTCAGGTGGTGACGCCCGCCGGAGAAAGCTCTCCGACGGCATGGGCGGCACAGCCCGGAACCGATGGGAGCAGCCTGCGGCTTTGCCATCTTCTGCGGATGGAAAGCCTGATGCAGTGGCTCAATCAGATGGTGTTACCAGAGCTGAACGGGTATCCGCCGCTGGCGGCGGGCATGGGGCAGGCGCCATCGCTGCCTGCGCTGGAAGGCAATCTGTGGCAGACATGGACAACGGCAAAAACGGGACTGACGCCGGAGGCGATACCGAAGATCGGCGCATCTCCCCTGCCGTTCCCGGACATGATGCTGCCGCTGTTACCACGTCAATCAGGATTTACGCCAGTGCGCCGCGCCTGCGTGGCGGCGCTGCTGATGACCACCGTGGCAGGAGTGGCTGCGCTCTGTCTGTCAGCAACCGCAAACCGCAGCCTGCTGCTGCAGGTGAGCGACGATCTACATAAATATGATGCCGTTCCGGCAGACAACGACGCCGCTAAAGCCCACCACCTGTCGGTCCTGAAGGACGATGCAAATATTCTGGATAGCTATTTTCGCGAAGGGGAGCCATTACGTCTCAGTCTGGGCTTATATCCCGGCGAACGGCTACGCCAGCCGGTATGGCGGGTTATTCGCGATTACCGTCCACCTGAGAAAAAAAGGGATGTAGCAGACGCATTACCGGTACAGAGCGTGCGTCTCGACAGCATGGCGTTGTTTGACGTCGGACAGGCCCGTCTGAAAGACGGCTCGACAAAAGTGCTGATTAACGCGCTGGTAAATATCAGGGCAAGGCCGGGCTGGCTGATTGTGGTCACCGGATATACCGATACCACCGGCAATAAAAAAGCCAATCAGCAATTGTCGCTGCGACGCGCGGAAGCCGTGCGCGACTGGATGCTACAGACCAGCGACATTCCGGCCACCTGTTTTGCCGTACAGGGGCTGGGCGAAAGCCATCCTGCGGCAACTAACGACACGCCGGAAGGCAGGGCCGCTAACCGGCGCGTCGAAATCAGTCTGGCACCCCGCACTGACGCCTGTCAGGACGTGAAACAGAACATGCTGCCAGAACCGGCATTATCTCAGTTAAATCCACAAGGAGTTTCAGCCAGCTAACCGTGGCTGGCAGGCAGCCTTCTGCTTTTTTGGCACGGGTTCGATATACGGCTCGCTGAATATCGGTGGTACCGGTACCGAGCAACCGCTACTCACAATTTAGCCTGATGTAAACCTGATGGGCACGAGGTCATGGCTATGGGCGGTAGCGTGCCTGAACAGGGCCCCGCAAGAGGAACTTCTGTGGAATTTGTTACGAAATAAGGAAGCCCACGATGGATGCACAGAACTTCGACCACTCACACCACGCGTTAAAAATCCGCAGCCTGAGCAGCGGCGTGGACGTACTGTCCTTTGAAGGCAAGGAGCAATTAAGCGCCCCGTTCCGCTATGACATTCAGTTTACCAGCAGCGATAAGTTTATTGCGCCCGAGTCGGTACTGATGCAGGACGGGGCATTCAGCCTGACCGCCCCGCCGGTGCAGGGAATGCCGGTTCAGACTCCCCTGCGTACCTTGTACGGGGTGATCACCGGATTTAAGCAATTGTCTTCCTCACGGGACGAGGCGCGGTATGAGGTGCGGCTGGAGCCCCGTCTGGCGTTGCTGTCCCGCAGTCATCAGAACGCGATTTATCAGAACCAGACGGTGCCGCAAATCGTGGAGAAAATACTTCGCGAGCGGCATGAGATGCGCGGTCAGGACTTTGTGTTTGACCTGAAAAGCGACTACCCGTCACGCGAGCAGGTCATGCAGTACGACGAAGACGATCTGACATTCATCTCACGGCTGCTGTCGGAGGTGGGTATCTGGTTCCGGTTCAGTACCGACGCCCGACTGAAAATCGGGGTTATCGAGTTTTACGACGACCAGAGTGGCTATGAGCGCGGCCTGACGCTGCCGCTGCGTCACCCTTCGGGGATGAGCGACAGCGGAACCGAAGCAGTGTGGGGTCTGAACACGGCCTACAGCGTGGTATCGAGGTCCGTCACGACGCGGGATTACAACTACCGTGAAGCGATGGCGGAGATGACAACAGGCCAGTTTGACGTAACAGGCGGGGATAACACCACCTACGGTGAAGCCTATCATTACGCTGACAATTTTCTGAAAACGGGTGACAAAGCGACGCCGGAGAGTGGTGCATTCTATGCGCGTATCCGCCACGAACGCTACCTGAACGGACGCGCCATCCTGAAGGGACAGAGCACCAGTTCTCTGCTGATGCCGGGACTGGAGATAAAGGTCGAGGGTAATGATGCGCCAGAGGTATTCCGCAAGGGCATTCTGATAACCGGGATTACCGCCAGCGCAGCACGAGACCGCAGCTACGAACTGACATTCACCGCCATCCCCTATTCCGAACGCTACGGCTACCGCCCTCCTCTCATCCGCAGGCCTGTGATGGCAGGGACACTCCCGGCGCGGGTGACCAGCACCACGGCAAATGATATCTACGCTCATATCGACAAAGACGGGCGCTATCGAGTGAACCTGGACTTTGACCGGGATACGTGGAAGCCGGGTTTCGAGAGCCTGTGGGTACGGCAGTCACGCCCCTATGCGGGAGATACTTACGGTCTGCACCTGCCGCTGCTGGCGGGAACCGAGGTTAGCATCGCGTTTGAGGATGGCAACCCGGACAGGCCATATATCGCCGGGGTGAAACACGACTCGGCGCACACCGACCATGTGACCATCCAGAACTATAAGCGCAACGTGCTGCGCACCCCGGCGAATAACAAAATCCGGCTGGACGATGAGCGGGGTAAGGAGCACATCAAGGTTAGCACAGAGTACGGCGGAAAGAGCCAGCTGAACCTGGGACATCTGGTGGATGCTGGGAAGCAGCAGCGCGGTGAGGGTTTCGAACTGCGCACCGATATGTGGGGTGCGATAAGAGCGAAAAAAGGTGTCTTTATCAGCGCCGATGCGCAGGAAAAGGCGCAGGGGCAGGTACTGGATATGCAGGCAGCAATAACGCAACTGGAAAATGCGTTATCGATAGCAAAAAGTCTGTCACAGGCGGCGGAGGTGGCGAATGCGCATGGTGCGGATCTTGATGGGCATACGTCGCTGAACGGCGCGCTGTCGGAGCTTGTAAAGGCAGGGATAGTGCTGAGCGCGCCGGAAGGCGTGGGGATTGTAAGTCCAAAGGGCGTCAGACTGGGTTCAGGAGAGAGCAGTATAGGGCTGATGGCGGGAACAAATATTGATGCAGGGGCGATGGAGAAGGTGACTGTCTCGGCGGGAGACGCGGTGAGTGTATTTGCGCGCAAGGGAGGGATGAAGCTGTACGCAAACCAGGGAAAAGTTGAAGTGGAGGCTCAGAACGAGAGAATGCGGCTGACATCGCGCCATGGGATGAAGATAAGCAGTACGGAAGATGTGGTGGAGATAGAGGCAGAGAAGGAACTTGTGCTGAAATGCGGCAAGGCGTACATCAGGCTGAGCGGCGGCGGGGTGGAGGTAGGAGGACCGAAGAATATCCTGTTGAAATCAGCGAATGTACAGAAGATGAGTAAAGCGCAGTTGCCGGTTGAGATGCCTGTGCTGCCGGGAAAAGGTAATTACGATCTGTCGCTGGATCTGCGGGACTGGGATGGTATTCCCATTGGTGGCGCGAAGTACAAAATCGCTTTTGAGTCAGGGGCTGTATTGTCGGGCATGTTAGATGATAAAGGGTACGCACTGCATACAAATGTTCCCCCCGAATCAGCAACGGTGGAATACGAATTTCCAGAGCCGGAACCGGACAAACCTTGGGATCCCTATTCGTCCCTGCTTGCCGCAGTAGATGCTGAATTAGGGACGGATGGACAGGGAGCATAATAATGGATACAGACACTGATTTAGACAGAGCGCTGGCTTTTTATCAGCCGCCACCAGAAAGCTGGTATTCTGGCATACAGAAGAAAATTGAAGCGACCGGGCAGTGGATTTGGGAAACCATTCAGGGAGATTTTAACGATAACCAGAGTACCGGGCAGGTAGTAACAGGTACTGTTATTTCTATGATCCCTCTGGTGGATCAGATTTGCGATGTCCGTGATCTGGTTGCTAACTGCATGAAAATAAAGGAAGGAAACGATAAAAAAACAGATACCACCTGGGCATGGGTGGCAATGATCCTCACTCTGGTTGGTCTTATTCCAGTTGCGGGTTCCCTGATTAAAGGGATTTTCAAAGTGCTATTTAATTCGATAAGAAAAGCTGCTCTTTCTGGGAAGATAACCTTAAAAGCTATTGATGCTGCTGTCTCGTTATTTAACAGATTCATTGATATGACCGTAGTGCAGGCCACAATGAAATATATGAAGATTTATAACCCCTACCAATATGCCGAGAAGCAGGTCAGAGAGCTGATTGCGCAGCTAAATGTGTCCGTGCTGTTGACGAAATTTGATGAATTAATGGAAGTCACTGGAAGCCTGCTGGATAAAGCCAAATCTTGGGGGCCGGAATCTATTCGCCAGCCGATTGAGACGACCTGGAAATTGCTGGTTTCTATTCGTAGTCAGGCCAATACTATGCTGGAGAAGGCACTGGCTCCGCTGAATGAGACACTGGAAAAGCTGGCCTCGCGTCTACGACAGGAAGGCGATAATTATTATAAGGCTCATACTGGCGCTAATCCGCATCGCCCGGCTCGTCTTAAAGATGCAGAAGAGGCTGAGTTATTGGTTCATAATAAGCCGGACTGGGTGGATGTGGGGGTAACTGAGAAATATCCAGGGCTGAAACAGGCGAGCGCAGAGCAGAAGAGTCTGATGCGACTGGAAAAGGATAAGGAAGGCTGGCCTGCTTTGTCGGAAGATAATATAAAAAGCTTTCATCAAATGCGTTATGTTGAGCTGCCACAGAATGAAAAATTGTACCGTGTATTGGATCCTGCCAGTAGTGATAACAGTTTTTGCTGGATGCGTGAGGCTGAGTTTATGGCTCTGAAAAGCAAATCGCAGTGGCGGCGACGTTTTGCGGTATGGAAGAGCTGGAATGAAAATGGCGAATATGTGGTGTATACCGTCCCGCCAGGCACCACAATGAAAGTCTGGGAAGGTCCCGCTGCCTCACAGTCGCGTAGAGTGACTGATAATGGTAAAAATGTGGACATAGTGTTGGAAGGTGGGGGAATTCAGATAGTGATAGACCCGGCCGATCTGAATCTGAATTATCTGGGGAAACGTCAGCACACAGGGTGGGGATATAGGGATTTTTCTGATGAAGTAGATATGTATATCGGCATTCCCCAGTTGCAAACTAAAATTTTCGTGCCTGAAGAGTGATAACCACAGGAAAGATTGATAAATAAAGAAGGAGGTAATATGGCGATATTGCACCCCCAAGAGTGCTGGCTGCTAGAGCGAGCAATGTCGGTGGAATATTATCGGAAGCGTTATGAGGCGTGGCGGACATTGGTTGAGTTATGTGAGTATCAGGTGGCTGAATGGGCAAAAAGCATGCCTCTGGATATCCGTCGGCGCCCGCTGTATGAACAGATTGATGCTGTCTGGGGGGGGCGGGTACTGCCCAATATTCGCGGTACATTAAAGTCGGTACATTATGATTTTCTACAGCGTCAGCAAAACGATCCAAATGCACTGCATTCTGGGGGAAATATCAGTAGTGATCGGCGGGGGTTGATAGATTATTTCCCGAACTGGATGCCTGATGTAGCTCAGAAGCAATATCAGAAACTACTCTGGCGGGCGGGGTTCTATGATGATCTGATAAAAGACACTTCGACGGGTTATTGGTACGAAGGTTCGCTGACTTATTACTATGAAGAGAGTCTTTATGGTCCACTGGCGCTACCTATGCAACTGCCACTCTATGAACTGGATCACAGCGTGTATCTCCGGGAAGGCGATCCGGTGACGATTGACGGTTTGTACCTGCCGGATCTACTTGATGCGGGGGCGCGCCTGATGTATCTGAGGGAGAATATTCCTGATGCATGGCAGGGACGTATGCGAACTCAGTATGTCAATGATGTTGGTCAGCAGGAGTATTACTGGGAGGAAGGGGCATGGACAAAAACCAACTGGATACGGATACGGCGGGTGAAAAACCGGTTTATCAACGTGCCGCTGGAAGGCTTTTTCCCGCGGGGAACCCTGGAGGAGCTTTACAACTGGCCGCAACGCCAGCAACAGTACATCACGGAACAGCAGCGGATAAGCGCGTCCAGCGGCGAACCCTGTCCACACGGCGGTGAATGGTCGATTTTTGTGGAGGACAAACCGGTCACGGTAACGCTGGAGCAGGGGGAACTGATGCCGGAATGGGAAGACAGAATAATGGAGGAGGAGCATAAACAAGGCGAAAAGTTTCATGTTTTGTGGTCCCTGATGGCGCGACACGACGGCGGCCCGGTGTGGGTTTCTGAAGCGGGATAACGTCCGTCAGAAAGAAATGGCAGGCGGGGATAAAAACGCAGAAAGAAATAATGTCCCCTACATTCACTGGGGACATAAAAGGGATTTTATTCTGACAGGAGAAAGCGTAATGCTGAAATCATTATTGACAGGACTGTTCTTTATATATTTTCTAGCAGGCAATGCATATGCTGAGGATTATAATGATATTTTCTGGGGCATGTTAAAAAAAGAAAATCAGGAGATTTTTTTGTCCGTTGCGACAGCCCGCCATTAAAAATGAAAATAGTCAGGACCGCAGATGCTAATCAAGAAAATATAGAAAAAGCGTACCAGACGTTTAATCAGAGTAAAAGCCAGTCGATGTATTTTGCGTTTATCGGAAACGTCAAAGATACCGGAAATGGCAATTATGTATTTAATATGTATGACGTGATGGAGACGAAAACGGGGCGCTGTAATCTGACAGATGCGCTCAATAACTGGAATGTGTCACAGTGACATTTAGCGTAACGTATTTTTCCGTTTAATCACGCCACCTGATAAAGATAAAATCATGTTCAAACGGTGGTGAAGCTGTTTATTTCGAGTTGAATGAAGTTGGCTTTAATGAATTCATTTTCAAAAATCATACTTCAGGCGCTATCAATAATGAAAGATGGAAGATACATGTGGGCGGAAACTGGTTTTTATAGATCGCAAGGTAAATATGACTGGTGAAGGTGAGCATATTTACATTCTTAAATAGCTCACTGCCAATACCTTCCACCGATTGATGACTTATTTTTATTAAATGGATAAACTTTATGGCATGGAAAAGAAAACATATTGAAGAACCAGATAGCCCAGTGAAAATACCTCTTTATAAATGGCTTCTCACCTTCCTTATTCTTAGTGCGTTTTTATTGCTACTCTTTTATCTCTTTCGTGATGAAATCATTAGAGATAATGTTACTTTATTAATCTTATTTTCTCCTCTAATCCTGTGTCTTTTCCTCTTCTGTTTACAAATATATTTTTATGCCAGAGCCATGCAAAATTATACGGTAATAATGCATAACATCAATAATATCAACACAGAATGGGAAAAATGGGGAGGCCGTTATGTCTCTGTGCTGGGCAGTAAACTTTTCCTTCCCGGCGAAGTGGATGGATCGTCACTATCAGACAATCAGTCAGAGGTAATGTATGGTTTATCCGTGAGGATTGATTATTTTACATGGAAAACTAATGACTGGTTTTCTTTCTTTACTCTTCTTATTGATGAAAATGATATTTTTAATCTTCCCGTTCGGATTGCAAAAGAGTTTATTATCCTTACGGACTGTAATGAAAGAGAATATACCCGTATGGAGGCCGATTTTTCCAGAGTGCTGGAGGAGATGAACATCATGTTGCCGTCCGGATCTGTCCGTCTTGTTCCTTCTCTTTTATTTGAACAACTTGACGTCTGGCTGAAAGTGACAGAAGAAAAAATATATATTGTTCTGGTTTTACAGCTTAACGGCAAAGAAAATTATTCAGATGGCATAGTTTCCTTTTTATTCGCAGCAGATGATGTAGTAAAAAAATATCAACTGGATGAAAAAGCCAGAATTTTTCGTCCGATGGTTGTGGTAGCCGATCGTTTTGATAAAGATCTGGATATTTTTATTGATACGCAAAAAATAGCCGGAAATGCCACAGGACTGACAGGGGACTGCGCTGGTCTGTTACCCGTCAGCGGCAGTATTCTTCAATGCTTCAACGAAAAAGAAGGGAAATTACAAGTTGATAATATCCACGTAATGGAAAGCCTCAGTGGTCTACCCGGATTGAATTCGGTCTGGTTAACTGCGGCGTTAGCAGTCTCGGCGGCGTCTTATCAAAAATCAGATTATCTGATGATGGCCAGATATGAAGACGACTGGATAATTACTACTGTCCACCCGGTGGAGGCTTCATGAAATCTGCAAACAATAAGTTAACGATTATTGCAGACGTATTGCTGCTCCTGCTTTTTGCGGCTGTATTGGGTTTTATTATCTGGCGTTTTGGTGATCTTTTTGGATTAACCGGGGATAAAAATAAGTTTTATATATGGCTGGCTGGCATAATGTCGTTTATTTTTCTGCGGGCATCCTGGTATTTTTCCCGTTTATACAGGGTTCGCAGGGAACGGCGGCAGTCTGAGGAACAGGGGGAATACCCGGAAAAAGAAATTCGTTATGAACCTGGGCAAAGAACATCTTTGTATTCTGAACTATTTTTTCATCTTCGCGACCGTTACGGTCTGTTCTGGCAGCGTCAGGTCCGTCTGCTGCTGGTGACGGGCGAGCCTGAGCAGGTGGAAGCCATCGCGCCGGGGCTGACAGAGCAGCGCTGGCAGGAAGGCGACCATACGGTGTTGATATATGGCGGCAAGGCGTCGGCAGAGCCGGATACCACCCTGCTGGCCTCCCTGAAAAAACTGCGCCGCTTCCGCCCGCTGGACGGTATTATCTGGCCGCTGACGGAGAAACAGAGTTGCCAGACGGCGCAACTGGATAAGGGCTGGCGCGAACTGGGTAATGGTGGAAAATTGCTTGGCTTTCAGGCTCCGCTGTATCTGTGGCTGGTCTGTGATGACGGAGGTTATCAGGCCGGGCGCACACTACAAAGCGTCGGCTGCCTGCTGCCGGAGCGAAGCACACCGGAACAACTGGCTACACAACTGGAAGCACAAACCCCGCAACTGACGGAACAGGGAATGTCGCAGTTGCTGACCAATAACCGGCACGATTTTCTGTTGCGTCTTGCCCACACTCTTACAGAGCGCGGCATCGTTCACTGGCAAACCGTCCTGAAGCCCTTGCTGGCAGGCGGCGCATTCCCTTCTCTGCACCTGCGCGGCCTGATGTTCAGCCCTCCACTGGCCGCCGTGCCGGAAGCGGCTCCCCACGCGTGGCTGTCATCGCTGGTGTGGGCGGGCGTTACTGGCGACAATGCAAAAGGCCGCACCGTGGGCTTTCCGTGGCTGCGCACCGCGCTGATGGCCTGCTTCTGCGTGCTGGCGATATGGTGGACCGGAATGATGACCTCGTTTTTTGCCAACCGCGCCCTGATTCAGGAAACCGGGACGCACACAGCGCGGGCCATCAATACCCGACTGCCGCTGGCAGAGCAACTGGTTGCGCTGCACACCTTGCAGGGCGAGCTTGAGCGTCTGCAGTATCGTATCCGCCACGGTACGCCGTGGTATCAGAGTTTCGGTTTGGAGCGTAATGCTCAGATGCTGAACGCGGCGTTCCCCGGCTATGCGCAGGCGGCAAACCGACTGGTACGCGATGTAGCGGTCGCCCACCTGCAGCAGCAACTGAACGCCTTTGTCGCCCTGCCGCCGAACAGTCCGCAACGCACCGCAACGGCAGAACAGCGTTATAAACAGCTTAAGGCGCTGCTGATGATGTCCCGCCCGGAAAAATCTGACGCCACCTTTTTCAGCACCACGCTGATGGCAGAGCATCTGCGCTATGCAGATGTACCGGAAGGCACCCAGCAAAGCGTACTGCCGTCGCTGCTGACCTTCTGGATGGCGAATCTGCCGGAGCATCAACAGTGGAAAATCGCCCCGCAGCCGCAACTGACCGGTGAGGTACGCAAAATTCTGCTGCGCCAGATTGGGGTGCGCAATGCGGAAAACACCCTCTATCAGAACGTCCTGAAACAGGTCTCCCGTAACTACGCCGATATCACGCTGGCAGACATGACCGGCGACACGCTGACAGACCCGCTTTTCAGTACCGAACAGACCGTACCGGGAATGTTTACCCGTCAGGCATGGGAAGGACAGGTAAAAGAGGCAATAGAACAGGTGGTCACCGCCCGGCGCGAGGAAATCGACTGGGTGCTCAGCGACCGTCGCCAGGACGCATCCGCCGTTATCTCGCCTGAGGTGCTGCGCGCCCGCCTGACGGAACGCTACTTTACCGACTTCGCCGGAAGCTGGCTGGCGTTTCTTAACAGTCTCCGCTGGAAGCACGAAGATTCACTTTCCGGCGTGCTGGACCAGTTGACGCTGATGGCTGATGCCCGCCAGTCGCCGCTGATTGCGCTCACAGATACGGTGGCATGGCAGGCGGCGGCAGGAAGGGAAAGCCGTAGTCTGTCAGACTCGCTGACACAATCAGCAAAAGAGTTGTTTAACGGTAAAGAAAAAACACTGCAGAACACCCGTGCCGCCCGTGAAGAAGCACCAACAGGACCGATGGACAAAACCTTTGCCCCGCTGCTGCGGCTGACCGGTGATAAAGCCGTGGGCACTGGCGACAGCCAGCTCAGCCTGCAAACTTATCTCACCCGCGTGACCCGCGTGCGCCTCAAGCTCCAACAGGTCACCAACGCCCCGGACCCGCAGGAGATGATGCAGCAGCTGGCGCAGACGGTATTGCAGGGCAAAACCGTCGACCTCACCGATACCCGCGATTATGGCCGTCTGATAGCCGCCAGCCTGGGTGAAGAATGGAGTGGTTTTGGCCAGTCGTTGTTTGTTAGCCCGGTGGAGCAGGCATGGCGACAGGTGCTGACGCCCGCAGCGGATAGCCTTAACCGGCAGTGGCAGCGCGCTATTGTCAACCTCTGGGAGCAGGATTTTGCCGGGCGCTACCCGTTCAAAGACACAGCGAATGACGCCTCACTTCCCCTGCTGGCGCAGTACCTGCGTGACGACGGGCGGATAAATCAGTTTATTGCCTCCAACCTCACCGGAATGTTGAAACGCGAAGGCCGGTACTGGGTGGCTGACACCATGAACACGCAAGGACTGGCGATCAACCCGGCGTTTTTACGCGCCCTGAATCGCCTGCGCGATGTGGCCGACACAGTCTTTGCCAGCGGCGATGCCGGGGTACATTTTGAACTGCGGGCAAAACCGGCGCGCGACGTAATGAAAACGCATCTGGTGATTGATGGGCAGGAACTGGAATATTTCAACCAGAAAGAACGCTGGCAGCGTTTCAACTGGCCGGATGAACAGTGGCAGCCCGGTGCGTCGCTGAGCTGGACCAGCACGCAGAATATGGAACGAATTCTGGCCGACCACCGGGGAAGCTGGAGCTTTATCCGTCTGCTGGAGCAGGCGCAGGTGATGCAACTGGACAGCAGTAACTTTAAGCTGCAGTGGAAAGCACCGGACGGCCTGCCGCTGCATTACCTGATGCGCGTCGAACAGGGTAAAGGGCCGTTGGCGCTGCTGGCGTTGAAAAACTTCCGCCTGCCGGGACAGGTGTTTCTGACCGGGAAAGCCATAAGTGATGCAGAAGAATACAGGGACAACGCAGATGAGTGAGTTACTGCAACAGTTAACCCGGAATTGTTTCTCTGACCGGGATGCGACGACCGTCGCACAGGAGCAGGCTGCACTGTGGCAGAGCTGGCTGCTGCCGGTGACGGAGGATTCGCCGGTGGGTGAAGACCCCTGCTATCACGACGTTTTTTTGCTGATGCGCGACGAAATGAACAAATCCACCGCGCAGGGGCTGACGCTGACGCAGTGGGAATCGGAACTGCTGTTTGAGGTAAAAACGCGGCAACTGAAGCTGTTGCGCCTGCGGGCGCACCGCCACGCGGACAAAGCGGCGCTTGCCCGGAAAATGGGAAACCTGCTGGGAACGCTGGTGGTAATGGATCCGGCACGGGCGGCGGTACTGCGCGACACGCAGCATAAGGACTGATGGCGTTTATCAGAAGGACTAATACCTGCTGTCTGTGATCAAGGGCATAGGGGGACTAAGAGGGAAGGAGTTATGGCGCGAAGGCTGGCAAGACTGGGAGATAAAACGACATACGGCTATGTGGCAAGCGCTACGTCATCGATCATAGACGGCAAAAAACTGGCGCTGAATGGCGACAGGGCGTGGTGTAACAAGTGCAAAGGGATGTTCGGGATTGTCGGCACGGCGCGTGGGTGGTCTGAGGATTCGCTCTTTGTCGGTAACGGCGACCGTGTGGCGTGTAAATGCGCGAACAATCAGGTGATTGCCACTTCGGATTTGTTTGATGAATGTGGTGGCACGGAAAACCATACCACATCAGGCAAGACGAATAATCTTACCGCAGCAAGTACAAAGCCGCAGAATAAAAAATACAGCCATCAGATAAAACTTTTAACGAAAGAGGATGACGTTGGTTTAGAGGGTATCCCTTATGTATTCATTCTGAGTGATAGTACCTTCAGAAAAGGGAAAACGAATCCGAACGGGGAAACGGAGCGAATTTATACGGATGCGCCGGAGAAGGTTACGGTGTTAGTTGGTAAGCTGGCGTATTCTTGGGAAAAAAGAGGCGGCAACTTCGGTTCATTAAAGGAGATAAATGAAAGAAAAATTGAACTGATGACAGCTGAGCAGGAGCCGGTTGAAAATGTTCAGTGGATTACTGGCCGGGATTATATTGTGGTGGTGGCCGCAAGAACGAAATTTAAAGATTCTATGGGGAATCAGTATCGTTTTGTAAACTGCGGATTGAGACAGCTACGGCTTTTTCCTGAAGTGAATAAAGATAATTATTCTATACAGCGTATTTTCCTGATGTTTCAGCAGGGATATGTGGAGAAAGACATTGAATTAATTAATGAATATGTTGAAGCATTAAGTGGTCGCGTGGTTTATGTGAAAGACAAGGCTGAATTTATTAAATTCCTGAACAGCAGAAAAGACAAGAACAGAGTAATTAAGGAGATGGTTATTCTGTGTCACGGAATTATCGACACTGCATCATTCCATTATCATCATGAAAATAAAGGAAAGGAAAAGACCGGTGAGTTTAAATCCAGAGATGTCGTTGACGTTCAGGAGGCTGTCTTTGATTATGATGCCGTTGTCACAACCTATGCCTGCCGGGCCGGTATTTCTGTTGATGGAAAAGACCTGACCGGAATGGATGCCGGACAGGAAAACAGTCCGGCACAAAAGATGGCGGATTGCTGGGACGTGAGTGTCAGAGCGTTTGAAATGCGGTCGGATTATTCATCGATTTACGGAACGAAAAAAGAAATACGTGCAGCAGAAAATTATGAAGATGTTATTGAAGAATACGAGGAAAGCCTGAGTGGATATAATAAGAAAAAGGCGAATAGTGATGTCGATATTACGCCGCCCCAGAAACCCGAAAATTATGATGAGATGTCAAAACGCTATGATGATGTCACAGCGAGAGATGCTAACGCTAAACGCGGTGCTGGTCCAATTGCGCCAAATGGTGCGTGGCGTATGCCGGGAACCGGGGATAGCCCAGAGGGGCTGAAAGAAGGATTACAGACCTATCAACCCGGAGAGTGGACATTGTGAACTCTTTAAAAATGAAGGGATATTACTTTCTGGTTGTTCTTTTGCTGACAGCCTTATGTGGTGGAGGATATGTTATGTATCAACAGCAATACAGAATGGCGGTGCATGTGACACCGGAGAGTGAAAACGATCCGGAGTGGCCGTCGAAAAAGAAGTGGTTTGATGCCAGTGAATGGTTAAGTACTCCACAGTATATAAAAATCAATGATTTTTATGTGATAAATACCCGCTATGTTCCAATTGGTGATCTTAACAGCGATCAGATAATATTTTATCTGAAGAAAGGTATTAATGGTTCAGAAAAAAGATTTTCAGAGTTATCTGTATTATCTGATCTGGATAATCAAGAGTTTCGGGAACTAATGAAAGATAAGCTATCCTCTGAATATCTCGAAACCCAGTTTGACAAAGAGACCTTAACGCCAACTATTGATTTCTTTCTTATCTATTTTATCTACAATAATAAGAGGTATGAGGTGCCGATCCGTAGGGAGTATTCGGGGAATAAATATCATTATTGGGTATTCGAGGGTTCGGTGAAAAAAGCCGGATACTGGCATGAAAGATTTCCCGCCTCATATTCATACAGAAAGTATCTGAATAAGGAAAAAATTAAATAAACGCAACCGTAAAAAACATGATTTAATTATTATATATTGATAATTGCTCGCGATATATTTTTCGTAAAATAATATCAACATCTGTTTTACATCTGAAGACTTGCACTATATTTACTTTTAATGAAAGGAGAATAACTCCTGCTTATGGACGACCTGACCCAACGCTATTACGAAGCCGAAATGCGCTACCTGCGTGAAGCGGGTAAAGAGTTTGCGCAAGCGTATCCTGATCGCGCCGCTATGCTCAATCTCGATAAGCCCGGCGCGCGCGACCCTTATGTCGAACGTCTCTTCGAAGGTTTCGCCTTCCTGATGGGCCGCCTGCGGGAAAAACTGGATGACGATCTACCTGAACTGACTGAGGGGCTGGTGAGCCTCCTGTGGCCTCATTATCTGCGTACAATCCCGTCGCTGTCGGTGGTGGAACTGTTAACCGATCATCGGCAAATGAAGCAGAGCGAAACACTGAGGGATTTTCAGGTGCTCTCGAGGCCCGTCGGCGAACACCGGGCACGTTGCTGCTACAGCGCCACGCGGGATATCACCCTGCTTCCGCTGGCTTTACCAGAGGTGTCGTTACAGTACGAACAGGATGGACGCTCGGTTATCCGTCTGCGCTTTGAGTGCAGCCCGCTGGCTGGCGACGGGTCACAGATTGATTTATCGAGACTGCCGCTCTATCTCAATGCGGACAGTCCGCTGGCTTGTGCATTACACCGGGCGCTGACGCTGGGGGTGCAGCAAATCTGGTTTCGCCTGCCGGGGGAGGAACGTCGGACACTGGACGGTTATTTTTCCCCGATGGGGTTCGGTAAGGACGATCCGCTCTGGCCAAAAGGCGAATCGGCCTTCAGCGGCTACCAACTACTACTGGAGTATTTCACCTTCCGCGAGAAGTTTATGTTTGTCGCCCTCAACGGGCTGGAGAATGTGGTCTGGCCGGCAGGAATGAGTGGATTCGAAATTGACGTGGTGCTCGCGGAAAGCTGGTCTCACGATCTGCCGTTCAGCACCGAAAATATCCGCCTGCACTGCGTACCGGTGATCAACCTGTTCCCCCTGGAAGCCGATCCACTGCATCTTTCTCCGCTGGAAAATGAATACTTGCTGCGCCCCATGCGTATTCAGGACGGGCATACGGAAATTTACTCCGTTGATAATATTATTTCTTCGCGACACACCGGCAGTCAGGCATATGTGCCCTTTTCCAGTTTTCGCCACCGGGGCGGGATGTTGCGTCATGATTCGCCGGAACGTTATTACCATACGCGGGTAAAACGCGGCCCTTCCGGTTTGCATGATACCTGGCTGATCCTTGGGGGCGACGCATTCGATATCGACCGCCTGCTGGAAGACGAAACCCTGTCCCTGAGTCTGACCGGCACCAACGGTCAGCTTCCGCGTAAAGCGCTGCAGAGCACGGTGCTGGACACCCCCGTCTACGCCACGCAGCATACACTGCGGGTGCGCAACCTGTGCGCGCCGACGCAGCCCTGTTATCCCCCGGCGCGTGACCGTTTCCACTGGCGGGTTCTCAGCCACTTAGGCTCCAACTTCCTGTCAATGATGGACAACGCCGAAATCTTGCGCGGCACGCTGGCGCTGTACGACTGGACGGAAAGCGAAATGAACCGACGCCGTCTGGAGGCAATCGTTGACGTTCAGCATCACCTGATTCAGCGTTTTGAAAAAGGTTTTCTACTGCGCGGCGTGGATATTCAGGTCACGCTGGACAGCAACGGTTTCGCCGGCGAAGGCGATATCACCCTGTTTGGCGAACTGCTGCACCGCTTTTTCGCCCTGTATGCCGACATCCACTTATTTACTCAGTTGACGCTGATTCTGCAACCTACAGGAAAATGTTTGCAATGGACAGAACACCACAGCCAGCGCGTACCGGGCTGACGGAAAGGCTTGCTCCGGACATTAACCGAATTAACTTTTACCGTTTCTGCCAGCTTCTTGAACAAAGCCAACCACAGACGCCACTGCTGGGGAGCACAACCAATCCGGCAGACGATCCCGTCCGTTTTCGTCCACATCCGGGGATGGGGTTCCCGGTAAGCGAACTAAAAAGCGTCGAACAGGATTTGGATCATCCTGACGCGCCACCCACGGTGCGCACCATGTTTCTGGGGCTGTACGGTGTGGATTCACCGCTGCCGACAGCCTATCTCGACTACATCGCGCAGCGCCGGGACGGCCATGAAGCGATGATGGCGTTTCTGGACATTTTTAACCATCGCTTTATCACTCAGTACTATCGTATCTGGCGCAAATATAATTACCCTACGTCGTTTGAACCGGGAGCCGTGGATAATATTTCCCGCTGCCTGCTGGGGTTGATTGGTTTGGGCATTCCCGGCAGCGAAAATCATATCGCCACGCCGGTCTCGCGTTTTCTGGCATTACTCAGCGTGATGCGTCTGCCGACGCGTACAGCAGAAGGCATAACGGCGCTGGTCAGATTACTGGCCCCCCAGACGAAAGCGACAGTTATCCCGCACGATCCACAACAGATTGTCCTGCCTGAACCTGCGGGTTTATCAAAAAGATCGCGTATTTGCCTGAAAACTCGGGCACTGCTGGGCAACACCGGCACTGACGTTAACAGCCAGTTACTGCTGAAGCTATATACCGAAGACGACGGAGAGGCACGCGGCTGGCTGCCGGGCGGGCAACTACATACCGACCTGCTGGTGCTGTTGCGTGTCTATCTGGGCTGGCGCTACCAGGCCCGCCTGCAACTGACCTTGCCCGTCAGTCTGCTGCCTCCGGCACAGTTGGGAAAACAGCGCGTTCAGGTAAGCCGAACGGGCGTGCTGCGGGCATCTTTTGCTGCCCCAGTCGCCGGTACGGTCACGGTCAGTCTCGGGCGTTATCAGGGACTCATGCCCACATCATCCACCCGCAACAGGGAGAGTGTTACTCATGTTTCTTACACCCTATAAACGACATGCTGTCAGCGTACTTGCCGCCGCGACGCTGCTGAGCGGCTGCGGTCTGACCCAGAGAGTGACTGACGGCACTAAAGAAGTAGCATCGGCGATTTTCTACAAGCAGATCAAAACGCTGCATCTCGATTTTGTATCGCGCAGCGCGCTGAATACAGATGCACAAGACACACCGCTTTCCACGATGATCCATGTCTGGCAACTGAAAACACGTGAGCGTTTTGACGAGGCCAACTATGACACGCTGCTTATGCAGGAAGAAAAAACGCTGAAATCAGATGTACTGGCCAAACATACCGTCTGGATGAAGCCAGCGGGTGCGGTTTCCCTGAATGTCCCTCTGGATAAAGAGACCCAGTTTGTCGCCATCGTTGGTCAGTTTTATCACCCCGATGAACAAAGCAACAGTTGGCGACTGGTACTCAAAAGGGATGAACTGGAAGCTGACAGGCCCCGCACCATAGAGCTGATGAGAAGCGATCTCCGCCTGCTCCCCCTTCAGGATAAGTAACCGATGGCAGCATCTTCTTTATTTGAAATGCTGACTTTCAGCTTCAGTGGTGAGCTGCCGCTGGAGCAGGTCAGCGAGCGGGATCAGCTTATTCTTTCCGTTATGGACAACATGCAGCGCATCATCAACTGCCGGGCAGGAACGCTGGCGCATTTACCGGATTATGGTTTGCCGGATCTCAGCATGATTCATCAGGGAATGACCGCGGGTATTCATGGTTTGATACACCAGATAGAAGAGACGTTACTGCGCTATGAACCCCGCCTGAGCCAGTTGCGTGTGGAGTTGCAGCCGCAGCCCCGTCCGGGTCACCTTAATTACCTTATTCATGCCCAACTTCCCGATACCGGCTGGATACGCTTTGATGGTATATTTTCTGCGGAAGGCCGGATTGTGCTGCGTCATCTCAAACAGCAGGAGCGCGCGTGACTTATGTCAGGTCGCGCACCTTGATTGAGCTTGCTGATTGCGCCAGAAAAGTAACAAGGAAAATCAATTTATTGATTTTCGGCTGATAACCACAAAGGAGGAAAAACCACGCTTTTTCCTTTTTTGCCGAAAACGGGAACGGCTATTGCCGCCCCCTCACCGGCTTATCCCTTCGGTAACTCAATATTACTTGCCGCCAGCATGCCCATGCGATGGTACATCGCGCAGGCCGCCTCGACGATCGGCATCGCCAGCGCCGCGCCGCTGCCTTCGCCCAGTCGCATACCCATATTGAGATACGGTTCGAGTCCCAGGTGCGCCAGCGCGATACGCGCCCCCTTCTCCGCCGAATAGTGGGACGGGATCAGATACGGTTTTACCTCCGGCGCGATCTGGCACGCCGCCAGCGCTGCGGCGTAGGAAAGAAAGCCATCCAGCACCACCGGCAGCCCGCAGGTCGCCGCTCCCAGCATCACGCCCGCCATCCCCAGCAGATCGAAACCGCCGACTTTGCTCAGCACATCGAGGCCATCATTCGGGTCGGGCTGATTGACGGCGATAGCCCGCCGCACCACCTCAACCTTGTTGCCGACCTTCGCCAACGGCAGATTGGCGCCAATTCCGACCACCTCCTGCGCATCGCTGCCGGTCAGGACGCTGACGATCGCCGCCGCCGGCGTGGTATTGGCCATCCCCAGCTCGCCGACGCCAAACAGCGTGACGCCTTCCTGTGCCAGGACGCGGGTATAACGCATCACCTCCAGCAACAGCTCCTGCCCCTGCTCGCGGGTCATGGCCGGACCGCGGGCAATATTGCCGCAGCCCCGCGCCACCCGCATATTCACCACCCCGGGCAGCGGTTCGCTATCGATACCGACATCAATTACATGCACTTTCGCTCCGGCCTGCGCTGCGAGCACGCAGACGCCAGTGGTGCCGCGGGTCATATTTGCCGCCTGGATAGCGGTGACCGCTTTCGGCGAAATCGCCACCCCTTCGTCCCACACCCCATGGTCGGCGCACATCACCAGCAGGGCTTTTTTCGCCACCTGCGGCTGACCGCCCAGGCCGGGCATTCCCGCCAGCTGCACCGCCAGCGCCTCCAGACGCCCGAGGCTGCCGGGGGGCTTGAGTAAGCCGTCGATATGGTGTTGTGCCCGCGCCATGGCGTCGACGTCCGGTGCGGGGATCGCCCGCAGAACCGTGTTTAAATTTTGCATACAGAATCCCTGTAGGGCTGGCCGGTCGGCCAGCGGTAATGTTATTTGATTTTGACGCCGATGCCGGAGACCACCAGCCAGACCGCATCCGCCGCTGCCGCCAGGCGCTGATTGACCCGCCCGGCGATATCGCGAAAATGCCGCGCCAGGCGGTTCTCCGGCACAATGCCCATCCCCACCTCGTTGGTCACCAGCACCACGTGCGCCGGACAGCGCTGACAGGCGGCAATCAGCACGCCAATTTCGTCATCAATAGCCCGTTCCATGGCGGCGTAATTCCAGCCGTCGGGGTCGCTGTCGCCGCCGAGCGCGAACAGCAGGTTGGTAACCATGGTGGTGATACACTCCAGCAGAATGGCCTCCTCTGGGGCGATAGCCGGGGTGATCAGTTCATCAAGCTGCTGCCACCGCTCGGCGGTGCGCCAGTGGGCGGGCCTGCCGTCGCGATGATGCTGGATCCTTGCGGCCATCTCGTCGTCAAAGATTTGCGAGGTGGCGATATATAACACCTGCGGCGCATCGGCAATCAGCGCCTCGGCATGGCGGCTTTTACCGCTGCGCGCGCCGCCGGTAACCAGAGTCAGCATAGGGGCTCCTGATGTTGGCGCATGATGGCGTAAATTTTATCGATGGCGATATGTTCGCGCATGGCCTCCGCCAGCCGATCAAACTGCCGGGTTTTATAGCGGGCATACTCCAGCGCGCTGTCCAGCGGCGCCAGCCCTTTGCGCTGGCGCAGGCCGTTGAGCAGCGCCCGGGTAAAAGCATCGCTGTCGAACAGGCCGTGGAGATAGGTGCCGAACGCCAGGCCGTCGTCGCTTATCGCCCCGTCGTCCACTGACTGTCCCGCTTTATGCAGCTGCAGCAGCGGCGGGCAGCCTGCCTCACGGCGCGTCTCGCCCATATGAATTTCGTAGCCACTGACGCGCAGACCCGCCGCGTCGGCTAACCATTCCGGAAGGTTAGCTCCCAGGGTCGCCTGCACCTGGGTGGTGGTTTTGTGCTGGGCGAAGTGGGTCACAGTCTTCAGCACCCCCAGTCCGGGCTGGGTGCCAAGGCCAGACTCCACCTCATCGATAATGGTTTCGCCCAGCATCTGATAGCCGCCGCAGATCCCCAGCAGCGGCACCTTGCGCTGCCGGGCCTGCTCGACTGCATGCGCCATACCGCTCTCGCGCAGCCAGCACAGATCGCCGAGGGTATTTTTACTGCCCGGGAGAATGACCAGGTCGGCGTCGGCCAGCGCCTGCGGATCGCGGACATAGCGCACCCGGACGTCTGGCTGCGCCGCCAGGGCGTTAAAATCGGTAAAATTGGCGATATGCGGCAGGTGAACGACGGCGATGTCGATATCGCGCCGGTCGGTGCGATGGTATTTCCCGGCCTGCAGCGCGACGCCGTCCTCATCCTCAAGATCCACGTCAAGCCACGGCATAACGCCCAGCACCGGCACCCCGGTCAACGCCTCGATTTGCTCGATTCCCGAGCGCAGGAGCGCCACATCGCCGCGGAATTTATTGATGATCACCCCTTTCACCCGCGCCCGCTCCTGAGGCTGCAGCAGCGCCAGCGTGCCGTAAATCGCGGCAAACACCCCGCCGCGGTCGATATCGGCCACCAGGATCACCGGACATTGCGCCATCTCGGCCATGCCCATATTGACGATATCGCGGTCGCGCAGGTTAATCTCCGCCGGACTGCCGGCGCCTTCCAGCACCAGCGCCTCATACTCTCCGGCCAGGCTCTGGTAAACCGCGAGGATCTGTTCGCGCAGGCGCGGCTTGTACTGGTGATAGCTCACCGCGTCCATGCTGGTCGCCACCTGCCCCATCAGCACCACCTGCGCCTGACGGTCGCTGGTGGGCTTGAGCAAAACCGGGTTCATGCGGACATCCGGCGCGATCCCGGCCGCTTCGGCCTGAAAAATCTGCGCCCGGCCCATCTCTTTGCCATCCGGCGTAATGCCGGAGTTCAGCGCCATATTCTGGGATTTAAACGGCGCGGTACGCAGCCCGTCCTGATGAAAAATGCGGCACAGTCCCGCCACCAGCACGCTTTTTCCGACATCGGAAGCCGTGCCCTGTAACATCACTGCCAGCGTCATGATGCCTCCTTTATCGCGCCTATTGCGTTGTTGTGCATCCGCTGAAAAAACTCCGCCTCGGTTTTACACAGCGGCAGCCCCAGTTCGCTATGAAGTTTCACCAGCCACGGCTGGGTCAATCCTGCCCGGTCCATGATCTCCGCGCAGGCAAAGACCTCGCCGGGATCCCCCTCGGCCAGCACTTCGCCGTGACGCAGAACGTAAACGGTGTCGCTCACCTCATAGATCAGATCGATATCGTGGCTGGAGATCACCACATGCCGGCCCTGTTCGACAATGCGCCGGATGATGGCGATCATCTGCGCCCGTCCGCGAGGATCGAGGCCCGCGGTGGGCTCGTCAAGCAGCAGGTAGCGGGCCTGCAGCACCAGCGCCCCGGCGATCGCCACCCGTTTTTTCTGCCCATGGCTGAGGCACTGGATCGGCTGCTGGCGAAACCCCTGGGCATCAACGAGGGTCAATGCTTGATCCACCCGGCGGACGATCTCCTCTTCCGCCATCCCGAGGTTACGCAGACTAAAAGCGATATCGCTGTCGATATCGGTATAGAAGATTTGCTGATCCGGATCCTGAAACACCGTCGCCACCTGCTGGCGCAGCGCCAGCAGACCGCGCTTGCTGTAATTCAGCGCCTCTCCCTGCCACAGCACCGCCCCCTGCTGCGGGCGCAGCAGGCCGCTCAGGTTCATAAACAGCGTCGACTTTCCGCAGCCGTTGGCCCCCACCAGGCCGGTCACCGCGTGGCGGGAAAAATCCAGCGTCAGCCCTTTAAGCACCGGCTCATCCTGATAGCGAAACCAGAGATCGGTTGTGGCAAGCATACTTATCCTTAGAGGTGAAAATCACCCTGGTACAATTTGATATCCAGCGCCGTGCTCATCTGCTGATAGCGCAGGAGGACGCGGGTGAACAGCAGTCCCACCAGCATCGCCAGCGAGCGATAGCCCTGCGGCACGCTACCATAGCCAAAACGCAGGGTTTGCGCGCGGTGAATCGCCATCGCCTCGTCCAACAGAATAAAAATGAAGCGCCAGGTCAGCAGGATCTGCTCCGTCAACAGTCGCGGTACGCGACCGCGCTTGAGCAAGATAATCAGCTGTGGGAAAGGCAGATTAAGCACCAGCCAGAGCGTGGCCGCCATCGCTGCCAGGCTGCGCCAGAAGGTCTCCCCGGCCACGGCCAGCCCCGGAGTGGACACTCCTATAGAGAAAGCGCCCAGCCGGATGCTGGCTAACAGCATCTGCGGGTCGCGGCTGACGCTGAACACAATGGTCAGCACGCCGACCAGCAAAAAGCCAAAGGGCAGCGCCATCCAGCGGCACCAGCGCCAGAATGAGACCCGCAGCAGCCAGCAGGTCAGCGCGGCGGTCAGCGCCAGCGTCAGCGCCTGCCCCCACGCCGGCAGCGTAAAGGCCAGCACCATCAGCAGCAGCCAGAGCAGAAACTTACGCTCCGGCGCCACGTGCAACCAGCGGCTCTGGTAGCTAAGTCGGTCAAACCCGGTCATCACGGCGCTGTCTGCCCCTCGCATACCCGAGAATGTAAAAAATCACCGCTGCGCCCAGCGAGCCCTGCAGGGTAAACAGCAGGCTCTCAATCTCGCCGCTCGCCGGTTCGTACAGCGGCTGGAACCAGGGTTGATAATCCGGCGCCACCACCTGGATCTGGCTCTCCGCTTCGCCGTCCGAGCCGCCAAACTCACCGCCATGATTAATAAAAAAGGGCAGGATCATCAGGGCGACCACCATCGCCAACAGGATCAGGGTCTTTTTCATATTAATGTCCCTCCGCGACGATCAGCCGCCGTTTGGTCAGTTGATCGTAGATCATCACAGTTAGCAATCCTTCCGCGATGGCGATCGGGATCTGCGTCAGGCAGAAGATCCCCATAAACTTCAGGATCGATCCACCTGCCCCGGTGGCCGGATCGGGAAAGGCCACCCCGAGCTGGACGGAGGTGACAAAATAGGTCATCAGATCCGCCAGCATCGCGCAGAGAAAGACCCCGACATCGCGACGGATCCCCGCCCGGCAGGCCAGTTTCCACACCAGATAGCCGACCATCGGGCCGATCACCGCCATCGACATCCCGTTAGCGCCAAGGGTGGTCAGGCCGCCATGCGCCAGCAGCAGCGCCTGAAACAGCAGAACGATCGCCCCCAGTACCGCCACCACGCCCGGCCCGAAGAGGATCACCGCCAGACCGACGCCGGTCGGGTGCGAACAGCTGCCGGTCACCGACGGGATCTTCAGCGCCGAAAGGACAAAAATAAACGCCCCGCACAGAGCCAGCAGCACTTTCTGATTGCTCTCCTCCTGGACGATACGCCGCAGGCGCACCAGGCCGTACCACAGGCAGGGTAAAAACAGCAGCCACCACGCCAGCGCCCACATCGGCGGCAAAAAGCCCTCCATGATATGCATGGCGAACGCTTCCTGCGGGACGATGATCAGCAGAACAGCCGCCGCCAGCCCCCCATACGAAAGCTGCTTCAGCGATTTCACCTGATTCATTACGCCTCCTCCCACTGTTTATTCACCAGAATGGTCGAGAAATAGGGCAGCGGCTGGTCATCGCTGACCTCGCGCAGACGACGCCAGCACTGCTCGCCCGGCAGGGTGGCCTCTGACATCATCAGCGCCGCATCCAGCAGCCCCGCCTGCGCCAGCAGCGCCTTAATGCGGGCGAAGCGGCCGTAGACTTTCATCAGCACCAGGCTGTCGTGCTGGCGCAGCGCCGCGGCAATGTCCGCTTCCGGCGCGGTACAGGAGATCACCGCCAGCGACTGCTGCTCCATGGCCAGCGGGGTTTTCGCCCGCGCGGCAATGGCGGCGAAAGAGGTGACGCCGGGGACAATCTCCAGCCAGTCCGGGCAGCCAATTCGCTGCAGCAGAAAGACCCAGGTGCTGAACAGCATGGCGTCGCCGAGGGTGATAAACCCGACCTGCCTGCCCGCCGCCACCTCCTGGGCCAGGGCCGCGGCGACATCGTTCCACACCGCCTCTTTTTCCGCGCTGTCGGCGCTCATCGGAAAATGGCAGCAGCGGACTTCCGTCTGTTCGCCGAGGTACTCGCGCACGATGGAGAGCGCGAGGCTGTCGCCGCCTTTGCGGCCGGCTGGCGCGTACAGCACATCCAGCTGGCCAAGGATCCGCGCCGCACGCACGGTGATCAGATCGGCCGCCCCCGGCCCGGTGCTCAGGGCATATAGTTTGCCGCTCATGCTGCTTTCTCCATCGCGTCGTTCAGCGCCTGCTGCAGATGGGCGACAAACATCGCCCGCACCGCCGGATTTTCCCCTAACCCGTTCAGCCACGGGGTAGCGGGGATGCCGGCGGCATTGAAGCGGGTTTTCCACGAATCGTCTTCGTCGGAGGCCATATCATTAATGGCATGATCGCCGGCCACCAGCATCAGGGGCATCAGATGCACGCCGGTCACGCCCTGGCGGGAGAGTTCGTTAATCACGATGTCCACTTCGGGATAGCTTTCCACCGCCCCCACTCGCGCCGGAAAACCCTGCACTGCCATCATATGATCCAGACAGGCGTAGGCGGCGAAGGCGTGGTGGCTGGCGCCGTGGCCCATAAACACCACTCGCTCCGTCGCCGCCAGCGGCGGCATCTGCTGGCGCAGGGCCTGCATCAGCTGCACATAATCGCCATGCCCGCTCAGCAGCGGCACACCCAGCGTCAGACGCTGAAAGCGCGGGCGCATGCTCTGCACTTCGCGAACAATCTTCTCGTACTCGTCGCCGTTGATAATGTGCAGGGACTGGATCGCCACATCCTGATATCCCTGCTCGGCCAGCTTTTGCAGCGCCTGCAGCGGAGTATCGATATGGATACCGTCGCGCTGCTGCAGTTTGCGAATAATCATCCCCGAGGTGAAGGCGCGGAACAGCGTGCGGTCCGGGCAGCTGGCGGCCAGATCGCGCTCGCAGGCGGCGATGTTCTTCTCGCGGGTGTCGTGATAGCTGGTGCCGAAGCTCACCACCAGAAGTGCTTTTTTCATATCCTGTTCCTCAAGTCGCCGACAGCCAGCGCGTCAGCCGCGCGGTGAAATCGGCCTGGCTTTGCAGTAATTCATCGCCCTTCACCAGCGGCGCCGGGCGGGTAATGACGATGCAGGGGATCCCCGCATCGAGACAGGGTTGTACTTTTTCCTGATAGCCTCCTTCCGCGCCCGAGGCTTTCGTCACCACGACATCGGCCCGGCACTGGCGATAAAAGGCGGCGTTAAATTCGGCGCTGAACGGCCCGCAGAGGGCAAAGATCTCCCCAACGCCAAACCCCAGATCGCTGCAGTGCTGAACCACTTCCGGCACCGGCAGCACCCGGGCGAGCAGCGTTTTCTCCGCCAGTCCCGCCCGCCAGGCCGCCAGATCTTTACTGCCGGTGGTCAGCAGGATCCGCTCCCCGAGGCGACGGGCCAGCGCGCAGGCCTCGTTCAGGTCGCCGACCACGTGAAGTAACTGATGGCGCAGATCGCTCAACTGCTCCGGCCTTTGATAGCGGCTGAGCAGGACCCCGACGCTGGCGCAGGCGCGCACAATATTCTGGCTGACCACCTCGGCGTAGGGGTGAGAGGCGTCGATCACCCAGCGGGTGCGCTGTGCCCTGAGCCACGTCGCCATCTGCTGCCACTCCATACGCCCGCAGCGTATCCGCCCGCCGATATCGCCGGCCAGCCGCTCGCCGGTGGTGGTCGCCACCGACAGGGTGTAGCGCACGCCGGCGGCGTCCAGCTGCTGGCAGATCGCCCGCGCATCGCTGGTGCCCCCGATAACCAGCACGTCGCCGTGATTCACAGCGCGTAGCCTCGCGGGGTGATCATCAGACCGTTGTCGATGTAAGTCGCTTTGTTGCCGACGATGACCAGACTGGTCATATCCACCGGGGCAAAATCCATCTCTCCGAGGGTGGTCAGCCATTTCTCCTGCTTTTTGCGCCCGGCGGATTTGACTACGCCAACCGGCGTATCCGGGCTTTTGCTGGCCGCCAGCAGCGCAAAGGCGCGCGCCAGATGCCCTTCGCGGCCGCGGCTGCGGGGGTTGTAAAAACAGATAACGAAGTCCGCTTCCCCTGCGGCGACTATGCGTTTTTCAATCACCGGCCACGGCGTCAGCAGATCGCTGAGGCTGATATGGCAGAAATCATGCATCAGCGGCGCGCCGAGCAGTGAGGCGGCGGCGATACTGGCCGTCATCCCCGGGATCAGACGGACCTCAATGTCCAACTGCTGCTTATTAACCAGCTCAAGCACCAGCCCCGCCATGCCGTAGATACCAGCGTCGCCGCTGCTGATAAGCGCAACGTTGTGCCCGGCCTGCGCCAGCTCAATGGCGGCCTGGCAGCGTTCAATCTCTTTGCACATGCCGGTTTTGATCACCTGCTTGTCGCCGGTGAAGGCTTTTACCAGGTGGGTGTAGGTCTTGTAGCCCACCACAATTTCCGCCGCCTGCAGGGCTTCCACGGCTTCCATGGTCATCATCGCCTGCGAGCCAGGGCCAATTCCGATTACGCTTAACATCAGTGTGTTACTCCCAAAGTAATAGTCACGCCCTGCTCGCGCAGGGTTTCGCCGGACAGGTTTCCCTGACTCAGCAGCCAGGCCACCGGGCCGGAGACGCTGCCGACCCCGACCGTCTCCCGGACAAAAGACGAGGCCGGAAAGTGGTGCTCGTGCTCGCGCAGCGCCTCGGCGCTGAAGGTTTCGAACGGCACCCGGCAGCGGTGAGCCAGCTGGCGCAACCCCGGCTCGTTTGCCTTCAGGCTCACGCTGCCAATCGCTTTCAGCGCCAGCGGGTCAAGACGCTGAGCGGCAAGCTGGCGCTCCAGCAGCGTACAGAGCAGGGAACAAGGGGTGTCGCGCCGACAGCCGATCCCCGCCACCACCCGCTGGGGCACCAGCTTCCAGTGAGGCACCGGCAGCGGCGGCAGCGACCGGCGCAGGGTGACGCAGATCAGGGCGTCAATCGTCGGCAAGCGCGCCAGGTCGCTCACCGGGATAAAGCCGCGCCGGTCGCAGCGACTTAGCGCCTCGGTGAATTCAGCGTCGCACCACAGTCCCACCCGCTTACCGCTCACCAGCATCTGGTTGACGGTTTTCACCGCCGCGCGAAAATCGCTCATCCGGGCGTTCAGCTGAAAGGCCAGCGTGTCAAGGGCGGCCAGCTCGTTGACGTCAGTCGCCGTGGTGATTACCGGATCGGCATCGAGCATCCCGGCGAGATAGCGGGTCAGCGCATTGGCGCCCCCGGCATGGCCGGAGAGCAGGCTGATGACGTGCCGGGCGCGCTCATCAATCACCACCACCGCCGGGTCGCTGAGCTTGTCGTTCACCAGCGGCGCCAGCACCCGCACGGCGATCCCGGTGGCGCCGATAAAAATCAGCGCCGAGAAGCTGCTGAACGCCTCGCGGGCAGCGTTGGCAAAGCCGCCGTTGAAGGGGATAAACCCCTCTTCCAGCAGTGCCTCGCTGGTGTAACAGGTGAGCGGCAGCATGGCCGCCAGCCGTTTTGCCAGCCGCACGCCGCCGGGCGTCAGGCAAAACAGGGCAATGGATTCAGGCTTTACGGTATTCATGGCTAAAATCCGCTGCGTACAGTTTTGAATAGTGATACTCATCGCCGAGGAAGGGACCGACGAGGATCAGCGCCGTTTTGCGGATCCCGGCGTCGCGTACTTTGTCGCCGATGTCCGCGAGGGTACCGCGGACGGTCTGGCTTTCCGGCCAGGTGGCCTTGTAGATCACCGCGACCGGAGTGGTCGCCGGGTAGCCGCCCTCAACCAGCCGCTCCGCCACCCGGTGAATACGCTGCACCGACAGGTAAATCGCCATCGAGGTTTGATGGCTGGCAAAGGCCTCCAGCTGTTCGCGTGCGGGTACCGGCGTGCGCCCTTCCAGACGGGTAATAATCAGACTTTGCGACACCTCGGGCACCGTGTACTCCACCCCCAGCTCCGCTGCGGCGCCGAGAAAAGCGCTGACGCCCGGCACCACCTGCCAGCGGATCCCGCGGCGGGTCAGCTCTTCGCCCTGTTCGCGCACCGAGCCGTACAGCGAGACGTCGCCTGTCTGCAGACGCACCACCGTTTTTCCCGCCTTCACCCCCGCCTCCATCAGGTCGAGGATCTGCTCCAGATGCAGCGCGGCGCTGTCGTGACACTCTGCCTGTGGCGGACAGTAGTCCAGCAGCTCGGTGTTGATCAGCGACCCGGCGTAGATCACCACCTGCGCCTGCTGCAGCAGACGGTAGCCTTTGAGAGTAATCAGTTCACGATCGCCAGGACCAGCGCCGACGAACCACACACAATGGGGATCAAAAGTCTCAGCCATGGTTTTCTTCCTTCTGACAGGCGATAACAAAAACGGGATTATGGGGTTTGAAATAGTGGCCGCTGCCCAGGGTAGCCAGGGTGGAGACCGCGAGCTGCTGGCAGTCCACCTTGTGAATGCCGCACTGCTGCAGATGCCCCAGGGCGCTATGAAGGTTTTCCTGCAAAATAAAAGTCATCACCAGCCGGCCGCCGGGATGTAGCTGCGCCAGCGACCAGTCGATCAGCGCCGTCAGGTGGCCGCCGCTGCCGCCCATGAAGATCGCGTCGGCTTTGTCGGCGACCGCCAGCGGCGCGATGCCCGCCACGATAGCGATGTTGTCGCAGCCAAAACGCTGGCGGTTATCCGCCAGCAGGCGCAACGCGTCGGCCTGACGCTCAATCGCCGTCACCCGCAGCGCCGGATTCTGCAGGGCGGCCTCAATGCTGACGCTGCCGGTGCCCGCGCCAATATCAATCAGGTGGCGCGCCCGGTGCAGCTCCAGTTTCGCCAGCGCCAGCGCGCGCACGGCCTCTTTGGTCATCGGCACCTGGGCGCCGCGCAAAAACAGCTCATCTTTCATCGAGGATCACCACCGCATTCATCTCATATTCGTCCTCCACTGCGCTGACCGGCAGCCAGTGGATCCGCTCGTTTTCCATCGCCAGGTTCTCGCCAATCACCATCCAGCGATGGCCTTTGCCGCGGGCCGTCAGCTGGGCGGCAATCTCCCGCGGACCACAGCGACCGTCGGTCACCATGGCGACTTTCCGGTGGGCGGCCAGCGCATCGACGCTCACCGCCCGGCCATGGCTGCTGGTCAGCCACATGTCGTTCATGTCGATGCCCGCCCGGGCGCAGAGGTACTGCACCGCGCTGATGCCGGGGATCACCTGCACTCGTTCCCGGCCAAAATGGGCAATCAGCCGGGTGCCAATGCCATAGAACAGCGGGTCGCCAGAGGCCAGCACCACGACGTGGCGCCCGGCGCGGGCCTCGATCCACGCCAGCAGCGCCGGAATATCAGCCCCCAGCGCGTAGCGCTCGCCGGCGAAAGCGGGAAACTGCTGGAGATGGCGGCTGCCGCCCACCAGCGCCTCGGCGGCGGCGATCGCCTCGCGCGCGGCCGGGGTCAGCCACTGCAGCCCCGCCGGGCCCATCCCCACGACCGTCAACATGCCAGCTCCCGGGCAATCGTCTCCAGGGGACGACTGCTGCCCAGCACCTGGTTATCAAAAGAAAAGAGAACCGCGTCGCAGGTAGGCGGGTGCTGAGTGAAGCGCAGCATCTCGAGAACGCGCTGGCAGATTCGCTCAGCCAGATGGTTATAGAGGCGCTGGTATCCCCAGGCGTCGATATGCTCCATTGCCGCTTCGGTGGTGTCGCACTCGCTGACCAGCGTCAGCAGCGGCAGCGGCGCGCCAAGCAGCGCCAGATGGGCGACGAGGGTTTCCATCCGCGCATCGGCGATATGGCTGTGGGTATGAAAGATCCCGGCGGCGATTTTGATCAGTTTGCCGGGGTGGCCGATGAGCACAATCTGGCGAAAACCGAGCCGAACCGCCTCTTCAATCATGTAGCCGACGAAGTTGCTCATGGTGACCACTATCTGCGGGTCGATGCCCATCTGCTCGCGGACAAAGCGCTCACCGTGGTTGCCCGGCACCAGCACCACGCGCTCCAGCCCGGCGGCGCGTTTTATCTCCAGCTCGAGGGAGAGCGAGCGTTTCCAGCTCTCTTCCGACATCGGGGTGACGATCCCGGTGGTGCCGATAATCGAGATGCCGCCGAGGATCCCCAGCCGGGCGTTATAGGTTTTTTGCGCGCGGCTTGCGCCTTCCGGGGCAAAGATCTCCACCTGCGCGCCGCGGGAAGGGCCAATCGCTTCGCGCACGGCGGTCTCGATGGTGTGCCGCGGAGTACGGTTTATCGCCGGGCTGCCTGTCGGCAGGCCGATCCCTTTGCGGGTCACCGTGCCGATGCCCTCGCCGCCCAACAGGCTAATCTCTCCGCTGTCATTGAGGGTCACCCGGGCAAAAATCAGCATGCCGTGGGTGGCGTCGACATCATCGCCGCCGTCTTTACGGATCGCGGCGACCGCCTGCTGCCCTTCGACGTGCGGAGACTCGACGTTCAGGCACAGGGTGACGCCGGAGGGGGTGACGATCGAGACCTGGTGGATCAGATGCTGGCGCATCACCATCAGCGCCGCCACTTTTGCCGCCGCCGTGGCGCAGGAGCCGGTGGTGTAGCCCTTGCGCAGCGCTTTGCCGTGATGCCACACCGGGGCGTCAAAGGTCTGATCGCTCATTGCGCCTCCCGCAGGTGGTAAAGCAGAGCGTTCACAATCGCTGCCGCCACGTTGCTACCCCCTTTGCGGCCGAGCGCGGCGATGGCCGGCAGGCCGCTCTCGCTGAGCGCCGCTTTCGACTCCGCCGCGCCGACGAACCCGACCGGCACCCCCACCACGCCGCCGATGGCCGTCTCGCGATGTTCCAGCAGGCGAAACAGCGCGGTTGGCGCATTGCCGAAGACGAACACTTTCTCCCCGGGCTCCTGCACCGCAATATCCACCGCCGCCATCGAGCGGGTCATCCCCCGGCTCTGTGCCTCGCGCACCACCCGCGGGTCGCTGATATAACAGCGGCATTCGCCGCCAAAGCGGGCCAGCAGGGTTTTGTTGATCCCGGACAGCGCCATGGTGGTATCGGTATACAGCGTGCAGGGCCGGCTCAACGCCTCGCTCAGCGCGATCAGGGCATCCGGAGAAAACCACAGAATATCCAGCCAGTCGAAGTCAGCGGTGGTGTGGATCACCCGCTTGATAATCGCCTCGTGCAGTGGGCTGGCAAAATGGTAGTCCGGCCGCGTTTCGGCGATGATCTCGCTGATGATGTCGAAGCTTTTTGCCTCGATCGCCTGCGGTTGTTGTATGTACTGCATCAGGTTCTCCTCAGGCTGCGCCGACCAGCCAGTAGCGCACGCCGATAAACAGCGCCAGCGCCAGGGTTGACGCCACCCACATCAATCGAATGGTTCGGGAAATATCGCCCACCGCGATGTCGCGGACGGCGTCGCCTATCCAGGGCTTTTCAACGCGCTGGCCGAAGTAATCGTTCGGGCCGCCAAGGCGGATCCCCAGCGCGCCGGCGACGGTCGCTTCTGGCCAGGCACAGTTAGGACTGCTGTGCTGATAGCGATCGCGCCAGCCCGTGCGCAGCGCCCGGGCGCCATCTTCCCGACATAGCACCGCGGCAAGGCTGAACAGCAGCCAGCTCAGCCGGGCGGGAAGGAAGTTGGCCACATCATCAAGACGGGCGCTGACCATGCCGATCGCCCGGTATTTTTCGTGTTTGTAGCCGACCATGGAATCGAGGGTGTTGACCGCTTTATAGGCCATGGCCAGCGGCGCACCGCCAAGGAGCAGAAAAAAGAACGGCGCGATAATGCCATCCACCGTGTTTTCCGCCACGGTCTCCACCACCGCACGGTTGATCTGCGCAGGCTGGAGCTGAGAGGTGTCGCGCCCGACAATCCAGGAGAGCTTATGCCGGCTTTCGGCGAGATCCCCGGCCTGCAGCGGCCGGGCCACCGCCATCGCCGACTGCGCCAGGCAGCGCCCCGCCAGCGCAGTGAAGATCATCCACACCTCCACCAGCCATCCGAGCCAGGGATGGATCCCCCGCGCCAGCGCCAGTGCGCCCCAGGCCACACCCCATGTCAGCCCGGTCACCACCAGCCACATCACCCCGCCGCCGATACGCAGCGCCCGATCGCTATGGCAGACACGCCGCACCACGCGCTGGCTGACGGTAATCAGGCGGCCTATCCAGCGCACCGGGTGCGGCCAGTGCGGCGGATCGCCAATGACGACATCAAGTATCCAGGCCACACACCAGGCGAGAAGGGTCATTGCGCCCTCCTTGCTGCCCGCAGCCAGTGGTTGAGCATGGTGGGACGCTGGGCAAAGTGGACATGGAGATAGCTGGCAAAGGCGCTGCCGGACTGCCATCCTCCCTGCCACTGCTGGAGCGTCTTACCATCACGCTGTTTACGGCAGGCCAGTACGGCAGCGGTGGCGGGAGAAAAATCGGAGTAATGAAATTCATGGCCACGCAGCCACTCGCCGGGCGCGGCCAGCAGCGTCTGCTGCTGTGCCTGCGCTTCGCAGTAGCCGAACCGGGTCAGACGCGTCCCCATTCGGCTGTGTCCGGGAATAATATCCGCCATCGCGTAGCGCTCGCCACCGGTGACCTCCAGGGTCGTGCCCAGATACATCAGGCCGCCGCACTCGGCGTAGATTGCCACTCCGCGCCGGTGCGCCGCGCGAAGCTGCGCCAGCATCTCGTGGTTGGCAGACAGCCCGGCCGCGTGCAGCTCCGGGTAGCCGCCGCCGAGCCAGATCATCTGGCAGGCCGGAAGCTGGCGATCGCGCAGTGGGCTAAAGCGCACAATCTTCACGCCGCAGCGCGCCAGCAGCGCCAGGTTATCAGGGTAATAAAAATTGAAGGCCTCATCGTCGGCGAGGGCCAGCGTCAGTCCTTCGCCGGCATCGGCGGCAAGCGTCTCCCCCCACTCGCCCACCGGCAAGGTCGCTAGTTCGCTGATGGCCAGCAGCCGGTCTATGTCGAGGGTGCGCCCCAGCTGGCTGGCAAAATCCCGCCATGCCTGCTGATTGACCACCGACTCGCGGGCGGTGACCAGCCCCAGATGCCGCTCGGGCAGCGCTACGCCTTCCACGCGCGGCACATAGCCGAGCACTGGCACCTGACAGTAGCGCTCAATGGCGCTTTTCAATAGCTGGAAGTGCGCGTCGCTGTTAACGCGATTGACGATAACGCCGGCAATGTTGAGGGCAGGATCAAAGTGCTGAAAGCCCATCACCGTGGCGGCGATGGAGGTCGACACCGCTTTGCCATCGACCAGCAAAATCACCGGGCAGCCAAGCTGCTTAGCCATCGCCGCGCTGCTGCAATAGTTGGGGTCGGTGCCGTAGCCGTCATACAGGCCCATCACCCCCTCGATAACCGCGATGTCGGCCTGCTGCAACTGTTCGGTAAACAGCGCGTTGAGTATCGGGGTGGGAAGCATAAAGCTGTCGAGATTGCGGGAGGCGACGCCGCTGATGGCGGTGTGCCAGGCGGTGTCCAGGTAATCAGGCCCTACTTTACAGGGTTGCACCCGCATACCGCGCTGTTGGAGCAAGCTGAGCAGGCCGAGCGTAACGGTGGTTTTGCCACAACCGCTGCCGGTACCCGCAAGAATGAACGCACGCCTGGTTACCATACCCTGTCCTGTCCAGGTGGTCAGGGTATAGCTGCACGCATGCCTGGTCCTGCGACCACGCACCGCTAAGCCACCCACTTCCCACCGAAGTTGTTGGTCAGTTACCGGCAGGCAGGTCTTCTGGCTTAGCCTCGTTCTCGCCCGCCCTTCCCAATCTTTCGATCAGTGGTTTTTGCGGGGTCGTCAGCATCACAGCAGCGGGGGCTGCGGGGGATTTACACCCCCTTCCCTGACACCTGGTTGGTGTCGAACCTGTCGGTTTTTTTCGCCGATGCGCCCTGCATCGACGGCTAATGCTTTATGTTTTGTTTTACCGTTTCATCACTCGTCACAATGACGTCAGTGAGGGAAACCGGTTTGTAATAATCAGTAGTCTCGTATTAACGGACACTCTATCCCATCACAAAAATAAAAACTGGTGTAGTTTATCCCTCGAATATCACTATTTTGTTGCGCTATGACAATTTATTGCTCTACTGTCGTTTTTTTCATTTTATAATGATGAAGATACTCCGGGATATCAAAAATCGGCAATAGCAAAATATTGTCATTTAAAAAGACTCAGTTTGTGATCCGGCATTAATTTGCTGACGAAATGCCTGCGGCGTGACCTGATAGGTCTGGCGAAACACTTTGCAAAAATAGCTGGTTTGCGAAAAACCTAAATTCCGCGCGATGCTGGCAATGCTCCAGTCGCTGTGGCATAGCAGCTCTTTTGCGCTCGCCATTCGCTGCTGATTGATCCAGGCGTTAAAGCCGATCCCCTGATATTTTTTAAACAATTTACTGAAATAGTATGGGCTAAGATAGACGTGCGCCGCCACATCCTCCAGACGCAGTTCATCGGAGAGATGCGCGTCGATATAGCGCAGCGCCTTCTTCATTTTGCCGTCGTGCGGCGAGGGCGCCCGGTTGCTTTGCGCCGGGTCGTTCTGTGACGGATTATCTTTGATGACCACGAAATTAAGCTGTTTTTTCAGACAATTTTCCACAATCAACTTTAGCAAATCCGCCGAGGCGATAACCCGGGAATAGTCCATCTCAGGCACATTGCGGAACGCCTGAACCAGCGCCGGATCGTTCTGCCAGCGGTCATCAACGTTCAGGATATCAACCAGTTCAACATCATTGCTCAGACGAACCTGACCACAGAGCACGAAGCCGACCAGGTGGCCGGCGATCACCAGCGGTATGGAAAAATCGGTTAAGCCCGCGTGGCAGCGGTAGATGCACAGTTGGTCATTTTTCGAGGCTTCCAGTCCGCCGCAGCGGTCGCTCATGCGACAGCGTCCGCTGTGCTCCGGGTGCTGACGCATCAGCTGGCAAAACGGCGTGAAATTAAACAGTTCAGAAATCTCATCACCGTGAATATTGACGACCACAACCGCCAGACTGGTGGCTTGCGCAAAATCCTGTGCGATTTTATTGATGAGTTCTGAGTTCAGGGTACTCGCAGAAATCATGATAAAACCCCTCAGTTAATTTTTTGTTATAAATAAAACATATTTTTCATATTTACCTTTTTTAGCATCAGATCCCGTCGACGATAAAAAAGTGCATTGACAATAACAAAAGTCTCCCAACCCGGGGAGACTTTTTGAGCGGTTCGTGATATCGGTTCATGAAAATAGCCTGGCTATTTCACTGATACATTCCTTCTATGACGTTAACGCGTATTTTCTTCCTCCACACAGGTATGACAGGGCAGATTATTGGCAATGAGAAAACGATAAATTGCAGCGCCGAGGCAGGCCCCCAACAACGGCGCGATGACAGGCACGATAAAATAGGGAATATCTCTTCCCCCGGTCATGGCGATATTGCCCCACCCGGCAAGCCAGGTGAACAATTTCGGACCAAAATCGCGCGCTGGATTCATCGCGAAGCCGGTAAGTGGCCCGGTCGAGGCACCGATCACCGCCACCAGTATACCAATCAACAGCGGCGCCAGTGGCCCCTTGGGTACGCCGTTACCATCATCGGTGAGCGCCATGATCATTCCCATCAGCATCGAGGTGATTACCACCTCCACCAGCGCCGCATGCCAGACGCTCAGCTCAGGCGCTGGATAAGTACTGAAAATGCTGGCCAGCTGCAGGCTTTCCAGGCTGCCGCGCACCATATGATGCACCGTTTCAAAGTGCGTAAACAGGGTGCTGTAAAGTATCCAGGCCAGTACAGCGCCGCCAAACGCGCCGGCGACCTGAGCCACGATATAAGGCACCACTTTTCTGCCCGGGAAGCAGGCAAACAGCCACAGCGCCACGGTGACCGCGGGGTTAAGGTGCCCCCCCGAAATGCCGGCGGTCAGATATACCGCCAGAGAAATACCCAGTCCCCAGATAATACAGATCTCCCACAGCCCCAGGCTGGCGCCGGTCAGTTTCAGGGCGCTCAGGCAGCAGATACCAAAAAACAGAAACAGCCCGGTGCCTAAAAACTCGGCAATGCATTGCGCGCGTAAAGAACCATTCATTGTGACACCTCGTGACGAAGTTCGTGTCCAGGCCAGCCAACCATCCGCTGGCTCGTTGGGTACGGCGAGGCCCACTATAGAAACCGGCGGCGGCAAAGTGTTGGCATCCTGCTAAAAACAGGCGGCGTAAAGTCGCCGAAGAAGAATAATTTATTGCTCTTAACTGATCTTTCTTTTCAGCATTGACAAGCCATGAAGGGATATTTCAATGCCCTTTTCAATAATAAAAAATTGCGAAATCAACATGTTTATTTTCCAACAAATATCACATCACGCCTAAACTCGCATAACAAAAAAAATTAAAAAAAGCATTCATAAAAATGTAAATACGGAGTAAGCAGTGCAAAATAATCATATTAATAATGAAGTTAAAATCATTTAAAAACAAATACATAAAATAAATAACTTTAATTTTATACTATCAGAAAACCACTATTTTTTTACTCTTCACCATCAACTCAGCCATTCTTTTTCGCCGCCGCGCCATATAGTTTCCCCACTGGAACATACCCTGCGAGGTCTTTATGCAACAAGAAGCATTAGGAATGGTAGAAACCAAAGGCTTAACCGCAGCCATAGAGGCCGCTGACGCAATGGTTAAGTCGGCTAACGTCTTATTAGTTGGCTATGAAAGGATCGGTTCAGGCCTGGTGACCGTCATCGTTCGTGGCGACGTGGGGGCCGTAAAAGCCGCCACCGACGCCGGTGCCGCCACAGCCCGCCATGTGGGCGAGGTGAAAGCCGTACACGTTATTCCCCGCCCCCATACCGATGTTGAAAAAATCTTACCGAAGGGGAATAGCCAATGAGCAGCAATGAGCTGGTTGAACAGATCATGGCGCAAGTAATAGCCCGTGTGGCAACGCCAGAGCAGCAGGCGCTTCCCGATACCCCCCATCCCACAGGAGAGACGGCTATGGCAGAGAAAAGCTGCAGCTTAACGGAATTTGTCGGGACCGCCATTGGCGACACCCTCGGACTGGTCATCGCCAACGTGGATGCCGCGTTGCTGGAAGCGATGAAGCTTGAAAAACGCTATCGCTCTATCGGCATCCTCGGCGCCCGCACCGGCGCCGGCCCGCACATTATGGCCGCTGATGAAGCGGTAAAAGCTACCAATACCGAAGTGGTCAGCATTGAGCTTCCTCGCGACACCAAAGGCGGCGCCGGCCATGGCTCGCTGATTGTGTTGGGCGGGAACGATGTTTCCGACGTCAAACGCGGTATTGAGGTCGCACTGAAAGAGCTGGACCGTACTTTCGGCGATGTCTACGGCAACGAGGCGGGTCATATCGAGCTGCAGTATACCGCGCGCGCCAGTTATGCCCTTGAAAAAGCCTTCGGCGCTCCGCTGGGCCGCGCCTGCGGCATTATCGTCGGCGCCCCGGCGTCTGTCGGCGTGCTGATGGCTGATACTGCGCTGAAATCAGCCAACGTCGAGGTGGTGGCTTACAGCTCACCGGCGCACGGCACCAGCTTCAGCAACGAAGCCATCCTGGTGATTTCCGGCGACTCCGGCGCGGTGCGCCAGGCGGTGATCTCCGCCAGAGAGATCGGCAAAACCGTACTAGCGACGCTGGGCGCGGAACCGAAAAACGATCGCCCCTCCTACATTTAATACCCGCGAGGCTGATTCATGAGATCGAAAAGATTTGAAGCACTGGCGAAACGCCCTGTGAATCAGGATGGTTTCGTTAAGGAGTGGATCGAAGAGGGTTTTATCGCGATGGAAAGCCCTAACGATCCCAAACCCTCTATTCGCATTGTCAATGGCGCAGTGACCGAACTCGACGGCAAACCGGTTGCCCAGTTCGACCTGATTGACCACTTTATCGCACGCTACGGCATTAATCTCGCCCGGGCCGAAGAGGTCATGGCGATGGATTCGGTCAAGCTCGCCAACATGCTCTGCGATCCGAACGTTAAACGCAGCGACATCGTCCCGCTCACCACCGCGATGACCCCGGCGAAAATCGTCGAAGTGGTGTCGCATATGAACGTGGTAGAGATGATGATGGCGATGCAAAAAATGCGCGCCCGCCGCACGCCATCCCAGCAGGCGCATGTCACCAATATCAAAGATAATCCGGTACAGATAGCTGCCGATGCCGCCGAAGGCGCATGGCGCGGCTTTGACGAGCAGGAGACCACCGTCGCCGTGGCGCGCTACGCGCCGTTCAACGCCATCGCCCTGCTGGTCGGTTCACAGGTAGGCCGCCCCGGCGTGCTCACCCAATGTTCGCTGGAAGAAGCCACCGAGCTGAAACTGGGCATGCTGGGCCACACCTGCTATGCCGAAACCATTTCGGTCTACGGCACGGAGCCGGTATTTACCGATGGCGATGACACTCCGTGGTCAAAAGGCTTCCTCGCCTCCTCCTACGCTTCACGCGGCCTGAAAATGCGCTTTACCTCCGGCTCCGGCTCTGAAGTGCAGATGGGCTATGCCGAAGGTAAGTCCATGCTTTATCTCGAAGCGCGCTGCATCTACATCACCAAAGCCGCCGGGGTACAAGGCCTGCAGAATGGCTCCGTCAGCTGCATCGGCGTGCCGTCCGCCGTGCCGTCGGGGATCCGCGCCGTACTGGCGGAAAACCTGATTTGCTCGGCACTGGATCTGGAGTGTGCCTCCAGCAACGATCAAACCTTTACCCACTCGGATATGCGACGTACCGCGCGCCTGCTGATGCAGTTCCTGCCTGGTACCGACTTTATCTCCTCTGGTTACTCAGCGGTGCCGAACTACGACAACATGTTCGCCGGTTCCAATGAAGATGCCGAAGACTTCGACGACTACAACGTGATCCAGCGCGACCTGAAGGTCGATGGCGGCCTGCGGCCGGTGCGTGAAGAGGACGTGATCGTCATTCGTAATAAAGCCGCCCGTGCGCTGCAAGCGGTATTTGCCGGCATGGGTTTGCCACCAATTACGGATGAAGAAGTGGAGGCCGCCACTTACGCCCACGGTTCAAAAGATATGCCTGAGCGCAATATCGTCGAGGACATCAAGTTCGCCCAGGAGATCATCAACAAGAACCGCAACGGCCTGGAAGTGGTGAAAGCCCTGGCGAAAGGCGGCTTCCCCGATGTCGCCCAGGACATGCTCAATATTCAGAAAGCCAAGCTCACCGGCGACTACCTGCACACCTCCGCCATCATCGTCGGCAAGGGCCAGGTGCTCTCGGCCGTGAATGACGTGAACGATTATGCCGGTCCGGCAACAGGCTACCGCCTGCAAGGCGAGCGCTGGGAAGAGATTAAAAATATCCCGGGCGCGCTCGATCCCAATGAACTTGGCTAAGGGGTGAAAAATGGAAATTAACGAAAAGCTGCTGCGCCAGATTATCGAAGAGGTGCTGGTGGAGATGAAAACAGGCGCTGATAAGCCGGTCTCCTTTAACGCGCCTGCGGCTTCTGTCGCCTCTACCGCGTCGGTCGCCGTTGCGCCTGTGTCCGGCGACAGCTTCCTGACGGAAATCGGCGAAGCCAAACCCGGCACACAGCAGGATGAAGTCATTATTGCCGTCGGGCCGGCGTTTGGTCTGGCGCAGACCACCAATATCGTCGGCATTCCGCATAAAAATATCCTGCGCGAACTGATCGCCGGTATTGAGGAAGAAGGCATCAAAGCGCGGGTGATCCGCTGCTTTAAGTCTTCTGATGTTGCCTTCGTGGCGGTGGAAGGCAACCGCCTGAGCGGTTCCGGCATCTCTATCGGTATTCAGTCGAAAGGCACCACCGTCATCCACCAGCGCGGCCTGCCGCCGCTCTCCAATCTGGAACTCTTCCCGCAGGCACCGCTGCTGACGCTGGAAACCTACCGCCAGATTGGCAAAAACGCCGCCCGCTACGCCAAACGCGAGTCGCCGCAGCCGGTGCCGACGCTTAACGATCAGATGGCTCGTCCCAAATACCAGGCGAAGTCGGCCATTTTGCACATTAAAGAGACCAAATACGTGGTGACGGGCAAAAACCCGCAGGAACTGCGCGTGGCGCTTTAACAAAGGAAAACCCGATGAATACCGACGCAATTGAATCCATGGTACGCGACGTGCTGAGCCGGATGAACAGTCTGCAGGACGAGACGACGGTCGCACCAGCCGCGCCGACAAACGACGCCGCTCGGCAGCCTAAAGTCAGCGACTACCCGTTAGCCACCCGCCATCCGGAGTGGGTCAAAACCGCCACTAACAAAACGCTCGATGACCTGACGCTGGAGAACGTATTAAGCGATCGCGTTACGGCGCAGGACATGCGCATTACCCCGGAAACGCTGCGCATGCAGGCGGCAATCGCTCAGGATGCCGGACGCGATCGGCTGGCGATGAACTTTGAGCGGGCCGCAGAGCTGACCGCGGTTCCTGACGACCGGATCCTTGAGATCTACAACGCCCTACGCCCATACCGTTCCACCCAGGCGGAGCTACTGGCGATCGCTGATGACCTCGAGCAGCGCTACCAGGCTCGACTCTGTGCCGCCTTTGTTAGGGAAGCGGCCGGGCTGTACGTCGAGCGTAAAAAACTGAAAGGCGACGATTAACAGGGGGCAAGCATGCGCTATATCGCTGGCATTGATATTGGCAACTCATCGACAGAGGTCGCCCTGGCGACGGTTGATGACGCAGGTGTGCTGAACATCCGCCACAGCGCGCTGGCTGAAACCACCGGAATTAAAGGCACATTACGTAATGTGTTCGGTATTCAGGAGGCGCTAACCCAGGCGGCAAAAGCGGCAGGCATTCAGGTCAGCGATATCTCGCTTATTCGCATTAACGAAGCCACGCCGGTCATTGGCGATGTGGCGATGGAGACCATTACGGAAACCATCATCACCGAGTCCACCATGATCGGCCACAACCCGAAGACACCCGGCGGCGTCGGACTGGGGGTCGGTATCACCATAACGCCAGAGGCGTTGCTGTCCTGCTCCGCGGACACGCCCTATATTCTGGTGGTCTCCTCGGCCTTTGACTTTGCCGATGTCGCTGCGATGGTCAATGCGGCGACGGCAGCGGGCTATCAGATTACCGGCATTATTTTGCAGCAGGATGACGGCGTGCTGGTTAATAACCGGCTACAGCAACCGCTGCCGGTGATCGACGAAGTTCAGCATATCGACCGCATTCCACTTGGCATGCTGGCGGCCGTCGAGGTCGCTTTACCCGGTAAGATCATCGAAACACTCTCGAACCCCTACGGTATTGCCACCGTTTTCGATCTCAACGCCGAAGAGACCAAAAATATCGTGCCAATGGCGCGGGCGCTGATTGGCAATCGCTCGGCCGTGGTGGTGAAAACCCCCTCCGGCGACGTCAAGGCGCGGACTATTCCGGCAGGTAATTTGCTGCTTATGGCTCAGGGGCGCAGCGTACAGGTTGATGTTGCCGCCGGTGCGGAAGCCATCATGAAGGCGATCGACGGCTGCGGCAAACTGGACAACGTCGCGGGGGAAGCGGGCACCAATATCGGCGGCATGCTTGAGCACGTGCGCCAGACCATGGCGGAGCTCACCAATAAGCCAGCTCAGGAGATCCGCATTCAGGATCTGCTGGCCGTTGATACGGCGGTGCCGGTCAGCGTGACCGGCGGCCTGGCAGGTGAGTTCTCGCTGGAGCAGGCGGTGGGTATCGCCTCCATGGTTAAGTCGGATCGCCTGCAGATGGCCCTGATCGCCCGTGAAATTGAGCACAAACTGCAGATCACGGTTCAGGTGGGCGGCGCCGAGGCAGAAGCGGCCATTCTTGGGGCGCTCACCACTCCCGGCACTACGCGCCCGCTGGCAATCCTCGATCTCGGCGCCGGGTCGACCGACGCCTCAATTATCAATGCGCAGGGAGAGATCATCGCTACTCACCTGGCCGGCGCCGGCGATATGGTCACGATGATCATTGCCCGCGAGCTGGGGCTTGAGGACCGCTATCTGGCGGAAGAGATCAAAAAATACCCGTTGGCAAAAGTCGAAAGTCTGTTTCATCTGCGTCATGAAGACGGCAGCGTACAGTTTTTTCCGTCGGCCTTACCGCCGGCTGTATTTGCCCGCGTCTGCGTGGTGAAACCGGATGAACTGGTTCCCCTGCCTGGCGATCTGCCGCTGGAGAAAGTGCGCGCCATTCGTCGTAGCGCCAAATCACGCGTCTTTGTCACCAACGCCCTGCGGGCGTTACGCCAGGTGAGCCCTACCGGCAATATTCGCGACATCCCGTTCGTGGTGCTGGTGGGCGGCTCGTCCCTCGATTTTGAAATCCCCCAGCTGGTCACCGATGCGCTGGCGCACTACCGGCTGGTTGCCGGGCGCGGCAACATCCGCGGCTGTGAAGGGCCGCGCAATGCGGTCGCCAGCGGATTGCTCCTTTCCTGGCAAAACGGAGGCATGCATGGAGAGTAGCGTACTCGCCCCCGCCATCGTCATTGCCGTCACTGGCGAATGCAGCGAACAGTGGCGAGATGCCCTGCTGGGCATTGAAGAGGAAGGCATTCCTTTTGTTCTGCAGCCACAGACCGACGGCGATCTTGTCCATCACGCCTGGCAGGCGGCGCAGCGTTCGCCGCTGCAGGTGGGGATCGCCTGCGACCGGGAGCGGCTCATCGTGCACTACAAAAATTTACCCGCATCAACTCCGCTGTTTTCGCTGATGTATCACCAGGACAGGCTGGACCGGCGAAACACTGGCAACAATGCGGCTCGTCTCGTCAAAGGGATCCCATTTCGGGATCGCAATGCTTAATCCACAGGAGAACGCAGTATGAATAACGCACTAGGACTGGTTGAAACGAAAGGCCTGGTTGGCGCCATTGAAGCCGCTGATGCAATGGTGAAATCCGCCAACGTGCAGTTGATTGGTTACGAAAAAATTGGCTCCGGTCTGATTACCGTAATGGTTCGCGGAGACGTCGGCGCGGTCAAAGCCGCCGTTGACGCCGGGAGCGCGGCGGCCAGCGTGGTCGGCGAGGTCAAGTCCAGCCATGTGATCCCGCGCCCGCATAGCGATGTTGAGGCCATTCTGCCGAAATCTGTCTGACCCTGAAAAAAGGAGCACCGCGTGAAGCAATCACTGGGATTACTTGAGGTCAGCGGCCTGGCTCTGGCCATCACCTGCGCCGACGCCATGGCGAAAGCGGCCGCCATCACGCTGCTCGCCCTGGAAAAGACCAACGGTTCCGGCTGGATGGTGGTGAAGATCGCCGGTGATGTGGCCTCTGTCCAGGCGGCGGTGATGACCGGGGCCGAACTCGCCGAACGGCAGCAGGGGCTGGTGGCACAGAAGGTTATTGCCAGGCCTGGTGAAGGCCTGCTGCCAGCCCGCGTCCAGGCGCCTTCACCCGCGCCTGACATCGCCGTGACGGAGGAGAACACGGCCCCCACAGATACCCCCTCCCACTCTACGGAGCTGGTGACCTGCAACCTGTGCCTGGACCCGCACTGCCCGCGACAAAAAGGCGATCCCCGCTCGCAGTGCCTGCACGCCGGTAAACGAGGTGACGCGTAATGGATAAACAACAGCTGGCTTCGACAGTCAACAAAGTTCTGGATGAGATGCGCCAGCGTCCCATCCCCATTGGTATCTCCAGTCGCCATATCCATTTATCGGCGGCGGACTACGCCAGGCTTTTTCCCGCGCAGCCCATCCAGCCGAAAAAAGCGCTGCTGCAGCCAGGACAATATGCTGCAGAGCAGACGGTGACTTTGGTTGGCCCCAAAGGGCGATTAAATAACGTGCGCCTGCTCGGCCCTTTGCGCCAGACCAGCCAGGTGGAAATCTCACGCACCGACGCCCGGACCCTCGGTATCGCCGCGCCGCTACGCATGTCCGGCAATCTGCAGGACACGCCGGGGATCCGCCTGATTAGCCCGTTTGCCGAACTGGAATTGCGTAGCGGGACGATCGTCGCCCAGCGACATATTCATATGTCGCCGCTTGATGCGTTGATCCTGCGCGTCGCCCATGGCGATAGCGTCGCGGTGGCGATCGAAGGCAGCGACAGGCGGCTTATCTTCGACAACGTGGCGGTCCGCGTAGCCCCGGATATGCGCCTTGAGATGCATATTGATACTGACGAAGCTAATGCGGCAGGCGCTGACGCTGCGCAGGCATGGGCCAGGCTGGTGACGAAGCCATGAACCACGAGATGCTGCAGCGTATCGTCGAGGAGGTCGCCGCCCGCCTGCGCCGTCGCGCCCTCAGTACGGCCACGCTCAGCGTGGCCCAGCTCGGCGAAGCGGATATCCACAGCCTGCTGTGCCAGCACGCTTCGCTGCGCATCGTGCAGGTGGATTTACCGCTGCTGGAGCAGCTTGCCGGCCAGCGTGCGCTGACGGCAGCCGGTTGCGCGTTGCATGAGGCCATGGCCTGGGGCGTTCGGGTACAGCTAACGCTGCTTCCCGCACTGCTCCCCGCGCTGGCGGTGAAAAAACTCGCCCGCTTGCCGCTGACGCTCAGCGACCCGCTTGGCCAGCCCGTCAGGCTTCACGCCGCATCGGTGGTCACCTACGCCGATGTAGCCCGCCTCCACGGAGGTTATCTGGTACTGCGCCGCCACCCCATTATTACCGCCCTCGCCCGCGAAGCGGCCGTCGCGCGGCATGTTCAATTAATTAAGCAGGAGTGAACTATGCATCTGGCACGCGTGACCGGCGCCGTCGTCTCGACGCAAAAGTCCCCCTCACTGAACGGCAAAAAACTGCTGCTGGTTCGCCGGGTAAGCGCGGACGACGACCATCCGATTCTAGCCACAAGCGGTGATGAAGTGGCGGTAGATTCGGTTGGCGCTGGCGTCGGCGAGCTGGTGCTGCTCTGCAGCGGCTCGAGCGCACGCCACGTCTTCAGTGGCCCGAATGAAGCCATCGATCTTGCCGTCGTGGGCATTGTTGACTCACTTTCACGCTAAGGGGGCGCCTGTGGCTATCTATACCCGAACCGGCGATGCCGGCAGTACATCACTCTTTACCGGCCAGCGGGTTAGCAAGACGCATCCGCGCGTCGAAGCTTACGGCACGCTGGATGAACTGAACGCCATACTGAGCCTGTGCGTCTGCGCCGTCGCTGAAGAGAAACATCGCACCCTGCTCGAAGCCCTGCAGCAGCACATTTTCTGGTTCAGCGCAGAACTTGCCAGCGACAGCGAACAGCCATCACCCGACCAGCGCTATATCAGCAGCGAAGAGATTGCCCTGCTGGAGCAGACGATCGATCGCGAGATGGCCTGCGTGCCGGCGCTGCACCAGTTTGTGTTGCCCGGACGCTGCGAAGCCGCCAGTCGCCTGCACCTGGCCCGCACCGTTGCCCGTCGGGCGGAACGCCGGCTGGTAGAGCTGGCGGCAGAGGTCACCATCCGTCAGATTCTGCTTCGTTATCTGAATCGCTTATCTGACTGTCTGTATGCGCTGGCGCGCGGCGAGGATCATGCCGATCACCAGCGTCGGCTCGTCGCGGAGATTGCGGCCCGCTATCTGACCGCCAGCGGGTCGCTTTCGCCCGACGCGCCCGAAGCACAACCCGGCTCGCTCTCCTTCCACGAGCTGCATCAGCTTATACGGCAGGCCATCGAACACGCCCGCCAGCTACAGGTGCCGGTGGTGGTGAGCATCGTTGACGCACACGGCACCGAAACCGTGACCTGGCGAATGCCCGATGCGCTGCTGGTCAGTAGCGAGCTGGCGCCGAAGAAAGCCTGGACCGCCGTCGCCATGAAAACCGCGACCCACGAACTCGCGGCGACCGTACAGCCAGGCGCTGCGCTGTACGGTCTGGAGAGCCATCTGCAGGGAAAAGTCGTCACCTTTGGCGGCGGTTATCCGCTGTGGCGCGATGGCCAGCTGATAGCCGGCCTCGGTATTAGCGGCGGCAGCGTCGAGCAGGATATGGCTATTGCACAGGCTGCCATGGCGGCCATTAACGTGAGAACACATCAATGAATACAGCAGAACTGGAAACCCTTATCCGCACCATCCTCAGCGAAAAGCTCGCTCCTGCAATCGCCTCTCAGGATCAGCAGGGCATTTTCCGTGACGTCGGCAGCGCCATCGACGCCGCTCATCAGGCTTTTGTCCGCTATCAGCAGTGTCCGCTAAAAACCCGTAGCGCCATTATCAGCGCCCTGCGGGAGACGCTGGCTCCTGAGCTGGCGATACTGGCGGAAGAGAGCGCCACAGAGACGGGCATGGGCAACAAAGAAGATAAGTATCTGAAAAATAAAGCTGCCCTTGAGAACACACCGGGCATTGAAGATCTCACTACCAACGCCCTAACCGGCGATGGCGGGATGGTGCTGTTTGAGTACTCACCGTTTGGCGTCATTGGCGCCGTGGCGCCCAGCACCAACCCAACAGAAACCATTATCAATAACAGTATCAGCATGCTGGCGGCGGGTAATAGCGTCTATTTCAGCCCTCATCCCGGCGCGAAAAAGGTCTCGTTAAAGCTTATCGCCAGGATCGAAGAGATCGCCTACCGCTGCAGCGGCATCCGTAACCTGGTGGTAACCGTTGCCGAACCGACCTTTGAAGCCACCCAGCAGATGATGTCCCACCCGCGGATTGCCGTTCTGGCTATCACCGGCGGTCCTGGGATTGTGGCGATGGGTATGAAAAGCGGTAAAAAAGTGATCGGCGCTGGCGCTGGCAATCCGCCGTGCATTGTTGATGAAACCGCCGATCTCGTCAAAGCCGCGGAAGATATCATCAGCGGCGCCTCCTTCGATTACAACCTGCCCTGTATCGCCGAAAAAAGCCTGATCGTCGTCGCCGCGGTCGCTGACCGCCTGATCCAGCAAATGCAGGATTTTGACGCGCTGCTGCTGAGCCGACAGGAGACCGATACCCTGCGCGCCGTCTGCCTGCCCGACGGCGCGGCGAATAAAAAACTGGTCGGTAAAAGCCCGGCTGCGCTGCTGGCGGCGGCCGGTCTCGCCGTTCCGTCGCGCGCCCCTCGCCTGCTGATAGCCGAGGTGGAGGCGAACGACTCCTGGGTGACCTGCGAGCAGCTGATGCCGGTGCTGCCGATCGTTCGGGTCGCTGACTTTGACAGCGCCCTGGCGCTGGCCCTGCACGTCGAGGAGGGTCTGCACCACACCGCCACCATGCATTCGCAGAATGTCTCGCGGCTCAATCTGGCGGCACGCACGCTACAGACCTCCATCTTTGTCAAAAATGGCCCGTCTTACGCAGGAATCGGCGTCGGGGGCGAAGGGTTTACCACCTTCACCATCGCCACACCAACCGGAGAAGGCACCACCTCCGCACGGACGTTCGCCCGCCTGCGGCGCTGCGTGTTAACTAACGGTTTTTCCATTCGCTAACCGGGGGCGCCATGCACACCTTTTCTCTGCAAACGCGCCTCTACAGCGGCCCGGGCAGCCTGGCCGCGCTGCAGCGCTTTAGCCATCAGCACATCTGGATCGTCTGCGACGGCTTCCTGGCTCGCTCACCGCTGCTTGACCGGCTGCGCGCCGCGCTGCCCGCCAGCAACCGCGTCAGCGTGTTCAGCGATATTACGCCGGATCCGACCATTCACACCGTAGCGAAAGGGATAGCGCAGATGCATTCCCTGCGTCCACAGGTGGTGATCGGCTTCGGCGGCGGCTCAGCAATGGACGCCGCCAAGGCTATCGTCTGGTTCAGTCAGCAGGGCGGGCTGCCTGTCGACACCTGCGTGGCGATCCCCACCACCAGCGGTACCGGTTCGGAAGTAACCAGCGCCTGCGTCATCAGCGACCCGGAAAAAGGGATCAAGTACCCGCTGTTCCATGAGGCACTCTGTCCCGACATGGCGATCCTCGACCCGACGCTGGTGGTCAGCGTACCGCCCACGATCACAGCCCATACCGGGCTGGACGTGCTAACCCACGCGCTTGAGGCATGGGTATCGCCGCAGGCCACCGACTTTACCGATGCGCTGGCGGAAAAAGCCGCCAGGCTGGTGTTTCGCGCCCTGCCCGTTGCGGTTCGCCAGGGCGACTGCGTCGCGACCCGCAGTAAAATGCACAATGCCTCAACCCTTGCCGGCATGGCCTTTAGCCAGGCTGGCCTTGGGCTCAATCATGCTATCGCCCATCAGCTTGGCGGCCAGTTTCACCTCCCCCATGGCCTGGCCAACGCGCTGCTGCTGACCGCAGTGATCCGCTTCAACGCCGGCGAGCCGCGAGCGGCGAAGCGCTATGCGCGCCTGGCCAGGGCCTGCCGGTTCTGCCCGCCCGAAGCTGGCGAGCAGGAGGCTTTCCAGGCGCTGATCGCCGCGGTGGAAATGCTGAAACAACAGTGTGCCATTCCCACCCTCAAGGGCGCCTTGCAGGAAAAATATCCCCTGTTCTTATCGCGAATTCCCGCCATGGTGCCGGCCGCGCTGGCCGACGCCACCCTGCGCACCAACCCGCGCCCGGCCGATGGCGCGGCCATTGCGCAACTGCTGGAGAGCCTGCAATGAGTGAAGCGATAGTGCCACTACCAGACATGGACGCGGCGGAGATCCGCGAGCGCGTCCGGGCTGCCGGCGTCGTGGGAGCCGGTGGCGCAGGCTTTCCGACCCACATCAAACTGCAGGCCCAGGTGGACACCGTGCTGGTGAACGCCGCCGAATGCGAACCGATGCTGAAGGTTGATCAACAGCTGATGGCGCAACAGGCTGACCGACTGATTCGCGGCCTGGGTTACGCGATGACCGCCACCGGTGCCCGGGAAGGGATCATTGCCCTGAAGGCGAAATATGCTGCGGCGATTGCGGCCTTAACCCCGCGGCTCCCGGAATGGGCCCGGCTGCATATTCTGCCTGACGTCTATCCGGCCGGGGATGAGGTGCTCACTATCTGGCTGGCAACGGGGCGCCGCGTGCCGCCTGCCGCGCTGCCGGTCAGCGTCGGCGTGGTGGTCAATAACGTGCAGACGGTACTCAATATCGCCAGAGCCGTGGAGCAGGGCTATCCGGTGACTCGCCGGACGTTGACCGTCAATGGCGCCGTCGCCCGTCCGCTGACGCTGACCGTACCGCTGGGCATGTCGCTGCGCGAGGTGCTGGATCTGGCCGGCGGCGCGACGGTTGACGATCCAGGGTTTATCAACGGCGGACCGATGATGGGCTCGCTTATTACCTCCCTGGAGACACCGGTCACCAAAACCACCGGTGGGCTGCTGGTACTCCCGGGCAATCATCCACTGATCCAGCGACGGCGGCAGGATGAGCGAACGCTGCTCGCCATCGCCCGCACCGTCTGTGAACAGTGCCGTTTATGCACAGATTTATGCCCCCGGCACCTGATCGGTCATGAGCTTTCCCCTCATCTGCTGGTGCGGGCGGTGAACTATCGCCAGGCGGCCACCCCGTCGCTGCTGCTCAGCGCCCTGACCTGTTCGGAGTGCAACGTTTGCGAGAGCGTCGCCTGCCCGGTGGGTATTTCACCCATGCGCATCAACCGTCTGTTGAAACGTGAACTGAGGGCGAAAAATCTGCGCTACGAAGGACCGTTGCGTCCGGCGGACGAGATGGCGAAGCATCGCCTGGTGCCGGTCAAACGGCTCATTAGCAAGCTGGGGCTTGATCCCTGGTATCAGGAGGCGCCGCTAACGGCGGTCGAACCGGGGGTGACCTGCGTCACCCTGCCCCTGCGCCAGCATATCGGCATCAGCGCCGTGCCCTGCGTCGCGCCGGGAGAACAGGTGACGCGTGGCCAGCTGCTGGCAGATATCCCTGCCGACGCCCTCGGCGCGCCGGTACACGCCAGTATTGACGGCCTGGTCTCCGCCATCACGGAGCAGGCCATTACGCTTGTAAGAGGTTAATCATGACCCAGGCTATCGGAATTTTAGAACTGACCAGCATCGCCAGGGGCATAGAGTTAGGCGACGTCATGCTGAAAAGTGCGAACGTACAGCTCCTGCTCTGCAGAACCCTTTGTCCCGGAAAATACCTGCTGATGCTCGGCGGCGACGTCGGCGCCGTGCAGCAGGCAATCGCCGCCGGTACCGCGCGCGCCGGGGAAATGCTGGTGGACAGCCTGGTGCTGGCCAACATTCACCCCAGCGTACTGCCGGCGATCAGTGGCCTCAACGTGGTCGAGCAGCGTCAGGCGGCGGGGATCGTCGAAACCTGGAGCGTGGCGGCGTGCATCAGCGCCGCCGACCGCGCGGTGAAAGCGGCCAACGTCACCCTGGTGCGCGTCCATATGGCGTTCGGTATCGGCGGCAAGTGTTACATGGTGGTAGCTGGCGATATCGCTGATGTCGACAACGCCGTCACGGTGGCCAGCGACAGCGCAGGCGAGAAAGGATTACTGGTTTACCGGGCAGTGATCCCGCGACCACACGACGCGCTGTGGCAACAGCTGATGGAGGGATAATGGAACCGCAAACCCCTACCGAACGCATGATCCAGGAGTATGTCCCGGGTAAACAGGTCACTCTGGCGCATCTCATCGCCAATCCGGGCAAAGATCTGTTCAAAAAACTGGGCCTGCCGGACGCGGTCTCCGCTATCGGCATCCTTACTATTACCCCCAGTGAGGCATCAATTATCGCCTGCGACATCGCCACCAAATCCGGCGCGGTGGAGATCGGCTTTCTCGATCGCTTCACCGGCGCGGTGGTGTTGACCGGCGATGTCTCCGCGGTGGAGTACGCGCTCAGGCAGGTCACACGCACCCTTGGTGAGCTGATGCGCTTCACCGCCTGCCCAATTACCCGGACCTGAGCCCATGAAACGCCTGATGCTTATCGGACCCAGCCAGTGCGGCAAAACCTCGTTGACCCAGGTATTGCGTGGCGAAACGCTGCGTTATCAAAAAACGCAGGCCATCGTCTGGACGCCGGCCGCAATCGACACCCCCGGGGAATATCTGGAAAACCGCTGCCTGTACAGCGCGCTGTTAACCAGCGCCTGCGAGGCCGATGTCATCGCGCTGGTGCTGAATGCCGATGCGCCCTGGTCACCCTTTTCTCCGGGGTTTACCGCCCCAATGAACCGCCCGGTTATCGGGGTGATCACCAAAGCCGATTTGGCCGCTCCGCCCCGTCTGGAACAGGTCCGGGCATGGCTCGAGGCGGCAGGAGCCGAACATATCTTTATCACCAGCGCGTTAACCGGTGACGGGCTTGATGACCTGCTCGCCTGCCTGAATACAGAGGAATATCAATGTCATATAAAATAATGGCGATTAACGCCGGCAGCTCTTCCCTGAAGTTTCAGTTGCTTAACATGCCGCAGGGGGCGTTGATCTGTCAGGGATTGATCGAACGTATCGGCCTGCCCGAGGCCCGCTTTACGCTGAAAACGCCGGCGCAGAAATGGCAGGAGACGCTGCCCATCGCCGATCACCACGAGGCAGTGACGCTGCTGCTGGAGGCGCTGACCGGCCGCGGGATCCTGAGCAGCCTGCAGGAGATAGACGGTGTTGGCCACCGCGTCGCCCACGGCGGCGAACGCTTCAAAGACGCCGCGCTGGTCTGCGACGACACCCTGCGGGAGATCGAACGCCTGGCGGAGCTGGCGCCATTGCATAACCCGGTCAATGCGCTGGGCATTCGTCTCTTTCGCCAGCTGCTGCCGGCGGTACCGGCGGTGGCGGTTTTTGATACCGCTTTTCACCAGACCCTGGCGCCGGAGTCCTGGCTCTATCCCCTGCCCTGGCGCTATTACGCCGAGCTGGGCATTCGCCGCTACGGTTTTCACGGCACCAGCCATCACTATGTCAGCAGCACGCTGGCGGAAAAGCTGGGCGTACCGCTGAGCGCCCTGCGGGTAGTGAGCTGCCATCTGGGCAATGGCTGCAGCGTCTGCGCCATCAAAGGCGGGCAGTCGGTGAATACCTCAATGGGCTTTACCCCGCAGTCCGGAGTGATGATGGGCACCCGCAGCGGCGATATCGATCCGTCGATTCTTCCCTGGCTGGTGGAGAAAGAAGGGAAATCCGCCCAGCAGCTCAACCAGCTGCTGAATAATGAATCTGGGCTGCTTGGCGTCTCCGGCGTGTCCTCTGATTACCGCGACGTTGAACAGGCAGCCGACGCCGGCAACGAACGGGCGGCACTGGCGCTGTCGTTGTTTGCCGAACGCATTCGCGCGACTATCGGCAGCTATATCATGCAGATGGGAGGTCTGGACGCGCTGATTTTTACCGGCGGCATAGGCGAGAATTCCGCCCGGGCGCGGGCGACGATCTGCCGCAATTTGCACTTTCTCGGCCTCGCGCTGGACGACGAGAAAAACCAGCGGAGCGCGACCTTTATTCAGGCGGATAATGCGCTGGTCAAAGTGGCAGTGATCAACACCAATGAAGAGCTAATGATTGCCCGCGACGTCATGCGTCTTGCATTGCCGCAGGCGCGCGAGCTGGCGGTGTCGGCATAAACGACGTACCTCCTCTTGCGGAGAATCATGGTAACCGGCGGGTCGCCATGCCACTATGCGCCCTGGCGAAGGTAAGCGGAAAGGTGAAAACGTGGCAGTTGCACAATGTCCCGCCTCGTGCGGAGAACTTATCCAGGGCTGGATCCTCGGCAGCGAAAAGCTGGTCTCCTGCCCGGTGGACTGGTACAGCACCGTCGAGGTCGAGACCGGGGTGCCGCGAAAGGATGAGCGGCCGCTGTCGCGAGCAATGGTCGACCAGCTGCTGGCCCACTGGGGCTATCCTCCAGGGCTGAGCCAGCAGATCCGCATTACCCTGCACTCGACGATCCCGGTGGCCAAAGGAATGGCCAGCAGCACTGCCGATATCGCCGCCACTGCGGTGGCCACCGCCCACCATCTGGGCCATCCGCTGGATGAGCCGACGCTGGCGCGCCTGTGCGTCGCGCTGGAGCCCACCGACAGCACCCTGTTTCGCCAGCTGACGCTGTTCGACCATAATACCGCCGCCACGCAAATCGCCTGTCCCCCTCCGCCAGCGCTCGACCTGTTAGTGCTGGAGAGCCCGCTGACGCTGCGCACCACCGACTATCACCAGCTACCGCGCGAGCCTGGCCTGTTAGCAAACGCCTCCCGGCTGCAGCTGGCGTGGGAGAAAGTACAGCAGGCCTGCCACTGCGGCAGCCCGCAGCTGCTGGGCGAAGCGGCGACCATCAGCGCCGTCGCCAGCCAGCAGCTGTTGCCCAAACCGGGATTTAGCGCGCTGCTGGAACTGGTGGAAAGCGCAGGACTGTATGGCCTTAACGTGGCGCACAGCGGCAGCGTCGTCGGCCTGCTACTGGACCGCCGCCGTCATGACGTCGAATTTCTGCAATGGCGGCTGGCAGACAGTAAAATCGCCGCCCACTGGCCGCAGCAGCATCTGCTGGCGATGGTGCCCGGGGGCGTCACCCTGCAGTAGGGATCAGGCCAGCGCCCGGCGCAGCGCCGCCAGCAGCTGGTCGTTTTCGCTGGCGCTACGGATCGCCACCCGGAAATAGCGGCTATCCAGCCCCGGGTAGTTGGCGCAGCTGCGGATCAGCACGTGCTGGCGCAGCAGAGCGTATTGCAGGTCAAACTCTGGTCTGTCGCAGCGTAAAAACAGGTAGTTGGCGCGCCCGGGCCACACGGTCAGCCCGTTAATCTCTTTCAGTCGCGCATAGAAGCGCGTTCCCTCTTCCTGCAGCCACTGCCAGGTGGCCCGCTGATACGCCCGGTCCTGGAGAATAATTTCCCCGGCCAGGGCGGCATAGGCATTAATGGACCACGGCATTTGTCGCTCGCGCAGTCGGGCCACTGCCTGCGCGTCAGCGTTGAGCAGATAGCCGAGACGCAGCCCCGGAATAGCATAAAATTTGGTGAGCGAGCGCAGAACCCAGACGTGCGGGTACTGCGCCAGCAGGGGAATAAATCCCGGCTGGTCGGGCATAAAATCAAGAAAGGCCTCATCAAGGATCAGGCTGATATTCAGGGCCCGGCAGCGCTGCGCAATGGCTTCCAGCAGGCCCCGCTCCGGCAGCAGGCCGGTGGGGTTGTTCGGGGTGCAAAGAAACAGACAGTCCAGCGCCGGAGTCAGGGCATCGAGGATGGCGTCAGTCAGCTGCCAGCCATCGCACTCCCGCAGGGCATACTCCACTACTTCGCAGTCCACCGTCTGCAGCGCCCGCCGGTACTCCGCGAAACCAGGAATGACGATCATCGCCCGTCGCGGCTTAAGGCCGTGGACGAGGGTGAAGATTGATTCAGTTTCGCCGTTGCCGGCGAGGATCTGCGCCGCCGGCAGCTGATGGTGGGCAGCCAGCGCCTGATGCAGCTGTTGATACTCGACGTCAGGGTAGCGTTCGGCGCAGCCTGGGTTGTCGATGATCGCCTGCCTGAGCGAGGCGGGCATCCCCAGCGGATTGATGTTGGCGCTAAAATCCAGCAGCTCGCCGGGCGCAATGCCCAGCAGGGCGGCGGCCTCGCGGATGTTACCGCCATGGGCGCTTTTCAGTAAGGCCATGTCCCTTTCCTGTGTGGTTATCCGCGGCGGGCCAGCGTCGCGCCGTCGGCAAAGTAGGCTTTAATCCCGGCGAGGATCGACTCGGCCACCTCCTGCTGGAATTTAGCCGTTTTCAGTTTCCGCTCTTCTTCCACGTTACTGATAAACGCCGTCTCCACCAGAATGGAGGGGATGTCTGGCGCCTTCAGCACCGCAAAGCCCGCCTGTTCTACCCGGTTCTTGTGCAGGTTATTGATATTGCCCATTTTCTCCAGCACCGCCTTGCCAAATTTGAGGCTGTCAGCGATGGTGAGGGACTGCACCATATCGAACATGGTGTGGTCGACATAGCGGTCACCGCTCTTGCTGACCCCACCGATCAGATCCGAGGCGTTCTGCGTCTGGGCGAGATATTTTGCCGCGGTACTGGTGGCCCCCTTGGTGGAGAGGGCAAACACCGAAGAGCCGCTGGGCTGGCGGCTGGTAAAGGCATCGGCGTGAATCGACACGAACAGGTCGGCGCGCTGCTTCTGCGCCTTCGCGACACGCACTTTCAACGGGATGAACACATCTTCGTTGCGGGTCATATAGGCCTTCATATTGCCTTCTTTGTCGATTAACGCCCGCAGGCGGCGGGCAATCTGCAGCACCACGTCTTTTTCGCGGGTGCGATACTTCCCCACGGCGCCGGAGTCTTCGCCGCCGTGTCCGGGATCGAGCATAATGACAATCGGCCGGTCACGCCCGGCTTTGCCCGGCTGTGGTCCGCTTTGCGCCGGCGGCACCTGACGCTCCAGGTCGCCTTTGTTGTAATCCTCGAGCAGCGCCAGCAGCGGATCCTGAACATCGGTGGCGTTGGCGGGGTAGAGGTCCATCACCAGACGCTCTTTAAAGCCGGCCACCGGCGCGAGGGCAAACAGCTGCGGCTTGACGTTCTGCTTGAGCTCAAAGACCATGCGCACGGTTTGTGGATCAAACTGGCCCACGCGGGCGGACTTAATAAAGGGATCGTCATCGCGGATCTGGCCGCCCATGCCTTTCAGCACAGAGTTCAGGTTAACCCCTTCCAGATCCACTACCACTCGTTCCGGATTACTGAGGGCAAACTGCCGGTATTTCAGCACATGATTCGATTCTACCGTGACGCGCGTGTAGGTCGATGCTGGCCAGACGCGAACGGCGACCACTCGCGCATCGGCAGCCAGCCCCACAGGGCTCACGCTCATTAACCACATGGCGCCCGCGCCCTGCAACAGACGGCGACGGCTTAATCCTGAGTTGTTTCCCGACATGCCACTCCCAAGCAATAAAAACGCATTTGTACCCAAAACAAACAGATTGACCAGAAACTTTAACGAAAGGCATATAACCTGTCATCTATAAAAGGGTAAACATTCATTGACACCCTGCGCCGGGTCACATGTTTTTCGCGACTTAGCCTAAAATTGGCACTTGCGTTTAACGGCAAAACAGAATAAAAATACAATAATTACGAATAATCATGCATTGAGGGTTTGTCATGGTGAAGGAACGTCGCACTGAACTGGTAGAAGGATTCCGCCATTCTGTTCCCTATATTAATGCCCATCGGGGAAAAACGTTTGTCATCATGCTGGGCGGCGAAGCCATTGAGCATGAGAATTTTTCTAATATTGTCAATGATATAGGGTTATTGCATAGCCTGGGCATTCGCCTGGTGGTGGTCTATGGCGCTCGACCGCAGATTGACGCGAACCTCGCCGAGCACCATCACGAGCCGATCTATCACAAGCAGACGCGAGTGACTGACGCCAAAACGCTGGAGCTGGTGAAGCAGGCGGCGGGCATGCTGCAGCTGGAGATCACCGCCCGTCTGTCGATGAGCCTCAACAACACCCCGCTGCAGGGAGCCCATATCAACGTCGTCAGCGGCAACTTTATCATTGCCCAGCCGCTGGGCGTCGATGACGGCGTCGATTATTGCCACAGTGGGCGTATTCGCCGCATTGATGAAGAGGCGATTCATCGTCAGCTCGACAGCGGCGCCATTGTGCTGATGGGGCCGGTCGCGGTGTCGGTCACCGGCGAGAGCTTTAACCTGACTTCGGAAGAGATCGCCACCCAGCTGGCTATCAAACTGAAGGCGGAGAAAATGATCGGTTTCTGTTCGTCGCAGGGAGTGTACAACCAGGCGGGAGAAATTGTCTCCGAACTGTTCCCTAATGAGGCGCAGGCCCGCGTCGAAGAGCTGGAGGCAGATGAAGATTATAACTCCGGTACCGTGCGCTTCCTGCGCGGGGCGGTGAAGGCCTGCCGCAGCGGCGTGCGGCGCTGCCACCTGATCAGCTATCAGGAAAATGGCGCACTGCTGCAGGAACTGTTTTCACGCGACGGCATCGGCACTCAGATCGTCATGGAGAGCGCGGAGCAAATCCGTCGGGCAACCATCAATGATATCGGCGGTATTCTTGAGCTGATAAGCCCGCTTGAGCAGCAGGGCATCCTGGTGCGCCGCTCTCGCGAGCAGCTGGAAATGGAAATCGACAAATTCACCATTATTCAGCGCGATAACACCACTATTGCCTGCGCCGCCCTCTATCCTTTCCCGGAAGAGAAGATCGGCGAGATGGCCTGCGTGGCGGTGCATCCGGATTACCGGAGTTCGTCACGGGGTGAGGTGCTGCTGGAGCGTATTGCCGCCCAGGCCAGGCAGATGGGGCTGAGCAAGCTGTTCGTACTAACCACCCGCAGCATTCACTGGTTCCAGGAGCGCGGCTTCACGCCGGTGGATATTGACCTGCTGCCGGAGAGTAAAAAGCAGATGTATAACTATCAGCGCCGGTCGAAGGTGCTGATGGCCGACCTCGCCTAAGCCCTTCCCTACCCTTTTTAACGGCCCGGGAAAAAGCGGCGTTTATCGCCTTATTCCCGGCCGCTCTCCAGCATCGCTTCGCGCGGGCACAGTGTGCGGCACGCGGGCGAAATTCCTGGTTTCCACGCAGACCATTCCTTTAACGCTGGCCCAACGATATGCTACAGGCTGTCGACAGGAGGTCGACTGGCGCAACGGCCGCTACCCACCCTGCAAGGATCGCTTAAAGAATGGAAACCAAACCGAACTGGCTGGTCAGACATATCAACCTCATCACCACCGCGGTCGCCCTCTATCCGTGGTTGCTGTTGATTTTGCTGCTCTGGGATAACCAGCGCCATCATCAGCACGGCTATGCCGCGCTCGGCGCCGCCATCGCGATATTATTTCTGCTGGCCCTGACATCCGGCATTAATTTCCTCATCTCCTCGCTGGTCATTTTTTGTGCCCGCTGTTCCACTCCACCGCTGGCCGGCGGCGCGACAGTCCGCTTTTTCGCGATGAATTCGATATCACTATGGTGGCTCGGACTGCTGGCCATATGACCTTAAAGCGCCCCTCCGTCATCATGATTCAGGCGAAACACACGATAAATCATTCATTACGCTAAGGACTGATAATGGCTAAGAAAAAGCAGCCCAACTGGGTGATCAGAAACATCAAAAACATCGTGCTGGTCATTTCCCTCTATCCCTGGGCGCTGTTGCTGATAATGATTATGGCGGGTAGCGGAGGCCCCTCATCCGGCGCCATGGCGGCCGGGATGATGGTGTTCTTGCTGTTCATCGTCATATCGATAGCCAACCTGATTATTTCACTGGTGGTTATCGTTATTGCCGATCTCTCAACGTCATCACTCCCCATGCGCTATGGGGCCTATTTTTGTGCCATGAACTCGATATCGGTGTTCTGGCTCATCCCCCTGTTCTTCAGCTACTGATTCTTCGCCAGTCCGGGACGGGGGTCACCCTTGTCCCTATCGCCCGGACGCGGCGTCTCAGGAGGCTTCGCGCCCGGCAAAAATCTCCGCCAGACCGCTGCGCCGCTCGGTTCGCGTCACAATGGCCTGGGAGAGTACCTGCTCGTCGGCATAGAGCGACAAGCGCTGTTTCGCGCGGGTGATGGCGGTATAGACCAGTTCGCGCGTCACCAGCGGGACGCTGCGCGCCGGCAGGATCAGCGCCGCATGTTCGAACTCCGAGCCCTGCGATTTATGCACGGTCATCGCCCAGGCGGTATCATGCTCCGGCAGGCGGCTCGGCTGTACCGACTTGATGGCGCCGTCGGGCATCAGGAACCACACCCGCAGCTCGCCGTTGCGCTCCAGCGCAATGCCGATATCGCCGTTAAACAGCCCCAGCGCGCTGTCGTTGCGCGATATCATGATCGGTCGGCCGTCATACCAGCGGGAGTGGCGCGGCAGGGCGATCGCCCGCTGGCGGTTGAGCCGCTGCTCCAGCCGCTCATTGACGCCGCTCACGCCGTACGGCCCTTCGCGCAGCGCGCACAGCAGCTGGAATTCGCTGAAAGCGGCCAGCATGGCCTGCGGTTCGGCCCGCTCGCGGCGCAGCTGCAGGTAGCGCTCATAGCCCTGCTGGGCCGCGCCGAGCATGGCCTCGTACTCGTCAGTCGTGCTGAGGGGATGAAGCGCGATATCGTCAAACGGCTGGCGCAGCGTGGCCTTCACCTCCGCGCGCGCACCAGCGTTCACCGCCCGCGCCAGGCTCCCGATACCGGAGTGACTGCCGAAGCGATAGCTCTTTTGCAGCAGGCACAAGCTGTCTCTCAGCGCGCCGGCGATAGTCCCCTCGCCCGCAGGCACCGGCGAACCGGTCAGCCGGGTCAGCTCCTGCGCCCGTGCGGCGGTGTAACCCGAGCTTGCCCAGGCGCAGATGTCGCCCAGTACCGCCCCGGCTTCCACGGAGGCCAGCTGGTCGCGATCGCCAAGGAAAATCACCCGCCCGTGAGCCGGCAGCGCGTCGATAAGCCGCGACATCATCGGCAGGTCAATCATCGAGGCTTCATCCACCACCAGCACGTCCAGATGCAGCGGGTTGCCGGCATGATAGCGCATGCGCTGGCTGCCGGGCTGGGCGCCGAGCAGACGATGCAGCGTGCTGGCCTCGGTGGGAATTAACGCTTTCTGCGCGTCGGTCAGCGGCAGCTTTCTCAGTGCCGCCCCCAGCGATTCGGTCAGGCGCGCTGCCGCTTTACCGGTCGGCGCTGCGAGGCGAATACGACAGCGTGGACTGTCGTCAATCTGGATCAGCGCCGCCAGAAGCTTCGCCACGGTGGTGGTCTTCCCGGTCCCGGGACCGCCGGAGATCACCGATATGCGGCGGGTCAGCGCCACCGCCGCGGCCACTTTTTGCCAGTCGGTTTCGCCAGTGGCGGGAAACAGCGCATTCAGGGTGGCCGCCAGCCGCGCCTCATCCATCTCCAGCACCCGGTTGGCGTCATTGAAGAAGCGGGCGACGGTCAGCTCGTTGCGCCACATCCGGTTCAGGTAGAGCCGGTCGCCGCACAAAATCATCGGCGCCGGGGCATCGCCGCAGCTTACCGCCGACGACGCGAGCAGCAGCGCGGGCCAGTCCTCCGGCGCGCCGGCTTCGGCCAGCAGCCGATCGCGGATCTCCCCCGCTTTTCCGCTCAGCGCCTCGTCGCCGCTCAGCCGCGAGAGCGGCAGGCAGACGTGCCCCTCGCCGGCATCCCGGCTCAGTAACGCCGCTGCCAGCTTGACCGCCGGCGGGTCGTTTTGCGCCACCATCAGGGCAAACTGGACGTCCAGCGGCCGCAGCAGACGCTGCTCCACCGCGGCCAGCAGTAGTTGTTCGAAAGTCATGAGGCCTCCTCCTGCGTTTCTCCGGCAAAAAGCTGATCCAGACCGTCAATCAGCGGTCTCACCGGCCGGGTGGTGAAGATCCCCTGCCCCCCCTCCTGCCCGTCCATGCCGCGCAGGAAGAGATAAATCACGCCACCGAAGTGGCGGTCATAGTCATAATCGGCCAGCCGGTGGCGCAGATAGCGGTGCAGCGCCAGGCTATACAGCTGATACTGTAGATCGTAGCGGTGGGCACGCATCGCCTGCTCCATCGCCGGCCGGGTATAGGCCTCGCGATCTCCCCCCAGCCAGTTGGATTTGTAATCCAGCAGGTAATAGCGGCCTTCGTGGCGGAAGACCAGATCGATAAAGCCCTTCAGCATGCCGCGCACCTGGCGGAAATCCAGCGGCGGCGTGTCGGCGGAGAGGGGATCGTACTGGCGGATAAGCGCGTCAAGGCGCTCCGCCGTCAGCAGCTGGGCGATGGGCAGGTAAAACGCCATCTCCACCTGTTTATCCCGCGCCGCAAGCTGATTGAGCGCGATATCCGGCCCCGGCAGGCGGGTCTTCAGCACGCCCCCCAGCCAGTCGGTCAGCACCGGCGCCCACTGCGCGTCAAACCCGCTCAGCTGCAGCTTCTCCGCCATCCATCCGTCCGGCACCGGCTGGGTGAAGTCCAGCTCCTCAAACAAGCTGTGCAGGAAGGTCCCCGGCGCGGCGCCGCGCGGGAACTGGTGCGGAGTCAACTGCGGCTCTTCCACCACTTCACCGACGCCGGCGGCATCGACATCCAGACGCGGCAGCAGATCCTGCCCGCCGCTGAAACCATGCTGCTGCAGCCCGGAGTAGCTGGTCACCCGCCAGTCGTCGGCGATACGGCGCTGTAGCTCACGCGCCGACAGCGGGGGGATGGTCGCCGCGGGCGCCTGCCACGGGGTGAGATCCAGCTCGCCCGGTCTCTGTAATGCAATCTCGCCCTGACAGAAGTCTGCCAGCTGCGCAGCCAGCCCGGCGGCGTCCATGGCTTCACCTGCCTGCAGCAAACGCCCCAGCGCGCTGAGATGGAAATCGCTGTTGCCGGATTTCCGGCTACTGAGCGGCGCCACGCCGAGGCTGCAGTGCCAGACCGCGCGGGTCAAGGCGACGTACAACAGGCGCAGATCTTCCGCCAGCCGTTCCGCCTCCGCCAGCTCGAGGCTGGATTCATCCTGGCCCAGATCCAGCACCGCCGCGAACGTCTCGCGATCGTGGTAAAACGCCTGGTCCTGTTTACGAAACCGGGCGATAAACGGCAGCCAGACCAGGGGGTATTCCAGCCCTTTTGACTTGTGAATGGTGACAATTTGCACCAGGTGCTTATCACTTTCGAGACGCATCTGCTGGCTGGCGGCGTTGCTGTCCGGCTCGGCGATGTGCTGCGCCAGCCAGCGCACCAGGGCATGCTCGCTTTCCAGCTGGCTGGCCGCCTCCTGCAGCAATTCGCTGATGTGCAGAATGTCGGTTAAGCGCCGCTCGCCGCCGCGGGTCGCCAGCAGATTCTCGGCGATATGCCGGGCCGTCATCAACGCCCGCAGCATCGGCATCACCCCTCGCTGCCGCCAGATCTGGCGGTATTCGCTGAACTCCTCTACCAGCGCGTCCCATGCCTGCTCGTCCTGGTTCAGGTTTTCAATATCCAGCGCGGTCAGGCCAAACATGGAGGTCGCCAGCGCGCTGCGCAGGGTATTTTCCCGCTCCGGGGCCAGCACCGCCTGCAGCAGCCAGAGCAGCTCCTGGGCCTCCAGCGTCTCAAAAACGCTGTCGCGGTTGGAGAGGTAGACCGAGGGGATGCCCAGCGTCTGCAGCGCTTCACGCACCTGTGCCGCCTCCAGCCGGTTGCGCACCAGCACCGTGATATCCGAAGCCTGCACCGGGCGCGAGGTTTCCCCACGCCACAGCAGCGCGCGCCCCTGCTGGCCGGCGCTCAGCCAGTCGCGGATCTGCGTGGCGCAGAGCTGCGCCATAAACGTCTGATAATCGCCAGACCCGACGGTGTCGCCGGGCATCAGCCAGACGTTCATCGCAGGTACGTCCGCCGCGTCAACGCTAAAGCGCAGCCCCTGGTTCTTTGCCGCTGCCTTCACCGGCAGGAAGGGGATCTCGCGAAACATAAAGGGGTTATCGCTGAGGCTGAACAAGCGGTTGACGCTGCCGACCATGCCCGGCGAGGAGCGCCAGTTGGTATCGAGGGTGTAGTGCGCGGCAACGTCGCCGCGCGCCTTCATATAGGTAAAGATATCGGCGCCGCGAAAAGCGTAGATGGCTTGTTTTGGGTCGCCGATCAGCAGCAGCGCCGTCTCCGGCTGCTGGCGCCAGATACGGCGAAAAATTCGGTACTGCTGGGGGTCGGTGTCCTGAAATTCATCGATCATCGCCACCGGAAAACGCTGGCGAATGGCGCTGGCCAGCGCCTCGCCGCTGTCGCCGCGCAGCGCCTCGTCAAGCCGGCTGAGCATATCGTCAAACCCCAGCTCGCCGCGGCGGCGCTTTTCGCGCGCGACCGCATCGCGGATCTCGACCATTGCTCTCGCCAGCACCAGATCGGTGAGCGTGAGCGACGAGGACAGCAGCGTCTCAACGGCGCTAAACAACGGATGTACCGGCGGTTCGCCGCCGGCTTTAGTGCGCTCGTACAGAAACGACTGGGCAAATTTCTCCAGCGCGTCGGGCAGCTGGTAGCTCAACGTCTCTTCCTGCGCCCAGGCGTTCACTTTCTCAATCCACTTGCCCTGATTGCCGCGATTGAACTTCCGCCGGTCAAGGCCGGAATTTTCCAGCACGCCTTCGATCTCACCCACCTGCTCACGCCACTGCTGCTTAAGCGAGTCAATGCGGCTGATGATCTGCTGATGGCGCTCGGCCAGCGTCTCGTTAGCGGCTGGCGGTGACTTGAGCTGCGGCGCTTCGCCCTGCAGCCAGCGGTCAAGGGACTTCAGCAGATCGCGCGGCCCTTTCCAGACATCGTGGATCACCGCCGCGATATCGCGGGTCAGGGGATAGCAGTGGCGACGCCAGAAGTCGGCGCAGGCCTGATAGCGCAGGCGGGATTCATCCTCAATCAGCTGCTGCTCGAACAGCATGCCCGACTCGAAGGCGTTGAGGCTCAGCATCCGCTGGCAAAAGCCGTGGATGGTGAATACCGCCGCCTCGTCCATTTGCCGCTCGGCCAGCAGCAGGGTCTTCGCGGCGTCGTCTTTGTCGGCGATCTCCGCCAGCAGCGCGCTGTAGAGCGGGTTGTCAGATTCGCCGCGCAGGCAGGCGATGCGCAGTTCGTGGATGTTGCTGCGGATACGCCCGCGCAGCTCTTCGGTCGCCGCTTCGGTAAAGGTCACCACCAGCAGCTCTTCAACGCTGATGGCGCGGGGATAGGCGGACTCGCCGCCCAGCCCCAACAGCAGCCGCAGATACAGCGCGGCGATGGTAAAGGTTTTTCCGGTGCCCGCAGAGGCTTCTATCAGGCGCTCGCCCGTCAGGGGCAAGCGCAGGGGATCCAAAGACTCAGCGGTGTCGGTCATTCATTCTCTCGCATCAGGGGTAGGGATTGCTGCAATGCGCTGACATTTTCCCACACTTTGCCGCCTTTCGGCTGGGCATAGTCCGCTTTGCCATTCTGGCTACCGGAAATCTGGGACAGTATCGTCATGCCCTGCGGATCCACCACCGTCTGATGGAAGAAGTCGGCAAGTTTTTGCGGCGTCAGCAGTTTAATCTGAGCCACTACTTTATCACGTGAATCAAAACGCATATTACCGCGATCGAAATCTTTGCTCAGTTTCGAGGCTTCATCGCCCAGCGTCTGCGGCGCCTGCAGCATCTGGCTTATCACCGCCTGCTGGAGCTGGGCAAACTCTTCCGGCTTCATCGCCCGCAGCTTCGCCTCCGCGGTGGGGAAGAAGGCCTGGAACCGCTGCCAGAGGAAGGCTGGCTGCTTATCGCTGCTCTGCAGCAGGAAGCCCATACCCCACTGGCGCCCCACGTTCATCGGGAAGGCAAAGACCGCGTAGCCAAGCTGCTCTTCAGTACGCAGCTGGTTGTAGAACCATGGCTGAACGATCTGCCCCAGCAGAGTGCTGGCGGCGGTGCTGCTGAACTCATCGACATTGGGCGGCGCGAACACTGCGGCCAGCGCGGAGTCGGTGCTGTTGCCCGCTTTGTTGAAGATCGCCAGCTGCTGACGGTTCACCACCACGTCTTTATTGCGGCACCATTCGTTGCCGTCAGCGCCCAGCTGCTGCTGGATCTGGCGGGCCAGCGTCGTGGCGGCATCGGCGGTCATATTGCCGATCACCATCAGTTCAGGACGCCCCTTGGTTTTCAGGTTGGCGCGGTAGTCGAGCACCTCTTTAAGGGTGATGGAGGGCAGCAGCGCCCGGCGCACTTCGCGCTGGAAGTACGGCACCTGGGAGACCATCTGGATGGGCATTATCGCCTGATCGTAGGCTTTGCCTTTCTCGGCGGAGTCCATCATCTGCGCATACCAGGATTTGGCCTGCTCCAGCTGCTCCTCGGTCGGCGTATAGCTGAAGTATCCCTGCAACAGATCGCTGAACAGCGCCGGAAGGTGCTGGGTATAGCCGTTGGCATTGACCATTAATCCGTTATTAGCGCCGGTGGAGAACGAAATGCCGCCGACCGCCGCCTGGTTACTGAGCTGATCGAGGGCGATGCCGGCGAGATAATCGTTGAGAGCAAACATCACCTGCCGGCGAGCGCTGTCCATCGCCTGGGGATTACGCAGCACCAGGGAGATATCCGCCTTCGGCTCGCTGGCAAAATACTGGCTCGGGGCATACACCACCCGCAGCGTCGGGTCATCGAGGATCAGCTGCGGATGCGGCCAGGCTTTATCGCTTTTGATGAGGGTGAAATCATCCGGAATATAGGGGTTGAGCGCCGGCAGCTGCAGCTGGATGGCCCGCGATTTGTGCTGCCAGTCAGCGAAGGTCTGCTCGCTAATCTTATCCACCTGATACGGCGCATCGACAAAATAGGCCGTCTTGTTATGCGGCTCCTGGGGGCTGATATACCAGATGCGGGCGTTCTGCGGGGTCATCATCGCCAGCCGGTCTTTGATCGCCTGCGGGTCGTACTGGTCGGCAATGTTGACTACGTCCAGCGCATGCTCGACCGGCACCCGGATCATGGTGTCTGCCAGCCATTCCACGTAATCCATGTCGCGGTTGATTGACGGATAGCGGAAATCCAGCGCCAGCACATGCGCCAGTTCGTCGAAATAGCGTTTGTCGATGCCCTGAGTACGCAGGAGGTCGAGGTAGCTGAAAATGGCCGCCGTCACTTCATCGCGGTGCGCCAGGCCTTTATCGGTGAGGGTGGCAGAGATCGCCAGTACGCCGCTGTTGCCGTTTACCACCGGATCGGAATCGGCGCGGATACCTTCCGCCAGCCCCTGCTTTTGCAGCCAGTCAGAGAGCGTGCCCGGGCTGCGGTTGCCGATGAGATAGGTGACCAGCTCATCGGTTTTACTGCGGAAGCGATCGCTGTTGTTGTCGATGCGAAACTCGACGCGCAGCACTTTGCGCGGCATCGCCGGCACATAGTGAATAATGATGCCTTTTTGCGCATCCGTGACCACCGGGACGGTAATTTGCGGCCTGCTGATCTGACGATTCGGCACGCGGCCAAAGGTGTCAGCAGCCATCCGCGCCAGCTCCGGCAACGGCTTGTTGCTGTAGATCACCGCTTTCATCAGGTTGGCGGAGTACCAGCTATCGCGGAAGGTATGCAACGCATCAAGTACCGGGCTGCCGGGCTTATCGCTGAGCGTCTCGAGGTTGCCACCGGAGAAGTGGGCCGCCGGGTGAGCCGGGTTGATGGTCTCCGCGCTGACCTGGGCCATACGCATCCCGTCTCGCGTCCGGGCCATCGTCAGCTCGGCGTTGACCGCGTTACGTTCGCGGTCGGCATATTTCTTATCCAGCAGCGGCGCGGCGATGGCGTCGGCCAGGCGGTCTACGGCCCCGTCCAGCGCATCATTCTCCACTTCAAGATAAAACGCGGTGCGGTAGGGCGCGGTGCTGGCGTTATGGCTGCCGCCGTGTAGCTTAAGAAACTCTGCAAGGCTGTCAGGCTGGGGATATTTTTGCGACCCCATCAGCGTCATATGTTCCAGAAAATGCGCCAGCCCCTGATGATCGGCCGGATCCTGCAGGGATCCCACCGGCACCACCAGCGCCGACAGCGATTTCACCGCCTGCGGATCGGAAACCAGCAGCACGACCATGTCGTTATCAAGGCGGATCGCCTGATACTGACGCGTGTCTTTTTCGCTTTTGCGGATCGTCTCCTGAATCGGCTGCCATCCGGTGTCGGCCTGACTAAACGGCGCCCAGAGGGCGGCCAGCACAACAAAAACCTTGAACCATAAACTGCGGGGCATTCACGAACCTCATCATTAACAAACTTGCGCTGCACAGCGTGCAGCCTTTTATGTCCATCAGTCCGTGATACGTTGCGCATAATAAATGAACCGCCATTCACTGCGCAATTTTTATACTATTTAAATTTGTGTGGACTGATGGTAACGATATAGCGGTAACAGATAACGCTGCGTCTGGGCAATGATTTCTTCGTAATGCGCCGGCTCCAGCGAACGCCAGAGGCGTTGATACCAGATATCGGCACCCTCCCCGCTGACCACCATGTTACCTTCGTAGGTCTGCAGGAATTTGCTCCGCGCTTTCTGCTGCGTCTCTTCGTCCATTAAGATGACATCCTTTTCGGCGTCGTAACAGGCTTTCAGCCAGGCGCCACCGCTTTCCGGCAGCAGTAGCAGCGGTTGAGACATCCCCAGCAAATAGCCATCCACCAGCGCATTAAGGTACGCCTGCGCCTCGGCGGGCGCCAGCGACGGAAAACGCCATTCCCCCTCTTTACGCACAAACAGCCGGCTCTCGCCAGTACCGCCGCTGGCACAGTAGACAAGGTGTTCCAGCCAAAGTTGCATTCCCTGAGAGACGCTCAGCAGCGAAGGTCGCCAGCGCAGCAGACCGTCCGGCTGCACCTGCTGCAGCCAGCCGGTCAGGTTCACGCCACCGCACTGGAGATCGATCTCCATGCTCTGCGCCTGCTGGCGCTCGGCCATCACCCGCTCGGCCAGGGTCTGCATCTCCAGGCGCTGCGTCTCCCAGACCAGTTCGCCAAAGGCGCCATATGGCAGCTCGCCGGCGGCGCGAAAGCGGCGGAACATAGCCGAGACGTCCTGCTCCTCGATAAGCGTATTGAGCAACTGCTGATTCAGTTGATAACGGCTCAGCCCTTCAAGAGTGAAGGGCTCGTCGTCAGGTATATCGTCCTCTTCGGCGCGGAAATTGACCCGCAAACGCTGCTGAAAGAACGCGCGTACCGGGTGCTGCCAGAAGCGTAAGAGCTGCTCGAACGGCAGGCTGTCAATCGGCGGCGCGGTGAGCGGCTGAATGAAGTCGCTATGCGCTTCCCCCTGCTGACCGGCAGCGGCCAGCCATTCGCGGGCGTAACTTTTGTTCTCGTCCTCCTGGAAATTGGCGACGTCGAACGGCATGCGCGTATGCAGATGGGTGATATGGGCTTTGACCCGGGCTTCGCTGGCGTCGCAGTCAAGCTCTTCGTCGCCAGCAAGACAGTGGCTCTGGCCAATGTAATCCACCAGCTCCTGCACCAGCACCGAAGGAAAGCGCTCGCTGTTGTCCTGGATCGAACGTCCGATATAGCTGATATACAGCGTCTGTTCGGCGGACATCAGCGCCTCGAGGAACAGATAGCGGTCATCATCGCGCCGGCTGCGGTCGCCACGCTGCGGCTTCTGGCTCATCAAATCAAAGCCCAGCGGCGGCAGCGTTCGCGGATAGACTCCGTCATTCATCCCCAGCAGGCAAACCACTTTGAAAGGAATAGAGCGCATCGGCATCAGGGTGCAGATGTTGACCGGGCCGGCAAGAAAGCGCTGACTGATCCGCTGCTGATCGAGACGCTGGGCCAGTTCGTCGCGCAGCAGCGTCAGTGGCACCTGGTCGCCATACTGTGCTTCCAGACCGCTATCAATAACCGCCAGCCACTGTTGCTCAATTAACGCCAGCGCCGCTTCGGTCTCGCTGTCCGGCAGGAAAAAGTCATTCAGCAGATCGCGACAGACAGGCAGCCACTCCGCCAGCGGCCGCTGCTGGGCCAGGCCGCGTCGCCACAGATTAAGCTGCATCAGCAGCGACGCGAGGTTGCCCACCAGTTCGGCGATCAAACCGCTGGATTCATCATACGGCAGCACCGACTGCCACTCTCCCTCGCGGCTGTCCATCGCGTAGCCCAACAGCATGCGGGTGAGGCCGAACCGCCAGGTATGCTGCCCGGTCGCCGGCAGGTCCAGCTCGCGGACGTTGTCGTCATCCATTCCCCAGCGCACCCCGGACTCGTTCACCCACTGGCGCAGGTAGCGCAGCCCTTCTTCCGTGATATTAAAGCGCGCCGCCAGCACCGGGACATCCAGCAGCGCCAGCACATCTTCGCTGGCGAAGCGGCTGTCGGGCAGCGAGAGCAACGTAATAAACGCCTGCAGCACCGGGTGCGACTCGCGGGCGCGACGGTCGGAGATCGCCCACGGCAGCCAGCGGTCACCGCTGGCCGCGCCAAACACCGCCTGAATATAGGGACTGTAGCTGTCGATATCCGCCACCATGACGATGATATCCCGCGGCGTGAGCGTCGGATCCGCCTCCAGCATCGCCAGCAGCCTATCGTGCAGAACTTCCACTTCGCGCTGCGGACTGTGGCAGACGTGAATGCTCAGACTGCGGTCATTCAGCGCCAGCGGACGTTTGTCGCGACTGTGGGCGAACGCCTCTGCGCTCTGACCGGCCACCGCCGCGTTGCGCAGTTCAAGGATATCCGACTGCAGGTTATGCAACAGGTTATCGGGAGTGATATCGACAAAGGCGTCCAGCTCCTCATAGCGCTCCAGCCCTGCCAGCAGGTAGATATAGTCGCGCCCCAGCTTGCCCCAGGAAGCGAGCAGCGGGTTGCCGACATCCTGTTCCCCGGCGTCATTAAACAACCCCGGCGCCTGCTCGGTGTCGCGGAACAGGGGCAGCGCGCGCGCCTCGCGATGATGGCGCCGCTGGCGCGATAGCAGCTTCGCCAGGAATGCCGGATCCTTAATATCTCCCCAGTAGTAGCGGCAGGGGTTGGTAAACAATACGTAGACATCGACATGCCTACCCAACGCCTGCAGCGCCTGCAGATAGACCGGCGGCAGCGCGGAAATCCCGCAAATAAAGACGCGCGACGGCAGCCCGGCAGGCGGTTCATCCGCCTTTTCCAGGGTGCTGATAAAGCGCTGATAGAGATTGGCGCGGTGCCACTGCGGCTGCCCCAGCTCGGCGGTGTAGCTCACCAGCGCTTTCCACAGCGGCGCCTGCCACTGCTGGGCGTCGCCGAGGCCATCAACCCGCTGGTCGGCTTCCCAGCGCATCAGCCACTCCGGGCGATAGACCAGGTACTGGTCATAAAGGTCCGCGACCCGGGCGGCCAGCTGAAACAGCTTGCGCTTGTCGCCGTCATCGCTCAGATACTGGCGCAGCAAGATAAAATCGTCTTCATCGAGGTGCTGCGGCAGGAGGGTCATCAGCTTCCAGCTCATGCTCTGCTTGCTGAAGGCGCTTTCGCCGGGAATATCTTTCAGGACGCGTACGAACATGTCCCAGATAAAGCTCGCCGGCAGCGGGAATTCGATATTGGCGGCAATCCCGAAGCGCGAGGCCAGGGTCATCTGCAGCCACTGCGCCATGCCGGTACTCTGCACCAGCACCATTTCGGCCTGAAAAGGGTCATCCAGCCGCTGGCGCTCGACGATAAACTCCATCAACGCCTCGAGAACATCCAGCCGGTTTGAGTGGTATACCCTTAACATAATAGCTCCTGACTACTGGCTGACCGGGCAATGCAGCCGGGTCATCTGCACCCGCTTTGCAACGGGCATACTGATCGTTACCGTGATGCTGACACATCTTTGCGTCGATGTCTGCATACGGCTTACCTGCGCGCGTGCCGGCAATGGCGGCGCAGAAAGCTGGCTAAAGCGCCACGCGTCGCGCCACAGTTGACGCGTCTGATTCATCTGAACAATCCCTTGCGCCATCCCGCGCTGATAGCCGCCCAGCGCGGCAACCGTCAGCACCATCAGCGCCATCGCCAGCACGGTCTCCGGCAAACTAAAACCCCGCTGACGCTTCAGGGCATTTGACATAAGCTCACCTCCCTGAGCGGGCAAAAATCGCTCCAACCGTGGGCGAAGAAATACACCTGCCCGCCGCGCACCTCGCCGGACTGCCAGACCTGCACCTCGCCGCTGGCGCTACTGAGCAACAGCGAGCCGTCGCCGAAGATGCGCAGACAAGTGTGCCAGCCCTGCTGTGGCTCGGTACGGCAGGCCAGTGGCTCCTGCGCCGACCAGACCTGCTGTTTTCCCCACTGCAGCGCCGAATGGGCGATGGCCGTATCGCGGATCGCCTGCGTTTCGCTGGCAGTTTGCGCCAGCAGCGCCCGCTGCTGCAGGTTAAGCCCCTCGAGTAACAGGCTGCCGAGGGTCAGCAGCAGGAGCACCATCAGCAGCGACGACATCCCACGCTGGCGGATCACAGGTTATACCCCGTCACCCGCTGCTCCACCTCACTCACCAGCCCCGCCCACCGGGCAGAGCGCGCCGCCAGCGTCACGCTCAGCTCCGGCGCGAAGCGGGTGGTGACCAGTCGCTGTACCGAGAAGCGCGTCACCACGATGGCGGCCGGATTGGTGATTTTCTCCCATCCGCTGCCGCGGCAGTCGCTGGCCCCGCGCAAGGTCTCCAGCGCGCCGTCGCGCAGGCGAAAGCCGGTGCTCTCCGCCGCTGCCGCAGGGGAGGTTTCCCATCTCCCGTTGCTGTTCGCGTCCCAGCGCACAATCAGACACTCGCCGCCAGCGGCTAGCTCCAGCCCGGCGCCGCCGCACGCTCCCCGGCAGTACCCGGCGCGCTGGAGATGTTTTCCCACGGCATGCACGCGCTGCCACAGCTCGTTCTCCAGGGCCAGCTGTTCGCCCTGGCGCAGAATATGACGCTGCAGGGCAGGCAGAAAACGGCAGGCCCCCATCAGCAGCAGCGAGCCGATGGCCATGGCGATAAGCGCCTCCGCCAGGGAAAATCCGCGACTGTTCACTGACATCCCCCTGCGCTGTCGCTGGGGCATAAACGAATCCGCCCCCAGTGTGAGATCACGATGCTCCAGCTGCCGGCCGCGCTCTGCAGCCGCAGATTCCCCGCCCAGGCGGTGCTGCGCAGACCATAAAACCCCAGACCAGGCGTAACACCGACCAGCGTGATCCCCGGCCAGCGCGGACGCAGCGTGAAGGCCGACCCGGCGGTGCAGTCCGACCCTTCCCCCTGCGCACTCAGGCACCAGCCCGCCTCGTCCTGGCCGATGCGAAGCACACGGTCACGGTTGTACGCGTTGGCGTCATCGCGCAGAAAGACCAGAAAATCCCGCACCTGGGCGGCGGTTTGCCACAGTCGTTGCTGTTGCTGCCAGCGCTGCCAGCCGTACAGGCCGCCGACGCTGAGGATCATCATTAACGTCAGCGTTACCAGGGTTTCCATCAGGGTGTAGCCATGTTCTCTGTTCATGGCGTTGAGTATGCCGCGGCGATTGCCCCTGACGCGATGATGGAAAATAGCTTTCCCGGCCAGATACGCAAAAAAGGTTTGTATTACCACCAGCAGAACATTTTTTTGCGAACGTCTACCCAACTTCGCCCACCGCAACCGCCTGTGACCTGGGGCGGGTGGAAACGACCTTGTCCCTGTGGCAAGGGAGATCCCCCCATCGGGATGGGGTGTAAAGGGCATAAAAAAACCGGCGCCATCGGGCGCCGGTTGGTCATATCAGCAGGGGGTTAAATCGCCACCGGCGCTTTAATGCCCGGATGCGGATCGTAACCTTCAATCTCGAAGTCTTCAAAGCGGTAGTCGAAAATCGACGCCGGCTTGCGCTTGATGACCAGCTTCGGCAGCGGACGCGGTTCGCGGCTCAACTGCAGGTTGGTCTGCTCGAGATGGTTGCTGTACAGGTGGGTGTCGCCGCCGGTCCAGACGAAATCACCGACCTGCAGATCGCACTGCTGCGCCACCATATGCACCAGCAGCGCGTAGCTGGCGATATTGAACGGCAGGCCGAGGAATACGTCGCAGGAGCGCTGATACAGCTGGCAGGAGAGCTTGCCATCGGCGACGTAGAACTGGAAGAAGGCGTGGCACGGCGCCAGCGCCATTTTATCCAGCTCGCCGACGTTCCACGCCGAGACGATGATCCGGCGGGAGTCCGGGTCGTTTTTCAGCTGGTTCATCACCGTGGTGATCTGGTCGATATGACGACCATCCGGCGCAGGCCAGGAACGCCACTGTTTGCCGTAAACCGGCCCCAGGTCGCCGTTTTCATCTGCCCACTCGTCCCAGATGGTGACGTTGTTCTCGTGCAGATAGGCGATGTTGGTATCGCCCTGCAGGAACCACAGCAGTTCATGGATGATGGAGCGTAAATGACAGCGCTTGGTGGTCACCAGCGGGAAGCCTTCCTGCAGGTTAAAACGCATCTGATGGCCGAAAATAGAGATCGTGCCAGTGCCGGTGCGGTCATTTTTTGGCGTGCCCTCGGTGAGCACTTTCTGCATCAAATCAAGATACTGTTTCATGGTTCCTCAAGAATTCTGTGGCTGCGGACGGTGGCGGTAAGCCCAAACCATCATAATGATACCCGCAAGCACCATCGGGATCGAAAGAATCTGCCCCATGCTGATGTACTGCACCCAACCGCCGGTGAACTGGGCGTCGGGCTGGCGGAAGAATTCCACGATAATGCGGAACAGGCCGTAGCCAATCAGGAACAGGCCGGAAACGGAGCCGGTTGGGCGCGGTTTACGGATAAACAGGTTCAGGATCAGGAACAACACCACGCCTTCCAGCGCCAGCTCGTACAGCTGCGACGCGTGACGCGGCAGCGCGCCGTAGGTATCGAACAGCGATTGCCATTCCGGATGCGTCGGCAGCAGCGCCAGGTCTTCGGCACGGGAGCCCGGGAAAATCATCGTGTAGTGGAAGCTTGGGTCCACGCGGCCCCACAGTTCACCGTTGATAAAGTTGCCCAGACGCCCGGCGCCAAGGCCAAACGGGATCAGCGGGGCGATAAAATCGGAGACCTGGAAGAAGGTGCGTTTGGTGCGTCTGGCGAAGATAATCATTACCAGGATCACACCGATCAGGCCGCCGTGGAACGACATGCCGCCGTCCCAGACGCGGAACAGATACAGCGGATCGGCAAGAAATACCGGCAGGTTGTAAAACAGCACGTAGCCGATACGGCCGCCCAGGAAGACGCCGAGAAAGCCCGCGTAAAGCAGGTTTTCCACTTCATTTTTCGTCCAGCCGCTGCCCGGACGATTCGCCCGACGGGTGGCCAGCCACATCGCAAAGACAAAGCCCACCAGGTACATCAAACCGTACCAGTGGAGGGAGACCGGGCCTAGAGAAAAAATGACCGGATCGAACTCCGGAAAATGCAGGTAGCCACTATTCATCTGTCACCATAAAGACTTGTTATTCCGCCGAAAGTGGACAGCGGTGATGATCCATGCCCGCATAAAATGGGCACGCCGAAGGAGGCGAATCATAGCATAAGCCACAAAAGCGATCCGCGCCGAACGTGTAAAAGATATGTATACGGATGCTAACAGAATGCCGTTTTCCCGACGAAGCCCTATTTTGCCGGATGGCGCGAACAGGGGATCCCCGGGTTACGGCTTACACCTCACCCGGGCTGCCGCTACCGCCCGCCGCGGATCAGACCGCCAAGACCGCGACGCTCCATAAAGGCCGCCACCTGATGGCGCACCTCGGCGGTCATCTGGGCATCGAGGCTACGACGCGACAGCTCCTGCGCCTCTTCGATATCGATGCGGCGCAGCAGATATTTCACCCTCGCCACCGAGCGGCCGTTCATCGACAGATGACGATAACCGAGGCCGATAAGGATCGTTACGCACATCGGGTCGCCCGCCATCTCGCCGCACAGTCGCAGATCGATACCAAAGCGCTCGGCGTCATGGGCGATCATCGCCAGCGCCCGTAATACCGCCGGATGCAGGCTGTCATACATGCTGGCGACCCGGGTATTGTTGCGATCGACGGCCAGCAGGTACTGGGTCAGGTCGTTCGTCCCTACCGAGATAAAATCGATCCGGCTGGCCAGCTGCGGCAGCATAAAGACCATCGACGGGACCTCCAGCATCACCCCCAGGCGTGGCCGTGGGATGGCGTAGCCGATCATCTCTTCCACTTCCCGGCTGGCGCGGTCGATCAGCCGACGGGCCTCATCCACCTCCTCCAGACTGGTCACCATCGGCAGCAAAATGCTGAGGTTGCCGGTGGCGGCGTTGGCGCGCAGCATCGCCCGCACCTGGATCAAAAAGATCTCCGGCTGATCGAGGGTGATGCGGATCCCGCGCCAGCCGAGGCACGGGTTCTCTTCACTGATCGGCATATACGGCAGCTGTTTATCGGCGCCGATGTCCAGGGTACGCAGGGTCACCGGTTTGCTGTTAAACATCTGCAGCATGCCCTGATATTGAGCGACCTGCTCCTCTTCCGACGGGAAGCCGCTCTGCAGCATAAAAGGAATTTCAGTACGGTAGAGGCCAATACCGTCAACAAAGCTGCCAAGCTTCTCTTCGTGCTCCGGGCTTAAGCCGGCGTTGAGCATGACTTTCACCCGCTCACCGCTTTTCAGCTCCGACGCGCGCTGGAGATCGTCCTCCGCCAGGCGGCTGAGCTCGTTCTCTTCGCTGATAAGGCGCTGATATTCCTGCAACAGGACAGGTTCTGGATCCACCAACAGCTCACCGCGATAGCCATCAACAATCAGGGTATGGCCATGCAGCAGAGAGGGCTGGATATCGGCGCCCATCACCGTCGGGATCCCGAGGGCTCGCACCATAATGGCGGCATGGGAGTTGGCGGCGCCATCGCGCACCACCACGCCAGCCAGACGATCCTGCGGCACTTCGGCGAGGGTGGTGGCCGACAGCTCGTCCGCCACCAGAATAATGCGCGCCGGCCAGGTGTTGGGCCCCTGAATGCTGTCGTCGAGATGGAACAGCAGACGCTGGCCCAAAGTACGCAGATCGCCGGCCCGCTCTTTCAGATAGCCGTCGCTCAGCGCGGCAAACTGTTCGGCGAACTTCTCGATGATCTTTTTGACCGCCCACTCGGCCACCGCGCCTTTATCGACTTCGGCAAACAGCTCGCGACGCAGGCGGGCGTCGGAGAGCAGGTGCGAGTAGAGATCGAAGATTGCCGCCGTCTCTTTTTGCGCGCCGGCGGCGTAGCGTTTGCTGTAGCGACGAAACTCGTTGGCCGCCTCTTCCAGCGCGCCGGTCAGGCGTTCGCGTTCCGAGGCGGTATCCAGCGTCGAGGCCTCATACACCTGCTCCATCAGCGGCAGGCTGACGTCCATCCAGCCTTCGGCGATCGCCACCCCGGACGAGGCCGGCAGGGCGCGAATACGCGTCTGACGATACTGGCCGAACAGGGCGTTCAGCTGGGACTGGGAGAGGATCGCCGCCATCTGGGTGGCGAGGGTGACGAGGAAAGACTCTTCGCTTTCATCAAACTGACGCAGCTCGCGCTGCTGGACCACCAGCACGCCCAACAGCTGGCGGCGCTGAATGATCGGCACGCCAAGGAAGGCGCGGAAGCGGTCCTCTTTGACGGCAGGGATATATTTGAAGCTGGGGTGTTTTTGCGCATCGGCGAGGTTGATGGGCTCCGCCAGGCGGCCAACCAGCCCCACCAGGCCTTCATCGAACGCCAGCGCAACGGTGCGCCCGCGAGGTTTTTTTAACCCGCGGGTGGCCATCAGGTAATAGCAGCGTCGGTCATTGTCAGCCAGGTAAACCGAGCAGACTTCCGTCTCCATCGCCTGGCAGACATCCGTCACCAGAATATCCAGCGCCTCGTTTAAACGCGGCGCACTCGCGACCTTCTCGACTATTTCTCGCAACCGAGTGAGCATAATGTGCGTGGCTTAACCTCTTTTACGTCGATAAGCAGGCGCGCTTTGCGGCTTAGGTGCACTCTCCGCCAGCGACATGGTCACGCTGGCGAACTCTTTCATCACCCGGCGGTAGACGTCGCGCTTGAACGACACCACCTGGCGAACCGGGTACCAGTAACTCACCCAGCGCCAACCATCAAATTCAGGTGTACTGCTGGTTTGCATATTGATGTCCGCATCGTTGCCGATCAACTGCAAAAGAAACCACTTTTGTTTCTGGCCGATACAAACCGGCTTTGTGTCCCAACGCACCAAACGTTTAGGCAACTTGTAACGCAGCCAGTTACGGGTCGAGGCCAGGATCCGCACATCTTTACGGCTTAGCCCGACCTCTTCAAATAACTCCCGATACATCGCCTGCTCTGCGGATTCTCCTGGATTTATGCCCCCTTGCGGGAACTGCCACGAGTGCTGACCATAGCGTCGGGCCCACATCACCTGGCCCTGACGATTACAGATTACAATACCGACATTTGGGCGGTAGCCATCGTCATCAATCACCGGACTACCTCAAGATAAGCTTCAATGTGAATGATTGTTTCACACTCGCCGGAAACGGTAAACCACTCTGTTCGCACACTGAGAACGGATAACATTTGAATAACTCACAGTAATTGCCAGAGTTATAAACAATGAAAGTGCGTGACGCCCCATTTTATTCACTTTTTCTGTGGATAGAGTTGTGAAGAAGTACGGAATTAACCCGGGAAAACCCGGAGTAATCCGAACATCGCACCGCTAGCACCTTAAAATAATGATAGCATATTCATTAAGTTAGAATATATTCCTTTCACTTATTACAGCATAACGTGACGATCATCACATATGCGATCCGGCGACTGATGAAAGATCGAGCAATGTCGATTTTATCCACAGATTACGCGCAGGCCGCGGGCAGATTTTCTCTAAAATTTCGATTTTCGTCGCACGTCAAGGCTGTAAATCGAACCAGTAGTGGGGCTTTTCCCCAGTTATCCCACTTTTCTGTGGATAACATGGTGTAAGATCCTGTTTATTGTCAGTGACCAGTTCTGGAAAACCCATTTTCACGGTTTTCATCAGCGGCCTGATAAGTTTAAAAAGTCATATAAATCATGTGATTGGTATAGTTACTCAGAAAACGGTAAACTCTATCCACAACGCGCGAAATTAGCGCTCACTTTTTAACCAAAGGTATTGCCCTATGCCCGCTATCGCTCCCCTCTCCTCACCGCCGCAAAGTCAGGAACAGCTGCTGGCCCAGGCCCGCCAGCTGGCCGGCTATTCGCTGGGCGAGCTGGCGGCGCTGGCGGGGATCCCCATTCCCCGCGATCTGAAGCGTGATAAAGGCTGGACGGGCATTCTGCTGGAGCTATGGCTGGGGGCCAGCGCGGGCAGTAAACCCGAGCAGGACTTCGCCGCGCTGGGGGTGGAGCTCAAAACGATCCCCATCGACAGCCGGGGACGCCCGCTGGAGACCACCTTTGTCTGCGTCGCCCCGTTAACCGGCAATAGCGGCGTCACCTGGGAGAGCAGCCATGTACGACATAAGCTGCAGCGTGTCCTGTGGATCCCGGTGGAGGGTGAACGCACCATCCCGCTGGCGGCGCGGCGCGTCGGCGCACCGCTGTTATGGAGCCCGGACGAAGATGAGGAGCGCCAGCTGCGCATGGACTGGGAAGAACTGATGGATCTCATTGTCCTCGGTGAGGTAGAGCGCATAACCGCCCGCCACGGCGAGGTGCTGCAGTTAAGACCGAAAGCCGCCAACAGCAAGGCGCTGACCGAAGCCATCGGCGCCCGCGGCGAGACGATCCTCACGTTGCCGCGCGGTTTCTATCTGAAAAAGAATTTTACCGCCGCCCTGCTCGCCCGCCATTTCTTGTTACAACACGATTAATTTTTTGTTCTGCGTTGGGGTTGCATATAATTGCTGCTTTCTATTTTGCAGGACTTTGAACAATGTTATTTGCATGGATAACCGATCCTAACGCCTGGCTGGCGCTGGGCACGTTGACGCTGCTGGAGATCGTGCTCGGGATCGATAATATTATTTTTCTCTCTCTGGTCGTGGCCAAGCTACCTACCGCCCAGCGCGCCCATGCGCGGCGGATCGGTCTGATGGGGGCGATGGTCATGCGTCTGGCGCTGCTGGCCTCTATCGCCTGGGTCGTTAAGCTGACCAATCCGCTCTTCACCGTCCTCGGTCAGGAGATTTCGTTTCGCGATCTGATCTTGCTGCTCGGCGGACTGTTCCTTATCTGGAAAGCCAGTAAAGAGATCCATGAATCTATCGAAGGTGAAGAGGAGGGGCTGAAAACTAACGTTCACTCCTTCCTCGGCGCCATCGTGCAGATCATGCTGCTGGATATCATCTTCAGCCTCGACTCCGTCATCACCGCCGTCGGCCTGTCAGATCATCTGTTCATTATGATGGCGGCGGTGGTGATCGCGGTGGGGGTGATGATGTTCGCCGCGCGACCTATCGGCGATTTTGTTGACCGTCATCCTTCCGTGAAAATGCTGGCGCTGTCGTTTCTGATCCTCGTCGGCTTTACCCTGATGCTGGAAAGTTTCGACGTTCATGTGCCGAAGGGATACATCTATTTCGCCATGTTCTTCTCTATCGCGGTGGAGAGCCTTAACCTGCTGCGTAATAAGAAAAACCCGCTGTAAACCACAAAATTGCAGCCTGGTCACAGGCTGCAACCCTTTTTCAGACTTTACTGCTTTTTATGTCTCACAAATCAGGCTATTAATAGACGGGTATGGGGTGCAGCTACTGAAGAGGTGATGACGATGAAAAAATGGGCAGTATTGATTTCCGCCGTAGGACTGGCGTTCTCGGTTTCCGGTTGCAGCAGCGATTACGTCATGGCGACCAAAGATGGGCGAATGATCCTGACCGACGGTAAACCTACCGTGGATGACGATACCGGTCTTATCAGTTACGAAGATCAGCAGGGTAATAAAATGCAGATCAATCGTGACGACGTTTCGCAAATCATTAAGCGTTAATCTTTCCCTGTCGGCCCCAGCTTCTGTTGACGCTGCGCTTACCGACCACCAGTCTTTTGAGAAGAGTCGGGATATACCAGGACGCCGCGGGTTTCACCCACCGCCCCTCCTCGTCACCCGGCTTTTTTGATTTTTTACTTCCTCTTTTTCTCACCCTCTGCCATGTTGATACTCCTTTGTCGGGGAATGCCTGACCTTATAAATAAAAAGGAAGCTGGCTATGCAGTATCACCGTATCCCACACAGTTCTCTTGAAATCAGCACCCTCGGGCTGGGAACCATGACTTTTGGCGAACAGAACAGCGAGGCCGATGCCCATCAGCAGCTCGACTATGCGGTTGCCAATGGCATCAACCTGATCGATGTCGCCGAAATGTACCCGGTCCCGCCGCGCCCGGAAACTCAGGGGCTGACCGAAACCTACGTCGGCAACTGGCTGGCGAAACGCGGCAATCGCGAAAAGCTGGTGCTCGCCTCGAAAGTCAGCGGGCCCGCGCGCAATAACGACAGCAGCATTCGGCCCAACCACGTCCTGGACCGTAAAAATATCCGCGAGGCGCTGCATGCCAGCCTGAAGCGGCTGCAGACCGATTACCTCGACCTGTACCAGGTACACTGGCCGCAGCGCCCAACCAACTGCTTTGGCAAGCTGGGCTACACCTGGGCTGACGCCGCGCCCGCCGTGACCCTGCTGGATACTCTCGAAGCGCTGACCGAGTTCCAGCGCGCCGGGAAGATCCGCTACATTGGCGTGTCGAACGAAACCGCCTTCGGCGTGATGCGTTATCTGCACCTGGCGGATAAGCACGACCTGCCGCGGATCGTGACCATTCAGAACCCTTACAGCCTGCTGAACCGCAGCTTTGAAGTCGGCCTCGCGGAAGTGAGCCAGTTTGAAGGCGTGGAGCTGCTGGCCTACTCCTGCCTTGCCTTCGGCACACTGACCGGCAAGTATCTCAACGGTGCGAAGCCGGCGGGGGCGCGCAATACGCTGTTCAGCCGCTTTACGCGCTACAGCAGCGAGCAGTCGCAGAAAGCGGTTGCGGCCTATGTGGATATCGCCAAACGCCATGGCCTCGATCCGGCGCAAATGGCGCTGGCCTTTGTGCGTCGGCAGCCGTTTGTCGCCAGCACCCTGCTGGGGGCGACGACCATGGCGCAGCTGCAGGCCAACGTGGAAAGTTTGCAGCTTGAGCTGAGTGAAGAGGTATTAGCGGAGATTGAAGCGGTGCATCAGGTTTATACCTACCCGGCACCGTAAGAAAGTAAAGCCCCGGGTGACGGCGTATACGCCTTACCCGGGCTATCGAAGAGCAGATATTGGTGAACCCGTCGCCCGGTTAAGCGCAGCGCAAGCCGGGAGGTTATTTACGCCGGCCCCAGATCCACAGCGCGGCGATGGCCACGGCAAACACCGCGCCAAATCCTGTGCCGACGGCGACCGGCGGAACGCCCACGCTCACCGCCAGGGAATAGAGCCCCAGCATCAGCAACATCGCCACGTTTTCGCCCAGGTTCTGTACCGCAATGGCGTTACCCGCCCCGACCGAATGTTTCCCACGCTCCTGCAGCAGCGCGTTCAACGGTACGATAAAGAACCCGCCGAACACCCCGAGCAGTAACAGCAGACCGAACGCCGGCAGCAGCGACTGCTGCACCGCAAAGGCCATCACCGCGATACCGATCAATATTCCCGCCGGCATACAGCGCGATACCGTCTCCAGAGTCACCAGCTTCGCCGCCGCCCCGGCCCCCAGCACAATCCCCACCGCCACCATCGCATTAAGATAGGTAGGCATGGCGTTGCTGGTAATGCCCAGCGCCACCGGCACCCAGATCACCAGCAGGAAGCGCAGGGTCACGCCAGCGCCCCAGAACAGGCTGGTCCCCATCAGCGAAAAGCGGGTTTCGCCGTTGCGCCACAGCGTGCGGCAGGCGCTGAAGAAGCTGTGCGTCATTGGCTTAAAACGCCACGACTGCCCCGGGCGCGCCGCCGGCAGCTTGGGTATCCATAGGTTTGCCACCACCGCCCCGCCGTAGACCAGCGCGCAGACGATCAGCGCCGCCAGCACGTGCCAGTCGGCGAGGATCCCGCCGGCCATGGAGCCCAGCAGGATCGCCGCGATGGTCGAGGACTCCATCAGTCCGTTAGCCTTCACTAACTTATCGCCGGTAGTCAGTTCGCCGAGAATGCCATACTTGGCCGGCGAGTAGGCGGCGGCGCCAATCCCCACCAGCGTATAGCCGATAAACGGATTGACGCCGAAGCAGATGCAGCCGGCGCCGAGCAGCTTCAGGCCGTTGGCCACCATCATCACCCGGCCTTTGGCAAAGCTATCGGCAAACTGGCCGACAAAGGGGGCAAAAAGAATGTAAGCGCCCACAAACAACATCTGCAGGACCGGCTGGCTCCATTCCGGATAATAGAGCTGCTTCATCAGCGCCAGGGTGGCGAAGAGAAGCGCATTGTCGCCGAAGGCCGACAGGAACTGGGCGCCGATTACCGCCATCATCCCTTTCGAGTACAACGAAGGGTTAGTATGTACTGACTCACTCATGGGTTGTTTCCGCCTCGTCGACCATGTTTTTTAGGGTGACATAGTCTGGCTTGCCGCTGCCGAGCACCGGCAGCTGTTTCAGCCAGCGTATATCTCGCGGTACCGCCAGCTCCGGTACTCCGTGCTGGCGAGCATAGCGCAGCAGGGCTTCGCGAGTCAGTTCATTATCGGTAGTAAACAGCACCAGCGCCTCGCCTTTGCTGGCGTCCTGTTTAATCGCCGTGGCGTGCATCTTGTCCGGCGACGCGCCGAGGGCCACCTGCTCCACCATCTCCAGGGAGATCATCTCGCCGGCGATTTTGGCGAAACGCTTCGCGCGGCCCTGAATGCGAACATAGCCCTGCTCGTCGAAGGTCACGATATCGCCGGTGTCATACCAGCCCGCTTCCAGCTCGCCGTGCTGGTTTTCCGCCGCAGGCGCTTCCAGCACCCCGGGGTTTTCCACCCGCAGGTAGCCTTTCATGATGTTCGGTCCCTTCAGCTGCAGCCGTCCCCCTTGCTCAATGCCGGGCATCGCCAGCAGGCGGGCGTCCATCCCCGGCAGAATGCGGCCCACGGTGCCGACCTTCGCCGCCATCGGCACGTTAATCGAGACCACCGGCGCGCACTCGGTCACGCCATAGCCTTCGAGGATGCGCAGGCCGAATTTATCCTGCCACAGCTGTTTGGTGCTCTCCTGCAGCTTCTCCGCCCCGGCGACCACGTAGCGCAGGCGGTAGAAATCATAGGGGTTAGCGAAGCGGGCATAGTTGGCGAGGAAGGTTGAGGTACCGAACAAAACGGTACAATTACGATCGTAGACCAGCTCCGGCACCACGCGATAGTGCAGCGGGCTGGGATAGAGAAACACTTCCGCCCCGGTAAACAGCGGCGTCAACAGGCCGACGGTGAGGCCAAAGGAGTGGAACAGCGGCAGCGCCGACATAAAGCGGTCGTTGGCGGTAAAGTCGGCGATAGTTTTGATCTGCTCGACGTTGGCCAGCAGACTCTTATGGCTGTGCACCACCCCTTTCGGATTGCCCTCCGAGCCGGAGGTGAAGAGGATCATCGCTGCGTCTTCCGGCTGCTGCTTAACCTGCGCCAGACGCGGCGCCAGCAGATGACCGAAAATCCACAGTTTGTCCGCGAGGGTGATATCGCCTTTAAGATCTTCGAGGAATACCCAGCGCACCTGGGTCAGCTGCTCCGGCAGATGCCAGAGTTTGCCTTTATCGAGGAAGGTGCGCGAGGTGAAAATGGTGTTGATCTCCGCGGCGGCTATCGCGCTGCTGAGCCCTTTCACCCCGGCGGTATAGTTCATCATCGCCGGAATACGCCCGCGGGCGATAGCGCCGAAAATCACCGCCGCGCTGATGCCGGCGTTAGGCAGCATCAGGCCGATCTTCTCACCCGGCTGGCTGTATTTTTCCAGAATGCGGGCAACAAACAGGGTCTTGGTCAGCAGCTTGCGATAGGTATCCGGCTGGAAGTTTATATCCTCCACGCAGGGTTTGCGCGCGCCGAAACGGTCCTGCGCCGCCAGCAGCGACTCATACAGGGTTTCCCGCGGACGCACCGCCATCCGGGCTTCCATCATGATCTGATGCAGCATTTCTCCGGCAATTTTGCGCCGGTCGCGGGCGCGCGGCGCCTCGGGCATCGGCAGATGGGTGGGCGGCAGCAGGTGCAGTTGAATACGCGGGAACAGGCGACGCTTCACCAGCCCCTTCAGCCGGCTGAACGGCGTCAGTTCGGCGCCTTCAATGCGCAGCGGCACGATGGTCGCCTGCGATTTAGCGGCGACAAAGGCGGCGCCGTCATAAATTTTCATCAGCGAGCCGCTGACCGAAATTCGCCCCTCCGGGAAGATGACCACCGGCCGCCCCTGCTCAATCAGGCGCACCAGATGTTTGATCGACATCGGTTTGGTCGGGTCCAGCGGCACAAAATCGATAATTGGCGTCAGCGCGCGCATAAACCAGCGCTGGCTGATCGAGGTATAGACCGCGAAAACCGGTCGGACCGGCAAAAACAGCGCCAGCAGAATGCCGTCGAGGAAAGAGACGTGGTTCGGGGTAATTAAGACCTTTTGCTGGTATAAAGCCTGCGTGTCGCCGGTCAGTCTGACCCGGTATAACCCCTTGAACAGCAGTCTGAAAAATCCCAAAAGCATAACAACTCCATGTGACCGGTTGATGAGTCAAAGCAGGTTACACGAGAAGGCATGGGAAAGCAGTGCAGCGGGGAGATTTTCGGAATAAAAAAAACCTGCGCATCCGCGCAGGTTGGTGTAAGACATTCAGTACGAAGAGCGTACCTAAGAAACTCACCTATCAATACCTCTGGGATCTCGATTGTCGCGTTTTTCGCCCGTAACGGACCAGCGGGAAAACGCAAGGGAGTGAGCCTAAGTGCAACCAGGTATTACGATTTTCGCTATCTGTAACACCGTCGACGACGGGCAAAAAAAAACCTGCGCATCTGCGCAGGCTGGTGTAAGTAAAGTGGTCAACGTGACGTTGACTCCACCTATCAATACCTCTGGGATAGCCAGAATATCAACCGGGTCCGCGAACAAACCAGCGAACATTCGCAACAGCGCATCGCAAAGTGTAAGCAAAGGTTTGTATTTCCCTGCGCCGGTTTCAATTAGCGATGGCGTCAATGTAAACAAGTTACCCATTAGCCCGGTCTGAATCACATTTGCGCCATTCCTTCGCCGCTGTGCCTTGAATCTGCCGCTCTTTCCCGTAACATAGCAGTATGTAAACGCTTACCCTATAAAAGGCATGGTATGGCGACTATTAAGGATGTAGCCCGACTCGCAGGAGTCTCCGTCGCTACCGTCTCCCGCGTCATCAACAACTCTCCCAAAGCCAGCGAAGCCTCACGCCAGTCCGTAGGCGCGGCGATGGAAACCCTCAATTATCATCCCAACGCAAACGCCCGGGCGCTGGCCCAGCAGTCCACGGAAACCGTCGGTCTGGTGGTGGGCGATGTCTCCGACCCCTTTTTCGGCGCGATGGTCAAAGCCGTCGAACAGGTGGCCTACCGTACCGGCAATTTTTTGCTGATTGGTAATGGCTACCACAACGTGCAGAAGGAGCGCCAGGCGATAGAGCAGTTAATTCGCCATCGCTGCGCGGCGCTGGTGGTGCACGCCAAAATGATCCCCGATGAGGAACTCGCCGGGCTGATGCAGCAGATCCCCGGCATGGTGCTGATCAACCGCATCCTGCCCGGGTATGAAACCCGCTGCGTGGCGCTGGACGACCGCTACGGCGCCTGGCTGGCGACCCGCCATCTGATCCAGCAGGGGCACACGCGTATCGGCTATCTGTGCTCAAACCATGATATCTCCGATGCGGAAGATCGGCTGCAGGGGTACTACGCGGCGCTGGAAGAGAGCGGCCTGCCGTGCAACGACCGGCTGGTCACCTTTGCCGAGCCGGATGAAAGCGGTGGCGAACAGGCGATGACCGAACTGCTTGGCCGCGGCCGCCACTTTAGCGCCGTCGCCTGCTATAACGACTCGATGGCCGCCGGCGCGATGGGGGTGCTGAATGACAACGGCATCGACGTTCCGCGGGAGATTTCGCTGATTGGCTTCGACGATGTCCTGATTTCGCGCTATGTCCGCCCGCGGTTGACTACCGTCCGCTACCCGATCGTCACCATGGCGACCCAGGCGGCCGAGCTGGCCTTAGCGCTGGCGGAGCAGCGCCCGGCGCCGGAGATCACCCATCTGTTCAGCCCGACGCTGGTGCGCCGTCACTCGGTGGTCGCCCCGCAGGAAGGCGATAAGTCGTAGCGATAGAGATGCACGGCGGTGGCCGGGTAATCCAGCCCCTCGCCGAGGTAGCGCCAGCCGTAGCGTTCATAGAAATCCCGGCAGGCGGAATAGAGATAGAGCTCCCGAAAGCCCGCGCGGCGGGCATAATCGATCACATGCCGCTGCAGTTTCCCGGCCAGCCCCTGACCGCGGGCGGCAGGCGCGACGTACAGCGCCGCCAGCCAGGGAAACAGATCCTGGCGGCTGATTAAATCGCAGCGCCAGAGGCCAATCGTTCCGAGCAACTGCTCGCCTTCCACGGCAATAAAGGTCAATGGCAGCGCCTCCGCCGTCTGGCTATGCTGCACAATGCTGGCGAAGAATTCCCGCGGCAGCGTCTCGCCGCCAAAGGCGTGCCACAGCCAGTCGGTCACCTGCGGGGCGAACTGCGGCGCAGCGTACAGCGGCAGGATCGTCATACCAGCTTCCCCTGGAAAATCGGCACCGAGTCGAACAGATAGCCATCAAAATCCGGGGCGTCTTCATCGGACAGCTCCAGCAGACTGTTTTTAACGTTTTCCAGATGCTGCCACATCGCCTGCCAGGCGCCCATCACATCGCGACGCCGCAGCGCGGCAAGCAGCGTCTGCCGGTCGCCGAGCCATTTCAGCCGCCAGGCGCGGCTGGCAATATGCACATTGAACTGCTGCCACAGCGGGCTGCTGTCCATCTGCAGCCAGATCCGCTCTACCGTCGCCAGCAGCATCTGGTTCTGCGTCGCCCCGGCCAGCACCAGATGGAACAGACGGGCGTTATCCTGAGCAGTGTCGTTGAGGGCGATAGCCCGCTGCTCCTGTTCGATAATCCGCTTCAGATTGTCGATATCGGCGCGGGTAGCCATTTTCGCGGCAAAGGCGGCGATGTTGCTCTCCAGCAGCTGGCGCGCCTGCAGAATTTCAAACGGACCGACGTCGCTGCTGAGCAGTTGCTCCTCTTCGCTGTCGTTCTCGTGGGGAATGCGCATGACGTACACCCCGGATCCCTGACGAATATCCACCGTCCCCTGCAGCTCCAGCATCAGCAGCGCTTCGCGCACGATGGTCCGGCTGACGCCATAGGTTTCGGCAATATGGCGTTCCGGCGGCAAACGCGACCCGACCGGGTAGCGCCCCTGCGCGATCTGGGCGCGCAGGTCATCACCAATCTCCTGATAGGGCTTCTTTTCCGGCGGAATTATCGCTTTTTCCACAAAATCACCTGTGCCTTACATGCCTGGGAGTCAAATACGCCGCTATCTTAGCAAAGATTCCCCCCGGCTAGCGGTATTCATCATCGATATCCAGCACCAGTTCACGCCGTTCGCCCAGTTGACGAAACCAGTGCGCCGAGGCTTTGGGTCGCCGGGCGCGATGGTTTTGCAGGTCGATTTCGATAAGCCCGTAGCGGTTTTTAAAGGCGTTCATCGGCGATACGTTGTCGGTAAACGCCCACAGCATATAACCCTGGCAGTTGGCCCCTGCCTCGCGGGCGCGCAGGGTGTGCCACAGATGTTCGCTGATAAAACGGATGCGGTAGCTGTCATCGATGACGCCTTCGCGGTTACGGAACTGGCCTTCGTTTTCCACGCCCATCCCGCTCTCCGCCACGAACCAGGGGATGTTGCGATAGTCATTTTTTATACGCATCGCCATATCAAAGATGATTTGCGGGTAGATTTCCCAGCCGCGGGAGGCGTTCATTCGCCGGCCGGGCAGCTCGAACGGCTCATAATACCAGGCCGGATGGAACGGAGTATGCGGGTGCCAGGCCCGCGATGGGGCTTTGACCCGGTGCGGATAGTAAAGGTTAATCCCCAGCTCATCGACGGTGTGCTCGCGGATAATCGCCAGATCCTCCGCGCTGGCGTCCCATGTCACCTGATGCTGCTCAAGCAGTGCAAGAAGCTCCGGCGGCCAGACCCCGTGCACCAGCGGGTCGAGGAACATGCGGTTGTAGAACAGATCGTAGATCTCCGCCGCGCGCAGGTCATGGGGGGCACGGGAGCGCGGATAGGTCACCTCCGGATTGAGGATGCAGCCGACGGTTCCGGGATAACCTAGCTCGCGAAACCGCTTCACGACGCTGGCGGTCGCCAGCACCTTATGGTAGTTCCACTGCATCCAGGTGCTGGTGTTCTGCTCATAGGGCCAGCGAAGGGCATCCAGATAGACCCGGGTCTGCACCACGATCGGCTCATTAAAGGTAAACCAGCGGGTCACCTTCGAGTGATAGCGGGCAAAGACCTGCTCCGCGTAGCGCACAAACAGCTCAACCACTTTTTTCGACCCCCAGCCGCCATACTTTTCCAGCAGATAGCCGGGCAATTCATAATGCTCAAGGCAGATCATCGGCGTGATGCCGTTGGCCAGCAGCGCGTCGAACAGCTGGTCGTAATAGGCCGCATACTCCTCATCCACCGTGATGTTTTCATAGTCGGTCAGAAAGCGCGACCAGTTGATTGAGGTGCGGTAGTGGGTCAGCCCGGCCAGCTTCATCAACTGCACATCTTCCTGAAAGCGGTTAATAAAATCGGTGGCCACCGCCGGGCCATAGCCGTTATGCCAGACGTGGCGGTCGTTTTTGTACCAGAGATCGGGCCAGGAGTCCTGCCCCGGTTTTTTTCCGCTCCAGCCCTCGGTCTGCCAGGCGGAAGCCGCCGCGCCAAGGATAAAATCATCGGGAATGGTCATCCGTACGGTAGTCATAAGCTCCTCAGACAGGGTTGGCGGTCTGTTGATTGTCGGCCTGACGCTGCGCGGCATCGGCACGGCGGGAGGCGATTTTGACGAAAGGCAGATAGATAAGCACCGCGACGACGATGCAGATAAGCTGGGTCACCACCGCCCCCATTGAGCCAGCGGTGGAGAGCCAGGCGTTGATCAGCGGCGGCGTGGTCCAGGGCACCATCACCACCGCCTTGCCGGCGAAGCCGGTCAGCGTAGCGAAATAGCCAATGCTGCCGGTCACCAGCGGGGTAAGGATAAACGGGATGGCGAGGATCGGGTTGAGCATGATCGGCATCCCGAAGATCACCGGTTCGTTAATATTGAACAGCCCCGGGCCTATCGACAGCTTGGCAATCTCTTTCATCTCTTTACGCTTCGTGGCGATCATCACCGCAATCAGCAGGCCGATGGTCAGCCCCGAGCCGCCAATGCTCATGTAAACGTCCCAGAAAGGCATCGTGATGATGTTCGGTACCTCTTTCCCCTGCTCAAAAGCGCTCATGTTGACGGTGATCGCCCCCAGCAGCAGCGGCTCGCGGATCGGCTTGATCATCTGGTTGCCGTGAATGCCGATCACCCAGAACAGCTGGGCGACGAACATCAGCAGCAGGATCCCCGGCAGGCTCTGCACCACCCGCTCCAGCGGCTGCTGCACCACCTGGTAGACCGCATCGTAGAGATACATCCCTGTCAGCTGGTGAAAGAGAAAACCCAGGGTGGCGATCGCGGTGGTGGTGATGATCGCCGGGATCAGCGCGGAAAAAGAGGCGGAAACGTTCGGCGGCACGGTATCCGGCATTTTGATCTTCAGTCCCTTGCGCCCCTCCAGCCAGCAGTAAATCTCCACTGACAGAATGGCAATGAACATCCCGAGGAACAGACTGCGGGTATCGGAAAACTGGCGCAGCAGGACATCTTTCACCACGTGCATCTGGCCATCGACCATCATCTCCACCGTGGTCGGCGTAACGCAGATAAAGCAGATCACCGCCAGCAGGCCAGGAAACAGGCTTTTGATGCCATTGATCCGCCCCAGCTCAATGCCGATCAGAAACACGGCGCCGATATTGAGGAAGTTGAGCGTGGCGTAGTTCAGCGCGCTGGTGATGGGCTTCAGCGTTGCAAGAAAGGAGAGCGAGGAAAAGCTGGCGAGCCCGTTCTTTGGATCCAGCACCATGTTGGAGATCAGTACCGAAAAGGCCCCGACGATGATCACCGGCATCAGGGTAATAAACGCCGATTTGATCGCCATAATGTAGCGATAGCTGTTGAATGTCGTCGCGAAACGCCCCAGCGCGTCGATCAGTTTGTCCTGTAATGCCATAAAAGAGTACCTCAGAGTAAAGGGCTTATTGCGGCCAGGTGAACAGCCAGAGACTTTTGGCATACCAAAACATAGTCGCCAGGCAAAAATAGTTCTGTGACAGCGCTCGCAACGCACGGTGTGGTATCCCAAATATTCGATAAAATTGACTTTGGCATACCAGACTATGCCGGCTCGTCAGTTCCTGCCAAAAGCGTGATCGCGATGGTTTTTCCGCCCCGCCCCGTCGATATGTCCCTTTTCGGTCTGTGATAAACTGCGCCTTACCACGTGAAATCAGGAATCGATGAATGGCTACAATGCTGGATGTCTCAATTCGCGCAGGCGTCTCGAAAGCGACGGTTTCCCGCGTGTTGAACGGCACAGGTCAGGTGAAAGAGAGCACCCGCCAACAGGTCTTTAAAGCGATGGAAGAGCTGGGCTACCGGCCCAATTTCCTTGCCCGCTCGCTGGCCAATCAGACCAGCAACAGTATCGGGCTGGTCGTCTCCACCTTCGACGGCTTCTACTTTGGCCGTCTGCTGCAGCAGGCGTCACGCCAGACGGAGGCCTGGGGAAAGCAGCTTATCGTCACCGACGGCCATGACACGCCGGAGCGCGAAGAGGAAGCGGTACAGATGCTCGCCGACCGGCAGTGCGATGCGATCATCCTCTATACCCGACACATGAGCGAAAAGGCGATCATGTCGCTGATTAATTCGATCGCCATGCCGCTGGTGGTGATTAACCGCGATGTGGCGCAGGCCCGCGAACGCTGCGTGTTCTTCGAACAGCAGGAAGCCGCCTTCCAGGCCGTGGAGTATCTGATTACCCAGGGCCACCGCGATATCGCCTGCATCACCGTCCCGATGCATACCCCTACCGGCCAGGCTCGCCTGCAGGGCTACCGCAACGCGCTGATAAAACATGGTATTGAGTGGGATCCGAGCCGGGTGAAATACGGAGACTCGACGATGACCCGCGGCTATGAACTGTGCCGGGAACTGCTTGAGGAGAAGGCCCGCTTCAGCGCGCTGTTTTCCTGTAACGATGATATGGCGCTGGGGGCGTCAAAGGCGCTGCATCAGGCGGGGCTGCGTATTCCACAGGATGTGTCGCTGTTTGGCTTCGACGATGCGCCAAGCGCGAAATGGCTGGAGCCGGGGCTGTCGACGGTTTATCTGCCGATCGACAACATGATCACTACGGCTATCGATCAGGCGATCAAGCTTGCTAACCAGCAGCCGATAGAAACGATCCCGCCGTTTACCGGCACGCTGGTGCTGCGCGAGTCGGTAACGACGGGACCTTTTTTTAAATAAGCTCTAAGGCCAGCAGCTCCTGGATGGTCTGGCGACGGCGGATCAGCCGCGCCTTGCCGCCATCAAACAGCACCTCCGGCAGCAGCGGGCGGCTGTTGTAGTTGGATGACATCGAAGCCCCGTAGGCGCCGGTGTCATGGAGCACCAGATAATCCCCAGGCGCCACCGCTGGCAGCAGGCGGGTCTCAACTTTGCCCCCTTCCTGCTGGGTAAAGACATCCCCGGACTCGCACAGCGGCCCGGCCACCACGGTTTCCACCTGCGGCGCGGCGCTGAGATCCCGACCATCCGCCGCCAGAGCGGTGATATGGTGATAGCTGCCGTACATCGCCGGACGCATCAGGTCGTTAAAGCCAGCGTCAATCAGCACAAAGTGACGGCTGCCCATCTCTTTCACGCTGCGCACCTGCGACACCAGCACGCCGGACTCGGCCACCAGGAAGCGTCCTGGCTCAATCTCCAGCTTCACCGGATGCCCCAGATGGGCCGCGATCTGCTCCCGGGCACGGTTCCACAGGCCATAATAGTGGGCGGTGTCGATGGCCTCTTCACCTTCGCGGTAAGGAATCGACAGACCGCCGCCGGCGGAGATGGCCTGCAGATCCTGGCCAAAGTCGACGACCTGACGCACCATCGCGCCGCACACCTGCTCCAGGTGACCATAGTCAACGCCAGAGCCGATATGCATATGGATCCCGACCAGCTGCAGCTGATAGCGACGCATCACTTCCAGCGCCGCCGGCAAATGGCTGTACCAGATGCCATGCTTACTGTTCTCACCGCCGGTATTGGTTTTCTGGCTGTGGCCGTGGCCAAAGCCCGGATTGACGCGCAGCCAGACGCGATGGCCCGGCGACACCTCGCCCAGCTGGCTCAGCATGTCGATCGAGCCGGCGTTCACCGGGATCTGTAACGCCTTCACCCGATCGAGGGTGGCGTCGTCGATCAGATCGGCGGTAAAGACGATATCCTCTGGGTTCTGCTGCGGATCGTAGCCCGCCGCCAGCGCCCGCTCGATCTCCCCCAGCGACACCGAGTCCACCTTCACCCCCTGCTCACGCATCAGACGCAGGATATGAATGTTAGAGCAGGCTTTTTGCGCAAAACGTACCACGTCAAACTGGCTGAGCTGGGCAATCTGGCGGCGAATAATCTGCGCATCATAGACCCAGACCGGGCAGCCAAATTCCGCGGGCAGGCGCAGCAGGTTATCCGCGGTCAGGTCAGTATCGGTGGCGTAAAGCGAGTGTGGCATAAGAACTCCGGTGCAGTGCGTGTGTTGGTCGCTGTTTTTTTTCGATTACGCCACAGTGGCGGACGAATAAAAAATATCGTTTTATCGCGACTCTATGCAAAAATGATATGGTTACAGCCGAGCCTCATGGAGACCGCATGCCAGCCGTTAATTTGCGTCATATCGAAATCTTTCACGCGGTGATGACCACCGGCAATCTGACCGAAGCGGCGCGGATGCTGCACACCTCGCAACCCACGGTCAGCCGCGAGCTGGCGCGCTTTGAGAAAGTGCTCGGCCTGAAGCTGTTTGAACGGACCCGCGGTCGCCTGCAGCCGACGGTGCAGGGCCTGCGTTTGTTTGAGGAGGTTCAGCGTTCCTGGTACGGCCTGGACCGCATCGTCAGCGCCGCCGAGAGCCTGCGCGAGTTCCGCCAGGGCGAGCTGTCGATCGCCTGCCTGCCGGTCTTTTCCCAGTCCTTTCTGCCGCTGCTGTTGCCGCCGTTTCTCGCTCGCTACCCGGAGGTCAGCCTGCAGATCGTCCCCCAGGAGTCGCCGCTGCTGGAGGAGTGGCTCTCCGCCCAGCGCCATGACCTCGGCCTGACGGAGACCCTGCATACCCCGGCGGGCACCGAACGCACCCCACTGCTGACGCTGAATGAAGTCTGCGTGCTGCCTGCCGGCCATCCGCTGGCGGTGCAGACAACGCTGACCCCCGCCGATTTTCAGGGCGAAAACTACATCAGCCTGTCGCGCACCGACAGCTATCGCCAGCTGCTTGACGCCCTGTTCCTTGAGCATCAGGTTAAACGGCGGATGGTGGTCGAAACCCACAGCGCGGCCTCGATCTGTGCCATGGTGCGCGCCGGCGCCGGGATCTCGGTGGTGAATCCCTTGACAGCTCTGGACTATGCCGATAGCGGCGTGGTGGTGCGCCGCTTTAGCGTCGAGGTGCCGTTTACCGTCAGCCTGATCCGCCCCCTCCACCGCCCGCGATCGGCGCTGGTCGACGCCTTTGTTGCACACCTGCAGGAGAGTCTGCCGCAGATCCTCACGCCGCTGGCGTCGGTCCTGCAGAGAGCATAAAGTTGACCGCGTCTTCTGCGTGGATCGCCGCAGTGTCAAAGACCGGCAGCGGGCTGAGCTCGGCAGGCACCAGCAGGCCAATTTCCGTACAGCCGAAAATAACCCCTTCCGCCCCCTGCTCCGCCAGGGCGGCGATCACCTGCAGATAATAATCCCGCGACGCCTCGCTGAAGGTGCCGAGACAGAGTTCATCGAAGATGATCTGATTGATCCGCGCCCGATCGTCAGCCTCGGGGATCAGCGTCTCGATGGCAAACTGCGCCTGCAGACGACCGCGGTAAAAGGTCTGCTCCATGGTGTAGCGGGTGCCCAGCAGCGCGACCCGGCGCTGGCCTTTGGCGGCAATCGCCCGCCCGGTGGCATCGGCGATATGCAGGAAGGGAACCTGGCAGCGGGCGGCGATGGCATCCGCGACTTTATGCATGGTGTTGGTGCACAGGACGATGCCTTCGGCCCCCGCCTGCTGCAGCCCGACCGCGGCTTCAGCAAGGATCTCCCCGGCGCGATCCCAGTCGCCGGCGGACTGGCAGGCTTCGATATCGTGGAAATCGACGCTGTGCAGCACCAGGCTGGCGGAGTGCAGCCCACCCAGCCGCGCCTTAATCCCTTCATTGATCAACCGATAATAGGGGATCGTGGACTCCCAGCTCATGCCGCCTAACAGGCCAATGGTTTTCATCTTCTGCTCCTTATGTCGTTTCTGCCAGTGAAGCAAACTTGTGATCAACTTTCCACTTCTCTGGCCGGACATTTCTTTTTGCCGAAGAGTAAGATAAGTTAATTGAAACAATGTTTCACTTTAACAACAGGATCGCCAGATGTTTATTTTGCATAAAGACACCACTCTTGAAGACCTCGGTAACGGCGTGACCCGCCGCATTCTGGCCCATGACGGCAAAATGATGGCTGTGGAGGTAAATTTTGCCGCCGGCGCCATTGGCCCGATGCATAACCATCCCCATGAACAGCTCACCTATGTACTTTCCGGTGAGTTTGAGTTCACCATCGGCGAGGAGACGCGCGTCGTCAGCGCCGGCGATACGCTGTATAAGCGGCCGGGGATCATGCACGGCTGCGTCTGCCTGCAGCCTGGCACGCTGCTCGATACCTTTACTCCCATCCGCGAAGATTTTCTTGAAGCCTAATCCATAACGGGGGCGCAGGACGTCCCCGGTTACCGCCCTGCGCCCGCTAATAAAAAGATGCTGTCCCAATCATTATCCTGGTAATAATATTTCCCGCTCAGTTAAGCCTAATTTTTCATTCCTTTCAGGCCGCCTTTTACGAGCAAAATGCTTACCACCTCACCTTTTTGAAACATCGTTTCGACTTTGATCACATTTCCATTCAGATCTGCATGACGCAGAAATAAATCGCAATAAAATGAAATTAAAACGGTGTTTTATAAAAAATAGAGCAGCATAAAAGCGAGCCTGTGAGTCTCTCTTCTGCGGGCTCCATTCACTCTAACCATTTAATTAACAAGGATATGTTAATCAAAGGAAACGTTCAGACATTTTGCGTTGTTGGTGGCACAAAGCCAACCGTGCCGCGTCAGCGGATCCGTATTACAACTCGTAAGCCAGGTAGGTATGTATGAATGAAAACAAGCTGCTGGGATTGGCATGGATATCGCCCTATATCATCGGGCTGATTGTCTTTACCGCTTTTCCTTTTGTTTCATCTTTCTTTCTCAGTTTTACTGAGTACGACTTGATGAGCCCGCCGGTATTTAACGGCATCGAAAACTATCGCTATATGTTGACCGAGGATAGCCTGTTCTGGAAATCGATGGGGGTGACCTTTGCCTACGTCTTTTTAACCATTCCTTTAAAACTGGCTTTTGCCCTCGGCATTGCCTTCGTGCTCAATTTCAAACTGCGCGGCATCGGCTTTTTCCGTACCGCCTACTACATTCCGTCGATCCTCGGCAGCTCGGTGGCGATTGCCGTGCTGTGGCGCGCCCTGTTCGCTATTGACGGCTTGCTGAACAGCTTTCTCGCCGTCTTTGGCATTGATGCCGTCAACTGGCTGGGGGAACCGTCGCTGGCGCTGATGTCGGTCACCCTGCTGCGCGTCTGGCAGTTTGGCTCCGCGATGGTCATCTTCCTCGCCGCGCTGCAGAACGTGCCGCAGTCGCAGTATGAAGCCGCGATGATCGACGGCGCCTCGAAGTGGCAGATGTTCATGAAGGTCACCGTGCCGCTGATCACCCCGGTGATTTTCTTCAACTTTATTATGCAGACTACCCAGGCGTTCCAGGAGTTTACCGGCCCGTACGTGATAACCGGCGGCGGCCCAACCTACTACACCTACCTGTTCTCACTCTACATCTACGACACCGCCTTTAAGTACTTCGACATGGGCTATGGCGCCGCGCTGGCGTGGGTGCTGTTCCTCGTGGTCGCCGTCTTTGCGTCGATAGCCTTTAAGTCATCGAAATACTGGGTCTTCTACTCCGCCGATAAGGGAGGCAAAAATGGCTGATATTCAACAGATGGCGCCGGTAATGAGCGACGCCGATCGTGAAGTCGCGCGTACGCTGCGTCGGGAAAAGGTGAGCCGGGTGGTGCGCTACGTCGTGCTGGTGTTCGTCGGCCTGCTGATGCTCTATCCGCTGGCGTGGATGTTCTCCGCCTCGTTTAAGCCGAACCATGAGATCTTCACCACCCTCGGACTGTGGCCTACCCACGCCACCTGGGACGGGTTTATCAATGGCTGGAAGACCGGCACCGAGTACCATTTCGGCCACTATATGCTGAACACCTTTAAGTATGTGATCCCGAAGGTGGTGTTAACGATCATCTCCTCCACCATCGTGGCGTACGGCTTTGCACGCTTTGAGATCCCGTGGAAGAAGTTCTGGTTCGCGACGCTCATCACCACCATGCTGCTGCCAAGCACCGTCCTGCTGATCCCGCAGTACCTGATGTTCCGCGAAATGGGGATGCTGAACAGCTATCTGCCGCTGTACCTGCCGCTGGCCTTCGCCACCCAGGGATTCTTTGTCTTCATGCTGATCCAGTTTCTGCGCGGCGTGCCGCGCGATATGGAAGAGGCGGCGCAGATCGACGGCTGCAACTCCATCCAGGTGCTGTGGTACGTGGTGGTGCCGATCCTCAAGCCGGCCATTATCTCGGTGGCGCTGTTCCAGTTCATGTGGTCGATGAACGACTTTATCGGCCCGCTGATCTATGTCTACAGCGTCGATAAGTATCCCATCGCGCTGGCGTTAAAAATGTCTATCGACGTCACGGAAGGCGCGCCGTGGAACGAAATTCTGGCAATGGCGAGTATCTCCATTCTGCCGTCCATCATCGTCTTCTTCCTGGCTCAACGCTACTTCGTGCAGGGCGTGACCAGCAGCGGAATCAAAGGTTAAGAGGGAAATAGCATGGCTGAAGTGATTTTCAACAAACTGGAAAAAGTCTACTCCAACGGGTTTAAAGCGGTGCATGGTATCGACCTGAAGATTGCTGATGGCGAATTTATGGTGATTGTCGGCCCCTCCGGCTGCGCCAAATCGACCACCCTGCGCATGCTGGCGGGCCTGGAAACCATCAGCGGCGGCGAAGTGCGGATTGGGGACAAAATCGTCAACAACCTGGCGCCAAAATCCCGTGGCATCGCGATGGTGTTCCAGAACTACGCCCTCTATCCGCATATGACGGTGCGGGAAAACCTCGCCTTCGGCCTCAAGCTGAGCAAGCTGCCGAAGGCGCAAATCGACAGACAGGTGGAAGAAGCGGCGAAAATTCTCGAACTGGAGGACCTGCTGGAGCGCCTGCCGCGCCAGCTCTCCGGCGGCCAGGCGCAGCGCGTGGCGGTGGGCCGGGCGATCGTCAAAAAACCGGACGTCTTCCTGTTCGACGAACCGCTCTCCAACCTTGACGCCAAGCTGCGCGCCTCGATGCGGATCCGCATTTCCGATCTGCACAAGCAGTTAAAAAAATCCGGCAAACCGGCGACCACCGTCTACGTCACCCACGATCAGACGGAAGCGATGACCATGGGCGACCGCATCTGCGTAATGAAGCTTGGCCATATTATGCAGGTTGATACCCCGGACAACCTCTACCACCAGCCAAAAAATATGTTTGTCGCCGGGTTCATCGGCGCGCCGGAGATGAATATTCGCCCCAGCCAGCTGGTTGAGCACAACGGTCGTCTGCATCTGACGCTGGGCGATCAGCGACTGCCGCTCAACGATCGGCTGCAAAGCAAAGTTGAGACCCATAAGAATCAGCAGGTGTTCTTTGGCGTGCGCCCGGAGTTTGTCTCTCTCTCCGATGAACCCTTTGCCGAAAGTTCCTGTACGGGTGAAATGGTACGCGTGGAAAACATGGGTCATGAGTTCTTCGTCTATCTGCAGGTCGCGGGCTATGAGCTGACCGCTCGCATTCCTTCAGACGACGCCAGGCCGATGATTGCCAGGGGTCTGAATCGCAAAGTCTATTTCACCTTTGATCTTAACAAGTGTCACATCTTTGACGCCAAAACTGAACAGAACCTCACTCTGTAAACCCTGGAGCATAACAATGAAAAACGTGCTGATAAGCGCTACTCTCTCCGCCACTCTGGGCCTTAGCGCCTTCTCCTCGCTGGCGCAGGATGTCGACCTGCGCATGTCCTGGTGGGGGGGCAATGGCCGCCATCAGGTGACCCTCAAGGCGCTGGAGGAATTCCACAAACAACATCCAGACATCAACGTTAAAGCAGAATACACCGGCTGGGACGGCCATCTTTCGCGCCTGACCACCCAGATTGCCGGCGGCACCGAGCCTGACGTGATGCAGACTAACTGGAACTGGCTGCCGATCTTTTCGAAAAATGGCGATGGCTTTTACGATCTGAATACCCTGAAAGACGAGATCGATCTCAGCCAGTTCGATGCCAAAGAGCTGCAGTCCACCACGGTCAACGGCAAGCTCAACGGCATCCCGGTGTCGGTCACCGCCCGCGTCTTCTACTTTAACGACGAAGCGTGGAAAAAGGCGGGCATCCCCTTCCCGAAAACCTGGGATGAGCTACTGGCGGCGGGCAAAACCTTCGAAAGCAAGCTCGGGAAACAGTACTACCCGGTGGTGCTCGAACACCAGGACGTGCTGGCCCTGCTCAACTCTTATATGGTGCAAAAATACAACCAGCCGGCCATCGATGAGAAAGGGCGTAAATTCTCCTACAGCAAAGCGCAGTGGGCGGATTTCTTCGGGATGTATAAGAAGCTTATCGACAGCCATGTGATGCCGGACACCCGCTACTATGCCTCGTTCGGCAAGAGCAACATGTACGAGATGAAGCCGTGGATCCAGGGGGAATGGGGCGGGACCTACATGTGGAACTCCACCATCAACAAATATTCCGATAACCTGAAACCGCCGGCGAAGCTGGTGCTGGGGGAATACCCGATGCTGCCGGGCGCCACCGACGCCGGACTGTTCTTCAAGCCCGCGCAGATGTTGTCGATTGGCAAATCGACGAAAAACCCGCAGGCGGCGGCGAAAGTGATTAACTTCCTGCTGAACAGTAAAGAAGGGGTGGATATTCTCGGACTGGAGCGCGGGGTGCCGCTGAGTAAAGCGGCGGTTAACTACCTGACTGAGGACGGGGTAATCAAAGCCGACGATCCGGCGGTATCTGGCCTGAAGCTGGCGCAATCCCTGCCGACCACGCTGTCGGTCTCGCCGTACTTCGACGACCCGCAGATCGTCGCCCAGTTCGGCACCACCCTGCAGTACATCGACTACGGTAAAAAGTCGGTGGAAGAAGCGGCCGAGGACTTCCAGCGCCAGACCGACCGCATTCTGCGCCGCGCAATGCGCTAACCTGCCCGTCTGAACGCTCCCGCGGCGTCCGCCGCGGGAGCGTCTGCCTGAGTAGCCTGTCAGAAGAAATATTTAAAGCGCACCCGGGCGCCATAGCGTTCATCGGGATTCCCGCTCTTCGCCGCCGTGGAATCGAGCCACGAAGCGTAGGCGCCAAGGTAAATATTGAAGTTTGGCATCGCCATCATATTCGGCAACTGCCAGGAAGTGTGCAGGGTATGGATGTCATAGCGTCCCGGCGCGAGAATTGCGCAGTCGCCATCGCATTCGCTGCTCACCCCAGCCATATTGAACTGGTCGATTTTGTTATGCGCGTAGATATAGCCCAGCTCCACGCGATGCCACAGGGCGTTGATCCCGGCGCTGAAGTCGGTTTCGTCCTCGGCGTCCAGCAGGGCGCTGCTCAGATTGACTACCGCCCCATCCTGCGGATCGCTTTTCAGGGTGTTCCAGCTCATGGTCAGCCCGTAACCGGTGCGGTTTGACTGGTCGACCCAGCGTCCGCTCTGGTTCTCATAGCCGTAAGCATTGTTGACGAGGTTGCTCTCTATCGCCGCGGCCGCCGACCAGGCACCGGACTGCCACGCCGCCACCGGCCGCACGTACACCACATTTTTGCGGTTTTCCAGCGCGTTACCGTGATAGTTCTGATCGACAAACAGCGAACTGCCGTCCTCCACCAGGGTATTAACCTCGAAATACCAGTTATCCACCGTTTTGCTGAACAGAAGGTTACCGCCGCTGCTGCTGCGCCCGCGTCCCTCTTTCATCATGTAAATATAGCCATAGCCGTCGGAATAGAGATCGTTGGCGGTATTACCTGAATATTCAATAAAGGTGTCCTGATTCAGGGGGAACATATCCCAGGCTTCAAAGCGGCCTATTTTTATTTTCCAGTCATCCTGCTGGCCAAAGAAAAATACCGCATCATCAAGATTCATTTTGCCATCCATATCCGCCAGTGGCTGTACGCTGAAACCGGCATATTGCCCGTCGGCGCCATTTCGCCTGCCATCGAAACCCAGCAGAATACGGCCGTTAATATCCCAGCGCTCTTTATCGCCGGGCGCCCAGCTTTTATTCGCGCTGGTTTTGACCGACGTCAGGCTGCCGGTGCGGCTGGCGCCATCGAGGTTAAATTCGACGTCGCCATAAAATTTTAATTCGCCATTGTCATTTAGCTGCAAACGCGGCGAAGCAGGCGCCACACGGGCGACCGTCGCGGCCTGCTGCTGGCCTTTCAGTGTCTTAATTTCCGCCTCTGCGCTGGCGGCGCGCGCCTCCGTTGCCTTTAGCCGCTGCTCCATTTGCGCCAGTCGATCCTCCAGCGATAACGGCGCCTGCGCCATAACGGATGGCAGATACAGAGACGTGAGAAAACACCCGACCCAGATTTTATTCATCGGTAAACCCTTTTATTATGGAATGAACTGAATTTGTTATTAATGGGTAACGCACGACGATGCAGGCAATAATAACCCGCCCATCGTCAAAGACGGGTTATTAACGACAACAGCCTTATTATTATTCGAGCTGCCAGGCGCCGGCTTCGGTTAATGCCGCCGAGCCGCTCCAGGCAAATAACGCTAATTCACGGCAAGGGGCCTGCGGATAGATACGGCTGCTCAGGCAGGCTTCGCCATCATTGACGAAGACCTCCACCGAAGAGCTATCGAAAAATATCCGCAGGTTGAGATCCGCCCCGGCGGTCAACGGCACGCTGCGCGTCCCGCACAGGCCATACTGCGGATAATGCCGCTCCAGCACCAGACGCTGCTGTTGGGCATCCACGTAGAGGCGCAGGCCATCGCCAAAGCGCAGACCATACTGCTCGGCGCTGCTGTGGGCGCAGTCCCAGCGCAGATTCACCTCCATCGCCTCGCAGTTGTCGACCATCGTGGTCTGCTGGTTGTTCAGGGTGCTGACCGGCCACGGGAACCAGGCGCCGCGCAGGCTCTCCACTTCTTTCGCCGGGCGCATCTGCAGGCGGTTATCCGCGCTGAGGCTCAGCTCCCGCGGCAGGGAGAGCATGCCCGCCCAGCCGTCCTGCTGCTCCGGCAGCGGCGATTCCCACATATCCAGCCAGCCAATCACGATCCGTCGGCCATCGGGGGTGGCGAAGCTTTGCGGAGCATAGAAATCGTGGCCATGGTCCATCTCCCGGAAGTCGCCGTGGCGAATAAAACGCTGCCCCGGCTGCCACTCACCGATCAGATAGCCGCTCTGGAACAGATTGCGGTTGCGGAACCCTTCGGCCTGCATCCCCTGCGGAGAAAACATCAGGACGCGCTTACCGTTGAGAGTGAAGAAGTCCGGGCACTCCCACATGTAGCCCATGGTGCTTTCCGCTTCATCCAGCACGCCCGCATCCTGCCACTGGCGCAGATCCGCTGAACGGTACAGCCGCACCTGGCCGGTATCGCCTTCGCGCGCGCCGACGATCATGTACCAGCTATCCCCTTCCCGCCAGACCTTCGGGTCACGGAAGTGGTGCATGCCCGGCGGGGTGTCGACCACCATCCCCTGGCGCTCAAAATGGATCCCGTCGCGGCTGGTGGCCAGACACTGCACCTGATACAGATTGGCTTCGTCGCCAGGATCGCCGTGGAACTTATGCCCGGTGTAAATCAGCGCCAGGGTATCGCCATCCACCACTGCCGAACCGGAGAAGCAGCCGTCTTTATCTTCCGGCCCCTCCGGCGCCAGGGCTACCGGCAGGTGCTCCCAGTGCACCAGATCCTTACTGCGCGCATGCCCCCAGTGCATCGGCCCCCACTGGGTGGAGTACGGGTGATGTTGATAAAAGGCATGGTACCAGCCGTCGAACCACACCAGACCGTTAGGGTCGTTGATCCACCCGGCGCGGGCCGCCAGGTGATAGTGTGGATACCAGCGCAGATTGAGCGCCTGGCGTTGTGTCTGGAGGACCTGTTCAGCCCTGGAGATTGTGTAAGTCATCATTTTCACTCTTTTTGATTCAGATAGCAGTCGGTTGCGACACCAGCGGATCGGCGGAGGATTTACCGGAGCGCAACAAGAAGATGGAGATAAAGGTGGTGCAGAACACCAGCAGGCCCATGATCAGATAGGACTGAGCGAAGCCATATTTTTCATAGCTGTAGCCCGCCAGCGGCGACAAAATGCTGGCAATGATCGAGCTGGTGCAGGCGAAACCCACCAGATAGAGGGTGGAAGAGAGGCGTTTATCGAAGTTGAGGCTGTTGTACTTAAAGATAGCCACCAGCAGTATCGGCAGCTCCACCGCGTGCAGCAGCTTAGTAATAGAGATCAGTAGCGGCCCCTCCACCAGGCCGGAGGCCACCATGCGCATCGCCATCACCATCCCGGCGAAAATCAGGCCGTTTTTGGCGCCGATGCGGTTCACCAGCCACGGCGCGCAGAACATGCCGGCCGCCTCGAGGAACACCTGGAAGGAGTTGAGATAACCATACATCTCATTGCCTTGCTGCAGGGTCGCGAACTGCGATGAGAAATAGACCGGGAACTGCTGATCATAGACGCCGTAGATGCAGGTGCCGATGACGAAAAAGACCAGCGCCCAGAACCGCGGCAGCGTCAGCAGGCGCAGCGCATCTTCCAGCGTCACCTTACCGCCCGATACCGCCTCCTGCATCGCATGCGGCGCCGAGGAGACCCGCAGCCGCGCCAGCAGGATAAAGAACACCAGCCCGGAACAACTGGCGACGAGGAAGTTAAGCTGCGGGTTAATGTTAAACAGCAGACCGGCGAAGAAAGTAGCCACCGCCCAGCCCAGCGATCCCCACATCCGCGCCCTGCCGAATTCAAACTGGCTCTGACGCGCCACGCGCTCGGTATAGGATTCCAGCACGCCGATACCGCCGTTAAAGGTCAGGCCGATGTAGATCCCACCGAAGATGCTGCCCAGCAGGACGTTGATTTTCAGCAGGTAGCCGAACAGCAGATACGCCGGACCGGAGAGGATCAGCAGCGCGGTGATATACCAGAGCAGATGTTTGCGCAGCCCCAGCTTGTCCTGGATAAAGCCATAGCAAACTTGCGCAAACAGCGCGGAAACCGACAAGACGGCGTAAATGAAGCCGGTATCGCCCGCTTTCAGCCCTACCTCCTGGTGAAGCCAGATGGAGAGCAGGGAGCCGGATGACGACCAGGTCACGAAAAAGAAAAACAGTAAGGCACTGAGCAAGGGATAGCTGTGTGAGTGATGCGCTTTCATCATGACATTCTCGTGTTAGAGGAATGCGATTATGGTAACGTTAACAAAAAACAAAACGCAGGGGGATTTGCTGCGATACATGATGTTAATCACAAAAGTTAACGTTAACATAATGAAGATGCGATCGCGATCAAAAATTAACCGCGACAACGCTCTCGACGGCGATAACAGAAAATCGTTTCACTCTTTTACATCAGCGACTTAGTTGTATAGCCTGTACGCTGCAGCAACGGCGGAGGAAAAAATGGCGTCCCTGAAAGATGTAGCAAAACTGGCGAATGTATCTCTGATGACCGTCTCGCGGGCGCTGAACACCCCTGAGCGGCTCAAGCCGGAGACACTGGCCCGCGTGCAGGCCGCCATCGCCGAGACCAACTACGTTCCCGACCTGTCGGCGAAGAAGATCCGCGGCGCGCGTGCTACCCCCAGCACCATCGGCGTGCTGGCGCTGGATACCGTCACCACGCCCTTTTCGGTGGAGATCACCCTCTCGATCGAAGAAACCGCCCGCGCCCACGGCTGGAACAGCTTTGTGGTCAACATGTTTTCGGACGATAGTCCGGAAGCCGTGGTCGACCTGCTCCTCTCCCACCGTCCGGACGGCATTATCTTTACCACTATGGGCCTGCGTCAGGTGCCGCTGCCGGACAAACTGCTGACCCTGCCCTGCGTGCTGGCCAACTGCGAAAGCCTCAGCCAGCCGGTGGCCAGCTATATCCCGGACGATGAACAGGGCCAGTACGACGCGGTAAAAGCCCTGCTGGGCGCGGGCTATCGTCGTCCGCTGTGCCTGCACTTACCCGCCAGCCAGCTGGCGACGATCCGCCGTCGCCAGGGGCTGGAGCGCGCCTGCCGGGAGGCGGGTATCGAACCGGACCATCTGATCCATGCGTATATGGGCCAGGGCGATGAACATTATCGTGATATTCCGGGGGTAGTACTGGCGCATATTCGCGAGGGTAAACCCGGCTTTGACTCGGTGATTTGCGGCAACGATCGCATCGCCTTTATGGTCTATCAGACGCTGCTGGGCCAGGGGTTACGCATTCCACAGGACGTGGCGGTGGTGGGATACGACAATATGGTGGGCATTGGCGATCTGTTTCTGCCGCCACTCTCCACGGTGCAGCTACCGCATTACGACATCGGGCGCCTGAGCGCCCTGCATATCATTCACGGCGACAACCATCGGGAGACGCGTAAAGTCGCCAGCCCGTGGTTGCCGCGCGCCTCACATTAACGATTACCGATGTTGCGCAGCTTCTCGCCCGCCATCAGGTTGCGCTCAATGTGCTCGAGGGTGACATTCTTGGTTTCCGGGATCAGCCAGAAGGTGACGCCGATAAAGGCCACATTGAGCACCGTGTAGAGCCAGAAGGTGCCGGCGGCGCCAATCGCGTCAAGCAGCGTCAGGAAAGTGGCGCCGATGATCATGTTCGACACCCAGTTGGTGGTGGTCGAGCAGGTGATACCGAAGTCGCGGCATTTCAGCGGCTGGATCTCGGAGCAGAGGATCCACACCACCGGCGCCGCGCTCATCGCATACCCGGCAATACACATCATGGTCATGCCGACCGAAAGCCAGGAGAGGCCGCTGGAGGCAGTACCATTGTCGAACTGCATCAGGCAGTAGCCCAGCACCAGGGTGCCCAGCGCCATCACGCTAAAGCCGATTTTCAGCGCCGGCTTACGGCCTGCTTTATCCACCGTGAACACCGCGATAAAGGTGGCAAACATAAAGGTCAGGCCCACCACCAGGGTGGCGATCATCTGCTGTTCAGTCGTCGTGAAGCCCGCCATTTTAAAGATTCGCGGCGCGTAGTACATGATGATATTCATGCCGGTGAACTGTTGCATCGCCTGCAGCAGCATGCCCAGGAACACCGCCCGGCGCACGTTGCGATTGACCTTAAACAACGCCCAGCCGCCCTGCTTCAGCTTCAGGCTTTCGCGGATCTCGTTAAGCTCGTCGCGCGCCTTTTCCGAGGTATCGCGCAGCATCCGCAGCACCTCTTCCGCTTCGATATGGCGCCCCTTCTCCGCCAGCCAGCGCGGGCTGTTCGGCAAAAAGACGACCAGAATAATCAGGATCACCGCCGGCAGCGCCAGCACGCCCAACATGGCGCGCCAGTTACCGCTGTAGCTAAAGGCGGTATCGGAAAGAAACGCCAGCACAATGCCGAGGGTCACCATCAGCTGGTACATACTGATCATTTTCCCGCGCACGTTCTCGCTGGCCATCTCGGAGAGATACAGCGGCGCGGTATAGGAAGCAATCCCGACGGCTACCCCCAACACCACGCGGGCTACCAGCAGCACTTCCACGCTGGCGGCGAAAGCGGAGCCGATAGAGCCGGCAACGAACAGCACGGCCCCTGCCATCAGGCTGTATTTACGGCCGAGGCGGAACGACAGCCAGCCGTTAAACAGCGCGCCTATCGCCGCCCCCAGCATCATGCTGCTGACCACCCACTCCTGAAGCTGGCTGGATAAGGTGAAGTGATCGGTAATAAAGGGCAGCGCCCCGGCAATCACGCCGATATCCAGGCCAAAGAGCAACCCCGCCACCGCCGCGGCGATGGAAACAAACCAGTTCATCCGCCGGGTATCACGTTGCGTCCGCGGCGATAATGTAGAGTCGTTACTGATTGAAGTCATTTTTTTCCTGCCACACAGAGTAAGACATAAGACGAAAGTACGTGACTGGTGGATAAATTAGTCAGGCAGGATAAGCCAAAGATATGGACTATATTGCTGGCAGGACGGGTTTTGTGATGGACATTAAACTTTCAAAGTAACAAAAAATGCGTTTCCCATAGTTTATAACCCTGCTAATACAGGGCGCTAACATTAATCAGGCGGGTCATGGATATGGACGATCAGAATTTTGCGGTATGGACAATTATTACTCAAACGGCCGGAGCGTGACTCCCCGCCCCGGCCATTGCAACGGGTCAGCGCGCCAGCCAACCGCCGTCCACCGCCACCGTGTAGCCATTGATGTAGTCGGAGGCTGAGGAGGCCAGGAACACCACTGGCCCCATCAAATCGGCCGGCAGTCCCCAGCGCCCGGCGGGAATACGGTCGAGAATTTCACTGCTACGCTGCTCATCGGCGCGCAGCTGCTGGGTATTGTTGGTCGCCATATACCCCGGGGCGATGGCGTTGACGTTGATATTGTGTTGGGCCCATTCGTTCGCCAGCAGGCGGGTCACGCCCATGACTGCGCTTTTGGATGCCGTATAGGACGGCACGCGGATCCCGCCCTGGAATGACAGCATGGAGGCGATGTTAATGATCTTTCCGCCGCTGCCCTGGGAAATAAAGTGCTTCGCCGCCGCCTGGGACATAAAAAATACACTCTTGATGTTGAGGTTCATCACGTCGTCCCAGTCCTTTTCGCTAAACGCCAGCGCGTCTTCGCGGCGGATCAGGCCAGCGTTGTTAACCAGAATATCAATATGGCCGAACTCCGCCACCGCACGCTCCAGCAGCCGGGGAATACCGTCGATCTGACGCAGGTCGGCGGTCAGGCTGAGAAAGCGGCGTCCCAGGGCCGTTACCCGTTCAATGGTTTCCACCGGTTCGACGATATTGATACCGACAATATCGCAACCCGCTTCCGCCAGCCCAAGGGCCATGCCCTGACCCAGACCGGTATCGCATCCGCTCACGACGGCCACTTTTCCCTGCAGGGAGAATGCATCAAGAATCATAATGTGTTCCTTTGTCGTTCAGAGCCTGCAGCTTGCAGGCAAGGTTCTCTCGGCCCTGCCCACGCCGATGGCGGAGCTGAGCGTGGGGTGAACTCTCGGGCATAGCCCACCATAATGAAAATAAAACAGAGTTCCGTTTTTGCTGATGGGTGCCATCTTAGCCCTGCCCCCTATCATTTTCAATAATATTTAAAACGATGTTTCATTTTTTATGATGGCGATTACAAAAAAAGAAAAAGCGAAGGCACCTGGCGGCACGCGCCGGGTCGGAAGCGATTTTAAAAGGTTGATGATTCAATCGGTTGTCTGGAGAGACGGCAGAAGACAGGCCAACAGGCCGCTGAAAATGCGGGAATTACGCTGAACTGCGTGAAGCATCACAAATAATGAAACGATGTTTTGATAAATTAACACTCATCTTTTAAAACACATCACTCAGCGACACGCCTCTGGTCCAGCGGCATCGCAGGAAAGAAAGGAGCACTACATGGCTAAAGGCATGCGGGTCAAACTGAATTATCAGGTCAGCCACGATCCGGATACCGGAGCGGAAGTTACCCGCTTAACCCCTCCGGAGGTCACCTGTCATCGCAACTACTTCTATCAGAAGTGTTTTTTTAACGATGGCAGCCATTTACTGTTCGCCGGCGAGTTTGACGGCCACTGGAACTACTATCTGCTGAATATCGCCAGCGCCGAGGCCATCCAGCTGACGGAAGGCGCAGGGGATAACACCTTCGGCGGCTTCCTCTCTCCGGACGATAAGTCGCTCTATTACGTGAAAAATGACCGCACGCTGCTGGAGGTAAACCTCACCACCCTCGTCGAGCGTGAAGTGTATCGCGTCAGCGATGACTGGGTCGGGTATGGCACCTGGGTAGCAAACAGCGATTGCAGCAAACTGGTAGGCATTGAGATTGCGAAACGCGACTGGACGCCGCTCAACGACTGGCAGATTTTCCACGACTTCTTTCACAAAGGACCACACTGTCGCCTGCTGCGCGTCGACCTCCACAGCGGGGAGAGCCAGGTGATCCATGAGGAAAAAATCTGGCTGGGACACCCGATCTATCGTCCCTTCGACGACCACACCGTCGCCTTCTGCCATGAGGGGCCGCACGATCTGGTGGACGCCCGCATGTGGCTGGTTAATGAAGATGGCAGCCACGTCCGCAAAGTTAAAGCGCACGCCCCGGGCGAAAGCTGCACCCATGAATTCTGGGTGCCGGACGGTTCGGCGCTGATCTATGTCTCCTATCTGAAAGGCCAGCAGGGGCGAACCATCTATCGCTTCGATCCTGAAAGCGGCGTTAACGAAGCCCTGATGACCATGCCGGCCTGCTCGCATCTGATGAGCAATTTCGACGGCACGCTGCTGGTGGGCGATGGCTCAGGCACGCCGGTGGATGTCAAAGACACCGGCAGCTATTCCATTGATAACGATCCCTGGCTGTATGTCTTTAACGTGGCGCAAAAGCGCTATTTCCGCGTCGCGCGCCATGATACCTCGTGGGCGACGGTGGCCAACAGCCGCCAGGTGACGCACCCGCACCCCTCGTTTACCCCGGACGACAGCGCCATTTTGTTCAGCTCCGATAAAGACGGTAAACCGGCCATCTATATCGCGAAATTACCCGAGCATCCGTCAATGCTGAACGCCTGATCCACGCCACACTTATTTCTGTAACTGGCCTTGCCCTCCTTCGCGGAGGGCTTTTTTGTTCCTGCACTTTTTCGCCCATAAAAAACCCCGACTGACCGCGCCGGGGAAAACAAACGATGAGGGTCGGGTGATTTATCAGAATGAGTAGGCCACCCCGACGCGGAAGCGGGTCTGGCGATCGCTGCGGTCATTCACGCCGACGTTGCCAATCTCACCATATGGCGACCAGTTGTTATCCAGCTTATAGGCCACCTTCACGTTATATTCCTGCGAGTAAGGTTTGTTATCGTTGCGGCTCACCCCTTCCGAGCTGCGGGCATAGACATAGTTCAGCTCTGTGCGCCAGTCGCCGAGGGCAAACCCGGCCCACGCATCACCGCGGTTCACTTTGTCGTCATCTTTGCCGGCGTTGTTCGGGTAGCGGGTGTATTCATAGCGATAGCGAGCGGCAACATAGAAGCCACTGTCGAAGCTGTACTGCACGTGCAGGTGCGGCTTGTAGATCGAGCGGCTGTCGTTGCTCTCAATGGTAAACCCGGGGGTGAGGAACAGGTTCGACGTCGCTTTCCAGCGCCAGCTGATGGTGTCTTCATGACCATTCCCCACCACGTCCGAATAGGGTTGCGACCCGTTGTCGCCACCCGAACGCCATTTGGCTTCGACGGTAAAGCCTAAGCCGTTGGCAAAGCGGTGGGAAACGGCGACGCGGTCGGCATTGCTTTTATCGCTTTTTCCGCCATCAATAAATTCATGACGTAAATCTATCGTTACCGCAGTTGCCGCAAAAGACATACCGCAGAGGGCGGCAAGCACCAGAGATCGTTTTAACATAGGGTACCCTTACAATAAATAAAATGTCATTTCGTTTTTATGAAACATTATTTTATTTTTTAAGTACCGTTGTTTTAGTGACCGAGATCGTAGTTATTTGTTTCAAAAAAGGTGGCACAACAAGACGTGACGAAGCTCAATAAATCCGCAGGTGGGAGAGTGAAATACAGGAGAAAGAAGCAGGGTTCGGCAAAGCGCAGCGCATAAAAAAGGCCTCCCGCAGGAGGCCATGGAGATCAAGACAGAGCGTCAGGCGCGCTCTACCGCCAGCGCCACGCCCTGGCCACCGCCGATACACAGCGTCGCCAGTCCTTTACGCGCATCGCGCTTGATCATTTCGTGTACCAGAGACACCAGGATCCGGCAGCCGGAGGCGCCGATGGGATGGCCGAGGGCGATCGCGCCGCCGTTGACGTTGACCCGGCGCTCATCCCACTCCAGAACCCGGCCCACCGAGATAGCCTGAGCGGCGAAGGCCTCATTGGCTTCGATCAGATCGACGTCGTCCAGCCGCCAGCCGGCCCGCTCCAGACAGCGGCGGGTGGCGTGCACCGGGGCGATGCCCATCAGCGCCGGATCGACCCCGACGCTGGCGAAGGCGCGGATCCGCGCGAGGATCGGCAGCCCCAGCTCAAGGGCTTTGGATTCACTCATCATCATCACCGCCGCCGCGCCGTCATTGATGCTGGAGGCGTTGCCAGCGGTCACCGACCCGAGGCGATCGAAGGTGGGCTGCAGGCTGGCCAGCCCTTCCGCGCTGGCATCCACCCGCGGTTGTTCATCAGTATCCACGGTGCGTGGCGTACCGTTATACTCGGTGATCACCGGGACAATCTCGTCGCGAAAGCGTCCGGAATCAATCGCCTTGCGCGCCTTATGCTGCGAGCTGAGCGCCCAGGCATCCTGCAGCTCACGGCTGATGCCATATTCCCGGGCCAGGTTTTCCGCCGTGACGCCCATATGATAATCGTTGAAGGCGTCCCACAGGCCGTCATGCACCAGACTGTCAATCAGCTGGCTGTTGCCCAGCTGGGCGCCGGTGCGGCTATCGGTAAGGACATGCGGAGCGCGGCTCATGTTCTCCTGACCGCCAGCGATCACCACGTCCGCTTCCCCGCACTGGATCGCCTGGGTGGCGAGGTGCAGGGCTTTCAGGCCGGAACCACAGACGTCGTTAATGGTGATAGCCGATACGGTGTTAGGCAGCCCACCGCGAATAGCGGACTGACGCGCCGGGTTTTGTCCGGTTCCCGCGGTCAGCACCTGGCCGAGGATCACCTCATCCACACTGTGCGGATCGATCCCCGTCTGCTCAACCAGCGCCTTCACCACCACGCTCCCCAGCTCGACGGCTGAATGGCGCGATAACGCGCCCTGAAAGCAGCCAATCGGCGTTCGCAGCGCGCCGACGATCACGACATCCTTCATCCTCTACCCCTGCCCATGCTTTTGCGCAAAGAAACAGCGATATACTAGATAATTGTTATCAAAAAACTTTGTAATTGTTTAAAAAAAGTGAAGCCAATCACAAAGAAATATCCTTTCATTAACCTTAGCGCCGCTGCAGATGCTCACGTAGCCAGCTGCCGGCCGCTCCCGGCGGCGCTTTCTTATTCCACAGCAGGTCGACCGAAATCGAGCGCGGCCAGCCGGGAATATCAAGCGCCACCAGCCTGCCCTGCGGTGCAAACTCCGCCACCAGCGCGCAAGGCAAAATGCACCAGCCGAATCCCTGCGCCGCCATACTGAGCAACAGCAGGTAGTTCGGCGCCGACCAGACCTGACCGCCTGCCGGCTCCGTGGCGCTGGCCAGGAAGGTGCTTAAACGCAGCTCGCGCCAGCTCTGCAGCTCATCCCAGGCGACCTTGCCCTGCGTCGCCAGCGGATGCTCAGGGGCCACATAAATGCCCATTGCCGTCTGCAGCGGCAGGCGGGTGCTGCCGATATCGGTCGGATAGCGGTCCCGCGCCTCAATCAGCCCGACCTGAGCGCGGGCTTTTTGCAGGAGATCGATGACATCTTCATCTTCGCCAATCAAACACTCAAACTCGGTGTGGGGGAAGCGGCGGTCAAACTGCACCAGCAGATCTTCCAGCACGTCCGGGTGCAGGGTATCCGAGAGCACAAAGGTCAGCCGCGGCTCCGTCTCGCCGGACAGCGACACCGCCAGCTCATCCAGCCGCTCGCTGGCGGCGAGGATCGCTTTAACATAGCTCAGCACTTGCTCTCCCTGCGCCGTCAGCGTCGGCTGGCGCGTTGCCCGATCGAAGAGAGTCACGCCGAGGTCAGCCTCCAGGTTGGCGATGGCGGTACTGATCGTCGACTGGCTTTTGCGCAGGCGGCGGGCGGCGGCGGAGAACGATCCGCTGTCGACCGCCTCCACAAAGGCGGTTAAGGCTTCCGGTGAATAACGCATGAAGTATCTACTTTATCGATGGATTCTATCTTTTGTTTATCATATTTTTCCATAAAATGCCGGGTAATTTCCTGTTCAGGCTAAAACTGGAGGTAGCTCGCCATGCAACAGACCCCACATCAGCGCAAGACGCTCATGGAACGTATTATCCACGCCATCACCTTCGAAGGGCTGGCGACGCTGATCCTCGCCCCCACCGCCGCCTGGCTGATGCAACGCTCGGTGGTCGAGATGGGTGGGCTGAGCATTCTGCTCGCTACTCTGGCGATGGTATGGAACATTATTTACAACGCGGTTTTCGATCGCCTGTGGCCGGTCTCCCGCTTTCCCCGCCAGCTGAAAGTGCGTGCGCTGCATGCGCTGGGCTTCGAGACCGGATTCGTCATTATCGGCGTCACCATGGTAGCGATTGTGCTGGGCGTGTCGCTGCTGCAGGCGTTTATGCTGGAGATCGGCTTTATGCTCTTCTTCCTGCCCTACACCATGGTCTTTAACTGGCTCTGGGACACGCTGCGCGAGCGCGTTATCCGTCATCGCCGCCCGCGCCAGGCTGCGCGCGGGTAATCCCGGAGCGGATCCTGCGCGATCCGCCGCGACTTTATCACCAAAAACTATCGCAACAGGCAAACCATAAATATGGTAAATTGCACTCCTTTTTTTTGGTTTGACGGTTGATAAAGTCGCATAATGTCTAAAATTTGGTCTAAAGAAGAAACTCTTTGGAGTTTTGCCTTATATGGCACTGCAGTAGGCGCTGGGACGCTATTTCTACCGATCCAACTGGGTTCGGCTGGCGCCATTGTCCTTTTCATCACCGCGCTGGTCGCGTGGCCGCTCACTTACTGGCCCCATAAAGCGTTAAGCCAGTTTATTCTGTCGGCTAATATCGCGCCGGGTACCGGGATCACCGGCGCGGTCAATCACTACTATGGTAAGAAAATAGGCAACCTGATCACCGGTCTCTATTTTCTCGCCTTCTTTGTGGTGGTGCTCATCTATGCCGTGGCCATCACCAACTCGCTGGCCGAACAGGTGGCGCATCACACCCCAATAACGCCTGCGCTGCGCGCGCTGCTGAGTCTGGGGGTTGTGCTGGTTCTCAATCTGATCTTTCTCATGGGACGGCAGGTCACCATCAAGGTGATGGGCTTTCTGGTTTTCCCGCTTATTGCCTGCTTTCTGTTCCTCTCCCTCTATTTAATCCGCAACTGGCATCCGGAGCATCTCACCAGCCAGATGCAGTTCAGCACTCAGACGCTCCACCAGGTCTGGATCTCCATTCCCGTGATGGTTTTCGCTTTTAGCCATACGCCGATCATCTCGACTTTTGCTATCGACCAGCAGGAGAAACACGGCGACCTGGCCATGGGTAAATGCAAAAAAATCATGAAGGTGGCCTACACCATCATCTGCGCCAGCGTGCTGTTTTTTGTTTTCAGCTGCCTGCTGGCGATCCCGGCAACGTATATTGAGACCGCCCGCGATCAGGGGGTGACCATCCTCTCCGCCCTGTCGATGGTGCCGGGCGCACCGGGCTGGCTGGCGGTGACTGGCATCATCGTCGCGGTGGTCGCCATGTCTAAATCGTTTCTCGGCACCTACTTCGGGGTGATTGAAGGCGCCAGCGAAATCGTCAAAAGCTCGCTGGGACTGTTAGGCGTGCGCAAGAGCCGCGCCTTCAACCGCGCGATGTCGATCCTGATTGTTTCCGCTTTCACCTTTGCGGTGTGCTTTATCAACCCGAACGCCATCTCCATGATCTACGCCATCAGCGGGCCGCTTATCGCCATGATCCTGTTTATCATGCCCACGCTGTCGACCTGGCTTATTCCGGCGCTGAAGCCGTACCGCTCGGTGGGTAACGCCATTACGCTGGCGGTCGGCCTGCTCTGCGTCTCCGTGATGTTCTTCGGCTGATCGCCTCTGGCGACAGCGGCTTGCCTGAGCCGCTGTCGCACATTCTGACAATATTCTCGCCCTTCCCTGTCCCCTGAGCGGATTACACTTACGGCTTAGCCACCGTGAGGAGAGTTCGTATGTCCAGTGTCACCTTATCCGGTCGCGGCACGCTCGGCGATCGCTAGGTTTATCGGTTGGGTTATGGCGCGATGCAGCTGGCCGGCCCCGGCGTCTTCGGCCCGCCGAAAGATCCTGAGGAGGCTGTTCGCGTGCTGCAGGCTGCCGTCGAGGCCGGAGTCAACCATATCGATACCTCTGATTTTTACGGCCCGCATATTACCAATCAGCTGATCCGCAAAGCGCTCCATCCTTACCCGGACGATCTGTGCATTGTCACGAAGGTCAGCGCGCGCCGCGACGAGAAGGGCAACTGGCTGCCGGCGATGTCCCCTGGCGAACTGACCCAGGCCGTCGAGGATAATTTGCGCCATCTGGGGCTCGACGTGCTGGAGGTGGTAAACCTGCGCAGTATGTTCAGCCCCCACGGCCCGGTGGAGGGATCGCTGGAGGCGCCGCTCGCCACGCTGCTGGAGCTGAAAGAGCGGGGATTGATCCGTCACATCGGCCTGAGCAACGTGACGGCGAAACAGGTCGCCGATGCGCAGAAAATGACCCCCATCGTCTGCGTGCAAAACCTGTATAACATCGCCCATCGCGCCGACGACGCGCTGGTGGACGCCCTCGCCGCCCAGCACATCGCCTGGGTGCCCTTCTTCCCGCTGGGCGGTTTTACGCCACTGCAGGCGCAGGAGCTGAACGACGTCGCGGCCTCGCTTGAGGCGACGCCAATGCAGGTCGCGCTGGCGTGGCTGCTCCAGCGCGCGCCAAATATATTGCTGATCCCCGGCACCTCATCCCGGGCGCACCTGGCGGAAAATATTGCCGCCGCCGAGCTGGCCCTGCCGGCGGAGGCTCTGCGCACTCTGGATAATATTGCCGCCAGTCCGCGCCCCTGACCCACCAGGCGAAACGGAGGGACCGCATCCCTCCTTAATATTTGCCTGGAAAAACCCCAACACTGCTGGCACTATAGATCCTACAAATGGGGCGTGATCGACGATCTTTTCTCATCCTCCCCGATAATCAATCTAAAGTTTTTATCCTTCGACCGGTCTCCAGCTTGGAGGCCGTTGTCGTTTTTGTCATGACCAAAATTGGAAACTCTTGATTACAGGAAACACAATATCGAATTCCAAGTTTATACAAATCAATCTGGCTGCAAAGATAGTCAATAACATCAAACGCTCATAAAAACATCTGATCAACCCCATCAGAATGTTGCTATTGCTATAAGAAAAATTCAAACGCTTCATCACAACTATTTACAAGGGATGCACATGACAGAGGGAACGATAAAGACCAGTAAGTATGAAATTATTGCTATTTTCCGCGAGGAGTTGCGCAAACGTACTGAAATTGAAATATTTTTTAACAACACCAGTATCATTACCCAACTGACGCGCGTGGATTTTGCCGAGTTTCATATTCAGACCCATCGCAAAATCCCGTCAGGCCATAAAACTCGCTTTCTCCTGCATAGCGATTCAGGGAAAATAGAGTTTAATGCAACCCTGACAAAACATGACAATAGCGGTGTAGATAAAGGTATCCGCTACGCTTTTTCATTGCCTGAATGCCTGCAGGTGGTACAGCGTCGTCGGGATCCCCGCTTTCGTTTACGCCATGAGCATGACTTTTATTGTCGCGGCCGCCATAAGAATGGCGAAAACTATCTTTTCGATATCAAAGACATTTCTGACGGCGGTTGCGCATTGATAACCAAGACGCCAAATCTGAAATTTCTCAGCCATAACGCGTTGCTGAAAAACGCCGTACTGATGCTGGCGGAATATGGCGAGATCACCATCGACCTGGTGGTGAAGAATGTCATTGTTATCACCCTGGATAACACGCAGGAAGAGAGCGAAAGTTACTATCAGATATCCTGTCAGTTTAAGTTTCGTCATCTCGACGACCAACGCAGAATAGAGAAGATACTGCTGGACTTGATCTTAGAAGCCAAGCGCAAAAAGAGAATGTGATAACCTTGGAAAGTATATTGTTGTACACCAATGATAATCTCATTGGTCACTCAATCTATCACTACCTTATTGATAGCTATGAAAATGCCTCCCGCCTGGGTTATGAGGATTTTCTACACGGGAATCATACTCCGGTCGCACAGACGGTTATTTTCAATTTAATCAATAAGGATATTTCTGTCATCAGACTGGTGGGCTTGTTGAATACGCTGCGCTTTTCCCTGCTGCGCTGCCAGCAGCCGGTGCTGGTGGTAAAAAGCGAGATTGCCGGGCTATGCAGGGAGTTGATAAAGATTGATAATGCGATGATTATTAGTGAAAAATCACCACTCACTCTGTTTTCCTCTATCATCCAGCGCGCGAGCGGCGTCAATCAACTGCCGCCGCAGCGATTGCGCAAACAGCTGTCGCAACGCGAATGTCAGATCCTGGAACTCTTGATTGCCAACAATAATAATAAACGGATTGCGGCCCTGCTTGGTATTGCCCATAAAACGGTTCATAGCCACCGAATCCATATCATGCAAAAGTTAGGCATCGAGAATTCCCGTACCATGAATCAGCGTATTGCCGCTCTGCATCAATGTTAATGTTGATAAAGTAAATCAGTCGCGGAGCAAGCGTTCTTATTCGCTGCTGATTTACATTTTCCGGCATTCCCATTAATCCTCAGGTAGCCTATAATTAATGTATCCTCTGCCTATTGTCTGACTAACCTCTTGATGAGGGATAATGAACACTAAAATATCCGAAGACAACATTTTATCTCGTAATGATATCGCTGTACGCTACGTCTTTCAGAAAATGTTTTCCCCGCAAGGTACCCTGGTCGCGGTTGAATGTTTAAGCCGCTTTGATAATCTTTCTGTTTCTCCCGAAGATTTTTTCCGCCATGCCACTGCCGCCGTTCGTGAACGTATTTTTCTCGAACAACTGGCGCTGATTGAAAAGCATAAAGCATGGTTTTTACGTAACCATATTTCCGCAACAATTAACGTTGATGACCATATCCTGAACCTGTTGCGGCAGCAGGAAATAAAAGCCAAAGTTGCCGGCCTGACCTGCGTCCATTTTGAGGTGACCGAAAACGCCGAGAATCTGCTACATAATTCTCTTGCCGCCTGGCAGAATCCACAGGATACCTCCCTGTGGCTCGACGACTTCGGCTCCGGCTACGCGGGGATTAATGCTATTCGCGGTTATCATTTTGACTATGTGAAAATTGATAAGGATTTTTTCTGGCACCTGATGCGTAAAGAATCCGGCCGTCAGTTGATGGATGCGCTGGTAACCTTTTTATCGCGCAACCAGCATAATGTGATTATTGAAGGTGTCGAAAGCGAAGCCCATAAAGAATGGCTGCAGGGAATGGAGTGGTTTGCTATTCAGGGACATTACTGGCAGGAAGTCAGTATTGAACAACTGGTCGCAGACGATATTGCCATGTAACAAAGCCGGGAATTCCCGGCTTTTTAACGTCACTTAATTATAAACTAATTCCCACGTTGCCCAGCTGGTAATCGGCCCGCTGGTGGCGCTTTTTGGCGTGGGCGAAACATAGCCAACATAATAGGTAAACAGGCCGCCGCTGACCGCGCTTTCCTGCAAACGCACCTGATTTTGCTGCGGGTCCGCTGGGACAATTTTATTACTCTTATCCAGCGTATTATTATCGTTGGTCGATAGCGCCAGATAAATATTCTGCGCACCATCAGGCAAGGTATTGGCCAGATAGCCCGCATTCTCGTTGCCGACCGCCGTCAGTAAAAAACCGTCAATCCAGCGCACGCTGACCCGGCGCACTTCATCCTGCGAGGCGGCGCCCCCATCATGGCGCAACTGGCAATTTGACAGCGCCAGGGTAAACGACTGCGGCTTCATAAATGCCCCGGCCCCGCGATCGTGCACTTCCGCCAGGCTGACCGGGGCCAGCCAGACATTGCCGCTGCCGGCATGCTGACCGCCATTCAGCGCGACGCTACAGGAGATATCCGTTACCCGACCGGCAAAATCGACACGTCCGCGGTCATAGTTGGTCTCAAAACCCCACGCCGAGGGGGCGGCGAGGCTGCCACAAAACAGCAGCCACGCGATAGTGTGTTTCGGCAATCCCTTCATTCCCCCTCCCGTATTAATCGTACGTCAGGTTAAAGATCATATGCGACTCCACCTCACCAGTACTGGTCGTCGGGCCATACTGATAAAAACGCGCATGCAGCGGTATGGTGATGTAGCGTGTTTCCTGGTTATTCAGGCGGCCGACGGTGTATTTCTTATTGAACTGCAAGGGCGATCCATCCTTCAGCACCTGGATACCGACACCTTTCGCCATGCCGCTACCGGCCTTTTCATTCAGCAAGGCGCCCATGGTCGCCGTCGTGCTGGTAGCCAAAGTGCCGGAGAACGAGGTGCTGATGTTGGCATACCCGGTTTCACTCAGGCCGCCGCTGCACTGCAGATCGATATTAAAATCTTTCCCGCCCGCGGTGGTTCCCACGCCTTTCAGATCGCTGCGCCGGATGGAGCCCACATCGACATTCATATTCTTGCCGCTCATCACCGTACAGGAGGGCGAGACCACGGTGATGGCGTTGGCGCTCAGGTAGGTTTCGAGGATCGGGTTACCGCCGCTCTCCCAGTCATAGGAGGTGTATTTTCCCGTCGCCAGGGTGCCGCTGCCGGTGGTTGCTGCGGTTTTGATTATCTCCAGCGTAAAGCGCGACCCCTCCAGCGAATAGCTGGTAGTACCCGATACCCGAGACGAAAAGACGTCGGGATAGACGATATTGACCGTCGCGCCGCCGCGGCTGAAACGCATGCCGATACCCGGCACGTTGGTGGAATAGATTTTATTGCCGAGGTCCGTGGCCCCTGGCGCAACAATCTTCGCCGCAAAGCGGTTGGTGCCGGAGGTACAGCGATAGCTCGCGCCGCCGGGGGCGCTCATCGTCCAGTCGCGGGTGAGGATCACCGATCCCACCGGCAGATCCGGGGGCACCACCACCCTGCCCACCACCATGTCCAGCATCACCGTTGGCGAAGAGAGACGCGTACAGACGGCCCAGGACGAGGTGGTTCCCAGCGCCATTAAGACGATAAAAAGCGTTAGTAATTTCCTCAGCGACATACGCTATCCTTTGTTGTTTGCGGTCCCAGATCCACCGAACACTGCCCGCCGCTCCACTTCACAATCGCGCGTTTGGCGTTCGCATCGCTGATAAACATCATGCTGCCCTGGCCAACGACGCCGATCTCTTTGCCCTCAGGAGAGAAAATACTCGCGGCGAACGGCAGCGGTTCATGGTTTGCCTGACGCGCCTGCAGAGTAAGGTTGTTCTGCACCGTGGTACCAAACGCCACCTTCACTACGCTGCCTTCCCACGGCACAACCTGCGCCACGGTGCGATCGAATGCCACGTCGTCATGGCTGCCTTTCGGGTCGATTTCAACGGCGTTAATCCGGTACGGGCGCAGATACGGCAGGATGGCGTAGCCATTGCTGTCCACGCGGGTGCCCGGCGAACCAGGGAGCATCGCGCCGGCCGCGTCTTTGGCCTCAATCAGCGCCATCGTCGAACCGCTTTCCGGCGAGAGCACCACGCCGCCGCTGTGGGCAATCATTGTCCCGCTGGCGCCGATACCGCTCTGACGATAGCCTTCGCCCTGGCTGTAACTGCCGTTGAGCGTGGTCCATGGCGTACGGTAGCTGCCGTTGAGCGCCACATCGTGCTGACCACCGGTGGCGGTCGTGGTGGACACGCCGTAGTTGAGGTTGTTTTCACGGTCCAGCGAACCGTTGATGCCGATCTGCGAACTGGCAAAACGCGAGTTGTTGAACGAAGTATTCGATGTCAGGTTGGCAGTGCGGTTGTCACCAAACCACAGCGGGTAGCTGAAGTTGAGTGAAATACGATCGTCGCGACGATGACCGGAGCTATCCGGCGTATAGACGCGCTGGGCGCTCGCCGACCAGGAGAGACGACCAAACGAATTGTTGTAGCTGACCTGGTACTGCTTCTCGGTTCCGGAACGGTTCCAGTAATCGGAGACGCGACCGCTGAGATAAAACCCGCCCCAGCCGTCCGGCAGGTTCTGGTTCACGGTGAAGGTCATGCCGTTTTTCTGCCGCCACAGGGTGTAGTTGCTGCGGCTGTTTTTTTCCTGATCGACGGCATACAGCGCGTCGTTGAGGTTGTAATAGCCTTTCGTCGAGTAGCGATACGCCGCCAGCACGATGCTGGTCTGGGTATCGGTAAACATGCGGTTAAAGGTCGCGCGATAGCTCTGGCCCGATTCATCATAGGTATCGCTTTTCAGCCGCGAATGGGTTACGTCAAAGGAGAGCGCACCGATGCCGGTGTTCATCCCGGTCCCCACCAGGAAGGCCTGATAATCGTCGAAGCCGGTAACCCCGGTGTAGCCGGTCAGCAGGTTGTTGAGACCATGCTGCCAGGTGGCCTGGTAGAGCATTGGTTTGTTGCGCAGAGCGCTGTCGTCCACTTTACCGGCAGAGAGGGCGTAGCGGGTCATTCCCGGGCGCAGCAGCTGGGCAACGGAAGCGTAAGGTACGCTAAACACTTCCACCGAGCCATCCGCCTCTTTTACCGAGACCTCAAGGTCACTGCCATAGCCGGATGGATAGACATCCTGCAGGGTGAATGGCCCTGGCGGGACGGTGGTCTGATAGATGATGTTGCTGCCCTGGCGCACGGTGACGAGGGCGTTGCTCTGCGCCACGCCGCGAATTTCCGGGGCATAGGAGCGCATGCCGTCCGGGAACATATTGTCATCGGTAGAAAGGTTGACCCCGCGCAGACCGATAGTGTCGAAAAATTCACCATTGGTAAAAATCTGCCCGCCGCTGACGATGGAGTTGATCTGCGGAATGGGGCGCTGGAGATAGGTCTGGTTGCTGTTCCAGTGCGCTTTACCCTGCTGCTGCTGCCAGTTCAGGTTACCGATGTGCTTTAGCAGCCAGCCGTCCCACGACAGACCCGCGTTAACGCCCAGATAGGCGCTGCTGTTATCCGATCCGCCGACCGAAGAGGTGTGGCTATTCCAGGCGTTGGCCATCCAGCCAAGATTAAGCGCGGTAATGCCTTTATCCCAGAACTCCGGGCTGACATAGTTTTTCAGTCGTTGATCTTCATAGATCTGCGGCACCGAGATGTTCAGGCGCAAAGAGGACTGGACCAGGTTGTCTTTGACGTTTTCTTCGTTGCGCCAGGATTTGAGGCTACCGCAGTAGCCTTCCTGCTCGCTGAGCTGTGGATTGAGCTTTTCCGCTGCGATGCCGTACTGCGCCAGCATGGCTTTGGTGTAGCAGACGCCGAGTTGACCGTCTTTGTCGCGCGCGATGCGCAGATCGTAGCGCCCTTTCCACTCGTCGTTGGTGTAGACATCAAGGGAGTATGTGCCTTCGCTAATTGCGCTGGTCGAAAAGCGCGACAGGTCGACCTTTTCGCGACTGCCGACAATAAAGCCGTCGTTAAATTGATATACCGTTCCCGGGTTTTCCTGTCCGCTGGAAAATGGCGGAAAGCAGCACAGCGCGAGGGCGATCGCGGTACTTAATCTTCCCGGGCAGAATGACCTCTGCTTCATTAGCGTTTCCCTTATTTAACGGCCACTTTCACTGCGACATCGGCGCCATAGTCATTAATGTTGTTAACGGTCAAGGTTTCACCGCGGTTGACAGCGGACGACAGCGCTACCGTCTGGCTGGACTGCGGCGCCAGCATCACGGTTTTGCTGTTCAGGGCTTTGCCGCCGTTGCGGGAGATACGGCTGACGGTAATGTAGAACGGCGACGGGTTATTGATGGCGAGACTACTGCCGTTGGCGGTCAGAACCAGCTTCTCAGCCGCCGCATCGCGGTTGCCTAACCCGGCAGGCCGGTAGATAAATTTAAAGCGGGAACGGATCGCCAGCTGTAGCACGTTCTGGCCTTCATTTTTCTGATCGGCCACCACCGGTGGGATTTCCAGCAAGTTCAGCCACCACAGCGTCTCTTTATCTTTTGCCAGGCCGGCATTGCTGCCGAGTTTAATACGCAACGTCTGGCCACTTTTGGCGTCAACGCGCGAGATCGGCGGAGTGATAATAAACGGGGTGGTAATGGTATCCGGCGTCGCGTCGGCATCGCCATTATCCAGCCAGGCCTGCGCCAGCGCCGGACGGTCGGCGTTATTTGAAAGCTGTACCGTTATTTCTTTTTCATTTCCTGGATAAATAAAGCGGGTACCGTTAACAATAATATTGTTGGCATGGGCCGCAAAACTAAAAATGAAACAGAAAAAAAGGGCAATACGCTTCATGCTGACCTCAGAATAAAAATAGAAGCGGCGGTCATCGCCGCTTTATTATTGTTATTAACTGCCCCGTGGCGGGGCAGTTTTATTTTCTGGCGGAATTACTGGTAAGTAATTTCGTAAGTCGCGTAGCTGTTGACCACACCGGTGGTTACAGTGTTCGGCGTGCTGGTGGCATAACCAACGTAGTAGGTGAAGCGTGCGCCATCGGCTACAGCAGAAGCATCGCCAACCGCTTTCGGCTGAGTGCTGTCGCCCGGGATGATTTTGTTGGTCAGCGCGGTAGCGTCGTCAGTAGACAGCACCAGCTGGATGTTCTGCGCGCCGGCAGCTTCGGTGTTCGCCAGGTAGCCCAGCTGCTTGCCGCTTGCGCTAGCCAGCAGGTTACCACCGGTCCAGTTCACGCCCAGTTTGCTTACGTCATCCTGTTTGTCACCGTTTGCAGCCTGGCAGTTAGAGACATCAATGGTGAAGGATTTCGGTTTCAGGTAAGTGTCCGCTGTTGCCGCTTTAACTTCCGTCAGGGTTACCGGAGACAGGTACACATTCGCATCGCTACCCTGGCCGTTAACGGAAACAGTACAAGATACGTCGGTAACTTTACCGAAGAAATTAACCTGGCCGCCGCCAACATTGGTATCAGCTGCATGAGCAGCAGTCATGCCAAAAAACGCGGTTGCCATTGCTGCAGAGAGAAGAACCTTTTTCATTGCCATTTCCTTGTCAGAGTGAATTACGAATCAATGAGCACACTGTGAATTCGCATAGAACCAGAAACATCAGGCGATGCTGATTTATGCCACTGCTAATAGAATCTTCGACTGACCGCGGGAGCCGCAATATTTAAGGCGTCAGGTAACGAACCTAAAAAATATAAGTTCGCTGGAACTATCGGCGTCAAAGAATGCTATTCATTCGCCGATAAATATACATTTGTTCACGTTTCATTAAGATATATAACAAACAACCTTAGGCTATTAATAAATGATTATTGATAGATGAAAACGAGACAGCGGTTGTTTACAGCGCAGGATGCCTAACGCCGGCGTAAGGGAGGAATGTAGCGGATCATGCTGCCGAAAAGGCCGCCCGGGCGCCATCGCGATAAGTCCGAATCCGCCCTGACGGCGCGGAAAATAACATCAATAAATTCATTCAATGAATGATATAGGGGTAAATGAGGCGCATTCCTTCCCGTGAACGCGAGCAAACCGCGTGATATCTCTTTCACAACACCATCAGTAATTCATTGTTTTTAAATCAAAAAACATAACGACACATCTATCCTCATCATCCACCCGCCATAAAAACGTGATCTAAATCGCACTTTTTGCAACGCATGTTATAGTTAGCAGACTTATTATAAGCCCATCGAAAGCAAACACGCTTTCCACCATAAAAGTTAAAAGGATAAACACCATGAAAAACGTAAAATTACTCGCCGCTGCCGGTATGCTCTCTCTGGTTTCTTTCGCTAGCTTCGCTCACCCGGTGAGCGTCACTGCTGACACCCTGGATAGCGCAGAAGCGAAAATCGCAACCATTGCGAAAGAACAAGGTGCTTCCTATCACATCACCGAAGCGTACACCGGCAACCAGGTCCATATGACCGCCGAGCTGTCTAAATAAGCGAATGGTTGCAGAGGGAGCTGCCGGACAGGCCGCCTGCGGGTGGCTGGTCTGGCTCCCGCCGCCCACCCCGCACACAGCAATGTCGAGCCCCGTTATGGGGCTTTTTTCGTTTTTGCTCCCGCCGCCTGGCGCGCCAGCGCGCGCTGGATAGACAACACGCTCGCCAGCACCACGATCAGTCCCACCAGCGCCATCCCCTGGATCGTTTGTCCCAGAAATATCCATCCCAGCACCACGGCGGTCACCGGGCTCAGCAGACTCATCGCCGACACCGCCACCGGCGAGAGGCGACCAATTCCCCGGAACCACAGACCATAGGCCAGCATCGCACCCGCCACGCACAGCCACAGATAGCCTGCAACCTGCAGCGCGGTCACCTGATGCAGAGGAGGATCAACGATCAGCGCCACCGGGGCCAGTACCACCCCACCGATCGCCAGCTGCCAGCCGGTCAACGCGACAATCGGCAAGGAGAGCGCCCAGCGGCGGGAAAGCCAGGTGCCCAGCGCCATACTGATCGCGCCGAGAAACGCCGCGCCGATACCCAGCGGGTCGAGGACGGTGTGCGGCGACAGCAGCAGCATGGCCATACCGAGTATACCGGCGATGGCGGAGAACACCGCCAGCCAGGGCGAACGCTGCCGGTCTACGCACCAGGCGAGGAGCATCACCAGCAGCGGCTGGATCGCGCCAATCACCGCCGCCAACCCGCCGGGTAAGCGATAGGCGGCGATAAACAGCAGCGCCTGAAAAGCGCCGATGTTTAAAATACCGGTGACGATAAGCTTTACCCATTCGCCGCGCTGTGGAAAGCGGCGGCTCCAGATCAGCAGAGCGATTCCTGCCGGCAACACCCGCAACAGCGCAGCGATAAAGGGTCGATCCGGGGGAAGAAACTGGGAGGTGACGATGTAGGTCGTTCCCCAGATAGCGGGCGCCAGCGCCGTCAGCAGTAAGTCGAGCATCAAACTACGCGTGAGAAATGCCATGATTTTATCTTCACTTCAAGGTAAATTGGTGACGGAAGTATGTACCGCAATGTATCTTGATATCAAGACAAGTGAGCACTGATGGACAAATCACCGCTGAACGACGCCGTTGATCGCATTCTCGCCCAGTGGCAGCGGGAGCGACCCGATCTGGACTGCAGCCCGATGGGACCAATTGGCCGTCTGAAACGATGCGCCATGCTGCTGGAGCCGCAGGTGGAAGTGGCCTTCACGCGTCACGATCTGGTGCGCTGGGAGTTTGACATGCTGGCGACGCTGCGCCGTGCCGGGGCGCCTTTCATTCTCTCACCGACTCAGCTCTTCTCGACGCTGATGATCACCTCCGGCACCATGACTCATCGTTTAAAGGCGCTGGAGAAACGCGGGTTTATTACCCGCCTGCCGAACCCGGAGGACGCCCGCAGTATGCTGGTCGCCCTGACGCCGGTCGGACGCGAGCGGATCGATCGGGCAGTGGAGAGCCATGTCGACAACGAACGACAGCTGCTGGCAGGACTCAGCGACAGCGAACGCCAGCAGCTGGATCAGGCGCTGCGGGTGTTGATGCGCCTGCTGGAAACGGGCTAACAGCCCGCCGCAATAAAGTCGCCGTTGGCGCTGATCGGCACCACGGTGAAAAACAACCCCACGGCAAAGAGGATCAGAGCCAGACCGCCGAGGATCTTCACCAGCGGCACCAGCCAGGGCCGCGGGCGGTGAGTCGTGGTCAGCCGCTTGACCGTTCGATGACGCGCATAGTGGACCAGCAGCGACAGACCAAGGATCGAAAGTCCGGTGCCCAGCGCCATGGTCATCACTGCGGCGATGCCCCAGCTGACAATCCCCAGCGCGTTGGCAAATAACAGGATCATGATCGCCCCGCTGCAGGGCCGGGCGCCGATAGCCAGCACCACGCCAAGGCGCGTCTTCCAGTCAGCGCCCTGCAGATCCTGCCCCACGCCGTGATGGCCGCAGCCGCACGAGGCGTCATGCTGATGCGCTGGCGTCAGGCGGCGAATCACCTGTTTTGCCGGCCACAGGCTTTGCAGAGCGCGAAAGATAACATAAGCCCCAAAGGCGCCGATGGTCAGGGCGCTGATCTTCTCGACGTACCAGCGGCTGGCGCTAAGATCGCCGGCGGCCAGATTCAGCCCCACCGCAAGAATAAAGACGAAGAGTATCGCAGTGACCCCTTGCAACAAGCTGCCGAGAAAGGGCACTACCCGCGCCGCCGTCAGGCTCTCCTGATTGGTGCTGAGGTAGGTCGTCACGATAAACTTGCCGTGTCCCGGTCCGATGGCGTGCAGCACACCATAGAGAAAAGCGCCCACCAGCAGCCAGACGCCGCCGCTATATTGATGGTTGTTCAACAACAGAAGGTACATCACCAGGTAGCGATGCAGGGTAATTTGCGTGGCGAGACACCACTGGAGAAAGTCGCCCCAGTGGCTGTGCAAGGTGATGCCTGCGGCCAGCAGCAGAAGACCGCCGCTCCCGGCCGCCAGCAGGCGCCAGTCGCGGTGCTGAATCGGAGTCGTCATCATTATGCCATTGTAGAAAACGTAAACCGCCTGATGGCAACTTCACATCAGGCGAACGATGTGTCTGCTCTGAAGGGCGGGGAATTTATCGCAGCTTTTCACATGACTGTTCATAGTCACAGGCTCCGCATTATCTACCGGTCGCTGCCTTCTCTACACCATGTTAGCGCAAAATGCCGCAATATCTTCAGCATACCCTTGACATCTCTTTTAATGAGTTATTGGTTAGCGCTTACCCATACCCTGTAAAACGAAAATTGACGCGCAAAATTACAGATAAAAATAAATAAGTTATTTCTGTCCGGGCATTTTTTGTCATTTATTATGCAGCGCGTCCGGCAAGAATATTCTTTAACTGCTATTTATTTATGGTGCTTTTCAACAGGACCACTCCCATGAAAAGAGGCTTACTTACCCTGGTCTGCATTACGCTACTGATACCCTCGCTTGCCGCACACGCCACCTGGCGTGGCGACAAACGCCAGGACGCCCGCGATATCCGCCAGGATAGTCGCGAACAAGGTCGTGATACCAAACAGGAATGCGTCCGCAATAACAATCAAAGCAACGCCAGCTGTCGTCATGATAAACGGGAAAATCGCCGTGAAGGTCGCCAGGAGGCACGTGACGAAAAATGGTGAACCGGCAGGCTTCGGCGTATCCTGGATGTGAGTCCTTCCCGCGCCGAAGCCGTTAATTCTCCCCTGATACTTCCATCGCCAACCTGACGTTCCTGGCATGCAGCTTATTCTTAACAGGCAAGCGGGCATTCCAGCCAACCGTCAGACCCTATAGCAACACTAACCTGTTCTCTTCTTCCCCCCATTGCTATCTCCCTGCTGACGCTGACTGTGACGGTTATAATCTCATTCACCGCACGCCCCAGCTTAAGCTTACCCATTGAAATAGGGCGTAAAGCGCCCTATTACAGACAATGCTATTATCACCAGGCTTTTTGCAGTATGGTTTAATTGCTGTTGTAGTTTTGCAGTGAATGCTATCCAGACGACTTAAGGTTGTATTTTGTCTGAGAAATTTCTCATGCCATTCCCGAAGGTTGTCGGTGCGGGAGGCTGGTTTACTGGGTTGACGTTGCCCAGCAGACAGGCAATAAATCACGACGGCATTGATAGCCGCCTTGCCGTGGCCGGAAGCCCGTGCCTTCATCAACATGCGGGCATCATCAAGAGGATCAGGGATGTACAGGACGTGGAAACCCCCAGGAAAAATTCATCTGTTCAGCCAGCTCACCCTTTCTTTACCCTTCAGATTGCGGCCTCTTATCGTTAGCGATGGAGATAGCCCATGATACCGCTCATGTTCGTAGCAAATTAAAACGTTATCACCACGCTGTTTCAAAATAAAAAGGCAGTCAAATTTAACAATGACCTGACGCAGGCCCGGAAAGCGCAAAATATGCCTGCAATAAAAGGGAAAACCATGACGAATAACGCCGATATAAAAAAAAGGAACTTCCTGACTCAGAATGAAATCGAGTCTTTACTTAAAGCGGCCGATACCGGTCCTTATGCTGCACGTAATTATTGCCTGACATTACTGTGCTTCATCCATGGTCTACGCGCCAGTGAGATCTGCCGTCTACGAATATCGGATATCGACCTTGCTGCCCGATGTGTTTACATCCATCGGCTAAAAAAAGGGTTTTCGACCACCCACCCGTTGCTGGATAAAGAGATCCACGCCCTAAAGCGCTGGCTGGCCATTCGCAGCAGCTGGCCGCAGGCCGCCAGCGAATGGCTGTTTCTCTCCCGCAAAGGTAATCCCCTCTCCCGCCAGCAGTTTTATCAGATTATCGCCTCCTCAGGGGGACTGGCGGGGCTGCCGCTGGAGATCCACCCGCACATGCTGCGGCACTCCTGTGGCTTTGCGCTGGCGAATATGGGGATCGATACCCGCTTGATTCAGGATTATCTCGGGCATCGCAATATCCGCCACACCGTCTGGTATACCGCCAGTAATGCGGGACGCTTCTATGGCATCTGGGACAATACCCGTGACAAACAGCGATCGTCGCTGATCCAATAGCATTGACGCCACGGATGGCGTTGTATCGCGATCGGCCGATCAATTAAAGTATCCCTTATTATTAACCCTCTGTTAATTAGGATTACTGTTCCCACAAGTTCTTATTTAATCCTTATGTCTGAGAGTTAATATAACCCTGCGCTTATTCAGGAATAGGCTCGGGTATTAATTGCAGGAGAGAATTTTCGCATCGTTGTCTTTAATGGCGACTGACCATCAAAATATCCTTTCATTTTATACACCTGGCACTAACCCGTGCAGATGCTATTGAGCCGACGATTAAAATCTTTAAAATTAAGAATTATCGCCCGGCGATATTTTTAGTGTCTGTCAATATAATGTGTTATCAATTCGTGATTAATCATCTTCACCCTGTACCGTTTTAGCATTACCGATCCTTTTCGTCATAGCGTATGGCTTCGCTGTGACGGTCACTCATACCTATTTTCCAGGAGCAACTATTGTGAATCGACGTCGTTTTCTTACCGCCAAAGAAGTTCAGGCCATGATGCAGGCCGCTCGTCAGGGCCCCACCGGCGAACGGGACTACTGCCTCATCCTGCTGGCCTTTCGCCATGGCATGCGCATCAGCGAACTGCTGGATCTGCATTATCACGATCTGGACCTGCATGAAGGGCGGGTTAATGTACGGCGGTTAAAGAATGGTTTTTCGACGATTCATCCGCTGCGCTTTGATGAGCGCGAGGCGATTGAGCGCTGGAGTCTGGTCCGTGCCGGCTGGAAAGCGGCGAACAAAACTGACGCGCTGTTTATTTCCCGTCGCGGTACAGCGCTCTCCCGCCAGCAGGCGTATCGTATTATTCGCTCCGCCGGCGAAAATGCGGGCACCGTCACGCACACCCACCCCCATATGCTGCGTCACGCCTGCGGCTACGAACTGGCGGAAAGAGGGACAGATACCCGTTTGATACAGGATTATCTGGGACATCGTAATATTCGTCACACGGTACGCTACACCGCCAGTAATGCGGCACGTTTCGCTGGAATATGGGAAAGAAATAATCTTTTAGAGGAAAAAGAGCCAAAAACGAAAAATGAATTAACTGATTGATTTTAAATCATTAAATAAATGACGAACAGGTCAATTGGGGCCAAACTGTTTATATCATAAAAATGTTTTGACATATTTTGCAACTCACTGCGCCATATTTCTGCAGAAAAAATCATATCCAATTGATTATTATCCACTTTTAAACCTGAGATTACTCACTTTTCTCTTACCAGATTTCTGCCGCACCGGCGATCCGCCGCCCGCGCCATCACTCTTCCTTTCTCCCCCCGGCCAACCGCTTCAGACAATACATCCGTTAAAAGATTACTTTTAGGCGTTTTATTCCATAAAAACGCCATAGACAAACTTAAAACAGGCCACTTATGCCAACGAGTCAAAATGGCCCCAATTGTCTCATCGATTGGGCGAAAACTGTGCAGAGCCGGCAGCCTGACGACTCGGCTGAAATCTGAAATGCCTGGAAGGCACAACGGCTGCCAATCCGGTTCGTTATTTCGACATCGTTCAAAGGAAAACAGTATGAAAATCAAAACACTGGCAATGATTGTTGTGTCAGCCCTGTCACTGAGCTCCGCAGCAGCTCTGGCCGATACCACCACGGTCAACGGCGGAACCGTGCATTTTAAAGGAGAAGTCGTCAATGCGGCCTGTGCAGTGGATGCCGGCTCTATCGATCAAACCGTCCAGTTAGGCCAGGTGCGTTCCGCGAAGCTGGCCACGGCAGGGAGCACCAGCTCCTCCGTTGGTTTTAACATCCAGCTGGATGACTGCGACACCACCGTAGCGACCAAAGCCTCTGTCGCCTTCTCGGGTACGGCTATCGACAGCACCAATACCACCGTTCTGGCCCTGCAAAACTCTGCCGCTGGCGGCGCGACTAACGTCGGCGTGCAGATCCTCGACAACACCGGCACACCGCTGGCGCTGGACGGCGCCACCTTCAGCGCCGCGACCACGCTGAATGACGGCACCAACATCATCCCGTTCCAGGCGCGTTACTACGCGACCGGCGCAGCGACGGCGGGTATAGCGAACGCGGACGCCACGTTCAAAGTGCAGTACGAGTAAGACCCGAGTCTGGCAGGGAAGCCATTCGGGCCAGGAGGGCCCGCTCTCTATTTTCAACCGGAGTGAAACGATGCAGGGAATGAAATCTGGTCTGCTGCTGTTACTGCCTCCGCTGGCGCTGGCCGGCAATCAGTGGAACGTCACGCTGCCGGGGGGCAGCATGCGTTTTCAGGGCCTGATAATGGCGAGTTCCTGCCGGGTCGAAGCCGGCGATCGGCAGATGACGGTCAATCTGGGGCAGATCAGCAGTAATCGATTTCATGCTGTCGGCGAAGACAGCAACCCAATCCCTTTCGCGATTCATTTACAGGATTGCAGTACGGCGGTCAGCCAGCATGTGGGCGTGGCATTTCACGGCGTGGCTGATGGTAAAAATCCCGATGTGCTCTCGGTGGGCGAAGGCCCGGGGATCGCCAGCGGGATTGGCATTGCGTTGTTCGACAGTCAGGGCCAGCAGCTGCCGCTCAATCGTCCACCCGACCGCTGGGTATCGCTCTACCGTGGACCAACAACGCTAAATTTTGTCGCCAAATATCGGGCGACCGGACGCCAGGTGACCGGCGGCGCGGCCAACGCCCAGGCCTGGTTCTCATTGACCTATCAGTAATTAATCCGCAGACAAACAGGACAACACGGTGAGCAGACAAGGAGAAAACGTGAGAAAAATGGCAACGACGACACGCGGCATACTGGCGGGATGTGTGCTTTTCGTCGCCGGTGCGTTGAGCGCCAGCGCGCAGGCGGGCGTCGCGCTCGGCGCAACCCGGGTTATCTATCCGGCAGGACAGAAACAGGTCCAGCTGGCGGTGACCAATAATGATGACAACAGCACCTGGCTTATTCAGTCATGGGTGGAAAATGCCGATGGTCAGCGAGACGGTCGGTTTGTCATCACTCCTCCGCTGTTTGCCATGCAGGGCAAAAAAGAGAACACCCTGCGCATTATCGACGCCACCAATAACCAGCTGCCGCAGGATCGGGAAAGCTTGTTCTGGATGAACGTGAAGGCGATCCCCTCAATGGATAAATCAAAGCTCAGCGACAATACCCTGCAGCTGGCGATTATCAGCCGCATCAAGCTCTACTACCGTCCGGGAAAACTGGCCCTGCCTCCGGATCAGGCGGCGGAAAAGCTGACCTTTAGCCGCAGCGGATCGTCGCTGACGCTGACGAACCCCACCCCCTATTACCTGACGGTGACCGAACTGAACGCCGGGACGCGCATTCTGGAAAACGCCCTCGTGCCGCCGATGGGCAAAACCAGCGTCAAGCTCCCCGCGGATGCCGGGAACACCATCACCTATCGCACGATTAATGATTACGGCGCGCTGACGCCGAAAATGAATGGCGTGCTGCGCTAACCCAGAAGCGCCCCGCCGCGCGGGACACGCTGCGCATGACCAGAAGCACTGACAGCCGGGCAACGTCGGACCGGAGGGATAATGTCACATCGAAAATATGGACTGGATCATTTAGGTTGCCGAGCTGCCCGGCGCCTGGTATCTCCGGCGCTGGCGCTGTGGCTCTGCTCACAGCCGTTTGCCGCGCGGGCGGACCTCTATTTTAACCCGCGCTTTTTAGCTGACGATCCGGCGGCGGTGGCTGACCTGTCGGGATTTGAAAAAGGTCAGGAGGTGCCGCCAGGCACCTATCGCGTCGATATTTATCTCAATAATGGTTTTATGACCACCCGGGACGTCACTTTCCAGGCCGATGCCCAGGGCCATGGTCTGTCGCCCTGCCTGACGCGCGGCCAGCTGGCGAGCATGGGGGTGGATACCGGGCGGGTTGCGGGCATGGCGACGCTGGACAGCACCGCCTGCGTACCGCTGACCACGCTTATCAGCGAAGCCACCACGCGCTTCGACGTCGGCCAGCAGCGCCTGTACCTCACCGTACCCCAGGCATTTATGGGCAACCATGCGCGCGGCTATATTCCGCCGGAGCTGTGGGATAACGGTATCACCGCCGGGCTGATTAACTATAACTTCACGGGCAATAACGTCCATAACACCACGGGCGGCAGCAGCCGTTACGCCTATCTGAATCTGCAGAGTGGCTTAAACCTGGGCGCCTGGCGTCTGCGCGATAACAGCACCTGGAGCTACAGCAGCGGCGGCAGCGCGTCCTCCAATGAGAACCGCTGGCAGCACGTTAACAGCTGGCTTGAGCGGGACATCACGCCGCTGCGTTCGCGGCTCACCCTCGGGGATAGCTACACCAACGGCGATGTTTTCGACGGGATCAACTTCCGCGGCGCCCAGCTGGCCTCGGACGACAATATGCTACCGGACAGCCAGAAAGGCTTCGCGCCGGTGATCCACGGGATCGCCCGCGGCACGGCGCAGGTGTCAATCCGGCAAAACGGCTATGAAATCTACCAGAGCACGGTGCCGCCGGGGCCGTTTACCATCGACGATCTCTACGCTGCGGGCAATGGCGGCGATCTGCAGGTCACGATCAAAGAAGCGGATGGCTCCCGCCAGGTCTTCAGCATGCCCTGGTCAACGGTGCCGGTTCTTCAGCGCGAAAGCCATACCCGCTTCGCCCTCACCGCCGGAGAGTACCGCAGCGGCAACAGCCAGCAGGAAACGCCCGATTTTTTCCAGGGCACGGCCATGCATGGCCTGCCGGCAGGCTGGACCCTGTACGGCGGCACCCAGCTGGCGGACCGCTATCGCGCCTTTAACCTCGGCGTGGGGAAAAATATGGGCTATTTCGGCGCCCTGTCGCTGGATGTCACCCAGGCCAACGCCACGCTGCCCGACGACAGCGAGCATCAGGGGCAGTCGGTGCGTTTTCTCTATAACAAATCCCTGGATGAGACCGGCACCAACCTGCAGCTGGTGGGCTACCGCTACTCCACCCGCGGCTACTATAACTTTGCCGATACCACCTACCGCCGAATGAGCGGCTACAGTGTGGAAACCCAGGACGGCGTTATTCAGGTAAAACCCAAATTTACCGACTACTACAATCTGGCTTACAGCAAGCGCGGCAAGGTGCAGCTGAGCGTGACCCAGCAGCTGGGGCGCACCGCCACCCTCTATCTCAGCGGTAGCCACCAGACCTACTGGGGCACCGACGATGCCGATGAGCAGCTGCAGGCCGGGCTCAACGCCGCCGTAGACGATATCAACTGGTCGCTGAGCTACAGCCTGACGAAAAACGCCTGGCAGCAGGGACGCGATCAGATGCTGGCGATCAACGTCAATATCCCCTTCAGCCACTGGCTGCGTTCCGACAGCCGCTCGGTCTGGCGGCACGCCAGCGCCAGCTACAGCCTGTCGCACGATCTCAATGGCCGCATGACTAACCTGGCGGGCCTGTACGGCACCCTGCTGGAAGACAACAACCTCAGCTATAGCGTGCAGACCGGCTATGCGGGCGGCGGCAACGGCGACAGCGGCAGCACAGGCTACACCGCTCTCAACTACCGCGGCGGCTACGGCAATGCCAACGTCGGCTACAGCCGCAGCGACGGCTTTAAGCAGCTCTACTACGGGGTGAGCGGCGGCGTGCTGGCGCACGCCAACGGCATCACCCTGAGCCAGCCGCTGAACGACACCGTGGTGCTGGTAAAAGCCCCCGGCGCCGGCGGCGTGAAAGTGGAAAATCAAACCGGGGTTCGCACCGACTGGCGCGGGTATGCCGTCCTGCCTTATGCCACTGAGTATCGCGAAAACCGGGTCGCGCTGGATACCAACACCCTGGCGGACAATGTCGACCTTGACGATGCGGTGGTTAGCGTGGTGCCCACCCATGGGGCGATCGTCCGCGCCAGCTTTAACGCGCAGGTGGGGATGAAGATCCTGATGACGCTGACCCATCGCGGTAAACCGGTGCCGTTTGGCGCCCTCGCCACCGGCGACAGCAACCAGAGCGGCAGCATCGTCGCGGACAACGGCCAGGTCTACCTGAGCGGAATGCCGCTGGCGGGCAAAGTGCGGGTGAAATGGGGCGATGGCCCGGACGCCCAGTGCGTGGCCGATTATCGTCTGCCGCCGGAGAGCCAACAGCAGGCGCTCAGTCAGCTGTCGGTCGCGTGCCGCTAAGGAGATCATGATGAGAACACTGCAGTATCTGCTGGGCGCCCTGTTCACCCTCGCCACACCAGCTGCGCTTGCCGCCGATAGCACGATCACCATCAGCGGCTATGTGCGCGACAACGCCTGCGCGGTAGCCGGGGAGTCGAAAGACTTCACCGTCGATTTTCAGGATAACGCCGCGAAGCAGTTTTATGCCGTCGGGGCAACGACGCCGCCGGTGCCGTTCCGCATCGTGCTGTCGCCCTGCGGCACTTCCGTCACCGCGGTGAAGGTCGGCTTCACCGGCGTGGCGGACAGCGTTAACACCAGCCTGTTAAAACTCGATGCCGGCGCCTCGGCGGCGGCGGGAATGGGGGTGGAAATTCTCGACCAGCAGCAGTCCCGGCTGCCGGTCAATGCGCCGTCGTCAGCCATGTCCTGGACCACGCTGACCCCGGGCCAGACCAACATCCTCAACTTTTACGCCCGGCTGATGGCCACTCAGGTGCCCGTCACCGCCGGGCATGTCAATGCGACAGCGACATTCACCCTGGAATTTCAGTAAGCGGAGGCGGAAATGAAATGGACCCACGTGGGCTGGCTGCTGGCCGGCCTGTTAACCGCAAGCGCTTCCCTGCGGGCGGCCGACGTCACCCTCACCGTCAACGGCAAGGTGGTGGCCAAACCCTGCACGGTCTCCACCGTCAACGCTACCGTCGAGCTGGGCGATCTCTATACCTTTAGCCTGATCGCCGCGGGCTCGACATCGGCCTGGCACAGCGTGGCGCTGGATCTGAGCAACTGCCCCGTGGGTACTTCACGGGTGAAAGCCACCTTCAGCGGCACAGCGGACAGCACCGGCTATTACAAAAACCAGGGCACGGCGGGCAATATTCAGCTCGAACTGCAGAGCGAGGACGGCACCACGCTGAACAATGGCAGCAGTCAGTCGGTACAGGTGGATGAGGCCAGCCAGTCCGCTCGCTTCCCGCTGCAGGTCAGGGCGTTGTCCGTCAACGGCGGCGCCACGCAAGGCACCATTCAGGCGGTGATTAACGTCACCTATACCTACGCCTGAGCCAGGAGAGCATCATGATGAAAAAAATTATCCCCCTGTTCACTACCCTGCTGCTGCTGGGCTGGTCGATGAACGCCTGGTCCTTTGCCTGCAAAACGGCCACCGGGGCAACGATCCCCATCGGCGGCGGGTCAGCCAACGTCTACGTTAACCTGACCCCGGCGGTGAACGTCGGGCAAAACCTGGTGGTCGACCTCTCCACGCAGATTTTTTGCCATAACGACTATCCGGAAACGATCACCGACTACGTGACCCTGCAGCGCGGATCCGCCTATGGCGGCGTGCTGTCGAGTTTCTCCGGTACCGTGAAGTATAACGGCACCTCTTACCCGTTCCCGACCACTACGGAAACGGCGCGGGTGATTTACGATTCACGGACCGATAAACCCTGGCCCACGGTCCTGTATCTGACGCCGGTCAGCACTGCCGGCGGGGTGGCGATCACCGCAGGATCGCTGATCGCGGTGCTGATCCTGCATCAGACCAACAACTACAATAGTGACTCCTTCCAGTTCATCTGGAACATCTACGCCAATAACGACGTGGTGGTCCCCACCGGCGGCTGCGATGTCTCCGCCCGCGATGTCACCGTCACCCTCCCTGACTACCCGGGCTCAATGGCCGTGCCGCTCACCGTCCACTGCGCGCAGAGCCAGCAGCTGGGGTATTACCTCTCCGGCACCACCGCGGATAGCGCCAACGCGATCTTCACCAATACCGCCTCCGCCTCGCCGGCGCAGGGGATCGGCGTTCAGCTGACGCGCAACGGCAGCGCCGTGCCGGCGAACAGCACGGTCTCGCTGGGCACCGTCGGTACCTCGCCGGTCAACCTCGGCCTGACGGCCACCTATGCCCGGACCACAGGCCAGGTCACCGCCGGCAACGTACAGTCGATCATCGGCATCACCTTTGTCTATCAATGATGAGCGACTATATCCTCTCGCCCTGCTGCAAGGGCAGACGACAGGCGAGCAGGCCCAACGTCTCGGATTAAGCCAGAAAACGCGCTATACCCAGCGGCTGGCCAGGATGAAAAAACGGGTGGAATATCATCCGCATCCGGCCCCCCGCTTCCCGCGCACATCCGCACACTCACTGTCGGCGTTTGAACAGGCATGAGGGGAAGCAATGAGTGACTAAAGGCGTGGTTTGGCTGGCGAGAGAAAAGCGCACCGGTGGGCACCGGTGCCGGTACGTCAGGCGCGGATATCGTCGTATTCGCGGGTGTTATCGAATTCATGTTTGGCAAACGGGCAGAGAGGAATGATCTTCCGCTGCTCCTGGCGCATTTTTTCCACCACCTTCGCCACCAGCTGTTTTCCCACCCCCTGACCTTTCAGGCTGGGATCAACATCGGTATGCTCGATAATACTGAGGTGTTCGCCAGTGGGAACAAAAACAATTTCCGCCACCTGGTTTCCCTGCGCGTCGTTAACATAAAATTTGTTGTGCCCTTCCAGTATTTCCATCTTCTCCTCGCTTATTTATGACGATATTGCAGGGCGCCGCTCGGGCAGGTATCGATCACTTTTACCACCGTCGCGACATCCACTTCATCCGGGATAATCCACGGCTTACGCTTCAGGTTGAACAGTTTCGCGCTACCGCGCACGCAGTTTCCCGAGTGCTGACAAATCGCCGTATTAAAGTAGACGTCGATTTTCTCTCCGGTGTAGGCCCGGTAGCCGGCTTCCAGTAATTCTTTATCCATGACATTGCCTCGGTCTTTTTTATCTTGCAGGTTAAGCATAGCCCTCGCCGTGGCGGCTGACTATGCCTGAGCGCGGCAACTGGCGCCAGGAGAGTGATTTGGCATGTCATATCATGTTTTCTCGTCGCGTTAATTCACTTGGTCAATGATCGGTTGACTTTCATTCCCGCAACGAGGCGATTACACTCATGACACACTGGTAAGAGCACTCAGGGATGTTCCATTGAATCATATTGCTACCATAGCCCGCCCAGCGCGGTTACTGCTCGTCTTGCCGCTCTCCGGCTGCTCACTCTCACCAGCGATCCCGGTACTGGGCGCCGCGTTTCCAGGCTGGTTTTTCTGCTTGTTAGGCGGTGCGTTTTTACTGATCCCCTGCCATATCCTGATTACCCGTAAAGGCTGGCAGCCGCGCTTTTCTCCTCTGGTCTTCAGCTATGTCGCGCTGATGTTCCTGTTCGCCACGCTGCTGTGGTTTCTGTTTTTTGTTCACTGATCGCTTATGACAACTTCCCGCACTCCCCTGTTACGCAAAAAGTGGCCCCTGCTGGCGCTGGTCCTTGCCGCTATCCTGGCGCTGATCCTGGTTATCTGGCAGTTGCAAACCTCGCCGGAGACCAATGACGCCTATGTCTATGCCGATACCATCGATGTGGTGCCCGAGGTTAGCGGACGCATCGTGGAGATGCCCATACGCGATAACCAGCGGGTGAAAAAAGGCGATCTGCTGTTCCGCATCGACCCCCGTCCCTATCAGGCGATGCTCGATGACGCGAAAGCGCGGCTGACGACCCTCGACGCGCAGATCATGCTGACCCAGCGCACCATCAAAGCGCAGGAGTATAACGCCCAGTCGGTGGCGGCCGCCGTCGAGCGCGCCAGAGCGCTGGTCAAGCAGACCACCTCCACGCGCACCCGCCTTGAGCCGCTGGTGCCGCAGGGGTTTGCCTCCCAGGAAGATCTCGATCAGGCACGCACCGCCGAGAAAGCGGCGCGTGCGGAGCTGGAGGCCACGCTGCTGCAGGCCAGACAGGCCTCGGCCGCCGTGACCGGCGTGGATGCCATGGTGGCGCAACGCGCCGGGATCCTGGCGCAAATCGCCCTCGCCGAACTGCATCTGGAATTTACCGAAGTGCGGGCGCCGTTCAACGGCGTAGTGGTGGCGCTGAAAACCACCGTCGGTCAGTACGCTTCAGCGCTGAAGCCGGTCTTCACCCTGCTGGATGACGATCGCTGGTATGTGATCGCGAACTTCCGCGAAACCGATCTGAACAACGTGCGCCCCGGCGTGGCGGCGCGGATCACCGTGATGACCAACCACAACCGCGCCTTTAACGGCGTGGTGGATTCGGTCGGCTCCGGCGTTCTTCCCGAAGGCGGGAGCGTCATTGAAGGGCTGCCGCTGATCCAGAAAAGCATTAACTGGGTTCACGTCTCGCAGCGCTTCCCGGTGAAAATCGCCGTCAGCGATCCCGATCCAGAGCTGTTCCGCATGGGCGCCTCGGCCAGCGCCGTGCTGCAGCCGTAGCCGGACAACGCGATGTTTCCTTTCGCCGATTTTTTACGCCAGGAACTGCGCGACGCGCCGGGACGCGCCAGCTACACGCTGCGCCTGACGCTGAGCTGTGCGGTGCTCATCACCCTGTTTATGACCCTGCAGATCCCCTTTCTGGCCGTTGCGCTGATCGTCGTGTTCTACGTTAGCCAGCCTAACGTGCTGATGATCAAGCTGGTCAGCGTGGTCTTTTTTGTCACCGTCACCGTGGCGCTCGGCGGCGTGTTGCTGATCATCAAGTGGACCTATGACTACCCGCTGATCCGCCTGGCCGCCTCGGTGGCGCTCTTTTTCTGCGCCCTCTATCTGATGCGGGTGCTGGGCAAGCTGGGGCTGGCTTTTTTCGTGGTGGCGCTGGCGGTGATTTACGCTCAGACCTTCCCGTCAATGACCAGTCAGAGCGAGATCCTGGTGCGGCTGCTGCTCTGGCTGTGGGTGGCGATTAACACCGCAATCCTGGTTACCCTGCTGGTCAACGCCTGTTTTCAGCAAGCTTTCCCCGGCAACCAGTTTAAGGCGCGTCTGGCGGAGATGCTGCAGGCAGTCGCCAGCCGGCTGGCAGCCCCGGGCGCGGAAACGCCGCCCACGTTCGGCGAGACCGCCGCACAGTTCAACCAGCTGCAGTCGCTGTTCGCCCAGGCTAGCCGGGCGACGCCGGAGATCGCCGCCGAACCGCAGGCCTGGCGCTCGCGGCTGGCCGCCACCCTGCGCTGCTATCAGCTGGCGGCCCTGCTGCAAGCGGACGAAGCGGATAGCGACGATCGCCAGCAGCTGTCGCAGGCGGTACTGCAGCTAAAGAACGCCCTTAGCGAGGGGCCGTTTGACGGCGCGATTCCTCCCCTGGCGCTCAGCGGTCGTGGCATTAATCGCGCGGTTCTGCAGGAGATGGCTTCCCTTCTGCAGCAGCTGGCGCAGGGTGAGCCCGTTGCCCTGCCGCAGGGGGAAGTGGAGAAGGCGCCTCTGCTGGCGCCGGACGCCTGGCGCAACCCGGCCTATCTCCATTTTGCGCTCAAGACCCTGCTGGCGACGCTAATCTGCTATGTCTTCTATACCGCTGCCGACTGGCAGGGACTGCACACCATTATGCTGAGCTGCGTCATCGTCGCCCAGCCGGGGCTGGGCGCCACGATGCAAAAGACATGGTTGCGCATCGGCGGGGCGCTGCTCGCCACCCTGCTGGCGCTGCTGTTAATTGTCTTTGTTCAGCCCTGGACCGATTCGCTGTCCGGCCTGCTGGCGATGTCCCTGCCGGTGCTGGCGCTGGCGGCCTGGATCGCCGCCGGCTCGGAGCGTATCGCCTACGCCGGGATCCAGATTGGCTTCACCTTTGCGCTGGCCTTCCTCAGCTGGTTTGGCCCGCTGACCAACCTCACCGAGCTGCGGGATCGGGTACTCGGCATTCTGCTCGGGGTGCTGGTCTCCTCCATCGTTCATCTCTATCTCTGGCCGGACAGCGAAGCGCCGCAGTTGAAATCCCGCCTTGCGGCACTTTATCGCCGACTGGCGGACTGCCTCGCCGCCCCGAAGGAGGCGGTTCCGCTGGCGCCCCTGTTTGTCGCCTTCACCGACAGCGAAGCGCTGCTCCATCGGGTTCGCGCTGAACCGCTGGGCACCTGGGCCCATCCCTGGCCACAGGCGAAAGACTGGCCGATGCGCGCCACCCTTGCTCAGGCCGAGGAGATCGCCCGCCTCAGCGAAGGCTACCGGCTCAACGCCGCGCCGGGAGACCCGACGCTGGCCCGCTGCGCCGAGCAGCTGCGGCGCTACGCCGAACGTATCGAACAGGAGGCGGCCGCACCTGACGGGACGCTGGCCGCCGATGTCAGTAACCCCTTTGGTCCGGCGCTGGCTGCCGCGCTGGCCACCCTGCCCGACTGGGGCCCGACTGAGCAACAGGCTAAAACGTCATGATGATGCTTCCTTTCCCCGCGCGACTGCGCGCGACTCTCTTTACCCTGACGCTAACGCTGCTCAGCGGCTGCGCGCTGATCCAGGATGAGCCGGCCCAGGTCGCCATCGTCAATCCGCAGCAGGCCCAGCTGGCGCAGGTGATCCACCTGGCGAACAGCGACTGGCCGGCAGCCCGCTGGTGGGAGGCCTATGATGATCCTCAGCTCAACATGTTGATCAACCGGGCGCTGCAGAACTCGCCGACCATGCAGGCCGCCCGACTGCGTATCTCCCAGTCGCAGTCCACGGTGGAGCTCGCCCGCTCGGCGATGGGCCTGCAGGCCACCGCCGTCGCGGCGCAAAACCGCCTGCGGATCACCGACAAATCCTTTAGCTGGCCCTACTCGTACTCCCTGCCGGTGGATAAGAATGGTCCCTGGTATACGCTGAATACCGTTGGCGTCGGGGCGCAGCTGAATATCGATCTCTGGGGAGCCGATCGCGCCCGGGTCGCCGCCGCCATTGGCGAGAAAAATGCCCGGCTGGCGGAGACCGCCGGCATTGAGCTTGATATCGCCAGCAGCGTGGCGCAGCTCTATTTCGCCATGCAGGCGACGTTCCAGAAAATCGCGCTGCTGCAGGAGCTGGAGGGTATTGCCCAATTCTCGGTAGCGGCCCATGAGCACCGGACCCAACGCGGCGTGGAAGACAGTGTGGATGTGGCCAATGCCCGGGCTGAGCAGCTCGCCGCCCGCCAGCAGATCATTAGCGCCGAGGGGATGCTGACCCAGTATCGTGAAACCCTGCGGGCGCTGATCGGCGCTGATGCGCAGAGCATGCCGGCGATCCATCCGGTGGCGCTGCCGGCGCTCCAGGAGACGCTGCCGCCGTCGCTCTCTTTCGAGCTGCTGGCCCGCCGTCCGGACCTGCAGGCGCTGCGCGGCTACGTGACTGCCTCCCTGAGCCAGGTCGATGCGGCGAAAGCGGCCTTCTATCCCCATTTTGATATCAAAGCGTTCTGGGGCTATAACGCCCTGAGCGTCGGGGATCTGTTTAAGTCCTCTTTCCAGCAGATCAACCTGCTGCCCGGGCTGTATCTGCCGATCTTCGACGGCGGTCGTCTGAACGCCAACCTGCAGTCGGTGCGTACCGCCAGCAACATCCTGATCAAACAGTACAACCAGGCGGTGCTGGACGCAGTTCGCGATGTCGCCATCAGCTCCAGCCAGCTTAACGATCTGAACCAGCAGCGTGCGCTGCAGCAGCTAAAAGTCACCGCGGCGCAGACCACCACCGACAGCGCCCGCGCCCATTATCAGCGCGGCCTGCTCAGCCGCTACGCCGCCGAAGAGGCCCGGCGGGCGGTTCTCGCCCAGCAGCTGTTGCTGCTGGACATTGAAGCCCAGCGGCTGAGCACCGACATTACCCTGATCAAAGCCCTGGGCGGCGGCTACCGCGGCCAGTAACAAAAATGCCTTCCCCGGTGGGGAAGGCATTAAACAGAAAGCGCGGGGTTGATACGCGGCGATTACACCAGAGCGCGCAGCTCCTCCTGCATATAGGTGGAAAAGAATTCCGGATGCTTAATCACCAGCCGTTCACCCGCGGCGACCCGTTCAGCCCATTCCGCTACTTTATCGGTAAACCCGGCGCTCCAGCCCTGCTGTTGGCCCCGCGCAGCGACGTCGGCCGGGGAGGCTGGTACGCCCAGTTCTTTCAAATATTTGAGAATTCCCTTCGCGGTACTTTCATCCATAGACTGTGGTACTGGCTCAGACGTATTCATACCACCGATGAAATCCAATGCTTTATCAATGACTGCTGGCATAGGTGTGTCCTTATATTAACCACATAGTAAACCTGACTACACTATGGACCGGAAAGCGACGTGATTTCAAAGAACACGCTCACGTTATGGGACATCGCGCATTCAGAAAAGGGGATTTTGTTCTGCTGGGGCGGGGATTGGACAAAAAACAAGCCGGCCCCGTAGGGCCGGCCTGAGGAGTGCGTCAGGCGTTGCTGACGGATTTTTGCGCAGCGCTGGACCGACTGTTCTCCAGCATCCGGCGGACCGGGACAATCAGCACGGCCAGCACGGCGGCGCAGATCAGCAGCGCGATGGAGCAGCGGGCAAAGAGATCCGGCAGCAGCGACAGCTGATCGGCCTTCACATGACCGCCAATCAGCCCCGCCGCCAGGTTACCCAGCGCGCTGGCACAGAACCACAGGCCCATCATCTGGCCGCGCATTCTTTCCGGGGCCAGCAGGGTCATGGTCGCCAGCCCAATCGGGCTCAGGCATAGTTCACCGAGCGTCAGCATCAGGATACTGCCCACCAGCCACAGCGGTGACACGCCGGCCCCACCGTTGCTCAGGACGTTCTGCGCTGCCAGCATCATCAGGCCAAAGCCCGCCGCCGCGCACAGGATACCAATCACGAATTTGGTCATACTGCCCGGACGCACGTTTTTACGCGCCAGCGCAGGCCACGCCCAGCTGAATACCGGCGCGAGCAGAATGATAAACAAGGCGTTAATCGACTGGAACCAGACCGCGGGGATCTCAAAATCGCCGATCATCCGGTTGGTGTAGTCGTTGGCAAACAGGTTAAAGGAGGTTGGTTTCTGTTCAAACGCGGACCAGAAAAAGGCCGCCGAGACCAGCAAAATAAAGCACACCAGCAGCCGCGCCCGCTCTTTACGATTCAGCCCGGCAAAGACAAAAAGCCAGATGAAATAGAGCGCCACGGAGGCGGCAATCACATAGACCAGCACGCTGGCCACCGCCACCGGGTTAATCACGATCGTGCCCAGGCTAATGAGCGTGACCAGCACCGCCACTCCCAGGGTCAGCGCCAGCAGCCACGCCCCAACGCCATTCTTTTTCGCCACCGGGCTGTTCCAGGTGGAATCGAGGCCGACTTCCGCGTCATAGCGCTTCATCGACGGCACGGCAAAGGCGCGGAAAATGACCAGCGCCACCAGCATCCCGATCCCCCCGATGCCAAAGCCCCAGTGCCAGCCATGGGATTTGATCAGCCAACCGGAGATCAAGGGCGCGATAAACGAGCCGATGTTAATCCCCATGTAGAACAGCGAAAAACCGCCGTCGCGGCGCGCGTCGCCTTTTTTATACAGGGTGCCGACCATCACTGAGATACAGGTTTTAAACAACCCGGAACCCAGGACGATAAACATCAGACCGATAAAGAACAGGTCGTTGCCCAGCCATGCCGACAGGGCGATTGACAGGTGCCCCAGGGCGATCAGGATAGAGCCGTACCAGACGGCCCGCTGCTGGCCAAGCCAGTTATCCGCCAGCCAGCCGCCGGGCAGCGCCGCCAGATACATACTGCCGGCAAAAATCCCGACGATCGCCGAGGCGTTCTCCCGCGCCAGTCCCATCCCGCCGTCGTAGACCGTCGCTGCCATAAACAGGATCAGTAAGGGACGGATCCCGTAAAACGAGAAGCGCTCCCACATTTCAGTGAAGAACAGGGAGCCCAGCGGATAAGGATGGCCGAAAAAGGTACGGCTTTCGTTTTTATTAACAGAGGAATGCATAAATTCTCCAGGTAAGGTGCGCCGCAGCGCAAGTTAACCGTATAAAGCAGGCTGACGATTTATAATTTGTTTGCATTAACATCAAACGCGAGCATTTTTAACCATTTGATAACCACGCAATGGTTTTGTCCAGCCCCTTACCTTCCCTTTTTAGATGAAAAGTCGACAAACATCTAGTTTTATAGATTTAATGTTCGCAAAAACACAAACAACGTTGACTTTATATTTCCGGGTCAAAAACATTAAATCATCAATTAAAAACAATACCTTAGATGATCAGCAAAGGACAAAGACGGCCGGCACAGACGCGGAAGATAACGGCAGGAAAAGTAAGGAAAATGGACCTAATGACGAGGAAATAACGTTAAGCGGCAATATTGCTCAGCAAGGCTGACCTCCCCCTCGGGAGAGGCCCTGACTTTGCCCGGGGAATATTCCGCCAGGCCGGGACAAAACGACGTACAGAAGATGTTGGAGGTAGCGGCTAAAACCGACGCTATTTCACTCGCCGCCCTGCGGCATCAATGACTGGCTCACCGTCTTCCTTCACGAACGCGCCTTTTTGCGGCGCGGCCAGGATCTCCAGCACCACCTCTGACGGGCGGCAGAGTCGGGTGCCCCGCGGCGTCACCACGATCGGACGATTAATCAGGATCGGATGCTGAAGCATAAAGTCGATTAACTGATCGTCAGTAAACCGGTCTTCCGCCAGCCCCAGCGCGTCGTAGGGTTCAACGTTTTGCCGTAGCAGCGCACGTACCGGGATGGCCATCACGGCAATCAGCTGGCGCAGCACATCACGCGACGGCGGCGTCTCCAGATAATGGATAATAACGGGCTCTTCGCCGCTGTTGCGGATCAGCGCCAGGGTGTTGCGCGACGTGCCGCACGCCGGGTTATGGTAAATGGTGATGCTCATAGTACGTTCTCATGGCTGGTTAAAGGAGAGACGCAGCGCCAGCGCAGCCAGCGTCACAAGCAGCACCGGCAGGGTCATGGTGATGCCGCAGCGGAAATAATACCCCCATCCGATGGTGATGTGCTTCTGCGCCAGCACATGCAGCCAGAGCAGCGTGGCCAGGCTACCAATCGGCGTGATTTTGGGCCCCAGATCGCAGCCGATGACGTTGGCATAAATCATGGCCTCTTTGATCGTTCCTGTGGCCGCGCTGCCATCAATCGACAGGGCGCCGACCAGCACGCTGGGCATATTATTCATTATTGAAGAGAGGAAGGCCGACAGGATACCGGTGCCCAGCGTCGCGGCCCAGAGCCCGCGCTCCGCCAGCATGTTCAGCACCGTGGTCAGATAATCCGTTAACCCGGCGTTTCGCAGGCCATACACCACCAGATACATTCCCAGCGAGAAGATCACGATCTGCCACGGGGCGCCGCGCAGCACCTTGCCGGTGTTAATGACCCGCCCGCGCTTCGCGACAGCAAACAGGATCCCCGCTCCCGGCGCCGCGATGGCGCTGACCGGGATCCCCAGCGGGTCAAGAACGAAAAAACCAACCAGCAACAGCAGCAGCACGCCCCAGCCGGTGCGGAAGGTCGCCGGATCTTTTATCGCCGTGACCGGCGCTTTCAGTAACGCCATATCCCAGGCTGGCGGGATATCCTTGCGAAAGAACAGGTGCAGCATCGCCAGGGTGGTGAAGATCGCCGCGAGATCGACCGGCACCATCACCGAAGCGTACTCCCTGAAGCCGATGGCAAAGAAATCTGCCGAAACGATATTCACCAGATTCGACACCACCAGCGGCAGGCTGGCGGTATCGGCAATAAACCCGGCGGCCATAACAAAGGCCAGCATCGTTCCCTTGCTGAAACCCAGCGCCCGCAGCATGGCTATCACGATGGGGGTGAGGATCAGCGCCGCGCCGTCGTTGGCAAACAGCGCCGCCACCGCGGCGCCGAGCAGGATAATCCAGGTAAACAGCAGACGACCCCGCCCTCTTCCCCAGCGGGAAACGTGCAGCGCGGCCCATTCAAAAAAGCCAGACTCATCAAGCAGCAGGCTGATAATGATAACGGCGATAAAGGTGGCAGTCGCATTCCAGACGATATGCCACACCACCGGGATATCGGCTAACTGTACGCCACCGGTGGCCAGCGCCAGCGCCGCGCCAAAGGCCGCGCTCCAGCCGATCCCTACCCCCCGCGGCTGCCAGATCACCAGCACCAGGGTCAGGACAAAAATCGCACCTGCCAGCAACATTCTTCCTCCCGCCAATCACATTCGAAAAAACAGATGTATTTAGATAAATTTTTTACCGACAACCCGGCCCGCCAGCCAGTCTGCTGACCATCAGCCGCACATCGTCCTGCTGACTGAGCCAGGCCTGCTCTATCACCTGCGCCGCCCAGGCCGGCATCTGCGGAGAAAGGCGGTAATAGACCCATTTACCCTGTTTACGATCCAGCAGCAGGCCGCTCTCACGGAGCATCGCCAGATGGCGGGAGATCTTGGGCTGGGACTGGGCGAGCGCCGTACAGAGATCGCAAACACACAGCTCTCCACGCGCCTTGAGCAGCAATACGATCCCCAGCCGGGTTTCATCGGCGAGGTTTTTGAACAGTTGCAGGGGCACTAAAGACATGATTTCTCCTCAAGCGTGATGGACAGCATACGGCACCACCAATAAAGATCAATATACATTCGAAAAATCATATATGTTTTTCACACCAGCGATGAGCCTCCGTTGCGTGGCGACACGCCACCCCTTGCGCAATAGCACGGAAAAATGCCGCGTTTTCTTTTATCCACCATCGAAATATGTCAGGCTGGAGATCCCATTAGATTGCCAGGGTTTTCAGGATGAGTACGATTTATGTGGTTGTTTTAACGTATGTAAAACCGCTTGAAGAGGTGGATGACGCCATCCCCGCCCATGTCGAATGGCTCAAAAAGGGCTATGCTGACGGCCTCTTTCTTGCCTCCGGCCGCCGCCTTCCCCGCACCGGCGGGGTAATTCTGGCGAAATGCGCCAGCCGGGAAATGCTGGAATCGCGTCTGAGTCAGGACCCCTTCCAGCAGCTGGGTCTCGCCCGTACCGAGATTATTCCCTTTGAGGCCAGCATGGCGTCACCCGTACTGCAGTCGCTGTTATAAGCGTATCCCGGAGGAAAAATGCAGCCGTCCTTTCACTGGATCAATGAACCTGCCGAGTGGCGCCGCGATACCGACGGCCTGACGGTGGTCACTGACAAGCATACCGATTTCTGGCGCCATACCTGGTATGGCTTCGAGCGCTTCTCTGGTCATCTTTATGCTGCTGAGGTGGAAGGTGATTTTACCCTGCAGGCAAAAATATGTGCGGATTTCACCACCCTTTACGACCAGGCCGGACTAATGATGATGGCGGACGAGCGGACCTGGCTGAAGGCGGGGATTGAGTTTAATGACGATGCCCCGGCCATTGGTAGCGTACTGACGCTGACCCACTCCGACTGGGCCACCGGGCTTTTTCCCGGCGACCCGCGCACCTTCTGGCTGCGGTTGACCCGTAAAGGCGATGCGATAAGGCTGCAGTATTCAACCGACGGCGAACGCTGGCCGCTGCTGCGGCTGGGCTACTTTCCGCCAGGCCCGGTGAAAGCGGGCGTGATGTGCTGCTCACCGGAGCGCGGGGGACTGGCGGTTGAGTTTCAGGATATTCAGCTTTCCCCGCCATCAGACAAAGCACTGCACGATCTGAGCTAAACGCTAGCGGGAAGACCCGACTTTCTGTGCATCCTGGGGCCCGGGATTGCAAGGCTCGTGGGTGCCAGGCAGGTAAAAATGGCCGTGCTTATCGGGATCGGTGCCGCCCGGGCACCCTGCCCGGCCCGATGAGTTATCACTATCGCCGCCGTCCGAACCGTTTCCGCCGTCGGCGCCAGCTATCACCGACTGGCCATGATGGCCGCCATGCGCAGCACTGGCCGAAAACGCCACCAGCGCGAAGATACCGACCATGAAGCGTCTGCCCATTGATGTCTCTCCCTTATTTGTATTCCCAGCCTATGACGTTGGTGATGGGTTAAGCCGTTGAGCGGCAAAAGTCATCGCGATAAAAACCGCTTTATCCGCATGGAGTATAGGGTTAAGACTGAGGGAAAGACAGGACCTGTGCCTTCAGATATTTCGCACGCAAAATAGCCTTTATTCCGCGGCATGCATTATCAGAAAATCAATCAGGGCCTTCACTCTTTTCGTTTTACCCGCGTTTTTCGGGTAATAGAGATAAACCGGGGGATAGGTTTTCCAGTAGTCTTCCATCACGGGAATAAACTGCTCACGATCGGGCTGTAGCCGCCAGATGGGTTCAAACAAGCGGCCAATCCCCAGTCCGTGACGAATACCGTCTGCCATCACGTCAATATCATTGCTGATTAACTGCCCCGGCATCTCGACGGTGAGCTGCTCACCGTGGTCATTGAGGAGTAGCGGCAGGATGCGGTTGTTGGTAATAAAGCGATAGCCAATCAGCTGGTGATGGCTGAGATCGGCGGGCACCGCTGGCACGCCATATTCGGCAAGATAGGCTGAGGAGGCGTATAACCCTTCACGAAACGGTTTCATTAACGGGCGGGCGACCACGCCGCCTTCGAGAATATCGCCAAAGCGGATCCCAAGGTCGAAACGTTCTTCAATGATATTAACGGTACCGTCATAGACCGATATTTCCAGCTGGATCCCCGGATATTGCTGACAAAATGCCGCCATTGCCGGTTTGAGAATAAGCAGATAGGCAAAGCGCGATAGCGTGATTCGTACGATACCAGAGGGCTCCTGATTCTGGTCGCGAATGCTTTCAAACGAATTTTCCAGCGACTCCACCGCCGCAGCGGTCTGTTCCAGCAGCAGCTGCCCGGTTTCCGTCAGCTCAATACGCCGGGTCGTACGCACAAAAAGCGGATGGCCAATATGCTCTTCCAGCAGCTTAAGCGCATTGCTGACGGAGGGAGGCGTAATTTCCAGTTTTCTTGCGGCTGCCGAAATATTACCCTCACGTGCAATGCTCTGAAAGATGCGTATCTGGTTATAAAGGGCGTTATTCATAGCATCTCCTTAAGACAGCCTCACCTGATTATTAAGTACAGGCTAAATATTCTTAAGTCAATGACCGCCTAATCTTCGCCAGCTGTGGCTCGTATACTTTTGTCTCTTCCCGCTGATAACGACTTTCCGGAGACAACAATGCGCATTTTATGTCTGGATATCCCTGCCCCCGGCGCGACGCTGGAACACTATGCGCCGCACCTTACCGCGGAAGCCCTGCACGCCTGGGGACTGTACAAGTCTGGCTTTATCCGCGACATCTATTTCCGTCAGGACCGACCCGGCGTCGCTATTTTCCTCGAGTGCGACACCGTGGAAGAGGCGAATAACGTCATGGCCGAATTTCCGCTGGCAAAAGCAGGCTTATTAAGCTTCGAGTGTATTCCACTCGGCTCGTTTATTAACTGGGAAAACCTCTTCTCAGCCGAATTTAAACATCAGGAGTAACGGTAGGAATGAATATTCTTATTGTTTCCGGGCATCCGGATCTCAATCTTTCCATCGCTAACGCCACCATCCTCGATGAGCTGGCAACCGCCCTGCCTGACGCGGAAATTCGTCGTCTGGACTGGCTCTATCCGGACGGCAAATTCAACATCACCGCAGAGCAGGAAAGCCTGCTGCAGGCGGATGTGATTGTCTGGCAGTTCCCTTTTTCCTGGTATGGGCTGCCCGGGTTAATGAAACAATGGCTGGACGAGGTCTTTGTTCACGGCTTCGCGCATGGATCAACGGCGAAACTGGGTGGTAAAAAGCTGATCCTCTCCTTCACCACCGGGGCGCCGCAGGCGGCGTATAGCGCTGACGGTTTCTTTGGCCATGCCATTGAAGAGTATCTTATTCCGTTCGAGACCACGGCAAGGCTGTGCAATCTTGAGCTGCTGGCGCCGGTGTATACCTGCGGCATCAGCTATGCCGACCGGGATGCCGACAAAATCGCACAGCAAAAAACGCTTGCCCGGGAACACGCGTCAAGGCTTGTCGATCTGCTCAATACCGTTTGTGAATAATCCACAGGGAGAATAACGATGCAGTATACCCGGCTCGGTAAAAGTGACTTAACGGTCTCCCGCATCTGCATGGGATGTATGGGGTTTGGCGATCCGTCAACGGGTCAGCATCGCTGGACGCTGGACGAAACAGCCAGCCGGGACATCATTCGCTACGGCCTCGAACAGGGCATCAATTTTTTCGATACCGCCATCGCCTATCAGAACGGCTCCAGCGAGCGATACGTTGGCCGGGCGCTGCGGGAGATGGCAAAACGCGAGGAGGTGGTGCTGGCCACCAAGTTTCTGCCACGAACCGCCGCGCAAATTGCGGGGGGGATCGGCGGAAAAGAGGCAATAGCCCGCTCACTCGACCAGAGTCTGCGCAACCTCGGGATGGACTACATCGACCTCTACATCTACCACATCTGGGATTACAACACGCCGGTTATTGACGTGCTTGAAGCGCTGCACGCCGCCGTGACCGCCGGCAAGGTGCGCGCAATTGGCATTTCCAATTGCTATGCCTGGCAGCTGGCGAAGGCGAACGCCCTGGCCGAACGCGAAGGGCTGGCGCCCTTTGTTTCCGTGCAGAGCCACTACAACCTGATCATGCGGGAAGATGAACGAGAGCTGTTCGGGCTGTGCGCGGAAGATGATATCGCCATGACTCCCTATAGCGCGCTGGCCAGCGGCCGTCTCTCCCGCTTAGAAGGCCACACGCGGCGAGCGGTAGAAGATGAGTATGCGCAGGGAAAATACGACAGCACGGCAGAACAGGACCGGATCATTATTGCCCGCGTCGCCGAACTTGCCGAACGGCATCAGGTTTCCATGACCGAAATTTCGCTGGCCTGGCTGCTGACAAAAGTGACGTCGCCTGTCGTAGGAGCCACAAAAAAAGATCACGTCGATGGCGCGGTAAACGCAGTCAATCTTCACCTGAGCCCGGAGGAAATCCAGTTTCTTGAAGAAACCTACCAGCCGCACGTTCTGACGGGGATCATGGCGCAAAACACGCCGCAAACGAAGGACGTTAAGCAGGTCTGGACGCGGTAACGATCCGCCCTGCTGATCGGAAAGGAGCAAATATGAAAAACGTGATTGCCGCGGCAGCCTTGTCGCTTGTGCTGTCTGATTTTGCTTATGCCAACGAACAAAGAGATGAAGCTATGATGAAAATTATCCCTTCCACCCTTGCCGACGCTGATATTCAAGCGGTGTCGCCGGCGCTGGCGCGCTTCGGCCGCGAGGCCATCAGCAACGACCTCTGGCAACGTGACGCCCTGTCTGCCCGCGACCGCAGCATCGTGACCGTAGCGATGCTGATTGCCCGCAACCAGCCTGGCGAGCTTAAGCACTATATTGAAGTTGCTCTCGACAGCGGCGTGACGCCAGCGGAAGTATCAGAGATCATTACCCATCTGGCGTTCTACTCAGGTTGGCCCAATGCAATGTCAGCCGTCAGCGTGACCAAAACGATCTTTGCAGCCCGCGGCATCACGGCAGAGGCCCTGCCCGCCGCCTCGCCGACACTGCTGCCACTCAATAAACAGGTAGAGAAGCAGCGTGCAGACACCGTGGAGAAAAATGTCGGTCCCATTTCGCCTGGCCTGGTTAAATTTACCGCCGACCCGCTGTTTCTCGACCTCTGGCAACGGCCCGCGCTTACGCCCCGCGACAGAAGTCTGGTGACGGTCAGCGCGTTAATCGCTGCCGGACAGAGCGCGCAGATTGGCTACCACCTGAACAGAGCCATGGATAATGGGCTTTCGGCTGAAGAGGCCGGAGAAGTGGTCGCCCAGGCGGCGTTCTACGCGGGATGGCCAAATGCGTTTACCGCTGCCCCGGTGGTCGGTGACGTGTTGCGATCGCGCGAGAGCAAAGCTGAATAAAAAAGGATAAAGGACAGGAAAGCTGTCCTTTATTTATCAGTTTAAAGGTAGCACGAGGGCTTTCGATTAAATCTCGCGGAAAGGACATAAACGGTCTATCGACGTATGGAGGCTTCGATCGTGAGTCTGTTCACATCGCTCATTGAGAAAATTTCCGTTCCGTATGCCGTCCTGAGTCTCATCTTTTGAAAGCAGCGATCGCTGCGGCGAGACGGTAGCGCGGACATGTCTATTTGGTTAGAGACGAATATCTCAATTTAGCTACTACACCGCAACTTCGTTTAATCTGTTTTATCTTAACTATCAATGGACTGACCTCCCCACACCGCATATTGCAAGAATTTGCTCTCTCAGCCAGCGGTGACCGGGGTCGCGTTCCATTCTTGGGTGCCACATCTGCGATACCGTAATACGACGGCTTTTGCACGGCAGCTCGAAAACGTGTACCTGGTCCGTTACCTGCTGATTGAGTAAATAGAGTGCAGGTATCATGGCGATAAGATCCGATTCCAGCGCCACAGACAGTGCTGTCGGAAATCCCGGTACGACGCTCGCAATTTTACGTTTTGTCCCCAGTTCGGCCAGCGCATCGTCAACGGATCCGTGCAACGCGCCCTCGGGTGACGCTACCACATGGCCCCAGGCGACATAATCACCCACGCCTATTTCTGCCTGCTTAGCCAGCGGGTGCCCTTTACGCACGACGCCAACAAACCGATCCTCAAACAGTCGTTGCAGCCGTATTTCTGGCCCCATATTACTCTGAACGCCAATCTCCAGATCAACCAGCCCTTCCCGAAGATAGCGCGACGTTTTTTCCGGCTTAGGCGCGAAGCGTATACAGACATCCGGCGCGGCGTCGGCAACCGCTGCTATGAGCGCAGGCCCAAACGCCACCACAAAACCATCGTTTGCCCTGATGGTAAAAAGACGCGCCAGACTTCGCGCGCTGAATGTTTCAGTTGAGGGCTGCAATACCGCCCTGGCCTCGTGCACTGCACGCCTGGCGCGATCCCGGGTCGCTTCAGCCCACGGAGTCAGTACCATGTTACGCCCGGCGCGCACCAGGATCGGGTCTCCTGTGACATCGCGTAACCTGCTTAGTGTCCGGCTCATGGCCGAAGTGCTGAGGTTCAGACGACGTGCCGCACCCGCGACACTCGCTTCACTCAGCAATACGTCGAGAGCTACCAGCAAATTAAAATCGGGATCGGACATTTCCCTTCCTCCCAGCACATTAAGATAAGGCGTTTGATGCAACAATAAAGTGAAAATAGTGCGCCTTCCGCCCAGTAAAAGCCATCTTTATAGTTTTGTCATCCATACACTCTTCTCAGAGGACAAATGATGACGCTCTTTTCCAGTCAACCCGGCGACGAAGGCCTGCCTGGCCCGGCGCGCGCACGGGTGATGGCCGCAATAATGACCACCACCTTAATGGGCGTGTTTGATGGCACCATGATCAACATTGCCCTACCCTCAATGGCTCAGGAGATGCAGGTACCTGCCAGTATTGCCGTCTGGTTCGCCAACGGGTATCTGCTGGCGGCTGCGATGACGCTGGCGATATTCGCGGCGCTTGCGGCCCGTCTGGGTTATCGCCCCGTATTTCTGGCGGGCCTGACGACCTTTACCCTGACATCGCTGGGCTGCGCGCTGGCGAATAAGCCCGACGTGCTTATCGGTATGCGCGTGCTTCAGGGGATCGGCGGCGCGGCGACGCTGAGCATTGCCCCCGCAATACTCAGGTCCGTATTTCCCGGACGATTACTTGGCCGCATTCTGGGGTTCCATGCCCTGCTCATTGCCTCCAGCTCCGCTATCGGCCCGGTATTGGGCGGTACGATCCTTCACACCCTGAGCTGGCAATGGCTGTTTGCGATAAACGTTCTTCCCGGCACCCTCGCCTTACTGCTGGCGGTCAGAGCGCTGCCGCGGGATGCGATCCTTATGCAGGCGCCCTTCGACACCCTGGGCGCCATATTGTCGGCACTGCTGTTGGGTTCGACGATCATGGCGGCGAACAGCCTCCAGGACGCTACTTATCAATTCGGCAGCCTTTGCTGGATGGCTCTCGCTGCGCTGAGCGGCATGGCTTTTATCTGGCAAATCCGCCGCACGGATCATCCCTTACTGCCGCCGACCATGTTTAAAAATGAACGTTTTACCCTCGCGGCCTTCACGTCGATGATTGCTTTTGTCAGCCAGGGGATCACCTTTATTGCGCTGCCCTTCCTGTTTCAGAGCGAATACGGCTACAGTCCGGTAGTGTCTGCCCTGCTGTTTACGCCGTGGCCGTTAGGGATCGTGCTGATTGCACCGCATGCAGGCCGTTGGGCGGACACGATATCCGCCCCGGCGATATCCACCCTGGGGCTGGTGATTTTTGTCGTCGGTTTGATCCTGCTGGCGACGTTACCCGCCGGCCCTTCAATGTGGGATATCTGCCTGAGAAGTCTGGTGTGTGGAATAGGGTTTGGCTGCTTTCAGAGTCCCAATAACCGGGAAATGCTCTCAAACGTTATTCGTGAGCACGCGAGTTATGCGTCCGGTGTTTTATCCATTATGCGCACTTTCGGGCAGTGCCTGGGAGCCGCCGCCGTAGGCGTTCTGCTGGCAGCAGATGAAAGGTCAATTCATGTTGCGCTGTGGGTTGCCGCCGCGGCCTCTGCGGTATCGGTTGTCGTCAGCGCGAGCCGACTGCGTAAAATCACTCATCCTGCGAGAACAGGATAAGTGCGAAAATATCACTAAACGCTACTCCAGCGCCAACAGCGCAAGACGCCGCTTCCGCAACCAAAGTGGAGTCCTCCGTCGGAGTGCAACAGACTAACAGAATGCTATAACTGCTGTTTTATCTAGGGAAAATTGAGTTGGATAGACTTCAGGAGACTGGAGTTTGGAGCGGCGAAGGGATTAGAACAAGCTGTTCAATAATTTGAAAAATATAGAATTTTCACGTTATATCTTAACTTATACCCCCAAAGATACCCCCAAAGCACAGAGGCTTTGAATTCAAGTAATTACCTTTGTCGATAAATCAGCAGGAAGCGAGATGATAGCAAATGGCAGGCATACTCGAAAGCAGCGATACCGTTAGCATCAGACTAATTACGATTCATTAAACCCAGATCGCGACGGGCCCTCATGATATCAATAATCGTGAGATATGGAGTTTGTTCTTGCCAGCTAAACCCTCTGCGATCGATACGAACCAGTTCGTACTTTTCCACTAGAAAGTTAATGGCATTAGCGAGAGTGATACCGGCATCGATATGTTCCTGTATGACGGTTTCATCACAGAAAGGTGTATCGTTTAGTGTCAGGCCATAATGCTGTTCCAGCAGACGACTAAGTAGCATTTGCCAGATAGTCACGGGCGACAGGCATGGCTTCGCCGCCCGCATATTTGTTGTAGGTAGAAATTTCATTTTTTTTCTCGTGAAAGTAATTAACGTTGAGTGGGATAAATGGCGATGTATACGTAGCCACAACTACCAAGCGTATCGGCTTCGCAGGTGAATCCGTTGTGATAGAGGGTGACACAGTGCTGATGGCGGGGGGAGAGTTCTCCGCCGGTGAGTATCAGCTCCAGTTGTTTGAGAATCAACGGAAAGGCCTGATCCAGGTATAGCGCGTCATCGTCGCAGAAAGCACCGTTAAATCCGGCCCGATCAGCAAGAAAATGCAGGCGGTCGCCTTCTTGCACCAGCCGAGCTCCAAAACAGGGTGTAATCGTACTCTTTAGCCCCCAATGCTGGCAGCGGGGATTCTCCGGCTTGGTACCGGATTCTGAGTGATTGTTCATTATTGTTCCTGATTAAAGGGAAGGATTAATTGAGAGTGACACTTCGAAGAATGACATAGGGACCATTGCGGTCCTGACGACGTTCAGCAAACACGGCCAGAACGCCGTGTATGTCCTGAACTTCCCGGCCAGCATAATGGCAGATACTGCCTGACCATTTATATTTGCCGGTACAGAAGCGAAACAGGCGGGAGTCAGGATGCTGTCGGTACAGAGCCATGGCCTGGCGCTTACTGATGATTTTCATATCCAGCCTCGCTCAGCGAACGACACAATGCCATCCTGGCCGACAACCAGATGATCGAGCGTCTTCACATCAACCAGCTCCAGTACCTCCTTTAGCCTGTCAGTCATCTGGCGATCGGCTTTGCTGGGCTCCGGATCGCCGGAGGGATGGTTATGTGCGAGTACGACAGCTGCAGCATTGAAACGAAGCGCCGACTTCACCACTTCGCGGGAATGAACCTGCACATGGTTTACCGAACCGGCGAACAGTGTTTCACTCTCTAGTAAACGATGCTGATTATCGAGATAGAGCACCATAAATACCTCCCGCTCCTGTCTGGCCAGCTGTATCCCCTCGCGCAACGCCCAGTGCCTGATAGTACGAGCGCCCCTGTTCCGAAGCCCGTTGCCTGAATGGCTCGGGATAAGCTTCTTTATCAAACGTAAAATCAAGGCTGTAGTTCCCCGCCCTCAGATCTTCCGTCAGTGCGTGGCTTAATTCACTAAGTTTATCTCCTGCAACGATATGCAGGGACCAAGGCTGAGTATTGCAGTTGGATGGTGCGCATTGCGCTTCGAGCAAAATGTCTTTGAGGATATCGCTGGGGATGGGAGATGAAAGAAAGGCTCTAGCCGAGTACCTGTTTTTTACTACCTCACTAAATGTTGGCTCTTGCGAACTCATTTGCTTCTCCGCCTGAAAGTAATTTGAAGTGAATGATTCACTCTATCCAGATCCATCCTGTCACATCAGACTCATCGTTTTCATTCCCGGTTCCAGATTAGGTCTATGAATTCCATTCATAGCGCCTATTTAAGCAGCGTAATTATCTTTAACCGCAACTTCGTTAATCTGGGTCTATCGCGTGAACACGCAAGCGGAAAGTGGCAACTGATGATCACACCCCAGCCTGCGCGGCTGGGGCGTCATCGGAGGATAACTAAATATTCTTATCGAAGAAGACGTCTAACTTTTGCATTGCCTGGTCAACGTATTTTGGCACCCAATACGTCTCGATATGGGTAGCACCATCGATCAGGAAGAGTTCTTTGTCCTTCGTACCGGTGGCTTTCGCGAACGCATCTTCAGTCATATAGAGCGTATCCGCTTTTGTCCCGGCAATCATCAGCAGCGGTTTATTGATGAGATTGATATGGTCCATTACGTCAAAGCTCATCAAATCCAGAAGACTGCTGGTGGTGTATTTAAACGTGGAGTTCGGGTGGGCATGGGTTTTCCAGTAGTACTCGTAGCCCTGGCGATACAAGGCAAAGGGTAATTTAGCAATCTGTTCATCAGTCAGGTTGGCATCGCCGGAGTAAAGTACTTCTCCTCCGGCGGCTTCCTGAGCACGTGCGTCAGAAGCCTGCTGAAGACGTTGCTGGATAGTATCCAGCTGTGAATCCTGCATACCGTTGCGGCGCACAAGGCCTGAATTAAACATGCTGATGGTTGCTATCGATTTGAACCGCTTGTCAGTTTCGGCCGCAACAAGTGAATACCCGCCGCCTCCGCAAATACCCAGCAGACCAAGGCGGGCGGTATCGACACCAGGATACTGACTGATGTAGTCAGCCATGCCGTGGATATCCTCAATGCGATTAGCGGGTTTATCCACGCTGCGAGGCATCCCACCGCTGGCCCCCTGATAAGCCGCGTCGGCTGTAATCGTGATGTAGCCCTGCTCGGCGAGACGCTGGGCATACAACCCGGCGACCTGCTCTTTTACGCCACCATTAGGATGTGCAACCACCACGGCAGGATATTTTTTGGCGGGATCGTAGTTAGCAGGGGTATAGACATTCGCAGCAATCTGGATGCCATGCAGATCGTATTTCACGGGATGAATGTTGACCTTGCCTTTGACGTTCTCGGTGATGGCACCGTCATAGACGAGTGTGAATGGATTTTTTTTGTAATCAGCCGCATTGACTGAGGTCACCCCGGCCATTGCCGTGAGTAGCATTGCACTGATAACCGTGAATTTCATGGTCTCTCCCCGATGAGTGTTGGCCTGGTTATACAGGCTCGCGGAATCAAATTTGCAGGCTCAGAGTAGGCGGAGAGGGCTGTCAGCATCGTGACAGGGAAATAACATTTTTGTCAGGAAACAGACTGGGATAGGCAGGTGTTTCTGACAACGCTGTCAGGTAGCCGTCAGCTTTATGTTGGCAATCACAACGCAGAATGGTCCCGCTTAAATGAGAGTCATGATTAATTTTCTGAGAAACGGAGCGATCAATGAAAAGCCAGAATGACCCAACAATGCCAGAGCGGCGCAAGCTATTAGTCGCCGGGGCCGGTATTGCCGCCGCCTCAATGATTCCGCAAGTATCAGCGGCGAGCCAATCCTTTCAGGTCGATTCATCCAGACAACCCAGCCAACGCAATGCTGCTCCTGGCAAGCGTAAACTCGGGAAGCTGGAAGTTTCTGCCGTCGGTCTGGGTGTGCAGAACATGAGTCGCAAATACGACACATCCGTTCCCTGGCGTCCCGAGATGATCAATGTTATCCACCGGGCATTTGATGAAGGGGTAACGTTCTTCGACGCTGCTGAAGCCTACGGCCCGTTTGAAGTCGAAAAAATTCTCGGGGAAGGCGTCGCCCCGTTCAGGGACAAAATCGTTATCGCCACCAAGTTTGGCTGGAACATTGACCAACAGACGGGTAAGCGTCTGCCGGGCCTTAACAGCAGGCCGGAGCATATCAGGCAGGTCGTCGACAATATGCTAAAACGCCTACGTACCGATCGTATCGATTTACTGTATCAACACCGGGTTGATCCGCAGATCCCTATCGAAGATGTTGCCGATGTGGTGAAAGATTTAATGGATCAAGGAAAAGTCCTGCACTGGGGTCTGTCTGAAATGGGCATCAATACATTGAGGCGCGCCCATGCAGCATTACCCGTGACCGCCGTACAAAGTGAGTACTCCATGCTCTGGCGCGGCCCTGAAAAGCAGGTGCTTCCGGTGTGTGAAGAGCTGGGCATTGGGTTCGTGCCATGGAGCCCACTCGGCGTGCAATTTTTAACGGGCTGGATTGATGAGAATACCCGGTTCGCTGCCGGTGATTTCCGCGCGACAGAAACGCGTTTCACGCCTGAAAACTTGCCACACAACTTACAGTTGGTTGAACTACTGAAATCCTGGGCAATACGAAAAAATGCCGCACCGGGACAGATTGCGCTGGCATGGCTCCTGGCGCGTAAACCCTGGATTGTTCCCATCCCTGGCACCACCAATAAAGACCATATGCTGCAAAACACAGCGGCTACCACCGTGTCGCTAACTTCCGCTGAGATGACCGAGCTCACCCGCTCACTGGATGCCATCACTATCCAGGGTCAACGTCTGCCGGATGCTGTGCAGGTTTATTCTGATGTTGAAGCACCGTTGAAAAGTTAAGAGGAAGTCCCGTTATGCGCCTGTTGTTAGTCGAAGATGAAGAAAAAACGTCAACCTATCTCAACCGAGCATTGAGTGAGTCCGGATTTACGGTAGATGTCTCTGCAGATGGCGCGGAAGGACTTCATTACGCGCTGGAGTTCGACTACGACGCGATAATACTGGATGTGATGCTGCCGGGGATGGATGGCTACCGGGTACTTGAGGGTGTGCGAGCAGCCAAACAGACGCCGGTGCTGATGCTCTCGGCTCGCGGCTCTGTCGATGAACGCGTTAAAGGGCTTCGCCTTGGCGCGGATGATTATCTGCCCAAGCCCTTTTCGCTTATTGAGCTGGTGGCGCGTATTCAGGCACTGGTGCGTCGCCGCGCTACGGATGGCGCAGACATCACTCAACTGCAAATTCACGATCTGCATCTCGACCTGCTGGCTCGCCGCGTATTTCGTGGTGGAACACGGCTGGAACTGACCGCGAAAGAGTTTTCCCTGCTGAGCCTTTTGGCCCGGCATCAGGGGGAGATTCTGTCAAAGATGATGATAGCTGAGCAGATATGGGACATGAACTTTGATAGCGATGCCAACGTGGTTGAAGTGGCCATTAAACGCCTGCGAGCCAAAGTGGATGCGCCGTTCGACGCCAAACTGCTGCATACCGTTCGTGGCATGGGGTATGTCCTTGAAGTCCGGTCAGAATAGTGAAGGGGATAAGCATGCTTAAGCGTTCCATCTCCGTTCACCTGGCGCTGATGTTTGCCTTATCCGCGCTGCTGATTGTGTCCGTTATCGGCATCCTGCTCAGAAGCTCCTTGCATGACTCTTTGCAAAAGCAGATGCACAACGAATTGTTATTCCGTGAATCATTAATGAGCCCGTGGATTACCGCCCGAACCTCCGCTGACGGCTGGTCACTGCTTGCCAATAAATTCACCGTGTTAACCAATTCTGAAGGTGAGCGCGTTCGCTACTGGATAGTAAGCGATAACCCACGCTTTAGCATGGGGGGAACGCCGCCGGTGGGCGTTCAGTGGTCTTCTTTACGGGAAGGCTTTAATAAAGTGCCCGGCGCATCAGAAGGTGCATGCTCGCTGTTTCTGTTAGTGAAAACGATCCCCGCCAACGGTGAAAGGCCTGAGCTGCGCTATGTGGTTGCCATTGACTCCACGCCGTACATGGGCACACTCGATGCGTTCACGCGTACATTGCTGATCATTACCGCACTGGGCGTCGTGATTGTCGCCTTACTGGGGTACATCGTTTCAAGGATCGGTCTTCGTCCCGTTGGGGCGCTCAGTAAACAGGCCCGGCATCTCGCTCCCGGGGACCATGGTCAGCGCCTGAATACCGAAGCATTACCTGACGAATTACAGCAATTAGCATCATCTTTTAATGGCGTGCTGGAACGGCAAGAGGTCGCCTGGAGGCAGCTCGAAAGCTTTAATGCCGATGTTGCGCATGAGCTCCGGACTCCGCTAACTAATCTGATCGGCCAGACGCAGCTGGGTCTCTCACGCCGACGTTCACAGGATGAACTGGAAGAGTTATTGGGTTCCAATCTGGAAGAACTTGAACGCATGACGTCGATAGTTAACGACATGCTGTTCCTGTCCCATGCTCATGCGGGTGAGCATGCTTCCCAGCTTACGCAGGTTTCCCTGCGGGAAGAAACCCTGAAAACAGCGGAGTACGTTGAACCCTCTTTTGCTGAAAAACAGCTTTCTCTGGATGTGGAGGGCGACGTCACCGCGCACATCGACCGACGACTGTTCCACCGCTCACTGGCTAATTTACTGGAAAATAGCGCAAGACATTCACCATCCAACAGCACGGTTACGGTGCGGTTAAGCGAAAAAAACAATCAAGCCTGGGTTGAAGTTTCAAACCCGGGCGAGCCTATAGCGCCAGAGCACTTACACCGGCTTTTCGAGCGCTTTTATCGCGTCGACACCTCCCGGGCCAGGAGTGATACCCATCATGGACTGGGCCTGTCGATCGTGCGTGCCGTCGCCATTATGCACCGGGGAGATGTATTTGCCCGTAGTGAAGATGGCATCAATACATTTGGCCTCACCTTTGCGGTACAAGCGGATAAAGCGGCGGGCAATGCTCAAACCGGCACTGAGCCGGGGCCAGGGTTAACTGACAGAATTGTCAGGGGGGCGTCAGCCTGACGTCATTACCCCCTCGATAAAATCATCGCAGGCAATCCCCTCTTCATTGATAAGGACGCTTTGCATGATCGGACATTTATGTTACCTCGGGCTATTACTGCCCCTCTTCACATTTTCATCCTGGGCAGCGGAGCAAAATCCTGCTGTCCATATCGCCCCCGCAGGAAGTCAGAACACGTTGTACGGGCCAGCCGAGAACTTTACCGGTCACGTCAGGGTTGATCCTCTCTTCAAACCGGATAACGACATCCCTGTTTCCGGGGCTTATGTCACGTTTGAACCCGGCGCTCGTTCCGCCTGGCATACGCATCCGGCAGGTCAGCGGCTGATTGTGACCTCGGGTGTTGGGCTCACCCAACAAGAAGGCCAGCCGGTGCAGGTTATCCGCGCCGGTGACGTTATCTCTTGCCCGGCGGGCGTCAAACACTGGCACGGGGCGGCACCCGGCAGCGCGATGACGCATCTGGCGATAACCGGGATTGTGGATGGCAAAAGCGTTAACTGGATGGAGAAAGTGACAGATGAACAATACCACGCCCATTAAAGCATTAGCGGCAGCGGTATTGCTGACCTTTGGTTTTGGTCTCGCGGTACATGCTGCGCCCGTCAATAAAGGAGCCTCAGAAATGAACCGCGAACAAACGGTTTCAGATACGCTGTCAGCCCGCCAGCAGGCCATCCCGTTGATTGCCGCATCGATGGCCAGCAGTCAGATGGATAAGCTGAATGCAGCCCTGAATCAGGGTCTTGACGCAGGGCTCACGATAAACGAAACCAAAGAGATTCTCGTCCAGCTTTATGCCTATACGGGCTTCCCCCGTAGCCTGAATGCGCTTAGTGAACTGATGAAGGTCGTCGAAGCACGTAAACAACGTGGTATCAAAGACGTTGAGGGTAAAGAACCGATTGCCCCGATCCCTGTCGGGGGTGAGCTTCGCCGTGTCGGTACCGCAAACCAGACAAAAATCTCAGGCGCTCCCGTCCAGGGCCCACTGTTTGATTTTGCCCCGGTGATTAACCAGTTCCTGCAAACGCACCTTTTCGGCGACATTTTCGCCCGTGATAACCTCGACTGGCAAAGCCGCGAGCTGGCAACGGTTGGCGCATTAGCGGCCACGCCGGGCGTCGAATCACAACTGCTGTCGCATACGCGAGCAAGCATGCGGGTCGGCCTGACGGCGTCGCAGCTGCGCCAGCTGGCACAGGTTCTGCGTGAACATGGCGAAAGTGATGCAGCAACGCGAGCTGAAAAGGCGCTGCAGCAGGCGCTCGCAAACAATTAGGAGTGGGTTATGGAGCATGATCCCAACCGCAGAATGTTAATCACCGCGCTTGCCGGGCTGACGCTGGCGAACGTTTCTTTTGCCTCAGCTGCGACCGGAACCGCAAACGTGCAGGGTAAAAGCCGTGTTCTGGTGGCGTACTTTTCCCGCAGCGGAAATACACGGGTGATTGCGGGCGTCATTCACCGCAGCCTGAATACCGATCTGTTTGAAATCGAACCGGCTACGCCTTATCCGGGAGACTATTTTCAGACCGTTGAACAGGCGAAAAAAGAGCGTGAGCGAGGCGTAAAACCTGCATTAAAAAATAGCGTCGCAGATTTCTCACGCTACGAGACCGTGTATTTAGGCTTTCCGATCTGGGGGACCAGCGTACCGCCTGTCGTGCAAGCATTTCTCAGCAGCCACAACCTTGCGGGCAAGTTAATCATCCCCTTCATTACTCACGGTGGCTACGGTAAAGGAGACAGCGACGACATCCTTGCCAGTCTCGCCCCAACTGCACATCGGGAAAAACCGCTGGTCATTGAATGCGACCAGGAGCGAAGAACCACTGAAACGGTAACAAGTTGGTTAGAGACAATACGCAGTTAATCGTCCGCATTCATGAGTCTGCCAAATAAGGGCAATCAGGGGTGCTAAATAATTAACGCGGACAACTCAGATATTATTGAGCGGCAAACATAACAGAGGATGTAATCTTGAAGACAATCTTAAAAACGCTGGCCATCTGCGTAATGGCGGGCGGCCTGGTGGCTCAGTCGGTCTATGCCGAGCCGATGGTCATTCAGGAACAAGGAAGCTTTTCTGCTGGTGGCACTATCATCACCGCACCAGGAACATTTGATGCAAAAAAGCCGCTGGATTCAGCTGGCCAAACCTATCATGGCGATCATGCCTCAGTGTTCTACCAAATCCCGGAGAATCCGCATAAATACCCTATCGTCATGCTGCACGGCGCAGGTCAGTTCTCCCGTACCTGGGAAAGTACCCCGGATGGTCGCGAAGGGTTCCAGAACATCTTCCTGCGTCGCGGGTTCTCAACTTATCTTGTCGATCAGCCGCGTCGGGGCAGCGCCGGGCGCACGACTGTAGAAGGTACTGTTACGCCTAAACCGGATGAACAAATGTGGTTTAACCAGTTCCGCATTGGCGTGTGGCCAGAGTATTTTAAAGGTGTTCAGTTTTCTCACGACAAAGAAGCACTGAATCAGTATTTCCGTCAGATGACCCCAAATACCGGGCCGTTTGATATCAATGTTATCTCTGATGCGATGTCAGCCGTCGTGGATAAATCCGGCCCGGCAATCCTCTTCACCCACTCTCAGGGCGGCGGACCTGGCTGGTACACGGCGATGAAAAACAACAAGGTCAAAGCCATTGTCGCTTTTGAGCCTGGCAGCAGCTTTGTCTTCCCTGAAAAAGAACTCCCAGCCCCTATGCCAAGCGCGTTCGACACGCTGAAGGGTGAGCCTGTGCCAATGGAGCAGTTTATGGCACTGACCAAAATCCCGATTCTGATTATTTACGGCGATAACATACCGGATAAACCTGTCGCCATGCCCGCGCAGGACAGCTGGCGCGTACGTCTGGCGATGGCCCGCGAGTGGCGTGACGTGGTGAACAAGCATGGCGGGGATGTTACGGTGACGCATCTGCCTGAAGTGGGAATCAAAGGGAATACCCACTTCCCGTTCTCTGATTTAAATAATGTGCAGATTGCTGATTTAGTAACTAAATTTCTGAAGGACAAAGATCTGCAATAGGAAGAGCCAATATTGAGCCTTCATTAATGAAGGCTCAATATAAATGCGATTTTCATTAAAAAATGGAAACGTTATGATCGGCCTTAAGCGATGAGTGGAAATTGGCACTTTTGCTCCCACAAAAATGACTACAGAAATAGTTACAATTCACTTTGTCATGCCCTTATACATCAAAGCTATGCCAGCGCTCTAGCAACCCCGACTTATTCAAAGGAACTGAGTGATCATTTATTTTTTTACCTTCCAACATGCTTTTAGCAAAGTATGTGCAATCAGGCCTGAAATGTACGGTGAGTAAGTCAGGATTAATAGCCATTAATCCTGCATCAAAAAGACGATGCAAACATGCAAGCATCAATAATCCGTTAGAGGTATTATTATTTCCTGTTCCTACTGGCTCAATGTGAGCTGCCTCTAGGGCTTCTCCACTATTCGTTATGGCACAGCGATAACCAAAGTTAGCGGCTACACGCTCTTTAAAATCGCTCTGATTAGTACGGGTACGGACAATACGATCAGCGAACAACGCTTGCTCAATAGATTCAGAAAGAGCTGAAACGTAAGAAGCATCATTAGCAACTGAGTCTACAAGCTCTTCTACGGGATTTGTAATGGAATTGGGTTGTTCAGGGGGAGTAATCACTTCTAGAGGGCGTACAGGGGATTCTACTAGATGTTTTGACGGCTTACAGACACTAAGAAATTCATGTACCTGTTTTACGTCCATGCCTTGCTTAGTTGCTTCACGTTTGAAAGCATCAACCATAGCAACTGTATATCCATTTTCTGTAAACAACCTGATCCATTTATCACTAAAGGATTCTGGCATCTTGGCAACAGGAATAGAAACAACTTCCTCTACTGATTCATTAGATGGTAATTCAGGCGACCCTATTATAATATCAGCTGCGGCAATAGCTATTTCAATCTCTACAATTAACTTAGGTGTACTTACGCTCGCATGATGAATATCTCTGGTATGGTCAACAAACCCGCCAAAAGACTTAAAATCAATCTTGCATTCGATACATGAAATCGGACGTCTTATAATGGCTGCTTCTATCTTTTTTTGTTCATTATTATCTTGATTTATTTTGTCCTGTTTAACTTTAGCTATATGCCATGGATCAGATTTAATTTTTTCTTCATTAAGAATGGTCCTATGTTTGGCCGAAAGAGTTGCTTTAGCTGCTGGTTTATTTTTCTCGTTATTGAGTCGCTCTAGTGTTTCTCCCTGAATAATAGCTTTTGCTTTCTTCGTTGCTTGCTTTTTTGACAATCCAGATGCAAGAAGTTCAAGCATTATATTTGAATAATGTTGAGGATTATGTTTACGCTTTTGGTTATCTAGCTTGCGTTTTTGGTTGTAGACTTCCATTTGTGCAGGAGTTAAAGCACCTCCTACGCTACGGATAGTAGCAGGTGCAATTAACGGTTTCTTACCATTTATATTCCTTTTTACTTGCTCTTTGCTAATTCTAACTTTAGCTGTAGGAGGTTCTACATGGAAATCATTGCGGCTATCATTTTGGGTGCTGATCAGAACTTCTCTGACCTCGTCAGGAATGGTCTTACCTTCACGGCTTGCTCTTCCCCATGCTTTGATAGCTTCTAAGCGTGTCATTTTCATGTGTTAACCTGAAAAATCTGTAGATATGAGGAAGTATACAAACCATTCTGATCAATCGTCTATACATGTGACGGCAAGCACTGTAAGAGCTGACGGAATAATGGCATTACCGTCATATATAAGTATCTCTGCAAAATGAATCATCAATTTTCAGAAGACTTCTGACACAAAGCCGACCATCAGTCCCTCTCAATTAATGAACACATCTAATAAACCCTAGCTAATTACCCCATCTAATCGAAAAAATCACTTTGCGTTATGCTTTTCCAACACAACAGCTGAAGGATAACGTCATGCAAACTGTAAAACTGAACAACGGTATTGAAATGCCCCTGTTGGGCTTTGGTGTATTTCAGATGTCTGATGCCGCCGAATGCGAAAGGGCCGTGATTGATGCCATTGATACGGGATACCGTCTGATTGATACCGCCGCGTCTTACCAGAATGAAACCCAGGTCGGGAACGCACTGAAACAGACCGGTATCGCCCGTAACGAACTCTTTGTTACCACTAAACTTTGGCTACAGGATACCAATTACGAAGGCGCTAAAGCACAGTTCGAACGCTCCCTGAATCGGCTGCAACTTGATTACGTCGACCTGTATCTGATTCACCAGCCTTATGGCGATGTCCATGGAGCATGGCGTGCTATGGAAGAACTGCAGCAGGCTGGCAAAATTCGTGCTATCGGCGTAAGCAACTTCCATCCTGATCGATTGGCCGACCTTATCGCCTTCAACAAAGTGGCTCCTGCGGTGAACCAGATTGAGGTTAACCCCTTCAACCAGCAGCTGCATGCCGTTCCATGGAATCAAAGCCATGGCATCCAGCCGGAAGCCTGGGCACCGTTTGCAGAGGGTAAAAATGGCCTGTTCCAGCATCCCGTGTTAACGGCAATTGGCCAGAAGTACGGCAAAAGCGTGGGTCAGGTTGTGCTGCGTTGGATCTTCCAGCGAGGCATCGTTTCGCTGGCGAAATCGGTGCGCAAAGAACGCATGGAAGAGAACATCAATATTCTCGATTTTGAACTCAATTCTGAAGATATGCTGCAGATTGCTGCCCTCGACACTGCAACCAGCGCCTTCTTCTCTCACCGCGACCCGGCGATGGTGGAATGGCTGACTGGCCGCAAACTTGATGTTTAAGCCGCGATAAAAGAGGTATTCATTCAATGCAAAAACGTTATCTGGGTAAATCCCGACTCGAAGTCTCCGCGCTTGGGCTCGGTTGCATGGGCTTAAGCCACGGCTATGGTCCGGCGACCGATACTCGTCAGGCTATCGAGCTCATTCGCGCAGCGGTTGAACGTGGCGTCACCTTCTTCGATACCGCTGAAGTGTATGGCCCCTTCCTCAATGAAGAAGTTGTCGGCGAAGCCTTAAAACCGTTTCGTGACCGTGTGGTCATTGCCACTAAGTTTGGTTTTACTTTTGGCGACGACAACAAGCAGCAGATTTTAAACAGCCGTCCGGAGCATATCCGTGAAGCTGTGGAAGGATCATTACGCCGTCTTAAGACTGATATCATTGACCTGCTATACCAACACCGTGTCGATCCGGATGTCCCGATTGAAGATGTTGCCGGTACGGTAAAAGATCTGATAGCTGAAGGCAAAGTTAAACATTTCGGTCTGTCCGAAGCGGGTGCGCAAACCATTCGTCGTGCGCATGCCGTACAACCTGTCACGGCGCTGCAAAGCGAATACTCCATGTGGTGGCGCGAGCCTGAGCAGGAGATCCTGCCGTTGCTGGAGGAACTGGGTATTGGTTTTGTACCCTTCAGTCCATTAGGTAAGGGCTTCCTGACAGGAGCGATTAGGCCAGGAACCACTTTTGGCAAGGATGACTACCGCAGCACCGTGCCGCGTTTCGCCGAGCAGGCGATTGAAGCCAATGAAAAGCTGGTCTCATTGCTGGGTGAACTGGCGGCAGAGAAAGGCGTGACGTCTGCACAAATCGCGCTGGCATGGCTGCTGGCACAAAAGCCGTGGATTGTTCCTATCCCTGGTACCACGAAACTGCACCGGCTGGAAGAAAACCTGGGGGCCGCCGACATCATCCTTTCTCAGGATGACTCGCGAAAGATAACCCAGGCGCTTGAAACGATTAAAATCGTCGGCGAGCGTTACTCTCCTGAGCATCGGGCTCGCGTAGGTCGTTAATACCCGGACGGGTCCGTACTCTATTGCGGACCCTTATTTCGTTTGATTAATCAGCCAGATAACTCAGATAGTTTTGAATCAGGTACATATCTGCTAACGCCATAGTGATAGATGCCGCCGGAGAAGTCGTGAATAGACATGCCGGAAACAGATTATCCTGCCTACCCCCGCACCATTTCATGAACCTGTTTGTATTAGCTTTAAATTTGTGATCCATATTGCAAAAACGGTTTAAAAGCCAGAAACAAAAAAACAAACTAAATCAAACAAGTAATTGAGAGTTAATCATTCATAAATATGACAAAAGTCACAAAATCACAATCAGGTAACTATTTTTAAGAAAAGGTCACTTTTTTACTATGTCATCACCGTTGCGAACAGTGAAAGATAGCGAGATCGGCAACACGTTGACGCGCACAATAGCATTCAGGAGTTGAGATGGCGGTGGTTATAACCTATGTATGTGAGCTTCATGAAGGTGTTCATGCCCGGCCTGCCGGATACATCGCGCGACTATGTAATCTTTTCCAGGCAGATATCGACTGGGAAAACACCCGTACGGGACTACTGGCAAATGCGAAAAGCGCCCTCTCGCTGATTGCCAGTGACACGCTGGTAAACGATACATGCCGCATCACCCTTTGCGGAGAGGATGAAACGCAGGCCGCAGTCCAGTTGCGCACGCTGCTTTCCGATCTCCCGACTTTTAGCCTTGAACCGGAACCAATAACCACGCAGGGGTATCTGCCCCGCTGCCTGCGCGAGTTGAACCCACAGGTGATTCAGGGAACTCGCATAAATAAAGGCGCAGCCATCGCCAGACCACAGATAATGCAGAGCCTGACTTTCACCGATATTATCGCCCGCAATCCAGGGCATATCGGCAATATTGAAAGTGAAAAAGCCCGCTTTCTTGCCGGGTTAGATTCATTACGCGTAGAGCAAGAAGCCGCCCTCGCAAAAACCCATGGTATTGAACACGACCTTATTGCGGCACATCTATCTCTGATAACCGACATCGCATTTCAGGATAGTGCGATCGGTTATCTGAATAACAACATGAATGCCTGGTCGGCCATCGCGCAGGCGTCCCTTGACTTTTGCCATCAGCTTGAGCGCTCGCCCAGCAAGTATCTGCAGGAGCGCGCCCTGGATATTCTTGATATTGCGACGCAGCTCATCAGTACGATCTATGGCGAACAGGCTCTGGCTTACCACCCGCCTTTGCTAAATGAACCGACGATTGTTTTCACCAATCATTTGACCCCCAACCAGTTTCTGGCGCTAAACCGCAAACACCTTGCAGGTCTGGTGCTGTCCTCTACGGGGAAAACCTCCCATACAGCCATACTGGCTCGTTCGTCAGGTATCCCAACCCTGGCGGATATCGATTTTTCATCGCTGGATTTCGATGTCGATCAGCTGATAATCATTGATGGTGAGCCGGGGATCCTGATTACTCATCCGGATGAGAAAGTTCTGCGCTACTACCGTCATGAAATTGCCGTCCAGCAGGAAATGCAGCAGCGGCTGCGGGAAAAAGCTTTAGCGCCCGCAAGAACCCGCGACGGGCATCGCGTAGAGGTAGCCGCTAATATTGCAAGCCTTGCCGAAGCGCAGGCGGCCTTTGAAAACGGCGCGGAAAGCATCGGCCTGTTTCGCACCGAGATAACCTATATGGGCCGCGATTGCCCGCCCTCCTGCGCTGAACTGACAGACCTGTATAAACAGGTTGTTACTCTGGCAGGGGGGAAGCCCGTTATCTTTCGCACCTTCGATATCGGCGGTGATAAACCGGTTGGATATCTAAGCGTCGACAATGAAGAAAACCCGTTTCTTGGTTTCCGGGCAGTGCGTACTTATCCGCAATATCGCGACCTTTTTTCCACCCAACTGAAGGCTATTCTGAGCGCCTCAGCATCAGGTAAAGCCAAAATTATGCTGCCGATGATTTCTCGGGTGGAAGAACTTATCTGGTGTCGTGAGGTACTGGAATCGGTTAAACAGGAGATGCGCCACGAGGGTCTGGCATTTGATGAACAGACAGCGCTCGGAATCATGCTGGAAGTACCTTCGGTACTTTTCTCTATGGCGGAGATGGCAGAACATGCGGATTTCTTCAGCGTGGGCAGTAATGACCTGACGCAATACTTTTTCGCCGCTGACCGGGGTAATGCCCAGGTAAAAACGCTTTATGACAGTTACACTCCACCGTTTTTACGCGCCCTGCAGTTCGCAGTGAAAGAGGCTCATCGCGCCGGTAAGCCTGTCGGGTTGTGCGGTGAACTCGCTGCTGACGAAACCATTCTCCCACTGCTTATCGGCATTGGCTTTGATGAATTGAGTATGAACTGCACCGCGATTCCGGGGATTAAGCACGCCCTGGGCCAACTCAGTGCCGGAGATTGCCGGTCGCTGACGCAGAATCTTTTGCAAAATCACAACGCACAACAGTTCAAAGCCGCATTACAAAACTCGAGCGTTAGTGCGGCGCAAAAGCCGCTGCTGTCGCCGGAGATGGTTTTGTGGGGAATTGACGCCGCTGATAAAAACGAGGCTATCAAAATGATGGTTGATAACCTGTGGCTTCAGCAGCGCACCAATACTCGTGACAGGCTCTGCAGTGATATCTGGGCTCGCGAAGTGCCTTTTCCTACCGTCGTTGGCTCGGGCTTTGCTATCCCCCATGCCCAAACGGACGCTGTCAGGGATTCCTCCGTCAGTATTGCCACGCTCAGGCAACCTATCGCCTGGGGCGGCGTCATGGTGGATACCCTATTCATGCTGACGATTAGCAAATCCGCGCAGGATAACGAGCATATGAAGTACTTCTCCACCCTGGCGCGCATGCTCATGAATGATGAATTTGTCAGCCAGATTAAAGCGGCAAAAAGCCCGGAAGCGCTTTACACGCTGATATCCAGAACTCTGGTCTTCTGAGCAGCAAACGTTACGAGGCTGACATGTTAAAACTATTAAAAAATACTAAACGACATTTTATGACCGGCGTCTCCTACATGATCCCGTTTGTCGTCGCTGGTGGTGTTCTGTTGGCGCTCGCGGTGATGTTTAACGGGGAAGCCGCCGTACCGGACCATGGTTTCCTGAAGGCCATGTCGCAAATTGGTATGGCTGGCTTAACCCTGTTTATCCCCATCCTGTCAGGATTTATCGCGTATTCGATGGTCGATAAACCGGGCATCGCGCCGGGTGCCATCGGCGGCCTGATGGCTTATCAGATGGGCGCCGGATTTTTAGGCGGCATGCTCTCCGGGATTATTGCCGGGCTGGTCGTCTATGTTCTGTTGAACCTGATCGCCCGGCTTAAAATCCCCCACTTCCTGCGCATGGTATTACCGATATTTATTATTCCGCTGATCGGGACCTTCCTCACCGGCATGGCGGTGTATTACATCATTGGCGACCCGATTGCCGGGCTGATGAAGTGGCTTAGCGTCTGGCTTGGCAATATGCAGGGCGCGTCGTTTATTATCCTCGGTACCATCCTGGGCTGCATGATCGCCGTTGACATGGGCGGCCCAATGAATAAAACCGCTTTTTTCTTTGCTGTTGCACTGATCTCAACGAACCCGCAGCTGATGGCGGCAGTCGCTGCCGCCGACTGTACTCCGCCTCTGGGGCTGGCGCTGGCAACCTTTCTGTTTAAAGACATCTTTAATGATGTGGAGCGAGAAGCCGGTAAGCCAGCGATAATTATGGGCTTTATGGGGATAACAGAAGGGGCAATTCCGTTTGCGGCGGCGGATCCGGTACGGGTGATCCCGGCAATTATGCTTGGCAGTGCGGTTGCGGCGATCCTCTCACTATGGTTTGGCGCAACCAACGCCGCCCCGTGGGGCGGACTTATCGTATTACCGGTAGTCAGCAACCATTTTGGCTACATCGTTTCGGTGGTCGCCGGGAGCATCACCACCGCCTTTGCGGTGAAAGTCCTGAAGACAGTTATCAAACCTCGGGCATAATATGGCTACGTTTATTCAATCTATTCTCAGTGAATTCAGCGCTCAGGGCTCGATAGACAAAGGCGTCATGGTAGCTAACGGCAATACGCAGGCTCCGGCGATGGCCTACCATCTGCACGTTCCGCGCATTGAGTTGACGGTAAAGGGCACACTTCGCATGCTGCTGCCGAAAGGCGTGGACCGCATCGTGAAATATGAACGTCCGGTCGGCACCATCACCTATATCCCCGCCAATAGCTGGAACTCGCCGCTGTGGGAAAGCCCGGTTATTTGCATGTCGATAGTCTTCTGGAAGCAGGACGTCGGTTTCAGCATCAGCAACTGGGATGGCACGCAGTTTAAAGAGGTAGAGAAGTACAATCTGCAAAACTCCAGCAGTACGGTTCGCGATCGGCTTCTCGACCTGGCTGAATCGCTGGCGTGGTCGCAAGATACCACCAGCGAGACCTTTGCCCACGTGGTCTATGCGCTGCTTAACGACCTGCTATATCAAATTACCGATGGCCTGAATAACCAGCGGGCTCCCTTCTCACTGCTGGACGAAATTAAGAGCCATATCGATAGTCACTACCACACGGACATTAGCCGGGAAAGCGTCGCCGAAACGTTTAATATTTCCCCAGGCTATCTGTCGCGTCTGTTTTCGAAGGAGTCAGACGTGAAATTTAACGAATATCTCAAGTTAGCCCGCATTTCACGTTCAAAAACGCTGCTGACCAATACCAATCTGAAAATAAACGAAGTTTCAGAAAAGTGCGGTTTCACAGATACTAACTATTTCTGCAAGGTGTTTCGCGATATCAACGACTGTACGCCGCTTGAATACCGCCGCAAAAATAAAGGAGCAAGATCATGACCACTCGTGCAACAAGAGATGAGATTCAGCCTTTCTCCAGCGAACGTCATCTGCATATTGTGGCGGTGACCGCGTGCGCGACCGGCGTGGCGCATACGTACATGGCCGCAGAGCAGCTGGAAAAACTGGCGAAGCAGTATCACTTTGCGATCAAAATTGAGACTCAGGGCGTACTGGGGCTTAAGAATCCAATTACCGATAAAGATATTTTCGAGTCTGAGCTCACCATCATCGCATCCGATATTACTATCGATAATCCTTCACGCTTTGAGGGTTGCCGTATTCTGAATGTTTGTATTAATTCGCTGTTACTCAAACCAACTGAGGTTATCGCCGCCATTCGTAAGTCTTTAAATCTGCCGCGAGGCAATGTTATTGACCTGTAGGTGGTTTTCCCTGGCTCTAACAGTCCAGTCTCAAAACCGCACAGACACGCCGAACTTCCTCTCCCATTATTGGGAGAGGGTTTAACCCACAAGATTTTTAGCCAGGAAGCGCATAAAGCTCGGCTATCCGCCCCCCGCCGTGCTGTTCCAGAAACGTCAGCACTCGTCGCACAGAGGTATTCAGCACTCTTGATGCTGGAAAATCAGCCTCCACCAGCAGATGCTGACAGGCGCTAAAGTCCCCCAGAGAAAACGCGCTGTGTGAATCGCTACCCAATGAGAGAAGTCCGCCGCTGTCGCGCACGGCTGCTACAATTTTGCAACAGTTCCCCTCACTGCCCTTACGTGAATGGACGAAAGAGGCGTTATTAACCTCCAACGCCACATGACACTCCTTAGCCGCGGCCACCACCGCCGGGATATCAATTGGATACTCCGGGTTACCGGGGTGGCTGATAATATGGACCTTCCCGCTCGCTATTACTGCAATCAGCGCATCGGTATTGGTGGTAATGTCCGCAGGCGCAAACACCTGCTTATGGAATCCGGCAATCACTAAATCCAGCGACGCACGCATTTTGTCGCTGCAGTCGGTCTCACCACCAGGTTTGATATTGGCCTCAATACCGCGCAGGATCCCCACACCATCGACAACGCGCGGCAGCACACGCAAATTATTAAAGTGAAACGGATGCGGCGCATCAACCATTTCCGGGCCATGGTCGGTAATGGCGATCAGGCGAATATGTTTACGCACCGCGGCGGCGATATAGTCATGAACCGTACTATAGGCGTGGGTGCTGGCCAGGGTATGCATATGAAGGTCGACGGGATACATGTTATCTCTCCCCTTAATGAAAAACGGCCCCTTAGCATGTAAGAGGCCGTTAAAGGTTAAGCCAGAAGCGCTTTTGCCTGCTGCAACACCACCTCAACGGTAATGCCAAACTCCTGATAAAGCTGTTCCGCCGGGGCGGACTCGCCGTAGGTCTGCATACCGATAATCGCGCCGTTCAGCCCGACATATTTAAACCAGTAATCCGCGATCCCCGCTTCCACGGCAATACGCGCAGAAACCGCTTGCGGCAACACCACTTCACGATACGCCGCATCCTGCTTGTCGAAGACATCGGTGGACGGCATGGAGACCACCCGCGCCTTCACACCTTCAGCCGTCAGTTGCTGCCATGCGGCTACCGCCAGCTCCACCTCCGAGCCGGTCGCGATAAGGATCAGCTGCGGTTGCCCCTCGCAATTCTTCAGTACATAGCCGCCGCGCGCGATATCCTGCACCTGCTGCCAGGTCCGTTCCTGCTGGGTCAGGTTTTGCCGGGAAAAAATCAGCGCCGTAGGACCAACCTGGCGCTCAACACCATATTTCCACGCCACCGCCGACTCCACCTGATCGCAGGGACGCCAGGTGCTGAGGTTCGGCGTCATGCGCAGTGAGGCAATTTGCTCGACAGGCTGATGGGTCGGGCCATCTTCGCCCAGGCCAATAGAGTCGTGGGTGTAAACCATCACCTGACGCTGCTTCATCAGCGCCGCCATGCGCACCGCGTTGCGTGCGTATTCGACAAACATCAGGAACGTCGAGGTGTACGGCAGGAAGCCACCGTGCAGCGCAATACCGTTGGCGATAGCAGTCATACCGAACTCACGCACGCCGTAGTGAATGTAGTTCCCGGCGCTGTCTTCGTTAATCGCTTTAGAGCCGGACCACAAGGTCAGGTTCGATGGAGCCAGATCCGCAGAGCCGCCGAGGAATTCCGGCAACAGTGGACCGAAGGCTTCAATCGCATTCTGCGAGGCTTTACGGCTGGCGATTTTCGCCGGTTTGGCCTGCAATTTTTCAATAAACGCCTGCGCCTTGCTGGCAAAATCTGCAGGCAGTTGCCCATTCACCCGACGGGTAAATTCATCTGCCAGCTCGGGGAACGCTTTCGCGTATGTGGCAAACTGCTGGTTCCACGCAGCCTCCTTAGCCTGCCCTGATTTGCGGGCGTCCCACTGCGAAGCTATCTCAGTGGGGATAACAAACGGTGGATACGGCCAGTCCAGCGCTTCACGCGTTGCCGCCACTTCAGCCTCGCCCAGCGGCGCGCCGTGGACATCATGAGTACCCGCTTTATGCGGAGAGCCAAAACCAATCACCGTTTTGCAGATAATTAACGTCGGCATGGTGGTAATCGACTTTGCAACATCAATCGCGGCACGGATGGATTCAGGATCATGCCCATCGACTCCGCGTACCACATGCCAGCCGTAAGCCTCAAAGCGTTTGGCGGTGTCGTCGGTGAACCATCCCTCGACGTGACCATCGATAGAGATGCCGTTATCGTCGTAGAACGCCACCAGCTTACCGAGCTTCAGCGTCCCGGCCAGGGAGCAAACTTCATGAGAAATGCCCTCCATCATGCAACCGTCGCCCATAAAGGTATATGTGAAGTGATCGACAATGTCGTGGCCCGGGCGGTTAAATTGCGCCGCGAGAGTTTTCTCGGCGATAGCCATGCCGACCGCATTGGCTATCCCCTGCCCCAGCGGCCCGGTGGTGGTTTCGATGCCCGCGGTGTAACCCACTTCCGGGTGCCCCGGCGTTTTCGAATGCAGCTGACGGAAGTTTTTCAGCTCATCAATCGGCAAATCGTAGCCGGTAAGGTGCAGCAGGCTGTAGAGCAGCATTGAGCCGTGACCGTTGGAGAGTACAAAACGGTCGCGGTTGGCCCACGCGGGGTTATTCGGGTTATGGTTGAGAAAATCCCGCCACAGGACTTCGGCAATATCCGCCATTCCCATCGGTGCGCCCGGATGACCGGAATTTGCCCGCTGAACGGCATCGACACTCAGCATACGGATGGCATTGGCCAGGGTTTTTCGTGATGGCATTTAAAACTCCCTCTGAATCTTAAGTAAAAAATCTGCCTCGCCCTTGCGCGTTACGCGTAGGTCGAGGTAGTTATCAATGGTTTTCCAGGTATCGATATCGTGAACTACAGACTGGCGGGTCAGGACTTCAACCACCACGCACCCTGCCTGGGTGGCAGAAAGCAGACCGGCAGTGGAGTCTTCAAAAGCGAGGCAATTAGCGGGAGAAAGACCGAGTCGGGCTGCACCCGTCAGGAACGGCTCCGGATGCGGCTTGCCATGATGAATATCTTCGCTGGTCACCAGCACCGGCGGAACGGGGAAACCGGCTTGTCGGATCCGTGCTGAGGCAACCTTCAGCGACCCGGAAGTCACAATGGCCCAGGGGACCTGCAACTGCTCAAGCTGGCGGAGAAAATCAACAGCCCCGTTAACCGCAGTGATGCCGTCAGTATTGCTCGCTTCAAACTCTTCCAGCGCGAGAAATTCGTCGATGATGATCTGTTCGCTGGCATCGGGCATAAAGTGGCGCAGCGTACTCAAAGCGGGTTTACCGTGGAGATAATGGCATACCGCCCTCGGATCCAGCTCTTTTGTAGTGGCCCATAAACGCCAGGAGGTCTCAACGAAATCCAGCGAGTTCACCAGCGTCCCGTCTAAATCCAGTAATATTCCACGAAAATGCATCGTAATTACCACAATGAAATAAATAGAGTGTGTATTATTTTGTACTCCATTACCCATGACCATTGAATAGAAAGAAAGTCACTTTAATAGCAATTACGTGACCACTGCTCACCCGTTAATAATAGTGCGGCTGCCATCACAATTACTTAAATCATCTCGCAATACACACATCACAGTAATTCTATATAATTTCATGACCTCGATCACAAAATAATAATCAGGCTTTTTTATTCAAGCAAAGGTCACTTTTTTTCTATTCAAAGCTAGCTGAGAACGATGAAGGATATAAAACATGAAAGGCAGGCACTCAAACCTGCAGAAAAAATTAATTAGCCAAGGCTAAAAGATTATCGGGAGCAATGATGTCACAGATAATTACGTATCAATGTGAGCTGAAGGATGGTATTCACGCCAGACCGGCGGGACATATCGAACGATTGTGTAATACCTTTCAATCTGAGGTGTGCTGGAATAATATTCGCAGCGGCATTCAGGGTAATGGTAAAAGCGCTCTCTCGATTGTCGCCACCGATACCTTACTCAACGACGCCTGTGAAATTACCATCAGCGGTAAAGATGCTGCAAACGCGGCTCAGCAGCTGAGTGCGCTGCTTAAAAAACTGCCCTCCTTCGAGGTTAGCCATGCAGATGAAGCCGCAGTGCCTGCGGGCTATCTCCCGCGTTCGCTGCGGGAGACTCAGCTCAGTTTTATTCAGGGTTCACGCATCAGCGGCGGTGTTGCCATTGCCAAACCCGTTCGTATTCAGAGCCTGTCTCTGGACGAAATGCTGGCGCGTAACCCGGGCGGTGAGTATTCCACGGAGCATCAGCAGCGTATTTTTCTGGCGGGTTTAGAGGCGCTTAAGCAAGAGAAGCAGGCTGCGCTGGAAATTAAAAAAGGCGTTGAACACGATATTTTACAGGCGCATTTTTCCATTATCACCGATGCGACCTTTCAAAGCCATATCTCCTCGGCGATTTCCGGTGGTGACAATACCTGGGATGCGGTGATTAAAGCTGCAATGGAATTCTGTGAAATTCTTACTCGCTCATCAAGCAAATACATTAAAGAGCGGACCCTGGATGTTCTCGATATTACCGGACAATTACTTTCTGCGATCTATGGCCCGGGTATATTACCGCAGAACAGTCTTGAATTAACGCAACCATCGATTATTCTGGCCAACAGTCTGACACCAAGCCAGTTTCTCGGGATCAATAAAGAGTTTCTTGCCGGGATGGTATTATCCGCCACGGGTAAAACGTCGCACACCGCTATCCTTGCACGTTCGCTCGGTATCCCGACTCTGACCGATATTGATTTTTCGACCCTGCAGCTGAATGCAGACATGGACATTATTATCGATGGCAATCCGGGTATTTTAATTATCGCACCGGATGAGAAAGTTCTGCGCTATTATCAGAGTGAAATTGCCGTTCAGCAGAGTATGCAGCAGCAAATGCTGGCTAACGTCTATCAGGCAGCAACCACCAGCGATCATCATAGCGTTGAGATAGCCGCCAATATTGCCAGCCTGGCGGAAGCCGAGGCAGCCTTCAGTAACGGCGCTGAAGGCATCGGACTATTTCGTACCGAAATGTCATTCATGGACCGCGAATCCGCACCGGACTACCACGAACTGGCTGAGCTCTACAGCCAGGTGATACAGGTTGCACAAGGGAAGCCGGTTATCTTCCGCACCTTCGACATTGGCGGTGATAAGCCTGTCGACTATATGAGCATCGGCGAAGAAGAAAACCCGTTTCTCGGCTTCCGGGCGGTGCGAACTTATCCGCGTTATCGCGACCTTTTCGCCATGCAGCTCAAGGCTATCCTCAGCGCCTCGGCTTTTGGCGATGCCAAAATCATGATCCCGATGATCGCCAATGTTGATGAAGTTATCTGGTGCCGTGAAGTCCTCGAAGAGGTCAAAAGTACGATGCGTGATGAAGGGCTGGCATTCAACGACAGCATCTCGCTCGGCGTGATGCTGGAGATCCCCTCCGTTATCTTCGCGATTAGTGAAATAGCGGAATACGCGGATTTCTTCAGCGTGGGCAGCAACGACCTGACGCAGTACTTTTTTGCCGCCGACCGTGGAAATACGCAGGTTGAGGCGGTATACGACAACTATTCCCCGGCATTCCTGCGCGCCATGCAGTATGCCGCCGACGAAGTCCACCGCGCGGGCAAGTGGATAGGTATCTGCGGAGAATTGGGTGCAAGCAAAGATTTTCTGCCGCTATTCGTTGGCATGGGCTTTGACGAACTCAGCATGAGCGGCACCTCGATTCCGGGTGTAAAACATGCGCTGCGCGAGCTGAGTTATGCCAAATGCCAGGGGCTGTCGCAGAACATTGTGGCGTTAAAACGTTCCGCTGATGTCAAAGCCGCGCTGCGTTCACCGGACGTAAAAGCGGTCAGCAAAATGCCGATCCTCGCCCCGGAGTTTATTCTTTGCGGACTACAGGCCAGAGATAAAAACGAAGTTATCAAAAAGATGACCGACAATCTGTGGCTGCACCATCGCACCGAGAATCGGGATCAATTAACCGATGATATCTGGGCCCGCGAAGACTCATTCTCCACCGCCGTGGGCTATGGCTTCGCCATTCCGCACACCAAGTCAGACCATATTCACTACTCCACCATCAGTATGGCAACCCTTGCGTCGCCCATTATGTGGGGCGATCAGGAAGTCGAAACCGTATTCATGCTGACGGTGAGTAAATCCGCCGACCCTAATGAGCATATGAAATATTTCTCCACGCTTGCCCGAAAGCTAATGAAAGAGGATTTCCGCAATGAAATAAAACAGGCCGAAAACGTCAACGTACTCTACAACCTGATGGCCAATACTTTGGCCGTATGAAATCAGGATTTATTAAGCAATGTTTAAAACCACAGCCAAATAAAAAATCAGGAGTCACTCATGAAGATTGTCGGAGTCGCAGCATGCATTACCGGTGTCGCCCACACCTATATGGCACAGGAAGCTATCGAGCAGGAGTGCAAAAAAAGAGGTTATGACGTCAAGGTCGAAACTCAGGGCGGCATGGGAATTGAAAATGAATTAAGCGAAGATGAGATTGCCGAAGCGGACGTGGTTATTCTGGCGATTGCTATTGGTATAGAAGGCGTCGAGCGTTTTGAAGAAAAAGAAGACGCCGGGCTGGTTATTTCGCTGAATCCGGCGGAAGTGGTTCGCGATCCGGAAGCTATTATTGACCGGGCTGAGAAACTGGCGCAATAAACTACCCCGTCGGTCCTGATTTACTTTCGGCATTCGGTACCGGCGAATAATAACGTTAATTAAATTTCTGCGAACGCTGTATTTCAATTATGACGCAAAAGCGCCCGGGGATGACTACGCCCGTATACCGTGGTCACCCCATAAAAATACAGGGTATCGGGAGGATAAAAAATGTCGGAAAAAGCAAAAGCCATTAAGGATGATTTAGTCAAAGCGTTTAGTACCGGCGTGTCATATATGATGCCGGTGGTGGTAGTCGGCGGCATCTGTCTGGCGCTCTCCCTGGTTGGCGGTGAGCCGGTCGCGGGCAAAGGCATGGTAGTGACCAACCCATTCTTATTAAACCTCGGCGCTATCGGCAGCGCGGGCCTCGGGATGATGATCCCGGTGCTGGCGGCCTATATTTCCTATTCTATTGCCGGTAAACCGGGGCTGACTCCGGGTTTAATCACCGGCTTTATGGCCAGCACGCCGCTGGGCGCGGACCACGTAGTAACCGGTTTTCTCGGCGCGATGCTGCTCGGGATCCTCAGCGGCTACGTTGCCAAATGGGTAAAAGGCTGGAAAGTCGGTAAGGCGCTGATGCCGGTTATGCCGATCATGATTATTCCTATCGTCTCAAGCGTCATTGTCGGCATGCTCTATCTGTACGTGCTAATTGGCCCCATCGGTTTTGCCATGAAATGGCTTGTTTCCATGCTCTCTAATATGCAGGGAAGCAGCGGCGTCATTTTAGGCCTTATTCTCGGCGCCATGGCGGCCTTTGATATGGGCGGGCCGGTCAATAAAACCGCAACGGCATTTACACTCGCATTAATGGCTGAAGGTATTTATGGTCCGAACGGTGCTTACCGTATTGCCTGCGCTATTCCGCCGCTGGGCATTGCCCTCTCCACTTTTATTTCCCAGCGCAAATGGGCTGAAGATGAAAGACGAATGGGCACCTCTGCTGCCTTTATGGGATTAATTGGCATTACCGAAGGAGCTATTCCTTTCGCCGTTAAAAACCTGAAGACCGTGCTACCGTCAATTATTATCGGTAGCGCCGTCGGTGCCGGTCTGGCTATGGTTCACGGCGTTGAATCTATGGTTCCCCATGGTGGATTAATTGCCATTGCTGGCGTCAATAAAGCACCAATGTGGTACGTCATCGATATGATTATCGGCGTTATTGTCACAGCAATCTGTTTGCATATTCTGCGCCCCAATATTAGCGAGCCGGTAAAAAAAGAGTCGGCTAAAAAAACAATCACTTCTGATATGAATAAAGTCTGAGGAGTTATCATGAAAAACACAATGAAACAGTACGTCGATTATATTGTTAACGGTGGCAAATCAACAATGCTGGGAATTGGCCCAATGTCTCCGGCATTAATTCAGGCCTGTTTTGAACTGGGTAAAGAAAAAGATCTGCCGCTGATGTTTATTGCCAGCCGTAACCAGGTTGATGCCGATGAGTTCGGCGCAGGTTACGTTAATAACTGGGATCAATTTCGCTTTGCCGCCGACCTGAAAGCGATGGCGGAAAAAGTCGGCTTCGACGGTGATTATTTCCTCTGTCGTGACCACGGCGGTCCGTGGCAGCGTGATAAAGAGCGTAAAGACCATATTCCGGAAGCCGAAGCGATGGAACTGGCCCGCCGCTCCTATCAGATTGATATGGACGCCGGTTTCGACCTGCTGCATATCGACCCGACAAAAGACCCGTACGTCGTCGGTAAAGTTATTGATATCGAACTGGTTCTGAGCCGCACGGTTGAGCTGATTCGCTTCTGCGAAGAGTACCGCAAGGCCAATAACCTGAAAGAGTTTTTCTATGAGGTCGGTACCGAGGAGACCAACGGCGGCCTGACCGACGTCAGCGCCTATGAAGGGTTTATTATCGAGCTGAATAAACGTCTTGCTGCCGAATCGCTGCCGCAGCCGCTGTTTATCGTCGGCCAGACCGGCACCCTGACCCGCCTGACCAAAAACGTTGGCCATTTTAACGATAAGCAGTCCGCAGAGCTTTCGGCTATCAGCACCCGTCACGGCGTCGGTCTGAAAGAGCATAACGGCGACTACCTGCCGGATGAAATTCTACTGAAGCATCCGGGTCTGGGCATCACGGCAATGAACGTCGCCCCAGCCTACGGTACCATTGAAACCCGCGCTTATCTGAAGCTGGCGGAAGTCGAGAAAGATCTGGCGGCGAAAGGCTTTATCAAGTCGGCGTCTGATTTAAAAACCGTCCTGACCCGCGAGTGCGTACTGAGCCACAAATGGGAAAAATGGATGACCGATGAGCACAAAAACAAGTCCGAGGAGCAGATCTTTAACGAACCAGAATTGTTGAAAGAGATTCTCGAACTTAGCGGCCACTACAACTACGAAAAACCGGAAGTCGTCAAAGAGATGCAAACCATGTTTGCCAATCTGAAGTCGTTTGGCGTCGAGCCTGAGCGTTACGTGGTCAATAAAATTAAAGATATGATCCAGAACGAAGCCGAATGCTTCAATATGCCAGGCCTGACCTCCCGCGTCGCGCAGGCAAAATAATCCCCCATCCAGCCAACAATAAGGAGGGGCCTTGCCTCCTCCTTGTTGTTTCCAGCCCTATTATTGAAAAACAGGTCATAGCTATGAATCAGCTTGAACAACTAAAGCAGCGGACAACCATTGTTGCCGACAGCGGGGACATTGACAGCATTATGGCTTATCAGCCTGAAGATGCGACTACCAACCCTTCGCTTATCTATAAGGCAGCGCAGCTTCCGCAGTATCAGAAACTGGTGAAAGATGCCGTCGCGGCGGTGAAGTCTCGCCAGAATGGAAAACCGGTACAGCCTGCAGATATTGCCGATTATCTGGCGGTGAGTATCGGGGCGCTGATCCTGAAAAGCGTTCCGGGTCGTATTTCAACTGAAGTGGATGCCCGCCTCTCGTTTGATACCCAGGCCAGTATTGCTAAAGCGCGGGAAATTATTGCGCTGTATAAAGAGAAAGGGATTGGTAAAGACCGGGTTTTGATTAAACTGGCCGCCACCTGGCAAGGGATCCGCGCGGCAGAAACGCTGGAAAAAGAGGGTATCCAGTGCAACCTGACGCTACTGTTCTCCTTTGCCCAGGCCAGAGCCTGCGCCGATGCCGGTGTTTTCCTGATTTCCCCATTTGTCGGTCGCATCTACGACTGGTACAAGAAAAACAACCCTGACACCACGTTCACCGTCGATAACGATCCGGGCGTCGATTCGGTACAGAAGATCTATCGCTTTTATAAAATGCACGGTTACCGGACGGTGGTGATGGGGGCCAGCTTCCGCACGCCGGAACAGGTGCTGGCGCTTAACGGCTGCGATCGTCTGACCGTTTCCCCGGCGTTGCTGGCGCAGTTGCAGCAAACTCAGGGGGCGGTACCAATGCCGCTGACGTATGAAGGTGAAATCCAGGCGAAGCCCACAGCGATGACCGAGGCTGAGTTCTACTGGGCTCATAATCAGGATGCGATGGCAGTGGAAAAGCTCGCCGAAGGTATTCGCCTGTTTGCCGTGGACCAGAACAGTCTTGAGGCACTGCTGAGTCAATATCTGTAAGCTCCCCTTGCAAATATCCTATGCAGGTAGTTGATTCTTAGACGGGTCCGCAGTAAATATCGGACCCATTATTCCACGTAGCGAAGTGCATCGATCATCAGCGCAAAAGCGGGCGGATGCTGCTTACGGCTCGGGTAGTAAAGATAGTATCCGGGGAAAGATGGGCACCAGTCCTGCAGAACCTGAATAAGCTCTCCTGACTTTATATAATCCTGCACCCTGTCTTCAGGTATGCAGGCAATGCCAAAACCAGATAACGCCGCATCAATCCTTTCTGCCTGCAGATTAAACGTGACCTGCCCTTCCACTCTGACCCGTAACGGTTTCCCTTCCTTCTCAAACTCCCAGTGGTAAAGCCCACCGGCTGTCGGCAGGCGCATATTGATACACCGATGATTTTGCAGCGCGTGCGGCGTTTCAGGTGCAGGATTTGCAGCGAAGTAAGATGGTGCCCCTACCACAGCCATTCTCATGTCCGGCCCAATTCTTACCGCAATCATGTCCTTATCCACGCTTTCGCCCAGGCGGATCCCGGCGTCAAAACGCCCCTCAACAATATCGACAAAGCCGTTATCAACCACCAGTTCAACATTGATTTCCGGATATTCCCTGAGGAAGGGTTTTAGCTTCGGCCATACCAGACTTCGCACGGCATGCTCCCCGGCAGATAAACGGATATTGCCGGAGGCAGTGCCGTTCAGCTGAACGAGCGATTCAAGTTCCTGCTCAAGATCGGCAATACGCGGTTCAAGGCAGGCAATAATTCTCTCACCGGCCTCTGTAGGGGCAACGCTTCGGGTCGTGCGGGTCAGAAGGCGGATATTCAGCCTTTCCTCCAGGGCCTTCATCGCGTGGCTGAGTGCAGACTGAGAAACGCCCAGTTTGCCCGCTGCTTTGGTAAAACTTCGCTCCCTTGCCACCACAAGAAAGATTTGCAGTTCGTTGAAATTTTCTTTGAGCATCGGCGATTTCCTTATGGAGGCATTCCCTTCATCGCACACTCATGAAGGGTGTTCATAGACACAATCATTTTAGCCCCATTACTGACATTAATGATAATTGATATTCTGACCGTATCGAAAATAAGTTTGAATTATCAGTAGGCTTATCATGAGAATACTCGTTGCAGGGGCGACAGGAAGTATTGGCCTTCATGTCGTCAATACCGCTATCAAAATGGGCCATCAGCCTGTAGCGCTGATCCGAAATAAGCGCAAAGTGAAATTGCTTCCTCAGGGAACAGATATTTTTTACGGCGATGTTTCATTGCCTAAAACACTCACCGAATTACCGAAAGATATTGATGCTATCATCTTCACTCTCGGTTCCGATGGTCAGGGTCGTATTGGTGCCAGGGCGATAGATTATGGCGGAGTGCGCAATATTTTACGAATATTCAGGGACGTATCTGTTCGTATCAGCCTGATGACCACGATTGGCGTGACTGAACGACTCAGCACCTGGAATCAACGCACTGAGGTTCATGACTGGAAAAGACGTGCCGAGCGTCTGGTCAGGGCCACTGGTCACCCCTATACCATCGTCAGGCCCGGCTGGTTTGATTACAACAATGATGATGAACACCGAATCGTTATGCTTCAGGGGGATCGTCGCCACGCAGGAACACCGGAAGATGGCGTGATATCCCGGGAACAAATCGCCCAGGTTCTGGTCAGTGCCCTGACCAACGACGAGGCAAAAAATAAAACTTTTGAGCTGGTGGCCGAGCGAGGCGAAGCACAGCAGGATCTTACCCCACTGTTTGCAGATCTGCAGACTGATGATCCACAAAAAAATGATGGGGTTTTAGACATAGACAATATGCCTCTCAGGGAAGAACCGGAGTGCATTGTTAACGAGCTGAATTTGTATTCAAAAAAATTAACTAATCTACAACCCTGACAATTTTGTCATATAGCGGTCAGTCTTATGACAGCTTAGGTCTGTATATTTGAATATATAGACAGTGGGCGTTCCCCCCTGATACTAGTTCAGTTTCAAACATAGAGTTTAAAGAGGTATTAGATATGAAAGCACTACTTATTGCTACATTGGTCATGGGATTTATTTCTGTGAATTCCGTTTCTGCTGCTCAAGAAATTAATCATGCAGATGGGAAAGAAAAGATCGGTGTCGTCTCGGCAAGCAATGCCTATACACTTGATGAGTTATCGGATGCGCTCTCTCGTAAGGCTGATGAGCAAGGAGCAACATCGTTCAAAATTCTGTCAACCACGGGGAATAATCGACTGCACGGGGTTGCTGAAATCTATAAGTAAATCATTAGCATCTCGAACAGGATGTGTCTCAACTCTCTTATAGTGAGCGTCGATTTATGTTCAGAACAGAAGACATCATCGATGATGATAACTCAATGGATTGATTCAAACTTACACATAAACCGCTGAAGATAGAGGATGTTGCTGCGCGGGCAGGATAGTCCAGGTGGCATCTTCAGCGGATTTTTGTGCAGGTGAAATAATTTATTTACTCCTTCTTTCCATGATAATTATAGAAATGTGCAGATACACCACTTCTGGACTTTATAGATAGCTCTTCATGCCTGTCTCTATAATAAAAATAAAGCTCATCGACAATATTTTTACAAGAAGAAAGAGCGCTTTGTATTTCATTAACTACAAGATCGTATATTTTATCTCTTGATTTTTCATATATTACATTTAAATCATATCCTTCTAGGTGTGAACCATAGCCCTCTATCCACGACATATTCTTAAACATCTCATCATCATCAGTGTATAAATTACAGAATCCCTTATGAGCTCTTGTATTTCTATCTGTACGTAGAGGACCACCAGAGGAATCAATTATTTTTAAGTTACTCAAAATATCAGCATGAGTGTCTTTAATAATCTTACCGAATTGTTTAATATTTAAATAGTAATCTGGGATATTAAGTTCTAAAACCTCATTAACAAAATGAAAGGTTATATCGCGAAGGCTTGAAAATCTAAATAATGCCAAATCAACAATTGCCTTAAGCCAATCATATCGATTTATATTTTTTACTTTTGAAACCAATGGCAAATTATTAACCCCTAGCATTTGAGGGATGACTCTTAAATCTACGAATTGTTGTTCTAATGCGTTAAATCTAATATAGGTCAAATGCGCATATGCCATATGGGGATCTGCTTTAGAGAACTCATTCCAATCAGCGTAGGAATGATCATACAGAAAATATGTATTAATCGAATCATAAAGTACCCCTTTGAAAGCAGTCCCCTCCAGATCCCACCAATAATAATCATCTTTCATGAAAAGCCTCGCTGAAGTTAAATGCAAAATCCAAAAAAAATCTTATTTTAATGTCAGCCTAAAACCTTATCCAACTCTTTACTATCAGAATAAACACTTAGTATTTTACGCACCCATTCCTGATTATATAAATACCCATCAAAACCTTCGATATAACCACAGTATTTCCCTTTTAGAGTTTTATCTACATGAGATGGTCTGACATCAAAATGCTTCCAAAACTTTGCATGAGTACTAAGATTAAAAGACTTATGTTTTTTTTGAACCAACTCAACTACCTTTTTAGGTTTCAACTTAAATTGATTTTCCACTCCTTTGATGAAAGCAATACCAGTGTCAAATTTCTCAAGTTCATCTTCGGTGAGATTATTAACATTGATAAACTCTATAGAAATATCAGAACTTGATGCCTTTTTACCTATCAAGGGGACTAACAAAGCTCTGAGTCGATATTGTTGACTTTCTAATATCTCTTGCTCCAAGTCTCTTTTATAATCCTCGATATATTTCTTAACAATAGTGAAATTTTTTGATTGGACTTTCTTCAAAGCGTCGATCTGCGCTTGCTGAGACATCCTTGTAAGTTGCATTGCAAGAGATAAGTTTACCATTAAAGCATTTTCATCACCAAATTCGTTAATGAGAATATCTTCAAAGTTATTTATTGAAGCCTGGCACTCACCAAAAGTTAGTGTATCTATTTCAGGGAGACCTCGGTGTTCAATGATATTACGTAAACCTATTAAAAAAACACATTCGATTTTTCTGGGGTATTTCTTCCAAGCCAATATTTTTCACAGCAGGTTTTCAGTTCCCACGCTTTTTTGTCACCATCAATAATTTTATGAGAGCCATCATCATTCAAGTAAAAATAATCAACACCTCTTTTTGCGAATATAGCATGAAATAATGATGTATATGCTATAACCACATTAACTATAAAACCATGAGTTTTAAACTCTGTAAATGGATTATTGTAAACAGAAACAGCAAGCATAGCGAACTCTCTTGCTTTTTTTTAAATTAATGCTTCGCTCACTTTTGGCCGGTTCAACGCTCTTCTGACTATGAAGATTTCTGAAGTCTTCCTTACTTAAGTATTTTAATCCAAGTGTGGTATATTGAGCGCCATCCCTTGATATATATTTACTCCATCTTTTAGTTGGATATGTTTTACATGTCTGAACTTTCCAACCAGTAGCCACTGCTAACTCAGCAATAGTAAAAAATTCTTGCCGATTTTCCTTTCCTACTAAAAAATCAAAAGCCTTATCAACCTGATCATATTTTTTCATACAACATCCCTATTTAACTCTTAAAGATGAATGTCTTTTTAGATTGGTCTGCGAAAATTTTTTCGCAAACAAATAAAAAGACATTGTACATTCTAAATATATTATTTTAATGTACTTACATCACACATAAAAGATAACAACTCGCCATACCACTGCATCATCTCCCTCCTCCCATCCAGATACTGCGCATGGTTATACGTCCCACGAATTGAGTTCTTATCGACGTGAGCCAGCTGTAACTCAATCCAGGCCGAATTGAAACCCTGCTCATGCAAAATGGTACTCATCGTGTGGCGGAATCCATGCCCTGTAACGCGCCCGGCATAGCCGATACGCCTGACCAACACAGTCAATGCCATATCACTCATCGGTTTCTTAGGATTATTACGTCCTGGGAACAGCAACGCTCCTGCTCCCGTCATGGGTTTAAGCTGATTAAGTAGGTCAATTGCCTGGCTTGATAACGGAACCAGATGAGGGCGGCGCATTTTCATGCGTTCCGCTGGTACATTCCAAACCTTTTTCTCAAAATCAAATTCCTGCCACTCCGCTTGCCTCAACTCCCCAGGCCTTACTCCCGTTAAAATAAGCAATTGCATCGCAATCTTAACAAGTACACTACCAGCATAGGTGTTGAGAGTCCGAAGAAACTCAGGCAATTCATCCTGGGTTAAAAAAGCATAGTGCTCTTTCTCATGAGTAGTCACGGCGCTGGCTAGATCAGGTGCTGGATTGTATTCGGCCCTGCCAGTCACAACAGCATACTTCCAGACCTCTCCACAGCGCTGGCGAACCTTACGGACCTTCTCAGTTGCCCCTCTTGCTTCTATCTTTGAAAGAACAGCAAGCAACTCCATCGGCTTGATATCTTTGATTGGCCGGTGACCGATATAAGGGAACACATCCTTTTCGAAGGTTCTCAGCATCTCTTCGCGGTAGGAGACAGACCAGCGGTCATAGCGACGCTGATACCACTCCCGCGTGATAGCCTCAAAAGAGTTTTCTGCGTCTTGTTGACGACTAAGTTTCTCAATTTTCCGTTCAAGAGAAGGATCGTTGCCAGCCGCTAATGTCCTTTTAGCATCCTCTCGCTTGCTTCTGGCTTCAGCTAAAGAAACATCGGGGTAAACGCCAATAGCGAGCAGCTTCTCTTTACCTAACGAACGGTATTTGAGACGCCAGTATCTTTTACCATTGGGATTAACCAGCAGGTAAAGACCACCACCATCAGCGAGTTTGTAGGGCTTATCTTTAGGTTTCGCAGTTTCAACCTGACGAGCAGTCAGCTTCATTGGGGGTACCTCTCAGCAGGGGGTACAATTATACCCCCATCCATACCCCCACATTGAGCTTGACCCTGGGGGAGTACAATTGAGTTCAATAGACTAATAGAATGCTATAACTGCTGATTTATCAAGGGAAAATTGAGTTTAGTAGACTTCAGGAGACTTGAGTTTGGAGCGGGCGAAGGGAGCCGAGGACAAGTAGCTAACCTTCTGTTTCTTAAAGACAGGTGAATCCGTCTGGTTACACTTATGGTTACACATTGAGTGATCTCTGGTCAATACCCGCAGTTAGATTCCCATGGCAGGAATAGAACCTGAGGTGAGACGTACCGCCCTTCTCCTTTAGAAAGAGGCATACGCTGTGCTATCTCGATAGCTGTGACTGCAAGAAGCAGTAACGGGGGGAATTACTCACAAGGGAACTATTACATATCCCCTCAGATTTTTGTGGTGATTTCTTAAAACTCCTCCACTACGTAATACACCAGAAGAAGGACCAGATAGAGCAGCATCAGGTTTGACATAGTGCCTCCTTGCCCTTATTTGATATGTTATATCATAACAGTTAATAAACCCTCAGAGTCTCCTCCAAGGGTTCATAGGGTTAGTCTTCAAACTTCAGGACGTGGACCAACGGATAACTAGCAGCCGCCTCAGTGTCGAACGCCCCGGCCTTAACCTTAACGGTACCCGTTGCCATGACATCTAGTGCGCCTACCAGTTCGACGTCATAGCCTGCACGGTTAGCGTCACGAGTAACCAACACGTTAACGAGGTCGCCACTACGGGTTGAACGGAAAGATAACATAGCGTACTTCTTCGGTAGAATGATAACACCACGGTCATCACCACTGTAAGGCGCAACGGCAGTGCCTACCAGTTCGCTAATCTCGGTCATACCCGCTTTCTGGGCTGCACGATTGAGGATAGCTTCGTACTTCTCTGGGACCAGTAGAGTGTAATCGGTCAGTGAGGAGCCAAGGTAGAACGGCAGGTTCACCGCTACAGCATCCAGAATGTCATCGGCTTGTGCTGACGCTTTGCCAGACAATGCGCCCACTTTGGTTGACTGAAGGTCTGGAGCATCCAGCAGCACATCGACAACTTTAGAGGTCATGTTACGCAGATACTGGTCAACCATATCGGTAGCCGTAGCCATCAGACCAGCGCCAGTCCAGCCGCCCATCATCGCAAAGTCGGACACATGGGTAATCGCTGAACACAGAATACCAGTTTCTTTAGCGTCCTTATCGGCAATCACAGGGTTAACCATCAGGGTCTGACCGCCTTTCACCTTAGTGGTCGGGGCGTTCTTCGCTGGGTTATACACGCCGTTGGACAGGAAGCGGACGGTGCGATCGGTCAGGGTCTCACGGTTAATCGGAGTCGGTAGAGTAGCAAATGGGCGCTGCTCACAGGGGAATACTTCGGTATTCAACCCATCGATAAAATCACCATCATTAAGCGTCTCATCAAGTGCAGACTCAAGGGCCTGAACGTAATCAGTCACGTCATTACCGAATGCCTGCGGGCGGCCTGAGCGGTCAGTGAAGCCAACATTCATGATCTCGCCTGTACCGTCAGCCTGAGAGATAATCTCGGTGCGCGTCGTATCAGTACCAAAGACGCTATGCGGAATCTTGTTGCCTTCTTTATCCAGCAGGTGAGCGCGGAGTTCGTCGGTGTGTTTAATCTTTGAATTGTTCGAGTCGATACGTTTTACTTCTGGCATGGGATGCCTCCTTGTATTTAATTTGAATGAGATTGATGTTGGTAGCGGTATGGCACCATGAGTTCTGACCCACAGTGCCATGAGTGGGCGTAGCCGTTGAACTTACAGACCGAATGCAGCGCCTTTACGGCTGAAGCGACGCTCAAGGTCTGCCTTACGTTCCTTACGCTCTGCGGCCTCTTTAGCGATTTCTTCAGGGGTTGCATACATAGCGGCGATACGCTGACGGTTACGCTCGTTTTCAATGCGCTGACGCTCAGCCTCTCGGCGTGCCTCTGCGTTGCTCTCAGCCCACGCTCGGGAATACGCCCCGTAGTCATTAGCGTTAAGACCAGCAGCGTGCAGGGAAGTCAGGATGGCGTGTGCCCCTGTGCTCAGGGCAGGTAGACCATTCAGCATTGAGGTCACTACAATCTCAGTGAAATACTTGGTGGACATCTCTTGACCGAAGACCAGCACGGTCTCTTTGTCGGCGCTCAGGTTGATGTCGAGCTTACGGTATGAAATAGACATAATTTGATTCTCCTTTGAAATGGTTGAACTTATCGGTCTCGCAGGCACGGCTAGCCCTACGGTCTCCCCGCGTCGGTCAGTTCAAAAGAGTGTTGTTTGTGGTGGTGCGGTGGTTTACTTGAAGTCCATCGGGGTCAACCCTTCAGCGGTCGCCATGAGACACAGCGCACCTTTCGAGTAATACATATCGGGCCGGGTGTGCTTCGGTGGGAGACCCAACGCGGCTACGAGTATGGCTGTAGGCACATCCAGTAGGCGCATAGCTTTACGGCCTTCGGGTGTCCGTGGGTCAATCTTCACGTCTACACTGTAAGTAGGCGGTAGGTCTGGCGGTAGGATCTTCACGATTACAGACCCTCATTTTGAGGAGCTGTACTAGCGACATCCAGTAGGTGCTTCTGCTTCTCGGCGTCTGTACCGTGAATTTCGATAACCTTTCCGCGCATCTTTAGGACATGCTCAGGTTGACCAAAGAATTCCAGTCCCTTGGCGTTGAACCGAATGTTAATGCCGCTCGGGTTGAATCGCTGGTCAGTTTGTAAGTATCCCGGCAAAACGAACCATTCACTTTTAGAGATCTTCCGACATACTGATAATGTCCCCTGAGGAGATCGCTATGCGTAAGATCCGATTCACTGAACACCAGATCATCGCCGTTCTGAAGTCCGTCGAAGCCGGACGTACCGTCAAGGATGTGTGCCGTGAGGCCGCTATTTCGGAAGCCAGCTATTACAACTGGAAGGCGAAATATGGCGGGATGGAAGCGGCCGATATTAAAAAAATCAAAGATCTTGAGGATGAGAATCGACGTTTAAAACAGATGTTTGCTGATCTCAGCCTTGAGTGCCGGGCACTTAAAGACGTCATCGAAAAAAAGCTTTAAAACCAGCGATAAAGCGTGAACTCGTCAGCTATCTGACGGTGCAATTTGCCATGAGTTTACGCCAGGCCTGCAGGACGTTATCGCTGAGCAGGACGGTGTATTTTTATCAGCCCGATACCCGGCATGATGAACCAGTGATCCACGCGCTGACTGAGCTGGCAGAACGCTATCCGCGCTACGGTTTTAAGAAACTGTTCCAGCTGCTGCGCAGGCAGGGTAATACCTGGAACCATAAACGTGTTCACCGGATTTACTGCCTGCTGAAACTGAATTTTCGCCGCAAGGGAAAACAGCGGCTGCCTGTGCGTAATCCCGCACCACTGGCGACACCGCAAGCGTTAAACCAGAGCTGGTCCATCGATTTTATGCACGACGCGCTGGTCTGCGGCAGACGCTTCCGAACCTTTAATGTGGTGGATGATTTTAACCGTGAAGCACTGGCGATAGAAATCGACCTGAATATCCCGGCTCAGCGAGTCATCCGGGTGCTGGACAGGATCGTGGCAAACCGCGGCTACCCGCTGAAAATGCGGATGGACAACGGGCCAGAGCTGGTCTCGCTGGCGCTGGCACAATGGGCCGAAGAACATGGCGTACAGCTCGAATTTATCAAGCCGGGTAAGCCGACACAAAATGCTTTTATCGAACGGTTCAACCGAACATACCGGACAGAAATCCTGGATTTTTACCTGTTCAGAACACTGAATGAAGCACGGGAAATTACCGAGCGCTGGCTGATGGAATATAACAACGAGCGGCCTCATGAATCCCTGAATAACCTGACACCGGAAGAGTACCGGCTGATGGCTGAAAAACCGGAACTCTCAAAAAGTGCATGGAACTGAAGCAGGGGTGCTTACAAGTTGGCTTGATGACCCGGAAGTATTCCGCATATTTTGGATTGACTGACCATTCACCACTGACGGGGTGGACCTGAAAGAGCTTTCGTTCCCGCTTGAGGATGTTCATCAACTTCTGAGCAGGTAGACCATGCGTCTTGCAGTAATCGCCCCATGTTACACCACGGCGGTTAGCCGACTGTACGGCTGCGCGTTTCTGCTGGTCTTCCAATCGGAGGACTTTTTGTTCAAGCATCTGAATGTGGTCGTAGCATTTAGCGCGGAGTTGGACGGAATACCCAGAGACCAGAATAAAGGTATGCTTCCGGTCGAGTCGGTACATGCTATATGTTTCGCCATTCTGGGTATTAACGTAGGTGTCCTCAAAACTGAGGAGACCCCCATCCGGATATATTTCATCAAGCATCTTACGAACATCGCGAATAACGTTGTCGTGTCGCTTACCCGTCAACTCCGCGATTTCTTTTGAGGTCATCGAGATAAGCTGGTCAAGATTGATAATGTTCATTTACGTGTACTCCTTATGTGACGCCTCTATGTTCGCACCTACCGCCAGCCAACCAGACCCCACGTAAAGGAAACTGTCGGTAGCATAAAGGCGTTACATAAAGACTGGTTTTAATAACGGTCTGCGATGACCATGGATAGGTGAGGACCAATCGGACGAACTCAGGGGCGGCACGTCATGTGTGACCGGAGACCCTGTATGATGTTCAATGGCTGGCGCAGCTAGCACTGCTGGTGGTGGTGCGAGTGGCGGTAAATCCGCACCAGAAGCGTCTCTGGGTTCATGGCCCAAAGCTGATACACACGATGTTGCCAGTTGTCTGGCGTTGATTACTACCTAAAGATTTCACAATGAGGTACATCAGCGTAACGGCAAGGAGTCATGCCCAGAGTAGGCTTCGGGTGAGGACTGACGGCTGTACAGAAAGTAAACCATCTGTTGACAGCGAAGAGGTATTCAGACCGTCTCCTTATAGTGTGCCCTAATTCTCCAAGGGCTGACCGCTGGAGATACAGAGGACTGTGAGTGGCCCAGAGTATGGTGATTATTAATGGTAAATATCATCACCTCTTTAAGTTCACTTTAGGCAATACTTAAAGCTCTAATAGTTATCTTTTAATTAATCTATTATTTAAACTATAAGTATCTTAATGGTCTTTAAGTAAACTTTAAGTTAGCCCCTGTAGGCTCGTGTCTATTATTGGTATAAAGACTATTTGCTATTCACTCATCGACTGACCTAGAAGAACCGGGAAGCAGTGACATAATGTCTCCGCTGTGTTCGTCTGTATGTGGTCATCCCGCCCCTGAAAGAATGCGATGAGTTACGGTTAAGGAATGCTGATTGCCAGCAGTGCTAGCTGCGCCAGCGTGAAGTGTGCATAGGGACAGTGAGTGTCATCATAAAATTTATTTCTCACTGTCTCCCTATAGTGCTACCTAATTCAAAATGCTTGACACATGGTCAATTCTTAAGGCGATTTGGCGTATCTCCCTATAGTGAGTCGTATTAGACTTCCCCCTATAGTGTGCCCTAATTCCGAAGGACTATCCGCTAGCCTTGCCGTCCCGCTTTTCGATGCCTTGCCGTGGACCTTCAGGCATACTCTGGAACATCGCTTCGATTTCTTTAGGTCTGGTGATGCGGTCATCAACAATGATATTCAATAACTTAAAGAGACCATGTGTTAACTGAGGGTCATCATCAAGGCTAATCTCTCCGGGATGCACGGCCTGATTACCAACGATACGACAAATGTCAGCAGCTTGTTGGATACGCACAGGCAATCCTTTCTCAACGAGAGACTTAATGTCTGCGTTAATGTTGTTCCCCGGTTCACCGAGATGGCGCATGAGTTTCTGTAAGCACAAGCGGAGTAGCGCAGCGGCACCTTTAGGAGACAGATTGATTATGCTTCTGGCTTCCATGTAGTCAGCCTTACAGTCTTCCGGCATGTCTGGATTAGGTAATTCAACATTACCAGCCGCAGGGACTATCATTTTTTCTTGGCACCAATAGGCACTATCACCACAATGTGAACATGAAGACATCCGAAACGGCGTATCTTTTACACCAAGATTTTGACCGTTGCCATACAGAGTGCGCCAAAATTGTCGCGCATAAACTCCACAATATGGACAATTAAAAGCCTGATATTCAAAAACTGCCGGATGATAATCAGCCATTTACTACTGTCTCCTTATAAACATCAGCAAGAACGTTAACCAATCGGTCTACCTCAACCTCTTTAGCGTAGCGGTCATAAGTAATGGACCCTGAGCTATGCCCCATAATAGCCTGAGCGTAAGCCAACTCGACGCCATGCTGTTTTAACTGAGTGGCGACCGTATGTCTAAACGAGTGGAACGCCAAGCCGTCACGGTCAGTAATAACCTTAGGTAACAACGTTCTGTTAAACCACTTGCTCACCTGCTCACCGTAGCCGTTCTTCATGAGACGCAGGCCATCGAATACCATAGCATCTTCACCCCCCGCGTTCCTACGGGCTTCTAACAGGTCCATAAAGTCAGCCAATACAAAACCGTAGGCACCATCAACCAGAGGGACACAGCGATCACTGTGGGCGTTCTTAATGCTCTTACCGGGCAGGCTGCTGTCATCCTCATTGATATGAATATAAACGGTCCCGGCCTCAGTGACCCTGACATCTTTTACCTGAAGTTGAGCTACTTCATTGAGTCGCGCACCAGTGATAGCCGCCAGCACCGTAACGTAATAGTGATAAGGCTTGCCTGAGGCCTTCTGAGAGTATGCCTTAGCGGCAACCAGCAGTTGCCCTACCTGCTCCGTAGAGAAAGCGTTACGGGCCTCTGAGGCTTTACGCTGGGGAACCTTGAGTTCCAGCCCCTCAGTCATATTCTTTTTAATCAGGTCATTACGCACAGCCCACTTAAAGACCGCCGCCATCTTAATGAGATATTTATTGTTGATGGTGACTACGTCCAGACAATCTGTTTTCTCTTCACGGCCCAGCAAGTCAACCAACGGGGCATCCTTGAAGCGCTGCTTACGGTTCTTCGGTAACTGCTGGAGGACATCACGGACTCTAAGCACGTCAGCGCGTGTTACCGTATTGGCGTCAGCACCAAGACCCAGATAGTCAAAGATTTCGATTAACGCAGCGTGAGACGATTGGTTTTCCCTTAAGGTAGCAGGCTTCCAGTTCTGAGCGTTCTCCGCTTCATACTGCTCAAAGAGGCTAGCCACAGTGACGCTTGGTGTGACTGCTAGTGCAGCTAGCGCTGCTGGTTTTACCTCAGGAGCACTAACAGATAGGGACACAGAGGCTTGGTCATCCTGCCGATCAATACCATCAAAACGATCGACGTAATCTATCAGTGACTGACTGTCTCCCGCTTCGATACGCTTCATGCAAGCCTTGAGTACCTTCAGGGCCTCATTGATGTAGCGATGCTGGTCAATACTCAGCGGTTCACTAGCCAGAGCATCGGTAAGGTTCTCACCAAGTTCACCGTACTGGTCCCGATAGATGTCCCTCATGTCCGGCTCGAAGAGGTCAGAGCGTCCCGCTGAAAGTTCCCACTCCGCGATATCCCGTAAGTGTTTCCTCATATCCTCGTAGGAGGCTGTAGGGTTATCCGCATGGATTGCCTTGAGTGCTGCCTTAATGTGCCGGGAGTGAGCCATAGCGGTGCGTCTATCCTTGGTCCTTAATGAAACTGAGGTCATTCTATCATTGTTTGATTGTCTAACTCGAAGGCGAAAATAGTAGACGCCGTTACGCTGGTAAAGGTAGGTGTAGGAATTGAGCATGTACTGAGACCCTAGGTCCGCTCACTTTGTCAACATAAGGACGTAGCTTGGTCGCTACAGGGTTACAATGTTGGTTACAGTGAGTAAAACTATCGGAAGGCTTAAAGCCGTATCCCTTAGGATTCAGTAAGTTGGAATACTTTAAGAAAGGTCATGGAGCGGGCGAAGGGAATCGAACCCTCGTATAGAGCTTGGGAAGCTCTCGTTCTACCATTGAACTACGCCCGCGAAGAGGTGCGAGAAGCATTATAGCCCTTACGCACCCTGTGGCAAGCCCGCCGGATACTGACTGGCGATAAAATAACCTTTTAGCACTTGGGTTTACTGCCCTGCGGCGGCAGATAGCGCAGCGGATCGATGGCCGTCGCCCGATAGCGGATCTGGAAATGCAGGCGCACTGAATCGGCATCTGTACTGCCCATGGTGGCAATTTGCTGGCCGGCTTTCACGCTCTGACCGTTATTCACCATCAGCTTATCGTTGTGGGCGTAGGCGGTGATGTAATCCTCGCTGTGCTTAATCATGATCAGATTACCATAGCCGCGCAGCTGGTTGCCGACGTACACCACCTTGCCCGCCCCAGCGGCATATACCGGTTGCCCGCGGGTCCCGGCAATATCAATGCCCTTATTGCCGCCATCGGCGGTGGAATAAGGCAGGACCACTTTGCCGCTGGTCGGCCAGCGCCAGCAGCGCTGTCCCACCGGCGGCCAGGAGGACTGAGGTACCGCGGAAGAAGGCGTAGCCGCCGCAGTGCGAGTGGAGGAAGATTTTTTCTTCGTCGTCTTCGCCGAACTGCTGCCGTTAAGCTTCAGCTTCTGCCCCACTTCGATGGTGTAAGGCGGCGAGATGTTATTCAGACGGGCGAGATCGCGAACGCTGGTGCCGGTGGTGCGGGAGATTCCATACAGGGTATCACCGCGTTTGACGGTATAAGTGGCACCAGAATCGGACGTACTGGAGCAGCCGGCCAGCACCAGGCTTGCCACCAGCATCAGTGATATATAAACGCGTTTCATCATCAGGCATCCTGCACTTAACACAACCACTTACCTCGCAACCAGGGCGAATATCATACCAGTCCATGCAACAATCCCCAATGCTCTACGCTTTTTCTCTGATCTCTACTCCCTCGGCGCGATAAACGGATAACCCCCGGCGATAATATCCATCAGCGCCGGGAGATACGGCATCGACGGCAATTTCACCAGCGCCGGATAAAATATCTGCGGTGAGGGGAAGACATCAACCACATAGCAATGAGGCAGTTTTTCGGCATTCACTTCCGAAGATGGCAGCAATGTCGCCGCTTCCAGCCCGTCTTCCAGCCAGTCGAGGATCACTCCGGGCTGGGTAATATGCATAATCACCTTCGCGCTAACGCCGGATTTACGGAACAGGTCCATGAGCATTTCATAGGTGCCGGAATCTTTCGCCCGGTGCAGCAGCACCAGCGGCATCGCCGCCAGCGCATTGTAGTCATAGGGGTTGGAAGGCGGCTGCGACAGACATTTTTTATTAATGACCGCTACCAGTTTAATGGGGTCGAAGGAGATATAATCGAAGCCTTCGCTGCGATAAGGCCGCTGTATTAACGCCAGGTCGATAGCACCTTCATTTAATAATGTTTCCAGATGACTTGAGTCGGTCACCGAGATATTTATCGCGGTCTCAGGGTTGCGCCGATAGAGCTCCATTAATAAAGGCTGGAAATAATTCTGATACAGATGAGTTAAGCCAATACGTACTTCCACACGGGCCTTTTGCGCAATATCAGCCGTCTCGCGGGCAGTATCCTCAACCTGGCGTAAAATTTCACAGCCTTTCCGATATAAGAAATACCCCGCTTCCGTCGGTTCAATGCGGTTGCCGCGGCGCTCGAAAAGCGAAACCTGCAGCTCTTCTTCAAGCTCCTGAATCCGCTTGCTGAGCGGTGGTTGCGCCATGTTGAGCGACTTCGCCGCCTGACTCACCGAACCGTGTTCCACTACCCGGCAAAAATAGCGTAAGCGTTTAAGATCCATGACCGACCTCATTAATTATCTTCCGGGCAGTATCACACTAACGCTGAGAAATAAAAAGCCGCGTCAAATTCACCATATTGATTAATTGTTCATTAACATTTTTTTAAAACCAACTTTTTTGATCTACTGAGCATCCGGTAAACGGTATTTGTTTAATTTATCGAAGAAAAATATTGTGCGCTTAGCAAAATTGCTTTTCAAAGGAACACTCATGGCAAACTCAGATAAAAAAACACCGTCACCGGTACATGATTTACGTTCGGCTCTGGCGCTGTTAAAAACGCTGCCGGGCGAATATGTTGAAACCGATACCGAAGTCGATCCCCATGCCGAACTCTCCGGCGTTTACCGCTACGTGGGCGCCGGCGGCACCTGCCAGCGTCCAACACGCAAGAACGGCCCGGTCATGGTCTTTAACAAAATTAAGGGCTTCGACGATATCAGCGTAGCCATCGGTCTGAACGGCTCGCGCCAGCGCGTTAGCCAGTTCCTGCAGTGTGAGCCGGCAAAACTGGGTCATTTGCTGAAAGATTCCGTTGAAAATGCTATTGCCCCAACCATGGTGCAGGGCGCGGCGGTATGCCAGGAAGTGGTTCACCTCGCCAGCGATGCTGATTTCGATCTGCGTAAACTGCTGCCTGCGCCAACCAACACCGAAGAAGATGCCGGCCCGTATATCACCATGGGCCTGTGCTACGCCTCCGATCCGCAAACTCGTGAATCCGATATCACCATTCACCGCCTGTGTGTTCAGAGCCGCGATGAGCTTTCAATGTGGCTGACGCCGGGTCGTCATATCGATGCCTTCCGCATGAAAGCTGAAGCGGCGGGCCAGCCGCTACCTATTTCGATCAGCATCGGCGTGGATCCGGCTATCGAAATCGCCGCCTGCTTTGAGCCGCCGACTACCCCGCTGGGTTTCAACGAGCTAAGCATCGCCGGCGCGCTGCGTGGCCGTGCGGTGGAGATGGTGCAGTGTAAAACCATTAATGAAAAAGCCATCGCTCACGCTGAAATCGTTATTGAAGGCGAGCTGCTGCCGAACGTGCGCGTGCGTGAAGATCAAAACACCCATACCGGCCGCGCGATGCCGGAGTTCCCGGGCTATACCGGCGAAGCCAAAGAGGCGATTCCGGTCATTAAAGTCAAAGCTGTCACCCATCGTATCAACCCCATCTGGCGCACCACCGTCGGGCCAGGCGAAGAACATGTCAACATGGCCGGGATCCCGACCGAAGCGAGTATTCTCGATATGGTAGAACGCGCCATGCCGGGCAAATTACTCAACGTCTTCGCCCACTCGGCAGGCGGCGGCAAGCTGCTGGCGGTGCTGCAATTCAAAAAGTCGTCTCCAGCCGATGAAGGCCGCCAGCGCCAGGCGGCGCTCCTGGCGTTCTCTGCCTTCCCTGAGCTGAAGCATGTCATTCTGGTGGATGAAGACGTTGATATTTTCGATAGCGACGACGTGCTGTGGGCGATGCAAACCCGCTACCAGGGTGATGTCGATACCGTAATGATCCCGGGCGTGCGCTGCCATCCGCTCGACCCGTCGCAGGTGCCAGAATACAGCCCGAGCGTGCTGCAGCAGGGAATGTCGTGCAAAACCATTTTCGACTGCACCGTACCGTTCCATCTGAAACACAACTTTGAGCGCTCTAAGTTCAAAGCGGTTGATGTAAAACGTTTCCTGCCGGACTTCGAATAAGGGCGATGACCATGACACCACGCATCATCATTGGCATTAGCGGCGCTTCCGGGTTCCAGTACGGCGTCAAAGCGCTGGAACTCTTGCGGCCACTGGCGGTAGAGGTTCATCTGGTGGTCTCCAAAGGCGCGGAAAAAACCTGCGAACTGGAAACGGATTACCGCTTAGACGACGTGATGGCGCTGGCTGACGTGGTACATCCCATCAACCACCTGGGCGCGTCCATCTCCAGCGGCTCGTTTAAAACGCTGGGGATGTTAGTCGCCCCCTGCTCGATGCGGTCATTGGGCGCTATCGCCCATTGTCTCACCGATAATCTGCTTACCCGCGCGGCGGACGTAGTGCTTAAGGAACGCCGACGGCTGGTGCTGCTGGCGCGCGAGACGCCGCTTAATCTCGGCCATATACGCAATATGGCGGCGGTGACCGAGATGGGCGGCATCATCTTTCCGCCGGTGCCCGCGCTCTATCAGCGTCCGCAAAGCGCAGATGACATTATTACCCATAGCGTAAACCGCGCGCTTGACCTGTTTGGCCTGGAGGTCAATAACATCCCACGCTGGGGTGAAGGCGAGCTGCATTACGCGTAACAGGAACTCGCAATGTTAATTGGTCCGTATGTAAATGGTTCCGCCGTGATTATCGGCGGATTAATTGGCGCAATGGCCGGAGGCAAACTTCCGGAACGCGTCAAAACAGCTCTGCCGATGACCTTTGGTCTCTGCTCCGTCGGCCTGGGGATCACCCTGGTGCTGAAGGTGAAATATATGCCGGCGGTAGTGCTGGCGATGGTACTCGGCGCTTTCCTTGGCGAACTGTTGCACCTGGAAAAACGTATCGGTCGCGCGGCGGGATCAACGCGTGGGTTGATTAATAAAGTCCTGCCCCCCGTTCAGGGATTAGGTCACGAAGAGTTCACCGAAAAATTCGTGGCTATTTTGGTCCTGTTTTGCGCCAGCGGTACCGGTATTTTTGGTGCCATGACCGAAGGTATGAGCGGCGATCCATCGATCCTGTACATTAAAACGATCCTCGATCTGTTTACCGCCGGGATCTTCGCGACGCTGCTGGGTTACGCGGTGATGACCATCGCTATCCCGCAGATTGTGATTCAGGTGGCGCTGGCGATGCTGGCAGTGTTTATTCTGCCGATGATCACCCCGTCAATGATGGCGGATTTCTCCTGCGCCGGTGGATTGCTGATGGTGGCCACGGGATTACGCATCTGCAACATTAAGCTTTTCCCGGTCGCCAACATGCTGCCAGGGCTTGTTTTGGTAATGCCTTTCTCCCATTTATGGGCTACCCTAGTGGCCTGAGTACATGACCCGGCGGGTTTGTGCCGGGTCATTTTTTATTTTCAGGAGTCGTTATGGCCGGGGAACACGTCATTTTGCTGGATGAGCAGGATCAGCCTGCCGGTATGCTGGAGAAGTATGCCGCCCACACGCTCAATACCCCTTTGCACCTCGCGTTTTCCTGCTGGCTGTTCAATGAGCAGGGACAGTTTCTGGTCACCCGCCGTTCACTAGGCAAAAAGGCCTGGCCCGGGGTGTGGACCAACTCGGTCTGCGGACACCCCCAGCAGGGCGAGACCTTCGAGCAGGCCGTTACGCGCCGCTGTCGCTTCGAGCTCGGCGTGGAGATTGCCGATATCGCGCCGATTCACCCGGCCTTCCGCTACCGGGCGGTTGCCCCGAACGGCATCGTTGAGAACGAAGTATGCCCGGTATATGCCGCGCGCGTGGTGAGTGAGCTGCAGCCTAACGACGATGAAGTCATGGACTATCAGTGGGTTGACCTGCCAACCATGTTAAGCGCGCTGGCCGCCACGCCGTGGGCGTTCAGCCCGTGGATGGTACTGGAAGCGGAAAACCAGGACGCCCGCCAGGCGTTGATCGGTTTCGTTGCACGCCTGCGCGCGTAAGCTGAATATTCTCCAGGCCAGGCGCAGCCTGTACCTGTCATCACTGCCCGGCGGCGCTACGCTTGCACAGGCCTACGGCTCGCCGTCGCATAGCCCGGATAAGGCGTTTACGCCGCTATCCGGGACTCCCCGCTACGCCAGTCTTCGGACCTCACATCAGACATAAAAAAACCCGGCAAGCCGGGTTTTTTGCTTTTCGCGAAGGGCGATTATTTCTGCGGACGCATTGCCGGGAACAGAATAACGTCGCGGATGGTGTGGCTGTTGGTGAACAGCATGACCATGCGGTCGATACCGATGCCCAGACCCGCGGTCGGCGGCAGACCGTGTTCCAGCGCGGTGACATAGTCTTCATCGTAGAACATCGCTTCGTCGTCGCCTGCGGCTTTCGCATCAACCTGATCCTGGAAACGCTGCGCCTGGTCTTCGGCGTCGTTCAGCTCGCTAAAGCCGTTACCGATTTCGCGGCCGCCGATGAAGAATTCAAAGCGGTCGGTGATTTCCGGATTCACGTCGTTACGGCGCGCCAGCGGAGAAACTTCCGCCGGGTATTCGGTGATGAAGGTCGGCTGAATCAGGTGTGCTTCCGCCACTTCTTCGAAGATCTCGGTCACGATACGGCCCAGACCCCAGCTCTTCTCAACTTTGATGCCGATAGACTCAGCGATCGCTTTCGCAGAATCGAAGTTATCCAGATCCGCCATCTCGGTTTCCGGACGGTATTTCTTGATCGCTTCGCGCATGGTCAGTTTTTCGAACGGTTTGCCGAAGTCGAACACCTGGTCGCCGTAAGGCACTTCGGTGTTGCCGAGGATGTCCTGCGCCAGGGTGCGGAACAGGGATTCGGTCAGCTCGATCAGATCTTTGTAATCCGCGTACGCCATGTAGAGTTCCATCATGGTGAACTCAGGGTTATGACGAACGGAGATCCCTTCGTTACGGAAGTTACGGTTGATCTCGAAGACGCGTTCGAAGCCGCCGACCACCAGACGCTTGAGGTACAGTTCCGGCGCGATACGCAGGTACATGTCCAGATCCAGCGCGTTATGATGGGTGATGAACGGACGCGCGGAAGCACCGCCCGGGATCACCTGCATCATCGGGGTTTCCACTTCCATAAAGCCGCGGCCAACCATGAACTGACGGATGCCCGCCAGGATCTGCGAACGCACTTTAAAGGTCTTGCGGGATTCATCATTGGAGATCAGATCGAGGTAACGCTGACGATAGCGCGCTTCCTGATCCTGCAGGCCATGGAATTTGTCCGGTAACGGGCGCAGGGCTTTGGTCAGCAGACGCAGCTCGGTGCAGTGGATAGACAGCTCACCGGTTTTGGTCTTGAACAGCTTACCGCGGGCGGCAATGATGTCGCCGAGGTCCCATTTTTTGAACTGATCGTTGTAAACGCCTTCCGCCAGGTCATCACGCGCCACGTACAGCTGAATGCGGCCACCAACGTCCTGCAGGGTCACGAAGGACGCTTTCCCCATGATACGACGGGTCATCATGCGGCCAGCAACGGCCACTTCAACGTTCAGCGCTTCCAGCTCTTCGTTTTCTTTGCCATCGAAGTCAGCGTGCAGTTGGTCAGAGGTATGGTCACGACGGAAATCGTTCGGGAAAGCGACGCCCTGCTCACGCAGCGCAGCCAGCTTCTCGCGACGGGTTTTCAGTTCATTATTAAGGTCAATTGCCGCGTCAGCGCCCTGTGCTTGTTGTTCAGACATGTTGGTTCCTCATAACCCTGCTTTCAAACTTGCTTCGATAAATTGGTCCAGGCTGCCATCGAGCACCGCCTGAGTGTTGCGGGTTTCCACCCCGGTACGCAGATCTTTAATACGCGAGTCATCCAGCACGTAAGAGCGGATCTGGCTGCCCCAGCCGATATCGGACTTGTTGTCTTCCATCGCCTGCTTCTCGGCATTTTTCTTCTGCATTTCCAGCTCATAAAGCTTCGCTTTCATCTGCTTCATGGCCTGGTCTTTGTTCTTGTGCTGCGAACGGTCGTTCTGGCACTGCGTCACCAACCCGGTCGGGATATGGGTAATACGCACCGCGGATTCTGTACGGTTAACGTGCTGACCACCGGCGCCGGAGGCGCGATATACGTCAATGCGCAGGTCGGCCGGGTTAATTTCGATATCGATATCGTCTTCCACTTCCGGATAAACAAACGCGGAGCTGAAGGAGGTATGACGGCGGCCGCCGGAATCGAACGGGCTCTTACGCACCAGACGGTGAACACCGGTTTCAGTACGCAGCCAGCCGTAGGCGTAATCGCCAATGATCTTGATGGTCACGGATTTAATCCCCGCGACTTCACCTTCGGATTCTTCGATGATCTCGGTCTTAAAGCCGCGGGCTTCCGCCCAGCGCAGGTACATGCGCATCAGCATGCTGGCCCAGTCCTGGGCTTCGGTGCCACCGGAACCGGCCTGAATATCGAGGTAGCAATCGGCGCTGTCGTATTCGCCGGAGAACATGCGGCGGAACTCAAGCTGCGCCAGCTTCTCTTCCAGCGTATCCAGCTCGGCGACGGCTTCGTTGAAGGTTTCTTCGTCGTCCGCTTCCACGGCCAGATCCAGCAGGCCGGCAACATCTTCCAGCCCCTGGGACATCTGATCCAGGGTATCTACGATGGCTTCCAGGGAAGAACGCTCTTTACCCAGCGCCTGGGCGCGTTCGGGTTCGTTCCACACGTCCGGCTGTTCCAGCTCGGCGTTTACTTCTTCGAGACGCTCTTTCTTGGCATCGTAGTCAAAGATACCCCCTAAGAACGTCGGAGCGCTCCGTGAGGTCCTGAATGCGGTTTTTTACCGGATTTATTTCAAACATGGTCGGTTTCTTTTAATGGATTTGTCAAAATGCGGTGATAAGAGCGGAATTCTACCGGATTCGCGCCCTTATTCCTACACTGTTGTCAATTTGGCCAGAGGTGATCGATGATCAGCTGCAGGCTGCGGTTGCCGCGGAACTCGTTGATGTCGAGCTTGTAGGCTAACTGGACTTCACGCACGCCGTTGTCGGGCCAGATGGAAGTATCAACGTTGAAGGCGATACCGTCCAGCAGCGGGCCGCCGTCAACCGGCTCGACCATCACCTTCAGGTGGCGCTCGCCCACCAGCCGCTGCTGCAGCAGGCGGAAGCGACCGTCAAACAGCGGTTCCGGGAACATCTGCCCCCATGGCCCGGCATCGCGCAGCATCTGCGCCACTTCCATGCTCATCTCCGCCGCCGTCAGCGGGCCGTCGGAGACCACTTCGCCCTGCAATAATGCGGGATCCAGCCATTCGGTCACCAGCTCGCCGAAGCGCTGTTGAAACTCGTCAAAACGCGCCTCTTCCAGCGAAAGCCCCGCCGCCATCGCGTGGCCGCCGAACTTCAGGATTAGCCCAGGATAAAGCGTATCAAGGCGCTCCAGCGCATCGCGCATATGCAACCCCTGAATGGAGCGACCGGAGCCTTTCAGCGTGCCGTCGCCGGTGGGCGCAAAAGCGATAACCGGGCGATGGAAGCGCTCTTTAATGCGTGATGCCAGAATGCCAACGACGCCCTGGTGCCACTGGGGATGGTACATCGCCAGTCCGCCGGGCAGAGTATCGGCGCTGCGCTCCAGCTGCTGACAGAGCGTTAGCGCTTCGGCCTGCATCCCCTGCTCAATCTCTTTGCGCGTCTGGTTGAGCGCGTCGAGCTCGTTGGCCAGCACCCGCGCTTCGCCGATGTTATCGCATAGCAGCAGCGCCACGCCGACCGACATATCATCCAGCCGTCCCGCCGCGTTCAGGCGCGGCCCGAGGGCAAAACCGAGGTCGCTGGCCGCCAGCTTTTGCGGATCGCGGTTGGAAATTTCCAGTAGCGCCTTAATGCCGGGCCGACATTTGCCGGCGCGAATGCGGCTTAACCCCTGCCAGGTGAGAATACGGTTGTTAGCATCCAGCGGTACCACGTCCGCGACGGTGCCAAGCGCCACCAGATCCAGCAGCTCGGCGAGGTTTGGCGCAGCGATGCCGCGGGCCTCAAACCAGCCTTTATCGCGCAGGAAAGTGCGCAGCGCCAGCATCAGATAAAACGCCACCCCCACCCCGGCCAGTGATTTCGACGGGAAGTCGCAATCGCGCAGGTTGGGATTAACGATGGCCTCCGCCGCCGGCAGCGTATCGCCCGGCAGGTGGTGATCGGTCACCAGCACCGGAATGCCCAACGCATGGGCGTGATCGACACCGGCATGTGACGAAATGCCGTTATCAACGGTCATGATCATCTGCGCGCCGCGAGCGTGCGCCTGATCGACCACTTCCGGGCTTAAGCCGTAGCCGTCTTCAAAGCGGTTCGGCACCAGATAGGAGACGTTGTTATATCCCAGTGCGCGCAGGGCCAGTACGCTTAGCGCGGTGCTGGTGGCGCCATCGGCGTCAAAATCGCCGACCACCACAATATGCAATCCTTTCAGGAACGCGTCATGCAGCATCTCGACCGCTTTTTCAACGCCGGTAAGCTGCGTCCACGGCAGCATGCCTTTGACGCTGCGCTCCAGCTCCTGCGCGCTGCGCACCCCCCGGCTGGCATACAGCCGCTGCAGTAGCGGCGGCAGGCCGGCGGGGAGTTCGACGCCGTCAACCGCCTCGCGGCGGCGTAGTTGTATCTGTTGTTTCACGCGAATCAGTTACCGCTTGTCTGTTTTTTATGCTCGTCAAGGAACGCCTTCAGCTCTTTCGGCCCCTGATAGCCCGGCAGCACCATGCCGTTGCTGAGGACCATCGCCGGCGTACCGTTGACGCCCATCTGCACGCCGAGGGTGTAATGTTTGGCGATATCCACGCTGCAGCTCGCCGGCTGCACGCCTTTGCCGCTCATGGCGTCATCCAGCGCTTTGTTACGATCTTTCGCGCACCAGATGGCCTTCATGTCCTGCTCCGCCTGGCTCTGCAGTCCCTGGCGCGGGAAAGCCAGGTAGCGCACGGTGATCCCCAGCGCGTTGTAATCGCTCATCTGCTCATGCAGCTTGTGGCAGTAGCCGCAGGTGATATCGGTGAAGACGGTAATGACGTGCTGCTCCTTCGGCGCTTTATAGACGATCATCTCGTTGCTCAGCGCGTTCAGCTTACCCAACAGCAGCTGGTTAGTGACGTTGACCGGCTGCGTGCCGCTCACGTCGTACATCGGCCCCTGGATGACGTGCTTGCCATCGTCGGTAACGTACAGGACGCCGCTGTCGGTCAGCACCGTGCTCATCCCGGAAACCGGCGACGGTTGAATATCGGTGCTCTGCACACCCAGCTTCGCCAGCGACTGTTTGATTGCCGCGCTATCGGCATGCGCCGCCCCCGAAAGGGAAGCCGCCAGCAGGGTGAACATCAATAAACCTTTTTTCATACTCAGTCCTTTTATTCAGCACTCACGCCCGCGGGTGGTGCTGTTGATGAAGTTGTCGCAGACGCTCGGTCGCCACGTGGGTGTAGATCTGCGTGGTGGAGAGATCGCTGTGTCCTAACAGCATTTGTACCACGCGCAGGTCGGCGCCATGATTGAGCAAATGCGTGGCGAACGCATGACGCAACACGTGCGGGGAGAGCTTTTCACTGTCGATCCCCGCCAGTACGGCGTAGTGTTTAATGCGGTGCCAGAAGGTCTGGCGCGTCATCTGCTGGGCGCGCTGGCTGGGAAATAAGACATCCGACGCCACGCCGTTCAGCAGCCAGGGGCGGCCATACTCAAGGTAATTTTCCACCCACAGTACCGCCTCCTCCCCCAGCGGCACCAGCCGCTCTTTGTTGCCTTTACCGATAACCCGTAGTACGCCCTGACGCAGGCTGATATCACTCATCGTCAGGCCCACCAGCTCCGAGACGCGCAGGCCAGTGGCATACAGCACCTCCAGCATCGCTTTATCGCGCAACTCCAGCGGCTGCTCCACCAGCGGCGCCTGCAACAGGCGCTCAACCTGCGCCTCGCTGAGATCTTTCGGCAGCCGCTGCGGCAGCTTTGGCGAGGCCAGCAGCGCGCTGGGATCGTCCGGGCGAATTTTTTCCCGGTACAGATGCTGGAAGAAACGACGCACGGCGCTCAGCAGGCGCGCCGTGCTGGTGGCTTTGTAGCCACCGGACTGCCGCTCGGCCAGCAGCGCCTGCAGATCGTCGCTGCCGACGCTGGCCAGCGACAGGCCGCGGTGATGCAGCCACTCCACGAGCATCGTCAAATCGCGGCGATAGGCGCTGAGCGTATTCTCCGCCAGATTCCGCTCCAGCCAAAGGGCATCGAGAAACTGTTCGATTCGTGCCAGATCCTGTTTCACATCGGCCTCTTTGTTCGTTAAACGCTCTCATTATGCCTTAAGAGCATGCCTTTCTGGTACACTGCCCGCTATTCACGGCAAGAATCGAGATGTTTACGCGATGAATATAGGTCTGTTTTACGGCTCCAGCACCTGCTACACCGAAATGGCCGCGGAGAAAATCCGCGATATCATCGGCCCCGAGCTGGTGACGCTGCACAATCTGAAAGATGATTCCCCCGCGCTAATGAGCCAGTACGATGTCCTGATCCTCGGCATCCCGACCTGGGATTTCGGCGAAATTCAGGAAGACTGGGAGGCGGTCTGGGACCAGCTGGATACCCTCGATCTGGCGGGCAAAATCGTTGCGCTGTACGGCATGGGCGATCAGCTGGGCTATGGCGAATGGTTCCTGGACGCGCTGGGCATGCTGCACGACAAGCTGGCGACCAAAGGCGTGAAGTTTGTCGGCTACTGGCCAACCGAAGGCTACGAGTTCACCAGCCCGAAACCGGTGATCGCCGATGGCCAACTGTTCGTTGGCCTGGCGCTGGATGAAACCAACCAGTACGACCTGAGCGACAAGCGCATCCAGAGCTGGTGCGAGCAGATCCTCGGCGAAATGGCCGAACACTTTTCCTGACGCCGCTTACTCCTGCGCCGGTTTTTGCATCACCAGCCGGCGCAGGTCGCGCCACTCTCCGGCATCCATGCTGTCCGCCGCCAGCCACAGATGCTGCCCGCGCCGGGTATCGACATGGCGCAAACGCAGTAACATTCCGCTATTGATAACCCATGGTGTGCCGAGGATCTCCCATTCAGCGTTTTGCCAGCGAAGACGGGAGTCGGTGAGCAGTTTTATCTCCCCGCGACGAGCATGGATCCGCCGCTGGCTACGCACGCAATCAAAGACCACCAGCGACAGCAGCAGCAGCCAAATCGGGGTGTAGCTTAGCGGCCAGGGAACCAGCAGCACCAGGGCCGCCACCACGCCGTGGAGCAGCAGAGAAAACCACTGTGCGCGCCAGGAGATACGGAGATCAGATTGCCACAGGACCACGTTCCCGATTCCGTGTCTGAATTAAGGTTACCATCCGCTGCAGCTCCGCATCGGCCGGTTTGCCGTGGTTCATCAGCCAGTTGAACAGATCCGGGTCGTCATTTTCCAGCAGACGAATGAACAGCTGTTTGTCAGCATCGCTGAGGGTATCGTACTCATACTCAAAGAACGGCATGATGGAGATATCGAGTTCACGCATCCCACGGCGGCATGCCCAGTGGATACGTGCTTTATTGTTAATGTCCATGTTGATCTTCCAGCAGCAAAATATAGGTTAGTTTAACCCGTTTTATGCCGTAACTTTACAGGAATATCGCTGAATGCGAGCATCATTCCATAAAAACCATAAAATAATGATGGGCTTATTACTTACCCGCCCCAGGCCGTTGCCCGACGTCAGCGCACAAATGGCCTGTTGAAAGCACTTGCAATGCACTATAGCTCTTTTACCATTGGTCACACACACTGCGTAAAGCGATTCAGGATACGACTATGGCTTTTACACCTTTTCCTCCGCGTCAGCCTTCCTCTTCCGCTCGTCTGCCGTTAACGCTGATGACCCTGGATGACTGGGCGCTGGCGACCATCAGCGGACCAGATAGCGAAAAGTATCTGCAAGGCCAGATTACCGCTGATGTGAGTCACCTCACCGATGCTCAGCATCTGCTTGCCGCGCACTGTGACGCCAAAGGCAAGATGTGGAGCAATCTGCGCGTATTTCGTCGCGACGGCGGCTTTGCATGGATTGAGCGCCGCAGCCTGCGCGACGCGCAGCTGACCGAGCTGAAAAAATATGCCGTCTTCTCCAAAGTCACTATCGCCGCCAACGACGATCTGGTTCTGCTGGGGGTTGCCGGCTTTCAGGCGCGCGCTGCGCTGGCGCCGCTGTTTTCCGCCCTGCCCGATGCCGCCACACCGGTGGTTAGCGAAGGCGCCACCAGCCTGCTGTGGTTTGAACATCCGGGCGAACGCTTCCTGCTGGTGACCGATGTCGACACCGCCAACCGCGTCACCGACGCGCTGCGCGGCGAAGCGCAGCTCAATAACAGCCAGCAGTGGCTGGCGCTGAATATTGAAGCCGGTCTGCCGGTTATCGACAGCACCAACAGCGGGCAGTTCATACCCCAGGCCACCAACCTGCAGGCGCTGGGCGGCATCAGCTTCAAGAAAGGCTGCTACACCGGCCAGGAAATGGTGGCGCGGGCGAAATTCCGCGGCGCCAATAAGCGTGCGCTGTGGACGCTGTCAGGGACCGCCAGCCGGGTGCCGGAAGCCGGGGAAGATCTGGAGCTGAAAATGGGCGATAACTGGCGCCGCACCGGTACGGTGCTTGCGGCGGTTCAGCTCGATGATGGCCAGTTGCTGGTGCAGGTGGTGATGAATAACGATATGGAGCCGGATAGCCTGTTCCGCGTGCGCGACGATGCCGGCAGCCTGCGCATTGAACCGCTGCCGTATTCGCTGGAAGAAAATTAAGGAACAGTTCCCGGCTTGCGGCGCTTGCGCCTTAGCCGGGCTACCAGGCCGCAGAGTATCGTGACCATGGTGAGCGCAGCGCCACCGCGGAATTTCCAGGCCACAGAGCATCGTCGCCATGGTAAGCGTAGCGCCACCGTGGGATTTCCAGGCCGCAGATAACCGTAGCCACGGTAAGCGCAGCGCCACCGTGGGATTTCCAGGCCGCAGAGTATCGTAGCCACGGTAAGCGTAGCGCCACCGTGGGATTTCCAGGCCGCAGAGCATCGTCGCCACGGTAAGCGTAGCGCCACCGTGGAATTTCCAGACCGCAGAGTATCGTCGCCACGGTAAGCGCAGCGCCACCGTGGGATTTCCAGGCCGCAGAGTATCGTCGCCACGGTAAGCGCAGCGCCACCGTGGGATGTTTATCAGGACTGGCCGACGTACAAATAAATAGCCAGGAAGTGACACACGCTGCCGCCGAGCACGAAGCCGTGCCAGATTGCGTGGTTATAGGGAATACGTTTGCAGACGTAGAAGATGACCCCCAGCGAGTACACTACCCCGCCGACCGCCAGCAGCGTTACCCCGCCCACCGCCAGCTTCACCGCCAGCTGATAGACCACGATAAGCGACAGCCAGCCCATCGTCAGATAGGTCACCAGCGACAAAATTTTAAAGCGGTGCGCGATGGTCAGTTTGAACAGGATCCCCAGCAGCGCCAGGCTCCAGATAACAATCATCAGCCCCTTCGCCAGCGGTGAATTGAGCCCCACCAGCAAAAACGGCGTGTAGGTTCCGGCAATCAACAGATAGATGGCACAGTGGTCGAACTTTTTCAGCCACTGTTTCGCCCGCTGATGCGGGATTGCGTGATAGAGCGTGGAGGCGAGGAACAGCATAATCATGCTGCCGCCGTACAGGCTGTAGCTGGTGATCGCCGTCGCGCCGGCATTAGTGTCCACCGCCTGCACCAGCAACAGCACGAGGCCGACGATACCGAACACCAGCCCGATCCCGTGGCTGATGCTGTTGGCAACTTCCTCTGCCAGAGAATATCCCTGAGTGATTAATGGTTTGCGAACCATATTTGACTCCGTGAAAACAAGAACGCTTTCATTGCCCACTTAGGGTAACTGAGAATGATTCCAGTGAACACCTGTTAGCTAAAATAAAAAGATGTATATTTGTAAATACTTTAAAATCATAAAGTTACATTTTTATTTCAACTCACAGCTGTTCCTGATTATCTTAAAGCATTTTGAATTCAATGACATAAAACTGGCTCTCGCCAGGATAGATGTCGCTGATGACCTGCCGCAGCTGTTCGAGAGTCATATTCTCCTGCCGGGCATGCTCTTCGGTTAGCGTGTCGAGAGTCACCGTCGAGGTGGCGGTCACGGCGATGGTGCAAAAATAGCCGTCGTCTTCATAGCGCCCAACGCGCAGGACGTCACCCGGTTTAAAATGTGATTCCGCCGCATCGCGGAGAGTGATGGTTTTGCGCCCGGCGAGGATGTCGTCCTGAAAACGCTGAAAAAAGGTAATGTCATTGGCCTGCATGATATAATTCCGTCCTGGTCTTTATGAATTGTGAGTTCGCCACTGTGAGTATGTTCTCCCACGCCGCTGTCGCCAGTCTCAATAACCTTGAGATGATGGTCTATCACTATGTCATCAAAAATCGTGACAAAGTGATGTACATGACCATTCGCGAACTGGCCGAGGCCGCCGGGGTCTCCACCACCACCGTGTTGCGCTTCTGCCGCAAACTGCAGTGCGAGGGCTACTCTGAATTTCGCGTGCGCTTTAAATTATATCTCGAGCAGAATGAGCCTCAACAGGCAAATATCGGCGCCAGCGAAATAATGAGCTTTTTTAAAAGCGTCAACAATGACGAATTTGACGAATTACTCGACCGGGCCGTCGATATTATTCTCGCCTCCGAACGTATTATTTTCGTCGGCGCCGGCACCTCCGGCGCGCTGGCGAAATATGGCGCGCGCTTCTTTTCCAACGTCGGTAAATTCAGCAACCATATTGATGATCCCTATTTTCCAGTAACCAACGATATGGCCCGTAACGCGCTGGCGATTGTGCTTTCCGTCTCCGGCGAAACCGAAGAGATCCTGCGCTTCGCCAGCCAGTTCAACCTGCACCGCTGTAAGGTGATGTCGATTACCAGCCATGAGCATTCGCGGCTGGCGAAACTGGCTGACTTCAATCTCTCCTGGCACGTGCCGCAGACGCGCATTGGCGGCGTCTACGATATTACGACGCAAATTCCGGTGATCTATATTCTCGAATCGCTCGGGCGTAAATTAGCGCGCAAAATCAGCTAAAAATAACAACCTGTTTTTTCTATGTAACATATTACGTTTAGCGGAATTTGTTATATCGTGACTTTCATTTTCGCTTTGTTAGACTCAATCGCAATAGTGATTCAGAGAGATTAGCAAAGATGAAAAAATTGACCCTTCCAAAAGACTTTTTATGGGGCGGCGCGGTCGCCGCGCATCAGGTTGAAGGCGGCTGGAATAAAGGCGGCAAAGGCCCCAGCATCTGCGATGTGTTGACCGGTGGGGCGCACGGCGTGCCGCGCGAAATCACCCACCAGGTCGAAGCGGGCAAATACTACCCGAACCACGAAGCGGTCGATTTCTACGGCCACTACAAAGAAGACATCAAACTGTTCGCTGAGATGGGCTTCAAGTGCTTCCGCACCTCTATTGCCTGGACCCGCATCTTCCCGCAGGGTGACGAAACCCAGCCGAATGAAGAGGGGCTGAAATTCTACGATGACATGTTCGATGAACTGCTGAAGTACAACATCGAGCCGGTGATCACCCTTTCCCACTTTGAAATGCCGTTGCATCTGGTCCAGCAGTACGGCGGCTGGACCAACCGCAAAGTGGTCGATTTCTTTGTGCGCTTCGCCGAAGTGGTCTTCGAGCGCTATAAGCACAAAGTGAAATACTGGATGACCTTTAACGAGATCAATAACCAGCGAAACTGGCGCGCGCCGCTGTTCGGCTACTGCTGTTCCGGCGTGGTCTATACCGAGCATGAAAACCCGGAAGAGACCATGTACCAGGTGCTGCATCATCAGTTCGTCGCCAGCGCGCTGGCGGTGAAAGCGGCGCGTCGTATCAACCCGGAAATGCAGGTCGGCTGCATGCTGGCGATGGTCGCCCTCTACCCTTACTCCTGCAAACCGGAAGATGTGATGTTCGCCCAGGAGTCGATGCGCGAGCGCTACGTCTTTACCGATGTCCAGCTGCGCGGCTACTACCCGAGCTATGTGTTGAATGAATGGGAACGCCGCGGCTTCAACATCAAGATGGAAGACGGCGACGCGCAGATCCTGCGCGAAGGCACCTGCGCCTATCTCGGCTTCAGCTACTACATGACCAACGCGGTGAAAGCCGAAGGCGGTACCGGCGATGCCATTTCCGGCTTCGAAGGCAGCGTGCCGAACCCGCACGTCAAGGCCTCCGACTGGGGCTGGCAGATTGACCCGGTCGGCCTGCGCTATTCCTTGTGTGAACTGTATGAGCGCTACCAGAAGCCGCTGTTTATCGTGGAAAACGGCTTTGGCGCCTACGACAAAGTAGAAGCCGACGGCAGCATCAACGATGACTACCGCATCGATTATCTGCGCGCCCACGTGGAAGAGATGATCAAAGCGGTCACTTATGACGGCGTCGATCTGATGGGCTATACCCCATGGGGCTGCATCGACTGCGTCTCCTTCACTACCGGCCAGTACAGCAAACGCTACGGCTTCATCTACGTCAATAAACACGACGACGGCACCGGCGATATGTCCCGCTCGCGCAAGAAGAGCTTTAACTGGTACAAAGAGGTCATCGCCAGCAACGGCGAGAATCTGTAATTGACCGCCCTCTCCCGGCCGGGAGTGGGCAAATTACTTCTCCGTCAGACACTTCTTTACAGCTTTACCATTGCTAAAACGCGTTCGCCCGATAAGATAGGCCTCGTGAATATTTGAGGCAATCATGATTAAGCGACAACGCAAAGCCATTCTTTTTGTCCTCCTGGCCTGTCTGGTGGTGCTGACCTGTACCGCTCAACGGATGGCCGGGATGCACGCGCTGGTCATGAACCTCACCGCCGACAGCCCGTCGCTACAGCAAAGCCAGGATAAGGCCGAGGCGCCGGTCACGCCGTGCGAGCTCAGCGCCAAGTCGCTGATGGCCGTTCCGCCGATGCTGTTTGAAGGGGCGCTGTTGGCTATCACTCTCCTGCTGGCGGTGCTGGCGGCGATCCCGCCGCGTATCGAGCGCCAGTGGCCTCCCCGCGTCATTTCTCCCCCCCGATTGCGGGTGCATCTACGATTATGCGTCTTCCGTGAGTGATTAATTCTCCTGACAGCTCAGGTTAATTTATTACTTACGGAGAAAATTTATGTTTATGGTATTCAGGCGACTGCTGGTCTGCCTGCTTTGGCTATGGCTGCCCGTCAGCCAGGCCGCCGATAGCGGCTGGCTGCGCGTCGCCGACAATCAACACGCCAGCGTGCGCCTGCGGGCGCAAAGCGAAAGCAATGGCGACACCCGCCTGCTTTTAGACGTAGCGCTGGAAAAGGGCTGGAAAACCTACTGGCGTTCGCCGGGCGAAGGCGGCATCGCGCCGGCCATCGCCTGGCACACGCCGCTGGAGGTGAACTGGCGCTGGCCGACGCCGCAACGCTTCGACGTCGCGGGTATTTCCACTCAGGGGTATCACGGCGACGTCAGCTTCCCGATGACCCTGCGCGGCAAAATACCGCCGACGCTTAGCGGCGTCCTGACGCTATCCACCTGCAGCAATGTCTGCATTCTCACTGACTATCCCTTTTCGCTGGATATGACGGCTCCAGCGGGGGAGCAATTTAATTACGATTTCACCCGCGCGATGGGCACGCTGCCCCTGCGCGACGGTCTCACCTCGGCGCTTAGCGCCAGCTACGTCAGCGGTAAGCTGACGGTAATCGCCCGCCGCGATGCCGGCTGGCAGCAGCCAGCACTGTTTATCGACAGCATGGAGGATGTCGATTTCGGCAAGCCGAGTTTTACCAGCCGCGGCGATACGTTGACCGCCACCGTACCGGTCACCGATAGCTGGGGCGAAGCGGCACCGGACCTGAGCGGCAAAACGCTGTCGCTGGTGCTGGCCGATAGCGGCCAGGCGCAGGAAAGCAAGATCGCCATCGCCGCCGGCAGCGCCGCGCCGGGGCTGGCGTTAGGCTGGGTGCTGCTGATGGCGCTGGCCGGCGGGCTAATCCTCAACGTCATGCCGTGCGTGCTGCCGGTGCTGGCCATGAAACTCGGCTCGCTGGTGCAAACCGAACGTCGCGAACGCGGCGCGGTGCGGCGGCAGTTCCTCGCCTCGGTATGCGGGATCGTCGTCTCCTTCCTGGCGCTGGCGCTGATGATGACCGCGCTACGCTTAGGTAATCAGGCGCTCGGCTGGGGGATCCAGTTCCAGAACCCATGGTTTATCGGCGCGATGGCGCTGGTAATGGTGCTGTTCAGCGCCAGTTTATTAGGGCTGTTCGAAATCCGTCTCTCCTCCAGCGCCAGTACCTTCCTCGCCACCCGGGGCGGCAACGGCTTAATGGGCCATTTCTGGCAGGGCGCCTTCGCCACTCTGCTGGCGACGCCCTGTACCGCGCCGTTCCTCGGTACCGCCGTTTCGGTGGCGCTGGTGGCGCCGCTGCCGCTGCTGTGGGGTATTTTCTTCGCCATGGGGATCGGCATGAGCCTGCCGTGGCTGCTTATCGTCGCCTGGCCGGGTCTGGCGCAACGTCTACCGCGCCCGGGTCGCTGGATGAATCATCTGCGGGTGGTGCTGGGGTTAATGATGCTTGGCTCAGCGCTATGGCTGGTCAGCCTGCTGACGATCCACATCGGCCGTACGCCGGTGCTTACCCTGCTGGTGATTCTGGCCATCGTTCTGCTGCTGGCCACCGCCTGGCGCTACCGCTGGCGTACGGCGCTGCGCGCGGGCGCTCTGGCCATCGTAGTGGCGGGCGCCGTCGCCTTTGTCGCCCAACAGGACGGCCAGGGCCCGCGCCGCGACCGGGTTAACTGGCAGCCGCTCAGCGAGCAGGCTATCGCTAACGCCCTGGCGGAGCATAAGCGGGTGTTTATTGATGTCACCGCCGACTGGTGCGTGACCTGTAAAGCCAATAAATACAACGTGCTGCTGCGCGATGACGTCCAGCAGGCGCTTTCAGCGCCAGATGTGGTCGCCTTACGCGGCGACTGGAGCCGCCCCTCCGCCGACATTAGTCAGTTTTTAACCGCTCGCGGCAACGCCGCGGTGCCGTTTAACCAGATTTACGGACCAGGATTGCCGCAGGGACAAATTCTGCCTGCGCTGTTAGATCGCGAACACCTTCTCGCTACCCTGTCCGCCGCTAAAGGAAAATAACATGAGAGCTATCACCGCCTTATTGCTGCTGTGCGTATCGGCCTTCAGCTTCGCCGCCCCGGAGCAAGAACCGCAATCGAACGGTAATGACCAGTTAGCCCAGCTGCTGTTTAACGATCCGAACAGCCCGCGCACCGGCGCGAAAGCGCCGAAGCTCACGATCGTCTCGTTTACCGATTACAACTGCCCTTACTGCAAACAGTTTGATCCGCTGCTGGAAAAAATCGTCCACGATAATCCGGACATCCAGCTCATCGTTAAGCTGCTGCCGTTTAAAGGGCAGAGTTCGGTGAATGCCGCTAAAGCCGCGCTCTCCACCTGGCATCAGCAGCCCGATAAGTTCTGGGCGCTGCATCAGCGGCTGATGGCGAAAAAAGGCTATCACGATGATGCCAGCATCGCCGCCGCACAGAAGAAAACCGCCACCGAAAGCGTGAATATTGATGACAAAACCATGGATTCGCTGAAAATGAACCTGATTTTGTCGCAGGTGCTGAATATTCAGGGCACCCCGGCGACCATCATCGGCGATCAGATGGTGGCCGGCGCAATCCCTGCTGATGAACTGGAGGGGCTGGTGAAAGAACAGCTGGCGAAAGCCCGTGGCCAGTAAAATCAGGCGCTGGCTGCGCGAGCTGGCGGTGTGGCTGCTGATTGGCGCGGCGGTGAGCCTGGCGGTGGATTATTTTCGCCAGCCCGCGCTGCCGCAAAACATCAGCGCCACATCGCTGCAGACACTCGACGGCAGGACGCTGGATCTGAACGCCATGAGCCAGCAAAAGCCGCTGCTGCTGTACGTCTGGGCAACCTGGTGCGGAGTTTGTCGCTATACCACGCCGTCGGTGGCATCGCTTGCCGCCGACGGCGGCAATGTGCTGACGGTGGCCCTGCGTTCCGGCGATAACGCCACGCTGGAGACGTGGTTGACCAGGAAGAAAATGGCGCTGCCGACGGTGAACGATCCGAGCGGCCAGCTGGCGCGGCAGTGGGACGTGCAGGTGACGCCAACGCTGGTGTTCATTTCTCAAGGCGAGGTGAAGTCGGTCACCACCGGCTGGACCAGCAGCTGGGGAATGCGCCTGCGGCTATGGCTGGCCTCCTGGTAGACCGTCGGGTTCCCGGATAGTGGCTACGCCTTATCCGGGCTACCCAAAGATGCGAACCCGTAGCCCGGCTGAGCGCAGCGCGAGCCGGGGAAACCTTCCCGGATAGCGCAGCGCCGCCGGGCAATAGACATCTACGGGTTATTTACCGCCCGCCAGTTCGAGGAAGCTACCCGTCACATACGACGCTTTGTCGCTCAGCAGCCAGGCAATGGCCTGAGCGACCTCTTCCGGCTGGCCGCCGCGCTGCATCGGAAGCGAACTTTTCACCCGGTCCACGCGTCCCGGTTCGCCGCCGGAGGCGTGCATCTCGGTATAAATGAGCCCCGGACGCACGCCGTTTACCCGAATCCCCTGCGCCGCCACTTCCAGCGCCAGCCCGGTGGTCAGGGTATCTACTGCCCCTTTCGACGCGGCATAATCAACGTACTCCCCCGGCGCGCCAAGGCGCGACGCCGCCGACGAAACGTTAACTATCGCCCCGCCCTTGCCGCCATGCCGATGCGACATGCGCTTTACCGCCTCGCGACAGCAAAGAAAGTATCCGGTGACGTTGGTGGCCAGCACGCGGTTAATACGCTCGGCGCTCAGGCTCTCTACCGTACATTGGGTAAACAGGATCCCGGCATTGTTGACCAACGCCGCCAGTGGTTCGCCCATGCGGTCAACCGCCTCAAACATCGCCATCACCTGCGCTTCATCGCTGATATCGGCCCGCAGCGCCGTGGCTTTGCCGCCAGATTCAACAATGGTATTGACCACTTCGGTGGCGGCGTTAATGTTGTGATGATAATTAACCGCGACGGTATACCCTTCCTGCGCCAGCAGCAGCGCCGTCGCCCGGCCTATGCCGCGGCTTGCGCCGCTAATCAGAGCTATCGCCATATCTTCCCTCCAAAAAATAAAGGCGCCGCAGCGCCTTTAAAAGTTTAGCTAATTCACCACTTACTGGTATTCGCTCATCGGGACGCAGGAGCAGAACAGGTTACGGTCGCCGTATACGTCATCCAGGCGTTTCACCGTCGGCCAGTACTTGTTGTGCAACCCAGCCGGGAATACCGCCAGCTCGCGGCTGTACGGATGGTTCCACTCGCCCACCAGCTCGCCCTGGGTGTGCGGCGCGTTCACCAGCGGGTTATCTTCCAGCGGCCATTCACCGGCTTTAACGCGATCGATTTCCGCGCGAATCGCCAGCATGGCGTCAATAAAGCGATCCAGCTCGACCTTGCTTTCCGATTCTGTCGGCTCAACCATCAGCGTCCCGGCGACCGGGAAGGACATGGTCGGCGCATGGAAACCAAAGTCGATCAGGCGTTTAGCAATATCCAGCTCGCTAATGCCGGTCTCTTCTTTCAGCGGACGAATATCGAGAATACATTCGTGCGCCACGCGACCGTCGCGGCCGGTATAGAGCACCGGGTAAGCCTCTTTCAGCCGGGTAGCGATATAGTTGGCGTTGAGAATCGCGTTCTGGCTCGCCTGCTTCAGTCCTTCCGCGCCCATCATGCGGATATACATCCAGCTGATCGGCAGAATGGACGCGCTGCCGAACGGCGCGGCGGAAACCGCGCCCTGACGGGTCAGCATGCCTTCAATCTGTACCACGCTGTGGCCCGGTACAAACGGCGCCAGGTGCGCTTTCACACCGATAGGGCCCATACCCGGGCCGCCGCCGCCGTGCGGAATGCAGAAGGTTTTATGCAGGTTGAGGTGCGAAACGTCAGCGCCGATAAAGCCCGGAGAGGTGATCCCGACCTGGGCGTTCATGTTGGCGCCGTCAAGGTAAACCTGGCCGCCGAACTGGTGCACGATCTCGCACACTTCGCGAATGGTCTCTTCATATACGCCGTGGGTCGACGGGTAGGTGACCATGATGCAGGAGAGATTCGCCCCCGCCTGCTCTGCTTTTTCACGCAGGTCAGCGAGATCGATATTGCCGTTTTTGTCGCACGCAACCACCACCACCTGCATACCCGCCATCTGCGCGGAAGCCGGGTTGGTGCCGTGCGCGGAGCTTGGGATCAGGCAGATATCGCGATGGCCTTCGTTGCGGCTTTCGTGATAGTGGCGAATCGCCAGCAGGCCAGCATACTCGCCCTGCGCGCCGGAATTCGGCTGCATACAGACGGCGTCATAGCCGGTCAGTTTAACCAGCCAGTCAGAAAGCTGGGCGATCATCTGATGATAACCTTCCGCCTGCTCGACCGGGCAGAACGGGTGCAGCTCGGCAAATTCCGGCCAGGTGATCGGGATCATTTCCGCCGCGGCGTTCAGTTTCATGGTGCAGGATCCCAGCGGGATCATCGCCTGGTTCAGCGCCAGATCTTTACGCTCCAGCGCGTGCATGTAGCGCATCATCTCGGTTTCGCTATGGTAGCGGTTAAACACCGGATGGGTGAGGATCGCATCGTCGCGCAGCATCGCCGCCGGGATCGAACGGCTATCCAGCGCCACGTCTTTATCCAGAGTATCGATATCCAGACCGTGATCGTCGCCGACGATGGCGCGGAACAGGTTCAGCACATCTTCGCGGGTGGTCGCTTCATCAAGCGTAATGCCCACCGCGCCGTGAATATCGCTACGCAGGTTAATCTGCAGCGCTTCGGCACGCGCCAGCACCGCGGCTTTATCCGCCACTTCGACGCAAAGGGTGTCGAAGTAGTGCGCATGGCGCAGCTTCAGCCCTTTCTTCTGCAGGCCGTCGGCCAGAATGTCGGTCAGGCGATGAATGCGGCCAGCGATACGTTTCAGGCCCGCCGGGCCGTGGAATACCGCGTACAGGCTGGCGATGTTGGCCAGCAGGACCTGCGAGGTACAAATGTTGGAGTTCGCTTTCTCGCGGCGGATGTGCTGCTCGCGAGTCTGCATCGCCATGCGCAGCGCGGTATTACCCGCCGCATCTTTCGATACGCCGATAATCCGGCCCGGCATGGAGCGTTTGAATTCATCTTTCGCCGCGAAGAAGGCCGCGTGCGGGCCGCCATAGCCCATCGGCACGCCGAAACGTTGGGCGGAACCGAAGACAATATCGGCGCCCTGCTTGCCCGGCGCCGTCAGCAGCACCAGCGCCATAAAGTCAGCGGCGACGCTGACAATCACTTTGCGCGCTTTCAGCTCGGCGATCAGTTTACTGTAATCGTGGATTTCACCGGTGGTGCCAACCTGCTGCAGCAGCACACCAAAGACATCCTGGTGATCGAGCACTTTGTCGGCGTCATCGACAATCACGTCGAAGCCGAAAGTTTCCGCGCGGGTGCGAACCACGTCCAGGGTTTGCGGATGGACGTCGGCGGCAACGAAGAAACGGTTGGCGTTCTTCAGTTTACTGACGCGTTTGGCCATCGCCATCGCTTCGGCGGCGGCGGTGGCTTCATCAAGCAGCGAAGCGGAAGCGATATCCAGCCCGGTCAGATCCAGCGTGACCTGCTGGAAGTTGAGCAGCGATTCCAGACGGCCCTGGGAAACTTCCGGCTGGTAAGGAGTGTAAGCGGTATACCAGCCCGGGTTTTCCAGCATGTTGCGCTGAATGACCGGCGGCAGCTGCACGGCGGTATAGCCCATGCCGATGTAAGACTTGAAGCGCTTGTTGCGACCGGCAATCGCCTTCAGCTCCGCCAGCGCGGCGAATTCGGTAGTCGCGTCGCCCACCTGCGGTGGGGTCGCCAGCTGGATATCCTGCGGCACAATCTGGCCAATCAGGGCGTTAAGCGAATCCGCGCCGACGGTCTTCAGCATCTCTTGCTGCTGCTGAGCGTCCGGGCCAATGTGGCGTTCAATAAAGGCGTCGCGGTTTTCAAGCTGACTTAAAGTCTGAGTCATGAGCGATGGTTCCTGAAACGTGCGGTGAATCGTGATTGTCTGACTGGTTTGCCCGGCAAGCGCTGATGCTTACCGGGCCAGAATACGCAAAATCATTCGCGCTGCAGGAAGGCGGCGACACAGCGACTCCCCGGGAGCTTACAAAAGTAAGTGACCGGGGGGAGCCAGGAAGCCAACGCCCCTGCAGCGTGAAGGATGAAGCGTATTTATTCGTCTTCTAACAGAGCTTCATAGGCGGTCGCATCCAGCAGCGCGGCAACCTGCGCTTCGTCGCTGGCTTTGATTTTGAAGATCCAGCCGTCGGTATACGGGTCGCTGTTGACCAGTTCCGGCGAGTCGTTCAGCTCTTCGTTGACGGCAACGATTTCACCGCTAATCGGCGCGTAGATATCGGAAGCCGCTTTCACGGATTCGGCAACGGCGCAATCGGCGCCCGCTTCAACGGTGGCGCCCACTTCCGGCAGGTCAACGAAAACCATATCGCCAAGCAGCTCCTGCGCGTGCTCGGTGATCCCGACGGTATAGGTGCCGTCCGCTTCTTTACGCAGCCACTCGTGTTCTTTGCTGTATTTCAGTTCTGCTGGTACGTTGCTCATCAATTCATCTCCAAAAAAGGGAAATCACACAATGGCTTTGCCATTGCGTACAAAACCAGGTTTAGTCACTTTTACCGGCATTTCACGGTTACGAATCTGCACCACCGCGGTGTCGCCAATTCCGGCCGGCACGCGAGCCAGCGCGATGCTGTAGCCCAGCGTCGGCGAGAAGGTGCCGCTGGTGATAATGCCTTCTTTTTGATTACCGTCGCTATCGGTAAAACGGACCGGCAGGCCGCCGCGCAGGACGCCTTTCTCGGTCATCACCAGGCCAACCAGCTGCTCGGTGCCTTTTTCGCGCTGCATCTCCAGCGCTTCGCGGCCGATGAAGTTACGATCGGCGGGCTCCCAGGCGATAGTCCAGCCCATGTTCGCCGCCAGCGGGGAAACGCCTTCGTCCATCTCCTGGCCGTACAGGTTCATCCCGGCTTCCAGGCGCAGAGTATCGCGCGCGCCAAGACCACACGGCTTAACGCCAGCGTCCAGCAGACCGCGCCAGAAATCCGCCGCCTGCTCGTTCGGCATCGCGATTTCATAACCCGCTTCGCCGGTATAACCGGTGGTGGCGATAAACAGGTCGCCGGACTGCACGCCAAAGAACGGCTTCATGCCTTCCACGGCCTGACGCTGAGCGTCGGTGAACAGCGTCGCCGCCTTCGCTTTCGCCTGGGGGCCCTGCACCGCGATCAGCGACAGATCGTCGCGAACGATAATTTCAAGGCCGTAAGGTTCGGCTTGTTCGGAAATCCAGGCGAGGTCTTTTTCACGAGTGGCGGAGTTAACAACGAGGCGGAAATAATCTTCAGAAAGGAAATAAACAATCAGGTCGTCGATGACGCCGGCGGAGGCGGTCAACATGCCGGTGTAGAGCGCTTTACCTGGGGTGGTGAGCTTCGCCACATCGTTGGCCAGTAAATAGCGCAAGAACTCCCGGATCCGGCTGCCGTGGAAATCGACGATGGTCATATGCGACACATCGAACATCCCTGCATCGCCGCGCACCGCGTGGTGCTCATCAATCTGGGACCCGTAATGCAGCGGCATCATCCAGCCATGGAAATCCACCATGCGAGCGCCGCACAGCGTGTGTTGTTCATACAACGGAGTCTGTTGAGCCATCTTTTCCTCATCGAATAAAACGGAACCAGCCACGAGATTGTCGGCGATTTTGCGCCACGAAATTCGGCGACGGCACCGCTGACGGACGCCGACGCAAACGTTCTCTTTTGCCTGAACTTACCACCGAACCCGGCGCTAAACCATAAGCTCATTCAGGGCATCACATTAGCTTATGACTAAAATCCGCCGAAAAGCCTACAGAGTTATTGACTGGAAAAAAGCGATTTATGCCACATAAAATTAACATCAAGCTTTCATCGATAAGGTAATGATGGTGTTTTATGCGATTTTACGGGCCTAATTTCTTTAACAAAAAAAAGAGCGCATTAATAAAACTAATGCGAAAAAAGAGGTGAAATTAGAATATTTCAAATGAGGGAGAAAACCCGGCGCGGGGGCCGGGTGGAAGAAGTGTGATGGGGTTAACGTAACCAGGCAGGGAGATCGTTCAGGCCCATCGCCTGGCGAATCAGCTGCGGTTTCACGCCCGGCAGCGTATCAGCCAGTTTAAGCCCCATATCGCGGAGAAATTTCTTCGCCGGATGGCTGCCGGAGAACATTTCGCGGAATCCCTGCATACCCGCCAGCATCAGCGCGGCGCTGTGCTTGCGGCTGCGCTCATAGCGGCGCAGATAAAGGTGCTGGCCGATATCTTTCCCCTGAGCGTGCAGGCGCTTCAGCTCATCAATAAGCTCGGCGGCGTCCATAAAGCCAAGGTTTACCCCCTGCCCGGCCAGCGGATGAATAGTGTGGGCGGCATCGCCAACCAGCGCCAGACGATGGGCGGCGAACTGACGCGCATAGCGTCCGGTCAGCGGGAAAACCTGCCGTTCGCTTTCAAGCTGGCAAAGGCCAAGGCGATTATCGAAGGCGATGTTCAGCGCCTGATTAAACTCAGCTGCATCGGCCTGCTGCATCCGCTGCGCCTCCGCTGGCGACAGCGACCAGACGATCGAGCACAAATGCGGATCGCTCAGCGGCAGGAAGGCCAGAATACCCTCGCCATGGAACGCCTGGCGCGCCACCGCCTGGTGCGGTTCAGCGGTACGGATGGTCGCCACCAGCGCATGATGATGATAATCCCAGAAGGTCAATGGAATATCGGCTTTATTGCGCAGCCACGAATTGGCGCCATCGGCGCCGATCACCAGCCGGGCGGTGAGCATGCTGCCGTCCTGCAGGCTGAGAAAGGCTTCATTCTCGCCCCACGCCACCTGCTGAAGTTCCGCCGGCGCCAGAAGGGTGACGTCAGCGCAGCGTTGCGCTTTCTGCCACAGCGCGTGATGCACCACGGCATTTTCAATAATATGGCCCAGATGGCTAAAGCCCATACTCTGGTCGTCGAAGCTAATGCGACCAAAGCTATCTTTGTCCCACACTTCCATGCCGTGATAGCAACTGGCGCGCTGGGCAACGATCTCGCGCCAGACGTCCAGCTTCGTCAGCAGCTTTTCGCTGGCGGCATTGATTGCCGAAACGCGCAGCGCCGGCGGCGCATCGGCGGCCAGAGGCTGTGGTTCTGCTTTCTCCAGCACCGCGACGCGCAGGCCGCTGCCCTGTAAACCACAGGCCACCGCCAGTCCCACCATTCCACCGCCAACAATGGCAACATCAACACTTTGCACGTTCTACTCCTTAACGGGGAACCCAACCGAGGGTACGCTGCGCCAGCGCATCGCGCGCCGGGGTAAATAAGTCCATGGCCATCAGACCGACGTTGCGCCCCGCCACCAGCGGCGCCCAACGGTTGGCAAACAGATGCACCAGCCCATCGGTGACACCGATAGTGGCGGCTTTATCACCTGCCCGCCGTGCCTGGTAGCGGCACAGCAGGGAATAATCGCCCACATCGTCGCGGGCCACATGCGCATCGGCAAGCATCTCCGCCAGGCTCATCACGTCGCGCAGGCCGAGGTTAAAGCCCTGCCCGGCGATCGGATGCAGCGTCTGCGCCGCATTACCGACCAGCGCCAGGCGATGCGACACCGCACGGGTGGCGGTGGTTAAGGCTAACGGATAGACGCTGCGCTTACCGGCATGGGTAATACGCCCCAGCCGCCAGCCAAACGCCTGCTGTAATTGCTGGCAAAAACGTTCGTCAGACCAATTCAGCACCTCGTCGCGCCGCGACTGCGGATGGCACCACACCAGCGAACAGCGCCCTTGCGACATCGGCAGCATCGCCAGCGGACCATGCTCGGTAAAGCGCTCGAAGGCGCGGCCTTCGTGCGGCAACGCAGTGCTAACGTTAGCAATGATCGCTATCTGCTCATACGGCTGCTGCTGCCAGCTGATGCCGCAGTGAGCGCCCAGCGACGAACGGGAACCGTCCGCCGCCACCAGCAGCTTACCGTTGATGATTTCGCCGCCCTCAAGCGTAAGGCTGACGCTCTCCTCGCGGCGGCTGACCGCTTCCACTTTCGCCGGACAGTGCAGGGTGACGCCCGGCGCCTCGCGCAGCAGGCTAAACAGCCGCTGACCAACATCGTGGAGTTCAACTACTTGCCCCAGCGCCGACAAGCCGTAATCGGCCGCCGCCAGGTTCACAAAACCAGCGTGACCACGGTCGCTGACGTGGACCCGCTGGATGGGCGTCGCTCGTTTAGCCAGGGTCTGCCAGATACCAATGCGCGCCAGCTGCTGGCAGGTACCGGCCGCCAGGGCAATTGCCCGATCGTCAAAACCGGGATGGCGTGACGAATGCGGATCCTGCGCCTCAATCAGATGGACCGGCAGGGCGCCGCCGGTCAAACGGGAGATGGCCAGCGCGAGCGTCGCCCCGGTCATCCCGCCGCCGACGATCAGCACGCTCATGACTGGCGCGCCGCCGCCATCAGCGCCTCGATCTCATCCGCCTTCTTCACCACACCGGCGGTGAGATTTTCGTTACCGTCCTCGGTAATAACGATGTCATCTTCAATACGGATGCCGATACCACGATACTGCGCCGGTACGTCGGCGTCGGTGGCGATATACAGCCCCGGCTCGACGGTCAGCACCATACCCGGCTCCAGTATGCGCGAACGGTCGGTGTCGTAATTGCCGACATCGTGCACATCCAGACCCAGCCAGTGACTCAGGCCGTGCATGAAGTACGGGCGGTGGGCGTTGTTGGCGATGAGCTCGTCAATCTCGCCTTTCAGGATCCCCAGCCGTACCAGGCCGGTGATCATAATGCGCACCACTTCCTGATTAACCTGATAAATGGAGGTGCCCGGACGATACAGATCCAGCGCGGTTTCCAGCGATTCCAGCACGATATCGTAGATTTCACGCTGCGGCTGGGTGAACTTACCGTTAACCGGGAAGGTGCGGGTGATATCGCCCGCATAGCCGCGGTATTCGCAGCCGGCGTCAATCAGCACTAAATCGCCATCACGCAGTTCGGATTCGTTTTCGGTGTAGTGCAGAATGCAGCCATTTTCGCCGCCGCCAACGATGGTGTTATAGGACGGGAAACGCGCGCCATGGCGGTTGAATTCATGGAGAATTTCGCCCTCCAGCTGATATTCAAACATGCCGGGGCGGCATTTTTCCATCGCCCGGGTATGGGCCAGCGCGGTGATCTCCCCGGCGCGACGCATCACGGCAAGCTCTTCCGCGGATTTAAACAGGCGCATCTCATGCACCATGGGCCGCCAGTCGATGACCGAATTCGGCGCCTGCAGATTCTGACGCGAGCCTTTGCGCAGTTTTTCGAGGGCGTTGAACACAATCTCATCGGCATAGGCATATTCGCCCTGGGCGAAATAGATAGCGTCCAGGCCGTTGAGCAGCTGATACAGCTGCTGGTTGATTTCGCTAAATGCCAGCGCCCGGTCGACGCCAAGCTTCGCCGGCGCGGCCTCCTGGCCCAGACGGCGACCAAACCAGATCTCAGCGGTCAGATCGCGCACCCGGTTAAACAGCACGCTATGATTGTGCGTTTCATCGCTTTTGATCAGCACCAGCAGCGCTTCCGGTTCATTGAAGCCGGTGAAGTACCAGAAATCGCTGTTCTGCCGGTAGGGATACTCTGAATCTGCGCTACGCACCGCTTCCGGTGCGGCGAAAATCAGCGCCGCGCTGCCTGGCTGCATCTGCGCCAACAGCGCCTGGCGACGCGAGAGAAATTCCTGCTGAGTCATGACGCCCCCTGAACGAATTTTAGTTAGTGTAATGTCGGTTTGCGGACTTCCGGTGCGGTTGGCTGCTGACGCGCAAAGGTGTCGTGGCACAGCAGTGCGGCAACGCGGACATACTCGATAATCTCCTCCAGAGACATCTCCAGCTCTTCCTGATCTTCGTCTTCATCGTAGCCCAGTTGGGCAATATTACGCAGATCGTCAATCGCCTCCCCGGTCTCGTCTTTCACTTTATCCAGCTTCGGCTGGCTGACGCCAAGGCCAAGCAGGAAGTGGTTGACCCAGCCGGCAAGGGCGTCGGCGCGGTCGAAGACGCTTACCGCATCGCCTTCCGGCAGATACAGCTGAAAGAGGAAACCGTCGTCATCCAGAGAGTCACTGATGGCGGAATGCATGTTACGCAGCGCCTGAGCCAGCTCATGACCAAAGGCAAGGCCTTCGTTGGTCAGGTCGTGTACCAGCGGCTGCCAGCTGCTGTCCGTGTTGCCGCCGCACAGCAATCCGCTGATCAAACCGTGCATTTCGGCCGGGGTGAGACCTACCCCTTGTTGGTTCAGTAACTGGTCTACATCGTTGTAACCAGGCATTTCGTTCTGTATAGACATGCGCATTCGTCATCGTTGGGAGGAATATTCATGGTATGCTACCACTTTGGACCCTGGTGAACCAGAATAGGGCTTGTATCTTCGCACCAGGGTAGCTATAGTGTCGCCCCTTCGCAGACCCGGGTCAGGGTGTGAAGGCAGCGCAGTCAATCAGCAGGAAGGTGGCATGTCTGCACAACCCGTAGATCTCCAAATTTTCGGCCGTTCACTGCGAGTGAATTGCCCGCCTGAACAAAGGGATGCCCTGAATCAGGCAGCTGAAGACCTTAATCAGCGGTTGCAAGATTTAAAAGAACGCACTAGAGTCACAAATACTGAGCAGCTGGTCTTCATCGCCGCGTTGAACATCAGCTATGAGTTGACTCAGGAAAAAGCGAAGACCCGCGACTACGCTTCCAGCATGGAGCAGCGCATTCGGATGCTTCAGCAGACCATCGAACAAGCATTGCTTGAGCAAGGTCGCATAAGCGAAAGACCAGGGTCGAAGTTTGAATAACACTTTGCAGTTAACTGTGTTAGAGTAATTCCAGGAACAAAATTTCTCTGAGATGTTTGCAAGCGGGCCAGTCCCCTGAGCCGATATTTCATACCACAAGAATGTGGCGCTCCACGGTTGGTGAGCATGCTCGGTTCGTCCGAGAAGCCTTAAAACTGTGACGACACATTCACCTTGAACCAAGGGTTCAAGGGTTACAGCCTGCGGCGGCATCTCGGAGATTCCCTTCCTTACTTCGTATTATCCCCCACATCTGTTTTCGGCTGATGCCGCTCTGTATTACACTTGCCCGTATTGTTTCGCCTGCTCGTAATGAGACCAGCATGACCCTACAGCCCGATACCCTGCTCTCCCGACAGCACATTCGCCAGCAGATCCGCGAGCGTCGACGCGCGCTCAGCCCGGAGCAACAGCGGCAGTTTGCCCTGCAAGCCGCAGAGCGGATGATGGCCTGGCCGCCGGTGGTTCTCGCCCATACCGTGGCGCTGTTTCTTTCTTTTGACGGCGAACTGGACACCCAGCCGCTGATCGACCAGCTCTGGCGCACCGGCAAGCGGGTGTATCTGCCGGTGCTACATCCGTTCAGCCCAGGCAATCTGCTGTTCCTACACTACCATCCGCAGAGCGAACTGAGAGTGAATCGCCTGAAAATCCGCGAACCGAAGCTCGATGTGCGGGACGTGCTGCCGCTGGCTGAACTCGATGTGCTGGTGACCCCGCTGGTGGCCTTCGATGCCAGCGGCCAGCGGCTGGGAATGGGCGGCGGTTTTTACGACCGCACGCTGCAAAACTGGCAGCAGTATCGCCTGCAGCCGGTGGGCTACGCGCACGACTGCCAGCAGGTGGAAAGCCTGCCGAGCGAAGAGTGGGATATCCCGCTGCCGGCGGTCATCACCCCGGGAAAAACCTGGTGTTGGTAGGTACGCGGGGACGAGAATTTCAGCCTGGAAAGTATTAACAAAAAAACGGGCAGGTACGCGCCCTGCCCGAGAGGCAAAAATGATTAGAACAGCAGACGGGCGCGGATAGTCCCCGGGATCGCTTTCATTGCCTGCAGCGCCTGCTGGGCAACATCCTCTTCCGCTTCAATATCAATAACCACGTAACCCATCTGCGGCGACGTTTGCAGATACTGGGCGGCAATGTTGATGCTCTGCGCGGCGAAGATCTGGTTGATGGCGGTCAGGATGCCCGGCCGGTTTTCATGGATATGTAGCAGACGGCGACCACCGTGCAGCGGCAGAGAAACTTCCGGGAAGTTAACTGCCGACAGGGTTGACCCGTTGTCAGAGTACTTCGCCAGCTTGCCAGCTACTTCCAGACCGATGTTCTCCTGCGCTTCCTGAGTGGAACCACCGATGTGCGGAGTCAGGATCACGTTATCAAACTCGCACAGCGGTGAAGTGAAGGGATCGCTGTTGGTCGCGGGTTCGGTCGGGAAGACGTCGATAGCCGCCCCGGCCAGATGCTTACTGGCCAGCGCATCGCACAGCGCCGGGATGTCCACCACGGTACCGCGGGAGGCGTTGATCAGCAGTGCGCCCGGCTTCATCAGCGCCAGCTCTTCCGCGCCCATCATATTTTTGGTGGAGGCGTTTTCCGGCACGTGCAGGCTGACCACATCGCTCATGTTCAGCAGGTCGGAGAGATGCTGTACCTGAGTGGCGTTGCCGAGCGGCAGTTTGTTTTCAATATCATAGAAGAAGACATGCATGCCCAGCGATTCCGCCAGAATGCCAAGCTGGGTGCCGATGTGGCCGTAGCCAATGATGCCCAGCTTTTTACCACGAGCTTCGAAACTACCGACCGCTTGCTTGTTCCACACCCCGCGGTGCGCTTTGGCGTTGGCTTCCGGCACGCCGCGCAGCATCAGCAGCAGCTCGCCGATCACCAGTTCGGCCACCGAACGGGTATTGGAGAATGGCGCGTTAAATACCGGAATACCGCGCTTCGCGGCGGCGTTCAGATCAACCTGGTTGGTACCGATGCAGAAGCAGCCAACTGCGACCAGTTTTTCCGCCGCGGCGAAAATCTCTTCAGTCAGATGGGTACGGGAACGCAGGCCGATGAAATGGGCATCACGGATCGACGCTTTCAGCTGTTCGGAATCCAGCGCGCCTTTATGAAATTCAATGTTGGTGTAACCCGCTGCGCGAAGGCTATCGATTGCCTTTTGATGCACACCTTCAACCAGCAGAAATTTAATCTTGTCTTTTTCCAGTGATACCTTAGCCATTTCCCCGTCCTGTTTTGTCTTAACTGATGTCGTGCTGAACGAAAGTTCGTCTGAGCAACATATCAAAAAAAACTATCGCGGCAATATGAACGTTTGCGTCACCGTCCTGAAGAAATGTCATCCACAAGGAAATGACAGGACAAAACACCAGAAAGAGGAGGAATGGTAGTTTGTAAATCAGATTGGTTGCATAAATGTGACAGAAGTCACCAAATTGCGCCAGGTGAAAAAATATTTGCGAGGGAGCCGGTTGGCTCCCTGCGGACAGACTATTTTACGATGGTCTTCACACCGTCGGCAGTGCCAATCAGCGCCACGTCGGCGCCACGGTTGGCGAACAGCCCCACGGTCACCACGCCAGGAATGCCGTTGATCGCGTTTTCCAGCGCGATAGCATCGAGAATTTCCAGACCGTGTACGTCAAGGATCACGTTGCCGTTATCGGTCACCACGCCCTGACGGTACTCCGGGCGGCCGCCCAGCTTAACCAGCTGACGCGCCACGGCGCTGCGCGCCATCGGAATGACTTCAACCGGCAGCGGGAATTTGCCCAGAATATCAACCTGCTTGGAGGCGTCGGCGATGCAGATAAATTTATCCGCCACCGAGGCGATAATCTTCTCGCGGGTCAGCGCCGCGCCGCCGCCTTTGATCATCTGCATGTGGCCATTGATCTCATCCGCGCCGTCAACGTAGATCCCCAGGCGATCGACACTGTTGAGATCGAAGACGGTGATCCCGAGGCTCTTGAGCTTTTCGGTGGAGGCGTCAGAGCTGGAAACCGCCCCTTCGATCTGCCCCTTCATGGTGCCCAGCGCATCAATAAAATGGGCCGCCGTCGAGCCGGTGCCTACGCCGACAATAGTCCCTGGCTGTACGTATTGCAGCGCCGCCCAACCTACCGCTTTTTTCAGTTCATCCTGCGTCATAATTATGGTCCGAGATGTGAATGCCTGTGGCGCATTATAGAACATCGACAGTGGAAATGTCCCTGCGATGCAGATCACACAACTGAGCAGACCAATTTCGTCTGTATCAAATAAAAATTTATGTCATAGTGCGAGATAACGATTAGTTATGGGGGCACGCCAGAATAATGAAACGACCGGACTACAGGACACTACAAGCACTGGATGCGGTGATTAGGGAACGAGGATTTGAGCGCGCCGCGCAGAAGCTATGTATTACCCAGTCCGCCGTCTCACAGCGTATTAAGCAGCTGGAAAATATGTTCGGCCAGCCGCTGCTGGTGCGTACCGTTCCGCCGCGCCCCACCGAGCAAGGACAGAAACTGCTGGCCCTGTTGCGCCAGGTTGAACTGCTGGAGGAGGAGTGGCTGGGCGATGAACAAACCGGTTCCACACCGCTGCTGCTGTCGCTGGCGGTGAACGCCGACAGTCTGGCCACCTGGCTGCTGCCGGCGCTGGCCAACGTTCTGTCAGACTCCCCTATTCGTCTCAACCTGCAGGTGGAAGATGAAACCCGCACCCAGGAGCGTCTGCGCCGTGGTGAAGTGGTGGGCGCAGTCAGTATCCAGCCACAGGCGCTGCCAAGCTGCCTGGTGGATCAGCTCGGCGCGCTCGATTACCTGTTTGTCGCTTCAAAAGAGTTTGCGCAACGCTATTTCCCGAACGGCGTGACGCGTTCGGCGCTGCTGAAAGCGCCGGTCGTCGCCTTCGACCATCTGGACGATATGCATCAGGCGTTCCTGCAGCAAAACTTCGATCTGCCGCCGGGCAGCGTGCCCTGCCACATCGTCAACTCGTCGGAAGCTTTCGTGCAGCTGGCGCGCCAGGGCACGACCTGTTGTATGATCCCGCATCTGCAGATCGAAAAAGAGCTGAAAAGCGGCGAGCTTATTGACCTCACGCCCGGTCTGTTCCAGCGTCGTATGCTGTACTGGCACCGCTTTGCGCCGGAAAGCCGCATGATGCGCAGGGTGACCGATGCGCTCATCGACTACGGTCACAAGGTGCTGCGTCAGGATTAAATGGCAGGCGTAAAAAAAGCCACTTCAGAGTAGTAATGCCAGTCAGTTAAGCAACTGACTGGCCCTTTCTCAGGGCGGTGGTGTATTTCTGAGGCCTCTCTTTCACCACCCTTGGGAAGACCCTTTCCCTCCTTATCGGTAACTTGACTAACTGCCCCATACTTTCAAGATCACGCATCAACTCCGGGATACGACCCGGTGAAGCGCCCTGCAACGTCATTAGCATCCGCATCACCATCCCGCAGGACTCTGAGAAGCTCAGCTGATTTGGCCAGTATCCTTTCAGTTGCCCTGCCATTTTAATCATCTGATATCTCACCAGATTATAAGCCAGCAACACGCCCCACAACTCCTGCTCCACAAGCTCCGGCTTTTTACTTCTCAGTGTCAACCTGCTCAGTTGCATCGTCTGCTTTATCTCCCGGTAACCCAGCTCAATTTCCCAGCGATAGCTATACAGATCCGCCATTTCCCCGCCGGGGTAGCGCATGGCGTCCGTCATCGACGTCAGCAGATGGCAGACTTTTCCTTTGCGCGTGATGGTCAGCAGGCGGGCTGTCATCTCATTTCCCAGACCCGGCCACTTTTTTCGTGCCTGCGGGCTGGTTTTCAGCTTCACCAGGTGGTCGCCTTTACCCAGTTTTCTGACCTCTTCGTACTGCGCGCCTTTTTTCAGAGGGATCAGCCAGTGCCGGTGTTCTCCCGCCTGGTTCCATGCGTTCAGCAGACCCAGTGAGTAATAGCCTTTATCCATTAGCGTCAGGGTGTTATCGCCGGTTTGCTCTATAAGTTTCTCCGCGAGCGCATTTTCGCTGTCTTTCATCGTGCCGAAGGCTGCTGCCGTCAGCAGATGGCTGGTCAGCTCCATCTGGCAGACCATTTTAACCTGTGGGTAGAGTGCCGGGTTTCCGCCATGCGTCTGGCGGGGGAAGGCGATATCGTTCTCTGGTGTGTCCGGTGTGCGCCAGAACACACCATCAATGGCCAGCAGGGTCAGGCCGCACCAGTGTGGATGCGGCGTGGCGTTATGCCAGAGCTGTGCTGTCTGCGAGAATACGCGGCGGACGGCTTCGCTTCCCAGACGCTGACGGGCCTGGATCACCGCGCTGGGGGCGACGAAGGGACGACTGCCCGGCAGCATGATGTCCAGACGGTTGACGATCTGATGAAGGGGTTCTTTACGTTCAAGCGCCATGCCGACAATGCACCAGACCATCATTTCCAGCGGCAGGCGACGCTTGCGCAGGGTGACGGTACCGGCTTCGGCCAGACAGCGGGAAATGAGTTCCGGGTCCAGATAGTCGCCCAGAGAAGTCAGTGGGTTACGCAGAGAATCGTAACGGGATACCAGATCAAGAGCCTGTCCAATGTGCATAAAAAAATCCGGAAACGGGTGAGCATTTCCGGATTCTTACACAGCCACTGGATCGATCAACTGATCCTTAACTGATCGGCATTACTTCAGAGTAGTGGCTTTTTTGTTTCTAACGCTTACTGCGCTGGTTTCGGCGCTTCTGCCGGTTTCGGTGCTTCAGCCGGTTTTGCCGGCGCGGCAGCCTGCGCTGGTTGCAGTTCAAAGACCACATCAACCTGATCGTCAAACTGAATCGTCGCCTGCTCGTAGGTTTCCTGCGCGGAAACCGGCGCGGCATCAGCCGCCTTCATCATACGAACCATCGGGCTCGGCTGATAGTTAGAGACGTGGTAACGCACGCTGTAAACCGGCCCCAGCTTGCTGTGGAAGCCAGCCGCCAGCTCCTGCGCCTGATGCACGGCATCATCGATCGCTGCTTTACGCGCTTTATCTTTGTAGGCATCCGGTTGCGCAACGCCCAGCGATACGGAACGAATTTCGTTCAGCCCCGCTTTCAGCGCGCCGTCCAGCAGACCGTTTAGTTTATCCAGCTGGCGCAACGTCACTTCCACGGTGCGCACCGCGCGATAGCCTTTCAGAATGCTTTTCCCGTTCTGATAGTCATAATCAGGCTGGGTACGCAGATTCGCCGAACTGATATCCTTTTTGGCAATACCGCTCTTTTCAAGGAAAGAGAGATATTGCGCAACGCGATCGTCAGCCTGTTTTTTTGCCGACGCGGCGTCTTTTGCCGACACGTTCACTTCGATCGCCAGGGTGGCGATATCCGGAACCGCGGCAACGCTTGCTGTGCCTGAAGTCACAATGTGCGGACCATCCGGCAATTCGCTGGCCTGTGCCGCCATAGTGCTAAATCCGAGTGCTGCCGCCAGGGCTAAAACTTTTAACTTCACTGTCGTTTCTCCATGTTACTTAAATCGCCCTTACGGGACGCATGCCAGCAAGCTTAGCGCGTACAGCGGGAAAGTCCATCGGACAACGCTTAGTTGAATAACGCCTGGAGATGACTGACGCCCTCTTTTGCCAGCTGAAACGCAATAAACCACATGACGGCACCGACCACAATATTGATGATCCGCTGGGCTTTGGCGGTACGCAGCCGCGGCGCCAGCCAGGCAGCTAACAGCGCCAGACCAAAGAACCACAGGAAAGAGGCGCTAATGGTCCCCAACGCAAACCAGCGCTTCGGTTCGACGGCCAGCTGGCCTCCCAGACTGCCCAGCACCACAAAAGTATCAAGGTAAACGTGCGGGTTCAGCCAGGTGACCGCCAGCATGGTAATAATGATTTTCCAGCGCCCCTGCTGCATCACCTCAGCATTGGCGAGTTCAATGCTCTGACTAAACGCCGTTTTCAGTGCGCCGAAGCCATACCAGAGTAAAAAGGCTACGCCGCCCCAGGTCACGATTGCCAGCAGCCACGGGGATTGCATCAGCAGCGCGCTGCCGCCAAAAATGCCGGCGCAGATCAACAGCAGGTCGCTGAGCGCGCACAGCAGGGCAATCATCAGATGATACTGACGACGGATCCCCTGATTCATTACAAAAGCATTTTGCGGGCCAAGCGGCAAAATCATTGCCGCTCCCAGGGCAAGGCCCTGAAAGTAATAGGTAAACATAAGGATTTTTCCGCTGTGTTCGAGAGTGGCGCTGACTATATCGCGAATGGATTATTAGCGGAAATTGAAAGTATTAATCATTAATTAGAACAGCTAATAACACACGATAAAAAAAGGCCGGCATAGCCGGCCTGTCTCATTCAATGGCGGTTTACTCTGCTTTTTCCGGCAGGCGCACCACATGAACATCCATCTGCGGATAAGGGAAGCTGATACCGTTGGCGTCAAATTCGCGCTTGATACGCTCGAGGACATCCCAGTAGACGTTTTGCAGATCGCTGCTCTTACTCCAGACGCGAACCACGAAGTTCACCGAGGAGGCGCCGAGTTCGTTCAGGCGTACGGTCATTTCGCGATCGCGCAGAATTCGATCGTCAGATTCGATAATCGAGGTCAGCAGCTGCTTCACCTTGTCGATATCGGCATCGTAGGAGACACCGATGATAAACTCATTGCGGCGCGCCGGTTCGCGGGAGAAGTTAATGATGTTGCCGGCGATGATTTTCCCGTTCGGCACCACCACTACTTTGCCGTCGGCGGTACGCAGGGTGGTGGAGAAAATCTGCACGTTCAGCACCGTACCCGCCACACCGCCAAGGTCGACATACTCGCCAGCGCGGAACGGGCGGAACATCACCAGCAGTACCCCTGCGGCAAGGTTCGACAGCGACCCTTGCAGCGCCAGACCGACGGCCAGACCGGCGGCACCCAGCACGGCAATGACCGAGGCGGTCTGCACGCCTACCCGGCCCAGCGCGGCAATCAGCGTAAAGGCGATAACCGCATAGCGCACCAGCGCAGAGAGAAAATCGGCCACGGTAGCGTCAATTTTACGCGCCAGCATCAGGCGGTTGACGGTATTCGAGACGATGCGCGCCACGATCATCCCGACGATCAGAATAGCGATCGCCGCAACGATGTTGACGGCATAGCTTAGCAGCAGCTCCTGGTTGCGTGCCAGCCACGTCCCGGCGTGGTTGATGCTATCGACAACGTTCAAATCTTCCATTTAACATTCCTTATGAATCCCCTGGGGGAAAGTAAAAAACTCAGCCTGCGACAGGGCAGTCAGGTTATAGGGTAAACAATAAGTGCGCGTTTTGCCAAATGGATCACAGTTTTCCTCCGCGCTATCCTGTTGTTAAGATAATAAAAAAGCCCGCATTGCTGCGGGCTTCAGAGTAAGAAACAGATTTTTCTTACAGAACGTCGATCGCGTTCAGCTCTTTAAATGCCTGCTCCAGACGAGTCACCATGGAAGTCTGTGCAGCACGCAGCCATACGCGCGGATCGTAGTATTTCTTGTTCGGCTGGTCTTCGCCTTTCGGGTTGCCCAGCTGGCCCTGCAGGTAAGCTTCGTTCGCTTTGTAGTACTGCAGGATACCGTCCCAGGTTGCCCATTGGGTGTCGGTATCGATGTTCATTTTCACCACACCGTAGCTGACGGAGTCTTTGATTTCCTGAGCGGAAGAACCGGAACCGCCGTGGAACACGAAGTTCAGGCTGTTGTGCGGCAGGTTGTGTTTCTTGGAAACATATTCCTGAGAGTCGCGCAGGATGGTCGGGGTCAGAACCACGTTACCCGGCTTGTACACGCCGTGTACGTTACCGAAGGAAGCCGCGATGGTGAAGCGCGGGCTGATTTTGCTCAGCTCGGTGTAGGCGTAATCCACGTCTTCCGGCTGGGTGTACAGTGCGGAAGCGTCCATGTGGCTGTTGTCCACGCCGTCTTCTTCACCGCCGGTGCAGCCCAGTTCGATTTCCAGAGTCATGCCCATTTTGGCCATGCGAGCCAGGTACTTAGAGCAGATCTCGATGTTTTCGTGCAGAGACTCTTCGGACAGGTCGATCATGTGGGAAGAGAACAGCGGTTTGCCGGTAGCGGCGAAGTGTTTTTCACCAGCGTCCAGCAGGCCGTCGATCCACGGCAGCAGTTTCTTCGCGCAGTGGTCAGTGTGCAGGATAACCGGTACACCGTAGTGTTCAGCCATCTGGTGCACGTGGTGCGCGCCAGAGATAGCGCCGAGGATAGCAGCACCCTGAGGAACGTCAGTTTTCACGCCTTTACCTGCGATGAACGCTGCGCCGCCGTTAGAGAACTGAACGATAACCGGAGAGCGAACTTTAGCAGCAGCTTCCAGAACGGCGTTGATGGAGTCAGTACCTACGCAGTTTACCGCCGGCAGTGCAAAGTTGTTTTCTTTCGCTACCTGGAACACTTTCTGAACGTCGTCGCCAGTGATGACGCCCGGTTTTACGAAATCAAAAATTTTAGACATGTTACTTAGTCCTGTATCTGTATCTTCGACCGTTGAAGAAGGTTCGCGAGCCCTTAAGCGCGCTGAAAAACAGGCGGGTTTCCCCGCCTGAACTGAATTACTGCTTAGCGCGCTCTTCGAGCATCGCTACTGCCGGCAGGACTTTGCCTTCGACGAATTCAAGGAATGCGCCGCCGCCAGTGGAGATGTAGGAAATTTTGTCAGCGATGCCGAACAGGTCAATCGCTGCCAGGGTGTCACCGCCGCCGGCGATGGAGAAACCTTCGCTGTCCGCGATAGCGTTAGCCACGATTTCAGTCCCTTTACGGAAGTTCGGGAACTCGAATACGCCAACCGGGCCGTTCCACAGGATAGTTTTGGCGTTTTTCAGGATATCAGCCAGTTTCTGTGCGGAAACGTCGCCGAGGTCCAGAATCTGCTCGTCATCTTTGATGTCGTTAACAGATTTCAGGGTCGCAGTGGCGGTTTCGGAGAACTCGGTCGCGACGCGAACGTCAGTCGGAACCGGGATATCGCAGGTGCTCAGCAGGCGTTTGGCTTCGTCAACCAGGTCTGCTTCGTACAGGGATTTACCCACGTTGTGGCCCTGAGCAGCAACGAAGGTGTTAGCGATACCGCCGCCCACGATCAGCTGGTCAGCGATTTTAGACAGGGAATCCAGAACGGTCAGTTTAGTGGAGACTTTAGAACCACCAACGATAGCGACCATCGGACGAGCCGGCTCTTTCAGCGCTTTACCCAGCGCGTCCAGTTCAGCGGCCAGCAGCGGGCCTGCGCACGCTACGTCAGCAAATTTGCCGATGCCGTGGGTGGAAGCCTGCGCACGGTGTGCAGTACCGAAAGCGTCCATGACGAACACGTCGCACAGCGCGGCGTATTTTTTGGACAGCGCTTCGTCGTCTTTTTTCTCGCCTTTGTTGAAGCGAACGTTTTCCAGAACCACCAGCTCGCCGGCAGCCACTTCCACGCCGTCCAGGTAGTCTTTAACCAGACGTACCGGGTTGGACAGTTTGTCTTTCAGGTAATTAACAACCGGCAGCAGAGAGAATTCTTCGTTGTACTCGCCTTCGGTCGGACGACCCAGGTGAGAAGTAACCATGACTTTCGCGCCCTGCTTCAGCGCCAGTTCAATGGTCGGCAGAGAGGCACGGATACGTGCGTCGCTGGTTACTTTCCCGTCTTTAACTGGTACGTTCAGATCCGCACGGATAAAAACGCGTTTACCAGCCAGATCCAGATCGGTCATCTTAATTACAGACATGGTGAATCCTCTCGTTGATTCATAAAGTTTTGTCGACGTTTATGCGTCGAACCTGAAACCAATAGCCGCCATCGCTAACGTCGTGTCGAGCATTCGGTTAGCAAAGCCCCATTCGTTATCGCACCAGACCAGCGTTTTGATCAGATGCGCGCCACTGACCCGGGTTTGCGTGCCATCGACGATGGCACTGTGCGGATCGTGGTTAAAATCTGTCGAGACCAACGGTAATTCCGTATAGTCAACTATACCATGAAATGCACCTTGTGCTGCTTTTTGCAGCAACTGGTTGACTTCACATGCTTTTACCGGTTTTTTTACCGTCACGCTCAGGTCAATTGCCGTCACGTTTATCGTCGGTACCCGCACGGCAATCGCTTCAAAACGGTCGTTAAACTGCGGGAAAATACGCGTTATCCCTGCCGCCAGTTTGGTATCCACCGGAATGATCGACTGGCTGGCCGCGCGGGTACGCCGTAGATCCGGATGGTAGGCGTCAATCACCTGCTGGTCATGCATCGCCGAGTGAATGGTGGTGACGGTGCCGGACTCGATGCCATAGGCATCATCTAACAGTTTAATGATCGGAATAATGCAGTTGGTGGTGCAGGAGGCGTTGGAGACAATGCGGTGCTCGGCGCGGAGTTCATCCTGATTGACGCCATAGACCACCGTCGCGTCGAGGTCGTTACCGCCGGGGTGGGAAAAGAGCACTTTCTTCGCCCCCGCCTGCAGGTGCGCTTCACCGTGCTCACGGCTCCCGTAAACGCCGGTGCAGTCAAGCACTACGTCTACCGCCAGCTCGCGCCAGGGCAGCGCCGCAATGGTCGGCTCATGCAGCAGACGGATGGCATCATCACCAACAAACAGCTGCTCGCGCTCCTGACGGACATCCCAGGCGAAACGGCCATGGCTGGTGTCATATTTCAACAAATGCGCGATGCCCGCAGCATCCGCCAGTTCATTGATTGCCACCACGGTGATTTCCGCACGACGCCCGGATTCATATAGAGCACGAACCACGTTGCGTCCAATGCGACCGAAGCCATTAATCGCGATGCGAATGGTCATAGATCTCCTGCAAGGCTGTCCCTGTTATAGAGGTGGCTGACAGAGTAATCCAGCAACGCTCTGAGGGGAACCTTACCAGCTGCAAACTGCGACTGATTGATTAATTGTCGAACATTTAAACGACTGAAACGCTTCAGCTAGAATAAGCGAAACGAGGAATAAAAGGAATGTTTGTCCAGTGCAATAAACCAGCTATATGACTCACATCACATTTTCGCTGGAATAATTTACAAGTACATTACATGATTCAGGAATAGCCGATACAAAAAAGCCGGGTGCGAGGTAACAGAAAAACGGTAACCCAGGGGTTACCGTTTTTGGTGTTTGCCCCTCTCCTGTGGGAGAGGGTTGGGGTGAGGGCATCAGCCCGCACCGTACCAGCAATTACAGCAGCGCTTTCGCTTTAGCGACCACGTTGTCGACGGTGAAGCCGAACTCCTCGAACAGCTGCTCAGCCGGCGCAGACTCACCGAAGGTGGTCATGCCAACGATGGCGCCATTCAGGCCAACGTATTTGAACCAGTAGTCCGCAATACCGGCTTCCACAGCAACGCGCGCAGAAACGGCTTTCGGCAGTACGGATTCACGGTAGGCCGCATCCTGCTTGTCGAATGCGTCGGTAGACGGCATGGAAACCACGCGCGCCTTCACGCCTTCGGCAGTCAGTTTGTCCCACGCGGCCACTGCCAGCTCAACTTCAGAACCGGTGGCGATGAAGATCAGTTCCGGCTGGCCGGCGCAATCTTTCAGCACATACCCGCCGCGGGCCGCGTTTGCCAGCTGCTCTGCGGTACGCTCCTGCTGCGCCAGGTTCTGACGGGAGAGAATCAGCGCGGTCGGGCCGTCCTGACGCTCCACGCCATATTTCCACGCAATCGCGGATTCCACCTGGTCACACGGACGCCAGGTGGACATGTTCGGGGTCACACGCAGGGAAGCCACCTGCTCTACCGGCTGGTGAGTCGGGCCGTCTTCGCCCAGACCGATGGAGTCGTGGGTGTAGACCATCACCTGACGCTGTTTCATCAGCGCCGCCATACGTACCGCGTTACGCGCATACTCGACGAACATCAGGAAGGTGGAGGTGTACGGCAGGAAACCGCCGTGCAGCGCGATACCGTTGGCGATAGCGGTCATACCGAACTCGCGTACGCCGTAATGAATGTAGTTACCCGCGGTGTCTTCGTTGATCGGCTTAGAGCCAGACCACAGGGTCAGGTTGGACGGCGCCAGGTCGGCAGAACCGCCGAGGAATTCCGGCAGCAGCGGGCCGAAGGCTTCGATGGCGTTCTGAGAGGCTTTACGGCTGGCGATTTTCGCCGGGTTGGCCTGCAGCTTCGCGATGAACTCGTTAGCTTTGGCGTCGAAGTCAGACGGCATCTCACCTTTCATACGACGGGTGAATTCGGCCGCTTCCTGCGGGAAGGCTTTGGCGTAAGCCGCAAACTTCTCGTTCCATGCGGCTTCTTTCGCCTGGCCTGCCTCTTTCGCATCCCACTGGGCATAGATCTCAGACGGGATTTCAAACGGCGCGTATTTCCAGCCCAGCGCTTCGCGGGTCAGCGCGATTTCCGCGTCGCCCAGCGGCGCACCGTGGGAATCATGGGTGCCTGCTTTGTTCGGCGAACCGAAGCCGATGATGGTTTTGCACATCAGCAGGGACGGTTTATCGGTGACCGCACGCGCTTCTTCTACCGCGCGTTTGATGGCGTCAGCGTCGTGACCGTCCACGCCGCGCACCACGTGCCAGCCGTAGGCTTCAAAACGTTTCGCGGTATCGTCGGTGAACCAGCCTTCAACGTGGCCGTCGATGGAGATGCCGTTGTCATCATAGAACGCCACCAGTTTGCCCAGTTTCAGGGTACCGGCCAGGGAGCACACTTCGTGAGAAATGCCTTCCATCATGCAGCCGTCGCCCATAAAGGCGTAGGTGTAGTGGTCAACGATGTCGTGGCCCGGACGGTTAAACTGCGCCGCCAGGGTTTTCTCGGCGATAGCCATCCCGACCGCGTTAGCGATACCCTGACCCAGCGGACCGGTGGTGGTTTCCACGCCCGCGGTGTAGCCGACTTCCGGGTGACCCGGGGTTTTGGAGTGCAGCTGGCGGAAGTTTTTCAGCTCTTCAATCGGCAGATCGTAGCCAGTGAGGTGCAGCAGGCTGTAAATCAGCATCGAACCATGGCCATTGGACAGGACAAAACGGTCACGGTCAGCCCACGCCGGATTGTTCGGGTTATGGTTCAGGAAATCACGCCACAGCACTTCGGCAATGTCAGCCATACCCATCGGGGCACCCGGGTGGCCGGATTTGGCTTTCTGTACAGCGTCCATGCTCAGCGCACGAATAGCGTTAGCAAGCTCTTTACGTGAGGACATTTTGACTCCAGTTCGGACTGTTGAAGGCCATGCCCTTAACGACTTGACGAGAGCGCGTTTTGGGCTACGCCGGAAAAAAGTGTGAACAATGTAACCCAAGCGACAAGTCATGTACATGGAGCATCCTTTTGCCCTTTAAGAAATCTCTGGAACAGGTTGTGCTACCCCGGAATCCGCTCGCCCGCTTCCTGCGATACTCTTTATAATTTACGCAGAATACGGTTCCCTGCCGTCGCCGTATTGTCGGATAAACAACCATAAGATTGTGGAAGATAAAAAATGAAAATTCGCTCAACCGTACTTGCTCTTGGGATCGCAGCAACCCTTACCGGATGTCAGAACATGGACTCCAACGGTCTGCTCAGCTCAGGCGCCGAAGCCTTCCAGGCTTACTCCCTCAGCGACGCGCAGGTGAAAACCCTAAGCGACCAGGCCTGTAAAGAAATGGACGCCAAAGCGAAAATCGCCCCGGCCAGCAGTGAATACAGCCAGCGTCTGAGCAAAATCGCGGCCGCGCTGGGCGATAACATCAATGGTCAGCCAGTAAACTACAAAGTGTATGAGACCAAAGATGTAAACGCCTTCGCGATGGCCAACGGCTGCATCCGCGTCTACAGCGGCCTGATGGACCTGATGAACGATAATGAAGTTGAAGCGGTGATCGGCCACGAAATGGGCCACGTCGCCCTGGGCCACGTGAAGAAAGGCATGCAGGTCGCGCTGGGCACCAACGCCGTGCGTGCGGCGGCAGCCTCCGCGGGCGGTATCGTCGGCAGTCTGTCGCAGTCGCAGCTGGGCGATCTGGGTGAAAAACTGGTGAACTCGCAGTTCTCCCAGCGCCAGGAGTCGGAAGCGGATGACTACTCTTACGACCTGCTGCGTAAACGCGGCATCAATCCATCAGGGCTGGCCACCAGCTTCGAAAAACTGGCCAAGCTGGAAGCCGGCCGTCAAAGTTCCATGTTTGACGATCACCCGGCCTCAGAAGCGCGCGCCCAGCATATTCGCGATCGCATGAAGGCCGACGGGATTAAATAATCGACAGTGGGAGGCATTATCGCCTCCCTTTTTTATATTGCAGGAAAAATATTTAGCCGCATAAATTGATAACTTAAGCGCACAAACTGTTAATTATAACCGCCTCACTTTACAGGCAATTATTTTATATCCGAAACCTCAGCAAAATATTATTTGGCAAATGAAAAACGGCGGACACAATCCGCCTTTCAGAACCGCATTCCTCCAGATAATAAATAGTCCAGCCCTTACCGCCGCACGCTGCCGTGGCGCGCTACATCACTTGTTTCCTGCCGATACCATTGCTCACACAATGATTGCTTTCGACATTATTTCAGGAGAATATCTGGTCAGCAGTGATTCCCTTGAATATATCGACAGACAGAGAAGTGCCTTCAGTGAAAAAAGAATTATCGTTAATCGCACTTGGCATTATTGCCGCCACGCCGACTTTCGCCAGCCAACAATCCGCCAGCCAGGGCTTTATTGACGACAGCCATCTGGATCTCTTTTTGCGTAACGCGTATATCAAACGTGATTATCGTGACGGACTGCCGGATAAGGCCGAATGGGGCCAGGGGATTATCGCCACCTTCGAATCCGGCTTTACCCAGGGTCCGGTTGGCTTCGGCGTGGACGGTATCGCTCAATATGCGGTACGCCTTGACGGCGGTCGCGGGCGCAGCGGCGCGGGCGGGATCGACTTTTTCGCCCAGGATGACGATGGCCGGGCGAAATCCGATCTTGCGAAATTCGGCGCCACCGGCAAAATGCGCTTCTCAAATACCGTACTCAGCTACGGCAGCCAGCGCCCGATGCTGCCCATCGTCTATGCCGACGACTCACGTCTGCTGTACGAGAGCTATACCGGCACCATGCTGACCTCACGCGAAATCGATGGTCTGGAAATTAACGCTGGCTACCTGACCGATCAGCAGCGCAAAAGCGACGACAGCCATAACAGCGGCCTGAAAAGCCTGACCTTCGGCGGCGCCAGCTACCAGTTCAACGACCAGCTTAGCGGTGCGCTGTACGCTTCACACGTCGAAGATGTGCTTAACAAACAGTATCTTGGCCTGAATTATAAGCAGCCGTTCACCGCCAACCAACAGCTGGTTCTCGACTTCAACGGCTATAACTCACGCCTGGATCAAGAATATGCCGATGCCAATGACACCGGGCGCAGCAACAGCATCTGGAGCCTGGCCGCCAGCTACATCAGGGATATTCACACCTTTAAGGTCGCTTACCAGCAAAGCAGCGGCAGTACCGGCTACCATTATGGCGGCTACCAGAACCAGGGCGGCGTCGGCGATGGCGGCAACACCATTTGGCTGGCTAACTCCTACTGGTCTGATTTTAATGGTGAAGATGAACGCTCGTGGCAGGCGTCGTACGGACTGGATTTTGCCGGGCTGGGGTTGCCGGGGCTGACCTGGACCACCGCCTACGTGCGCGGGGATAACATTAAAACTTCAGAGACCAGCAACGGCAAAGAACATGAATGGTTCAACCAGGTTCAGTACCAGGTGCAAAACGGCGTGGCGAAAGATTTGAAATTCAGACTCCGCTATTCGGTGCTGCGCGTTTCCAGCAACGCCAGCGACTATAACGTCAGCGGGAATGAAGTCCGGTTCTACGTCGAATATCCGTTTAACGTATTTTGATGCGTTGATGACCCCTCTCCTGCGGGCCGGCCCTCTCCCGGCGCGCAGGAGCTATCGCCCGGCGCCTTGATAACCCCTCTGTGCCGTGCGCAACCCTCTCCCGGGAAGGGAGAGGGTCGGGGTTAATCCGGGTTATTCACCCTTCTTCGCCGCCTGGATATACAGCATCTCCAGCGCCAGGGTCGCCGCCGCCAGAGCGGTGATTTCGGACTGATCGTAGGCCGGAGCCACTTCTACCACGTCCATCCCAACGATGTTCAGATCCTTCAGACCGCGCACCAGCTTGATCGCGCGGTCTGAGGTCAGCCCGCCGATAACCGGGGTACCGGTGCCTGGCGCAAACGCCGGATCCAGACAGTCGATATCAAAGGTCAGGTAGACCGGCATGTCACCGACGATCTGCTTCACCTGGGCAATCACGTCATCAACGCTGCGGTCGTTGACCTGGCCGGCGTCCAGCACCGTAAAGCCATTGTCTTTGTCGAACTCGGTGCGGATCCCGATCTGCACCGAGTGGTTCGGATCGATAAGCCCTTCGTTCGGCGCGGTATAGAACATGGTGCCGTGGTCAAACTCGCAGCCGTTGGCGTAGGTATCAGTGTGAGCATCGAAGTGCACCAGCGCCATTTTACCGAAGTGCTTGGCGTGGGCGCGCAGCAGCGGCAGGGTTACAAAGTGGTCACCGCCGAAGGAGAGCATGCGCTTACCTGCCGCCAGCAGCTTCTCGGCGTGAGCCTGCAGCTTCTCGCTCATTTCGCGCGCGTCGCCGAAGGCGTACACCAGATCGCCGCAGTCCACCACGTTGAGGCGTTCGCGCATGTCGAAGTTCCACGGGAAACGGTTGTGCTCCCAGGCGAGGTTAGTGGAAACCTGACGGATAGCCGCCGGGCCATGACGGCCACCCGCGCGCCCGGAGGTCGCCATATCGAACGGTACGCCGGTGATGACCCAGTCCGCATCGCTGTCGTAAGGCATGAAATTCATCGGCAAACGCAGAAAGCCAAAGGCATTGGATACCAGGGAGTTATCGTATTGATGACCTAAAGTGCTCATGGATATGACCTCTTTTCGCAGTCGTGGAACGTAAAAAATAAGTATAAAAAAACCCCTCCGCGTCGTTAGGCCCGACGAGGAAGGGTTTGATAGATAAATCGCTTATTGGCGTGAATTATCGCCGGTAATGCATACGGGTTCAAGTGAGTATCGCATTCGGCCAGCGGGCGACTTCGCCTTATCCGGCAGACATGCGCAGGCCCGGTAAGCGCAGCGCCACCGGGCATCAGCGGCTACTCGTCTTCCAGATAAGTATAGCCGTAGAGACCCGCCTCAAACTCTTCGAGGAACTGCTGCTGCAACGCATCGTCCAGGCCGGTGTTTTTCACCTGATCGCGGAACTGGGTCAGCAGCGTGTTCGGATCCAGCTGCACATACTGCAGCATATCCGCCACGGTGTCGCCCTCGTCGGACAGCTCAACCTCAACGCTGCCGTCAGGGAAGACGAACACGTCCACCGCCTCGGTATCGCCGAACAGGTTGTGCATGTTGCCGAGGATCTCCTGATAGGCGCCGACCATAAAGAAGCCCAGCATCGGCGGGTTCTCCGGGTCGTATTCCGGCATCGGCATGGTGGTGGCGATCCCGTCGCCGTCCACGTAGTGATCGATGGCGCCATCAGAATCGCAGGTGATGTCCAGCAGCACCGCGCGGCGCTCCGGCGACTTGTTCAGCCCTTCCAGCGGCATCACCGGGAACAGCTGATCGATCCCCCAGGCATCCGGCATCGACTGGAACAGCGAGAAGTTGACGTAGATTTTATCCGCCATGCGTTCCTGCAGCTCATCAATGATGGGGCGATGCGCGCGGTTGCTCGGGTCGAGCTGCTTCTGCACTTCATGGCACATGTTCAGATACAGCTGCTCGGCCCAGGCGCGCTCCTGCAGGTTAAAGGTGCCGGAGGAGTAGCCGATATGGATATCGTGCAGGTCCATCTGGCTGTCGTGCAGCCATTCGCGCAGCGAGCGGCGATTACCGGTCTCGTGCATCTCCAGCCAGGTTTCCCACATGCTCTGCAGCGGACGCGCGGCGTCTTCCGCCGGCGGGGTCGCCTCGGTGTATTCGTTACGCTCCACGCCGATGATGTTGGAAACCAGCACGGTATGGTGCGCGGTCACCGCGCGGCCGGACTCGGTGATCACCGTCGGGTGCGGCAGACCGTTCTCTTCACAGGCATCGCCGATGGCCCAGATGATATTGTTGGCGTATTCGTTCAGGCCGTAGTTCACCGAGCAGTCAGACTGCGAGCGGGTGCCTTCGTAGTCCACGCCCAGACCGCCGCCGACGTCGAAGCACTGAATATTGACGCCCAGCTTATGCAGCTCGACGTAGAAACGCGCCGATTCACGCACGCCGGTAGCGATATCGCGAATATTGGCCATCTGCGAACCGAGGTGGAAGTGCAGCAGTTGCAGGCTCTCAAGATGCCCTGCGGCACGCAGGATCTCAACCAGCTGCAGTACCTGGGTCGCCGCGAGGCCAAACTTGGACTTCTCGCCGCCAGAGGATTGCCATTTGCCGGAGCCCTGCGAGGCCAGACGCGCACGCACACCGAGGCGCGGCACCACGTTCAGGCGCTCGGCCTCTTCCAGCACGATGGCGATCTCGGACATCTTCTCGATGACCAGATAGACCTTGTGGCCCATCTTCTCGCCCACCAGCGCCAGACGGATGTATTCGCGGTCTTTATAACCATTACAGACGATGACGCTGCGGGTCATCCCGGCGTGCGCCAGCACGGCCATCAGTTCCGCTTTCGAACCGGCTTCCAGGCCCAGCGGCTCGCCGGAATGGATCAACGATTCAATCACGCGACGGTGCTGGTTAACCTTAATTGGGTAGACGAGGAAGTAATCGCCGTTATAGCCGTACGATTCACGCGCGCGTTTGAAGGCGGCGTTGATCGAGCGCAGGCGGTGCTGCAGGATCTGCGGAAAGCAGAACAGTGCCGGCAGGCGCTGTCCTTGCGCTTCACGCGCTTTGACTAATTCAGCGAGGTCAACGCGCGCTTCCGGGACGTCCGGATCCGGGCAAACGCTGATGTGGCCCAGTTCGTTGACGTCATAATAGTTATTGCCCCACCAGGCAATATTATAAGTACGCAGCATCTTGCTGGCTTCCTGGGAGCTCATCGCTACCTCCTGCATGGAACGTAATACACCGTGTTCGCCTGCTGACGAAGGCGAAACCATAGACATGTCGTCAGACATAGCGAACCTCAATTTTTAATAATAAGTGTAAGACAGTTAACTACTATCGCAGTCCAAAGATGCGATAACAACCCATGAACAGTCCTAAAGCCCAGCACTATCTGCTGGTTTTGCGACTGCGCGACCGGTTTCTTATTCATATCATCGTAAAACACGTAGCCGAACAGAGTATGACAGTCCGGAGAAACCACGAGAAAACTCTTGCCTGGCAAGAGCGCCCTTGTTCAGTTTTCTGACGGCCGACCGGCCCTGGAATCCTGAGAAGCGCCGAGATGGGGTGAACATCGGCTGGTTTGCATGAGAGAGATGCAGGTTGCGGAGTGCTGGCGCGCGACAGAACGACGCGACGAATCAAGCGAAAAACGTTGGTTCATTATCTGGTATCACCTCCACACCGCCCTGCGACAGGGTCGGCGACAAGCCAAAGCTATACATACCGGGCAACAGGCGCTACGCCGCTGCGAGATTCTGTAAATACAGACTGCTTAACCCGGCTGGAAGTGGCACCACAGGGCCATGCCCCGTGCGCTTTTTTAATGAGCCGCGCGCGGCGTTTTATACCGAGAAGCGGGGTAAAAAGCAAAATAAAAATGTGCCTGCCTGCGCCGTTGTCAGGAAAATTTGCCAGACCCGTTTTCCCATAAATGCGACCGCCATCAAAAAAGGCTGGAAATAGGCTCAAGATTTGACCTAAAATGGCCGTCCAGAAGTTAATCCGTCTATACTGATTAACACTCAGACTGCTCGTGTCGCAACCTGCGCGGCTTTGCGCTGATAATCCACCAAAGCCACATCACACAACAGTATGAGCTACCCGAATCGTCCACAGGTGAAATAAAATATGGCAAAACACCTCTTTACGTCTGAGTCCGTATCAGAAGGGCATCCTGACAAAATTGCTGACCAAATCTCTGATGCTGTGCTGGATGCGATCCTCGAGCAGGATCCGAAAGCGCGTGTAGCATGTGAAACCTATGTCAAAACCGGCATGGTGCTGGTCGGTGGCGAAATCACCACCAGCGCATGGGTTGATATCGAAGAGATCACTCGCAACACCGTCCGCGAAATTGGCTACGTGCATTCCGATATGGGCTTTGACGCCAACTCGTGCGCCGTACTGAGCGCCATTGGTAAACAGTCTCCGGACATCAACCAGGGCGTTGACCGTGCCGATCCGCTGGAGCAAGGCGCAGGCGACCAGGGGCTGATGTTTGGCTATGCCACCAACGAAACCGACGTGCTGATGCCGGCGCCGGTGACCTACGCTCACCGTCTGGTGCAGCGCCAGGCTGAAGTGCGTAAAAACGGCACCCTGCCGTGGCTGCGCCCGGATGCGAAAAGCCAGGTAACCTTCCAGTATGACGACGGCAAAATCGTCGGCATCGATGCAGTCGTTCTGTCCACCCAGCACGCGGAAGATATCGACCAGAAATCGCTGCAGGAAGCGGTGATGGAAGAGATCATCAAGCCGATTCTGCCGACCGAATGGCTGAACGCTTCGACCAAATTCTTCATCAACCCGACCGGCCGTTTCGTTATCGGCGGCCCGATGGGCGACTGTGGGCTGACCGGCCGTAAAATCATCGTTGATACCTACGGCGGCATGGCACGTCACGGCGGCGGTGCGTTCTCCGGTAAAGATCCGTCTAAAGTTGACCGTTCCGCAGCCTATGCGGCGCGCTATGTGGCGAAAAACATCGTTGCCGCAGACCTGGCCGATCGTTGCGAAATTCAGGTTTCCTACGCTATCGGCGTTGCAGAACCGACTTCCATCATGGTGGAAACCTTTGGTACCGAGAAAGTGCCTTCTGAACAGCTGACCCTGCTGGTGCGCGAGTTCTTCGACCTGCGCCCTTACGGCCTGATTCAGATGCTGGATCTGCTGCACCCGATCTACAAAGAAACCGCAGCCTACGGTCACTTTGGTCGCGAACATTTCCCATGGGAAAAAACCGACAAAGCGGCACTGCTGCGCGAAGCTGCTGGTCTGAAATAATCCCCCGCTTCCTCTCTTCAAGGCCAGCCTCGTGCTGGCCTTTTTATTTTCCCTCTCTCTCCTCCCTCCGCCTTGCTTAAGCAGAACGTGGCATTGCCATGAAAGCGATTACATATTGATGCCTATCACTTTCTCCCCTAAGCAGGCAGCTTATGGGGGTATTTTTCACAATGTTACATATTGTTTCGGTCAACTCTGATTACCGTTTTTCAAATTGTCGACTATCCTTGTTTATATTGCTGATTTAAAAAGCATTTAATGTATTACGTTTCTTTACCTTTGTGTAAACGATTACACAGCCGTGACTATAATCACGTTTTTTTACCGACGAGTGTCCTACCCTAACCATCGACAGAATCAATAACTCAACTGGAGGGCGTTATGCCTGACAACAAAAAACAAGGGCGTTCGAACAAGACCATGACGTTCTTCGTCTGTTTCCTCGCCGCGCTGGCTGGCCTGCTGTTCGGCCTTGATATCGGTGTTATTGCGGGTGCCTTACCCTTTATTGCCAATGAGTTCCAGATTTCCGCTCACACTCAGGAGTGGGTGGTCAGCTCCATGATGTTCGGTGCCGCCGTCGGTGCGGTGGGCAGCGGCTGGCTCTCCTTCAAACTGGGCCGTAAAAAGAGCCTGATGATCGGCGCCATCCTCTTTGTCGCAGGTTCTCTGTTCTCTGCCGCTGCGCCAAACGTCGAGATCCTGCTGGTCTCCCGCGTGCTGCTGGGGCTGGCGGTGGGTGTTGCCTCATACACGGCTCCGCTGTATCTCTCGGAAATCGCGCCCGAAAAAATTCGCGGCAGTATGATTTCCATGTACCAGCTGATGATCACCATCGGGATCCTTGGCGCCTATCTCTCTGATACCGCTTTCAGCTACAGCGGCGCCTGGCGCTGGATGCTCGGCGTGATCATCATTCCGGCAATATTGCTGCTGATTGGCGTCATCTTCCTGCCGGACAGCCCGCGCTGGTTCGCCGCCAAACGTCGCTTCGTCGATGCCGAACGCGTGCTGCTGCGCCTGCGCGATACCAGCGCCGAAGCGAAACGTGAGCTTGACGAGATCCGTGAAAGCCTGAAGGTGAAACAGTCCGGCTGGTCGCTGTTTAAAGACAACAGTAACTTCCGCCGTGCGGTGTTCCTCGGCATTCTGCTGCAGGTGATGCAGCAGTTCACCGGCATGAACGTCATCATGTACTACGCGCCGAAGATTTTTGAGCTGGCGGGCTATGCCAACACCACAGAACAGATGTGGGGGACGGTGATCGTCGGTCTGACCAACGTGCTGGCCACCTTTATCGCCATCGGTCTGGTCGACCGCTGGGGCCGTAAACCAACGCTGATCCTTGGCTTTATCGTGATGGCCGCAGGGATGGGCGTGCTGGGCACCATGATGCACATCGGCATTCACTCTTCTACCGCCCAGTATGTTGCGGTCCTGATGCTGCTGATGTTCATCGTCGGTTTCGCCATGAGCGCCGGTCCGCTGATTTGGGTACTGTGCTCCGAAATCCAGCCGCTGAAAGGCCGCGACTTCGGTATCACCTGCTCCACGGCGACTAACTGGATTGCCAACATGATTGTCGGCGCCACCTTCCTGACCATGCTCAACTCGCTCGGCAGCGCCAATACCTTCTGGGTCTACGGCGGCCTGAACGTGCTGTTTATCCTGCTGACGTTGTGGCTGATCCCGGAAACCAAAAACGTCTCGCTGGAACATATTGAACGGAACCTGATGCAAGGTCGTCCGCTGCGCGAAATCGGCGCCCGCAACTAACCCGCCTGAGCTTCCTCCCTCCCCGGGAGGAAGCTTCCTCTTGCTCTCCCTCGTGCGCCGCACTATCCTCTGGCGCTATGAAAACACCCCGAATTCCCATCGCTATTCAGCAGGCCGTAATGCGCAGCCTGCGGGAGCATCTCGCCAACGCGAATCGCAAGCTGGAACGCTGCTATGCGGAGCCGACGCTGGTCTACCAACAGCGCGGTACCTCCGCCGGCACCGCCTGGCTGGAGAAAAACGAAATTCGTTTAAACCCGGTGCTGCTGCTGGAAAATCAGCAGGAGTTTATCGATGAAGTGGTGCCGCATGAGCTGGCACACCTGCTGGTCTGGCAGCATTTTGGCCGCGTCGCGCCGCACGGAAAAGAGTGGAAATGGATGATGGAGAGCGTCCTTGGCGTTCCCGCTCGCCGCACCCACCGCTTTGAACTCGATTCGGTTCGCCAGAACACCTTCCCCTATCGCTGCCGCTGTCAGCAGCATCAGCTCACCGTCCGTCGCCATAACCGGGTGGTTCGTGGTGAGGCCACCTACCGCTGCGTTCGCTGCGGCGATCTGCTGGTGGCTGAAAAATAACCATTGGAATTAATTAGAAACTTTCTGATCTGACTGATTGCATCCGGCACCCTCATTCGCTACGTTGCGGGCTCGTTTTGACACGGAGTTAACGATGTCCCGTATGCATGTTTTAGCCGTAGCGGTATTGAGCGCGGCAGTCAGTGGCCCGCTTGCGGCCGCCGAAATTACCAGTTTTTCCCAGGCCAAAGCCGCTGGCGTCAAAGTGAATGCCGACGTTCCGGGCGATTTTTATTGCGGCTGTAAAATCGACTGGCAGGGGAAAAAAGGCGTTATCGATTTGGAATCCTGCGGCTATAAAGTGCGTAAAAATGAGAACCGCGCCAGCCGGGTTGAATGGGAGCACGTAGTGCCGGCATGGCAGTTCGGCCATCAGCGTCAGTGCTGGCAGGAGGGTGGACGTAAAAACTGCGCCAAAGATCCGGAATACCGCAAGATGGAAAGCGATATGCACAACCTGCAGCCGGCGGTGGGAGAAGTGAATGGCGATCGCGGCAACTTTATGTACAGCCAGTGGAACGGCGGTGAAGGCCAGTACGGCCAGTGCACCATGAAGGTCGATTTTAAAGATAAAATCGCCGAGCCCCCTGCCCGCGCTCGCGGCGCCATCGCCCGCACCTACTTCTATATGCGCGACCGCTATCAGCTGAATCTTTCCCGCCAGCAAACTCAGCTGTTTACCGCCTGGAATAAACAGTACCCGGTCACCGCCTGGGAGTGTGAACGCGATGAACGCATCGCGAAAGTACAGGGCAACCATAATCCGTATGTCCAGCAGGCTTGCCAGGCGCAAAAGAGCTAACCTACACTAGCGGCAATTGTTAATTTGCAGCCCTGTGCTTCCCGCCCGATGGCGGGAAGCTGGCATCTGCGCAACGAACGGAATATCAAGCATGCGCATTCCTCGCATCCATCATCCAGAACGCCTCATTGTCGGCAGCCAGATCGCGCTGAGCGATGACGCGGCCAACCACGTCGGCCGCGTCCTGCGCATGACCGCCGGTCAGCACCTACAGCTTTTTGACGGCAGTAACCAGGTGTTTGACGCGGTCATCACCGAGGCCGGTAAGAAAAACGTTACGGTTGAGGTGCTCAGTGGCGAACCTGACGATCGGGAATCGCCGCTGCATATCCATTTAGGCCAGGTGATGTCGCGCGGCGAAAAAATGGAATTCACCATCCAGAAATCGATCGAACTTGGGGTAAGCCTCATAACGCCACTGTTTTCCGAGCGTTGTGGCGTTAAACTGGATGCCGAACGTTTGCAGAAAAAGATCCAGCAGTGGCAGAAAATCGCTATTGCCGCCTGCGAACAGAGCGGTCGTAACGTGGTACCGGAAATACGTCCGGCGATGCAGCTGGAAGAGTGGTGCGCCGAACAGGACAGCGGGCTGAAGCTCAACCTGCACCCGCGCGCCAGCGCCAGTATTAACACGCTGCCGCTGCCGGTTGAACGCGTCCGTTTGCTGATTGGCCCGGAAGGTGGGCTGTCGGCTGAAGAGATAGCGATGACCGCGCAATACCAGTTTACTGATATTCTGTTGGGACCGCGCGTTCTGCGTACAGAGACTACTGCGCTCACCGCCATCACCGCCCTGCAGGTGCGTTTTGGCGACTTAGGTTGAGGCGTTAACGGAGAAGAACCATGATCAAGCTCGGCATCGTGATGGATCCCATCGCAACCATCAACATCAAGAAAGACACCAGCTTCGCTATGTTGCTGGAAGCGCAGCGTCGCGGCTATGAACTCCATTACATGGAGATGAACGACCTCTATTTGATCAACGGCGAAGCCCGCGCCCGTACGCGCACGCTAAGCGTCGAACAGAACTACGATAAATGGTATGACTTCACCGGCGAGCAGGATCTGCCGCTGGCGGACCTTGACGTCATCCTGATGCGTAAAGATCCGCCGTTTGATACCGAATTTATTTATGCCACCTACATCCTCGAGCGGGCGGAAGAGAAAGGTACGCTTATCGTTAACAAGCCGCAGAGCCTGCGCGACTGTAACGAGAAGCTGTTCACCGCCTGGTTCTCTGAACTCACCCCGGAAACGCTGGTCACCCGCAATAAAGCCCAGTTGAAAGCCTTCTGGGAAAAACACGGCGATATCATAATGAAACCGCTCGACGGCATGGGCGGCGCCTCTATTTTCCGTGTTAAAGCCGGCGATCCTAACCTTGGGGTGATAGCCGAGACGCTGACCGAACTGGGCAGCCGCTACTGCATGGCGCAGAACTATCTGCCGGCCATTAAAGACGGCGACAAGCGCGTGCTGGTGGTGGATGGCGAGCCGGTACCTTATTGCCTGGCGCGTATTCCGCAGGGCGGTGAAACCCGCGGCAATCTGGCCGCCGGCGGCCGCGGCGAAGCTCGCCCGTTGACCGAAAGCGACTGGGAAATCGCCCGCCGCGTCGGCCCGACGCTGAAGGCCAAAGGCCTTATCTTTGTTGGCCTGGATATCATCGGCGACCGTCTGACGGAAATTAACGTCACCAGCCCGACCTGTGTGCGTGAGATCGAGGCAGCTTTCCCGGATATTTCGATCACCGGCATGCTGATGGACGCTATCGAGAGACGTATCGCTAAATAAGCACCAGGTTGTAAACGTCCGCTGATGGCGCCGCGAGCGCGGGTTTCCGCGCTCGTGAAACGCGGCCAGCCAGGCGTCGCCTGGGCACCTGCCAGATAAAGTGCATCGACACCATTCTACTTTGCCCGCATACTGGGTGTTGCTTTTTTGAACCAGGAACAGAACCTCTGACAATGAATTTACAGCATCACTTTCTGATTGCCATGCCTGCGCTTCAGGACCCTATTTTCCGCCGCTCCGTGGTCTATATCTGCGAGTATAACGATGAGGGTGCCATGGGCATTATTATCAATAAGCCGCTGGAAAATCTGCAGGTGGAAGGGATCCTCGAGAAGCTCAAAATTGTCCCGGAGCCGCGCAACCCGGAGATCCGCCTGGATAAACCGGTGATGCTGGGCGGCCCGCTGGCGGAAGACCGCGGCTTTATTCTGCATACCCCGCCCTCTGACTTCTCCTCGAGCATCCGCATTTCGGATAACACGGTGATCACCACCTCGCGGGATGTCCTTGAAACCTTAGGCACCGACCGGCAGCCGGGCAACGTGCTGGTTGCGCTGGGTTACGCCTCATGGGAGAAAGGGCAACTGGAGCAGGAGATTTTAGATAATGCCTGGCTCACCGCGCCGGCTGACCAGAATATTCTCTTCCGCACACCTATCGCCGATCGCTGGCGCGAGGCGGCTAAACTGATTGGTATCGACATTGTGACGATGCCTGGCGTCGCGGGGCATGCATGATGAGCGGAACCTTTCTCGGCTTTGATTTCGGCACCAAAAGCATCGGCGTGGCGGTGGGTCAACGCATCACCGCAACCGCTCGACCGCTGCCGGCGCTGAAGGCACAGGACGGTAAACCGGACTGGAATATCATTGAAAAACTGCTTAAAGAGTGGCAGCCTGAGGCGGTGGTCGTCGGCCTGCCGCTGAATATGGACGGCACCGAGCAACCGCTGACGGCGCGCGCGCGTAATTTCGCCAATAAAATCCATGGCCGCTTTGGTGTCGCGATCCTTCTGCATGATGAACGTCTGAGTACGGTTGAAGCCCGCGCGGGTCTGTTTGAACACGGCGGCTACCGGGCGCTGAATAAAGGCAGCGTCGACTCGGCCTCTGCCGTGGTCATTCTGGAAAGCTACTTCGAGCAGAGCTTTTAAGCTCTGCTCTCCTGCGCCGCCGGCAGGTTGCTGACGGCGCCCTTCCACCCGCTCAGTGACGCAGATGTTCGTTCGCCCAGCTCACCGCCTGGGTGCGATTCTTGACGCTCAGCTTACGAAATACATTATACAGATGCGTCCGTACCGTGTTCTCGCTGATGAACAGCGCCCGGGCGATATCCAGGTTGGTCGCGCCGCAGCGCAGTTCGTTGAGGATCTCGCATTCCCGTTCCGTCAGGGGCGAGTTCTCCACTGGTTTCGATGCATGGTCCGCAGCATACATCGCCGGGTGCATCACGCTCAATTCAGCCGTCTGTTCACCGTTCAGCACGGCCTTAACGCCCTCAATTAAGCGCGATTCATCATCGTCATGGCGGAACACACCATATAAAGCTGGCCACTGCGCCATTTCGTATAACTCATACTTTTGTGCGCTATTAATAATCAACAAACGAGGATTATCTGCCTGCAGGCGAATAATATCCCGCCACACCCTGTTTAATTTCTTATTTGACACTGCGATATCAAATAATATTACAGAATCTTTCGCCAGGCGCTGCGCAAGTGGTTTATTAATGTTTTGTAAAATCACAGGCGCCATCAGGGTTTCACTCAAATAGCTGGCAAAAGCTTTGCTTTGAATAGAGGGGTGGGTAATAAAGGTTACCTGACGAGAAGATGATGAATTTCCATTTAAATTAATCACTTAAAACTCTCCTTAGCTGTTACCCACCGCCATGGTGGTTAAATGAATAAAAAAAGATACATTCAGTCGTGAATTTATAAATCACCAAGGTGACTTACAAATAGAAACGTTATTCCATGAGAATCATCCTATTCCCATAAACAGCATAAATCGAATGACTCAAAACTGTCAAAACATAATCAAACTTTTTTCCTGGAAATGCGTATTCACTATCGACATATCTAATTTGAATGTATTATTTGAATTTATAATCAAAAGTTATTTGTATTACTAAATAATATTAATAAACAAAAAACAAACATTCATATAACATATCATTTAACCTGGCAAACCCGCCCATTCCTCACTTTATAGCTCGCCTGCAGCGACACGTTGCTGAAAACTCTGGGTAAAGGTCAGCATTCCACTCTGCATCCCGGTCTGCATCACGCCGGGCAATTGGTGCACTTTTCCTTCACGGATCAAATTCGCCACCGCAGGGGTATTGACCAGAAGCTCGTATAGCGCAACTCTGCCACCCTGACGCGCGGGTAACAATTTTTGCGCCAGTACGGCGCACAGGCTTCCGGCCAGCTGGCTACGAACCTGATCTTTCTCCTCTGCCGGAAAGACATCGATCAATCTCTCCACCGCCGGCGCCGCACCGCGGGTATGTAATGTCGCCATCACCAGATGCCCGGTCTCCGCCGCGGTTAACGCCAGGCGAATGGTTTCGCTGTCGCGTAGCTCACCTAACAGGATGACGTCAGGGTCCTGACGCAGCGCCACGCGTAACGCCGCAGCGAACGAAGGGCAGTGACGGCCAATCTCCCGCTGCTGGATCAGGCAGCGCTCGCTGTGATGAATAAACTCCACCGGGTCCTCCAGGGTCAGAATATGGCCATCAAGATGCTGGTTGAGGTGCCCAACCATTGCCGCCAGGGTGGTCGACTTGCCGCTGCCCGTCGCTCCGGTGACCAACAGCAAACCACTCTCTTCCGCCAGCAGTTCACTCAGCGCTGGCGGGGCACCCAGCAACTCCAGACGCGGGCACTGCCCGGGAAGGAGGCGCAACACCAGCGAAATTCCACGCGTATGGGCGAACGCGCTGGCGCGCAGCCGCGAACCGCAGGCCAGGGTCAGCGCAAAGTCAATCTGTCCCTGCTCCTGCCAGTGCTGTAACTGGGCGACATCGAGCCTGTCGTTAAGTAAATCCGCAACATCCGGCGCAGGAAAGGGAGCGGCCTCCAGCCTGCCCTGCCGCCGCCAGCGCGGCGCGGCGGAATTGCACAGGTGTAGATCGGAGACATTATGCTTTACACTAAGGGCTACGATTTCTTCCAGCTTCATAACTCATCCTCGGAATATGAACGATATTGCGCATAACCTGGCACAGGTCCGGGACAAAATCTCCGGTGCTGCCGCCCGATGCGGGCGTGCGCCAGAAGAAGTGACATTGCTTGCAGTGAGTAAAACAAAACCTGCGAGCGCGATCGAAGACGCCATCGCGGCAGGCCAGCGGGCATTTGGTGAAAACTACGTCCAGGAGGGCGTGGAGAAGATTAACCATTTCCAGCAGGCGGGCGTCAGTGGGCTGCAGTGGCACTTTATTGGCCCCCTGCAGTCCAACAAAAGCCGGTTAGTGGCGGAGCATTTTGACTGGTGCCACACCGTCGATCGGCTGAAAATCGCCACCCGTCTGAACGAACAGCGCCCGGCGCATTTGCCGCCGCTGAAGGTGCTGATTCAAATTAATATCAGCGATGAGCAGAGCAAATCCGGTATTCCGCTGGAAGCGCTCGATGCGTTAGCGGCGGAGATCGCTGAATTACCTCGCCTTGAGCTGCGCGGCCTGATGGCGATCCCTGCGCCTGAGTCAGAATATGTAAGGCAGTTTGCCGTCGCCCGGCAAATGGCGGTAGCATTTGCGCGATTAAAAACGCGGTACCCCACGGTCGATACGTTGTCTCTGGGAATGTCGGACGATATGGAAGCCGCAATCGCGGCGGGAAGCACGATGGTGCGCATCGGCACAGCCATTTTTGGTGCGCGCGACTACAGCAAATAATAAGGAATCTGAGGAACGCCATGAAGACGTTGACTTTCCTGCTTTCAACGGTCATTGAGCTTTACACGATGGTCGTGTTGTTACGCGTCTGGATGCAGTGGGCGCGCTGCGACTTTTACAACCCGTTTTCGCAATTTGTGGTGAAGGCCACGCAGCCGATTGTCGGACCGCTGCGCCGGATTATCCCGGCAATGGGGCCGATTGACAGCGCCTCGCTGCTGGTGGCATTTATTCTCTGCGTTATCAAAGCGATCGTGCTGTTTATGGTGATCACTTTCCAGCCGATCATCTGGATCTCCGCCCTGCTTATTCTGCTGAAAACCATCGGCTCGTTGATCTTCTGGGTGCTGCTGTTGATGGCGATCATGAGCTGGGTCAGCCAGGGCCGCAGCCCGGTGGAGTACGTGCTGATGCAGCTGGCTGACCCGCTGCTGCGCCCTATCCGCAACCTGCTGCCGTCGATGGGCGGTATCGATTTCTCACCGATGGTGCTGGTGCTGCTGCTGTACGTGATCAATATGGGCGTCGCCGAGGTGCTGCAGGCTACCGGTAACGTGCTGCTGCCGGGGCTGTGGATGGCGCTATGAGTGCCGTTGAACCCTGCGCTGACGGGCTGGTGCTGAGGCTGTACATTCAGCCTAAGGCCAGCCGCGATAGCATCGTGGGCGTACATGGCGACGAGCTTAAAGTCGCCATTACCGCCCCGCCCGTTGATGGCCAGGCCAATGCCCACCTGGTGAAATTTCTCGCCAAACAGTTCCGCGTCGCCAAAAGCCAGGTTCTGATTGAAAAAGGCGAGCTGGGCCGCCATAAGCAAGTTAAAATCATCGCCCCACAACAGATCCCGACTGCGGTCGCGGCGCTAACTGAATAAACAGGATTCATCATGCAAAAAGTCGTCCTCGCTACCGGCAACGCCGGTAAAGTGCGCGAACTGGCCTCGCTGCTGGAAGATTTTGGTCTCGATATCGTCGCTCAGACCGAGCTGGGCGTGGACTCTGCGGAAGAGACCGGCCTGACCTTTATTGAAAACGCGATTCTGAAAGCGCGTCACGCGGCGCAGATCACCGGCCTGCCGGCCATCGCCGACGATTCCGGTCTGGCCGTCGATGCGCTTGGCGGCGCGCCGGGTATTTACTCCGCCCGCTATTCCGGCGTCGACGCCAGCGACCAGCAGAATCTTGAGAAGCTGCTCGACGCGTTAAAGGACGTGCCGGACGACCAGCGTCAGGCGCAGTTCCACTGCGTGCTGGTCTATCTGCGCCATGCCGAAGATCCCACGCCGCTGGTGTGCCACGGCAGCTGGCCTGGGGTAATCACCCGACAAGCCGCCGGTACGGGTGGCTTCGGCTACGATCCGATCTTCTTCGTCCCGTCAGAAGGGAAAACCGCGGCCGAACTGAGCCGTGAAGAAAAGAGCGCCATTTCCCATCGTGGGCAAGCGCTGAAACTGTTACTGGAAGCATTACGTAATGGCTAATTTGCCGCCGCTGAGTCTCTATATCCATATTCCCTGGTGCGTGCAGAAATGTCCGTACTGCGACTTTAATTCGCATGCGCTGAAAGGCGAGGTGCCGCATGACGATTACGTCCAGCATCTGCTGAACGACCTGCAGGCCGATGCGCAATATGCCCAGGGACGGGAAATAGGCACGATTTTTATCGGCGGCGGTACGCCAAGTCTGCTGTCCGGCCCGGCCATGCAAACCCTGCTCGATGGCGTCCGCGCCTGCCTGCCGCTGGCCGCCGGGGCGGAAATCACCATGGAAGCCAACCCGGGCACCGTGGAGGCCGATCGCTTCGTTGATTACCAGCGCGCCGGGGTGAACCGCATCTCCATCGGCGTCCAAAGCTTCAGTGAACCAAAGCTGCAGCGCCTGGGACGGATCCATGGCCCTGAAGAGGCCAAGCGCGCCGCACGTCTCGCCAGCGGGCTCGGCCTGCGCAGCTTCAATCTTGACCTGATGCACGGCCTGCCGGACCAGTCGCTGGAGGAGGCGCTGGACGATCTGCGTCAGGCCATTGCCCTCAACCCGCCGCACCTGTCGTGGTACCAGCTGACCATTGAGCCGAACACCTTGTTCGGCTCACGGCCGCCGGTGCTGCCGGATGACGACGCGCTATGGGATATTTTCGAGCAGGGGCATCAGCTGCTGAGCGCCGCCGGCTATCAGCATTACGAGACGTCCGCTTACGCTAAGCCGGGCTTCCAGTGTCAGCATAATCTCAACTACTGGCGCTTTGGCGACTACCTCGGCATCGGCTGCGGCGCGCACGGCAAGATCACCTTCCCTGACGGACGCATCCTGCGTACCGCCAAAACCCGCCACCCGCGGGGGTATATGGAAGGCCGTTACCTCGAGCGTCAGCATGATGTGGAAGACGCGGATAAACCGTTTGAGTTCTTTATGAACCGTTTCCGCCTGCTGGAGGCCGCACCGCGCGACGAATTCAGACGCTATACCGGTCTTGAGGAAGCGGCGATCCGCCCGCAGCTGGAAGCGGCGATAGCCCAGGGCTATCTGCATGAAGATGAGCAGAACTGGCAGATCACCGAACACGGTAAGCTGTTTTTGAATTCCCTGCTTGAGTTATTTCTGAACGAGTAAACGCAGAAGCGGTCCTGCCGGCAAGCGGACCGCCATGTCATTATTTCAGCGAGCCAACCAGCGATTTCCGGCTATCTTCCAGCGAGACAACCCGGCTGCAGACGTCCTTACCAAACTGCTGGAAATCGGCCTCCTGGTTTTTCCATTCATCCTGAATCGCCGTTTGCAGGCCGCCGAGACTGCCGAGAATGCCCTGCAGCGGGTTACCGCCGCCTTTAAGCACCGCTTTCGCCCCCATCTCGTTAATGCTGTCCTGCAGAATGCCGCCCATCGCCTGATTCACCAGCTGCTGGCCGTCGGCGCGCACCTGGTCGATGGCTTTATAATGGAAGGTCAGGCCATCGCTGCGGCGCTCAATGATGCGGTTCATCTGCTCTTTGAGCTGCGCGTCCAGCTTGGTCAGGCGACCATGCATGCTGCTGTTGGCGCCAACCTGTTCGGTAATGATTTTATCCAGCGCCTTACGGCTTTTTTCGACTCGCGAACGCGCGCCTTCGTCAATCCACGGCAGGCTGCTGCGCAGACTGGCCTGATAATCCTGCGCCTGCTCGCGCTGGGCGGCGCTGAGCGCATAGGCCTTGCCGTTAAAGGTCAAATTGCCGTCCGGCTTTATCACCAGATCGCCATTTTCCCCTTTCACCTGGACCTGCTGCGGGCTGAGGATCACATCGTCACGCGGCGTGACGCTACACTGGTAGTCCGCATGGGCAGACAAAGCGGTGACGGAGAGCGCCACCGCCAGCAGCGTTTTACGCATCATAAAACTCCCTTAAGACAAAACGGGCCGGCAATTGCCGACCCTTGTCAAACTTAGTCCCACCAGACGTCAAAAAGTTCGCTGGTGCGCACATCCTCTAACTTACGCGCTTCCAGCCATTTGCGTACGATGGCCTGATGCTCTTCGGTGCATTTACCGATCTCCTGCATGCAGATGAGCCCTTCCCAGGAGAGATAGCCGCTGCCGTCGAAGGCCAGCTTGTTCGGCTCAATCACCTCTTCGATCAGATCGTTGACCGTCTGGTCGATCTGCTCTTCGCTGGTCCCTTCCGGGAAACGCCAGGCGACGGAGAAACCTAACTCCTGAAACTCATCGATATGCATTTTTTTACGCAGACGACGGCTACGATTCTTGGCCATTATTTCACCCTCTCGAACATTAAGTCCCATACGCCGTGGCCGAGACGATGGCCACGCTGTTCAAATTTGGTTACCGGGCGCGATTCCGGGCGCGGTACATAATCGTTGCTTGCCGACTGGTTACGATAACCTTCCAGCGAGGACATGACTTCCAGCATATGCACGGCATAGGCTTCCCAGTCGGTCGCCATATGGAAGACACCGCCAAGCTTCAGCTTGCTTTTCACCAGCTCAGCGAAAGGCGGCTGCACGATACGACGTTTATTATGGCGCGCTTTATGCCACGGATCAGGGAAAAACAGTTGCACCATATTCAGCGAGTTATCCGGGATCATAGTGTGCAGCACTTCCACCGCATCGTGACACATTACGCGCAGATTTTGTACGCCTTCTTCTTCCGCAGAAGCCAGGCATGCGCCGACGCCCGGCGAGTGTACTTCAATGCCGAGGAAATTCTGTTCCGGTTTGGCTTTTGCCATCGCCACCAGCGAGGCGCCCATGCCGAAGCCAATCTCGAGGGTGACCGGCGCGTCACGGCCAAACAGGGCGGCGAAATCGAGCGGCGCATCGTTGAATTCAACGCCCATCACCGGCCAAATGTTATCCAGCGCATGCTGCTGCCCTTTCGTCAGGCGACCCTGGCGACGGACGAAGCTACGAATACGGCGCAGCGGACGGCCGTTTTCATCAAATTCCGGAGAGATGACGTCGTTTTTCATAAAAGTTTGGTCTGCTTGTGAATGTGTTCGGAAAACGGGCATTATCCAAAGTTACCCGGCGGATGCAAGGGTTTACAGCCACTCGCCCTTGTGCTGCAATCTGCCACCCTGTAATCGCGATCCCGGAGCCGTAGCTTTGACTTTTCTCGCCACGCAATTTTCAGCCCAGGTTCTGGACTGGTACGACAAATACGGGCGTAAAACCCTGCCCTGGCAAATCGCCAAGACGCCCTACAAAGTATGGCTCTCCGAAGTGATGTTGCAACAGACCCAGGTCACCACGGTTATTCCCTATTTTGAACGTTTTATGGCGCGTTTCCCCACGGTTGTTGATTTAGCCAACGCGCCGCTGGATGAGGTGCTGCATCTGTGGACCGGCCTCGGCTACTACGCGCGGGCGCGCAATTTACATAAAGCCGCGCAGCAGGTCGCCACACTGCACGGCGGGGAATTCCCCCGGACCTTTGACGCAGTGGCGGCGCTGCCCGGCGTCGGGCGCTCAACGGCGGGGGCGATTTTATCCCTTTCGCTCGGTCAGCATTATCCGATTCTCGACGGTAATGTGAAGCGGGTGCTCGCCCGCTGCTATGCTGTCAGCGGCTGGCCGGGAAAAAAAGAGGTGGAAAAACGGCTGTGGGACATCAGCGAAGAGGTTACCCCGGCGAAGGGGGTTGAGCGCTTCAACCAGGCGATGATGGATCTCGGGGCAATGGTTTGCACCCGCTCGAAGCCGAAGTGCGAGCTGTGCCCGCTGAATAACGGCTGCGTGGCCTACGCCAATCATTCATGGGCAGAATATCCGGGCAAAAAACCGAAGCAGACCCTCCCGGAACGCACTGGCTATTTCCTGCTGATGCAGCACGGCGACGAGGTGTTTCTCTCCCAGCGTCCACCGGTGGGTTTGTGGGGCGGATTATTCTGTTTTCCGCAGTTTGCAGACGAAGCGGGGCTGCGCGAGTGGCTGGCGCAGCGTCAGATAAAGGCCGATAATCTGACGCAATTAACCGCCTTTCGCCACACTTTCAGCCATTTCCACCTGGATATTGTGCCGATGTGGCTTACAGTGCACTCATCTGGCGCATGCATGGATGAAGGCAACGCACTCTGGTATAACTTAGCGCAGCCGCCGTCGGTCGGACTGGCGGCCCCCGTGGAGCGCTTGTTGCAACAGTTAAAAGCCGGAACGCCGGTATAAATTTTTCGGCTATCAAAGAGGATTGATTATGAGCAGAACCATTTTTTGTACTTTCCTGCAACGTGAAGCGGACGGCCAGGATTTCCAGCTCTATCCGGGCGAGCTCGGTAAGCGCATTTACAACGAAATCTCCAAAGAAGCCTGGGCGCAGTGGCAGCACAAGCAGACCATGCTGATCAACGAGAAAAAACTCAGCATGATGAACCCGGAGCACCGCAAGCTGCTGGAGCAGGAGATGGTGCAGTTCCTGTTTGAAGGGAAAGACGTGCATATCGAAGGCTACACGCCGCCGGAAAAACAGTAAGGGCCCTGCGGCCTTTTAAAAACAAACACAACACGCACGCCCGGAATGATGAAAAAATACTTAGCGCTCGCGCTGATTGCGCCGTTGCTCGTTTCGTGTTCCAGCTCCAATAAAAAAGGCACCGAATACAACGAGGCCTGGGTCAAGGACACGAACGGATTCGATATCCTGATGGGCCAGTTTGCCCATAACATTGAGAACATTTGGGGGTATAACGAAGTCCTGCTCGCCGGGCCGAAGGACTACGTTAAATATACCGATCAATATCAAACCCGCAGCCACATCAACTTTGATGCCGGGACGATCACCGTCGAGACCATCGCGGGCACCGATCCGCGCGGACGACTGCGCCAGGCGATCATCAAAACGCTGCTGATGGGCGATGACCCCAACTCCATTGACCTCTACTCTGACGTCGATGATATTCAGATCTCCAAAGAGCCATTCCTCTACGGCCAGGTCGTCGATAACACCGGGGCATCGATTCGCTGGGAGTGGCGCGCCGCGCGCTATGCCGATTACCTGCTGCAAACCCGTCTGAAGAGCCGCAACAATGGTCTGCGCGTGGTCTACAGCATCACCATCAACCTGGTGCCGAACCATCTCGACAAACGTGCGCATAAATACCTCGGTATGGTTCGTCAGGCCTCGCGTAAGTATGGGGTTGATGAGTCGCTGATCCTCGCGATTATGCAGACCGAATCCTCTTTCAACCCCTATGCGGTCAGCCATGCCGACGCCATGGGGCTGATGCAGGTCGTTCAGCACAGCGCCGGCAGAGACGTCTTCCGTTCCCAGGGCAAATCGGGCCTGCCAAGCCGCAGCTATCTCTTTGACCCGGCAAATAATATCGACACCGGCACCGCCTACCTGGCGATGCTGAACAATGTCTACCTCGCCGGCATCGATAACCCCACCTCGCGTCGCTATGCGGTGATCACTGCCTATAACGGCGGCGCCGGCAGCGTGCTGCGGGTCTTCTCCAGCGATAAAGTGCAGGCGGCCAATATTATCAACAGCATGGCGCCAGGGGACGTCTACCAGACCCTGACCACCCGCCATCCGTCGGCGGAATCACGCCGCTATCTGTATAAGGTTAACACCGCGCAGAAAAGCTACCGCCGCAAATAACCCCCCTGTCACCGGCCTCAGCCCTGCGCTGAGGCCGCGCTTATTCTCCGCCATACTTTGTAATATCTTTCGATTTTCTGCGGCAGTTAACAGAAGCCTTCAGCTGGCAAATGATAGAATCGCATCAAAATAACGGCATTAATGTTATTTTAAAAACATAACAAGCCCACATTCGTGAGGATATCTACATGAATCTTAAGCTGCAGCTCAAAATATTGTCGTTCCTGCAGTTCTGCCTTTGGGGGAGCTGGCTCACCACGCTTGGCTCATACATGTTCGTCACGCTGAAGTTTGATGGCGCGGCTATCGGTGCAGTGTATAGCTCGCTCGGGATCGCCGCAGTGCTGATGCCAACGCTGCTCGGTATCGTTGCCGATAAGTGGATCAGTGCTAAATGGGTATACGCCATCTGCCACCTGGTCGGCGCGTTAACGCTGTACCTCGCGGCGCAGGTCACCACGCCGGGCGAGATGTTCCTCGTGATCCTGCTTAACTCGCTGGCCTATATGCCGACGCTTGGCTTGATCAACACCATCTCCTACTACCGCCTGCAGTCAGCAGGGCTGGATATCGTCACCGATTTCCCGCCAATTCGCATCTGGGGCACCATCGGCTTTATCCTCGCCATGTGGGGCGTGAGCTTCTCCGGCTTTGAACTGAGCCATATGCAGCTGTACATTGGCGCGACGCTGTCGGTCCTGCTGGCGCTGTTCACCCTGACGCTGCCGACGATCCCGGTCGCCAACGCCCAGCGCAATCAAAGCTGGACGGAGATGCTGGGACTTAACGCTTTTGCGCTGTTTAAAAACAAACGCATGGCAATCTTCTTCATCTTCTCGATGATGCTCGGCGCCGAGCTGCAAATCACTAACATGTTCGGCAACACCTTCCTGCACAGCTTCGATAAAAATCCGATGTTTGCCGGCAGCTTTATCGTTGAACACGCCTCGGTGTTGATGTCGATCTCGCAGATCTCCGAAACGCTGTTTATCCTGACTATCCCGTTCTTCCTTAGCCGCTACGGCATCAAGAACGTGATGCTTATCAGTATCGTGGCGTGGATGCTGCGCTTCGGCCTGTTCGCCTTCGGCGACCCGACGCCGTTCGGCACCGTGCTGCTGGTGCTGTCGATGATCGTCTACGGCTGCGCCTTCGACTTCTTCAACATCTCCGGTTCGGTGTTCGTTGAGAAAGAGGTACGTCCGGAAATCCGCGCCAGCGCCCAGGGAATGTTCCTGATGATGACCAACGGCTTCGGCTGTATTCTCGGTGGGATGGTGAGCGGCAAAGTAGTGGAGCACTTTACCGTCGAGGGGATCACTGACTGGCAGAGCGTGTGGCTGATTTTCGCCGGCTATTCGCTGGTGCTGGCCTTCGCCTTCGTGGCGCTGTTCAAATACAAACACGTCAGACAACCTGCCGCCGCCCAGCAGAACGCGTGATCGGCAAAAGTAAAACGCCCCGCCTGTTCAGCGGGGCGTTTTTTTATTCCTTCAGCACGTAGCCATACAGTCGCTTAATGCCGTCCGGATCCGTCTCGCTGTAAACTCCCTGCAGCTCCGGCGAGAAGCCAGGCAGCATATTGACCCCCTCCTCCAGCGCGAGGAAATAGCGCAACACGGCGCCGCCCCAGACCTCGCCGGGCACCACGCACAGCACGCCCGGCGGATACGGCAGTGCCCCCTCCGCCGCAATGCGGCCTTCCGCTTCGCTCAGACGCACCAGCTCCACGTTGCCGCGAATAAACTCGCGGTTGGCATCCTGGGGATTCATCACCACCCGCGGGAAGCTCCGTTTGCGGAACATCTCCTTTTGCAGGCTCTTCACATCAAAGCTGACATAGAGATCGTGCATCTCCTGGCACAGTTCGCGCAGGGTGTAATCGCGATAGCGCACCGGATATTTGTTGTAGATGGTCGGCAACACATCGGCCAGCGGCGTATCCGCCTCAATATGCTGCTCGAACTGCCCGAGCATCGCTACCAGATGCGCCATTTTTTCGGCGCTCTCCGCCGGCGTCAGCAGGAACAGAATCGAGTTGAGATCGCACTTCTCCGGCACGATGCCGTTTTCACGCAGATAGTGCGCCAGAATAGTCGCCGGAATGCCGAACTCGGTATAGTCGCCGCTATCGGCATCGATGCCCGGGGTGGTCAGCAGCAGCTTACACGGGTCGACAAAGTACTGGTCGTCCGCATAGCCCTCAAAACCATGCCAGCGCGCGTCCGGTTCGAAGCTGAAGAAGCGGCGTTCCCGGGCGATCGCCTCGGTCGGGTGATCCTGCCACGGACGCCCCGCCACCACTGGCGGAATAAAGGGCTGGATCATCTTGCAGTTGGCGATGATCGCTTTGCGCGCCTCGATGCCCAGCGCCACGCACTCGGCCCACAGGCGACGGCCGCTTTCGCCTTCGTGGATTTTGGCGTTAACATCCAGCGCAGCAAACAGCGGATAGAACGGGCTGGTGGAGGCATGCAGCATAAAGGCGTTATTCAACCGCTTATGCGGACAGAAGCGCGCCTGGCCGCGCAGATGGTTATCCTTTTTATGGATCTGCGACGTTTGCGAAAAGCCGGCCTGCTGCTTGTGCACGGACTGAGTGACAAAAATACCCGGATCGTCCGGGGTCAGCTCCAGCAGCAGCGGCGAGCAGTCAGCCATCATCGGGATAAACTGCTCATAGCCCACCCATGCCGAGTCAAACAGGATGTAATCGCAGAGGTGGCCGATCTTATCCACCACCTGACGGGCGTTATAGACCGTACCGTCGTAGGTTCCGAGCTGGATCACCGCCAGACGAAATGGGCGGGAGGCATTGGCTTTCTCAGGCGCCGCTTCGCGGATACGTTCCCGCAGGTAATGCTCATCAAAGCAGCGTTCGTCAATGCCGCCAATAAAGCCGAACGGATTGCGCGCGGCTTCAAGATAGACAGGCGTCGCCCCCGCCTGAATCAGCGCCCCGTGATGGTTTGACTTATGGTTGTTACGATCGAACAGCACCAGATCGCCGCGGGTCAACAGCGCGTTGGTCACGACTTTGTTGGCCGCCGAGGTGCCATTGAGAACGAAATAGGTTTTATCGGCGTTAAACACCTTCGCGGCGAACTTCTGCGCGTGCTTGGCCGACCCTTCGTGGATCAGCAGATCGCCTAGTTTCACATCGGCGTTGCACATGTCGGCGCGAAAGACATTCTCGCCAAAAAACTCAAAGAACTGACGGCCAGCAGGGTGCTTTTTGAAAAACGCCCCGTGCTGATGCCCCGGACAGGCAAAGGTGCTGTTATCCATCTCGACGTACTGGGTCAGGGTATTGAAAAATGGCGGCAGCAAACGCGCTTCATAATCACAAGCCGCCGCCTCCAGCTCCAGCCATTCCTGATCTTTACCGGCGATCACCGCCTGCACCCCCTCCGGCTTCTCGACCGCCGTCTCACTCAGCAGGTAGACCGGCAGGTTAAAGCCACTGCGCCTGAGGAGAGTAAGGATGCCGCTGCGACTGTCGGCCGCGGAGATGACGACTGCCGCCACATCGGTAAAATCGGTACTGTCCAGCGCCACAACGCGACGGTGGGTGGACAAGCGGGTGACCAGCTCGTAGCTGGCGGCAATGTGCATGGATTTCATAAGCGCAAATGCCCGTATCGGGAGTGTAAAAAGCTCAGACAAGGGAGAACCTTGCCCAACGATGTGTCCGGGTCTGACGGATTCAGCTCCGACCGCCGGACATCAGTAAAAGCAGACGCGTCCGATCTTACTGTTGCCCTACAGTGAGCATACGTGTCCTTCACCGCATGGTGAACAGAGGGGTAAGCGTAGCAAGATGAGGCTGCCCGCGCATCGGTGCGCGGCGTCGCTGGCGAGGTAATGGCAGTGTCGTCATCGGCGGCCTCATAGCAGGGAGGAGAAAATTCGCGCAATCATGGCACCTTTCCCGGACCGGCGCAAGATGAAAACCGTATGCACTTATATCACGGATACACAAGCTTTCCCGGCAGGTTAACGTCATAATAATGCGGTTATCAGGGATATTTAACAGGAGTCAGCGTGGTTACAGGACCTTTTATTAACGCCAGCGCGGTGCTGGTCGGCGGCGTGCTGGGCGCCTTGCTTAGCCAACGGTTGCCGGAGCGGATCCGCGCCTCAATGACCTCCATTTTTGGCCTGGCGTCATTGGGTATCGGCATTTTATTGGTCATCAAGTGTGCCAATTTGCCGGTGATGGTGCTCTCGACCCTTGTCGGTGCGCTGCTCGGCGAAGTGAGCAATATGGAAAAAGGGATCAATACGCTGGTCAGCAAGCTCCAGCAGCTAATGTCAGCGAAAGGCAAGAAAAAGGCCTCCGCTCAGGAATCTTATATCCAGAGCTACGTGGCGATTATTGTTCTGTTCTGCGCCAGCGGCACCGGCGTCTTCGGTGCCATGCGCGAAGGGATGACCGGCGATGCCAGCATTCTGATTGCCAAAGCGTTTCTCGATTTTTTCACCGCCACCATTTTTGCCTGCACGCTGGGGATTGCCGTCGCCGCCATCAGCGTGCCGATGCTGATCATTCAGCTGACCCTCGCAGCCTGCGCGGCGGTGATTATGCCGCTTACCACGCCGATGATGCTGGCGGATTTCAGCGCCGTCGGCGGTATGCTGCTGGTCGCCACCGGCCTGCGCATCTGCGGGATAAAAATGTTTGCGGTAGTGAATATGCTACCTGCACTGGTGCTGGCGATGCCGATTTCAGCGGCCTGGACGCTGTTTTTTGCCTGAAGACGCGTGCTTTTAGCGCAATGTGGTGATAGATTGTTCAGTCTGCTGCAAAACAGATAAATTTCGTTGACGAGGCGCGGCGATTACGGTTTAATGCGCCCCGTTGCCCGGATAGCTCAGTCGGTAGAGCAGGGGATTGAAAATCCCCGTGTCCTTGGTTCGATTCCGAGTCCGGGCACCAAAATTTAGTTTCATGGCATTCTTATAAGTCCTGAAACGTTAGAAAATCAGTAAGTTAAAGAAACCTGATGGTGCTGAAAAGTTCCGTCAGGTTTTTTGACATCCCGAGTTTTGGGGGGCTTAATTGGGGGCCTGTTGGTTCGATAAACTCTGGAGCCCCCGCGATGCCACTCACCGATACCGCCATCCGCAATGCAAAGCCTCTCGATAAACCTTACAAGCTCAGCGACGCGCAGGGTCTTTACCTGCTGATTAAACCCAACGGCTCTAAGCTCTGGCAGCTCAAGTACCGCTTTGGCGGCAAGGAGAAGAAGCTGGCGTTTGGCGCTTACCCGACCGTTACGCTGGCGAATGCGCGTAAGCTGCGTGAAGAGGCTCGCGCTGTACTCAGCGCGGGCGACGATCCGGGGGTGAAAAAGCAGCAGGAAAAACAGGCGAAGAAAAGCGGTAATACCTTTGAAGAAATCGCCCGTAAATGGGTGGCAGGGAATATCCGCTGGACAGAGGCACACGCAGCCAAAGCTCTGCGCTCGCTTGAGCTGCACGTATTTCCGCTGATTGGCAAAATCCCCGTTGCCGACCTGAAAACCGCCGATCTGCTGATCCCGCTGCGGGTGGCGGAGAGAAAGGGCAATCTGGAGACCGCCGCGCGGATACAGCAGCGCACCACGGCGATCATGCGCTATGCCGTGCAGGAGAGTCTGATCGCCAGCAACCCGGCTAACGATCTGACAGGCGCCATCGCGCCGCCGCCGAAAAACCACTACCCCGCCCTGCCGCTGGAGAAAATGCCGGAGTTGCTGGAGCGGCTGGAGGGCTATTCCGGCAGGCTGTTAACCCGTCTGGCGGTGCAGCTTAACCTGCTGATCTTTATTCGTTCCAGCGAGCTGCGCTTTGCCCGCTGGGCGGAGATCGATCTGGATGGCGCAATGTGGACTATCCCCGCCGAGCGTGAGCCGATTCCGGGCGTGCGTTATTCAGAGCGTGGCGCAAAGATGAAAACGCCGCATCTGGTGCCGCTGTCAAAACAGGCGGTGACGGTGCTGAAACAGTTAAAGCTGCTGTCCGTTAACAGCGAGTTGCTGTTTCCCGGCGACCACGATCCGCGTAAGCCGATGAGCGAAAACACCATCAACAAAACGCTGCGGGTGATGGGGTACGACACAAAGGTGGACGTGTGCGGTCACGGCTTCCGCACGATGGCCTGTAGCGCGCTGATCGAGTCCGGGCGCTGGTCGAAAGATGCGGTAGAGCGGCAGATGAGCCATCAGGAGCGTAACAACGTTCGCGCCGCGTATATCCACAAGGCGGAGCACCTCGACGAGCGCACTCAGATGATGCAGTGGTGGTCGGACTATCTCGATGCCTGTCGGCAGAAGTTTGTGGCGCCATATCGGTATGACAGGCAGGTTCAGGTGGCCTGAGCCATTCAGTGGGTCACGCAGGAAAGCAGATCTCAGCGGATCTGCTTTTTTATTTGCACCAGCCCCAAATCCATAGATCTGCGCCAGTTCCTGCCCTTTCAGCTCTTTGGCCTTTTCCGGTCTGGCGCTGTTACCCTTAACGTTCCTTTACCCTTCGGCCTTTTGCTTTTCATGATTGCACCAGAACAGGAAATTACTCCTCTTCTTCCCGTCGCCCGTAAACCTGCACCACATACCGCCCTCGCCCGTCGCCGTGGCCCAAATCCATCGCGGCCAGCGCCAACGCTTCTTTTTCGCTGAATCCCTGCGCCAGATAGTGACGGAGCGCATCCTGCGTCCACGCATAACGCAACGAGTGCGGTGTGTAATCGCCTGTCAGACCAGCTTTTGCAATCTCTCCCCTCCAGTAATTCGTCGCTTTCTGGAGATTGGGTCGGTCAATCAGCCTGCCGTTGCGTTGCTCTGCGACAGATAAGGCGTTTTCCAGCGCTTTTTTGACTGCGCCAGTATCCTGAATAATGGTTTCACGCGGGCGATGGCCTTTGGTGCCAAACACCACCGTCAGCCGGGTTTCGCCGCGCTCCATCGCCTGTTTCCACGTTTTCAGTGACTGGCAGCATTGTACCGCTTCCTGCGAGCGTAACCCCATCAACCTTGCCAGCTCCAGCGTCGCCGCCAGCCCTGCGTCTTTATCGCGGGCGGCTTCCAGTACCTTGCTGTAATACTCCGGCGTGATGGCCCGGTTGGTGCCGTTACGGGATGCGCCAGCCAGCCCCAATGATTGATTGGTCAGCCGCTCATGTTCTGCCACCTGCTTGCGTCCGACCTGTTGCAGCACACCACGCAGCGCGGCCATTTCATTTTGTAGCGTCCGTTTGCCGATCTCCTGCACCAGTCGCGCCTGGATATAGCATTCGATATGGCGAACCTTGACCTGTTCCACCCGCTGGATCTGGATATTCAGCGAGCGTAAATGGCGGCTGAACCGCTGCACAATATGAATGCGGTCATCCACCGTTTTAAAACTGCCGCCCGCTTTTTTCGCCAGCGCCTTCATTTCACCGCCTAATTTACCCATAGCTACCCCTTGCAGCTTGATAAAAAGCACAATCTGGCCCCGGCGTATGCTTTGTGGCTGCGCCAGAACGATACCTTCACGCCGGGGTGGCAGATTGTTGAGGTGTAGGGAGTTTCAGACTGTACGCGGTACAGGCTGCCTGCGTGAGCAGGAAATTCTCCGGGGCGTCATGCCCCCCTCGGTATCGATCTTTTTCTCCTTTTCTGAACCGACAGCGGCCTGAAAACGGCGTGTCAGTGTGGGGGATTGAGGGCGCAGGCCAGATTTTCCATGGCTTGCGTCGGCGTGGTGGAATGGCGTCACTTGCGCCCGCGTTGCGGGACTCAAGTGACGCCCGGTCAGGTGCTGTGCTCTGAGAGGGCACATTCTGGTGCAGTTTTACGGTCACGCGGCAGCAAAGCCTTGCGGCAATGCAGGCCGCAGCCCGTAAAGTAAACAGCGCTGGTGTGGCAGCAGGTGCAGGATTTACCGGAAAGTTTCCGGCGCGGTAAAACACCGGCCAATGGACTGGTGCAGGTAAAAGACGCTGAAATTCAGCAGGTGTAAGTGAACCGTGAAATCGGGTGATTTCCGGTTGTGTGGAATGACAGCCGATGAACTGGCGCAGTTAAAGAATGCATCGTGTATGAACTTCGGGCCTCCGCCGCGATGTTCTGCGACCCGGTGTTTGCAGAGGTCTGCACCGGTAAAGGGATCAACCGTCCTGACGGAACAGGTGCTTCTTTCAGGTTGCGAAGCAAAGGGCGCTGTCAACGACAGCATAGAGCAGAAGGGAGATTACACCCGGTTTGCACGGATGAAAAGGGGAAACCTTTTTTCCGGGAATTGAGTTGTTTGTGGATTTTTTCGTCATTCTGTGAATGACAGCCTGCCGCGCTTCGCTTGTCTTCTCCCGATCTTCCGCCAGCATAAGCTGACAGAAGATCGGGAGAGTCTGTTTTAACGTGGTCTGAGATAACGGGAAGGCCAGATTTGCTCTGGCGCCACGCCCAACGCTTCGGCGATCAGCCTTTCAGCCTTGGGCCAGTGGCGGTTAAGGGCGTTTGCCAGCGTTGAGGACGCCAGCCCCGACTTGCGGGAAACGGCGGACAGCGACGTCCCTTGCTTTTTCAGCGCCGCGATAATGTCGGCGGAATGCCAGTCCGGCTGCATCATGATCATGCCGCCTCCCCATCTATAAACTTCACGCCGTCGGCGGTACGCAGCCAGCGCGGGGCTTTCATTTCCGCCGCGAAGTAGTTGATCAGGTCGTACAGCAGATAACTCAACTGTTTCTCCTTTTCAGAATAAAATCCCTGCTCCGCCAGTGTCTGCGTCAGGGCGAGGCAGTAGCTACAAAGCTCGGTGCATTCCGGTCCAAACTGGGGGGAATTCGCCGGGAGAGTATCGACGGTCAGGCTTTCAACAAGATGGGGCGGGACGGGTTCTAACAGCGTGGGCTGGAGCAATGTCAGAGCGGCGTTGAGTCTGCCGCAGAGCGCCATTTTCAGTGTGGGGTCGTCGTTTTCAATCAGGGTTTCGGCGAAGTTTTCACAGTGATCGGCAAGGACGGTGAAATCCGTGGCGGCATTGAAGGGAACAGCAAGTAACGGGTGTGTTTGAGTGGGGATCGTAGCCATAGTGGCAGCCTCCAGTAAGTGATTGTTTGAACCACCACCGAAGAGACCAATCTTACGGGTGGTGGAACCGGACGGAGTTGGTCTTACCGGCCTTACTGGACACCGGCGCGTCTTGCGACGCCTCCGCCCGGCCCACCATTGAGATGTAGCCGGATGAACGACATAAAAAAGACGCAAAGCGCGTCATATGTCGCCAGTAAGGAATATCTTCAGGAGACCAATCCCGGCACCTGATTTTGCAGGTGCTTGTAAACGATACCGCGTTTGGTTAGCAGCAGCAAGAACTCATCTCATCCATACTTTCTGTACGGTCAGGCTCTGGTATTCGAAGATACACTTCAGGTATAGTTATCTATATGATTTAACTATAGAGAAAGAGAAATGACTATGGATTTTCTAACAAGTACCATTTTATCGGGATTACTTTATGACGGATTAAAGTCTGGCGTAACGATCAGTGCGGTCTGGTTAAAAGATACTCTTAGAAACTGGCTGATTGACGATAATACAGCGCAAATAATGGCAGATAAAATTACTCAACTAGGCATAAATGATGATCTAAGTGGAAAAGCAATAAAAACCAGAATTGATAACGATCCTGAGTTATTGAGGATATTAATGGAAATTAAAACTGCACCGCAGACTATTAACCATGTTAGTACCCATCATGGTAGCGGCGATATCGTGCATGGTAATAAAATCATCAATAACTAAAAGTAAGGTCATCAGGAATGAATAACGAATTGCACTCTTCACATTACGGTTCTGGTGACATTGTCCTTGGTAATAAAATAACATATCCATCAGAACTTACCCCCGAAAACCTATTCCCTATTGCAGAGGACATATTTAGAAAGATACGTAATAGCGATATAGCCACGGCTAAGACCGTTATAGACACTATAGAAAAATTACCAGCCACACCTGTCGCCAGAAAATTTGTAGATGTATTAAATACAGCAATCCTTGCATCAGAAAATGCTTTAACCTCTGAATTTGATGAACTGTATACTCTTGCCAAAGAAGATGATTTATCAGATAAACTAAGAGATGTTGTTTTTTCTGTTATTATGCTTATAGAGTTTAAAAATAACAATCACGAAAATGCTATAGCTATATATTCACAGTCTCCAAAGAAAAAATACTCACACATGTTTTATCTTCAGTGCCTTGCAACTGAAGATGAAATTAACGATTTCTGGAATAAGAACCGGCCTCTCGTTAGTGAGGATGAACTTTATGCAATATCTATAGGTGCCAGTCGGATAAATAATCAAGTATCAGCAAAAGAATTTGTAACACTCTTAGTTGAAAGAGCGCCAACACCTATAAACTCTATTCTGCTTAATTATATTACCGTACTGGAACTTGCAGAAAAATATATCAATATAGATTTACTATCTCTGGATAAAGATGTCTATGACCAAGTAATTAGCTGTATTAATGATGCGCTCTCATTCTCAGAAACATACCCAGACAACAAATGGTTGCTTTACTCTTTAAGTAATTTAGTTATGTTGGTTAAAGCAAATCACTATCAACTTATTCAAACAATAGTTAAATATAAGGATAAAATATCAGCCATTAGCCCATCTGTTACCGACTTTGTTGATATGCTATTCTCAATTGATGAAACAGCACCTCTCACATTACGGGACATTAAAGAAGATGATGAGTTAACATCAGACATCCTGATCGTATTAATAGAGGCCGCAGCAAAAGGAGTATATATTAAGGAGAATATAAAAAAGCTTATTCTCAATGCTGATTTAAAAAAAGATGACCATATTAAAAATTTGCCTTTTAACTACCAACTCATATCGTTGAAATCTAAGTTATTATTAAATGATAGTAATGATCACATTAATAAAAAAAGGATCAAAGAAGATCTTGCTATTTTCATTCCATCAGCACATAAAGATAAAACATCTCTTTCCGGCAATGGGTTAGTTAATTTATGCGATGATCTACTCTGGTTAGATCTTGCTAAAGAGTGTTGCGATCTTCTCGAACCTCGTTTACCTGAAAATTTATGGCCGTCACGCTTAGTTATAGCCTATTTTGAGTCACTTATTCGTGCAGAAAAGCTAACTACATTGGCAGAATGCCTGAGCAAGTTGGATAAAGCATTATGGGATCACTACACATGGACCTTTCAGGCCAGAATATATATTGCATATAACAATTGGTCTCAGGCAATAATAGCTCTGGAAGAAGCTATTAAGAAAAATAATGATAATTCATACAACTGGCTTTTATTGGTTCGTTGCATTTTAAAAACAGCTCCAGCTACAGCCATAAATATTCTAGACAGAATACCGAAAACTATTTTCTTATCTTTCGATACTCATACTTTGTCATTATTAGGACTTATTTCAAATGAAATAGACCCTCATTTTTCAGAAAAAATAGTTGCAGAACAATTTATTAATTCACCTAAAGAATTTGCTTCCATTCTTTTAAAAATACATTTCTCCGCTTTAATCGAAAATAAAAAAGCTAACGAAATAAATACACAACGTCCAAATAAAGTTATTAGAGCTATAAAATTAAGTCGTAATGGGGAAGTAGAAGAGAAAGTTATTGTTGATATAATACCCGCCCAAGAACAGGGAGCCTTATTATCTGCTCATACTGAATATGGAGATCTTCTTACTAATTTAGCTGTAGGTGAGGAGGTTGTTTATGTTATGGACAGAGTAAAAATAATCGAAGAATTAAATCCTTACCACGTTATATTCAGATATGCACTGAATATTGTCTCTGAAAAACCTGACATTAACTTCCCGATAAAAAGGATAGAAGTCCCTTCAGACCCAGAGCTAATGTTTCAAAAAATAAAAGATGAATTTTCACAATATGATCATCAATCAAGAGAAGAACATATTATCAATTGTCAGAATGTACCTTTATTTCTTAAAGCTAATGAACTTGAAAAAGGAAAACCTGTAAAATCTATTTTGCAGCTACTAACCTCTCAGATAGTCAATAAATCTTTATCATTACCCGTGGGTGAAGTCGATCATCCAGAACAATTTATTACAGATATTCATGGTATCATTTATTTCGCTTTAACGCGTGCAGACATAACATTATGCAAAAGTAGATCCAAACTAATAATTACAAATGAGACTAAAACTTGTATTGATAATTGGTTAACTGAAGTTGAAAATCCTTCTTATCTATCTATCGGTGTGCGCGATGATCATCTTTTTAGGATAACGGCAGAAGACATTCAAAGTTCAACAGCGTCCATTCGTGACGCCCTGAATAACTTGCTTGGCTACTGCGAAGTTCACTCAGTTCCGGTAGAGAATACGCCAGATACCTTATTAAATGTAAAAGAGTTCTTAGACACATCTGTCTATTCTACAATGAAATATGTTCTATTCACAAAAACGCCATATTTTATTATTGATGATGCCTTTAGTGCCCTGACAAAGTCTTTAGATAGAGAAATAAAAATAGTAAATTCGATAGTGTTTACATCCCATCTCTTAGAGCATCTACCGCTACCTATTAAGTTAAAGAATTTCCAATGTCATGTAGAAACTTACCTTCCTATGCATATAAGCTACAAGGATTGTATTGCATTGGCAAATTCAGATGATGAAAAACATGTTGCTTTAGTAACTAAAATATTTCAAATACACTCTAATCCATTTAATAACTTTAATAGCTTATGTTCATTTTTTACCCACGCCATCTCTCTACCATTATTTTTAGTTTATATAAACCATTATAAGAAAAGAAGATCATTATCTCTGGATAACGCTATAATTGTATTATTTAATACTTGTTGCCAAGGTATCATTAATGCTTCCGATGGACGCACCGCAGAGGAACGATTAGTAACATTTACTAAGCTTATTATTGATGACCGTATATACCCTCAAGGATTTATTTCATTTATTTTTTCAATTTTCAGTTCATTTGCACAGGGCCATTTTCTTGATATTAATTATATGAATCTACTAATAAATGACGTTGAAACAACAGAACCAGTCGAGTCCGTCCCAACTATAGTAAATGAAGCCCTTAATTGAAGTTAATTTTCCCAAATAAATAAAACCAGAAATATAGCAGCTATATCAATAGCTGCTATGCTTCATAAAATATAACCATAAGAAAAGTATAAATAATCCACCAATATGTTCCTGATATCACAAATCAGGAATAAACCCCTCTTCCCGCAGAACCTTAATCACTCCACGTATCAGATACGAATTAGAAAACTTCGCCGTATAGGTACGCGCTCCTTCTTCTACTGGCTGAAGAAGTCCCCGCTCAATCAGCTTACCAAGCTGATAAGTCACCTGCGTCGGTTTCAGATCGGGCAAAACGGCGCGTAAATCGCCCGCTTTTATCGTCCCCAGCTCGACAGCACGTTTCAGCACCTTCGATTCCAGCGGATTTATCAACCCTCGCTCCGATGAGAAATCGATGGCCGGGTACAGGATCTTTTCAATCAGAAAAGCGTGGTTTGTCAGTTGATCGACTTTCTTCAGCTCAGACGAGATCCCCGAAAGCACATATAAGCACCACTCTTCCAGCCCCTGCTCTGTTCCCTTATCGGCTAGCGAAAGCATGGCGTAATAGCGCTCACGATCGTTACAGAATACCGCTGTCGGATTGAGAACCCGACCACCCGTCTGAACGTTAAAACCATACTTGATAAGCAACGCATAAGTCAGCAGTCTCACCGTTCTGCCATTACCGTTGCCGAAGGGATGTATCCAGCCAAAGCGGTGATGCACCAGAGCAATTTTCATCAGATCGTACTTTGGCTTATCGGCACGGTTAATAAAGGCGGTCAGTGCCGCCATATAATCAGGAACGCGGATGTGGTCCGGCGGTAAATGGTCTGACTGAGCAATGCTGACATTATGTTGCCGATATGCGCCGGGCGTTCTGTCGCCTTCCTGTTGCAGCCCGACCACCGCCAGACTATGCAACTCGCGGATAAAATATTCCGTTATCTCATCGCCGTTACTCAGGTATTCGTCGATGTACTCCATCGCGGCTTCAATATTGTTGATTTCTTTGAGCTGATCCGTCGAACTCTGCGTTCCTTCAACCTTGCTTTCAACATAGTCGGCAAGCGTGGTGTGGTTTCCCTCAATCCTTGCAGAGCCAAGACTCTCCAGCATGTGGAAAACCGCCTTCAACTGCGCAAACAGGATAGGGTGAACATCGGTTTCCAGCCGCAGGTGCCGGAGTAACTCCAGCTCTGTCAGCGCGTCGACCAAAGGGGAATCAAAGCTGGGGTTCAGAAGCGAGAGTTCAAAGTGATTAAATTGAGCCATGATGTTTAGTTATCTCAACTGGTGCATGACGGTATCTCAAAAGTATAGCAAAAATACTAATAGAATCTATAAATTAGAAATAACATCGTTTCTGATTATCTCAAAAACCGTTGTTCCAATATATCAAATGTAAGTTTGAACGATGTTCAATGTGAGGGGGATGGGGCTTTGTCTGCATAATGCAGTATGGATTTTTTAGCGCCGCTATATGTGGAGTTCTGGGCGTTATATGTGGACCTCAGACCGTTATGTGTGGAGCTCCATCCACTATATGTGGACCTTAAGCCGTTATGTGTGGACCTTAAGCCGTTATGTGTGGACCTAACTCCACACATAACGAAACCATAGACCATTTCAACTCCGGCTTTCCGTGGCAACCCACCCGCAGCCAGCGATCTCCTTAACTCTCTTTTCCCCACCTGACCAGCGCCTCTTCAACTATCCCCGCAGGCAAAAATTCCTGCTCCAGACGACCACGCGGCAAGCGGGTCAAGTAGCGATAAAAATCGGCCTCTTCATTAAGCAAACCATCGGGTATTGCTTCCTGTGCTTTTACCGGTTCAGGAACGGCGCTATGGCTGGCATATTGCTCAAACAACTCACGATTCATGAGCAGAACATCAAGCGTCGGGCGACAGCGCCTGGCTCTCGCCAGCATCAGTAGCCCCCAGCTATCCATGTCTCCCCAATAGGCAACATGTTTTTCATCCAGAACAGCGCTGGATAACCACTGCACGTCAAGGCCGCACCCTAAAATCGCGATAGTGTCAGATAATGCTGGAAGTTGATGCAGACACTGTTCATTTTCAATCACCAGCACACGCGACGCGGGCAATGTCGTTTCCGCCAGTTCCGCTGTCGTCACCCGGCATTTTTTAAAAGGGAGCAATCCGGGCGATAATGGCACAACCAAAACCCAGTGGCTGGACTCATCAAAAGCATCAAGAAAGGTGGTTAACCCCTGCTCGCTGGCTTCGCCGGAAAAACGCACGTCCACCAGTCGGGTTAATAATGAAATATTATTCTCGATAAATTTGGTATCCACCCCTTGCCCGGAAAGCAGCCTTAACGGCAGCCCCTTTGCACAGCCCGGCGCTAATCGGCAGGCCAACCTGGCCGCGCTGATGATGTCATGTGGGTCTTTGTGCCGCCAGAGAGAACGATGACTAACCAACAGCGGATGAAAAATGGGGTCAACCTGCTCAATAATTCCCTCCAGCAAGCGAAATTCCCGGTACACCACCGGATCCGCCGCTGCGTTAAGCCAGTCAGAAGGGCTATTCAGGATCCAACGCAACGGCATTGATACCGGTCCGTCGCTCGCCCGATAACTGACCTCTTCCCAGTCCACACGTCCAACCGCGACTTGCCGCCATAATTGCACGTGTTGTAAAACGCGCTGAGGCTGCTCGGCGAATATTTTCGCGGAAGGTTTGCCAATGGGCAGACAGAGCGGCCAGTTACCGGGTGGAAGTAAACGCTCGGCCCGGAGCTTTGCGTTATCCCACTGCCGGGCAAGCTTTTTACGCAGTTCATCAGGAGAATACATTCTACGCGTTCTCCCGTCGCTGAGAGTGTTGTTCAAGCTCCTCCCAGCTCAGCGAAGCCATATTTGAATCCTGACCGCGCCGGTGGACGACAATCGCCGAACGAGTATGGTCGCGCAGCAGGCGCATTTCCTTATTGGGGGTGATAAATACTGCATGTAAGCCAAATTCTCTAAGCGCGGCAATAATCCTGCCCGCCACGGCATGAGAGCTGCGGGAGAAGGCCTCATCAAGGATAATGGTGCCGAAAAGCGGATAACGACTCCCCGCAGGACAAAGCGCATAGCTAAGTGATGCGGTCAATACGTAGGAAGCGATAATCTCTTTTTCTCCACCACTACCGCCCTGTGAGCCAGTACGCGACTCAATCACATTCCCGCTCTGACGGTCCATCACCGACACGGCGAACTCCAGACGAAAACGGGGATCCAGCAGCGCCTTCGCGCCCAGGGTACGGTTTCGTTCACAAGCATCCCGCAGTTGCGCCACCAGCACCTGTAAGGCCTTATAATGGCTCTCGCCGTTATCATCAACAAACCGGGCGGCATTTAGCTGACGCTGCGCTTTTTCAAGCGTTCGCAGGCTTTCATGGACAACTTTTTTGGTATCTAGGCGCAGGTAGCGATCCGGCTGAAAATCGACCCTAAACATGGTTTCATTGAGTTCGCTGAGTCGCGCTTCAATCACCAGTACTTCATGCTCAATATGGCTGAGCAGTTGCGTTACGCCGTCGTCAGATGAACGGTTCAGATAATCAAGGAAGCGGTTGAGCTTTTCCGGCAGGGCTTCTTCGGTCAGTTCCTGCAAACGCTGTAAATAGGCAGGAATATCGTCCAAATCAGCCCCTGCCTCAACGAGCGACCCGGTATCCACACGTTTGGCTTCAGACATACGTTTGGTCAACTCAATGTTCAGTCGATGCAGTTCACCTTTAACGCCCTCAATTTCTTGCTGAATTCCCCGCTCATGTTGGCGTTCCAGATCGCGAATGTCGTGCAGTTGCCCCAGAGTCACCGCCGGAAAATGTGACGCGCACAATTCTCGCTCTTCATCTTGCATACCTTGTTGCGCGGTTTGCTGAGCCTTACGTTCTGCGGCCTTGGCGGAGGTGAGCTCTGTATCCAGCCCGTTAGTGACTTTATTGGCGGCTCTGAGCTGCTTATCAAATTCAGACTCAACCGTTTGAGCCTCATCAAGTTTTGCTTTCGCTACGCTGGCATCGGAATCAGGATGGATCAGATTCTCCAGCCGCTCCTTGAGCGCTTCCAGTTGGCTCTTTGCGCCGGGAACATCAATGCTATCGTAATCAATCTGTTGTATTTTCTGGAATGAAATGGCCTGATTTTGCAAAAGCGCCACCTCGCCTTTCGCAACCTCAAATGCCGCGTTTGCGGTTTTAGTCTGCTCCTGAAGCGCGGCAACTTCTCTGGCAAGAAAGTTCAGGCGATCGCGGTTATCGAATCCCGTCAGCCAGTCTTCATCAAGGCGTTTCTGATCCTGTTTGTCATAAAAACGCTGTTTACCAGACATTAGCCCCTGCACCGTCATAGCGTGAGGTGTGTCACGCAACTGTTCAGGGCTGTCAACACAATGCCTGTCGCTTTCGGCCAGTAATGCTTTGACGGCCTCTCGCCACGGATGATCTTTCCACAACAGCTTGCGGGTAAAACCATCATCAAAAAACCTGGCGGGAGAGTGCGGTAACTTGACCTCCAATAGGCGCACGTGCAGACGATTGTTGCGCTGGTTTACCCAGCGTAGCGCTTCCTGTGCAGATTCAGGCGCAACCAGAATACGCAGCCTGTTACTCCCGACAGCGCGCTCAATCGCACCGCGCCATTGGGCCTCTTCCGGTTTAACCTGTATCAGTTCAGCGACGAAAGGCAGTTCAGACTCACCAACGTTCAACGCTTTCGCCAGTTCGCTGCGAAATGCCTGATAATGGGCGGGAAGGTTAGAATCCGGACGACGTGCGATCTCGGCGCGTTCAGTTTCCCGTTCGCGCAGTTCTACAGTAATGTTATGGCTTAGCGCGCCTTTTTGATAAGCCTCTTCCTGCTTCAGCTTTATATCATCAGCAAGCTGCACACAGCGGGCTTCGGCTTCATGCTGATTCGCCTCTAGCTGTTGCTGACTCAGGTCAGGCGGCAACCCCAGATTATGGATCAGCTGTTGATACTGGCGCGCCAGCGCTTCTCGTCTACCGAGCGTTTTTTGCCAGTCATTGATGCGATCGTTCAGTTCATCAATATTGGCGCCGCCAGCCTGGTAGTAGTGCTGCATGCAGTCAGCCACAACCTTTTTTTGCAACTCAAGCTGCGACTGGATCTGTTCTTCGCGAATCTGTGCCTCACCAAACTCGATTTCAAGATGGCTGACCTTTTCCCTCCAGAGCTGGCTTGCCTGTTGTGCAAACCAGATGGGCAATAGCGATTCCAGCGCTTTCCTTTCAGCAAGTTGTCGCTCTTGCTTCTGGTACTTATCCCAACTCAGGGCAACAGGTTGCAATGACTGCTGCTGTTTGCGCGCCGTTTCCAGTTCCTGATGGATTTCTGTCAGACCATCAAAACTATCGGCCACTTCCGTCGCGCGATCGAAGGCGGAGTGATCGTCCAACACCAGCTCACGAAAAATCTCATCAATGCTGTTTAGCTGTTTTAACCCTGCCGCCCGATTTAGCAATGTAAACGCGTTTTCCCCCACTTCGAAAAAGTCCCGCAGGCGCGCCAGATACTGTTTTTTATTCGGGTATGTCCAGATGCCGGTCACTTCTTTTTCCATTTGCCGCAGCAATCGTGTGCCGCCGTCATGGTAAACGTTCAACCAGTGCTCCAGCGTCTGCTCGGGGTTATCGCTGAAAAGCCAAAGCCTTTTCATATCCGTCACGCTGGAGCTGGTGGAATCAAACCACAGCAGAGCTCCCAGACGTACCTGCTGCCCTTCACGCTCCAGCGTTGCGGCAATGCCGGTCACGGTTTTACCTGGTCTGGCAATATGCGATTGCCCCTCCCCGCCATCGCCGGGCCCGGATACACCGCGCACGTAGGAGATAAGATCTCTGTCGCTTTCATGCCCCCCGGTTGAGGCCAGGTTATAGCGGGGATTGGCACAGAGTAGCGTCATTAAGGCATCGACCAGCGTCGTTTTTCCGCTTCCGGTTGGACCAATAACGGCGGTACCTTCCTGATGGATTGCTGCCTGATGCAATCCATGAAAACCGCCCCAGTTGAACAACTCGATACGGGTGAGAATAAAAGATTCCTTTCCAGCCAGACGCGCTATTTGATTCATACTTCCTCCCCACTACTCTCCTTTTCTGACGAATCAGCAGGGGAGGTTTGTTGAGCAACTTGGTCCTGTAGCCATGCCAGTAATGCCTGAAGATTCATCGGATCGGCAAGATGAGCAATAATCGGGCGAATCACGATCCGCTCATGCGCATCCGGCGACGTGACCAGCCCATGGCCCTTTAATTGATCCAATAGGGTAAGCAACCGGGTGCGTTCTTTTGATTCACTCCCCGGATCGCCAAGGTAAATCTGGAGCTGAGGGAGGAGATCGTCGATAGCGATCTGCGCCTGGCTGGCGCCTGTTCCACTTTCCTGCTCCCAGGCAACAAAATGCTGGCGCAGTATGGCAACCAATAATGATTGTTCCAGGTTAAGCCGTTGCCGTCTCACCAGAGGGTGGGACCATTCATCCTGCTCTGGCGTTTCATCAAGCCTGACTTTGACATACAGCAAACCGCGGATCTCATCAATGCCGATATCCAGATCGAGAGGTTCCAGAATGCGAGTAACCTCTTCTGGATGGGCCAGTACAACGCGGTACAGATTGGGTTTACTGGCCTCTTCCAGCAGGCCGTATTTGAGCAATTCCTGAGCCGCTTCGCGTATTTTTTTCAGCGTTCGCATTTCGCTATTGGTTGCAATTTCCTCAACCGACTCATCGGCAACCGCTTCGTCCGATGGTTCTGGTTCACTGCCTGCATTTGCGGTAACGCTCCGGTTAATCTGTCTGTCAAAAAAGCCCGCCATACCTGTTACTCCCAATCGATATCCATTAATGCCTGGCTTTCCAGACCGGTAGTGGGCAGATTAAATCGCCAGCGACGACCTTCCCCATCACTAAGCTCAGCAAATTCGCGCTGTGAATCAATAACCGCAATGCCCGCTTCTCTCGCCATGCCAATCCATATGGCGAAGGTTTCAAGATCGTGAGCCGGGGGCAACAGCGCCGCCAGTTCAGCCAGACTAACGGGGCGATTTTCTTTTGCCAGAACCTGCAACGTCTGCTGAATCAGCGCCTCACGATCGAGGCCATTGAAAGCATCCCAGAAATCATCGCCAATCTGCGTTAAATCCGCCGCATGATTACTGAGATCCAACGTTTGTTCCGCTTCATCATCCACCTCTTTAAAACGTAAACGTTCAATCGCGGGGACGCCTGTTACCGCCACACCAACAGCAGGAAGCGGAACCTCTTGTTTGCGAACGATCTGGCGCTGCCAGTCGAGTTTTAACGCCTGGTTTAGAAATTCGTTAAGCAAATGACCAACGCGGTGATGTTCAGCAGCAAGCCCAGTTTTCATAAAACCACGGACATCACGCTCGCTACGGGCGCGAGCCTGGAGTACAGTTTGCGATTCATCTACCAGGCGCTTAACCAGCCAGCGCAGATCGTGCCGCTGTAGACGGTTAAGCGCATCGGAAGCAGAAGGATGGCTAAGGATTACTCGTAATCGTTCACTCATCGCTTTAAGTTCAGAAGATTGACGGAGTTGTTGCTGAAAGCTGTCGAAAACTCTTCCTTCCGGCGTATTAAGCAGCGCGTCCTGATCGTTGAGCAGGCGTTCTACGATATCGCCGCGATGATATTGCTCGCCAATAATGGATTGCCGAAGCGCACGGTCGGCCTCGCGCCAGGAGTCTTCAACACGACGAAAGTCAGCCCGCAGGCTGGAAGCTAAATTGAAGACCTCTCGAATATGTTCAATCGCTTGATGCGTTTCTAGCACCTCAATATGCCCGGCTTCTGCCTCCTGTAATTCATGTTCCAGTTCGGCAATACGACGGCGTAAGGTTGCAACCCGGTTTGCTGGATTTGGATTAAGCCGGGTTTCCAGGTTTTCAATTTCTCGCTGTACGGTGGACAAACGGGAAGCCGTAGAGGTCATGAAACGATTATCCAGAGACTCAACAAACGTAATCGCGACCTCAAGCGCATCAGTAGCAAAGATACGGCCATCCCGTTCGACGATTAGACGGCGTTTAATCCATTCCCGCAGTTCACGGCTGGCCTGAAGAGAGGAATTGTCCTGATTAATGTCATACTGTTCCTGACTCATGTGCTCGACAAGAATGCCGGTAAGAGACTGAATCGCTTCCTCAAGGGGGATACCATCATGTGATTTTTCAAACAGCGTTTTCAGGCAGCTCAATACCAGCGGAGCGCGGCGGGTAGCAAGAAGTATCCAGGCTGGATGCTGGTTTTTTGCTGAAATATAATTCTCCGTACGCAGCCTTGTATTTTCTTCCATGTAGCAGAGCCTTCAAAATGCTGGTTGAGGTACACAGACTACGATAATTCGCCGTTGCAGACTTTTTCTCCAGTAGCCTGCCTCACTTTGTGATTTTTATCACAATATTTTCTCCAGTGACTTTTCTCAATTAACAGGAAAAATACCGGAATCGGTGTGCTACAAGTTCAGGCTAAAGTATGAACTGATAACGTCCAGAACAACTTTACAAGGCAGAATGCAGGAATGCGTGGTGGAAAATGCGGAAATTGTGTTAACTCCCTATGATAAAAAAATAACAACTCTGCCCCATAACAATGGTGAGATTTATGATATGGAACAAATTGCGTGTCGTAAGAGTGGGATAGTGAGTCAATTAAACAACGATTTTTCGTGATAACCATCACAAAAATAAAGCGATTTTTTATGGGGGCTTTAGTGGGGGCACCGCTTACAAGAAATACCAACAAAAACAATAACAAACAACGTATTAGTCATGGATATGATTCCGAGTCCGGCACCACTTATTTAGAGAACCCAGCCTATGGCTGGGTTTTTGCTTTTCTGCATCCGGACTCTCCATCAAACTGCGTTCGATTATTCGCCGCACAGCGGCTCACCCCTTCGGGGCCAGCGCGACAAGCGCGCTGTTCAACGCCTGCGGCGTTAGTCCGAGTCCGGGCACCACTATTTAAAGAACCTGCCCAAAAGGCGGTTTTTTGCTTTTCTACATCCGGACTCTTCATCGAACTGAGTTCGATTATTCGCCGCACAGCGGCTCACCCCTTCGGGGCCAGCGCGACACGCGCGCTGTTCAACGCCTGCGGCGTTAGTCCGAGTCTGGGCACCACTTATTCAGAGAACCCAGCCTATGGCTGGGTTTTTGCTTTTCTGCGCCCTATATCTGTGGGTTTCTACCACGCCGTATCCTCTGTGCCATTAAGACCTATTCCCCATAGAATCTTTTCGCAAATACATTTTCAAATAGCACATAACACGCTGATTCAAATTGCCATTTTGTCGCCAAAAGCGGCTAAATCGCCCTTTTCTGGCAATCGATCCGCCCAGGTGGCTGCCCTGCTTTCCTTCCAGATGGCCAAATAGCATCTTATATTCCATTTGGCGCTAACAGGCAGAGAAATATTCTTTAAATTACCGTTTTTACAGCCCTACCATGCAAAAATATCTTAAACGAGTAGGTAAATGGTTATGTCACTGTTTCATTCCGTGAGCGACCTGATCGGTCATACTCCCCTGCTCCAGTTGCATAAACTGGATACCGGCCCCTGCAGTCTGTTTTTAAAACTGGAAAATCAGAACCCCGGCGGCTCAATTAAAGATCGGGTTGCGCTGTCGATGATTAATGAAGCCGAGCGCCAGGGAAAACTGGCGCCCGGAGGCACGATAATCGAAGCCACCGCCGGCAATACCGGTCTCGGCCTGGCACTGATTGCGGCGCAGAAAAATTACCGCCTGATCCTGGTAGTGCCGGATAAGATGAGCCGCGAGAAAATCTTTCACTTGCGGGCGCTGGGCGCGACGGTGCTGCTCACCCGTTCCGACGTCAATAAAGGCCACCCGGCCTATTATCAGGATTATGCCCGCCGCCTTGCCGATGAAACCCCAGGCGCCTTTTACATCGACCAGTTTAATAACGATGCCAACCCGCTGGCCCATGCCACCTCCACCGCACCGGAGCTTTATCAGCAGCTGGAGGGCGACATCGACGCCATCGTCGTTGGCGTCGGTTCCGGCGGTACGCTGGGCGGGCTTCAGGCCTGGTTTGCTGAACACTCGCCGAAAACGGAATTTATTCTCGCCGATCCGGCGGGTTCGATCCTTGCCGATCAGGTCGATACCGGGCGCTACGGCGAAACGGGATCCTGGCTGGTCGAAGGGATAGGCGAAGATTTTATCCCGCCGCTGGCCAGGCTGGAGGGGGTGCATACCGCGTATCGCGTCAGCGACCGCGAAGCGTTCCAGACTGCGCGCCAGCTGCTGCAGGTCGAGGGCGTGCTGGCCGGCTCCTCCACCGGCACCCTGCTCAGCGCCGCCCTGCGCTACTGCTGGGCGCAAAGCCGGCCGAAACGGGTGGTGACCTTCGCCTGCGACAGCGGCAATAAATACCTGTCCAAAATGTTCAACGACGACTGGATGCGCCAGCAAGGGCTGATCGCCCGGCCCGAACAGGGCGATCTCAGTGATTTTATCGCCCTACGCCATGACGAAGGCGCCACCGTCACGGCCGCGCCGGACGACACCCTGGCCGCAGTCTTTGCCCGTATGCGGCTGTATGACATCTCTCAACTGCCGGTGCTGGAGGATGGCCGCGTGGTCGGCATCGTCGATGAGTGGGATTTGATCCGCCACGTACAGGGCGATCGCCAACGCTTCTCCCTGCCGGTCAGCGAAGCGATGAGCCGCCATGTTGAAACTCTCGATAAGCGTGCGCCAGAGAGCGAACTGCAGGCCATTCTCGATCGCGGTCTGGTGGCGGTAATCGCTGACAACGCGCGTTTTCTTGGCCTGGTCACCCGCAGCGATGTACTGACCGCCTGGCGTAACCGAGTCGCACAATAAGTAATTTTTTATGTCATCTATTCACACCCTGAGCGTACATAGCGGAACCTTCACCGACAGCCACGGCGCAGTGATGCCGCCGATTTATGCCACTTCCACTTTTGCTCAGCCGGCGCCGGGGCAGCACACCGGCTATGAATATTCCCGCAGCGGCAATCCCACCCGCCATGCGCTGGAAACCGCGATCGCCGATCTGGAAAATGGCACCCGCGGCTATGCGTTCGCCTCCGGACTGGCCGCCATCTCCACAGTGCTGGAGCTGCTGGATAAGGACAGTCACCTGGTGGCGGTCGATGATGTGTATGGCGGCACTTACCGCCTGCTGGAAAACGTTCGCCGCCGTAGCGCTGGTCTGCAGGTGAGCTGGGTGAAACCCGACGACCTGGCGGGAATTGAAGCGGCGATCCGCCCCGATACGCGCATGATCTGGGTGGAAACGCCCACCAACCCGCTGCTGAAGCTGGCGGATCTCAGCGCTATCGCCGCCATCGCGCGCCGCCATAACCTGATCAGCGTCGCCGATAACACCTTCGCCTCGCCGGCGATCCATCGCCCGCTGGAGCATGGGTTTGATATTGTGGTGCACTCCGCGACCAAGTACCTCAACGGCCATTCCGATGTCGTCGCCGGCCTGGCGGTGGTCGGCGCTAACCCCGATCTCGCGGAAAAGCTTGGCTATCTGCAGAATGCGGTAGGCGGCGTGCTCGACCCGTTCAGCAGCTTCCTGACGCAGCGCGGTATCCGCACCCTGGCGCTGCGCATGGAGCGCCACAGCGCGAACGCGCTGCAGCTCGCCGAATGGCTGGAACAGCAGCCCGAAGTGGAGCGGGTCTGGTTCCCCTGGCTGGCCTCGCACCCGCATCATCAGCTGGCGCGCCAGCAAATGGCGCTGCCCGGCGGCATGATTTCGGTGGTGGTGAAGGGCGATGACGGTTACGCCGAACGCATCATCAGCAAGCTGCGCTGGTTTACGCTTGCGGAGAGTCTGGGCGGCGTGGAGAGTCTGGTGAGCCAGCCCTTCAGCATGACCCATGCCTCGATCCCGCTGGAGAAACGCCTGGCGAACGGTATCACGCCCCAGCTGATCCGCCTGTCGGTCGGGATCGAAGATCCCAACGATCTGATTGCCGACTGGCAGCAGGCGCTGCGGGAGGAGTGATTATTCCGACGCGCGGGTCGTTGTCAGCGCGTCGGCCATTCCCTGCTGAAGGTGGGCGATAAACTGCGTCAGCTTCGGCAGGGGCCGACGATCCTGGCGCCAGAGCAGATGCACGGGTCTCGGCTCGGGGGTCCATGCCTCCAGCACCCGCACCAGGCTGCCGCTGGCCAGCGCATCGGCCAGCAGCACCTCCGGCTGCATCAGCAGCCCGGCCCCGGCGATCGCCGCCTGGCGCAGCGCGTAGCCATCGTTGCAGCGCAAAACCGCATCGCGCTTCCAGCGCACTTCTCCCTCTACGCCCGGCAGCCGCCACTCGTTGCGGGCGGTCCAGACCGTATGGGACAGGCAGAGATGATCGGCGAGATCTTCCGGCGTCCCGGGCGTGCCGTAACGCGCCAGATAAGCCGGCGCGGCGCAGATCACCATCCGATACGGCGCCAGGTAGCGAGCCACCAGATCCTCCTGATGGATCTCGCCGATGCGGATCGCCAGATCGAACCCCTCATCCACCAGATCGACCATCCGGTTAGTCAGATCCAGTTCCACCCGGACCGCGGGCCAGGCCTGCAGGAAGGTGGCGGTCAGGGGCGCGATCACGCTGGCGCCGAACGAGGTGGGGGCGCTCACCCGCAGGGTGCCGGCGGGCGCCAGCCGCAGCCGCTCGACCGCGCTTTCGGCGATAGAGACCTGCTCCATCACCCGTTTCGCTTCGTCAAAATAGACCCGCCCGGCGTCGGTGAGGCTCTGGCGTCGGGTGTTACGCTCCAGCAGACGCGTCGCCAGCTGGCTTTCCAGCTGGGCGATATATTTTCCGACCATCACCGCCGACAGCCCCAGGCGCGACGCCGCCCCGGTAAAGCTGCCGCACTCTACCACGGCAATAAACGTCTCCATCCCTCGCAATTTGTCCATATTGCTAACCCCTGGTTAGTAATGTTCTAACTTTTAGCCAGTTTATCCGAGATTCGTTTTATTAAAAAATAGCCTCTCACCTCATCAGGAGTCAGCCATGAACATTATCGTTATCGGTGCCAGCGGCACCATCGGTCGCGCGGTCAGCGAAGAACTGAGCCAGAGACATGACGTTATCCGCGTCGGCCGCACCCGGGGAGATTATCAGGTGGATATCACCTCGCAGGAGAGCGTCGAGGCGCTGTTTGCGCAGACCGGTAAAGTAGACGCGATTGTCTCCACCACCGGCAATCTGCATTTTGGGCCGTTAAGCACCATGACCGACAGCCAGTTCAATCTCGGGCTGCAGGACAAGCTGCTCGGGCAAATTCGCCTGGCGCTGATCGGGCAGCATTTTCTGCGCGACGGCGGGTCGATTACCCTGGTTAGCGGCATTGTCGCGCAGGAGCCGATTGCTCAGGGGGTCAATGCCACGACGGTCAACGCCGGTCTGGAAGGCTTTGTGCGTGCTGCCGCCTGCGAGCTGCCGCGCGGGATCCGCATCAATCTCATTAGCCCCACCGTGCTCAGCGAGTCGCTGGCAGCCTACGGCGACTTTTTCCCGGGCTTTGCCAGCGTCCCCGCCGCCGCCGTGGCTCAGGCCTACCGCCGCAGCATTGAAGGGGTCCAGACGGGCCGCATCTACACGGTTGGCTACTAGCCTGTGCCGGCCCGCCGGGGCCGGCGCTTACATCAGGCCGTCGTTGCAGGTACACTGACGGCTGATTGTCTCCGACCGAAAAAACTGATGTTGAAAAAATTACCTTTTATTATCCCGCTGCTGGCGCTTATCGCGCTGCTGGTCTGGTGGTTCACCCCGCATTACACCGCAGAAGAGGAAGCCTACTACCGGGCAGTCTTTTGCATGATCGATCATGAGGACAGCCGCCAGTTCCTCGACGATATGCAGAATATCGTCGAGGGGGGAAATTCTGACTACGCGTTGCATAAAACCCATTATCTGCCGGCGCTGGGGCAGCGGATGCTGGACACCTGGCACCAGCTCAGCCCGCAGGAACAGCAGGCGCTGCGTCAGGACCGGCAGCGCTGCGACGAGATATTGCGCGAAAAACAACAGGGGAAATCATCCTGACGAGTTGGCAAAATTGCAGCATATCGCCAGCGTCGAATAAGATTGTGCTGTTGATGACCGGATCGCTGTCACAAAATATCCGGTCGTCGTCGCGTCACAGTACGACGTTTTTTCTGCGGCGGAATACGATAAAAAGTAGTTGATCTGGTACGAACTAACTCTTATTTTGCTTCTCAGTTTTCAAAATGAGATAAAACTGATGCCTGTCATTATTGCCAGTAGTGTTAAAGAAGCCAAAGCGTTAATTAACGGTGGGAAGTACAGGGAAATTATTCTTAACTTCGATATTGATGCCGATGACTTTTTCTCTCTCGCCAGCCACGCCGCTGGGACAAAAATCTCTATCTCCGATCGAAACAATATCTCTCCGGTAAAACCAGAAAAATAATTAACCCGCGAGGGACGTCTATGTTGTTGTTTATTGGTACCTTTGCGCTGGCTTTTCTCGCAGCGCTGATGCTGGTCTGGCTCGATGACCGGATCGCCGAAACAGATTGACCCCAGCGCTGGACGTTAACGTCACGCGGAGCTGCGCGCCGCCGAGAAGCGGCGCACAGCAGGGTCGTTACAGGGAGGCGGCCAGCCGCTCAACGGCCGTCAGCAATCCGGCTTCTGACACCGTGGAGTAAGAGAGGCGCAGGGTACGAGTATCCGGCTTATCGTGATAGAACGCTTCACCCGGGACATACACCACGCCGTTTTCCAGCGTTTTCTTCATCCATTCCATGGTATCGAACGGATAGCGGAAACGCGCCCACAGGAACATTCCCCCCTGCGGGCGGCTGAATTCCAGGTGCTCGCCAAGGCGGCTTTCCAGCGCATCGGCCAGCGCCACGCACTTCTTGCGGTAGTCTTCGCGAATCAACGCAATCTGGTTCTCCAGCCGGTTCAGGCTGAGGTATTCCGCAGTGATCGCCTGCGACAGCATATTGGTATGCAGATCCGCCGCCTGCTTCACAATCACCGTCTGCTGCGCCAGCCAGTCCGGCATGACAATCCAGCCAATGCGCATCCCCGGCGCGAGGATTTTCGAAAAGGTCGAGGTGTAAACCACCTGATCTTCACAGCCCAGCTCGATAGCGTGCTGATAGAGCGGGCGTCGCACGGCGTCTGTAAAGCTAATTTCGCCGTAGGGATCGTCTTCCAGAATGACGAAATCATATTTTTTCGCCAGCTCAACCAGCCGGCGACGACGCGCCTCGCTCAGCGTTTTGCCGCCAGGGTTGCCAAACGTCGGCACCAGGTAAACGGCTTTGACGCGGGTGGTCTCCAGCAGGTCGGCCAGCTGCTCCACCAGCATCCCATCATCGTCGGTGTCGACGCTGAGGATATTGGCCTGCGCCAGCTGAAATACCTGTAGCGCCGCCAGATAGGTAGGACGCTCAACGACGATAGTATCGCCCGGATCGAGCAGCGTACGGGCAACGATATCCAGCGATTGCTGGGAGCCGGAGGTGATATAGACCTGGGCGGCTGAACAGGCGACGCCACGGGACTGGCAAATTTCACTCACCGCCTGGCGCAGCGGCGGGTAGCCTTCCGTCAGACCGTACTGGAATGCGTCATTAAAACGCTCGCTCATCACCTTCTGCACCGCCTGCTCCAGGCCTTCGGTATCAAACAGTTCCGGGGCCGGGATGCCGCCGCCAAGCGAGATCACGCCGGGCAGTTTACTGTGTTTGAGAAGTTCGCGGACGGCGGAGGGCTTGAGTTCACCCGCGCGGGCGGCGAGACGCCGATCGTGCATACTATTTTCCTTTTCTGTCTTGTTGTTGTGTTAATTATCTTTGCGTTATGGCAGGTGCTCCCCGGCGGCGCGTGCCGCGCCGGAGCTATCCTTTTCTGTACACGGTCACCCGGAGAGGGCATGAGCCGCTCTCCGGATTTCGCACGTCACGCTTTGTCTTTCAAAACGATTAACGGCTCGATATCGCTCTCTTTTTTCACCACCAGCGACGAATCGCCGCGCAGGCAGGTACCGCCGTAGTTACCGCCGACGGTAAACGTGCACACCTGAATGTACTTACCGTCCACTTTCGGCAGGCACCACAGTTGCTGGTAGATATTCTTGCGATCGACAAACTGGCCGCTGGTCTTATCCAGAACTTCATCCTGAGGACCGATCAGGTCGATATTGTTCCCGCAGCGCCCGGAAATAGGTTTGACCGCATAACCGGTTTTCGCCAGCTCGTCGTTAACCTCAAAATCGGTATCCAGCAGATAGCGATGATGTGGGAACAGCGACCACAGCACCGGCAGAATCGCTTTGTTGCCGGGGATCACCGTCCACAGGGGTTCGAATACCAATACTTCAGGACGCAGCAGGACGTCAATCAGCCGCACCTCATTCTGCGGATGTCCGGTACGAATCGGCACCGCCGCGTACTCATCGGCGCTGACTTCGCGCACCTGCTCAATGGCGGTTTCCCATGCCCAGGTTTTCCAGACGCAGTTGACCAGCCGCCCGTCGGCGTCGATCAGCTGGCCGGCGGCGTCCCAGCGCAGCTCATCAAGACCAAAGAGAATTTTGCTCTCAAAACCGGCCTGGGTCAGCGAACGCTGAATAAACTGCGCGTGGTAGTTCTCTTCCAGATCCTTGTCCTGCATGATGTGGACGAAGGGCCGCGCCCGGCTGTGTTTCCACGCCCCCGCCAGCTCATCGAGCAGACCTTCCGCCGGATTGTGGCCGGTACCGTAGTAGCCCTGCTTCAGCCACTGTTCGAGGATCAGCCCGCCTTCGGTATGGCAGGAGGCGGAGTCGGCATTGTACTCATACACCTTCAGCCCGCGCTCATCCATGCAAAAATCCATGCGCCCGGTGATCATATGATGACGACGGCGCTGCCAGGAAAGACGCAGACGCGGCCAGAGGATTTTCGGGATATCAAACAGCGCCAGCAGGTTATCATCCTTCATTACCTTATCGGTGGCGTGCAGATACATCAGGTGCAGCTCGTTGGTGGCCTTGATCAGCTCCTGTTCGGCGCTTTCGCTGATGGTGAAATACTGATAGGGATCCTGGTTAATGAAATGGCCGTTGGCCGCCACATAGGCTTTCTGCAGCGGGTCTTTCTCGTTCAGCCATTTACCGCGGAACTGGCCGTTGTTTGGCAGCCGCGCGCCTTTGATCGCCATCGCCTCACCCGGCAGCACCGGCTGCGGCAGGCTGTGTTCGGTATCGGCGGTCTGGATCATCCAGCCTAAAATTTCGGTATCGGCAAAGGTATCTTTGATGGTGTACCGGCCGTCTTTGACCTCAAGGGTCAGCTCGCGGGTCCACTGCTGGCCCTGCGGCAGCGGCGAGTGAATGACGTTCTGCTCGGCGATACGCACTTTATTGCCCACAAGCTGGGTGATTACCGCGACGTGGCCGGTGTGCTTAAACTCGCCGCCCTTCTGCCAGATCAGCAGCGAACCGGCGATAGGCGGACGGCGGGAGCCATTGGCGAATGCCTGCAGCGGCAGAATGTTGTCATTGACCACTTCGCGCAGGAAACGCAGGGAGAAGATTTCATAGGCCATCCCCACGTCGGTAAAGACAAACCCGTAGGTCAGGAACAGAAAGCGGCGCGCAAATTCAACGCACTGCCATTTATGCCCCATATACTCATTGCCGATGTAGCTGCGAAACGTCGCGTCATCCGGGTAGTCCTGCGGATTTAAGCTACTGTAATTTGATGAATAAATCGCTACGCCGCCGGGTGCGTAGCCTAACAATGTCCCAAACGGGGCGTCACTGCTTGTGGATCCTTTGCTCATTTAGCCTGACCTCAAATTAATGCAGCCCGGGCAGTTGGCGAAACAAAACTCCCTCTTCTTATCCTGCCGCAGGCACTTACCAGACAGAGGTGTCACGATGATACCACTCATTCGTTTCGCTAATCGTGCCGTTAAGGAAAATAACCCTGCAGCCGGAAACAAAAGTGATATCGTTATCGGTGATATAACAAAAAAACAACGCAACATCAGGAGTCGACAATGAGCACACCCTCGCATCTGAATGCCCAACCGCTGGTCTGGGGACACGGCCCGCGGACGTTTGAGGTGTTCCTTGAGCCCACCTGCCCTTACTCTGTCCGCGCGTTTAATAAACTCGACGATCTGCTCGATGAGGTCGGCGCCGATAACGTGACCATCAAAATACGTCTGCAGTCGCAGCCGTGGCATCTGTTCTCCGGGGTGATTGTCCGCTGCATCCTCGCCGCGTCCACCCTGCCGCATGGCAGAGAGCAGGCGCATAAGGTGATGCAGGCCGTGGCCGACCATCGGGAAGAGTTTGAGTTTACCGATCACTGCAGCGGGCCGAACATGAACGCCACGCCGCAGCAAATCATTGAGCGCATTGAACGCTACAGTCACGTGCTGCTGGGGGCTGCCTTTGCCCGCCCGGAGCTGCAGGACGTGATCAAGTGGCACAGTAAATATGCCCGTCAGAACGGTATCCATGTCTCGCCGACCTTTATGGTCAACGGCCTGGTGCAGCCGGATCTGGGCAGCGGCGATGATGTCAGCGTGTGGGCCGCGCGGATTATGGCCTGAGGTCACCTGCTACACTTTTTGTACATCCACGAAAAAGGCAAACCAGCATGTCAGAGCAAAACTACCAGCCACCAAAAGTGTGGGAATGGAAGCAAAACAGCGGCGGCGCGTTCGCCAACATCAACCGTCCCGTTTCCGGCGCGACCCATGAGCGTGTCCTGCCGGTGGGAACCCATCCGCTCCAGCTATACTCACTCGGCACGCCCAACGGCCAGAAGGTGACGATTATGCTGGAAGAGCTGCTGGCGCTGGGCGTCAGCGGCGCGGAATACGACGCCTGGCTGATACGCATTGGCGAAGGGGATCAGTTTTCCAGCGGCTTTGTCGAGATCAACCCGAACTCGAAGATCCCGGCCCTCAGCGACCATTCCACCACGCCGCCGACCCGGGTATTTGAGTCAGGCAGCATTCTCCTGTATTTAGCGGAAAAATTTGGTTTCTTCCTGCCGAAAGATCCTGCCGGTCGCACTGAAACTCTTAACTGGCTGTTCTGGCTGCAGGGCGCGGCGCCGTTCCTCGGCGGCGGCTTCGGCCACTTCTATAACTATGCGCCAGTGAAGATCGAGTACGCGATCGACCGCTTTACGATGGAAGCCAAACGCCAGCTCGACGTGCTGGATAAACAGCTCGCCCGCGGCCGCTATGTGGCTGGAGAAGAGTACACCATCGCCGATATGGCTATCTGGCCGTGGTATGGCAACGTGGTGCTGGGCAATGTCTATAACGCGGCGGAGTTCCTCGACGCCGGGAGCTATAAAAACGTGCTGCGCTGGGCGCAGGATGTCGGCAACCGCCCGGCCGTCAAGCGCGGACGCATCGTCAACCGCACCAACGGCCCGCTCAATGAGCAGCTGCATGAGCGCCACGACGCCCGCGACTTTGACACCCAAACGGAAGATAAGCGCCAGGCGTAAGGTCTTCGCCCTTTCCCGCTGACGGGAAAGGGTTCCCACTACAGGACGGTTCCGCCTGCGAAGACGTCCTGTTTAGCTTTCCAGCCGATAGCCCGCCAGAAAATAGCGCATCGCCATACCCGACCCACCTTCTTTGAAGAAATCCATCACCATATCTCTGTCAAGGCCATAGCGACGGGTCAGGATCCCCGCCTCCCACGCGCTGAGCTGACGATCACCGGTTTTTTCAAACATGCGCTGCGAATACCCCAGCACAAACCCACGCTTATAATCGTTGCAAAAGTCTGCTGCCTGGCTCGCCGTATTGGCACAGGAGGCCTCAAGCCCCGCCAGTAACCCTTTACCAAAATGATTTTCCATCGCGCCCTCCCAATCGTTATATAATAAATTATATAGCGTTTTTTTGAGCGAGCGATAGCGCTATTTATGACGTTTGCGCTAGCGTAAATACTTCTCAAACCATGCCAGCGTGCGTTGCCAGGCCAGATCAGCCGCAGCCCGATCGTAGCGTGGCGTGGAATCATTATGAAAGCCGTGATTCACGCCCTGATAGAAATAGGCCTCGTAGACTTTATGGTGTTCCTTCAACGCCTGTTCATAGGCGGGCCAGCCTTCATTAATGCCGCGATCGAGGCCGGCATAGTGCAGCAGCAGCGGCGCTTTAATTTTATCGACCTCCTTCAGCGGCGGCTGGCGACCGTAAAACGGCACCGCACAGGCCAGCTCCGGAATGGCGACCGCCGCCGCGTTGCTGACGCCGCCGCCGTAACAAAACCCGGTGATACCGACCTTCCCCGTCGCCTGGGGATGCTTCGCCATAAACGCGACCGCCGCAAAAAAATCATTCATCAGCTTCACGGGATCGACTTTCTGCTGGAGCGCCCGGCCTTCATCATCATTCCCCGGATAGCCGCCGACGGCGCTCAGGCCATCCGGCGCCAGCGCGATGTACCCCGCTTTCGCTACCCGTCGGGCTACGTCTTCAATATAGGGATTCAGGCCGCGGTTCTCGTGTACCACCACAACGGCGGGCGCTTTGTCGGCTATTTTTGTCGGCGTCACCAGGTAAGCCCGCACTTCGCCGTGACCGTCAGGAGAGGGATAATGAATATACTCCGGGCGGATATCCGGGTCGGTGAACGGTACCTGCTCTGCCAGGGCATAGTCGGGCTTCAGCAGATTAAACAGCGCCAGCGCGGTCATCCCGCCGACAGTATATTTCCCCGCCAGCCGGAGAAACTCGCGTTTACTGATTTTGCCGTGGGCATAGTAGTCATAATACTCGAGCAACTGCTGCGGGAAATCTTTGGCCGTTAATCGCGTCATCACCCTGCCTCCGTTGTTAAGCGCCCTTTAAGCAAAGCAGAAGCTCGGGCATACGCCAGCCCAGAAAAGCATGAAACGGGGAGAAACAGCCCAGCGGCTAACACCGCCGGGAGAGAAGGGATCAGTGTTTCACTTTGGTCAGACGATCAAGGTAGCCCATCACAAAGGCCGACAGCACGAAGGTCAGGTGGATAATCACGTACCACATCAGCTTATTGTCCGGGACGTTTTTCGCATCCATAAACACCCGCAGCAGGTGAATAGAGGAGATCGCCACGATGGAGGCGGCAACCTTATTTTTCAGCGAAGTCGCGTCCATTTTGCCCAGCCAGCTGAGTTTTTCTTTACCCTCATTAATATCCAGCTGCGAGACAAAATTTTCATATCCAGAGAACATCACCATCACCAGCAAACCGCCCACCAGGGTCATATCCACCAGCGACAGCAGGGTCAGAATCATATCCGACTCACTGACGCTAAAAATATGCGGCAGTATGTGGAAGATCTCCTGAAAAAATTTGATGGTCAGCGCAATCAGACCGAGCGAGAGGCCAAAATAAACCGGCGCCAGCAGCCAGCGCGAAGCGTACATAGCGTTTTCCAGAAAGCGTTCCATAAGATCCTGTCAGTTAACAAAAAGAAGCGACATTATATCCCAGACAGATAACGTGATGGCAACGCCATGCCAACACTTCGCCGGCAGACGGCCATAAAAAAGGCCGGCGCGCGGCCAGCCTTTTCAGGGACATAATCGGGTTATTTGGCTTTGACGGTCTCTTCGCCCACCAGCCCGATCTTGAGATAGCCCGCCTGATGCAGGGTATCCATCACTTTCATCATCGTCTCGTAATCCACGGTTTTATCCGCGCGGAAGAAGACGGTGGTATCTTTTTTGCCGGCGGTAAGGCTATCCAGGGCGTTAATCATATTCGCTTCGGTCACCGGGTCGTTGCCGAGGAACATGCTTTTATCCGCCTTCACCGACAGGTAGATAGGTTTTTCCGGTCGCGGTTGCGGCTGGCTGGAGGAAGCCGGCAGATTGACCTTCACGTCAACCGTCGCCAGCGGCGCGGCCACCATGAAGATAATCAGCAGAACCAGCATGACGTCGATAAACGGCGTCACGTTGATCTCATGCATTTCACCGTTATCGTCCAGATTTTCATTAAGACGCATCGCCATAGCCGATCAACCTACCCGTAATTTCTGCGCGCTGCGCACCGGCTTCACGCCGCTGGCGCTGAGGTCCAGATCGCGGCTTTGCAGCAGGAGTACCTGAGCGGCGACGTCGCCGAGCGAGGCCTTGTAGCTGCCGATCATGCGGGCAAAGATGTTATAGATGACCACCGCCGGGATGGCGGCGAACAGGCCGATGGCCGTCGCCAGCAGCGCTTCCGCGATACCCGGCGCTACCACCGCAAGGTTGGTGGTCTGAGTCTGGGCGATGCCGATAAAACTGTTCATGATGCCCCAGACGGTACCGAACAGACCCACGAACGGCGAAATGGCGCCGATGGTGGCCAGATAACCGTTGCCACGCCCCATATGGCGACCGACCGCGGCGACGCGGCGCTCAAGGCGGAAACCGGTTCGTTCCTTGATACCTTCGTTATCTTCCGCACCGGCAGAAAGTTCGAGTTCGTTCTGCGCTTCGTTAATAAGCTGGGTGGTGAGGCTTTTCGCCTCGAAGGCGCTGGCGATATCGCTGGCCTGATCGAGAGAGCGGGCTTCCGCCAGCTGCTGCTGTTCGCGCTTGAGGCGACGCTTGCTGGCGAGGATTTCCGCCCCTTTGCCGAAAAAGATGGCCCAGGTGACGACCGACGCCAGAATCAGGCCAATCATCACCACCTTAACGACAATATCGGCATGATGATACATACCCCAAACGGAGAGATCCGCCTGCATCAAATTATTACCCACGCTCTATCTCCACGACGATAATCACAAAATCTGCCCACAATAATATCAAAACGACATCGAATTGATAGTGGTTCTCATTAGTATTTACACTGTGCAGCAAATCACGTTTATTTTCCTTGCGCTTACGCAGTAAAAAAGCGGCTAACCGCGGGCCTGGTAAAATTTTCGCCTGTATCGGCACCCTGCTGGTACAGAAAAGAAGATTCATGTTAGTTTAGACGTCCAGACGTATAAAAACAGGTTCATCAACATGGCTGATAAACATCTTGATACCGCCCTGGTCAACGCCGGGCGGAGCAAAAAGTACACCCAGGGCTCAGTGAACAGCGTGATCCAGCGCGCGTCCTCACTGGTTTTCGACACCGTGGAAGCCAAAAAACACGCCACCCGTAACCGGGCCAACGGCGAGCTGTTCTACGGGCGTCGCGGCACCCTGACCCACTTCTCGCTGCAGGAGGCGATGTGCGAGCTGGAAGGCGGCGCCGGCTGCGCCCTCTTCCCCTGCGGCGCCGCGGCGGTGGCCAACACCATTCTGGCGTTTGTCGAACAGGGCGACCATGTGCTGATGACCAATACCGCCTATGAGCCAAGCCAGGACTTTTGCACCAAAATTCTCGCCAAACTCGGCGTTACCACCAGCTGGTTCGATCCCCTTATCGGCGCCGATATTGCCCATCTGGTTCGCCCTGAAACCCGCGTGGTGTTCCTTGAATCACCCGGCTCGATCACCATGGAAGTGCATGATGTGCCGGCGATTGTCGCTGCCGTGCGTAAAGTTGCGCCGGAAGCCATTATCATGATCGATAACACCTGGGCGGCGGGGATCCTGTTTAAAGCGCTGGATTTTGGCATCGATATTTCCATCCAGGCAGGCACCAAATACCTGATTGGCCATTCCGACGCCATGGTGGGCACCGCGGTGGCGAACGCGCGCTGCTGGCCGCAGCTGCGTGAGAATGCCTATCTGATGGGACAAATGCTGGACGCCGATACCGCCTATATGACCAGCCGCGGCCTGCGCACCCTGGGCGTGCGCCTGCGTCAGCACCATGAAAGCAGCCTGCGCATCGCCGAATGGCTGGCCCAGCATCCGCAGGTGGCGCGGGTTAACCATCCCGCCCTGCCCGGCAGTAAAGGCCATGAGTTCTGGAAGCGCGATTTTACCGGCAGCAGCGGGCTGTTCTCGTTTGTGCTTAACAAGCGTCTCAATGACGCCGAGCTGGCGGAGTATCTCGACAACTTCAGCCTGTTCAGCATGGCCTATTCGTGGGGCGGCTTTGAGTCGCTGATTCTGGCCAACCAGCCGGAGCAAATCGCCCACATTCGACCAGATGCTGAAGTCGACTTCAGCGGAACCCTGATCCGCCTGCACATTGGTCTCGAAAATGTTGACGATCTGCAGGCGGATTTAGCAGCGGGCTTCGCGCGTATCGTGTAAAGTGACAGTCAGTGGCAACAATAGCGGACGCTTTTTAGCAAAGCGGCCGCTTTTGTTGCGCCCGGGATCAAGGTGCTCGGGTCTCTTCAGGAGTACACTAGTCAACAATACGGTACCACTTAGGAAAGTCCATGGTTGTCATTCAAGAGATTGTCGCCGCGCTGTGGCAACATGATTTTGCCGCATTGGCGAACCCTCACGTTGTGGGCGTTGTATATCTGGTTATGTTCGCGACCCTGTTTCTGGAAAACGGGCTGCTGCCCGCTTCCTTTTTACCGGGAGACAGCCTGCTGCTGCTCGCCGGCGCGCTGATTGCTAAAGGCGTCATGGACTTTGTGCCCACTATCGCCATTCTGACCGCCGCCGCCAGCCTCGGCTGCTGGCTGAGCTATGTGCAAGGGCGCTGGCTGGGCAATACGCAAACGGTGAAAGGCTGGCTGGCGCACCTGCCGCACAAATACCATCAGCGTGCCACCTGCATGTTTGACCGCCACGGCCTGCTGGCACTGCTCGCGGGCCGTTTTCTGGCGTTTGTTCGCACCCTGCTGCCAACCATGGCCGGCATTTCCGGTCTGCCGAACCGCCGCTTCCAGTTCTTTAACTGGCTGAGCGCCCTGCTGTGGGTCTGTGTGGTGACGGGTCTTGGCTATGCGCTGAGCATGATCCCGTTCGTGAAGCGCCATGAAGATCAGGTGATGACCTGCCTGATGATCCTGCCGATTGTCCTGCTGCTGGCGGGCCTGCTCGGCACGCTGTTCGTGGTCATTAAAAAGAAATATTGCAGCGCCTGACGCTTATCTGCCGGGGGGCCAGCGCCCGCCCGGCTTGCCCTTCCTGATATTACATTCCCTGCATCGTGCGAATACGCGCGGCGTCTTCTCCCGGCGTCAAACCGAAGTAGCGCTTAAACTCGCGGCTGAACTGCGAAGGGCTTTCATATCCCACCCGCATCGCCGCCGCGCTGGCCTTCATGCCGTCATGGATCATCAGCATCCGCGCTTTGTGCAAACGGTAGTTTTTCAAATACTGCAGCGGAGAAGTACTGGTCACCGATTTAAAATTATGGTGAAACGCTGACACACTCATATTTGCTTCCGCCGCCAGCCGATCGACGCTGAGGTTTTCGGTGTACTGGCTTTCGATATGCTTGAGCACGCGGCTTATCAGGCTGAAGTGGGTCTGCCGGCTGACCAGCGCCAGCAGCGCGCCACCGCAGGGCCCCATCAGCACATAATAGAGAATTTCGCGGATGATCTGCTTACCAAGAATACGGGCATCCAGCGGCCGCTCCATCACATCAAGCAGCCGTTCGGCAGCGCACAGAATATCCTCCGAGAGTACCGCCGAGTTTATCCCGCTGGAGGCGACCGCGGGCTGAAACAGCGGATCTTCGCCAATATCCATCAGCAGCTCCTGTAGCTGCAGGATATCGACATTCAGGCGCATCCCGGCGAGGGGCACCTCCGGGGTGGCAAAGGTTTCGCACTCGAAAGGTAGCGGCACGGTCAGCAGTAAATATTCGTTTGTATCGTAGCGAAAAGTCCGCTCATTGATATAACCAATTTTATGGCCCGAAAAGAGAAAAACGATCCCCGGCTGATACATCACCGGCGTCCGGGGCCCCGGTTGCGTTCCGTACAGCAAACGGACGTCAGGCAGCAACGAACTTAACATTTCGTGCTTATCTTTCAGCAGGTTAATCTTCTCCGTTAATGTCCGACATATCTCTGCGTGTTGCATTGCCACCGTCTCTCCCGATGTTTCTTCACCTGTACATTGTGCGCAGGCCGCTACAAATTCTCCAGCCATATGGAGAAATAGGCAAGACATCGGCAGGAATGTGCATTGAGGGTCAACGGCGCCAGGACCACAATAACCTTCATCGGGCAGCGGTATCGTCCCTGTCGACGGTTTTACTCTTTGGAGGACTTAAGCAATGAATAATTTCGACCTGCATACCCCAACCCGCATTCTGTTTGGCAAAGGCGCGATTGAAAAGCTGCGTGAACAGATCCCGGCGGAAGCCCGCGTACTGATCACCTACGGCGGCGGCAGCGTCAAAAAAACAGGCGTCCTGGATCAGGTCCTCACCGCTCTGAATGGCCTGGATGTCCTTGAATTTGGCGGCATCGAGCCGAACCCGTCTTACGAAACCCTGATGAATGCGGTGAAACTCGCCCGGGAAGAGAAAGTGACCTTCCTGCTGGCGGTCGGCGGCGGTTCGGTGCTGGATGGCACCAAGTTTATCGCTGCAGCAGCCCACTACGACGCGGATATCGATCCGTGGGAAATTCTGGAAACCTATGGCAGCAAAATTGCCAGCGCCATTCCAATGGGCTCGGTACTGACTCTGCCGGCGACCGGTTCTGAATCCAACAAAGGCGCGGTCATATCGCGGAAAACCACCGGCGACAAACGCGCGTTCATGTCTTCGCACGTCCAGCCGCAGTTCGCAATCCTCGATCCGGTTTATACCTACACCCTGCCGCCGCGCCAGGTCGCGAACGGTGTGGTTGACGCCTTCGTCCATACCGTCGAGCAGTACGTCACCTACCCGGTGGACGGCAAAATCCAGGACCGTTTCGCCGAAGGCATTCTCCTGACGCTGATCGAGGATGGCCCGAAAGCCCTGCAGGAACCGGAGAACTATAACGTGCGCGCCAACATTATGTGGGCGGCGACGCAGGCGCTGAACGGCCTGATCGGCGCAGGCGTGCCACAGGACTGGGCGACGCATATGCTCGGCCACGAGCTGACGGCGATGCACGGCCTGGATCACGCCCAGACGCTGGCTATCGTGCTGCCGGCGCTGTGGAATGAGAAACGCGACAGCAAGCGCGCGAAGCTGCTGCAGTATGCCGAGCGCGTGTGGAATATTACCGAAGGTTCGGAAGACCAGCGCATCGATGCCGCCATCGCCGCAACGCGTCAGTTCTTCGAGCAGATGGGCGTGCCGACCCGTCTTTCCGATTACGGTCTCGACGGCAGCTCTATCCCGGCGCTGCTGGCGAAACTGGAAGAGCACGGCATGACCAAACTGGGCGAACATCAGGATATCACGCTGGACGTCAGCCGCCGTATCTACGAGGCAGCCCGCTAATTTATCCCGTCTGATTCACCTCTCCTTACGTTAAACAAACGTCAGGGAGAGGTGTTTTTACTACCGTTTTTAGCTATTTCGTCCAGACTTAATGCTACCCCTCGGCGGATTCTACCCCGCCGAGTTCATTAACAGGAGGAAGGCATGACACATCCAACCGTTATAAAACTACACGACGGCAACCTGATGCCGCAGCTGGGTCTCGGCGTGTGGAAAGCTGGCAACGAGGAAGTCGTCTCCGCCATTCATAAGGCGCTGGAAGTCGGTTATCGCTCTTTTGACACCGCCGCCGCGTACCAAAATGAGACCGGCGTCGGCAACGCGCTGCACAGTGCAGGCGTCAATCGCGATGAGCTGTTTATTACCACCAAGCTGTGGAACGACGATCAAAAACGGCCGCACGAGGCGCTGAAAGAGAGTCTCAGCAAGCTGAAGCTCGACTATGTGGATCTCTACTTAATCCACTGGCCGGTGCCGGCAATCGGCCATTACGTCGACGCCTGGCAGGCGTTGATCGAGCTGCAGCAGCAGGGGCTGACCAAAAGCATCGGTGTGTGCAACTTCCAGGTCCCACATCTGCAGAAGCTGATTGATGAAACCGGCGTCGCCCCGGTGATCAACCAGATTGAGCTCCATCCACTTATGCAGCAGCGTCAACTGCACGCCTGGAACGCGACACACAAGATCCAGACCGAATCCTGGAGCCCGCTGGCCCAGGGCGGCGAAGGCGTCTTCGATCAGAAAGTCATCCACCAGCTCGCCGATAAGTACGGCAAAACGCCGGCGCAAATCGTCATCCGCTGGCATCTTGATAGCGGTCTGGTGGTGATCCCGAAATCCGTGACGCCATCGCGTATCGCCGAGAACTTTGACGTCTGGGACTTCCGTCTCGACAAAGATGAGCTGGGAGCGATCGCGAAGCTGGATCAGGGTAAACGGCTCGGCCCTGACCCGGATCAGTTTGGCGGGTAATACGTAAAAAAACCGGACAGCGCTGACGCGCGTCCGGCTCTCCAACTGGCCCGGGCAGCAAAGCGCTACCGGGCACAACGTCAGGCTTAACGCCCGGCGACTTTACCGCGTTTGACCGGTTTTTTCGCCGTCGCTTCACCGTTAGAACGCTGATGCACAATCGGTGTGTGCTTGGTCAGCGCCGGGCGGGTATGACGATTCTGGCGACGCGCTTCGCGCATTTCGTCCAGGGTTGGCGCTGGCACCAGGCAGTCGCGACGGGAGCCAATCAGGTGCTTCTTGCCCATCGCCTCCAGCGCCTGACGGATCAGCGGCCAGTTTGCCGGATCGTGGTAACGCAGCAGCGCTTTATGCAGACGGCGCTGTTTATCACCCTTCGGCACCACTACCTCTTCGCTCTTATAACCGATTTTACCCAGCGGGTTCTTGCCGGTGTAATACATCGTAGTCGAGTTCGCCAGCGGCGACGGATAGAAGTTCTGCACCTGGTCGAGACGGAAGCGATGTTTCTTCAGCCACAGCGCCAGGTTCACCATATCCTCATCACGAGTTCCCGGGTGGGCGGAAATAAAGTACGGGATCAGATACTGCTCTTTACCTGCCTGCTTCGAATAGGTATCAAACAGCTCTTTAAAGCGGTCGTAGCTGCCCATGCCCGGCTTCATCATCTTCGACAGCGGCCCCTCTTCGGTATGCTCCGGGGCGATTTTCAGATAGCCACCGACGTGATGGGTTGCCAGCTCTTTGATATAGCGCGGATCTTCAACCGCGATGTCATAGCGTACCCCGGAGGCAATAAGGATTTTCTTGATGCCTTTCAACTCACGGGCGCGGCGATAAAGATTGATCGTCGGCTCATGGTTGGTATCCATGTGCGGGCAAATATCCGGGTAGACGCAGGAGAGACGGCGGCAGGTCTGTTCGGCGCGCGGCGATTTACAGCGCAGCATATACATGTTGGCCGTTGGCCCACCGAGATCGGAGATCACCCCGGTAAAGCCGGGCACCGTGTCGCGAATGGCTTCGATCTCATTGATGATCGAATCCTCAGAACGGCTCTGAATAATGCGTCCTTCGTGTTCGGTGATCGAGCAGAACGAACAGCCGCCGAAGCAGCCGCGCATGATGTTGATCGAGAAACGGATCATCTCATACGCCGGGATACGCGCATCGCCATAAGAAGGGTGCGGCACACGCTTGTACGGCAGGGCGAAGACGCTGTCCATCTCTTCGGTAGAGAGCGGGATCGCCGGCGGGTTGATCCAGATATAGCGCTCGCCATGCTTTTGCATCAGCGCCCGGGCGCAGCCAGGGTTGGTTTCGTGGTGCAAAATGCGCGAGGCGTGAGCATACAGGACCTTATCGCCTTTCACCTTCTCAAAGGAGGGCAGCAGTACATAGGTTTTTTCCCACGGTTTGGGCCGCGGCGGTTGCACGGTGATGCTTTTCGCTTCCTGCTTTTTCGGCGCAACAGGTTTGTTGTCTGCACACGGCAGGTCTTCACCATACGGATGCGGGATCGGATCGATTTTGCCCGGGGTATCCAGACGGGTGGAATCCACGCCGCTCCAGCCCGGCAGCGCCTCTTTCACCATGATGGCGGTATTGCGCACATCGCGGATCTGGTCAATGGTTTCGCCCATCGCCAGACGATGCGCCACCTCCACCAGCGGGCGCTCACCGTTGCCGAACATCAGCATATCGGCCTTGGAATCCACCAGCACCGAGCGGCGCACAGTGTCGGACCAGTAATCATAGTGGGCGGTACGGCGCAGGCTGGCTTCGATGCCGCCGAGGATCACCGGCACATCTTTCCACGCCTCTTTACAGCGCTGGGTGTAGACCAGAGTAGCGCGGTCCGGGCGTTTGCCCGCCACGTTACCCGCCGTATAGGCATCGTCATGACGCAGCTTACGGTCGGCGGTGTAGCGGTTGATCATCGAGTCCATGTTGCCGGCGGTCACGCCGAAGAACAGATTTGGTTTGCCCAGCCGCATGAAATCGTCTTTGGTGTTCCAGTCTGGCTGGGAGATGATCCCTACCCGGAAACCCTGCGCTTCCAGCATGCGGCCGCAGATAGCCATCCCGAAGCTCGGGTGGTCGACGTAAGCGTCGCCCGTCACCAGAATAATGTCGCAGCTATCCCAGCCAAGTTGATCCATCTCTTCACGCGACATCGGTAAAAATGGCGCAGGGCCAAAACAGGCAGCCCAGTATTGCGGCCAGGAAAAAAGGTCACGATCCGGTTGGATCAGGGATATAGCGCTCATATTGCTTCCGGGGAAAATGATAAAAAAATAACCAAAAGGGCGTGGATTATAAGCCGGAATGATAGTGGAAATGAAGGAGGATTTTCTCAAACCCTGACCGTATTCCGGCCAGGGCTGCAGAGATTACGGCGCGGGATTCACCAGCATCTGGCCAATCGAGCCGCGATCGGCCAGCTCCAGGGTCTGGCTCAGATACTGGAACGGGAAGTGTGGCCACGACGGCTGGGCATAGTAGACCAGCAGCTCAACCTGCCCGTCGACCCACACGGTGTCCTTCCAGCCCCGGTCTTCCGGGAAAGGCATCGAGCCATTGACGTTCCGGATCTGGAACATCACTCCTTCAATATGAAACGACTGCGGGCGGTCGGCGCGCACCGTCCAGCGCTCCCAGGTTCCCTGCTGCGCCGTGATATCGATACGCTGCGGATCCCACAGCTGGCCGTTGATGCCAGGATCGTCACCGAGGGTGATATCCCGGCTGCGGATTGGCGTGCCGGAGAGCAGCTCGGTCGGCAGCAGACGCACCGGCAGACTGTCAGTGACCAGCGGCAGCAGCCCGGTCGGGCGCAGGGTCAACACCAGCGTGGAGACCAGAATACTTGACGGTTCAAAAAAGCCGCGGATACGGTCGACAATGCTCGCCGCTTCGCCGCAGGTAATGGATACTTCATCGCCGTTGGTCATATCGACCAGAATTTCACGCCGTTCCCCTGGGGCCAGCGACAGCTGCTTGAGCGAAACCGGCGCCGGCAGGAACCCCTGGTCGCCGGAAATCACATGCAGCAGTCGGCCATCGCTCATCTGCAGCTGATAGCGCCGGGAGTTGGAGGCGTTCAGCAGGCGCAGGCGCACCCAGCCGCGCGACACTTCGACATACGGGCTCTGCACGCCGTTAACCAGCAGCGTATCGCCCACAAAGCCGCCGCTTCCTGGTTCGCTATACTCCGGCGTGCCGAAGTTATCCAGCCGTTTATCCTGAATAATCACCGGGAAGTCATCAACGCCGTAGTGGTTAGGGATCGGCAGATTCTTGCTGACCTCATCTTCCACCAGCCACATGCCCGCCAGGCCGTTGTAAACCTGTTTCGCCATTCGGTTTGGCGTATTGGCCTGATACCACAGCGTCGCCGCACTCTGGCGGATAGGCAGCACCGGCGCCCAGTCGGCATTCGGCGACATCATACGCGCCGCGCCGCCGATCAGCGGGCCAGGTACCTGCAGGCCGCGGATGGTCATCGCCACGTTCTCAGTCAGGCGGTTGCTGTAGATAAGCTTAACGTCATCCCCGTTCCAGACGCGGATCGTCGGCCCCATATAGCGGCCATTGATCCCCCAGACGGGAGCACGGGTGCCGGGGGTAAATGACCAATGCGAACGCTGCAGCGTCAGAAACAGCGGCTGGCCGCGACGGGATTCCAGCAACGGCGGAACCGGCAGCGCAGGCTGCTGGCCGGCGGCATGGGCCTTCAGCGGCGCGGCGCCAGCGCACAGCGCTACGCCGGAAGCCTTAATAAACTGACGCCGACTGAGTGACATATTAACTCCATGACATACTGACAAATGAAAAAGGGAATTCGTTTCCCGCCAGCAATACGCACGCGTTGGCGGCGTTTCCTGTCTTATTGCTTGCCGGCCGCTTCGCGCTCAGCCACTTCGTTGTCCAGCTCAGCAATTTTGGCGGCCATCAGCTCGCGACAATGCGTCGCCAGCGCGCGCACGTTGTCTTTACCGAACTGAGTGGTATCCACCGGCGGCAGCATTTCCACGATCACCAGACCGTTATTCCAGCGATTGAGCTTTATTTTATTCGATGTATTCGAGACACACACCGGAATAATGGGTACCCCGGCGGCAATCGCCGCGTGGAAGGCGCCGGTTTTAAACGGCAGCAGGCCGCGGCCACGGCTGCGGGTCCCTTCCGGGAACATCCAGAACGAAATTTTACGCTTTTTAAAGGCGTTGACGACCTCGGCAATGGTGCCGTGCGCTTTGGTTCGGTTATTACGGTCAATCAGCAGATTACCGGTCAGCCAGTACAGTTGGCCAAAGAACGGGATCCACAGCAGGCTCTTTTTACCCACGGTGACCGTCGGGGCCTGCACGATATTCGACGCCGTCACCATATCATAGTTGTTCTGGTGGTTAGCGATGTAGATCGCGTTGCCATAGCTTTCCGCGTCAGCAGGTTTGCGTAGCTCCACCTTGAGACCAAATACCGGAGACAGGCGGCCAAACAGATGGCCGAAAGTGGCAACGTGTTTTGGATTACGCGGGCTGAACAAGCAGTACAGACAGCCAAGTATGCACACCACGATGCAATAAATGACCACAAAAATTACTCGAAAAATGAATAGCATAGCTACCTCTAAAACCCAAACCGCTTAGAATTATTCGCTGCTGGCAGAAGGCAGGCTCACGAGTTCTGCGCAGGCCGGGACCGTTCTTCCTGGGTCCCTGATGATGGACATTGTTAATCGCAACGCCTGAATAAACAACGATTTTGCGGCATTTTTTCGCCTCCTCCCGTCAAAGACGGGAGGAGAGGCGTTTACTCTTCGCTATCGCCCGCCGAGGCACGGCGCGGCGAGTCGATTTCTACACGGTCGATCTTCTGCAGCCCACGCATCAGCGAACCGCGGCGGCCGCGCTCGCCGGTAACTTTTTGCAGCTCTTCCGGACGCAGTTTGATCTTCCGTTTGCCGACGTGAATGGTCAGCGTACTCTGCGGCGGCAGAACGAACAGATGTGCCAGACCGTCCTGACCTGCGGCAGCCTCCGCCGCAGGAATGTTGATGATTTTGTTGCCCTTGCCCTTCGACAGCTGCGGCAGATCGCTGACCGGGAACATCAGCATCCGCCCGGCGGCGGTGATGGCCAGCAGCATATCGGACTCGTCCTCAATCACCAGCGGCGGCATCACGTGGGCGTTGTCAGGCAGGGTGATCAGCGCTTTACCGGCACGGTTGCGCGCCACCAGATCGTTGAAGGTGCAGACAAAACCGTAGCCGGCATCGGAGGCCATCAGCAGTTTCTGATCGTCGCCTTCCATCAGCATATGTTCGACGGTCGCGCCCGGTGGCAGCGTTAGCTTACCGGTCAGCGGCTCACCCTGGCCACGCGCAGAAGGCAGGGTAATCGGATCGATGGCATAGCTGCGCCCGGTGGTATCGATAAACACCACCGGCTGGTTGCTCTTGCCTTTCGCCGAGGCCTTCCAGCTGTCGCCGGCTTTATAGCTCAAGCCCTGGGCGTCAATGTCGTGCCCTTTGGCGCTGCGCACCCAGCCCATCTGCGACAGAACGATAGTCACCGGCTCGGACGGCAGCATGTCATGCTCGCTCATCGCTTTCGCTTCTTCACGTTCGTGAAGCGGCGAACGGCGATCGTCGCCGAAGGCATCGGCATCGGCCTGTAGCTCTTTCTTCAGCAGGTTGTTCATCTTACGTTCAGACGCCAGAATCGCCTGCAGCTGATCGCGCTCTTTTTCCAGTTCGCTCTGCTCGCCGCGGATCTTCATCTCTTCCAGTTTGGCGAGGTGGCGCAGCTTTAATTCCAGAATCGCTTCCGCCTGGGTTTCGCTGATGCCAAAACGCGACATCAGGACCGGCTTCGGTTCATCTTCGGTGCGGATGATCTCGATCACTTCATCGATATTGAGAAACGCCACCAGCAAACCTTCGAGGATATGCAGGCGCTTCAGCACTTTCTCTAACCGATGATTCAGACGGCGACGCACGGTATCGCGACGGAACACCAGCCACTCGCTGAGGATCTCCAGCAGGTTTTTCACCGCCGGGCGTCCGTCGAGGCCGATCATATTGAGGTTGATGCGGTAGCTCTTCTCCAGATCGGTGGTGGCAAACAGGTGGTTCATCACCTGCTCCATATCCACCCGGTTGGAGCGCGGGACAATCACCAGACGGGTCGGATTTTCGTGATCCGATTCGTCGCGCAGATCGTCAACCATCGGCAGCTTTTTATTGCGCATCTGCGCCGCAATCTGCTCCAGCACTTTGGCGCCGGAGACCTGATGCGGCAGCGCGCTGATCACCACCGCGCCGTCCTCTTTACTCCACACCGCGCGCATGCGTACTGAGCCGCGCCCGTTCTGGTAGATTTTGCGAATTTCCGCCCGCGAGGTGATGATCTCCGCCTCTGTCGGGAAATCGGGCCCTTGCACAATATCCAGCAGCTCGTCGAGTGTGGTTTTCGGCTGTTCAATCAGCGTAATCGCCGCTTTGGCCACTTCACGCAGGTTGTGCGGTGGAATATCGGTCGCCATGCCCACCGCGATGCCGGTGGTGCCGTTGAGCAGAATGTTTGGCAGGCGCGCCGGCAGCATTTTCGGCTCCTGCAGCGTGCCGTCAAAGTTTGGCACCCAGTCGACCGTCCCCTGTCCCAGCTCGCTAAGCAATAGCTCGGCATACTTTGACAGACGGGATTCGGTGTAACGCATGGCGGCGAAGGATTTCGGATCGTCCGGCGCCCCCCAGTTCCCCTGGCCATCCACCAGCGGATAGCGGTAAGAGAACGGCTGCGCCATCAGCACCATCGCTTCATAGCAGGCGCTGTCGCCGTGCGGGTGATATTTACCCAACACGTCGCCGACGGTACGGGCGGACTTTTTGAATTTGGCGCTGGCGTTCAGCCCCAGCTCGGACATCGCATAGACGATGCGACGCTGGACCGGTTTTAAGCCATCGCCAATAAACGGTAATGCCCTGTCCATGATCACGTACATGGAGTAGTTCAGGTAAGCATTTTCCGTAAATTCATGCAGCGCAAGGCGCTCTGCCATATCGCTCATTAATCGTGGATCCTCAATCTGGGTACCGACCGTTCGGACGGCAAAACTACCCGCGATAATACCCGATCTCACGCCCTGAGTCACAGGGCGTGAGATCGGCTGAGGATTCCATCACGCTTAATCAGGCCAGCGGCAGATAAATATCGGTTTGCAGTTCATGCTCAGCCACCTCATGGACAAAATTGAGGTAACGGAAGTACACCGGAAAATCCCGTAACGTCTCGCCTGAGGTGGGTAGCCAGTCGCGATAGAGAAACCAGACGCTCTGCGCCAGGGTGTCCAGCGAGCCGTGATGGCGCACGACGGCGCAGCGTCCGCCGGGGATTTCGCCGTTAATCACGCCAAAGGCGTTTTCACCGACCGGCCGCTCGACCGTGCCGCAGATATCAAAACGAAATGCCTCCTGCGGGGTGGTCTGCGGATCGTCCCAGGCGATCCCCCAGGTATCGCGGGTGGCGACGGGCGATAATCCACTCGTCTTACGCCAGGCAATAAAACGCGCGGCGGTGGCGTTGACAAGGTCCGGGCTGCCGCGATGTTGCAGTACGGCTACCCGGGTGGTGGGGAAGGAAATGATATTGACGTCCATCGACGTTTGCTCCTGTAGCGTATGTTTCGGTACGCGTCGATGCCACTCGGCCCAGTCCGGTTGCTGCCGGAACTGGGTCGGGCTTTGGTCAAACGCGGTACGGAAGGCACGGCTGAACGACTCCGCATTCTGAAACCCGGCATCAAGGGCAATGTCGATGACTTTATCGCGGGGGTTGAACGCCAGGCGCCAACAGGCGCGTCGCAGACGCAACCACTGGATGTACCGGTACAATGGAATGCCGGTATAAGCGCTAAATTGCCGGTGAAAATGGTAAGGCGAACTGTGCGCTATCGCGCTCAGCGCCTCCAGCGACAGCGGCTCATCAAGATGGCGCGCAATGTACCTACAGACACGCTGGAAGCGCCCGACATACGCCGGGCTGGCCTTAATATCGTTCATCGTCTCCTCCTCGCGACCTACTCTGACAGAGCGAGGATAGCGATTCCTGACCGATCTTGCGCTTCTCGTCGCTGGCCTTATGGCGTGATTTTACGGATCTGTTTAACGTCGATTTCCACCGAGTTCCAGTCCTTATCGACCTCCCCCTGAATTTCGACCGTGTCTTGCGGGCCGACGGTCACGCCGTTCCAGCGCTTGTGGTCGATATCGACATTGATGACCCCGGAAGCATCCTGGAACTTATAGAGATCGTCAGAAACGCGCTCGGTGATCTTGCCGCGCAGGGTCACCCAGGTATCGTCCCGCAGCGATTTGGCATTAGTGACGGTGGTGACCGCGCCGCTTGGGCCGGTAAATCCGCCCCCTTGAGTGGTCGAAGAAGGACCGGTGAATCCGCCCTGTCCGGCAGCCAGTACCGGCATAGAAACCAGGGCAACGATCGCGGTCATCGCAGCAATTTTTTTCATCTTATATTCTCCCTTCGTGTTGATATGGATCCTATTACGCCCGACAAAACTTAACGACTTCTTAAGCGGAAAAAAGAAATTTTAATGCTGTACATCACCCGCTTCAACGCGGTTTACTGCGCAAGGAAACAGGATCGTTGGAGGGAAACATGCGCATATTACTGGTGGAAGATGACAAGCTGATCGGCGACGGCATCAAGGTCGGGCTGAGCAAAATGGGCTTTAGCATTGACTGGTTTACCGCCGGGCTGGAGGGCAAGAACGCCCTGTACAGCGCCCCCTACGACGCCGCAATCCTCGACCTCACCCTTCCCGGCATCGATGGCCTCGATATTCTGCGCGAATGGCGCGACAAAGGCCGCCATGAGCCGGTACTGATCCTCACCGCCCGCGATGCCCTTAACCAGAGAGTGGAGGGCCTGCGCCTGGGCGCCGATGACTACCTGTGCAAACCTTTCGCCCTGATTGAGGTGGCGGCGCGCCTCGAAGCGTTGATCCGCCGCGCGCACGGCCAGAGCAGCAGTGAGCTGCGCCACGGCAAGGTGAGCCTCGACCCGAACCGTTTAACCGCCAGCCTCGACGGTGAAAGCCTGACGCTGAAGCCGAAGGAGTTCGCCCTGCTGGAGCTGCTGCTGCGTAACGCCGGTCGCGTACTGCCGCGCAAGCTTATCGAAGAAAAGCTCTACACCTGGGACGACGAGGTCTCCAGCAACGCCGTGGAAGTTCACGTCCATCATCTGCGCCGCAAGCTCGGGAGTGACTTTATCCGCACCGTCCACGGCATCGGCTATACCCTGGGTGACGCATGAAACGACTTGCCCGCCTGAGCCTGCGCGTCCGTCTGACGCTGCTGTTTGCTGTGCTCACCGCGGCCGCCTGGGGCATCGCCAGCGTGATCGCCTGGCAGCAAACCAGCAAAAAGCTGGATAAGCTGTTTGATACCCAGCAACTTCTGTTCGCCCGCCGCCTGAGCGCCATGCATTTCGATGAGTTGCGCGCCCCGCCCGCCTCGACGGGTGAAAAGAAAAAGGTGCGGCATGGACACATCGACGACGACGCGCTGGCGTTCGCCATCTTCACTCGCGACGGCACCATGGTGCTTAACGATGGTGAGAACGGAGAGGATATTCAGTGGAACTCGCAGCGCGAGGGGTTCAGCAATGGCTACCTGCGCGGCGATGATGACGAGTGGCGCTTCCTGTGGTTAACCACCGCCGATGGTCGTCATCGCATCGCCGTCGGACAGGAGTGGGATTATCGGCGCGAAATGGCAATGGATATCGTCACCTCACAGCTCACCCCGTGGATGATCGCCCTGCCGCTGATGTTCGTGCTGCTTATTGTGCTATTAAGCCGCGAACTGGCGCCGTTGAAAAATCTGGCGCGTACGCTGCGCCTGCGCGCCCCGGATTCGGCGGAATCGCTCAGCGTAGAGAAAATTCCCTCCGAAGTTCGCCCGCTGGTTGACGCACTGAACCAGCTGTTCCAGCGCACCCATGACGCCATGCTGCGCGAGCGTCGGTTTACCTCGGATGCCGCCCATGAGTTACGCAGCCCGCTGGCGGCGCTGAAGGTGCAGACTGAAGTCGCCCAGCTCTCTATGGACGATGCAGAAGGACGTGAGAAAGCGCTGGCCCAGCTTCACCAGGGGATCGATCGCGCCACCCGGCTGGTGGATCAACTGCTGACGCTGTCGCGGCTGGACTCTCTCGCCCAGCTGGACGACGTGCAGAAGATCGCGCTTGATGATCTGTTACAGTCAGCGGTGATGGAAATGTACCACCCGGCACAGCAATCCGGCATTGAGCTACGCCTGCATCTCAATGCCAGCAATATCGCCCGCACCGGCCAGCCGCTGCTGCTCAGTCTGCTGGTGCGCAACCTGCTGGATAACGCGGTGCGCTATAGCCCGCGCGGCAGTCAGGTCGATATCACGCTCAACGCCCGAGAGTTTCGGGTGCGCGATAACGGCCCTGGCATCAGCCCGCAGGCGCTGGCGCGCATTGGCGAGCGTTTTTACCGGCCGCCAGGGCAGGATGTGCCGGGCAGCGGCCTGGGCTTGTCAATCGTCCGGCGCATCGCCTCGCTGCACGGCATGCAGGTTGAATTTGCTAACGCGCGCGACGGCGGCTTCGAAGCTCGCGTGTACTGGTAGCGAGATTATTGCTCATTTGGCAAAAGACTTTGCACATTTTGCTTATTTTACTGCCCCGCTTCGCGGGGTAAGATCGTCGGCAAATTTTCATGATTGAGGACAAATGATGAGCAACATTCTGATTATTAATGGGGCGAAAAAGTTCGCTCACTCGAATGGCCAGTTGAACGACACCCTGACCGAGGTCGCGGAGAGTTATCTGCGCGACGCCGGACACGATGTTAAAAGCGTTCGCGCCGAAAGCGAGTACGACGTAAAAGAAGAAGTGCAGAATTTCCTGTGGGCCGATGTGGTGATCTGGCAGATGCCTGGCTGGTGGATGGGCGCTCCGTGGACGGTGAAGAAATATATGGATGATGTCTTTACCGAAGGCCACGGCTCGCTGTACGCCAGCGACGGCCGTACCCGCTCTGATGCCAGCAAAAAATATGGCTCCGGCGGCCTGGTGCAGGGGAAAAAATATATGCTTTCCCTGACCTGGAACGCGCCCATGGAAGCCTTCACTGACAAAGAACAGTTCTTCCACGGCGTCGGCGTTGACGGCGTTTACCTGCCGTTCCATAAAGCCAATCAGTTCCTCGGCATGGAGGCGTTGCCGACCTTTATCGCCAACGATGTGATTAAAATGCCTGATGTGCCACGGTATATCGCAGAATATCGCAAGCATCTCGCGGAAATTTTTGGTTAACTAGGGGCCTAGCTCTACATATTTCGAGTTATTCGAACCTGGAGTATGACGAGATCCACACAGAAGGAGTTGAGTTAACCATGTTAACAGTGATTGCCGAAATCCGTACCCGCCCAGGCCAGCACCACCGCCAGGCGGTTCTCGATCAGTTCGCGAAAATTATCCCGACCGTTTTGCAAGAGGCCGGCTGCCATGGCTATGCCCCGCTGGTGGATCATGCCGCCGGCGTCAGCTTCCAGACCACGGCGCCCGACTCCATCGTCATGGTGGAGCAGTGGGAAAGCGTCGCGCATCTTGAAGCGCACCTGCAGACGCCGCACATGAAAGCCTGGTCGGAAGCGGTCAAAGGCGATGTGCTGGAGACCACCATCCGTATCCTGCAGCCTGGCGTGTAAGCCCGCCAACTCAGTAATGAAATAAGAAAAGGGAGCCTCAGGCTCCCTTTTACGTTTGGCGCAGCGTACAGACTTACACGTCCAGATCCGCCATATCGCCCTTCTCCTGCAGCCAGTTACGACGGTCTTCGGAACGCTTCTTGGCCAGCAGCATATCCATCATCGCCGTGGTCTGCTGTTCATCTTCATCGCTGATCACCAGCTGCACCAGGCGGCGGGTATTCGGGTCAAGGGTCGTTTCCCGCAGTTGCATCGGGTTCATCTCACCCAGCCCTTTAAAGCGCTGGACGTTCGGCTTGCCTTTCTTACGTTTTAACTGCTCCAGCACGCCGGTTTTTTCTTCTTCCGTCAGCGCGTAGTAGACCTCTTTACCAAGGTCGATACGGTACAGCGGCGGCAGCGCCACGTAGACATGCCCCTCCTTCACCAAGGTACGGAAATGTCTCACGAACAGCGCGCACAGCAGGGTGGCAATGTGCAAGCCATCGGAGTCGGCATCCGCCAGAATACAAATTTTGCCGTAGCGCAGCTGGCTTAAGTCATCGCTATCCGGATCGATACCAATCGCCACTGAAATGTCGTGCACTTCTTGCGAAGCCAGCACTTCATCGGACGAGACTTCCCAGGTATTAAGGATCTTGCCTTTCAGCGGCATGATTGCCTGATATTCACGGTCGCGCGCCTGTTTCGCCGACCCACCCGCCGAGTCCCCTTCGACGAGGAACAGTTCGGTGCGATTCAGGTCCTGGGCGGTACAGTCTGCCAGCTTACCCGGCAGCGCCGGACCGCTGGTCAGCTTTTTACGTACCACTTTTTTGGCGGCGCGCAGACGGCGCTGGGCGCTGGAAATAGCCATTTCAGCCAGCAGCTCCGCAGCCTGTACGTTCTGGTTCAGCCACAGGCTGAAGGCATCTTTCACCACGCCGGAGACGAACGCCGCGCACTGGCGCGACGACAGGCGTTCTTTGGTCTGTCCGGCGAACTGCGGATCCTGCATTTTCACCGACAGCACGTAGGCGCAGCGATCCCAGATATCTTCCGCTGACAGCTTCACGCCGCGCGGCAGAATATTGCGGTACTCGCAGAACTCACGCATCGCGTCCAGCAGCCCCTGGCGCAGGCCGTTGACGTGCGTCCCGCCCTGCATAGTCGGGATCAGGTTGACGTAGCTTTCGGTCAGCAGTTCGCCGCCTTCCGGCAGCCACAGCAGCGCCCAGTCCACCGCCTCCGTCTCGCCGGAGAAAGTGCCGACAAACGGTTTTTCCGGCAGCAGCGGCAGGCCGTTTACCGCTTCGCTCAGGTAGTCGTTAAGGCCATCGGCATAGCACCAGCTCTGCTCGCTGTTGTTAACCTGGTCGCGAAATACAATTTCCACGCCCGGGCACAGCACCGCTTTCGCTTTTAACAGGTGGGTCAAACGCGAAACGGAGAAGCGCGGACTGTCGAAGAAGCTTTCGTCCGGCCAGAAATGGACGCTGGTCCCGGTGTTGCGTTTACCGCAGGTACCGGTGACGTGCAGGTCTTCTACTTTCTCACCATTTTCAAAGGCAATGCTGTAGACCTGACCGTCGCGACGAACATTCACCTCTACGCGTTTTGACAGGGCGTTGACCACCGAGATCCCGACCCCGTGCAGGCCGCCGGAAAACTGGTAGTTTTTGTTGGAAAACTTACCGCCCGCGTGCAGTCGGCAGAGGATCAGCTCAACCGCCGGCACCCCTTCTTCCGGGTGGATGTCGACCGGCATCCCGCGCCCGTCGTCAATGACTTCAAGGGACTGGTCGGCATGAAGGATAACTTCCACGCGTTTGGCGTGGCCTGCCAGCGCTTCATCCACACTGTTATCAATAACTTCCTGACCAAGATGGTTAGGACGCGTGGTGTCGGTATACATGCCCGGACGGCGGCGCACCGGCTCAAGCCCGGTGAGTACCTCAATGGCATCAGCGTTATATGAAGATTGCGTCATGGTGTGTATTCGTAGGTCGTTCAGGGCCGTTTAGTGCAGGCCGAGAAATTCGATAATCTGAGTGAAATGATCGTCAAAGCCGACAAATGCGTGATTACCGCCCTCCTCCACCGTCTGCCGGCAGGAGGCGTAGTAATGAACGGCCTGGCGGTAATCAAGCACTTCATCCCCGGTCTGCTGCAGCAGCCAGAGTAAATCCGGCGCTTCGAGCGGGTCGATTTGCATGACTTTGAGATCGTAAATATGGCGAGACTCTAGCACATATTGCTGCCCGGTGTATGGATTCTCATTGTGGCCGAGAAAATTGTTCAGCAGCTCAAACGGCCGCACTGCCGGGTTAACCACCACCGCCGGCAGCATAAAGCACTGCGACAGCCAGGTCGCGTAGTAGCCGCCCAGCGACGACCCAACGACCCCCAGCGGTTCGCCGCCGTGCTCCAGCACGATGGATTCCAGCAACTCTGCCGTTTCCGCCGGATAGGGCGGCAGCTCCGGCACCACCATGGTGATATCAGGATAGTGCTGCGCCAGCCAGGTCTTTAACGCCATCGCCTTCGCCGAGCGCGGAGAGCTGTTAAAGCCGTGCAGGTAAAGGAGCGTCGCCATCAGTAGCCTTCTGAAGCAATATCCGGATGAAACTCGGCGCCTTCCAGCCGGCACACTTCGGTGGTCAGCGTCCCGTCAGGATGCAGCTCCAGCCAGCGCCAGCCCGGTGAAACCGTATCAAGGGTGAAGTTGGCGCAGTGCGGTTTGAACTGCACGCAGGTCGACGGCGTCGCCATCATGCGCCGGCCATTCCAGTCCAGGTCAAGCTCCTGATGAATATGGCCGCACAGCAGATGCTTCACCCGCGGCCAGGCACTCAGCGCGCTGTCCAGCGCACCGGCGTTGCGCAGACTGTGTTGATCCAGCCAGCTGCAGCCGGCCGGCAGCGGATGGTGATGTAACAGAAGTAAGGTATAGCGCTCCGGCGCTTCCGCCAGCTTGTGTTCAAGCCACTCCAGCTGGAAGTCGCTCAGCTCGCCATGGGGAACGCCAAACACCTGGCTGTCCAGCAACAGGATCTGCCAGTGATCGCCGAGAAATACACGCTTGGCGGGCGAAATACCCGACTCCTGCAGCGTGCTGTACATCGCCGGCTGGAAATCATGGTTGCCTGGTAGCCAGACGCAGGGTGCAGCAAAACTCGCGATACCCTCAGCAAAATGCTGATAGGCCGCGGAGGAGTGGTCCTGCGCCAGATCGCCTGTTGCGACAATTAAATCGCATGGACGCTGTGAGGCATGAATGGCCGACAGTACAGCCTGATAACTTTCCCAGGTATTGATGCCTAACAACGTTTCATGTTTTTCAGCAAACAGGTGAGTATCAGTAATTTGTAAGATCCTGACTCTGGCCTCACCAGCCAGAGGTAGGTTTAACAGGCTTTCCAAATGGTGTCCTTAGGTTTAACGACGCTAACAAACCGGAATCGCCATCGCTCCATGTGCTAAACAGTAACGCAGCCAGTCGGCCAGAAACTGATTAATTTGATGCTTTTCGTCGCGTTGATGCAACTTTTTATTAGGATAATCATACCGCGCTTTGAAGCGAAAGATCTGCTGACTCGAACACACTTCGGCCACCATGGCGTCATGGTAGAGGCGTACGGTCATCGACGGCAGGCTCCAGTAGCTCACCGCTGGCAGAGTCTGCTCTATCGCCACCAGAGTAGTGTAGCGGGTTGATTCAATTATCGTTAATCGATATTGCGCGCTTCCCACCTGATAGCTCACCTTCTCACCCGCTGCATCCGTTCGCGGCAACAGGCGGCGCAACTGCGCGAAATTGGTCTCGCACAGGCGCATCATCTCAGGGAAGTCAGGTGTATAACGCTTCATTTTGTCCACTCGTTTCGTAAATTGTGATAATGCAATTGCAGCCATTGCAAGGCGATGACAGAGGCTGCGTTGTCGATTTTCCCCTCTTCTACCCACTGGTAAGCCTGCTCCCGGCTCACCACATGCACCCGAATATCCTCGTTTTCCTCGGCCAGGCCGTGAATGCCTTTCGCCGTGGATGCATCAACTTCTCCCACCAGGATCGATAACCGTTCGCTGGTGCCGCCAGGACTGGCCAGATAGCTTAATATTGGTTTCGTCCGCCCGACTTCAAGCCCGGCCTCCTCCAGCGCTTCCCGACGGGCGACATCCTCTACCGTTTCACCCTCTTCAATCATGCCGGCGACCATTTCGAGCAGCCACGGGCTCTCGCTGGTATCATAGGCGGCGATACGGATTTGTTCGACGAGCACCACTTCGTCGCGCACCGGGTCAAAGGGTAGCAAGACGGCGGCATGGCCGCGCTCAAAAATTTCGCGGGTGATTTCGCCGCTCATGCCGCCGTTAAACAGGCGGTGGCGAAAACGGTATAAATCGAGCGAAAAAAAACCACGATATAGCGTTTCGCGTGCAATAATTTCTACATCATTTTTGGAGAAGGTAATTCCCTGCTGCGTGGGTTTGCTCATTGTCATGTCCTGCGAATCCGAAATTAGGGATTTCCAAACCGTTTGGCTACCGTTTTACGGTCCGTATGTTAGATTGGTGCAAATTACCGCCGGATGGCACGTAACGCCAACTTTTTACGGCGGCAGAATCGATACAATCAGCGGAATTTTTCTTAGAATTAGACCAGCGCTAAATGCTTCACAACAAGGAATGCAAATGAAGAAATTGCTCCCCATTCTTATCGGCCTGAGCCTGACCGGGTTCAGCGCCATGAGCCAGGCGGAAAACCTGCTTCAGGTTTACCAGCAGGCACGCATCAGCAACCCCGATCTGCGTAAATCGGCAGCCGATCGTGACGCCGCGTTCGAAAAGATCAACGAAGCGCGCAGTCCATTATTGCCTCAGCTTGGGCTGGGAGCAGATTATACCTATACCAATGGCTATCGCGACAGCAACGGCGTCAATTCTAACGTCACCAGCGGCTCGCTGCAGTTAACGCAGGTTCTGTTTGATATGTCGAAATGGCGCGCCCTGACGCTGCAGGAAAAAACGGCAGGCATTCAGGATGTCACGTATCAGACCGATCAGCAAACACTGATTCTGAATACCGCGACGGCCTATTTTAAAGTGCTGGCTGCCATCGACACGCTCTCCTATACCGAAGCGCAGAAACAGGCCATTTACCGCCAGTTGGACCAAACCACGCAGCGCTTTAACGTAGGCCTGGTGGCGATCACCGACGTACAGAACGCCCGTTCACAATACGACGCCGTGCTGGCGAACGAAGTGACCGCGCGCAACGATCTCGACAACGCCGTCGAAGGACTGCGCCAGGTCACCGGTAACTACTATCCGGAGCTGGCCTCCCTGAACGTGAACGGCTTCAAGACCAATAAGCCGCAGGCGGTCAATGCCCTGCTGAAGGAAGCGGAGAACCGCAACCTGTCGCTGCTGCAGGCGCGTCTGAGCCAGGACTTGGCTCGCGAGCAGATTCGCCAGGCGCAGGACGGTCATTTGCCGACCCTGAACCTTTCCGCTTCTACCGGCGTTTCGAATACGCGATATAACGGTTCGAAAACCAATACCCCGCTCGCCTACAACGACAGCGACGTCGGGCAGAACCAAATCGGCCTGAACTTCTCTCTGCCACTGTATCAGGGCGGCGCGGTGACCTCGCAGGTCAAACAGGCGCAATACAACTTCGTCGGCGCCAGCGAGCAGCTGGAAAGCGCTCATCGCAGCGTCGTGCAGACTGTGCGTTCGTCGTTTAACAACGTGAACGCCTCCATCAGCAGCATCAACGCCTACAAACAGGCGGTGGTCTCTGCGCAAAGCTCCCTGGATGCTATGGAAGCTGGCTACTCGGTGGGTACACGTACTATCGTTGACGTCCTCGACGCCACTACCACGCTGTACAACGCCAAGCAGCAGCTCTCTAATGCGCGCTACAACTACCTGATCAACGAGCTGAACATCAAGTCGGCGTTAGGTACTCTGAATGAGCAGGATCTGGTCGCCCTGAACAACACGCTGGGTAAACCAATCCCGACCTCCGCTGACAGCGTCGCGCCGGAAAATCCGCAGCAGGATGCCACCGCTGATGGCTACGGCAATACTACCGCCGCCGTGAAACCGGCGTCCGCACGGACGACGCAGAGCAGCGGCAGCAATCCGTTCCGTCAGTAATTCTCATACTGTGACGCGCATCGCCTGTTCGTTGGACAGGCGATGCGTTAAACGTAAGGCAACGTAAAGATCCGCCGCTTTGCGCCCCTCTTCGCTTCATTTTCCACCACTCATCCTCTATCCTGAGCGTTAACACACGCCATACCACTGGGTCCTGGAAGACAAATATGAAACGGACAAAAAATATTAATCATTCGTCGTTCCGCAAAAGCTGGAGCGCACGCCATCTGACGCCAGTCGCACTGGCCGTCACCGCGGTCTTTATGCTTGCCGGTTGCGAAAAAAGCGACGAAACGGTGTCGCTGTACCAGAACGCCGATGACTGCTCCGCCGCGAACCCGGGCAAAGCAGCCGAGTGCACCACGGCCTACACCAATGCGGTAAAAGAGGCAGAGCGCACCGCGCCAAAATATGCCACCCGCGAAGACTGCGTCGCTGAATTTGGCGAAGGTCAGTGCCAGCAGACGCCAGCCCAGGCAGGCGTCGCCCCGGAAAACCAGGCGCAGGCGCAAAGCAGCGGTAGCTTCTGGATGCCGCTGATGGCCGGCTATATGATGGGCCGCCTGATGGGCGGCGGCATGGCGCAACAGCAGCCGCTGTTCAGCTCGAAAAACCCGGCCAGCCCGGCCTACGGTCAGTACACTGACGCCAGCGGCAAGAGCTATGGCGCCGCTCAGCCGGGCCGCACCATGAACGTGCCGAAAACCGCGATGGCGCCGAAGCCAGCCACCACCACCACCGTCACCCGCGGCGGCTTTGGCGAGTCGGTAGCGAAACAGTCGACTATGCAGCGTAGCGCCGCCGGTTCAACGTCCTCTTCTCGCTCAATGGGCGGCTAAGCAACATGGAAAGAGTCAGTATTACCGAGCGCCCGGACTGGCGCGAGAAAGCGACCGAGTACGGCTTCAACTTCCACACCATGTACGGCGAGCCCTACTGGAGCGAAGAGGCCTACTACAAACTGACCCTCGCGCAGGTGGAAAAGCTCGAAGCGGTCACCGCTGAGCTACATCAGATGTGCCTCCAGGTAGTGGAGAAAGTGATCGCCAGCGATGAGCTGATGACCAAATTCCGTATCCCTAAACACACCTGGGGCTTTGTACGCCAGTCGTGGAAAACTAACCAGCCGTCGCTGTACTCGCGTCTCGACCTGGCCTGGGATGGCGTCGGTGAACCGAAGCTGCTGGAGAACAATGCCGACACGCCGACCTCGCTGTACGAAGCGGCGTTCTTCCAGTGGATCTGGCTGGAAGACCAGCTCAACGCCGGCAAGCTACCGGCGGGTAGCGACCAGTTCAACAGTTTGCAGGAAAAGTTAATCGACCGCTTCGGTGAACTGCGTGAACAGTTTGGCTTCCAGTTGCTGCACATGGCCTGCTGCCGCGATACCGTTGAAGATCGCGGTACCGTACAGTATCTGCAGGACTGCGCCGCCGAAGCAGGGCTGGCGACAGAATTCCTCTACATCGAAGATATCGGTCTCGGCGAAAAAGGCCAGTTTACCGATCTGCAGGATCAGGTGATTGGTAACCTGTTCAAGCTTTATCCGTGGGAGTTTATGCTGCGGGAGATGTTCTCCACCAAGCTGGAAGACGCCGGCGTCCGCTGGCTGGAACCGGCGTGGAAAAGCATTATCTCTAACAAAGCGTTGCTGCCGATGCTGTGGGAAATGTTCCCCAATCACCCGAATCTGCTGGCGGCCTACTTCAGCGAAGATGCCCATCCGGAGATGGAGAAGTACGTCATTAAGCCGATCTTCTCCCGTGAAGGCGCCAACGTCTCAATTATTGAGCAGGGTAAGGTCGTGGAGTCGGTGGAAGGTCCCTACGGGGAAGAAGGCACTATCGTGCAGGCGTTTTACCCCCTGCCGAAGTTTGGTGACAGCTACACGCTGATTGGCAGCTGGCTCATCAACGATCAACCTGCCGGGATCGGTATTCGTGAAGATCGGGCGCTGATCACCCAGGATCTGTCGCGCTTCTACCCGCACATTTTCGTCGAATAATGTCACGCTCCGGCGACGACATCGCCGCTGGAGCGCAATCTTATCAGGCGCCAACCACCACCGACAGCATACTCAGCGAGCCCATCTCGATACCATCCACCGGGATCGTGATCGCTTCAACGCCATCCCACGCCCCCAGCACGTACAGCAGCGGCAGGAAATGATCCGCCGTTGGGTTGGAGAGCGAGCCTCCTTCGTGCGCCAGATAGTTGACCAGCGGGTGCTGCGCGTCAGGACCTTGCCACTGCAGATTCGCCTTCACGTAGTTATTGAAGGACTCTGCCCACGGGTAGGGCGTGTTCTCGCCATGCCAACGCGCGGTACGCAGGTTATGCACTACGTTGCCGCTGGCCACCAGCATAATGCCTTCATCGCGCAGCGCGGCCAGCCTCCGCCCCATCTCCAGATGCCAGGCCGGCGGTTTAGTGCTGTCGATACTCAACTGAACCATCGGGATATCCGCCTGCGGATACATTTTAATCAGCACGCCCCACGAGCCATGATCAAATCCCCAGGCTTCTTTATCAAGGGTGACCGGCACTGGCGAGAGCAGCTCCACCAGTCGTTGCGCCAGCGCCGGAGAGCCCGGTGCCGGATAATGGGTGTCATACAGCGCCTGCGGGAAACCACCGAAGTCGTGGATGGTTTTCGGGGCCTCCATCGCCGTCACGCCCGTACCGCGCGTAAACCAGTGCGCAGAGACCACGACAATCGCCTTCGGGCGCGGCAGGGTTTCGCCCAGGTGAGCCCAGGCGCGAGTATAAATGTTGTCTTCCAGCACGTTCATTGGGCTGCCATGGCCGAGAAACAACGCGGGCATGCGGGTACGGGACATGATGATATCCTTAGGGAGTCAATGTAATGTGTTCACATTACGCGCTTTTGCGCCAGGATAAACTCAGATAAGCATGATGATGATCGTCAGAAAATTTGAATGTAATTCGCGGTAAAGGGACGTATCCCGCACGCGCATCCTCATGCAATATACGCGTATGCACTTATTTTACCGGGAGAGAAGTGATGTCATCGCCCTTGATATTGACACTGTTAGCTGGCAGCGCAACATTTATTGGTGCCATATTCGGCGTGATTGGCCAAAAACCCTCTAATCGGCTGCTTGGTTTCTCTCTCGGCTTTGCCGCCGGCATCATGCTATTGATTTCATTAATGGAAATGCTGCCGGCAGCGCTGGCTACCGAGCAAATGTCGCCGCTGCTCGGTTACGGCATGTTTGTTATCGGTCTGCTGGGCTATTTTGGCCTCGACCGCCTGCTGCCACACGCTCACCCGCAGGATCTGATGACTCCCACCGCGCCGCGTCCGCGCAATTTACGCCGCACCGCTATTCTTCTGACGCTGGGGATCAGTCTGCACAACTTTCCGGAAGGCATTGCCACCTATGTCACGGCCAGCAATAACCTGGAGCTTGGCATGGGCGTTGCGCTTGCCGTCGCTCTGCACAATATTCCTGAAGGGCTGGCGGTTGCCGGACCGGTGTATGCCGCTACCGGATCGCGCAGCAAGGCGGTGCTCTGGGCCGGGCTTTCCGGCATAGCGGAAATATTAGGCGGCGTGCTGGCGTGGCTGATTCTCGGCAGCCTGATCTCGCCGCTGGTGATGGGGGCGATCATGGCCGCCGTGGCCGGCATTATGGTAGCGCTGTCGGTCGATGAACTGATGCCGCTGGCAAAAGAGATCGACCCGCAGAGCAACCCGAGCTATGGCGTCCTGTGCGGGATGTCGGTGATGGGGTTAAGCCTGGTGGTGCTCCAGACGATGGGCATTGGTTGAGGCGCAAAAACAACACAGCCCACGACAAGGTGGGCTGTGTTCGCTGGCGTCAAAAACCGCTAATTAGCTGGCTTTACGCTCATGTTCGCGACGGTAGGCCACCAGATCTTCAATCGTGACTACTGCCATATTGTGTTGCTGAGCGAACTTGATGCACTCCGGCGCGCGCGCCATGGTGCCATCGTCGTTGGTCAGCTCGCACAGCACGCCTGCGGGTTTAAAGCCAGCCAGGGTCACGAGGTCGATAGTGGCTTCAGTGTGGCCGCCGCGGGTCAGTACGCCACCCGGCTGCGCACGCAGCGGGAAAACGTGGCCAGGACGGTTGAGATCGGAAGGTTTCGCGCCGTCGGCAATGGCCGCGCGGACGGTGGTCACGCGGTCGGCAGCGGAGACGCCGGTGGTCACACCTTCGGCCGCTTCGATGGTCACGGTAAAGCCGGTGCCGTAGGCGCTGGTGTTGTTCTCCACCATCATCGGCAGATCCAGCTGTTTGCGACGATCTTCGGTCAGGCACAGGCACACAATGCCGCTGCCGTGACGAATGGTCAGCGCCATCTGTTCAACGGTCATGGTTTCGGCGGCGAAGATCATATCGCCTTCGTTTTCACGGTCTTCATCGTCAAGCACCATCACACCGCGGCCTTCGCGCAGGGCGTCCAAAGCGTGTTCCACACGTTCAAAAGCGGTACCAAAAGAAGAAAGGAGCGTCTGATTCATGGTAAAAAAACCTCATTAAAATTATGGTTACCAGAATCAGGGCAGTCTTAGGAGTGCCGGTTTAGCGGCAAAAGTCAACGCGAGCGGGCTGTGGCCCGACTGTGTCGTTACTCTCTCCCATCCGGACTTTAACCGTCGGCCCCGGAATTACACCGGATCTGCTGACCTTCCCGTAGTCACGGGAAGCGCTCGCGGGCTTTCAACGCCATGGTTGATTTACCGCCGGTGGGGAATTTCGCCCCGCCCTGAGAATAAGCGAGATAACTATAACGCTATTGACTATCCTCGGCAATGCATAAGCTTCAAACATTTCTGGTTTATAGGCGGCCAGGTTCGCACTACAATGATCAATCATCCGACCCGAGCAGGAAACCACCATGATTGACCCGAAAAAAATTGAACAAATCGCCCGCCAGGTCCATGAGTCGATGCCAAAAGGACTTCGCGATCTGGGTGAGGATGTTGAGAAGAAAATCCGCCAGGCACTGCAGTCGCAGCTGACCCGTCTGGATCTGGTTAGTCGCGAAGAGTTTGACGTGCAGACCCAGGTGCTGCTGCGGACTCGCGAAAAACTGGCGCTGCTGGAGCAGCGTCTGAATGACCTCGAAAACCGCCCGGCAGCGACGCCTGGCAGCGAAGAGCAGCAGTAAAAAAACGGGCCCTCAGGGGCCCGTTTGGCGTTTGGCTTAGTGCGCGGCTTCCACCTGGTTACTCACCTGGCGACAGTACAGTTCATAGCGCTGGCAAAACCATTCACGATGTTCTTCATCCATATTGCCGACAATGGCCTGAAGATCAACTGGTTGGCCTTGGGCGTGCATTCTGGCGAAACTCCGCGCCAGGAAATCAAAATTCTTCATTGAATACATATCGTTATGGTTCATGCGCATACTCCTTCAGCGGTGGATGTTCTGATCAGTCATATGCCTTTTACTCACTTCAGTATTTATCCTTACCCTAGCGCGTTTTGTACGAAAAATGCGCTCAATCTGATTATTTATTGCGCCAAATCATTTTCCACATCATTAAATAAAAACGGCCCGCGATATGTCTATCGCAGGCCGTGATGCTTCACCGTACAAATCGGTGAATAGCGAAAAGCTTATTTGTCGCTATCTTTTTGTATTTTCTTAATAATATTGGTAGTTGAGCAGCCATCTTCAAAGTTGAGCACCAGCACTTCACCGCCATTAGCCCAAACCTCTTCACTACCAGCGATTTGCTCCGGCTTATAGTCGCCGCCTTTCACCAGCAGGTCCGGCAGGATGCCAGCGATCAGGCGCTGCGGAGTATCTTCTTCGAAGGAGACCACCCAGTCGACGGCCTCCAGCGCCCCCAGCACGATCATCCGCTGTTCCAGCGGGTTCACCGGGCGGCTGTCACCTTTTAGACGTTTGGTGGAAGCATCGCTGTTAACCGCCACGATCAGACGGTCGCCCAGCTTGCGCGCATTCGCCAGATAGGAGACATGGCCGGCATGCAGAATGTCGAAAACGCCGTTGGTCATCACCACTTTCTCGCCGCGCTTACGCGCTGCCGCAACCGCCTGTTTGAGTTCGGCTTCGCTCATCACGCCAAAGCCGGTCTCGGCCCGGCCGCGGACCGCGTTTTCCAGCTCGACAGGAGATACGGTGGAGGTACCCAGCTTGCCAACGACCACACCCGCCGCGGCGTTAGCGAAATAGCAGGCCTCTTCCAGGGTGTTGCCGGAGGCCAGGGTCGCCGCCAGCACGCCAATCACCGTGTCGCCGGCGCCGGTCACGTCGTACACTTCCTGGGCCTGGGTCGGCATATGCAGCGGCGGACGGCCCGGCTGCAGCAGCGTCATCCCCTGCTCAGAGCGCGTCACCAGCAGCGCTGACAGTTCGAATTCAGCGATAAGCTTCATGCCGCGTTCAACGATCTCCGCTTCATCCTGACACTTGCCCACCACCGCTTCAAACTCAGAGAGGTTCGGGGTGAGCAGCGTCGCGCCGCGGTAGCGTTCGAAATCGGTGCCTTTCGGATCGATCAGCACCGGCACACCCGCTTCACGGGCGAGCTTGATCATGGTCTGGACGCTGGTCAGCGCCCCTTTGGCGTAGTCCGAGAGGACCAGCGCGCCAATGGATCCCAGCGCCTGCTGAATGCGCTCGTGCATCGGCTGCGGATCAACGCCGGAGAAGCCCTCTTCAAAGTCAAGGCGGATCAGCTGCTGATTGCGCGACAGCACCCGCAGCTTGGTGATAGTCGGGTGAGTCGGGACGGAGACAAAGTCGCACTTCACATTGACGTTGGCCAGCGCCTGGCTCAGCGCGCGAGCGGCATCATCAATCCCGGTCAATCCCACCAGGCGCGACGTCGCTCCCAGTGAGGCGATGTTCATCGCCACGTTTGCCGCGCCGCCAGGACGTTCTTCGATATTTTCCACCTTCACCACCGGCACCGGGGCTTCCGGGGAAATACGACTGGTGGGGCCGTACCAGTAACGATCCAGCATCACATCACCCACCACCAACACTCCTGCACGTTCAAACTCCGGCAGCGTTACTTTCATGACTCTCTCCTGCGAGACGCAAACTTTGCGCGCGATAATAGCACACCCGATTTTATAGTTAAGCCATCAGCCACTTCTGCCAGCTGGCGCTGACCTGCTCACGCTCCCGGCTGAAGGCCTCTGGCGCCACGTGCCCCGGCAGCTCCTGCAGGGCCAGGTGATGGAGCGCATCACGCAAGGTAGTGTACGCATGCGTTAACGCGCGCGCTTCCTCCTCGTCCATGATGTCGTTTTGCGCCAGCAGCTCGAGAATACGCACGTTATCAGACCAGCGGGTCAGCTTCGGCTTGTCGCTGGCATAGCGTAGGACCAGATACTGGGTAATAAATTCAATATCGGTGATCCCGCCGGCATCGGCTTTGATATCAAAACGATCGGGATGTTTGTTGCCGAGGTGGGCGCGCATCTTCTCGCGCATCTCGCGAACCTCAGTCTGCAGGGTCGCGCCCTCCCGCGCAGTGGTCAGAATATCGCGACGAATGGCGTCAAAGCGCGCCTGCAGCGCCGGGTCGCCGTAGACCACGCGGGCGCGCACCAGCGCCTGATGCTCCCAGGTCCAGGCTTCGTTCTGCTGATAATCGGCAAACGCGTCGGCGGTGGTGACCAGCATCCCCGCCGCGCCGGAAGGGCGCAGCCGGGCGTCAACTTCGTAGAGAATACCGGACGAAGTGCGGGTGCTGAACAGGTGCATGATCCGCTGGGCCAGCCGCAGGTAGAACTGACGGCCATCAATCTCCCGCTCGCCGTCGGTCATCACCTCCGCCGGGCAGTCATGGAGGAACACCAGATCGAGATCGGAGCTGTAGCCCAGCTCCCAGCCGCCGAGCTTACCGTAGCCGACGACGGCGAAGCCGCGCCCCTGGCGATCGTGCAGGTGGGTCGGCTGGCCGTAGCGAGCCACCATCTGCCCCCATGCCTGCTGCACCACCGCATCGAGGATCGCTTCGGCAAGCCAGGTTAAGTGATCGCTAACCTTCATCACCGGCAGGGTGCCAGCGATATCCGCCGCGGCGATATGCAGCTGCTGCGCCTGCTTGAACTGGCGCAACGCCTCCAGCTGCTGCTCTTCATCCTCTTCCGGCACGCGCAGCAGGTACTGGCGCAGCTCGTCGCGATAGGCATCGGTCGCCGTCGGCTGATAGAGGGTGTTGGGATCCAGCAGCTCATCAAGCAGCAACGGGTGGCGCGCGAGCTGGCTGGCGACCATCGGCGACGCCGCGCAGAGCGTAATCAGGTGCTTCAGCGCGCCGGGGAATTCGCTCAGCAGCTCAAGATAGGTGGTGCGGGTGACGATCCCGGTCAACAGCGGCGTGATCCGCGCCAGAGGCAGCGGCGCATCGGCGCGCGAGCAGATTTCGCTCAGCAGATGCGGCATCAGCTGATCCAGCACCTGGCGGCCACGCGGGCCGATGGTGCGCCGATCCAGCTCTTTGCGGAAATCGGCAATCAGCGCCAGCACGCTGCGGCGATCGGTATCGTTTAAATGCGCCAGCGCCGGGCTGGCGTCATCTTCTTCCAGCGCATCCTGCCACAGCTCGCGCCAGTACTCCGCCAGTTGCTCATCCGGGGACTGGGCCTCATCATCGCCAATCAGCTCATTGAACACCCGCCGCACGTTGGCCATATGGTTATCCAACTGCGCACTCAGCGTCTCCCAGTTATCGGTATGCATCCCCCACGCCAGCCTGGCGCGGTTGAGTTCATCCTGCGGCAGGGTCTGGGTCTGCTCATCGTTGATGCTCTGCAGCAGGTTTTCCAGCCGGCGCAGGAACAGATAGGCCGCGCGCAGCAGCGCCGCGTCGCCTTCCGGCAACAGATGTAGCTCATCAATCGCTGCCAGCGTCGGCAGCAGGGCGCGCTGCTGCAGCGCAGGTTCACGACCACCGCGGATCAGCTGAAAGACCTGAACGATAAACTCAATTTCACGGATCCCGCCGGCGCCGAGCTTGATGTTGTCTTTCAGCCCGCGACGTCGCACCTCACGGGCGATCATGCCTTTCATGTTACGCAGCGACTGGATCACGCTGAAGTCGATATAGCGGCGGAAGACGAAGGGACGGAGCATCGCGCGCAGTTCGCTGGCGTAGGCGCCGTCGTTATCGCCCATGATCCGCGCTTTCACCATCGCGTAGCGTTCCCAGTCCCGGCCCTGCTCCTGGTAATAATCCTCCAGCGCCGCAAAGCTGAGTACCAGCGGTCCACTGTCGCCAAACGGCCGCAGGCGCATATCCACCCGATAAACAAAGCCGTCCTGCGTCGGCTGATCCAGCGCCTTGATCAGCCGCTGCCCCAGGCGGGTAAAGAACTGGGCATTATCCAGCTCGCGACGGCCGCCGCGGGTGGCGCCATGTTCAGGCCAGGCAAAAATCAGATCGATATCGGAAGAGAAGTTCAGTTCGCCGCCGCCCAGCTTTCCCATCCCGAGGATCAGCAGCGGCTGCGGCTGCCCCTCGGCATTGCATGGCGTTCCCCACTCCTTACAGCAGGCGGCGTACAGCCAGTCGCGGGCGGCGACAATCAGGGTCTCCGCCAGCGCGCTCAGCTGCTGCAGCGTCTCTTCTTCGCTCACCAGCGACAGCGCCTGCGCCCAGGCGATGCGGACCATCATCTGGCGGCGAAAGAGACGCAGCTCCCGCATCAACCCCGCTTCGTCAGTGACGGCCTGCAGGCGATCCTGCAGCCACGCCTCATAATGCCGCCACTCCTCTGCTTCTGGTGAAGACTGAGCCAGTTCATTCAGCCAGCCCGGCTGGGCAATCACACTCTGTTCGACAAAATCGCTGAACGCCATCACCGACCTGGCCTGTGGGCTCAGTTCGGCAACGGGAAAATCCGCTGGCAAGCGGTCGGCGACCGTCTGCCAGTGCTGCTGTAACTGCGAAGAAAGCGGCATCATAGGGGCTCCCTGGCCTGTAATTATCGTTTTCCACTATGCAGCCAGAACGGCTCCGCAGCCAGCGCCTGGCGACGGAAATATTCAAAGACGCTGCGGTCGTCATGTTCTATCGCACGCTGAAGCTCCTGCCAGTTCTCCAGCCACGGCGCGACGGCGTCGCCATAGGCGCCCGCCAGCAGCTGGACGCTGTCGATGTCGCGCGCCAGCTTCGGCAACTGGTCGGCGGCATCTTCGACCGCCAGATGCTGCACGGCGCTACGCAACTCGGCCGCCGCCCGGGAGAGGTTTATATCGGCAAACCGTTTGAACGAGCCGGCTATTTTTTTCTCTCCCGCCTCGTTGAGGAACGGACGCCAGCCGCGCTGGACCAGCCATTCGGTCAGGGCCAGTTTGGCGCCGACGACCTCGGTGCGGAATAACGCTTCGTCGGCGGTGTCCGCAGCCAGCAGAACGGCGTCGGCGTCGTTCAGCAACGCGCGGAGGTGGGTGGTCGCCTTACGCGGCACGATGCCGCCGAACAGCACCAGGGCATGGCGCACGCGGGCTATCGCCAGCAGAATTTCCACTTTGGCTTTCGCGTTGCCGCGCAGCCAGATCTCGTCGTGATACAGCCAGTGCGCCAGGGCACTCTCAAGCGCCGCCTCCAGCCCCTGCTCCACGCTGGCCTTTGCCGCCACCGGCAGCACCGCCAGCCGGGTCACCGGACGCTCATCATTGCCTTGCGCCAGATGATACCCGCGCGCGGCTTTGCTCAGGCTACCCTGACGCAGTACGCCGCTCTCCAGCAGACGGTGCGCAAGGCGCAGCAGATCGGCTGTCTCCCCGGCGAACAGCTCCAGCTCCAGCTCGCAGATTGGCTCCTGATGCTCGCCCGCCTTTACTTCGCCGCGATCGAGGGCGATCTCAATCTCACTCTTCCCTTCCTGTATCACCCAACGCTCACGGGCAAAATCGGTACTGAACAGCGGCTGAACATTATCCGCCAGCGCGGCCGGGAGCTCGCCTTGCGGCCAGACCTCCGCCGGCAGGCGCTCAAGCGCCAGCTCCGGTTTATCGAGGGGAATATTGTATTCCGGGCGCTGGTGCAGGCCGCCGACCACCCGGCCGGCGATTTTCAGCGTCATCTCATAACGCCCCTGGTCGCCGCGGATGCGCAGCCCCATGTCATGACGACGTAGCCAGTTATCGGCGGTCTCGTAGTAAATGTTCAGCAACTGGCCCGCGGGCGTATGTTTCGCCTCGAGCGCATTGAGCTGCTCGCGCAACGTCTCTACCCCATCCTGAGCGACGATAAACTTGAGTTCGATTTCTTGAGCCATGACTGAATTCTTCCGCTTCTGTGCTGCGCCGACAAATTGCGGCGAACTTACGACGATATTTTTTGTCAGTAGATAGTATTTTGCGGCGAATCGCCATGCAACGCGCTTTTTGCCGGGCCACCTCCTGGATGATTCCGATTGTGGCGGAAAACTTTGCGTCGCTCTGGCGATGCCTCTACTATCGTTCCACTTTTTATGACCAAACGATGACCTGATGCCAAAATTACGCCTGATTACTTTTACTTTGCTCGCGCTTAGCGCCGCCACGGCGGTTCACGCAGAAGAAAAGCGCTACGTTTCCGATGAGCTGAACACCTGGGTTCGCAGCGGCCCGGGCGATAATTATCGTCTGGTCGGCACCATCAACGCCGGGGAAGAAGTGTCGGTACTGCAAACGAACGACAGCACCAGTTACGCGCAAATTCGCGACAGTAATGGCCGTACCGCCTGGATCCCGCTGAAAGAGCTGAGCAACGAGCCCAGCCTGCGCACCCGTGTCCCGGATCTGGAAAACCAGGTCAAAACGCTGACCGATAAACTGAATAACATCGACGCCACCTGGAACCAGCGCACGGCGGATATGCAGAAGAAAGTCGCCGGCAGCGACAGCGTGATTAACGCGCTGAAGGACGAAAACCAAAAGTTGAAAAACGAGCTGGTTGTCGCGCAGAAGAAGGTGAACGCGGCAAATCTGCAGCTTGATGACAAACAGCGCACCATTATCATGCAGTGGTTTATGTACGGCGGCGGTGTGCTGGGCGTCGGTCTGCTGCTCGGTCTGGTGCTGCCGCATCTGGTGCCAAGCCGCAAACGTAAAGATCGGTGGATGAACTAATTCGTCTTCTCTGCCAGACTTACGTATCATCGTGCGAAAAACAGATACGGGAGAATCAGGCGTGAAGAGTTATCTGGTCGGTGGAGCGGTGCGTGACGCGCTGTTAGGACTGCCGGTCAAAGACCGAGACTGGGTGGTGGTGGGCGCCACCCCGCAACAGATGCTTGACGCGGGCTATCAACAGGTAGGCCGCGACTTTCCCGTGTTCCTCCATCCGCAAAGCCGGGAAGAGTATGCCCTGGCCCGCACCGAGCGCAAATCCGGCGCAGGCTACACCGGTTTTACCTGCTATGCCGCCCCGGACGTTACCCTCGAGGCCGATCTGCTGCGCCGCGACCTGACGGTCAACGCCCTCGCCCAGGATGCCGACGGCGCAATTATCGACCCCTACGGCGGACAGAACGATCTCCGTCAGCGCCTGCTGCGCCATGTCTCTCCCGCCTTTAGCGAAGATCCGCTGCGCGTGCTGCGCGTGGCGCGCTTTGCCGCCCGCTACGCCCACCTCGGTTTTCGCATTGCCGAAGAGACCCAGGCCCTGATGCTCGCGATGGTTGAGGCCGGCGAGCTGGCGCATTTAACGCCGGAGCGGGTGTGGAAAGAGACGGAAAACGCATTGACTACTCGCAACCCGCAGGTCTTTTTCCAGGCACTGCGCGACTGTCAGGCCCTTAAGGTGCTGTTTCCGGAAATTGACGCGCTGTACGGCGTGCCGGCTCCGGCGAAGTGGCATCCGGAAATCGACACCGGCCTGCACACCCTGATGACCGTCACGATGGCCGCGATGCTGTCGCCGGACGTTGATGTGCGCTTCGCCACCCTGTGCCACGACCTCGGCAAAGGGCTGACGCCGAAAGCGCTCTGGCCGCGTCACCATGGCCATGGCCCGGCGGGAGTTAAGCTGGTGGAGCAACTCTGCGCGCGTCTGCGGGTGCCAAACGATATCCGCGATCTCGCGAAACTGGTGGCGGAGTACCATGACCTAATCCACACCCTGCCGATCCTGCAGCCGAAAACCCTCGTCAAACTCTTTGACAGCATTGACGCGTGGCGCAAACCGCAGCGCGTGCAGCAGATCGCGCTCACCAGCGAAGCCGACGTCCGCGGACGTACCGGTTTTGAGGCCAGCGATTACCCACAAGGGCGGCTGCTGCTGGAGGCCTGGGAAGTGGCGCAGTCGGTCTCCACCAAAGAGGTGGTGGCGGCGGGCTTTAAAGGGGCGGAGATTCGCGAGGAGCTGACGCGGCGGAGAATTGCGGCGGTGGCGCGGTGGAAGGAACAGCGTTGCCCCCAGCCGCAAGGCTGAGGGCGCAGGCCTTAGAAGAAGACCACGTAAACCGCTGCCGCGACGATAAAGCGGTAGATAGCGAACGGAATGAACGAGATCCGTTTGATCAGCTGCAGGAAGGTTTTAATCGCAATCAGCGCCACGATAAACGCCATCACGAAGCCGACGGCAAACATCGGGACATCGCCCATGTTCAGGAAGCCGATGCTCTTGTAGACGTCCAGCACGGTGGCGCCCATCATCATCGGTACCGCCAGCAGGAAAGAGAACTCTGATGCCGCATAGCGGCTGACGCCCATCAGCATGCCGCCGGAGATAGTCGCCCCCGAGCGGGAGAAGCCCGGCCACAGCGCCAGGCACTGAAAGCAGCCGATGACGAACGCCTGACGATAAGTCATATCGTCAATCCCGACCGCGCGCGGCTGTTTCGGCTTCAACACTTCCGCCGCAATCAGCAATACGCCGCCGACAATCAGGGCGTACATCACGTTCACGGGGTTAAACAAGGATTTAATGGTGTCGTGGAAAATCAGCCCCATCACCACCGCAGGGATCATACCGAGGAGAATATGGATAAGCGACAAGCGACCGCTGCCCTGACCTTCATGCGCCGGCGGCTTGCCAAAATGGATGCCGATCAGGCCGAACAGGCGACGCCAGAACATCACCACCACGGCGAGTATCGAACCTAACTGAATCACCACTTCAAAGGTATTTGCCGTATCACCTTCAAACCCCAGCAGGTGACCAACAATAATCATATGACCGGTACTGGAAACAGGTAAAAACTCTGTCAAACCCTCAACCACACCCAATATTGCCGCCACCAGCAGCGAGTGTATATCGCTCATCCAATTAAACCCTTTAAAAAAGTAAAATGAAAAAAACCAGGAACACGGTATCGTTCAACAGGCACAACCCGGCAGCCAGAGCGCGCCAAATCCGCAGCGTACAGGAAGTACACACGAATTTGCCCACCGTTCTGGAAGGACATCGCCAGTAAAATTGCCTGATGACCGGATGCTATGACCGGTATAAACGCAATTTGTTTAACAAGTATGACCTGAAAAGTTTTGTTTCAGATTAAGGCCACGTTCAATAATCACCCCGACGTTTGCCGCGCGAGCCACGGCGCCAGGTTTGCTGACTTTTATGCGCACCCATGGCGACTGGAATGTTTCCAGCAGCAGGTCGGCCACTTCTTCCGCCACCCGCTCCACTAACGCGAATTTTCCCCCCTCCACATGCGCGATCACGCGCTCGCTGATATCAGCATAGCTGAGGCAGTCGCTGACATCATCGCTGCCAGCGGCCTTGCGGTTATCCCATGCAATTTCGATATCGAACACCAGCTTCTGCTCAATGGTTTGTTCCCAGTCATAAACACCAATGGTGGTGATTACCGAAAGTTGCTCTATAAATACAATATCCATCACGCCCTGCCTGCTTTTTAGCTAAACCGGATACCACTTCCGGCGAATTATGCGTATTATCCACAGATGCAGAGAATACAACGACATTTTCAAAACGGAACAGCGTTATGAGTGCAATCGCGCCTGGACTGGTACTCCTCGCCTACCTCTGCGGCTCCATTTCCAGCGCCATTCTGGTATGTCGCCTTGCTGGCCTGCCCGACCCACGTGACAGCGGCTCAGGCAACCCCGGGGCCACTAACGTACTACGAATTGGCGGAAAAGGGGCGGCCGTAGCGGTACTTATTTTTGATGTGCTGAAGGGCATGCTCCCGGTGTGGGGCGCCTGGGCGCTGGGCCTTACGCCGTTCTGGCTGGGTTTAGTGGCGATTGCCGCCTGCGTAGGCCATATCTGGCCCATCTTCTTTCATTTCCGCGGTGGCAAAGGCGTCGCCACGGCCTTCGGCGCTATCGCCCCCATCGGTCTCGATCTGACCGGCGTGATGGCCGGGACCTGGCTGCTGACCATCCTGCTCAGCGGCTACTCTTCCCTGGGCGCTATCGTCAGCGCGCTGATCGCCCCGTTTTACGTCTGGTGGTTCAAACCGCAGTACACCTTTCCGGTGTCGATGCTCTCCTGCCTGATCCTGCTGCGCCATCACGACAACATTCAGCGCCTGTGGCGCCGCCAGGAGAGCAAAATCTGGACCCGCGTGAAGAAGAAAAAAACGCCAGAGCAGAAGTAATCTCCCCTCCCGGCTCCGCCAGCCGGGCGACTCTCCTGCGCGAATCGCACCTTTCACCCGCTCTTTTACGCCTCCTCGCCATCAAAGGCGATCATCGCCACATCCCCCTTTTGTAACAATGCGTTAGCGGTATGGAAAGGCAAAAGTTGCGCTGGCGGCTGGCGGCGCGGCGCAACCCGATCCGCCGCCTTTTCCGCCGCGGCCAGGCAGCGGATCAGGATATTGACGACAAAGATAATCCGGGTGAATAATTCGGAGCGGTTATGCCGCTTTCCCCTCGCGCCCGTCACGACGCACCGGGTTACGGATGACATAAGCGTTTCATATGACCGGGATAATCACCCACCGATCAATACTCATTGCTGCTGTTTTATCTTGATTTTGCAGGGGCGCAACATTGCACGGCACCGTGTTACCACCACTCAAAAAAGGCTGGCAGGCCACGCTGGATCTGCGCTTTCAGCAGGCCGGCGGCAAGACCGTTCTCGCCAGCGCCCAACACGTCGGCCCGCTGACCGTCCAGCGCCCGTTTTACCCGGAAGAAGAGACCTGTCACCTCTATCTGCTTCACCCGCCCGGCGGCATCGTCGGCGGTGATGAGCTGACGATTAGCGCCCATCTTGACCCCGGCTGCCATACGCTGATAACCATGCCTGGCGCCAGCAAGTTTTACCGCAGCAGCGGCGCGCAAGCGCTGATGCGCCAGCAGTTGACCATTGCCCCGCAGGCGACCCTGGAGTGGCTCCCGCAGGATGCCATCTTTTTTCCCGGGGCCAATGCCCGGCTGTCCACCACCTTTCATCTGTGCGCCTCCAGCACGCTGCTGGCCTGGGACCTGCTCTGCCTTGGCCGCCCGGTGATTGGCGAAACCTTCAGCCATGGCACCCTCAGCAACCGGCTGGAAGTGTGGGTGGATGAGATACCGCTGCTGGTCGAACGCCTGCACCTGCAGGAGGGAGAGCTGTCCAGCGTTGCCGAACGCCCCTGGGTCGGCACTTTGCTGTGCTATCCGGCTACCGACACCCTGCTCGACGGGGTGCGCGACGCGCTGGCGCCGCTCGGTCTCTACGCCGGCGCCACCCTGACCGACCGCCTGCTGACGGTACGTTTCCTCAGTGACGATAATCTGATTTGCCAGCAGGTGATGCGCGACATCTGGCAGTTTCTGCGCCCTCATCTCACCGGCAAATCCCCCGTCCTTCCCCGAATCTGGCTGACTTAAGAGAACGTTATGGAACTGACCCCCCGAGAAAAAGACAAGCTGTTGTTGTTTACCGCCGCGCTGGTGGCGGAACGCCGCCTGGCTCGCGGCCTGAAGCTCAACTATCCGGAGTCCGTGGCCCTGATCAGCGCCTTTATTATGGAAGGCGCCCGCGACGGCAAAAGCGTAGCCTCACTGATGGAGGAAGGCCGTCACGTCCTGACCCGCGAGCAGGTGATGGAGGGCGTCCCGGAAATGATCCCGGATATCCAGGTCGAAGCCACCTTTCCGGACGGCTCGAAGCTGGTCACCGTTCACAACCCGATTATCTGAGGTAGCGCCATGATCCCCGGTGAATATCACGTTAAGCCCGGTCAGATAGCCCTGAATACCGGCCGGGCGACCTGTCGCGTGGTCGTTGAAAACCACGGCGATCGGCCGATTCAGGTCGGTTCGCACTACCATTTCGCCGAGGTCAACCCGGCGCTGAAGTTCGACCGTCAGCAGGCCACTGGCTATCGCCTGAATATCCCGGCCGGCACGGCGGTACGTTTTGAACCCGGCCAGAAACGCGAGGTCGAGCTGGTGGCCTTCGCCGGTCACCGCGCCGTCTTCGGCTTCCGCGGCGAGGTCATGGGCCCTCTGGAGGCAAACGATGAGTAATATTTCACGCCAGGCCTATGCCGACATGTTCGGCCCCACCGTCGGCGACAAGGTGCGCCTGGCGGATACCGAGCTGTGGATCGAAGTGGAAGATGATTTGACCACCTACGGGGAAGAGGTCAAATTCGGCGGCGGCAAAGTGATCCGCGACGGGATGGGTCAGGGACAGATGCTGGCCGACGACTGTGTCGATCTGGTGCTCACCAACGCGCTGATCGTCGATCACTGGGGGATCGTCAAGGCCGATATCGGCGTGAAGGACGGCCGGATCTTCGCCATCGGCAAAGCCGGCAATCCCGATATCCAGCCCAACGTCACCATCCCCATCGGCGCCGCGACGGAAGTGATTGCCGCCGAAGGCAAGATCGTCACCGCCGGCGGGATCGATACCCATATTCACTGGATCTGTCCGCAGCAGGCGGAAGAGGCGCTGGTCTCCGGCGTGACCACCATGGTCGGCGGCGGCACCGGCCCGGCCGCGGGCACCCACGCCACCACCTGTACCCCGGGCCCGTGGTATATCTCACGCATGCTGCAGGCGGCCGACAGCCTGCCGGTCAATATCGGCCTGCTGGGCAAGGGCAACGTTTCTCAGCCGGATGCCCTGCGCGAGCAGGTAGCGGCGGGCGTCATTGGCCTGAAAATTCATGAGGACTGGGGCGCCACCCCGGCGGCGATCGACTGTGCGTTAACCGTCGCCGATGAAATGGACATTCAGGTCGCCCTGCACAGCGACACCCTCAATGAGTCCGGTTTTGTGGAAGATACCCTCGCCGCCATCGGCGGGCGCACTATTCACACCTTTCATACCGAAGGGGCCGGCGGCGGCCATGCGCCGGACATCATCACCGCCTGCGCCCATCCGAACATTTTGCCGTCGTCCACCAACCCAACGCTGCCCTACACCCTCAACACCATCGATGAACATCTCGATATGCTGATGGTCTGCCACCATCTGGACCCGGACATTGCCGAGGACGTGGCCTTTGCCGAATCGCGTATTCGCCGGGAAACCATCGCCGCGGAAGACGTGCTGCACGATCTCGGCGCCTTCTCGCTCACCTCATCCGATTCGCAGGCCATGGGCCGCGTCGGGGAAGTGATTCTCCGCACCTGGCAGGTGGCGCATCGCATGAAGGTGCAGCGCGGCGCGCTGGCGGAGGAGACCGGGGATAACGACAACTTCCGCGTGAAGCGCTACATCGCCAAATACACCATCAACCCGGCGCTGACCCACGGCATCGCACACGAAGTCGGATCCATTGAGGTGGGTAAGCTGGCTGACCTCGTGGTCTGGTCACCAGCCTTCTTCGGCGTGAAACCGGCCACCGTGATCAAAGGCGGCATGATCGCCATCGCGCCGATGGGCGATATCAATGCCTCTATTCCGACCCCGCAGCCGGTGCACTACCGCCCGATGTTTGGCGCGCTGGGCAGCGCCCGCCATCACTGCCGCCTCACCTTCCTGTCGCAGGCGGCGGCAGCCAATGGCGTTGCCGGGCGGCTGAACCTGCGCAGCGCGATCGCCGTGGTGAAAGGCTGCCGTACGGTGCAGAAAGCCGACATGGTGCACAACAGTCTGCAGCCTAACATCACCGTCGACGCCCAGACCTATGAGGTACGGGTGGATGGCGAACTTATCACCAGCGAGCCGGCAGACGTTCTGCCGATGGCGCAACGATATTTTCTGTTTTAAGGAGAGCGGATGCTTTATTTAACTCAACGTCTGGAGATCCCCAGCGCCGCGACCGCCAGCGTTACGCTGCCGATTGATGTTCGCGTCAAAAGCCGGGTTAAGGTCACCCTCAACGATGGCCGGGAAGCCGGCCTGCTGCTGCCCCGCGGCCTGCTGCTGCGCGGCGGCGATGTGCTCAGCAACGAAGAAGGCACCGAGTTTGTGCAGGTGATTGCCGCTGATGAAGGGGTGTCGGTAGTGCGCTGCGACGATCCGTTTATGCTGGCGAAGGCCTGCTACCACCTCGGCAACCGTCACGTGCCGCTGCAGATCATGCCGGGCGAGCTGCGCTACCATCACGATCACGTACTGGACGATATGCTGCGCCAGTTCGGCCTGACGGTGACTTTTGGCCAGCTGCCGTTCGAGCCGGAAGCCGGCGCTTACGCCAGCGAAAGCCACGGTCATCATCATGCTCATCATGACCACCACGCTCACAGCCACTAGCATGTCGACAGCGGAACAACGCCTGCGGCTGATGCAGCTGGCCAGCAGCAACCTGCCGGTAGGCGGTTACAGCTGGTCCCAGGGGCTGGAGTGGGCCGTGGAAGCCGGCTGGGTGCCGGACGTCGCGGCCTTCGAGCGCTGGCAGCGGCGGCAGATGACGGAAGGCTTTTTTACCGTTGACCTGCCGCTGTTTGTCCGCCTGTACCGCGCCTGCGAACAAGGCGATATCGCCGCGGCTCAGCGCTGGACCGCCTATCTGCTGGCCTGCCGGGAGACCCGTGAACTGCGGGAGGAGGAGCGCAACCGCGGTGCGGCGTTTGCCCGTCTGCTGAGCGACTGGCAGCCGGACTGCCCGCCGGCGTGGCGCACGCTGTGCCAGCAAAGCCAGCTCGCCGGGATGGCCTGGCTCGGCGTGCGCTGGCGCATCGCGCTGCCCGAGATGGCCCTCAGCCTGGGCTACAGCTGGATTGAGAGCGCCGTAATGGCCGGCGTCAAGCTGGTGCCCTTCGGCCAGCAGGCCGCCCAGCAGCTGATTTTACGTCTTTGTGATCACTACGCGGCCCAGATGCCCCGCGCGCTGGCCGCACCGGACGGCGATATCGGATCGGCCACCCCGCTCGCCGCTATCGCCTCTGCCCGGCATGAAACCCAATACTCCCGATTATTCCGTTCCTAGGAGAAGCCATGAACTCTTATAAACACCCGCTGCGCGTCGGCGTCGGCGGCCCGGTCGGCTCCGGTAAAACCGCTTTGCTGGAAGCGCTGTGCAAAGCGATGCGTGATACCTGGCAGCTGGCGGTGGTCACTAACGACATCTACACCAAAGAAGATCAGCGCATCCTTACCGAAGCGGGCGCGCTGGCGCCTGAACGCATTGTCGGTGTGGAAACCGGCGGCTGCCCGCATACGGCGATCCGCGAAGATGCCTCGATGAACCTCGCCGCCGTAGAAGCGCTGAGTGAAAAATTCGGTAACCTCGACCTTATCTTCGTGGAAAGCGGCGGCGACAACCTGAGCGCCACCTTCAGCCCGGAGCTGGCGGATCTGACCATCTACGTCATTGACGTGGCCGAAGGGGAGAAGATCCCGCGCAAAGGCGGGCCGGGGATCACCAAATCCGATTTTCTGGTGATCAATAAAACCGACCTTGCCCCCTATGTGGGCGCGTCGCTGGAGGTGATGGCGAGCGATACCCAGCGTATGCGCGGCGATCGCCCATGGACCTTCACCAACCTGAAGCAGGGCGACGGCCTGAGCACCATTATCGCCTTCCTCGAAGACAAAGGCATGCTCGGCAAATAGGCCTGTTGCACCAGCCGGGCGCAGGCGCGTCCGGATGGTGCAGCCTCTGCTCTCTCTCTATATCACCCTGCCCCCACCTCCGCGCCACGCCTGCCCTGCAATATGGCATAAGGTTTGCTAATTCAAGTCATGCCTAACCATTAAGGAATGACTATGTCATCACTGGATCTCAACCCTGAATTACCCGCGACGACGCGGACTTCCGGCTCCCGGGAAACCTTAGAAGATTACACCTTACGTTACGCCCCGCTGAGCTTTCGCCGCTGGGGACCGGGCGTCGTCGCGGTCACCGCGCTGGGCGGCATCGCCTATCTGGCCGACTTTTCCATCGGCGCCAGCATCGGTATGGCGTGGGGCACCAGCAACGCCATCTATTCGATCCTGGTGGCGGCGCTGGTGATCTTCCTCACCGGTATTCCGCTGGCGATCACCGCCGCGCGCTACAACATTGACCTTGACCTGATCACCCGCAGCGCCGGCTTCGGCTATTTCGGCTCGGTGATCACCAGCATTATTTTTGCCGGCTTCACCTTTATCTTCTTCGCCCTCGAAGGCTCGATCATGGCCCAGGGGCTGCTGGTGGGCCTCGGGATCCCGCTGTGGATGGGATATCTGATCGCCACCCTGATGGTGCTCCCGCTGGTGGTCTATGGCATGAAAGCCCTGACCCGCCTGCAGGTGTGGACCACGCCACTGTGGCTGGTGCTGATGGTGGTGCCGGTGGCGTGGCTGATTGTCAAAGATCCGCAGCTGGTGGACGGCTTCCTGCATTTCGCCGGTAAAAACAACGCGTCGACGGTGGATATCACCGCCATCATGCTCGGCGCCGGGGTATGCCTGTCGCTGATCATGCAGATTGGCGAGCAAATTGATTACCTGCGCTTTATGCCGCCTAAGACTGCAGAGAACCGTAAAAGCTGGTGGCTGGCGGTCTTTTCCGCCGGCCCGGGCTGGGTGGTGTTAGGCGCGATCAAACAGATCATCGGCGCCTTCCTCGGCTTCTATCTGTTGACCCGTTTCCCGGCGGTGCACAATACCGAACCGGTGCAGCAGTTCGTCAGCGTCTTCGATAACCTGGTGCCCGGCTGGCTGGCTCTGACGCTGGCGGTGGTGCTGGTGGTGATCTCGCAGATCAAAATTAACGTCACCAATGCCTACTCCGGCTCGCTGGCGTGGACCAGCGCCTGGACCCGCACCACCAAACGCTATCCGGGACGGATTATTTTTGTGGTGGTCAACCTGGCGATTGCTCTGGCGCTGATGGAAGGCGATATGTTCAGCGCTCTGTCGTGGATCCTCGGTTTTTACTCCAACTTCGCTATCGCCTGGGTCGTGGTGGTGGCGACCGACATCACCTTTAATAAAGGCCTGCTCAAGCTGGCGCCGGCGCAGCCGGAGTATCGTCGCGGCATGATCTACAACGTTAACCCGGTGGGCGTGGTCTCCTTTGGCCTTGCCGCCGGGCTGTCGATCTGCGCCTTCTTCGGCCTGCTGGGAACGACGCTGGCGCCGTTCTCGCCGCTGATTGCGCTGGTCGTCGCCTTTGTCATGACCCCGCTGATGGGGATCCTCACCCGCGGACGCTACTATATTAAGCAAGTGGATGACGGCATCGCCGAACCGCGCTATGACGCGGCGGGGAACGCCTCTACCACCGTGTATCAATGCGTTAGCTGTGAGGAAGAGTACGAGCGCCCGGATGTGATGCACTCGCACAAGCATCAGGGAGCCATCTGCTCGCTGTGTAAAAGTATGGAGTAGTCAGGAAGGCAGGCCGACGTAGCGTCGGCCTGTTTCAGGACGCGTCAGGCGGCAGGCAGCTCGGCCAGCGGCCAGCGCGGGCGAACCGTCACGCCGAGCTCGGCTTTGGCGCCGGTTTGCAGACGCACCATGCCGGCGTAGGCGATCATCGCGCCGTTGTCAGTACAGAACTCAGGGCGGGCGTAGAACACCTCGCCGCCGCGTTTTTGCATCATCTCCGCCAGCTTCGCCCGCAGGGTACGGTTGGCGCTCACGCCTCCCGCCATCACCAGACGCTTAAAGCCAGTTTGCTCCAGCGCGCGGCGACATTTAATCATCAGCGTATCGACGACCGCATCCTCAAACGCCCGGGCGATGTCGGCGCGGGTTTGCTCATCGTCGCCATTATTACGAATGGTGTTGGCGGCGAAAGTTTTCAGGCCGGAGAAGCTGAAATCGAGCCCCGGCCGGTCGGTCATCGGCCGCGGGAAGACGAAGCGGCCTTCGGTGCCCTGAGCGGCCATTTTCGATAACATCGGCCCGCCGGGATAATCCAGCCCCAGCAGTTTCGCGGTTTTATCAAAGGCTTCGCCCGCCGCATCGTCAATCGACTCGCCCAGCAGTTCATACTGGCCGATGCCGGTGACGCTGATCAGTTGGGTGTGGCCGCCGGAAACCAGCAGCGCGACGAACGGGAACGCCGGCGGGTTATCTTCCAGCATCGGCGCCAGCAGATGCCCTTCCATATGGTGTACCGGGATCGCCGGCACGTTCCAGGCAAACGCCAGCGAGCGGCCAACGGTCGCCCCGACCAGCAGCGCGCCGACCAGGCCAGGACCCGCCGTATAGGCAACGGCGTCGATATCTTTCGCCGTCAGGCCGGCTTCTTTCAGCGCCGCCTGGATCAGCGGCACCGTTTTGCGCACGTGGTCGCGCGATGCCAGCTCCGGCACCACGCCGCCGTAATCCGCATGCAGTTTCACCTGACTATACAGTTGGTTGGCTAACAGACCTTGCTGGTCGTCATAAATCGCGATGCCGGTTTCATCGCAGGATGTTTCAATACCCAGTACACGCATGAGTTGTTTTACCTCGCTTCAATACCGCGCAGTGTAGGTCCAATGACCGGCGATGTAAAACTTTGCTCACCCCTGGTGCTCTCTTCGTGTATACTCCTCACCCTTATAAAAGTCCCTTTCAAAAAAGGCGCCGGTGCTTTACAAAGCAGCAGTAGTTGCAGTAAAATTCCGCACCATTTTGAAATAAGCTGGCATTGCGGCCAGCGGCAAACCGAATTAATCAAAGGTGAGAGGCACATGCCGGTAATTAAAGTACGTGAAAACGAGCCGTTCGACGTAGCTCTGCGTCGCTTCAAGCGTTCCTGCGAAAAAGCAGGTGTTCTGGCGGAAGTTCGTCGTCGTGAGTTCTATGAAAAACCGACTACCGAACGTAAGCGCGCTAAAGCTTCTGCAGTGAAACGTCACGCGAAGAAACTGGCTCGCGAAAACGCACGCCGTACTCGTCTGTACTAATCTGTTGAGAGCGACGCTCTCAATTCAGACCGAGTTGTAGTTGTAAGGCCGTGCTTCCGAAAGGAATGCGCGGCTTATTTTCGTTTATAGTCATCAGAAATAACGGGGCTTATGGCTGGACGAATTCCACGTGTATTTATTAGCGATCTGCTTGCCAGAACCGACATCGTCGATCTGATCGATGCGCGGGTAAAGCTGAAAAAGCAGGGCAAAAATTTTCACGCGTGCTGTCCGTTCCATAACGAAAAAACCCCCTCTTTCACCGTCAACGGTGAAAAACAGTTTTACCACTGCTTCGGCTGCGGGGCGCACGGCAATGCTATCGACTTCCTGATGAACTACGACAAGCTCGAGTTCGTGGAAACGGTCGAAGAACTGGCCGCCATGCACAACCTCGAAGTGCCTTATGAAGCAGGCAACGGACCCAGCCAGATAGAGCGCCATCAACGGCAGAACCTCTACCAGTTACTGGATGGTCTGAATACGTTTTATCAACAGTCTCTGATGCAACCCGCCGCCGACCCTGCGCGCCAGTACCTGGCAAAACGGGGATTAAGCAGCGAGGTGATTACGCGCTTTGCCATCGGCTATGCTCCCCCGGGTTGGGATAACGTTTTAAAACGTTTTGGCGGCAATCAGGAAAACCGCCAGTCGCTTATTGATGCCGGCATGCTGGTCACCAACGATCAGGGGCGCAGTTACGACCGCTTCCGCGAACGGGTGATGTTTCCCATCCGCGATAAGCGAGGCCGGGTAATTGGGTTTGGCGGACGAGTGCTGGGCGATGCCCTGCCGAAGTATCTGAACTCCCCGGAAACCGACATATTCCATAAAGGCCGCCAGCTGTATGGCCTGTATGAAGCGCAGCAGGACAACCCCGAACCACCGCGTTTACTGGTTGTCGAAGGGTATATGGACGTCGTGGCGCTGGCGCAATACGACATCAACTATGCCGTAGCGTCGTTGGGCACTTCAACCACGGCCGACCATATCCAGCTGCTGTTTCGGGTGACCAATAACGTCATCTGCTGCTACGACGGCGACCGGGCCGGCCGCGATGCTGCCTGGCGCGCGCTGGAGACAGCGCTGCCGTACATGACCGATGGTCGCCAGCTACGCTTTATGTTTCTGCCTGACGGCGAAGACCCGGATACGCTGGTGCGTAAAGAGGGCAAAGCGGCGTTCGAGGCGCGGATGGAGCAGGCTCAGCCGCTCTCCACGTTCTTGTTTAACAGCCTGCTGCCGCAGGTCGATCTGAGTACTCCGGACGGGCGCGCGCAGCTGAGCACGCTGGCGCTGCCGCTGATAACCCAGGTCCCGGGCGAAACCCTGCGCATCTATTTGCGCCAGGAACTGGGCAACAAACTGGGCATTTTAGATGACGCGCAGCTTGAACGTTTAATGCCAAAACAGGCGGAAAATGGCACGCCGCGTCCCGCACCACAGCTAAAACGCACGACCATGCGTATACTGATAGGACTGCTGGTGCAAAACCCGGATCTGGCGCCGTTAGTCCCGCCGCTGGAAGGACTGGACTCGCGCAAAATGCCGGGGCTTGGCCTGTTCAGCGAACTGGTGAAAAGCTGTCTGGCGCAGCCTGGTCTGACAACCGGGCAACTTTTAGAGCAATATCGCGGCACAAAAGAGGCCGCCACCCTTGAAAAACTGTCGATGTGGGACGATATAGCAGATAAAGATATCGCTGAACAAACCTTCACCGACTCGCTCAACCATATGTTTGATTCACTGCTGGAACTGCGACAGGAAGAGTTGATAGCTCGCGATCGCACACACGGTTTAAGCAGTGAAGAACGCCGGGAACTCTGGACCATCAGCCAGGAGCTGGCGAAGAAATAAATGACAGACTCAGTCATTCACGTTGCATCGATGCAGCACCAGAACGCAGGGTAACGTGAAGGACACCGTATTTAACGGCTTAAGTGCCGAGTATCGATCGGGAAGCCCCCGACAGCCGCACAGAGGCGCAGCGGCAATAATATAAGTACGCCCTCGCTTTAAATGTCGACAGCCCGCCTGCCGACACCAATCAAACGAATTAAGTGTGGATACCGTCTTATGGAGCAAAACCCGCAGTCACAGCTGAAGCTTCTTGTCCAACGTGGTAAGGAGCAAGGCTATCTGACCTATGCCGAGGTCAATGACCATCTGCCGGAAGATATCGTCGATTCCGATCAGATCGAAGACATCATCCAAATGATCAACGACATGGGCATTCAGGTGATGGAAGAAGCACCGGATGCCGATGATCTGATGCTGGCCGAAAACACCGCGGATGAAGATGCTGCCGAAGCCGCCGCGCAGGTGCTCTCCAGCGTGGAATCCGAAATCGGGCGGACAACCGACCCGGTGCGCATGTACATGCGCGAAATGGGTACCGTAGAGCTGCTGACCCGTGAAGGCGAAATCGACATCGCCAAACGTATCGAAGACGGCATCAACCAGGTGCAGTGTTCCGTTGCCGAATATCCGGAAGCGATCACCTACCTGCTTGAGCAGTACGACCGTGTCGAAGCGGAAGAAGCCCGTCTGTCCGATCTGATCACCGGTTTCGTCGATCCGAACGCCGAAGAAGATATGGCGCCGACCGCCACCCACGTTGGCTCCGAACTGTCTCAGGAAGAGATGGATGACGACGAAGACGAAGACGAAGATGAAGACGCCGACGACAACAGCGATGACGACAACAGCATCGATCCTGAGCTGGCCCGTGAGAAGTTCGCCGAGCTGCGTACCCAGTACGAGCTGACGCGTGACACCATCAAAGCCAAAGGTCGTAGCCATGCCGACGCCCAGGAAGAGATCCTGAAGCTGTCTGAAGTCTTCAAGCAGTTCCGCCTGGTGCCGAAGCAGTTCGATTATCTGGTCAACAGCATGCGCAGCATGATGGATCGCGTTCGTACTCAGGAACGTATCATCATGAAGCTGTGCGTTGAGCAGTGCAAAATGCCGAAGAAAAACTTCATCACGCTGTTCACCGGCAATGAAACCAGCGAAACCTGGTTCAACGCCGCGGTGGCAATGAACAAGCCGTGGTCTGAGAAGCTGCTGGAAGTGAAAGAAGACGTGCAGCGCGGTCTGCAGAAGCTGCAGCAGATCGAAGAAGAGACCGGCCTGACCATCGAGCAGGTGAAGGATATCAACCGTCGCATGTCCATCGGTGAAGCGAAAGCCCGCCGTGCGAAAAAAGAGATGGTGGAAGCGAACCTGCGTCTGGTTATCTCGATCGCCAAGAAATACACCAACCGCGGTCTGCAGTTCCTCGACCTGATTCAGGAAGGCAACATCGGTCTGATGAAAGCGGTCGATAAGTTCGAATACCGTCGCGGCTACAAGTTCTCAACCTACGCCACCTGGTGGATCCGTCAGGCCATCACCCGCTCCATCGCGGATCAGGCGCGCACCATCCGTATTCCGGTGCATATGATTGAGACGATTAACAAGCTCAACCGTATCTCCCGTCAGATGCTGCAGGAGATGGGCCGTGAACCGACGCCGGAAGAGCTGGCTGAGCGTATGCTGATGCCGGAAGACAAAATCCGTAAAGTGCTGAAGATCGCCAAAGAGCCTATCTCCATGGAAACGCCGATCGGCGACGATGAAGATTCGCATCTGGGGGATTTCATCGAGGATACCACCCTCGAGCTGCCGCTGGATTCTGCGACCACCGAGAGCCTGCGTGCGGCAACGCACGACGTGCTGGCCGGCCTCACCGCTCGTGAAGCGAAAGTCCTGCGTATGCGTTTCGGTATCGATATGAACACCGACCACACGCTGGAAGAAGTAGGTAAACAGTTCGACGTTACCCGCGAACGTATCCGTCAGATCGAAGCGAAGGCGCTGCGTAAACTGCGTCACCCGAGTCGTTCTGAAGTGCTGCGTAGCTTCCTCGACGATTAATCGTCGCGGGACATCGTCTACAGCCTGTTAAAAAGCTCCCTGCGGGGAGCTTTTTTTATGGCGTTCAGGTGGCCCTCCGGGGAAAGTCGCCTCTCTCCGCTACTGGCCGCGGGTTGCCAGGGCATCGTCCAGTTCACGATAGGCCGCCACCAGCTTATCAAGCGTCGCCCGGTTTAAGCCGCTGGGATTGGGCAGCACCCACACCTGGGTCGTCCCGATGGTCATAGCCTGTTTCCCCCACTTCGCGCCGCGCTGGTTAAAGGCCAGCTCGAAGGCCTGCTTGCCGAGCACCGCCAGCGCCTGCGGCTGATACTCCTCAATCTTCCTCACCAGCTCACGGCCGCCGCTGCGCAGCTCCTGTAGGGCGACCTCGCTGGCCTGCACCGTCGGTCGCTCTACCAGCATGGTGATGCCGCAGCGCGTATCCAGCAGCTGCAGCTCCTCTTCCGGCCTGAGCTGCCGATCGGTGAATCCGGCCTGATGGATGACCTTCCAGAAGCGATTGCCAGGATGGGCAAAATGAAAGCCGGTATGGGCGGAGGACTTCCCCGGGTTGATACCGCAAAAGACAACGCGCAGGCCCGGCGCAAGGATATCGCTAATCATATTTTCTCCGGCTGTATGGCTAAAACATGATTATAAAGGATTGAAAATGCATTGTTTATAAAAACAGCAGCTGCGCGCTTTACGCTGGATTGCAACCGTCAGTTACTTTATAATCCCTCGCCACGGCCCCTTAGCTCAGTGGTTAGAGCAGGCGACTCATAATCGCTTGGTCGTTGGTTCAAACCCAACAGGGGCCACCAAATTTTAGCTTTAAAATCATATAATTAAGCTACTCGAAAGAGTGGCTTTTTTGTTCCCGAATTTTAAAAGGGCACCACAAACCGCTGAGCATTGCGCAGGGCTTAGCGTTTTGTCGCTATCCCATAAAGAGGATAAAAAGTCCGTGATAGCGCAGGGAAAATTTTTGCTTACGCTAAAATAGATAGCATTCTGCCTTGCAAAATATTGCTCAGAGCATCTCGGGCAGTCCATAACCGCCGCACTCCTGTTGACTTCGGTCTTACTACGCAATGTTGTCTTAAAATATCTTTCATTTCTGCAATGCTGGAATTCGTACTACTTACGATAAATGTAACAACTCAGGTCAATTTCCGAAAAATAACCATAGCCTGCGCCAGCTGATCAAAATCAATACTCTCTTCCCGCCGCTCTTATATATAACCCGCTGACTTACAAAAAGGATGAAATGATGAAAATACGGGATATATCAGTCAGTATCTGTCTGGGACTTTTATTAATGGGTTGCGTAGCTAAACCGCCCATGGCGACGGAAAGTGAAATGAAAGAGGCGGCCGCCTTTGCTTTTAATGTCGATGCTTCGCAGGTGACAATTTCCGATGCGAAGCAGCAGGATGTGAAAACCAACTTTGTGGCCACTATCGGCAAAACCAGCCATCGCTGCTATGTGACGAAAGCCGCCGAGCCGAAACTTTACGGGCTGATCCCCCTGGGCGGCGGCAGTACCGTCTCGGATGCCATTTGTGCTGGCAGCAACCCGACATCAGCGAGCAAAACTTGTGACGCCCTGTCAAAACAAGCGGGCCGCTGCTAATTCACCGCGCAGCAGAAGGCCGTTAACTGCACATTTAGTCACTTTCTTTGCTACTTTACCGCGGTCGCTTAGTTCAGCGACCGCACCTGCTGGTAAGAATTGAGCCGTTCACGCAGCGAAGTCAGCCACGCATCCGGCTCCTGGCGGCAGATTTCGGTGAGGATCGGCGTCAGCACCAGCTCGGCTTCATGAAAGTCAGTCCACTCCGGCGGCTCCAGTGAAAAAGGATCGTTCATCAGCCAGATCACCATCGGCGTCCAGGTACGCGGATCCAGCTGCAGATAATCCTGACAGCGCATCATATCGCGGGTCCGCACCTCAGGCGGCGATACGTCTTTTCCCACCGCGGCGCTACTTAATGCCAATACTGTTATTCCTGCCATCAGATGTTTCCAAACCCATTTTCGCCAGAGGGCGGGCTTTGCTTCTTTCATTGTTATTATTTTACCTGCCAGTTGTCGCCAGAGAATATTTCCTGGCAATTGCCTTAAAAAAGCAGATTAATCGTTTGCATTTTTTTTAACAGCAGACAGCGCTGAAGCCAGTGAACGCCTGTTCCTACAGCTGTCAGCCAGATATGCAAATATATTCGCCAGGCTCTACTCCACAATATTTTCCCGACCGAAAACGATTTGTGTTACAATTGCGCCTTATTACGGCACCGATAAAAATAACCCCCGCCGCACCTGCACCAGGCATCGCCCTTCTTTTTTTACCAGGATTTACGCCCCCATGAACGCGATAATCATTGACGATCATCCATTGGCACGTATCGCCATTCGCAATCTTCTCGATACCAACGGCATTACCGTCGCGGCAGAGCTCGACAGCGGCGCCCATGCCGTGCAGACCGCGGAAAGCATGCAGCCTGACCTGCTGATCGTCGACGTCGATATTCCGGAACTCAGCGGTATCGAGGTGCTGGAGCAGCTGCGCAAACGCCGCTACCAGGGAAAAATCATCATCATTTCCGCAAAGAATGAATTGTTCTACGGCAAACGCAGCGCCGACTGCGGAGCAAATGGTTTTGTGAGTAAAAAAGAGGGAATGAATAATATCCTCGCCGCAATCGACGCGGCCAATAATGGCTATAGCTATTTCCCTTTTTCACTGGAGCGCTTCTGCACCCACGGCATCACCGACCAGGATCGGTTGGATACGCTGTCAACACAGGAGATGAAGGTGTTCCGCTATATTCTCAGCGGCGTCGACTACACCACCATCGGCAGCAAAATGAATATCAGCAATAAAACGGTAAGTACCTATAAGGTCCGTCTGATGGATAAATTAGGCTGCGGCTCCCTGCTTGAGCTTTATGACTTTGCGCAGCGCAATAAAATAGGGTGATGCGATGGTTGTTCGTCTTATTTTATCCATGGTTTTTGGGCTGGCGCTAAGCCTCTCTCCCGCCGCGTATGCCATGAAACAGCTGGAGCTAAAGAGCCATGCCCATATCGCCACGATCGACATGCCGCTCAGCGGTAAGGAAAAAACCTGGCTGGCCGCGCAGCTGACGCTGACCGTCGGCACCTGGCTGCCCGAGATGACCCCTATCGTCTATGACAGCGATGAGGAAAGCTATCAGGGGATTAACGCCGACTATCTGGCACTGATGGCGCACAGCCTCGGGCTAAAGGTGATTATCCGCCAGTATGACACCGAGCAGCAGGCTCTGGCCGCCCTGGCCGACCGCCAGGTGGATACCCTGCTCACGCAGGTGGCGCACCGGGATGCGCTTGCCCCGGGACTGGCGCGAACCGCACCGCTGATCAAAACCTGGCCGACGCTGGTGACCTCGCTGAAATCCCCCCTGCCGCCGCTGACTACTGACCGGCGGGTCACGCTGGCCTGCACCCGCGAATGCGCCTTTTTCGATATCATTCAGCAGGCGTTTCCTAACGCCAAAATCAACCTTTACGATAGTGATTATCAGGCCCTCGCGTCGGTGGTCAGCGGGGAAAATCAGTATTTCATTGGCAACAACATCACCACTGGCCACTGTATCTCGAAATATTTCTCGCAATCGCTGGTCATCGCGCACTATTTTCGTCAGCAGGAACAGCACAACCGCTTCGTCACTCGCGACGATCGGCCCGAACTGCATCAGATCCTCGATCGTTTTATTCGCGCCATCGACAGCGATACCGCCATGCGGATCATGCAAAACTGGCTCAACCGCGGCGATCTGTCGTTTCTTAATAGCCCACTGCCTTTTACCGCCGAGGAGCAGCGCTGGCTGCAAAAGCATCATCGCATCCGCCTGCTGGTGAACCCCTATTTTCCGCCGTTTACCCTGGTGGATAACGAGGATGAACTGCGCGGCATCATGGCCGATATGCTGAATATATTTTCGCTACAGACCGGCCTGCAGATAGACCCCATCCTGGTGCGCAACCGCCACGATCTGGTAAAACGCATGGAGAAAGAGGATTGGGCCATCATGCCCGCCGCCACCCTCACTCCACAATCTCAGGCCTATGTCACTCTCAGCGATCCGCTCATTAACGTGGCCTTTGTGTTGGTCGCCCGCGGCAGTGCGCCCGATCAGCAACTGCTGAGGCGATCGGTGCGGATCGCCCTGCCGGTCGGGCCCATCGCGGCTCACGATCTGAAAGCACGCTATCCGCAGGTTAACTGGGTGGAGACGGATAATGTCGGCATCGCCATGAAGATGGTGGAGGAAGGTGAAGTCGATGCCGCGGTGGCCTCGGAACTCTCCGCCCGCTATATGATTGACCACTACTATCCGCAGGATCTGCACTATACCCGTATCGACGGTCTTCCCCTCGCTGCCATCCGCCTGGCCATCCCACGCGATGAACCGGTGCTGGCCGCCATTCTCAGCAAAGCGCTGCAGGCCATTCCGCCACGGGATATCCTGCAGATGACCGAGAAATGGTCGAAAATCTCCAGCCGGCAAAAAGAGGACTGGAGCCAGTATAGTCGTCAGTTTTATCAGCTTATCGCCTTTGCGCTGGTGCTGATCGCCATCAGTCTCGGCTGGGGGCTATCGCTGTGCCGGGAAGTGCGCAAACGCAAAGACTCTCAGCAGCGGCTGGAGGAGGAGCTGGCGCAGAAGAGAGCGCTCTCCTGCGCGCTGGAGCGCGAGAAAGACAAGGCGATCCAGGCGACAAAAGCGAAGAGTCGTTTTCTGGCCAGCATGAGCCACGAGCTGCGTACCCCGGTAAGCGCCATCGTCGGCTTTCTGGAACTGCTGGCGAAGCCGGAGCTAAACGTCGGCCAGCGTAAAGAGGCAATCGAGCTGGCGGGGTCGACGGCGCAAACTCTGCTGGGGCTTATCGGTAATATTCTTGATATCGACAAGATTGAGTCGGGAAAATACCAGATCACCCCGCAGTGGAGCGATGTCGCACAGTTAGTGTCGCAGCAGTGCCACACCTTCGATGCGCTGGCACAGCAAAAGGGGATCGCCCTGCACTGCCATAGCCCTCTGCGGGAGGGAACCACGCTGTGGCTCGACCCGCAGGCGCTACGGCAAATCCTCAATAATCTCATCGGCAATGCGCTGAAGTTTACCGCCGAGGGCGCGATTCAGGTCAGCTGCCGGCTGGTACAGGCGGACGAGACGCAGGGAGAGCTGACCCTCACCGTCAGCGACAGCGGCTGTGGGATCAGTGAAGAAGAGCAGACCACGCTCTTCCACCGTTATGCCCAGGCGCGTCAGGGACGCCAGCAGACCGGCTCCGGGCTCGGGCTGGTCATTTGCAAAGAGCTGGTGGCGCTGATGCAGGGCCGACTGGAGATGGTCAGCCGCCCGGGTGTGGGGACCACGTTTACCATCATCCTGCCGGTCAAGGTGAGCCGCTGCGCGATTCATACGCCGCAGGCGTTGCCCGTCAGGCCGCTGGCTCTGCCCGGACTGTCGATACTGATAGCGGACGATCATCCCACCAACCGGCTGCTGCTCAAGCGCCAGCTCAGCACCATCGGCTATCGCGTCGATGAAGCCTGCGACGGTGAAGAGGCGGAGAATAAACTCGCCGGCAAACATTACGATCTGCTGATAACGGACCTCAATATGCCGAAAAAAGATGGTCTGGCGCTGGCGGCCTCGTTACGCCGTCGCTATCCGGGCCTGGTAATTTGGGGCATGACCGCCAGCGCGCTGCCGCAGTCGCGGGAGGCATGTCTGGCCAGCGGCATGAATATGTGTCTGTTTAAGCCCGTGTCGGTTCAGACACTGAGTCACGAACTCAGCCGTTTAGCGGTGGGCCACGCATCGCCTCACGCTACCCGGCACCTGAAGCTCAGCGTCCTGACCGAAAATACCGGGGGAGACCAGGCGCTGATGAATGAGATGCTGGAGACGTTCCGCGATGCGTCGGCCGCGGATTTAAAGGCCGCCGGGCAGGCTATCGCCCGGCATGAACCGCAGGTCTTTCTGCGGGCGCTGCACCGTCTGCACGGTTCTGCGCAAATTCTTGGCATTTCTGCGCTGCAAGCGCTGTGCGCCCCTTTTGAGGCGAAGCGGCCTGACTCGCTATCGCCGGCAAGCTGTCTGGAGGTGGTACAGCACATCACCGGCGTTATGCGCGAGATCGATGGCGAAATCGACGCCCTCACTGGCCGCTAGCCGTTCCGCTCGGGCAGTCCGCCTGCCCGGGCGTTAAGGGGACATCCTTGTCAGTTTCTTCCTCTGCGCTCTCTCAGGGTGAAACGCGGATCAGTTGCCTGCCACCAGCATCTCGCTATCCACCACAATGCCCTCTTCAGCGCCTTTCAGCACCAGATTCGCTTCGTAATACTTCCCGGCTTTCAGCAGTTTTTGCGCCTGCGCCACCGCCTTACGAGTCTGGTTAAGCGGCATCAGATACTGGTTCTCGATCACGCCAATGCCGGCCAGGCGCAGGGTTTCGATAGCCCCTTTCTGATCGCCTTTCGCCAGTTTTTCGTTGGCCGATTTAATGGCGCTCTCTTTTTCCGGTGTCGCCACATAGTCTTCGGACAGGGCAACGGTGGCGTTAATCACCACATAGCGATCGGCGATCATTTTGGCTGTCGCGTCGGTTTTCACAAACTTCGCCCAGCTGGCGTCATCGGCGGCCAGCAGCGCGGCGGCGTCGTCTGTCAGTTTTTTGGCGCTCTCCGGCTGGCCGTGGAACAGCGCCAGACGGGCGAACTGGACATCGCGCATCGCATTGGCGCCCTGCACCGCCACCTGCAGCACATCGGCGGCTTCTTTCTGCACCTGCGTCGTGGCTGCCGCGGTTGGCGCTGCCGTCGCGCTATCTGCCGCCCACACCGGAGAGGTACTCATCATGGTTGCCAGCAGGCTCGCCAGAATGACTTTTTTCATCGTTGACTCCTGATTAAAATAGGTAAGCATTACCAAACGCAGCCAGCTTAAAAAATATCGTGGGCATTGAGAATCAGAGGCCGGAAGCGATATTGCGGGCCTGGTCTGACAGCTGTCAGACCAGGCGTATAGAGTAACCTCAGCGCTCTTATTTACGCTTGCCGATGGCGCGGCCTACTATTTCCCTCAGACCTTTATTTGGCCAGCAGAATAAGCCATTACGTATTTTATTCAGCGTCAGGCCACCAACCGGGATCTGCGGAGCAATTATGTTTATGTTTATGTTTATGTTTAGCCATTACACCTTAAATGCGTTTAGCCCACGCGTCTTTTTACGATATAAACGCCATGCCGGAATGATGGCGGTGCTGCTGTTTATCTGTGGGGCCTGTTGCCTGGCCTGGCCGCTGGTCGCCGGCTGGTATCTCGCTACGGTAACCGGCATGTTGTTGATGATCTGTGGTTTCTATTCGCTGTACAGCTTGATTGTCTTCCGTCAGCAGCACTGGAAATCGCGCCTGGTGGCGCTGATCTTCGCCATTGCCTGGATCGTGCTCGGCCTGAGCTTTGTCGTCAATCCCCTCAATGGCATGAGCAGTCTGGCCTTCTTATTTGGCTTTTTATTTGTTCTCGGCGGAATTTCCCGCATCGTCAACGGATGGCAAACCAGAAAACAAAGCGGCGCGGGCTGGAATATATTTATTGGTCTGCTGGATTTGCTTATCGCCTGCCTGTGGCTGGCCATGAACCCGCAGCAAAGCTGGTTATTTATTACTGCCTTTATCGGCGTTGAAATGATATTTAGCGCCATCGGCTTGCTGGTTCTGCGCAATAAAATGAAGCGCGCTCAGGCTTAAGCCCTATTTTGTCACTGGAGAAGAAAATGAATTTACCTAAAGCACTCGTATTGACCGTAGCGGCCACAACATTCTGTCTGATGACCAGCCCGGCGTTCGCGGTTGAGGAAACCACGCCGCAGAATATGACCTGTCAGGAATTTATGGATATGAACCCAAAAAGCATGACCCCGGTGGCCTTCTGGGTGGTGAATCGCAACACCGACTTTAGCGGTGGCGACTATGTTGACTGGCATGAAGTCGAGACCGTTTCGGTACCGAAAATGCTGCAGCAGTGCCACAAGAACCCCACCACCAAACTCGGCGATCTCAGCGCGGTCATCAAAAAATAATCCAGCCCCCGGCTTCTGGCCGGGGAAGTTAACCTCATTCCCCGCCGCGCTGCGGCGGGTCCCACTTTACTCATCAATACCGCATTCGCACGGCAGATGGTGGCCGATAAGCTTGCGGTATAAAAACGCCCCGACAATCGCCCCCACCACCGGCGCCAGCAGCGGCACCAGAAAGTAGGGGATCGCCATCCCACCGGTAAAGGCGATCGAGCCCCACCCGGCCAGACTGGTAAACAGTTTCGGACCGAAGTCACGCGCCGGATTCAACGCAAAGCCGGTTAGCGGCCCCATCGACGCGCCGATCACAGCGATCAGCAGGCCAATCAGCAACGGCGCCAGCGGCCCGCGCGGAATTCCGTTGCCGTCGTCGGTCAGGGCCATGATCATCGCCATCAGGATCGCCGTGATGGTGGTTTCCACAGCAAACGCCTGCATAAAGGTGATATGCGCATGCGGATACGTGGAAAAGACCCCGGCCAGGTTAAGGCTGGCGGCAGTGCCGCGAACGATATGCTGACTCTGTTCAAGATCGAGAAACAGCTGGCGATACAGCCCGTACACCAGCGCGGCGGCGCAGAATGCCCCGGCCATCTGCGCGATAATAAACGGCAGTACCTTGCGGCGTTCAAAACAGGCGAACAGCCACAGAGCAATGGTCACCGCCGGATTAAGGTGCGCGCCAGAGACACCGGCCGTCAGGTAGATGGCCATGGCGACGCCCAGGCCCCAGATAATACTGATTTCCCACTGGCCAAAGCTGGCCCCGGCGACCCGCAGCGCAGCGACACAGCCCGCCCCGAAGAAGATGAGCAGTCCGGTGCCAAGAAACTCGGCCACGCACTGCCCGGTTAAGGTAGAAGTCTGGTTCATTATCGGCATCCTGAAATAACACGTTTAGAGAGAGGCTGGCGCAAGCGCCCGCTTAATCGGCATGACCGGCCAGTACCAGCCCGGTGGCGACCGCATTGCGCGGCCCTTCTGTTCCCCGAATATTGCCCTGCCCGGCGACCACGCCGTAGTGCGACAGGGCGTCCGTAATCAGCTGCGGGATCTCAAAGTCCAGCGATGAGCCGCCCACCAGCACCACGAAGGCGATATCGCGAATGGAACCGCCGGGAGAGACCTGGCGCAGCGCGCGCAGGCAGTTGGTGACAAACACTTTCTCTTTCGCCTGGCGACGCACGAGACGAATTTTTTCCAGCGGGCTGGCATTATCGATTGGCACCAGTTCGCCCTCCTTGATGTACACCACTTTGGCGAACACCGCCGGGCTAAGGGCTTCCTGGAAGAACTCCACCGCACCATTCTCGTGGCGAATACTGAACAGGCTTTCCACTTTGGCCAGCGGATATTTTTTTATCGCTTCCGCCTGCGAAAGATCGTCGAGACCCAGCTCGGTTTTGATCAACAGGCTGACCATATTCCCCGCCCCGGCGAGATGGACCGCCGTGATCTGGCCTTCCGCATTGACGATCGCCGCATCCGTCGAACCGGCGCCGAGGTCGAGGATCGCCAGCGGCGCCGCACAGCCGGGAGTGGTTAACGCCCCGGCGATGGCCATGTTGGCCTCCACGCCGCCCACCACCACCTCAGTCTGCAGCCGGGCGCTCAGTTCGCGGGCGATAACCTGCATTTGCAGACGATCCGATTTCACCATCGCCGCCATCCCGACGGCATTCTCCATGGCGAACTCGCCGGCCATCCCGCCCTGCACCTTGCGCGGTATAAACGTATCCACCGCCAGCAGATCCTGGATGTATATCGTGCTCATCTCATGGCCGGTGAGCGACGCCATCACGCTGCGCACCCGCTCGAGCATGCCGCCGGCGTGGGTGCCCGGTTCGCCGCGGATATCGCGTACCGGGGCGCAGGCACTCATCGCCTGCATAATCGCTTCCGCGCCCTCGGCAACATCGGCCTCTCCGCGGCGCTTTTCGCCGCTAATGTAGAGGTTGCCCGCCGGGATGACCCGCGACTGCACGTCCCCCTGCGGGGTCTTAAGCACCACCGCGGAACGGTTGCCAATCAGGGCGCGGGCGATGGGGACGATGGCCTGGGTCTCTTCCGGGCTCAGGCCAAAGAAGGTGGCGATACCGTAGGGATTCGACAGGATCCGTACCACCTGGCCCGGCGCGGCCACTTCCACCGCCGCCATCACCCCCTCGGGGACCTGCTCCAGTAACGTCACTTCATCCACCACCGGCAGGGTTTTACGCAGGCGGTTATTCACCAGCACGCCGTCGTCTTTTTTGAGGATCGCCGCCACCACGTTGATCCCCCGGTCGAGCGCCTCATTGAGACACCACACGGCGTCAAGGAAATCGACGGCGTCGTCAACCAGCGCGATCCACCCCTCGGCATACTGCGCCGCCGGCAGCGTCGCCAGCCGCCCGAGGGCGATAGTCGTCCCTACGCCAACCCCCACCCCGCCCGGCGTCTGCGGGTTATGACCGATCATGGTGGATTCGGTGATAATGGTCTCGGTGATGGTCTCCATCGCCACATCGCCAATCACCGGCGCGGCTTCGTTAAGATAAATGCGAGAGACATCGCTCATCGACCACGGTGTTTTCGCCAGAGCCTGCTCCAGCGCGGCGAGGGTCCCGGCGATATTGTCCCGCGTCCCTTTCATGCCCGTCGTCGCGACGATGCCGCTGGCAACAAACGTCCTCGCCTGCGGGTCGTCGGACGCCAGCGCCACCTCGGTGGTGGCGTTGCCGATATCAATCCCGGCTATTAACGGCATGCTGACCTCCGCTTAGCTTCCTTTACGCAGCTTATGCCGCTGCTGATACACTTCCGCCGACTCCCGGACAAAGGCGGCATTCACCGTCGCGTGCCAGGTGTGCTCCAGCTCGTCGGCAATCGCCAGCAGCTCCGCCCGTGAGGAGCGGAACGGGCGCAGCGCGTTATAGATAGCCAGAATGCGCTCGTCAGGAATGGCGATAAGCTCCGCCGCGCGGCGGAAATTGCGCGCCACCGCATGGCGCTGCATCTTCTCGGCAATCTGCGCCTGGTACTCAAGAGTTTGTCGGGAGATCCGCACATCCTGCGGGCCCACCTCGCCAGAGAGCACCTTCTCGAGGGTAATATCGGTCAACGGTTTGCCGGTAGGCGTCAGGATATGCTCCGGGCAGCGGGTGGCTAACGGATAATCCTGCACGGTCATGGTTTTCTCGTTCATGGTCACTCCCTCACTAATTCGACGTGCAGAGTGACGGGCTCGGCGTCCTGCACCACATGTTTGGTCTCTTTGATATGAAACAGGGCGGCTTTGGCCATAAATTTCGGCCGTACCATCTGGTCGTTCACCACCGGCACTGGCGAAGGTGACTCTTTGCGCGCATAGCGTGCGGCGTTTTTGCCAATCTGCCGGTAGGTCTCCAGCGTCAGCAGCGGCGCCTGGGAGAATAGCTCCAGGTTGCTGAGCGGCAGCAGATCGCGCTGATGGATAACCGTGGTCCCCTTCGACTGGATACCGATGCCAATCCCCGAGCCGCTCAGGTTGGCCGCATCCCAGGCCATAAAGGAGACGTCGGACGTGCGCAAAATGCGCACCACCCGGGCGTGAAGCCCTTCTTCTTCCACCCCGGCAATCAGCTCTTTGAGGATCGCGCCATGGGGCATATCGATCAGAGTGTGATGCTGGTGTTTATCGAAGGCTGGGCCGACGCCGATCACCACCTCATCGGCACGTTCATCGGCAGAAGCCACCTCGCCCTCGCGGGTTTTCAGGGTAAAAGAGGGCTGAATTTGGGTTGTCTGTTGCACAGGAATACCGCCTTATTCAATGGTGTCGGGCTGAACCACGCCCGGAATATTTTTGATCTCTGCCCAGCGTTCGGCGGAGATGCGATAGCCGGTGCCCGGCCCCTGATAGTCATTGATGTCGTTCACTGCGCTCACCACGTCGAACTGCCGATCGAGAATGGCCGAGGTCTGCAGGTAATCGCCGGTGACCCGCTGGCGCAGCATATTGAGAATATTGCTGGCGATATCCTCAAAGCCGCTGCGGCTCAACGCGCCGACAATATCGAGGCCGGTGATGTTGCGCTTCATCATCTCTTCCACCGCGCTCAGATCCTCCACCACATTACGCGGCGGCATTTCGTTGCTGCCGTGCGCGTAGGTGGCGGCCTCCACCTCCTCGTCGGTGATTGGCGGCAGCCCCAGCTCACGGAAAACGGCCTGGATCGCCCACGCTGCTTTCTGGCGAATGGCGATGGTTTCCGCCTCGGTCACCGGACGCAGACCGCCGTCGACCATCAGGTCACGCTGCAGAATGTTGTAATCATCAAAATCTTCCGCATCGAAGTTCGAGCCGGCGAACATGTTGTCGTAGTTCGGCACCGCACTGTAGCCGGAGAAAATAAAGTCGGTGCCCGGCAGCATCTGCATCAGGGTGCGCGCGGTGCGACGAATATCCGAGTGGGAGAAAGTCTGGTCGTTGGCCGACGCCACTTCGAGGTCGAGCATAGAGGCGATCAGGTTTTCCGCCAGCACCGCCCGAATGCCCGACGGCACAGCACCGGTCATGCCGATACAGCTCACCGCGCCGTTTTGCAGTCCCTGAACTCCGGCGCCTTTGGTAATGAAGATGCAGCGCGATTCGAGGTAAAGCATCGACTTGCTTTCCGAATAGCCCATCAGCGCTTCGGAACCGGTGCCGGAGGTGTAGCGCATTTTCAACCCACGGGAGGCGTAGGCCGAGGCGAGGAACGCCTTTGACCACGGCGTATCATCGCCGTCGGTAAACACCGCTTCGGTGCCGTAGACCGACACCGTCTCGGCGTAGCTGGTTAAACCACGCATGCCCAGCTCCAGCTCGGTGGCCTCTTCCACCGAGCATTGTGTCAACACGCCGGGGCGGCCGCACTGCGAACCGACCAACAGCGCCAGGGCGTTAAACGGCGCATAGCGCGCGATACCGACCGTGGTCTCCTGCTCGGAGAAGCCGCGGATCCCGGCCTCAGCGGCGTCGGCGGCAATCTGCACCGGATTATCTTTGAGGTTGGTGACGTGGCACTGGTTGGAGGGGGTCCGGCGGGCACGCATCTTCTGTAGCGCCATCATCATCTCCACCACGTTCATCTGCGCCATCACCTCGACCGCTTTGGCCGGCGTGATGGCGGTGGTGATGGCGATGATCTCCTCGCGGCTGACGTGGATATCCACCAGCATGCGGGCTATCTCCAGCGCCTCCAGGCGCATCGCCTGCTCTGTACGCTCAACGTTGATCGCGTAATCGGCGATAAACCGGTCAATCATGTCAAACTGGTCCCGGGTCTTGCCGTCCAGCTCGACGATCAGACCGTTTTCCACTTTTACGGAAGAGACCGGGTCAAAGGGGCTGTCCATGGCGATCAGCCCCTCTTCAGGCCACTCGCCAATCAGCCCATCCTGATTGACGGGGCGCTGGGCCAGTACTGCAAATCGTTTTGATCTTTTCATTGTTCATCGGCTCAAAAGGTGAAATCCGCAGACGGTAGCGAATACGCCGGGCCAGCGTCGTTGCCGCCCGGCCATTACCGGCAATAGCGGAACTTTAAATGAGCCAGTGGTGAAAAAAATAAATTTAATTTCGTTTCAATTTGGCACGCGAAATCTGCCAAAAGTTTCACTATGAAACTTTACCCCGGCGACAAAAATAAAAAATGTGATCGCCCGCAATGATATAAATCAATTAATAAAAAAGGCCCTTAATTACGTTTTACCGAAGCTATTTTAAACCTATTGACTAAATCATGGCGGGCGACAAAATAACGCTGACAAAAATAAAGCAAGCCAACCGTCTGGCGATCGTTTTTGACTATCGCCCCCTACTGACTATTCGCGCCAGCATTATCCTGGCGTGGGAGAGCATGATGAACAAGAGCCAGCAAGTTCAGACAATCACCCTGGCCGCCGCTCAGAAAATGGCGGCAGCGGTGCAACAAAAAGCTAATGAGATCAACGTTCCTGTGGTATTTTCCGTGGTCGACCGCGGGGGCAATACGCTGCTTATCCAGCGGATGGACGAGGCCTTCGTCTCCAGCTGCGATATTTCTCTGAATAAAGCCTGGAGTGCCTGTAGTCTAAAACAAGGTACCCATGAAATTACATCAGCGGTCCAGCCAGGACAATCTCTGTATGGTCTTCAGCTGACCAATCAACAGCGAATTATTATTTTTGGCGGCGGCCTGCCCGTTATTTTTAATGAGCAAGTCATTGGCGCCGTCGGCGTTAGCGGCGGTACGGTCGAGCAGGACCAATTATTAGCCCAGTGCGCCCTGGATTGTTTTTCCGCATTATAACCTGAAGCGAGAAGGTATATTATGAGCTATCGTATGTTTGATTATCTGGTGCCAAACGTTAACTTTTTTGGCCCCAACGCCATTTCCGTAGTCGGCGAACGCTGCCAGCTGCTGGGAGGGAAAAAAGCCCTGCTGGTCACCGACAAAGGCCTGCGGGCAATTAAAGATGGCGCGGTGGATAAAACCCTGCATTATCTGCAGGAGGCCGGGATCGAGGTGGCGATTTTTGACGGCGTCGAGCCGAACCCAAAAGACACCAACGTGCGTGACGGCCTTGCGGTGTTTCGCCGCGAACAGTGCGACATCATCGTCACCGTGGGCGGCGGCAGCCCGCACGACTGCGGCAAAGGCATCGGCATCGCCGCCACCCATGAGGGCGATCTGTACCAGTATGCCGGAATCGAGACCCTGACCAACCCGCTGCCGCCCATCATCGCCGTCAACACCACCGCCGGCACCGCCAGCGAGGTCACCCGCCACTGCGTCCTGACCAACACCCAAACCAAAGTGAAGTTTGTGATCGTCAGCTGGCGCAACCTGCCATCGGTCTCCATCAACGATCCGCTGCTGATGATCGGTAAACCGGCCGCCCTGACCGCGGCGACCGGGATGGATGCCCTGACCCACGCCGTAGAGGCCTATATCTCCAAAGACGCTAACCCGGTGACGGACGCCGCCGCCATGCAGGCGATCCGCCTCATCGCGCGCAACCTGCGCCAGGCCGTGGCCCTCGGCAGCAATCTGCAGGCGCGGGAAAACATGGCCTACGCCTCTCTGCTGGCCGGGATGGCTTTCAATAACGCCAACCTCGGCTACGTGCACGCCATGGCGCACCAGCTGGGCGGCCTGTACGACATGCCGCACGGCGTGGCCAACGCTGTCCTGCTGCCGCATGTGGCCCGCTACAATCTGATCGCCAACCCGGAGAAATTCGCCGATATCGCTGAACTGATGGGCGAAAATATCACCGGACTGTCCACCCTCGACGCGGCGGAAAAAGCCATCGCCGCGATCACGCGTCTGTCGATGGATATCGGTATTCCGCAGCATCTGCGCGATCTGGGGGTAAAAGAGGCCGACTTCCCGTACATGGCGGAGATGGCTCTGAAAGACGGCAATGCGTTCTCGAACCCGCGTAAAGGCAACGAGCAGGAGATTGCCGCGATTTTCCGCCAGGCATTCTGAGTGTTAACGAGGGGGCCGTCATGTCGCTTTCACCGCCAGGCGTACGCCTGTTTTACGATCCGCGCGGGCATCATGCCGGCGCCATCAATGAGCTGTGCTGGGGGCTGGAGGAGCAGGGGGTCCCCTGCCAGACCATAACCTATGACGGAGGCGGTGACGCCGCTGCGCTGGGCGCCCTGGCGGCCAGAAGCTCGCCCCTGCGGGTGGGTATCGGGCTCAGCGCAGCCGGCGAGATAGCCCTCACTCATGCCCAGCTGCCGGCGGACGCGCCGCTGGCTACCGGACACGTCACCGATAGCGACGATCATCTGCGTACGCTCGGCGCCAACGCCGGGCAGCTGGTTAAAGTCCTGCCGTTAAGTGAGAGAAACTGAATGTACCGTATCTACACTCGCACCGGAGATAAAGGCACCACCGCCCTGTACGGCGGCAGCCGCATCGAGAAAGACCATATTCGCGTCGAGGCCTACGGCACCGTCGATGAACTGATATCCCAGCTGGGCGTCTGCTACGCCACCACCCGCGACGCAGGGCTGCGGGAAAGCCTGCACCAGATTCAGCAAACGCTGTTCGTGTTGGGGGCTGAACTGGCCAGCGATGCGCGGGGCCTGACCCGCCTGAGCCAGACGATCGGCGAAGAGGAGATCACCGCCCTGGAGCGGCTTATCGACCGCAATATGGCCGAGAGCGGCCCGTTAAAACAGTTCGTGATCCCGGGGAAGAATCTCGCCTCTGCCCAGCTGCACGTGGCGCGCACCCAGGCCCGTCGGCTCGAACGCCTGCTGACGGCCATGGACCGCGCGCATCCGCTGCGCGACGCGCTCAAACGCTACAGCAATCGCCTGTCGGATGCCCTGTTCTCCATGGCGCGAATCGAAGAGACTAGGCCTGATGCTTGCGCTTGAACTGGCTGGCGTCAATATCGTACTGCTTCATTTTGCGCCACAGGGTGGTGCGGCCGATATTGAGCAGCTGCGACATCTCCTGCACCCGCCCGCTGGTCACCCGGGCGGCGTGAATGATGGCTTCCTTTTCGATGGCGCTAAAGGTCAGGCTGGCCGGCAGCAGCGATGACGCGCTATCCCCGCCCGGCCGCTCGGAAAAGAGATATTCCGGCAGATTACTCAGGCGAATATGGCCGTTGTCGCTGCTGATGGCAATATTCTCAATGACGCTGTTGAGCTCAAAATCATTCCCCGGCCACGAGTAGGCCACCAGCTGCGCCAGCGCGTCATCGTCCACTTTCAGCCGCGAAGAGAAACGCTTCTCCAGGCTCTTCAGCCGGTTATGCACCAGCGACGGAATACTGTTGCGTCGGGCGCGCAGCGGCGGGATGACGATTTCAAAGGAGTGCAGCGCATAGTACAGCTGGCGGCTAAAGCGGTTCTGTTCCACCAGATTGGCCAGATCGACGGTGGTGGTGGCAATCACCTTCACATCCACCGGGATCAGGCGCCGGGCGTCGAGGCGGGTGAGCACGCCCTGCTTAATCACCTGCAGCAGGGCCGACTGCAGCTCCGGCGCCAGATACTCAATCTTTTCCAGAAACAGGGTGCCGCCGTTGGCCAGCTCAAGGCGGCTCAGGCGGCCATTTTCATCATCGGTGGGCGCGCTGCCCATAAAGTCCTGGCCCAGCACGCTGTCGGCATACAGCTGGCAGTTGACGGCGATATAGGGGCCGCCCGCCCGTTCGCTTTCATTGTGAATAGCCTGGCTCAGCAGCTCTTTCCCGACCCCCTCTTCGCCGCACAGCAGCACCGGGAAGCCGCCGCGCGCCGCCTGGCGGCCAAAGTGGATCAGGCGCCGGGTTTCCGGGTCGTCGGCAGACATCTGCTCAAAGGTGTGGCTGACTTTACCCAGCTGGCTGGTCATCAGCTGCCGCATCTGCTCCACCGGGTGCAGCAGCAGAATAAAACTGTTGCCTTGCGCCTCGACAATCGGTTTTAAGGTGATCACCGCGTCGACAAACTGATGCTGACTTTCAAAGGTGACTTCGACGTGATTCAGGCCGCGGGCGTGTTTGATGGCGCGGCGCAGCAGCGCCGGGAGGGTCACCAGATCGGCGATATTTTTCCCCTGGCTGGCCTGAGCATCAAGATGCAGCAGTCTCGCCGCCTGAACATTGAGAAACTGCAGCACGCCCTGCTCGTTCCACGCCATCACCCCATCGTCCATGCTCTCCAGCAGGCCGTACATCTGATTGAGGTGGCGGTTGGACTCCGCCAGCAGGCTGTCGGTGAGCAGGGAGTTGCCTACCTCGCGGGCGATGGCCAGCGTCAGAGAGAGGTCGGCGCTGGACTGCTGCTCCACCAGACAGCAAAGCGAGATAGAGCCGAACAGCCGCCCATGGTTATCAAACACCGGCGTCGAGCAAAAACTCCACGGCTGTAGCGCTTGCTTAAAATGCCGATCGCCGGCGGTGTTGATCGGCTGGCCCTGCATCGCGGCCAGCGACAGCGCGCAGGTGCCGATAATGCTCTCCGCACAGTAGCTGCCGTCGCGAAACCCCAGGTCAGCCAGCTGGGCCAGGGTGTGCGGCTCGCCGCAGCGGCTCAGGATGCAGGCAGACTCATCAAGAATAAACAGCGCGCAGGGGCGGCCGTCCATAAACTCCCAGGCATCCTCCAGCGCCGCCTGGCCGATGGTCAGCAGCGCGGTTTTACGCCGACAGATCGAGTCGAAGGTCAGGCCCTGGGCCTGGTGCGGCGTTTGCCAGGTTTCGCGCTGCATAAACTTGCTGCAACGATGCCATGACTGGGCGATGACGGAAGAGACCGCCTTCCCGGTATCCTGAGTCTGAACAGTCATATCCTTTTCCGCGTTGTACCATAGAGAACCCCTCCGGCAGCAACTGCCAGAGGGGAGAAAGAAAAACCGCTGACCTGCGCCAGCGGTTTAGTCACCGCGAATTAACGCGCCAGCCACTGCTGGCCTAACAGATCGGCGGTGAGAATAGCGGCATGGACGCTCTCCGGGGTCACCGCAAACGGCATATTGTGGATGGTTTCCCCTTCCGCGCAGGTGGCTTTCGCCACCGCGGCGATTTTCGCGTCGATCCCCTCTTTGACGCCCATCTGCGCGAGCGTCACCGGCAGGCCGACGCGCTGGCAGAAGCCCAGCACCGTTTCAATCTCATCCATCGGGCTGTTCTGCAGCACCAGCTGCGCCAGCGTACCGAAGGCCACTTTCTCGCCGTGATACAGGTGGTGGCACTCTTCAAGGATAGTGAAGCCGTTGTGGATCGCGTGGGCGGCGGCCAGGCCGCTGCTTTCAAAGCCGATGCCGCTGAGGTAGGTATTCGCCTCGATGATGCGCTCCAGCGCTTCGGTCACCACCCCGGCCTGCGCCGCCAGACGGGCCTTTTCGCCCTCCGCCAGCAGCGTATCATAGCACAGGCGAGCGAGGCTCAGCGCCGCCTCGGTGGACTGTCCCCCGGCCATGCTGGTGGCGCGCGCATCGTAGCAGGCTTTGGCCTCGAACCAGGTGGAGAGCGCATCGCCCATGCCGGAGACCAGCAGGCGTACCGGCGCTTTGGCGATAATCGCTGTGTCCATCACCACCATATCCGGGTTTTTCGGATAGATCAGATACTCTTCAAACTCGCCCGCTTCGGTGTAGATCACCGACAGCGCGCTGGTCGGCGCATCGGTTGAGGCGATGGTCGGGATCACCACCACCGGCAGTTTCTGGTAGTAACCGATCGCCTTCGCGGTATCGAGAGTTTTACCACCGCCGATCCCGACCACGCCGCGGCAGCCCTGCTTTTGCAAAATCGCCATCAGACGGTTAATTTCCGCATGGCTGCATTCGCCGTTAAACCGTTCCGCATGGCAGCGAATATCGTGGCTCTGCAGGCCATTCACCACTTTCTCTCCCGCCAGCTTCATTACGAAGTCGTCGGCGATGACGAAGAAGCTCTCCGCCAGGTTTTTGGCATATTGACCGAACAGAACAGCAGCATCAGGACCCTGAAGATATTTGGCTGGAGATTGAATAACTTTTAGCATTCCTTTCACCCTCAAATAAGTGCGCATGTAGACATGATGAGCCCTGGCGTTATCCGCGCCGGCCAGTGAAGCGCGGCCTGAACGGAACGTACCGGAGCAGTGCGATCACTGTAGGGCCGGCAGGGAACAAAAAAATCTTTCGCCTTTTTGTTCTGATATGAAACGCAGGTTAATTTTTTACGTTCCATATTGGAACAGAAAACCCTACTCTCGGTCAGGATTGCGATCCCGATCCGCTCCTTTGCCGCATAATGCCCTTGCGATCCTCCTTTTTCGACCACCTTTTCTCCCGCAGTCGGCAGAAAATCAGCAAAAATTTTTTTCTCACCCGCTTCGCCAGCTATCCTGACCGCCGCTTATGGCAGAAGAAAAAAAGCGCGCCAGCTCGCATTTTCACCGTTTCCTCAGCAAAAACGTTCCATAAAGAAACAAAACAAGGAGGCAATGTTTCGTAATGAAACCCGATCGTCGGGGCATTCTTTTTTTCGTCCGCTCAGCCAGAATCATCCTATCGCCAGGCACGTTGCACCGTCAGACGATACCCCTACGCGATGACCGCCTCCGCCAGCAGAGAGGCCGCATCGAACCTTCTCCAACGGAGCACTGAATAATGAAAAAGCTGATTAACCGTGTTGAAGATGTACTGAATGAACAATTACAGGGGCTGGCTAAAGCCCATCCGCAGCTGACCCTGCATCAGGACCCGCTGTATGTGACCCGCACCGACGCGTCGGTGGCTGGCAAAGTGGCCCTGCTCTCCGGCGGCGGCAGCGGACATGAACCGATGCACTGCGGCTATATCGGCCAGGGCATGCTCTCTGGCGCCTGCCCGGGGGAAATCTTCACCTCGCCGACGCCGGACAAAATGTTCGAATGTGCGATGCAGATCGACGGCGGGGAAGGCGTCCTGCTGATTATCAAAAACTACACCGGCGACATCCTGAACTTCGAAACCGCCACCGAGCTGCTGCATGAGAGCGGCATTAAAGTCACCACCGTGGTGGTCGACGACGACGTGGCGGTGAAAGACAGCCTCTATACCGCCGGTCGTCGCGGCGTCGCCAACACCGTACTGATTGAAAAACTGGTCGGCGCCGCCGCCGAACGCGGCGACTCGCTGGAAGCCTGCGCCGAACTGGGCCGCCGCCTGAATAATCTCGGCCACTCGATTGGTATCGCCCTCGGCGCCTGCACCGTACCGGCCGCCGGGCAGCCCTCCTTTACCCTGCAGGACGACGAAATGGAGTTCGGCGTCGGCATTCACGGCGAGCCGGGCATTGACCGCCGCCGCTTCAGCTCGCTGGACCAAACCGTCGATGAGATGTTCGATACCCTGCTGGAAAACGGCGCCTACAGCCGCACGCTGCGCCAGTGGGATACCGTCAAGGGCGCGTGGCAGGAAGTGCAGCAGAGCAAAACCGCGCTGCAAAACGGCGACCGGGTTATCGCGCTGGTCAACAACCTCGGCGCCACCCCGCTTTCCGAACTGTACGGCGTGTATAACCGCCTGGCCCAGCGCTGCGAAGCGTCCGGCATCATCATCGAACGTAACCTCATCGGCAGCTACTGTACTTCGCTGGATATGGCGGGCTTCTCGATCACCCTGCTGAAAGTGGATGACGAGACGCTGACGCTATGGGACGCCCCGGTTCATACCCCGGCGCTGAACTGGGGAAACTAAGGAGCACGACATGTCACTGAACAGAACGCAAATCGTCGACTGGCTGTACCGCTGCGGCGATATTTTCACCAAAGAGAGCGATTTTCTCACCGGTCTTGATAAAGAGATCGGCGATGCCGATCACGGCCTCAATATGCACCGCGGCTTCAGCAAGGTAGTCGAAAAGCTGCCGTCGATTGCCGATAAAGATATTGGCTTTATCCTCAAAAACACCGGTATGACGCTGCTCTCCAACGTCGGCGGCGCCAGCGGCCCGCTGTTCGGCACCTTCTTTATTCGCGCCGCGCAGGTGACCCAGGCCCACCAGAGCCTGACGCTCGACGAGCTGTACCTGATGATCCGCGAAGGCGCAGACGGCGTCGTCAACCGCGGCAAAGCGGAGCCAGGGGATAAAACCATGTGCGACGTCTGGCTGCCGGTGGTGGACTCCCTGCGCCAGTCCAGCGAGCAGCACCTGTCGATCGCTGCCGCGCTGGATGCCGCCTGCGAAGTGGCCGAGCGTGCGGCCCACGCCACCATCACTATGCAGGCGCGTAAAGGCCGCGCCAGCTATCTCGGCGAGCGCAGCATCGGACATCAGGATCCCGGCGCGACCTCGGTGCTGTTTATGGTTCAGATGCTGGCCGCCGCCGCCAAAGAGTAAGGAAATCGCGATGGTAAACCTGGTTATTGTTTCTCATAGCGCCCGGCTGGGCGAAGGTGTCGGAGAACTGGCCCGGCAGATGTTAATCAACGATGGCTGCAAGCTGGCGATCGCCGCCGGGATCGACGATCCCGACAGCCCGATCGGCACCGATCCGCTTAAAGTCATGGAGGCGATCGAATCCGTGGCCGATACCGATCACGTGCTGGTGATGATGGATATCGGCAGCGCGTTGCTCAGCGCCGAAACCGCCCTCGATCTGCTCGATCCGGCGATTGCCACGAAGGTGCGGCTATGCGCCGCGCCGCTGGTGGAAGGGACGCTGGCGGCCACCGTCAGCGCCGCCTCCGGCGCCGGGATTGACAAAGTGATCGCCGATGCCATGAACGCCCTGGAGGCCAAGCGGGTTCAGCTGGGTTTACCTTCGCATACGCCTGACGCCATCACTGCCCCAACGCTTGCTGACGACGGCGACACAAAATCGGTTTCAGTCATTATTAACAATCACAACGGCCTGCACGTGCGTCCGGCGTCAAAGCTGGTCGCCGCGCTGGCGGGCTTTAACGCCGAACTGCTGCTGGAGAAAAACGGGAAGTGCGTCAAACCGGACAGCCTCAACCAAATCGCGCTATTGCAGGTACGCCGCAACGATAAGCTGCGCCTGCTGGCCCGCGGTCCGGATGCCGACGCGGCGCTGGCGGCGTTTCAGGCGCTGGCCGCCGATAACTTCGGTGAATCACCTGCAGCGCAACCAGCTGAGGATCCGGCCACGCCCGAGCGCGTCGAAGGCGCTGCCCTGCGCTACCCGCTGGCCCTGATCCAGCCGGTTCACCCGGCTGCCGCTGATGCCGCCCGCGAGCAGCAGCGCCTGCGCCAGGCCATTGACCAGACGCTGGCGGATCTTATCGCCCTGACCGAGCTGGCGGAAAACAAATTTAACGCCGATATCGCGGCGATCTTCGCCGGGCACCATACCCTGCTCGACGATGACGATCTGTTTGATGCCGCCAACGATCGTCTGCTCACCGAACAATGCTCGGCGGAATGGGCATGGCATCAGGTGTTGATGGAGCTCAGCCAGCAGTATCGCCAGCTGGATGACCCCTACCTGCAGGCGCGTTACATCGATATCGAAGATATTCTGCAGCGTACCCTGCGCCATCTGCAGGGCGTTCAGGAGAGAGTGCCGGCGCCCGGCGAGCCAACGATTATTATCGCCGACAACATTTATCCCTCAACCGTCTTACAGCTGGATGCCAGCTTCGTTAAAGGCCTGTGCCTGCGCGATGGCAGCGAACAGGCTCACGGCGCGATTATCGCCCGCGCCGCAGGAATTGCCTGGCTGTGCCAGCAGGGCGAGGCGCTGAACAACGTACAGCCCGGCGAGACTATCGCGCTCGATATGCGCCACCAGCGCCTTATCCGTGACTAAAATTCACGTTGACCGTTACCGCTCCGGAGGCCTGCCTCCGGAGGGTGAGTTTTCGCTTACTCTTCAGGAACCACTATGTCTCAATTCTTTTTTAACCAGCGCGCCAGCCTCGTCAACGATGTGATTGAGGGTACCATTATCGCCAGCCCGTGGAATAACCTCGCCCGGCTGGAGAGCGACCCGGCGATCCGGGTGGTGGTCCGTCGCGATCTGAATAAAAACAACGTGGCGGTGATCTCCGGCGGCGGCGCCGGCCATGAACCGGCGCACGTCGGCTTTATTGGTAAAGGCATGCTGACCGCCGCAGTCTGCGGCGATCTGTTCGCCTCGCCGAGCGTCGACGCGGTGCTTACCGCCATTCAGGCGGTGACCGGCGAGGCAGGCTGCCTGCTGATCGTCAAAAACTACACCGGCGACCGGCTTAACTTCGGCCTGGCGGCGGAGAAAGCGCGCCGTCTCGGCTACAACGTTGAAATGCTGATCGTCGGCGACGACATTTCGCTGCCGGATAACAAACAGCCGCGCGGCATCGCCGGTACGTTGTTCGTCCATAAGGTGGCGGGCTATTTTGCCGAGCGCGGCTATAACCTCGCCACCGTCCTGCGCGAAGCGCAGTACGCCGCCAGCCACACCGCCAGCATCGGGGTGGCGCTGGCCAGCTGCCACCTGCCGCAGGAAGCGGAAAGCGCCCCGCGCCATCAGGCCGGCCACGCCGAGCTGGGAATGGGTATCCACGGTGAGCCGGGCGCCTCGACGATCGCCACGCAAAACAGTGCGGAAGTCGTCAACCTGATGGTGGAAAAACTGACCGCCGCCCTGCCGGAAACCGGCCGCCTGGCGGTGATGCTCAATAACCTCGGCGGCGTGTCGGTGGCCGAGATGGCGATCCTGACCCGCGAGCTGGCCAACACCCCGCTGCAGGCGCGCATTGACTGGCTGATAGGCCCGGCCTCGCTGGTGACAGCCCTCGATATGAAAGGCTTCTCGCTGAGCGCCATCGTGCTGGAGGAGAGTATTGAGAAAGCGCTGCTGGCGGATGTGGAAACCGCCGGCTGGCCGCAGCCGGTGCAACCGCGGATTATCAACGTCGTGCCGTCCACCCTCGACAGCGCTCGGGTGGATTTTACGCCCTCGGCCAACCCACAGGTGGGCGATTACGTGGCGCAGGTGACCGGCGCCCTCATCGATCTTGAAGAACATCTCAACGCGCTGGATGCCAAAGTAGGCGACGGCGATACCGGCTCCACCTTCGCCGCCGGGGCGCGTGAGATTGCCGAGCGGCTCGAGCGTCAGCAGCTGCCGCTGAACGATCTGCCAACGCTGTTCGCGCTGATCGGCGAACGCCTGACGGTGGTGATGGGCGGCTCCAGCGGGGTATTGATGTCGATCTTCTTCACCGCTGCCGGGCAGAAGCTGGAGCAAGGCGCCAGCGTGGCCGAGGCGCTGAACGCCGGTCTGGAGCAGATGAAATTTTACGGCGGCGCCGAGGAAGGTGACCGGACGATGATCGACGCTCTGCAGCCGGCGCTGGCGGCGCTGCTGGCCGAACCGGAGAACCTGCAGACCGCTTTTGCTGCGGCGCAGGCCGGGGCGGATCGCACCTGCCAGTCGAGCAAAGCCGGCGCCGGACGAGCGTCCTATCTCAACAGCGACAGCCTGCTCGGCAACATGGACCCCGGCGCCCACGCGGTGGCGATGGTGTTTAAAGCGCTGGCGGAACGCTAAGCCTCCCCCGGTGGCGCTGTGCTTACCGGGGCTACAAATCGGCGCCAACCGTAGCCCGGATAAGGCGCAAGCCGCTATCCGGGTTTTACCACGATGGCTTTTTACTTGCTGTGCCAGTATGCCTGGGAACGCACCAGCTGCTGATCGATACTCTCGTCTTCAAAGCGTTCCAGTAGCGATTTCACCACCGCGCCTTCGCCGGTCAGCCAGATGAAATAATCCTCCGCCGGCACCTTCACCTGCGCCAGACGCTCGGCGACGAACGCCGGGTTGTGGCCTACCACCCACTCGATGTTAAAGCCGTCGAGATCCGCCAGATAATCTTTATACGACGCATCGGCGATAGTAACGATGGCCGTCACTTGCGGCCTCGCCGGCAGCTGGCGTAATCCCAGCAGACGACGGCGCAGCGCCGGCATGCCGGACTCATCGCAAACATACAGCTGCCAGGCATAATCTTCCGGCACCACCAGCGAGCCGCGCGGGCCGCCGATAACCAGCTTATCGCCCACTTTTGCTTCCAGCGCCCAACGGCTGGCGATACCGCCATCGTGGATATAGAAATCGTAAGCCAGCTCGTGTCGTTCGGCATCGTACAGCGGCGTATAGTCGCGGGTGGCAGGCCGCACACCTTCCCCCCAGTCAATCCCCTCCTCGGTTACCTGCGGCGGAGTAAATGCCGCACCCGGCTCGGGGAAAAAAAGCTTGGTATGGTCGTCAAAGCCGTGAGAAGCGAAGCCTTCCAGCGCCTCGCCTCCCAGCACGATACGCTGGAACGCCGCGCCTGCGCGCTCCACGCGCAGCACCGTCAGCTCACGGAAACGCAGCTCATTGCGGACACGCTGCGGGTACTTGCCTGCTTTGGTTTTTGTCATCATCGATTGCCTTCGTGAACGGTAAATAGATATATCTAAACTTGATGCAAATGATAATGATTGCCAACTAAAAAGAATGCAAGTCTTTTTTTGATATAGTAAAAGTAAATCGCACTAAAATTCCAGATACTTAAATAATTACTTATAAATCAACATAATAAAAAATAAATACCCCATACCATTGCTAAGATTAAAATTTTAGATATAAATTAGATATATCAAAAAAAACACAGGAGTTAGCGATGCGACATCATCATGAAGACGGGCGTGGGCCACGGGGGCGCCACGGTGATCCCAGCGAACACGGCGACCATGGCCGCCGCGGCGGCGGACGTCGCCAGCGTTTCTTTGGCCATGGCGAACTGCGGCTGATCATTCTGGATATCCTCAGCCGCAACGCCAGCCATGGCTATGAGCTGATCAAAGAGATCGAAACCCTCACCCAGGGGAACTACAGCCCCAGCCCGGGGGTGATCTACCCGACGCTGGATCTGCTCCAGGACCAGGGCCTTATCAGCGTGGAAGACGACAACGGACGCAAAAAAATCGTTATCAGCGAGGAAGGAAAACAGCTGCACGCCGAGAACCAGGAGCACCTGGCCCATATCCAGGAGCGTCTGCAGGCGCGGATGGTCGGCTGCGAGCTGCGCCGGGATCCGCAGATGAAGCGCGCGCTGGAGAATTTCAAAGCGGTCCTCGATTTGAAAGTGAACCAGCAGGCCAGCAGTGCCGCCCAGCTCAAGCAGATCATCGGCATTATCGACCGGGCAGCAATGGAGATCTCTCAGCTCGACTAAGCCTCTTTTTTCACCATCGGCTGCCCCGCGCTGGGGCAGTCCGCACCACGGCGGATCGCCCCGTTCATTGCCGCCAGGCAGAAAATCTCGTCAGCTCAGGAATAAAACGTGCCAATAGTGGCGCAATGAGATTAAATTTTACACATTTCGTCTTTTACCTTGCATTTATCCCGATTTTCACCGCTTCTGCCGAACTGGCGTAATCCCTGCAATACTTAATCCAGTATCGTGTGATACGTCCGCCCCAGGAGCACATTTTGAACAGGTTACCTTCCAGCGCATCGGCTCTGGCCTGCAGCGCACACGCACTGAATCTCATTGAAAAGCGCACGCTTGATCATGAGGAAATGAAAGCACTTAACCAGGAGGTCAGGGAATACTTTAAAGAGCATGTGAATCCGGGGTTTTTAGAGTATCGAAAATCGGTCACAGCCGGCGGGGATTACGGAGCCGTAGAGTGGCAAGCGGGAGGGTTAAATACGCTTGTCGACACCCAGGGACAGGAATTTATCGACTGCCTTGGTGGGTTTGGCATCTTCAATGTAGGGCACCGTAATCCAGTTGTGGTATCCGCCGTCGAGAATCAACTCGCGAAACAACCGCTTCACAGCCAGGAGCTGCTGGATCCGCTACGCGCGATGCTGGCGAAAACCCTGGCAGCGTTAACGCCCGGTAAACTGAAGTACAGTTTCTTCTGCAACAGCGGTACCGAATCGGTAGAGGCGGCCATCAAGCTGGCGAAAGCCTATCAGTCGCCGCGCGGTAAATTTACTTTCATCGCCACCAGCGGCGCCTTCCACGGTAAATCGCTGGGCGCGCTGTCGGCCACCGCCAAGTCGACCTTCCGCAAGCCGTTTATGCCGCTGCTGCCGGGCTTCCGCCACGTGCCGTTCGGCGATATCAACGCCATGCGCACCATGCTGAGCGAGTGCAAGAAAACCGGCGACGACGTCGCGGCGGTGATCCTCGAGCCGATTCAGGGCGAAGGGGGCGTGATCCTCCCGCCAACGGGGTATTTGCCGGCGGTGCGTAAACTGTGCGACGAGTTTGGCGCATTGCTGATCCTCGACGAAGTGCAGACCGGCATGGGCCGCACCGGCAAGATGTTCGCCTGCGAGCATGAGAACGTCCAGCCGGACATTCTGTGTCTGGCGAAAGCGCTCGGCGGCGGTGTGATGCCGATCGGCGCGACGGTGGCGACGGAAGAGGTCTTCTCGGTGCTCTTCGATAACCCGTTCCTGCACACCACCACCTTCGGCGGCAACCCGTTGGCCTGTGCGGCGGCGCTGGCGACGATCAACGTGCTGCTGACGCAAAACCTGCCGGCGCAGGCGGCGCAGAAAGGCGATATGCTGCTGGACGGTTTCCGCCTGCTGGCGCAGGAGTATCCGGACCTGGTGAATGAAGTGCGCGGGAAAGGCATGCTGATGGCCATTGAGTTTGTCGATAACGAGATTGGCTACGACTTTGCCAGCGAGATGTTCAGACAGCGGGTGCTGGTCGCCGGGACGTTAAACAACGCCAAGACGATCCGCATTGAACCGCCGCTGACGCTCACCCTTGAGCAGTGCGAACAGGTACTGAAGGCGGCGCGCAAGGCGCTGGCGGCCCTGCGCGTTTCGGTTGAAGAGACATAATAAAGTGCTCTTCACCCTCTCCCTCAGAGAGGGAGAGGGTGAAGGAAAACCCTCACACCTGCGGTAACAGGCCGATAAAGCTGCGTTTCTGCCGCGGCTGCGACATCATCTCCTCCAGCTTTTCGACGCAGGCTAAATAGTGCGGCGTCTTCTTATGCGCCTGCACCGCCTCATCGTCTTTATAGGCTTCGTAGATAAAAAAGCGGGTTTTCACTTCTGGATCCTGCAGGACATCGAAGCGCAGGTTGCCCGGTTCCCGCAGCGCGCCTTCGTGGTTGGCGCGAAACACCTCGAGAAACTCATCCACCCGCTCGGGTTTAATATTGATCTCCACCAGCGTTACGTTCATTTCAGCTCTCCCTGTTTTTCTTCCTGCCAGAACTGATACGCTTCGCGCGCGTTCAGATTCTCATGCACCACCTTTTTCACCGCCTTCAGCATCGCGCGCGGGGCGCTGGACTGGAAGATATTGCGCCCCATATCCACCCCGGACGCCCCCTGGTCGATCGCCCGCCAGCACATCTCCAGCGCCTCATGCTCCGGCAGTTTTTTACCGCCGGCGATGACGATCGGCACCGGACAGCTGGCGGTCACTTTTTCAAAGCCTTCCTCAACGAAATAGGTCTTCACAAACTGCGCCCCCATTTCGGCGGCAATCCGGCTGGCCAGCGAGAAGTAGCGCGCGTCGCGGGTCATCTCTTTGCCGACGCCGGTAACCGCCAGGACCGGCATACCGTAGCGATTGCCGGCATCCACCAGTTTGATGATGTTATTGATCGACTGATGTTCGTATTCGCTGCCGATATAAACCTGCGCCGCCACCGCGCATACGTTGAGACGCAGCGCGTCTTCCATCGCCACCGCCACGCATTCGTTGGAGAGTTCGCTTAAAATCGAATTGCCGCCGGAGGCGCGCAGCACCACCGGCTTATTGGTGGCCGCCGGTACCTGGCTGCGCAGTACGCCGCGGGTGCACATCAGCACGTCGGTGTCGGCAAACAGCGGCGCAATCGACAGGTCGATACGTTCCAGCCCGGTCGTTGGCCCCTGGAAGTAGCCGTGATCGAAGGCCAGCATCACCGTGCGGTTGCTGTGCGGATTAAAGATGCGCGCCAGCCGCGACTGCATGCCCCATTCCAGCGAGCCGCAGCCTTTCAGGGTATACAGCGTGTTCTGCTGCGGGCGGTCGATACCGAAGTCCTTACCCTCTTTGATGTCGTCTAAATCAGCCATCTCATCCTCCGTCAGAAGTCGTAGTTATTGATGTTCTCTTTGCTGAACACCACGCGCTCCGGCAGCAGCACGATACCGTTGCCCTTCGCCTCATACTGGTAGCCCTGCACGCTATTCGGTTCGACCTTCAGCGAGCCGATATCTTTCACCTCAACGCTATCGCCTACGTTAAGATCGCCCTTTTTCAGCAATCGATCGGCGACGTTAACCGCAATTTTGCCCTGCTGAACCACATCCCACAGGCCGAACGCTTTCACCGTGCCGCGCTCAACGTACGGGCGCATCACGTTCGGCGTACTAAAGCCGACAATCGCCACGCCCTGACGCTTGAGGTTCTCTGCCGCCTGCGCCGCCGCCGGCAGCGCATTGGCATCCGGCGCGATAATGGCGTCGAGATCCGGATACGCTTTTAAGATCCCCTCGGCGGTTTGCAGCGATTTGGTGGCATCGTTATAGCCAAACTGGGTGGTGACGATTTGCCACTGCGGATGCTCTTTTTCGATTTTGGCTTTGGCTTCCTTCACCCACTGGTTCTGGTCAGTCACCGTCGGGCTGGAGTAGAAAAACGCCACTTTGGCGGCAGGTTTGCTGACCTGCTTTTCCGCCATCTCCACCAGCAGGCCGCCGAGCTGCTGCGGCGTGCCCTGGTTGATATAGATGCTGCGGCACTCCGGTTTGGTATCGGAATCCCAGGTCAGGACTTTTACCCCGCGCTGCATCGCCCGCTTCAGCGCCGGGCACAGGCCGTCCGGCGAGACGGCGGAGACGATAATCGCGTTGTAGCCCTGGTTGACGAAGTTGTTGATAAGCTGCACCTGGCCGGAGACGCTGGGCTCGGTGGGGCCGTCATAGGTGACATCCACGCCCAGCGCTTTCCCCGCCTCTTTCGCGCCGTTGCCGCCGCTGGTAAAGAAGCCGACGCCAACCAGCTTAGGAATAAAGGCGATGCGGTCCGCCGCCTGCGCGGTAACCACGCTCATCGTCAGCGCCAGCACGATCAGTTTTAATTTCATTTTATGCTCCGATTGTTTTATGCGAGAAAAGACGCCGCCAGGTTGCGCGCACCCATTCACGGTGCAGGCTCAGCGAACGCCCCATCACCACCACAACCAACAGCGCCCCTGACAGCGCGCTCGACACCTGGTTGGGGATGCCGACCATCTGTAAACCCTGTTGCAGATACCCCACCAGCAACGCCGCCAGCGCGGTACCCAGTATCGATCCCGAGCCGCCGTAAATATTGGCCCCGCCGAGCACCGCCGCGGTCAGCGCCGGCATCAGAAGGTCGCGGCCTAAATCCGAACGCGCCGAGCCGAAATAGGAGACCATCACCAGCGCCGCGACCGCCGAGGCGACGCCAACCAGGCCATACAGCACGTACGGGATGCCGTTCACCGACAGCGCGGCATAGCGCGCGGCGCGCGGGTTTTGCCCGAGTAAAAAGAGGTGGCGGCCAAAGCGCCCGCGATGGGTCAGCAGCCAGAAGAAAAAGTTGATAATCGCGAACAGCACCAGCGGCAGCGGCAGTCCGGCGAGGGTTAAATTGGCGAAGGCGGTGAAGCTATCGGGAAAACCGCCAATCCCCTCGTAACCGGTCGCGCCGGCCATCCCGGAAAGCAGCAGCGCGCCGCCGCCGTACAGATACAGCGTACCAAGCGTGATCACCAGCGGGCTGATGCCGGTGTAGTGGATCAGCGCGGCGTTGAATAACCCGCACAGCAGTCCCAAGAGCAACGTCAGCGATACCGCGAGCCACAGCGGCCAGCCCGCCTGGGTCATCACCCCGAGGGCGATGGCGCACAGGCCGATGGTCGAGCCCAGCGAAATATCGATCCCGCCGCTGATGATCACCAGCGTCAGCGGCAGCGCGACAATGCCGATGCAGATAAAGTCGCTGGTGCTAAAGAGCAGCATATTGAGATCCAGCATGCGCGGATTCAACGCGCCGAATAGCAGGATTTCCGCGATCAGCAATGCCAGCAGCGCGCTTTCCCAGTTAAGCTTCAGCTTCATTTAAGCCACCTCTTTGCTTTTGCGTTCGGGAAAGCGGGCAACCTGTTTGCCCCCTTTATTACCGGGCTGGAAACGGCTGTACTTTAGCGCCCGTTGATGGCGGGCCAGCGCCTGGCGCAGGCGGCCATCGAGCACCAGCACGCCGAGCAGCACCAGGCCGGCGATAAAGTCATTCCACCAGGCGGGAAGGCGGAACAGCACCAGTACGGTGTCAATTTGGGTGAGGAAAAAGGCGCCGAGAAACGCGCCGAGCAGCGTGCCGGTGCCGCCGAGCAGCGAGATCCCGCCCAGTACGCAGGCGGCGATGGCTTTCATCTCCAGCCCGCTGCCGGTCTGATTAGGCACAAAACCAATCTGCGCGGCGAAGACGATCCCGGCGCAGGCCGCCAGCATACCGTTGAGGGTAAAGGCCAGCATCCGCGTGCGGTTGACCGCCACGCCCAGCTGACGCGCGGCGGCAAGATTATCGCCAACGGCGTAAAAATCACGACCAAAGGCGGTACGCGACAGCAGCCAGGCGCCCGCCAGCAGCAGCGCCAGCACCAGCCAGCCCAGCGGCGACACGCCAATAAACGCGGGCTCCGAGAGCGATTTCAGGCTGTCGGGCAAGCCCTCGATCCATTTCCCGCCGGTGCACAGCAACATCACTCCGCGATACAACCCCAGCGTACCGAGCGTCGCGACGATCGCCGGAATGCGCAGTCCCACGACCAGCAGGCCGTTAAAAGCCCCGGCCAGCGCGCCAATCGCCAGCGCGAAGGCGATAGCCGTCGCCAGCCCGTAACCGTTGTTCAGCGCCACGCCGACGGCGATGGCACACAGCCCAACGGTCGAGCCTACCGACACATCAATATTGCGGGTCAGCATCACCAGCGTCGCGCCCAATGCCAGCAGGCAGAGGATCTGCGAGCTGGCGAAAATCATCGCCAGGGTCTGCAGGCTGAAATAGGCTGGATTGAGCGCCACCAGCACAACAAAGAGCGCCACGATGGCAAAGAAGGCACTCAGTTCGCGATTCTTCAGTAACGTTTTCATGCCTGCCCTCCGAAGGCCAGGGTCATCATGCGATCGACGGTCACCGCCTGCCGCGCCAGTTCGCCACTGTAGCGGCCCTGATGCATCACCAGCACCCGGTCGGCCAGGCCAACGAACTCATCCAGATCGCTGGAGATCATCAACACCGCCACGTTTTGCGCGGCAACGCTTTTTAGCAGTTGATAGATATCGGCGCGGGCGGAGACATCCACGCCGCGCGTCGGCTCATCGACAATCAGCAGTAACGGATTAGCTTCCAGACAGCGCGCCAGCAGCACCTTCTGCTGGTTACCGCCAGAGAGAGTGCGCACCGGCTGATCGCCATCGGCCAGCTTGATCCCCAGTGCCCGGTGATAGCGTTCAACCACCGCCGCCTCCCGTTTCCCCTGCTGCCACCACGACGGCTGATTGAACATCACCGTGTTCCAGCGCACCGGCGCATCGAGAAACAGCCCCGAGACCTGACGATCTTCCGGGAGATAGACCAACCCGCTGGCCAGCCTGGCGCGGGTGCTGTCGCGGCTGATCTCGCGATTCTCCAGCCAGATCCGCCCGGCGCGCGGCGGACGCAGGCCGTATAAGGTTTCGGCAAATTCGGTGCGCCCGGATCCCACCAGCCCGGCCAGACCGACGATCTCACCGGCGCGGATCTCCAGATTGAGATCGATAAAGCCTTCGCCGGTGAGATCTTCCACCCGCAGCACGGGAAAATCCTGTGGTTGCGTACGGCGGTTGCCCGGCAGCGACAGCCACAGCTTTTGCGTGTCGCTCAGCGTATGGTCGCGGCTGGCCGGCGTCATAGCGCTAATCAGTTGCTCATCGCGGTAAGTTGCGGTCTCGCCGCTCAGCACTACCGCCCCGTCGCGCATCACCGACACATGGCTGGCAAGCTGGCGGATTTCGGGCAATTTATGTGAGATAAAGACGATCCCAACGTCCAGCGCCTGTAACGCGCGGATCTGGCTAAACAGTCTCTCGGTTTCACCCGGCGTTAAAGAGGCGGTGGGTTCATCCAGGATCAGGATCCTGGCCTCGCGCATCAGCCCGCGCAGGATCTCGACCATCTGTTGATCGGCTACCTCGAGCGTGCTGGCGCTGGCGTCGAGGTTGATCTGGCAGTTCAACTGCTGCAGTTTGTCCTGCAACCGCGCGACGGTATCCGCCCGCTTCGGCAGGCGGAAGAGAATGTTCTCGCGCACGCTGAGGTTGGGAAACAGCATCGGCTCCTGCGGCACCAGATAGATGCCTAACTGATGCGCTAGCGCCGGATTGAGACGCGCAAACGCGCGGTCGCCGAGCGTCAGTTCACCGCTGTCCGGCGTTTCAACGCCAGCGATGATCTTCATCAGCGTTGATTTACCCGCGCCGTTGCCGCCCATCAGCGCATGCACCTGGCCCGCGCCTAGCGTGAAATCGATGCCCTTCAGCACCGCAACGCCGGAGAACTGTTTGCAAATCTGACGAGCTTCAAACAGTGGCTTCATCATCACGCCTCAATTGAACAAATGATTTTTAAATTTAATAATGTTCAAAAGCGTAGACGGTGAACTATATTTACAACCGTGCGAAGATCACACTTTGGTGCTTTAGATAGTCAGGAATAAATGCGCCAGCGATGAAAGATCCGTTTTGCCAGTCGGCTCACACTTTCCGACCGCGCAATAGCGAACATATGATCTAAATTTTTATAAGAGTTCAATTTATGAGCGAAAAACGCATTACGGAAGAGAACCGCTACGCCGGGCTGGCGTTAGCCGAGGAAGAGCTGGTGGCGCGGGTGGCGTGGTGTTACTACCACGACGGCCTGACGCAAAATGACATCGGCGAGCGTTTGGGGCTGCCACGGCTGAAGATTTCCCGCCTGCTGGAGAAAGGCCGCCAGTCCGGAGTGATCCGCGTGCAGATCAACTCGCGCTATGAGGGCTGTCTGGCGCTGGAAAGCGAACTCCAGCAGCGTTTTGGCCTCAAGCTTGCCCGCGTGCTGCCGGCGCTCAATACCCCGCCGATGAATACCCGGCTGGGGATCGGCGCGGCGCAGTCGCTGATGGGCATTCTGCAACCGGGTCAACTACTGGCGGTCGGGTTCGGCGAAGCCACCATGAGCTGCCTGCAGCATCTCAGCGGATTTATTGGCTCGCAGCAGGTGCGGCTGGTGACCCTCTCCGGCGGCGTCGGCCCTTATATGACCGGCATCGGCCAGCTTGATGCCGCCTGCAACGTCAGCATTATTCCGGCGCCGCTGCGGGTCTCTTCGGCGGAGGTCGCCGAGATCCTGCGCCGCGAGTCGAGCGTGCGCGACGTGATGCTGGCGGCGATGGCGGCGGACGCGGCGGTGGTTGGCATTGGCGCCATCGATCAGCGGCGCGACGCCACCATTTTACGCTCCGGCTATATCAGCGAGGGCGAACAGCTGATGTACGGGCGCAAAGGCGCGGTCGGCGACATTTTAGGTTATTTCCTGCAGGCCGACGGCCGGCCGGTAGAAGGGCTGGAGATCCATCGGGAACTCCTCGGCGTAACCCTTGATGAGCTGGCGCAGCTGCCCACCATCGTCGGCGTCGCCGGGGGAGAACAAAAAGCGCAGGCGATTCATGCCGCTCTGATTGGCAAGCGCATTAATGGCCTGGTAACGGAAGAGACAACAGCACGCGCGGTGCTCGCACTGGCCTCCTGACGGCCTGGCGCCGCGCGACAACAGCGAGGCGCATGTCATGAGTTACCTGTTAGCGTTAGATGCCGGGACCGGCAGCATTCGGGCGGTCATTTTCGATCTTAATGGCCGCCAGCTGGCGGTAGGCCAGGCCGAATGGAAACACCTGAGCGTTGATAACGTCCCCGGCTCGATGGAGTTCGACCTTACTACCAACTGGCAGCTGGCCTGCCAGTGCATTCGCCAGGCGCTCGACGCCGCCCGACTCTCTGCCGCCGATATTCAGTCCGTCGCCTGCTGTTCGATGCGCGAAGGGATCGTCCTCTATGACCGCGACGGCGAGGCCATCTGGGCCTGCGCCAACGTCGATGCCCGCGCCAGCCGCGAAGTGGCGGAGCTTAAGGAGATCCACGACTATCGGTTTGAATCCGAGGTGTACGAGGTCTCGGGACAAACCCTGGCGCTAAGCGCCATGCCGCGCCTGCTGTGGCTGGCGCACCACCGCCCCGATATCTACCGCAAAGCGGCAACCATCACCATGATCAGCGACTGGCTGGCGGCGAAGCTTTCCGGCGAGCTGGCGGTCGACCCGTCAAACGCCGGCACCACCGGCATGCTCGATCTGTTCAGCCGCGACTGGCGTCCGGCGCTGCTGGATATGGCCGGACTGCGCGCCGATATGCTGTCGCCGGTCAAAGAGACCGGTACCCTGCTGGGCGCCGTCACCGAAGCGGCGGCGCAGCAGAGCGGCCTGCGCGCCGGGACACCGGTGGTGATGGGCGGCGGCGACGTCCAGCTCGGCTGCCTGGGCCTTGGGGTGGTGCGTGCCGGGCAAACCGCAGTACTCGGCGGCACCTTCTGGCAGCAGGTGGTCAACCTGCCGCAGGTGCGTACCGATCCGCAGATGAATATTCGCGTTAATCCTCATGTCATTCCCGGCATGGTGCAGGCGGAATCGATCAGCTTCTTTACCGGGCTGACCATGCGCTGGTTCCGCGACGCCTTCTGCGCTGAAGAAAAACTGATTGCCGAGCGGCTCGGCGTTGATGCCTATTCGCTGCTGGAGGAGATGGCCAGCCGCGTACCCGCCGGATCCCACGGCGTGATGCCTATTTTTTCCGACGCTATGCACTTTAAGCAGTGGTACCACGCCGCGCCGTCGTTTATTAACCTCTCCATCGATCCGGAGAAGTGCAACAAAGCGACCCTGTTCCGCGCGCTGGAGGAGAACGCGGCGATTGTCTCCGCCTGTAACCTGGCGCAGATTTCGCAGTTCTCCGGCGTGACATTCGAGAGCCTGGTGTTTGCCGGCGGCGGCTCTAAAGGCGCGCTGTGGAGCCAAATCCTCAGCGACGTCACCGGCCTGCCGGTGCGGGTGCCGGTGGTCCGCGAAGCCACCGCTCTGGGCTGCGCCATCGCCGCCGGAACCGGCGCCGGACTGTATGGCGATATGGCCAGTACAGGAGAACGGTTAGTGAGCTGGCACCGCGAGTTCACTCCTAATCCACAGCATCGCGAGCTGTATCAGGAGATGATGAGCAAGTGGCAAACGGTGTACGCCGATCAGTTGGGTCTGGTGGATAGCGGGCTGACAACGTCGATGTGGCAGGCGCCGGGTCTGGAGCGCCGCCAGCGCGTAGTCCCCTCACCCTAACCCTCTCCCGGTGGGAGTAATGCCGATCAGTTAAGGATCAGTTGATCGATCCAGTGGCTGTGTAAGAATCCGGAAATGCTCACCCGTTTCCGGATTTTTTTATGCACATTGGACAGGCTCTTGATCTGGTATCCCGTTACGATTCTCTGCGTAACCCACTGACTTCTCTGGGCGACTATCTGGACCCGGAACTCATTTCCCGCTGTCTGGCCGAAGCCGGTACCGTCACCCTGCGCAAGCGTCGCCTGCCGCTGGAAATGATGGTCTGGTGCATTGTCGGCATGGCGCTTGAACGTAAAGAACCCCTTCATCAGATCGTCAACCGTCTGGACATCATGCTGCCGGGCAGTCGTCCCTTCGTCGCCCCCAGCGCGGTGATCCAGGCCCGTCAGCGTCTGGGAAGCGAAGCCGTCCGCCGCGTATTCTCGCAGACAGCACAGCTCTGGCATAACGCCACGCCGCATCCACACTGGTGCGGCCTGACCCTGCTGGCCATTGATGGTGTGTTCTGGCGCACACCGGACACACCAGAGAACGATATCGCCTTCCCCCGCCAGACGCATGGCGGAAACCCGGCACTCTACCCACAGGTTAAAATGGTCTGCCAGATGGAGCTGACCAGCCATCTGCTGACGGCAGCAGCCTTCGGCACGATGAAAGACAGCGAAAATGCGCTCGCGGAGAAACTTATAGAGCAAACCGGCGATAACACCCTGACGCTAATGGATAAAGGCTATTACTCACTGGGTCTGCTGAACGCATGGAACCAGGCGGGAGAACACCGGCACTGGCTGATCCCTCTGAAAAAAGGCGCGCAGTACGAAGAGGTCAGAAAACTGGGTAAAGGCGACCACCTGGTGAAGCTGAAAACCAGCCCGCAGGCACGAAAAAAGTGGCCGGGTCTGGGAAATGAGATGACAGCCCGCCTGCTGACCATCACGCGCAAAGGAAAAGTCTGCCATCTGCTGACGTCGATGACGGACGCCATGCGCTACCCCGGCGGGGAAATGGCGGATCTGTATAGCTATCGCTGGGAAATTGAGCTGGGTTACCGGGAGATAAAGCAGACGATGCAACTGAGCAGGTTGACACTGAGAAGTAAAAAGCCGGAGCTTGTGGAGCAGGAGTTGTGGGGCGTGTTGCTGGCTTATAATCTGGTGAGATATCAGATGATTAAAATGGCAGGGCAACTGAAAGGATACTGGCCAAATCAGCTGAGCTTCTCAGAGTCCTGCGGGATGGTGATGCGGATGCTAATGACGTTGCAGGGCGCTTCACCGGGTCGTATCCCGGAGTTGATGCGTGATCTTGAAAGTATGGGGCAGTTAGTCAAGTTACCGATAAGGAGGGAAAGGGTCTTCCCAAGGGTGGTGAAAGAGAGGCCTCAGAAATACACCACCGCCCTGAGAAAGGGCCAGTCAGTTGCTTAACTGACTGGCATTACTCCCGGTGGGAGAGGGAACCGTTCGGCACTAGCGTTGAATATCGGTGCCGGTCCGCCTTTCCCCTTGCCCTTTGAGCGGGAACCGTTCGGCACAGGCCTTGAATACCGATGCCGATCCGCCTTTCCCCCTCGCCCTTTGAGCGGGAACCGTTCGGCACTAGCGTTGAATACCAGTGCCAGTCCGCCTTTCTCCTTGCCCTTTGAGCGGGAACCGTTCGGCGCAGGCCTTAAATATAGGTGCCGATCCGCCTTTCTCCCTCTCCCTTTGGGAGAGGGTCGGGGTGAGGGACAACGTGTTCCGTTCTTTGAATTCCATCACAATCACCGCACTCCCCTTTTCCCTTTTGCTCCGCGACGGCTAAATTAGTAACTCATCCGACCACATAACAATAATTTTACATTGGAAGCCACTATGAGCCGCTATCCGTCGCTTTTCGCCCCGCTTGAGCTGGGCTTCACAACGCTCAAAAACCGCGTGTTGATGGGCTCAATGCACACCGGGCTGGAAGAGCTGCCGGACGGCGCGCAGCGGCTGGCGGCCTTTTACGCCGAGCGCGCCCGCCACGGCGTGGCGCTGATCGTCACCGGCGGCATCGCCCCGGCGCCCTCTGGCGTCACCATGGCCGGCGGCGCGGTACTCAACGATGCCAGCCATCTGGCGCACCATCGTCATATTACCGACGCGGTACATCAGGAAGGCGGCAAAATCGCCCTGCAGATCCTGCACACCGGGCGCTACAGCTACCAGCCCGCGCTAGTGGCCCCCTCGGCGCTACAGGCGCCGATCAACCGTTTTACGCCCCATGCACTGAGCCACGAGGAGATCCTTACGCTGATCGATGATTTTGCCCACTGCGCCCAGCTGGCGCGCGAAGCGGGCTATGACGGCGTCGAAGTGATGGGCTCTGAGGGCTATCTGATTAACGAATTTCTCGCCGCGCGCACCAACCAGCGCGACGACCAATGGGGCGGCGATTATGCCAGGCGCATGCGTTTCGCCATTGAAGTGGTTAAGGCGGTGCGCCAGCGCGCCGGCCACGATTTCATTATCATCTACCGTCTGTCGATGCTCGATCTGGTCAACGGCGGCAGCACGCTGGCGGAGGTCACCGAACTGGCCCAAGCCATCGAAGCGGCAGGGGCGACAATCATTAATACCGGCATCGGCTGGCACGAAGCGCGCATTCCGACCATCGCCACGCCGGTACCGCGCGGGGCGTTCAGCTGGGTCACCCGCAAGCTGAAAGGCGCAGTGTCGATCCCGCTGATTACCACCAACCGCATCAACGATCCGCAGGTCGCGGAGGATATTCTCGCCCGCGGCGATGCCGATATGGTATCGATGGCCCGCCCGTTCCTCGCCGACGCCGAATTTATGTCGAAAGCGCAGAACGATCGTGCCGATCAGATCAACACCTGCATCGGTTGCAACCAGGCGTGTCTCGATCGGATCTTCGTCGGCAAAGTCACCTCCTGTCTGGTCAACCCGCGCGCCTGTCATGAAACCCTGATGCCGGTCCAGCCTGCCAACGCGCCTAAACGGCTGGCGGTGGTCGGCGCCGGGCCTGCCGGCCTGGCTTTCGCCGTTAACGCCGCCGCCCGTGGCCATCAGGTCACGCTGTTCGATGCGCTCCCGGAGATCGGCGGCCAGTTTAATATCGCCAAACAGATCCCCGGCAAAGAGGAGTTTCACGAGACGCTGCGTTACTACCGCACCATGCTCGATCTTCATGGTGTCGATCTGCGCCTGAACACCCGCGTCACGCCAGACGATCTGCTGGCGTTCGATGAGACGATCCTCGCCACCGGTATCGCCCCGCGCCTGCCGGCGATCGCCGGGATCGATCATCCTAAGGTGCTGAGCTACCTGGATGTCTTGCGCGACAAAGCGCCGGTTGGCGCGAAGGTGGCGATTATCGGCTGCGGCGGCATCGGCTTCGACACCGCGATGTATTTAAGCCAGTCGGGCGCGGCCACCAGCCAGGATATCGGCGAGTTCTGCCGCGAATGGGGTATCGATACCAGCCTGCAAACGGCGGGAGGGCTGAGTCCTGAGGGCCCACAACTGAGTAAAAGCCCGCGACAGATTGTGATGCTGCAGCGTAAAGCCAGCAAACCGGGCGAAGGGCTCGGCAAAACCACCGGTTGGATCCACCGCGCGACGCTGCTGGCGCGCGGCGTGAAAATGATCCCGGCGGTCAGCTATGAAAAGATCGATGATGAAGGGTTACATGTCACTATCGGCGGCGAGCGCCAACTGTTGGCGGTCGATCAGGTGGTGATCTGCGCCGGTCAGGAACCGCGCCGCGAACTGGCGGATCCGCTGCGCGCGGCGGGGAAAACTGTGCATCTCATCGGCGGTTGCGACGTGGCGGCGGAGCTGGATGCGCGCCGGGCGATTGCCCAGGGCACAAAACTGGCGCTGGCGATTTAGCCGTGTCCCGGGGGCGGCGCGATGCGCCTTCCCCGGGCTACCACGATAATCCCGAAAGGTAGCCCGGCTAAGGCGACAGCCGCAAGCCGGGGGAAACAGCGACAAGAATCAGCGCTGCTTACGCACCTTCGTTGCTTTCAAAATGACAAACTTATTGTTCGTCGCAATCGTCGTGCAATTACCAAACGCGCGCTTCAGCCGGTAGCCCGGCTAAGGCGACAGCCGCAAGCCGGGGGAAGCAGCGACAAGAATCAGCGCTGCTTACGCACCTTCATTACTTTCAAAATGACAAACTTATTGTTCGTCGCAATGGTCGTGCAGTTACCAAACGCGCGCTTCAGCCGGTAGCCCGGCTAAGGCGACAGCCGCAAGCCGGGGGGAAGCAGCGACAAGAATCAGCGCTGCTTACGCACCTTGGTTGCTTTCAAAATGACAAACTTATTGTTCGTCGCAATCGTCGTGCAGTTACCAAAAGCGCGCTTCAGCTTACGGAAATAATCGAGGTGGCGGTTGCCGACGACATACAGCTCGCCGCCATATTTCAGGCTGCGGCGGGCATCGTTAAACATCTGCCAGGCAATATGGTCGGTAATGGCGTGCTGCTGATGGAACGGCGGATTACACAGAATCGCCGTAAACCGGTCGGGCTCAATGCCGGAAAGCGAATTGTTGACCATGAATTCACAGCGTGCGATATCGTCCGGCAGGTTGCGCTCGACGTTCAACCGGCTGGAAGCTACCGCCATGTGCGACTCATCGGTAAACATGACCCGCGCATTCGGGTTTTGCGCCAGCGCCTGCAGGCCAATCACCCCATTGCCGCAGCCGAGATCGGCGATCTCGCCTTCTAAATCAGACGGTAAATGCTGCAGGAAGAAACGCGCGCCGATATCCAGTCCGCTGCGGGCAAAAACGTTGGCGTGGTTATGGATGGTCCACGGCGTGCCGTCCAGCTTCCAGCTGTAGGTTTGCGGCGCATCGGCAAGCTCAGGGGCGGTGAAAACGCAGTGGATCAGACGCGCTTTTTTCCACGCCAGCGAGGTCGTCGTGGTTCCGAGGATTTTTTCAAACAGCGCCAGCGTCGAGTTGTGCACGTCACGGGCTTTCGCCGCGGCGATAATGCGGGTTTCCGGCGTCACCACTTCGCGCAGCGCGCGCAGCTGCTGTTCCAGCAGCGCCAGCTGTTTTGGCACCTTAATCAGCACCAGCCCCGGCGCGGCCGGCAGCGGGCTCAGGCTATCCTGAAAGCGCACGCTCTCTTCATCGATACCGTTCATCCGCAGGTTGTGGCGGGCCGCCAGCTCGGAAATAAAGGAATCGTTGATACTGACCGGGTTGCGCGCCGCCAGCGCGCAGGCGAGCGCGCCGAAGCCGTCGTTGAAGATGAGCGTCAGGCCGTCGACGTCATTCACCTGTTGCAGCAGATATTCATCCGCCGCTTCCCATGCCTGAAGCGCTTCTTCTTCAGCGTTAGGTGGGAACCGCTCTAATGTGAATAACTCACCGTTTAACTCTACCTGGCTCATCGCCCCTCCGAAATGCTAAAATTCGCGCGTGTTATCGCTCAATTCTCCGGAGAAGTAAACTTTTTTCACCATGAACACGCTACCTTACCTTCAGGGCTATCCTGAATCGCTGCTGTCGCAGGTCACGGCTTTAATCGAGCAAGACCGCCTCGGCGAGGTGCTGCAAAAGCGTTATCCTCAGGGCCATGACGTTAACAGCGATAAAGCGCTGTATCAGTACACTCAGGATCTGAAGGCCCGCTTTCTGCGCGGAGCGGCGCCGATCAACAAAGTGATGTACGACAGTAAGATCCACGTGCTGAACAATGCGCTCGGCCTGCACACCGCCATTTCCCGCGTTCAGGGCGGCAAGCTGAAAGCTAAAGCGGAAATTCGCGTAGCGACGGTGTTTCGCGACGCGCCGGAAGCGTTTCTGCGTATGATCGTGGTTCATGAACTGGCGCATTTAAAAGAGAAGGATCACAACAAAGCCTTCTATCAGCTGTGCTGTCATATGGAGCCGCAGTACCACCAGCTGGAGTTCGATACCCGCCTGTGGCTGACGCACCTTTCGTTAAATCGTTCTGCGTAGTGACGCACTGGTTTTGTCATGATGGCATGATAGAGTGACGACAGGTTCCCTTTAATGGAGTTCGTCAACGTTTATGATACGTTTCGCAGTTGTTGGCACAAACTGGATCACCAAGCAGTTTGTCGATGCCGCCCATGAAACCGGCAAATATAAACTTACCGCCATCTACTCCCGCAGCCTCGAACAGGCGCAAGCCTTCGCCAATGACTATCCGGTCGAGCATCTGTTTACCTCGCTGGAGGCGCTGGCGCAAAGCGACGCAATTGATGCTGTGTATATCGCCAGCCCGAACTCCCTGCACTTCCCGCAGACCCGCCTGTTCCTGAGCCATAAAAAGCACGTGATTTGCGAAAAACCGCTGGCGTCGAATCTGCAGGAGGTCGAAGCGGCCATCGCGCTGGCGAAAGAAAATAACGTGGTGCTGTTTGAAGCCTTCAAGACCGCCAGTCTGCCTAATTTCCTGCTGCTGAAGGAAACCCTCGGCAAAGTGGGTAAACTGCGCAAAGCCTTCATCAACTACTGTCAGTACTCCTCGCGCTATCAGCGCTACCTTGACGGCGAAAACCCCAACACCTTTAACCCGGCGTTCTCTAACGGTTCGATTATGGATATCGGCTTCTATTGCCTCGCGTCCGCCGTGGCGCTATGGGGCGAACCGCGGGCCGTTCATGCCACCGCCAGCCTGCTGGACAGCGGCGTGGATGCCCAGGGTACCGTGGTGCTGAGCTATGGCGACTTCGACGTGACGCTGCATCACTCCAAGGTGAGTGACTCGGCGATCCCCAGTGAAATCCAGGGTGAAGATGGGGTGCTGGTGATCGAAAAAATCTCCGAATGCCAGAAGCTGGCGTTTGTGCCGCGCGGCGGCAAAGCCCAGGACCTGACGCAGCCTCAGCACATCAATACTATGCTGTATGAGGCGGAGACCTTTGCGCGGCTGGTGGAGACAGCAGATGTGGATCACCCGGGCCTGACGGTAAGCCGTATCACCGCCAAACTGTCGAGCGAAATTCGTCGCCAGACCGGAGTGATCTTCCCGGCCGATACGCAGCCGCTGGCGTAAAAGAGTGTAAAGGCCGGACCGGCCGCCATTGACGAAAACCGCCCTGTGACATATTTTGTTACGTGCAAAGGGGAGTAACTTCCTTGCCGGTTGATCGTCATTACGATGCGTGCAATACCGCATCCGGTCGCCGGGCAATAACCAAAGCCCATCGCGATGTACTTTGGTTGTTGTAAGTGAGACCTTGCCGGAAGGCGAGGTCTATGCATAAAAGCGCAGCGGCTGCCGTCTTCCGACGTCAGCCGTTTTGTTTTTATGTAAGGAATATCAAATGAATACTGTCGGCACGCCGTTGCTATGGGGTGGATTTGCTGTCGTCGTCGCGATCATGCTGGCGATCGACCTGCTGCTTCAGGGACGACGCGGTTCGCATAGCATGACTATGAAGCAGGCCGCGGGCTGGTCAATCCTCTGGGTCACGCTTTCTCTGCTGTTTAACGCCGCCTTCTGGTGGTATCTGGTACAAACCCAGGGCCGCGCCGTCGCCGATCCGCAGGCCTTAGCCTTCCTCACCGGCTATTTGATTGAGAAAGCGCTGGCGGTCGATAACGTCTTCGTCTGGTTGATGTTGTTCAGCTATTTCGCCGTACCGCCTGCTCTGCAGCGCCGGGTGCTGGTGTATGGCGTGCTGGGCGCCATTGTTCTGCGTACCATTATGATCTTCGCCGGCAGCTGGCTGATTTCGCAGTTCGACTGGCTGCTGTACGTCTTCGGCGCCTTCCTGCTGTTTACCGGCGTGAAGATGGCGCTGGCGAAAGAAGATGATTCCGGTATCGGCGATAAACCGCTGGTGCGCTGGATCCGCAGCCATCTGCGCATGACGGATAAAATCGAGAGCGAGCGCTTCTTCACCCGTAAAAACGGGGTGCTGTTCGCCACCCCGCTGCTGCTGGTGCTGATTCTGGTGGAACTGAGCGACGTGATTTTCGCCGTCGACAGTATCCCGGCTATCTTCGCGGTCACCACCGATCCGTTTATCGTGCTGACCTCGAACCTGTTCGCCATCCTCGGCCTGCGCGCCATGTACTTCCTGCTGGCGGGGGTCGCCGAGCGCTTCTCGATGCTCAAATACGGTCTGTCGGTGATCCTGGTGTTTATTGGCGTGAAGATGCTGATCGTCGACTTCTACCATATCCCGGTTGCCATCTCGCTGGGCGTGGTGGGCGGCATCCTGGCCGTCACGCTGCTGATTAACGCCTGGGTCAACAAGCAACACGACAAGCAACGCAACCTGCCTGAGTAATCTGCCCAATCCGCCGTCGGCTATTGCCGACGGTAACCCCATCTCATGTCACAATTATGTTGCTACACAGTTAATAAATTAGATACAGATTAAAATCACAGTATTTTGCGCTTCCCGCCCGCCGTTCTTTCCGTATACTCGACTATGCAAACATCTACTTACATCCTGACATAAACGTAACAAATAATACGTGGCTGGGATGGCTTGCTACATCACTGGAAGGAATGAATTATGACAACACGCACTCCCCCAACAGGGTGGCTCACTCGTCTGGCGCAAGGCAGCCTGGTGAAACAAATTTTAATCGGCCTGGTGCTTGGCATACTGCTGGCGCTGGTTTCAAAGGAGGCGGCGATTGCCGTCGGACTGCTGGGGACCTTGTTCGTCGGCGCGTTAAAGGCGGTGGCGCCAGTGCTGGTATTAATGCTCGTGATGGCCTCCATCGCCAACCATCAGCACGGCCAAAAAACCAGCATCCGGCCCATTCTGTTTCTTTATCTGCTGGGTACCTTTAGCGCGGCGCTGACCGCAGTGTTGTTCAGTTTTGTCTTTCCGTCGTCACTGCATTTAACCACCGCCGCCGACAGCATCACCCCGCCATCGGGGATTGTCGAAGTGCTGCGCGGTCTGCTGATGAGCATGGTATCCAATCCAATCGACGCCCTGCTGCACGCCAACTATATCGGCATTCTGGTGTGGGCGGTGGGGCTTGGCTTCGCCCTGCGTCACGGTAACGACACCACCAAAAACCTGATCAATGATGTCTCCCACGCGGTGACCTTTATCGTCAAAGTCGTGATCCGTTTTGCGCCGCTGGGGATCTTCGGTCTGGTCTCTTCCACCCTGGCGACCACCGGCTTCGAGACCCTGTGGGGCTACGCCCAGCTGCTGCTGGTGCTGGTGGGCTGTATGCTGCTGGTGGCGCTGGTGATTAACCCGTTGCTGGTGTTCTGGAAGATCCGCCGTAACCCCTATCCGCTGGTGCTCACCTGCCTGCGCGAAAGCGGCGTCTACGCCTTCTTCACCCGCAGCTCGGCCGCCAATATTCCGGTGAATATGGCGCTGTGTGAGAAACTGAATCTGGATCGCGATACTTATTCAGTGTCAATTCCGCTGGGAGCGACCATCAATATGGCGGGCGCGGCGATCACGATCACCGTGCTGACGCTGGCGGCGGTGCATACGCTGAATATCCAGGTCGATTTGCCGACAGCGCTGCTGCTAAGCGTAGTCGCTTCGCTGTGCGCCTGCGGCGCCTCCGGCGTAGCGGGCGGTTCACTGCTGCTGATCCCGCTGGCCTGTAATATGTTTGGTATTCCGAACGATGTGGCGATGCAGGTGGTGGCCGTTGGCTTTATTATCGGCGTGCTGCAGGACTCCTGCGAAACCGCGCTGAACTCCTCCACCGACGCCCTGTTTACCGCCGCGGCCTGTATGGCGGAAGACGACCAGCTGGCGAAAAACGCCCTGCGCGGATAACGCCTTTCCCCTCCGCTATCGGGCGGAGGGGCTCTCTTCCTGTACTGCGTTTTCAACCTTAAACGGATCGATACCGCGCTTTTGCATCCGGCGGAAGCGAATGATGTTCAGCCCGTTGACGATCAGAAAACTGCCTTCAATCAGCGTCCCGCCAATGGAACCCAGCCACAGGTTATGCGTAACCCAGCAGGCGGTGGAGCACCACATCACGCAGCGGACGGTCAGCCCTTTGCAGCGAAACAGCGCCCAGGTACTGGCAACGGTGCCAATAATCGGCAACAGCTCCATGGCATGCTGCAGTTTGCCCAGGCCGAGGATCAACGTCAGGAGGATAAAGACCGTCATCACCCACAGGCTGCGGGTGCGCAGGGAAATGACCGTGCGGAGCGCATTGAGTCCGGCGCTCATCCCGGCGGGTGCGGCGCCCATCAGGAAAAAATGGACGCCAATAATGGCGCTATAGCCCGCCAGCTGCAGCCTGAAGCGGCGTTCGTCGCGGTTGATAAAGGTGGTAATGCCGATAAGAAAGGCGATGACGCCGACACCCTGGGCCAGCCAATACGCGGTCATGAAGGCTCCCTGACAGGAAAAAATAAACGGCGCTTCACAGGCTGAAACGCCGCTTTTACTTGCCTGATGGCGCTACGCTATCAGGCCGATACGCGCTCAACGCCCCTGGAGGCTAGTATGATTGCGCCTTTACAGGGTAACACCGCTTTTAAAGATGGCCAGTTCGCGGAAGTCATTCTTCTCATTACACGTCGGTTTACCGTTGGCGAAAGCCACAATGGTATCCACAAACTCCTCCAGCAGCTGCGGCATCGCTTTACCGTGGATCAGTTGCCCGGCATCGAAGTCGATCCAGTGCTTTTTCTTCGCCGCCAGCTCACTGTTGGTGGCAATCTTCACCGTTGGCACAAAGCCACCATACGGCGTGCCGCGGCCGGTACTGAACAGCACCATATGGCAGCCGGCGCCCGCCAGCGCGCTGGTGGCAACCGCATCGTTACCCGGCGCGCTCAGCAAATTCAGACCATGAACCTTCAGGCGCTCGCCGTAGCGCAGGACATCCACCACCTGGCTGGAGCCCGCCTTCTGGGTACAGCCCAGCGATTTATCCTCCAGGGTGGTGATCCCCCCGGCTTTGTTGCCCGGCGATGGATTTTCGTAAATAGGCTGGTCGTGGGCAATAAAGTACTGCTTGAAGTCATTGACCATGGTAACCAGCTTGTCAAAGGTTGCTTCGTCACGGCAGTGGCTCATCAGCAATTGCTCGGCGCCAAACATCTCCGGCACTTCGGTCAGCACGGTGGTGCCGCCGTTGGCGATCACATAGTCTGAGAAACGTCCCAGCATCGGGTTCGCGGTGATCCCTGACAGCCCATCCGATCCCCCGCACTCGAGGCCAAACTTCAGCTCGCTGAGTTTGCCCGGCTGGCGTTTATCCTGGCGCATCACTTCATACAGCTGGTGAAGATGCTCAACCCCCGCCTCCACTTCATCGTCCTGGTGCTGGCAGACCATAAAGTGCACGCGCTGCGGATCATACTCGCCCAGCGTCTCGCGAAACGCATCAACCTGGTTGTTTTCACAACCAAGCCCTACCACCAGTACCGCCCCGGCGTTCGGATGACGAACCATATTTTGCAACATGGTACGGGTGTTGATGTGATCGTCTCCGAGCTGCGAGCAGCCGTAGGTATGGCTGAAGAGATGCACCCCGTCGATACCCTCAGCGCCACCGGTCTCTTTCAGAAAACGGTTCTGCATTTGCCGGGCCATGGCATTGACGCAGCCGACGGTCGGCAGGATCCACAGTTCGTTGCGTACCCCAACGTCGCCGTTGGCGCGACGATAAATCTGCACCTCGCGATCCGCAGGCTGTGCCGGTTGGGCAATCAGGTCCGGTTGATAGCGATACGCGTCAAGATCGCTGAGATTGGTGCGCGTGTTATGCGCATGGACATGCTCACCCGGCGCGATATCCGCCAGCGCATGACCTATCGGCAACCCGTACTTAATGACGTTTTCCCCTTTCGCGATAGCGCGCAGTGCAAACTTGTGGCCGCGGACGATATCCTGGCCAAGGGTGACAGAGTCATTATCTACCGTCACCACGCTACCGGCCGCCATATCCGAGAGCGCAACCGCGACGTTATCCTGCGAATGGATTTTAATGTATTGCATATCAACCGACCTCAGGCCTTAGTTCAGTTCAATGGCGAAATAGTCGCGCGCATTGTTAAAGCAAATGTTTTTCACCATCTCGCCCAGCAGCGCGATATCCGCAGGCGCTTCACCCGCAGCCACCCAGCGGCCAATCATCTGGCACAGAATGCGGCGGAAATATTCATGGCGCGTGTAGGAGAGGAAGCTGCGGCTGTCGGTCAGCATGCCGACAAAGCGGCTCAGCAGACCGAGCTGCGCCAGCTGGGTCATCTGCCGCTCCATGCCGTCTTTCTGATCGTTGAACCACCAGCCGGAGCCGAACTGCATCTTGCCCGGCATACCTTCGCCCTGGAAGTTACCGATCATAGTACCCAGCACTTCGTTATCACGCGGGTTCAGGCAGTAGAGAATGGTTTTCGGCAGCAGGTTTTCTTCATTCTGCTTGCTCAGCAGCTTAGACAGCTCTTCAGCCATCGGGCGGTCGTTGATCGAGTCGAAGCCGACGTCTGGCCCTAACAGTTTGAACTGACGCAGGTTGTTATTGCGCAGCGCGCCAATGTGGTACTGCTGCACCCAGCCGCGGCGGGCATACTCTGCGCCAAGGAACACCAGCACCGCCGTTTTGAACTGTGCGACTTCGTGTTCATTGAGGGTCTCCCCTGCCAGACGGCGCGCCAGAATGTCATCCAGCTCGGCGTCGGTCGCTTCCGCAAACAGCACCACGTCCAGCGCGTGGTCGGAAACTTTGCAGCCGTGAGCGGCAAAGTGATCCAGACGTTTCGTCAGGGCGCTTTGCAGGTCAGAGAAGCGACGAATATCGGTGTCGGACACCTCGCCCAGCTTCGCCATGTAGTCATTGAAAGTCGCCAGCTCGATGTTGAACGCTTTATCCGGGCGCCAGCTCGGCAGCACCTTGATATCAAAGGAGGTGTCTTTGGCAACGACCGCATGGTGCTCCAGCGAATCAATCGGATCGTCGGTGGTGCCGACCATCTTCACATTCATCTGCTTCATGATTCCGCGGGCAGAGAACGCGTCCTGAGCCAGTAAATCATTGCACTGGTCCCAGATCTCATCGGCAGTGGATGGCGACAACAGCTTACCTGTAATACCAAAAGGACGACGCAGTTCTAAATGTGTCCAGTGGTATAACGGGTTGCCAATAGTGTGCGGAACTGTTGCCGCCCAGGCGTCAAATTTCTCGCGATCGGAGGCATCTCCGGTGCACAGACGCTCTGGTACGCCGTTGGTGCGCATCGCGCGCCATTTGTAGTGATCGCCTTTCAGCCAGATGTCATACAGATTTTTGAAACGATAATTTTCGGCAACCTGCTGCGGCGGAAGGTGGCAGTGATAGTCGAAAATTGGCTGATCTTTGGCGTAATCGTGGTACAGACGGCGGGCAAACTCGGTATCAAGTAGAAAATCTTCAGTCATAAACGGTGTCATTCGCGTGTCCTCTTCGCTCCACAGCGGGAGCCTTTCAGATGATTGACTACAATGCTGACAAAGTTATCACACCAATTTCTACAGACCGAGCTGTTTTTCGTGAGTTAGATCAATAAACGTCGACAAAAAAACAACCGCCCCAGGGCAAAACACCTCGCCAGAGCGCGCCATTTCTGGCTTTTTCGGCCAGAGATAAAGACCACACTATCTTTCCCACTTTTGTGACAGCACTCAACTTTTAAAGTTGTATGACAAGTTATCTTTCTGCCGTCGCAACATATAAACCGACGGAATGCATTACCGGTGTTTATGACATCGGCTTAAACGGGATGGATACCGACTTTCAATAACCACTAATGGCAAGGTTCGAACAGAGGGGAGTTCCCTCCTGAACCCTCCGTTTCGCTTTCCCGGCCGCCTAACGCGGTCGGAAAAGGCCGCACCTGGTGCGGAAAGATAACAGACGATGAGGTTTACATGCGTAAAATTAAAGGGTTACGTTGGTACATGATTGCACTGGTGACGCTGGGCACCGTGCTGGGCTACCTGACGCGTAACACCGTGGCGGCGGCCGCGCCAACGCTGATGGAAGAGTTACACATCTCGACCCAACAGTATTCGTATATCATTGCAGCTTATTCCGCTGCCTACACCGTCATGCAGCCTGTTGCGGGTTATGTCCTTGATATTCTCGGCACAAAAATCGGCTATGCCTTCTTCGCCATCGCCTGGGCGGTATTCTGCGGCTCAACGGCGCTGGCCGGCAGCTGGGGTGGACTGGCGCTGGCCCGCGGCGCGGTGGGCGCGGCAGAGGCCGCGATGATCCCGGCAGGTCTGAAGGCCAGCTCAGAGTGGTTCCCGGCAAAAGAGCGCTCTATCGCGGTGGGCTACTTCAACGTCGGTTCCTCTATCGGCGCCATGATCGCGCCGCCGCTGGTGGTGTGGGCGATCGTGATGCACAGCTGGCAGATGGCGTTCATCATCTCCGGGGTCCTGAGCTTCGCCTGGGCCATCGCCTGGCTTATCTTCTACAAACACCCGCGCGATCAGAAAAAATTATCTGACGAAGAACGCGACTACATCATTGGCGGCCAGGAGTCTCAGCACCAGACCAACAACGCGAAGAAAATGTCGCCATGGCAGATCCTGCGCAACCGTCAGTTCTGGGGTATCGCCCTGCCGCGCTTCCTCGCAGAGCCGGCCTGGGGGACCTTCAACGCCTGGATCCCGCTGTTCATGTTCAAGGTTTACGGCTTTAACCTGAAAGAGATCGCCATGTTCGCCTGGATGCCGATGCTGTTCGCCGACCTCGGCTGCATCGTCGGTGGTTACCTGCCGCCGCTGTTCCAGCGCTGGTTCGGCGTCAACCTGATCGTCTCGCGTAAAATGGTGGTGACCATGGGCGCGGTACTGATGATTGGCCCGGGGATGATCGGCCTGTTTACCAGCCCGTACGTGGCGATTGCGCTGCTGTGCATCGGTGGGTTTGCTCACCAGGCGCTGTCCGGGGCGCTGATCACCCTCTCCTCCGACGTCTTTGGCCGTAACGAAGTCGCCACTGCCAACGGTCTGACCGGGATGGCTGCCTGGCTGGCCAGCACCATGTTCGCTCTGGTCGTCGGCGCGCTGGCAGACACCATTGGCTTCAGCCCACTGTTTGCGGTGCTGGCGATCTTTGACTTGCTGGGTGCGCTGGTTATCTGGACGGTATTGAAAAATAAACCGGCGGATGATGACTCTACGCCACTTAGCAGTAGCAAACCGGCTACGCAAAGTTAGACGTTGTGAGAATGTGACTGCTGATTAAGCCGCCTGTACAGGCGGCTTTTTCATACCTGCCAGTGGTGGAAAGCGCGTAAAAGTGGTATAACAAATCGAATATTGTCGCCATCTTCCGGGAGCGAATATGGAAATCATTGAACCACGCCGTCTGTATCAGCAGCTCGCCGCTGAGCTGAAGACGCGCATCGAACAAGGTGTCTACCTTGTTGGGGATAAGCTGCCCGCCGAGCGCTTTATCGCCGATGAAAAAAACGTCAGCCGCACCGTGGTTCGCGAAGCCATTATCATGCTGGAAGTGGAAGGGTATGTCGAAGTCCGCAAAGGGTCGGGTATTCATGTCATCTCCAACCATCCGAAATACCAGCAGGTGGCCGACGAAAGCCTTGAGTTCGCTAACTATGGCCCTTTTGAACTGCTGCAGGCGCGGCAGCTCATTGAAAGTAATATCGCCGAATTTGCGGCTACTCAGGTGACCAAGCAGGACATCATGAAGCTGATGGAAATTCAGGAGAAAGCGCGTAACGAGAAATGTTTCCGCGACTCCGAGTGGGACCTGCAATTTCACGTCCAGGTCGCCCTGGCCACGCAGAACAGCGCGCTGGCGGCGATCGTGGAAAAGATGTGGACCCAGCGCGTGCATAACCCGTACTGGAAAAAACTGCATGAGCATATCGACCTGCGTACGGTCGATAACTGGTGCGACGATCACGATCAGATCCTGAAGGCGCTGCTGCGTAAAGACCCGAACGCCGCCAAGCTCGCCATGTGGCAGCATCTGGAAAATACCAAGCAAATGTTGTTTAACGAAACCAGCGACGACTTTGAATTTAATGCCGATCGCTATCTGTTTGCTGAAAACCCGGTCGTTCATCTCGATACGGCGGCCAACAGCGCAAAATAAACCCTTATCTCAGCGGCGCGCAGCCCCGGCGCGCCTGCCCGCCACCCAGGCTGGAGTAAGCAAAGCATATATAGTGTCAGCCTGTGTAAATCCTCTCGCCTCCCACCGCCGCAATCAGCAAAATCAACAAGCAACACCTTGCAATTTCTCTGACGTAAAGTCAGGTGATTTGTTACAATTAGATGCATTTTGCCGTTCTGGGGGTAGGTCTTTACTTACTTCAGTTTTATACAGGGAAGCGTTCAGAGCGCCTAAGCCGCGACCATAATCTCATAAAAATCTTGTCGCCCTATATGCCACGCGCTCAGACGTGCCGTTAACCGATGTACCAGGAATCGTGAATGGAACTATTAACCCAGTTATTGAATGCCTTGTGGGCTCAGGATTACGAAACACTCGCAAATCCCTCCATGATTGGCATGCTGTATTTTGTCTTGTTTATGATTTTGTTCCTTGAGAATGGGCTCCTGCCTGCCGCGTTTTTACCGGGGGATAGTCTGCTTGTGCTCGTCGGCGTGCTGATCGCCAAAGGGGCGATGGGTTTTCCGGAAACCTTACTGCTGCTCACCGCCGCCGCCAGCCTTGGCTGCTGGCTGAGCTATATCCAGGGGCGCTGGCTGGGCAATACGCGGATCGTGCAAAACTGGCTGTCGCATCTGCCCTCTCACTATCATCAGCGCGCCCATCATCTGTTCCATAAACACGGGCTTTCCGCGCTGCTGATCGGCCGCTTTATTGCCTTCGTGCGTACGCTGTTGCCCACCATCGCGGGCCTTTCCGGCCTCAATAACGCCCGCTTTCAGTTCTTTAACTGGATGAGCGGCCTGCTGTGGGTGCTCATCCTGACCTCGCTGGGTTATCTGCTGGGTAAAACCCCGGTATTCCTCAAGTATGAAGACCAGCTGATGTCCTGCCTGATGCTCCTGCCGGTCGCGCTGTTGGTCTTCGGACTGATCGGCTCGCTGGTGGTGCTGTGGAAGAAAAAATACAGAAGCCGGGGCTAATGATGGTCATAAAACGCCCTTCCCTGCGCCAGCTGAGCTGGCTGCTGGGTGGCTCTCTTGTGCTCTGCGCGCTGTTATGGGTCTGTCTGGCGGTGCAGCAGCAAGAGGCCACGCTGGCGATCCGTCCGGTTGGACAAGGCGTCAGCATGCCGGACGGTTTCTCCGTCTGGCATCACCTCGACGCCAACGGCATCCGCTTTAAAAGCATTACGCCGCAAAAAGATGGCCTGCTGATTAAGTTCGATTCCACCGCCCAGGGCGCGGCGGCGAAAGAGGTTCTCGGTCGCGCTCTGCCACATGGTTATATTATCGCCCTGCTGGAGGACGATAACTCGGCCACCGCCTGGTTATCCCGCCTGCGCGACGCGCCGCACCGGCTTGGCTAAGCGGCCACCAGACTGCGTTTTTCTCGTAGTCTGGTGGTTTTCCGCATTTGTTACTATGCTTAAACCTGCGGGAATCAACGCATTCCCGTTCACCATCGGGAACGGGTATATCCTCCGGGTACACCCTCAGACAATGGAAGGTACTATCCATGAAACACCGCATCGCTCTGCTTCTGGCCCTGACTTCACTTAGCGCCAGCGCCATAGCCGCCTCTCCCTGCCAGGAAAAAGAGCAGGATATTCAACGAGAGATCAGCTATGCCGAAAAGCATCACAATCAAAGTCGCATTGATGGGCTAAATACCGCGCTACGTCAGGTCAGAGAGAACTGCAGCGACAGTCAACTGAAAGCCGATCATCAGCAAAAAATTGCCAAACAGCGGGAAGAGATCGCTGAACGTCAGCGCGATCTGCAGGAAGCCCGGAAGAAAGGCGATGCGGACAAAATCAACAAACGCCAGCGTAAACTTAATGAAGCGCAACAGGAGTTGAAAACGCTGGAGTCTCGGGATTACTAATCACCATTAACTTTCGCAACACGGACCACGCTACAGGAGAACGACATGGCTAAAGAGAATGTGACTGACGACCTTCGTGCAGAACTGAAAACGCTGGCGGATACCCTGGAGGAAGTGCTGAACTCCTCGGCGGACAAGTCGAAAGAAGAGATGGGTAAACTGCGTAGTAAAGCCGAAAGCGCGCTGAAAGAGAGTCGCGCCCGCCTGGGGGAAACCAGCGAGGCGATTCTGCGTCAAACGCGTGAGACCGCCGCGCGGGCGGATGATTATGTTCGCGAAAATCCGTGGACTGGCGTCGGGATTGGTGCCGCCGTCGGGCTGGTGCTGGGTGTCCTGCTGTCGCGTCGCTGATTATGGCGAATACTCAACACACGCAGGGACCAGGTCAGCGCGTTTTCTCCATTGGTCAGCGTATTGTCACGCTGCTGGCCGAAATGGTGGAAACACGGCTGCGTCTGGTCGTCGTGGAGCTGGAGGAGGAGAAAGCCAATCTTTTCCAGCTGTTGTTAATGACCGGACTGACGCTACTGTTTGCGGCGTTTGGCCTCATGAGCCTGCTGGTGCTGGTTATCTGGGCCGTTGACGCCCAGTACCGCCTGCACGTCATGATCGCCACCACCGTCGTTCTGCTTCTCGCCGCAGCGATTGTCGGTATCCTTACCTTACGTAAGGCGCGCCGCTCCACGCTGCTGCGTCTGACACGTAAAGAACTGGAGAACGACCGTGCCCTTCTGGAGGACCATAAACCATGAATGGCCGACAGGAGCGTGAACGACAAAAGGCGCTGCTGTTGCGCCAGATCCAGCAGCAACGTCTGGAGCTGAGCGCTTGTCGTCGCCACTGGCTGGAGACGACAGCGCCTTTCGATCGCGGCTGGCATACGCTGCTGGGCTTACGTTCGTGGCTGATGGTGGGCAGCGGTTTGATGGCCGTGTGGTCCGTACGACATCCACACTTTTTAATGCGCTGGACCAAACGCGGTCTCGGACTGTGGAGCACCTGGCGAATGGTCCGCGGCATCCTGCGCCAGTCAGCTCGCTAGCGGCTCAGGGCGCGGGCGTTTTTTCTCGCGCCCCGTTCTGCCGTTTTCCCACCAGATAATACCGTTTACGGCAACCTGCGCCTTTACCGCACCAGGCGGTTCCCCTGCCTTAATATCCCTGTCCAGTGAGATCTGCCGACTCCATATCGTGGCGGTTGGTTACCCATCGCCCCTGGGTATTTTGTCTCTCACCGCACTAATTGCTCAGAAACTTTGAAAAAGATCTACAGTTTTCCTTGCTAACAATTCCCTCTCCGCCTCGCTAATATCCTCTCCATCGACAGCGACACCGCGTAACTACGCGGGATTGCACTAAAAAACAAAACCGCCGCCCTTTGGGTTTTCTGGAGTAAGAAATGAAAAAATTAGAAGATGTTGGTGTACTGGTAGCGCGCATTCTGATGCCAATTCTGTTTATCACTGCAGGTTGGGGCAAAATCACCGGTTATGCGGGTACCCAGCAGTATATGGAAGCCATGGGCGTACCGGGAGCGCTGCTGCCGCTGACCATCCTCCTTGAGTTCGGCGGTGGTCTGGCGATTCTGTTCGGTTTCCTGACCCGTACCACGGCGCTGTTCACCGCAGGCTTTACGCTGCTGACCGCGTTCCTGTTCCACAGCAACTTTGCGGAAGGCGTGAACTCTCTGATGTTCATGAAAAACCTGACCATCGCAGGCGGTTACCTGCTGCTGGCCATCACCGGACCAGGCGCATTCAGTATCGACCGTGTACTGAATAAAAAGTGGTAAGCGCACTATACTGAGTAAAAATCAAAAAAAGCGAGGGGATTATCTCCTCGCTTTTGTTATCTGAAGGAGGAAGTAATGGGACAATTAGTCGACGGCGTCTGGCAAGATACCTGGTATGACACCAAATCCACCGGAGGACGGTTCAAGCGTTCCGTTTCGGCCTTCCGTAACTGGCTCACTGCCGATGGCGCCGCCGGTCCCAGCGGTGAAGGCGGTTTCGCGGCAGAGAAAGATCGCTATCATCTGTACGTCTCTCTCGCCTGTCCGTGGGCGCATCGCACGTTAATCATGCGTAAACTGAAAGGGCTGGAGTCTTTTCTCCCCGTCTCCGTGGTCAATCCGCTGATGCTGGAAAATGGCTGGACCTTTGACGACAGCTTCCCGGAAGCTACCGGCGATACCCTTTACCAGCACGATTTTCTGTATCAATTGTATCTGCACGCCGACCCGCACTACACCGGTCGCGTCACCGTGCCGGTGCTGTGGGATAAAAAACAGCAGACTATCGTCAGCAATGAGTCAGCAGAAATCATCCGCATGTTTAATACCGCCTTCGATGGCCTGGGCGCCAGAGCCGGTGATTACTACCCGCCGGCGCTGCGGGAAAAAATCGATGAGCTGAACGGCTGGATCTACGATAACGTGAATAACGGCGTGTACAAAGCCGGCTTCGCCACCAGCCAGCAGGCGTACGACGAAGCGGTCGATGCGGTCTTTACCTCGCTGGAACGGCTCGAGCAGATCCTCGGCCAGCACCGCTACCTGACCGGGAATCAGTTAACTGAGGCGGATATCCGCCTGTGGACGACGCTGGTACGCTTCGACCCGGTGTATGTGACGCATTTTAAATGCGATAAACGGCGCATCAGCGATTACCTCAATCTGTACGGTTTCCTGCGCGACCTTTACCAGATGCCGGGCATCGCCGAGACGGTAAGTTTTCCGCATATCCGTAACCACTATTACCGCAGCCATAAAACCATTAATCCTACCGGTATCATCTCCATAGGGCCGCAGCAGGATCTCAACGAACCACACGGTCGCGATCAGCGCTTCCGTTGATCTGTCAGGCGCCAGTGATGGCGCCTAATAATTCAGAAAACAGATATTTACCCACCATTCATTCACGTCTATTCTTATTACGATCGCTTAAAAAACAAGTGATTGACGGTTAATTGAGGCGTAGAAATGGACTGGTATCTCAAGGTATTAAAAAACTATATTGGATTTGGCGGCCGTGCGCGGCGCAAAGAGTACTGGATGTTTATTCTGGTCAACCTCATCCTGACCGGCGTATTGAGCATCATCGATAAAATGCTGGGCTGGCAGCGGGCGGGCGGCGAAGGCATTTTGACAACCATCTATGGCGTGCTGGTCTTTTTACCGTGGTGGGCGGTGCAGTTTCGGCGTCTGCACGACACCGACCGTTCGGCCTGGTGGCTGCTCCTGCTGTTGATCCCGGTCATCGGCTGGCTGGTGATCCTGATCTTTAACTGCCAGCGCGGCACCGAGGGTAATAATCGATTTGGCCCCGACCCAAAACCCTTTTCCTACTAATCTTCCTGCTCCTCCCACTACCGGGAGGAGCGTCTTCTTGGCTAGCGCCCCGCAAACAGCTTAGGGATCTCACGCAGACACCAGGACTTCGCTTCGCCCATACTGTCCCGTCGCCAGGCCATAATAATATCAATTTCATTGGTGTATTCCGGGCTGACGACCCGCAACCGCCCTTCGGCAATATCCTTCTCCACCAGCGGATAGGGCATGGTCGCCACGCCTAACCCGGCCAGCAGCGCCTGGCGCTTATCTTCTATCGTACTCACCGTTAAACGCGGCTGTTTATCCAGTAGCTGGACGGTAAGAACAGGCCGCTCGCGCGCGGTATCCGCCACCGCAATACCGCGATATTTTACGCGGGTAACCTCAGAGAGCGGCTCCGCCTCCTGATGGATCGGATGGTCCGGCGCCGCCACGTAGACGCTCAACACCGAGTAGAGCTTGCGGGAGTTAATCTCTGAGGAGGAACGAAAATGCATATCCGGCGCGACAACAATATCCGCCCGCCCCTGCTCCAGCCGTTCCCAGGCACCGGCCAGTACCTCGGTGATAATTGACAGCTGAGTGTTGGATTTGGTCGCCAGTTTCTCAATCAGCGGAAACAATTCCGGGGTGGGAATAAGCGCTTCAGTGACGATCGTGAGGTGGGTTTCCCAGCCACGCGACAGGGCTTCCGCATCGGTAGTCAGCTTATCTGCCGCTTCAAGCAGCACTCGCCCGCGCTCCAGCAGCATTCTTCCGACGTTAGTGAACTTCGTGCGATGACCGGAACGGTCAAACAGCACCACGTCCAGCTCCTCCTCAAGTTTTTGCATGGTATAGCTCAGGGCGGAGGGCACGCGACCCAGTTCATCAGCCGCGGCAGCAAAGCTCCCGCGCCGGTCGATCGCATCCATCACGCGTAACGCTTCCAGCGTTAATGCTCTCTCTTTGGCCATCGCTTTCTCATTCAGGAAATTTGAACATACCGGGCAGAATATCTGGCTAACAATACAGCGTCCATACCTTTACCATTGATTTAGTGTAAAGAGAGGTCAAGAACATGATTACTACCCGAACAGCCAAACAATGCGGACAAGCAGACTTCGGCTGGCTGCAGGCCCGCTACACTTTCTCCTTTGGCCACTACTTCGATCCGAAATTACTGGGCTTTGCGTCCTTACGTGTCCTCAATCAGGAAGTGCTGGCGCCTGGCGCCTCGTTCCAGGCGAGGACTTATCCAAAAGTCGATATCCTGAACCTGATTCTGGAAGGTGAAGCAGAGTACCGCGACAGCGATGGCAACCATGTGCAGGCCAAAGCCGGTGAAGCGCTGCTTATCGCCACCCAACCAGGCGTAAGCTACAGCGAGCATAACCTGAGTAAAGAGCAGTCGTTAACACGAATGCAGCTGTGGCTGGATGCCTGCCCGCAGCGGGAAAACCCGCTACAGCAGAAAATCGACATCGCGAGCGCACCGCTGCAGCTGCTGGCCTCGCCGGAAGGAGAGAGCAACAGCCTTCAGCTTCGCCAGCAGGCCTGGGTCTACCATATTGCCCTGGAGAAAGGTGAGCATATTAACGTGCAATTACATGGTCCACGCGCTTACCTGCAGTCGATCCACGGCACCGTCCATGCCGTCGCGCAGGAACAACAAAAGCAGGCACTCACCTGCGGTGACGGCGCATTTATTCGTGACGAAGCTAACATTACCCTCGTCGCCGATACGCCGCTGCGCGCTTTGCTGATAGATTTACCGGTGTAACAACGGAAGTCATGGAGTCGGTCAGTGAGTAAGAAGAAAAATAGAAAAAAGGCGTCACCAACGCCGTTAGCCCCGCCGCAGCCGGAAGCCGCCGGGGTTACCAGCTTTGGTTATGATGAGATGCTTAGCGAACTGGAAGCCATTATTGCCGAAGCGGAGATTCGCTTGCGGGATGAAGAAAGTCTCGCCTGAAATGGCAAAATGGATGGGTTAATTTTCGTTTATGGCCTGAAGATGAAATCGGCCCCGAAAGGGGCCGATGGCATTATTCACTCAGCGCGTCGGCAAGATCTTTTTTCACCTGGGTGCGCTGCTCCGGCGTCAGTACCTGATTCACTTCAAAATAGTACTTCACGCGGTAATAACGTACCTGCTGATCGATCTTACTGAAGGCTGCCAGCTGATCCTTGACCGCTTTCTCATCCCATTTTCCGGAATCAATTACGTTAATCAATGCGCCATCTTTAATGTCTTGCTGTGAAATCTGCTGAACATTATTTTCCAGCTGCTGATGCAGGCTTTTAATTTTCGCAACCTGATCGTTGGTGAGTTTTAAGTGCTGAACAATAGGATCCTGCGCCGGTGCTGGTGCCGCCTTAACATCCGCGGCCTGTGCCGCAACAGAGAAGCCGGTGGTCAACAGCGCGGCGAAGGCAATACGGGTCATAAATTTCATGGTCTTATCCTGTAGTAAAGGGAGCAGAAATAGCAGCTCATTATTTTCCAGTCGGTAGTGAAGAAATGTAAAAAATAATACCTAAAGATTATTCACATTCAATTGCGGAATGTATATCACGATATATATAAAAAACACGAATATCACCCCTTTATTAATCACTCAGGATAATACACTATTATCATTACATTATTTTCACCGCTGGCCTCAGGTAAAATAATTGACAACAGTAAGCTTTAGTTTATTTAATAAGCGCGAAACAAGTTATCCAGTGCATCAAGGACACCATAAAAAATAGATAAGGAGATAGTAATGTTATTACGTTTTCGCGTATTACCGCTGGTTTTTTTCATCTCGTTGTTAAGCGGCTGCGGCCTGGCTTCTAAAGCCTTTTATTCCGCGGGTGATAAATTATTTCAACCCGGAGATGACGCCGTCGCGTCGATGCAGACGTATTCAGTGTCTCAGTTCTTGCAGCCGTTTACTCTCAACCCGGCGAAGGCCAGCAGCGATTATCTGGGTAAATGGGTTAAGGTGCGCGGCGTCATTGTCGATATTCGCCGGATGAGCGGTATTGCCGGCAGCTATTATTTTACCGTGACCATGCGAGATGAGCAGAATAAAACGGATAAACGTCTGACCTTCAATTTTGGCTCACATAACAGCGCAGACGTTGAGGCGTTAAGCAACGGCAGCATCGCCACGATCGTCGGTCAGGTTCATCAGGTGCAAGATTCCACGATCCCGACGCTACAGAATCCTAAGGTGGTTAAATAACGGTAACTGACCGATAAACCGCTTTCCGCTTTCCTAATAGTCAAAACCCCGCCGCAGCGGGGTTTTAGCGTAAAAGGTGAAACTGACCGATAAGCCGCGTTCTTTTGGTATAGCGTCGTGGACAGTTATTCATCCGAGTCACGGATTCAGATAGCAAAAACCCCGCCGGAGCGGGGTTTTGACATAAAAAAGGTGAAACTGACCGATAAGCCGCGTTCTTCTGGTATAGCGTCGTGGACAGTCATTCATCCTGCTTCCGGTATTCGAATAGCAAAAACCCCGCCGGAGCGGGGTTTTTGCATAAAGAGGTGAAACTGACCGATAAGCCGCGTTCTTCTGGTATAGCGTCGTGGACAGTCATTCATCCTGCTTCCGGTATTCGAATAGCAAAAACCCCGCCGGAGCGGGGTTTTTGCATAAAGAGGTGAAACTGACCGATAAGCCGCGTTCTTCTGGTATAGCGTCGTGGACAGTCATTCATCCTGCTTCCGGTATTCGAATAGCAAAAACCCCGCCGGAGCGGGGTTTTTGCATAAAGAGGTGAAACTGACCGATAAGCCGGGTTCTGTCGTGGACAGTCATTCATCTAGGCCAGCAATCGCTCACTGGCTCAAGCAGCCTACCCGGGTTCAGTACGGGCCGTACCTTATGAACCCCTATTTGGCCTTGCTCCGGGTGGAGTTTACCGTGCCGCGGACTGTTACCAGCCGCGCGGTGCGCTCTTACCGCACCCTTTCACCCTTACCTGATCCCGCTTGCGCGGGCCATCGGCGGTTTGCTCTCTGTTGCACTGGTCGTGGGCTGTGACACCCCCCAGGCGTTACCTGGCACCTTGCCCTATGGAGCCCGGACTTTCCTCCCCTCCGCCCGTCTCCCCCCGAAGGAGGACGACGACGAAGCGGCGACTGTCTGGTCAGCTTCGGCGCGCAGTATAGAGGGTTTACCGCCCGTTGTCATCCTTCTGTCGTCATCCCGACCAGCAGGGTAGCGGCGATATTGCGCGATGCATGATAAATATTATCAAACGCCCCGCGAAATGCCTCTTCCAGCGTCGAAACGGAAGTTAACACGCTGAAAACAGCATCGATGCCGTGCTGGTGAACCACACCGACGTCGTGGGTCAGGCTACCGGCAATACCAATCACCGGCTTATGGTATTTCTTCGCCACCCGGGCAACCCCGACGGGAACCTTACCGTGAATAGACTGACTATCGAGCCGCCCTTCCCCGGTAACCACCAGTGAACAATCAAGGATCTGCTCTTCCAGATGCAGCGCCTCGGTGACAATCTCAATCCCGCTGCGCAATTCCGCGTTCAGAAACGCCATCAGCGCCGCGCCCATGCCACCTGCCGCTCCCGCGCCGGGGATCGACTTCACGTCCACCTGCAGCGACGTCTTAATGACGTCGGCATAATGCGCCAGATTACGATCCAGCTCGACGATCATCGCCTCGGTCGCCCCTTTCTGTGGGCCAAAGATCCGCGACGCTCCTCGCTCGCCTACCAGCGGATTGGTAACATCGCAGGCCACGTGGATCATCCTGTCACGTAAGCGTGGATCGATGGCGGAAAGATCGATCCGGCTCAGACGGCTCAGGCTACCGCCGCCATGGCCGATCTCCTGCCCCTCGGCGTCACAAAGGCGGGCGCCTAGCGCCTGCATCATGCCCGCTCCACCGTCGTTGGTCGCACTGCCGCCGATACCGATAATGATCCGTTTCGCGCCATGTTCCAGCGCCTGTAATATCAGCTCGCCGGTACCGCGTGAAGTGGTGATGAGAGGGTTGCGTTTTTCGGGCGGAACGAGTCCCAGGCCACTGGCCGCCGCCATCTCAATAAACGCAGTGACGCCATCGCCGGACATGCCCCAGCAGGCCTCCACTTTCTCGCCCAGCGGGCCAGTCACCCATGCGGAATGTTCCGTTCCCTGCGTCGCGGCAATCATCGCCTCCACCGTTCCCTCGCCGCCGTCGGCGACGGGCATGGAAACATACTGCGCGTCAGGGAAAATTTCCCGAAATCCTTTTTCTATCGCCTGAGCTACCTCGGTGGCAGAAAGGCTTTCTTTGTAAGAGTCTGGGGCAATGACGATTTTCATAATTTTGTAGCCTGACAGTGCCGCGCAAGGCAAGAATAACAGGGCGCGCAAGGCGCCCTTCTTGTTAGCGAGTGACTTCCACTTTCGCCAGTTTTTCGTAGTAGCACGCCAGCGCGCTATGGTCCGCGGTGCCCAGACCGTCTGCGCGCAGCGCCTGCATCATCTCCATTACCGCCGCCGTCAGCGGTAGCTGAGCGCCCACGCCATGGGACGTATCCAGGGCGTTCGCCAGATCTTTAATATGCAGGTCGATACGGAATCCCGGCTTGAAGTTACGATCCATCACCATCGGCGCTTTGGCATCCAGCACGGTACTGCCCGCCAGGCCGCCACGGATCGCCTGATAGACCAGATCCGGATTGACGCCAGCTTTGGTCGCCAGAGTCAGCGCTTCAGACATCGCTGCGATGTTCAGGGCGACAATCACCTGGTTAGCCAGTTTGGTGACGTTGCCCGCGCCGATGTCGCCGGTATGCACCACGGAGCCCGCCATCGCTTTCATCAGATCGTAGTATTTATCAAAGATCGCCTTATCGCCGCCGACCATCACCGACAGGGTGCCGTCGATGGCTTTTGGTTCGCCGCCGCTCACCGGCGCGTCCAGCATATCAATACCCTTGGCTTTCAGCGCTTCGCTGATTTCCCGACTCGCCAGCGGCGCGATAGAGCTCATATCAATCACCACGGTGCCCGGCTTTGCGCCTTCGATAATGCCGTTTTCACCCAGCGCCACCTCTTTCACATGCGGAGAGTTTGGCAGCATGGTAATGATCACGTCACATTGCTCAGCAACCGCCTTCGGCGTCGTCGCGGTCTCTGCACCCGCGGCAATCACGTCGGCAATCGCTTCCGGGTTACGGTCGGACACCACCAGCGAATAACCTGCTTTCAGCAAATTTTTGCTCATCGGTTTGCCCATAATGCCAAGACCGATAAAACCTACTTTGATTGTCATAATGTTCTCTCTCTTCATCCTGGTGATTATTTTTTAAACGCATCAGCAAGTTTCTGCGTTGCTGAGCGGAAGACGCCCAGATCGCTGCCGACGGCGACGAAAGTCGCCCCCCATTCCAGATAGCGGCGCGCATCAGCTTCCACTGGCGCCAGAATGCCGCTTGGCTTACCGTGCTTCTTCGCGCTGGCAAAGATATGTTGGATAGCGTGCTGTACCTCAGGATGGGCGGCATTGCCGAGATGGCCTAAAGCGGCAGCCAGGTCGCTCGGGCCAACGAACACCCCGTCCACACCCTCGGTCGCGGCAATCGCCTCGACGTTATCTACCCCGGTCTGGCTCTCAATCTGCACCAGAATGGAAATGTTCTTGTTGGACTGGGCGAAGTAGTCCGGCACGGTGCCAAACATATTGCCGCGGTGGGAAACGGAGACCCCGCGGATCCCTTCCGGCGGATAGCGGGTCGACGCCACCGCCTGCGCCGCCTGCTCAGCCGTCTCGACGAACGGCACCAGGAAGTTATAGAAGCCGATGTCCAGCATGCGCTTGATGATGATCGGCTCATTGGTCGGCACACGGACTACCTGCGCGCTGGAGCTGCCCTTCAGCGCCATCAGCTGTGGGATAAGCGTGGTCACGTCGTTCGGCGCGTGTTCCGCATCCAGCACCAGCCAGTCGAAACCGGCCAGACCCAGCACCTCAGTACTGATCGGGTTAGCCAGCGCGCACCAGCAGCCAATCTGCACCTGATGAGCCGCCAGCGCGGCCTTAAATTTGTTCGGGAAAATTGCGTTATCCATAATTTTTACCTTGCGTTAATCGTTGCTTACTTCTGCAATTCCATACGTTTGATATCGCCAACCACAAACAGGTAGCAGACCATCATCATCAGCGCGGAGCCGCCAACAAAAATCAGTGCGCCATTGAATGAGTGCAGTTCGCTTACGATGTAGCCAATAACCAGCGGCGTGGCGATCGAGGCCACATTGCCAAAGACGTTGAATACCCCGCCGCACAGGCCAACAATCTCTTTCGGCGCAACATCCGAGATAACCGGCCAGCCCAGCGCGCCAAAGCCTTTACCAAAGAACGCCAGCGCCATCAGCGTAATAACCAGCGGCGTGCTGGCCGTGTAGTTACACAGAATAATGGACGATGCCAGCAGCATTCCGAGTACTATCGGTAACTTACGCGCAAAAGTCAGCGTACAGCCGCGGCCAATCAGATAATCCGAAAACAGCCCGCCCAGTACGCCGCCGGCAAAACCAAACAGCGCCGGAATTGAAGCCACGAAGCCGACTTTCAGAATTGACATTCCCTTGTCCTGCACGAGGTAGATCGGAAACCACGTCAGGAAGAACCAGGTAATGGTGTTGAGGAAATACTGACCGAAAAATACGCCTAACATCATTCGGTTGGTCAGCAACTGACGGATATAATCCATCTTCGGCCCGGCCGCCTGGGTCGTCTCTTTTTTGTGGTCCATATCGACCACCGCGCCGCCTTCAGAGATATACTTCAGCTCCGCCGCGGACATTCGCGGATGATCGGTGGGGTTATGCACAAACTTCACCCAGATGACGGTGAGCACAAACCCTATTATCCCCATCACGGTAAAGACATGCTCCCAACCCAGCGCGAAGGTCAGCCAGCCGAGTAGCGGCGAGAATAACGCCAGCGAAAAATATTGCGCCGCATTAAAAATAGCCGAAGCGGTGCCCCGCTCTTTGGCCGGAAACCAGGCCGCCACAATGCGGGCGTTGGCGGGAAACGAGGGCGCTTCGGAAAAGCCCAGCATAAAACGCATAAAGAACATGGAGACCCCAGCCCAGGCGAGCGGGAACACATCAATAAAGCCCTGCAGGAAGGTAAACAGCGACCAGAAAAACAGGCTGTATGAGTAAACCTTCTTCGATCCAAATTTATCCAGCAGCCAACCACCAGGGATCTGCATCAGCAGATAAGCCCAGCCGAAGGCGGAAAAAATGTATCCCATCGACACCGCGCTGAGCCCCAGCTCTTTCGCGACTTCAGTACCGGCGATAGACAACGTCGCGCGGTCGCCATAGTTCACCGCCGTCACGACAAATATCATCAATAGAATTAAATAGCGGGTCGGTATTCCTTTTTTCTCATCTAATGTAGAATCCAGAATCATTTAGACATTCCTCAGGCACAGAACACCTTTTATAATTGCTTTAAGCGGTTTCTTATTTATTTAAAAGACGATATTGAAGCTATCTATTCGCATATCGAATACCTCAAAAACATGACTCAGTATAATCAGCACGCCTCCGCCAGACACTATGCATAACCACAATATAAAGTCATTATTTAACGCTAAAATTAGGCTTATGCCATAAGCCATGGGCGCTAATCCACAGTTCTTACGATTGCCTGCCCTGCTGGGGTTACCACCTCAGCAAGGAGTGATGTAGATCACATTTTAAAATCAATACAGCTGACATCCTTTATTCCATCATACTGATACGTAGTAAATGAATTAGCGTTTTATTTTATTATTAGCACCTGTTTGGAGATGACTGGACAATGGCTGACATTGCAATTCGACAACAATCGCCAACCGCGTTTTATATTAAAGTTGACCCGACAGATAACGTGGCGATTATTGTCAACGATCGGGGATTGACCGCCGGAACACGTTTCCCGGACGGCCTGACGCTCGTCGAACACATCCCACAGGGTCATAAAGTAGCCCTGGTGGATATCCCTGCCCGCGGTGAAATCATCCGCTACGGAGAAGTGATTGGCTTCGCCGTGCGCGACATCCCACAGGGAAGCTGGATTGACGAATCGCTGGTGGAACTGCCCACCGCCCCACCGTTGAATACCCTGCCGCTGGCGACCAAAATACCTGAACCGCTACCGCCGCTGGAAGGCTACACCTTCGAAGGCTACCGCAATGCCGACGGCAGCGTGGGCACCAAGAACCTGCTGGGCATCACCACCAGCGTGCACTGTGTTGCGGGCGTGGTTGATTATGTGGTGAAAATCATTGAGCGAGACCTGCTGCCGAAATACCCCAACGTCGACGGCGTGGTTGGTCTGAACCACCTCTACGGTTGCGGCGTGGCGATTAATGCGCCGGCGGCGGTAGTGCCGATTCGTACCATCCACAATATCGCCCTCAATCCGAATTTCGGCGGCGAGGTGATGGTCATTGGCCTCGGCTGTGAAAAGCTGCAGCCGGAACGTCTGCTGCAGGGTACGGAAGACGTCAAAAGCATCCCGGTGGACAGCGCCAGCATCGTTAGCCTGCAGGACGAAAAGCACGTTGGTTTCAAATCGATGGTCGATGACATTCTGCAGGTCGCCGAGCGCCACCTGGCGAAACTGAACCAGCGCCAGCGCGAAACCTGCCCGGCTTCAGAGCTGGTAGTCGGGATGCAGTGCGGCGGCAGCGACGCCTTCTCCGGCGTGACCGCCAATCCGGCGGTAGGTTACGCGTCCGACCTGCTGGTACGCTGCGGCGCGACGGTGATGTTCTCGGAAGTGACCGAAGTACGCGACGCCATCCATCTGTTAACCCCGCGGGCGATTAACGAAGCGGTCGGCAAACGCCTGCTGGAAGAGATGGCCTGGTACGATAACTATCTTGATATGGGCAAAACCGACCGCAGCGCCAATCCCTCTCCCGGTAACAAGAAAGGGGGTCTGGCCAACGTGGTGGAAAAAGCGCTGGGATCGATTGCCAAATCAGGGAAAAGCGCCATTGTTGAAGTGCTTTCTCCAGGACAGCGCCCAACCAAGCGCGGCCTGATTTACGCCGCGACTCCGGCCAGCGATTTTGTCTGCGGCACCCAGCAGGTGGCTTCTGGCATCACCGTGCAGGTGTTCACCACCGGCCGCGGCACGCCGTACGGCCTGATGGCGGTACCGGTGATAAAAATGGCGACTCGCACCGAGCTGGCCAACCGCTGGTATGACTTAATGGACATTAACGCCGGGACCATCGCCACCGGCGAAGAGACGATTGAGGATGTCGGACTGAAGCTCTTCGAATTCATTCTCGACGTCGCCAGTGGACGCAAGAAAACCTTCTCCGATCAGTGGGGCTTGCATAACCAACTGGCGGTATTCAACCCGGCGCCGGTAACCTGATCGCGACACTGGCAGCCCATTCCCCTTCAGCCCGGATTTATCCGGGCTTGTTGATTAGGCGTGCTGTGCGGCAAGAAAAGCGCTGATCTGCGCCTGCGTCGAGGTACCTTCCATCGGTCCACGCTGGCTAATCGCCAGCGAGCCGCTGGCATTTGCCCATCTCAGCGCCTCCTGCGGCGTGGCGCCATTGAGGAACAGGCTGACAAAGGTGGCGCCAAAGCAGTCCCCGGCGCCTGTCGGATCCACCACCGGCACGTTGAAGCCGGCGACATGGTGTGTCTCGTTGGCGCTAAAGTAGCTGGCGCCACGCGGCCCGCGTTTAATCACCACATGCTTCACGCCGCGTTTCAGTAGCTTATCAACCAGGACCTGCTCATTGCGCTCCGGATTGAGGCCAAAGTAATCCAGCTCGCCGTCGCTCGGCAGGAAGATATCGGTGTAGTCGAGGATATATTCAAAAGCCTGCGACATCTCCGGGATGTTAAGCATCTCTTTGCGAATATTGGGGTCGAACGACACCGTCCCGTTGCGGCCTTTTATATTTTCAATCGCTTTACGCATCGCATCGATAATACGGAACGAGAACAACGACGATCCCATAATGTGAAAATGCTGACACCGGTTGAGCAGCGCCTCATCAATGTGGTCGGCGGTCAGTAAACCGCAGGCGCTATTGGGCATGTTAAAAATAAAATCGCGCTGCGCCTGACTACGATAGCTGACGAAGGCGCTACCGGTGGTCGCTTTCTGCAGCATGGCGATACCGTTGACGTTAACGCCGTCTTTCTCCAGCCGCGCAATGTTCATCTCACCAAAGGCGTCGCTGCCCACGCAGCTAAACAGCACGGAACCAAAACCCAGCTTAGCTACCTGATCGGCAAAGATTGCCGGCGCCCCGCTCGGATAGGGTCCCCAAAATTCACCGGGGCGGGAAAAACCCTGATTCTCTTCCTTGGCGAGAAACTCCACCAGCAGCTCGCCGATGGTGCAAATGGTTACGTTCATCACCGCTCCTGGTTTGTCTTATGCAAAGCCGTGTTGAGCCATGTCAGGCATTCATTGTTGGTATAGCTGTTGGTCAAACCCGCAGCGAGGAAGCAGGCATGGTACTCTGCCGCGACCACCTGCGGGGTCACGACGCTGCTGATCTGTTGCAATTCACCCACAGCATAGCGTTTCTCGCCATAGACCGGTCGGGACGCGACAATCGCAATGACTCGTTTACTCTGGGCGACAGCCTCGTTTAGTAAATGTGCTGTGACCTCGTTACGCACGCTCAGCGTGCCGTCTTCGGCAATATGATCCACCGCTATCAGCGCACGTGAAGGGCGGTAATGGCCTAACGCCTTCAGCGCCAGCTCGCCCTCCACAATCCGCCCCTGGCCTGACAGCACCCCGCCAAGCAGAACGGTTTCCCCATTTAAAAACTCCTGCGCCAGCGCGACATGGCCCAGATCGTTTAACAGCAGGCAAAGTTCTTCTCTGTTGGCCAGAAAGGGGATCACTTTACGCAAAATGGAACCTTGGCCTAAAAATAGCGTTTCGCCATCTTCTATCTGCGCCGCCACCTGGCGAGCCATTTCCGTCTCCAGCGCTTTATCCCTGACGGCTGGTGCTTCCCGCATCACCGCAACCGGCGCGCCAGCCTGGGCGGTATAAATCGCCCCGCCGAAGGAGCGTTTCAAGTAGCCCTGCTGCTCGAGGTAGTTGAGATCGTTACGGATTGTCACTCCGGAAACAGCCAGCATTTCGGCCAGATCGTCGACTTTGATCTCGCCGTTCTTACGAACGATCTCTGCGATGTCCAAGCGCCTTTTCAGCAGGCTGGTTGACGGTTTTGCCACGGTTTATGCCTTATTATTTTCTCCTAGAATAACTTTCATTTTTAAATTTCCCTATCGTAATGTCAAACCGCGGCTGAACCCCCATCTTGCCATAAACAAATTAATGCATATTAATCACATAGTTATAATGATACCCCTTCCCTGCTAAAACTTTAAAAAAGAAACATTAAAAATACTATTAACTTTCATTTTAAAAATCAATTCATCATTGTGTGCGGTGGATCACACCTAAAAGTCGAGACGATCGTTACATTACTTTCAAATTGAAGGTTATTTAATGTTAATAACTTACAACTTGAAAATAGAGGACTAAAATGTACATCATTTCCAGTAAAAACATGCTGTTGAAAGCTCAACGACAGGGTTATGCCGTGCCGGCTTTCAATATCCATAACCTCGAAACCATGCAGGTCGTCGTTGAAACGGCAGCTGAGCTACGCTCCCCCCTGATCCTTGCCGGCACGCCCGGTACCTATAGCTATGCCGGCACCGGCAACGTGGTGGCGATCGCCCGCGATCTGGCGAAAAAGTGGGATCTCCCGCTCGCTCTGCACCTCGATCATCATGAGGATCTGGCTGATATCACACGCAAAGTCCAGGCAGGGATCCGCTCGGTCATGATCGATGGCTCTCACTCACCGTTCGAAGAGAACGTGGCGCTGGTAAAAAGCGTGGTGGAGTTGAGCCACCGCTATGATGCCAGCGTAGAAGCCGAGCTGGGCCGTCTGGGCGGGGTAGAAGACGATCTGGTGGTCGATGCTAAAGATGCGCTCTATACCAACCCCGAACAGGCCCGCGAATTTGTCGCTCGTACCGGTATTGATTCGCTGGCCGTTGCCATCGGTACCGCGCATGGCCTTTACACCGCCGAACCGAAGCTTGATTTTGAGCGCCTGGCGGCTATTCGCGACCGCGTTGACGTTCCGCTGGTCCTGCATGGCGCTTCCGGCCTGCCGGATAGTGATATTCGCCGCGCCATTTCTCTGGGCGTCTGCAAAGTCAACGTCGCCACCGAACTAAAAATCGCTTTCTCGGATGCACTGAAAGCCTACTTCCTGGAAAATCCGGGCGCCAACGATCCTCGCCACTATATGAAACCGGCGAAAGCGGCAATGAAAGAGGTCGTTCGCAAAGTCATTCACGTCTGTGGCTGCGAAGGACAACTGTAATCAGCGGATCGAAGGAGCCTTGTCGTGATCCACACCCTGACACTGAACACCGCGATTGATATGAATATCTTTTGCGATCCGCTCCAGCCGGCGGCAGTCAACCGCACCCGGCAGACGGAATATTGCCCGAATGGTAAAGGGGTTAACGTCTCGCTGGTATTACATCATTACCAGCAGCCAACCCATGTTATGGGCATATTCGGCGGTTTTACCGGCCGCTATATCGTTGAGGAACTACGCAAACAACATATTAACGTCACGCCGGCATGGGTCGCTGAACCCACCCGTATTAATATCTTTATTAACGACGGCAGAGATGAATATAAACTGGTAAATCCCGGCGCGCGGATTAACGATGAAGGGAAAGAACAAATTCTTCATCATTTACAGTGCGTCACGCCTGGTGATTATTTAGTTATCAGCGGCAGTCTGCCACCGGGAATAGAGAGCCGGTTCTATAGCGAGATTCTGGTGCTGTGTCAGCAAAAAGGGTGTGAAGTCATCTTAGATATCAGCCACCCGGTGCTGCGCCAGCTTTTGGAGTGGCATCCGCTATTGATTAAACCCAATGACGACGAGCTGAACGAGATCTTTGGTCTGGATGTCAGCAGCCCCCAGCGGGTACGCGAAGCAATGCAAACGCTCCACCAGCTTGGGGCTCGCAATGTTCTGCTGACCCTTGGCGCACAAGGGCTCTATTTTTCGAACGGCGAGCAACTGTGGTTCTGCTCGGCACCGAAAATCGAACTGGTCAGCTCGGCCTGCGCCGGCGATGCCGCGCTGGGCGCGTTCCTCAGCCGATGGCTTAACGCAGGCGATATTCCTCAGGCGCTGGCGCTGGCCAGCGCCACCGGCGCCGATGTTGCCGCCTCCGCCGGGCTTGGCAAATTAAACCGTACGCAAGAATTATTACAACAACTTCAGATCGTCCAATTATAAAGGTCCGATTATGAAAAAAATTATTGCCGTTACCGGCTGCCCTACAGGTATTGCTCATACATTTATGGCTGAAGAGGCCTTAAAAACCGCAGCGAAAAAATTAAACGTTGAAATAAAAGTCGAAACCAATGGCGCTTCCGGCGTAGAAAATGCCATTACGCCGGAAGACCTGACGGATATTTATGGTGTGATTATCGCTGCCGATAAAGATGTTAATGCCGAACGTTTTAATGGCTTACCGGTTATTGAGGTGCCGGTTAAAGAAGCCATTCACCATCCGGCGGAATTAATTAATAAAGTTGTTAACGGTCAGGCGCAGCGTCGCCAGGGACACTCCGCGACGACGGATCTCGCCGAGAAATATGAGCGAGAATCGTTCGGCCGACAGATTTACAAACATCTGATGAGCGGTGTTTCCAACATGCTGCCGTTCGTTGTCGCCGGCGGGATCTTAATCGCCGTTTCTTTCCTGTGGGGCATCTACTCTGCCGATCTGAATTCACCGCAGTATAACGTGGTTGCCGCCACCCTGATGAAAGTCGGTCAGCAGGCGTTCTCGATCATGGTGCCGGTGTTTACCGCCTACATTGCCTGGTCGATATCTGGCCGCCCGGGTATGGTTGCCGGTTTTGTCGGCGGCCTGCTGGCGAACGCCACCGGCGCCGGGTTCCTCGGTGGGATCATCGCCGGTTTTGCCGCCGGGTATTTTATGCTGCTGATCCGTCATCTGCTCGACGGTCTGCCGCGCCAGTACGAAGGGCTGAAGTCGATCTTCATTATGCCGCTGATCGGCGTCCTGGTGATTGGCGTGATGATGGTCCTGCTCGGCCAGCCGGTGGCAGCGATCAACAATGGCATGATGAACTGGCTCAGCTCTCTGCAGGAAGCCAACCCCATCCTGCTGGGGATCGTGGTCGGCGCAATGTGTTCCTTCGACTTCGGCGGGCCGGTCAACAAAGCGGCCTATGTCACCGGTACGCTGCTGCTGGGGCAAGGTAACTATTTCTTTATGGCCGGTGTGTCTGCCGCCTGCATTACGCCGCCGTTGGTCATCGCCCTGGCGACCACGTTCTTTCCGAAAGGCTTTAGCGAGGAGGAACGCGCCGCCGGGATGGTCAACTATATCCTCGGCTGCACGCACATTACCGAAGGTGCAATTCCCTTCGCCGCCAAGGATCCACTGCGGGTGATCCCGATGATGATGATCGCCTCCTCAATTTCTGCGGTACTCAGCTACAGCCTGCATATTCAGGTTCCGGCACCGCACGGCGGCTTCTTAATCCTGCCGCTGGTCAGCAAACCGTTGATGTGGGTGCTGTGCATTCTCGCCGGTTCCGCGTGCGGCGCACTTATGCTGGGATGCTGGCGGCTGTGGCAAAAACGCACTGACAAAGCGACAGCTCTTGCTGGCGCCATGAAATAAGGAGCACGCTATGCAACTGACTTCTGCCGATATTGGTTTCGATCGTCAGGTCAAAACGAAAGACGAGGCGCTACAGCGTGTCGTTGCAGCCCTGACTCAGGCCGGACATACGCAAGCAGCCTATCTGCAAGGCATGCGCGAGCGCGAGGAGCAAATCAGCACCTATCTGGGCAACGGCATCGCCATTCCCCACGGTACGCCGCACAGTCGCGACGCAGTGCTCAAAACGGGCGTTAAGGTGCTGGCTTGTCCGCAGGGGATTGACTGGGGTGAGGAGCAAACCGCCTATCTGATTGTCGGTATTGCGGCTCAGGACAATGAGCATCTCGATATTTTGCGCCAGCTCACCCATGCCCTGGGCGACGATCGGGTGCCTGAGGCGCTGACGCGCGCCGATATCCCTCAGGCGGTGCTGGAAATTCTCGCTGGCAATATCCCTCTGCCGGCAGGCGAAGAACCACAACCCGCGCCGCATTTTGACGAAGAGGCCACCTTTACCCTGCGCAATCCGCACGGTCTTCATGCCCGCCCCAGCGCGGTGCTGGTGAAAGCCGTCAAGCAGTGGCGATCGCAAATCCAGGTCGAAAACCTGGATACGCGCTCCGCGATTGTGGATGCCAAAAATCTGATGCGCGTCGTATCGCTGGGTGCCAAACAGGGTCATCGTCTGCACTTTATGGCCAGCGGCAACGATGCGCAGCAGGCGTTAAAAGCCATTGGCGACGCTTTTAACGCCGGTCTCGGCGAAATTGCCGCCCAGCCGCAGCAGGTCTCTCAGGAAGCCGTCAAAACGAAACGCAGCTGGCTCTCCCGACTATTTAGTTAATTTTCAATCAATTAAAAACGCCCTGCCTTCCTGGTCAGGGCGTTTTTGTCTCGAAAGACGACACCTTTCACTGCGTTACATCACTATTTATCGATACAGATCACAATTCAAAACAAAGCCATTTGCGACCAAAACAAAACATAACGAATATATTCGAAAGAAAACGGAGGTTGTAAATGAAAGATATTATCACTCGCCACAAGTCCGGCGAACATATCGGCATCTGTTCAGTGTGTTCAGCGCATCCGCTGGTTATCGAAGCGGCGTTACGTTTCGATCTGCCGACCAACAACAAGGTGCTGATCGAAGCGACGTCCAACCAGGTAAATCAGTTTGGTGGCTACACCGGCATGCAGCCGGCCGATTTCCGCGACTTCGTCTACAACATCGCGCGTACCGTCGGTTTCCCGGCTGAGCGCATTATTCTTGGCGGCGATCATCTGGGCCCGAACTGCTGGCAAGATGAACCAGCAGCCGTGGCGATGGAAAAATCAATCGACCTGATCAAGGCCTACGTCGCGGCCGGCTTTAGCAAAATCCATCTCGATGCGTCAATGTCCTGTGCTGACGACCCGGTGCCTTTGGATCCTGGTGTGGTTGCTGAGCGCGCCGCTCGACTGTGTCAGGCTGCTGAAGAGACCGCCAGCGCTGAGCAAAAGCGCCACCTGACCTACGTCATCGGGACCGAAGTTCCGGTGCCCGGCGGCGAGGCCTGCACCATCGGCAGCGTACATGTCACCCGGGCGCAGGATGCCGCGGCGACACTCGAAACCCATGAGGCTGCTTTCCGTAAGCTGGGACTCGAGGCTGCGCTGGAGCGAGTTATCGCTATCGTCGTGCAGCCTGGGGTGGAGTTCGACCATACGCAAATCATTCATTACCAGCCGCAGGAAGCGAAAGCGCTTTCCGCCTGGATCGAAAGTACCCCGATGGTCTACGAAGCGCACTCCACCGACTACCAAACTCGCCAGGCTTATCGCGCGCTGGTTCGCGACCACTTCGCCATCCTGAAAGTCGGCCCGGCGCTCACCTTTGCCCTGCGTGAAGCCATCTTTGCCCTCGCCCAAATGGAAAATGAGCTGATCGCCCCGGAGTCTCGCAGTCGCGTGATGGAGGTGATCGACGAAGTGATGCTTAACGAACCCGGCTACTGGAAAAAATACTATCACCCCACCTGGAGCCAGGCGATGGTCGATATCCACTTCAGCCTTTCCGACCGTATCCGTTATTACTGGCCGCATCCGCGTATTCGCCAGAGCGTTGAGAAACTTATCGCTAATCTGACCGACGCTAAGCTGCCGCTGGGGCTTATCAGCCAGTATATGCCGGTGCAGTTTGAACGACTGTCGCTGAATGCACTGAACGCCGAGCCGCACGCGCTGATCCTCGACAAAATCCAGGATGTTCTGCGTGCCTACCGCTACGGCTGTTCTTCTGAAATCGCCTGAAGTTAAGAGGATATATGAGTCAACTGTTTGTTCGTACCGGCATTCATTTCAGTTCCAGCCAGCAGGCGCTGGAACACATTGGCGCAGAGATGCTGGCGCGAGGCGTCGTACACGACAGCTATCCCGCCGCCCTGCTCGAACGCGAAGCGACTTTTCCCACCGGCATCGCCCTGGAGCAGCATGCTGTCGCTATCCCGCACTGTGAAGCCGTCCACGCCAAATCGCCGGCCATTTACCTGATTCGTCCGGATGCGCCGGTTCCTTTTCAGCGCGCTGATGACGACGGCGAAATCGACGTTTCGCTCATCATCGCGCTGATTGTTGAAAACCCGGCGGCACAGCTGAAGCTACTGCGCCGGTTATTTAGTGAGCTACAAAATCCGCACACGCTGGAGGCACTGCTCGCCGCTTCCGACGATCAGCTGCCGGTGCGGTTCCAGCAATTTATCCTTGAGCCTGAGCTTAACGCCGTGGCTTCATAAGATACTGATAATAAAAGGGGTACCCTATGAAACGTAAAGTTATCGTCGCCTGCGGCGGTGCCGTCGCCACCTCCACGATGGCGGCTGAAGAGATTAAAGAGCTGTGTGCAGACCACAATATTGAACTGGATTTGGTGCAGTGCCGGGTCAATGAAATCGAAACCTACATGGACGGGGCGGACCTGATCTGCACCACCGCGCGCGTGGAGCGGACCTTTGGCGACATTCCGGTGGTACACGGCATGCCATTCGTTTCGGGCGTCGGCATTGAAGCCTTACAACAGAAAATCCTCGGCATCCTCGCGGAGTAAACGCCATGTTTAGCGAAATCATGCGTTATATCCTCGATCTCGGTCCGACGGTGATGCTGCCGATCGTGATCATTATTTTCTCCAAGTTACTGGGGATGAAGCTCGGGGATTGTTTCAAATCTGGTCTGCATATCGGGATCGGTTTCGTCGGTATCGGCCTGGTCATTGGCCTGATGCTCGACTCCATCGGCCCGGCGGCAAAGGCGATGGCGGAGCATTTCCAGATTAATCTTCACGTGATCGATATCGGTTGGCCGGGTTCATCACCGATGACCTGGGCGTCGCAAATCGCCCTGGTGGCGATCCCGGTGGCCATCGTGGTTAATATCGTGATGCTGGTTACCCGTATGACCCGCGTAGTGAATGTCGATATCTGGAACATCTGGCATATGACCTTTACCGGCGCGATGCTGCATATCGCTACCGGATCGTACTGGATAGGTATTCTCGGCGTGGTAGTGCATGCCGCCTTTGTGTATAAGCTGGGCGACTGGTTTGCCAAAGATACCCGCGATTTCTTTGGCCTCGAGGGTATTGCGATCCCGCACGGCAGTTCGGCGTATTTAGGGCCGGTTGCCGTGCTTGTCGATACCATCATCGACAAGATCCCCGGTCTTAACCGTATTCACTTTAGCGCCGATGATATCCAGAAACGCTTCGGTCCCTTCGGTGAACCGGTTACCGTTGGCTTCGTCATGGGCCTGGTGATTGGCGCGCTGGCGGGTTACGACCTGAAGAGCATTCTCCAGCTTGCGGTGAAAACCGCAGCGGTGATGCTGCTGATGCCACGGGTGATCAAACCGATTATGGATGGCCTCACACCGATAGCCAAACAGGCGCGTAAACGTCTGCAGGCCAAATTCGGCGGCCAGGAATTCCTGATTGGTCTCGACCCGGCGCTGCTGCTCGGTCATACCTCGGTGGTCTCCGCCAGCCTGATCTTCATCCCGCTGACCATTCTTATCGCCGTCGTGGTTCCTGGCAACCAGGTCCTGCCGTTTGGCGACCTGGCCACCATCGGCTTCTTCGTGGCGATGGCAGTCGCGGTACATCAAGGGAACCTGTTCCGCACATTGATTTCCGGGGTCATCATTATGGGTATCACCCTATGGATCGCCACCCAGACCATAGGCCTGCACACCCAGCTGGCGGCAAACGCCGGGGCCCTGAAAGCCGGCGGTATGGTGGCCTCAATGGACCAGGGCGGTTCACCGATTACCTGGCTGCTGATCCAGCTCTTTACCTGGCAGAACGTGGTGGGCTTCGCGGTCATCGGCATTATCTATCTGACTGGCGTTCTGCTGACCTGGCGTCGTGCCCGTCGCTTCATCGCGGTGGAAAAAGCAGAAAAAAGCGCTGCCCCACAACAAAGTACAGGCATGTCTTGATCTAAAAGGGGAGCGGTCGCTCCCCTGAATCTTATAGCTGGAGAATGTTATGAAATCAGTGGTAATCCATGCTGAGGGGAACGTCTGCGTTGAAGAACGCCCTATCCCTACGCTGCAAACGGAAAACGATGTCCTGGTCAAAGTGGTCAGTTCCGGTTTATGCGGCTCCGACATCCCGCGCATTTTCGCCAAAGGCGCGCATTACTACCCTATTACGCTGGGACACGAATTCAGCGGCTATGTGGAATCCTACGGCGCGGCGGTAACCGACCTGCAGCCCGGCGATGCCGTCGCCTGCGTGCCGCTGCTGCCCTGCTTCCAGTGCCCGCAGTGCCAGCGCGAGTATTTCTCTTTATGTAAACAGTATCAGTTCGTCGGCTCACGCAGCGAAGGCGGCAACGCCGAATATGTGGTGGTAAAGCGTGCCAACCTGTTCCGCCTGCCGGACCAGATGCCAATTGATGACGGCGCGTTTATCGAACCGATAACCGTTGGCCTGCACGCTTTCCATCTGGCGCAGGGCTGCGAAGGTAAAAACGTGATTATTATCGGTGCCGGCACCATTGGCCTGCTGGCGCTGCAGTGCGCCCGGGAACTGGGCGCCAACAGCGTCACGGCGATCGATATCAATCCGCAGAAACTGGAACTGGCCAAAACCCTTGGCGCAACCCGTGTGTTCAACAGCCGCGAGATGAACGGCCAGGCGATTCAGCAGGCGCTGGAAGCCATTCAGTTCGACCAGTTAGTCCTCGAGACCGCCGGTACGCCGCAGACCGTCGCATTAGCGATTGAAGCCGCCGGGCCGCGGGCGCAGCTGGCGCTGGTCGGCACGCTCCATCACGATTTAACCCTCCCGGCCGCCACCTTCGGGCAGATCCTGCGCAAGGAGTTGAATATTGTCGGTAGCTGGATGAACTATTCTGGCCCGTGGCCAGGAGAAGAGTGGCAAACGGCCACCCGCCTGCTGACAGAAAAACGCCTGCAGCTGGCGCCGCTGATCGCCCACCGCGGTGACGCGGAGAGCTTTGCGCGTGAAGTGCAGGCGCTCAACGGCGCGCCGATGCAGGGCAAAATCCTGCTCAAACTCTCCTGACCGCCCGAGCCAGCCCTCGGCGCTGGCTCATCAAACCTTTCGAAAATTATCGTTCAACTTTCGTTACCCTTCGATTACACTGAGATGAGTTAATTATCAGGCAAATCAAGATGAACTCATTTGAACGAAGGAACAAAATCGTCGATATGGTGAATACGCAGGGCAGCGTATTGGTTCTAGACCTTTCGAATCTCTTTGGCATCTCTGAGGTAACGATTCGCGCCGATCTCCGCTTACTGGAAGAGAAAGGGCTGTTAACCCGTTTTCACGGCGGCGCCGCCCGTGCGGGCAGCGACCTGACCGACGCCGAAAATCAGGAAGTGGTACTGGAAGATCGTTATCAGCTTGCCAGCGATCCCAAAAAGCGCATCGCCCAGGCCGCCGCGGCAATGATCCGTGAAGGTATGACGGTGATCCTCGATAGCGGCAGCACAACCCTGCTGATTGCCGAGGCGCTGGTGCGGATGACCAATATCACCGTGATCACCAACAGCCTGCCCGCCGCGTTTACCCTGGCGGAAAATAAAGACATCACCCTGGTGGTATGCGGCGGTACCGTGCGGCACAAAACGCATTCGATGCACGGCACAATTGCCGAACGTTCGCTGCAGGGAATTTGCGCCGATTTGATGTTTGTCGGCGCCGACGGTATCGACGCCACCAACGGTATCACCACCTTTAACGAAGGTTACTCCATCAGCAGCGTGATGGCCGCCGCCGCGCATCAGGTGATCGCCGTGCTCGACGCCAGCAAATTCAATCGCCGGGGCTTTAACCAGGTACTGCCGATGGAAAAAATAGACTGCGTGATCACCGACGACGGCATTAGCGAAAATGACCGTGCAGCGTTAAGCAGCAAAAAGGTGGAACTGAAGATAGTGTGATTGCACGCTGAGTGGAACATCATAGCGGCTGGTTCTACTTAACCAGCCAGCTTCCACCTTTTTTAGCGCCTATGCGAATCAATCTCCCTTTCGCTTGTAGCCCTTGCAGATAGCGCTCAACCGTACGTGCTGATATCCCGATGTTTTCAGCCAGTGCTCTCGCCGTCAAATCCGGAGCTGCGGTTAGCAAATGTAGAATTGTGGTTTCCAGCTCAGTTAATTTCGCGTCGATTTCTTCCGACATTTCTTCCGACATTTCTTCCGACATTTCTTCCGACACAACGAATGAAGTCTCCAGACCTTCTTTCAGCGCCGCCAGGATATTTTGCAACATCCAGGTCACGAATAGCGTGCAATCACTGGTTTTGTCACAAACACCTAAAATGTCGTAATAGCGTTCTTGCTGATGGTGGATCAGCGTTTCAACCGGCAGCCAGGCCAATTCCTGACGCCACTGGCTTAGAATCAATGTCTGCCATAAACGCCCCATTCGACCATTGCCATCAGCGAAAGGGTGAATGAACTCAAACTCATAGTGGAAAACTGAACTGGCAATCAAAGGATGAAGCTCGGTGTGTTCCAGCCAGTTGAGTAAATCAGCGATCAATCTTGGGACCAGTGCAGCAGGCGGAGCCATATGTACCACCTGCGTACCACGGTAAATACCCACGTTACCGCCACGTAAAACGCCAGGACTATCCACCAACCCTACCATCAGCGTTTTGTGTGCCGCCAGAAGGTCGCTTATATTTGCCGCATGCCATCCGGGCATTAATTCATAAGCACGAATGGCATTTCTCACTTCCTGAATATCCTTAGCCGGCGCCAGAACCCGCTTGCCTTCCAGCAGCGCCGTTACCTGTTCCATGCTCAGGCTATTATGTTCAATTGCGAGTGACGCCTGAATAGTACGAATGCGGTTTTCTTTACGCAGCAACGGCGATGTTTGTCCACGTTTCGCCGACCAATGCCCAAGCAATTCCCCAATCTCAACGACAAGGTTGAGAACCGTGGGTGTGATGCTAAACGGCGGTTGGTAACGGCTCATCGCTTACTCCCCCTGCTGCTCCAGGGCATACTTATACAACGCATTTTTCTTCACGCCGTGGATTTCCGCGGCCAGCGCGGCGGCTTTCTTCAGCGGCAGCTCCGCCTGCAGCAGCGCCAGGGTCCGCAGCGCGGCTGCCGGCAGCGCCTCTTCCTGGGCCTTAAAGCCTTCGACGATCAGCACCATCTCGCCTTTGCGACGGTTTTCGTCTTCCTTCACCCACGCCACCAGCTCGCCGATCGGCGCGCCATGGATAGACTCCCAGGTTTTGGTCAGCTCGCGTGCCAGCACCACGTAGCGGGATTCTCCCAGTACCGCGCAGATATCTTCCAGACTCTCCACCAGGCGATGGGTCGATTCATAGAAGATAAGGGTGCGCGGCTCTTCTTCCAGCGCTTTCAGGGTATCGCGGCGGCCTTTTGATTTCGCCGGCAGGAAGCCTTCATAACAGAAACGGTCGGAAGGCAGGCCAGCGGCGCTCAGGGCGGCGATGGCCGCGCAAGGGCCCGGCAGCGGTACCACGCGAATATTCGCTTCGCGGCAGGTGCGCACCAGATGATAGCCTGGGTCGTTAATCAGCGGTGTGCCCGCATCGGAGACCAGCGCGATGTTTTGCCCTTCTTTCAGTTTAGCGAGAAGTGTTTCAGCCTTTTGCTGCTCGTTATGGTCGTGAAGCGCAAATAAGCGGGCGTTAATCGCAAAATGTTGCAGCAGCAAACCGGTATGACGGGTATCTTCCGCTGCAATTAAATCAACGGCTTGCAGCACTTCCAGCGCACGCTGCGTGATATCAGACAGATTTCCTATCGGAGTGGGCACAATATAGAGCTGCCCCTGAGAATTATCCGCTGATTCGTGTTGTTTCATTGTCTCGTCCGTATTGCCGATTTAATATTGAGCATTGAGCCAAAAAAATATCACTGGACACTTATGGTACCGTCAACATTTCTTCGTTCTAAGCCCGCGCGCTGTCTGCCCGTATTGCTGGCGACGCTTCTTTTTGCTGGCTGCGGCACCCACACGCAGGATCAAAGCACGGCGTTTATGCAGGGTACATCGCAGGCCAACTCCAGTTTCTACTTGCAGCAGATGCAGCAAAGCACGAATGATAGCAAGACCAACTGGCAATTACTCGCCATTCGTGCACTGCTGCAGGAAGGCAAGAAACAGCAGGCCATCGACCTGTTTAACCAGCTGCCGTCGAACCTGAACAGCACCCAGGCCCGTGAACAGGCGCTGCTGGCGGTGGAAGTGAAGCTGGCGCAAAACGATTTTCAGGGCGCCCGGACTCTGCTGTCTAAACTCGACCCGGCAAGCATGGAGCCGCCACAGCAGGCGCGCTACTGGCAGGCGCAAATCGATGCCAGCCAGGGCAAACCGTCGGTTAGCCTGCTGCGCGCATTAATCGCCCAGCAGCCGCTGCTGAGCGATGCCAAACAGCGCCAGAAAAATATCGACGCGACCTGGCAAGCGCTGACGACAATGACCCAGGATCAGGCCAATGCTTTGGTGATCAATGCCGATGAAAATACCCTTCAGGGCTGGCTGGATCTGCAGCGGATGTGGTTTGACAACCGCAACGATCCGACCCTGCTGAAAGCGGGCGTTAAAGACTGGCAGACGCGCTATCCGCAAAACCCGGGCGCAAAAATGCTGCCGACGGCGCTGGTGAACATGCAAAACTATAAGCCCGCGTCCACCAACAAGATTGCGCTTTTCCTGCCGCTGAACGGCCAGGCGTCGATTTTCGGCCGTACTATCCAGCAGGGCTTCGAAGCCGCCAAAAATGGCGCGCCGTCGGTGACGGGCAGCGCGGTTCCCGCCCAGGTCGCCCAGGCGGCGAATGTCTCCGGTAATGATGATGTGGTGAGTCCGTCGCAGGCAGAAATCAGCGATCTTACCGCCACCGGAAGCCGCGCTGAACCGGTGCAGGCCCCGACACAAGACCAGGCGGCGCCTGCCGCGGAACCGGCAGCCCAGGCGCCGGCAGCATCCGCCACGCCGCAGACCACCGCTTCCCCGGTTACCCAGCCGGTCACCGCCCCGACCGCACAGCCTCAGCCCGTGGTGGCCACCGCCGCCAACCCCTCTGCGGAACTGAAAATTTACGATACCACCAGCCAGCCGATAAGCCAGCTACTCGCCCAGGCACAGCAGGACGGCGCCACCCTGGTCGTCGGGCCATTGCTGAAAGAGAACGTCGAAGAGGTTATCAAGAGCAACACGCCGCTCAACGTGCTGGCCCTCAACCAGCCGGAGAAAGTCGAGAGCCGCGCTAACCTCTGCTATTTCGCGCTTTCTCCGGAAGACGAAGCGCGTGACGCTGCCCGACATATCCACCAACAGGGCAAACAGACGCCGCTGCTACTGGTTCCGCGCGGCGCGCTGGGCGATCGTGTGGTTAGCGCCTTCGCCGACGAGTGGCTGAAGCTGGGCGGCGCCAGCGTCCTGCAGCAGCGTTTTGGATCCACGGCCGAGCTGCGCGCCGGCGTCAACGGCGGAGGGGGCATTGCGCTGACCGGCACCCCGGTCTCCACCCTGCCTTCGGCCCAGAACAGTTCCCTCGGCAGTGCGGATGAGATGCCGGTGAGCAGCGGCGGCAGCGTGGACGCCGCCTATATCCTCGCCACCCCGGAACAGATTGCCTATATCAAACCCATGATCGCCATGCGCAACGGCAGTCAAAACAATGTCACCCTGTACGCCAGCTCGCGCAGCGCCCAGGGCACCGCAGGGCCGGATTTCCGTCTGGAGATGGAAGGGCTGCAGTATAGTGAGATCCCGATGCTGGCCGGCAGCAACCCGGCGCTGATGCAGCAGGCGCTGTCCGCTGTACGTAATGACTACTCGCTGGCGCGCCTGTATGCCATGGGAGCTGACGCCTGGTCACTGGCGAACCACTTCACGCAAATGCGCCAAACGCCGGGCTTCGAGCTGAACGGCAATACCGGCGATCTGACGGCCACCCAGGACTGCGTGATTAACAGGAAACTGTCATGGCTCAAGTACCAGCAGGGAAAAATCGTTCCGGCCAGCTAAGCAAACAGACTGGCGATGCCTGGGAAAACCAGGCTCGCCGCTGGCTGGAAGGCCAGGGCCTGCGTTTTATCGCCGCTAATGCCCGCGAGCGTGGCGGCGAAATTGATCTCATCATGCGCGACGGCGCCGTCACCGTTTTTGTCGAGGTGCGCTACCGCCGTAGCGCCCGGTACGGTGACGCGGCGGCCAGCGTCACCCCGCAAAAACAACAACGACTGCTTAAAGCCGCCCGTTTGTGGCTCTGCCGACAGAATGGGAGCTTTGAGACTGTGGATTGCCGTTTCGATGTGGTAGCCTTCACCGGAAACGACATCCAATGGCTAAAAAACGCCTTTGGCGAATAGCGTAATACCAGAAGTAAGGGATCCCGTGCTCGACAGAATCAAAGCCTGCTTTACCGAAAGCATTCAAACCCAAATTGCCGCAGCGGAAGCCCTCCCGGACGCCATCTCCCGGGCGGCGATGACGCTTGTACAGTCCCTGCTCAACGGCAACAAAATCCTCTGTTGTGGTAATGGCACCTCCGCCGCCAACGCACAGCATTTTGCTGCCAGCATGATTAATCGTTTTGAAACGGAACGCCCTGGTTTACCTGCCATTGCACTAAATACCGATAATGTGGTCTTAACTGCCATCGCTAACGATCGCCTGCATGACGAGATCTACGCCAAGCAGGTGCGCGCCCTGGGACACGCCGGCGATGTGCTGTTGGCGATCTCCACACGCGGTAACAGCCGGGATATTGTCAAAGCGGTGGAAGCCGCTGTGACCCGCGACATGACCATCGTCGCGTTAACCGGCTATGACGGCGGTGAGCTGGCTGGCCTCTTAGGTCAGCAGGATGTCGAAATCCGCATCCCCTCGCATCGCAGCGCGCGTATTCAGGAGATGCATATGCTGACCGTCAACTGTCTGTGCGATTTGATAGATAACACCCTTTTTCCACACCAGGACGATTAAGGAGAACACATGAAGGCTCTCTCGCCCCTCGCCATCCTGCTTTCTGCACTACTGCTGCAGGGCTGCGTTGCCGCCGCGGTAGTCGGAACGGCAGCAGTCGGCACCAAAGCCGCAACGGACCCGCGTACGGTGGGAACCCAGGTCGATGACAGCACCCTGGAACTGCGCGTCAATAGCGCCTTGTCGAAAGATGAACAGATTAAAAAACAGGCCCGCATCAACGTTACCGCTTATCAGGGCAAAGTCCTGCTAACCGGTCAGTCGCCGACGCCGGATCTCTCTGCCCGCGCCAAGCAAATCGCTATGGGTGTGGAAGGGACCACGGAAGTGTTTAATGAAGTGCGTCAGGGCCAGCCGATTGGTTTAGGGACCGCCTCGTCTGATACCTGGATCACCACCAAGGTGCGTTCGCAGCTCCTGAGCACCGATCAGGTCAAATCGTCGAATGTGAAGGTCACCACGGAAAACAGCGAAGTCTTCCTGATGGGACTGGTAACCGATCGTGAAGGCCGGGCGGCCGCCGATATTGCCAGCCGGGTGAGCGGCGTGTCCCGGGTGACCACCGCCTTTACCTACATCAAATAAACCTGCAGTCTCCCGGCTGGCGCTGCGCGTAGCCGGGCTAGCATTCCCTGTCCGTTGGAAGCCGGGTAAGGCGTCGCCGCCATCCAATCCGGCTATCCATACGTTTACGCCGAACTATATCAGCGCCAGCGCGCCAACGATCGCTCCACACAGCGCCACCAGTCCGCCCGTCAGCCACAGCGCTTTGGCCGGGAAGGCTTTACGCAGCATAATCAGCGACGGCACGCTCACGGCCGGCAGAGTGATGAGCAGCGCCAGCGCCGGCGCCATTCCCATTCCCGCCAGCATCATCGTTTGCACAATTGGAATTTCCGCCGCGGTGGGGATCACAAACAGGCAGCCGGCTATCGCCATCGCAATGACCCAGAACAACGTATTATCCACCACGCCATCGGCGTGCGGGAACAACCAGACGCGCGCCGCTCCCAGCGCCAGTACCGCGAGGATATAAACCGGGATCGTGTTCCAGAACAGCGTCCACAGCGCCCGCAGCCAGCGACTCAAGAAGCCGCCCTGGGCCGCGTCCGGCTGTGCATCAGGCACCACAGCCGGCTGCGTCGCCGCCTCTGTTACCCATTTCTGCACCAGGGTCGCCACAATCAATACCGTCGCCAGGCCCGCCACCAGACGAATCAGCGCAAACTGCCAGCCCAGAACAAAACCCATAAACACCAGTGTCGCCGGGTTGAGCAGCGGGTTGCCCATCCAGAACGCCAGCGCTCCGCCCATCGACACCTGCTGTTTGCGCATCCCGGCCGCAACCGGGGCAGCGCAACAGGTACACATCATGCCCGGCAGCGAGAAAATCGTCCCCAGCAGCGTCCCCTGAAACCGCGATTGCCCAAGCGTACGCAGCAGCCAGTCGCGGGGTATCACCTGGATCAACGACCCGAGCAGCACGCCGAGCACCGCCGCTTTCCAGACGGCAAGGAAATAAACTATCGCGTAGTCCCACGCCGCCTTCAGCGGGTTAGCGTCGGCCTGGGCGAGAATGGATTTACCGATACTGTGGGTTTCCGCAGCGGTAAAGGCCTTCCCGTAGTAGGGTTGCCATTTGACGATCCACAGACCAACAATGACGACAAGAAAGAAAAGCGCGGGTTTCCACCATTGAAACGGTGACGCCGCCTGAGATGAAGACTGACCAGTCATAGCATTCCCCAGCAAGAAATGTGGATATGAATTGAAGCCGTGAATACTACGCCGGAAGCCTGCGTTTGCAAACCGCTATTCCGTCTGTCGCGCGGCGCGCGCCCGCAACTGGGATGAGGTGAGAATTTGCACCCCTTCGTGGGTGGGCGACAATGCCTCCGCCAGCAGGGCAATTGCCACATCGCGGGCCGCGATGGCTTTCCAGTTCCCCGGCAGGAGCCGAAAAAGCGGTGCGAGTAAGGTCTCATTGGTCCGTTTTTTTTCCCGCTCACCCGACAGCATCGACGGCCTGGCAATGGTCAGCCGCGGCCAGCCCTGATCGATCAGCGCCGCCTCCATTTCACCCTTCACCCGATTGTAGAAAAACGGCGAGTGGGCATTGGCGCCCATCGCACTGACCACCAGCATATGTTGCGCACCCAGCCGTTTGCCGGTCAGCGCGGTATCAACCACCAGCGTGTAATCGGCATGGACAAAAGCCTCTTTGCTCCCGGCCTCCCGGCGCGTTGTTCCCAGACAGCAGAAGACGATATCCACCGGGTCGACCACCTGCGCCAGGGCATCGGTCAGCTGGGGATCGTGAGGATTAAAGACACCTTCCGCTGGCGCCAGCGGGCGCCGCGTCGGCGCAGCAATGGTGCTGATGCTCGGCTCATTCTGCAGCAGCCGAAGTAAGTGACCACCAACTAACCCGGTCGCGCCGGTCAATAATACCTGACTCATTGATTCTCCTTTACAGAATTCTCCGCCTTGCACTTTCGGGCTCATGTTCCAGGCTTAATACCTTACAAGGTAAGTATCCACCATCATCATGGAATTACCTCATTGACCATCCAGATAGCGGAGGAAGCATGAGTAAAAAGATAGCCGTGCTCATTACCGATGACTTTGAAGATTCTGAATTTACCTCTCCCGCCGACGCCTTCAAGCTCGCCGGGCATCAGGTTGTGACGATCGAAAAGCAGGCTGGCAAGACGGTGAAAGGTAAACAGGGAGAAGCAGAGGTGGCTATCGATCGGGCCATCGATGACGTCACACCGGGTGAGTTTGATGCCTTGTTGCTGCCCGGGGGCTATTCCCCTGACCAGCTGCGCGGGGATGAACGCTTCGTCACCTTTACCCGCGATTTTGTCAACGGCGGTAAGCCGGTGTTTGCCATCTGCCACGGCCCGCAGCTGCTGATCAGCGCCGATGTGATCCGCGGGCGTAAGCTCACCGCGGTGAAACCGATTGTGGTGGATGTGAAAAACGCCGGGGGCGAGTTTTACGACCAGGAGGTGGTGGTCGATAACGAACAGCTGGTCACCAGCAGAACGCCGGACGATCTGCCGGCCTTTAATCGTGAAGCGTTACGCCTGCTCGGCGCTGGCATCACGCCGCCAGTGTAATTTTTTCCCAAAGCCCAGCGTGTTGTCGGTGAACTTTATTTCGTCCGGACGAATTTCCCATACCGGTGCCGACAGCATGCGGGCCACCGGAAAGCGTCTGACGTAGCGCTGGCGCATCCGTGCCTCTTCGTCGCCGCTCAGCCGACGGATCTCGCCTTTGAACTGCACGCCGCGGATCAGGGCCACGGTTTTTGGCTGGCCGTTGACCGTGCCGGCCACTTTCGCCCGCTCACCGGTCATCTGACCGTGGCGCGTATGTTCATCGCTGAGCAGATAGAAGGCCACCGTCTCGGGGTCATAAACGTAAAAAGCATTGGCACACCACAGCTCGTCGTCGCGCGAAACGCACCAGGTGACGACATGCTGTTTATTCAGCCAGCGACCAATGGCAGCAAGCGTATCCATTTTCTTCTCCATTATGCTATGGTGCACACACCTTACCATACCGACTTTGTGACCGTGTGCTGGTTTCTGTATCTCATTCGAACCGCGGATAATCGCCTCTATACCGGCATCACGACCGATGTGCCGCGCCGCTTTCGCCAGCATCAGACGGGGAAAGGCGCGAAGGCGTTGCGTGGCAAAGGCGACCTACAGCTGGCCTTTAGCCATGAGGTTGGTGAACACTCACTTGCTTTGCGACTGGAATATCGTGTTAAGCAGCTAACGAAGCGCGATAAAGAGCGCCTCGTTGCCGGAGAGGGTACCTTCGAAATCCTGCTGGCAAGGCTCAAAGACGATTAAAGTGATCGCTATATTCCACCTGACCGTGTACCCCGTTAAGGGCGTCATCCGCCAGACGGTGAACCTGAAACGCTTCTGCGCTATCCGGCCAGCGGCAGCGTAGATCGAAGCGTGCTGCCGGTTCAAAGCCGAAGCGACGGTACAATTCCGGATCGCCCAGCGTCACCACCGCGGCATAGCCAAACTCATTTAGCGAATCCAGCCCTTCATAGACCAGCTGCCGGCCAATGCCCTGCCCACGGTATTGTTCATCCACCGCCAGCGGCGCCAGGCCAACCCACTGCAGCTCTTCACCTTCCACCGCCACCGGGCTAAAAGCAACGTAGCCGATCACCTGGCCTTCATCATCCGTCGCCACCACCCCCAGCGTGATCAGTCCATCTTCACGCAGATCGTGCACCAGCTGCGCTTCGGCATCGCGGCCGAAGGTACGACGCAGCAGTGCGTCGATTCCCGGTGCATCAATCCCAATCTCCACTCGAATCAGCATGCCTCACCTACCGATGTCTGTTCAGGTTTCTGCGGGCTCTTCAGTCCAGCTTCGACAAAATCCGCCAGTTGCAGCAACATCACGCGCAGCGCTTTTGGCATCTGCTCGAGCTCAATGGCGTCCATCAAATTTTTTACATACAGCCCCAGCTCCGTATCGCCTTCGATCACCAGACGACGCTGGAAGAATAGCGTATCCGGATCCTGCTTGCGCGCGGCAATCATTAACAGATCGCTGGCGTCGGCGCTGAAGCTGACGTCGGCGTCGGCCTGCTGGCTGACCACCAGGCGCCCATCGACTACCGAGGTATACCACAGCAGACCGATGTCACGCACATGAATACTTAACCAGCGCCCCTCGAGAAACTCCAGCTCGCCTTCTGCCAGCGCCTGACGGAACTGCCAGCTTAGCACTTGCTCCAGCACCTGGCGCTTGAGGGCAAAAGGCGCCAGCTTAACCGGCACGCTCAGTAAAGACGGGCCAAAGTGGACCAGCCGGGAACGCAGTTTATCCAACACAAGCTTTACTCCATGAATGCAATTGTTCCGCTATTGTGCCATATCACATAAACAACATAGCGGCGTAAATCAACAAAAACGCGATGACGGCCGTCAGTTATTGGCGCCGCCAATACACTTTTAACTGCCTCAAATCAAAAATTGTCACCAGAAGGTTAACTAAAATCCCTGCTCGTTAACCAATCAGCGTCCCTGACGGGCCGCATTTTTCAGGAAAAATTATGGAGCTGCTCTGCCCAGCCGGTAACCTTCCGGCGCTTAAGGCGGCCATCGAAAACGGCGCCGATGCCGTCTATATCGGGCTGAAAGATGACACCAACGCCCGCCACTTTGCCGGCCTTAATTTCACCGAAAAGAAACTGCAGGAAGCCGTCAACTTTGTGCATCAGCACCGTCGTAAACTGCATATCGCGATCAACACCTTTGCCCACCCGGACGGCTACGCTCGCTGGCAACGCGCGGTGGATATGGCCGCCCAGCTGGGCGCCGATGCGCTGATCCTGGCCGATATCGCCATGCTGGAGTACGCCGCGGAACGCTATCCACATATTGAGCGTCACGTTTCGGTGCAGGCTTCCGCCACCAATGAAGAAGCGATTCGCTTCTACCACCGCAACTTCGACGTCGCGCGCGTTGTGCTGCCGCGCGTCCTGTCTATTCATCAGGTGAAACAGTTAGCCCGCGCCACGCCGGTACCGCTGGAAGTCTTCGCCTTCGGCAGCCTGTGCATCATGGCGGAAGGCCGCTGCTATCTCTCTTCCTACCTGACCGGGGAGTCGCCGAATACCGTTGGCGCCTGTTCGCCTGCCCGCTTCGTGCGCTGGCAGCAAACGCCGCAGGGGCTGGAGTCGCGCCTCAACGAAGTGCTGATCGATCGCTATCAGGATGGTGAGAACGCCGGATATCCGACGCTGTGTAAAGGCCGCTACCTGGTCGACGGCGAGCGCTATCATGCGCTGGAAGAGCCCACCAGCCTCAACACCCTCGAGCTGTTGCCGGAGCTGATGGCCGCCAATATCGCCTCGGTGAAAATCGAAGGACGCCAGCGCAGCCCGGCATATGTTACCCAGGTGGCAAAAGTCTGGCGTCAGGCAATCGATCGCTGCAAAGCCGATCCGCAGAATTTCGTGCCGCAATCCGCATGGATGGACACCCTCGGCTCCATGTCTGAAGGGACACAAACCACCCTTGGCGCCTACCACCGTAAATGGCAGTGAGAAACATGAAATATTCATTAGGGCCGGTGCTGTACTACTGGCCAAAAGAGACGCTGGAAGATTTTTACCAGCAGGCGGCAAACAGTAGCGCCGACACCATTTATCTCGGCGAAGCCGTGTGCAGCAAACGCCGCGCCACCAAAGTTGGCGACTGGATCGAGATGGCAAAAGCGCTGGCCGGTAGCGGCAAGCAGGTCGTGCTGTCTACCCTCGCGCTGGTGCAGGCCTCCTCTGAGCTGGGCGAGCTGAAGCGCTATGTCGAGAATGGCGAGTTTCTGATCGAGGCCAGCGATTTGGGGGTAGTGAACCTCTGCGCCGAACGCAAGCTGCCGTTCGTCGCTGGTCATGCGCTAAACTGCTACAACGCCGTCACCCTGCGCCTGCTGCTAAAACAGGGGATGGTACGCTGGTGCATGCCGGTGGAGCTTTCCCGCGACTGGCTGGCAAATTTACTGACCCAGTGCGAAGAGCTGGGCATTCGCAACCAGTTTGAAGTCGAAGTACTGAGCTACGGCCATCTGCCGCTGGCCTATTCCGCGCGCTGCTTTACCGCCCGCTCGGAAGACCGGCCAAAGGATGAATGCGAAACCTGCTGCATCAAGTACCCGACCGGGCGCAGCATGCTGTCGCAGGAGAACCAGCAGGTCTTCGTGCTCAACGGTATCCAGACCATGAGCGGCTACGTCTATAACCTGGGCAATGAGCTGACGTCCATGCATGGTCTGGTGGATATGGTGCGCCTGTCGCCGATGGGCAATGAGACCTTCGCTATGCTCGAGGCCTTCCGCGCCAACGAAAACGGTGCTGCGCCGCTGGATCTTACCAGCAATAGTGATTGCAACGGCTACTGGAAACGGCTGCCCGGGCTGGCGCTGCAGCCCTGATAAACCGCTCACTTTGTTAACAACAGTGCTCAGATTTTAATGCATTATTAAAGATGCAGCTTTTCTGGCTGGCGCGTCCAGGATGCGCCAGGCTGGAAGAAGACCTTCAATCTGATGACGATGCTGTAGCAAAGTGAGCCTTTATGACTGACAAATCTGTTCCGTTCTCGGTGCTCGATCTGGCGCCGATCCCGCAAGGTTCTTCTGCCAAAGAAGCCTTTACCCACTCTCTGGATCTCGCCCGGCTGGCCGAATCGCGCGGCTATCACCGCTACTGGCTGGCGGAGCACCATAATATGGTCGGCATTGCCAGTGCGGCGACTTCGGTGCTGATAGGCTATCTCGCCGCCAACACCTCCACCCTGCATCTCGGGTCCGGCGGCGTAATGCTGCCCAACCACTCACCGCTGGTGATCGCCGAACAGTTCGGCACCCTGAATACCCTTTATCCCGGGCGGATCGATCTCGGCCTTGGCCGCGCGCCAGGCAGCGATCAGCCGACCATGCGTGCCCTGCGCCGCCATATGAGCGGCGATGTCGATAACTTCCCGCGCGACGTGGCGGAGCTGGTGGACTGGTTTGACGCCTGCGATCCAAACCCGCACGTGCGCCCGGTTCCCGGTTACGGGGAGCGTATTCCGGTATGGCTGCTGGGATCGAGCCTGTACAGTGCCCAGCTGGCGGCGCAGCTCGGCCTGCCGTTCGCGTTCGCCTCGCATTTCGCGCCGGATATGTTGTTCCAGGCCCTGCATCTGTATCGCAGCAATTTCAAACCTTCGGCGCGGCTGGAAAAACCGTACGCCATGGTATGCATCAATATCATTGCCGCCGACAGTAATCGCGATGCGGAATTCCTCTTTACCTCTATGCAGCAGGCGTTTGTGAAGCTGCGCCGCGGCGAGACCGGGCAGCTGCCGCCGCCGGTGGAAAATATGCATCAGCTGTGGTCTGCATCCGAGCAGTATGGTGTGCAGCAGGCACTGAGCATGTCGCTGGTTGGCGATAAAAACAAAGTCCGCCACGGCTTAGCGTCGATTCTGCGCGAAACCGAGGCGGACGAAATTATGGTCAATGGCCAGATCTTCGACCACCAGGCTCGCCTGCATTCGTTTGATTTGGCGATGCAGGTGAAAGAGGAATTGTTGGGGTAACACACACGTCAGCCCGGTGGACGTCGCGCCACCGGGCAATAACGTTACTGATACACCGGCAGCAGATTAACGCTCGACAGGATGTGTACAACGGCGTTGCCGAGGCCAAACAGCAGGATCAGCACAATCATCGGCGTTCCGCCCCACACGCGGAACAGTGGGCTACCGAAGCGTTGGCGTGAGGCGCGGGCCAGCAGCGCCGGCACAATCGCCGCCCAGATGGTCGCCGCCAGGCCGGCATAGCCGATGGCGTAAAGGAAACCATCTGGTTTCACCAGCCCGCCGATCATCGGCGGGATAAAGGTCAACAGCGCGGTTTTAAAGCGCCCCATCGCGCTATCGTCAAAGCCAAACAGATCCGCCAGGTAGTCGAACAGCCCCAGCGTCACGCCGAGAAACGAACTGGCGACGGCAAAGTTAGAGAACACCACCAGCAGCAGATCCAGACTCCGGCTGTTCAGCACGCCGCTCAGCGCCTGCACCAGCACATCAATGTTGCCGCCCTTCTGCGCGATGTCGATAAACTGCGGACGCGGGATGTTCCCCATCGTCACCAGCAGCCATACCACGTACAGACCCAGCGCCAGCAGCGTACCGTAGGTTAAGCAGCGGATGATGGTCCGCGGATCTTTACCATAGTATTTCATCAGACTCGGCACGTTGCCATGGTAGCCAAATGAGGCCAGACAAAACGGCAGCGTCATCAGCAGATAGGGCGCGTAGGAAGCGTTCTTTTCCGCGACGTTAAACAGCGTCGTCGGCTCGACGTGCCCCAGCAGGCTGCCGAAAGTCAGAAAAAAAGTGATCACCTTGGCGCCGAGCACAATGGCCGTCATACGACTCACCGCTTTGGTGCTCATCCAGACGATAAACGCCACCAGCAGCGCAAAGCCGAAGCCCGCCGCGCGCGCCGGCACGTTCAGCGACATCTCGCTAAAAGTGTGGTGGAGGATCGAGCCGCTGGCTGAGATATAGGCATAGGTCAGGATATACAGTACAAAGGCGATCGACACGCCGTTCACCAGGTTCCAGCCCTTGCCGAGCAGGTCTTTGGTGATGGTGTCGAAGCTGGAGCCGATGCGGTAGTTAAGGTTGGCCTCCAGGATCATCAGACCGGAGTGCAACATGCAGAACCAGGTGAAGACCAGCGCCGCCAGCGACCAGAAGAACCACGCGCCGGACATCACCACCGGCAGCGAGAACATGCCCGCGCCGATAATCGTGCCGCCGATAATCACCACGCCGCCAAACAAGGACGGACGGGTTGCCGTAGTGGTTAGTGTCGCCATTTACCGAAATCTCCAGTCGAAAATACTTCGCTCACGTTGAGCATGACGCACTGTACCAGTACACGAGTACAAAAGAAATAAAAAAAGCCCCAATCATGACGATCGGGGCTGTATTATTTAGTTTACGCTAACGGGCTGCGTTAATTACGCATCGCCACCGAAGCGACGGCGACCGGCAGAGTCATCACGGCGCGGCGCGGATGCATCATCACGACGCGGCGCACGGCCTTCACGACGTTCGCCGCTGAAACGACGACCATCACCACGACCGCCTTCACGACGCTCACCACCGAAGCCACGGCCGCCTTCACGACGCTCACCGCCGAAGCCACGACCGCCTTCACGACGCTCACCGCCGCCACGACGTTCAGTGCGCGGCTGCGCATCGCCCAGCAGCTGCATGTTCATCGGTTTGTTCAGGATGCGGGTACGAGTAAAGTGCTGCAGCACTTCGCCCGGCATCCCTTTCGGCAGTTCGATAGTGGAGTGAGAAGCGAACAGCTTGATGTTACCGATGTAACGGCTGCTGATATCGCCTTCATTGGCAATCGCGCCAACGATATGACGTACTTCAACGCCGTCATCGCGACCCACTTCAATGCGATACAGTTCCATATCACCTACGTCACGACGCTCACGCTTCGGACGATCTTCGCGATCGCCGCGCGGAGCGCGATCGTTACGGTCGCCACGACGCTCGAAGCGATCGTCGCGGTCACGGAACTCACGCTTAGGACGCATCGGCGCATCCGGCGGAACGATCAGCGAACGTTCACCCTGAGCCATCTTCAGCAGCGCAGCAGCCAGCGTTTCCACGTCCAGCTCTTCGCCTTCCGCCGTCGGCTGGATTTTCGCCAGCAGCGCACGGTACTGATCCAGATCGCTGCTTTCCAGCTGCTGCTGAACTTTCGCGGCGAATTTTTCCAGACGACGCTTGCTCAGCAGCTCTGCGTTCGGCAGTTCCACTTCAGGAATGGTCAGCTTCATTGTGCGTTCGATGTTGCGCAGCAGACGACGCTCGCGGTTCTCAACGAACAGCAGCGCGCGGCCAGCACGACCGGCACGACCGGTACGGCCGATACGGTGAACGTAGGATTCAGAATCCATCGGGATGTCGTAGTTCACCACCAGGCTGATACGCTCAACGTCCAGACCGCGGGCTGCAACGTCAGTCGCAATCAGGATATCCAGACGACCGTCTTTCAGACGCTCCAGGGTCTGCTCACGCAGCGCCTGGTTCATGTCGCCGTTCAGCGCTGCGCTGTTATAGCCATTACGCTCCAGCGCTTCAGCCACTTCCAGGGTCGCGTTTTTGGTACGAACGAAGATAATCGCCGCATCAAAATCTTCCGCTTCCAGGAAACGCACCAGCGCTTCGTTTTTACGCATGCCGTAAGCAGTCCAGTAGCTCTGGCTGATGTCCGGACGCGTAGTGACGCTGGACTGAATGCGCACTTCCTGCGGCTCTTTCATAAAGCGGCGGGTAATGCGACGAATCGCTTCCGGCATGGTGGCGGAGAACAGCGCGGTCTGATGCCCTTCCGGGATCTGCGCCATAATGGTTTCTACGTCTTCGATAAAGCCCATGCGCAGCATTTCATCTGCTTCATCCAGTACCAGGCCGCTCAGTTTAGAGAGGTCCAGGGTGCCGCGCTTCAGGTGGTCCAGCAGACGACCCGGGGTACCGACGACGATCTGCGGCCCCTGACGCAGGGCGCGCAGCTGCACGTCATAACGCTGGCCGCCGTACAGGGCAACCACGTTCACGCCGCGCATATGTTTAGAGAATTCCGTCATTGCTTCAGCAACCTGTACCGCCAGCTCGCGGGTCGGCGCCAGCACCAGAATCTGCGGTGCTCTTAGCTCAGGATCAATGTTGTTCAGCAGCGGTAAAGAGAACGCTGCGGTTTTACCGCTACCGGTCTGGGCCATACCCAGAACATCGCGGCCGTCCAGCAGATGCGGAATGCACTCAGCCTGGATCGGAGATGGTTTTTCGTAACCCAGATCGGTGAGCGCTTCAAGGATAGGAGCCTTCAGGCCCAGATCTGCAAAAGTGGTTTCGAATTCAGCCATGTAGTACGTGTGCCTCAAAATTAATGGCGGCCAGTCTACATAACTCATCGTGAAAATTTACGGTAATTTTCATTGAAAAGTGTGAACCGGCTCAAAGTAGGTGTATTAACGAACAACAACGCCCTCACCCGCGAAGGTGATGGCAAGCAAAAAACTATGGGCTGATGTGTTCGTCAGCTATTGCTGGTCCGATTCTGCCAGGTCATCTTGCTCCTGGCCCAAGAGCGATAATTCCAACAATGCGTATCGGTGCTCAACGTAGTTGTGTACGTTGTTGGCGACCGCCAGTTTGAACAGTGCCGTAGCGCTGTCCTTGTCCCCCAGACTTAGGTAGTACTTACCTAAATAGAAGTTGGTTTCACTGAGATGCTCAGCGAGCGAGGTGTTATCCGTTGCGTCTGCCTTCAGACGAGTCATCAGCTCTTTTTCGCTAATGTCGCCAAGGTAGAACTCGACAATGTTCCATCCCCATTGTTCTTTGTCCGACTTGTTTAAGCGCTCTCTGAGTGCTTCAAGCGCCCGCTTCTCGTCGAGTTTACGCTCGGCGATATAAAGCCACAGGCTACGGAAAGGATCATTGGGATCGTCTTGATAAAACGCCAGCAGATCATCTTGCGCTAACTTAGCCCGGCCGCCGTAATACAGGGCGATACCGCGGTTCAAGTGCGCGTAGTTGTAAGTTGGATCAAGCTCAAGTACAGAATCAAACGCTTCATAGGCAGCATCAAAATTGCCTGCCTGCGTTAAGTAAATGCCTAAGTAGTTAAATACTTCAGGCATATCGGGTCGGATTGCCAGCGCTTGTGAAAAATCATTTCGCGCTAATGCCCTCAGACCGAGACTATCATACAACACTCCGCGCTCATATAAAAGCTGTGCGCGTTCGTCATCGGATAAAGCCCGACTGGCAAGAATTTGTTCCATGCGTGCCAGAATCACTTCTTGCTGTAAAGTCGGTTGCAATGGTACTGCGAGGACGGCGTCCTTACGCCAGGCGGTGCTACTGCATCCTGCCAGCGTGAGAGCTGTCGCCACGAAACACCAGCGCAAAAAAGGCTTCATTTCCCACTCCCGAAGACAACGATTGGATGAACGTCCTGTTCCCCGGCTGCAAACGAGGCGTCCTGCCCGTAAAACGCCCTCCGCAAAAGCGGAGGGCTAACGGCAACCTTACTCGCCCTGCTCGGCGGCCGGAGCTTCCGGCGCTGCGGCAGACGGAGTCTGTTCAGTTGCTTCTTTAATGCTCAGACGGACACGGCCCTGACGGTCAACTTCCAGAACCTTAACCGGCACTTCCTGACCCATCTGCAGATAGTCAGTCACTTTCTCAACGCGCTTGTCAGCGATCTGTGAGATGTGGACCAGACCTTCTTTACCGCCGCCGATGGCAACGAATGCGCCAAAGTCAACGATACGGGTTACTTTACCATTGTAGATACGGCCAACTTCGATCTCAGCGGTGATCTCTTCAATACGACGGATAGCGTGTTGCGCTTTATCACCGTCGGTCGCTGCGATCTTCACGGTACCGTCATCTTCGATTTCGATGGTGGTGCCGGTTTCTTCGGTCAGGGCACGGATAACAGAACCGCCTTTACCGATAACGTCTTTGATCTTGTCCGGGTTGATCTTGATGGTGTGGATACGCGGTGCGAATTCAGAGATGTCGCCGCGCGGCGCGTTAATCGCCTGTTCCATCACGCCCAGGATGTGCAGACGCGCACCTTTAGCCTGGTTCAGAGCAACCTGCATGATTTCTTTGGTGATACCTTCAATTTTGATATCCATCTGCAGCGCAGAGATACCATCGCGGGAACCCGCGACTTTGAAGTCCATATCGCCGAGGTGGTCTTCGTCACCCAGGATGTCAGACAGCACGACGAAGTTGTCGCCTTCTTTCACCAGGCCCATGGCGATACCCGCCACAGCGGCTTTTACCGGCACGCCGGCGTCCATCAGCGCCAGAGAAGCACCGCAGACAGAAGCCATGGAAGAAGAACCGTTAGATTCGGTGATTTCCGATACCACGCGAACGGTGTACGGGAATTCTTCAATAGTCGGCATCACGGCCAGTACGCCGCGCTTCGCCAGACGACCGTGACCGATTTCACGACGCTTCGGAGAACCCACCATGCCAGTTTCGCCTACGGAGTACGGAGGGAAGTTGTAGTGGAACAGGAAGGAGTCGGTACGCTCGCCCATCAGTTCGTCAATGTTCTGCGCATCGCGTGCGGTACCCAGAGTCGCGGTAACCAGCGCCTGCGTTTCGCCGCGGGTGAACAGTGCGGAACCGTGAGTACGCGGCAGTACGCCGGTACGAACGTCCAGACCACGGATCATATCTTTTTCGCGACCATCGATACGCGGCTCGCCTGCCAGTACGCGGCTACGAACCACGTTTTTCTCGATAGCGTGCAGAATCTCACCCAGCTCGTTAGCGTCCAGGGTTTCATCTTCAGCAACCAGCGTGGCGATGGTTTCAGATTTGATCACGTCAACCTGAGCGTAACGCTCTTGTTTGTCGGTGATACGGTAAGCATCGCTCAGGCGGGATTCAGCCAGCGCAGCAACGCGCGCGTTCAGCGCCTCGTTGACGGCTTCCGGCTGCCAATCCCAACGCGGTTTACCGGCTTCTTTCACCAGGTCGTTGATGTTCTGAATAACAATCTGCTGCTGCTCGTGGCCAAAGACCACCGCGCCCAGCATCTGGTCTTCGCTCAGCAGTTCAGCTTCGGATTCAACCATCAGCACAGCCGCTTCGGTACCGGCAACCACCAGATCCAGTTTGCTGGACTTCAGCTCTTCCTGGGTTGGGTTCAGTACGTACTGGTCGTTGATGTAACCCACGCGCGCGGCGCCGATTGGGCCATTGAACGGAATACCAGACAGCGACAGCGCTGCGGAGGCGCCGATCATCGCGACGATATCCGGGTTAACCTGCGGGTTAACGGAAACAACGGTAGCGATAACCTGAACTTCGTTAACGAAGCCTTCCGGGAACAGCGGGCGAACCGGGCGGTCAATCAGACGCGCGATCAGGGTTTCGCCTTCGCTTGGACGGCCTTCACGACGGAAGAAACCACCCGGGATTTTACCAGCAGCGTAGGTACGCTCCTGGTAGTTAACAGTCAGCGGGAAAAAGTCCTGGCCTGGCTTCGCTTTTTTCTGACCCACAACGGTCACGAATACCGCGGTGTCATCCATGCTAACCATCACAGCGGCCGTTGCCTGGCGCGCCATCATGCCGGTTTCCAGAGTCACGGTATGCTGGCCGTACTGGAATTTACGAACGATCGGATTAAGCAAAATTCTATCCTTTTTATCTATAAATCACGCCATATCTAGGACATAGCGTCTATTGACCCGATCCTCTGCATCCTCGCGACTAATGACAACCTTTACCCGCCCCTGCGGATGAAGCCTCTCATTAGCCGCGCGAACCTCTGCATGAAGATCATTACTAGCAACAATACATGAGTTTTGAATGAATTGCTGCCGCCCGGTCGAAAAAAGGGGCCGTCAGGCCCCTTTTTCTGAAACTCGCAGAATTAGCGACGCAGACCCAGACGCTCGATCAGCGCAGAGTAACGTGCAACATCTTTACGTTTCAGGTAGTCGAGCAGTTTACGACGCTGAGAAACCATGCGCAGCAGACCACGACGGCTGTGGTGATCTTTTTTGTGCTCTGCAAAGTGGCCCTGCAGGTGGTTGATCTGTGCGGTCAGCAGTGCAACCTGAACTTCGGTAGAACCGCTGTCGTTTTCGCCACGACCAAACTCAGAAACGATTTTTGCTTTAGCTTCAACGCTTAGAGACATTTTAGAACTCCAAAAATTAAAAGAAAGAAAGGGTGCCGATCTCTAATTCAGCGACCCCTGATGCAACGCCCGAAAATGTTAAAACACGTTAGCGGACGTTAAGCGGCGATATTCTACTCGTAGCAGGCTTTTATCGCAAGAAAAGCGCTTACGCCGGGTATTCCACCACCAGACGACGCGGCGCCACGCGGCCTTCATCGTCAATTTCGCCCATGCCGAGAAACTTGCCGGATTCGCTTTCCATCACCCGTACCAGGCCGTTAAGCGGCGCGCCTGACTGGCGTACCGGGTTACCGTTCTTAAAGTAGACTGCGGAAGTCTCCGGAATCGTCACCAGCGGGTAATCTGAAGCCGGGCTGTCCATGGGCATCAGCAGCGGATCGAGCAGCTGCGCGGCAGGAATATCCTGCGCCGCCGCCTGATCGACCAGCGCCTGCAGCTGCTCAAGGGTCACCATCCGCTCAACCGGGTATTTACTCACCGCCAGGCGACGCAGGAAAATCACGTGCGCGCCGCAGCCGAGCTTCTCACCTAAATCATCGATAATCGTCCGGATGTAGGTGCCTTTCGAGCAGTGGATCTCCAGCTCCAGCTCATCGCCTTCATGGCGAATAAACAGCAGCTCGTAGACCGTAATCGGCCGGGCTTCCCGCGGGACCTCAATCCCCTGGCGAGCATATTCGTACAGCTTCTTACCCTGATATTTCAGCGCCGAATACATCGATGGCACCTGCTGCGTCTCGCCGCGGAAGCTGTCCAGCGCCGCCGCCAGCTGTTCGTCGCTAAAGGTCAGCGGACGCTCTTCCACCACCTGGCCATCGGCATCGGAGGTATCGGTGCGCTGGCCCAGTTTGGCGATCACGCGGTAGCGTTTATCTGAGTCCAGCAGATACTGGGAAAATTTCGTCGCTTCGCCAAGGCAGATCGGCAGCATACCGGTCGCCAACGGATCCAGCGCGCCGGTATGCCCGGCGCGGTTGGCGTTATAAATACGCTTTACTTTCTGCAGCACATCGTTGCTGGAGGCACCCTGAGGCTTGTCCAGCAACAACACGCCGTGCACGTCGCGACCGCGACGACGAGGACGACTCATCAGTCCTCCTTGCTGTCGTCCGGGTTCACACGGCGCTCATCGTCGTGTTTCACCACGCTGGTAACCAGGTTGGACATGCGCATCCCTTCCACCAGTGAGTTGTCGTAGAAGAAAGTCAGTTCCGGTACGATGCGCAGACGCATCGCTTTACCCAGCAGAGAGCGGATAAAGCCAGAGGCTTCCTGCAGCGCTTTGATGCCCGCTTTCACCGCGGCTTCATCTTTGTCGTTCAGGAAGGTGACATACACTTTGGCATAGGCCAGGTCACGGGACATTTCCACACCGGAAACGGTGGTCATCATGCCCAGACGCGGATCTTTAATTTCACGCTGCAGGATGATGGCAATCTCTTTTTGCATCTCCTGGGCCACGCGCTGCGGGCGACCAAATTCTTTCGCCATAATAAATTCTCCAGAATAAAGACAAAAAAGGGGCCAAAAGCCCCTTTTTAAAATGATTGCCGGGTGGCGCTTCGCTTCCCCGGCTGCTTAGCCATCCGATGATTAATCGATGCTACGCTGAATTTCGATGATTTCGAACACTTCAATCATATCGCCAACGCGAACGTCGTTGTAGTTCTTCACACCGATACCACATTCCATGCCGTTACGGACTTCGTTAACGTCATCTTTGAAGCGACGCAGGGATTCCAGCTCGCCTTCATAGATAACCACGTTGTCGCGCAGAACGCGGATTGGGTTGTGACGTTTGATCGTCCCTTCGGTAACCATACAGCCCGCGATAGCGCCGAACTTCGGCGATTTAAAGACATCACGCACTTCAGCCAGACCGATGATCTGCTGTTTCAGTTCCGGAGACAGCATGCCGCTCATCGCCGCTTTCACTTCGTCGATCAGGTTATAGATGACGGAGTAGTAACGCAGATCCAGGCTTTCCGCTTCGATAACTTTACGCGCAGAGGCATCAGCACGAACGTTGAAGCCAACCAGAATCGCGTTGGACGCAGCCGCCAGGGTGGCGTCGGTTTCGGTGATACCACCTACGCCGGAACCGATGATCTTCACTTTCACTTCGTCGGTAGACAGTTTCAGTAAGGAATCGGAAATCGCTTCGACAGAACCCTGTACGTCCGCTTTCAGCACGATATTCACTTCGTGAACTTCGCCTTCGGTCATGTTCGCGAACATGTTTTCCAGCTTAGATTTCTGCTGACGCGCGAGCTTAACTTCACGGAATTTGCCCTGACGATACAGCGCCACTTCACGTGCTTTCTTCTCGTCACGAACCACGGTCACTTCATCACCGGCAGCCGGCACACCGGACAGACCGAGGATTTCCACCGGAATGGACGGACCCGCTTCCAGCACTTCGCGGCCCAGTTCGTCACGCATCGCACGTACGCGGCCATACTCAAAGCCACACAGGACGATATCGCCCTTATGCAGGGTACCTTCGCGAACCAGAACGGTAGCCACCGGACCACGACCTTTATCGAGGAAGGATTCGATGACCGCGCCGCTCGCCATCCCGTTACGAACCGCTTTCAGTTCGAGAACTTCAGCCTGCAGCAGGATCGCGTCCAGCAGGTCGTCGATACCGGTACCGGCTTTCGCGGAAACGTGGACGAACTGGCTCTCGCCGCCCCACTCTTCCGGCAGGATGCCGTACTGGGACAGTTCGTTCTTGACGCGGTCCGGATCGGCTTCTGGCTTATCGATTTTGTTCACCGCCACGACCACCGGCACCTGCGCCGCTTTAGCGTGCTGGATAGCTTCGATAGTCTGCGGCATCACGCCGTCGTCTGCCGCCACCACCAGAACCACGATATCCGTCGCCTGCGCACCACGAGCACGCATGGAAGTAAACGCGGCGTGGCCCGGGGTATCCAGGAAGGTGATCATGCCGTTGTCGGTTTCGACGTGGTAAGCACCGATGTGCTGGGTAATACCACCCGCTTCACCGGAGGCAACCTTGGTCGAACGAATGTAGTCCAGCAGCGAGGTTTTACCGTGGTCAACGTGACCCATGATGGTCACAACCGGTGCGCGCGGTTCAGCCGCAGCGCCGGTGTCACGGTCGCTCATTACTGCTTCTTCCAGTTCGTTTTCACGACGCAGGATAACTTTGTGGCCCATCTCTTCGGCAACCAGCTGCGCGGTTTCCTGGTCGATGACCTGGTTGATGGTCGCCATCGCGCCCAGCTTCATCATCGCTTTGATGACCTGAGAACCTTTCACCGCCATCTTGTTAGCCAGTTCACCAACGGTGATGGTTTCGCCGATGATAACGTCACGGTTAACGGCCTGCGCCGGCTTCTGGAAGCCCTGCTGCAGAGCGGAACCTTTACGGTGCTTACCGCCTTTACCACCGCGAACGGCCGCACGGGCTTCTTCACGGTCAGCTTTAGATTCAGCGTGTTTGTTGCCTTTCTTCGCCGGACGTGCCGCTTTGCTGCTACGGCTACGGCCACGGCCGCCTTCGACTTCACGATCGTTATCATCTTCAGCCTGACGAGCATGCTGTGACGTGGTGACGTGATAGTCGCTGCTATCTTCCGGGCTGTCTGACGTTTCAGACCAATTTTTTTCGTTTTCTTCTGCCATACGGCGTGCTTCTTCCGCTACACGGCGCGCTTCTTCTTCAAGTTTGCGGCGTGCTTCTTCTTCCGATTTGCGCTTCAGTTCCGCGGCTTCGTTCTCACGGCGGATCTTTTCAGCCTGGGCGGTTTTGGTCATTTCGTCGGTATGTTGATTGCTCACTTTGTCTTTTTCCGCAGCTTCACGTTTCGCTTTATCAGCGACTTCACGTTTAGCTTGTTCTGCGGCCTCACGTTCAGCTTTTAATTGCGCCTCGCGTTTTGCTGCTTCTTCAGCTTCACGACGGGCCTGCTCTTCCGCTTCACGCTGCGCCTGCTCTTCCGCGGCCAGGCGTTCAGCCTCTTGCGGATCGCGTTTCACAAAGGTGCGTTTCTTGCGGACTTCGATTTGTACCGATTTACTCTTTCCACCGGTACCTGGAATATTCAACGTACTGCGCGTTTTACGCTGCAACGTCAGCTTGTCTGGCGCCGAGCCGTGTTCACGGTTCAGGTGCGTCAACAAAGTTTGTTTCTCTTGCGCGGTCACAGAATCATCAGCCGATTTGCGAATACCTGCGTCAGCAAATTGCTGTATCAGGCGATCCACAGAGGTCTGAATTTCTGAGGCCAGCGCTTTAATAGTCACATCTGTCATGCTGTTCCTTCCTGCTACAGTTTATTACGCTTCGTCGCCGAACCAACAAATGTTGCGAGCGGCCATGATGAGCTCGCCAGCTTTCTCGTCGGTCATCCCTTCGATATCAGCCAGGTCATCAACGCCCTGCTCGGCGAGATCTTCCAGCGTACAAACACCACGGGCAGCCAGTTTGAATGCCAGGGCACGATCCAAACCTTCCAGATTCAACAGATCATCGGCAGGTTTGTTATCGCCCAGGCTCTCTTCCTGAGCTAGCGCCAGCGTAGTCAGTGCGTTTTTCGCACGCTCACGAAGTGCTTCAACGGTGGCTTCATCCAGACCGTCGATTTCCAGCAGTTCTTTCATCGGCACATAGGCCAGCTCTTCCAGCGAGGAGAAGCCTTCTTCAACCAGCACTGTCGCGAAATCTTCATCAATATCGAGATATTTGGTGAAGGTATCGATAGCGGCATGCGCTTCCGCCTGGTGCTTAGCCTGCAGATCGTCAACGGTCATCACGTTGAGTTCCCAGCCGCTGAGCTGCGAAGCCAGGCGGACGTTCTGGCCGTTACGGCCAATCGCCTGCGCCAGGTTGCCCGCTTCTACCGCGATATCCATGGTGTGTTTATCTTCATCCACCACGATGGACGCGACATCTGCCGGCGCCATAGCATTAATGACGAACTGCGCCGGGTTATCATCCCACAGGACGATATCGATGCGTTCGCCGCCCAGCTCAGTCGACACAGCCTGCACGCGCGCACCGCGCATACCGACGCAAGCGCCAACCGGGTCGATGCGCTTGTCGTTGGTTTTCACCGCGATTTTGGCACGAGAACCCGGATCGCGAGCCGCCGCTTTGATCTCCAGCACTTCTTCACCGATTTCCGGCACTTCGATGCGGAACAATTCGATCAGCATCTCAGGTTTGGAACGGGTCACGAACAGCTGGGCGCCACGCGCTTCCGGACGGACAGCGTACAATACGCCGCGAATGCGGTCGCCCGGACGGAAGTTTTCACGCGGCAGCATATCTTCACGCAGGATCACGGCTTCAGCGTTGTTACCCAGATCCAGAGTGATGTTGTCGCGGTTCACTTTTTTCACCACGCCGGTGATGATCTCACCTTCGTGCTCGCGGAACTGATCGACCACCATCGCGCGCTCTGCTTCGCGGACTTTCTGCACGATAACCTGTTTAGCGGTCTGCGTGGTGATACGGTCGAAGGTAACAGATTCAATCTGATCTTCGACATAGTCGCCGACGTTCATGCTTTCATCTTCAAAACGCGCGGCTTCGAGAGTGATCTCACGCGTCGGCTGGGTGACTTCTTCAACTACCAGCCAGCGACGGAAAGTATCGAAATCGCCGCTCTTGCGGTCGATTTCTACGCGAACGTCGATCTCTTGTTCGTATTTTTTCTTGGTGGCCGTTGCCAGCGCGCTTTCCAGCGCTTCGAAAATTTTCTCACGCGGCAGCGCTTTTTCGTTGGAAACGGCTTCAACAACAGCCAAAATTTCTTTGTTCATCGGGGCCTTTCACCTCAATCCAGACTGTTAAAAGTGGGGAACCAGGTTCGCCTTCTGGATGTTACTCAGCGCGAACACTTCATCTTTGCCTTCGACGGTTACCGTGATCATCTCACCGTCTACCGCTTTGATAATGCCCTGCCATTTGCGGCGGTTCTGAACCGCCATGCGCAGCACCAGCGCAACTTCTTCGCCAGTGAAACGTTGATAGTGTTCGGCGGTGAACATCGGACGGTCAAGACCAGGCGAAGAGACTTCCAGGTTGTAAGCGACAGTGATCGGGTCTTCGACATCCATGACGGCGCTTACCTGGTGGCTCACATCAGCACAATCATCAACGTTGATGCCATCTTCACTATCAATATAGATGCGCAGTGTGGATGTGCGACCGCGAATAAATTCGATGCCGACCAGCTCAAAGCCAAGCGCTTCAACCGGCGCTGTGAGCATCTCTGTCAATTTTTGCTCTAATGTGGACAAACCCACCCCCAAGACATAAAAAAAGGGCGTATAGCCCAGTTATTCTGAAGTCAGATAACAAAAAACCCCGATAAATCGGGGCTTTAGATAACTGAACCCTGAGATCGCCATGGCGATCTGGAACACCTTCCGCAAGAATTCTTTCAAATCCGGCTACGAAGGACACTTAGTCCTCACAGTATATTTGAAAAAGTACTTAATGGGAAAGTGGTTGCGGGGGCCGGATTTGAACCGACGACCTTCGGGTTATGAGCCCGACGAGCTACCAGGCTGCTCCACCCCGCGCCTGAAACGTGGCATATTTTACTCTTTTTGAGTAAAAGACGCAAATACTGCTGGGATTTGGTACCGAAGACGGGACATAAAATCGGGATGAATTGTAACGGCAATTAGTATATTTTGTCAACATACATTTATCGCCCCCGATTGCCGTTTATGCTGGTATTTCAGTCTTTTTTAGCAAAAAGATGATGAAGCCCTTCCTGTCGCCAGTAAAAGATGGTTAAATGAATACTCACAATTAATGCATAAAAATGCAGTTAAGGTTGTTGAGTCGAACTCACCACAGTCTATCGAGCAGGGTTTTATTTTATGACGACGATTCTCAAGCATCTCCCGGTTGGTCAACGTATTGGTATCGCTTTCTCTGGTGGACTGGATACCAGCGCCGCGCTGTTATGGATGCGCAAAAAAGGCGCCGTGCCTTATGCATATACCGCTAACCTAGGTCAACCGGACGAAGACGACTACGATGCGATTCCGCGCCGCGCGAAAGAGTACGGCGCTGAAGGTGCTCGTCTGATCGACTGCCGCAAACAGCTGGTCGCAGAAGGGATCGCGGCGATTCAGTGTGGCGCTTTCCATAACACCACCGGTGGGCTGACCTACTTCAACACCACGCCGCTGGGCCGCGCAGTCACCGGCACCATGCTGGTGGCGGCGATGAAAGAAGACGGCGTTAACATTTGGGGCGATGGCAGCACCTATAAAGGCAACGATATCGAACGTTTCTATCGTTACGGCCTGCTGACCAACGCTGAACTGCAGATTTACAAACCGTGGCTGGACAGCGACTTTATCAATGAGCTCGGCGGTCGTCACGAAATGTCCGAATTTATGATCGCCTGCGGCTTTGATTACAAGATGTCGGTCGAGAAAGCCTACTCCACCGACTCCAATATGCTCGGCGCGACCCATGAAGCGAAAGATCTCGAATTCCTGAACTCCAGCGTCAAGATCGTCAACCCGATTATGGGCGTGAAGTTCTGGGACGAAAACGTGAAGATCCCTGCGGAAGAGGTCACCGTTCGCTTTGAGCAGGGCCATCCGGTGGCGCTGAACGGCAAAACTTTCGCCGATGACGTCGAGATGATGCTGGAAGCCAACCGCATCGGCGGTCGTCACGGCCTGGGCATGAGTGACCAGATCGAAAACCGGATTATCGAAGCGAAAAGTCGCGGCATCTATGAAGCCCCCGGGATGGCGCTACTGCATATCGCCTACGAGCGTCTGCTGACCGGTATCCATAACGAAGATACTATCGAGCAATATCACGCCCACGGTCGTCAGCTGGGCCGCCTGCTGTATCAGGGCCGCTGGTTCGACTCCCAGGCGCTGATGCTGCGTGATTCTCTGCAGCGCTGGGTCGCCAGCCAGATCACGGGTGAGGTTACCCTTGAGCTGCGTCGCGGTAACGACTACTCAATCCTCAATACGGTATCTGACAACCTGACCTATAAAGCAGAGCGTCTGACCATGGAAAAAGGTGATTCCATGTTTACCGCTGAAGACCGTATCGGCCAGCTGACTATGCGTAATCTGGATATCACCGATACCCGCGAGAAGCTGTTCGGCTACGCGCAGTCTGGCCTGCTGAGCGCCTCCTCAGCAACCGGTTTACCACAGGTTGAGAATCTGGAAAACAAAGGCAAATAATCGCCTGACGATGTTTGCTCTCCGCCGGCGGCCCCCCGCCGGCTTTTTATTTTTTGTTACCCGTCAGCGCCAGAAAAATCGAAAAGAGGCATTTTTTCCTTATCGCCCGGTCAGCAAAATTGTTGACTATAATAGCCTCAATTGATTAATTCATATCTGGTGATAAACATCATGAATATTAAACCGCCGATCAGGCCGCAAAAGGCCATTGACCGACTGATCGATGTGCTTGAGCCACACGCGACGCCCGTTAACGCGATCGCCAGAAAAAGACTCACCTGGGAATATAAAGGCAAAACCCAGCTCTTTATTTTTAAAAAAGGTGAGCTGTCGATTATTCGTAATTCCGATAAGCTATTGATGGTGACCGTCTATGAACCACACCTTTTCGGCGTGGCGGAAATGCTGCAGCCCAGCCGCAGCCATAGCCTGCGGGCGGAGGTCTCTTCCGAGCTGCTACGTATCGACTATGATCGGGCTTCGGCGCTATTTCGCCAGCATAATCTTTGGGAGGAGGTCACCAGCCTGCTGGCCTATCATACATCGTATATGGTGTATCGTGACGATCTGGTCCTGCAACAGCGAACCTATTCAGTGATCCGTAACCATCTGCTGGAAATGATGCTATTAACCGCAGAGACCCGACAGCGCGTGTCTATTCTTGAATATATTCAGGACCGGACCCATCTGTCGCGTAGCAGTATTCTCAATGTCTTGTCAGCATTAAAGAAAGGCGGTTATATTACCTTTGCCCGCGGTGGCTATTTACAAAATATCGTCTCACTTCCTGAAAAATTCTGATTCGCGCTGCGCCCTATCATTTATTGTTATTCGCTACAGCAGCAAAAATATTTAAATTTAAATCAATAAACGCTAACGGTAAAAAAAGAAAAATTTTATGCTGAATGCCTGAATTTACCGGAGGACAACATGTCTCTGAGCTAAACCAGCAGGCCACCACACATACGGCGCAAACCGTCTGGCCTGTACAGGCTCAGGATATGCAACCGGAAATCGGCCAGGCGTGAGCAGCGGTAGCGTGAGTTGATCCCCTCACCTGCCGCCTGCCTCGACCATAATGATGAGATCCAAGAACCCGTTAATTTTGCCCGAACGCCCGTATCGGGCTTTTTTTTATCTGAAGGAATTCAACAATGAAGTCTATTGCTGCAAAAATGGTGGCCGTGATGATCGCTTTGGGGACCAGCAGCGCCGCCTGCGCATCCGTGAACCTGCATGGTGAAGCCGGTGCCGAGTTCACCAACCTGTCCGCCAGCTTTGGCGCCGGGGAACCGGGGATGTCATTCAATACCCAGTGGGCCCACAGTGACAATGACGGAGATAGCGTAGGGCTGGGCATGGGTTACAACTTTACCCTTGGCCCCTTTCTGATGACCCTGGGCGGTAAGGGGGTCTACCTGAACCCCAAAGATGGTGATGAAGGTTACGCCATCGCCGCCGGTGGCGGCGCAGAGCTGCCCCTCGGCCAGTACTTCACGCTCTTCGGCGAGGGTTATTACTCGCCGGACTCAATGTCCAGCGGCGTTGAGGATTATGTGGAGGCCAATGCCGGGGTACGCCTTAACGTGCTCCCGTCGCTGAATATCGAAGCCGGCTATCGCTATATTGATATGACAGGGAAAGAGGGCAATCGCGACAACACCCTGGCAGATGGCGCTTACGCCGGGGTTAACTTCCGCTTTTAACGCTTCGCAGGGATTGCCGTCCGGCAGTCCCTGTCTTATCTCAGCTGGCCAACGGCACGGTCTTCAACACGCGGTTGATCTCCTGCAAACCAGCCACATTATTCTCTTTCCGATAAACCTCATTCATGGACGCCATCTGCTCCAGACGGGTCAAAGCGCCATATACCTGATACGCCTCGCTATGTCTGTCGAACACATCGCGAGGCACCACATCCTGCAAATAATGACTTTTCAACGAATGGTTAAGACGCCCGATCAGTGCCGTATTGTCCTGGAAATAGCGAGTCACCACCTGGGCATTGTTCGTCGTAATCCCAGGCTCACTGTGCGATACCGGTACGGTAAGCGCATTAATGGTCTCTACCGTTTGGGATGGCGATGTTGAACTACACCCCGCTAAACCGAGCACGCCGGCGACGATAAGCAACCCGATCTTGTTCATTGTGTCACTTCACCTCTGTTAATTTGACGAGGCGACTTTAACGACAGTAAAAGGAGGGAACCAGCGAAGAGATGTTTATAAATAAACGGCCAGCGAGGATAAAAACAAAAAAAGACGCTTTTCAGCGTCTTTTTTCTGGAATATTGGTACCGAGGATGGGACTCGAACCCACAAGCCCGTTAGGGCACTACCACCTCAAGGTAGCGTGTCTACCAATTCCACCACCTCGGTACAGAATACTTAGTGCGGGATATCGCTGCTCGGCTGAGCCGGCGCAGTTGGCTGAGTTTGCTCCGTTTTCGGTGCGCTCAGGTTATCCCACTCACTTCCTTTATTGGTCTTGTTGCTGTTGATGTTACCCAGCGCCAGACTGATGATGAAGAACAGCGCAGCCAGGATGCCGGTCATACGGGTCATGAAGTTACCAGAACCGCTGGACCCAAACAGTGTGCCGGAAGCGCCTGCACCGAAGGAGGCTCCCATATCAGCGCCTTTACCTTGCTGCAGCATAACCAGACCTACAAGGCCAATCGCTACAATAAGGAAAACAACCAAAAGAGCTTCGTACATAATCAACCTGTTCCTTGCGGATTCGCCGCATACCAAGTGCTTCGACCAATAAAGCGGGACGTTTTAACGTTTCCCACTGAAGCGGGTGTGAATACTAACCAAAGCGAATGACCTTCGCAAGGGCAATTTCGACACATTGTATCAACTGCAGAAAAAAACAGCAAAAAGTCGGTTTTCGATCATAAAAAAGGCGGCAAGCGCCGCCTTTTTAACCACTTAGCCGGCAAGCTTAGACGCTTTTTACCGCTTCGGCGATGCGATGCGCAAACTCGTGCACCTGATCTTCATGCTCGCCTTCTACCATGACGCGGATCAGCGGCTCCGTTCCGGATTTACGCAGCAGGACACGGCCGCGTTTCCCTAACGCTGCTTCCACTTCTGCGGTCACCGCTTTGACATGCTCGTTCTCCAGTGGGTTACCGCTGCCTTCGGTAAAACGCACATTCACCAGTAACTGAGGGAACATCTTCATGCCACTGCAAAGATCATGCAGACTCATATGGTTACGTACCATCGCCGCGACCACCTGCAGACTGGCGACGATGCCATCGCCGGTGGTGGTTTTATCCAGCAGGATCACATGGCCTGAGTTTTCCGCACCAATGCGCCAGCCTTTTTCCTGCAGCATCTCCAGTACATAACGGTCACCGACCTTCGCGCGGGCAAACGGGATGCCTAACTGCTTGAGCGCCAGCTCCAGTCCCATATTACTCATCAGCGTGCCCACGGCGCCGCCGCGCAGCTGCCCCTGACGCAGCCCTTCCCGGGCGATGATGTAGAGGATCTGGTCGCCATCGACTTTATTGCCTTCATGGTCAACCATGATCACCCGATCGCCATCGCCGTCGTAGGCAATACCCAGATCGGCTTTCTCCGCCAGCACGCGCGCCTGCAGCGCACGCACGTCGGTGGCGCCGACCTCTTCGTTGATGTTGAGGCCGTCAGGCTCGCAGCCCATCGCGATAACCTGAGCGCCCAGCTCGCGGAAGACATTGGGGGCAATGTGATAGGTCGCACCGTGCGCGCAATCCACCACCACTTTCAGCGTGCCGAGGCTCAGTTCGTTGGGAAAGGTGCCTTTACAAAATTCAATGTAGCGCCCGGCGGCATCAACGATACGGCTGGCTTTGCCCAGCTCTGCCGAATCCACGCAGGTGAGTTCTTTCTCCATTTCGGCTTCAATCGCCTCTTCCACATCATCCGGCAGCTTGGTGCCCTCAATGGAGAAGAATTTAATACCGTTGTCGTAGAAAGGGTTATGCGAAGCTGAAATAACGATCCCCGCCTCGGCGCGGAATGCGCGCGTCAGATAGGCGATGGCCGGTGTCGGCATAGGTCCGGTGAACGACGCAGAGAGCCCCGCCGCCGCCAGTCCGGCTTCCAGCGCAGACTCCAGCATATAACCCGAAATACGGGTATCCTTGCCGATAATAATTTTACGCGAGCCGTGGCGCGCTAACACTTTGCCTGCCGCCCAACCCAGCTTAAGTACAAATTCCGGCGTGATCGGCGCATCGCCGACGCGGCCACGAATACCATCGGTGCCAAAATACTTGCGGTTACTCATAACGTTTTTTTCCCTTAGCGGCGAGAGTGGCTTCCACCACGCGCAGCGCTTCTACCGTTTCTTTGACATCATGGACGCGAATAATCTGCGCGCCCTGCATTGCTGCAATGACGGCACACGCCAGGCTGCCGTTCAGCCGCTCTGACGGCCCGACGTTCAGCAACTGACCTACCATCGACTTCCGCGACATACCGACCAGCAGCGGCAGACCAAAGTGATGAAACTCCCCCAGTCTCGCCAACAGTTGGTAATTATGGGAGAGATTTTTACCGAAACCGAATCCCGGGTCGAGCAGCAATTTTTCTTTTGCGATCCCCGCCTGCTCGCAGCGCACAATGTGTTCGGTAAAAAAGCGCTCAACATCCGCGAAGACGTCTTCATACTTCGGCGCCTCCTGCATGGTTTTCGGCTGTCCTTGCATATGCATCAGACAGACCGGCAGCCCGGTATCCGCGGCGGCCTGCAGCGCGCCTGGTTCAGTTAGCGAACGTATATCGTTAATGATATGCGCCCCAGCCCGGGAAGATTCACGAATAACCTCCGCCTTGGAGGTGTCTACCGAGATCCACACTTCAAAACGCTGAGCGATCGCTTCAACGACCGGGATCACTCGCTCCAGCTCCTCTTCCACACTGACCTCCGCCGCCCCTGGCCGCGTCGATTCACCGCCGATATCAATGATGGTCGCGCCGGCGTTGATCATCAGATTGGCATGCTTCACCGCCTCAATTAGCGAATTGTGTGCGCCGCCATCGGAGAAAGAGTCCGGCGTCACATTAAGGATGCCCATCACGTGGGGATGAGAGAGATCGAGGGTTGAGCCCTGGGCTACAAGTTTCATCACAAAATCCCTGAGACTGAAGAGGTTAAAAAAGAAAAACCCCGGAGCGGGCGCCCCGGGGTTTTAAGGTTAAAACAAGACATCAACAGCGGTAGCTTACTTGTCGCCCAGCTGCTCTGACATGGTGTTGCCCGGGTTCGGCGTACGCGGTTCATCAACCGGACGCGGCGCACGAGGCGTGCCATTGTTGTCAGAGTTATTAGAAGAACCCGGTTCTTCCCAACCCGCTGGCGGACGAACATCGCGACGAGCCATCAGGTCGTCAATCTGCGGCGCATCGATGGTCTCATACTTCATGAGCGCATCTTTCATCGCGTGCAGAATGTCCATGTTGTCGTTCAGCAGCTGGCGAGCACGACCGTAGTTACGCTCGATCAGCGATTTCACTTCCTGGTCGATGATACGTGCGGTTTCATCGGACATATGCTTCGCTTTCGCTACGCTACGACCGAGGAAGACTTCCCCCTCTTCTTCTGCATACAGCAGCGGACCGAGTTTGTCGGAGAAGCCCCACTGGGTCACCATGTTACGCGCCAGGTTCGTCGCCACTTTAATGTCGTTGGACGCACCGGTAGAAACATGTTCCGGACCGTAGATAATCTCTTCCGCCAGACGACCGCCGTACAGGGTGGAGATCTGGCTTTCCAGTTTCTGACGGCTGGCGCTGATCGCGTCGCCTTCCGGCAGGAAGAAAGTCACGCCCAGCGCACGACCACGCGGGATAATCGTCACTTTATGGACCGGATCGTGTTCCGGCACCAGACGGCCGATAATCGCATGGCCCGCTTCATGGTAAGCGGTCGATTCTTTCTGCGCTTCCGTCATCACCATGGAGCGACGTTCCGCACCCATCATGATTTTGTCTTTCGCTTTCTCGAACTCAACCATCGATACCACGCGTTTGTTGCCGCGGGCAGCAAACAGCGCCGCTTCGTTGACCAGGTTGGCCAGGTCCGCACCGGAGAAGCCCGGGGTACCGCGCGCAATGATTGCCGCATCGATATCCGGCGCCAGCGGTACGCGACGCATGTGCACTTTCAGGATCTGCTCACGACCGCGAACATCCGGTAAGCCAACCACCACCTGGCGGTCAAAGCGGCCCGGACGCAACAGCGCAGGGTCAAGAACATCCGGACGGTTAGTCGCCGCGATAACGATGATACCTTCGTTACCTTCGAAGCCGTCCATCTCAACCAGCATCTGGTTCAGGGTCTGCTCACGTTCATCGTGACCACCGCCAAGGCCTGCGCCACGCTGGCGGCCGACGGCGTCGATTTCATCGATGAAGATGATGCAAGGCGCTGCTTTCTTAGCCTGTTCGAACATGTCACGCACACGAGATGCACCAACACCAACGAACATTTCTACGAAGTCAGAACCGGAAATGGTAAAGAACGGTACCTTCGCTTCACCAGCGATCGCTTTCGCCAGCAGCGTTTTACCGGTACCCGGAGGACCGACCATCAGGACGCCTTTCGGGATCTTACCGCCCAGCTTCTGGAAACGGCTCGGCTCACGCAGGTATTCCACCAGCTCGCCGACTTCCTCTTTCGCTTCGTCACACCCGGCAACGTCTGCAAAAGTGGTTTTGATCTGGTCTTCCGTCAACATACGGGCTTTGCTTTTGCCGAAGGACATCGCGCCCTTTCCGCCGCCGCCCTGCATTTGCCGCATAAAGAAGATCCAGACGCCGATCAACAGCAGCATTGGGAACCAGGAGATGAAGATGGAAGCCAGCAGGCTCGGCTCTTCTGGTGGTTCGCCAACAACTTTGACGTTTTTAGTCAACAGGTTATCGAGCAGCTTCGGATCGTTAACCGGAATGTAAGTCGTGTAACGGTTACTATCTTTCTTGGTAACGTTGATCTCACGTCCGTTGATACGCGCTTCGCGAACCTGGTCCTGATTGACCTCTTGCAGGAAGGTAGAATAATCCACCTTGCGGCCATTCGACTCGCTGGGCCCAAAGCTCTGAAATACTGACATTAGCACAACGGCAATGACCAGCCAGAGTATTAGGTTTTTCGCCATGTCACTCAAGGGATTAACCTCTTATTACAACTGTGTTAAAAACAGCGTCAGGATACTCTATATCCAGTTTCTTTCAAACTTTCGTTTGAAATCTGCCGGTTATGGTTTACGCCCGGTCGCTACAATATACACTTCACGCGAACGAGCGCGGGAAGAGTCCGGCTTACGAACTTTGACCTTCGTAAACAGGGAGCGAATTTCTCTAAGATACTCATCGAAGCCTTCGCCCTGGAACACCTTCACTACAAAACTACCACCTGGCGCCAATACATCACGAGACATTTCAAGCGCCAGCTCAACCAGATACATGGCCCGGGGAATATCCACCGCCGGTGTTCCGCACATATTTGGTGCCATATCGGACATGACAACTTGTACTTTACTGTCACCTACGCGCTCAAGTAACGCTTTCAGGACTAATTCATCACGAAAATCGCCCTGAAGGAAGTCCACACCAACGATTGGATCCATTGGTAAAAGATCGCAAGCGATGATGCGGCCGCTGTTGCCGATCTGCGTGACCGCATACTGCGACCAGCCACCGGGAGCAGCGCCGAGATCGACGATAGTCATCCCCGGTTTAAAAATTTTGTCACTTTGCTGTATTTCATCAAGTTTAAACCAGGCACGGGAACGTAACCCCTTTTTCTGTGCCTGTTGAACATATTTATCGCTAAAGTGTTCCTGAAGCCAGCGGCTCGAGCTGGCAGAACGCTTTTTACCTGTCATTTAACATTCCCGTTCGGGTTCATCGTACTTAACTGCGTAAAAATCGACGCGGTAGTTTGGCGATATATGGGAGATGGCGGTAGAATGGCCCGTTTTCAATCCCAACGTAAGCAAAAAAATACGATGAATCTGAGTACTAAACAAAAACAGCACCTGAAAGGTCTGGCACATCCGCTCAAGCCGGTAGTTATGCTTGGCAACAATGGTTTGACCGAAGGGGTACTGGCCGAGATTGAACAAGCGTTAGAGCACCATGAGCTCATCAAGGTGAAGATCGCCTCGGAAGATCGCGAAACTAAAGCCCTGATCGTGGAAGCTATCGTACGCGAAACCGGCGCCTGCAACGTACAGGTCATCGGTAAAACGCTGGTTCTGTATCGCCCGACTAACGAGCGTAAAATCTCGCTGCCACGCTAAGAATATCCTGGTTCAAGACACAACTTTGTGTAAAACGAGGGTTTTCTGCGGTCAGGCGAGCAAAATGCCATGCTCCGGATGTTGATAAAAGGCCGCTATGCGGCCTTTTTCCTTTCTTTACAATCTATCAACATCGTAGCGGGAAATACGCCTTAAAGGTACTCGACCTTAATAATTTCGTATTCCACTTCACCGCCTGGCGTGCGGATGGTCACGACGTCGTCCTGCTCTTTACCGATCAGGCCGCGGGCAATGGGCGAGTTCACGGAGATCAGATTCTGCTTAAAATCGGCCTCATCATCACCCACGATACGGTAGGTCTGTTCTTCATCGGTATCAAGGTTGAGCACACTGACGGTAGAACCAAAAATCACCCGGCCATTGTTCGGCATTTTGGTGATATCGATAACCTGTGCATTGGACAGCTTCGCTTCGATATCCTTAATACGCCCCTCGCAGAAGCCCTGCTGCTCACGCGCGGCGTGGTACTCAGCATTCTCTTTCAAATCGCCGTGTTCACGGGCCTCAGCAATAGCGGCAATGATTTCAGGGCGACGCACAGACTTCAGGTAATCCAGTTCTTCGCGCAGTTTCTCAGCGCCACGTAAGGTCATCGGAATCGCTTGCATTAGTTATACCTCTTTATCATTCCTTCAGGGAACGGACGGTTCCGCTCCGCCACCTGCCCTGCCCACAGGCAGGACACGAGCAAAAAGAAACCGACCCGGGAAACACTCCCCAGGTCAGCAGCAATTTTTCATTTGATAGGTATTTTACCCCGAAGTTCCTTATGGGTCATCGTTTACTTTACCGGGCGTTGCACCGTAGTATGACGGCCTGGCTTCAGGTTGTTAGCGCGAGATTATGCGATTTCCCAGATTTATCATCGGATTGACTGCCGGTATAGCGCTTAACGCGCAGGCAGCGAATATTGACGAGTACATCAACCAGCTTCCCGCCGGTGCGAACCTTGCCTTTATGGCGCAGAAGGTCGGCGCATCGACGCCGGAAATTGACTATCACAGTCAGCAAATGGCGCTTCCGGCCAGTACGCAAAAGGTCATCACCGCGCTGGCGGCGCTGCTGCAACTGGGGCCCGATTTTCGCTTCACCACCACGCTGGAAACCAAAGGCTCTCTGGACGGCGGTGTGCTGAAAGGGGATCTGATCGCCCGCTTCGGCGGCGACCCGACGCTCAAGCGGCAGGATATTCGCAACATGGTGGCGACGCTGAAAAAAGCCGGCGTACAGCGTATCGAAGGCAATGTGCTCATCGATACTTCGGTTTTCGCCAGCCACGATAAAGCGCCGGGATGGCCATGGAACGACCTGACGCAGTGCTTCAGCGCCCCACCTGCGGCGGCGATTGTCGACCGCAACTGCTTCTCCATTTCGTTGTATAGCGCGCAGAAGCCTGGCGATTTGGCCTTCATTCGCGTTGCGTCCTATTATCCAGTCACCATGTTCAGCCAGGTACGGACGCTGGCACGCGGCTCCTCAGAAGCGCAGTATTGCGAGCTGGACGTGGTACCGGGGGACCTGAACCGCTATACCCTCACCGGCTGTCTGCCACAGCGTAGCGAGCCGCTGCCGCTGGCCTTCGCCATTCAGGATGGCGCCAGCTACGCCGGGGCGATCCTCAAAGCGGAGCTGACCCAGGCGGGGATCAGCTATAGCGGCACACTGCTGCGCCAGACGCTGGCCAATGATCCCGGAACAGTATTAGCCACCACCCAGTCGGCCCCTCTGCACGATTTGCTGAGGATCATGCTGAAGAAATCAGACAACATGATTGCCGATACCGTCTTTCGTACCATCGGCCATGCCCGGTTTGGCGTACCAGGCACCTGGCGGGCGGGATCCGATGCGGTACGCCAGATCCTGCGTCAACAGGCTGGGGTCGATCTCGGCAATACGATCATCGCCGACGGCTCTGGCCTGTCGCGCCACAACCTGATCGCTCCGGCAACCATGATGCAGGTGCTGCAGTATATCGCTCAGCACGATACCGAGCTCAACTTCATCTCCATGCTGCCGCTGGCGGGCCACGACGGATCGCTGCAATATCGCGCCGGTCTCCATCAGGCGGGCGTGGATGGTAAAGTCTCAGCGAAAACAGGGTCGCTGCAGGGGGTTTACAACCTCGCAGGCTTCATCACTACCGCCAGCGGACAAAAAGTGGCCTTTGTGCAATATCTCTCCGGCTATGCGGTGGAACCCGCCGACCAGCGCAACCGCCGCATTCCGCTGGTGCGCTTTGAAAGCCGGCTGTATAAAGATTTGTACCAGAACAACTAAAACAAAAGGGCCGCATCAGATGCGGCCCTTTTTGATCCAGAGAAGTCAGGATTAGCGTTTGTAGATGAATTCGACGCCTTCTTCGTCGTCTTCGTCCCAGTCGTCATCCCAGTCTTCGTCATCTTCCGCTTCGGCTTCGGCCTCTTCAAGCTGCTGACGGTGATAGTCGTCCCACATAAACTCGACTTTCTCCGGCTTCTGCTCTTCTTCCGCCTGGACGATAGGGTTTTCGATGATAAAGGTCATTACGTCCCAGCACAGGTCTTTAACACCCTGCTGGCTGGCCGCAGAGATCAGGTAGAATTTCTCTTCCCAACCCAGCGCTTCGGCAATTGCCTTCGCTTTGGCTTCAGCTTCCGCTTTGTCCATCAGGTCAATCTTGTTGAAGACTAACCAACGGGGTTTAGAAGCTAGCTTCTCACTGTACTTCTCCAGCTCGCCGATGATAATGCGCGCGTTCTCAACCGGATCGGAGCCGTCAATCGGATCGATATCGATGAGGTGCAGCAGTACGCGGCAGCGCTCAAGGTGCTTGAGGAAGCGGATACCGAGGCCTGCGCCTTCCGCTGCGCCTTCAATCAGCCCCGGGATATCGGCGACCACGAAGCTCTTCTCGTTGTCCATACGTACCACGCCCAGGCTTGGCACCAGGGTGGTAAACGGATAGTCAGCCACTTTCGGCTTGGCAGCGGAGACCGCGCGGATGAAGGTGGATTTACCGGCATTCGGCATTCCCAGCATCCCGACGTCGGCCAGCAGCATCAGCTCCAGTTGCAGGTCGCGCTTATCCCCCGGGGTACCCATGGTCTTCTGACGCGGGGTACGGTTAACGGATGATTTAAAACGGGTGTTGCCGAGCCCGTGCCAGCCACCTTTCGCCACCATCAGACGCTGACCGTGTTTGGTCATATCGCCCATGGTCTCGCCGGTACCCTGGTCGATAACCCGGGTCCCGACCGGCACTTTTACCGTCACGTCTTTACCGCGCTTACCGGTACAATCGCGGCTTTGACCATTCTGCCCGCGTTCAGCGCGGAAAGATTTTTCAAAACGGTAGTCGATCAGGGTGTTCAGGTTCTCGTCCGCTTCCAGCCAGACGTCGCCGCCGTCACCGCCATCGCCGCCGTCCGGACCGCCTTTCGGAATATATTTTTCGCGGCGGAAGCTCACGCAACCATTACCGCCGTCACCTGCTACGACCAGGATCGTTGCTTCATCTACAAACTTCATTTTACTCTCCGTAAATCATTCGCCTGAGCGGGGCAGCGGTACTACCGCCTCTCGCTTACGCCAACGCCCCCAAAGGCGATGGCCGATGGCGGAATACATCGCGCCCGCAACCACGACAAACGCACCGAGATAACCAATCAGGTTTAACATCGGTCTGGCGAAAACATCGGGCCAGGCCATTGATAATAAATCAGAAAACAGTAGCGTAAACAGTGGCGTCAAGGTGATTAACGCGCTGACCTGCGCCGCCTGCCAGCGCGCCATGGCTTCCGCCAGCGCCCCGTAGCCGACCAGGGTATTGAGCCCGCAAAAAATCAGGCATGCCAGTTGCCAGCTGCTTAACCGGGAAATCACTCCGGGCTCAGCAAGCGGCAGTAATGCAATCGTACATAAAGTGTACAGCAAAAATAGTATCTGCTGTGATGCCAGACGGCGCAATAACACCTTTTGCGCGACGCCATAGCTTACCCACACCGTTGCGGCAGCGACGCCGAAAATTACCCCCCACGTGTAATCCGTGAGACGGGTAAAGATTTCAATCAGGCTGGTGTTGAAGAACATCACCAGCCCGCTGAGCAACATCAACGCACCCACTACCTGGGTGCCGCGCATGCGTTCTTTCAGGATTACGACGCTAGCCACCATCATGCCCACCGGCGATAGCTGGCCGATGACCTGAGATGCCGTGGGGCTGAGGTATTGCAGGGAGGAACTGAACAGAATGAAGTTACCGAACAGGCCGCCGGTGGCAATCGCTAATAACACCAGCCAGCGCGGCTTGCGGAAAATCCGCAGCGGCGGAAGCTTGCCTTTAATCGCGAGGATAGCACCAAGCCCAATGCTGGCCATCAGAAAGCGATAAAACACCACCGTAGGCGGCGCCATCACTTCAAGAACCTGCTTCATCGCAATCGGCAACGCTCCCCAACACATGGCGGTGGTGAGCGCCAGAATAATGCCAATCCCAGCCTGCTGCTTCATGCCTGTTTCCCTGCAACAATTTTCCAGTAGACGAATGTAAAAAGCCCCGCAACGTGTTGCGGGGCTTTCATCCGTTACCGGGACGCGAAAAACTTATTCAGCAACGATGCTGATGAATTTACGGTTTTTCGGGCCTTTAACTTCGAACTTGACTTTACCGTCAGTCAAAGCGAACAGAGTGTGGTCACGGCCGCAACCAACGTTGGTGCCAGCGTGGAATTTGGTACCACGTTGACGAACGATGATGCTACCTGCCAGAACTGCTTCACCGCCGAAACGTTTTACGCCCAGACGTTTAGCTTCTGAATCGCGACCGTTACGAGTCGAGCCGCCAGCCTTTTTATGTGCCATTTAAATCTACTCCTCAGGTCTTAGGCGCTGATGCCAGTGATTTTCACATCAGTGAACCACTGACGATGGCCCTGCTGCTTACGATAGTGTTTACGACGACGAAACTTAACGATTTTAACTTTCTCGCCACGACCGTGAGCAACAACTTCAGCTTTGATTACGCCGCCCTCAACGAAAGGAACGCCGATCTTGATTTCTTCACCGTTTGCGATCATCAGCACTTCAGCGAATTCAACAGCTTCGCCAGTTGCGATGTCCAGCTTTTCCAGGCGAACGGTCTGACCTTCGCTTACTCGGTGTTGTTTACCACCACTTTGGAAAACCGCGTACATATAAAACTCCGCTTCCGCGCACCTCTTTGTGTGATTCAGAGTGCGCTATAAATATTCACAATAGGGCGCGAATATTACGCAAAACGCGAGCCTTTGACAAGAGCGATCAGCGATCAATGCAGAAAAAAAACACAACTCTCACGACAACGTTTATCTACGGCAATTTTTAAGTACAATCATATCTTCTTTTAATTCTGTCTTAATCCTTCTGTGATCCCACCTGGATTCATGGTAACAGGACATTTGGCCCGGCTTTTGCGATGAATTTAGAAAAAATCAATGAGTTAACCGCGCAAGATATGGCGGGTGTCAATGCGACGATTCTTGAGCAACTCAACTCCGATGTTCAGCTTATCAATCAGTTAGGCTATTACATCGTCAGTGGCGGCGGCAAACGCATTCGCCCGATGATTGCTGTGCTCGCCGCACGCGCGGTGGGCTATCAGGGGAGCGCGCATGTCACTATTGCTGCGCTGATTGAATTTATTCATACCGCCACCTTGCTGCATGACGACGTCGTCGATGAGTCAGATATGCGTCGCGGCAAAGCCACGGCCAATGCGGCGTTTGGCAATGCCGCCAGCGTGTTAGTGGGCGATTTTATCTATACCCGCGCCTTCCAGATGATGACCCAGCTGGGCTCACTGAAGATCCTCGAAGTTATGTCGGAAGCCGTGAACGTCATTGCCGAAGGCGAAGTGCTGCAGCTGATGAACGTCAATGACCCGGATATTACGGAAGAGAACTACATGCGCGTCATCTACAGCAAGACGGCGCGCCTGTTTGAGGCAGCCTCCCAGTGTGCGGGCCTGCTGGCCGATTGCTCTGCGGAAGAAGAGCGCGCGTTGCAGGATTATGGCCGCTATCTCGGCACCGCTTTCCAGCTGATCGACGATTTACTCGACTACAGTTCCGACGGCGAGCGGCTCGGTAAAAACGTCGGCGATGACCTGAACGAGGGTAAACCGACGCTGCCGCTGCTGCACGCCATGCACCACGGAACGCCCGATCAATCGGCGATGATCCGTGGGGCGATCGAACAGGGTAATGGCCGTCATCTGCTGGATGCCGTGCTGGAAACGATGGCCACCTGCGGTTCGCTGGAGTGGACGCAGAAGCGTGCCGAAGAAGAAGCGGACAAAGCCATTGCCGCGTTGCAGATCCTCCCGGACACGCCCTGGCGTGAAGCCTTGATCGGACTGGCGCATATCGCGGTCCAGCGCGATCACTAGTACTGCTCTCCCTTCCCGCGCAAAGCGCGGGAAAGTTCCAATAAAACCCCACTTCTCACCCTAAACTTCCGAATACCTTGATACATTCTGAATATTCCGGCTCTTTAACAGAACTTGTTAGAACCTTACATAGTACGCGGGTATAGTGTCACTATCGCCCATGTGGGACGATCTGGACCTTAAACACCAGGAGAATTTATGGATAAGTTCATCGACTGGCATCCCGCAGATATTGTTGCCGGATTACGTAAACGGGGAACATCGCTGGCAGCAGAGTCGCGACGGCACGGCCTGAGTTCTTCAACGCTGGCGAACGCCCTGACCCGCCCCTGGCCGAAAGGCGAATTGATTATCGCCACGGCGCTGGAAACGCAGCCATGGGTCATCTGGCCATCGCGCTACCACGACCCCGTGACTCATGAGTTTATTGACAGAACGCAGATGATGCGTCAGAAGAAGATGAACAAGTGATGTGATTGATTGACAGTGACCCCGGACCATCGTCACGGGGTCACTGCCAGGACGCGGTTACTCGCCCTTCACGCGCTGAATATTGGCACCCAGCGCCTGCAGTTTATCTTCGATACGCTCATAGCCACGATCGATGTGGTAGATGCGATCGACGATAGTAGTCCCCTCAGCGATGCAGCCTGCCAGCACGAGGCTCGCCGATGCGCGCAAATCGGTCGCCATTACCTGGGCGCCCGAAAGCTGCTTCACGCCGTGACAGATAGCGGTATTGCTCTCGATCTCCGCGTGCGCGCCCATACGGATCAGTTCCGGAATGTGCATGAAGCGGTTTTCAAAGATCGTTTCGGTGATCACGCCGGTCCCTTCCGCTACCAGGTTAAGCAACGTGAACTGAGCCTGCATATCGGTCGGGAACCCCGGGTGTGGTGCGGTACGTACGTTAACCGCTTTTGGACGGTTGCCGTGCATATCAAGGCTGATCCAGTCTTCGCCCGTTTCGATGTCAGCCCCGGCGTCGCGCAGCTTCGCCAGTACGGCATCCAGGGTATCTGGCTGCGCGTTACGGCAAAGGATCTTACCGCCAGAAATCGCCGCCGCGACCAGGAAAGTGCCGGTTTCGATACGGTCCGGCAGTACACGGTATACGCCGCCCCCCAGACGCTGCACGCCTTCGATAGTGATGCGGTCGGTGCCCTGACCGGTAATTTTGGCGCCCAGCGCGTTAAGGAAATTCGCGGTATCGACGATCTCTGGCTCGCGAGCGGCGTTTTCAATAATCGTCGTCCCCTCCGCGAGGGTCGCCGCGCTCATGATGGTGACGGTGGCGCCGACGCTCACCTTATCCATCACGATATGCGCGCCTTTCAGGCGACCGTTAACCGAGGCTTTGACATAACCTTCTTCCAGTTTGATCTCGGCACCCAGCTGCTCCAGCCCACTAATGTGCAGATCGACCGGACGCGCGCCAATGGCGCAACCGCCTGGCAGAGACACTTGTCCCTGACCAAAACGCGCCACCAGCGGGCCCAGCGCCCAGATAGAAGCGCGCATGGTTTTAACCAAATCGTATGGAGCACAGAATACGTCGACCGGGCCGGCGTCAATCCATACCGAACCATTACGCTCAACCTTCGCGCCCAGCTGGCTCAGCAGCTTCATGGTGGTATCGATGTCTTTCAGCTTAGGTACGTTCTGGATCTCTACCGGCTCTTCAGCAAGCAGCGCGGAAAAGAGGATTGGCAGGGCGGCGTTTTTTGCACCGGAGATGGTGACTTCGCCCTGTAGGCGAGTCGGCCCCTGAACACGGAATTTATCCATTGATTCTGTTCTCTATTAAAAATTCACATACGCTGCAGGGGATCCCCCACAGCTTAGAAGCCATTTAGTTTGCGGTCTCGCGCCCACTCCTGCGGAGTAAAGGCCTTGATCGACAGCGCATGGATGCGGTTGTCAGCAATATATTCCATCAGCGGCGCGTAGACGCTCTGCTGCTTTTTAACCCGACTCATGCCATCGAACATCTCACCCACAGCAATAACCTGAAAGTGGCTGCCATCGCCAGAGACGTGGACTTCCTGGAGGGGGAGTGCGTTCATCAGCACGGTCTGAATTTCATGATTTTCCATGGGCTCAAATTTATCTGATAGTGAAAACAGCCCAACATCTTAGAGGAAAGTGACGCGGTCTTAAACAAGCAAAAAGCCCCGGCGAAAAGATTGCCGGGGCTTTCGGAATAGCTTCAGCGCTAACGCACTGAAAAGATTATGGGATCATATCGACAGGCAGGTTGTAAAGACCGATCAGCGTTTGCAGATTCTCGCTCTTACCGACCAGTTGCACTTCCCGGCCCTGACGGCGTATCAGCGCCACAAAATGCACTAACAGCGCCAGACCCGCCGTGTCCACCCGAGTGATATGGCTAAGATCGATGATCACAGTCCCTTCAGTCGCCTTAGCCCGCGCCTCCCAGAGTGGGACCAGCAGATCCTGGTCCAGCTCTCCGTGCAGCGCCAGCGTCTCACCCTCGCGAGTCCAGCTTAACTGCCCGGTCATTATTTTTTCTGTTCCAGGGTGATCGGCTGCGCGGAGATCGCTTTCAGTTGCGCAGTCAGGCCGTCAACGCCCTTGGTACGCAGCAGGTCGCTCCACTCATTCTGTTTAGTGGTGATCATGCTGACGCCTTCGGCGATCATATCGTAGGCCTGCCAGTTGCCGGTCTGGGTGTTTTTACGCCACTGGAAGTCCAGGCGCACCGGCGGACGGCCGTTCGGATCAACGATGGTCACGCGGATAGGCACGATAGTGGCGTCGCCCAGCGGCTGCTCCGGGGCAATCTGGTAAGTCTGACCATGATACATCGCCAGCGCCTGGCCGTAGGCTTGCTTCAGATATTCACGGAAAGCGGCAAAGTAAGCTTCACGCTGCGCCGGGGTCGCTTCTTTGTAGTAGCGGCCAAGTACCAGCGCGCCTGCATATTTCACCTGCACATACGGCAGCAGCTCCTGGTCGACGATGTCGCGCAGATAGTTAGGGTTGGCTTTGATCTTCGGCTGTTCATTCTTCAGGCGATCGAAGGTTTTCTGCGCTGCTTCATTCATCAGCTTATACGGGTTGGACTGGTCTGCCGCCTGGGCGGCGGTCAGTGGGGCAATCACCAGCATGGCGACCATGAGTAAGCGTTTAAACATATCGTGTTTCTCCTGAAATTAATGCGTCGTGCCGGCTGCCGGCGTCACGTCAGTATGACCTTCTGCCTCGGCCTTATCATTGCCAGAATTCTGATTGTCGCCACCCTTGCTGTTATAAAGGAACTGACCGATCAGATCTTCCAGCACCATGGCGGATTTGGTGTCCTGGATCGTACCGCCGTCTTTAAGGATAGCCGTCCCGAGGTCCGGATCTTCAAAACCGACGTTCAGCGCCAGGTACTGCTCCCCCAGCAGACCAGAGGTGCGAATCGCCAACGAACTGGTATCCGGGATATGGTTGTAGCGCTGATCGATATCGAGCTCTACGCGCGGCAGATAAGTTTTTGGATCAAGGGTGATATCCGCCACACGGCCGACAACCACCCCCCCGATGCGCACCGGCGAACGCGCCTTGAGGCCGCCAATGTTATCGAAGGTTGCATAAAGGCGGTAAGTTGGCTCGGTACGTAGCGAAGTGACGTTCGCCGCTTTCAGGCAGACAAACAGCGCCGCCAGCAGCGCCACCAGTAAGAATACCCCTACCCAGATTTCATTTTTTTTCGTTTGCATGAACTCAATTCCCAAACATCAGCGCAGTCAGCACAAAATCCAGCCCCAGAACCGCCAGCGACGCATGCACCACGGTGCGCGTTGTCGCCCGGCTAATCCCGGCGGAAGTGGGGATAGCGTCATAACCATTGAATAACGCAATCCAGGTTACCGTAATGGCAAATACCAGACTCTTAATCAGGCAGTTAACCAGATCCATTCGCCAGTCGACGGCGTTTTGCATCGCGGTCCAGAAAAAACCACCGTCAATACCCTTCCAGCTCACGCCCACCAGCGCACCGCCCCAGATCCCCACCGCGACGAAGATAATCGTCAGCAGCGGCAGCGAAATGACACCGGCCCAGAAACGTGGGGAAATGACGCGACGCAGCGGATCCACCGCCATCATCTCCATACTGGAGAGCTGCTCCGTGGCCCGCATCAGGCCAATCTCGGCGGTCAGCGCCGACCCGGCTCGCCCGGCAAACAGCAGCGCGGCGACTACCGGTCCCAGCTCGCGCAGCAGCGACAGTGCCACCAGCATGCCAAGACTGGTCTCTGCACTGTAGGTGGTTAAGACCAGATATCCCTGCAGCCCAAGCACCATACCGATAAACAGGCCCGAGACAATGATAATCAGCATCGACAAAACGCCAACGTTGTAGAGCTGACGAACCAGCAGCGGCGCGTGCTTGCGAAACTCTGGTTTGCCGACAACGGCGTTGAAAAGCATTAATCCGGCGCGTCCAAACGTCGCGGTAGTTTTAATACCGCGATGCCCTAGCGCGGCCAGCGCATTAAACAGCATGAGTCGCTCAACTCCCTATGCCTAATAAATCATGGTGATAGTCGCCAGCCGGATAACGGAACGGCACCGGACCGTCGGCAATACCATCAATGAACTGACGAACCCGAGGATCGGCATTCTCCCGCAGCGACTGAGCGCTACCGTGGGCGACAATCTTTTTATCCGCCACGATATACGCGTAGTCCGCAATGCTAAGCACCTCAGGCACATCGTGCGAAACCACGATGCAAGTGACACCCAACGTACTGTTGAGTTCAGAAATTAGCTTCACCAGCACGCCCATGGTGATGGGATCCTGTCCGACGAACGGTTCGTCGAACATAATCAGATCCGGCTCCAGGGCAATGGCCCTTGCCAGCGCGGCGCGGCGCGCCATCCCACCGGAAAGCTCGGACGGCATTAACTTCGCCGCACCGCGTAGCCCCACCGCTTCCAGCTTCATCATCACCGTCGTATGCAGCAGCGCAGGCGGCAGATGCGTATGTTCCCGCAGCGGATAGGCAACATTATCAAAGACATTGAGATCGGTGAACAACGCGCCGGACTGGAACAGCATGCTCATCCGCTTACGCACCGTGTAAAGCCGTGAACGCGTCATCTGCGGCACGTTCTCGCCATCGAACAGGATCTCTCCCCTGTCCGGCGGGATCTGCCCGCCGATCAGGCGTAACAGGGTAGTCTTGCCGATCCCCGAAGGTCCCATAATCGCAGTAATTTTACCGCGCGGCACCGACAGCGAGATGTCGTCAAAGATCACACGATCGCCGCGAGAAAAGCGGATATCGCGCACTTCAACTAAATTCGCCTGAGTTTGGCTCATAAAATCATCCTTACTAAACACCTGACGGGCAAGCATGGCCCTTTCTTGCGCCACAATCACAACATTTTTACAGAATCTTACCTGCACAGGTTAGCGAAAGCTGGCATTTGTTTTACTTTTGGCACACATAAAGTCAAAATTAAGAATTCGTTACGCTGCGTAGGGATAACCCAGCGAGGCGACGATTATACCTGAAGAAAGGACTTTAGATGCTCTTAGCGACGGCTCTGTTAATTATTGGTTTACTGCTGGTTGTCTACAGCGCCGATCGTCTGGTCTATGCCGCTTCTATTCTGTGTCGCATGTTGGGGATCCCGCCGCTGGTTATTGGTATGACAGTGGTCAGTATCGGCACCAGCTTGCCTGAGATCATGGTCTCTACCGCGGCCTCGCTGCATGGGCAGACCGATCTGGCGGTCGGCACTGCGCTCGGCTCCAACATCACCAATATTTTACTGATCCTCGGTCTCGCCGCCTTACTCAGGCCATTTACCGTGCATTCTGATATTCTGCGCCGCGAATTACCGCTAATGTTGCTAGTGAGCGTCCTGGCGGGACTGGTGCTCTACGATGGACAACTGTCCCGTCTCGACGGGCTATTTTTGCTGGCGCTGGCGCTTTTGTGGCTGCTGTTCACTATCAAAATCGCGCGTCTGGCAGAGCGTCAGGGAAGCGATAGCCTGACCCGGGAACAGCTGGCGGAATTGCCGCGCGAAGGGTCACTGCCGGTCGCCTTGCTCTGGTTAGGGGTGGCGATGATCGTCATGCCGATGGCCACCCGTATGGTGGTGGATAACGCGACGGTACTGGCGAACTTTTTTGCTATCAGTGAACTGACCGTTGGCTTAACGGTTATCGCTATCGGCACCAGCTTACCGGAGCTGGCCACCGCCATCGCTGGTGCGCGGAAAGGGGAAGATGACATTGCCATCGGCAATATCATCGGCGCAAACATCCTCAATATAGCGCTGGTGCTGGGGTTACCCGCGCTGATTGCGCCGGGGACCTTTGCCGCAGAAGCCTTTACCCGCGATTATGGCGTGATGCTGCTGGTCAGCCTGATCTTCGCGGTGCTGTGCTGGCGCCGCCAGCAACAGCCGGGCCGACTGATTGGCGCGCTGCTGGTCGGCGGTTTTGTGGTTTGGTTGGCGATGCTGTTCTGGACAGCACCGCTCTTCGTTGAATGACTCGGGATTACATCATGTCGCAAATAGATTTGCCCACGGATTTTGACTTTCAACAGGCAGGCCGTCAGGTGCTGGAAATTGAACGTGAAGGTCTGGCCCAGCTCGATCAATATATAAATGAAGATTTTACCCATGCCTGCGAAACCATTTTCCGCTGCGGCGGGAAAGTCGTGGTGATGGGGATGGGCAAATCCGGCCACATCGGACGCAAAATGGCCGCCACTTTCGCCAGTACCGGCACTTCGGCATTTTTTGTCCATCCCGGCGAAGCCGCGCACGGTGATTTAGGTATGGTGACGCCGCAGGATGTCGTGATTGCGCTGTCGAACTCTGGCGAATCGAATGAGATCCTGGCGCTGATCCCGGTTCTGAAACGCCAGCAGGTGAAACTTATCTGTATGACCAGCCGACCGGAGAGCAGCATGGCGCGCGCGGCGGACATTCATCTGTGCGTGAAAGTACCCAAAGAGGCCTGTCCGTTAGGGCTGGCCCCCACCTCCAGCACCACTGCCGCACTGGTGATGGGCGATGCCCTCGCCGTTGCCCTGCTGGAAGCCCGCGGCTTTACCGCGGAGGATTTCGCCCTCTCGCATCCGGGCGGCGCACTTGGTCGTAAGCTGTTGCTGCGCGTCAATGATATTATGCATACCGGTGATGAGATCCCGCACGTCGGCTTACAGGCCACCCTGCGCGATGCGTTACTGGAAATCACGCGTAAAAATTTAGGTATGACGGCCATCTGCGATGACAAGATGAATATCATCGGCATTTTCACCGATGGCGACCTGCGCCGGGTTTTTGATACTGGCGTCGATATGCGCGATGCCAGCATTGCCGACGTCATGACCCGGGGGGGGATCCGTATCCGTCCCGGCACTCTGGCGGTGGATGCGCTCAACCTGATGCAATCCCGTCATATTACCTGCGTGCTGGTTGCCGATGGCGACCATCTGCTGGGTGTGGTACATATGCACGATCTGCTGCGCGCGGGCGTAGTGTAAGTAAGGAAAAAATAATGAATAATGCTGATGCTCAGTTAGCGACCTGCTACGGGCCGGTAAGCCAGGCGTTTCTCGATCGCGCGGCGAAGATCCGTTTGCTGATCCTCGATGTCGACGGTGTATTATCCGACGGGCTTATCTATATGGGTAACCAGGGCGAGGAACTGAAGGCGTTCAACGTCCGTGATGGCTATGGTATTCGCTGTGCGCTGACCTCGGGCATTGAAGTGGCGATTATTACCGGACGAAAAGCTAAACTGGTAGAAGATCGCTGTCAGACGCTGGGCATCACGCATTTGTATCAGGGGCAGTCGGATAAACTGCTGGCGTTCCGCGATCTTACCGACAAACTGGGCGTAGGCGCGGACGAAGTCGCCTACATCGGTGACGATCTCATTGACTGGCCGGTGATGGCCGAAGTGGGCCTCAGTGTCGCCGTCGCAGATGCACATCCGCTACTGTTGCCGCGCGCCGATTACATCACCCGGATTAATGGCGGCCGTGGCGCGGTACGTGAAGTCTGCGATTTGTTACTATTGGCGCAGGGCAAGTTGGATGAGGCCAAAGGGCAATCAATATGAGTAAAACCAGACGTTGGGTTATCATTTTACTGTCGCTGCTCGCGCTGATCCTCATCGGCCTGAATCTGGCGAATACGGACGACACGGCCCAGCCGGAGGTCAATCCAAACGACCCGACGTATAAAAGCGAACATACCGACACCGTGGTGTACAGTCCGGAAGGTGCCCTGAGCTATCGGCTGATTGCCGAACACGTGGAATACTTTTCCGATCAGGAGGTCTCCTGGTTTACCAAACCAGTCATGACCACCTTCGATACCAATAAGGTGCCGACCTGGTCGGTCAGGGCAGACAAAGCGAAGCTGACGAATGACCGGATGCTCTATCTTTACGGGCACGTTGAGGTGAATGCGCTCGCGCCGGATTCTCAACTGCGCAAAATTACGACGGATAACGCCCAGATAAATCTGGTAACGCAGGATGTTACCTCCGATGACATGGTGACGTTATACGGCACCACATTTAATTCCAGCGGCCTGAAAATGCGTGGAAACCTTCGCAGTAAAAATGCCGAGCTGATTGAAAAGGTGAGAACCTCTTATGAAATTCAGAACAAACAAACTCAGCCTTAAGATTGCGCTCGCCGGCGCGTTACTGGCCGCCAGCCTGCCAGCTCTGGCCAAGACGGGTGATACCGATCAGCCGATCCACATCGAGTCCGATCAGCAGTCGCTGGACATGCAGGGCAACGTCGTCACCTTCACCGGTAACGTGGTCGTGACCCAGGGGACGATCAAAATTAACGCGGATAAAGTGGTGGTCACCCGTCCGGGCAATGAGAAAGGCAAAGAGGTGATCGAAGGTTTTGGTAACCCGGCCACTTTCTATCAGATGCAGGATAATGGCAAACCGGTAAAAGGCCGGGCGTCGAAAATGCGCTACGAGCTGCAGAACGATTACGTCGTGCTGACCGGTAACGCTTATCTGGAACAGCTCGACAGCAACATCAAGGGCGACAAGATCACCTATCTGGTGAAAGAGCAAAAAATGCAGGCCTTCAGCGACAAAGGTCGACGCGTCACCACCGTTCTGGTGCCGTCTGAGCTGCAGGACAAAAGCGGCAACCAGCAAAAGAAGAGTAACTAATTCGTTATGGCAACCTTAACTGCGAAGAATCTCGCTAAAGCTTACAAAGGCCGCCGCGTGGTGGAAGATGTCAGTCTCACCGTTAATTCCGGGGAGATTGTCGGCTTGCTCGGCCCGAACGGCGCCGGTAAAACCACCACCTTCTACATGGTGGTCGGTATTGTGCCGCGCGATGCGGGCAATATTATTATCGATGACGAAGACATCAGTTTGCTGCCGCTGCACGCGCGCGCGCGCCGGGGCATCGGCTATCTGCCGCAGGAAGCCTCCATTTTCCGTCGCCTGAGCGTCTATGACAACCTGATGGCGGTCCTGCAGATCCGTGACGATTTGAGCAGCGAGCAGCGGGAAGATCGCGCCAAAGAGCTGATGGAAGAGTTTCATATTGAGCACCTGCGCGACAGCCTCGGTCAGGCGCTCTCCGGTGGTGAACGCCGCCGCGTCGAGATCGCCCGCGCGCTGGCGGCGAACCCGAAATTTATCCTTCTGGATGAACCCTTTGCCGGCGTTGACCCGATCTCCGTTATCGATATTAAACGCATCATTGAGCACCTGCGCGACAGTGGCCTCGGCGTGCTGATTACCGACCATAACGTCCGTGAGACCCTCGCGGTCTGCGAACGGGCGTATATTGTCAGTCAGGGACACCTTATCGCTCATGGTACACCGCAGCAGATCCTCGAAGATGAGCAGGTTAAGCGCGTGTATCTTGGGGAAGACTTCAGACTCTGATAGGGTAGAGGTTACAGACGTTTTAGCCGGAGATATTTACCCTGAACATGAAGCAAGGTTTGCAATTAAGGCTTAGCCAACAGCTTGCCATGACGCCGCAGCTGCAGCAGGCGATTCGTTTGCTGCAGTTGTCCACGTTAGAACTCCAGCAAGAGCTCCAGCAAGCGCTGGAAAGTAACCCGTTGCTTGAGCAAACCGATCTTCACGACGAGGTAGAGGCAAAAGAGGTGGAGGACCGCGAGTCCCTCGATACCGTCGACGCGCTTGAGCAAAAAGAGATGCCCGACGAGCTGCCCCTCGATGCCAGCTGGGATGAAATTTATACCGCCGGCACGCCGTCGGGTAACGGCGTCGACTATCAGGACGACGAGCTGCCCGTCTATCAAGGTGAAACCACCCAGACGCTTCAGGATTACCTGATGTGGCAGGTTGAGCTAACGCCTTTCACCGACACCGACCGCGCCATTGCCACCTCCATCGTCGACGCCGTCGACGATACGGGCTACCTCACCGTTCAGATTGAAGATATCGTCGACAGCATCGGCGATGACGAGATCGGTCTGGAAGAGGTGGAAGCCGTTCTGAAGCGTATTCAGCGTTTTGATCCGGTTGGCGTCGCGGCGAAAGATCTGCGCGACTGCCTGCTGATCCAGCTGTCGCAATTCGCCAAAGAGACGCCGTGGCTGGACGAGGCCCGGCTGATTATCAGCGAGCATCTCGATCTGCTGGCCAACCATGATTTCCGCACCCTGATGCGGGTGACGCGCCTGAAAGAAGAGGTGCTGAAAGAGGCGGTGAACCTGATCCAGTCGCTGGATCCTCGCCCTGGTCAGTCCATTCAGACCAGCGAACCAGAATATGTCATTCCCGACGTACTGGTCCGCAAGGTTAGCGGCCGCTGGGCCGTGGAGCTCAATGCCGACAGCATACCCCGGCTGAAAATCAATCAACAGTATGCAGCAATGGGCAACAGCGCCCGCAATGACGCCGACAGTCAGTTTATTCGCAGCAATCTGCAGGAAGCCCGCTGGCTGATCAAAAGTCTGGAAAGCCGTAACGATACGCTGCTGCGCGTTAGCCGCTGCATCGTTGAACAACAGCAGGCTTTTTTCGAGCAGGGTGAAGAGTATATGAAGCCGATGGTGCTGGCCGATATCGCCCAGGCCGTCGAGATGCATGAATCGACGATTTCCCGTGTGACCACGCAAAAATATCTGCACAGTCCGCGCGGTATTTTTGAACTGAAGTATTTCTTCTCCAGCCATGTGAATACCGAAGGCGGCGGCGAAGCCTCGTCGACGGCCATTCGCGCGCTGGTGAAGAAGCTCATCGCCGCGGAAAACCCCGCGAAGCCGTTGAGCGACAGTAAGCTCACCTCCATGCTGTCCGAGCAGGGTATCATGGTGGCGCGCCGCACTGTCGCGAAGTACAGAGAGTCTTTATCCATCCCGCCGTCAAACCAGCGTAAACAACTGGTCTGACACAACCGATAAGGAAGACACTATGCAGCTCAACATTACAGGACACAACGTCGAGATCACTCCCGCCATGCGCGACTTCGTCACCGCGAAGTTCAGCAAGCTGGAGCAATTTTTCGACCGGATCAATCAGGTCTATATTGTGTTAAAAGTAGAGAAAGTGACGCAAATTGCGGACGCGAATCTGCATGTCAACGGTGGCGAAATCCATGCCAGTGCGGAAGGGCAGGATATGTATGCAGCTGTCGATGGTCTTATCGATAAGCTGGCAAGACAGTTAACGAAGCACAAAGATAAACTAAAACAACACTAATTGTCCGGGCCCCCTGCGACCGCCGTCAGTGAATATCGACGACGGCCGCGGGGGCGCTCAGGTGAAATTATGATGAACAACGATTCGGCTCTACAACTGAGCAACGTCCTGAACCAGGAATGTACCCGTAGCCAGGTTCACTGCCAGAGCAAGAAGCGCGCTCTGGAAATCATTAGCGAACTGGCCGCCAAACAGTTAAGTTTGCCGCCGCAGGTGGTATTCGAAGCGATCCTCACCCGCGAAAAAATGGGCAGTACCGGAATTGGCAATGGTATTGCCATTCCCCACGGAAAACTGGAAGAGGATACGCTGCGTGCTGTCGGCGTTTTTGTCCAGCTGGAAACCCCCATCGCCTTCGACGCGATCGACAATCAGCCTGTCGACCTGCTGTTCGCGCTGCTGGTGCCGGCCGATCAGACAAAAACCCACCTGCATACGCTCTCCCTGGTGGCCAAACGGCTGGCGGACAAAGCCATTTGTCGTCGCCTGCGCGCGGCGCAGAGCGATGAAGAGTTGTATGAGATCATCACCGAAGCAGGAAGCAGCGATGACGCATAACGGCAGTCGCACCTTATCCTTTATCGTACTGAGGAGAAACGGTACATGGTACTGATGATCGTCAGCGGCCGCTCGGGCTCGGGGAAATCCGTCGCTCTGCGAGCGCTGGAAGATATGGGCTTTTACTGCGTGGATAACCTGCCGGTCGTGCTGCTGCCCGACCTGGCGCGGTCGCTGGCTGACCGTAATATCTCCGCGGCCGTCAGCATCGACGTGCGTAACATGCCGGAATCCCCGGAGATCTTTGAGCAGGCGATGCAGAATCTGCCGGAATGCTTTTCTCCGCAGCTGCTGTTTCTCGATGCCGACCGCAACACGCTGATCCGCCGTTACAGCGATACCCGTCGCTTACATCCGCTCTCCAGTAAAAATCTGTCGCTGGAAAGCGCCATCGACGAAGAGAGCGATCTGCTGGAACCACTGCGTTCCCGCGCGGATCTGATCGTCGATACGTCCGAAATGTCGGTGCATGAGCTGGCCGAGATGCTGCGTACTCGCCTGTTAGGCAAACGCGAGCGTGAACTGACGATGGTCTTCGAATCCTTCGGCTTTAAGCACGGCATCCCGATCGATGCTGATTACGTCTTTGACGTACGTTTCCTGCCCAACCCGCACTGGGATCCGAAACTACGCCCGATGACCGGTCTGGATAAGCCGGTGGCCGCCTTCCTCGACCGGCACACCGAAGTGCACAACTTTATTTATCAGACCCGGAGCTATCTTGAGCTATGGCTACCGATGCTGGAGACCAACAATCGCAGCTATCTGACGGTGGCCATTGGTTGTACCGGCGGGAAACATCGTTCAGTTTATATTGCTGAACAACTGGCTGACTACTTCCGCTCCCGCGGCAAGAACGTACAGTCTCGTCATCGGACGCTGGAAAAACGTAAATCATGACCGTAAAGCAAACCGTTGAGATCACCAATAAGCTGGGCATGCATGCCCGCCCGGCGATGAAGCTGTTTGAGCTGATGCAGAATTTCGATGCCGAAGTACTGCTGCGCAACGACGAAGGTACCGAGGCGGAGGCAAACAGCGTGATTGCCCTGCTGATGCTGGACTCGGCGAAAGGGCGTCAGATAGAGGTAGAGGCCAGCGGTCCGCAGGAAGTTGAGGCGCTGGCCGCGGTTATTGCGTTGTTCAACGCCGGGTTTGACGAGGATTAGTCTTTACTACACAAGGGTGTAGCAATCACCCCTTGTGTATATCAAAACCTACCCTGCACCTCTTCAAGCACTCTATTACGCAGGCAGCCGATCTTTTCAATTTCCACTTCAATCGTATCGCCATCTCGCAGGAACAGCGGCGGGGTGCGCTTTTTCCCCACGCCGCCCGGTGAGCCGGTCAGGATAACATCGCCCGGCGTCAGCAGGCAGAAGGTGCTGATATAGGCAATCAGCTCCGGGACGCTATGGATCATGCTGGCGGTATTGTCGTTCTGCACTTCCATACCGTTGAGCCGGGTTTTGATGGCCAGCGCGTTAGGGTCGGCGATTTCATCCCGCGTCACCAGCCAGGGGCCAAAGCCGCCGGTCGATGGCCAGTTTTTGCCGGCGGTAAACCAGGCGTGCTGCCAGTCGCGGGCCGAGCCGTCCATATAGCAGCTGTAACCGGCAACGTGCTCCAGCGCCCGCTCGACGGGAATATTGCGCCCGCGTTTGCCGATCACCAGCGCCAGCTCGCCTTCATAATCAAACTCATGGCTGGCAGCCGGTTTAATGATCTCGCCCAGATGCCCGCACTGGGAATCCGGGAAACGGATAAACAGCGTTGGATCGGGATCCTGCTCGTCAAACTCCAGCCTTTTGGCCTGGTAGTTCATCCCGACGCAGAGGATCTTCTGTGGGTCGGGGATCAGCGGCAAAAATTCGATCTCATCAAGGGCATAGTCGATCGCCATATGCGACAGCATTTCTGCCGGGATATTGTCCATTGCCGCCAGAAAGGATTTCAGCGACGGATATTGCAGAAAATGCCGGGTTAAATCGACAACGCCATCCCCCCGCAACAAACCATAGCGGGGAATATTGCTTACACAAAAACTGATTAACTTCATTAATAACTCTCTGGATATTCTTCAGAAAACAGAGGTCCTGCCGGAAAGTGGACTAAAAAACCGGTGGTGGTCAGTAGTTCACTCAGCCCGCAGAACCCAATGCACCGGGGGGCGGCTTCATCGTCGAGGGATGTTAACACGGCGTACCCTTTCTCCCCCAGTACGCCGCCCTGCCAGAGTATTCTCTGGGCCTGATCCTGCAGCCATGGCGACTCGCTTCGCCAGGCCAGAATATGCAGCAGCGTCTGCCTGACAGCCGTATCATCGCCGTGTCCATCGCGACGCAGGCGTGACCAGACCGGCAGCGCCACGCTGCGCACGGTCTCAACCAGGGCGGGCAGATCTGCCGTCAGACCGGGGGCATGACGAAAGCGCCGCAGCACATCGTCACAAAGCGGGTTCTGCGCCAGGGGCTGCTGGCGGGCAAGGCGCAACCCGGCAGCGGCGTAGACCGGCTCCGTAAGTACTACAGCGGTTCGATCGGTGTCATTGACCGGTAGCTGGAGCATTTTCAGGCCAGAGGCCAGCTTGCAGACCTGTTCCAGCGACTGATGAAGGTAGCCTGCCAGCGAGGTCCTGGTGACCCGGGAGGCGGTATATTCAGGTATTGCTGTTTCAGACATCTCTTTCTCCTTGTAGGGTATTCCCGGCTTGCAGACGGCTGTGAACCCGTAGCCTGGCTCAGCGCAGCGCAAGCCGGGAGAACGTATTTCCCGGAGGCGATGCTGCGCATCTGTCCGGGCTACAGATCCATGCAATCCGGTAGCCCGGACAGGTACCGGTTTACATCGCCAGCACGTACTTGAGCATCACCCCGGCGGCTATCGCCGAGCCGATCACCCCGGCCACGTTCGGGCCCATCGCGTGCATCAGCAGGAAGTTCTGCGCGTCCGACTCCAGACCCACCTTGTTCGACACCCTGGCCGCCATCGGCACTGCCGACACCCCCGCCGAGCCGATCAGCGGGTTGATTTTGTGTTTACTGAACACGTTCATCAGCTTCGCCATCAGCACCCCGGCCGCGGTCCCCACGCAGAAGGCGATCACCCCCAGCACCAGGATCCCCAGCGTCTGCGGCTGCAGGAACTTGTCCGCCACCAGCTTGGCCCCCACCGACAGCCCGAGGAAGATGGTCACGATGTTGATCAGCGCGTTCTGCACCGTGTCGCTCAGCCGCTCCACCACCCCGCTCTCGCGCATCAGGTTGCCGAAGCAGAACATCCCCAGCAGCGGCGCGGCGTCCGGCAGCAGCAGCGCCACCAGCAGCAACAGCACCGCCGGGAACAGGATCTTCTCCCGCCGGCTCACCGTGCGCAGCTGTACCATGCGGATCTTCCGCTCCTTATCCGTGGTCAGCGCCTTCGCGATCGGCGGCTGGATCAGCGGCACCAGCGCCATGTACGAGTAGGCCGCCACCGCGATGGCCCCGAGTAATTCCGGCGCCAGCTTGCCCGACAGGTAGATGGCCGTCGGGCCGTCGGCGCCGCCGATAATGCCGATGGCCGCCGCCTGCGGCAGGGTGAAGCTGATGATGCCGAAGTAGTTCAGCGTCAGCGCCCCGAGCACGGTGGCGAAGATACCGAACTGCGCCGCCGCCCCCAGCAGCAGGGTGCGCGGGTTGGCCAGCAGCGGGCCGAAGTCGGTCATCGCCCCGACGCCCATAAAGATGACCAGCGGGGCGATGCCCGAGCCGATGGCCACCTTATAGAAGATGGCCAGCACCCCGGCGGAGTAGCCCATGTCCACCGCCAGCGTCTCCATCTGCCCCTGCACCGACGGCAGGGCCAGGGCCAGCGCGTCCTTAATGGCGTGGACGTCCGGCGCGCAGTGGAGCTTCGCGGCAATCACCGCCAGCTGCGCCGGGTCGTGGTGGGCCAGCAGGCTCTCCAGGGCGGTGAGCGCCAGTCCGGCCTCCGGGATGTTCGACAGCAGGCCGCCGAAGCCAATCGGCAGCAGCAGTAACGGCTCGAACTTCTTCGCGATGGCCAGCCAGAGCAGCAGCAGGCTGACCAGCAGCATGATGGCCTGGCCGGCACCGAGGTGCATCAGCCCCATGCCCTGAATCAGGGCGTTCAGACTTTCCATTTCCGTTCCTTTTCCTTACGCCAGGGTCAGCAGGGTGTCGCCGACCGCCACCGCGTCGCCGGCTTTCACCGCGATACCGCGTACGGTGCCGGCCTGCGCGGCGCGGATTTCGGTTTCCATCTTCATGGCTTCCAGAATCAGCAGCACGTCGCCTGCGGCCACCGTCTGGCCTTCACTGACGATGACTTTCCAGATGGTGCCCGCCAGCGGGGCGGTCACCGGGGTGCCGGCGCCGGCCGGGGCGGCGGCCTGAACCGGTGCGGAAGAGGCTGCCGTCAGCTGGCTGACGTCGCCGCCGTCGCTGACTTTGACCACAAAGGCTTTGCCTTCCACTTCCACGGTGTAGACGCCGGAGGCGGCAGGCTTCTCTGCTTTTGCCACCGGCTGCGCGGCTTCCACCTGCGGCACCGGCTCAAAGGCCGCCGGGTTGTGGCGGTTCTCAAGGAACTTCAGGCCGGGTTGCGGGAACAGCGCCACGGTGAGCACGTCGTCGATGGCGTTCTGCGCGAGGGTGATGCCCTTCTCCTGCGCCTGGCGCTTCACGTCGGCTTCCAGCGCGGCCAGCTCCGGCTTCAGCAGGTCGGCCGGGCGGCAGGTGATGGCCTCAGCGCCGTCAAGCACCCGCGCCTGCAGGGCGGCGTTCACCGGCGCCGGGGTGCGGCCGTACTCGCCCTTCAGAATACCGGCGGTCTCCTTCGCGATGGTCCTGTAGCGCTCGCCGGTCAGGACGTTGAGCACCGCCTGGGTGCCGACAATCTGCGAGGTCGGGGTCACCAGCGGGATGAAGCCGAGGTCTTCACGCACGCGGGGGATTTCCGCCAGCACCAGGTCGAGTTTGTCCGTCGCGCTCTGCTGCTTCAGCTGGCTTTCGAGGTTGGTGAGCATCCCGCCCGGGACCTGGGCGACGAGGATACGGCTGTCGGTGCCCTTCAGCTGGCCTTCGAAGGCGTGGTATTTTTTGCGCACCTCGCGGAAGTACGCGGCGATGCTCTCCAGCCTGTGGATATCCAGCCCGGTGTCATACGGCGTACCGGCCAGCGTCGCCACCAGCGCCTCGGTGGCCGGGTGGCCGTAGGTGGCGCTCATTGAGGAGATGGCGGTGTCGACGCCGTCCACGCCCGCCTCAATGGCCTTCAGCAGGGCCATCTCCGCCATGCCGGTGGTGGCGTGACAGTGCAGGTGCAGGGTGACGTCGTAGCGTTTTTTGATTTCGCTGACCAGCTCATACGCCGCCCCCGGCGTCAGGATACCGGACATGTCCTTGATGGCGACGGAGTCGACGCCGGTCTCCAGCAGCTGTTCGGTTAAATCCAGCCAGGTCTGCAGGGTGTGGACCGGGCTGGTGGTGTAGGAGAGCGTGCCCTGGGCATGGGCGCCGTGGCGGCGGACCGCCTGCAGGGCGGCTTTCATATTGCGCGGGTCGTTCATGGCATCGAAGACACGGAAGACGTCCATGCCGTTTTTGACGGCGCGTTCGACAAAGCGCTCCACCACATCGTCGGCGTAGTGGCGGTAGCCGAGCAGGTTCTGGCCGCGGAGCAGCATCTGCAGCGGGGTCTTCGGCATCGCCTTTTTCAGCTCGCGCAGGCGGACCCACGGGTCCTCGCCGAGAAAGCGGATGCAGGCGTCAAAGGTGGCGCCGCCCCAGCACTCAAGCGAGCGGTAGCCAACGTCGTCGAGCGCAGCGGCAACGGGCAGCATATCGTCGAGACGCAGGCGGGTGGCGAACAGGGACTGGTGGGCGTCGCGCAGGACGACATCGGTAATGGCAACGGTCATGAATTCCTCCGTGAATTAAGGGTGAAGACGGCGATGGTGGTGAATGGCGGCGACAATCGCCGGCTTCAGGCGGGCGAAGTCGTCCGCGGACGCGGCGGCGGCAGGTGTCGCCTTCGGTACCGGGACCGGTTCAGGGAAGAAGCGGTTGACGGCGGCGGACATGCCCTGAATGGCGAAAATCAGCAGGAACAGAAACGCCAGCACGAATCCCATGCCGAGGAACATCAGGGTGAAGCCTTCACCCAGCAGTACAGCATTGTCAGTCATTGACTCTCCTCTTCGTGAAAGTGTGAAAGAAACCAGGTCAACATCAGTAAATCAGCGCTGCCGCCGGGGCTGAGGTTGCGGGAAATACAGAGATCATCGAGCTGATAAATCCCCGGTAAGTCACTTGCTGAACGAACTCCGCCATTTTGTAATAAACCTTCAGCACAATCTTTAATCCACTGCAATGATGACAGCCCACCTCTTGAAACAATATTCGTGTCATTGTTATATGACATGATTAATAACAATGTATTTAGCAATGAATAATCTTGACTTAAACCAGACTTTATTTGCTGTCGGAAATAGGGCAGCGCAATATTGATCACTAACGGATAACCATTCTCGGCTTCGCCTCGCGCACCGGTAAGTCCATATTTAACAAACAATAACTGTCCAGCTGTCAAATTATAATGCTCAGAAAGTCCGTTCAGTTCACGGTTCACGATTCCCTGACAAATACTCGCCACCGTATGGCTTAGCGCCCGAGGCGTCAACGACTGATTCAACGCATAATGACGACCAATCGCGGCACAAAATAATCCCAGAGAGAACAGGGCTCCTTTATGTGTATTTACTCCAGATGTCGCCTTATACATTGCCTGCTCACATTTTTTCCCGGGAATACGCAACTCGCTTAAGATCAAACGCGTATCCTTTTTAGCAGTTGAAAACCCACATAAAATAAATTCCGGAACATAAACAGATATTGCTTTAGCGCTACGATGAAAATCCTGTAGATCCATATCACAATGAGCACCACTATTTCTTGAATCGACCAACCCCGGTTTAGGTGTTAGATTAACCTCCGTCTGCATAGCGCGTAGTACTAGTTGAGTGAAGTATTCGCACACGATATCTATGGACATATTTATTGTGGTGTGAGTCATTCAATACTCTCTGTAAAATCTGTGTAAATAACAACCAGCAAACAATTAAATTACTCAATTGTTATTTACACTCAAGGCGTTACTGCCAGGAAACAGCGCTTACCGGACTTTCCGTTTTAATCTGCATGTTTAGATGATGAAATTTTCCATTATCATCCAGATTAAAAAACTCAAGAGAATCGGTTAATTCATTCGCCACTAACAACAGACCATTCGGCAATAGATAAATAAACCTCGGCTGTTCTCCAAACGACCCCATTGTATCAATTAGTGTTAACCTTCCAGTGTTTGGGTCAACCAGCAGTGAGGAAATGCTGTTTTGCTTACGATTAGACACGATAACGAAACGCGATGTTTGATCCATAATAATACCGCTGGCCCATCCATCATCGGTGCAGGTATCCGGAAGCGTAGGAATGACCTGGAAAGGAGATAACACCCCTTGCGTCTCATCAAAAGAGTAGGCGGTAATAGTAAAATCTTTCTCATTAACGCAATAACAGTAGCGATTACTGGCATGAAATACGCAGTGCCTTGGTTCCGCCAGTTCACGACTACGTACCGTACATGTTTCTTCCAGCGTGCCATCGACTGAATTAATACGGAAAACAACTATCTGTCCAAAGCCATATTTTCGCCCCTGACATGGGACAACCAGGTAGTTACGAGATATATCCTGGAATACCTGATGAGGATGAGAAATTGCGCCGTCGGTCAGGCCCGGAATAGTATACAATTTATGTAAATTCCCGAGGCTACCATCAGAGTTTCGTGGAATTACGGAAATTGTTCCTGTCTGCAGGTTGGCGACAAAAACCCAGCGGTTAGTCTTGTCTATTGAAATATGGACAGGATTTTCACCAGCCGTAGACACGGTATTAATCCTGGTTAATCCTCCGTTAATTTTATTAATAGAAAATGCAGACACATCGCTCATATCACCATGAATGGTATAAAGAAATTCTTTTTTTTCATCCAGGCACAACCATGAGGGATTAACCAGCCCAGAGGTTAAATGCTTCAACACTCCTGGGGTAGTCGTATTGGTCTCAAATGCTTTAATTCCTTTACCTCTGGCACCTCGTTCTTTCGTCGTACGGCAGCCAACAAATAGTAATCCATTCATCATTTACACTCCTGTCACAAATAATTTAAAACCATTCACTCCAGCAAAAATCATCACTACGACTACAACGCCGAAAGACAGCAAGAAGAGTCTGGAAAATATCGATTGTAGAGCATTATCTGAAACCTTTGCTTCCTGCGCATAAGTTGCCAGAATAAGGCTACCGCCTGTTGAAAGAGGACTAATTCCGGCAACTGTCGCACCACCTACAATTGCCATCACCAGCTCAGGCAAACTAATTCCACCGCCAATATTATTCACAATTCCAGGAACCGTTGGTATTAGCGTAGGAAGAACGACACCATTCGCTGAACTGAACCATGACATTATCCCAGCTGTAAGACCAATAAGCGGAGAGGCTGTTTTATCATTCATTAGCGATGAAAGGAAGTGAGACAGCAAGTCTATTCCACCTAACAAGCTTGTTACACTCATTAAAACACTCACACCACAGATAAGAATAAGCACGTTCCATGGGATTAATTTCACTGCTGATTTTTCATCTACGGCCTCGCATAAAATAAGCAAGAGCGATAATGTAAATGCCACCAGCCCAACATCATAGCGTAACCCCACGACTACGACAATCAATGCAACTATAGCCACAATGCTTATTGTTTGTTTTTTATTAAATTTCGGAAGCTGTGGAATCGAATTAAGATTTCCCGCATTAAGTGCATAACCTTTAAATCCGACATACAACAACATTGCACATATAAAGTTAACGATACTGACGGCAATAAATACCGGTTGGGCTACACCATGATATCCAAGAGAATTAGTAATATCAGTAACAATAATACCGGACAATGCAATTGGCGATGTTGTGCCACCGACCGCGCCAAGAATCGCCATCGAACCTAATAATACAGGTGAGGCGTTCATTTGCACAGCTAATGACACGGCGAAAATGATCATCACTGACTGTACGGAGATTGCGCCAGGACCCGCAGCGGAGAGCCCCCATGATACCAGATAGATAATAATTGGAATAAGCCATGCTTGCTTTCCTACTGCCACAACCATTTTCCTGGAAAGCAGCTCCAGTGTCTGATTTTGCTGTAACAGACAGAAAAAAAACATAGTACCAAGTAATGTGATAAATAATTTTTCAGGAAAACACGCTAAAACTACAGACGCCTTCAATCCCCCAATCGTCGATAAAATCAGAACACAACCAAAAGCCACAAAACCAATATTCGTTTTCTTAAAAAAACCAAGAACTATAGCAAATATGAGAAAAAATAATGACAAAATTTGAATAGCCATATGATTACTCTTTTAGGATACAGTGATAAATAAATCAAGCACACGAAAACAATTATCGCGATTGCTTCCTTGTGCTTGTTACTATTTTAATTATTTAATCGTTTTGATTTTTTTGACAACGTCAAGAATAGTACCATCCCGGGCCTCAATTACTGCAACGACTTTTTCCTCCCATTGCAGATTATCCGGAACTCCGACAATCGAATAGGCTTTATCGCGCAAAGATTCAATTGAAATATGTTGGATCCCTGCATCATCCAACCAATCAATAATATCCTGGCGCAACGGATTCACCGCCGTGCCGTAATCCGTAACCAAAACATCAACACAATCACCCGGAGTTGTCACCGTCACTACTTCATCGCATACGGTTGCCATTCTTCCACGTGTTAATGGTGTAACAATAATGCAGCATTTGCTCCCGGCAGCAGTGTCCGGATGGCCACCTGGCGCGCCCCGCAGAATACCATCGGAACCAGTAATAACATTGACGTTAAAAGCTGTATCAATTTCTAGCGCGGAGAGCACGACATAATCAAGTTTATTAACGTATGCCCCTTTATTTGCCGGGTTCGCATATTCACTCAGATCAATTTCATGATGACCTGGATGCTGTGTTAAATGTTCAATCGCACCTGAATCAAAATCCTGTGTATCAAGAATATGTTTAACCAGACCTTTACTTTGCAACTCACAAATCGCACTGCTGGTTCCCCCCAGAGCAAAACTCATCGTAATACGGTTATCAACCATATATTTCTCAAGGAAACGGTTTACTGCAAGAGACGGTCCGCCGACACCAGTCTGGAATGAGAATCCATCTTTAAACCACGGCGTAGCGGAAATCACCTTAGCTACCTGTTCCGCCATCATCAATTCACGCGGGTTATCCGTCATCCGTGCTTCTTTCGTCGCGATTTTGCTTGCATCACCGATATTATCCACTACACATACGCAATCGACGTCAATAGCCGCAATAGAGGAGGGCATATTAGGAAAATCGACTAACGTATCGGTAATGATGACCGTGTGATCGGCATACTTTGCATCATGGATTGCAAATCCCATTGAGCCACAGTTATTTTTCCCCCCCGTTCCTTTTGCATTGCCGCAACAATCGGCAGTAGATGCAGCCAGAAAGGCGATATCAATATGAACCTCACCTGCTTCTACCGCGCGCGGACGTCCACCATGACTACGAATAACCGCCGGACTGGCCAGTTTTCCTGCAGAAATTACCTCGCCAATTCGCCCACGAACACCGGACGTTTGTACACCGATAATTTTTCCCTGTTCAATATAATCCGCAATAACATCCTGTGCATTGCCTAACGAAGTGGCTGCAACAGTAATATCTTTTAGTCCCATCTCTTCGATTAATACTCTGGCGACCATTGCCGCGACATAATCGCCTTCACGGAACTCAGTGTGAAAAGAAAATGTCATGCCATCATGCGCACCACAGCGTTCACAAGCTTCCCGGATGGTTGCGCAAATTTTATCTTCGACCGGTTTTACATGACGACGTGAAAAAGGTGAATCCTTTTTCACATATTTACCGTCCATATAATGTTTTCCTTGATAAACTTCCTTTCCTGCCAGAAGAAGTTCATCAGGTATATTTCGATTAACAGCGTTCTTCATAGACCATGATCCATTTAATAATTAAAGATTTCCGTGGTAGACGCCACAAGCTTTAGCGAGTGCAATAATACGCCGTGCATCCTCAAAGAAAGGAATATCAACCATTTTACCGTCCACGGTATATACACCAACACCAGCTTCAGTTTGTTCATCAAAGGAATAAATCAATTTTTCAGCATAAGCAATTTCTTTTACTGTTGGTGCAAATGTGTCATGTACGTATTTTATTTGCCGTGGATTAACGATACTTTTTCCATCGAAACCCATTTTTCTGTTTTGTCTGACCTCGGCTTCAAACCCTTCGATATCATCGATATGAGGATACATCGTATCAAAACACTGAACGCCAGCAGCACGAGCCGCAATCAGCATATTTCCGCGAGCAGCCAGCATCTCAATACCGCCTTCTTCAATACGAACATGCATATTTTTACGGAAATCGCCACCAGAAATAGCGCAACCAAAAATACGTTCTGAAGCTGTCACGATCTCCAGAGCGTTCAATATACCTTTCGGGCTTTCAAGAGCGGCCATTAATAATGTGCGCCCTTCTTCCTGAGCAAACTCTTTTTCCGCAGCAAGAACGTGTTCTTCAACCAGATGGACATCCTGCGCACTTTCACATTTCGCGATACGAATACCATCAGCGCCAGCCGCAACGACACAGCGAATATCTTCCTGCCAATGCGGCGTATCCAGACCATTGATTCTGACAATCACTTCAGTATCGCCATAGTCAATATTTTTCAATGCGTGATATAGTGAAAAGCGAGCGGCATCTTTTTGGTTTTCAGCCACTGCGTCTTCCAGATCTAAAATGATGCTATCGGCACCATAAATCCAAGCATCCTTTAGTAGCCCGGGTTTTTGAGCATTCATAAACATCATAGTGCGGCGCAGGCGGTTTTTTATAGGTCGTTGACGAGGAATCATTTTCAGATATTCTCCCATGGGATATTTTTGCGAGATGCATCACAACTACGATATACCGCACACTCAAGTCTGGCTTTTAATGTGCATTCCAGAGCACCTTTATCAATGACCGTCACCTTAGCTTTTGCCACCTCCAGGGTTGCGAGCGTTTTTAAAATCAGTTCTTTTATCTGTCTGCCATAGACGTTCATCACCACGCTATCGACATAGAGCTCGATTCCACTCTCATTTGGCTCAACCGTTATCATGGCATCACTGGATTCAAGCGTACCAGCAATCCCTTTATTATATATTTCCATCTTCAATCCTTTATTACACCGTTGTGTAACTAATTTAATAACATTATTTTTGACCATGTAAAATTCCAGTTGCGCGCGCCCAGACATTCCAAAATGGAATACCTTCCTGGATTTACTTCAGGAAGTAAAAGTCATATCCTAGTTAAAGTATAAAAGGTTTCTACATTACAAGGATAAGGTATGGATGAACGCGACTTTGAGCTTTTAATGACAATAGAAAAAACAAAAAATATTACACATGCTGCCGATTTGTTATATACATCACAATCAGCCATATCTAAAAGAATTAATGCAATAGAGCACGAATTAGGTATAACATTATTGTTACGTTCTCGTAACGGAGTTCATTTTACACCAGCTGGGGAATCCGTTCTGTACCATACAAAAAAGGTTACAGATGAACTAGCGTTGCTACGGCAAAGGATAAAAATAGATAAACACGGAGTTTCAGGCACGCTCCGAGCTGGAGTGTCGATTAATTATGCTTTATACCAACTACCTGAACTTCTGACCATTTTTCGCAATAAATTCCCTTACGTTGACACACATATCATTACAGAACATAGTCGAAAAATTTATCTCCAGTTATTAGACGGATACTTCGATCTTGCTATTATTCGTGGGGAGTTTCCATGGAAAGGCCATAAAAAACTCATTGATTGCGACAGAATCTATGCAATTTGTAGTAATAAAGATAAAAATAAACCACTAAATGAAATCTCTTTTATTGGTCGAAAAACTGATACCGTATTTGAACGTGAGTTATCTCAGTGGATGCGTGAAAACAATCATAATCCGGAGCGGCAAGGTATTTATGTTGACAACATTAGCACCTGTGTGGAACTTGTTGACAGAGGGCTTGGCTGGACTGTTGTTCCAGAAATCTGTTTGCGCCATTTCACCGGACATAGAATTCCTTTATCCTTTAAAAATGGAGCTCCTTTCGTTCGGTCTACCTGGTTAGTTTATACAGATGAAATAACCGCACTCCCCCAAGTAAGAGCTTTTATTGAAACAATTCCTACAACATACAGGAAATAGAAAAATGAATGGTTATAATGTAGCAACCGTCTTTAAACGTGATATTTTACATCAAAACAAAATCGATGTTTTACTTGAGCAGGAAGGTATTCGTCGCGATGACCATCTGGACTATCGATGTGCTATTTTTGATGAACACGACAATGCGATTGCAACAGGAAGTTGCTTTGGTAACACATTGCGCTGTATGGCAGTTAGTTCATCCCACCAAGGATTCGGATTATTGAATAAAATAGTTACGCATCTTATTGAGGTACAGCACCAAAGAAACAATGATCACATATTTTTATATACTAAACCTGAAAGTGCTAATTTCTTTCTGGATATCGGTTTTCATATTATCACTACGGTTAGTAGACAACTCGTCTTTATGGAAAACAAATTAGACGGGTTCAGGAATTATCTCAAAAAATTACAAAAAGAGACGATCTGGCCACAATCAGCTGCAATAATAATGAATGCAAATCCTTTCACCTTGGGTCATTTACATCTCATAGAAACTGCCGCTAAAGAAAATGACAGATTGCACTTATTCATCGTAAGCGAGGATGTTAGCCTGTTTCCTTATGAAATTCGACGAAAATTAATCATTGATAGCACTGAGCATTTAATGAATATATCATACCATACGTGTGGAGATTATATGATTAGTAACGCAACATTCCCTGGGTATTTTATGCACAGTAAAAAAGATATTCTCACTGCTCAAGCAATAGTAGACGTCAACATCTTTAAAGATATAGCCCGGACATTGAATATTACTCGCCGCTATGTTGGTGAAGAACCCAATAGTACAGTAACTAAAATATATAATGATGTTATGTCCACAATGCTACCTGCGGCTGGAATCGAGTGCATTATTATTGACAGAAAAATGCATGATGGCATCGTGATTAGTGCTTCAAGAGTACGCCAGGCAATTCATGATGGTAAATTTGGCCTTCTCTCCGACTGGTTGCCTTCAACAACACTCTCATTCCTTAAATCGCCATCAGCAACATCTATAATAGAAAAGATCCAGAGGAGTTCAAATGTCGTTCACTACTAACATCAAGAATTACCTTAACTGATGGTTACGCATAAACCCTTCCCCACCCAGCTGTCGCATCTGGCGCAAGATCCAGGCCTGGCGGCTGCGCACATAGCCCGAGGGCGCGTCGGCGCGATAGCGGATCGGGTTTGGCAGCACCGCGGCCAGCAGCGCCGCTTCACCCGGCGTCAGCTGGCTGGCAGGCTTATGAAAATAGCGCTGGGCGGCCGCTTCCACACCAAATACCCCGTCGCCGAACTCGGCAATATTCAGATAGACAGTCAGGATCCGCTTTTTACTCCAGACGGTTTCTATTCCGACAGTCAGCCCGGCCTCCAGCCCTTTACGTAGCCAGCTGCGGCCATCCCATAAAAACAGGTTTTTCGCCGTCTGCTGTGACAGCGTGGACGCGCCGCGGATCCGGTTCTCATTGCGCTCATTGTGCGCCAGCGCTTTTTCTATCGCCGATACGTCGAACCCCCAGTGTTCCGGGAACTTCTGATCTTCGGCGGCAATCACCGCCAGCCCCATCCACGGAGAGATCTCATCCATACCGACCCAGTCAGAGTGCGCCAGGTAGTGGAAATCTCCGGACAGCCAGGCGCTCACCTGCCGCTCAAACATCACCGCCGAAAACGGTACCGGCAGCACGCTAAACAGCGCAATACCCCCGCCCCAGAAAACAGCGGCGATCAACAGCAAACGCAGCGCCAGACGTTTTAACAGCGCGAGGGGCGCAACGCGGAGCCTCATGCGCTCAGCGCCAGCACGCGGGCCACCAGCTTCTCAATTCCGCTGGCGGCTTGCGCAATGTCCTCCGCCAGCATATACGCCGGGGTGGTGACCACCTTATTCTCTTCATCCACCACGATGTCGTCGACCGGGCAAGGGACGTGCTCCGCCCCCATCTCTTCCACCACATCGGCGGTATCAAGATCGGTCCCAATGGTCATCCGCAGCGGAAACGCGAAGATTTTCGGCAACATCGCCGGGGCAATACACATAAAGCCCAGCGGCTTGCCGGCCTGATGCATCGCCAGCGCCAGGGCCCGCAGGTCGTGGTCCACCTGGCATTCGCTCCCTTCAGCGGCGAAGCTGCTTAAATTTTTCGCCGCACCGAAGCCGCCGGGAACGATTAGCGCATCCAGCGTCTCCTCGCGCGCCTGGGCCAGCGGCAGGATATCGCCACGGGCGATACGCGCCGCTTCCACCAGCACGTTGCGCTGCTCCGTCATCGCCTCCCCGGTCAGATGGTTGATGACGTCGCGCTGCGGTTTATCGGGCGCAAAGCACACCGCCTGCGCGCCGTGGCGCGCGATCGCCAGCAGGGTAATCACCGCCTCATGGATTTCACTGCCGTCGTACACGCCGCAGCCGCTCAGTACCACACCAATTTTTTTCATCGCTTTCGCTCCTCCATGCAACTTGCTGAAACCAGTCAAAAATGTCGATTTACTCGCTATGCTTCACATATTTTACTGATTCATGTAACAAATTAGTTAAGCTTTGCTATCTTAATCAGCGAGCAATCCACTTCTCCGGTTGCGCCACGTAACAACATCACTCAAACAACACTGGCTCAACCACCAGTTCCCTGGTGTTGGCGCAGTATTCGCGCACCCCGGTCTGTCCGGGGTCATTTTTTTCCGGTCTTCGCCACCCACGCTTTCAGTACCGCGACGTCGTTTTGCCACTCGGATTTCATCTCTTCAACCCATTCAGCGACATTATCAGACCAGGCTGGCAGATCCGGAGTCTGGATCTGCTGGCCCAGCTGCTGGATGTGGCGCAGGCCGATAGAACCTGCCGCGCCCTTGATTTTATGGCCCTCTTCGACGATCCCTTTTTGGTCACGGGCGGTCAGATTAGACTCCAGAACCGACATATAACCCGGCATCATCTTCTCGAACACCGCAAGACCATCGTTGATAAGCTTCGGCCCTACCAGCTCGATGTATTGCTCCAGCATATCGGTATCCAGCACCGCATCGGCTTTATGCAGATCGGCCGCCGGCGCGTCCTGCGTCTCCTCATCCGGCGCATCCCAGAATTTTTTGATCATGGCCGTCAGCGCCGGCACCGATAGTGGCTTGCTCAGCACATCGTCCATGCCGGCATCAAGATACTCTTTCTTATTCTTCAGCACGTTGGCGGTCAGGGCCACCAGCGGCGGTAGCTCATCAGCGGCAAAGCGCTGTTTCAGTTCGCGGGAAATATCCAGTCCGGTCATGTCCGGCAGCTGAATATCTAACAGCACGAGGTCATATTCGCCGGGCTCAAACATCTCCAGCGCGGCTTTCCCGGTCATCGCCACATCAACGCTGTTGCCCAGTTTTTCCAGCACCGAACGGGCCACAATGACGTTGAGCTCGATGTCTTCCACCAGCAGCACGTTAAGCGCCGGTAATGGCATGTCGTCTTCCGCCAACGTATCTTCCACTTCTTCCGCAATGGCAGGCGCGTGGACGGTGAGCGTAAAGGTCGCCCCCTTGCCCGGCTGGCTGGTAACGCTGATATCGCCACCCATATTACGCGCCAGGCGACGCGAGACGGCGAGGCCAATCCCGGTCCCGGTGGCCGGTTTGCCGCCGTGGCTGTCTTTAACCTGGTAATACATGGCGAATATTTTGTCCTGTTCCGCTTCAGGAATACCAATCCCGGAGTCTTCCACTTCAAAGTGCAGGATATCGCCTTCGTCATAGCGCACGCGGACGTTCACCCCGCCGCCCTGGGGGGTAAACTTCACGGCGTTGCTGATAAGGTTCCACAGGATCTGCCGCAAGCGGGTGCCGTCGGTGATCACCTTATGCGGAAGCGGCAGGCTCGGCTCCAGCACAAAGCGCAGCCCTTTCTGCTGGGCCTGCAGGCCCGAGAGGTTTTCAAGGTCGGCAAGGAAACTGGTGAAGTCCACCGGCTGGTTATCGAGCTGCACCTTGCGGCGCTCCATTTTGTCCATGTCAATAATATCATTAAAGATATTCCCCAGCGTCACCGCCGAGACATGGATGGTCTTGAGGTATTTTTCCTGCTCGCTGGTCAGTTCGGTATCCAGCAAAATTCGGCTCAGCCCGACGATCCCGTTCAGCGGAGTACGCAGCTCATGGCTGATGGTGGAGATGAAGGTGGTTTTATCCCGGCTGGCGCGCTCAAGGGCGTCCTGATAGCGTTTACGTTCGGTGATATCGCGGCCGAAGCCCATCAGGCCGCGACGCTTGCCAACGCGATCGTAATAGGGAACCTTGCGGATTTCGAAGCACGCTTTGCGGCCATCGGGATAGTCTAGCCACTGCTCATAAGTTAGCGACACATTGTGACGGAACACCTTCTCGTCGGTTTCCAGAACCTTTTCCGCCGCCTCTTCGCTATAGACGTCCTGCGGTTTGAGATGGATAAGCTGTTTCTCGCTTTTACCGGTCAACAGCTCCATCGCCCGGTTACAGCCTGAAAACTCCTTATCCTCATTGCGATAGAAGACCAGATCCGGAGAGGCATCGAGAAAAGAGCGCAGGAAGGAAGACTGCTGCTCGAGCTGGATCTGCGTCTCCTCACGTTCTTTCATCTCGATCTTCAACTGCTCAAGGGTGGTCTCACGCTCGGCTTCCGCCTTTTCACGTTCACCAATCTCCTGATTTAACTGTGCGATATTGTCTTTCAACTGCACGTTCAGCTTCAGATCGCGCTCGCGCATCTCCTCCAGCTTCTCCACCAGCCGTGAGAGACGCTGACGGGACTCTTCAAGCTGTTCCACCACCACCGAGAGAAAATAGACCGCCCATGGGGTAATCAGCAGGCCAAAGAAGATAGAGCGGATAACGTCGATGCTTTCCACCTGGCCATGCAGAACCATGGTAACCGCCATCTGCACCACGATAGCCAACACGACCAGCGCAAGAGCCAACAGCATCGAAAAGCGGACCAGACCCAGCTTCATCATCAGGTCGACATAATACTGCGCCAGCATACGAATTTGCTTCATAGGGGATTCCTTCACGACAACTTCGCACAATAATACTCAATTCTGAGCAATGCGCTGTAAGTTGTGCAAAAAATGCGGGAAGGACACGGTGCGACGGCTGGCCGCAGAGGCGAACCAGCCGCAAAAAAAGAGGGGGATCAGGAGAGGGATTAACGCTTGCTTAATGCCTCCCAGAGTCCTTTCAGGTAGGTCACGCCGAGGGCGCGATCGTATAAGCCATAGCCCGGCCGTCCGGTCTCACCCCAGATAAAACGGCCATGATCCGGGCGAATATAGCCGTCGAACCCATTGTCATACAGCGCTTGCATCACTTTATACATATCCAGAGAACCGTATTCTGACGGATGGGCGCACTCGTAAAAATCTTTATCCCGTATCAGCTTAATATTACGGACGTGGGCAAAATGAATTCGCTTGCGCCGGGTAAATTCGGCCAGGATAGCGTACACGTCGTTATCCGGATCTTCGGCGATCGAGCCGGTGCAGAGCGTAATGCCGTTGGCGGGCGAATCGACGGCCCGGCAGAGCCAGTCCAGATCGTCGCGGTTTTTTACCACCCGCGGCAAGCCAAAAATCGAGTACGGCGGATCGTCCGGGTGGATCGCCATTTTCACCCCGACCTCTTCGCAAACCGGGATCACCGCCCGCAGAAAATAGACCAGGTTCTCCCGCAGCTTTTCGTCATCTACCGCGCTATATTTGGCAAACAAGGTCTGCACCTCCGCCAGCCTTTCCGGCTCCCAGCCCGGCAACGCGAAGCCGTTTGAGTTTTCCAGCACCTCCTTCACCACGTCTTCCAGCCGCTTATCGATATCTTTCTTCTCGAAAGCCATCGTCAATGAGCCATCCGGTAGAACGTAGTTCATATCCGTCTTCATCCAGTCGAAAACCGGCATGAAGTTATAACAGATGACCTTGACGCCAAAGCGGGCAAGATTGCGGATGGTCTGCTGGTAATTGGCAATATAGCGGTCACGGGAAGGAAGGCCGATTTTGATGTCATCATGAATGTTAACGCTCTCTATCACCTCCATTTTCAGGCCTGCGGCATGGGCCTGACCGACCAGACGTTCAATTTTATCCACCGGCCATACCTCACCCACAGCGACGTCATAGAGCGCACCGACCACCCCCTCGACACCGGGCACCTGGCGAATATGTTCTAATGAAACCTTATCTTCCTCTGGCCCAAACCAGCGCATTGTCATCTGCATCGTTATCACCTGCGTTAAAATTTGCGTTTATACCCTACTACCATACCAGTAATCATAATCGAATGCGCCTTAACTGTCGTGATAGCGATCACATTCCTGCTGACCGGCTTATCTAACTGGCAATACGTGACATATTCATAATTTTTTTCAATTTATTTCAATAGATTAATCATGCTATGGCTTTTTCGGACGAGCTTTCTCAAATGTGATCCAGGCCTGATTATGATCTATTGCATACTTGTATGGTAATAAAAGCAGCGAAATTCGTTCAGAAAACAGACAATGGAAGGAATCAAAATGAGAAGCGTCGTCGTCAAAGAGCCAGGCCAACTGAACATTGAATCACGTCCGGTTCCGGTTCCGGCAGCCCATGAAGTACGGGTGAAAATTGCTTTTGCCGGGATCTGTGGTTCCGATGTACACATCTATCACGGCCACAACCCTTTCGCGAAGTATCCCCGCGTCATCGGCCATGAATTCTTTGGCATTATCGACGCCGTGGGCGAGCAGGTTTCCCCGACGCGTATCGGCGAGCGTGTCGCAGTAGACCCCGTTGTCAGTTGCGGCCATTGTTATCCTTGCTCGGTAGGCAGGCCGAATGTCTGTACCCAGCTCCAGGTCATTGGGGTTCACCGCGACGGAGGATTTAGCGACTACGCCTGCGTGCCGGCGAAAAATGCCTGGCACATCCCCGAGGCTATCACCGATCGTCAGGCAACGATGGTTGAGCCTTTTACCATCGCGGCAAATATTACCGCCCAGCTGCAACCCACGGCGCAGGATATTGCCCTGGTTTACGGCGCTGGCCCTATGGGTCTGACGATCATCCAGGCGCTGAAGGGGGTGTATGGCGTTAAGCAGGTCATCGTCGTGGATCGCATTGCCGAACGTCTGCAGATGGCTCGGGAAAACGGCGCCGATCTGACGCTCGATAACACCGACCAGCCGCTCGCTGAACAGCTGGCGCAGCGGCAGCTGGCTCCGACGCTGGTCATTGATGCCGCTTGTCACCCGGCGATCCTCCAGGAGGCCATTCTTCTCGCCTCCCCCGCCGCCCGCATCGGTATACTCGGCTTCTCCGGCGAAGCCTCTACTCTCACCCAGCAAAGTATCACCAGTAAAGAAATTTCCATTTTCTCTTCCCGCCTGAACAGCGGACGCTTTCCGCTGGTAATTGACTGGATGGAGAAAGGGCTTATCCATCCTGATGCATTAATCACCCATTGTATGCCGCTGGAACAGGTGAAAGAGGCCATGGAGATATTTGCCAACGATCGTAAAACCTGTTGCAAGGTGCTGCTGCAGCTAGGCTAAACCCTCATCATTTTAAATAACGGCCAACGGATACCTTTTTATCCGTTGCGCCTGAAATAAATAATATACTGAGCATGGTGTTATCATGGGAAAAAATATTCGCTGGATTATCGTCCTGTTATTATTTTTAGTATATATGATAAATTATCTGGACCGGGTGGCATTATCCATTACGGTACCGATGATTGAAAAAGATCTCGCGCTTAACGCTGAGCAGTTTGGCATGATTTTCGGTAGCTTTTTCTTCGGTTACGCGGTCTTTAATTTTATTGGCGGTCTGGCCGTGGATAAATTCGGCGCAACGCTGGTGATGGGTCTGGCGGTCGGTCTGTGGTCGCTATTTTGCGGCTTAACCGCGGTTGCCACCGGTTTTTATTCCATGCTGGTGCTGCGGGTGCTTTTCGGGATGGCGGAAGGCCCGATTTGCGCGTCGGCGAACAAAATGATCAACGGCTGGTTTCCTAAAAAGCAAGCGGCTACCGCCGTCGGCTTCCTCAGCGCTGGCTCTCCGCTGGGCGGCGCAGTCGCTGGCCCCATCGTGGGTTACCTGGCTCTGGCATTCGGCTGGCGTCCCGCGTTTATGATTATTTTCGCTATCGGTATTGTCTGGATGATAGCGTGGTTTTTTATTGCCGCTAATTCGCCCGAAAAGCATAAAAAAGTCAGCCAGGAAGAACTTAAGCTGATTAATAAAATGAAGGAAGAAGAAGTCGCGCTGGAAACAACAGAAAATCAAACGGCTCACTCGCTGGGTTATTATCTGAAACAACCTATTATTCTGGTGACAGCCTTTGCCTTCTTCTGCTACAACTATATTCTGTTTTTCTTTCTCAGCTGGTTCCCGTCCTATCTGGTACAACAGCACCATCTGGATATTAAACAGATGAGCCTTACCACCATGATCCCATGGATAGTCGGCTTTGTCGGTCTGGCGCTTGGAGGCTATATCTCCGATAAAATTTTTAAAATTACCGGCCGCCTGCTGCTGTCGCGCAAAATTGTACTGGTGGTATGTCTGCTAATGGCCGCTATCTGCGTCGGGCTCGCGGGTACCGTCAGCAGCGTCGTTCCTGCCGTTCTGCTCATGTCGGTCTCCATCTTTTTCCTCTATGTGACCGGGGCGATCTACTGGGCGATTATCCAGGACGTGGTGCATAAATCCCGCGTCGGCGGTGCCAGCGGCTTTATCCACCTTATCGGCAGTATCTCGGGTATTGTGGGGCCGATTGTCACTGGCTATATCGTGCAGTCTACCGGTAAATTCGACAGCGCCTTTGTCCTCGCCGGCACTATCGCCGCGCTCGGCGCCCTGCTGGTGCTGTTCGTGATCAAAACTCCGCGAGTGACGATGAAAGCCAGCCAGGCATAATGGCAGGAGAGCGATGTCCGGCATTGTCCCGGACATCGCGTGCTCCTACTTCTCAACCAGGGGAGCGACCCAGCTGCGGCCCAGCGCCGAGCCCTGAGCGCCCTGCTCATTCAGATAACGATCCAGTTCGACCATTCCGGTCCAGCGATTTTCGCACCACAGCGGCGCCAGCAGCGTGGGACGGCGGGCGCTGGCCGAAATACGGTGGTAGATCACCTCCGGCGGCGTATGGCGGATCATCTCCCCGGCGGTCACGGTATACGCCTCCAGTTCGATGCCATCGAGGCGCCCGGCTTGCCAGGCTTTGGCCATAATGCTGCCTTTAACAATGTGCAGCGGGTGCAGCTTGATACCATCCACCCCGGTCGCCACCACCTGCTCCAGGGTCTGCAGACAGTGCTCCTGGGTTTCCCCGGGCAGACCGACGATCAGATGCGTGCAGACTTTCAGCCCTCGCTCTCGCGCCAGGCGCGCGGTACGCTGGTAACAGGCGAAATCATGTCCACGGTTAATGCGATGCAGGGTTTTATCATGGGCAGTTTGCAGCCCCAGCTCCAGCCACACCTCATACCCCTGCTGATGGTATTCACTTAGCAGGTCAAGGACTGCCTCCGGCACGCAGTCCGGACGAGTGCCGACGCAGAGGCCAACGATATTTGCGGCACTGACGGCCTGACGATACATTGAGCGGAGCACCTGCACTTCAGCGAAGGTGCTGGTGTAGGCCTGAAAATAGGCCAGATAGCGCTTCGCCCGGTTGACGAGCTGCGCCTGATGAGCAAGTTGCTCGGCGATGGAACGATGCTGCTGCGCCTCATCGGCAAAGGAAGCCACATTACAGAAAGTGCAGCCGCCACGGCCCAGCGTTCCGTCGCGATTTGGGCAGCTAAAACCGCCGTGCAGCGTCAGCTTATGGACCTTTTCGCCGTAGCGGCGCGTAAGATCCCCACCAAACATATTGACTAATTTCTGTAACTGCATAATCTGATAGACCGGCCTCAACAAAGGGGGCCAAGCCTGCCATTTTTCGTCACCGACGGCGATGACCTGGATCAATCGTCAACGCGGCGGCCAATCCTATTGCATAAACAATCATGATTACTGCAATTTCATTCACCAGTGAGGTGATGAGTTTTGCTTATATTTAGCGTGCTGGTAGCCCTAATCTTCTACATGATAAAAAACAGTATTAATATCTACCAGATAAAATGTATGCAGCTAAATATACTAACAGTAGGTTATATTTTAGCGCATAACGGTAATGCAAAGCCGCGTGCATAGTGAGACAGATCACACTACCTCATCCTTCCTCAGGCGTTTACAAAGCATAAAAAAAGGTATAATTTACAATAAAAACAACAAGTTAAATGCTGTATAGCACATTTTTGTATTAATAAGATTGCCATTTGACGTAAGTGTGGATTCCCGATAAGTTGGGAATCCGCTGGAAGCTTTCTGGATGAGCACTCTGCTCATCATATTTATGCAGTAATTGAGATTCCCTCTTAACAGCAAGTCCTCAAACTTGTGTACCGATGCGAAAAGGATTTAAAGAGGGCGAATGCGAGGTGCAAACCCCGTCGCCACGCTCTTTCTGTGCCTGTGCGCAATCGGTATCGGAGGGTGTCCGTAGAGCCTGGGGAGGTTCACTGATATGTTGTACGACAAATCCCTTGAGAGGGATAACTGTGGTTTCGGCCTGATCGCCCACATAGAAGGCGAACCTAGCCACAAGGTAGTGCGAACCGCGATACACGCACTGGCCCGCATGCAGCACCGTGGCGCAATCCTTGCCGATGGTAAAACCGGCGACGGTTGCGGTCTGCTGCTGCAAAAACCCGATCGTTTCTTCCGCATCGTTGCTGAAGAGCGCGGCTGGCGTTTAGCCAAAAACTACGCCGTTGGGATGCTGTTCCTGAATAAAGATCCTGAGCTGGCTAAAGCGGCGCGCCGCATCGTTGAAGAAGAACTTCAACTTGAGACCCTGTCGATTGTCGGCTGGCGCGATGTGCCGACCAACGAAGGCGTGCTCGGTGAAATCGCCCTCTCCTCGCTGCCCCGTATTGAGCAAATCTTTGTGAACGCCCCGGCTGGCTGGCGCCCGCGCGATATGGAGCGCCGTCTGTTTATTGCGCGTCGTCGCATTGAAAAACGCCTGCAGGATGACAAAGATTTCTACGTTTGTAGCCTGTCGAACCTGGTCAATATCTATAAAGGTCTGTGTATGCCGGCGGATTTGCCGCGCTTCTACCTGGACCTCGCGGACCTGCGCCTGGAGTCGGCTATTAGCCTGTTCCACCAGCGCTTCTCCACTAACACCGTGCCGCGCTGGCCGCTGGCGCAACCGTTCCGCTACCTGGCGCACAACGGTGAAATCAACACCATCACCGGCAACCGTCAGTGGGCTCGCGCTCGTACCTATAAGTTCCAGACTCCGTTGATCCCTGACCTGCATGACGCCGCGCCGTTCGTTAACGAAACCGGCTCTGATTCCAGTTCAATGGATAACATGCTGGAGCTGCTGCTGGCCGGCGGGATGGATATCGTGCGCGCCATGCGCCTGCTGGTGCCGCCAGCCTGGCAGAACAACCCGGATATGGATCCGGAGCTGCGTTCGTTCTTCGACTTTAACTCCATGCATATGGAGCCGTGGGACGGCCCGGCGGGCATCGTCATGTCCGATGGTCGCTACGCGGCCTGTAACCTCGACCGTAATGGCCTGCGCCCGGCGCGCTACGTCATTACCAAAGATAAGCTCATCACCTGCGCCTCTGAAGTCGGTATCTGGGACTACCAGCCGGACGAAGTGGTCGAGAAAGGCCGCGTGGGCCCGGGGGAGCTGATGGTTATCGATACCCGTGCCGGACGCATTCTGCACTCGGCGGAAACCGATGACGATCTGAAAAGCCGCCATCCGTATAAAGAGTGGATGGAGAAAAACGTTCGTCGCCTGGTACCGTTCGAAGATCTGCCGGACGAAGAAGTTGGCAGCCGCCAGCTGGACGACGACACGCTCGCCAGCTTCCAGAAACAGTTTAACTACAGTGCGGAAGAGCTGGATTCCGTCCTGCGCGTGCTCGGCGAGAATGGCCAGGAAGCGGTCGGCTCAATGGGCGATGACACGCCTTTCGCCGTGCTCTCCAGTCAGCCGCGTATTATCTACGATTACTTCCGTCAGCAGTTTGCCCAGGTGACGAACCCACCGATCGATCCGCTGCGTGAAGCCCATGTTATGTCGCTGGCCACCAGCATCGGTCGCGAAATGAACGTCTTCTGCGAAGCGGAAGGCCAGGCCCATCGTCTGAGTTTCAAATCGCCGATCCTGCTGTACTCCGATTTCAAACAGCTGACAACGATGGAAGAAGAGCACTACCGTGCCGACGTCCTCGACATCACTTTCAATCCGGCAGAGGCCTCCCTCAGCGAGACGGTGAAAGCGCTGTGTGACAAAGCGGAGCAAATGGTGCGCAACGGCACCGTGCTGCTGGTGCTCTCTGACCGCAACATTGCTAAAGACCGTCTGCCGGTACCGGCGCCAATGGCCGTTGGCGCAATCCAGACCCGTCTGGTCGATAAAAGTCTGCGTTGCGATGCCAACATCATCGTTGAAACCGCCAGCGCCCGCGATCCGCACCACTTCGCCGTGCTGCTCGGCTTCGGTGCGACGGCTATCTACCCGTACCTCGCCTATGAAACGCTGGCGAAGCTGGTCGACAGCAAAGCCATCGATAAAGCGTACCGTGCGGTGATGCTGAACTATCGCAACGGTATCAACAAAGGTCTGTACAAGATCATGTCGAAGATGGGGATCTCGACCATCGCGTCCTACCGCTGCTCGAAGCTGTTCGAAGCGGTCGGTCTGCATCGCGAGGTTTCCGATCTCTGCTTCCAGGGCGTGGTCAGCCGTATCGGCGGCGCCGGCTTCGACGATTTCCAGCAGGATCTGCTGAATCTGTCGAAACGCGCCTGGCTGGCACGTAAGCCACTGGCTCAGGGCGGCCTGCTGAAGTTCGTGCACGGCGGCGAATATCACGCCTACAACCCGGACGTGGTTCAGACCCTGCAGAAAGCCGTGCAGAGCGGCGAATACAGCGACTATCAACAATACGCGAAATTGGTTAACGAACGTCCGGCGGCCACGCTGCGCGATCTGCTGGCGCTCAATCCAGGCGAAGACGCTGTCAGTATCGACGACGTAGAACCGGCGAAAGAGCTGTTCAAACGCTTCGATACCGCGGCGATGTCGATCGGCGCCCTGAGCCCGGAAGCGCACGAATCGCTGGCGGAAGCGATGAACAGCATCGGCGGCTTCTCTAACTCCGGTGAAGGCGGCGAAGACCCGGCGCGCTACGGCACCAATAAAGTGTCGCGCATCAAGCAGGTGGCGTCCGGCCGCTTCGGCGTCACGCCAGCCTATCTGGTCAACGCCGACGTTATCCAGATCAAAGTCGCCCAGGGGGCGAAGCCGGGTGAAGGCGGTCAGTTGCCGGGTGATAAAGTCACCCCGTACATCGCCAAACTGCGCTATTCCGTTCCGGGCGTGACGCTGATCTCCCCGCCGCCGCACCACGATATCTACTCTATCGAGGATTTGGCGCAGCTGATTTTCGACCTCAAGCAGGTCAACCCGAAAGCGATGATTTCGGTCAAACTGGTTTCTGAACCGGGCGTTGGCACCATCGCCACCGGCGTGGCCAAAGCCTATGCCGATCTGATCACCATTGCCGGCTACGACGGCGGCACCGGAGCGAGCCCGCTCTCTTCGGTGAAATATGCCGGCTGTCCGTGGGAGCTTGGCCTGGTGGAAACCCAGCAGGCGCTGGTCGCTAACGGTCTGCGTCATAAGATCCGTCTGCAGGTGGATGGCGGCCTGAAAACCGGCCTCGATATCATCAAAGCGGCGATCCTCGGCGCAGAGAGCTTCGGTTTCGGTACCGGCCCGATGGTCGCGCTGGGCTGTAAATACCTGCGTATTTGCCACCTGAACAACTGCGCGACCGGCGTGGCGACTCAGGATGACAAACTGCGTAAGAACCACTATCACGGTCTGCCGTTCAAAGTGACCAACTACTTTGAATTTATCGCCCGTGAGACCCGCGAGCTGATGGCCCAGCTGGGCGTCAAGCGTCTGGTGGATCTGATCGGCCGCACCGATCTGCTCAAAGAGCTGGATGGGTTTACTGCCAAGCAGCAGAAACTGGATCTGGGTAAACTGCTGGAGACCGCAGAGCCGCATCCGGGCAAAGCGTTGTACTGCACCGAAAACAACCCGCCGTTCGATAACGGCGTGCTCAACGCCCAGCTGCTGCAGCAGGCGAAACCGTACGTGGATGAAAAGCAGAGCAAGACGTTCTGGTTTGATATCCGCAACACTGACCGCTCCGTGGGGGCCTCGCTGTCCGGGTATATCGCCCAGACCCATGGCGACCAGGGACTGGCGGGCGACCCGATCGTCGCTCACTTTAGTGGTACCGCGGGGCAGAGCTTCGGCGTGTGGAACGCCGGTGGCGTAGAGCTGCATCTGACCGGCGATGCCAACGACTATGTCGGTAAAGGCATGGCGGGCGGTCTGCTGGCCATTCGTCCTCCGGTCGGCTCTGCGTTCCGCAGCCATGAAGCCAGCATTATCGGCAACACCTGCCTGTACGGCGCGACCGGTGGTCGTCTGTACGCCGCAGGCCGCGCGGGTGAGCGTTTCGCCGTGCGTAACTCCGGCGCCATTACCGTGGTGGAAGGCATCGGTGACAACGGCTGTGAATATATGACCGGCGGCATCGTCTGCGTGCTCGGTAAAACCGGCGTCAACTTTGGCGCAGGGATGACCGGCGGCTTTGCTTATGTCCTGGATGAAGATGGCGACTTCCGTAAACGCGTGAACCCGGAACTGGTGGAAGTGCTGGACGTTGATTCCCTGGCTATCCATGAAGAGCACCTGCGCGGTTTAATCACCGAACACGTGCAGCTTACCGGTTCGCAACGTGGCGAAGAGATCCTCGCCAACTGGCCGGCCTTCTCCGCGAAGTTTGCGCTGGTTAAACCGAAGTCCAGCGATGTTAAAGCACTGTTGGGTCACCGTAGTCGTTCCGCAGCTGAGCTGCGGGTGCAGGCGCAGTAAGGGGTTAAGATGAGTCAGAACGTTTATCAATTTATCGACCTGCAGCGCGTTGATCCGCCAAAGAAACCGCTGAAGATCCGTAAAATTGAGTTTGTGGAAATTTACGAGCCGTTTTCAGAAGGCCAGGCCAAGGCGCAGGCAGATCGCTGCCTCTCCTGCGGCAACCCGTACTGCGAATGGAAGTGCCCGGTGCATAACTACATCCCGAACTGGCTGAAGCTGGCCAACGAGGGGCGTATTTTTGAGGCGGCTGAGCTGTCGCATCAGACCAACACCCTGCCGGAAGTCTGCGGGCGCGTTTGCCCGCAGGACCGCCTGTGTGAAGGCTCCTGTACGCTGAACGATGAGTTCGGCGCGGTGACCATCGGCAACATCGAGCGCTATATCAATGACAAAGCGTTCGAAATGGGCTGGCGCCCGGATCTCTCCGGCGTGAAGCCGACCGGTAAAACCGTCGCGATCATCGGCGCCGGACCGGCGGGCCTCGCCTGTGCCGACGTGTTGACCCGTAACGGCGTTAAAGCGGTGGTGTTTGACCGCCATCCGGAAATCGGCGGCCTCCTGACCTTCGGTATTCCGGCGTTCAAGCTGGAAAAAGAGGTAATGACCCGCCGCCGGGAGATCTTCACCGGCATGGGGATTGAGTTCAAACTCAATACCGAAGTGGGCCGGGACGTGCAGCTCGACGACCTGCTGAAAGAGTACGATGCCGTGTTCCTCGGCGTTGGCACCTATCAGTCGATGCGCGGTGGACTGGACAACGAAGACGCCCCGGGCGTCTACGACGCGCTGCCGTTCCTGATCGCTAACACCAAACAGATCATGGGCTTTGGCGAAACGGCCGATGAGCCCTATGTCAGCATGGAAGGCAAACGCGTGGTCGTGCTCGGCGGTGGCGACACCGCGATGGACTGCGTGCGGACCTCCATTCGTCAGAATGCGGCGCACGTGATCTGCGCCTATCGTCGTGACGAAGAGAACATGCCGGGTTCAAAACGCGAAGTGAAAAACGCGCGTGAGGAAGGCGTTGAGTTCCAGTTCAACGTCCAGCCGCTGGGTGTGGAAGTGAATGCCAATGGCAAAGTGTGCGGCGTGAAGATGGCGCGCACCGAAATGGGCCAGCCGGACGCGAAAGGCCGCCGTCGCGCGGAGATCGTCCCTGGTTCAGAGCATGTGGTGCCGGCAGACGCCGTAGTGATGGCGTTTGGTTTCCGTCCGCACAGCATGGAGTGGCTGGCGAAGCACAGCGTCGAGCTGGACTCTCAGGGCCGTATCATTGCGCCGGAAGGCAGCGACAACGCCTTCCAGACCAGCAACCCGAAAATCTTCGCCGGTGGCGATATCGTTCGCGGTTCCGACCTGGTGGTGACAGCGATTGCCGAAGGCCGGAAAGCGGCGGACGGGATCCTCAACTACCTCGAGGTCTGATTAGGCTCTGAGCCTCAGCGCATAAAAGCCCGATGGTTAACGCCATCGGGCTTTTTTATTGCTCATTCGCCGGGCAAACCGCCGCTTTCAGCGCCGAATTATACCAGCCGCAGATATGCTCTAAGCGAGTGATCGCCGAGCCGACGGTCACCGCCCACGCGCCGCAGCGCATCGCCTCCGCCGCCTGGGCTGGCGTGTTATAGCGCCCCTCGGCAATCACCCGGCAGCCTGCCACGCTCAGGCTTTTCACCAGCGCCAGGTCCGGCTCAACAGGTGTCTCATTCGCGATATAGCCCGAGAGGGTGGTACCGATAATCTCAGCGCCCAACTGCCAGCACTCGAGAGCGTCGTCGAGAGATGAGCAATCGGCCATCGCCACTTTCCCCTGCTGGTGAATTTCAGCTAACAGTGACGAAACGGTGGCCAGACGCCGCCGCCGCGTGCCGTCGAAAGCAATGATATCGGCCCCGGCCTGCGCCAGCGCGTCGATATCTTCCAGCCATGGCGTAATACGCACCGGGCTATCGGGCAAATCGCGTTTGATCAACCCAATAACGGGCACCGTCACTAACGGACGAACGGCCTGCAGGTTGGCCAGCCCTTCGATGCGCAGCGCTACCGCTCCCGCCTGCTCAGCCGCCAGCGCCATTGCCGCGACGATAGCGGGGTTATCCAGCGGACTGCCCGGTACCGGCTGGCAGGAAACGATTAACCCACCATGAAGGTGTATACGCGAATTTAGTTGTGCCAATAAAGACATTCCTGCTCCCTGAACGATACGTTTAGCGTAACAGTATCAGCCGCAGGACGTGCGATGTGTGGCGGGGTTAACAAAGCAGACAGTCAAAAAAACAGGCCCCGCAGGGCCTGTCAGAGAAGGGGTTTACTTCACCACGCGCAGCGCCGGGCGACCACCGCGCGGCGGCGGCGTGTCGTCAGGATCGTCGTCGTGATTATCCGGCTTATCGCCATCGATCACCGACATCACCGTTTCGCTTTCACTCTCAGGCGCGACGTCATCATCGTTGAGGCTGCTGACATCTTCGTCATAGGCCGCTTCCGGTTCAAACATCGTGCCGGCGCCGTTCTCACGGGCATAGATGGCGAGTACCGCAGCCAGCGGGACAGAAACGTTACGCGGCACGCCGCCAAAGCGCGCGTTAAAGCGCACTTCATCGTTCGCCAGCTCGAGATTGCCGACCGCACGCGGGGCAATGTTGAGAACGATTTGCCCGTCACGCGCGTACTCCATTGGCACGAGCACGCCCGGCAGCGTGACATCCACCACCAGGTGCGGCGTCAGCTGGTTATCCAGCAGCCAGTCATAAAACGCCCGTAACAGATACGGGCGACGCGGCGTCAGCTGTGATACATCCATTATTTAGCCCCGACCGAGGCGCATTTCACGCTCGGCTTCAGTTAAAGAAGCGAGGAAGGAATCACGCTCAAATACGCGAGTCATATAGCCTTTGAGCTCTTTCGCACCTGCGCCAACCAGTTCCACACCGAGAACCGGCAGACGCCACAGCAGCGGCGCCAGGTAGCAGTCTACCAGGCTGAACTCATCGCTCAGGAAGTAAGGTTTCTGGGTGAAGACCGGCGCGATGGCCAGCAGTTCTTCACGCAGCTGCTTACGCGCAGCATCAGCTTGTGCTGCGGTACCGCTCTGGATGGTATTCATCAGCGAATACCAGTCCTTCTCGATACGTTGCATATACAGGCGGCTTTCACCACGCGCCACCGGATAAACCGGCATTAACGGCGGGTGCGGGAAACGCTCATCCAGATACTCCATAATGATGCGGGATTCCCACAGAGTGAGCTCACGATCCACCAGCGTCGGTACGCTTTGATTCGGGTTGAGGTCAATCAGATCCTGAGGCGGGTTGTCCTTCTCCACGTGCTCTATCTCAAAACTGACACCTTTTTCGGCCAGCACAATGCGGACCTGATGGCTATAGATGTCAGTAGGACCAGAAAACAGCGTCATTACCGAACGTTTGTTGGCAGCGACAGCCATGAAAACCTCCAGGTATATTCAGAATTTTGTACTGCTGCCAGCCACTCATGGCCAGCCAGATGTAAAAACCCCAGTAGCGTGATGTCACCTTCGTTCACGAATAAAACAAAAAATGAACAATCACCAGCATTTGGGCAGAAAATTGGATGATAGTTTACCAGATTTTGAAGACGTTGTGGTGAGGGGATTCTGGAAATGCTGAAAAAGTGGCGAGAACCGGCGCTATGCTTGTGGATAACAGCCGTTTTATCCATAAAAAAACCCGCCGAAGCGGGTTTTTTCGCAAATTGTTCTGCGTGAGCAGAAAACAATTAACGTTTGGAGAACTGCGGACGACGACGTGCTTTACGCAGACCGACTTTCTTACGTTCAACCTGACGAGCGTCACGAGTAACGAAGCCAGCTTTACGCAGTTCAGAACGCAGGGACTCGTCGTACTCCATCAGAGCGCGGGTGATACCGTGACGGATCGCACCAGCCTGACCAGAGATACCACCACCTTTAACAGTGATGTACAGATCCAGTTTCTCAACCATGTCGACCAGTTCCAGCGGCTGGCGAACTACCATGCGGGCAGTTTCGCGACCGAAGTACTGTTCCAGAGAACGCTGGTTGATAACGATTTTGCCGTTGCCCGGTTTGATGAAAACGCGAGCTGCGGAACTTTTGCGGCGACCAGTGCCGTAGTATTGATTTTCAGCCATTGCCTATAATCCCGATTAGATGTCAAGAACTTGCGGTTGCTGTGCCGCGTGGTTGTGCTCGTTACCCGCGTAAACTTTCAGTTTACGGTACATAGCACGACCCAGCGGGCCTTTTGGCAGCATGCCTTTAACCGCGATTTCAATCACACGCTCAGGACGGCGGGCAATCATCTCTTCAAAGGTCGCTTCTTTGATACCACCGATGTGGCCGGTGTGGTGGTAGTACATTTTGTCTTCGCGCTTGTTGCCGGTAACAGCAACTTTTTCTGCGTTCAGAACGATGATGTAATCACCGGTATCAACGTGCGGAGTGTATTCCGCTTTGTGCTTACCGCGCAGGCGACGAGCCAGTTCAGTAGCCAGACGGCCCAGAGTTTTACCGGTCGCGTCAACAACATACCAGTCGCGTTTTACGGTTTCTGGTTTAGCTGTAAAAGTTTTCATTAAAAGCTTACCCAAATAATAAGTTACACGTTGGTGAACACCCAAACGTTTAGTCAGTTGAGGTTCACACGACATTGTCCAGCAAACCTACCCCTTCGAATAGCCTATGCCGGCGCATAGAAAGTTTCGGGAAAAAAACCTTCTCGTAACGTGGGGTCGCAAGATTATAGAGAAGTCGGGGTCAAAGATCGACCCCTTTATGAGATTTTTCAGGCAGGTCCCGGGACAGCCTTGCGGCCCTGAATCCGCCTGAAAAAGTGCCCTGTCAGGGCATATGCGGACGCTTGAGATACTCTTCGCTCTGCATCTCCTGCAGACGCGACAGACAGCGCTGGAACTCAAACTTCAGCCGCTCGCCCTGGTAAATGTCGTACAGCGGTACCGCGGCGCTGACCACCAGTTTGACATGACGCTCATAGAACTCATCCACCAGGGCGATAAAGCGCCGGGCTTCGCTTTCCAGCTGCGCGGTCATCACCGGCACGTCGAACAGCATCACGGTATGGAACAGGCGGGAGAGCGCGATATAGTCATGCTGACTGCGCGCATCCACGCACAGCGTGGCGAATGATGCCGCCAGCGTCTGGTTTTCCACGCCGAGGGTCGGCAGCTCACGGTGGTTGACCTCCAGCGTCGGCCCGGCAGCGCGCGGCGCGCCGGCCAGCGCGAGCCACAGTTTATCCATCTGTTCACGCGTGTCGTTATTCAGCGGCGACAACCACAGGTGCGCTTGCGTCAGGGTACGCAAGCGATAATCGATTCCGGCATCGACGTTCATAATATCGCAATGCTGCTTGATGGCGTCGATAGCGGGCAGAAAACGGGCACGCTGCAAGCCATTGCGATAGAGCTCATCCGGCGGAATATTGGAGGTGGCGACCAGGGTGATGCCGCGGGCAAACAGGGCTTTCATCAGCCCGCCCAGCAGCATGGCGTCGGTAATATCGGAGACAAAAAACTCGTCGAAGCAGAGCACGTCGGTTTCCGCTTTAAAGCGGTCGGCGACAATCTCCAGCGGGTCGCTATGGCCCTGCAGGGTGGTCAGCTCTTCGTGAACCCGCAGCATAAAGCGATGGAAATGCAGGCGCTGCTTACGCTCGCCCGGCAGGCTCTGGTAAAACAGGTCCATCAGCCAGGTTTTCCCCCGCCCTACGCCGCCCCACATATACAGGCCGCGGACAGGTGCCGCCTCGGCAGCCGGTTCGCGCTTACCCAGCAGTTTGCCGAATTTCGCGCGCAAACCGCCGCCAGACGCGACGGGCGCGGGCTGAGTCTGCAGTTCCTGGTAAATGGTATCAAGGCGGCTCACCGCTTCTTGCTGGACGTCGTCGGGTTGATGGCTGCCCTCTTTCAGGGCTAAAAGGTAACGCGATGTTGGAGACAGGCTTTGCATGATCTAATTGTTATTCCTTGAAAACCGTAATGCCGAAGCTCACGATTGACGAAAAAAAGGCCGTTCTACACTACGCGATGATACGCCAGGATTCCACTTCTGTGGAATTAGCGGTTATAGTGGCACTATCGGGCGCAGGCGGAGAGCCTAACAGCCACCCTACGGAACCACAAAACAACGGGAGATGTTCATGACCTGGGAATACGCGCTAATTGGGTTAGTCGTCGGTATCATCATTGGTGCCGTCGCCATGCGTTTCGGCAACCGCAAACTGCGCCAGCAGCAGGCGCTGCAGTTTGAACTGGAAAAGAATAAAGCCGAGCTTGAAGAGTACCGTGAAGAGCTGGTGAGCCACTTTGCGCGCAGCGCCGAACTGTTAGATAACATGGCGCATGACTATCGTCAGCTGTATCAGCATATGGCGAAAAGCTCTAACAACCTGCTGCCGGACTCTATGGCAGACGCCAACCCGTTCCGCAACCGCCTGGAAGAGTCTGAAGCCAGCAACGATCAGGCACCGGTCCAGATGCCGCGCGACTATTCCGAAGGCGCATCCGGTTTGCTGCGTGGTGGTGCAAAACGCGATTAATGAATTACTTCTGATTAAATTTTCTCCGGGCGCACCTGCTGCGCCCGCTCCTTCCCCCACTTCCCGGCTACAATTTAAACCAGTACCCACATTGTTACCTGTGCAAAAATTCAATAACATCAGGCTATTCAGGACGTTTTCCCATACACCTCAGGTTACGAGAGCCAGCATCTAATGAAGAAACAGACTTTGCTGTTGAGTGCGTTAGCGTTAAGCATTGGGTTATCGTTGTCGGTTCTGCCTCCGGCAGCAGCATCTTTACCGACTCAGGTGCCCGGCCAGGGCGCGTTACCGAGCCTGGCGCCGATGCTGGAAAAAGTCCTGCCGGCGGTGGTCAGCGTGCAGGTGGAAGGCACTGCCTCGCCGACGCTCAATATGCCGGAAGAGCTGAAGAAATATTTTGGCGATAACGCCCCGCAGGAGCAGGCGCAGCCGTTTGAAGGGCTTGGCTCCGGTGTCATCATCGACGCAGCGAAAGGCTACGTGCTGACCAATAATCACGTCATTAATCAGGCGCAGAAGATCAGCGTCCAGCTCAACGATGGCCGTGAATTCGATGCCAAACTGGTCGGCAGCGATGAACAGAGCGATATCGCTCTGCTGGAGCTGATTAAGCCGGCGAACCTGACGCAAATCGCCATTGCTGACTCCGATAAACTCCGCGTCGGCGATTTCGCCGTCGCCGTCGGCAACCCGTTCGGCCTTGGCCAGACCGCCACCTCCGGCATTATCTCTGCCCTTGGCCGCAGCGGCCTGAACCTGGAAGGACTGGAGAATTTCATTCAGACCGACGCCTCGATTAACCGCGGCAATTCCGGCGGCGCGCTGCTGAATCTCAACGGCGAGCTTATCGGCATTAATACCGCTATTCTGGCGCCGGGCGGCGGTAGCGTCGGCATCGGCTTTGCCATCCCGAGTAATATGGCGAAAACCCTTGCCGACCAGCTCATCCAGTTTGGCGAAATCAAACGCGGCCTGCTGGGCATTAAAGGCATGGAAATGAGCGCCGACATCGCCAAGGCGATGAATCTTGACGTTCAGCGTGGCGCCTTTGTTAGTGAAGTCCTGCCAAACTCCGGTTCCGCCAAAGCGGGGATCAAATCCGGCGACGTCATCGTGAGCCTGAACGGCAAACCGCTGAACAGTTTCGCCGAACTGCGCTCGCGAATCGCGACCACCGAGCCGGGGACTAAAGTCAAACTGGGACTGCTGCGCGATGGAAAACCGGTCGATGTCGAAGTGACCCTGGATAAGAGCACTTCCTCCACCGCCAGCGCGGAGCTGATTATCCCGGCTCTGCAGGGCGCCTCGTTCAGCGACGGCCAGATGAAAGATGGCACCAAAGGGGTGGTGATCGATAATGTGGATAAAGGCAGCGCCGCCGCCCAGGTCGGCTTGCATAAAGATGACATTATCATTGGCCTTAACCGGGAGCGTATTCACTCGATTGCCGAACTGCGCAAAGTGCTCGAAGGCAAACCGCCGGTTATCGCCCTGAACGTGATCCGTGGTAATGAAAGCATTTACCTGCTGCTGCGCTGATTTCGCCCCGGACATCGCCGCCATGTGCGATGTCCGGACAACTCATGCTATGCTGCGCCTGACCATTCATTAACGATATCTGCATCATGCCTGGAAAGTTATTACGTTCAGTACTCATCGGTTTGATTGTTGGGGGCTTGCTGCTGGCCCTGATGCCCTCACTGCGCCAGTGGCAGCTGACGCCGATCACTCAGAACGATACGGCAGACGACTCCCCGGCGAGCTATAACGCTGCGGTGCGTCGCGCGGCCCCCGCCGTGGTGAACGTCTATAACCGTGCCCTGAACAGCACCAGCCATAATCAGCTGACGCTGGGTTCCGGAGTGATCATGGATCAGCGCGGCTATATCCTGACCAACAAGCATGTTATCAACGATGCGGATCAGATTATCGTCGCCCTGCAGGACGGCCGCGTCTTCGAAGCGCTGCTGGTAGGCTCCGATTCCCTCACCGATCTCGCCGTGCTCAAGATCAATGCTACCGGCGGGCTGCCGGTGATCCCGATTAACCCGAAACGCACGCCGCATATTGGCGATGTGGTGCTGGCGATAGGCAACCCTTATAACCTGGGGCAGACCATCACTCAGGGGATCATCAGCGCCACAGGGCGTATTGGCCTCAACCCAACCGGTCGTCAGAACTTCCTGCAGACTGACGCCTCGATCAACCACGGTAACTCGGGTGGAGCGCTGGTGAACTCGCTCGGCGAGCTGATGGGGATTAACACCCTCTCCTTCGATAAGAGTAATGATGGCGAAACGCCGGAAGGCATTGGCTTTGCAATCCCGTTCCAGTTAGCGACCAAAATTATGGATAAGCTGATCCGTGATGGTCGGGTGATCCGTGGCTATATCGGTATTAGCGGTCGGGAGATCGCCCCGCTGCACGCGCAGGGCGGTGGGATCGATCAGATTCAGGGGATCGTGGTTAACGATGTGGCACCGGACGGACCGGCGGCACAAGCCGGGATCCGCGCCAATGACGTGATCATCTCCGTGAATGACAAACCCGCCGTCTCGGCGCTGGAGACGATGGATCAGGTGGCCGAGATCCGCCCGGGATCGGAAATTCCGGTGGTTATCATGCGTGATGATAAGAAAATCACGCTCCATATTGCCGTGCAGGAATACCCGGCCACTAACTAAATGGCTCCCCCCTTCCGGGGAGCCTCGTTAATCGCTAAATACCGGACCGGCCGGGAATCTCACCAGAAACCCGGTCACCGCCAGCAGCGATCTCAGCGCGGGCCAGACTATCTGGCGCTCACGCAGTCCGTCATCCAGCGTCAGTAGCGCAAACTCCCCCTTCTCACCCAGCACGCCTCCCTGCCAGAGCAGGCGCTGCGCCTGCTGTCGCGCCCAGGGCGACTCGCTCTTCCAGGCCAGCAGATGCAGCAGCGCCTGCTGCAGACAGACGCCGTGGGAATGGTTATCCCGCAGCAGACGCCGGTAAACGGGCAGGGAAATGCTGCGCACGGTATAAAATCCGCTGCCCGCCTCTTCGTCGCCGTCGGGAAGCGCGCGGGCGAACTGCCCCGCCACGTCGCACAGCCGGTTGTGCGTCAGCGGAAGATGCCGGGCGCTGAGCGCCCCGGCCGCCATGCACAGCAGGCCGCTGCGCTGCAGCGAGGGCGCCGCAGGGTGCACGACCGCCGCCGGAAAGGCACTTGCATCGCCGGTGTCGCGATCGGCGCCAGCTTCATAACAGCTGGCCAGCAGCGCTTCGCCAGGCGCGACGTTCAGCGGAGGAGTCAGCAGATTCAGTGCCGGCTGCAGTTGCGCGATTTCATCGCCTGACGTCAGCATGGCGTCAACCACCGCCTCCCGTGTCGATGTCCGGTTTTCCGGACAGCATGCTATGGTTTCATTCATCACCGTCTCCTTATGAGAGATCCCCGCGGCCGACATGCCAGCCGCGGGAACAGGCTGGCCTACATCGCCAGCACGTACTTGAGCATCACCCCGGCGGCGATCGCCGAGCCGATCACCCCCGCCACGTTCGGGCCCATCGCGTGCATCAGCAGGAAGTTCTGCCCGTCCGCGTCCAGGCCCACCTTGTTCGACACCCTGGCCGCCATCGGCACCGCCGACACCCCCGCCGAGCCGATCAGCGGGTTGATTTTGTGCCGGCTGAACACGTTCATCAGCTTCGCCATCAGCACCCCGGCGGCGGTCCCCACGCAGAAGGCGATCACCCCCAGCACCAGGATCCCCAGCGTCTGCGGCTGCAGGAACTTGTCCGCCACCAGCTTGGCCCCCACCGACAGCCCGAGGAAGATGGTCACGATGTTGATCAGCGCGTTCTGCACCGTGTCGCTCAGACGTTCCACCACCCCGCTCTCGCGCATCAGGTTGCCGAAGCAGAACATCCCCAGCAGCGGCGCGGCGTCCGGCAGCAGCAGCGCCACCAGCAGCAACAGCACCGCCGGGAAGAGGATCTTCTCCCGCCGGCTCACCGTGCGCAGCTGTACCATGCGGATCTTCCGCTCCTTATCCGTGGTCAGCGCCTTCATGATCGGCGGCTGGATCAGCGGCACCAGCGCCATGTACGAGTAGGCCGCCACCGCGATGGCCCCGAGTAATTCCGGCGCCAGCTTGCCCGACAGGTAGATGGCCGTCGGGCCGTCGGCGCCGCCGATAATGCCGATGGCCGCCGCCTGCGGCAGGGTGAAGCTGATGATGCCGAAGTAGTTCAGCGTCAGCGCCCCGAGCACGGTGGCGAAGATCCCGAACTGCGCCGCCGCCCCCAGCAGCAGGGTGCGCGGGTTGGCCAGCAGCGGGCCGAAGTCGGTCATCGCCCCGACGCCCATAAAGATGACCAGCGGGGCGATGCCCGAGCCGATCGCCACCTTATAGAAGATGGCCAGCACCCCGGCGGAGTAGCCCATGTCCACCGCCAGCGTCTCCATCTGCCCCTGCACCGACGGCAGGGCCAGGGCCAGCGCGTCCTTAATGGCGTGGACGTCCGGCGCGCAGTGGAGCTTCGCGGCAATCACCGCCAGCTGCGCCGGGTCGTGGTGGGCCAGCAGGCTCTCCAGGGCGGTGAGCGCCAGTCCGGCCTCCGGGATGTTCGACAGCAGGCCGCCGAAGCCAATCGGCAGCAGCAGTAACGGCTCGAACTTTTTCGCGATGGCCAGCCACAGCAGCAGCAGGCTGACCAGCAGCATGATGGCCTGGCCGGCACCGAGGTGCATCAGCCCCATGCCCTGAATCAGGGCGTTCAGACTTTCCATTTGCGCTCCTCGTCCTTACGCCAGGGTCAGCAGGGTGTCGCCGACCGCCACCGCGTCGCCGGCTTTCACCGCGATACCGCGGACGGTGCCGGCCTGCGCGGCGCGGATTTCGGTTTCCATCTTCATGGCTTCCAGAATCAGCAGCACGTCGCCTGCGGCCACCGTCTGGCCTTCACTGACGATGACTTTCCAGATGGTGCCCGCCAGCGGGGCGGTCACCGGGGTGCCGGCGCCGGCCGGGGCGGCGGCCTGAACCGGTGCGGAAGAGGCTGCGGTCAGCTGGCTGACGTCGCCGCCGTCGCTGACTTTGACCACGAAGGCTTTGCCTTCCACTTCCACGGTGTAGACGCCGGAGGCGGCAGGCTTCTCTGCTTTTGCCACCGGCTGCGCGGCTTCCACCTGCGGCACCGGCTCAAAGGCCGCCGGGTTGTGGCGGTTCTCAAGGAACTTCAGGCCGGGTTGCGGGAACAGCGCCACGGTGAGCACGTCGTCGATGGCGTTCTGCGCAAGCTGAATGCCCTTCTCCTGCGCCTGGCGTTTGACGTCGGCTTCCAGCGCGGCCAGCTCCGGCTTGAGTAAATCCGCCGGGCGGCAGGTGATGGCCTCAGCGCCGTCGAGCACCCGCGCCTGCAGGGCGGCGTTCACCGGTACCGGGGTGCGGCCGTATTCGCCTTTCAGTATCCCGGCGGTTTCCTTCGCGATGGTCTTGTAGCGCTCGCCGGTCAGGACGTTGAGCACCGCCTGGGTGCCGACAATCTGCGAGGTCGGGGTCACCAGCGGGATGAAGCCGAGGTCTTCACGCACGCGGGGGATTTCCGCCAGCACCTCATCCAGACGGTGGGCGGCATTCTGCTGCTTCAGCTGGCTTTCGAGGTTGGTGAGCATCCCGCCCGGGACCTGGGCGACGAGGATACGGCTGTCGGTACCTTTCAGCTGGCCTTCGAAGGCGTGGTACTTTTTGCGCACCTCGCGGAAGTAGGCGGCGATGCTCTCCAGTTTGTGGATATCCAGCCCGGTGTCGTGTTTCGTTCCGGTGAGCGTGGCCACCAGCGCCTCGGTGGCCGGGTGGCCGTAGGTGGCGCTCATGGACGAAATCGCCGTATCCACGCCGTCGACCCCGGCTTCAATGGCCTTCAGCAGGGCCATCTCCGCCATGCCGGTGGTGGCATGACAGTGCAGGTGCAGGGTGACGTCGTAGCGTTTTTTGATTTCACTGACCAGCTCATACGCCGCCCCCGGCGTCAGGATACCGGACATGTCCTTGATGGCGACGGAGTCGACGCCGGTCTCCAGCAGCTGTTCGGTGAGGTCGAGCCAGGTCTGCAGGGTGTGGGCCGGGCTGGTGGTGTACGAAAGCGTGCCCTGGGCGTGGGCGCCGTGGCGGCGGACCGCCTGCAGGGCGGCTTTCATGTTGCGCGGGTCGTTCATGGCGTCGAAGACGCGGAAGACGTCCATGCCGTTTTTGACGGCGCGTTCGACAAAGCGCTCCACCACGTCGTCGGCGTAGTGGCGGTAGCCGAGCAGGTTCTGGCCGCGGAGCAGCATCTGCAGCGGGGTCTTCGGCATCGCCTTTTTGAGCTCGCGCAGGCGGACCCACGGGTCCTCGCCGAGAAAGCGGATGCAGGCGTCAAAGGTGGCGCCGCCCCAGCACTCCAGCGAGCGGTAGCCGACGTCGTCGAGCGCAGCGGCAACGGGCAGCATATCGTCGAGACGCAGACGGGTGGCGAACAGGGACTGGTGGGCGTCGCGCAGGACGACATCGGTAATGGCAACGGTCATGAATTCCTCCATGAATTAAGGGTGAAGACGGCGATGGTGGTGAATGGCGGCGACAATCGCCGGCTTCAGGCGGGCGAAGTCGTCGGCGGGCGCGACGGCGGCCGGCGCTGCTGCGGGGGCGGCAGGCGGCTCAGGGAACAGGCGGTTGACGGCGAGGGACATTCCCCGGATGGCAAAGATGAGCAGCAGCAGGAAAACCAGCACAAAGCCCATGCCGAGACACATCAGGGTGAAGCCTTCGCCTAACAGGACGGCATTGTCAGTCATAAAATGGCCTTTGGGAGGAGCGCAATAATGGCTTACGGTAGCCCACGTCAGCAGAGGGGATTTCCCCGGACCGCCTGGTCAGAAGCCTCTGTTTAGCCGTCAGCTGCCGCTGCCATTACTGCGCGATAGAGTCAATCGGGGTTATTTAATGAAGCTCACATGTTTGCAGATTTCATCGGCGACAATTTCTTTGCGCTGATTAAAGATCACTTTATTTTGCTCAAACAGGTTATTGCCGTGGGTATCGATCGACACAATTAACGGCCCGAACTCTTTGACGCGGCAAACCCATAAGGTTTCCGGCATGCCTAAATCACGCCATTGCGCATCTTCAATCTCTTCCACACAGACCGCGGCGACCACCGCGCAGCCGGCCGGGAACACACAGTGCAAGGCTTTATGTTCCATACAGCCCTCTTCGGTCCCTTTGCCCATACCGCCTTTGCCGACGATTAATTTCACACCGGTCTGGGCAATAAATTCTTTTTCAAATTTCTCCATGCGCATACTGGTGGTTGGCCCAACGGAGACCATTTCGAATTTATCTTCCGTACCTTTAATCGGACGCACAATTGGCCCGGCATGTAATATCGCGCCACCCGCGACATTGACCGGTAATTCACGGCCACCTTCAATTAAACGACGATGAGCAACATCACGGCAGGTAACAATGTGGCCATTGAGATAAATAATGTCGCCCGCTTTAATATCCGCTAAGTCTTCGTCTTTAATGGGCGTAGTGAGTATTTTTTTAGTCATCAGAATGCCACTCCTGTGTGAGACGTAATGGTGTAATTCAGGTCTTTATCGAAAACGATATGTCCTTTACGGTGTGACCAGCAGCCAACATTCACCGCCACGCCAATGGTGGAAGGATGGCGCGCGGTATTTTCAATATTGACGCCCATCACGGAGGTATTGCCGGACATCCCCTGCGGGCCAAGGCCGATTTTGTTGATACCGTCTTCGAGCATTTTTTCCAGCGATGCCGCACGTTCGTTATCATTGTGCGAACCAATCGGACGCATCAGCGCTTTCTTCGACAGCAGCGCCGCCGTTTCCACAGACGTCGCGACCCCTACGCCAACCAGCAGCGGCGGACAGGCATTCAGGCCATAGCTGGTCATCACATCCAGCACGAAACGAGTCACGCCTTCATAACCCGCGCCCGGCATCAATACCATCGCTTTACCCGGTAGCGAGCAGCCGCCGCCGGCCATATAGGTGTAGATGCTGCACTGGTCTGAATCCGGAACGATCTCCCAGAATACCGTCGGCGTCCCTTTGCCGACGTTTTTGCCGGTGTTGTATTCATCAAAGGTCTCGACGCTGTTATGACGCAGCGGCGAATCCACGGTGGCTTTGATTACCGATTCGCGCAGCAGCGCTTCCAGCTCGCCGATCAGCGGGAAGTTTGCCCCACACTCCACCAGAAACTGGATCACGCCGGTATCCTGGCAGGAAGGGCGATCCAGCTCCTTCGCCAGACGCTGGTTTTCAATCATGGTGGTGAAGATCACGTCGGCCAGTTGACTGGTCTCTTTCTTATGCAAATCTTTCAGCTTTGCCGTGACGTCATCAGGCAATACTTTGCCGGTATATCCCACGAATTTGGCCATAATATCGGTCATTCGGGATATCTGTTCGCTTTTGCTCATAAAGGCTCCTTAGTCAGAACAGCGTCCGTAAATTACGGATGAAAAGGGAAAAGGATTGGCAGCAGGATCAGGCTGACAATGGTGGAAACGATAATCAGAGGAATGCCGGATTTGGCGTAATCGACGAACTTATAGCCCCCGGCCGACAGCACCATCATGTTGGCAGGCATACCGATCGGCGTCGCATAGGCACAGGAGCTACCGATAACCGTCGCCATCAACACCGCACGCGGATCGGCGCCCATACCGGCGGCAATCGACAGACTCACTGGTACCAGCAGCGCGACGGTGGCGGTATTGGACATAAAGTTGGTCATCACTACAGAGAGGGCAAAGACCGCCACCAGCAGCATAAACGGCGAGGAGTTGTTACCCAGCAGACCGATAACCTGGTCAGCGACCAGCTTCCCCGCGCCGGTCATTTCCAGCGCTTTAGCCAGCGCCAGGGTGCCGCCGAAGATAAAAATAGTTTGTGAATCAATGGCTTTATAAGCCTGTTTTTCCGTCAACACGCCGGTGATAACCAGCACCAGGGCACCAATGCAGCCGGCTACCGTCAGACTAATACCGGTCTGTTTTTCGAAAATCATGCCGAGGATCGTGGCGATCAGCACCACCAGGGACAGGATCTGCTTCCAGCGCGGAACGTGGCTGTAATCCCGCTGTTCGCCAACGCTGCCCACTTCACTACTGTTCGGGTTATTAGGCAGGAACTTATAGCCGATAGTCAGGAAATAGAGGATGCCGCAGACCAGCATCGGCAGGCCCACTTTCGCATACTCAAAGAAGCCGAAGCCGCTGCCGATATTCTGCAAGGCCGATTGCGCGATCAGGTTGCCCGGGGCGCCGATTAGCGACAGGTTACCGCCCAGCGCGGCAGCAAACACCAGCGGCATCAGCAGACGCGAGCGGGAAAAACCCGATTTCGCCGCGACACCGATAACGACCGGGATCAGTACCGCCGCCGTACCGGTATTCGACAGAAAACCAGACATGATGCCGACCACCACCATGATGGTGAAAATTAATTGCTTCTCCGTTTTAGCGAAGTGGGTGATCACGCCACCGACTTTATTGGCCATCCCGGTTTCAAATAACGCTCCGCCAACGATAAACATGGCGACGAAAAGAATGACGTTGCTGTCGATAAAACCGGCAAACGCCTGCTTGAGATCCAATACACCGGTGAGCACTAACGCCACGCAAACCACCATGGAAGTCACTGCCAGTGGCACCTTCTCCCAGACAAACATGACGATAGCGAACACCAGCAAACATAGGGTGATGGTAATCGGTTCCATACTTATAATTCTTCCTATCAATGATATATGATATTGTATCCAATATTGACGGGGGAGAAATTATTCCCATGTAAAAAGTAAGTCAATGCGTTTTTGCGGAATGATCGCGCAATGAGATCTGCATCAAGATCCTGTGCAGATCGTCACGAAAAGTAACTAATAACGCAGATAAATGTAAGAAAAGCCAGCCTATCGCTGGCGAAGGACCCCGTCAGGTGGTGGGATCGGGCAGGTATCGAGTGAGCATATTTTCCATCGAGCGGATAATGTGTTCATGCATTCGCTGGCGGGCCAGCGCTTCGTTATGCTGCTCAAGCGCTTGTAAAATGGCTTTATGTTCGCGAATGGAGATAACGGCATACTCTTCTTCGGTGACCTTATGTCCCATCGACAGGCCGTTCCACATGTTGCAGAGCAGCATCTTCATTTTTTCATTTCCCGCCGCGCTCCAGATCTCCATATGGAAAGCCTGGTTCAGATCGGAATATTCAGCAGAATTATTGTCTGCCAGCGCCTTCTCTGCGGCATAGTGAACCTGGGCGATACGTGAAATATCGGTCCCTGGGCGAGAAGCTTTCGCCACGGCTTCACTTTCCAGTACGGCGCGAATTTCATAATGTTCGCGGATGGTCTGCTCATTAATGCCCAGCACCACCGCGCCTTTATTCGGCCGCACTTGAATCAGACCGTCGGCGGCTAAAATCTGAAACGCTTCGCGTACCGGCATGCTGGAGACGCCAACCAGTCGGGCAATCCCTTCAAGGGTAATCTCCTGCCCTTCCACTAAATCCCGCGACAGGATTGCTTTACGCAAAACCGCCGCCACCTGCTCCTTCGCGGAAAGAAGCTTAATTTTCCCTAATTTAGGCTTCTGCACTTTCCCAATCCTTCATATGTTGACGCATAATTTCCGCAAGCATAAGGAAATAACGCTGCGTTGTCTGGGCAATTTTTTCGCCTTCGCTATTGCCAATAGCGCTGGCCAGTTCGCTCAGTATCAGAGCCGATTCCTGGCCATTCTCTTTCAGATAAAGAATGACATAAGAAATATAACCGTCCAAAAATTGCTGATACGCTTTCGCCAGATAGCGGTTATCAAGATAGGAAATCAGCAGCTGATGAAACGCCAGTTCGCGGGCGTTCTCTCCCGGACGCGCCAGCTCCTGGGCTCGCCCGCGGAGCAGTTCCCCCTGATTCGCCGGTACAAGAGCAAATAGTTCGGCGGCCATCACCGCGATAACGCGAAAAATATGGCTCACATCCTCAACGGCCAATGTGGAGACCTGCATATGCCGGTTAGGCAAGCGCACCAGAAACCCTTCCTGCTCAAGAGATTGCAGCGCTTCCCTAACCGGCATACGTGAAAGTCCCAGCTGTTCCGCGATGCTTTCTTGCGTCAGCTCATCCCCAGCCTTCATCGCACCGGAGAGGATCTGGTAGCGAATCATCTGCGCGATCTGGTCCCGGGTCTGTTTTCTTTCAATCTTTTTCACTCTGTCCTCATGACTGACGGCTTAAAACGCGGGGATTTTAGCAGATTTGCCCGGAAGCAGGCGCATTGGGGCGAAAAGTGAGGCAATAAAAAGCCGGAACAGCGGTTCCGGCTCTTCTGTTAAGGCGAAATTACTTATTGACGAAGTCTTCGCCGAGGGCAATATCTTTCTTCAGAGTGTCCAGCATCCCTTCCAGCGCCTGCTGTTCAAAGGCGCTAAGTTTGCCGATAGACTGACGTTCTTCCACACCATTTTTCCCCAGCAGCAGCGGCTGGGAGAAGAAACGCGCGTATTGGCCGTCGCCTTCCACGTAGGCACACTCCACCACGCCCTTTTCCCCCTGCATCGCACGTACCAGAGAGAGACCAAAACGGGCAGCCGCCTGGCCCATCGACAACGTTGCCGATCCGCCACCCGCTTTCGCTTCCACGACTTCGGTACCGGCGTTCTGAATACGTTTAGTGAGATCGGCCACTTCCTGATCGCTAAAGCTGACGCCCGGGATCTGCGAGAGTAATGGCAGAATAGTCACCCCGGAGTGACCGCCAATGACCGGGACTTCCACCTCGGTTGCCGATTTACCTTTCAGTTCAGCAACAAAGGTATTGGAGCGGATAATGTCCAGCGTGGTGACGCCAAACAGTTTATTTTTATCGTACACGCCGGCTTTTTTCAGCACTTCGGCGGCGATGGCCACGGTGGTATTCACCGGGTTAGTGATAATGCCGATGCAGGCCTGCGGGCAGGTTTTGGCAATCTGCTGCACCAGGTTCTTAACGATACCCGCATTCACATTAAACAGGTCGGAACGATCCATGCCGGGCTTACGTGCTACGCCCGCGGAGATCAGCACCACATCAGCGCCTTCCAGCGCCGGGGTAGCATCTTCACCGGAAAATCCTTTAATTTTTACATCTGTGGGGATATGACTTAGATCTACCGCCACGCCCGGTGTAACCGGAGCGATGTCGTACAACGAGAGCTCTGAACCTGAAGGCAGTTGGGTCTTAAGTAGTAGGGCAAGCGCCTGACCGATACCACCGGCGGCGCCAAGGACTGCAACTTTCATCCTAAACTCCTTATTATGGTTAATTTAGTCTTTCGTTATTCCGTCGCCTGGACCTTAATTCACAAGATGAACAATTACAATGATTATGGCTGAAGAATGCATTATTGTGCGTAGCAATAGAACAACTGCGCATTTTCTGCTTTCTGACTGACCATCCAGCAAAGCGAAGTACCGGATCGACTATTGGTTACAATACACCCAGCCAGTTGCGCAAAACAACACCAACTAAATAACATTTCATTTACTTTTACATAGCTTTAAGCGTTGTGATGAGAACATGTTCCTTATACGGTTTTTTTGCTAAAATATGCCCCCTTCATAACATTATTGACCTATCCCTCTGCGGATTATTTGCATAAAAATTCATGGTTATGCATAATGATGTTGTTTTTACCACCATAATCTGGGTGACTTATGCGAAGTTCGGCAAAACAAGAAGAACTGGTTAAAGCGTTTAAAGCGCTGCTTAAAGAAGAAAAATTCAGCTCGCAAGGAGAGATCGTCCAGGCGCTGCAGGAGGAAGGCTTCGAGAATATCAACCAATCGAAGGTCTCCCGCATGCTCACCAAATTTGGCGCGGTGCGTACCCGTAATGCCAAAATGGAAATGGTGTATTGCCTGCCTGCCGAGCTTGGTGTTCCGACGACTTCCAGCCCGCTGAAAAATCTGGTGCTGGATATCGACTATAACGATGCCGTAGTGGTGATTCACACCAGTCCTGGCGCCGCGCAGCTGATCGCCCGCCTTCTTGATTCGCTGGGCAAGGCGGAAGGTATTCTCGGCAGCATCGCCGGCGATGACACTATCTTTACCACCCCGGCTCGCGGTTTTACGGTGAAGGATCTGCACGACGCTATCCTGGTCCTGTTCGAACAGGAACTCTGAGTATTCCCCTCTGGCTACCGTCAGAGGGCGACTCCCCTTTTTCTGCCTCTCTTCCCCTCCTGTACCACAACAACTATTTAACACTTAGTGTCATTTACGGCCTCTATACGTTCTTTTACTAACGTGAAAATCGTAAAACGCACAAAAGATCAAATTCGTATACCTTTATGATTTTATTAGAAATAAATCTTATCGCTGTCGCTAAAGTGTCATTTTTAATTCTTATCCGTTATAAAAAGCGCAATCCATTGTAACTATTAACGCGCAAAACAATTAGCATGGTATTAATATTTTTGGTGATTAGTGTATACTTGTTTTTGTGATGAGGGTCACGAAACAAAGACCCCCAACAAAAAGATTCGACGAGGTGAACATCATGAAAATCAAAACCACTGTAGCTGCTCTCAGCATCCTTTCTGTCGTGTCATTTGGCGCTTTCGCCGCTGATATTATCAACAGCGAGCAGGCCCAGGGCCGCGAGGCTATCGGCACGGTTTCCGTCGGCGCGGTAGCATCATCCCCGATGGATATGCATGAAATGCTGAACAAAAAAGCGCAGGAAGAAGGGGCTTCTTCTTACCGCATTATTGAAGCACGCACTGGCGACCACTGGCATGCCACTGCTGAGCTGTATAAATAAGTTTTAGACGTCAACGATTAACCTGACAACAATTCTCTACCGCGGCGGGCCTCATACATCGCCCCGCCGCGGCAAAACAAAGACTGGAGTAAAGAATATGAAACGCGCAATGATCATCGCATCCCTTGGCCTGGCTTCTCTTATCTCTTTCGGCGCCAGCGCTGCCGTTCAGCAAGTGAACGCAGAGCAAGCCCAAAACCTGCAGTCCATGGGCACCATCTCCGTATCCCAGGTCGGTAGTGCGCCAATGGACATGCGCCAGGAACTGGCGGCTAAAGCAGAGAAAGAAGGCGCCAGCAGCTACCGTATTATTGAAGCACGTACCGGCGATAGCTGGCACGCCACCGCTGAGCTGTACAAATAAACCCTCGTCGTCTTATTTCGACGACTTGCCCCCGCCTGCCGGGGGCTTTTTTTTGGTTTATCGCAAAACCTGATCAGACAATGCGTTCCGCTTCCACAACGGAGCCGCGATTTACAGATTGGCATCTTTATCTTTCGTCCCGTCGGCTGTCTGTACCGGTGCGCCGAGCGTCGCTTTAAACCAGCTAACGACCCGGTCGATAACCGGCTTCTGATACCAGCTATCATCACCATGTTCAGCACCGTCGATCAGCACATACTCTGCCTTATTATCTTTCGCTATTAACGCCTTATAAAGCTGGGCGCTTTGTACGGGTGACACCAGAGAGTCAGCGCTGCCATGCATAATCAACATCGGTGGTTCGTTACGGGCAATATGTCCCATCGGGCTGGCGTCGAGCGCTTTTTGCCTGTCACTGCCAATCGTAGCGCCAGGCCAGTTGCGAAATGCGCTGCCATGCACCAGGAGCGCTTCCGTCACGGCAGGCGAGGCGTGCACTTTCTGAATATCGGCTGGGAAACCTTCACCTATATTCAACAGATTAGAGATGCCGTATAGCGTCACTGCAGCCTGAACCGCAGAGGACTGGTCGAGAAAATCGCCCTGTTCCCAGCTCTTCTCTCCCTGAGTTAGCGCCATCATTTGTGCCATATAGCCACCTGCAGAATCGCCCAGCACGCCGATACGTTTAGGATCAATGCCGTATTCCGCTGCGTGCGCGCGCAGATAGCGGATAGCCGCTTTACCATCGACAACCGGCGCGGGAAACGTGTCTGGCACGGTACGGTATTCTGCTGCTGCGACGACAAACCCGGCTTCCGCCAGCGCCATGCGCATTTCGATAAATTTATCCCATGCCGCACTGGTGAAACCACCGCCAGGGAAGTAAACAATGGCGGGCTTCAGATCGTGGTTTCGCGGCACCAGCAAAGACATATGCATCTGACGAACGGAAACTGCATTTTTAATCTGGCTGTAAACCACGCCGTTGAAGGTATCAATACGGCCACGGGTTTGATCCACGCGAATAATCTGTGCGCCATCAGCGTAACCGGGGAGTTCCGAGGCATAAGCCGTTGCCGCGATGGAGCCCAGCATCAGGCCGCTGGTCAGTATAAAAGGAAGGGTTTTCATGGTAGGCGTCCTGGATAAGACCTGCAAAACGCAGATCAAATAAAAATGCGTTCATGGTTCAGGCAGTGTATAACCGAAAAATAGCGGTGAATAACGCGCTTTTTGTATCAAATCCATCAGCTTTTTAGATAAAAACGCAGTTACCGTTAACGTATTGCGCAGAATTAAAAGGGTAATGGCGCCTTCCCCTGAGCGTCGACACGATGTATCCCGGCAAAAGCGGTTCGACTTTTTATCGCTGTCTGGCGTTAAAGCGCAACTCCCCCTCCAGCTCTTCCTCTGCTTCATCAAATAATAAAATCAGTGCGCCAAAGCGCCGACGCTGTTTATCATTTAAATGAATAAATTCAATGTCCAACGGCAACGGCAACATCCCACCGGTCACCGCATCCCACAGTGAATCGAGATTATTAACCTTATCGTGAGCCAGCGCGAAGGTCCGTGAAAACTCGCGATAGAAATCCTGCTGTTCGGTGATTTCGTCAAAATCAAACGTATAGGTGGTCATGGCAGCCCTCCCGTATTCTATTCCTGTCGCCGTTAAGTATAGCGATAAAAAAACCGACGCCTGAGCGCCGGTTTACGGGTTAACTGCTGGTCAGCGCATGCTGGTACTTGTGCAACATCTCTACCAGCCGCCGCACCGGTTCGGTCACCTGCGGCGAGGCCTCCCAGACTCTCAGCTTCTCCTGATAGACATCAAGCTCGGCCAGCAGCTGGGTGAAATAGCGCCGACGCTTATCATCGCTGCCAGCGGAAATCACATGATCTGCGGTCCGCCGTAGCTGTCGATGGAACGCCGACAGATCGTCATTCACCGGAACGGGCGCATCACGCAGGCGCTGATGGGCGATAATCAACGTCAGTGCCAAACGGAAGCGGGCGACATCGCCAGGGAATTTATTGAGCAATAAAAACAGCTGCTGATAGAGTGCAGGCAGATGATTCTCTTTGCGACGCGCCGAGTTGGTGGTCAGTGAAGAGACCGCCGCCGAGACAAACTGGTTCAACAGCACCCGACCGGTTCTGGCCCGTGAGTTATCCCTGACGATAAGAATGACCATCAGGGCGAGGAAACAGCCGACAATCTGTCCCAGCGCACTGTCGAGGAACTGACTGAACTGGAACTGCATCGGGTTATCCAGCACCAGAATGTTAATGGTGCTCGCCAGCGCCCCCAGCGATCCGAGACGCCTTTTCTGCACTTCGATCCCGATAAAGAACGCCATCGCCGCCAGGCTAATGCAGAGCAGCAGCATGCTCTGCTGCGTCGCCGGCATGATCACCAGGAAGTACAAGGTGCCCAGCGGTAACGCCGCCAGGGTACCGTAAAGGAAGTCTATCGCCACCATTCGGGGATTCGGTAGCCGCATAGCCAGCGCAGTAACCACGGCAATCATCACCATCGCGCCGCTGCCTGAAGTCCAGCCGGTCCACAGCCAGAACAGCGTCCCGAGAATACAGGAGACGGAGGTGCGCCAGAAGTTCACCATTGCGTGATGACGCTCAGCGGACTCCACTTTGACCACCGTTTCGCCACGCAATACGCCATCTTCGATGCGGCTGATCTTGGTGTTGCCGACCACGCCACGCTTAAGCAATAAATAGCGTGTAGCGGCACCCACCCAGCTATAGATGGTGACGGGCGTATTATGCTCGCCTTTCCAGGTCAGAAACCGGCGCATACGCTTCAACTGCTGGTGGACATCCTGGACCGTCTCAACCGGCTCGGCGAACAGTTCGCGATAGTCATCCGTCACCATTTCCGGGCGCGAGTTCTGGATCAGGTAGGTTTCGCAAGCCTGGGTAATAAGCGTTAACGAAAGGGTATTGATGGCTTTCAGACGCTGATTCGCCTTCGCCCAGCGTGAAGATTCCATAATCAGGTTACTGCGCATGCCTTCCAGGGCCGCAGTGCGACGCACCAGTGCTCCCCAGGCCTGATCCACTTCCTCTTTGTCGCCATGCGCAACGCATAGCTGCATCAGCTTATATTGCGCAATCAGCAGGTTATCCAGTTCGAGGTCGATCTCTTTTTTAATCGATCGCGGAGAGAACAGCAGGTCGGCGACGATGGCGCTAACAATACCGATAACAATTTCGCTGCAGCGCTCCACAGCAAACTGCGGCGCCAGCATCGGGTTAGTGTGGATGGTAATGATGATAATCAGCGCGGTGTACCCGGCCAGCCCCCAGGCATAGGAGTTCTCGACCTTGACCAGCGAGGAGATCCAGGTACAAAACCCGGCCCACAGGCAGCAAACCAGCATCATTAGCAGAGGGGCGCGGATCATCAGGATGATAATGACCAGCGCGGCAATACAACCAATAAAGGTCCCGGCAATACGTAACATCCCGCGATAGCGAATCGCGCCAGAGTACGGCTCTCCCCCGGCGGCAAACGCTGGCCCGGCCGCGACGATCGCCGCCGTCAGCACCGCCCAGCGCGGCGTTTCGAGCTGAAAATGGAAACCGACAAACAGCGCCAGCACCACCGCACATGCAAGCTTAATGGCAAAGCGGAGATGCCGGGGAGCAATGGTATATGTCCCCATAGCGATTAACCGAATTCGCGCAGGCGCATAGCCAGTTTCTGGAAGAAGTTGGCCTGGCTGGTGTCGCGGTCTTCTTTACCGGTGATGACGACCGTCGCGGTAGTGCCTGACGGCCACAGGTTTCCCTGCTGGTGGTCGAGGCGAATACGCACCGGCACACGCTGCGCCAGACGCACCCATTCAAGGTTAGAATCGACCGAGGCCATCCCTTTCGAGTCGCTGCTGCTGCTGGCGTTGGTCACCCCTGCGGCGATACTGTCCACTGTGCCTTTCATGGTTTTGCTGCTGCCAAGCGGGGTAATCTCTGCACGGTAGCCCGGGCGGACGCCTTCCAGCTTGGTTTCTTCCAGATAGGCCATGACGTAAAAGGTATTCTCTTTCACCAGCGCCACCGCCGTGGAGCCGCGAGTGATAAATTCTCCGTTATAGACATTCAGGTTGGTCACCCAGCCATCCGCCGGGGCGCGGATCACCGTGCGCTCCAGATCCAGCCTGGCCAGATCGCGGCTGGCGACGGCTTTCGCCAGCTGATGCTCAACGGTTTGCAGCACGTTATTCGCCTGGTCTATCTCTTCCCGCGACATCGCCTGTACGCCGAGCTTATTCCGTCGACCGGCTTCAACGCGTTTCTCCTGGGCTAACGTTTGGTAGTAGGCGACATCGGCTTCTGCCTGATCCAGCGCTTTTTGGTAACGAGGTTGGTCAATAACGAACAATACCTGGTCTTTCTTAACCAGTTGGTTATCCTTGACGTTTACCTGGGAAATCAGCCCGGAGACATCCGGTGCAATGGCCACAATATCAGCACTAAAGCGCGCATCTCGCGTCCACGGCGAGGCGGTGTAATAGACCCAGGCGCGGAAAATCGCCACGAAGGCCAGAATGACCAGTATCACGGTAATAGCGGTACGGAGGATATTTCTTGTTAGTGTTTTCACATCAACCTCAAACGAACAAGCGCGATATCAAATAAAAAAGGCAGCAATAAAGCGCCGTATTAAACAGTGCAGGGTGCCAGACAAAATCGTATATGCCGGTCGGAACCAGCAATCGGTGCACCAGCCAGAAGATGGCCAGCGACAATAGCAACTCGAAGAAGATCGGCGGAAACGATAAGCCGAAAATCACGATGACAGGAAACAGACTCATGATGACCTTGAATAAGAAGCGTACAGGTAGTGAGCGAGATGCGTTTATTATGTAGCTAACAATATATTAACGTAACAATTGCAGCATTATCTATAATGTGTGATCTAAATCACTTTTAAGCCAGAGTGAATAATGGAACGACTAAAACGCATGTCCGTCTTCGCCAAAGTGGTCGAATTAGGTTCATTCACCGCGGCGGCCCGCCAGCTTCAGATGAGCGTTTCCTCGATCAGCCAGACAGTCGCAAAACTGGAGGATGAACTGCAGGTGAAGCTGCTTAACCGCAGCACCCGCAGCCTTGGCTTAACAGAAGCCGGTAAAATCTATTACCAGGGCTGCCGTAGGATGCTCTTTGAAGCGCAGGATGTCCATGAGCAATTATACGCATTTAACAACACGCCAATCGGGACGCTGCGCATCGGCTGCTCTTCAACTATGGCACAAAATGTCCTGGCTCGCATAACCGCGGAGATGCTGAAAGAATACCCTGGACTCTCCGTAAATCTGGTCACCGGGATACCCGCGCCGGACCTGATCGCCGATGGCCTTGACGTCGTTATCCGCGTTGGCGCGCTGCAGGATTCCAGCCTCTTTTCCCGCCGCCTGGGCTCAATGCCGATGGTGTTATGTGCCGCAAAAAGCTATCTGACACAGGCTGGCCATCCGGAAAAACCGGCCGATCTGGCCAGCCATGCATGGCTGGAATATAGCGTGCGACCGGACAACGAATTTGAAATTATTGCCCCGGAAGGGATCTCAACCCGGGTGACCCCGCAGGGTCGCTTTGTGACCAACGATCCCATGACCCTGGTGCGCTGGCTGACGGCCGGGGTGGGCATCGCTTACGTACCGCTGATGTGGGCGATCGAGGAGATCAACCGAGGTGAACTGGAGATCCTGCTGCCCAGCTATCAGTCCGATCCGCGTCCGGTCTACGCCCTGTATACGGAAAAGGATAAACTGCCGCTGAAAGTGCAGGTCTGCATCAACTATCTGACGGAGTATTTTGTCGACGTGGCAAAGATTTATCAGGGAATGCACGGACGCGGGATCGCCCGGTGAAGGGGTTCCCGGCGGCGCCGGGAACCCGGTAAGGATCAGGCGGTGCCGCCGACGGTAAGGTTATCGACCTTCAGGGTCGGCTGGCCTACGCCCACCGGTACGCTCTGGCCCTCTTTACCGCAGACGCCGACGCCGTTATCCAGGCGCAGGTCGTTGCCCACCATCGAAATCTGCTGCATAGTCTCAATGCCGGAGCCTATCAGCGTGGCCCCTTTCACCGCCTTCGTGACCTTCCCTTTTTCAATCAGATAGGCCTCAGAGGTGGAGAAAACGAACTTACCGGAGGTGATATCCACCTGCCCGCCGCCAAAGTTAGGTGCGAAGATCCCATAGTCAACTGACTCAATAATCTCCTGCGGCGTCGACTGGCCCGCCAGCATATAAGTGTTGGTCATACGCGGCATCGGCAGATGGGCATACGACTCGCGGCGGCCATTGCCGGTCGGCGCGACGTCCATCAGGCGCGCATTGAGCTTATCCTGCATATAGCCTTTCAGGATGCCGTTTTCGATCAGCACGTTGTATTGCCCCGGCGTGCCTTCGTCATCGATGGCCACCGAACCACGACGATCGACGATGGTACCGTCATCCACCACGGTGCACAGCTCAGAGGCCACCAAATCTCCCATATGGCCGCTAAAGACCGAGGTGCCGCGACGGTTGAAATCACCTTCCAGACCATGGCCAACCGCTTCATGCAGCAGGACGCCAGGCCAGCCAGCGCCAAGTACCACCGGCAGCATCCCCGCTGGCGCGGCGACCGCCGAGAGGTTAACCAGCGCCATGCGTACCGCTTCTTTCGCCCAGGCATCGGCCCGTACTTCGCCATCCTGGGAGGCGAGGAAATAGTCATAGCCAAAACGTCCGCCGCCGCCGCTGCTGCCGCGTTCGCGCTTGCCATCTTCTTCCACCAGTACGCTAACGGAAAGACGAACCAGCGGACGAACGTCGGCCGCCAGGGTGCCGTCGGTGGCGGCCACCAGAATCAGCTCATACACCCCGCTCAGGCTGGCTGAAACCTCCTGCACACGCTTGTCCGCCGCCCGGGCGACATTGTCCACCCGACGCAGAATATCCAGCTTCTCTTCCCGGCTCATGCTCTGCAGCGGGTCGATGCTGGTGTAGAGGGCACTATGCTCTACGGCGCCGAGGGTTTGTACTTTGCCATTGCCGGTCTCGCGCACAATGGTCCGCGCCGCCTGAGCGCTCTGCTCCAGCGCCAGCTTGCTGATCTGGTCCGCGTAGGCAAAACCCGTTTTTTCGCCGCTAACGGCGCGCACGCCTACGCCCTGGTCAATGTTGTACGACCCATCTTTAATGATGCTGTCTTCCAGAACCCAGGATTCGTGATAGCTCGACTGAAAATAGAGATCGCCGTAATCGAGGCGGCGCTCGGTCAGTTGACCAAGAATGGCAAACAGATCCTGATGATTCAGGCCATTTGCCGACAGTAGTTGTTCACTTACCAGGTTCAGACTCATCGTTATGCTACTCGTTTGTTGCCGCCTGACAGGCGGAAATACAGAAGGCTATCTATTGAGATTGCGGCAATTCCCGGCAATCGTCAAATCATTGCTTTTTGTTGCTACGCGCCTGGCGCAGCACTTCATTGATCTGCGGCTGGTCAATCGGGCCAGTGATGCGATAGCGCAGAATCGAGACTTTGTTCCACAGCGGCCCCAGCACCTTGCTGGCGGCAAATACCGCCGCGCCGACGATCGGGTTGACGGCGAAGGCTGCTGCCACGCCGACGGTGGCGGAGATTTCCGGCGCAACCACCGCTTGCAGATCCAGCCGTCGACGCACCAGGTCGACCGACCCTTTCATGGCAATGTCGGCTTCCAGGCCATCCACCAGCGTATCATCGGTATGCAGTACGCCATCCTTAATCCATGCCGTACTGTTAATAGAATCGAAATAAAAGCCTTCGCTGAAAGTATCGCTGAAATCGAAACGCAGTTTACGCAGCAGGGCATCGACGCTCAGCAAACGCAGCAGCTGGCCAGCGTGTCCGGTACTCAGGTCGGTAAACTGCCCTTTGCCAAGGTGACTTTTAATGATGCCATTGAGCGACGCCACATCTGGCGACCAGGGCGGCGCGCGCCAGTGCAGATCGTAGTCGATATCAAACGACGAATCCTTCACCGGCGTGGAAACACCGAAGAAATTGGCAAACTCATCCGTCTTATTGCCATACAGTCTGCCTTTTAGCGATGTGCGCACCCCGGAAGGAGCGCTCACCCACACGCCGTCGGTTGTCAGCCGGCCAAACCCGGTATCCACCAGACCGTTGGCGAGCGTTAAGGTATCGCCCTTGATCGTCACATCGCCGTCGATACGGCCATATTTTTGCCCCCACAACCAGCACTCGGCGCAGCGCAGCTGTAGATCGGGCCAGCCGTGGAAATCCAGCCGCGTCTGTGCCTGTGGGAGCGCATTTCCCGTCCCGCTCTGGCCGCTGGCGCTGGCCGGGTTGAAATAGAGATAACGCACATTTGCCAGCCATGGAGCATTATCACGCATCGTCAGGGTGGCGTTGATCTCACGTCCCTGCGCCTCAACCAGCGAGCCGCCGGCAACCGGCTGCGACATCAGACTGACGTTGTTCCATTGCTGGCCGCCAAGCGCCAGCGACGGCGTACGTAGCACAATGCGCGGTGGAAAAAGCACACTGCTGCTGACTTCATTTGCCGCCCCATTCTGGAAGAGCGCCAGCCACTGCGCACCATCCATCGGCGGCAGGTTGAGCTCAACGCCAGGCTGGTCGGGCAGCGGAGAGAGGCCTTTGCTGTCCGTGGTAAGGATCGCTCTGTCCAGCGTTAGCTTACGGTTCAGCAACCAGCGGCTGTTGATATGATTCTTCGCCCCGATAGAGCCGGTCAGGTCGAAGCTGTTCAGACCGCCAGCGACGTTGATGTTGACCGGCAGGGGTTCGCCGGCAGGCTTACTGACCGGCGGAGGTAAGTGACTACTCACATTCTTCAGGTCGCCCTTGATATCGACCTTATAGCTGGCATTGCCGTGGTACGGCAGCTCGATAGCGACCTTACCCTCCCACGGGACGCTACCGCTCAGCGCCTCATTCACGGCTTTCGGCAGCAGCCCGGTGCGCGACGGCTGCCAGTTGGCATTCATCCCGACGTCCACCAGGAAGGCTTTTTCACCTTCGCGGGTGGAAAAATTGAGGTTCAGTGGCTGATTAAACCAGGTCGCGCTCAACGTGTCGCTATTAAGATCGCCATTCACAAAGCTGAAATTACCGCTCAGATTCTGCAGCGTAGTATCTAATGGCTTGATAAAAAGATTGTTATTCTGCAGACGGACATCGCCTTTCGCAGTGGTCATTTCGCCATCAAGGGGAATGTTTAAATGTAAGCGAGCGCTCACATCGCCATCCAGCTGCAGGGACTCCAGCGCCGCACCCAGAGACTCTTTTAGCGGCGTGGTGTTGAAATAAGGTCCCACTTCTTTGCCCGGGCCTTTGATGTCGGCATCTATCAGCAGTTTTTCCTGCGCATAGTCCGGGATCGCGGCATCAAGATTGCTGGCAGCCACGTTGCCAAGCATCGCTTTATCCGCCCGCATCCACAGGCCGTTGTTGATAAAGTTAAGGTCGATATTCAGCCCGGTCAGCGCCGGCCAGTCCGGTTGAAAAGCAAAAGTGGCGTTCTTCAGCGGGACATAAACCTGGAACTGGCCTTCATTATGCGGATACGGGAACAGATGCGGGTTGCCGCCATACACCAGCGTCGCATCGCTGGCTTGCCCCGCTTTAATCGCGCCGCTGAGGTAATCCACCAGCGCTTTACCCATCAGGTTTTCCGGAAAGTAACGCCACGCCTGGCCGCCATCATTGGTGCTGATGCCCGCCAGAATGCCCAGCCACGGATCGTCCCCCTGCGGTTGCAGATAACGGAAGCCGCCGCGAGCGCGTACGCCCGTCGCCTGCACGTCAATATCGCGGCCATCGAGCATAAACCCCTTGTCGTTTTTCACCCAACTGAGGGTGGCTTCGCCAGCGGCGATCTCCAGCGGAGCGCGGAAAACGCCGACATAGGGCATCAGCGCCTTCGTCATCCGGGCTTGCAGTTCCCCGTGCTCAACGCTGCCATCAAGGCTGCCAGAAAAGTGCTCCGCCCCCGGCAGAAGTTTCCACTGCTTCCATGCCAGATCGCTCCACTGCACCTGAAAGCGTGTTTTCTCGGTCGCCTGCAGGGGAATATCAAGGGCCAGCAGGTTGATCTTGCCGCTGGGCTGCGTAGTGCGCCAGAGTTGGCCCAGGGAAGGCGCCAGCTTATCGGCAAAAGGCAGTAAACCGCTGAGGCCGCTGAGGGCTAAATTGCTGGCGCGAATACGTAATTCATCGCTTCGCTGACCATTATCGCCACCGACGTCCTGCGCCGGGATCCAGGCCATCGCCAGCGCGCCACTTGGCCACGGTTTATCGTCGATAGCAATCCGGGTATCGGGAATATAGAAGCCCCAGCTTTGCTGGTTATGAGAGAGATGCGCCGTCAGGTTATCCACCGACAGATGATGGACTTCGTTATCGCCCTGCCAGCTGGCGCCCCCTTTTTTCAGCCATACATCGCCGCCGGCCACATCGCCTTTTTCAATCGTCATCCAGCCTTCAAGGCTGAAGCGGGCGCTCTTTAGGGCAATATTGTCCTGCATCCAGCGGCCCAGCCACGGTTTGACGTCAATATCGTCAGCCTGCAGCCACACCCGGCCTTTGTTCAGCAGGCCATCTTCATCACGGAGATCCATCCGCACCTGCATGACGCCATGCTGGCCGGTGAGACTGGAAAGACTGAGTTGCCCCTCGGCGCGGTGACGGTTCCTGCCGTTAAGCCAGGTCAGCTGCGGAACCGCCAGCTCCGCCCGCTGGCCGGAAAGGGTCAGGAAACTCAGCTGACTGTCGCGCAGAGTAAAGTGATCGAACTGACGTAAAAAGAGATCGCTGATGCGGTCGCCTTTCAGACTGTCGCCGCCGTCGTTGGTCTGAATAGGGGTATTGGTATGGACCTGCAACTGCCAGAAAGTGAGGTCGCGGAACTGCCAGCGCATATGCAGCAGGCTTTGCCAGACGTCCAGCGCCAGGGTCACGCGCTTGACCGCCATTGTGCCGCCATCTTTCAGCCCGACATGTATATCACGGACATCCAGCGTTGGACCAAAAGTTTGCCAGCTGGCGCTGATCTGCGAGGCGTCCACCGGCGCGCCAGTGAGGGAGGAGATCTTCTCCAGCAGCTGCGGACGCCAGGCGTCGAGCTGCGGCAACACGAGACGCAAGCCACTCACCAGCAGCGCGACGATAACAATCAATGTTGCCACGGTGAGCAATAATATCCCGGGCAGTCGCCTCACGCCTCTCTCCTTGTCAGCCGCACAATGACGCGGTGTCTTACATCATAACCACATCGAACTGCTCTTGATTATAGAGCGGCTCAATTTGTACCTTCACCTGCTTGCCGACAAAGATTTCCACTTCCGCCAGCGCGTGCGACTCTTCCCCTTTCAGGGTTTCCGCCACCGCAGGGGAAGCATAGACCAGGAAACGATCGGAATCATAAGCATGATGCACGCGGACGATCTCACGCATAATCTCATAGCATACTGTTTCGACCGACTTTACCGTTCCGCGTCCGTGGCAGGTCGGGCACTCGTTGCACAGCACATGCTCCACGCTTTCGCGAGTGCGTTTACGGGTCATCTCCACCAGCCCCAGCTGGGAGAAGCCGTTGATGCTGGTCTTCACCCGGTCTTTACTTAGCGCCTGCTCCAGGGAGTGCAGCACCCGTCGACGATGGTCTTCATTGTTCATATCAATGAAATCAATGATGATAATGCCACCGAGGTTACGTAAACGCAGCTGACGGGCTATCGCCTGGGTGGCTTCGATGTTGGTATTGAAAATCGTATCGTCAAGGTTGCGGTGCCCGACAAAGGCCCCGGTATTGATATCGATAGTCGTCATCGCCTCGGTCTGGTCGATGATCAGGTAGCCTCCGGACTTCAGCTCGACTTTACGCTCCAGCGCGCGCTGAATTTCATTCTCCACGTCAAAGAGATCGAAGATTGGCTGGCGGCCGCTGTAGTGTTCCAGCTTGCTGGTCATCTCCGGAATATATTCGGCGGTGAATTCGAGCAGCGCCTCGTAGGTCAGCCGCGAGTCAACGCGAATACGGTCAAGATGCGCATCGGCAAAATCACGCAGCACGCGCTGGGCCAGCGCCAGTTCGCCATACAGCTGATAGCGGGTCTGGTTGCGTTTTTTGCGCTCCATTACCTTGGTCCATACGCGCTTAAGATAGGCGGCATCCGCGGCCATCTCTTGCTCGTGAACGCCTTCCGCAGCAGTGCGAATGATAAACCCGCCCTGTTCATCGCAATATTCTGCGACCACCTTTTTCAACCGCTCGCGCTCGGCTTCGCTTTCAATACGCTGAGAGACGCCCACGTGGGAGGCGCCCGGCATAAATACCAGATAGCGGGAAGGCAGCGTAATGTCCGTGGTCAGACGCGCGCCTTTGGTACCCAGCGGATCTTTAACCACCTGGACCATCAGGTCCTGGCCCTGGCGCACCAGCTCTGAAATATCGCGTACGGTAAACTGCTTTTGCTCCTCGCCGGCGACGCACTCGGTGTGCGGCATGATATCGGAGGCGTGGAGGAAGGCCGCCTTATCCAGACCAATATCTACAAAAGCCGCCTGCATTCCGGGCAGCACTCGGCTAACACGACCTTTGTAGATATTGCCTACGATTCCGCGTCGCGCTTCACGCTCAATATGAATTTCCTGCAGAATACCGCCATCAATATACGCAACGCGCGTTTCGGATGGCGTTACGTTAACTAATAATTCAGCCGTCATCTTTATCCCTTTTCTTTACGCAGTGAGTTAAAGTTACTGAGCAACTCATACGTTTCCACCAGCGGTAAGCCGACTACGGCGTGATAGCTGCCATTAATCTTCCTGACGAAGCAACCACCCAACCCTTGAATACCGTATGCACCTGCTTTATCTAAAGGCTCGCCGCTGGCCACATAGTCGGCGATATCCTGCTCGCTAAGCTGCCGGAAGGTCACTTCCGTGACCACCAGACAGTCCAGCGTCTGCTGCTTATCCGCCAGCGCCACCGCGGTCATGACCTGATGGGTGTGGCCGGAAAGCAGACGCAGCATCGCTGCTGCGTGTTCAGCATCGCGCGGTTTTTCCAGCACTTCGCCATTAAGAATAACAATCGTATCCGCGCCCAGCACGGGCAAATCACGCGGCGCCATCGCCACCCCGGCCTGCGCTTTTTCGCGCGCCAGACGGGCGACATAGTGCTGAGCACTCTCCTGCGGCTGGCGCTGCTCCTCAATACCTGGAACCAGACGCTCGAACGCGAGACCAAGCTGAGTCAGCAGTTCCTGCCGACGCGGGGAACCAGAAGCAAGATACAGAGTTGTCATATCAACCTTATTGCACGGCAAATTGCTGGCGCACTTTGCGCATCAGCAGGAAGAGCCATGGCCAGAGGACACCGTTTACTACACTACTCCAGAATACTTCCGGACGGAAAGAGACGTTGATCACTAAAAACTCTGCCCAGAAAACAATGATATCCACGGCCAGGGATAACAGCATAACCACCAGCGCCTGTTGCCAGAGCGCCAGGTTACGGAACAGCTGATACTTCAGCGCCACCAGATAGGCGACGATGCTTAAAGACAACGCGCGAACGCCGAGCGTTGAACCACTGATGAGATCAAGAATAGCCCCCATCACGAAGCCCGTCCCTACGTTCACCCGATGCGGCAGGGCGAGGATCCAGTACAGCAGGATCAATAATACCCAGTTGGGCCGGAAAACGCTGATGTCCGCCGGCCAGGGCATAATTTGCAGCAATAGCGCGATAAGAAACGAGAGCCAGATAACCCAGCGTCCCTGGCTACGGTAACTTGCCACTATTGCCCCCCTGCAGGCTGCGACGGCTGAGAAGGCGTCAGCCCGGTGGCGGGCGCCGGCATCTGCGGCCCCATCGCATCCGGCGCAGGCAGTACCTGCGGCATCATCTGCATCAGGCGTTCGTTAGCCACCCGATGGACCTCTTCCGGGGTCATCGGGTTAGCGCCATTGCGATCGGCGCCCCACAGCAGCAGCAAATAGCGTAAGCGCTGCAGACCGGCGGTCGGGCGCGCCTGAATGACGGTGTAAGCACGCTGGGTGTCCAGTTTCACCGAAGAAACCACCCCAACCGGATACCCTTCCGGGAAGCGGCCGCCGAGACCAGAGGTCACCAGCACGTCGCCGACGCGAATATCGGTATTCGCCGGCAGATGTTCAAGCTGGAGATCGTCAGTGCAGCCGTTACCGGCGGCAATCACGCGAATGTCGTTACGCAGGACCTGGATCGGCAGCGCATGGGTGGCATCACAGATCAGCAGTACCCTACTGGTCATTTTCGCCACGGCGACCACCTGCCCCACCACGCCTTTATCGCTGATAACCGGCTGGCCTTCATAAACGCCGTTCACGCTGCCCTTATCGATAACCACCTGATCGCTGTAGGGATCGTTGACCGTCGAGATGACCTGCGTCACCATTTTTTGCTCGTCCTGACGCAGCGGCGAGCCAAGTAGTTCACGCAGGCGCGCGTTCTCTTGCTTATACTGGCCCAACATCAGCAGATCGCTGTTTTTCAGCAACAGCTCCTGACGCAGCGCACGGTTTTCCAGTTCGAGCTGGTCGCGGGTAGCCAGCGTCTGCGATACGCTGTCGAGCAGTTCCCGGGGACCATTAGAGACAAAGTAGAATGGGCTGACGGCTGTATCCATGTACGTTCTGATTTGACTGAACGTACCCAGGCGGCTGTCGGCGATAATCACGCCAAGCGCCACCAGCACCGCCAGAATAAGGCGAATCTGTAGCGAGGGGCCACGGCTAAAAATTGGCTTCATAGGCTATGCGTATTCTCGTGTCAGTAAAGACCAGGGGCAGCGTGTAAGCCACCCCGGACCTTCAGGCTGACTACTCTTCGCTAAACAGGTCGCCGCCGTGCATGTCGATCATTTCCAGCGCCTTGCCGCCGCCACGCGCTACGCAGGTCAGCGGATCTTCAGCAACCACGACTGGAATACCGGTTTCTTCCATTAACAGGCGGTCCAGATTGCGCAGCAGCGCACCACCGCCGGTGAGAACCATCCCGCGCTCGGAGATATCAGAAGCCAGTTCCGGCGGGCACTGCTCAAGGGCAACCATAACCGCACTCACGATGCCAGTCAGCGGCTCCTGCAGCGCTTCAAGGATTTCGTTTGAGTTCAGGGTGAAGCCGCGTGGAACGCCTTCCGCCAGGTTACGGCCGCGAACTTCGATCTCGCGTACTTCATCGCCCGGATAAGCCGAACCGATTTCGTGCTTGATACGCTCAGCGGTCGCTTCACCGATCAGGGAACCATAGTTACGACGCACGTAATTGATGACAGCTTCGTCGAAGCGGTCACCACCGATACGCACGGAGGAGGAGTAGACCACACCGTTCAGGGAGATGACCGCCACCTCGGTAGTACCACCACCGATATCCACCACCATTGAGCCAGTTGCTTCAGAAACCGGCAGACCCGCGCCGATCGCTGCCGCCATCGGTTCTTCAATCAGGAACACTTCGCGAGCGCCTGCGCCTTGCGCGGATTCACGAATGGCACGGCGTTCTACCTGGGTGGCGCCAACCGGCACGCAGACCAGCACACGCGGGCTCGGGCGCATAAAGCTGTTGCTGTGCACTTGTTTAATAAAGTGCTGCAGCATTTTTTCCGTCACGAAGAAGTCAGCGATGACGCCGTCCTTCATCGGGCGGATCGCCGCGATATTACCCGGGGTACGGCCGAGCATCTGCTTCGCTTCATGACCCACGGCAGCGACGCTTTTCGGCGATCCGGCACGATCCTGACGAATGGCCACCACGGAAGGCTCATTCAATACGATGCCTTGTCCTTTTACGTAAATAAGGGTATTCGCGGTACCCAGGTCAATGGACAGGTCATTGGAAAACATGCCACGAAATTTTTTTAACATACTAAGGGATAATCCTGAAAGCTGGGGCGGAAAACAAAATCCGCTTACTTTACCAACCACACGCAGCAGCGACAAGGCGCAAAAATCACCTGCTGCGGTGAAAATTAGTGCAGTTCATTTCCTTTGTTACAAATTTTTCCGGCTTCGTTCATTGCTGAAATCTTCAGCAGTGCTCCACACCTGAATTTGTAACCTGTCAAAGGAGGTTCACTGGCATTTACATTGCGATGATCCGGCAGGTAGACAAGCACACCCCCTTCACGATGGCGCGCGTTATTCTACGTGAAATCACGCTAAACGGCAGATCAAACCGAGTATCTTTGCGAATATTTTTTCACATTTGTGTCAAGTGGCTGTGAGGCGGCAAAAAATTCCCCCTGCCCGCCCGTGACACCGCATTGAGACAGTACCAGCCACTCGCTACGGCTGCGTACGCCCGTCGCAAAAACTTGCATAGGCATGCCTTTACAGGCTTCCACCAGGCTTTGTACCAGCAGCTGGTTCTCGCTGCGCTTTTCGATGTTGCGCGCCAGCCCTGGATGCAGCTTGATCACTTCCGCATCCAGCTGTTTGATCCAGCTAGTACCCACCAGGGTTAATCCCGCCTGAACCACTGCCACCCGAACACCGAGGGCATTAACCAACCGCATAACGGGCTGCAGGCGGCCGATATATTGACAAACATCTGCCTCTGCAAGTTCAAAAATAATCCGCTGACGCTGAGATTTTTCACATTGCATCAGGGCATCGCGCAGCCAGCGCTGGAAACGCGGGCGGATTAGCGACTCTACCGACAGCTGCAGGGCCAGGTTCTCTTCGGGCCAGAAGCCTAAAAATGGCAGCAGGCGCGTCACCTGCAGGCGGTCATACTCCTCTGCCAGGCCAAACTGCAGCACCATCGGCATGTATTCCGCGGCAATCACCTCTTCTTTACCGTCGTACATCCGTGACATCAGCTCACGGTGATGCACGCGTCCGTCGCGGGTGACGGCCGGTTTTTGATATAACCGCGGCCCGCCGCGACTGAGCATCTGTTCGATCAGTGTCCGCCAGCGAACGTTGCCGCGGCCTTTCTCAGGAAGGGTGTCGTCATAAACCGACCAGCTGTTGCTGCCCTGCAGCACCGCGTTGCGCGTCGCCGCTTCGGCATGTTCCATGACCTGCGCAGTCGATTGCCCACTGCGGAAAGCACAGATGCCGATATGCATCATATCGTCACGATCGAGAATGCGCGTCGGTGGCAACGCGTCCATCGCCTTCAGCAACAGTCCGGCGATGCTATCCGCCTCTTTTAACGTACGGTGCGGCAGCAGCACGGCAAAGTCGCTACGGTGATAGCGCGCCAGAAGTGCGCCGGGGTAACGCATAATAAAGGTAGAGAGCAGGTTGATAAGCGTAAAGTAATGCTCTTCGGCTGCCGTGCGTCCCCAGTTGTCCCGCAGCAGATCGAACTCCGGCAGACGGATCATCATCACGATGCCGTAGGCGCCCACTTTTTCCTGATCTTCCAGTAGGGTGGCCAGCTGATTGTCAAAAAACAGGCGGTTATTCAGGCCGGTTTTGGAATCCTGTGCCGCATAGGAGCGAATCAGCGTATCCATTCGGCTGCGCTGATCGCTGGCAAACTGCAGCTCCGACAGCAGCATATCCAGCGCGCTACTGGTACTGGCCGGCCATTCATAGACCGACCCGCGCACCTGCGGCCCGCGCTCGCCGCTCAGGATGCGCGTGGAACGAAGCTCAAGCAGCTCCTGGCCGGCCAGCTGGCGGCGGATCCAGCGGACGGCGAAGAAGATAATCACCACCATAAAGCCGATAGAGATCGACAGCGGGGCCGTGACCGACAGCGAACGGAAATAGTTAACCATCGGGTCAACGTAGACCAGATGCAGAGTGATACCCGGATGTTTAAGCGACGGGACCGTCACCTCACGGAATTGTTCATGGCTTCCCAGCGGGCGATAGCTGTCGGTTCGGGAGTGACTGTAGAGCGGTTTGCCGTTCAGCATGAAATCGATATGCACGATCTCGAACGGTGTCAACAGTTCGTCCAGTTGCGGCTCAAGCTGGTCAAACGAGGTAGTGATGAGCCGGTTATCCAGCATCGTTGCCACCCCCTGCACGCGGTTTGCAACCTTATTCTCAATGCCGTTATAAAAGCTCAGCGAAGCACCAATCAGCGTGACGAAGATGGTCAGGCTAGTTAGCAGCGTGATAAAGGCTGAGAACTTCGTCGTTAATCGCATCCCTGTGTTAACTCCGCGAGTGAATGACTGCCCAATGAACCATCAGGCCCCCCTGCCGGCGCGCGCCTTGCCGCTAGCATTAACCTTTTAAAGCGCGACGCATACTATCAAAGATGGCGAGTCTGGCAATGGAATGCGTATTATCGGCGAAATTATGCCGATAGCGAGTATAGTCGGCAGAAAAAATTTGCCAATCGTCGCCCGCCTGCGGCCTACACCAGAAGCGCTTTAATTTTAGACGCTGAATGGCAACCCGACGCCAGCGGCGCATAGTATTAAGGATTGACCTTGTGTCCCCTTTTGTCTGATAAAGATGCCGGGTCATGCACGGTAAAGGAAACGTCTTGTGCCACTTTCCGATGATTCCTGGTCTCCTGTCCTCCTGGCAGGGCGACGGTTGATATCCTTAATGTGCAATTTTTCGTGACATATTCGCGATAAATTGCCGTCTCCGTCATGCTTAGGGAAACGCATGACGGAGAACACCATGAAAAGAAAAACACTGACGGAAGCCGACGTCACGGCCGAGTCTGTTTTTATGCTGAAGCGTCGCCAGGTGCTGAAAATGCTGGGCATCAGCGCGACCGCACTTTCTCTTCCCGCGACCGCACGGGCCGATCTGCTGGACTGGTTTAAAGGCAACGACCGACCGCCGGCTCCGGCAGGCAAAGCACTCGACTTTGCCAGGCCCACCGAATGGCAGTCAAAGCTGACGCTTACCCCGGAAGATAAGGTTGCCGGTTACAACAACTTTTATGAATTTGGCCTCGATAAAGCCGACCCGGCAGCGAACGCGGGCAGCCTGCGCACCGACCCCTGGACGCTGACCATTGGCGGTGAAGTGGCGAAGCCGTTGACTCTTGACCATGACGATCTGACCAAACGCTTTCCGCTGGAGGAGCGCATTTACCGTATGCGCTGCGTGGAGGCCTGGTCGATGGTGGTTCCCTGGGTGGGCTTCCCGCTGCATAAACTGTTAGCGCTGGTGGAGCCCACCAGCAACGCGCGCTACGTGGCCTTCAAAACCCTCTATGCCCCGGAGCAAATGCCCGGGCAGAAAGATCGTTTTATCGGCGGGGGACTCGCTTATCCTTATGTGGAAGGCCTGCGGCTGGATGAAGCAATGCACCCGCTGACACTGCTTACCGTCGGCGTGTATGGCAAAGCGCTGCCGCCGCAAAACGGCGCGCCGATCCGCCTGACCGTACCGTGGAAGTATGGCTTTAAAGGCATAAAATCCATCGTCAGCATCGAACTGACCCGCGATCGGCCGCCAACCACCTGGAATATGGCGGCGCCGGACGAATACGGTTTCTTTGCCAACGTCAATCCCCATGTCGATCATCCCCGCTGGTCGCAGGCCAGCGAACGGTTTATCGGCGCCGGTGGCGTACTCGACGTGAAGCGTCAGCCGACACTGCTATTCAACGGCTATGCCGACGAAGTGGCCTCACTGTATCGCGGCATGAACCTGCGGGAGAACTTCTAGTGCGTTTCACCGTCAAACAGATCGTCTGGCTGAAGGTTTTACTTCACCTTGCGGGTTTTTTGCCGCTGGTCTGGTTATTCTGGGCCGGGCACCAGGGCTACTTTAGCGCCGATCCCGCCAAGGATATCCAGCACTTTACCGGCAGAATGGCGCTTAAGTTTCTGCTGGCGACGCTGTTGGTGTCTCCGCTGGCACGCTACGCGAAGCAGCCATTATTAATTCGCGTTCGCCGCCTGTTAGGTCTATGGTGTTTTGCCTGGGCGACACTGCACCTGACCAGCTATACCCTGCTGGAGCTGGGCATTAACAATCTGGCGTTGCTGGGCTCGGAGATTATTACTCGCCCCTACCTGACGTTAGGCATGGTCTGCTGGGCGATCCTGTTGGCGCTGGCGATAACTTCGACGCAGGCGATGCAGCGAAAACTGGGTCGTCGCTGGCAACTTTTACACAACTTCGTCTATCTGGTGGCGATCCTCGCGCCGATTCACTACCTGTGGTCGGTAAAGATCGTCTCACCGCAGCCCCTCATTTATGCCCTGTTGGCCGTGGTGCTTTTGGCATGGCGTTATAAGAAGTTCCGCCAGTGGTGGCGCTGAATCCGGTAATGTGCAGTTTCCCGCAGATCCTTTATCAACCGCGACTCTTTTTCAGATAGCGGTTGATAATCTTCCCTGATAAGACCAGTATTTAGCTGCCAATTGCTACGAAATCGTTATAATGTGCGACTTTGGTTTTCCTGACGGGGTTTTCTGACCCGGAAAAGGTGACAAGGGCGCATTGAAGGTATATGTTGTTTTTTACCCGAAAATGGCAGGAGATCGCCACACGATGGTAGACAAGTCTCACATTTTGCTTTTGAATGGGCCAAACATTAACATGCTCGGAACGCGCGAGCCTGAGAAGTATGGCACCCTCACGCTGGCTGAAATTGTTAACCGTTTAACATCTGAAGCGGCGGCGCTGAATGTGAGCCTGGATCACCTGCAGTCCAACGCGGAGTATGCGTTAATCGACCGAATTCATCAGGCTAAAGACAACGTGGACTATATCCTGATTAATCCGGCCGCGTTCACGCACACCAGCGTAGCAATCCGTGATGCGTTGCTTGCTGTGAACATCCCGTTTATCGAGATTCACCTGAGCAATGTGCATGCACGCGAACCCTTCCGCCAGCACTCGTATCTGTCAGATGTCGCCGCTGGCGTCATTTGCGGACTGGGGGCGGACGGCTATTCATACGCTTTACAGACGGCGGTAAAACGCCTGTCACAATCACACTAAACAAAGAGTACGGAACCCACTCATGGATATTCGTAAGATTAAAAAACTGATCGAGCTGGTTGAAGAATCAGGTATCTCCGAACTGGAAATTTCTGAAGGCGAAGAGTCTGTTCGCATCAGCCGCTCTGCACCGGCCGCAAGCTATCCGGTTATGCAGCAGGCGTATGCTGCGCCGATGATGCAGCCTCAGGCACCTGCCGCGGCGGCTGCCGCTCCAGCTGCCGCCGCTGAAGCGCCGGCGAAAGCGGAAATCAGTGGTCACATCGTACGTTCCCCGATGGTTGGTACTTTCTACCGCACGCCGAGCCCGGACGCAAAAGCGTTTGTGGAAGTTGGCCAGAAAGTTAACGTGGGCGACACCCTGTGCATCGTCGAAGCGATGAAAATGATGAACCAGATCGAAGCCGACAAAGCCGGCGTGGTGAAAGCCATTCTGATCGAAAGCGGCCAACCAGTAGAATTCGACGAGCCGCTGGTAGTTATCGAGTAACGAGGCGAACATGCTGGATAAAATTGTCATCGCTAACCGTGGCGAGATCGCACTGCGCATCCTGCGTGCCTGTAAAGAACTGGGCATCAAGACCGTCGCTGTGCACTCTACTGCGGACCGCGATCTAAAACACGTATTGTTAGCGGATGAGACGGTCTGCATCGGTCCGGCTCCGTCCGTAAAAAGCTATCTCAACATCCCGGCTATTATCAGCGCCGCTGAGATCACTGGCGCGGTAGCTATTCACCCAGGCTATGGCTTCCTCTCTGAGAACGCCAATTTTGCTGAACAGGTTGAACGCTCCGGCTTTATCTTCATCGGCCCAAAAGCCGACACCATCCGCCTGATGGGCGACAAAGTGTCCGCGATCACCGCGATGAAGAAAGCCGGCGTCCCAACCGTGCCGGGTTCTGACGGCCCGCTGACCGACGACATGGATGCTAACCGCGCCCATGCTAAACGCATCGGCTATCCGGTGATCATCAAGGCCTCCGGCGGCGGCGGCGGTCGCGGTATGCGCGTTGTGCGTAGCGACGCTGAGCTGGCCCAGTCCATCTCCATGACCAAAGCGGAAGCCAAAGCGGCTTTTAATAACGACATGGTCTACATGGAGAAATACCTGGAAAACCCACGCCACATCGAAATTCAGGTGCTGGCGGACGGTCAGGGTAACGCTATCTATCTGGCTGAGCGCGACTGCTCCATGCAGCGCCGTCACCAGAAAGTGGTCGAAGAAGCGCCGGCGCCGGGCATTACCCCGGAGCTGCGTCGCTACATCGGCGAGCGTTGCGCGAAAGCCTGTGTTGATATCGGCTACCGCGGGGCGGGTACCTTCGAGTTCCTGTTCGAAAACGGCGAGTTCTACTTCATTGAAATGAACACCCGTATCCAGGTAGAACACCCGGTTACCGAAATGATCACCGGCGTAGACCTGATCAAAGAGCAGCTGCGTATCGCTGCTGGCCAGCCGCTGTCCATTAAACAGGATGAAGTGGTGGTTCGCGGCCATGCGGTGGAATGCCGTATCAACGCCGAAGACCCGAACACCTTCCTGCCAAGCCCGGGTAAGATTACCCGTTTCCACGCACCGGGCGGCTTTGGCGTGCGCTGGGAGTCTCATATCTACGCTGGCTACACTGTACCCCCGTACTATGACTCCATGATCGGCAAACTGATCTGCTACGGCGAAAGCCGTGACGTAGCGATTGCCCGCATGAAGAATGCGCTGCAGGAGCTGATTATCGACGGTATCAAAACCAACGTCGATCTGCAGATGCGCATTATGAGCGACGAGAACTTCCAGCATGGTGGCACTAACATCCACTATCTGGAGAAAAAACTCGGTTTGCAGGAAAAATAATCCTGTACTCGCTGCAAAAGGCCGGTTAATCCGGCCTTTTTTCTTTTTCTCTCCTCTCAACTTTTCCATGCGGTACAATCCCCGCTTTCTTCATCCTCAAGGGACAAAAAATGGACAAACGCTTTGTTCAGGCCCACAAAGAAGCGCGCTGGGCGCTGTGGCTGACCCTTCTCTATCTTGCCGCCTGGCTGGCGGCGGCGTATCTGCCGGGGGTCGCTATCGGTTTTACCGGCCTGCCCCACTGGTTTGAAATGGCCTGCCTGCTGGTACCGCTGCTGTTTATTTTGCTGTGCTGGGCGATGGTCAAACTGGTTTTCCGCGATATTCCTCTGGAGGACGACGATGCAGTTTGAGGTCATTATTCCCCTGATCGCTTATCTGGTGGTGGTGTTCGGCTTATCCCTTTACGCCATGAGAAAACGCGCTTCAGGAAGTTTTCTCAACGAGTACTTCCTCGGCAGCCGCTCGATGGGCGGCTTCGTGCTGGCCATGACCTTAACCGCCACCTATATTAGCGCCAGCTCGTTTATCGGCGGGCCCGGCGCCGCCTATAAATATGGCCTGGGTTGGGTACTGCTGGCGATGATCCAGCTCCCCGCTATCTGGCTGTCGCTGGGTGTGCTGGGGAAAAAATTCGCCATCCTTGCGCGCCGCTATAATGCCGTCACGCTAAATGACATGCTGTTTGCGCGCTACCAGAGCCGCCTGCTGGTCTGGCTGGCCAGCCTGAGCCTGCTGGTCGCCTTTGTCGGCGCCATGACCGTCCAGTTTATCGGCGGCGCCCGCCTGCTGGAGACGGCGGCGGGTATTCCCTACGACACCGGGCTGTTGATCTTCGGGATCAGCATCGCGCTGTATACCGCCTATGGCGGGTTTCGCGCCAGCGTGCTCAACGATACGATGCAGGGCATGGTGATGCTGATCGGCACGATCGTGCTGCTGGTGGGCGTGATCCACGCGGCCGGCGGCATCGGCCACGCGGTAGAAACACTGCAGTCGATCGACGTCAAGCTGGTGTCCCCGCAGGGCGCGGAGGATATCCTCTCGCCAACCTTTATGGCCTCGTTTTGGGTGCTGGTCTGCTTCGGCGTTATTGGTCTGCCACATACCGCAGTGCGCTGTATCTCCTACAAAGACAGCAAAGCCGTGCATCGCGGCATCATTATCGGCACCATCGTGGTGGCGATCCTGATGTTTGGTATGCATCTGGCTGGCGCATTAGGCCGGGCGGTGATCCCCGATTTAACCGTGCCGGATCTGGTGATCCCGACGCTGATGGTTAAAGTGCTTCCACCCTTTGCCGCCGGGATCTTCCTTGCCGCGCCGATGGCGGCGATTATGTCGACGATCAATGCCCAACTTCTGCAAAGTTCCGCTACGATCATCAAAGATCTGTACCTGAACTGGCGTCCGGAACAGGCGACCAACGAAAAGCGGCTTAAGCGCATGTCCGCCAGTATTACGCTTCTGCTGGGGGTCCTGCTGCTGCTCGCGGCCTGGCGGCCGCCGGAGATGATAATCTGGCTGAACCTGCTGGCCTTCGGTGGCCTGGAAGCCGTCTTCCTCTGGCCGCTGGTGCTGGGCCTTTACTGGGAACGCGCCAACGCGGCTGGCGCGCTGAGCGCAATGATTGTGGGCGGCGTGCTGTATGCCGTACTGGCGACGTTGAAAGTGCAGTTTTTGGGCTTCCATCCAATTGTTCCCGCGCTGCTGTTGAGTTTGCTGGCGTTTGTGGCGGGGAACCGTTTTGGTCGTTCCGCCCCACAGGCCCCCATTTTGACTACTGATAAATAAAGAGTTTTGCTATGCCATGGATCCAACTGAAACTAAATACCACCGGTGCGAACGCTGAAGATCTTAGCGATGCGCTGATGGAGGCCGGATCGGTCTCGATCACCTTTCAGGATACGCACGATACGCCGGTCTTTGAGCCGTTACCCGGAGAAACCCGGTTGTGGGGCGATACCGATGTCATCGGCCTGTTCGATGCGGAAACCGACATGAAAGCGGTCGTGACCCAACTAGAGCAGCACCCGCTGCTGGGCGCCGGGTTCGCGCATAAGATCGAGCAGCTCGAAGATAAAGACTGGGAGCGGGAATGGATGGATAATTTCCATCCGATGCGCTTTGGGGAGCGTCTGTGGATCTGCCCGAGCTGGCGCGACGTTCCGGATGAAAATGCTGTCAACGTGATGCTCGATCCGGGTCTGGCCTTTGGCACCGGTACGCATCCGACGACATCCCTGTGCCTGCAGTGGCTGGATGGACTCGACCTCAGCGGAAAAACGGTCATTGATTTCGGCTGCGGCTCGGGCATCCTGGCGATTGCCGCCCTGAAACTGGGCGCAGCTAAAGCAATCGGCATTGATATCGACCCGCAGGCCATCCAGGCCAGCCGCGATAACGCGCAGCGTAATGGCGTCTCCGAACGCCTTGAGCTGTATCTGCCGCAGGATCAGCCAGAAGCCATGAAAGCCGATGTGGTGGTCGCGAATATCCTCGCAGGTCCATTACGCGAGCTGGCCCCCTTAATCAGCATCCTGCCCGTTTCAGGCGGTTTGCTGGGGCTTTCCGGTATTCTTGCCAGCCAGGCAGAGAGCGTCTGTGAAGCCTACGCCGACCTCTTCACTCTCGATCCGGTGGTTGAGAAAGAAGAGTGGTGCCGGATCACCGGCCAGAAAAACTAAGCGCGATGCGGCCTGCGGGCCGCATTTTTGTTTCCAGTAGCCACCGAATAATGCCAGGAAATGAGAGGCAGATCGCACTATAGCGTACTTTTTTGGCTACAAAAACAGCGTTTTATGCCGTAAAGCAGCGAGTTAATCTAAGAAAAATCGAGAAGTTTTATGATTTTATAAATGGACACAAATTATCCATCATCAATTAAAGTAATGATTAATATAAGTATTTATTCATCCCTTTTACGCTAGTCCCGGATTCATTGATCTGCAACAGAGGATTGCTCAAAGTTTGGCCTTTCATCTCGTGCAAAAAATGCGTAATATACGCCGCCTTGCAGTCACAGTATGGTCATTTCTTAACTCATGCGCATCGGACACCACCAGCTCAGAAATCGCCTGATCGCAGCGCCCATGGCTGGCATCACTGACAGACCATTCCGGACGCTGTGCTACGAGATGGGAGCGGGCTTAACCGTTTCCGAGATGATGTCTTCTAACCCACAGGTGTGGGAAAGCGACAAGTCTCGTTTGCGGATGGTGCATATTGATGAGCCCGGTATTCGTACCGTGCAAATCGCCGGTAGCGTACCGGAAGAGATGGCTGCCGCCGCGCGGATTAACGTGGAAAGCGGCGCCCAGATTATTGATATCAATATGGGATGCCCGGCGAAAAAGGTGAATCGCAAGCTTGCAGGTTCAGCCCTCTTGCAGTACCCCGACCAGGTGAAGTCGATCCTGACGGCGGTCGTTAACGCAGTGGACGTTCCTGTGACACTCAAGATTCGCACCGGTTGGGAACCGGAGCACCGTAACTGCGTAGAGATTGCCCAACTGGCCGAAGAGTGTGGCATTCAGGCTCTGACTATTCACGGACGCACCCGCGCCTGCTTGTTTAACGGAGACGCTGAGTACGACAGTATTCGGGCAGTTAAGCAGAAAGTTTCCATTCCGATTATCGCGAATGGCGACATTACTGACCCGCTTAAAGCCAGAGCTGTGCTCGACTATACAGGGGCTGATGCCCTGATGATAGGCCGTGCAGCTCAGGGAAGACCCTGGATCTTTCGGGAAATCCAGCATTATCTGGACACTGGAGAGCTGCTGCCCCCGCTGCCGCTGGCAGAGGTAAAGCGCTTGCTTTGTGCGCACGTTCGGGAATTGCATGACTTTTATGGTCAGGCAAAAGGGTACCGAATCGCGCGTAAACACGTCTCCTGGTATCTCCAGGAGCATGCTCCAGATGACCAGTTTCGGCGCACATTCAACGCCATTGAGGATGCCAGCGAACAGCTGGAGGCGTTGGAGGCATACTTCGAAAATTTTGCGTAATAGAAATAAAGAGCTGACAGAACTATGTTCGAACAACGCGTAAATTCTGACGTACTGACCGTTTCTACCGTTAACTCTCAGGATCAGGTAACTCAAAAGCCCCTGCGTGACTCGGTTAAACAGGCACTGAAGAACTATTTTGCTCAACTGAACGGTCAGGATGTGAATGACCTGTATGAGCTGGTACTGGCTGAAGTTGAACAGCCCCTGTTGGACATGGTGATGCAATACACCCGTGGTAACCAGACCCGCGCTGCCCTGATGATGGGCATCAACCGCGGTACGCTGCGTAAAAAACTGAAAAAATACGGCATGAACTGATACTAGTCAGTTGCTTGCTTGATATAAAAGGCGCTCTTCGGCATGGGGAAGCGCCTTTTTTATTATCTACAGCAACAGAATAGCCTACTGGTTCACCACCCGCAGCGCCGGCCCCGCCGCAATACGAGAAGCCGATATTACCGCCATAATATTATCCACCAGCGCAGGTGCCTGCTGATAAAGATTAAAGCGTTGCGGGTCGAGTAACCAGTTTTTAATCAACCCGGAAAAAGCACTATGTAAGACGATTAAGATGACTTCAATATTTGTTTCGGCTGGCAATATATTGTTACGTACACAGCGCTGGAGAATCTCACCAATAACACAATAGTTAAAGCCAATACGTTGGCGAATTTCACTTTCTGATAGCATATCTCTGGAAAACTCACAGCGCTGATAGAGAATTTGCATCAGGGCACGCTGGCGAGGATTCTCAGCAATATAGCGCAGCCCGGCAATAAATCGCTCCCGCAAAATACTTAACGGTTCCTGGTCATTCGCTTGCGCTGAGTTTGGCTGAATCAAATCCCTGAGCGGTGGCTGTTGCTGCCACATTTCATTAAACAGCTCTGTCTTACTGGCAAAATGCCAGTACACCGCACCGCGAGTCACTCCCGCGGCATCAGCGATATCCGTCAGGGTCGTGTTGCTCACCCCCCGCAGGGCAAACTGCTGGATAGCAGATTCAATCAGGAGCTGGCGCGTGCGCAGCGCCTCTTCTTTCGTTTTTCTTGCCATACAAGGCCCCACTTCCCGACAAACAGATAATATAGGATTTTCTTAAGACCAATTAATCTAGCATTTGTCATGGAGTATTATTTAGCAAAAATGCAGACAAGTTAATTCTGACGCCACAAGATAATTAATTATTTAAATGAATATCACTACAGAATGCATTCACCGAAATAATGTCTATTTATTAAGTTTTACAATTGCGATAAATCGCAATACTGCCGTGACCATTTTTTTGTTTTTGCGTGCCTTGCTGATTGCTTAAAAATAAGTATCTCTTACATCCAACGGCGTTTATTTGTAGGATGGCAAACTGCTTTTTGATTCCCTCTTTCTTTCACAGATTCGCCGCCGAATTTGGTACGTAATCTATAAGGAACCGCAATGACGACTCACGCCAGAGTGACACTTTTATCCGGTTTAATTATCTCGGCCTTATTGCTAACCGGTTGCGATAATTCGGACAACCAGCAACCCCATGCGCAGGCGCCGCAGGTGACGGTCCATGTCGTGAACAGCGCACCGCTATCAGTCACCACCGAACTGCCGGGCCGAACCTCTGCTTTTCGCGTAGCGGAAGTCCGCCCCCAGGTGAGCGGTATCATCCTGAAGCGTAACTTTGTTGAAGGAAGTGATGTCGAAGCAGGCCAGTCGCTCTATCAGATCGATCCGGCAACCTATCAGGCAGCCTGGAACAGCGCCAAAGGCGATGAGGCAAAAGCTGAAGCCGCTGCCGCTATCGCCCATTTGACGGTAAAACGCTACGTTCCACTACTGGGTACTAAATATATCAGCCAGCAGGAATACGATCAGGCAGTGGCCACTGCACGCCAGGCCGATGCCGACGTCATCGCCACCAAAGCTGCCGTGGAAACAGCCCGCATTAACCTGGCCTACACCAAAGTGACGTCCCCCATTAGCGGGCGCATCGGTAAATCGAGCGTCACCGAAGGGGCGCTGGTCACCAACGGCCAGTCGGATGCCCTGGCAACCGTACAACAGCTCGATCCCATTTATGTTGACGTGACGGAGTCCAGCAATGATTTCATGCGCCTTAAGCAGGAAAGCCTGCAGCGCGGCGGTGATACCAAAAGCGTCGAGCTGGTCATGGAGAACGGCCAGGCCTATCCGCTCAAAGGTTCGTTGCAGTTTTCTGACGTCACTGTCGATGAAAGTACAGGCTCAATTACTCTGCGCGCTATCTTCCCTAATCCCCAGCATGTCCTGCTGCCAGGCATGTTCGTCCGCGCCCGCATAGACGAAGGTATCGATCCGCAGGCCATCCTGGTGCCGCAGCAAGGGGTGACCCGCACGCCGCGTGGTGATGCCTCCGTGATGCTGGTGAACGGCAAAAACCAGGTTGAAACCCGGGAAGTCGTCGCGACTCAGGCCGTTGGCGATAAGTGGCTTATTACCAGCGGGCTGAAGCCGGGCGATAAAGTGATTGTCAGCGGCTTACAGAAAGTCCGTCCAGGCGTCACTGTCAAAACGGAAGCGGAGCGTGCGGCGCCGGCCGCGCAATAAGGATACTCAGCCATGTCTAAGTTTTTTATCCATCGACCGGTCTTCGCCTGGGTACTGGCCATCATTATGATGATTGCCGGCGGCCTGGCTATCCTGCAGCTACCGATAGCGCAGTATCCGACAATCGCCCCCCCTGCGGTAGCGATCTCCGCCACCTACCCTGGCGCAGATGCTCAGACCGTACAGGATACCGTCACCCAGGTTATCGAGCAGAATATGAACGGCATCGACAACCTGATGTATATGTCGTCGACCAGCGACTCCGCCGGGTCGGTAACCATTACACTCACCTTTAAATCCGGCACCGATCCCGATATCGCTCAGGTGCAGGTGCAAAACAAACTGCAGCTGGCCACGCCGCTGTTGCCCCAGGAAGTTCAGCAGCAAGGAATTAGCGTCGAGAAGTCCAGTAGCAGCTTCCTGCTGGTCGCCGGCTTTATCTCTGATAACCCGACCACCACCCAGGATGATATCTCTGACTATGTCGCCTCCAACGTCAAAGATCCTATTAGCCGCCTCAACGGCGTGGGCGATGTGCAGCTGTTCGGCGCGCAATACGCCATGCGCGTCTGGCTGGATGGCAACCTGCTGAACAAATACAACCTGACGCCGGTTGACGTCATCAATGCGCTGCAGGTCCAGAACGATCAGATCGCCGCCGGCCAGCTCGGCGGTACGCCAGCGCTAAAAGGCCAGCAGTTGAACGCGTCGATCATCGCTCAGACACGGCTTAAAGATCCGCAGGAGTTTGGCAAGGTCACGCTGCGGGTCAACGCCGATGGGTCTGTCGTCCATCTGAAAGACGTTGCCCGCATCGAGCTGGGAGGAGAAAACTATAACGTTGTCGCCAGAATCAACGGCAAGCCCGCTTCTGGTCTGGGGATTAAGCTCGCAACGGGCGCCAACGCACTGGATACCGCCACCGCGATTAAAGCGAAACTGGCCGAGCTGCAGCCCTACTTCCCTCAGGGGATGAAGGTTGTTTATCCGTACGATACGACCCCTTTCGTCAAAATCTCCATTCATGAAGTGGTCAAAACGCTCTTTGAAGCGATTATTCTCGTCTTTCTTGTCATGTATCTGTTCCTGCAGAACATGCGCGCAACGCTCATTCCGACCATTGCCGTGCCCGTGGTGCTGTTGGGCACCTTCGCAGTACTGTCGATGTTTGGTTACTCCATTAACACGCTGACGATGTTTGGCATGGTGCTGGCGATAGGTCTGCTGGTCGATGACGCCATTGTGGTGGTGGAAAACGTCGAGCGCGTGATGGTTGAGGAGAAACTTTCGCCAAAAGAGGCGACGGAAAAATCGATGTCGCAGATCCAGGGAGCGCTGGTGGGTATTGCCATGGTGCTTTCTACGGTATTTGTGCCGATGGCCTTTTTCGGCGGCTCCACCGGTGCGATTTATCGCCAGTTTTCGATCACCATCGTCTCCGCCATGGCGCTCTCCGTGCTGGTTGCCCTGGTGCTGACGCCGGCGCTTTGCGCCACACTTTTAAAGCCAGCCTCGGCCGAACACCATGAGAAAAAAGGATTTTTTGGCTGGTTTAATGCCCGCTTCGACCAGAGCGTCAATCACTATACCAACAGCGTTAGCGGCATTCTGCGTGGAACAGGCCGTTATCTGGTGATCTACCTGGTGATCGTCGTGGGGATGGCTGTGCTGTTCATGCGTTTACCCACATCCTTTCTACCCGACGAGGACCAGGGGGTCTTCCTGACCATGATCCAACTGCCTTCCGGCGCTACCCAGGAGCGCACGCAGAAGGTACTGGATACGGTGACCGACTACTATCTGCATAACGAGAAGGCCAACGTTGAAAGCGTCTTTACCGTTAACGGCTTCAGCTTCAGCGGCCAGGGACAAAACTCCGGTATGGCGTTTGTCAGCCTGAAACCCTGGGAAGCGCGCAGCGGTGATAAAAACAGCGTGGAGTCCATCATCAAGCGGGCCACCGTGGCCTTCAGCCAGATCAAAGACGCCATGGTTTTCCCGTTCAACATGCCAGCCATTATTGAGGTGGGTACCGCCACCGGCTTCGACTTTGAACTGATCGACCAGGGTGGACTCGGCCATACCGCCCTGACGCAGGCGCGAAACCAACTGTTGGGCATGGTGAAACAGCATCCGGATCAGCTGGTTCGGGTGCGCCCTAATGGTCTGGAAGATACGCCACAGTTCAAACTGGATGTCGATCAGGAAAAAGCGCAAGCGCTTGGCGTATCGCTCTCCGATATCAATGAAACGATATCAGCCGCGCTGGGCGGGTACTACGTCAATGACTTTATTGACCGCGGCCGCGTTAAGAAAGTGTACGTTCAGGCTGATGCCCACTTCCGTATGCTACCGAGCGATATTAACAATATGTATGTTCGTAGCGCTAACGGCGAAATGGTCCCGTTCTCCGCCTTTGTCACTTCGCGCTGGATATATGGCTCGCCGCGCCTGGAGCGCTACAACGGGTTGCCATCCATGGAGATCCTTGGTGAAGCTTCGCCAGGCAAAAGTACCGGGGAAGCCATGGCGCTGATGGAAACGCTGGCCAGTAAACTGCCGAGCGGTATCGGTTATGACTGGACCGGGATGTCTTACCAGGAACGGCTCTCCGGCAACCAGGCGCCTGCGCTCTATGCCATCTCGCTGATTGTAGTCTTCCTGTGTCTGGCAGCGCTGTATGAGAGCTGGTCGATCCCCTTCTCAGTGATGTTAGTGGTTCCGCTGGGGGTCATTGGCGCGCTGCTAGCCGCCACGCTGCGTGGGCTGAATAATGACGTGTATTTCCAGGTTGGCCTGCTGACCACGATCGGTTTGTCGGCGAAGAACGCGATTCTGATCGTTGAGTTCGCCAAGGATCTGATGGAGAAAGAAGGGAAAGGGATCATTGAGGCCACCCTGGAGGCATCGCGGATGCGCCTGCGACCTATTCTGATGACCTCTCTGGCCTTTATTCTCGGGGTCATGCCGCTTGTAATCAGCCATGGTGCCGGCAGCGGAGCGCAGAATGCGGTTGGCACCGGCGTGATGGGGGGGATGCTCACCGCGACACTGCTGGCGATCTTCTTTGTTCCGGTCTTCTTTGTGGTCGTCAGACGACGCTTTACCCGGCACGTTGAATAATACGGCTATGTATTAAAGGCGCCCCCTGAGGGCGCTTTTTTTTGCATGAAATAATGGCAACCAGTAAAACGCCCCGCACTAAGGTAATCTCCCTCGCATGCTGTATCGCTGAGTCACGACCTTTCTCTCCATCTTTTCTGCATATTCCCCTGCTTATCTTCACGATATTTACGTGGCTCATATATTGAGATGATTTCGGCATCCGGGCCGGACAAAGGGTGGTGATAAAATAAGCCATTCCGTTCTGCACTGGCTTTCAGTGCAATCCCGCGGATTATCCAGAGGTAATATCATGAAAAAGTATTTAATCGTGGCGCTGCTGGCCTCTCTGCTGGCAGGCTGTGCCCATGACTCTCCCTGCGTACCGGTTTATGACTCGCAAGGCCGCTTAGTCCACACTAATACCTGTATGAAAGGCACAACAGAAGACAACTGGGACACCGCAGGCGCGATCGCCGGGGGTGCCGCCGCGGTAGCCGGTCTCACATTAGGGATCGTCGCACTGACCCGTTAGGTCTCTTCCAGGGAAGCAGATACAGGACAGGAGCATAGCCTGTATCTGCTTCCCACCATTCTAACCGATTGTCCAGACTCTCCCTGACGACAGTTCGCCAGCTTTATTAGCCTTTGCGGTTATCAGAGATCCCACCCTGGTAAAGAGTCTCCCATCGCTACCAGGAAACTTTCGGCTTCAGGCTTAAGGCTTCAGGCTTCAGGCTTCAGGCTTCAGGGACAATATATGCAAAAGGCCCAGTCTTTCGACAGGGCCTTTATTCTGTATCGCGGGCAATGATGGCGAACATCCAGTCCCCCTTCCCCGGGCCGTTGCTGCGCAACGTTCATACCGGTACCTGGCAGATCTTCCCTGGGCAGAGGCGCTTCTCATCGGCAAACAGAGCAGAGAAAACAAAAGCAAAAGGCCCAGTCTTTCGACTGGGCCTTTTGCTTTATTTGATGCCTGGCGATTCCCTACTCTCACATGGGGAGACCCCACACTACCATCGGCGCTACGACGTTTCACTTCTGAGTTCGGCATGGGGTCAGGTGGGACCGCCGTGCTATTGTCGCCAGGCAAATTCTTTACAACGTGCCGAACTTTAACCTAAAAAGTGGTGCTGATACCCAGAGTCGAACTGGGGACCTCACCCTTACCAAGGGTGCGCTCTACCAACTGAGCCATATCAGCACGCTAAATTTGATGCCTGGCAGTTCCCTACTCTCACATGGGGAGACCCCACACTACCATCGGCGCTACGGCGTTTCACTTCTGAGTTCGGCATGGGGTCAGGTGGGACCACCGCGCTAGTGCCGCCAGGCAAATTCTTTGTGCTCAGTACGCAATTCTTTATCGCATCAGCCGCGTTGCCTGCGCTCGTAAAGTCAGTCACATACTTCAGTATGCTCCTTCCTTTCCTTCGCTTGCCGCCTTGCTGCTGCGCAAATTATTGCGTACTCAACTCTGAATCTAAGCTGAAAATTCTCTCAAATCGCCAAAACATCTTCGGCGTTGTAAGGTTAAGCCTCACGGTTCATTAGTACCGGTTAGCTCAACGCATCGCTGCGCTTACACACCCGGCCTATCAACGTCGTCGTCTTCAACGTTCCTTCAGGAGACTTATAGTCTCAGGGAGAACTCATCTCGGGGCAAGTTTCGTGCTTAGATGCTTTCAGCACTTATCTCTTCCGCATTTAGCTACCGGGCAGTGCCATTGGCATGACAACCCGAACACCAGTGATGCGTCCACTCCGGTCCTCTCGTACTAGGAGCAGCCCCCCTCAATTCTCCAGCGCCCACGGCAGATAGGGACCGAACTGTCTCACGACGTTCTAAACCCAGCTCGCGTACCACTTTAAATGGCGAACAGCCATACCCTTGGGACCTACTTCAGCCCCAGGATGTGATGAGCCGACATCGAGGTGCCAAACACCGCCGTCGATATGAACTCTTGGGCGGTATCAGCCTGTTATCCCCGGAGTACCTTTTATCCGTTGAGCGATGGCCCTTCCATTCAGAACCACCGGATCACTATGACCTGCTTTCGCACCTGCTCGCGCCGTCACGCTCGCAGTCAAGCTAGCTTATGCCATTGCACTAACCTCCTGATGTCCGACCAGGATTAGCTAACCTTCGTGCTCCTCCGTTACGCTTTGGGAGGAGACCGCCCCAGTCAAACTACCCACCAGACACTGTCCGCAACCCCGATAAGGGGCCAACGTTAGAACATCAAACATTAAAGGGTGGTATTTCAAGGTTGGCTCCACGCAGACTGGCGTCCACGCTTCAAAGCCTCCCACCTATCCTACACATCAAGGCTCAATGTTCAGTGTCAAGCTATAGTAAAGGTTCACGGGGTCTTTCCGTCTTGCCGCGGGTACACTGCATCTTCACAGCGAGTTCAATTTCACTGAGTCTCGGGTGGAGACAGCCTGGCCATCATTACGCCATTCGTGCAGGTCGGAACTTACCCGACAAGGAATTTCGCTACCTTAGGACCGTTATAGTTACGGCCGCCGTTTACCGGGGCTTCGATCAAGAGCTTCTCCTTACGGATAACCCCATCAATTAACCTTCCGGCACCGGGCAGGCGTCACACCGTATACGTCCACTTTCGTGTTTGCACAGTGCTGTGTTTTTAATAAACAGTTGCAGCCAGCTGGTATCTTCGACTGGTCTCAGCTCCGTCCGCAGGGACTTCACCTACACACCAGCGTGCCTTCTCCCGAAGTTACGGCACCATTTTGCCTAGTTCCTTCACCCGAGTTCTCTCAAGCGCCTTGGTATTCTCTACCTGACCACCTGTGTCGGTTTGGGGTACGATTTGATGTTACCTGATGCTTAGAGGCTTTTCCTGGAAGCAGGGCATCTGTCACTTCAGTACCGTGGTACCTCGTCATCACACCTCAGCCTTGATTATCCGGATTTGCCTGGATAACCAGCCTACATGCTTAAACCGGGACAACCGTCGCCCGGATGACATAGCCTTCTCCGTCCCCCCTTCGCAGTAACACCAAGTACAGGAATATTAACCTGTTTCCCATCGACTACGCCTTTCGGCCTCGCCTTAGGGGTCGACTCACCCTGCCCCGATTAACGTTGGACAGGAACCCTTGGTCTTCCGGCGAGCGGGCTTTTCACCCGCTTTATCGTTACTTATGTCAGCATTCGCACTTCTGATACCTCCAGCAGCCCTCACAGGCCACCTTCACAGGCTTACAGAACGCTCCCCTACCCAACAACACATAGTGTCGCTGCCGCAGCTTCGGTGCATGGTTTAGCCCCGTTACATCTTCCGCGCAGGCCGACTCGACCAGTGAGCTATTACGCTTTCTTTAAATGATGGCTGCTTCTAAGCCAACATCCTGGCTGTCTGGGCCTTCCCACATCGTTTCCCACTTAACCATGACTTTGGGACCTTAGCTGGCGGTCTGGGTTGTTTCCCTCTTCACGACGGACGTTAGCACCCGCCGTGTGTCTCCCGTGATAACATTCTTCGGTATTCGTAGTTTGCATCGGGTTGGTAAGTCGGGATGACCCCCTAGCCGAAACAGTGCTCTACCCCCGAAGATGAGTTCACGAGGCGCTACCTAAATAGCTTTCGGGGAGAACCAGCTATCTCCCGGTTTGATTGGCCTTTCACCCCCAGCCACAAGTCATCCGCTAATTTTTCAACATTAGTCGGTTCGGTCCTCCAGTTAGTGTTACCCAACCTTCAACCTGCCCATGGCTAGATCACCGGGTTTCGGGTCTATACCCTGCAACTTAACGCCCAGTTAAGACTCGGTTTCCCTGCGGCTCCCCTATACGGTTAACCTTGCTACAGAATATAAGTCGCTGACCCATTATACAAAAGGTACGCAGTCACACCCGAAGGTGCTCCCACTGCTTGTACGTACACGGTTTCAGGTTCTTTTTCACTCCCCTCGCCGGGGTTCTTTTCGCCTTTCCCTCACGGTACTGGTTCACTATCGGTCAGTCAGGAGTATTTAGCCTTGGAGGATGGTCCCCCCATATTCAGACAGGATACCACGTGTCCCGCCCTACTCTTCGAGTTCACAGCCTGTGCATTTTGGTGTACGGGACTATCACCCTGTACCGTCGGACTTTCCAGACCGTTCCACTAACACACAAGCTGATTCAGACTCTGGGCTGCTCCCCGTTCGCTCGCCGCTACTGGGGGAATCTCGGTTGATTTCTTTTCCTCGGGGTACTTAGATGTTTCAGTTCCCCCGGTTCGCCTCGTTAACCTATGTATTCAGTTAACGATAGTGTGACGAATCACACTGGGTTTCCCCATTCGGACATCGCCGGCTGTAACGGTTCATATCACCTTACCGACGCTTTTCGCAGATTAGCACGTCCTTCATCGCCTCTGACTGCCAGGGCATCCACCGTGTACGCTTAGTCGCTTAACCTCACAACCCGAAGATGTTTCACTTCTGATTGCGAAAATTTGAGAGACTCGAACACACTTAAACAGTGTGTCGTTTCAATTTTCAGCTTGATCCAGATTTTTAAAGAGCAAAATTTCACAATGCACTTCGCAGTACATTTTGAAATTTATCATTTATCAAACAATCTGTGTGAGCACTACAAAGGCAGGTTCTTTAAGGTAAGGAGGTGATCCAACCGCAGGTTCCCCTACGGTTACCTTGTTACGACTTCACCCCAGTCATGAATCACAAAGTGGTAAGCGCCCTCCCGAAGGTTAAGCTACCTACTTCTTTTGCAACCCACTCCCATGGTGTGACGGGCGGTGTGTACAAGGCCCGGGAACGTATTCACCGTAGCATTCTGATCTACGATTACTAGCGATTCCGACTTCATGGAGTCGAGTTGCAGACTCCAATCCGGACTACGACATACTTTATGAGGTCCGCTTGCTCTCGCGAGGTCGCTTCTCTTTGTATATGCCATTGTAGCACGTGTGTAGCCCTGGTCGTAAGGGCCATGATGACTTGACGTCATCCCCACCTTCCTCCAGTTTATCACTGGCAGTCTCCTTTGAGTTCCCGGCCTAACCGCTGGCAACAAAGGATAAGGGTTGCGCTCGTTGCGGGACTTAACCCAACATTTCACAACACGAGCTGACGACAGCCATGCAGCACCTGTCTCACAGTTCCCGAAGGCACCAAAGCATCTCTGCTAAGTTCTGTGGATGTCAAGACCAGGTAAGGTTCTTCGCGTTGCATCGAATTAAACCACATGCTCCACCGCTTGTGCGGGCCCCCGTCAATTCATTTGAGTTTTAACCTTGCGGCCGTACTCCCCAGGCGGTCGATTTAACGCGTTAGCTCCGGAAGCCACGCCTCAAGGGCACAACCTCCAAATCGACATCGTTTACGGCGTGGACTACCAGGGTATCTAATCCTGTTTGCTCCCCACGCTTTCGCACCTGAGCGTCAGTCTTTGTCCAGGGGGCCGCCTTCGCCACCGGTATTCCTCCAGATCTCTACGCATTTCACCGCTACACCTGGAATTCTACCCCCCTCTACAAGACTCTAGCCTGCCAGTTTCGAATGCAGTTCCCAGGTTGAGCCCGGGGATTTCACATCCGACTTGACAGACCGCCTGCGTGCGCTTTACGCCCAGTAATTCCGATTAACGCTTGCACCCTCCGTATTACCGCGGCTGCTGGCACGGAGTTAGCCGGTGCTTCTTCTGCGGGTAACGTCAATCGCCAAGGTTATTAACCTTAACGCCTTCCTCCCCGCTGAAAGTGCTTTACAACCCGAAGGCCTTCTTCACACACGCGGCATGGCTGCATCAGGCTTGCGCCCATTGTGCAATATTCCCCACTGCTGCCTCCCGTAGGAGTCTGGACCGTGTCTCAGTTCCAGTGTGGCTGGTCATCCTCTCAGACCAGCTAGGGATCGTCGCCTAGGTGAGCCGTTACCCCACCTACTAGCTAATCCCATCTGGGCACATCTGATGGCATGAGGCCCGAAGGTCCCCCACTTTGGTCTTGCGACGTTATGCGGTATTAGCTACCGTTTCCAGTAGTTATCCCCCTCCATCAGGCAGTTTCCCAGACATTACTCACCCGTCCGCCGCTCGTCACCCGAGAGCAAGCTCTCTGTGCTACCGCTCGACTTGCATGTGTTAGGCCTGCCGCCAGCGTTCAATCTGAGCCATGATCAAACTCTTCAATTTAAGTTTGATGCTCGTGAATTAAACTTCGTAATGAATTACGTATGTTCACTCAGAGACTTGGTATTCATTTTTCGTCCGAGGACGGTAAGAATCCATGTCACTTTGAGTGCCCACACAGATTGTCTGATAAATTGTTAAAGAGCAGTTGCGACGCGCTTTAGCGCTCTGTCGCGAGGTGGCGTATATTACGCTTTCCTCTTTCAGAGTCAACCCTGAATTTCAGGATTTTTCTCTTCAACCGAACCGGCTGTTTGTGTGAAGTGATTCACATCTGCCGTGTCAGTGGGTGCGCATTATAGGGATCCCAGTTTTTTGCACAAGCCTTTTTTCGATCTTTTTTTCTGAGTGGTGATTTTTCACCCTTTTCGTCGCGTAATTGCACGATTTGCTCAATTTTCACCGTTTTCAGGGGTTGCACACGGCGATAAAAGCCACCAAAGTCTTCTTACATTCCCGTATTTTGAGGTCTATATGTCTGCTCAGCTGCGCCCCTATAAAGCATTTTTCCCACAAATCGGTCTTCGCGTCATGATTGATGCATCCAGCGTCATCATCGGCGATGTCAGAATTGCCGATGATGTCAGCGTCTGGCCTCTGGTGGCCATTCGCGGCGACGTCAACTATGTATCGATAGGTCAACGCAGCAATATTCAGGACGGAAGCGTTCTACATGTGACCCATAAGTCCTCTTATAAGCCGGAGGGAAATCCGTTGATCATCGGTGAGGATGTGACTGTTGGTCATAAAGTGATGCTGCACGGCTGCACTATCGGTAACCGCGTACTGGTTGGCATGGGTTCGATCTTATTAGATGGTGTCGTCGTTGGCGATGATGTCATGATTGGTGCGGGAAGCCTGGTACCGCAGAACAAACAGCTGGAAAGCGGCTACCTTTACTTTGGCAATCCGGTCAAACAGATCCGCCCCCTGACAGAGGCGGAACGGGAAGGACTCAAGTATTCAGCAAATAACTATGTGAAATGGAAAAATGAGTACCTGGATCAGGATAACCAGATCCAGCCCTGAGCATCTTCCTGACCATCGCGGATCAATGCTTCCGCCTCTTCCTCTAGATCCCAACGATGTTCCTGGAAGGCGGCCAGCCACTGCGCTGGCCCCTCTGCGCCGAAACGCTGCTGAAGGATCTGCCCTGAAATTGCGCAGGTTAATTGCATCCCATTAACCAGCGCGGGAAAAACCACGCCCTGCCGTTCGGCATCCCATGATTCCCGATCGGGAAACTGAATCGCCTGATTCATGCATTCAGTTCCTGCTGCAGCGTTTCGATGACCGGAGCAATAGCCGGCAGGACGCCGTGCCATAGCAGAACGGCATGAGCGGCTTGTGCCACCAGCATTCCCAGCCCGTCAGCGCAGTGGACTGCGCCATGCTGCTGGCACCACTGAAGAAACGGCGTCGTCCCTTTCTGGTAAAACATGTCATAGCAATACACGTCGGGGTTAACAACAGACGCCGGGACAGCCGGCACATCACCGTCTATTCCACTGGACGTCGCATTGACGATCAGATCGAATGTTTCCCCGGATAAGGTATCCATCTCCCTTGCACTGACGCTCCCGGTATGGGCGAAGAGAGTGGCTAATTCATGGGCACGAGAATAGGTTCGATTGACGATCGTGACGGCACATCCCAGCGACAGAAGCGGCAAAAGAACCCCGCGTGATGCGCCACCAGCACCGACAAGCAGGATCCGCTGGCGTGGCTTAATGAACCCCAGACGTTCCAGATCGCTCAGGAGACCAATACCGTCGGTGTTGTCCCCCAGTAAACGGCCATTTTCCAGGCGTTTCAGGGTGTTTACTGCTCCCGCCAGCGCAGCGCGTTCTGTCAGCTCATCCGCGCGCGCAAAAGCTTCCTCTTTAAAAGGAACGGTGACGTTGGCCCCCTTTCCTCCTTCTGCAAAGAACTGATTCAGAGAAGAGACAAAATCGTCCAGCGGCGCCAGCACACGTCCATAAGGATGAGTAATCCCTAACTGGCGGGCAAAAAGCTGATGAATAGAAGGCGACTTGCTGTGCGCGATCGGATTACCAAAAACGGCATAGGTTTCCATGGTTCACCCCTGGCGGAACAGTTCACCCGTCAGGGCATCACGGATTTCAGATGGATTTTGTCGTCCACCCGTCGCGCCATCAACGACGGGGAAGCTGTCACCAAACTGAGCATGCACCTCTGCAGTGGTACGGCACGGTGGTTGCCCGGTAAGATTAGCGCTCGTTGAAACCAGCGGTTTCCCGTAGGCTTCGCACAATTCAATCACCAAAGGATGGTTGGTCACGCGTACAGCCAGTGAATCAAAACGACCGGTCAGCCAGCGCGGCGTTTCAGGACGGGCAGGGAATACAAACGTCACCGGTCCTGGCCAGCAGGAAAAGATAGCGTCCCGCTGCGCAGCACTTAACCGTGAATCATCAATATAGGGCTTCAATTGCTCAAAGCTGGCGGCGATAAGGATCAATCCCTTCTCAACAGGGCGCTGCTTGAGATCCAGCAGGCGCATGACGGCCGTTTCGCTGTCTGGGTCGCAGCCGACGCCAAACACAGCTTCAGTAGGATAGGCGATGACATGTTCATTTTTCAGGACCGCCACGGCATGGGCGACGGCTTCTGAGGGCAGGTTATTGTTCACTGATTTATTCCGCCGGGATCGGCTTTCCACATTGTTTACTGGCACAGAAGCGTCTAAACCCCTGCGCCGTCTTCTTTTCTATTAACAGCGGGTAATGGCATTCAGGGCATTCGCCCGCCACCGGTTTAAAATTGATAACGAACTGGCAATCAGGATAGCGATCACAGGAGTGAAAGGTTTTACCGAAACGGGAACGACGCTGCACCAGATGGCCTTGTCCGCACTGCGGGCAAGCAATAGCCGTCTCATCTGGTTTATCAATTAGCTCGGTATGTTCGCATTCCGGATAGCGGCTACAGCCAATGAACATCCCAAAACGCCCCTGGCGTAGCACCATAACTGCGCCGCACGATGGGCATACTTGCCCCTCCAGCACCTTAACGACATGCCCGTCCGCCTGACTTTTCAGGGGACGGATATAGTCACAGTCCGGATAATGCGAACAGCCGAGAAACGGGCCATGTTTCCCGGAACGGATCACCAGTTCAGCCCCACACTGCGGGCAGGGCTCATTTTTACGCACCGAAAACAGTGCTGATTTGGTCATAACAACTCGATGTTGCTGCAAAAAGATTAATGCAGCATACCTTCATTTACTTCGAAGAGTAATTCTTCCATTTGCTGATAGGCGTTTTCACAGCCCGGAATATTGAACAGTACCATCAGGATGACCCATTTCAGGTCTTCCAGCTCAAATTCTGCCGTATCCAGCGCCAGTACGCGCTCTATCACCATTTCTCGCGTTTCGAGGTTCAACACCTGAATCTGCTCGAGGAAGAGTAAAAATCCCCGGCAACTGGCATCCAGACGCTGGCACTCTTCTTCGGTATACACCCGAAGCGAGAGCGGGTCGGAAGCGAGCTGCATGGGTTCAACGAGACCTTCCTGATAATCAGCCAGTTTCTCGAGCCACATTAACGCGTTATAGATATCTTCCCGCTCAAAGCCTGCATCGGTAAGATCCCGCGTCAGTTTGTCCTGATCCACGCGCATTTCTGCTTCGTTATGGATGTAAGTTTCAAACAAATACATGAGTACGTCGAACATGGCTTGCCCTCCTTAATCGGACATAGCCGCCGGGTACAGCTGCGATCCAGCCTGCTAACTCCAGTTCAAGTAGCTGAGCTACGGTTACTGGCACAGATTGGCCGGCACGTTCAGCGACAACGTCAACAGGTGTTACCTCATCTCCTACGTTAGCCAGGAGCTCCGGAAATGGCAATGCTACAGACGGCTGATCGGCGCAATTATTTATCGAATCAGACGTATCAGTAAGCCAGGCTAGCTCGGTTTGCCAGTACTCCACGATATCCTCTGGCGAAGTCACCGGTACCGCGCCTTGCTTGATTAACCAGTGCGGACCTTCAGATCCCGGATTACCAATCGGGCCTGGCAGGGCGAACACATCCCTTCCCTGTTCCAGGGCGCAACGGACGGTGACCAGCGATCCGCTTCGCAATGCCGCCTCAACCACCAACACGCCCAGGCTCAGGCCGCTGATAATCCTGTTGCGCCTGGGGAAATGCGCGGGAAGCGGCGGCGTTATAAGTGGAAATTCAGACACCAGCGCACCGCCATTATTGATGATCTGCTGGGCGAGGCTTGCATGGCGCCGCGGATAAACCTGGCCCAGTCCGTTGCCCAGCACCGCGATGGTTTTACCCTCAGCCGCGAGCGCGCCGCGATGCGCGATGCCATCAATGCCTAACGCCAGCCCACTGGTGATAGTTATCCCTTTACGCGCCAGCGCTTCGCTGAACAACTTCCCCCAGCGAGCGCCATACCAGGAATGCAAGCGACTACCAATAACGGCAAGCTGCGCGCTGTGAAGCAGGGCGGGATCGCCGCTGACCAACAGCGCACCGGGGTAATCAGCGATGGCCCTTAGCCGCGACGGAAAGCGCGGATCGTCGGCCCTTAACAGATGATGTTCCGGGAGCTCCAGCCAGCGCCGCGTCTCGTCAAGCTCACGCCCGTCAAGCCGAAAAAATAACTTTGCCTGTGCCGCCGTCATCCCGACGGCATGCAGCGTTTCACGATCTACCGTACCGGCTGTGCATAGCCGCTGCGCAATATCCAGCATCCTGTCGCCATACAAATTACTGACCTTCATCAGCCGCAGCCAAATCTCGTCGGGCGTCATCCTTACCCCCTGCCATAAGCGGTATTGACAATCTTTGCGATTGGACAGTGAGACTGTCAATTGCGGGGGGATTTGTCTAGAATAGAGCTAATAATCTTATCAACTCCTGAATACGACTCTGGAACTTTATGGCAGTTTTGCAAGTGTTACATATTCCGGACGAGCGCCTTCGCAAAGTCGCCGAGCCGGTCAAAGAAGTGAATGCGGAAATTCAGCGTATCGTCGATGATATGTTCGACACCATGTACGCTGAAGAGGGCATTGGTCTGGCCGCAACCCAGGTCGATATCCATCAGCGTATCATCGTTATCGATGTATCGGAAAACCGGGAAGAGCGTCTGGTATTAATCAACCCGGAGCTGCTGGAAAAAGACGGCGAAACCGGCATCGAAGAGGGCTGCCTGTCTATTCCGGAACAACGCGCCCTGGTGCCGCGTGCTGAAAAAGTGAAAATCCGTGCGCTCGACCGCGACGGTAAGCCGTTTGAACTGGAGGCCGATGGCCTGCTGGCTATCTGTATCCAGCATGAAATGGATCACCTGGTCGGCAAACTGTTTATTGACTATCTGTCACCGCTTAAGCAGCAGCGCATTCGTCAGAAGGTTGAGAAACTGGATCGTTTACGCTCCCGGGCTTGATAACAAGGAATACCGTGTCACAATCACTACGTATCATTTTCGCCGGCACTCCCGATTTCGCAGCGCGTCATCTTGACGCGCTGTTGTCGTCTGAACATCATGTCGTTGGCGTATTCACTCAGCCAGACCGCCCTGCTGGACGCGGCAAAAAATTAATGCCGAGTCCGGTAAAAGTGCTGGCCGAAGCCCATGACGTTCCCGTATTCCAGCCATCGTCTCTTCGTCCGCAGGAAAACCAACAGCTCATCGCCGATCTGGGCGCTGATATCATGGTGGTGGTGGCGTATGGTCTGATTCTGCCAAAAGCGGTGCTTGAGATGCCGCGTCTGGGCTGTATCAACGTTCATGGTTCCCTGCTGCCGCGCTGGCGTGGCGCCGCGCCGATCCAACGTTCACTGTGGGCGGGCGATAGCGAAACCGGCGTGACCATTATGCAGATGGACGTCGGCCTTGATACGGGTGACATGCTGTATAAGCTTTCCTGCCCTATTACCGCTGAGGATACCAGCGGCAGCCTGTACGATAAGCTGGCCGATCTTGGCCCACAGGGACTGCTGACAACCTTAGCGCAACTGGCCAACGGGACGGCACAGCCTGAAGTCCAGGACGAGTCACTCGTCAGTTATGCCGAGAAGCTGAGTAAAGAAGAGGCCCGCATCGACTGGTCGCTTTCCGCTGCACAGCTCGAACGTTGCATCCGGGCGTTTAATCCGTGGCCAATGAGTTGGCTGGAGATTGACGGGCAGCCAGTCAAAGTCTGGCGGGCAACGGTTATTGCCGAAGCCACGCACGCCGAGCCGGGAACAATAGTGGCAGCAACCAAACAGGGTATTCAGGTCGCTACGGGTGATGGGATCCTCAGTCTGGAATCATTACAGCCAGCGGGTAAAAAAGCGATGAGCTCGCAGGACTTACTCAATTCCCGCCGGGAGTGGTTCATCCCTGGTACCCGTCTCGCCTGACGGTTATCTCTTTAAAAGCCCGGGTTAGCCGGGCATTTTTATTTTTGCGCTTATGAAAAACAAAATAAATTTACGCAGCCTGGCCGCCCAGGCTATCGAGCAAGTCGTTGAGAAAGGTCAATCTTTAAGCAACGTTCTCCCTCCTCTGCAGCAGAAAGTTAGCGATAAAGACAAAGCGCTGCTGCAGGAGCTGTGCTTTGGCGTACTGCGTACGCTCAGCCAGCTCGAGTGGCTTATCAATAAGCTGATGGCGCGTCCGATGACCGGCAAACAGCGCACCGTGCATTTTCTGATCATGGTTGGGCTCTATCAGTTACTCTATACTCGTATTCCCCCCCATGCCGCGCTGGCGGAAACGGTAGAAGGCGCAGTGGCCATTAAACGCCCACAGCTTAAAGGACTGATCAACGGCGTACTACGCCAGTTCCAGCGCCAGCAGGAAGCGTTATTGGCCGAATTCGCTGAGCATGAAAACCGTTATCTTCATCCCAAATGGTTACTTAAGCGTCTGCAGCAGGCCTGGCCGCAACAGTGGCAGGAGATCGTCGATGCGAATAACCAGCGCCCACCGATGTGGCTGCGCGTTAACCGCAACCATCATTCGCGGGATGAATGGCTTGCTCTGCTTAAAGAAGCCGGCTTAGAGGGCTTTACTCACCCTGACTATCCCGACGCCGTGCGGCTGGCCACCCCTGCCCCAGTCCATGCTTTGCCGGGTTTTGCCGAAGGATGGGTAACCGTTCAGGATGCCTCTGCCCAGGGCTGCATGCGCTATCTGCAGCCGGAAAACGGCGAGCGCATTCTCGATCTCTGCGCTGCGCCGGGCGGCAAGACGACGCATATTCTGGAAGTCGCTCCCCAGGCTGAGGTCATGGCGGTGGACATTGATGAACAACGTCTGTCCCGCGTCTATGACAACCTGAAACGACTGGGCATGAAAGCCGAAGTCAAACAAGGCGATGGTCGCTTCCCTGCGCAGTGGTGTGGCGACGAGCAGTTCGATCGTATTCTGCTGGATGCTCCCTGCTCTGCCACTGGCGTTATTCGCCGCCATCCAGATATCAAATGGCTGCGCCGGGATCGGGATATCGCCGAGTTAGCCCAGCTGCAGGCCGAGATCCTGAATGCCACCTGGACACACCTGAAGCCTGGCGGCACGCTGGTGTATGCCACCTGTTCAATACTGCCGGAAGAGAATAGCCAGCAAATTGCCGCCTTCCTCGCGCGAACCCCGGATGCAGAACTTCACGCCACCGGCACGCCTGCGAGCCCGGGGCAGCAAAATCTGCCGGGCGCGGAAGAAGGTGATGGCTTCTTTTACGCTAAGCTAATCAAACGTCGGAACTAATGGGTCACTGCAGATGAAGATTATTATTCTGGGCGCCGGCCAGGTCGGCGGCACGCTGGCGGAGAACCTCGTCGGCGAGAACAATGATATTACGCTGGTTGATACCAATGGCGACCGTCTGCGCAGCCTGCAGGATAAGTTCGACCTGCGTGTCGTCCAGGGACACGGCTCTCACCCTCGCGTACTGCGCGAGGCGGGAGCCGATGATGCCGATATGCTGGTAGCGGTCACCAGTTCGGACGAAACCAACATGGTGGCCTGTCAGGTCGCCTACTCATTATTCAATACCCCAAACCGTATCGCTCGCATTCGTGCGCCAGACTACGTGCGTGATGCGGAAAAGCTCTTCAATTCTGAAGCCGTGCCGATCGACCACTTAATCGCTCCGGAACAGCTGGTCATCGACAATATCCATCGTCTGATCGAATATCCCGGCGCGCTGCAGGTTGTGAACTTCGCCGAAGGAAAAGTCAGTCTTGCTGTAGTGAAGGCTTATTACGGCGGTCCGCTGGTGGGGAATGCGTTGTCCACTATGCGGGAACACATGCCGCATATCGATACGCGCGTGGCCGCTATTTTCCGCCACGATCGCCCCATCCGCCCGCAGGGTTCGACGATTGTCGAGGCCGGCGATGAAGTCTTCTTTATTGCCGCCTCGCAGCATATTCGCGCGGTCATGAGCGAACTACAGCGACTGGAAAAGCCGTATAAGCGTATTATGCTGGTCGGCGGGGGCAATATTGGCGCGGGTCTGGCCCATAAGCTGGAAAAAGACTACAGCGTTAAGCTTATCGAACGTAACCAGCAGCGAGCCGCAGAGCTGGCGGAAAAACTGCAGCATACTATCGTTTTCTACGGTGATGCGTCAGACCAGGAGCTGCTGGCTGAAGAGCATATTGACCAGGTGGACCTGTTTATTGCCGTCACTAACGACGACGAAGCAAATATTATGTCAGCGATGCTGGCCAAGCGAATGGGCGCGAAAAAAGTGATGGTGCTGATCCAGCGTAGAGCCTACGTGGATCTGGTCCAGGGCAGCGTCATCGATATCGCGATATCACCTCAGCAAGCCACAATTTCCGCACTCCTCAGTCATGTCCGTAAAGCCGATATTGTCGGCGTCTCCTCCCTACGCCGCGGCGTTGCAGAAGCGATTGAGGCAGTCGCGCACGGCGATGAGAGTACTTCCCGGGTAGTCGGGCGTTCGATCGATGAGATCAAGCTGCCGCCAGGCACGATCATCGGTGCCGTTGTGCGGGGCAACGACGTAATGATCGCCAATAATAATCTGCGGATCGAGCAGGGCGATCATGTGATCATGTTTTTAACCGATAAGAAGTTTATTTCCGATGTCGAAAGGCTGTTCCAGCCAAGTCCTTTCTTCCTGTAATTCCCAGGGCGCCGAACAGGCGCCTTTTTATTATCCCTTATTATTCAAAGGTTAATAATTTGCGGTAACTATCTACTGTTAATGGCAAATGAAAATACATTTGTTAAACTTACAAGGTCAGCTGGCACAAGGAGAATAAAATGAGTTTTTTAAAAGAGTTTCGCGAATTCGCGATGCGCGGGAATGTTGTCGATTTGGCAGTGGGTGTGATCATCGGTGCAGCATTCGGTAAAATTGTTTCATCGCTGGTCGCAGATATTATTATGCCACCGCTCGGTCTGTTGATTGGCGGGATCGATTTTAAACAGTTTGCCGTCACGCTACGTGATGCCCAGGGCGATGTCCCGGCTGTGGTGATGCACTATGGAGTATTCATTCAGAACGTTTTCGATTTCATCATCGTCGCGTTTGCCATCTTCATGGCGATTAAACTGATGAATAAGTTAAATCGTAAGAAAGAAGAGGCTCCGGCGGCACCGCCAGCCCCCTCTAAAGAAGAAGTCCTGCTGAGCGAAATTCGCGATCTGCTGAAAGAACAAAACAACCGTTCTTAATCAGTACAGAAAGCAGAAGGCCAGTGGTAAAAAAGCGATTCGCTTGCTTGCCACTGGCCTCCCGGTCAATCCTTCCTGCATGTTTATCTTTACGTTGATAGCTTCCTTTCCCTTTCTTGTTTTTCTCTACGCGCTGCCTGAATAACGGATCGTGGAGAAGTGCCTCAATGGCGTTATCTTTAATTTGCCCTTTAGTATGCTGATAGCGACTCATATTAACTCCAGTGCATGTGTGAATTCCGCGCGAGTGTAGATCCGCGCGATGAAAAAATCAACGTCCCGTACCGCCATTGCTGGCGCCTTGTTCAAGGGCCTCGAGGATCGAACAATAAACACTACTGTGCGCCGTCCCACAGCAGGCATCATTAAGCCGCTGCAGAGAGCGACGCATCGTCTGTAACTCGTTGATCCGCGCCTCAACTTCGCTTAATCGCGCCTGAACTATCCCTTTCGATTCCTGGCAGGTATGGTGCTCAGGATCGATACGGATCGACAATAATTCACGGATCGCTTCCAGAGTGAAGCCCAACTGACGGGCATAGCGAATAAAGCGTAGCCGCTGAAGATCGTTATCCGAGTAAAGACGAAAGCCCCCCTCGGTGCGCACGTCATGATCCATCATCTGCTGCTTTTCATAGTAGCGGATGGTATCTGGCGTGACGTCAGCCAGCTTAGCCAGCTCACCAATACGATACATATTTACTCCTGATTCATTCTTTGTAGCAAAGCGTCGGCATACTCACCGCGTAAAAAGTCGGTGCTCAGGCCAGCCTGACGAAGCTTCAGTTCAAGCAAGGCAAGCCGTTTGCTCAGTTCAGCATGACGCGGATCGTCCTGGCGGACTCCCTTCAGTAAATCAGCCAGTGCAACCGCTTCCCGACGCTGCTCCAGCTCCGGGGGAAGGCATCCAGCATTCTTCAGAAGGCGATAACCTGCCCGCAGCTCCGCCGGCACATGCGAATCGTCATCGAGAGTCAGCGGTTCGCCGCTGCCGGGTAAGTTATCGAACTCACCTTTAGTTTGGGCATCGAGGATATGGCGTTCCGCCCACTGATCCAGTAACCACATTCTACGGCTCCGGGGATGAACAAAAAGAGTACAGATAGTGTAGTGAAGTGGAGATGAGGTAGATATAAAAAAACCCGCCGGGGCGGGTTTTTTTACGTTACTACAGATTACTCTGCAGCAGCTTCTGCTTTCGGCTCAGCACGATCAACCAGCTCGATGTATGCCATCGGCGCGTTGTCGCCTGCACGGAAGCCACACTTCAGAATGCGAGTGTAACCACCGGCGCGGCTCGCGAAACGCGGGCCCAGCTCGTTAAACAGTTTTGCCACGATCTCGTTATCACGAGTGCGGGCGAATGCCAGACGACGATTAGCAACGCTATCAGTCTTGGCAAGAGTAATCAGCGGCTCAACTACGCGACGCAGTTCTTTCGCTTTCGGCAGGGTCGTCTTGATGATTTCATGACGAACCAGCGAACCTGCCATGTTACGGAACATAGCCTGGCGATGGCTGCTGTTGCGGTTCAGTTGACGACCACTCTTACGATGGCGCATGACCTTATCCTTCTCAGTAAAACCTTAACCTGTGATCCGGTTACTCGTCAGCAATGCTTGCTGGTGGCCAGTTTTCCAGGCGCATGCCCAGAGACAGTCCACGGGAAGCCAGCACGTCTTTAATCTCAGTAAGAGATTTTTTACCCAGGTTCGGCGTTTTCAGCAACTCAACCTCGGTACGCTGTACCAGATCACCGATATAGTGGATAGCTTCTGCCTTGAGGCAGTTAGCAGAGCGGACAGTCAATTCCAGATCGTCAACAGGGCGCAGCAGGATCGGATCGAACTCTGGTTTCTCTTCTTTCACTTCTGGCTGACGTACATCACGTAAGTCAACAAAAGCTTCCAGTTGTTCAGCCAGAATGGTTGCCGCACGACGAATCGCCTCTTCAGGATCGATTGTGCCGTTGGTTTCCATTTCGATGACCAGCTTGTCCAGGTCGGTACGCTGTTCTACACGCGCAGCTTCAACATTGTAGGCAATACGCTCTACAGGGCTGTAGCAGGCGTCGACCAGCAGACGGCCGATTGGGCGCTCATCTTCTTCCGAATGAATTCGGGCAGAAGCCGGCACATAACCGCGACCGCGCTGAACTTTGATACGCATGCTAATAGCAGCGTTCTCATCAGTCAGGTGGCAAATCACGTGCTGCGGCTTGACGATTTCGACATCACCGTCGTGGGTAATGTCGGCTGCAGTCACAGGGCCAATGCCAGATTTATTCAAAGTAAGGATGACTTCATCTTTACCCTGAACTCTCACCGCCAGCCCTTTCAGGTTGAGCAGGATTTCAAGGATGTCTTCCTGAACGCCTTCTTTGGTGCTGTACTCGTGCAGTACACCATCAATCTCAACCTCGGTCACCGCGCAACCCGGCATCGATGAGAGCAGAATACGGCGCAGTGCGTTACCCAGAGTATGGCCGAAGCCACGCTCTAAAGGCTCAAGGGTCACCTTGGCGTGCGTCGAACTCACTTGCTCGATATCGACCAGGCGCGGTTTTAGAAACTCTGTCACAGAACCCTGCATTGTGTCCTCTCTTTGGTACTAAGCTTTACTTGGAGTAAAGCTCGACGATCAGGTGTTCGTTAATGTCCGCAGACAGATCAGAACGCTCCGGCTGACGCTTGAACGTACCTTCCATCTTGCCAGCATCAACTTCCAGCCAGGTTGGCTTTTCACGCTGCTCAGCCAGCTCCAGAGCGGCTTTCACGCGAGATTGCTTTTTCGCTTTCTCACGAATGCTGACAACGTCATTCGCTTTAACCTGATAAGAAGCGATGTTAACAACACGACCGTTTACCATAATCGCTTTGTGGCTAACCAGCTGGCGTGCTTCAGCACGAGTGGCGCCGAAGCCCATACGGTATACAACGTTGTCCAGACGACCTTCCAGCAGAGCCAACAGGTTTTCACCGGTGTTGCCTTTCAGACGTGCTGCTTCTTTATAGTAGTTACGGAACTGACGCTCCAGCACACCGTACATACGGCGAACTTTTTGCTTTTCACGCAACTGCACACCATAGTCAGACAGACGCGGTTTACGCGCACCGTGCTGGCCAGGAGCTTGTTCAATTTTACACTTGGTATCGATCGCGCGAACGCCAGACTTAAGGAATAAGTCGGTGCCCTCACGACGGCTCAGCTTGAGCTTAGGACCCAAATATCTTGCCATTTTCTTTCTCCAACTAACCTGGAAAACGTAGCGTTATACGCGACGTTTTTTCGGCGGACGACAACCGTTATGAGGGATCGGAGTCACATCAGTAATATTAGTGATGCGGAAACCAGCGGCGTTCAGTGCACGAATAGTAGATTCGCGACCCGGACCCGGACCTTTGACCATAACTTCCAGATTCTTGATGCCGTATTCTTTTACGGCTTCTGCGCAACGCTCTGCTGCAACCTGAGCTGCAAACGGAGTGGATTTGCGAGAACCACGGAAACCGGAACCACCGGCTGTTGCCCAACCCAGTGCGTTACCCTGACGATCAGTGATAGTAACGATGGTGTTGTTAAAAGAAGCATGGATATGAGCCACGCCATCAGAGACTTGTTTTCTTACACGCTTACGTGCACGAACTGGTGCCTTTGCCATTATTCAATCACCCCGATTATTTCTTGATCGGTTTACGCGGACCCTTACGGGTACGTGCGTTGGTCTTGGTACGCTGACCGCGAACCGGAAGACCACGACGATGGCGTAAACCACGGTAGCAACCAAGGTCCATCAGACGCTTGATGCTCAGGGTGATTTCACGGCGCAGATCACCTTCAACGACAAATTTACCTACTGCTTCACGCAGAATATCAATTTGTTCTTCAGACAGCTCACTGATCTTAACATTTTCAGCGATGCCCGTTTCAGCGCAGATAGCTTTAGAACGGGTTTTGCCGATACCGAAAATAGCGGTTAAAGCGATTACGGTATGTTTGTGATCAGGAATGTTAATGCCTGCTATACGGGCCACTATGCACTCCTACTATTTAATATGTACGTACCATGCTGAAAAGCCCGTTTTCAGGATACTCAAATGGAAACGTACAGACATACAAAAGATTGGCTGGCTAATCTAGCCAGCTCAATCCAACTTTGCAAGAAAAATATGCGAATAAATCAGCCTTGGCGCTGTTTATGCTTCGGCTCGGCACTGCAAATCACACGGATGACGCCATCACGCTTAACGATTTTGCAGTTACGGCATAATTTCTTGACGGAAGCACGAACTTTCATTTTTACTCTCCGTAACTTCTCGGGCGACCAGTTTTAACGGCCGTAGCCTTTCAGGTTCGCCTTCTTCAATGCAGACTCATACTGACTGGACATCATCAGAGTTTGCACTTGAGCCATAAAGTCCATAATCACGACAACAACGATAAGCAGCGAGGTCCCACCGAAGTAGAACGGCACTTTCATCGCGTCACGCATGAACTCCGGGATCAGGCAGATAAAAGTAATATACAACGCACCAACCAGAGTCAGGCGAGTCATCACTTTATCGATATACTTCGCCGTTTGCTCTCCCGGACGAATTCCTGGTACAAATGCACCGGACTTCTTCAGGTTATCTGCTGTTTCACGCGGGTTGAAAACCAACGCCGTGTAGAAGAAACAGAAGAAGATGATTGCAGACGCATAGAGTAACACATAAAGCGGTTGCCCAGGCTGCAAATACAGCGAAATTGTTGTCAGCCAGTTCCAACCAGTACCACCCCCGAACCATGACGTAATGGTTGCCGGGAACAGTATAATACTGGAAGCGAAGATTGCCGGGATTACCCCCGCCATATTCACTTTCAGCGGTAAATGTGTGCTCTGTGCAGCATAGACACGACGACCCTGTTGACGTTTAGCGTAGTTTACCACAATGCGGCGTTGACCACGTTCAACGAATACAACAAAGAAGGTCACTGCAAATACTAATACTGCAACCAACAGCAACAGGAGGAAGTGCAGGTCGCCTTGACGCGCTTGCTCGATAGTATGGGCGATGGCTGGCGGGAGTCCCGCAACGATACCGGCGAAGATAATGATCGAGATACCGTTACCGATACCGCGTTCAGTGATCTGTTCGCCGAGCCACATCAGGAACATAGTCCCTGTGACCAGACTGACAACAGCGGTGAAATAGAATGCAAAGCCTGGATTAATTACCAGGCCTTGCATACCAGGCATATTCGGCAGACCGGTAGCAATACCGATCGACTGGAATATCGCCAGCACCAGAGTACCGTAACGGGTGTACTGGCTGATCTTACGACGACCAGACTCCCCTTCTTTCTTCAGTTCCGCCAGCGGTTGGTAAACCACCGTCAGCAGCTGCACGATGATCGATGCCGAAATGTACGGCATAATCCCCAGTGCAAAGATAGAAGCACGGCTGAGAGCACCACCAGAGAACATGTTGAACATTTCAATGATGGTGCCTCGCTGTTGCTCAAGCAGTTTGGCAAGTACAGCGGCATCAATACCAGGGATCGGAATAAAAGAGCCAATACGGAACACTATCAGCGCACCGACCACAAACAGAAGTCTGCGTTTCAGTTCGCCAAGGCCACCTTTGGCACTTTGAAAATCTAATCCCGGTTGTTTAGCCATCTGCTACTTATTCCTCAATTTTACCGCCAGCAGCTTCGATAGCAGCACGAGCACCTTTAGTCACACGCAGGCCACGAACAGTTACCGGACGAGTTACCTCACCAGACAGGATCACTTTCGCGAACTCGATCTGGACACCGATAATGTTAGCCGCTTTCAGCGCGTTCAGGTCTACTACATCGCCTTCTACGTGAGCCAGATCGGAGAGACGGATCTCTGCAGTGATCATCGCTTTACGAGAAGTGAAGCCGAATTTCGGCAGACGACGGTACAGAGGCATCTGACCACCCTCGAAACCGCGACGTACGCCACCGCCAGAACGAGATTTCTGACCTTTGTGACCACGACCACCGGTTTTACCGAGGCCAGAACCGATACCACGACCCAGGCGTTTACCCGCCTTTTTGGAGCCTTCGGCCGGAGACAGAGTATTTAAACGCATCTCTTACTCCTCAACTTTAACCATGAAGGAAACCGCGTTGACCATACCACGAACAGCAGGAGTATCCTCGCGCTCTACGGTGTGACCAATACGACGCAGACCCAGGCCAAGCAGCGTTGCCTTGTGTTTCGGCAGACGACCGATTGCACTGCGGGTTTGAGTAATTTTAATAGTCTTTGCCATGGTTTATTTCCCCAGAATTTCTTCAACGGATTTACCACGCTTGGCAGCGACCATATCCGGGGACTTCATGTTTTCCAGACCGTCGATAGTTGCACGAACCACGTTAATCGGGTTAGTGGAACCATACGCTTTAGCCAGAACGTTACGAACCCCAGCGACTTCCAGAACGGCGCGCATTGCACCACCGGCGATGATACCGGTACCTTCGGAAGCCGGCTGCATGAATACACGAGAACCCGTGTGAGTACCCTTAACCGGGTGCTGCAGGGTGCCGTGGTTCAGCGCGACGTTAATCATATTGCGACGGGCTTTTTCCATCGCTTTCTGGATCGCTGCTGGAACTTCACGCGCTTTACCGTAACCAAAACCAACGCGACCGTTACCATCGCCTACTACAGTCAGAGCTGTGAAGGAGAAAATACGACCACCTTTAACGGTTTTAGATACGCGGTTTACCGCGATCAGCTTTTCCTGCAGTTCGCCAGCTTGTTTTTCGATGTGAGCCATCTTACACCTCTACCTTAGAACTGAAGGCCAGCTTCACGGGCAGCATCTGCCAGTGCCTGGACACGACCATGATATTGGAACCCGGAACGGTCAAAGGAAACATCTTTGATGCCTTTTTCCAGAGCGCGTTCAGCGACAGCTTTACCCACAGCTGCTGCAGCGTCTTTGTTACCGGTGTACTTCAGTTGTTCAGCGATAGCTTTTTCTACAGTAGAAGCAGCTACCAGAACTTCAGAACCATTCGGTGCAATTACCTGTGCGTAAATGTGACGCGGGGTACGATGTACCACCAGGCGAGTTGCGCCCAGCTCCTGGAGCTTGCGGCGTGCGCGGGTCGCACGACGGATACGAGCAGATTTCTTATCCATAGTGTTACCTTACTTCTTCTTAGCCTCTTTGGTACGCACGACTTCGTCGGCGTAACGAACACCCTTGCCTTTGTAAGGCTCAGGACGACGGTAGGCGCGCAGATCTGCTGCAACCTGGCCGATCACCTGCTTATCAGCGCCTTTCAGCACGATTTCAGTCTGAGTCGGACATTCTGCAGTGATACCCGCAGGCAGCTGATGATCAACCGGGTGAGAGAAACCTAAAGCCAGGTTTACTACATTCCCTTTGACCGCTGCACGATAACCTACACCAACCAGCTGCAGCTTCTTAGTGAAGCCTTCGGTAACACCGATAACCATCGAGTTCAGCAGGGCACGCGCGGTACCAGCCTGAGCCCAACCGTCTGCGTAACCATCACGCGGACCGAAGGTCAGAGCATTATCTGCATGTTTAACTTCAACAGCATCGTTGAGAGTACGAGTCAGCTCGCCGTTTTTACCTTTGATCGTAATAACCTGACCGTTGATTTTTACATCAACGCCGGCAGGAACAACGACCGGTGCTTTAGCAACACGAGACATTTTTTCCTCCGATTAGGCTACGTAGCAGATAATTTCGCCACCAAGACCAGCCTGGCGCGCTGCACGATCAGTCATAACACCTTTAGAGGTAGAAACAACTGCGATACCCAGACCGGCCATAACTTTCGGCAGCTCATCTTTTTTCTTATAGATGCGCAGACCTGGGCGGCTGACACGCTGAATGCTTTCTACAACAGCTTTGCCCTGGAAATACTTGAGAGTAAGTTCCAGTTCAGGCTTGGTGTCGCCTTCAACTTTAAAATCTTCGATAAAACCTTCTTCCTTCAGCACGTTGGCGATTGCCACTTTCAGCTTGGAGGAAGGCATGGTGACCGCAGCTTTGTTCGCGGCCTGACCGTTACGGATACGGGTCAGCATATCCGCGATCGGATCTTGCATGCTCATCTGTCTTTACTCCCGTGATTCAATTGGTGACAATTACCAGCTAGCCTTTTTCAGACCCGGGATTTCACCGCGCATAGCGGCTTCACGGACCTTAATACGGCTCAACCCGAACTTCCGCAGGAAACCATGCGGACGACCTGTTTGACGGCAGCGGTTACGCTGACGAGACGGGCTGGAATCACGCGGCAGAGTCTGCAGCTTGAGAACGGCATTCCAACGATCTTCGTCGGTTGCGTTCACATCAGAGATGATAGCTTTCAGTTCAGCGCGTTTAGCGAAGAATTTATCAGCTAAAGCCACGCGCTTTACTTCGCGTGCTTTCATTGATTGCTTAGCCATTAAGTAACCCTACCTTACTTGCGGAACGGGAAGTCAAAGGCAGCCAGCAGAGCACGGCCTTCTTCGTCAGATTTCGCAGTAGTGGTAATGGTAATATCCAAACCACGAACGCGGTCGACTTTATCGTAGTCGATTTCTGGGAAGATGATCTGCTCACGGACACCCATGCTGTAGTTGCCACGACCGTCGAAAGACTTAGCGGACAGGCCGCGGAAGTCACGAATACGCGGTACAGCAATAGTGATCAGGCGCTCAAAGAACTCCCACATGCGTTCGCCACGCAGAGTTACTTTACAGCCGATCGGATAGCCCTGACGGATTTTGAAGCCTGCAACTGATTTGCGTGCTTTGGTGATCAGCGGTTTTTGACCGGAGATTGCTGCCAGGTCAGCTGCTGCGTTATCCAGCAGTTTCTTGTCAGCGATCGCTTCACCAACACCCATGTTCAGGGTGATCTTCTCGACCCGAGGGACTTGCATGACAGAATTGTAGTTAAACTCAGTCATGAGTTTCTTAACTACTTCGTCTTTGTAGTAATCATGCAGTTTCGCCATCGTACTACTCCAAATTACTTGATAGTTTCGCTGTTAGACTTGAAGAAACGGACTTTTTTGCCGTCTTCGAATCTAAAGCCTACACGGTCAGCCTTGCCGGTTGCCGCATTGAAGATTGCAACGTTAGAAACCTGAATTGCAGCTTCTTTTTCAACGATGCCGCCTGGTTGGTTCAGAGCCGGAACCGGCTTCTGGTGTTTCTTAACCAGGTTGATACCTTCAACAATGACCTTGCCGGAAGACAGGACATTCTTAACTTTACCGCGCTTACCTTTATCTTTACCGGTTAACACGATAACTTCGTCATCACGACGGATTTTCGCTGCCATGATTCGCTCCTTAGAGTACTTCTGGTGCCAGAGAGATAATTTTCATGAACTTCTCGGTACGAAGTTCACGAGTTACCGGCCCAAAAATACGCGTACCGATAGGCTGCTCGCTGTTATTGTTCAGAATAACGCATGCATTACCATCGAAGCGAATGACAGAACCGTCCGGGCGACGAACACCCTTCTTGGTGCGCACCACTACCGCCTTCAGCACATCACCTTTTTTGACCTTACCACGCGGAATTGCTTCTTTGATGGTGATCTTGATGATGTCGCCTACGCCTGCGTAGCGACGGTGCGAGCCACCCAGAACCTTGATACACATTACGCGACGTGCACCGGAGTTGTCGGCGACGTTCAGCATAGTCTGTTCTTGGATCATTTTAGTGCTCCGCTAATGTCAACTACTACTGAGACCCGAAAATTAGGGTCGTTAAAAAGCCCCATATCGAGGGCGCGGCATTATAACACCACAAACCAGATATGGGTAGAAAAAATAAACGGCTCATCGCTGAGCCGTTTATCCGTATCGAGAATGCGTACTCTATTACAGAACCGCTTTCTCTACAACGCGAACCAGCGTCCAGGACTTAGTCTTGGACAGCGGACGGCATTCGCGGATTTCAACCTTGTCGCCGATACCGCATTCGTTGTTCTCGTCATGTACGTGCAGTTTGGTCGTACGTTTGATGAATTTACCGTAAACCGGGTGTTTCACCATACGTTCGATAGCAACAACAATGGATTTCTCCATTTTGTCGCTAACTACGCGACCTTGCAGAGTACGGATTTTATCGGTCATTACGCACCCGCCTTCTGAGTCAGTAAAGTCTTAACGCGTGCAACATCACGACGCACTTGCTTCAGCAGATGAGTCTGTTGCAGCTGGCCACTTGCAGCCTGCATGCGCAGGTTGAACTGCTCACGCAGCAGGTTCAGCAGCTCAGCGTTCAGCTCTTCAACGCTTTTTTCACGCAGCTCTTTTGCTTTCATTACATCACCGTCTTAGTTACAAAGGTGGTTTTGATCGGCAGTTTCGCTGCTGCCAGGCCGAATGCTTCACGGGCCAGCTCTTCCGGTACACCGTCCATTTCATACAGGACTTTACCCGGCTGAATCAAGGCAACCCAGTACTCCACGTTACCTTTACCTTTACCCATACGAACTTCCAGCGGCTTCTCGGTGATCGGTTTGTCCGGGAATACACGGATCCAGATCTTACCTTGACGCTTAACTGCACGGGTCATAGCACGACGTGCTGCTTCGATCTGACGGGCAGTCAGACGACCACGGCCAACAGCTTTCAGACCGAAAGTGCCGAAGCTAACATCCGTACCCTGCGCCAGACCACGGTTGCGGCCTTTGTGCACTTTACGGAATTTTGTACGCTTTGGTTGTAACATCAGCGACGCTCCTTATTTACGGCCTTTACGCTGCTGCTTTTTAGGTTGAGCAGCCGGTTCCGGTTGTTCAACAGCAGCCATACCACCCAGGATCTCACCTTTGAAGATCCATACCTTAACGCCGATTACACCGTAAGTGGTGTGCGCTTCAGAGGTGTTGTAGTCGATGTCAGCACGCAGAGTGTGCAGCGGTACGCGACCTTCACGGTACCATTCGGTACGTGCGATTTCCGCGCCGCCCAGACGGCCGCTAACTTCAACTTTGATACCTTTAGCGCCCAGACGCATTGCGTTCTGTACAGCACGCTTCATCGCACGACGGAACATAACGCGACGTTCCAGCTGAGAAGTGATGCTGTCAGCAACCAGTTTTGCGTCCAGTTCAGGTTTACGAACTTCGGCGATATTGATCTGTGCAGGTACGCCAGCGATATCCGCTACGACCTTGCGCAGTTTTTCTACGTCTTCGCCTTTCTTACCGATAACGATACCCGGGCGAGCGGTGTGAATGGTCACACGGATGCTCTTAGCCGGACGCTCGATAACGATGCGAGATACAGACGCTTTAGCCAGTTCTTTAGTCAGGAACTGACGTACTTTAAAATCGCTGTCCAGGTTGTCAGCGAATTCTTTGGTGTTCGCGAACCAGGTAGAGTTCCATGGTTTGACAATACCCAGGCGAATACCATTAGGATGTACTTTCTGACCCATTGCTAGTCTCCAGAGTCTCAGCGATCGGACACAACCACAGTGATGTGGCTGGTGCGCTTCAGGATGCGATCTGCACGACCTTTAGCACGCGGCATAATGCGCTTCATGCTCGGGCCTTCGTCTACGAAAATTTTCGCAACTTTCAGATCATCAATGTCAGCGCCATCGTTGTGTTCAGCGTTAGCAATGGCAGATTCCAGTACCTTCTTGACCAGTACAGCAGCTTTTTTGTTGGTGTAGGTCAGAATATCCAGGGCCTGCGACACTTTCTTACCGCGAATCAGGTCAGCTACGAGGCGAACCTTCTGAGCAGAAGAACGAGCATGGCGATGTTGAGCTAAAGTTTCCATCTCTTCCTCCTACCTTATTTCTTCTTCGCTTTTTTATCAGCAGCGTGGCCGCGATAAGTACGAGTCGGTGCGAATTCACCCAGTTTGTGGCCGACCATTTCGTCGGAAACAAATACTGGAACGTGCTGACGACCATTATGGACAGCGATGGTCAAACCGATCATGTTAGGAAAGATCGTTGAACGACGGGACCAAGTGCGCAGGGGCTTCTTGTCTCCGCTTTCCACCGCTTTCTCTACCTTCTTCAGCAAGTGCAGGTCAATAAAAGGACCTTTCTTGAGAGAACGTGGCATGGCTTATCCTCTAAAATTATTTGCTACGGCGACGTACGATGAATTTATCAGTACGCTTGTTGCTGCGGGTCTTCTTACCTTTGGTCTGCAGGCCCCACGGGGATACCGGGTGCTTACCAAAGTTACGACCTTCACCACCACCATGTGGGTGGTCTACTGGGTTCATCGCAGTACCGCGAACGGTAGGACGAACACCACGCCAGCGTGCAGCACCTGCTTTACCCAGAACGCGCAGCATATGCTCAGCATTGCCAACTTCGCCCAGAGTAGCGCGGCAGTCTGCTTCGACTTTACGCATTTCACCAGAACGCAGACGCAGGGTGACATAAGCACCGTCGCGAGCAACGATCTGAACGTAAGTACCAGCGGAACGAGCCAGCTGACCGCCTTTACCTGGTTTCATTTCTACGTTATGAACGGTAGAACCAACCGGGATATTGCGCATCGGCAGGGTGTTGCCTGCTTTGATTGCAGCATCAACGCCAGACTGAATCTGGTCGCCAGCTTTCAGGCCTTTCGGGGCCAGGATGTAACGGCGCTCGCCGTCTTTGTACAGAACCAGCGCGATGTTCGCGGAGCGGTTCGGATCGTACTCAAGACGTTCAACAACTGCCGGGATACCATCTTTGTTGCGTTTGAAGTCAACAATACGGTAAGCCTGCTTGTGGCCACCACCGATATGACGGGTGGTGATACGGCCATTGTTGTTACGACCACCGGATTTGCTGTTTTTTTCCAGCAACGGAGCAAAAGGTTTGCCCTTGTGCAGCTCTGGGTTAACCACTTTAACGACGTGGCGACGACCCGGAGATGTCGGTTTACATTTAACAACTGCCATTGTATTACTCCTCCGACTTACTCAGCGCCGCCAACGAAGTCCAGGTTCTGGCCTTCTTTCAGGGTGACGTAAGCTTTTTTCCAGTCGCTACGACGACCGATACGCTGTCCGTGACGTTTAACTTTCCCTTTAACAACCAGGGTGTTAACGACTTCGACTTCGACTTCAAACAGTTTCTGCACAGCAGCTTTGATTTCTGCTTTGGTCGCGTCTTTAGCAACTTTGAGAACGATGGTGTTTGTTTTTTCCATCGCAGTAGACGCTTTTTCAGAAACGTGCGGTGCGCGCAGCACCTTCAGCAGACGTTCTTCACGAATCATGCCAGCATCTCCTCAACTTGCTTAACAGCATCAGCAGTCATTACGACTTTGTCGAAGGCGATCAGGCTAACCGGGTCGATACCGTTCGCATCACGTACGTCAACCTTGTGCAGGTTACGTGCGGCCAGGAACAGGTTCTCGTCCAGCTCACCGGTGATGATCAGCACATCTTCCAGAGCCATGTCTTTCAGTTTCTGTGCCAGCAGCTTAGTTTTCGGCGCTTCAACAGAGAACTTCTCGACAACGATCAGACGATCCTGACGTACCAGCTCGGACAGAATGCTTTTCAGCGCGCCGCGGTACATCTTCTTGTTAACTTTTTGACTGTGGTCCTGCGGACGAGCAGCGAAGGTAACGCCACCGGAACGCCAGATCGGGCTCTTGATAGAACCAGAACGCGCACGGCCGGTACCTTTCTGGCGCCACGGTTTTTTACCGGAGCCAGTGATTTCAGCACGAGTCTTCTGAGCACGAGTGCCCTGACGCGCACCAGCTGCATAAGCAACAACAACCTGGTGAACCAGCGCTTCGTTGAAATCACGACCGAAGGTAGTTTCGGAAACAGTCAGCGCGCTCTGCGCGTCTTTCAATACTAATTCCATTGCTATCTCCTCACGCCTTCACAGCTGGTTTAACGATCAGGTCGCTACCGGTCGCACCCGGGACAGCACCTTTAACCAGCAGCAGGTTGCGCTCAGCGTCAACACGTACTACGTCCAGGCTCTGAACGGTTACACGCTCATTACCCAGCTGACCTGCCATTTTCTTGCCTTTGAACACTTTGCCCGGAGTCTGGTTCTGACCGATAGAACCCGGAACGCGGTGAGACAAGGAGTTACCGTGAGTAGCGTCCTGGGTACGGAAGTTCCAGCGCTTAACGGTACCAGCAAAACCTTTACCTTTAGAGGTACCGGTTACGTCAACTTTTTTAACGTCAGCAAACAGTTCAACGCTAATGTTCTGACCTACGGTGAATTCTTCGCCGTCAGCCAGACGGAATTCCCACAGACCACGGCCAGCTTCAACGCCAGCTTTAGCGAAGTGACCCGCTTCCGGCTTGGTTACACGGTTAGCTTTTTTAGCACCGGTGGTAACCTGGATTGCGCGGTAGCCATCGTTAGCCAGGTCTTTAACCTGAGTAACACGGTTTGCTTCAACTTCGATTACGGTTACTGGGATAGATACGCCATCTTCAGTGAAGATGCGGGTCATGCCCACTTTTTTACCGACTAAACCAATCATTGTTTCAACCTCTCAATCGCTCGATGACCTGATTAACCCAGGCTGATCTGCACGTCTACACCGGCAGCCAGATCCAGACGCATCAGAGCATCAACGGTTTTTTCAGTTGGCTCAACGATGTCAACCAGACGCTTGTGAGTGCGAATTTCGTACTGGTCACGCGCGTCTTTGTTGACGTGCGGGGAGATCAGAACGGTAAAGCGCTCTTTGCGGGTCGGCAGCGGGATCGGACCACGGACTTGCGCACCAGTGCGCTTAGCAGTCTCGACGATTTCCGCGGTTGATTGATCGATCAGACGATGATCAAACGCTTTCAGGCGGATACGGATTCTTTGGTTCTGCATGAGACCAGAGCTCCAATTATTTTATAGACGAAATGATTACTCCTCATACCCATTACGATTGATGGGAGAGTGTAACCGTTCTTACATAGCCCCCCGATTGGGGACATTGTTTGATAACCCAACTGCGATTACCAGGGTTCATATTGAACCGGCCGTCAACTTTGACAGGCCCGCGCATTATACGCAAATTCTGGCGTGACGCAAGTGCTGTTTAGAAAATCATCACCAGGATTTGCGCGCCTTCGCGATTGCGCGCTGTATGGAGTTGCAATGCGGAGAAAGAGTGCGGATTGTGCCATCCATTCTCGGAAAATGCCTTTTGTGCTGAACGCGGGAGGAAGCGCATAGTGACGCACTGTTCATCATCCATCGCGGGGTCACTTATGCTCGCCGCCCTCCCCTTCTTGCTGTGCTACGGCGGATTGACCGTGGCATTATGTCATCAGGACCTGCGCCACGGTCTGTTGCCCGACCGTTTCACCTGTCCCCTGCTGTGGAGTGGTTTGCTCTTTTATCTCTGTCTGGCACCGCGGCAGCTCCATGATGCCGTTTGGGGAGCAATAGCCGGCTATCTCTCTTTGGCTGCGCTTTACTGGCTATATCGGGGGATTCGCGGCTATGAAGGATTGGGGTATGGAGATATAAAATATCTTTCCGCCCTCGGCGCCTGGCATGGCTGGCGAATGCTGCCGCAGCTGTTACTGGTTGCATCGCTTCTCGCCTGCACAGTGTGGGCAGTATCAGATTTGTACGCCAGGTGCGGCGGGAGCAGTAAATGGAGGGGGAACAACCCGCTGCCGTTTGGGCCATTTCTGGCGGCTGCGGGTTTCTGGTGCGGGTGGCAGACGTTGGCTAGTCTGACACTTTGATCTGCGACTGCAGGTAATTTTGCAGACCGATTTTGCCAATCAGATCGAGTTCGGTTTCCAGCCAGTCGATATGGCCTTCTTCATCCGCCAGGATCTCAATCATCATGTCGCGGCTGACGTAGTCATGAACACTGTCGGCATAGGCGATCGCCTCGCGCAAATTTTGCGCTCCTTCCAGCTCCAGTCTTAGATCCGACTGCAGCATCTCTTCCACATCTTCACCGATGCCAAGCTTGCCGAGATCCTGCAGATTCGGGATACCTTCGAGAAAAAGAATACGTTCGATATACTTATCGGCGTGCTTCATTTCATCGATGGATTCGTGGTATTCGATATCGTTGAGGCGCATCAGGCCCCAGTTTTTGAACATTCTCGCATGGAGAAAATACTGATTAATTGCGACCAGCTCATTTCCCAATAATTTATTGAGATAACTTATGATTTTGACATCACCTTTCATTATATAGTCCCTCCGCTTCCACTCATTGAAGCGTAGTCCGGCCTATAGCGATGTCAAAAGAGAAGCGTGAACTTCAGGCGATTTCTTTGAATTCCGGCATGGTGGTTAATTCATCTTCCATCACTTCGCGCGCCGCACGAACACATTTACCGCATTGATTTCCAACGGGAATAAACTTACGTAATTGCTGAAAAGACTGCGGTTGAAACTGACGAACAACCTGGCGAATTTTTTTATCACTGACGCCATTGCACAAACAAACGTACATAGAAACTCCCGTTTAATTTATGCACAAATATTAAATGAGAATGGTTATGATTACAATAGACCATTTCCGCATTCTCCGCAGCAGCGCACGTTATGAATAGACTGTTAAACACCCATTCCCTCTGAACGGCAGACAGCAAAAAGGGCGCCGAAGCGCCCTTTTTAATTCAAAGCTAACGAATTAGCCCAGAACTTTAGCTACAACGCCCGCGCCAACGGTACGGCCGCCTTCACGGATTGCGAAACGCAGACCATCGTCCATCGCGATCGGGTGGATCAGGGTAACAACCATTTTGATGTTGTCGCCCGGCATTACCATCTCTACGCCTTCCGGCAGTTCGATGGTGCCAGTCACGTCAGTAGTACGGAAGTAGAACTGCGGACGGTAGCCTTTGAAGAACGGAGTATGACGGCCGCCTTCGTCTTTGGACAGAATGTACACTTCAGATTCGAACTTGGTGTGCGGGTTGATGGTGCCCGGCTTAGCCAGTACCTGACCACGTTCGATTTCTTCACGTTTGATACCACGCAGCAGAACACCTACGTTCTCACCAGCACGGCCTTCGTCCAGCAGTTTGCGGAACATTTCAACGCCAGTACAGGTGGTTTTCGCGGTTTCTTTGATACCAACGATTTCAACTTCTTCACCTACTTTGATGATACCGCGCTCTACACGACCGGTAACAACGGTACCACGACCGGAGATGGAGAATACGTCTTCGATCGGCAGCAGGAACGGCTTGTCAATCGCACGCTCTGGTTCCGGGATATAGGTATCCAGGTGGCCAGCCAGTTCGATGATTTTCGCTTCCCACTCTGCGTCGCCTTCCAGCGCTTTCAGAGCAGAACCACGAACGATCGGGGTGTCGTCGCCCGGGAAATCGTACTGAGACAGCAGTTCACGAACTTCCATCTCTACCAGTTCCAGCAGCTCTTCGTCATCAACCATGTCGCATTTGTTCAGGAACACGATGATGTACGGAACGCCTACCTGACGACCCAGCAGGATGTGCTCACGAGTCTGCGGCATCGGGCCGTCAGTCGCAGCAACAACCAGGATCGCGCCGTCCATCTGCGCAGCACCGGTGATCATGTTTTTAACATAGTCGGCGTGGCCCGGGCAGTCTACGTGCGCGTAGTGGCGAGTCGGGGTGTCATATTCAACGTGAGAGGTGTTGATGGTGATACCACGAGCTTTTTCTTCCGGCGCGTTATCGATCTGGTCGAATGCGCGAGCGGAACCACCGTAGGTTTTAGCCAGTACGGTAGTGATGGCAGCAGTCAGGGTAGTTTTACCATGGTCAACGTGGCCGATAGTACCAACGTTGACGTGCGGTTTTGTACGTTCAAATTTTTCTTTAGACACGGCTATATTCCTTACTATAGTGCTCTCCCCTTCGGAGAGAGCACGGGACTTAGGTTTTAATCCTGTGGATTATTTACCACGGGCTTCAATAACGGCCTGAGCAACGTTGTTCGGCGCATCATCATACTTCAGGAATTCCATGGTGTATGATGCACGACCTTTGGTCAGAGAACGCAGCTGAGTTGCATAACCGAACATTTCGGACAGCGGTACTTCAGCGTGGATCTTAACGCCGGTTACTTCGGATTCCTGACCGCGCAGCATACCGCGACGACGGCTCAAGTCACCGATAACATCACCAGTGTTCTCTTCCGGAGTTTCTACTTCAACCTTCATGATCGGCTCAAGCAGAACTGGTTTTGCTTTCTTAAAGCCTTCTTTAAAGGCAATAGACGCAGCCAGTTTAAACGCCAGCTCAGAGGAGTCAACGTCGTGGTAAGAACCGAAGTGCAGACGGATACCCATATCAACTACCGGGTAACCTGCCAGCGGACCAGCTTTCAGCTGTTCCTGGATGCCTTTATCAACGGCCGGGATGTATTCGCCAGGAATTACACCACCTTTGATGTCGTTGATGAACTCGTAACCTTTCGGGTTAGAGCCCGGCTCCAGCGGGTACATGTCGATCACAACGTGACCGTACTGACCACGACCACCAGACTGCTTGGCGTGTTTACCTTCGATATCGGTAACTTTCTGGCGAATCGCTTCGCGGTAAGCAACCTGAGGTTTACCGACGTTCGCTTCAACGTTGAATTCACGCTTCATACGGTCAACGATGATGTCGAGGTGCAGCTCACCCATACCGGCGATAATAGTCTGGTTAGACTCTTCGTCAGTCCATACGCGGAAAGACGGGTCTTCTTTAGCCAGACGACCCAGAGCCAGACCCATTTTTTCCTGGTCAGCTTTGGTTTTCGGCTCAACGGCGATGGAGATTACCGGCTCAGGGAATTCCATACGCTCCAGAATGATCGGCGCATCCGGATCACACAGGGTATCACCAGTGGTTACGTCTTTCAGACCGATAGCAGCAGCGATGTCGCCCGCGCGAACTTCTTTGATCTCTTCACGTTTGTTAGCGTGCATCTGTACGATACGACCGAAACGCTCACGTGCAGCTTTCACGGAGTTCAGGACGGTATCACCAGAGTTAACCACACCGGAGTACACGCGGAAGAAGGTCAGGTTACCAACAAACGGGTCGGTAGCGATTTTGAACGCCAGTGCAGAGAACGGCTCTTCGTCGCTTGCGTGACGCTCAGCCGGAGTATCTTTACCGTCGTCCAGGATACCGTTGATCGCAGGTACGTCAACCGGGGATGGCAGGTAATCAATTACCGCATCCAGCATCGCCTGAACACCTTTGTTCTTGAACGCAGAACCACAGGTTACCAGGATGATTTCGTTGTTCAGAACGCGCTGACGCAGAGCTTTTTTGATCTCTTCTTCAGTCAGTTCTTCACCACCCAGGTATTTTTCCATCAGCTCTTCAGAAGCTTCAGCTGCGGATTCGATCAGGTTCTGGTGCCATTCGTCAGCCAGATCCTGCATGTCAGCCGGGATATCTTCGTATTCGAAGGTTACGCCCTGGTCTGCATCGTTCCAGTTGATGGCTTTCATTTTCACCAGGTCAACAACGCCGGTGAAACCTTCTTCAGCACCAATTGCCAGCTGCAGCGGAACCGGGTTCGCGCCCAGACGGGTTTTGATCTGACCAACAACTTTCAGGAAGTTAGCGCCCATGCGGTCCATTTTGTTAACGAACGCGATGCGCGGAACTTTATATTTGTTTGCCTGACGCCATACGGTTTCAGACTGCGGCTGAACACCACCAACTGCGCAGTAAACCATTACCGCACCATCAAGAACACGCATGGAACGTTCTACTTCGATTGTGAAGTCAACGTGCCCCGGGGTGTCGATGATGTTTACACGGTGCGGTTCATACTGTTTGGCCATACCAGACCAGAATGCAGTAGTCGCAGCGGAAGTGATGGTGATACCACGTTCCTGCTCCTGCTCCATCCAGTCCATGGTAGCGGCGCCGTCATGAACTTCACCGATTTTGTGGTTTACACCGGTGTAGAACAGAATACGTTCGGTAGTAGTGGTTTTACCGGCGTCGATGTGCGCACTGATACCGATGTTACGGTAGCGTGCGATGGGTGTTGTACGAGCCATTTGATTCCTCGTTTATTTCTTTAGGCGTTCAGTTAAGTTATCCAGAGCGGGCGACTCATCTGAAGCGCCCGCCTGGTGACTATGACTCCGAAGGGATTACCAACGGTAGTGTGCGAACGCCTTGTTGGCTTCGGCCATACGGTGAACGTCTTCACGTTTCTTAACTGCAGTACCTTTGTTGTCTGCAGCATCAGTGAGTTCGTTCGCCAGGCGCAGAGCCATGGATTTATCACCGCGTTTACGAGCAGCTTCAACGATCCAACGCATTGCCAGGGCATTACGACGAACCGGACGGACTTCAACTGGAACCTGATAAGTAGAACCACCTACGCGGCGGGACTTAACTTCGACAGTCGGGCGCACGTTTTCGAGCGCAACTTCGAAGGCTTCCAGTTCAGATTTACCAGAGCGCTGAGCCAGGGTCTCCAGCGCGCTGTATACGATAGTTTCTGCAGTAGATTTTTTACCATCTACCATCAGGATGTTGACAAATTTAGCCAGCAGTTCTGATCCGAACTTCGGATCCGGCAGAATTTTACGCTGACCAATGACGCGACGACGTGGCATGGAAATACTCCGTTGTTAATTCAGGATTGTCCAAAACTCTAAGAGTTTAGTATGACATTAAGATAAATCAGTTTGGCCTTACTTAACGGAGAACCATTAAGCCTTAGGACGCTTCACGCCATACTTGGAGCGAGCCTGCTTACGGTCTTTAACGCCGGAGCAGTCAAGCGCACCACGAACGGTGTGGTAACGAACACCCGGAAGGTCTTTAACACGACCGCCACGGATCAGGATCACGGAGTGCTCCTGCAGGTTGTGACCTTCACCACCGATGTAGGAGGTGACTTCGAAACCGTTAGTCAGACGCACACGGCAAACTTTACGCAGTGCGGAGTTCGGTTTCTTAGGAGTGGTGGTATATACGCGAGTACATACGCCACGTTTCTGCGGGCAGGCTTCCAGCGCTGGCACGTTGCTCTTTGCAACTTTGCGCGCGCGTGGTTTGCGTACCAGCTGGTTAATTGTTGCCATTAAATAGCTCCTGGTTTTAGCTTTTGCTTCGTAAACACGTAATAAATCGCCTCATATATTATGAGGACGCAGAATTTTAGGGCGGTGCCGAAAAGGTGTCAAGAAATATACAACGATCCCGCCATCACCAGGCCAACTGACCGGCATGTTTGACCGTGAGTCTGACGAAATCAGTATAGCTAACCCTGCCGACACTGTCCGCAATTTGACCAGCGAGCCCGCGGGCGTCAACGTCGTCTTGCAGCACGTAAAGGGTTATGGGGGCGGATTGCAGGATCTCAAGGAAGCGGCCACCGGCGATGGCCGCCGTGACGCCATCAGACAGCAGTAACAGATCGTCACCGTGCTCCATCAAACGAAGCATTGCTGCGATGTCGGCATGCCAGGGAGAAATACTGAGCGTATGGAGCATGGGGGCCTCAGAAACGCAAAATCACATCAAATTCATGCAGACGGGCGCGCAGGGCATCCGATGCCAGGCATTCGACATCCACCACCCACGGGGTCGCGGGGTCCAGACCGCGCTCTCGCGCGGAGTCGACGCACAGCCAACACTGATCGATATCGTATAGCGACAGCAATTTAAAGGTGGCGATGTAGTCGCGGGCCAGTACCACGCCAGGCTGCTGTTCGGGCAATAGCTGAAACACGCCGTCACCCACGAAAAAAACGCCAATCTCGTCAGTAAGGGCGGAGGTGGCTAATAAGGCATCCAGGCCTTCTCTGCCGGCGGCACTGCCGTGCGGCGCGGAGGAAAAAACAAAAGCCACACGTTTCATCAGAACTGTACCATCCGATCGCAAGTTAGCGCCGCCTCTGCCAGCGCACCGAGTCCGCTAAGCATAAAACCCGGCTGTAGGTTGTGGCCAGGCAACGCGAGCTGTTGCGCTTCACGTTCGTCGGTTACGCCACGGCGCAGAGCCGCCGCCACGCAAATATGCAGCGCGACGCCGTGCTCATTGTGGAGGGATTGCCACCCACGCACCAGATCGAACTCATCGCTGGCAGGCGCCGTCAGCTGGTTAGCGTTAAGCACGCCTTCGCGATAGAAAAAAACGCACGCCAGTTCATGACCTTCCTGCAGCACGGCCTGGGCAAACTGCCAGGCGCTGCTTGCCTGCTGCGTCCCATAGGCAGGACCGGTCACCGTGAGGGCAAAACGCATTACTTATCCAGCCCCTGGAAATCGCCGCTCTTGAACTGACGAATATAGAGGTAGACGGTGTGCTTGGAGATGTTCAGACGATCGGCTACCTGGTTAATAGCGTCTTTAATATCGAAGATCCCTTTCTCGTAGAGATTCAGCACGATTTGGCGGTTTTTCGCATTGTTAGACACGCTACGATCGGCATTCACCTCTTCAATGGTAAATTCAAGCGTCTGGGCGACCAAATCATCAACCGAGGAAGCAAAGTTCACCGGCGAGTTAACTTCAGGCGTTTCTGGCGGAATAAAGGTGCTCATAATCTGGGAAAACGGGACATCCAGATTCATGTTGATGCACAGCAGACCAATCACCCGGTGATCGCGGTTGCGGATGGCAATCGTCACCGATTTCATCAGTACACCGCTTTTGGCGCGGGTAAAATAGCATTTGGAAACGCTGCTATCGGCGCCCGTCATATCGTGCAGCATGCGCAGCGCAAGATCGGTAATCGGTGAACCGATTTGGCGGCCGGTATGTTCACCATTGGCGATACGGATGGCAGAGCATTTCAGATCCTGCAAAGAATGCAGCACGATTTCACAGTGCGAACCGATGAGCATCGCCAACCCGTCCACCACCGCTTCATAAGATTTGAGAATATCGAAATCGGTCTGGTCAAAGGGACGTTGATCCAGCAGGTCAAGCTCGCTGGTTTCATTGGTTAAAAGCGACCTGGACATGAAAAAAAGCACTCCTTTTCAGGAGCCTGTCGTTATTGTCAGGGCAGGCTCATCATCATTATTAAGCTATCTAAAGTAATACAGCGCCTGAGGATCTTTCCAGTTTTAATTATATCTGCGCTCAATAAAAAAGCCGCCGCCTCTGACGAGACGGCGGCCTGAACCCGATTACTTCTTAGCGTCAGCTTTCGCATCTGCGGCTTTCGCTTCGCCAGCGGCTTCCGGCTGAGCGTCTGCCTTCGGCGCCGGTTTGATATCCAGCAGCTCTACGTCAAAGACCAGCGTAGAGTTGGCCGGGATCCCCGGAACGCCGGTTTTGCCGTACGCCAGATCTGGCGGAATGACCAGCTTGATTTTGCCGCCTTTCTTGATGTTCTTCAGGCCTTCAGTCCAGCCCGGGATCACACCGTCGAGACGGAAAGAGAGCGGTTCGCCGCGGGTATAAGAGTTATCAAACTCTTTACCGTCGATCAGAGTACCTTTGTAGTTAACCACGACGGTGTCGCTGTCTTTCGGCGCATCACCAGTGCCTTCTTTCTCGACCTTATACAGCAGGCCAGTTTTCGAGGTTTTCACGCCCTTCTCTTTGGCAAAGCTGTCACGGAACGCTTTACCTTTGGTTTCGTTCTCAGTCGCGTCTTTTTCCATTTTCTGCTGAGCGGCGGTCTTCACGCGGGTCTCAAAGGCCTGCAGAGTCTGTTCGATCTCCTGGTCGGACAGCTTGCTCTTATCGGCAAACGCGTCCTGTACGCCGGCGATAAGCTGAGCTTTATCCAGCTTAATACCCAGCTTTTCTTGTTCTTTCAGAGAGTTTTCCATGTAACGCCCCAGGGACGCGCCCAGCGCATAGGCAGATTTCTGATCGTCATTTTTAAATGCCGATTTACTCTCAGCCGCCGGGGCTGCCTTCGCCGCCGTATCTGCAGCAAAGGTCAGCGGTGCATTCAGGGCGACGGCCATTGTGGTCGCCAGCAGCGTTACTTTAAACAGTGATTTCATCCATTTCTCCAGGGCCGGGGCCTCTCACCCCAGGGTTAGCGTAAAAAGCAAAAAAAGTACTATAGAACGTTGCCGTAAAAATCTACATACGGACGTTCCTGAATATCGCCTCTTTTAGGACTATTTTTGTATGAATAAGTTTCCTGTCCAACGCAGCGATGCTGCGCGAAAAGAGAAACTTAAGTAGAATCCGCCCGCAGGATCAGACTAAAGAGGTTACCCATGCACGATAGCACATTAGAAACGCGCCTTGCGGAGCTGGAAAGCCGGCTGGCGTTTCAGGAAATCACCATCGAAGACCTCAATAAAACCGTGACCGCCCACGAGATAGAGATGGCGAAGATGCGCGAACATATGCGTCTGATGATCGAAAAGCTGAAAGCAACTCAACCTTCCCATATCGCCTCCCAGGCGGAAGAGACGCCACCGCCACACTATTAAGGCGTAAAAAAAGCGGGTTTCCCCGCTTTTTTGTCGTCTCCGTGCAAAGCGCGAAGATTAGTGGCAGCCGCAGCCACCGTGGCCGCCGCAGCCGCCTTTACCGTGCTCGTGGCCATGGTCGTGACCGTGACCACCGCAGCAACCATCGTGACCATGATCGTGGTCGTGGTCGTGGCCATGCGCGCCGTGCACGTGACCGTGCTCCAGTTCTTCAGCGGTTGCTTCGCGAATGGCGACGACTTCCACATTGAACTTCAGGTTCTGGCCTGCCAGCATGTGGTTGCCATCAACCACCACATGGTCGTCTTCAACTTCAGTGATTTCTACTGGTACTGGACCCTGATCGGTTTCCGCCAGGAAGCGCATACCAACCTGCAGTTCATCAACGCCCATAAAGACGTCTTTAGGAACACGCTGCACCAGGTTTTCGTCATACTGACCGTAAGCGTCGTTAGCGCCGACGGCTACGTCAAATTTGTCGCCCACTTCGTGGCCATCCAGCGCGTTTTCCAGACCGGAAATCAGGGAGCCGTGACCGTGCAGGTAATCCAGCGGCGCGCTTACCGGAGACTCATCAACCAACACACCGTCTTCTGTACGTACCTGATAGGCCAGGCTGACCACCAGGTCTTTTGCTACTTTCATGATATCTCCTGAGATGGGAAGAATAGTGGCGCAGATTGTAGCGGAATTCTGCAGCCGTGTACCCTTTAGCTTAAAAAAAGCCGACGGATAACGCTAGTCGGGATGAAAAATGCCAATCACTTGCTCCTCTTTGCGTACATGCTCACGGGCCTCTTTATCCGCCTCACGCATCTGATGGCCGCACTTAACGCATTCAACAACATCGACATTATTCTCACGCCACATCGCCAGCGAATCCTGCGCCTGGCACGCCGGACATTTCGCCCCGGCAATAAAACGTTTACGCACTGCCATATGATTTACCTTTATTCAAACTCGTCCCAGCCGTCCAGCTGCCGGCTCTCTTTCTGCATTTCACGCTGAAAAATCTCTTCCAGTTCGCGTCGGGCCTCCCGCACGCGTGATATCTGTACCGTATCAGTATGCACCGGCATTAACTCACGCAGCATTCGCATATCGAGTCGTCGGAAGTGCAATTGCGCGCGCTGCGCCTGGTGAGGATGCATCCCCAGGGTGATAAGCGCTTTCCGTCCCAGCTCCAGCGCACTGGAGAAGGTTTCACGAGAGAACTGCGTCACACCGGCCTGCAGCAGCTCATGCGCCTCGACGCGTCCACGGGCGCGGGCGAGAATATGCAGATGTGGAAAGTGTTGTTGACACATTTCCACCAGCCGCATGGTGTCTTCCGGCTCATTGCAGGTGATGACGATCGACTGCGCCTCTTCCGCTCCCGCCGAGCGCAGCAGCTCCAGTTGGGTAGCATCGCCAAAATAGACTTTATAGCCATAGTTACGCATGAGGTTCACCGCGCTGATGTCCCGCTCCAGCACCGTAATTCGCATCTTGTTAGCCATCAACAGACGACCAATAACCTGGCCAAAGCGACCAAACCCGACAATGATCACCTGCGGCTTGTCATCCTCGACCCACGGCGCCTCATCCGTATCGTCCGCTGGATTCAGCCGTCGAGACAATAGCTTATCTATCCCCTTCATCAGCAGCGGCGTGGTCATCATCGACAACGTCACCGACACCAGCAGCAGCGCCATCTGATCGTGCTGGAACAACCGTTGAGACGCGGGTAGCGAAAAGAGAACAAATGCGAACTCGCCGCCCTGGCTTAATACGCCCGCAAACTGCATCCGTTCTGAACTTCGCAGGCCATAGAGACGAACCAGCAGATAGAGCACCAGCATTTTTACCGCCACCAGCACCGCCACGCTAACTGCCACCCACAGCAGATGGGTGTAAAGCACGCCAAGGTTCAGCGCCATGCCGACGGAGATAAAGAACAACCCGAGCAGCAGCCCCTTGAACGGATCGATAGCGATTTCCAGTTCGTGGCGATATTCACTTTCCGCCAGCAGTACGCCGGCGATAAAGGTGCCCAGCGCCATCGACAGCCCCAGCGCCTCCATAAACAGAGCAGAGCCGAGGACTAACAGCAGCGTGGCGGCAGTGAATACTTCCCTGACCCCCGAGCTGGCGATAAAGCGGAACACCGGCCGTAGCAGATAGCGTCCGCCAATCAGCATCCCGGCAAACGCCAGAACCTTCATGCCGACCGTCAGCCAGTTCACATGCTCGTCCGCTGAACCGGCCAGCAGGGGCACCAGCGCCAGCGCCGGGATCACCGCCAGATCCTGAAACAGCAGCACCGAAAAGCCTAACTGCCCCGATTCGCTGCGGCTCATTCCCTTCTCGCGCATCAGCTGCAGCGCCATCGCGGTGGAAGACATCGCCAGGCCGATCCCGCCAACCACGGCCGCCTGCCATGAAAACCCGGTCGTCATCAGCAGGCCACCGAGGATCGCGGCGCTGAGCATCACCTGTGCCGCACCAACGCCGAAGATAGAGCTTCGCAGTCGCCATAGCTTGGCCGGATTCAGCTCGAGGCCGATGATAAACATCAGAAACACCACGCCAAGCTCAGAGAAATGGAGAATTTCATCCACATCGCTGATAAACCCGAGCCCCCATGGGCCAATGGCAATCCCGGCCAACAGATAGCCCAGCACTGCGCCAATCCCCAGTCTTGACGCCAGAGGAACGGCGATGACAGCCGCGAACAAAAACAGCACCCCAGCCAGCAGCAAATCAGATCCCGCCATGGACACCTCCGGCGGCAACAGGATTGGCCAGCCAGTCCCGGTAGGCCCGGGCGCGGCTGCGCAACTCCTCTGGCTGTTGTCGCCGTGCCCAGTAGACGATAATAGGGCTCATCCAGTGCATACGACACATACCGGCAGTCAGTTCAAAAGGACGTAAAATATCATTCATTGGATAGCGATTGGCATCGCGACGGTAGGCGCTCTCAGGCTCACCGGTGGTGATCACACTACGCCAGTACTTTCCCGCCAGTTGGTTCCCCCCAGCGCCGCTGGCGAAGCCGCGGCTTAATACACGATCCAGCCACTCCTTGAGCAGTGCCGGACAGCTCCAGGTGTATAAAGGATGCTGGAAAACGATCACCTCATGCTGGCGCAGCAGGTCCTGTTCATGAGCGATATCGATAAAAAAATCCGGATAGTGCGCGTAGAGATCGTGCACGGTGACGTTCGGCAACTGTAAGGCCGGCTCTAATAAGACCCGGTTGGCCACGGAATCCTGAGATTCTGGGTGGGCATACAGCAGCAACACTTTCGCTGTCTGAGACATCATTCCCCTCCCGTAGGTCTTCTGGCGGCCTGCACAGCCCCGGCGTTTTGACACAGCCAGAATGACTTTGTGTATCGTCTTCGTTTTGGGCTACCATGGCGGCCCGGTGAAGCGATTCGCTTCCACACTACATTATCATAATGACAAATTAACATAGTCTGAACATACGGCGCCTTATGATTGTTTTCTCCTCGTTACAAATTCGTCGCGGCGTACGCGTCCTGCTGGACAACGCCACCGCTACCATCAATCCTGGCCAAAAGGTCGGTCTGGTGGGTAAAAACGGCTGCGGGAAATCGACGCTGCTATCGCTTTTGAAAAACGAGATAAGCGCTGACGGCGGCAGTATGACCTTTCCCGGCAACTGGCAGCTGGCCTGGGTGAATCAGGAAACCCCGGCGCTACCGCAGCCGGCCATCGATTATGTCATTGACGGCGATCGGGAATACCGCCAGCTGGAGGCCGCGCTCCAGCTGGCTAACGAACGCAACGATGGCCATGCTATCGCCACCGTCCACGGTAAGCTGGACGCCATCGACGCCTGGACCATCCGTTCCCGCGCCGCCAGCCTGCTGCACGGTCTGGGGTTCAGCAATGAACAGCTTGAGCGGCCGGTCAGCGATTTTTCCGGCGGCTGGCGTATGCGCCTTAACCTCGCCCAGGCGCTGATCTGCCGCTCCGACCTGCTACTGCTCGACGAACCGACTAACCACCTCGACCTTGATGCGGTGATCTGGCTGGAGAAGTGGCTGAAAGGCTACACGGGAACACTGATCCTGATCTCCCATGATCGCGATTTTCTCGATCCTATCGTCGACAAAATTATCCATATCGAACAGCAGACGATGTTTGAGTACACCGGCAACTACAGCTCGTTCGAAGTGCAGCGCGCCACCCGGCTCGCTCAGCAGCAGGCGATGTACGAAAGCCAGCAGCAGCGCGTCGCGCATCTGCAAAGCTATATCGATCGCTTCCGCGCTAAGGCCACCAAGGCCAAGCAGGCGCAAAGCCGTATCAAAATGCTGGAGCGAATGGAGCTTATCGCCCCGGCGCACGTGGATAACCCGTTCCACTTCAGCTTCCGCCAGCCGGAGAGCCTGCCTAACCCGCTGCTGAAGATGGAGAAAGTCAGCGCTGGCTACGGCGAGCGTATTATTCTCGACTCCATCAAGCTCAACCTGGTGCCGGGATCGCGTATTGGCCTGCTGGGCCGCAACGGCGCCGGGAAGTCGACGCTGATTAAGCTGCTGGCAGGCGAACTCCAGCCCGTAAGCGGCGAGATCGGCCTCGCGAAAGGCATCAAGCTCGGCTACTTTGCCCAGCATCAGCTGGAGTTCCTGCGCGCCGATGAGTCGCCGCTGCAGCACCTGGCGCGCCTGGCGCCGCAGGAGCTGGAGCAGAAGCTGCGCGATTATCTGGGCGGCTTTGGCTTCCAGGGGGATAAGGTCAGCGAAGAGACCCGCCGCTTCTCCGGTGGCGAAAAAGCGCGCCTGGTGCTGGCCCTGATCGTCTGGCAGCGCCCTAACCTGCTGCTGCTCGATGAACCGACCAACCACCTTGACCTCGATATGCGTCAGGCCTTAACCGAAGCGCTGATCGACTTTGAAGGGGCGCTGGTGGTCGTGTCGCACGATCGCCACTTGATCCGCTCCACCACCGACGATCTGTACCTCGTCCACGATGGTAAAGTCGAGCCGTTTGACGGCGATCTGGAAGATTATCAGCAGTGGCTCAGCGACTCGCAAAAACAGGAGTCCCAGAGCGGCGAGGCGCCAAAAGAGAGCGGCAACAGCGCCCAGGCGCGCAAGGACCAGAAGCGGCGGGAAGCGGAGCTGCGCAGCCAGACCCAACCGCTGCGCAAAGAGATCGCCCGCCTGGAAAAAGAGATGGACAAGCTCAACGCACAGTTGGCCAGTGCGGAAGAAAAGCTTGGCGACAGTGAGCTTTATGACGCCTCACGTAAAGCCGAGCTGACCGAATGCCTGCAGCAGCAGGCCAGCGCGAAGTCCGGGCTGGAGGAGTGCGAAATGGCCTGGCTGGAGGCTCAGGAGCAGCTGGAACAGATGCTTCAGGAAGGCTAATATTTACTTCCTCATCCTGCCTGCGCGTACGCTGCCGCTGGCAGGGTGGGTTTCTGCCCTCTCCATGGCCTGGCCATCAGTGACATCAATAGGTTGTCTTTGCTGTACCTGGCGTCACTGGCCACAAGACCACATATTGGCTAACCTGTGCGCGCCCTGCGCGGTATAGTCATCATCACGTTTATTAATTGTTCTGGTGCTATGGTTGAAATCATCCCCACAGATATGACGCCCCCCGAAAACGATTCGCGTGAGTTCCATCCGATGCGCGGCGTGGGCAATCGTCATCTGCAAACCATGCTGCCGCGGCTGATCCGCCGTAAATTGCGCTTCACTCCGCACTGGCAGCGCCTTGAGCTGCCGGACGGCGATTTTGTCGATCTGGCCTGGAGCGAAGACCCGCACCAGGCGCAACATAAGCCGCGCCTGGTCGTGTTTCATGGTCTGGAAGGCAGTCTGCACAGCCCGTACGCCCATGGTCTGATCCACGCGGCGATGCAGCGCGGCTGGCTGGGCGTAGTCATGCATTTTCGCGGCTGCAGCGGCGAACCTAACCGCAATCACCGCATCTATCACTCCGGTGAAACGGAAGATGGCACCTGGTTTCTGCACTGGCTACAGCGCGAGTTTGGCCCCGCGCCGACCGCGGCCGTCGGCTATTCACTGGGCGGCAATATGCTGGGCTGCCTGCTGGCAGAAGAAGGCGACCGCTGCCCGCTGGATGCCGCGGTGATCGTCTCCGCGCCTTTTATGCTGGAAGCCTGCAGCTATCATATGGATAAGGGCTTCTCGCGGGTTTATCAGCGCTATTTGCTCAACCTGTTAAAAGCCAACGCCTCACGCAAGCTGAAAGCGTATCCGGGCTCACTGCCCGTCGATTTACGTCAACTCAAAGGGATGCGCCGCATCCGGGAATTTGACGATATGATCACCGCGAAAATCCATGGCTTCGCCGATGCGCTGGATTATTACCGACAATGCAGCGCCATGCCGCGGCTCAGCGATATCACTAAGCCGACGCTAATCATTCACGCGAAAGACGATCCGTTTATGGACCACCACTCCATACCGCCGCAGGAGCAACTGCCGGCGAACGTTGAGTATCAGTTAACTGAGCAAGGCGGTCACGTTGGTTTCGTCGGCGGCACCCTGCGTAAGCCGGAGATGTGGCTGGAAAGACGCATCCCGGACTGGTTAAACCGTTGGCTGGAGGTCCCCATATGATTATTCCCTGGCAGGATCTGGATCCCGAAACGCTGGATAACCTGATTGAAAGCTTTGTGTTACGTGAAGGCACCGATTATGGTGAACATGAACGTTCACTTGCCGATAAAGTCGCCGATGTAAAACAGCAGCTGAAACGCGGAGAGGCGGTCCTTGTGTGGTCGGAACTGCATGAGACGGTCAATATTATGCCGCGCGCGCTGTTTAACGGCTAAGGCGACGCCACTACATCGTTTAACCAGGGAGTTGTTATGTCTGCCAAACATCCGGTGATCGCCGTCACGGGCTCCAGCGGCGCGGGCACTACCACCACCAGCCTTGCCTTTCGCAAAATCTTCGCGCAGCTAAACCTGCACGCCGCGGAGGTGGAAGGCGACAGCTTTCATCGCTACACCCGCCCGGAAATGGACATGGCGATCCGCAAGGCGCGGGATCAGGGCAAACATATCAGCTACTTTGGCCCCGAGGCGAACGACTTCGGCCTGCTGGAGCAGACCTTTGTCGACTATGGCCGCCACGGAAAAGGCCAGTCGCGGAAATACCTGCACACCTATGACGAAGCCGTACCGTGGAATCAGGTGCCGGGGACCTTCACTCCCTGGCAGCCGCTGCCAGAGCCGACGGATGTGCTGTTCTATGAGGGGCTGCACGGCGGGGTTGTCACACCGCAACATGATGTGGCCAGCCAGGTCGACCTGCTGGTCGGCGTGGTGCCTATCGTTAACCTCGAGTGGATCCAAAAGCTAATTCGCGACACCAGCGAGCGCGGCCACTCCCGCGAGGCGGTGATGGACTCGGTCGTCCGCTCGATGGAAGACTACATCAACTTCATTACGCCGCAATTTTCCCGTACCCATATCAACTTTCAGCGCGTGCCGACGGTGGATACCTCCAACCCGTTTGCCGCCAAAGCGATCCCCTCGCTGGACGAGAGCTTTGTGGTGATCCATTTCCGCAATCTGCAGAATATCGACTTCCCGTGGCTGCTGGCGATGCTGCAGGGGTCGTTTATCTCGCACATGAACACCCTGGTGGTGCCGGGCGGTAAAATGGGGCTGGCGATGGAGCTTATCATGACGCCGCTGGTCGAGCGCCTGATGGAAGGTCGTAAGATCGGCTAACCGAAAAAACCCCGGTCAGGCCGGGGTTGAGATTTGATACAACAGCAGGCAAAGACTATGCCTCGATCACTTCATAGGAGTGGGTGATCTTCACCGCTTTTTCCAGCATCAGCGCCACCGAGCAGTATTTCTCTGCCGACAGATCCACTGCCCGGGAGACGGCGGCATCTTTCAGCGCCTTACCGGTCACGATAAAGTGCAGATTAATATGCGTGAACAGACGCGGCGCCTCTTCGCGGCGCTCAGAGGTCAGCTTCACTTCGCAGTTGGTCACGTCGTGGCGACCTTTTTGCAATATGGAGACCACATCGATCGCGCTGCAACCGCCCGCCGCCATTAGCACCATCTCCATCGGGCTGGGAGCCTTATCCCCGGAGTTGCCATCCATCAGAATCTGGTGTCCCGATGCGGACTCCCCGATAAAGGTTAACCCTTCTACCCATTTCACACGCGCTTGCATAAAATTTAACTCCAGTATCGCAATATTCCTGTCAGATTACGCGCACATAACAATTCTCGCAACGGAAGGCGACCTGCGTCATGCTGAAGCGAGACACCAGGAGACATGCGGCGAAAGCTATGCTAAAACAGTCTGGATGCTACAGTATTACATTGATGTACTGCATGTATGCAGAGGAGTTCACATTACGGGCTGTCGAAAAATCATCAGCCAGCTTCCCAGGTATAGGGAAACAATACGATTGCATGCCCGGACGCCGTGTAGTGTCGGCGCCCGGAGATAGCTTATAACAGAGGATAACCGCGCATGGTGCTTGGCAAACCGCAAACAGACCCTACCCTTGAATGGTTCTTGTCTCATTGCCACATTCATAAGTACCCATCAAAAAGCACGCTGATCCACCAGGGTGAGAAAGCAGAAACGCTGTACTACATCGTTAAAGGCTCCGTGGCTGTACTCATCAAGGATGAAGAAGGTAAAGAGATGATCCTCTCCTACCTCAACCAGGGCGATTTCATCGGTGAATTAGGCCTGTTTGAAGAGGGTCAGGAGCGTAGCGCCTGGGTACGGGCGAAAACCGCATGTGAAGTGGCCGAAATCTCTTATAAGAAATTCCGTCAGCTGATCCAGGTTAACCCGGACATTCTGATGCGTCTCTCTTCGCAAATGGCTCGCCGTCTGCAGGTCACGTCTGAGAAAGTGGGCAACCTCGCCTTCCTCGACGTGACGGGCCGTATCGCCCAGACGCTGCTGAACCTGGCGAAGCAACCGGATGCCATGACCCACCCGGACGGTATGCAAATTAAAATTACCCGTCAGGAAATTGGTCAGATCGTCGGCTGCTCTCGTGAAACGGTTGGCCGTATTTTGAAAATGCTGGAAGATCAGAACCTGATTTCCGCCCACGGTAAAACCATCGTCGTCTACGGCACCCGTTAAGTTGCTAAGCGGCGTATTGCTCCTGCAGTACGCCGTTTTTGTTTTTCCCTCATGTGGCGCAGGCTGATTTACCACCCGGAAGTCAACTATGCACTGCGGCAAACGCTGGTGCTGTGTCTGCCTGTGGCCATCGGTCTTCTGCTCGGCCATCTCCAGCAGGGACTGCTGTTTTCCTTAGTCCCCGCCTGCTGCAATATTGCCGGTCTTGATACCCCGCATAAGCGCTTTTTCAAACGCCTGATTATCGGCGGCTGCCTGTTTGCCGGATGCAGCCTGGTGGTACAGTTGCTGCTCGCCCAGGCGATTCCCCTGCCGCTTATCCTTAGCGGTCTGGCGCTTTTGCTTGGCGTCACTGCGGAAATCAGTTCGCTGCATGCGCGTCTGCTGCCCGCATCGCTGATCGCCGCCATCTTTACCCTGAGCCTGGCGGGCAATATGCCCATCTGGGAGCCGCTGCTAATCTACGCCTTCGGTACGCTGTGGTACGGCGTGTTTAACTGGTTCTGGTTTTGGCTGTGGCGCGAACAGCCGCTGCGGGAGTCGCTCAGCCTGCTTTACCGGGAGCTGGCCGACTATTGTGAAGCCAAATACAGTCTGTTGACCCAGCATACCGATCCGACGACCTCCCTGCCGCCGCTGCTCACCCGTCAGCAGAAGGTGGTCGATTTGATCACCCAGTGCTATCAGCAGATGCATATGTTGGCCGCCAACCAGCGTAACGACCACAAGCGCCTGCTGCGGGCGTTCCAGATGGGGCTGGATCTGCAGGAGCATATTTCGGTTAGCCTGCATCAGCCGGAAGAGGTGCAAAAGCTGGTGGAACGCAGCCATGCCGAAGCGGTGATCCGCTGGAATGCGCAAACCGTCGCCGCCCGCCTGCGGGTGCTGGCGGATGACATGCTCTATCATCGCTTCCCGCAGCGCTTTCAAATGGATAAACAGATCGAGGCTCTGGAAAAGATCGCCAGGCAACATCCGGATAACCCGGTCGGCCACTTCTGCGCCTGGCACTTCAGCCGCATCGCCCGGGTGCTGCATACCCAGCGCCCCCTGTATGCCCGGGATCTGATGGCCGACAAAGAGCGTCGTTTACCGCTGTTTCCCGCGCTAAAGAACTATCTGTCGCTGAAATCACCCGCACTGCGCAATGCCGCCCGCATCAGCGTGATGCTGAGCATCGCCAGCCTGATGGGTAACGCCCTGCATTTGCCGAAGCCCTACTGGATCCTGATGACCGTACTCTTCGTCACCCAGAACGGCTATGGCGCCACGCGGGTGCGAATTGTCCACCGGGCGGCGGGAACGCTCGCCGGCCTGATCATCGCCGGACTGACGTTGCACTTTCACGTTCCGGAGAGCTATACCCTGAGCGGGATGCTGCTGATCACCCTACTTAGCTATCTGATCATCCGCAAACATTATGGCTGGGCGATGGTAGGCTTTACGGTGACGGCGGTGTATACCCTGCAACTGCTGACGCTCAACGGGGAACAGTTTATTATCGCCCGACTGATTGACACGATTATCGGCTGCCTGATCGCCTTCGGCGGGATGGTCTGGCTGTGGCCGCAGTGGCAGAGCGGCCTGCTGAAAAAAAACGCCCACGATGCGCTGGAGGCCGACCAGCAGGCGATTCGCCTGATCCTCAGCCCCGACCCGAAAGCGCCCGCGCTGGCCTATCAACGCATGCGCGTCAACCAGGCGCATAACGCGCTCTATAACTCCCTGAATCAGGCGATGCAGGAACCCGGGTTTAATACCCACTATCTGGAAGATATGAAGCTGTGGGTAACGCACAGCCAGTTTATCGTCGAACACATCAACGCCATAACCACCCTGGCCCGGGAGCATACGATGCTCACCCCGGATCTTGCTCAGCGCTATCTCGAATCCTGTGAGATTGCCCTGCAGCGCTGTCAGCAGCGGCTGGACAGCGATGGCCCCGGCAGCGCAGGGGATGCCAATATTATGGAGTCGCCGGAAAGCGAGGTGCCAGTCGGTCCGTTAAGCACTCTGGAGCAGCATCTGCAACGCATTCTGGGCCATCTGAACACCATGCATACCATTTCGTCAGTGGCATGGCGTCAGCGGCCGCATCACGGCATCTGGCTGCGTAAGATCAGCCGTTAATCACCTTTGCCACGGCCTGGGCAAAGCGCGCCATCCCTTCGGCAATATCCTGCTCGTCGATGATCAGCGAGGGAACAAACCGCATCACGTCCGGCCCGGCGTTGAGCACCATGACGCCGGCATCGGCAGCGGCATACAGGAAATCACGCGCGCGACCTTTGTGCTGCGGCTTGAGTTCGGCGCCAATCAGCAGCCCCATTCCGCGAATATCACTGAACAGATCAAACTCGGCATCCAGCTGCTGCAGGTGTTTGACGAACAGATCGCGTTTCGCGTTCACGCCATCCAGCACTGCTGGGGTATTAATCAGATCGAAGGCCGCGTTGGCGACCGCGCAGGCCAGCGGGTTGCCGCCGTAGGTTGAACCATGGGAGCCCGCATGGAAGGCGCTGGCGATCTCGTGGGTGGTCAGCATGGCGCTGACCGGGAAGCCGCCGCCGAGCGCTTTGGCGCTGGTCAGGATATCCGGGGTTACGCCATAGTGCATATAGGCGAACAGCGATCCGGTACGCCCCATACCGCACTGCACTTCATCAAAGACGAGCAGCGCCTGGTGCTGATCGCACAGCTCACGCAATCCCTGCAGGAAGGCCGGCGTGGCCGCGGTCACCCCCCCCTCGCCCTGAATCGGCTCCACCACCACCGCACAGGTGTGGTCATCCATCACCGCTTTTACCGCCTGCAGATCGTTGAAGGGAACATGGACAATATCCGCCGGTTTCGGGCCAAAACCATCGGAGTACTTCGGCTGCCCGCCGACGGAAACGGTAAACAGGGAGCGGCCATGGAAGGCATTATGGAAGGCAATAATTTTGGTTTTATACGGGCTATGGCGGGTTACCGCATAGTGACGCGCCAGCTTGAAAGCCGTTTCATTGGCTTCGGTGCCGGAATTCATAAACACTACGCGCTCGGCGAAGGTGGCATCGACAAGCTTACGCCCCAGGCGCAGCGCAGGCTCATTGGTAAAGACGTTGCTGGTGTGCCAGAGCGTTTCGCCCTGCTCGTGCAGCGCCGCCACCAGCGCCGGGTGGCAATGGCCGAGGGCCGTCACCGCGATGCCACCGGCGAAATCGACATACTCTTTGCCCTGCTGATCCCAGACGCGGCTGCCTTTCCCCTTCACAGGGATGAATTCTGCCGGTGCATAAATTGGCAAAATAACTTCATCGAATGTGGCGCGGGTGATTGCCGGTTGTTCAGTTGCCATGTCTTGCCCATCCCTCTTCGTTATGCAGATGTGATTATGATAATCTAATCACAAAATATGCATAAAAAATCACTCAATGGCAACTGAAAATCACCGCTTCAGAAAGTTTTCCAGCAACTGATGGCCTTGCTCGCTGAGGATGCTTTCCGGATGGAACTGCACGCCCTCAAGATCCCAGTCGCGGTGGCGGATCCCCATAATCTCACCACTGGCGCTGCGGGCAGTGACGATAAACTCGGGCGGCAGCGTCGGCGGGTCAATCACCAGCGAGTGATAGCGGGTCACCGTCAGAGGATGGTTCAGCCCCTGAAACACCCCTTCGCCGTTATGCTCAATAAGCGAGGTTTTACCATGCATGACCTGCGCTGCCCGCACGATAGTCGCGCCAAACGCCTGGGCTATCGCCTGGTGCCCAAGACAGACGCCTAACAGTGGCGTTTTTCCGGCATAGTGGCGGATAACCGCGAGGGATATCCCCGCCTCATTTGGCGTGCAGGGGCCAGGCGAGATCACGATCTTCTCCGGCGCCAGCGCCGCTATCTCTTCCAGCGTCAACGCATCGTTGCGCCTGACCAGCACTTCCGCCCCCAGTTCGCAGAAGTACTGATACAGATTCCAGGTGAAAGAGTCATAGTTATCGATAAGCAGGATCATAGCGGCTCCGGAACAATCAAAACCGGGCTATTCTACTCAGATTCCCGCGCTTCGCTTACCACTTTGCGAAAGATCGCCACCAGCGGGGCCAGATCGCCCATCGCGCTCTGCTGGCAGGCCGCGCTCCAGCTGGCAGGGTCGACATCACGCCAGTCAAGCAGGTAGCCGGCGTGTATCGCCAGCTGTTCAAAGAAAATGCGCTGGGTCAGGCCATTGCCAAGACGAAAAGGGTGTAGCACATTAATTTCACCATAGAACCAGCTCAGGCGTTCGATAAAGGTCTCGCGCGGCAGGCTGTTGAGATAATCCTCCTGCTCAAGGGCCTGCATCAGGGCATTGCCCTCCTCCTCGATCCGGGCAAAGTGGCAAAACGGCGTATCACCCAGGTAAAGGTTCACTTCACGCAACCGGCCCGCCCAGTCAAACAGATCCTGATACAGTTGTTGATGAATAGCGCACAGATAGGGTAAGCCGCGCACCCGCGGGCCCAGCGGCAGAGTGGCCGCCCGCAGCGCTGTCATCTCAAAGGCGGCCTGCTGCAGATTTTTAGCCTGGCGGATGCCAAGACGGTTGCGCAGAACGTTCAGCGCCGGATAGAGGTAAGGATCGCGTTCATCGCCGAATTTATCGCTCATACTCCCTCCGCAGCGTCGCCAGACGCGCCAGCGCCTCTTCGGCAGTCAGCGTAACCAGTGGCACCGTCACGCCTTCGAGGCGACGGCTGGCCTGAAAATTGGTATTGCGTGTCTGTTCCCAGAGTCGGGATTTTTGCTTATCGGTGAGTGGACGCATCGTCGCCCCCTTATCGTCCCCTGTGTGCCACAAGTATAAGCAGCAATTTCAGGTTATGCCGGGAGGCGTCCGGGCGCGGCGGCTACCCACCGCGCTGAGGGAAGATTAAGGCAGCACTTTCGCAGAGAGGATAACAACCGGTTTGGTCGGCACATTCTGGTATGGACCGACGTTATGGGTCTGGACCTGGGAGATCTTGTCCGCGACGTCCATCCCCTTCACCACTTTACCAAACACCGCATAGCCAAAGTCGCGCTGGCCATGGTCAAGGAAGGCGTTATCCGCCACGTTGATGAAGAACTGGCTGGTGGCGCTATCCTGATCGGCGGTACGCGCCATCGCGATGGTGCCGCGGGTGTTGCGCAGGCCGTTATCTGCTTCATTCTTAATCGGTGGGTTAGGCTGTTTCTGCTGCATCTGCTCGTTAAAGCCGCCGCCCTGCACCATGAATCCCGGGATCACGCGGTGGAAGGTGGTGTTGTTGTAGAAGCCGCTGTTAACGTACTTCAGGAAGTTATCTACGGAAATCGGGGCTTTCTGGCTGTTTAACTCAAGCTCAATGTTCCCTGCCGAGGTGGTCAGCAGCACATGCGGGTCGCCCTTTGCCGCCATGGCCGGGGAGAACGCTGAAATGGCGAAAACGGCAGCCATCGCCGCCAGTGTTGATTTGAGCATGGAAATTCCTTAACGGAGCAGAATAAAAGCGAGTGCCTTGATTCTAAAGAGCCTTTGCATCCTGGGCCAGCCTTTTACCAAATTTTACTTAGCTGTAATAATTGTAACCGCGCAAACGTTCTCCTGCGCGACGATTAAATGTGATTTGAATCACATTAAAACATGCAAAAGATAATCTATTTCACAATAAACATTTAATTACATCACCTGAACGAATAAAATCTGTCCGCCCGGCGCAGCGTCAACGCGCTTTACCTTTCTATTCACAGGCCAGTCATGACTAACAGCAACCGTATTAAGCTCACATGGATCAGCTTCTTCTCCTACGCCCTGACCGGCGCGTTGGTGATCGTCACCGGGATGGTGATGGGTAACATTGCGGATTATTTCCATCTGCCCGTTTCCAGTATGAGCAACACCTTTACCTTTCTGAACGCCGGTATTCTGATCTCCATCTTCCTCAATGCCTGGCTGATGGAAATCGTGCCGCTGAAAACTCAGCTGCGTTTTGGCTTTATTCTGATGGTGCTGGCGGTGGCCGGCCTGATGCTCAGCCACAGCCTGGCGCTGTTCTCCGCGTCGATGTTCGTTCTCGGCCTGGTGAGCGGGATCACCATGTCGATCGGGACCTTCCTGATCACCCATATGTACGAAGGCCGTCAGCGCGGGGCGCGTCTGCTGTTTACCGACTCCTTCTTTAGCATGGCGGGAATGATTTTCCCGATGGTCGCCGCCGTCCTGCTGGCGCGCAGCATCGAGTGGTACTGGGTCTACGCCTGTATTGGGCTGGTGTATGTCGCCATTTTTGTCCTGACTTTCGGCTGTGATTTTCCGGTGCTGGGCAAAAAAGCGCAGAGCGAAAACAGCCAGCCGGTAGTGAAAGAGAAGTGGGGCATCGGCGTGCTGTTCCTTTCCGTTGCGGCGCTGTGCTACATCCTCGGTCAGTTGGGCTTTATCTCCTGGGTACCGGAATATGCGAAGAGCCTGGGCATGAGCCTCGGGGACGCCGGTAAACTGGTGAGCGATTTCTGGATGTCCTACATGATCGGCATGTGGTCATTCAGCTTCATCCTACGCTTCTTCGACCTGCAGCGTATTTTAACCGTTCTCGCCGGGCTCGCGACGGTGCTGATGTACCTGTTTATCAATGGGTCGCCGGAGCATATGCCGTGGTTTATTCTCACCCTGGGCTTCTTCTCCAGCGCCATCTACACCTCGATCATTACGCTCGGTTCGCAGCAGACGCGGGTCGCTTCGCCGAAGCTGGTGAACTTTATCCTCACCTGCGGCACCATCGGCACCATGCTTACTTTCGTGGTCACCGGCCCGATTGTGGCGGCCAGCGGTCCCCTGGCCGCGCTGCACACCGCTAACGGCCTCTACGCCGTGGTGTTCGTGATGTGCTTCATCCTTGGCTTCGTCTCCCGTCACCGCCAGAACAACGCTCAGGCGGCGTCTCACTAAGCCTTCGGCCCCTTTGCGTCCGCAAGGGGGCTGTTCCTCATAAAAGAGAGCTCCTCCCCACCGCGGTCGGTCTGGATCCAGGTTTGCGCCAGCTGAGTGGTCGCGATCACCCTTCCCTGGCGAATTGACCAGCGCACCGGCACCTGGCAGCGTACCGCCTCAAAGCCATTCTCCGCCGGGAGGATGATCAGGTTAGCCGGGTTGCCGCTGACGATGCCGTAATCCGTCAGACCAAACGTGCGGGCGCTGTGGTCGGTGATGAGCTTCAGGCCGTCGTTGATCTGCTGATAACCCATCAACTGGCAGACGTGCAGCCCCATATGCAGGACCTGCAGCATATTGCCGGTCCCCAGCGGGTACCACGGGTCAAAGACGTCATCATGACCAAAGCACACATTGATCCCCGCCGCCATCAGCTCCTTCACCCGGGTAATGCCCCGCCGTTTCGGGTAGTCGTCAAACCGGCCCTGCAGATGAATATTCACCAGCGGATTGGCGACAAAGTTGATGCCGGAGAGCTTAAGCAGGCGGAACAGGCGTGAGGTATAAGCGCCATTATAGGAGTGCATGGCGGTGGTATGGCTGGCTGTCACTCGCGGCCCGATCCCCGCCTTCAGCGCCAGCGCGGCAACGGTTTCAACAAAGCGCGACTGTTCATCGTCAATTTCATCGCAGTGGATATCCAGCGGGCGGTCATATTTCTGCGCCAGACGGAAAGCAATATGCAGCGATTCCACACCATATTCACGGGTGAACTCAAAGTGCGGGATCGCCCCGACGACATCCGCCCCCAGCGTCAGGGCCTCCTCCAGCAGCGCCTCGCCGTTGGGGTAAGAGAGGATCCCCTCCTGCGGAAAAGCGACAATCTGTAGCTCGACCCATGGCGCCACCTCCTGTTTGACCTCCAGCATCGCCTTCAGCGCCGTCAACGTGGGATCGGAGACATCAACATGGGTACGGACAAACTGCACGCCATTGGCGATCTGCCATTTGAGGGTTTTCCACGCGCGGGCTTTGACATCCTCATGGCTGAGCAGCGCTTTCCGCTCCGCCCAGCGCTCAATCCCCTCGAACAAAGTACCGGACTGGTTCCAGTGCGGCTCACCGGCCGTCTGGGTGGTATCCAGATGGATATGCGGCTCGATAAAAGGCGGGATCGCCAGCCCGCCGCGAGCGTTCAATATTTCGTAGCTTTCGTCGTGCGCCTCGCCCATCGGCGTAATCGCGCCAAAGCGCCCCTTATCTATCGCTATCTGCCAGAGGCCGTCACGGTCTGCCAGGCGTACGTTCTGAATCAACCAAAGCGGCGCTGCTGTCATATCACCCTCTCTATTCAATACGGCTTATTTTCCAGCCAACTCTACTTCGCGGCCCGTCCAATTCTTGTACACAAAATCAGCAAAAAGGAAAAGCCAGCGTTTTCCATAACTTAGAAAAATACAGACAAATCAATTATATACCCATTAAGTGGTAGGTGAAGTTGTCATTGATTTGAATCAATAAGCCTGATGGCTGAATCGTTAAGGTAGGCGGTAATAGAAAAGAAATCGAGGCAAAAATGAGCAAAGTCAGAATCGCTATTATCGGTAACGGCATGGTTGGCCATCGCTTTATCGAAGAGCTTCTCGATAAGACGCCTGCCGGACAGTTCGACATTACCGTGTTCTGTGAAGAACCGCGTATCGCCTACGACCGTGTCCACCTGTCGTCTTATTTCTCCCACCATACCGCAGAAGAGCTGTCGCTGGTGCGCGAAGGTTTCTATGAGAAACACGGCGTCAAGGTGCTGGTCGGCGAACGGGCGATCACCATCAACCGCCAGGAGAAGGTGATCCACTCCAGCGCCGGGCGCACTGTGTTCTACGACAAGCTGATTATGGCGACCGGCTCATACCCCTGGATCCCGCCGATTAAAGGCGCGGAAACTCAGGATTGCTTCGTCTATCGCACGATTGAAGATCTCAACGCGATTGAATCCTGCGCCCGTCGCAGCAAGCGCGGTGCAGTCGTCGGCGGCGGTCTGCTCGGTCTGGAAGCGGCAGGCGCGTTGAAAAACCTCGGCGTGGAAACCCACGTTATCGAATTCGCGCCGATGCTGATGGCCGAACAGCTCGACCAGATGGGCGGCGAGCAGCTGCGGCGCAAAATTGAAAGCATGGGCGTGAAAGTTCACACCAGCAAAAACACCAAAGAGATCGTCCAGCAGGGTACCGAGGCGCGCAAAACCATGCACTTCGCCGACGGTAGCGAGCTGCAGGTCGATTTCATCGTCTTCTCTACCGGGATCCGCCCGCGTGACAAGCTGGCCACCCAGTGCGGGCTGGAGGTCGCCCAGCGCGGCGGCATCATGGTCAACGATAGCTGCCAGACCTCCGACCCGGATATCTACGCCATCGGCGAATGTGCCAGCTGGAACAACCGCGTCTACGGTCTGGTCGCCCCGGGCTATAAAATGGCCCAGGTGGCCGTCGACCACCTCCTCGGCAGTGAAAATAGTTTCACCGGCGCCGATCTCAGCGCCAAGCTGAAGCTGCTGGGCGTGGATGTGGGTGGTATCGGCGATGCCCATGGCCGCACGCCGGGCGCCCGCAGCTACGTCTATCTCGACGAAAGCAAAGAAGTTTATAAGCGCCTGATCGTCAGCGCCGACAATAAAACGCTGCTCGGCGCGGTGCTGGTCGGTGACACCAGCGACTATGGCAATCTGCTGCAACTGGTGCTCAACGCTATCGAGCTGCCGGAAAATCCGGATTCGCTGATCCTTCCGGCCCACGCCGGCAGCGGCAAGCCGTCGATCGGCGTCGATAAACTGCCGGACAGCGCGCAGATCTGCTCCTGCTTTGACGTCAGTAAAGGCGACCTGATCGCCGCCATCAACAAAGGCTGCCACACCGTCGCGGCGCTGAAAGCGGAAACCAAAGCCGGAACCGGCTGCGGGGGTTGTATCCCTCTGGTGACGCAGGTGCTCAATGCCGAACTGGCGAAACAGGGCATCGAGGTCAACAACAACCTGTGCGAACACTTCGCTTACTCCCGCCAGGAGCTGTTCCACCTGATCCGCGTGGAAGGCATTAAAACCTTCGACGAACTGCTGGAAAAACACGGTCAGGGTTATGGCTGCGAGATCTGTAAGCCGACCGTCGGCTCTCTGCTGGCCTCCTGCTGGAATGAGTACATCCTCAAACCGCAGCACACGCCGCTGCAGGACACCAACGACAACTTCCTCGCCAACATTCAGAAAGATGGTACCTACTCGGTCATTCCGCGCTCCGCGGGCGGCGAAATCACGCCGGAAGGGCTGGTCGCCGTGGGCCGTATCGCGCGTGAATTCAATCTGTACACCAAAATCACCGGCTCCCAGCGCATCGGCCTGTTTGGCGCGCAGAAAGACGACCTGCCGGAGATCTGGCGTCAGCTGATTGAAGCGGGCTTCGAAACCGGCCACGCCTACGCCAAAGCGCTGCGGATGGCGAAAACCTGCGTCGGTAGCACCTGGTGCCGCTACGGCGTCGGCGACAGCGTCGGCTTCGGCGTGGAACTGGAAAACCGCTACAAAGGCATCCGCACCCCACACAAAATGAAGTTCGGCGTCTCCGGCTGTACCCGCGAATGTGCGGAGGCCCAGGGCAAAGACGTCGGGATCATCGCCACCGAGAAAGGCTGGAACCTGTACGTGTGCGGTAATGGCGGGATGAAGCCGCGCCACGCCGATCTGCTGGCCGCGGACCTCGATCGCGAGACGCTGATTAAGTATCTCGACCGCTTTATGATGTTCTACATCCGCACCGCCGATAAGCTAACCCGTACCGCGCCGTGGCTGGACAACATGGAAGGCGGGATCGACTATCTGCGCAGCGTTATCATCGATGACAAGCTGGGCCTGAACGACCATCTGGAAGAGGAGCTGGCTCGCCTGCGCGCCGCCTTCGCCTGCGAGTGGACCGAGACCGTCAACAACCCGGCGGCGCAGACGCGCTTCAAACACTTTATCAACAGCGACCAGCGCGACCCGAACGTTCAGGTGGTGCCGGAACGTGACCAGCACCGCCCGGCCACGCCGTATGAGCGTATCCCGGTTACTCTGGTGGAGGAAAAAGCATGAGCCAGTGGGTAAACATCTGCAAAATTGACGACATCCTGCCGGCCACCGGCGTCTGCGCGCTGCTCGGCCAGCAGCAGGTGGCGATCTTCCGTCCCTACCATGACGACAGGGTATTCGCCATCAGCAATATTGACCCGTTCTTCAATGCCAGCGTGCTGTCCCGCGGGATCATCGCCGAACATGACGGCGCGCTGTGGGTTGCCAGCCCGCTGAAAAAACAGCGCTTCCGCCTGAGCGACGGCCTGTGCATGGAAGATGCCAGCCACTCTATCGCCCGCTTCGACGCCCGCGTGAAAGACGGACACGTTCAGCTTAAAGCGTAAGTCCTTCTCCCTCCCCCCGGCCACGGGGGGAGATATAAGTAACAGTTCTGACCGACAGCGCATGAGTGCGGGATATGTCGCATGTTTTGTATTACCTTTGCTGCTATTCTACGACCACTCGTTTTCTACCCCTTATTTTTATGAGGTTTTTCTGTGGATCACTTACCCATATTCTGCCAGTTGCGCCAGCGCGATTGTTTACTGGTTGGCGGCGGGGATGTCGCCGAACGCAAAGCCCGTCTGCTGCTGGATGCTGGCGCTAACGTCACGGTCAATGCGCTCGACTTCACGCCCCAGTTTCAGGTGTGGGCTGATTCACAGATGCTAACTCTGGTGCAGGGGGAGTTTATCCCCTCGCTGCTGGATAACTGCTGGCTGGCCATCGCCGCTACTGATGATGAGACGGTCAACCAGCAGGTTAGCGAGGCGGCCGAAGCGCGGCGTATCTTCTGTAACGTGGTGGATGCCCCGCGCCAGGCCAGCTTTATCATGCCGTCGATCATCGATCGCTCGCCGCTGATGGTCGCCGTCTCTTCGGGCGGGACATCGCCAGTGCTGGCGCGCCTGCTGCGCGAGAAGCTGGAGTCCGTCCTGCCGCTACACCTCGGCCAGCTGGCGCGCTACGCCGGCCATCTGCGCGCGCGCGTTAAGCAGCAGTTTGCCAGCGTGGGCGAACGCCGCCGCTTCTGGGAGAAGCTGTTTGTTAACGATCGGCTGGCGCAGTCGCTGGCCAACGACGATCGGCAAGCGGTGGCAGATACCACCGAGCAGCTGCTGACGGAACCGTTAGAGCATCGCGGCGAGGTGGTGCTGGTTGGCGCCGGCCCAGGCGATGCCGGGCTACTCACGCTCAAAGGGCTACAGCAGATCCAGCAGGCCGATGTGGTGGTTTATGACCGTCTGGTCTCCGACGACATCATGAACCTGGTGCGCCGCGATGCCGACCGGGTATTCGTCGGCAAACGTTCAGGCTATCACTGCGTCCCGCAGGAGGAGATCAACCAGATCCTGCTGCGCGAAGCGCAAAAAGGCAGACGCGTGGTCCGGCTGAAAGGCGGCGATCCCTTTATCTTTGGCCGCGGCGGAGAAGAGCTGGAAATCCTTTGTGAGGCGGGCATCCCCTTCTCCGTTGTCCCTGGCATTACCGCCGCCTCCGGCTGTTCCGCCTACTCGGGGATCCCGTTAACACACCGCGATTTCGCCCAGGGCGTCCGCCTGGTTACCGGCCATCTGAAAACCGGCGGCGAGCTGGACTGGGCAAACCTGGCGATAGAGAAGCAAACCCTGGTGTTCTACATGGGACTGAACCAGGCGCCAGCGATCCGCGAGAAGCTTATCGCTCACGGCATGGCGGAAGATATGCCCGCCGCCATCGTCGAGAACGGTACCGCCGTGACGCAAAAAGTCGTCAGCGGCACCTTAGCACAGCTGGATATTCTGGCGCAGCAGATGGCCAGCCCGGCGCTGATCATCGTCGGCCGCGTGGTCGGCCTGCGGGATAAACTGAACTGGTTCTCGAACCACTAACCTTCGCCTTGCGGCGTGGACGACAGGCATAAAAAAGGGCGGGATATTCCCGCCCTTTTTAGCTGTTGCATCGCTTACGGCCTGGCGACAAAACCAATCGCTTCGTATACCGCTTTCAGGGTCTGAGAAGCGCGCGCGCTGGCTTTCTCTGCGCCGTCTTTCATCACCTGGTTGAGAAACGCTTCGTCGTTACGGAAACGGTGATAGCGTTCCTGCAGCTCAGTCAGCATGCCCGACACCGCTTCAGCGACTTCGCCTTTCAGGTGGCCATACATTTTGCCTTCAAAATGCTGCTCCAGCTCCGGAATGGTTTTCCCGGTGACCGCAGAAAGGATATCCAGCAGGTTGGAGACGCCCGCTTTCTCTTTCAGGTCGTAACGCACCACCGGCGGCTCGTCGGAGTCGGTGACCGCGCGTTTGATCTTCTTGACCACCGATTTCGGATCTTCCAGCAGGCCGATAACGTTGTTGCGGTTATCGTCAGACTTGGACATCTTCCTGGTCGGCTCCAGCAGCGACATCACGCGCGCGCCGGATTTCGGGATAAACGGCTCAGGCACTTTAAAAATATCGCCGTAGATAGCGTTAAAACGCTGGGCAATGTCGCGGCTCAGCTCAAGGTGCTGCTTCTGATCTTCGCCGACCGGAACCTGGTTGGTCTGGTACAGCAGAATATCTGCAGCCATCAGAACCGGGTAATCAAACAGACCGGCGTTGATGTTCTCCGCGTAGCGTGCGGACTTGTCTTTAAACTGCGTCATGCGGCTCAGCTCGCCGAAATAGGTGTAGCAGTTCAGCGCCCAGCCTAACTGGGCGTGTTCCGGCACGTGCGACTGCACGAAGATGGTGCTTTTTTGCGGGTCGATGCCGCAGGCCAGATACAGTGCCAGGGTATCCAGGGTCGCCTTGCGCAGCTGCTGCGGATCCTGGCGCACGGTGATGGCGTGCTGGTCCACGATGCAGTAGATGCAGTGGTATTCGTCCTGCATGTTGACCCACTGACGCAGCGCACCCATGTAGTTGCCAATGGTCAGTTCACCTGAGGGCTGTGCGCCACTAAAAACGATGGGCTTAGTCATGTTTCAATTCCTGAGTTTCACTGTGCGGTAACCCGAGAGCGGGTAAGAGTTCATTAAACTGGTCGAAGAGATAGTCCGGCTCGCTCAGCGCAAGCGGTTCGCCATAGTTATAACCGTAGGTCAGGCCAACAGAGCAGCAACCTGCCGCTTTGGCCGCCTGAATATCATTGCGCGAATCGCCGACGAACAGCAGCTCGGCTGGAGCCAGAGAGAGCTTTTCCGCCACCAGCAGCAGCGGTTCCGGATGCGGCTTTTTGTTCTGCACGTCATCGCCGCCAATCACCACGCTAAAATATTTCGCAATATCGAGCGCCTCGAGCAGCGGGGCGACAAACGGCGTCGGCTTATTGGTGACCAGCGCCAGCGGCAGACCTTTGGCATGCAGCGCGCCGAGCGTATCGGCCACCGCCGGAAACAGGAAACTGCCCTCTTCCGCCGCTTCGGCGTAATAGCGGTCAAACAGTTTACGCAAAATGCGCAGCTGCTCGTCTTGCGGAATATCATGATCGTCGACGGAGGGCTTGCCCATCGCCGCACGTAACGTCGCACGCTCCTGACGAGCCCAGGTCAGCGCCCGCTCCATCAGGACATCGGCGCCGTTGCCAATCCAGGTCACGACCCGTTCTTCTCCCGCCACCGGCAGTTCCAGGGCGTAGAGGGCGTTATCAACCGCCGAGGTTAGACCCGGCGCGCTATCCACCAGCGTGCCGTCGAGATCAAACGCGATGCCGCGGATCGCCTGTAATTTATCCATGACTCACCTTCGCTAATTCACTACGCATTTGATCAATCACTTTCTTGTAGTCCGGCTGGCCGAAGATCGCCGAGCCGGCAACAAACATATCCGCACCCGCCGCGGCGATTTCGCCGATATTGCTGGCTTTCACACCGCCATCCACTTCAAGGCGGATGTCGTAGCCGGAAGCGTCAATGCGCTGGCGCACTTCACGCAGTTTATCCAGCGTCTGGGGAATAAAGGACTGGCCGCCAAAGCCCGGGTTAACCGACATCAGCAGGATCACGTCCAGCTTATCCATCACGTAATCGAGGTAGCTCAGCGGCGTCGCCGGGTTAAACACCAGGCCTGCTTTACAGCCGTGCTCTTTAATCAGCTGCAGGCTGCGATCCACGTGTTCGGAGGCTTCCGGATGGAAGGTGATAATGCTGGCGCCGGCTTCGGCAAAATCAGGAATGATGCGGTCGACCGGCTTCACCATCAGGTGGACGTCGATTGGCGCGGTAATACCGTAATTACGCAGTGACTTCAGCACCATCGGGCCAATCGTCAGGTTTGGCACGTAATGGTTGTCCATAACGTCGAAGTGCACGACATCCGCACCCGCCGCCAGCGCCTTCGCGGTATCCTCACCCAGACGGGCAAAATCAGCCGACAGAATCGAAGGGGCAATCAAATACTGCTTCATCCGCATCTCCTTGAAATTTATTTGGTCTTAGGCGGACGGTAGAGCGCTAATAGCTCGTCCACCTTTTTACGCGTACCACCGTTGCTGCTGATGCTGCGCCGAACCTTCACAATATGCGTTTCTGCCGCGTTTTTATACCATTCCTGCGTCAGCGGCGTGCGGTGGTTGGAAATCAGCACCGGGATGCGCTTTTTCATCAGCGATTCCGCTTTTTGCGCCAGCAGTACCTGTTGCTCCAGGTTGAAACTGTTGGTGTGGTAAGCGGTAAAGTTCGCCGTCGCCGTTAGCGGCGCATAGGGCGGATCGCAATACACCACCGTGCGGCTATCCGCGCGTTGCATGCACTCTTCGTAAGATTCGCAGTAAAACTCGGCGTTTTGCGCCTTTTCGGCGAAATGATAGAGCTCAGCTTCGGGGAAGTAGGGCTTTTTATAACGGCCAAACGGCACATTAAACTCGCCGCGCAAATTGTAGCGACACAGGCCGTTGTAGCCGTGACGATTCAGATACAGGAACAGCACCGCGCGACGCAGCGGATCCTGGCTCTGGTTGAATTCATCACGATGCTGGTAGTAGCGCTCAGCAACGTTGTTTTCCGGGGTAAACATCTCACGAGCAGCAGCGACATATTCGTCGGTGCGCAATTTGACGATGTTGTACAGGCCGATCAGGTCACTGTTGATATCCGCGAGGATATAACGAGAAAAGTCGGTATTGAGAAATACCGACCCGGCGCCCACAAAGGGCTCGATTAAGCACTCGCCTTCCGGCAAATGCTTTTTAATATCGTCAAGCAGGGGGTACTTCCCCCCTGCCCACTTTAGAAAAGCGCGATTCTTTTTCATGCTGCCTAACTAATTACACGTTCTCCGGCTGTGGAGAAAGCTCCGACAGCATCCTGCGCTTAAGACTACCCCACGGCATTATTTCAGGTCAGCCTGAACCTGATGCAGCGGTTTTGCCCATGGATTTTTCGCCTGCACGTCCGCCGGTAGCGAGGTGACAGCGCGTTTCGCTTCTTCTTTTGAAGCATAGATACCGCTCACCAGCACGTACCATGGTTGGCCGTTACGCGATGTTTCATAGACAACATATCTTTCCAGCTTCTCTTTCTTCGCCCAGTTGTTCAGGTTGTCATAGTTAGAGGAGCTGCTGAGCTGCAGGGTATAGTTACCCGACGGCGCAGATTTCATTGAGCTGACGTCACCTGCCGTTTTACCGCTCTTCGCGGCCGGAGCTGCCGTGGCTGCCGTTGCGGCTGGCGCAGCAGGGGTGGTGGTCGCTGCAGGTTTGCTCTGCGCCGTTGCCACCGGTTTGCTTTCCGCGGCGGTCGTTTTCGCCGGAGCGGTAGTCGCGGCGCTTTCAACATGCTTCGGCTGAACCGGCTTGGTTTCTACCGGCGCTTTTGCCACGGCCTGAGGCTTCGTCTGCGGCTTCGCTTCGATAACGGTGTGCTTACGCTCAGCCGGACGCGGCGTCGCCGCCGTCTGACGTTCAGTTGCCTGGCGCGGAGCCGCTGTACCATTGGCACCATTACGGATCGGCGCGACGGTTGCCGGTTCAGTCGGCAGCGTCGAGTTGGCTACGGCGCCATCCAGTTGGCCCTGCTGCTGGGTCAACGCATTATTCAGATCGCCCTGAACTTCAACCCGCTGCTGGCCCTGCGGCTCTGCCGCTGCCTGGCCCTGGGTCGGGTTCGCGGCAATAGGCGGAACCGTGACGTCCTGCTGTGAGGTGGTGTTGGCGGCGGTCTGATCCTGGCCGGCAGCAGCAGGCGTGCTGGTGGACTGGTCGTCAGAAAGATTAATGCTCTTCTCGCCGGAAGCGGTCTGCTGGCTGGACGATGATGGCGATTTCAGCGCGGAACCGATACCTACGATTAACAGCAGCAGCACCAGAATCCCCACGCCCATCATGATGTACTGACGGGAGGCTGGTTTGGCCGGCGCTTTTTTACGCTTGCGCGGACGACGCTCTACAGGTTGCTCTTCGAGCATCTCCTCGTCTTCCGCATCCAGTTCTTCTTCAAATTCTTCCTCATCACGCTCGCGACGGGCCTTACCGGCGCGCGTCGGACGGTCTTCATCGGCATCAAGATCGACATCGTCGAAATTAATTTGCGGATCGGCATCACGCTCGGAAGATTGACGGGAACGACCAGCACGACGATCGTTGCGATCGGCTTTCATATCGTCTTCTGGTTTGAAATCATCCATTTAACACCCCACTAAAAGGCTTATGCTCACGATTATTGCACATCACCCGAAATGATAACGCCGCGCGAACGCGGCCAGACCTTCTTATTGTTGCGCCTGCTGAGTATCAGCAATCGCGCCAAGAACCACATCGTGCGGCACTCCGCCGCGCAACTCGCTGCTTCCTATTGCGAGCGGGAGCACTAGCCGCATTTCGCCAGCCAGTACTTTCTTATCGCGCATCATATGGGGCAAATACGCCTGCGCACTCATTTCCTGCGGGCCGCGTACCGGCAAGCCTGCACGCTTGAGCAGATCGATAATGCGCTGAGTATCCTGAGCCCGGAACTGCCCCAGCCGTTCGGATGTATGCGCGGCCATGACCATACCTGCCGCCACCGCTTCGCCGTGCAGCCAGTTACCGTAGCCCATTTCCGCCTCGATAGCATGGCCGAAGGTATGTCCAAGATTGAGTAAAGCACGTAACCCGGTTTCACGCTCGTCAGCAGCCACAACTTCCGCTTTCAGCTCACAGCAGCGACGAATACAGTACGCCATCGCGTTGTCATCCAGGGCCAGCAGCGCATCAATGTTGTTTTCCAGCCAGCTGAAGAATTCGCCATCCAGGATCACGCCGTACTTGATGACTTCAGCCAGTCCGGAAGCAAGCTCGCGTTTCGGCAGGGTTTTTAAACAGTTAAGATCGACCACCACCGAAATCGGCTGCCAGAAGGCACCAATCATATTTTTGCCGAGAGGGTGGTTCACTGCGGTTTTGCCACCGACCGATGAATCGACCTGCGACAACAAGGTGGTAGGGACCTGAATAAAACGCACGCCGCGCTGATAGCTTGCCGCGGCGAAACCGGTGAGATCACCGATAACACCACCGCCAAGCGCCACCAGCGTGGTGTCACGGCCATGCGGTTTTTGCAACAACGCGGTGAAAACGGTATCCATCACCGCCAGGCTTTTGTACTGCTCGCCGTCGGGCAGGATCACGCTGTCAACGTTGACGCCTGCCTGCTCCAGCGCGGAGCGGACGGTATCCAGATAAAGCGGCGCCAGTGTTTCGTTGGTGACCAGCATAGCCTGGTCGCCCGACTTGAGTGGCAGAAAGGAAGCTGGATCGTTAAACAAACCAGCCGCGATGGTAATCGGGTAACTACGTTCCCCGAGGGTAACAGTAAGCCTCTCCATAACGCGACATCCACCTCAGTGACTTTTACTCTGACGCACTTTTATTAAGCCAGAATCAGTTGCTTTCCAGCATATGAATAATCTGGTTCGCGACGACTTTCGCACTCTGATCGTCTGTGCGGATAGTCACGTCGGCGATCTCTTCATACAGCGGGTTACGCTCGTCAGCCAGCGCTTCCAGCACTTCACGAGGCGGCGCATCGACTTGTAGCAAAGGACGCTTTTTATCGCGCTGCGTACGGGCCAACTGCTTCTCGATTGTTGTTTCCAGGTAGACCACCACGCCGCGGGCGGAGAGACGGTTACGCGTTTCACGGGATTTTACAGAGCCGCCGCCAGTCGCCAGCACAATCCCCTGTTTTTCCGTCAACTCATTGATAATTTTTTCTTCACGGTCGCGGAAGCCTTCTTCGCCTTCAACATCGAAGACCCAGCCCACATCAGCGCCAGTGCGTTTCTCAATCTCTTGATCAGAATCGTAAAATTCCATGTTGAGCTGTTGGGCTAACTGGCGCCCAATAGTGCTTTTGCCGGCACCCATAGGCCCAACCAGAAAGATATTGCGTTTCTCTGCCATTTTTTCGGTACTACTAAGACTATTCGTTAATGATAAACCCGCTTCGCAGACACCCAGCGCCGCAGGGCATGAACTGAAACCTCATATGCAATAGAGCGAGAGTCAGACTAAAAATTATCTCAATACTCCGGCTGGTTTGGCAACTGAATAAAATCGCCGGACAATAAAGGGAGGATTGATGTCGTACCCGACTCTCAAATCGGTACCCCTTGTATGCTAAATCCGTCCTCACGTCAAACACCTGAAACGTGTTTAGCATGAAAAACCTGCTTAACGTACTGCCAGAATCCGTGGCGTAATAAAGACAACCAGTTCACGGCGTTCATTATCTTTCCCGTCGCGACGAAACAAGCGCCCCAGCACCGGGATATCACCCAACAGCGGGACGCTGTCGCGGGCGGTTTTATTTTTCTGCGAAAAGATGCCGCCCAACGCTAAGGTCTCGCCGCTGCGGACCTCCACCAGGGTTTCTATCTCTTGTTTATCGATGGCCAGCGTCTCGCCATTCTCCTGCTTTAATACCTGGCCCGGCGTATTTTCACTGATCCGCAGCTTCAGACGCACTCTCCCCTGCTGCAGCACTGTCGGCGTCACCTCCATCCCCAATACCGCCTCTTTAAATTCCACCGACGTGGCGCCGCTTTCGCCGCTGGAGACCTGATAAGGGATCTCACTTCCCTGCTTGATGCTGGCGGGTTGCATATGAGAGGCCAGTAAACGCGGGCTGGCGATAATCTCGACCTGCTGCTTACGCTCCAGCGCGGAAAGCTCCAGCTCAAGCAAGCGACCGTTAATCTTGCCGATGTTAAACCCTGCGCGGGTGCTGGCATCGTTCACCGACAAATCGCTGCTCAGGGTGGTGATTTGTCCTGATCCCGGCGTGCCGCCGACCTCCGCCAGCCGCCACTTCACCCCCAGCTCGCGAAGGCTGGTTTCGCTCATCGACACGATATGGGCAGCCAGCTCAACCTGCCCGACAGGCAAATCCATCTCCTGAGCCCAGGCTTTAAGCGCCGGGAGATGACGAGCATCGTCGCGGATCAGCAGGCGATTGGTCCGCTTATCCGCCATTAAGTTGCCCCTGGCGCTGAGTAACTTACCGCCCGCTTTTGCCAGCTCCTCAGCATCGGCATAGTGCAGAATGACGTTCTCCGCCTGCAGCGGCAGATTCTGCAGGCGTTTCGCCTGCTCGGCTTCACGCTGCGCCTGATTTGCCTTTTGCCAGGCCTGAGTGTGCGCGTAAATGACCGTCCCCTGCTGTTGCAAAGAGAGGCCCGCGCTGTCCACCACCGCCCGCAGCGCCTGAGTCCAGGGAACCTTCTGCAGATGCAGGGAGAGCGTGCCACTGACGTCCGGCGCCACGACCAGATTCTTATGGTTCATTTCGGCCAGGGCTTGCAGCACCTGGGCCACCGGCGCATCGTCGACCACCAGCGTAACCGTCTTATCATTTCGCGCGGCGGCCACTGCCAGAGGCAGCAGCAGAAACAGGAGGCTTATCCATCGCATTATGTTGTTTCCCTTCACGTTGCCAGCGCCACGCTGGCGGTTCACACCCCGCAGGGGTGGCGATCTCCAGCTCACCGGGGGTCATCCGGTTCACTCGCCATCCGGTGGGTAATTGCTCATTTATTTGCACCCGCTGCCACTTGCCGCTCCCGTCCTGCAGAAATCCCCTCCAGCCTGCGTCATCGCCGGCGGCCCCGCCATAGCGCCATTGCGATAGCTGCGCCGTACGGCAGGGATCCTCTACCGGCAGGAAAGGGTCTCGCCCGGCGGCCAGCAGCGACAGCGGCAGCCACAGTAAAGCCCAGCGTTTACCGATCATCTTCCGCCTCCAGTTGCAGATGCAGGCGGAGTACCTGCGCCTCGCGATACAATGAGAACGAGCGCGGACTCATCCCGCAGCGCGCCAGCCAGGCAAAAAACGCGGGCACCGTCTGCCAGGGCAGGGTCAGTTCCATCTCACCGCCGTTCCCCTGTGGACGCCAGGCAATAAGCCTGACGCCGGTTAGTGGAATGGCTATGGGCGAAAACGGCTGCTTGTCGATGCGCGCACCTGGTATATCACCGGCAGGTATGCGCAAAGCCATCACCCGGCGCCACTGTGTTTGCAGGGCCACTTCACGGGACACCGATGCCAGCGGCAGCCGGGTAGCGTGCCAGAGAGCCGCACCGCCCCCCAGCATAAACAGGATCAGCAGCAGCTTCTGGCTGCGCTGGATGTTAATCTGCATCGGAACGCTCTCCCGTCAGGGTAAAGCTGAACTGCCAGCGGCCCTCGGCGTCACGCTGGGTTCCGCCAGCTTTTGCCGGCGCGAATCCAGGGACGCTAGCCAGAATGGCCTCCGCGCTGGCCAGTGCCTGTAGGTTCAAAGCGAGGCCGTTGAGCGTCAGAACCGCCTCGTGGTAATCCAGCCGCGTCAGCCACGCCTGTGCAGGCAGATCTGCCGCGAGCGCCTGCAGCCTGGGTTGCCAGGCCGCGATCGCCGATCTGCGCCGTTGCTGCGCGAGCAGGCGATGGTACTCCTGCCGGGCCTCGCGCAGCGCCTTCTCGCGTAGTTTGAGCGAGGCGAGCAGCTGCGCGTCTGCCGTCGTGTGGAGCGTCGCCAGGAAGCCGTGCTGCAGACGCGCCGTTCGGCTCACCAGCAGGCTCATCCCGCCCAGCAGCACAATGCCGATGGCTAACAACAGGGCGTAGCGCAAGCGCTGGCGGCGGCGAAGGTCACGCCAGGGAAGAAGATTAACGACATGCGTCATGGCGCCCCCCCCCCAGCGCCAGCCCAAGGGCAATAGCATAGCGATCGCCATCGGCCGGCAATGGGGGCTGCCGGCGGTGAATCACCTGCCAGGCATCAAAACGGTTGGCCTCATCACCGGCATCCGCACACAGACGCAACGGCATCTGAAGCTGCTCCGCCAGCTGGCTTAAGGAGCCCACTTCATCGCAGGCCTCACAGCCCCAGGCCTCCTGGGTCGCCCATAGCCAGTGCTTTTCATCCCGCCAGGCAAGGGCCTGCTCGGTCGCCGTCATCAAGGGGAAAAAGGCGCCCAGCGCGCTGGCATCCGGCACGATGGCCGCCACCCGCAGCCGCAGCCGTCCTGCCAGCTCCCGCAGGACATTGATGTCCAGCCGCTGCGCCGCTGTAACCTGCCAGCCGTCGTTCTGCGAGGTGGGCGCATAATCAATACATAAGGAGGTGGCGGGCATCGCCAGCTGCTGGGTCATGGCGCTGGCTATCCACGTCGCCTGTTGCCGATCCCGCAGAGCGAACTGCGGATACGGTAGGCGCTTTTGCAATGTGCGCACCGCGGGAAAGGCGATACTGACCTGATGCTGCGCCGGTAGCTCCCGGCGCCAGGCGGCAAGTCGTGTACCGAGAGCGCTGACGTCCGCCACCATACCCTGGCGTACCAGACCTGGCGGCAGAGGGATCCGCCACCAGCGGCGTAGCGCCCAGCGTGAGCGCTCATGCAGTAGTGCGACAACGGCAATGCTATCCTGTTGGATATGCATTCCGATCCTCCAGTTTCTGAAAGCCATGCTTACGATCTCCTTATCCGGCAAAACTGCCCGGCTATATCAATGCTCCTGGCTTGCCTTTATACTACCGCGCGTTTGTTTATAAACTGCCCAAATAAAACTAAATGGGAAAACACCGGTGAAGTTCGTAAAGTATCTATTGATCCTTGCAGTCTGTTGCGTACTGCTGGGAGCAGGCTCGATTTTTGGCCTCTACAAATACATAGAGCCGCAACTCCCCGACGTCGCAACCCTGAAGGATGTGCGTTTGCAGATCCCGATGCAGGTCTATAGCGCCGACGGTGAGCTTATTGCGCAATATGGCGAAAAACGCCGTATCCCTGTAACGTTGCAGCAAATTCCTCCCGAACTGGTTAAAGCGTTTATCGCCACTGAAGACAGCCGTTTCTATGAGCACCACGGCGTCGATCCGGTAGGTATTTTCCGTGCCGCCAGCGTGGCGATGTTTTCAGGCCACGCCTCCCAGGGCGCCAGCACCATCACCCAGCAGTTAGCTCGTAACTTCTTCCTCAGCCCCGAGAAGACGTTGATGCGTAAGATTAAAGAGGCCTTTCTGGCTATCCGCATCGAGCAGTTGCTGAACAAAGATGAAATCCTTGAGCTGTATCTGAACAAGATCTACCTCGGCTACCGCGCCTATGGTGTCGGCGCCGCGGCGCAGGTCTATTTTGGCAAACCTATCGACCAGTTGACCCTGAGTGAGATGGCGGTGATTGCCGGCCTGCCGAAAGCGCCTTCTACCTTTAACCCGCTCTATTCCATGGATCGTGCCACTGCCCGTCGCAACGTGGTGTTATCGCGTATGTTGAGCGAAGGGTACATCACCCAGGCGCAATACGATGAGGCACGCAGCGAAACGATCGACGCCAGCTATCACGCGCCGAAAATCGCCTTCTCTGCGCCTTACCTGAGCGAAATGGTGCGTCAGGAGATGGTGAATCGCTACGGCGAGCAGGCCTATGAAGATGGCTACCGGGTTTACACCACCATTACCCGCAAGAACCAGCAGGCGGCCCAGCAGGCGGTACGCAATAACGTGCTGGATTACGATATGCGTCATGGCTACCGCGGCCCGGCCAGCGTGCTATGGAAAGTCGGTGAAACGCCGTGGGAGACGAGGAAGATCGTCGACATGCTGAAGCGTCAGTCTGGCTACGGCCCGCTTTTCCCGGCGGTGGTCACCTCCGCGAATGCCCAGGAGGCCGTCGCGCTGTTGGCTAACGGCGACTCGGTTTCGCTGACGATGGACGGCGTGCGCTGGGCCCGTCGCTTTATCTCCGATACGCAGCAGGGGGCGACCCCGCGTAAAGTCAACGACGTCGTGCAGGCCGGGCAGCAGATCTGGGTGCGTAAAGTGGCTGACAGCTGGTGGTTGTCGCAGGTCCCGGACGTCAACTCGGCGCTGGTCTCCATTAACCCGCAAAACGGAGCGATTATTGCCCTTGTCGGCGGGTTTGACTTTAACCAGAGTAAATTCAACCGCGCCACCCAGGCGCTGCGTCAGGTCGGCTCCAACATTAAGCCGTTCCTCTATACCGCCGCGATGGATAAAGGCTTAACCCTGGCAAGTATGCTCAACGATGTGCCGATCTCACGCTGGGACGCCGGAGCCGGTTCCGACTGGCGGCCGAAGAACTCGCCGCCGCAGTATGCCGGTCCGATTCGTTTACGCCAGGGGCTTGGACAGTCGAAAAACGTGGTGATGGTACGCGCCATGCGCGCTATGGGCGTCGACTACGCCGCCGAGTATCTGCAGCGCTTTGGCTTCCCGGCGCAAAACATTGTCCACACTGAATCGTTGGCACTGGGCTCAGCCTCCTTTACTCCCCTGCAGGTCGCGCGCGGATATTCGGTGATGGCCAACGGTGGCTTCCTGGTTAATCCCTTCTTTATCAGTAAGATTGAGAACGATCAGGGAGGGGTACTCTTTGAGGAGCGTCCGAAGATCGCTTGCCCGCAGTGTGACTTACCGGTGATTTATGGCGATACGCCAAAATCCAACGTGCTGGAAAACAAAGATGTGGAAGATGTCGCCACCTCGACAGAGCCACAGAATGGCAACGTGCCGCCGCAGCCGCAGCTGGAGCAGGCCAACCAGTCGCTGGTCGCGCAGAGCGGCGCCCAGGAATACGCGCCGCATGTGATTAATACGCCGCTGGCCTTCCTGATCAAGAGCGCGCTGAACAGTAACATCTTTGGCGAACCGGGCTGGATGGGCACCGGCTGGCGCGCCGGACGCGATCTGCAGCGGCATGACATCGGCGGGAAAACCGGGACCACCAACAGTTCGAAGGACGCCTGGTTCTCAGGCTACGGGCCGGGCGTGGTGACGTCAGTATGGATTGGCTTTGACGATCATCGTCGCGATCTTGGCCGCACCACCGCCTCCGGAGCGATTAAAGATCAGATCTCTGGCTATGAAGGTGGTGCCAAAAGCGCCCAACCGGCCTGGGACAGCTTTATGAAGAGCGTGCTGGAAGGCGTTCCGGAAGAACCGTTAACTCCGCCGCCGGGTATCGTCACGGTGAATATTGACCGCAGCACCGGTCAGTTGGCGAACGGGGGCAACAGTCGTGCGGAGTACTTCATTGAAGGCACCCAACCCACGCAGCAGGCGGTCCATGAGGTGGGTACCACCCTGACTGACGGCGGTGGCGAAACCCACGAACTGTTCTGACAAAAAAAGCGCCTGCGGGCGCTTTTTTATTGTTGTTACGACGCGCTTTCGCTCAGAGTCGGCCCTGAGCCTGCAGCCACTCGCGCACTAAAAACAACGCGCTGACGTTACGGGCCTCGTTGAAATCTTCTTCATCCAGCAGCGACATCAGCTGCGCCAGCGGCCAGCGCACCTGCGGCAGCGGCTCAGGCTCATCGCCCGGCAGCGACTCCGGATAGAGATCTTCCGCCACCAGGATATTCATTTTGCTGGAGAAATAGGAAGGAGCCATACTGAGCTTCTTCAGAAACGTCAGCTTATTGGCGCCAAAGCCAACCTCTTCTTTTAGCTCGCGATTGGCCGCTTCCTCTACCGTTTCGCCCGGATCAATCAGCCCCTTTGAGAAGCCCAGCTCGTAGGATTCCGTACCAACGGCATACTCACGAATCAAAATAATGTGATCATCAACAATCGGCACAATCATCACCGCTTCACGGGTGGAAGGCCGCATACGTTCATAAACGCGACGCACACCGTTGCTGAACTCCAGATCGACGCTTTCGACATTAAAGAGGCGCGAACGGGCGACAGTTTCAACATTGAGAATGGTGGGTTTTTGTAATGATTTGCTCATTGTCATCGGTCTATGCTGTGATTAAGCAGTCATTGTGCGATAGGCAACGCACTTTCGGCAATCCAAATCGCTACTTATTTACAGGCTTGTAACCTTTCCCCAGCAAAGAGAAAAGCAATAAAGATAAAAAAGTCAATAGGTTGAATTCTGTTTGGGAATTTACCGATTTCTGCGCTTTAACGTTTTTGGTAAGCTTATACGCTGCTGCATGACATATTCACTACCCTGTAAGCAGTTACGCCGCTAATACTGCAGCTTGATGTTAGTCTTCACGTTCGCCAACGATTTCTTAAGAAAAAAATAACTATGATGGGATGGGCATGGGCACCTTTCTGATTTTCCTTACAGCTCTGCTAATCTGCGTATTGCTCATCGGATGGTGGTATCGCTCGCACGCCAGACGTCGCCGCCTCCCCCTACTGCACGCTTTTAGCGACGCCACCACGCGGCCGCTGCCTGCAGACGAGCGGCAGGCTATCGAAAAGTATCTGGCGGAGCTGAGCCGCGCCCAGCAGGTCCCGGCATCAGGCGCAACCAGCGCGCCCGTCGCTCTGGCGTTGAATGAACAAAGCGACACCGTCTACGCGGTGACGCGGGCCATTACCCGCTACGGGATCACCACCGACGCGCCGAATAAATGGCGCTATTTTCTCGATTCGGTGGAGGTCCATCTGCCGCCGTTCTGGGAACAGCATATCAATGACGAAAACAGCGTTGAGCTGATCCCCACCGATAGCCTGCCGCTGGTCATCACCCTTAACGGTCATAGCCTGAGCGACTATCGCCAGGAGGCGCAAAGCTACGCCCTGGAACGCGCCTCGGCCACCCAGGCCTCCATTCGCGGCGAAGAGAGCGAGCAGGTAGAGCTGCGGCAGATCCGTCGGGAGAGCCCGGAAGAACATGCCCTGAACCGCCCGGACGGTCTGCGCGAAGCGATCCTGATCGTCGCCTCTTTCCTGTTCTTTTATTTCAGCCTGATTGGGCCTGTCGTCTTTACCCCCTGGCTGGTCGCCGCTGGTTTGCTGCTGCTCGCTGCCGGCTTGTGGGGGATCTATGCCCCACCGCGCCGCGCCGCGCTGCGCGAAATCCACTGCCTGCGGGGCGTCCCTAAGCGCTGGGGACTGTTTGGCGAAAACGATCAGGAGCAAATCAATAACATCTCGCTGGGCATTATCGATCTCATCTATCCGCGCCACTGGCAGCCATGGATTGCCCAGGATTTGGGGCAGCAGACCGATATTGATATCTATCTCAACCGCCACGTGGCCCGGCAGGGACGCTATCTTTCGCTTCATGACGAAGTGAAAAACTTCCCGCTGCAGTACTGGCTGCGCAGCGCGATTATCGCCGCTGGCGCCCTGGTGGTGGTGATTATGCTGTGGGCCAGCGTACCGCTGAATATGCCGTTTAAGTTCACTCTGTCGTGGCTGAAGGGTGCGCAGACGATTGAAGCGACCACCGTCAACCAGCTGGAAAAGGCCCATGTACGCATTGGTGATACGCTACGCCTGACCGGTACCGGAATGTGTAATATCCGCACACCGGGCAGTTGGTCGGCCAAAGAGGATTCGCCGTTCCTGCCTTTCGATTGCTCGCAGATTGTGTGGAACGACGCCCCTCCTCTGCCGCTGCCGGAGTCTGACATTGTCGGCAAAGCGACCGCCCTGATGCAGTCCGTTCAGCGCCAGCTACACCCGGAAACCGACGATGACTCCCGCGTCAGCCCGGCGCTGCGCTCCGCCATTCAGAAATCGGGCATGGTGCTGCTGGATGATTTCGGCGACATCGTGCAGAAAACGAACGATCTCTGCTCGGCAAAGGATGACTGCCTGCGCCTGAAGAACGCGCTGGTCAACCTCGGTAATACCCGTAACTGGGAGGCGTTAACCAAGCGCGCCACTGCCGGCAAACTGGATGGCGTGAACGTGCTGCTGCGGCCGGTCAGCGCCGAGTCGCTGGAGAATCTGGTCACCACCTCAACGGCCCCCTTTGTGATGCGTGAAACCTCGCGGGCCGCACAGGCGCTGAACAGCCCGGCCCCCGGCGGTTTCCTCATCGCCAGCGACGAAGGCAGCGTGCTGGTCAATCAGCCCTGGCCGGCGGTGAGCCTGTATGATTATCCGGCACATGAGCAGTGGGGCGAACTGCGGCGACTGGCGGGCATGCTGATGCATACCCCTTTCCATGCCGAAGGGATTGTCACTAACTTGTTTACTGATGCCAACGGCACGCAGCATATCAACCTGCACCGTATCCCTGACCGCAGCGGTCTGTGGCGCTATCTCGGCATCACCTTGTTGCTGTTGTCGATGCTGGGATGCATGGCTTACCACAGCGTGCAGGCGCTGCGTCGTTATCAACGCCATCGTCAGCGGATGGAAGAGATTCAGAAATATTACGAAAGCTGCCTGAATCCGGTGCTGCTCCCCGCGTCTGACCCGCAAGATTAATTTTCCCGGCGGCGGGGTATGATACCCTGTCGCCCATTTCCCGCTCGCTGGAGAGTCATCATGCACTTTGATATCGCCTGGCAGGAGGTCGATACCGTTCTGCTGGATATGGACGGCACGCTCCTGGACCTCGCCTTCGACAACTACTTCTGGCAAACGCTGGTGCCTGAAACCTGGGGCGCCCCGCGCGGCCTCAATTTGCAGCAGGCGAAAGAGGCCATGCGTCAGGAGTATCACGCCGTGCAGCATACGCTAAACTGGTACTGTCTGGATTACTGGAGCGAGCGCCTGGGTTTGGATATTTGTGCGATGACCAGCGAACAGGGACCGCGCGCCACGCTGCGCGAGGATACCGTACCGTTCCTTGACGCGCTCAAGGCCAGCGGTAAGCGACGTATTCTGTTGACCAATGCCCATCCCCATAATCTGGCGGTGAAGCTCAAACACACCGGCCTGGATGCGCACCTTGATTTATTACTTTCCACCCACACATTTGGTTATCCGAAAGAGGATCAGCGTCTGTGGCGCGCCGTGGCGGAGGAAACCGGCCTTGAGGCGCATAAAACGCTGTTTGTCGACGACAGCGAGGCGATTCTGGATGCCGCGAGGGAATTTGGCATTCGTTACTGCCTGGGTATTACCAACCCTGACTCCGGACTGGCGGAAAAGCAGTATCTGCGCCATCCGGGGCTGAATGATTACCGACGACTGATCCCTTCGCTTACCCCGAAGGAGAGGCGATGAAAGAGAAGCCCACCGAAACCGTCAGGCTGGACAAATGGCTTTGGGCCGCCCGCTTCTACAAAACCCGCGCGCTGGCGCGGGAGATGATTGAAGGCGGCAAGGTGCATTACAACGGACAACGCAGTAAACCCGGGAAAATTGTCGAACTGGATGCCATGCTGACGCTCCGTCAGGGCAACGACGAGCGTACGGTACGGATCGTCGGCATTACCGAACAGCGCCGCCCGGCAAGCGAAGCCGTCACCCTGTATGAAGAGACGGCGGAAAGTATCGAGAAGCGTGAAAAAATGGCCCTGGCGCGCAAAATGAACGCCCTGACCATGCCGCATCCTGACAGACGTCCGGACAAGAAAGAGCGCCGCGACCTGATGAGATTTAAACACGGCGAGAGTGAGTAACTCGCGCCAGAAAGAGAGATGATTATGACTCAACACGATCAATTACATCGTTATCTGTTTGAAAATTATGCCGTGCGCGGCGAGCTGGTAACGGTGTCGGAAACCCTGGAACAGATTCTGGCGAATCACACTTATCCCCAGCCGGTGAAAAAAGTGCTGGCGGAACTGCTGGTCGCCACCAGCCTGCTGACCGCGACGCTGAAGTTTGCTGGCGACATTACCGTTCAGTTACAGGGCGATGGTCCTTTACAGCTGGCGGTGATTAACGGCAATAACCAGCAGCAGCTGCGCGGCGTCGCGCGCGTGCAGGGTGATATTGCGGACGATGCGGATCTGAAAACGATGGTCGGCAACGGCTACCTGGTCATTACCATCTCTCCGGAAGAAGGCGAACGCTATCAGGGCGTGGTGGGGCTGGAAGGCGATACGCTGGCCGCCTGCCTGGAAGACTACTTCCAGCGTTCAGAGCAGCTGCCGACGCGCCTTATCATCCGCACCGGCGAACATGAAGGCCAGCCGATGGCGGGTGGGATGCTGTTGCAGGTGATGCCGGCGCAGGATGCCCAGACTGCCGACTTCGAGCACCTGGCGACGCTTACCGAGACCATTAAGGCGGAAGAGCTGTTCACCCTGCCGGCAAATGATGTGCTGTGGCGTCTCTACCATGAAGAAGAAGTCACGGTCTACGATCCGCAGAGCGTGGAATTCAAGTGCACCTGCTCTCGCGAGCGCTGCGCCGGCGCGCTGAAGACCCTGCCGGATGAAGAGATAGATAGCATCCTCGCCGATGAAGGCGAAATTGATATGCACTGCGATTACTGCGGTAACCACTATATCTTCAACGCCATGGATATCGCTGAGATCCGTAACAACGCCTCTCCAGCCGACCCGCAGGTTCATTAATCCCCTCGCCTTCCTCAGGCGCCGGGTCGCGATTTTCACTTTCGCTACCCGGAGCCTGACTTTTATTTATTCACGCGTTGAATCAATTTTCCCTGAAAGAGTTACGTAATTTTATTTCAGGAAAGCGATTACATTCACATTTCAGCAGTTTTTTTAATTACTTTTTAACCATTGAGAAACATCTAACCCCACCATGCGGCTATTTCCTGAGATAATCCACTTCACTTCGTGACAGGAGTCACCGTTTTTTTCGTCATTCTGCGAAATGTCGAGATACGTAAATCTATGAACCTGGTCGCGGTCAATATCCGGTAATTAACCCTACAATTTATATCAGTACATCTTGGCTAAGGAGCAGTGACATGCGCGTTAATCATGGTTTAACCCCGCAGGATCTCAAGGCTTATGGTATCAATGACGTCCAGGATATCGTCCACAACCCCAGCTACGATATGTTATTTCAGGAAGAGCTCGACCCGAACCTGGAAGGTTACGAACGTGGCGTCTTAACCAGTCTGGGCGCTATCGCCGTCGATACGGGCATTTTTACCGGCCGTTCTCCGAAAGATAAGTACCTCGTCCGCGACGACACCACCCGCGATACCGTCTGGTGGTCCGATAAAGGCAAGGGTAAAAACGACAACAAGCCGCTTTCGCAGGAAACCTGGCAGCATCTGAAAGGGCTGGTGACCCAGCAGTTGTCCGGTAAACGCCTGTTTATCGTCGACGCCTTCTGCGGCGCCAACGCCGATACCCGTCTCAGCGTGCGTTTCATTACCGAAGTCGCCTGGCAGGCGCACTTCGTTAAAAACATGTTCATCCGCCCGAGCGATGAAGAGCTGGCGGAATTCGCGCCCGACTTTATCGTGATGAACGGCGCGAAGTGCACCAACCCGCAGTGGAAAGAGCAAGGCCTGAACTCGGAAAACTTTGTCGCCTTCAACCTCACCGAGCGCATTCAGCTGATCGGCGGCACCTGGTACGGCGGCGAAATGAAGAAAGGGATGTTCTCGATCATGAACTACCTGCTGCCGCTGAAGGGCATCGCCTCCATGCACTGCTCTGCCAACGTCGGCGAAAAAGGCGATGTTGCCATTTTCTTCGGTCTCTCAGGCACCGGCAAAACCACCCTCTCCACCGATCCGAAGCGCCGTCTGATTGGCGATGATGAACATGGCTGGGATGACGACGGCGTGTTTAACTTCGAAGGGGGCTGCTACGCCAAGACCATCAAGCTCTCTGAAGCAGCCGAGCCGGATATCTATCACGCCATCCGCCGCAACGCCCTGCTGGAAAACGTGGTAGTGCGCGCCGACGGCACTATCGATTTCGATGACGGTTCTAAGACCGAAAACACCCGCGTCTCCTACCCTATCGACCACATCGACAATATTGTTAAGCCGGTGTCCAAAGCGGGTCATGCCACCAAAGTGATCTTCCTGACGGCCGATGCGTTCGGCGTCCTGCCGCCGGTCTCCCGCCTGACCGCCGACCAGACGCAGTACCATTTCCTGTCCGGGTTTACCGCCAAACTGGCCGGCACCGAACGCGGTGTGACCGAACCCACGCCAACCTTCTCCGCCTGCTTCGGCGCGGCCTTCCTGACGCTGCACCCAACGCAGTACGCCGAAGTGCTGGTCAAACGCATGCAGGCGGCCGGCGCGCAGGCTTATCTGGTCAATACCGGCTGGAACGGCACTGGCAAGCGCATCTCGATTAAAGATACCCGCGCCATTATCGACGCCATCCTCAATGGCTCGCTGGACAACGCAGAGACCTTTACCCTGCCAATGTTTAACCTGCAGATCCCGACGGCGCTCCCTGGCGTGGATACCCACATCCTCGATCCGCGCAGCACCTACGGTTCTCCGGAGCAGTGGCAGGAGAAAGCCGACCAGCTGGCGAAGCTGTTTATTGAGAACTTCGAGAAGTATACCGATACGCCAGCGGGCGCCGCGCTGGTGGCGGCAGGGCCGCGGCGCTAACGGGCGCAGAGGTGAAAAAGCCGGGCTTGCCCGGCTTTTTATTGTGCAACGTCCTGACCCGTCCAACCGTGGACGCGATCAGCTCTCTTTGACGGGTTTCATCGGCGCCAGCACCCGGTGTACCGGCAGCCAGGCGCGGATCAGTAATCCGCCGCGTTCACTGGAGCCAATCTCCAGCCGGCCATTGTGATTGTCGATAATACGCTGAACAATCGCCAGCCCCAGCCCGGTGCCGCTGGTGCTGCGGGCGCTATCGCCACGCACGAACGGCTGAAACAGATGCTCGCGCTGCTCAGGTTTGATCCCCGGTCCGTCGTCTTCCACCTGGAACCAGGCCCGGCTTGCTTCGCTGCCGCTGCTGACCTTGATCCAGCCATTGCCATAGCGGGCCGCATTCACCACCATATTCGCCAGTGCGCGCTTGATAGACAGCGGGTGCATACGTACCGGGATTTCGCCCGCCTGCAGAGCAGTGGCGATCTCACGCTCATAGCCGCTCTCCGCCGCGATCACTTCCCCCAGCACCGCATTGAGGTCCGCCAGCTCCATCGGCATCTCCTGCCCGGTGCGCAGGTAATCGATAAACTGCTCGATGATGGCGTTGCACTCTTCGATATCTTTGTTGATCGACTCTGCGAGATAGCCGTCCTGCTCGCCCATCATCTCGGTGGCCAGACGGATGCGGGTCAGCGGGGTACGTAAATCGTGGCTGACCCCGGCCATCAGCAGCGTACGGTCGTCAGCCAGCTGCTTCACGCCCGCCGCCATATGGTTAAAGGCACGCGTCACCGAGCGCACTTCGGAGGCGCCGTACTCGCGCAGCGGCGGCGGAATAATGCCGCGCCCGACCTGCAGCGCCGCGTGCTCCAGATCCACCAGCGGGCGGTTCTGAATACGAATAAACAGCCAGGCGCCGCCTATCGCCAGCAGCATAATCGCCAGGGTATAGCGGAACAGCGGCGAGAAGTCGCCCTGATGGATCTCGGTCAGCGGCACTCGCACCCAGATATTGGGCGACAGCCAGGTCTTCAGCCACACCACGGGGGAGCTTTTATTGACCTCCACTCGCACCTCGGTGGGGCCACCAAGCTGATGGGCCATCTGCTGGCTTAAGAATTCATAATGCTGCGCCCAGCGCAGCCCTGCGTCTTCCGCCGCTTCATTGGAATAGAGCGAAATGCCCAGCTCACGATAAATTTCACGACGGAACGCCGGGGGCACCACCAGTTGGGTGCCATCCTCCAGCTGCAGTTTGTCGGTCATCAGCATACGCACTTCGTAGGCCAACACTTTATTAAACTGCTGGAGACTCGGCAGGATCGCGAAATTCAGTACCACCAGATAGGTCGTCACCAGGCTGACGAACAGCAAGGTGACGATCAGGAGCAGTGTGCGAGCAAAGGAGCTGCGCGGCGAAAAGCGCACGCGTTTCATGCCTTAGAACCGTCCGGAACGAAGACGTAGCCCAGACCCCAGACGGTCTGGATATAGCGCGGGTGCGCCGGGTCCTCTTCCACCATGCGGCGCAGGCGGGAGATCTGTACGTCGATGGAGCGCTCCATCGCTGAGTATTCACGACCGCGAGCGAGGTTCATTAGCTTATCGCGCGACAGCGGCTCGCGAGGATGACTCACCAGCGCCTTCAGGACCGCGAATTCCCCGCTGGTCAACGGCATCGGCTCGTCTTCACGGAACATTTCACGGGTGCCTAAATTCAGTTTGAATTTACCAAAGGCGATAACCGCCTCTTCCTGCGACGGCGCACCCGGCAGTTCATTCGCCTGGCGGCGCAGCACCGCCCGGATGCGGGCCAGCAGTTCACGCGGGTTAAACGGCTTCGGAATGTAGTCGTCAGCCCCGATTTCCAGGCCAACGATCCGATCGACCTCTTCACCTTTCGCCGTCACCATAATGATCGGCATCGGGTTACTCTGGCTGCGCAGACGACGGCAGATAGAGAGACCATCTTCGCCAGGCAGCATCAGATCCAGCACCATCAGGTGGAAGGATTCACGGGTTAACAGGCGATCCATCTGTTCGGCGTTCGCCACGCTACGAACCTGGAAGCCCTGCTCGGTCAGATAACGCTCGAGCAGCGCACGCAGGCGCATGTCGTCATCCACAACCAGAATCTTATAATTCTCTTGCATTGTTTGTACTCCCAAAGGTTCACTGCAATAGTCAGTGCGTATTCTCAAAAAAGCCCGGCGCGCTCACCAGCTAAATCTGGTATACATTCCAGGCTAAATTGTTACAAAGCATATTTAACAGCAGGTTAAGTATACATTTAATCATAAGACACAGTATTTATCCTGTCGGTATTATTACGCGCTACAAATTGTGCGCAACGACAGACTGTCAGAAGGTTGAACTCACGATGAAAACGCCGCTGATCACCCGCGAGGGATATGAAAAACTGAAGCAGGAAATGGACTACCTGTGGCGCCAGGAACGCCCGGAAGTGACCAAAAAGGTGACCTGGGCCGCCAGCCTCGGCGACCGCAGCGAGAACGCCGACTACCAGTACAACAAAAAGCGCCTGCGGGAGATCGATCGCCGGGTCCGCTATCTGACCAAATGTCTGGAACAGTTAAAGATAGTTGATTATTCACCGCAGCAGGAAGGCAAGGTCTTCTTCGGCGCCTGGGTAGAGATTGAAAACGATGAAGGCGATATCAAGCGCTTTCGCATCGTCGGCTACGATGAAATTTTTGGCCGCAAAGACTATATCTCCATCGACTCGCCGATGGCGCGCGCGTTGTTAAAAAAAGAGGTCGGCGACCTGGCCATCGTGAACACGCCGGCGGGCGAAGCCAGCTGGTATGTCAACGAGATCGAATACGTAAAATAGACAAGAACTTTCCGAGAGACGCCGGGCGCGGCTGGCATTTTCAGCCGTCAGTCCGTATAACTAGTCCCTGATTTTTGACCCTAAAGATGAATTAAAAGCCATGATGAATGATTCGCTCTGCCGCATTATTGCGGGTGAACTTCAGGCCAGAGCCGAACAGGTAGAAGCTGCCGTTCGCCTGCTTGATGAAGGGAACACCGTGCCGTTTATTGCACGTTATCGTAAAGAAGTCACCGGCGGTCTGGATGACACGCAGCTGCGTAATCTGGAAACTCGCCTCGGCTATCTGCGCGAACTCGAAGACCGTCGTCAGGCGATCCTCAAATCCATCGCTGAACAGGGCAAACTGACCGACGCGCTGGAAAAAGCCATCACCACCACGCTCAGCAAAACCGAACTGGAAGATCTCTACCTGCCGTACAAGCCGAAGCGCCGTACTCGCGGGCAGATCGCCATCGAAGCCGGGCTCGAACCGCTGGCTGACCTGCTGTGGAACGAACCGTCCCACGACCCGGAAGCGGAGGCCGCAAAATATATTGATGCCGATAAGGGCGTGGCCGACAGCAAAGCGGCACTGGACGGCGCGCGATATATTCTGATGGAGCGCTTTGCCGAAGACGCCGCGCTGCTGGCGAAGGTCCGCGACTATCTGTGGAAAAACGCCCATCTGGTCTCCACCGTCGTCAGCGGCAAAGAAGAGGAAGGCGCTAAATTCCGCGACTACTTCGATCACCATGAACCGATCTCCACCGTGCCGTCGCACCGCGCGCTGGCGATGTTCCGCGGTCGCAACGAAGGCGTCCTGCAGCTCTCTTTAAACGCCGACCCACAGTTTGACGAGCCACCGAAAGAGAGCCACGGCGAACAAATTATTATCGATCACCTGGGCCTGCGCCTGAATAACGCCCCGGCGGACAGCTGGCGTAAAGGCGTGGTCAGCTGGACCTGGCGTATCAAGGTGTTGATGCATCTCGAAACCGAGCTGATGGGCACCGTGCGCGAGCGCGCGGAGGACGAAGCCATCAATGTCTTCGCCCGTAACCTGCACGACCTGCTGATGGCGGCGCCCGCCGGGCTACGCGCCACCATGGGACTCGATCCAGGCCTGCGCACCGGGGTGAAAGTCGCCGTGGTTGACGGTACCGGCAAACTGGTGGCCACCGATACCATCTATCCCCACACCGGCCAGGCCGCCAAAGCGGCCGTCGCCGTCGCCGCGCTGTGTGAAAAGTACAACGTTGAACTGGTGGCTATCGGCAACGGTACCGCCTCACGTGAAACCGAGCGTTTCTTCCTCGACGTGCAGAAGCAGTTCCCGAAAGTCACCGCCCAGAAAGTGATCGTCAGCGAAGCCGGGGCTTCCGTTTACTCCGCCTCCGAGCTGGCGGCACTGGAGTTTCCGGATCTCGACGTGTCGCTGCGCGGGGCGGTCTCCATCGCCCGCCGTCTGCAGGATCCGTTGGCCGAGCTGGTGAAAATCGACCCGAAATCCATCGGCGTCGGCCAGTATCAGCACGATGTCAGCCAGACCCAGCTGGCGCGTAAGCTGGACGCGGTGGTGGAAGACTGCGTGAACGCCGTCGGTGTTGACCTGAACACCGCCTCCGTTCCGCTGCTGACCCGCGTCGCCGGCCTGACTCGCATGATGGCGCAGAACATCGTTGCCTGGCGCGATGAGAACGGCCAGTTCCAGAACCGCCAGCAGTTGCTGAAGGTTAGCCGTCTGGGGCCGAAAGCCTTTGAGCAATGCGCGGGCTTCCTGCGTATCAACCACGGTGACAACCCGCTGGACGCCTCCACCGTCCACCCGGAAGCCTATCCGGTGGTCGAACGCATTCTGGCCGCCACCCAGCAGGCGCTGAAAGATCTGATGGGCAACAGCAGCGCGCTGCGCCACCTGAAGGCTGTGGATTTCACCGATGAGAAGTTTGGCGTCCCGACGGTCACCGACATTATCAAAGAGCTGGAAAAACCAGGCCGCGATCCGCGTCCGGAGTTTAAAACCGCGAAGTTCGCCGATGGCGTGGAGACCATGAACGACCTGCTGCCGGGGATGATCCTGGAAGGCGCCGTCACTAACGTCACCAACTTCGGCGCGTTTGTTGATATCGGCGTTCATCAGGACGGACTGGTACACATTTCGTCGCTTTCCGACAAGTTTGTTGAAGATCCGCACACCGTGGTGAAAGCGGGCGACATCGTCAAGGTCAAAGTCATGGAAGTCGATCTGCCGCGTAAGCGTATCGCCCTGACCATGCGCCTCGACGAGCAGCCGGGCGAGAGCTCCTCCCGCCGCGGCGGTGGCCAGGATCGTCCGCAGGGCAACCGCCCGGCCGCCAAAGCCGCCAAACCCCGCGGACGCGACGCGCAGCCTGCGGGTAACAGCGCGATGATGGATGCCCTCGCCGCGGCGATGGGTAAAAAACGCTAATCATCCCTCCCTGCCCCTTTTTCAGGGGCAGTTTTTTTCATAACCAGGCCATCGCCATCACGCACAAAACAGGTTCAGTTATTTCTGATAATCTGCTTTTATTCCACGCCTGAAAGACAGCGAAATTAATATTTTCATTTCGTTAACTTAAGAAACCTTAATTAAACATTAGATCGACGAAATAATATTTCGCGCATTTTCGATCACAGACGAATTTTGCGGCACGTCAATAAAAAAGTGATTTCCGCTTTAAAAATAGCGTTGATCGCATCATATGTATTGATGATAAAAACCATTCTCATTATCATCGGTTTCAGCGTGTTTTTTCCTTTTTTCGTTGGCTATGGTCTCCGGCGCGACGACATCCCGCCGCCCGGTCAATTCATTTTCGGTTAGCGATACACAAGTAGGCCCTATGCAATTCACACCTGATAGTGCGTGGAAAATTATTGGATTCTCCCGCGATATTAGCCCAGCATACCGTCAGAAATTGCTCTCCCTCGGCATGCTGCCCGGTTCCTCTTTTCATGTGGTTCGCGTGGCGCCGCTCGGCGACCCTATTCATATCGAAACCCGACGCGTCAGTCTGGTATTACGCAAAAAAGATCTCGCCTTAATCGAACTGGAAGCGGTTGCACAATAACGGCTGGCCCGGCACAAGAGTCTGAAATATGAAAAAATTAACCGTTGGTTTAATTGGTAATCCTAATTCCGGCAAGACCACTTTATTTAATCAGTTGACCGGCGCGCGTCAGCGCGTGGGCAACTGGGCCGGGGTGACCGTTGAGCGTAAAGAGGGCATTTTCGCCACTACCGACCATCAGGTCACGCTGGTCGACCTCCCGGGAACCTACTCCCTGACCACCATCTCTTCGCAGACCTCGCTGGACGAGCAGATTGCCTGCCACTATATCCTGAGCGGCGATGCCGACATGCTGATTAACGTGGTCGACGCCTCTAACCTTGAGCGCAACCTCTATCTGACGCTGCAGCTACTCGAACTGGGGATCCCCTGCGTCGTTGCGCTGAACATGCTGGATATTGCCGAAAAGCAGCAGGTGCGTATTGATATCGATGCTCTCGCCGCCCGCCTCGGCTGTCCGGTCATTCCGCTGGTTTCGACCCGCGGTCGCGGGATCGAAGCGCTGAAGATCGCTCTCGACCGCCACCAGGCCAACAGCGATATTGAGCTGGTCCACTATCCGCAGCCGCTGCTGCGCGAAGCTGACCTGCTGGCGCAGCAGATGTCGGCGCAGATCCCGGCCCGCCAGCGGCGCTGGCTGGGCCTGCAGATGCTGGAAGGTGATATCTACAGCCGGGCCTATGCCGGCGACGCCGCTGACAAACTGGATATCGCTCTGGCGAACCTCAGCGACGAGATCGACGATCCGGCGCTGCATATCGCAGACGCCCGCTATCAGACCATCGCTGCCGTTTGCGATGCCGTCAGCAACACCCTGACCGCCGAGCCAAGCCGCTTCACCGCCGCGATGGACAAAGTGATCCTCAACCGCTTCCTCGGGTTGCCGATTTTCCTCTTTGTCATGTACCTGATGTTCCTGCTGGCAATCAACATTGGCGGCGCGCTACAGCCGATTTTCGATGCCGGCTCGGTCGCGATCTTTGTGCATGGCATTCAATGGCTGGGTTACACCCTGCACTTCCCGGACTGGCTGACCGTGTTCCTCGCCCAGGGGATCGGCGGCGGTATCAACACGGTGCTGCCGCTGGTGCCGCAGATCGGCATGATGTATCTGTTCCTCTCCTTCCTTGAGGACTCCGGCTACATGGCGCGCGCCGCCTTTGTCATGGACCGGCTGATGCAAGCCCTCGGCCTGCCGGGGAAATCCTTCGTTCCGCTGATTGTCGGTTTCGGCTGCAACGTGCCGTCGGTGATGGGTGCCCGTACCCTTGACGCCCCGCGTGAGCGTCTGATGACTATTATGATGGCGCCGTTTATGTCCTGCGGCGCGCGGCTGGCAATCTTCGCCGTCTTCGCGGCCGCCTTCTTCGGGCAGAACGGCGCGCTGGCGGTCTTCTCGCTCTACGTGCTGGGCATTGTGATGGCGATTCTCACCGGCCTGATGCTGAAGCACACCATTATGCGCGGTGAAGCCTCGCCGTTCGTGATGGAGCTGCCGGTGTACCACGTCCCGCACATCAAGAGCCTGATTATCCAGACCTGGCAGCGCCTGAAAGGCTTTGTGCTGCGCGCCGGGAAGGTGATCGTCATCGTCAGTATCTTCCTCAGTGCACTGAACAGCTTCTCACTGAGCGGTAAAGTCGTCGACAACATCAACGACTCCGCGCTGGCCTCGGTGAGCCGGGTCATTACCCCGGTGTTTAAGCCGATCGGCGTGCATGAAGATAACTGGCAGGCCACCGTCGGCCTGTTTACTGGCGCGATGGCGAAAGAGGTTGTAGTGGGTACGTTGAACACCCTCTATACCGCCGAAGATATCCAGAACGAGGACTTCAATCCGCAAACCTTCAGCCTCGGCGAAGAACTGCTGGCCGCCGTCGACGAAACCTGGCAGGGACTGAAAGACACCTTCAGCCTCAGCGTCCTGGCCAACCCCATCGAAGCCAGCAAAGGCGATGGTGAAATGGCCACTGGCGCCATGGGCGTGATGGGCAGTAAATTTGGCAGCGCGGCGGCGGCATACAGCTACCTGATTTTCGTCCTGCTCTATATCCCCTGCATCTCGGTGATGGGCGCTATCGCCCGCGAATCGAGCCGCGGCTGGATGACCTTCTCCATTCTGTGGGGTCTGAATATTGCCTATTCGCTCTCGACGCTCTACTACCAGACCGTCAGCTTTAGCGATCATCCGCGCTACAGCCTGGTATGTATCCTGGCAGTAGTGTTGTTCAACGTGGTGCTCTTCGGCCTGCTGCGCCGCGCGCGCAGCCGGGTGGACGTCTCCCTGCTGGCCACGCGGAAAACGCCAACCTCCTGCTGCGCCAGCCCGGCTGGCGATTGCCACTAAGGAGGGCCTGTGGCGTCGTTAATGGAAGTCCGCGATATGCTGGCCCTGCAGGGCCGCATGGAGGCAAAACAGCTCAGCGCTCGCCTGCAGACGCCTCAGCCAATGATTGACGCCATGCTTGAGCGAATGGAAGCCATGGGTAAGGTGGTACGGATCAGCGAAACGAGCGAAGGCTGCCTTTCAGGCAGCTGTAAAAGCTGTCCTGAAGGAAAAGTCGCGTGCCAGCAGGAGTGGTGGGCGCTGCGATGAAAACAGCATGGCCAGAATAGCGTGAGATATCAGTAAAAAACGGGCCTGCTGGCCCGTTTTTTATGACTGGATTATTTATAAACGTCAGCGTTAGCGTGAACGGTTTTTTCGTTTTTCTGCCCGGCAATCACCACAAAGTACTTCCCGCCCAGCTCATCCGCTTTTTTAGACAGATCGCGGCGGGCGTCCATCGGCGAGGTGGTCCTTGAGGTCGTGATGCTGCCGACCTTGGTCAGGTTCATCTTCGCCACATCTTCTTTTTGGATCTCTTTCGCAGCGAACGCGCCGAAAGACAGGGTGCCTATCACCAGAGATGCAACCATTCCTGTAACAAGTTTCATAGCCTCTACTCTCCATAAGGTTGTTATTGTAGGCCACGATGGCGGAATGAAATAATCAACCACCGTGACAACCTAAGTATTGCTATGAATGGCCCTTTTACCATGACGTGGCAAAAAAAATTAACCCAGCCGCTTTTTCAACGCCAGCAGCGGCTCGCAGAAGGCCTCGGGATGGGAAACGAACGGCGCATGCGCTGCCTTATCGAAGAGGATTGACTCACTTTCCGGCCACAGATCGTCCAGCAACGGGACGATCTTGCGCGGCACCAGTCCGTCCAGCCGACCGTACAGCCGCAAAAACGGCATTGGCAGCCCGACCAGCGCCTGGCGCAGATCAACGGTTCTGAGGATCTCCAGCCCACCGTTCAGCGCCTCGGCGGAAGGCATCGGCAGCGAGAGCACCGCCTGCTTTAACGCTCGTGCATCCTGACGCGCGCTCTCTGTGCCCATGGTTTGCAGAGCAAGGAACCGCTCGACGGTGCGCTGGAAATCGTCGCTTAGCTGCTGCTGAAACCCGGCCAGCACCTCGGGCTTAATGCCGGGCCAGTCGTCGCGGGCCGCGAAACAGGGGGAAGAGGCGACCGTCACCAGCGCCTGCACGCGTTCCGGGTGCATAAGCGCGACCTGGCTGGCCACCAGTCCGCCCAGGCTCCAGCCCAGCCACACTGCCTGTGGAGGGGCCTGCTCAAGCACCCGCTGCGCCATCGCCTCGAGCGACATCGCGCCATACCCGCCGCTGCGGCCATACCCCGGCAGATCCACCAGGTGGAGGGTAAAATGCGAAGCCAGCTGCGGCGTGATGCAATCCCATACCTGAGCGTTCAGCCCCCAGCCGTGCAGCAGCACAAGATGACAATCACCTTCGCCAATAGTCTGCCACCAGATGTCGTTCATCCGTTACCGTTCTCTTTTTACTGAATAGAAGGCCAAATATGCTAACAGCACACAGCTTATGCTGGCTATGCCAAATGCCGCTGGCGATCGCTCGCTGGGGGATCTGCTCCCGCTGCAGCCGCGCCCTGCTCGCCTGCCCCCCGCTCTGCCCGCAGTGTGGCCTGCCGGCGGCGCTGTCCCAACACCCCTGCGGTCGCTGCCTGCAAAAGCCGCCTCCCTGGCGTCGGCTGGTGGCGGTTAATGATTATTGTCCGCCGCTGAGCGGTCTGGTGCAGCAGCTGAAGTTTCATCATCGTCCGGAGCTGGGGCCCGCCCTGGCACGCCTGCTGCTGCTGCGCCTTAAGCAGCGTCACGATGTGCCGCCGGTGGACGCGCTGGTCGGCGTACCGCTCTGGCGCCGGCGCCGCTGGCACCGGGGGTATAACCAATGCGACGAGCTGTGCCGGCCGTTAGCCCACTGGCGAGGATGTGTCTGGCATCGCAACGGCCTGACGCGCCAGCGAGCCGGCGCCGTACAACATTCGCTCAATGCCCGCCAGCGCAGACAGAACCTGAAAAATGCCTTTCAGCTTGAATTTGCCGTGCGCGGACTCCATATCGCTATCGTGGATGATGTCGTCACGACCGGCAGCACCGTCGCCGAGATATCCCGCCTGCTTTTGCGAAACGGCGCCGCGACGGTTCAGGTATGGTGTTTATGCCGTACCTTGTAGACCCCCGCTGATGGGCGTATTATAACCCAGTAAAATAGTCAACTATTAGGCCAACGCTATGATCCGTATTTCCGATGCTGCACAAGCGCACTTTGCCAAACTGCTGGCAAATCAGGAAGAAGGGACGCAAATTCGCGTATTTGTGATTAATCCCGGCACCCCAAACGCTGAGTGCGGCGTATCCTACTGCCCACCGGATGCGGTGGAAGACACTGACACGGCGCTGAAATTTGAACAGCTGACCGCCTATGTCGATGAGCTCAGCGCGCCCTATCTGGAAGACGCTGAAATTGATTTCGTCACCGATCAGCTCGGCTCGCAGCTGACGCTGAAGGCGCCGAACGCCAAAATGCGTAAAGTTTCTGACGATGCCCCGCTGATGGAGCGCGTCGAGTACCTGCTGCAGTCGCAGATTAACCCGCAGCTGGCCGGCCACGGTGGCCGCGTGTCGCTGATGGAGATCACCGACGACGGTCTGGCTATCCTGCAGTTCGGCGGCGGATGCAACGGCTGCTCGATGGTCGACGTAACCCTGAAAGAAGGTATTGAAAAACAGCTGCTGAACGAGTTTCCGGAGCTGAAAGGGGTTCGCGATCTGACCGAGCACCAGCGCGGCGAGCACTCCTACTACTAAGCCCTTCCTCCGGCGGCAGCCTGCCGCCGGATCGTATTATCCATTCTGTGTTACCGCGCAACATGTCCCACTAAACGACCGGCAAAAACCGGGGAAAGAGTATGACTTAAGTCTCATATTTAACATTTTCCCCCATCAGGTGATTCTCAATCCTCACATGTTACCCGTATCATCACGTTCAGGCACCACCGACAAAAAAATAGCCAGCTATCCTTTCTCTGGGTAAGGATAATGCAAGCATTTACGGTGCCGGACTATTTAGCTCCCTGCCGGAGCGGATGCTCTACAGGTTCAAACTTTGACGTTACCCATAACAAATTAAGGCCAGGTAAATCATGCCATTAGTCATCGTTGCTATCGGGGTTGCCCTGTTATTGCTGTTAATGATCCGTTTCAAAATGAACGGTTTCATTGCGCTGGTTCTGGTGGCGCTCGCCGTCGGATTAATGCAGGGTATGCCGCTGGATAAAGTGATCGTCTCCATCAAGAACGGCGTTGGCGGTACCCTTGGCAGCCTCGCGCTGATCATGGGCTTCGGCGCTATGCTCGGTAAGCTGCTGGCAGACTGCGGCGGCGCCCAGCGTATCGCCACCACGCTTATCAATAAGTTCGGTAAGAAGCATATTCAGTGGGCGGTGGTGTTGACCGGCTTTACCGTCGGCTTCGCCCTGTTCTACGAGGTGGGCTTCGTGCTGATGCTGCCGCTGGTATTTACCATCGCCGCGTCGGCCCGTATTCCGCTGCTGTACGTCGGCGTACCGATGGCCGCCGCGCTCTCCGTCACCCACGGCTTCCTGCCGCCGCACCCGGGTCCGACCGCGATTGCCACCATTTTCCATGCCGATATGGGTAAAACGCTGCTCTACGGCACCATTCTGGCTATCCCGACGGTTATCCTGGCGGGACCGGTGTTTGCGCACTTCCTGAAAGGGATTGATAAGCCGATCCCGGAAGGCCTGCATAACCCGAAAGTGTTCACTGAAGAAGAAATGCCTGGCTTTGGCGTCAGCGTCTGGACCTCGCTGGTGCCGGTGATCCTGATGGCGATGCGCGCCGTGGCCGAGATGATCCTGCCGAAAGGCCACGCCTTCCTGCCGATTGCCGAGTTCTTCGGCGACCCGGTGATGGCCACCCTGATTGCGGTACTGATTGCCCTGTTCACCTTCGGTCTGAACCGCGGCCGCTCCATGGAGCAGATCAACGATACCCTGACCTCTTCGATCAAAATCATCGCCATGATGCTGTTGATCATCGGCGGCGGCGGCGCCTTCAAACAGGTGCTGGTCGATAGCGGCATGGATAAATACATCGCCTCTATCATGCACGAATCGAACATGTCTCCGCTGTTTATGGCGTGGTCTATCGCCGCAGTGCTGCGTATCGCGTTGGGTTCAGCGACCGTGGCCGCCATCACCGCGGGCGGGATTGCCGCGCCGCTGATCGCCACCACCGGCGTCAGCCCGGAACTGATGGTTATCGCCGTTGGCTCCGGCAGCGTTATCTTCTCGCACGTGAACGATCCGGGCTTCTGGCTGTTCAAAGAGTACTTTAACCTGACCATCGGCGAGACCATCAGGTCCTGGTCGGTGCTGGAAACCATTATCTCCGTCTGCGGCCTGGTAGGTTGTCTGCTGCTGGGGATGGTGGTGTAAGGTCACTCTCACCATAGAAAAAGGCCGGTCCGCGTGAAGCGGGCCGGCCTTTTTTTATCGGACATGCTCTTCGCCGCGCAGAGAACGACGCGGCGGAGGCATCATCAGGAGGCGGCTTTCTTGCTCGCCGCCTTACGCCGTTTATCCAGATCCTTAATCAGCTTATTGACCTGTTCATCGGCAAACATCTGCTCAAGGGTGACAGACAGCTTCCGGCGCCAGTTCGGGTACTCGGTGCTGGTGCCCGGAATGTTAACCGGCGTCGCCATCTCCAGCCAGTCTTCCGGCTGCAGGCCCAGCAGCGCACTGTTACTGTCGGCAATGTAACGCTGCATCCCCCGGTTGAGGATCCCCGTCATGCTCATCAGCGAGGCCTTATGTCCGGCGCGCTTGGGCAGACAACCGTACTTATGCAGCGCGTCCAGCAGCCCTTGCTTCGCCAGCTCACGGTCCTGATACAACCCGCGCAGCACCACGTCGTCCGGATAGAGCCCCAGCGCTTTACCTAGCGTCAGGTCGCCGCTTTCCCAGTAGCCGCGGAGGGTGGGCAGGTCGTGCGTCGTCGCCACAGCCATTGATTGCTCCGGGTACAGCGCCGGCGCGCGGAACGTTTTCTCTGCATCACTCTCAAAATAGAGCACCTTATACGAATAGACGCCGCTGTTGCGTAGCTTGCTGACGATCTCCACCGGCACGGTGCCCAGGTCTTCGCCGATCACCATGCAGCGATGACGCTGGCTTTCCAGCGCCAGCAACGACAGCAGATCGTCGACCGGATACTGAACGTAAGCGCCATGGTCGGCGGTTTCACCATAGGGGATCCACCACAGACGCAGCACCGACATCACATGATCGATGCGCAGCGCGCCGCAGTTCTGCATATTGGCGCGCAGCAGGTCGATAAACGGCTCATAGGCACGGGCGGCAATGATATGCGGATCCATCGGCGGCAGGCCCCAGTTCTGGCCCAGCGGGCCCAGAATATCCGGCGGCGCGCCCACGGACGCTTTCAGGCAGTACAGTTCACGATCGCACCAGGTCTCCGACCCGCCCTCGGCGACGCCCACCGCCAGATCGCGGTAGAGGCCGATCGGCATCCCGTCACGCTGGCTGGTTTCCCAGCAGGCGGCAAACTGGCTCCAGGCCAGCCACTGCAGCCAGAGATAGAAACTGACATCGTCCTCATGCTCGATGCAGAAGGCTTTTACCTCCGGGCTGTTGATATCCTGAAAGGCCTTCGGCCAGGCCGGCCAGCCCCAGCGCAGTGGGTCCTGTTGCACCTGCCAGGCGTGCAGCGCATCGAAAGCCGCCTGCCAGTAGAGGCTTTCCCCCTCGCGCAGGACAAACTCGCGGAACGCCGTCATCTGCTCATCTTCACGACGAGAGAATCGTTTCCACGCCATACGCAGCGCAGTCATTTTCAGCGTGGTGACGGCGGTGTAGTCGACATCATCCGTTTGCCGCGCCGCCTGCAGTGCCTGCTGCGTTGCCGGAGACTGCCACCACGCCTGCGCCTCTTCGCTATGCTGGAAATCCTCAACCGCGTTGACGTCGATGTAGATGACGTTCAGCCAGCGACGTGAAGATGGACTATACGGGCTGGCGCTCTCCGGGTTCGCCGGATAGAGCGCATGAATCGGGTTAAGGCCAATAAACGACCCGCCGCGACGGGCGATTTCCGGCAGCATGGCCCGCAGATCGCCAAAATCGCCGATCCCCCAGTTTTTCTCCGAGCGCAGGGTATACAGCTGCACGCAGGTGCCCCACAGCTTTTTCCCCTCTTTCAGCGGCTGCGGTTCGTAGCAGCGCGCCGGCGCGACGATCGTCCGGCAGTGCCAGCGCTCTCCCTCCTGGGTGAGGGTCAGGGAGTGGTAGCCCTCCGGCAGTTTAGCCGGCAGCGGCAGCGTCTCGCCACCGCGGGTTTTCCCTTGATACTGTTTACCGTCCTCCGTGGTCAGGATCCACTGATACTCACCGCGTCCTGCCACCGGCAGCGACATTTTTTTGCCGTGGGTGAAAATTTTCACGTTCGGCAGCGGGTTAACCGCCACTTTCGTGGCGGCGGTAGAGCGATGCATCGCATCCAGCAGGCGCTGTTTGGTGACAGCCGCGATAGACTGCGGCTTGCCGTGCGCATTGATATAGCTGGGGCTGATGCCCGCCGCCAGCGCGGCATTATCGAGGCGTTTACTCTCCATAGGCCTTCCTTTAGCGTTTCGCCTGCCAGATACGTTGCTGATAATCACGGATCGAGCGGTCGGAGCTGAACATGCCGCAGCGCGCGGTGTTGAGGATTGTCGCGCGGGTCCAGGCCTCCTGGTCGCGATACAGCTCATCTACCCGTTTTTGCGCCGCCACGTAGGCTTCGAAATCGGCCAGCACCAGGTACGGATCGCCGCCCTGCAGCAGGCTGTGCAGCATCTGGTCGAAGGCATGCTTGTCGCCATTGCTATAGGTGCCGTTCTCCAGCTCCTTGAGCACCGCATCGAGCAGTTTGTCTTTCTTACGCCATTTCAGCGGATCATAGCCTTTCGCTTTCAGGGCTTTCACCTCTTCCACGGTGTGGCCGAAGATAAAGATGTTCTCTTCCCCCACCTGCTCGGCGATTTCCACGTTGGCGCCATCCAGCGTCCCGACGGTCAGCGCCCCGTTCAGCGCCAGCTTCATGTTGCCGGTACCAGAGGCCTCTTTACCCGCGGTGGAGATCTGCTCGGAGATGTCCGCTGCAGGGATCAGTTTTTCCGCCGCCGATACACAATAGTCCGGCAGGAAGACCACTTTCAGCTTATCGCCGACTTTCGGATCGTTGTTGATCGCTTCCGCTACCTTGTTGATGGCAAAAATAATGTTCTTCGCCAGATAGTAGCCCGGCGCCGCTTTCGCACCGAACAGGAAGACGCGCGGTACGCGATCGGCCTGCGGATTTTCACGGATCTCTTTGTACAGCGCGAGGATATGCAGCAGGTTCAGGTGCTGACGCTTGTACTCGTGCAGGCGTTTGATCTGGATGTCAAAAATCGCCTGCGGGTTAATTTCGATCCCGGTGCGCTGCTTCACAAACTCGGCCAGACGCACTTTGTTAGCCTGCTTGATGTCGCGGTAGGTCTGACGGAACGCCGCATCGTCAGCGTATTTTTCCAGGTTGATCAGCTGGTCGAGGTCATTGGCCCACTCTTTTTTCAGCGTCTCATCCAGCAGCGAGGCCAGCGCCGGGTTGCACTGCTTGATCCAGCGGCGCGGCGTGATGCCGTTGGTCACGTTATGGAATTTGTTTGGCCACAGCTGGTTATATTCCGGGAACAGATCTTTCACCACCAGGTCCGAGTGCAGCGCCGCCACGCCGTTGACGGCAAAGCCGCCCACCACGCACATGTTGGCCATCCGGACCTGTTTGTCATGCACCACCGCTAGCTTCGCCCAGACCTGCTTATCGCCCGGCCAGGTTTTGTCCACCAGCTGTTTAAAGCGGTCGTTGATCTCTTTAATAATCTGCATATGGCGCGGCAGCAGCGCTTTCACCAGCTTCTCATCCCAGCACTCGAGCGCTTCCGGCATCAGGGTATGGTTGGTGTAAGCAAAGGTTTTGCTGGTGATCGCCCAAGCGTCGTCCCAGCTCAGCTGGTGCTCGTCAATCAGCACGCGCAGCAGTTCCGGGATAGCGATAGTCGGGTGGGTATCGTTCAGCTGGATCACTTCGTAATCCGCCAGCTCGGCCAGCTTGCGCCCGGCCAGATGGTGGCGGCGCAGGATATCAGCCACCGAGCAGGCGCACTGGAAGTACTGCTGCATCAGGCGCAATTTTTTACCTGCCTGATGGTTATCGTTCGGGTACAGCACCTTGGTCAGTTTTTCCGCGTCGATGCCCTGCTGCTCGGCGCGCAGGAAATCGCCATCGTTGAATTTGGTCAGGTTGAACGGATGAGCGTGTTTGGCCTGCCACAGACGCAGCGGCTGGGCGACGTTGTTGCGATAGCCAAGCACCGGCAGGTCCCAGGCTTCGCCGGTAATGACGAACGCCGGCTGCCATTCGCCGTTTTTGCTGACTTTCCCGCCGATACCTACCTGGACATCCAGCGCTTCGTTATGACGGAACCACGGGTAGCTGCTGCGCCCCCAGTCGTCAGGGGCTTCCATCTGCTGGCCATCGTCAAATGACTGGCGGAACAGGCCATACTGGTAGTTGAGACCGTAACCGGTCGCCGACTGCCCCACCGTCGCCATGGAGTCGAGGAAGCAGGCTGCCAGACGTCCCAGGCCACCGTTACCCAGCGCCGGGTCAGTCTCTTCTTCCAGCAGATCGGTGAGGTTGACATCGTAGCCTTTCAGCGCGTCGCTGACGCCCTCGTACCAGCCCAGGTTGAGCAGGTTGTTGCCGGTCAGACGACCAATCAGAAACTCCATTGAGATGTAGTTAACGTGACGCTGTCCTTGCGCCGGTTTCGCTACCGGCTGCGCCGCCAGGAGTTCCGCCAACGCTCCGCTGACTGCGCGCCACCATTGACGCTGTGTCATCTCGGAAGCGGACTGTAAACCAAAATGCTGCCACTGACGCGTCAGTGCAGCCTGAAACTGAGCTTTGTTAAATGTAGTCTGTGACATAATGAGATCCGGGTCCTTTACTAAAACGATGGCGCTAGTGTGCCGACCTCCCGATTCATCGTCCTCATCCTGACGGGGATTAGACAGGGAGGAGTGGCGGGGATGAGCGAAAAGTGTGATCCTGAACACTATAGTGTGGGTGAGAAGGCAAAAATATGCTGTAAAAATCACCGCGATATGACAATCGAGAGGTTACCTCCGGTAGCTAAAAATTTGTTACAGGCCAATACGCGTAAAAAATCTTCCAGTTCCTCGCCACGTTATTAACAAAATAAATAGAGACCCCTGAAGAAATAAGCACCTTTCATCGCATTGACCCGCAAAAAAGATTACTTCTAAGAAATCGCTGACAATAATTTAATAAAAACAAACAACTACTCTTAGCGTAAAATAAATCTACCCACACTCCGCCAGCTACCGCCTGAAAACCGCGGCCGACCAGTCCTGCCTGCGATTTTTTCCCATTCTCAGCCAATGTCGAAATTTGTGACATAGAGCAAATTCAAGAGCATAAACTTCGGACATAACTTGCAATAAATTTCATAATCACCGACCTTATTAGATATTAATTACGAAGCGCAAAAAAAATCGCAACCTCTCTCTTGCACAGCGAAATGTAGAACTATGTTGATTCCGTCCAAATTAAGTCGTCCGGTCCGCCTTGAACACACTGTGGTTCGTGAGCGCTTACTGGCGAAACTTTCCGGCGCGAACAATTATCGTCTCGTGCTGATCACCAGTCCTGCCGGGTACGGTAAAACAACGCTCATCTCTCAGTGGGCCGCGGGTAAAAACGATCTTGGGTGGTTTTCGCTGGACGAAGGCGACAACCAGCAGGAGCGTTTTGCCAGCTATCTGATCGCGGCGATTCAGCAGGCTACCGGCAACCACTGCGCGGCCAGTGAAGCGATGGTGCAAAAACGCCAGTACGCCAGTCTCTCCTCTCTTTTTGCGCAGCTGTTTATTGAACTTGCCGACTGGCAGCGCCCGCTGTATCTCGTCATTGATGATTACCATCTGATCAATAATCCGGTGATCCATGACGCGATGCGCTTTTTCCTGCGCCATCAGCCGGAGAATATGACTCTGGTGGTGCTGTCGCGTAACCTGCCGCAGTTGGGCATTGCCAACCTGCGCGTCCGCGATCAGCTGCTGGAGATTGGCAGCCAGCAGCTGGCCTTTACCCACCAGGAAACGAAACAATTTTTTGACTGTCGGCTGACATCACCTATCGAAGCCGATGACAGCAGCCGGCTGTGCGACGATGTCGCCGGCTGGGCCACCGCGCTGCAGCTCATCGCCCTCTCCGCCCGCCAGAATAACTCCTCCGCCCAACACTCCGCCCGCCGCCTCGCCGGGATTAACGCCAGCCATCTGTCGGATTATCTGGTGGATGAAGTGCTGGACAACGTCGACGCCCGCACGCGTAACTTTTTGCTGAAGAGTTCTCTGCTGCGCTCGATGAACGACGCGTTAATTGTGCGCGTTACCGGCGAAGAGAATGGCCAGATGCAGCTGGAGGAGATTGAGCGCCAGGGGCTGTTCCTGCAGCGGATGGATGATTCCGGCGAGTGGTTCCGCTATCACCCGCTGTTTGGCAGCTTCCTGCGCCAGCGCTGTCAGTGGGAGCTGGCGGTTGAACTGCCGGAGATCCACCACGCCGCGGCGGAAAGCTGGATGGCACAAGGTTTCCCCAGCGAGGCCATCCATCATGCGCTGGCGGCTGGCGATGCCAAAATGCTGCGCGATATCTTGCTCAATCATGCCTGGGGTATGTTTAACCATAGCGAGCTGGGGCTGCTGGAGCAGTCGCTGGCGGCACTGCCGTGGTCAAACCTGCTGGAGAACCCGCGCCTGATCCTGCTCCAGGCCTGGCTGATGCAGAGCCAGCATCGCTACAGCGAAGTGAACACTCTGCTGGCGCGCGCCGAGCAGGAGATGAGCGTAGAAATGGATACCGCAATGCATGGCGATTTCAACGCCCTGCGCGCCCAGGTGGCGATTAACGACGGCGACCAGGACGAGGCGGAACGTCTGTCGATGGTGGCCCTGGAAGAGCTGCCGCTGGCCAACTATTACAGCCGCATCGTCGCTACCTCGGTGCATGGCGAAGTGCTCCATTGCAAGGGGAAACTGACCAAATCCCTCGCCGTGATGCAGCAGACCGAACAGATGGCTCGCCGCCACGATGTGTGGCATTACGCCCTGTGGAGCATCATTCAGCAAAGCGAAATTCTCTTCGCCCAGGGCTTCCTGCAGGCCGCCTGGGAGAGCCAGGAGAAAGCCTTCCAGCTGGTACGTGAACAGCATCTTGAGCAGTTGCCGATGCATGAGTTCCTGCTGCGCATCCGCGCTCAACTGCTGTGGGCATGGGCGCGCCTCGACGAAGCTGAAGCCTGCGCCCGTCAGGGGATGGACGTTCTTTCAACTTACCAGCCGCAGCAGCAGCTGCAATGTCTGGCGCTGATGGTGCAGTGCTCGCTGGCGCGCGGCGATCTGGACAATGCACGTAGCCATCTCAACCGGCTGGAAAATCTGCTTGGTAACGGCCACTATCACAGCGACTGGGTCTCCAACGCGGATAAAGTGCGGGTGATCTACTGGCAGATGACCGGCGATAAAACCGCAGCGGCCAACTGGCTGCGTCAGACACCGAAGCCGGAATTCGCCAATAACCACTTCCTGCAAAGCCAGTGGCGCAATATTGCCCGCGCGCAGATCCTGCTTGGGGACTTTGAACCGGCGGAAATGGTGCTGGAAGAACTGAACGAAAATGCGCGTTCCCTGCGTTTGATGAGCGATCTCAACCGCAACCTGCTGCTGCTCAACCAGCTGTACTGGCAGGCAGGCCGCAAGAACGAAGCGCAGAAAGCCCTGCTCGAAGCCCTGACGCTCGCCAACCGCACCGGCTTTATCAACCACTTTGTGATTGAAGGCGAGGCGATGGCCCAGCAGTTACGCCAGCTGATCCAGCTGAACACCCTGCCGGAGCTGGAGCAACACCGCGCCCAGCGTATTCTGCGCGACATCAACCAGCATCATCGGCACAAGTTCGCCCACTTTGACGAAGGGTTCGTCGAGCGGCTGCTGAATCACCCGGAGGTGCCGGAGCTTATCCGCACCAGCCCGCTGACCCAGCGCGAATGGCAGGTGCTTGGCTTAATCTATTCCGGTTACAGCAACGAGCAGATTGCCGGCGAGCTTGACGTGGCGGCCACCACCATTAAAACCCACATTCGCAACCTGTATCAGAAACTGGGCGTCGCCCACCGGCAGGACGCGGTGCTGCATGCCCAGCAGTTACTCAAGATGATGGGATACGGCGTCTGACGACGCCGTTGCCGTTTAGCACAGCTCCAGCTGGAGGTTGTTATCAGTGATCACCTTCAGTACGCCCGCCGGCGGCAGTACGTCGGTATAGACCGCATCGACCATACTGATGCTGCCCATATTGACCATCGCATTACGGCCAAACTTGGTATGGTCCACCACCAGCATCACGTGGCGTGAATTTTCAATGATCGCCCGCTTGGTGCGCACCTCATGATAATCAAACTCCAGCAGCGAGCCATCGCTGTCGACGCCGCTGATGCCGAGAATGCCGAAGTCGAGGCGGAACTGCGAGATAAAGTCCAGAGTGGCTTCCCCGATGATCCCGCCGTCGCGGCTGCGCAGCTCGCCGCCGGCGAGGATAATGCGAAAATCGTCTTTCACCATCAGCGTGTTGGCCACGTTCAGGTTATTGGTCACAATGCGCAGATCGTTGTGACCGAGCAGAGCATGCGCCACCGCTTCCGGCGTGGTGCCAATATCAATAAACAGCGTCGCGCCGTCCGGGATCTCGCTGGCTACCCGGCGGGCGATACGCTCTTTTTCCGCCGTCTGGGTCGCTTTGCGATCGTGCCAGGAGGTGTTCACCGAGCTGGAGGGCAGCGCCGCGCCGCCGTGATGGCGGAGGATCATTTTCTGTTCGGCTAAGTCGTTGAGGTCACGGCGGATGGTCTGCGGGCTGACCGCGAACTGCTCAACCAGCTCTTCCGTGCTGACGTAACCCTGTTTTTTTACCAGCTCGATAATGGCGTCATGACGTTGTGTTTGTTTCATGAAATATCCCTGGAAAAATATCGCTTACCCGACCCCTGTCGGTAAGTCTTTATGCGCGTTTTCGCCCATGCAAGGTATCAACAAACGCCATCGCCAGACCGGTCGCCAGACCAGCCACGTGCGCGCCGTTGGCGATCGCCATGCCGAAAACATCAAACCAGCCAGCAATTAACCACACTAAAGAGAAGAGTATCAACCCGCGCTGCAGATAAATACCGCTCTGCGGATCGCGTTCGCCCCGCAGCCAGACGTAGCCCATCAGCGCGTAGACCACACCCGATAAACCGCCAAACCATGGTCCGCTAAACTGATGCTGCACGAAACCGCTCAGCAGGGCGCTGATGACGGTGATCACCACCAGTTTGCCACTGCCGATGCGCTTTTCTACCGCGCCGCCGAGATACCACCACCATAGCAGGTTGAAGAGAATATGCATCAGCGAGAAATGCATGAAAGCATGGCTGAAATAGCGCCAGACTTCGAACTGCAGCGAAGGATCGTAGGGCCAGGCCAGCCAAATCATCACCGGCTGATCGCCCAGCAGGTTTTGCAGGATAAACACCGCAATGCAGATGAGCAGAATGGCCCAGGTGAACGGGCCGGCGTTATGCCGCAGCGTGGCAAAAAAAGGAAAGCGCTGATAGCGCAAGCCGCTATTGGTCTGTCCTGACTGCCAGCTTGCCGCCAGGTAGCGCGGGTCCGCCGGGTTCTCAAGGAAGCGCGCCAGCTCAGCCCTGATGCGCTCGGCCTGACTCTCATCAGCCAGCCAGACGTCGCTCTGGGTATGCTGCTGGATGGTCAGGATAATCCCCTGCGTCGCCATATAATCGACAAACGCCTGGGCCACGCGCGGGTTGGCAAAAGAGGTAATCATTAACATGCAGCGAATCGCTTATTCCACACAAAGGGGGATAGTATACCTGCCAGCTGTTAAAACGTCCCGTGCGCCACTTCCGCCGGGAAATGGCGATGCCAGGCATCGAATCCCCCGTCTACGCTGTAGACCTTATCATACCCCTGCTGCAGCAGATATTGCGCGGCGCCCTTGCTACTGTTGCCGTGATAGCACATCACCATCACCGCCGTGTCAAAGTCGTTGTCACGCATAAACGCGCCCAGCGTATCGTTAGTCAGATGAAACGCGCCTGGCGTATGGCCCATGGCATAGCTTTGCGGATCGCGGATATCGACCAGCACCGCCGTCTGCTGATGCAGCTTCTGGTGCGCTTCTTCAACATTGATACATTCAAACTGTTCCATGGTTCTCTTCTCTTTCTCGTCATGACGGGCACTGGCCGGCCTAATTTTACCCTGTAGTGTACCGCCTGGCGGTAAAGAAACGCCAATATGTTACACCCATCACTCCAAAATGTTTTTTTGATGTTACCAAAAGCGCGTTTGTTTGCTATAGTGAGCGATATCGAGCATTTGTGAGCTTAAACGAAAGTGTGAGAGGGTAAGAACGTGCAAACCAAAGATCTGATTGTGATAGGCGGAGGCATTAACGGTGCCGGTATCGCGGCAGATGCCGCCGGGCGGGGTTTATCCGTACTGATGCTGGAAGCGCGCGATCTTGCCTGCGCCACCTCCAGCGCCAGTTCCAAATTGATCCACGGCGGTCTCCGCTACCTCGAACACTATGAGTTCCGTCTGGTCAGTGAAGCGCTGGCCGAGCGTGAAGTGCTGTTAAAAATGGCTCCGCATATCGCTTTCCCGATGCGCTTTCGCCTACCGCATCGCCCGCATCTGCGTCCGGCATGGATGATCCGTATCGGCTTGTTTATGTACGATCATCTGGGCAAACGCACCAGCCTGCCGGGATCTACCGGGTTGCGTTTTGGCGCAGAATCGGTGCTTAAGCCGGAAATTGTGCGCGGTTTCGAATATTCAGACTGCTGGGTCGACGATGCCCGCCTGGTGCTGGCCAACGCGCAGATGGTGGTTCGCAAAGGCGGCGAAGTGCGCACCCGCACCCGCGCCATCTCGGCAAAACGTGAAAATGGGTTGTGGATCGTAGAAGCAGAAGATATCGATAGCGGCGAGAAGTTTACCTGGAAGGCGCGCGGCCTGGTTAATGCCACCGGCCCATGGGTCAAACAGTTCTTCGACGAGGGGATGCATCTGCGTTCGCCTTACGGTATCCGCCTGATCAAAGGCAGCCATATTGTGGTGCCGCGGGTGCATACCCAGAAGCAGGCTTATATTCTGCAGAACGAAGATAAACGTATTGTGTTTGTTATTCCGTGGATGGATGAATTCTCCATCATCGGCACGACGGACGTCGAGTATAAGGGTGACCCGAGGGCGGTAGCCATTGATGATAAAGAGATCAACTACCTGCTCAACGTCTATAACGCGCACTTTAAAAAGCCCCTCAGCCGGGACGACATCGTCTGGACCTATTCCGGCGTGCGTCCGCTGTGTGATGACGAGTCGGATTCGCCGCAGGCGATCACCCGTGACTATACGCTGGATATTCACGATGAGAACGGCCAGGCGCCGCTGCTCTCCGTCTTCGGCGGCAAGCTGACCACCTATCGCAAGCTGGCCGAGCACGCGCTGGAAAAACTGACCCCCTATTACAAAGGGATCGGTCCGGCGTGGACCAAAACCGCGGTGCTGCCCGGCGGTGATATCGGCGGCGATCGCGACGACTATGCGGCAAAACTGCGCCGTCGCTTCCCGTTCATCAGTGAACCGCTGGCCCGCCATTACGCTCGCACCTACGGGAGCAACAGCGAGTGGATCCTCAAGGAAGCCAGCGCCCTGAGCGATCTCGGGGAGGATTTCGGCCACGAGTTTTATGAAGCCGAGCTGAAATATCTGGTTGAGCACGAATGGGTACGCAGCCTGGATGACGCCATCTGGCGCCGTACTAAACAGGGAATGTGGCTGAATGCCGAGCAGCAGGCGCGCATCAGCGCGTGGCTGGCGCAGCATGCGGGAAAGTCTGAACTGTCTTTAGCATCCTGACATCGCGTGGCGCCAGGAGAGAAATACCCGGGCTATGGCTTGCGCTTGGCCCGGATACCTGTTTCACAAATTAAACGAGACTTTTTTTCCAGTCGGCAATGTGACATTTATACTGAGTTCTCCACCCAATGCCGCAATGTAACGTTTTAGGGTCGAAAGCCGAGGGTCGTTATCAGCCTGTTCCATTTTAGCGATCGTTGGCTGCTTTACACCCATAGCCGCAGCCATCTCCGTTTGTGAAATTTGTAACTCTTCTCGAAGCAGGTTTAATGCGACAGACTGGCGTATCTCTGCCGCTTTCGCTTCAATCCGCTGCTGGCTTTCAGGATTCTGTTTCGCCATCAGTTCTTTTAGCGTGGCCATTATCGCTCCTTAGTCAGGTGCTTGCTGAATTCTCTATCAGCCAGAGTAATCATCTCTTTGTAAAAACGTTTCTCATTCGTGCCATCCTTATTGCCCGCACATAAAACGATAGCTTTCCGCAGAGGATCAAAAGCAAAAAAGGCGCGGATGGGGAGCCCATGATGCTGAACCCGAAGTTCTTTCATATTCTGAAACGTTGAATCTTTCACCGTATCAACATATGGGCGCCCAAGCTGCGGACCAAACTCAGACAAGATGAGCATCGTGGCCAACATATCCTCTTTTAAAGCTCTACTTTGTAATTCGAACCAGGCATCAAACGTATCCGTCGTTTCTACATCCCACATAGGCGATCCCTCATAGCCTAAAGGCTATCATCCATATTATAGCCATTAGGCTATGAACGTAAACTTATTGAGCGTTTATCGTACTGCTGGCGAATTCACGTCAATAGTATATTCCCGCAATAGCCTGAATCCTCCCCGGCACTTTTCCGAATAAAACGTTCGCCACACAGACAGAAACGGGGCCAAATGGCCCCGTTGTGTTGCGTTGACTGGCTTACAGCCTTACCGGGTCGATATGCCAGATATATTTCGCGTACTCCTGGATCGTCCGGTCAGAAGAGAAGTAGCCCATATTGGCAATATTCAGCATCGCCTTATAGGCCCACTCTTCCGGATGTTGATACAGCTCGTCGACGCGATCCTGACAGTCCACATAGCTGCGATAGTCCGCCAGCACCTGGTAGTGGTCACCAAAGTTAATCAGCGAATCCAGCAGGTCGCGGTAGCGCCCCGGTTCCGCCGGGCTGAAGACGCCGGTACCGATCTGCGTCAGCGCCTGGTGAAGCTCTTCATCCTGCTCGTAGTATTCGCGTGGTTTATAGCCGCTGCGACGTAGCTCCTCCACCTCTTCCGCGGTGTTGCCGAAGATAAAGATATTCTCTTCGCCCACGTGCTCCTGCATCTCCACGTTTGCCCCGTCGAGGGTGCCGATAGTCAGCGCGCCGTTAAGAGCAAACTTCATATTACTGGTGCCGGAAGCTTCGGTGCCGGCGAGGGAAATCTGTTCCGACAGGTCTGCCGCCGGAATGATCAGCTGCGCCAGGCTGACGCTGTAGTTGGGGATAAAGACGACCTTCAGCTTGTCGCCAATCTGCGGATCGTTATTGATCACCGCCGCTACATCGTTGATCAGGTGAATAATATGCTTGGCCATATAGTAGGCCGAGGCCGCTTTACCGGCGAAAATATTCACTCGCGGCACCCACTCCGCCTGCGGATCGGCTTTGATCCGGTTATAGCGGGTAATGACGTGCAGCACATTCATTAGCTGGCGTTTGTATTCATGGATACGTTTGATCTGTACATCAAACAGCGCCTTCGGATTGACCACCACATTAAGCTGCTGCGCAATATAGCTGGCGAGGCGCTGTTTGTTCTCCAGCTTGGCCTGACGCACCGCCTGATTAACCGTCGGGTAGTCGATATGCTGTTTCAGCTCATCAAGCTGGCTCAGATCGGTTCGCCAGGTGCGACCGATATGCTCATCCAGCACTTTCGACAGCGGCGGGTTGGCCAGCGCCAGCCAACGGCGTGGCGTGACGCCGTTGGTCACGTTGATGAAGCGCATTGGGAAAATTTTGGCGAATTCGGCAAACAGTGACTCCACCATCAGCCGGGAGTGCAGCTCGGACACCCCGTTAACCTTGTGGCTGACCACCACCGCCAGCCAGGCCATGCGCACGAGACGGCCATTCGACTCGTCGATAATCGAGGTGCGGCTGAGCAGGTCGGTATCGTTCGGATACTGCTCCTGCAGGGTTTTAAGGAAGTAGTCGTTAATCTCAAAGATAATCTGCAGATGGCGCGGCAGAATTTTACCCAGCATGTCCACCGGCCAGGTCTCAAGCGCTTCGCTCATCAGGGTGTGGTTGGTATAGGAGAAGACCTGGCAGGTCACCTCGAACGCCTCGTCCCAGCTGAACTTATGTTCGTCGATAAGCAGACGCATCAGCTCCGGTATCGACAGCACCGGATGGGTATCATTGAGGTGAATGGCAATCTTGTCCGCCAGGTTGTCATAGGTCTTATGCAACATGTAATGGCGGCTCAGGATATCCTGCACCGTAGCCGACACGAGGAAATACTCCTGGCGCAGGCGCAGCTCGCGGCCCGAGTAGGTCGAGTCATCCGGATAGAGCACGCGGGAGACGTTTTCGGAGTGGTTTTTATCCTCTACCGCGGCAAAGTAGTCGCCCTGGTTGAATTTACCGAGGTTAATTTCACTACTGGCCTGCGCGCTCCACAGACGCAGCGTGTTGGTGGCGTCGGTGTCAAAGCCAGGGATGATCTGGTCGTAGGCTTCCGCAATGATCTCTTCTGTTTCGATCCAGCGGGTTTTCTTCCCTTCCTGCTGAATACGGCCGCCGAAGCGCACTTTATAGCGGGTGTTGTGGCGCTCAAACTCCCACGGGTTACCGTACTCCAGCCAGTAGTCAGGAGACTCTTTTTGTCGGCCATCGACGATATTCTGTTTAAACATCCCATAATCGTAGCGGATGCCGTAGCCTCGTCCCGGCAGGCCCAGCGCCGCCAGGGAATCCAGGAAACAGGCCGCCAGACGTCCCAGACCACCGTTGCCAAGCCCGGGGTCGTTCTCTTCATCGATCAGCTCTTCGAGATCGAGCCCCATCTCCGCCAGCGCGCTGCTGACATCGTCATAAATGCCCAGCGACAGCAGGGCATTCGAAAGGGTGCGGCCAATCAGGAACTCCATCGACAGATAGTATACCTGGCGCACTTCCTGCGAGAGCTGCGCGCGGTTGGAGCGCAGCCAGCGCTCCACCATGCGATCGCGAACGGCAAACAGCGTGGCGTTAAGCCATTCATGCTTGTTGGCGATGGCCGGATCTTTACCGATGATAAACATCAGCTTATAGGCAATAGAATGCTTTAACGCCTCAACGCTCAGCGTCGGTGATGCATAGCTAAAGGGTACATTCATAACAATGACTCCAGTGGTTACATCAAGCGTTGATAAAGTTCGCGATAGGAGTTCGCGGCAACCTGCCAGCTAAAATCCATATTCATCGCCTGACGCTGCACATAGCGCCAGAGCGACGGGCGCGACCAGAGGACAAAGGCGCGACGAATAGCGCGCAGCAATGACAGCGCATTGCTGTCCTCAAAGACAAACCCTGTCGCCAGACCATCGGCCAGGTTCTCCAGCGAACTGTCAGAAACCGTGTCCGCCAGCCCCCCGGTGCGGCGGACCAGCGGCAGCGTGCCGTACTTCAGACCATACAGTTGGGTCAGGCCGCAGGGTTCAAAGCGGCTCGGCACCAGAATCACATCGGCGCCGCCCATAATGCGGTGGGAGAAGGCTTCATGGTAACCAATCTGCACCCCCACTTTGCCCGGGTGTTCGGCGGCGGCGGCGAGGAAACCTTCCTGCAGCACCGGGTCGCCGGCGCCCAGCAGCGCCAGCTGGCCGCCCTGCTCAAGCAGACCCGGCAGCGCTTCAAGCACCAGGTCCAGCCCTTTCTGGCTGGTGAGACGGCTGACCACGGCAAACAGCGGCGCTTTGTCATCGACCTTCAGGCCCATGGCAATCTGCAGCTGACGCTTGTTCTCCGCCTTCTCCTCCAGCGTGTCGCGATCGTAGCGCATCGGCAGCAGGAGATCGTTTTGCGGGCTCCAGATACCGTCGTCCACGCCGTTGAGAATCCCCGACAACCGCCCTTCATGATGGCGCTGGCGCAGCAGCCCCTCCATGCCGTAGGCGTATTGCGGCTCGGTGATCTCGCGCGCGTAGGTTGGGCTCACCGCCGTAATATGGTCGGCGTAGTAAAGGCCAGCCTTCAGAAACGAAATCTGGCCGTTAAATTCGAGGCCATGCATGTTGTAAAACGACCACGGCAGCTCAATGTCATTCATATGCCAGGAGTAAAACATCCCCTGGTACGCCAGGTTGTGCACGGTAAAGACCGATTTAGCCGGGCGTCCGCGCGCCGCCAGGTAGGCCGGCGTCAGACCGGCGTGCCAGTCATGGGCATGCACCACGTCCGGGCGCCAGAACGGATCCAGTCCGCTGGCCATTTCACTTCCCACCCAGCCCAGCAGCGCAAAGCGCAGGACGTTGTCGGTATAAGCGTGCTGGTTGGTATCGTGGTAAGGGCTCCCCGGCCGGTCATAGAGATGCGGGGCGTCTATCAGATAGATCCCCACGCCGTTAAAGTGGCCGTACAGCAGCGTGATCCGCCCGGCGAAGGTATCGCGGCGGGTGACCACCTGGGCATCCACCACGCCGCGACGGATATCGGGAAACGCCGGCAACAGCACGCGCGTATCGATACCCTCCGCGATTTGCGCCGCCGGCAGTGCGCCGATGACGTCCGCCAGACCGCCCGTCTTTAACAGCGGGAACATCTCAGAACATACATGTAAGACCTGCATTAGCGCTCCTGTTTGTGCCCTAATTTCCGCAGCATGTCGCGGGTCACCAGCACGATACCTTCCTCTGAGCGATAGAAGCGGCGTGCATCCTCTTCCGCGTTCTCACCAATTACCATACCTTCCGGGATGACGCAGGCGCGGTCAATCACGCAGCGACGCAGGCGGCAAGAGCGCCCCACCCAGACATCAGGCAACAAGACTGCCGAATCAATGTTACAGAAGGAGTTCACCCGCACACGTGGGAACAGCACCGACTGCACCACTACCGACCCGGAGATAATACAGCCCCCCGAAACCAGCGAGTTCAGGGTCATGCCGTGGCTACCGGAGCGGTCCTGCACGAACTTCGCCGGCGGCAGCGATTCCATATGGGTGCGGATCGGCCAGTTCTGGTCGTACATATCCAGCTCCGGCGTGACCGATGCCAGATCGAGGTTGGCCTTCCAGTACGCTTCCAGCGTTCCCACGTCGCGCCAGTAAGGTTCGGCGTTCGGATCAGACTGCACGCAGGAGAGCGGGAAAGGATGTGCATAAGCCATGCCAGCTGCGGTGATCTTCGGAATGATATCTTTGCCGAAATCGTGGCTGGAGTGCTCGTTGCGATCGTCTTCTTCCAGCAGCTCATAAAGATAGGCGGCGTCAAAGACATAAATACCCATACTGGCCAGCGATTTGGTCGGGTCGGTCGGCATCGCCGGCGGGTTGGCCGGTTTTTCGACAAACTCAATGATTTTTTCGTTTTCGTCGACCGCCATGACGCCGAAGGCGGATGCCTCTTCAATGGGCACCGGCATGCAGGCTACGGTGCAACGCGCCCCTTTTTCGACATGGTCGATCAGCATGCGCGAGTAGTCCTGCTTATAAATATGGTCGCCCGCGAGGATCACCACATACTCGGCCTTATAGCGGCTGATGATATCCAGGTTCTGCGTCACCGCGTCCGCCGTGCCGCGATACCAGTTTTCGCCGTGTACGCGCTGCTGGGCTGGCAGCAGATCGACAAACTCGTTCATCTCTTCGCTGAAGAACGACCAGCCGCGCTGGATATGCTGCACCAGCGTGTGCGACTGATACTGGGTAATAACGCCGATACGACGGATCCCTGAGTTAATGCAGTTAGATAATGCGAAATCGATAATACGGAACTTGCCGCCGAAGTGAACGGCAGGTTTCGCGCGCTTAATGGTGAGATCCTTCAGCCGGGTGCCACGCCCGCCCGCGAGGATCAACGCCACGGATTTAATGGGTAATTGACGCGCCAGCATCAGCGGATCGTTTTTTTCAAGCCTAACCATGATTAACTCCTTTTTACACCCCCGCTTTCCAGCTCATCCCGCCGCGCCGCCGCCACGGGTCCAACCGGAAGCTTCAGGGCTTACGACCTTTGAAATACGCACACTCCGTGCGCGGGCCCATGCCAGACAGCCATGATGACCGGATTATCCTCTCCGGCGAATGGAGGAACGGCGCGCCATTCCCCCTCGGGTAAAACCATATCGACCACCTGTGCGGTGGCGTTCAGCGTGAGCAGCCAGCGATCCGACAACTGGATCTGCATACACGCTGCGCCCTGCTGCCACTCCCCGGCAGTCAGCGGCTGGGCGTATTGATTCAACCAGCGGACGTTGCCATCGCCCTCCTGCCACCAGCGGTTGCGGGTAAGCGCCGGAATGCGCCGCCGTAGATGGATTAGCGCCGCGGTAAATGCGGTTAAACCCGGGTTCGCCTGACGCCAGTCCAGCCAGGTCAACGCGTTATCCTGACAGTAGGCATTATTGTTGCCGTGCTGACTGTGGCCCTGCTCATCTCCCGCCAGCAGCATCGGCGTCCCCTGCGCCAACAGCAGCGTCGTCAGCAGCGCATGCACGCTGGCGCGTCGCCGTTCAATCACCGCAAGATTAGCCTCTAATCCTTCTATACCATGATTGTTGCTGTAGTTGTTGTTAGTCCCATCGCGATTCTCCTCCCCGTTTGCCTGATTGTGTTTCTGATTGAAACAGACACAGTCGCGGAGCGTGAAGCCATCGTGAGCTGTCACCAGGTTGACCGTCGCCGATGGCGGCTTACCATCGCGGGCAAAGAGATCGCTGGAAGCCGCGAAGCGTTGGGCAAAGTCACCCAGAGAGACGTTTTGCTGCAGCCAGAACCGTCGGGCGCTATCGCGAAAATGGTCATTCCATTCGGCAAACAGCGGCGGGAAATTACCCACCTGATAGCCGCCCGGGCCGATATCCCAGGGTTCAGCGATCAGTTTCACCTGCGACAGCACGCTGTCGTCACGGATAGCCTCGAACAGCGGCGCATTCTGGTGGAATTCCGGGGTTCGGCCCATCACGGAGGCGAGGTCGAAGCGAAAACCGTCGACATGGCACTCATCCACCCAGAAGCGTAAACACTGGCGCGCCAGCTCCACCACGCCCGGGTGGCTGAGATTGAGCGTATTACCGCACCCGGTCCAGTTGTGGTAATCGCCATCGTCCCTTATCCAATAATAGCTACGGTTGTCGATTCCGCGCAGGGAGACGGTAGGCCCTTCAAGATCGATTTCCGCGCTGTGGTTGAGCACGATATCCAGAATTACCTCGATACCAGCGGCATGCAGCGCTTTGACCGCATCGCGAAACTCATCCAGGGCGCGATCCGGATCGCTGGCGTAGCGCGGATCCAGCGCGAACCATGCCAGCGGGTTGTAGCCCCAGTAGTTGCTTAACCCCATCCGCTGCAGTCGCGGCTCGCTGGCGAACTGCGCCACCGGCAGCAGCTCAAGGGCACTGATGCCCAGCGATTTGAAGTAAGCAATCATCACCGGGTGGCCCAGCGCCTTATAGGTTCCGCGAATAGCTTCCGGTAGCTGCGGATGCAACAGAGTCAGCCCTTTCACGTGCGCTTCATAAATCACCGTTTCGCCCCACGGGGTACGCGGCGGTTTATCGCCCCGCCAGTCGTAACGCAGATCCACCACCTGCGATTTTGGCGCGACCGCGGCGCTGTCGCGATGATCCGGCTGCCACATGCCGCCATGCAGGCGCTCGTCGTCAGGCAAATCGCCTTCGACCCGGTGGGCGCAGGGATCGATCAACAGCTTGGCCGGGTTAAACCGGTGCCCCTGCGCCGGATCCCAGGGGCCATGCACCCGGTAGCCATAGCGCAGGCCCGGCCCGGCGGCGGCCAGCCAGCCGTGCCAGATGTCGCCGCTGCGCGCCGGGAGATCGAAGCGTTGCTCGTTGCCCTGCTCGTCGAATACGCACAGCTCCACCCGCTCCGCATGGGCGGAGAAGAGGGCGAAATTCACCCCCTTGCCGTCATAGCTGGCGCCCAATGGCGCAGGTTTGCCTGCCGCGAGTGAGGTCATTGCGCCTCCCGGACCAGCCAGATCGTCGCCAGCGGGGGCAGGGTCAGCGACAGCGAATGTTCGCGACCGTGGCTGGCGATAGCGTCGCTTTCCACCACGCCGCCATTGCCCTGATTGCTGCCGTGATAGTGCATGGAGTCGGTATTTAGCGCCTCGCGCCAGCGGCCCGGCTGGTTAATGCCGAAGCGGTAGTCGTGGCGCGGCACCGGCGTGAAGTTGCTGGCGACGATAATCTCGTTGCCCGCCCGGTCACGGCGTACAAAGACAAACACCGAGCGCTCATGGTCGTCGACCACCAGCCATTCGAAGCCGTAGGGGTCAAAATCCAGCTCGTGCAGCGCTTTATGATGACGGTAGGTATGGTTCAGGTCGCGCACCAGCCGCTGGACGCCGTGGTGCCAGTTGTCGCCGCCCTCCAGCAGATGCCAGTCGAGGCTAACGTCATGGTTCCACTCGCGCCCCTGAGCGAACTCATTGCCCATAAACAGCAGCTTTTTCCCCGGGAAGGCGAACAGCCAGCCGTAGTAGGCGCGCAGGTTGGCGAACTTCTGCCAGGCATCGCCCGGCATGCGGTCGAGAATCGATTTTTTGCCGTGCACCACTTCATCGTGGGAGAGCGGCAGCACAAAATTCTCGGTGTAGTTGTAGAGCATGCCGAAGGTCATTTTGTCATGATGGTAGCGGCGATGCACCGGATCGAGCTTCATGTAATCCAGGGTGTCGTGCATCCAGCCAAGGTTCCATTTGAACCAGAAACCGAGGCCGCCGCCGGCTGGCGGACGGGTCACCCCGGCAAAATCGGTGGACTCTTCCGCCATGGTGACCGCGCCCGGCGTCTGTTCGCCGAGAATGCGGTTGGTGTTGCGCAGAAACTCAATGGCTTCCAGATTTTCCCGGCCGCCGTATTCGTTGGGGATCCACTCGCCTGCCTTGCGGCTGTAATCGCGATAGATCATCGAGGCCACCGCATCGACGCGCAGAGCATCAATACCAAAGCGCTCGATCCAGTACAGCGCGTTACCGACAAGGAAGTTGCTGACTTCACGGCGACCGTAGTTGTAAATCAGGGTATTCCAGTCCTGGTGATACCCCTCGCGCGGGTCGCTGTGTTCATACAGCGAAGTGCCGTCAAACGAGGCAAGGGCAAAGTCATCCGCCGGGAAGTGGCCGGGCACCCAGTCAAGGATGACGTTCAGCCCGGCGGCGTGCGCGGCGTTGATAAAGTAACGGAAATCATCGCGGGTGCCGAAACGGCGGGTCGGCGCATAGAGCCCGGTGGGTTGATAGCCCCAGCTGCCGTCGAACGGGTGCTCGTTTACCGGCAGCAGTTCGAGATGGGTGAAGCCCATCCATTTGGCGTAGGGCACCAGCTGGTCGGCCAGCTCGCGGTAGCTCAGCCAGAAATTATTGTCGGTATGACGGCGCCAGGAGCCGAGATGCACTTCATAGATAGAGATCGGGGCATCGAACTGGTTCGCCGCTCTGCGGTCCGCTGGCTGTTCCACTTTGGGCGGCAGATCGCAGATAAGCGAGGCGCTTTCCGGACGCATTTGCGACTCAAAGGCGTAAGGATCCGCTTTGACCCGCAGATGGCCGTTGGCGTCAATCAGCTCGAATTTATACAGCTGGCCATTGTGCGCGCCGGGAACGAACAGCTCCCAGATCCCGGACTCTTTGCGAAATCGCATCGGGTGGCGACGGCCATCCCAGTAGTTAAACTGCCCCACCACCGACACCCGGCGGGCGTTCGGTGCCCACACCGAGAAACGGGTACCGGTGACGCCGTCCATGGTGGCAGCGTGCGCGCCCAGCGTTTCGTAAGGGCGCAGATGGGTCCCTTCCGACAGCAGCCAGACGTCAAGGTCCTGCAACAGCGGACCAAAGCGATAAGGATCATCAATCAGATTCTGCTGCCCGTGCCAGGTGACGGCCAGCTGATAGCGAAAGGCGTTTTTCCGCCGCGGCAGGACGCCGCTGAAGAAACCGCGCGAGTCGAGGCATTCGAGCTTGCCGACTTTGCGTCCGGTTTTCGGTTCAATAACCCACACATCGGTGGCATCGGGTAATAATGCGCGCACTTCCAGCCCGGCGTCAGTACGGTGCATGCCGAGCACGGAAAAGGGATCCGCGAAATGACCGGCGATTAGCGCATTAATCACGTCTCTATCAATATGATTAGACATGCTTTCATCCTGTTGTAAGTGTCGCTCATTCCTGTAACTGGCGACTTTTTTTGACCTGAACGGCGCAGCACTTTCTGCATCCTTCTGCTCCGTCCCACCTTCAGGTAAGGAATTCCTTACTTAAAGCATAGCCAAGGCTGAGTTACCTCCGTGGGGAAAAATCTAACATCCGCGTTTACTCCTTGTATTACGCAAAAAAAAAGGGGGCTCGAAGACCCCCTTTCTGTTTATCCTGCGCTTACGCCAGCTGGCGAAGCATCCGGCGCAGCGGCTCCGCGGCGCCCCACAGCAGCTGGTCGCCAACGGTAAAGGCCGAGAGATATTCCGGCCCCATATTCAGTTTACGCAGGCGCCCTACCGGGGTAGTCAGGGTGCCCGTCACCGCGGCTGGGGTCAGCTCGCGCATGGTAATCTCACGATCGTTCGGCACCACTTTGGCCCACGGGTTGTGCGCGGCCAACAGCTCCTCAACGGTCGGGATAGAAACATCTTTCTTCAGCTTGATGGTGAACGCCTGGCTGTGGCAGCGCAGCGCGCCAACGCGAACGCACAGACCGTCTACCGGGATAACGGACGAGGTGGCGAGGATCTTGTTGGTCTCCGCCTGGCCTTTCCACTCTTCGCGGCTCTGGCCGTTATCCAGCTGTTTGTCGATCCACGGGATCAGGCTGCCCGCCAGCGGTACGCCGAAGTTGTCCACCGGCAGCTCGCCGCTGCGGGTCAGCGAAGTGACTTTGCGCTCAATGTCCAGGATGGCGGAAGCCGGGTCCGCCAGCTCTGCGGCCACGTGGTTGTGCAGTTGACCCATCTGGCTCAGCAGCTCGCGCATATGACGCGCGCCGCCGCCGGAAGCCGCCTGGTACGTCGCCACGCTGACCCACTCCACCAGATCCTGTGCAAACAGGCCGCCGAGGGACATCAGCATCAGGCTGACGGTACAGTTGCCGCCGACAAAAGTTTTCACACCGTTGTTCAGGCCAGCGGTGATCACGTCCTGGTTAACCGGGTCGAGGATAATGATCGCATCGTCCTTCATGCGCAGCGAAGAGGCCGCATCAATCCAGTAACCCTGCCAGCCGCTTTCGCGCAGCTTCGGGTAAATCTCGTTGGTGTAATCGCCGCCCTGGCACGTGACAATAATGTCCAGCGCCTTCAGCGCGTCCAGATCGAACGCATCCTGAAGCGTACCACCGGTGCTACCGCCGAATGACGGCGCTGGCTGTCCCAGCTGGGAGGTAGAGAAGAACACCGGGCGAATGGCGTCGAAATCGCGCTCTTCAACCATGCGTTGCATGAGAACAGAGCCGACCATTCCGCGCCAGCCGATAAAACCAACATTTTTCATAACGTATTCCTGCGAGGTGTGTGCTGTTTGTGCCTGGCCAGTTTCCAACTGGATTATCCCTCACCTTACAAAATGCAGCTAAAGTCGCAAGTGAAATTAATCAATGATTGCTGAACAATCAGAAATGCAACTTATCCTGCACATTGCCCACCGTCGCTGGTCGTCGTCAAAAGCGCAACGATTATCGGGGAAATCCCCCGGGGAATGGAATATTTTCCGTCGCTATTTTATTGATCCTGATTATGGATTAAGCGCGAAATCAAGGGATTTGCCGCTTGCCAAAAAAAAGCGACAAACCCAGGCACAGCAGGGCCTGATGAGGGGTACGATCATCGTCGTAGCGCTCATCATGGTGTGTAGCAGAACGGGAAAAGCGTGAAAAAACGCGGGTTATTGCAAAGAAGCCAGAGTAACCGTTGTTACCCTGGCTTTTTATTCCCTCATGAGCGGGATGAAAACTCGCTTAGCTCAGCAGCTGGAAAGCGATCATGCCAACTATCGCCCCGGTGGTGCCGAGGATAGTTTCCATCATGGTCCAGGTTTTCAACGTCTGGGCTTCGGTGGCGCCGGTAAATTTACCGAACAGCCAGAAGCCGGCGTCGTTCACATGGCTCACGACAATCGAGCCGCCGGCGATACAAATAGACAGAGCCGCCATCTGTGCGCCGCTGTAGTTCAGCTGCTCAATCACCGGCATTACCAGGCCAACCGCCGTCAGGCACGCTACGGTGGCAGAGCCCTGAATGATACGCACCGCCGCTGCCAGTACAAAGCAGGTAATGGCGATCGGCAGGCCCATACCGGTCAGCGCTTCACCGAGCGCCGGGCCCACGCCAGAGTCTACCAGCACCTGTTTGAAGACGCCGCCAGCCCCGATCACCAGCAGGATAATCCCCGCCGGCTGCAGCGCATGACCGCAGATCTCCATCACCCGGTCTTTGGCCATCCCCTGGCGCATGGCCAGGCCGTAGATTGCCACCAGGCAAGCCACCAGGATCGCGGTGAACGGGTGGCCGATAAATTCGAACCATTCGTAAGCGGTCGAGCCCACCGGCACAAAGCGCGCGGCGATAGTTTTCAGACCCACCAGCACCAGCGGCAGCAGGATCAGCGACAGGCTGAAGCCGAACGACGGCATTTTGCCTTCGCCGAGATGCGGTTCGCTGATATCGTCAGGAATATGCAGCTCAACGTAGCGGCTGATAAAGTTACCCCACAGCGGACCGGCGATAATCATCCCCGGAATGGCCGCGCACAGGCCAATCAGGATCATCCAGCCAAAGTCGGCGTGCATTTGCGACGCCAGCAGCATCGGCGCCGGCCCCGGCAGCAGGAACGCCGCAGCGGCGGCCACCCCGGCAAACAGCGGGATCACCAGCTTCACCAGGTTCGTGCCGGTATGGCGCGCCATCGAGAAGGCGACGCTTATCAGCAGGACAATGGCGACTTCGAAGAACAGCGGTAGCGCGCAGATAAGGCCGGCGAGGCCAATCGCATAGTGCGCCCGGCTGTGGCCGAAGGATTTGAGCATCTTGACGGCAATCTGATCGACCGCCCCCGTTTCATGGAGGATCTTCCCGAACATTGCGCCGAGCGCGACGACGATCGCCAGGAAGCCCAGCGTACCGCCCATCCCTTTCTCCATTGTCGCCGCGATTTTATCCAGCGGCATACCGGAGAAGAGACCTGCACCAATAGAAACCACCATCAAAGCCACGAAGGCGTGCATGCGCGCCTTCATGACTAAAAACAGCAGCAGCAATACTGAGCCGACTGCAGTTAAAACAAGCGTTAAAGTACTCACTAGTGACTGCCTTTGTTGATCACCTCGATGGTGCTGGCCACCACGCCTTCCAGCGGCTGGTCGATATCGACGATAAGCACATCGCTCTCGTCGGCGCCTGGTTCCTGCAGCGTTTCAAACTGCGTCACCAACATTTGGGTTTTGAAGAAGTGCCCTTTACGCGCCTTCAGACGGTTTTCAATCACGTCGAAGTCGCCTTTCAGGTAGATGAAGGAAAGGTTCGGGTTGCCCTTGCGCAGAATGTCGCGGTAGCTTTTCTTCAGCGCCGAGCAGACGATCAGCGATACCTTGTTGGTACGCTGCATGGCAAATGCGGCGTCATTCAGCGCCTGCAGCCACGGGGTGCGGTCATCATCATTCAGCGGCTCCCCGGAGGCCATCTTGGTGATGTTGCTGCGCGGATGGAGAAAGTCGCCGTCGAGAAACGCAGCATGCAGCTGATGCGCCACTTCGCTGGCGACAGCGGATTTTCCGCTGCCGGAAACGCCCATCAGGACATAGACGTGGTGATCATGGTTAGTCGTGCTCAAAGCGTCCTCCCACTGGACTGGTACGCCGCGCCGGGGCTGACTCATCCAGCGCGAAGGCGGCGTATCGGTTAATTGTTACGGGTAACTGTTATCGGTAACATTGTCATGCCGGACCTGTGGAGAAGCAATATCCATTCGTGCCAGATGTGAATATGTGTGATCTACTTCAAACTTGTCAGTTTAAATTGATCCGCCCGGTGACAATGTGAAACCTAAATCTAACATCTTAGGGGTAATCGCTTCACCACGAATGCGGGCCAGCAGCCGTTCGGCGCCGATGCGCCCCATTCGCTCGCGCGGGGTCAGAACGCTGGCCAGCCGCGGCTCCATCACCTGGCCGATATCGTGGCCGTGGAACCCGGCGATCGCCATATCATCGGGGATCTTCAGCCCCAGGCGCTGGCATTCAAAGGCCGCGCCGACCGCAAGGTCATCGTTGGTGCAGAAAATACCGTCAAGCTGCGGATATTCGCGGCGCGCCTGGCGCATCAGCTCAATCCCCGACGAGTAGGACGAAGATTGCTCCACCATCACGCTATAGGGCGTCATCCCGGCGTCAAGCATCGCCTGCTCGTACCCCTTCTGTTTGATGATAGTACGTTCATCAAGACGCGCGCCGAGATAAGCAACGTGGCGGTGGCCGCGAGCAATGATCGCCGCCGTCATCTGTCGCGCCGCTTCGAAGTTATCGAACCCGACGGCGATATCGAGGCACGGCGACCGGCTGTCCATCAGCTCCACCACCGGAATGCCGGCGACTTCAATCATCTTCAGGGTGCGGGGCGTATGGGTGCGTTCGGTGAGGATCAGGCCGTCAATGTTCCAGGATAGCATCGATTCGAGGCGTTTCTCTTCCATTTCCGGCTTATAGCCGTAGTGCGCCAGCATGGTTTGATAGCCGAAGGCGTCGGTGACGCTTTCGATACCGCGCAGCACTTCCGAGAAGACCTGGTTGGTTAACGACGGCAGCAGCACGCCGATGGCGCGGCTGGTGGCGTTGGAGAGAATGTCAGGGGCGCGATTGGGAATATAACCCAGTTCATCGAGGGCAACGGCAATCTTGCCACGCAGCGCTTCGGAGACCTGCTCCGGGTTGCGTAAATAGCGACTGACCGTCATTTTGGTCACGCCGACAAGATCGGCTACATCCTGAAGTACGGGTCTTTTCTTTTTCATCGTCCTGACTGTGATCAACGGGGAAACATTTTCTCAGTTTATCACGGACAAAGCGCAACCTTCCCCGATGTTAGAGAAGGTTGCGCAATTTATTTAAGCTGGCTCAGATAACAATCAAACCGGCGGCAGATCGAACAGCAGGATCTCGCTATCGCTGTCGGCGTGAACCGAAATCGCCTGCTCGTCCCAGATGGCCAAACCGTCGCTGGTGGTGGCTTTGGTACCGTTGATGGTCACTTCACCTTTGACGACCTGGATCCACACGCGGCGTTCCGCGGCAATCTGATGAACCGACTGCTCATCTTTCAGCAGCGCCCAGCGATACAGCTCCATATCCTGATACACCTTCAGCGAGCCATCACGTGCATCCGGCGACAGCACCAGCTGTTTACCCTGCGCGGCGTCGAAGCGGCGCTGCTCGTAGCGCGGGGTAATGCCGGTTTCTTCCGGAATAATCCAGATCTGATACAGACGCAGACGATCGGTTTTGCTCGGGTTGTACTCAGAGTGGCGCACCCCGGTACCCGCACTCATAATCTGGAACTCACCCGCCGGCACCTGCTCTTTGTTGCCCATGCTGTCCTGGTGCTCCACCGCCCCTTCCAGCACATAGGTCAGGATCTCCATGTCTTTGTGCGGGTGGGTACCGAAGCCCTGACCGGCGTCGATGACGTCGTCGTTAATCACCCGCAGGGCGGAGAAGCCCATAAAGTTCGGGTCATAATAGTTGGCGAAAGAGAAAGTATGCCAGGAATCCAGCCAGCCATGGTTAGCGTGGCCACGTTCGTTCGCTTTGCGTAAGTAGATCATGTTGCACCCCCGTATGTTTTCGATGGAATCAGTGTGGACCCATTTCGCCGGCGATCATAGAGGGTGAAAATTGACTCCTCTGTTCAAAAAATATGAACAAGCGCAGAGGAGCCGATTTGACTTATCGGGTAAGGGTTATGGTGGCCGGAGAAGGCTGTTCAAAGCCGCGCTGCAGGATCTCCATATTGGTGAGAACGTCAGATTCCTTGACGTAATTCGGCTGGCCGTTGACGAGGGTGTCATACAGGGCGTCGTACACCCGGCCGTAGTCGCCGGTCTCCAGCGGCACCGCTTCACGCACCGTCTCCCCCGCCTCGTTGACATACACCAGCTCGCCGACGCTGTCGTCCGCGCCAAACCCTGGCTCGCCCGGCATGATATTGGCCTTCAGGCTGGTCTCCTGCTGGTCAATGCCATACTTCACAAACGAACCCTTATGGCCGTGAACGATAAATTTCGGGTAGTCGATCTGCACCAGGTGGCTGGTCTTGATGATGGCCTTCAGATCGCCGTAGAACAGCTGGGCCTCAAAGGTATCATCCGGGTTGGCTTTGTTGCGCAGCGAGCGCAGGTCGTAAGAGACATGGTCCGGGCGGCCGAACAGCGAAATGATCTGATCCAGGGTATGCACGCCAAGGCCATAGAACTCGCCGTTTTGCGGGCCGCCAGGGTTGGTTTCCGCCACCGGGCGGTAGTTATCGAAATGGCTTTCGATCTCCACCAGTTCGCCGAGTTTCCCGCTCTCAATCACCTTTTTGGTGGTCAGGAAGCAGGAGTCGAAGCGGCGGTTCTGGTAGGGCGTCACCGTCAGACCTTTGCTGTTTGCCAGCGCAAACAGGGTTTTTGCTTCCTCCAGCGTCGGGGTGAAGGGTTTTTCCACCAGCACGTTTTTCCCGGCCTCCAGCGCCTTTTTCGCATATTCAAAATGGCTGTCGGCGTGAGTGCAGACGACCACCAGCTTGACCTGTGGGTCGTTTAACACGTCATCAAGATCGCTGGTGAAATGGATATGGGAATACTGCGGCGCCTGCTCCTCAGGCTTCGCCCGGCGGCGGTAGATATGCGCCACCTGCCAGCGGTCCTGGCGGTGTAAAACGTAAGGAAGATGGTAGCGGGTGGTACTTTTGCCGAAGCCAATAAATGCGCAGTGCAGAGTCATAACGCTGTCCTTAGTTGATGAGCTGCCTTTAACCATAGCGCAAGCCGGGAGATGACTTCATCCCCTGTGTCCGCTTTCCGCGACGATGCGCCAGAAAAACCGTGCGAGCATCACCCCGACGGACACATCAATAACGCGTGAATTTACATAAAGTTAAAGCAGCACTTTGCCATTACACAAGGCGGCAAATCGGTGGAGAAGTGGCAGGGCTGGCCGCGGAGGAGCAGCCTCCTCACTCTGCTGGCGGATCTACAGCAAAGCATCGAGGCGATCGGCGAGACGCAAAAAAAAAGCCAGCACCCGGCTGGCTAAAGTAATACTGGAAGCAATGTGAGCAATGTCGTGCTTTCAGGCTTTCCGCAAGGGTCTCCCTGAATGCAGGACAATAATAATCATTCTCATTCGCACTTGTCTACTTTTTTTTGCAAAAAACAACATTGACTCCCCGGCTGCCGTCAGAGATGGTGGAGAGGAATCGACAACCAAAAAGAGGATAAGGGAATGAGTGACATAGTGATACGCCATGCCGAACCGCGCGATGCTGAACCTTTACGTATGCTGATGGCGCACCCGGAGGTCTATCATGACACGCTACAGATCCCCTATCCATCGATGGAAGCCTGGCAGGAGAAGCTACAGCCCAAACCCCATACCTTCCATCTGGTGGCGACGCTGGGCGAGCAGGTCGCCGGACATCTGTCGCTCCATGTTGAGCCGCGCCCTCGGCGCAGCCACGTCGCAACCTTTGGCATGGCGGTTGCCGCCGGCCATCAGGGACGCGGCATCGGCAGCGCGCTGATGCGCGAGATGATCGATCTGTGCGATAACTGGCTTCGGGTCGAGCGTATTGAGCTGACGGTGTTCGCCGATAACGCCCGGGCCATCGCGGTGTACCAGAAACACGGCTTTGTCATCGAAGGGACCGGCAAGCGCTTCGCGCTGCGCAACGGCGAATACGTGGATGCCTGTTTTATGGCGCGGCTGAAGTAATCCATATATCGCCCGGTGGCGCGACGCTTACCGGGCCTACACGGGTATCCCTGCCGGGCAAACGTCGCGCTGCCCGGCACATCCCTTAATACCCCGCCGTTAAATCATCCGGCGAACGCGGATCGGAGGCGCCATACAGCATGCCGTCCGGCCCCACCATGATGCTCTGAGTACTGCCCATCGCCTCTTTCAGCGCCACTTTCTGCCCCTTCGCCTCCAGCAGCTTCAGGGTATCCGGGCTAAAGCCTTTCTCCACCCGCAGCTCGTCCGGCAGCCATTGATGGTGGAAGCGCGGCGCGTTGGTGGCCTCCGCGACGTTCATCCCGAAATCGATGGTATTGACCACCATCTGCAGCACGGTCGTGATGATCCGACTGCCGCCCGGGCTGCCGGTCACCAGCCAGGTTTTGCCGTCTTTCACCACAATGGTCGGCGACATCGACGACAGCGGGCGTTTTTTCGGCTCCGCCGCATTGGCGTCGCCGCCCACCAGACCATAGACGTTAGGCACGCCAGGCTTCGCCGAGAAGTCATCCATCTGGTTATTGAGCAAAATCCCGGAATCGCCGGCCACAATGCCGGTACCGAAGGTGGTATTCAGCGTATAGGTCACCGCCACCGCATTGCCGTCTTTATCGACCACCGAGAAGTGGGTGGTCTGGTTGCTTTCATACGGCGCCAGCTTGCCCGGACGGATCTGGCTGGAAGGCTTCGCCTTGTTGACGTCGATCTCGGCGGCTATCGCTTTGGCGTAGGCTTTGCTGGTCAGCGCCTGCCACGGCACGTTGACGAAATCAGGGTCGCCGAGATATTCAGAGCGGTCGGCATAGGCATGCTTCTCCGCTTCCGCCATCACCTGCATGGCGTCGGCACTGCCAAAGCCATATTTCTGCATATCGAAGTTTTCGAGGATATTGAGGATCTGCACGATGTGGATCCCGCCGGAGGACGGCGGCGGCATGGAGTAGACCTCATACCCGCGATATTCACCGCTAACCGGCGTGCGCTCGACGGCCTTATAGCTGGCGAGATCGGCTTTGGTGATAAGCCCGCCATGCTTTTTCATCTCGTCAGCGATCTGCTCGGCAATGGCCCCTTTATAGAAGGCGTCCGGGCCGTGCTCGGCAATTAGCTCCAGGCTTTTCCCCAGATTCTTTTGCACCAGCCGATCGCCCTTCTTCAGCGGCTCGCCGTTCTTCCAGAAGATCGCTTTACTGTTTTCATGCTGGGGAATGACTTCGCTGCCGTAGGTCTTCAGATCGTCCGCCAGCGCATCGTTAACAATAAACCCCTCTTCCGCCAGCTTAATCGCCGGACGGATCACTTTGTTCAGAGGCATGGTGCCGTACTTTTCCAGCGCGAGGGAGAAGCCCGCAACGCTGCCTGGGGTACCGGAAGCGAGATGCGAAGTCAGTGATTTTTTACTGTCCGGGTTGCCCTGGTCGTCAAGGAACATGTCGCGGGTGGCCTGTTCCGGCGCCATTTCGCGGAAATCGATCGCCGTGGTTTTACCGTCTTTAGTACGCAGCATCATAAACCCGCCGCCGCCGATATTCCCGGCCTGCGGATGCGTCACCGCCAGCGCGTAGCCAACGGCAACCGCTGCATCAACGGCGTTGCCGCCCTGGCGCAGAATATCTACGCCGACGCGGGTGGCCAGCGCATCCACCGAGGCCACCATCCCCTGCCGGGCGCGTACTGGGTGGAACACATCTTCCTCTACGCCATACGAGACCGGCGGCGGTGGCGGCGGATTGGCGGCGACGGTAAAACTACCCCCCGCCAGCAATGCAGCGATGACCACCTGACGCCATATTGTTGTTTTTATCATTGTCTTACTCCTGAAAGGTAGGTTTCATTCCCCGCTTAAGCCTGGTTGATAACTCCTAAAAAATCATTGTTATGGCGGATTCGAGGTACACTTAAGTGATCCCACGCACGGGAGGAGAAAACCATGAAAGCGATTCTGTTTCTGGCGGCGCTGATGCCGCTTGGCGTATTAGCCCAGCCGATCAATGTTAATAACAACCCTAACCAGCCGGGTTACGTGGTCCCCAGCCAGCAGCGTATGCAAAATGAGATGAAGGTGCAGCAACAGCAGCAGCAAAGCATGCTGAGGCAGGATCTGAATAATCAGACCCGCTCGCAGCAGCAGCATTTGCAAAACCAGCTGCAGACTAATCAGCAGCGCGCGGCGCAGGGCGGTAATCTCAATCCGCCACAGCAGGTGCTGCCAAACAGCAACGGCGGGATGCTGCGGCAGACCAACCCGTAAAGATCGTCCGCCGCAAATCAGCCTTAAGGCTGGAAATTCGGCCCGATGACGTCAATAGCATCGGTGCAGATGCAATCTACCCCCCAGCGCAGCAGTTCCGCCGCGCGCTGGGGTTTATTGACCGTATACACCAGGATATGCAGACTGGCCTGTTTCAGGCTTGCCACTCGCGCCGCGTCCAGCAGCTTGTGGTTAAGATGAATCGACACGCAGCCCAGTCGGGTGGTCAATTCGCGCCAGTCATCGCGCCACTCATCCAGCAGCAGCCCGCGCGGCAGCTCGGGCGCAGCTTTTTGCGCCGCTTCCAGCGCATCAATTTCAAAGGATGAGAGCAGCGGCGCGGTCATGCCTTTCCACAGCTCACGCGCGGCCAGCGCCACCACGTTGCCGGTCTGTGGCCCCAGCCCGGTGGTCGGCTTAATTTCGATATTCGCCATCATGCCGTGACGGCGGCAGCGCTCCGCCACCTGGGAGAGCAGCGGCAGCGGTTCGCCCTTAAACTCGCGGCTGTACCAGCTGCCGGCATCAACCTTCAGCAGATCGTCCCACGCCAGCTCGCCCGCCACGCCCCAGCCATTGCTGGTGCGTTCGAGGTTATCGTCATGCAGCAGAAAGATCTGCCCGTCCTTCGACAGCTTGGCGTCAAATTCAATCATCGTGTGCCCGTAGCGGGCGCCGACGTCGATAGCCGCCAGGGTGTTCTCCGGCGCCAGTTTACCGCCGCCGCGATGGGCGACGATGCGGGGATAAGGCCAGTTACTCATGCGCGTTGTCCTGTTTCACCATCAAAGAGGTGCAGATGTTCCAGGGGCAGATGCAGCCATAGCGTACTGCCTACCGCCGGGCGCTGCTGATGCGGCAATCTGACCACCAGCTTCTGTTCGCCCCAGCGCCCGTGGGCGAGGTTATCGGCACCTAAAATTTCCAGGGTGTCCATCAGCAGCGGAATGCCGCCTTGCGCCTGCGAGCTTAAAATAAAATGCTCCGGGCGGATACCGAGGGTCATTTTACGCCCGGCGTGGCGCCGGTGCTCGTGATTCATCGGCAGCTGCATGCCGCCTTCCAGCTCAAAGCGGCCGCCATCATCGCTGATGCGCCCTTCCAGCAGATTCATGGCCGGGCTGCCGATAAAGCTCGCCACAAAGCGGCTGGCGGGTTTTTCATACACCTCAACCGGGGTGCCGATCTGCTCGGCAACGCCTTTATTCATCACCATCACCCGCTGGGCGAGGGTCATCGCTTCGACCTGATCGTGGGTGACATACAGCGAGGTGGTTTTCAGGCGCCGATGCAGCTGCTGCAGTTCCAGACGCATCTGCACGCGCAGCTTGGCGTCGAGGTTTGACAACGGTTCGTCGAAGAGGAATACCGCCGGGTCACGCACAATAGCGCGGCCCATCGCCACGCGCTGGCGCTGACCGCCGGACAGTTCCCGCGGGCGGCGCTTGAGCAGGCCATCCAGCTCAAGAATACGCGCCGCCTCCTGCACGCGCTCGGCAATCAATCCCTTACCCATGCCGCGGATCTTCAGCCCCCACGCCATGTTCTCTTCCACGCTCATATGCGGATAAAGCGCATAGTTCTGGAACACCATCGCGATGCCGCGATCCTTCGGCTCCATCTCGGTCACCCGTTTACGGTCAATCCAGATATCGCCGCTGGTCACTCGCTCCAGTCCGGCGACCATCCGCAGCAGCGTTGATTTCCCGCAGCCCGACGGGCCGACCATGACGATAAATTCCCCGTCCGCCACGTCCAGCGTCAGCGGTTGAATCACCTGGGTTTTGCCATCCCAGCTTTTGCTTACTGCCTGTAGTTTTAAACCAGCCATTTTATTTCTCACTATCGACCAGGCCGCGCACAAACGCGCGCTGCATGGCTAAAACGATGACGACCGGCGGGATCAGGGTCAGCAGCATCGCCGCCATCACTTGATTCCACTGGGTAGTACCTTCGCCGGTGGCGATCATGCCTTTAATACCGGCGACGGCGGTGCCAAGATTCACATCCTGAATAATCAGCAACGGCCACAGATACTGGTTCCAGCCGTAGATAAAGGTGATAACGAACAGCGCGGCGAGGTTGGTTTTCGACAGCGGCAGCACGATGTCGCGGAAGAAGCGCATCGGCGAAGCGCCATCGATACGCGCCGCTTCAATCAGCTCGTCCGGCAGGGTCATAAAGAACTGGCGGAACAAGAAGGTGGCGGTCGCCGACGCCATCAGCGGCAGCGTTAACCCGGCGTAGCTGTCGAGCATGTTGAGGTTGGCGATCACTTCCACCGTCGGGAAAATACGCACCTCGACCGGCAGCATCAGGGTGATAAAGATCATCCAGAAGAACAGATTACGCAGCGGAAAGCGGAACCACACGATGGCGAACGCCGACAGCATCGACACCACGATTTTGCCGACCGTAATAGCGAACGCCATGATGAAGCTGTTGAGCATCATCAGCCAGAACGGCGCGCTGTTGACGCCGACGCCGTTTACCCAGATGGCCTTCATGTTCTCCAGCAGATGTCCGCCGGGGATCAGCGTCATCGGCGTTTCAAATACCGATTTGTTATCCAGCGTCGCCGCCACGAAGGCGACGTACAGCGGGAATAAAATGACGGCAATACCCAGAATCAGCATGGTGTGGCTGAAAATCGTCAGCCCGCGACGGTTCTCAATCATTGGTAACGCACCTTACTTTCAACGTAACGGAACTGCACCACCGTCAGGATAATGACGAGGAACATCAGCACCACCGACTGCGCGGCGGAAGCGGAAAGATCGAGCCCGGCGAAACCTTCGCGATAAATTTTGTAGATTAGGGTAGTGGTCGCCTGCACCGGGCCGCCGGCGGTGGCGGCATCGATCACCGGGAAGGTATCGAAGAAGGCGTAAACCAGGTTGACCACCAGCAGAAAGAAACTCACCGGCGCAATCAGCGGCAGCGCCAGCTTGAAGAAGCGGCGAATCGGCCCGGCGCCGTCGATGGCGGCGGCCTCAACCAGCGAACGCGGGATCGACTGCAGCGCGGCGAAGAAGAACAGGAAGTTGTAGCTTATCTGCTTCCATACCGAGGCGAAGACCACCAGGAACATCGCCTGGCCGCTGTTTTGCGCGTGGTTCCAGTCGTAACCCAGCTCGCCGAGGAAATGGGTGATCAGCCCGCGCCCGGGGTTAAAGAGGAAGATCCACAGCACCGCCGCGACGGCGGGGGCCACGGCATACGGCAGCAGCATCAGCGTTTGATAAAAGCGGCTGCCGCGCACCACATAGTCGACCAGCGCGGCAAAAAAAAGCGAAATAAGCAGGCCGCTGACGGTTACCAGGGTGCTGAATTTTATGGTCGTCCAGAACGAGTCCAGATAGTACGGGTCGTGGAACAGCGTGACGAAGTTATCCAGGCCGACAAACTGGCTGGAAAGGCCAAACGGATCGACGCTCTGCAGCGAGTACCACAGCGCTTCGCCCGCGGGCCAGATAAAGAAAATCAGCGTGATAATCAGCTGCGGCGCGACCAGCACATAGGGCAGCCAGCGCGAGCGGAATACCGGACGGGATGAGGACATTGCGATTGGGTTCCTGAACAATGCCGGGTGGCGGCTACGCCTTACCCGGCCTACATAGGGCACATCGTAGGCCCGGTAAGCGCAGCGCCACCGGGCAAGTTACAGATTACGATTTGGTGGCTTGCTCGAAACGGCGCAGCAGCTGATTCCCACGCTGAACGGCGGAATCCAGCGCCTGTTGCGGGGTTTTCTTGCCGGTCCACACGCTCTCCAGCTCTTCATCGACGATGGTGCGGATTTGCGGCATGTTGCCCAGACGCAGGCCTTTGGTGAACGGCAACGGCGGCTTGTTCAGCATCTGGCGGGTGGCGATATCGGCGCCCGGGTTCTTATCATAGAAGCCCTGCTGGCGCGTCAGATCGTAGGCCGCAGTGGTGATCGGCAGATAGCCGGTTTTCTGGTGCCATTCGGCGGCGATTTCCGGTTTGGTCAGGAAGTCGAGGAACTTCGCCACGCCGGTGTAAGTCTCTTTGTCTTTACCCTGCATCACCCACAGGCTGGCCCCGCCGATGATGGCGTTCTGCGGCGCGCCTTTCACGTCGGCATCGTATGGCATCATGCCGACGCCGTAGTTGAATTTGGCATACTGACGAATATCGGCCAGCGAGCCGGATGACGCGGTAGTGATCGCGCAGTCGCCGTTATAGAACTTCTCGGTGGACTCGTCTTTACGCCCGAAGTAGCTGAAATCGCCCTTCTTGTTCATCTCTTCGAGCAGGGCGATATGCTTCACCTGCTCCGGCTTATTGAACTCCAGTACCGCATCGGTACCGTCGAAGCCGTTATTTTTCGTGGCCACCGGCAGACCATGCCAGGCGCTGAAGTTTTCAATCTGGATCCAGCCCTGCCAGCCGCTGGCGTACCCGCACTTCATCCCGGCGGCTTTCAGCTTCGCGGTATAGGCCGCCAGATCCTGCCAGGTCTTCGGCGGCTGCTCCGGATCTAAGCCGGCTTTTTTGAAGGCGTCTTTGTTGTAGTACAGCGCCGGCGTAGAGCTGTTAAATGGCTGGGAGAGCAGATGGCCGGTTTTCGAATCGGTGTAATACCCGGATACCGTCGGCACGAACTGCGATTCATCAAACTTGATGCCCGCCTCGCTAAACACCTGGTACACCGGCTTAATGGCTTTTGACGCCATCATGGTGGCGGTGCCGACTTCATACACCTGCAGGATCGCCGGGGCGTTGCCGGTACGGAAAGCGGCGATACCAGCACTCAGGCTCTGTTCATAGTTGCCTTTGTATACCGGAACGATTTTGTAATCAGGATTGGCCGCGTTAAAGCGTTGCGCCAGAGAATCCACTTCTTTACCCAGCTCGCCTTCCATTGAGTGCCAGAATGGGATGGTGGTAACCGCCAGGGCCTGACCGGCAAAAGCCAGGCTCAGCGCCAGTCCTAAAGCTGTATGTCGTAACGATATCATCGGTTATCTCTCTTGTTGTGCCGGATGCGCGATTTCACGCGTTTTATGCTCGCGGGGTAACATGACATGTTCGAATTACAGAAAAATAACTTTTTTATTACAAAAAAAAGATAGTAACGGGTCAGAGAGATGACAAGCCGATGAAAGGACGGGGGAAGTAAAGTGGGAGCTGAGACACGGATAATATTCGTGCGATCGGCTCCCGGGGTCGGCGCAAGCGCCTCGCCCGGGCTACAAACCTACAACCCGGCGAAGTGAACGACGCCGGGTTGCGATGAATTAACCGCCGAGATAGGCGCTGCGCACCGCCTCGTTGGCCAGCAGCGCGTCGCCGGTATCCTCCAGCACCACGTGACCGTTTTCCAGTACGTAGCCGCGATCGGCCAGCTTCAGCGCCTGGTTGGCGTTCTGCTCAACCAGGAAGATCGTCATCCCCTGCTCGCGCAGCTGCTCGATGGTGTCGAAAATCTGCTGAATGATAATCGGCGCCAGCCCTAATGAGGGCTCATCCAGCAGCAGCAGGCGCGGCTGGCTCATCAGAGCACGACCGATCGCCAGCATCTGCTGCTCGCCGCCGGACATGGTGCCGGCGCGCTGAATACGGCGTTCATGCAGACGCGGGAACAGCTCATACACCCATTTGATGCGGGTCTGGAACTGATCGCGGTCGGCAAAGAAACCGCCCATCGCCAGGTTCTCTTCCACCGTCATACGCGAAAAGACGCGCCGCCCTTCCGGGACGATCGCCACCGCTTCACGCATGATCTTCGCCGTCTGCCAGTCGGTAATATCCTTACCGTCAAAGACAATGCGCCCGCTGGAGGCGCGCGGATCGCCGCACAGCGTGCCGAGCAGGGTGGTTTTCCCCGCGCCGTTGGCGCCGATCAGCGTGACGATTTCACCCTGTTTGATATGCAGGCTGACGTTGTGCAGCGCCTGAATCTTGCCGTAGTGGGCGCTGACATTGTCAAAAGTTAACATCGCGTTTTCCATCTTATGCCTCACCAAGGTATGCGCGGATCACGTCCGGGTTATTACGAATCTCTTCCGGCGTCCCGTTGGCCAGCGGCGTCCCCTGGTTCACGACGTAGATGCGATCGGAAATGCCCATCACCAGCTTCATATCGTGTTCGATAAGCAGAATGGTGGTGTTGTGATGGTTACGCAGCTCGGCGATAAGCTCGTCCAGCTCTTTGGTCTCTTTCGGGTTCAGCCCCGCCGCCGGTTCATCAAGCATAAGAATTTCCGGCTGGGTCACCATGCAGCGGGCAATCTCCAGCCGGCGCTGGTCGCCGTAGGCCAGGTTGCTGGCCTGACGGTTGGCGTGCTCCAGCAGGCCGATACGCTCCAGCCAGGTGGCGGCCCGGTCCAGCGCTTCGCTCTGCGCCCGACGGAAGGCCGGCGTTTTCAGCAGGCCGGAGAAGAGCCCGGTTTTCAGCTGCTGATGTTGCGCCACCAGCAGGTTTTCAATCACCGTCATTTCGCGGAACAGACGCACGTGCTGGAAGGTTCGCACCACCCCCATCCGCGCAATCTGCTGGCCCGGCAGCCCTTCCAGGTGCTGGTCGCGCAGCATAATGGTGCCGCCAGTGGGCTTGTAGAAACCGGTCAGGCAGTTAAAGACGGTGGTCTTCCCGGCGCCGTTGGGGCCGATCAGCGAGACAATCTCGCGCTCTCTGAGCTCCAGCGAAACATTGTTGACGGCCAGCAGGCCGCCGAAACGCATCATCAGGCCGCTGACGGATAATAATGGCTGACTCATGCCTGCTCTCCTTTCGCCTGACCGTTTTTCAGCTTCAACTGCACACGCGTCATTGGCAGAAGCCCCTGCGGACGCCAGATCATCATCAGCACCATCAGGCCACCGAGCATTAACATGCTGTATTCGTTGAAGTCACGCATCAGCTCGCGCGAGACTACCAGCAGAATAGCCGCGAGGATCACCGCGAACTGCGAGCCCATCCCGCCCAGCACAACGATCGCCAGCACGAAGGCCGACTCGGCGAAGGTAAAGGATTCCGGGCTGACGAAGCCCTGGCGCGCGGCGAACAGCGTGCCGGCGAAGCCAGCAAACGCGGCGCTGATGGTAAAGGCGGTCAGCTTGATGCGCGTCGGGCTCAGGCCCAGCGAACGACAGGCGATCTCATCTTCACGCAGCGCTTCCCATGCCCGCCCGAGCGGCATTCGCAGCAGGCGGTTGATGACAAACAGGCTGAGCACCACCAGCAGCAGCGCCACCAGGTAGAGGAAAATCACCCGGTCGGAGGGATCGTATTTGACGCCGAAGAAATTGCTGAAGGTATCCCAGCCGCCTTCGCGGGCGGTACGGCTAAATTCAAGGCCAAAGAAGGTCGGTTTCGGGATCTGGCTGATGCCGTTCGGCCCGCCGGTGATCTCGGTATTGTTGAGCAGCAGAATGCGCACGATCTCGCCGAAGCCTAAGGTCACAATCGCCAGGTAGTCGCCGCGCAGACGCAGCACCGGGAAGCCCAGCAGGAAGCCAGCCGCCGCGGAGACCAGGCCGGCCAGCGGCAGACAGGTCCAGAAGCCGAGACCGTAATAGTGGTTCAGCAGCGCGAAGGTATAGGCGCCGATGGCGTAGAACCCGCCGTAGCCCAGCACCAGCAGGCCGGAAAGGCCGACCACCACGTTCAGCCCGAGGCCAAGGATGATATAGATCATCGTCAGGGTGGCGATATCCACCGTGCCGCGCGACACCATAAACGGCCAGGCTACGGCAATCACCAGCAGGGCTATCAGGAACAGCTTCTGCTTGACCGTCGATCCGTCAATCGCCGGCATAATAAACTTCGGCCCGGAGACATTCTTGACCGCTTTCTGAAACAGCGGCCGCAGCAGCTGGAAGAAAAAGACCACCGCGGTGCCGATTAAGATCCACTGCCAGCGAATATCGGCGGCGGTATCGACCACCAGTTTGGTGCCGTCCAGCTCCAGCTGCACGCCCATAAAGACGCCCGCCAGAATGAAGAACATCACGGCAGACAGCAGCGCCATTGCAATTTGCATCGGTTTCATACTTTTTCCACCTCCGGGCGGCCCAGAATGCCGGTCGGCATCACTAACAGCACCAGAATCAGCAGCGCGAAGGAGACGACGTCCTTATATTCGGTGCTGAGATAGGCAGAAGAGAGCGCCTCGGCGATACCCAGAATCAGGCCGCCGATCATCGCGCCAGGGATACTGCCGATACCGCCGAGCACAGCCGCGGTGAAGGCCTTCATCCCGGCCATAAAACCGATGTAGGGGTTAATCACGCCGTAGAACTGGCCGAGCAGCACGCCCGCCACCGCCGCCATCGCGGCGCCGATGACAAAGGTCAGGGCAATGACGCGGTCGGTGTTAATGCCGAGCAGGCTGGCCATTTTCAGGTCTTCCGCGCAGGCGCGGCAGGCGCGTCCCATCCGCGAGTAGCGAATGAACAGCGTCAGGGCCAGCATGGCGATAAAGGTCACCACCCAAATCACTAACTGCATGGTGGTGATCGTCGCGGAGAAGCTGTCGCTGTGGCCGACGACCCACTGGCCGTTAAACAGGCTTGGCAGCGCCACGTCGCGGGAGCCCTGGGTCAGGCTGACGTAGTTCTGCAGGAAGATAGACATCCCGATAGCGGAGATCAGCGCAATCAGACGCTTGGAATTACGCACCGGCCGATAGGCCACGCGCTCGATACTCCAGCCGTAGGCGCTGGCAATCACAATGGCGCCCACGAAGCCGGCGGCGACCAGCAGCCAGCTGGTGTCGATGCCCATCATCATCAGCGCGGCGATGATCATGAAGGAGACATAGCTGCCAATCATATAGACCTCGCCGTGGGCGAAGTTGATCATGCCGATAATGCCGTACACCATGGTATAGCCGATGGCGATCAGCGCATAGGTACTGCCCAGCGTGACGCCGTTAAACATCTGCTGCAGAAAATAGAGAAACTGCTCGGACATAAGGTAACCTTTTTCAAACCGCCCGCGGATCGCGGGCGGAGGGATAACTCGTCTTCAGCGCTTATTTCGCCGCGCTCGAAGAGCCGTCGGCGTGCCACTGGAAGACACCAAACTCAAATCCCTTCAGATCGCCTTTTTCATCCCAGGTCAGCGGCCCAATCACGGTTTTCGCCCCGTGCGCTTTCAAATCTTTGATTAAATCCAGCGGCTGCTGGCTGCCGGTTCTGTCCATCGCCTGCGCCAGCGACTGAACGGCGGCATAGGTGATCCAGACGTACGGCCCGCTCGGATCTTTCTTCTCCGCTTTCAGCGCGTTGACGATAGCGCTGTTGGCAGGGTCCTGATCGTAGCGTTTTGGCATCGTCACCAGCATGCCTTCCGCCGCGGCGCCCGCAATATTGGACAGCGAGGCGTTACCGACCCCTTCCGGCCCCATAAATACGGTTTTCAGCCCGACGGAGCGCGCCTGGCGCAGCATCTGGCCCATTTCCGGGTAGTAGCCGCCGTAGTAGACGAAGTCGATATTCTCTTTCTTCAGACGCGCCAGCAGAGCAGAGAAATCTTTCTCTCCCGCGGTGATGCCGTCAAAGAAGACGATATTAGCCCCGGCTTTTTTCAGGTTCTCCTGCACCGAGCGCGCCAGCCCTTCGCCGTACTGCTGCTTGTCATGAATGATGGCAATACGCTGCGGTTTCACCGTCTCGACGATATATTTCGCCGCGGTCGGCCCCTGCGAGGAGTCAAGGCCGGCGGTACGCATGATGTACTGATAGCCGCGCTGGGTTAGCTCCGGGTTGGTTGCTCCCGGGGAGATCATCAGAATGCCTTCATCCTCATAGATGTCGGAAGCCGGCTGGGTGGAAGAGGAGCACAGGTGGCCGATAACGTACTGAATGCCGTCGTTGACGATTTTGTTGGCCACCGCGACCGCTTGCTTCGGATCGCAGGCGTCGTCATATTCGACGGCCACCAGCTTGTCACCCTTAATGCCGCCGCTGGCGTTAATATCTTTAATCGCCTGACGCGCGCCATTGAACTCCATGTCGCCCCACTGGGCCACCGGACCCGACATCGCGCCGACCACGGCGACCTTAATATCCTTGGCCATCGCCGCGTGCGACATCGCTAATGCGACAATGCCCGCGACGATGGTTTTCGCGTTCCTTTTCATGCTGTAGAACCCCGTTCGTGATGTGGTGTAAATGTTTTGTATTTTGGTGGTTAAAAAGCATTCTGTGCTTTTATTAAACAACGCCATTTTTGCCATTGAGTTTAATGGTTTAGCGCAGCTTTTCACTAAAAAACAGAGTAAAATCTCTATTTTTCAGTCGATTAAGCAAAGATAATATTCTGTATTTTGGTGAAGATAAACAAAAAAAAGTCCATCCTGCAGCATAAAATAACGATACATAAGGCGGAATAAAACGCTGCACATTAGGTTAAAATCCTGCTTATTTTTCGATCCATGACGGATTGCGCTACCCTGACAACATCAGGAAAACGAATCCCCTGATGTATGCGCAAAAAACAGCGCTCCGCCAGACAGCAATTTTGGGTACACTGGCGCCTCTGTTTTGCACTGGATTTGCCGCCCATGAAACTGACTATTATCCGTTTACAGCACTTCAGCGATCAGGATCGCATCGATCTGGGGAAAATCTGGCCGTCGCAGGATCTGTCGACCCTAACCCTGGATGAGAATCATCGCCTTTACGCCGCTCGCTTTAACGAGCGCCTGCTGGGCGCCGTGCGCGTCACCCTGCGCGGCGTCGAAGCCGAGCTCAGCGATCTGTGCGTGCGCGAAGTGACCCGCCGCCGCGGCGTCGGGCAATACTTAGTGGAAGAGACGTTGCGGGATAACCCCAATATCAATAGCTGGCGCGTTGCCGATAGCGGAGTGGAAGACCGCGGGGTGATGGCAGCGTTTATGCAGGCGCTCGGCTTTAGCGCCCAGCAGACCGGTTGGGAAAAACATTAAGAAAATCGTTCGCCGGGTAAAATTGCGCTTATTGGCTGTCTGCCGGTAAGCGAATAAAGCCCAGCCGCGGGTAAACGGCTGGGCTTGTTTATTTCAAGCTGCGACGATAATGCCATGATTCCCCGAACGTGAAGCTGCGGATTGTCCTGTCAGATATTCGCCAGGGTAAAGGCCCACATGATATTTCAGAATTTAACGCGCGAGTGCACGTTTCCCCTGCGCCTCACGTGAGGTAAGATTCGCTGACGCGTAAAATTGCGCAGAAAGTATTCAGCGCAGCGCGATCATCAGCAGTCAACATGGAATAAACATATGGAAATGTATATCGGGCTGGCTATTGTCGCCGTAATCCTTATCTGGGCGATCTTCACCTATAATCGTTTTATCTCTCTACGCCGTTTCAAAGATGAAGCCTGGAGCGGTATTGCCGTCCAGCTCAAGCGCCGTCACGATCTGGCGCCCAATCTGTTCAGCCTGGTCAAGCGCTATGCGCAGCACGAAAAGGAGCTGCTGGAAGAGATCGGCCGCCAGCGCAGCGTTCTGATTGGTAATCCCCAACAGGTGGCCGACAGCGAGCAGCACTATGCCGGAACGTTGAGCCGTGTATTCGCCCTGGCGGAAGCCTATCCGGAACTCAAAGCCAGCGAAAACTTCCTCTCGCTGCAGCAATCCCTTGGCGAAATAGAAGAACAACTGCAAATGGCCCGCCGTTACTTCAACGCCACGGTCCGCGAGTTTAATATTCTGGTGGAGTCTTTCCCCAGCCTGCTGCTGGCCCGCCTGTTTAGCTTCAGGGCGGAACTTTTCTTTGAACTGGAGTCCCCTGAAGAAGCCAAATTGCCCCGGATGGAGTGACCTCATGCCAACGTTGTCCACCCGGATACTGCGCGGTGTTGGCCTGTTGCTGCTGCTGTTGAGCATCTCTGGCTTAGCCGTCAGCGACGATAAAGCTATCACCGAGGCGTCGCCACTCCCGGCCAATGCCCGCCGGGTTCCCGCGTATGAACATATTCTCTTTTTCGATTCCCTGGCGCGTTTTCAGCCAAACGGCAGCATGGAGATGCGGGAAAATATCACCGTGCTGTCCCTCGGAAAGGAGATTCGTCGAGGCATTTTCCGCACGCTACCTCTCTCCTGGCACCGGCAGGACGGCAAAATTTTTAGCGTTGATTACGTCATCAAATCGGTCTCACGCAATGGACTCCCTGAACCCTACAGCCTCGATCGCACGACAAAAGCGCTGACCGTGCGCATTGGCAGCGCCGATCGCACCCTGAAGCCAGGTATCTATAACTATGAAATTCGCTATCAGGTTAGCAACCATTTCAGCCGCTTCCCCGACTGGGATGAGCTGTACTGGAACGTGACGGGCAACGACTGGAGCTGGCCAATCGGGAAAGCCCGTTTCCAGCTTGTACTGCCTGACGCCGCCGGGCAGCTGAATGCGGATGGCAGAGATGCAAGGTTGCGCACCATTGATGTTTACACTGGTCGTCAGGGGGCGAAAGACCACCATGCGATCATCCTGCCTGATGGCAGCATACAAACTTCCCGCCCCCTTGCCACCGGCGAAGGGCTAACCGTGGTCTATACCTGGCCTCGAGATATTCTGGCAGGCGCCGCCGCGCCCGAAGCGGTCTGGCCGTTGGTCCATTTACTGGTGCCGACGCTGGCCACCAGCCTTATCTGGCTTCCCCTGCTACTGCTCGTTGGCTACTACGGGCTGTGGTGGCGCAAAAACGTCACGGCGGCGGGGTTAAAAATGCCGCCGGTGACGCCACTATTTTCGCTGCCCGCCGCGATGTCGCCAGGCTATCTGCGCTTTATTACGCAACGTAAGTATGACGATGTGGCATTCAGTAGCGATTTGCTGGGGCTGGTTGCCAAACGAGCAATCAGATTGACGAGTAAAAAAAGCCAAACCAAAGGCGCGTGGTCTTCATCCTCTGTTGATGAGCAGTGGCTTTCCCGCCAGCCAGACGAAAAACATAAGCCGCTGAACCCCAATGAAAAGCAGTTGATGAGCCTGCTTTTCAGCGCTAAACGTAAGAACATCAATCTCAGTACGCCGCATCAAACGTTGATGCAAAACGCGCGCAGATGGCTGGAAAAATGTTGTGAAGAGCAGAAACCGCAGCTGTGCCGGACATGGGGTAAACCACTGCGTCATTGTATCTATATTGCTCTGCTGATCCCGATCGTTTGCGGCATCGGATTTAGCCCGGCGGCGGCGGCGCTCACCGTTCCCAGTCTGCTGTTTGTATCGGTCGGCGGGGTGATGACGTATTTGTGCCTGAGGTTTTTACGCAACCCGATGAAAACCCTGCGTAGTTTGGGACCAGTTATGATCCTGATGGCGCTGGTATTTAGCCCTTTCGCCACCGTGGCGGGCGGTGTTTTCCTGCTTGGCATGCTACCCCTCACCCAACTTCCTGCCGGCTATCCTGGCGCCTTGTTAACCGCCATCGCACTGTGCGCGTTCGTCGCCTGGAAAACACCTCGCTATACGCAGAAGGGGTTAAACGATCTGGCCGTCGCCAAAGGGCTGAAACGGTATATTAAAACGGCCGAAGAGAAGCGGTATCAGACACTGTATCCGCCCGACGAGAGGATTGCGCACTTTGAAAGTCTGCTGCCGGTCGCCCTGGCGCTCGGCGTAGGAAAAACCTGGGCAAATACCTTTGCCCGATACTTAAGCAGCACCGGCGCGATGTCGGAAGTGTTACAGCAGACGGACTGGCGGGACATGCATCATTTCTACCAGAGCTGTCATTCCGCAGCCAGTGAGAAACCGGTGCGGCGTTCAGAAGGTGGCTCTTCAGGGTCGGGCTATAGCGGTTCCGGCTCTTCCGGCGGCGGATCGTCAGGAGGCGGTTCCGGCGGCGGCGGCGGTGGCGGCTGGTAAGAGAAGGCCGGATAGCATTTATCCGGCCAACAAAGCTGCGGCGTGAAAGGCCCCCACCCATTTAACCCAGCATTTCGCGTGGCAAAAAGGCGTCAAGACCCGAAATCCCCGGGAGCTTACATCAGTAGGTGACCGGGGTTGAGGGACGCAGACAACGCATTTGCAGCGTGAAAGGCCCCCACCCATTTAACCCAGCATTTCGCGTTGCAAAAAGGCGTCAAGACCCGAAATCCCCGGGAGCTTACATCAGTAAGTGACCGGGGTTGAGGGCCGCAGACAACGCATTTGCAGCGTGAAAGGCGCCGGTTAAATTATTTGGCGTCGGTCGCCGTACCATTAGCATGCCAGGTAAAGACACCGAACTCGAAGCCTTTCAGGTCGCCTTTCTGATCCCACGACAGCGGGCCCATCACGGTGTCTACCGTCGCGCCTTTCAGGTATTTAGCGATTTCCGCCGGATCGTCAGACTGATTCAGGCCCGCCTGCAGCGACTGCAGCGCCGCGTAGGTGGTCCACACGAAGGCGCCGCTCGGATCCTGTTTCTTCGCCTTGATCGCATCCACGATCGGTTTGTTCGCCGGCACCTGGTCGTAGTTCTTCGGCTTGGTCACCAGCAGGCCTTCCGCCGACTCGCCGGCGATGTTAGACAGGGAGACGTTCGCTACGCCTTCCGGGCCCATAAACTGGGTTTTCAGACCGGCAGCACGGGCCTGACGCAGGATCTGGCCCATTTCCGGGTGGTAGCCACCGTAGTAAACGAAATCGATATTCTCTTTCTTCAGGCGCGCCACCAGGGTGGAGAAATCTTTCTCACCGGCGGTGATGCCGTCGAAGAAGACCACGTTCGCCCCGCCTTTTTTCAGGCCATCCTGCACCGCACGGGCCAAACCTTCACCGTACTGCTGTTTATCATGTACCACAGCGATACGCTGCGGCTTCACTTTGTCGAGAATGTATTTCGCTGCGGTGGGTCCCTGATCGGAGTCCAGGCCGGTGGTGCGCAGGATCAGCTTATAGCCGCGCGCGGTCAGCTCCGGGGCAGTCGCTGCCGGCGTGATCATCAGAATGCCTTCGTCTTCATAGATGTCAGACGCCGGCTGAGTGGAAGAGGAGCACAGATGGCCAATAACGTACTTGATGCCGTCGTTGACCACTTTGTTGGCGACCGCTACCGCCTGTTTCGGGTCGCAAGCGTCATCATATTTGACGATCTGCAGCTTATTGCCCTTGATGCCGCCCTTAGCGTTGATATCCGCTACCGCCTGCTCGGCACCGGTAAACTCCTGGTCGCCGTACTGAGCCACCGGGCCGGACATCGCCCCGACGACCGCGATTTTGATGTCTTCCGCCAGCGCCGCGCTGCTCATAACTAAGGCAATACATCCTGCCAGTAACGCTTTACCCTTCATATTCATCCTGAGGCCCCCCATTATTATGGTTTTTGCATTTGTTGTGATGTTGTTTGTTAGCGCATTATTTTGTTTATATCGATAGGAAAAGCATATGATAGCTAATCCACCGGGGGCTGCTCGCGCTTTTGCAGCACACTATGCTAAACATACCGTCATTCTGAGGAATTTGAAATGACTAAATTGCGGGCTATGTAACAGATAAGTGACAAATAAAAAAACCGCGCCAGCATGAACCGGACGCGGTGCAAAACAGGCCCTGATTACCAGCCAGCGGGCAGGTAGCCTACCGCGGACGCTATCGCGTAGGCGGCGCTGCAAAGATACAACAACACAATGAAGCATTGGATAAGCGGATGGGTCATCCAGGCCGGACAGGTCCAGCCTGGGGTCAGGTCGCCACGCTGGCGGGCGCCCTTCAGCATCAGGATCGGCATAATTGATAAAATGACGCCGCTGAACACTCCGGCAAAATAGAGCGCGTTGACGAAAGAAACCATGCCGCTATAGGCCAGCACGAACGGCGGGATCGCCACCACCAGCAGCACCATCAGGCGACGGGCGGGCTGTTCGTCATTCCCCAGGCGGAACTGATCGAAGATATTGGTCAGAAAGCTGCCGCCCAGCCCCCAGTAAGAGGTCAGCATGGCGCACAGCGCAAACAGGTTGGCCGAGAAGAACGCCCATTCGCCAAGCGCCCGGCCCCAGGAGATGGTGGCCACATCCGAGATATTGTCCAGGCCATTAAGCGAGATAACCGATAGCGGCACCAGCGCCAGCAGGGCAAAGGTCAAAGCCATACCGACCATAATGGCCCTGGGCAATTTTTCCGGTTTGTCGGCGAAGCCCCGCGCCATCTCCGGCACGATATACTGTGCCGAGAAGCAGAATGCCACGACATTGAAGACCGGAACCATATACAGCCAGTTGCCGTCGAGCAGATAGCCCACGCGGGTGGTCTCTTTCAACAGCGTGGCAATCACCAGCACCGAGATCATCACCACCATACCGATGCTGATAAATTTCTCGCCGCGGCCAATCGCCTTCAGGCCCAGGTAGAGCACCCCTGCCGCCGGGACGAAAAACAGCACGCTGCCCAGCGCCGGCGAGATGCCAAACAACGAGTGCAGCAGCTTGCCGCTGCCGGTCATATAAGCCGTCAATGCGCCGACGCTGTTGACGCAAACGGAGAGGAACATCATCAGCGCGCCAAAGCCGCCGACGTAGCGCTTCGATAAACCGCTGAGCTGCAGATGTTTACGGGTGCGGAGCGTGGATTCCGCGACATAGAGCATAGTCACCGTCGTCAGGCTGCCCACCAGCACCAGCCAGAACAGCAGCGGTAAGAAGCCCGCTTTGCTCGACGCATAGGCGATAGAGAGGACGCCCGCGCCAATATTGGTACCGACAATCATCGATACCCCTTCGACGAAGCTCAGAGATTTTGCAGGGACAGCCGTACGTTCCCGGCCGGTGAGGACGGGAGAAAAGGTGGAGTTTTCAGACATAATACTTTCCGTTTTACTCCGGCGGTTTTTAGCGCCGGAAAAAAGGTGATATCAGGGTGATAAACCACTCACGCTGAGCATAAACAGCCGGCTGCGGCTTCCTGTTTCTGTTCGGCTTCCCTGCCGCCGCAGCCCGCCGGGGAGACGTTAGCTCTTCAGTACGCGCGCCAGAATATCCAGCGCTTTCGAGAACTGGGCATCCGGGATAGTCAACGGATACAGGAAGCGGATCACGTTGCCGTAGACGCCGCAGCTCAGCAGCAGCAGGCCGTTTTCCTGCGCTTTCTGTTGCACAAGACGGGTGAACTCCGGCGACGGCTCGCCAGTTTGCGGATCGTTAAACTCCACCGCCACCATCGACCCTCGACCGCGGACATCAACAATCGCCGGGCAAGTGGTACGCGCCTGGTTGAGCACTTCCCGCAGATGGCTACCCAGCTGTTCGGCACGCTGGCACAATTGCTCTTCGGCAATCACATCCAGCACCGCGTGCGCCGCGGCCACCGCCAGCGGGTTACCGGCATAGGTCCCGCCCAGTCCGCCTGGCGCTGGCGCATCCATCACCTCGGCGCGACCGACAACGCCCGACAGCGGGAAACCGCCGGCGAGGCTTTTCGCCATCGTCATCAGATCCGGTTTCACCTCATAGTGCTGCATGGCGAACAGCTTGCCGGTGCGGGCAAAACCGGTCTGCACTTCATCGGCGATCAGCAGAATGCCGTGGGTATCACACAGGTCGCGCAGCGCCTGCATAAAATCGGCCGGTGCAACGTTAAAACCGCCTTCCCCCTGGATCGGCTCGAGGATGATGGCCGCTACCTGATCCGGCGCGATATCTGCCTTGAAAATACGTTCCAGGCTTTTCAGCGCATCCGCGGTGGTCACGCCGTGCGCCGCATTGGGGTAAACGCCGTGATACACCGAGCCCGGGAACGGCCCGAAGCCGATTTTGTAAGGCGCGACCTTACCGGTGAGGGCCATGGTCATAAAGGTACGGCCGTGGAAGCCGCCGCCAAAAGTAATCAGGCCCGGACGACCGGTGTAAGCGCGGGCGATTTTCACCGCGTTCTCGACCGCTTCCGCGCCGGTGGTGAAGAAAGCTGTTTTTGCCGGCCCGTCAATTGGCGCCAGATCGTTGATACGCTCCGCCAGCGAAACATAGCTTTCGTACGGCACAATCTGATAGGCAGTGTGGGTGAACGCCTGCAGCTGGTCGGCGACCGCGGCGACCACTTTCGGATGACGGTGACCGGTATTTAACACGGCGATCCCGGCGGCGAAATCGATCACCTCGTTGCCTTCGATATCCCACAGCGTGGCGTTTTCCGCCTTCTCGACAAAGTAGTTACACATTACGCCTACGCCGCGCGGCGTCGCCTGCTGGCGACGTTGATTCAGTTCTGAGCTTTTCACCTGCGAATCTCCTGTCGTGTATGTCACGTTATCGCAACAAATTAGAAACGATGTCGTTTATTTACACAGGAGTTGGCCCTATAATCGAGTACCAATTTTGAATATCTGAGGGATCCAATTGCGTTCGCTGGTGGGTGACCTGGTGCTGGTCCGTCTGCAGGAAGAGCGCGACCCTCTTCTGCACAAACGCTTATACAACGCGCTGCGCCGCGCAATCCTCGACGGCTCGCTGGCGCCGCAAAGCCGCCTGCCGCCATCGCGCGATCTGGCGGGCGAGCTCGGCGTATCAAGAAACACCATATTAACAACTTATGAACAATTGCTGGCGGAAGGATATGTGGTTTCCCGTCGGGGAAGTGGAACATTCGTTGCCCAAACCGCCCCGGAGAGTTCATTAACGACTAAAGGCCAGCAGGAAAACAGCAACCTCGCGGCGTCAACAGCGTATATTTCGCGCCGCGGTCAGCACCTGCTCGGTCAGGTCAGCGCCAGCCCGCGCCAGTGGGGAGCGTTTATTCCCGGCGTGCCGGACGTTAATGCCTTTCCCCACCCGCTGTTCAGTAAGATCCAGGCCCGTATCAGCCGTCGGCCTAAGCCGGAGCGGCTCAGCTACAGCTGCAACGGCGGCACACCGGAGCTGCAGCAGGCGCTGGTGGATTATCTGCGCGTGTCGCGCGGCGTCCACTGTCATGCAGATCAAATTCTTATCACCGAGGGGATCCATCAGGCTATCGATCTGGTCACCCGCATGCTGTGCGACAACGGCGATCTGGCGTGGGTGGAGGAGCCTTCCTATTGGGGGATCCGCCACGTGCTGGCGATGAACGACGTTCGGGCAGAGCCTCTGACCGTCGATGCCAACGGCCTGTGTCCGCCGGAAACGGTTGACGACGCGCCGCGGCTCATCTTCGTTACGCCTTCCCACCAGTATCCGCTGGGCGCGGTGATGAGCCTTGAGCGCCGCCAGCGGCTGCTGGCGCTCGCCCGCCAGCAGGGCAGCTGGATCGTCGAAGATGATTATGACAGCGAATTTCGCTTTTCCGGCCAGCCGATCCCGGCCCTGCAGGGTCTGGTCGCCGACGCCCCGGTGGTCTATATCGGCACCTTCAGCAAGACGCTCTACCCCGGCCTGCGCCTGGGTTATGTGGTGATCCCGCGCCCGCTGGTCAGCGATCTGAAGCACGCCCATGCCGGACTTTACCGCGGCGGCCATTCGCTGATCCAGATGGCGCTGGCGGAGTTTATTACCGCCGGCCACTATTCGGCCCATATCCGCCGCATGCGGCTGCTTTACAGCCGTCGCCGTGCCTTTTTAACCGAGCTTATCCGGCAGCACTGTATGCCGTACGCCCTGTCTGACTTCAGCGATAATGCCGGGCTGCATTTGATCCTCAATTTGCCCGAAGAGGCTGATGATGTGGCTATTGCCAGAGAGGCCAATGCGCGCAATATTCTGGTGCGGCCGCTGTCGCGCTACTACCTGACGGCGGCGCGCAAGAAAGGATTACTGATGGGATTCGCCAGCCAGCCCGAAGAGCAGATGGCGCCGGCGTTTAGCGTCTTACTCGGCTGCCTGCAGACGCACTGCCCGCAGTTGCTCCTGCCCCGGGGGGACGCAGAAAAACAAAACGCCCCAACCTGAGGCGGGGCGTTATCGGGGTGCCTGATTATCAGGCAGGCGTGGGCGTATCAGGCTTCGATAGCGGCACGCAGTTTTTTCATGGCGTTCTTTTCCAGCTGACGCACGCGCTCCGCGGAGACGCCGTAGCGGTCGGCCAGTTCCTGCAGCGTGGACTTGTTATCTTCGTCCAGCCAGCGGGCGCGGATGATGTCCTGGCTACGCTCGTCCAGGCCCTGCATCGCGTCGGTCAGCTTATTCGCCGCCTGCTCTTCCCAGTTGTCGTCTTCGATGCCGTCGGCAAAGTTAGACGTTTTATCCTGCAGATAAAGTACCGGCGCCATCGGCTGGCTGTCGGATTCGTCGTCGGAAGACATGTCAAACGTCATGTCCTGCGCCGCCATACGGGATTCCATCTCGCGGACGTCTTTGCTCGACACGCCCAGCTCACGGGCCACCATTTCCACTTCATCCTGGTTGAACCAACCCAGACGCTGTTTGGTTTTACGCAGGTTAAAGAACAGCTTACGCTGTGCTTTGGTGGTAGCGACCTTCACGATACGCCAGTTGCGCAGCACGTATTCGTGAATTTCGGCTTTAATCCAGTGCACGGCGAAGGAGACCAGGCGCACACCCACTTCCGGGTTGAAGCGACGCACGGCTTTCATCAGGCCGATATTGCCTTCCTGGATCAGATCCGCCTGCGGCAGGCCATAGCCCGAGTAGTTACGAGCAATGTGAACAACAAAGCGCAGGTGAGACAGAATCAGCTTTTTCGCTGCTTCCAGATCGCCCTGGTAATGCAGCTTTTCAGCAAGCTCCCGCTCTTCATCAGCCGACAGCATCGGCCAAGTGTTAGCGGCCCGGATATACGATTCCAGGTTACCAACGGGGGCTAAAGCTAAAGTTTGCATTTCTTTGGTCATTCAAATCCTCTCAATTGATATCTTCTGACGCGGTCTTGTCCCCATCAGGCAACAAGCATGCCAGCATTCATGAGCAACGAGAATATCACTCACATTAGTATCAGACAGTGATTTTATCCACAAGTTCCATGCAACCGTGTGAATAAATTACGCACAAAATGTGACACCACGATGAACAAGTGAGGGCAGGAAAAGGAGAACAAGCTTGCGGTATCTTTCCCTGCGAACAGGAACTCATTGCAGCAGGGAAAGATTATATCACGCTTTTTTTAATCGGGAGTAAAGTGACGTAAATGTTGCACTGTCGCCAGCCAGGCGGCGACCCAACCGATCATCGAGCAGACAATCAGCATCAACAGGCACTCGTCGAAGCCCAGGCCGCTCAGCTCAAACTGGGTGCCGAACACTTTCGCCACTTCGGTCACCGCCGACGAGAGGCGCATCACCAGAATCTCCGACAGGATCAGCGATAAAAACGCGCCGGAGAAGCCCAGCATCGCCCCACCATAGAGGAACGGACGCAGGATAAAGCCGTCGGTGGCGCCGATCAGCTTCTGCACGTTAATGGTATCGCGGCGGGCGAAGATGCTCAGACGCACGCTGTTGCCGATCACCAGGAATACCGCCGCCACCATCAGCACGCCGATCATCGCCGACACGCGTCCTACCAGCCCGGTGAGCGAGGAGAGACGAGCAAACCAGCTGTCGTCCATTCGCACTTCATCGACGCCCTGGATCCGCGTTACCCGATCGCGCAGGGTGTTCAGCGCCTCGGTGCTCTGGAAATCCAGCTTCGGCACCACGATGGCGACCGCCGGCAGCGGGTTCTCCTCCAGCATATCCAGCGCGCCGCCAAAGCCAGACCAGTTACGGAATTCCCCCAGCGCCTCGTCACGGGACAAATAGTTCACCTTGTCGACGCCCTGCTCCGCCTGCAGCTGGCCCACCACCCGCGCCGCGGCATCGTCATCCAGCGTTTTTTCCAGATAAACGGTGATCTGCGGCGAGGGATAATACTGGGACGCCGCGCTGCTGACGTTTTTGTAGACCATGTAGCAGACGCTTGGCAGGGTTAACGAAATAGCGATGACCATTACCGTCAGGAAGGTCGCCAGCGGCGTGCTTTTTAGATCCTGCAGCGCGCCGTGCCAGGCGTAGCGCACCTGCTCGTTGAATACGTTGCTCTTACGCGAGGCCGGGTTAGGCGCCGCTTTCGGCCGTTTTGGCGCATTGCGCCCGCCGCCACCGCTGCCGCCCGCCGCGTTGCGCAGGCGATCGAACTTGCTGCCGAACTGGCGGATCTGGTTCATTGCGTCGCGCTTATTCACCCCGAATGCCTCCATGCAGATGGCCGTCGCTGAGCGTCAGCACGCGGTACGGACGACTGGAAATTAGCCCCAGATCGTGCGTGGCCATCAGTACCGTCACCCCAACGCGGTTAAACTCTTCAAACAGACGTAAAATCCCCTCCGAGAGCGCCTCGTCGAGGTTACCGGTCGGTTCATCCGCCAGCAGCACCGCCGGCTTGTTGACTACCGCGCGGGCAATCCCTACACGCTGCTGCTCACCGCCGGAGAGCTGAATCGGAAAGTTCTTCGCTTTGTCCAGCAGGCCGACCTTGTCCAGCGCCGCCGAGACGCGACGACGAATGTCATCGCCGCTGGCGCCGGCGATAATCAGCGGGATCGCCACGTTGTCATACACGGTACGATCCATCAGCAAATGGTGGTCCTGGAAAATCATGCCGATCTGGCGGCGCAGAAACGGCACCTCACGGCTCTTCAGGCGGCTGATTTCATGACCGCTGAAGAAGATTTTCCCGGCGCTGGGCCGTTCGATACCACAGATAAGCTTCAGCAGGGTACTTTTCCCTGCGCCGGAATGGCCGGTCAGAAACGCCATCTCGCCCGGCTGCAGGTGGAAAGTCACCCCCTGCAGCGCTTGTCTCCCACCGAGATAGGCTTTGCTGACTTGTTCAAAGCGAATCATTCTTAATCCTCTCGGGCAAAAAGTGCCTCAATAAAGTCGCCCGCATTAAACGGACGCAGATCCTCAATACGCTCGCCGACGCCAATATAGCGAATCGGAATGCCGAACTGATCGGCCACCGAGAAGATCACGCCGCCTTTGGCGGTGCCGTCCAGCTTGGTCAGGGTGATCCCGGTCAAACCGACCGCTTCATGGAACAGTTTGGCCTGGCTAATGGCATTCTGCCCGGTGCTGGCGTCGATGGTTAACATCACCTCATGCGGCGCATCAACGTCCAGTTTTTTCATCACCCGGACAATCTTCTTCAGTTCTTCCATCAGATGCGATTTATTCTGCAGACGCCCGGCGGTGTCGGCAATCAGCACATCAACATGGCGCGCCTTCGCCGCCTGAATGGCGTCGAAAATCACCGAGGCGGAGTCGGCGCCGGTGTGCTGGGCGATCACCGGGATATTGTTACGCTGACCCCACACCTGCAGCTGTTCCACCGCCGCCGCGCGGAAGGTATCCCCCGCCGCCAGCATCACCGATTTACCCTGTTGCTCAAACTGACGCGCCAGCTTGCCGATGGTGGTAGTTTTCCCCACCCCATTCACGCCAACCATCAGGATAACAAAGGGCGTTTTGCCTTCAACGTTCAGCGGCTCGTCCACTTTGGCGAGAATACCGCCCATCTCTTCTTTCAGCAGGCCGTACAGCGCTTCCGCATCGCGCAGTTGCTTGCGGCTGGCGCCTTCCGTCAGGTTGGTAATGATCTTGCGGGTGGTCTCCACCCCGACGTCGGCGATCAGCAGCTGCTCTTCCAGCTCTTCAAACAGATCATCGTCGATCTTCTTGCCGCGGAACAGGCTGATAAATCCGGAACCGAGATTTTGTTTGGTTTTCAGCAGGCTACGCTTGAGACGGGCGAAAAAGCCTTCTTTCGTTGGTTTTTCCTGCTCCTGAGCCAGCTCTTCAACCGGCGCCTCGTCCTCGGGCGCCGGCACCACGACCGCCGCCTCTTCTGCCGCTTCGGCCGCCAGCGCCAGTGCTTCCAGCTCTTCATCGCTTAACGGGGCGTCCTCTTCAGGGACCTCCGTCTCCTGCGGCTCGGCGATAACGTCTGCCACAGGCTGCTCTGCTACGGCTTCCGCCACCACCGGTTCGGCGATCACCTCTTCCGCCAGCGGCTCAACCACCGCAGGCTGTTCAGGCGGTTCGCTGACCGCGGGCGCCGGTTCAACAACAGGCGCGTCTTCGACCAGAGCAGGCGTTTCCACCCACTCTTTTTCCTGCACGCTGGCAGGCTCCGCGAGGTGCGCTTTTTCGCTTTCGACCACCGTCTCGGTCACGTCGACGACGTCTTCGGCAAACGCTTCCGGATCTGCTTTCGGCGCGCTCGGCTCAGCAGGGGTTTCAACCGCCGGTGTCTCTTCGACAACCGCTTGTTGTTCTTCTACTTTTTGTTCAGTCTCGGTTTCCTGTGCCTGTTCTTTCTGTCCAAAGCCCAGCCAGGAAAAGAAGCCACGTTTTTTCTCTTTTGCCATTTGCGACCACACTCCTCGCTGTTTATTCATGGCGCAGCTTCATCAGAAGCTGAAAAAATGATGAAATTAGTCGGATAGTCTATCACTTAACTTAACTCGCAGCACCGCCCCCGGATTAAGGTTTCGTCAACCGCCGTCCATCGCTAGAATAGCAGGCCGGAAGTAGAGACTTGAGCAGAGAGATGAAAAAACCAAACCACGCGGGCAGCGGCCAGATCCGCATCATCGGCGGGCAATGGCGCGGCCGTAAATTACCGGTGCCGGAGAGCCCGGGCCTGCGGCCGACCACCGACCGGGTTCGCGAAACCCTTTTTAACTGGCTGGCGCCGTCCATCGTTGACGCGCACTGCCTCGACTGCTTTGCCGGCAGCGGCGCGCTGGGGCTTGAGGCACTGTCCCGCTATGCGGCCAGCACCACGCTGCTGGAGATGGAGCGCGGCGTAGCCCAGCAGTTGCAAAAAAACCTCGCTACCCTGAAAGCGGATCGCGGCAAGGTGATCACGACTAACACCCTCAGCTTTCTGAGCCAGCCGGGCACACCGCATCAGATCGTGTTCGTCGACCCGCCGTTCCGTCAGGGGCTGCTGGAGGAGACGCTACGTCTGCTGGAAACGCAGGGCTGGCTGGCCGATGAGGCCCTGGTGTACGTCGAAAGCGAAGTTGAAAATGGCCTACCGCCGGTACCGGCGAACTGGCAGCTGTATCGTGAAAAAGTGGCCGGACAGGTCGCCTACCGTCTTTACCAACGTGAGGCCCAAGGAGAGAATCATGCTGATTAATTTAGGCCGCCTGCTGATGCTGTGCGTCTGGGCCTTTCTGTTATTGAACCTGTTTCAGCCCTTCCCGAAGCCGCTGAATATCTTCGTCAACGTCGCGCTGATTTTCATGATCCTGATGCACGGTCTGCAGCTGACGCTGCTTAAGGCGACGCAGCCGAAAGAGGCGCCGCCGCTGAGCCGCTTTGAGCAAATCCGCATTTTTATCTTCGGCGTGTTTGAGCTCGTCGCCTGGCAGAAAAAACTGAAGGCGACGCTGAAAAAGTAGTCCTGAAAAGGGCTCAGGGATCGGGCGTAAACGCCACGAACGCTGTGCCCTTATAACTCAACATCCCGCGATCGCCCACGCTCAGCGCATGATATTGCGGCGCGTCGAGGCGAAACACCACTTCCAGCCCACCGTTTTCCGGGCGAAAACTCGCCTCATAGCGCATCTCACTGCCTGCGGGCGTCACCGTCTGCTGCCGCGAGCGCCGATCGTTAATCACCTTTTCCCGTTTATTGCTGACGATAACGCGCTTTTGCAACACTGGCGCGGCGTCATTCGCCTGTTTCTCACGGCGCTGCTGGACATAGCGAAACGAAGCCGCCACCACAATCACCGCGACGACCAGGACAAAAAAGAGGGGCATTTTACTCATTAAGGTTACCCATAAAAAATATCAGGAATCAGCATACTGCGTCGGGAATAACATTGTCATCTGCTACGCCAAACCACTACACTGAGTAGTAGCATCTCGCATCCGTAACTTTCTTTATGATAACAGATACAGGGACTTACTATGCTTTGGTCATTTATTGCTGTCTGTTTCTCCGCATGGCTTTATGTCGATGCATCCTATCGTGGGCCGGCATGGCGACGCTGGGTATTTAAACCTGTCACCCTGATTCTGTTGCTGTTACTGGCCTGGCAGGCGCCGATGTTCAATGCCATCAGCTATCTGGTACTGGCCGGCCTGTGCGCCTCGCTGCTCGGCGATGCCCTGACCCTGCTGCCGCGCCAGCGGGTGATGTACGCCGTAGGCGCTTTCTTCCTGTCGCATCTGCTGTATACCATCTGGTTCGCCAGCCAGCTGACGCTATCCTTCTTCTGGCCGCTGCCGCTGGTGCTGCTGGTGTTCGGCGCCCTGCTGATGGCGGTGATCTGGAGCCGACTGGAAGAGATGAAAATGCCGGTGCTGACCTTTATCGGGATGACGCTGGTGATGGTCTGGCTGGCCGGTGAGCTGTGGTTTGCCCGTCCCACTAACACTGCGCTGTCTGGTTTCGCCGGCGCCGCCCTGCTGCTATTGAGCAATGCTGTGTGGCTGGTAAGCCATTATCGTCGCCGCTTCCGCGCCGATAACGCCATCGCCGCGGCATTCTACTTTGCCGGCCACTTCCTGATCGTGCGCGCGCTGTACCTGTAATTTAGTCCTTGACTCTGGAGTCGACTCCAGAGTGTATCCTACGGCTAATGAGAAAATTATCATTTCCCGGAGGGTGCCATGTCGACTCCAGACGCGCAGGATAAAAAAGTCCCACAATTCTCGTCATTCACCATGCGGCCCGCGACCGCCCCGGCGGAGGGCTGCTGCACAGACCACGCCTGCGCGACAGAAACGCCACCTGCCGGCGAAACGCTCAGCGACGCTCGCTACAGCTGGCAGGTAGAGGGCATGGACTGCGCCGCCTGCGCCCGCAAGGTGGAAACCGCGGTTCGTCAGATACCCGGGGTCAGTCAGGTTCAGGTGCTGTTCGCCACAGAAAAACTGCTGGTTAATGCGGAAGGCGATATCCGCGTTCAGGTTGAGAACGCGGTACGCCAGGCGGGCTATACGCTGCGCGATGCCAATGCTCCCGCGCCAGAAAAAACGCAGGGGTCGCTGCTGCGCGACAATCTGTCGTTGCTGACGCTGGTTATCATGATGGCCCTGAGCTGGGGGCTGGAGCAGTTCAACCACCCCGCCGGCCAGTTAGCCTTTATTGTCACCACCCTGGTCGGCCTGTGGCCGGTTGCCCGCCAGGCGCTGCGCCTGATAAAGAGCGGGAGCTGGTTCGCTATTGAGACGCTGATGAGCGTCGCCGCCATCGGAGCGCTGTTTATCGGCGCCACCGCGGAAGCGGCGATGGTGCTGCTGCTGTTCCTGATTGGCGAGCGTCTCGAAGGCTGGGCCGCCAGCCGCGCACGGCAGGGGGTGAGCGCGCTGATGGCGCTTAAGCCCGACACCGCCATTCGCCTGCGCGACGGCGTGCGGGAAACCGTCGCCCAGCGCGACCTGCGTCCCGGAGATGTGATTGAAGTGGCCGCTGGCGGGCGTCTGCCGGCGGATGGCCAGCTGCTGTCGCCGTTTGCCAGCTTTGATGAAAGCGCCCTGACCGGCGAGTCGGTGCCGGTGGAGCGTCAGGCCGGGGAACGGGTCGCGGCGGGCGCCACCAGCGTCGATCGCCTGGTGCAGCTGACCGTGATATCCGAACCGGGCGACAGCGCCATCGACCGCATCCTGAAGCTGATTGAAGAGGCAGAGGAGCGTCGGGCGCCGATCGAGCGCTTCATCGACCGCTTCAGCCGGATCTACACCCCGGCCATTATGGTCGTCGCCTTGCTGGTCGCTATTGTCCCACCGCTGTTCTTCGCCAGCGCCTGGCTGCCGTGGATTTATAAAGGGCTGACGCTGCTGCTGATCGGCTGTCCGTGCGCGCTGGTCATCTCCACGCCGGCGGCCATCACCTCCGGCCTGGCGGTCGCCGCCCGACGCGGAGCGCTGATCAAAGGCGGTGCAGCGCTGGAACAGCTGGGCCAGGTGCGGCAGGTGGCGTTCGATAAAACCGGCACCCTGACCGTCGGCCAGCCGCAGGTGACTTCGGTGATCGCCACGGCTGAGGTTGACGACAACGCCCTGCTGGCGCTGGCGGCAGCGGTGGAGCAAGGCTCCAGCCACCCGCTGGCGCAGGCCGTCGTCCGTGAAGCACAGCGGCGTCAGCTGAGTATTCCGCTTGCCAGCGGCCAGCGGGCGCTGGCCGGCTCCGGTATCGAAGCTGAGGTCAACGGCAGCCGCATCTTAATCTGCGCAGCCAGCAAAGCCGCCCCGGCAGAGCATGAGGCGCAGATCCAGCAGCTGGAGAGCGCCGGGCAAACGGTAGTGCTGGTGATGCGCGGCGAGACGCTGCTCGGCATTCTGGCGCTGCGCGACACCCTGCGCGACGACGCACGTCAGGCGGTGGATGCCTTACACCAGCTGGGGGTGCAGGGGGTGATCCTCACCGGAGATAACCCGCGCGCCGCGGCGGCCATCGCCAGCGAACTGGGGCTGGAATTCCGCGCCGGTCTGCTGCCGGCAGACAAGGTCAACGCGGTGGTGGCGCTGAATGCCAACGCACCGCTGGCGATGGTCGGGGACGGCATCAACGACGCTCCGGCGATGAAAGCAGCCACCATCGGCATCGCCATGGGCAGCGGCACCGACGTGGCACTGGAAACCGCCGACGCCGCGCTGACCCATAATCGTCTGATCGGCCTGGCGCAGATGATTTCCCTGGCGCGCGCCACCCATGCCAATATTCGCCAGAACATCGCGATTGCCTTAGGGCTGAAGGGGATTTTCCTCGTCACCACCCTGCTCGGCCTGACCGGACTGTGGCTGGCGGTGCTGGCGGATACCGGCGCCACCGTGCTGGTAACGGCTAACGCGCTGCGGTTATTGCGTAAGAAGTTGTAGCATAGATACCGGCTTCCCTGCTCGCGCTACGCTTAGCAGGGCTACGGTTCCAGACCGTCGGGTAGCCCGGATAAGGCGCTACGCGCCGCCATCCGGGAGAGGCTCAGTGGCTTTTGCGGATCAGGTAGCGGTACGGCAGGGCTTCGGTTTCCTGGGCCACCAGCTCATGCTCCATAAAGCGGCAGAATCCCGGGATATCGCGGGTGGTGGCCGGATCGTCAGCAATAATCAGCAGCGTCTCGCCGACCGGCATCGTCCGCACGGTTTTACGCACCATCATGACCGGCTCTGGGCAGCGGAGCCCCAGGGCATCCAGGGTGTGGTCAGGAGTGGAGAAAAGTTCGCTCATTTTAGTCTCACGTCAACAAAACGGCCCTAGTTTACCCCCAGTTCGCCAGTACGCAAGCCAGGTTAACGTTTGCGCGAAAAACAACCATTGCATTACGCCGGTAACGCAGTATCATGCAGCCGTTTTTTATTGGGTTCCCTCACCCCAACGTTCCGCTGCCGATTGCTCCTTAACCTGAAGCATGACGGGCATAAAAAGGTCACAATATGAATCCGTTTACTACCGTACAGCGCAAAAAAGCGCTCGTCTGGCTTTCGCTATTTCATCTGCTGGTGATCACCTCCAGCAACTATCTGGTTCAGCTGCCGATCTCCATTTTTGGTTTCCATACCACCTGGGGCGCGTTTAGTTTTCCGTTTATCTTCCTCGCCACCGATCTGACGGTACGCATTTTTGGCGCACCGCTGGCGCGACGCATCATTTTCGCGGTGATGGTCCCGGCGCTGGTCATTTCCTACGGTGTCTCCGCCCTGTTTTACATGGGCGAGTGGCAGGGCTTTGCCGCGCTGGGCACTTTTAATCTCTTCGTCGCGCGTATCGCCATCGCCAGCTTTATGGCCTATGCGCTGGGGCAGATCCTCGACGTCCACGTCTTTAACCGCCTGCGGCAGAGCCGCCACTGGTGGCTGGCCCCCACCGCCTCAACGCTGTTCGGCAACATTAGCGATACCGTCGCATTCTTCTTTATCGCTTTCTGGCGCAGTCCGGACCCATTTATGGCCGCCCACTGGGGGGAAATCGCCCTCGTCGACTACAGCTTTAAAGTGCTTATCAGCATCATTTTCTTCCTGCCGATGTATGGCGTGTTGTTAAATATGCTGTTGAAAAGACTGGCGGATAAATCTGATTTGTCGGCATTGCAGCCGAGTTAAAGGTACTCGCGGGCTGATGTGTTAAGATAGCCGGATGAGCCATTAGTGGCCGTTTATCGAAAGGAAGATGTCAATGCGCAATTTGGTTAAATATGTCGGTATTGGCCTGCTGGTGATGGGGCTTGCCGCCTGCGATAACAGCGATTCAAAAGCGCCAACCGTTGGCGCAGCAGCGGAGAGCAATGCCAGCGGCCAGGCAATCAGCCTGCTGGATGGCAAGCTGAGCTTCACCCTGCCCGCGGGCATGGCCGACCAGAGCGGCAAACTGGGTACCCAGGCGAACAACATGCACGTCTACTCTGACGCTACCGGCCAGAAAGCGGTCATCGTCATCGTCGGCGACAGCACCAATGAAGATCTGGCGGTGCTGGCGAAACGTCTGGAAGATCAGCAGCGTAGCCGCGACCCGCAGCTGCAGGTGGTGAGCAATAAATCGCTGGAGATTAAAGGCCATACCCTGCAGCAGCTGGACAGCATCATCTCCGCCAAGGGGCAGACCGCCTGGTCTTCCGTACTGCTTGGCAAAGTGGATGACAAACTGCTGACCCTGCAGGTGACCCTGCCGGCGGACAACCAGCAGCAGGCACAGACCGAAGCAGAAAGCATCATCAACACCCTCACCATTCAGTAATTACTGGCCTGGTGCGATGGCCTCCGGTTCGCTAACTGGGGGCCGTTTTTTTAGCCGCCAGCCCAACAGCAGCGCCGCCATCACCAGCCCCGCCGCGGCGAGATAAATCATCGAGATCCCGGTCCACGCCATCAGCAACCCGGCCAGCGGCCCGGTAACGCCCAACGACAAATCCATAAACACGGTATAGGTCGCCAGCGCCGCCCCCTGATTGTGCTGCGGCACCGCTTTGACCGCCACCACTCCCAGCGCCGGGAAGACCAGCGAGAACCCCGCCCCGGTAAGGAAAGTACCGATTTTCGCCAACAGCGGCGTATCGGCAAAGCCGACCAGCAGCAGTCCGATAATCTCCACGCTAAAGCAGAGCATCGCCACGTTCAGTCCACCGAGGCGATGAATGCCGTTAGGAAACAGCAGCCGCGTGCCAACGAACGCGCAGCTGAATAACGTCAGAGCAAAAGCCGCGCCGTCCCAGCCTTTAGCGTCATAAAACAGCGTGATAAAGGTGGCGATCACCCCGAAGCCAGCGGAGGCCAGCGCCAGCGCCATGCCGTAGGGCAAGACCCGGCCAAGCACCGCGCGAAACGACATCGCTTTACCTTTGGCTGCCTTCACCGCCGCGCGGGGCAGCGCACAGAGGATCGCCACCAGCGCCACCGCCATAATGACCACCGCCAGGCCGCTGAGGCCAATCCGTGAGTAACAGAGCACGCCGAGCGGCGCGCCCATCGCCATCGCCCCGTAGGTCACTATCCCGTTCCACGAAATCACCCGCCCGATATGCAGCGAACCGACCACGCCGACGCCCCACAGCGTCGACCCGGTGCCGGCAAAGCTCTGACCGATTCCAAGGATCACCCGCCCGAGACATAACAGCAGCAGGCTAACCAGTGGCCAGCCGCTGCTGCAGGCCGCCAGCAGATAGCTCAGACCGCTCAAAAAACAGCCGCAGAGACCGAAGACAACAATCTTTTTGGGCCCCAGCAGGTCGGCGTAGCGCCCGGCATGCGGGCGGCTGAGCAGCGTGGCGAAATATTGCAGACTAATTACCAGCCCGGCCCAGAAAGCGCTAAAGCCCATGACATCATGCACATAGCCGGGCAGCACCGCCAGCGGTAGGCCGATGGTGAGATAGCTGGCAAAGTTAAAGATGACGACAGAGACAATCCGCAGATTGAGGCGCAGTCCATTGAGCGCCGGTTCGGCGACGGGTTCGGGCATCAGGTTCCACCAGATTTCGACAATCAGCTTTCACTATTACCACGCTGTCGGCGGAAAAGCAGCCCTCCTTTCAGAATATTGGCAGTCGGCGAACCGCTACACTTATCTGGCGCGACTCATAAAAAGGAATACCTATGTCCTCTCCGCAGGCTGATAAAGCCGGGCTCCATATTTTACTTAAGCTGGCAGCGTTAGTGATTATCCTCGCCGGGATCCACGCCGCCGCCGATATTCTGGTGCAGCTGCTGCTGGCGCTGTTTTTCGCTATTGTCCTCAACCCGCTGGTGACCTGGTGCATTCGTCGCGGGGTGCGGCGTCCTTTCGCCATTACCCTGGTGGTGACGGCGATGCTGGTGATGCTCACCGCGCTGCTCGGCGTGCTGGCGGCGTCGCTCAATGACTTTGTCGCCATGCTGCCCGATTTCAACCGTGCCCTGACGCGCAAGATCCTCCAGCTCCAGGAGTATCTCCCCTTCCTTAATCTGCATATCAATCCGGAGCGGATGCTGCGGCGCATGGATTCAGAACGGCTGATGACCTGGGCCACGACGCTGATGACCCAGCTTTCCGGGGCGATGGCCAGCATCGTGCTGCTGGTGATGACGGTGATCTTTATGCTGTTTGAGGTTCGCCACCTGCCCTACAAACTGCGTTTTGCCCTCAATAACCCGCGCCTGCATATCGCCGGATTGCACCGGGCGCTGAAAGGCGTCACCCATTATCTGGCGCTGAAGACGCTGATTAGCCTGTGGACCGGGCTGATTGTCTGGCTGGGGCTGCTGGCGATGGGGGTACAGTTCGCCCTGATGTGGGGGGTGCTGGCGTTTTTGCTGAACTATGTGCCGAACATTGGCTCCGCCATCTCGGCCATCCCCCCGATGCTGCAGGCGCTGCTGTTCAGCGGCATCTATGAGTGTCTGCTGGTCGGGGCGCTGTTTCTGGTGGTGCATATGGTGCTGGGCAACATGGTGGAGCCGCGCATGATGGGCCATCGGCTGGGAATGTCGACCCTGGTGGTGTTCCTGTCGTTGCTGGTCTGGGGCTGGCTGCTGGGGCCGGTAGGCATGCTGCTCTCGGTGCCGTTAACCAGCGTCTGTAAAATCTGGATGGAGACTACCGTTGGGGGCAGTAAGCTGGCGATCCTGCTCGGCCCGGGGCGCCCCAAAAGCCGGCTGCCCGGCTAGCGGCGTTTCACCGGCCAGAAGATGGTCAATACGCCGGCGACGATGATCGCCACGCCCAGCAGCGATTGCCAGTAGAACGGCTCATGCCAGCCGGGCAGCCAGATGGCGGCGGCCCACACGAGGATATAGCTCAGACTCAGCAGGGCATACGCTTTCGACAGCGGCAGGCGATGGAGGGCAAAGTACCAGCAGACCATCGACAGCAGGTAGCCCAGCAGGCCGAAAAACAGGCCGAAGGTGCCGGGCTGGAAATGCAGCAGATGCTGGAGAAATGCCATAATATCGGTCAGCGGCGGCAAGGCCAACATGGCGCTGCGCAGCAGCAACTGCGCGGCGCTGACGAGGCCGACGCTGAATAATGCCCAGAGAAAGCCCATCAGACGCTGGTCCCCAGAATGACGATGCCCACGACGATCAACCCAACGCCAAACCAGTGGCGGCGAGCGACCGGCTCATGCCAGATGCCCCAGCCCGCGAGGGTAACCCAGACGAAATTCAGGCTCAGCATCGGATAGGCGATGCTGACCGGAATAGACTGCAGGACGCTCAGCCACAGCAGCATGCCGCAGCCCAGGCATAACAGCGCCATCCCCAGCCAGAAGAGTATATGGCGACTCCGCCGTCCGCGACGGGACGGGCGGGTCGCCTGTTTCTGGCAGAGTTGTCCGGCGCAGCTCAGCAGGCTGGCGAACACCAGACAGATCCAGACGCTCATTGCGGCAGATACTGAAGGAAGACCACCCGACCCAGCTCATAGGCGTTATCTGGTTTCGGTAACGGTAAGTCGACCATACTCTCTCCTTTATCCATCAACAGCACCAGCGAGACCGGCCCCTGCTGACGGTGCGCGGCCAGCCAGTCGGCAAAACCGGCCTGGCTGACAAAGCTTCCCTGAGCATCCGGCCAGTCGAGACCGTACTTCAGCTCACCCTGTTTGTCGAACATAATAATATCGCTGCGCTTCAGCTCCCAGGCCAGGCCGCCGGCGATCCCGACGTTGTTGGTCAGGACGTAGCGGCTGGGCTGCAGGGATTCGCTGACGATATCCACGAGGAACTGCGGCTGTTTGCTGTCGATAACCCGGTCCGGGATGGCGAAGCCCACCAGCAGCGCCAGGCCGAGCGGACAGAGCGCGGCGAGGCTCCAGCGGCGGCCAGCGTCTTTCATCGCCAACCAGCCCATCAGCGCCCAGACGGCGAAGGCGATGGCCGCCAGCAGACATTTATACAGCTCAATCTTGCTCCATACCGGCTTGTGCATCACGCCCCAGGGCGAGACCACCAGCACGGCGATCAGCCCCAGCAGGCCAAAGCCCAGGTTGATCATCCCGTTGATGCGCAGCGCTTTCGCGCCGGTCTTCGCCGCCTCCAGCGCGTAGCGGGCCATCAGGATCGACAGCGGCGCAAAGCACGGCAGGATATAGGTCGGCAGTTTGCCTTTAGCAATACTGAAGAACAGGAACGGCATCGCCACCCAACCGAGCAGATACAGCGCGCCGCGGGCCTCATCGCGCTCACGCCAGCCGCGCTTCAGCGCCCCTGGCAGCAGGGCCAGCCACGGCAAGCTGCCGGCGATCAGGAACGGGATGTAGTACCAGAATGGCGCTTTATGCTGGGCGTCTTTTTCGGCGAAACGCTGAATATGCTCGACCCAGAAGAAATAGCGCCAGAAGTCCGGCTCGCGCTGGGCGATAGCCAGCCCCCAGGGCAGCACCACCAGCGTACAGACGACCACCGCCAGCCAACCGTAGGTCAGCACTTCACGCCAGCGTTTACGGGCGATCACCCATGGCAGAACGCCCACCACCGGCACCGCCAGCGCAAGGAAACCTTTGGTCATCACCCCCATACCGCAGGCGACGCCCAACAGCACGTAACCCAGTATTTTGCCGCCGCGGCTCTGCGCCTGCGTCGCGCCCCAGAAGCTGCACATCGCCAACGCCAGCCACAGGGTGATCATCGGGTCCAGCACCGCATAGGTGCCAATCGCATACACCAGCATCGCAGTGAGGAAGATAATCGGCGACAGGATAGCTACCCGCTTATCACGAAAGATCCGCCACGCCAGCCAGGCCACCAGCAGGGCGGTCATGGTGATGGCGAAGACCGACCCGAAGCGTACGCCGAAGTTATTATGGCCAAACAGCCACTGACCGATACTGTTGATCCAGTAACCGGCAATCGGTTTTTCGAAGTAGCGCAACCCGAGAAAATGCGGTACCACCCAGTCGCCGGTGGCCAGCATTTCACGGCTGATCTCCGCGTAGCGGGTTTCGTCGGGTTGCCAGAGCAAACGGAAATTGAGCGGCAGCAGATAATACAGCGCAAACAGCGCAATCAGAGAGACGCCATAGCGAATGCTTTTCATCAAATACCCGAAGTCAGTAATTGTTCACGTCCGAGCCAGCCTTCCCGGCCAGCCAGTTCACCACGAACCACTTTGCCTGAGGGCAGCTCGCTAAAGTCAGCGGGCAGCAGCTGGCTCAGTGGGCAAAACTGAATTTCTTCTTCCGCCGCCATGGTCAGTAGTTCATTGAACTGATCGGCGTAGGCAATGCCTTCCACTTCAGCGTGAATGGTATAGACCGGCACGCCCGCATCGCGATGGATGCAGTCCAGCAGGTAGCGGTTAAAGCCGGCGATATCCACCGCCGTGCCCACCGCCTCGTCCCAGGTCGGCAACGTGACCGGGATCTGCACGGTACCAGAGACGCCGCTGCCGAGCTGGGGCAGAAACGGCCGCGTGCCGCGACAGTCGCTGTTGTAGAGAAAATCGAAGGATTCTTTGGCTTTGACCACCCGCTGATCGGCGCGCCAGCCGGCGACGGCCGAGCAGGTGACCGGGCGGCCGATGATGCGTTCCAGTTCGAGCAGGCCGCGCTCAACCTCCAGCGTCAGCCGTTCCTGCGGCCAGACACCGCTCCACGCCTGCCAGCTGTAATGATCCCAGGCATGCAGTCCGACTTCATGAGACTCGGCGGTCGCACGGATCACCGCTTCATTACCCGCGCCGATGCGGCGCCCCGGCCAGGCGGTGCCGGCCAGCAGAATATCCCAGCCGTACAGCGAAGCCGCCCTGGAACGCAGCATCTTCCACAGAAACTTCGGTTTTATCAGGCGCCACAGATGGCGCCCCATATTGTCCGGCCCGACGCTGAAGAAGAAGCTTGCCTGGATCCCGTGCTGGCCCAGCAGGTCCAGCAGCCGCGGAACGCCGTCCCGCGTGCCGCGAAAGGTATCGACATCTATGCGTAAGCCGACCTGTTTCATGGATTTTTATCGTCCACCAGTTCAACTGTACGCAGGAAGAAGTCCAGCGTGTGTTCGACAGTCTCTTCCATCTCGACCTTCGGCTCCCAGTTCAGGCAGCGTTTGGCATTGCGGATGCTTGGCTTACGATGCTCAACGTCCTGGTAGCCCTTCCCGTAGTAATCGCTGCTTTCCACTTCGCGGAAGCCGGCGAACGGCGGGAAGCGATCGCGCAGCGGATGGCGTTCGAAGCAGGCAAGCAGCATTTCGGCCAGCTCTTTGATGCTCGCTTCGTTATCCGGGTTGCCGATGTTGATGATCTGCCCGTCGCAGCGGCCGTCTTTGTTCTCGATGATGCGGAACAGCGCTTCGATACCGTCGCTGATATCGGTGAAGCAGCGCTTTTGCTTGCCGCCTTCGATGAGCTTGATCGGCGACCCTTCCACCAGGTTGAGGATCAGCTGGGTGATAGCTCGGGAGCTGCCGATACGCGCGGCGTTGAGGTTATCCAGGCGCGGCCCCATCCAGTTGAACGGACGGAACAGAGTGAACTTCAGGCCGTTCTTATCGCCATAGGCCCAGATCACGCGGTCCAGCAGCTGCTTGGAGACCGAGTAGATCCAGCGCTGTTTGTTGATCGGCCCCACCACCAGGTTGGAGCTATCTTCGTCGAAGTTTTTGTCGGTGCACATGCCGTACACTTCCGAGGTCGACGGGAAGATGATGCGCTTATTGTATTTTACGCAGTCGCGGATGATCTTCAGGTTCTCTTCGAAATCCAGTTCGAACACGCGCAGCGGGTTGCGGGTGTATTCGATAGGCGTGGCGATGGCCACCAGCGGCAGCACCACGTCGCATTTCTTAATGTGGTACTCGATCCACTCGGAGTGAATACTGATATCGCCTTCCACGAAGTGGAAACGCGGGCAGTCAAGGAAACGGCTGATGGCGTCGGAGCCGATATCCAGACCGTAAATCTCATAGTTGTCGTCCTGCAGCAGGCGTTCGGTCAGATGGTTACCGATAAAGCCATTGACGCCGAGGATCAGCACGCGGGTGCGGCGCTTAATCGCCACCACCGGTTTGCTGCTGATCACCGCCCCGGACACCAGGCCCAGGGCCTGCGCCAGCTGGGCGCCCTGCATGTACACGCCGCGTTCGGTCTGGCCGGTGACAATCTCCAGCGCCCCGTCCTGGCACGCGACGATCAGCGGCGTAACGGAGATCACGGTCCCCGGTTTGGCTGCCGGCAGATCGCGACGAACACGGGATTTCCAGACGATAAACTTGTTTGCCCCGGCGTAGCCGAAGGCGCCTGGCCACGGGTCAGAGACGGCACGCACCAGATTATGCAGAGTCTGCGCCGGCTGCTCCCAGTCGAGGCGGCCGTCTTCCGGGGTACGACGCCCCACGTAGGTCGCCTGGCTGTGATCCTGCGGACGTTCATCGGTGGTGCCGGCGAGGATCGCGGGCAGCGCCTGGCCCAGCAGCTCGGTAGCAGCGGCGCACAGCTTACGGTGCAGCGTCAGGGCCGCGTCATCCGGGCCAATCGCCACGGTCTGCTGGGCGACGATATCGCCGGCGTCCGCGCGGTTAACCATGCGGTGCAGGGTCACGCCGGTTTCGCTTTCGCCATTGACCAGCACCCAGTTCAGCGGCGCACGGCCACGATATTTCGGCAGCAGCGAACCATGCAGGTTGAACGCCCCTTTCGGTGCCAGATTGAGGATCTCATCGCCCAGCAGGTTGCGGTAGTAGAAGGAGAACAGCACGTCCGGCTTCATCTCGCGGATACGTTCAATCCACAGCGGATGGTTCACGTCTTCCGGCGCCCACACCGGAATGCCCTGCTCGGCGGCAAGGCGCGCCACGGAGCCAAAGAAATGGTTTTCGCCAGGGTTATCCGGGTGGGTGAAAATAGCAGCGATATCATACCCGGCGTCCAGCAGAGCCTGGATACCGGTGCAACCCATATCGTGATAAGCGAAGACTACGGCTTTCATGAACGATCTTCCTCTTTAGATGCCGTTTCCGGCTGGCGAACAACACGTTGAATAAAGTAGCGGGGACGCGCACGCACGTCGTTATAGATGCGTCCGATATACTCCCCGAGCAGGCCCATCCCGACAAACTGGGCGCCGATAAACATGAACAGCACGGCGAAGAGCATAAACACCCCTTCCGCCGCCCACTGTGGGCCGAAGGCCAGACGCAGTACCACCAGCAGCAGGCCGAAGGCGAAGCCAAGCAGGGCAATCACGCTGCCGAAAATGCTGAGCAGACGCAGCGGCGTGGTGGTCAGACAGGTCACCAGGTCATACATCAGGTTAATCAGACGCATGAAACTGTATTTGGAGTCGCCGAATTCGCGCTCGGCATGCATTACCGGGATCTCCACCGCGCGACGAGCGAAGGTATTCGCCAGGATCGGGATAAAGGTGCTGCGCTCATGGCAGTTGAGCATGGCGTCGATGATATGGCGGCGGTAAGCGCGCAGCATGCAGCCGTAGTCGCCCATCGCTTTGCCGGTGGTGCGCTGGATCAGGCGGTTAATCATCTTCGACGCGGTTTTACGGAAGATGCTGTCCTGACGGTTCTGGCGCACGGTGCCCACCACGTCGTAACCTTCATCAGCCTTCGCCACCAGCCGCGGGATCTCTTCCGGCGGGTTTTGCAGGTCGGCGTCGAGGGTAATGATTAAGTCGCCAGTCACATGGCTGAAGCCGGCCATGATCGCCGAGTGCTGGCCGTAGTTACGGTTTAACAACACGGCGACGACGTGGCTACCTTCCGCCTCGGCGGCTTCGGTCAGCATGCGCGCAGAATCGTCGCTGCTGCCATCGTCGATCAGCAGAATTTCATATTGCCGCCCCAGCGTGGCGCAGGCGGCATCCGTACGACGAAGCAGTTCCGGCAGGCTATCCTGTTCGTTATAAACCGGGATAACCACCGAGACCTTCTTCACGGGAGGGTAAGTAAGCATATCAACGTCCTGACAACTGGCGCAGTGCGGAGATAACGCGAGTGACATCGTCATCGGTCATGTCCGGGAACAATGGGAGAGAACAGATGCGGGCGCTGTTCCATTCGGTATTCGGCAGGGAAACCTCAGGGAAGCGTTCGCGGTAATATTTTTGCGTATGAGCCGCACGAAAGTGCAAACCAGTGCCGATGCCCATCGCCTTCAGCTTTTCCATCAGCGCGTCGCGGCTGATGCCGCACGCGGCCTCATCGACGCGGATGATAAACAGGTGCCAGGCGTGCTGGTGATCCCATGCCGGGACGGTCAGCGGGGTAAACGGCGTGTCCGCCAGCTCGCGCAGGTAGCGCTGAGCAATTTCCGTCCGGCGCTGATTGGCGTGGCTCAGTTTTTCCAGCTGCACCAGCGCCAGGGCGGCGTTGATGTCGGCGAGGTTGTACTTAAAGCCCGGGGTGATCACCTCCGCCTGCGGCGCGCGGCCGTGGGTCTGGCGGTCATAGGCGTCCACGCCCAGGCCATGGAATTTCAGGCTGCGGATGCGGGAGGCCAGCTCGTCGTCGTCGGTGACAATCAGCCCGCCTTCGGCGCAGGTCATGTTTTTGATCGCGTGGAACGAGAAAATGGCGGTCCCCTGCCAGCCCACGTGGCGGCCTTTATAGTGGGTCCCCGCCGCATGGGCGGCGTCTTCGATCACCGGAAGGCCGTGGCGCTCGCCCACCGCGCGAATGGCGTCGATGTCGGCTGGCGCGCCCGCGTAGTGCACAGGAATTATCGCTTTGGTACGCGAAGTGATCGCCGCTTCCACCGCGTCAGGGGTGATCATCAGATTGTCGTTATCGACGTCGATCATCACCGGCGTGGCGCCCAGCAGGCAGATCATATTGAGAGTGGAGACCCAGGTCTGGGACGGCGTAATGACTTCATCGCCGGGGCCGATACCCAGCGCCATCAGGGTCACATGCATCCCGCCGGTCGCTGAACTGACGGCAATCGCGTGGCGGTTGCCGGTCAGCTGGCAGAATGCCGCTTCAAGTGCCTGATTTTTCGGTCCGGTGGTGATCCAGCCCGACGCTAAAACTTCACGCAGCGCAGCCAGCTCTGCGTCGCCCATCGACGGGCGCGAAAACGGCAAAAAATCGCTCATCATCATCCTGTTTTGTAGATGACCCACGCACAAATCAGGGTCGTTAGAATAAAATATCCTGCGCCTGCGGACTTAAACGAAATTAAAATGAAGTGAGTTCAGCGCGGCATTCCATTTCAGGGTATTTCGACCACTATTAATGTAGTCGACCTTGCTTAGGATAATATTAAGAAATTAATATTTTCTCAGAATAAGAAATAACTCATTACTAAACAGTATGATAGGAATTTTTTATGGCAGGGATATGACAGGAAAGCGTTCCTGTTAAGCGGAAATAAACAGGAACGCAATAGCAGAAAGTAAACGGGAATTAAACCAATACACAATACTTTAATTAGCGATCGTTACGCTTAATGACAAAATGTTCGTGCAGATCACAAATTTATTGCTGTTGAATTACAAATTTGCAGGGAAATCCGCAGGCAATTCACTCGCCGGGCAATTAATGACCTCGTCATTATCTGCGCCACAGTCGCGAATGAAGGTGATAGTGGCGAACTCGTCAATTACTTCTGTCGGGTAGGCCGGGCCGGCATCGCGATACGAATTCATCAGCGGAATGTGATCGTTCTGGAAGCAGATGGTTTTTTCCGGGTTATTCATGATCCAGCGCGGGAAGAAAATGGTGCCGTGGAACAGTTTGTCGCCCAGGTTGACGATCAGGCTAACGTCGGTGCCGGTCGGCTCGGTCCAGGAGATTTTGTAGATACTTTCCCCCACCCGCACAATGTACGCTTCCTGATCTTTCACCCAGCGATTGCCGACGATGCCGCTGTGAATACGGTAGTCGAGGGTGTGGCCATTTTTGACGTAAATCTCGTAGTTCCAGCCGTTGTCGTAGGTGTAGACCAGATGTTTACCGATAAAGCCGCTGAGGTCATGTTTGTCGAAAGTGCTCATCATTTATTCTCCTCTGTTTTGTTGAGGACAGCATACGTCTTTAAAAAATGAATGAATAACGCTATGTTTGGATTAAATACATCCAAATTTTAGATTGATTATGCACAAGACAACCCTGGAGCAGTGGGCGTTACTCGAAAAGGTAGTGGAATTGGGGAGCTTTGCCAGAGCGGCGGAGGAGACCAACCGCAGTCAGTCATCGGTGAGCTATAACCTCGCGCTGCTGCAGGAGCGCTTAGGCGTGGCGCTGCTGGCGCCGTCCGGCCGGCGGGCAGTGCTCACTCCCGCGGGTGAACTACTGCTGAATCAGGTCAAACCGCTGCTGCAGGCTTTTGCCTACGTCGAGACGCACGCCGCCACCCTGCGTAACGGGGCGCGCACCCGCCTGGATCTGGTGGTCGACAGCATTTTCCCGCGTCAGCGGCTGTTCGCGATTTTGCGTCAGTTTCAGCAGCGCTATCCGCAGACCCAGGTCAGACTCACCGAAGTGCTGGAAAACGTTGATGACGAGAGCGCGGCGCGGACGGAAGCCGATGTGATGGTGCTGACCCGCCGCCAGGATATTACCGGCCGCGGAGAGTGGCTGATGAATATTGATTTCATCGCCGTCGCCCACCGCGACCATCCTCTCACCGCGCTCGACGGGCCGCTGGAGGATAGCGCGCTGGCGCCGTGGCCGCTGGTGCGCATTGCCGACCAGACCGGCGACGGCCAGGCGACGCGTGACGCCTGGACCTTCTCCACCATTGACGCCGCCATTGATGCGGTGATGTATCAGGTCGGGTTCGGCTGGCTGCCGGAGGAGCGCATTCGCCCCCATCTCGACCAGGGCGTGCTGAAGCGGCTGCCCCTCAGCCACGGCGCGCGCCGCGCGACGCCGCTGCACCTGATCGTTAAGCGGGACCTGGCGCCGATCGACGAACAGGTGGCCACGCTGCTGGAGCTGTTCCGCGCGCCCTGAGGGATAAGGTGGCGCCTGCCGCCCGCGCGCAATGATACGATTTTCTTATACTTTCCGGCGCAATATTGATCCAGGTTACTCCCAAAGTATGATGAATCACTAAAATCGTCATACTTTCCTGTCGCTGAGATCACCGTCTTGTCTACTATCCGCCTCACCCTGCTGGCGCTGGTTGCCTGCGTCCCTTTACTGGCTCAGGCCGCACAGCACCAGCTCACCACCGCCTGGCCGGTTAACGTCGGCCCGCTCAATCCGCATCTCTATACACCCAACCAGATGTTTGCCCAAAGCATGGTTTATGAACCGCTGGTGAAGTATCAGGCTGACGGCAGCGTACAGCCCTGGCTGGCGATCCGCTGGCATCACTCCGCCGATGGTAAAACCTGGCAGTTTACCCTGCGCGACGATGTGACGTTCTCCAATGGCGAACCGTTTAACGCCCAGGCCGCGGTAGCCAATTTCCAGGCTGTGCTGGCCAACCGCCAACGCCATGCCTGGCTTGAGCTCGCCAATCAGATCACCGACGTGCGGGCACTCAGCGCTACTGAGCTGCAGATCACCCTGAAAAGCGCCTACGCGCCCTTACTACAAGAGCTGGCCCTGCCCCGTCCGTTCCGCTTTATCGCCCCCTCGCAGTTTATCGATGGCGGTACCGCCAGAGGCATTAAAGCCCCGATCGGCACCGGCCCGTGGCGGCTGGCAAGCTCGCAGCTCAATCAGCGCGATGTGCTGGTACGCAATGAACACTACTGGGGTCGCAAACCCGCGCTGCAGCAAATCACCATCAAGGTGATCCCCGACGCTACCAGCCGGGCGGTGGCGTTCGAAACCGGGGAAATCGATATGCTTTACGGCGATGAAGGGCTGCTGCCGCTGGACACCTTCGAGCGTTTTCGCCATCACCCCGGCTACGTGGCTCGTCTGTCCGCCCCGGCGGAGACGGTGATGCTGGCGCTAAATACCAGCCAGGGGCCGACCCGCGAGCAGGCGGTTCGCGAGGCGCTCAACTACGCCGTCGACAAACAGACCCTCGTCGATAGCGTGCTCTACGGCACCCAGCAGGTTGCCGACACCCTGTTTGCCCCCTCGGTCCCCTACGCGCCGCAGGATCTGACGCCGCGCCGTTACGATCCGGCAAAAGCCCGCGCCCTGCTGGAGCAGGCCGGCTGGCAGCAGCCGGAAGGCCAGCCCTGGCGACAAAAAGCCGGGCAACCGCTGGCAATTGAGCTGGCGTTTATCGGCACCGACGCGCTGGCTAAATCAATGGCCGAAATTATTCAGGCCAATCTGCGGCAGGTCGGCGTCCAGGTCACCCTGGTGGGCGAGGAGGAGAGCAGCATCTACGCCCGCCAGCGCGAAGGCCGCTTCGGCATGATCTTCAATCGCACCTGGGGGGCGCCCTACGATCCGCATGCCTTTTTAAGCTCGATGCGCGTGCCGTCGCATGCGGATTACCAGGCCCAGCGAGGCCTGCCGGACAAGGCGCTGATTGATAAAGAGATTAGCGAAGTGCTGACCACCGGGGACGAGGCGCTGCGGAGAAAACTGTACCACGATGTGCTGACCCGCCTGCATCAGGACGCGGTGTATCTGCCCATCAGCTATGTCTCGCTGATGTCGGTTGCGCACCAGGAGGTCGGGGAGATCCCGTTCGCCCCGGTGACTACCGAGATCCCTTTCGACCAGATTAACCCGGTAACGCCATAATGCTACGCTATATTTTACGCCGCCTGCTGCTGCTGATCCCGCTGCTGCTCGCCGCCTCCGCCATCATCTTTCTGCTGCTGCGGCTCGGCACCGGCGACCCGGCGCTGGATTATTTACGCCTGTCGAACCTGCCGCCCACTGAAGAGATGGTAGCCTCGACCCGCGAGCTGCTGGGGCTCAACCAGCCGCTGGCGATGCAGTATCTGCACTGGCTGTGGCGGGCGCTGCACCTGGATTTCGGTCTCTCCTATGCCACCCAGCGCCCGGTACTGGATGACCTGCTGCACTTCCTGCCAGCCACCCTGCTGCTCACCGGCGCGGCGCTGGCGCTGATCCTCGTCACCTCCTTGCCGCTGGGCATCTGGGCGGCGCGCCATCGCGATCGCCTGCCGGACTATGTCGTACGGCTGATTGCCTTTCTCGGTGTCTCAATGCCGAACTTCTGGCTGGCCTTTCTGCTGGTGATGCTCTTTTCCGTACATCTGCAGTGGCTCCCGGCGATGGGGTATGGCGACTGGCAGCACCTGATATTGCCCGCTGTCTCCATCGCCTTTATGTCGCTGGCGATCAACGCCCGCCTGCTGCGCGCCAGCATGCTGGACGCCGCCAGTCAGCGTCACGTGGTGTGGGCGCGGCTGCGCGGATTAAGCGCACGCCAGGTGGAGCGCCGACATATCCTGCGCAACGCCACCCTGCCGGTGGTGACCGCCATGGGCATGCACATTGGCGAGCTGATCGGCGGCACCATGATTATCGAAAATATCTTTGCCTGGCCCGGGGTCGGCCGCTACGCGGTTTCCGCGATTTTCAATCGCGATTACCCGGTGATCCAATGCTTTACCCTGATGATGGTGACGGTGTTCGTGCTGGCTAATCTGGCGGTAGATGTGCTTAACGCGGCGCTCGACCCGCGCCTGCGCCGCCATGAGGAGGTGAGCGCATGAGATGGCTACAACGCTTTCGCTGGCCGGTAAAACTGGCCATGCTGGTCATCGCACTGCTGGCCGTTATCGCCATCGGCAGCGGCTGGTGGCTGCCCTGGGATCCGGCGGCGATTGACCTGCAACAGCGGCTGCTGCCGCCGGGCGCAGCGCACTGGCTCGGCACCGATCATCTTGGCCGGGATATTTTCTCACGCCTGCTGGCCGCCACCCGCGTTTCGCTGGGGGCGGTGATGGCCTGTCTGCTGCTGGTGCTGCTGATCGGCCTGGCGGTCGGCGGCAGCGCCGGGCTGCTGGGCGGCCGCGCCGATCGCGGTCTGATGCGCCTCGCCGAATTGTTTATGACCTTTCCAACCTCGATCCTGTCGTTCTTTATGGTGGGGGTGCTGGGCACCGGGCTGACCAATGTGATCCTCGCCATTGCGCTGTCACACTGGGCCTGGTACGCCAGAATGGTACGTAACCTGGTGGTCTCTCTGCGCCAGCGTGAGTTTATCCTCGCCGCCCGCCTGAGCGGCGCCAGCCGCTGGCGACTGTTCAGCGACCACCTGGCCGGGGCGGTGATCCCCTCGCTGCTGGTGCTCGCCTCGCTGGATATCGGCCATATGATGCTCCACGTGGCCGGCATGTCGTTCCTCGGCCTCGGCGTCAGCGCGCCGACGGCGGAATGGGGAGTGATGATCAACGACGCCCGGCAGTATATCTGGACGCAGCCGCTGCAAATGGTCTGGCCGGGACTGGCGCTGTTCATTAGCGTGATGGCCTTTAACCTGCTGGGCGACGCGCTGCGCGATCGCCTCGATCCCCACCTGATCGCGGAGCATAGCCACTGATGCCGCAGAAGATCCAACTGGAACAGATCTCGCTTGCCGCCGACCGCCCGCTGGTCAGCGACGTCTCCTTCACCCTGCGCCGCGGGCAGGTGCTGGCGCTGCTCGGCAGCAGTGGCTGCGGAAAATCGCTGACCTGCGCCGCCGCGCTGGGCCTGCTGCCGCCCGGCGTCAGGCAGACCGCCGGCCGGGTGCTGCTCGACGGCATTCCGGTATACGGCGAACAGCTGCGCGGCGCGACCATCGCCACCATCATGCAGAATCCGCGCAGCGCCTTTAACCCGCTGCAGACCATGGCCGCCCACGCCCGGGAAACCTGCCGCGCGGCGGGGCGCGAAGCGAACGATACCGTGCTGCTGGCAGCGATGGAGGAGGTCGGCCTGGACAATCCGCACGTACTGCTGAAGCGCTACCCTTTTGAGATGAGCGGGGGCATGCTGCAGCGGATGATGGTCGCTCTCGCCCTGCTCAGCCGCGCGCCCTTTATCATCGCCGACGAGCCGACGACCGATCTCGATGCTATCGCCCAGGCGCGCATCCTCGATCTGCTGGCGGATATTGTCGCCAGACGCGGTCTGGGTCTGCTGCTGGTGACGCATGACATGGGCGTCGTGGCGCGGCTGGCGCATCATGTGACGGTCATGGAGAACGGTCGTCTCGTTGAACACTGCGATGTGAATACGCTATTTAGCGCCCCGCGGCACCCGCTGAGCCAGCGCCTGCTGGCCGCACATCTGGCGCTGTACGGGCTGGAGAAAACAGCATGAATCTACTCAGCGCTACCGGGGTGAACCACGATTACCCTCACCACGGCAGAGTCCTGCATGAGATACAACTCGCCATCGCCCCCGGCGAAACGGTGGCCCTGCTCGGACGCAGCGGTTGTGGGAAAAGCACTCTGGCACGGATGCTGGTGGGTCTGGAAACGCCGCAGCACGGCGATATTGCCTGGCGCGGCACGCCGCTGACCGCCCTCAAGGGCGAAGCCATGGGCGCCTTCCGCCGTGATATTCAGCTGGTGTTTCAGGATGCCTTCAGCGCGGTGAATCTGCGAAAAACGGTGCGCGAGATCGTCAGCGAGCCGCTGCGCCATCTGTTGCGCCTGTCGCGTGAGGAGCGTGCGCGGCGGGTGGAAGAGATGCTGCTGGCCGTCGACCTCGCGCCGTCGCTGCTCGATAAGCGCCCGGCGCAGCTCAGCGGCGGACAGCTGCAGCGCGTCTGCCTGGCACGTGCCCTGGCGGTGCGGCCGCAGCTGTTGATCCTGGATGAAGCAGTATCGAATCTTGATCTGCTGCTGCAGGCGGAGATTATCGCCCTGCTCAAACGCCTGCAGGCGCAGTTTGACACCGCCTGCCTGTTCATCACCCACGACCTGCGGCTGGTAGAGCGCTTTTGCCAGCGGGTGCTGGTGATGGAGCAGGGGCGCATCGTCGAAACCGCGACGGTCAGCTTACCGCTGCGCCTGCGCTCTCCTGCCGGACAAGCGCTCCAGCAGGCGGTGCTCCCCCCTTTTCCTGCCACTCTGCTTAACGAGGCCATGCCATGCAGCGCGTAACCCTGACCCTTGATGATGATCTGCTGGCCGCCCTCGATGCGCTCAGCGCCCGCCGCGGCTACCACAACCGTTCGGAGGCGGTACGCGATATTCTGCGCGACGCCCTCAACCAGGATCCTCCGTCGCCGGAATCACGGCGCGGGTATGCCGTTCTGTCGTATGTGTATGAACATGAGAAACGCGAACTGGCGAGCCGGCTGGTGGCCACCCAGCATCATCATCACGATCTCTCCGTCGCCACGCTGCATGTGCATATCAGTCATGACGACTGCCTGGAGATTGCGGTGCTGAAAGGTGACATGGCCGAGGTACAGCATTTTGCCGACGACGTGATTGCCCAGCGCGGCGTGCGCCATGGGCATTTGCAGTGTTTAGCGGATGAAAATTAAAACGATGGCGAGCTGCTGCATACTGTTTTAAGCCTGTTTGAGACGTTCATTGAGCGTCTCAAGGATCCAGGTATTTACGGAAACCTGCTCCTCCGCAGCGGCGGAGCTAAGACGCTCGCCAAATGACTCAGGATAGCGCAGCGTGAAGGTTTTCATCTTTTCCGGGTGAGCATAAGGCTCAATCCCCGCTTCATGACAATCTGCGAGATACTCCTGTAATGATATCTCGCCCTCCTGTTGTAACCCTTGAATACTATCGGAAACAAAATCGCAATATCCTGATAATCCGAGGAACTTACCGCGGAATGCATTGAGCTCAGGCACGTAATTGATAACGGCAGGCTGGCCGGCAATCTCCATTGAGTTTGGCGTTTTAGGTTTGATCATGGTTTTACCCCTATAGTGATTAACCAATCGCGCACGCTCTCCACGGCGCCTTTGTCGGTATCCGGCGAAGGATGAGGCCTGTGAAAGCTGGCAATGCTGTGGTTCAACAAAAATTTACAGCGCGAGCCGCGTCCTTTTTTAATCTCCCCGCCTAACGCTTTAATTAGCGATTCAATGTCGGCCCATTTAATGCCCTGTGGGACAGGGGTTTTAAACAGTTGCTCCAACGTGTGGCGCTGTTTATTACGTAAAGATAAAACCTGCTGCTCCATCGCCCTGCCCCATGACTTCATCCATTGAAGTCAAGCTAATGATAGCACAAGATGAAGTCAAGCCAAATTCTGATGAAGTTTGTTTATCAACAGTTGATAAACCACATAAATTATACGCTTTGTTAATTATCCCGCTCCGCCAATAATGGCGCCTCATTTAACGATCTCGTTATGGCGAGGCTCCTGCATAAATACAAGTTACCGCCCTGTTGGTATCGAGAGAGACCACTCAGGGAAATACAGGCTTCCATCGAATCAAGGTGTTGCCAAGGTAACTTCTGGCGGTCATAACCGTTCAGATACGTTATGCAGTGCTAAAACCAGGACGTAGGGATCTGCCTGCGCTAACCCTGTCTTGTTCGCCCCTATGAGTGATTTTTTATAGGGATTTTAATCATGTCTTCCATTCAACTCTGCGCCGCCCATCAGGCGACCTCTGGCTTCGACGGCGATGCGATCGCCCAGTACATGCGTACCGATTTTATTACGCTGCAGGAACATCTCAGCGTCCATGAGGCGCGGGAGCACTTTATCTCCCAGCTGGCCAGCGATGATATTCCCGGCCAGGTATTTGTCGTCGCCGGTAACAAGCTGCGCGGCAGCTTATCAGTCAAAAAACTATTGCAGGAGGCAGAGGTAGGCCAGTCTATTCGCTACCTGATGGACAGCTGCCTGTTCCGCGTTAAACCTGGCGATGAGCGCCCGCAGGTGATTGCCGAGCTCAGCGAGCGCGGCCTCGATCTGGTACCCGTCGTCGATAAAGGCGAGCTGGTCGGCTGCCTGATGGAAAAAGAAATTGCCCATCTGCTGGAGGACGACGTCACCGAAGACGCCCAGCTGCAGGGGGCGACGCTGCCGCTGGAAAAACCGTACCTGGAAATCAGCCCCTGGACGCTGTGGAAGAAGCGCTCGGTGTGGCTGCTGCTGCTGTTCGTGGCCGAAGCCTATACCAGCAGCGTGCTGCAGCATTTCGAAGAGGCGCTGGAATCGGCCATCGCGCTGGCCTTCTTTATTCCGCTGCTGATCGGCACCGGCGGCAACAGCGGAACGCAAATCACCTCGACGCTGGTGCGCTCGATGGCGCTGGGGGAAGTGCGACTGCGCGATATGGGACGGGTGATCCGCAAAGAGGTGTCGACCTCATTTCTGATTGCGCTGACCCTGGGGCTGGCGGGCTGCCTGCGCGCGTGGATGATGGGGATTGGCATGGAAATCACGCTGATCGTCAGCCTGACGCTGGTGTGCATTACCCTGTGGAGCGCGATCGTCTCCTCGGTCATTCCGATGGTGCTTAAGCGGATCGGCATCGACCCGGCGGTGGTTTCCGCGCCGTTTATCGCTACGCTGATTGACGGCACCGGGCTGATTATCTATTTCAAAATCGCCCAGTATTTTCTTGGGTTGAACTGATCATATACGTCCGGGCACCAGGGCGCCCGGACGCGTAGATTACCCTTCCACCAGCGCCTGCGCACAGGCCCAGGCGCTTGACCACGCCCACTGGAAGTTATACCCACCGAGCCAGCCGGTGACGTCCATCACTTCGCCGATAAAGTAGAGACCCGGCGCCTTACGCGCTTCCATGGTACGCGACGAGAGCTCGTTGGTGTCGACGCCGCCGAGGGTCACCTCCGCCGTCCGGTAACCTTCGGTGCCGTTCGGCTGCACGCGCCAGGCGGTTAACGTCTCCACCAGCGCCTGCTGATCGCGAACGTTAAGTTGCTTGAGCGTCACATCAGGTATTTGTCCCAGCTGCTGCAGACACTCCACCAGCCGCTTCGGCAACTGCATCGCCAGGGTGTTCTTCAGGCTCTGGTTGGGATGCGCGCTGCGCTGCTCGTTAAGGAAGTCCTCAAGATTGCAGTCCGGTAGCAGATTGACGGTGACGAACTCGCCGGGCTGCCAGTAGCTGGAAATTTGCAGCACTGCCGGCCCGGAAAGACCGCGGTGGGTAAAGAGCAGGTTCTCGCGGAACAGGGTGCCGTTCTCGGCGGTAATGGTAGAAGGCACCGAGACGCCAGAAAGCACTTGCAGCTGCTCGAGCAGCGGCTTATGCAGGGTAAACGGCACCAGTCCCGCGCGGGTCGGCAGCACCTTCAGGCCGAACTGCTCGGCGACTTTATAGCCAAACGGCGAGGCGCCGAGTCCTGGCATCGACAGACCGCCGGAGGCGATCACCAGCTTTTTGGTCATCAGCGTTTCGCCGTTCACCTGTAGCCGGTAGCCTTGTTCATCGCGCTCCACGCTGAGGATTTCGCTGCGCAGACGGATCTGCACACCGCCCTTTTCGCATTCCGCCAGCAGCAGATTGACGATTTGCTCCGCCGAATCATCACAAAACAGCTGGCCGAGGGTTTTCTCGTGCCAGGCAATGCCATATTTACCGACCAGCTCGATAAAGTCCCACTGGGTGTAGCGCGCCAGCGCAGATTTGCAAAAATGCGGGTTTTGGCTGAGATACGCCGCGGGCTCAACATACATGTTGGTAAAGTTGCAGCGGCCGCCACCGGACATCAGAATTTTTCGCCCCGGCTTTTTGCCATTATCGAGCAGCAGGACGCGGCAGCCGAGCTGGCCCGCCTGCGCTGCGCAAAACATTCCCGCCGCTCCGGCGCCAACAACAATGGCATCAAACCTTTCCACACCGCATTCCTCGTTCCCCAATTGTCGGGTTTTGTAAATATTTCACTCTGGTCACACCAGCGGGAAAAATCCCGCATTAGATACATCATTGAAAGATATAGGATTACTCCCAACAGGGTAAAACCTAAACAGGAAGAAAATCAAAAAAAGTCTATATTTCACTTTGCCCGCGCCGCTAAAGTCACTGATAATGCGCCGCGTTCATGTCCTCAAAATGGCGTAACGTCCTATGCTACATTTATTTGCCGGTCTGGATTTACATACCGGACTATTATTATTGCTTGCTTTAGCTTTTGTACTGTTCTACGAAGCGATTAACGGTTTCCATGATACCGCAAACGCGGTAGCTACGGTTATCTACACTCGCGCCATGCGGTCGCAGCTCGCGGTAGCGATGGCAGCGCTCTTCAACTTCTTCGGCGTTCTGCTGGGTGGTCTCAGCGTAGCCTATGCCATCGTGCATATGCTGCCGACCGATCTGCTGCTTAACATGGGTTCCGCGCATGGCCTCGCCATGGTGTTCTCTATGCTGCTGGCGGCAATCATCTGGAACCTCGGCACCTGGTACTTCGGTCTTCCGGCCTCCAGTTCTCATACCCTGATTGGCGCCATCATCGGCATTGGTTTAACCAACGCGCTGATGACCGGCACCTCCGTGGTTGATGCGCTGAATATCCCGAAAGTCATCGGTATTTTTGCTTCGCTTATCATCTCGCCCATCGTCGGCCTGGTGATCGCGGGCGGCCTGATTTTCCTGCTGCGTCGCTACTGGAGCGGAACCAAAAAACGGGCACGTATCCACCTGACTCCCGCGGAACGTGAAAAGAAAGACGGCAAGAAAAAGCCGCCGTTCTGGACCCGTATCGCACTGATCCTCTCTGCTATCGGCGTGTCGTTCTCTCACGGCGCTAACGATGGGCAGAAAGGCATTGGTCTGGTGATGCTGGTACTGATTGGCGTCGCGCCGGCGGGCTTCGTGGTGAATATGAATGCCTCTGGTTACGAAATCACCCGTACCCGCGATGCGGTCAACAACGTGGAAACCTTCTTCCAGCAGCGCCCTGAACTGCTGAAAAAAGCCACCGGTGTCGATCAGCTGGTTCCTTCTCCGGATACCAATACCGCGGCCAACGGCGAGTTCCACTGCCATCCGGCGAACACCATCAACGCTCTTGACCGCGTGAAAATCATGCTGACCGGCGTTGAGAACTACGAGTCGCTAAAACCGGAACAGCGCGGCCAGCTGCGTCGCATCATGCTCTGCATCTCCGACACCACCGACAAAGTGGCGAAGCTGCCGGACGTGAGCGCTGACGACCAGCGTCTGCTGAAGAAACTGAAAACCGACATGCTGAGCACCATCGAGTACGCGCCAATCTGGATTATTATGGCGGTCGCGCTGGCGCTGGGTATCGGCACCATGATCGGCTGGCGCCGCGTGGCGACCACCATCGGTGAGAAGATTGGTAAGAAAGGCATGACCTATGCCCAGGGGATGTCGGCCCAGATGACCGCCGCAGTCTCTATCGGTCTGGCGAGCTACACCGGGATGCCGGTTTCTACCACCCACGTGCTCTCCTCCTCTGTTGCGGGGACGATGCTGGTGGATGGCGGTGGTCTGCAGAAAAAGACGGTGACCAGCATTCTGATGGCCTGGGTACTGACCCTGCCGGCAGCGATTATCCTTTCAGGCGTCCTTTACTGGCTCTCCCTGAAACTGATTTAAACGTCATTCGATCAAAACGGGTCAGCTTGCTGGCCCGTTTTTTTATCCGAAGATGTCGTTAGTGCCAGATCATCAGCGCAATCAGGCTCACCACCACCAGACCGCACAGGGCGCTGGTCAGGATAAACTGGCGACGGACACGTTCGCAGCGACGAATAAATTCATCATCGTGATGGTCACGGTAGCGCTGGGCATAGATATACCACACCAGCCGCATCTGTTTGCTGGGCTGCCCGTGCGAGGTAAAAAAGCCGCCGCCATCGACGTACTGATAGAGCAAGGGATCGCAACCACGTAGCACAACCAATAATGCACGCAACGATGAGAAGTAGCGTGCCATATTCACCACACAAACGACACACAGGGCCCAAAACAGCGCAATAGTGCTGATCATACCTCCTCCCCGGCGACCCGCCCACGGAGAACCCCTCCGCGGCTACCGCTCCCCAAATAACCCACGACAATACCGTAAAGAGTGCGATTCCGATCACATTTATTTTCCCGACCGGCTCATTAAATAGTGTAGGAGATCCATTAATTTTTTTACCACAAGGTTATTCGTTATCAATACGTAAGACGGATAAATTTGTTTAACTTTTAGGTGAACCCAGTGCATTGACGGAGTGCGGGGGGCGCTATAAGGTAAGAAATATCTTCAACAATGAAGTCCTTAAAGGCTACCCTCCCGCGAATGTAGCACGCAGGACGCGGGCGAAACGGCAGCGCCAGCTGTCAGGTCCAATGGTCATCGACAAACTTATGGAAGGAGTAATACTATGGCTTACAAACATATTCTTATTGCAGTAGACCTGTCCCCGGAGAGTAAAGTACTGGTTGAAAAAGCCGTTTCTATGGCCCGCCCGTATAACGCGAAAGTCTCCCTGATCCACGTGGATGTGAACTACTCCGACCTCTACACCGGGCTGATTGACGTTAACCTCGGCGATATGCAGAAACGCATCTCCGAAGAGACCCATCACGCGCTGACCGAGCTCTCAACCAACGCGGGCTACCCGATCACCGAGACCCTGAGCGGCAGCGGCGACCTCGGCCAGGTGCTGGTCGATGCGATTAAAAAATACGATATGGACCTGGTGGTCTGCGGCCATCATCAGGACTTCTGGAGCAAGCTGATGTCCTCTGCCCGCCAGCTGATCAACACCGTTCATGTCGACATGCTGATCGTCCCGCTGCGCGACGAAGAAGACGAATAATTTTCGCTTTTTCCACGCGCCAGACGCCCGCCCAATGCGGGCGTTTTTTATTTCTGCCCTCCGCCGACGCGTAACAGAACTTCAATCCGCAAATAAGCCATTCAATTAGTGTGATCAACCAGTTATTCAGCAAAATATCTATATAATAATCTATTCATTAAGCCAATAACCGCAGCATGGCGAGTGATCAGACATTTTCAGCGCGTTCTGGCATACGCGTTCATACTTTTTGGGAAAGTAAAACAAGGCGAAGGAATATGAATACAACTGCACCTACGGGCTTGCTGCAGCAACCTCGTCCGTTCTTCATGATCTTCTTTGTGGAGCTCTGGGAACGTTTTGGCTATTACGGCGTTCAGGGGATCCTGGCGGTCTTCTTTGTTAAACAGCTGGGCTTCTCTCAGGAACAAGCCTTTATCACCTTCGGCGCCTTCGCGGCATTGGTATACGGTCTGATTTCGATTGGCGGCTACGTGGGCGACCATCTGCTGGGGACCAAACGTACGCTGGTACTCGGCGCGATTGTGCTGGCTATCGGCTACTTTATGACCGGGATGTCGCTGCTAAAACCGCAGCTGATCTTTGTCGCCCTTGGCACCATCGCCGTCGGTAATGGTTTGTTTAAAGCCAACCCGGCGAGCCTGCTTTCTAAGTGCTATCCGCCGAAGGATGCCCGTCTCGACGGGGCATTCACCCTGTTTTATATGTCGATAAACATCGGGTCGCTGCTGTCGCTCTCGCTGGCGCCGGTGATCGCCGAAAAGTTTGGCTACGCGGTAACCTATAACCTGTGCGGCGCGGGGCTGATTATCGCGCTGCTGGTCTACTTCGCCTGTCGCGGGATGGTGAAAGATATTGGTTCGGAGCCGGATCATCGCCCCCTCAGCCTGCGCAATCTGGCGCTGGTGCTGGCCGGGACGGTGGTAATGATTTTTCTCTGCGCCTGGCTGATGCATAACGTGATGATTGCCAACCTGGTGCTGATTGTCCTGTCGGTCGTGGTTATTGCGTTCTTTTTCCGTGAGGCGTTTCGCCTCGATAAAACCGGACGCAACAAAATGTTCGTCGCCTTTATCCTGATGATTGAGGCGGTGCTGTTTTACATTCTGTATGCCCAGATGCCGACCTCGCTGAACTTCTTCGCCATCAACAACGTCCATCATGAGATCCTTGGCTTTACCATCAACCCGGTCAGCTTCCAGGCGCTGAATCCCTTCTGGGTAGTGGTCGCCAGCCCGGTGCTGGCGGCGATCTACACCCATCTCGGCCACAAAGGCAAAGACCTGACCATGCCGGTGAAATTTACCCTCGGGATGTTCCTCTGCGCGCTGGGCTTTCTCACCGCCGCGGCGGCAGGGATGTGGTTCGCCGACGCCCAGGGGCTCACCTCGCCATGGTTTATCGTGCTGGTTTATCTGTTCCAGAGCCTGGGCGAACTGCTGATTAGCGCCCTGGGCCTGGCGATGGTCGCCGCGCTGGTTCCGCAGCGGCTGATGGGCTTTATTCTGGGGATGTGGTTCCTGACCCAGGCCGCCGCGTTCCTGCTGGGCGGCTACGTAGCAACCTTCACCGCGGTGCCGGAAAACATCACCGACCCGCTGCAGACCTTGCCGGTCTATACCAATGTGTTCAGTAAAATTGGCCTGGTGACGCTGGGCGTCACGGTGGTGATGGCGCTAATGGTGCCGTGGCTGAACCGGATGATTAATACCCCGGCCAGCGCCGAGTAACCATTTAAGATGGCCGATCCGCGCTGGCGCCGTTTGTTCAGATATTGCGGTTCCCGGCTTACGCTGCACTGAGCCGGGCGACAATTCGGTAGCCCGGATAAGGCGCGTTGCGCCGCTATCCGGGAGATACCATCACGGCCTAATATTATTCCGGCGTACCGGCGTAAATATCAAACCGATGTCCTTTGGTCACCACCGCGTTCGGCGTGGCGACATCCGCCAGCGGCGGCGCATAATCCGGGCGCTTGACTACCACTCGTTTGGTCGCCAACTGACGCGCTGGCGCCAACAGACCATCGGCGTCTAAATCCGGCCCCACCAGCGACTGAAAGACGCGCATCTCTTTCTTCACCAGCGCGCTTTTCTGCTTATGCGGGAACATCGGATCGAGGTAGACCACCTGCGGGCGCGGGGTGATATCGGTCAGCGCCGTCAGGCTGGAGGCATGGATCAGCTGCAGCCGTTCCTGCAGCCAGCCGCCGATTTCCGCGTCAGCATAGCCGCGCGCCAGGCCATCATCGAGCAGCGCAGCGACCACCGGATTGCGCTCCAGCATCCGCACGCGACAGCCGACCGACGCCAGCACAAAGGCATCGCGCCCAAGGCCGGCGGTGGCGTCAACCACATCCGGCAGATAATCGCCTTTGATGCCCACCGCTTTAGCCACCGCTTCACCGCGGCCGCCGCCAAACTTGCGGCGATGAGCCATCGCCCCGCCGACGAAATCGACAAAGATGCCGCCAAGCTTGGGCTCATCGCGCTTGCGCAGCTCCAGATGCTCCGCCGTCAGCACCAGCGCCATCAGGTTATCGTCATCCTGCTCCAGCCCCCAGCGGGCGGCTAAAACAGATAAGGCGCCGTCACCGGCGCCTGTTTCATCAATTAAGCAGATCTTCACGTAGCAATCAGCCTTTGATCCCGTAGTGCTCCAGCATCGCGTCCAGCTGCGGCTCGCGTCCGCGGAAGCGTTTGAACAGCACCATCGGCTCTTCGGAACCGCCGCGGCTCAGGATATTGTCGAGGAACGACTGACCGGTTTCGCGGTTGAAAATCCCCTCTTCTTCGAAGCGTGAGAAGGCGTCTGCGGCCAGCACGTCGGCCCACAGGTAGCTGTAGTAACCCGCCGCGTAGCCGCCGGCGAAGATATGGCTAAACGCATGCGGGAAACGGCCCCAGGTCGGGCCCGGCACCACGGCGACCTGCTTTTTAATCTCGGCCAGGGTTTCGAGGATTTTCGCCCCCTGCTCCGGCTTGTACTCCGCGTGCAGGCGGAAATCGAACAGGCCGAACTCCAGCTGGCGCAGAATAAACATCGCCGCCTGGTAGTTTTTCGCCGCCAGCATTTTCTCCAGCAGCTCCTGCGGCAGCGGTTCACCGGTTTCATAATGACCGGAGATAAACGCCAGCGCTTCCGGCTCCCAGCACCAGTTCTCCATAAACTGGCTCGGCAGCTCGACCGCATCCCACGGCACCCCGCTGATGCCGGAAACCCCGGCGGTGTCGATGCGGGTCAGCATATGGTGCAGACCGTGGCCGAACTCGTGGAACAGGGTGATCACTTCGTCATGGGTGAACAGCGCCGGCTTGCCGTTGACCGGGCGGTTGAAGTTACAGGTCAGGTAGGCGACCGGCTTCTGCAGGGAACCATCCAGTTTACGCATCTGGCCGACGCAGTCGTCCATCCACGCCCCGCCGCGCTTATGCTCGCGGGCATACAGGTCGAGATAGAAGCTGCCGCGCAGCTCATTGTTTTCATCATACAGCTCGAAGAAGCGCACTTCCGGATGCCACACATCGACATCGGTACGCTCTTTGGCGGTGATGCCATAAATGCGCTTAACCACTTCGAACAGGCCGTTAACGGCTTTGTTTTCCGGGAAATAGGGGCGCAGCTGCTCATCGTTGATGCTGTAGAGGTGCTGTTTCTGTTTTTCGCTGTAGTAAGCGATATCCCACGGCTGCAGTTCATCAACGCCAAACTCGGCTTTGGCGAAGGCGCGCAGCTGGGCCAGCTCTTTTTCGCCCTGCGGACGGGCGCGTTTTGCCAGGTCGGTGAGGAAGTCGAGCACCTGCTGCGGATCCTCCGCCATTTTGGTGGCGAGGGATTTAAAGGCATAGCTGTCAAAACCCAGCAGTTGCGCCAGCTCGTGACGCAGCGCGAGGATCTCCGCCATCACCGGGCTGTTATCCCATTTCCCGGCGTTCGGCCCCTGATCGGAAGCGCGGGTGGAGTAAGCGCGGTACATCTCTTCGCGCAGCGCCTGGTTGTCGCAGTAGGTCATCACCGGCAGATAGCTCGGGATATCCAGGGTCAGCAGATACCCTTCCTGCTCTTTGGCTTGCGCCTGAGCCTGAGCGGCGGCCAGCGCGCTTTCCGGCATACCGGCCAGATCGGCGACGTCGGTCACCAGCTTGTTCCAGCCCATGGTAGCGTCGAGGACGTTGTTGCTGTACTGGTTGCCCAGCTCAGAGAGGCGCGCAGCGATTTCGCCGTAGCGTTTCTGCGCCTCGGGCGGCAGGCCAATCCCGGATAATTCAAAATCGCGCAGCGCGTTATCGACCGCTTTTTTCAGCGCGGTATTCAAGGTGGCGTAGTTATCGCCATCGCGCAGGTCGCGGTAGGCTTTATACAGGCCTTCATGCTGGCCGACCCAGGTGCTGTACTCCGAGAGCAGCGGCAGCGTCTGTTCGTAGGCCTCACGCAGTTCCGGGCTGTTTTTTACCGAATTCAGATGGCTGACAGGCGAGAAGATGCGTCCCAGCACATCGTCCACTTCTGCCAGCGGCTGGCAAAGATTTTCCCAGCTATACGGCGCGCCGTGCGCCACCGCGCTTTCCACCGCGGCCCGGCAATCCTCCAGCGCTTTGGTGACCGCAGGGACCACGTGCTCTGGTTTGATCGCAGAAAAAGGCGGCAGGGAAAAAGGCGTCAGTAATGGATTGGTCATATGCGCTGTCCTGTTGAAAAGGGTGAATGAAGCGCGCGTCCGGCGCTTATGCATGAGATCTAGAATGGGGGATAGTTGGGGGAATTTCAATGACGGGCGGTGCGTCAGCCTGGGTATTGCTGCGATAAGTCCGCCCGTTGCGGGAAAAGGCCGACACGCGGTGCAGCGTGCCGGAAACCGCGTTAATGCCCTTTTTGCGCCATCTCCCAGGCCGCCGACAGATTCAGCCGCTGCCAGAACTGCTGCTCGGGGGTGACGCCGGACAGCGGGTAGCCCGCCGGCAGCGCGGTATTGACCATCAGCGCCCGGCGCTGGGCCGCCGACAGCTGCGGCAGGGCAGCCTCCAGCAGCACTTCCGCCCCCTCCGGCACCTGCAGACGCGGCTGCGCGCCCTTCTGCTGCGGCAGATCGTAAGTCAGGGTGAAACGGGTGAAATCACGCATCGCCGGATCGCGCCAGGGATCGTCTTTCACGCTGCTTTTCGCGCACTCGGCAAGCGATGTGCCGCAGGCTTTCGCCAGCGCGGCGCGCAGCTGATCGCGGGCTTCGTTAAATAATACCCGGTAGTGCGGATCGTTAAGATAATGGGCCACGTTGCGCTCGGCTACCATCCGCGAGCCGATCACGTCCAGCGGATAGTGGACGCCCAGCACGATGCGCGAGTAGCCATAGCGGGCGCCGCGGGTTACCAGCGCGTCATAGCGCTCCGGGATCATCGCCGCCAGCAGCAGCGCATCGGTATAGCCGGTGTTGGTATGGCCGCTGGGGAACGAGCCGCCGTCGGCGGTGTAGGGCTGATTATCCTTCACCACCACGTCGTCCGGCACCAGGTGAATGGTGTTGCCCTGAACCAGAAACGGCCGCGGATTGTTGAAGTGCTTTTTCGCCTCGCCGGTGCTGACCTCCGAGGCTTTGATCAATGCTGCCGCTTTCCCCAGCGCGCCCTGGTCATAGGCGGCCAGAAACGCTTTGCCCAGCCGCGGCCCCAGCGCATCGCTGAGGAAGTAGAGGTAGCTAATCCCTTCCGCATCGGCCAGCGCCTGACGGCGCGTGGTCTGCACGGCATCGCGATTGATGGCAGTCACCGTCGCCAGATTCTGCTTCACGACCGTCTCCGGCAGGGTGCTGAACGCCGACAGCAGCGCAATGCCCGCCTGCTGGTTAGCCCGGGTCTGGAAATCGTAGCCGCTGGCCTTCAGCCAGGCGGTATCGGCCTGAGTTTTGTTTTGTTTCGTGTGCGCCAGCCGATCGCGGGTCAGCGTGGCGGCATCCCCCTGCAGAGCGTGGCGCAGCTGCGCCAGCGCCTGTTGCTCAAGATCGTCATACGCCTGGCTGGAGGCAGCCGGCGTCACGCTATTGGCGAGGGCCGCCGCCCTGTCCAGCGGGATGTCTTTAGCCAGAACCGGTTGCGCCAGCAGCAGCGCGACGGCCAGCAGTGAGAGTTGCCTTTTCATTATTTTTCCTTTTATTCAAATAATTACCTTGCCTGTACCCGACGCTAGCGCGGCCGTTTGACGTTTTTATGACAGCGTTATGTTTTGCAACGCTTTTGGCAGAAATGAAACAGCGCGGCGGCGCAGCGGTAATCTCGGCCGATCTGCGGTAAACTATCGGTTAACTTGTTTATTTCCCGGAATCTCTGTATCCATGCTCAGTTATCGCCACAGCTTTCACGCAGGCAACCACGCCGACGTCCTCAAACACACCGTTCAGAGCCTGATCATCGAAGCGCTGAAAGAGAAAGAAAAACCGTTTCTCTACCTGGACACCCACGCTGGCGCGGGCCGCTATCAGCTGAGCGGCGAGCACGCCGAGCGTACCGGCGAGTATCTCGAAGGCATCGCCCGCATCTGGCAGCAGGACGACCTGCCGGCAGAGCTGGAGCCGTATATTTCCGTGGTCGAACACTTCAACCGTAACGGCCAGCTGCGCTACTACCCGGGCTCTCCGCTGATCGCCCGCCAGCTGCTGCGCGAGCAGGACAGCCTGCAGATGACCGAGCTGCACCCGAGCGATTTCCCGCTGCTGCGCGCCGAGTTCCAGAAAGACAGCCGCGCGCGCGTTGATAAAGCCGATGGCTACCAGCAGCTGAAAGCCAAGCTGCCGCCGGTATCGCGTCGCGGTCTGATTCTGATCGACCCGCCGTATGAAATTAAAACCGACTATCAGGCGGTGGTGACCGGGATTAACGAAGGCTACAAACGCTTCGCTACCGGCACCTACGCCCTGTGGTACCCGGTGGTACTTCGCGCGCAGATCAAGCGCATGATCAAAGAGTTAGAAGCCACCGGCATTCGTAAAATTCTGCAGATTGAGCTGGCGGTGCGTCCGGACAGCGACCAGCGCGGCATGACCGCTTCCGGGATGATCGTCATCAACCCGCCGTGGAAGCTGGAACAGCAGATGAACAATGTGCTGCCGTGGCTGCACAGCAAGCTGGTTCCCGCCGGTACCGGCCATACGACCGTCAGCTGGATCGTGCCGGAGTAATCGCAACCATCGGTGGAACCTTTTAAGCCTCGCGCTACAATCGCGGCAATCAACGATTAAGGACATATGGGCATGAGCAAACATTATGATTACCTCGCCATTGGCGGCGGTAGCGGCGGTATCGCCTCGATTAACCGTGCGGCGATGTACGGCCAGAAGTGCGCGCTGATTGAAGCCAAAGAACTGGGCGGCACCTGCGTCAACGTCGGCTGCGTGCCGAAAAAAGTAATGTGGCATGCGGCGCAGATCCGCGAAGCGATTCATCTTTACGGCCCGGACTACGGTTTCGATACCACCATCAACCATTTTGACTGGGATAAGCTGGTCGCCAGCCGCAGCGCCTATATCGACCGCATTCATACCTCCTACGACAACGTACTGGGTAAGAATAAAGTTGATGTGATCAAAGGGTTCGCGCGCTTTGTCGATGCCCACACGGTGGAAGTGAACGGCGAGACGATCACCGCCGATCATATCCTGATCGCCACCGGCGGCCGCCCGAGCCACCCGAACATTCCGGGTGTGGAATACGGTATTGATTCCGACGGTTTCTTTGAACTGCCGGCGCTGCCGAAGCGCGTGGCGGTAGTCGGCGCGGGCTATATTGCCGTTGAACTGGCGGGGGTGATTAACGGCCTCGGCGCCGAAACCCATCTGTTCGTGCGCAAGCACGCGCCGCTGCGCAGCTTCGATCCGCTGATCGTTGAGACGCTGGTGGAAGTGATGAACGCCGAAGGTCCGCAGCTGCATACCAATGCGATCCCGAAAGCGGTAGTGAAGAATGCCGACGGCAGCCTGACGCTGGAGCTGGAAGATGGCCGCAGCCAGACCGTTGACTGCCTGATCTGGGCGATTGGCCGCGAACCGGCGACCGATAACTTCAACCTGGCGGCTACGAGCGTGAAAACCGACGATAAAGGCTACATTGTCGTTGATAAGTTCCAGAACACCAGCGTACCGGGCATCTACGCGGTGGGCGATAACACCGGCGCCGTCGAGCTGACCCCGGTAGCGGTTGCCGCTGGCCGTCGTCTCTCCGAACGCCTGTTTAACAACAAGCCGGAAGAGCACCTGGACTACAGCAACATCCCGACCGTGGTCTTCAGCCATCCGCCTATCGGCACCGTCGGCTTAACCGAGCCGCAGGCGCGCGAGCAGTACGGCGACGACGCCGTGAAGGTCTACAAATCGTCCTTTACCGCGATGTACACCGCCGTCACCTCGCACCGCCAGCCGTGCCGCATGAAGCTGGTCTGCGTCGGTCCGGAAGAGAAAATTGTCGGGATCCACGGCATCGGCTTCGGGATGGATGAGATGCTGCAGGGCTTTGCGGTGGCACTGAAAATGGGCGCCACCAAAAAAGACTTCGACAACACCGTCGCCATTCACCCGACGGCGGCAGAAGAGTTCGTCACCATGCGCTAAGACGCGATCGCCGGATGATAAAAAGAAGCCCCCAGGGGCTTCTTTTTTTATGCTCAGGCCACGCCGTTATTGCCATGACGCATAAACGCCGGGCGCTGATTAAGCGCCATATACCAGCGCTCCACGGCCGGCATCTCCGGATGGGCAAAAGGGGTCATCTTCCAGCGATGCACCGACAGCCCTAGCACGATATCGGCCAGGGTGAAGCGCTCGCCGGCTATCCACGCCCCGGTACGCTGCAGCTGCGCTTCGACAATGCGCACACACTGAGTCCAGGTGGCAATACTCTCTTTAATCGCCGCCGGATCCTGAAAGCGCGGATCTTTACGCACCAGCCCCATAAAGGCATGGCGCCAGGCTGTGTTGAACTCGGTCGCCTGCCAGTCCATCCAGTGCTCCACCTCGGCGGCGGGCTGCGGCTCGGTGGGCAGCAGATCCCAGCGCTCCGCTTTGCGCGCCAGATAGCGGCAAATGCTGTTCGACTCCCAGAGCACGAAGTCGTCGTCCAGCAGCACCGGCACCAGGCTGTTAGGATTCAGGCGCTGAAATTCGGGCGTATCCAGGGGCTTAAATCCGCTGCCGTAGTCTTCCTGCTGGTACGCCAGCCCGATCTCTTCGCAGGTCCACAGCACTTTCCGTACATTGATTGAAGAGCGTTTGCCCAGAATTGTTAGCATCGTCAGCGATTCCTCAGCCATAAAAGAGAGATCATTCACTCTACTCTATTGTCAGCCAGCAACAAGGCAGAGCACTGGATAATGTGTATAGTTGATTCCAGCCTGTTTGCCGAAAAGGAACCCGACATGTTGACCCCGTTTACCGTTTTGATGCCTGCAAATATTCGTTTTGGCCGTGGTCAGGCCGAGAGCGCCGCCCCCTGGCTGGCGCAGCAGGGCGGCCCCATTCTGTTGGTGCATGGAGCCAGCCCGCAGCGGGCGGCGTTTCTGCGCCATCAGCTGGAGGCGCTGCAGCTGGCGGTCACGACGCTGGCGATAAGCCGCGAACCCTGGCTTAGCGATATCGAGCAGGGCGTCCAGCTGGCGCGCGAGAAAGGCATCCGGGCGGTGGTCAGCCTCGGCGGCGGCGCGGTGATTGACGCCGGTAAGGCGATTGCGGCGCTGGTCCCCGCCACCGGCCCACTGATTGATTATCTGGAGGTGGTGGGAACGGGCCGTCAGCTGGAAGCCAGTCCCCTGCCGTTCGTGGCGATCCCCACCACCGCTGGCACGGGCGCGGAGGTCACCAAAAATGCGGTGATCAACGTTCCGGAGCAGCAGCGGAAAGTGAGCCTGCGCGACGACCGAATGCTGCCTGACCTGGCGATTGTCGACCCGGCGCTAACCGACAACGCGCCGCGGAGCATCACCCTGAGCGCTGGCCTCGATGCCCTGACCCAGGTGATCGAGCCCTTGCTCTGCAGCCGGGCCACTCCCTTCACCGATGCCCTCTGCCAGCAGGCGATCCCGCGGGGCATCCGTGCGCTGAAAGTCCTGATGGAAAAAGAGTGCCCGGTCAGCCGCGACGAGATGGCCTGGGTCAGCCTGTGCGGCGGGCTGGCGCTGGCAAACGCCGGGCTGGGGGTGATCCACGGTCTCGCCGGTCCGCTGGGCGGCCTGAGCCGCGCCTCGCACGGCGCCTTATGCGGCAGCCTGCTGCCGTTTGGCCTGGCGCTCAATGAGTCACAGATAAACGACCCTGCCCTGCGCCAGCGCTTCAACGACGTTCGCCGCTGGCTGGCCGACGGGCTGGACGTGCCTGTGGATCAGGTCTGGGACAGTCTGCGGGAATGGAGCCATCGCGCCGGCCTTGGCACCCTGCGCGACCTCGGCGTAGCACGCGATGCGCTGGAACCGGCGGCGCTGGCCGCCAGCACCTCCTCGTCGATGAAGGCCAACCCGGTCAGTCTGAGCAGCCAACAGCTGCTGGAGATGCTGGAGGCGGCCTGGGAGTGATCGGGCCCCGGGATAAAATTTTGTTGCATAATGAATGCTCCGAATTTTATCTTCGCCCGTTCGCCTATTTTTTAATTATTTATCAAACGATTACCTCATAATCACGGTATTTCCTGCAGGCGGGAAAGCGTGATCTAACGCACAGTTTACTTCACGCTCACCGAAGCGACTGTCTATCCTTAGTAGACAAGGCCGGGCGCGCCCGGCCGCGAACTCACGCAATCCGGAGGTCCGTATCGCTATGTTCAGCCAGAAATTACGCCACGTTGAAGACGACGAGTTAAGGATCGACATCGATCCCTGCTACGAAGCCGATCCGTACGAATTAAAGCTGGATGAGATGATTGACGCAGAACCGGAGCCTGAGGTGATCGAGGGACTCCCGGCGTCCGACGCCCTTACCCCGGCAGATCGCTATCTTGAGCTGTTTACCAACGTGCAGAAATCACGCATTTTTGCCGACAGCAAAACCTTCCCCGACTGCGCGCCGAAACACGATCCGCTGGACATCCTGCGCAACTACCGCAAGGTCAAACGTCAGCCCGATTTCGACCTGCGCCAGTTCGTTGAGGACAACTTCTGGCTGCCGGCGAGCCAGACCGACGTCTACACTTCCGACCCCAGCCTGACGCTGAAAGAGCACATCGACAAGCTGTGGCCGGTGCTGACCCGCGAGCCTCAGGATCATATTCCCTGGTCATCGCTGCTGGCGCTGCCGCAGGCCTACATCGTGCCCGGCGGTCGCTTCAGCGAAACCTATTACTGGGACTCTTATTTCACCATGCTGGGACTGGCGGAGAGCGGCCGGGAAGATCTGCTGAAATGCATGGCCGATAACTTCGCCTGGCTGATTGAAACCTACGGCCACATTCCGAACGGCAACCGCACCTACTACCTCAGCCGGTCGCAGCCGCCGGTCTTCGCCCTGATGGTTGAACTGTTTGAAGAGGACGGCGTGCGCGGCGCGAAGCGCTATCTGGACCATCTGAAGATGGAGCACGCTTTCTGGATGGACGGCGCCGAGTCGCTGATCCCGCACCAGGCGTATCGTCACGTGGTGCGCATGCCGGATGGCTCCCTGCTCAATCGCTACTGGGACGACCGTGACACGCCGCGGGATGAGTCCTGGCGCGAGGACGTGGAGACCGCCCGCCACTCCGGCCGACCCGCCAATGAAGTGTACCGCGACCTGCGGGCGGGCGCCGCGTCCGGCTGGGACTACTCCAGCCGCTGGCTGCGGGATAGCACGCGGCTGGCCAGCATCCGCACGACGCAGTTTATCCCCATCGACCTGAACGCCTTTCTGTTCAAGCTGGAGACGACCATCGCCAACCTCTCCGGCCTGAAGGGCGATCGCGAGACGGAAGCGGCCTTTCGCCAGAAGGCCCAGGATCGGCGGGCGGCGGTCAACCGCTATCTGTGGGATGACGAGAACGGCTGTTTTCGTGATTATGACTGGCGCCGTGAACAGCCGGCGCTGTTTTCTGCCGCCAGCATCGTCACCCTGTACGTCGGCCTTGCAACCCATGAGCAGGCGGAACGCCTTGCCGATGCGGTACGGGCCCGCCTGCTTACCCCCGGGGGGATCATGGCCACCGAATACGAAAGCGGCGAGCAGTGGGATAAACCCAACGGCTGGGCGCCGCTGCAGTGGATGGCGATCCAGGGATTCAAACGCTACGGCCAGGATCCGCTGGGAGATGAGATCGCCTGGAGCTGGCTGCAAACGGTCAACCACTTTTACAAGCAGCACCACAAGCTGATTGAGAAATACCATATTGCCACCGGCGTCCCCCATGAGGGCGGCGGCGGGGAGTATCCCCTGCAGGATGGCTTCGGCTGGACCAACGGCGTGGTACGCCGACTGATTGGCCTCTATGGGGAGCCAACCTAGTCGGGCTGTCCCCGGCGGCCGTCTCCTGCTATGTTCAGAGGATTCGCTCTGCCAGGAATGACGCTTATGCCTGAACTTCTGACGCCGCGCCTGCGCTGCTCACCGCTGCAGCTGGACGACTGGTCGTTTTTTCTCTCCCTGCAGCAGGATCCGCAGGTCATGCTCTACGTCGCCGACCTCCGGCCACAGGCGGCCATTCGCGAAGCGTTCGATTCGCGACTGCCGCCATGGGCGCCGGGAGATGAACACTGGCTGTGCCTGGTGGTGCGCGACAGGTTCACCCACACTCCGCTCGGCCTGACCGGTTACCAGCATCACCACCGCGACATTGCCGAAGTTGGCTTTCTCTTCGCCCCGGCGGCGCAAGGACGTGGCTATGGCTACGAATCGCTGCGCGCGCTGTGCGACTACGCCTTTACCACCGGCGGCGTCCGCCGCCTGACCGCCAGCGTCACCGCCGGCAACGAGGCGTCAAAGCAGTTACTGCTCAAAGCCGGATTCCGGCTGGAGGGGGAACTGAGGGAGAACTACTGGCTGAACGGGCGCTGGCACAATGACTGGCTGTTCGGTCGGCTGCGCGCGGAGGGCGATGCGCCGTAGCGCACCGCCTGTCGTCGCTCTGGCTCAGAGGAACATCCCACCCGAGACTTCCACGCGCTGAGCGTTCATCCACGCCAGCTCATCGCTGAGCAAGGCGGCAATCGCGTCGCCGATATCGTCCGGCAGCCCAACGCGCCCCAGCGCGGTCTGAGCGGCGATATGTCGATTCACCTCGGCGTTATCGCGCACCACGCCGCCGCCAAAGTCGGTCTCGATGGCTCCCGGCGCAATGATATTCACCGAAATCCCGCGCCCGCCCAGCTCTTTCGCCTGATAGCGGGTCAGGACCTCCATCGCCCCCTTCATCGCGGCGTAGGCCGCATAGCCCGGCAGGGCAAAACGCGCCAGGCCGCTTGAGACGTTGAGGATCCGTCCCCCGTCCTGCAGAAGCGGCAGCAGACGCTGGGTCAGGAAAAACGGCCCTTTAAACTGGATGTTCATCAGCTGGTCAAACTGCGCTTCGCTGGTCTCATCAAAGGGCACGTTGAGACCGATCCCGGCGTTGTTCAGTAAATAATCAAAGGTGGTGCGTCCCCACTGCTGCGTCAGCACCTGCGCTACCTCGCTGGCGAAAGCATCAAAACTTGAAATATCGCCGACGTTCAGCGCTAATGCTGCCGCTTTAACCCCTTTTTTCTCTATTTCCGCCACCACCTCGAGGGCCGCCTGGCGGTTGCTGTGGTAGGTCAGAAGAATATCGGTTCCCTTCGCCGCCAGCTTCAACGCGGCGTTTTTACCCAGACCGCGGCTGCCGCCGGTCACTAAAGCGATACGTTGTGTCATCAGAAGACCCCTTTCAGATTGCGTTGTGATTGTGTTGTAGCTTATTAACTGCTCATGCAACAATAAATACGCTACATTGCGTTTTACTGTTTCATTAACAACAACAATAGGCGATCGGCATGGATAAAATTCATGCAATGCAGTTATTCATTCGGGTCGCGGATCTGGAGAGTTTCTCCCGTGCCGCCGAGACCCTGGCGCTACCTAAGGGTAGCGTCTCACGGCAGATCCAGGCCCTGGAAAGCCATCTTGGCGTACGGCTCCTGCACCGCACCACCCGCCGGGTCCAGCTCACCCAGGATGGGATGGTCTACTACGAGCGGGCAAAGGATCTGCTGAGCAATCTCGACGAACTGGACGGTATGTTCCAGCACGATCCGGCGAGCATCAGCGGCCGGCTGCGGGTGGATATGCCGGTCGGTTTTGCCAAAAAGCTGGTGATCCCGCACCTGCCGACTTTTTTACAGCAGTATCCGGGCATCGAACTGGAGCTGAGCAGCAGCGATCGGCTGGTGGACGTGATCCGCGAGGGGTTTGACTGCGTGGTGCGCGTCGGCGCGCTCAAAGACTCAGGGCTGATTGCCCGCCCGCTGGGCAAGCTGACGCAGATTAACTGCGCCAGCCCGGACTACCTCGCCCGCTTTGGCTACCCGCAAACCCTGGAGGATCTGGCGGATCATGCCCTGATCCACTACGCCAGCACCCTCGGGGTCCGTCCCCCCGGCTTTGAGGTCGCGATCGACGGTGCGGTGCGCTGGGTAAAAACTGGCGGCATATTGACGGTTAATAGCACGGAAACCTATCAGGCGGCCTGTATTGCCGGGCTGGGGATTATTCAGGTGCCGCGCACCGGCGTGCGCGAGGCGTTACGCGCCGGCGACCTGACGGAGATCCTGCCCCAGTACCGCGCCGAACCGCTGCCGGTCTCGCTTATCTACCCGCACCGGCGCAATCTCTCCCGTCGCGTGCATCTGTTTATGGAGTGGCTGGGCGGACTGATGAAAGCGTATGTCGATTGATCCGCGTGGGCGGTAAACGGGCGGCGGGAGAGGCATTCCTGCAGGATACGGCATTTAAGGTATACTTTTTGCTGAATCTCGCTGTAAAAAAGGAAGAAAACACGTATGACGCCGGAAAACGACGATCGACGCCCGCCACAGGAACCGGTCCCGCAGCCGGAGAAAAGCAAAAGCACGCTCGATGCCCTCAATGATACAGCCGTCGGGCAAAAAGCCAGTCACGCGCTGAAGACCGTCACCGGAACGGCGGCCAAAGTGCAGCGCAATCCAGTGGTCGCCCATCTGCTGCGCGCCGCTGAGCGCTTCAATGACCGGTTGGGCAATCAGTTTGGCGCGGCTATCACCTATTTCTCGTTCCTGTCGATGATCCCGATCCTGATGGTCTCCTTCGCCGCCGCCGGCTTCGTGCTGGCCTGGCATCCGACGCTGTTGCAGGACATTTTTGACAAAATCCTGCAAAACGTCAGCGACCCAACGCTGGCGGCAACCTTGAAAAACACCATCAATACCGCGGTGCAGCAGCGCACCACCGTTGGTCTGGTCGGTCTGCTGGTCGCCCTCTATTCCGGCATTAACTGGATGGGTAACCTGCGCGAAGCGATCCGCGCCCAGTCGCGCGACGTCTGGGAGCGCCGGCCGCAGGACGAAGAGAAAATCTGGATAAAATACTTCCGCGATTTTATCTCGCTGATCGGTCTGCTGGTGGCGCTGATTATTACGCTGTCGATCACCTCCGTCGCCGGCTCCGCCCAGCAGATGATTATTTCCGCACTGTATCTCGATAACATTGAATGGCTGAAACCCGCCTGGCGGCTAATCGGCCTCGCGATCTCGATTTTTGCCAACTACCTGCTCTTTTTCTGGATCTTCTGGCGTCTGCCACGCCATCGTCCACGCCGCAAAGCGCTGTTTCGCGGCACGCTTATCGCGGCGATTGGCTTTGAAATCATCAAAATTGTCATGACCTGGACGCTGCCGGCGCTGGTGAAATCCCCCTCCGGGGCGGCATTTGGATCGGTGCTGGGGCTGATGGCCTTTTTCTATTTCTTTGCCCGCCTGACGCTGTTCTGCGCCGCGTGGATCGCCACCGCGGAGTATAAAGACGACCGGCGGATGCCGGGCAAAACCCACCGTTAACGTATTGCGAGGATGAATTGGAGCGGCAAAATTCATCCTCGCACAATATTTCAGAAGATAAATCCGCTTCTTAACTTTTATTTAACTCAAAACTGGTTTTATCCTCTATCCTTTTAATTGTGTGAAGCATTTCATAGAACTATTTTTTCTGGCGTAAAAATTATCCGCTTATTGTCTATTTTTTGGCCATTATCAGCGTTTGTTACAGATTGAAATGTCCCTGTGGCTGTGGCTATATGGCTTTTCGTTCGCGCAAAAATAAGAAAGATCTATGCAAGCCACAGCCACCACACTCGAAAACACGCAGGAAACTGCCCCGGTCAACTCGCGCAATAAAGTCGTTGTCGCCTCGCTCATTGGTACTGCCATTGAGTTTTTCGACTTCTACATTTATGCGACCGCCGCGGTCATCGTCTTCCCGCATATCTTTTTCCCGCAGGGCGATGCCGCTGCGGCCACCCTGCAGTCGCTGGCCACCTTCGCCATCGCCTTCGTCGCCCGGCCGATCGGCTCCGCCCTGTTTGGCCACTTCGGCGATCGCGTTGGCCGGAAGGTCACCCTGGTCGCCTCGCTGTTAACCATGGGGATCTCCACCGTGGTGATCGGCCTGCTGCCCGGCTATGAAAGCATTGGCATTGTCGCGCCGATGCTGCTGGCGCTGGCGCGCTTCGGCCAGGGTCTTGGGCTCGGGGGAGAATGGGGCGGCGCAGCGCTGCTGGCAACGGAAAACGCCCCGGCGCGCAAGCGGGCGCTGTACGGCTCCTTCCCACAGCTGGGCGCGCCGATCGGCTTCTTCTTCGCCAACGGCACCTTCCTGCTGCTCTCCTGGCTGTTGACCGACCAGCAGTTTATGGAGTGGGGCTGGCGCGTGCCGTTTATCTTCTCCGCGGTGCTGGTGATCATCGGTCTGTATGTTCGCGTCTCGCTGCATGAAACACCGGTCTTCGCCAAAGTAGCGGCGGCGAAAAAACAGGTCAAAATCCCGCTGGGTACCCTGTTAACCAAACACGTCCGCGTGACGGTGCTGGGCACCTTCATCATGCTGGCCACCTACACCCTGTTCTATATCATGACCGTCTACTCGATGACCTTCAGCACCGGCGCCGCGCCGAATGGCCTGGGCCTGCCGCGTAACGAAGTGCTGTGGATGCTGATGATGGCGGTGATTGGCTTTGGCGTGATGGTGCCGATCGCCGGCCTGCTGGCGGACGCTTTTGGCCGGCGCAAGAGCATGATTGTCATCACCACGATGATTATTTTGTTCGCCCTGTTCGCCTTTAAACCGCTGCTGGGTTCCGGTAACCCGCTGCTGGTCTTCGCCTTCCTGCTGCTGGGCTTAAGCCTGATGGGACTGACCTTTGGCCCGATGGGCGCGCTGCTCCCGGAGCTGTTCCCGACGGAAGTGCGCTACACCGGCGCGTCGTTCTCCTATAACGTGTCGTCGATTCTTGGCGCCTCGGTCGCCCCGTACATTGCCGCCTGGCTGCAGGGCAACTACGGCCTCGCGGCGGTCGGCACCTATCTGGCGGCGATGGCGGCGCTGACGCTGATCGCCCTGCTGCTGGCCCACGAGACCCGCCACCAGTCGTTGTGATCCTGCGCCCTGACGCCGCTGGCGTCAGGGTTCTTCCCTACTTTATTTTTTCATCTGCGACAAAATGGTCCGGCACTGGTTGCTATCGCCCTCCGCCGGAGAGACCAGCGCCAGCAGGGCAGCAGCCGGCGTCACCAGGGTCGCCAGCGCCGCCGCTACCGCGCCGCGGACAATCAGCGGCCCGGCCTTCACCCCCGCCTGCGGCGATTTAAAGGTGCCCCGAACATACAGCGGGGAACGCAGGGTGATCACCCGGAAACCTTTGCTTTCCGGATCGATGGTCAGGTCCAGCTGCTCGGAGGCGAAGCTGGCGGTCCCGGTCACATTGATCAGCGCGTTTTCCGTATCGAAGGCAAAAATCTGCGGCCGGGCGACGCCGTTGGTCACGTCGATATTGGCCGCCGCGCAGTTTACCCGAACCTCCTCATCGCCAAAAATCTGGCCAATCAGGTAGTTACCGACGTTAAGGCCGAGGATTTCCATCAGGTTGCGACTGATCAGGCCGTCGTTCATCAGCAGCTTCAGGTTACCGTTGCTGTTGCCAAGCAGGGCCGCCACCGAGTTGCCGCTGCCGCGCAGCTGGACATCGCCATTCATCTCGCCGAGGGTTTTCTGCATCATCTCGACGTTCGGCATCAGCGCCTTCAGCTTCAGCCGTCGCGCCTGCAGATTGGCCTCACCCTGCAGCGGCTTTTTATCGCCCTGCAGGTGTACGCTGCCGGCAATCGACCCGTTAGCCAGGCCAAAGCGCACCGGCTGCAGGCGCAGGTCACCATCCTCCAGGATCACATGGGTCGACAGGTCGCTGATTGGCAGAGTGCCGCCGTGCTCAATTCTCCGGCCTTTAAAGCGCACATCGGCATCCATCACCTGCCACTTGTCGGTTTCAAAGCGGTCCGCCGGCAGCACTTTACCCGCCGGCTGCGGCCGGTCACCCGCCTGGCGCGAAGCGCTTTTCTTCGTCCCTTTGCCGGAGTCGACGCCGATTAACGGCCCAAGGTCCGCCAGTCGCAGCTGCTTTGACTCCATATCGCCGCTGAGTTTCGGCCGCGGTTTGCCGGTGGTATAGGTCAGGGAGCCATGAATGTCGCTATCGCCAATCCGGCCGTTAAAATCCTGATAGTCAAAACGCATGCGGTTTTTCTGCTTAAAGTCGGCGCGCAAGCGGCCGTCGGTAGAGAACGAGGGTGTCTCGGGCAGCAGAACGCCGGTCAGGTCGTAGAGATCGCGCAGCGAGTCGCCGGCGAATTTCAGCCGCAGGTCAATGCCGCCGACGTTGAGCGGGTCGCTGACCGTGCCGCTGAACGCCACCCGGGTGTTGCCGGAATGGAAGTCGCCCTGCAATGGGAAAGGGGTGCTTGCGCTGCGCAGGGCCAGCATGCCACCGATTTTACCGTTACCGGTGACCGGCTGGTCCTTGTAGCGCCCCTTTAGCGACAGGCCAAAGACATAGTCACCTGGTTTCGCCGCGCTATGCCGATCCTTCGTGCCGGTCACTTCGCTGAACGGCAGGGGTTTGCCGAGGGGATCGACGAGGATGGTGATATCGCTGCGGGTGATCTTGTCATCAATGGCGATAGTCCCGCGATCAAAGAGAATATTGTCGAGGCGAAAGGACCAGCTGGAGGGGGCGCTGTCGCCCGACGCACGCTGATCGCCAGCCAGCTGAAAGGTCCAGTTATTGTTGTCTTCCGCCAGGCGGATCAGCCGCACGTCGGGTTGTTCCAGCTTGATCCACGGCAGGTACACCGTTTTGCTCAGCAGCGCCAGCGGGGCGAGCGTCGCCTCCACCCGCGGCAGGTGGATCATCGTCACCTGGGGAATGGTCGGCGGGTTGCCCAGCACGATATCCTCCGCGTGCACATGGGGCCACGGCACCCAACTGCGCCAGCCGCGCTCTTCCGGCTGCCGCTCCCAGACCACGCCGAGATCGCCGCGGATGGCGAACGGGCGGTTAAGCTCGGCGGAGACTTTCTGATTGATCGTCGGCTTTAGCCGGTTCCAGTCAAAGGTGGCCAGCACAATGAAGAAAAGAACGATCAGCAACAGTATCGTTCCTGTGATGATCACCAACGTTTTACGGGTTCTGCTCATCCCTACTGCGCTCCTTTTGCATCACGTCAGTCCTGAATATAGTCAAAAAGCAGCGTTTCTCCTGGAAATGCGCTTTTCGTCACATTACGCGCGTCAGGTCAAAAAAATAATGGAACGATGTTTTAATATGATTGACCAGTAAAACAGCGCAGCGCACACTAGCGCTTATATCGATTCCATTGCAGGTTCTGGCTATGTCTAAAAAAATTGCCGTTATTGGCGAATGCATGATTGAGCTGTCAGAGAAGAACGGAGCCGTTAACCGCGGCTTTGGCGGCGATACCTTAAACACCTCGGTCTATATCGCGCGGCAGACCGATGCCAGCGCGCTGAGCGTCCACTACGTCACCGCGCTGGGGACCGATGCCTTCAGCCAGCAGATGCTCGACAGCTGGCAGCAGGAAAACGTCAACACCAGTTTGATCCAGCGGATGGCCGACCGTCTGCCGGGACTGTATTACATTGAAACCGATGACACCGGCGAGCGCACCTTCTATTACTGGCGTAACGAGGCGGCGGCAAAATTCTGGCTGGAGAGCGATCGCGCGGCGGCGATTTGCGAAGAGCTGGCGACGTTCGACTATCTCTATCTGAGCGGCATCAGTCTCGCCATTCTCAGCCCGGCCAGCCGCGACAAACTGTTCACGCTGCTGCGTGAGTGCCGCGCCAGCGGCGGCAAGGTGATCTTCGATAACAACTATCGCCCGCGCCTGTGGGCCAGCCAGGCGGAGACGCAGCAGGTCTATCAGGAGATGCTCGCCTGCACCGATATCGCGTTTCTGACTCTCGATGATGAAGACGCGCTGTGGGGTGAAAAACCGGTTGCCGACGTCATTGCCCGCACCCACGCCGCTGGCGTGGAAGAGGTGGTGGTGAAGCGCGGGGCGGATGCCTGCCTGGTGTCTGTTAGCGGGCAGCCGCTGCGGGAAGTGCCGGCCGTCAGGCTGGCCAAAGAGAAGGTGGTGGATACCACCGCCGCCGGAGATTCCTTCAGCGCTGGCTACCTGGCCGTGCGCCTGACCGGCGGTGATGCTGAATCCGCCGCCAGACGCGGCCACCTGACCGCCAGCACGGTGATCCAGTACCGCGGGGCGATCATCCCGCGGGAAGCGATGCCGCAGTAATTCTCCGCAGGAAGCGCTCTCCGGCCGCCGCTGGCGTGCCGGAGAGGTCGTTCAGTTACTGCCCTGGCGGGATGTCGCTGGCCTCGCTGTGGGCGTCAACCGTATCGGCGCTGCCGCCGGTCGTCGTCGCCGCCGGATTTGGCGCCATCAGTTTTTCCCACGTGGCCTGCAGCTCCTTCATATTGTATTCCGGTTCGCCTTTCGGCTGCTGCAGCACCAGCGCCATGTCCTGCGAGAGCTGCTGGCGCAGGTACTGGTTCAGCATGTCCACCGTCAGGGAGTTAAGGAACTCCTGACGCAGCTTCTGGTACTGCTCCGGCGCGATATCCACCACCTGATTTTGCAGGGAGCGCATACGCTGACTCATCAGAATGTCGGTGTCAGTGCGCGCATAGGTGGCAAACAGCTTCTGCAGCTCGAGGCTTTTCTGAGCGATAAGCGCGTCAAACTCCTCCTGCGGCAGCCCGTTGTCCCGCACTTTCGCCAGCTCGCGCGAAACCACGCTCAGGTTGTTGTTCAGGCGCTCGCCCGGGGAATCGATGTTGATGGCGCACTGCGCGCGCTGATAGAGCACCCGGCAGTCAAAGCCAAGGCCAATATCCTTCACGTTATTTTTGCTCAGGCTCTGCTGCACGTGCCAGAACAGCGCTTCACGGGCGAGATCGTCACGCCAGTAGCGCTGCAGCGCCGCGGAGTCGCGGATCGGCTGCCATGGCGCATCCCACATGATGGACAGTTTGTCCTGACGCACCGCGTTGGTCATGATGCTGACCGGCACGGTAGGCAGCGGCGATAAGGTCGGCACCGCTGCGGGGGTTTCCCGCTTGCCCTTCAGATCGCCAAAGGTCTTATTGATTTGCTCGGCAACGCTGCGGCTGTCGACATTCCCCACCACGATCAGCGTCATGGCGTCGGGGGTGTACCATTTTTGATAAAAGTCTTTCAGCTGAGCCACGTCGATCGGCTGCTTCAGCGGCGCGGCGGGGTCATGGCCCAGCATGGTGGACCCTTTCAGGCGATAGCGCCACCAACCCTCTTTGGTATCCAGTGGCCAGGTCGCCACCATGTCGCTGCCCTGCAGCGCATGATTGATCGATTCAGGCGTAATGGCCAGTTTACCGCTGGCGTCCGCCAGCCAGCTCAGCGCCTCTTTCAACAGATCGTTGCGGTTATTGGGCAGGCTGAGATTAAACATCGTGTAATCGTAGGAGACGATGGCCGGCGGCAGAGGACGCTTCGGGTCAATACTCTGCTGCCATAAAGAGCGCGCCTGCATCGTCGGCAGGCTGCCGCTTTGCGTCAACGCCAGGCGGGGAATAAAGCGGCTGAAACCGCTCTGCTGAGTGCTTTCGCTCAGCGAGCCAATATTGACGGACAAACGGACTTCGATACGGTCGCTGGGACGTTGCGGCGTGGCCAATACCTGCCACGACAAACCATTCGCTAAGGTCCCTTGTTGCCAGGCCGGATCAGGCTGGAGCGCTTCTGCCTGCACATAACCGGCCGCCGCTACCATCAGCAAACCGCCCGTTAAGAGTTTAATTGTTGTGCCCTGCATGTGAACCCCTGATGAACATTCCTGGTTACAACAGCACCCCACTGACGGGCTGCCGAAAAAAGTGAGAGTGAAATACGTCGGTTAGACCACACGGAGACGAAAATGTCGCATGACAACGTAAAATAATCATTTCGTGTCATTCCCGCCGGGCGGGAATGACCTCTAATTATGCGCAGGAGGCCGTACTCCAGCAAGGGAGTACGGGCCTAAGAGGAGGATTTAAGAGGATAATTCGTGCGTTTTGTTCGCCGGAACACGGTTATTCAGAACGTCATCCATCTGTTTGGCATCCAGTTCTTTCACCCATTTCGCCACCACCACCGTGGCAACGCCGTTACCCACCAGGTTAGTCAGCGCGCGGGCTTCGGACATAAAGCGGTCGATACCGAGGATCAGCGCCAGACCAGCCACCGGTAAATGACCGACGGCCGAGATGGTCGCCGCCAGCACGATGAAGCCGCTGCCGGTCACCCCTGCCGCCCCTTTCGAGGAGAGCAACAGCACCACCAGCAGGGTGATCTGATGGAAAATATCCATATGGCTGTTGGTCGCCTGAGCGATAAAGACCGCAGCCATGGTTAGATAGATAGAGGTGCCATCGAGGTTGAACGAATAGCCGGTCGGGATCACCAGGCCCACCACCGATTTACGGCAGCCCAGCTTCTCCATCTTGTCGAGCATTCTCGGCAGCGCCGATTCTGATGAGGAGGTCCCCAGCACAATCAGCAGCTCTTCACGGATATAGCGGATAAATTTGAAGATGCTGAAGCCGGTGGCCCGGGCGATGCTCCCCAGCACCACCACCACGAACAGGATACAGGTGATATAGAAGCAGATAATCAGCTGCCCCAGCTGCACCAGGGTGCCGACGCCATATTTACCGATGGTAAAGGCCATGGCTCCGAAGGCGCCGATCGGCGCCAGGCGCATGATCATATTGATAATGCCGAAGATAACCTGGGAGAAGCTTTCAATGACGTTGAAAATCAGCTGGCCCTTGCTGCCCAGACGGTGCAGGGCAAAACCAAAAAGGACGGCGAACAGCAGAACCTGCAGAATGTTGCCGCTGGCGAAGGCGCCAATGACGCTGCCCGGGATCACATCCAGTAAAAAGGCCACTACCCCTTGATCTTTAGCCTGCTCAGCGTACACCGCCACCGCTTTCGCATCGAGCGTTGACGGGTCGACGTTCATCCCGGCGCCGGGCTGCACCACGTTGACGATAATCAGACCGATAATCAGCGCGATGGTGCTGACCACTTCGAAATAGAGCAGCGCCACCGCCCCGGTACGGCCGACGGCTTTCATGCTTTCCATCCCGGCGATCCCCGTCACGACGGTACAGAAGATAACCGGAGCAATCACCATTTTAATCAGCTTAACGAAGGCGTCGCCGAAGGGTTTCATTTGCGCGCCCAGTTCCGGGTAAAAATGGCCCAGCAGAATACCGATCGCTATGGCCGTCAGCACCTGGACATAGAGGCTTTTAAAGATAGAGGTTTTCATAGGGTGTCCTTTGGGAATAACCACAGAGCAAGAAGGGATATTTGACGTCTGTGGCTTAAAAATAACACCCTGGAAACATTTCAGAAATAACTAACGCCGAAAGTGCAACGCAATTGTTAAAATCTTTGAGCTGACTCGCACAAGTCAACAAAACATTTACAAATTTACATCCTCCCGGGCCGGGGAGAGATAGCGCGCGCTGAATGCCTCCTGCGGTAAAGCGCAACCGAACAGATGGCCCTGGAGCACCTCGACGCCGGCGGCTTGCAACCAGCGGCGCTGGGCGTCGTTCTCCACCCCTTCCGCCACGATACGCAGCGACAGGCCGCGCGCGAGCTGGATCATCGCCGGCACCATGCTGACATCCTCCGGCAGCATATCGATGAATACCTTATCAATTTTCAGAATATCCACCGGCAGGGCCTTCATCTGCTGCAGCTGGTGCAACCCGGCATAACCCATGCCAAAATCATCCAGCGCAATCTGCACCCCGGCCTCGCGCAGGGGGCGCAACCGGGCCATCACATCCTGCGGATCGTCCATCCGGCAGCTCTCCGTCACCTCGAGGATGAGGGTGCCCGGGGCGATGCGGTAGCGGGCGATCAGCTTCAGCATCTCCTCGCCGCGGTCATGCTCCAGCAGCTGGAGCAGCGAAACATTGACCGACAGCGGCAGCATAATCCCCTGGCTTTGCCAGGCCGCAAGCTGGCGGCAGGCCTCTTCCATTACCCAGTAGCCGACCGGGATAATCAGCCCGCAGGACTCAATGCGCTCAATCAGCGACGGCGGTAGCGACCAGCTGCCATCCGCCTGCCGCTGGCGCAGCAGTACCTCGGCGCCGCAGATCTCGCCGCTGGCGCAGGCCACCTGCGGCTGCAGCCAGATAGCGAACTGCTGGTTGTCGAGGGCGGTCATAATGTCATGCTCTTCCATCAGGCGGCGCTGAGCCTTTTCCATCTGCTCGGGATCGAAGAACTCGATCTGGTTTTTGCCTTTACGTCGTGCGGTGACGGCGGCCGATACCGCGCGACGGTAAAACTGCTCGGCGCTGAGCCCGGCGTGGAACATGGCGATCCCGACGCTGGCGTAGGGCCGCAGCTGCAGCCCATGCAGCGGTAAACGCTCATTAATAATAGTGAGCACTTGCTTACTTAACGTTACCGCCTGCCACGGTTCGGCGAGGCCATCGGCGAGAATCGCGAAGTCATACCCGCTCACCTGAGCCAGCACCATCTGCGGCGGGATCGCGGCCCGCAGCTTCTCCACCAGCGTCAGGAGCAGCATTTCGCGCTGACTCTCCTTGATGACCCCGGCGGCGTCCTGCAGGGTTTCACAGGCGACGACGATCAGCGCGGCGCTCTGCGGGCGGGCCACCGTCTGCTCCAGCATCGCCAGCAAAAAGGCTTTATTCGGCAGCTCGGAGACCGGGAAGCGGGTCGACTGGATGGACAGCTCATCATGCTGGCGGACCAGGCTCTGCTGGTTGCGGTTATAGCTGCGCACCAGCATACCGATCTCGTCGTCATGGTGCAGGCGCGGGAGGGTCAGCTGATGGCCAAGACGCTCCTGCTGGGAGAGATCGTTCAGCTCGCGGGCGATACGCCGCAGAGGGCGAACCATCAGCCGGTTGATGCACCAGGTGAGCGCCACCGTCAGCATCAGCACCAGAAGTAAGTAAGCAGTCACTAACGTGGCAAGGGCGCTCATGACGAATTTATACATGCGATAGGAGTCGGCCTGCAGCACCAGATAGGCCAGCGGCTGCGGGTTGGCCGGCCGCTCCAGCGAATAAATGGGCAGCGAAATCTGCACCGGCAGCTCAAACAGCCGGGTGACGGTCACCGGCACCGGCCGCTCGGGGATAAACCGCATCCGCAGCGCCTGGAACTGGTTCGGCAATACCACGTCCGCCCGGCTGACGATGCCAGCAGGCTGGATACGGCTTAAAATGGCTTCCGCTTCCGGAATATCGGCTTTCAGAATAGCCGCAGACAGCGGTTCGCGAACGGATCGCGCGATACTTTCTAACTGCGTGGCCGTGGTAAAGCGACTCTGTTGCACAAAGTGAAACAGCAAAATAGTGCAAAAAACCAATACAAAGGCCATGGACACGCTCGCGACCATCGCCATCTGTTTGATTGTAAGTGAACGGCTGACGCGCAACGGTGTTCTCCACTGATACTGAATGCATACCCGGTATCAATCCTTCAATCCCGGTCATTTCAGGCTGATTATATACTTAAATCCTTCGCCCACGCCCGCGAGGGATGAAGTGACGGGATATTTCCGCGCGGTGGCGCAGACGCCGGGAAGTCTACCCGGCGGCCGACGGTGGGCAACGCCTCACGAGTATACGCGAAGCGCGCTTTAGAGTGGCGCTCTGTCATGTAATTCAGTCTATTCTGCTACCAGTCGGCGTAGGGCACCAGCGGCTGGGGCGGCATATCCAGATCCCCCTGCCAGCCGGCCGCCGAATAGCGAACGTACAGCAGCGCATGGCTTGGGGTGTAATCCTTCGCCTGCTGAATATCGACCGCGGCGCCGACAAACCAGTTGCTGGTCACCCGCCGCTCCACCAGCGCTCTGGCAGTGTAACCGAATCCCTGGCTGCTGCTCCCCTCCTCCGTCAGCTGGCTGGCGCGCTGGCGATAGTCAGACGGGATCAGGTTCAGTAGCGGATAGCGGGCCTGCGTCTGGGTGCGCGAATGGGACCATGATACCGACCCGCCGAGCTCCCAGGACCAGTTCTCGGTGCGCTGACGCCAGGTCACCGGCACGGCGAACGAGAGATACTCCTGCGGGCTGTAATAGCCGCCCTGGCCGAGGGTGTAGCCGCTGAGATCTTTGTCGTAGTGCCAGATCATATTGTTGAGGCCGACGGTGACGCGACGATTATTCTCGTTGACGACCTTGTAGTAGTAGCCGGTCATCCAGCGCACGCGCCAGTTATCCGCCACGTTTTTACCGGTCAGCGAGTCGGCCCCCAGCGAGGACCAGATGCCGTGCGCTTCGCCCCGGTCATAGCTGAGGCTCAGGCCGCCGCCAGCGGCGCGAACGCCGCCCCAGGTGGTGCCGGTATGGCTGTCGCTATCTTTCTGCCCGCCAAAGGAGAGTAGCGAGCTGGAGATGGGCCGCCGGTGGACGTTGACTGTATACCCCACCGGCCCGACGTCGCTACTGTAGCTCAGCCCCCCCACCACATCGACGACATTAAAGCCCATCGGCGTGGTGCCGATATCGCCGCTCCAGGTGTCATTCTTCCAGCCGACCGCCACGCTGGCCCCGCTGTCGGTCTGGTTTTTACTGCCGCTGGTGCAGGCGATCTCCCCGCAGGTGCCCCAGCTGGGCGAGTAGCTCCCGTCGCTGGCGGTGGAAAAACTGCCGGCATCCATATTGACCAGGTCGGTACGGAAGAACATCCGGCCATCCGCCAGCGGGGCATCCACCTGCAGCATGGTGGTATGCGCCTTCAGGTCGGAATAGCCGCCGGTGCCGCTGGAACCCCAAAAGTCGTGTTCCAGAGTGACGTTCAGATCCTGCTGGCGATAAAGGTCGGCGGCATCGCTGCGGATCCCGCGCTTCAGCCAGTCATCCCGGCTGTCGTTACGCGTCAGCCGCGTAAAAGTATCGTTATCCTGCGGCGACGTGGGAGTGATGCCGGAGGCCACCATCGCCTCCCGGTAATGCGTCAGCGCCTGCTGCGGCTCCCCGCTCCGGGTGGTAAAGCGCGCGGCATCGCGCAGCACCAGCGCGCTCTCCATGGAAGGCGGCTGCGCCTTCGCCTGCGGCACAATCTGGTTAAAAATCCGTTGGGCGTCAGGGGTATCGCCAAGGCCGGCTCGCGCCAGGGCGATCCGGCGCTGCATATTCATGGATTCAGTCTCTGCGCCTTTCAGCTGCATGACCTGCGCCCGGGCGGCGGGTTTATCCCCTTCAGCCAGGTAGACTTCCGCAAGGCCGAGTCGCGCATCGCCGTTGTCGGCTTCCTGACGCAGTACCCGCTGGTAGTCGGCAATCGCCGTCTGGCTGTCGCCGCGCTGCTGCGCCCAGTCGGCGAGCGTCAGGTCATAGCGCACCGAAGGCGGCTGCTGTTTGATAAGGGCAATCGCCTGGGCTTCGTCACCGCTGTCGCGCAGCTGGTTAGCCTGGCGCAGCACCCGGTCGCTTTGCAGGCGCGCCTCCAGTTCACGAATGTTATCCGTCCACGCGCTGCGCGGCAGGGCGGCGATTTGCGCCAGGGCCAGATCGTCCTGGTCGTTCCCCGACAGGTAGAGTCCCGAGGCGTAGACCCGCTCGGCATCCTGCGGCTGGCGGTTGACCATCGCCCGCATCAGCGCGTCGGCCTCCTGGCGTTCACCGGCGCTGACCAGATCCCGCGCCAGACGGTAGGTTATCCACACGCTGTCCGGATCCAGCGCCAGGCGCCGACGCTGGACTTCCGCCGCCTGCGCCCAGTTGCCCTGGCTCTCCAGGGCCTGCGCCTGTTGCTCAAGCCGATCGTTGGTCAGGCTGCGCTCGATATCATCGATGCTCCGCCGCTGGGCTGGCGGGAGGCCGGCGATCCAGGCGCTGGCTTTCTCCGGCGATTCGGCGCTATAGAGGTTGGCCAGGCCGCGCACCGCCAGATTATTACCGCGATCCAGGCGCAACGCCTGCTGGTAATAGCGCTCCGCCGCCGCCGACTCTTTGCGCGCCGCCGCGACGTCCCCCAATCCCAGCACGGCATAACTGTCGGTGCGATCGACCCGCTGCGCCTGGGCATAATAGTTCTGCGCCTGCGAAAGCTGGCCAGCTTTCAGGGCGTTATCCCCCTGCTTGATCAGCAGCCAGTAACGGTTGGTTTGTAGCAGGCTGTCCCATTTGCCGCGGTTCGGGCTGTCGGGGTCCATCGCAATCGCTTTATTGAGCTGGGCCACCGCGCGCGCGCGGTCACCGCGCTGGGAATAGGCCTGGCCGAGAGCGCCCACCGCGTCGCTGTCGCGGCTGTCGGCCTGAACGGCTTTCTGCAGATCCGCCACCGCCTGAGAGGTATTTCCGGATTTGACCGCCGCCAGCCCTTCCGAGCGGGCGCGGAAGGTCGGATCCTGCAGCTGCGCCTGCTGCTGGTCGAGCAGAACGCGGGCGTTCGCCGCCACCGAGCCGGTAGGAAACTGCAGGAGAAATTGCTGCAACGCCTGCACGCTGGCCTTGCTCACCGGCATGCTTTTCACCTCACTGAACCACATGTCGGCGGCGATGCCGCGTCCTGAGGCCGAGCGGGCCAGCTCCGTCAGATAGGCAAACCCTTCCTGCGGTTTGTTATCGGCAAACATCTGCTTCGCCAGCGAAGTCAGCAGGCTGACGTTGCCCGGCGCGCTGGCGTTCAGTTTTTTCAGCTGGCTGACGCCTTCGCTATGGCGAGCCGGCAGGCGCGCCACCAGCGTCCAGTATTCAATGGCGACGTCAACGTCATCCGGTACGCCGCCGTACAGTTTTTCATAGGCGGCGATGGCTTCATCGACCTTCCCGGCCACGCCCAGCAGTCGCGCCTGCTGCAGCGCCTGCCGGCCTTCGCCGGTGTTGCTTTTCATCTCATTACGCGACGCCTTCAGCTCCGGAGAATCCGGCGCCAGCTTCGTCAGCCGCTCCAGCTCTTTTTGCGCCCCGGCGGCATCCCCCTGACGCAGCAGGTAGCGCATCCGCGCGGCAATCAGGTCCGGGTTGTTGGGGTCAATCAGCTCCAGACGATACAGCGACTGGCGCACCAGGTCTTCACGATTGCTGGCCTCGCCGAGACGCACCTGCTCCAGCAGATGCTCCTGGGCAGGCGTCGTCGCCGCCTGCGCCAACGGCAGCAGCGCAACGCCAAGGGACAGCGTGAGTAAACTTAGTGAGAGCTTGCGCATTCCTGGTTCCAGTCAGGTTGTAATTCGCCACCCGCAGTGAAACGAAAACGGTGTTGATCCCAACCCTGGCCAAACAGCGTCAGAACTGCGCTGTAGTAGGCATCCGCGCCGGGATAGTTATCGGCGACGCGCTGGCGTTGCACCGACCGGGCCTCGTCGTCCTGTAAAAACGGCAGCATTGCCGCGGAGAAGCCCACTGGCCCCTGGCCGCTGGTTTTGCCGGTGGCGATATTCACTTTCTCCGGGGGTACCCCCTGCTTCGTGGTCTGCGCCGCCATCGGCGCGAAGCGTTGCAGCAAACGCGCTTTCTGCTTATCGCCATCATGGAGCATGCCCACCCACAGGTAGACGCGAATCGCGTCATAGCTGCCGATCGGCGGCTTTTCGGTTTTCAGCTGCCAGCCTTTCCCTTTCTCATAGCGCACCCAGTCCGGGGTAAAGCCTTTCGGCGCGGTCTCCAGCAGCAGGCGCAGGTTACTGTCGCGCAGAGCGGGCCACGGCGCGCCAAAACGCACAAAGTAGGTGGCCAGCTGCGGCGGAAGATAGCTGGGGTTAAACCGCCAGCCGCTGTCATCGGCAAAACCGACTTTTCCCGGCAGCAGCATCGTGCCGAGGCCCGGCACCGCCACCGTCTCTTCAGCGACAATCCGCGCCAGCAGGGCTTTACCGGTCTCGGTGTACTGCGGCTGTTGCCACAGGCGGCCCGCCTCCAGCAGCGCCCAGGCTATCCACAGATCCGAGTCGGACGCCGAGTTGCTGTCCAGCAGGGTCCACTGCTCATCGTCCTTTTTGCCCCACAGCCAGCCCGGCAAATGTTGTTTCAGATCGCCTTCCGCCAGGTTGTTCTGCGTCCAGGTCAGCAGTTTGTCGAACCCCGCGCGATCGTTGGCCGCCAGGGCGAAAAACAGGCCATAGCTCTGCCCTTCGGAGGTGGAGATTTTGCGCGCATCGCTGGGGTCAATCACCCGTCCCTCAGGGCTGACGTACGCTTTTTTAAACTGCTCCCAGGCGGGCCACTGGCAGGCGGCGCCCACCTGGCCCGCCGCCAGCAGCAGCGCGGAGAGCACCGCGCCACAAAGTACTTTCATCATGGTTTATTCATCATCCAGGCTAAGACGGCGGCGACTGATGATGCGCAGCATGCGCCACAGCACCCACGCCAGCAGCACAATACTGATAGCGGCGAAGATCGCCAGCAGTATCGGGTGGTTAGAGAGCGCGAACCAGATGCGCTCGAACCAGGGCAGATGACCCACGTAGTAGATATCCCCTACCCGCAGACTGTTGACGCCGGACTCGCGGATCACCGCTACCGAGCCAAACATTGCTGCCCGCTTACCGCTGTCGTTGAGGGCGTTGGTCAGCAGTTCATTACCGCGCGGGCTGTCGGCCAGCAGGGCCACCACGCTGCGCTGATCGTTATACGGCGACTGGAAGCCAATCACCGCCGCCATCGGCCCGGAAGAGGTAATATCGGTGCGGGTATTGGGCGTGCGGGCATCGTCATCGGGATAAATGCTCGCCAGGTCATAGTGGCGCATCGGCATTTTCACCCAGCTTTTGGTCGCCTCGACCAGCAGGTTGATTTTGGTGTCGTCCTTGAGGGACGACGGGATCGCGCCGATCAGCAGCAGATCCGCGTCTTTGTTCTTGATCTGGTTGCCATCGTCGGTCATCTGCAGATTAATCGCCGCCAGACCGGTTTGCGAACCGATACCGCCCAGCGCCTGCAGCAGCGTCGCCACCTGACCCTGGGTCGGCGCTTTCGGCACCACCACCAGCGTGTCGGAGAGGTCGGCCATACGGCTGTAAGGGAAGCCCGCATTGGCGAAGACGCGCAGGTCCGGCAAGGCGATAAAGTGATAATACTTCGAGAAGTCGATGGTCGAATCGTCGCCGATCACCACATGGTTCTGCACCGGCTGGAAGGTAATACAGTTGTCGATAGAGCCGCCCGGCATCGGGTTCATGTACTGGAAGTCAAAGCGCAGCTGGTTGACCGCCCCGAGACGCAGCGCGGGGATAGTAACCTCCGATTTGCCGTCCAGCAGCCCCTGCAGCACCGGCAGGCGCAGGATCAGTTTGTTTACGTCCTGGGAGCTGTTCAGGCTGAACGACTGCAGGAACTGGTCGTTGAGGCTGATATCCATCCGCGAGCTGTCCTTCACCGGCGGCATGGTGTAGCGATATTTCAGATCCATATCGATGCCGTTGGCCCGTAGCAGATAGAGATCCGGCGGCAGGTTAAGCGCCACGGTGATGGCATCCGGCACCAGGCCGCTGGACTGCAGCTGTTGCTCATAGGTTTTCAGTTCAGCAAAGGTGACCGAGCGGTCGGTGCGCACCCAGTTTGGCGCATCGTAAGGCTGACGCGGCTGCAGGGTTTTGATGCCGTCCACGGTGACGCTGTCGCCGCGGAACAGAATATTGCCCTGGGCAATCCCCTTCGCCGCCAGCAGCAGATCGTTATCATCGCGGCCGAAAATCACCAGCAGTTTGACGTAAGGATCGTTCGGGTTGTCGATCATTTCGATGGTCGGCGCCTTGACCGGCGGATGATCGCGCAGGAAGTCCGGGCGCTTGTCGTTGGTGGCGAACACAATGGCGTTACGGTCCGGCAGTTCGTTGAAATAGACCGGGAACTGCTGGCCGCGCCAGCCGGCCTTGCTGCCAAACCACGAGGCGACAATCGCCGCCGCCTGCTGCTGGGCGACCGCAGGCGAGCCCGGGAAAATCATCGGCAGCGTCAGCGGGCGGTTATCGCGCTGATCGTAGAACGGCACCGGGAAGTGCGACAGATCGTTACGCACCTTCAGCGACTGGTAGGTTAAATCCAGATAGCTTTCGCGCCCGACGTCCAGCCACAGCGTGCTGCTGGCCGGGTTTTCACAGACGTCGCGATAGTGGCCGACAAACTCCAGCCGTACGCGGTTGAAGTCGGTTATATACAGGGGGTCAATCGGCAGCTGCGCGCGGATCTTTTTCCCCAGCTGCTCTTTGGTCACGGGCAACACGCCCATCAGCTCATCGTTGAGATAGACTTTCAGCTGCGACTGGACGGGCAGCAGCGAGGGCGACGGAGTATATTCCAGATTGAGCAGCGCGTTGGCGACCAGCTCATCGCTGCGCATGCCGAATTCGACCGACGCGTCAGGCCGTGAGCCGCGCAGCACGATGCTGCCGGGCGGCGGCGCGATGGTGGCAAAGGTCAGCTTCACCTCCCGCTGCGGGACGTTCTCGGCCACCGCCGCCGGGGCGGTCGATTCGCTAAGCGTCGTCGTTGGCTCGCCGAGGCTTTGTTGAATAAATCGAACTTTTGCTGAGTTGAAGGATCAGATCACGCATCCTCCCGACAACACAGACCATTCCGTGGCAAAGCAAAAGTTCAGAATCACCAACTGGTCCACCTACAATAAAGCTCTCATCAACCGTGGCTCCCTCACTTTCTGGCTGGATGATGAGGCGATTCAGGCCTGGTATGAGTCGGCAACGCCTTCATCACGAGGAAGGCCCCAGCGCTATTCTGATCTCGCCATCACCACCGTTCTGGTGATTAAACGCGTATTCCGGCTGACCCTGCGGGCTGCGCAGGGTTTTATTGATTCCATTTTTGCCCTGATGAACGTTCCGTTGCGCTGCCCGGATTACACCAGTGTCAGTAAGCGGGCAAAGTCGGTTAATGTCAGTTTCAAAACGTCCACCCGGGGTGAAATCGCACACCTGGTGATTGATTCCACCGGGCTGAAGGTCTTTGGTGAAGGCGAATGGAAAGTCAGAAAGCACGGCAAAGAGCGCCGTCGTATCTGGCGAAAGTTGCATCTTGCTGTTGACAGCAACACACATGAAGTTGTCTGTGCAGACCTGTCGCTGAATAACGTCACGGACTCAGAAGCCTTCCCGGGCCTTATCCGGCAGACTCACAGAAAAATCAGGGCAGCCGCGGCAGACGGGGCTTACGATACACGGCTTTGTCACGATGAACTGCGCCGCAAAAAAATCAGCGCGCTTATTCCTCCCCGAAAAGGAGCAGGTTACTGGCCCGGTGAGTACGCAGACCGCAACCGTGCCGTTGCTAATCAGCGGCTGAGCGGAAGCAATGCACGGTGGAAATGGACAACGGAATATAACCGTCGCTCGATAGCGGAAACGGCAATTGCTAATCAGCGGCTGAGCGGAAGCAATGCACGGTGGAAATGGACAACGGAATATAACCGTCGCTCGATAGCGGAAACGGCAATGTACAGAATTAAGCAGTTGTTGGGAGATTCACTGACGCTGCGTGACTACGATGGTCAGGTAGCGGAAGCTATGGCCATGGTGCGTGCGTTGAACAGGATGACAAAGGCTGGGATGCCAGAAAGCGTGCGTATTGCCTGAAAATCCAGCCAGCTACAGGGTCGTTCGCACGAAATCTTATTTATTCAACAAAGCCCATAAAGAGCAACAATATGCGGGAGGGTGTCATTCCCGCAGGAAGAGGCGCTCCCGGCCAGACGACCGGGAGCGCAATATCAGGCGAGATTTTTTTGCGGATTCTCATCCTGATCGACGGCAAAGCAGGCCACCAGCTGGCCGCCGTACTCCTTCAGCTGCGGCTGAAGCTGGGTGCAGGGACCGAAGCGACGACGGCAGCGCGCATTGAAGGCGCACCCCGGCGGCGGGTTCAGCGGGCTCGGCAGTTCGCCGGTCAGCTTGATCCGCTCGCGACGGTCGTCCGGGTTCAGCCGTGGCGTCGCCGACAACAGCGCCTGCGTATACGGATGGCGCGGATTGTTGAAGATCTGGTCTTTGGTACCCTTCTCCACGCAGCGGCCGAGATACATCACCATCACTTCATCGGCGATGTGCTCGACGACCGACAGGTCGTGGGAGATAAACACGTAGGACAGGCCTAAATCCTGCTGCAGATCCATCATCAGGTTCAGCACCTGGGCACGTACCGAAACGTCCAGCGCGGAGACCGGCTCATCGGCAATCACCACATCCGGATCCAGCATCAGCCCGCGGGCAATAGCGATACGCTGGCGCTGACCGCCGGAGAACATATGCGGGTAGCGATCGTAATGCTCGGTTTTCAGGCCGACCTTCGCCATCATCGCCAGCGCTTTTTCACGCCGCTGCTCTTTGCTCAGGCTGCTGTTAATCAACAGCGGCTCTTCCAGAATCTGCCCCACTTTTTTACGCGGGTTCAGCGAACCGTACGGGTTCTGGAACACAATCTGGATTTTTTGCCGCCGCAGCTTCTGCGCCTGCGGGTCGTGCTTAAGCAGATCCTGCCCCTGATAATACAGTTCGCCGCCGGTGGGAATTTCAATCATCGTCAGCAAACGACCCAGCGTCGATTTGCCGCATCCCGACTCCCCCACTACTGCCAGCGTTTTACCGCGCTCAAGGGTAAAAGAGACGCCGTCCAGCGCTTTCACCAGTCGTTCCGGGGCGAATATCCCCTTCTTCACCGGGTAGTGTTTTTTCAGATCAATGGCCTGCAACAGCGGTTGTGGCGTGGCGGCCTTTTGCGTACTCATAATCCAGGCCTCCCGGCATCATCGAGTGGGTAGTGACATTTAGACTGACGGCCGCCGGAAAGATCCGCGAGCACCGGCTCTTCGCTCCGGCATTTATCCGTGGCGTAGGGGCAGCGCGGGTTCAGCAGACAGCCGGCAGGACGGTCATATTTCCCCGGCACCACGCCCGGCAGCGAGGCCAGACGCGCTTTATCCTGGGCAAACTCCGGCAGCGCGCGCAGCAGCGCCTGGGTATACGGATGACGCGGCGCGCGGAAGATATCCTTCGCGTCGCCGGTCTCCACCACCTGGCCGGCGTACATGACGATAATTTTATGCGCGGCCTCGGCCACCAGCGCCAGGTCGTGAGTGATCAGCACTAGCGCCATATTCTCCTGCTGCTGCAGCTCCAGCAGCAGTTCGATGATCTGCGCCTGAATGGTCACATCCAGCGCGGTGGTCGGTTCATCGGCAATCAGCAGTTTTGGCCGACAGGCAATCGCCATCGCGATCATCACGCGCTGACTCATCCCGCCGGAAAGCTGGTGCGGGTAAACATCAAGCCGCGACGCCGGGTCGGGAATGCCCACCAGGTTCAGCAGGTCGATGGCACGCTGGCGGCGGGTTTGCTTATTGCCGCCCTGATGGACTTTGATCGCTTCCATAATCTGGTAGCCGACGGTGTAACACGGATTGAGGCTGGTCATCGGATCCTGGAAGATCATCGCCACCTCCGCTCCCACCAGCTGGCGCCGCTCTTTTTCAGAGATGCGCTGCAGGTCGCGGCCATTGAACTCCAGTTTGTCCGCCATCACCCGGCCGGGATAGTCAATCAGGCCCATAATTGCCAGCGAGCTGACGGATTTACCGGAGCCGGATTCACCGACGATGCCAACCACTTCGCCCTGCTTCACGCTATAGCTGATGCGGTCTACGGCGCGGAACGGCGCGTTCTCATCGCCGAAATGCACCGATAATTTATCTACATTCAATAACGCCATCTCGAACCTCTTACTGCTTCAGTTTGGGATCGAGCGCGTCACGCAGACCGTCACCCATCAGGTTAAATGCCAGCACCGTCAGCAGGATCGCCACGCCCGGGAAGGTCACCACCCACCAGGCGCTCTGCGCGAACTGCAATACGTCGGAGAGCATGGTGCCCCACTCCGGCGTCGGCGGCTGCGCGCCCATGCCGAGGAACCCCAGTGCGGCCATGTCGAGAATGGCGTTAGAAAAGCCCAGCGACGCCTGAACGATCAGCGGCGCAAGACAGTTTGGCAGAATATTGACGAACATCTGGCGCATCGCGCCGGCGCCCGCCACGCGGGAAGCGGTCACATAGTCGCGGTTGACTTCGACCAGCACCGCGGCGCGCGTCAGACGCACATAGTGCGGGAGCGCCACGAAGGTCAGCGCCAGCGAGGCATTGACGATAGACGGCCCGAAGATAGCCACCAGCACCAGCGCCAGCAGCAGGCTCGGCAGCGCCAGCATAATATCGACGACGCGCATGATGATGGAATCCACCACCCCGCCGAAATAGCCCGCCACCAGGCCGAGCACCACGCCAAGGATCAGCGACAGCACCACCACCAGACAGCCCACCAGCAGCGACAGGCGGGCGCCGTACATCAGGCGCGACAGAATATCGCGACCCACGTCGTCGGTACCGAGCAGATGCGCCAGGCTGCCGCCGTCCTGCCAGAACGGCGGCGCCAGCAGCGAATCACGGAACTGATCCGCCGGGTTATACGGGGCGAGGAAGTTGGCGAACACCGCGATGACGATCATCACTACCACGTAAACCAGACCGACGACCGCCCCTTTGTTGCGTTTGAAATAGTGCCAGAACTCATGCAGCGGGGTCATGGGCACCGGCGCAGCGATAACTTTATTTTCAGTAACTTGTGACATGATGGCCCCTTACTTCTTATGCCGGATACGCGGGTTCACCACGCCATACAGCAGGTCGACCAGCAGGTTGACGAGGATAATCATCGTCGCCACCAGCAGCACTCCGCCCTGTACCACCGGGTAATCGCGACGCTGCAGCGCGTCGATCAGCCAGCGGCCTAAACCAGGCCATGAGAAAATGGTTTCCGTCAGGATGGCGCCCGCCAGCAGGGTACCCACCTGCAGGCCAATCACCGTCACCACCGGCAGCATCGCGTTGCGCAGCGCGTGGACCACGATCACCCGCATCCGGGTCAGCCCTTTGGCGCGCGCGGTACGGATGTAGTCCTCGCCGAGCACTTCCAGCATCGACGAACGGGTCATACGCACAATCACCGCCAGCGGGATGGTGCCCAGCACGATAGCGGGCAGGATCATATGCATTAAGGCGTCAATAAAGTCACCCTGCTCGCCCCAGATGGCGGTGTCGATCAGCATAAAGCCGGTCAGCGGCAGGGTATCGTCAAGGAACACCGTATCGCTGATACGCCCGGAGACCGGGGTCAGGTTCAGCTGCACCGAAACCAGCATAATCAGCATCATGCCCCACCAGAAGATAGGCATCGAATAGCCGGTCAGGGCCAGGCCCACGGCGGTGTGGTCGAAGATGGAGCCGCGTTTTACCGCAGCCAGCACGCCCACCGGAATACCGACGGCAACGGCAAAGATCATCGCGCAAACGCCCAGCTCAAGGGTGGCTTTGAAGCGCGGGACAAACTCTTGCCACACGGGAATGCGGCTTTTCAGCGAGATGCCTAAATCACCGTGCAGTACGCCCCAAATATAATGGGCATATTGCTGCCACAGCGGCTTATCAAGGCCCATTTCGGCCAGCAGCTGCGCGTGACGCTCGGGGGAAATACCACGTTCACCCGCCATGATCATCACCGGATCGCCGGGGATCATATGGACGAAGGCAAAGGTGAGAAGGGTGATACCGATAAATGTCGGGATGACGAGTCCCAAACGTCGGAGAATAAACTGCAACATAACCCGGATTCTCTCTAGTGACGCCCCGCCTGGCGACAGGGCGTCTGTATTGCTCACAAAAGCATTCCCCGGAATAGCGGGAACACGCCCCCCACCTCTCCCATACGGGGAGAGGGGGTCAGGCATCGTGCTTATTATTCGATGGAGACGTTATCGAAGTGGTGTTTGCCCAGCGGATCGACCACATAGCCTTTGACTTCTTTACGCACTGGCTCGTAAACGGTGGAGTGGGCGATGATCAGCGCCGGAGCCTGGTCATGCATCACTACCTGAGCCTGTTTGTACAGTTCAATACGCTTGTTGTGGTCGTCGGTGGCGCGGGCCGGCTGAATCAGATCTTCAAACGGCTTATAGCACCAGCGCGAGTAGTTGGAGCCGTCTTTCGCCGCGGCGCAGCTGAACAGGGTCGCGAAGAAGTTATCCGGATCCCCGTTGTCACCGGTCCAGCCCATCATTACGGTCTGGTGCTCGCCCGCTTTCGCCCGCTTCAGATACTCACCCCATTCGTAGGTGACGATCTTGGCCTGGACGCCAATTTTGGCCCAGTCAGACTGGATCATTTCAGCCATACGGCGGGCGTTCGGGTTGTACGGACGCTGTACCGGCATCGCCCACAGATCGATGGTGAAGCCTTTTTCCAGGCCCGCTTCTTTCAGCAGCTGCTTCGCCTTCTCCGGGTCGTAGGTGTAGTCTTTAACGTCATCGTTATAGCCCCACATGGTCGGCGGGATCAGGTTCTTCGCCGCCTGGCCTGCGCCCTGGTAAACGGCTTTGATGATCGCTTCTTTATTGACCGCGTAGGTGAGCGCCTGACGGACTTTCACGTCGTCCAGCGGTTTCTTCTCGGTGTTAAAGGAAAGATAACCGACGTTCAGACCAGGCTGTTCCATCAGGGTAATGCTCTTATCTTCCTTCATGCGCGCGATGTCCGCCGGGTTCGGATACGGCATCACCTGACACTCGTTTTTCTGCAGCTTGGCGTAGCGCACGGAGGCATCCGGGGTGATGGAGAAGACCAGACGATCGATCTTCGGCTTGGTGCCCCAGTAGCCCGGGAAGGCTTTATACAGAATGCGGGAATCTTTCTGGTACTGCAGCAGCTGGAATGGACCGGTACCGATTGGGTTAAGGTCTACTTTTTCCGGCGTGCCGGCTTTCAGCATGTTGTCGGCATACTCTTTAGAGAGAATGGAGGCGAAGTCCATCGCCAGGTCAGCGAGGAACGGCGCTTCCGGGCGAGTCAGGACGAACTGGACGGTATTATCGTCCACTTTCTTCACTTCACTAATCAGGTCAGGTAACCCCATGCCTTCAAAGTACTCATAGCTGCCGCCAGAGACTTTATGGTACGGGTTATTGGTATTTTTCTGGCGATCGAAGGAGAACACCACATCATCGGCGTTCAGATCACGGGTTGGTTTGAATTCTTTATTATCCTGCCACTTCACGCCCTGACGCAGGTGGAAAGTGTAGGTTTTGCCATCCGGACTAATTTCCCATTTCTCGGCAAGCCCTGGAATAACTTCCGTCGTACCGGTTTTGAATTCGACCAGGCGGTTATAGATCGGTACGGAACTGGCGTCATAGGTGGTGCCTGAGGTGAAGAGCTGTGGGTTAAAGCCTTCCGGCGAGCCTTCAGAACAATAAACCAGGGTTTTCGCTTGTACGCTGGCGGCGACGGTCATGGCGACCAGGCTCAGACCAAGCTTCAGCATCCCTGATTTCTTCAAGGAAATACTCATTATTCTGCTCCAAAACTGTGATGTTGTTTGCATATATCCGCCGGACCTTTATTTATTTTTTACCCGGTCCGGTCGGTGGTGCCCGAAGGCGTTGAGAGAGATGGGGATTCCGTTCGCTAAAACGACTGAGTTGCAGTACGGATTCTCCATGAAATGCCCCTCATGCCCTACAATCTGTCAACAGAATGGAGAAACGTCAATACAGCCAGCCGGGTTTTACATCCGGCGTGAGAAACCGCAGGCAAAGATTAAAAAAACTTGATGGCGCTATTTTCAGCAGAGAAATTTATGCTACTGGCAAATAAGCAGCATAAATAGCTCAATAATTCGCAACATCTGGTGGTAAACAATTCCAGCAAATGAGAAAAAATTCTTGCTATGTGACCAATATGTGAGCGATTAATAGCGTGAACGTTAAAACGCACAGCGGAAAATGCTGTATTGAGCCATAAGCTTCGCGAAAAAAGATCTGTTCATCGATAAAAAAATGCAATGGAAGATGTCACAAAATAGCGAACAGACGGCAGGAAACCGAGGTAAAGACGATTTTTGTGATTCTGATGGATATTTGCCGGTAGCGCACTGATGATGCCCGGCGGCGCTGCGCTTGCGCGGGCCTACGGAACGCAAGTCGAACCTCTGCCCCCGGAGGTTCTCATCCTCGCAGGCCATAGATGCAAAAAAGCCTGCTCGTTGAGCAGGCTTTTCGAATTTGGTCGGTGATAGAGGATGACTCGCCACTTCGTGACTCGCCCTGCGGGCCGTTGCTGACGCAACGTTCTCTCGCTTCGCTCGAGTCGAACCTCTGCCCCCGGAGGTTCTCATCCTCGCAGGCCACAGATGCAGAAAAACCTGCTCGTTGAGCAGGCTTTTCGAATTTGGTCGGTGATAGAGGATTCGAACCTCCGACCCCTTCGTCCCGAACGAAGTGCGCTACCAGGCTGCGCCAATCACCGAATGCGGGGCGCATCTTACTGCTGGGATGCCTACCCGTCAATGCCTTATTTTGAAAAAATCGCTCAACCGGCGAGAAACTCAGCAGTATGAGCAGCGAATCGCCGGCAGGTCATCGTTTTCAGCGACAGCTGACCTCAAACGCTTTGCGATGCTCGGATACCTTACAGGTCACCGGCTCACCAAGATAGGTGGAGCCTGCCGGTTTAAATTTAAAATCCCCCAGCAGCATCGTCAGTTCGCCCAGCTCCGGGCAGGATAGTTGGTGGCGCATGATGTCCGGGCGGGTGTCGTTATTCACCGCGCGGGCGATATCGCTGTATGCCAGCTTATCGGCGAACGTACTGGCGCAAAACTGCAGTTCGCTTTGCGCCATATGCGCAGCCTGCCCTTTCAGCTCGGCATGCTGCGCCAGCAACAGCTGGCGAACCTCGCCGGCCCGGCTGTAGCCAATCGCCGTGTAGCCCTCTTTATTGCTGAGATTGACGTTAGCGCCAGCCTCGAGAAGCGCCTCGACATTCGTTTTGTTATTCATTTTGACTGCCAGCATCAGCGGGCTCAGGTCGTTGGCGGATAATAAGTCCACTTTTGCACCACGCTGCACCAGCGCCGCAATTACCGCGGGCGCCCCCTGCCCCGCCGCCACCTGCAGCGCCGTGAGTCCTTCACGGTTCGGTTTGTCCACCTCCACCCCGGAGGCCGACAGCGCCAGCACCAGATTCGGATCATCTCCCGCGGCCGCCAGCATCAGCGGTGTGGTGCCGGATTTATCCGCCAGGCTGGTGTCCGCCCCGGCGTTGGCCAGCGTCGTGATCGTTTCCGCCGAACGCGCGTGATCGACTGCGAGGAAAAAAGCCGATTCCCCTGAAGCGTTGACGGCCTTCACGTCCGCCCCGTGCTTGAGGAGCAGCGCCACGATCTCGTCGACGTTTTTCTTAAACGCACCGGGCGCCAGTTGTAACGCCATCTCTTCAGTCATCAGCGCGCGGTTGCCCGTCGCCAGCGATTTTTCCGCCGTTGCGCCGACTATTTTGTCCAGCGTGCTTTTCTCTTCGACAGGCGCATCGGGCTTTTTCATTGCCAGAATATGCTGATAGTCGCTTCTGACGTCGCCGCCGTCGGAGATGGCGGACATCAATGCCGTGCTCTTGTCGACAGTGGTCTGATTCACAGACGCTCCCGCCTGGAGAAGATCGCGGATAATCGCTGTATCGCTACCCCGCGCCGCCGCCAGCATCAGCGCCGTAACGCCCTGGCGCGTCTGGAGATTTGGCTTCGCCTGACGCTTAAGCAGCAATTCCACCACATCGCGACGATTTTCCGCGGCGGCGACCATCAAACCGCTTAAGCCGCTTTTGTCCTGGCCATCCACATCCAGGCCGTTATTCAGCATCGCCTCGATGCTCGCCGGCGCATCATATTTACAGGCCAGCAGAAACCGGCTGGTCTCCTCCTCGGATTGACAGCCAACCAGCATCAGCAGGCACAGCATGGCTAATCCCTTGATTATTTTCATCGTTTCTCTCCATGAAAAGCATGTGCACAGGGGGCGAGAAGACTGGAGGAGCAGCAAAAGAAGAGGCAACTTGTCAGACACATCCACTGTGCGAAAAAAATCCCTCGCGGGCGGTGGCCGGCGAGGGATTAGCTTATCCTGGGCTCAGGAAGAGAGAACAGACCCGAGAATCTGAAAATAAACCCCGGGCCTTACTTTTTCCAGCGACACCAGTTGTTGTTCTCATTGATCCCGCCATCCGGCGAGGTATAGCCGAGGCAGCCCATAATGGTGTCGTACAGCTCGACGTGACGGCGCGGCACCTTCATCGCCGCCTGCTGCTGCAGATGGGCAAACGCGGCAGCGTGATCGGGATTTTCCAGGTACTTATCCGACATCCACACCATCATCGGCACGCGGAACTGCTCCGGCGGCGCCATCTTGCGCGGCGTACCGTGCAGGTGTTCGCGCTCGTTAATCGATTCCCCATGATCGGCGGCATAGAACACAATCGCTTTCTTGTCCCGCAGCTGGTCGAGGACGCTGACGATAAAGTGGTCGACATAGGTCACGCTGTTATCGTAGGAGTTAATCAGCTCCGCTTTTGAGCACTTGTTGTCGACACCGACGCATTCCGGCTTCCACTGCGCAAAGCTGCGCGGGTAGCGTTGGGTATAGTTAAAGTGTGAGCCTTTGGTGTGAAGGATGATCAGGTGCTTACCGGAGGTGTTGTCCTGGGCCATACCGCGCTTCATCTCCTCCACCAGCAGCATATCGTCAACGCTCTTGCCGCGGTTGCGCGGCTCGGCGCCAATCTGCTCGCGATAGGCAATATTGTTGGCCATCGTGTTGCTGTAGAACCACATCTCGCTCTGCATGGCATAGAGGTTGCCATTAAAGCCCAGCTGATGGAGCACCGCAAAAACGTTCTGCTCTTTGAGCGTCCGCTGTGGGTTATCCTCTGCTCCGCCCTGGCGTACAAACATGCAGCGTAACGACAGCTTAGTGGCGGTATCGCACGAGTAACCGCGGAAAGCGACGAGATTCTTCTCTTTCGCCAGCTCTGGCGTGGTGTTGCGGTTGTAGCCAAGAATACCCATATGATCCCAGCGGGTCGTTTCGCCAATGATAAACACCACATAGGTATCATCCAGGCCTTCGGGGGCGACATAGGTAAACTTCTTCGCTGGGTTAATCAGTGATTTATTATCGGAGGATTCATCCACCTGCGCCCAGGCGTACAGCCCCAGCGCCGACAGCCAGTTTGACGGCAGGTAGGAGTTGGCGATCACCCCGCCGTAGCTCGGCATATCGACTTCCGAATGGCGCTCAACGTCATGCTGGCGCAGCTCGAGCAGGCGAATAGGTCCCCAGACGATCAGCCCGGCGAGCACGACGATCAGCACGTTTTTCACCCGCTGACCTGGGGTACGCAGCTGGCGCAACAGCGTATGGCGGCAGCGGTTACTCCAGATAAACAGCAGCGGCGGCGCGCTCACCACTACCAGCCAGAGGATCAGGTGCCAGCCGATCACCTCTTTCGACAGGTCGATATCGGTGGTCATCACCGAGGCGATAATCCCGTAGCCAATGACCACATTGAGGAACGTCATGTAGTAACTGGCGGCGGCAGAAAACAGGACAATCAGCGTCGCCAGAATGCGCCAGATGCGGCGGCCGAACAGCGACAACAGACGTAACAGGAAGAAGGTGACAAATACCGTGGCAACCAGTTCAACAACGCCGGAAAGCCCTTTCCAGAAAGTGAACTCTTGAGCATAACCATCAAAACGCCGAAAAAAAACGGCGACGTTCATAAACCAGCCGATGTACAGCGCCAGCCAAAAACTAAGCTTCTGCTGCGTCATCGTTCTAATATATTTCATGCAAGCAAACCTGGAAAAAGAAGAATAAAACACCGCCTGACGCTATGGCACGAGTCAGTAGGCTAATAGGGTGCGTTAGGGTTGGTTATCAGAAACCTCTACAAAGCGCGATAAGTAGACCACAGGGAACGGGAAAAGTATCAGGAGGGAATGTGATCCAGCCAAACATTTACAAAACATTTGGCTGGATTGGCACTATTTGCTTAGGGAGTTAATCAGGGTGCTCGATTCACGCAATCAGTTTCAGGCATGCGCCTCGCTATATACACTGCTTTTTGGCTGACGGATGGTGGTGGACAGCGCTAGCGAGAGAATCAGCAGGGCGAAAATCACGCAGAAGGTCACGTAGAAGCCGCCGAACAGCGAAGCGATAAGGGAGCCGCAGATGCTGCCGATACCGAAGCCCAGATAAATCACGCCGTAGTTTTTCGCCAGATTGTTCAGGCCAAAGAACTCACTCACCAGCGACGGGAAGACGGTGATGGTGCCGCCGAAGTTAAAGGCCACACAGGCGATAGCGGCAAAGAAGGTCATCGCGTTCAGCGGGGCGAACAGCAGCGCGGCCATACCCACCAGCGAGACCACCTGACCGATAGTAATTACGCGAATGCGGGAGATTTTATCGGAGAGGATACCTAACACCAGGCGGCCGCTGAGGTTCGCAATTGAGATCACCGTTACCGCGTTGGCCGCCGTCGCGACATCCAGATGAACCATCCCCTGGGCAATATCTTTCGCCACGCCAATCACATACAGACCGCTCATGCAGGCCGTCAGGAACATTACCGCCAGCATCCAGTACTGCGGTTTACGCATCGATTCGGCGAGCGTGAAATCATTTTCCACGACACCGTTAGCCGCGGTGGTCGCCGGATGATTCGGGGCATCTTTCATCAGGGTCGCGCCAAAGACGATCATCACCAGCACGATAGCGCCCCAGATGACGAAGGTTTTTTCCAGGCCAACGGTGGCCAGCAGGTGGGAATCAATGAATTTGAACCCCAGGCTGCCAAGACCATAGGAGCCGATGGAGAAGGCGGAGATCAGGCCTTTACGTTCCGGGAACCACTTCACGCAGTTCGACAAGGTGAGCAGATAACCGGCGCCGTCCGCCAGACCCACCAACACGCCCGCGCTCAGCCACAGCATCATCAGGCTGCTGGAGTGCGCGGTCAGGAAGAAGCCCAGGCCGAGCAGGATCCCGGAGGCCATGGTGACGCGCTTCACGCCAAAACGTTCCTGCAGCTTGCCGGCAACCGACGAAGAGAGCGCCAGCCCAAGACTCAACAGGCCAAAGGAGAAAGCCACCTGGCTGACCGGCTCGCCCAGTTTGTCAGACAGCGAACTGTTAAACAGGCTCCAGGTATAAACCGAACCAAGAGCGAATTGGGTGATGATGGTGCCGATTAGCGTAAGCCAGCGGGTCGATTGACGATTTGCAGCGTTCATAGCAGTTGTCCTGATAAATTAACTGCTGCCACAATAGCGAAGGCCCCTCATCCAGTGGGGGAAAAAGGCATGAACTGCCATCAGCAGGGAATGAAATGCATTAATGACGGAACGAATGACATTGCATGACATTCATTCCGCGAATTTCAGGAAAAAAGTTAGTGTGCGCTATCTCACAGAAATGCGCCATTACTGAGATTTAACAATAACCACATCGTTTCAAACCCGTAACAATCTCGGGTCAAAAGTTAGCGCTGACCCCCATCAGATAGAGCGTATTTTCCCCCGATGGAACATTGTCCGCCTGTGATAGCGTCGCCCACGCCGCGACATGGGAGCCTAAGCGCATATCGGCGCCCAGGGTCACATCACCCCAGCCGCCCTCTCTGGTGCGGGAGGACGGCGTCCAGGCATCGCTGGCGAGCGACTGGTTGTAGCTCACCTGCGCCCAGGGATGCACACCCCACAGCGACTGATAATCCATGCGCCAGCCGAGCGTGTTGACATACCCCGTCTCGCCAGCGCTTCGCACTGTCGGGGTGGTGATGTCGCTGCGCAGGCTGGCTACTGGCCCGGAGGTCATGCCATTCGCCAGCAGATAATTCCAGCCGACGCTCAGACCATGGTTGCTCTCCGGCGGTGCCAGGGCCTGGTTTAGCGCCAGGCCGCCGGGCGGTTCCGAGGACTTCATCCGCTCGGCGAGAATATCTTCATAACGTGGTTGGTGATCGCTATCCCAGGTATAGCGTTCAGACGTATTACTTTTTGTATCGATAGCGATATATTCCTGTTGCCAGGCATTCGCTCCAGAGACACACGACATCCAGACGGATACGCTCGCCGGGATCAAGAACCCCCGGAGGCCATTGCATTTCTTTATTATCATTAATGCGACTCCAGAAAAGAGCCGAATCGGCAATATTGCTGTGTTTTTTTGGGGATACGATTTCCCTGTATTAACTATTATCTTTATCTTTCAGCCGTCAAGCCGGGGCGTCCACTTTTTTAGCGCAGAGGGAGAAATAGCTATGCAGCGTTGCGGATGGGTGAGTCAGGATCCGTTATATATCGAATATCACGATACCGAATGGGGTGTGGCGCAAAAAGAGGGCCGCCAGCTGTTTGAAATGATCTGCCTGGAGGGCCAGCAGGCCGGTTTGTCGTGGATCACGGTGTTAAAGAAACGGCAGAACTATCGCCAGGCCTTTCATCAGTTCGACCCGGTGCGCGTGGCGGCAATGGGGGAAGACGATGTCGAGCAGTTGCTGCAGAATGCCGGCATCATTCGCCATCGGGGAAAAATCCAGGCCATTATCGGCAACGCCCGGGCGTATCTGGCGATGGAAGAAAATGGCGAGTCGTTCACTGATTTTGTCTGGTCTTTCGTCGACAATGCGCCGCAGGTAACCCGCGCCGCGACGCTGGCGGAAATCCCCACCACGACGCCGGCCTCCGATGCGCTGTCCAAGGCATTGAAAAAACGCGGCTTTAAGTTTGTCGGCTCGACAATCTGTTACTCCTTTATGCAGGCCTGTGGACTGGTTAACGACCATGTCACCGGCTGCTTCTGTCACCCTGGAGGTCAGGATGATCCGCAAGTGGGACACTAAAGATACCGCTCCGCTGCTGGCCCTGTGGCTGGAAAGCACGATTCATGCCCATCCCTTTATCAGTGAAAGCTACTGGCGCGACAGCGTCGCGGTGGTACGGGATGTCTATCTTCCCGCCGCCAGCACCTGGGTCTGGGAGCAGGACGGCGAGTTAAAAGGCTTTGTCAGTGTGCTGGAGTCGCGTTTCGTCGGTGCGCTGTTTGTCGCGCCGGACGCCATCCGCCAGGGTATAGGGCGGGCGCTGCTGGATGAGGTCAAGCAGCACTACGCCTGGCTTAGCCTTGAGGTGTACCAGAAGAACGAGTCAGCGGTCAGCTTCTACCATGCGCAGGGCTTCCGGATTGAAGACTGCGCATGGCAGGACGATACCCAGCACCCGACCTGGATTATGCGCTGGCCGGCGGATCAAATGCCGTAAGCGGCAGCGCCGGGCCGGTATATTTCTCCAGCCACGCCAGGGCGGTGTTACCGGCGCAGCCGTTGCCGAGCCGGGATGTCGGGATATCTTTAGTCAACACGTTCACCGCCCCGTTTTTGCAAATGCCCACCTGCGGATCCAGGTCGGGCCACGCCCCTTCATGCAGGCAAATCACGCCCGGGCGGATCCCCTCCGTCACCACCGCGCCGGCCAGCACCTGGCCGCGGGCGTTCCACACCCGCACCAGATCGCCATCGGCAATCCCGCGCGCCTGCGCATCCTGCGGATGAATAGTCAACGGTTCGCGCCCGGCGACGGCATAGCGTTCGCGCAGCGCGGAGTAGTTCAGCTGACTGTGCAGGCGATGAGCCGGATGGGCCGACAGCAGCTGTAGCTGCCCGTCTTCAGCGTTGCCGTGCCACTCGTCGGGCTCCAGCCACATCGGGTGCGGCGGGCAGTCGGCGTAGCCAAAGGCGGCGATGGTCGGCGAGTGGATCTCAATTTTACCGCTCGCCGTTTTCAGCGGGTTGGCCTGGGGATCGGCGCGGAAGGCGGCGAAGCGGGCAAAACGGGCATTCTCCGGCTCCTCCGGCATCTCAATCAGCTGGTTAGCCTGCCAGAATTCGGCAAACGGCGGCAACGTCACCTGCTGCTGGGCGCCGCGCCGGGCGGCCAGCTGATAGAAGGTCTCCAGCCACTGCAAATCACGCTTCCCTTCGGTGAAGCGTTCGCGACCACCCGCCTCCCAGCGTTCGCTGAGGTCGGCAAAGACTGCGAAATCGTCGCGCGCTTCATCGCGCGGGGCGACCACCTGCTTCATCGGCACCAGATGCTGATTGCTGTAATCCCCGGTCATGGTCAGATCGTTGCGCTCAAACGAGGTGGTCGCCGGCAGGACGATATCGGCATGGCGCGCGGCGGCGGTCCAGAAGCATTCGGAAATGACGATAAGCTCCGGTTTCTGCCACGCCTGAATTAGCCGGTTGGTGTCCTGATGATGAGTAAAGTTGGCCCCGCCGGCCCACCAGATAAAGCGAATATCCGGGAAGCGCCGCGCCATGCCGTTGTGCTGATACTCCGCCCCCGGATTTTCCAGCGCCTCGACGATCCGCGCGACCGGGATCTTCTCTACGGCGTCCACACCGCCCGCCACGCTCCCCTGCATCGATCCCAGCACCGCCGCGCGGCGCGTTGGGTTACCGCCGTTGGCGAAATGGTAGGAAAGACCAAACCCGCCCCCGGGGGTGCCAATCTGCCCCAACATGGCGGCCAGGGTGACCAGCATCCAGTGTTTTTGTTCGCCAAACTGCTGGCGCTGCATGCCCCAGCCGGCCATCAGCATGGTGGTGTTTTCGTGAAAAAGTTTCGCCAGTTCGCGGATCTTATCTGCTTCAACGCCGCAGATCGCCGCCGCCCAGTCGGCGGTTTTCGCCACACCGTCGCTTTCTCCGGTCAGATAGCGGGCAAAAATGTCGTAGCCGCTGGTGCAGCGGGTAAGGAAATCATCATCCTGCCAGCCATTCTCCACCAGCGTATGGGCGATCCCCAGCATCAGCGCGACGTCGGTGCCCATATGCGGGGCGATCCACTCCATCGCGTCGCCAAAGAAATCGACGGTTTCCGATCGCATGGGATCGATGCAGATCAGACGCTTGCCGCTCTGACGCAACCGGTCAAACCACGGGATCCCCTGCTCATCGGAGGCGTTCCAGGCAATTTTCAGCGTGTTCAGCGGATTGGCGCTCCACAGCACCACCACCTCGCTATGCTCGAGCACCAGCGGCCAGCTGGTCTGCTGCTGATACACCTCATTGCCGCCCACGACGTAAGGCATGATCGCCTGCGCCGCGCCGGTGGAATAATCGCCAAGATGGCCAGTATAGCCGCCCGCCAGGCTCATATAGCGCTGCAGCAGCGTCGCCGCCTTATGCAGGACACCGTTAGAGCGCCAGCCGTAGGAGCCGGCAAAAATGGAGGCCGGGCCGTAGCTGTCGCGAATGCGGCGGTGCTGGGCATCGATCAGATCCAGCGCCTGATCCCAGCTCACCCGCACGAATTCATCCTGACCGCGGATCCCCTGAGGGTGGTCCGGTGAAGCAAGAAAGCCTTTGCGCACCATTGGGTAGCGCACGCGAGTTTTGCTGTGGACCTGGTCGCGTACCGCCGTTTGCAGCGAATTGGCAAACGGCGTCGCCAGCGCGCCGCGAGAGGAGAGGACGTTTTCTCCGTCCGTTTCCACCAGCATCGGTCCCCAGTGGGCGGCGGTTAAGATGGTTTTGGTTGCAGATGAGGTTGGCAAGGGCGGCTCCTGGTCAGCGAATGCAGGTGTGTGACGGCGTGATGGGCACCGTTCAATGTTATTTACAAAATGAGATGGTATCCGGGGAATTTTCTACGTAATCGCGCGTCATAATCAACCGTCACGTTCGCTGTGACAAAGAATAAAAAGGATTAAGGACATTAAATGAAAAAACGCGTACTTATGATTGCGGCGCTGGTCAGCGGCACCCTGGCGATTTCTGGCTGCACCACCAACCCCTATACCGGTGAGCGTGAAGCGGGGAAATCCGGTATTGGCGCAGGCATTGGCTCTTTAGTGGGCGCAGGCATTGGCGCGCTTTCCTCTTCCAAACACGATCGCGGCAAAGGCGCGCTGATCGGTGCGGCGGCCGGGGCGGCCGTCGGCGGCGGCATCGGTTACTACATGGACGTGCAGGAAGCGAAACTGCGGGAAAAAATGCAGGGAACCGGCGTCAGCGTGACGCGAAATGGCGACAATATCGTGCTGAACATGCCGAATAACGTCACCTTTGACAGCAACAGCGCCAACCTGAAACCGGCCGGCGCCAACACCCTGACCGGCGTGGCCATGGTGCTGAAAGAGTATGAGAAAACCGCCGTTAACGTGGTCGGCTACACCGACAGCACCGGCAGCAAGGATCTGAATATGCGCCTGTCGCAGCAGCGTGCGGACAGCGTCGCCAGCGCCCTGATCACCCAGGGCGTGGCCGCCAACCGCATTCGCACCACCGGCATGGGGCCGGCGAACCCGATCGCCAGCAACAGCACGGCGGAAGGCAAAGCGCAGAACCGTCGCGTGGAAATCACCCTCAGCCCGCTACAGTAAGCGCATACTCATGTCGCCCGGCAGCCGCTCTGCCGGGCAAAATGCTTGATATCGCTATTTTTCGCGCTAAGGTGTTGGCAGATTTTCAGCAAAGGAAGCCACCATGGCGAAAGCGGCGCGTGCAACTATCAGCGATGTGGCGAAAGCCGCAAAGACCGGCAAAACCAGCATTTCACGTTATCTTAACGGCGAAAAGCATCTGCTTTCCGACGACCTGTTATCTCGTATTGAAAAAGCCATTGCCGAACTCGACTATCGCCCCAGCCTGATGGCCCGCGGCCTCAAGCACGGCCGAACCCGCCTTATCGGCCTGATCATCGCCGATATCACCAATCCCTACTCGGTCAATGTGATGAGCGGCATTGAAGCGGCCTGTCGGGAAAAAGGTTTCACCCTGCTGGTGTGTAATACGAATAATGAGCTGGATCAGGAGCTGCACTACCTCGACCTGCTGCGCAGCTACCAGGTGGAGGGCATCGTGGTCAACGCGGTCGGCATGCGTGAGGATGGCCTGAACCGCCTGCAGCAGTCGGCCCTGCCGATGGTGCTGATTGACCGTAAAATTCCCGATTTCGCCTGCGATGTGGTCGGGCTTGATAACGCCCAGGCGGCCACCACTGCCACCGAACACCTGGTGGAAAAAGGGTTTGAGGCCATCCTGTTTCTCAGCGAACCGTTGGGCTCGGTGAATACCCGCCGCGAGCGCCTGAGCGCCTTCCGCGCCACGCTCGCCCGCCATCACGGCGTGGTGGCCGAAAACGCCGAGGTGCAGCTCAACGACGGCGCGATGCTGGATAATGTCCTGCGCCAGTTCCATGCCCGCCACCGCGGGATGCGCAAAGCGGTCATCTCCGCCAACGGCGCGCTGACGCTGCAGGTGGCCCGCGCCCTGAAGCGCGTCGGCCTGATCTGGGGCAGCGATATCGGCCTGCTGGGCTTCGACGAACTGGAGTGGGCCGAGCTGGCGGGCGTCGGTATCACTACTCTCAAACAACCAACATGGCAGATCGGCTACGCGGCGGTGGAACAGGTGATTCGGCGCATTGCGGGCACGAACGATCCAATCTGCGAGCGGGTCTTCTCCGGAGAACTTATCGTCCGCGGCTCAACTTCCCGTTAACGTTCCTTCGTGATGGCGATCATAAATTAAACATCTCGTCCTTTCTTATGGAACCGATACCATCTAGCGTAATAAGGAGATTAAGCAACAAACGCCGGGAGTAAGAGCGCGATGGCCAGAAAAATTATTGTCGTTACCGCTGCGTATGGTAACGACCATGTTAAATCCTTAGGCGGGCAGGCCGCCGTCCTGCCGTTTATCGCCGACGCTGGCGCGGACGGCGTCGAAATCCGCCGCGAACTGTTCAGCGCGCACGAGCTCAACGCCCTGCCAGCGCTGGCAGCCGCCATTGAGCACCATGGCCTGCTGGCCTGTTACTCCGCGCCGCAGGCGCTGTTCACTGACAACGGCGAGCTCAACCCGGATCTCCCGGCGCTGCTCGCGGAAGCACAGACCCTGAATGCCCTGTGGCTGAAACTCTCTCTTGGCCATTTCCTCCACAATCAACAATTGGACACCCTGCGCGATATTCTCAGCGACAGCGGCATGGCGCTGGTGGTGGAAAATGACCAGACCGACTGCGGCCAGCTGGCGCCGATGCAGCGCTTCAAAGCCGCCTGCCGGGTCCATCAGCTGCCGGTCACCCTCACCTTTGATATGGGCAACTGGCTGTGGGTCGGCGACTCGCCGGAAGAGGCGGCCCGCCATCTTGCGCCAGCGGTCAGCTATATTCATGTTAAAGCGGCGGAGCCTCATCATGAGAAATTCCGCGCAGTACCGCCGGATCAGGCCTCTGCCCGCTGGCTGGCCCTGCTCGATAATCTTCCCGCCGACGCGCCGCGCGGAATCGAGTTTCCGCTCACTGGCCATGACCTGACGGCCGTGACCCGCCGCTACGTCAACCTGTTACGTGAGGATTAAGCCGTGGAAAATTTAGATGTCATCACCATCGGCGAAGCCATGGCCATGTTTGTCGCCACCGAGACCGGCGACCTGGCCGAGGTGGAGCATTTCATGAAACGCGTCGCCGGGGCCGAGCTAAACGTCGCCACCGGCCTCGCCCGTCTGGGTCTGAAGGTCGGCTGGGTGAGCCGCGTCGGCAACGACAGTTTTGGTCGCTTTGTGCTCAATGCGCTGGCGAAAGAGGGGATCGATAGCCACGCTGTCGCCATCGACAACCGCTTCGCTACCGGTTTCCAGATGAAATCGAAAGTCGAAAATGGAACCGATCCCATTGTGGAGTATTTCCGCAAAGGCTCTGCCGCCAGCCATCTGTCGCCGGATGATTTTCGCGCCGACTACTTCACCAGCGCCCGCCATCTGCACCTGAGCGGCGTGGCCGCCGCGCTCTCTGAAAGCTCATATGCGCTGCTCGAGCATGCGGCGAAGGTAATGAAAGCCGAGGGAAAAACCCTCTCTTTCGACCCCAATCTGCGCCCGGTGCTGTGGAAAAGCGAAGCCGAGATGGTGGAGAAACTCAACCGTCTCGCCTTCCAGGCTGACTGGGTTTTGCCAGGCTTAAAAGAGGGCGTGATTCTTACCGGCCAGCAGACTCCGGATGGGATTGCCGATTTCTATCTCTCCCGTGGCGTCAAAGCGGTGGTCATTAAAACGGGTTGCGACGGCGCCTGGTTCAAGAGCGCCAGCGGCGAACAGGGAACGGTTGATGCGATTAAAGTCGATAACGTCGTCGATACCGTCGGCGCCGGCGACGGCTTTGCCGTCGGGGTGATTAGCGCCCTGCTGGAAGGCAAAACCCTGCTTCAGGCGGTGAACCGCGGCAATAAAATCGGTTCGCTGGCGATTCAGGTCCAGGGCGACAGCGAGGGGCTGCCCACTCGCGACGCGCTGGGCGAGTAACTTTTCTACGCAACGATAACAGCCGTCCTGTACCCTACCTGCAGCGCGGCACAGCAGCGTCCGTTTCGACGGACGTATGTCTCCTCATTGACAGAGGCAAGCCTATGAATAATTCAACAAATGCAACGAAACGCTGGTGGTACATCATGCCAATCGTGTTTATCACGTACAGCCTGGCGTACCTCGACCGTGCCAATTTCAGCTTCGCCTCCGCGGCTGGCATTACCGAAGATCTGGGGATCACCAAGGGGATCTCTTCCCTGCTGGGGGCCCTGTTTTTCCTCGGCTACTTCTTCTTCCAGATCCCCGGCGCTATCTATGCAGAGCGCCGCAGCGTTCGCAAACTGATCTTTATCTGCCTGATCCTGTGGGGCGGTTGCGCCTCGCTGACCGGTATTGTGCATAATATTCCGGCGCTGGCGGCGATTCGCTTTATCCTCGGCGTCGTCGAAGCCGCGGTGATGCCGGCGATGCTTATCTATATCAGCAACTGGTTCACTAAATCAGAGCGTTCTCGCGCTAACACCTTCCTGATCCTCGGTAACCCGGTGACGGTCCTGTGGATGTCGGTGGTCTCCGGCTATCTGATTCAGGCTTTTGGCTGGCGGGAAATGTTCATCTTCGAAGGCATCCCGGCGGTGATCTGGGCCTTCTGCTGGTGGGTGCTGGTAAAAGACAAACCATCACAGGTGGGCTGGCTGGCAGAGAGTGAAAAAGCCGCGCTGCAGGAACAACTGGATCGTGAACAGCAGGGCATCAAAGCGGTGCGTAACTATGGCGAGGCCTTCCGCTCCCGCAACGTGATCCTGCTCTGTGCCCAGTACTTTGCCTGGAGTATCGGCGTATACGGCTTTGTACTGTGGCTGCCGTCGATTATCCGCAGCGGCGGTGAGAATATGGGGATGGTGGAAGTGGGCTGGCTCTCTTCCGTCCCGTACCTGGCGGCCACTATCGCCATGATCGTGGTTTCCTGGGCCTCCGATAAGCTGCAGAACCGCAAACTGTTCGTCTGGCCGCTGCTGCTGATTGGCGGACTGGCCTTCATCGGCTCCTGGGCGGTCGGCGCCAACCACTTCTGGGTCTCTTACACCCTGCTGGTGGTGGCCGGTGCGGCAATGTATGCCCCTTACGGCCCCTTCTTCGCCATTATTCCGGAAATGCTGCCGCGCAACGTCGCCGGTGGGGCCATGGCGCTGATCAACAGTATGGGCGCCCTGGGCTCCTTCTTCGGCTCGTGGTTTGTCGGCTACCTGAACGGTGCCACCGGCAGCCCCGCAGCTTCCTATATTTTCATGGGGGTGGCGCTTTTCGCCTCAGTATGGCTGACTTTGATTGTTAAGCCTGCTAATAATCAAAACCTTCCACTTGGCGCTCATCACGCCTGAACGACTCACACTACGGAGATTCGCATGAAGCCGTCTGTCATTCTCTATAAAACACTTCCCGACGACCTGCTACAGCGTCTGGAGGAGCACTTTTCCGTCACTCAGGTGAAAAACCTGCGGCCGGAAACCGTTTCGCAGCACGCAGAGGCCTTTGCCCAGGCTGAAGGCCTCCTGGGCTCCAGTGAAAAGGTTGACGCCGCGCTGCTGGAGAAAATGCCGAAGCTGCGTGCGACCTCCACGGTTTCAGTTGGCTATGACAATTTCGACGTCGAGGCGCTGAACGCCCGCCGGGTGCTGCTGATGCATACCCCGACCGTACTGACCGAGACCGTCGCCGATACGGTTATGGCGTTGGTGCTGAGCACCGCCCGCCGGGTGGTTGAGGTCGCTGAACGCGTGAAAGCGGGTGAATGGACGAAGAGCATTGGCCCGGACTGGTTCGGTACCGACGTGCACCATAAAACCTTAGGTATCGTCGGCATGGGCCGTATCGGTATGGCGCTGGCGCAGCGCGCCCACTTCGGGTTCGGCATGCCGATCCTGTATAACGCGCGCCGCCAGCATCCGCAGGCGGAAGAGCGCTTCAACGCCCGCTATTGCGATCTCGATACCCTGCTGCAGGAAGCCGATTTCGTCTGCCTGATCCTGCCTCTGAGCGAAGAGACGCACCATCTGTTCGGTCAGGCGCAGTTTGCCAAAATGAAATCCTCCGCCATCTTCATCAACGCCGGGCGCGGCCCGGTGGTGGATGAACAGGCGCTGATCGCCGCCCTGCAGGCCGGGGAAATTCACGCTGCCGGTCTCGATGTGTTCGAGCACGAACCGCTGGCCAAGGACTCTCCGCTGCTGAGCCTGTCAAACGTTGTCGCGCTGCCGCATATCGGCTCCGCCACCCATGAGACGCGCTACAACATGGCGGCCTGCGCGGTGGACAACCTGATCGATGCCCTGAACGGTAACGTTGAGAAAAACTGCGTCAATCCGCAGGTTAAGTAAGCCATAAAAAAACCCGGGTGGCGGCGGTTATCGCCTTCCCCGGGTTCTTTTTGCATCCTGTCCGTCATCCTGCCCGTTCGCCGCAGCCAACGTCAGCCAGATGAGGCATTAACGGGTGGCGTTGACCGCTGCCGTCCATGCCTGATTAAACGCCTGATGCTGCGCCGCCAGCGGCCCAATCAGCGCATTGTACTGACTGGCCTGCTGGGAGGTCGGGAACTGAATGCCGTTGGCGACAAAGCTCACCTGCGTCCCCTGCTGAGCGACAAAGTCCCCCACCTGAACCAGCTGCTGGGTAAAGATCTGCGCGGCCGGGATCAGCGGCTGCAGCGCGTCGGCTGGCGCCGTCACCACCTTGGCGTACACCTGATCGAAGACCGGCTTGAGATCGTCAGCCTGCTTCAGCGCGCCATGCGCGGCATCGGCCTGCATTTTCGCATTCTGCAGCTGCTGGCTGAGCACGCCCAGCGCGCCGTTCGCCTGACGCAGCGGCTCGCGCTGGGTCATATAGTCCTGCGGGACGCGGATCGCATTGACGCTGTCCACTACCGGGCGCAGACCGGCGTCCATCGCCTGGCTCACCTGCTGCGAGTAACCGTAAATCACCGCGTAGTCAGAAACAAACGGCCCAAACTGTTTTTTCTGATCGGCGGTCAGCGTCGGCAGACGTTCGCCGCTACGCATCGCCGTATTCTGCAGGAAGTCGATAAACGCTTTGCGCTGATCGCCCTCTTTATCAAAACACCCACTCAGGCTAACCACCATCAATAAGGCCGCCATAGCCGCAAACCAGCGAGAGCAGGACTTTCCTGTCGCCATTTTTTTACTCCTTTCAGCCAAAAAAAGCGCACAACGGCACACACGTGCCAGACGCTGACAAGGATAGTCCAGCTCGGCCTCGCAGGATACCCTTTACTGCTAATCTTACGCAGGAAAAACGCCATTCCGCCCGCCGCCGTCGGCGCCTGCAGCGTCTGTTACGCGCATCACAAATATGGCCTTCACATTGTGCCGATAAATGTCTAATAACTTTTTGATTTTAATGGTAATGCAAAGTCTCCGTCCGGCGTAGCGTCCTAAAGCGGACGATAATCGCACGCTTTGGCGCGCGCCTGGATTGCCTGCCTCCCACTTCAATGATTTGATGAATGAGCGATTAACGGCGATACGTTCGATTATCGCACAAATCAAACTCAACGACGCGAAGGCGACGATAATAATAAACCTCTGTCCCTCGCTCAGTCTGCCAGGAAAGCCGTATGACTAAGACAACCATCGACATTCAGGCCTTTATCAACGAGCACCCCTTCACCCGCTACCAGTGGATGATCCTCGCGCTCTGTTTTATCACCGTCGCGATGGACGGGTTCGACACCGCAATCATCGGGTTCATCGCCTCCGATCTGGTCCAGGAATGGGGCGTGGAAAAATCAGCCCTCGGCCCGGTGATGAGCGCCGCGCTGGTAGGCCTGGCGGTCGGTGCTTTAACCGCGGGACCGCTGGCCGACCGCATCGGGCGCAAAAAAGTGCTGATTATGTCGATCGTAGTGTTCGGTGGCTTCAGCCTGCTCACCGCCTTTGCCACCAGCCTTAACCAGCTGACGCTACTGCGCTTCCTGACCGGACTGGGGCTCGGCGCAGCGATGCCGAATGCTGCGACGCTGATGAGCGAATATGCGCCGGAGCGGCGTCGGGCGCTGCTGGTGAACCTGATGTTCGTTGGCTTTCCGATGGGGTCATCGCTGGGCGGCTTTTTATCCGCCTGGATGATCCCACATTATGGCTGGCAGAGCGTGCTGGTGCTGGGCGGCGTGATGCCCCTCCTGCTGGCGGTGGCATTAATTTTCCTGCTGCCGGAATCCGCCCGCTATCTGGTAGTGAAGCAGCAGCCGGCGCAGCGCATTGCCGCGATCCTGCGTCGTATCGCACCGTTGCCGGAGACGGTGGAATTTGAACTGCGCGAAGCCGGCCAGGTAAAAGAGAAGTCCGCTATCGGCGTCATTTTCTCCCCTCGCTACGCCGTGGGAACCGTGATGCTGTGCCTGACCTACTTTATGGGCCTGTTGATTTTCTACCTCCTGACCAGCTGGCTGCCGCTGCTGATCCGCGAAACCGGCGCCTCGATGAGCCAGGCCTCCATTATCACCGCCCTGTTCCCGCTGGGCGGCGGAATTGGCGTGCTGATCCTCGGCGCGCTGATGGACAAGATCAACCCCAATAAGGTGGTGGCCGTTGGCTGGCTGCTGACCGGCGTTTGCGTCTGCCTGGTGGGTTTCTCCACCAGCAGCCTGGTGCTGATGGGGGTGATGGTGTTTATCGCCGGTAGTATTATGAATGGCGCGCAGTCGTCGATGCCCGCGCTGGCGGCAGGCTTCTACCCGACGCAGGGGCGCGCCACCGGTGTCGCCTGGATGCTGGGTATTGGCCGCTTCGGCGGCATCCTCGGCGCGTTCAGCGGCGCCTTCCTGATGCAGGCCCAGCTCTCGTTTGAGACTATTTTCACCCTGCTGGCCATCCCGGCGTTCCTGTCTGCCATCGCGCTGCTGATTAAATACCGGGTCAGTAAATCCGCGCCGGCGACGAAAGACGACACGAGAGGTCTGCAGAAGGCCTGACTGACGAGCCGGTGGTGCTGCGCCGGCTTTGCCGCTTTTTTCTTATCCGTTTACAAAAATTTTCGAAGCGACTTCATACCGTTAATATTCATTCTCTTAGGCTCCGCTGCCGTTTGGCTGCCGGAGCCGATCCAATAGCCTGTTGGCAAATAATCACGGACGTGACCATCCTTCTCGCCGTTTTCTGACTATTCTTAAAGAGCTTTATAAAAAATCTCTTCCGCTGTGTGATAAAAGGAGTTCTCAATGGAATATAAAGATCCTGTGTTTGAACTGCTGAGCAGCCTGGAACACATCGTATTTAAGGATGATAATCAGATAATTACCTCAAACCGTAAGTCCACTGTGTTTAGTGAATTTGAGCAACTGCGTAAAGGCACTGGACTTAAGATTGACGACTTTGCCAACGTCATGGGCGTGAGCGTCGCCATGGTAAGAGAGTGGGAGTCGAGACGGGTCAGACCGTCTCCCACCGAGCTGAAATTGATGCGCCTGATTCAGGCCAATCCACAGCTTTCACGGCAGTTACTCGATTAATCCAGCGCGCAGCGGCAAGGGCCAGTAAGGGAGCTTTTGCCGCTGCACCGTAAAAAAAAGTTTGCTATCAGGTGCTGAACGTGCGTTAATGCTCGCAGGTTTGATGTACAGACCACAGAGCAGTCGAATAGAGCAGTCCTTCTAAGGTTATCCAAAGATACCCCCGTAGTGAACTTTCCCTTTATCGCTTTAAATCTGTAGTCCAGACCGCTACGCCGCAAGGCTCACTTATTTTTTTAAAGGTAATTCACTATGTCCGGTAAAATGACTGGTATCGTAAAATGGTTCAACGCTGACAAAGGCTTCGGCTTCATCACTCCTGACGATGGCTCTAAAGACGTGTTCGTACACTTCTCTGCTATCCAGAACGATGGCTACAAATCCCTGGACGAAGGTCAGAAAGTGTCCTTCACCATCGAAAGCGGCGCTAAAGGCCCGGCAGCTGGCAACGTAACTTCTCTGTAAGTTCAAGCCGCTAAGAATCGAGAATCCCTGCCTGATGGCGGGGATTTTTTTATCTGTCGTTCGCCGCCGCCAGAGTGTGCTGGCGGCGGTTAAGCATTCAGAGCCGGGAAAAGTGCCAGCCCGTTTTCCGCCACGCCAGACTATGGGTCAGCTTCAGACCTTGTAAAAACGCCTCATCATGTGACACCACCACCATCGCGCCAGGAAACGCCGCCAGCGCGCGTTCAATAGCCTGCGTCGATGCTAAATCGAGATGGTTGGTCGGCTCATCCAGCAAAAGCAGCTGGGCAGGCTCGCGTCGCCAGAGCACGCACGCCAGGGCCGCTTTCAGGCGCTCGCCGCCGCTGAGCGCCGCCAGCGGCAGAGTGACCTTATCTGCGCCCAGCTGGAGCTGCGCCAGACGGGTGCGCAGGAGGCCCTCATCTAACGGGGTATCTTCCAGGCCGAGGTGCGCCATCACCGATAACGACAGATCCAGCTGCGTCAGATGCTGATCCAGATAAGCCGTGCTCACCGACAGCCGGATATCGCCTGCAACAGGCGGCTCCAGCCCCAGCAGCGTTTTCAGCAAGGTCGTTTTGCCACAGCCATTCGGTCCCTTAAGCGCAATGCGCATCGGACCATCCACGCGCCAGTCGAGGGGGGCGGCGGGGCAATGGGCTAACTGCATCGCTTCCAGCGCCAGCACCTGCTTCCCGGCGGCCACTTCGCTACCCGGCAGCGTGAACATCACCGGGTTATCGTCCTCCACCCGCTCCCGCGCCTGCTGCACGGCGGCATTCAGGCTACTGTTCTGCTCACGATGCTGGCGACGCAGCGTTCCCGGCCGCTCTTTTGCCGCACCTTTGTATTTCACACGTTCAAACGAGGCGATATTTAGCGTATCAACGGTACGCAGCGTCTGAGCCGAGCGCCGTTGGGCCGCGTCATGCTCCTTTTGCATTCGTGCGCGGGTGCGTCGCCGTTCGATAGCGGCATGTTGCAGCGCCGCGCGTGCGGCCTGCTGTTCCGCCTCACGCTGCCGCTGATATTCATCATAGTTGCCGCCGTAGCTGCGCAACGCTGACGACGTCAGCTCAATAATCTCTGGCATCAGGGTCAGCAACTCGCGGTCGTGGCTGGCGATCAGCGCCCCACCCTGCCAGTTTTCCAGCTGGTGGTAGAGCCACTCCCGCCCCTGACGGTCCAGATGATTGGTGGGCTCATCCAGCAGCAGATAATTGGCACCCGAGGCGAAGGCGCCGCACAGCAGCGCCTTCATCCGTTCGCCGCCGCTGAGCGAATAGGCAGGCCGATCGGCTGCGAATGCCGGGAGATCGGCGGCGTGGAAGGCTGAACTCAGGCGATCGGGCAGATCCCAGTGGCCATCCAGCAACTCGAGATCCTCTGCCAGCCCTTTCCCCTGTTCAAGGCGGGACAAGGCGTCAAATACCGACGCATAGCCCAGTAGCGCGGCGAGGGTAGTCTCTGCCGTGAGCGTCGGCTGCTGCGCCACCCAGGCAACGGCGGCGGCGCGCTCGATATGGCCGCCGGCAGGAGAATCAAGGCCCGCCAGCAAACGCAGCAGACGCGTCTTACCGACGCCGTTCCGGCCAACCAGGCCGCAAAGCGACGGTGCCAGCGATAAATTCAGCGGACCGAAAAGCGTATCTCCCGTCGAAAACTGACAGGTGACCTGATGCAAAATAAAAGAAGGGGATTGGGCGCAATGAGCCATAAGCACTCCTGAATGAAATCAATACTCCCCTACCCGCAACGTCTGCGAGGTAAGGCGTGAAATTCATCAGTCGTGTTTGTTCATTTGTGGGGCGCGCTCCGGTGAGACGAGGAATTCGTCGGGCCATAGGATAGCCACACTCCGGTATGCGTTGCAAGTCTGTTTTATTCAACGATCGTGTAAAAATAAAAAGGCCTCCTGATATCAGGAGGCAAATGATTTATTTGGTGAACAATGAAAGGGTGCATTGAGAATGCCTGACACCGCAAGCATGGTGGGGATAGCTCCCCACCAGATGCTCTTACTGTTTAATATCACAGGCTAAGAATGCCACCAGCTCAATATTTCCCTGCCTGAGCTGTAATTCACATAGCGAATCACGAACCATCCAGGTAAATAATAAAATAGTGAAGCAAATCACTACTAAGCCAAACAACAGATACTTTTGCGGCATTCCTCGCCTCCAGTGTTGATTTTCAACAAGTAAGAGGCTACTCTTATGGTGTTGATGCATAGGGGAGCCTCACTTTGATTACTATCAGGTGGGGCTTTTCTCTGTGTATCTCCCGCTGAATACCTGAGACACACAGTCTCAAGCACCCGCCGCCATTCTAGCGTAAATATCTCACGGAATTATGTTTATATATTCCTAAAATGTTATACATCGATAAATTAATATAATGAAGATATCAATGACAGAATTATTAATGGTTCATCTATTTATATTTCACGTATGAAAAAACCTGCCCTGAGGCAGGTCTTTTATTATTACCGATACGCTTACTGCAGCAGAGAAATATCCGCGACCTGCAGGAACAGTTCACGCAGTTTGGACAGCAGCGTCAGACGGTTGATGCGAACATCTTTGTCTTCAGCGTTAACCATCACGTTCTCGAAGAACTCATCCACCGGCTCGCGCAGCGCAGCCAGTTCAATCAGCGCATCCTGATAACGGCCTGCGGCGAAATACGGCTGCAGCTTGTCGCGCAGCACCACCAGATTACCCGCCAGCTTAATTTCCGCCGCTTCTTTCAGCACCGAAGCGTGAACGATGTCGTTCAGCGTCTCATCAGATTTCGCGAGGATGTTGGAGACACGTTTGTTCGCCGCCGCCAGCGCGGAGGACTCTTCCAGGGTACGGAAGTGCGATACCGCTTTCATGCGCGCATCGAAATCCGCCGGGCGGGTTGGACGGCGCGCCAGTACTGCCTGGATAGTGTCGACGCCGTAGCCTTCGTCCTGATACCAGGCGCGGAAGCGGCCCAGCATAAAGTCGATCACGTCATTAACCACGTTGGCGTTGGTCAGCTTCTCACCGTACAAACGCACCGCTTCTTCGGTCAGCGTTTGCAGATCGAGATTCAGGTTCTTCTCGACAATGATGCGTAACACGCCCAGCGCGGCACGACGCAGCGCAAACGGATCTTTATCGCCTTTTGGATGTTGACCGATACCAAAGATACCCGCCAGGGTATCCATCTTATCGGCAATCGCCACCGCGCAGGCTACCGGGTTAGACGGCAGCGCATCGCCGGCAAAGCGCGGCTGATACTGCTCGTTCAGCGCTACGGCCACATCTTCCGCTTCGCCATCGTGGCGCGCGTAGTGCATCCCCATCACGCCCTGGGTGTCGGTGAACTCAAAGACCATGTTGGTCATCAGGTCGCACTTGGACAGCAGGCCCGCGCGGGTCGCGTGGTTCACGTCAGCGCCAATCTGCTCGGCAATCCAGCCCGCCAGCGCCTGGATGCGATCGGTCTTGTCGCGCAGGGTGCCCAGCTGCTGCTGGAACAGCACGGTTTCGAGGCGCGGCAGGTTGTCTTCCAGACGCTTTTTACGGTCAGTGTTGAAGAAGAACTCGGCATCAGCCAGACGCGGACGAACCACCTTCTCGTTACCGGAGATGATCTGCTGCGGATCTTTGGACTCGATGTTGGCCACGAAGATAAAGTTCGGCAGCAGTTTGCCAGCGTTGTCGTAGACCGGGAAGTACTTCTGGTCGCCCTTCATGGTGTAAACCAGCGCTTCGGACGGCACCGCGAGGAATTTTTCTTCGAACTTCGCCGTCAGCACCACCGGCCACTCCACCAGCGAGGTGACTTCTTCCAGCAGGCTTTCGCTCAGATCGGCTTGACCGCCAATCTTACGCGCCGCTTCTTCCGCATCGGCTTTAATTTTGGCTTTACGCTGTTCGTAATCGGCGATGACTTTACCGCGCTCCAGCAGGATCTGCGGATACTGGTCGGCATGGTCGATAGTGAACTCCGGCTCACCCATAAAGCGATGGCCGCGAATGACGCGATCGGACGGAATACCGAGGATAGTCGCCGGGATAACTTTGTCACCCAGCAGCAAAGTCACCGTGTGTACCGGACGCACAAAGTGGACGTCGGACGCGCCCCAGCGCATCAGTTTCGGGATTGGCAGCTTCGCCAGCGAGCTGGCAATCATGTTCGGCAGCAGCGCTTCGGTGCTTTCGCCCTTCACATGGGCGCGATACAGCAGCCACTCGCCTTTGTCCGTGGTCAGACGTTCGGCCTGATCGACGGTGATACCGCAGCCGCGCGCCCAGCCTTCGGCCGCTTTGCTTGGCTTGCCTTCGGCATCGAACGCCTGGGCAATAGCCGGGCCACGTTTTTCTACTTCACGATCGGCTTGCGCCGCCGCCAGGTTGGCCACCTTCAGCGCCAGACGACGCGGGGCGGCAAACCATTCCACTTCACCGTGCGCGAGGCCGGCATTATCCAGCTCCGCAGTCACGTTCGCAGCAAAAGATTCCGCCAGGCTGCGCAGCGCTTTTGGTGGCAGCTCTTCAGTGCCGATTTCCACCAGAAAAGTATTCTCAGACATGGCCGCCTCTTATTTATTCTTGTTGCACATCGGGAAGCCGAGCGCTTCACGGGAAGCGTAGTACGCTTCCGCCACTGCTTTGGTCAGGGTGCGAATGCGCAGGATATAGCGCTGACGCTCGGTGACGGAGATGGCTTTACGCGCATCCAGCAGGTTGAAGCTGTGAGCCGCTTTCAGAATACGTTCATAGGCCGGCAGTGGCAGCGGGGTCTCCAGCGCAAGCAGCTGCTGGGCTTCTTTCTCATACTGCTCGAAGCAGGTGAACAGAAAGTCGACGTCGGCGTATTCGAAGTTATAGGTGGACTGCTCCACTTCGTTCTGGTGGAACACGTCGCCGTAGGTGGTTTTGCCCAGCGGACCGTCGCTCCAGACCAGGTCGTAGACGCTGTCCACGCCCTGGATGTACATTGCCAGACGCTCCAGACCGTAGGTGATCTCGCCGGTCACCGGCTTACACTCAAGGCCGCCCACCTGCTGGAAGTAGGTGAACTGCGTGACTTCCATGCCGTTGAGCCACACTTCCCAGCCCAGACCCCAGGCACCCAGCGTCGGGTTTTCCCAGTTATCTTCGACAAAGCGAATATCGTGAATAGTCGGGTCCATGCCCAGCTCTTTCAGCGACCCGAGGTACAGCTCCTGGATGTTGTCCGGAGAGGGTTTAATCACCACCTGGAACTGATAGTAGTGCTGTAAACGGTTCGGGTTTTCGCCATAGCGGCCATCGGTTGGACGACGGGAAGGCTGCACGTAGGCGGTCGCCATTGGCTCCGGCCCTAACGCGCGCAGGCAGGTCATCGGGTGAGAGGTGCCGGCGCCGACTTCCATGTCCAGTGGTTGAACAATGGTGCAGCCCTGACGAGCCCAGTAATCCTGTAAGGTCAGGATCAGGCCCTGGAAGGTCCTGGTATCAAACTTTTGCATATGATTTCGTGCTGGATACGTGTGGATTTAAAGGAAGGGGTCAGTATACCCGCTGGCTGCGAGATATACAGTACGAAACGGCGTTGTTTCAGGAAATCGGACGAAATTTACGCCAGGCGGGGTCGATTCAGCGCATCGAAAGATGCATAAACTGGCCGTCCGGGTCAAAGGAACAGATGAAACGCTCATTCTTGCCGGTACGGCCCGAAAGCTCATAGCTCGCCTGGAATTGCTCGAAATGGTTCACGTCAACGAGCTGCGTTTGCGTGTTGTAGCGAATCGCCGCCTGATCCCGGCAAAGCTGCGCCATATTGAGCGTAGTTTGCGGCGTAATACGGGCACGCTGCGCTTTTTGCGCCGGCGGGGAAATGGTCTCGCTGCAGCCCGCGAGGAGCAGCACCAGCATTACGGAAACGACACCTTTCACCACGTTCTCCTCCACCGCCTTGTTAGCAAGTTGTTATCCTAAAGATTCAGTATTACAGGTATTTTGCGAATATCATGAAACTGCGACAAGTCTGTGACCGAAAACTCAGACTAATCTATTGCGACACCGACAAACAGGGCGGGTCATACCTTATTTCGCCAGCAGACACTGAGGGACTGATGCAAGAAAAGATACACTGGATCACCAACCTGCGCGGTATCGCCTGCATGATGGTGGTGATGATCCACAGCACCAGCTGGTATATCACTCACCCGCATACGATTACTCTCGCGCAATGGGATATCGCCAATCTGCTCAACTCCGCCTCCCGCGTCAGCGTGCCGCTGTTTTTTATGATCTCGGGATACCTGTTCTTCGGGGAACGCAGCGCCCGGTCGCGTCATTTCTGGCGGATTGGCCTGTGTATCGTGTTTTATAGCGTGCTGTCGCTGCTGTATATCGCCCTGTTTACCCATATCAACGTCGAGCTGTCCCTCACGCATTTGCTACAGAAGCCCGTCTTCTACCATCTGTGGTTTTTCTTTGCCATCGCCGTTATCTATCTGCTCTCACCGCTTATTCAGGTGAAGGCTGTCAGCGGCAAAATGCTGCTGGCGCTGATGGCGATCCTCGGCATTCTGGCTAACCCCAATATGGTCAGCGTCAAAGCCGCCGGGATTGAGTGGCTGCCAGTCAACCTCTATATCAACGGCGACACCTTCTACTACGTGCTCTACGGTGTACTGGGCAGAGCCATTGGCACCCTGGACACCGATAAAAAATGGCTGACCCCGCTCTGCGCCGCACTGTTCATCGCCGCGGTATGGGTCATTTCCCGCGGAACGCTGCACGAGCTGCGCTGGCGTGGGGATTTCGGCGATACCTGGTATCTCTACTGCGGGCCGGCGGTGTTCGTTTGCGCAGTCTCTCTGCTGACGCTGGCCAAAAACCGGCTTAACACGCGTCCCCTGCCCGGTATCGCCTGCATTGCGCGACATTCATTGGGTATTTACGGCTTTCATGCCCTGATTGTGCATGCGCTGCGCGCCAGCCATCTGGAGCTGTCCCGCTGGCCGCTGCTGGACATAGTGTGGATTTTTAGCGCCGCACTGCTCGGCAGCCTGCTGCTGTCAGGCCTCGTGCAGCGGATTGATAGCCGCCGGCTGGTCAGCTAACGGCGCGGCGCCTGTTTATGATTCCGGCCTCGCTTCCAGCATGCTAATTGACCTGTTGCGCAGCCCACGGGCGGCGCACTTATTCCGTTTTATGCACCGCGCGGGCTACGCGAGTCCGTTCGGGGGTTGCCGATGCGCCATATAAGCAGACAAACCAGGCCACGATATAGACGGCTTTTTCTTGCCAGTCTGCCGGGACATAACAGGCACCGACCAGCAGCAGGCCGACCGACAGCAGCAGCACCAGGCGGCACAGCGAAATAAAGCCGTCGTCCTGTTCCTGCCACTGTATGGCGCGCTGATGGGTGAGAACGGCAAACATCCCCATCACCAGCACGCCAAGAAAATAACCTTTACCGCTGAACAACGGGCAGGTCCGCCAGATACCGAGCAGATATACCAGCGCTCCTGCCGCCATCATCACTCTCGCGATATTGCGTTTTGTTTTCATCGCACCTCCCTGTTCGACACGCACTGATTATGACCGAGTCGCCCGGCGATGCCGCTGCTTACCTGCGGCAACGTCGACATTTCGGAATAAACAAATATGTGTTTTGAATCGATGAAACGGAGATATTCAGGGAGTAAATCCGCCCGGCACGGCCGGACGGACTGAGGCTATAACATCGAGGCTATGACATCAGCGGTTTCAGCTGCTGATAAATCTGGCGGAAGGTTTCCCGCTGTGGCGCATAGTGGGCCACACGGCGGTCGTCTGGATGATGGGCTTGTTCCAGAGGCAATGGCTTCAGCAGCCCGGCGCGTTCGGCCTCGCCATGAACCGCCAGCTGTGCCAGCCGGGCCGCCCCCAGCGCCGGGCCGACATCCCCTCCGGTACGGTAATCGAGCTGATGGCCGCTGATATCCGCCAGCATTTGCCGCCAGTAAGCGCTACGCGCCCCGCCGCCGATAAGCGTGATGCTCTGCGGCTTGATACCGCAGGCATGCACCACGTCCATGCCATCCGCCAGCGCATAGCCCACCCCTTCCAGCACCGCCCGCGCCAGCTCTGCCGGCCCATGCTGATGCGTCAGGCCAAAAAAGACGCCCTTGGCCTGCGGGTTATTGTGCGGCGTCCTTTCGCCCGAGAGATAGGGCAGGAACCACACCGGACCGGCGCTTTCATCCGCCGTCTGCGCCGCCGCGATCAGCGCCGGCACGCTGGCCAGGCCGGTTAATTTCGCCGCCCAGTCCAGGCAGGAGGCCGCGCTGAGCATCACCGACATCAAATGCCAGCGGCCCGGCAGCGCATGGCAGAAGCTGTGCACCGCGCTTTCGGGTTTGCTGAGAAACCCTTCGCTGACGGCGAAATAAACCCCCGACGTGCCCAGCGACAGCATCGCCTGGCCAGCATCGGCCATGCCGACCCCGACCGCGCCCGCGGCATTGTCGCCACCGCCGCCCACCACCAGCGCCTGCGGCATGTTCCACGCTTGCGCCACCTCAGGCCGCAGTTGCCCGGTGACGTCGCTGCCTTCAAACAGCGCCGGCATTGCGTCCCGACTGAGATCGCAGGCGGCGAGCATCTCATCGCTCCAGTCGCGCCTGGCGACGTCCAGCCACATCGTACCGGCGGCGTCAGACATGTCGCTGGCGAGCTCGCCGGTCATCCGCAGGCGCAGATAATCCTTGGGTAGCAGCACTTTATCGACCTGGTTGAACACCGCCGCCTCGTGACGCTGCACCCACAGTAACTTCGGCGCCGTAAAGCCAGGCATCATCAGGTTGCCGGTGATCTGCCGGGAAGCGCTGACGTTGTCTTCCAGCAGCTGGCACTCTTCGGCGCAGCGGCCGTCATTCCATAAAATGGCCGGACGCAGCACCTGCAATGATTTATCCAGCAGGGTGGCGCCGTGCATCTGCCCGGCGATCCCCAGCGCTTTCACGTCACGCAGACTATGCTGCGCGCCCAGAGCTTTCATCGCCGTGTCCGTCGCCTGCCACCACTGTTCGGGATCTTGTTCCGACCACAGCGGATGCGGACGCGAGACGGTGAGCTTTTCGGTATGCGATGCCACCACCTCACCCTGCTCATTGAGCAGAATGGCTTTGACGCCCGATGTCCCCAGATCGATGCCGATATACATACTCCCTCCCCTTAAACGCGCGCCACGGCTAAGCGTGGCGCGAACAGAGCATCCTGGTTGCGACGCCGGTCATGCCGGGCGCCGCCGCATGATTACTTGTCAAACAGATAATGGTTGACCAGGTTTTCCAGTTGTTCCTGCTGGCCGCTGCGATGCTGCGGCGCCAGCTGATGCTGAGCGGCATACTGGGCAATGTCGCTCAGGGTCATCTGCCCGTTAAGGATCTGCTGCCCCAGCTCACCGTTCCAGCCGGCGTAGCGTCTGGCCACGCGTTTATCCAGCTCACCGTCCTCGATCATCCGCGCCGCGACCTTCAGCGACAGCGCCATGGTATCCATCGCGCCGATATGGCCATAGAACAGGTCATATTTATCGGTGCTCTGGCGGCGCACTTTCGCATCAAAGTTGAGGCCACCGGTGGTAAAGCCGCCCGCTTTGAGAATTTCATACATCACCAGTGCGTTCTCTTCGACGCTGTTCGGGAACTGGTCGGTATCCCAGCCCAGCTGCGGATCGCCGCGGTTGGCGTCGACAGAGCCGAACAGCCCCAGCGCAATGGCCGTCGCAATCTCATGATGGAACGAGTGGCCGGCGAGCGTCGCGTGGTTAGCTTCAATGTTCAGTTTAATCTCTTTTTCCAGACCAAACTGTTTGAGGAAGCCGTACACGGTAGAGGCATCATAGTCATACTGATGCTTGGTCGGCTCCTGCGGTTTGGGCTCAATCAGCAGCGTACCTTTAAAGCCAATTTTGTGCTTATGCTCCACCACCAGCTGCATGAAGCGGCCAATCTGTTCACGCTCCTGGCGCAGGTCGGTATTCAGCAGGGTTTCATAGCCCTCGCGACCACCCCACAGCACATAGTTTTCGCCGCCCAGCTGATGGGTGGCATTCATGGCGGTAACCACCTGGGTGGCCGCCCAGCTAAACACTTCCGGATCCGGGTTGGTGGCCGCGCCGGCGCCGTAGCGCGGGTTGGTAAAGCAGTTTGCGGTACCCCACAGGAGCTTCACGCCGCTCTGCTGCTGTTTCTCCGCCAGCACCTCGACCATTTGGGCAAAGTTATTGCTGTACTCCTTGAGCGAAGCGCCTTCCGGCGAGACATCGACATCGTGGAAGCAGTAGTAAGGTACGTTGAGTTTGTGGAAAAATTCGAATGCCACATCGGCTTTGCGTTTCGCCATCTCCAGGGCGTCGCCAGGCTGCTGCCAGGGGCGGTCGAAGGAGCCCACGCCAAACATATCGGCGCCATTCCAGCAGAAGGTATGCCAGTAACAGGCCGCAAAACGCAGATGATCTTCCATCCGTTTGCCCAGCACCAGTTCATCCGGGTTATAGTGACGGAAAGCCAGTGGGTTGGTGGATTTCGGGCCTTCGTAACGAACGCGATCGAGTTGATCGAAATAAGTCTGCATAGAGAACTCCATATTCAGAGATGCGGCGAATAACCAATCAGGTACCCTAAATAATTCGAGTTGCAGGAAGGCGGCAGGAGCGCGAGTCCCCGATAACCCGGGGGCGGAGCAACGAATGTCACCAACCCACCTACAACTTGAAGTATGACGGGTTTAAGCCAATATAGAATTTCGCTTTCATTCTCCTCAATTACGTTATTTCACACCGCCATTGAGAGAATCCACAAACGTGCGCCAGCTCGCAAAAATAATCTCTATCTCTTCTTTCGCCGTTCTGCCAGAGAAGTCCAGTGCAATAATAAGAGTGTGCATGAATAAAATACGATCGCCGTCATAATTTGCACATTAAACGAAATTTCATAACGGCAAAATAAGAACCGATAATTGCCAGTCCTGCTTTCCGCGTTAAGAATCTGTAACGTATCCGCAACCTCATGTATCAAACATTATTTTTCCGTTCGTCTTACCTACCCTTACAAAAAAGGTATCGTTATTATGAAGATAAAGAACCTTTGCCTTACGCTTTGCGCCAGCTCCCTCCTGCTCGCCAGCATGGCGGGGATGGCGAAAGAAGTGAAGATTGGCATGGCCATCGACGATCTGCGTCTGGAGCGCTGGCAGAAAGACCGTGATATTTTCGTCAATAAAGCGGAATCCTTAGGCGCCAAAGTTTTTGTCCAGTCCGCCAATGGCAATGAAGAAACACAGATGTCGCAAATTGAAAATATGATCAACCGCGGTGTCGATGTATTAGTCATTATTCCTTATAACGGTCAGGTACTCAGCAACGTCATTAAAGAAGCCAAGCAGGAAGGTATTAAAGTCCTGGCCTATGACCGCATGATTAATAATGCCGATATTGATTTCTATATTTCTTTCGACAACGAAAAAGTCGGTGAAATGCAGGCGCAAAGCCTGGTCGACAAAGTGCCGCAGGGGAATTATTTCCTGATGGGCGGCTCGCCGGTGGATAATAACGCCAAACTGTTCCGCGCCGGGCAAATGAAAGTTCTCAAGCCGTATGTGGACGAGGGCAAAATTAAGATTGTCGGCGATCAGTGGGTTGACGGCTGGCTGCCGGAGAACGCGCTGAAAATAATGGAAAACGCGCTGACGGCGAATAATAACAAGATCGATGCCGTGGTGGCCTCCAATGATGCCACCGCCGGCGGCGCTATCCAGGCCTTAACCGCGCAGGGGCTGGCCGGCAAAGTGGCGATTTCAGGTCAGGATGCTGACCTGGCGGGCGTGAAGCGCATTATTTCCGGTACCCAGACGATGACCGTCTATAAACCCATTACCACCCTGGCCACCAACGCCGCCGAAATCGCCGTTGAGCTGGGTAACGATAAACAGCCGAAAGCCGATACCACGCTGAATAACGGCTTAAAAGACGTTCCCTCGCGCCTGTTAACGCCCATTGAAGTGAATAAAGAGAATATCGACGCCACGGTTATTAAAGACGGTTTCCATAAAAAGAGTGAACTGTAATGGCTGACGCCCCGCGACGGGGCGTCATTTTCATCCCGCCGAATATCACGTTTGCGGAGTCTTTATGGCCTGGCTACTCGAAATGAAGAACATCACCAAAACCTTCGGCGCCGTTAAAGCCGTGGATAACGTCAGCCTGCGTCTTAACGCGGGTGAAGTGGTCTCGTTATGCGGTGAAAATGGGTCGGGGAAATCGACGCTGATGAAGGTGCTGTGCGGTATCTATCCGCACGGAAGCTATGAGGGCGAGATTATTTTTGCCGGCGAAACGCTGCAGGCAAACCATATTCGCGATACCGAACGCAAAGGCATCGCCATTATTCACCAGGAGCTGGCGCTGGTGAAACATCTCACCGTGCTGGAGAATATTTTCCTCGGCGCCGAGATCTCCCGCCACGGTCTGCTGGATTATGAAACCATGACGTTGCGCTGTCAGAAGCTGCTGGCGCAGGTCAATCTGCCCATTTCGCCCGACACCCGCGTCGGCGACCTCGGCCTTGGCCAGCAGCAGCTGGTGGAGATCGCCAAGGCGCTGAATAAACAGGTTCGCCTGCTGATACTTGACGAGCCGACCGCTTCCTTAACCGAGCAAGAGACCGCAACGCTGCTGGCGATCGTTCGCGATCTGCAAAACCACGATATCGCCTGCATTTATATTTCGCACAAGCTCAATGAGGTCAAAGCGATCTCCGACACGATCTGCGTGATCCGCGACGGCCAGCACATCGGCACCCGCGACGCCAGCGGCATGAGCGAAGACGACATCATCACCATGATGGTTGGACGCGAGCTCACCGCGCTCTATCCCAGCGAGCCGCACGCCCACGGCGAGGAGATCCTGCGGGTCGAACATTTAACCGCCTGGCACCCGGTAAACCGTCATATTAAACGGGTCAACGACGTCTCGTTTTCCCTGCATCGCGGGGAAATCCTCGGCATCGCCGGGCTGGTCGGCGCCGGGCGCACCGAGGCGGTGCAGTGCCTGTTCGGCGTCTGGCCGGGGCGCTGGCAAGGGGAGATCTTTATTGATGGCCAGCCGGTGAGCATCACTCACTGCCAGCAGGCCATTGCCCACGGCATCGCCATGGTGCCGGAAGACCGCAAAAAAGACGGCATCGTGCCGGTGATGGCGGTGGGCAAAAACATTACCCTCGCGGCGCTCAACCAGTTCACCGGCGCGATGAGCAGCCTGGACGATGCCGCCGAGCAGCACTGTATTCAGCAGTCCATTCAGCGTTTGAAAATTAAAACCTCCTCGCCGGAGCTGGCGATTGGCCGCCTGAGCGGCGGCAACCAGCAAAAGGCGATTCTGGCGCGCTGTCTGCTGCTCAATCCGCGCATTCTGATCCTCGACGAACCCACCCGTGGCATCGATATCGGGGCCAAGTATGAAATTTATAAACTGATTAACCAGCTGGTGCAGCAGGGCATCGCGGTCATTGTCATTTCATCCGAACTGCCCGAGGTGCTTGGTCTTAGCGATCGGGTGCTGGTCATGCACGAAGGCAGGCTAAAAGCCAATTTGGTAAATCAACATCTGACCCAGGAGCAGGTGATGGAAGCCGCGCTGAGGAGCGAACGCCATGTCGAAGAACACGTCGTCTGAAATCAAACTCACCCCAACCGCCCCCGCGGCCCTGCCGGCGCTGAAGGGGCTGAATCTCCAGGTCTTCGTGATGATCGCCGCCATCGTCGTCATTATGCTGTTTTTCACCTGGGTTACCGATGGCGCCTACCTGAGCGCACGCAATATCTCCAACCTGCTGCGGCAGACGGCCATCACCGGCATCCTCGCCGTCGGCATGGTGTTTGTGATTATTTCGGCAGAAATCGACCTCTCCGTTGGCTCGATGATGGGGCTGCTGGGCGGCGCTGCGGCGATCTTTGACGTCTGGCTCGGCTGGCCGCTGCCGCTCACCATTCTGGTGACGCTGGTGATGGGCCTGCTGCTCGGGGCGTGGAACGGATGGTGGGTAGCCTATCGCAAAGTGCCCTCGTTTATCGTCACCCTTGCCGGGATGCTGGCGTTTCGCGGCATTCTGATCGGCATCACCAACGGGACCACCGTCTCGCCCACCAGTCCGGCGATGTCGCAGATCGGCCAAAGCTACCTGCCAGACGGCATCGGCTTCGGCATTGGTGTTGTCGGCATGGCGGTGTTTATCGTCTGGCAGTGGCGCGGGCGGATGCGCCGGCAGGCGTTAGGTCTGGCGACCTCGTCCTCCACCGCCGCCGTCGGCCGCCAGGCCATTACCGCGGTGATTGTGCTGGGCGCAATCTGGCTGCTCAATGACTATCGCGGCGTACCGACCCCAGTGCTGATCCTCGCCGCCCTGCTGCTGGCGGGCCTGTTTATGGCCACCCGCACCGCCTTTGGTCGCCGCATCTACGCCATCGGCGGTAATCTGGAGGCGGCCCGCCTGTCCGGAATTAACGTCGAGCGTACCAAGCTGGCGGTCTTCGCCATTAACGGTCTGATGGTCGCCATTGCCGGGCTAATCCTTAGCTCGCGCCTCGGCGCCGGGTCGCCCTCGGCGGGCAACATCGCCGAACTGGACGCCATCGCCGCCTGCGTTATCGGCGGCACCAGCCTGGCAGGCGGCATCGGCAGCGTCGCCGGGGCGGTAATGGGGGCGTTTATCATGTCGGCCCTGGATAACGGCATGAGCATGATGGACGTCGCCACCTTCTGGCAATATATCGTTAAAGGGGCCATTTTGCTGCTGGCGGTGTGGATGGACTCCGCCACCAAGCGGCGCGCGTAAGGAGGCACTCTCTGAAGAATGTCTGAATTCTTTGCGCTACCGCCAAACTTCGCCATAAGGCGCTTGAAATATCTCGGGCATTAGCCGGTAGTGTATACCCAACATCATTCGGGTTGCAGACCGCGCATCCGGGCCGCGTACCGGCGTACGTGGCCGGGGTGAGTGCGCAGCAACATCAAGAATGAAGGGGTATGACCGGGGTTAGAGCAGGAACATTATCTATGTTTGAAAAGCGTCACCGTATTACGCTGTTATTCAACGCCAACAAAGCTTATGACCGCCAGGTGGTTGAGGGCGTCGGCGAGTATCTGCAGGCCTCCCAGCTGGAGTGGGATATCTTTATTGAAGAGGATTTTCGGGCACGCATCGAAAACATCAAAGAGTGGTTGGGCGATGGCGTTATCGCCGACTATGACGATCCCGAAATCGAAAAGCTGCTGGCCGATGTCCACGTGCCCATCGTCGGCGTCGGCGGATCTTATCATCAGCCAGAGCGGTACCCACCGGTTCACTATATCGCTACGGATAACGCCGCGCTGGTAGAAAGCGCCTTTCTCCATTTGAAGGAAAAAGGGGTGCACCGCTTCGCGTTTTACGGCCTTCCCACCTCCAGCGGTAAACGCTGGGCGGTAGAGCGCGAGTATGCCTTCTGCCAGTTGGTCGCGAAGGAGAAATATCGCGGCGTGGTCTACCAGGGGCTGGAGACAGCGCCGGAAAACTGGCAGCACGCGCAAAACCGGCTCGCCGACTGGCTGCAAACCCTGCCGCCGCAAACCGGCATCATCGCCGTCACCGACGCCCGCGCCCGCCACGTTCTGCAGGCCTGCGAGCTGCTGCATATCCCGGTGCCAGAGAAACTGTGCGTTATTGGCATCGATAACGAGGAGCTGACTCGCTACCTCTCCCGCGTCGCCCTCTCCTCCGTCGCCCAGGGCACCCGCCAGATGGGATATCAGGCGGCAAAATTACTCCACCGGCTGCTGAATAACGAGGTGCTCCCGCTGCAGCGTCAGCTGATCCCGCCGATGCGCGTCGTTGAGCGGCGCTCCACCGACTACCGGTCGTTAAACGATCCCTCCGTGATTCAGGCGATGCATTATATTCGCAACAACGCCTGTAAAGGCATCAAGGTGGAACAGGTGCTCGACGCCGTGGGCATCTCTCGCTCTAATCTGGAAAAACGCTTCAAAGAGGAGGTCGGGGAGACCATCCACACGGTGATCCACAGTGAGAAGCTGGAAAAGGCGCGCAGCCTGCTGGTGTCCACCAGCCTGTCGATCAATGAGATTTCACAGATGTGCGGCTATCCGTCGCTGCAATATTTCTATTCGGTGTTTAAGAAGGAGTACGACGTGACGCCGAAGGAGTACCGTGACCGGCACAGCGAGGTGATGCTGTAGGGCAAAAAAATGCCCGGCGACAAGGCCGGGCATCGGGATTACAGATGGGCAGCGATAAGCCGCTGATTGTCCTGATACATTGCGAAGAGATAGTTGTTGTAGCTCGACCCTTTGGTCGAATAACCCTTCAGCTTATGAATCATGGTGCTGGCCGTCACTTCCTGATCCGCCTTGCGCAGCTGCAGACGCGATTTGCGGAAAGAGGAATAGGCCGGGTGGGTGTTCAGGTTTGTTACGTAAGCCTGCACCGACTGCTCCACCGACTCAAACTGCGAGTAGCCTTTCATCGCTCCGCGGCAACGCCCGGCGCCGCACTTCATGCCAAACAGGTTGTTGTTCTCACGCGCCAGCCTGGAGGTCCCCCAGCCACTTTCCGCCGCTGCCATGGTTGCCACCATGCTGTTCGGAATAATGTCGACACGCTCAAGCAGCGCGTTCCAGGGCACATGACGCGTATTGCCTGACCACTTCACCTTATAACGGGCAGCGATGTCCTTCAGGCGCGCCTTCTCAGTCGGCGACCAGCGAGCATCGTACTGCTTGGAAACAAGCCAGTTACGATCCGCAGTAATCGCCTGATTCTGCTTGGTAATATAAGGCATGACCGTCCGGAGAAACGCTTTTTTCCTTGGTGTTCCGGAAGGGTATTTTCGCAAGTCAGGAAGTGAACTGCTCTTTACACTATTGCGAGAATACTCTTGTTTACTGCTTACCTTAGTACTACTGATCTTCTTAACCGTTGGGGCTTTATGACTCTTTGTTGCTGTGTGCGTTGTGGCCAACACACTACCTGAAAAAATGCAGGTTAGTAACATAAGTATTGCGGCCCCATATCGTCGTATGGGATTCGATATCATCAGGTCTCCTGGTCGGATATATGCATTCCAACACCTTGTTTTTCACAAAAAAACGATAGCTGAATCGCTAATAGTATCAAAAATACGCAATGAGAGCATCAACAGAAATAGTCCAATTCCGAATTGGTGTCATCTGAAATCGGTTTCTGCGCCGCAACGCGAGTGCGAAAATGCTAGCTCCGTCTCATTTTTAGCCTATTTTTTGAGCGGTGTCACTCACCCCTTTTCATCCTCCTGGTAAACCCCCTCGCCAGGAGGAGTTCACCCGCGCGGCAACAAGGCACACTAGTTAAAAACCGCTCACAGGATCCCGCAATGAAACTCGCTGCGCTTGCCACGTTATTCGTGCCTGGGATGGCCTTCGCCGCCTGGACTACTGCCGACTTCCCGGCTTTTACCGAAGAGGGGACGGGCCGATTCATCAGCCAGAAAGTGGTTGAGAAGGGTACACGTCCCCTGCAGCTAAATTTTGACCAACAGTGCTGGCAGCCGTCCGGCGCCATTAAGCTCAACCAGATGCTGTCCATGGAACCCTGCCGCGGCACCCCGCCGCAATGGCGCATCTTCCGCCAGGGTCTATATACCCTCGAGGTGGATACCCGCTCCGGCACGCCGACGATGATGATTTCGCTGGAGGAAAAAGAGACCAGCGCCGCGGCGCCGCAGATCCGTCAGTGTCCGAAGTGGGATGGAAAACCCCTGACCATCGACGTCAGTAAAACCTTCGCTGAGGGTAGTAAGGTCCGCGATTTCTACAGCGGCAATGTCGCGACCGTCAGCGGCGGCAAAATCACCCTGCAGCCCGCCTTCGGCAGCAATGGTCTGCTGCTGCTCGAGCGCGCCGAGACTGCCGCCCCAGCGCCGTTTGACTGGCACAACGCCACTGTCTACTTCGTCCTGACCGATCGCTTTGTAAACGGCAACCCGGCCAACGACAATAGCTACGGTCGCCATAAGGACGGCATGCAGGAGATCGGCACCTTCCACGGCGGCGACCTGCAGGGATTAACCAGCAAGCTGGATTATCTGCAGCAGATGGGGGTTAACGCCCTGTGGATCAGCTCCCCGCTTGAGCAGATCCACGGCTGGGTCGGCGGCGGCACGAAGGGCGATTTTCCTCACTACGCCTACCACGGCTATTACACCCAGGACTGGTCGAAACTGGATGCCAACATGGGGACCGAAGCGGATCTCCGCCGGCTGGTGGATGAAGCGCATAAGCGCGGCATACGCATCCTGTTTGACGTGGTGATGAACCATACCGGTTACGCTACCCTGGCCGACATGCAGGAGTTCCAGTTCGGCGCTCTGTATCTGCAAGGCGATGAGCTGAAAAAAACCCTCGGCGAGCGTTGGACAGACTGGAAGCCGGGCGCGGGCCAAACCTGGCACAGCTTTAACGACTACATCAACTTCAGCGACAAAGCCGGCTGGGAGAAATGGTGGGGCAAGAAGTGGATCCGCACCGATATCGGCGATTATGACAACCCAGGCTATGACGATCTCACCATGTCGCTGGCCTTCCTGCCGGACCTGAAAACCGAATCGAAGGAAGCCTCAGGCCTGCCGAACTTCTATAGCCATAAACCAGACACCGCAGCGAAAGTGATCCCGGGCTATACGCCGCGCGACTACCTGACCCACTGGCTGAGCCAGTGGGTACGTGACTACGGCATCGATGGCTTCCGCGTCGATACCGCCAAACATGTGGAGATGGACGCCTGGCAGCAGTTAAAAACCCAGGCCACCGCCGCGCTGGCGGAGTGGAAGAAAGCCAATCCGGATAAAGCCCTGGATGCGGCGCCGTTCTGGATGACCGGCGAAGCCTGGGGACATGGCGTGATGCAGAGCGATTATTATCGCCACGGTTTTGATGCGATGATCAATTTCGACTATCAGGACCAGGCGGCGAAAGCAGCGAACTGCATGGCCAATATTGACCTCACCTGGCAGCAAATGGCGGACAAGCTGCAGAGCTTTAACGTCCTGAGCTATCTCTCTTCACACGATACGCGCCTGTTCCGCGAAGGGGGCACTACGGCGGCGGAGCTGTTGCTGCTGGCCCCTGGCGCGGTGCAGATTTTCTATGGCGACGAATCATCGCGCCCGTTCGGCCCCACCGGTTCGGACCCGCTGCAGGGCACCCGTTCGGAGATGAACTGGCAGGACGTCAACGGCAAGGCGGCCCGCAGCGTCACCCACTGGCAGAAGATCGGCCAGTTCCGCGCTCGCCATCCGGCAATCGGTATGGGCAAACAGACAACGCTGTCGATGCCGCGCGGTTACGGTTTCGTACGTGAGCGCGGTGAAGACAAAGTGATGGTTATCTGGGCCGGACAGCAGCAGTAATCCACACGTGGCTCTCCGCCCTCGCGGGGAGCCACTCAGAACAAAACGCTAGCAAAATAGCAATTACCAGGATAAAGATAAAAAGCCTCCTCCTCCCTCAGATTTGCACCACGCTGGCGCTGGCGTTATGGTTAGCCACTTTCCAGAACCACCGACAGACTATTCGCGATGACATTTTCCCTTTTCGGCGACAAATTCACCCGTCATTCAGGCATCACCCGCCTGATGGAAGACCTTAATGACGGTCTGCGCACGCCGGGCGCTATTATGCTGGGCGGCGGTAACCCCGCGCAGATCCCGGAAATGAATGACTACTTCCAGCAGCTGCTGTCCGACATGCTGGATAATGGCAAAGCCCTTGATGCGCTATGTAATTATGATGGCCCCCAGGGCAAAAGCGAGCTGCTGAACCTGCTGGCGAACATGCTGCGCGACGAGCTGGGCTGGGAGATCGAACCACAGAATATTGCGCTAACAAACGGCAGTCAGAGCGCATTTTTCTACTTATTTAATCTGTTTGCAGGCCGTCGGGCAGATGGCACCACGCGTAAGGTACTGTTCCCACTGACGCCGGAATATATTGGTTACGCCGATGCCGGTCTGGAAGAGGATCTGTTCGTTGCCACCCGGCCGAACATCGAACTGCTGCCGGAAGGCCAGTTCAAATACCACGTTGATTTTGAACATCTGCAGGTGACGGAAGAGACCGGGATGATCTGCGTCTCGCGCCCCACCAACCCGACCGGCAACGTCATCACTGATGAAGAGCTGATCAAACTGGATGCGCTGGCGAATCAGCACGGGGTCCCGCTGGTAATTGATAACGCCTACGGCGTACCGTTCCCGGGGATTATCTTTAGCGACGCCCGACCGCTGTGGAATCCAAACATCGTGCTGTGTATGAGCCTGTCCAAACTGGGGCTGCCGGGGAGCCGCTGCGGGATTATCATCGCCAACGAGAAAATCATCACCGCCATCAGCAATATGAACGGCATTATCAGCCTCGCCCCTGGCGGCATCGGGCCGGCAATGATGTGCGAAATGATTAAACGACAGGATCTGCTGCGCCTGTCAGAGACGGTGATCAAGCCCTTCTATTATCAGCGGGTGCAGGAAACCATCGCCATTATTCGCCGCTATCTGCCGGAGGAGCGCTGCCTGATTCACAAACCGGAGGGAGCGATCTTCCTCTGGCTGTGGTTTAAGGATCTGCCGGTCTCCACCGAGCTGCTGTATCAGCGGCTGAAAAAGCGCGGCGTGCTGATGGTGCCGGGGGATTACTTCTTCCCGGGTCTGGATAAGCCGTGGCCGCACACCCACCAGTGTATGCGCATGAACTATGTGCCAGACCCGCAAAAAATTGAGGCCGGGGTGAAAATTCTCGCCGAAGAGATTGAATTCGCCTGGCGCGAACAGGAAGCATAGCCTCTGACGCCACGGGCGGGTAACGCCCGTCAACGGCCCTACTCACGCCAGCGCCAGCCGCTGGCGTTTTTGCGCGCATAGCGCTTCCAGCTCTGCGGGAACCATCACCCGCAGCGCCTGCGTCGGGCAGGCGGCCACGCAGGCCGGACCCTCGGCGCGGTGATGGCATAAATCGCATTTCAGCGCCTGTGCCTGCTGGCTCACCACCGTGACGGTCATCGCGCCGTACGGGCAGGCTACCATGCAACTTTTGCAGCCGATGCAGCGCCGCTGGTCGACCCACCAGACGTCATTGTCACGCTGAATCGCCCCCTGCGGGCAAACGCTGGCGCAGGGCGCATCCTCGCATTGCCGGCAGGCCGTCGCCGTCGATATGTCACCGCTTTTCACCACCCGAATACGCGGCGCAAAATGGTTCGTCGACAGGGCGGCGACATCCTGTGCCTGCTGGTGCGCGACCACGCAGGCCACTTCACAGGTACGACAGCCAATACACTGCTGGGCACTGGCAATAAGAAACCGGTTCATCCTCTGCTCCCTGGGGATAAAACCGCAGGGTGCCAGAATAGTCCCTACCCGCGCTTTGATCCTGAATGGAATCAGCGCTGTTTTTTGTCAGATGATGAGGAAGATGTGGTCATGTGCCTGACGCTTCACGCACCGTAAAGCCCAGCTCACGTGAGATTGCTTCGGCGGTCTCACGCAGTGGCTTTAACAAGTTCTTTTCGCCTATCTGCTTGAGGCGCGACGTCGACAGAGAAATAGAAATGGCGTAGGGCACGCGCTGGTGAATATCGAAAACCGGCACCGCCAGACAGGACACCCCCAGCTCATTCTCTTCCCGGTCCATGGCCATGTTCCGTTCACGGATCTGCGCCAGCTCATCATGCATGGCTGGCAAGCCGGTGATGGTGTTGCGGGTCAGCGGCTGAATAATATCCTGGTGAGTGTTCCAGTAATGCTCCACATAGTCAGGATGGCCGAACGCCATGTAAATCTTCCCCATCGCGGAGCAATAGAGCGGCATATGTTGGCCAATATAAGCGCGGGTACGCAGCATGCCGGTGGTCGGCTCAAGCTTGTAAATCAGGATCGCATGATCGTCTTCCCGGCTGGAAAAGTTCACCGTTTCGCCCGTCGCCAGGTTAAGCGCTTCAAGATGGGGAGCCGCCACATGGATGATATTCAGCGAGGAGAGCGCTTTCTGGCCAACGGCGATGAACTTGGTGGTGAGCCGATAGCTACCCGCCGCCGGGGCCGGTGTGACATACCCACAGGACTGCAAACCCTGCAGTAATCGATGGACGGTACTTTTATTGAGCCCCGCCAGCTCTGACAGATGCGCCAGCGGGCAACCGTTTGGATAGTTGCTCAGAATTTCAATCAGCATCAGTCCACGGAACAGGCTCTGACTTCCCGCCGGCCGCTCTTTGTCTTGTCCTGTCTCGCTCTCTTTCATCACCATCGCTTCCGCTCCCCCATTTCGTTGCGCTCTGATGGTAGCGCAAAGTGTGTGTCAGTTCACGATCTGAGATCAAAAAACATAATTCATTGATTTTTATTGTTTTTAAAAAATAGTCCTCCCGTTGATCTGGCCAATTTAGATCGTTATATTTGAAATCAGATTTCGCATTGTGAAATTTAACGATAAAAAAGCGATCAGAACTCACCAGGGAAACACGTATGAAAGTAACTTTTTCGCAGTTAAAAGAGGCCTTCAATCAGGTACTGCTTAAACGCGGCGTGGCGGCGGAAACCGCCGAGGCCTGCGCGGACATGTTCGCCCGCACCACGGAATCCGGCGTCTATTCACACGGCGTGAACCGCTTTCCCCGCTTTATTCAGCAACTGGACAATGGCGATATCATCCCGGAGGCCAAACCACAGCGGATTACCAGCCTCGGCGCGATTGAGCAGTGGGACGCCCAGCGCTCCATCGGCAATCTGACGGCGAAAAAGATGATGGACCGGGCCATTGAGCTGGCATCCGATCACGGCATTGGGCTGGTGGCGCTGCGTAACGCCAACCACTGGATGCGCGGGGGCAGCTACGGCTGGCAGGCAGCGGAAAAAGGCTACATCGGCATCTGCTGGACTAACTCCATCGCGGTGATGCCGCCGTGGGGCGCCAAAGAGTGCCGCATCGGCACCAACCCGCTGATCGTCGCCATCCCGTCCACGCCGATCACCATGGTGGATATGTCGATGTCGATGTTCTCCTACGGCATGCTGGAGGTGAACCGCCTGGCGGGTCGCCAGCTCCCCGTCGACGGGGGATTCGACGATGAAGGCAATCTGACCAAAGAACCGGGCGTGATTGAGAAAAATCGCCGCATTTTACCCATGGGCTACTGGAAAGGATCCGGCCTGTCGATCGTGCTGGATATGATTGCCACCCTGCTTTCCAATGGATCTTCTGTGGCCGAAGTGACCCAGGAAAACAGCGATGAATATGGTGTTTCGCAGATTTTCATCGCCATTGAGGTCGATAAGCTCATCGACGGTGCGACCCGTGATGCCAAGCTGCAGCGGATTATGGATTTCATCACCAGCGCCGAACGGGCCGATGAAAACGTGGCTGTCCGTCTACCTGGCCATGAGTTTACCCGCCTGCTGGAAGAGAATCGTCGCGACGGTATCACCGTCGATGACAGCGTCTGGGCGAAAATTCAGGCGCTGTAAGGAGTTAAGCCATGATCTTTGGACATATCACGCAGCCTAATCCGTGTCGGTTGCCTGCGGCAATTGAGCGAGCCCTGGATTTCCTGCGCAGCACCGATTTCAGCAAACTGGCCCCCGGCGTCGTGGAGATCGACGGCAAAAATATCTTCGCGCAGATTATCGACTTAACCACTCGCGAAGTTGCCGAAAATCGCCCGGAAGTACATCGCCGCTATCTGGATATTCAGTTTCTGGCCTGGGGTGAGGAGAAAATAGGTTTCGCTATTGATAACGGTAATAACACCATCAGCGAATCGCTATTAGCGCAGCGCGATATTATTTTCTATCACGGATGCGAAAATGAATCTTTTCTTGAAATGATCCCGGGAAGCTATGTCATATTTTTCCCGCAGGATGTTCATCGCCCGGGATGCCATAAATCGGTCGCCACGCCGATCAGGAAAATCGTGGTTAAAGTGGCGATTGACGCTTTATAAAAGCATTATTTTCAGGAGCACATTATGAAAAATAATACCGGTTATATTATCGGTGCGTATCCCTGTGCACCCTCTTTTCACCAAAAAAGTGAAGACGAAGAAAAAGCATTCTGGCGACAACTGGCTGATACCCCGGATATTCGCGGGCTGGAGCAACCCTGCCTTGAACATCTCCATCCACTTGGCGACGAGTGGTTAATGCGCCATACCCCAGCAGACTGGCAGATTGTCGTCACGGCAATTATGGAAACCATGCGCCGCCGCGGGGGTAACGGCGGCTTTGGCCTGGCATCGAGCGATGAGGAACAGCGTAAAGCCTGCGTGGCCTACTACCGCCACCTTTACCAGAAAATTAATGCGATCAATGCGGCAAATGCCGGAAAAATCGTGGCGCTGGAACTCCATGCCACGCCCTGCGCCAGCAACCCTAACGTCGCCCAGGCTACCGATGCCTTTGCCCGTTCACTGAAGGAGGTGGCCAGCTGGGACTGGTCGTGCAGTCTGGTGCTGGAACATTGCGATGCCATGACCGGCCCCGCGCCGCGCAAAGGATTTCTGCCTTTAGAGAATGTGCTGGAAACGCTTGCCGGTTATGAGATTAGCGTTGCCATAAACTGGGCCCGCTCCGCGATTGAAGGCCAGGACACCACTCTGCCGTTGACCCATACCCGGCAGGCCAGCCAGGCCGGTAAGCTTGGCGCGTTAATGTTTTCCGGCACCACGCTCAATGGCGAATATGGCGAATGGCAGGATTTACACGCGCCCTTCTCTCCGTTCTGTGCGCAAAGTTTAATGACCCACACGCATGTGCGGGAATTATTAGCCTGCGCGGGCAGCGACGCCCTGCAATTTCTGGGTATTAAATTACTGGAAATTAACCCGGATGCGGACGTCAATCACCGCATAGCGATATTACGCGACGGCATCGCTGCCTTAAATAAAGCACAACAATAATAAAAAAAGAACACTTACTCTACGAGACTATAAATATGAATATGACCTCTAGACCAGGACTAAATGAAGTCCCACGTCAGCGTTGGCTGCGAATTATTCCACCCATTCTGATCGCCTGTATTATCTCTTATATGGACCGCGTCAATATTGCTTTTGCAATGCCGGGCGGTATGGATGCTGAACTCGGTATTTCCGCCACCATGGCGGGACTGGCCGGCGGCATTTTCTTTATTGGTTATCTGTTCTTACAGGTTCCCGGCGGCAAGATTGCCGTTCACGGTAGCGGCAAGAAGTTTATTGGCTGGTCGCTGGTCGCCTGGGCGGTGATCTCCGTCCTGACGGGATTAATCACCAACCAGTATCAGCTGCTGGTGCTGCGCTTCCTGCTGGGGGTGGCGGAAGGTGGGATGCTCCCGGTAGTGCTAACCATGATCAGCAACTGGTTCCCGGACGCCGAACGCGGGCGCGCTAACGCCATTGTCATTATGTTTGTCCCTATCGCCGGGATCATCACGGCTCCGCTTTCCGGCTGGATCATCACCGTTCTCGACTGGCGCTGGCTGTTTATTATTGAAGGGTTACTCTCGGTGGTTGTCCTGCTGCTGTGGACCTATGCCGTTTATGACCGCCCACAGGAAGCGCGCTGGATCTCCGATGCCGAAAAGAATTATCTGGTGGAAACGCTGGCCGCCGAGCAAAGGGCCATTGCCGGCACCGAGGTGAAAAACGCCTCTCTCGGCGCGGTGCTTTCCGATAAAACCATGTGGCAGCTTATCGCACTGAACTTCTTCTATCAGACCGGGATTTACGGTTACACCCTGTGGCTGCCCACCATCCTCAAAGAACTGACTCACAGCAGCATGGGCCAGGTTGGGGTGCTCGCCATTCTGCCCTACGTTGGCGCCATTGCCGGCATGTTCCTGTTCTCTTCTCTCTCGGATCGTACCGGCAAACGCAAGCTGTTTGTCTGCCTGCCACTGATTGGTTTTGCCCTGTGCATGTTCCTGTCGGTGGCTCTGAAGAGCCAGATCTGGCTGGCCTACGCCGCGCTGGTCGGCTGCGGATTCTTCCTGCAATCGGCGGCGGGCGTGTTCTGGACCATTCCGGCACGGCTGTTCAGCGCCGAAATGGCCGGCGGCGCGCGCGGGGTCATCAACGCCCTCGGCAATCTTGGCGGTTTCTGCGGCCCCTATGCGGTGGGCGTCCTGATCACCCTCTATAGCAAAGACGCGGGAGTATATTGCCTGGCCATCTCTCTGGCGCTGGCCGCGCTGATGGCCCTGCTGCTGCCGGCGAAATGCGATGCCGGCGCCACGCCCGTCAATACGGTGAATCCGCGGAAGCACGCCGCGTAATACCGCGCCTGGCCTGTGGGGCATCCTCCCACAGGCCAGATAAGCGCAGCGCCATCCGGCAACATTGAGAGATGAAAAATGAGTGAGAAAGCACGCTTCTGGCTGGGCATTGATTGCGGCGGAACGTATCTGAAAGCGGGATTATATGACGCGCAAGGCCGTGAACATGGCATTAACCGGCAATCGCTGCAGACGCTATCGCCCTTGCCGGGTTACGCCGAACGCGACATGGACCAGCTCTGGCAACAATGCGCCGCCACCATCGCCGGCCTGTTACAACGTACCGGTATCCGCGGCGAACAAATTAAAGGCGTGGGCATCTCCGCGCAGGGTAAGGGGCTGTTCCTGCTTGATAAACAGGATCGCCCTCTGGGCCATGCCATGCTCTCTTCCGACCGTCGGGCGCTGGCGATCGTCCAGCGCTGGCAACAGGACGGGATCCCGGAAAAACTCTATCCCGTCACCCGCCAGACCCTGTGGACCGGTCACCCGGCTTCACTGCTGCGCTGGGTGAAAGAAAATGAACCGCAGCGCTACGCGCAAATTGGCTGCGTGATGATGGGCCATGACTATCTGCGCTGGTGTTTGACCGGCGTGAAAGGGTGCGAAGAGAGCAACATCTCTGAATCCAATCTCTACAACATGACCAGCGGCCAGTACGATCCACGCCTGACGCAATGGCTGGGGATCGGCGAAATTGACAGTGCGCTGCCGCCTGTCGTCGGTTCAGCAGAAAAAGGCGGGGAGATCACCCCTCAGGCAGCCGCCATCACCGGTCTGGCGGCGGGTACCCCCGTCGTCGGCGGCTTGTTTGATGTGGTCTCCACCGCACTCTGCGCCGGTATTGAAGATGAATTCACGCTCAACGCGGTGATGGGCACCTGGGCCGTCACCAGCGGGATCACCCATGGCCTGCGCGACCATGAAGCGCACCCTTACGTCTACGGCCGTTACGTTAACGACGGGCAGTACATCGTTCACGAAGCCAGCCCCACCTCGTCGGGCAACCTCGAATGGTTCACTGCCCAGTGGGGTGAACTCTCTTTTGACGAGATCAATCAGGCCGTCGCCAGCCTGCCGAAGGCCGGTAGCGACCTCTTTTTTCTGCCATTTCTCTACGGCAGCAACGCCGGACTGGAGATGACCTGCGGCTTCTACGGTATGCAGGCGCTCCACACTCGCGCGCACCTGCTGCAGGCGATTTATGAGGGCGTCGTTTTCAGCCACATGACCCACCTCAACCGCATGCGCGAACGCTTTACCCGCGTGCAGGCCCTGCGCGTCACCGGCGGCCCGGCGCACTCTGACGTCTGGATGCAGATGCTGGCGGACGTCAGCGGCCTGCGCGTCGAGCTGCCGCAGGTTGAGGAGACCGGCTGCTTTGGCGCCGCGCTCGCCGCCCGGGTCGGCACTGGCGTCTATCGCGATTTCAACGACGCCTGCCGCCACCTTCAGCATCCGGTGCGCACGCTGCTGCCCGACATGGCCGCCCACGCGCGCTACCAGCGCAAATATCACCATTACCAGAATCTGATTGAAGCACTACAGGGCTACCACGCCCGCATTAAGGAGCATGCATTATGAGCCGACCATTACTGCAACTGGCGCTCGACCACACCAGCCTGGAAGCCGCCAGCCGCGATGTCGCCCTGCTACAGGACCACGTCGATATCGTTGAAGCCGGTACCATCCTCTGCTTAACCGAAGGCCTGAGCGCGGTGAAAGCTCTGCGCGCCCAGTGCCCGGATAAACTCATCGTCGCCGACTGGAAGGTTGCCGATGCGGGGGAAACGCTGGCCCAGCAGGCCTTTGCCGCCGGCGCTAACTGGATGACCATCATCTGCGCCGCGCCGCTCGCCACCGTTGAGAAGGGCCACGCCGTCGCGCAGGCCTGCGGCGGCGAAATTCAGATCGAGCTGTTCGGTAACTGGACGCTGGATGACGCCCGCGCCTGGTACCGCACCGGCGTCCGCCAGGCGATTTACCATCGCGGCCGCGACGCTCAGGCCAGCGGACAACAGTGGAGTGACGCCGATCTGGCGCGGATGAAAGCGCTCTCTGATATCGGCCTTCAGCTGTCGATTACCGGCGGCATCACCCCGGCCGATCTGCCCTTGTTCAAAGATATTCAGGTGAAAGCGTTTATTGCCGGACGCGCGCTGGCCGGAGCACCGCAACCGGCGCAGGTCGCTGCGGCGTTCCATGCGCAGATCGATGCTATCTGGGGAGATAAGCATGCGTAACCATCCGTTAGGGATCTATGAGAAGGCGCTGGCGAAAGATCTCAGCTGGCCGGAGCGGCTGGTGCTGGCGAAAAGCTGCGGCTTTGATTTCGTCGAGATGTCGGTGGATGAGACCGACGAGCGGCTGTCGCGTCTCGACTGGAGCCCGGCGCAGCGCGCCTCGCTGGTCACCGCCATGCTGGAAACCGGGGTGGCGATCCCGTCGATGTGCCTCTCTGCCCATCGCCGTTTCCCGTTTGGCAGCCGCGATGCGGCCGTGCGCCAGCGGGCGCGGGAGATCATGAGCAAAGCTATCCATCTGGCGCGCGATCTCGGCATCCGCACCATCCAGCTGGCAGGGTACGACGTCTATTATGAAGCGCATGATGAAGGCACCCAACAGCGCTTCGCCGAAGGGCTGGCATGGGCGGTGGAACAGGCCGCGGCGGCGCAGGTGATGCTGGCGGTGGAGATCATGGATACCGCTTTTATGAACTCCATCAGCAAATGGAAAAAGTGGGATGAGATGCTCGCCTCGCCGTGGTTCTCGGTCTACCCCGACGTGGGCAATCTTAGCGCCTGGGGAAACGACGTCACCGCCGAGCTGAAGCTGGGTATCGATCGCATCGCCGCCATTCATTTAAAAGATACCCAGCCGGTGACCGCGCAGAGCCCAGGTCAGTTCCGCGACGTACCGTTTGGCGAAGGCTGTGTGGATTTTGTCGGCATCTTCAAAACGCTGCATGAGCTGAACTATCGCGGCGCATTTCTGATTGAGATGTGGACGGAAAAAGCCAAAGAGCCGGTACTGGAAATTATCGAGGCCCGACGCTGGATAGAAGCGCGGATGCAGGAAGGAGGATTTGCATGTTAGAACAGTTAAAAGCCGAGGTGCTGGCGGCCAACCTGGCGCTCCCGGCGCACCAGCTGGTGACGTTTACCTGGGGCAACGTCAGCGCGGTCGATGAAACTCGCACACTGATGGTGATTAAACCTTCCGGCGTGGAATACGACGTGATGACCGCCGAGGATATGGTCGTGGTCGAGATCGCCAGCGGCAAGGTGGTGGCCGGCGGCAAAAAACCGTCATCAGATACCCCGACCCATCTGGCGCTTTACCGCCGCTATCCGCAGATCGGCGGGATCGTGCATACCCACTCCCGCCACGCCACGATCTGGTCGCAGGCGGGTCTCGATCTGCCCGCCTGGGGCACCACCCACGCCGACTACTTCTATGGCGCGATCCCCTGTACCCGCCTGATGACCGAAGAGGAAATTAACGGGGAATATGAGTATCAGACTGGCGAAGTGATTATTCAGACCTTTGAAGAACGGCGCCTCGATCCGGCGCAAATCCCGGCGGTACTTGTCCATTCACACGGTCCGTTCGCCTGGGGAAAAGACGCCGCCGACGCCGTACATAACGCCGTGGTGCTGGAGGAGTGCGCGTATATGGGGCTGTTCTCACGCCAGCTCTCGCCTCAGCTGCCGGAGATGCAGTCGGTATTGCTGGATAAACACTATCTGCGCAAGCACGGCGCCAACGCCTATTACGGACAAGGCTGACATTCTGTTCCCCGGCAGGTCGCCATGCGCTGCCCGCCGGGGAACAGGCGATCATGATTACCGGAACAGCGCTTTATCGCGCAGGATATGATCGTTACCGCGACGGCGGGTGAAGCCAATCCGGTCAAAATACTCCAGGATCTGGATCGCCAGCTTCCGCCCTACGTTTAAGGTATCGCGGAAATCCGCTGCGCAGGTTGATCCGCGCAGTTGATCCAGCTCGCGCACCCGCTGGGCGAACTGCACAATGCGATCGTTGCGGTAGTAACGATCCTTTACGATCGCGGTTATCATCCCCTGCTGCGCGGCCTGACGCAGCACCGCGCGCATCAGCGACTCTTCAACATGGACTTCGCGCGCAAGATCGCGCACCCACCAGGGGTCATCGCCGAACAGGATCTCCACCTTCTGCCAGACCGCCTGCTGCTCGTCAGTAAATCCGGCTTTATGCTCCGGCAAATGCAGCCAACCGTGATGGCTGTGGACTAAGCCGCTCTCGCGCATCTGCTCAATCAGCAGCAGCACCAGCGCTTCATCTTCCATCGGCAGCGCGATGCGGCGCAGGCGCTCCCGGCCTGGACCGGGCTCGTCGCGATGCTGCTCATGGTAGCGTGCCAGGGCATCCAGCAATTTTCGCTGCCAGCGGGCGGCAAGCGGCGCGCTGAGCAGGCGCTGTCCGGCCTGCAGATAGTCCGGTCGCTGGATCAGAGCCGTCATTCCGGCTTCGCTGAGCTGCCGCGCCCAGGCGAAGCGCTCAAGGCGGACGGCGTCCCGCTGCAGATGCAGCTCCAGCGCCTGCGCATCGTCAGCGCCAGCTGCCGCCAGGGCGTGCAGCCACTGCAGATATTCCGGTTTCCGTTTGCCGCGACGCGGGGGATCCAGCGTCACCACCCGTGCGCCGGCCAGCGTTAAGCGAGCGGAGATATCGCGGAGCACCAGCCGGTCGTTATCCGCCAGCCACAGCGGGGTATCCAGCACCAGCTCCGCCAGGTTGCCCTCAAGGAGCGACACCCGGCCGGTAATGTGGCTGGCAGCGTGGTGAATATGCAGCGGCTGCCACTGGCTGAGCGGCGTATGGCACTGTAGCTCGACAATCACCCGCTCTGCGGCCTCCGGCGGCGGTGAGGAGAGCAGCCAGTCGCCGCGATGCACGGCCTCTTTTTGCGCATCGCCGACAATATTCAGCGCAATGCGCTGCCCGGCGTGCGCCTGTTCAACCGCTTGGTTCTGGGCATGCAGACCGCGGACGCGCATCGGCGTGTTGACGCCGGTGAGCCACAGGGTATCCCCGACCCGTACTTCGCCGGAGAGTGCCGTCCCGGTGACCACCAGCCCCGCCCCCTTGACGGTAAAAGCGCGGTCCAGCGCCAGGCGAAACCGCTGCTGCTGCGGGTGGGAACGCTCCGCAAGCTGCAGCAGATGGCTGCGCAGTTCGGCAATACCGATATTTTCCGGTGCCGCGGTGGGAAAGAAAGCGACGGCGTCAAAGCCCAGCTTGCGCAGGGTCTGCTCGACCTCTGCCTGAACTTCCGCCACCCTGGCGGCCGCCACGCGGTCCGTTTTAGTGAGCGCCACGGTCAGCGTCGGCTTTCCGGTCAGCTGCAGGATCGCCAGGTGTTCGCGGGTTTGCGCCATCACCCCGTCATCGCAGGCCACCACCAGCAGCGCATGGTCGATCCCACCCACCCCCGCCAGCATGTTGGACAAAAACTTTTCGTGCCCGGGAACGTCAATAAATCCCAGCACCCGCCCGTCCGGCTGCGGCCAGTAGGCATAGCCGAGATCGATCGTCATTCCCCGCGCTTTCTCTTCCGGCAGACGATCGGCATTCACGCCGGTTATCGCCTGCAGCAGCGTCGTTTTGCCGTGGTCAACATGTCCAGCGGTGGCAATAATCATCGTAACAACATCTCCATAAACCGGGTTTCATCTTCCAGACAGCGCAGGTCCAGCCAGAGCCGACCGTCATAAATGCGGCCAATCACCGGACACGGCAGCGCGCGCCAGCAGGCCGCCAGCGCCTCCAGCCGGCTGCCGCGGCCGTCATGCGGGGTAAAGGTCAACGCCGCGCTGGGCAGGCGGTCGACGGGTAACGAACCACTGCCAATCTGCGACTGACAGGCTGCCACGCTGACGGCAAAATCAGCATAGTGTGCCGCCAGGGCAGGCTGCAGGCGTTCAGCCAGCCGGCGGATCTCCTCCGCCGGACGGGTGAGCAGGCGCAGCGTCGGCAATTTCTCCCTCAGCGCCTCCGGGTGCTGATAGAGGCGCAGCGTGGCTTCCAGCGCCGCGAGGGTCATTTTATCCGCGCGCAGGGCCCGCTTCAGCGGGTGGCTTTGCAGCCGGGCAATCAGCGCGCGTTTGCCGACGATAATTCCGGCCTGCGGACCGCCGAGCAGCTTATCGCCGGAGAAACTGACCAGGCTCACCCCGGCGGCAATCATCTCCTGCGGCATCGGCTCCTTTGGCAGGCCATACTGACTGAGATCCACCAGCGACCCGCTGCCCAGGTCGGCCACTACCGGGACGTCCAGTTCGCGGCCAATGGCCGCCAGCTCCGCTTCGTCGACGGCTTTGGTAAAGCCTTCAATGCTGTAGTTGCTGGTGTGAACCTTCATCAGCAGCGCAGTATTGTCATTCACCGCCTGGCGATAATCTTTAGCATGGGTGCGGTTGGTGGTGCCCACTTCGTGCAGCTGACAACCCGCCTGGCGCATCACGTCGGGGATGCGAAATGCCCCGCCGATCTCCACCAGTTCGCCGCGGGAGACCACCACTTCGCGGCCGCTGGCGGTGGCCGCCAGCATCAACAGAACGGCCGCCGCGTTGTTGTTCACAATGCAGGCATCTTCCGCGCCGGTGATCTGGCACAGCAGATCGGCAATGGCGCGATCGCGATGGCCACGCCCGGCGTCGTCGAGATCATATTCGAGGGTCACCGGCGCGCGCATCGCACTGGCAACTGCCTCCACGGCCGACTCTGCCTGGATGGCGCGTCCCAGATTAGTATGCAATACCGTACCGGTGAGATTAAACACCGGACGCAGGGCGCTCTGCCGACTGGCGGTCAGCCGCTGTGCGCAGGCGTTCAGCCAGTCATGGCTCCAGTCCGGCAGCGTCTGATGCTGGCGGATTTGCTCCCGCGCCTCATCGAGCATCTGGCGCAGTTGCGCCACTACCTGCGAATGGCCGTGCTGCGCCAGCAGAGAGGAAAAAGCGGGGTCGCGTAGTAAGCGGTCAATGGCCGGAAGCCGGGTATAAAGCGCACGAATTTCGGTAGTCATGAATGGGCCTGGCGGTAAGTTATTTTCCCCCCTCCCGACGGGAGAGGGAGTCAACAATCAGCGGCGATTGTAACGCCTCCTTGCACAAACTGTTACCTGCCTGGGTCAAGTCCGCGGCGGTTCGGTACGCGCAAAGCTGGCGCGCTGGAACAGGGCATCCACCAGCTTTACCAGCTGCGGCCGGGTGGCGCACCAGCCGGGCGCTACCCGGCGAAAGTTCAGGTAGGCAATGGCGCAGGCCGTGGAAATGGTCGCCAGATTGACCTCGTCGCCGCGCAGCGTTCCGTCTGCCGCGCAGGCTTCCAGCCTGTCGAGACCGCGAGCCACTTTCTCCCGCTGACGAAGCAGCTCTTGCTCTGACTGCTGCGCGCCTGGGCGGGCTTTTTCGCGCACCAGTGCCTGGGCGGCCTCCATCACCCCATCCGCCAGCGCTTCAAGCTGACGCATCCTGAGAGCGGCTCTGGGGTCGGAGGGGAGCATCGGCGGCGCCACGCCCAGCAGCTCCAGATACTGGGCGATGACCGGAGAATCAAACCAGCACTCACCGTCGTCCGTCACCAGCGCCGGCACTTTGCCCAGCGGGTTATAGCGCGCCACGCCGTTGTCTTCGCTGTACGGGGATTCGTTGACAAACTCAAACGGGATGCGCTTTTCCAGCAGGATGACGGAGATTTTGCGCACAAAGGGACTGGTGTAGCTGCCGATCAGTTTCATAGCCTGCTCCTTATCGCCAACAAATTATCGCCAATAAAGATATGAGTATGGCTCAGGGCAGGGCAAAAGGCAGGTGAGCGTCCCGCTCAACCTGCCGCCGATCGCATTAATGATCGAGATAGAGGTAGTGCATCCAGCTGGTCATGCGCAGCAGCACTTTACGCATCACCGAGACGTGGGTGAAATGGTCGGAGTAGACCGCCACCTGCGCGTAGATGCCATCAGGCAGCGCATCAATTTCGGCATTAGGATCAAGCTCGATGGTCGCCAGCACGCCATCGCTGCCCGGCGTCACGGTCAGCGACTGTAACGCCCCCTGCGCCTGATAAGTTCCTCCCGGCACTACCGGTAAAATATCGACCAGTTTGCCGTGGAACACCTGCCCGGGCAGGGCGTTAAACACCGCTTCCGCGTCATCGCCTTTCTCCAGCCTCAGCAGGGAATTTTGCCGAAACTGGGCGACGATCAGCCGTTTTTGCTCCGGGATAAACACCATCACCGGACGCAGCGGCAGCGAGGCAGCGTAGGTCCCAGGGCGGATCAGCACCTGGGTGATATACCCATCGCTTGGCGCCCGCACGGTGGTCTGATCGAGATTATATTTCGCCTCCGCCAGCTGGGCGCGCAGGCTGGCCACTTGCGACTGCTCGCCGTTGATCATGCTGTCCAGCTGGCTCTGGATCTGCGCCTGCTCAGCCACCGACGCCTTGACCAGCGCGTCCTGGGCAAGGTAATTCTGCCTGGCGTTATCGATGTCGCTTTCCGAGAACGGGTTCACCCGCGCCTGGCTCCCTTTCAGGTAGCGCTGATAGTCCTTGTATAAGCGATCGCGTTCCGCCGACACGCGGGTGGTGTTGGCCTGGGCTTCAGAGAGCTGCGCTTTGAGGGTGTTAATACTGTGCAGCGCCGTCACCAGGTCGGCCTGCAGGCGGTCGACTCGCGCCTGATAGCGCGCCGGGTCAATCGTAAAAAGCACTTCGCCCTTTTTAACGCGCTGATTCGCTTTGTCAGTAACGCTGTTCACCACCCCGGTAACCTGCGGCGTAACAGGAATAGATATCACCGCCTTTTGCGCCAGAAACGTATACGGGTGGTTATAGTTCATTAATAAAATAAGCGCGCTAACAATAAATACGCCACCCAGCGCCGCGGTGGGTACCGTCCATTTATTTACCGGTATTTTGAAGATTTTAAATATCGACCAGGCGATGGCCACGTAGGTCAAAATTATCAACAGATCCATCGTTTATTTCTCCGCCGCAGAGGTGGACTGCGGCCGCTGGATGGCCGCCACCTGGTGTTCAAGGTCGCTCAGTCGTTGGCGAAGCTGTTGTATATCGGTCTCTTTTTCAGGTTCGTCAGGGGCCGTATTCGCCTTATGCTGCATGCCCCAGCCGCGCTCAGGCTGGTACAACGTGGCCCAAATCCATAAAAACGGCCAGATGACGTGGAGCGTAAAAAGGCTCACCCATCCGGCAACATGAATAGCATCCGAATGGGGGTGGTTGCGTTTTTTAGCAATCATATAGGGAATATCGTGAAGAATGATAATCCCATAAAAAATGACCAGAAAAACGAAGATCAGAACGCCCAGCGCAAAATAATTGAGAAACATAATTCCCTCGGCTTTACGCTAATAATTTATATGAATTTTATTCACGACCCACTGACATTCGGGCCGCTATTTTGAGCATAATTCACGCCTTTCATTTTTGCCATCCGGCGTAAAAAAGTTATTCGGCAGTTAAGGTTGCTTAGTTACAGAGCCATCTCGCCCTGGCCGCAAAACCGGGCCGAGATCACAGCGGCAAAAATCCACCGTGAAATTCTTTGTGATCAAAATCACAAACAAACAACAAAACCACGAAACAAAATTGTGACAAATATCACACAAAAAGGCAGATCAGCGGCTAAAAAGGCGCTGTGTTGTTTTTTTACACAGGAATTATGTGATCAGCATCACTACAAAAAGCGCTTTGCCCCCTATATTCATGTGATCCGTATCACACAAAAGGGCGCTGGCTGGACAGCTAAACGATTCAGTGCCAGATTTCGCACTATCAATCAGGGCCCGGCTACCTCTGCCGCCACATTAACAACAAACCTCGGGCTTTTAGCCTGCGCGATACGCAAAACAGAAGAAGGGGTGTTTTATGTCATCCGATATCAAGATCAAAGTGCAAAGCTTTGGTCGTTTCCTCAGCAATATGGTGATGCCGAATATCGGCGCGTTTATCGCGTGGGGTATCATCACTGCGCTTTTCATTCCGACAGGGTGGTTGCCAAACGAAACGCTGGCGAAGCTGGTCGGTCCGATGATCACCTACCTGCTGCCGCTGCTGATCGGTTACACCGGCGGTAAATTAGTCGGCGGCGAACGTGGCGGGGTGGTCGGGGCGATCACTACCATGGGCGTTATCGTCGGCGCGGATATGCCGATGTTCCTCGGCTCCATGATTGCCGGCCCGTTGGGTGGTTACTGCATCAAGAAATTCGATAACTGGGTAGATGGTAAGATCAAATCCGGTTTTGAAATGCTGGTGAATAACTTCTCCGCCGGCATCATCGGGATGATCCTCGCCATTCTGGCCTTCCTCGGCATCGGCCCGGCGGTTGAAGTTCTGTCAAAACTGCTCGCAGCTGGCGTGAACTTTATGGTGGCGCACGACATGCTGCCGCTGGCGTCTATCTTCGTGGAACCGGCAAAAATCCTGTTCCTCAATAACGCCATCAACCACGGTATCTTCTCACCGCTGGGTATTCAGCAGTCCCACGAGCTGGGCAAATCCATCTTCTTCCTGATTGAAGCTAACCCGGGTCCGGGGATGGGCGTTCTGCTGGCGTACATGTTCTTTGGTCGCGGCAGCGCAAAACAGTCTGCAGGCGGGGCAGCTATCATCCACTTCCTGGGGGGTATCCATGAAATCTACTTCCCGTACGTGCTGATGAACCCGCGTCTGATCCTGGCCGTTATTCTCGGCGGGATGACCGGTGTCTTCACCCTGACTATCCTCAACGGCGGTCTGGTCTCTCCGGCTTCCCCGGGCTCTATCCTGGCGGTGCTGGCGATGACGCCAAAAGGCGCCTACTTCGCTAACATTGCAGCGATTATCGCGGCGATGGCGGTCTCCTTCGTGGTCTCTGCAGTTCTGCTGAAGACCAGCAAAGTCAAAGAAGAAGACGATATCGAAGCCGCAACGCGTCGTATGCACGACATGAAAGCGGAATCCAAAGGCGCCAGCCCGCTGGCGGCCGGTAATGTCACCAACGACCTGAGCCATGTGCGTAAAATCATCGTCGCCTGCGACGCCGGTATGGGTTCCAGCGCCATGGGCGCAGGGGTGCTGCGCAAGAAAGTGCAGGATGCCGGGCTGAGCCAGATTTCGGTCACCAACAGCGCAATCAATAACCTGCCGCCGGATGTTGACCTGGTCATCACCCACCGCGACCTCACCGAGCGCGCCATGCGTCAGGTGCCGCAGGCGCAGCATATTTCGCTGACCAACTTCCTCGACAGCGGTCTGTACACCAGCCTGACCGAGCGTCTGGTCGCGGCGCAGCGCCACATCGACAACGAAGTCAAAGTCACCGATAGCCTGAAAGACAGCTTTGACGATACTAACAAAAACCTGTTCCAGCTGGGCGCGGATAACATCTTCCTCGGTCGCAAAGCGGCCACCAAAGAAGAAGCGATTCGCTTCGCCGGTGAACAGCTGGTGAAAGGCGGCTACGTCGAGCCGGAATATGTACAGGCGATGCTCGACCGCGAAAAACTGACCTCAACCTATCTCGGGGAGTCCATCGCGGTCCCGCACGGCACCATTGAAGCGAAAGATCGCGTGCTGAAAACCGGCGTTGTCTTCTGCCAGTACCCGGAAGGGGTGCGTTTCGGCGAAGATGAAGACGATGTTGCCCGCCTGGTGATCGGCATCGCCGCCCGCAATAACGAACACATCCACGTTATCACCAGCCTGACTAACGCACTGGATGATGAAACCGTGATTGAACGACTGGCGAAAACCACCAGCGTCGACGAGGTTTTGGCGCTGTTGAATAAATAACCACAACGTCCCTTCCCTCTCCCTTTGGGAGAGGGTTGCGGTGAGGGAAAAGCCTCACCCCAGCCCTCTCAGGTAAAAACATTAATTGAAGGTTAATACTATGAAAGCATTACATTTTGGCGCAGGTAATATCGGACGTGGCTTTATCGGTAAATTGCTGGCCGACGCGGGCATCGAACTGACGTTCGCCGATGTCAATCAGACCGTACTTGATGCCCTGAATGCCCGTCATAGCTATCAGGTTCACGTCGTCGGCGAAAATGAGCAGGTGGATACCGTCTCCGGCGTCAATGCCGTCAGCAGCATCGGCGATGAGGTGGTGGACCTGATCGCTGAGGTCGATCTGCTCACTACCGCCGTCGGCCCCGTCGTGCTCGAACGTATCGCCCCGGCGATCGCCAAAGGGCTGGCGAAGCGCAAAGCACAGGGCAGCGAACGCCCGCTGAACATTATCGCCTGCGAAAATATGGTGCGCGGCACCACGCAGTTAAAAGGCCACGTGTTTAACGCGCTGGCGGAAGAAGATAAAGCGTGGGTGGAAGCGCATATCGGCTTCGTCGACTCCGCCGTAGACCGTATCGTGCCGCCGTCAGCCTCCGCCACCAACGATCCGCTGGAAGTCACTGTGGAAACCTTCAGCGAATGGATTGTGGATAAAACCCAGTTTAAGGGCGAGCTGCCGAACATCCCGGGAATGGAATTAACCGATAACCTGATGGCATTTGTCGAACGCAAGCTATTCACCTTAAACACCGGGCATGCTATAACCGCCTACCTCGGGAAACTGGCGGGCCACCAGACGATTCGCGATGCGATCCTCGATGAGAGCATTCGTGCCGTCGTTAAAGGCGCGATGGAAGAGAGCGGCGCGGTGCTGATCAAACGCTACAGCTTTGATGCCCAGAAGCACGCAGCTTATATCCAGAAAATTTTGGGACGTTTCGAGAACCCGTACCTGAAAGACGATGTTGAGCGCGTTGGCCGTCAGCCGCTGCGCAAACTGAGCGCTGGCGACCGTTTAATTAAGCCGCTGTTGGGTACCCTGGAATACGGTCTGCCGCACCGCAACCTGGTGAAAGGGATTGCGGCGGCGATGCATTTCCGTAGCGAAGACGATCCGCAGGCGCAGGAGCTGGCGGCACTGATCGCTGACAAGGGGCCGCAGGCGGCGCTGGCGCAGATTTCCGGCCTGGACGCTGCAAGCGCTGTTGTCGCGGAGGCCGTTAGCGACTACAACGCGGTAAAATGATGTACAACCTGGCGCGACCGACGTCGCGCCCATTACGACTCCTGTCAGATATGCAGGCAATGATGGAAGAAACACAAGCATTTGAAAACCGTGTGCTTGAGCGTCTGAATGCTGGCAAAACCGTACGAAGCTTCCTGATCGCCACCGTCGAGCTGTTAACGGAAGCGGTCAATATTCTGGTGCTTCAGGTGTTCCGTAAAGACGACTACGCGGTGAAATACGCCGTCGAGCCCTTGCTGGAGGGCAGCGGGCCGCTCGGCGATCTCTCTGTACGCCTGAAGCTGATTTATGGCCTTGGGGTGATAAGTCGTGCCGAGTATGAAGACGCTGAACTGCTGATGGCCCTGCGCGAAGAGCTTAACCACGACGGCAATGAGTACAGCTTCACCGACGACGAAATTATCGGTCCGTTCGGCGAGCTGCACTGCGTCACCGCCCTGCCGCCAACGCCGCAGTTTGATGACAGCGATGCAGAACTGCTGGCAATGCAGAAGCTGCGTTACCAGCAGATGGTGCGCTCAACAATGGTGTTGTCCCTGACTGAGCTGATTTCACGAATCAGCTTAAAAAAAGCCTTCCAGAAATCAACGCTCTGATTCCGGCTCCGTCTGGTCGCAGGTCGGCCGGTAAAGCTGACGATAATATTCCAGACGCTGCAGAAACAACGCTTCCTTCTCCTGAGGGATGTCTCGCGGTACATGCTGCAGACGCGGAGACTTTTTCAAATACTCCATAAACGCCTGACTGGAAGCCATAAAATCAACCGCTTTGTCGATTAAACGTGGTACGCCGTCGCCGATCTTTGCCATCACGTCCTCCTCTTTGGGAATAATCTGATTAAGCATTAGCCAAATAACCGGCGCGGGTTAAGGAAAACGTGCTTATCTGCCGACAGGCTTCACAGAAATGAAATTAGACCAGATATTAGGAAGAATATTAATAAAATTCAAATTATTAGCCATGGATGATATTGCATTCTGCAGGCGCTAAACGGCGAATTTTTGATAAAAAGCTATCAACAATGACGGTCACAGCACATACTATAGGCGAATGAAGCCCCTTTATTAACAGATTAAGTCACCATGAAAGAAGTCGAAAAGAATGAAATCAAGCGTCTGAGCGATCGTCTCGACACCATCCGCCACCAGCAGGCCGAGCTGTCGCTGGTGGAAGCCGCCGACAAATACGCTGAGCTGGAAAAAGAAAAAGCGACCCTGGAAACGGAGATTGAGCGCCTGCGTTCCGTCCAGAGCCAGAAACTGAGCAAAGAGGCGCAGAAGCTGATGAGTCTGCCGTTCCGCCGCGCGATAACCAAAAAAGAGCAGGCCGATATGGGCAAACTGAAGAAAAGCGTCCGCGGTCTGGTAGTCGTTCATCCGATGACCGCTCTCGGCCGGGAAATGGGTCTCAAAGAGATGACCGGTTTCGCCCGCAGCGAATTCTGATCCCAACCCTCTCCGTGCGGAGAGGGCCATTCTGTCTTCACTCCCCCACGCTTTTATGCCCTGCCAGGCCGATTGGTCCAACCAATAATTTCATCAACCCCTCAGTAGTTCACAAATCCATCAAAACACATCACAAACACGTTGCTTAAGAGTAACATCTGGTTAACCATTCGTTGTCATCAACCCTGCTATCCCTAATTGGCCGGGCCAATTTTACCCAGCATGTGATCGGCAATGAGCGCAGACTCAGCCCTCCTGTCCTGGCGGCCCGATGGAGACCCTGCATGAATCTCTGGCAACAAAACTACGATCCCGCCGGTAATATCTGGTTATCCAGTCTTATCGCATCGCTACCGATTCTGTTTTTCTTTTTCGCGCTGATTAAGCTCAAACTGAAAGGCTACGTCGCTGCCACCTGGACCGTCGCTATCGCGCTGGCCGTCGCCTTGCTGTTCTATAAAATGCCGGTGGACCGCGCTTTAGCCTCGGTGGTCTATGGCTTCTTCTACGGCCTGTGGCCTATCGCGTGGATTATTATCGCCGCGGTCTTCGTCTATAAAATCTCAGTGAAGACCGGGCAGTTCGATATTATTCGCTCGTCGATCCTGTCGATTACGCCGGACCAGCGCCTGCAGATGCTGATCGTCGGTTTCTCCTTCGGCGCCTTTCTCGAAGGGGCGGCGGGTTTCGGCGCGCCAGTCGCCATTACCGCCGCGCTGCTGGTCGGTCTCGGGTTTAACCCGCTGTATGCCGCTGGCCTGTGCCTGATCGTTAACACCGCGCCGGTGGCCTTCGGCGCGATGGGCATCCCAATTCTGGTCGCCGGCCAGGTGACCGGTATCGACAGCTTCGCCATCGGCCAGATGGTGGGCCGTCAGCTGCCGTTCCTGACCATTATCGTCCTGTTCTGGATCATGGCTATCATGGACGGCTGGCGGGGCATTAAAGAGACCTGGCCGGCGGTGATGGTGGCAGGCGGTTCGTTCGCTATTGCCCAGTACCTTAGCTCTAACTTCCTTGGCCCGGAGCTGCCGGACATCATCTCGTCGCTGGTCTCCCTGGTCTGTCTGACCCTGTTCCTCAAACGCTGGCAGCCAGTGCGTATCTTCCGCTTTGGCGATATCGGCGCCGCACAGGTGGATATGACGCTGGCCCGCACTCGCTACACGGCGGGACAAGTGATCCGCGCCTGGTCGCCGTTCCTGTTCCTGACCGCCACCGTGACCCTGTGGAGCGTACCGCCGTTCAAAGCGCTGTTCGCACCGGGCGGCGCGATGTATGACTTCGTCATCAATATTTCGGTACCGTTCCTCGACAAGATGGTCGCCCGCATGCCGCCGGTGGTCAGCGCAGCGACCCCTTACGCTGCTATCTACAAATTCGACTGGCTGTCGGCGACCGGCACCGCCATTCTGTTCGCCGCCCTGCTGTCCATTGTCTGGCTGCGCATGAAGCCGAAAGACGCGCTGACCACCTTCGCCGGGACGCTGAAGGATCTGGCGCTGCCGATCTACTCTATCGGGATGGTGCTGGCGTTCGCCTTTATCTCTAACTACTCCGGGCTGTCGTCGACCCTGGCCCTGGCACTGGCCCATACCGGCCACGCGTTTACCTTCTTCTCGCCGTTCCTTGGCTGGCTGGGGGTATTCCTGACCGGTTCGGACACCTCGTCTAACGCCCTGTTCGCCGCGCTGCAGGCAACGGCGGCACAGCAGATTGGCGTCTCCGATATCCTGCTGGTCGCCGCCAATACCACCGGCGGCGTCACCGGCAAGATGATTTCCCCGCAGTCGATCGCCATCGCCTGCGCCGCGGTAGGCCTGGTGGGTAAAGAGTCGGATCTGTTCCGCTTTACCGTCAAACACAGCCTGATCTTCACCTGCATGGTGGGCCTGATCACCACGCTGCAGGCCTACGTTTTAACCTGGATGATCCCGTGATAGTGATGCCTAAACGCCTGGCCGACGACGTAGCGCGTCGCGTCCGGGCGCTGATTGAAGAACAACAGCTGGAGGCGGGCATGCGACTGCCCGCCGAGCGCCAGCTCGCCGCCCAGCTCGGCGTCTCGCGCAATTCCCTGCGCGAAGCGCTGGCGATGCTGGTCAATGAAGGTGTGCTGCTGAGCCGTCGCGGCGGCGGCACCTTCGTCCGCTGGCAGCATGAGCCATGGTCCGAGCAAAACATCGTCCAGCCGCTGAAGACGCTGCTGGCAGATGACCCGGACTACAGCTTCGATATCCTCGAAGCCCGTCACGCCATCGAAGCCAGCACCGCGTGGCACGCGGCGATGCGGGCCACCGACGCCGACAAAGAAAAAATTCGTCTGTGCTTTGAAGCCACTCAGAGTGAAGACCCGGATATCGCCTCGCAGGCGGACGTCCGCTTCCATCTGGCGATCGCTGAAGCCTCGCATAACGTGGTGCTGCTGCAAACCATGCGCGGCTTTTTCGAGCTTCTACAATCCTCGGTGAAGCAGAGCCGCCAGCGGATGTATCTGGTGCCGCCGGTGTTTGCCCGCCTGACCGAACAGCACCAGGCCGTTATGGAGGCTATTGTTGCCGGTGACGCCGAGGCGGCGCGCCAGGCGATGATGGGCCACTTAGGTTTTGTCCACGCCACCATTAAACGTTTTGATGAAGACCAGGCCCGCCAGGCGCGAATTACCCGCCTGCCCGGTGACCACAATGAAAATTCCAGGGAGAATTCGTGATGATTATTTCCGCCGCCAGCGACTATCGCGCCGCCGCCCAGCGTATCCTGCCGCCGTTTCTGTTCCACTATATCGACGGCGGCGCCTACGCCGAACATACCCTGCGCCGCAACGTCGAGGACCTTTCCGATGTCGCCTTGCGCCAGCGTATTTTGCGCAATATGTCGGACCTGAGCCTGGAAACCACGTTATTCAACGAAAAGCTGGCGATGCCGACGGCGCTGGCGCCGGTCGGGCTGTGCGGGATGTACGCCCGCCGCGGCGAAGTGCAGGCCGCTGGCGCCGCGGATGAGAAAGGCATTCCGTTCACCCTTTCTACCGTTTCCGTCTGCCCGATCGAAGAGGTCGCCCCGACCATCAAGCGCCCGATGTGGTTCCAGCTGTACGTCCTGCGCGACCGCGGCTTTATGCGCAATGCGCTGGAGCGCGCTAAAGCCGCAGGCTGCTCGACGCTGGTCTTTACCGTCGATATGCCCACCCCTGGCGCCCGTTATCGCGACGCCCATTCCGGCATGAGCGGCCCGAATGCCGCCCTGCGTCGCTACTGGCAGGCGGTCACTCATCCCCAGTGGGCGTGGGATGTCGGCCTCAACGGTCGCCCGCACGATCTGGGCAATATCTCCACCTATCTTGGCAAACCGACCGGGCTTGAGGATTACATCGGCTGGCTGGCGAATAACTTCGATCCGTCGATTTCATGGAAAGACCTCGAGTGGATCCGCGATTTCTGGGACGGCCCGATGGTGATCAAGGGGATCCTCGATCCGGAAGACGCCCGCGACGCGGTGCGCTTCGGCGCTGACGGTATTGTGGTTTCCAACCACGGCGGCCGCCAGCTCGATGGCGTGCTGTCCTCCGCCCGCGCCCTGCCCGCCATTGCCGACGCGGTGAAAGGCGACATTACTATTCTCGCCGACAGCGGCATCCGCAACGGTCTCGACGTGGTGCGGATGATCGCCCTTGGCGCCGACAGCGTGCTGCTGGGCCGCGCGTATCTGTACGCCCTGGCGACCCACGGTAAGCAAGGGGTGGCGAATCTGCTGAACCTGATCGAGAAAGAGATGAAAGTGGCGATGACCCTGACCGGGGCAAAAACCATCGCGGATATCAGCCGCGATTCGCTGGTGCAGAACGCGGAGGCGCTGCAGACCTTCGATGCGCTGAAGCAGCATAACGCGGCATAAGCTGCGCCGTTATGCTCTCTCCCCTCACCCTAACCCTCTCCCTCAGGGAGAGGGAACCGTCCGGCAGACAGATTAGCGGCGACGTTTCCCTGCCCCTCAGTCCACGAGAAGTATCGACGGATGGGTAAGCCCTTTACCCGCCTTCCTCCAGCGCCCGACCGGCGCCGGTTTTCCCCCTCTCCCTTTGGGAGAGGGCCGGGGTGAGGGTGTTCCCTTTACCAGCCCCCCAGCCCACCGACCGGCACCGGTTTTCCCCCTCTCCCTTTGGGAGAGGGCCGGGGTGAGGGTTGACCAAATATCTGCTATTCTGCCCCGCAATTAAGGGGGCAGTATGTTGAACATCGTCTTATTCGAACCAGAGATCCCGCCGAACACCGGCAATATTATTCGCCTGTGCGCCAACACCGGCTTCAATTTACATATCATTGAGCCAATGGGCTTTACCTGGGACGATAAGCGCCTGAGACGCGCCGGACTGGACTATCACGAGTTCACTGCCGTGCAGCGCCATGCGGATTACGCGGCGTTTCTCGCCAGCGCGCAGCCACAGCGGCTGTTCGCCCTGACCACCAAAGGCACACCGGCGCACAGCGCGGTGAGCTATCAGGATGGCGATTTCTTGATGTTTGGCCCGGAAACCCGCGGTCTGCCGGCCAGCATCCTCGATGCCCTGCCGCCGGAGCAGAAAATCCGTATTCCAATGATGCCGGACAGCCGCAGTATGAACCTGTCAAACGCGGTGTCGGTGGTGGTGTATGAAGCCTGGCGCCAGCTGGGATATCCAGGCGCGGTGTTGCGCAGCTAACCTGAGCGGTTCCCGGATTGCGGCGCGTTGCGCCTTATCCGGGCTACCTTTCTGGGCTTAACAACGGCAAGTGGCAATACATCAAATCCCGTCGCCGTACTCGAAGGTATGGTGGATGCCGTTGAAATGCTGATCCATATCCATCGCCGGCTTGTCGCTCTCCGGCTTGCCGACGATGCGCGCCGGTACGCCTGCGGCGGTGGTGTGCGGCGGCACCGGCTGCAATACCACCGAACCGGCGCCTATCTTCGCCCCGCGCCCGACTTCAATATTGCCGAGGATCTTCGCCCCGGCGCCAATCATCACGCCTTCGCGAATTTTCGGGTGACGGTCGCCGCTGGTTTTACCGGTCCCACCGAGAGTGACCGACTGCAGAATAGAGACATCATCTTCAATCACCGCCGTTTCACCGACCACAATGCCGGTGGCGTGGTCGAGCATGATCCCGCGGCCGATTTTCGCCGCCGGGTGAATATCCACCTGGAAGGAGACGGAGACCTGATTTTGCAGGAAAATCGCCAGCGCACGCCGGCCCTGAGTCCACAGCCAGTGGCCGATACGATACGCCTGCAGCGCATGGAAACCCTTCAGGTAGAGCAGCGGCGTGGAGTATTTATCCACCGCCGGGTCACGCGTACGCACCGCCTGAATATCGCAGGCGGCGGAGGCGATCATTTCCGGATCGGCGGCGTAGGCCTCTTCCACTACTTCACGAATGGCGATGGCCGGCATAATTGGGGAAGCCAGCTTGTTGGCCAGCATATAGCTCAGCGCACTGCCCAGATTTTCATGCTTGAGTAGCGTTGCGTGGTAAAAACTGGCGAGCATCGGCTCACAGTCAGCCAGAGCCCGGGCTTCGGCTTTAATATTATTCCAGACGATATCCAGTTCTTCACACGGCATTGCATACTCCAGGCGATATAGTAATGACCTGCCAGTTCTGCGCTGGCAGGGTCATTCAGGTGACAAAGGAAAGCTAATTGCTGCTGCGCTCGTCCTTGCGGGCGCGACCCAATAAGGTCAATGCTGCCTCGCGCGCAATTTTTCCGCAATACAATACCTGATAAATTTCCTCGGTTATTGGCATTTCGACACCTAAACGCTGTGCCAGAACGCGAACTTCCTTGGTATTGCGGTAGCCTTCAACCACCTGGCCAATCTTTTCCTGAGCGCTTTGCACGTCCATCCCCTGGCCGAGCATCATGCCGAAGCGGCGGTTACGGGACTGGTTGTCGGTGCAGGTAAGCACCAGGTCACCGAGGCCGGCCATGCCCATAAAGGTTTCCGGATCGGCGCCCAGCGCCGCGCCGAGACGGGACATTTCCACCAGGCCGCGGGTAATCAGCGCCGTACGCGCATTGGCGCCGAAGCCGATGCCGTCCGACATGCCCGCCCCGATGGCAATGACGTTTTTCACCGCGCCGCCGAGCTGCACGCCGATAAAGTCCGGGTTGATGTAGACGCGGAAGCTTTTGCCGCAGTGCAGCAGGTGCTGCAGATCCTCGGCAAACTGCGGATCCGTCGCCGCCAGCGAAATCGCCGTCGGCAGGCCGGCGGCCAGCTCTTTGGCGAAGGTTGGCCCGGAGATCACCGCCAGCGGGATGTCGTCGCCCAGCGCTTCACGCGCCACGTCCTGTAGCAGGCGGCCGGTTTCGGCCTCCAGTCCCTTGGTCGCCCACACCAGCCGCGCGTCGGGACGCATCAGCGGTTTAATCTGGCGTAACACCTGACCGAACACATGGCTTGGTACCACGACAAGGATGTCGCGGCTGGCGGCCAGCGCGGTGGCCAGGTCGCTTTCAAGATGCAGCGTGTCGGGGAAAGGCACATCGGGAAGGAACGCGGCGTTGCAGCGATCGTGTTGCAGCGTCGCGATATGTTTCGGGTCATGGCCCCACAGCACAACGTGGTGGCCATTTCTTGCCAGGGTAATGGCAAGAGCGGTGCCGTAAGAGCCGGCACCGATCACAGTCATTGCAGCATTAAGTGCGTTCATCAGGCATCCTGATGTTGTTCTGCACCTTCGCCAGCCTGCTGCTGCAGATAGTTCATAAACAGCGCGTCGAAGTTCACTGGCGCAAGGTTAAGTTGCGGGAAGGTACCGCGGGAAACCAGGCTGGTGATGCACTCGCGCGCGTACGGGAACAGAATGTTCGGGCAGTATGCGCCGAGGCAGTGCGCCATCTGGGTGCCTTCGATGCCGTCGATGGAGAAAATACCGCCCTGCTGTACTTCACAGAGGAACGCGGTTTCTTCGCCCAGCGAGGCGGTCACGGTCACACGCAGCACCACTTCATAAACGCCTTCAGCCAGCTGGGTGGAGGCGGTATCCAGATCAAGTTTAACTTCCGGCTGCCAGTCTTTCTGGAAAACTTGCGGTGCATTCGGCGCTTCAAAAGAGATATCTTTGGTATAGATACGCTGGATCTGGAAGGTCATTTCGGTGCTGTTTTGTTCTGACATAGTAAAACCCTTTCGTGTTGTCCTTAAATACGCGCTTCCGCCAGGGAAAGCGCGCAAAAATTAGCGCAAGAGGGGATCAAGTCCACCACGTGAATCAAGCGCATACAAGTCGTCACAGCCGCCAATGTGCTGCGCATCAATAAAAATCTGCGGAACCGTCGTCCGTCCGCTGCGCTGGATCATCTCCTCACGCTTTGCGGCATCGCCATCGATCGGCAACTCATGGAACGTTACGCCTTTGCTGTTCAGCAGCGCTTTCGCGCGGATGCAAAACGGGCAGGTCGCTTTGGTGTAGATCTCAATATTGGCCATGACTTCACTCCTGTTGTTACCCTGAGGGTTTTACGCCGCGGACTGAGCTTCCCCTCACGTCAGGCATGCAGGGGAAAACGCGGCGGCATCACCACGCGAGGTAAGTTATTTGCCGCGTACCAGAGGAAGGTTTTCGCCGCTCCAGCCTGCGATGCCCTCTTTCAGTACAAAGACTTTTTCAAACCCGGCTTTGTTCAGCGCGCTGGCGGGCTCTTGCGCCTGCATGCCGGAACCGTCTACCACAATAATGGGTTGCGATTTGTGTTTTTCCAACTCGCCGACGTTATTGGCTTTGATATCGCTGGGCAACAGGTTGATAGCACCGGCAATATGGCCTTTACGGAAATCGTCACGCTGACGCAGGTCGACCACCACCGCATCTTCTTTATTGATAAGACGCGTCGCTTCACCACGGGTGATGACTTTGACTTTCGACATCAGGCCCTTGAAGGTGGTGAACAGTACCGCACCCAGCAGCGCGATCCACGCGATGCTCAGGACCGGGTGACGGCCGATGAATTGCATAATTTCTTGCATGGGGGGTTACAACTCCCGACTAAGTGAGAAAAAAACCAGGAAAGGAGTATACCTGTGCCTTGCGGCAATTACAGCCAGTGAGCGCGATGTAATGTATTTTCTGCGGACGGCGGCGAAAAAAACCGTTCTCGCAGACGCCCTGTGGCCTGGCCGCTCCCTTTCTTTGATCTTTCACGGGGATTTAAACGATTCAGCTGTAGTAAAATTATGCAAAATTTCTGTCTTTGAGCATGAGGTTGTCGCAATGTCGGTTTCTAAAAAACCTATGGTACTGGTGATTCTGGATGGCTACGGCTATCGTGAAGAGCATCAGGATAACGCTATTTACAGCGCTAAAACGCCGGTAATGGACGCGCTGTGGGCCAAACGTCCGCATACCCTGATCGATGCATCCGGCCTCGAAGTCGGCCTGCCGGACCGTCAGATGGGCAACTCCGAAGTGGGCCACGTCAACCTGGGCGCCGGTCGTATCGTCTATCAGGACCTGACCCGTCTCGATGTGGAAATTAAAGAACGCACCTTCTTCGCCAACCCGGTACTCACCGCCGCGGTCGACAAAGCGGTTGCCGCCGGCAAAGCGGTCCACATCATGGGCCTGATGTCGCCGGGCGGCGTCCACAGCCACGAAGATCACATCATGGCGATGGTGGAGCTGGCGGCAGAGCGCGGCGCTGAGAAGATCTATCTCCACGCTTTCCTCGACGGTCGTGATACCCCGCCGCGCAGCGCGGAAAAAACGCTGGCAAAATTCGAAGCCAAATTTGCCGCGCTGGGCAAAGGCCGCATCGCGTCGCTCATCGGCCGCTATTACGCCATGGACCGCGACAACCGCTGGGACCGCGTTGAACAGGCCTATGACCTGCTGACCCTGGCCAAAGGCGAATTCCAGGCCGATACCGCCGTCGCCGGTCTGCAGGCCGCCTACGCCCGTGACGAAAACGACGAGTTCGTGAAAGCGACCGTTATCCGCGCAGCCGGCCAGGCCGATGCCGCGATGGAAGACGGCGACGCGCTGATCTTCATGAACTTCCGTGCTGACCGCGCGCGTGAAATCACCCGCGCCTTCGTCAATGCTGACTTCGACGGCTTCGCGCGTAAGAAAGTGGTTAATCTCGATTTCGTGATGCTCACCGAATACGCCGCCGACATCAAAGTCGCCTGCGCTTATCCGCCAGCCTCGCTGGCCAACACCTTCGGCGAGTGGATGGCGAAGCACGATAAAACCCAGCTGCGCATCTCCGAAACCGAGAAATACGCTCACGTCACCTTCTTCTTCAACGGCGGCGTAGAAGAGCCGTTTAAAGGCGAAGAGCGGATCCTGATTAACTCGCCGAAAGTGGCGACCTACGATCTGCAGCCGGAAATGAGCTCCGCCGAGCTGACCGAGAAACTGGTTGCGGCCATCAAGGGCGGCAAATACGACACCATCATCTGTAACTACCCGAACGGCGACATGGTTGGCCATACCGGGGTGATGGAAGCGGCAGTGAAAGCGGTTGAAGCGCTGGATCACTGCATCGACCAGGTCGCTCAGGCGGTGGAATCCGTTGGCGGCCAGCTGCTGATCACTGCCGACCACGGCAACGCCGAGCAGATGCGCGACCCGGCTACCGGCCAGGCGCATACCGCGCACACCAACCTGCCGGTTCCGCTGATCTACGTCGGTAATAAAGCGGTTAAAGCGGTCAACGGCGGTAAACTTTCCGACATCGCCCCGACCATGCTGTCGCTGATGGGAATGGAAATCCCGCAAGAGATGACTGGCAAGCCGCTGTTCATCGTGGAATAATCCTTCCCCATGAGGGGAAAGGCGACGTATTCAACTACATGGATCGCAACGGCAGTTCGATCCGTCCTTTACGCCAGCGCGCTCAGCGCTGGCGTATTGCTGTGCGCGTCATCTGCTCACGCCGACGATCGCGATCAGCTAAAGTCTATTCAGGCCGATATCGCCGCGAAGCAGCGGGCGATTAAGCAACAGCAGCAGCAGCGCGCGAGCCTGCTTGCCCAGCTCAAAGCGCAGGAAGAGGCGATCGCCGCCGCAACCCGCAAACTCCGCGAAACCCAGGATACCCTGAACCAGCTCAATAAGCAGATTGACGAGATGAACGCCACGCTCGCAAAGCTGGAGCGCCAGCGCGCGTCTCAGGAGCGTAATCTCGCCGCGCAGCTCGATGCCGCGTTCCGTCAGGGGCCACACACCGGTATCCAGATGGTGCTCAGCGGTGAAGAAGGTCAGCGCAACCAGCGGATGCAGGTCTATTTCAGCTACTTCAACCAGGCCCGTCAGGAGACCATCGCGGAGCTGAAGAAAACGCGTGAAGAGATGGCTGTCCAGAAGTCGATGCTCGAAGAGAAGCAGAGCCAACAGCAGACGCTGGTCTACGAGCAAAAAGCCCAGCAGGCGAAGCTGGAGCAAGCACGTAACGAACGGAAAAAGACCCTTTCCGGACTCGAGTCCTCCATTCAGCAGGGTCAGCAACAGCTAAGCGAAATGCGGGCTAACGAATCGCGCCTACGCGGTCGTATTGCCCAGGCGGAAGCTGCCGCCAAAGCCCGCGCCGATCGGGAAGCACGCGACGCGCAGGCGGTGCGCGACCGCCAGCAGGAAGCGTCGCGCAAAGGCACCACCTATAAACCAACGGAAAGCGAGCGTTCGCTGATGTCACGCACCGGCGGGCTGGGCTCGCCGCGCGGTCAGGCATTCTGGCCGGTTCGCGGTCCTCTCCTTCATCGATATGGCGAACAGCTGCAAGGTGAACTACGTTGGAAAGGGATGGTTATCGCCGCGTCTGAAGGCACCGAAGTCAGAGCCATTGCCGATGGTCGGGTCATTCTGGCCGACTGGCTGCAGGGTTATGGTCTGGTGGTGGTGGTCGAACATGGCAAAGGCGACATGAGCCTGTATGGCTATAACCAAAGCGCGCTGGTCAGCGTCGGTACGCAGGTTCGTGCCGGCCAGCCTATCGCGCTCGTAGGCAGCAGCGGCGGTCAGGGCCGTCCGTCGCTCTATTTCGAAATTCGCCGCCAGGGTCAGGCGGTCAATCCACAGCCGTGGTTGGGAAGATAAGTTTTGCTTCAATTTCGCGCAATTGCTCTTGCCGTAGCCGGTTCGCTGGCTCTGGCGGCGCCAGCGTTCGCTGGCAAACTCTCCATCGTTATTGACGATTTCGGCTACCGCCCGCAAACCGAGAATCAGGTACTGGCGCTGCCATCCACTATCTCCGTCGCCGTGCTGCCGAACGCGCCGCACGCCCGGGAAATGGCCACTAAAGCGCATAATCTGGGCCATGAAGTGCTCATTCATCTGCCGATGGCGCCACTCAGCAAACAGCCGCTGGAAAAAGACACCCTGCGTCCTGAGATGAGCAGCGAGGAGATCGAGCGCATCATTCGCGAGGCCTACGGCAAAGTCCCCTACGCCGTCGGGCTGAATAACCATATGGGCAGCGCGATGACCTCCAACCTGTTTGGCATGCAGAAGGTGATGCAGGCCCTGGAGCGCTACAATCTCTATTTTCTCGACAGCGTCACCATCGGCAACACCCAGGCCATGCGCGCCGCCCAGGGCACCGGCGTAAAGGTGATTAAGCGCAAGGTATTTCTTGACGATACGCAGAACGAAGCCGATATCCGTAACCAGTTCAATCGCGCTGTCGCGCTGGCGCGACGCAACGGCTCGGCGATTGCTATTGGCCATCCGCATCCGACGACGGTGCGGGTGCTGCAGCAGATGGTCTATAACCTGCCGTCGGATATCACGCTGGTGCGCCCGAGCAGCCTGCTGAACGAGCCGCAGGTCGACAACTCGACGCCCAACTACGCTCAGCCGCCTGCGCAACAAACGCTGCCAGTGCAGCGGAAACCGCGTAATCCGTTCCATGGCGTGAAGTATTGCAAGCCGAAGCATCCACTGGAGCCCGTAAACGCCAGCCGCTTCTTCACTATCCTCAGCGACAGTATCAGCCAGAGCGCGCTGGTCCAGTACTATCGCCTCAAATGGCAGGGTTGGGACAATCCCGGCAACTAGACCACTCAGGGGTCCGTTCGTTTTTGCGCGACGGGCGCCTGATTATCTTCGTGGGCGTACCACGCCTTAAAATATTTGAGAAAGCTGTAAAACGTGGCGTACAGCCCGGTGACCACGCCGACCTTGCCATAGCGCCACGCTCCGCTAAACAGATACCACTTAAAGAAAGCGCCAATGGCGCTGACGATCCCCCGCGTCAGCGAAGGTTTGATCTGCTGGTACTTCACCAGCCGGGTGGTATAGCTGTTCAGCTTATTAAACACTTCATGCAGCGAAAAAAAGGTGTCATGGCGAACGAAGCCCGGCAATTTAACGGAGCGCGCGTGGCCGACCACCTGGTCATCCACCGGCCGGTCGTTAAAACGCGCCTGCTGGCGGTTGAAGAGGCGCACCGGGTAATCCGGCGAGGAAATGGGGTAGATCGTCCGCACCTGTTTGCCAAGCACAAACCAGTAGCGCGGCAGACGCCAGGCACAGGTTGGGTCGGGCTCCTCCCCCGCTTTTAGCGCCTGAATGGCCGCCACCACGTCATTATCAAGAATTTCGTCGCTGTCCATGCACAGCACCCAGTCATGGCTGGCCAGCCCGATAGCATAGTTCATCTGCGCGCCGTGAGCTTTGTAGGCATGGTGATGGACGGTAAGACCAAACTGCTGACAAATAGAGACTGTGTCGTCTGTACTGCCGGAATCGACAACGATACATTCATCGGCCACCTTCAGCAAAGGCGGGAGCACCTCCCTGAGCAGGCGTGCAGAGTTACAGGTTAGTAAGCATACGGAGAGTTTAAGCATGATAGTTACAAAGTTAAACTGAGACTAAACACACTGTATAAGCGAATAACCGGAAAATCGATGTAGAAATTGTGCGCTTAATATTAAGCAGGCTAAAAATGTTATCCAAATCTAAATTAAGGCGCCCGCAGGCGCCTTTTGGGCTCATTTTTACGACAGCACCAGGGGATTATTCCCAGCTCAATACCACTTTTCCGGACTGGCCGGATCGCATCGCATCGAAGCCCTTCTGGAAGTCGTCAATGCCGAAGCGGTGGGTAATGATCGGCGAAAGGTCGAGGCCAGACTGGATCAGCGCCGCCATCTTGTACCAGGTTTCGAACATTTCGCGACCATAGATACCTTTAATAAACAGCCCCTTGAAGATGACCTTGGTCCAGTCGATGGACATATCCGACGGTGGGATACCCAGCATCGCAATACGGCCGCCGTGGTTCATGGTATCGAGCATGCTGCGAAACGCCGGCGGCGCACCGGACATTTCCAGACCCACATCGAAACCTTCGGTCATGCCCAGCTCAGCCATCACGTCGTTGAGACTCTCTTTGGCCACGTTCACCGCGCGGGTGACGCCCATTTTGCGCGCCAGCTCCAGACGGTACTCGTTGACGTCGGTGATCACCACATTACGCGCGCCGACATGTTTCGCCACCGCCGCCGCCATCACGCCGATCGGGCCGGCGCCGGAGACCAGCACATCTTCCCCCACCAGATCGAAGGAGAGCGCGGTGTGCACGGCGTTGCCGAACGGGTCGAAAATAGACGCCAGATCATCAGAGATATTGTCGGGAATCTTAAAGGCGTTAAAGGCCGGGATCACCAGATACTCAGCAAAGCAGCCAGGGCGGTTGACGCCCACGCCGATGGTGTTGCGGCACAGGTGGGTGCGGCCTGCGCGGCAGTTGCGGCAGTGGCCACAGGTAATATGCCCTTCACCGGAGACGCGGTCGCCAATCTTAAAGCCGCGCACTTCCTGACCAATCCCGACCACTTCGCCGACATATTCGTGACCGACCACCATCGGCACCGGAATGGTCTTCTGCGACCACTCATCCCAGTTGTAGATGTGCACGTCGGTCCCGCAAATGGCGGTCTTGCGGATTTTAATCAGCAGATCGTTATGGCCGACTTCCGGTTCCGGTACGTCGGTCATCCAGATGCCTTCTTCCGCTTTCAGTTTGGATAACGCTTTCATCTCACACCCTTATTAGGCGATGACGCCCAGTTGTTTGCCGATGCGGGTAAAGGCTTCCACCGCACGCTCAATTTGTTCAGGGGTATGCGCCGCCGACATTTGGGTGCGAATACGCGCCTGGCCTTTCGGTACCACCGGATAGAAGAAGCCGGTGACATAAATCCCTTCTTTTTGCAGCTCGCGGGCAAAGTTCTGCGCCACCACCGCTTCACCCAGCATCACCGGAATGATGGCATGGTCGGCGCCCGCCAGCGTGAAGCCTGCCGCGGTCATTTTTTCGCGGAACAGACGCGCGTTAGCCCACAGGCGATCGCGCAGGTCTGCCCCCTCTTCGACCATCTCCAGCACTTTGATGGAGGCGGCCACGATGGCCGGCGCCAGAGAGTTGGAGAAGAGATACGGGCGGGAGCGCTGACGCAGCCACTCGACCACCTCTTTGCGCGCGGCGGTGTAGCCGCCAGAGGCGCCGCCCAGCGCTTTACCGAGGGTGCCGGTGATGATGTCGACGCGCCCCATCACGTCGCAGTATTCGTGGGAGCCGCGGCCGTTTTCGCCGACGAAGCCGACGGCGTGGGAGTCATCGACCATTACCAGCGCATCGTATTTGTCCGCCAGATCACACACGCCTTTCAGGTTGGCGATCACGCCGTCCATGGAGAAGACGCCATCGGTAGCAATCAGCACGTGGCGCGCGCCGGCTTCGCGGGCTTCTTTCAGACGCGCTTCCAGCTCCTGCATGTCGTTGTTGGCATAGCGGAAGCGCTTCGCTTTACACAGGCGCACGCCGTCGATGATCGAAGCATGGTTCAGGGCGTCGGAGATAATGGCATCCTCCGGCCCAAGCAGGGTTTCAAACAGGCCGCCGTTGGCGTCGAAACAGGAGGAGTAGAGGATCGCGTCTTCCATACCGAGGAAATCGGCCAGCTTCTTCTCCAGCTGCTTGTGCGTATCCTGAGTGCCGCAGATAAAGCGGACGGAGGCCATCCCGAAACCGTGGCTGTCCATGCCGGATTTCGCCGCGGCAATCAGTTCCGGGTGGTTCGCCAGGCCCAGATAGTTATTGGCGCAGAAGTTAATCACGTGGCTGTCGCCGACGGTAATATCCGCCTGCTGCGCCGAGGTGATGATGCGCTCTTCTTTAAACAAACCTTCGGCCCGAGCGGTCTCCAGATTGCTAGTTAACTGTTTGTAGAAATCACCACGCATTGCAACTCTCCAGATTCGGCAAAATTTGGCACATATTACCCAAAGCTATACGCTGATACGAGATGATGCAGGCCTGAATGAATTATTTGCAGCATAAATCACGTCAGCCCAGCACCTTATTCTGCGAATGGCTGTAGGCTTGCTCATGTGGTGATATGATATGAGCATTCATGTCCGGATTGTCTCCGGGCTCCCAACTTCAAAGGTACAGTTATGATCATCGTAACCGGCGGCGCAGGCTTTATCGGCAGCAACATCGTTAAAGCGCTGAATGACAAAGGGATTACCGACATTCTGGTTGTCGACAATCTGAAAGACGGCACCAAGTTTGTGAACCTGGTTGACCTGAACATCGCTGACTACATGGATAAAGAAGATTTTCTGATCCAGATTATGGCGGGCGAAGAGTTCGGCGACATCGACGCTATCTTCCACGAAGGCGCGTGCTCTTCCACCACAGAGTGGGACGGCAAGTACATGATGGACAACAACTATCAGTACTCCAAAGAGCTGCTGCACTACTGCCTGGAGCGCGAAATTCCGTTCCTGTACGCCTCTTCAGCGGCCACCTACGGCGGACGCACCAGCGACTTCATCGAATCTCGCGAGTACGAACAGCCGCTGAACGTCTACGGCTACTCCAAATTCCTGTTCGACGAATACGTGCGCCAGATCCTGCCGGAAGCCAATTCGCAGATTGTCGGCTTCCGCTACTTCAACGTCTACGGGCCGCGTGAAGGCCATAAAGGCAGCATGGCGAGCGTGGCTTTCCACCTCAATACCCAGCTGAATAATGGCGAAAGTCCGAAACTGTTCGAAGGCAGCGACGGCTTCAAGCGCGACTTCGTTTACGTGGGCGACGTAGCTGACGTCAATCTGTGGTTCTGGGAAAACGGCGTTTCCGGCATCTTCAACCTTGGCACCGGCCGCGCGGAATCCTTCCAGGCCGTCGCCGATGCGACCCTGGCATACCACAAAAAAGGCAGCATCGAGTACATCCCGTTCCCGGACAAACTGAAAGGCCGCTACCAGGCGTTCACGCAGGCGGATCTGACTAACTTGCGCAAAGCGGGCTATGACAAACCGTTCAAAACCGTTGCCGAAGGCGTAACGGAATATATGGCCTGGCTCAACCGCGACGCGTAAGAAACAAGCATGAAAATATTGGTGATAGGCCCGTCTTGGGTGGGCGACATGATGATGTCGCAAAGTCTTTATCGTACGCTCAGGGCGCGCTATCCCCAGGCGATTATTGACGTGATGGCGCCAGCCTGGTGCCGTCCGTTGCTATCGCGCATGCCGGAAGTGAACGAAGCGATCCCGATGCCGCTGGGCCACGGCGCGCTGGCTATCGGTGAACGCCGCAAGCTCGGCCATAGCCTGCGCGAGCGTCGCTACGATCGCGCTTACGTGCTGCCGAACTCGTTTAAATCGGCATTAGTCCCCTTCTTTGCCAACATCCCGCTGCGCACCGGCTGGCGCGGCGAGATGCGCTACGGGTTGCTCAACGACGCCCGGGTGCTGGATAAAGACGCCTGGCCGTTGATGGTGGAACGCTACGTGGCGCTGGCCTATGACAACGGCGTCATGCGCTGCGCCAAAGATCTGCCGCAACCTCTGCTATGGCCGCAGCTGCAGGTCAACGATGGCGAAAAATCACAGACCTGCAGCGCCTTTAATCTGTCGAACGACCGGCCGATCATCGGCTTCTGTCCCGGCGCGGAGTTCGGCCCGGCCAAACGCTGGCCGCACTATCACTATGCTGCGCTGGCGAAAAAGCTCATCGACGATGGCTATCAGATTGCGTTATTCGGCTCGGCAAAAGATAACGAGGCCGGCAAAGAGATCATCGCCGCGCTCAGCAGCGAGCAGCAGGCCTGGTGCCGCAACCTGGCGGGTGAAACCCAGCTGGAGCAGGCGGTCATTCTGATCGCCGCCTGTAAAGCTGTAGTGACTAACGATTCGGGGCTGATGCACGTCGCCGCCGCGCTGGACCGCCCACTGGTGGCGCTGTATGGCCCGAGCAGCCCGGACTTCACCCCTCCGCTGTCACATAAAGCGCGGGTGATCCGTCTGATTACCGGCTACCACAAAGTGCGCAAAGGCGATGCCGCCGAAGGTTATCATCAGAGCCTGATCGACATTACGCCAGAACGCGTCCTGCAGGAGCTGAATGCGCTATTGACGGAAAAAACCGGGCACGAGGAAGCATAGCGGATGCGGGTATTGATCGTAAAAACCTCATCGATGGGCGATGTGCTGCACACGCTGCCCGCGCTAACCGACGCGGCGCAGGCGCACCCCGGTATTCGCTTCGACTGGGTGGTGGAAGAAGGCTTCGCGCAAATCCCCTCCTGGCATGAAAGCGTTGAACGCATCATTCCAGTGGCGATTCGTCGCTGGCGTAAGGCCTGGTTTTCCGCGCCGATTAAAGCCGAGCGTAAAGCCTTTCGCGAGGCCGTTCAGGCGGTAAAGTATGATGTCATCATCGACGCCCAGGGGCTGGTAAAAAGCGCCGCGCTGGTCACTCGCCTGGCACACGGCGTGAAACACGGTATGGACTGGCAAACGGCCCGCGAGCCGCTGGCCAGCCTGTTTTACAATCGCCGCCACCACATTGCGAAACCGCAGCATGCGGTGGAGCGTACCCGCGAGCTGTTCGCCAAAAGCCTCGGCTACGCGAAACCCCAGACGCAGGGAGATTACGCCATTGCGCGCCATTTCCTGCAGCATGAGGCTAGCGCTGCCGCCCCCTATCTGGTCTTCCTGCACGCCACCACCCGCGACGATAAACACTGGCCGGAACCCCGCTGGCAGGAGCTTCTCGATCTGCTTGCCGACAGCGGCGTTCGTATTAAGCTGCCGTGGGGCGCCCCACACGAAGAGGCGCGGGCAAAACGACTGGCGGAAGGACGGGAGTATGTTGAAGTACTGCCGCGCATGAGCCTTGAGCAGGTGGCGCAGGTTCTGGCCGGCGCCCGGGCCGTCGTCTCGGTCGATACCGGACTGAGCCATCTGACCGCCGCGCTGGATAAACCGAACTTCACGCTCTATGGCCCGACCGATCCGGGACTGATTGGCGGATACGGTAAAAATCAGCATATCGTGAGACCGGAAAACAGCACCAGCACCGGCGATATTTCAGCCAGCCAGGTTCATCTTCTCCTGCAAAATCAGGGGCTGCTCTGATGGGATCCCTGTTTAAACAGATCTATCGTTATACGCGCCCTCGCGCGTATCGCCACAATGAAAATCTGTGGCCTTTTACCCGCATCACGCGCGCGCCAAGCGGCGAAATCAGCGCGTTACGCTATAAAGGGAAAACGGTGCCGCTGGTCAGCCTGAGCGCGCTGAAAAACAGCATGCAGGGCGAAGTCCTGTTGACCGCCACCGGCCCTTCAACCCGCAATATCGATTTTTCCCTGCTATCGAAAACGATCCCGGTAATGGGCGTCAATGGCGCCTGGCATCTTGCCGATCGACTGCATTTTTCGCTCTATACCATCGTCGACATGGAATTTTTCGATAAAAAGCCGGACATTATCCGCGCCATTGTCAGCCAGCCGGACATTCTGTTATTCACCACCATGCATGGGGTCGCCAAAATTATCGATCGCCATGCGGATGTGCTGCGCTGCCGTTTGGCGTTGATTGAGGACGGTTGCTATAAGATTTACCAGCCGAAAGTCGCCAGCGAAGCGATAAAGCGCACATATCAGCAGAATCCGGCGATGTGCTTTCATCCCCAGCGCCCGGATATCTGCTTTAGCACCGATATCCGCCAGGGGGTTTTCGATGCCGGAACGGTGGTCTACTGGGCGCTGCAAATTCTCGCCTGGCTGGGCTTCAATACGATCCTGGTGAGCGGCCTGGATATGACCAACTTTAACCAGCCGCGATTCTACGAAACACAACAAGAAAAATTGCCTTCATATCTGGCAACGAAAGTGGATACCCTCGTCATGCCCTCCTTTGCGCATGCCGCGCAGGTACTGCAGCAACGCCAGATCCGGGTAATTAATTTTTCTCCAGAAAGCGCTGTGCCGGACACTATCTTCGAAAAGGTTGCGTTTAATGAGTACTTTAAAAGTGAGTAATTTCGCCAGACAGGGTTACTCGATTGTCTTTCCTTTGTTTTTATTTTTTAGCGCGATTTTTTGTATGTCCACCCGGACCAATAACCTGCTGCATTTATCGATCCTGCTGCTGTTGCTATCGCTGGTTCGCCAGGAAAACCGCCAGGCGCTGGCCGGGGTGTTACGCGAACAGTGGCAGACCTGGACGCTGCTGGCGGTCTTCTTTATTTATTACGCCCTCAGTAACCTGTGGGGCCATACGCCACAGCATATTGACTCGCCGATCACCCACGGCGTGTATCTGACCGGCTATCTGTTACTGATGGCGTTGCTGCTCAGCGACGAACGAACCCGCCGCCTGGCGATGCTGGCGGTGGTTGGCGGGATCACCGTGCTCTCACTGTGGACGCTGATTATCGACCACACGCTGGTTCTCACTGAACGTGCGGTCTCCCCCGAGAACCCTGGACCAACGAACGTTATCGACCTTGCCGGCTACTGCGGCATCGGCATTTTAATCTGCGGCATGTTACTGAAAGAAAAAGCCAGCCACTGGCTCTATCTGCCGGTCGCCATCATGCTGGTCATGATGCTACTGACCCAAAGCCGCGGGCCAATCATCGCCCTGGTGCTGGCGGTCGGTTGTACGCTGCACCTGCACGTCTTTACCCGCCGTAACCTGCTGATCGCCGCTGCGCTGGCCGTGCTGGTAGCGCTGCTTTTGGTCGTAACACCGGTGGGCGATATGCTGCTCGCCCGTTTCGAGGAGCTGGGCACCCAAAGTGGGCTGCGCCTGAGTATCTGGCACCATACGCTGTCGGAGATGGCCAGCCAGCCGTGGCTGGGGCGCGGTTTCAGCTATGAACTGGACTTCATCAACTACAGCGGCGAGCACATCACTACCACCCACAGCGTGTATATGGGTGCCCTGCTGAAAGGCGGCATCGTGGGCTTACTGCTGCTGCTGGCGGTCATTGCCTGCGGGCTATGGCAGGCGTGGCGCAAGCGCCGCACCGACAGCCGCTACAGTCTGGCGATCCTGTTTTACGCGCTGGTGTTTATGGCCTCTCAGGGGATGTTTATCATCAGCAATCCCCGGGAGACCTGGGTGCTGTTCTGGCTGCCGCTGGGCATTGCGCTCAGCAAAGGGCTGGCGGAAAAACGCTAATAAATAGGGCCGTCAGCGGCCCTTTTTATATTAACCTCTCGATTAACTGCGGGCGGCGACCAGCCGGTCGGCCTCTTCCTGAATCACGGGCCACACCGACTCAATCGCCACATCGGCGACATTTGCCTCTTCACAGACGATCTGTTTCGCCTTGTCATAGCCCGGCGCCCAGATGTGATAGCCGGGCAGCCCGGTATCTTTGAGTTTGCGTTTGTTATAGACCGCCACCATCGGCTTATCGAAGGCCCGGGCAATATGCACGATCGAGGTGTCCGGCGTAATGACTAAATCACAGCTGCGGATCACTTCGACAGCGGAATTGATGGTGCTGTCGGCGATGTACAGTGCCATATCCAGTCCCAGCTGGCGGATTTTTTCACTGCGCCCCACCATCACGATACAGACCCGGTAAGGCAGAGCATGTAGCCGCTCAACCAGGGTCGCCACCTGGTGGCGACAGAAGTCTTTATCCTCGGACGCGGTAAAAGGGTTAATGGCAATACGCAGTTCGACCTCTCCGGCCTGGGAAAGCAAGCGGGCTACTTTCTCCCGCTCATGGCGGCAGCCGGGGAGATGATAGTGATACGGGTGGTCGTCAACGATGCCAAACAGCTTCACTACCTGTTTATAGCGCTGGGAAATATGGCTGTTGCTGTCAAAAAAAGCGATCGAATGATCGTAAAGTTTATATTGATCTTTATTAAAGCCAATCACGCTGGTCGCGCGTAAATCGGCGAGTAATTTAAAGCGTTCATAGCTGGTGACGTCATCAAAATCGATAACCGCATCAAAGCCCACCGCCCTTAAAACATTTAAGGACATGCGCGGCCGATATAAATATACTTGTTGAATGAATTCTGAGCCTGCTAATATTTCGCAGCATATTGGTCCGGTTAACACCGAAACCTGATATCCCCGTTCAGCCAGTATTCTGGCGCAGCCGGTCGTAACCACCATATCACCGACTTTATCGTCCAGACGCAATAGCAGTACGCGGTGCACAGGCGCCGGGTCAAAGGCTTTACGCGCCGGCTTATTTCTGTATCGATAGTTAATTAAATTAAATTTAATGCCGCGGAAAAAAGCATTCTTTTTCCGCGTTAATTGTTTAAGGATACGCATACGGTACCTTGAGCTGTGTTAGCGCTGTGTGATTTTCCGCTGGTAATATTCTGCCAACGTCATTCCCTTTACCTGCGGCGCCAGCCAGCTAAAAAAGGCTTCAAGGTCAGCGTATAAACGCTCAATATCCCGTTCATTCTGGAACGTGGGGCTGCCGCCGGGCATATACTCTGAAGAGTGGAGCATATATTCCACGTAGTCATTGCCCTGCGTCAACGTTTGTTCGACGACTTTTTTCATCGTCTCCACGTTGCCGCCCATCGGACGCAGCCAGTGCACGGAGGGAGAACGCACTTTGCCACGCAGCCGATCGTAACCCTGCTTCACGCTGTTCATCCACGCTGAGTGCTTGTACTGAATGCTCATCGGCACTTCCAGCAGCGGAGAGTGGCCTTCGCGGCTGATATCATTTTCATCGAGGAAATAGGCATGCTGCGGGAAGCGGCGATAATCGGTCCCGCCATCGCCCTGCGGCGCCCCCTTGGCGGTCTTCCAGTTCACCCGCGGGGTCACCGAGCAATCCACCTGATACCCGTACTCCACCAGCAGACGCGCATAGCGCTCGTCAAACGCCCAGCGCCCGGCGCGATGGCTGACCATTTTGGTCTGGAAGGTGTCCTCCAGCAGGCGCGTCATATAGTCGACCTTCTCACGCATCATGGCATCGCTGTATTCAATAAGATAAGGCTTATGTCGCCAGTCATCGGCGGTCAGCGGCTCGGTCGGCGGGCTGTTCCACGCATGCAGATGCATGCCGATTTCCGCGGTGCCGCGGGCAATCACGTCTCTGGCAAATTCGATATAAAAAGGGTCGATGGCCATTTCATAATTGGTCAAATAGACCGGTTTAAAGCCATACTTTTCGCAAAGCTGCTGAAAACGCGGGAGATAGCGCGCATTCTCGGTGGTGATACTGTCATGTTTTTGCCAGAGGTTATCGCCCTCTGTATCAATCGTGATGAGAAATGCGGGATTGTGCACGAAAACGTCCTCAGGCCATACGTATCGGGTCATGGTAGAGCAATACAACGCTTCTCTCAATCTGTCTGATCCCCTAGAATCGGAACCCTTATCCTGGATGAAGAACAGAGTATGACGCCTGAAACCCTCTCCCGCGGCCCGTTGAACCCGGCGCGGATCCTGGTCATTAAGCTGCGCCATCATGGCGACATGCTGCTGATCACGCCGCTTATTCACGCGCTGAAACAGCAGTATCCCGCCGCCAGCGTGGATGTGCTGCTGTATGAAGAGACCCGCGATATGCTCGCTGCCAACCCCGATATCCACCATATTTATGGTCTCGATCGCCGCTGGAAAAAGCAGGGAAAAAGGCATCAGCTAAAGATGCAATGGCAGCTCATTCAGACGCTGCGCCAGCAGCGATACGATATGGTGCTTAACCTTGCCGACCAGTGGCCGAGCGCGATTATCAGCAAACTGACCGGCGCCGCGACGCGGATTGGTTTTGATTTCCCAAAGCGCCGCCACCCGTTCTGGCGCTACTGCCACACCGCGCTGGCCTCAACCCAACAGCACAACCAGCTGCATACGGTACAGCAGAATCTCTCTATTCTCGCTCCACTTGGTATCCAGCTGCACGACGCGCCGGCGCGGATGGGCTACAGCGAAGCAGACTGGGCCACCAGCCGCGCCCTGCTGCCAGAGGAGTTCCGGGAAAACTACATCGTCATCCAGCCGACGTCGCGCTGGTTCTTTAAATGCTGGCGCGAAGATCGTATGAGTGCGCTGATCAACGCGCTGTCCGCCGAGGGGTACGCGGTGGTGCTTACCTCCGGCCCCGATGATAGAGAGAAGAAGATGGTGGATACCATCATCGCCGGCTGCCCGCAGGCGCGACTGCACTCTTTAGCCGGCCAGTTAACGCTGCGCCAGCTGGCAGCAGTGATCGATCATGCCCGGTTGTTTATCGGCGTCGACTCGGTGCCGATGCATATGGCTGCGGCTCTTGGCACTCCGCTGGTCGCCCTGTTCGGCCCCTCGAAGCTGACCTTCTGGCGTCCGTGGCAGGCGAAAGGCGAGGTGATCTGGGCCGGCGACTTCGGTCCGCTGCCCGATCCGGACGCTATCAACACCAACACCGACGAACGTTATCTCGATTTAATTCCTACCGACGCCGTGATCGCGGCGGCGAAAAAGGTACTGGCATGAGTAAATTCAGGCTGGCTCTGGTGCGGCAGAAGTACCGCCCGGACGGCGGCGCAGAACGGTTTGTCTCCCGCGCGCTGGAAGCCCTCGACAGCAGTCATCTGCAGCTGAACGTCATCACCCGCGAATGGCAGGGGCCGGTGAAACCGGACTGGCAGATCCATATCTGTAACCCACGTAAGTGGGGGCGCATCAGCCGCGAGCGCGGCTTTGCCAACGCCGCGCGTGCGCTGTGGCAGCGTGAGTCTTTTGACCTGGTGCAGAGCCATGAACGTATTCCCGGCTGCGATCTCTACCGCGCTGGCGACGGCGTTCATCGCCGCTGGCTGCAACAGCGCTCGCGCATTTTACCGGCCTGGAAAAGCCGCCTGCTGTTCGCCGACCGTTACCACCGCTACGTCATGCAGGCGGAGCGCGAGATGTATGAAGACTCACACCTGCGCGGGGTGATCTGCAACGCCGAGATGATCAAGCGCGAAATTATCGAAGACTTTGGCCTGCCGGCGGACAAGATCCACGTTATTTACAACGCCATTGACAACCAGCGCTTCCTGCCGCCGGACGAAGAGACCTTTGCCGCCTTACGCGCCAAATGGCAGCTGCCGCTGCAGGCGACCTGCCTGATTTACGTCGGCTCCGGCTTTGAGCGTAAAGGGCTGGCGGCGGCAATCCGCGCCATCGCTCCCACCGATCGCTATCTGCTGGTGGTCGGCAAAGATAAGGATCAGCCGCGCTATCAGGCGCTGGCGAAGAGCCTCGGCTGCGAAGCGCGGGTGCGCTTCTTCGGCATGCAGTCGGAAACGCTGCCCTTCTATCAGATGGCCGATGGTCTGCTGCTGCCGACCCTCTACGATCCGTTCCCCAACGTGATCCTCGAAGCGATGGCCTGCGGTCTGCCGGTGATCACCACCACCGGCTGCGGCGGGGCGGAGTTTATCGTCGAGGGGCACAACGGTTACGTCTGCGATGCCCTGGATATCCCGGCGCTGCAGCAGGCGGTGATGGCCCTGCCGCCGCGCGCGCTGGGCTCCGCGGAAGGCGGCCACGCCCGCGAGCGTATTATGGACTGCACCAGCGAGCGCCTCTCAACCCAGCTGCTTTCTCTTTATCAGGATCTGGTGAAATAACGATGCGCATCTTATTTGTGATTGACGGTTTAGCCGGCGGCGGCGCGGAAAAAGTGGTCCTGACCCTGGCGGCACAGTTCCTGCGCGACGGCGATCGGGTGTCGCTCATTTCGCTGCGCGACGTCTGCGAGTATCCGTTGCCCGAGGGGCTCGACTACCAGGTGGTGACCGATCGTTGCCGTAAACCGTGGCGCAAGCTGACCGAGCTGTCCCGCCGCGCCCGCCAGCTGGACGCCGCGGTCATCCGGGCCGAACAGCAGGGGCAATTTGACCTTGTGCTCTCCAACCTGCACAAAACCGACCGCATCGTCGCCCGCAGCCGGGCACTGCGCGAGCGTAACGTCTGGTTCTGCCTGCACGGCGTCTTCTCTGCCTCCTACCTCGGACATCGCACCGGCTTTGACCGCTGGATGAAGCAGCAGAAGATTAAGCGAATTTACCAGGGTCGCAACGTGGTGACGGTTTCCGACGCCGTGGGGCGCGATCTGGTTGAAGCCTTCGCCCTGCGTCCGGCGCAGCTGAAGACTATCTACAACCCCTTCGATATCACTGCCCTGCGAGCTGAGGCGGAAGCCGACAGCGAGCGCCCGGCCGGTGACTATCTGATTCACGTCGGCCGCTTCCATCCGGGCAAACGCCACGACCGCCTGCTCGTAGCCTATGCGCAAAGCGGCATCGACGCACCGCTGGTGCTGTTAGGCCAGGGAAAACCGGAGCAAGAGCAGCGCCTGCGCCAGCTGGCGAAAACGCTGCAGATTGAGGACCGGGTGTGGTTCAAAGGCTTTCAGAAAAACCCCTTACCGTGGATCAAAGGCGCGCGGATGCTGGTTTTGAGCTCGGATAGCGAAGGATTCGGCAATGTGGTGGTGGAGGCGCTGCTGTTGCATACGCCGGTCGCCAGCACCCGCTGCCCCGGCGGCGTCACCGAGATCCTCACCGGCGAACTTGCCCGCGGTCTGGCGGATCTGACCAGTCCGGCGCTGGCTCAGACGATGCAAAGCATTTACCATAACCCGCCGGCCATCGACGATGCCGCGCTGGAAAAATTCAGCGTCGTGTCCATTTGTCAGCAGTACCGTCAGCTGCAGCGCACCTGACGCCGTTAGTTAACCAGGATCGAAGATTTATGAGTCAAACGCCTTTATTGAGCATCGTGGCTGCCGTCTACAACGGTGAGAAATTTCTTGCGCAATTCTTTGAGTGCCTTGAACAGCAGCAGCTGGACAGCTATGAACTGATCCTGGTGAACGATGGTTCGACGGACAACAGCCTGGCGGTGATCGCTGAATGGCGGGATCGGCTGCAGAATGTCCAGGTGCTGGAGCAGGAAAACCAGGGCGTCTCGGTCGCGCGCAATACCGGCCTCGCCGCCGCCCGCGGCAAATATCTGGCGTTTCCGGATATCGACGACAAACTCTATCCGGGCATGTATTGCACGCTGCTGGAGATGGCCGAGAAAGAACATCTCGATATCGCCACCTGCAACGGCACCTACGTGTACGAAAAGCGCCGCGAGAGCCACCCGATTTTCCCGCTGGATCGCCTGCCCTCGACCGGCGTGCTGCCGGGCCATGTCTGGCTTAAGCAGGCCCTGGACTCGCGGAAGTTTCTGCACGTCACCTGGCTCAATATTTATCGCCACGACTTTATCCGCCAGCACAACTTCCATTTCGAGCCGGGCCTGCGCCATCAGGATATCCCATGGACCACAGAGGCCCTGCTGGCCGCGGAGCGCGTGCAGTACACCAGCCAGCAGTTCTATGATTACTACATTCACTCTGAGTCGGTATCGCATAAGCCGGACAACGACGACACGCTGATGCGTTCGGCGCGCCACTATATGAAGATTCTGGAGATGCTGGAGGCGATTAACCAGCGCTACCCGGATAAAGTGCGCCATATCGCCGCCTGTCGCTGGCAGATTGCCAAAGAAGGCCTGGGGATCATCCATACCTTCGACAGCATGAAAGATGAGTCGAAAAAGCATGTTATTATTAACGAATTCTTCGATCGCGGTATCTGGCGGTTAATCTGGAAAAACGCCTGTACTTTCCGTTTACGCTGGCGCCTGGGACGCCGCTATCTGCGTATTAAGCGTTATCGCCACGCGGGATAGACCAAAAACCCGCTGTTTCCGCCAAAGAGATAGCTTTACGCGGGCGAAATGCTTAGAATTTGCCCGCCAAAACAGAGAACGGATAAATAGTTTGGAATTGCTTTATACCACCCTACTTTACCTTATTCAGCCGCTGGTGTGGCTGCGGCTGCTGCTGCGTAGCCGTAAGGCTCCTGCCTACCGTAAACGCTGGGCGGAACGCTATGGCTACTGTCAGAACAAGGTAGAGCCGGATGGCATTCTGCTGCATTCCGTTTCCGTCGGCGAGACCTTAGCCGCCATTCCGCTGGTTCGCGCCCTGCGCCACCGCTACCCTTCTCTGCCGATCACGGTCACCACAATGACGCCAACCGGCTCCGAGCGCGCCATGTCGGCGTTCGGCAAAGATGTTCATCACGTCTATCTGCCCTACGATCTGCCCGGCGCCATGAACCGTTTCCTGAACACCGTTCAGCCGAAGCTGGTGATCGTTATGGAGACCGAGCTGTGGCCAAATATGGTGGCCGCGCTGCATAAGCGTAAGATCCCGCTGGTGATTGCCAACGCGCGCCTGTCCGAACGTTCCGCTAAAGGCTATGCCAAACTGGGCGGCTTTATGCGCCGCCTGTTAAGCCGCATTACGCTTATCGCGGCGCAGAACGAAGAAGATGGTAACCGCTTCCTCTCGCTGGGGCTGAAGCGCAACCAGCTGGCGGTCACCGGTAGCCTGAAATTCGATATCTCGGTCACGCCTGAGCTGGCGGCCCGGGCGGTAACGCTGCGCCGGCAATGGGCGCCGCATCGTAAAGTCTGGATCGCCACCAGCACCCACGACGGCGAAGAGCAAATCATCCTGCAGGCGCATAAAAAGCTGCTGGAGACCTTCCCGAACCTGCTGCTGATCCTTGTGCCCCGGCATCCGGAGCGCTTCCCCGACGCGCGTGAGATGGTGCAAAAGGCCGGAATGAGCTTCACCCTGCGCAGCACCGGCGAGATCCCTTCTTCCAGTACCCAGGTGGTGATTGGCGATACCATGGGCGAACTGATGCTGCTCTACGGCATTGCCGACCTCGCCTTCGTCGGCGGCAGCCTGGTGGAGCGCGGCGGCCATAACCCGCTCGAGCCGGCGGCGCACGCCATTCCGGTGCTGATGGGGCCGCACACCTTCAACTTCAAAGATATCTGCGCCAAGCTGCAGCAGGACGATGGCCTGATTACCGTTACCGACGCCGACTCGCTGGTCAGAGAGGTGTCCACGCTCCTCACTGATGAAGACTACCGTCTGTGGTATGGCCGTCACGCGGTGGAAGTACTGCATCAAAACCAGGGCGCGCTGTCGCGTCTGCTACAGTTACTGCAACCCTACCTGCCGCAGCGGAGTCATTAATGTCGAACCGGCTTTCCGTGGTGATGATCGCCAAAAATGCAGCCGATCTGCTGCCGGATTGTCTCGACTCCGTTAGCTGGGCGGATGAAATTATCGTCCTCGACTCCGGCAGTACCGACAATACCGTCGAGCTGGCCCGTCGTCTCGGCGCCCAGGTCTATACCCATACCGACTGGCGAGGCTATGGCATTCAGCGCCAGCGCGCGCAGGACTATGCCACCGGCGACTGGGTGTTGATGATCGATACCGATGAGCGCGTCACGCCTGAACTCAGGCAGGCTATTCTCAAGGTGCTGGCAGCGCCGCAGCGCGGCGCTATCTACAGCATCGCTCGCCGCAACTATTTCCTGGGACGCTTTATGCGCCACAGCGGCTGGTATCCCGATCGCGTCCTGCGCCTGTACGAACGCGCCCGTTACCGCTATAACGATAATCTGGTCCATGAATCGCTGGATAGCCTTGGCGCCGAGGTTATTCCGCTGACCGGCGATCTCCTGCACTTGACCTGCCGCGACTTTGCGGGCTTCCAGCAAAAACAGCTGGCGTATGCCGCCGCGTGGGCGCTTGAGCGCCACCGCAAGGGCAAGAAGACCTCGATGGCAGGGATTTTCAGCCATACGCTGGGCGCGTTTCTCAAGACGCTGCTGCTGCGCGGTGGGGTGCTGGACGGTAAGCAGGGCTGGTTACTGGCGATGGTCAATGCCCAGTATACGTTTACAAAATATACCGAGCTGTGGGCGCTGAACCACGGCTACTCGGAGAAAGAGTCATCATGAGCACAAAAGCGATCTATCCGGGTACCTTCGATCCCATCACCAACGGCCATATCGATATTGTCACCCGCGCGGCGAGCATGTTCGATAAAGTGGTGCTGGCTATCGCCGCCAGCCCGAGCAAAAAGCCGATGTTCAGCCTTGATGAACGCATTGCGCTGGCGGAGCAGGCGACGGCCCATCTGGTGAACGTCCAGGTGGTCGGCTTTAGCGATCTGATGGCCAATTTCGCCCGCGCGCAGCAGGCCAATATTCTCATTCGCGGCCTGCGGGCGGTGGCGGATTTTGAGTACGAGATGCAGCTGGCCCATATGAACCGCCATCTGATGCCAACGCTGGAGAGCGTGTTTCTGATGCCGTGCAAAGAGTGGTCGTTTATCTCTTCCTCACTGGTGAAGGAAGTGGCGCGCCATCAGGGTGATGTTTCTCACTTCCTGCCAGCGAACGTCCATCAGGCGCTGCTGAATAAGCTGAAGTAACCTATCAGCTGCTCTGTCCCCGTCTGTGTGCCAGGTGGCGCTACGCTGACCTGGCCTACAAACATTCGTGTTCCTGAGACTACTTCTGACACTGGCGGCAATAAAAAGTCGCCCGCTGGGCATGTTTGGTCCCGACGACCGGCGTACCGCAGATCCGGCATGGCTCGCCCTTGCGGCCATAGACCTGCAGCTCCTGGGCAAAATAGCCCGGCTTGCCATCGCTTTGCAGGAAATCCTTCAGCGTAGTGCCGCCCTGCTCTATCGAACGCAGCAGGACCAGCTTGATCACCTTCACCAGTTGCTCGCACTCGTCCCGCGACAGCGAGGACGCCAACCGGTCAGGATGGATCCCGGCGGAGAACAGCGATTCACTGGCGTAGATATTGCCGACCCCCACTACCAGCTTGTTATCCATCAGCCAGGGTTTGATCGCGGTTTTCTTCCTCGCGCATTTTTGCTGGAGATAGTCGGCGTTGAAGGCGTCGCTCAGCGGTTCCGGCCCCAGATGCGCCAGCACCGGGTGGCCTTCCAGTTCTTTGGTCCACAGCCAGGCGCCAAAGCGACGCGGATCGGTGTAGCGCAGCACCTTGCCATTACTCATGACCAGGTCAACGTGATCGTGTTTTTCTGCCGGCAGTTCTTCGCTCAGGATGCGCAGGCTTCCCGACATCCCGAGGTGGACGATGATCCAGCCGTCAGGCAGTTCCAGAAGCAGGTATTTAGCGCGACGACGCACGCTGAGCACCGGAACGTCGCTCAGACGATAAATCTCTTCGGATACCGGCCAGCGCAACCGTCCATTGCGCACAACGGCGTGCAGAATAGTTGCGCCAACCAGGTGCGGCTCGATGCCGCGGCGGCTGGTTTCAACCTCTGGTAATTCAGGCATGATTTTCCTCATCAACTTAGGCAGGCGCCACTATTTTACCTCGTTCAGGAGGCAGCGACGCGATTAGTGGAGAAAATTCACGCCAACGGTTATGCGCCTCGCATCAGGCAGCGGCTTAAAGTTCCAGCGCCACAGCATATCGACCGCCTGCGCATCATACTGTTCCACTGCGCTGCTTTTGCTGACGAGTACCAGCGTCGGCATGCCTGTGTCATCGATATCAACGGTCAGTTCTACCCGCTGTCCGTCCGGCCGCTGCGGCGCTTTCCACTCCACGTTGAAGAGAGCAGCATTCAACACCTCATCCCGATCGATATCAACCGTCATGCGCTGCGCGGGATCCAGGGGGGCGACGGCTTCCTGACGATCCAGTTTTTCACTGGCGGGTAAGATCTCCGCGGCCTTTGCCGTATTCTCTCCTTTCGCTCTTTCCCCGAGGATATCGCCATAGTCGGCGTAGACTTTTGCCGAAAGAATCGCCTTACGTGGCCCCATGCCAACCCGCATCAGCAGCTTCGTTTTGATATTCTCTATTTTCTGCTCGGTATCCTCGGTGAACGGCTGTAGCAGCATGGAAGCGATCATCGCGCCCATGTACAGCTCAGGATCGCGATCGGCCCACACGCTCCCCCAGGCCATCCACACCTGCGGATCCTCTGGCGCCAGCGCCAGCAGCTGCGACCATGTGGCCCGCTTCTTCTCAAAGGAAGCGTAACTTTTTCTGAAGGCCAGATCTTTCAGTAGCGGCGCGTAGTACGGGTGCGTATCCACCAGGGCTTCCATCGCCTGCGTCATTTCAGTAAAGCTTTCTATTCTGCCTTTGGTCGTTTTATCCCGTTTTTTGAGGTAGATAAGCTGTAACTGACGCGCCTCTTCCGCGCTCAGTTTCTGTTGCGGAAACAGTGTTTTCATTCGCGTAAATTGCGCAATCATCTCCTTGCTGGCGCTTTCCATCGCCGTTTTATTATGGCGAGCGGCCAGCCGGGAGATGCGCATCGCCCGCGCCTCCATCTCCTCATAGTACTCCTCCGGCGGTACACGATCGCTGATAAAGCTCACCGGCAGCAACACACGTTTTCCCTGCCGGCGAGAACCCAAACGCCACTGCTGCGCATAGTACAGCGCCGCCTGGTCGAACTCGGGAATGCCGCTGCTGCACTCAACGACCACGTTTAACAGCTCGCCGCTGGCGTCAGTATCCAGCGAGAGGATGGTTGTCGCTGACTTGATGTATTTATGTATCGCCGGATACGGCATCGCCTGCAAACTCTCTTTCCTGATGCCATAGTGCTCCGTATCAATGCTGACGTGGCCGGGAAAGCGTTCGTTAATCGGGCTGACGCTACGCACGGGAGCAGTTTTAAACACGATTGATTTTGCCAAAGGCAGCACCTTGCTCGCTTCGCCCTGCTCCGTTGCATACTTATCCAGTGGCAAATCGCAGGCGCGCGTCTGCATGCGCGCCTGCAAAATGTGCAGGATTTGCCGATCGTCCACCGGCATTTGCGCGATGTATGCTGCCAGCCGCTGCTGTAGCGCAGGCTGCCGCGGTCTATCCTTCAGACCCTCCGCCATCAACAATCCGGTTGTAATGCTTTGCGTGAGCGCCTGAAACTGCGTATTTCGCACTCGCGCAATATCGCGGGCCTCGATCAGCGCGATTGCCCAGCCCAGCCAGGCGTCCGGATTTTCCGGCTCAATGGCAATGGCCCGGCGAAACGCCGTTTCCGCCTGCGCTTTATCCGCCTCGCTCGTCAGCGTCAGGACGGCCGTTGCCAGCGTCAGATCGCCACGATCCGGCATCCAGGCCAGATAATCCATCATTTTGGGTAATGCTTTCGCTTCCCGTTCACGATAGCCCAGCGCCTGCTGCCAGAGCGCATCCGCGGCGGCGGCATCTTCGTCATTCCAGCCAAGCGGCAGCGCCGTCAGCGGTTTTTTCTGCGCAAGAAATTGCTCGGTGATCTTATGCTGATCCAACGGCCCCCCCTGTAGCGCTATCTGAATAAAACGGGCATGTCGTTTATAAAGAAAATCGCTCCAGGCGGGCGTTTCCAGCTGATTCATACTCTGCCAGCGCCGCTGATTTTGCTCGCCAATCGGCACCTTGAATAACGTAATGCCCATGACAAAAACCAGCTGCGCCACAGCAACAATCAGATAGCCTTTATTGCGTCGGGTAACTGCCACCCACATCAGGGCGGAAAAATAGATCGTTCCCCCCAGCCACAGGCCATAGAGATATAAACGCTGGGGATCATTAAGCGCAGCAGGTAACAGCGGCAGCTTATCCATTAAGCGAAATGGCGCGGACCACAGCAAGAAGACGAGATCCGGCGCTACAAAAGCCATCAGCAACGCGAAAAAGAGAATGAGATATCTTAATTTCAGCGTCATTTATGGCTTACTCCGAATAATGGACCGGAATATCAGCGCTGCCACCCAGATAAAAATAATCAGTAACGCCGCAATATCAAACCATGCTGGACCAGCGTCGTTGAGCCGGGCAAAACTGCGCGCCAGCCCCCCCATAATCAGCGTACTCATCAGCGCCAGCGCGCCATGCCAGGCAAACGAAGGAACGCTGCTGCGAATACTGCGCCACAGCAGGGTTAACGGCCCCGGCCCGGTAGGCTGACGAGGTACGGCAGCGGCTGGCGCCCTACGAGCCTGCCGCACTACAGGCGCGACCCGCAGGCGATCGGTTTCCGCTTGTTTACGCTGTTTTGCCTGTTTTATTCCCGCAACAACCTGTTTTTTTCGCGCGCAGACCAGACACGGCATCCCGGCGAAATGCTGGTGTTTTTGATGACAAAGAATAATTTTTTGCGTGCTGCGTAGCGCATAAGGACGCAGCTCCTGCGCCCATTCATCGGCGGAAGGACGTCGGGCGGGCGAACCGCTAAATGCGCGATCGAACAGCTTACGCAGCTCAACCGGCAACAAATGGTGAGTACTGGCCGGCACCGGCGAGATAGTCGTCGCTGCGTTTATCCCGTAGGCATAACAGCCGGCAGCGATACGACCCGGTAAATCATCGGGTACCTTCGCCGCTATCGAGCGACCACTGTAGGGATGAATACCATGGTTGAGGAGTTGGAAAATAATCACCGCCAGCGAGAAACGATCCTGCGCTTCTTCCTGCTCACCGGGTACCTGCCCAATACGCTGAAACTCCGGCGCCAGATAATCCGGCGTAAACTGCCCTGCAGGGAAACGCTCACCCTCGCCCTGAATGCTAAAGCCATCACAGTCCAGCAGCGCGATATAAAGGCTGTCGCGATAGAACCGCAGGTTGACCGGTTTCATGTCGATAACCCGGTGCTGTCGCGCATGCAGCGTAGAGACCAGGGTAGCAAGGTTGCAAGCCAGGCTCACTTTCGCGCCGATGCCTTCCGGCAGATGGTGCGCCTTCGCCTGCCGTGCCTGTAAAATATACTCCAGCTCAATGGTGCGCTGGGTGTCCAGAACCGGCATGACAAAACCGACAACGCGCTTGCGCTCGTCGTAGAGCAAATAGTCGGGCCACGCCAGCTGGACAATCGACGCATCTTCCGCGGGAGCGGGGATCGCGGGCCGCTGCGCCAGCATGGCGCTGAGCTTACGCTGGTAGTAAGCGGTATCGGTGTGCGGATGGTAAAGTTTGGCAACGCGGGAAGGATCATCCGCCAGGAAATAGACACTCCCTGCGCCACCGCTTTTGATCAGTTTCCCCAGACGTACCGTGCGACGCAGTTCCGTATAGCAGACCGGCAGTTTTTTATGCTTCATGACGCAGGGCTACCAGAAGTGTCTTGTCATCACCGGTTATCGCCCAGGTACGCGGGTCATCCAGCGTGGCGCACAGCGCTTCGCTTCCCTCTGCCTCTGAAGACTGTTGTATATAACGCAAAACCGGATCGATAAACGGAGAGAACAGCGCATCCCCACGCCGGTTGAGCGCAAACGGCTGCACGCCGTCAGTCATCATTACCAACCGCGTGGCTCTGCCAGAAAACGGGCTGATATGTAAATGCTCCCGCCAGTCGTCGCTGGTCAGGAACCAGGTCTGGTTAGCGTATTCGCCGTTTTCGGGCAGGGATAAGTGCTGTTCGGCACCCAGGCTTAACGCCGCAGCGCCATCGCCAATATGCACTATCACAGAGGCAGTCTCGCCCAGCCACGCGGCCAGAACAGTACAGGCAAAATCGCCCGGGGAAATATCCTGTGCCTGCGCCTGTAACAGAACAGTCTCACGCACGCTCCCGACCAGCGCCACCAGCTGCTTTTCATCCGGTGCAGTGGTGAACGTCGCCAGTCGATTAGCCAGATCATGCGCGACCATGGCTGCGCCCTGCTCGCTATACGCGGCAGAGCCCGCCCCATCACAGACAACGGCGACAAGCCGATCGCCCAAATTGCGGTAGCAAAAGGCATCCTGGCAGGGAAGTTGATTTTGTCGGTGGCTGCTCCCCATGACCGACGCTGCGTATACGCGCCAGTTCATGGCGTCAGACCGAAATTTCTGACCAGCTATCCGTCGGCGGCAGCTGCGCTTTACCGCCCGGTGTCGACTGCGACACCACCTGCATACTGGCGCTGAGCCAGAGGAATAGCTCGCGGAACTGTAATCCCTTCAACTGCTTCACACCGTTAATACCGCTACGGCTGAACTGCCCCATCGACTCTGTTGCTTCGAGTCCTACGCTAATCGGAAACACAGCGACTTTGTTCGCCGCCTGCGCATCACGGCACGCCTGTGCAGCCGCCTGCCAGTTGTCCGTAGGTTCGCCATCCGACATTAAAAACAGCCACGGCCGGGTATAGGGGACGCCAGCCGCTTTCAGGCGCTGCTTTTCAGCTTCAATTTCGTCCAGCGCCAGGCTAACAGCCTGCCCGGTGGGCGTCAGGCCATTGGCCTCAAGCACCGGAGCGGTGAAGTCCATCGCATCACACCAGTCGCCGTACAGCTCGCATTCATCATAGCCGCCATATTTGACCACCAGCAGCCGAACGCGCTTCGCGGCGATCACATCCTGCTTAAGTTCCTCTTCCAGCAGCTTTAGCCCCTGATTCAGCTGGGCCATTGGCTGGCCCTGCATGCTGCCTGAGCAATCGAGGACTAAAATTAATGGTGTGCGCTGTTCGCTATTATCAATAAATGAAACATCTGGAATAAAAGAGGCCATAACAATCCCTGTCGCTGGTTTTCTGTACCGGAAGAATAGACAGACTATACAAGCAAGACAAGAAAAACCTTTACATTCATTATGTTAATTGATTTCTGGTTAATAATTAAAAGAGGGATATATGATAAGTTTTGAAGGTGTTTTGCCTGAATAATGGCAATAAAAAACCCCGCCGGGGCGGGGTTTTCATTACAAAGAGGCGAAAATTATTTAATTTTAGCTTCTTTGTAGATAACGTGCTGACGTACAACCGGATCGTACTTTTTCAGTTCCATTTTTTCCGGTTTGGTACGCTTGTTCTTCGTGGTGGTGTAGAAGTGACCAGTACCAGCGGAAGAAACCAGCTTGATTTTCTCACGAATACCTTTAGCCATGATTTATTTCCTCTAAGTACTTAGTACTTTTCGCCACGGGCACGCAGTTCAGACAGAACTGTATCGATGCCTTTCTTATCGATTACACGCATACCTTTAGCAGATACGCGCAGGGTGACAAAACGCTTCTCGCTCTCAACCCAGAAACGGTGAGAGTGCAGGTTCGGCAGGAAACGGCGTTTAGTCGCGTTCAGTGCGTGGGAACGGTTGTTACCGGTCACCGGACGCTTGCCAGTAACTTGGCAGACTCGGGACATGTCTATTCTCCAAAAATCAAATTAGCTCGAGCTTCGTATGGGGTATTGGCGCCTCGTCAGGCTTTACAGCCTGGTCATCGCAGTTCAATGTGAACTCTCGACTGCCAGGCCCAAATGCCAAACCCGAGATTCTCAAAGGTGGCGTAGTATACGCTGACTCGGCGATGTGCTCAAGTCCCGAACAGACAAAGATCCCTAAGGATCGCCAGTTCGGCGCTAAATCCAGCCGCGTTCGGCAAAAGATACATACGCACCGCGGCCGATAACCAGATGGTCAAGCACACGTATCTCCATGAATCGACAAGATTTTACCACTCTTTCGGTAATCAGCCTGTCAGCCTGGCTCGGCTCCGGACTACCGGAGGGGTGATTATGCGCAAGGATCACGGCGGCGGCGTTCACTTTGATGGCTTCGCGTACAATTTCTCGCGGATGCACCTCAACGTGGCTAAGAGTACCAGAAAAAAGTCGACTATGTTTCAACACCCGGTTCTGATTATCTAAAAAGATCACCATAAAGATCTCCCGCTCCTCTTCCGTCAGCTGGCTTTGCAAAAACTCTCGCGTCATCGAGGGAGAGATCAGCGCAGCTTCCTCGACCAGTTGCGAGCTAAAATAGCGTCGCGCCAGTTCGGCAATCCCCTTCAGTTGCGCATATTTCGCCAGCCCTAGTCCGTCTACAGCAACCAGTTGCGCTTTATCAGCGGAAAGCAGGGCGTAAAGCGAACCAAAACGCTGCAGTAACGCCTGGGCATAACTCAGTACATCCTGATGACGTGTGCCGATGCGCAGAAACAGTGCCAGCAGCTCAACATCCGTTAGCGTTTCGATGCCGTACTGCAACATCTTCTCCCGTGGCATCAGATTTTCCATTCCGTCCATACGCCCTCCTGCGTCAATCAGCCTATCCTGGCACAGCCTGGCGGCACTGCCGACCCGCTGCTTTTCACCCTGCGTAGCCGCTCGCAAAGTGAATGCCCACCAGAGGCACGACGGCGACAGGATTGTGATAAGATGCGCGGATTCTGGTCTACGGCAACAGGAAGACATCATGATGACTCTGGCGGGTAAAAAAATCGTCCTGGGCGTCAGCGGCGGCATCGCGGCGTATAAAACCCCGGAACTGGTGCGCCGACTGCGTGAACGCGGCGCGGAGGTGCGTGTCGCGATGACAGAGGCGGCAAAAGCGTTCATTACCCCACTCAGCCTGCAGGCGGTATCCGGCTATCCGGTTTCCGACAGCCTGCTCGATCCAGCGGCGGAAGCGGCAATGGGGCATATTGAGCTCGGGAAATGGGCCGACCTGGTGATCCTTGCTCCGGCGACCGCCGATTTAATCGCTCGCGTGGCGGCTGGCATGGCCAACGATCTGGTGTCGACGATCTGTCTCGCCACGCCTTCTCCGGTTGCCGTGGTGCCCGCCATGAACCAGCAGATGTATCGCGCGCAGGCCACCCAGCATAATCTGCAGACGCTCGCTTCCCGCGGGCTGCTGCTGTGGGGACCGGACAGCGGTAGTCAGGCCTGCGGTGACGTCGGCCCGGGGAGAATGCTCGATCCGTTAACTATCGTAGACATGGCCGCGCAACATTTCGCCTCCCCTGTCAAAGATTTGCAACATCTCAACCTCATGATTACCGCGGGCCCGACCCGTGAGCCGTTGGATCCGGTGCGCTATATCACCAACCACAGCTCTGGCAAGATGGGCTTCGCGATTGCCGCGGCCGCCGCCCAGCGCGGCGCGAACGTGACCCTGATCAGCGGCCCGGTATCGCTACCAACACCGCCGTTTGTGCAGCGCATTGATGTCACTACCGCGCTGGAGATGGAAGCGGCCGTCCAGGCTGGCGCTCAGCAGCAGCACATTTTTATTGGCTGCGCCGCGGTGGCGGATTACCGCGCGGCTGTCATCGCCGAAGATAAAATAAAAAAACAAGGTGATGAATTAACAATAAAAATGGTTAAAAACCCGGATATCGTGGCCGGGGTCGCGGCGCTAAAATCGCATCGCCCCTATGTCGTTGGGTTTGCCGCCGAAACGAATAATGTGGAAGAATATGCGCGGCAAAAACGTGCCCGCAAAAACCTCGACCTGATTTGTGCCAACGATGTTTCCCAGCCTAATCAGGGATTTAATAGCGATAGCAACGCATTACACCTTTTCTGGCAGGATGGAGAAAAGCGCTTACCACTTGAGCGCAAGGAACTCCTGGGCCAATTATTACTCGACGAGATCGTGACCCGTTATGATGAAAAAAATCGACGTTAAGATTCTGGACCCGCGTGTCGGCCAGCAATTTCCGCTGCCGACCTATGCCACCTCCGGCTCCGCCGGACTTGACCTGCGAGCCTGTCTTGACGACGCCGTAGAGCTGGCGCCGGGTGCAACCACGTTGTTGCCGACCGGCCTGGCAATTCATATCGCCGATCCCTCTCTGGCGGCGGTGATCCTGCCACGTTCCGGCCTCGGTCATAAGCATGGGGTGGTACTGGGTAACCTGGTGGGCCTCATCGACTCCGATTATCAGGGACAACTGATGGTGTCCGTCTGGAACCGCGGTCAGCAGAGTTTTGTTATCGAGCCGGGCGAACGTATCGCACAGATGGTCTTTGTGCCGGTCGTTCAGGCAGAATTTAACCTGGTGGAATCCTTCGATGCCACCGACCGCGGCGAAGGCGGCTTCGGTCACTCAGGGCGTAAATAAGCCCAGCAACACGGAATCTGCATCCCAACGCGCATAATGCAATAACATCACCGCAAACCCTGGTTTGCGGTCGCGTTGTGGATGTCTGCCTGACAAGTGCTTATTTTCAGGGGTATTTTAAAACATGGCAGAAAAGCAAACTGCGAAACGGAATCGTCGCGAAGAAATACTTCAATCTCTGGCGCTAATGCTGGAATCCAGCGATGGTAGCCAACGTATTACCACCGCGAAACTGGCGGCTTCCGTCGGCGTCTCCGAAGCCGCGCTGTATCGCCATTTTCCCAGCAAAACCCGCATGTTTGACAGCCTGATCGAGTTCATTGAAGACAGTCTGATTACGCGCATCAATTTGATTTTGAAAGATGAAAAGGACACCACCGCGCGCCTGCGCCTGATCGTCCTGCTGATTCTTGGGTTTGGCGAGCGTAATCCTGGGCTGACGCGTATCCTTACCGGGCACGCGCTGATGTTCGAACAGGACCGGCTTCAGGGCCGCATCAACCAGCTTTTTGAACGCATCGAAGTGCAGCTACGCCAGGTGATGCGCGAGAAAAAAATGCGCGAAGGCGAAGGCTACACCCTCGACGAAACCCTGCTGGCCAGCCAGCTGCTGGCCTTCTGCGAGGGCATGCTGTCGCGCTTTGTGCGCAGCGAGTTCAAATATCGTCCGACGGATGATTTCGACGCCCGCTGGCCGCTGGTCGCCGCACAGCTTCAGTAAATCCTCACATGCAGCCGCCAGGCTGCATGATTCTCCTCGCAATCTGCGTAAGTTTGTCGCAAATCCCAGGGCCATTGGTTGAATTGCCCAATGCGCGTTTCCGCTTTCCTTTCCTACTATCCAGCTTGCTGATCGTTTCACCCTCCCCCAACACCACCCGACAAGGAGAGATTTGATGGCGACGTCACGGCGGGATTTATTGAAGATAGGCGGGTTGGCAACCGCATCGCTACTAGTCAGTCAAAAAAGCTTCGCAGCATGGGCCCCTTCTGAACGCTATCCTGACCCACGCATCGTGGCCGTCGATGACAGCTTTCGTCGCTATATGCTTGCCAGCGCAAAGGTTGAACGCATCGCCAGCGGCTTCCGTTGGGCGGAAGGCCCGGTCTGGTTCGGCGACATGCGAATGCTGCTGTGGAGCGACATTCCGAATAACGCCATCATGCGCTGGGATGAAATCAGTGGAGAAACCAGCGTCTTTCGCTACCCGGCCAACTATAGCAATGGCCATGCCCGCGACAGACAGGGGCGCTTAATCAGTTGCGAGCACGACACCCGCCGCATTACGCGTACCGAATACGACGGATCTGTCACCGTACTGGCCGATAGCTACCAGGGTAAGCGCCTCAATTCCCCAAACGATATCGTTGTGAAGTCAGACGGTACCATCTGGTTTACCGACCCGCCATTTGGCATCAGCGGCTTTTACGAAGGCCACAAAGCAACCCCAGAATTGCCGCAAAACGTCTATTGCCTGGAGCCGGAAAGCCGCAAACTAAGCGTGGTCCTGGGCGACGTAAAAGGGCCAAATGGTTTGTGTTTCTCGCCGGACGAAAAGACCCTGTACGTGGTGGAAAGCCGGGCGACACCGAACCGCTTAATTCTGGCGTGGGACGTGGAAGGCAATACGCTGAAAAATAAACGGGTGTATCTCGACTGTGGCAACGGTACCGCCGATGGGATCGCCTGCGACGCAGACGGCAATCTGTGGTGCGGATGGGGAAGCGGAAACGAAGAACTCGACGGCGTGCGGATCTTTAACCCTCAGGGTAAGCATATCGGCACCATTCAACTGCCGGAGCGCTGCGCGAACTTGTGCTTTGGCGGCGAACAGCGCAATCGGCTGTTTATGGCGTCCAGTACGTCAATCTATTCGCTGTACGTCAATGCGCAGGGCGCTAAGCTGGTATAACGGAAATATCCGGCAGCCGAGGCTGCCGGATGCATCATCAGACGCCGTAGGCTTCGCGATAGGCGCGAACTGCCGCCAGGTGTTCCGCCATTTCCGGTTTTTCTTCCAGGTAAGCGATCAGCTCTTTCAGAGTAACAATCGAGATAACCTGGCAGCCGTAATCCTGTTCCACTTCCTGAATAGCAGAGATGTCGCCGCGGCCGCGTTCCTGACGATCCAGAGAGATCAGTACACCCGCCAGCTGCGCGCCCTGGGCCTGGATGATCTCCATTGATTCACGGATCGCCGTGCCGGCGGTGATGACATCATCCACCAGCATCACCCGACCCTGTAGCGGGCTACCGACCAGATTACCGCCTTCGCCGTGGGTTTTTGCCTCTTTGCGGTTAAAGCAGTAAGGCAGATCGCGGTCATGGTGCTCGGCTAATGCTACCGCGGTGGTGGTGGCGATCGGAATACCTTTATAGGCCGGGCCAAACAGCAGGTCGAACTCAATCCCGGAATCCACCAGCGCCTCGGCATAAAAACGGCCCAGCAGAGCCAGATCGCGCCCGGTGTTAAACAGGCCGGCGTTGAAGAAATAGGGGCTCTTGCGCCCGGATTTCAGCGTGAACTCGCCAAACTTAAGAACCTGCTTGCTAAGCGCAAACTCAATAAACTGGCGCTGATACGGCTTCATGGATTCGCTCCTTTCGTACTTTCATCATTGTCAGACTTCGCGCTTCCCCTTCGCAGGTGTGATGAAGGATAGCGCGCAAAAAAAAGGCGACTTCTCAGTCGCCTTAATCATTAATTTTCTAACGCCGCCTTCTGCGTCGTGATAATGGACTCGATCCCCCCTCGGGCTAACGCCAGGAGAGTGAGGAGCTCTTCATGGGTGAACGGCTCGCCTTCTGCCGTACCCTGTACCTCAATAATGCGGCCATCTTCGGTCATCACCACGTTCATGTCGGTTTCCGCGGCGGAGTCTTCGATGTACTCCAGATCGCAGATGGCTTCGCCATTCACGATACCAACAGAGACCGCAGCCACCATCCCTTTCATCGGGTTGGTTTTCAGCTTGCCGGCGGCCACCAGCTTATTCAACGCGTCGGCCAGCGCCACGCAGGCACCAGTAATAGACGCAGTACGGGTACCGCCATCGGCCTGCAGCACATCGCAATCAAGAGTGATGGTGAATTCGCCCAGCGCTTTCAGATCAACCGCCGCACGCAGCGCGCGGGCGATCAGGCGCTGAATTTCCATCGTCCGGCCGCCCTGCTTACCTTTTGCGGCTTCACGCGCGTTACGCGTATGCGTTGAACGAGGCAGCATGCCATATTCGGCGGTGATCCAGCCCTGGCCCTGGCCTTTAAGGAAGCGAGGAACGCCTTCGTCAATGGAGGCGGTGCAGAGCACTTTGGTATCACCGAATTCGACCAGCACGGAGCCTTCAGCGTGTTTTGTGTAATTACGGGTCAGGGTGACGGGACGCACCTGATTAGCGCTACGGCCTGCTGGACGCATGATAGAAATCTCCGGCTTGAAACGAATGTGAGGGCGCATTATACGAATTTCATGGCAAAAAGCCTATGCCCACCCCTGCCGGACGCGCAGATAATGTCAGTCCAGCGTTTTACGATAAGATTTCAACCCCACGCCGATGACGATCACCGCCAGGCCTATCAGCGGCAATAGATCGGGTAATAATGCCGTTGCAGAATACCCTTTGAGCATAATGCCCTTAACCAGGCGGATGAAGTAGGTCAGCGGCAAACAGGAACCAATGGCTTTTGCCCAGTCGGGCATACTAATAAAAGGGCTAATAAAACCAGACAGCATAATTGAAGGGATAAAATAAAATGACGACATTTGCAGTGCCTGGAGCTGGTTTTGTGCCATGCCAGATATACCAATGCCGATTGACAGGCAAAGAAAAACATAAATTAATAAAACAAAAAACAACAGGAAAACGCTTCCGTGAAGAGGTATATCGAACAACAAAACGGCGGCAATCAGAATTAATGTCGCCTGAAAAAGACCAATGATAACAAAAGGGGTTATCTTACCAATAATGACCTCAAGACCGGATAACGGAGAGACCAGTAAATTCTCTAATGCACCATTTTCTCGCTCACGGGTAATAGACAAGGCGGTCATTAGAATCAACGTCGTACTGAGTATTGACCCCATAATACCGGGAATAGTATTAAACTGGGTTATACCCTCAGGGTTGAACATTCGATGGATAATAAGCTCAAAGTCATCCTCCTTTTGCGCGACACGCATGTCGCCCGGTAAATCGTGTTGAAACATCGATTTCGCCACCTGCACAAGTGCGCTGAGGGCATTCCCCGTAGTGATCGGATCGATGGCATCACCCTGAATTAACAGTTGAGGTTTTTCTCCACGCAGCATCTTGCGCGTAAATCCCTCAGGGATCGTCACAATAAAGGTGACATCTCCCCGCACAAACGCCTTCTGAGCGGCCTCTTCTGAATCGACAGGAATCATTGAAAAATACCCTGTATTTTGCGCTTCCGTCACAAAAATTTGACTCATCCTTTCAGTATCATAATTTAATAATGCGGTCGGCAGATTATGCGGATCCATATTTATGGCATAGCCAAGTATGATTAGCTGAAAAATAGGGGTTAGAAGCACCATACTGATGCTAACTTTATCACGACGTAATTCGTGGATTTCCTTAATAACCACGCCAATCCAGCGCGTAAAGGAGAAACTTAAATTAAATTTTTTCACAATCATTTTTCATTAAGTAGGTAAATGCATCTTCCAGATTGGTATCAACCTTGCAGAACTCATAACCCTGTTGCGTAAATGCAAAAAGCGTGGATTTTAACTTCTCTTCATCTCTGGAGGTAATATAAAGCTGGTTGCCAAAAATCACCGTTTGCTCAATATCCGGCAAGCGCTGTAGCTGGCTTTCAAGCACCGTCAGATCGGCACCGCTGGTTCGCATGGTGATCAGATTCTGGGACGCGATAATAGACGCAATAGTGCCATTCGCCAGCAGTCGGCCATAAGACAGATAGGCAACCTTATGGCAACGCTCAGCTTCATCCATATAATGCGTGCTCACCAGGATTGAGATCCCCCTGTCAGAGAGCTGATGCAACATTTGCCAAAACTCCCGTCGCGCCTTTGGATCCACGCCAGCGGTTGGTTCATCAAGGAACAACAAAACGGGTTCATGCAACATGCAAGCCGCAAGGGCCATTCTTTGCTTCCAGCCGCCAGAAAGCTCCTTAGCCAGCTGGTGCTGTCGGGAGGTGAGACCTAATTCTGAGAGCGCACGTTCAACCCGGACTTTACGCTGGTCGAGGCTATACAAGCGGGAGATAAAGAGTAAGTTTTCCCGGATGGTTAAATTTCCCCACATCGAGAAATACTGAGTCATGTAGCCTATATTTTTTTTTATTTTTTCCCGCTGAGTAAAAATATCCATACCCAGACAGGTGCCTTCTCCTGAATCTGGCGTGATCAAACCACACATCATCCGAATAGATGTCGTTTTTCCGCTACCGTTCGGGCCGAGGAAACCATAAATTTCTCCTTTTTCTACCTGTAAAGAGAAATCCTTAACGACATGATGCTCGCCAAAATGCTTATTGAGATTTTTCACATCAATACAAAGATTATTCATTCACAATAATCTCCACATCGAACGGTTGGCCGATTTTCATCCGCTCAGCCTGTTGCGGGACGGGGACAGCCTCAGCCATAAAAATGAGCTTCTCACGCCGTTTCGTACTATAGATAACCGGAGGGGTAAATTCTGCTTCAGGACTGATATAGTTAATAACGCCAGGGATGGACTCCGCGCATCCATCGCATAAAAGTCTTACCTTGGCTCCGACTTTAAATTTACCGAGCATCGCTTCGGGTATAAAAAAGCGTACTTTTATATTTTCAGGTGGCAACAGACTGATGATTGGTTTACCGGCAGAGGTCCGCTCCCCGGGACGATAAATAATATCAAAGACTTGGGCATTTACCGGCGAAACAATTGTCGTTTGCTGAACATCCCAAAGCGCCTTATCACGTTCGAGTTTTGCCGCAGCCACCAGTGAGAGCTGTTGGCTAATCTCATCCTGACGGGCAGGCAGCTGCCGTGCCTTGAGTTGATTAATCAGCTCTTCAACCTGTGCACCTTTTTGCGTTAACTCATCCCTGATATCCTCCCATTCCGCTAGCGATATGGCATGAGTGGCATACAGTTTACGATATCGCCCAAGCTGGCGCTTGACCTGGGATTCTGCCGATTGTGCTTTTTTAATCTGCGAACGTATCACATCCAGCTCTTCAGGCCGTTCTCCCGACTCTAAATTCCGTAATAATGCACTCTCTGCTGAAAGCTTTTCTTCAGCCCGCAGGAGAATGTTCTGCGCATCGAAGGAATCAATCTTAACTAACTCCTGCCCTGTTGTGACATTATCTCCCTTATTAATCAGTAGTCGTTCTATTTTTTCGCTACCTGAATATGAAAGATAAATAAAATCACCATGTGAATAACCAGATAAAATGTTATCTGGTTTGTTATCACACCCCGACAGGAGCAGTATTGCTATCAAAACGGAAAAGATACTCACTGGCTTTTGCATTAAAACGCATCCGTACGTATATAATTTTTTCATTACTGACGACTGGAGTAAAGCATTCTCGATTCAGCCCAGAGGTTCACTGTCAGTTTAATCTTTTAAATAATGCTTAAAGTATATTTCATTCAGTTTATCAATAGCACTCAGGTTTAACCCTGCTATCGAATTAAAAGAGTTATCTTTTGTGAATGACATAATCGTCGAACCACCCGGAGAAAACCATTTGGCGCTCTGCTTAAAAGGCCAGGGGAGTTCATAACCTTTTTTTCTCAAAAAATGATTAAGCACCCCCCAGTCATGTCTAAAGTCTTTTCCGCAAAAAGGACTATCGTTCTGTTTATCTTCTGCACTGAATAATTCTATAGGCGTACAGAAATCGATTGAGGTGGCAAAGTACATATTATAAAAGGCCACGATGAGTTTTTGCACATCCTCAGGAAAAGAACCGGGAATAGTCAATACACCTAATAAATACTTATAGTCTGGATATCTTTTTATAAAATCGAATATTCCTCGCCATAAATAATCAAGCGCATTGCTTTTTTGATAGGGCTTTTGGATAAAGCCGCGGCCTATTTCCACACATTTCTCTAAGCAGGAATACGCGCCCTCATGATATTTAAATAAGCTACTACTGTATAATCCCGTTATTCCATAGCGGGCCATTTGCTCACCGACAGGAATGAGACGATAGGCCCCGAGAATTTCTTCCTCCGAAGGATCCCATAAAATGATATGGTAATAAGTCTCATCAAAAATATCGTTGTCTTTATCTGTGCCCGATCCTGCACCAATATCACGATAACAACGCTCGCGCAAACGCCCTAATTCATCAATTATGGGTGAGATTCCGCTAGTGTTATAGCGATATATCAATAGTTTTTTACCGTCATTAAACTGCTTTAATACTTCACACGCATCAATTTCACTGATTAGTGCTTTCCTGCTTGCCAGAGATTCCTGCGCAGAAATTGTATCTACCAGTGTCGGCCCATTTTTTCCTATACTCTGGAGATGCATCCTGCATGTACTTGCTGCCAGAGAAAGATCTTTATTATCGTGCTTAAAGGAAGTTGAAGATATTTGCTCCCCTATTTTGATATTCATCACTTTTCCACGATGGCGTAAAGCTTCACGAATAACCATAATATTTGATAATTGCCGCCACACCGTTGCAGTTAAATAATATCTTTTACTATTTCTTCCTGTAATATGCACAGGTATCAACGCCGCATTATTTCTGATAGCCAGCTGTAAAAAACCAGGATTCCATTTATGTTCCTGTAAACCAGAAAGAGACCAGTTTGCCAGTTTACCCGCAGGACAAATAATCAGTACCCCACCATTTTTCAGATGGTCATTCATCTCTCTAAATTTTTTGTGACTCATTTTACCAGCCATATTTTCAATACCAATGGTTAGTCCAGACACCTCTGGAAATATAATTGGCAAAATATGGTTAGCAATAATCTTTATATCTTTTCTGACCCGAGAGACCGTATGTATTAAGGTAAGGCCATCGATAACTGTCGGATGATTTGAGATAACAACCGTAGCACCATGCCGAGGTATATTATTAAAATCTTCGTCTTTCGTTTCACATTGTACTTCAAGAAGCTCAACAACAGAATTGACCCAATCAATCCCATGCTTATTGAAGACTTTATCATTATTTACTAAGCGAGAAAATATCCTATTGCCAAACGCGGTCTCGAAAACCCATTTCTTCCAACATGGGATATTTTTATTAGGAAAAAACTCCTTAATAACTCTGTCAAAGATAGCGTCCATATTAAAATCCTTTTTATAGAACTCATCCTAAAAGACTATACTAGTGTTCTTTCCCTCGAGCAATACCGCCTAAAATTAAAAAACGTTAATACAAAATAATTAGACATAATTAAAATGATATTATTCATATCAATAATACAACTAATAGCGATTTTAATGCATTAGTCATAATGAATTCAAAAAAAACATACATAATGCTTAAAGGTAAAACACCTTCGTATTTTTCGAAATTATACTTCCAATCAGATTACCCTCAGACTTATCTTTCCGACAGTAAAATGATTTGCCTGGCATAGCCAAATGACATATACAGCATAAGCAATCAAAAAAAATATTAAAAAAAACAACGGCAATGAAGACTTTCATCCTGCCGATGATCACAACTAAACCGATTTAACAAATGCAATACGTTAAAAAGCTAACCGCGGAAAATTATTAATACACCACACTTTTATTTTTTACCCACCACCGGCGGTTCGATACCGCTAATGCGTTAAATACTTTACAACCATGTCCTTTAAACAATCCGTTTCCAAGTATTTCGTCACTATTCCTGTTAACTCCTCTCCTGCAAAGCTATAATCCTTGCAATCATTATTACGAAAACAGGAACGTCTATGATCCGCAGTATGACCGCCTATGCCCGCCGTGAAATCAAGGGTGACTGGGGTAGCGCCGCATGGGAGCTGCGCTCGGTAAACCAGCGCTATCTGGAAACGTACTTCCGCCTGCCGGAGCAGTTCCGTAGTCTGGAGCCCGTGGTACGCGAGCGCATTCGCGCCCGCCTGACTCGCGGCAAAATCGAATGTACCCTGCGTTTTGAACAAGACCCCAGTGCTCAGGGCGAACTCATCCTCAACGAAAACCTGGCTAAGCAGCTGGTTAACGCTGCCAACTGGGTGAAAATGCAGAGCGATGAAGGGGAAATCAATCCTGTTGATATCCTGCGCTGGCCGGGTGTGATGGCTGCCAAAGAGCAGGATCTCGACGCCATCGCTGCCGACATTCTGTCAGCCCTGGACGGCGCGCTGGACGACTTCATCGTCGCCCGCGAAACGGAAGGCCAGGCCCTGAAAGCGCTTATCGAGCAGCGTCTTGAAGGCGTCAGCGGGGAAGTGGCGAAAGTTCGCGCCCATATGCCGGAAATCCTTCAGTGGCAGCGCGAGCGTCTGGTTGCCAAACTGGAAGACGCGGAAGTGCAGCTGGAAAATAACCGTCTTGAGCAAGAACTGGTGCTAATGGCGCAGCGTATTGACGTTGCTGAAGAGCTGGATCGCCTCGAAGCGCACGTTAAAGAGACCTATAACATCCTGAAGAAGAAAGAGGCTGTGGGTCGCCGTCTCGACTTTATGATGCAGGAGTTCAACCGCGAGTCGAACACCCTGGCGTCAAAATCGATTAATGCCGAGGTCACCAACTCTGCCATTGAGTTGAAAGTGTTGATCGAGCAAATGCGCGAGCAGATCCAGAATATCGAGTAACGCTTTCTCATCTGTTAGCGTATTTCGGTATCCAGGGCCATGATAAATCATGGCCTTTTTATTTCTCTCTCTCACTGGCTGATGATAAGAATTTACGTATAAAAATAGTCGTCCATTTTTCGGTTGTGGCAAACAGGCACAACGCGGCACAGTCAGGGAAAACACCACCGCGAGAGAAAAGAATGGACTTCAATGCGCTTCATCAGCAAAACCAACCTTTGTTGCTTGCCAACGTCTGGGATGCCAGCAGCGCCCAGGCCGCTCAGCAGGCTGGCTATCGGGCTCTGGGAACCTCCAGCGCCGCTATCGCCGCGATGCTGGGGTATAAAGATGGCGAAGAGATGCATGTTGACGAGCTGTTATATGTTGTCTCACGTATCAAAGCCGTTAGCGAACGGCCGTTAAGCGTCGATTTAGAAGCGGGCTACAGTACCACAACGAGCCAGATAATTGACAACATTCAGCGCCTGGCGCGTCTCGGCGTGAGTGGAATAAACCTTGAGGATAGTCATGTGGCGAATAATACGCGCCGTCTTGACGATGCGCAGAGCTTTGCTGTCAAACTGAGGGAAATTACCCGCGCCTGTCCCGGCATGTTTGTTAATGTCCGCACCGATACCTTTCTTCTCAACGTACAAGATGCGCTGGTTCAGACGCTCTATCGCGGTCAACTTTATGCGGACCACGGTGCATGTGGTTTTTTTGTGCCTGGCGTCACCTATGCGAAAGATATTACCGCCATTGTCCGCCATGTGGCTTTACCCTTAAACGTGATGTGTATGCCAGAACTGGCAGACTTCAGCAGCTTATCTGCCCTGGGCGTAAAACGTATTTCGATGGGCAATTTTATTCATGCCGCCACGCAGGCCAGACTGAAAGACCTATTATGTCAGGTGCAAACCCATCACTCTTTCTCGGGTATTTTTTTACCATGAAAATTACCGACAGCATGCAGTGCGATATCTGGTATCAGGCGCTGCTTGAACGCGCGGTGGAATTCACCGGCGTTTTTTTCGTCGGCGTGAAAACCACCGGCGTATTTTGTATCTCGGTCTGTCGGGCGCGAAAACCCCGGCGGGAAAACGTCGAATTTTATAATGACTTTAAATCCGCGCTGGATGCCGGCTTCCGGCCATGCAAAGTCTGTCGCCCGACGGAGAATGCCCGGACGGCCCCCGCCTTTGTTGAACAAGCGCTCCGCCTGCTGCGAGAAGCTCCAAAGGTCCGCCTCAGCGATAGCGAGCTACGTCAGCACGATATTAGCCCGGAACGCGTTCGCCGCTGGTTCCTGCAAAACCACGGGATCACCTTTCAGGCTTTTCAACGGATGCAGCGTTTGAATATGGCGCTTCAGGAATTAAAAGCAGGCCGCTCAACTACCGATGTCGCTTTCGATAGCGGTTACGAGTCCTTAAGCGGCTTCGGCTATACCTGCAAAAAATTGACCGGTTTCGCACCCAGCGCACAACGCCAGGTTGTTTTAATTCATCGCTTTACCACCCCGTTAGGGCCAATGTTTGTTTGTGCAACGCAACGGGGAGTTTGTCTGCTGGAGTTTGTCGACCGACGCGCGCTGGAGTCAGAATTCAGCGACCTGCAGCGGCGGTTCAACGCCAGCATCATCGCAGGTGAAAATGCCCACACCCGGCAGGCGCAACAGGAAATAACCGAGTATTTTGCCGGGCATCGTCAATCGTTCGGGGTGGCGCTTGATACCCCAGGCAGCGAATTCCAGCGAGCGGTCTGGCACCGTTTACAGCGCGTTAGCTTCGGCGAGACGACACATTATCAATCGATTGCGATGGATATAGGTAAACCAACGGCCACGCGCGCGGTCGCTGCTGCAAACGGCGCTAATCGCGTCGCGATTATCATCCCCTGCCATCGAATTATCGGCAAAGATGGTGCGATGACCGGTTACGGCGGCGGCATTGTGCGTAAAAAATGGCTTATCAACCATGAGGCAACCATCATGGAAAAAGGCGACTGAGTTTACTTCCAGGATGAAGCCCCCCTTCCCGGTTCACTTTCGTTGCGGCTCATTAACCGCTTTCTTATCCAGTACCCGGCAGGTCAAAAACGCCCCTGCCGCGCACAGCAGCGTGGGTGCCAGATAGCTGTGATCCATGTGAGTGAACTCCATCACCAGCACCACCGCGGTCAGCGGCATCTGCATAGAAGCGGCGAGAAACGCGGCTGCCCCCACCAGAGCGAAACTACTTTCATCTCCGCCAGGGAACCCTGATTGCCAGAGCGCGCAGAGCAGCAGGCTGGCCAGCCCGCCCACCGCCAGCCCCGGGGTTAACAACCCGCCCTCCGCGCCGCCGCGCAGCACCGCCAGAATCACCACCATCTTCAACACTAACAGGACAGCGACCATGGAGAGAGGCAGCCCGTCGCTAAGCGCCAGCTGCATCGGCCCCTTGCCGTTGCCCGGAAGCTCGGGGAAATAAAGGCTCAGGATGGCAAGAAGGGAAAAACCCAGCAGACAGAACACCGGCATCTGCCAGTTACTTCGCACGCGTGAACGCGCCGCGCTGGTCGCTTTGCGAAAAAGCCAGGCGCCGGCACCAAGAATCGGGCCCGCCAGAATCGCCCACCAGAGAAAGGTGTACGGGAGTGCGCTGGAAACAAAATGGTATTGCGATTCATCCCCTAACCCCAGGGTAGCCGTCCACGCGGCAATCGCCGAGGTCATTATCGCCGCCAGCGTTTTTTCCCAGCTAAACGACAGCAGCATGACCTCAAGGCTGAACAACGCCCCTGCCAGCGGGACGTTATAGACCGCCGCCAGACCGGCGCCCGCCCCACAGGCGATCAGGGTGCGGGTTTCATCTTCCAGCAGGCCCAGCTTACGCGCCACCATCCCCGCCCCCAGCGCGCCCATTTCCCGGGGCGCCACTTCGCGGCCAAGCGGGGAACCCAGCGCTACGGTGACGATCTGCAGCAGGGCGTGGATCGTCGTGGTGCCTGCTGGCATGGGTACGGAAGGGTTGGCCACCGCCGCCGCAATGGAAACCCGCTTCTGCCCATAGCGACCAAGCAGCCACCAGCCAAATCCGGCGACGACGCCGCCGGCCACGATTGCCGCGATGCGGCGTGGCCAGGACGACTCCGTGACGCCCTGTAAAAATGACACCGAACCGACGATCTGCCCGGCACTGTAGCCAAAAGCCAGGTGCTGTATCGCGTGTAAAATCAGCGCCAGCACCATACCGGATACACCGGCCAGAATCCCGGTTAATATCACGGCTATCAGGCGGGTCAGATGATTTTTATTCCCGGCGGCGACGCTCATTTTCTCAGGCCTTGAAAAAGAAAAATAAAAGCATAAAGGACGATACTTAAACATTGAGTATTCATCGTGTTTTCGGTAGTGATGCTGATCGCTTCATTTAGCATTACTTTTTCTAATCGATAAAAATTAATTAGAAAGCAATAAATCTTTAGACAAAGCCATCACCGTCGCTGTCTTCATTAATTTTTCCTGGCGTAAATGATTCGCTTTAGAAAATCTCAATCGTGATCCTGCGCACAAATCGTTAACCTGCCCGCCACTGTCTGGGGGGATCTATGCTGCTTCATGTTCTGTATTTAATCGGTATCACCGCGGAAGCCATGACCGGCGCGCTGGCTGCCGGGCGCCGGCGGATGGACACGTTTGGCGTCATCATTATCGCCACCGCGACCGCGCTGGGCGGGGGTTCCGTTCGCGATATCCTGCTGGGACATTATCCTCTCGGCTGGGTGAAACATCCGGAATATGTCATTATTGTCGCTGTCGCCGCCGTCCTCACCACCATTGCCGCTCCAGTGATGCCTCACCTTCGCCGGCTGTTTCTGGTGCTGGACGCGCTGGGGCTGATCGTGTTTTCCATCATCGGCGCGCAGATCGCCCTGGATATGGGCGAAGGTCCGATCATCGCCTCTATCGCCGCGGTCATCACCGGCGTTTTTGGCGGCGTACTGCGCGATATGTTCTGCAAACGCATTCCGCTGGTCTTCCAGAAAGAGCTCTATGCCGGGATCTCGTTTGCCGCAGCCGTACTCTATATTGCCCTGCAACATTACGTCAGCAGCCACGATGTGGTGGTGCTGGCTACGCTGCTGTTCGGCTTTACCGCCCGCATGCTGGCACTGCGCTGGAAACTGGGGCTACCGGTCTTCCACTACACCCATGATAGCCACTAACCGCCTCAAAATCCGGGGATGCGCTGCCCACTGAGCCATTGCGCCAGCGCCACCACATCCGGATGGTGCAGGAAGGCCACCAGCTGGCGGGCTCTGATCTCCCCCACGCCCGGCAGCGCGCGCCATTGCGCTTCACTTTTTGCCGCCAGCAGATGCCAGTTCTCGCTTTCGAGCTGCGCCAGCGCCCCCTGAGGCACCGGGAGCCCCATCGCCAGCACCCAGCGGATAAAAGGCCGTTTGCGAACGAGATCAAATTGATGCCAGAGGTGCTGCCCGCGGGCGGCGGAGATCCCTGGCACCGCCTGCAGCTGCTCCACCGTAAGCGCCAGCCAGGAAAAAATATGCGTCATCGGGTTTTGCTGCTGAATGGCGCGCCATAAATTTTCCCCCACGCCATCGACATCCAGCGCGGACTTTGATGACAGCCAGATCAGCCGGGAAAGAAACTGTTCGCTGCACTCAGGGGTGGCGAAATAGCAGGTTAGCGCATTGAATTTCGCCGCCGGCGGCGTCGGTTTATGGCGCTCGGCCGTCCGCCAGACGACGGCGTCAATCCGAGGAATACCCTGCCCCGCCAGACTGATCTGCAGCTGATCGCCAATCCCAATATCAAGCGCCTGCCAGCGGGCCACTGAGCCAACGTTAACCCGCTGCACGCGTTTGTCATCCAGCCGCTGTGGCTCAAGCTGGGCCACGACGTTGAGCCTGCCGCTGCGGCCGGTGCTGAAATGGATCGCCCGTACCTCCATCACCTGCGAGGCCGGAGGATACTTCCAGGCCGCCAGCCACTCTCCCTTTCCGGGCGACCAGACACGCCCCGGCGGCTCACGTGCTTCGCGCACAATCACGCCGTCGGTCACGAAGGGGAGCGGCGAGCGATACCAGCGCTGGCGCCACTCCGCCACCTGCTCAACGCGCGTTACCGAATGGGTGTATTGTCCGCTGTAGCCAAACCCCGCCTGCGCCAGCAGCTGCTGTCGACGGCGCATATCCGAGGGACCGTCTGGCCAAGCCCAGATAAAAACGTCCAGCTGGCTGAGCGGCGCCGCCGCCGCGTCGGCTCGCATCATCAACCCAGCGACTTTCGCCCGCGCGTTCATTCCGCCAGCCTGCTGCTGAATATGCCCCTCCCGACGCAGAAATAGCTCCCCCTGCAGCACGCTGTTGGCCAGTTCGCCGGTCGTCAGCTTCGCCAGCGCCGGGATCTGCCGCGCTCGGGCGGTCCACAACTCACCGCGCAGGCCATCCCCGCGGCTGATAGCCTGAACCAGATGCCCCTGGCGATAGACCAGGGTGACCGCCACGCCGTCCACTTTAGGCTGTACCCACAGGTCGGCTTTATTTTTCATCCAGTGGGCCACGCTGGCCTCATCCGCCAGCTTGCGCACGCCGGTATGGGCCACCGGATGACGCGTATCGCCGGTCGGCGGAGGCAGATCGTCATCTTCAGGCGTCGCGCCCGGAAAGCATTGTCGCCACTGCGCCAGGCGCAGGGTGAGCTGGTCGTAAACCTCATCGCTCACTTCGCTGGCGCCTTGTCGCCAGTAGTCCTCTTTCCAGGCGACAATTTGCTGATGAAGGCGTGAAATCTCCTGCCTTCCTCTGGCCGGCGGCCACTCCGGACACGTCGCCAGCGCGCTGGCAGAGAACATCCCTAGCACCAGCCACCACCCTCCTTTACGCATTGCAGCTCCTCCTTCATCACCTGACGGAGAGTCTGCTGTAGAACACCGCGAACCGCGACGGGTACTTTTTCGCCTTGCGAAGCGCCTTCCAGGATTTATACCTCATTGCAGCAACGGCTAACGAATTCAGGAAAACGGCAGGCAAAATGAAAGAAACAGCGGCAAAAAGTGTGACAAGGACTGCGTCACACCGCGGCGACGTGTATAATAGGCTCGTATGTAGGACCTCTTTCGATAACCACATACAAAAGACACTCATGGCTCAAGGCACGCTTTATATTGTTTCCGCCCCTAGCGGCGCGGGTAAATCCAGCCTGATTCAGGCTTTATTAAAAACCCAACCGTTGTATGACACCCAGGTATCGGTTTCCCATACCACGCGAGCACCGCGTCCGGGTGAAGTGCACGGCGAACATTATTTCTTCGTGAATCACGACGAATTCCGCTCGATGATTGGCGAAAACGCGTTTCTGGAACATGCAGAGGTCTTTGGCAACTATTACGGCACGTCGCGTAAAGCGATAGAGCAGGTGCTGGCGACCGGGGTTGATGTCTTCCTCGATATCGACTGGCAGGGTGCACAGCAGATCCGTAAAAGCATGCCCGGCGCACGCAGCATTTTTATTCTGCCGCCGTCAAAAGATGAACTGGACCGACGCCTGCGCGGCCGCGGCCAGGACAGCGAAGAGGTGATCGCGAAACGAATGGCTCAGGCCGTTGCGGAAATGAGCCATTACGCCGAATATGATTACCTGATTGTGAACGATGATTTTGACACCGCTCTGAGCGACCTGAAAAATATCATCCGCGCTGAACGTCTGCGCATGAGCCGCCAAAAGCAGCGACATGGCGCTTTAATCACCAAACTATTGGCAGACTGAACCCACATTCAGTATCATGCCCAGTCATTTCTTCACCTGTGGAGCATTTTAAGTATGGCACGCGTAACTGTTCAGGACGCTGTAGAGAAAATTGGTAACCGTTTTGACCTGGTACTGGTCGCCGCGCGTCGCGCTCGTCAGATGCAGGTAGGCGGAAAGGATCCGCTGGTACCGGAAGAAAACGATAAAACCACCGTTATCGCACTGCGCGAAATCGAAGAAGGTCTGATCAACAACCAGATCCTCGACGTACGTGAGCGCCAGGAACAGCAAGAGCAGGAAGCCGCTGAATTACAAGCCGTTACCGCGATTGCTGAAGGTCGTCGTTAATCACACAGCGGGTCGCCCTTGTATCTGTTTGAAAGCCTGAATCAGCTGATTCAAAACTACCTGCCGGAAGACCAGATTAAGCGTCTGCGGCAGGCGTATCTCGTTGCACGTGACGCTCACGAGGGTCAGACACGTTCAAGCGGTGAACCCTATATCACGCACCCGGTCGCGGTAGCCTGCATTCTGGCCGAGATGAAGCTCGACTATGAAACGCTGATGGCCGCGCTGCTGCATGATGTGATTGAAGATACCCCCGCCACCTACCAGGACATGGAACAGCTTTTTGGTAAAAGCGTCGCCGAACTGGTGGAGGGGGTATCGAAACTTGATAAGCTCAAGTTCCGCGATAAGAAAGAGGCGCAGGCCGAAAACTTTCGCAAAATGATCATGGCGATGGTGCAGGACATCCGCGTCATCCTCATCAAGCTTGCCGACCGCACCCACAACATGCGCACCCTGGGCTCATTACGCCCGGATAAACGCCGCCGCATCGCCCGCGAAACGCTGGAAATTTACAGCCCGCTGGCGCACCGTTTAGGTATCCATCACATCAAAACCGAGCTCGAAGAGCTGGGCTTCGAAGCGCTGTACCCTAACCGCTACCGCGTCATTAAAGAGGTGGTCAAAGCGGCGCGCGGCAACCGTAAAGAGATGATCCAAAAGATCCTCTCTGAAATCGAAGGGCGTTTGCAGGAAGCGGGGATCCCCTGCCGCGTCAGCGGTCGCGAAAAGCATCTGTACTCCATCTACTGCAAAATGGTGCTCAAAGAGCAGCGTTTTCACTCGATCATGGATATCTACGCCTTCCGCGTCATCGTCCATGATGCCGATGTCTGCTACCGCGTGCTCGGTCAGATGCACAGCCTCTATAAACCGCGTCCAGGCCGTTTCAAAGATTACATTGCCATTCCGAAAGCGAACGGCTATCAGTCTTTGCACACCTCGATGATCGGTCCCCACGGCGTTCCGGTCGAGGTACAAATTCGTACCGAAGACATGGATCAGATGGCGGAAATGGGGGTCGCGGCGCACTGGGCTTATAAAGAGCACGGCGGCGAAAGCAGCACCACTGCGCAGATCCGCGCTCAGCGCTGGATGCAAAGCCTGCTGGAGCTGCAGCAGAGCGCCGGCAGCTCGTTTGAATTTATCGAGAGCGTGAAATCCGATCTGTTCCCGGATGAGATTTACGTTTTCACCCCGGAAGGGCGCATTGTCGAGCTGCCCGCTGGCGCCACGCCGGTGGACTTCGCCTACGCGGTGCATACCGATATCGGCCATGCCTGCGTCGGCGCGCGCGTCGACCGTCAGCCCTATCCGCTGTCCCAGCCGCTCTCCAGCGGCCAGACTGTCGAAATTATCACCGCGCCGGGCGCACGCCCGAATGCCGCCTGGCTGAACTTTGTCGTCAGCTCGAAAGCGCGCGCCAAGATCCGTCAGTTGCTGAAGAACCTCAAGCGCGACGACTCAGTCAGCCTTGGCCGTCGTCTGCTCAACCACGCGCTGGGTGGTAGCCGCAAACTCGCCGAGATCCCGCCGGAGAATATCCAGCGCGAACTCGATCGCATGAAGCTGGCCTCGCTCGACGATCTGCTGGCGGAAATCGGTCTGGGTAATGCCATGAGCGTCGTGGTGGCAAAAAACCTGCAGCAGGGCGAAGCCGCTGCGGCACCGGTGCCGGCCAATACCTCAAATCACGGCCATCTGCCAATCAAAGGCGCCGATGGCGTGTTGATCACCTTCGCCAAATGCTGTCGTCCAATTCCAGGTGACCCGATTATCGCCCACGTTAGTCCGGGTAAAGGGCTGGTTATCCACCATGAATCCTGTCGTAACATTCGCGGCTACCAGAAAGAGCCGGAGAAGTTTATGGCGGTTGAGTGGGATAAAGAGACCGCTCAGGAGTTCATCACCGAAATCAAGGTGGATATGTTTAACCACCAGGGCGCGCTGGCTAACCTGACGGCGGCGATCAACACCGCGTCTTCCAATATCCAGAGCCTGAATACGGAAGAGAAAGATGGCCGCGTATACAGCGCCTTTATCCGCCTGACCGCGCGTGACCGCGTGCATCTGGCGAATATCATGCGCAAAATCCGCGTCATGCCGGACGTGATTAAAGTCACCCGTAACCGAAACTAGCTTTATGAACTCAAAGCGCTACGAGCGTATCTGCGAGATGCTCGCCAGGCGTCAGCCTGACCTGACGGTCTGCATGGAGCAGGTCCATAAGCCTCATAACGTCTCTGCGGTCATCCGGACCGCAGATGCCGTTGGCGTCCACGAGGTGCATGCCGTCTGGCCAAGCAGCCGGATGCGTACCATGGCCTCCGCCGCCGCGGGCAGCAACAGCTGGGTGCAGGTGAAAACCCACCGCACTATCGCCGATGCCGTCGGCCACCTGAAAGGCCAGGGTATGCAAATCCTCGCCACCCACCTTTCCGACAAAGCTATCGATTTTCGTGAAATCGACTATACGCGCCCTACCTGCATCCTGATGGGTCAGGAGAAAACCGGCATCACTCAGGAAGCGCTGGCCCTGGCTGACCGGGACATCATTATCCCGATGATCGGCATGGTGCAGTCGCTGAACGTCTCCGTCGCCTCGGCGCTGATCCTGTATGAAGCCCAGCGCCAGCGGCAAAACGCCGGGATGTACCAACGCGCCAACAGCATGCTGCCGCCGGAAGAGCAGCAGCGCCTGCTGTTTGAAGGCGGCTATCCGGTGCTGGCCCGCGTCGCCCGACAAAAAGGGCTGCCTTATCCCCACGTCAACGAGCAGGGCGAAGTGGAAGCCGATGCCACGTGGTGGGCAACCATGCAGGCTGCGAGGTAAACCCGATGTCAGGCCGCCTGCTCGATGCCGTTCCGCTTAGTTCACTCACCGGTGTGGGCGCTGCGCAGAGCAGCAAACTGGCGAAGATCGGCCTGCATACGGTCCAGGATCTGCTACTGCACCTGCCCTTACGCTACGAAGATCGCACCCACCTTTATCCGATAGCCGAATTGCTTCCCGGGGTTTATGCCACCGTGGAGGGTGAAGTGCTCAACAGCAATATCACCTTCGGCGGCCGGCGGATGATGACCTGCCAGATCAGCGACGGCACCAGCATCCTCACCATGCGCTTTTTCAACTTCAACGCGGCGATGAAAAACAGCCTTGCGACCGGTCGCCGGGTGCTGGCCTACGGTGAAGCCAAACGCGGGAAGTACGGCGCCGAGATGATCCACCCGGAATACCGCGTCCAGGGCGATATGAGCACTCCGGAGCTGCAGGAAACGTTAACCCCGGTCTATCCGACCACCGAAGGTATTAAGCAGGCGACCCTGCGCAAGCTGACCGATCAGGCGCTTGAGCTGCTGGAAACCTGCGCGATTAGCGAGCTCCTGCCGCCGGAGCTGGCGCAGGGGATGATGAGCCTGCCGGAGGCGCTGCGTACGCTGCACCGTCCGCCGCCCTCCTTACAGCTTAGCGAGCTGGAAAGCGGCAAGCACCCGGCGCAGCAACGTCTGATTCTGGAAGAGCTGCTGGCGCATAACCTCAGCATGCTGGCGCTGCGGGCAGGCGCCCAGCGCTATCACGCCCTGCCGCTCGGCGCCAACGATACCCTGAAAAACCAGCTGCTGGCCTCCCTGCCCTTTAAGCCCACCGGCGCGCAGGCGCGGGTCACCGCCGAGATCGAGCGCGATATGGCGCTGGACGTGCCGATGATGCGCCTGGTGCAGGGCGACGTTGGCTCCGGTAAAACGCTGGTTGCCGCCCTGGCCGCCCTGCGCGCTATCGCTCACGGCAAACAGGTGGCGCTGATGGCGCCCACCGAACTGCTGGCCGAGCAGCACGCCAATAACTTTCGCAGCTGGTTCGAACCGCTGGGCATTGAAGTTGGCTGGCTGGCAGGCAAACAGAAAGGCAAAGCCCGCCAGGCGCAACAGGAAGCCATCGCCAGCGGCGAGGTGCAGATGATTGTCGGCACTCACGCCATCTTCCAGGAGCAGGTGCAGTTTAACGGCCTGGCGCTGGTGATTATCGACGAACAGCACCGCTTCGGTGTGCATCAGCGTCTGGCGCTGTGGGAGAAAGGTCAGCAGCAGGGTTTCCATCCGCATCAGCTGATTATGACCGCCACTCCGATCCCCCGCACCCTGGCGATGACCGCCTACGCCGACCTCGATACCTCAGTCATCGACGAACTACCGCCGGGCCGTACCCCGGTCACCACCGTCGCCATCCCAGACACCCGGCGCAGCGACATTATCGACCGCGTGCGCAACGCCTGCACCCAGGAAGGTCGCCAGGCCTATTGGGTCTGTACGCTGATTGAAGAGTCCGATCTGCTGGAAGCCCAGGCGGCGGAAGCCACCTGGGAAGAGCTCAAGCTGGCGCTGCCGGAACTTAATATCGGTCTCGTCCATGGGCGGATGAAACCAGCGGAGAAACAGGCCGTGATGCAGGCCTTCAAGCAGGGCGACATGCACCTGCTGGTCGCCACCACGGTGATTGAAGTCGGCGTTGACGTGCCTAACTCAAGCCTGATGATTATCGAAAACCCGGAGCGTCTGGGTCTGGCGCAGCTGCACCAGCTCAGAGGGCGCGTCGGGCGCGGCGCCGTCGCCTCCCACTGCGTGCTACTCTATAAAGCGCCGCTCTCCAAAACGGCGCAGAAGCGCCTGCAGGTGCTACGCGACAGCAACGACGGTTTCGTCATCGCCCAGAAAGACCTCGAAATACGCGGCCCCGGCGAGCTGCTCGGTACCCGCCAGACCGGCAATGCCGAGTTTAAAGTGGCGGACTTGCTGCGCGATCAGGCGATGATCCCCGACGTTCAGCGCATCGCTCGCCACATTCATGAACGCTATCCGCTGCAGGCCCAGGCGCTTATCGAGCGCTGGATGCCGGAAACCGAACGCTATTCCAACGCGTAGCGCGCACTTTTGCCGCGCTGCGGGCAACTTTTCTACACAACGAGTGGATTATGAAACGAGAACTGGCCATCGAATTTTCGCGTGTCACCGAAGCCGCCGCGCTGGCGGGCTATAAATGGCTGGGCCGCGGCGATAAAAACTCCGCCGACGGCGCAGCGGTTAACGCCATGCGCATTATGCTTAACCTCGTCAATATCGACGGCACCATCGTCATCGGCGAGGGCGAAATCGATGAAGCGCCGATGCTCTATATCGGCGAAAAAGTGGGTACCGGCAAGGGCGATGCGGTCGATATCGCCGTCGATCCCATTGAAGGCACGCGCATGACGGCAATGGGTCAGGCCAACGCCCTGGCGGTGATGGCGGTCGGCGACAAGGGCTGCTTCCTCAACGCGCCGGATATGTATATGGAAAAGCTGATCGTCGGCCCGGGCGCTAAAGGCGCCATCGATCTCAATCTGCCGCTGGCAGAGAACCTGCACAATATTGCCCGCGCCCTGAACAAGCCGCTGGCTGAACTAACCGTTACCGTGCTGGCGAAACCGCGCCACGACGCGGTCATTGCCCAGCTGCAGCAGCTCGGCGTGCGGGTGTTCGCGATTCCTGATGGCGACGTCGCGGCCTCTATTCTCACCTGCATGCCCGATAGCGAAGTCGATGTGCTGTACGGCATCGGCGGCGCGCCGGAAGGGGTGGTTTCCGCCGCGGTGATCCGCGCGCTCGACGGTGATATGCAGGGCCGCCTGCTGGCTCGTCACCACGTGAAGGGCGACAGCGAAGAGAATCGCCGCATCGGTGAAAACGAGCTGGCGCGCTGCAAAACCATGGGCATCGAAGCGGGTAAAGTGCTGCGTCTGGATGAAATGGCGCGCAGCGATAACGTCGTCTTCTCCGCCACCGGTATCACCAAAGGCGATCTGCTGGACGGCATCACCCGCAAGGGCAATATGGCCACCACCGAGACGCTGCTGATCCGCGGCAAGTCCCGTACCATCCGCCGTATTCAGTCGATTCATTACCTCGACCGTAAAGATCCGGACATCCAGCAGCACATCCTGTAATTCCGCGTTTTCTTCTCCAGGCAACCGTCCGCAGGCGGTTGCCCTGTTCTTCGTTTATATTTGATCAATAGAGCTTTCTTGCGCCTTCGGGGTGGAAATCTGGCTCGTCTGGACCGAAGATAAGGCATCGCTTGGCAACAGGAGAAGACGATGGCGGACTGGGTTAGCGGCAAAGTGACAAAAGTGGAGTACTGGACGGATGCTTTGTTCAGTTTGTACGTGCGGGCGCCTGTTCAGCCGTTTACCGCCGGGCAGTTTACCAAGCTCGGGCTGGAAATCGACGGCGAGCGCGTGCAGCGCGCCTACTCTTACGTCAATGCTCCCGGCAATCCCGATCTCGAGTTCTATCTGGTGACCGTCCCGGAAGGCAAGCTGAGCCCGCGTCTGGCGGCGCTGAAGCCGGGCGATGAAGTCCTGGTGGTGAGTGAAGCGGCAGGCTTCTTCGTCCTCGAGGAGGTACCGGATTGCGATACCCTGTGGATGCTGGCGACCGGCACCGCGTTGGGACCATACCTGTCGATATTGCAGGAAGGCAAAGATCTTGAGCGCTTTAACAACCTGGTGCTGGTCCACGCCGTGCGCTACGCCGCAGACCTGAGCTATCTGCCGCTGATGCGCGAACTCGAGCAGCGCTATGCCGGTAAACTCCGCATTCAGACGGTGGTCAGCCGCGAAACCGTGGAAGGCTCGCTGACCGGCCGGGTGCCGTTCCTGATTGAAACCGGCGCGCTGGAAGAGGCGGTTGGCCTGCCGATGACCACCGACACCAGCCACGTCATGCTGTGCGGCAACCCGCAAATGGTGCGCGATACCCAACAGCTGTTAAAAGAGACCCGGCAGATGACCAAACATCTGCGTCGCCGGCCGGGCCATATGACAGCGGAGCACTACTGGTAATCAGGCGTCCGCTTTCCAGCGCACGTCCTGGGTCTCCTTGCCGAACTTATTCTCGCCCTGGGTGCCGACAAACGCCCCCAGGTCGATCAACATCATGACGATAATCAGCGTCGGCACAAAGCGCCCGACGCCCCACTGCCAGACCTGCGGCAGCATCGCCCAGTTCCCCGCCAGCAGCATCCACGCCAGAATCATCAGCAGCGCCCACAGCCCGGATTTACCGCGATCGTGTAGCCGCTTGACCACCACCGCCGCCGTCGGCCACAGCAGGCAGACAATAATAAACGCTGCCGTCTGCAGATTGAGCAGATTGCTGCCTGCCAGGGTAAACAGGGCGCTCATGGTTACCAGCCAGATGGCAATCCAGATCCAGAAATCGCGGCGGCCAATGCGCCCTTTAATTGAGAATAACCACTGCTGTAGGGTCATGCGTTTTTCCTTATCATCATCGTCTGCGTAGTTTACCCTGGCGTCGTGACTTTTTGACAAGCGCCGCGCTTCCCGATTTAATCGTCAGCAGGCAAAAAAAGGAACGACGGGCATGAAGAAGTGGACAATCTTGTGTTTCAGTGGGCTGATGGGCCTTGCCGTCGGCCCGCAGGCGTTGTCCGCTGAGAGCGAATCGACGACCGCGGCGCCCTATCTGCTCTCCGGCGCGCCGAGCTTTGACCAGTCAATCAGTCAGTTCCGCGAAAAATTCAATGCCGATAACCCGAAGCTGCCCCTGAACGAATTCCGTTCCATCGCCACCAGCCGCGATCAGGCTAACCTGACCCGCGCCGCCAGCAAGATTAACGAAAATCTCTATGCTTCCACCGCGCTGGAGCGCGGCACGCTTAAGATAAAATCCATGCAGATCACCTGGCTGCCGATCCAGGGGCCGGAGCAAAAGGCGGCGAAAGCGAAAGCGCTGGAGTACATGAGCGCCATGATCCGCGCCTTCGTTCCGACCCTTAGCCCGGCGCAAAGCCAGCAAAAGCTGCAGAAACTGCTGACCGCCGGCAAAGGCAAACGCTACTTCGCCGACACCGAAGGCGCCGTGCGCTATGTGGTGGCAGATCATGGCGAAAAGGGCCTGACCTTCGCGATTGAACCGATTAAGCTGGCGCTATCTGAAACGCTGGAAGGTAACAATAAATGACAAAAAGCAAAGCCTTTCCAGTGACGAGTCTCTATACTGTTTCACAGACCATGCTGCCCTCTGGGGCGGCTATATTCCTTAATTCGCTTAAGTAGCGTGGAGAATTAAAATGCGACATCCTTTAGTGATGGGTAACTGGAAACTGAACGGCAGCCGCCACATGGTAAACGAACTGGTTGCGAACCTGCGTACCGAGCTGGCTGGCGTAAGCGGCTGTGCAGTTGCCATCGCCCCGCCGGAAATGTATCTGGACCTGGCTAAGCGTGCGGCAGAAGGCAGCCACATTCACCTGGGCGCGCAGAACGTTGACGTGAACCTGTCCGGCGCTTTCACCGGCGAAACCTCCGCCGAAATGCTGAAAGATATCGGCGCGCAGTACATCATCATCGGCCACTCCGAGCGTCGTACCTACCACAAAGAATCCGACGAGCTGATCGCGAAGAAATTCGCCGTGCTGAAAGAGCAGGGTCTGACCCCGGTTCTGTGCATCGGTGAAACCGAAGCGGAAAACGAAGCGGGCAAAACCGAAGAAGTTTGCGCACGTCAGATCGACGCGGTACTGAAAACGCAGGGCGCTGCCGCTTTCGAAGGCGTGGTTATCGCTTACGAACCCGTATGGGCTATCGGTACCGGCAAATCCGCGACCCCGGCTCAGGCTCAGGCGGTGCACAAATTCATTCGTGACCACATTGCCAAAGCTGACGCGAAAATCGCTGAGCAAGTGATCATCCAGTACGGCGGTTCCGTTAACGCTGGCAACGCAGCAGAGCTGTTCACCCAGCCGGACATCGACGGTGCGCTGGTCGGCGGCGCTTCCCTGAAAGCTGACGCTTTCGCGGTGATCGTTAAAGCAGCAGAAGCAGCGAAAAAAGCGTAATCCGCTTTTCCCGGTGGCAACACGCGACCGGGATGACTGATAACACTCGGAGCCCGGCTTAGCACAGCGCAAGCCGGGCTTTCTTTTGCCGTTACAGTTTCCCCAACAGCTGATACCACGCGTAATCCAGCGGCAGCAAAATCAGATAGCTCACCACTGCCAGCGCCAGACACAGTTGCATCCCCGCCCTCGCCGGGACCTTGCCTAACCCCATCGCCACTACGATCGGCGACGCCTGGTACGGCAGCAGCGGCGTGGAATAGCCCAGCACCTGAATCATAATCACGCTGAGCAGCGGGAAACCGGTCGCATCGGCAAAGCTCTGCGCAAAAGTGGTATACAGCGCCGGGACGCCGTTGGCGGTCATAATAAAGTTCAGCGCGCTGGTTATCCCGGTCAGGGCAAGGAAGCTGGTGAACGGATTGTCTTTATCCAGGGGCATTACCTGCAGCAGCGCATTGCCCACCGCGCCGCCAATTCCAGTTTGGGTGACGGTGATCGCCAGTCCCAGAATCCCGGCGACATATATGCAGGTACGTATATTCACCCCGCTGGCAAACTCTTCGCCGCTGATAAAGCCCACCCGCGGCAACAGTGTGACCACGGCCGCCGCCAGGCCGGCCCACGCCGGGCCGACGCCGTGCCAGCTCTCCGTCACCCATAGCGTGAGGACCACCGCCAGCAGCCACGCCAGACGCTTCTCGTCGCCGCTCATCGCCGGCAGCGGCGCCAGGTCGCGCGGCGGATGCGGCTTGCCGGGAAACAGCCAGCAAATCAGCGCCACCAGCACTATCCCTTTCAGCCAGCCAAGCACCGGCGTGTGCAGCAGTAAATAGGGAACATAATTCAGATGGATACCGTAAGAACCTTCCGCCGCGCCGCTCATCACCAGATTCGGCACGTTGGCGGGCAAAATCGTCGCCGAAAGCTGAAAAGTGCCGAACCCCACCGCCAGCGCCAGGCCGAACCAGCCGCGGCTGCCGTCGGCAATGCCCGCGCGGCGGGCCATCGCCGCCACGATCGGCATCAGCAGCGCGATACGCCCCATGTTGGAAGGCATCACGAACGCCAGGGCGTAGCTCAGCAATACCACACTGCCGACCATCCGCGGCCAGGAGTCGGTGAGCCGCGCAGACAGCGCCTGCGCCGCCCGGTCCGCCAGCCCGGTTTTACGGATAGCGATGCCGAGCACAAAGCCGCTGAACACCAGCCAGAACGCCGAAGAGGCAAAGCCGCCGAAGATCACCTCCGGGGGGGCGATTTTGACCATCATCGCCGCCGCGAAGAACAGCAGGGCGGTGATAAATTCCGGCAGCAGCGACGTCGCCCAGAGGACAATGGTGACGCCGACAATCAGTGAAGGAAGGAACAGCGGGTGGGTAAGCCAGAGCGACATGCCTGTCTCCTGTCGTTTTTTTCAGCAAGAATACGACGACAGGTTAGACAGGTAAACGCCAGAACTAGTGGTTTGCATTAAGGATGGCGCAGCGATGATCCTGAATTTCTTCCGCTGAAGCCCGGTTCAAGGTCAGCAGATTACGCTCCGTCGCCAGCAGCACCAGCGAGCCGTCGCTCTGCTGCGCCATCGCCAGCGCGAAGCGTCCCATATGTTCACGCGCCTCCGGCACCTCTTCCGCCAGCATCAGGAACGGGCTGCGCTGGGCCAGTTCGGCCTCCGTCACCCGACGCGCCAGGTATTCATGGCCCTGGAGCCCGCCCGGCAGCGGCAGCCAGCGGCTGCTGACCGCGGCCGCCTCCTTATCTAACTGCGCGCGTACATCGGGGCGCAGGCAGGAGATATGAATATGGAAATGGTTTTGCGTGCGCCCGCTGCGCGAGTTGATCGCCAGCGATACCGCGTTATCTGGAACCGGCGCGCCGTGGCGCTGACTCATGATTTCACGTCCCTGCCAGGCCTGCCAGAAAAAGTTCGGCGTTAACGGGTCCAGCAGCAGCGGGCTTTCGGTGCCGTTGATGCGGTAGGTCGGCATCAGCAAATACTGCAGCGGGCCGTTACGGTCTTTAAACAGCACATAGCCGCCCTTGAGGTTCACTTCCGCGCACGGCGACGGGTTTTGCTGCTGTTGCTGATGGGGAACGCACTGCTGCAGAACAATCTTGCGCAACGCGTCCGGGTTGCCAGAGTGCAGCCAGTAGTAGCCGCCCGCCAGCGCCGCGAGGATCGCCACCAGCAGCGCCAGCAAAAAGTATCTTACTCTTCTCATTTTCATTCCCTGTTAAGCCTGAAGCGGAAGAGTAACGTAATTTGATGACTAAATGAAAACAGATGGTGGGCGGGGAGTTATCCCGGGTAGCGGCTGACGCCTTACCCGTATATGGACACCTCCCGTTATGCAAGTCATCTCTGCATTTTGTGTAACGGGGTAAGGTGCGTTCGTATATCCGGCCTCTCTTACGATACCGTCGTATCCGGGCCATGATGTTATCTGCGCATCTGTTTCCATTCGGGCTAGCGGCTTTGTTTTCCAGGGAGCCTTCGGATAAGTCGGAATGACAGATGCCGGTCTTACCTGTTACTCATCACACTTTGCTGACTGCACTCTCACGGCAGGTTATTGCTCTTTTACTGCATGGGTTACAGGCCGCCGGTTAACCGGCGGCCTGTAACCCATGGTAATCTTCTTCGCGGCTCAGTATCGCCCATGCTATTCGCGCATTCTTGTTCGCCAGCGCCACCGTCGCGATATTCCGGTTTCGCCTTTCCGATAACGCCTTCAGCCACTGGCTGCGTCTGTCGGTTTTATTCTGACACGCGTTCAGCACCGCACGCGCACCGTGGATTATCAGCGTCCGCAGGTAACTGTCTCCCCGTTTGCTGATAGACCCCAGCCGCGCTTTCCCGCCACTGGAGTGCTGCCGCGGGACCAGACCCAGATACGCCGCCATCTCCCGACCACTTTTGAACTGTCTGCCATCGCCGACCGCCGCCACCAGCGCACTGGCCACCACCGGCCCCATACCCTCTATCGCCAGCAGCCTTTTTATCCGGATATCATCCCGTGCTGACTGCTCAAGCCGCCTGTCATGGCGGGCGACCCGCTCATCCAGCATCTGCAGCTCTTCCGCCAGTTCGCTCAGCAGGCGGATAAAGCGGTCATCCCACAGCTCTTGTTGCGACAGTATCTCCGGCAATGCCTTACGTAGCTGCCTTATTCCCACCGGCAGTACCAGACCAAACTCACCCAGCAGTCCCCGCATCTCATTACTCAGGGCTGTCCGGGCGCGGACGAGCCGGGCCCGGACGCGGTGCTCTGCCTGCAGCGTCTGCTGCCGCTCTGTCTTCATGGCCACAAAGCGCATTCCGGGACGGCTGATAGCCTCGCAGATAGCTTCCGCGTCGTTGGCGTCATTCTTCTGCCCTTTAAGATAGGACTTGACCCGCTGAGGCGGGATAATGCGTACGGTATGCCCCATACGGGTCAGCTCGCGGGCCCAGTAGTGGGCGGCGCCGCAGGCTTCAATCCCGATAAGGCAGGGAGAGAGTTGAGAGAAAAAGGCGGTCATGCGGTCCCGGCGCAGGGTTTTACGCAGGACAACATGTTCATGGTGATCCACGGCATGTATCTGGAAGATATTTTTAGCCAGGTCGAGACCAATACGTTTAATATTCATGATGGACACCTCCTCCGGGGATCTGGGGTTAACACCTCAGTCTGGCACTTTGATGCCGTAAGGTGGGAGGTGTCCATCACATCGGGCTACCGCACGGTGCAGAACTGTAGCCCTGCTAAGCATAGCGCAAGCAGGGACACGAGGATTAACGCTGGCTAATCTGGTCGAAGGTGCCGCCGTTGGAGAAGTGCTCTTTCTGCGCTTTCGTCCAGCCGCCGAACTCCTGATCGATGGTAAACAGCTTCAGTTTCGGGAACTCATTGGCGTATTTTTTCGCCACATTCGGATCGCGCGGACGGTAGAAGTTCTTCGCCGCAATCTCCTGGCCTTCCGGCGAGTAGAGATACTTCAGGTACGCTTCCGCCACCTGGCGCGTGCCTTTCTTATCCACGACTTTATCAACCACCGAAACGGTCGGCTCAGCCAGAATCGACTCACTCGGGGTCACGATTTCAAACTTGTCTTTACCCAGTTCGTTGGTGGCCAGCAGCGCTTCGTTTTCCCAGGCGATCAGCACATCGCCGATACCGCGTTCTACGAAGGTATTGGTCGAACCGCGCGCGCCGGAGTCCAGCACTTCTACGTTTTTATACAGCGCCTTGACGAATTCCTGAGCTTTCGCCTGGTCGCCATGGTTCTGATGCAGGGCATAGCCCCAGGCCGCCAGGTAGTTCCAGCGAGCGCCGCCGGAGCTTTTCGGGTTCGGGGTGATGACCGACACGCCCGGTTTGATCAGATCGTTCCAGTCATGGATCTGTTTCGGGTTGCCCTTGCGGACAAGGAACACGATGGTGGAGGTATACGGCGCGGAGTTATCCGGCAGGCGTTTCAGCCAGTTTTTATCGATACGGCCGCGTTCAGCAATGGCGTCTACGTCATAGGCCAGCGCCAGAGTAACCACATCCGCTTCAATACCGTTAATTACCGAGGTCGCCTGTTTGCCGGAGCCGCCGTGCGACTGGCGGATCACCACGTTGTCGCCGGTCTCCTGCTTCCAGTGCGCGCTGAACGCTTTGTTGTACTGTTCGTACAGCTCGCGCGTTGGATCATAAGATACGTTTAATAGCTGAATGTCTTTTGCCAGAACGCTGGCGGATGCCAGCAACAGAGTTAACCCTACGCCCCACTTATTCATCGCACCGCTCTCTTTATGTGTGTTGTGATGGACTAAGCGTGCCAGAAAGCGAATCAATGATTAAAGAATAAAAAAAGATTGGCTATAACTTGTGGATATAAAGCGGTGAGGGAGGATTGCCCCCTCCCGGACGGGAGAGGGCGCGACACGATTAGACTTCTTCCATGCGGCCCAGTAGCGCCTGCAGACGTTCCTGCCAGCCCTGCTGCTGCTCTTTCAACTGGCTGTTTTCGCGCTCCAGCTCTTCACGACCATGCTGCGCGCTCTGAACTTCCTGCACCAGGGTGTTGTTCTTTTCTTTCAGCTCTTCGATTTCCATCTGCAACAGAGTGATGGTATCAATCGCCTGCTGAACCTTAGATTCTAATTTCTCAAACACTTCTAATGACATCGTCATACCTCTCCTGAACTTGCAAGGCGTTGATAGAAACTCGTGTTTCGTATACGCGGTCCCGCCTTAACGAAAATTAGCGCACATAGCGGTGTTATCGTCGATTGTATGAATCCCCGCCGCCCCTGTCCAGCGGCAAGCCGCGCAGATTGCGGTTTGCAACACTTTTCAGTCTTTACCTGGTGCTTTCAGCGCAGTTCGCTCGTACTTCATGAGTCATTGTTAATTTTATGGTTAACAAAATGCGAGGTGAAACGCTCCGGCAGAAGTCCCAATGCGCGCGAATGGCGCGAAAACGCTCATTTTCTTGACGCGGTACACACATTTGAAGTTCGATATTTCTCGTTTTTGCTCGTTAACGATAAATTAACACTATGCCTACATGGCAATATGGTCGTCTGTGACCACCCTACATACAATAATCATCACCACGCTTCAGGATTCGATTATGAGCCAAACATCAACCTTAAAAGGCCAGTGCATCGCAGAGTTCCTCGGTACCGGGTTGTTGATCTTTTTCGGCGTTGGGTGCGTGGCTGCGCTCAAGGTCGCGGGAGCCAGCTTCGGGCAATGGGAAATCAGCATCATCTGGGGTCTGGGCGTCGCCATGGCGATCTACCTGACCGCCGGGGTTTCCGGTGCACACCTTAACCCTGCGGTAACTATCGCGCTCTGGCTGTTCGCCTGCTTCGATGGCCGCAAAGTGGTCCCTTTTATCATTTCGCAATTCGCTGGCGCCTTTTGCGCTGCGGCATTAGTTTACGGGCTTTATTACAATCTTTTCCTCGATTATGAAACCACCCACCATATGGTCCGCGGCAGCGTGGAAAGCCTCGATCTGGCCGGCATCTTCTCCACCTATCCGAACCCGCATATCAATTTTGTGCAGGCCTTCGCGGTAGAGATGGTGATTACCGCTATCCTGATGGGCGTCATCCTGGCGCTGACCGACGATGGCAACGGCGTGCCGCGTGGCCCGCTTGCCCCGCTGCTGATCGGCCTGCTGATTGCGGTGATTGGCGCCTCCATGGGACCGCTGACCGGCTTCGCCATGAACCCGGCGCGTGATATCGGCCCGAAAGCCTTCGCCTGGCTGGCCGGCTGGGGCGACGTCGCCTTCACCGGCGGCAAAGATATTCCTTATTTCCTGGTGCCGCTGTGCGCACCGGTGGTCGGCGCCGCGCTGGGCGCATTCAGCTATCGTAAGCTGATTGGCCGCCACCTGCCTTGCGACACCTGCGTGGAAGAAGAGCAACAGAGCCCCTCCTCTTCGCCCACTCAACATAAAGCTTCGCTGTAATTTGACTACGGGACACCGACTATGACCGACAAAAAATATATCGTTGCGCTTGACCAGGGCACTACCAGCTCCCGGGCCGTTGTGATGGATCATGATGCCAATATCGTCAGCGTCTCCCAGCGAGAATTTGAACAAATTTATCCTAAGCCGGGCTGGGTCGAACACGATCCGATGGAAATCTGGGCTTCCCAAAGCTCGACGCTGGTCGAAGCGCTGGCCAAAGCGGATATTAGCTCCGATCAGATCGCGGCCATCGGTATCACCAACCAGCGTGAGACCGTGGTGGTGTGGGAACGCGAGACCGGCAAACCGATTTACAACGCTATCGTCTGGCAGTGCCGCCGTACCGCGGAGATTTGCGAGCAGCTCAAACGTGACGGAATGGAAGAGTATATCCGCAAGGCCACAGGCCTGGTGGTGGACCCCTACTTCTCCGGCACCAAGGTGAAATGGATCCTCGACCATGTCGAAGGTTCCCGTGAGCGTGCGAAACGCGGCGAGCTGCTGTTCGGCACCGTTGACACCTGGCTTATCTGGAAGATGACCCAGGGCCGCGTGCACGTCACCGACTACACCAACGCCTCACGTACCATGTTGTTCAACATCCACGACCTGGACTGGGACGACAAGATGCTGGACGCGCTGGACATCCCGCGTGCCATGCTGCCGGAAGTACGTAAGTCATCCGAAGTGTACGGCCAGACCAACATCGGTGGTAAAGGCGGGACCCGTATTCCTATCGCCGGGATCGCCGGTGACCAGCAGGCGGCCCTGTTCGGCCAGCTGTGCGTCAAAGAAGGGATGGCGAAAAACACTTACGGTACCGGCTGCTTTATGCTGATGAACACCGGTGAAAAAGCGGTTACCTCTACTCACGGTCTGCTGACTACCATCGCCTGCGGCCCGCGCGGCGAGGTGAACTATGCCCTGGAAGGGGCGGTGTTTATGGCCGGCGCGTCTATTCAGTGGCTGCGCGACGAGATGAAGCTCATCAGCGATGCGTTCGACTCCGAGTACTTCGCCACCAAAGTGAAGGACACCAACGGCGTGTATGTGGTACCGGCCTTTACCGGCCTTGGCGCACCCTACTGGGACCCGTACGCCCGCGGCGCGATCTTCGGCCTGACCCGTGGCGTGAACTCGAACCACATTATTCGTGCCACCCTGGAGTCTATCGCCTATCAGACTCGCGACGTGCTGGAAGCAATGCAGGCTGACTCCGGTATTCGCCTGCACGCTCTGCGCGTGGACGGCGGCGCGGTGGCCAACAACTTCCTGATGCAGTTCCAGTCCGATATCCTCGGCACCCGCGTCGAGCGGCCGGAAGTGCGCGAAGTGACGGCGCTGGGCGCGGCCTACCTGGCCGGCCTGGCGGTAGGCTTCTGGCAGAATCTGGACGAGCTGCAGGAAAAAGCGGTGATTGAGCGCGAATTCCGCCCGGGGATTGAAACCACCGAGCGCAACTATCGTTACAGCGGCTGGAAGAAAGCGGTAAAACGCGCGTTAGCGTGGGAAGAGCACGACGAAGCGTAAGATTGTGAAGGTATTCCCGGCTTGCGGCGTAAACGCCTTAGCCGGGCTACAAAACCCCAAACAGCACGATCTTGTAGCCCGGACAGGTGCGCAGCACCGCCTCCGGGTTTTTTATCAGCCAAACATCGGCAGCAGCAGGTACAGCTTAATCACCAGCGCGTTGACGATATCGATAAAGAACGCCCCCACCATCGGCACCACCAGGAAGGCCATATGTGACGGGCCAAAACGGTCGGTAATCGCCTGCATATTGGCAATCGCCGTCGGCGTTGCGCCCAGACCAAAGCCGCAATGGCCCGCCGCCAGCACCGCGGCATCATAATTCTTGCCCATCATCCGGTAGGTGACGAACACCGCATACAGGGCCATCGCCACTGATTGCACCGCCAGGATAATAATCATCGGCAGCGCCAGGGAAGCCAGCTCCCACAGCTTGAGGCTCATCAGCGCCATGGCGAGGAACAGCGACAGGCTGACGTTACCCAGCACCGATACTGCGCGATCGAACACCCGATACAGCCCCGCCAGCGCCAGGCTGTTGCTGAGGATCACGCCGATAAACAATACGCAGACGAAGGTGGGCAGCTCGAAGACGCTTCCCGCCAGCAGTTGCGCAACAACCTTACCCACCGTCAGACAGATAGCGATAAGGGCAATACTTTCAATCAGCACCAGCGAGGTGATCACCCGCCCTACGTCGGGCTTTTCAAAGGCGGTCGGCGCCATCTGATCGTCCGGGGTCCCGTCCGGTGAGGAAGAGTGTTTCACCAGATAACGCGCCACCGGGCCGCCGATCAGACCACCCAACACCAGGCCAAAGGTCGCGCAGGCCATCGCCACTTCGGTGGCATTGGCAAAACCGTAGCGCTCGACGAACAGCTTACTCCATGCCGCCCCGGTGCCGTGGCCGCCGGAAAGGGTAATAGATCCGGCCAGCAGCCCCATTAGCGGATCCAGCCCCAGCAGCTTCGCCATGCCGATACCGAGGGCATTCTGCAGGAGCAGCAGGCCGACCACCACGATCAGAAATGTGCCCAGCACTTTGCCGCCCGCCCGCAGGCTGGCGAGGTTGGCGTTAAGGCCGATAGTAGCGAAGAACGCCAGCATCAGCGGATCTTTCAGGCTCATATCGAAATCAATTTCGATATCCATGCTTTTTTTCAGCACCAGCAGCGCCAGCGCCACCAGCAGACCACCGGCAACGGGTTCAGGAATGGTATATTTCTTGAGGAAGGGAACGGTTTGTACGAGTTTTCTGCCGAGTAACAGCACAAGCGTTGCGGCAACGAGCGTCGATAAGGTATCGAGGTGAAACATAAAAAGCTCCTTATGGGCGCATGATCCATTCACACGCGACGATATTCCTGGTGTCTTTAGCTTCTCATCATGAGGAGTCAGAGGGGGATTTTACGCAGAACGGCGGAAAAAATGACAGAAAAAGATATTTTGTATCCTGAATGATGCGATTTAGCATACAAAATGTTAATAATCCCGTTGCGCATATTCATGGCATAAATTTTAATGACTAAACGCTGGCAAACGTTTGCTTTTGGTCTACAGTCCGATAAAATCCCCGCTTTGCCACCTTGGGATTGCTTGTGATGTCCGTTAACACCGCAGAGTCAGAAAATGCGCAACCGGTTGCGCACAAACCAGCCAGCGAATTAATCTACCGCCTCGAAGATCGCCCGCCGCTTCCGCAAACCCTGTTCGCCGCCTTCCAGCACCTGCTGGCGATGTTTGTCGCGGTGATCACCCCGGCGCTGTTAATCTGTCAGGCTCTCGGTCTCCCGGCGCAAGATACCCAACACATCATCAGCATGTCGCTGTTCGCCTCCGGCGTCGCCTCTATTATCCAGATCAAAGCCTGGGGCCCGGTCGGCTCCGGGCTGCTCTCCATTCAGGGCACCAGCTTCAACTTTGTCGCCCCGCTGATCATGGGCGGCACCGCGCTGAAAACCGGCGGCGCCGACGTTCCGACCATGATGGCCGCCCTGTTCGGCACCCTGATGCTGGCCAGTTGCACGGAAATGGTCCTCTCCCGCGTCCTGCACCTCGCGCGCCGCATCATTACCCCGTTGGTCTCCGGCGTGGTGGTGATGATTATCGGCCTGTCGCTGATTCAGGTCGGACTGACCTCCATCGGCGGTGGCTACGCGGCGATGGCCGACCATACCTTTGGCGCGCCGAAGAACCTGCTGCTGGCGGGCATCGTGCTGGCGCTGATTATTATCCTCAACCGCCAGCGCAACCCGTACCTGCGCATCGCTTCGCTGGTGATCGCCATGGCGGCGGGCTATCTGGCGGCGTGGTTCCTCGATATGCTGCCGGCCAACACCGCCTCAACCAACAGCAGCCTCATCACCGTCCCGACGCCGCTCTACTATGGCCTCGGCATCGACTGGAGCCTGCTGCTGCCCCTGATGCTGGTATTTATGATCACCTCCCTGGAAACCATCGGCGACATCACCGCCACCTCCGACGTCTCCGAACAGCCGGTCTCCGGTCCGCTGTATATGAAACGCCTGAAAGGCGGCGTGCTGGCTAACGGCCTGAACTCCTTTGTTTCCGCCGTTTTCAATACCTTCCCGAACTCCTGCTTCGGCCAGAACAACGGCGTGATCCAGCTGACCGGCGTCGCCAGCCGCTATGTGGGCTTTGTGGTGGCGCTGATGCTGATTGTGCTCGGCCTGTTCCCAGCGGTAAGCGGCTTTGTGCAGCATATTCCTGAGCCGGTACTTGGCGGCGCGACGCTGGTGATGTTCGGTACCATTGCCGCATCCGGCGTGCGCATCGTTTCCCGCGAGCCGCTGAACCGCCGGGCGATCCTGATTATCGCCCTGTCGCTGGCGGTGGGTCTTGGCGTATCGCAGCAGCCGCTGATCCTGCAGTTCGCGCCGGACTGGCTGAAGAACCTGCTCTCCTCCGGCATCGCCGCCGGCGGTATCACGGCGATTGTTCTGAATTTAATTTTCCCGCCAGAAAAAGCCTGATCTGACGCGCTCCCGGTCGTAGCATCGGCCGGGACGCGCCAGCGTTGCCCTCGGCCACCGCCCCATCACCGAAATAAACCACGCCTGCCTTGAGAAGTGCGCCTAAATCGGGCATAACACGGTTATGTGCATCTCACAGAATGGAAGACCATGAAATTTCTTGGAAAGCTGATTCTCTGGCTGCTAGTCGCTCTGCTGCTCGTCATTATTGGCGCGTGGTTCCTGCTGCAAACCCACTGGGGCGCCCGCCAGGCCAGCGCCTGGCTGAGCAATGGCACCGGCTGGCAGGTCTCCTTTGATGCGATGGAACACGATTTCTCCTCTCCTCTTCATGTGCAGCTGCAAAACGTCACCTTTGGCCGGGAAGGCAAGCCGGCAACCCTGGTGGCAAAAACGGTCGATATTGGCTTCAGCACCCGCCAGTTTAGCGATCCGCTGCATGCAGATGAGATTGTGCTTAACGACGGCACCCTGAATCTGTCGCCCCACTCTGCCGACCTGCCGTTCGCTGCCGACCGGTTGATGTTGCGCAATATGGCTTTCAACAGCCCGGAAACCGGCTGGGCGCTCAGCGCGCAGCGCGTCACCGGCGGCGTCAGCCCATGGACGCCGGAAGCGGGCAATGTGCTGGGGAAAACGGCGCAGATCCAGATGAGTGCGGGCTCGATGACCCTCAATGGCGTCGAAGCCAGCAACGTTCTGATTCAGGGTAAGATTGATCAGGGCGAGGTCACCCTCTCCACCCTCGGCGCCGATGTCGCCCGCGGCACCTTAACCGGCAATGCGAAACGCAGCGCCGACGGCAGCTGGCGGGTGGATAACCTCCAGCTCAACGAGATTCGACTGCAAAGCGCCGCCTCGCTGGCCGACTTTTTCGCCCCGCTGACCACCGTCCCTTCTCTGCAGATTGGCCGCCTGGATATCACCGACGCCCGCCTGCAGGGGCCGGACTGGGCGGTAACCGACCTCGACCTGAGCCTGCGCAACCTGACGCTTAGCCACGGCGGCTGGCAGAGCGAGGACGGCACGCTGTCGATGAACGCCAGCGAATTTATCTACGGCTCGCTGCACTTCTTCGACCCGATCCTCAACGCCGAATTCTCTCCGCAGGGCATTGCGCTGCGCCAATTTACCTCACGCTGGGAGGGCGGCATGGTGCGCACCTCCGGCAACTGGCTGCGCGCCGGGAACGCCCTGGTGCTCGACGATACCGCCTTTGCCGGGCTGGAGTACACGCTGCCGGCGAACTGGAAACAGCTGTGGATGGCACCGCTGCCAGCCTGGCTGCAAAGCCTGACGCTGAAAAAATTTAGCGCCAGCCGCAACCTGATCATCGATGTGGATCCTGCCTTCCCGTGGCAAATAACCGCTCTCGACGGCTATGGCGGCGAGCTGCAGCTGGTGAAAAACGGCAACTGGGGGGTATGGAACGGCAGCGCGACGCTGAACGCCGCGGCGGCGACCTTTAACCGAGTTGACGTGCGCCGCCCGTCACTTAAGCTGAGCGCCACGGTGTCGACGGTCAATATTACCGAGCTCAGCGCCTTCACCGAGCGCGGCATTCTGCAGGCCACCGCAGCGGTGTCGCAGCTGCCCCAGCGCCAGGTCAATCTCAGCCTGAACGGCCGCGGCGTGCCGCTGGGTATTCTGCAGGCCTGGGGCTGGCCCGCTCTGCCCATTAGCGGAGATGGTAATCTCCAGCTGACCGCCAGCGGCAGCGTGCAGGCCGATGCCCCGCTCAAGCCGACGGTTAACGGACAGCTCAGCGCCGTGAATATGGAGAAACAGCAGGTCGCGCAAACCATGCGCAACGGCGAGGTCAACACCGCCCCCGCCGCGCCGCAGTAAAGTCCCCTCACCCTGGCCCTCTCCCTTGCGGGGAGAGGGAACACTTCCCTGCAACACTCCGCTCTGGCTACCCCTCTCCCTTTCAGGGAAAGGGATAGGGTGAAGATCCTGAAACCTGTGTGCAATACGCGGCTATTTGTACCTATTTACCGCCACAGGTTCCTTTCAAATATCAGAGTTGCTATAACCAAAATACTGGAAGTCGATAAAAATAAACTGCTCCCTGTACTTACAAATATAAAAGGATCAATCATGCCTGAAATACGTCAGCGTATTATGGAGAATATGCAAAAATTCTCCCGGGCCATGATCGGCGCCGTATTGTTCTTGCCGGTCATTGGCTTAATTCTGGCCCTCAGTTCAGTATTAACTAATCCGACATTAATTGCAGAAACCAGTTTCTTACACCAGCTTGGGCAGATGCTCGGCGACACCTTTTGGCCCTTATTTGGCAACCTTGGTTTATTGTTTTGCGTTGGCATTAGCTATGGCCTGGCAAAAGATAAAAAAACTGAAGTCGCGCTGGTTTCGGTGATGTGCTTTATTATGTTTCTTGGCGCCAACCACTCCTGGCTGGAAAATACTCACGGACTCGCCGAAAAAATTAACGGTGAATATTATGGCACCGGACAAACCCAACTATTGGGCTTTGTGGTGGTGGATATGGGTGTTTTCCTTGGCATTATTCTCGGCTGCACCATTGCGTGGGTGCACAATAAAGTCTCTGCCATTGAGCTGCCCGGCGCGCTGTCGATGTACGGTGGCGCCAAGCTGACGCTGGTGGCAATGACGCCGGTGGTTATCTTCTATGCTATCGCCTTTACCTGGATTTGGCCTTTTATGACCCATGGCATCTCCGCCCTCACCGGCTTTATGAAAAATGCCGGGGTCGCCGGGGTCTTCGTCTATGGTTTCTTTGAAAAATTTCTTATCCCGACCGGTCTGCACCATTTCGTCTGGTCCCCGTTCCAGCTCACCCAGATTGGCGGCACGCTGAACGTGGACGGCCAGGTCGTCTCCGGCACCCAGGCCATTTTCCTTGCCTATATGCGCCATCCAGATCTGACCCCGGTGATGAATGAAGCCTTACGCTTCTCGCAGCAGGGGATGACCACTATTTTCGGCCTGGCCGGCGCCTCGCTGGCGTTCTACCACACCGCGAAGCCGGAGAAAAAAGCGCTGGCGAAGGCGATTCTTCTGCCGGCGATCATCACCTCGATGCTGACCGGCATCACCGAACCGATTGAGTTTACTTTCTTGTTTGTCTCGCCGCTGCTGTGGGTGATCCACGCGACGTTAACCGCCGCCTCGCAGGCGATTTGCGACATCTTCACCGTGCGTCCCTGGGGGGCATCGGGCCTGATTGAGTTTCTGATCTATAACCTGCCGCTGCCGGTCTCTTTAACCCGCTGGCCGGGATATGTCCTGATCGGTATCGGCCAGTTTGCCGTCTACTACGTGATTTTCCGCACCCTGGTGGTGAAGCTGAACCTGAAAACGCCGGGTCGGGAAGATGACGAAAACGTGAAGCTCTACAGCAAAGCAGAGTACCGCCAGAAGGTCGCACAACCGCAGTCGGTCACTGATGACATTATTCGCGGTCTCGGGGGCAAGGAGAATATTGTCTCCGTTGATAATTGTTTTACTCGTCTGCGTGTGGCTGTGCACGATATGGCGCGGGTTGATGACGCGCAATTAAAAAAGACCGGCGCTAATGGCGTGGTACGCAATCGTAATGAAGTTCAGGTTATTTATGGCGTCAAAGTGGGACAGGTACGTTCCCGGGTTGATAACTGGTTAGCAGAAAATTAATGAGGAGTTTGTATGAAATTAACCGTATTAGGCGGGGGCGGCGTTCGCTCTGCATTTTTAGCGAAATCTCTGGCCTATAACGCTCACCGCATTGGTTTAACAGAAGTGGTTTTTCTCGATAACTCTGCTGATAATCTGGCGGTATTTGGCGAAATTGCCCGCTATGTATTTAATACCATTCGCCCGGATATTCAGTTTAGTACCGCCACCGACCCGGTCGCGGCGCTGCAGAACGCCAATTATATCATTACCACTTTGCGGGTTGGCGGTGACGAAAGCCGCATTCGCGACGAGCGCATTGCGCTTGCCCATAACACTCTCGGCCAGGAGACCACCGGCGCCGGCGGTTTCGCCATGGCCATGCGCTCGATCCCGGCGATCCTTCGCTATTGCCGGCTGATCGAAGAACATGCCGCCGAAGACGCCATTCTGTTTAACTTTACCAACCCGTCCGGCCTGGTGACAGAAGCGATCGTCAAGTCCGGCTTTAAGCGCCGGGTCTATGGGATCTGCGACGCTCCCTCCGAGCTAATTCGTGAACTGCCCGCGATCCTTGGCTGTGAGGAGCGCGACCTCAGCGTGGAATGCTATGGGCTGAACCATTTCTCATGGTTTACCCATTTCACCGTACGCGGAGAAGAGGTGACTGAACGGCTGATTGCCAGCCCGGAACTGTATCAGAAGACGGCGATGCAGTACTTCTCACCCGAGCTGGTACGGCTTTGCGATAATCAACTGCTCAATGAATATCTCTATTATTACTACTACCGAGAGTTAGCGCTGAAGGCGATTCAGGAGGCCGGCGAGACGCGCGGAGAGCAGATCGCCCGCATCAATCATGAGATGCGCGAGGCGCTGCGCACCGTGGATGCCAGAACGCAGCCGGAAGCCGCCTTCACCATCTGGATGCAGCATTACCTGCGCCGGGAAAACAGCTATATGCAAAACGAGTCGCAGCAGGAGAAATTCCACACCCGCGAACCGCTGACGCTGCGCCAGTTTATCGAAGAGCCGGACACCGGCGGCTATGCCGGGGTGGCGCTGGATATTCTGGAAGCGGTGAACAGCACCACCACCAAGCGGATCGTGGTATCGATCCAGAATAATGGCACGCTCGATTTTTTACGCCCGGACGACGTGATCGAGATCAGCTGCGACCTGAGCCGGGACGGCCTCAAGCCGGTAACGCCGGTCAACGTGCCGGTGGCGCAGAAGAATATGATTTCCTGTGTGAAAGAGTATGAGCGGCTGGCGGTGGCGGCGATCCTGCAGCAGGATAAGTCGCTGGCGGTGCGGGCGCTGATGGCGCACCCGCTGATCGGTTCATATTCGCTGGCAAAAACCCTGGTCGAGGCCTACCTCGACGATGAACAGTTCGCCGCCTGGCGGTAGCGAGTCCACGCTTGATTGAGTAGCCCTGATAAAGCGCCAGCCGCTATCCGGGAACTATCCCCCGCTCGCGCTACGCTTAGCGGGGCTACAGCCCGCTCGATTGAGTAGCCCGGATAAGGCGCCAGCCGCCATCCGGGAATGCTCCCCCGCTCGCGCTACGCTTAGCGGGGCTACGAACGGAGCGGTTTGTATTTTATGTAGATACTGTTATGCCATGCAAGCATTTTCCGTATGCTGCGTGGCATCGAACGGGCGTCCCGATTTCAGGACCCCGTACGCCACCTGTGCCAGCTTCCGCATCATTGCACCGATGATCAGCTTTGCATTTTTTCCGCTCTTCTCCAGTCGTTCCCTGAATATCCGACCCCATTCTGTCTTGTACAGCGTCACCATTGCCGGCATGTACAGCGCACGGCGCAGCGACATATGACCCATTTTACTCATCCGACTCACCCGCCGGATGCTGCTGCCTGATTCATGCTGCTTTGGTGTCAGACCCGCGAACGCCGCGAACTGCCTCGCTTCCAGGAATCTGTTTTTCAGCCCCACGTAAGCCAGCAACACCGCCGATGTTTTCGCTCCGATCCCCGGGATACTGTCCAGCAGTTTGCGACGGTGCTTCATATCCGGATCATCATCCGTCAGGTCTTTTATCTGCTTTTCGATACGCTTCAGTTCCGTCTCCAGCCACAGCAGGTGCATGTCGATACTCGGCAACTGAACTTCACGGGCACTTTCCCGCCGGTTCTGCTCCTGAACATGCATTTCCGTCAGTGCCTGATGCCGCAGCACCAGCGCCCGCAGGGCCCGCTCAACCGGATGGGGGGCTTCCCATATCACCGGGCGTTTCTCCCGGCAAAAATACGCCAGCTGGCGGGCATCCACCGTATCGGTTTTGCTGCGTATTCCCTGGCTCTGGACGAACGCTTTGCTGAGCAACGGATTGATAATGGAGACCAGATACCCCGCGTCAGAGAGATGAGCGGCGACATCTTCCATATACGTCCCGGTCGCTTCCATGCAGACGTGGGCATTGCTGACCTGATGACCGCACAACCAGCTGACGAGCTCGTTATGGCCTTTTGGGGTGTTGGCAAATTTCTTGCTGCGGTGACGGCCATCAGGGCGCAGCATATCGACATCGAGTTTAGCTTTGGCAACATCAATGCCGATAAAGTGGAGTTTGTTTTCCATGGTGTAACCATCCTTGCAAATGCGGGGTACCGGGTGTTCCGGTCCATGATACTGTTCGGTTTATCACTTGTGGAGGAGCGCAGTCCGGTGCGAATTATCTACGACACAGATTTGAGGATCTAAGGTCGGGTGCGGCATCCGGACTGCATGGCAGAAAGAACTGGCCGGTTCTCTCTGCACGAAAGGAATAATACAAGGTCGGGTCAGGCGTAAGCCGCCACCCGACAAAATAGCCACATCACCCGGTAGCCCGATGTGATGGACACCTCCCACCTTACGGCATCAAAGTGCCAGACTGAGGTGTTAACCCCAGATCCCCGGAGGAGGTGTCCATCATGAATATTAAACGTATTGGTCTCGACCTGGCTAAAAATATCTTCCAGATACATGCCGTGGATCACCATGAACATGTTGTCCTGCGTAAAACCCTGCGCCGGGACCGCATGACCGCCTTTTTCTCTCAACTCTCTCCCTGCCTTATCGGGATTGAAGCCTGCGGCGCCGCCCACTACTGGGCCCGCGAGCTGACCCGTATGGGGCATACCGTACGCATTATCCCGCCTCAGCGGGTCAAGTCCTATCTTAAAGGGCAGAAGAATGACGCCAACGACGCGGAAGCTATCTGCGAGGCTATCAGCCGTCCCGGAATGCGCTTTGTGGCCATGAAGACAGAGCGGCAGCAGACGCTGCAGGCAGAGCACCGCGTCCGGGCCCGGCTCGTCCGCGCCCGGACAGCCCTGAGTAATGAGATGCGGGGACTGCTGGGTGAGTTTGGTCTGGTACTGCCGGTGGGAATAAGGCAGCTACGTAAGGCATTGCCGGAGATACTGTCGCAACAAGAGCTGTGGGATGACCGCTTTATCCGCCTGCTGAGCGAACTGGCGGAAGAGCTGCAGATGCTGGATGAGCGGGTCGCCCGCCATGACAGGCGGCTTGAGCAGTCAGCACGGGATGATATCCGGATAAAAAGGCTGCTGGCGATAGAGGGTATGGGGCCGGTGGTGGCCAGTGCGCTGGTGGCGGCGGTCGGCGATGGCAGACAGTTCAAAAGTGGTCGGGAGATGGCGGCGTATCTGGGTCTGGTCCCGCGGCAGCACTCCAGTGGCGGGAAAGCGCGGCTGGGGTCTATCAGCAAACGGGGAGACAGTTACCTGCGGACGCTGATAATCCACGGTGCGCGTGCGGTGCTGAACGCGTGTCAGAATAAAACCGACAGACGCAGCCAGTGGCTGAAGGCGTTATCGGAAAGGCGAAACCGGAATATCGCGACGGTGGCGCTGGCGAACAAGAATGCGCGAATAGCATGGGCGATACTGAGCCGCGAAGAAGATTACCATGGGTTACAGGCCGCCGGTTAACCGGCGGCCTGTAACCCATGCAGTAAAAGAGCAATAACCTGCCGTGAGAGTGCAGTCAGCAAAGTGTGATGAGTAACAGGTAAGACCGGCATCTGTCATTCCGACTTATCCGAAGGCTCCCTGGAAAACAAAGCCGCTAGCCCGAATGGAAACAGATGCGCAGATAACATCATGGCCCGGATACGACGGTATCGTAAGAGAGGCCGGATATACGAACGCACCTTACCCCGTTACACAAAATGCAGAGATGACTTGCATAACGGGAGGTGTCCATATACGGATAAGGCGTCAGCCGCCATCCGGGAATGCTCCCCCGCTCGCGCTGCGCTTAGCAGGGCTACATCGTGCAAGGTGCGCTTGTAAACCACATTTTTAACAACCGCTCAAAGCCCAATATGCAGTAGCCGAAAAACGGGTTGCTCCAGTAAATATCATCGTCGAACTTCTGCGGGTCGTGAATAATAAACGCCGTATCCGCAGCCTGCGCCAGCGGGCTTTGATAATCGCCGGTAAAGCAGACCAGGTTGATTTCCTTTCCTTCCAGAGCCTTTACCCAGTTGAGCGCTGAGCTGCTGCGCCCGGATTTGGAAATGATCCAGATGGAGTCGAAGCAGGCAGCATTTTTCTGTTCGAGAATTTCGTAATCCGGCCACAGCGCCAGGCTGGCGTTGACGCCGGTGACGAGAAACTTGTTATAAATATACTGGGCAATCAGCTGTGAAAAACCGCTGCCGTGGATCAGGACGCGCTGCTGCGCGAGGCTTGTCAGCAGCGGCGTCAGCGCCTCCGCCGGCTGAATGCTCATATAGTCGATATCGTTGGTGACATCGAGCTTCGGCATGGTGATATTGAACTTGATGAAATAGACCAGCTCCAGCCAGCCGCTGAACTTAAGCTTTTTCGCCAACCGTACCAGTGAAGAGGGGTTGCTGTAGCACTGCTCCGCCACGGCGCGGATCCCCTGGCGGATACACTGCTCCGGGTCGTTCTGGATAAAACGCAGCACGGTCATTTCCGTTTTGCTTAGCTTCACGTCACGAAAGATATTTTCTAAGTCCATGGCGGGCTCCTCTCAGCGGCAGAATACGCTACCACCGTTCGGCGACAGCGTCTGCGGCCTGAGTCACCACTATGAAATGAATGTTACTTTTTGTACAAAAATGGAATAAAAAAACCCTCTCCGCCGGGCGAAGAGGGCTGCAGCCGTTAAGATGGTGTTTTACAGGGTAATCGTCAGCGTATTGCCCTCGGCGCTCACCGCCACACCCCATTCGCTGCCGGCCTGCGTCCCACCCTGCACGCCCGCTATCTGCGGGATATTGCGCAGACACAGCGTCCAGCCGCGGGCTTCGCCTTCACCGCTGACGGTGATAGTGTTGCCCTGGCGCTTCGCCTTCAGGGTGAAGATCGCGGAACCGTCGGCCGCCGGAACCTGACAGACCGTTTCCTTGCCATCGCCAAGCTGGAACAGCTGGAAGGCGGTGCCTTCATGCCAGGCGTAATCGGGTTTCTGGTCGTTGTTGCCCAGCGCCAGCAGGGTGTTGTCGCGAACGTAGACCGGCAGGCTCAGCGCATCGTGACGCTGCTTATGCCAGCGGCTACCCGGCAATTCATCGTTATGCCACAGGTGCGTCCAGCGCCCTTCCGGCAGATAAAACCGCACGTCGCCAGCCTCGGAGAACACCGGCGCCACCAGGACCGAATCACCGAGCATATACTGACGGTCGAGATAGTCGCAGGCCGGATCGTCCGGGAACTCGAGCATCATCGCGCGCAGCATCGGCGTGCCGAACTCGTTGGCCAGCGCCGCCTGGCGATAGAGATACGGCATCATGCGGCATTTCAACTGCGTGAAGTGGCGCACCACGTCACAGGACTCTTCGTCGTAGGCCCACGGCACACGATAGGATTTGCTGCCGTGCAGGCGGCTGTGGCTGGAGAGCAGGCCAAAGGCGCACCAGCGCTTATAAACGTGGGCCGGTGCGGTGTTTTCGAAACCGCCGATATCGTGACTCCAGAAGCCGAAGCCGGACATGCCGATCGACAGCCCGCCGCGCAGGCTTTCCGCCATCGATTCGTAGTTGGCGTAGCAGTCGCCGCCCCAGTGCACCGGGAACTGCTGCGCGCCCACCGAGGCGGAGCGGGCGAACAGCACCGCCTCCTGCTCGCCGACGGTCTCTTTCAGCACCTTCCACACCAGCTCGTTATAGATGAATGCGTAGTGGTTGTGCATTTTCTGCGAGTCGGAACCGTCAAACCACTGCACGTCGGTCGGGATACGCTCGCCGAAGTCGGTCTTGAAGCAGTCGACCCCCATCGCCACCAGGCCTTTTAGTTTGTCGGCGTACCACTGGCAGGCTTCCGGGTTGGTGAAGTCATAAATCGCCAGCCCCGGCTGCCACTTATCCCACTGCCACAGCGAACCGTCCGGGCGCTTCAGCAGGTAGCCCTTCTCTTTCAGCTCCTTGAACACCGGCGAACGCTGGCCGATGTACGGGTTGATCCACACGCAGACCTTCAGCCCTTTCGCCTTCAGGCGCTTGATCATCCCCTCCGGGTCCGGGAAGGTCTGCGGATCCCATTCAAAATCGCACCACTGGAAGGCCTTCATCCAGAAGCAGTCGAAGTGGAAGACGTGCAGCGGCAGATGGCGCTCGGCCATGCCGTCGATAAAGCTATTCACCGTCGCTTCGTCATAGTTGGTGGTGAACGAGGTCGTCAGCCACAGACCGAACGACCATGCCGGCGGCAGCGCCGGGCGGCCGGTGAACTGGGTATAGCGGTTAAGCACCGCTTTCGGCGTCGGGCCGTCGATCACGAAGTACTCGAGGTATTCGCCCTCAACGCTGAACTGGACTTTAGAGACTTTCTCCGAACCCACCTCGAAAGAGACGCGCTGCGGATGATTCACCAGCACGCCGTAGCCGCGGTTGGTCAGGTAGAACGGGATATTTTTGTAAGATTGCTCGGTGCTGGTGCCGCCGTCTTCGTTCCAGGTTTCTACCGTCTGGCCGTTGCGCACCAGCGCGGTAAAGCGCTCGCCGAGGCCATAGACGGTTTCGCCGACGCCGAGGTCGAGGCGCTCGAACATGTAGTTGCGCTGGGTCTTGCTATCCTGCACGTAGCCGTTGTTTTTCAGCTGGCTACCGGTGATACGCACGCCGTCGCGCAGAAAATCCAGCGCCCAGAATTCACCTTTAGTCACCCGCACGCTGAGGCTGCCGCTTTTCAGCTCGGCGAACTCGGCCGTATTTTCTATTTCGACATGGACGTCTTTCTGCACGTTCAGCGGATAGTGCGGACCGTTATCCAGCGCGCCCTGGAAGTGCTCCATGCGCACGCCGATTATCCCTTCCTGAGGCGAGAAAAAGCGCAGGGTGAACAATGGCGTATCCAGCTGCCAGGCGCGTTCGCGGACATCGCGCGGCGCGGCATAAACCACCATTTCATTCCCCTGCTGCTCAACCTCGTAAACCTGTACGGGTTGGATCAGGTTGAGCCCTGGTTGAATGAGCCAGTTTCCATCACTGATTTTCATTAAAACGTCCTCTTAGTTTTGCCATTCTTTGTCGATCGGGGCTGCGGTGAAGTCTTGTTCGTTGCGACGCGCGCCCTCGGCCAGCTCGGCCATCATTTTTTTCAGGAACGGCGTTTTTAGCGTGTAGTAGCGTTTGGCGATCACCGCGCTCAACAGGTAGCACACCGCCGGAACGAGGGTGAACAAGGCGATAATAATCGTGAGGGTGGCGCTGTTCTGGGTTTTAGCGGCGGCGTCATAGCCGCCGCCGGCCAGCATCCAGCCGATCAGCGCGCCGCCCAGCGCCAGGCCCAGCTTGAGCACAAACAGGGTGCCGGCGAAGCTGATGCCGGTCAGGCGTTTGCCGTTACACCATTCGCCGTAATCGACGGTGTCGGACATCATCACCCACTGGATTGGCGTCACCAGCTGGTGCAGTACGCCAATGACGAAGATAAAGACAAACATGGTGATTTCGGCGTCCATCGGTACGAAGAACATCGCCACGCTGAGCACCGCCAGGAGGGCGTTGGTCCACCAGAAGACGCTGACTTTGCATTTCCAGTCGGTCAGCGGTTTCGCCAGTGCAGAGCCAATCAGGTTGCCCACGCAGTAGGTGGTGAGGAAGACGGTGAACAGCGCCGCCGAGCCCATGATCCAGGTGGTGTAGTACATCATCGCACCGCCGCGAACGCAGACCGCGAGAATATTGAGGATGGTGAGCACGCCGACCACCCGCCACTGGTCATTGCGCCAGATATCGCGCAGATCTTCGCGCATCGAGGTACTGCTCGGCGGCGCTTCGACACGCTCTTTGGTGGTAAAGAAGCAGAAAGCCAGCATCAGGAAGGCAATCACCGACAGCACCGCGATACCCCCCTGGAAGCCGAGCGCTTTGTCTTCGCCGCCGATAAAGTTGACCAGCGGCATCATCAGCACGGTGGAGAGCATGCCGCCCGCCGTCGCCAGCACGAAGCGCCAGGACTGCAGCGAGATGCGCTGCGTCGGGTTATCGGTGATCACGCCGCCGAGCGCGCAGTAGGGGATATTCACCACGGTGTAGAGCAGGGTCAGCAGCGTGTAGGTCACGGCGGCGTAGATCAGCTTGCCGTTGTGGCTTAAATCCGGCGAGCTGTAGGCCAGCACGCAGACGAGGCCGAACGGGATAGCGCCGAAGAGGATCCACGGACGGAACTTACCCCAGCGGCTGCGGGTACGGTCGGCAAGCAGGCCCATGCACGGGTCGGAAATCGCGTCCAGCGCGCGCGCCAGCAGGAACATGGTGCCAACAAAGCCGGCAGGGATACCGAAAATATCTGTGTAGAAAAACATCATGTACAACATGACGTTATCAAAAATAATGTGGCTGGCGGCATCACCCATGCCATAACCAATTTTCTCTTTGACGGACAAAATATGATCTTTCATATGCGCACTATTCCCTTAGCGGCACCGAGGGTTGGTACCGGTTACGATTTTTGTAACCCTTTGTCGCGGTAAGATGAATTGCGATATCTCGTTATCAGATTACGTTTCTTGTTTTCTGTGATCGTGGTAGGGAATCAGGGAGTGAAAAAGTGTAACTCACGGATTTTGTGAGGATTTGTCCAGGACTGTTCTGTAAAGTCCAGTTTTCACAGTAAAAAAGTGCATTCAGGTATGTGGTAAACGGCTGAAAGTAGCTATAATGCGCCCCGCCTCCATGTAGCAATCGAGGCGCGGAAGATCGTCATCTCCGGTGAGGTGGCTGGACTTCAAATCCAGTTGGGGCCGCCAGCGGTCCCGGGCAGGTTCAACTCCTGTGATCTTCCGCCAGTTTGCCTCTGCTCCCCCAAAGCCACGCCATACCAACTTGAGCCCCCCAAACTCATCATCCCAGCCAATCATTTTCATCCAAACCCTGCGTTATTTTGTCTCTTGCAAACCCGTTACACTGGCGCGGTGGCCGCGTGCCGTTGCTAATCGAAACAGGAGAGCCATGATGACCCCCGAACTCAGACACTGTTTTTCCATTACCATCCAGGTTGATAAACCGATAATTGTCTCCCGTAGCCCGCAGACCGGTAAGCGCCAGCTGATCCCGATTGTCGGCGGCAGCGTCTCAGGTCAACTTCGCGGCCACGTGCTGCCCGGCGGCGTCGATAGCCAGATTATCGAGCCCGACGGCACCTGCCGCCTGTCCGCCCGTTATGCCCTGCAAGTGGAAGACGGGACGGTCTATGTGGAAAACAACGGTATCCGCCGGGTACCGGCCCAGTACCATGACCAGCTTTTCGCCGACGATATGCGCTTTTTTAACGATATTGCGCCAGAAGCCATCTATTTTCGCACCGTGCCCACCTTCGAGGTGGATACATCGGCGCTCAGCTGGCTAACCACCTCGCTGTTTATCTGCGCCGGTGGCCGGACCCAGGAGGGGGTGATGCTCGATTTCTATCAGGTGGGCTGATTTTCACTTTCTGCATATAACTGTTATTGCCGTTAGCCCATTTTTCCCCTCCCGGCAGCGGTCTACTATCGCGTCATCTTTTCATTCACCCGAACCACAGACCGGAGCAGTTATGAAAGCTATCGCCATTACTCAAGCCGCCGCTGACGACAACAACATCCCGTTTTTAACGGAGATCGACCTGCCGGTCCCCACCGCCCAGGGGCATGACCTGCTGGTCGCCGTGAAAGCCATCTCAGTCAACCCGGTGGACACCAAAGTGCGCGCGGGATTCCAGGGCGACACGCCGCGGGTCCTGGGCTGGGATGCCGTTGGCGTGGTGCAGTCCGTCGGTGAGGAGGTCACGCTGTTCGCTCCGGGCGATGAGGTCTGGTACGCCGGAGCGCTGGGCCGGTCGGGCAGCAACAGCGAATATCAGCTGGTGGACGAGCGCCTGGTGGCGCATAAACCACGCTCCCTCGATAACGCCTCCGCCGCCGCGCTGCCGTTGACGGCTATCACCGCCTGGGAGTTGCTGTTTCACCGTCTCGGCGTTGAGGAAGGCGGCAATGCCGGCGACACGCTGCTGATCGTCGGCGCGGCGGGGGGTGTGGGGTCGATCCTGACGCAACTGGCCAGTAAACTGACCGGCATGACGGTGATTGGCACCGCCTCGCGTCCGGAAAGCCAGCAATGGGTCCGGGAGGCGGGCGCGCACCATGTGATCGATCACAGCAAGCCGCTCGCCGACGAGCTGGCGCGCATTGGCATCACGTCGGTGACCCATGTCGCCAGCCTGACCAACACCGGGCAGCACTTCAAAGCGCTAATTGAAGCTCTCGCCCCGCAGGGCAAGCTGGCGCTAATTGACGATCCGGAAACCCTGGACGTGGTGCCGCTGAAAGCGAAAAGCCTGTCCCTGCACTGGGAATTTATGTTCACCCGTTCAATGTTTGAGACGGATGATATGATCGCCCAGCATCAGTTGCTCACCCGCGTGGCGGCGCTGATCGACAGCCACACGATCAAAACCACCCTCGGCGAACACTACGGCGCCATCACCGCCGCCAATCTGCAGAAAGCGCATCGCCAGCTGGAAACCGGGCGCGCCGTCGGCAAGATCGTGCTGGAGGGGTTTTAAGATGATATCGCTTATCGCCGTGCTCAAAGCAAAACCGGGCCAGACGGATGCCCTGCGCCAGGCCCTGCAGGCGCTGCTCCTGCCGACAAGACAGGAGCCGGGCAATCTCGACTACGCCCTGTTTCAGCTGCGCGACGCGCCGGACACCTTCTATATGCGCGAGGCGTGGCAAGGGCAGGATGCCCTCGATGCCCATATCGCGATGCCCTATTTTCAGGCGTTTATTACGCAGATGGAGTCCCTGCTGGCTGAGCCGCTGCGGCTGGACTACCTGACGGCGATTGAGCCTTAGCCAGCCGGCTGACGAGGGGTGGAAAATCACGCCCCTCCGTCTCACGGGCTTAAAAGTGGGCGGGAAGTGGGTGGGCGATGCTCCTCAGTACGCCGCGATGGATCGTAATATAGTCGCCTTTGCGCAGCTCCGACAGAATCGACATAATGCGGCTACGCGACAAGTTGGTACGGCGCTGAATAAAGCTCAGGACGTTGATTTGGCGACGATATGCCTCCGGGTAGTCCGCCAGCTCTGTTAGCAGGGTTCGCACCATCAGATAAGAATCCACCCCCATCATCTCCTGCGAACGCATGCTCAACACCATCAGCCGCTGCGCCAGAACATGGGCCATATCCTGCCACAGGTTCTTCTCATTGAGGATCTCGACCGCGGCCTGATGCCCTATCCAGTGTCCGCGCAAATCTGTCTCAGCAAACAGAGAGCAGTGGTGTTTTTCCGGAATACCGTTAAAGACGCCGTAACCATCGATTAATCCCAATAGCGAAGGGGAAAATATCGTTGATATCACCATGTTGTTTTCCGCATGGCATAGCGAGGCAATTCCCTCTTCGAGCAGAATTAATCCGGATTCAGCCTGGGTCGGCGGAAAACGATAATAGGTCGATCGCGGCAGCGCAAAGGGTGAGCTGGCGGGCCGGAACGCAGATACCAAGGACTCCACCGCGAATAGCGGCTTTGTCTGTCTTCCGTAATAAAATGACGGTAACGCCTGGTCGGTAGAGAGGCTGGCTGCAGGTATCGACATGGTTTTATGCCATCGGTCAGGTTGAAAAAGTGATTCGTTGTGAATCATAGTATCAACAGGTGAAATAACGAATAAAAGACAAGACGTTACGGGGATAAAAAGAGTGTAAGCATCATTATCTGTAATAACTATTTATCTCTATTCTACAGGAATAAATAATACTATTTGCCGTAATTACCTATAAGGCTTAGCGACGATAAAGATAAGGCCACCTTATTATTTACTGCGCTGGCTCACGCCGCGCCTGAGGGTTTCTCTACCGCTTTCCCCCTCGCATCTCGCCCACTCCAGGCTACGCTTATCGATGCCACTCACCAGCCGCGTCCATCTTCCGTTCCACGCAAACAATTCATCAAGTAGAGGTTTCGCTATGCTGATCAACGCTATTGGTACCTACTCCGCCAGCCAGCCGCTGGAATCAATGGCCATCACCCGCCGCGACCCGGGGCCGCAGGATGTACAGATCGCCATCGCTTACTGCGGCGTCTGCCACTCCGATCTCCACCAGGCGCGATCGGAATGGGCCGGGACGCTGTATCCCTGCGTACCGGGCCATGAGATTGTGGGCCGGGTGACCGCGGTTGGCGATGCCGTCTCGCGCTACGCCGTCGGCGATCTGGTGGGCGTCGGCTGCATGGTCGATAGCTGTCAACAGTGTGAAGAGTGCGCCGAGGGGCTGGAGAACTACTGCGACCACATGGTGCTGACCTATAACGGCCCGACCCAGGACGCACCGGGCCACACGCTGGGCGGCTATTCCCAGCAGATTGTGGTTAATGAACGCTACGTGCTGCGGATAACCCATCCCGAAGCGCAGCTGGCCGCCGTCGCGCCGCTGCTGTGCGCCGGGATCACGACATACTCGCCGCTGCGCCACTGGCACGTCGGGCCGGGTAAAAAAGTCGGCGTGGTCGGCATCGGCGGCCTCGGGCATATGGGGATCAAGTTGGCCCACGCCATGGGGGCCCACGTGGTGGCCTTTACCACCTCCGAATCCAAGCGTAATGCGGCCAGAGCGCTGGGCGCCGATGACGTGGTGGTGTCGCGCAACGACGACGAAATGGCGGCCCACGTCAAAAGCTTCGATTTTATCCTCAACACCGTGGCGGCGCCGCACAATCTCGATGCCTTCACCACGCTGCTGAAACGCGATGGCACCATGACCCTCGTAGGCGCTCCGGCCACGCCGCATCCGTCGCCGGAAGTGTTCAATCTGATCTTCCGCCGCCGGTCGATTGCCGGCTCGATGATCGGCGGTATTCCGGAAACTCAGGAGATGCTCGACTTCTGCGCCGAACACGGCATCGTCGCCGATATCGAGCTGATCCGCGGCGATGAGATCAACGAAGCCTGGGAAAGAATGGTCAAGGGTGACGTGAAATACCGCTTCGTGATCGACAGTGCGACCCTCGCCGGCTAAGCGCCGCGACGAAAGGTGCGCCGCCACTCCGTCGGGCTGACGCCAAAGCGCGCCTTAAACTGCTGGCGCCAGGTGACCGCTGAAAGATAGCCCACCGCCTCCGCCACCTGCTCGACCGGCAGATCGCCCGCCTCAAGCAGAGTCTGGCTGCGGCGCAGACGTTCGGCGGTCAGCCAGTCGGTAATGCTCATCCCGGTCGCCCGGGCGAAGTGGCGGGTCAGGGTACGGCGGCTCATCGCCACCACCCGGGCCAGCGAATCGAGACTGTGCGGCTCGGCAATATGCTGCTGGAGATAATCCAGCAGGCAGTTAATCCGCGCATCGCGGGTGTTTTTCGGCACCGGCTGGGCGATAAACTGCGCCTGGCCGCCTTCGCGGTGCGGCGAAACAATCATCCGCCGGGCGATCTGGTTGGCCGCGAGGCTGCCGAAACGCTGGCGGATGAGGTACAGGCAACAGTCCAGCGCCGCCGCGGTGCCCGCCGAGGTGATCACTCGCTGGTCATCGACATACAGGGCATTGATATCCAGTTGCACCTGCGGAAACCGGCGCTGGAAATCCTGCTCGAACTCCCAGTGGGTCGCCGCTCGCCTGCCGTCCAGCAGCCCGGCGTAGCCGAGAACGAACGCGCCGAGACACAGGCCGACGATTTGCGCGCCGTGATCCCGGGCGCGCACCAGGCTATCAAGCAGTGCCTGCGGCGGACGCCGATCGACCTCGCCCCAGTAAGGCACCACCACGATATCCGCCTGTTCCAGCGCGGCGAAATCGCCGGTGGCGTACAGCGCAAAACCATCGCGGGCGCGCAGCAGCCCCGGCCGCTCGGCGCAAATGTGCAGATGAAAGCGTTTGATTTCAGAGACCGAATCGCCAAACAGCATGCAGGGGACGGCGTAGTGAAACGGGCTAAAGCCCTCTACAGCGACAATCGCCACGTCGGTGAGTTTCATCGTCCTTTCCCCTTGCGTATGTTAATAAACCACGGTTTCCCCATCCTGCGGGATACTCACCACATCGGCAATCTGATTATCCACCGCATACTGGCGCATCTCTTCCCGGCTCACCAGACAGTGGTTGACCGCCTCGAGGTGGATAGCCATGATTTCCGCTTCCGGCAGGGCGAAGTGCACGTTCAGGAGATCTTCCTTGCCCATGATTATCGGGCCAAAGCCGATGACGTGGGCGTAGCCAGCGTTGAGGACCACCACGTCCGGGCGCAGCTTCAGCAGGTCGGCTGCAATGTCATCACGCCAGATGGTATCCCCCATCAGCCACAGCGTCTTCTCCTGCGGATGGCGAAACACCACGCCGCAGGCTTCTCCCAGGCGCTCAGCCATCGCCGGCACCGCGTAGGTACGGTCGCTGCCGTGTTGGCCGGAGGTGGTTTTCTGCAGGCGCACGCCGGCAAATTCGCTGTCTGCCGACAGCAGGCGCAGATCCTGAAATCCCTGGCTGCGCAGCAGCGCGGCGTCGGCCTCATGCTGGACGAACACCGGCAGGGTTTTCGGGATCGCGGCGATCGCCGCCGCGTCCCAGTGATCGTCATGGGTATGGGTGACGATCACCGCATCAACGTCGATAATTTTATCGCGGGAAAACGGCAGCTCAACCAGCGGATTGCGCAGCTCGCTGCGCGCAGTGCCAGGAAAACCTGGCCAGGCGCCCTTGTCAGCCAGCATCGGGTCGATGAGAAATCTTTTCCCGGCGTAGTCAATCCTCTGGGTCGCATTACGGATGTGGGTGATGTTCATGTTGGTGTTCCTCAGTGGGGTCATCTGACGAACATCGTACTGAGTACTAGCCTGGCTCAACAGGGGCATTTGGACAATGATCGATGAAATCGGGCCAACCTGCGGCAGTTGCCATCCGCCTCCGGCTATGTTGTTCTTAAGGCTCAATTTTTGACAGGAGTGGCACGATGAAAAAGAAACTGACCGCCGCCGATATGCACGACCCGCAGGTCATCGCCGAGACGCCGTGGTTCAGCATGCGTAAGGTGGGGATTGATGTCGCCTCCGGCGAGCGCCGCGACTTTTATTCCATTCATTACCCGCGCCCGGCGGTGGGGATTGTGGCTATCCAGGATGAGAAAGTACTGCTGATTCGCCACTACCGCTATCTGATCGATCAGGTGGTGTGGGCGATCCCCTCTGGCGGCGTCGATGAAGGGGAAGACCCGGCGGTCGCCGCGCTGCGCGAGCTGCGGGAAGAGACCGGCTGGCAGGCGCAGCGCGTCGAGGAGATCATTCGCTTTAACCCCTCCTACGGCAGCAGCGATCAGCTGTTTATCACCTGGCTGGCCACCGGTTTACGTTGGGTCGGTATGGACGCGGATCAGGATGAGGTGATGGAAACCGGCTGGTTTACCTTCGACGAGATAAACCAGCTGATCGCCCGCGGCGAAATGCCGGACGGGCTGTCGCTGGTGCCGCTGCTGCAGCTGATGGCGCAGCGGCGAACCGGCCCGCTTACGGCTTAAGCATCCGCCAGCGGAACCACAGCTGGGCCACCAGGATCAGCACGCCGCCGATAATCTTCTGTAGCGGCAGCTGTTCGCCGTACCACAGCGCGGCGGCAATCACCGTCAGCAGCGGCTCGATCACCATAATGATGGCCGCGCTGGCCACCGCCGCGTACTTCTGCCCCTTCATCTGCAGGCCGAAGCGCAGGCTAGTGGCGATGACAATACTGGCCACCAGCCAGCCGAGGGTCGGCAGGGTCATCGGCTGGTCCCAGCGTTCAACGGCAGCGGAGATGGTCAACCCGACGATACCGGTGATCGCCAGCTGCACGGTGGTCAGGGGGATCAGCGGCACTTCACGCGCACAGCGGCTGGTGTAACAGAACCAGATCGACTGCACCAGCGCGGTCAGCAAAAACCAGCCCTGGCTGGGGTGAAACACTATTGGCATATGCAGGCTGAGCAGCCCCAGGCCCACCACCGCGATCGGCAGGCACTCCCACCAGGCGCGCGGCGGGCGCACCTTCATCATCACCCACGCGGTCAGCGGGACGAACAGCATCGACAGGCTCATGATAAAGGCCCCTTCGCCGAGCGACGCCGTCGTGGAGACCGAATAGATCCACAGGCAGAGGTTGAGGGCAAACCAGAGTCCGCTGATGATGAGCTTTGGCCAGTGCGGCTTTTCCGGGCGATAACCACGACAGAACGGCAGCAGAAGCAGCGCGGCGAAGAAAAAGCGCAGCCCAAGAAACGCGAATACCGGCATGCCGGCGATCGCCTCGCGGGAAAATATCCAGCCGCAGGCGGCAATCACCGTCGCGGCAATCAGCAGCAGGTCGGCCTGCCGTTGGCGTACCATACGCGCCTCTCCCTGTGTGTTGGCTTACCAGCCTGGCACCGCGCCGCCGTTGAAGATAGTCTCCGCCGCCTTCGCCACCTCCGGCGACTGGTACGACTGCATAAACTCTTTCACGTTTTCCGCGTCTTTGTTGTCTTCCCGGGTCACGATGATGTTCACGTAGGGCGAGTTTTTATCTTCGATAAAGATGCCGTCGCGAACCGGCGACAGCCCGGTTTGCTGCAGGTAGGTGGTGCTGATGATGGCCACGTCGACTTTGGGATCGTCGAGCACGCGCGGCAGTTGCGCCCCTTCCAGCTCCATAATCTTCAGGTTATGCGGGTTGTCGGTGATATCCACCGCCGTCGGCAGCAGGCCGGTGCCGCCTTTTAAGGTAATCAGCTTCTCTTTTTGCAGCAGCAGCAGCGCCCGTCCGAGGTTGGTCGGATCGTTGGGGATGGCGATCGTCGCGCCGTCTTTCAGTTCGGCGACTGACTTGATCTTGCGGGAATAGCCGGCCATCGGGAAGACGAAGGTATTGCCGACCGCCACCAGATGATAGTTATGCGCTTTGTTGTCCTGCGCGAGGAAAGGCCGATGCTGGAAGACGTTGGCGTCCAGATCGCCGGCGTTAGTTGATTCGTTAGGCAGCAGCGAGCCGCTGAACCCCACCAGCTCGACCTCCAGACCGTACTTCTCTTTGGCCACCTTCTTCGCCACTTCCGCCACATCCTGCTCGGCGCCGTTAATCACGCCGACCTTAATGTGCTTTGCGTCATTCCCCTTTTGGTCGCAGCCGACCAGTACCAGACCCGCCAGCATCACTGCGGCGGCGGCCCGTAAACGTAATTTCATCCTCATCACCCCTGTCCGTCCTGACTGTCATTGTTTTTTTCCGTGCAAAACTATAGCGACTTTCGGGTCAGGTAATAAACAGCAAACCACGCAACTGGAAATAAAATCATCTTCGCGGAACGCGACGCGCTAGCCCCGGCGCCACTCGCCCGGCGTCACGCCATAGCGCATTTTGAAGCGCTTCGAGAATGACGCCAGCGACTGAAAGCCGCAGCGTTCGGCAATAACATCGAGGTTGGTCTGCCGCTCCAGGCGCAGCAGCCGGGCGGCCAGCGCCATTCGCAGCTGCGACAGCCACGCCTGCGGCGTCAGGTGATAGACGCGGGCAAAATGGCGGGCAAAGGTGGCCCGCGACAGAAAGGCACGGGCGGCCATGGTTTCCAGCGTCCACGGCTGCTCCGGGGTCGCCATCACCGCCAGCACCGCCGGCATCAGACGTTCATCGCTCATCAGGCGCAGCAGACCGCCGGGCGGCTGTTGCTCGCCAAGCAGCATGCGCAGCAGGAGCACCAGCAGCGTATCGCCGAGGCTGCGCACAATAGCGCTTCCGCCGGGACGCTGCGCCAGGCTCTCGCGCACCAGGACGTTAAGCAGCGCCTCCAGCTCCGGACAGTCTTCACGCGTATCGGTATGCAGGTGGATCAACGTCGATTCTTCAGTGAACAGCCAGCTGACGTGCGGGCCAAAATAAAATTCGCCGCACAGCATCTCCAGCGCCCCCTCCGCCGGGCCGGCGCGCATTTCCGTTACCGTACCGTTAAACCGGTGCGCCACCGGCAGCACCTGGCCCCACTCCACCAGGCTCTCCATCACATGCGGCGAACCGTGGGGCAGGAGGACGACATCCCCCGCGCGCAGGTGATGGGTCTGGCTGCCGACGTTGAGCCGCCCCTCGCCGCGCAGCACCACGTGCCAGGGCACCACGCCGTTGCGCATTTGATCGTGCCCGGCCTGCCAGCGGCCGCCGAAACGGCAGTGCAGGTTCACTTCGCAGCGCGGCGCCAGCAGCGTCAGCAGATGACTGAGACTGTCCATGCTTCTCCTGAGACGATAAGACAAAAAGGTGAGACGAAGACCGCCAGTCTAGCATGCGGCAAGCGCCTAAGATGACTCCATTGCCAACACACACCCTCGATAACAACAGGAGTTAACCATGAGCCGTTTAGCTGATATCCGTGAACAAGACGCCACCGGTAAAGCCGCCGATATTTTCGCCGGGATCAAAAAAGCGATGGGCAAAGTGCCGAACGCCTACCTGACCATCGGCGGTCACTCGCCGGCGGCGCTGCAGCAGGCGCTGGCGCACAATGCCATGCTGCACAAAGGCAGCCTCAGCGCCCAACAGCTGGAAGCGATTAACCTGTCGGTCAGCGAAGCCACCGGCTGTGACTACTGTCTGGCCGCGCATACCCTGATGGCGAAAAAAGCGGGCTTCAGCAGCGAGCAGATCCATGCCCTGCGCCGCGGGGAGTATGCGGAAGACGCGCAGCTCGATGCGCTGGTGAAATTCGCGCAGACGCTGGTCACCACCACCGGCACGCTGCCGGCAACCGACGTCGCCGCGCTGCGCAACGCCGGTTTCAGCGACCAGCAGGTGATTGAGATTATCAGCGCCATCAGCGCGATCCTGTTCACCAACATGGTGAACCGGGTTAACGACACGGTGGTTGACTTCTCGAAAGCCGATTAACCCGCGAGGCGACGCCGGTTTTACAGCCCCAGATCGCTGAGCCCCGGATGATCGTCCGGACGACGGCCCTGGGGCCAGTGGAACAGGCGCTCGCTCTCGGCAATCGGCAGATCGTTGATGCAGGCGTAGCGCGTCTGCATCAGCCCATGCTGATCAAACTCCCAGTTTTCATTGCCGTACGAGCGAAACCAGTTGCCGCTGTCGTCGCACCACTCATAGGCGAAGCGCACGGCGATGCGATTCTCCTGCCATGCCCATAGCTCCTTAATCAGCCGATATTGCTGCTCTTTGCGCCATTTTCGCTGCAGGAACTCCACAATTTGCCCCCTGCCGTGGACAAATTCGCTGCGGTTGCGCCATTCGCTATCCACGGTGTAGGCCAGGGCGACTTTTTCGGCATCGCGGCTGTTCCAGCCATCTTCCGCGGCGCGGACCTTCTGGATAGCGCTCTCGCGGGTAAACGGCGGTAACGGGGGACGTTGTTCGGCCATACTTACTCTCCTCTGCGGGCTAATTGCTGCTGCAGGCGCTGATTCTCCTGCTCCAGGTCATGAATACGCTGCTGCAGGTTCTGGCTATATTCCGCCACCTGCTGCGCGCTGTAGCGCGGCGTAATGTGCTGCGGGCAGTTCCAGTCAAACGCCTGCAAATGAAAAAGAAACAGACGTTCAATGCGGGCGCGATAGTTTGCCGGCGCCACCTGCGCCAGCAGTTGCGGGTGGTCCTCTGCCGCCAGCACCTCGACGGTGGCGTAGATTTTCAGCCTGGCACGGCGCGGATAATCCATCAAAAACAGGCAGGCCCGGTCGCTGCCGCGCAGATTGCCGGTGGTGATGTACTGCCGGTTGCCGCCGAAATCCGCCATCGCCAGGGTGGTGTCATCCAGCAGATGCAGAAACCCCTCCGGGCCGCCGCGATGCTGAATATAGGGCCAGCCGCTCTGCGACACCGTCGCCAGATAAAAGCTGTCGCGGGTGGCGATCATCCCCGCTTCGCTGTCGCCGAAGCGGTCGGCCTGGCGGCGACTGTGCGGCGTTTGCCACAGCGAGTCGCTGCCCATTTCATGCTGCACATCCATCACGTCCGGGGTGACGGCGATATCGAGAAAGGTTGCTGCCATAGCGCCTCCTGTTGTCTGGCGCCATCATGGACTGTACTGTTAGGAATGATAATACGGGTAAAGTGGCAATCATCTTTCCGAAAAACGGGATAATAATGGATCGATTAAACGCGATGGCGCTGCTGGTGAAAGTGACCGAGCTGGGGAGTATGTCGGCGGCGGCGCGGGCGCTGAACATGCCGTTGACCACCGTCAGCCGCCATATTGGCGAGCTGGAGAGCGCACTGGGCGTGCGCCTGCTGGCGCGAACCACCCGCAAACTGACGCTCACCGACGCCGGAGTCGATTATGTCGCCGCCGCCCGGCGGATCCTCGAGGAGGTGGAAAACGCCGAACGCCAGGCGACGGGCGAATATCAGGAACCAAAAGGCGAGCTGGTGATCTCCGCGCCGACGATGTTTGGCCGCCAGCACGTTCTCCCGGTGATCGGTGAATTTATCGCCCGTTATCCACAAATTCGCGTCCGTTTGCTGCTCAGCGATCGCAATGCCGACCTGGTGGGCGACCATGTCGATCTGGCGGTGCGGATTGGCGAACTGGCGGACAGCAGCATGGTGGCCACCCGCCTCGGCACCATGCGGATTGTGGCCTGCGCCCATCCGGCGCTGCTGGCGAAATACGGCGAGCCGCAGCGGCCGCGCGATCTGGCGGCGCTGCCGATCATCCGTATTGAATCGCCGATGCCCTATCGCGGCTGGCGCTTTCGCACCGCCGAGCGGGAGGACCAGCTGATTAACCTGCCGCCGGTATTATCCGTCACCACGCCGGAGAGCGCCGCCGATGCCGCGCGGCTGGGGGTGGGCGTGGCCCGCTTACTGCATTATCAGGCGCTGGATGGCCTGCGCCACGGGGAGCTACGCCTGCTGCTTGAGCGCGTCGAGCCGGAACCCGCGCCGGTCCATTTGCTGTATACCGCACGGGAGCTGACGCCGCTTAAGCTGAGGAAATTTATCGATTTTGCCGCGCCGGCGCTGCGTCAGGCGCTGCTGCGCATCGCTGGCGCCGCTTAATGCGCCGCGGTCTTCAGCGGCGCCTCCTTTAACAGCCAGGAGAGAACAAACGCCACCGCCATAATGCCGGCCGCCATCAGGAACGCCGCGTGGATCGCCGCGCCGAAGGCGTCGAGGTAGTCGAGGCGGATATCCGCGGGCAGGTGCTGAACCGCCACCGGATTCATTCCCTGCGGCAGCACCGCCCCTTCCGGCAGCAGTTTTTGCAGGTTGCTCTGCAGCACATGCGTGAACACCGCGCCAAACAGCGCCACGCCGATGGAGCCGCCAATCGAGCGGAACAGGGTCACGCCGGAGGTGGCCACGCCGTACAGCTTCGCCGGCATCGCATTCTGCACCGCCAGCACCAGTACCTGCATCACCAGTCCCAGACCTGCCCCCAGCACGCCGGTAAACAGATACAGCTGCCACAGCGACGAGTGAATGGTGATGCGGGTCAGCAACACCATACCCACCACGCCGAGCAGGGTACCGAGGATCGGAAACAGGCGATATTTACCAGTGCGGCTGATAATCCGCCCGCTGATAATCGAGGTCAGCAGCAGGCCGCCCATCAGGGGGATCAGCTGCAGCCCGGCCTCGGTTGGCGTCGCCTCCTTCACCACCTGCAGGTAGAGCGGCAGAAAGGTGACCGACCCGAACAGCGACATACCGATGACGAAGCCAATCAGGCTACACAGCAGAAAGCTGCGGTTACGGAACAGATCCAACGGGATAATCGGTTCAAACGCCAGCCGTTCTTCATAAATGAAGCCGGCGATACCGATCAGGCCGAAGGCCAGAATGCACCATAGCTGCGGATCGCTCCATGGACGAACGGTACCCCCCTCCGAGGTAAACAGAATAATGCACAGCAGCGCCATGCTGAGGTAGATGGCTCCCAGCCAGTCAATCTGATGCTGGCTGCGTTTATTGCTGCTGTGGAATACCGCGCCGATCACCAACAGCGCGAACAGGCCCAGCGGCAGGTTGATATAGAAGATCCAGCGCCAGGAGGCATGCTGCACGAGGAAGCCGCCGATCAGCGGGCCAATCACCGTCGCGAGGCCGAAGACACCGCCGAACAGCCCCTGGTAGCGCCCGCGGTTGGCGGGCGGGATGACGTCGGCGACCACCGCCATGCTGATCACCATCAGGCCGCCGCCGCCGAGCCCCTGCAGGCCACGCATCAATACCAGCTGGGTCATATTCTGCGCCAGACCGCAGAGCGCGGAGCCGACGAGAAACAGTCCAATCGCCACCTGCAGCACAATTTTGCGACCGAACAGATCGCCAAATTTCCCGTACAGCGGCACCGCAATGGTGGAGCTGAGGATATAGGCAGTGACCACCCAGGAAAGCTTGTCCAGCCCGCCCAGTTCGCCGACAATCGTCGGCAGCGCGGTGGAGACGATTGTCTGATCCAGCGCCGAAAGCAGCATCACCAGCAGCAATGCGCTAAACAGCAGACGTATTGACTGCACCGGTGGGTTTGCGACTTCAGTAGTCATCACAACGCTCGCTTGAAATTAATTAAATGCATAATTAATATTTAGTGAAAGAATGAGTCGGGTCAAGAGATCGCCATATCATGACAGCACAAAAGGATCAGGATGCCCCCCGCCGCCCGGGGCGGCCACGCGGTAAAAAACCGGGTACCGCCAACCGCGAACAGCTGATGGATATTGCCCTGACGCTGTTTGCCCGCGACGGGGCGGGCCGCGTATCGTTGAACGCCATCGCCAAAGAGGCCGGGGTGACGCCGGCGATGCTGCATTACTACTTCAGCTCGCGGGATGCGCTGGTGACCCAGCTGATTGAGGAGCGCTTTATGCCGCTGCGCAATCACATCAGCCGCATATTTGTCGATCATCCGCAGGACCCGGTGCTGGCGCTAACGATGATGGTCGAGACGCTGGCGCATATGGCGGAGAAAAACGCCTGGTTCGCGCCGCTGTGGATGCAGGAGATCATCGGCGAGATGCCGATCCTGCGTCAGCATATGGACGTCCGCTTCGGCGAAGAGCGCTTTCAGGTGATGCTGGAGACAGTGCGTCGCTGGCAGCTGGAAGGCAAGATCAATCCGGCGCTGTCGCCGGAGCTGTTATTTACCACGGTGATTAGCCTGGTGCTGGTGCCGTTTTCGCGTATCCACAGCGATCCGCGTTTACAGGCGGTCAACCGGCAGACTATCGTCAGCCACGCGCTGGCGTTAATGGGCCACGGCGTCGGGGGTTAAGGCGTGGTTTTGACGCTTTTGTAGCCCGGATAAGGCGCCACGCGCCGCCATGCGGGATTTTCCCTGCTCGCGCTACGCTTAGCAGGGCTACCACTCCCGTGTTATGTCCGGGCAGATTGCGCTCCCGATATTTCTTCTGCGCTATGTCTCTTATGGCGCAGGGAGCGCACAGGGGGCGGCCAGTCGCCGCCGCCCCCTGTACCCCCGGGCTCCGGCCAGCAACATCGCCGCTACGCGGTCCCTTCGACTTATCCCTGCAGGCTTCGGGTCGGGCCGAGGCAGCGTATATGGACGCTCCCGGAATGCAATGCTTTCTTCAGTTCAGTAATAAAACGGGTAGGTGCAGCCATATATCCGGTTTCTGATGGGATTTCTTTATCCCGAACCATGATGAAATCCGCCAGGCAGGTACCAATCATCCTCTGCGAGCTGACTTGCCCTTGCTACCTCTCGGTGTATCCTGCCTGCGGTCTTACCTGTTTTGCCATCTTCTGAAGTCACCTGCACCTACCAGGACGTTAACTCTTTTTCAGCACCTCGTCAGATTGACTGACCTTGTGTCAGGCAGGCTGGCGAGGTTGATATTCAGTATTGTGTGTCAACATTGACCACATGATCCTTGCTGTTTTTGCCGCCATGGCGACAACAGCTACATTGTAGTGCTTCCGCTCAAGTAGTCCCTGAAGCCAGGAATTCTCCTCAACCGCGCCATTCCGGTTGACCCAGGCGGTAAGTGCACGTGCGCCGTGAACCAGCAGGTATCGGAAATATCCATCGCCACGTTTGCTGATCCCTCCCAGTTGCTGTTTCCCTCCGCTGGAATGTTCCTTTGGTGTCAGCCCCAGCCATGAAGCGAACTGCTTTGCGGTACTGAATTGTCGGGCATTACCCACAGCTGCTACCACATAAGTGGCCGTTAGCATGCCAACCCCCGGGATTTTGGCCATTCTCTGGCAGGCTTCCTGCGTTCTGTACCAAGAGTCCAGAGCTTCTTCTACCTGTTTAACTTGCTCCTCAAGTTCCCGGATATGTTTAGACTGTCTGTAGATGCTGGTTCTGACGAAGGGAGATAAACCATTTTCGCCGTCCTCCAGAATGGCTGGCAGCTCACAGGTTAAATGGCTTTGTCCGGCCGCAATCGTAATTCCAAACTCAGCAAGTGTGGCTCTTAAACTATTGGAACAGGCGATCCGCTCACGGATAAGTATTCCCCGTTCAGTGTGTAACGCTAGAACGGCCTGCTGCTCTTCGGTTTTTATCTGTACAAAACGCATATTCGGGCGGGTTACCGCTTCGCAAATTGCTTCAGCGTCTGCTGCATCCGTCTTGTTCGTTTTGACATAGGGCTTCACATATTGCGGAGGAATGAGTTTTACCTCATGGCCGTGGCGACTGAATAACCGTGCAAAATGATGGCTGGATGAACAGGCTTCCATGCCAATCAGGCAAGGGTCCAGTTGAATAACAAACTGAACGAACTTAGCCCGAGTCAGCTTCTTACGCAAAATAGTATGGCCTTCGTGATCGACACCATGAAGCTGAAAAACGTTCTTTGCCAGGTCGATACCAAGAGTTGATACTTTCATGTGGACGCTCCTCATTTTTTAGGACGTATTGCAACGATCCAGTCTGGTACTTTGATACCGTAAAATCTGGAGCGTCCATCTCATTATCCATGCAAAACACGGCCCTCAGCCCGCATCCATGCGGGCTGCCCCGGCCTTCCGGGAACGTCTCAGCGATTTTGAGGCCGCCAGCACCGGCAGTTTCAGTCGCGCAAGTGGGTATATCAATAACAGGCCGCACGAACCCCAGGACGGGTAAGGCGACAGGCGCCACCCGGCAAGAATACTGGTGCCGTGCCTGATATCCTGCCCGGCGGCGCTGCGCTTGCCGGTCCTGGGTGGGGCGAAACGACGGGAGGACTGCGTAGGCCGGATAAGGCGCCAGCCGCCATCCGGCACAACCACAGGTACGGTACCTGACCGCCCGGGGATACCAGGACCGTTATAGCGCCTTCGACAAATAGTGGCGCTGCATCCCTGCGTGCGGGAAGTCGGGCAGCGACATCTGCAGCTGATAGCCTAATTTCTGATAAAACGGCAGCGCCTGGAAGCTAAAGGTATCCACCAGCAGATGGCTGCAGCCTAGCGCCTGCGCCTGCTGTTCCGCCTCCTGCATCAGCTCGCTCCCCAGCCCGCGCCCGCGCGTCGTCTCGCTGACCCACAGATACTCAATGCACAGCCAGTTGCCCTTGCGTTTGGCAATCAGCCCGCCCTGCATCACCCCCTGCGCATCGCGGGAGTAAACCCCCAGATCGCCAAACTGTGCCGCATCGAGATACTGCTGATTATAGTGCCGCAGACCGGCAAGCAATTCTTGTTGATCGTCGGGATTAATGCTTTTTGTAATGATTAGTGTCATTAACTATCTCCAGTATTGCGATGCCGAATCGTTATTTTCCCTCTCCACTTTCACAAAATATTCTTATTTTCTCCATGATTATTTGCCTTAATTTTTTGTGTTCTAAAAGTAAGCAAAAAAACCTTTCCATTATCGCGGCGGATCGTATAATGGAGAAAAATGAGAATGATCATTCTCACCACAAAACCAGAGGAGATGCGCTTTTCACCTCCTGAAGACCGAAGAGGTTGGCTTCAACGGAGACACAATAACAATCACGTTCAGGAACATCTGTGTTCCTTTTTTGTCATTTTCGGTAATCCGAAAATGCCTCAGCGCCCAACCTATTCCCTCGTTTTTAAATAAACGGGGCGGACGTCTTATATCTTGAGAAAATATAATGAAATACATCATAGCTCCCATCGCGACAGCATTATTTCTCCTTAGCGGATGCGATAATGCGCAGACATCTGCTCCGCAGCAACCCACGCCGGAAGTGGGCGTGGTCACCCTGCAAAGCCAGCCGGTGCCGGTAGTTAGCCAGCTCACCGGCCGCACCACCGCCTCGCTCAGCGCCGAAGTTCGCCCGCAGGTGGGCGGCATCATTCAGAAACGCCTGTTTACCGAAGGCGATATGGTGAAGGCCGGGCAGGCCCTTTACCAGATCGATCCCTCCAGCTATCGCGCGACCTGGAACGAAGCGGCGGCCGCGCTGAAACAGGCCCAGGCGCTGGTGGTCTCCGATTGCCAGAAGGCCCAGCGCTACGCGTCGCTGGTCAGGGATAACGGCGTTTCCCGCCAGGATGCCGACGACGCCGCCTCCACCTGCGCCCAGGACAAGGCCAGCGTGGAATCGAAAAAAGCGGCGCTGGAGAGCGCGCGCATCAACCTGAACTGGACCACCGTCACCGCGCCGATTGCCGGGCGCATCGGCATCTCGTCGGTTACGCCGGGGGCGCTGGTCTCCGCCGATCAGGATACCGCGCTGGCGACGATCCGCGGGCTAGACACCATGTATGTCGATCTGACGCGATCCAGCGTCGATCTCCTGCGTTTACGCAAACAAAGCCTGGCCAGCAACAGCGATACCCTCAGCGTGACCTTAACCCTGGAAGATGGCAGCACCTATCAGGAAAAAGGGCGTCTGGCGCTCACCGAAGTCGCCGTCGATGAATCCACCGGCTCGGTGACCCTGCGCGCTATCTTCCCCAACCCGCAGCACGTCCTGCTGCCGGGGATGTTTGTCCGCGCGCGCATCGATGAAGGCATTATGAACGACGCGATCCTCGCCCCGCAGCAGGGGATCACCCGCGATGCCAAAGGCGACGCCACGGCGCTGGTGGTCGATGCCGCCAACAAAGTTGAACAGCGTACCGTGGAAACCGGCGACACCTACGGCGATAAATGGCTGGTGCTGAGCGGCCTGAAAGCGGGCGATAAACTGATTGTCGAAGGCACCGGTAAAGTGGCCCCCGGACAGACAGTGAAGGCCGTTGCCGTCAACAATAACGGAGGCAACGCCTGATGTTCTCCCGTTTCTTCGTGCGTCGCCCGGTCTTTGCCTGGGTGATCGCCATTCTGATTATGCTCGCCGGGGTACTGGCGATCCGCACCCTGCCGGTAGGCCAGTATCCGGACGTCGCTCCGCCGGCGGTGAAAATCTCCGCCACCTATACCGGGGCGTCCGCCGAAACCCTGGAAAACAGCGTCACCCAGGTGATCGAGCAGCAGCTCACCGGGCTCGACCACCTGCTCTACTTCAGCTCCACCAGCAGCTCCGATGGCTCGGTCAGCATCACCGTCACCTTTGAGCAGGGGACCGACCCGGACACCGCCCAGGTGCAGGTGCAAAACAAAGTCCAGCAGGCGGAATCGCGACTGCCGAGCGAAGTCCAGCAGTCCGGCGTGACGGTGGAAAAATCGCAGAGCAGCTTCCTGCTGATCCTCGCGGTGTATGACAAAACCAACCGCGCTACCAGCTCCGACATCTCCGACTGGCTGGTCAGCAATATGCAGGACCCGCTGGCGCGCGTGGAGGGCGTCGGCAGCCTGCAGATGTTCGGCGCCGAATACGCGATGCGCGTCTGGATGGACCCGACCAAACTCGCCTCCTACTCGCTGATGCCTTCCGACGTCCAGTCGGCGATTGAGGCGCAGAATGTGCAGGTTTCCGCCGGTAAAATCGGCGCGCTACCGTCGTCCAATGCCCAGCAATTAACCGCCACCGTGCGGGCGCAATCCCGTCTGCAAACGCCCGATCAGTTCAAAGCGATCATCGTGAAAAGCCAGGCCGACGGCTCGGTAGTGCGCCTGAGCGATGTCGCGCGGGTGGAGATGGGCAGCGAAGATTACACCGCCACCGCCAATCTGAACGGCCATCCGGCCGCCGGGATCGCGGTGATGATGGCCCCCGGCGCCAACGCGCTGGACACCGCGACCCTGGTGAAAAGCAAAATCGCCGAATTCCAGCGTCAGATGCCACAGGGCTACGATATCGCCTATCCGAAGGACAGCACCGAGTTCATCAAAATCTCGGTCGAGGACGTGATTCAGACCCTGTTCGAAGCGATTATCCTCGTGGTCTGCGTGATGTATCTGTTCCTGCAGAACTTCCGCGCGACGCTTATTCCGGCGGTGGCAGTGCCGGTGGTGTTACTTGGCACCTTCGGCGTGCTGGCGCTGTTCGGCTACTCGATTAACACCCTGACGCTGTTCGCCATGGTACTGGCGATTGGCCTGCTGGTGGATGACGCCATCGTGGTGGTGGAAAACGTCGAGCGCATTATGCGCGACGAAGGGCTGCCCGCCCGCGAAGCCACTGAAAAATCGATGGGCGAAATCTCCGGCGCGCTGGTGGCGATCGCCCTGGTGCTGTCGGCGGTGTTCCTGCCGATGGCCTTCTTCGGCGGTTCGACCGGGGTGATCTATCGCCAGTTCTCGGTAACCATTATCTCGGCAATGATGCTGTCGGTGGTGGTGGCGCTAACCCTCACCCCGGCGCTGTGCGGTGCGCTGCTCAGCCACTCCAAACCGCACACCAAAGGGTTCTTCGGCGCCTTTAACCGCCTGTGGGGACGCACGGAGGCGAGTTACCAGCGCCGGGTGCTCGGCGGCCTGCGCCGGGGCGTGGTGATGATGGGCGCTTACGCGCTGATTTGCGGGGCGATGGCGCTGGCGATGTGGAAGCTGCCGGGCAGCTTCCTGCCGGTGGAGGACCAGGGGGAAATCATGGTCCAGTACACCCTGCCCGCCGGGGCGACGGCGGTGCGTACCGCCGAGGTGCGCCGCCAGGTGACCGACTGGTTCCTCACCAAAGAGAAAGCCAATACCGACGTCATTTTCACCGTCGACGGCTTCAGCTTTAGCGGCAGCGGCCAGAACGCCGGGATGGCCTTCGTGTCGCTGAAAAACTGGTCGCAGCGCAAAGGGGACGACAATACCGCCCAGGCCATCGCCCTGCGGGCCACCAAAGAGCTGGGGACGATCCGCGACGCCACCCTCTTCGCCATGACCCCGCCGTCGGTGGACGGTCTCGGGCAGAGCAACGGCTTCACCTTCGAACTGATGGCCAGCGGCGGTACTGACCGCGACAGCCTGATGAAGCTGCGCAGCCAGCTGCTGGCGGTGGCCAACCAGAGCAGCGAGCTGCAGTCGGTGCGTGCTAACGATCTGCCGCAGATGCCGCAGCTGCAGGTGGATATCGATAACAACAAAGCCGTCTCGCTGGGGCTGTCGCTGAGCGATGTGACCGATACGCTCTCCAGCGCCTGGGGCGGTACCTACGTGAATGACTTTATCGATCGCGGCCGGGTGAAGAAGGTCTATATCCAGGGCGAGAGCGACGCGCGCGCGGTGCCGTCGGACCTCGGCAAATGGTTCGTTCGCGGCAGCGATAACAGCATGACGCCGTTCTCCGCCTTCGCCACCACCCACTGGCAATACGGCCCGGAAAGCCTGGTGCGCTACAACGGCTCCGCCGCCTTTGAGATCCAGGGCGAAAACGCCGCCGGCTTCAGCTCCGGCGCGGCGATGGACAAGATGGAAAAGCTGGCCGACAGCCTGCCGGCGGGCTCCACCTGGGCGTGGAGCGGCATTTCGCTGCAGGAAAAGCTCGCCAGCGGCCAGGCGATGAGCCTCTACGCCATCTCGATTCTGGTGGTGTTCCTGTGCCTGGCGGCGCTGTATGAGAGCTGGTCGGTGCCGTTCTCGGTGATCATGGTTATCCCGCTCGGCCTGCTCGGCGCGGCGCTGGCGGCGACGCTGCGCGGTTTAAGCAACGACGTCTACTTCCAGGTGGCGCTGCTGACCACCATCGGCCTGTCGTCGAAAAACGCCATCCTGATCGTGGAGTTCGCTGAATCCGCCGTGGATGAGGGGTATTCGCTCTCCCGGGCGGCGATCCGCGCCGCGCAGACTCGTCTGCGCCCGATTGTCATGACCTCGCTGGCGTTTATCGCCGGGGTGCTGCCGCTGGCCATCGCCACCGGCGCCGGAGCCAACAGCCGCGTGGCGATCGGCACCGGCATCATCGGCGGCACCCTGACAGCCACCCTGCTGGCGGTATTTTTCGTACCGCTGTTCTTCGTGCTGGTGAAACGTCTCTTCACCCGCCAACGTCCTTCTCAGGAGTAAGGTATGTTTCGTTTGAGTTTTATGTTTATCGCGCTCCTGACCGCGGGCTGCGTCTCGCTTGACCCGCATTATGATCGCCCGGCCGCGCCGGTGCCGGCCACCCTGCCCGGGGCGCACGGCGAATCGACGGCGGTGGTCGGCGACTGGCAGAAAGTGGTCAATGACGCGCGGCTGAAAAAAGTGGTCAGTCTCGCGCTGAACAGCAACCGCGATGTGCAAAAAGCGCTGGCCGATATCGAGGCCGCGCGCGCCCAGTACGGCGAGACGCGGGCGTCGCTGTTTCCCACCGTCGATGCAGAGCTGAGCCATACCCGCAGCAAAACGGTAGCCAGCGGCCTGAGCTCCGCTTCGCAGGCCGACGGCGCGGTCTCCAGCTTCGAACTGGACTTGTTCGGCAAGAACCAGAGCCTGTCGCGCGCGGCGCGCGAAACATGGCTTGCCAACGAATTCACCGCGCAGAATACCCGGCTGACGATGATTGCCGATTTGACCACCGCCTGGGTAACGCTGGCGACGGATAACAGCAATCTGGCGCTGGCGCAGCAGACCATGGACAGCGCAGCAAACTCGCGCAACATCGTCGCCCGCCAGATGGCGGTGGGTACCGCTTCCGCCGGCGATGTAAGCTCGGCGGAAAGCGTCTATCAGCAGGCCCGCGCCAGCGTCGCCAGCTACCGCACGCTGGTGGCGCAGGATAAAAACGCCATTAACCTGCTGGCGGGGGACACCGTGCCGGAGAGCCTGCTGCCCGGCACCCTCGAGAGCCTGGGGGATAACAGTATTGCGCTGGTGCCGGCGGGCGTGTCATCGTCGGTGCTGCTGCGTCGGCCGGACATTCAGGAAGCGGAGCACAATCTGAAGAGCGCCAATGCCGATATCGGCGCGGCGCGGGCGAACTTCTTCCCGTCGATTTCCCTGACCGCCAGCGCCGGGGTCGGCAGCGACTCGCTGTCGTCGCTGTTCAGCCACGGGATGCAGGTGTGGTCGTTCGCCCCGTCCATCAGCCTGCCGCTGTTCACCGGCGGCAGCAACCTGGCGCAGCTGCGCTATGCGGAAGCGGAGAAAAAGGGGCTGATCGCCACCTACGAGAAATCGATTCAGAGCGCGTTTAAGGATGTTGCCGATGCGCTGGCGCGCCGGGAAACGCTGAGCGAAGAGCTTGATGCCCAGCGGCAGTACGTCGCCGCCGAACAGGCATCGCTGGATATCGCCATGAAAAGCTATCAGGCCGGGGTCGGTGATTATCTGTCGGTGCTCACCGCCCAGCGCACGCTGTGGTCGGCGAAAACGACGCTGCTGTCCCTGCAGCAAACCGACCTCAATAACCGGATCACCCTCTGGCAATCGCTGGGCGGCGGCGCCAGTTAAACTTACCCGCCGGGCGGCCGCGCCCGGCCTCTACAAGGAATTGTTATGGCACGTGTTTCCCTCTCCTGGGCGCTGATCCTCGGTCTGCTGTCGGGTATCGGCCCGCTGTGCACGGATTTTTATCTGCCGGCGCTGCCGGAAATTACTCAGCAGCTGCAGGCCACCAGCACCCAGACTCAGCTGTCGCTGACCGCCGCGCTGATTGGCCTCGGCCTGGGTCAGCTGTTTTTCGGCCCGCTGAGCGACCGCATTGGCCGCCTGAAACCGCTGGTGCTGTCGCTGCTGCTGTTTATCTTTTCTTCGGCGATGTGCGCCCTGACCCGCGATATCAACATGCTGATTGTCTGGCGTTTTTTACAAGGCTTTGCTGGCGCTGGCGGGTCGGTGCTGTCGCGGTCCATTGCCCGCGATAAATACCAGGGCACCCTGCTGACCCAGTTTTTCGCCCTGCTGATGACCGTGAACGGCATTGCGCCGGTGCTGTCCCCGGTGCTGGGCGGCTACGTTATCACCGCCTTCGACTGGCGAATTCTCTTCTGGACAATGGCCGCCATCGGCGGCGTGCTGCTGGTGATGAGCCTGGCGATCCTGCGGGAAACGCGCCCGGCCGCAGCAACGCATACTGCCCGCCAGCAACCCGGCCAGCCGGTGCTGAAAAATCGCCGCTTTTTGCGCTTCTGCCTGATTCAGGCGTTTATGATGGCCGGGCTGTTCTCCTACATCGGATCTTCTTCCTTCGTGATGCAGAGCGAATACGGCATGAGCGCCATGCAGTTCAGTCTGCTGTTCGGTCTGAACGGTATCGGGCTGATCATCGCCGCGATGACCTTTTCCCGTCTGGCGCGTCGCTTTAGCGCCGATGCCCTGCTGCGCGGCGGCCTGACGCTGGCGGTGAGCTGTGCGGCGGTCATGCTGCTGTTTGCCTGGCTGCAGCTGCCGGTGCTGGCGCTGGTCGGTCTGTTCTTTACCGTGTCGCTGATGAGCGGCATCAGCACCGTCGCTGGCGCGGAGGCGATGAGCGCCGTCGATGCCGCGCAGTCCGGGACCGCGTCCGCGCTGATGGGCACCCTGATGTTTGTCTTCGGCGGCATCGCCGCGCCGCTGGCAGGCCTCGGCGGTGAAACGATGCTGAAAATGAGCCTCGCGATGGCCATCTGCTACCTGCTGGCGCTGCTGCTGGGCCTCAGCAAACCGCGCAGCGCGCGCTAATCTCCTGCTGCGGTAATAAAATATTCCAGATTTATTACCGCACTATTTCCCGCCATACCTACCATTCTCCTATTATTCTCCGCGTACTAATCGTGATACTCTTCACAGGCAAGGAATAAATAATTCCTTATACTGCGCGCCACTGAGAATAACGAGGTTTCTATGAGTATCGACCTGAGCAAACTGCTGACCGAGCGACGCAACGCCAACAGCGCCAACATTGACACCCTCTCCACCCTCGACATGCTGACGGTGATAAACCAGGAAGACCAGCAGGTAGCCCAGGCGATTACGCCCTATCTGCCGCAGATTGCCGAGGTGGTGGATAAGGTCGCGACGGCGCTGCAGGCCGGTGGCCGCTTGATTTATATTGGCGCGGGCACCTCAGGACGACTGGGGATCCTCGATGCCAGCGAATGCCCGCCAACCTTCGGTACCCGTCCGGAGCAGGTGGTGGGGATCATCGCCGGCGGCCATAAAGCGATTCTCAGCGCCGTGGAAAACGTGGAAGACAACAAAGCGCAGGGGGCGATGGATCTGCAGAACCTGAACTTCAGCCAGCGCGATGTGCTGGTGGGGCTGGCGGCCAGCGGACGCACGCCGTACGTCATTGGCGCCATGGAATACGCCCATCGTCAGAATGCCTTTGTCGCCATCGTCAGCTGTAACCCGCATGGCGAAATGGCCCAGCTGGCGGACGTGGCGATCACCCCGGTGGTCGGCCCGGAAGTGGTCACCGGCTCTACCCGCCTGAAAGCCGGTACCGCGCAGAAGCTGGTGCTGAACATGATCTCCACCGGGGCGATGATCCGCGTCGGCAAGGTGTACAGCAACCTGATGGTGGATGTGGAAGCGACCAACGCCAAGCTGATTGAGCGCCAGGTCTCTATCGTGATGGAGGCCACCGACTGCGATCGCGCCACCGCCCAGAAGGCGCTGGAGGCCTGCGGCCGCCACTGTAAAACGGCGATCGTGATGGTGCTGGCGGACTTAAGCGCCGCAGAGGCGCAGTCGCTGCTGGCGAAAAACAACGGCTATATCCGCAAGGCGCTCAGCAACACCTGAGCGCCGACAGACAGGTAACGGGCAATGGCAAAAATAACGAAAGAGATGATAGCGCGGATCCTCGCCCACGTGGGCGGCGCCGCAAACGTCGCGCAGGCAGGCAACTGCATGACGCGCCTGCGCTTGACCCTGCGCGATGAAAGCCTGGCCAACAGCGCCGCCATCCGCCAGATTGACGGCGTGATGGGGGTGATCGTCAGCGATGAGCAGTTCCAGGTGGTGCTCGGCCCCGGCAAGGCGCAGACCGCCGCCGAGATGATGAACGGCCTGCTGGAAGAGGCGCCCGCCGCGCCGTCGCTGGCCGACATCGCAGCAGAGAAAAAGCAGGCGCTGAAGGGCAGGCAGACCAGCGCGGTGCAGAAATTTCTCGCTAAATTCGCCACCATCTTTACGCCGCTGATCCCCGGCTTTATTGCCGTCGGGCTGCTGCTGGGCTTTGCTACCCTGGCGGAACAGGTCTTCGTGCTGGAGAACGCCCATCCGAACGCCAGCCTGGTAGCGCTGATTGGCTACATGAAGGTCTTCAGCAAAGGGATGTTTACCTTCCTGAGTATCCTGATTGGCTATAACGCGCAGAAAGCCTTCGGCGGCTCCGGCGTGAACGGCGCGATTATCGCCTCGCTGTTCGTGCTGGGCTACAACCCGGAGGCAACCAGCGGCTTCTACGCCGGCATTTCCACCTTCTTCGGCCACGGCATTGACCCGCGCGGCAATATCATCGGCGTACTGATCGCCGCTATCCTTGGCGCGTGGGTTGAGCGTCAGGTGCGGCGGGTGATGCCCGCCAACCTCGATATGATCCTCACTTCGGCGGTGACCCTGCTGATCATGGGCGCAGTGACTTTTACGGTGATCATGCCGATTGGCGGCTGGTTGTTTACCGGCATGTCATGGCTGTTCCTGCATCTTAACGGCAACCCGTTTGGCTCGGCGGTGCTGGCCGGCCTGTTCCTGCTGGCGGTGATGTTTGGTGTGCATCAGGGGTTTGTGCCGGTCTATTTTGCGCTGGTGGACGCCCAGGGCTTTAACTCGCTGTTCCCGATCCTGGCGATGGCCGGGGCCGGGCAGGTGGGGGCGGCGCTGGCGCTGTTCTGGCGGGCGAAGCGCGATTCGCTGCTGCGAACCCAGATTAAAGGGGCGATTATTCCGGGCTTCCTCGGGATTGGCGAGCCGCTGATCTACGGCGTCACCCTGCCGCGGATGAAGCCGTTTGTCACCGCCTGCCTCGGCGGTGCCTGCGGCGGGTTCTTCGTCGGACTGATCGCCTGGCTGGGGCTGCCGGTCGGCCTGAACACGGTGTTCGGCCCGTCCGGTCTGGTGGCGCTGCCGCTGATGACCTCCGGCAGCGGAATTTACGCCGGGATGGCGGTCTACGCCGGCGGACTGGCGGTCTCCTACCTGTGCGGCTTTGTCCTCACCTGGCTGTTCGGCAGTAAAAATATCGATTTAAGCTAGAACGCGACTGTCGGGTAGTGCCCGGTGGCGGCTGCGCCTTACCGGGCCTGCAACATCGTTACGCCGCCGCGCCCGACTACCATTTCCTGCCCCGCCGTCCGGGCGGGCGCATGCTATGATTCCCCTTTGTCATATTTCGCTTGAGGAAAAGATGGGCTCCAGCAAAAAAGGGATGCTGAACGTACTGATTGCCGCCGTGCTGTGGGGCAGTTCCGGGGTGTGTGCGCAATTTATTATGCAGGAAAGCCAGATGTCGTCGCCGTTTCTGACCATGACGCGTCTGCTGTTCGCCGGGCTGATCCTGCTGATGCTCGGCTTTGTTCACGGCGACCGCATTTTTCGCGTGCTGCAAAACCGCCGCGACGCCCTCAGTCTGCTGTTTTTCTCGCTGTTTGGCGCGTTAACCGTGCAGTTCACCTTTCTGATGACCATTGAAAAATCCAATGCCGCCACGGCCACGGTGCTGCAATTCCTGTCGCCGACGATCATCGTCGCCTGGTTCGCCCTCGCCCGCAAAGCGCGTCCCACGCCGCTGGTGCTGGGGGCTATCTGCACCTCGCTGGCGGGCACCTTTCTGCTGGTGACTCACGGCAACCCAACGACGCTGTCGATTTCGCCGGCGGCGCTGTTCTGGGGGATCGCCTCGGCGTTTGCCGCCGCCTTTTATACCACCTATCCCTCGACGCTGATTGCCCGCTACGGGACGCTGCCGATCGTCGGCTGGAGCATGCTGTTCGGCGGCGCGATGCTGCTGCCGTTTTACGGCGGCCAGGGCACCAACTTTGTGGTTAACGGCAGCCTGCTGTTAGCTTTTTTCTATCTGGTGGTGATCGGTACCTCGCTGACCTTCAGCCTCTATCTCAACGGCGCGCAGAAGATTGGCGGCGCCAAAGCCGGGATCCTCAGCTGCGCCGAACCGCTGAGCAGCGCCCTGCTGTCGCTCCTGCTGCTGGGGATCACCTTCACGCTGCCGGACTGGCTGGGCACCCTGCTGATCCTCGCGTCGGTGGTGCTGATCGCCATCGACTCGCGGCGGCGGGTGAGAGCCGCCTGAGCAGGCGAGAAAAAGCGCATTTTCAACAAGTTAAACTGTCCGCTATTTGCGTGTTTTCGCGCCTGCGCATATAGTTGACGAGAGCGATTACGGAAGGAGAAGCCTGATGAAAGCATGTTGGATGGTATGCCTGGTCACCGCCCTGAGCGCCACGTCGGCGTGGGCCGAATCACCGCTGCAAAGCCTGCAGTTCGAGCAGCAAAAGCAGCAGGTGCTCAAAGCGGTGAAGGAAAAATGCGCGCCAGCAAGCCACCTCAGCGATAACGATTTTGCCAATAAAGTGCTGGCGACCGACGGTAACAAGAACGCGGTCCGCGAAGCAACGCTGGCGAAAGAGCGCAATAACCAGAAAAGCTACCAGGCCGCAATCGACAAAATCGTCTGTCCGGCCAAATAGCGGTTATTTCAGCCTGGCGACCAGCGTTTTCCAGTCAAACGGCGTCAGCTGCCTGTAGCTCAGGCTACGGGCGGCCATCTGCTCCGGCAGCTGGCGCTGGCTTTTCGCGATCGCCTCGCTCATTATCCCGGCGCTCCCCACGTCACGCAGGGTTTTCACCACCTCTTCCATCTCTTCGCTGCGCCGAATGCCATGTTCCGCCACCCGGCTGATCAGATAGTCGGGGAACGCGCCTGTCCAGCCCAGAGAGGGGAAACTATGATGCAAGGAACTAAGCACCTCCTCCTCGACGCCATATTCACGGGCCGCGAACAGGCATTCTGTGGTGAGCGCTTCAAGACCCTTGATCATCACGCTGCGGCACATTTTTATCGCCGACACCTGGCCCACCGTACTGGCGCCGTAGCGGGCATTCAGCCCCAGCCCCTGCAGACGCGGCGCGATCGCCTCCGCCTGTGGCCCACCGATCAATAACGGTGTCTGCAATCGGGCGGGCGGTACCGGCGCCATCACCGCGACATCAATGTAGGCGCCGGGCAGAAAATGAGCGGCGGCCTGCCGTTTCGTCTCCGGTGCCACGGAGTTGAGATCGAGGAAGTATTGCCCCGGCTGCAGCAGCGCCGCAGCCTGCTGCGCCACCTTTAGCGCCTCACCCGCGGTCACAGTAGAGAAAACCAGCGTAGCCCCCTCCAGCGCCTGCGCCAGCGAATTCCCCACCTGAACGCGCGAATCACGAGCTTTATTGCCCATCGCCTCTCGCGCCGGGCCATTGAGCTTGCAATCCCACATGGTCACCGTATGCTCACGGGCCAGATCCGCCGCCAGAATGCCACCCGCCTCGCCAAAACCAATAAACGCGATCGTCATCATCACTCCTCACGCGGCCAGACGCGGGCCGGAATAAAAACCTCGCCAGCAAACAGCAGTCGCGCCGTGCGTAACAGGCCGCAGCCTGCCAGGGCACCGTCAGCGTCAAGCTGAAGCGTCACGCTAAATTCGCCTGTCGGATGCTCAACGCTGAGCAGCGGCGTAGCGCCTGGCGTCACCTGCGCCATACCCTGCGCGACGGATCCGGGGAGCAGACAGGCGCTGGCCACACTCACCGCGCCAAACACGCCGATCGACGCGTGGCAGCGGTGGGGGATAAAGGTGCGGCTGCTGATGGCGCCGCCGTGTCGCGGCTCGGCGATCAGGGTCATCTTGGGCACCGTGCGCTGGCTGACGTCGCCAAGCTGCATCAGCGGCCCGGCCTGCAGGCGAATCGACTCCAGCCGACGTTTCAGCGCGTCGTCATTATCCAGCTGTTCGCGCGTCTCATAGCCGGTGCAACCGAGGTCGCAAGCGCGCAGCAGGATCACCGGCATACCGTTATCGATGCAGGTCACCTCAACGCCGTCAAAACGGTCACGAACCCGACCGGTCGGCAGCAAGGCCCCGCAGCTGGAGCCGGCCACATCAAGAAAATGGAGCAGGATCGGGCTGGCGCTGCCCGGCACGCCATCGATACGGCTCTCGCCGACGTAGTCGACCCCGTCGGCATCGCAGGGGATCTCTGCCACCGCCAGTTGCCCCGTGTTCTCCATAAAAATACGCACCCGCGTGAGCGGCGCATCGTGGCGAACCAGCCCGCGCTCGATGGCGAAAGGGCCAACGGCGGCGAGAATATTGCCGCAGTTTTGGCCGTAATCCACGGTGGCCGCCGCCACGTTCACCTGGGCAAACAGATAGTCCACATCGGCGTCAGGCCGTGCGGAGCGGCGGATAATCGCCACTTTACTGGTCAGCGGATCGGCGCCGCCGATCCCGTCAATTTGCCGGGGATCAGGCGAGCCCATCACCGCCAGCAGCACCGCATCACGTTGCACCGGATCGGCAGGCAGATCGTCAGCCAGAAAACAGGCTGCCTTCGAGGTGCCGCCGCGCATCCATAGACAGGGGATTCCGCGTTGCGCCATTTATTCCTCCACCTCGTCTGCGCGGTCGTAATACCGCAGTCCCTTTTCCGCCAGACGCGGGCGCATAGCGTAAATATCCAGCCCCAGCTCGCCATGGCGCATCCGCTCACGCTTCGCAAGCTCATTGCTCATGCGGGCTTCCGCTTTATCAAGCACATCACGGACCTGCGCGTGAGGCAGCACCACGACGCCATCGTCGTCGGCCACCACGACATCGCCCGGCTGCACAAGCTGGCCTGCGCAAATCACCGGGACGTTAACCGAACCGAGGCTCTCTTTCACCGTTCCCTGGGCATAAACCTGACGGGACCAGACGGCGAATCCCATCTCCCGCAACGTTTGCGAATCGCGAATGCCGATATCGCCCACCAGCCCCACCACGCCGCGCGATTGCAGAGACGTCGCCAGCAGATCGCCGAAGAAGCCATCGCCGCACGGCGAGGTCGGGGCCACCACCAGAATATCGCCGGCGCGGCACTGCTCGACCGCGACATGAAACATCCAGTTGTCGCCTGGCGTCACCAGCACGGTTACCGCGTTGCCCGCCCGGCTGACGCCCTGCTGAATCGGCCGGATTGCCGGCCCCATCAGCCCCTGACGATCCCAGGCTTCATGGAGCGTCGCTACCCCGGCCGCCTCACAGCGGCGCAAAACCGCCTCGTCATGGCGCGGCAGATGGCGGATCACAAGGCCTTTTTTATTTAACAGGTTCATGCCAGGTTCTCCGTTACGCGCGGGAAGATGCTCTGGAAGGCTTCGCCGTGAACGATATCGCGCGCGGCCGTGATGCCGATATTGCGCTTGGCCTGCACCCCGCGCTGCAGCGCCACGCGGGTGTAGTACTCCCACAGATGCTCCTGACCCTGCATGCACTGAATGGCCTGATACTTTTTCTCCCAGACGGCGGTGATGTCCAGCAACACATCGGGTTTCCAGTTGCACTGCTCCGGCTGGTGCGGTTCGAAACAGTAAACCGGGGGAGCAGCGACAATTTTCTCGCCTGGGCGATAGCCTTCTGCCTGGGCGATAATCCGCGCTTCCTGCGCCAGATGGGAGGCCAGGGGATGATCGTAGTTATAGGGATCGTGCAGGGAGTGCGTCAGGACAAAGTGGGGCTGGATGCGGCGATACACATCCGCCAGACGAAATAGCGTCTCTTTATCGGCGCGCAGCGGATAGTCGCCGATATCAAAAAATTCGACGCTGGCGCCCAGGATCTCAGCGGCGGCCTGCGCCTCTTCGCGACGCACCTGCTTCACCGCCTCCTCGGTCATGTTGCCTTTGCGCCACAGTTTGGCGGACTCGCCGCGCTCGCCAAAGGATAAACAGACCACGTGGACCTGATAGCCCTGCAGGGCATGCAGCGCTATCGCACCGCCCGCGCGCCAGACGAAATCGGCCGAGTGGGCGCTGACGACAAGGGCACTTTTTTCGCTAACCGGATGAGACATGATGGCTTCCTCTGTTGTTTTTTTCAGCTTGTCATGTCCCGTCGCAGGGAGGTAATTCGTTAACTTGCGAAGGCTATGATTTTTATTTATGTTGTCGATTCACTCACTGTTTCAGGCCTGACGAACAATGCTGAAGAGAAAGCACGATAAAATTATAAATATCATGCAGCTGCGCTTTTTCTGTCAGGTCGCGCTGCGCGGCAGCGTCTCGCGTGCGGCCGATGACTTATTCCGCACGCAGTCAGCAATAACCCGGGCGATCCGCGACCTTGAAGCCGCGTTGAACGTCACGCTGTTCGAACGCCATTACAGCGGCATGGTGCCCACCGAGTATGGCAAGTGCATCCTGCCGCGCGCCCGGCGGGCGATTGACGACCTGCAGGCCATCCCGGCGCTGTTGCAGAAACACCATACCCGCAGCAGCGGCCCGCTGGCGGACGCCGGCTGGCTGTTCAATACCCGCCGGTTAGCCATTTTTATTCAGCTCTATCACGTCAACCATACCCAAACCGTCGCGCAACAGTTGGGGATCACCCAGCCGGCGGTCAGTGCCGCGCTGAAGGTCCTGGAGAAAGGGGCGGATTCGGCGCTATTTCGCCGGACGCCAGAAGGGGTGCGCCCCACGCCCGCCGCGGAGCTACTCTATCCCCCGGTGAGCAGAGCGCTCAACGAGCTGGAAAATATCTGGAGCGATCTCGCCGCCCGTCGCGGGGTGCTGGAGGGTAGCGTGCGCATTGGCGCCCTGCCGCTGAGCCGGACCCGGCTACTGCCCTCCGCCATCGCCGCCTTTCTGGCCCAGCACCCGGGCATCACCCTCATGACCAATGAAAGCCCGTATGAGTCGCTGGTCGCCGATATGCGGGCAGGTAATATCGATTTTATTATCGGCGCCCTGCGCCAGGATGAAGATCTCCCGGACCTCTGTAGCGAAGCGTTATTCGAAGAGGATATGTTGATTTTACTGCGTAATAACCACCCGCTGCTGCGCCATCCGGATCCGCGCAGCCAGCTGGCGACCGCGCAATGGGTGCTGCCGCGCGCCAACGCGCCGGCGCGCCATTTGCTGGATAAGGCGTTTGTCACCCTGGGGCAGCCGCTGCCCCAGCCGACGGTGGAGACCGGGGATGCGGCAATGGTGCGAGGATTGCTGCAGGACTCCGACATGCTGGCGGCGGTATCCGCCAGCCAGATGCGTTTTGAGACAGACAATGGGCTGCTCAGCGTGTTGCCGGTCCCCCTGCCCGATACCACCCGGCGTATCGGGCTGACGTTTCGCGCCGGCAGCCTGCCCTCCCCGGCGACGCAAGCGCTGTTGCGTTTTATTTATCAGCAGGTTCAGGACGGAACCGCTTAACGTTTACCCGCCACCGAGTAGGTTACCTGCTGGTTGCGCGTTTGCTGAAACGCTTCCAGCGTCTGCCCGCGCATCGCGGCGTAAATATGCAGGTTGGATACGCCGACCACCGCGCCCATTTTCTCCAGCAGGAAGAAACTGGCGCCATACTGAATCAATCCCCGCCAGTCGCGCGCGTTAAGCAGTTGCTGTTCCTCCTCACTCAGTCCGGCTTCGGCATAAAGCGACTGAGGCGACTGCAGAAAACGTTCGCGCCAGGCAGGCTCAATCAGCCGATGCAGGAAACGGTTAAGCCGCAGACCATTCAGACTGCGCTCGTGGGTAAAAGGATAGGTTCCCGGTAGTTTCTCCACCCCGGCCAGCTGCTGCGCCATATGCTGGCGATGGCGCGTCAGGGTATCGACGGGAGGCAGGCGCGCATTGTTCTCAAGGATCAGCGTGGCGATACCGGTCATCGACGGCAGGTAATAGTCGCGCCAGGTTTCGGTGACATTGGCTGATAGCGCGCCGCGCATCACCAGCCACATGATCACTTCGGACCCCTCCATCCCCCCTAGCTCGGCATATTCGCCAAGGGTCATTTCGGTGAGCTTTTCCGGGTCATTAACCAGCATGTCAACAAACTGAGCATCCCAGTCGGGATTATTAAATCCGCAGCGCTCGCCATGAACCTGATGCGAGAGGCCGCCGGTCGCGACAATCGCCACATTGAGATCTTCCGGGAAGCTTTCAATCGCCCGGCGCAGCGCCTGACCGAGTTTGTAACAACGACGCGCGCTCGGTACCGGAAATTGCAGCACGCCGATCTGTAACGGGATCACCGCCGTCGGCCATCCCTGCGCTTCATCCCAGGGCAACAGCGCCGAAAGCGGCGAGAAAAGGCCGTGGTCGAGCTTTTTATCCATAAAGAACGACATATCAAACTCATCGGCCATCAGGCTGGCGCCAATGTGCCTTGAGAGCGCCGCATTGCCCTGGACCGGCGGCAGACAGCGTGGTCCGCCGCCCTCATCGGCAACATCATATTGACTGTCGATTCCCAGCGTAAAAGTCGAATAGTGATCGAAGAAAAAGGCGGTCACATGGTCATTAAAGATGTACACCAGCGCATCCGGCTTTTTCTCCTCCAACCAGCGCTGCAGCGGTTCGAAGCTCTGGAAGATCGGCGACCACGCCGGGTCCTGCTGTTTATGATGATCGACCGCGAAGCCGATAGTCGGGGTATGAGAGACGGCGATACCGCCGAGAATGTTAGCCATCAGATAACTCCACTTATCGGTGTTCCAGGGGGGATGACAAAGCGTCCAGTTCTGCCTCTGTGAGTCGAGGCTTAGCGTGATTCATACGGTGCAACAAAATACAGATGCCCGCCAGGCAGGCCGGCAGCGCAAGCACCAGAAAGATCGCGGAATGTCCCGGCACCGCCAGCATCAGCATCCCACCCAGCGTGGAGCTGAGAATAGCCCCGGTACGGCCGATACCATGCATCCAGCTGACACCGGTAGCGCGGATCTCGGTTTGATAATAGGCTGGCGAATAGGCCTGCAGACCGTTCTGCGCGCCGTTAATGCACATCCCGCTGATGAAAATCAGCACCGACAGCGCCGCCGAGCCGAAATCCATCAACCCCTGGGACAACAGGCACAGGCAGCCGAGGAAATAGGTTGCCGCAATCACGGCTTTCGCCGAAGCACGATCCATCAGCATACCGACAAGGATCCCGCCCAGCGGGCCGCCGAGCTGGAACAAGCCGGTCATCATCGCCGCCTGCTGCAGCGACAGCCCGCCGGAGCGGAGAATGGTTGGCAGCCAGCCGTTCAGCAGATAAATCACGAACAGCCCCATAAAATAGGTCAGCCACAGCGCTACCGTGCCGCGGGCATAACCATGCCGGAACAGCTGCGCCACTTTGCTGCTCCGCGTGATGGGCGGTGTATTGAGCTGGAAAACGGTTTCAGCCGTAAACTGGCCCCCAAGCCGGTTAAGCGCCCTGGCGATCTGCTCGCCCGGTAGTCGGCGCGCCACCATGTTCATCGCCGACTCCGGCAACATCACGATCATAAAGGGGAGCACCACGAGCGGCAGCACGCCGCCAAAAATCAGCGCCGAGTGCCAGCTGTAATGCGATAACAACCCGGCGGCGATAAAGCCGCCGAGGCCGGAACCCACGTTAAAACCGCTGTACATCAGGGTGATCATCACCCCTTTACGCCGCTCCGGCATATATTCCGCCACCAGCGTGACGCAGTTGGGCATCACGGCGCCAAGTCCAAGGCCGGTGAGAAAACGCATCAGCGCCAGCTGTGATGGGCTTTGCGCCACGGCGCCGGCCAGGCTGAACAGCGCAAACAGCGCCACCGACCAGAGTAAAATGCGTTTTCGGCCGTAGCGGTCAGAAAGCGGGCCCGCCACCAGGGCGCCGATGGCGACGCCGAACATGGCCGCCCCGAGTATCGGCCCCATTTCAGCCCGGCTGATGCCCCAGTCCTCAATGAGCGCCGGGGCGACAAAGCCCATCACCGCAGCGTCATAACCATCCAGCATAATGATGATGAAACAGAGTAGCAGCACGTTCCATTGAAAGCGCGAGACCGGGCGGGCATCTATCCACGCTTTCACATCGACAACGTTCGTGTGATTCATAGGGTGACTTCCTCAAGCAGGCGGTACGAATGTTCTGGTTAGTGTTTTTTGAGTGGAACTTTCGTACTCAACTTAAGGCAGGTCACGCAGGCTGTCCGGTTCGAAAACCCGGCGTCAGATATGAGTTTTATTTATAATGTGAGGGATACGACAAAAACCAGCCAGCAAAAAACCCGCAGCCAACGGCGGCGGGTCAGGGCAAGAGCGGAGTTCAGTGCTTCGGAATAATTAAATCGCCGCGCAGCGGGCTGCCGCCCGGGTTGTCCGTTTTCTCGGTCAGCCAGTTGACGATCCGCGACGCCATCGCGTCCATGGAATATTCAATGGCCGGAATGGTGGGGATACCGGGCAGCTGTAACGATCCGGCGAGGCTAAACACCATGACATTTTGCGGAACAGCGCGGTTAAAGGCCTGCAGCTGCGGCACCACGCGCTGCGCCTGCAGCTCATCGCTCACCAGCAGCGCGTTAAAGTTCAGCGTCGTGGCGTTATTGACCAGCTCCTGCACCGCCACCGACGGTGAGGTGTTATCCAGAAACACCAGGTTGCGGTTAAACGGCAAAAAGTTTTTTTCCAGCGCGTGCTTATAGCCCAGCAGCACCTGATCGGCGAAGCCGCTGCTCTGCGGATGAATCAGCGCAATCTGCCGTCTTCCCTGGCTTATCAGATAGTGGCACGCGGTTTCGGCGGCAAAGGCATGATCGTACTGAATGCTGTTGTCACCCTCGCTGTCGAGGCAGTCCACCAGCACCACGTCCGGGCGGTTAATATTCAGGGGGAAACGCGCGCCGATGATCAGCACGTTATCGCACAATCCGCAGGTCAACTCCTCCAGCGAGTTCATCACGCCGTTGCTGGTGTTGGCGAAGCGCAGCAGCAGGTGTTTCTGGTGCTGGCTGAGCTGTTTTTCCAGGGCGTAGAGATAGCTGGTGGTTTGATTGATGTTGTCCTGGGCGCAGATGACGCCGATGCAGCCGGTGGACTGACTGAGCAACGACTGGGCTATCATGTTTGGCCGGTAATTGAGCGCTTCCGCCGCCTGCAGTACCGCCTGACGACTGGCTTCCTTCACGCCACGTGAGCCGCTCAACACTCGCGACACCGTGGCTTTGGAAACCCCGGCAAGTCGTGAAACATCATTGATTGTCGACATCATTTTCCCCTGCGCGGGCGCCGCGTCCCGCCAAAATCCTGTAAACCTGAATCGCTTCAATTGTGACCAGCGCAGTATATCCATTTCGTCATTTGTTTGGAAACCGATTTTCCATTTCAGCGCAAAACATCGCCAAATCGACAGAATAATGTGAGCGAAATCCAATAAATCCGCCCCATAAGCAGGAGATCTTGACCACTATCACAGTTCTGCTTTTTATGAATGGAAACCGGTTTCCGTCTGATATCAAATCACCGACGCAATAACTTTTTACATTTTGAGGATGGTCGTCGATGTACAAGATTATGCTGTGCTGCTCTGCCGGGATGTCCACCAGTCTGCTGGTCAGAAAGATGGTGGAGGCGGCGAAGGAACGTGACCTGCCGGTGCAGATTGATGCCTATGGTGTTTCCGAATTTGACATGCAGTTTCCGCAGTATCAGGTGGTGTTGCTTGGCCCCCAGGTGAAATACATGTTGAAAACCCTGTCTGAGAAAGCGGCTTCCCTGAACATTCCCGTTCAGCCCATCGATACGATGGACTACGGTATGCAGCGGGGAGACAACGTCCTGAATTATGCTCTGTCGCTGATCCCAGCGGCGCACTGAGAGGTGTTGAAATGAGTTCTCTGTATCAGTCCATGATTGCCGTGATCGAGCAATCTATTACTCCGCTGGCAGGACGCCTTGGGCAGCAGAAATACGTTATCGCGATCCGCGATGGCTTTACTGCCGCCTTGCCGTTTATGATCATCGGCTCTTTCATGCTGGTATTTATCTTTCCGCCGTTTTCCCCCGATACCACCAACGGCTTTGCCCGCGGCTGGCTTGATTTCTCCCAGCATTACCGCGAACAGCTGATGCTGCCGTTTAACCTCAGCATGGGCGTGATGACCTTCTTTATCTCGGTCGGCATTGGCGCCAGCCTTGGTCGTCAGTTTCAGCTCGATCCGGTGATGTCCGGTCTGCTGGCGTTTATGGCCTTCCTGCTGGTCGCCGCGCCCTATGCCGATGGTAAAATTTCCACTCAGTATTTGTCCGGCCAGGGCATTTTCACCGCCCTGATCACCGCCATTTACTCCACCCGCGTCTACGCGTGGCTGAAGCAAAACAACATTACTATTCGTCTGCCGAAAGAGGTGCCGACCGGCGTCGCCCGTTCGTTTGAAATCCTGATCCCGGTGCTGGTGGTTATCGCCACTCTGCATCCGCTGAATCTGTTTATCGAAGCGCAGACCGGGATGATCCTGCCGCAGGCGATCATGCATCTGCTGGAGCCGCTGGTTTCCGCCTCCGACTCGCTGCCGGCGATTTTGCTCTCCGTTCTGATGTGCCAGATTTTCTGGTTCGCCGGGATCCACGGCTCGCTGATTGTCACCGGCATTATGAACCCGTTCTGGATGGCCAACCTGTCGGCAAACCAGGCGGCGCTGGCGGCGGGTACGGTACTGCCGCACGTCTATCTGCAGGGCTTCTGGGATCACTATCTGCTTATTGGCGGCGTCGGTTCGACCCTGCCGCTGGCTTTCCTGCTGCTGCGTAGTCGGGCTACCCATCTGCGGACCATCGGCAAGATGGGCATCGTGCCGAGCTTCTTTAATATCAACGAGCCGATCCTGTTCGGCGCGCCGATCATCATGAACCCGATGATGTTTATCCCCTTCGTCTGCGTACCGATGGTCAACGCGGTGCTGGCTTACGGCGCAACCCGTCTTGGCTGGCTGAGCCAGGTAGTGTCGCTGACGCCGTGGACCACGCCGGCCCCGATTGGCGCCTCGTGGGCGGCTAACTGGACCCTGAGTCCGGTGGTGATGTGCGTTATCTGCATGGTGATGTCGGCGGTCATTTACCTGCCGTTCCTGCGCGCTTATGAACGTTCCTTAATGAAAACCGAAGTTGAGAAAGCCAAAAATAGCGTTCCGGTGGCAGAAACCGTTAGCTAATCCCTCTCCTTCCGGAGAGATAATAAGATGACAGCGTAATAATGCAGAAAATGGACTTTCCCTGCATTATTAAATAATAAATACCTCAGGAATATACATGATTGAATTAGAAGATGCGGTAATGGAAATTATCGTTAATGCGGGACAGTCACGCTCATTATGTTTTGAAGCGCTGCATGCGGCCCGAACCGGAAATATCGACGAAGCGCGCTTACTCTTAAATGAGGCCGACGGCTACGCCCGCCGGGCGCATCAGATGCAAACCCAGCTCATCGGGCAGGATGCCGGTGAAGCGCGTCAGCCCATGACGCTGATTATGGTACATGCCCAGGATCATCTGATGAATTCGCTGCTGGCCCGTGAATTCTCAGAGGAATTAATCCATCTGTACCAGCGTTAATTAATATGGAATAACGTCAGCGAGAATATTATTCTCCGGCGTCGCTGTACCCTAAAAAACAAATCAGCTTATTTTGGTTATTTATTTTAGCCAGAATGGGATGGTTATTATCTGAAATATATTAATTATTAAAACGAGATAACCATGAATACTGTGAAAAAACTGCCTTTAGCCATGGCGGTTGTCGCCGCGCTGTGCCCAATTTCTGTCATGGCCCAAGAATTTACGCAGGAACAGATCAACGCCATCGTCGCCAAAGCCGTTGATAAAGCGCTGGCCGACCGCCAGGCGAAAATTGACGCCGCGGCCGACAAAAAGGTCGACGTGATCACCAACCCGCAGACCACCGCCGCCTCGCCGGATATGGCCATTCCGTTCGGCCTCAAGTTCAGCGGCTACGCCCGCTATGGCGCCCACTTCCAGACCGGCGACCAGAAATATGTCGGCGTCGACGGCTCCTATAACGGCGCCTCAGCGATCGGCCGTCTGGGCAACGAAAGCAACGGCGGTGAATTCCAGATCAGCAAGGCCTTCAAAAGCGCGCAGGGGGCTATCTGGGATCTCAACGTGATGTTCGACCACTGGAGCGATGAAGTTAACCTGAAGAAGGCCTACGTCGGCGTCACCAACGTCCTCGAATCCAACCCCAACGCCTATATCTGGGCCGGGCGCGACTTCCACCAGCGTCCGCAACAGGGGATCAACGACTACTTCTGGATGAACCACGACGGCCAGGGCGCCGGGGTGAAGAACTTTGATATCGGCGGCGTGCAGTTCGACGTGGCGGCGGTGTCGCAGGTGAAATCCTGTAGCCCGGAAGTGATGGCCGACGAGACTAACCCGTCGCGCATCACCTGTACCGGCAGCTCCGACACTGGCGACAACGGCCACTACGCGCTGACCACCAAAACCCACAACATCAAAGCCGGGCCGATCGACGTCGAGGTGTACGCCAACTACGGCTTTGATTCGAAGGCGGTGGACAGCGACGCCCGCCTCGAAGCCTGGCAGGGCGGGCTGGTGCTGAGCCACACCAACGACAGCGGGGTGAACAAGGTGATCCTGCGCTACTCCGACAACTCGGATAACAGCGTCTACAACAAAACCGACGACCTGACCACGGTCTACGCCAGCTTCGAGGGCAACCATAAGTTCACCCAGCAGGCGCAGATCGAATACCTGCTGGCCTTCCATGACTACGACAACGGCAAGGACAACACCGACAACCGTAAAAACTACGGCGCCATCGTCCGGCCGATGTACTTCTGGAACGACGTGCACTCCACCTGGCTGGAAGCGGGCTACCAGCGCGTGGATTACGACCAGGGCGGGGATAACCACGGCTGGAAGCTGACGCTGTCGCAGAACATCGCCATCGGCATGGGGCCGGAGTTCCGTCCGATGCTGCGCTTCTACGTGACCGGTGGTCAGGTGGATAACGAGCATACCGCGAAGGTCAACAACACCAAAGACCAGCAGCTGGATTCGCTGAACGTCGGCGGGATGTTTGAGGCGTGGTTCTGATGCGATAGCGTTGTTGAAGGAGCGTTCCCGGCTGGCGCTACGCTTAGCCGGGCTACGACTGAGGAGGCCTGCGGGATCCCCCCAGGACCGGCAAGCGTAGCGCCGCCGGGCGGTCAGCCCCGTGCCCGGGTGGCGTTATCAATTCTTTATCTCTGGCTTAATCGGCGGGCGATACGCTCAAGCTTCATCATCAACAGCAGCGTGACGCCCACCAGCACAATGGTCAGCGCCGAGCCATCGGCGATATTGCCGCGATCGGTGAGGCTGAAAATGGTCACCGGCAGCGTCGTCCAGCCCGGCGGATAGATCATCACCGTCGCCCCCAACTCTCCCATCGACAGCGACAGGCTCAGCGCCAGCGCTGAAATCATCCACGGCGTCATCAGCGGCAGCGTCACATGGCGCAGGCGATACCACGGTGAAGCGCCCAGGCTTGAGGCGACGTTTTCAATATCGGCGGAAATCCGCGCCAGCCCGGTGGTTACGTTGCTGAAGGTAAAGGCGGAGATCAGCACGAAGTGCGCCGCCAGAACGATAAAGAAGGTGCCGTTCATCTGCAGCGGCCCCTGGCTGAACGCCACCAGAATGCCCAGCCCGACGGAAACCGAGGGGATGGCGCTGGGCAGATAAAACGCCAGGCCAAGATATTTCTGTAGCCTCGCGCCATACTGGCGCAGCGCCAGCGCCGCCCACATCCCACACAGCAGCGCCAACAGGCTGGCGCAGAAGCCCACCATCAGGCTCGAAAACAGCGAATCCCACGCCGCGCCGCGAAAGGCGTTAACAAAGTGGGCAAAGGTAAAGCCGGTGGGCAGCAGGCCATTCCATTGTTTACTCAAGCTGGAGAGTAAAATCACCGCCAGCGGCAGCAGGAAAACGCCGGCAAATAGCGTGACCGCCAGCGCGCCCGCCGCCGCGCGGCCTTTACGCGACCAAATCAACATCGTTAACTCCTTACGCCAGTGCGCGCCGCCGCCAGCCGATAGAGCATAAACAGCCCCAGCGACAGCAGAATATTAATCAGCGCAATCATGCAGGCCACGCTGTAATCCGACTCCAGAATCGCCTTGCTGTAGACCATCATCGGCAGGGTATTAACCCCTTTGGCGCCAATAAACAGCACGATACCGAACTCGTTAGTGGTCAACAGCAGGCAAAGGCTGCCGCCCGCCATCAGCGCCGGTAGCGCCGCCGGGAAGATAACCTGGGTAATCACCCGTAGCGGATGGGCGCCGAGAATACTCGCCGCTTCCAGCTGGCTCTTATCTATCTGCCGCAGTCCGGCCATCAGCGGGCGCATCACCAGCGGCGTAAAGACGGTGATCTCCGCCAGAATCACGCCGTTTATCGAATAGAGAAAATCCACCGGCGGCAGTTCAAAAGCAAACAGCGCCATCAGGGTGCCGTTGAGCAGCCCCGCCGAGCCGTAAATAAAGGTGAACGCGAGAGTAATCAGGAAGGTCGGCAGCGCGATAAACGTATCAATGATCCGGCTCACCAGTTGGCTGCCGGGAAACGGAATAAACACCAGAATCAGCGCCAGCACGCTGCCGAGTACCAGGCAGCCAAGGGTAGCGAACACCGCAATCTGTAAGGTATTGAGCAGCGCGCCAATAAAGCGTTTTGAGTCAATCACCTGCCAAAAAGTCTCGAGGCTCAGGTTGCCGCTGGCGTCGCGTAACGCCTGTTCGGCGATCAGCAGTAGCGGATAGAAAAATAGCGTCGCCAGCACCAGCAGCGGCAACGCCAGCCACAGGTAAGGGCGTAGGTTTCGCGCCGGACGCGCAAGCGTGAGGGTCTGCGTCATCATGGCACCTCGATCAGAACCGCATCGCCAGGTTCGAAGTAGAGCGCCAGCTTGTCCCCCGCGCGCGGGAGTGGGTTGACGTGGGTCATGACGATCCGCACCGCTTCGCCCGCGACGTCGCACAGCAGATGCGTCAGATCGCCCTGCCAGTGTACCGAGGTCAGGGTGGCGTTGAGACGATTACTGGTTGCCGATCGCGGCGTCAGGCTCATGTGCTGCGGGCGAATGCATAACAGCTTGTTGTTGCCATGCAGGCCGCCCCGGCTGAAGGCGTTAATCAGTCCGCCGCCGCAGCTCACGCTAACCAGCCCCGGCTCGGTGCTGTCCTTCAGCGCCGTCGCCTGCAGGATATTGGCGCGGCCGAGGAATTCGGCGCTAAAGCGGTTCGGCGGATAGTGGTACAGCTCGTGCGTTTCACCGTGGGCAATCAGCGAACCGTCTTTCATGATGCCGATTTTATCCGCCAGGGTCAGCGCTTCGGTCTGATCGTGGGTGACGTAGAGAATGGTCAGTTCCGGCAGTTCGCGATGCAGACGGGCAATCTCTTCCACCATGTTATGACGAATTTGCGCATCCAGCGCCGACAGCGGTTCATCGAGCAACAGTACCCGAGGACGCACGGCAATCGCGCGGGCTATCGCGACGCGCTGCTGCTGGCCGCCGGAAAGCTGATGCGGGTAGCGGGTGGCGTAATCCGCCATACCGACGATTTTTAAGGCTTCAGTCACCCGCTCGGCGATAAGCGCCCTGGGCTGCTTTTGCGCCCGCAGGCCGAAAGCGACGTTATCTTCCACCTTCATATGCGGAAACAGCGCGTAGTTCTGCACCACCATCGCCAGCCCGCGTTGATACGGCGGCAGCTGGGTGACATCAGTATCGCCGATCACAATCCGACCGCCAGCCGGTTGCACAAATCCGGCGATCGCCCGCAGCACCGTGGTTTTCCCGGAACCGGAAGGGCCTATCAGCGCCAGCACCTCACCGGGTTCAATGGTCAATGACAGCGGTTTTAAGACCACGTTGCCGTGGTATGAAACGCGCAGCGAGTCCAGGGTGATCCCGGAAGTCCCCGCCAGCGACGGGGAAGAAGTGACGGTGGTTTTCATCAACATCAGGCTTACTCGCTATCGGTCACTTGGTGCCAGCGGGCAATGTCAGCCGACAGCGATACCGCGACATCATCCCAGTTCGGCTCCCAGCGCTTCACGCCGTCGAGCGCCGCTTTCGCCGCCTTAAAGTTAGCGTCCTCCGGCGCCACGTCGCTGCGTACCGGCAGGCCCCAGGAGCGCGCGCTGACGCTGGATTGCGCCGGTTTATCCAGCAGGAAATTGATCAGCTTCTTGCCGTTTTCGCTGTTCGGCCCGTTCTGCACCAGCCCGATGGTGTAGGGCAGCGCCAGCGCGCTGCGCTCGCCTTTGTCATCCGCCGGCCAGAAAATTTTAACGTTCGGGTTACGCGCCATCTGCGACAGGTTCATCTGCAGATCGCCATTGGCGACGTACAGCTCGCCTTTGTTGACCAGCGCCGTCAGCTTGCCGGTCGAGGCCGATGGGCCAACGTTATTGGCCTGCAGCTTACCCAGATACGCAAAACCGGCGTCTTTACCGCCGAGGCTGTGGAACGCCTGCAGCATCACCGCGGTACCGTCACCCGCCTGGCCCGGCGTGGAGTACTGCAACTTGTTCTTAAAGCGGCTATCCAGCAGATCCTGCCAGCTGGCCGGCGCGCTTTTCAGCAACTGGCTGTTATAGATGAAGGTCAGATAGTTATTCACCAGCGGCGCGTAGCGGTCGTTAGCGCCGGGGATCTGCGCGCTACCCTGCGGGGTAAAGGTTGCCAGCAATTGCTCTTTCGCGGCGCGCTGGATAAACGGCGGCACCGTAACCAACACGTCAGCCTGCGGATTGGTACGCTCCTTCGCCAGACGTTCAACGATCGCGCCGGAGCCGCCTTCCACATACTGCACTTTGATGCCCGTCGCTTTGGTGAAGGCGTCGAACTGGCTCTGATACCAGCTGTTATCGCCGTCATGCAGGCCGTCGGCGGAATAAACCGTGACGACGCCGTCCGCCCAAACCGGAGAGCTGGTCAGCGCGAACAGGGACAGCAGAGCAAGTCGGGAGAGTTTCATCGTATAAGCCTCATCGGATAGTCAGTTATTCTGGTGTAGACCAGATTTGCCTTCACGCTACCGGGGGTTTATGACAAAACGATGAAAGAAGTGTGTCGGAAGAGTTAAAACGAGGGGAAGTGCGTAGCCCCGGCACGCGCTAGCGCCCCGGGGAGATCAAAAAATTTAACCAATAAAATCAATGGGTATCGACTTCGATCCGCAGGCTGTCATGCCGCCAGTATTCAATATCGTAATCGAGAATACGCCCGTGCTGATCGTAATTCAGCCGGCGCAACAGCAGCGCCGGGCGCCCTTCCATCACCCCCAACGCCTCTGCGGCCTGCGGCGGCATTGAGGTGGGATAAAACGATAGATGCATACTGGTATAGATCAGGTCGTACTGAGTTTGATAAATCTCGGTCAGACTGCCGTTGAGATCGTGGCGCAGCAGCTCAGGCACCCGCGCGGGCAGACAGTGGTTTTCGCAGTAGCACACCGGCCGGCCGTCGGCATAGCGCAGACGCGTCAGCAGGTAAACCTGATCGAAGGGCTGCAGCGCCAGCGGCGCCATCACGTCCAACGGCACGGCGGTTAAGCACCCTTCAAGCAGCACCGTTTTCGGTTCGCGCCCCTGCTCGAGACACAGCTTGTGGAAGTTGGTGTTCTGCGTCGGATCCAGCCATAGACGCTCCGGCGTCACGAACCAGCCGCGGCGGTCGGCGCGGTAAATCACGCCGCTGGCCTCCAGCTGCGCCAGGCTCTCACGCACCGTAATCCGGGTCGTGTTGAACAGCGCGCACAGCTCGCGCTCGGAAGGCAGCTTGTCGCCGCTTTTGAGGGCGCCGTTTTGAATACGCGCCTGCAGCTGCGCCTTAATCATCAGGTATTGCGGCATCTCGCCAGAGGGTGATTTCATGTTTACTCACTGCCACTTTTCGTGCGCTCATTATACATAGCCAGATGAATTTTTTGTTGCAGCGCCACATTTCCTTTGACCCTGCCCCGGCTTTGTCTCCATGATAAATGCAAATCTGGTATAGACCAAATGGTGAGACAAATGACTTCACGGAACTACCTGCTGCTGACCCCCGGCCCGTTAACCACCTCCCGTACGGTGAAAGAGGCGATGTTGTTCGATAGCTGCACCTGGGATGATGATTACAATCTCGGCGTGGTACAGACCATTCGCCAGCAGCTGGTGCAGTTGGCTACCCCGGCCGACGGTTATACGGCGGTGCTACTGCAGGGTAGCGGCAGCTACGCGGTCGAAGCGGTGCTCGGCAGCGTCATCGGCGAACAAGGCAAAGTGTTGATCGTCAGCAATGGCGCCTATGGCGCGCGTATGATTGAGATGGCGCAACTGATGGGTATCGCCTGCCACCCTTACGACTGCGGCGAAGTCTCCCGTCCTGACGCGGCGGCGATCGAACAGATCCTGCAGAACGACCCGGCGATCACCCATATCGCGATGGTACACAGCGAAACCACCACCGGCATGCTGAATCCGATCGAAGAAGTGGCCGAACTGGCGAAACGGTACGATAAACGCTATATCGTCGATGCGATGAGCAGCTTTGGCGGCATTCCGTTGGATATCGCCGCGCTGAATATTGATTACCTGATAAGCTCCGCCAACAAATGCATTCAGGGCGTACCGGGCTTTGCCTTCGTGATTGCCCGCGAAGCGGAGCTGGCCGCCTGCAAAGGCCGTTCGCGCTCGCTGTCTCTGGATCTGTACGCCCAGTGGCGCTGCATGGAAGATAACCACGGCAAGTGGCGCTTCACCTCGCCGACCCATACCGTGCTGGCCTTTGCCCAGGCGCTGAAAGAGCTGGCGCAGGAGGGCGGCGTCAGCGCCCGCCATCGGCGCTACCGCAACAATCAGCGCCGGCTGGTCGCCGGAATGCGCGCGCTCGGCTTCCGGCCGCTGCTCGACGATAGCCTGCACTCGCCGATTATTACCGCCTTTTATTCACCGGATGCGCCGCAGTACCGCTTTCACACCTTCTACCAGAAGCTGAAAGATCAGGGCTTCGTTATCTATCCGGGCAAAGTATCGCAAAGCGATTGCTTCCGCATCGGCAACATTGGCGAAGTCTACGACGCCGATATCACCGCCCTGCTGGCGGCTATCGACAACGCCATGTACTGGAAACAATAAGGAACCGCCATGAACCGTATTAGCGCACTGATCCTTGACTGGGCAGGCACCACCGTAGACTTCGGCTCTTTCGCCCCGACGCAAATTTTCGTCGAGGCCTTCCGCCAGGCCTTCGATATTGAGATCACCCTTGAAGAGGCCCGCGTGCCAATGGGGCTTGGCAAGTGGCAGCACATTGAGGCGCTGGGCAAACTCCCTGCTGTCGATAGCCGCTGGCAGGCCAAATTTGGCCGCGCGATGACGGCCGCTGATATCGATGCGATTTATGCCGCGTTTATGCCGCTGCAAATTGCTAAGGTTGTCGATTTTTCCGCACCGATTGCCGGCGTGGTCGACACCCTCGCCGCGCTGCGCGCCGAGGGTCTGAAGATTGGCTCCTGCTCGGGTTATCCGCGCCCGGTGATGGAAAAGCTGGTACCGGCCGCCGCCGCCCAGGGCTACGCCCCGGACCACTGGGTCGCCACCGATGATCTTGCCGTCGGCGGTCGTCCGGGCCCGTGGATGGCGCTGCAGAACGTGATTACCCTGGGCATAGACGATGTGGCCCACTGCGTGAAGGTCGACGACGCCGCACCGGGCATCAGCGAAGGGTTACATGCCGGGATGTGGAGCGTCGGCCTGGCGGTGTCCGGTAACGAATTCGGCGCTACCTGGGAGGAGTACCAGGCGATGTCGAAAGCGGAAATCGCCACCCGTCGCGAGCGGGCGGCAGGCAAACTGTATGCCACCGGGGCTCACTATGTGGTTGATACCCTGGCGGATCTGCCGGAAGTGATTGCCGACATCAACGCCCGGCTGGCAAAAGGCGAACGGCCGTAAGCGGGTTAATTCACCTTCACTTTGGTCGTCACCAGCAGGCCGGTAAACAGCATTAATATTCCTGACAACACCAGCGGCGACAGCAGCCCTAAGTGGTCGAGCGCAACGCCGCCGACCGCGGCGCCGCAGGTGTTGGCAAGCTGGATCACCGCCACCTGAATCGACCCGGCTTTTTCCGCCTGATCGGAGAGCGAACGGGTGATCCACGTTGACCACCCCACCGGGATCAGCGCAAACGCGAAGCCCCAGATAATCGCCACCGTCGAGGCGACGATTTTGCTTTCTCCCCACAGTACCAGCGCCGCCGCGCAGGCTGTCAGCACCAGCGGCGAAATCGCCAGCGCCGCTTTGACCGAGCGCTTCAGCACCACCGAGGAGAGCGAGGTGCCGATAAAGCTGGCGATACCAAAGCTCAGCAGCACCAGCGTCAGGCCGTCGACGTCAAAACCGGCGAGGGTCATGTAAACCGGGCGAATATAGGTAAAGAAGGCGAACTGTCCGGCAAAGGCCATGAAAATGGCGCACATCCCGGCCATCACCCCCGGACGCTTCAGCAGACCAAACATATTTTGCTGCTGAGCCGCCGATTCACCCGGCAGCGACGGCAGCGCTTTCAGCACCCAGAGCGTACACAGCACGCCCATCACCGCCGCGCCGTTAAAGACGTTGCGCCAGCCGATAAGCCCGCCAAGGAAACTGCCCAACGGGGCGGCGATCACCAGCGCGATTGATACCGCGCCGAAGATAATCGATAGCGCTTTCGGTACCACGCGCATCGGCACCAGACGCATGGTCAGCGATGCCGACATCGCCCAGAAACCGCCGAGCGCCAGGCCCAGACAGGCGCGTCCCAGCAGCAGCAGGGTGAAGCTATCGGCAAACGAAACCAGCAGGCAGGACAGGGTCAGCAGCAGCGAAAACAGGATCACCACGTAGCGGCGATCGGTTTTGCCGATAACCGTGGTGATAAACAGACTGGAAAACATCGCGACGAATGCCGTCGTCGTTACCGACTGCCCGGCCATCCCTTCGGAGATGCCTAAATCCAGCGCCATCGGCGTTAACAGGCTGACCGGCAAAAACTCGACGGTAATCAGGCAGGCGACGCAGAAAGCAACCGCGAAGACCGCCGACCAGTTTGGCCGCGCGAGATCGCGTGCATGGGGTTTGGTTTCATTTGAATGACTCATGAGTGACCTGCGAAGAAAGTGGCGGAAAGCTGCGCAGTGTAACATTTTGTATGTGACGTACTTAACGTTTTCGCAACTCTTCTCGCTTTTCATAAGAGGATGCGTAGCTGCTCGCATGTTTAAAAAACGATGCTTGCTATCGCTTTAACAAATCTCGGGAGCATTTAATATAGCACTATGTGCTATACTTTTAACGACAGGATGTCAGCAATGCGTATCTTTAAAACCAAATGGTTCGCCAGAGAGGCTAGCTCTCATGGCATTTCCGACAACGAGCTCTATCAAGCTATTCAATCTGCGCTTCAGGGCAAAGTGGTTGATTTAGGAGGAGGGGTTTATAAAAAGCGACTCAACAAGAATCGCGATCGCGCAATCATCCTTACCAAAAGCGCAGGGCATTGGTTTTATGTCTTTCTGTACGCCAAACAGGATATGGCCAATATCAGCCATCGCGAATTAATGGGGTTTCGTGAGCTTGCAAAACACTATGCCAATCTCTCTGAAGAGAAAACGGCAGCCTTAGTTAAAAGTAAAGAACTGGTGGAGATTTGCCATGACTGCAAAAACTAAATATAAAAGCCCGGCTTTCGAAGCAATCCACAGCGCTGCATCGGGGCTATTCAGCGTTGGCGCAATCCCACAGGAAACAATGCGCCATTTTGATGAATCATGTCTCGGTAGCGTAACCGCACTTCAACCCATTGAAATTAAAGCGCTACGTGAACAACTCAATGTTAGCCAACCCGTGTTCGCTCGTTATCTGAATACCAGTGTGTCTACCGTGCAAAAATGGGAGACTGGCGCTAAACGACCGAGCGGAATGTCATTAAAATTGCTTAGCGTCGTACAAAAACACGGCCTGAAAATCCTACTGTAGTCATTCTGCCGGATGGCGCTTACGCTTATCCGGCCTACAAGTGACGAGTGCGTAAACCGTAGGCCGGATAAGGCGCAGCCGCCATCCGGCACTCGGATTTACTCACCGCGAGCCGATTTCACCAGCCCGCAGATCCACTCCTGGTGACCGTTAATCATCGGATTGGGCAAGGTACGCGCCAACTCCTGCGCCGGAACGCCTTTTTGCGACTCCTGGGTGAGGATACGTACGCGCCCGCCGGGCAAATCTTCAAATAGCCACGCGTGGATCACATCAAGACGCGTCGTTGCATCCCCTTCCGCCCAGCCGTGCCAGGCTACGCGCGCCGCCTGCCCGGCAGCGGGAGGTACATACTCTGTAATCTGCGCCTCAATCGGGAAGCCGAAGGTGCTGAAGCGGAAACGGGCGTTGGCGCTGAGGGTCGGGCCGCTGCCGTCATGGAAATGGATATCGGCAACGTTGCTGTAATAGCCCGGCCACAGCGTGGTGTCATCGAGCTGCGCCCATATCTGAGCTGCCGTCAGGCCGCTAACGATAATTTCATTAGAGGCAAAATTGTCGGTCGTACCTGGCAGATACTCTTCCGGCCAGACGATGGCGCTTTGCAGCAGGGGCTGTTTCATGATTAACCTCGTGAACGATTGTTTTAACGAGGTTAATCATGCGTCGGTGAGTGATATAAATCGAATCATCATCCTTGATAATACACATAAGAAATTATGATATCAGTGCAGCCAGTGCACGCCGTCTTCCGGCAGAAACAGCGCGTTATAACGCTGCTGTAGGTTATGCAAATCGCTTGCATCCGGATCCAGGTCGCGCAGAAACCCTTGCGCAAGACGAATTTGCGCGTCGGTAATCGGCGCCGCTAAACGCGCTTTTTGCATCAGGCGATACCAGTAATGCAGGTTTTTTTCGCTGGCATCGACGATAGCGGTCTGCCAGATCAGCAGTACCTGTGCGGCGTTCTGCAGATGCGCTTCATTCGGCCGCTCCAGGTAGCGCAAATACTCATTACCGGCGGTTTTTCCCAGCTGATCGATCATCGATTCCAGCGGAACAGGCGTAATGCCAAGGCGTTCGCTCAGGCGACGAATCGCGCGGCGTGAATCAGAGGTAAGCACCCGAAATCCCACAACAAATACCACTACCAGGGTGGCCAGTCCTATCCAGATCATGCATCCTCTCATCCAATCGCAGCCTCACTATCATAATGGGAATTTGCCTGCTGTCGACTACCGGGCATACCATAATGTGACTTATCGCGTTTGCGGATAGCTATCATGAAATCTGATATCAGAAACCTCGATCTCAACCTGCTGAAAGCCCTGGATGCGCTGCTCGATGAGCGCAGCGTCACCCGGGCGGCAGCGCGGCTGGCGCTCACCCAGCCGGCGGTCAGCGGCATGCTCACCCGCCTGCGCGACGCCTTTAATGACCCGCTGTTTATCCGCGCCCCACACGGTATGGTGCCGACACTGCGCGCTCAGGCGCTGGCGGCTCCGGTAAAGCAGCTGCTGATCGATGCTGAAACCCTGCTGCAACCCGCCATCTTCGAGCCGCTGGAAGCCAATTTTACCTGGACCATCGCCGCGACGGATTATGCGTTGAAAGCAGTGATCGTGCCATTTATCGCCGCGCTGAAGCCACTGGCGCCGGGTATCCGCGTGCGCATCATTCCCGAATCACCGGCCACGCTGCTGGCACAGTCCGAACGTGGTGAAGTGGATATTGCGCTATTGACGCCCCACGATACGCCGCCGGCGCTGCACAGCCGGGCGCTGTATCAGGAAGACTATGTCTGTCTGATGCGCGAAGACCATCCGCAGGCCAGCCAGCCGCTGACGCTCGACCGCTTCTGTGCGCTGGAACATGTGCTGGTTTCATGGCAGGGCGATAGCTTTCGCGGCGTGACCGACGACGCGCTGGCGGCGCTTGGTCGAACCCGGCGGGTGGGATTGTCGGTGAGCAGTTTCCTGGTGTTGCCGGAAATACTGGCGGTGAGCGACATGATCGCCGTGGTACCGCGCCGACTGGCGAAAAGAGCCAGCGGCATGAAAATAGCCCCACCGCCGCTGACGATCCCGGGTTTCACCAAAAGCATGGCCTGGCACGAGCGTAACCATCATGACCCGGCGCAGCAGTGGCTGCGGGAGCTACTCCTGCAATCCAGCCAGCAAGAACAATAAAAAAGCCCGGCGCAATGGCCGGGCAAGGTTACCAAATACCTGGTGAATCAGGCAGTCTGCAAAATACGGTTCTTTTTCTCGCGGCGAATTTTACGCTCTTCGAAGATAGCCACGATGGCCATCAGGCAGATACAGCCGATGGCGGCGGCGTCCAGCGCCGCAAAGGTGCCGGCCCAGCCGGTCAGGCCGAAGACCGGCGTGCCGTCGGCGATCATCCCGAGACCCAGCTTGGCGAAGCTATCGCCAATCAGATAGGCGAAAGTGCCCTTGATCCCATCGGCGGCGCCGATCGCTTTTTTCGGCACAAAGCCGACGGCGGCGACGCCAATCAACAACTGCGGACCAAACACCAGGAAGCCCAGCGCAAATAACGAGGCCAGATAGACGTACTGGTTGCTGGCGTGTTGGTAAACCCCGAGGGTGGCGATAATCAGCGCCAGCGCGATGCAGGCCACCAGCGCGCGGCGGCCGTTGGCCAGATCCGACAACCAGCCCCACAGCAGCGTGCCGACCAGCGCGCCGACCTCAAACAGGGTAAAGCCCTGAATCGCCACCTCTTTAGACAGCTTCAGCTCCTGGAAAGCATACACGGTGGACCACTGATCGATACCGATACGCACCACATAGAGGAAGATGTTGGAGAAGCACAGCAGCCAGATCACTTTGTTTTTCAGCACGTACTCAACAAAGATCTGCCACTTGGTCATCGCATTTTCTTCGGTCTCTTTGTCCTCTTCGCTGATCGCTTCGCCAAACAGCTCTTCCGCCGTGCCGAGGCCATAGGATTCCGGCGAGTCGCTACCGTAGCGCAGGCCAATAAAGCCGACGATCAGCGCAATAATCGACGGGAAGATAAACATGCCGATCACATGGCCGTCGAACAGATAGTTGGCGCCAAACAACGCCACGCCCGCCGCGCCCGCGCCGCCGAGGTTGTGGGAGATATTCCAGAAGCCGAGGAAGGTGCCGCGTTTGCGTCTGGGCGTCCACTTGGTGATGGTGGAATAGCTGCACGAGCCGCCGGTGCTCTGGAAGAAACCGCTCAGCGCATAGAAGGCGATCATCAGGAACAGGCTGGTTGAACCCGCCCCCATACTGGCGCTAAAGCCCAGCATACAGATGGCGGAGAGGATCAGCATAAACGGCAGGAACTGCTTGGTGTTTTTACCGTCGGCATAATAAGAGACCAGCGTCTTGCCCACGCCGTAGGTGATGGAAAAGCCCAGGCCAATCATCCCCAGCTGCGTCATGCTCAACCCGTAGGTGGAGATCATGTCGTTCTGCGCGATGTTAAAGTTCTTGCGGATCAGATACATGGTCAGGTAGCCGATGAAGACCACCAGGTAGGACTGCATGAAAGGTTTGAACCACATTTTGCGCCGCACGTCGAGCGGCAGATCCAGGGTCGGCTTGCGCACCTGATTCAGAAAGGCCAGCATGGGTATCTCCTGAGCTGATTTTTTATGCCTGCGTCATAACCAGGCATTGTAAAAACCAGCGCGCCGTCTGGCCTGAGACGGCGTCCAGGTGAAACCGGGAAAATTTCTTAGTTTTGCCCCGTTCGCGGCGAAAGGGTGAGCTACATCACGCTTCGCTGGCGGTACGCGGCGCCTGCGCGTTTAAAAACGGCAGCAGCAGCAGCGCGGAAATGCCGGCGGCAATCGCAATCACCACGAAGAATCCGGTCCAGTGCCAGATATCCATCACCTGCGCCAGCGGCCAGCCGGAAAGCGAGGCGCCAAGATAAGCGAACAGGCCGACAAACCCGGTCGCCGCCCCGGCGGCTTCTTTATGCGAACATTCCGCCGCCGCCATGCCGATCAGCATCTGCGGGCCGAAAACGAAGAACCCGGTGGTGAAGAAGCAGGCCGCCTGCATGACATAGCTGGCGAAAGGCATCAGCCACAGCCCGCCAACCGACAGCAAAATTCCGGCGGCGAAAATCAGGTTCATCGGCCCGCGATTGCCGTTAAACAGTTTATCCGAGCCCCATCCCGCCACCAGCGCGCCGATAAAACCGCCCAGCTCAAACATGGTCACCGCCGAGTTAGCGGTCACCAGATCGACGCCGAGCGTCTCCGACATATACAGATTACCCCAGTCGTTAATCGCCGCCCGCACCACGTACACCAGCACATAGCACAGCGACAGCAGCCAGATGTAGGGATTGGCCAGCACGTAGCGGGTCAGGATCTCTTTACGCGTCAGCCCGGCGCCTTCCTGCTGCTGGGCGATTTCCAGCGCATCGTGACGCCAGTCGCCTACGGCGGGTAACCCCACCGCCTGCGGGCGATCGCGCAGCCGCCAGCACAGATACAGTCCGGCGAGGATCGCCAGACAGCCGGCAATCATCATCCCCGCGCGCCAGCCGTAGTGCAGCGCCGCCGCCCCCACGACCATCGGGATCAGCGCGCCGCCGACGTTATGCGCGGTATTCCACAGCGCCCACCAGCCGCCGCGTTCGGTCCGCGAATACCAGGCCGTCAGCAGCCGGGCGCACACCGGCGAGCCCCAGCCCTGGAAGAAGGCATTCAGCGCCCACAGCAGCGCGAAAGCCCACAGCGAGGTGGAAAAACCAAACAGGATATTCACCACCCCGGTAGCGATAAGCCCCAGCCCCATAAAATAGCGGGCGTCGGAGCGGTCGCTGACGATACCGGAGAAAAATTTCGACAGTCCGTAAGTGATGTAAAACAGCGTGGCCAGCAGGCCGATATCGCTGCGGGTCAGCACATTGCTGGCCAGAATTTCCGGAACCGCGGCATTAAAGCTTTTGCGGGTGAAATAAAACAGCGCATAACCCAGCCAGATAGTGAGCAGAATATGTCGACGCCAGTAACGATAACGCTCGTCCAGCTCGCGTTTATCGCTAATCGGCGCGGCGTCCGGCGGCGCTTTTAAAAAGGCAAACATCGGCGCTCCTCTCAGACGTAACGCAGCGGTAGATTGACGCACACCCGGGTACCGTGGGTGCAGGAGATAGTTAACGTACCGCCCAGCGCGGTCACACGCTCGCGCATGCCGGTCAGGCCGAACCCCTGCAGATTCGAGCCCGGCGGCAGGCCGCAGCCGTCATCCTCCAGCACCAGCATCAATCGCCCATCCTGCTGCCAGCCCTGGAGGGTGACGGCGCTGGCGCTGGCGTGCTTGACGATATTATTCAGCCCCTCCTGGCAAACGCGAAACAGCGTCACGCGCTGGTTTTCGCTCAGCCCCGCCTCGTTAATCCGCCATTCAAGGTGGCTGACGATGCCGCGGTCTTCCAGTTCCATTTCGCGCATCAACGAACGTATCGCCTGTTCAAGCGGCAGATCGTCAAGCTGGCGCGGACGCAGACGACCCAGCAGTCTTCGCACGGAGTCGTAAACCCCCAGCGACAGTTGTTCTATCAGCTGGCCGCTCTGCCGTACGCTACCGTTGTGTGGCGCCAGACGCTGCACGATCCCCGCCTGGGTGCGAATTGCCGTGATAGTCTGGCCAATATCATCGTGCAGCTCGCGCGCCACGTCGCGCCGCACGCTCTCTTCCGTTTCCAGCAGGCGTTCCGCCAGCCGCCGATTACGCGCCAGCTCGTTCTGTAGCGACAGGTTAAGCTCGCGCAATCGCTGGATCCCTGCTCCCAGCAGCAGTCCGGTCAGGCTCTGGGCCAGCAGTGAAAGCAATAAATCAACCGGGTGATCGTGCCAGGTCTGGCTGGCAATCAGCGCGATGGCGTTCATCAGGGTGGCGATCAGCGCCCCCTGCCAGCCATAGTGCCAGGCGAGAGCGATAATCGGCAGCGCCAGACAAAAAGGGGTAAAGCGGGAGAGTTCGGCGGGCAACCCGAGCTGTAGCCACAGGCTGACGGTAAAGAGCAGCAGGTACCAGATCAGATGCCGGCCGCGCCAGTTAACCGGCTGCGACACCAGCGACGGTCCCAGCGGCCGCCAGACGGTGCTGGTAAGATAGTGCCAGATAACCAGGCAGGTCGGCGCCAGGGTCAGGCCGCCGGTCAGGGTCAACAACAGCGCGGTCAATCCTTCGCTCCCTTGCGCCAACCACGGCAGCGATTGCAGCAGCGAGGCGGCGATCAGCGCCCCGCCCTGGCGCAACAATGTCAGCCAGTCGCGCTGATGGCGATAGCGTGAAATCAACGCTACCGGCAGCAGGGTCAGCAGACTTCCGGTCATCAATATTATCGGGTGCGCCAGCGCCACTTCCTGCGCCAGCCAAAAGATAAGCAGCCACTCGGCGCCCAGCAGCACCGGCCAGTAGCCACGCTGGCACTGCAGCATCAGCCCTAAACGCAGGCCAAAGGGAAACAGCAGCACCGCCAGGTCCGCGCGTTCCACCAGATGCAGACTGATGCTCCACAGGCAGAACCAGGCGGCTGAGAAGATAAAGGCGCAGCCGATCACCGACAGCAAGCGCGAAACGACGGTGTTCATTGCCAGCTATCGAACATGCGGCGCGCCAGCTCAACGTCGTTACTGACGCCCAGTTTTTCCAGCAGGTTGGCGCGGTGAACGTGAACGGTTTTCGGCGACAGGCCGAGCTCGGCGGCGATCTCTTTCACCGCCATCCCCTGCGCCAGCTTTTCCGCCACCTGGCGTTCGCGTTTGGTGAGCGGATCCTGGCGCCCGGCGGCCAGCTTCATGGCGATATCCGGCGTGAGATAACAACCGCCCGCCGCCACCGTGCGCACTGCGGCAATCAGTTCATCCGGACTGCAGCGTTTCGACAGGAAGCCGCGCGCGCCGGCGTTCAGCGCCTGCTCGATCAGCGCCGGGCTGTCGTGTACCGACAGCATGATGGTCGCCATCCCCTTAGGCAACTGGCTTAACAGCTCCAGCCCGGAAATATCCGGCATTGAGATATCGCAGATACAGACCTGCACGCCGCGCCCCGGTAGCCCCGCCAGCGCCTCGCGGCCGCAGCCGAATTCGGCGACAACCTGAAAATCAGCTTCCAGCCCCAGCAGCTGAGCAAAGCCGGAGCGGACAATCAAATGATCGTCAATAAGGGCGATGGTAGTCATGGTGTTTCCTGGTGCCTGAAAGCGCCGGATGGCGGCGTAAACGCCTTATCCGGCCTACGGATCCACTCCCTGTAGGCCGGATAAGCGCAGCGCCATCCGGCAAAGGCGCTTACCTTAACCATAAGCACCTTACCGTTCAAGCCTTGCGCGATTTACTCGAAGAACACCGCAATTTTGTTAAACATGGTGGGATCGGACTGATTGCGCGCCACGTTGGTGACATCTTCCAGCTTTTCAATCTGGCTAATCATCTGCCCGAGACGCTGATCGTCGTTTACCAGCAGCCAGATGCGGCTGTGTTCGTTGCCCTGAATCGGCAGACAGAGAATGCCTTCGACGTTAAACGCCCGGCGGGCAAATAGCCCGCAGACGTGGGTCATGACGCCGGGGTGGTTGCGGACGGTGAGTTCCAGAATGACGTTATCACATTGTTTTTGCATGGCTTATTCCCCCACCATCTCAGTATTGGCCGCACCCGGCGGTACCATCGGATACACTTTCTGCTGCGCGTCGATGCGCACGTGGATCAGCGCCGGCCCCGGACGGTCAATGATCGCCTGCAGCGCCGCCTGCGGATCGGCTTCGTTATTTAAATCACAGGTTTGCAGACCAAAACCGGCAGCGATCTGCATAAAGTTAATCATCCCCGGATAGGTGGCGGCAAAAACGCCCTGCTGATAGAACAGGCTCTGCTGCTGATGCACCAGCCCCAGCGCTTCGTTGTTCAGCAGGATAATTTTTACATCCAGCTGATTTTCAGCGGCGGTGGCCATCTCCTGAATATTCATCATCAGGCTGCCGTCGCCGGAGAAGCAGATAACCTTGCGCTGCGGATTCGCCAGCGCCGCGCCGATGGCCGCCGGCAGGCCGAAGCCCATGGTACCGAGACCGCCGGAAGTCAGCCACTGGCGCGGACGGTTGAGCGGATAGGCCTGCGCCGTCCACATCTGATGCTGGCCAACGTCGGTGGTGATAATCGCCTCGTCGTCAACGCAGGCGGCCACGGCGTTAATCAGGCCGTAATGGGAGAGCGGATCGCTTTCCTGCGGAATGGCGCAGGGGAATTCTCTTTGTAAATCAGCTACCAGCTGGCGCCACTCAGCACGCGGCTGCGCCTCAATCTGCGGAATAAGCTGGGCCAAGACCTCCGCCACATCGCCCTGAATCGCCACATGCGGTTGCTTGATTTTGCCCAGCTCAGCGCGGTCGATATCAACGTGAATAATCTTCGCGTTCGGGCAGAACTGCGCGGTCTTGCCAATCGCCCGGTCATCAAAACGGGCGCCTAAAACAATCAGTAAATCCGCTTCCTGCAGAATGAAGTTGGTGCTGCGCGCGCCGTGCATCCCCAGCATCCCCAGCGACAACGGGTGCGCCTTCGGCAGCATCCCCAGCGCCATTAAGGTCATGGTGGTCGGCAGGTTGGCTTTTTCCGCCAGCTCGCGAATCGGCTGCGGCGCGTTAATCACCCCGCCGCCCAGATACAGTACCGGACGCTTCGCCGCGTTGATCATCGCCGCCGCTTCACGCACGCTTTCAGGCGCGAATGCCGGTGCCGGGGCGCGCTCGCCCGGCTCCGGCAGCGTTTCCAGTTCAATCGTTGCCGACTGTACGTCCTTAGGAATGTCTATCCACACCGGCCCGGGACGCCCGGACTGGGCAATACGGAAGGCGTCGCTGATCACCTGCGGCAGCTCGGCGATGTCGCGCACCAGGTAGTTATGCTTGGTGATGGGGATAGAGATGCCGTAGGTATCGACTTCCTGGAAAGCGTCGGTACCGATCATCGAGGCCGGCACCTGGCCGGTGATGCAGACCAGCGGAATCGAGTCCAGGCGGGCATCGGCGATTGCCGTGACCAGGTTCGTCGCCCCCGGTCCGCTACAGGCCATACAGACCGCCGGTTTACCTTCGGTACGCGCCATCCCCTGGGCGATAAAGCCCGCGCCCTGCTCGTGGCGCGCCAGGATGTGGCGGATCTGCGTGCTCTGGCTTAAGGCATCGTAGATAGGCAGGATGGAGCCGCCCGGAATGCCGCTGACCATAGTGATACCCTGGCGTTCCAGTAAATGAACAACCAGCTGCGCGCCGGTAAAGCGCATTGTGTTTGATGTGGTGCCCGAACTTGCCATGCTCCAGTCCTTTTATTCTGGGCCGACTTTACCGGGGGGCTCGCCAACAAAAAACCCCGCTCGGTTTGCGCCGGCGGGGTTTGGAATTCGTGTTGTTCCGGACCCTACGGCGCATTGCCGACGACGACCACCACAGACACGACGACCACCGCGGCAGGCGCGGTTTTTAGTAGGGTCGAAGCGATCAGGGTTGCGTTCATTAGGGACCTGTTGTGTCAATAAATAAGCTGAATTTATACAAACACAGGTTTTACGTTTTCACAATGGATTTATTTTCATCCACGAAAATTTGCGCGAAAGATCACAATTCGCCGCAAAAAGGGCTGAAAACAAAAAACCCCGCCGGAGCGAGGTTTTGATCAGCATGTTTAAGGTTGGTAGCCGCAAGCACACTGTATTACGTCAACGCCAAAAGTATACGCGATCGCTGCAGTTCGCGCAATTTAAGGCCGGTTTTTCTCTGTCATAGAGTATGGGTGAGAGAGGCGCATTTGTCCAAAAAATACTGTTCATCCATACAGTATTTATCTATACTGGGTGTGTTCACTTTGTGCCATTCGGGGGCCGCAAGTTTGACCGGCGCAACGAAGTCCTGGCTGAAACGGGTGGTGCCGTCAGTGCCTTAACCCCGAGAGAGCACACTGTGTTACGTCAACAACGTGCAGTGTCTGGCCCGCGCGGCAACGCGTGGTTCTGCGCTGCGCACCCCTGTCGTTGCAGGCGGCGGGCCGGGAAGCCGTCCATGGAAAGGACGAACTATCGGCCAGGGCAGACGCCGCCTGCGGCAGCCAGGGATAAGCTGGCAACGGGCAGCGGAAAGGTACGTCAGCTTATTGTGCTCCTTAACCACAGGAGACGCGCGTATGGGCGGAATGGATATTATTATTTTAATCCTGAAACTCATGGTTGCTGTGTTGCAACTACTTGATGCAGTCCTGAAACAGTTCCGCTGATTCAGGTTCAAGTCGCACCTGAGGGGGGCGGGAAACCGCCCCCCTGCAGGCGCCCGCCGGGCGTCCCGGGATGACTTGATGGAGGAAGCTATGCCACCGCTATTAATTGCCGCCACGACGCCGGATGCCCCGGGGTTCGGGGCATTGCGCACTGAAAGTGTCGAACAGCATTTCAACATGCTGCGCCGCCTGGCGGAAAACTGGCAGAGCGGCAAAAACCGCTTTAACGCGCCGGGCGAAGCCCTGCTGGGCGCTTTCGTGAACCACCAGCTGGTAGGGGTATGCGGCATCAATAGCGATCCCTTCAGTCCGCAGCCGCGGGTCGGGCGTATTCGTCATCTCTACATCAGCGAACGCTACCGCCGCCGGGGCATCGGCCAGCAGCTGCTGGTCTCGGTCATTACCCACTCCAGCGCCTGGTTCGACTTTCTCAACACCCATGCCCCGGCGCAGGCCTGGCCCTTTTATGAAAGGCTTGGCTTTCGCCCGGTGTACGATGAACCGCGGGTCACACATCGCCTGTTTTGTTCACTTTAGCCGCCTCTGGCAGGCGGCATGGGCGCGTGTTACAGTCCGGTGACCTTCACTGTTGAACCTGTCTGCGATGACCCTCACCGTATTCTGCATTTTGCTGTTCGCCGCCCTGCTGCACGCCAGCTGGAACGCGATTGTCAAAGCCAGCGGCGATAAAATGTACGCGGCGATCGGCGTCAGCGGCTCGGCCTCGCTGATCGCCCTGGTGATGCTGCCCTTTGCCCCGCAGCCCACGCTTGCCAGCGCCCCCTATCTGCTGGCGTCGTGCGCGTTACAGGTGGTGTATACGGTGCTGGTGGCGAAGACCTATCAGGTGTCGGATATGAGCCAGACCTATCCGCTAATGCGCGGCACCGCGCCGCTGCTGGTGGCGGCGATAAGCGTGCTGTTCCTCGGCGATCGCCTGTCGCCTCTGGCCTGGCTGGGCATCGGCGTGATCTGCCTGGCGATTCTGGCGATGGCCTTCAACGGCCGCGCCAGCTCCCGCAAAGGCATCGTGCTGGCACTGATCAACGCCTGCTTCATCGCCGGCTATACGCTGGTGGACGGCACCGGCGTCCGGCTGGCGGGCTCTGCGCTCGGCTATACCCTGTGGACCTTTTTTATGAACGGCTTCTGCCTGCTGTGCTGGGCCATGGTGGCGCGGCGGCGTGAGGCCAGTCGTTATTTACGCCAGCACTGGAAAAAGGGCATCCTCGGCGGTGTCGGCACCATGGGCTCCTACGGCCTGGCGCTATGGGCGATGACCCAGGCCCCGCTGGCGGTGGTCGCCGCCCTACGCGAAACCTCCATTCTGTTCGGCGCGCTGATCGCCTTTATCGTCCTGAAAGAGCAACTGATGCCGCTGCGCATCGTGGCCGCCTGCGGAATCGCCGCCGGGGCGATCCTCCTGCGCCTGGCGTAGCGTGAATTGGCAACATTAGTTGCCGTTCCTGTTTACATAATCTGCCTGCCCCTCTCTCAACAATCGGTACTATGCAGTTGTTCTGTCATTTTTATATGGTAGATTCCTCCATCGTTTTCGGGATGTGCCAGTCACATATTCTTTATTTCTCTTTACTCTCAAAGTATTCATCGACATGAAACGGCATAAGAACTTCAATTTGTTGTTGATGCTGGTACTGCTGGTGGCCGTCGGCCAGATGGCGCAGACCATTTATATTCCGGCCATCGCCGACATGGCGGTCGCGCTGAACGTCCGCGAAGGGGCAGTACAAAGCGTGATGGCGGCTTACCTGCTGACCTACGGCATTTCGCAGCTGTTTTACGGCCCGCTCTCCGACCGCGTCGGTCGCCGACCGGTGATCCTCGTTGGGATGTCGATTTTTATGCTGGCGACGCTGGTAGCTATCACCACCCATAGCCTGCCGGTGCTGATCGCCGCCAGCGCCATGCAGGGGATGGGCACCGGGGTCGGCGGCGTGATGGCGCGCACCCTGCCCCGCGATCTGTACGAAGGCGCTCAGCTGCGTCATGCCAATAGCCTGTTAAATATGGGTATTCTGGTCAGCCCGCTGATAGCGCCGCTGCTCGGCGGCATCCTCGACACCCTGTGGAGCTGGCGCGCCTGTTACGCCTTCCTGCTGGTCCTGTGCGCTGGCGTGACCTTCAGTATGGCGAAGTGGATGCCGGAAACGCGGCCGGAGGGCGCACCGCGCACCAAACTTCTGGCCAGCTATAAAACCCTGTTCGGCACCGGCGCCTTTAACTGTTACCTGTTAATGCTGATCGGCGGTCTGGCAGGAATCGCGGTATTCGAAGCCTGCTCCGGGGTGCTGATGGGCGCGGTGCTCGGCCTGAGCAGCATGGCGGTGAGTATTTTGTTCATTCTGCCAATCCCGGCGGCCTTCTTCGGCGCCTGGTTTGCCGGCCGCCCGAACAAGCGTTTCCCGACGCTGATGTGGCAGTCGGTTATCTGCTGCCTGCTGGCGGGTTTGATGATGTGGATCCCGGGGCTGCTGGGCATTATGACCGTCTGGACCCTGCTGGTGCCTGCAGCGCTGTTCTTCTTCGGCGCCGGAATGTTGTTCCCGCTGGCCACCAGCGGCGCAATGGAGCCGTTCCCGTTCCTCGCCGGTACCGCCGGGGCGCTGGTTGGCGGCTTGCAGAATATCGGCTCCGGCGTGCTGGCCTGGCTGTCGGCGATGATGCCGCAAACCGGTCAGGGCAGCCTCGGCCTGCTGATGATGCTGATGGGCCTGTTGATTCTGCTATGCTGGCTGCCGCTGGCCTCGCGCTTTACCCACCATCAGCAGCCGGTATAAGCGCGGCGGTCGTTCCCCGGATGGCGGCTGACGCCTTATCCGGGCTACCGGACTGGTCGTCTGCCGGCCCGCGCATGCGCAGTGCCGTCATTTTGCCGGGTGGCGGCTCACGCCCTACCCGGCCTCCCTAACAACACAGAGGGATAGCCCGGCTCTTTTTCAGGTCAGGCTATGCAGCCACTCGATAAAGGCGTCGATTTTCGGCCACTGGCGGCCCGGCAGGGTGGTCACGTAATAATGCTGATGGCATTTCAGCGTCATGTCGCCGAACGGCGCGATAAGCTCCCCGCTCTCTAACCGCTTCTGCACCAGCCGTTTGCGCCCCATCGCTACCCCCACATGATTCATTGCCGCAATCACCGCTAAATCAGAACGATCGAAGCCGATACCCGACGATTGCGGCAATTCAATCCCAAATTGCTGTGCCCAGCTGAACCATTCATCGGTGCCGGAATCGTTGCTCCATGCCTGGCGATCGTGAAGCAACGTACAGTGGCGCAGATTGCCTGGATTGTGGTTTAAATGCTGCTGTTGCGCGTATTTTGGCGTACATACCGGCACGATCGCTTCATCCATCAGAAAATGGTGGCTCAGCTGCGACGACGGCGCATCATCGAAGTAGATTGCCAGATCGATACCTGTGCGCTGCAGGTTGACGTTATCGTTGCCGGTCAGCACAGTCAGCGAGATGGACGGATAGCGGCGGGTGAAATCGCCCAGCGCCGGCACCAGCCAGCACTGGGCTATCGACGGGCGCGAGTAGACCGTCAGGCTGCCGGAGAGCTCCTGGTTTTTGATGTCGAGGATCTCCTGGTTGAGGCCATCCAGCGATGACTTCAGCGCCCAGTAAACACGCTTCCCTTCCCGCGTCAGCTCCACTTTGCGGTGCGAGCGGACAAAGAGCTGGATCCCCAGCTCCTCTTCCAGCTGATTAATCCGGTGACTGACGGCGCTCGGCGTCAGCGCCAGCTCGTCGGCGGCCAGAGCAAACGACTCATGCCGCGCCGCCACCTCAAACGTCGATAGCCTGGAGAGCTGCCAGCCGTTGAGCAAGCGGGTACCTAAGGTTGTGAGTGCATCCATTATGCGCTCCTGGCGAAAAAGGGGATCTGGATGATAAAAAAATAGCGCCAGAACTTCCGCTAAAGGATGAATTAATTTGACCCACACCAAGTTTAAAGGTCGCTTTTAGAGCTAAATCACCTGTTTGATTCAATCTGGCTCACCTGAAAGGCCATTTATATCGTTTGTCAGCCCATGCCGAATTTCTGTTCAATAACCACACGTTACTTACGGCGAGGTGGGGTATGGAATCGCAAATTTGGGTTGTGGGCACGCTGCTGATTAGCATCGTGTTAATCGTCTTAACGATCGTCAAACTGAAGTTTCATCCGTTTCTGGCGCTGCTGCTGGCGAGCTTTTTCGTTGGGGCGATGATGGGGATGGGCCCGCTGGAGATGGTCAACGCCATTGAGAGCGGCATCGGCGGCACGCTGGGCTTCCTGGCGGCGGTGATCGGTCTCGGCACCATCCTCGGCAAGATGATGGAGGTCTCCGGCGCGGCGGAGCGCATCGGCCTGACGCTGCAGCGCTGCCGCTGGCTGTCGGCGGACGTGATTATGGTGCTGGTCGGCCTGATCTGCGGCATCACGCTGTTTGTCGAAGTCGGTGTGGTCCTGCTGATCCCGCTGGCGTTTTCCATCGCCAAAAAGACCCACACCTCGCTGCTGAAGCTGGCTATTCCGCTGTGTACCGCGCTGATGGCAGTGCACTGTGTGGTCCCCCCGCATCCGGCGGCCCTGTTTGTCGCGAATAAGCTCGGCGCAGATATCGGGACGGTTATTGTCTATGGCTTGCTGGTGGGCCTGATCGCCTCGCTGGTCGGCGGTCCGCTGTTTCTCAGGCTGCTCGGCAACCGCCTGCCGTTTAAACCAGTGCCAGCGGAGTTTTCCAACCTCGAGGTTCGCGAAGAATCGACGCTGCCGTCGCTCGGCGCCACGCTATTTACCGTGCTGCTACCGATTGGGCTGATGCTGGTGAAAACCGTCGCCGAACTGAATATGGCCAAAGGCGGCACGCTGTATACGGTGCTGGAATTTATCGGCAACCCCATTACCGCGATGTTTATCGCCGTCTTTGTCGCCTATTACATGCTCGGCATCCGTCGGCAGATGGGGATGGGCGTCCTGCTGACCCACACCGAAAACGGCTTCGGTTCGATCGCCAACATCCTGCTGATTATCGGCGCCGGCGGCGCGTTCAACGCGATTTTGAAATCCAGCGGCCTGGCCGATAGCCTGGCGGTGATCCTCTCGAACCTTGATATGCACCCGATCCTGCTGGCCTGGCTGGTGGCGCTTATTCTGCATGCCGCCGTCGGCTCCGCTACCGTGGCGATGATGGGCGCCACCGCGATCGTTGCGCCGATGCTGCCGCTGTATCCTGGCGTAAGCCCGGAGATCATCGCCATTGCTATCGGTTCCGGCGCCATTGGCTGCACGATCGTCACCGATTCCCTGTTCTGGCTGGTGAAACAATACTGCGGCGCCAGCCTCAGCGAAACGTTCAAGTACTACACGACGGCGACATTTATCGCTTCACTACTTGCACTGGCCGCTACCTTCCTGCTTTCTTTCATTATCTGAGCGCAAAGAGACGTATGATGAAACACGCTGAATTGACCACCTTAACCGCGACCTTCCCGCTTGTGCAGGATCTGATCGCCCTGAAAGAAACCACCTGGTTTAACCCCGCCACCACCACCCTGGCGGAAGGGTTACCTTATGTCGGCCTGACCGCCGACGATGTGCAAGACGCCCATGCTCGCCTTCAGCGCTTTGCGCCTTATCTGGCGGAAGCCTTTCCGGAAACCGCCGCCACTGGCGGGATTATCGAATCGGACGTGGTTGCCATTCCGGCCATGAAGGCCTGCCTTGAGCAAAAATTCGGTCAGCCAATTAGCGGCGATTTGCTGCTGAAAAAAGACAGCCATCTGCCGATTTCGGGTTCCATTAAGGCGCGCGGCGGGATTTATGAAGTGCTGACCCATGCGGAAAAGCTGGCGCTGGAGGCCGGGCTGCTCACCACCGCGGATGATTATCGCAAATTGCTGACGCCGGAATTTAAACAGTTCTTCAGCCAGTACAGCATCGCCGTCGGCTCCACCGGCAACCTCGGGATGTCGATCGGCATCATGAGCGCGCGCATTGGTTTTAAGGTGACGGTGCATATGTCCGCCGATGCCAGGGCGTGGAAAAAAGCCAAACTGCGCAGCCACGGCGTAACGGTCGTTGAGTACGAAGAGGACTACGGCGTCGCCGTCGAACAGGGGCGCAAGGCGGCGGAGTCCGATCCAAACTGCTTTTTCATCGACGATGAAAACTCGCGCACGCTGTTCCTCGGCTATGCCGTGGCTGGCGAGCGCCTGAAGGCGCAGTTTGCCAAAGCTGGGCGCGTGGTCGATGCCGATCATCCGCTGTTCGTCTACCTGCCGTGCGGCGTGGGTGGCGGCCCCGGCGGGGTGGCATTTGGCCTGAAGCTGGCCTTCGGCGACCATGTTCACTGTCTGTTCGCCGAACCGACCCACTCGCCATGCATGCTGCTCGGCGTTTATACCGGGCTCCACGACCAGATTGCGGTGCAGGATTTAGGGATTGATAACCTGACCGCCGCCGACGGCCTGGCGGTCGGCCGGGCGTCCGGGTTCGTTGGCCGGGCGATGGAGCGTCTGCTCGATGGCCTGTATACCCTTGATGATCAGACGATGTACGACATGCTGGGCTGGCTGGCGACAGCGGAAAACATTCGCCTTGAACCTTCCGCGCTGGCCGGAATGGCCGGGCCGCAGCGGGTATGCGCCAGCCAGGCGTATCATCAACGGCAGGGTCTGAATGAACAACAGCTGCAGCAGGCCACCCATCTGGTGTGGGCGACCGGCGGCGGCATGGTACCGGAAGAGGAGATGGCGCAGTATCTGGCGAAGGGGCGCTAACCTTCAGCGCAGCAGCGGCATCAGCGCCTCGGGCGGCCGCTGCTGTCGGCGTAAGTCCCGCATTACTCGCATATAAGGCCCGCTAAGATCGTAGAACTGCCGGTAACCCGCGCACAGCGGGTCTTCCTGTTCGCCGCAGCGGCACAGGCGCAGCCACGGGCAGCCGTAGCAGGTGCTGTTGGCCGCCGGCGCGCCCGGCGGCGCCATCTTCTCACCACACCAGGCGCTCAGCGTCTCGCTAAACAGCAAAATACTGATGCGTCCGATATCTTCCCGCACCCAGCGGTGAAAAACGGTGCAGAGAAACTCGCCCCAGAGCGCGGCATCGCCCGCCGCCAGCTGCGGAATAAAATGGATAGCGGTGAGACCCTGTTGACGCAGTTGCGCATAGAACGCCTGCGGCTGGTGGCAATGATGCGCCTCCACCACGACAGCCTGAAAGGGAGTGTCATGTTGCTGGCCGGGGGCATGAGTGAGAGGCAAATTCGCCGGACATCCTGTCATGACATATCCCTAATGAATAAAACGATCTGTTGAAGGTGAGTAACAGCAAACAGGAATGCCAGAGAAAGTACTGCGAGAGCGATCAAAAATTTGTCACGAACCGCCCGCGGCTGAAAAAAATCGCTGTCATCGACGTCCATCAGATGACGACGGCGGGTATAGCGCCAGAGGATCACCGCCACCACGGCCAGCACGCCGACAGACAGCCAGAACGGCAGACCGGCGCGGTGCCAGCTGTGTTTAATCGCCAGCGCCATCAGCGCGCCATAGCCCAACAGAGTGCGAAACCAGGCCAGCGAGGTGCGCTCTGGCTGTAGTCCCGGATCGCCTTCCCGCCGCGCCCGGCGTTTATCCGCCATACACCACCAGCAGCATCACCGCGGCCACCACCGCCAACAGCAGGATGCTAATCACCAGCAGCGTGCGGGTATAGGGAAGGTCCTGCTTCAGACGCATCGCCTTCTCGTTATTCAGCCAGCGCAGATAGCCATAGATAGCCATGCCGCCGGCAAAGAGACACAGCAGCAGGGCAAGCATTTCACGGATCAGCGGCGTGGCAAAGTCCGGCGCTAACTGGTCAAGGCCGACGCCAGCGGCCAGAAAACCGAGCGCCGTGCGGATCCACGCCAGAAAGGTGCGTTCGTTAGCCAGCGAAAAGCGGTAATCTGGCGCTTCGCCGAGGCGGGAGATTTTCATTACAGTTCCTTGTTCATCGCGCAGGCAGGCTTCAGCATAGCGTAAATCAGGAACCGGGGAGAAGAACCGGCGCCCCGCGGGCGCCGGTCAAACAGCGGGGATTAATGCAGCTCAGGCCAGTAATCTTTGTTGGCCGCAATCAGGTCGTCGAGGATCGCTTTCGCCACCGAGGCGCTCGGTACGGTTTTCGACAGGGTAATCGCCTGCCACAGCTTGTGGTAAGAGCGTTGTTCCCAGGCATCGACCACCAGTTTTTCCACTGCCACCTGCTGGCTCATCATCCCTTTCTGGAAGTGCGGGATGTCGCCGACCGTCAGCGGTTCCGGTCCGTTGTGGCCCACCAGGCACGGGATCTCCACCATCGCGTCGGCGTCAAAGTTATGGATCGCGCCATTGTTCGGCACAATCAGCAGCATCCTTTCCTGCGTGTTAAAGGCGATGGCCGTCGCCAGATCGACGATATACGACGCATGCTCGTCAATCTCCAGATCGCCGGCAGTGGATTTCCCGGCGGCAATAATCGCCCGGCAGGCACTGAAGACGTTTTTCTCCCGATGATCCATCACCTCGTTGGCGCGGGTGCGTTCCGGGTTGGAGTGAGCCACCACGTAGTCCGGGAACAAGTAATATTTCAGGTAGGTGTTCGGCATGGTCTGCGGATCCAGCGCCTGCACGTCTCTCGCTTTGGCGAAGGTATCGTTCCAGCTGGCCTCGGTGTGCGGATCGTTAGAGGGCGGCACATAGCCATATTTCGCCACATATTCGCGCAGTTTCGGCATCAAATCGTTGCCGTCGAGGTCCTCAATCGAGGTCCACCAGCCGAAGTGGTTAAGCCCGTAATAGCGCACGCGCATCTGTTTGCGATCTTTGAGGCCGACAATCTGCGCCATCCGCCCTTCAATGCCGATCGGCATATCGCAGATATTGAGGATTTTGGCGTTTGGCCGCAGACGACGGGTGGCTTCCGCCACAATCGCCGCCGGGTTGGAGTAGTTGAGCATCCAGGCGTTCGGCGAATATTTTTCCATATAATCCACCAGCTCAAGCACCCCGCCGATAGAGCGCATACCGTAGGCGATCCCGCCCGGTCCGCAGGTCTCCTGGCCCAGCACGCCGTGGCGCAGCGGGATTTTCTCATCCTGTTCACGCATCGGATATTTACCGACGCGGATATGTGCCATGACGAAATCAACATCGGTAAACGCCGCCTGCGGATCGGTGGTATAGCTGAATTCAATCTCCGGCGCCTGCTCTTTGAGGATCACTTTGCACGCCTCGGCGATGGTCTCCTGCCGCGCGCCGTCGTTGTCGTAAAATTTCAGCGACCGCAGCGGAAAACGATCCTGGTTTGCCAGCAGCATCAGAACAATGCCCGGGGTGAAGGTGCTGCCGCCGCCTGCGATAACAACTGAGAATTTTTTCATGATACTGCCTCCGTCATGGTGGTATGTTCGGTCGAAAGAGAATCTTTCATCAGGTTTTCCAGCTGGTCGCGCACCTGGGGAACGTGCAGGCCGACGATGACCTGAATCCCGTTGCCGCGGCGTACTACCCCGTGGGCGCCCAGCGCTTTAAAGACGTCGTCACTTTGCGTTTTCGCCATATCGACCAGCGCGATGCGCAGTCGGGTGGCGCAGTTGTTAATGCTTTCAATGTTGTCGGCGCCGCCGAGGGCCTGCAGGAAGCCAGCGGCCTGACCCAGCCGGGTCTCTGGCGCGGCGGCTGCCGTGGTTTTACCTCGCGCCGCCTGGTAATCGGCTTTGGTGTAGAGCTTGATTTCGCTCTCTTCCCGGCCAGGCGTCTTCAGGTTCAGACGCAGGATCAGGGTGCGGAAGACCACGAAGTAGAGGGCGGTGAAGCAGAGACCGATGCCTATCTGAATGAACATCATCGAGGCGTGGTGATGGAACATCGGGATCCAGTTTTGCGGCAGGAACTGGTCGAGCAGACCGCCGCCGAAATTGCCTACCACCCCGCAGATGTACATCACCGTCGCCATGGTCGCCGCCAGCACCGCGTGAACGGCGAACAGCAGCGGCGAGATGAACAGGAAGGTGAACTCCAGCGGCTCGGTGATCCCGACCAGCATCGCGGTCAGCGTGGCGGGGATCAGCAGGCCGGCGACCTTGACGCGGTTTTCCGGCGCGGCAGTGAAGTAGAGCGCCAGCGCAATCCCCACCGAACCAAACACTTTCGAGTTACCGTGCAGGGCAAAGCCGCCCTCCGGGAACAACGTCTTCAGCGGTTCTGTACTCTGACTGAACGCCTGCAGATGCTCCGCCCAGTAGACCTGCAGACCGCCCTCCACCACCGCCGGGCCAAAGATGAACGGGCCATAGACAAAGTGGTGCAGGCCTGTGGGGATCAGGATGCGCTCAAGGAAGATGTAGACCCACACCCCAAGCGCCCCGGCTGAGCGCAGGAAGGCCTGCAGCGACTCAATCCCCAGCTGTACCTTCGGCCAGCCGAGCAGCGTCAGCCAGGCGCAGGGGATCATCGCGAGGAAGGCGACAATGACCACAAAGGATGAGCCCTGGAAGATGCCGAGGAATACCGGCAGGGGTTTATCGAAATAGCGATTGTGCAGAGCCGTCACCAGGCCGGAGATGACGATGGCCCCGATAATGCTGGTGTCGAGGGTTTTGATCCCGGCAATCATCGTCAGGCCGCTGCCGGCCGTGGGTTCAACGGAAAAGTCGACGCCAAAGAAGTGGCCCCAGGTCATCCCCATGGCATTGATAAAGTAGTTCCAGGTGAGGAAGCTCACCAGCACCGCCAGACAGGCCCGGCCCTGGGCCTGTTTCGCCAGGCCGATCGGCAGGCCGACGGCGAAAATCAGCGGCATATTACGAAAGACGGTCCAGCCGCCCTCTTCAATGATGTGAACGATCTGGGCAAACAGGCTGTCGGGTGCGGTCAGCGCTTCGCCGACGAATATCGGGTTGCGCAGCATGATGGCGATACCGACCACGATCCCGGCAAAAGGAAACAATAAAACCGGGGTAAACATGGCGCCGCCAAAGCGTTGTATTTGACTGAGCATTTGAAAATCCTCATGTAACAACTCGTAGGGTGAGTGGCCTTCTTTTTCTTGTTACCGGCCTCACTCGAGAATAGGAATTTGCCCGTCCGACAACATGCCGCGCCGTTGCGATTCGTGATCGCTTTCATGGTTTTAATTTGGTCAAAGTTGTCTACTTCTTTAATAAAAATTAGACATCGATAAGTCAGGCAGTGGAATTAACTAAATAAATGAGTACTAATCATTTGTAATAAAACTATTTTTTTAACAAATCATGAAGAAAACAGCGTTTCCCTTTCCTGCGTAAGAGGACTACTGGTGATCTACAAATCTATTGCTGACCGTCTGCGGCTGCGGCTGAATTCCGCCGACTTCGCCATCGGCAGCCCGCTGCCGGGAGAGAAAAAACTGGCCGAGGAATTCGGGGTGGCGCGCATGACCATCCGCAAAGCCATCAATCTGCTGGTGGACTGGGGACTGGTGGTTCGTCGCCACGGCGCCGGGACCTACGTGGCGCGCAAAGATGTCCACCACGAAACCAGTAATCTCACCGGCCTGGCGGAAGTGTTGCGCAAGCAGGGTAAAGAGGTGGTGAGTCAGGTGCTGGCCTTTGAGGTGATGCCCGCCCCGCCGGCCATCGCCAGCCTGCTGCGGATTAAAATTGATGAACGGATCTACTTCTCACGGCGGGTGCGCTACGTCGATGGCAAGCCGCTGATGCTGGAGGATAGCTATATGCCAGTGAAGCTGTTCCGCAACCTGTCGCTGAGCCATCTGGAGGGGTCGAAATTTGATTATATTGAGAAGGAGTGCGGGATCATCATCAGCGGGAACTATGAAACGCTGACGCCGGTACTGGCGGACAGGCAGCTGGCGCGCTCAATGAACGTCCCTGAACAGACGCCGCTGCTGCGTATTACCTCCCTTTCCTACAGCGACAGCGGCGAGTTTCTTAATTATTCCGTCATGTTCCGCAACGCCAGCGAGTATCAGGTGGATTACCACCTGCGCCGCGTCCAGGCGCAAAGCCCGCTAGCTCAGCCCCCAGAACAGCACGGCGAGTAGCTGCGGGGTGATAATCCGCAGGAACATCACCAGCGGATAGACGGTGGCGTAAGAGAGCGCCGCCGCGCCGCTGGTGGCGTGCAGATTGTTGGCGAAGGCCAGCGCCGGCGGGTCAGTCATGGAGCCGGCCAGCATGCCGCACAGCGTCAGATAGTTCATCTTCGCCAGCACGCGCGCGAGAATGCCTACCGTCAGCAGCGGGATGGCGGTGATAAAGATGCCGTAAGCAATCCAGCTCAGGCCGTCGCCTTCGGTCAGGGTGGCGACAAAGTCGCCCCCCGATTTTAGCCCGACCACCGCCAGAAACAGCACGATCCCCAGCTCGCGCAGCGCCAGGTTAGCGCTCGGCGGCATAAACCAGTACAGCTTGCCGATGCTGCCGATGCGCCCGAGGATCAGCGCCATAATCAGTGGCCCACCAGCCAGCCCCAGCTTCAACGCGGCGGGGAAGCCGGGAATAAATAACGGAATAGAGCCCAGCAGTACTCCGAGGCCGATGCCGATAAACACCGGCAGCATCTGGACCTGCTGCAGCTTCTGCTGGGCGTTACCCAGCTCGGCGGCCACAGCGTCAATCGCCTCCTGGCGGCCGACCAGGTTAAGGATGTCACCAAACTGCAGGCTGGCGCTGCTGCTGGCCACCAGCTCGACGCCAGCGCGATTAAGCCGGGAGATCACCACGTCATAGCGCTGTTTGACGTGCAGATCGCGTATTTTCTTCCCCAGCACTTTCTCGTTAGTCACCACCACCCGCTCGACTTTCAGATCGGTGCCGCGCGTCGACAGCGAGGTCGCCACCTCCTGGCCAATCACCAGCTGCGCATTGTGCAGATCCTCAGGTCGCCCCACCAGGTGCAGCAGGTCGCCAGCCTGGATAAGGGTGCCCGGCGCAGGCACCATCAACAGCTCACCGCGCTTCAGCCGCGAACAGACGATGTTGTCGCTGTTGAGCATCGGCACATCCTGAATCGCCATCTGATTGAGATTGGGGTTCTCCACCCGCACGTTGATGGTGTGCAAATGAGCGTGGCCGTTGCCGCTGCTCTCCTCAAACCGCTGGGCCTCTTTCTCCACATTGATGCGGAAGAACAGGCGCACCAGCCACATGGTCAGCAGAATGCCGCAGATGCCGAACGGATAGGCCATCGCGTAGCTCATCCCCATCTGATCGACCACATCGAAGGGCACCCCAAGATCGCGCAGAATTTGCTGCCCGGCCCCCAGCGCCGGCGTGTTGGTCACCGCGCCGGAAAAGATGCCGAGCACCACCGGGAGAGGAATATTGAACAGTTTATGTAGCACCGCGGTCACCAGACCGCCGAGGATAACGATAAGGATAGCGAACAGATTGAGCCGCAGGCCTGAGACCCGCAGCGAGGCGAAAAAGCCCGGTCCCACCTGGATACCGATGGTGTAGACAAACAGGATCAAACCGAATTCCTGAATAAAATGCAGCATCGGGCTGCTAAGGGCGACGCCCGCCTGATCGACAAAGTGGCCGACAATAATCCCGCCAAACAGGACACCGCCAATGCCAAAGCCGACGCCGCGGATTTTGACATTGCCGATCCACAGCCCAACCACCGCCACCAGCGCCAGCACGCTGACCGTCAATGCTATCTCACTCATGGTACCGTCCCTGTGAATAACATTATTAACTACAGGGATTATGACCACTGCCAGACGGGTTGTATGCCGCCTGGCGCACAATAATCATGGAGTAAGATACGCTACTCAGGCGCGTTCTTATTTTTCGCTGCGATAGTGAGTTGCTGAATACTTTTCTCCGGGGAAGGAAGCGCTTCAGGCATAGTGCCACCCAGATCTTTAATAGTCTGGCGTACTTTTTGCCCTACGTCATAATGCGTTTTGTTGGCGAGTTGCTTCGAATCAACCGCGTCCCGACGTAGTTTTTCTTCCGTTTGGGTAGCACGAAACAGGTTGGCCGCGAGCTCAGTCGATCCCATATAGTCGAGTATTTTTTGGCTTTTCTTTAGGCCCTTACGCTCATGGATTGCTTTTTGGTCAAGACCACCATAGAGATCTTTATAGCCATGGTTTTGAAAGACAGCAAAATCAAGAGTCGTCTCAACACCGGCACGTTGGGCCGTTTCAACCAGATGTTTATTATGCTCTTTGAGTTCATTGCGCAGGAACAGTCGCTTTTCATCCTCTTGTAGAGACTTAAATATTTGATCATCTTGCAATTCCTGGCGCCGGGTTTGCAAGGCAAAGTACGTTTGCCCCGCAGCAATCACCGGTTTCGACGGATCGCCATTTTGCACTACCAGATAGCAGGCGTAGCGTGAGAGGTGGAAATCTTCAAGATTCCTGCTGGCGCCAGAACCTAATTCGACCATTTTGTTGGTTTCAACAAAATGGTCTGCCGAGGGATGACCACTCGCCTCACATGAAATTATCGCTTTTGCAATGACCTTATAAAAATTCCGCCACTCTTTATAGTCAAGCAGGGGACCAAGGTTGCGGGCAGACCAATACTCCCGCCCCGCCTCATCGCTCTTTCTAATCGCTTCAAATGGCTGCTGTTCGTTCATAACGTATCCTTGTTTGAGTGAGTCCCAAAGTATGATTGTTTTTTAAACTGAAACACCCGTTGCAGCAAGTAAGTTTATTGCGCTCTCGCGCACAAAAAAGCCCCGAAAATCGGGGCCTTATAAGTTATTCGCTTAATTAACTATTTAACGCTGGTCGTTCGCTGATGGCGATACGCTGCGGGGCAATCTGCTCAGGCTCATTGCGGGTCAGATCGATATGCAGCAGGCCGTTGGTGAAGGTCGCGCCAGAGACCTCCATGTTGTCGGCAAGGGTAAAGCTCAGGCTGAAGGCCTGGCTCACCAGCCCCTGGTGCAGCCATGTGGTCTCTTTTTCCGGCTGCTGCGGCGTGCCTTTCACCACCAGGCGGGTACCTTCCAGCTGAATATCCAGATCTTCCTGACGGAAACCGGCCAGCGCAAGGGTAATGCGGTAGTGGTTATCGTCGCTTTTTTCGATGTTATAAGGCGGGAAGCTCTGGCTTTCACCGGCGGTTTGCAGGGCGCTGGCCAGTTTGTCAAAACCGATCCATTGACGCAGCAGGGGGGATAAATCGTAGTTACGCATAGTGTTTTCTCCTTCTATGAAGCGAGTGAATATCTGCGAATAGCGTGGATTCGCATCTGCTCCCTGACGGCGAGCAAGTTTTTACATCAGGCCGCGTGGCGGCCTGAAACGGATAATTAGTTAATTTCGATACGGCGCGGCTTGTTCGCTTCCGGGATGACACGTTCCAGATCGATGTACAGCAGGCCGTTCACCAGGTTGGCGCCGCGGACGTGAATATTTTCCGCCAGCTGGAATTTGCGCTCGAAGTTGCGCTCGGCGATCCCCTGATACAGGTAGGTCCGCTCTTTCTGCTCGGCGGCGTGGGCGCCTTTGACGATCAGCAGATTGTCCTGGGCCGTGATCTCCAGCTCGCTTTCAGCAAAGCCGGCCACCGCGATGGCGATGCGATAGTGGTTTTCGTCTACCAGCTCGACGTTATACGGAGGGTAGCCACCGTTGCTCTGGCTTTGATTGTTTTCCAGCAGGTTGAACAGACGGTCGAAACCAATGGCTGAACGATAAAGCGGGGAGAGATCGAAGTTACGCATAATAAATAGCTCCTGAAAATCAGCGAGAATCAAATGACCTTCCATCGTGGACAGGCCGCGGTAATCCGGAATACCCCTCAGGCGTATTCTCAGTGGGTTACACCTATAAAATGGGTTTCTCCCTCTGATTTTCAAGGGATTGAGGGCGAATTTTTTTGCAGTTTGCCAATGATTGCTTAGACTGGGGGGAGGAGCACAAAAAGCAAAGTGCGATGCCCGCCACAATGCGGCGCAATAACGCTATGCATTCACGGGATGGCCCGATATAACCGCTGAAAGGTTATCTCAACGCCCGAAACGACGATGGAAAAATAATGAAAAGCAGACGACTGTTAAAGCTGGTCCTGTTCAGCGGGATAATAAGCCTGAGCGGTTGCTCCAGCGTAATGTCACATACCGGTGGCAAAGAGGGAACCTATCCGGGTACACGTTCCAGCGCGCAAACGCTGGGAGACAGCGACACCAACTGGGGTGTCAAATCGCTGGTGGCGCTGGATATGCCATTCACCGCCGTCATGGATACCCTGCTGCTGCCGTGGGATATGTTCCGCACCGACAGCTCTATCAAATCGCGAGTCGAAAAGAGCGAGAAAGCCACGCTGGCGACCAACTCGGTGATCCCGCCAGCGCCGATGCCTGCCCAGTAAGTTATCGTCCGGTCTGCGTGACCCATAGCTGGCGATAACCGTCCACCTCTTCCATCCAGGCAATCTGTTTACCGTCTGGCGAAAAGACGATCGCGTCTGCCGAAGGCGCATGGGCATGCGCGTCGGTTAAAAAGGTGATATCCCCCGTGCCGGCATGGCAGCAGGCAATCCGATCCTCCAGCACAAAGCCCAGCCACTCTCCCGACGGATGCCAGTTAAACGCCGACTGGATACCCGACGCGTGATACGTCAACTGCCGCGGTTCGCCCCCCTGCGGTGAAATCAGCCACAGCTGCACCACCCCGGCGTCGTCGCGCATCAGAAAGGCTATCGCCGTCGCCTGCGGATTGGCGCGCACCCAGTGGCGCGGGACGTTCACCAGCCCCGGGTAGCGGCGACGGTGGGTGAAGGTCAAACGACGCTGACAGACGCCCGCCGGCGGCGCCGGCATCGTGGTTGCCGTGCCCGCCAGCGGCTCCCCGCCGGGCTGCTTCCAGCCGGCTTCATCCTGCGGCAGCTCGACCATAAACAGCTCCGGGACTTTGTCGCCGTTTTCCGCCAGGGTATCGCCAATAAACGCCAGCGCATGGTTCCCGACCCAGCCCTCTTCATAGGCGCGATTAATCTCGTCGCTCCCCGGAACAGGCGTCGGCGTCGTGCGGCTCACCAGCACGCACCAGTGGCTGCCGCCGTATTCGCGCGGATGGTGGCCCGGCGGCGTCACCGGCCCATAGGGCGCCGCCACGCCGACGTTGCGCAGATCCAGCGCCGGATCGCGCGCGTGCAGCACGTGGTCGTTATAGGTAAAACTGACGAACTGACCGTTGGGACTATAGACGTGAACGTGGCTGCCGCCGCGCAGCGCGCCGGGGGTGTAAGGGGCGGTAATGTCCATGGCGTCCAGATTCTCGACGCCCCCCTGAAAGGCCACCACTCCGCGGCGATGATGAAAATCATACTGCCACTGCGCATCCGGCCGCTCGGGGCCGTGAATGAACACATAGCGCTCCTCGGTCGGATGCACGGTCACCACGCCAACGCTGGCCCCTTCAGTGGCGCGATAGACGATCTCCACCGCACCGCTGTGGACGTTCACCCGTTCGATAGTCTCGCCGGTGAACGACGCGCCGGACGGGCGGACATCGAACACCAGCCACTGGCTGTCGGGGGTCCAGATACGGGTATTGGTGAGCTGGTGGTTGCGGGGAGCAAAGGTAACTTGTTTCATGGCGTGCTGACCGGGCCGATATAAGAGTGGCGTTAGCATACCGCAATCCGCGCAAGGTTGAATGCCCGGCAAGGTGCTTAAAACGCCTCCCCGACCTGAAAGTAAAAGCCGCTGCTGCCCTTACCAATGCCATAGTCGAGGCGAATATTCACCCGAGGTTTGAACTCGAAACGGTAGCCAACGCCGCCGGTGGGCAGCCAGCGGCCATTGTTCAACGACGACAGCGACGGCCCCATGGTTCCCGCCCCAGCCCAGGCCACAATCCCATGCCGCCAGGTGAGCTGCCGACGATATTCCAGCTGGCCGCTGACGACGTTTTTATCGCGATAGCGCCCCTCATAGTAACCGCGCATCCGCTCATCGCTGCCCAACAGGGGCATCATGCTCCACGGCACCTCGCCCTGGGTGAAGGCGCCATCGGCCTCCCAGGCGAGCACGCTTTTCTCGCTCAGGGCATGATAATGACTATAGTGCAGCTGAAATTCGTCAAAGCGGGTATCGCTGCCTAATCCGGGCGCATAATGGGTGTAGCGGACGTTAGCATACTGACCCCGACGCGGGTTGGGGACAAAGTCGCGATCGTCCCAGTTCAGGGCAACGCTGGCGCCCGAACTGAATACCGACGGCCCCTGTGAGGTGCTTTCTATTTTCGGTAAATCGTCGTGGTCCATCTCATCGGCGTTCTGCGCCGCCAGCGACCATCCCGCGCCCAGATAGACATTGTCGAACAGTTGCCGGTAGATTGTCGGGCGCAGAGTCAGCACCTGGGCGGTATACTTCTCTTTTTCATTGTCTTTATCCCCGGCGTGAAAACCCTGCCCCCAGTAATAAGTGGGCGTATTGGCCATCGACCCTTCGACAAAAACGCGCCACAGGTCGTTGTCGAAAAAGGCGTAGTTTTTCACGCTGAGGCCGAAGGCGCCGGTGGAGCTGGCGTAGCCGCTCAGCGTCAGGGTCGAGTTCTGGCTGGTGGTATCCTGCGGATCGGGGCGATACATGCCGACGACAGCGGTGCCGATGCCCAGCCCCAGCTCCGGCGTATAGAACGGACCGGGCATCACGCCCCAGTCGATCCCTTTGCTGGCGTCGAACTTATCGCTGGCGCCGAGATGCTGCAGCCAACCGTCGATTTTCTCGCGGCTGAGCATTTCGGCCTGGCTGCAGATCGGGCTGGTCATCAGCAGCAGAAAAGTGATAAACAGTCGGCTCAAAAGCGATACTCACCGGCGATAAAGAAGCTGTTACGTTCGGCAAAGCCAAACTCGGTAGTAATATTAAAGTTCTGCGTCATCTCATACTGCGCGCCCACCAGCACGTTCCACGGCGACTGGAGATGCTGTTTCACATCAAAGCGACCGTTATTGTCCTGGTTGGCCAGATTGACCATATTCTGCAGCATCGGCGACGGCATCGAGAGATCGTTAAGGCTGCCCTTAAACTCCTGCTGCACATCCTGATACATGCTGCCGACCCACAGGTTCAGCTTTCCGGCGGGGAGATGCAGCGTATCGACCGATGGCGTAGTGAAACGATAGCCTACGCGCGGCGAAAAGGTAAACGCGTCGATGCTACCGTCGAGGATATCAAAACGCGTCTGGGTGTAGTTGGCGTCGAACACCGTAAACCAGTTGCCGACGCCACCCACCAGGGTGGTGCCCATCCCGTAGGTGGTACCCTTAAAATCGAGGCGAAAGTCGAGATCCTGCATCCCCGGCAGAGGGACCACTTTACCATTCGGCCCCTTCAGGCCGACGGCAATCTGCGAAATTGAATGTCCTTCGGTGTGCCCGACCAGACCATAAACGTTCATAAACGGCAGCAGCCAGGCATCCAGCTTGAGCGTTTCGGTTTTACTGCTTTCCCGCGTATTACCGACGCCAATCTGGAAAGCGTTATCCAGCGAGACGGGCCCATTAGCGAAAATATTATTCACCGCACGTTTGCAGGCGAAGCTCTTACCGCAATCGATATTGCGACCATCCAGCGACAGCCCGGTGAAGTTAATGCTGTCGACATTAATATTCAGCCGCATATCCATATAGTTAATACTAACGCCAAACGGCAGCGGCAGTACGTAGCCGCGCTTTCTGGCCTCATCGCCTAGCAAAGGGAGTAGCGAGGACGATTCTGTCGCCGCAGGCTGGCGACTTTCTGGCGCCGGCAGATCCGCAGGCTCTGCGCCGTGATAGGCATACGCCGGTTCGAGCGGCGCCGTTGGTTCCGCGGCCGCGCAAATCTGAACAGAGGCGAATGGCAGCGTAACCAACATCAAACGGTGGTATATATTCATGAAAAGTATGATGTTAGTTCTGAGTTGCTAAAAAGAGGGCGGGTAGCTTATAGAATCCCCTGCGAGGATTGAGGGATTTAAATGCGGATTAACATCTGTTCATGAAAAAAGAGAAGACAGACCCGGCGAACGCCGGGCCTGAAGGAAGCTTACGCTAAAACGTATTTTTCAATGGCGAAGGCGACGCCATCTTCAAGGTTAGATTTGGTGATGAAGTTCGCCGCTTCTTTGACCGCAGGAATGGCGTTATCCATTGCCACGCCGACGCCGGCAAATTCAATCATCGCGATATCATTTTCCTGATCGCCAATCGCCATAATCTCTTCTGGCTTGATGCCGAGCGCATCGGCCAGCGATTTCACGCCAGTGCCTTTATTGACGCGTTTATCCAGAATTTCGAGGAAGTAAGGCGCACTTTTCAGCACGGTGTACTTCTCTTTCACTTCCGCCGGAATACGGGCGATGGCCTGGTCAAGGATTGCCGGCTCATCGATCATCATCACTTTCAACAGCTGGATCTCAGGGTCCATTTTCTCCGCTTCGCAGAACACCAGCGGAATGGTTGCCACGTAGGATTCGTGGACGGTGTAGTAGCTGATATCGCGGTTCGCGGTATACAGCGTATTGCGATCCAGCGCGTGGAAATGGGAGCCGACCTCGCGGGAGAGCTGCTCAAGGAAGCGATAGTCGTCATAGCTCAGCGCGGTTTGCGCGACGGTGCTACCGTCCCCGGCTTTCTGCACCAACGCGCCATTGTAGGTAATGCAGTAGTCCCCCGGCTGCTCCATATGCAGTTCTTTCAGATAGCTATGGACGCCCGCGTAAGGGCGACCGGTGGTCAGCACCACATTGACGCCGCGCTCGCGCGCCGCAGCGATGGCGGCTTTCACCGCCGGAGAAATGGTATGGTCTGGCAGCAGCAGCGTGCCGTCCATATCGATTGCAATCAGTTTAATAGTCATAGGATCCCCGGGTAAGATGAGTCTCCCCTCATGCTAACGCGATTCCGCTCAAAAAACAGTAAAAGTGTCGGCCCGAAAGGGGGATGGAACCGCGGCAGAGGATTCCCCTTTTAGCGGCAAAAAAAAGCCCGATCGCGCGATGCGACCGGGCTTACTCATCCTGTTGTCCCGGTAAAACTCGTTACCGGGAAACATGCGGCTTAAATATCGATATTCGCCGCTTTCAGGGCGTTCTCTTCGATAAAGGCGCGACGCGGCTCAACGGCATCGCCCATCAGGGTGGTGAACAGCTGGTCAGCGGCAATGGCATCCTTAACGGTCACGCGCAGCATGCGGCGGCTGTCCGGATCCATGGTGGTTTCCCAGAGCTGATCCGGGTTCATCTCGCCCAGACCTTTATAACGCTGGATGGAGAGACCGCGACGGGACTCTTTCACCAGCCAGTCGAGGGCTTGCTCGAAGCTGGCTACCGGCTGACGGCGTTCGCCGCGCTCGATGTAGGCATCTTCTTCCATCAGACCGCGCAGTTTCTCACCCAGGGTGCAGATACGGCGATATTCCGGCCCTACGATGAACTCATTATCCAGCGGATAGTCGGTATCCACCCCGTGGGTACGGACGCGAATAACCGGTTCAAAATGCTGCAGCTCTTTGTTCTCGTGGAGATCAAATTTCCACTGGCTGCCGTGCTGTTCTTTCTCGTTCAGCTCGGAGACCAGGGTGTTCACCCAGCGGGTCACCTTCTGCTCGTCCGCCAGATCGGCCTCGGTCAGGGTCGGCTGATAGATAAGCTCTTTCAGCAGCGCTTTCGGGAAGCGGCGCTCCATACGGCCAATCATTTTCTGGGTGGCATTGAACTCGGCAACCAGTTTTTCCAGCGGTTCGCCCGCCAGCGCTGGCGCACTGGCGTTGGTGTGCAGGGTCGCACCGTCGAGCGCGATGGAGATCTGATACTGATCCATCGCTTCATCGTCTTTAATGTACTGTTCCTGCTTGCCTTTCTTCACTTTGTACAGCGGCGGCTGGGCAATATAGACGTGCCCGCGCTCGACGATTTCCGGCATCTGGCGGTAGAAGAAGGTCAACAGCAGGGTACGAATGTGCGAGCCGTCGACGTCCGCATCGGTCATGATGATGATGCTGTGATAGCGCAGCTTGTCCGGGTTGTATTCATCGCGACCAATGCCGCAGCCCAGGGCGGTGATCAGCGTCGCCACTTCCTGGGAAGAGAGCATTTTATCGAAGCGGGCTTTCTCAACGTTGAGGATTTTACCCTTCAGCGGCAGGATCGCCTGGTTCTTACGGTTACGACCCTGCTTCGCAGAGCCGCCCGCGGAGTCCCCTTCCACGAGGTACAGTTCAGACAGCGCCGGATCGCGTTCCTGGCAATCCGCCAGTTTGCCCGGCAGGCCTGCCAGATCCAGCGCGCCTTTACGGCGAGTCATCTCACGGGCGCGACGTGCGGCCTCACGGGCGCGCGCGGCGTCAATAATTTTGCCGACCACGATTTTGGCATCGGACGGGTTTTCCAGCAGGTATTCGCTCAGCAGTTCGTTCATCTGCTGCTCCACCGCCGATTTCACCTCGGAGGAGACCAACTTGTCTTTGGTCTGTGAGGAGAATTTCGGATCCGGCACTTTCACCGATACCACAGCGATCAGGCCTTCACGGGCATCGTCGCCGGTGGCGCTGACTTTCGCTTTTTTGCTGTAACCCTCTTTATCCATGTAGGCGTTGAGGGTACGAGTCATCGCCGCGCGGAAGCCAGCGAGGTGAGTACCACCGTCACGCTGCGGGATGTTGTTGGTAAAGCAGTAGATGTTTTCCTGGAAGCCGTCGTTCCACTGCAGCGCCACTTCCACGCCGATACCGTCTTTTTCGGTGGAGAAATAGAAAATATTCGGGTGGATCGGCGTTTTGTTCTTGTTGAGATACTCAACGAACGCCTTGATGCCGCCTTCGTAGTGGAAATGGTCCTCTTTACCGTCGCGCTTATCGCGCAGGCGGATAGAGACCCCGGAGTTCAGGAACGACAGCTCGCGCAGGCGTTTCGCCAGAATGTCATACTCGAATTCGGTGACGTTGGTGAAGGTTTCCAGGCTTGGCCAGAAACGCACCATGGTGCCGGTTTTGTCGGTCTCGCCGGTCACCGCCAGCGGCGCCTGCGGTACACCGTGTTCGTACATCTGCTTGTGCACTTTGTTATCGCGCTGGATAACCAGCTCCAGCTTCTGCGACAGGGCGTTAACCACCGAGACGCCTACGCCGTGCAGACCGCCGGACACTTTATAGGAGTTATCATCGAATTTACCGCCGGCGTGCAGGACGGTCATGATAACTTCCGCTGCGGAGACGCCCTCTTCCGGGTGAATGCCGGTTGGGATGCCGCGGCCGTCATCCTGTACGGAGACGGAGTTATCGCTGTGGATGGTGACAACGATATCTTTGCAGTAACCCGCGAGCGCTTCGTCGATAGCGTTATCCACAACCTCGAATACCATGTGGTGCAGACCGGTGCCGTCATCCGTGTCGCCGATATACATACCCGGGCGCTTACGCACCGCATCCAGCCCTTTCAGGACTTTGATACTGGAGGAGTCATAAGAATTCGACATCAACGTTTCTCGCTCATTTAATCTTGGGTTAATCCGTTATTTTACCTTTTTCCACGCGGAACATCTTCGAATTTTTGTCCGACATGTCCATAACGTGTTCAGCGCTGATGGCGCTGACGAAAACCTGTGACTGCGTCGCTTTCAGGCGGCTGGATAACAGACCGCGGCGGGCATCATCAAGTTCCGAGGCAAAATCATCTATCAGGTACAGGCAGCGCCGCCCGCTGACGCGGGTGAGGAACTCTCCCTGCGCCAGACGCAGGGCGCACATCAGCAGCTTAAGCTGCCCGCGCGACAAGGTATCTTCCACCGGCGCCCCGTCAGCGCGAATGCGGAAATCCGCTTTATGCGGGCCGTGGGCGGTGTAGGTTAACATTCTGTCGCGTTCGAAATTCCGCTCCAGCACCTCGGCGTAGTCCGTTTCTTTTTCCCAGCCGCGCTGGAAAGAGAAGGTGAGGGTGAATTCCGGTAAAAATTGCTGACAGGTATCCGCCATGTCTTCGACAATAGCGGCGCTGTATTCGGCACGCCAGCGGCTGATCTGCTCCGCCAGCGGGATTAATTCCAGATCCCACGGCCGCAGCTGGGCATAGCGGCTCACCTGGCGTAGCGCGGCGTTGCGCTGCTTGACCAGGCGCTTCAGGTTGCTCCAGGCGGTGAAGAATCCGGCTTCGTTGTGAAAACATCCCCAATCGAGGAATGCTCTTCTGTATTTGGGGCCGCCGTTGAGTAAAGTAAACCCCTCCGGCGTAATCAGCTGCATCGGCATCAGGTGCGCCAGCTCCGCCACTTTGTGGCCGTCGGTGCCGTCGATGCGCACCTTGCTGTCGCCCTGTTTGTCTTTGGTCAGGCCGATGGCGGTTTCCCGCTCTTCGCCCTGCAGGCGGCCGTGCAGGACAAAAGCCTCCTGCTCGTGGCGGATCACCCGGCCAATTTGCAAACTACGAAACGCCCGGCCGTGACCGAGCGTATAGATAGCTTCCAGCACGCTGGTTTTGCCGCTGCCGTTCGCGCCAACCAGGAAGTTAAAGCCGGGAGATAAAGCGAGATCCGCGCTTTCAATATTGCGGAAGTCTTTGATGAGCAAGCGCGTCAGTGACATATCAGCGTTCTTTGGGCCAGGGCGTTATCGGCGCAGCCAGTTTCAACGCGGACTGCGCGCAGACCCTGGAGCGTACACGAAGTACGTGACAGGGGCGAGCACAGCCCAGGTTGAAAATGGCAAGTAAGATAGCCCGATATTTTCCACTACAATCTCATAGGCATGACGACATAGGCTGCGGATTGCGAAGCCGCATCCTCAATCTGCACGCTCGACACCGAATCCGTCAGCAGAATACGTACATTCTCGCACTTCAGCGCATTCAGCACATCCAGCACATAGCTAACGTTGAAGCCAATCTCCATCTCCGTTCCGGCGTAGGTCACATCCAGAATCTCTTCCGCCTCTTCCTGTTCCGGGTTATTGGCGGTGATTTTCAGCTGGTTTTCACTGACATACAGCCGCACGCCGCGGAATTTCTCGTTGGAAAGAATCGCCGCGCGGGCAAAAGCCTGCTTGAGAATATCGCAGCCCGCCTCGAGGTGTTTATCCGGGTTTTTCGGCAATACGCGGCGATAATCCGGGAAACGGCCATCAACCAGCTTAGAGGTGAAGATAAAATCGCCAACGTGGGCGCGGATATTGTTGCTGCCGATCTGCACGCGCAGCGGGGTATCGCCGCCGTCGAGCATCCGCATCAGCTCAATCACCCCTTTACGCGGCACGATCACCGAATGGTTCGGCAGCGATGCTTCCAGCGGCATCGCGCAGACCGCCAGGCGGTGGCCGTCGGTGGCGACGGTGCGCAGTTCGCTGCCTTCGGTTTCGAACAGCATACCGTTTAAGTAGTAACGAACATCCTGGTGCGCCATCGAGAACTGGGTCGCTTCGATCAGGCGCTTCATCGTCGCCTGCGGCAGGGTAAATTCCACCTCGCTCTGCCAGTCGTCAAGATTCGGGAAATCGGCAGCGGGCAGGGTCGACAGCGAGAAGCGGCTGCGGCCGGAACGCACCAGCATCCGATCGCCTTCCAGCTGAACCGCGATCTCCGCCCCTTCCGGCAGTCCGCGGCAGATATCAAAGAATTTCCGTGCCGGAACGGTCGTGGCACCCGCTTCGTGCGGCTGAACCAGCGCCACGCGCGCCACCATCTCCATTTCAAGATCGGTACCGGTCAGCGACAGTGTGCCGTCCGCGACCTGAAGCAGCAGGTTACCGAGAATGGGCAGCGTCGGACGACCACCTAACGGACCGCTCACCTGTTGCAGCGGTTTTAATAAATGTTCACGTTCTACGGTAAATTTCATAGCGTCACGAGGATAATGTTCTGATTAAATTGGAAAAATCTTCTTTAATGTCGTGGCTTTCTTCACGCAACTGCTCAATCTTGCGGCAGGCGTGCAGCACGGTGGTATGGTCGCGGCCGCCAAACGCATCGCCGATTTCCGGCAGGCTGTGGTTGGTCAGCTCTTTGGCCAGCGCCATCGCCATCTGGCGAGGACGCGCCACCGAACGGGAGCGGCGCTTGGACAGCAGATCCGCTACCTTAATCTTGTAGTACTCCGCCACCGTCTTTTGAATATTGTCGATGGTGACCAGTTTTTCCTGCAGCGCCAGCAGATCGCGCAGCGCTTCGCGCACGAAATCAATCGTGATCGCCCGGCCGGTAAAGTTGGCGTTAGCGATAACACGGTTCAGCGCCCCCTCCAGTTCACGCACGTTCGAACGCAGACGCTTGGCGATAAAGAACGCCACTTCGCCCGGCAGGCGAATGTCGTTTTCATCGGCTTTTTTCATCAGGATCGCAACGCGGGTTTCCAGCTCCGGCGGCTCGATCGCCACCGTCAGCCCCCAGCCGAAGCGGGATTTTAGACGATCCTCAACGCCGTTGATCTCTTTTGGATAACGATCCGACGTCAGGATGATCTGCTGATTACCTTCCAGCAAGGCATTGAAGGTGTGGAAAAACTCCTCCTGGGATCGTTCTTTATTAGCGAAGAACTGAATGTCATCGATCAACAGGGCGTCAACAGAGCGGTAGTAGCGCTTAAACTCTTCTATGGCGTTGTTCTGCAGCGCTTTGACCATGTCCTGGACGAAACGCTCGGAGTGCATATAGACCACTTTGGCGTTCGGCTTACGCGCCACAATGCCGTTACCCACGGCGTGCAACAGGTGGGTTTTCCCCAGACCGGTGCCGCCATAAAGGAACAGCGGGTTGTAGGCGCCGCCCGGGTTATCCGCCACCTGACGCGCCGCCGCGCGGGCCAGCTGGTTAGATTTACCTTCGACGAAGTTATCAAACGTGTGTTTCACGTTAACGTTAGAGCGGTAGGTCGGCTCCGCTGGCGCCGGGACATTATCCCAGCCTGGGCGCACGATCGTCGGCGCCGTGCGCGCGGTCTGTACCTGCGCCGCCGGGATGGTCGCCGCAGCCGGGCTTACCGCCCCTTTCTGCAGCGAGCTGGCAGGCTTAGCGCCCACCTCAAAACGCAGCTGCGGGGCATCAGCACCGCAAAAATCATTGAGGAGTCCATTGATATTATTGAGGTATTTGTCCCTTACCCAGTCGAGCACAAAACGGTTTGGCGCATACAGTGCCAGCGTGTTATCGCTCAGTTCCGCCTGCAATGGGCGGATCCACATGCTGAATTCTGTGGCTGGTAACTCATCCTGCAATCGGGCAAGACACTGCTGCCAAAGCGAAAGTGACAC